>CAVUMX010000005.1:0-40391 GCA_963742725.1 uncultured Actinomycetota bacterium | reverse complement strand
CCGGCCCGGTGAGGCGTAGCGCGCCCAGCAGGCGGACGCGCAACGGGTGGGCCACGGCCTTCAACGTCGCGACGTCGGAGACGTAGTAGGTGTATTCTCAGGCGCTCGCTCATGCCCCTCACGGGTCACCGCAAAGAGCTCTTTGCAAAGAGGCTTTTGCAAACTTCTCTTTGCGAACCCGGCAGCGGTGGCGCCTGAAGGTCAGCTGCGGCGGCACCCCGGCTGGGCGGCACCGGGCGGCTGGGCGGCACCCGCCGCCGCCCGCCGCCTTCCGCCCAGCCCTCGCGCGCGCCCAGCCCGGCCGGCCCGCGCCGGCCGCGCCGGCCCAGCCCTCGCGTGCCCGCTGTCTGGCGGGTGGCGCTTAGCCTGAGCGCATGGGACTGGTGACGATCGTGACCGGTGGTAGCCGCGGCATCGGTGCGGCGACGGTGGCCGCTCTGACCACAGCCGGTCATGCGGTGGCGATCGGCTACGCGCGCGATCGCGACGCCGCCGACGACGTCGCACGGGCGACCGGCGGCTTCCCGGTCCAGGTGGATGTGACCGACGAGGACGATGTCGACCGCCTCTTCGACACCGTCGCCGCCGAGTTGGGGCCGGTGACCGGCCTGGTCAACAACGCGGGCGTGACGAGCCCGATGGGCCGGCTGGCGGACGCCAAGGTCGAGGATCTGCGCCGGGTCGTCGATGTCAACCTGATCGGCGTGCTGTTGTGCGCGCGCCGGGCGGCGGCTGTCCTGCCGCGCGGCGGGGCGATCGTGAACGTGTCGTCATCGGCGTCGACGATCGGCAGCCCGAACACGTACGTGCACTACGCGGCGACGAAGGCGGCGGTCGACGCCCTCACGGTGGGGCTGGCGAAGGAACTGGCGCCGGACGGGATCCGGGTCAACGCGGTGTCGCCGGGAATCATCCGCACCGGAATCCACGCGTTGTCGGGGGACGCCGATCGTCCGGCCAAGCTGGCGGGCACGATCCCGATGGGGCGCCCGGGGGAGGCCGTGGAGATCGCCGAGGCCATCGCCTGGCTCATGTCGCCGGCCGCGTCCTACGCGACGGGCGCGGTGCTCCGGGTCGCCGGTGGACTCTGACCGCAGCCCTCGACCTTCGGATTTTTGAGGTCCCGCCGCCCCCGCCGACCCTCAAAAGTCCGAAGGTCGGCGGGGCAGGCAGGCGGGGCAGGCAGACAGGCTGCGGGGCGGGGGCAAGCGGGCGGGCGGGGCCGGCGGGGCAGGCAGGGCGCCCCTAGCAAACTCAGACGTGCGCGATCGAGTCCCAGCCTTCAACGTCCTGCGGCTTGCGCGAAGCGGGCCCCACGTACAGCGCGGACGGCCGCACCAGCTTGTTCAGCTTCTTCTGCTCGACGATGCGGGCGAGCCAGCCGGCGGTGCGGGCACAGGTGAACATCGAGGTGAACATGTGCGCCGGTACCTCGGCGTAGTCGAGCACGACGGCCGACCAGAACTCGACGTTCGTGGCGAGCACCCGGTCGGGGCGGCGGGCGTGCAGCTCGGCCAGGGCGGCCTTCTCCAGCGCCTCGGCGACCTCGAAGCGGCGCGAGCCCAGCTCCTTGGCGGTGCGGCGGAGCACGCGGGCGCGGGGGTCCTCGGCGCGGTAGACGCGGTGGCCGAAGCCCATGAGGCGGTCGCCCTTGTCCAGCGCGTTCTTGACCCACGCCTCGGCGTTGCCGGACCGCTCGACCTCGTCCAGCATCTTCAGGACGCGGCTCGGCGCCCCACCGTGCAGCGGACCGGACATCGAACCGATCGCCGACGAAATGCACGCGGCACAGTCGGCGCCGGTGCCCGCCGCGACACGCGCGGTGAACGTCGAGGCGTTGAGGCCGTGCTCGGCGGCGGAGATGAAGTAGGCGTCGACGGCCTGGACGTGCTTCGGGTCCGGCTCGCCCCGCCAGCGGATCATGAACCGCTCGACGATCGTGCTCGCCTTGTCGATCTCGCGCTGCGGCACGGCGGGCAGGCCGATTCCGCGCGCGGACTGGGCGACGAACGACAGCGTCGTGACCGAGATCCGGGCCAGGTCCTCGCGGGCCTGCGCCTCGTCGATGTCGATGAGCTGGCCGAGGCCCCAGTACGGGGCGAGCATCGCCACGGCGCTCTGCACGTCGACCCGGATGTCACCGGAGTGCACCGGGATCGGGAACGGCTCGGCCGGGGGCAGGCCCGGCCCGAACTTCCCGTCGACGAGCAGCGCCCACACGTTGCCGAACGAAACGTGGCCCACCAGATCTTCGATGTCGACGCCCCGGTAGCGGAGGGCGCCGCCCTCCCTGTCAGGCTCGGCAATGTCGGTCTCGAACGCGACAACGCCCTCAAGGCCCGGTTTGAAGTCAGACATCCTTCGTCGCTCCCAGTCGTCAACGGCGGCTTGTGCGCGCCGGCCTGGTCGAACCACCTTGTGGGCGGCCGTAACAATCCTGACTATCTTGCAACTCGCTGGTAGCGCAACGCGAGGCACCCTGCCTGTGTGATGTGCGACATTCCTGTTTGGGCTACTTTCAAACCTTTCTATTTCGGACGCCTGGCAATCCTTGGCGCGGTCCCGGAGCAACGCCGCCCACCAGTGGTCTACGCCACGGTGAACGCCGCTACCGTCCCTCCCCGGCATAAGGTCGGGCCAGGCGCACGAGAGGGGGGCCGGTGAACGGGGAAGGCCCAGGTCCGAAGGGTGTGGGCAGGCTCGATGCCGCGCATGTCGAACGGCTCGCTGCCATGCGCCGAGTGTACGAGCACGGCGGCCTCGACGAGTCCGATCTCGCCGCCGACTGGCTGACCCAGTTCCGCCGCTGGCTCGACGACGCCGTCGGCGCCGGCCTGTCCGAGCCGAACGCCATGATCGTCGCCACAGCCAGCCAGGACGGCCGTCCGACCGCGCGGACCGTCCTGCTCAAGGCCGTCGATGAGCGCGGTTTCGTCTTCTTCACGCACTACACGTCCCGCAAGGGGCAGCAGGCGCTCGCCAACCCGGTCGCGAGCCTGGTGTTCCCGTGGCATCCGATCCAGCGACAGGTGCTGGTCACGGGCACGGTCGAGCCGGTGGCCGACGCGGAGTCCGACGCGTATTTCGCGTCCCGCCCGCGCGGTGCGCAGCTCGGCGCGCTGGCCAGCCAGCAGTCGGCGGTGATCGCCTCGCGCGCCGATCTGGAGGCCGCACGGGACGCGCTCGCCGCCCGTTACCCCGAGGGCACTCCCGTTCCGCGCCCGCCGACGTGGGGCGGGTTCCGCGTCGCCCCGGACTCGATCGAGTTCTGGCAGGGTCGCCCGGACCGTCTCCACGACCGCCTCCGCTTCCGCCGCCCCGACCAGTCCACCTGGCTCGTCGAACGGCTGTCTCCGTGAGTTGGGGAACACAGTGAGTGAGCGGGACTTCTCACCGCTGGACGCCGCGGGGGCGTCCGGCGATCCGGGGAAGCGGCGGGGGTTACTGGGCGCGGTGCGGCGGGTCGCGGTCGACACGCGTCCGCTGAGGTACGCGGACTTCCGGCGGCTCTGGATCGGCCAGGGCGTGTCGTTCGTCGGGTACCAGCTGACGGCCGTCGCGGTGCCGGTGCAGGTGTTCGCGATCACGTCGTCGTCGTTCTGGGTCGGCATGCTGGGGATCGCCGCGTTCCTGCCGCTGCTGGTGTTCGGCCTGTGGGGCGGTTCGGTGGCGGACGCCATGGACCGGCGGCTCCTGCTGCTGGCGTCGTCCGCACTGACGTGGGCGTGCACGGGCGGGCTGCTGGTCCAGGCCCTGCTGGACCTGCGGAACGTGCCGCTGCTGCTCGGGCTGACGGCTCTCCAGTCGGCGGCGTTCGCGATGTCGTCACCGGCGCGGGGGGCGATCATCCCGAGGCTGCTGCCCGAGGAGCTGGTGCCGTCCGGGAACACGTTGAACTTCACGGTGATCAGCCTCAGCACGGTGCTGGGCCCGCTCGCGGCCGGGGCGATCCTCGCCCGGTACTCGTTCGCCGTCGCGTACGCGATCGACGCGCTGCTGTTCACGGTCGCGCTGTACGCGGCGTTCCGGCTGCCGAAGCTGGCGCCGGCCGGGGCGGTCACGTCGCCGGGGCTCCGGTCGGTCATCGAGGGGCTGCGGTTCATCTGGACGCGTCCCGTCCTGCTGCTGTCGTTCGCGGTGGACATCGTGGCCATGGTGTTCGCGATGCCACGGGCGTTGTTCCCGGAGGTCGCGGAGGAACGGTTCGGCGGCGGGACGGCCGTCGGATGGCTGTTCGCCTCGATCGCGATCGGCGCGGTGATCGGTGGCCTGTTCTCCGGCTGGATCGGTCGGGTCCGTCGCCAGGGCGTCGCGCTGATCGTCGCGATCGTCGTCTGGGGTGTGGCGGTCGCGTTCTCCGGCCTCGCGTCGTCGCTGGTCGTAGCCGTCGCGCTGCTGGCCGTGGCCGGCGCCGCCGACCTGGTCTCCGCCGTTTACCGGCAGACGATCCTGCAGGTCTACGCCCCGGACGAGCTGCGCGGCCGGCTCCAGGGCGTCTTCATCGTGGTCGTCGCCGGCGGACCCAGGATCGGCGACCTGCGCGCCGGGTCGACGGCGGCGCTGGCCGGGGTGACGGCGTCCTGGGTCGGCGGCGGAATCGCGTGCGCGGTGATCGTCGTCGTCGTGGCGTTCTTCGCCCAGCCCCTGCTCCAGTACCGCGGGCGTGCGGGTGACCCGTGACGCACGGCGGAGCGGTCGTCGCGGGACACGATGCGAGCGGCTCCCACCACGCCCGTTAGGGTGCCCGGACGGGAAACAGGTAGGCATGAGCGAAGGGAACCGGATGGCCGCGCGGTGGTCTACGCCTTCGGGGGCGCAGTGGACGATCAGCGCCGGACCGCACGAGGCGACCGTGGTCGAGGTCGGTGGCGGTCTGCGCGAGTACACGGTTGACGGTGTGCCGCTGGTGGACCCGTACGCGGCGGAGTCGGTGTGCCCGCGCAGCGCCGGGCAGCTCCTGGCGCCGTGGCCGAACCGGCTGGGTGGCGGCCGGTACACGTTCGGCGGCACCGAGTACCAGCTGCCGATCACCGAGGTGACCAGGGGAAACGCCAGCCACGGCCTGGCCAGGTGGATTCCCTGGCAGCGGGTCGAGCAGACGCCCGAGTCGATCGAGCTGACGTGTGTCCTGGCGCCGCAGCCGGGGTACCCGTTCGCGCTGGGCCTGACCACCAAGTGGAGCGTCGGCCCGGCCGGGCTGCGCGCCGACCACACCGCCGTGAACCTCGGCGCCAAGCCGGCACCGTTCGGGTTCGGCGCGCATCCGTACCTCCGGGTCGGTACCGAGAGGCTGGACGGGCTGGTGCTGAGCCTGCCGGCGTCCGAGCGGCTGACCGTCGACGAGCGGCTGCTCCCGACCGGGCGCGAGGACGTCGCGGGCAGCCCCCTGGACTTCCGCGAGCCGCGCGCGATCGGCGCCGTCCAGCTGGACACGACGTTCACCGCGTTGGCAAGAGGTGAGGACGGAATGGCGCGAACCCGCCTCACGTCACCCGGGGGCACCGGCGTCGAACTATGGCAGGGCGCTACCTTTGGCTGGGTGCAGGCATACAGCGGGATCGGGCCCTCCGGGTCGCGACGTCACACATTGGCCGTTGAGCCGATGACCTGCCCGCCTGACGCGTTCAACACTGGCACGTCGCTGGTCACGTTGCAGCCCGGCGATCGTTGGACCGGTAGTTGGGGGATCACGCCCCTCGGGTGAGCCAGCGCCCGGTCAGGACAGATGGAGGCAAGTGTGGAGCTCGCAGGGGTATCCCTGAGGTACCACCGAGGCAGTCCGTGGGTGCTGCGAGGCGTCGAGGCGAAGGTCGGTGCGGGGGAGGCCGTACTTCTCACCGGGCGTAACGGGGCGGGCAAGTCGACGCTCCTGCAGGTCGTGGCGGGGCTGCTGCCGACGAGCCGCGGGTCGGTGCTGAACCGTCCGAAGGTCATCAGCTGGGTGCCGGAGCGGTTCCCCTCCCGCCAGCCGTTCACGGCGCGGGCCTACCTGGAGGGCATCGCCCGGGTCCGGGGCCTCGACGTGGCCAAGACGAAGGCGACGATCGAACACTGGTCCGAGCGGCTGTTCTTCACGTCGTCGCTGGACACGCGGCTGCAGGAGCTGTCCAAGGGCAGCGCGCAGAAGATCAACCTCGCGCAGGCGTTACTGGTCCAGCCGGAACTGCTCGTGATGGACGAGCCGTGGGAGGCGCTGGACGCCCAGACCCGGCACGTCCTTCCCATGATCATCACCGACGTCATCGACGCCGGCGGGTGCGCGATCTTCAGCGACCACCGTGGCGAGGCCGGCGAGCTGCCGGGCGTCCGCCGCTGGTACCTGGACGACGGGCTGCTCACCGAACCCGAGGACGGCGCGCCGGCCGGCCGTCACGTGATCGAGGTCGTCGCCCCGGCGAAGGAGTCGGCGGCCACGGTGGCGCGGCTGCGCGCCGCCGGCTACGACGTGCGCGGCGTCCGTCGCGAACGGCCGCCGCGCGGTCCGGCGCGGCACGGTCCTGCTGGTGGTCCGGCGGCCGCTGAGGCCGGCGGGGCCGCCGCGCGTGAGGCCGGCGGCGCGGCGCGTGAGGCCGGCGGCGCGGCGCGTGAGGCCGGCAAGGAACCCGCGGAGGCGGCGAAGTGAACCAGGTCGCGGTCAGCCAGGTCGCCGCGCTGTCCCGGATGCGGTTCTCCGGGTACGCGAAGTCGCAGCGGGTGCTCGCGCCGGTGCTGGCGAGCCTGGCGATGCTGGCGGTGTTGCAGGTCGGCGGCGCGGCATCGGCCGTCGATGCCTATGGCGTGTCAGCGGTCGGCCTGTTCGGCATCTTCGCGTGGCAGGCGAAGCTGGCGCTCGACACCGAGCCGGACGCGCAGCGGCAGCTGTCGTACCTCGCCGTCGGGTCGGCGCGCCGGGAGGTCGCCGCCGGGCTGCTGGCCGCGAGCATCACCGCGGTACCGACGGTCGTCGTCGGCATGGTCGCGCCGTGGGCCACCGGCACGATCGAGCTGCCGGAGACGGCCACGACCGGCGACATCGCCGCGTCGATCGGATTCGGACTCTGGGTCCACCTGATCTCCGCGCTGCCGGCTGTCGCCGTGGGCGCCTACGCGAGCCGCGCGGTCACCCGTGCGCGTGGCTGGGGCGTGTCGATGCTGGTCGGCGCGTCGGTACTCGTACTCGTCCTGGGGCTGAACGGTGCCGGGCCGCTGCGCTGGCTGGTGCCGCAGATCGTCGGCGCGATCAAGGCCGGCAACGACGGGAACCTGGTGTCCGGGCTGGTCATCACCGTCCACGCCATCGCCTGGTCGGCGCTGTTCTTCGGTGCGTACCTGGTGCTCCGCGCCCGCCGCCGGTAGGACATGCAGCGGCCGCGCCCCCCGAGCGGGAGGCGCGGCCGCGGAACCTCAGCGGGTGGCGCCCCGCGTCAGGCCCCATGCCGTCGTGTTCAGGGTGTCCTGCAGCCCGTCGAACGGCTCGTTCGGGTTGAACGTGTCCTCGTTGAAGTCGACGTCGACGTCGTCAGCGGTGCCGCCGATGCCGTCCGGGCCGACCCCGTAGAGGAACGGGAAGTTGCCGCCCTGGTCCATGAGGCTCGGGACGTCGTTGAACTGGTCCACGTGCCAGTTGCCCAGGTAGTGGCCGGCTTCGTGGCTGACCACGTTGCCGATCGCCTGCCCGAGGAAGCCGATCTTGTCGCTCTCCGGCTTCAGGTACGTGTTGAAGGAGTACGCGGCACCGGACGCCTCGCTGACCGAGTCGAGCAGGATGAGCGCGGTCTCCTCGTGCCCGTAGTTGCCCGGGTCGATGGACTGGGCGATGCCGATCGTGTTGATCCCGGACTCGGCGATCGTGCCGCCGACGACGAGCCGGCTGACGTTCGGCTGCCCGAACGGGTCGGCGTGGTCGCGGCTGTTGAGGATCCGGACGGCGAAGTTCGGGTTGGTGCCCTTCGCCCGGAGGTCCGCGACGATGTTCTCCTTGACGGTGTCGAGGACCGAGTCGATCAGGGCGTCCTCGTCGTCTGGGGTGAGGCCCCAGCGTCCGATGAAGCCGGACAGCGGCGAGAGGTTTCGCTGGCCCGGTCCGCCGAAGATCGCGGTGTTGACCCGCGCGCCGTCGAAGTCGACGAACAGGGTCTGGACGGTGCCGCGAGCGTCCAGTTCGGACCCGGTGCGGTAGCCCTCGACGGTGATGTCGTAGCGACCGCTGCCGCTCGCCGTCTGGACCACGTACCGGCCGGCCTTCGGCACGACGTAGTCGACGACCGCGTTGCCGCCGCCGGGCAGCGGTGAGTTCGGCGAGTAGATGCCGGTGAAGTCGCCCTGCGAACCGAACAGGACCTTGCCGCCGGCGTCGCGGACAGCGAGGGTGGCGGCGTTGCCGGCGACCGAGCCGCCGATCACGTCACCGGCCTTGAGGTCCAGCGCGAACGAGTCGACGTCGACCTCGCCGACGGTCAGCGTGAGGTTGAACGGGCCCTCCTCGCCGACGCCGATACCGCTGGCCGGGTCGAACGGGTCACCGGGGAACACCGTGCCGAGCCCGAACCCGGAGACGAGCAGGTAGTAGTCGCCGTCCGCCGGGACGGTGAAGCGCAGCAGGCTGTCGACGTTCGTCGGGAAGCTCTCGTCGTCGTTGACGGCCAGGATCTCGCCGGTGGAGCTGTAGACGGCCACGACGCTGTCCAGCGCGCCGGTCGGCGTGTCGATGTCGGCGGTGACCTGCGTGCCGGCCTTGACGCCGGTCAGCGCGTAGAAGTCGAAGTCACCGGTGCCCGTGCCGGCGCTGCCGTGCGGGCCGTCGCCGACCGTCCCGGACGTCGTGACGCCCTTGCGCGACGTGGCGATCCCGGTCGCGCCGGCGAGCGGGATGGAGCCGTTGTCCTCGGGGACCGGGGCCAGCGCGGCCGTCGCCACCGTCTCGGGCGAGAGCTGACCGAGGATCCGTGCCTTGGCGTTCTTCCCCCGCCCGACGCCGAAGCCCGTGATCCGTTCCGCCGTGGTGGCCTGGTCGTTGCCGCCACGGATGCCGACGGGCTCACGCTCGTCGTGCAGCAGCGGGCTGGCCGCCGCCGCGGCGCGGAGCTGCTTGCCGCGCTGCGCCTGCCTGGCCTGTGCCTTCTGCGTGAGCTGCTTGCCGACCGACGTGAAGTCCACCTTGGACAGGTCCGGGACGATGCCCCGCACCGGGTCGCTCGGAAGCGCCTTGGCGCCGCTGCCCTTCGGCGCCACCTGTACACCGGCGGCGAGCTGCCGGCTGATCGCCGCGGCCTTCTCCTCAGGCGTGACCTCACTGCCTGGGTCGGCGTGCGCCGGTGATGTGACGAGTGCCGAGGCCAGTAGGCCCGCGGCGAGGATGGATAAGCCCGTTCGCATGGAGATTCTCCCCTCTGCGCCCTGCGCGCCCTCTGGACCCCTGTGGCCGGGTACGCCCAGAACGGCGCCACGCTAACGCCGTACACACAGGGCGGTCAGGAAGAGTCGCATCCCTGACAAGATGGTTGTAGATGGGGCGTACGCGCTGGTAGTGGGCGATTACCGCATCGGGGAAGCGCAGGGGTCCGGCCCGGAGAGCGCGGGCCGGACCCGTCGCGGCGGTCAATGCGTGGATCGCCCACGCCGACCGGTTGTCCGCCAGCGACGCCCTGCACGCTCAGTTCTACATGAAAACCATTGCCAATAGCAAGTGGTGTGCGGTCACCAAGTGCCCCGCCGGATAAGCTGGCCACCACTCCACGGGCAGAGAAGGAGACGACGGCTTGATCTTCAAGGCGGTCAGCGACGGCCGACCGTACCCAGACCACGGCCTCAGCCTGCGCGAATGGGCCGACATCCCACCCCGCCCCGTACGCCTCGCCGAACTCGTCACCACCAAACGCGAACTCGCGCTCGACCGGCTACTCGCCGAAGACTCCACCTTCTACGGCGACCTCTTCCCCCACGTCGTCGAACACGACAACACCCTCTACCTCGAAGACGGCCTCCACCGCGCAGTGCGAGCCGCCTTGCAACAACGCACGAGCATCCACGTCCGCGTCTACAAAGCGGCCCGCTGATATAAGGCGGCCCGCTGAGGCACACGTCTCGCCGCCCTCTCCGCGCCTTGCGTGCCTGAGCACGCGTCGGCTTGTGCGGCGGCGGCGATACGTGCACCTCAGCGGGCTCCAGGTTTAGATCAAAACCTTTAGATCAAGAGCTTTCGATCAAGGGCTCTATCTGGATGTTCGGCAATGGGGGGCGTCGGCGCGGGGGCCGTTGCCGGTTAGCGGAGGGCGTTGATCACGGCCGGGTCCACGGCGATCCAGACCTGCTCGGCCTGAGCCAGCAGGCGGCCGTCGGCGCCGTAGAGGGCCGATGCGGTCTGGCCCTTCCGGCCGTCCATGCTGATGGCCTGGCCGACGACGACGCATTCCTCGCCGACCGCCGGTACCTCGCCGACCGTCGCCGTCATACGGCCCAGCACCATCGGACGACCCGTCAGATCGAACGACCACCCGCCCGGACAGTCCAGCGCCGCCCACACGATCTCGGCCGGCACAGCGCCGTCCTCGCCCGCGAAGTTCGCGTGCGGCACCCACGGCGCAGCGACACCGTCGCCGACGTGACCAGGGAAGATGCGCAGCCCGTCGCCGTCCTTCCGGTCCGGGCCGCACGTGAAGCAACCCGCGAACGGATGGGTCACGAACCCGCCGTAGCTCGCCACGGCCCCGAGCGCCGCCTCGTACGCCACCGGCTCAGGCACCGGACGGGACAGCTCGCCAGGCGCGGCCGTCGCAACGACGTCGTCCCCGTGCACCAGGCGCACGCCGTCGCCGTCCGGCTGCACGTCCAGCTCGGTATCGAGCGGCGGTGGCTTGCGCAACGTGACCGTCGTCGTCGCCGTACCGAGCGCGCCCGCGAGGAGCCCGCCCGTGTACCCGCCATTGCCGGACCGGTCCGGCCCCCGGAACCGCCGCGTCAGGATCATGGCCCCCATCCTGCCCCGCCGCGGCCGGAGCGCGCCGCTACAGGGCAGCGAAGGCGTCGGCGAGGACGTCCAGGCCCTCCTTGAGGAGCGCGTCGCCGATGACCAGCGGCGGCAGGAACCGCAGCACGTTGCCGTACGTCCCGCACGTCAGCGTCACGAGCCCGGCCGCGTGGCACGCCTTGTTCACGGCAGCGGTGGCCGCCGCGTCCGGCTCCGTCGTCCCCGGACGGACCAGCTCCACCGCCACCATCGCGCCCCGGCCCCGTACCTCGCCGATCACTGGGAACTGCGCCGCCAGCTCGCGGAGCCGTCCGGTCAGGGTCTCGCCGATCTCCCGTGCGCGCGCCGTCAGGTCCTCGGACTCCATCGTCCCGATGGCGGCCAGCGCGGCGGCGCACGCGACCGGGTTGCCGCCGTAGGTGCCGCCGAGCCCGCCGGCGTGTGCCGCGTCCATGATCTCGGCGCGGCCGGTGACGGCCGCCAGCGGCAGCCCGCCCGCGATGCCCTTGGCCGTGGTGATCAGATCCGGGACGACGCCTTCGTGATCGCACGCGAAGCGGTCGCCGGTACGGGCGAAACCGGTCTGGATCTCGTCCGCGACGAACACGATGCCGTTGGCCCGGCAGTACTCGGCGATCGCCGGCAGGAACCCGGGCGCCGGGTCGATGAACCCGCCCTCGCCCTGGATCGGCTCGATCACCACGCACGCCACGTTGCCGGCCCCGACCTGCTTGTCGATCACCGAGATCGCCCGCGCGGCAGCGGCGGCACCGGACGGGTCCAGGCCGGCGGCGGCGTCGCGGTACGGGTAGCTCATCGGCGCCCGGTACACCTCGGGGGCGAACGGTCCGAACGAGTGCTTGTACGGCATGTTCTTCGCGGTCAGCGCCATCGTCAGGTTGGTGCGGCCGTGGTAGCCGTGGTCGAACACCACGACCGCCTGCCGGCGGGTGTGCGCACGGGCGATCTTCACCGCGTTCTCGACGGCCTCGGCGCCCGAGTTGAACAGCGCGGACCGCTTCTCGTGGTCACCAGGGGTGAGACGGTTCAGCGCCTCGCACACCGCCACGTACCCCTCGTACGGCGTCACCATGAAACAGGTGTGCGTGAACGCCGCAGCCTGCTCGGCCACCGCCGCCGCGACGGCCGGGTTCGCGTTGCCGACGTTGACCACGGCGATACCGGACCCGAAGTCGATCAGCGAGTTGCCGTCCACGTCGACGAGGACCCCGCCGCCCGCCGCCGTGATGAACACGGGCAGGCCGACTCCGACGCCGCCCGCGACCGCCGCGGTGCGCCGCTCCAGCAGGGCCTTCGAGCGGGGGCCCGGGATCTCCGTGACGAGGCGTCGCTCCTGCGGCAGCCCGGGGCCGCCGGTGACGGGCGTCGGCACCTGGTCCCCAGCAGCGGAGAAGTCGGTCATGGTCAGCCTCCGGAAATCGTCGGTCCGTCCACGCTACGACGCGGGGCGGGTACAGGCAGATGTCGCGGCGGCGCAGATCGGTGAGGGTCGTTGGCCGTGGTGGACAACTACGCTGAGCGGATGGCGCTCACGCTGGCACAACTCGTCGCCGATCCGTCGCTCGCCCTCACGGTGGAGGCCGGCGAGGACCGGCTGGGAACGCAGGTGCGCTGGGTCCACGTCAGCGAACTCGCGGATCCGACCGAGTACCTCGAAGGCGGCGAGCTGCTGCTCATCACCGGCATGGGGCTCAAGGCCGGGATGACGACCGGGTACGTCGAACGGCTCGTCGAGACGGGCGTGGTCGGCCTGGGGTTCGGCATCGGCGTGGTCCACCGGACGGTGCCGGCCGCTCTCCGCCGCGCCTGTGTGGAACACGGGTTGCCGCTGCTGATCGTGCCTCGTCCGGTGCCGTTCCTCGCGATTTCCAAGGCCGTCGCGAGCGCCGTGGCCAGGGAGCAGTACGAAACCCTTGCCGCCGCGTACGACGCCCAGCACGCCCTGACCCGAGCCGCCCTCGACCCGGACGGCGCCGCGGCCGTCGTCGCCACGCTGGCCCGCCTCATCAAGGGCTGGGCCGTGCTCACCGACGCCGCCGGCCGCCCGGTCCACGCCCAGCCGGCGTCCGCCCGCCAGCGCGCCGCCGCCCTGGCCGGGGAGCTGGCGCGCCTGCGCGGGCACGGTCCGCGCTCGTCGGCGGCGCTGGCGGAAGGCGGGCGGGAGGTCGTGATCCAGGGGCTCGGCGCCGGGGGACGGCTCCGCGGGTTCCTCGCCGCCGGTACCGAGGGGCGGCTGTCGGCGGTGGACCGGACGGTCGTCACCCTTGCTGTCCCGCTACTGGCCCTGGCGCTCGAACGGTCCCGGCAGCTCGCCGGGGCCGAACGAGCCCTGCGGTCGGCCGTCCTGGACCTCGCTCTCGACGGCGACAGCGCCGACGCCGTCCGAGCCACGGCGACCGTCCTGCTCGGATCGGCCGTCGAGGGGGAGTGGCACGTCGCGGCCGTCGCGCCCGCGTCCGAGGAGGTGGTCACGGCGCTCGAAGACGCGCTGCCGCCGGCCCTGATCCGGCTCGGCGAGAACGACGTGACGGTGGCCGTCCCGGCCGGCGCGGGCACGGAAGCCCTGCACAGCCTGGTGACCCGCCGCGCCGATGTCCTGGCCGGACTCTCGTCGCCGGTCCCGTTCACCGGCCTCGGCGCCGGGTACGACCAGGCCAGCCGCGCTCTCGCCGTCGCCCGCCGGGACGAGCGGCGGTACGTGCCGTACGGCGAGATCACCGAGGGCGGCCTGCTCGGTCTCCTGGCGGGCGACGCCGTCCGGGCGTACGCCGAATCGCTGCTCGCGCCGCTCGCCGAGTACGGGGCGCAGGCCCGCGGGTCGCTCGTCGAATCGCTGCGCGTGTGGCTGGCGCACAACGGCCAGTGGGACACCGCCGCGGCCGAACTCGGCGTCCACCGCCACACGCTCCGGTACCGCATGGGCCGGGTCGAACGCCTGCTCGGGCGTCCCCTCGCCGACGCCGGTACCCGGATGGAGCTGTGGCTCGCCCTGTCCGCGACGCGCCGCCCCTGAAGCGTGTGGGATTTCGCGAGTTATAGCTCACGGAATCCCACACACTTCCGGGAGGCGCCGTAGCGGCAGGTCAGCCGGCGAAATGTTGGCCGTCACGGACAATGTTCCGCGCCGGAGCGGGTAATAGCCTCGTGAGCAGGATTCGCGACCGGAGGAGCATCCGATGCCCGAGATCACGCCGTTCTGGCTGGCTGGCCGCGCGTCGACGGGGGACGAGACGTACACGGTCACGCACCCGTACGACGGGCGAGCGGTCGCCGAGGTGGCGGTGCCGACCGAGGCCCAGGTCGAGCAGGCGGTCGCCGCTGCCCACGCGGTGACGGCCGAGGCCAGGGCGTTGCCGGCGCACGTCCGGGCGGCCGCGTTGGACCACGTGTCCAAGAGCCTCGCCGACCGGGCGGAGGAGATCGCGCAGCTGATCACGGCGGAGAACGGCAAGCCGCTGAAGTGGGCCCGCCTGGAAGTCAGCCGTGGCATCTCGACGTTCCGCTGGGCGGCGGAGGAGGCGCGCCGATTCAGCGGCGAACTCCAGCGCCTGGACACCGATCCGTCGGCGACGGGCCGCATCGGCGTGGTGAAGCGCGTGCCGCACGGTCCGATCCTCGGCATCTCACCCTTCAACTTCCCGCTGAACCTGGTCGCGCACAAGATCGCGCCGGCGGTGGCGGTCGGTGCGCCGATCGTCCTCAAGCCGGCGCCGAAGACCCCGCTCACCGCGTTGCTGCTCGGCGAGCTGCTGGCCGACACGGACCTGCCCGCCGGCATGGTCTCCGTCCTCACCGTGCCGAACGACCGGGCCGCCGCCCTCACCGCCGACCCGCGCCTGCCGGTGGTCTCGTTCACCGGGTCCGGGCCGGTCGGCTGGTCCATCAAGGACAGTGTGCCGCGCAAGCACGTCACCCTTGAGCTGGGCGGGAACGCGGCCGCCGTGGTGTGCGCCGACTACGCCGCCGACGCCGACCTGGACTGGGCCGCCACCCGCATCGCCACGTTCTCCAACTACCAGGCCGGCCAGTCCTGCATCTCCGTCCAGCGCGTGTTCGTCGACCGTGCGGTCTACGACGAGTTCCTGCCCCGCCTGGTCGCCAAGGTCGAGGCGTTGAAGACCGGCGACCCGGGCGACGACGCCACGGACGTCGGCCCGCTGATCAACGTTGAGGCGGCGGAACGTGTCGAGGAGTGGGTCAACGAGGCCGTACAGGCCGGCGCGAAGGTGCTGACCGGCGGCACCAGGGACGGTGTGACCTACGCCCCGACCGTGGTCGTCGACGCCCCGCGCGACGCCAAGGTCACGCGTGAGGAGGTGTTCGGTCCCGTGCTGACCGTCACTCCCTTCGACGGGCCGGACGAGGCGTTCGCGATGGTCAACGACTCGGACTACGGCCTCCAGGCCGGCGTGTTCACCCACAACCTCCAGACCTCGTTCGCGGCCCACACCACGCTGGAGGTCGGCGGCGTGATCGTCGGCGACGTGCCGAGTTTCCGGGCCGACCAGATGCCGTACGGCGGCGTCAAGGGGTCCGGGATCGGCCGCGAGGGCCTGCGCTCGGCGATGGCCGACTACACCTACGAACGCGTCATGGTCCTGACCGGAGTACAGCTCTGACCTGCGCTTTTAAGAAGGCAGTGCGGGCGCGCGTTACGGTGGCCGGGTGAATTACCGAGATAGCTTGAAGGTGACGGCCGTCGCGGCGGCACTCGTACTGGCGGCTACCGGGTGCACCGGCGACGCCTCCGACAAGTCCGACGACAAGGCGGACGGTCCACCGGAGATCGCCGCGTTGGAGCAGGTCGGCGAGGGTGAGGGCCAGCTGAACCTGGTCGCCCCGGCCGGTTACGTCGAGAACGGCTCGACGGACGCCAAGGCCAACTGGGTGACCCCGTTCGAGCAGTCGAGCGGATGCAAGGTGAACGTGACCGTCGCGCAGACCTCCGAGGAGGCGCTGAAGCTGACGAAGTCCGGCGCCTACGACGCGGTGGCCGCGGCCGGCGACATCACGGGGAGCCTGATCGCCGACGGCGCCGTGGCACCCGTCAACACCGGCCTCGTCCCGAACTACGCGGACGTGGTGGACGGCCTCAAGGACAAGCCGTGGAACTCCTTCGACGGGAAGGCGTACGGCGTACCGCACGGCCGTAGCGCCAACCTGCTCATGTGGCGGACGGACCTCGTGAAGCCCGCGCCCCAGTCCTGGGACGTCGTGTTCGGCGACGCGTCCACGTACCAGGGCAAGCTGAGCCTGCACGACTCGCCGATGTCCATCGCCGACGCGGCCGTCTACATGATGAAGACCACGCCGGCCCTCGGCATCACCGACCCGTACTCGCTGGACGAGCAGCAGTTCCGCGCTGTCACCGACCTGCTGAAGGCGCGGACCGTCACGTACTGGACGGACTTCAACGCCCAGGTGCAGGAGTTCAAGGCCGGCACCGCGGTCGTCGGCTCGACGTGGCAGGCCATCGCCCGGCTGGCCCAGACCCAGAAGGTGCCGGTGCAGTCGGCCATCCCGACCGAGGGCACGACCGGCTGGTCGGACACGTGGATGGTCGCGGCCAAGGCGAAGCACCCGAACTGCGCGTACAAGTGGTTCGACCACATCCTGTCGCCCGAGGCGAACGCCAAGGCGGCGGAGTGGCACGGCCAGGCGCCGTCGAACGGCAAGGCCTGCGCGCAGACCGCAGACAAGGCGTTCTGCACGGCGTTCCACGCCACCGACGAGCCGTACTACGCGAAGGTCTGGTACTGGCGCACGCCCACCAAGAAGTGCCTCGACGGCCGCACCGTCACGTGCACCGACTACGCGGCGTGGACGAAGGCCTGGTCCGAGATCAAGGGCTGAGGACGGCGGCGAGGCCGATCGCGGTGATCACCAGCGCCGCGACGGCCGCCAGCCACACCCGCCGCGTCAGCACCCGTACCGGACCGGCGGCCAGCACGTCACCCCGGCGCCGCCCGACGAGAGCGATCAGCCCGACGGCGGCGCCGAGGGCGACCACGGCCACCGCGGCGACAGGCCCGGGCCAGTGGACGAGCGCCGCGCGAACCGCCAGCAGCGCGGTCACCGCCGCCGTCAGGACCGACCGCCGCCACGCCAGATCGGTCCGCTCCGGATTCAGCTGGTTCTGTGTCACTGAATGAGTGGCCTGATGCTGATCGCTACGGCAATGAAAACGGCGCCGAGGCCGAGGACGGCGGCCAGCACGCCGGGGAACCGGGACGGCGGCAGATCCTCGCCGAGCCGGATCGCCCGCTCGGACTGGACCCACCGGATCACCGCCCGGCCCGCCGCGAACCCGCCGAGGACGATCAGCGCCACCGCGATCGCCGTCCGGAGGTAGGCCGGATCGAGGTCCGGAAGGAACTGGTCGACCGCGATACCGCCGCCGACCAGCGCCAGCGCGGTACGGATCCACGCCAGGAACGTGCGCTCGTTGGCGAGCGAGAAGCGGTAGTCGGGCGTGGTCCCGACAGCACTGATCCCCGCCGACGTGAACCATCTCCGCAGGAATACCAGCACGGCATCAACCTAGCCCGGCGCGTCGCCGTACGTAGGCCTCGCGGTTTTGGTGTGATCTACCGCGTGCTCCTCGCTGATCCCGCCAGGACAGGGCTGCGGGTCCTGTGGCGTGGGCTGCGCGCGCTCGTCCAGGCCGCGTCGGCGAAACAGCTCGCGGTCGTCGCCGTGATCGTCGTCGGCGGGCTGCTGGTGCTGGTCGACGGGGCGTCCAACGAGCGCGAGTCCCCGCCGGCCGCCGCCGAACCGCCGCTCGTCCACGAGCCGGACGGGCTGATGACGATCGTCGTCGAGGACGCGGCGTTCGTCCGCTTCGTGGGGTTCAGCCTGCTGTCCGTCGCGCTGCTGGTCGGCGTGTTCGTGCTGCTCTGGCGCCTGGCCAACCGCGCCGACCCGCCGTAGCCCGGGGGCTCAGCGGGGGGACGGCGGCGTCGGGTTGCCTTCGAGGTGGGCGCCGGCCTCGACAGCGGCCAGTTCCGGGTCCTGCGCGCGGATCGCCTCGACCAGTCCGGAGTGGTCCACGTAGGTCTCGGGCGTCAGTTCCGAGCCGATGTCGGTCCGGAGCACGTCCCGCACGACCTCGCCCAGGTCGGCGTAGAGGTCGAGCAGTGCGGCGTTGCCGGCGGCGCTGACCAGGGCGTGGTGCAGAGCGGAGTCGGCTTCGACGAACGCTTCCACGTCACCGGACTCCCAGGCCGTCTCGCGCCGGGCGTGGGCCGCGTCGACCACCCGCAGGTCGGCCTCGGTGCGGCGGCGGGCGGCGAGGCGCGCGGCCTCGACCTCCAGGGCGCGGCGGAGTTCGCGCAGGTCGCGCTGGCGAGCGTCGCCGTAGCGGCGGCGCATGACGGCGGCGAGTTCGCTGGTGGTCCGGACGAACGTGCCCGAGCCCTGGCGGATGTCCAGCAGGCCGGCGTGGGCCAGGGCGCGCACGGCCTCCCGGATGGTGTTCCGCGCCACGCCGAGCTGCTCGACGAGTTCGGGCTCAGTGGGGATGCGGCTGCCGACGGGCCATTCGCCGGTCGTGATCTGCCCTCTGAGCTGGGCGATCACCTGGTCCACGAGTGGAGTGCGCTGCGGGGACGCCAGCGGTGACATACATCTCCCTTGGGATCATCAGGTCATCCCATGATTGTAGGATTGCCGCCATGGTGAGTAGGGAAACTGTACGCGTCCGCGGCCGGCGCATGATCTGGCTGCTGCCGCTCGTCGGCATCACCGCCGTCGCGTTCAACCTCCGCCCCCTCGTGACTAGCGTCGCGCCGTTCCTCGGCGAGATCCAGTCCGAGCTGGGGCTCAGCGGCGCCGTCACAGGCGCGCTCACCGCCCTGCCGGTCCTCGTGTTCGCCGCGTTCGGCGCTATCTCGCCCGGCCTCGCCGCCCGCTTCGGGGCCCGCCGGGTCGTCGTCGCCAGCATGGTCGCCGTCGCGGCCGGCCTCGGCGCCCGCTCGCTCGCGCCCGACCAGACCACCTTCTTCCTGGCCAGCGCCGTCGCGCTCGCCGGTGTCGCCGCCTCCAACGTCCTGGTTCCGGTGCTCGTCCGCGAGTACTACCCGGAGAAGATCGGCCAGGTCACCGGCCTGTACTCGATGGTGCTGTGCGTCGGTACCGCACTGTCGGCCGCCGCCACCGTGCCGATCGCCGCCGCCGCCGGCCAGGGCTGGCGTACCGGCCTCGGCGTGTGGGCCGTGACCGCGCTGCTCGCCGTCGGCCCGTGGCTCGTCGCCCGGGTCCCGGACGCCGAACTGACCCGGCGCCGCGGTGACCGTCACGTCGCCGCCGCCGCGGCCGCGCGTCCCAGCATGTTCCGCAGCCCCACCGCGTGGGCCATGGCGATCTTCTTCGGATCGCAGTCGCTCGGCGCGTACATCGTCATGGGCTGGATGCCCCAGATCCTGCGCGACGCGGGCATCCACGCGACCGAGGCGGGCCTGCTCCTCGCCCTGACCACGGCCATCGGCATCCCCGTGTCGCTCATCCTTCCGGCGGTCGCCGCGCGGCTGCCCGACCAGCGGCTCGTCGCGGGCGGGCTGACCGCCGTCACCGCGTTCGGGTACCTCGGTCTCGCCGTGGCGCCCGCCACCACGCCATGGCTGTGGGCCACGCTGATCGGCCTCGGCAACGGGGCGTTCCCGCTGGCCCTGGCCATGATCGGCTGGCGCACGCGCACGGCCGGTTACACGGCCGCCCTGTCCGGTTTCACCCAGGCCGGCGGGTACCTGCTCGCCGCCGCCGGTCCGCTCGCGTTCGGTGCGCTGCACGACGCCAGCGGCGGCTGGACGATTCCGATCGCCATGATGGCGTTCTTCCTGGTGCCCCAGGCCATTGCCGGTGTGATCGCCGGCCGGAACCGCTACGTCGAGGACGAACTGTCGGAGCCTCGTGATGCACTGGCTCCGCAGCGGTTGGCGGCTGCCACCGCAGGCTGAGGCCGCACGGGAGGCGTGGGATGGTCGAGCGGTACGGGTGTGCCGAGGTGCCGAGCCCGATCGGTCCGCTCGGCATCGCCGTGACTCCGGACGGGCTCGCCCAGATCTCGTTCGGCGGCGCGGAGTCCCTGGTCGACGACCTTGCACGGCGTTTCCCCGGCGTGCCGGCCGACCTTGAGCGCGAGGTGGCCGCCGTCCGCGACGAACTCGCCGCCTACTTCGCCGGCCGGCTGCGCCGCTTCGAGACCCCGGTCGACTGGCGGTTCAGCGCCGGCCCGCAGCGTGCGGTCCTGCGCGTCCTCTACGAGGGCGTCGGGTTCGGCGAGGTCGTCAGCTATCAGGAACTGGGCGCCCGTACCGAACTCGGCGCCACGATGCCGCCGCACGAGGTGCCGAGGGCGGTCGGCGGGATCATGGGCTCGAACCCGATCCCGATCGTCGTCCCCTGCCACCGGGTCGTCGCCAGCGGCGGCGGGCTCGGCGGCTACGGCGGCGGTCTGGAGGTCAAACGCCGGCTGCTCGCGCTGGAAGGCGTCCTGCCGCAGACCTTCGACGACGTCCTCGCGTTCGGCTGACCCGCCCCGCCGCCCAGCACACGCGGCGCGAGCCGGGTCAGGCGCCGATCGGCCAGGTGTGCACCGGTTCGTTCGTGTGCATGTGCTTGATGTACTGCCGGGTCATCCGCTGCAGCGCGGTGTGCCGGTCGACGTTGTCGGCGGCGTCGATGGCGCGCAGCGTCTCGGCCTGCCAGGTGGCGCCGGTCTGGCCGACGAGGCAGCGCTGCTCGATGATCCCCAGCAGCCGGTCACGTTCGGCGGGGGCGACCCCCCATTGGTCGAGGCCCTGGTAGGCGAGGGGCAGCAGCCGGCGCAGTACCAGCTCGGACGCCGGTACCTCGCCGATCCTCGGCCAGTAAAGCCGGGACTCGATGCCGTTGCGCGCGGCCGTGTGGAGGTTGTCCTCGGCGGTGGCGAATGACATCTGCGTCCACACCGGACGTTCGGCTTCGGCGAGCGCGCGCACCAGCCCGTAGTAGAAGGCGCCGTTGGCGGCGATGTCGACGACGGTCGGCCCGCTCGGCAGGACGCGGTTCTCCACGCGCAGGTGCGGCTTACCGCGGACGACCGCGTACACCGGCCTGTTCCAGCGGTAGACCGTTCCGTTGTGGAGGGTCAGTTCGGGGAGGAGCGGGATGTCGCCGCGGTCCAGGACTTCGAGCGGGTCCTCGTCGTCGCAGATCGGCAGGAGTGCCGGGAAGTAGCGGCTGTTCTCCTCGAAGAGGTCGAAGACGGACGTGATCCAGCGCTCGCCGAACCACACGCGCGGACGGACGCCCTGCTCCTTCAGCTCCTCCGGGCGGGTGTCCGTGGCCTGCTCGAACAGCGGGATCCGGGTCTCGCGCCACAGTTCCTTGCCGAACAGGAACGGCGAATTGGCGGCCGTGGCGAGCTGCACGCCGGCGATGGCCTGCGCCGCGTTCCAGTACGCCGCGAACTCGGCGGGGCTGACCTGGAGGTGGAACTGCACGCTCGTGCACGCCGCCTCGGGCGCCACGCTGTCGGCGTGCGTGGAGAGGCGCTCGACGCCGTCGATCGCGATCCGCAGGTCCTCGCCACGCGCCGCGAAGATCTGCTCGTTCAGCAGCGCGTACCGCGGGTTGGCGGACAGCGTGTCGAGGCTGAGATCGGTCTCGCGCAGCGTGGGCAGGATCCCGATCATCACCATGTGCGCGCCCTGCGTGGCCGCGGCCTGCTCGGCGTGGTTGAGGCTGTCCCGGACCGTGCGCTCCAGCTCGGCGGTTCCCTCGGCCGTGAGGCGCAGCGGCGGGACGTTGATCTCGATGTTGAACTGGCCCAGCTCGGTGCACCAGAGCGGGTCGGCGATCGCGTCCAGCACCTCGGCGTTCTTCATAGCCGGGTCGCCCGTGGCGTCCACCAGGTTCAACTCGATCTCCAGCCCGGCGAGCGGGCGGTCGAAGTCGAACCGGGATTCGCGCAGCATCCGGGCGAAGACGTCGAGGCACCGGCGGACCTTCTGCCGGTAGCGACGGCGGTCCTCACGAGTGAACTCGGTGACGGGGACGTCCCTGCCCATGAAGCCCTCCCCGGAGCCGGCCGGCGCACGCCCTAACGTTCGCACGCCTGGCCCGCCGCTGCCAGCACAACGGGCCAGCTCAGAAGACTTCCTCAGAGGACCCCGAGGTTCTCGCGGGCGGCGCGGGGCCGGGGGAGGCTCTGCTTGGGGTACGCGTTCCGCAGAACGTGCAGTACCCACTGCATGCGGGCCACGGCCGTCTCGGGGTGATCGCCGAACTCGGCGGCGACGAGCGCGGCGCAGTTCCGGATACCGCCGTGGCGCCGGAGCGCCGCGCGGATCGCGTTCTCGACATCGGCCGGCGTCGGGGAGTCGGACCGCTGAAGATCGGTCACGAACAGCGCTTCTGCCCTGGCGTCGTTGATGATTCCACCGGACATGATGGTCACCCCTGACCTGAGCTAGGTGTTGAGCCGGTGAGGCCGGATGGTGTGTCCGACCTCACCTACAAGATGCTCCTACCCTGAGCTACGTACGTCAGAGACACGCAGTTCGGATTGCTGGCTGTCGGGTACTTGTCAGACCGAGCCGAACATCTGCGTCCAGTAGATCTGTCCGCCGCTGTTGCGTGCCATGCCCATGCCGATCGCGTGGGAATCGCAGTTCAGGATGTTCGCCTTGTGGCCGGGGCTGTCCATCCAGCCCTTGACGACCTCGTCGGCCGTGCGCTGACCCATCGCGATGTTCTCGCCGGTCGGCGTGGTGTAGCCCTGGCGGCGTGCCCGCTCCCACGGATCGACACCGTCGGGTGTCGTGTGGTCGAAGTAGTCGCGGGCCACCATGTCGGCGCTGTGGCCCTGTGCCGCGGCGGAGAGGCGGGTGTCGTTGTGGACGGCGCCGCAGTTCGCCTTGGCGCGTTCCGCGTTGACGAGCGTGATGACCCGGTTCTTGGCGGCCTGGTCACCCGTTGCCGGCTTCGGCTTCGCCGCCGGGGGGCGCTTCGGCTTGCTCTTGGGGGCGGGCGGTACCGCCTTCGCGCGCGGCTTGCTCACCGTCGACGGTGACACGGAGGGGGAGGGTGACACGGACGGGCTCGTCGACGCGCTCGGCGTCGATCCGGGTAAGTCGCCGGTACCGCTGCCCTGCTGTTGCTCGGGTGCGGCTTCATCGACGGCGGCCCCGTCCCCGCTGCTGCTGTTCTCTGTGCCGTTCGGTGACGACTTGCTGATGCTGTACACCGAATCGGAGGAGTTCCGGAGCGACCAGACCCCGCCGAAGATCGTGGCGAGGAGCAGGAATCCGATCGTCATCTGACGAACGTGATGCACGAGAGAAGGCCTCTCTAGTTGTCGTGTGGGCGGTCTCGACCGTAGGGGCGAGACCGGACGACGCCCAGAGTCCTAAGGCTGTCTTAAGGTTCGGACGAGATGGACTTAACGGCGGACTGACGAGAACGTCTCTCCGTATTCGTACGGTTACGTTCCCGGCTTGGTGCCGAAGACCGTCACGGAGGTGCCGATCTCGGTCATCCCGTACAGGGCCTTGGCGTCCCGGTCGAGCAGCGTCACGCCGCCGAGGGTGCCGGGCGCCGCCGAGTACATCGGCGAGTCGGCCGTGTAGAAGCCGATGTCGTTCACGAACCGCTCCCAGTAGGGCAGCGGGGTGCCGGACGCGGTCGAGACCGTCTGCACCTTCTTCTGCGTGATCGTGAACTGGCCGGTCGGCGTGGCGTTGCCCGAGCGTCCGGTGCGCGCGGTCGTCGGGCCGAGCACGATCCGGCCGGACTGGACGACCCACACGGCCTGGTTGGTCAGATCGACGCACACGGTCATGCGGTCGCCCGGCGCCTGGCACTGGTCGTACCTGATGTTGCCGAGCCGCCGGGCCAGGAACCCGGTCGTCGCGTCGGCGAACCCGGACTGCGTCGGAACCTGCGCCCACCGCTGGAACGACGCGATCGCGGCGCAGTCCGTCGGCGACTGGCGGCCGTCCGCCTCGACGCGGCCGTACTGGCCGGAGCGGGTGGCCAGGTAGGCCTCCACCTGGCGCTGTCCGGGACCGGTCTGGTTGCACGGGGCCGAGGACGACGCGGCCGAGGTGACCTTGGTCGGCTCGTCGTCGTTGTTGATCGCGAAGCCGGCGGCGATCGTCGCGCCGACCGCGATGGTGACCAGGGCCGCGAGGCCGATTCCGATCCGCTTCTGGCCAAGCCGGCGGTGCCGCCGCGGCCCGATGTCCTGGGTGTGCGTGCCGTCCCGCGAGGTCGCCGGACGGTTCCGGCCCTCCCGGTGCGACGAGTTGACGAGTTCCCGGTTGCCGTTGCGGCGCCGTGACGTGATGCCGAGTGCCGCCAGTGCGCGCGTCGTCGTGGTCCCGGCTGTGTCCTCGCTCACGGACCGGCGGTCGGCGCGGCGCCTCGGCGCGCTGTCCAGGCTCAGGACGGTTGCCGAGCGGTCGTCGTCGTCCTCCAGCGGCATACCGGCCGGGTCGATCGTGACGAGGTTGTCCGGCTCCTCGCGGCGGCGCCGGCGGGGGGCCTCGCGGCGCGCGGTGTCCCGCCAGGCCGCGTCCTCGCGAGGGCCGTCCCGCCAGGTCCGCTCGCGGCGGATGGGGACCTGGTCGGCGTCGACGTTCTCGTCGCGACGGGCCTCCCGCCGGGTCGGCGCCGGGCTCTCGGCGCTGCGCTCGTGCCTCGTCGGTGGCTGGGTGTCGGCGTTGCGCTCACGGCGGGTGGGGGTCTGGGTGTCGGCGTTGCGCTCACGGCGGGTGGCGGCCCGGCCCGGCGTCTCGTCGAACGTGCGGTGGGTGCCGGTGCGCTCGCCGTCCTGGATCGGGACGACCGCGTGCTGGCCCGTCGACTCGCGCCGGCGCGGCATCTCACGCGACACGATCGGGACCTCGCCGGACTGGTGCCGGCGCGGCACCTCGCGCGTGGCCTCGCGGACTCGCGGCAGCTCGCCCGAGTCGTACCGGGGGATGTGGCCCGAGTCGTGCCGGCGGATCTGGCGGGCGGCGTCGGCAACCCTGGCCGCTTCGGCGGCGCGGGCGGCGTCGGCAACCCTGGCCGCTTCGGCAGCGCGGGCGGCGTCGGCGGCGCGGGCCGCCGCGACCAGGTTCGCGTGCTCGCCGGTGTGCCGCCCGACCGACCGGCGGCCCCCCTCGTCTCCACGGGCCGGGGCGGCGGCACGGCGGCTGTCTTCCCCGCGCTTGGGCGCGGCGGACCGGCGGGCGGCGTTCGTGTCCTCGGTGCGGACGGACGCCTGGGTGGCGCGCTTCGCGGCGGCCTGGCGGGCGATGGCCTCGCGGCCGGCGGCGGCGCGGCGGATCAGCTCCTCGGCGGGGGTACCGGCACTGGCGCGGCGGCCGTTGCTGTCGCGGCGCGGGACCTCGCGCAACGGGACCTCACGGCGGGGCACCTCGCGGGTCGGGACGTCGCGACTCTGGAGGTCGGGCGCCGGCACATCCCGGCGGGTGCTCTCGGCACCTCGGCGGCGGCGGGCGGCGGTCGGGGTCGGCGGCACCTGGCGCGGCGATCCGGCCGGATCGATCACAACTCGCCTCGACATCGGGGTCCCCTCCGTGGTCGCTACCGGTGGCGCACACGGGTCCTCATGCGCGTCCAGGAAGTGGTACGGACGATTCCGCGGAAATGTTCGGATGAGTTCAGGGCAGTTCACGCCCGGGCGTGTCGGCCGTACCCGCAGGTCGGCGCAGGTGTGCGTGGGTCCGGCGTTGGCGGCGTGTTCACCCGGGGTTCGCGTCCGGGTCGCCGGGGTGCGGTGGGCTTCGTCGGGACCGTCAGTCAAGGAGGACACATGGTGTCGTTATTCCGCCGCGCCGCTCTGGCCGGCACCGTCGTCGCGGTCGTGGCCGCCGGGCTCACCGGGGCATCGCCCGCGACGGGCGCGCCGGCGTCCGGCCACCGCGCGGAGCCGCTGGTCATCGGCCACCGGGGCGCCAGTGGCTACCGTCCGGAGCACACGCTGGCGGCCTACAAGCTGGCGATCGCGTTGGGCGCCGACTACATCGAGCCTGACCTCGTGTCGACGCGCGACGGCGTCCTGGTGGCGCGGCACGAGAACGAGATCAGCGGCACGACCGACGTGGCCGACCACCCCGAGTTCGCCGCGCGGAAGGCCACGAAGACGATCGACGGCCGCGCGGTGACGGGCTGGTTCACCGAGGACTTCACGCTCCGGGAACTGAAGACGCTGCGCGCGAAGGAGCGGCTGCCGCAGATCAGGCCCCGCAACACGCTCTACGACGGGCGGTCCGAGGTACCGACGTTCCAGGAGGTCATCGACCTGGCCCGCACCGAGGGCCGCCGCCTCGGCCGGACGGTCGGCCTCTACCCGGAGACCAAGCACCCCACCTACTTCGACCGCATCGGACTGTCGCTGGAGGAGCCGCTGGTCCGGGCTCTGCGCCGCAACGGCCTGGCACACCGGCACGCCCCGGTGTACGTCCAGTCCTTCGAGACGGGCAACCTGCGGGAGCTCGACCGGACCGTCGACGTGCGGCTTGTCCAGCTCATCGACGCCGCCGGCGCACCGTACGACCTGGTCGCCGCCGGTGACCCGCGCACCTACGACGACCTGGTCGAGCCGGCCGGACTGCGCTGGATCGACCGCTACGCGGACGGTGTCGGCGTCGCCAAGGCGCGGATCGTCCCGCTGGACGCCGCGGGCAAGGTCCAGCCGCCGACGACGCTCGTCCCGGACGCGCACCGCGCCGGCCTGATCGTGCACGCGTGGACCTTCAGGAACGAGAACCAGTTCCTCGCGGCGGACTTCAAGAAGGGCACCGACCCGGCCGCCTACGGTGACGTGTTCGCGGAGTACCGGCTGTTCCTGGCCCAGCGGATCGACGGCCTGTTCAGCGACAATCCGGACACGGCTGTCGAGGCGGTCGCCGCCGCGGCCTGACCGCGCGCCCCACCTTCGGACTTTTGAGGGTTCCGCGGGCCCCGCGACCCTCAAAAGTCCGAAACTCGGGGGCGAGCCGAACCAGTGAGATGCGTTACGGCGGCGGCTGTTGTCTCGGGGTGACCTGCGGGGCTACGGTTCCTGAGCTGCGGTGTACGGGAAGCCGGTGAGATTCCGGCGTGGTCCTCGCCACTGTGACCAGGGAGCGTCGCTCCGCTTCGCCACTGGACCTGCGGGTCCGGGAAGGCCGGAGAGGACGTGTCGATCTGGAAGCCAGGAGACCGGCCGCAGCACGCACCGATTCGCCACGAGAGATGGACGAGAGGATGACGCCGATGTCCGAGCCCACTTCCCGCGTCGCCATGCCCGCAATCCAGGTGCCCACGTGGGCCTGGGGGGTCGCGCTGTTCGCCCTCGCCGTCCTGTACATGGTCGTGCAGGAGAACGGCGCCGTGCTGGCCGGCGGTGCCGAGTACATCCACGAGTTCGCGCACGACGGGCGTCACGCCCTCGGCGTTCCCTGCCACTGATGGGCACCGCTGTCTCGCCGGCGGACACGACGTCCACCGGCGGTTCCACGCTGACCTTCGGCCGGGTGCTGACCCGGGGCCTGTACGCCGGTCTCGCCGCCGGTGTGGCGGGCGCGCTGGTGATGTTGCTGGTGGAGAAGCCGATCAAGGCGGCGCTGGCCGTCGAGGAGGCCCGGCCGGTGCCGGCCGAGGAGAGCGGCGAGCACCACGAGGAGCTGTTCAGCCGGGCCACGCAGATCATCGGCGGGATGGCCGGCGTGATCGTGGTCGCGGTGTCGCTCGCGGTGATCCTGGCGATCGTGTTCGCGAAGGTGCAGCACCGGCTGCCGGCCGCGACGGACTTCGGCCGCGCGGTGCTGCTGGCCACGACCGGGTACGCCGCGATCGCGCTGCTGCCCGCGCTGAAGTACCCGGCGAACCCGCCGGGCGTCGGCGACCCGGAGACGGTCGTCTCCCGGACCCTGCTCTACGTCTCGTTCCTCGGCGCCGGGCTCGTCGTGGCCTATCTCGCGTTCCGCGCCCGCGACTGGCTGGCGGAGCGTGGCTGGTCCGGGCCGAACCGGTCGGCGGCGGTCGCCGCGGGCGTGGCGGTGGCGGTCGCGGTGATGTTCGCGGTGTGGCCGGCCAACGGCGACCCCATCCCGGACGACATCAGCGCCGGGCTGCTGTGGGAGTTCCGGCTGGCGTCGATCCTGCTGCTGACCGTGCTCTGGTCCGTCCTCGGAGTGGTGTTCGGTCTGCTTCTCACCCGTCCGACCAGGCATACTCAGTAGTTATGGCGAGTAGTGGTCTGTTCCAGAAGATCGTCCGGTTCATCAAGAGCCCGCAGGGCCAGCGCCTCGTCGCGCAGGCGCGGCAGCAGGCAGCCAAGCCGGAGAACCGGCGGAAGCTGGAGCAGCTGCGCCAACGCGTGATGAAGCGACGTGCCCACTAGGTAACGACAGGGCTGCGACGTTCGAGCACCGTGACGTCGCGCCAGCGGCCGTGGTGGCGTCCGATGCGATCCCGGACGCCCACCACGCGGAATCCGGCCTTGGCGTGCAGGGCGAGGCTGGCGGTGTTCTCGGGGAAGACTCCGGACTGGATCGTCCAGATCCCGGCCGCCTCCGTCGACTCCACCAGGGCTCTGAGCAGCGCTGTTCCGGCACCACGTCCTTGTGCGGACGGTCGCACGTAGACGCTGTGCTCCACCACGCCCGCGTACGCCTCCCGGCGGGACACGGTCCTCACCGCCACCCAACCGACCACCTCGCCGGACGGATCGACGGCCACGTACCGGTGCGCCGGCAGCTTGGTGGCGTCGAACTCGGCCCAGGTCGGCGCGGTGGTCTCGAAGCTCGCGTCACCGCCGTCGAGCCCTTCCTGGTAGATGGCCAGGACATCCGCGGCATCGGTCGCCCGCATCGGTCGCACGAGGATGGTCATGCCGCCATCATCACCGGATGCGGAAATCCGCACGGTGGTGAGCAGCGATTACGCCTGACATGGCCGTCGGCTAGCGTAGGTTGATCTTTCCTGGCAGGCGGAGGGCGGCGATGTACGAGACCGGCGGCGGTGCCGGACCGGCGACATGGCCAGCCGCGGGGGAGGCCGGGCCGAGCGCGGACGTTTGGGAGCGCACGGCGGATGGCTTGTCCCGCACCGTTTCCATCGACCGTTCGTGGTGGTCCTGGGGTGGAGTGCACGGTGGCCACGTCACGTCGCTGGGCCTGGAGGCCATGGCGGCGGCGGTCGGGGACCTGCGTCCGGTGCGTGCCCTGTCGATCGCGTTCCTCGCGCCGGTGGACGACCGTCCGCTGGTACTGACACCGGTCGTCGAGCGGGTGGGCGGGAACACGTCGGTGGCGTCGCTGCGTGCGGTCCAGGGTGGCCAGCCGGTGCTGCTGGCGACCGCGACGTTCGGTGCCATCACCCCCGGTCCGGACTTCAACGGGCTGCCCGCGCCCGAGGTACCCGAACCCGACGCGTGCACCCGGATGCCGTTGCCGCAGGGCCCGGTGCCGTTCGCGCAGCACCTGGAGATCCGCCCGGCCAGCGGCGCCAAGCTCCTGGGGGGCGGCGACAAGGCGGAGCTGATCGCCTGGGTCCGGTTCGCCGACCACCGCACGGTCGACGCGCCCGGCGTGACGGTCCTGCTGGACGCCCTCGCCCCAGCCCTGTACGCGACGATGACCGTTCCCGTGCCGATGCCCGTCGTCCAGTTGACGACCGAGTTCGCCGACGCGCTGGTCGGCGACCCGGTGGACGGGTGGATCCTGGTGCGGATCCGCACCGATCACGCCGGCGGTGGCTGGGTCACCGACGACAGCACGGCGTGGTCGGAGGACGGTCGCCTGCTGGCGCAGGCCCGCCAGGCCCGCCGGGTCCTCACCCGACGGAGATGACGGGTCACCCCGCGGCGGGCGGTAGCCGGTAGTCGGGCGGCGGGAGGATGCGGCGCGCGCCGAGCGCCAGTCCGAGCTGGAAGCGGTTCTCGACGCCGAGACGGTCCATCAGGCCTCGGAGCGTGTAGCCGATCGTCCGCGCGCTGATCCCGAGCCGGCGGGCGGCGGCCGGGTCGGTGAGCCCGTCGGCCAGCAGCGTGACCAGAGCCTTCTCGCGCCCCGTCAGGGCGACGGCCGGTACACCGCCGCGGCGGGGATCGCGGCCACGGTCCCATTCGCGCAGGAACAGCTCGACGAGCCGGTCGACGATCGTCGGCTCGGTGATCTCGATGGCGCCGGCGTGGACGTCCACAGGGGACACCGGGAACAGCGCCACCTTGCGGTCGAACGTCATGAGCTTGAGCGGCAGCTCGTCGGACAGCCGGAACCGCGCGCCGAGCCGGTAGAGGTCGTCGCTGTACGCGGAGCTGGCGTCGCCGTCGGCCGGCGGGGTGCTCAGGACGTGCATGCGGACGCCCCGGTTGAGCGCGGCGTGCTCCTCGGGCGACGCGGCCCGCACGGTCGTCTCGTCGATGCACCGCTCCGGGCTGATCGCCAGGTGCTCGTGCTTCTCGACCCGTCCGAGTTCGAGGATCCGGCTCTGGATCTGGTCGGGGCCACGCAGCAGGCGCATGTGCCGCGCCGTCCGCTGGTCGTCGATGGCGGGCAGGTCGAGGCCGGTGACCGCCGCTACGTGCCGGTGGGCCAGCGCCATCGGGTCGACGATCCGCAGCCGCTGGCGCCGCAGCCCGCGGATGACCTCCTCGGACGGACGGGCCTGCCACAGCACCGAGTCGGCGCCGCCCGCGCCTAATGGCCGGACCGCCTGCTCGGCGACCAGTTCGTCAAGGGCGACGGTGACCCGCCGCTGTGCCATGCCCAGCTCTCGGGCCGTCATCGCCAGCGAGCGCGCGCCGAACGTGGCGAGCACCCGGTAGACGAGATCCGCGTCGGCGCTCAGTCCCCATCGCACCAGCGACGGGATCACCGCACCGTTCGGGATCGGCGCATTACCCCCGTGTTGCACCGGAACCTCCTCGTGGTGGATCTTCCCTTAACACGATGCCAGGCAGTCCCCAGAGTCGGAAGCCAGACAAGTAGCGCTTTCTTGGACAGGACGGCATCTTGGGCCCTGGTCACGGCGTGTAATGCTGGACACCCATGACCCCGCCGGCCCCCTCCGCAGCGCGTCCCGACCCCGGGGCGTGCGCGGTCCTGTCCGCCCAGCTCGGCGAACCCGTGGCCGGCACGTCGGCGGTGGCGCGGTACTGGCTCTGCATCGAACAGCCCGGCCCGTGGGGCCGCGACGCGCTGGTCGAGAGCCACCTGGACCGGGAGATCGGCGCCGAACTGGTGCGGCGCAGCGAGGGCACCGGCGTGCGGGTCGTCCTGATCCGGCGGCCGGGCGCGCACGCCGACACGCGCCTGCCCCGGCCCCGCACCGTCTACCTGGCGGCGACGGCTCCCGGGCAGACGGCGCTCTGGCAGGACACCGTCCACGAGCCCAAGCACCTCCTGGACCTGGACTTCGCCGCGATCGGCGCCGGCAGGTCCGGCGGGTTCGGGGTCCGGCGGACGGATCCGCTGCTGCTGGTCTGCACCAACGGCCGGCGCGACCTGTGCTGCGCGCTCCTCGGCCGCGAGATCGCCGGTGACCTCGCCGAGCACCACCCGGACGCTGTCTGGGAGTGCACCCACATCGGCGGCCACCGGTTCGCGCCGACCGCGCTCGTCCTGCCCACCGGCTACTCGTACGGGCGGCTCGACGTGCCGTCCGCGGAACACGTGCTCACCTCGGACGAGGTCGTCCTGGCCGGCTGCCGTGGCCGGTCGACGTGGCCACGCCCTGGTCAGGCCGCCGAGCTGGCCGTCCGGGACCTGATCGGCGAGACCGACCCGGACGCGCTGTCGGTGGACGGCACGACCGTGACGCACGTGGACGGGCGCGCCTGGCGGGTGACGGTCGAGGAGCGTCCTGCCCTGCCTGCCCGCCCGGAGAGCTGCGGAAAGGCGCCGGGAACGCCGGCGACCTACGTGGTGACGCGCGTCGACAGTGCGATGCTGTGGCAATGACGGAGCGCAAGCCATGACGGAGCGCAAGCCATGACGGAGCGCAAGCCCACCGAGTGCTGGCTCATGGACATGGACGGCGTGCTCGTCCACGAAGGACACCCTGTACCGGGGGCGGTGGAGTTCATCGCCCGGCTCGGCCAGGCCGGCAAGCCGTACCTCGTCCTCACGAACAACTCGATCTACACGCCTCGTGACCTGTCCGCGCGCCTGCGCAGGGTCGGCATCGACGTGGCGCCCGGATCGATCTGGACGTCGGCGCTGGCGACCGCGCGGTTCCTGGACGACCAGCGTCCGGACGGCACGGCGTACGTCATCGGCGAAGCCGGCCTCACGACCGCGCTGCACGACATCGGCTACGTGCTGACGGACACCGATCCGGACTACGTCGTCCTCGGCGAGACGCGGACGTACAGCTTCGAGGCCATCACCAGGGCGATCCGCCTGATCAACGGCGGCGCCCGGTTCATCGCCACGAACCCCGACCCGACCGGGCCGTCCCACGAGGGTGCTCTCCCGGCCACCGGCTCGGTGGCGGCGCTGATCAGCCGCGCGACCGGCGCCGAGCCCTACTACATCGGCAAGCCGAACCCGCTGATGATGCGCAGCGCCCTGAACGCCGTCGACGGGCACTCCGAGTCCACGACGATGATCGGTGACCGCATGGACACGGACGTCATCGCCGGGCTGGAGGCCGGCATGGAGACGATCCTTGTCCTGACCGGCGTGACGAAGGCGGACGAGGTACGCCGCTTTCCCTACGTCCCGTCCCGCGTCGTCGACTCGATCGCCGATCTCGTCGACGCGGTCTAGCGCTCGTCCTCGGTCTGGCCCAGGCCTTCGAGCCGCCGTACCTGCTCGATCATCTCCTGGATGGCGTCGAGGCTCCGCGGGGACAGCCCGGCAGCGCGCAGGGCCACCTGCCGGACGGAGCTGTCCCGCAGCGCGATGACCGTCTCCAGCTCCTGGTCGACGACCGCGGCCTTCGCGTCGTCGAGGAAGTAGGCGGCGGGCACGCCGAAGAAATCGGCGATCGCCTCGAGGTGCTGGATGGTCGGGTTGTCCCGCTCGCCCCGCCGTAGCAGCCACAGGTACTGCGGGGAGATGCTGACCGGGCCGCGCGCACGAATGCCGGCAGCGACGTCGTTGTAGCTGTAGGGCCCGCGGCCCGCCGGATGGACCGTGCGGAAAAGCCGGTCGAGCTTCTCCGCGAACGTTCGTTTCGGCGGGGTGGATTCCTCCATCGATCATGCCCTTCTCGCAGGTCCTTCAACTGATGCTAGCGCAGCATGCCCGATTTGCCGCCATACCAGTTAACAACTTCCGTACGTAAATATGTGCGCGCCCATCAACTGATGTTGATAGCGTTGTCGTCGAAGGGAGTGCCGGCGTGATCACGGGGCATGCCGGCGCTTCCACCCCGTCACGCCGTGCGGCCACCGGCCACCACGAGGCGCACGTCCCGCAGCGCGTCGAGGTCCGCGGTCGGATCTCCGCCCACCACCAGCACGTCGGCCCGCTGCCCTGCGGCGAGCCGTCCGGTGCCGGCGAGTCCGAGCCCGGCGGCGGCGTCGGTCGTGGCGATCTCCAGTACCCGGTCGAGCGCGATCCCGGCGTGGGCGAACGCCTCCAGCGCGTCGACGTAGTGCTCGACGGTCGCACCCGGAATCCCGGCGTCGGTGCCGGCGATCAACCGGACGCCCTGGTCGTCGAGCCACTTCAGCCGTCCGATCAGCGTGCTGGCGACCTCGTCGCCGAACCGCGCGCCGAAGTCGCGCCAGTTGCGGCTGATCGCCGGGCACACGCGGACGCCGCCGCTGACGATGGCCTCGATCGTGTCTTCGGGCACGTCGAATCCGCTGGGCCCGAGCCACGTGCAGTGCTCGACGGTGTCCACGCCGGCCGCGACCGAGTCGACGATGCCGGCGGTGCCGTGGGCGTGCGAGGCGACCGGCAGCCCGTGGCCGCGCGCCTCGGCCACGACGAGCCGCAGCTCGGCGGCGCTGAACTGGGACTCGATCATCGACGGCCCGGACGGCGTCAGGTGCCCGCCGGTGGCCATGACCTTCACGAGGTCCGCGCCGCTCGCCGCGTGGGACTTGACCGTCGCGCGGATCGCGTCCTCGCCGTCGACCTCGCCGCCGAGGAACCAGCAGTGGCCGCCGGGCACCGTGAGCGGCGCCGCCGCCGCGAGGATCCGCGGGCCGGCCTGGCTGCCGTCGGCGATCGCATCCCGGAGCCGGAGTACCAGCCCGCGCCGGTCGCCGAGGTCGCGGACGGTCGTCACCCCGCTGGCCAGGAGCTGGCGGGCGCGCGTCGCCATGTCGTCCAGCAGGGCGTCGTCGTCCATGGCCGCGAGCGTCGTCGCCGGATCGGGCCGCCCGTCGAACGCCAGGTGGACGTGCCCGTCGACGAGTCCGGGGAGGACGGTGCCGTCCGGATGGTCGGACCGGCGCGCGTCCGGGCCGGCCAGCGCTTCCACCTCGGCGCGCGGTCCGGCCGCGACGATCGAATCGCCCCGGACGAGAACCGCACCGCAGTCCACGCGCTCGCCCCGAGGGCCGGCGAGCAGGCAACCGGCTGTGATCAACAGCTCCATCGGGGCATCGCTCCTTGCTAGGATTTCCGGAAACGGCGCAAACAAGCACGGAATGGTAGTGGTATGGACTACAAGAGCCTGCGCCGTCGCTGCAAAGCGCAGGTTCGCGAGCTCGACATCCCCGATCCGTTCGACGCCGCCGAGCTGTGCCGACGCCTCGCGGTCAAGCGTGGCCGACCCCTCGCACTCCTCCCGATCGAGTTGAGCGCGGGCGGTCCCTGCGGGTTATGGGTGTCGACGTCCAAGGCCGACTACATCTTCTACGAGGCCCGGACCAGCGCACTCCATCAGGAACACATCATCCTGCACGAGGTCGGGCACATGCTGTGCCAGCACGAGGCGGCGCCGGTGCTGGGCGGCACGGCGGCCGAGGCGCTGCTGCCCAACCTCGACCCCGGCATGGTCCGCACGGTGCTCGGCCGCACGCACTACAGCGATGTCGAGGAGCAGGAGGCCGAGATGATCGCGACGATCATCCTCGGCCGCGCCCGGCCCCGCCGGTACGAGCAGCAGGATGCCGACGGCGTGGTGGCGCGGATCCAACAGTCACTGGATCCGCCGGACACCCGGTGAAGCTCGCGATCTTCTCCCTGTGCGCGGCGGTGGCCTGGCTGACGCTCGCGCAGCGGGTACGGACGCTGCGAAGGAACTGGCGCGACCCGGCACAGGCCACGCTCGCGGTGATGCTCACGCTGCTCGGCATCGCCTTCACGGCCGCGGTCCCGCCGGTCTCGGCCGCGCTGGACCGGCTCATCGGCATCCCGAACATCGCCGCGTTCTGCATCCACGTCGCGGCAGTGGGGTCCAGCTTCGCGACGCAGATCCTGCTGCTGCTCTGGATCCGGCCACCCGGACAGGCATGGCCGAGGGTGCGGTGGCGGCTGGTCGCGCTCGGCGTGGTCCTCGCGCTGATGACGACGTTGTTCGTGGCCGCCGGCATCCGCGAACGGGTGCCGCACTTCCTGCTCCAGAAGGCCGACCATCCGCTGGTGGCCGCGTACCTGCTGTCCTACGTCGCGGCGCTCACGGTCGGGCTGGTCTCCAACACGTACATCTGCTGGCGGTACGCGAAGGTCGTCCGCAACCCGTGGCTGCGGCGGGGGCTGCGGATCACGGCCGTCGGCTCGACGATCACACTCGGGTACTGCGCCGCGCGGCTGACGAACATCGTCGCCCTGCAGGTCGGCGCCAACCCGGAGGGGTGGGAGTTCCTGGTGCCGCTCTGCGCAGGCACCGGCAGCCTGATGAGCTTCCTCGGGTTGTCGCTGCCGTCGTGGGCACCGCGCGTGGCCCGCCGGGTCGGCCAGTACCGGGCCCATCACCGGCTGTCCCGGCTGTGGCGCGCGCTCTACCGGGCCGTGCCGGAGATCGCTCTGCACCCGCCCGCGTCGCCGCTGGTCGAACGGCTGCGGCTGCGCGAGCTGGACCTGCGCCTGTACCGGCGGGTCATCGAGATCCGGGACGCGCGGCTCGCGCTCCGGCCGTGGTTCGACCCGGCCATCGGGGCTGAAGCGGCGGAACGCGGCGCACGGGAGGGACTGGAAGGCGACGCGCTGGCGGCCACCGTCGAGGCGCACCAGCTCGCCGCCGCCCTGCGCGCGCGAGCCGCCGGCCTAGAGGCGCAGCCGGACGTGGAATCGCCACCGGAACAGGGCGGCAGCGACGTGGACGGCGAGATCGCCTGGCTCCTGCTCGTCGCCCACGCCTTCGACTGCGTCGAACTCGACGACGATCAGGCCTTGTACGCGACGTAGACGGAGTCCATCGGGTCGTCCGGGGCCTCGTGGACGCCGACGTCGACGAAACCGGCGTCGGCGAGCATCCGCAGCGCCAGTTCCTCGCCCCAGACCGTGCCGAGCCCGGCGCCGCCCCGTGCCAGCGACACCGTCATGCAGTGCAGGGTGCTGACCGCGTACAGCATCGGCGCGAACGGGTTGCCGACGTTGTTCTCCAGGTGGCTCGACGCCCGGATGTCGAACATGACGAACACGCCGCCCGGGCTCAGGGCCCGGTACACGCGGTCGAGGACGGCCACCGGATCGGCCTGGTCGTGGATCACGTCGAACGCGAACACCGCGCCGACCGGCGGATCGGCGGGCAGCCGGGTCACGTCCAGCACCTCGAACTCGACGTTGCGCAGGCCGTACTCCGCCGCTTCCGCGCGAGCCCGGCGGATGCCGTCCTCGGAGATGTCGTACCCGACGAACGTCGAACGCGGGTACGCGCGCGCGAGCAGGTTGGTGCTGTGGCCGGTGCCGCAGCCGATCTCCGCCACCCGGATCCCGGCGGCGAGCCGGTCGGGCAGCGAGTCGGTCAGCGGCAGGATCCCGTCGATGAGCTGCCCGTCGAACAGGCCCCGGGACATGCCGTCCATGACGTCGGTGAACGCCGGACGGAACGCCTCGTACGGCACGCCGCCGCCGTCCCGCGTGACCGTGGCGACGCCTTCGACGTGCGTGGCCAGCAGCCCGACGACCTGGCTGACCGGTGCCAGGTTGAGGGAGCCGCCACCGGTGAGGCAGATCGCGCGCTCGGGCCGTAGCGAGTACGTCGTCGTGCCGGGCTCGTAGTCGACGATGTCGGCCGTCACGAGAGAACCCAGGCACTCGCGGACGTACCGTTCGTTCAGCCCGGCACGCTCGGCCAGCTCGGTGCTCGTGCCCGGTCCGGCGGCGATCGTTTCGAGCAGGCCGGTGCGGTGGGCGAGGTCGATCATCAGGGTCACCATGCCGTGCGTGTAGGTCTCGAAGAGCCGTCCGGCGAACTGCTCGACGTCGACGCTCGATGCGGTGGTGGTCATGTCTCCTCCTAGGTCCGTGACCGGACCCTATGGACGCGACAGGCACCGGCTCATCGGACGGAGTTCCCAACCGTGCCGGTGGCCATGGGTCGTTCTACCCACGCACTCGCACTCGTTCTACCCGCGGGCGAGGCCGTGCTCGTACGCGTACGCGGCGGCGGCCGTCCGGGACGAGATCCCGAGCTTGGTGAAGATGTTGGACAGGTGCCGGGCGACCGTCTTCTCGCTGATCACGAGCGCGGCGGCGATGTCGCGGTTGGACCGGCCGGCGGCGAGGCAGCTCAGCACCTCCACCTCCCGTGCGGTGAGCCCGCCGGGCAGGTCGGGACGGCCGTTCAGCTCGGCGGCGCGGCGGGCATCGGCGACGGCACCGAGCCGGGTGAACACCGTGCCGGCGGCGTCCAGTTCCAGCGCGGCGGAGTCGTCGTCGCCCAGGGCGGCGTACACCTGGCCGAGCAGCGTCCGCACCTGGGCGGCCAGGTACGGCGCGTCGAGGTCGTGCCACCGGCGGTAGGCGTCGCGCAGTACGGGCAGCGCCTCGGACGGGCGTCCCAGTGCGAGAAGCACCGCCCCGCGCGCGTGCCGGGCGGACGTGATGAACCCCCAACTGCCGAAGTCGGTGGCGATCGTCTCCAGCTCGTCGGTGGCGGCGGACGCCACGTCGAGGGCGCCGGCGGCGAGGGCGATGTCGATCTGGGCGGTGAGCAGGCGGGCACGGCGGAAACGGTCCACGGACTCGGCGTCCAGCGCCGTCCGGATCGACGCCAGCGCGACATCGGGCCGCCCCTCCGCGAGCCGCAACAGGGCCCGCCCCGGCTGCGGGTCCTGGCCGAGTTCGTGCGCGCGCCGGTACGCGTCCTCCGCGCCGGCCAGGTCATTGCGGAGCCTTCGTACCTCACCGATCTGGTAGAACGCCTCGCCGACCGCGAACACGTTGAGGTCGGCCAGGTCGGCGCAGGCCCGTGACGCCTCCTGCTCCGCGCGGAGCCACTCTCCCGCTACCTGGAGGAGCTGCACCCGGTGGACCCGGCAGATGCCGACGAACATGGCCGCGCTCGTGAACGTGGCGCACCAGCGTTCGGTGGCGGCGGTCCACTCGCGCGCGCGACGGAGGTCGGCGAGTTCGTGCCATTCGGACATGAGCTGGCAGTAGATGTTGCCGGCCAGCTCCGGCGGCACCTCGCCGGCGAGCACCGGCAGCATGGCCTCGTCCAGGAGGGCGACCCCGGCGGCGACCTGCCCCATCCGGATCAGCGTCCGGCCCTCGCAGACGAGCCCGGCGGCGGCGAGCGCCCGGTCGTCGAACCGGTCGGCGATGCCCCGGATCCGGCCGGCCAGCACCATGGCCCCGTCGAGATCCCCGCTGGCGAGTGCCCCCTCGACGTCGATGAACAGCGCCATGCCGTGCGTCGGGCACTCCGGCAGGTCGGTGAGGAGCCGGTGGGCGCGGCTGAACCACCCCGACGCGATCGAGCCCTGCCCGCGCAGCATCCACAGGAACCCGAGGCCGAGCGCGACATCGGCCGCCGTCCCCGGAGCGCCGCCGTCCACGTGCCGCCGGTAGACCACCTCGGACGTGGCGAGCGACTCGTCGTTGCGCCCCAGCCACCACGCCGCGTCGGCCAGGGCGGCCAGGTCGGCGGTGTCGAGGTCGCGGTCCGCCCGTGCGACGGCGAAGCCGTCCCGCGCCGCCGCCCAGTCACGCTGCGCGTAGGCCGCTCTCGCTGCCTGTAGTCGCTCCACTCACGCCACGTTAGTCTTCTGACCCCTGATGTTGGTGGGCCCGAGGCCTAGGCGCCTTTGAGGACGGTCTCCAGCGTGTCGATCGCCCAATCAAGGTCGGTCTCGCTGATGACGAGCGGCGGCGCGAAGCGGACCGTCGACCCGTGCGTGTCCTTCACGAGGACGCCGCGCTCGGCGAGGCGCTCGCACACCTGCCGGCCGGTGCCGATGGTCGGGTCGATGTCGATGCCGGCCCACAGGCCCCGAACGCGGTAGCCGACGACCCCGTGCAGCCCTTCGAGCCGCGCCGAGAGCTGGGCGCCCAGTTCGGTGGCGCGCTGCTGGAACACGCCGGTGCCGAGGATCCGGACGACCTCGCGCCCGACCGCGCACGCGAGCGGGTTGCCGCCGAAGGTGCTGCCGTGCTCGCCGGGCTTGAGGACGCCGAGGACGTCACGGTTGGCGACCACCGCGCTGACCGGGACGACGCCGCCGCCGAGCGCCTTGCCGAGCAGGTACATGTCCGGCTTCACGTTCTCCTGGTCGCACGCGAACGTCGTGCCGGCGCGGGCGAGCCCGGACTGGATCTCGTCCGCGATGAACAGGACGTCGTTGCGGGTGCAGATCTCGCGGACGGCCGTCAGGTAGCCGGCCGGCGGGATGATCACGCCGCCCTCGCCCTGGATCGGCTCGATCAGCACCGCGACGGTGGTCTCGTCGATCGCGGCCTCGATCGCGGCGGCGTCGCCGTACGGCACGCTGCGGAAGCCGGGCGTGAACGGGCCGAAGTTCGTGCGGGCCTGCGGGTCGTCGGAGAAGCTGACGACGCTGATCGTCTGCCGTGGAAGTTGCCGTTCGCGACGACGATCGACGCCTGGTTCGGCGGACGCCCTTCACCTCGTAGCCCCACTTGCGGGCGACCTTCACGCCGCTCTCGACCGCTTCGGCGCCCGTGTTCATCGGCGTACCATGTCCTTGCCGGCCAGGTCGGCCAGCTCCGCGCAGAACGGGCCGAGCTGGTCGTGGTGGAACGCCCGGCTCGTGAGCGTGACGCGGTCGAGCTGGGCGCGCGCGGCGGCGATCAGCTCGGGGTGCCGGTGGCCGAAGTTCAGGGCCGAGTACCCGGCGAGGCAGTCGAGGTAGCGGCGACCGCTGACGTCGGTTATCCACGCGCCCTCGGCCTCGGCGACCACCACCGGCAGCGGGTGGTAGTTGTGCGCGCCGCGCTCGTCCTCAAGCGCGATGAGGGCGGCGGCCGGGGCGGTGAGCTCGGAGGCAACGGGGGCGTACGTCATGCCTTCAGGCTGAAGAGACCCACGGCCCAATTTCCATTTCGCCCGCCGTGCTCCACGCAGCGATTCATTGCGT
>CAVUMX010000004.1:0-1159316 GCA_963742725.1 uncultured Actinomycetota bacterium | reverse complement strand
CGGAAGGCGTCGCGCGCGCGCTCGTGATGGTCGAGGGCGTCGCGGTAACGACCCGTCAGCCGCGCCACGATGCCGAGACCGTTCGACGCCTCGGCGCCGAGCAGGTGCTGATCGATCCGCTGGCACTGGTCGTACGCGCGCCGCAGGTGGTCGGCCGCCTCGTCGTACCGGCCGGTCGCCGCGTACGTCGTGCCGAGGTTGACGAGCGTCAGTGCCTCGGTGCGCAGGTCGCCGATCTCCCGCCGGATCTCCAGTGCCTGCTCGTAGCGGTCGAGGGCGTCGGCGTACCGGCCGAGCCGCTCGTACACCTGGCCGGCGCCGTTGAGCGCGTTGCCCTCGCCGGACCGGTCGCCGATCTCGCGGCTGATCGCCAGCGCCTGCCCGTAGTGGTCGAGCGAAGCCGGGTAGTCCCCCAGCTGCTTGCCTATGAGTCCGAGCTGGAACAGCGAAACACCTTCCCGGTACCGGTTGCCGGCGTCGCGGTGGAGCACGAGCGAGTCGAGGAGGTACCCGCGCGCCTCCGCGTAGCGCCCGGACAGCCGGCACGCGTAGCTGAGGTTCTGGAGCGTCCCGGCCTCTCCGTCACGGTCGCCGATCTCGCGGCGGATCGCGAGGGCCTGCCGGTAGGCGTCGAGTGAATCGCCGTACCGGACCAGCATGTCGTACGCGATGCCCAGCTTGTTCAGTGCGTTCCCCTCGCCGGCGCGGTGGCCGATGTCGCGGTAGATCGCCAGCGCGCTCTGGTGGGCGTCGACGGATGCCGGGTACCGGTTCAGCTGCTCGTACGCGATGCCGAGCAGGTTCAGCGCGTCCGCCTCGGCTTCGCGGTCGCCGCTCGCCCTGGCGGCGTCGAGCGCGTCGGTGTGCAGCGCAAGCGCCTCGGCATGCAGCCCGCTGATGTCGAGGTACCGCCAGAGCACAGTGGACAGGCGTGTCGCGTGCGATACCCAGCCGCCCCTGGCGGCCCGGGCACCGGACGCGACCAGGTTCCGCCGTTCGGCCCCGAGCCAGCGTGTGGCGTGCGCGGCGTCCGGGAAGGTCGGCGTGGCGGTCGTGGGCATCGGAACCTGCGGGCGCCGGTCCTTCTCCTGCGGCGCGAACAGGTCCATCGCCGCGCCGGCGGTGTGCAGGTAGTGGTCCAGGAGCCGGCCGAGCGCGTCGCGCCGCACCGGTGCCGGCACCTCGGCTTCGGCGCGGTCGCGAGCGTGGTCGCGGAGCAGGTCGTGGAAGGTGTAGCGGCCGAGCGCCCGCTGCTGTAACAGGTGGACGTCGAGCAGCGATTCGAGCACGTCCTCGGCCGGCGCGAGCGGCACGTCGGCGAGGCCGGCGGCGGCGTACGGGTCGACGTCCACGCCCGGATGGAGGCCGAGGAGGCGGAACATGCGGCTCTGGTCCGCGTCGAGGTCCTGGTAGGACAGGGTGAACGCCGCCGCGACGCTCCGCTCCGGACTGGATAACTCCGCGAGCCGGCGACGTTCGTCGCGGAGCCTGTCGACGAGGTGCGCGACCGTCCATAGCGGCCGGTGCCGGAGCCGGCCCGCCGCCAGGCGGATCGCGAGCGGCAGGCGTCCGCACAGCTCCACGACGTCCGCCACGGCGTCGGGTTCCTGCCCGGCGCGGTCGCCCGCGATGGCCGCGAACAGGGCCACGGCGTCGTGCCGGGGCAGGACGTCCAGCACGAGCGGTTGGGCGCCTTCCAGGTCGGCGAGCCGTCGCCGGGTCGTGACGAGGACCAGGCAGCCAGGGCTCCCAGGCAGCAGCGGACGGACCTGCGCCGCGTCGATCGCGTTGTCCAGGACCACGAGCACCCGGCGGTCGGCCAGCTCGCTGCGCCACAGGGCGGCACGCTCGTCCACGGTCGGAGGGATGCGGTCGGACGGCACGCCGAGGGCGCGCAGCAGTGAGTCCAGCGCGGTGGCCGGTGCCAGCGGGGCCTGGCCGGCGGTGTGGGCGTGGAGATCCAGGAACAGCTGACCGTCCGGGTACCACTCGCTGAGGCGGTGCGCGGCGCGGATGGCGAGCACGGTCTTGCCGACCCCGGCCATGCCGTCGATCGCGGAGATCACCACCGCGCGCCCGTCGCGTTCCCGGGTGTCGATGTCGGCCAGGAGCTGCGCGAACTCCGTGGCCCGCCCCACGAAGTCGGGAAGATCGCGAGGCAGCTGGGCGGGCCGGGTCGGCGGCCCGGGGGCTGCGGGCGCGGCAGAAGGCAGGTCGAGCGTGGCGTCGCGCCGCAGGATCCGCGCGTGCAGCTCGGCGACGTCCCGGCCGGGGTCCAGGCCCAACTCGTCGACGAGGTGCGTGCGGAGCCTGGCGTACGTGTCGAGCGCGTCCGCCTGACGCCCCGAACGGTAGAGCGCGAGCATGAGCTTGGCGGCGAACGGCTCCCGCGTGCGGTGCTCGGACAGCAACGCCGTCAGCTCGCCGATGAGATCCGCGTGGCGGCCGAGCGCGAGGTCCGTGGCGATCCGCTCGTCCAGGACGGCGAGTCGCAGCTCGCGTAGCCGGGCCTTCTCCGCCTCCTGTCCCGAGACGCCACCGAGGGGGTCGCCGCACCACAACGCGAGCGCCGACCGGAACTCCTCGCCGGCAGCCGCGAGCCGGCCGGCGGCCGCCAGTTCGCGCGCGTCGGCCACCCGATGCCCGAAGACGTCCAGGTCGAGCTGACCCGGACGGAGATCCAACCGGTACCCCGACGACGTCGTGACCAGCGGCGCGGCCGCCCCCAGCGCACGCCGCAACGTCGATACGAGCGTCTGCACGCGGTTCCGGGCCGAGCTGGGCGGCGCGTCGCTCCACAGCAGATCGACGATCCGGTCGAGCGAGACGGCGGTGTTGGCCGACAACGCGAGCGCCGCGACCAGATCGCGTTCCAAGGGAGAAAGGTGGACGATTCGATCACCCAGCCGCACCTCCAGCGGGCCAAGCAGCTGGAACGAAGCGTCGTCGTCACTCATGCGGCCTACCGTCGAGGTCTGGGACAACCAGCCGCGAGTTTAGTGAAACGCGGACCGCGACATCGGTCGGATCGCCGACAGCGATCCCGGGTCGCGAGCCGGGGACCGCTGCTGGTTACTCGCCGACCGGGATGTTCTGGTTCAGCCGGAACAGGTTCGTCGGGTCGTACCGGCGCTTCACCGCCACCAGCCGGTCCCACGTCGCGCCCGGATAGGCGTCCCGTACCCGCTCGGCGCCCTCGTCCACGAGGAAGTTGACGTAGGCGCCGTCGTCGCCCTGGTGCAGCGCCTGGGCGAGGCCCTGGACCCAGGCTTCCTTGGCGGGCCTGTCGCCCTCGCCCTCGTAGAACGCCGCGACGTTCACCATGATCCGGCTGGACCGGTGCGCGTAGGCCGTTGCGTCGGCCGGCACCCGCGCCAGCGCCCCGCCGAGGACCCGGAGCTGGGTGACCCGGATCGCGGCGTCGCTCGCCGACAACCGGTCGACGATGAGCTGTGCCGTGGCCGTGTCGACGCTGTTCATGAACATCGTCCTGGCCGCGGCGGTGGGGTCGTAGTCGGGATCCTCCGGCGGGAACAGATCCGCATAGGCCACCTCGTCGACCAGGTCCGCGACCGGCGGGGCGATCGCGCGGAGCCGGCCGATCGCCTGCTGGCCGGCGTCCACGTCGCCCGCGTAACAGACGAGCGCCATCAGGACGAGGCTGCCGTGCACCTCTTCCGGGACGAACGGCATCGGCGGGCAGTTCATCACATTGGCCATCGTCGTCAGCTCTTCCGGCGCCGCCTCCGCCTCGGCGACGAAACGGGCGATGGTGTCGGCGGTCGCCGGGAGGAACAGCATTCCCCCGACGACCTGACCGACCGGGTGCAGGCGGAACTGGAAGCGGGTGGCCACGCCGAAGTTCCCACCACCGCCCCGGATCGCCCAGAACAGGTCCGGATGGCTCGTGGCGTCGACCAGCAGGACGCCCCCGCCGGCCGTCACGATCTCGGCCGCGATCAGGTTGTCGATGGTCATCCCGTGCTTGCGCGACAGGTAGCCGACGCCGCCGCCCAGGGTGATGCCGCTGATGCCGACCGAGCCGGTGTCCCCGAACCCGACCGCCAGGCCGTACTTGCTGGTGGCCTTGGTGAGCTCGCCAGCCGTGAGCCCGGCCTCGGCCCACGCGGTGCGCGCGTCGACGTCGATCTCCACCCTCGTCATGTCACGCAGGTCGATGACGATCCCGCCATCGGTCGTACTGTGCCCGGCGCCGCTGTGACCCCCGACGGACATCCTTCACTCCCTCATCGGTCTGAACTCGTACCTTCACCATGCCTCACCGGTGCGACGAGCTTTTTTTCGACGCAACCTGAATGCGGAAGCCCGCCCCACCACGCACTGTGATCCCACGTTGTGCACAGTTCAGACAGAACCTGGTTACGGATGGCGGATAGCTTGCCGACATTCGTCTAGACCTGACGGATGGAACGGTTTACCGTCCGGCAGGACCCGCCGCACGGTCTCCGCTTCGAGCGAAAGAGCTGCTGCCCATGGACAGAGCGAAGCACGGTACCGGCCGACTCCACCGCTTACTGGCCCCTGGCCTCGCGGCCAGCCTGATCCTCTCGACCGCGGGCGCCGGCGCCATGGGGTCGACCCCGGCGCAGGCTGCCGTCCCCGTCTACCAGGACCCGTCCCAGCCGATCCCGAGCAGGGTGAACGATCTGCTGGCCCGCATGTCGCTCGACGAGAAGATCGGCCAGATGACCCAGGCCGAGCGGCTCGCCGCGACGCCGTCCGAGGTGACGACGTACCGGCTGGGTTCGCTGCTGTCCGGCGGCGGGTCAGCCCCTTCGCCGAACACCGCGACGGCGTGGGCCGACATGTACGACGGTTTCCAGCGGGCCGCGATGGCCACGCCGCTCGCGATCCCGATGATCTACGGCGTCGACGCGGTCCACGGGCACAACAACGTCCACGGCGCGACCATGTTCCCGCACAACATCGGGCTGGGCGCCACACGTGATCCCGAGCTGGTGCAGCGGATCGGCCGGGCCACCGCCGAAGAGGTCTCCGGTACGGGCATCGACTGGGACTTCGCGCCGTGCCTGTGCGTCGCCCGTAACGACCGGTGGGGTCGCACGTACGAGTCGTTCGGCGAGAAGCCGGAGAACGCCACCTCGATGGCGACGCTGGTCACCGGACTGCAGGGCAGCTCGCTCAGCAACTCGGGATCGGTGCTGGCCACCGCCAAGCACTACGTCGGCGACGGCGGCACCACCGGGGGCAAGGACCAGGGCAACACCGAACTCAGCGAGGCCGATCTCCGGACGATCCACCTGCCGCCGTTCCGGGAGGCGCTCGCCCGCAAGGCCGGCTCGGTGATGATCTCCTACAGCAGCTGGAACGGCGTGAAGATGCACGGCCAGAAGTACCTCATCACGGACGTCCTCAAGGGCGAACTCGGCTTTACCGGCTTCACCGTCTCGGACTGGCAGGGCATCGACCAGATCGACGGCCAGCATCCCGGCTTCACGGCCGCCGAGGTGCGCACCGCGATCAACGCCGGCCTCGACATGATCATGGTTCCGCACGACTTCGAGCTGTTCATCAGCCTGCTCCGCACCGAGGTCCAGGCCGGACGGGTGCCGATCTCGCGGATCGACGACGCGAACCGGCGGATCCTCACGAAGAAGTTCGAGCTGGGCCTCTTCGAGAAGCCGTACACGGATCGCACCTACACGTCGACGGTCGGCAGCGCGGCACATCGGACGATCGCCCGCGAGGCCGTCCGGAAGTCGCAGGTGCTGCTGAAGAACAAGTTCGGCGTCCTGCCGCTGCCGAGCACCGGGAACAAGTACTTCGTCGCCGGCAAGAGCGCCGACAACATCGGCTACCAGAGCGGCGGCTGGACCATCGGCTGGCAGGGCGGCAGCGGCAACATCACGCCCGGCACCACGGTCCTGCAGGGCATCCGCAACACCGTGTCGGCGGGGACGACGGTCACCTACAACGAGAACGGCGACGGGATCGACGGCACCTACAAGGCGGCCATCGCCGTGATCGGCGAGACCCCCTACACGGAGGGCGTCGGCGACCGTCCGGACGGGATGGGTCTGGACAGCGCTGACCTCGCGGTGCTGACGAAGCTCAAGGCAGCCGGGGTACCGGTCGTCGTGGTGCTCGTCTCCGGCCGCCCGCTGGACATCGCCGGTGAGATCGGCGGCTGGGACGCACTCGTCGAGGCGTGGCTGCCCGGCACCGAGGGCCAGGGCGTGGCGGACATCCTGTTCGGCGTCCACAAGCCCACCGGGAAGCTCCCGGTGACCTGGATGCAGAGCGCGAGCCAGCAGCCCGTCAACGACGGGGACGGCAAGCCGGCACTGTTCCCGTACGGGTACGGCGAGGCGTTCCCGACCTCGCAGAACCCGCGGAACATCATCGGCGCGGCCTACTACGACGGGCAGGCCGGGACACAGCTGGAGCGCTGCGGCGACTCGGGCTGCGGGCAGAATGTCGGCTGGATCACACCGAACGACTACCTGTACTACGACGACGTCGACTTCGGCGCCAGCTCGCCGGCGAACGTGCTGGTGCGGCTCGCGTCGGGTTCGGCGTCGACCGGCACCGTCGAGTTCCGCCTCGACAGCCGCACGGGGCCGGTCGTGGCGAGCGTGCCGGTCAGCAACACGGGTGGCTGGCAGACCTGGGCCAGCAGGACGGTATCGCTGAGCGGGTCGGCCACCGGCAAGCACCGGCTCTACGCGGTGTTCAGCGGGCCGGGCAGCGACTTCGTCAACCTGAACTGGTTCCAGTTCTCGTAGGTCCACAACGCACCGAACCGGTAGCCGCGTCCTCGAGGGGCGCGGCTACCGGTTCAGGTAGTGCGAGGGGTCGTGCTCAGACGGCGCGGACCTGCTCGGCCTGCGGGCCCTTCTGGCCCTGCGTCACGTCGAACTCGACGCGCTGGTTCTCGTCCAGCGAGCGGTAGCCGTCGGTGGCGATGGCCGAGTAGTGCACGAACACGTCAGCGGTGCCGTCGTCCGGGGCGATGAAACCGAAGCCCTTTTCGGCGTTGAACCACTTCACAGTGCCTTGAACCATGAAACTCGTCTCCTTCAGGGACGGGATGGCAACCCGCAACGTGCGGATCGCCTAGTTGCCGCGCTGATCGCTGGCGCGCGCTTCCCGAACTGGAGTCGAAAAACACGAAACGCCCGCAATCACAACTCGCGGGCGTCAAGACGTACGAGAACTGCAACAGCAACTACCGGTGAAACTGTAGCAGGGGAATCGCGCCAGACATACACCCCAGTCCCACGGCGTGGCGGATACCACCTTCACGGCCTGCCAGCCGGCGCGGACACAGAGCAACCGCACCAGCCCTCGCCCGCCTCGGCGTCGCCCTGATTCGCGGCCCTTGCCGTCGGGCGGCGGGTGGGGGTAAATGAGCAGGTGACCGTGGTCGTGATCGGTGGGGGGCAGGCCGGGCTGGCGGTCAGCCGCGAGCTGGTACAGGCCGGCATCGAGCACGCCGTGCTGGAATCGAGCGCGGTGGCATCCTCGTGGCGCGGGCGCTGGGACAGCTTCACGCTCGTCACGCCGAACTGGACGCTGGACCTCCCTGGGAGCCCGTACGACGGCGATGACCCCGAGGGCCACGTCGCCCGCGACGAGATCGTGGCCTACCTGGAGAGGTACGCCGCCAGGCACGCGGGACCGATCCACACCGGCGTCCGGGTCCGGAGCCTCGAACCCGGCACCACCAAGCGCATCCGGATGGACACCAGCGACGGCCCTCTCGACGCGGACGACGTCGTCGTCTGCACCGGCGCCTTCCAGCGTCCGCATCGTCCGGCCATCGCGGCGGACTTCCCGGCCGGCGTGGAGGTCATCGACGCGGCCGGCTACCGCCGCCCTGATCAGCTTCCCGACGGCAAGATCCTGATCGTCGGTAGCGGCCAGACCGGCGTGCAGCTGGTCGAGGAACTCACGCTCGCCGGGCGGACGGTCGTCCTGTCGTGCGGGAGGGCCCCGTGGATGCCCCGCCGGGTCGGTGATCTGGACTGGGTGACCTGGATCAACAGCACGCCGTTCATGGAACAGACCCTGTCCGCACTGCCCACCCCGGCGGCACGCCTGTTCGCCAACGTCCAGGCGACCGGCGCCGGAGGCGGCCACGACCTGCACTACCGGGTCCTGCAGGACATGGGAGTGACGCTGGTCGGCCGCCTGACCGCGGTCGGCGACGGCAAGGCCCATTTCGCCGACGACCTCGCGGAGTCGGTGGCGTTCGGCGACGCGAGGTACCGCGATATCAGGAAGATCCTCACCGACGCGTACGGCGACAAGCTCCCCGCGATGCCCGACCCGCCGACGTTCCGATCCGACGGGCCCCACGCGATCGACCTGGCGGACTTCTCCGCGGTCATCTTCACCACGGGATTCCGCCCCGACTACACCGGCTGGGTCCAGTTCCCCGTGTTCGACGACCTGGGCTACCCGGTGGTCGATCAGGACCTCGCCACGGCGGTCCCCGGCCTGTACTTCTGCGGCGTCCACTTCCTGCGGAACCGTCGCTCGTCCCTGCTGTTCGGCGTCGGCGCCGACGCCGCGATCGTGGCCGGCACGATCGCCCGGTCGAGATCCGGCCGCCCCTAGCCCTGCCGAATCACCATCAGCCGGCCTTCCGCAGTGAGACGCTCGCTGGCATGGCTGGTTCTCTGTTCGCCTACGGTGTGCCGACCGGGCACGGCGTGGCCCTGCACGACCTGCCGTACGTCGTGGTCGACCTGGAAACGACAGGGCTCGCGGAGGACGAGGACCGCATCGTCGAGATCGCGATGGTCCGGGTCGAGGGCGGTAGGTCCGTGGACGAATGGGCCTCCCTGATCGACCCGGAGCGCGACCCTGGGCCGACCTTCATCCATCGGATCACCGCGGGGATGCTGGTCGGCGCGCCGACCTTCCGCGATGTCGTCGGCGAGATCCTGGCCCGTCTGGACGGTGCGATCGTCGTCGCGCACAATGCCGCGTTCGAGGAGAAGTTCCTGGCCGCGGAGTTCGCCCGGCTCGGCATCACGACCGCGCCCATGCCGGCGCTGTGCACGCTGCTGCTGGCGCGATCGGCGCTCGCGGCGCCGAACCACCGCCTCGACACATGCTGCACCGTCGCCGGCGTCGGACTCTCGGACGCGCACACGGCGCTCGGTGACACCCGCGCGACGGCACGGCTGCTGCCCGCGCTGCTCAGCCGCGTCCCGGCCCACACCTACCCGGCGCGGCCGCAACCGCTGCCGCGCTACCAGTGCCTGGCACGGCCGCGTACGCGCGCCAGCAAGCTCCGCAAGGGTGAGGAAGGCTGGATGCGGTCGCTGCTCACCAAGCTGCCGATGTCCATGTCGGACGCCGACCCCGCCGGTGCGGACGCCTACGTGTTCGCACTCGGTGAAGCACTCGCCGACGGCACGCTCACCGGCGACGAAGCCCGCCAGCTCGGCAGGCTCGCCGGCCGTGCCGGCATGGGCGCGACCCAGGTCACCGAGCTGAACCACCGGTTCCTGGACGGGCTCCGCGACGCGGCCCTCGCCGACGACGTCCTGACCAGCGCCGAGCATCGGCAGCTCACCGCCACCGCGAACCTGCTCGACGTCCCCGGCTACTTCGCCGACCTCGTCCCCACCACCGACGACGCTGGGCCGGTCACGCCCACGGCACGTGGACGGCGCGTGTGGTGCAGCCCCGGCGTACCCAGCGTGATGCGCGCCCGCCTCGACGAGGCCGGATTCGTCCGCGCCTCCAACGTCACCCGCAACCTGGTCGCGGCGCTGATCACCGAACCCGACAGCGAGCATCCCCGGGTACGGCGCGCCATCGAACTCGGCATCCGGATCGTCGACGAACACGACATCGACCAGCTGCTGCGCTCGGACGAGGCCGCAGCGACGGTGCGCCGCGCACCGGCCGGCTGGTACGCAGATCCGTCGGGGCGTACGCGTTACCGCTACTGGAACGGCACCAGCTGGACCGACCAGGCCAGCGACGCCGACGGCCGCATCTGGTCCGACACCATGTCTTTGCCTCTGACCGCTGCGCCCACCTTCGACGGGCGGGTGGACGGACGTGACCCGCACATGTACACCGAGGCGATCGTCGGCCTCGCGGCCAGCGATCCGCACGCCGCACTCGACCTCTGCCTGCGGTGCGTCGACGCCATCGAGAACACCGCCCGACGGACCGGCGGTCCCGTATCGCCGTGGTTCTACGAGCACGCTGTCGACCTGCTCGCGCGCCTCCAACGCCCGCACCAGGAACTCGTCCTGCTCGAACGCCTCGCCGCTCAACCCCACACGACCGACGCCGTCCCCCAGCGCCTCCTCGACCGGTTGACCCACCTCCACCCCGACGGCACGTAGCGAGAACTCGTTTCCACGTGGCGTGGCATACCCGGAAGATGTTCCGAAAGAGCCGGATTCGGGTTCGGTCGTCGCCGAGCCTGCCGGCCCCAACGGGACCTCAGGAGCCTGCATGACTCCCGCCTTCACCAGGAACCGGCTGCTCGCGACCGCACTCGCGTGTGCCGCGGCACTCAGCGGCACGGCGGCGTCGGCCGCCCCGACGGCTTCGCACAGGGGCAACAGCGACGAGCAGATCGTGGTGACCGAGCAGGCCACCGACCAGATCCTCGTCCTCGACTCCGACAGGGAGAGCTGGGAGCTGGCGAAGGTGCTGTGGCGCTGGAAGCCCTCCGCCGCCAACGGCCTCGGCGATCTGGCCCTCAGCTGGGGTGCCCCCTCAGAGGCGAAGCTGCGCCACCGCGACGGACAGGCCTACCTGCTCACGACCGACAGCCTCGGATTCGCCGGCGTCGTGCCGTACCCGCAAGGCACCGGGGCGTACTGGGCCGCCGATCTGACCAGGCAGCCCAACCTGCACAGCATCGAGCTACTGCCCGACGGCAACGTGGCTGTCATGGCGAGCCGTGGCGGCTGGCTACGGATCTACACCGCCTCCCAGGGGCCGCGCTCACCCTCGTACGTCGAGTTCCCGCTCCCCGACGGGCACGGCGTGTTCTGGGACGCCGACACCAACCTGCTGTGGGCGCTCGGCGGCGATCACCTGGTGGCGCTCCGCCTCGGCGGCACAGCCGCGCAGCCCACGCTCACCGAGGTCCGGCGGACCACACTGCCGACTCCGAAGGGCCACGACCTCCAGCCGGTAGCCACGAACCCGGACCGGCTCTGGGTCAACACCGGCACCGAGGTGTACCAGTACTCGAAGGCCAAGGACGCCTTCCTGCAGGACTACCGCGGCGTCGATCGCATCAGCGTCCCCGCCGTGAAGAGCGTCGGCGACGAGCGCGCGTCGGGGCAGGTGCTCACGTCGGTGGTGCAGAACATGAATCTCTGCACGTGGTGCACAGACACCGTGACGCTGAACCGCCGCAGCGACGCCTTCACTCTCCACGGTGCCCAGATCTACAAGGCCCGCTGGTGGGTCGACCCGACAGCGAACTAGCCTCGCCCGGCGCGTGGCCGTGGTCCACGCCCACTCATTGAGTCTCCGATTTCCTCCGGGAAGACACGGCGGACGCCAACCGGGTGAGACGCCCACCGTGCCCGCCCGTTCACCCACCACTGCGGCCCTTGCTCGACAGCGGCGGGGAGTTCGAGAACGACGCGGCTAGTCTGGCTGAGCCCTGGCATATATGCCAGACTAGCGAGCAAATATTCTCGCTCAGGACTCTGGCGTGCGCCGGCCATCGTGGCGGCACGTGACCGGTAACCACTCGGGAGAGGAACCGTGATGAAGCTTCGAAAGCTCGCGAAGGAAGGGACGAGCGGGAAGTCCGGCTGCCCGACGATCTACCTGGCGGACAACGGCGAGGCGGTCGTGCAGGGTCAACTCGTCGATGACGACACGATGGCCAACCTGGAGAATCTGCTACCTGGCGAGACGGCTGTGCGGATCGCGGCCGACGTCGTCGAGGCAGCGGCCGCGAAACTGCTCGCCGAACGGGGACAGGAGTAGCGATGGGCCTCCGCATCAGCGACCTCGCGGACCCCGCGTTTGAGGCAGCGTTCGCCGGCGTCCAGCAGTCATGGTTCCGGCTGGAGACGCTGCAGGCGTACGACGCGCCATCGGAGCGGGAACCGTTGCGGGCCTTTCTCGCGGGTGAACCCCACCCACCCGCTACCGAACCAAGCAAGGCATGGACCGCGATGATCCAGACTCACGTCACCGCCGGCCGACAACTGCGGCGCGTTCACGTCATCGAGGAACCCCTGACGCCCTATGTCGAGTTTGAACTCGCATGGGGCTACGCGGCCGGCATCGCTGGCGGCGAAGACATCCGCGTCATCCCTGTCCAACGCGGCCAGTGGCCAGCGGGACTACCCCACGAAGACTTCTGGCTCTTCGACAGCGCCGCCGTCTGGCGGATGGACTATGACTCCGCCGGCCACGTGCTCGGCGCCGAACTGTTCGACGACCCGGACTATGTCGCACGCCGCCTAGCATGGCGGGACACGGCTCTCCGGACGGCTGTCCCGCTCGACGACTACCTCGCCGACGCGCCACTTCAGCGCATGCCCTGACCCGGAACGGAAGAAGCACCTTTGACTGCCCCCGCCCACCATCAGCGCGCCCGGCGACGGCTCGCCGATCGGCTCCGCGAGCTGCGCAAGAACACCGGCGCGAACGGCGCCGAGTTCGCCGAGCAACTCGGGTGGGGTCAGCCGAAAGTGTCCAGGTTCGAGACCGCCAAGCGGCTCCCGACCGAAGCCGACGTGCGGGCCTGGGCGGACGCGGCCGGCGCCGATCCGCAACAGCTGCTCGACCTGCTCGACCGCGCGCGGGCCGAGTACGGCGCGTTCCGTGATCGCTTCGCGGACGCCGGCGGAGCGGACCGGTTCCAGGACGAGATCGAAGCCCTCGAAGCCGCGTCGGCGCGGATCGCAGACTTCCAGCCAGCGTTCGTGATCGGCCTCTGCCAGACCGCGGCCTACGCCCGCGACCTGCTGCACGGCCCGTCCGGGCCAGTCTCCTTCGGCGCGAGCGAGGCCGAGATCGGCCGCATGATCGCCGCCCGGGTCCGCCGCCAGGCGATTCTGTACGAGAGCGGCCGGGACATCCTGCTCGTGATGGGCGAGGCGGCGCTGCGCACCCGCCTGGCGTCACCAGAATCCATGCGCGGCCAGCTGGAACACCTCGCTCAGCTGACCGAACTGACCACGGTCAAGGTCGGGATCGTGCCGTTCGCGGCGCCGATGCCGGTCATGCCGCTGTCCGGGTTCGACATCCGCGACGACGTGGTGACCATCGAGACGCTCGGCGGCGAGATCGAGCTGGCGGACCCCGCCGAAGTGGCGATGTACGAGAGCTACCTCGCGATGCTGCTGGACGTGGCCCTCACCGGCGCCGCCGCCGCTGAGCTGTGCCGGCGGGTCGCGTCCGACACGAACTAGCTGTACTAGACCGCCTGTTGGCGCGTCGCCGCGTTGAGGCGGTTGACGGTGTTCGTGATGGCGATGTTGAGGAGCAGGGCCGCCAGCTCCTGGTGGTCGAAGTACTTGGCAGCCATGTCCCACACCTCGTCGGGCACGGGGTCGGGGTGGTCGGCGAGGCGGGTGACGGCCTCGGTCAGGGCAAGCGCGGCGCGTTCCTCCTCGCTGAACCAGGGGGCCTCGCGCCATGCGGCGACAGTGTCCACCTGTTCCTCTGTGGCGCCATGGCGGCGGGACTGCCGGGCGCCGTCGGCCACGCAGGCGCCGGAGCCGTTGATCTGGCTGGCCCGCAGGCGGCTCAGCGCGAGCAGGTTTGCCTCCAGTCCGGCTTCCTGGACCACCTTGTCGACGGCGATCAGCGCCTCGGGGATCAGCGCCGCCGGGTTCGGTATGCGTTCGACGGACATCGTTGCCTCCTCTGCCGTGCCGTGAATCCGACCACCGGAACGTCGAGGCTCGCGCCGTCCGTGGGACACCGTGGGACACACGCGACCCCTCCTACCTGCAAAAGCGCGCCTCAACACCGGGACTGCCCGCTGGGACGGATACGGTTCCAGGGTGTCGAGCGTCCACGATCGCCTGGTCGCCCAGCTCACCCGGATCAAGGAGCTGAGCGGGCTCAGCCTGCGCGCCCTCGCCCGCCAGACCGGCCTGAGCAGTTCGTCGCTGTCGCGGTACCTGTCGGGCCAGCTGGTGCCGCCGTGGGAAGCCGTCGTGGCGCTGTGCCGGGTCGTGGGCCGCGATCCCCGTCCGCTGCGCGCGTTGTGGGTTGAGGCGTCCAAGGCTGGTGCCGAACTCGTCCCACGCAGGAACGACCTGCCGGCCGACCTCGCCGACTTCACCGGACGGGAGCCGGAGGCGGCCCTGGTGACGCAGCTGCTGCAGACGGCAGGCGCGGTCGCGATCGACGGCATGGCGGGCGTCGGGAAGACCAGCCTGGCCGTCCACGTGGCGCACCGGCTTGCCCCGTCCTTCCCGGACGGCGGGCTCTATCTCGATCTCCGCGGCTTCACTCCCGGCCAGGAGCCGCTGGAACCGTCGGCCGCGCTGGCACGGCTGCTGAGTGCCGTGGGTGTCTCGCAACCTCCCGCCGACACGACCGAACGCGCGGCTCTCTGGCGCTCGGAACTGTCCCGGCGGCGGGCGCTCGTCGTGCTCGACAACGCGGTGGACGCGGAGTACGTACGCCAGCTCCTTCCCGGCGCGGGGAAGTCCGCGGCGCTGGTCACCAGCCGCAATCGGCTCGTGGACCTGGCCGAGCTGCCGCCGGTTTCCCTGGAACCGCTGTCCAACGACGACGCCGCTTCGCTGTTCGGCCGGGCATCCGGAGTTGACGTGGCGGACGGCGACGCGGTCGCTCAGGTGCTGCGGCAGTGCGGTGGGCTGCCGCTGGCGCTGCGGATGGCGGGCGCGAGGCTCCGGCACCGTCCCGGTTGGACGGTCGCGGTGCTGGCCGAGCGGTTGCGCGACAGCGCCAGCCGGTTCGATTCCGTGTTCGGCATGTCGCTGCACCAGCTGGACGCCGTCCAGCGCCGCGTTTTTCGCTTGTTGGGTGTGCTGCCAGGGACCGACTTCGACGCGCCGGTGGTCTGCGCGCTCACCGACATGACGCCAGGCCGCGTCGATGCGGTGCTGGAAGAGCTGGTGGACGCGCACCTGGTGCAGGAGCCCTCGCCCGGCCGGTACCGGCAGCACGACCTGATCCGGCGGTACGCGGCCGACCTCGCCGCCGATGAGGAGCCGCAGTCGGATGCCGCGCTGCACCGGGTGTTGAACCACTACCTGGCCCAGGCCACCGAGCGGGCGCTACCCCTTCCGCAGGGCAAGGAGCCAGGCGACCCGGCCCAGGCCATGGCCTGGTTCGACCTCGAGTACCCCAACCTGATCGCCTGCTTCGACACCGCGGTGCGACTCGGCGCGGACGAGGTCGTGGCCGAGCTGCCGCAGACCATGCGCGCCTGGTACTTCCGGCATCGCGGCACCGATGACCAGGCGCGCCTCCTCGAAGCCGCCGCGGCCGCCGCCGGACGCCTCGGCCGCGACCAGCAACGGGCCGCGCTGCTCGGGGACCTCGGCCACGCCCTCGCCGCCGCGGGACGTCTCACCGAGGCGCTCACCGCCTACGACCTGGCCGGACAGTCCGGCCCGGAAGACGACGGCCTCGCCGGCGCGCTGGCCCTGCGCACCGGTTTCGTACGCCGGGATCTCGGCGACCTCGACGAGGCGCAGGCTCAGTTCCGGCTGGCGCAGAGGCTGTTCGAGAAGGTCGGGAATCGCGCCGGGCAGTCCCAGGCACTGGCGTTCGACGGATGGGTAACCCTCAACCTCGGGCGGCCCGCCGACGCCGCCGAACTCGCCCGTGCCTCGGTCGCGCTGGCCGAGGGGCCGGCTCGCATAACTGGGCTGGTCGCGCTCGGTGTCGCCCTCGCATCGGACGATCCGCCAGAGTCGCTGCGAGCGCTGCACGAGGCGTTGCGGCTCGCGGAGCTGCCGCACAACAAGGCGTGGTGCCACAGCTATCTCGGCGTCGCGCTGCGCATCATGGGGTCGTTCGACGAGGCGCTCGAACACCATCGACGCGCCTTCGATCTGCTGGAACCGCTCGCCGAGGCACAGCTGGAGATCGACGCCCTGCACACCTACGCCGAGACCTGCCACGCCGCGGGCCGTGACGACGAGGCGCTGGCGTTGCACGAGCGCACCATCGAGCTGGCACGCAAGCTCGGGCGGCCCCACGACGAGAAGGTCGCACGCCAAGCCATCGCGGATACCCAACGCCAAAAGCCGGCCTCAGCCGGCTCTTAGCTCTGCGACGCGGTCCTCAGCTCACCGCCTGCTTCAGGAGTGCCGCGATCTTCTTCTCGCTCGCGGCGGTCAGCTCCGGCAGCGCGAACGACGTCGGCCACATGGCGCCGTCGTCCAGGTTCGCGACATCGCTGAAGCAGACGGTCGCGTACCGCGTCTTGAACTTGTCCGCGGGCTGGAAGTGGCACACGATCTTGCCGTCCTTCGCATACGCCGGCATCCCGTACCAGAGCTTCGCCGACAGCGACGGCGCACTGGCCTTGATGATCGCGTGCAGCCGCTCACCGATGACCCGGTCCGACTCCCCCATCTCGGCCAGCTTCGCCAGCACCTCACCCTCCGTGTCCACCTTGGCGCCGCGCGGGCGGCGGGTGGCCGCCTTCAGCTCCTTGGCCCGCTCCTTCATCGCGCCGCGCTCCGCGTCGGTGAAGCCGTCGTAGGACTTGGTGGTCTTCGTCGTGGTGGTCATGTCCTGTCTCCTTCATCCGCTGTGTTGCTGACAGGAGAGATCTGACCACCGGCACGTCAAGGCCCGCACCGTCCGTGGGACACCGTGGGACACCCGAAACGGCCCCCACCTGCGAAAACGCCAGCCCCGTTCCACGACCCGAGCTGGGACACCTCCAGCCACATCGCGCCGCCGACTGACTGATCCAGACCGCGCTGTGTGGCCGGGCGTAGCCGAGTCGTACGCGGTGGGTCGGACGCGTCACTATGCGAACCGCCCGTCGCTGTGTAGCTCGGACCACCCACGTGGTCATCGGTGAGATGCATCGCAGGGTGCCGGTCGTTGTGGGCGTGGACGCGCCGGGTGCCTACGGCGACGCTGATGCGTGCCACGCTCCAGCAATGTTCAGTTCCGAAGACTGTTCAGTTACAATGAACGGGACGCAGAGCTGAACGCGAGGCATGGAGGAGGTCGTTGGTCATTGCTGCGGACCGCTGTCTAGAACGCGTTCGGGCGCGCCTGAGCGAGTTCGGGATCGCGCTCGTTATATGAAACACCGGGTACTTCGAGCCGTCCTCGAAGAGCTTGGATCACGTAGACGAACTTCTCGATTACTGGACTGCCGCGTATCCGACCGGACTGGGCCGGCGCCTCGAGATCGCCAGATACCACGGTGACCCGTCTAAACCCGTCACTTGGCCGCATGCCGAGCACGCCGCCTATCTCAGCGGCGAGTCGGCCAAGGGAGTCGACATCGCACGTCCAGCGACTCTGACGGCCTATCTAGATAACCTGGATCCGAAGTTGCCACTCATGAACCGATGGACCTCCAATCCGGACCGACCGCCAAACATCTACATCCGACACAAGTTCTGGACCTCTCCCTATCCGCATGAAGAAGGACCATCAGCAGAGGGAACGAATGCCCCCTGGCCACTCGTGTATGCCGACCTCGTGGCTGTTGGGGATGCGCGCCTCCGCGAAGCGGCCAGGACCTGGAGGACCTTCCATGCTCGATCCGCTGAGGTCTGATCCGGCTCTGCGACATACAGTGGATGTCGTAGTCGCCGAACTTTTGGCGAACGCGACGAGACTGCACGCTGGAGAGGTCATGCTCATCGGCGCAGTTTGTCGCGACATCCTGCAAAGCGCACTGGGTCACGATTTTCCACTCCGTGCCACAGCAGACATCGACCTCGGATTGGCAATCGCAAACTGGGCAGCGTATGACGAACTGGCCAGCAAGTTTCCCGCTGCAGGTAAAACCGGAATCCGATATCAGGTCGCGGGAATGCCCGCCGACCTGATGCCATTCGGCGCGATGGAGAACCCGCCGGGCACAGTTACTCCGACCACCCGCCGCGAGCCGATGAGCGTGTGGGGCTTCACCGAGGTCTTCGAGGCCGCCCTCCCACTCCCCCTTCCCACCGCCGGCATCATCCGTATCCCCACCGTTGCAGGTTATGCCGCGTTGAAGCTGGCAGCATGGTTGGACCGCAGCGCCTATGGCGAGTACAAGGACGCGTCTGACATTGCCACCATAATGTACTGGTATTTGAAGTCGCCAGATGTAAATACACGCCTATTCGACACAGACCGTGGCCACGACATCCTGTTGCAGGAAGACTACGACGATGCGGCGGCGGCCGCGTACGTCCTCGGCGCAGACATCGTCGGTGTCATCGGCCGTCGCCGCCTGTCGGAGCTCGCAGAACGCTGGCCAGGACCACAGAGTCTTCTCTATCGCTCGATGACCGTAGTCAACGCACACGACTGGACTCCCAACAATGACCGCCGGCGAACATTGCTTCAGGCGATGTCACACGGCATGGGCATCAAATCGCCAAGCTGAACGCGCGGCATCGCGAGATCACAACTCTCACACCGGCGACGCCAGTGACCCGTCCCGCCACGACATCGGAACCGCCGCCGTTAGGGCGCCCGTGGCCGCAAGACGACTCGTGACCGCTCCCCACCACGCAGCGTGACGGCCCGGCGTGAACGACGATCTGTCGAAACCTCAAGCTCACATCAGGCGAGGTAAGTCTCCTGTGGGGCGACTGGGGCTCGAACCCAGGACCGACGGATTATGAGTCCGCTGCTCTAACCGGCTGAGCTACCGCCCCGATGGCTCACAGATTACCGAGCCGCCCGTTGCCCGGACATGCCAGGTATCTCGCCTGGCCCAGGCCTGCGACGATGGCGGGCATGGATGGAGTCATTCTTCGTCCGGGCGAGGGGCGGGCGCTGACATATGCCGGCTCGGCGGTCCGGATCATGCTGGAGCACGCCGGGTTGGCGTTCGTCGAGACCACGATTCCGGCCGGGTTCGCGGGTCCGCCGCCGCACCGGCATCACGATTTCGACGAGGGCTTCTTCGTCCTGGACGGCGAGTTGACGTTCGATGTCGGTGACGGCGGGTCGGTCGTCGGCGGCGGCGCGGGGACGTTCGCGCTGGCGCCGCGCGGCGTCCGGCACACGTTCGCCAATCCTGGCTCGGTGCCGGCGCGGGTGCTGGGCTTCTGGACGCCGGGCTGGGGCCTGGACTTCCTCGAAGACATGGGGACTGTTCTGCCGGCCGCGGGCCCGCCGGATCTGGCTGCCATCGCCGAGGTCTACCGCCGGCACAACAGCGAGCTGGCGACGTAACGTGTCATGGCACAATCGCCCTCAAAAGCCTCGTCGCGCGCGTGGACGACGGCAAACACGTCGACAGCCTCGTGACGCCCCGCCTACTGTGAGCGAGTGACGACAGCCCGCAAACTGGCGGCGTTACCGTGCGGCCGCTGGAGCAAATGGTTCGTGCTGGCGATCTGGGTCGGACTGCTGGTCGTGTCCGGCCCACTGGCAGCCAAGCTGACGGACGCCCAGGAGAACGACTCGGCCGCCTGGCTCCCGGCGAACGCGGAGTCCACTGAGGTCCTCGAACTCCAGCGCGGTTTCCAGCCGGACGAGACGTTCCCGGCCTTCGTGGTCTACGAGCGACCGTCCGGAGTGGCACCGGCCGACCTCAAGACGGCCACCGACCACGCCGCCGCGATCGACTCCCTCGACGGCGTCGACGAGAAGGTCGCCGGCCCGTTCCCGTCGGATGACGGCAAGGCGCTGCGGATCGTCGTCCCGATCACGGTCGGCGACGGCGGCTGGGCCGCGCTCGGCACGGCGGTCGAGGAGATCCGCGACACGGTCGACGGCGCCGAGGGCGTCTACGTCACCGGCCCGGCCGGTGTCGCCGCCGACCAGAGCGAGGCCTTCGAGGGGATCGACGGCACGCTGCTCTACGCGGCGCTGGCGGTCGTCGTCATCATGCTGCTGCTGACGTACCGCAGCCCCGTCCTCTGGCTGTTCCCCGTCATCAGTGCCGTCACAGCGCTGTTCGCCGCGCAGGCAGTCGTCTACCTCCTCGCCGAGCACACCGACCTGACCGTGAACGCACAGAGCGCGGGCATCCTGACGGTCCTCGTGTTCGGCGCCGGTACCGACTACGCGTTGTTGCTCGTCGCCCGATATCGCGAAGAGCTACGCCGGCACACCGACCGGCACGAGGCGATGGCGTTCGCGCTGCACCGCGCCGGGCCTGCGATCATCGCCAGCGCCGCCACGGTCGGCATCGGCATGCTGTGCCTGCTCGCGGCCGAGATGAACTCGACGAGTGGGCTCGGTCCGGTGGCGGCGGTCGGCGTCGGCGTGGCGCTGCTCGCGATGGTGACGCTGCTGCCGGCCCTGCTGGTGACCGTCGGACGCTGGGTGTTCTGGCCGGTACGGCCGTCGTTCGGCTCCGCCGAGCCCACCCTCGACGGGCGTTGGGCCCACGCCGGACATGCGATCGCCCGCCGCCCCCGCACGGTGTGGCTGGTCACGTGCGGCATCCTCGCCGTCATGGCCCTCGGCCTGTTCAACCTCAACGCGGGCGTCCTGTCCAACAGGGACGCGTTCGTGGACGTCCCGGAGTCGATCGTCGGCGAGGAAGTCCTCGCCAGGCACTTCCCCGCGGGTGCCGGCCAACCCGTCGTGGTGATCGCCAACGCCGACCAGGCCGCGCAGGTGCGCGATGCCATGGCCGGCGTCGAGGGGATCGCGTCCGCCACCGAACCGCAGGTCGGCGGTGATCTCGCCTACCTCGAAGGCACCCTGCGTGCCGCACCGGACGGCGACGCCGCGAAGGAAACGGTCGACCGGGTCCGGGACGCTGTGCACGCGGTCGACGGCGCGGACGCGAAGGTCGGCGGCGGCACGGCGATCATCCTGGACGCCGAACGCGCCGCGCGGAACGACAACCTGGTGATCATCCCGCTCGTCCTGCTCGTGGTGTTCCTGATCCTCGCGCTGCTGCTCCGCGCGATCGTGGCGCCACTCGTGCTGATGGGGACCGTCGTGCTGTCGTTCGCGGCCGCGCTCGGCGCCAGCGCCCTCGTCTTCAAGCACGTCTTCGGATTCAACGGTGTGGACGTGTCGTTCCCGCTGTTCGTGTTCGTGTTCCTCGTCGCGCTCGGCATCGACTACAACATCTTCCTGATGACGCGCGTCCGCGAGGAGGTCGCCCATTCGGACCCACGCCGCGGCGCCATCGCCGGCCTCGCGGCGACCGGTGGGGTCATCACGTCGGCCGGGCTCGTACTCGCCGGGACGTTCGCCGTGCTGGCGACGCTGCCCGTCGTGTTCATCGTCGAACTCGGGTTCACGGTGGCGTTCGGCGTCCTGCTCGACACGATCGTGGTCCGGGCCGTGCTGGTGACCGCGCTCAACCTCGACCTCGGCCGGTGGATGTGGTGGCCGGGCCGCCTGTACCACCGGGCCGAGGCCGGCGCGGACGAGCCCGAACTCGAGTCCGCCCGGGCATAGCCACCGGTTTCCGTCAGGCGGAAGCCCTTTCATCCTGACCGAAATGGGCATCTGTCCTTTCCGGTCCGGGTACGTATGTTAACGATGTCACGATGCGTCCCTTACTGGCTGCAACGGGCCAGGCTCCCGACGGCTTCACGGAGGGACCGTCATGCATCGCAGACGCATACTCACAGCCGGCATCGCCTTAGTGATGCTCGCCGGAACCTTCAGCGGTAGCGGCGTGGCCGCCGCCGGTCCGGAACCCGCCAGGCACGGCAGGACGATCACGCTGATCACCGGCGACCAGGTACGGCTCCAGTCCGACGCCAACGGCCAGACTGCCGTCGCGGTCCAGCCTGGCGCGGGTCGGGAGCACATCGGCTTCGCGCGCAGCGCCCACGGCGACGACGTGTTCGTCGTTCCCCTGGACGCGCACAAGGCGCTGACATCCGGTCGGCTGGATCCGAGGCTGTTCAACGTCAAGGAACTGGAGCGGCAGGGCTTCGCGGAACGCGGCGGCACCGTGCCGGTGATCGTGAGCTACGCGCCCGGTGCCGCGGCCCGCACGGCGGCACCGGCTCGCGCCGCGTCGGCGACCCGGGCTCTGCCGAGCATCAACGGCGCTGCGATGAAGCCCGGCGCGGACTTCTGGAACTGGCTGAGCGGCGGCAACCGGGCGTTCGCGGGCATCGACAAGGTCTGGCTCGACGGCGTCTCGAAGCCGACGCTGGACGCCAGCGTGCCGCAGATCGGCGCCCCGGCGGCGTGGCAGGCGGGATACACGGGAGCCGGGGTGACCGTCGCCGTCGTCGACACCGGGATCAAGGCCGACCATCCGGACCTCGCCGGCAAGGTCGTGGAGGCCAGGGACTTCACCGACTCGCTGCCGGACGGTGGCGACGACGTCGGCCACGGCACGCACGTGGCGGGGATCATCGCTGGTTCCGGCGCCGCCTCGAAGGGCAAGTACAAGGGCGTGGCACCGGACGCGAAGCTCCTCGACGCCAAGGTCTGCCTGCTCTGGGGCTGCCTCGACTCGGCGATCATCGCCGGCATGGAGTGGGCGGCGCCCAAGGCCCGCGTCGTCAACATGAGCCTCGGCGGCGGCGGGACCGACGGCACCGACCCGATGTCCCAGGCGCTCAACAACCTGACCGCCCAGCACGGCACGCTCTTCGTCGTCTCCGCCGGCAACGACGGGCAGTTCGGACGCGTCTCCTCGCCCGCGTCCGCGGACGCCGCGCTGGCCGTGGGCAGCGTGACCAAACAGGACGCGACGAGCGACTTCTCCAGCCGCGGCCCCCGGGTCGGCGACTTCGCGGTCAAGCCCGACATCGCCGCGCCCGGCAGCGACATCGCCTCCACCCGAGCCGCCGGGACACCTGTCGGAGACCTCGACCCGGTCGACGACAACTACCACCGGCTCTCCGGTACGTCGATGGCGGCTCCGCACCTGGCCGGCGCCGCCGCGCTCGTGGCGCAGCAGCACGCCGGCTGGACCGCCGGCCAGATCAAGCCCGCGCTGATGAGTACGGCCAAGCCGACCGCGGACATCTTCGATCAGGGCGCCGGCCGTGTCGACGTGGCACGCGCCGTCACCCAGAAGGTCACATCGACCAGCGGCAGCGCCAGCTTCGGCAAATTCCTGTGGCCGCACGACGAGCCACCGGCGGCGAAGACCGTGACATACCGCAACGACGGCGCCGCACCGGCCACGCTGGACCTGGCGCTGACGGCCGCCGGACCCTTCACCCTCTCGGCCACCCAGCTCACCGTCCCGGCGAACGGCACCGCGTCCGTCGACGTCGTCGCGACGGTGGCGGGCACCGCTCCCGGCCAGTACGGCGGCCGGCTGACGGCCACGGCCGACGGCATCACCGTGCAGACCGCCGTCGCCGCCTACTTCGAAGAGGAACGGTTCGACCTGACGACCACGCTGATCGGCAGGAACGGGCCCGGGAAGTTCGAAGACGCCTTCCACATGTTCGTCAACTCCGTCACCGGCGAGGCGTACTTCGGCAACGAGTTCCCCTTCGACGAGGCGGGAGTGTCGCGGGCCCGGCTGCCCAGGGGCCGCTACGACGTCAACGTCTTCGACCTCGCGAACGACTTCGCGGACCGCACCCTCGTGACCCGCACCAACATCGATCTCGCCGAGAGCGGGGCGGCCGTCACGCTCGACGCCAGGAAAGGCAAACTGGTGACGGCGATCGTCGACAAGCCCGACGCGAAACGTCAGTTCATCGAGCTCGGCGCGGCATCGGGCGCGAACGGAACCGGCGGCGTGCTCGGCATGGTCAACCAGGCGGACGCCCGGTTCTACGCCGTGCCGAGCGGAGCGCCCGTCACCGACCACCTGTTCGGGATGTTCTTCGGCACCATGCTCGCCGCCCAACATCCGAGCAACGACCCGTCGGGCTACGTCTACAACCTGGCGTTCTGGGAGCGGGGCCGGATCCCGGTCGACACCACCTACGAAGCGCCGAACTCCACGCTCGCGACCGTCGACTCGCGGTACCACGCCCAGGGCGCGCGGACCGACTGGACGATACGCGGCAACGTGCCCCGCTACCCGGACTTCGGGCCGGGCAGCTACCTGTTCCTGATCGTCGACCAGCAACCGCCGAGCCGTCGCACCGAGTACTACTCCGCCCACCCCGACATCACGTGGTCGAACGTCTACCTGACCAGCACGCAGGAGTCGCCGGACGTCGAGACCCACCGCTCGATCCGGTCGTACCGGCCCGGGCGCTACGCGCTCAGTTGGAACCGGGCACCGATCGGACCGGCATTCGGCTCCCCGATCCAGCGCTACGGCGTCGTGCGGGACGGCAAGCAGCTCCATGTCGCGGTGCCGCTGTTCTCCGGCAGCGATCCGAACCTGTACACGGAGCCGTCCGCCGTCGTCACCGGCACGACGACGCTGTCGCGGGACGGCACCGTGCTCGGCACGTCGGGTCAGCCCGGCGCCGGCGACTTCGACATCCCGGACACCCCCGGCACATACACGCTGCGGACGGTCGCCGACCGCGAAGCGCCGTGGTCGGTCGTCGGCACCAGCGCGGACGTGACCTGGACGTTCCGCGATCCCGGTGCCTCCGCGCCGGCCAGGCCGTTGCCGCTGACAGTTGTCCGTGCCGTCGGCGAGGTCGACGGCGAGGGTCGGGCACCGTCCGGAGTCACGTACCCGCTGGGGCTTGTCGCGCAGCGCCAGCCTGGCGCCCCGGGCGGGCAGCTGGCGGCCCTGAAGGTCGAGGCGTCGTTCAACGACGGCAAGGCCTGGTCCGCGGTGCCGACCCGGCAGATCGGCGACGGCGGGCTCGCCGTACTGCAGCACCCGGCCGGCAAGGGCTTCGTGTCGCTACGGATCACCGCCCGCGACAACGCCGGCAACACGGTCACCCAGACCGTGATCCGCGCGTACGAGATAGCCCCGCGGTAGCTCTTCACGGCGGCGCGGTCCCCGCGATCGCGCCGCCGGTTGCCGCCCGAGGTGATCATGGTGGTCATGACAGTGGTCCGGTTGGGTGCGTGGTGCGACTACTCCGCCGAGTCCGCCGACCAGGACGGGCGTAGCGCTGCGTTCGACGTGCACGAGTTCGCCGTACTCGCCGACGGGCGCCGCATGACCCTGCACACCGAACGCGGCTTCAGCCTGAGCGGCGGCGACGACCCCTGGCGATACATCACCCTGGAGAGCCTGGAACGGGACGTCCGCACCACGGTGTTGCCGGACGACGACGCCCCCGGAGACGAGCATCCGTGGGAATGGCTCGCAGAGCTGGTGCGCGCCCACGGCATCTCGATGTTCCCCGCCGGGGTTGCTCGGCGCGTAGCGGACCATGACCGTGTCGCCGATCTCGGGAAGCTCCCCCCTGAGTTCGCCCTCGTATAGCCGCGACTCGGCCAGTTGACCATCGTTGGTCGTGAACCTGACGAGAATCCAGTCCTCCGGCCCCTTCTGGCCGTACTCCACGGACTCGATGACCACGCCGATCACAGTCGGCCCACGGCGAAGCTCTTCGTTGTGGCGCCCCTCATCGGGAGCCCGCATGATGAAGGCCACACCTACTCCGAGCGAGAGCAGCGACATCAGCCAGGCGCCCAGTACTTTCGCACATCGTCACAGTAGGTGACCTGCGCAAAGCACCGCGGGCGTCAGCGCACCCAGTAGCGGATGTTCTTGAAGCGCGCTTCAGCGCGACTGTCGCCGTGGTGGTAGACGCCGTTCTTGAAGTGACGGGTCGCCGGGCCGTTGTCTGTCGTCGTGAGCTTGAGCTGGTTGTCGATGAAGATCTGGATCTGGCCGGTGCTGGCGTTGTGCGCCACCTTGAGGTTGAACCAGGTGTTGTAGAGGCCGGTCTTGAGCGACGGCCGGCTGCTGTAGGAGGGGTGCAGCGACCCGCCGTTGAGATTGAAGACGTTGAGCATCAGATCGGTCGCCGGGGTGCCGGGCGCCCCGCCGCCAACCCGCAGGATCTGCATGACGGTCGTCACGGACACACCCGTCGGGATGTAGACGTCGGCGTCGAACATGTGCTGGCCGCCGCTGTACTCCTGGTGCCAGCGCATCTCCGTGCGCGGGTCGGTGTTGCTGTTCGCGGTGTGCGGCTTGTCGGTGGCGTACACCCACATCGTGTGGGTGCCGGTCGCGGCGTCATGCCGGTACCGCTGGCTCAGGCTCAGGTCGTACGGCTTCTGCATGTTGTAGGCGAACGACGCCTGCCGCCACCCGTCCGTCGGGCCTGGTGTCGCCGTGCCGCAGGAACCTTGGTCCCTCCACACGCCCCACTCGCCGGTCGTGCCCGGCGTCTCGCCCTTCGTCCACCACTGCGCCGACCAGTTGTGACTGCCGTAGGAGACGACGGCACCACCGGTGTACTCGCTCGAGGAACTCCATGGTGCCGCGCAGGTCGCAGCCGACGCGGACGCCATCGGCAGGAAACCCGCGAGTGTCAGGACAGTTACGAGGACGACCGCACGCGTTCTCGACATGACCACTCCCGGTTCTTGGCATGGTCTAGACCTTATGAATCAATGGTCTACACCACTTGAATCGGACGGGTCAAGCGGCCTATGCCTCCTCTGGTTCCGCCACCGTGTCCGCGTGGCGGTGCACGACCTTCCACTCCCCGCCCTCGCGGCGGTAGACCTGCGTCACCCGGAGCGTGTACTGCCGGGGCTGCCCGTCGAACGACGCTTTCGTGCGCTCGTAGCCGACGGTGTAGGCCATGTCGCCGTCCACGTCCGCCGCGATGACGTCGTGCGAGAACGACGTGCAGTCCGAGAAGCCGTTCTCCAGGCGCCGGAAGATGTCGCCCACTTCCTGCTGCCCGCTGCCCGACGTCCACGCGCCGAACACGGTCACCGGCTCTTTCCGGGACCAGATGGCGAACCGCGGCGCGGCGTCCCCGTTGTGTATCGCCACCTCGGCGTCCTTGAGACGAGACCCGACCCAGCGCAAGAAGTCATCCCGTTCACTCATGCCCCACCCCCAAGGTCCGGACAGTCAGCGTCCGTGCGGCACACCTTGATTGATACGCGCATGCGGCGTGAGGCACCAGGCCAGCCGGGTTGAACTGTCCGACCGGTGTGCGACGTTGACGGCATGACCGGAGCACTCAACGGCAAGGTTGCACTGGTGGCGGGCGCCACTCGCGGCGCGGGGCGGGGAATCGCGATCCAACTCGGCGCGGCTGGGGCGACGGTGTACGCGACCGGACGCTCGACGCGAGCGCGGCGTTCGGACATGAACCGTCCGGAGACGATCGAGGAGACCGCCGAGCTCGTCACCCGGGCCGGCGGCGAGGGCATCGCGGTCCAGGTGGATCACCTGGAGCCAGACCAGGTGCAGGCGCTGGTGGGGCGCATCGATCGTGACCACGGTCGACTCGACGTGCTGGTCAACGACGTGTGGGGCGGCGATCCGCTCGCCGAGTGGAACAAGCCTGTCTGGGAGCACTCGCTAGAGAAGGGCCTGCGGCTGCTGCGCCTGGCCGTCGACACGCACATCATCGCCAGCCACTTCGCGCTACCGCTGCTGATCAGGAAGCCGGGCGGGCTGGTCGTGGAGATCACCGACGGCACGGCCGAGTACAACGCCACCTACCGCGGAACGGTCGGGCTGTACTACGACCTCGCGAAGGTATCGGCGATCCGTCTCGCCCTGGTGCAAGCCGACGAGCTGGCTCCCCATGGCGCGACCGCCGTGTCGCTGACACCGGGATGGCTGCGATCGGAAATGATGCTGGAGGGCTTCGGGGTCACCGAGGACAACTGGCGCGACGCCACCGCGAACGAGCCACACTTCGTCATCTCCGAGACGCCGCACTACGTGGGTCGCGCGGTGGCCGCTCTTGCCGCAGATCCCGAGGTGAGCCGCTGGAACGGGAAGTCGCTGTCCAGCGGCGATCTCGCGCAGGTGTACGGCTTCACCGATCTCGACGGCAGCCAGCCGGATGCATGGCGCTATATCCGTGAGGTGGAAAGCGCCGGTAAACCCGCCGACGCCACCGGATATCGATAACCGAAGCCTACTCGAGCTGTTCGGCCAGCAACACATTTCCGGCTTTGTCGAGGTACGTGATGGTCAACTTTTCGGTGTCGAACGTCCACTTCTCGACGCCGTTGTCGGCCAGAGCCTTGGACATCTCCACGTAGCCGATATCTCCTTGTTCTACCTGCTGCATGTACTGCAGGAACTGCTCCTTGTCGCAGGTCTCGGCGATGGTGAACGTCTCGTGGAATGCCGGGCCGACCAGCTTCTGCCCTTCCACGCCAAAGTATTCGGCGTGCCCGTCGGTAACGTAGGAGTCGTGTCCCTCGACGCCGATTTCGCGCAGCGCGCGCAAATAGTCGCCCAGTGTTTCACTGTTGCCCAAGCGATCGTGAATGTCGGTGATCTGCTCAAGTGTGAACATACGCACAGGGTACTATGCAGCTTTTGCTGTTGACGTGAATAGCTGACGGAGTACTCGTGGACCAGGATGAGAGCCTTCGCCGGTACGGCCTGCGGCCGTCCGCCGACGCGCTGGCGGAGATCCGGGGCATCCTGCGCGCCCATACGCAGCTCGGCCACGAGCAGGACACCGAGCTGATGAAGCTGTGCTGCGTCCAGCTGTTCAGTGCCGGCCACCTCGACGACGTGCTGACCATCTGGCAGGCGAAGGAATCCACCTGGGACGCCCACTGCGCCCTCGACGTCCAGCTGCTGTGCGGCGCCGGCGTCGACGCCACCAAGAAACACCTGGCCACCGACGGCTCCGAAGAAGCCGCGGACGCACTGCGCTACCTCGCCAAGTGCGAGTCCGCCGGCGATTTCGACGACTTCTCCGTCGACGAGCAAGCGCGCTGGTGGGCGGAGTACTACCTCGAAGAGTAGCGAGAACACCCGCGATCCCTTCGTCGTATCCGCGCCCAGCCGGGGCCGGCCGCCGCTGCGCGCGGGGTGTCGGTTGGGATCCGTGGGCGTTACCGCAGTTGGTCGCGGCGGCGAGTCAGGTAGGCGGTCTCGGCGGTGTTGCCGGCCAGCTCGATGGCCCGGTCGTACGCCGCGCGTGACTGCTGACTCTGGCCCAGCCGGCGCAGCAGGTCGGCGCGGGTGGCGTGGTAGGCGTGATAGCCGGCCAACGCCTCGGCGTGGCGGTCAACGATGGCCAGTGCCACCTGCGGCCCGTCGAGTTCGGCGACCGCGATGGCCCGGTTGAGGGCGACGATGGGCGACGGGTCGAGGCTGACGAGTTGGTCGTAGAGGGCGACGACCTGTGACCAGTCGGTGTCGCGGATGTCGCGGGCGGAGGTGTGCACGGCGTTGATCGCGGCGAGGATCTGGTAGCGGCCCGGAGCCACCCCGGCAGTCGCGGCGGCCAGGCGCTCGCGCACCAGCCGATGTCCTTCGGCGATCAGTTCCGTGTCCCAGGCCCCACGGTCCTGCTCGTCGAGCGCGACCAGTTCGCCGTTCGCCGAGACCCGGGCGGTGCGGCGGGCCTCGGTGAGCAGCATCAGCGCCAGCAGCCCGGCCACTTCCCCGTCCTGCGGCAGGAGCGCGCGGATCAGGCGGGTGAGCCGGATCGCCTCGGTGGTCAGGTCGTGGCGTACGGGACTGGTGTCGGGGCCGCTGGCCAGGTAGCCCTCGTTGAAAACGAGGAAGAGGACGGCGAGTACGCCGGAGACGCGTCCCGGGAGATCCTCCGCGGACGGCACCCGATAGGGGATGCGCGCCGCCTTGATCTTGGCCTTCGCGCGGGTGATCCGCTGCCCCATCGCGGTCTCCTGCACCAGGAAGGCGCGGGCGATCTCGGGCACGGTCAGACCGCCGACCATCCGCAGCGTCAACGCCACGCGGGACTCCGTCGCGAGCGCCGGGTGACAGCAGGTGAAGATCAGCCGCAGCCGGTCGTCGTCGATGGCGCCGAGAGGCTCGGGTGGGTGTTGTCGTACACCATCTGAGCCTCCTTGTGTTTGTCGTCGCGCTTGTTCTCGCGTCGGATCCGGTCGATGGCCTTGCGGTTGGCGGTGGTGGTCAGCCAGGCGCCGGGGTTGGGCGGCACGCCGTCGGCCGGCCACCGCTCGACGGCGATCGTGAACGCCTCGGCCGCTGCCTCCTCGGCGATGTCGAGGTCACCGAAGCGCCTGGTCAGGCCGGCGACCACCCGCGCCCACTCGTCGTGGTGGGCCCGGGTGATCGCCTCCTCGACGTCGCTCACCGGAACGGCCGCACCTCGATCTTCCGATCGCAGACCTTCGACGCCTCGGTGGCGAGCCTGAGCGCCACATCCAGATCGGGGGCCTCCCACACCCAGACGCCGGCGAGGTACTCCTTCGACTCCACGAAAGGCCCGTCGCTGAACACCGCCTGCTCGCCACGGTTGTCGATGACCGTGGCCGCGTCGGTGTCCGCGAGTCCGCCCGCGAAAACCCAGTGGCCCTCGGCGATCAGTCGTTCGTTGAACGCGCTGATGGCAGGCTGCCTGTCCGTGCTGCCGGGATTGCTCTTGTCGTCGATCACGGAAACCAGGTACTGCATCTGAAGATCATCTCCTCTGGTGTCGAGACAGCGTGGTTCGGTGGTCAGGGACTCAGGCCGTCGCATACCGCGGGCGCCCGGCCGGCCGGTAGACCTGGATCGTCACGCCCTTCGAGTCGACCCGCGACTCGACCAGGTCGAGCGCAAGATCCGGACCGGTCTCCGGGAACAGCCTCGCGCCCTGGCCCAGGATCACCGGCACCACGATCAGAGTCATCTCGTCGACCAGATCGTTCTCCAGCAGCCACCGGGTCAGGCCGCCGCTGCCGTGCACCTGCAGCTCGCCCCCGGGCTTGGCCTTCAGCTCACCGATGGCCGCCGCGAGGTCACCGCGGAGAACGGTCGTGTCCTCCCAACGCGGCGCGGTGAGCGTGGTCGAGGCAACGTACTTGGGGGCCTCGTGCAAAGCCACGCCGATGGGATGTGCGCGCAGCTGGTCGATTGATCCCCAGGAGCCGGCGAACAACTCGTAGGTGCGCCGGCCGAACAGGAACGCCTCGGCGCGCTGGTAGGTCTGCGTGATGAACGTCCTGGTCTCGTCGTCACCCGCCCCCAGTGCCCATCCGCCGCGCTCGAATCCGTTCCTGCGGTCCTCATCCGACGCGCCGCCGTTGCCCTGCATCACTCCGTCGATGGTGACCTGGGTCATGGTCGTCAGCTTCATGGGCGCTGGTTCCTTTGCCTTGGCGCCGCCCCTCGTGGGCGGCCTCACCCCTGCTACGAACACGACCGCCCCGATCCGACACCGCCCCCGGACTTCTTTGAAGAACTTCCGGGACGCCGGTCGTCAGCGATCCGGATTCGCAGGCGCGTCAAGGCGCAGGATCGTTTCCTCGATCTCCGTGTTCCGCCCGTTGGCGAACGAGATCTCCGTGCCCACGGTCACGAATCCCGCCCGCTGCAGCACCTTGAGCGATCTCACATTGTCACTCGCGGCGCGGGCGAACATGGGACGGGCGCGAACCGACTCCAGGAGCAGGCCGAGCGCTCGGCCGGCGATGCCTTGCCCCCAGAAGGACCTGTCGATCCAGTACGTGACCTCGGTATCGCTATCAATGACGAAGCTGGCCACACTGCCGACGAGCCGTCCATCGAGGGTGACCGCGCGGTGGGTCACCTCAGGCGAGGTCCTGACCTTCGCCATGTGGAGATCGAATGCGGCGCGGTCATCGGGATCTCCGGAGACGAAGGCGGCCATCCGCACCGACTCGGGATCCCGCATCTGTTCGAACAAGGCATCGAGGTCGGAGTCGTCGACCAGCCGAAGCGCCACCTCAGCCACAAGTGCCCCCCAGGTCCACCACCGATCAGCGCGGCGAACCTACCAGCGCCATCGGACAATGGTGGGGTACTCGACCGTCACGAGGTGGAAGCCGTGGCTTGTGGTGAGGGGTGCCGGACCGGCTACCCCTGTGACCTGCGGTAAGGGCTCCCCCGACTGGACTCGAACCAGTAACCCTTCGATTAACAGTCGAATGCTCTGCCAATTGAGCTACGGGGGATCGCGCACCGGCTGTGCGGCGCGGCGGGCATAACCTTACAGCATGTGGCGGGCCGTCCGCTGAGCCCCCCGCCGCGTTCAGGTCCGCCTGTCGCTTACGTGTGGGACCCTCCGTGAAGGGGCAGGAAGTAGGCGACAGTCTCGTCGAACAGGGGGCCGATCATGCGCACCAAGCTCATCTTCCTGGCGGGCGTCGGTGTCGGGTACGTGCTGGGCGCCCGCGCCGGCCGGGAGCGGTACGAGCAGATGCTCCGCGCCGCCCGCAGGTTCCGCGAGAACCCGACCGTCCAGGAGACGGCCGGCATCCTGCAGGCGCAGGCGGGCGGTCTCGTCAGCAGCGCGAAGGACAACGTCACCGACCGGCTCAGTCACACCACCCTGGGCCACAAGGTCAGTCATTTCCTGGGCGAACACGAGCGCGAGGGCACGAACGGCCTCCACCGCACCTAGCGAGGGACGTCGTCCACGGACCGCGCCGCCTCCAGGAACTCCGCGGCCAGCTGCCGTACCTCGGGGTCGGCGCGGTCGGTGCCGTCGTCGAACCGCAGTACCCAGGTCAGGCCGTCGACGCCGGGTACCCGCCGGGCCACGATCCGCACTCCCCCGCCGGGCAACGTGTGGTGGGAGGAGTGCGCGACGCTGCGGGTGACCCTCGTCCGCACCTCGACGGGCAGGTCGCGCGGTTCGGCGAGCGTCACCCGAACGGGCTCGTCGTCCGCCACGACGCCGGGCTCGACCTCGACGCCCGGCAGGATCGTCATCACGCCGTCCGCCCAGGTCGCCTTGTGGATGGCGTCCCAGGAGATCCGGTGGCGTTCCTCGTCCGCGCCGAGCCAGAGCCCGAGCGGCGTCGCCACCAGCACCTCGCCGGGCCCGGCCACGGCCCACGAGGTCACGCGCTCGTCGGGTGGCAGGCCGGCCAGCGCTTCGGCCGGCGGCTTGTCCTTGCCGAAGACACGCGTCAGCAGTCCCACTACAACCCTCCGATGGCGCGTTCCCGCAGGCCGCGCTTGTGCTGTTCCAGGGCGACGAGTTCACCGAACAGCTTCGCGTGCTCGTCCGCCTGCTCGACCGGGTTGATCCGCTGCACGCGCGACTTCAACTCGACGATCTGCCTGGTCACGGCCAGTTCCTGCACGGACGCCAGCATCATCGTCACGTACCGCGGGTCGGGTTCGCCGGAACTGCGCAGCGGCTCGACCGCCAGCTCGGACACCGTCGCCCGGGCGATCAGGTCGTCGCAGCCCTGCATGACCTTCTCCACCCACTCCGGACCGGACGTGCCGGCGACGGCGCCGCCCGCCGACGCGATCGCGCGACGGACCGTCCGGTAGACGGGGTGGGTGTAGGCCGTTTCGTCGACGGCGTCGAACAGCGGCCCGGCGAGCACCGGCTGCTGCACCCCGAGCTTCAAGACCTCCCGCTCGGACGACAGCGCGCGGTCGTCCGCGTCGGGACGGCCGCTCTCCGGGGTCTGCTGCTGCGGCACGCGCCGGCCCTGCTGCCCGCCGCCCGCCTCGGCGACCGCCCGCAGCACCGGTTCCATCTCCATGCCCAGGTCGCCAGCCAGCTTGCGGGAGTACTCCGGCCGGAGCGCGCGGTCCTTGATCCGGGCCACCAGCGGAGCGGCGGACCGCAACGCACTGACCCGGCCCTCCGCGGTGTTCAGGTCGTACTTGCGGATCACGCTCCGCAGCGCGAACGCGATCAGCGGCTCCCGGCGGTGGACCAGGTCGCGGACGGCGGCATCACCATGGGCCAGGCGCAGTTCGCACGGGTCCATGCCGCCCGGCGACACGGCGATGAACGTCTGCGCCACGAAGCGCTGGTCGTCCTCGAACGCCTTGAGCGCCGCCTTCTGCCCGGCCTCGTCGCCGTCGAAGGTGAAGATCACCTCGCCGCGGAACTCGTCCTGGTCCATGAGCAGCCGGCGCAGCACGCCGATGTGTTCGGTGCCGAACGCGGTGCCGCACGTCGCGACGGCCGTCTTGATGCCGGCGAGGTGGCAGGCCATCACGTCCGTGTAGCCCTCGACGACGACCGCGCGGTGATCCTTGGCGATGTCCCGTTTCGCGACGTCCAGTCCGTACAGGACCTGGGATTTCTTGTAGATGGACGTCTCGGGGGTGTTGAGGTACTTCGGTCCGTCGTCGTCGTCGAAGAGGCGGCGGGCGCCGAATCCGATGATGTCGCCGGTGAGGTCCTTGATCGGCCACAGCAGCCGGCGCCGGAACCGGTCGATCAGCGAGCCGGACCGGGCCTCTTTCGCCAAGCCGGCGCCGACCAGCTCCTCCGTCGTGAAGCCCTGCCTGCGCAGCTGCTTGGTGAGGTTGTCCCAGCCGGGCGGCGCGAACCCGCAGCCGTAGTCGGTCGCGGCGGCCTGGTCGAACCCGCGCTGCGCCAGGAACTCCCGCGCGGTGCGCGCGTCGCCGCTGCGCAACTGCTCGACGTAGAACTCGGCGGCGGCCTTGTTGGCGGCCACCAGCCGCTGGCGCTGACCCGGCTTCTGCCGCGTCGGCGCCGGGCCGCCCTCTTCGTAGGTGAGCTGGAGTCCGGCGCGGGACGCCAGCCATTCGACGGCCTCGTGGAACGCCAGCATCTCCGTCTTCATGACGAAGCTGATGACGTCGCCGCCTTCCGCGCAACCGAAGCAGTGGAAGAATCCGCGGCTCGGGTTGACGTTGAACGACGGGGTCTTCTCGTCGTGGAACGGGCAGAGGCCCTTGAGGCTGCCGCCTCCCGCCGACCGGAGCGTGACCCTGGCCGAGACGACGTCGGCGATCGGCGATCGTTCGCGTACCAGTGCGATGTCGCTGTCCCGGATCCGTCCTGCCACGGGTGCGAGTCTAGGCGCCCCGGCACGCGGCGGCGGTGCGCGGGGCTGGCAAGCTGGCGGTATGACTGACGTCCACGTGCTCCGCGTCTTCCTCGGCACCGACGGCATCGGCGGCAACCCGCTCGGGGTCGTCCTCGACGGTGCCGCCGTCCCCGAGGACAGGCGCCAGGACGTGGCCCGCGAACTCGGCTACAGCGAGACGGTGTTCGTCGACGACGCGGCGTCCGGCGCGATCCGGATCTACACGCCCGCGAGCGAGCTGATCTTCGCCGGCCATCCGACCGTCGGTACGGCGTGGCTGCTGGACCACGTCGGCACGCCGGTCGACGCGCTGCACCCGCCGGCCGGCACCGTCAAGACCTGGCGCGAACGCGGACTGACCTGGGTCCGCGGCCGCGCCGAATGGGCGCCGACGATGACGTTCCAGCAGTTCGCCGCCGTGGACGAGGTCGACGCGCTCACCGGCACCGACGAGGACGTCCTGTACGCGTGGGCGTGGGAGGACGAGGTAGCCGGCCACGTCCGCAGCCGCATGTTCGGCCCCGCGCTGGGCATCGTCGAGGACGAAGCCACCGGCGCGGCCGCCGTCAGGCTCACCGACCAGCTCGGCCGTCCGCTGCGGATCCGGCAGGGCGCCGGCTCGCTCCTGCACACCGTCCCCGGGCCGGACGGCACCGTCGACCTCGGCGGCGACGTCCGGCTGGAGGGCGTGCGCTCGTTGTGACGCCTCAGACGTCGTCGAGGGGGATCGAGGTGTCCGCCAGGCGGTCCGGGTCGACCTCGCGGCCGGAGCGGATCATCTCCTTGATCGGGCCGCCCACGTCCCACACGTTGACGTTCATCCCCGCCAGGACCTTGCCGCCCGCCATCCAGAACGCGACGAACTCGCGCTTGGCCACGTCGCCGCGGAACACGACCCGGTCGTAGTCCCCCGCCTCGGCGTACCCGTTGTACTCCATGCCCAGGTCGTACTGGTCGGTGTAGAAGTACGGCAGCTTCTCGTACGACACGGCCTGGCCGAGCATCGACTTCGCCGCCGCCGGGCCGCTGTTCAGCGCGTTCGCCCAGTGCTCGACGCGGATCCGGCGGCCCAGCAGCGGATGCTGGACGTTGGCCACGTCGCCCGCCGCGTAGACGTCCGGGGCGGAGGTGTGGAAGGCCTCGTCGGTGACGATGCCGTTCTCGATCTTCAACCCGCCGGCCTCGGCCAGTCCGACCGCCGGCGCCACGCCCACCCCGATGACCACGGCGTCGGCGGGCAGTTCGGTGCCGTCCTTGAGAACCACGGCATCCGGACGGATCTCGCCCACCGCCGCTTCGAACCGCAGATCGACGCCGTGTTCGCGGTGCAGATCGGCGAAGACCCGGGCCGCCTCGTCACCGAGTACCCGCTGCAAGGGCAGGGGCGCCACCTCGACGACGGTGACCTCCGCCCCGGCCGTGCGGGCGGCAGCGGCGACTTCGAGACCGATCCAGCCGGCTCCGACAACGACCAGCCGGACGTCCGACCTGAGAAAGGTCTTGATCTTCTCCGAGTCGGGGAGCCGGCGCAGGGTCATCACGGTGTCGAGATCGGCCCCGGGGACGGGCAGCGGGCGGGGCACGGCGCCCGTCGCGATCAGCAGTTTCGTGTACGTGATCGTCTCGCCGCTGTCGAGCGTGACCATGTGCGCGGCCGTGTCCAGGCCGGCCGCGGTGGTGCCGGTGCGCAGCTCGACCTGGTGCTCGCCGTACCAGCCCTGCTCGTGCACGAACGCCTTCTCGCGCGGTTTCTTGCCCTGGAGGTACTCCTTGGACAGCGGCGGACGCTCGTACGGCCGGTCGGGTTCGTCGCCGACCAGCACGATCCGCCCGTCGAAACCCTCCGCACGCAGCGTCTCCGCTGCCTTGGCACCAGCCAGCCCGGCCCCGACGATCACGAACGTCATCGCACACCTTCCCTAATACGGACCACCCCCGAGCCTGCGGTGCAACGTGAGCACCGAACGGTCCGTGAGGCAGGCGACCTGGTCGACGACGACCCGCAGCCGGGCCGCGTCGTCAGCCGCTGTTTTCCATAGTGGACGGAACATCGGATCCAGGGCGTCCGGCGCGCGCAACGTCAGCAGCGCCACCAGGTCGGTGAGCAGCTCCCGCTGGCGCTCGTACTGGGCCACGGCGCCGGCCCGCCCCATCACGTACCGCAGGGCTACCCCCTTCAGCAGCGCGCATTCGGCCCGCGCCTGACGGGGTACGACGAGATCGGCGGCGTACCGGCGCAGCGGGCCCGGACCGAACCTGTCCCGCGTGGCGTCCCGGGCCGCCGCCGTGAACCGCCCGACCAGGACGGTCGTGAGCTGCTTCAACGCGATCAGCGCGGCGTGGCTGCCGTCGTAGGCGGCGATGGCCTGGACCGCCGGCGTGGCCAGCAGTTCGGTGAGGACGGTGGCGAGATCGTCCTCGGACTCGTCCGAATAGGTCTTGGCGACCAGCGTGCACAGGCCCGCACGCTCGTCCGGGTCGTCGAGCAGGGCGCGGTCGATGTGGCCCGCGTGGACGCCGTCCTCGACGTCGTGGACCGAGTAGGCCACGTCGTCCGCCCAGTCCATGACCTGGGCTTCCAGGCACTGGCGCTCGTCGGGCGCGCCCTCGCGCAGCCAGCCGAACACCTCGGCGTCGTCGGTGTAGACCCCGAACTTGCGGGTGCCCTCGCGGCGCGACCACGGGTACTTCGTCGCGGCGTCGAGGACCGCGCGGGTCAGGTTGAGCCCGGCGCTCGCGCCACCCGGGTGGACGACCTTCGCTTCCAGCCGCGTCAGCACCCGCAGCGTCTGCGCGTTGCCCTCGAACCCGCCGCACGCACCGGCCAGATCGTGCAGCGTGTCCTCGCCGTTGTGGCCGAACGGCGGATGGCCCAGGTCGTGAGCGAGACCGGCGGCATCCACCACGTCGGGGTCGCAGCCCAGGGCGGCGCCGATCTCCCGGCCGATCTGGGCCACTTCCAGCGAATGCGTCAGGCGCGTGCGCGGGAAATCGTCCACCCCCGCGGTGACCACCTGCGTCTTCGCCGCGAGCCGCCGCAACGCCGCCGAATGCAGCACCCGCGCGCGGTCACGCTGGAACGGCGTCCGACCCGAACCGGAGTCCTTCGGCGGCTCGGCGACCAGACGCTCAGTGGCTGCGGCGTCGTACGGCTCCATCACCCCAGAGCCTATCGGCCCGCGCCGCCCGCTTGGCGGCGCGAGGAGCGCCGCCCGCTTCGCGGCGCGAGGCGGGCCGCGTTGCGACCGGTGGGAGGCGCCACCCCTCAGCGGCTGTCGCTGCCTTCCGTCGCGGCGGCGGCGCGGGCGGCCTCCAGCCGGGCGACCGGCACCCGGAACGGCGAGCAGGACACGTAGTCGAGCCCGACCTCGTGGAAGAAGTGCACCGACTCCGGATCGCCGCCGTGCTCGCCGCAGACCCCGACCTTGAGGTCCGGGCGGGTGGCTCGACCCTTCGCGATGCCGATCTTCACCAACTCGCCGACGCCGTCGATGTCGAGCGTCTCGAACGGGCTGATGCCGAAGATGCCCAGTTCCAGGTAGGTGGAGAAGAAGGCGGCTTCGACGTCGTCGCGGGAGAAGCCCCAGGTCGTCTGGGTGAGGTCGTTGGTGCCGAACGAGAAGAACTCGGCGGCCTCGGCGATCTGGTCGGCCGTGAGCGCGGCCCGGGGCAGCTCGATCATCGTGCCGATCATCGTCGGCAGTTCCACTCCGGACTGCACCGCGACCTCGCGCAGCACCCGCTCGGAGTCGTGCCGGATGATCTCCAGCTCCTGCACCGACCCGACCAGCGGGATCATGATCTCCGGCCGCGGGTCCTTGCCGAGCTTGATGAGCTGCGCGGCCGCTTCGGCGATGGCCCGTACCTGGAGCGCGAACAGCCCCGGCACGACGAGTCCGAGCCGCACGCCGCGCAGGCCGAGCATCGGGTTGGCCTCGTGCAGCTTGTGGACGGCCTGCATGAGCCGCAGGTCGTTCTCGTTGCTCTCGCCGCGCGACTCGGCGAGCGCCACCCGGACGGACAGTTCGGTGATGTCCGGGAGGAACTCGTGCAGCGGCGGGTCGAGGAGGCGGATCGTCACCGGGAGGCCGTCCATCGCGGTGAGGATCTGGAGGAAGTCCCAGCGCTGCAACGGCAGCAGGGCGTTGAGGGCGTGGTCGCGCTCGGCGTCGCCCTCGGCCAGGATCAGCCGCTCGACGTGCTCGCGCCGCTCGCCGAGGAACATGTGCTCGGTGCGGCACAGACCGATGCCCTCGGCGCCGAACCGGCGGGCGCGCTCGGCGTCCTCGACGGTGTCGGCGTTGGCCCGGACCCGCAGGCGGCGGGTGGTGTCGGCGTGCGTCATCAGGCGGTGGACGGCGTCGACCAGCTCGTCGGTGGTATCGCCGGCCTCCAGCTTGCCCTCGAAGTAGTCCACGACGGGCGAGTCGGCGACCGGTACCTCGCCGAGGTACACGAGGCCGGTGGAGCCGTCGATGGAGATGACGTCGCCCTCGTGCACCTCGATGCCCCCGGGCGCCCGGAACCGGCGCCGCTTGGTGTCGACGTCCAGCTCGTCGGCGCCGCAGACACAGGTCTTGCCCATGCCCCGGGCGACGACCGCCGCGTGCGAGGTCTTGCCGCCACGGCTGGTGAGGATGCCCTGGGCGGCGATCATGCCGTTGAGGTCGTCCGGGTTGGTCTCCCGGCGGACCAGGATGACCTTCTCCCCCGACCGCGACCACTTCACGGCCGTGTACGAGTCGAACACGGCCTTACCGACGGCGGCACCGGGCGAGGCGGACATGCCCTTGCCGATGAGCTGCGGGTTCTGCGACGTGTCGAACTGCGGGAACATCAGCCGGACGAGCTGCGTGCCGTTGACGCGCTGCACGGCCTCGTCCAGGTCGATCACGCCCTCGTCGACGAGCTGGGTGGCGATCCGGAACGCGGCGGCCGCGGTGCGCTTGCCGACGCGCGTCTGGAGCATCCACAGCTTGCCGCGCTCGATCGTGAACTCGATGTCGCACAGGTCGCGGTAGTGGCCTTCGAGCGTGGCCATGATCTCCATGAGCTGCTTGTACGACTTCTTGTCGAGCTGTTCGAGCTGCTGCAGCGGAAGGGTGTTGCGGATGCCGGCGACGACGTCCTCGCCCTGGGCGTTCTGCAGGTAGTCGCCGTAGACCCCTTTGGCGCCGCTGCTCGGGTCGCGGGTGAACGCCACGCCGGTGCCGGAGTCCATGCCCAGGTTGCCGAAGACCATCGAGCAGACGTTCACGGCGGTGCCGAGGTCGGTGGGGATCCGCTCCTGGCGCCGGTACAGCACGGCGCGGTCGGAGTTCCACGAGTTGAAGACGGCCTGGATGGCGAGGCGCATCTGGTCGCGCGGGTCCTGCGGGAAGTCCTCGCCGGTGTGGTCGCGGACTATCGCCTTGTACGCGTCGACGAGCGCCTGGAGGTCGGTGCCGTCGAGGTCCAGGTCGTCCGCTGGCTTTGACGCAGTGCCCTTGTCCGCTTTCATCTGCTCGAGCGCGTGCTCGAACAGCTCGCCCTCGATGCCCTGGACGGTCTTGCCGAACATCTGGATCAGGCGACGGTAGGAGTCCCAGGCGAACCGGTCGTTACCGGCCTGCCGCGCGAGCCCCTGCACGGAGATGTCGTTCAACCCGATGTTGAGGACGGTCTCCATCATGCCGGGCATCGAGAACTTCGCCCCGGACCGGACCGACACGAGCAGCGGGTCGGCGGCGTCGCCGAGCTGCTTGCCCATCGTCTTCTCCAGCGCGATGAGGTGCTCGTCCACCTCGGCCGCGAGCGCGGGCGGCTCGTCGCCGGTGGCCAGGAACGCCTGGCACGCCTCGGTGGTGATCGTGAACCCGGGCGGCACGGGCAGCCCAAGATTCGTCATCTCGGCAAGGTTCGCGCCCTTGCCGCCGAGGAGGTCCTTGAGGTCCCTGTTGCCCTCGGCGAAGTCATAGACGTACTTGGTCACGGCCTCGTCACCCCTCGTCGCGGTGGAATGGCCGAAGGCTATGTGCCCCGGCCCTGATTACGGTTGCCGCTGTGAGCAGACACACGCCGTCATACCTCACTTCACCGATTCAGGACCCGCAGCATCCTCCGCCGCAACATCCACCTGCCGTAGCGCCGATCGTGGCGTCCGCCACCTGCTCCAGGAGCTGGGCAAACACCGCGACGGGCTGTGCTCCGGACACGGCCCAGCGCTCGTCGAAAACATAGGTCGGAACGGAGTCGATACCGACCGCACGGGCCTCCCCGATCTCCTCCTTGACCTCCTCCACGCCACCGTCGCCGGCCAGGAACTCCGCCACCCCGGGCAGGCCCACCTCGGCGGCGAGACGGTCCAGCGTGGCGTGGTCGGCCAGGTCGGCGCCCTCGGTGTGGTGCGCGGCGAAGAGCCGTTCGACCATGTCGGCCTGGATGCCCTTCTGCCCGGCCAGCCAGATCACCCGGTGCGCGGTGAACGTGTTCACCGTGAGCGCGTTGGGCTGGTCCAGCTGGATGCCGTCCTCGGCGGCGACGCCCGTGACGTGCGACATCGCCCGCTCCGCGTCGGCTTCGGACCCGAACTTCGCGGCCAGCGCCACCGGCGTCGGCACCGGCTCCGGCGGCGACGACGGATCGAGCTGGAACGGCTTGAACGCGACCTCGACCTCCGCACCGGTGAACCCGGCGACCGCCTCGGCGAACCGGCGCGCACCCAGGTAGCACCACGGACAGACCACATCGCTGTAGATATCGACCTTCACCCGCTAATCCTCGCAGGCCCGGCCGCCCTCCTCACGCCACTGCCCCCCACTTTCGGACTTTTGAGGGTTCCGCGGCCGGCGCGACCCTCAAAAGTCCGAAACTCGGGCGGACGGGCGGACGGCGGCCACGGCCCGCTGTCTCCTCGCCTGCGTGGGAGCTGCGGGCTGCCGCTACCCTGGCCGCGTGACGGGGGAGCTCGGGCGGTACCGCCTCGTGCGGCAGCTCGGCGAGGGCGGCATGGGCGTCGTCCACCTGGCCGAGGACGAGACCGGGCGGCAGGTCGCCATCAAGGTCATCCGCCCGCACCTGGCCGACGTGCCGGAGTTCCGCGCGCGGTTCCGGTCCGAGGTGGCGCTCGCGCGCCGGGTGGCCCGGTTCTGCACGGCACCGATCCTGGACGCCGACACCGAGGCCGACCAGCCGTACGTCGTCACCGAGTACATCGACGGGCCGACGCTCTCGGCGGCCGTCGCCGACACCGGTCCGCTGCCCGGATCGCAGCTCCACGCGCTCGGGATCGGGGTGGCCGGCGCGCTGACGGCGATCCACCGCGCGGGCATCGTCCACCGTGACCTCAAGCCGGCGAACGTCCTGCTGTCCCGGGTCGGCCCCCGGGTCATCGACTTCGGCATCGCCCGCGCCGCCGACGTGGACGCCGTCACCCTGACCGGCCAGATCATCGGGTCGCCGTCCTACATGGCGCCGGAGCAGATCCGGGGCGAACCGGTCACACCCGCCACGGACGTGTTCGCGTGGGGTGCGGTGATCGCCTTCGCCGGCACCGGACGTCCGCCGTTCGGCGCAAACACCGACTCCCTCGCGTACCGGGTCCTGCACGGCGACGCCGACCTGGACGGGCTCGACGCCGACCTGCTCGACATCGTCCGGACGACCCTGCGGAAGGATCCCGCCACCCGGCCGACGGCCCAGGAACTCCTCGACACGCTCATGCGCGGCGCGGAACCCGCCAGCACTGTTTCGGGCGGCGCGGCCTCGGCGGGTGCCGGCGCGGGCGGCGTGAGCGGGGCGGGCGGCGTGAGCGCGCCGGGCGCGGCCGGGGCGGGTGGCGGCCACGAGCGGGGCCTGTGGTGGCGGCGAGGGTTGATGGCCGGTGGGGTGGCGGCGGGCATCGTCGCCGTCGTTGTCGCGGCGGCCCTGCTGGCCCCTGCCCACGAACGCCCAGCCCACGAACGCCCAGCTCGCGAACGCCCGGCGGGGAAGCGGCCGGTAGCGGCGTCGGCCGTGGCGCCGATCCGGTTCGACGACTGGGCGTCCGGGCCGGCCGCGCCCGTGCCCGGCGCGAAGCAGGGCGGCACCCTCACGGGCCTGCGCTCCGCCCGCTGGGACCACCTCGACCCCCAGCGCGCGCACGAGCGGGACGCGATGTCGGTCGGCACCGCACTGCTCTACCGCACGTTGACCGGCTACGTGGATGACGGCGACGGCAGGCTCCGGCTGGTCGGCGACCTCGCCACCGACACCGGCCGGACCAGCGACGGCGGCAAGACGTGGGCGTACACGCTCCGCCGCGGACTCCGGTACGAGGACGGCACGCCGATCACCGCCGCCGACGTCGCGTACGGGGTCGCGCGGACGTTCGCCCCCGAGATCACCGGCGGCCCCACCGAGCTGTCGAGCTGGCTCGCCGCCGGCACGAAGTGGCCGGGTCCGTACCGCGCGCCGGGCGAGCTGCCGCCCGGGGTCACCGTCTCCGGCGCCACGATCACGTTCGCGTTCGCCGAGCCGCATCCGGAGATGCCGATGGTCGCGGCGCTGGGCACGACCGCGCCCGTCCCGGCGGCGAAGGACCTGCGCGCCGACTACGACCGCGCGATCGTGGCGTCCGGCCCGTACCGGATCGGCAAGGACTCGGCGAAGCGGCTGGAGCTCGTCCGGAACAAGCAGTGGGACCCCCGCACCGACCCGATCCGGACGGCGTACCCGGAACGCTGGGTGTTCGAGTTCGGCGTCACCGATGCGACCGACCGGCTGCTGTCGGGCGGCGAGACGGCGTTCGGATGGGACAGCGTCCCGCCGGACCGCGTGGAGGGCCTGTCCGCCGAGGCCCGTGCGCGGACCGTCGACGGCACGACGCCGTTCAACCGGTTCCTGGCGATCAACACCACCACCGTGACGGACGTCACGATCCGCCGGGCCATCGCGGCGGCGATCAACCGGAAGGAGGCGCTCGCCGTGTACCGGGGCGCCTCCGCCGGGACGGTGACCGGCTCGCTGGTATCAGCGGTGGTTCCGGGGCACCGTCCGCATGAGGGTCTGGGGGTCGGGGTTACCGGCGACCCCGCGCTGGCCCGGCGGCTCCTGGACGGCCGGCGCCCCACGCTGACGTACGCCGCCGGCATCGGCCCGGCCGAGCAGCGGCTCGCCGCCTACCTGTCCCGTGCGCTCACCGACGCGGGATTCACGGTCCGCACCTCGACCGTGACCGGCGACTACTACCGCCGCATCGGCGACGCGACGAGCGGGTACGACCTGTACCTGGTGGCCTGGGGACCGGACATCCCGGACGCCAGCGGCATTTTCCCTCACCTCTTCTCCGGCGCCGCGGCCGGAACCAACTACGCGCACTTCTCGGAGGCGTCGATCAACCAGCAGATCCGGGGACTCCAGCACCAGCCGGACCGCGCGTCGGCGGCACGCGGCTACGCCGACCTCGACGAGCGGCTGCTCCGCGAGCACGTCCCGGCCGTGCCGTTCTACGACGCACGCCAACTGTCACTACGCGGCGCGAAGCTGGGCGGACTGTCCGTACACAGGGTGATCGGCGCGATCGCCCTCGACCGGGCGCATGTCCGATGACACTGGCCAACTCGGATAGTCTCCCCGTCCGTGAGGTGTAGGGGATGACGCCAGGCCAGCCGCTGAGGTCCGACGACCCGGACCAGCTCGGCGAGTACCGCCTGCTCCGTCGCCTCGGTCACGGCGGTATGGGCGTCGTGTACCTGGGCGAGAACGCGTCCGAGGTGAAGGTCGCGCTCAAGGTCATCCACCCGCACCTGGCCTCCCACGACGAGTTCCGCGAGCGGTTCCGGTCCGAGGTCGAGCTGGCGCGCAAGGTCGCCCGGTTCAGCACCGCGCCGATCCTCGACTCCGACACGGACGCCAACCCGCCGTACATCGTCACCGAGTTCATCGACGGCCCGACCGTGTCGGCGGTCGTCGCGCAGCACGGGCCGCTGTCCGGATCGCAGCTGCACGCGCTCGGCGTCGGCATGGCCAGTGCGCTCACCGCCATCCACGGCGCCGGCATCGTCCACCGCGACCTCAAGCCGGCGAACGTGCTGCTGTCCCGGTTCGGCCCCCGGGTCATCGACTTCGGCATCGCGCGCGCCGCCGACGCCGTCTCCGGCTTCACCCGGACCGGCCAGTACATCGGCTCGCCGTCCTACATGGCGCCCGAGCAGTTCCGTGGTGAGCCGATCACGCCCGCCGCGGACATCTTCGCGTGGGGCGCCGTCATGGCGTTCGCGGGCACGGGGCGGCAGCCGTTCGGCAAGTCCGCCGAGGCGGTCCTGTACCGGGTCGTCTACGGCGACGCCGACCTCGACGGACTCGACCCGCAGCTCGTCGACCTCGTCCGGCGGGCGCTCAGCAAGCACCCGCACGAGCGCCCGTCCGCGCAGCACCTGCTCGACCTGCTCGTGCACGCGGAGTCGGGCGGCGGCCGGCCGGTTTCCGGCATGCCCGGGCCGGTTTCCGGCCCGCCAGTCTCCAGCCCGCCCGGCTCCGATCTGCCTGTCTCCGGGGCGCCTGCGGCCGCGCACGTCTCGGCTCCGCCCGGGCCGGTGTCGCCGGGAGCGCCCCAGACCCCGACCTCCAGCCCGCCCCGGCCCGTTCCGCCCGGGATGGCGCCGGGGCAGTTCCCCCAGCCCGGACCCGCGCCGACCATGCCGCCGCTGGCCGGCCCTATGTTCGCGACGAGCACGCCGCCGCCGCGCGCGTACCAGCCGAACAGCTCGATACCGCCGTTCGGCGGGCCTACCGCGGCCCCGCCCCGGCCCCGGCCCCGCCCGCGATCGGGTCGGACCGTGGCGTGGACGGCGATCATCGTCCTGCTCGTCATCTGCCTCGGTTGTGTCGGATCGGTCGGCGGCGTGGCCTACTTCGGCATGTCGCTCGACCGCGACGACGCCCTGACCGCCCTCGGCGACTACTTCGAGAACGTGCAGCGGCAGCGGTACACCGAGTCCTACGAGCGGCTCTGCCCGGAGGCGAAGAAACGCACCACGCTGGAGGCCTACCTGGGCAGCCACGCCGGCGAAGGGCGGCTCACCAGCTACACCGTCGACAAGGAGTCGGCCGACTACGACCTCGACCTCAACGGATTCCGCGTCAAGGTGAAGCTCAGCTACGCCGGCGGGCACCAGGTCTCGGAGACGTACGAGGTGATCGACGACCCCGCCGACACGACGAAGTACCACATCTGCCCGCCGTGAACACTGCAGAGGTAAGGTCACCCGCTCGGCAGATGTAAAGCACTGGCTCCGGCAGATGTAAAGTCACTCTTTCGGCAGATGTAAGGTCGGCGGTACGCTCGCGACCATGAGAAAGGCCACCGAGCTCCTGCCGCGCCGGGCGACACGACGGGTCGTCGAGGCTCTGAGTGACACGCGCGTCGTGGTCGTGAACGGTGCCCGCCAGGTCGGCAAGAGCACGCTCGCCGAAGTCGTCCTGCGACAGTCCGGGGATGGAATCACCCGATTCCTGGACAACCCGGCCACCCGATCGGCGGCCACGGAAGACCCCGAAGCGTTCGTCCGGCATGACGGCCTGATGCTCATCGACGAGGTCCAACGCGTGCCGGACCTGTGGCTGTCGATCAAGCACCTGGTGGACCGCGAGCCACGACCCGGACGGTTCCTCCTGACCGGCTCGGCCCGCCTGCTGGGGTTGCGGCAACTCCCCGACGCCCTCCCGGGCCGGTCCGAGACGATCGAGCTGTGGCCGCTGTCGCAAGGCGAGATCGACGGCACTCCTGACGGGTTCGTGGACGCGGCGTTCACCCACGGTTCCGAGCTCAGGCTCGACGAACCGGCGCTGCGGCGGAAGGACTACCTCGCGAGGGCCGTCCGCGGCGGATACCCCGAGGCGGTCCGGCGGGAGGCCACACGGCGCCGCGACAGGTTCTTCGACGGCTATATCGCCGACGTTCTCGCACGGGACGTCAAACAGGTCGCGGACATCGAGCGTGCGACCGACATGAGGCGGCTCCTGTCCCTGCTCGCCGCCCAGACAGGCGGCCTGTTGAGCATGAACCGGCTCGCCAGCGAGCTGCGCCTGTCCGCGCCGACGGTCCGGAGCTACATAGAGATCCTCGAGACGATCTACGTCGTCCGGCGGGTACCAGCGTGGTCGGCGAACGCCACAGCACGGGCGGTCGCCACACCGAAGATCATGTTCGTCGACACCGGACTCGCGGCGTACCTCAGCACAGGCACGGCGACCGACGCGCCGGTCGGCGGCCTGATGGAGAACTTCGCCCTGGGCGAGATCGCCCGGCAGCTCACGTGGTCACGGACTTCCGCCCGGCTCTACCACTACCGGGATCGGGACCAGTACGAAGTGGACGGAGTACTGGAGGACAACGCAGGCCAGATCATCGGCGTCGAGGTCAAGGCCAGCGAGACGGTCCGTACCGACGACTTCCGGGGCCTACGCCTCCTCCAGCGGCGCCTCGGCGACCGGTTCCGCGCCGGGTACGTCCTCTACTGCGGACCGGAGTCGCTGAGTTTCGGACCAGGGCTGGCGTGCCTGCCGATCTCAGCGCTCTGGTCCGCGCCAGCTCCCTAGCACTAAAGCTGGGAGCCGCCGGTCGCGTCGACGTACTGGCCGGTGACCCAGCGCGCGTCGCCCGAGACGACGAACGCCACGACGTCGGCGATGTCGGCCGGCTGGCCGACGCGGTTGAACGCCGAGACGGCGGCCGCTTCCGCTTCGGCGGCCGGGTTGTCGCGGAGCCAGGACGCGTTGGCGTCCGTGTGGACGATGCCGGGCGCCACCGAGTTCACCGTGATGCCGCGCTCCCCCAGGGCCTTCGCCATGGTGAGGCTGAACGTGTTGAGCGCCCCCTTGGTCATCGAGTAGGCGACGATCTGCGGGTACGCGATCCGGGTGACGCCGGAGGAGATGTTCACGATCCGCCCGCCGCGCCGCAGCCGGTCGAGGCCCTGCTGGAGCAGGAAGAACGGCGCCTTCACGTTGACGGCGAACAGCGCGTCGAACTCCTCGGGCGTGACGGTGTTGATGTCGCCGGAGGTGACGATCGCGGCGTTGTTGATGAGGATGTCCAGCCCCGCGTCCGCTCCGGCGGCGGCCAGTCCGGCGTCGAACCGCTCCCACAGCCGTTCGACGTCGCCCGGCTCGCCGAGCAGCGATTCGACGGCGAACGCCCGTCCGCCCTCGCGCTGGATCTCGTCGATCACGCCGGCCGCGGCCTCGGCGTTGCGCCCGTAGTGCACCGCGACGAGCGCGCCGTCGCGGGCCAGTCGCAGCGCCACCGCCCGGCCGATGCCGCGGCTGCCGCCGGTGACGAGCGCCGTCTGTCCGTCCAGAGTCCCCATTGCCCCGCTCTTTCCGTAGTGGTCGTTATAGAAAAGAACCGTAGCCGCTTTTTCTAGCGCTCGCTATAGAATTGCCGGCATGACTTCGCCCCGACGCGGCCGGCCGCGCGCGTTCGACCGCGCCACGGCCCTCGACGCCGCGCTCCAGGCGTTCTGGGAACACGGCTACGACGCCACCTCGATCGCCGACCTCACCCGCGCGATGGGCATCACCGCGCCCAGCCTCTACGCGGCGTTCGGCGACAAGAAGGCGCTGTTCAACGAGGTCGTCGAGGTCTACACCGAGCTGTACGGGCAGTTCCTCGGCCAGGCGCTCGCCGAGGAGCCGACCGCGCGCGCCGCCGTCGCCCGCATCCTGCGCGACGCCGCCGCCACCTACACCGACCCTGACCACCCGCCCGGCTGCCTCGTCATCAGCGCCGCCACCAACGCCACGCCGCAGTCCGCCGACGTCCAGGAGCGGTTGCGTCAGCAGCGCAACGCCAACGTCGGCGCACTCGAAACCCGCATCCGGACGGACGTCGAAGCCGGAACGCTCCCCCCGGCCACCGATGCCAGGGCCCTCGCCGTCTTCACGGCCGCGACCATCCAGGGAATGTCACAGCAGGCGCGGGACGGTGCCAGCCATGCCGACCTCACCGCCGTCGCCGACGCCGCCATGCGCGCCTGGCCCTGACCCGCGCGGCTCGCCCGGACACCCCGCACCCACGCCGCGCCCGCCTGGGCGGCCCCGCACCCGGCCGCCGGCCCGGGGTTAGCCGCCCGAGTCGGCCAGTTCGGCGCCGGACGGGACGGCACACGCCTGCGGATCGTCCAGCCAGCCCTCCGGGAGCGCGACCCGGCGCTGCCCCGTGCTTCGGCCGCGCGGACGGCCGAGCTCCCCGCGCGGGAACTCCTGCGCGGGATCGAGCGCGCCGAGCAGATCGTCCAGCTCGGCGAGCGTCGCGACCATCCCGAGCCGCGAACGCAGGTCGGACCCGACCTGGAAGCCCTTGAGGTACCAGGCCACGTGCTTGCGGAAGTCCGGGAGGCCCCATTCCTCGCCGCGCCACTCGGCGAGCAGCTCGGCGTGCCGGCGCATCGTGGACGCGACCTCGCCGAGGCGGGGCAGCTTGCGGTCCGCGCGGCCCTCGAAGGCGGCCGCCAGGTCGGCGAACAGCCACGGACGGCCGAGGCAGCCACGCCCGACGACCACGCCGGCACAGCCGGTCTCGCGCATCATCCGGAGCGCGTCGTCCGCTTCCCAGATGTCGCCGTTGCCCAGGACGGGGATGCTCAGCGCCTGTGCCACCTCGGCGATCGGCTCCCAGCGCGCCTCGCCCGCGTACATGTCGGCTGCGGTACGGCCGTGCAGCGCGAACGCGGCCACACCGGCGTCCTCGGCGATCCGGGCCGCGTCCAGGTAGGTGAGGTGGTCGCCGTCGATACCGAGCCGGGTCTTCATCGTCACCGGGATCGGACCGGCCGCCTTCGTCGCCGCCTTCAGGATCGCCTCCAGCAGCGGGCGCCGGTACGGCAGGGCCGACCCTCCCCCGCGCCGCGTCACCTTCGGTACCGGGCAACCGAAGTTCAGGTCGATGTGGTCGGCCAGGTCCTCGTCGACGATCATCGCCACCGCGCGGCCGACCACGTCCGGGTCGACGCCGTAGAGCTGGATGCTGCGGGGACGCTCGTCCGGCGCGAACTGGATCAGCGTCATCGTCTTGGCGTTCCGCTCGACCAGCGCGCGGGTCGTGATCATCTCGCTCACGTACAGGCCGGCACCGTGCTCGCGGCAGAGCCTGCGGAACGCCACGTTGGTGATGCCCGCCATCGGCGCGAGGACCACCGGAGGCGACACCTCCAGCGGGCCTATCCGCAGCGCCGGAGCGCTCAGCACCTGAGTCACCGGGCTATTGTCCCATTGTGCTGACGAGGAGCATTTCCGGGCGGACCGTCTCCGCGATCGGGCTCGGCTCGATGGCGTTCTCCACCCGCCCGGCCGCCGACCGGGCCGAACGCACCATCCACGCCGCGCTCGACGCGGGCGTCACGCTCATCGACACCGCCGACGCGTACGCCCCCGACGAGACCGAGGTCGGTTTCAACGAACGCCAGGTGGCCTCGGCGCTCGCCAGCTACGGCGGCGACACGTCGCACGTCCTGGTCGCGACCAAGGGCGGCCACACCCGGACGCCCGGCGGCGGCTGGGCCCTCGACGGGCGGCCCGAGTACCTCAGGGCGGCCTGCGACGCGTCCCTGAAGGCGCTCGGCGTCGAGGCGATCGGGCTCTACCAGCTCCACCGCCCCGACCCGGACGTGCCGTACGCCGAGACGATCGGCGCCCTCGCCGAGCTGCGCGATGCCGGCAAGGTCCAGCTCGTCGGGGTCTCCAACGCCAACGTCGAGCTGATCGAGATCGCCCGTTCAGTGCTCGGGGCGGACGGGCTGGCGAGCGTCCAGAACGAGCTGTCCCCGCGCTACCGGGACGACCTGCCAGAGATCGTCCCGCACTGCGCCGCGCACGGCATCGCGTACCTGCCGTGGTCGCCGTTCGGGGGCATCGCCGGCGCCGGCGGGCTCGGCTCGAAGCACCCGGCGTTCGCCGAGATCGCCGCCGAGCGGGGCATCAGCCCGTACCAGGTGACGCTCGCGTGGCTGCTCGCCCAGTCGCCCGTCGTGATCCCGATCCCGGGCGCGAGCCGTCCCGAGTCGATCCTCGACTCCGCTGAGGCGGCGCACGTGACGCTCACCCCGGACGAGCTGGCCCGCCTCTCGGCGTAAAGCCGCGCCGCTCGCGCGCGGCTGCCGCGCCGCCGCACCCCGCCCACGCCGAGTTTCGGACTTTTGAGGGTCGGGCGGGCCCGGGAACCCTCAAAAGTCCGAAGGTCGGGAGGCTCAGTGCGGGCTGATGCGGCCCGCGGTGGTGCGGAGCGGGGCAGCGTGACGACCGGCGCGTTCGGCGATGACCTCCGCGACGATGCTGACCGCCACCTCGGCGGGGCTGCGGGCGCCGAGGTCGAGGCCGACGGGGCCGTGGATGCGGTACAGGTCGTCGTCGGTGCAGCCGGCGGCGTGGAGCCGCTGCCGGCGCGACGCCTGGGTGGGCCGGGAGCCGAGCGCACCGAGGAAGCCGCGGCCACCGGCGATGCCCGCCATCAGGACGGCGTCCATGGCCGGATCGTGGTCGAGCAGCACGAGGACGTCCGACGCGCCGAATGCTTCGACGGCCGCCGTCGCCTCGGCCACTCCGGTGACGTCCCGCGCGTGCCAGCCGAGGAGCCGCGCCTGATCCGCCAGCGCGGCGGCGAGCGCCCCGCCGCCAACGGTGACCAGCGTCGGGACCGGTACCCAGGCGTCGACGAGCACGTCGCCGACGAGCGCCCGCCCGCTCGTTCCCTTGGCCAGAAGCGCGGTGGCGGCCGCGACGACCTCCCCCTCAGCCGCCGCGGCGCCGGGGCCAGCCGCGCCACCACCAGGAACGGTCGCGCCACCGAGGCCCGCGCCGCCGCCCACGATCACGCTGTGGCCGGACCCGTCCACCGCCGACGCGAGTGCGACCGCCTGCCCGTCGGCGAGTGCGTCCCAGGCCTCACGGTCCGGGCCGGCGGGATGCAGCAGGAGCCGCGCGTTCCCGGAGCAGGCCAGGCCGGCGGCCACCGCCTCGTGCTCCCCGACCGGCCCGTCCACCTCGATCACGCCGCCCGCGAACACCTCCGGCAGTGCCGCCCCCACCTGGGTGTCCAGCACGCCACGCAGGACCGATCCGGTCCGCTCGCCGTCGTCCCGGACGGCCAGCACCTCGCCGGCCGGGACCGCCCCGAAGCCCGTCAACTCGATCACCCGGACCACGGCGACGCGATGCCCCGCGTCCAGCCAGGCGGTGACCGTCCTCCCCAGTTCTCGCATGCCGCCAGTCTCCCCCGTTCCGGCCGGTTGGGGGACTCTCCGCCGCCGTCCGATGCGCGAGGATCGACCCGTGGAGGGAACGACCCACCTGTCCGGTTTCGTCGGCCGGACCGCCGATCTGGCGGAGCTCGCCGACGCGTGCCAGGCCGCCCGGGTGGGGCGTGGCGGGCTGGTGCTGGTCACCGGCGAGGCGGGAATCGGCAAGTCGCGGCTGTGCGCCGAGGCCGCCACGCAGGCGCATGGGCTGACCGTGGTGCGCACCGGCTGCTGGGACCCCGCCCCCTTCTGGCCCTGGCTCCAACTCCTCGCGGCCCGCCCGCCGGCCCGCACAGGCCCTATCCCGCCGGCCCGCACAGGCCCTATCCCGCCGGCCGGCACAGAACACCCCGCGGCCGGGACAGCGCAGCCCACCGGCCACGGCCCGGTCTTCGACGCCGTCCTCAGCACGGTGACCGAACTCCCGCCGACCCTGGTCGTCATCGAGGACCTGCACGACGCCGACCCACCGTCCGTGCGGCTCCTGCGCTACCTGGCTCCGCATCTCCAGGCGACCCGGGTGCTCGTCGTCGGTACCTACCGTGACGACGAACCCCACCCCGACCTGTCCGGGCTCGCGCCGCCGGCCCGCCTGATCAGCCTCGGCGGCCTCTCCCCCAGCGAGCTGGCCGATCTGCTCGGCTCCGGCGCCACCGCCGGCACCGACGGCCGCACCGGCACGGGCACCGGCGCCACCGGCGGCCGCACCGGCACGGACCACACCGACCTGCACCGCCAGACCGGCGGCAACCCGCTGTACGCCCGCGAGCTGGCCCGGCTGCTGGCCACCGATCCGGGCCCGCACGGGCGGGTGCCGCTGCCGGCTTCGCTCAAGGGCGTCCTGACCCAGCGGCTGGCCCAGTTGCCGGCCGACAGCCGCCGCGCGGTCGAGATCGCCGGCGTGCTCGGCGACGAACCCCGGCTGGACGTGCTCGCCGAGCTGGCCGGGCAGCCGCCGGACCAGCTCCTCGGCCCGCTCGGTGTCGCCGCGGACGCCCGGCTGCTCCGCGAGGTCGGGCCCGGCCGGTACGCGTTCGCCCACGCCCTGATCCGGTCGGCGGCGTACGAATCGATCGGCGTCGCCCACCGGATCCGTCTCCACCAGCGGGCCGGCGACGCGCTTGAGCGGCGCGGCGCCGACGTGGACGCCCTGGCGGAGCACTTCGTCGCGGCGGCGGCCGGCGGGGGCGCGGCCAAGGCGTACGAGTACGCCGTCCGGGCGGCCGAGAACGCGACGGCGCTCCGGGCGTACGAGACGGCGGCGCAGCGGTACGACGAGGCACTTACCGTCCTCGCGCTGTCTCCGGCCGAGGGCGACCGGTTCCCGATCCTGATCGCACTCGGCGCCGCGCGGGCGGCGGCGGGCGACACGGCCGCCGCGCGGACCGCGTACCTCTCCGCGGCCGACCTCGCCAGGGCGGACGGACACCCCGACGGTCTCGCCGAAGCCGCCCTCGGGCTGGCCGGCGGGCACGGATTCGAGGTACCCCTGCTTGACCACGTCCAGCTCGCGCTGCTGGAGGAAGCGCTCGCGGGGCTGGAGGAAGCGCGCGCCGGGCTCGGCGACTCGCCGCTGCGCCCGTGGGTGATGGCACGCCTGTCTGTGGCGCTGTCCTACAGCGACGTCGGTTCCCGGCGGCTGCGGCTCGCCGAGGAGGCCGTGGCGGCGGCACGGCTGGCCAACACGGAAGCCCTCGGCTACAGCCTCTGCGCGTACTGCGACGCGATCGCCGGCCCCGCCGACACCGAACGCCGCGAGGCCGCCGCCAGCGAGGTCATCGCCCTGGCCACGGACGCTCCGCTCGAACTGCTCGGCCGCCGGATGCGGATCGTCGCGCTCCTGGAGCTGGGCGACCTCGCCGGGGCAGACGCCGAGCTGACGGCGTACGCCCGGACGGCCGCCGTCCTGCGGCAACCGCTCTACGGTTGGTACCTGCCGCTGTGGCGCGGCATGCGCGCCGTGCTCGCCGGCCAGTCCGGCGACGCGCACCGCCAGATTGCCGAGGTCGAGCGGCTGGGACGCGCGGCCGGCAGCGGGAACGCGGTGATCCTGGCCCTCGCGCAGCGCATGTTCCTGTCGATGGACGAGGGCCGCGCCGGCGACGCGGTCGCGCTCATGGACGCCCATCGCGGCGAGCTCGCCGTGTTCGGCGTCCAGATAGAGGTGACCTATGCCTATTTCCAGGCCCACGCAGGGCTGCGGAAAGAGGCGTCGGCGAGGCTCGCCGGGCTGGCGGGGGCGTTGCGGGCGGCACCGGTCGACTCGGAGTGGCTGCCACTGCTGACCCAGGCCGCCGAGATCTCCCACCTCGTCGGCGGCCATCCGCTCGCGCCGTGGCTCTACGCGGCCCTGCTGCCGCACCGCGACCTCTTCGTGGTCGAGGGCATCGGCGCGGTGTTCCGGGGGTCCGTCGAGCGGTTCCTGGCGATGGTCGCGCCCGACCCCGCTGAGCACACCGAACGCGCTCGGGCGGCGCACATCCGCATCGGCGCCGAGCGGCTGGCGACCGGCGAGATCAGGACGACCAACAACTTCTCCCGGGACGGCGAGAGCTGGGTGATCGCGTACGCCGGCCGCGAAGTCAGGCTGGCGCACGCCAAGGGGCTCGCGGACCTCGCCACGCTGCTCAACGCACCGGGCCGGGACATCGCCGCGCTCGACCTGGACGGCCGCCCCGACGGTGCTGACCTGGGCGAACTCGCCGACGCACCGGCCAGGGCGGCGTTCCGGACCCGGCTCGCCGCGCTGGAGTCCGACATCGCGGACGCCGAGGAGTTCGCCGACCTCGGCCGCGCGGAACGGGCCCGGGCCGAGCGGGACCAGCTGGCCACCTACCTGGCCGCCGCCTACGGGCTCGGCGGCCGCCCGCGCCGCGCCGGCGACCCCGCCGAACGCGCCCGCACCGCCGTCACCGCCCGGCTGCGCGCCGCGATGGCCCGGATCGAGGCCGCCAACCCGGACCTCGGACGCCACTTGCGCAACAGCGTCCACACGGGGGCCCTCTGCGGCTACCACCCCGAACAACCGACGCGGTGGGTGACCGCACATCGTGCGACGGGATCTGACGCCTATGGGGTGTCCGATCCACCGCACTGAACAGGAGCACACCATGTCCCGGATCGCGAAGAACGAGATCACCGACGTCGAGCGCATGGACGGGTTCGAGGGCCGCTACGCCGAGCTGGACGGCTACACCGTCGGGTTCGAGACCTACACCGCCGACGCCGACCCGGCCGAGCTGTTCCGCGGCCTCCCCGACGACCGTTGCCAGTGCCCGCACTGGGGCGTCGTGCTGCGCGGCTCGCTGACGTACCGGTACGCCGACGGCGAGGACGTGATCGGTCCCGGCGAGGCGTACTACGCACGGCCCGGCCACACCCCGGTGTTCAGCGAGGGCACCGAGATCGTGGAGTTCAGCCCGTCCGAGGAGCTGGCCGCGACGATGAAGACCGTGCTCGGCAACCTGGAAGCGGCCAGCCATGCCTGACGAGTCGCTGCTGGCCAAGATCGCGGCGGCCCTGGAGTCCTACGACTGGCCGGCGCTGACCAGCCTCTACCGTCCGGACGCCGTCTACGACGCCACCGTCCCGCAGTGGCGGTTCCAGCTCCTCGGCCCGGCCGCCGTGCAGGAACACGCCCGCGAGGAGCTGGACGGCATCACCGACCTGCGGGTCACCGGGTCGGCCGTCACGCGCACCGACGACGGGCTGGTCGTCGAACTGGAACTCCGCTACCGGGACGAGCTGTGGCGCGAGGTCAACATCATCCACACGGACGGCACGCAGATCACCGAACACCGCGTGTACTGCACCGGCGTGTGGGACGCGGCGACGATCGCCCGCCAGGCCGTCGAGGCCCCGATGGTGCGGGGCTGACGTGGAGGCCGCCGACCGGGGCCGCGCGCTGCTCGACCGTGCCGTCGAGCGGGTGCCGGTCGACGGCCACGCGGGCCACTCCGGCGCGCTGCTGGAGCGGATCCGCCTCGCGGACGGGCAGCAGCTCATCGCGAAGCGGCTCGACCCGGTCACCGACCTGACGATGCGCGCGTCCGGTGACTTCACCGGCCGCGAGTTCGTCCTCTGGCGCGACGGCATCCTGGACAGGCTGCCGCCGGGCGTCGGCCACGCCGTGATCGCGGCGTGGCCCGAGCCGCGCGGGGCGATGCTGCTGCTCCGGGACGTCACGGCCGCGCTGGCACCGCAGCGCGTCTCCCGGGACACGTTCCGGCGGATCCTCGTCGCCACGTCGTCCATGCACCGCTTCTTCGCCGGGGAGACGGTCGCCGGCACCTGCCCGCTCGACCAGCGGCTCGGGATGTTCGCGCCGCACCGGATGGGCCGGCACGCCGGCGACCACGGGCTGGGGCCACTGGTGCAGCGCGGCTGGGAACTGTTCGCCGAGGTCGCGCCGGGGCCGGTCGTGGACGCCGTGTTCGCGGTCCACGCCGACCCCGCGCCGCTCGCCGACGAACTCGCGGCCGGCGGCACGACCCTGCTCCACGGCGACCTGTGGCTGGACAACCTCGCGCTGGAACGCGACCAGGTCACGCTGCTCGACTGGGCCCTCGCCACGAACGGCCCCGGCGTCCTGGACTTCGTCTGGTTCCTCACCGGCAACGCGTCCCGGGTCGACGCCAGCCGCGACGACCTGGTCGACGACCTCCGCCAGACCTACCGCGACGAGGACACGCTGCGGCTGGCGCTGCTCGCCGGCCTCGCCGAGCTGGGCTGGAACAAGGCGCTGGACTGCGTCGAGCACCCGGACCCGGCCACCCGCGCGGCGGAGCTGGACGACCTCGCGTGGTGGGTCACCCAGGCCCGCGCCGCGCTCTGATCGAGCGCCGCCGGGCGGGCCGCCCGGGCGCGCCACGCCACGGGCACGCGCAACTGTCGGGGTTATCGGGGTATCCGGGGCCCGGTTACAGCACGCCATCCCGAACAGTCCGGTTTGTCCACCAGCAGCGGACGTCAGCAGCCCAGGAGGCGCGTGGCGAGGTAGGACTCGACCTGGTCGAGAGACACGCGCTCCTGCGCCATCGAGTCCCGCTCCCGGACGGTCACGGCGTTGTCCTCAAGGGTGTCGAAGTCGACGGTGATGCAGAACGGGGTGCCGATCTCGTCCTGGCGGCGGTACCGGCGACCGATCGCGCCCGCGTCGTCGAAGTCGACGTTCCAGTTCTGGCGCAGGGCGGCGGCGAGCCCGCGCGCCTTCGGCGACAGGTCGGCGTTGCGGGACAGCGGCAGCACGGCGGCCTTGACCGGCGCGAGGCGGTGGTCGAGGCGCATCACGGCACGCTTCTCCATGACGCCCTTGGCGTTCGGGGCCTCGTCCTCGGTGTAGGCGTCGAGCATGAACGTGAGCATCGCGCGGTCGACACCGGCCGCCGGCTCGATCACGAACGGCACCCAGCGCTCGCCGGCCTCCTGGTCGAAGAACGACAGGTCGACGCCGGCGGCGGTGCCGTGCGCCTTCAGGTCGTAGTCGGTGCGGTTCGCGATGCCTTCCAGCTCGCCCCACTCGGTGCCGGCGAAGTCGAACTTGTACTCGATGTCGACCGTCCGCTTGGAGTAGTGCGACAGCTTCTCGCTCGGGTGCTCGTAGAGGCGGACCCGGTCCTTGTTGATGCCGAGGTCCGTGTACCACTGGAGCCGCGCGTCGATCCAGTACTGGTGCCATTCCTCGTCGGTGCCGGGCTTGACGAAGAACTCCATCTCCATCTGCTCGAACTCACGCGTCCGGAAGATGAAGTTGCCGGGCGTGATCTCGTTGCGGAAGCTCTTGCCGATCTGGGCGATGCCGAACGGCGGCTTGCGGCGCGACGTCTGCTCGACGTTGTTGTAGTTGATGAAGATGCCCTGCGCGGTCTCGGGACGCAGGTACGCCAGGCCGGACTCGTCCTCGACGGCGCCCAGGTAGGTCTTGAGCAGGCCGGAGAACTGCCGCGGCTCGGTGAAGGCGCCCTTCGTGCCGCAGTTGGGGCAGTTGACGTCGGCCATGCCGTTCGCCGGCGGGCGGTTGTGCTTGGCCTCGTACGCCTCTTCGAGGTGGTCGGCGCGGAACCGCTTGTGGCACGACTGGCACTCGGTCAGCGGGTCGGTGAACGTCTCCACGTGGCCAGAGGCCTGCCACACCTCGCGGGCCAGGATGACGCACGAGTCGATGCCGACGACGTCCTCGCGGGCGGTGACCATCGTCTTCCACCACTGCCGCTTCACGTTGTTCTTCAGCTCGACGCCGAGCGGGCCGTAGTCCCAGGACGCGCGAAGCCCGCCGTAGATCTCGCTCGACGGGTAGACGAATCCCCGGCGTTTGCTGAGGCTGACGATGGTGTCCATGCGGTCTGCGGCCACGGTTGATCGCTCCATCCGGCTGGCGGTCGGTGGTGTTGGGGAAGGTGTCAGGTTACCCGGTGTGACAACGAAGCATGACCCCGGTTCCCCCTACTCGGGCGGCGGTGGGCACACCTGGTAGTCGAAGCTCAAGCCGTCGGTATAGACCTGGTACAGCTCGGTGCTCTCGGTGTCGTCCGTGTAAGACAGGTCGACCTCGGCCTCCCAGCCGATCTTGAGCCCTTCCTCCTCCATCTCGAAGGCGTCGCCGACCGTGTAGCTGACGATTCCCGGGTCGGCGGCCGCGAACTCCTCCCGGCTCACGTCGACCGTGTACTCCTGACAGAGCAACCCGTACGCGAAGTCGTAGTCCTCGTCGACGACCGCGTCGAGGTAGTCCTCCAGCGTGCTGATGCTGTCCCGCTTGTCCACCTCGTTGCCGAGGAAGTACAGGCCGCCCAGCCCGAGCGGAACGGCGACGCAGCAGAGCAGGACGACCGCGCCGATCCCGAGCCCGACCCACAACCCCACACGCTTCTTCCGGACGGGCGGTTGGCCGTACTGCTGAGCGCCGTACTGGGCTGCCGGGCCGTACTGCGGTGCCGGGCCGTACTGGGGTTCCGGACCGGCCGGTGCCGCCCAGCCGGGCGCGGGCGGCGGCGGACCGGCGGGCTGTCCCGGGTCGTCGCCGTCCGGGCGGCCCCACGGGGAGTGCTCGGTCATACCCGAATCATCGCAGCGCCCGCCCGGGCCGGATCAGTACGGGTCGACGGAGCGCGGCGCGCGGGCGGTGGCGCCTTCGCCGATGCGGGTGGTGCCGGCGTCGGCGGCGCGGCCGCTCGGCGAGACGTCCGCCACGGCCTCGTCGACGCCGACGATCACCTCGAACGCGGCCGGTTCGTCGATCGACTCGGCGAGCAGCGGCGCGGCGTACATCTTCACGTCGAATCCGGACAGCGAGCGGCGGAACGCGCCGACGGACGTCCACTCGGTGAGGATCGTCCAGAGCGCGGGGTCGTCGGCCGCACGCCCGATCCGGCCGCGCACGAACCCGGGCCGCTCGGCGAACGCCTGGAGCGCGCGGCGGGCGCGGTCGAGGAAGTCGGTTTCACCGGACTCGGCGATCCGGAACCGGCTGATGACGATCACGCCGCTCATCTCCTGCCAATATGTAGGGAAATTCGAAGGTACCGGCGGCGAGGAGTTCCGCGTGACGCACCCCCGTTCGATGGCGACCCTGGCCTACCTGGCCCGGCTGCCACGGTTCGTGCTGGTGCTCGGCGTCCTGGCGTTGACGCTGGGCGGCCTGTTCCTCCCGGGGCTGGCGGGTGCGCTGTTGCTGCTGGTCGTGGCGGGTCTGGCCGGGTGGCTGGCCTGGCTGTCGGCGGCGGGCCAGCAGCCGCTGACCTTGGCGCTGCGCGTCCTGGTGATCGCCGCCGTCGTCGCGCTGGCCGCGAGCAAGCTGTGGTGAGATGCATGTATGCGCTTTTGACAATCATTCCCACCTAAATGAGAATGGTTGTCATGTCGAAGCTATTAGGCGTCCTCGTTCCGCTCGCCCTCGCCGCCACCCTGACCGGGTGCAACAGTGCCAGCGCGGGCGACGGCGGCAAGCTCGACGTGGTCGCGGCTTTCTACCCCCTCGAGTACGTCACCACGCACGTCGGCGGCGACCGTGCGACCGTCCACAACCTGGTGAAGCCCGGCGCCGAGCCGCACGACATGGAGCTGACGCCGAAGCAGACCGCCGAGATCGCCGACGCCGACCTCGCCGTCTACCTGCGCGGCTTCCAGCCCGCCGTGGACGAGGCGATCACCGAGCACGCCGACGGCAGGTCCCTCGACGCGGCGGCGGTGCAGCCCCTCGCGGACGGGTTCGTCCCGCTGGAGGAAGGCGCCTTCCACGAGGACGAGAAGGGCAAGGACCCGCACGTCTGGCTCGACCCCACCCGGCTCGCCGCGATCGCCGACGCCGTCGCCGAGAAGCTCGCCGCGATCGACTCCGGCCACGCCGCCGAGTACGCCGAGCGGGCCGCCACGCTCCGCACCGAACTGGAAGCGCTGGACGCCGAGTTCAAGTCCGGGCTGGCGAACTGCGCGCAGAAAACGATCGTGGTGAGCCACAACGCGTTCGGCTACCTCGCCAACCGGTACGGTCTGACCCAGCTCGCGATCACCGGCCTCACGCCGGAGGACGAGCCCTCGCCCGCGCGACTCGCCGACGTGACGAAGTTCGCCAAGGCCAACGGCGTCAAGGCGATCTTCTTCGAGACCCTGGTCAGCGACAAGGTCGCCAAGACCCTCGCCAGCGAGGTCGGCGCCAAGGCCGAGGTGCTCGACCCGCTCGAAGGACTCGAAGACGGCAGCCAGGACGACTACGTTTCAGTCATGCGACAGAACTTGAAGACGCTGCGTGGCGCCCTGGGTTGTTCGTGACCGTAGTCGAAGTCCGGCACGGCACGGTCAACCTGGGCGGGCGCGCGATCCTGCACGGCGTGGACGTGACGGTCCACGCCGGTGAGGTCGTCGCCGTGCTGGGCGCCAACGGGTCCGGCAAGTCCACACTGGTCCGGGCGGCGCTCGGGCTGACCCCGCTCGCGGGCGGCGAAGTTCGGCTGTTCGACACGCCGCTCGGCGCGTTCCGCGAGTGGGCACGGGTCGGGTACGTGCCGCAGCGGCTCGGTGTGGCCAGCGCGGTCCCGGCGACCGTCGGTGAGGTCGTCGCCGCCGGCCGGCTCGCCCGCCGCGGGTTCCTCCACCTACCGTCCACTCGCGACCGCGCGGCCGTCCGCGACGCGCTGGCCGCCGTCGGCCTCGCCGACCGCCGCCGCGACCAGGTCAACACCCTCTCCGGCGGGCAGCAGCAGCGGGTGCTCATCGCCCGCGCGCTCGCCGCCGAACCCGAACTGCTCGTCCTCGACGAACCCACCGCGGGCGTCGACGCCGCCAGCCAGGACGCGTTCGCCGCCACCCTGCGCACGCTCGTCGACAGCGGCGTCACGATCCTCCTCGTCGCGCACGAACTCGGCCCACTGGAACCACTCATCGGGCGCGCCGTCGTCGTCGACTCCGGCCGGATCGTCCACGACGGCGCCGTCCCCCGGCCGGCCGCGCACCACGCCCACCCCGACCACGACCACGTGCACCCCCACGCCCCGGTCGACCCACCCGGCCTCTGGACCGCCTCATGACTGTGCACCCCGGCGGCCCTCCGCTCCGCTCCTCGCTCCTCCGTCGCTGCGATGCTCACTCGCGGACCGCCTCATGATTGAGCTGCTCAGCTACGACTTCATGGTGCGGGCGCTCATCGCGGCACTGCTCGTCGGCGTCTCGGCACCGGCCGTCGGCGTGTACCTCGTCCAGCGGCGGATGTCCCTGATCGGCGACGGCATCGGCCACATCGCGCTGACCGGCGTCGCGCTCGGCTTCCTGCTCAGCACGGCGCCCGTCCTGACCGCGATCGTCGTGGCGGCGCTCGGCGCCATCGCGATCGAACTTATCCGCGAACGCGGGCGCACGTCCGGCGACGTCGCCCTCGCCATGATGTTCTACGGCGGGATCGCGGGCGGCGTCCTGCTCATCGGCCTGGCCCCGACCGGCACGAACTCGTCGCTCCTGTCGTACCTGTTCGGCTCGCTGACCACGACCAGCACCGAGGACCTCGTCGTCGTCGCCGTGCTGGCCGGCGCCGTCCTCGCGGTGACGACGCTGCTGCGGCCGTGGCTGTTCGCGGTGTGCCACGACGAGGAGTACGCCCGGGTGTCCGGGCTGCCGGTACGGGCACTGAACCTGCTGCTCGCGGTCACGGCGGCGATCACCGTCACGGTCGCGATGCGCGTCGTCGGGTTGCTGCTGGTCAGCGCCATGATGGTGATCCCCGTGGCGACCGCCCAGCAGGTGGCCAGGAGCTTCCTCGGCACAGCGGTACTGGCGTGCGGCCTCGGCGCTGTCGTGTCGGTGAGCGGCGCCGTCAGCTCGTACTACCTCGACGTCGCAGCCGGTGCGAACATCGTCGTCCTGGCGCTGGCGGCGTTCGTCGTCGTCACGATCCTGGCATCGCTGCGCCGCCGGATGAGCCGTCCTGTGACGGCGCCCGTCGAGTCCGCGCACCCGGATGTCATTCTCGAACGGTGACGGTACGTGCATGATGCCGGTGTCTTCGTCTACTGTCCGGCGCATGACGGATGGCCACGCGCACTCGCTGCCCGGCACGTCCCGTCCGCTCCCCGACTACACCGGCGCGGGTGAACTGCTCCGCGCCCTGGCCGCGCCGCTCCGCATCGCGATCGTCGTCGAACTGGACGCGGGCCCGCGCTGCGTCCACGAACTCGTCGACGCGCTCGACGCGCCGCAGCCCCTCGTGTCCCAGCACCTTCGGGTGCTCCGCTCGGCCGGCGTCGTGACCGGTGAACGGCGGGGCCGCGAAGTCATGTATTCGCTGGCGGACCACCACGTGGCACACATCGTCACGGACGCCGTCAGCCATGCCAAGGAAGGACGGTAACCCGGTGCCCACGGCGAACCTGCAAGGATGGGCCTCCGTCCGGACGCCGGAGAAAGGGACCAGCTCTATGCAGACCGTCGGTCGCAGCACGCGCCAGCGCACCGCAGTCATGGCCATGCTCGACGAGGTCGAGGAGTTCCGCAGTGCCCAGGAGCTGCACGATCTGCTCCGGCGTCGCGGCGACTCCGTCGGCCTGACCACGGTGTACCGGACGCTGCAGGCGCTCGCGGACGCGGGCGAGATCGACGTCATGCGGCCACCGGGCGGCGAGCACCTCTACCGGCGGTGCAGCAGCGGGCACCACCACCACCTGGTGTGCCGGCGCTGCGGACGGACCGTCGAGGTCGAGGGCCCGACCGTCGAGCGCTGGGCCGACAAGGTCGCCGCCGAGCACGGGTTCGCCGAGGTCAGCCACACCGTCGAGATCTTCGGCACCTGCGCCACCTGCATGGCGGCCGGCTAGCCCCCTACCGCTACTGCTCGTAGGGCTGCCGCGGGGCCGGGATCTTCCGGTACTCGGTGACCTTGAAGTACGGGATCTCCTGCTTGTTGATCTTGTCCTTCTCGATCTTCGGGTCGTGCCGCCCGATGACCTCGATCCAGGTGTCGGCGGGAAGGGACTCGACACCAGAACCGGTCAAAACCACCTTGATCGGACGTCCGTCGACCGCGCAGCAGCTCAGCATGATCCGCGTGAGGTAGACACCGCCCTCGGGCCGGGGCGTGATGAACCCGGACAGCTGGATGTTCCGGTCCTTCATCGATTCCCTGTCGTCCCACACTGCGCGGGTGAAGTACTCGACGACAGTGATCTCGGCCGGATCGGCCTTGGGCAGCGGCGCGAAGTCGGCGGTGGGCTGCTGGATGTTGGCCTGCCCGCCGCGCGCGGCCGCGTACGAGCCGAGCGCGGGTGGCGCGATCAGGAACGTGGCGAAGACGGGCAGAACCAGCATCCAGCCGATCCGGGTGCCGTGACCGTGACCGTGGCCGTCGTCGTCCTCGTCGTGATCGTGGGCGCTGTCGTGGGCTACCTCGGCCTTGGCGACGAACAGCTCGCGGAGCAGCGTGGCGACCGCGATCGCCACGAGCAGCACCCCGGCGACGATCAGGAACGGCCGCAGCCCCTCCTTGACGTACCGGAGGTAGACGTCGGAGATGCTGATCCGCAGGACAGCGCCGCCGACCAGCAGCAACAGGACACTCTGCGCTTCGCGCGTCACAGCAACACCCACCCGACGAGGACACTGACGGCGACAGCGACGGCGAACGTGGTCGGCGCGAACCTCAGCGCGAAGCCGCGCCCGAACGTGCCGATCTGCATCGCGAACAGCTTCACGTCGATCATCGGACCGACGACGAGGAACGCCAGCCGCGCCGTCAGCGAGAACTGGGTGAGCGACGCCGCGATGAACGCGTCGGCCTCCGAGCAGATCGACAGCAGCACGGCCAGCAGGGCCAGCACCAGGACGGCCAGCACCGGGTTGTCGGCGACGGCCTGCAACCAGGCTTCGGGGACGGTCACGTTGAGGATCGCCGCCGTGATGCCGCCGACGACGAGGAATCCGCCGGCACTGATGAAGTCGTGCCGGCACGACGCCCAGAACGCCGCCCACTTCGACATGCCGTCCAGCTCCGGACGCTTCGGCAGCTTGATCCACTCCGCCTTGCCGACCCGCAGCCACAACCAGCCCATGAGCATCGCCGTGACGGCCGACGCGACGAACCGCGCGAGCACCATCTCGGGATTGCCGGGGAACGCCACCGCCGTCGCGACCAGGACGACCGGGTTGATCGCCGGCGCCGACAGCAGGAACGCGAACGCCGCCGCCGGGGCGACCCCGCGCCGCAGCAGCCCGCCGGCCACCGGTACGGATCCGCATTCGCAACCCGGCAGCGCCACACCCGCGATGCCGGCGACGGGCACCGCGAACGCCGGGTGCTTCGGCAGCGCCTTGGCGAAGAACGACGCGGGCACGAACACCGCGATGACCGCGCTGATCACGACGCCGAGCACCAGGAACGGGATGGCCTGGACGACGAGGGAGACGAACACCGTCGCGAACGTCTGCATCGCCGGGGTGTCGAACAGGCCGACGAGCTGGCCCCGGAAGACCGCGACGACGACCAACAGCGCGGTCAGCAGTTCGAGCGAACCCGGTCGCCAGGGGGCCTTCTCACCGTCAGGAGGAGTCCCCGGCGTGCCCTTGGGCGGGTGACCGGCGGGGTCGATGACGGTGGTCGCGGCTTCGGCGTCTGCGGCCTCGGCGGGTGACGTGTCGGCCGAGGTCATGTGCTGGCCGGGCGGTGGGGCAGGGTGAACCGCACGGGGCGTGCTCCTTCTGGCGTGCGAGCCGGTGGGCGCTCAACTCGGACAACTCGTGCACCGTACCGTGGCGCGTTGACCAGCGACAGAGCCTCGGAACACCTGTCGCGATGAACCGGACATTCCCCGCATACCGGCTTTCGCCTGCACGCGCACCGTGACCGCGAGAAGACTAGACGTGACGGTCCGCGATCGGGGGTGAGCATGGACGCCACGTCATCCGCCCGCGCGATCACCGAGCTGGCCGAGGCCTTCAGCGCGGAGCTCACCCACTGGCGCGAGGTGCGGGGACTGTCCAAGAAACGGCTCGCCGCCGAGATGGGTTTCGACCCCTCCTACGTCAGCCACATCGAGAGCGGACGGCACCGGCCCACCGAGGACTTCGCGCGCCGGGCCGAATCCGTCCTCAACTGCAGTCACGCGCTGTGGCGGCGCTGGCAGGCGTTCGACGGCGCGCGGCGCGTCCACGACGCCGACGGCGGACCGGTGTCGCGCGAGGTCGCCCACGCCCACGCCGATCCGTCCGCCGGGCTCGTCGTCGAGCACGAGGACTCCCGGCTCCGCTACGGCGACGGCGTCTACCACGTGACGACCATCCGCCGGCTGTGCAACGTGGGCGTCGAACCGATCAGCCGGTTCCTCGTCCGGATCGCCGTCGACCGCTACCCCGACGACCCCGAACGATCGAACCAGCTCTACCGCGCCCACCCCCTCACCTGGGACGAGCTGCGGCTCACCGCCGAGTGCGAGGGCGAGCCGATGGCGTGGAAGGCCAAGCACGACCGCGACGCGTTCAAGGAGGTGTGGCTGCTGTTCGAGAACGCCACCAGCCGGTTCCCGCTCTACCCCGGCGACATGACGACGATCCGCTACTCGTACCAGGTCAGCGACGGCAAATGGGGATCGTGGTTCCAGCGCGCCGTCCGGCTGCCGACGACCAGGCTCGCGGTCCAACTCGACTTCCCGTCCTCGCTCGGCGCTGTCGTCTGGGGCACCGAGACGTCCATGACGGCATCCGCCGCGCCGTTCCGCCACGCCATCACCCGCCAGACCGGCCCCGAGCGCACGAGCTTCGACTGGTCCACCGACCATCCGTCGCTGCACGCCCGGTACCGGCTGGAGTGGCGGTTCCGCCGATGACGGCACCCCTACCGAGCCAGCTGATGCGTGGGCTCGGCGTCGTCCAGCGCGAGGACGCCGCGTTACGACGCACCGCCCGCCCCTTCGACCTGCCCGCCGAGGCCACCGCCGCCCGGCGGCTCGTCGCCCGCCTGTTCGCCAGCGCCGACGAGATCGGGCAGGTGCACGTGTTCGGCAAGGGCATGGGCATCGCCGCGCCGCAGCTCGGGGTCGACCGGGCCTGCGCGGTCGTCCGGCCCGCCGGCACCGACCCGATCGTGCTGCTCAACCCCGTGATCGTCGGCGAATCGCCGTCCGACGACGAGCAGTACGAGGGGTGCCTCAGCTTCTTCGACGTCCGCGGAATGGTGCCACGGCCGCTCTGGATCGACGTCGAATCGTCCCGGTACAGCGGGCGACGGATCGTCACGCGGTACGAGAACGCGCTGGCACGGCTGGTCGCGCACGAGGTCGATCACCTGCACGGCCTCCTCTACACGGATCGGATGCGCCCCGGCACCGCCCCGATAGGCGTGGACGAATACCGAGGCACGGGCACCACCTGGACCTACTGACCCCTCCCCCGCTTGCCCCTCCCTGCCGCCGTCCCCCTCCCCGGTTCGGGCGACATCTTTGTCGCTATAGGCACCGAAACGTCGCCCAAACTGGCGGCGGGCTGCCGGGCGGCGGGCTCGGGCGCCGGTCGGCGGCGGCACGAACCGGCGGGCGGCGGCCTGGCGTACATCGTCGGGCGCCAGGCCGGCGCCGGTCAGTGCGCGCCGCGCCGGGCCCACCGGTGGGGTCCAGCGCAGGCGCGGTGGCGCCGAAGGGGGTTTCCGTGCGCCACCGCGCCCCGCCGATCACCCGGCGCCCGAGAGGCGGCTTCCGAGCACCGGGGAGTAGGTGCGGCGGGCGCGATCCCCACACGCCCGCCGCTGGAATCCGGCATCGTGTCCCCTTTCGTCTGCACGGTCGGGCACCAGACCGGGAGCGCTGGCGCCCGACCGCTCTCCACCCGACCGCCGGCGAACCGACCGGCCGGGCGAGCCCCTGCCATCAGGAAACGCCTCGTGCGGCACACCCGTAAGGGTGAACGCCGTTCACTCACCGTTATTCATGCGTCGCGCGGCGTGACAACGACCGTCACTTCGACCACCGGCGCCACGCCCGCCAGCCAGTGGCGCCGCGCAGCCACGCAGCACCGCCACCGCGGCCCCGCCGCGCCCCGCCGGCCACCCCGCGCCACCGCGCAGCCCGGCAGCACCGCCGCGCCGCGCCGGGTGGCGCCAAGCGCGCGCAGCCCCTACGGCACCGGCACCGGGTTCGGGATCGCGCCGCCGTAGCGGCGGTCACGCTGGGCGTACAGCTCGCAGGCGTGCCACAGGTGGCGGCGGTCGAAGTCGGGGAACAGGGTGTCCATGTAGACCATCTCGGCGTACGCGGACTGCCACGGCAGGAAGTTGGACGTCCGCATCTCGCCGGACGGCCGCAGGAACAGGTCCACGTCGGGAATGTCGGGCTGGTACAAGTACCGAGCGAAGAGTTTTTCGGTGACTTTCTCCGGGTCGAGACGGCCGGCGGCCACATCACGCGCCATGGCCTGAGCGGCGTCGGTCAGTTCGGCGCGGCCGCCGTAGTTGACGCACATCGTCAGGGTCATGACCGTGTTGTGCCGGGTCATCTCCTGGGCGACTTCCAGCTCCTTGATGACGCTGCGCCACAGCTTGGGCCGCCGCCCGGCCCACCGCACCCGGACGCCCATCGCGTGCAGGTCGTCCCGCCGCCGCCGGATCACGTCCCGGTTGAAGCCCATGAGGAACCGGACCTCGTCCGGCGAGCGCTTCCAGTTCTCCGTGGAGAACGCGTAGGCGGACAGGTACTCGACGCCCAGCTCGATGCAGCCCTCGACCGCGTCGAACAGGGACGCCTCGCCCCGCTTGTGTCCCTCGGTGCGGGCGAGGCCGCGTTCCTTGGCCCAGCGGCCGTTGCCGTCCATCACCAGTGCCACGTGCCGGGGGATGAGTTCCCGCTGCAGGGCCGGCGGGCGGGCTCCGGTCGGGTGCGGGGTGGGCGGCCGAACCGCCTGGGCGCGCCGGATCATGCATTCCCTTTCGTCTTCACCGTGCGGTCTACCAGCGGCAGCGACCGCAGTCCCCGTTCCAGGTGCCACTGCAGGTGGGCCGCCACCAGGCCACTGGCCTCCCGGCGGATCGGCCCTTCGCTCGCGTCGGCGTGCGTCCAGTCGCCGGACAGCAGCGCCGACATCAGCTCCAGCGCGGCCGAGGACGGCGACGCCGCACCGGCCGGACGGCAGTCCGCGCACACGCACCCGCCCGCCGGTACCGAGAACGAGCGGTGCGCGCCGGGCCGGCCGCACACCGCGCACTCCAGCAGCGCCGGCGCCCAGCCCGCCACGGCCATCGCGCGCAGCAGGAACGCGTCCAGGGCGAGTGGTGCCGCGTGCTCGCCGCCCGAGATCACCCGCAGCGCGCCCAGCGTCAGCAGGTACAGCCGCAGCGACGGTTCGCGCTCTTCGCCGGTGAGCCGCTCCGCGGTCTCCAGGACGGCGCTCGCCGACGTGTACCGGCTGTAGTCGCCGGTGATGTCCTTGCCGTACGGCGTGATGGTCTCCGCCTGGCTCACGATGTCGAGCGAACGGCCCTCGTACAGCTGCAGGTCGACATGGCTGAACGGCTCCAGCCGGCCGCCGAACCGGCTGGTGGTCTTGCGGACCCCTTTCGCCACCGCGCGCACCCGCCCGAAACGGCGGGTCAGCAGGCTGACGATCCGGTCGGCCTCGCCCAGCTTCTGCACGCGCAGCACCACTGCGTCGTCCCGGTAAAGGCCCACGTAGACATCCTCCCACCCCGGTGCGACGCGTCCGCTGCCTGCCTGTTGTCGCACCCGGCGTGGCGGTCGGGCGGCGATCCGACAGAATGGGGAGCGTGCGCCGATAGGGGCGGCCGAGCGAGGCGGATGCCAGACGTCGGTCCGGCAAGGCGGAGGAGGAGGTCATGCCGTTGTTGCATGGCCGACGACGACAACGCGGTCCGGTCGACGTCCGGGGCCGCCGCAGCCGGCCAGCGCCCTATCGGTGTGCGCTCTAACGACGACCGCGACGGAAGCGAGACGATGAGCTGGTCCCCGCCCGGAGACACCGGCCAGACCCTGATCCCGGGGCTGCACGGCTACACCGATCTCCAGCTCATCGCGCACGGCAGCACGGCGATGGTCTTCCGGGCCAACCAGATCCGCCTCAACCGGACGGTGGCGATCAAGGTCCTGCTCGTCGACGACGTCATGACCACCGCCGCGAACGTCGCCCGCGAGCTGGAGACGACCGTCAAGCTGTCGAGCCAGCCGCACATCGTCAGCATCATCGACACGGGCGTCACCGACGACGGCAGCCCGTACATCGTCATGGAGTACTGCGAGGGCGGGTCCTACGCGCAGATCCTCAAGCGGCGCGGGCCGCTGCCCGTCGACGAGGTGCTCGAGGTCGGCATCAAGATCGGCGAGGCGCTGCACGCCGCGCACGAGGTCGGCATCATCCACCGGGACGTGAAGCCGCCGAACATCCTGCGCTCCCGCTTCGGCCCCGCCCTGACAGACTTCGGCATCGCCCGCGCCGCCGACGACGGCGGCATCGCGACCAGCACGCTCGACAAGCTCACGCCGCAGCACGCGTCCCCCGAGGCGATGCTGCGCGGGCACCAGTCGGGCCTGTCCGACCTGTACAGCCTCGCGTCGACCATGTGGAACCTGCTGATCGGGCGGGCGCCGTTCGCCGATCCGAGCCAGCCGTACCTCGATCCGATCGCGTTCCGCCAGCGCGTGCTCGACGAGCCGGCGCCCCGCGTTCCCCGCGACGACGTGCCGGAATGGCTCCAGCAGGAGCTGGCCCGCGCGATGTCGAAGAACCCCGAGGAGCGGCACGCCAGCGCGGGCGAGTTCGCCGAGACTCTGCGCCTGCACGGGTCCCGGTCGGCGCTGCCGTCCCAGCCGATCGCGCCGCCGCCCGTGGCCTCCCCGGTCGAGTCCGCCGCGCCGGCCACGGTCGTGAACCCGCCGCCTCCCGTGACACGCGCCGCCCGTGACGCCGCCGCCGCTGGTCTGGCCGTCGAGCGAACCGGTGCGCGTCGGTGACAGCGCCGCCCACGACGCCGAGGCGCCGCTCACCGAGGTCCTGCCGCCGCCGCCCCAGCCAGAAGCCGAAACCCCTCAAACCCCTCATCCGGACGTCTCATCGCCCGCCGAACCGCCGCCCGGCCCCACGGTCATCGGCTCGCCGGACTGGCCCGAGCCGTACCGCATCCCCGACGCGACCAGCCCGGCGCCCGCACACCCGCAGACCGCCCAGCCCACTCCGCCGCACACCCAGGCACCGCCGCCCGTCGCGCAGCCGCTCGCACAGCCGCCGCGGGAGACGCCGCTGCACGCGACGCCGCCCGTGTCCGCACCGCCGTCCACGGCGTTCCCGGTCTCGGCACCACCGGTGTCGCCGCCCGTGTCGGTACCGCCGCACGCCCAGGCACCGCCGCACACCCAGGCACCGCCGCACACCCAGGCACCGCCCGTCTCGGCACCGCCGCCCGTCTCGGCACCGCCGCACACGCACGCACCGCCGCCCGTGTCGGTACCGCCGCACGCCCAGCACTACCCTGCGCCGCCCGTCTCGGGTCCGCCTGTCTCCGGCTACGCGCCGCACGGCCCCGTCTCGGCGCCGCCCGTCTCCGGCTACACGCCCGGCTACGAGTACGGCCCGACGGCCACCCCGACAGTGCCCCCCGCGCCGCGCCCCAGGCGGCGCTCGTACACGAAACCGCTGATGGCGGCCGGTGCGCTGGGCATCACGTTGGGGCTGGCGGCGACGATCGGTGTACTCGCCGTCCGGAACGACAAGACCGACCCGGACAACACGCCCGACCCGTCACCGAGCGCGCTCACCCCGGACGGCGAGGTCGACCTGACGACCCAGGGCGCGCCGCGCGACCTGAAGATCGAGGACGACGGCACGTCCGTGACGTTGCGCTGGACCGACGCGACCAGCGGCAAGGCGCCGTTCATCATCATCGGCGCGCGCGACGGGCAGACCGCCAAGGCGCTCGGCAAGGCGGAGCGCGGCGAGACGTCGCGGGTCATCAACGGGCTGACGCCCCGCGCCGACTACTGCTTCGTCGTGGCCGCGGCCCTCTCGGTGGACACGCTCGCGAAGTCCGAGCCGGCGTGCACGTCCCGGCTGGGCGCGAACGCGCCGGAGTCAACGCCCTCGTCCTGAGCCGGGGGTGGCGACACCGGCGGTGCGGCCGGCGGCACGGGCAGTGGGGCCGGCGCCGACTCGCGCCGGCGGCGCCACAGCAGCGGCCGCGGATCGGTCGACCACAGCGCCTTCCGCCACCATGAGCGGCGTCCGCGCAGGTCCGAGATGTACCCGGTGACCACGCGCGCGGCGGCCTCGGCGTGACCGTCGTCGGCGAGTCCGGGCGCGAACGCCACCATGTTGACCAGCTCGGCCAACTCCCCGACGGCCGGCAACGGCCCCGCGTCACCCCGCGCCGCGACGCCGGCAACGCCGTCGCCACCACGCGCCGCCGCCATGGCAACGCCGTCGCCACCACGCGCCGCCGCCGCGGCACCAGCCTCGCCGCCGGCTGCCGCGGCTGCCTCGGCCCGCTTGCCGCGTCTGGCCTTGCCCCGCGGCCACGGGTCGGCCGCGACGCGGGCGATGTCTCCGGCGGTGAGGTCCGGCGACGGGCGGTGGCCGGCGAGCGTCAGCCCGTCCAGCAGCTCCCACCACGCGCCGACGACCCGCTGGCTCGGCGTACCGCGCGACAGCCTGCGACGACGGAGCCGGCGCCGCAGCATCAGCAGGACGAGCGGCACCATGGCCAGGACCAGGGCGGCCGCGCCGGCGCCGATCCCGATCCGCGCGCCGGTCGACAGGCGTTCCTCGGTCGGCTGCTTCGTGTCGTCGATCGCGTCGAGTTCGGTTTCGGGCGCCTGCTCGTCCTCGATGGCGTCGAGCTGCTGTGCCTTGGCCTCGCGCTGCTTCGCGGCTTCCTTGGTCTGCTCGTCGGCGGGGCGGTCCGTGTTCTCGCCGGCGGACGGCGTCGGGTCGAACGACACCCAGCCGTGGCCGGCGAAGAACACCTCGGGCCAGGCGAACGCGTCGCCGCTGCGTACCTGGTAGCTGCCGCCGCCCTGTGCGCGGCCGGTGTGGAAGCCCATGACGACCCGGCTGGGCAGGCCGGCCATCCGTGCCATCAGGGCGAACGCCGACGCGAACTGCTCCGACGTCCCCTTGCGGCCACCCTGCTCAGGCGATCCGTCCAGGAAGAACTCGAGGTTGGCGTAGCCGTGGCCGGACGCCGCGTCCGGGACGTAGCGGTACTGCTTCGACAGGTGCGCCTCGATCGCCAGCGCCTTGCGGTACGGCCGGGTCGTCTTGCTGGTGATCTCGGACGCGAGTTCGCGGATGTCCTGCGGCGCGGTACCGGGAACGGCCAGGAACCGGTCGACGGCCGGCCCGGAGGCGGATTCGGCCTGGACGACACGACCAGCGTCCGGGGCGTCCACGAACTCGGAAACGACGTTGTACCGCAGTCCCGGCTTGAGCCCGGTCGGCTGGAGCACGGTGCCGGTGGCGGAGTCGTACGAGACGCGGATGCCCGTCAACTCCGTCGGCTGCTCGACGGCCGGCAACCAGGCGCCGTTCAGGCCGGTGACCGTGACCTGCTGCCGGACGGTCGTCGTGCCGCGCGGTGCCGGGGGCGCCGGCAGCACCGTGCCGGCGGACCGGTACCGGCCTTCGGGCGTCCAGTTCAGTCCGTCGTAGTCGTTGAGGACCACCCAGCGGATGCGCTTCGGCTGGTCCATGGAGATGTCGAACAGCGGATCGTCCGGGTGCCGTGCCCACTGCGAGAGGCGGCCGAGCGGGTTCGACTCGGGCTCCTGCTCCTCGGGCGGCGACACGTACGTGCGCGGGTCCTTCGGCGCCGGCTGCTTCAGCTCGGCGATGCCCGTCCCGATCCCGATCGTGGCGCCCATCAGCAGGACCAGCGCGGTCGCGCCGATCGCCATGCCGCGTCCCCGGTAGGCGACGCGCTGCCCGGCCGGCAGCTGGCGGACGACCTCACCGGACGTGTCCTCCCTGGTCAGCGCGAGCGTCGTCGCCGCCACCCCGAGGTACGCCAGCGCGACCCAGATCGACGGGCGCGCGTTCGGACCGACGAACGCCAGCGCCAGCCCGTACGCCAGCGCGGAGGGCGCCAGACCGAGCAGCAGCTTTCGGTGGCGCACCGCCAGCTCGGCACCCGCCAGACCCGCCGCCCAGACGATCAACACCGGCAAGAGGACGGTGTCCGGCGCCGGCTCTACGGGGAACGTGCTGGTCAGGATCCGCGCGCCGGAGTTCCGCAGCGCGTCCAGATAGACCGTGGCGAGCCCGCCGGCCGCAGGATCACGTGTCAGCACCGTCGCGACCAGCAGGTACCCGGCGAGCGCCACGACAGACGTCACCACCGCCACCGCCGACGCCAACCGCCGCAGGACGACCGACAACGCCACCGGCAGCACCGCCGCACCCGCGACCAGGCCGAACAGCACCGGACCGTGGTAGATCCGGCTGAACACGACCCCGGCCGCCAGGGCCAGCACCACCAACGCCAGCGGCACAACCGCCTTGAACCTTGCCGTCTCACCTGCCCGCCCCGCCCTCACCATGCCCCCATGCCGTCCCACGCCGCCGCGAAGTCCTCCCCGTCGGCCGCCGACAGCGCCAGCAGCCCGGCCACCGCCGTCGTCCCGGCCCGCTCGTGGCCGAGGGTGCTCAGCACGATCGACGGGTACACGTCCCGCAGCGCGCCGATCGCCTCCAGCGAGCCCTGGTCCTTCGCGCCGGTGAAGGCGAGCAGCGTGTCGCCGACGCGGCGGTGCCGGAGCTTCTGCGCGGCCTCGTCCAGGGAGTCGGCGCCGCCCAGGGTGACCTCGGCGAGCGCGTCGAGGAACGGCACGACGCTGTGGCTGCCTTCGAGGACCCGTCCGCTCGCGACGTGCAGCGTCACGTTCAGGTTGGCCTGGATGATCGCCACGATGACGGACGCCGCCGCCTCCACCGCGTGCTCGAAACTGTCCGGGTCCTGGACGCCGGCGCGGTCGTCCAGGAAGACCACGATCCGCGGCAGGCTGGTGTCGACGTGTTCGCGGACCATCAGCTCGCCGATGTGCGCGGACGTCCGCCAGTGCACGTGCCGCAGATCGTCGCCGGTGACGTACTCGCGCAGCGCGTGGAACGTGATGCTGCCGTGCGCGACCTTGTCGATGATCCCGTCGAGGCTGCGCGCCGTTCCGACGGGTGTCGTGCCGATCGGGTGGATCCGCGGGTGAACCCAGACCCGGGCCGGCGCGCCGTACTCGCGGGTCGCGCGGACGAGGTCGAGCGGGTCACGCCGCGAGATGCGCAGCGGGCCGACGTCCACGACGCCACGGCGTTCCGTCGGGATGACGTACTGCGTCGAGCTTTCCTTGCCGGCGCCGAGCCGCAGCAACGGCACCGTGACCTCGGACGTCCCGACCTGGTCATGCCCGATCAGGCTGGCGCCGCGCCACTTCGCCGCGTTCCGGACGTGCACGACAGCCCCGCACGGCTCCCCACGCTGCACGCGGTCCGGGTGGACCTCGCGCCGCACGTCGAGCCGCGGACGCCACACCGCCCACAGCAACGATCCCGCCACCGCGGCCAGCACTCCGCAGCCGAGCACGGTCAGCTCGACGTAGCCGAAGCCGATCCCGGTACCCGCCAGCACAACGCCGGCGACCAGGAGCGCTACGCCACGGGCGGTGATCACACCGCGGCGGGCTGGGGCACCGGGATGGTCTCCAGCACCTGCTTCAGGACGGCGCCCGCGCTGACCCCGCGCATCGCTGCGTCGGGGGCGAGCACGAGCCGGTGCGCGAACACCGGCTCGACCAGCGCCTTCACATCTTCGGGGACGACGTACGCCCGCCCGTGCGCGAGCGCGTACACCTGGGTCGCGCGGGTGAGCGCGATCACGCCACGCGGGCTGACCCCCACCCGGACCTCCGGCAGCTCACGTGTCGCCGCCGCCACCCGTACCGCGTAGGCGTAGAGCGGGTCGGCGACGTACACGCGCCGCGCGAGCTGGGTGAAGTGCGCGACGGTGTCCGTGTCGGTGACGGCGTTCAGCCCGTCGACCGAGCGGCCCTGCGAGGCGGCCCGAAGGACCTCGATCTCGACGGCCTCGTCCGGGTAGCCGACGGAGATCCGCATGAGGAACCGGTCGAGCTGCGCCTCGGGGAGCCGGTACGTGCCGTCCATCTCGACCGGGTTCTGCGTGGCCACGACGAGGAACGGCCGCGGCACGGGGTGACGGACGCCGTCCACCGTGACGTGCCGCTCCTCCATGACCTCCAGCAGCGCCGACTGGGTCTTCGGCGAGGCGCGGTTGATCTCGTCCGCGACGACGATGTTCGCGAAGACCGGGCCACGGTGGAACTCGAAGTCACGCGTGGCCTGGTTGAAGATCGTCACACCCGACACGTCGGACGGGAGAAGGTCCGGCGTGAACTGGATGCGCCGCCACTCCCCCGCCACCGACGCCGAGATGGCACGGGCGATCGTGGTCTTGCCGGTACCCGGCACGTCCTCGATGAGCAGGTGCCCCTCGGCGAACAACGTGGTGAGCGCCAGGTGGATGACATCGCGCTTACCCAGCACCACGGACTCGATGTTCGCCGACAGGCTGCCGAACGCGTCGACGAAGGCAGCAACGTCGGAGGCGTTCAACGGATCGTGCACGGTCACGCTTTCACTCCAGGTCGTCGGGTCAAGTCAGCAGCCGGGAAGGCCGGTCTCGCCGGGGTTCCCAGGGCCTTGGTCACCAAACAGGTTGAACCAGGCATACGGGATGAACTCCCCCGTGTCCAGCCGGATCCACCAGGTGCTCTTCTTCTGGCTGTTGTAGATGTACGAGGTGATGCTCCGAGGGCTGGCCACGCTCACCGATGCTGCCCTTGTAGCAGCTCGCCCCCAGGCTTCTGCCGTTGTGTACTTGGTCTTCTTCGCCGTGCCCATGGTCTGGCTGGCGTCGCTGAACGACGCGGATACCGCTCGTTGCAGTACGTCGCCTGGTCGCCGGACGAGCCGTTGATACAACGGACGGTCCCGTTGATCGCCTTGGTCGAGGTCGAGCCGGTGTCCCGCTCGGTGCCGATCGAGTTCGTCGCCGAGACGGTGAAGTCGTAGCTAGTGCCCGGCTTGAGCCCACCAACCGTGAGACTGCCGCACCCACCGGTCTCACGCTTGCCACCGGCCTCCAGCGCACACTGAGTCACCTTCTGGCCGTTCTCCTCCACGGTGAAGTTGGCGGTGATCGCGGTGGCCGTCGAGCTAGACGACGTGATCTTGACCGTCGGCTTCCCGTGCGTCCTGGCAGTGGCGCCAGCAGTTGCGCCCTCACCGGCCTCGTTGACCGCGCGGACCGTCACGTCCACCTGCGTGTTGTCCCCTAGCCCGGTCACCACGTACTCGCGGGCCGACGGGTCGTTCACTGGCAAGTCGCCCTTGCCCTGGGCGAAGACGATCCAGCGCTCGATCGGCCGGCCGCTCTCCTCCGGTGCCTTCCAAGTCACTCGGACTTGGCCCTGCTCTCGGGCCGTCGCCTCAACCGGCTCAGGCGCCTTGGGCTTGTCGAACGGCTTGACCGCGCCGCTCGGCTTGGACGGGACGCTGCTGGTGTTCTTGTTGGTGTTGGACACCACGGTGAACGTGTAGTCCACACCGAGCCGGAGCCTGTCCTTCTCGACGTCGAGTTTCGTGCCGTCGACCGGGTCGAACGCGATGGTGTCGCCGCCGCCCGTGGCCGTGGCCGTGTAGCTGGCGATCTGATTGCCCTGGTCGTCGGCGGCGGGCCAGGAGACGGACACGGTGCCGTTGGGGTTGGCCTTGGCCGTGACGTTCTCCGGCGGGTCGGGCACCTCGGCCGTCGGGCGGACGGTGTTCGACGTCGCCTTCGGGCCCGGTCCCTTCGCGTTGATGGCGTACACGGTGAAGCTGTACTCGGTGCCGTTGTCGAGGTCGTCGATCTGCGCCGACCGGGACCGTCCGCTGACGCGCTTGGACTTTCCGCCGCCCTCGATCACGTAGTTGCGGATCGCGGCGCCGTTCGACTTGGCCGGCGCCCAGACGAGGCGCGCCGACTTGTTGCCGGCCGTCGCGGTGACCGACCCGGGGGCTCCGGGCGGGTCCTGCTTGGTCGGCTTCTGCGCGCCGTTCGGGTTGTCCTCGGGCGAGTTCGGGCCGTTGTTGTTCTTCGCCGGGACGTTGAGCAGGGAGGAGATGGCCGGCTTCTCGCTGCCGAGGACGTCCTGCGGGTACTTGTTCACCGGCTTGATGCGGTGCGCGGAGTCGATGACCCGCGCGGACGCCGACATCGGCGCGTTGATGAACAGGTGCTCCTCGCGGACTTCCAGCTCCAGCGGGCCGCCCGCGTCCGGAACGTCGATCTCCTCCAGCTGCTCGCCCTTGTAGTCGTACACGAGGACGGTCTTCTGGCTGTCGTCGTTGATGTAGACGCGGCCGTTGAACGCGACCGCCGGGCCGATCTTCGTGCCCTTGACGGCGACGGGGAACGTGGTGACCTTGCCGTCGCGCTCGATCAGGACCTTGCGCTCGTCCGGCAGCGTGACGGCGACGACGCTGCCCCGGTTACGTGCGGGAACGTCGGCGGTCGGGGCGATCTCCAGGGCCTCGACGGGGTTGACCTTGTCGTCGCGGATCCGGAACAGGGCGCCCTTGGTCTGGTCGACGAGCGCCGCACCGTGGTCGAGGACGGTGAGCTTGACCTTGTGGTCGGTGTCCGTGACCGGGATCGTCTCGGGCTTCGACGGGCCGTTCGCGCCGCCGCCGACCCGGACGACCGTCCCCTCGGTCGGGACCGCGACCCAGAGCTTGCCGTCGTCGTCGAACGCGCCGCCCTGCAGCTCGTTCGGGAAGGTCAGGGGCTTGCCGATGCCCGACAGCGTGGCCGGGTCGACCTGGCGGATCGCGCCGCGCTTCGAGTCGATGATGAACGCGATGTTCTTGTGCAGCGCCACGGTGATGCCGTCGCCCGGCGGGGTCGCGACCGTCCCGGAGATGCCGAGGGTGGCCAGGTCGAGCGAGGTGATCTTGCCGGTGTCGAGGTCGCGCAGCAGCATGTTCTTGTCGGTCTGGATGACCTGGACCCGGTGGTTTCGCGTGTCCGTCAGCGGCTGGCGCATGTCGACGCGGCCCGACGAGGAGTTGACTCGGGAGACCTCACCCTTCGAGGCGCTCCAAAGCCACACATTTCCGTCGAAAACGTCTAGGACTCGGCTAGCGGCTCCGGCGCCGAACAGCGTGGCCATCATCGATCCGACCACGGTCAGGACCACACCTACGGTGACAAAGCCACCGGATCCACGCTTACTGGTTGACGATTCGTCGCGGTCGTCGCGCGCCATGCGTTAGAGCTCCCCTTCGAGGCGATGCGACGAAGGCTCGATAACACAACTGGTCCGCCCCCGTCCCCTGAGCATCATAGGGCTGGCCCCCGACAACGCCACTCGAGTCCCCTTGCCTGCGCAATCCTGCAACAGAGGGTCGCCACCTTTATCCGGAATTACCCCAACATCCAACCCACCATTGGCGGAGACCCGCCACAACACCTCTGCACCGCCGCACCCAGCTCGCCGCCGAACCCCCGAGCACCGCCGCACCCCCGGCACCGCCGCACCGCCCGGGCACCGCCGCACCGCCGAGCACCGCCGCACCCCCCGGCACCGCCGCACCCGCCGAGCACCGCCGCACCGCACGCCGGGGCACCGCCGCACCGCCGAGCACCGCCGCACCCCCCGGCACCACCGCACCGCCGAGCACCGCCGCACCGCACGCCGGGGCACCGCCGCACCCCCCGAGCACCGCCGCACCTCACCCCAGCCGCCGCGCCCCGACCAAAGCCGCGCCCAGTCACCGCCGCACCGCACGCCGGGGCACCGCCGCGCCCCACCCCGCCGCGCCGCGGCCACAACCGCGCCGCGCGACGCCGGTCAAGCCCGGCGGCGAACCGAACTATCCGGACTCGCGTGCCGTAACCGGGCACCCGTGGCCCCACTAGTCCCGATAGTCCGTTTCCAGCCTGCCCATCGCGGCCGTCCATGGCGCGCGCAGACTCCGAGCACCCCACAAGACCGAACTATCCGGACTCGCGTGCCGTAACTGGGCACCTGTGGCCCCGCTAGTCCCGATAGTCCGTTTCGGCGCAGCCCCTCTCGGGTGGGCAGCCGTCCGGTGCCGACGAGTGGCGCGTGGCTAGAAGCCGAGGCGGCGGAGCTGGCGAGGATCGCGCTGCCAGTCCTTGGCGACCTTGACGTGGAGGTCGAGGTAGACGCGGGAGCCGAGCAGGGCCTCGATCTGCTTGCGTGCCTGGGTGCCGACCTGCTTCATCCGTTCGCCGCTGGCGCCGAGGACGATCGCCTTCTGGCTGGGGCGCTCGATGTAGATGGTGGCGTGGATGTCGACGAGATCGGGGCGGCCCTCGCGGACGCCCATCTCCTCGACGGTGACGGCCAACGAGTGCGGCAGTTCGTCGCGAACGCCTTCGAGCGCGGCCTCACGGATCAGCTCCGCGATCATGACCTGCTCGGGTTCGTCGGTCAGCTCGCCGTCGGGGTAGAGCGGGGGCGACGGGGGCAGGTAGTTGACGAGCAGGTCGGCGAGAAGTTCGACCTGGTCACCGTTGACAGCCGAGACCGGCACGACCTCGGCGAACTCCCCCAGCTTGCTGACGGCGAGGAGTTGCTCGGCGAGCTGCTTCTTCGAGACGAGGTCCGTCTTGGTGACGATCACGAGGACGTTCTTCTTGCCGAGCTCGGCGATTTCGGCGGCGATGAACCGGTCGCCGCGACCAACGGGCTCATTCGCCGGGACGCACATCCCGATGACGTCGACCTCGGACCACGTGGCGCGGACGACATCGTTGAGCCGCTCCCCGAGCAGCGTCCTCGGCTTGTGGAGGCCCGGCGTGTCGACCAGGACGAGCTGCGCATCGGGGCGGTGGAGGATGCCGCGGATCGCGTGCCGGGTCGTCTGCGGCTTGTTACTGGTGATGGCGACCTTGGTACCGATCAGCGCGTTGGTGAGCGTGGACTTGCCCGCGTTCGGACGCCCCACGAAGCACGCGAAGCCGGCGCGGTAGGGCGGACGGTCGGTCGTCTCGGATTCTGCGCGATCAGTCACGCTGCTGATTCTCTCGCATGACCGTCGTCCCGCCCGCCCCGGTGCGCCGCGCGGCGTCAGGAAGCCACCAGTTGGGCCCTCGCCTCCTTGACCACGTACGGGAACGACGTGCTGACCGCGAACAGCGGAAGCTCGCCGGCCGTATTGCCGGAGCCGACCCAGGTGATGCGCCAGTACACGGTGACGCCGATCGTGTACGCGCCGCCCGGCTTGCCCTTCGACGTCCGCTTGTACGTGTAGCCGCAGTCGGGCGAACCCTTCCGTGGGTCCATCCCCGCCCGGTACTCAGTCCCCCGAGTGCGGCAGCTGACCCGGTTCCCATCCCCGAAGTCCCAAACCTGCTCCACTGCCTGGGCGCGCACATCAACCCAAACGGGCCCAGCCTCCAAATGCAATGTCCGTGGCGCTACCCATGTCTCCGGGGCAATCCACAACCACATCGGCAGTCCGACGACTCCACCACGCGATCCGCCTTGATAGTTGAGAATCGGCCGGAGCTCGACTCCCGGCGGACTGGGCAGCTCGAGCTTGCCCGCAGCTTCTTCGGCCAGCTCACCGGGGCCAATCGGGACTTACGTCCTCGCCGAATTTCGGCATGCGATCGCAGGCTTGATTTATAGGTGCCTCTATCGTCTGGCAATCACTACTGATCGGTTGCATCTCGGGCGCGCGGCTGTGGCTGCCGCTTATAGAGCGTCTACCATCATCCTCCCAAGCGATCCTAGTGTCGGCACCCTTGGCATCGGGCGTAACGACGATGGAATCAGATGCGTGGCTTGAAGCATTACTGAAAGTCAAATCCAATGAGATTAAGAAGATTGCTGCGACCACAGTGCGACTGACTAGCATTTCGACCCACCAGAGAACTTGACGAAGGACACCCGCCACGTTCCATTCGTTACTCGCCGAAGGTTTACGAGCACCGGATTCCGATCTGGGCCCCGGCTAAGCTTTCGATTGGTGGTGGCGTCGGCCAGACCTGACTTGCTTGAATCCAGGCAACCCCTAACCAGGGCGAGATCGTTGATGATCTCCACCTTTTCACCTACTGGGACGTCCGCGCCGTACGCTCGCTTGCCAGCATCATCCTGAGCCTTCATATTCTCCAGTAGTCGCGATAACGCCGGATCAACCACAAGAGGCTCGAGGATAGCTCTCCTCTGAGTGCCCGCCGCCAAGTATGCCTTTGGCAGCGACTCTGTCCAGAACTTTCGGTACTGGGCGAGGATTGCCTGCTCGTCGCTGACGGGGCTCGGCGACGGCGTAGCGGTCCGCTGCGTCGGTGATGCGGTCGGTGGTCTTCCGTATCTGCCCTCGTCGTCCTCTGAACAGCCAGCGATTAACAGCGACACCAGGATCATGCAGATCCCTATCGCAGTCCGCCGCTTCACATTATCCGCCTTCCTGTGCGTCATGGCTTCTTCATGAACTGGAGAATCTCTTCGGACGAGTGGATCTTCAGGTTCGCGATGTACGTGTACTGGGCGCGGCCTTCGAACGCCGACACGTATTCGCCGTCCGCTGCGCGTGCCCATCGGACGACGGCCGCCCGCTGGTCCGGCTCGGCGATCTCGGACGGTTCGCCGACCCGCAGACCGCGGCCGCCGGGCACAAGCGAATCGGCGGGGATGTAAGCGTCGGCGGGCACTTCTCCGTGCCGCGCGTCCACGTACGCGGCGACGTCGAACGCCGCCTGTTCCGCTGCCGCATCGGGCGGGAGGAGCGACCCTGCCCGCATCTGGTCCGGCACAGCAGCCGGGCGTACCGGCTCCGGTGCGTCCATCCCGAGGATCAGCGCCTCGCCGCCAGCACTCGCCAGGCCCGCCAGCAGCCACCCCACCACCGGCACGCCGCCCAGTCCGCCCGAGAGCATGTTCTTCGCCAACGTCGCCGACCGCACCTTCTCGGCGAACGCCGCCCGCAACTCAGCGTCGCGGCCATCCGCGTCGTCGACGTTCCGTGCCCAGATGACGTTCTCCGCCGCCGCAGCCGCCATTCCCTCCAACGTCCCGGCCCGCCGCCCTGCCTCCGCAGACGTGATCGCGCCGGTCTCACCAGGCAGCACCTCGCCGGTGCTCGCCGCTCGCAACAGGTCCAGTTTGTACGCCTCGACCGCAAGTCCGATCTCCCCGCGCGCTTCGCCGTTCTGGACCAGCATCAGCATCCGCAACGCGTCGTCATTGGACAGACTGGCGCGCTGTCCGTCCCAACTCGACTCGGCATCGCTCGTCGCCCGCGCGAACACGTCGATGTTGCCCATCGTCGCCCGCGCCACGGCCGCCGCCAGCTCCCGATTCCGCGCCACCCCGTCGCTCGCCGCCGGGAACGCGCCAGCATCGGTCACGAACCGCACGAACGCGAAGTACGCGCGGCGCGCCTCGACCGCCGACACCCCGCCAGCCGGATCGCCCTGCAAGGCCGCCGGACCCAGCCACCTCACCACCTCGCCCGCAGCGGCACCGCCGTCCCGCCAACGCACGGACAGCAACGAGCCCACGAACGCTGGTTCGGTCAGCAACGACGTGACCGCGGCATGGTTTCGGGCTCCGGCGGCAAGGACTGCAGTCTCGTGTCCGGCAAGCTGGCCGAGCACCTCCCGATCCTTCCGACCGGCATCAGCAACATAAGAACCGGGCAACCGGACGTCGGCCCTCTCATAGCCTGCAAGGGCGTGCTCGATCGCCTCCATGCGCTGCGCGTAGTCCGTCGCCGAGGTCATCAAGCGCCGCGACATCGTCTCGCCCGCCGCCCCGCCGGACCCACGCAGCAACTCCGCCAGGGCCACGAACTGCGCTCCCCCACCGATCGCCGTCTCGTTCCGCGACCGACGTCGTAGCACCTCCGGCGGCCGGCCTGCCAGCTTCGGCACGTCGCGTAGCGCGGAGTCCACTGCCGCCCGCGTCGACACCGGCATTGACCCCCATCCGCCGCCCGGGTTTCGCTCGTTCGACAGCGCCAGCAGCCCGCTGCCGACGGCCGCCAACATCCACGCGCGGTCGTTCGCCGCGAACCCGCCCGATCGCCTGGCCGCGTACAGCCCAGTGAGCGGGGCACCGATCTCCCGCCCTGCCGGTTCCCCGGGATCGCGCGCAAGCCCCGGCAGCAATAGTTCACCGGGCGCTCGCGCGGCCCCCGACGGGCCGGACGGATCCCCGAGCCAGGCATGAGTCGACCGGCCGATGTAGTCCGGCACGTCGAGGAGCGCCGGCCCTACCTCGGCGTAGAACGCTCGCAGGTACTCGACCTCGCAGGCGGTCAGCACCGCACCGGCGCGCGCCCGATCGCTCACGACCCGCAGCGACGTCAGCGCCGCCTGGAACTCCGCCGGCGACCCGCCGCCTGCCAGCGCACTCCGCACCTGCCGCCCGGCCGCGCGGCCATCAGCGACCGTGACGGGCGCGCCAGTCGACAGTGAGAGAGCCCACGGCGCGGCACCCGCTCGTGCCGCCGCGATCCGCCTCGTCAGCTCAGACCGTTGCCCCGCCAGCCATCGCGCTTCCGCGCCAACGCTCCGGGCCGCCGACCCGTCGAGGTATACCGATGCGAGCGTTGCCCCGAGCCGGGACTCCAGTCGCCCAAGTTCCACCGTTGCCGCATCGAGCAGCCGTACCAGCAGCTCCATGCCGTCGACGTCGACGTGTACAGCCGTCACCCGTACCCCCGCAGCGGATTTGACGGCGAATCCAGCACAGCCCGCCACTGGCGCTGCCAGGCGTCGTCGGCGACGAGTTCCGGCTGTTGCCGGATCCTCGCGTCCAGCTCCGCCAGACTCTCCCCGACCGCCGTCGCGGACCGCCGTTCGACGCCCGCCAGCCCGGCCGCGAACTCGTCGGCCGCCGGACACCGCCACGATCGGGACAGCACGCCGCGCGGTCGCACCAGGACGCTGCGCAGAGCGGCGTCCACTCTCAGTACCTCCGCACGGGCCTCGACCAGCGCTTCCCTGTACGGGTTCTCTCGCAATACATGGACCACGGACGCCGCCAATCCCCGTCATTTGCCGCCGTTGTCCTAAGGATAGAGAAGTTGGGCGGTCGCCCGCAGAACTAATCCACAGGCGGGTCGCGCGGCCCGAAACGGACTATCGGGACTAGCGGGGCTAACGGCGCCCGGTTACAGCACGCGAGCCCGGATAGTCCGGTTCGGGCGGTGGTGCGCCGGCCCGGGGAGCCCGCCGGAAATCGGATGGGTGCCGGCCCGGTCGTCGTGCGAGGGTCGGCGCATGACCAGCGGACGGTACGACCGACTCGACTTCAACTCGCCACTGTCCGACGAGCGAGCCGCTCTGCTGCTGGCCGAGGCCGAACTCAAGCCCGGCGAGCGCGCCGTCGATCTCGGCTGCGGTTGGGGCGAGCTCCTGATCAGGGCGGTCCGCGGTGCGCCCGGCTCAACGGGCGATGGCGTCGACAGCGACCCCGAACTCCTCGAACGCGGCCGCCGCAACGCCCGCAAGACCGGCAACACGCGGGACACCCACGACGCCCGCAACGCAGCCAACGCCGGCAGCGCCCGGGACGCTCAGGACACCCACGACGCCCCGACGCCCGCAACGCAGGCAACGCCCACAGCTCCCGCAACGCCCAGGACGCCCCCGACGCTCAGGACACCCACGACACCCTCAACACACCCAACGCCGGCACGACGCCCACGACGCCCACGACGAAAGCCCAGCCGTCACCTTTCACCAGGCCGACGCGGCCACCTGGCCCGGCACCGGCTATGACCTGGCCATCTCGATCGGGTCCAGCCATGCCTGGCCGGACGGCACCGCAGGCACGCTCGCCACCATGAAGAAGTGCCTGAAGCCCGGCGGACGGGCGATCCTCGGCGAAGGTTTCTGGGAGCGGCCACCCACCCCAGCCGCCCAGGAGGTGCTCGGGGAGAACCTCAGCACCCTCCCCGACCTCGTCGACCAGGCCATCGGCGCCGGTTTCCGGCCCCTGCTGATCAGCACCGCGAGCCGCGACGAGTGGGAGGTCTTCGAGTCCCGCTGGTGCGGCGGTGTCGAACGCTGGCTGCTACAGAACCCGGACGACGAAAGCGCACGAGCCACCGTCGACGCCCACCGCACGGGCTGGCTGCGCGGCTACCGTGACGTGCTCGGCCTCGCCTACCTGGTACTGGTCAGCTCGTAGATCGTGAAGTTCCTGGTCCGGTGCCGGACGGTGGCGTGGTCGGCGAGGCCCGGCGACGGCTTGTCGTAGCGCTCGTCGACGAACAGCCACCGCACCCCGTACTTCCGCTTCAGCAGCCCGAGCGTCTCGCCGGACGGATGCTGGAACGCGGCGTCGTTCTCGCCGAGCCGGTCGGGGTCCTGGAAGCCCAGGTACCGCATGTTCTCCTGCCCGCTCTTGCCGCCGCCGATGGCGTAGTCGGTGTAGCCCCAGCCTTCGACCACGACGCGCCGCTCGGTGTAGGCGGCGATCCAGAAGTGCCGGTTGTCGCAGCCGTTCAGGTTGACGGTCCGGCAGTGCGTGTTGGTGGCCACAACGTCGTCCACATCGGACTCTGCCCGGAGCCAGCGCGCGGCGGCCAGCGCCTCGTCCGGGATCGGGCGGCCGTCCTTGCTCACGGCGACGGGGCGGAACCCGTCGGCGGCGACGACGCGGCTCATCCAGCGGAGGTCGTCGACGGTGCCGGCCAGGCCGGTGCCGGTCACGGCGGCGACCGCCAGCGCGGCGACCAGCCCGTTCAACCGCCGACGCAGCACGTACAGCGCCACCGCCGCCGCCAGCAGGATCACGCCGATGACGACGTACGGAACCAGCAGTTCGAACCAGACCTTCGCCCGCGACCCCAGCAGCGCAGGCGACGGGCGCCGCGCGGGACCGACCCACTCGGCGAATGCCGCCACCACGGCCCCGAAGGCAAGAGCGCCCGCCAGTGCGGCCAGTGGACGCCATCGGCTCTCGGGAACCAGCGCCGACAGGCCCGCCGCCGCCAGCACCGACAGCACGGGATGCACCGAATGGAGGAAGTAGAGCTGGCTGCCGCCCGGGTGCTGGAACAGCAGGACGACCGCCAGCCCGGCCAGGCCGAACCCGGCAAGGAAGAGGACCGGCGCGCTCAGCGCGCGGTCGCGGTTGGCGAGCAGGGGCACGATCCCGGCCATCCGGGTGAGCCACGAGATGAGCGCCAGGATCGCCAGCGCGAGCAGCAGCGTCCGCGACAGCGACGCGCCGCCGACACTGTCCAGCGACACCTGGCGACCGAGCGGCAGGATGCGGAACCCCTCGAAGGGCGCGAACTCCATCCCGTACGAACCGCCGCCGTAGAGCACGAACGTGCTGAACGCGAACAGGACGAGCGCCAGCCCACCGGCGACGAGCACCGGCCGGTCGATCCGCCGCCGGACGAGGAGCTGGACACCGGCGACGAACGCGAGGCCGGCGATCGTCAGCGGCAGGTACGTGGCCTTCGAGCCCATGACCGCCGCGAGCAACAGTCCGATGAGGACCCAGTGGCCCGTACCGCCGGGTTCGCCGCGCAGCCGGTCCACGAGGAGCAGCAGGACGGGCGCGAAGAGGGCGAACGCCGCCAGCTGGGTCGGGCTCGCCCAGGCGTACGTCTCCACGAGCCGGCTGTCGAAGAACACGCTGCCCGTCGACCAGGCGAACGGCGCCAGCGCGGCCACGAAGAACGCCAGGACGACCGCGACGACGCCCGGCCACCACCGCTTCGTCAGCCGGGTCGCGAGCGCCGACGTGAGCAGCACGGTGATCGCCAGGAACGGGAACGTCGGCATCCGGAGGAGGAGGTCGCGCGGTTCCATCCCGGTCGCCCAGCTCGACGCGGCGATGTCGGCGTGCGGGAACCAGTGGTGGCGCAGCGGCAGGTCGAGCACGTACGGCCAGGTCGGCGGCGCGTGGTGCTTGACCTCGACGGCGAGCGCCAGGTGGTACGGCAGGTCCACGTACGGGAACCCGGCCGTGTCGCCGGTGAGCGGATGCGTCCGGAAATAGGAGAACGCGAACCAGAACACGATCAGCGTGCCGGCGGCGACGAGCGCCCACGCCCAGGCGGGAGGTACCGGCGCGTACCCCGTCGGACGCCAGTGGCGCCGGAGCCGGGGCACGGCCGCGAACGCCGCGATGACCAGCGCCGGCCAGGCCAGGATGAGCATCGGCGCACCGACGGTACGGAGTCCGATGTAGACCAGGATCTCCAGGGCGAAGCCCGTCGCGGTGCCGGCGGCCACGTCCTCGACGAACGTCCGGGGGGTCCCGCGCAGGGCGCGCCAGACGAGCGTGCCCGGCACGATCACGCCGTAGAGCAGCCAGGCGCCGTACTTCGCGATGTCGAGCGCTGCCACGCCGAACCGGGCCAGCGCGACGCAGCACACCAGCGCCATGACCGCGGCCGGGATCCAGCCGGAACGGAGCCACGACGGATGGCGGGACGGCGGGACAACCCCCGCCAGCACATCAGCCGATCGTGAAGATGACAGCATCCTCGGTCTCCGAACGCTTCACGGGAAGGCCGGTGACCGGCGCGGTGAGAGAGCGATTGTAGGGGGTGCCCGCAGCCAGCTCACGCAGCACGACGACCTTCCGGACACCCAGGTCGCGCAGGTACTCAACGCTCGCCGCGTCCGGGAACGTCTTGGTGCGGCTCCGCGTCTCGTCGGACGACGGCGGGCGGAAGCCGCTCTCGCCGTTGACGATCCTGGGGAAGGCGTCCGTCGTCCAGTACATCACGGTCTTGTCGGTCTCCCTGCCCATCGGCAGGATGAGCGCCGGCCCGGTGAGGTCGCGCAGCGCGGCGGGCTGCGGCGGCGTGGCGACGTGAGGCGTCTGGCTCACTCCTTCGACGAGCACCAGGACGGCCGGTACGAGCAGCAACGGGGCCAGCCGGCGCCACCGCTCGGCGATGGCCGTCACGAGGCCTGCGGCGAGGAGGCACAGTGCGAACGTCGTCCAGAGGATGAGGCGACCCGGCGTGCGGATCGCGTCCCAGCCCGGCATGTGGTCGAAGAGGAGAAGGTAGGTGTACTTGCCGCCCGCGAGCGCCGTCCCCATCGCGAACATGGCGCTGGTGACCGTCACCACGCCGAGCAGCAGCCGGTACCGGAGCGGCCAGGCGCCGAGCGCGATGCCGACGACCGCCAGCGCGATCACGAGGAACCCGGGCAGCAACGCCACCTCCGGCGTCGGGATCATCGCCGCGCGCATCCCGGCGTGCGCGTCGCCCCACAGCCACGACTCTTCCGGCGCGGTCGCGAGGCCCCGCAGCGGCGGCGAGTACAGCTCCAGGTGTTCCACGCTGCGCCGGGCCTCGGGGAACCGTTCGACGACGCGCAGGTACGGCAGGGCCATGCCGCCGGCCACCCCGGCGAACGCGATACCGCCGCCGATGTTGGCGGCCAGGAGCCGCCCGGGGATGCGCGGGCGCCCGGTCAGCAGCCAGCCTACGACCGCGCCGAGACCGATGACTCCCAGCGCGTACGCGAACGGGACGCCGATCCCGAAGCCGATCGTCAGCTGCCAGCACGCGATCGCCCATCCGGCGATGGCCCAGCCGGGGCGGACCGCCTCCGGCCGGTACCCGTGCCGCAGCGAGAAGCCGTGCCCCCGGGCCAGCGCGGCCAGGGCCAGCGCGATACCGCCCGTGGACAGGATGTGCAGGTGCCCGATCTGCGCGATCCGCCACGGCGCGTACGCGAACGCCGCGGCCGCGATGACCGCGCCGGGCCAGCGGGAGCCGAGCTGGCGGGCCAGCACGTACATGCCGAAGAACGCCATGGCGGCGACGAGCAGGGTGACGAGGTTGTAGCGGATGATCGCGGCCACCGGACCGGACCCCACCATGCCGAGCGGCGCGTAGCCGAACAGGCTGTCGGAGAACGCGAACGTGTCCGGTTCGGGGTAGAACGCGTTGGCTTGCCAGGCGTCCAGCGGCTGGTGGAGCAGCGCGTGGCCGACCCACGCCAGCATCCACGTGACCAGCATCGGATCGTGCAGCTCGTGACGCATGTCGTAGAGCGTGCTGGGGTACCGGGTCGCCAGGTGCTGTGCGGTCGGCCAGGTCATGACCACCGCGAGCACGGCCGAACCGACGGCCGCCAGGCCGACCTCGCGGAGCCACCCGGGACGGCGGCGGCGCGGCTGGTCGCCACTCGCCTCACTGACCGCGTCGCGGTCCTTCAGGGATTGCGTCACCCCGCAATGATGCCGGCCCAGCGCACGCGCGCGCCGTCCGGGTCGAGGCCGGGCCGTCAGACGGGGTCGAGCCGCGCGGTTACCTGCCCGTCGGGCCCCGCGACCAGCACATGCGCCTTCGGCGCCAGGTCCCGGACGGCCGCCACACCCAGCTCGTCGGCGGAGTCGGCGTCGGTCACCACAGCCGCCGCTTCAAGACCGGGAGCCCCACTGGCCACGGCCATCGCGACCGCGACCTGCAACGCCGAGAGGCGCAGGGACGGCAGCGCCACGCTCGACGCGGCATAGGTGCGTCCGTCGGTGTCGCGCACCGCAGCACCCTCCGCCGAACCGGTCCGGGCGCGCGACGACCGCGCCAACGTCACGATCTTGGCGTCTTCGGGGTCGAGGGACTCAGGCATCGGCGGGTTGCTCCTCGGCACGGGCCATCGCGGGGTGGTCGTCCGGACGCTTCGCGCGCCGGACCAGAACGGTGTCGATGCGGTTGCGGCGCCCGCCGGCGCTCTCGGCGACGAGGACCAGCCCCTGGACGGTGACCGTGGCGCCGGGGATCGGCACCTTGCCGAGCTCCTGGGCCATCAGCCCGCCGACGGTCTCGACGTCCCCGTCCGGCAGGTCGACGTCGAACAGCTCGCCGAGATCCTCGACGGGCAGCCGGGCGGTGATCCGCACCTCGCCGGACTCGAGTTGTTCGATCGGCGGACGCTCGTCGTCGTACTCGTCGGTGATCTCGCCGACGATCTCCTCCAGGATGTCCTCGATCGTGACGAGGCCGGCGGTGCCGCCGTACTCGTCGATGACGATCGCCATGTGGATCCGGCGGGCCTGCATCTCCTTGAGCAGTTCGTCGACCGGCTTGGACTCCGGGACGAACTCGGCCGGGCGCATCACGTCCTCGACCTTGAGCCGCCGCTCGGCCGGGTCGGGGCCCTGCACGCGCCGGACCAGGTCTTTCAGGTACACGACGCCGACGATGTCGTCGATGTTCTCGCCCTCCACGGGGATGCGCGAGAACCCGCTGCGCAGCGCCAGCGCCAACCCCTGCTGGACACTCTTGGTGCCCTCGATCCAGACGACCTCGGTGCGCGGCACCATGACCTCGCGGACGATCGTGTCGCCCAGCTCGAAGACCGAGTGGATCATCTCGCGCTCGTCGTGCTCCACGACGCCGCGCTGCTCGGCCAGGTCGACCAGTTCCCGCAGCTCGACCTGCGTCGCGAACGGGCCTTCGCGATAGCCCTGACCAGGCGTGACGGCGTTGCCGACGAGGATCAGCAGCCGGGCGAGCGGGCCCAGCGCGCGGCCGAGCCAGCGGGTCAGACCGGCCGTGATCAGCGCGACCGTGTACGCGTGCTGGCGGCCGATCGTCCGCGGGCCGACCCCGACGAGGACGAAGCTGACGACCGTCATCGCACCCGCCGTGATCAGCGCGGCCGTCCACCCGGCGCCCCACGTGTCGACCGCGACGAGCGCGACGAGGGTGGTCGCCGTCAGCTCACACAGGAGCCGGAGCAGCAGGAGGAGCGCCACGTGGTGGGGCACCTGCCGGACGACGGCCTGCAGCGTGCGCGCGCCGCGCACCCCGTCCCGGACCATCTCCGTCGCGCGGGCCAGCGACACCTGGTTCAGCGCCGCGTCCGTCATCGCGAACAGCCCCGCGAGCACGATCAGGCCGCCGGCCGTCATCACGAGCGCGGGATCGTTCACGGCTACGGCGCGACCTGCGCCCGCCACGACTGGAGCAGGCGGCCCTGGAGGCCGAACATCTCCCGCTCCTCCTCCGGCTCGGCGTGGTCGTAGCCGAGCAGGTGCAGGATGCCGTGGACGGTGAGCAGGTGCAGTTCGTCCTCGGTGCGGTGGCCGGCGGCGCGTGCCTGCCGCTCGGCCACCACCGGGCACAGCACGACGTCGCCCAGCAGGGTCGGCTCCGGATCGTCCTCGGCGCCGGGGCCGCGCCCGATCTCCAGCTCGTCCATCGGGAACGCCAGGACGTCGGTCGGGCCGGTCTTGCCCATCCAGCGGTGGTTCAGCTCGGCCATGTACTCGACGTCGACGAGCAGCAGCGACAGCTCCGCCATCGGATGCACGCCCATCTCGTCGAGCGAGTGCCGGGCCACCGCCAGGACCTTCGACTCGTCGATGGGGAAGCCGGACTCGTTCGAGATCTCGATCGACACGGGACTAGCCCCTCCGCCCCGGGCGCCGCGCCTGGACCGGACGCCGGCCGCTCTCGCTCTGGGACTGCTCGGCCAGGTCCCACTTCGCGTACGCGTCCACGATGTCGCCGACCAGCCGGTGCCGGACCACGTCGGCGCTGGTGAGCTGCGAGAAGTGCACGTCGTCGACGTCGTCGAGGATGTCCTGGACGAGCTTCAGGCCGCTGCGCGTGCCGCCCGGCAGGTCGACCTGGGTGACGTCGCCGGTGACCACGATCTTCGCGCCGAACCCGAGCCGGGTCAGGAACATCTTCATCTGTTCGGGCGTGGTGTTCTGCGCCTCGTCCAGGATGATGAACGCGTCGTTGAGCGTGCGGCCACGCATGTACGCCAGCGGCGCGACCTCGATCGTGCCCGCCTGCATGAGGCGCGGGATCGACTCGGGGTCGAGCATGTCGTGCAGCGCGTCGTAGAGCGGACGCAGGTACGGGTCGATCTTGTCGTACAGGGTGCCGGGCAGGAACCCGAGCCGCTCGCCCGCCTCGACGGCCGGACGGGTCAGGATGATGCGGTTCACCTGCTTGGCCTGCAGCGCCTGGACGGCCTTCGCCATCGCCAGGTACGTCTTGCCGGTGCCGGCGGGGCCGATGCCGAAGACGATCGTGTGCTGATCGATCGCGTCCACGTACCGCTTCTGGTTCACGGTCTTCGGGCGGATCGTCTTGCCGCGCCGGGACAGGATGTTGAGGGTCAGCACGTCGGCCGGGCGCTCGCTCGTGCCGCCGGTGAGCATGCCCGTGACGCGCCGGACGGCGTCCAGGTCGAGGGGTTCGCCCTTCTCCAGCAGCGCGAGCAGCTCGGCGAAGAGGCGCTCGGCGAACGCGTTGTCGGCCGGCGAGCCGGTCAGCGTGATCTCGTTGCCACGGACGTGCACATCGGCGCGGACGGACTTCTCGATCAGCTTGAGAATCTCGTCACCAGAGCCGAGCAGGCTCACCATGGACTGTGCGTCGGGGACGACGATGCGGGTCTGCGCCGTTGCGCGCGATTCGGTGTTCACCATGGGTAGGCCACGAATGGCCAGTTCACGCCTGCTTCCGGTCTCGTCGGGTCGGTACGCATCCATCTTAACTGCGCAAGCCGACAGAAGCTTCCGAGAAAACGCCCGGTCGCCTACCGGGCCAGCTGGTCGAACGTCTGCTGGTCGCGGGTGACGCGGTAGGTCGCCCAGCGCATCTGGACGACCGTCCCGGCGGCGTCGCGCGTCAGTTCGAGCCGTTCGCCGACCTCGCGACCGGAGACGACCCGCAGCACGTCGGCGCCCTCGACAGCGAAGACGGCCGGCGGACGCTCCGGCGGCGCGGCAGCCCCCCTCGCCTCCAGGTGCCCGTCGCGCCAGGAGAAGACAAACTCGGACCCTTCGGACCACCACCGGCCCACCGCGCTGGCGAGGGAGTCCGGCACCGGCTCGCCGGGCTTCCAGGGCTCGACGGCGTGCGGGTCGTGTTCGAGACTGGCGGCAAGCAGCGCGTGCGGCGCGAGGCAGACGCCCGACGCCGTCGTGGACGACCCCAGTACAGCCGCCCCGATCTTCTCGCCGCGCCGGCAGTACATGCCGGCGAGGAAGCCGGGCATGGCGCCGTCGTGGCCGGCGTGGATGACGCGGCCGCCCTGCGGGACCAGGATCAGCCCGAGGCCCCAGCCTGCGAGCCACTGGTCGGGATCGGTGACCGTGAGGGGCTGGCAGGCCTCATCGACGGTGCCGGGCGCGAGGACGGCCGGGTCGGGGTCGGCGAGGAACAGCGCCCACCTGGCCATGTCCGAGGCGGTGCTCCAGAGCTGGGCGGCGGGGCCGACGCCGGCGATCGGGAACTCGGGTTCGGGTCGGGCGTGGTCGGTGTAGGCCTCGACGAGATAGCCCTGGGCGAAGGGGGCGCGCGGTGCGACGGTCGTGGCCGTCAGTCCGAGCGGTGCCAGGAGCCGGTCGGTCAGTACCTCTTCCCAGGTGCCGCCGAGCTTGCGGGCGACCAACTGGCCGAGGAGCGCGTACGCCAGGTTGGAGTAGTGCCAGCGGCGGGACGGCGGGAGCACCGCTTCGGCGCGGGCGAGGTCGGCGATGACCTGGTCGACGTCCGGGACGTCGAAGGTGTCCCAGACGTTGCCGGCCGGTTCGCGTTGGAGGCCGGCGGTGTGGCTGAGCATGGCGCGGATCGTGAGGTCGCCGTGGGCGGGCACGTCGAGGTGGGCGCGGAGGGGGTCTTCGAGTCCGAGCAGGCCCTGGTCACGCAGTTGGAGGACGAGCGCGGCCGTGAACGTCTTGGTGACGGAGCCGATGCGGAACTGGGTCTCGTCGGTCAGCGGGGTGTCGCCGCCGGCGGTGCCGATCTGGTGTGTCCACAGGGGGCGGTCGGCGCGGGCGACGGCGGCGCTGACCGCCGGTACCCGTTCCTTGGACTGGAGGGTGGCGACGATCCGTTCGCACGCTTTCGCGGCGTCCTGCTCCGGCATGGCCTGATCCCCCGTTCAGTGGCACGAAACCGTCAGGGTAGTCAGGCGGTGCGGGGGGCCAGCATGGGGCCGAGCGGCCGGCCGCCGAGGACGTGCCCGTGGACGTGGAACACTTCCTGCCCCGAGTGCGGCCCGGTGTTGAACAGGAACCGGTACCCGTGCTCCGCGACGCCTTCCTTGGCCGCCACCGCGGCGGCGACTTCGAGCACCTCGCCGGCGAGCGCCGGATCCCCCACCCCGAGCTCCCCGGCGTTCGCGTAGTGCTTTTTCGGGATCACGAGCACGTGCACAGGCGCCTGCGGCCTGATATCCCGAAACGCAAGAACGCGTTCGGTCTCATGCACAACATCAGCCGGGATCTCGCCATCCACGATCCGGCAGAACAAACACTCAGCCATACGCCAGATCCTAGAGATCTAACGTGGAGCCCGCTGAGGCGCCACGATCGCAAAGCGGAGAAGCCGAGCGGGCCTCAGCGGGCCGCGCACCAACCGCGGAGCCAGAGGAGGCGGGGGATTTGTTGACCGCGTCCTTCGTAGGGGTTGGCGTCGATGGGTTTGCCGCCTCGTGCCGCGCGCTCACCCTCTGCTACCCATGCGCGCCCTTGGTCGGACTGGATGGTTCTGCGGTTACTCGCTGTTCTGCCGATCATGGCACTCCCCCTTGGGACGAACCCCTCCACGGAGTCCCCGGGTACCGCCTCTAAATGCACGCCGTTTGTCACGCTGTTCCCCGTGTGTGAGCCCATATCCCGATCAACGAGTTTTCGGCCTGTTGGGTTCGGTGTGGCCCGGGGGAACCGGCGGGCGTTTCAGTTGTGGTGCGACGCGCCTGGTACGGCTTTCGCCGTGTCCTGGTCACGCCCGGCCCGCGCCCTCCCCCGGGTGCGTTGACGTACCCTCCCCGGCACGTCGTTGTGATCACGTTAGCTACCGGCGGCGGTTTTCGGAGCGAAATCTCATGAACAGAGCGCAATAAAGTCGCAGGTCAACACCAGATTAATGAGACGTTGACTCGCGTTTGGTCAGTCACCATCGTCCGGTGCGGGCGGAGACGACGGCGAGGGCGGCGACGCCGGCCGTGGAGGTGCGCAGGACGGACGGGCCGAGCTGGACCGGCACCCCTCCGGCCTGCGCGAAGGCTTCGATCTCGGCTGGTGCGATGCCGCCTTCGGGGCCGACGACGAGGACGATCGTGGTGTCGGATCCGGGCGCCGGGAGGTCCACTCGGGACAGTGAGGTCGTCGCCTCTTCGTGCAGGATGAGTGCAATGTCCGCTTCAGCTAGCAGACCAGCTACCTCACTGGTTGTAGCGAGGGGCACTACGTTAGGTAGCCATGCTCGCCGGGACTGCTTGGCCGCTTCTCTCGCCGAGGACCGCCACCGTGCAAGGGCCTTGTCGCCGCGCGCGTCGCGCCACCGGGTGACGCACCGGGACGCCTGCCACGGCACGATCCCGTCGACGCCGGCTTCGGTCAGCATCTCGACGGCCAGCTCGCCGCGGTCGCCCTTCGGGAGGGCCTGGACGACGGTGACGCGCGGGTGTGCCGGCGCGACGTGCCGCACGTCGAGAACGGCAAGATCCAGAGCGTCTTTACGGACGTTCGTCACTTCACAAGAAGCAACGCCCCCAGCACCGTCGGCGAGGAGTACCCGTTCCCCGGCGCCGAGCCGGCGGACGGTGGCGGCGTGGCGCCCTTCGGGTCCGTCCAGGACGGCGGTACCGCCGGCGGGCAGGGAGTCGACGAGGAAGACGGGGTCACTCACGCCGCCCACCTTCTCACCCGGGGGCAGCGGCCGTGCCACCCCGGCGCCGGCGCCGGCGCCGGGGCCGGGGCCGGGCCGGGCCGGGGCCGTACAACTGTCGGGGATATCGGGGTATCCCGCGCCCGGTTTCAGGACGGCATCCCGAACAGTCCGGTTCGCGCAGGCGGGCAGGTGGGCCGCCTACGCGTGGCCGTTGAAGGCGTCGCGCATCTTGGAGAAGAAGCCGCCGGTTTGGCGGATGGGTTCGGGGTGTTCTTCGCCTCGGAGCCGCGCGAGTTCGCGGAGGACCTTTTCCTGGTCGGGGTCAAGGCGGGTGGGTGTTTTGACTTCGAGGTGGACGTGGAGGTCGCCGCGTCCGGCGCCGCGGAGGTGGGGGACGCCGCGTTCGCGGATGCGGACGATGGTGCCGGGTTGGGTGCCGGCCTTGACCTCGATGGCTTCTTCGCCGTCGAGGGTCTTGAGGTTGAGGTGGGTGCCGAGGGCGGCGGCGGTCATGGGGAGGGAGACGCGGCAGTGGAGGTCGTCGCCTTGGCGGCTGAAGACGTCGTGGGGCCGTTCGTGGACTTCGACGTAGAGGTCGCCGGGTGGGCCGCCGCCGGGCCCGACTTCGCCTTCGCCGGCGAGGCGGATGCGCATGCCGTCTTCGACGCCGGCGGGGACCTTGACGGTGAGGGTGCGGCGCGCGCGGACGCGGCCTTCGCCGCCGCAGCCGGCGCAGGGGTGGGCGATGACGGAGCCGAAGCCTTGGCAGGCGGAGCAGGGGCGGGCGGTCATGACCTGGCCGAGGAAGGACCGCTGCACCGTCTGGACTTCGCCGCGCCCGCCGCAGACGTCGCACTGGGCGGGGTGCGTGCCCGGGGCGGTGCCGGCGCCCGCGCAGTCGTTGCACAGGACGGCGGTGTCGACGGTGAGTTCCTGGTTGACGCCGAACGCGGTCTCGACGAGGTCGAGGTCGAGCCGGATGAGCGCGTCGGCGCCCGCGCGGGTGCGGGGACGCGGGCCGCGCTGGGGCGCGCCGCCGAAGAAGGCGTCCATGATGTCCTGGAAGCCCATGGTGAACGGCTGCCCCGGGGTGCCCTGGCCGCCGCCGGGAGCGAGCGGGTCGCCGCCGAGGTCGACGATCTCGCGCTTGGCCGGGTCGGACAGCACCTCGTACGCGGTGGAGACGTCCTTGAACCTGTCCTGCGCCTCGACGTCGGGGTTCACATCGGGGTGGAGTTCCCGCGCCAGTTTCCGGTAGGCACGCTTGATGTCCTCGGGCGACGCGTCACGCCGCACGCCGAGGACGGCGTAGTAGTCCTTGGCCACTCTTCCTCAGTTCCCAGACAGCAGATCGCCGACGTAACGCGCCACGGCTCGCACCGCACTGATCGTGCCCGGGTAGTCCATCCGGGTCGGGCCGAGCACCCCGAGACCGGCGAGCGCGGTGTGGCCCGTGCCATACCCGGCGCTCACGACCGACGTGCCGCGCAGCCCCTCGACCTGGTTCTCGTCGCCGATGAGGACGCGCAACGTGCTCGGCGAGTCCACCTCGCCGATGAGCTTGAGCAGCACCATCTGCTCTTCGAGGGCTTCGAGCACCGGGCGGATCGTGCCGGGGAAGTCCAGGGCGCTGCGGGTGAGGTTGGCGGTGCCGGCCAGCATCAGCCGCTCCTCCCGCCGCTCGACGAGCGTCTCCAGCAGGACGGTCGAGAGCGTGGTCATCGCCGGACGCAGCTCGGGCTCGATCGACTCGACCAGCCCCACTACCCGCTGCGGCGCGTCCGCGAAGTGCTCGCCGATGAGGGCGCCGTTCACCGCGCTGCGGAGGCCGTCGACGTGGACCTCCTCCAGGCCGTGCGGGAAGTCCACCATGCGCTGCTCGACCCGGCCGGTGTCGGTGATGAGGACGACGAGCATCCGGGTGGACGCGACCGGTACCAGCTCGACGTGCCGCACGGCGCTGCGGGTCAGGCTCGGGTACTGCACCACCGCCACCTGGCGGGTGAGCTGGGCGAGCAGCCGGACCGTGCGGCTGACCACGTCGTCCAGGTCGACGGCGCCTTCCAGGAACGTGTGGATCGCCCGGCGCTCCGCGACCGTCAACGGCTTGATCGAGGACAGCCGGTCTACGAACAGCCGGTAGCCCTTGTCGGTGGGGACCCGGCCGGCGCTGGTGTGGGGCTGCGAGATGTAGCCCTCCTCCTCCAGCGCCGCCATGTCGTTGCGGATCGTCGCCGGGGAAACGCCCAGGTGGTGCCGCTCGGCCAGCACCTTGCTGCCGACCGGCTCATGGGTGGAGACGTAGTCCTGCACGATCGCGCGCAGAACTTCGAGTTTGCGGTCGTCCAGCGCCATCTCGTCTCCCTTCCTGTGCCGGTCCCATCACGCTACGCGATTGGCACTCGCATGGATTGAGTGCCAATCATACGTGGCGACGCCGACAGCGGCGCGGAATCCCACACCCGTTGCGGGATTACGCGGCGCGTCGGCCGTATCCCGCCAGGTGCGGGCCCTTTTTCCGTACGCTTGACCCATGACCGAGAACCCGGAGAACGCCCCGTCGTCTCCGCGCCCCGACGACACGGCACCGTCGTCCGGCTCGCCGGCGGCCCCCCGACCGCCCGCCAGCCCGGAATCACCCAGCGCGCCGTCCCCGCCGGGACCGCCGACCGCTGACACCCCGCCCGCTGCGCCTTCCCCGGCGGCACCGCCTGCCGCTGCGCCGCCGCCTGCCGCCGCGCCTCCCCCGGCGGCGGCACCGCCGCCCGCCGCGGCACCGCCGCCGGCCGCCGGGCCGCCGCCGGGTGGGGCTCCGCCGTACGGGGCGCCGTCGTACCCGCCACCGGGCGCGGTCCCGCCGGGCGGGTATGCGGGCGCCACGCCGCCGCCGCAGGCCTACGGCGCCGGGTCGGGCAGCGACGAGCGGACGTGGATCCTCGTCGCCCACCTCGGGGCGCTGGTCGGTGTCGTGTTGGGCGGGTTTGTCCTTGGCTGGGTGGCGCCGCTGATCGTGATGTCGTCGAAGGGCCCCGAGTCGCCGGCCATCCGGGCGCACGCCGTCGAGTCGCTGAACTCCCAGTTGACGTGGCTCGCGGCGATCGTCATCGCCTGGATCGCGACGTTCGTCACGTGCGGCATCCTGTTCCCGCTGCTCATCCTGGTCGCGATCGTGCCGGTCGTCCTGTCGGTCATCGGCGGGATCAAGGCGTCGAACGGCGAGTTCTTCGTGTACCCGATGAGCTACAAGTTCGTCAGCTGAGCAGGTCCCGCACGACACCGTCGGCGAGAAGCCGGCCGCGCAACGTCAGGACCGCGCGGCCGGCGGCGTGCTCGTCGGCGTCGAGGAGGCCGTCGGTCGCGGCGCGTTCGGCTGCGTCCTGACCGGCGGCGTCCAGCACGTCCAGCGGTAGGCCGTCGACGAGCCGCAACCGCAGCAGGACGTCCTCGACGCGCCGCGTCTCCGCGTCCAGGGCCTCGCGGGCAAGCGCCGGCGACTCGTCGCCCGCGAGACGGGCGGCGTAGGCCGCCGGGTGCTTGACGTTCCACCAGCGGACGCCGCCCACATGGCTGTGCGCGCCTGGGCCGAGGCCCCACCAGTCGCCGCTGCGCCAGTACAGCTCGTTGTGCCGGCAGCGCGCGTCCGGGGCGGACGCCCAGTTCGACACCTCGTACCAGTCCAGGCCGGCGGCCGCGAGCGACGTGTCGGCCTGGAGGTACCGGTCGGCGAGGACGTCGTCGTCGGGCATCGGCACCTCGCCGCGGGCGACCTGCCGGCCGAGACGGGTCCCGTCCTCGACGATCAGCGCGTACGCCGACACGTGGTCGACGCCGGCGGCGGTCACCGCGTCCAGGGACGCCTGCCAGTCCTCGGCCGTCTCGCCGGGGGCGCCGTAGATCAGGTCGAGGTTGACGTGGTCGAACCCGGCGGCGCGCGCTTCGGCGGCCGCCTCCTGCGGACGTCCGGGCGTGTGGCGCCGGTCGAGCACCGCCAGGACGTGGGGGCGCGCCGACTGCATCCCCAGCGAGATCCGGGTGAATCCGGCGCGGCGCAGCGTGGCGAGCGACGCCGGCGTGACGGACTCCGGGTTCGCCTCCGTCGTCACCTCGGCGCCTTCGGCCAGGCCGAACGTCGTGGCGATGCCGTCGAGGACCCGGGCCAGGTCGTCGGCCGGCAGCAGGGTCGGCGTGCCGCCGCCGACGAACACGGTGTCGACCGGCGGCGCGGCGCCGTCGAGGACCCGGGCGGCGAGCGCCAGCTCGGACAGGACCGTGTCGGCGTAGGCCGCCTGGTCGGCGCCGCCGCCGAGTTCGGTCGCCGTGTAGGTGTTGAAGTCGCAGTACCCGCACCGGGTGACACAGAACGGCACGTGGACGTAGAGCCCGAAGCCGCGGCTGCCGACGGCGCCCAGGGCTGACGCCGGCAGGGCGCCGTCACGCGGGGCGGGATCACCGTCGGGGAGCGGTCCGGGCATCCGTCTAGTGTGACCCCTGCCGGCGCGGTGGTTCGGGCCGGCCGGAGCGTGTGGGATTTCTGTGGCTACCGCGCACGATTCCACACGCTTCGAGGACGATCCGTCGTGAAGGAGAGCACAGTGACCGAGTCCCTCGTCCGGTACGAGGTCGCCGCGGGCGTCGCCACGGTGACCCTGGACTCGGAGCACAACCGGAACGCGCTGTCCGCCCAGCTGATGAGCGAGCTTCTCGCCGGGCTGCGCGCCGCCCTCGCCGACGATGCCGTCCGGGTGATCGTCCTGTCCCACACCGGACGGGTGTTCTGCTCGGGTGCCGACCTGAAGGCGACCCAGGCCGCGTCGTCCGGCGCCGACCTGCCCGTCGCCAGCCTGCCCGAGATCCTGCGGACGATGTGGGAGTCGCCGAAGCCCGTCGTCGCCCGTGTCGCCGGCCCGGCCCGCGCCGGCGGCCTCGGACTGATCGGCGCCGCCGACATCGCCGTCACCGCCGACGACGCCACGTTCGCGTTCACCGAGGTGCGGATCGGCGTCATCCCGGCCGTCATCTCGGCGACGGTGCTCCCCCGGCTGGCGCCCCGAGCGGCGACCGAGCTGTTCCTCACCGGCGACGTCTTCGGCGGCCGCCGCGCCGCCGAGATCGGGCTCGTCACGTCCGCGGTGCCGGCGGACCAGGTGGACGCCGAGGTGGCCAGGTACGTGGCGTCCCTGGTTCGGGGCGCCCCGAACGCGCTGGCCGGAGCGAAGGAGTTGCTCCGCCGCCCGGAGCCCGCGTCCCTGAAGGCCGAACTCGACGAGCTGACGGCGCTGTCCGTCCAGTACTTCACGTCCGAGGAGGGACGGGAGGGCATCGCCTCGTTCCGTGAAAAGCGCGACCCGTCCTGGGTCCCGACCTCCACCTGACGCGAGCCGCCAAGCACCGCCCCGCCCGGCGGCCGAGTATCCCGGCGGGGCCCGCGGTGCGGTTAGGTCGTGGGTGCTGGGTCGTCCGGGTGAAGGCCGGCGGCGAGATCGGCGGGGGTCACTGTGAAGCGGAACGGCCGTTCGGCGGCGAACAGCTCGGTTCCGGTCACGTCCGCCATCTGGACGTAGCGGCCGCCATCGTCCAGCCCGAAGGCGAGCAGGCTCGGCTTCTCCGGATCCGGGTCGACGATCCAGTACGACTGCACGCCCTGCCGCTCGTACGCCGCCTTCTTGAGGTTGAGATCGATCAGGCGGTGCTCGGCGAGCGGACCTCCACCGCGAGCAGCGGCGCGACGGGCAGATTCTTGGGCGTCAGGTCCTCGTACCGGGCCACCAGGATGTCCGGCTGCAGCTCGGTGTCCGCCGTCAGCCGCACGGCGAACGGTGCCATCAGTGCGCGCACCCCGGCGGGGCACGCATCCCAGAGCCGGACGAAGAGCGCGCCCTGCACCTCCTGGTGCTGCCAGGCCGGCGCGGGGCTCACGAGCAGGGTCCCGTCGAGCAGCTCGTAGCGGTGGCCGTCATCGGGGATCTGTTCCAGGTCGTCCGCCGTCAACGCCCGGCCGAACGGCAACGCCGTCGGTGAGATCGTCATGACTGCCATAGTGCCTCCTCGGCATCGCGTCCGTCACGAAGGAAGCTTGACGGAAACGCAACGAGCGCCCGGAAAACCATCCACAGGCGATCCACTGTCCACAGATCTGCGAACGCCACGCCGTCAGCAGCCGACACGTGTTAGAACGACCTGTGCCGATTGGCCGATCGTGGGGAGTCGCACCGTGAACCGACCCGATGACCTGGGCGAGAGGGCGCGGCGCGTCATCGACACGAACCAGTACCTCACGCTCGGCACGACCGAGCCCGACCACCGACCGCGGTTGTCGCCGGTCTACTTCACCCACGTCGCCTACCGCGACTTCTACTGGGTGTCCTCGCCCGCCGCCCGCCACTCCACGAACATCGCCGCCCAACCCGAGGTCGCCATCGTCATCTTCGACTCCACGGCGCCGATCGGTCAGGGCCAGGCCGTCTACGTCTCCGCTCACGCGACTGTCGTCGCTGACGACGAACTGCCGCAGCGCTGCGTCGAAGCGTTCGCCCGCGTCGGTCCGGGCGCCCATCGGTTCCAGCCGCACGAACTCAGCGGCGACGCCGCCCTCCGCCTCTACCGCGCCCACGCGACCAGCCACGAGGTGCACATCCCCGGCCGCGACCCGGTCCACGGCACAGGCATCGACACCCGCCGCCAGGTCACGCTCTAGGCCCAGACTCGCCACGGCGGACCCGGCCGGCCCGGAAAGTCAGGCTCCTCGTTGCCACCCGGAACCGGCGGCACACCGCGGGGCGTGGGCCCAGGGGAATCGCCGAACCGAGGCGAGCAGGCAGTGTGAGCCGGCGCACCGAGACGGGGCGCAGCCGGCGGGTTTGGGTCTGATCGGAGAGTCAGACTCTGCGATCCCACCCGAAAATCGGCGGCGAGCGACGTGGCCGGGAGGGTGGGCGTCAGCGAGGGGTCGTGGAGCTCGGGACGAAGGGGGCGCCGTGGCCCGGGACGACCAGGTCGGCGACCGCGAGTACCCGTTCCCGGCTCGCGCTGAGCGCCTCCGGGTCAACCGCGTACGGGTCGACCGCCGGCCCGTCCACGCTCCACCAGACGTGCGTGAACGCGACCACCCCGTCCGCCGTCCCGACGAGGGTGGTGATGTCCTCGGGCGTGTGACCGGGCGTGCGGATCAGCCGGACGGACTCCGACAGCTCGAACCCCTCCGCGTCACGGTCGGTCCACACGTCGTTGAAATACACGGCCCAGTGGTCGTGGAAGCGCGCGTTCGGGAACAGCGCCGCGTTGATCGTGTGGTCGGGGTGATGGTGGCTGAACACCGCGTCGGTGACGTCCGTCGGCGCCGCACCCGCGGCGGCCAGCGGATCGAGGATGCACTCGCGCCGGTCGGCGACGATCCCCGGATCCACCACCAGCCGGAGCGCCCCGTCGGCGACGTACGTCACGGTGCTCGCGGTCCGCGGCCCGACGTACCCGGTCGTCAGCACGGTCATCGTCGCGGATCGGCCAGCGGGGGCATCGCTCATACCCGCGATCCTGCCAGCCGGCACCAAATCCCGCCGCGCAAGCGCCGCCAAGCCGGCACGGCCGCACCCACGGCCCGCACCCTAGCCTGCGGCCCGCACAGTTGGCCCGCACCGCACCGCCACGTGGCAGATCGCCGCACGGCAACGCGGCGCACCGCACGGCCGCAACGCACAGCTCAGGTCGCGGCCACGACCACTGCGGCGGGGCGGCTGCGCTCCGCCCACCGTGCCACGGGCGGCACGAGCGCTCCCGCGATCACGAACGTCGCGCCGAGAATGAGCCACCCCGGCGTCCCCCATTCGACGGCGAGCGCCGTGACGACGAGCGGCGCCAGCATGTTGCCGAGCCCCCAGCCGGCGTTGAACACGCCCTGGTACTGGCCCTGCGCGTGAGCGGGCGCGAGCCCGAACGAGAGCCCCCACGACCCGGCCGCCTGCCACAGCTCACCGAGGACGTGCACGAACGCCGCCGCGATCAGTACCGCCGTCGCGACCCAGGCCGACCGTCCGCCGGCGAGCGCGAACAGCACGCACGCGACGGCGAGCAGCACCCCGGACCGGACCTGGACCCGCGCCGCGTACCGGAGATCGTCCGTCCCCCGGCTCAACCGCACCTGGAACAGCACCACCATGGCCGTGTTCACGAGGAACAGCGCGGCCACCACCCACCGTGGCGCGTCGGTCCGCAGCACGACCCACAGCGGCACCGCGACCTCCAGCAGTCCATAGTGGATCGCAAGGGCGCCGTTCACGAGGCTGTAGACCACGAACGGACGGTCCCGCAGCGCTACCAGCCCGCCTCGCGAACCATCCGGAACGGCCAGCGGCGGCAGGTGCGGGATGCGCGTCAGCACCACCGCCGCCAGCACGAACGACACCGCGTCGACCAGGATCACCGCCACGTACCCGGCGCGCGTGTCGACGTGCAGCGCCGCCCCGGCGCCGACCGCGCCGAGTGAGATTCCGACGTTGGTGACGGCGCGCAGGTACGCACGCGCTCGCACCCGTCCGTCGGCGGGTAGGGCGCCCGCGATGACCGCGCCACGCGCGGCGCTGGCGCCCCGGTCGACCATGCCGCCGAGGCTCACGACCAGCACGAACAGCCAGAACGAGTGCACCACGACGAGCGCCAAAGCCGTCACAGCCTGCGATAACGCTAGAGCGATGAGTACTTCGCGCGGCCCCCAGCGATCGGCGAGATGCCCGATCGGTGCGCTCACGACGAGCCCGGCGGCGGCCGCGATCGTGAGGCCGATGCCGACCTCGCGGACGGACAGTCCGACCGAACGCGTGAAGAAGATCGCACTCACCGTCATGAACAGGCCGTTGCCGACCGTGTTGACGAACGTCGCGATGGCCAGCGTCCTTGCCGGCCCGGCCTGCGGTAACACCCCCGTGATCCCCATGCGGGCCAGCTTAACAGTACGTGCATACGGTTAAGAGTTGAGTGGGACCCGGGTGGCCGCTTGGCGCCGGCCCCGTAGGCTCGGACACGGACGTTGCCGCCAACCCATGGAGGCCAGCCCGTGATGCGACGGGTCATCGCCGCCGTTGCCGCCCTCACCGTCGTCGTCGGTGTGGGCGCGTTCGCGATCGCTCGTCTGTCCAATGTGCGCATACCGTTCCTGACCGACACCTGCCGCGTGTACTCCGGCGAGGACGTCGTCCGGATCGAGCCCGATCAGCTCACCCACGCCGCGACGATCGCCGCCATCGGCGTGCGGCGGCAGCTTCCCGAGCGGGCGGTCACGATCGCACTGGCGACAGCCCTCCAGGAGTCGAAGCTGCGGAATCTCACCAGCGGCGACCGCGACTCCATCGGCCTCTTCCAGCAGCGGCCGTCCCAGGGCTGGGGCACGCCCGACCAGCTCCAGGACCCGCGCTACGCCGCTGGCAAGTTCTACGGCCACCTCGTGAAGGTGCCGCAGTGGGAGACGATGCGGCTCACAGACGCCGCCCAGGCCGTCCAGCGCAGCGGCCACCCGACCCTGTACCAGCAGTGGGAGGCCGACGCCGCGACACTCGCGGCCGCGCTCCTCGGCGGCGAGACGGGCGCGGTCACCTGCCAGCTCCGCGAGCGGACGGCACGCGCCGGCGACCAGGCCGCGCAACTCGTCCTCACCGAACTCAGCCATGACCTCGGCAAGCTGAGCGTCACGTCCACCCGGTCCGACAAGGCGCCCGTACTCCGTGTCGCGGTCGGCGGCGGCAGCAAGTCCACGCTGGGGTGGCGCGCCGCGCACTGGTTCGTCGCCAAGTCACACGAGTTCGGGATCCAGCGGGTGGCCTACGCCGGCAAGGTCTGGACCGCCAACAGCGGCAAGTGGCGCGACGACGACAAGGCCTCCAGGACACACGTCGTCGTCACCATCGGCCGCGACAGCTAGCCCCACCGTGCGAGGCGGTCGCGGTACTTCTCGGCGAGGTCCGCCTCTGCCGTCGCCAGCCGGGGCGCGAGGGACCGTTCGCCCGTGAAGCCCCGGAAAAGCTCTCCGATCGTCACCCCGTGATCCGGACGGTGGACCAGCGCGATCTGATCGCCCGCCCCCACGTCGCCCTCGGTGACGATCCTGAGGTACGTGCCCGGCAGGACCCGGGCGGTGAACCGCTTGATCAGGTCACGGACGTCCCAGAAGCCGGCGAACGTCCGGCACGGGATCCGGGGGAAGCTCACTTCCAGCAGGGCCGTGCCCACCGTCCAGCGTTCGCCGACCACGGCCGCGGTGAGGTCGATGCCCTCGGTCGAGAGGTTCTCGCCGAACGAGCCGGGCGGCAGCTCGCGGCCCAGTTCGGCGGCCCACCAGGCGGCGTCCTCGCGGGCGTACGCGTACACCGCCTGGTCGTACCCGCCGTGGTGGCGGCGGTCGCCGATGTGGTCACCGACGACGTGGTCGTCCCGCAGCGCCACCCGCCCGTCGACCGGACGCTTGCCGATACCGGTCTGCCCGGTATCGGCGTAGTCCACCGGCATGAGCGTGGCGGCGATGTTCACCGAGACGATCCGTGGCTCCATCCCCACACGGTACTCAGCCGCCGCTGGTCAGCACCGCCACCGTCCGCGCCGGCACCGTCACGCGAGTGCCGCCGATCGACACGTCCTTGACGACCGGATCGGCGCCCGACGCCTGGACCGGGTGCAACGCCAACTCGCCAGGCACGTCCACGGTCGCGGCGGAGGAAGCGGCGTTGAACACGACCACCAGCCCGGACAGGCGCGGATCCACGTCCGGCCCGACCGTGTCGTCGATGCGCATGACGATCACCCCCGGGGAACCGGGAAGGAACGAGACCTTCTGCTGCACCAGGTCGGCGCTGCCCAGTTCGAACAGCGGCGACGAGCGCCGGATCCGCATCCAGTCCGAGAACCGCGACCGGCTCGCCAGGATGTCGTCGGTGCCAGGGCCGGCGGCCCCCAGCAGCGGCCGCGCGTACGTCCACTTCGCGGCGTTGTCCGCGGCCGGCGGCAACCCGGACCCGAACCCGTTCGTCCGGTACGTGAAGTCGAGCCGGTTGAACCAGTCGCCCGAGTTGTAGCTGTTGCGGTCGAGCGACTTGGACCGCAGGATCTCGGCGCCCGCGTGGACGAACGGCCGTCCCTGCCCGAGGAACGCGGTGGCCAGCGCGACCTGCTGCATCCGTACCCGGTCGGCCATCGGCGTATCGGCCGGCAGCTTGTACGCGAGGGCGTCGTACAGCGTCTCGTTGTCGTGCGCGTCGACGTATGTCACCACCTCGCCTGGCTGTGCCGCGTACCCGGCCGGCGATCCGTTGTAGTCCACATCGGACCCGCGAACGACCTGCCCGCTGGAGTCGACAAATTGATAGTCGCGCAGGTTTCCGGCGAGGCCCAGCTTGATCAGGTCCTGGTAGTGCAGCAGCCGGGCCTTCTGCGCGGCGGCGTCGCCGTTCGCGGGCGAGGAGTTCGGGTCGGTGAACAGCCCGCTGCCGAAGCCCTGGATGCGCGGGTCGTCGTCGAACGGACCGCCGCCGCGTACGGCGTCGCGCAGCCGGTCGGTGAACGTCGCGACGCCCGTCCCCGCCATGTTCGCCTGGGTGGCCTGCACGAACCGGGCACCGCCGGCGACCTCGCCGAAGTCCCAGCCCTCGCCGTACAACAAGACGCGCCGTCCGTCGACGCCGTCCCGAGCCAGCGTCAGCGAATCGAGCGCGGCGCGCACGGCGAGGATGTTCGCCTTCGGGTGGTGTCCCATCAGGTCGAACCGGAATCCGTCCAGCTTGTACGTGCGCGCCCAGTGCACGATCGAGTCGACGACGAGCTTGCCCATCATCGCGTTCTCGGTCGCCGTGTTCGCGCAGCAGGTCGACGTGGTGACCGCGCCGTCCCCGTCGAGCCGGTGGTAGTAGCCCGGCACCACGCGGTCGAGGACGCTCCGCGAGTCCTGCCCGGCGGCCGTCGTGTGGTTGTAGACGACGTCGGCCACGACGCGCAGCCCGGCGTTGTGCAGCCCGGCGACCATCTCGCGGTACTCGCGGGTCCGCGTCACGCCGTCCGGCGAGGTCGCGTACGAGCCCTCGGGCACGTTGTAGTGGTACGGGTCGTACCCCCAGTTGAAGCCGTCCTTCTCGGCCACGGCACCGACACACGCCTGCTGGTCCTCGGAGTCGGGCGCCATCGACGGCAGGTCGCAGTCAGGCTCCTCCCAGGCGGACCGCCGCTCGGCGATCGTCGCGATGTCGAACGTCGGCAGCAGGTGGACGGTCGAGACGCCCAGCGAGCGCAGGTGCTTCATCCCGTCGGAACCCGGCACCGTGAACGCCTTGTACGTGCCACGCCACGCCGCCGGCACCGACTTGTCCCCGGCCGAGAAGTCCCGGACGTGCAGCTCGTACAGCGAGTGCCGCGACAGGCCAGGCTTACGCAGGGAGGACCATCCGGGCGGCGCCGCCGACGCCAGGTCCGCGAACAGGCTGTGCGTCGAATCGGCGGCGAGCGCGGTGGAGTACGGGTCGGTGACGACGTTCGTCTCGATCCGCCGCGTGCTCGGCGCGTACGCCCGCACCTCGAACTGGTAGTACCGCCCCGCCCATGGCCCGGCCGCGGACCAGGCCCCAGACCGCGAGTCCCGACGCAGAGGAACCAGCGCGGGAACACCGGTCGGCGCAGAACCGAAGAGCCGCAACCGAACGGATTGCGCGGTCGGCGCCCAGAGCGCCACCGAAGCCCGTGAGCCCGTCACGCGCGGACCCAGCTGCCACGGCCCCGCGTACAGCGCGTCGAGCACCCCGCCCACCTGCACGCCCGTCGCGGCCCGCAGCGCTCCCTCGGCGTCGCGGTCGACGGCGACGACCTGCCCGGTCAACGCCGCCGGCACCCGCCCGAGGTCGCCGGCCCGCACCCGGAACGCCGCGTACTCCGCCAGGTGCGGGAACTTCGCCCGCAGATCGGCAGGCAACCCGCCCGCCACAGGATCCAGCCTCAATGTCAGACCCCGCGCGATGCCGCCGGACGGATCCACCACGATGTCCGCCAGCGCCGAGTACCGCAGCGAGTACGCGTGCCCGGCCGCCGGCGCGATCTTCCACGCCACGACGTCCCGCGACACCCACACCGCCCGCGACTTCGTCAGGTCGGCGTCCGCACCCGCGCCGCCGACGATCGGCAGCAGGTAGGTGGCCCGCCCGTTCCCGTCCGCGGACCCGGCCAGGAACCACACCTCGTGCCCGATCCCGTCCAGGTCGAGGGTCTGGTCGCCCCCGGGGTCCTTCGTGTCTCCCTTGTGGATGATGTAGTTCAGCGCAGGGGCGCCGTCCACCAGCGGGATCTTCCAGAACGCGCCGAACGCGTCGGTGCCGTCCGGGCCGGGCGACTGTTCCCAGGACGGTGTCGGGGTCGCCGATCCGGTCCAGTGGTAGATCGTCCAGCCGTCGTAGTCGCCGTCGGGGCGGTTGTAGTGGATGACGGCGTAGTCCTGCGCATCGCCCTGGGAGAAGTACGACGTCTCGTCACCGGAGACGTACCAGACGTCCGGCTCGGCCAGCGGGTCGACAAATCGATCGGGCGCGACGTCCTTCTCGCCGTTCTTCTGGACGATCACGCCCACCTTGCCGCCGCCCGGCTTGATCTTGACCCGGGCGAACGCGCCGAACGAGTCCGTGCCGGTGAACGGCCGGGTCGCCGGCCACGTCGTCAGCTCGGAGTCGTCCACGCCACCGAAGACGTAGACGCCCCAGCCGTCGTAGTTCCCGTCCGGACGTCGATAGTGGACGGTCACGTAACCGTCCGCCGACGCCTGCGACGAGTAGCACCGTCGCCGCCGCGCACCCACACCTCGGGCGCTGCCTTGGGATTCACCGTCCCGCCACCGTCGGACGCGCCGTCCTTGGTGACCGCGAACGTCACCGCCGTCGCGTCCGGCTTGAGCTTCACCCACGCGTACGGTCCGTAGGCGTCACGGCCTGCGAACGCCACCCGGCCCGGCGTCACCACGTCACCGGAGACGTCCAGCCCCCAGCCGTCGTAGTTGCCGTCGCCGCGCTGGTAGTGGATCACCTGGTAGCCACGCGGCGGCTGCGCGCCGGGCGGCGGGGCGGGCTCCTCCGCGCCGACCACGACCTGCACCCGGTCGGCGTTCAGGTTGCCGGCCGCGTCCTTGACCACGGCCTTGACGTCGAGCTTCGTCCCCTTCGGATACCCGGACACGTCCGGGAACACGCGGTACGGCGCGTTGTCGTCGGTGCCGACAACCTGCCACTTCCGCGCGCCTTCGGGACGCACCGCGAACGTCACCTGCGCAAACCCGGCGCCCCCGACGTTCGCCCGCAGCTCCACGCGCCCCTTCACCTCACTGCCCGCCTCCGGCGGATTGATCCGGACGGACGGCGCCCCGCCGGTGTGGTGAACCGGAGCACCGGCGCGATAGACGACTGCTGCCAGCGGCGGCACCGTGATCCGGGCGCGCCGGTCGGCACCCGTCGTGAGACTGCCGCGAGAGGGCCAGACCTGGTCGAACCGCATCCCCGCCGAGAACGTGGGGATCGCGGCGGCGACCGGCTGCGTGCCGTTGTTCAGCGCGACGACGTACTCGATCCGCTCTTTGGCGCCGATCCGGCTGAACGCGAGCAGGTTGCCGGCGGCGTGCCGCTGCACCTGCGCCCCTGACCGCAGCGCCTGGTGCCGGGCCGTGAGGGCGGCGAGTGCCTTGAGCCGCTGGTAGAGCGGGTGGTCCGCGACGAAGCTGTCGGTCGCCGTCGTGCGGTCGGTCCCGATCAGGTCGTCGTCGTTGTACGACGCCACCTTCGACGCGAACATCGACTGGCGCGCGTCCTTGTCGCCGCCGTCGCCGGTGAAGCCCTGCTCGTCGCCGTAGTAGACGACCGGGTTGCCGCGCGAGAGATACAGCAGCGCGTGGGCGAGCTGGTCGCGGGCGAGCAGTTCGGGGTCGGCGGCGGCCGGGAGGTCGGTGCGGAGCATGTTCCCGATGCGGCCCATGTCGTGGTTGCCGAGGAACGTGGGCAGCGAGTACGCGTTGGAGTCGGCGTCGGTGTAGTAGTCGCTGGCGTCGAACGCGTCCGCCGTGGCCTGCGGTGCCTTCCCGGTGGCGAAGCCCCGGGCGGCCGACTGGAACGGGAAGTCCAACGTCGACTGGAGCTTGCCGGCGGTCGTGTACTGGGACGTCTTGCGCACGTCCGAGTCGAACACCTCGCCGAACACGAAGAAGTCCGGCCGGCCCTTGCTCCGCGCGTACTTCTGCACCGCCGGGGCCAGCGCCTGCCAGAACTCCAGGTTCACGTGCTTGACGGTGTCCACCCGGTAGCCGTCGATCTGCAGCTCGTCGATCCAGAACGTGAAGATGTCGGTCATGCCCGCCACGACGCGCGGGTGCTCGGTGAACAGGTCGTCCAGGCCGAAGAAGTCGCCGTACTCCGCGTTCTCGCCGCTGAACGTCGAGTCGCCCCGGTTGTGGTAGAGCGTGACGTCATTCAGCCAGGCCGGCGTCTTCTTCTGCGGCCCTGCCACCGGCGTGTACGGGAACGACTCCCGGTTGAGCTTGGGGAAGTTCGGCGGGCCGGCTCCGTCATAGGCATGGTCGCGGTCGTCGAACTCGTTGCCGGACGCGTCCACGTACGGGTAGGCGCCCTTGCTCCGGTAGGTGCGGGTGCCCTCCGCGTAGTCGATGACGTCGGCGGTGTGGTTCGCGACGATGTCGAAGAACACCTTCATGCCGCGCCGGTGGGCTTCGGCGATCAGGGTGCGCATCTCGGCGTTCGTGCCGAAATGCGGGTCGATGTTCGTGAAGTCCGTGGTCCAGTAGCCGTGGTAGGCGGCGGACACGTCGGCGCCCTCGCCCTGGACCCACCGGTTCGCGAACATCGGCGTCATCCAGATCGCCGTGGTACCGAGGCCGTCGATGTAGTCGAGCTTGCGGGTCAGGCCGGCGAGGTCGCCGCCGTGGTAGAAGCCCTTGTCGGTCGGGTCGAAGCCGTGCGCGAGCCGTGACCCGGACGTCCGCGCCTTGTCGTTGCGGGGGTCGCCGTTGGCGAACCGGTCGGGCATGACGAAGTAGAACTTCTCCCCCGCCAGGTCGCGGCGCAGGCTGTCGCGGGCGAGCTTGTCGTCGCCGGGCTCCAGGCCGCTCGGTCGATGGTCAACCGTGACGACGTACTCGGCCGTCGACGCCGTGTACTGGAACGTCACCGGGTCGCCGTCCGCCGGCACCACGAACCGCCGCGTCGGGCTGCCGAGGTCGAGCTGGGCGTCATACGTGCCGGCCGGGATGCCGCTGGTCGTGGCGGTATAGACGCCGTCGCCGTCCAGGTCCTGGAGCCAGGCGCGGGCGCAGTCGCGCTGCCAGTCGCCGGAACAGCCCAGTTCGTCCTGGAACGTGCCGATCGCGGTGGGGAGGAGGGTGTCGGCGCTGCTCGCCACCGCATGGGTGATCGGATCGAAGCGGAAGCTCACAGGGCCGGGCTCGGCCAGGGTGAATGTCAGGTTGCTGCCGTTCGACTCGCCGCCGGCTCCGTAGTTCTCGTCCCAGGAGCCGTTCAGTGCCGCCTTGTACTCGTACGACCCGGCCGGCAGCGCGAACGTCGACTGCCAGAGGCCGTCCTCGTCGTCGTAGACCAGGCCGGTCTGGGCACAGTCGGGCTGCCAGTCGCCGGAACAGCCCAGTTCGCTCTGGAGCGAGCCGGCGATCGTCACCCGCTCAGGCGCGGCCGCCCTGGCGGATTCCTGCGCGACTGCCAGCGGCAGCACCAGCGCTAAGACGGCGAACCAGGCGATCCTTCGCATGACGACTCCCCAACCGCAAGAACTTGCAGCAGCTTGCGCGTATGTCCCGCACGTGTCTGGCACGTTACGAACGGTCCCAGCGCCCACCAAACCACCATCACGGGCAGCAGGGAAGGGGTGGGCTGCAATTTCTTGCAACGGCTCGGCCGCCGACGATCACGCCGGGCCGGGGTGTCTGAGTCGGTGCCGGGCGTCCGCTACTTGGTCTTGGGGGTGTCGCTTGTGGAGAGGGCGGCGATGAAGGCTTCCTGCGGCACTTCGACGCGACCGACCATCTTCATGCGCTTCTTCCCCTCCTTCTGCTTCTCCAGGAGCTTGCGCTTACGGGTGATGTCGCCGCCGTAGCACTTCGCGAGGACGTCCTTGCGGATGGCGCGGATGTTCTCGCGGGCGATCACGCGGGAGCCCACCGCCGCCTGGATCGGCACCTCGAACTGCTGCCGCGGGATCAGCTCGCGGAGCTTCTGCGTCAGCGTGACGCCGTAGGAGTAGGCCTTGTCCTTGTGGACGATCGCCGAGAACGCGTCGACGGTCTCGCCCTGGAGCAGGATGTCGACCTTGACCAGGTCGGCCTGCTGCTCGCCGGTGGTCTCGTAGTCGAGGCTGGCGTAGCCCTTCGTGCGGCTCTTCAGGTTGTCGAAGAAGTCGAAGATGATCTCGGCGAGCGGCAGGGTGTAGCGCAGCTCGACGCGGTCCTCGGAGAGGTAGTCCATGCCCATCAGCGAGCCGCGCCGGGACTGGCACAGCTCCATGATCGCGCCGACGTACTCGCTCGGCGCCAGCACCGTCGCCCGGACCACCGGCTCGTGCACCTCGTTGATCTTGCCGGCCGGGAACTCGCTGGGGTTGGTGACGGTGTGCTCGGTCGCGTCCTCCATGACGACGCGGTAGACCACGTTCGGGGCGGTGGCGATGAGGTCGAGGCCGAACTCGCGCTCCAGCCGCTCGCGGATGATCTCCAGGTGCAGCAGGCCGAGGAATCCGACGCGGAACCCGAAGCCGAGCGCCGCGCTTGTCTCCGGCTCGTAGACGAGCGCCGCGTCGTTCAGTCGCAGCTTGTCGAGGGCTTCGCGGAGCGCCGGGTAGTCGGAGCCGTCGATCGGGTAGAGACCCGAGAAGACCATCGGCTTCGGATCGGCGTAGCCGCTGAGCGCTTCCGTCGCGGGCTTCCCGGCGTTGGTGACGGTGTCGCCGACCTTCGACAGGCGGACGTCCTTCACGCCGGTGATGAGGTAGCCCACCTCGCCGACGCCGATGCCCTTCGCCGGCACCGGCTCGGGCGAGATCACACCGAGTTCGAGCAGCTCATGGGTGTCGCGCGTCGACATCATGACGATGCGCTCGCGCGGCGACAGCTTGCCGTCGATGACCCGGACGTAGGTGACGACGCCGCGGTACGTGTCGTACACCGAGTCGAAGATCATGGCGCGGGCCGGCGCGTCGGCGTTGCCGGTCGGCGCGGGGATCTGTCGGACGATCTCGTCCAGCAGGTACTCGACGCCCACGCCGGTCTTGCCGGAGACGCGTAGGCAGTCCTCCGGCTGGCAGCCGATGAGGTGCGCCAGTTCCTCCGCGTACTTCTCCGGCTGCGCCGCCGGCAGGTCGATCTTGTTCAGGACGGGGATGACCGTCAGGTCGTTCTCCAGCGCCAGGTACAGGTTGGCGAGCGTCTGCGCCTCGATGCCCTGGGCGGCGTCCACGAGCAGCACCGCGCCCTCGCACGCAGCGAGGGACCGGGACACCTCGTAGGTGAAGTCCACGTGGCCCGGCGTGTCGATCATGTTCAGGATGTGGGTGGTGTCGTCCTTCGTCCACGGCAGCCGCACCGCCTGGGACTTGATCGTGATGCCGCGCTCACGCTCGATGTCCATCCGGTCGAGATACTGGGCCCGCATCTGGCGGTCCTCGACGACACCCGTCTTCTGCAGCATCCGGTCGGCCAGCGTCGACTTGCCATGGTCGATGTGGGCGATGATGCAGAAGTTCCTGATCAGCGCCGGGTCGGTGGCGCCGGGCTGGGGCATCGGGGGCACGCGGGTGTCCCTCTCCTACGTCGGGTCGGATGAGCGCCCACCATCGTCCCATGAACGGGGCCCCGCCCCGACCAGCGGGATCGCCACCGCCTCCGGCGACCGGCGCGGTGTGGCGCGCGTGCCTGGCGCGCGCCAGGCCCGCGGCGCGGGCGAGGCGTGGCCTGCGCGGCGCCGCCGCTGGTGCCCTGCCGCATGCGTTGGTCGGCGCGGGCGCGGGCGCGGACGCCGCCGCTGGCGCTCTACCGCATGCGTTGGTCGGCGCGGGCGCGGGCGCGGACGCCGCCGCTGGAGCCCTGCCGCATGCGTTGGTCGGCGCGGGCGCGGGCGCCCGCGCCCGCGGGCGCCCCACCCATCTCGCGTTGCCCGGGCGTTCGCACCTCCGGCCGGGCTGGTCTTGCCCCGGCAGGCGTGGAGGGAGGGTGCCCGATCCGGCCGGCTGGATCGCGACGCGGAAACTGGCTCGCCGCCGTTGGGACGATGGATGGATGCTGACGCCGATCCCGTACCACGCGACCGCGTCACGCCCGTCGTGGCAGTCGCTGCCTGGCCCGGTGCGGGCGGCGATCGAAGACCTTGCCGGCGCACCGGTCGTCGGTGCCACGTCGGCCGGCAGCGGCTTCACCGGCGGGTTCGCGTCCCGCCTGCTGGGCCCCGACGGTCGCCGGACCTTCGTCAAGGCGGCATCGACCATCGACAACCCCGTGATCGCGGACTGCTACCGGCGCGAAGCCGTGATCAACGCGGCGCTGCCGCCTGCGGTCGCCGCCCCGCGGATCGCGTGGTCCACCGACGTGGACGGTTGGGTCGTACTGGGCTTCGAAGACGTCGACGGGCGGATGCCGTCCTGGCCGGCAGACGTCGACGCGGTGCTCGGCCTGGTCACCGACCTGTGCGGCGCCCTGACTCCCCCGCCGGCCGGGTTGGAGCTCCGCACGCTCGCCGAGGAGATTTCGCTCACGTACTGGCGGGATTCGGTGTCGTCAGGCGTCGCCCCCGACGGATGGACGTGGGCGGCAGCCAACCTGGACCTGCTCGCCGATCTGGAGAGCGGGTGGGCCGAGGCCAGCGCCGGGCCGACGATGATCCACTGCGATCTGCGGCCCGACAACCTGCTGATCGACGGCGCCGGCAAGGTCTGGATATGCGACTGGAACTGGCCGTGCCTCGCCGCGCCGTGGTTGGACGTGGTGCTGTTGCTGGCGGGTGTGCACGCGTCCGGGCTGGACGCGGACGCGCTGCTCGGGTCGCATCCCGTTGGCTCGGTTGCCCCTGCCGAGTCGGTCGACGCGGTGCTGGCCGCGTTCGGCGGGATGTTCGTGGCGCGGTCGTCCGAGCCGCCGCCCGCGTTCGCGTCGCCGTGGCTCCGACCGCATCAGCGGTTCTACGGGGAGGCGACCCTGGGCTGGCTTCGATCACGTCTGGCCTGACCGCCGGCGCCGAGCTGGCGGCCGCTGGGTGCGGTGGCCTGCCATGCCGTCGAGCTACACGCGCTGTGACAGCCTCGCGCTGGGCGCCCGTGCGGCTCGCTCACCGTGTGGCTCGCTCACCGGTGGCCGCCGAGGCTGCGCCCGTCGGGCCTGCGCCGGCCGCTGGCGGTGCGACCGGTGGGATCGCGGAGTCAGGGTGCACGATCCGACCGGTGGGGATCGTGGGGTCAGCGTTGGAGTGGGATGTTCTGCAGCCGGAGCGTGCCGCGCGCCAGTTCCTTGCCGTCGGCCCGGGTGATCGAGACCTGCCAGAGTTGCTGGGTGCGGCCCTGCATCACCGCTTCGGCGACGACATCCGCGCGGCCGCCGGTGGTCGAGCGGAGGAAATCGGTGGCGTTGTGCACGCCGACAGCGAACTGGCCGAGCTCGGACACCGCGACTGACGCGCCCACACTGCAGACGGTCTCGACCACGGTGGCGTAGAGGCCGCCGTGCACGACGCCGAACGGCGTGTGGTGGCGCGGTCCGAGGTCGATGTGGCCGGTGACGCGTTCACCGGTGACCTCGGTGAGCACCAGGCCCGTGCCGGCCGCGAACTCCCCCGCCTCTCCCGGCTTCGGAGTCGTGAGGAACCTCACCACCTCGTCGACGGTCGTCGTCATGCCTTGCCTCCCTCTGGCCTTGCCCCAGCTCGCGTCGCTGGCGAGCACGTGCTGACTACGTGAAACGTAGCCAGATGCTGACTTGCTTGTCAATAGTCAGCTAGGCTGGGCGGCATGGAGTGGCTGGATTTCGACACCGGGAACTGCACCGTGGCGCGCACCCTGGGCCTGGTCGGCGACCGCTGGTCGCTGCTCGTGCTGCGCGAGGCGTTCAACGGGGTGCGGCGATTCGACGATCTCCACCGTCACCTCGGCATCGCGCCGACAGTCCTCACCAAACGACTGGACGAACTCGTACGCAACGGACTTCTCACCCGCGAGCCATACCGGGAGCCCGGCCGGCGCGCCCGGCACGAATACCGCCTGACACCGATGGGATGGGACCTTCAGCCCGTGGTCATCGCGATCATGGCCTTCGGCGACAGGCATCTCGCCGACCCGGAAGGTCCACCGGTGCGGCTGGAACACGCCGACTGCGGAGCGCTCGTCCAGCCGCAGTTGACCTGCGAGGACGGGCATCCACTGGAATCGCCCCGGGAGATCCGCGTCCGGCCGGGGCCGAGCGCGCGCACGGTCCGGTGACGGGCGGACGAACCCCCGTCCGGCTGTCCCGGCGCGCGCACGGTGGGGTGACAGGCGTGCGCACCCCGTCCGGGTATCCGGTGCGCGCACGCCTGGCCGTCGGCGTGGGGTGCGCCGTTTTGATCCGGTCGTCGTCCGGCTGGTAGTCTGACTTCTCGCGCGTGGCAGCGCCCTTTTGATGCATGCCCGCCAGCCGAGATCTATCCGACGAGTAAACCGAGGCTTTCGCGTGGCGAACATCAAGTCCCAGATCAAGCGCATCAAGACCAACGAGAAGGCGCGCCTGCGTAACAAGGCCGTCAAGTCGTCGCTGAAGACCGCCATCAAGCGGTTCCGCACCGCTGCCGACGCGGGCGACCGCGACGCTGTGGCCGCCGAGCTGCACACCGCGTCCCGCGCGCTGGACAAGGCCGTGAGCAAGGGCGTCATCCACAAGAACCAGGCTGCGAACAAGAAGTCGGCGATGGCGCAGCGCGCCGCCGGGCTCTGATCCGCACCTGAGCATTTCTCAACGAGGCCGGCCCCGGACGGGGTCGGCCTCGTTGGTGTGTCCGCCGCTAATGCGGACCGCGCTGTCGCGGCGCCCGATTAGGCGCTGGATACGCGCGCACTGGCCGGCGCCTGCCGCGCGGGTCCTCGCAGGCGCCGGCGCCTGCCGGGTTTGTCCGCGCGGACGCCGGCGCCCGCCGGGTTGTCCTGACCCGCGTCGCGGGCGAAACCGGCGGGCGGCCCACGGCCCGCCTCATTGTCAGCTGCCGTACCGCAGGGCCAACGGCTTGCCGGGCTGCCCGGACAGGGTCGGCGCGGAAATCATTTCGCCCGTGCTGATCTCATTCAGTCCGGTCGCGGGGTTGTTCTCGCTGCTGGGAGCCCACGAGGTCGTGTGTGGCCGCCCGGCAGTTCCCAGGCTGAGAGTGGGTTCGTCAATGGCGTGTCGTATCTAGTGAGCTCGTGCTCGGTTGCCGCGACCCTGAGGTGCTGGCGCGGTTCTGGTGCGAGGTCCTGGACTTCGTCGTTCTCGATCGCGAGGACGACGGCTCGGTGGAGATCGGGCCACGCGAAGGGTTCGGCGGTCCGCAGCCGACGATCTTCCTCAGTCGCAGGGACGAGCCGGAGAAGGGCAAATCCCGGCTGCACATCGATGTCAACGCCACGGACCGCGATCAGGACGCCGAACTCGAACGCCTGCTGAAGCCCGGTGCGCGCCCGGCCGACATCGGCCAGACAGGGCAGGAGCAGTGGCACGTCCTGGCCGACCCCGAAGGCAATGAGTTCTGCCTGCTCAAGGCCCGTCTCAACCCGCTCTGACCCTCATCGGTCACGCCTCGGCACCAGGTACCTAGTCGTGCCCTGGTGCGGCGTCATCGTCCTCGACCTGTCCACCCGGCCCAGGGTCGAGGGCACGGCCTTTGCCACCCGGGCCAGCGTCCAGGGCATGGCCCTTGCCGGCCGATCCAGCATCACGGGCACGGCCCTTGCCGCCTGGGCCGGCGTCCAGGGCGCCGCCTTTGCCGCCGGGTGGGGTGTCGCGGGCACGCCTGGTCCGGCCAGGTGCACCGTCAACGGCCGAATCGGGCCGGCCAGGTGCACTGTCAACGGCCGGATCGGGCCGACCCAGTGCGCCATCGACGGCCGGATCGGGCCGGGCCGTCGCGCCATCGGCCGGAGCCGACCCGTCGTCGGTGGCTGGACCGGTTCTACCGGGTGCGGAGTCGCGGGCATGCCCAGTCCGGCCGGGTGAGGAGTCGTGGGCGCGCGCTGTCCGGCCCGGTCCGGCGTCGCGGGTGGGCTCGGTCCGGCGGGGTGCGCGGTCGGTTGCTGGGGCCGTTCGGCCGCGAGTGCGACCGGGCGGTGGGGGCGGAGGCTCGACCGAGGCGTCGTCGGGGCTGAGCGGCTTGCCGTCGTCCTGGATGTCGGACAGGAAGTCGTCCAGCTGATCGGGAACGTCGTCAGGCTCGGCGGGCGCCAGGTCGTCCGTGGTGGCGGCACCGCGGAGGACTCCCCTACGGCCCGTTCCGGACGAGTCAGCCCGGTCGGGGACGTCGCTGACGGTGGGCGCCTGTTCGTCGGCCCCTGCGTCACTGGTGGGCGCGCTGGCAGTGGCCGGCTGTGAACGACCGGAGGCGTCTACCGCTGGTGCACCGTCGAGGCCCTGCTGGGGCAGCGCCGAAACGCCAGGTCCCGTGGCGGGCTGCTCGTCCGAGACGGGGCTGGATCGCCTACGGCCAGCGCCGGCGGCGGCATCGCGACGAACCGTGGATGGCGACCCACCAGCGGCCGGACGGCTGTCAGCGCGGGCAGTTGGAGCGCCGCGCTCCGGTACGGCCTCCGCTCGGACTGCCGGCGGCCGGGCGCGATCCGATCTCACAGTGGCTGAAGGGTCAGCCTGCCGCCGCCCCGCGCTCCCGTGCGCGAGCCGACCTGCGACCAGGTCGTTGAGCTTGACCATGGCCGCCACGCAGACCGGCAGGACGAGGACGGCCCACCACGTCACGAAGCCGACGAGGGCGAGCACCACGGCGATCGCGATCATGCCCTCGAAGAACGCGAAGCACGCGACACCGCCAGGCCGTATGTGCTGGAGCCTGAGCGCGCGGGCGTACAGCGGACGTGACCGTTGGACGCCTGGTTCCCGGTTCGAGTGCCTACCCATCAGCGCTGTCCTCGTGCCTCCGTTATCGCCAGGACTGCCCGTTCCAGTGCGTACACCCGGTCGTCGGCGCCACCCTTGACCTCGCCGTTGACGTTCGCGGCCGCGCGCATGGCACTCGCCAGGCCGTGCGGTGTCCAACCTCGACCCTGGCGCTGGGCACGTTCGACCTTCCACGGCGGCATGCCGAGGGAGCTGGCGAGCTGGTACGCGTTGCCACGTCCGGCGCCGGCCACCCGCGCGATCGTCCGGACGCCGTCCGCGAGTGCGTCGGCGATCGGTACCGGGTCGACACCGACGGACAACGCCCATCGCAACGCTTCGAGCGCCCCGGCGGCATCGCCCACCATGGCCGCGTCCGCGACGGTGAAGCCGGACACCTCAGCACGCCCCCGGTGGTACCGGGTCACGGCGTCGTTGGTGACGGCACCGCCCGTATCAGCGACGAGCTGGCCGCAGACGGACGCCAGTTCGCGGAGGTCGTTGCCAATCGTGTCGAGGATCAGCGCCGCGGTTTCCTCCGTGCAGCGGCCACCGTGCCGGGTCACCTCTCCCCGGACGAACGTCAACCGCTCACGCTGCTTGGTGATCTTGGCGCAGGGAACCACAGCGGCGCCGGCAGCACGCAGTCCGTCGGCGAGCGCCTTCCCCTTGGCGGCGCCCGGGTGGGTGACGACCAGCACGACCTCTTCGACGGGCTCGCTGGCGTAGGAGAGCAGTGCGGTGGCCACGTCCTTGGGTGCGTCCTGGCCGTTGCGGAGCACGACGACACGCCGCTCCCCGAACAGGGACGGGCTGAACAACTCGGACAGCTCGCCGACCGACAACTGGTTCGCGTCGAGGTGACGTATGTCGGCATCGGGCTCGATCGCCTTGGTCGCCGCGACGATCTCGGACACGGCTCTGGCTGCGAGAAACTCTTCCTCTCCGAGTACGAGGTGTAGCGGCGCGGGCACTGACCGGGGCATGGCGTCATCGTCCCACGCGGTGTCGTGGTCATGGGTCCGGTGTCCCGATGTCGGGGCCACGGGTGGCCACCCCGATCCGCCCGTCCTGGATGAGGACGGCCACGTCGCCGTCCCGATCGGTGCGGAGGATCCGGGCACCGCCTCGCCGCAGGTACGACAGGACGCCGGGATTCGGATGCCCGTAGTCGTTGCCGGTGCCGACCTCCACGAGCGCCGCGCGCGGCCGGACCTCGCCGAGAAACGCCCGGTCGGAGTAGGCAGAGCCGTGGTGGGGCACCTTCAGCACGTCCGCTCGCAGCGGCGTGCCCGACGCGACGAGCGCGCGCTGCGCCTCGTGTTCGGCGTCGCCGGTGAGCAGCACCGATACGCCGCGCACGGTCGCCAGCACGACGAGTGAGTTGTTGTTCGGATCCGATCGGGTGCCGTGGAATGGCTGCGGCGGCCCGATGATCTTCAGCCGGACGGCGCCGACCGTGTACGACTGCCCGACCGCCGGCGCGACGACCGGCACCCGATGGCGCCGGGTCACCGCCGACAGCGTCCGTTCGCCGGCGGTCTGACCCGTCAGGGGGCCGACGACGACCGCGCCGACCCGCCGCCCGCGGAACACGCCGTCGATCCCGCCCAGGTGGTCGGCGTGCGGATGGCTCAGCACCAGGAGCGGCACGGACTCGATACCGAGCCGGCGCAGGCACTGGTCGACGGGGCGCGGATCCGGGCCGGTGTCGACGACCACCGCGGCGCCTTGCGCGGCCCGGAGTACGACCGCGTCACCCTGGCCGACGTCACAGCCGATCGCGACCCAGCCGGGCGGCGGCCAGCCCGGGGCCATCAACCGGATCGGCACCGCGACGAGCACCCCTGCGGCGACCACCGCGATGATCACCCGCCGCGCCGCGGGCCATCGCCCGAGCGCCAGCAGCGCGACCAGCACGCCTGCCAGCAGGAGACCGCCCATCACGCCGCCCGGCCAGGGAAGCGTCCCGCCGGGCAGGTTCGCGCCGCCGTCCGCGACAGCGACCAACCACCGCGCCGGCCAGGACGCCAGCCACGCCAACACCTCGGCCAACCACGGACTGACCGGCGACACGACGGCGGCGAGCACCCCGAGCACCGTCGCCGGCGCGATCGCCGGCACCGCGAGCAGGTTCGCCGGGATCGCCGACGCGCTGATCGTGCCGGTCATCGCCGCGATGACCGGCGCGCACGCGGCCTGCGCCGCCGCCGGCACGGCGAGCGCCTCGGCCAGCCCGGGCGGAACGCGCCGGCGACGCAACGCGTCCCGCCAGCCTGGTGCGATCAGCAGGAGACCCGCCGTCGCGCAGACCGACAACGTGAAGCCAGGCGACCGCGCCAGCGCGGGGTCGACCAGCACCAGGACGAGAACCGCCGCGCCGAGCCCGGGAATCGCCGCCCGTGGCCTGCTCGCCGCGAGCGCCACCAGAGCGATCGCGCCCATCAGACTTGCGCGCAGCACACTCGGCGACGGCCGGACGAGGATCACGAACCCCACGAGCGTCAGCCCAGCGAGCAGCGCGGCAGTGCGCGGGCCGGCACGGCACCATCGGGCCAGCAGCAGGACGAGGCCGCACACGATCGCGACGTTGCTGCCACTGACGGCGACAAGGTGGGTCATACCGGTCGCCTGGAACGCCTCCTCGACGGACGGGTCCAGCCGGCTGACATCGCCGACGACCAGGCCGGGCAGGAGCCCGCCGGCTTCCGGCGGCAGCCCGGAGCACGCGTCCTGGAGGCCAGCCCGGAGCGATCCGGCGGCCCGCTGGTACCAGGGCGGCGCCCCGACCCGCCGCGGACCGCCGCGCGCGCTGAGCACCGCCGCCGTCAGGTCACCACCGCGCGGCGGCGCGAGCCTGCCCTCCGCGCGGACACGCTGACCAGGCAACAGGCGGCGCCAACCGTCGTCGGTCGCCAGGACGAGTACGCGGCCGCCAGCGACGTGACGCTCGCCAGCGTGCTCGACAGCGACCAGACCGGCTGGCACCACGTACGCCCGGCGCGCGCTGGAACCACCTCGCACCGGACGGGGATCGTCACGGACGACCAGGTCCAGCACGGCCGCGCTTCGCCGGTCGGCCAGTGGAGTCAGCGGACCGCCGTCCCGGGTGACGAGGTGCAGCCCGCAGCACGCCGCGCCGGCCGCGATCCCGACGGCCGCCGCGGCGGCGATGTGTGCGGCGGCTCGGCGACGGTCCGCCAGGGTCCGGCCAGCCAACCAGCACCCCAGCGCGAGAACCGCCGCGACGGCTGCGGTCATGGCAGCACCGGCCGGACCGCCGCCGAGCACCCACAGCGCGCTGAGCCACGCACCCAGCGCGGCGCCGACGAGCCGCAGATCAGGAGCCCGATCGGCCGGACGGACAGAGGTCATGCCGTCACCAGCTCCTTCAGCTTCTGGAATCGGCTCTCTCCGATGCCGTCGACCTCGCGTAGCTGGTCGACGGATCGGAATCCGCCCTGTGCGGTCCGGTACTCGACCAGGCGTTTCGCCAGCACCGGCCCGACGCCCGGCAACGCGTCGAACTGCTCGACGGTCGCCGTGTTCAGGTTGAGGCGCCCGCCGGCGGCCGGTGCGGCACCCGGCGCCACAGCGCCCTCGGCGACCGGAGCACCCACGACCACCTGCTCGCCGTCGACGACCTTGCGCGCCAGGTTCACCGACGCCAGATCAGCGCCAGGCAACGCGCCACCGGCCGCCGCCACCGCATCGGCCACCCTGGCGCCGGGCGGCAGCCGGACGACCCCTGGCTTTCGGACCTTGCCAGCGACGGCCACGATCAGCTGTGCCGCCGGCTCGGTCTGCTCCGCGATAGGCGCAGCCAGCGGCTCGGTCGACGGACGTGCCCGCCACATGCTGATCCCGGCGACCGCAGCGGCGACCACGGCGACCAATACGAGGACCACCACCCCGCGCCGACCCGGATCCAGGCGCGCGCCGCGCAGCGCCTCCGGCAGCACCCCGCTCAGCCGGCCACTATCAGGCGGCGATCCACCATCGGCCGCGCCACCGCGGTCACCGGCGGAACGGCACACCGGCGGCGCGGTCGCCGGCGGACGGCACGCTAGTGGCGCGGTCGCCGGCGGACGGCACGCCAGTCGGCGCGGTCGCCGGCGGACGGCACGCCAGTGGCGCGGTCGCCGGCGGACGACACAGCGGCGGCACGGTCGCCGGCGAACGGGACAGCGGCCGCGCGGTCGCCGATCTCGTCCGGTGGCAGGATCCAGTGCACGGGCTCCCGCCCGGGCGGCCGGGCGAGCCCGGTCAGCCGGGCACGCGCCGCCGCCTCGGTGTCGGGGCCAGGTCGTCGTCGGAACACGGCTCGACGCTAGGAGCGGGCACCCGCCACCACGAGCGCCGAGCGCCGATCTGTGGATGGCGAAAGCCAATGTGGACAACTCCGGCCGACCCCGCGAAATCTGCTACAGGGCCGATGAGTATGGCCGCCGCGACGGCGACGGTGGGGGCCAGCGAGCGCGCGGTGGACGGGCGGCGGCACACCCGGTGGCTGAGGGCGGCGGCGGGCCCGGTGGACGGGCGGCGGCACACCCGGCGGTTGAGAACGGCAGCATGCCCGGCGGACGGGGCAGCGGGCACACCCGGTGGCTGAGGGCGGCGGCGGGCCCGGTGGGTGGGGGGTTGCGGCGGGCCCGGTGGGTTGGGGGGGCGGCGCGGCCAGTGGGGGTAGGGCCGCGGGCTAGCGCCTGACTATGACGACGCCCAGCACGCCCGGCCCGGTGTGGGCGCCCACGACCGCGCCGACCTCGGAGAACACCACGTTCTGCACACCAGGGATGCGCTGCACGAGCCGGTCCCGCAGCGCGGACGCGCGCTCCCCCGCCGCGAGGTGGTGGACGGCCAGATCACACTCGTGCTCGCCAGCGGCCTCAGCGGCGAGGTCTTCGAGTCGTGCGAGTGCGCGCGCGGACGTCCGTACCTTCTCCTTCAGCACGACCACACCGTCGACGACGTGCAGGATCGGCTTGACCGCCAGCGCGGTACCGAGCAGCGCCGCCGCCGCGCCGAGGCGGCCGCCCCGCCGCAGGTATTCCAGGGTGTCGACGTAGAAGAGGATCGTCGTCCGCTCGATCACCGAACGGGCCGCGGCGGCTACCTCGCCGAGATCCTGGCCGGCATCGGCGGCGTCGACCGCGGCCAGCACGGCGAAACCCAGCCCCATCGCGACCGCACCCGAGTCGATCACTTCGACCGGTCCGGCCGCTTCCCCGGCGGCGAGGCCGGCCGCCGAGCACGTCCCGGACAGCTGCCCGGAGATGTGCAACGACACCACCGCCTCGGCACCCCCGTCGAACGCCGCCTGGTACGCCGCGGCGAAGTCAGCCGGCGCCGGCCGCGACGTCGTCACCGCCGTCCGCCGCTCCGCGAGCGCCCGCGCCACATCGTCCGGTGTCACCGAGGACCCCTCGGTCCCGGCCTTGCCCCCCATCGAAACCTGCAACGGCACGACGGTGATGCCGCGCTCCCCGACGAGGGAGTCCGGCAGGTAGGCCGTGGAGTCGGTGACGACCGCGACGCGACGCTTCATGCGCGCACCCTAGCCGCCAGCCCGCGCCCTCCGGACCGACTCGACCGGACCGAAACCACCACGCGAAACCCGGACGGCACGCCCAGGCGAGACGAAGGCGGGGGCCAGCTCAGACCAGGCGGGCCGTCCGCACCATCAGCGGCACTCCCTGCTGGCACGTCGTCGCCAGGTCCGGCTGGAGATCGCCGGTCACCTCGACGGTACGTCCGGCGCGCAGCAGCGACCGGTCGCCGCCCACCAGCTGGTACAGCCGCCCGTCCGCCCGCAGCATCAGGCACCCGGCCTCGACGCCCTCCTCGATCGGGCCGCGGAACGTCGCCTGCCCAGGCGTCGGCTTCGACGTCGATGACGGCGTCGGCTCCGGACTGGGTGGAACGGTCGGCGACATGCTCGGCGTACCTCCCGGAGTACTGGCGCTGGGCGGCGGCGTGCCTAGCTCATCCTTGTCCCCACAACCGGTGAGCGCGAGCCCTCCGACAACTAGAGCGACGAGGACGGAACGGCGAAAACTGGTCATCACGCCCCTTGGACGTCACGGAGCCGAGGACGGTTCCAACACGCGCCGCACCGCTACCGCGAGCGCCGCCCCGATCGCCGCGTGCGACTCCCATCCGAAGTGCATGCCGTCCCGGTTGGCCCGCCCAGCAGCAAGGTGCGGACCCACCAGCGCCGGCAGATCCACCATCGGCACACCTTCCCGGCGACCCCACGCCCGCGCGGCACCCACCGCGGCACCGTGCCCGCGCGGCACCTCCCCGTACGACGGGGCCCGGTGCGGCGGCGGCAACACCCCGATCACCGGCACACCCGGGTGGTAGTACCGGACCCCACCCGCACACTGCGACAGGTACTGATCCGTCAGCCGCTGCGGCAACGCCCGCCACGGCGTCACACCCGCCGCCCTCGGCTGCGCCCACTGATACGCCGCCCGGACCCCACGCCGCACCGGCGCCGGCCGGGCATACCGGATGCCCTCGCGCAACCACGTCGGCACCACGCTCGGCAGATAGTCCATGCCGCCGACCGCCAACACCACCGCCGACGCCCGCGGCAACAACCGCGAATACACCGCGGGGTCCCGCGTCAACGCCCACCACGCGTCCCGCGCCGTCCACCCGATCCGGGCCACCACGTCCGCGCGCACCGGACCGCCGTCAGACGACAACTCCGCCGCCATCACATTCGGGTACAACCGCGGATCCGTCAGCAGCTCACCCTTGTCCGGACCGTAGAACGCCAGCGAATCCGCCACGACCAGCACGTACCGCATCGGCGTCAGTGGTGCGTCGGCGCCGGCGTCAGATACTCGGCCGCCGGCGGCTCCACATCCGCCGCCGCCGTCGGCGTGTGCGGACCCGCCGCACCACCCACCGGACCAGCGTTGTGCGCGTGCAGACGCCACCCCGTCATCGTGTGACGCAACTCCGTCCACCGGCAGTTACCCAACGGACCCAACTTGCCCACAACCTCGTCCGCCCAGCCCAGCAACGCACCCACAGCACGACGCGCCGCCGCACCATGCGTCACCACCACCAGCGTCCCCTCGGTCGCATCCAGCGCATCCTCGATGCCCGCCACCATCCGCGCCGCCACCTCAGCGTGCTGCTCCGCGCCCTCCAACGAAAAACGCTCACCACGCGACCACGCCGCGAACTCCCGCGGATACGCATCCGCGATCTCCTCCGACGTCAACCCCTGCCACGGACCGAAAAACGTCTCCCGCAACCGCGGATCCACCGCCACCGGCAACCGCACCAACCCCGCCAGCGCCTCCGCCGTCACCCGCGCCCGCACCAGATCACTACTGACGATCGCGTCCGGACCCTCCGCCGCCAACAACGGCGCCGCCTCATGCGCCTGCCGCACCCCGGTCTCGTCCAACGCCACATCCGACTGGCCCTGCATCCGGCCCGTGGCGTTCCACTCCGTCCGCCCATGCCGCCAGACCAGCAACCGCCGCCCACTCATGCTCTACTCCAATGTTCGCTGGTCGGGCGCCCTTGTGCGCTGTCGACGCGTTGCGCCACGCCCCGACTTCGTCGGTGTGTCGCACCGCTTTCGACAGCGCGGCGCCCTCCTCCCGCTCACGCACGCAAACCAAGCAGCAACACAGCAGCGTAGGGCGTGTGTCGCGGCTCAGCCCCGTGCGGCTAGAACCTAGTCAGCGCGGTCAGCAGTGGGCTTGGCCGCGTCGGTGAAGGGGATCACCGGGCAGTCCTTCCACAGGCGCTCCAGCTCGTAGAACGTGCGCTCCTCGGCGTGCTGGACGTGGACCACGATGTCGACGAAGTCCAGGAGGACCCAGCGGCCCTCGCGCTCGCCTTCCCGGCGGACGGGCTTGGCACCGAGCGGCCGCAGCCGGTCCTCGATCTCGTCGACGATCGCCTGGACCTGCCGCTCGTTCGGTGCGGAGGCGATCAGGAACGCATCGGTGATGACGAGCTGCTCGCTCACGTCGAGTACGACGATGTCCACGGCGAGCTTGTCCGCCGCCGCCTGGGCAGCGGCCAGCGCCAACTCGACGGCGTGATCGGTTGCGGACACGGGTTACCTCTCTGCTGACAATCGGCCCGGGCGCGGGCCGCCCTCCAGCCTCTCACGGACCGCCACCGCAATCACGCCAGCGCCCGCCGCCCGCCCCACGCCCCACGCCCACCTTCGGACTTTTGAGGGTCGCGGGCACCGCGGCACCCTCAAAAGTCCGAAACTCGGGGGACGGGGACGGGGACGGGACGGGCACGGGGCCACGGCGGCTACGGCGGCTACGGCGCGTTCGACGAGTGGCCGGGGAACACGTGCGCGGACGGGTCGATCACGACCGCCGCGTTGTTCACCGCCGTCGCCGCCTCGCCGAAGCCCACCGAAATCAGCTTCACCTTGCCGTCGTAGTCGACGATGTCGCCGGCGGCGAAGACCCGGGGCAGGTTCGTCCGCATCGCCGAGTCCACCACGATGTGGCGTTTGTGCTGCTCAAGGCCCCAGCGGGTGAACGGGCCGAGGTCGGCGGTGAAGCCGAGCGCCGCCACGACGGCCTGGACGGCGAGCGTCTCGCGTTCCTGCGTCACGTTGTGGAAGATCTCCACGGACTCCAGCTCGGGCGTGCCCTGGATGCGGGCGACCTCGTATGGCGTCAGCACCCGGACCGACGACGCGAGCACCTTGTCGACGGTGCCCTGGTGCGCGCGGAACGCCGTACGGCGGTGGATGAGCGTCACGGACCGTGCCCGGTCCTCCAGGCTCACCGCCCAGTCGAATGCCGAGTCGCCGCCGCCCACGATCAGGACGTCGAGTCCGGCCAGGTCATCGAGGTGCGGAACGAAGTAGACGAGGCCGTGGTTCTCGTACGCGGCACCGTCCGGAAGAGGCCTTGGGGTGAACGTGCCTATCCCGCCCGTGATGAGGACGGTCCTGGCGTGGACGGTCGCGCCGCGATGGGTCTTGACCTCCACGTGGTCGTCGGCGACGGTCAGCTCCTCGCCGCGATGCCCCAGGTAGTAGGTCGGCGTGGCGGACGCGGCCTGCTCGCCGAGGGCGTCCACCAGGTCCTGGCCCTTGATCGCGGGGAATCCGGCGACGTCGAAGATCAGCTTCTCGGGGTACAGCGCGGACACCTGCCCACCCAGTTCGGGCAGCGAATCCATGATGGCCACGGAGAATCCGCGGAAGCCGGCGTAGTAGGCGGCGTAGAGCCCCGACGGCCCCGCACCGATGATCAACATGTCCACCGTTGTCGTCATGTCGCCTCCCGGGCGGCGGCTGGTGCCGTTACGTCTAATCCTGCCCCACCGGGCACGCTGAGCGCCCGATATACGACCAGGGTCAGGCGCGCGGGCCGAACGTCCGTTAGGCTGCCGGCCGTGGCCGACCTTCGGTTCTGCACGTCCTCCGCACGGCTGGTTCGGGTTTTCCTCGCCGCCCCGACCTCGCCCCTGTTCGGCTTCGAGCTGATGACCGCCGCCGAACTCTCCAGCGTGGAGATGTATCCACTCCTCGCCCAGCTCGAGCGCGCCCGCTGGATCGAGGGCCACTGGGAGCCCCTGGACCCGATGGTCGGCAACCGGCATCCCCGCCGGTACTACCGCCTGACCGCCAACGGCTTCCACGCCGCCCAGTGCGCGTTCGCCTCCGCCGGGGTGAAGCCGACCGCGCCGCCGCCGCACCGGGCGATCGAGCCGTGCGGACGCTGCCGCGTCATCTGCCCGATGGCGATGGGAATGATGCAGCTGGCGCGGCTCCGGCTGCCCAAGGCGCACCGGTCCGGCCTCTACCACGAGTGGCAGGCCGAACTCGAACACCTGCTGCGGTGCGGCGACGCGAAGCTGCCGGGCCGGCTCGTGCGCGGCATGCGCTTCGCGCGGGGGCTCCTGCTCAACGCGTCACGTATCGCCCGTGACCTCGGACCGTGCCGGATCCCGCCGCCCGCCGACCCGCTGGAGTTCGACGGCGCCCACCGCCGGCTTCAGGCCGCCCAGCGCGCCCGCGACGCTGCCGTGTCCCGGCACGAGTCGTTCGACGTCGAGGCCGACCCGGTCGGCGAGTTCCTGGCCCTGCACACCGTGCTCTTCTGCCAGGTCGAACTGGACGACGCCCAGCTCGCGTTCCGGACCGCCTGCGCCATCGCGGAGTTCGAGAAGTCCAGCTGAGCGTGTCGGGGTTGCGCCACCACAAACCCGCGCGGATGCTCCGAGTAACGCACTGACGACTGTGCGTAAAGACCGACTCGCAGTGCTCACACGGCGCTAGGCACGAGCCGGGGAACCACCGTCCCGATTGTCATTTCGCATGGCGGCGTGGGTGCCGTCGTGCCTTCGAAGGAGACGTGGTGGAAGACCTTGAGCACGACGAGGGCGGACCAGCCGGCCTGCCCACGGAGCGGGAACGCGCCCACCGGCTGCACGCCGTCCATCTGGACCGGGCGCGCCGGCTGCACGAGAACCACCAGCGCGGACCGGACGGGCGCTCCTGCGGGCTGTGCCTCGTGAGCTGGCCCTGCCCGGCCCGGACATGGGCCGACCGCGCGCTGACCGGCCAGGCACAGCCGTGACCGCCGACTCCGAGTGGGAGCGCGACCTCGCCGAACTACGCCGGGTCCACCGGCCACTCCTGTCCTCCTACAGCCCCCCGCGATGCCGGAGCTGCGAACAGAAGTGGCCCTGCTACGGCGCGCGGCTGGCCGAGCAGCCCCGGTCGCCGTGGAACGGCTGGCTGGCCGGCGACGACTACGAGCAGGCCGCCACCCTCAACAAGCCCTAGAGGACCAGCCGCAGGATCGAGCGGACCTGCTCGCGGATGTCGGTCCGGTTCTTCACCAGCGTCGGATCGGTCACCTCCGTGGTGTTGTCCGGCGCGAACAGGAGCACGGGCGTGTGGACGTGCCCACCCGGGATCGTCGCCCGGACGGCGTCGCGCAGCAGCGTCGTCCGGTAGGCGGACTCGTTCGACAGGTACGAACCACCGCCGCCGGCGCGTGCGGTCGAGCCCGGTGTGGGCCCGTTCGGTCGCACGACGGGCGTGGTCTCACCGGCGGGGATCTCGGTCACCGTGTGGTTGTCCAGCACCGGGAACGGCCCGGTCCGCGCCGCGACGATCGCCCCGATCGGCAGGGTGGACGGCACCCACTCCGGCGCCGGGTCCACGGTCGGCACGCCGGCCGGGACCGGGATGGTCGTCGCGCGCGTCTCCCGGTTGTTGTCCGCGCCGGTGTGCCAGCGGCCGTTCCAGCGTTCGAGGTCGAACCGCCCGATCCGGCCCTGGCTGATCGTGGAGAACGCGTCGACCTGGTTCTTGCCGGGCCGCAGGTACGGCAGGAACGTGTGCTCGACCATGCCCTGCTCGAACGGGGTCCACAGGACAGGGAAGACGACCGCCTCGACCCGTGCGGGCCCGGACGCGGTCTGGATCGTCGTGCCGTCGAGGTACAGCGCGGCGGCCCCGGACGGGTTGGTCCGGCGGATGTCGGCGTCGAGCTGGAACGGGTCGAAGCCGCTGACCAGGATCCGCTTGGCGCCGCCGTGGAATCGGATGTCGCGCTGGCCGCGGGACGTCCGCTCCATCGTCCAGACCAGATCCGCGCGCTGCTGTGCCGTGAGCGCGAACCGCGGCGTCCACTGCCGCAGTGCCTTGGTGAACTGCAGGCGAGCCCAGTACAGCGGACGGTCGTCGTCCCGGCTGAGATCGCCGCCCGCCGGGCCACGGCCCTGCACGCGGTCGACGGCGGCGTCCCACAGCAGGGCGCCGGCGGCCCGGACCACCGCGTCGGCGGCCGCGCGGGACCGGACCGCGCAGAGCGCGCGCGTGAACACCGGCGCGTACCGGTCGAACCCGCTCCGTTCCAGCAGTTCCGACGGCACGGGTGCGGGCTGCCCGTCCGCGCCAGTCAGGCGCTGCTCCTCGACGAGGATCGGGGCGGCGGTGTCGTAACAGCCTGGCGCGGCCTCGGCTGGCGCGGCTACGCCGACCAGCACCAATGCCAGTCAGTCCAGCAACGGCTAATCTCATCGGACCCCCTCGTGATATATCCGGAAAATCAGAGTCTGCCCCGGACGGGCCTGCGCCGCCAGACTCACGTCGGCGCCGGTGACTACGGCGATCACGGGATATCCGCCCGTCACGGGATGGTCGGCGAGGAACAGCACCGGCTGCCCGCTCGGCGGCACCTGGATGGCCCCCAGGACCATCCCCTCGCTTGGTAGCTCGTCGTCGCGGACGCGATCGAGGCGCGGGCCCGCCAGCCTGGCGCCGACCCGGTTCGACTCCGCCGTCACCTGATACGGCGACGAACACAGCCGCTCCAGCGCACCGGCAGCGAACCAGTCCACCCGCGGGCCGGGCGTGACCCGCACCGTGAACGGGCCGGCCAGCGACGGCTCCGGCGCGAGGTCCACGCACGGGTCGCCGCTGGTCTCCGTCCCCACCGGCAGCACGTCGCCGGCCGCCAGGCGGGCCGGGCCCAACCCGGCGAGGATGTCCGTCGAGCGGGACCCCAGCACCGGCTCGACGGCGATCCCGCCACGCACCGCGAGATACGTCCGCAGGCCCGCCGTCGGGGACCGCAGCGTCAGGACCTCCCCCGCCGCCACCGCCATCGGACCGGACATGAACACCGGCCGCCCGCCGACCGTGCCCGGACACGGCGCGCCCGTGAGCGCCACCGTCGCCCGCGCCTCGAACCGGACCGACAGCCCGCCGAACGTGATCTCCAGCCCTGCCGCCGACTCCACATTCCCGACCAGCCGGTTCGCCAGCCGCAGGCTCGCCCGGTCCGCCGCGCCCGACTCCCCCACGCCCAGGTACGCGTACCCCGGCCGCCCCAGATCCTGCACGGTCGCGAGCGGCCCCGGCGAAAGCATCTGCAGCTGTGTCATTGATTCGCTCGCTCCGCGCCGCGTCTATGCGGTGTCGACACCGCGGCGGCGCTCCACTCGCTCATGCGACGAACCTGACGCGGGTGCCGGGGACCAGCACGGCCGGCGGGTCGCGGTTCAGGTCCCACATCGGCAGGGACGTCCGGCCGACGAGCTGCCACCCGCCCGGTAGCTCGCGCGGGTAGACACCCGTGAACGCGTCGGCGATCGCGACCGCGCCGGCCGGAACGCGGGTCCGTGGCGTTTCCCGGCGTGGCACGCGCAGCGCCGGGTCGCCGCCGGTCAGGTAGCCGAAGCCGGGCGAGAATCCACAGAACGCCACGGTGTACTCGGCGCCGGAGTGCCGGGCCACGACCTCGTCCTGGCTGAGACCGGTGAGCGCGGCGACCTCGGCCAGGTCGGCGCCGTCGTAGACCGTCGGGATCTCCAGCAGCGGACCGACCACCGCCTGGCCCGGCCGTGTCTCCACGAGCCGCAGCGCGGCGCCGAGCCGGTCGGCGGACGTGAGCGCCGGGTCGAACGTCACGAGCAGCGTCCGGGCCCCGGGCACCAGCTCGACCACGCCCGGGGGCGGCTCCGACCGCAGGCCCGCGTGCAGGCCCATCGCCGCCGCGAGGTCGTCCACCTCGACCAGGACGGCGCGCTCGCCGCACGGCAGCACCCTCATCAGGCGAACGGACGGATCGTGACGCCGGCTTCGACCAGCGCGTCCCGGGTACGGCGGGCGATCTCGACGGCATTGCGCGTGTCACCGTGGACGCAGATCGACCGGGCGCCGACGTGTAGTTCGGTCCCGTCGAACGCCTCGACCGTGAACTCCTTCGCCATCCGGACGCACCGCGCCGCCACCGTGTCCGGGTCCTCCAGCACCGACCCGGGCAGGCGCCGGGACATCAAGTGCCCGGCCCGCGTGTACGCCCGGTCCGCGAAGGCCTCGGGCACGGCCCGCAGCCCGGCGGTGGCCGCCTGTCTGAGCCACTCCGACCCGGGCAGTCCGAGCACCGTCATGTCCGGGTCGTACGCGCACACCGCCTCGACCAGCGCCGCCGCCTGGACCTGGTCCGTGACGACCGTGTTGTACAGCGCCCCGTGCGGCTTCACGTACTGCACCCGGACGCCGGCCAGCCGGGCGAACCCGTCGAGCGCCGCCACCTGGTAGACGACCTCGTTGACGAGGTCCTCCGGCGCCACGTCGATCGGACGCCGCCCGAACCCGGCCAGATCCCGGTAGCCGACCTGCGCGCCGATGACCACGTCCCGCTCGGCGGCGCGCTCGCACACGCGCCGCATTATCGTCGGGTCGCCGGCGTGGAAGCCGCAGGCCACGTTGGCGCTGGTCACCAGGTCCAGCATGGCCTCGTCGTCGCCGAGCGACCAGGCGCCGAATCCCTCGCCGAGGTCGCTGTTGAGGTCGATGACTGTGTTCATGTGCTCATCCAAGCGCGATCCGGTACCGCGTGTCCGCAACGTCGGTCACGAACATGTGCCCGGGCGCGTGGGTGATGGCGAACGGCGGCTTCGACGCGGTCAACGCGGCCTGGGGAGTCACGCCGCAGGCCCAGAACACCGGCACGTCGCCCGGCGCGAACTCCACCGCGTCGCCGTAGTCCGGAGTGGACAGATCCGGGATGCCCAACTGGTCACCGACGGCGACCGGCGCGCCGTGCACGGCCGGCATCGCGGCGGTGACCCGGACGGCCGTGTCCACCAACGGCTCCGGGATCGGCCGCATCGACACGACCAGCGGCCCCGCCAGCCGACCGGCCGGGCGGCACAGCCGGTCGGTGACGTACATCGGCACGTTCCGGCCCTGCTCGATGTGGCGCACCGGGACGCCGGCCGCGACCAGCGCCGACTCGAACGTGAAGCTGCACCCGATCAGGAAGCTGACGAGGTCGTCCCGCCAGTGCCGCGCCACGTCGGACGGTTCGTCGACCAGCTCGCCGTCGCGCCAGACGCGGTAGGCGGGCAGGTCGGTGCGCAGGTCGGCGTCCGGCGCGAGGACGGTGTGCGGCGAGCCCGGGTCGGTCACGTCCAGCACCGGACACGGCTGCGGGTTGCGCTGGGTGAACAGCAGCATGTCGTACGCCCAGTCCATCGGTACCGCGACCAGGTTGGCCTGCGCGTACCCGGCCGCCAGGCCCGCCGTCGGCACTACCGTCCCGCGCCGGAACGCCGCCCGCGCGGCGCCCGGGTCAGGCGAGTTCACGGGCCCTGGTCTCGGGGAGGCCGAACGTGGCCACGAACGCCAGCCCGTACGCCAGCGCGCCGAACGCCATCGCGCCGCCCACGCCGTAGCTCACCGCCAGGAAGCCGATGACCGTCGGGAAGAACGCCCCGATCGCCCGGCCGAGGTTGTAGGTGAAGCCCTGCCCGGCACCGCGCGCCCGGCCCGGGTACAGCTCGGACAGGAACGAGCCGAAGCCGCTGAAGATCGCCGACGAGGTGAAGCCGAGCGGGAACCCCAGGAAGAGGACGTACCTGTTCGCCTCGGGGGGAAGCTGCGTGTACAGGATGATGAGCGCGCCGGACAGCACCGCGAACAGCTGGAACGTGCGCTTGCGGCCCCACCGGTCGGTGAGGTGCCCACCCGTGAGGTAACCGGCGAACGCACCGCCGATGAGGAAGCACAGGTAGCCGCCCGTGCCGACGACCGACAGCCCGCGCTCGGTCTTGAGGAAGGTCGGCACCCAGGTCGCGAGCGTGTAGTAGCCGCCCTGACAGCCGGTGGCGAGCAGCGCGGCGAAGAACGTGGTGCGGCGCAGGTCCGAGGCGAAGATCGCCTTGAGGGACCCCCGGGCGGCCTCGGCGCGGTGCTCCTCGAAGGCCGGGGCGTCGGTGAGGTTGCGTCGCACGTAGAAGACGAGCAGGGCGGGCAGGGCGCCGGTCAGGAACAGCACGCGCCAGGCGACGTCCGGATCGAAGAAGTTGAAGATGATCGTGTAGGCCAGCACCGCGAGGCCCCAGCCGACCGCCCAGGCGCTCTGCACGATCGCCACGGCCCGGCCACGGTGCTTCGCGACCGCGTACTCGGCGACCAGGATGGCGCCGGCCGCCCACTCGCCGCCGAAGCCGAGGCCCTGCAACGCGCGGAACACCAGCAGCGTCTCGTAGTTCGGCGCGAGGCCGCACAGGGCCGTGAACACGGCATAGGCGATCACCGTGATCATCAACGTGCGGACCCGGCCGATGCGGTCGGCGAGTACGCCGGCGGCCACGCCGCCGACCGCCGAGAACACCAGCGTGGCGGTGGAGAGCAGGCCGACCTCGGGCTTGCTCAGGCTGAACGTCGCGGCGATCGCGACCATGCCGAGCGGGAGGACCCAGAAGTCGTAGGAGTCCAGGCCGTAGCCGAGGAACGCGCCCTTGAACGCGCGCCTCCCCTGCCGGTCGAAGGAGCGGTACCACCCGAAGGCGGTCGAGCGCGGAGCGGTTTCCGTGGTCATGGCCTACCTCGCAGGACGTGGGGGGTGTGCGGTGGTCACCTCGCTCGCGGCGGACTTGCGGTGAAAAGTACGGTAGAGATTGTTCAACAATCCCACAAGAGTTTTGTGGAAAGATTGTCCGCGTGACTCAGGATGTCGGCGCGCTGGCGCGGGACCGCACGTTGCTCGACCGCACGGGCACCGCCGAGCGCGTCGCCGCGATCCTGCGCGACCGCATCACCGAGGGATTCTTCGAACCGGGCACCCGCCTGTCGGAGGAGGCCATCGGCGCCGCCCTCGGCGTCTCCCGCAACACACTGCGCGAGGCGTTCCGGCTGCTCTCGCACGAACGGCTGCTGATCCACCAGCTCAACCGGGGCGTGTTCGTGCGGGTGCTCAGCGCGGAGGACGTCGTCGACCTGTACCGGGTGCGGCGTCTCGTCGAGTGCGCCGCCGTCCGCCACGGCACGCCCGGGCAGCTCAAACCCCTTCACGACGCGGTAGCGGACGGGGAACGAGCAGTGAAGGAGTCCCGCTGGCGCGACATCGGCACCGCGAACATGCGGTTCCACGGCGCCCTCGCCAAGCTGGCCGGCAGCCCCCGGATCGACGAACTGATGGCCCACGTGCTGGCCGAGCTGCGGCTCGTCTTCCACGTCATGAAGAACCCGCGTGCCTTCCACGAGCCGTACGTCGCCCGGAACCGGAAGATCCTCGACGCGCTCGACGCCGGCGACGCGGCCCGCGCGGAACGGCTCCTCGCCTCCTACCTCGACGACGCCGAGGCCCAACTCCTGCGCGCCTACTCCCCACCCACCTGACCCGCCGCCGCTCGCCGCCCGCCGCCCGCTCGCCGCCCGCTCGCCGCCCGCCGAGTTTCGGACTTTTGAGGGTCGCGGGGGCCGCGACACCCTCAAAAGTCCGAAAGTGGGGGGCCAGACGCACGGCCGGGCCGCGGCGGGTACGGGGGTACCGCCGCGGCCCGGCCTGTCCTGTTGCCGGCCTGCCTACTCGTTCGCGCGCTGCTTCTCTTCGAGCTCGTCGGCCCTGCGGGCGTGCGCGGCCGCTTCGGCGCGTGCGCGCTCCTCGGCGTCCTCGTGCTCGCCCTTGGCCTCCTGCGCCGCGCCTTCGCGGTGCAGGTCGGCGTCGTCGGTCAGGTCGGCGAGGGCCTGCTTGGCCTTGCCCTTGGCTTCCTCGAACGTGCCCATGGTGGTGCCTCCTTCGGAGGTGTCAGGCTTTCGATCCGGCTGCTTCTCGAGTGCGGCGCGGGCCGTTCTGCGCCTCGCGCTGCCGGGAATCGTTCGTGCGCGCTTTCTCGTGGTGCAGCTGGGCCTTGGCTTCGGCGCGCAGCTGCTTCAGCCGCTCGCTGCCCTTGCCCTGCTGCGCCTCACCGGCCTTGACCAGCCGTTCGTCGTCGAACGCGACGCCGACGACCTCGCGGGTCAGACCGACGATCTTGTCCGCCAACGCACCGAGGTTCTGGTAGTTGACGCGGGGTATGAGCCGCACTGTCTCGCCTTCCAGAGAGAGTGATGGTTGGACTCTCTTCTGGTACCTGGCAGCGACCGGCCACAAACGTGGGCTATCCCACTAGCGATACAGGTGTCGTTTCTCGATGTACTGCACGACGCCGTCCGGAACGAGGTACCAGACCGGCTCGCCCGCGCGGACCCGCTCCCGGCACCCGCTCGACGAGATCGCCATGGCGGGCACTTCGAGGAGGCTGACGACGTCCTCTGGCAGGTGCGCGTCGGTCAGGTGGTACCCGGGGCGGGTGACCCCGATGAAGTGCGCCAGCTCGAACACGTCGTCCGCGTCCTTCCACGACAAAATCGCCGCGAGGGCGTCCGCGCCGGTGATGAAGAACAGCTCGACGCCCTTGCCGTAGTGGCGATGCAGGTCACGCAACGTGTCGACGGTGTACGTGGGGCCGGGCCGGTCGATGTCCACGCGGCTCACCGAGAACCGCGGGTTGGACGCGGTGGCGATCACCGTCATGAGGTACCGGTCCTCGGACGGGCTGACGGTCGCGTCCGGTTTCTGCCACGGCTGGCCGGTCGGCACGAACACGACCTCGTCCAGCATGAACAGGCTGGCGACCTCGCTCGCGGCGACCAGGTGGCCGTGGTGGATGGGATCGAAGGTGCCGCCCATGACGCCGACCCGGCGCCGCTCCCCCACGGGCCACCGCTGCCCGACGCCGCGGGCCGATGGCTGTTCGTCGTCCGTCGTCACGCCCTGAATCTTCGCAGAACGCGCGTCCGGTGGGGACAAGGGCCGTTGTCGGACGGTGATATAACGGCGGGCGGACCTCGGAACCAGCCGATGGAGGTCCTTGCGAAGGGACGGCGCGCGCCATGACATCTCTGCTCGTGGCGTTGGCTGTCGCGGCCGTGATCGCGACGTCCGTCCTCGGGGTGTCGCTGCTCGGCATCCGGCGCCGAAGCGACGCGGCACTGTCCGTCGGCGTGCTGACGGCGTCGCTGGTGGTCTTCGACAGCCTGGCGCTCGGCGTCACGCACCTGTTCTCCCGGTGGTTCATCGTCGGCCTGGCGCTGCTTCAGCTCGCCGTCGTGGCGTTCTTCGCCGTGCGGCGCGGCCGGGTCACCCACCTGCCCGGCGCGATCCGCTCGGGTGCGGTCGAGTTCGGGCGCGCGCTGCGCGGCAACCCCTTCGCCCTGGTCCTGACGGCCGTCGTGGTGCTTTTCGCCGGCTGGCGCGTGTTCGCCGCGGCGGTGGTCGGCGTCCAGGACTACGACGGCCTCAGCTACCACATGCCGATGGTCATGTCCTGGGTCCAGGACCACCGCATCGGCCAGCGGATCCCGCTCAACCCGTTCGCTGACGCCTACCCGGGCAACCTGGAACTGCACGCCGCGTGGGTGATGGCGATCAGCGGCAGCGCCAAGTTCGCCGGCCTCGCGCAGGCGCCGTTCGCGCTCGTCGCCTGGCTGGCCGTGCTCGCCCTCGGGCGGCGTTGCGGCCTGCCGCGCGGCTGGGCGGTCGCCGCCGCCGGGATCTTCATGATGATGCCGTCGATCCTCAGCCAGATCGGCATGATCTACAACGACCTCGCGGGCGCGGCGATGTTCGTCGCGGGCGTCCATCTGGCCGGTCGCGCGGCCGACCACCTGGCCGGGCAGCGTTCGTGGCTGCCGTACGGCTTCGTCGCCGGCGTCGCGCTCGGGTTCACCGCGGGCGTCAAGCCGGGATTCGTGTTCGGCGCGGGCGCGGCCCTGGTCCTGGTCGTCTTCATCGCCTGGCGCCGGTCCCGCTCCTGGCGCCGGGCGCTGGCCGTCCTCGCGCTGATCGCCGTGCCGATCGCCGTGCTCGGCGCGCCGTTCTACCTGCGCAACATCATCCTCTTCCACAACCCCCTCGCCCCGTTCGCGCTGCACGCCGGCCCGATCAACCTGCCGGGCCTGCTCGATCTGAAGGCCACGGTGATCGGCCCGTCGACGCCGAAGGAGATGCGGCACCTCGGGCCGCTGATCACGCCCGCCATCTGGTTCGGGTACCAGGTCGACCCGGGCTTCCTCCGCGTGCAGAACAACTACGGCGTGCTGTGGCCGCTGATGATGCTGCCGGCGCTCGTGGGCTGGCTGGGCCTCGTCCTGTGGCGCAAGCGCACGCGGTACTACGCCGTCGTGCTCCTGCCGATGGCTGGTGTGTTCCTGTCCCACCCGACGCCGTGGATCTTCCGGTACACGATCTTCATCGTCGCGCCTGCGGTGGTGGCCCTGTGCCTCGGGCTGCGCTGGCTGGTGCAACGGGAGCACCGCGCCGGGCTGGTCACGGCCACGGCGTTGTGCGTGGCGGTGCTCGCGACCGTCCCGTTCGTCGCCGATCTCTACGGCTCGGCCCGCTCCGGGCACCCGGGCATCACGACCGTCAAGGCCATGACCGCCGAGCAGCTCCTCCGCGAGGTCGCCGCCGGCACGCCGCTCCAGATCTACGACCAGCCCGGCGTCGAGTGGGTCAAGAAGCTCCCGGCGGGCTCGCGCATCGGCGTGGTCGACCGCAGCCGGTACTTCCCGACCCCGCTCTACGGCGAGAACGCGCAGAACCGCGTGATCAGGATGTCGCCGAGCCCCGACGACACGGCCACCGAGGTGGCCAAGCAGGGCATCGACTACCTGTTCCTCATCGAGGGCGACCGCACGGCGACGTGGGTCCTGGAGCGCCCCGAGGAGTACCCGCTCATCTCCCGGACGGGCGGCCTGCTGGCGTTCCGTGTCGGCGACGGCACGTCAGCCGACACGAACAAGTAGGGGCCGCCCGAAGGCGGCCCCACTCGCAGGATTGTCAGAACTACGGCTTGCGGGCCCGCAGCATCAGCGACACGCCCGGCATCGACTTCACCGGCAGGTAGCGCTCGGCCGCGATGATCGTCGTCAGGCCGGCGTTCACGACCGGGGACAGGTCGTCCAGGTCGCTGCCCGTGGACTTCTTGCGCCGCCACGCCGCGATCGGACGGAGCAGCACGTTCCAGCTCCACAGCGACTGGATCTCGAAGCCGGCTTTCTCGACGACCGTCGACAGCGACTCGCGGGTGTACCGGCGGACGTGGCCCACCGCCTCGTCGTGCTGCGACCACAGCTTCATGTCGCACGGCACCGCCACCAGCAGCGTGCCGCCGGGGCGCAGGACGCGGAAGATCTCCTCGACCGCGATGTGGTCCTCCTCGATGTGCTCGAGGACGTCGAACGCCGTCACGAGGTCCATCGCACCGTCGCGCACCGGCAGGTACCGGGCGTCGGCGCGCATGACGTCGAGGCCACGCTCCTGGGCCACCTCGGCCCCGTCCTCGCCGTACTCGACGGCGAGCGGGCGCCAGCCCCGCGCCTTCAGGACGCGCGTGTTGCCGCCGCCGGCGGCGCCGATGTCGAGCGCGGTACCCGGCGTGCCCAGGCGCGCGAGTTCGCGGTCCAGGAGCACGCGGCGCTCCTTGTACCACCAATGCTTGTCTTCAAGTGCCGCGAGCTTGCGGACCTCGGTCGCTTCCATGGCGCACATCTTTGCGCATCGAGTCGAATTTCGCGTAACGCGGTCCCGATATGGCCTGGTACCGGCCAGTAGACTGGCTACGCAGATCGCCGCGACGCAGAGCTGGTGGGCCGCCTGACGGGTGGCCCCGATCTGACAGAGCCACCGTCCGGAGCACGCCGCACTGCACTACCTGCTGGAATGCGCGACCGCGTACGGCGAGGCGCACCGGATGATCCAGTTCAGGGAGAAGTCCGCGGGGCGGGCGCACGCCCGGCTGTCGCTGCTGACGTACCCCGTGCTGATGGCCGCCGACATCGTCCTGCACGACGCCGAGGAGGTGCCCGTCGGCGACGACCAGCGCCAGCACGTCGAGCTGACCAAAGACGTCGCGGCGCGCTTCAACCGGCGGTACGGGGAGACGTTCGTGCTGCCCAGGGCGGTCAAGCCGGCGACGGCGGCGCGGGTCAGGTACGACCCGGACGGCCAGCCCGGCGTGGCCAACCTGCTCGACGTCCTCGCCGCCTGCTCCGGCACCGCTCCGGACTCCCTCGCCGGCCAGTTCACCGGGTACGGTGGGCTGAAGGAGGCTGTGGCCGACGCGGTCGTGGCCGAGCTGACGCCCGTCCAGGAGCGGTACGCGGAACTCGTCGCGGACCCCGCCACCACCATGGCGATCCTGCGTGAGGGCGCCGAGCGTGCCCGTGCCCGGGCTGTCGCGACCGTTGCCAGGGCACAGGCTGCGCTGGGGTTGGTACCGGCCTGAGCCTGGGCAGGTGCGCGGGGACTCTAGGATCTGCCGGGACAGCCGGCGCGTTCATCAAAGGGAGCACAATGGGCAAGGCGGGCGGACCGACGCTCTCGGTCGTCATCCCGATGTACAACGAGGAAGCGGTGCTGCCGCTGCTCGTCGAGCGGCTCCGGCCGGTGCTGGACGGCATCGGCGAGTCGTACGAGGTCGTCGCCGTCGACGACGGCAGCCGTGACGCCACCGCTCAACTCCTGTCCATGCTCCGGCACACCTGGCCGGAGCTGCGCCTGATCCGCCTGCGCCGCAACTCGGGCCACCAGGCGGCGCTCACGGCCGGCCTGCGCCGCTCGTTCGGCGACTACGTGGTCAGCATCGACGCCGACCTCCAGGACCCGCCCGAGACGATCCCCGAGATGCTCACGCTCGCTCAGCGGGACGAACTGGACATCGTGTACGGGGTGCGGGGCGACCGCACCACCGACACGTTCTTCAAGCGGTGGACCGCGACGGCGTACTACCGGCTCATGCGCCGCATCGTCGGCGACAAGATGCCCGACCAGGCCGGCGACTTCCGGCTGCTCAGCCGCGCCACCGTCGACGCGCTGCTGGAGCTGCCCGAATCGACGCCCGTGTACCGGCTGCTGGTGCCGTGGCTCGGCTTCCCCAGCGGCCAGGTGACGTACGCCCGCGAGGAGCGTGCGGCCGGCACCACCAAGTACCCGCTGACGAAGATGGTCCGGCTCGCGTTCGACAGCATCGCGAGTTTTTCCGCGGCGCCGCTGCGTATCGCGACGGTCCTCGGCGGCATCGCGTTCATCGTGTGCGCGCTGATGCTGGTCGGCTCGTTCGTCATATACATGCTCGGCTACGCCGTGCCCGGCTGGACGTCGATCTACGTCACCGTGCTGTTCGTCGGCGCGGTCCAGCTGTTCTGCCTCGGACTGCTCGGCGAGTACCTCGGCCGGATCTACGCGGCCGTTCAGCACCGCCCGGCGTTCCACATCGGGTACGACTCGGCCACCGACCCCGACCCCGCCCCGGTCGAAGAGGAAGTGCTGAGCACGCGCCGATAGGGACGGCCGCCCGGCGCAGCCGGCCAGCGCACTCTCGGCGTGTGCTCGGGTCAGCGGGTGTGGCCGTCGCCGGTGACGATGTAGCTGGTGCTGGTCAGTTCGGGCAGGCCCATCGGGCCACGGGCGTGCAGCTTCTGCGTCGAGATGCCGATCTCGGCGCCGAAGCCGAACTCGCTGCCGTCGGTGAACCGGGTGGACGCGTTGACCATGACGGCGGCGCTGTCCATCCGGGCGACGAACCGGCGCACCGCCGGCTGCGACGTCGTGACGATCGCCTCGGTGTGCCCGCTCCCCCAGCGGCGGATGTGGGCCACCGCGGCGTCCAGGGAGTCCACGACGGCGACGGCCATGTCGAGGGACAGGTACTCGGCGGCCCAGTCCTCGTCGGTGGCGGGCAGCACGGGCGGGCCGTCCATCGGTTCGCCGCCGGCCAGGCGCAGGACGTCCTCGTCGCCGTGGACGGTAACGCCGGCGCGGCGCAGCGCGGTGACGGCGCGGGGCACGAACTCGTCGGCGACGTCCCGGTGGATCAGCAGCGACTCGGCCGCGTTGCACACGCTGGGACGGTGCGTCTTGGCGTTCAGGACGATCCGCTCGGCCATCTCCAGATCGGCGGCCGCGTCCACGTAGACGTGGCAGTTGCCGACACCGGTCTCGATGACCGGGACGACCGAGTTCTCCACGACGTGGCTGATCAGGCCGGCGCCGCCGCGCGGGATGATCACGTCGACCAGGCCACGGGCGCGCATGAGGTGCGTGACCGACTCCCGGTCGGTGCCCGGGACGAGCTGGACGGACGCCTCGGGCAGCCCCGCCTTGGACGCCGCCTCTGCCAGCACCGCGACCAGCGCCGAGTTCGACTCGTACGCCGACGCCGAACCCCGCAGCAGCACGGCGTTGCCGCTCTTGAGGCACAGCCCGGCGGCGTCCACGGTGACGTTCGGACGGGCCTCGTACACGATCGCGACGACACCCAGCGGAACCCGTACCTGCCGGACGTCCAGGCCGTTGGGGAGCGTGTAGCCGCGGACGACCTCGCCGACCGGGTCGGGCAGGGCGGCGACGTCCCGCAGGCCCTGCGCCATGGCGGCGACCCTGTTCTCGTCCAGGGCGAGACGGTCGAGCAGCGCGTCGCTCAGGCCCGCCTCGCGGCCGTTCGCCAGGTCCTTCGCGTTCGCGGCGAGGATCGACGCCGACTCGGCCAGTAGGGCGTCGGCCATGGCGTGCAGGGCGGCGTCCTTGGCGGCGCGGGCCAGCGGGGCGAGATCGGCTGCGGCGTCCCTGGCGCGGCCTGCGGCGTCGCGAACGTCCTGCTCGGTGGTCATGTTTCTTAGCCTACGGCGCCGGCCCGCAACGGCCGTCCCGTATCCCACCGACCGGGCTGCTAACGGTGCCCTGCCCGCCATCCTCTACCTGTACTTGACCTTGCTCTGAACCTGGAGCCCACCGAGGTGCGCGTATCGCCGCGTTCGCACAAGCCGACGCGTGCTCAGGCACGCAAGGCGCGGCGAAGGCGGCGAGACGTGTGCCTCGGCGGGCCGCTCACAAAAGGGCGAGGTCGTCGCGGTGGATGACTTCGCGGCGGTGCTGGGGTTTGAGGGCGGGGGTCGATTTGCCGAGGAGGGCGGGGAGTTCGGTGGCGTCGTAGGCGACGAGGCCGCGCGCGACGGTGGCGCCGGTGGGGGTGAGGAGGTCGACGGGGTCGCCGGCCACGAAGTCGCCGTGGACGGCGGTGATGCCGGCGGACAGGAGCGACGCGCGGCGCTGGGTGATGGCGGCGACGGCGCCGTCGTCGAGGACGAGCTGGCCGCGCGGGGTGGTGGCGTGGCGGAGCCAGAGCAGGCGCGTGGGGAGGCGGCGGCCGGTGGGGGTGAAGTGGGTGCCGACGGGTTCGCCGGCGAGCGCGGCGGCGGCCAGCGCGGTCGAGGTGAGGACGACGTGGACGCCGGCGCTGGTGGCCACGCGGGCGGCGTCGACCTTGCTGGCCATGCCGCCGGTGCCGACGGTCGATCCGCTCTTGCCTGCGACGACTCCGTCGAGGTCGGCGTCGCCGCTGACCTCGGTGATGAGGCGCGTTCCCGGGCGGCGGGGGTCACCGTTGTAGAGGCCGTCGACGTCCGAGAGGAGCAGCAGGGCGTCGGCGTGCAGGAGGTGGGCGACGAGGGCGGCCAGGCGGTCGTTGTCGCCGAAGCGGATCTCGTCGGTGGCGACGGCGTCGTTCTCGTTGACGACGGGGACGACGCCGAGCTCCAGGAGCCGTTCGAAGTTGCGCTTGGCGTTGCGGTAGTGGGCGCGGCGGACCATGTCGTCGCCGGTGAGGAGCACCTGGCCGACGGTACGGCCGTAGCGGGCGAACGAGGCGGCGTACCGGGAGACGAGCAGCATCTGGCCGACGCTGGCCGCGGCCTGCTGGGTGGCGAGGTCCCGGGGCCGGTTCCGCAGCCCGAGAGGCGCCAGACCGGCCGCGATGGCGCCCGACGACACGAGGACGAGCTGCGTGTCGCCGCGGTGCCGGGCCACGACCGCGTCCACGAGGGCGTCGACCCGGTCGGCGTCGATGCCGCCGGCGCGGGTGGTGAGGGAGGACGATCCGACTTTGACGACGACGCGGCGGGCGTCGGCGATGGCGCTGCGCGGGGTGACTGCCGCTTGAGCCTGGCCGGAGGGGGCCACTACTCCTCCTCGTCGTCCCCGGTGCGGCGGCGCGCCTTCTTGGCGGCGAGCCGCTCGGCCGCGCCGGGACGGTCGTCGCGTTCCAGGCGCTGGTCGGTGCCCCGGCCGGTGGGCGTGAAGTCGACGCCGGCGACCGTGCTGGGTTCCCAGTCGAACGTGACGGGGCCGATCGTGACGGCAGCGCCCGGCGTGGCGCCGGCCTCGGCGAGCGCGGCCTCCACACCGAGTCGGGCGAGCCGGTCACCGAGGTACCCGACGGCCTCGTCGTTGGTGAAGTCGGTCTGGCGGATCCAGCGGACGGGCTTGTCGCCGCGGACGATGAACCCGTCGGGGTCGTTCGGGTCGCGTTCGACGGTGAAGCCGGCGTCGTCCACGGCCTTGGGCCGCAGCACGATCCGGGTGGCCTCCGGCTTGGCGTTCGCGGCCCGGTACGCCTCGACGCGCTCGCCGAGGGCGTACAGCAGCGGCTTCAGACCCTCCCGGGTGATGGCGCTGATCTCGAAGACCTCGTACCCGCGCTTCTCCAGGTCGGGGCGGACGATCTCGGCCATCTCCCGGCCGTGCGGCAGGTCGACCTTGTTGAGGACGACGATGCGGGGCCGGTCGGCGAGGCCGCCGTACTGCTGGAGTTCGTGCTCGAGCGCGTCGATGTCGGCGGCCGGGTCCCGGTCGGGCTCCTCCGTCGCGGTGTCGACGACGTGGACCAGCACCGCGCAGCGCTCGATGTGCCGCAGGAACTGGAGCCCCAGGCCCTTGCCGGTGGCGGCGCCCGGGATCAGCCCCGGCACGTCGGCCATCGTGAAGACGGTCTCGCCGGCCGTCACGACGCCCAGGTTGGGGACGAGCGTGGTGAACGGGTAGTCCGCGATCTTCGGACGCGCCGCCGACACGACCGCGATCAGCGACGACTTGCCGGCGCTGGGGAAGCCGACCAGGCCGACGTCCGCGACGCTCTTGAGCTCCAGGACGACGTCGAACGCCTCGCCGGGCTCGCCGAGCAGCGCGAACCCGGGCGCCTTACGCCGGGTGGACGCCAGCGAGGCGTTGCCGAGCCCGCCACGACCGCCCTCGGCGATCACGAACCGGGTGCCCGGCCCGGTCAGGTCGGCCAGGATCTCGCCGCCGGGGCTCTGGACGACCGTGCCGTCCGGGACGCGGAGTTCCAGGTCGACGCCGGCAGCGCCACTGCGGTTCGCGCCCATGCCCGGCTTGCCGTTGCCGGCCTTCTGGTGCGGGTGGAAGTGGAAGTCCAGCAGGGTGTGGACGCCGGGGTCGACGACGAGTACGACGTCGCCGCCGTTTCCACCGTTACCGCCGTCCGGGCCGCCGAGCGGCTTGAACTTCTCCCGGTGCACCGACGCGCAGCCGTGACCACCGTCACCAGCGGAAACATGCAACACGACGCGGTCGACGAAGGTCGCCACCGAGCCCCCTCTTTCTGCGCCGCCTGCCGACCAGCTGTCGCCGGCGCCCGGGTCGGACGGCGGCGGCCTCGCGGGGCCGGCGGCGGTGGAACGGACGAAGGGGCGGGCCGGTCAGTGCCGGCCCGCCCCTTCGCATGGTCTCGCGGAGGCTCAGGCCTCCAGCGGGGTGATGCTCACGGTCTTGCGACCGCGCTTCTTGCCGAACGTCACGTTGCCCGCGGCCAGCGCGAACAGCGTGTCGTCGCCACCGCGGCCGACCAGGTCGCCGGGGTGGAAGTGGGTGCCGCGCTGGCGGACGATGATCTCGCCGGCCTTCACGAGCTGCCCACCGAAACGCTTCACGCCGAGGCGCTGAGCGTTGGAGTCACGACCGTTGCGCGAGGATGACGCGCCCTTCTTGTGTGCCATCTCGGCGCCTACTTCCCGCTCTCGATGCCGGTCACCTTGATCTGGGTCAACGGCTGACGGTGACCCTGACGCTTGTGGTAGCCGGTCTTGTTCTTGAACTTGTGGATCCGGATCTTCGGGCCCTTGGTGTGGGCCACGACCTCACCGGTGACAGAGAACGACGCGAGCTTGCCGGCCTCGTGCGTGACGGACTCGCCGTCCACGACGAGAAGAGCCGGCAGGGTCAGCGAGTCGCCCGGGGCACCTTCCAGCTTCTCGACCTCGACGACGTCGCCCACGGCCACCTTGTACTGCTTGCCGCCGGTCTTGACGATGGCGTACATCGACGCGGTCTCCTGACTCCTGTTGAAGGCTTGGAACTTGTGCACGTTCCCGCCGCACATCCCACCTGGGGGCAGACAAGAACGCGGCGCACGCGATGTGCGCCAACAGACAGGGTACGTACCGGCCACCCGCAGGGTCAAACCGGGGTGGCGGCCCCCACAGCACGCCGGATCCCGGCACACTTGGGTCACCGTCGGAGGCGAAGGAGCTGGGCCACGTGACCGGACCCCGGTCTGACGCCAAGGCACAGATCCCCGCGGTTGGCCGTGCGCTGCTCGTCCTCGGCGACCGCTGGTCCCTGCTGATCCTGCAACGCGCGTTCCTCGGCGTGCGCCGGTTCAGCCAGTGGCAGGACAAGCTCGGCGTGTCCAACAGCGTCCTCACCAGCCGCCTGCGCGAGCTGGAACGCTACTCGGTGCTGACGCGCGTCCCCGACCCGTCGTACGCGGGCCGCTCCGAGTACCGGCTCACCGACCGTGGGCTGGACCTCTGGTCCGTCCTGGTGGCGATCTGGGCCTGGGAGAAACGCTGGATCCTGAGCCGTCCGACGCCGCTGCCCGAACTCCGGCACCACCGCTGCGGCCTCGCCTGCGTACCCCGCCTGACCTGCACCTGCGCCCCGCACCCCGTCAGCCCCCGCGACACCACGGCGCTGCGCCGGGCGGGCGCTCGCATATCGGACGTATCGCCGCCCCGGCTCCATCGCCGCACGTCCGCCGCCCCCGCGCCCGACCCGCTGTCGTTCCTGCCCGGCACCATGGAACTCCTCGGCAACCGGTGGAGCACCGCCGTCCTCGCCGCGTCGTTCCTCGGCATCCGCCGCTTCAGCGACTTCGAACGCGACCTCGGCATCCCGCCCGTCATCCTCGCCGACCGGCTGCGGCGCTTCGTCGAACTCGGCGTGTTCCGCCGCGTCACCTACGACGAACGGTACGGGCGCGACGAGTACCGCCTCACCTCCAAAGGACTGGCGTTCTTCGACGTCCTGGCCCTGCTGATCCGCTGGGGCGAGCGGTGGCTCGGCGGGTCCACCGAAGCGTCGCTGGTGATCCGGCACCGGCAGTGCGGGCGCGTCCTGGAGCCCGTCCTGCGCTGCGACCGCTGCCAGGCGGTACTGACCCGCCGCGAGATCCGCTTCCTGGTGTAGCGGCCGCGCGGCGTCGTGCCGCCGCCCGCCCGGCGCCGGCCGGCGTCGTGCCGGCCCCGCGGGCCGTCCGGCGTCGTGCCCGCCCCGCGGGCCGCCCGGCGTCGAGCCGGCCCCGCGGGCCGTCCGGCGTCGAGTTTCGGACTTTTGAGGGTCGCGCGGGCCGCGGCACCCTCAAAAGTCCGAAGGTGGACGGGTCCAGGACGGGCGGTTCAGGCGGCGACGACGAAGGCGACGGCCGTCGTGAAGGAGCCGCCGACGTTCAGGGTCGCCGCGCGGCGGGCGCCGTCCACCTGACACTCCCCCGCCGCCCCGGTGACCTGCCGGTACGCGTCGAGCAGCATCCGGACGCCGGTCGCCCCGACGGGATGCCCTGCGCCGATCAGCCCGCCGCTGGGGTTCACGAGCCGGTCGATGGTCCCGTCCTCGACCGCGCGCCAGCTCTGCCCGGGCGGCGTGAGTCCGAGATGGTCCAGGGCGGCGTACTCGGTGATCGTGAAGCAGTCGTGGAGTTCGATGACGTCGAGGTCGGCGGGGCCTTCGATCCCCGCCCGCCCGTACGCCTCGGTGACGGCACGGCGCAGGTGCGGGAACAGGTACTCACCGGACCGGGCCAGCTTGTCCGCCAGCAGCATCGGGGCGCCGCGGTGGCCCCATCCGGTGATCCGTGCGGCAGACGGCCGTCCGGTACGGGTGAGGTAGGCGTCGTTGGCGAGGAGGACGGTCGCCGCCCCGTCGGTGATGCGGCCGCAGTCCTGCTTGCGGAGCCGTCCGTCGACGACGGGGTTCAGGGTGTCGTCCGCGCTGAACGCGCCGTCCGGGAAGGCCCAGTCGCGGGCCTGCGCGAGCGGGTTGCGCCGCGCGTGGCCGAAGTTCAGCTCGGCGATACGGGCCAGGTGGGCGTGGTCGAGGCCCCAGCGGTCGGCGTACGCGTCGGCAATCTGGCTGAACAGGTGCGGCCAGGGGAACTTCGCGTCGAGCGCTTCCCGCCCGTTCCACGCCGCCGAGCCGAGATGTTCGGCCGCGGTGGCGCCCCCGACGTTGCGCATCAGCTCGACACCACTGACGAGCGCCACGTCGTACCGGCCCAGTTCGAGATCCGCCATCGCCGCCAGCACGGCCACACTGCCGGATGCGCACGCCGCCTCGTGCCGTGCCGTCGGCAGCTCACCGAACGCCGGATGGACCGTGTTGACGAACCCGCCGAGCTGCGCCTGCCCGGCGAACAGCTCGCCGGCGAGGTTGCCGACGTGCGCGACGCCGACGTCCGCCGGATCGACACGCGCGGCGTCCAGCGCGCCCAGGACCGATTCCTCGACCAGCTCGTACAGGCCGGACGCCTTGGCCGCGAAGTCGGTCTGGTACCCACCGAGGACGTGCACGCTCATCGCCACCACCCGCATCTGGCTCTGTTTGTCATAGCGAGTGGACCACAGGTTGCCGCATGGCGGGCCGCGGCGGTGCGAACTGTCGGGGATATCGGGGTGTCCGGCGCCTGGTTACAGCACGCGAGTCCGGACAGTCCGGTTCCGTCGGCATCGTCCGCCGCGGGCGGCGAGACGGCTGGCCCGGCGCGATGCCGGGCCAGCCGCGATGCCTCGTCGATCAGGCGCTCGGCGGAGGTCCTGCCGGTCGCGAGGCGGCCCGCCGGGCGCGCTTGCGCGGTGCCGGTACCGAAGCGACAGGCTCAGGAGCTGCCACCCCGTCCATGACCTCGGCCCCGTCGACCGCGGCTTCATCCGCCGTGGCGGCGTGCTCGGCGGCCACCTCGGGTGAGGGCGTGCGGGCGTGATCGGGCACGGAACCGTTCAGCGAGCGCGTCTCCGCAGCCACTTCGGCAACCGGCTCGTCCACGTCTCCTTTGGCCGGTTCATCACCGGCTCCTTTGGGCTCCGCGACAGACCCCGAATCGGCAGGCCCCGAATCCACGGCACCGGCATCCAAGGCACCGGCCCCGGCCACACCAGGCGCAACGGCGCCAGGCTCAACGGCCTCAACGGCCTCGACGGCACCGACGGCACCGACTGCACCGGCGGCACCGGCGGCACCGGCGGCACCGGCGTCGACGGTCTCAGGCTCGGCGTCCTCGTGCGCGCCGTTCGCGATCGCCTCGGCGACCACGCTCGGGCTCGGCACCGGCTCGGCCTGCTCGCTCTCGCCCTTGCCCCGGCCACGGCGCCGCCGCGACTTCGGCTCGGCCGCTGCGGCCGCTGCGGCCGGCTGGGCCGGCTTCGGACGCTCGCCGACGGGCTCCGTCCGGATGAGGATGCCGCGCCCACGGCAGTGCTCGCACGTCTCGCTGAAGACCTCGAGAAGGCCCTGGCCGACACGCTTACGCGTCATCTGGACCAGTCCGAGCGAGGTCACCTCGGCGACCTGGTGCTTCGTCCGGTCCCGGCCGAGGCATTCGGTGAGGCGCCGCAGCACCAGGTCCCGGTTGCCTTCGAGGACCATGTCGATGAAGTCGATGACGATGATGCCGCCGATGTCCCGCAGCCGCAGCTGCCGGACGATCTCCTCGGCCGCCTCCAGGTTGTTCCTGGTGACGGTCTCCTCCAGGTTGCCGCCCTGGCCGGTGAACTTGCCGGTGTTGACGTCGACGACGGTCATCGCCTCGGTGCGGTCGATCACCAGCGATCCACCGGACGGCAGCCACACCTTGCGGTCGAGCGCCTTGGCGATCTGCTCGTCGATGCGGAGGTCGGCGAAGACGTCCGACTCGGCGAGGTGCCGGGACAGCCGCTGTACGAGGTCCGGGGAGACGTGCGAGACGTACTCCTCGACGGTGTTCCAGGCTTCGGCGCCCTGGACGACCAGCTTCGAGAAGTCCTCGTTGAAGATGTCGCGGATGACCCGGATGACCAGGTCAGGCTCGCCGTGGAGCAGCGCCGGGGCGCCACCCTTCTCGGACTTCGCCTTGATCGACTGCCACTGCGCCTCGAGCCGTGCCACGTCGCGGCTCAGCTCTTCCTCGCTCGCGCCCTCGGCGGCCGTCCGGATGATCACGCCCGCGTTCTCGGGGACGATCTTCTTGAGGATGTCCTTGAGGCGCTTGCGCTCGTTCTCGGGCAGCTTCCGGCTGATACCGGTCATCTGGCCTTCGGGCACGTACACCAGGAACCGGCCCGGCAGGCTGATCTGGCTGGTCAAGCGCGCGCCCTTGTGCCCGATCGGGTCCTTGGTGACCTGCACCAGGACGGCGTCGCCGGACTTCAGCGCCTGCTCGATCTTGCGCGGCTTGCCGGCCATACCGGCGCTGTCCCAGTTGACCTCGCCCGCGTACAGGACGGCGTTGCGGCCCTTGCCGATGTCGACGAACGCCGCCTCCATGCTCGGCAGGACGTTCTGGACCTTGCCCAGGTACACGTTGCCGGCGTACGACGCCGAGGACGCCTTGGTCACGTAGTGCTCGACGAGGACGTCGTCCTCCAGCACCGCGATCTGCGTCCGCTCGCCCTGCTGGCGGACGACCATGACCCGCTCGACGGCCTCGCGCCGGGCCAGGAACTCCGCTTCGGACAGCACAGGCGGACGGCGGCGACCCTGGTCACGGCCGTCGCGGCGGCGCTGCCGCTTCGCTTCCAGCCGGGTCGAACCCTTGACGCCCTGGACCTCGTCGTCGAAGGACGACCGGACCTCGCGGGCCTGCGCCTCACGGGCTTCGCGCACCTTGACGACGGTGTTCGGCGGGTCGTCCGGGTCGGTGTCGGCGCCGGTGGTGCCACGGCGGCGACGGCGGCGGCGACGGCGCGTGGTGCCGCCCTCGGCGTCGTCGTCATCGGTGTCGGCGTCGCTGTCCTCGTCCGCGGATTCGGGCTGCTCGTCGGCTGCGTCCTCGGACGGCTCCTCGCCCTCGGCCAGCTCGTCGCCACCACGCCCGCGGCCACGGCCACGGCGGCCGCGACGGCGGCGGCGCCGGTCGGCCTCCTCGTCATCGGACGTGCTGTCGGCTTCCTCGGCGGCGGCCTCGGTCGACTCCGTCTCGGCAGCCTCCTCCGGCTCCGGCGCGGGGGCGGCCTTGCGGCGCGACCGGGTGCGCTTGGCCGGAGCCGGCGTCTCGTCCTCGGCCGCGGGAGCAGCGGACGCAGCCGGCACCGCCGGTACCGCGAACGGCGACACGACGGCCACCGGCGGCGTGATCGGCTTCGACGCCTCCGGCGCCATGAACATGACGACGGGCGGCGTGAACATGGCCGGCTTGGACGCCGGGCCGGTGCCGCCCGCTGCCGTCTCGTCGGCGACCTCGTCCTCGTCGACCGGCACGTCGTCGGCCGTTACGTCGTCGGCCGTTACGTCGTCGGCCGCCACTGTGTCGAGCGGCACGTCGTCGGCCGGCGCCAGGTCAGCAGGCACAGCCGACTCAGCAGGCGTGGTCGGCTCAGCGGCCGGTGCCTCGGCAACCGGCGCGGCCTTCTTGCGGCTTCGGGTCGCACGCTTGGCCGGCTTCTTCGCCGGCAAGGCCGCGGTCTCGGCCGCCGAAGCCGCAGCCGCCTCGGCCTCGACCGGGGCGGCGGACTCGGCGGCGTCGGCAGCCGGAACGGCCTTCTTCCGCGCCCGGCTCGCACGCTTGGCGGGCTTCTTCTCCGGCGCCTCGGCGGCGGCGTCCGCGCCTGCGGCAACGGCCGGGGCGGCATCAGTGGGTGTGTCCGGTGTCTCCACCGGGCCGGGCGGTGCCGCGCGACGGGTCGCGCGGCGTCGGGCCGGCTTCTGGGCAGTGTTCGTCGTGTCTGCGACATCCGTGACGGGGCTTTCCCCTACCACGGAGCCGCCGGTGGGCTCATTGTCGAGCATCCGGGCTGGTCTCCCGTTCCGCCTCCGGGCGCGTGTGACGCGGCCGCTCAGAGACGTAAGTCGTATCGGTTTGTCGGGCGAAGCGCTGACGCGTCTCGCCGAAGTCTGGGGCGCGCCGATGTCAGGTCGGCGCTCCGTTGACGGCCCCGTCGCGGTCGGCGGCGAGCGGATCGGCGATCCGGCCACCTTCTGTGATCGCTCCCTGCACCAACCGGGTCGCTCGCGGCGGCTCCGGCAGGGTGAGAGCGGACACGCTCCGCAGCCCGGTCAGGACGTCATCGGGTCGTACGGCAGGCGTCACGTGCCTTACGACGAGCCTCAGTATCGCACAAGGAGCGTCACAGTCCGCAGCGGACGCGCTGGTCTCCACCTTGATGCTCTCGACGGGGCCCCGTGCGTCGAGCGTGCGACGGCCCTTCTTTGTGAGCCGTTCCACAGGTATTTCAGTCGCCGCGACGAACTGGTCGACGGCCGCGGTGAGCTGCTCGGACGTGATCCCGGGCAGTTCGATCAGCCATTCGGACGCGTCGATGCGCTCCGGCAACGAGCCGCCATGGGCGATGACGACCTCGATGACGTCCAGCCCGGGCGGGAGCGCCGCGTCGAGGGCGCTGCGCAGCACCTCCGGGTCGACGGTGCGGTCGAGACCGATCTCCACGTACTCCGCCTCGCTGGCGACACCCGTGGGGGCGGCGCCGACGTAGGACACCTTCGGGTGCGGGCTGAACCCGGCCGAGTACGCCATCGGCACCTCGGCCCGGCGGAGGGCTCGCTCGAACGCGCGGGCGAAGTCACGGTGCGAGGTGAAGCGAAGCCGGCCCCGTTTGGCGTACCGCAGCCGCAACCGCTGGACGACCGGCGGTGGTGGGGGCCCTTCGGGCATGCGTGCCAGCGTCGTGCTCCTTCCGTCTCCCCCGCGACCTTCCTCACCCGCGATCTTCCCCCATGGCAGCGGACCGGCGCCGACCGCCCCTCGACGACGCTTGTACCGTTGCACGGGTTACCGGCGCGGCGCCCGACCGCAGGCCATGAGGGAGAACACGATGGCTGCGACGCGCGTGTGGGCCTCGGCCGTCGCGCTGGCCTGCCTGGCCACCGTCGGTTGTCAGAGCGGAACCGAGCGGCCGCGGGCCACGACGCTGGCCAGCGAATCCCCGTCTCCGTCGCCGTCCCCGCGCCCGACGATGACCAGCGCGCAGCGCACGGCGTGGCTGGCCGCCGAGCTGCGCAAGGCCGTCGACGAGCAGAAGTTCGGCGAGATCCTGGACCGGGCCGCCGGGCGCCGGAGCGCTCGCGTGCCGAACGTCGACGTGGCGGTCATCGAACTCGACCCGACCGGACGTCCGGTCGCGGCCGCCGAGGTGCTGCTGAGCGATCGGTACCCGAGGGCCGTGAGCGTGCCCGTGGACCAGAACATGGCCGCCAGCTCGGTGCGGTGGCGCCGGTGGAACGGCGACCGGTGGCGCAGCGGCGGGACCGGCGGCGTCGACCTCACTCCTGCCGGGAAGGACGCGCGTCTCGACTTCATGACGCCGTACCCGGCGTCAGTCTTCAAGCTGCTCGTGGCGTTCGGCACGTTCCGGCTGGTCGACCAGGGCAAGATCCGGCTGGACGGCGACTACGCGTACCGGCCGCGCGGCAGCGTCTGCCCGGCGGGACGGCAGTCCGGTACGAAGTCCGTCCGGTCGTGGCTGGACGGGATGCTCACGTACTCGGACAACCTGAGCACGTGCGCGCTGATCATGCAGTTACACGACCACGACGCCGTGGACGACCTGAACAACACGTTCGCCGAACTCGGCCTGGGGACGCTGCAGCTCGGCAACACCCGCGCGGCGGACGGCGGCGGCTGGCTCCGTGACCGGATCACGATGACCGGACTGGACACCGCGCGGCTGCTGCTCCTTGTCTCCGGCGCGCCGGGCGTGCTGTGGCGGAATCCGAAGGGCGCGCCGGTGACGGCCGACGTCCTCTCGCCGACGTCCCGCGCGGCGTACCTCAAGATCCTCGCCGACCAGGGACTCAACCAGGCGCTGTCCACGGCCAACTGGTGCGGACGCGGCTACCCGGCGCCGGGCATCCCGCAGCGCGTGCCGGACCGGTGGATCACACCGTCGAACGGGACGGTCAGTGTCCACGGGCGCCACTACAAGCGGGACGTGCGCCCGTGCAACGCCCGCGCGGAAGTGATGTTCGCCCACAAGACGGGGCTGGTGGACGACGCGGGCGCCGACGCCGGCATCGTCACGTCCCTGCCGGGCGCGCCGCCGCGGCGGTACATCATCGCCGTCTTCACGAACCTCGGCTTCGGCTTCGGGGATGCCAAGGCGGCGGCCGGGTGCACCGGCACCTGCTCGACGGCCGGCGTGCAGTACTCGGAGAAGTTCGCCCAGCTCGGCGCCCGCGTCGACGCACTGTTCATCCCGCCGACGACCTCGCCGCTCGGCCCGGCCGGACCGCCGGGCACCGCCGCCGACGCCACCAAGCCCGAGCCAGGCCCACCAGCGCCGTAACGGCTGGGGCTCGGACCGGCCCCCGCCCTGGTCTCAGCCCGGGCCCACGCCGTGGCAGGTCAGCCCGGGGCCGCCGGCGCCGGGCTGGGCTCAGCTCCGGGGCAGCAGCAGGTCGGCGGGGCGGATCGGGAGCGGGAACGGCTCGTCGAGCTGATGCTCGGTCGTGCCGACGAGCTCGTGGGTGAGCCGGTACGACTCCCCGTCAAGCTCGTGGACGGCGATGCGCACGCCGGCCGAGTCGCGCTCGATGCGCCAGTACCACGGGATCTTCACCGCCGAGTAGAGCGTCGGCTTCGTGACGCGATCCATCGTCTGCGATGACGGCGAGACGATCTCCACGACAAGGCTTACGTCCCACGGGTCGAACGCGACAACGTCTTCGAGTGCTTTGTCCCGGCTTACCACCGCCAGGTCGGGAACGAGAACACTGCGCCCAGCTCGCACGTTGACACCCTGCACGATCTGAAGGTCTCCCGGCGCGTGCTGGCCGAGCAAGACCGCCAGCTCATGCGCGATGACCTGGTGGCCGGACGTTGGTGCGGGCGACACGACAAGGCTCCCGTCGACGATCTCGTACCGGTGCCCGTCGTCAGGCATCAGCGCGAGATCCGCTTCGGTCATCTCCTCGTGCGGGAGCCAGGCAACCTCGGTCACGTGCGGAACCTCCCCTCCAGCATTCACAGGCAGCACCACCTTAGTGGAGGGAGGCAAGCGCAAGCAACAGCATCAAACAGGTGACAACGGCAGCATCTTGCGGCCGGTGGGGCCGATCTGGATCTCGGTGTTCATGCCGGGGCAGACGCCGCAGTCGAAGCACGGCGTCCAGCGGCAGTCCTCGACCTCGGTCTCGGTGAGGGCGTCCTGCCAGTCGGCCCAGAGCCATTCCTTGTCGAGTCCGGAATCCAGGTGGTCCCACGGCAGGACCTCGGACTCGCCGCGCTCCCGGACCGTGTACCAGTCGACGGACACGCCCAGCGGCGGCAGCTCCGACTCGGCGGCGGCCATCCAGCGTTCGTACGAGAAGTGCTCGCTCCAGCCGTCGAACCGGCCGCCCTCGCGCCAGACCCGCTCGATGACCCGGCCGACGCGCCGGTCGCCCCGGGACAGCAGGCCTTCGACGATGCTGGGCTTGCCGTCGTGGTAGCGGTAGCCGATGGCCCGGCCGAGGTTGCGGTCGCTGTTGATCGCGGCCTTGAGCAGGCGCAGCCGGCGGTCGACGGTCTCGGCGTCGCACTGCGCGGCCCACTGGAACGGCGTGTGCGGCTTCGGGACGAACCCGCCGATCGACACCGTGCAGCGGATGTCACGCCGCCCGGACGCCTCCCGACCAGCGCGGATCACGTCCTTCGCCATCTCGGCGATCTCCAGGACGTCCTCGTCGGTCTCGGTGGGCAGGCCGCACATGAAGTACAGCTTCACCTGGGTCCAGCCGGCGGAGTAGGCGGTGGTCACCGTCCGGATCAGGTCTTCCTTGGAGACCATCTTGTTGATGACCTTGCGCAGCCGCTCGCTGCCGCCCTCTGGGGCGAACGTCAGGCCGGAGCGCCGCCCGTTGCGGGACAGCTCGTTGGCCAGCGTGATGTTGAACGCGTCAACCCGCGTGGACGGCAGGGACAGCGACGTGTTCGTGCCCTCGTACCGGTCGGCGAGGCCCTTCGCGACGTCGCCGATCTCGGAGTGGTCGGCGCTCGACAGCGACAGCAGCCCGACCTCCTCGAAGCCGGTGGCCTTGAGGGAGGCGTCCACCATCTCGCCGATGCCCGTGATCGACCGCTCGCGCACCGGCCGGGTGATCATGCCCGCCTGACAGAAGCGGCAGCCCCGCGTGCACCCGCGGAAGATCTCGACGCTCGCCCGCTCGTGCACGGTCTCGGCGAGCGGGACCAGCGGCTGCTTCGGGTACGGCCAGGCGTCAAGGTCCATCGTGGTGCGCTTGTGGATGTTGAACGGCACGTCGGCGCGGTTCGGCACGACGCGCTGGATCCGGCCGTCCGGCAGGTAGTCGACGTCGTAGAAGCGCGGGACGTACACCGCTTCCGTCTTCGCCAGCCGCAGCAGCGCCTCGTCGCGCCCGCCCGGGCACCCCTCGGCCTTCCACTTCCGGAGGACGTCGGTCATCTCCAGCACGGCCTCTTCGCCGTCGCCGAGGACGGCGGCGTCGAGGAAGTCGGCGATCGGCTCCGGGTTGAACGCGGCGTGCCCGCCCGCGAGGACGATCGGGTGCTCGTCGGTGCGGTCGGCCGAGCGCAGCGGGATCCCGGCCAGATCGAGCGCGGTGAGCATGTTCGTGTAGCCGAGTTCGGTGGAGAAGCTCAGGCCCAGGACGTCGAACGCCCCGACCGGACGGTGCGCGTCCACAGTGAACTGCGGGACGCCGTGCTCGCGCATGAGCGCCTCGAGGTCCGGCCAGACGGCGTACGTGCGCTCGGCCAGGACGTCCGGCTGCTCGTTGAGGATCTCGTAGAGGATCTGGACGCCCTGGTTCGGCAGCCCGACCTCGTACGCGTCGGGGTACATCAGGGCCCAGCGGACCGTCGTGTCCTCCCACGCCTTGACCGTGGCGTTCAACTCGCCACCCACGTACTGGATGGGCTTCTGGATGAGCGGGAGGAGCGACTCCAACCGCGGGAAGACTGACTCGACGTTCATGGGGACCAGCTTACGGCCGTTCGGCTCTACGGCAGATTCCGTATCCACAGGCCCCGGATCAAGCCGCGGAACCTCGCATTCCCGACGGCCGTTCACCGGCCTGTTACCGGCGCGTAGCGAGCCCGCCACGTCATGTGCGTTATCGCAGGTAGGTGGCTTGGCGTTACAGATGGCAGCGCTTTCAGAAGGTGTCCATCGTCACCCCTGAATTGGGACGACAACCGGCAGGCTTGATCGTTACAGTGGATGTCGTCAGAAGGACAACTGAGAAGGAGAACCACCGTGTTCGCCATTGGGACCGCAGCGAGCAACCTCGTGCGCGCCCGTTCCGCCCGCCACGCCCGCAACAGCTGGGCGAAGCTCGTGGACGTCAAGGGTGAGCGCGCCGCGTTCGCCGAACTCGCCGCCCACGCCGGGGGCTCGGACGCGGCGTTCCGCAAGCTCGACAAGCACGGGATCGCCACCGACATCGGCTGATCCCCCGACAAACACCCGAGGCCCGGCGCACCGCAGCGCCGGGCCTTTCGCATGCCGGGACTCCCCGACCTTCGGACTTTTGAGGGTCGCGGCGCCCGCCGGACCCTCAAAAGTCCGAAAGTGGGCGCACCCCGCGCGGCGCGGAACGGCAGGGACGGAGCCAACCCCGCGCGGCGCGGAACGGCGGGAACGGCGCCACCCCGCGCGGCGCCAACCGCGCACAGCGCCCGGCACACCAGAGGCACGAGCAGAGGCCCGGCGCTCCCCACGCCGGGCCTCGCTCCCTCCCAGAGCCTGTGTCAGCCGCCCCCAGTGCGGCAGATCAGGCTCGGCCGCCGGCCCCCGTGCCCCCGGCGGCACTCCTTCACCGGATGGCCGCCGGCACCCGGAACGTCGACGCCGCCTTCGCGCCCGACGGCGCCGGGCCGCACAGCGCTGTCTCGACCAGGTTGCCCAGCGCCTCGCCCAGGCCCTCGCCGGTGAGCGGGTTGATGGAGATGCTGACCTGCGCGCGCCCGTCCTCGGTTTGCAGGGATTCGGTGAGGTAGCCGTGGATCCCGCCGCTGTGGCCCCACGCCTTGCCGCCGCACGGCAGGTCACCGCCGATGAGCCCGAGCCCGTACCCGAACCCTTCCTCGACCGGGACGACCGTCTTCATCGCCGCCAGCTGGGACGGCCGCAGCAGCTTCCCGCCGAGAAGCGCGGCGAAGAACCGGTTGAGGTCGGCGGTGGTGGAGATCATCTCGCCGGCCGCCCAGGCCCATGAGGGCTTGAGCCGCGTGACGTCCACGGTCCGGTCGTCGAGGAGCAGGTACCCGTGCGAGTGCGGTCCGGGTACGGCCGTCGAGCGGCCCGGGATCGAGGTGTCGCGCAGTCCGAGCGGGCGCAGGATCCGCCGCTGGATCTCCGATCCGTACGTCTTGCCGGTGACCTTCTCGATCACCAGTCCGGCGAGGATGTAGTTGGTGTTCGAGTAGCTCCAGCCCTGGCCGGGCGGGAAGTTCGGCTCGTGCGCGGTGGCGATCTTGACCAGCTCGCGCGGCGAGTAGTACTTGAACCGGATCTTGAGGAACTCCTCGCCGTCGAGCGGCATGGCGTCGGTGTAGTTGTAGATGCCGCTGGTGTGGTTGAGCATCTGCCGGATCGAGATGTTCCGCCCGTTCGGTACGAGGCCGGGCAGGTGCCGCTCGACGCTGTCGTCCAGGTCGAGGCGCCGCTCGCTCTCCAGCTGGAGCAGTACCGTCGCGACGAACGTCTTGGTGATGCTGCCGATCCGGAACCGGCCGTTCACCGGCACCGGTTCGCCCGTACGCAGGTCGCCGACTCCGCTGGCCCCCGCCCAGCGGCCCTTCTCGTCCCGTACCCGCGCCAACGTGCCGCTGACGCCCGCGTCGCCGAGCGCGTCCAGCGCCTGCTGCAGTTCCGGACGTGGTGCCGGTGCCGCCGCCTGTGCCGGTAATGCCACTGCCAGAGCGGTGGCGAGCGCTAGGCCCACCACGCCGATCCGTCCAACCGCCCTCATCGTTCCTCCAGGTTCGATGGTCCCGTCGGTGGTCGCCCCTATCCTCCCGACGTACGGTTTGCGCCGAATCCTGCGCATGGACGAGGCGGTCTACACCCTTGGGTGTAGGGGAATCTCAGGACCATTACCGATCGACAGGTCGTCCGATCCAGCGGAGGCTAGCCACAGGGGCCGGGAGGAGTGACCGCCGTTGACCACATGGCTGGAGCGCGTCGGCGAACTACCACCTGGCCTGATCTTCGTGGTCGCGGCGTTGCTGGTGGCGGCGGAGACCGGCCTGGTCGTCGGCCTCTTCCTGCCGGGCGAGCCGGTGCTGCTCGTCGCCGGGTTCCTCGCGTCCACCGGGACGGTCGACATCGGTCCGCTGATCGCCGTGCTGGTCGCGGCCGCGCTCCTCGGCGATTCCGTCGGGTACCTGCTCGGCCGGCGGTACGGGCCGCGGGTGCGCGTCACCCGGTTCGGCCGCTGGATAGGCGAACCGCGCTGGGCCCGCTCTGACGACCTTCTCTCACGGTACGGGGGACGAGCGGTCTTTCTCGGGCGGTGGATCGGGTTCGCGCGGACGCTCGTCCCACCGCTGGCGGGCGCGGGCGGCCTGCCGTACCGGCGGTTCCTGGCCTGGGACGCCCTCGCGGTGTTCACCTACGTGCCGGGGTCCGTCCTGCTCGGGTACGTCGCCGGCGAGTCCTATCAGGAACTCGAACGGACGCTGGGCCGAGCCACGGGAGCCGTCGCGCTGCTGGCGTTCGGCGTCGCGGCGCTCGTCCTGGCGGGGCGCTGGCTCGGTCGCCGCCCCGACCCGGCGCACGCGCTCGGCCGGTATCTGGGGCAGCTGAGGCCCGTCCGGTGGATGTGGGTTCGTCTCGACCGCTTCTCCGGCCGGTTCAGCGCGGCCGGTGCCCGCATGGTCAACCTGGTGTTCGGCCTGGCCGCGATGGGCGCGCTGGGCTGGGGAGTCGCCGAACTCGCGCAACGCGTCGTGCGGACGAGCGGCCTTCCGCTGATCGACCGTCCGGTGGTCCGCTGGATCGCCGCCCGCGCCGACGCGGACGTCGCCGAGGCCGCCCGCTACGTCGTCACGACCCTGCGCGGCAGCGTGGCCGTCGTCGCGGTCGGGCTCGTGGCGGTGATCGTCTCCGTCCGGAACCGCCGCCGCGGCGAACCGCTCTGGGCCGCGCCGCTGGGCGCGTTCGCGTCCCTGGTGATCCTCGGACTGACCGTCTACTGGGCGCTGCCCGAGACGACGCCACCCACGACCGACCCGTCGGACGCGTTCTTCCCCACCAGCCACGTCGTCGTCACGGCCAGCATCGGGCTGCTCGCGTGGCTCGGCAGCCGCCACAGCACCTGGGCGCGGTCGGTCGCCGCCTGGACGGCCGCTGCCGTGGCGATCCTGCTGGTCACGGTCGCCCGGCTGTACCTCGGCGCGAACTGGCCGAGCGAGGCGGCTGCGTCGGTGCTGCTCGGCGTCGTCTGGGACATCGTCCTCATCGCGGCCTGGCGGTCGTGGGAGCGGACGCCCGTCCCCACCCCGCTATCACCCGCCGATCACTCGCAGGCCACCCCGTCGCCGTCCCGGTCGAGCCCGGCGCGGTAACCGGGGTCGCCACGGTAGAGCGGCGCGGCACCGGCGGCCCGCGCGGCCGCGCAGTTGCCGTAGTACGCACTCGCAGGCTCCGGCGGTGGCTTGGGCGCGGCGGGCTTCGGCTTCGGGGCAGCGGGCTTGGGGGCGGCCGGCTTCGGCGCTCCGACCAGCGGCGCGATCGCCGGCGGCGTGACGGTCACGGTAACCGTCACGTACACGATGGAGGGCGACGGAGAAGGCGACGGGGAGGGCGACGGCGATACCGACACCGTCGGCGAGTCGGCGCCGGCGGCGCCGAGCCCCATCCCGCCGAAGCAGGACACGAGGATCGCCGCCGAGCCGGCCAGGACCAGTGCCACGGTCGCGTTCTGGCTGAGACCGTTCGGGATACGAGAGGTGACCATGACCTGACGCTAGGTTCGCGCAGGCCGTCCACCAGCCAGTTCGCCGCCGCGCGGTACGAACACGCGCCAGGTCGGGCCGAACGGCGGCCTCCACCCTCGAACGGCCCTCGGCTGTTCGGTAGCGGAGGTCAGTAACTCGTCCAGCAGTAGAGCCAGCGGTCGCCGGAGACCTCGCCGGCGAGGCGGCGCAGCTCGTCGGTGATCTCCAGGAGGGCGTCCTCCTCGGGGTCGCCCAGTTCCTCGGCGACGAGCGCGCCCCACTGTTCGACGGCGTCTTCCCATTCCAGCTCGGGATCGCCGTCCGCGCCCTGGATCGCCACCACGGCCACGCGGTCGACGGGGACCACCCACGGCCCTTCGTCGCCGCCGTCGAACGCCAGTTCCTCACCGGACTCGGCGACCAGCGTGTCGAAGTCCACGGTGGTCAGCACCTCGACCAGCGACAGGAGGACGACCGTCGGGTCGACGCCCGGCAGCTCTGCGGCCAGCTCGGCCGGCAACTGGCTCACCGGGCTCTTGGTCAGGTCCAGGCCGGCCAGTTCGGACCGGTCGGCGACGAAGTACTCGTGCTGTGCTCCCACGATGTCGACCCTACGCGTCGCCCGAGTTTCGGACTTTTGAGGGTGCACAGCCCCGCTGGACCCTCAAAAGTCCGAAGGTCGGCGGGTGGGACGGTGCGGCCGGTGCCAGGTGGCAGGATCGGGCGCATGAAGACGGCGTTCGTGCTCGGCGGTGGCGGTGTGCTCGGTGCCGCGGAAGTCGGCATGGTGCACGCGCTGACCGACGCGGGCATCGAACCCGACCTGGTCGTCGGCACGTCCGTCGGGGCGATCAACGGCGTGATGATCGCCGCCGGTCCGCTGGACGGGGCCGCCGACCGGCTCACCGAGCTGTGGACGTCGCGGGCCGCGCGGGAGGTGTTCGCCGCGTCGATGCCCCGCCAGTTCGGACGGCTCGTCAAACGCGGCCACGCCCACTCCCCCGAGCCGCTGCTGCGGCTGCTGGAACCCCTCGAAGGCGTCGACTTCGAGGACCTGAAGGTGCCGTTCCAGTGCTGCGCGGCGTCGATCGAGCGCGCGGCCGAGAAGTGGTTCTCGTCCGGGCCGGTGCTGCCGGCGGTGATGGCGTCGTCCGCGGTGCCGGGGTTGCTGCCGCCGGTCACGATCGGGGACGAGCACTTTCTGGACGGGGGGCTGGTGAACTCGATCCCGGTCGGACGGGCCGTCCTGTTGGGGGCTCGCGTGGTGTACGTGCTCCAGGTCGGCCGGATCGAGCGTCCGCTGACCGCACCGGAACGACCGTGGGAGGTGGCGAACGTGGCGTTCGAGATCGCGCGCCGGCACCGGTTCGCCGCCGACATGGCGGCCCTGCCGGACGACGTCGAGGTCCATCTGCTCCCCACCGGCACCAACGGTGAGGCTCTGTCGCCACTGGCCTACCGCGCGTTCGACCGGGTGGAGGAGCGGATCGACCAGGCCTACATCGCGTCCCGCGACTACCTCGCCACGCGGACCGGCTGATGCTGCCGCCGCGCTGGGTCCGCCGGGTCATCATGGCGCCGGCGATGATCGTCGTGACGCTGCTCGTTGTCACGACCGTGCCGATCTGGCTGCTGCTGGCAGCGGCCCTGGCCCCGATGATGCGCGGGCACCTGCGGCTGCTGCGCGTGATCTGGCTGCTCACGGTGTACCTGGTGCTGCAGTCCCTGACGCTCGTCGCGCTGTTCGGTCTGTGGCTGGTCAGCGGGTTCGGGTGGAAGGTGCGGTCGCCCGCGTTCCAGTTGGCGCACTACCGGCTGGTCGCGTGGGTGCTGCGGGCGCTGTTCCGGGAGGGGCAGCGCACGCTGAGCGTGAAGGTCGTCACGGACGGCCCCGACCCCGACGCCCACCCCGGACGGCCGCTCGTCGTGTTCTGCCGTCACGCCGGTCCGGGCGATTCGTTCCTGCTCGCCCACGCGCTCGTCAACTGGTACAGCCGCGAGCCGCGCATCGTCCTCAAGCAGGACCTCCAGTGGGACCCGGCCATCGACGTCCTGTTGAACCGCCTGCCCAGCCGGTTCATCTCGCCGTCGCCCGGCGAGCGCGGCTCGGAGGTCGAGGCCGAGATCGCCAGCCTGGCCACAGGACTCGACGAGAACGACGCGTTCGTCCTCTTCCCTGAAGGTGGAAACTTCACCCCCAAACGCCGGCAGCGGATGATCGACAAGCTGCACGCCCGCGGCCTCCACAACGTGGCCGCGCGGGCCGAGAAGATGCTGCACGTGCTGGCGCCGCGCCCGGGCGGGGTGGCGGCCGCCCTCACCGCGGCACCGGACGCGGACGTCCTCTGGGTGGCGCACACCGGCGTCGACCACCTGCTGAACGTGGCCGACCTGTGGTGGGCGCTGCCGATGGACAAGACGATCACGATGCGCTGGTGGCTGGTGCCGGCCGCCGAGGTACCGCGCAACCGCGACGAACAGCTCGAATGGCTATTGACGTGGTGGGAGCGGATCGACGCCTGGATCGCCGACCAGCGCCGCGCGGCCGATCAGTCCTCGTAGGGCTCGATCGCGGCGCGGCGGATCTCGACCGTGACGGCCTCGACGATGTCGCGGACCTCGCCGGCCGCCACGTAGTACAGGGTGGCGCCGTAGCCGACCGGTTCCACCAGGCCGGCCGCCTCCAGCTTCCGGATGTCCCGGATGGCCTGGTCGCGCGAGAGGCCTTCGTCCTGCTGGTACGTCTCACGCCGCAGGTAGTCGACGGCGGCGGTGTGCAGCGCGGTGACCGTGCGCTGGTGCAGGCCGTGCCGGGTGGCGACGGCTTCCAGCAGCTCCCAGGTCTGGCGGGCGAACCGGAGCCGCTTGGTGACGCCCTGCGCCTGGAGGTGGTGGGCACGCAGGTTGAACCGGACCCAGTCGTGGACGTTCCGTTCTGGCTGATAGGTGTCTCCGGTCTCCTGCAGCGCCTGGTAGTAGGCAAGCGTGTTGATCTGGTGCCCGAGCCACTCCTCGATCGAGCAGAACTCGGGCGCGAGCATCCCGCTCCGCGCGATGACCAGCGTCTGGACGCAGCGGGACATCCGGCCGTTGCCGTCACGCCACGGATGGACACGGACGAGGTTCAGGTGCGCCATCGCCGCCCGCACGAGCACCGGCACGTCGAGATCGCCCGTGTCCAGCCACTCCACCAGCTCGCGCATCAGACCGGGAACCCGATCGGCGCCTGGGGCGGTGTAGGCCGGTGTGAACGCATCGCTGCCCGTCACGATGACGCCCTGGTTGCGGTACCGACCGGGACGCTTTCCTGGGACGCTCCGCAGCATCGAGAAGTGGAGCAGCGACAGCACCGACTCGCTGTGGGCGAAGAAATCGAGCGCGGCGCTGTTGAGGCACCAGGTCAGGGCGTCGCGGTAGCCGGCGACGGCATCACGAGTGGGGACGGGCACGTCCCCGGGCATGGTCGAACCGGCCACGAGCGCCGACGCGGCGGGCGCGTCGACCGTGTAGCCCTCGATGGTGTTGGAGCCCCGGATCGCGCCCGCCACGAGTTGCTTGCGCAGCGTGCCGACCCATTGGAAGTGACGGTTGTCGGCGCGGAGACCGCCGGTGGCCCGGTCGAGATCGGTGTAGAAGGCCTCGATCTCGGCGAGCACCCGGCGGTCCGCGTCGTCTAGCTCGGGAGTTTGATGGAGCATGCTCTCATGCTACGACCATCAGAGCGCCAGCGCACTAGGTTTTCTCGACGGCCACCCGCACCACGCCGCCGTCGCCGACCTCGGTCTCGTCCGCCTCGACCGCTCCGTACGCCACCGACTCAGCCAGCGTCTCGGACGCCAGGAAGCCCTGGTGCGACCGCACCGCCGCCGCCACCGGCTCCGACGCGTCGATCGTGAGCCGGATCCGGTCCGCCACGTCCAGGCCGGCGTCCTTGCGGGCCTGCTGCACCGCCCGGACGACGTCCCTCGCCACGCCCTCGGCCTCCAGCTCCGGTGTGACGGTCGTGTCGAGGACGACCACGCCGGCGTCACCGGGCAGGGCCGCCGACCGCTCCGGGTCCGCCGGCACGAGCCGCAGGGTGTACTCGCCCTCGGCCAGCTCCACGCCGCCGGCGACGACCGAACCGTCCACGACCGACCAGTCGCCGGCCTTGACCGCCTTGATCACCCGCTGCACGTCCTTGCCCAGCCGCGGCCCGAGCGCCTTCGGCACGACCGCCAGCACGGACGAGCACGCCGCGTCCACATCGGACGACAGCCGCACGTCCTTGACGTTGACCTCGTCCGCCACCAGGTCGGCGAACGGCGCCAGCGACTCCGCGCCGGGCGTGGCGACGGTCAGCGACGCGAGCGGCAGCCGGACCCGCAGGCCCTTGGCCTTGCGCAGCGACAGGGCCGCCGAACAGACGTCACGGACCTGGTCCATCGCGGCCACGAGCTCGGCGTCCGCCGGCAGGTCGTCCGCGGTGGGCCAGTCGGTGAGGTGGACGGACCGCTCGCCGGTCAACCCCTGGTAGATCTCCTCGCCCACCATCGGCAGCAGCGGCGCGACCAGCCGGGACGTCGTCTCCAGCACCGTGTAGAGCGTGTCGAACGCGTCCCGGTCCGAGGACCAGAACCGGTCGCGCGAGCGCCGGATGTACCAGTTCGTGAGCCCGTCCAGGAACGACCGCACCGACGCGCACGCCGCCGAGATGTCGTAACTGTCGAGCTGCGCCGTCACGGTCTCGACGGCGTCGCGCAGCTTCGCCAGGACGTACCGGTCCAGCACGTGCTGCGAGTCGGTGCGACGGGTGGCGGTGTAGCCGTCCGCGTTGGCGTACAGCGTGAAGAAGTACCACGCGTTCCACAGTGGATTGACGACCTGCCGCACGCTGTCCCGGATGCCGCCCTCGGTGACGACGAGGTCGCCGCCGCGCAGGATCGGCGAACTCATCAGGAACCACCGCATGGCGTCGGATCCGTACACGTCGAACATCTGGTAGACGTCCGGATAGTTCTTGCGGCTCTTGGACATCTTGAGCCCGTCGCTGCCCAGCACGATGCCGTGCGCGACGCAGCTGCGGAACGCGGGACGGTCGAACAGCGCCGTGGCCAGCACGTGCAGCGTGTAGAACCAGCCGCGCGTCTGGCCGATGTACTCGACGATGAAGTCACCCGGGTAGTGGTGCTCGAACCAGTCCGCGTTCTCGAACGGGTAGTGGACCTGCGCGAACGGCATCGACCCGGACTCGAACCAGCAGTCCAGCACCTCGGGGACGCGCCGCATCACGGACTTGCCGGTCGGGTCGTCCGGGTTGGGGCGGGTCAGGTCGTCGACGTACGGCCGGTGCAGGTCGGTGACCTTCACCCCGAAGTCGCGCTCCAGCTCCTCCAGCGAGCCGTACACGTCCACCCGCGGGTAGTTCGGGTCGTCGGACTTCCACACCGGGATCGGCGATCCCCAGAACCGGTTCCGGCTGATCGACCAGTCACGCGCGTTCGCGAGCCACTTGCCGAACGAGCCGTCCTTGACGTGCTCCGGCGACCATTCGATGTCCTGGTTCAGCTCGACCATGCGGTCCTTGAACTTCGTGACCTGGACGAACCAGCTCGATACCGCCTTGTAGACCAGCGGCGTGTCGCAGCGCCAGCAGTGCGGGTACGGGTGGTCGTAGCTGTCGAGCCGCACCAGCACGCCGGCGGCGCGCAGGTCGGCGGTGATCGGCTTGTTGGCCTCGAAGACCTGCATCCCCTGGTACGGCGGGACGGCGGCGGTGAAGCGGGTGTGGTCGTCGACGGTCACGCGCACCGGGATGTCGTACGCCGCGCACAGGTTCTGGTCGTCCTCACCGAAGGCGGGCGCCATGTGGACGACGCCGGTGCCGTCCTCGGTCGTGACGAAGTCCCCCGGCAGGATCTGGAAAGCGTTGGGGGTGTCGGCGAGGAAGTCGAACAGCGGCGTGTACGTGCGGCCGACGAGGTCGCCGCCCTTCACCACGCCGACCGGCGTCGCCTCCCCCAGCTCCTTCGCGTACGCGCCGAGCCGGGCCGAGCCGAGGATGTAGCGCTGGCCGTCCTGCTCGACGACGACGTAGTCCACGTCCGGGCCGACGGCGAGCGCCAGGTTGCTCGGCAGGGTCCACGGCGTCGTCGTCCAGACCAGGATCTTCTCGCCGGACTCCAGCTGGAACGCCACCGTGACAGCCGGGTCCTGGCGGTTCCGGTAGACGTCGTCCATGCGGGTCTCGGTGTTCGACAGCGGCGTCTCGCACCGCCAGCAGTACGGCAGGACCTTGAAGCCCTCGTAGATCAGCCCCTTGTCGTACAGGGTCTTGAACGCCCACAGGACGCTCTCCATGTACGGCAGGTCGAGCGTCTTGTAGTCGTTGGCGAAGTCGACCCAGCGGGCCTGCCGGTTGACGTACCGCTCCCACTCCTGCGTGTACTCCAGGACGGACTTCCGGCAGGCGTCGTTGAACGCGCCGACGCCCATCTCCAGGATCTCGCGCTTGACGGAGATCCCGAGCTGCTTCTCGGCCGTCACCTCGGCGGGCATGCCGTGGCAGTCCCAGCCGAAGCGGCGCTCGACCCGGCGGCCGCGCATCGTCTCGTACCGGGGGACGACGTCCTTCACGTACCCGGTCAGCAGGTGGCCGTAGTGCGGCAGCCCGTTCGCGAACGGCGGACCGTCGTAGAAGACGAACTCGTTCTCGCCGTTCGCGCCCGTCGGGCGCGCCTCGACGCTGGACTCGAACGTCTTGTCGGCGGACCACTGGTCCAGGATCCGCTGCTCGATCTCCGGGAACGACGCACTCGCCGGCACGCTCCGGCTCGGATCGTTCTTGGGGTAGGCCATCGGCCCGCTCTCCTTCGCACACGTGACGTTCCCGGTGTGCGAGGACGGGTCTGCGCGTTCTGCGCGTTCCCGCGGTACCACCTCGCTTGACCCGCTTTTCACGGCGGATCCGCTCGTTGGCCGGCTGTGACGGGCCGCTCCCGTCCGGTTCTACTGAGGCCGTGACCGGCCCGTTCTTCCGGAGGCTCACCGGTGATGGCCGGGTCGATGCCTGTCCGACCAGGATACCGGACCGGCCCGCCGCACCGCGCACCCGTTTCCTGTCAGGCCGCCCGCCGCCCAGTTTCGGACTCTTGAGGGTGCCGCGACCGCCGCGACCCTCAAAAGTCCGAACGTCGGAGGGTGAGCCGCGGTTGACAGCAGCTGACATCCTCATCCGCCATGACATGGACCGAACTCCTCCCGCTGGACGCCGAGGCCGAGGCCGCGATCACTGCCCGGGTCGCGGCGGTCTCGGACGCCGCCGAGCGCGCCGTCGCCGCCGACAAGCCGCACTCGTACACACACTTCCCGAGCACGGAATGCGGCCAGCTCGTCGCGGCACTCCCCCGCGAGGAACTCCAGGCGCTCGCGCTGTGGGCCCAGGAACAGGTTGGCAGGACGTCCTATGCCATCCACCGTCTGCACGAGGACCTGTCCGGGCGCTCGCTGGGCCTGACGCCGGCCGAGGTGGCATGGATGCTGCGACGGACCAGGGCCTACCCGCACGCGCTGCGACTCCCGCTCAAGGCGCTGCAGCGGCTCGACGACGAGGCGCTCCGGGCGTTCCAGCCCGCGCTGGTCGCGCTGACCGACAAGGCGTCAGGCTCGACCGCCGACGGCCGCCGCCTGGTCCAACGGATCCGGGCACTGCTCGACCGCGTCGACCCGGCGGAGGCCGCCGATGCGCTCCCGCCTGACCTGCTGAACGGCGGTGACCGGTTCGGCCCGGCAGCCACCGCGCTGCTGGCCGACCCCGGGCCCGGCATCGCGCCGCTCGTCATGCTCTGCGCGACCGCCGGGAGCCAGGTCAGCGCCAGCAAGCGGTGGAACGAGCGGGCACGGGCGCTGCTCGACGCCGCCCCGGACGGTCCGGACACGGTGCGGGCGCTCCTCAGACTGTTCTGCGCCCAGGAGGTCCGGTCCCGTACGGAGACCGACTACTTCGGGGAGCGGCAGACGGTCTACGAGTTCGTCCACGAGAACAACGTCACGCTGGTGCGCGGCCTGGTCTGGGCGGCGGCTCTCCTCCCCGGCGAGAAGACCACCGCTCTGCTGGCCGAGGTCGCCGAGGTCGCCGCCGCCGACCTGACCCCCCGGGGCAAGGCGCGGTGTCCCCGGGTCGCCAGTTCGGCCACCGCCGCGCTGGAAGCCCGCGCGGTCGCAGCCAGCTAGAGCACCTGCGAGCCGTACATCTCCCCGAGCGGATCGGCGATCAGCTCGACGCGGGTGCCGTCCGGGTCACGGAAGTAGATCGAGGTGCCGCTCTCCAGCAGGTACTCGACCCCGGCGGCGTCGAGGTTGCCCTTGAGCCGTTCCCAGGACTCGGGCGTCACCGAGATCGCCAGGTGGTGCAGGCCGCCGAGGACTTCGGCGTACGGCCCGAGGTCGAGCCCCGGGAAGTCGAAGAACGCGAGGAGGTTGCCGTTGCCGATGTCGAAGAAGAAGTGGTTCGACCCCTGGTAGTCGCGGTTCTCGAAGATGTCGGTGAGCGGGAACTCCAGGACGCCCTGGTAGAAGCGCACGGTCCGTTCGACGTCGGCGCACAGCACCGCGGCGTGATGGAGTCCCCGCGCCGACGACGGCGACCGCCCGTCCCGCGGCGCCAGGTACGTCGCCCGGATGCGCTCGCGCTCGGCCTCGATGGCGGGCAGGTCGATCGCCGTCATGGCATGTCTCCTAGATGCGGAAGAACTGGTTGAGGAACGTGTCGGCGACGGTCCGGTCGCCACGGGCCGTACCCGCGTTGCACCGTCCGAACGCGGTGAGCACGAAGCTGGATGCGTCGAACTCCAGCACGCACGGTTCGCCGTCCACGGCACCAGCCTCGTACGACATACCCTCCGGCGCGACCGTGACACGGAAGTCGCCGGCGTTCTCGCCGCCGAGCACGCGGATGCCGAGGCTGAACGGCTCCACGTCCTCGGGCACCGTGGTGGTCGACTGCCAGACGATGAACATGAACGGCACCAGCAGGTCCGCCGCCTCACCGCTCAGCGCGTGGCACTTCCCGGTCGCCGCGCGGATGTCCCACGAGTGCACGCCGTAGTCCATCAGCTGGAACGCGGGGTAGAAGAACGCGGGCAGCGGTCCCATGTAGAAGTGGGGGATCTTCAGCCCGGCCCACTCGTCGGGGCCGAGGGCGGCGAGGATCTCCATCATCTTGTGGAAGTCGCCCTCCAGGCGCTCCAGCATGGCGCCCTGTGATTCGGTCCGGAACGACTGTGCCTGGGTGTTGACCCGGGCGGCCATCCCGGGAAGGCCGTACGGTGCGGGGACCTCGGCGTTGCTGCGGGCGGCGTCGAAGGCGACGAAGTACGCCTCGGTGGTGTCGACGATGTGCCCGACGAGGTCGCGCACGGTCCACTCCGCGCAGGGAGTCTGTGCCTCCCACAGTTCCGGGTCCCGGGCGAGGGCGAAGAAGCCCTCCGCCTCGTGCTGGACGACCCTGAGGATCGTCTCCTTACCCTCGTAGCTCATCGGGTTCCAGGTGCTCATCGCTCTCCCCTCCTGGGAGTCGATCGCACGCTCAGGGCGGACCCCGCCCACCATCGTCGAGCGGGCGATAGTTGCACAGCGAAGCACCTCCCACCGTAGTGCCGCGCGGTCCGACGTTCCAGGGCCTGCGGCGCTTGACATTGTCATATCCGAAACCGAATACTCTGATTCAAGTATTCGAGATCGGGGATGACCATGGTGAAGCGGAAGGTGTCGAACCCCCTCGCTTTCGCCGTCCTCGGCTGCCTCGGCGAGCGCCCGATGCACCCGTACGAGATCTCGACCGTCCTGCGCGAGCGCGGCAAGGACCTGAGCATCAAGCTCAACTACGGTTCGCTCTACTCGGTCGTCGCGGCACTGGAGAAGCACCGCCTGATCACCGCCCAGTCCACGACCCGCGAGGGCAACCGTCCCGAGCGCACGACGTATGCCATCACCGAGGCGGGCAGCGACGAGTTCCAGGACTGGCTCGCCGAGCTGCTCGGGCAGCCGGCGCGGGAGTACTCGCAGCTGGAAGCCGGCCTCGCGTACATGCCGGGGACCGCGCCGGACCGCGCCGTCGAGCTCCTGGAGGCACGCGGCGCCGTGCTCGACGCGAGCATCGCCGAGCTGGAGGAGGCCCACGCCGCGATGGCCGGGCAGGGCCTGCCGAGGTTGTTCGTGGTCGAGTCCGAGTTCCGGCTCCACATGTTGAAGGCGGAGCGGGAGTACACGGCTCGGCTGGCGAGGGAGATCGGCGACGGCACGCTCGACGGCGTCAACGTCTGGCGGCGCAGCGTCGAGCTGATCAGCAGCGGCGAGGCGACATGGCCGGAGATCGTCGCCGATCCGAAGGCCTATCTCGGAGAGGAGGTCGGCTGGCTCGGCCTGATGAGTGAGCACGACTGACACCGAAGACGGCCCCCGACCTGAGTGCGGCAACACGCAGGCCGAGGACCGCAGTTCCTCGGATCGGTCGCGAAGACCTGGCACCCAAGGCGCATCCACAGGATAGCCAGGCCGCGGCCGACTCCACCCATTCCAGGAGGAGTCCCGGACATGACTGTCCACACCCCTGCCCTCGACGTGAGCGGCCTCGTCAAGAACTACGGCAAGGTCCGCGCGCTCGACGGCGTCAGCTTCACCGTCCCCGCCGGCACGGTCGGCGCCCTGCTCGGGCCCAACGGCGCCGGCAAGTCCACCGCCGTCAAGATCCTCACCACCCTGTCCCGCGCCGACGCAGGGACCGCCCGCGTCGCCGGCCTCGACGTCGACCGCGACCAGCACAAGGTCCGGCTCGCGATCGGGTACGTCTCGCAGAAGTCCGGCGCCGACCCGGAGGCGACCGGACGCGAGAACCTGGTCCTCGCCGGACGGATCTACGGCATCTCCGACCCCGGGCGCCGCGCCGACGAACTGCTGGCACGGTTCGGGCTCACCGAGGCCGGCCGGCGACTCGTCCGCACCTATTCGGGTGGGATGCAGCGCAAGCTCGACGTCGCGCTCGGACTGGTCCACCGTCCGCAGGTGCTGTTCCTCGACGAACCCACCACCGGACTGGACCCCGAGGCCCGCGCCGACATGTGGGACGAGATCGCGCGCCTGTCCACCGAGGACGGCATGACGACCCTGCTGACGACCCACTACCTGGACGAGGCCGACCGGCTCGCGAGCCAGCTCACGATCGTCGACCGGGGCCGTGTCGTCGCCGAGGGCACCCCCGAATCCCTCAAGGCGGACCTGCGCGGGGACGCCGTCCAGGTCGACCTGCGCGAACCGGACGACGGCCATGCCCAACTGATCATGGAACGGGTACCGGGCGTCGGCTCGATCCACGTGGACGGCGCCACCCTGCGCGCCCGCGTCGACAGCGGCGCCCTCGCGGTGCCCGCCGTCCTCGGGGCGCTGGACGAGGCCGGGATCGCGGTGATGTCCGTCGGGATGTCCCGCCCGTCCCTGGACGACGTGTACCTGCGGCACACCGGCCGCGCGTTCGCCACGGCCGACGGCGAGGTGGCCCGATGACCGCGCTCGCGCACTCCTCGTACATCGCCGGCCGGTGGATGCGCGCGCAGGGGCGCCAGCCGGCGTACATCGCGTTCAGCCTGATCCAGCCGGCGATCTGGCTGCTGCTGTTCGGGCAGCTGTTCAAGGGCGTCGTCAACCTGCCGGGCTTCACCGGCGAGTCCTACATCGCGTTCCTCACGCCGGGCGTGGTGATGATGACCGCGCTGATGAACAGCGGCTGGAGCGGGACGGGCTTCGTCGTCGACATGGAACGCGGCGTCATGGACCGGATGCTCGTCTCGCCGGTCAGCCGTGGCGCGCTCATGACCGGTCAGCTCGTCTCGACCGCCGCCTCGATCGCGGTCCAGGCCGTGATCGTGCTGCTGGTCGGCATCGCGGCCGGTGCGCGCTACGAGGGCGGTGCGGCCGGGTACGCCGTCCTGATCGGCGCCGCGATCCTGCTGGCCGTCGGCTTCGGGTCGTTCTCCAACGCGATCGCGCTGCTCACGAGGCAGCAGAACGCGCTGATCGGCATCTCCCAGTTCATCTCGCTGCCGCTGACGTTCCTGTCCTCGGTGATGCTGGACCCGAAGCTGTCCCCGGACTGGGTGGCCACCGCCGCCCGCTACAACCCGGTGGACTGGGCGGCCGTGGCGAGCCGCGAGGCGCTCTCGGCCAACCCGGACTGGGGCGTCATCGGCTGGCGCGGCGCTCTGCTGCTGGCGTTCGCCGCGACCGTGGCCTGGCTGTCCACACTGGCCTTCCGGACGTACCAGCGATCCGTCTAGCGCGTGACGTCGGCGCGGACCTTCAGCACGTACAACCAGATCGCCAGGAACACCACGCCGAGGATGAACATGGCGTACTGGAAGAACCCCGTGGCGATCACCGCGAGCTGGAGGGCCGTGCCGACGTGCCAGGCCCACGACCGTTTCAACAGCCCCACCGTGACGGCGCACCCGACAGCCAGCAGCGCGATGACGCCGAGCCCCCAGCCGGGAGTGTCCGGCGCCATGATCCGGATCGGCTGGATCGCGAGCAGCAGCGCGATGGCCTCCAGGACCAGCGTCGCCGCGCCCACGCCCCGTGCGGCCGCCACCGGGTTCTTCAGCCCTGAGTTCACTTCTTCAGCAGCCTTCGCGCGTCGGCGGCCGTCACGACCGACCCGGTGACGAGCACGCCGACCGCGCTGATCAGCTCGGCGCCGCCCTCTTCGGCGATCGTCACCGCCGACTCGATCGCGTCGTCCAGGCGCGGCGCCACGTCGACCCGGTCCGGGCCGAACACCTCGACGGCGAGCGCGGCCAGGTCGTCGGCCGGCATCGCGCGCGGGGACGAGTTCTGCGAGACGACCACCGCGTCGGCGACCGGTTCGAGCAGGTCGAGGATGCCCCGGGCATCCTTGTCGTCGAGGACGGCGACCACCGCGACGAGCCGGCTGAACGCGAACGCCTCCCCCAGCGCTTCCACGGTCGCGACCATGCCGGCCGGGTTGTGGGACGCGTCGACCAGCACGGTCGGCGACGTCCGGACCCGCTCCAGCCTGGCCGGCGCGCTGGCCTCCGCGAACCCGTCCCGGACCGCGTCGATCGCGAGCTGGCGGTCGCTGCCCGCGCCCAGGAACGCCTCGACGGCCGCGAGCGCCACGACGGCGTTCTGCGCCTGGTAGGCGCCGTGCAGCGGGATGAACACCTCGTCGTAGATGCCGCCGAGGCCCTGGAGCGTCAGCATCTGGCCGCCGACGGCCTGCTGCCTGGCCACGACGCCGAACTCCATGCCCTCCCGGGCGACGGTGGCGCCCTTCTCGACCGCGCGCCGCAGCAGCGGCTCGGCCGCCTCCGCCGGCTGGATCGCCGTGATCACGGTCGCGCCGTCATGGATGATCCCGGACTTCTCCGTGGCGATGTCGGTCAGCGTCGGGCCGAGCAACTCGGCGTGGTCCATCCCGATCGGCGTGACGATCGCGACGCCCGCCTCGATGACGTTCGTCGCGTCCCACTCGCCGCCCAGCCCCACCTCGATCACGGCGATGTCGACCGGCATGTCCGCGAACGCGGCGAACGCCATCGCGGTCGTCAACTCGAAGTACGTGACCCGGTCGTCGTTCTTCGCGTCCAGCAGCTCGGCGAAGGGCGCCACGTCGTCGTAGGCCTCGGCGAACTTCGTCGCGCTGATCGGGACGCCGTCGACGCTGATCCGCTCGGTCACGCTGTCCAGGTGGGGGCTCGTGTACCGGCCGACGCGCAGGCCGAACGCGCGCAGCAGCGAGTCGACCATCCGCGCCGTCGACGTCTTGCCGTTCGTCCCGGTCAGGTGGATCGCGGGGTACGCGCGCTGCGGGTTGCCGAGCAGGTCGAGCAGCGCCTCGATGCGGTCCTTGTTCGGGACCATCCGGCCGGGACCGCGCTGGTCCAGCGCCGCCTCGACGCGCGCCAGCTCCTCGCCACCCTTCATCGGGGAGCCGGGAGGGCTGCGATCTGGGCGGTGATGCGGCCGATGTCCGCCTCGGCGGCGGCGAGCCGGTCGCGGATCTTGCCCACGACGGCGTCGGGCGCCTTGGCCAGGAACGCCTCGTTGCCGAGCTTGGCGCTCACCTGCGCGCGCTCCTTCTCCGCGCCGGCGAGGTCCTTCTCCAGGCGCTTGCGCTCGGCCTCGACGTCGATGGCGCCGGACAGGTCCAGCTCGGCGCCGACGCCGACCACGGCGATCGAGGCCGTCGCCGCGAAGCCCTCGGCCGGCGCGTCGAGCCTGGTCATGGCCCGGATGCGGTCCTCCTGGGCGGTGAGGCCGGCGGCGTCGAGCCCGGTGAGCCGCGCGGGCACCCGCTGCGACGGCTTGAGCCCCTGGTCGGACCGGAACCGCCGCACCTCGGTCACGACGGACTGCAGCGCCGCGATCTCGGCCTCGGCGGCGGTGTCCCTGCGGCGGGCGTCGGCGACAGGCCACGACGCGACGACCACCGACTCCTCGCCGGTGAGCGCCGTCCACAGCTCCTCGGTGACGAACGGGGTGATCGGGTGGAGCAGCTTCAGCACGTTGTCGAGGACGTGGCCGAGCACGGCCTGCGTCGCCGCCGCCTCGGGGCCGCCGGCCATCAGCACCGGCTTGCTCAGCTCCAGGTACCAGTCGCAGACCTCGTCCCACGCGAAGTGGTACAGCTTCTCGGAGGCCTTCGCGAACTGGAAGTCCTCGTAGAGGGCGTCGACCTCGGCGATCGTGTGGTGCAGCCGGGACAGGATCCAGCGGTCCACCGTGGACAGTTCGCTCGACGGCGGGACCTCGGCGGCGGCCGTGGCGCCGTTGAGCAGCGCGAACCGGGTCGCGTTCCACAGCTTGTTGCAGAAGTTGCGGGCGCCTGCCACCCACTCCTCGCTGCTGGCCTGGTCGGCGCCCGGGTTGGCGCCCCGGGCGAGCATGAAGCGCAGCGCGTCGGAGCCGTAGGCGTCCATCCACTCGATCGGGTCGACGGTGTTGCCGCGCGACTTCGACATCTTCTTGCCGAACTTGTCGCGGACGAGACCGTGCAGCGCGACAGTCTGGAAAGGCACTGCCGAAGGTCCGCTGTCCTTCATGGCGTACAGGCCGAACAGCATCATGCGGGCGACCCAGAAGAACAGGATGTCGTAGCCCGTGACCAGGACGCTCGTCGGATAGAACTTGCGCAGCGACGGGGTGTCGTCCGGCCAGCCGAGCGTGGAGAACGGCCACAGCCCGGAGGAGAACCAGGTGTCGAGCACGTCGCTGTCCTGCGTCCAGCCCTCGCCGGGCGGCTCCTCGTCGGGCCCGACGCAGCGGACCTCGCCGTCGGGGCCGTACCAGACCGGGATGCGGTGGCCCCACCACAGCTGCCGGCTGATGCACCAGTCGTGCAGGTTGTCGACCCAGTCGAAGTAGCGGTTGGCCAGCTCCGGCGGGTGGATGCGGGTGCGGCCGTCCCGGACCGCGTCGCCGGCCGCTTTCGCGAGGGTCTCGACCTTGACGAACCACTGCAACGACAGGCGCGGCTCGACGACCGTGTCGCAGCGCTGGCAGTGGCCGACGGCGTGGACGTACGGGCGCTTCTCGGCGACGATCCGCCCGTCGGCGCGCAGCGCGGCGACCACGGCCGGACGGGCCTCGAACCGGTCCAGGCCCTGGAAAGGGCCGTGGGCGGTGACGACGCCGCGCTCGTCCATGACGGTCAGCGACGGCAGGTTGTGGCGCTGCCCGATCTCGAAGTCGTTGGGGTCGTGCGCCGGCGTCACCTTCACCGCGCCCGTACCGAACTCGGGGTCGACGTGGGAATCGGCGACGATCGGGATGCGGCGGCCGGTGAGCGGCAGCTCGACCTCGGTGCCGATCAGGTGGGCGTAGCGCGGGTCGTCCGGGTGGACGGCCACGGCCGTGTCGCCGAGCATCGTCTCCGCGCGGGTGGTGGCCACCACGATCGCGTTGTCGCCGGACCCGTAGCGGATCGACACCAGCTCGCCGTCGTCGTCGGAGTGCTCGACCTCGATGTCGGACAGCGCGGTGAGGCAGCGCGGGCACCAGTTGATGATCCGCTCGGCCCGGTAGATCAGGCCGTCGTCGAACAGCCGCTTGAAGATCGTGAGCACGGCACGGGACAGGCCCTCGTCCATCGTGAACCGCTCGCGCGACCAGTCGACGCCGTCGCCGAGGCGGCGCATCTGGTTGAGGATTCGCCCGCCGGACTCGGCCTTCCACTGCCAGACCCGCTCGACGAACGCCTCGCGACCGAGGTCGTGCCGGCTCAGGCCTTCCTTCGCCAGCTCGCGTTCGACGACGTTCTGGGTGGCGATGCCGGCGTGGTCCATGCCGGGCAGCCACAGCGCCTCGTGCCCCTGCATCCGGCGGCGGCGGGTGGCGGCGTCGATGATCGTGTGGTCCAGCGCGTGGCCGAGGTGCAGCGAGCCCGTCACGTTCGGCGGCGGGATCACGATGCAGAACGGCGGCTTCTCGCTCTCGGCGTCCGCCTCGAAATAGCCGGCCTTGACCCACCGCTCGTACAGCGGACCTTCTACCTCCGCCGGGGCGTACTGGGTCGGGAGGTCGGTGCGGGCGTGGGTGTCAGGCTCGATCGTCACGCACCGATCGTAGTGAGTCGTCCGCCGCGATGTTGACCGCCCACCGGGGTGCCTTCGCGCGGTGCCGGGTGGGGCCTGTGAGACTGGCCGCGTGTACCCGATGGAGAACGGCGCGATTGCACTGCTGCTCGTCGTGGCGATGGGCGTGCTGTTCTGGCGACTGTCCCTGCGAGGTCCCTCCCGGATGCGGAACGCCCTCTACACGATCGGCGCGTTCATCCTCGCGCTCTGGCTTATCGCGATTGTCGTCAACATGCTTACCGGCCCCGTCCCTACCTAAAGACGGCGGTTCCGCAGGCTCGGGACCTCGGCCCGGATCGTCTCCAGCCGCGCCAGGTCGAGTTCGGCGGCGACCACGCACGTGATGTCCGGGGCCTGCGCGATCACGGTGCCCCACGGGTCGATGATCATGCTTCGGCCGTAGCACGTCCGGTTCGGCTCGTGGTCGCCGATCTGGGCGGCGGCGACCACGTAGCACTGGTCCTCGATCGCCCGCGCCCGCAGCAGCACCTCCCAGTGGTCGCGGCCCGTGTGCGCCATGAACGCGGCCGGCACGATCAGCACCTTCGCGCCGCCGATCGCCAGCGCCCGGTACAGCTCGGGGAAGCGCAGGTCATAGCAGATGCTCAGGCCGACCCCGACGCCTTCGATGTCCACAAGGACCGATTTGTCACCAGCGGCGACGTGCGCCGACTCGTGGTAAGAGACGCGACCCGGGATCTCCACGTCGTAGAGGTGGATCTTGCGGTACTCGGCGACGAGCCGCCCTTCCCGGTCGAAGAGCAAAGACGTGTTGAACGTACGGCCGTCGCCCGGGCCCGTCTCGTGGTACGACCCGGCCAGCACCCACATGCCCAGCTCGCGGGCCGTGTCGGCGAAGAACCGGCCGAACTCGCCGTCCGGCGGCTCCGGGGTCGGCATCCCCCGCCCGGGGCCCAGGTAGTCCACGTACTCGGGGAGCACGGCCAGGTCGGCGCCCTGCGCCGCCGCCTGCTCCAGGAGGGCCCGGGCGGTCTTGAGGTTGGCCGTCCGGTCGTCCCGGGAGTTCAGCTGGCATGCCGCGATACGCATGGATCGAGCCTAACCCGGGACCGAGCCGCCGCCGCCCTGGTGGCCGGGTGGCCGGGTGGCCGGGTGGCCGGGTGGCCGGGTGGCCGGGTGGCCGGGTGGCCGGGTGGCCGGGTGGAGGGTGCCCAAGTGTGTGGGATTTCGCGAGCTATACGTCGCGAAATCCCACACACTTCACACAGCGGCTGGACACGCCGACGGCCGCCCGCGTGAGCGGACGGCCGTCGGGCGGTGCTGACTCAGGCGCTCTTGTCGCGGCGCTCGCGCTTGGGGGCGTTGTCCCGGGGCACGATCGTCGGGTTGACGTGCTCCAGCACGACCTCGCGGGTGATGACGACGCGGGCGACATCCGAGCGGCTGGGGATCTCGTACATCACCGACATCAGCACCTCCTCCATGATCGCCCGGAGCCCGCGGGCGCCGGTGCCACGGAGGATCGCCTGGTCGGCGATGGCCTCGAGCGCGTCCTCGCTGAACTCCAGCTCCACGCCGTCCAGCTCGAACAGCCGCCGGTACTGGCGTACCAGCGCGTTGCGCGGCTCGGTGAGGATCTGGATCAGCGCGTCCCGGTCGAGGTTGCGCACGCTGGTGATGACCGGGAGACGGCCGATGAACTCGGGGATCATGCCGAACTTGAGGAGGTCCTCCGGCATGACGTCCTTGAACACGTCGTCGGCGCTGCGCTCGGCCTTGGACCGGATCTCGGCCGTGAAGCCGATGCCCTTCTTGCCGACCCGGCCCTCGACGATCTTGTCCAGCCCCGCGAACGCCCCACCGACGATGAACAGCACGTTGGTGGTGTCGATCTGGATGAACTCCTGGTGCGGGTGCTTACGACCGCCCTGCGGCGGCACGCTCGCGGTGGTGCCCTCCAGGATCTTCAGCAGCGCCTGCTGCACACCCTCGCCGGACACATCGCGGGTGATCGACGGGTTCTCGCTCTTGCGGGCGATCTTGTCGACCTCGTCGATGTAGATGATGCCGGTCTCGGCCCGCTTGACGTCGTAGTCCGCGGCCTGGATCAGCTTCAGCAGGATGTTCTCGACGTCCTCGCCGACATACCCGGCCTCGGTGAGCGCCGTGGCGTCCGCGATCGCGAACGGCACGTTGAGCATCTTGGCGAGCGTCTGGGCCAGGTGCGTCTTGCCGCAGCCCGTAGGGCCGATCAGCAGGATGTTCGACTTGGCCAGCTCGACCGGCTCGGACGTACCACCACGATGCCCCGAGGACTCGGCCTGGATGCGCTTGTAGTGGTTGTAGACAGCGACGGAGAGCGACTTCTTCGCGATCTCCTGGCCGACCACGTACTGATCGAGGAACTCACAGATCTCGATCGGCTTGGGAAGCTCGTCCCATTTGAGGTCCGAGGACTCCGACAGCTCTTCCTCGATGATCTCGTTGCACAGGTCGATGCACTCATCACAGATGTACACACCTGGACCGGCAATGAGCTTCTTCACCTGCTTCTGCGACTTGCCGCAGAAGGAGCACTTCAGCAGATCACCGCCGTCGCCGATGCGTGCCACCTACGACCAACTCCCTGTCAGTGCCGACCGGGTGGCCAGCTCATCTTCTCGACGGTACATGCTGATCCGCCGAGCGGAACCCCTCTTGGACCCGCGCGTCACGGCAATCACCCCGCCGCGATCGGCACCTTCTTGCGGCTGTCAAGAACCTGATCGATCAGGCCGTACTCCTTGGCCTCTTCCGCGGTAAGGATCTTGTCCCGCTCGATGTCCTTACGGATGGCCTCGGGAGTCTTGCCCGAGTGACGCGCGAGCATGGTCTCCAGCTGGGTCCGCATCCGGAGGATCTCGCGTGCCTGGATCTCGATGTCGGAGCCCTGGCCACCACCCTCGCTGTACGGCTGGTGGATCAGAATCCGGGCGTTCGGGAGCGCGAGCCGCTTACCGGGCGTACCGGCTCCAAGCAGCACCGCGGCGGCCGAAGCGGCCTGGCCCATGCACACCGTCTGAATGTCGGGACGGACGTACTGCATGGTGTCGTAGATCGCCGTCAGCGCCGTGAACGAGCCGCCGGGCGAGTTGATGTAGAGCAGGATGTCGCGATCCGGGTCCATCGACTCCAGGCACAGTAGCTGGGCCATGACGTCGTTGGCGCTGGCGTCGTCGATCTGGACGCCGAGGAAGATGATCCGCTCCTCGAAGAGCTTGTTGTACGGGTTCATCTCCTTGACGCCGTACGACGTGCGCTCGATGAAGGACGGCAGAATGTAGCGGCTCTGCGGGGTGTACAGGTCACTCATGGTGGATCCTCCGGAAGTGCGGTGGGTCAGCCGGCGCGCTAGCCGGAGGTCAGTGGGTGCTCTGCGTGAGCTGGGCGGCGCTGGGCAGGACCGCGTCGATCAGGCCGTACTCGCGCGCCTCTTCGGCGGCGAACCAGCGGTCGCGGTCGGAGTCGGCCTCGATCTGCTCGACGGTCTGGCCGGTGTGGAACGCGATGCGCTCCTGCATGAGCCGCTTGGTGTAGAGCATCTGCTCCGCCTGGATCGCGATGTCGCTCGCGGTGCCGCCGATGCCGCCGGAGGGCTGGTGCATCATGATCCGCGTGTGGGGCAGCGCGTACCGCTTGCCCGGCGCGCCCGCGCAGAGGATGAACTGCCCCATCGAGGCGGCCAGGCCGAGGCCCAGGGTCGCGACGTCGTTGGTGATGTACTGCATGGTGTCGTAGATCGCCATGCCCGAGCTGACCGAGCCGCCCGGCGAGTTGATGTAGAGGAAGATGTCGCGCGTCGGGTCCTCGGCGTTGAGCAGGAGCAGCTGCGCGCAGATCGTGTTGGCCATCGAGTCCTCGAACTGCGTGCCGAGGAAGATGATCCGCTCCTTGAGGAGCCGGTTGAAGACCGAGTCGTCGAAGTTCATGCCGGCGCCGCCCGGCGCGCGCCCGGAAGGAACAGCGATCGACGGGGTGTGCAGCTGAGTCACGACGTGCCTGCCTTCGACTGGTGGGGGTGGTGTCTTCCCGCCTCGACCCTAGCCCGCCGGACGAGCGACGGGCCCCCGATCCAGCGTGTGTTCGCTCTGGGCGCAGGCGCTGCGCCCAGAGCGAAAAGCTGGCGCTACGCGCCCTGGGCGCCGCCGTCCGCGGCAAGCTCCTCGCGGAGCGCGTCCAGGTTGACCTTGTTGCCCGACGCGTCCGTGATCGTCGAGTTCTCCAGCACCAGCGCGAGGGCCTTGCCGCGGCGCAGGTCAGCGACGACGAGCGGCAGCTGGCCGGACTCGACGAGCTGGTCGGCGTACTCCTGCGGGGCCATCTGGGCCTGCTGCGCGCGGCGCACGACCTCCTGCGTCAGCTCGGCGTCGTTCACCCCGAACTGCTCGCTGTCGGCGATCGTGTCGAGCACGAGCTGCGCCTTCACCGCGTCCTTGGTGTCGGTCTCCAGCTTCGCGTCGAAGTCCTCCTGCGTCTGGTTCTCCGACTGGAGGTAGAAGTCCATGGTGAGGCCGGCGCGCTCGAGCTGGTGCTCCAGCTGGTGCTTGCGGAAGTCCAGCTCGGTGGAGACGACCTTCTCCGGCAGCGGCACCTCGACGGCCGCGAGCAGCGCCTCGAGGGCCTTGTCACGGGCCTGGACGGCCTGCTCCATGCGCTTCACGCGCCCCACCCGCGTACGGATGTCGGCCCGCAGCTCCTCCAGGGTGTCGAACTCGCTGGCGGTCTGGGCGAACTCGTCGTCCAGCGCCGGCAGCTCCTTCTCCTTGACCGACTTCACGGTGACCGCGACATCGGCTTCCTTGCCCGCGAACTCGCCGCCGGCCAGTTCGGTCTTGAAGCTGGTCGCCTCGCCGGACGCCAGGCCGACGATCGCCTCGTCGGTGCCCGGGAGGAGCTGGCCGCTGCCGACCTCGTAGGACAGGCCGCTCGCGGTGCCGCCCGGCACCTCCTCGCCGTCCACGGTCGCGGCCAGGTCGAGGGAGACGTAGTCGCCGGTCTGCACCGGACGCTCGACGCCCTTGAGCACGGCGAACCGCTCACGGAGCCCGTCGACCTGCTTGTCGATGTCCTCGTCCGCGACCTCGATGTCGTCGACCGTCACGGTCAGGTCGCCGAAGGCCGGCACGGTGATCTCGGGACGGACGTCGACCTCGGCGGTGAACGCCACCTTCTCGCCGTCGGCCAGCTCGGTCACCTCGACGTCCGGGCTGCCCAGGACCTTGACCTCGTGCTCGCGGACGGCCGAGCTGTAGTGCGTCGGGATCGCGTCGTTGAGGGTCTCCTCCAGGACGGCCGCACGGCCCACGCGCTGGTCGATCAGGCGCGGCGGGATCTTGCCCTTGCGGAAGCCGGGGATCGTGACCTGCTGGGCGATCGCCTTGTACGCCTTGTCGAGGCTCGGCTTGAGCTCGTCGAAGGGCACCTCGACGGAGAGCCGTACCCGAGTGGCGCTCAGGGTCTCGACGGTGCTCTTCACGTGCGTGCTCCTCGGGGTGTTGGCGATCTAGGACGCCGCGACGCTGGCGGCGGGTGGCGGCGCGCGAAGTGCCGCCGCAGAACAGACCCCCAGAGTGTAGGCGACAGCCGGACCGGTCCTGCACTCCGCTCTGGCCGACCGCCGCTACCGTGTCCGGCGTGAACGGACCCGCGCACCAGCTCGCCCTGCTCGCCGATCCCGACGCGGAGGTCCAGCGCCTGGCACGTGCGGCGTTACGCGACCTGGGGCAGGACGCCGTCGCCTACCTCCGCTCCGTACGGCGGTCCCGGTCGCCGCACCGGCGGCGGGCGCTGGAGGCGCTCGCGGAGCTCGGCGGCTGGGCGGCGCTCGACGAGACCGACCAGGCCATCGTGCGGCGCCTGATCGGCGTCAAGATCGCCGAGGAGGAACTGCCGGAGCCGATGCACCTGTGCGGTGGCTGGTACGCGCTGCCCACCGACGACCAGGACGCCGTGACGGCCGCGTTCGACCTGTCGCCCACGATGCCCGTCACGCTGGCCCTCGGCGAGTCCGTGTGGAACCTCGACCACCACACGTGGGACAAGAGGTACACCCACACCACCTGCACCCGGATGTACGTGAGCCCGGTGCTCGACGGCTGGACGCTGGTGTTCGGCGACACGCCGGAGTACGCCCACGCGCCCGGCGACGCGCGGCAGGCCGCTGTACGGGCCCGGTGCGCGGACCTGAGCCGCCAGTTCGGCGCCGCCCACTGGTACGCGATGAGCTGCGGCGACGGCTGGACCGCGTGGTGCCTGGCCGCGAACGGGGACGTCCAACGCTGCTACGACCGGTTCAGATCGGAAGACCAGATCGGCGCCGGGCACCCGGCCGAGGCCGGTTACATGCTGCCGCACGAGTCCCCGAGCGACTTCCCGGACGACGTCGAGCTGTGCCTGTCCATGACCGTCGCCAGGCAGGAGTCCGTCGATCCGGCCGATCTCGACTGGATGATGGACGTCGACGGGCACGGCGTCGTCGGCCTGACCGACTGCGGCCGGCGGCACGACCTGCCGGGCGGCATCTTCCACATCTGACGCCTCCACTCGGGCTCGGCTTCGCCGGGTGGGCTCGGCTTCGCCGGGTGGGCTCGGCGTCGTCGCGGCGGACTCAGCCGAGGCCGTGGCGGAAGCCGTCGCGCCAGCTCTCGTGCCGGGGTGACCAGCCGAGGTCGCGCTTGGCCTTCGCGTTGGACGAGCCCCGCACCTTGGTCATCATCGAGACGCCCTGCTCACCGATCAGGGGCCTGACCAGCCAGGCCGGTACGCGCAGGGGCGGCTTCGCGCCGACGGCGTCCGCGAGGTACGGCAGCCACGCCGATACCGGCGCCGGCTCGTCGTCGACGATGTTGAACACACCCGTCTGGTCGCCGACGATCGCCAGCACGGTCGCGTCGACGGCATCGTCGATGTGCACGAACGACCAGATACCGGTCCCGCCGCCCACGACAGGCAACTTCCGGCCGCGGACCATCTCCACCAGCTCGCCGCCCGTCCCGAGCGCGTTGCCGGGCCCGTAGAAGCCGCCGTACCGGAGCACGATCCCGCCTGGGTGCGCCGACACCGACTCCTCGACGTGCCGGATCGCCGCCACGGTCTGGCGGGAGGCGGCAGGCGGGTTCGGGTCGAGCGGGTCGTCCTCGGTCTTGACCGGACCGCCCGTCCGCTCGCTGGGCCAACCGGCGAAGCTCTGCGCGACCACTCTCTGGACGCCGCTGGCGGTCGCCGCCGCGAGGAGGTTGTCGGTGCCTTCGGTACGGAGACGGTTCGTGGCGGCGAAGTAGTCGTCGAACCGGCGCAGGTCGGCCGGGCCGGTGATCGCCGTGAGCTGGTGGACGATCACGTCCGGGCGGGCCGCCGCGACCGCGTCCTTGACCGCGGCGCCGTCGAGGGCGTCCAGGACGACCGGCTCGACCCCGGCCGCGCGCAGGCTGCCCGCCTTGGCGGTGCTGCGGGTCGTACCGGTGACCTGGTGACCGCCCGCGACCAGCATCGGCCCGAGACGGCTCCCGAGCGCGCCCGTCGCGCCGGCGAGAAAGATCCGCATGATGTCGCTCCCTTCGTCCTGTGAAGGACGGGCGAGGTAGCGCAGGTGTGACATCCACCAGTGGCGGCCGCTGCCCGTGCCACGCGAACCGTGCCCGCGGACCGTGCCGCGCGAACCGGACTATCCGGGTTGGCGTGGTGTAAACGGGCGCGGGATACCCCGATAACCCCGACAGTCGAGGGCGCCGTACGGACAAGGGGCCGGCGGAAGTGCGAAGCGGCCCTCCGGAGCTGGTCCGGAGGGCCGCCTGGCCTGTCGGGGTGGCGGGATTTGAACCCACGGCCCCTCGCTCCCAAAGCGAGTGCGCTACCAAACTGCGCCACACCCCGTGACTGCACGCAGTGTAGGGCCTCGACGCTCGTGGGCCCGCATCCATATCCGGCGGCCAGTGCGATGTGCGGCGCCACGCCGTAACCCGGAGGCGGCGCGAGGCGGCCCTACAGTACGATTTGCGAGTGCCGCGCACGCTGCGGCCGTGCGGGCGTAGCTCAATGGTAGAGCCCTAGTCTTCCAAACTAGCTACGCGGGTTCGATTCCCGTCGCCCGCTCCACCACGCTCCGGCCCAGGTCACAGGCGGTATCCGCCCGACCCGGGCCGGAGCTGTCTCTCAGTCAATCGGCCTGTGGGCCATTGGTGGGCCGGTTGCCAGGCTCGTGTCGCTCGGCCTCCGGGACCGTCCGCGCTACCTGTGCGTCGAAGCCCGCCGGCGCGTCGACCAGGCCCCGTACGGGCTTGACGCCGCTGGCTAGATTCTCGATCGATTCGATCGACACCAATAGGAGAAGCATGAACAGCACGAGGGTGCGCCTCACGGGGGCACTTGCTGCCGCGACGTTCGCGCTGGCCGGGTGCGGGACGTCGACCCAGGACACGAAGCCACCCGCGGCCGCCGCCGAGGCCCCCGCCGCAGGCACGGGCGCCGAACCGAACACCGAGGCGGACGCCGCCAAGCCGGCGGCCGGCTACGCCGACGAGGGCTACGCCTGCAGCTTGCTCACCCGCGCCGACGTGGAGACGCTCTTCGGCGGTCCTGTCGGTGAACCGCAGCCGAGGAGCGTCGGCAACAGTCGGTTCTGCCAGTGGGCCACCGCCGCGGGCGACCCCTGGGTGTTCCTGGAGATCAAGATCCCGTCGAATGGGGCCAGCACGGAGTACGACACGCTGCGGAAGGCGTACAAGTCAGCCAAGGAGGCCAAGGACGTCCCCGGGCTCGGGGAAAAGTCGTACTCGTTCTACCACCGCGGCGAGACCCACGTGAACGTGCTGGTCCAGGACAAGCTCGTGAAGGTGGCGGTGCAGTACCTGAAGGGGCGAACCCTCTCGCCGGAGGAGGACGTGGCCCGGGTGACCACGCTGTCCCGGCAGGTCATAGGGCGGATGTAGCGTCGCCCGACCTGGGCCAGCCTTCAGGGCCGCGATCGGCCCGCGAGCAGGTCACGCCGCGGAATCCAGGCGTTCGCGCTGGTCGGCGGTCAGCTCCAGGGACACGCCGGCAACCGCCTCGTCCAGCTGCTCGATCGTGCTGACGCCGACGATCGGCGTGGCGGCCGGGTGGCCTCCGGCCAGCCACGCCAGCACCACCCGGTTGCGGTTCGTGCCCGTCTCGGCGGCGATCTCGTCGAGCACCGCGAGGCGGCGGGTGGTGCCGGGGTGGTCGTAGTCCGCCGGCAGCGGCTTGTCCGCGCGGGTGTAACGGCCGCTCAGCAGCGGCGTGTACGACCACAGCGCCATGTCCGGATGGTGCTCCAGGTAGTGCAGGACCTCGTCGGTGACCGCGCCGAACCGGACCACGGTGGGCCGGATCGCGGGGCGCGGGCGCAGGTACGTGTGGTGCTGCTGCACCGCGGTGAAGCCGGCGCCACCGTGGTCCTGCGAGATCTGCCGCGCCCGCTCGACCTGCCAGACGGGGTAGTTGGAGCAGCCGAGGCGGCCGACCGTACCGGCGGACACCAGCTCGTCGAAGGCGGCGACCGTCTCCTCCAGCGGTGTGGCCGGATCGGGTAGGTGGGCCCAGTACAGCTCGACGTGGTCGGTACCGAGCCGCCGGAGGCTGCCCTCGATCCCGCTCTTGACGACCCCGGCCGAGAGGCCTTCGACCGTCCCGGCCGCAGCCGGCGCGGCGCCCACCTTGGTACTGATCCTGACGCGGTCACGGACGCCTGGGCGGCGCGCCAGCCAGCGCCCGAGCACCGTCTCGCTCTGCCCGCCGATACCGGTCGGGTCCACCCAGAACGCGTAGGAGTTGGCGGTGTCGATCCAGACACCGCCGGCATCCACGAAGCGGTCCAGGATCTCGAACGATCGGCGCTCGTCGGACAGCGTGCCGAACCACATGGCGCCGAGAACCAGGTTGTCGATCATGTCCATCACGGTAGGCAGGTTCGGATCGGCCGTGCGCGCCAATTCCGTGGCGGTTTCGCAGACCAAAAGCCCTACGCCGTGTGGTCGACGATCGCGGCCACGACGGTGCCCCAGGTCGGCGGCGGCATCTCGTGCCCCACGCGCTCCAGGGGCAGCAGCCGCGCGCCCGGGATGGTCCGCGCCAGCGCCTCGCCGTGCTCGAACGGGAGCAGCGGGTCCTCGGTGCCGTGGATGACGAGGGTCGGCGCGGAGATGGAACTCGCGTCGGCATTCCACCGCCCGGCGCTGGGGAGGATGAAGTGGTTCGTCGGGGCCGCGGCCAGGTCGTTGGTCCGTTCGTACTCGACGGCGTAGCCGGCGCGCGCGGCGGCCTCGTCGTACGGCAGCGATCCTCGCAGCGCGTGCTCGAACTCGATCACGCTGTCGATGACGGCCGCGCGGTCCGTCCAGTCCGGCGTGGCCGCGGTCGCGAAGTACTTGCTCAGCTCGTCGGTCATGCCGGGCAGACCGTTGCCTCCCCCGGGTCCGGCGGCGCTGGTCGACAGCAGGGTGAGCGATGCGACGCGGTCGGCGTGGCGGAGCCCGATCTGTAGCGCGATGTCACCGCCCATGGAGATGCCGACGACGTGCACGCGGCCGAGGCCGTAGGCATCGATGATGCCGATCGGGTCCTCGATGAGATCGCCCATCGTGTACCCGGGAGCGCCGGCCGGGTAGTGGACCGAGCGACCGGTGTCGCGGTGGTCGTACCGCAGGACGAACCGGTCGGCGCCGGCGAGGTTGGCGCAGAACTCGTCCGTCCAGAACATCATCGACGAGGCGCCGCCGCTGATCAGGAGGACCGGGTGGTCGGTGGGATCACCGAACGTCTCGACGCACAGGTCGACCCCGTTCGCGCGAACCATCCGCTCTCCGGACCGTGTCGGCTGCACCATCTGGACCACCTTCCCCGTGTGTGTACTTCAATTCACCATGCCACGGCGGCGCCACGACCTGCGGGTCGCCAGCTGCTACACATGGACTCGTGAACCGTTTCGAGCCTGACGAGTACGCCCGGCGGATCGCCGCGGCCTCCGTCGATCCGACCGGCTGGTTCGAGGAGCTGTACACCGATGCGGCGGACGGCACCGTCGAGGTGCCGTGGGACCGCGGCACACCACATCCCCTGATCTCGAGTTGGCGCCAGCTCGACGGCCACGGCCGGATCGCTCTCGTGGTCGGCTGCGGTCTGGGCGAGGACTCGGAGTATGTCGCGAGCCGGGGATTCACCACGACCGCATTCGACATCTCGCCCACCGCCATCCGTACGGTGCAGGAACGCTTCCCCGACTCGGAGGTGCGGTACCTGGCGGCCGACCTGCTCCACCCGCCCGCTGGCTGGCGCCACGCGTTCGATCTCGTCGTGGAGAGCCTCACCGTCCAGTCGCTGCCCCGGTCACTGCGGGAAGTGGCGATCAGCGCTGTCGGCGGGTTCGTCGCCCCGGGCGGGACGCTGCTCGTCGTCTCGGGCGCGCTGGGGCCGGACGACGACCCCGACGACGGACCGCCGTGGCGACTCACCCGCGCTGAACTGGAGTCGTTCGCCCGCGACGGGCTGGAGACCGTGCGGATCGAGGAACCGGACGCCCGCTGGCGCGCCGAGTTCCGCCGCCGGGCTAGCTCGTGAAGGCGCACTCCGTGAACTCCGCCGCCACGGAGAACCCCAGGCGCCGGTAGAGCGCGACGGCCGCGGTGTTGTCGGACTTGACGTTCAGCCCGATGTGGTCGACGGACTCCAGGAGCTGCGTGCACAGCGCCGTCACGACCGCCGTGCCGAGCCCGCTCCCCCGCAGGTCAGGACGGGTGGTGACGTTGCCGATCGCGGCCACCCGCTGGTCCGGCGCGTACACGTGCACGCCCGCGACGGCCACCAGGTCGCCGTCGCGGCGGATCCCGACGTACTGGCCGGTCTCCAGCATCCGGGCGTCGAACCAGTTGCCCGGGTAGCTGGCGGCGTACAGCGCTTCGACCTCGGCGCGGTCCCCCACCACCAGCGACTCGACCTTCGCATCGACGGCGACCCCTTGCAGCGCCGCCGGATCGGTCAGCGCCAGCCTGAGGTGCGCGCCGGCGTGCTCGGCGTCCGCGACGGTGTACGCCTCCCGCAGGACCGCCTCCGCACCGCCGGTGACGTGCGCGTAGATCCGCCGGGGCAGGAGTGGCAACGTCTCAGCGAGGAGCTGGCGCAGTTCGGCGTCGCCGTCCGGGCGGCTCATCGCGATCACGGTGGCCGGGTCGGTGCCGGCGTAGAGAAGGACGACGGCGTCCCCGGTGGCCGACCCGTACCAGGTGGTGTGCGGCCAGAAGAAGTCGTCGAGGTCGCCGAGCTCGTAAAGGTGCAGGTCAGCGTCCTGGCGCAGGCGGCGGGCGAGTTCGGCACGGTCGTGGAGGCTGATCACCGCCCCATCGTGCCGGACCGCCTCCACTGGCCGCCGGGCAGCTCCCGTATACACTGTTGACCGACACTTCCGACAAATCAGTCAAGAAAAAGTGCAACGTTTCGGACGGCTCCGACGATCCACAAGGCAAGAGGTCGGAATGCGGCCTGGTGAACCGGACGGATGGTGCGCAACGTGTCACAAACCAGGAGAATGCGTACTGCCCGCGCAGTGCGATGTGAGGAGGTGACCGGCATCCGCGCACAGATCCGGCTCGCCCCCGTTCCGACCAGCGCCCGTCAGGCCCGTCGCTTCGTCACGGAGAAGCTGTGCGAATGGGGCGACGAGAAGTACGTCGACGCCGCATCGCTCCTGGTCAGCGAGCTGGTCACGAACGCCGTCACGCACGCCGGCTCCTCCGTCGACCTGGTCGTCGGCCATGAGGGCCGGCACGCCACGCTCCGCGTCGAGGTCCACGACAGCAGCCTCCGCGCGCCCCGCATGGGCGGCTTCGATCTCGACACCGTCTCGGGCCGCGGCCTCGCGCTCGTCGAGGCGATGTCCGACCGCTGGGGCGTCGAGCGCGACGGTGACGGCAAGCGCGTCTGGTTCGAGCTCGAGCGGGAGATCGACGTCCCCCAGCCTGCGTAAACCACTTGGCCACTGACGGTGGCCAGGGTTACACAGATCGTGTGAACATCCCCATCACGCTGCGCGACGTGACTCCGGACGAGTTCGACTCCGTCTTCGAGTTCGTCCAGTACGCGTTCCACGAGGCGGCTGAGGAAGCCGCCCGCGAGGCCGAGGCCTGGGTCTGGGAAGCGGACCGGACGATCGGCGTCTTCGACGGCGACCGGCAGGTCGGCAACGCCGGCATCTTCACCCGCGACATCACGGTCCCCGGCGGACCGATACCGGTCGCCTGCGTGACGGCCGTCGCCGTCGCCGCGACCCACACCCGGCGCGGCATCCTCACCCGGATGATGCGCCACCAGCTCAACCAGCTCCACGACGAGGGCCGGGAGCCCGTCGCGGCGCTGTGGGCGTCCGAATCCGTGATCTACGGCCGGTTCGGGTACGGCTCGGCCGGCAGCCACGCCCGGTTGAAGACCAGCATCCGCGAGGTGCGGCTGAAGCATCCCGTGCCACCCGCCGAGCGCCGGATCAGGCTCAGCCCGGTCACCGACACCAAGGCCCGCGCCGAGATCGCCGCCGTCTACGAGCGGTTCCGCACCACGACCGTCGGGCACACCAACCGCAACGAGGGCTGGTGGAACTACCGGCTCCGCGACGGCTCGCCACCCCGGCTCACCATCGCCCTGCACGACGGCGACGACGGCCCCGACGGGTACGTCATCTACGACATCCGCGAGCACACCGACCTGACCGGGCCCCAGTACGAGCTGAAGGTCCAGGAGTTCGTCGCCGAGACGCCCCAGGCACACGACGCGCTCTGGTCGTTCCTGTTCGGCGTCGACCTCGTCTCCACGATCACCTGGCGCGTCTCCCCCTCGGACGCCCCGCTGCGCTACCTCGTCGACCACCGCAGCCGGGTCACCGTCGACATCGGCCACAACCTGTGGGTACGCCTCGTCGACGTCGACCGCGCGCTCGCCGCCCGCCGGTACGCGGCACCGGTGGACGTCGTGTTCGAGGTCACCGACGAGCTGTGCCCGTGGAACGCGGGCCGGTGGCGGCTCGTCGGCGGTCCGGACGGCGCGCGCTGCGAGGCGACCGACGATCCCGCCGACCTCGCGCTGTCCAGTACCGAACTGGGCGCGGCGTATCTCGGCGGCACGACGCTGGCGTCCATGGCCTCGGTCGGGCTGGTCCGGGAACTGCGGCCGGGAGCGCTGCGGGCGGCGTCGGTGGCGTTCGCCGAGCCCAGGCCCCCGTACTGCCAGGAGGTCTTCTAGACCTGGCAGGTGGGGCACCAGTAGAGGTTGCGCGCGGCGACGACGGCCGTGCGCACCTCGCCCGCGCAGATGAGGCACGGCTGGCCGTGGCGGCGGTACACGTACACCTCGCCGCCGTGGTCGTCGACGCGCGGCGGGCGGCCCATGGCCTCGGGCGTGTGCTCGGGCCGGACGGTGTCGATCCGTCCGCTCGCGACGCCCTCCCGCATGAGCGCGGACAGGTCGTCCCACATGGCGAGCCAGGTGGCGCGGTCCAGGTCGCGGCCGGCGAGGTTCGGGTCGACGCCGTGCCGGAACAACACCTCGGCCCGGTACACGTTGCCGACGCCGGCCAGCACCGCCTGGTCCATCAGCAGCCGCCCTATGCCGGTGCGGCTGCGACCGATCCGGGCCCAGGCGGCGTCCGGGTCGGCGTCGGCGCGCAGCGGATCGGGGCCGAGGCGGGCATGGTAGTCGTCCTTCTCCGGGCCGGTGATCACCTCGCAGGCGGTCGGTCCGCGCAGCTCGGCCCAGTGGCCGCCGCCGATGAGCCGCAACCGGATCTGGCCGACGGGCGCGGGCGCCGGGCCGGGTCCCGTCCGGAAGTCGCCGTACAGGCCGAGATGGACGTGCAGCCACGCGTCGCCGTACCGGTGGAACAGGTGCTTGCCGTGGGCGTCCGTCGTGGTCAGCGTCCTGCCGTCGAGCAGGGCAGCACCGGCGGCGAACCGCCCCTGCGGACTCGACACCGCCACGCGCGCACCGCCGAACAGCTCCTTGTGCTCGGACGCCAGACGATGGATCGTGTGGCCCTCAGGCATTGATCACCTACTCAGGACGGGCGGGAATGGGCGAGACGGAACCGGCCGAGGGTGGCGCGAGGCGCCGCCGCACCCGGCACCGCGAGACCGCCGAACCGCCGCCGCCGCCGGCGGCCAAGACCAGCAAGGCCGAGCGGGACGCCGAACGCGGACTCCGCGGCCTGGTCGGCGCCGGCCCGTCGCAGGTCGGCATCGGCGGCGCCCTGCGCGCCAGGGACGCGTCCCGGCCGACGGACGAGGACCTGGCGACGGCCGAGCGGGAGGTCCAGATCGTCCGCCGCCACTACATACCCACCGACCCGCCGCCGCCCACGCACTGACCCGCGCGGCTCCCCATTTGCCGCCGACCTTCGGACTTTTGAGGGTCGCGAGGGCCGCGACACCCTCAAAAGTCCGAAAGTGGGGAGGGCGGCGTTCACGGGAGGGGCGGCAGCTCGCCCGTCCGCTCGTACTCGGCGAGCTGGGCGATGCGCCGGGCGTGCCGGGGCGATCCGCTGAACGAGGTGGCGAGGAACGCGTCGACGATCGCCGCCGACTCCTCCAGGGTGTGCTGGCGGGCGCCGACGGCGACCACGTTGGCGTCGTTGTGCTCGCGGGCGAGCTGCGCGATCTCGACGCTCCACGCCAGCGCGGCCCGGACGCCCTTCACCTTGTTCGCGGCGATCTGCTCGCCGTTGCCGGACCCGCCCAGGACGATGCCCAGGCTGCCCGCGTCGGCGACGACCTTCGCGGCCGCGGCGAGGCAGAACGGCGGGTAGTCGTCGTCGGCGTCGTAGGCGTGCGGGCCGACGTCGACGACGTCGTGGCCGGCGCCGGCGAGGTGCTCGACGAGGTGCTTCTTCAGTTCGTATCCGGCATGGTCGGAGCCGAGGTAGACGCGCATGGACTCAGTCTGTCAGAGCGTCCCGGACGGCTGCCGCGGCCTGGTCGACCGCCACGGCCGCCGCGTCGAAGGTCGCCAGTTTCCGGAAGAAGCTGTGGATCATCCCCTGGTACCGGGTGAGGACGACCGGCACGCCGGCGTCGACCATCGCCTTCGCGTACGCCTCGCCCTCGCCGCGGAGCACGTCGTACTCGGCGGTGATCACCAGCGCGGGCGGCAGTCCGGCGAGCGACGGCGCGCGCGACGGCGAGACGTCCGGATCCGTCCGGTCCGCGCCGTCCGGCAGGTAGTGGTCCCAGAACAGGGCCATCTCACCGGCCGAGAGCCCGGTCTCCGCGCCCGTGCCGGGGTCCATCGTGGACACCGCGTCGATGACGGGGTAGACCAGCACCTGGTACCGGTAGGGCTCCCCGGCGTCGCGCGCCCGCCGCGCCAGGATCGCCGCGAGGTTGCCACCGGCGCTGTCACCGGCGACGGCGAGCCGGGTGCCGTCCAGTCCGAGGTCGGTCGCGTTGGCGCGCAGCCAGGCCACGGCCGCCTCCGCATCGTGGATCGCGGCCGGCCACGGCGCCTCGGGCGCGAGACGGTACCCGATCGAGAACACCGCACATCCGGACCGGTCGGCGAGCCGCCGGCACGCCCGGTCCACCGACTCCAGGCTGCCGGAGATCCAGCCGCCGCCGTGCAGGTACACGAGGACGGGTGCGCCGTGGCGGTTGCGTGGGTCGTACAGCCGGCACGGGACGCCGTCCGCGTCGACGTCCCGGACGACCGGCACGGCGATCGGAGGGCCGCACTCGACGGGCACGGCCGCGTCGGTCTCCGCCCGGTCCGCCTCGATGTCGGCCAGCGTGAGCAGCGGCGACGACGGTCCGCCCAGCACGGCGAGGGCCTGCGGGTGCAGTGTCATGCGAGCTCCACGAGCAGCAGTCCGGTGCGGGCCTTGGGGGTGAACCAGGTGCTCTTGCGGGGCATCTTCAACCGGTCCAGGTTGACGGCGACGAAGTCGTCCACGGTGACCGGCGCGATCAGGATCGCGGCGGCCGCGCGCCCGGCGTCGACCTCCTCGCTGAGCCAGGACGGCGGGTAGTCGCCGCCCACGTAGGTGATGGACTTGTCGCCGGCGTCCAGGCCGAGGATGTCGCCGAACAGCACCCGCTCGACGACGGCGTGATCGAGCCGCTCGACGACCGAGCCCTGGGCCTCGGGCAGCGTCGCGGCGTACGTCTGCCCGTCCGCGTAGAACGTGATCGTGCCGGCGAGGTCAGGCACCTTCGGATCGCCCAGCATCGGGACGACCGTCGCCCCGGCCTTCACGAGCCCGGCGAGGATGTCGTCCAGCGGCTGGCGCAACGTCCGGAGCAGCCGGTGGTACGGCTGGATCGTCACGGACGCCGGCGTCGTGATCACGGCGAGGAACCGGGGCAGGCCGGCGACCTGCGCCGACAGGCTGCGGTGGTTCCCGTCCGCCACGATCAGCTCGCCGCCGCCGGCCAGGGTCAGCAGGGCGTCGCGGTCGTCGCTCGGTCCGAGCAGCCAGATCTGGTGGGTCTGCCCGTGCTGGTCGACGTCGGCGACGGCCGGTTCGCCCAGCCGGGAGATCAGGTCGGCGAGGAAGCCGTGCAGCTCCTCGCCACGACCGCTCTGCAGCAGGAGGACGGGGCTGAGCAGGTGACCGAGGTGCTTCGTCAGGGCGGTGCGCTCGGCGACCTTCTCGGCGAAGACGTCCTCGTTGCGGATCACCAGCCCAGGCTCGTCGGCGGACGTGGAGATCTGGTCGGTGTCGACCAGGCAGAACACGCCGTACGCGGGCCCCGTCGCGGTGTCGATACGGTACGGCGCGACCACGTCGGACGCCGCGCGGAACCGCGCGTCGTCCTTCAGCCGGGCCAGGTGCGCCGCGGCGTGCGGCAACGCGGCGGCGAAATCCAGCCCGGCCTCGACCGCGTCCGGGGTGCGGTGCGGCATCTCCACGCTGAGCGCGGATGCCGGGTTGTCGGTCAGGATCGCCGTGATCTCGCCGTCGGAGGCGAACTCGTCGTAGTTCTGAGCGCCCGTGCCGCCGGTCGAAACCCAGGCGGACGGGACCGGATGCGCGATCGGCGCGATGGGGTCAGTCGACACCAGGCCACGCTACCCGGCCTGTGCTCCTGTCAATCGAAGGCGGGGGCGGCGATGTCGCGCGTCCGCTTCAGCTCGTAGAAGCCCTCCGTGCCGGCGACGAGCAGGACGCCGTCCCAGAGCCGGCCGGCCGCCTCGCCCGTCGGTGCCGGCGTGACGACCGGGCCGAAGAACGCGATCCGGCGCCCGTCCGGGCCGGTCAGCTGGATCACCGGCGTGCCGACGTCCTGTCCGACCGGGTCCATGCCCTCGCGGTGGCTCTTGCGCAGGACCTCGTCGTGCGCGTCCGTCCCGGCGGCATCCGCCAGGTCCGCGGGCAGGCCCGCCTCGGCGAGCGCGGCCTCGAACAGGACCCGGTCGACCGGCTGCCTGCCCAGGTGGATGCGGGAGCCGAGGGCGGTGTACAGCGGCAGGACGACCTCGTTGCCGTGCGCCTGCTCGGCGGCTGTCACGACGCGGACCGGGCCCCAGGCCACGTCCATCAGGGCCTGGTACCTCTTCGTCAGGTCGCGGCCCCGGTTCAGCACCGACAGGCTCATCACATGGAAACGTGGGGTAATATCGCGAACCTGAGTTACATTGATGATCCAGCGCGATGTCACCCACGCCCACGGGCAAATGGGATCGAACCAGAAGTCGACCTGCGTTTTCGGAGCGGACGAATCAGTCACGGCGTCTCCTCGGGGGCCTGATCCGAGCAGCGCGCGGGCCGCGTCCGGTATTCCCTCGGAAACCACATGTCACCCGCCGGGAGCGGCGTGGAAGACTTCCGCGTTGAAACGGGAGACACCTGGGTAGCGATACCCGATCCGAGAGCGATCAAAGGAGCACGCCGACGTGGCCGGTAGCAACCTCACCCTCACCGAGGCGACTGCGCGGGCTGCCCTCATCGAGGTGCAGTCCTATGACGTGTCGATCGACCTGACCGACGGCGGCGGCAAACCTGGCTCGGGCACCTTCCCGTCACGCACGGAAGCCCGTTTCACCTGCACTGAACCCGGCGCCGGGACGTTCATCGACCTGATCGCGTCCGGGGTCCGCTCCGCCACGCTCAACGGCGAGCCACTCGACGTCTCCGCGTTCGACTCCGAGCAGGGCGTCGTCATCCCAGGCCTGGCCGGCGAGAACGTGCTGGTCGTCGAGGCCGACTGCCGGTACATGAACACCGGCGAGGGCCTGCACCGCTTCGAGGACCCGATCGACGGCGAGGTCTACCTCTACACGCAGTTCGAGACGGCCGACGCGAAGCGCATGTACGCCTGCTTCGACCAGCCCGACCTCAAGGCCGAGTTCACGTTCCACATCACGGCCCCGCAGCACTGGGAGGTCGTGTCCAACGCGGTCGTGGCGAGCGAGGAGCCGGCGGCGGGCGGCGCCAAGCTGGTCCACTTCGCGACGACGCCGCGCATGAGCCCGTACATCACGGCGCTCGTCGCCGGCGCGTACCACGCGGTCCACGACTCCCACGACGGCATCCCGCTCGGCATCTTCTGCCGGCAGTCGCTGGTGCAGTACCTCGACCACGAGGAGATCTTCACCGTCACCAAGCAGGGCTTCGACTTCTTCCACGCCCAGTTCGGCTACCGGTACCCGTTCGGCAAGTACGACCAGCTGTTCGTGCCCGAGTTCAACGCGGGCGCGATGGAGAACGCCGGCTGCGTGACGCTGGTGGAGGACTACCTGTTCCGGGGCAAGGTCACCGACTTCGCCTTCGAGTCGCGCGCGAACACCGTCCTGCACGAGATGGCGCACATGTGGTTCGGCGACCTCGTGACCATGCGCTGGTGGGACGACCTGTGGCTCAACGAGTCGTTCGCCGAGTGGGCGTCCCACCTGGCCAACGCCGAGGCCACCCGGTACACCGAGGCGTGGACGGGCTTCGCCACCGGCCGCAAGGCGTGGGGCTACCGCCAGGACCAGCTCTCCTCGACCCACCCCGTCGCCTGCGAGATCCCGGACGTGCAGGCGGTCGAGGTCAACTTCGACGGCATCACCTACGCCAAGGGCGCCAGCGTCCTCAAGCAGCTCGTCGCGTACGTCGGCCAGGACGCGTTCATGGAGGGCCTTCGGGCGTACTTCAAGACGCACGCGTTCGGCAACACCACGCTCGGCGACCTGCTCGGGGCGCTGGAGAAGGCGTCCGGCCGTGACCTGTCCGGCTGGTCCGAGCAGTGGCTGGCCACCGCCAACGTGAACACGCTGCGGCCATCGTTCGAGGTCGCCGCCGACGGGACGTTCAGCTCGTTCGCCGTGCTGCAGGAGGCCCCGGCGGACCACCCGACGCTGCGCACGCACCGCATCGCGATCGGCCTGTACGACCTGGTCGACGGCGAGTTGCAGCGGCGCGCCAGCATCGAGACCGACGTCGAGGGCGCCCGTACCGAGGTCGCCGAACTCGCCGGCCAGAAGCAGCCGGACGTCGTGCTGCTCAACGACGACGACCTGACGTACGCGAAGATCCGGCTCGACCCGGCCTCGCTCGCGGCCATCACCGAGCACATCGGCGACTTCACCGCGTCGCTGCCGCGCGCCCTGTGCTGGGCCGCCGCCTGGGACATGACCCGCGACGGCGAGATGGCCACCCGCGACTACCTGCGGCTGGTCCTCGGCGGCCTGCGCGGCGAGTCGACGATCGGCGTCGTGCAGATGCTGCTGCGGCAGGTGCAGCTCGCGCTGAACAACTACGCCGACCCGGCCTTCACCCCCACCGGGTACGAGCAGCTGGCGACCACCGCTCTGGAGCAGTCGCACGCGGCGGAGCCGGCCAGCGACCACCAGCTGGTGTGGGTCCGGACGTTCGCGTCGGCGGCCCGCAGCGCTGAGCACCTCGCCGTGGTCCGTGGGCTGCTGGCCGGTACGACCACGCTCGAAGGGCTCGCCGTCGACACCGAACTCCGCTGGCACCTGCTCCAGTGCCTCGTGGCAGCAGGCGCCGCCGATGCCGGCGACATCGACGCCGAACTCGACCGCGACCCCACCGACCAGGGCCAGCGGGAGGCCGCGACCGCCCAGGCGCTCACGCCGACCCCGGAAGCGAAGGCCGAAGCATGGCGCTTCGCCACCGAGGACGACTCGCTGCCCAACCAGACCGGCCTCGCCTACATCTCCGGCTTCGCCCACCCGGCGCAGCGCGAACTGCTCACCGCGTACTCGACCCGGTACTTCGAGATCGTCGCCGACGTGTGGGCCCGGCGCAGCAGCGAGGTCGCGCAGAACGTCGTCATCGGGCTGTACCCGTCATGGGAGGTCTCCGAGGCCACGGTCCAGCGCACCGACGAGTACCTCGCCTCCCGCGACGACCTCGCACCGGCCCTACGCCGCTTGATCAACGAAGGCCGCGACGGCGTCATCCGCGCCCTCCGCGCCCAAGCTCGCGACAAAGAGGCAGCAGCGGCCCGCTGACCCACCACGCTCACCGTTCTTGGTGCGCGGCCCGCTGAGGCACCACGCTCACCGCCGTCTCCGCGGCTTGCGTGCCAGAGCACGCGGCGCCTTGTGCGACGTCGGCGATCGCGGCACCTCAGCGGGCTCCAGGTCCAGATCTTTTGGGGTGGGATCGGCGGAGCCCGAGTGGCCGCGCGTTGCCGCAGCCGGGCGGCGCGGCCTCGGCCGGGCACCAGGGTTGGTGCTTTGGGTGGGATCGGGGAGCCTGACTCGCCGATCCCACCCTAAGTGGCCGCGCGGCGGCTCAGGTGGGCGCGCGGTCTCGGGCGGGCGCTAGGCCAGACCGCCCGAAGTCGACGGGTGCCGTCTCAGGTAGCCAGCGCCCCCATGGGCGGGTGCCGGCCTCGGCGCATGTCCGGCGGGCGAACCCGCTCGCCGCAGGTGTCGCTGGCCAGCCGTGGAGCGGGAGCGGACACGCCGCAGCGCGAACCGTCCGTTTACCGGGGCGCCATCAAAGCTCTTGATCTAAACCCGGAGCCCGCTGAGGTGCACCGATCGCAAGGCGGAGGAGCCGAGCAGGCCTAAAGGCCGCGAGGCGACGACAACGCAGCGAGCGGTGTGCCTCAGCGGGCCGCCATCCGAGCTTGGTCGGCGAGCATGCGGAGTCCGGTGACGATGCCGCCTGCCAGGTCGCCTCCGCCGAACGCGGCTGTCATGGAGAGGGCGGCGAGGGCGCAGATGCGGTCGGGGAGGCGTTTGGCGGCGTGGACGCCGGTGACGATTTCGAGGATCCGCTGGTCGGGTGAGACGGCGACGAGGACGGAGTCGGCGGGTGCCGGGAGCGCGTCGGCGAGGCGTTCAGCGTGTTCGCGGCTGGATTCTTCGAGGTCGCCGACGTAGACGCTGAAGGTGAGGCCGGTTTCGCGGTCGGCGGCGCTGAGCGCTTCGTCGATGCGGAACAGTTGGCGGGGCGTGAAGGGGCCACCCGGCGTGGATGCGACCGGGTTGGCGATCTGGACGTCACCAGGTGCCACGTGCGCCACCCTTTCTGGCGGCGGGACGGGTGTCGGCCGTCAGCGCTTTGCGGTTCTTGGCGCTGTCGCCTGTTGGTGAGGCGAGGAACCAGACGGGCGAGAACGCGAACGGGCGGCCCGGGCGGTAGCGGGGGGTGCGGCGCGCTCCGGCGCCGAAGACGAGCAGCGCCAGCAGGCTGGCGGCGGCCAGTGGCGCCCCGGCGAATATGAGCACGGTCTCGGTGGTGGTCATCGCGTGTCAGCGACCCTCTTGAGATAGGACGATGGACACGCTCACGGTAGCCGAGCCGGGGCCGTGAGACCTCCTCGGGTGGGCGCGCCGTGATGCGGGTCGCACAGGGGAAGACCGGGCAGGATGGCTTCTATGACGGACCTCACCCGCGCCCGTGCTGAGGCGCTTGACGCACTGGATCCGCTCGGCTCGTTCCGTGGGCGGTTCGTGGTCGCCGATCCGGACCTGATCTACCTCGACGGCAATTCCCTCGGCCGGCTGCCGGCGGCGACGGCGGATCGGATCGGCGCCGCGATCACGGGCGAGTGGGGCGGGGGGCTGATCCGGTCGTGGTCGGGGTGGGTGGATCTGCCGAGGCGGGTCGGCGACGCGATCGCGACGGGCGTGCTGGAGGCGCGGGCCGGCGAGGTGCTGGTCGGTGACTCGACGACGGTGAACCTGTACAAGCTGGCGGCGGCGGCGCTGGACGCGCGTCCGGGGCGCCGGGTGATCGTCACCGACGACGACAACTTCCCGACGGACCTGTACGTCTTCCAGGGCCTGGCGAAGGCGCGGGACCAGGAGCTGCGCGTCGTCCGCACCGACATCGACGCCGGCCCGGACCTCGCCACGATCACTGCCGCGCTGGACGAGGACGTGGCGCTGGTCAGCCTCTCGCACGTCGCGTACCGGTCCGGCGCGCTGCTGGACATGGCGGCGATCACGGCCGCCGCGCACGCCGTCGGCGCGTTGACGCTGTGGGACCTGTCGCACGCGGCGGGCAGCGTCCCGGTGCCGCTCACGTCGTCCGGGGCGGACCTGGCCGTCGGCTGCACGTACAAGTACCTCAACGGCGGACCGGGTGCGCCGGCGTTCTGTTTCGTCCGCACCGAGTTGCAACCCCAGCTCCAGCAGCCGATCTGGGGCTGGTTCGGCCAGCGGGACCAGTTCGCGATGGGGCCGGCGTACGACCCCGTACCCGGCATCGACCGGTTCGGCGCCGGCACGCCGCCGGTCCTGGCGCTGTACGGGGTGGAAGAGGGTGTCCGGCTGCTCGCCGAGGCGGGCATCGACCGGCTCCGGGACAAGGGCATGGCGCTCACGTCGTACCTCGTCGACCTGCACGACGCGTGGCTGGCTCCGCTGGGCTTCGCGCTGGCATCCCCCCGGGACGCCGCCCGGCGCGGATCGCACGTCAGCCTGTACCACCCGCAGGCGTGGCAGGTGTGCCAGGCGCTCATCGACCGGGCGCGCGTGATCCCCGACTTCCGCACCCCGGACCGTCTCCGCCTAGGGTTCGCCGCCCTGACCACGTCGTTCGCCGACGTGTGGGACGCCGCCGACCGCCTGAAGCGCCTCGTCGAGGCCGGCGAGCACCTCGCGTACCCGGCCGAGCGCGCGCGGGTGACGTGACCGACCGCGCCGGCCGGCCCGCCTAGAGGTTCTGAATGAACGCGTAGATCTTCCAGGGCGACAGGGGCGTCCGGGACAGGAACTCCAGGCCGCTCGACACCAGGAAGATCGCCGTGACCAGGTGCGGGATGAGGGTGCCCTTGCGCGGCCCGCGGTCGAGCGTCGTCCGGATGAGGTGCCCGGCGAGCCGGGTGAGCCAGTAGACGACCACGGCGCCGACACCCATCAGCGCCAGCCCGACGGCGGGCGGCACCGGGTCGTGCGGATCGGTGAACAGCGCGGTGAGCAGCCACACCACCCAGAACACGACCGCGACGATCGTGGCCATCCTCGTGAACTTGCGCCCGCGGTGCCGGCGCCACGGATCGACCGGCTCGGGCAGCGGCGGCGGCTGCTGCGGGGGCGGCGGTTCCGGGTCGCGCCGGGTGGTCTCGGGGCCCTTGCGGCGCTTGAAGCGCCAGCTCGACTCGTCGTCGGCCTGTCGCGGCGCGCGGACCGGCACCGGCGCGGAGGCGGTGATACGCGGCGGCTTGGCCGGCGGCGGCGCCGTCGGCTGCACGGTCGTCTTCGGCCCGACGCCGGTCGCCGCGGCGCCGGAGCGCTCCAGGCCAGGCATCCCGGCGGGCGCCACGGTCGTCTTCATCGGCGACGGCTGCTGCTTGACGGTCGTCTGGTGGGACGCCGCGGAGGCGATCACCGTGCCGTTCGGCGCGCGGTGCGGGCCGCCGGGTTCGGTCCACTCGACGTACCGCGCGGCCATCGGCAGCGTCATCGCGAGCCGGCTCAGGTGCGCGATCCAGCCGGGCAGCTCGTCGGTGCGGGGCCGGTCCTGCGGACGGTCGGCGAGCGGCGCCAGCAGGTGCGCGGCCAGGGCCGGGTGCTCGTCCAGCAGCGGATGGCGCCGCACGCCACCCTGCGGCACGGGCGGGATCGCCGGCGACATCGCCGACCGGTCGGTACGCGGCAGCCAGCCGGTGACGAGGAAGTACGCCACCGATCCGAAGCCGTGGACGTCGTAGGCGTTGTCGACGTGCCCGGTGTACGCCTCGGGCCCGGCGGATTCGGGCGTGTGCGCGATCGTCGTGATGTGCGCGACGTGGTGGTAGCGCGCGGTCGTGAAGTCGATGAGCCGGACGGCGCCGTCCGGCAGGACGATGATGTTCGACGGCTTGACGTCCATGTGGAGGACGGGGCTGTCGCCGGTCTCGGTGGGCCGGTGCAGGGCCTGCAACGTGCGCGCGATCGTGGTCAGGACGGCGGCGCCGTTGAGCCTCGCGGGACCCGCCGCGGCAGCGCCGCCCGCGAGGCGTTCGATGAGCGTGCCGCCGGGCAGGTAGTCCAGTACCTGGTACGGGATCTGCTCCTGGCTGCCGTACGGCCCGCCGGGGACGTGCGGCGGCGGCCCGTAGAACCCGTCGACGCGCAGACAGATGCCCTCGACGCCACGGCTGTTGAGGTCCATGAGGACGGCGTCGCCCTTGTCCCAGGAGCGGAGCTGTTCGAGCATCGTGCGACGCACGTCCGGACGGAAGACCTTGACTGTGACCGGCGACGAGCTGACACCGGCGGACAACCGCACTCCCCGGTAGACCTCTGCCTGCCCGCCGGCGCCCAGGTGGTGGATCAGCCGGTAGCGCTCCCGGCCCTCGGGCAGTGGACTGTCGGGCCCGCAAACGAGATCGACCCCGGCCGACTCGGTATGCACCTGGGCCCCCCTTCTCCGCGTCAGTTACTGGTTATACGTAACCAGAGAACCATGCGATCACCAGTCCACACCCCTACATGCGGTGTGGTCTGTCGTTTCGACCTGGACGGTGGCGTGCGGGATCCCGTAGCCGTCGGCCAGTACGGCGCGGGCTGCGACCAGCACCGGATCGACATCGGTGCCAGGCCGGACGGACAGGTGCGCCGTGGCGACCTCCATGCCCGACGTGAGGGTCCATACGTGCAGGTCATGGACGCTGACCACGTCTGGGAGGCCGGCGAGTTCGGACTCCAGCGCGGGCACGTCGACGTGTTCCGGCGCCGCTTCGACGAGCACCCGCAGCGCCTGGCGGGCGAGCCGCCACGTCCGGGGCAGGATCAGGGCGGCCAGCGCCAACGCGACGACCGGGTCGACCCACGTGGCCCCGGTGAGCCAGATGACACCGCCCGCGACCAGCACGCCGACGGACCCGAGGGCGTCGGCGAAGACCTCGGTGGCCGCCGCGCGGACCGCCAGGCTCTCGGCCGCGCCCTCGCGCAGCAGCAGGTACGACACGACGTTCACGGCGAGGCCGACCAGGGCGACGACCAGCATCGGGACGCCGGCCACGGCGGACGGTTCACGCAGGCGCCCGATCGCCTCGTAGACGACGTAACCGGCCACGCCGAACAGCAGGAGCGCGTTGGCGAGCGCCGCGAGGGTCTCCATGCGGTGCAGGCCGAACGTCGCACCGGCGCTCGGACGGGTCCGCGCGGCGACCGTGACCGCGACCAGCGCGAGGATCAGGCCGGCGAGGTCGGTGAACATGTGCGCGGCGTCGGAGAGCAGGGTCAGCGACCCGGTCAGGACGGCGGCCGCGACCTCGACGACCAGGTACGCGGCGGTGAGGACGGTCGCGACGACGAGGCGCCCCCGGTGCGCCGCCGCCGCGCTCTGCCCATGGTTGTGACCGTGCCCCACCCCTGACCCCCCTGACTCATGCATGTTTGCCTATATGTTCGGGGAGACGGTTCGACCAGGTCAAGTCAGGGTGGTGCTCGTCTCAGGCGCTGGCCTGCTCGGGGAGGCCGAGCCAGTCCAACCAGCGGGGATCCGGGGTCCGGTGGCCCAGGACGCGCCACGCCACGCCGGACGGCGCCGACGGGGGCTGGCGCAGCCGCCAGCCGATCTCGTGCAGTGAGCGGTCCGCCTTGATGTGGTTGCAGCGGTTGCAGGCGGCGACGACGTTCTCCCACACGTGCCGGCCGCCACGGCTCCGGGGCACCACGTGGTCGATCGTGGTGGCGGCGATACCGCAGTAGACGCAGCGGCCGCTGTCGCGGGCGAACACGGCTCGCCGGGTCAACGTGACGTGGGCCCGAAAGGGGACCCGCACGAACCGCGTGAGGCGGACGACAGACGGCAGCACCATCAGGGTCGTCGAGCTACGCAAAAGGCCGTCCCCGTCACTGACGGGAACGGCCTTCTCGGTGAGAACGAGCACGGCCGCACGCCGTACTGGCACAACGCACAATGGTTCGTACGTCGCGTTGAGTACCAGCGCTACGGATGTGCCGGCCATATACCACCTCCGCTGGACGCCATACTCCCGTACGGAACGCAGATCCGCACGTAAGAAAGCCGACCGGGACGGAAATGTCCGGTTAACCTCGATGCGGCGATCCCGACTTTCCACTCAGAACGGGGCATTGAGCGTTGGGTGGGGGCTCGCGCGGTCGCGCCCTGATCGGTGCTGTACGAAAGGAGGGTGAGAACCACGATCGCGGCCGAGAGCCCGAAGCCGAAGTGCTGGGAGGACGGCAGCACGCTGTGCGCCTGGGTATGGGAGCAGACGCATGTCGCCTGGCTGGCGAAACTCTCCAGCTGGAACGGCCTGTCCCGGATCCTCGCGATCGTCGCGATCGGCATCGGGGCGTTCGTCGTCCGCTGGCTCATCCACCGTGCGATCAGCCGCATCACCGAAGGCAACGCCGACGGCAGCCTGCCCGCCGTCCTCAGGCCGCTGCGCGAACGGGCCCCCGAAGCGCTCCAGCACGCCACCGGGCTGCTGTCCGAGCGGCGCAGCCAGCGGGCCAGGACGATCGGCTCGGTGCTGCGCAGCGTCACCTCCGCCGCCGTGTTCGGCATCGCGATCATGCTGATGCTCGACCAGGTCAACATCAACCTCGCACCGCTCATCGCCAGCGCCGGCATCGTCGGCGTGGCGCTCGGGTTCGGCGCGCAGAACCTCGTCCGCGACTTCCTGTCCGGCATCTTCATGATGCTGGAGGACCAGTACGGCGTCGGCGACATCGTCGACCTCGGCGACGCCAGCGGCACCGTCGAGGCGGTCGGGCTGCGCATCACGACGGTGCGCGACGCCCACGGCGTGGTCTGGTACGTCCGCAACGGCGAGGTGATCCGCGTCGGTAACAAGAGCCAGGGCTGGGCCGTCGTGAACGTGGACGTGCCGGTGCCGTTCGGAACCGACGTCGAGCGGGTACAGAAGGTGATGCAATCAGCCGCCAACGAACTCGCTTCCGAGGACGAATGGAAGAAGGACCTCCTCGCGCCGCCCGAGGCGCTCGGCGTCGAGCAGATCACCGCCACCGGGATGATGCTCCGCGTCACGGTGAAGACCACGTCCGACGCCCAGTGGCGGGTGGCCCGCGAAGTCCGCGCCCGCCTCACCGAGGCCGTGGACGACGCCGGATTCACCTCGGGCATGGCGGCACCACCGCCGCCTCCGACGAACACCGGAGGGGTCGCCGGTCCCACCTGACGGGATCAGGAGTACCTTCTCCGTCCGGGGTCGATGTCATACGTTCGGACATACCGGCATCAGCCGTATGTCGTCATCAAGACAGCCGAACGCCTACCCCGAACGCCGTGAATCGGGCAGACTGCCCACGGGCGAGCACTAACTGAGCGGGATCAGTTAGTGACGGTTCTGTGCGACTAGAACTAGGGGGGAGGTTGACGATGGCTGCTGAGACCGAACGGTCCGCCACCTATCGCGAAGTGTTCGCGGTCCCCGAGTACCGGGCCGTCTTCGGCGCCTCCCTGCTCTCCCAGATCGGCGACATGCTCACGAAGGTCGCCATCACGATCCTCGTGTTCGGGCAGACCGGGTCGCCGCTGCTCGCCGCAGCCGCGTTCGCCATCGGCTACCTGCCGTGGATCGCCGGCGGACCGCTCCTCGCCACGATCGCCGACCGCCTGCCGTGGCGCCGCACCATGGTCCTCTGCGACATCGGGCGGATGCTGCTCGTGGCGCTGCTGGCCGTGCCGGGCATCCCGCTGCCGGCGCTGCTCGCCATCCTGTTCGCGTCCGCGCTGCTCGCGCCGCCGTTCGAGTCCGCCCGCGCGGCGATGCTGCCGGACATCCTCACCGGCGACCGGTACGTCCTCGGGCTCGCCGTCAACAACTTCGCCGCCCAGGCCAGCCAGGTGCTCGGCTTCGCGTTCGGCGGCGCGCTGGTCCACGCGATCCAACCGCGCGGCGCCCTGATCATCGACGCCGCCACGTTCCTCGGCTCGGCGCTGCTCCTCCGGTTCTGGGTCATCGCGCGGCCCGCCCCGACGGCCGCCGACAAGCGCTCCTCGCTCACCCGGGAGACCCTCGCCGGCCTGCGCCTCGTGTTCGGCAGCCGCAAGCTGCGGCTCTACACCCTGCTCGCCTGGACCAGCGCCGCGTTCGCGTTCGCCCCCGAAGGGCTCGCCGCACCGTTCGCCAAGGAACTCGGCGGCGGCGCCACCACCGTCGGCCTCCTGCTGGCCGCCAACCCCGTCGGCGTCATGATCGGCGGGATCGTCATCGGCCGGCTCACCCTGCCCAGCCGGCGGGTCCGCGCCGTCCGGCCGCTCGCGCTGCTGTCCGTGGCCGCGCTCGTGCCGCTCGCCGTCAACATGCCGCTGTGGGCCATCATGCTGATGTACGCCGCGAGCGGCTTCGGTATGGCGTTCCTGCTGCCGCTCAACAGCATGTTCATCCGCGTCCTGCCCATATCGTTCCGGGGGCGCGCGTTCGGCGTCGTCCAGTCCGGGCTCATGCTCGCCCAGGGGATGGCGGTCATCACGGCCGGCTGGGCCGCCCAACACATCGACGTCTCGTACGTCATCGGGATGTCCGGCCTCATCGGCGTCACCCTGGTCGCCCTGATCGCGGTGGCGTGGCCCTCCGAGCGCGACGTCGCGACAGCGGTCCCCGAACCGGCCTGACCCGTAGGCGGCTGCCGGCGGCGGGCGGGCGGCGATGGACCGGGGCTCGGGGGCGGCTGGCAGGATGGGGGCCGTGGCCCAGCAGAGTGAGATCAGCTTCTACGACGCGATCGGCGGCGAGCCGGCGTTCCGGCGGCTCGTCGAAGTCTTCTACGAGGGCGTCGCCGCTGACCCGCTGCTGCGTCCGCTCTACCCCGAGGAGGACCTCGGCCCCGCCGCCGACCGGCTCCGCATGTTCCTCGAGCAGTACTGGGGCGGGCCCCGCACCTACTCCGACCAGCGCGGACACCCGCGTCTGCGGCTCCGGCACGCGCCGTTCACGATCGGCCCCGCCGAGCGCGACGCCTGGCTGGTCCACATGCGGGCCGCCGTCGACGCGCTGGATCTGCCCCCGGAGCGGGAACAGGCCCTCTGGGACTACTTCGAACACGCCGCCAACTTCATGATCAACGCGTTCGACTAACCAGCCTCGGCCGCCCCGCGGCGGGTCGGGCACGAACCGGACTGTTCGGGATCCCGTCCTGTAACCGGGCGCCGGATACCCCGGTATCCCCGACAGTTCGGGGCGCGCTGGCTCCGACTCCCTGGCACCATGGTCGCTGAAACGATTCGGAAACCTGGGGGTAACCGTGACGGCCGACTGGTGGCGTAACGCCGTCTTCTACCAGATCTACCCGCGCAGCTTCGCGGACTCGAACGGCGACGGCGTCGGCGACCTGGCGGGCATCCGCTCCCGGCTGCCGTACCTCTCCGAACTCGGCGTCGACGCGGTGTGGATCAGCCCGTTCTACCGTTCGCCCATGGCCGACCACGGCTACGACGTCGCCGACCCACGCGACGTCGATCCGATCTTCGGCGACCTCGACGAGTTCGACCGGCTCGTCGCCGAGGCGCACTCCCGGCAGATCAGGGTGACGATCGACCTGGTGCCGAACCACACGTCCGACCAGCATGTGTGGTTCCAGGAGGCCCTGCGCTCAGCCCCGGGCAGTCCGGCGCGCGAACGCTACATCTTCCGCGACGGCCTCGGCGAGAACGGTGACCAGCCGCCGAACAACTGGCCGTCCGTCTTCGGCGGCCCGGCGTGGACGCGCCTCCCCGACGGCCAGTGGTACCTGCACCTGTTCGCGCCCGAGCAGCCCGACCTGAACTGGGACAACCCGGAAGTCCGGGCCGATCTGGAGGAGACGCTCCGGTTCTGGCTCGACCGCGGCGTGGACGGTTTCCGGATCGACGTCGCCCACGGGATGGCCAAGCCCGCCGGCCTGCCGGACGTCGAGAACCTGGAGATCTTCGACCCCAGCAACCCGGGCGGCGACGAGCCGCAGCCACGGTTCGACAACGACGGCGTCCACGAGGTGCACCGGATGGTCCGCCGCGTCCTGGACGACTACCCCGGCACGATGGCGGTCGGCGAGATCTGGGTTCCGGACGCGGAACGGCTGCGGCTGTACGTCCGCGCGGACGAGCTGCACCTGGCCTTCAACTTCGAACTCGTCAAGGCGCGCTGGCGCGTCGACGAGTTGCGCGCGGCGATCGACCACTCGAACGCGGTCATCGCCGGCACCCCGTCGCCGCCGTGCTGGGTACTGTCCAATCACGACGTCGTCCGCCACGTGACCCGGTTCGGCGACGGACTCGTGGGAACACGCCGTGCCCGCGCCGCCGCGATGATGCTGTTCGCGCTGCCGGGCGTCGCGTACGTCTACAACGGCGAAGAGCTGGGGATGCCCAACTTCGAGCCACCGGACGAGGCGCTGCAGGATCCCGTGTGGGAACGGTCCGGGCACACCGTGCGCGGGCGTGACGCGGGCCGGATCCCGATGCCGTGGACGCCCGGCGAGCCACCATACGGCTTCTCCCCGGACGGCTCGCGCACCTGGCTGCCGATGCCAGCCGGCTGGTCGCCACTCGCCGTCGCCGCCCAGGAACCCGACCCGGACTCGATGCTGGCGCTGTACCGCACAGCGCTCGCGATCCGGCGCAAGCACCCCGGCTTCACGGGCGATCTGACGTGGGCGGACGCACCCGACGGGTGCCTGTCCTTCCGGCGCGGAGGCGGCCTGCGGTGCGTCATCAACCTCACCAACAAGCCAGTACCTCTGCCGGACGGCGAAGTGGTACTGACCAGCATCCCCCTGGTGGACGGCGCCCTCCCCGGCGACGCCGCCGCCTGGCTCGCCTGACGAGACGCGCCGGAAGCCGCGGGCTCAGTGGCGCGGCGCGGGGCCTGGTACGCCGGGAGCTGGGGCTGCTGGGGTCAACAGAGTGAGCTTGCTGCGCCGGCGGTAGGCGGCGCCGTAGCTGGCTGCGGCGCGCACCCAGCCGCCTGACAGTCCGACCCGCAGCGGGTCCTCGCCCAGGAAGCCCATCCGAGCCAGCGCGAGCAGCAGGCGCAACGGCACGGTGGCGGTCTGGTCGCCGGCCGAGACCGTGAGCACGTCGTGATCGAGGAGTGCGTCACCGACCGCGCGCGGATCGGCGCCGGCGCTCGCCTCGCGGAACGTCCGCTCCCCCGCGACGAGCAGCTGCTGGATCACATCGGCGGGGACTGCGTCCAGCTCGTCGACCGCAGATTCAGACGGCAGCGCTCCGCGCCACTCCGCATCCCGCCGCTCCGGCACGGCCACCCCGGCCAGCCCGGCGCCAGCGGCCGCCTCGGTCTCAGCGGCTGCCTCGGTCAGGGCGGTCAGGAGCGCGGCGGCGGACACCGTCGCGTCCGGAGGGCCGTCGCCGCGGACCACGCGGGTGGCCAGCACGTCCAGCGGGAGCCACGTCCAGAGCGCGATCCGGCCGGCGTCGCACCGGATGCGGACCAGCGCCGCCGGGTCGAGCCGGACCGCCCGCGCCAGGAACGCCCCGGCATCAGCCCGGTCGGAGGCCGACGCGAACACCAGCTCGAGCGGCGTCATGCGGAATCCAGCCAGGCCGCGAGGAATCCCTTCTCGACGTCGGTGAGCCTGCGCGGCCGTCCGACGTCGAGATCGTACGGGGCCAGCAGCGTGCGGGCCCGCGCGACGATCTCGCCGCCGTCGTGGTCGAACATCTCGTACCCGACGCGGAAGCTGACGTTGCGGACCTCCTCGATCCACGTGTCGATCCGCACCGGGTCGGGCTGGTAGTCGATCGGCCGCAGGTAGTCGATCTCGTGCCGGACGACGACCACGCCGGTCATCAGCCCGGACAGCCCCGAGTCGAGGGCCGCCCGGGCGACGAGTTCGGTTCGCGCCTCCTCGAACAGCGTGAGGTAGCGCGCGTTGTTGACGTGCCCGAACGCGTCCATATCCGACCAGCGGATCTGGCAGTGCGCCGTGTACCGAGGCAATTAGCGCACCCACCAATCGGGATCTGCCGGGTTGGCGCGCACGCTTCAGTCCCTGGTGAGCTTGCGGTACGTCGCACGGTGCGGGCGGGCGGCGTCCGCACCGAGCCGGTCGATCTTGTTCTTCTCGTACGACTCGAAGTTGCCCTCGAACCAGTACCACTGGGAGTCGCCCTCGTAGGCGAGGATGTGCGTGGCGACGCGGTCGAGGAACCACCGGTCGTGGGAGATGACCACGGCGCAGCCCGGGAACTCCAGCAGCGCGTTCTCCAGCGACGACAGGGTTTCGACGTCCAGGTCGTTGGTCGGCTCGTCGAGCAGCAGCACGTTGCCGCCGATCTTGAGCGTCAGCGCCAGGTTGAGCCGGTTCCGCTCGCCGCCGGACAGGACGCCGGTGGGCTTCTGCTGGTCGGGGCCCTTGAAGCCGAACGCGCCGACATAGGCCCGGGACGGCATCTCGACGTGGCCGACCTGGATGTGGTCGAGACCGTCCGACACCGTCTCCCAGACGGTCTTCTTCGGGTCGAGACCCGCGCGGGACTGATCGACATAGGACAGCTTGACCGTCTCGCCGACCCGCACGTTGCCCGAGTTGGGCTCCTCCAGGCCGACGATCGTCTTGAACAGCGTGGTCTTGCCGGCGCCGTTCGGGCCGATGATGCCGACGATGCCACCGCGCGGCATGGTGAACGACAGGTCGTCGATGAGGAGCCGGTCGCCGAAGCCCTTGCTCAGGTGGTCGGCCTCGATCACGACGTTGCCCAGGCGCGGGCCCGGCGGGATCTGGATCTCCTCGAAGTCGAGCTTCTTGTACTTGTCGGCCTCGGCCGCCATCTCCTCGTACCGCTGCAGGCGCGCCTTGCTCTTGGCCTGGCGCCCCTTGGCGTTGGAGCGGACCCATTCCAGCTCGTCCTTGAGCCGCTTCTGGCGCTTGACGTCCTTCTGGCCCTCGACCTTGAGCCGCTCGGCCTTCTTCTCCAGGTAGACGGAGTAGTTGCCCTCGTACGGGTAGGCGCGGCCGCGGTCGAGTTCGAGGATCCACTCGGCGACGTTGTCCATGAAGTACCGGTCGTGTGTGACGGCGACGACGCAGCCCGGGTACTTCGCGAGGTGCTGCTCCAGCCAGAGCACGCTCTCGGCGTCGAGGTGGTTGGTCGGCTCGTCCAGCAGCAGCAGATCGGGCTGCTGGAGCAGCAGCTTGCACAGCGCGACCCGGCGGCGCTCGCCACCGGAGAGGATCTTCACGTCGGCGTCGCCGGGCGGGCAGCGCAGGGCGTCCATCGCCTGCTCGATCTGGCTGTCGAGTTCCCAGCCGTTGTGCGCCTCGATCAGCTCCATCAGCTCGCCCTGCTCGGCGAGGAGCGTGTCGAAGTCGGCGTCGGGTTCGCCCATGGCGGCGCTGACCTCTTCGAAACGCTGGAGCGCGGCGCGCAGTTCGGCGACGCCCTCCTCGACGTTGCCGCGCACGTCGAGCTCCTCGTTGAGCGGCGGTTCCTGGGCCAGCATGCCCACGCTGTACTCGGGCGCGAGCATGGCATCGCCGTTGGACGGCTGCTCGACGCCGGCCATGATCTTGAGGACGGTGGACTTGCCGGCGCCGTTAGGGCCGACGACACCGATCTTCGCCCCCGGCAGGAAGCTGAGGGTGACGTCGTCCAAGATCACCTTGTCGCCGTGCGCCTTACGCACCTTGCGCAGGGTGTAGATGTACTGGGCCACAGTGAGAGGTCCTTCGCGAGTCGGTTACCGCTCGCCATCCTCCCAGGTCCGCCAGCCAGCCGTGAAATCCGTCCACAGGCCACTCGCGTAAGGGTGCGCATACGGAATGTCACTGATGTAATGACAGGATGCGCCCGCCTCAGTAACGGAAACGTAACAGAGCGCTTGTCGGACTTCCGCCACGCGCACGAAGTCGAATGATCGGGGTGACGCGCCAGGGAGAGGGAGATGTGGCGTACGTCATCTTGAATGATTCAGCCACGGGGTGACCCAGTGAGGGAGGGAGTGGCGATGCGGCAACGGCGCGTCATGGCCGCGGCAGGAGCGGTGGTATTGGTCCTCGGACTGGCCGCGTGCGGCGGGGACGACGGCGATTCCACGAGCTCAGGTGAACTCGAGGGCGTCGGTCCAATCACGTTCGCGACGGGCAAGGACACGTCGCGGAACAGGCAGAAGCAGGTAGCCGCCTGGAACGCGGCACATCCCAACGAGACGGCGACGCTGGTCGAGCTGCCGACGGCGGCGGACGAGCAGCGCCAGCGCATGGTGCAGAACGCCCAGACGAAGTCCGGCGAGTTCAGCGTGCTCAACCTCGACGTGGTGTGGACGGCGGAGTTCGCAGCCAACCGCTGGGTCGAAGAGCTGCCGGAGGACGACTTCGACCTCGACACACTGCTTCCGGCCACGGTGGAGACCGCGAAGTACTTCGACAAGCTCTACGCGATCCCGCTGAACTCCGACGGCGGGCTGCTCTACTACCGCAAGGATTTGCTGGACCAGGCCGGCGCCAAGCCGCCGACGACGTGGGCGGAGATGAAGACCGTCTGCGACCAGGTGTTGAAGCTGCCGGCGGCCAGGGGCGCCTCCTGCTACGCCGGCCAGTTCGACAAGTACGAGGGCCTGACCGTGAACTTCTCCGAGGCCGTGAACTCGGCCGGTGGCGAGGTGGTCAACGACGACGGCAACGCCGACGTCAACACCGACGATGCGAAGAAGGGCCTGAACTTCCTGGTCGACGGCTTCAAGTCCGGGCTCATCGCCAAGAAGGCACTCACCTACCAGGAAGAGGAAGGGCGCCGCGCCTTCCAGGCCGGTGAGCTGATCTTCCACCGGCAGTGGCCATACCAGTACGCGCTCGCGAACGCCAGCGACGGTTCCTCGAAGGTGGCCGGCAAGTTCGCGGTGGCACCGCTGCCCGGCGCCGACGGGCCGGGCGTCTCGACGCTCGGCGGCCACAACCTGGCCGTCAGCAGCTTCACCAAGAACAAGAAGAGTGCCCTGGACTTCATCAAGTTCATCACGAGTGAGGAGCAGCAGCGGCTCGACCTGGAGGCGACCTCGCAGGCACCGACGGTCGCGTCCCTGTACGACGACACCGCGTTGATCGCGAAGTTCCCGTACCTGCCGACCCTGAAGGCGTCGATCGAGAAGGCGAAGAAGCGCCCGGCGGCGGTCCGGTACCAGGAGGTCTCCACGGCGATGCAGGAGGCCGCCTACGGGGCGATCAGCGGTACGACGAGTACCGATGACGCACTGGCGAAACTTCAGTCCGATCTGGACGGTCTCACCAAGAAGTGACTCCCGCCGGTCCGGGGCCACGCCGTGTGGCCCCGGACCGGGCCGTTCGGTCCGGAGGTGCATCATGAACGCCGTCACCGCGCCGGCTCCGCCGGCGCGCAAGCGCAAACAACGCCTGCCCAGCCGTACCGAAGGTGTCGGTCGGCTCGCCGCCATGCTGCTGTCCCCCACTTTCCTCGTGCTCGGACTCGTCGTGGGCTACCCGATCCTGTCCGGGATCCGGCTCGCGTTCTACGGCCGGAAGGGTGTCGACCCCGAGACCGGTTTCGTGCAGGAGACGGAACCGTTCGTCGGGCTCGACAATTTCGCCGCCATGTTCACCGGCGGCGAAGGCTCGCGATTCCTCACCGCGCTCTTCAACACCACGTTCTTCACGGTCGCGACGGTCCTCCTGGAGACCGTGATCGGCGTCGCGATGGCGCTGGTCATGCACAAGGCCTTCCGTGGCCGCAGCCTCATCCGGGCGAGCATCCTCGTCCCGTGGGCGATCCCGACCGCGATCTCGGGTCTGCTGTGGAACTACGCGTTCGAAGCCGGCGGCGTGGTCAACGCGTTCTTCGTGCCGGGCGATCCGATCCTGTGGACGACCGACGCCTGGCAGGCCAAGGTCGCGGTGATCATCGCCGACGTGTGGAAGACGGCGCCGTTCATCGGATTGCTGGTGCTCGCCGGCCTCCAGGTGATCCCCGCCGAGGTGTACGAGGCCGCCAAGGTCGACGGGGCGAGCGCGTGGCGGACCTTCTGGCAGATCACGCTCCCGCTGGTCAAGCCGGCACTGGTGGTCGCGGTGCTGTTCCGGGTGCTCGACGTCCTGCGAATGTTCGACCTTCCGTACACACTCATCGGGCCGGGAAAACAGTCGGTCGAAACGGTCTCGATGCTCTCGTTCGAGCAGGCGATCAAGTTCACCAACTACGGACTCGCGTCGGCGTACGCCCTCGCGCTGTTCTTCTACACCGCCGTGGTCGCGTACGTCTTCGTCAAGGTACTCGGTGCCGACGTGATCGGTTCGCGGGCGGGGAGGAAGTGAGATGACGACCACGAGCGCTCCCACGAGCGAGGCAACCAAGCCCGGGCCGGCCAGGAAAGGCAGGTCCGTCACGTCCGGGACGCCGATCGGCCGGTTCTTCACCTATGTCGGCGTCGCGGTGATCGTCGTCTACTGCCTGGCGCCGTTCTACTGGATGATCGTGTCCAGCCTGCGGCGGCCGAACGACACGTTCAGCAACGAGGTGATCCCGGCACCTGCCTCCACCCAGAACTACGAGGACGCGTTCGCCCCGGGCAACGGGTTCGCCAAGGCGCTGCTCAACAGCCTGATCGTCGCCGGTATCACCACGATCCTGGTGCTGATCGTCGGCACGTTGACCGCGTACGCGCTGGCCCGGCTGGAGTTCAGGTTCAAGAACCTCGCGCTCGGGATCATCATCACGACGTCGATGTTCCCCGTGGTCACGCTGCTGGTGCCGCTGCTGCAGCTCTTCACGGACATCAAGTGGATCGACTCGTACCAGGCGATGATCGTGCCGAGCATGTCGTTCGCGCTGCCGCTGGCGGTCTGGATCCTCACCACGTTCTTCCAGCAGATGCCGTACGAGCTGGAGGAAGCGGCCCAGATCGACGGGTGCACACCGGCGCAGGCGTTCCGGAAGGTGATCCTTCCGCTCGCCGCGCCCGGCGTGTTCACCACGGCGATCGTCGTGTTCATCGCGGCGTGGAACGAGTTCATGATCGCCCTCGCGGTCATCAACGACGCCTCGCTGAAGACCGCGCCGGTCATCACGTCACAGTTCACCGGGCAGTTCGGCCGGGACACACCGTTCGGGACGATCATGGCCGCCGGCGTGATCGTGACCATCCCGTTGGTGATCATGGTTCTCATGTTCCAGCGGCGGATCGTCGCCGGCCTGACGGCGGGAGGCGTGAAGTAGCCCACCCGGCAATGCCGGGACTGTCTCGGTTCAGCAGGTCTCCCTCCGGATAGGGTAAAGAAAACGCAAGTAGTCCCTCCGGAGGGAGCCCTGAGGCGTGTCCGCCCGTAGCTCGTTCGTCGTCGTCGCCAACCGGCTCCCGGTCGACCAGATACGAGACAGCAGCGGTGAGACTCACTGGCAGCGCAGCCCCGGCGGTCTCGTCACCGCGCTCGAACCGATCATGCGCAGCCACGACGGCATCTGGTTGGGCTGGTCCGGCGCCGTCGGCGGGTTGGCACCGGAGCCGTTCACCCTCGACGGGATCCGCATGGTCCCGATCCCGCTGTCCCAGCGCGAGGTCTCCGACTACTACGAGGGCTTCTCCAACGGCACGCTCTGGCCGCTGTACCACGACGCGGTAGCCGCGCCGCAGTTCCACCGGCACTGGTGGGACAGCTACGTCGAGGTGAACCGGCGGTTCGCCGACGAGGCCGCGCGCGTCGCCGACGAGGGCGCCATCGTCTGGATCCAGGACTACCAGCTCCAGCTGGTGCCGGCGATGCTCCGGGACAAGCGCCCCGACCTGCGCATCGGCTTCTTCCTGCACATCCCGTTCCCGCCGCAGGAGCTGTTCATGCAGCTGCCGTGGCGCACCCAGATCATCGAGGGGCTGCTCGGCGCCGACCTGATCGGCTTCCAGCTCCCGGGCGGCGCGTCGAACTTCCTCCGGCTGTCCCGGACGCTGTGCGGGCGCCGTCCGCAGGGCCCGCAGGTCGACGTCGCCGGGCGCCTCGTGCAGGCGCGGTCGTTCCCGATCTCGATCGACGTGGCGATCCTGGACGAGCTGGCCCAGTCCGAGGTGACACAGCAGCGCGCGAAGGAGATCCGGGCGGAGCTGGGCAACCCGCGCCACATCATCCTGGGCGTCGACCGGCTCGACTACACCAAGGGCATCGGCAGCCGGCTCAAGGCGTTCCACGAGCTGCTGTCGGACGGCGCCCTCAGCGTGCCGGAGACCGTGTTGGTGCAGGTCGCCACGCCGAGCCGCGAACGCGTCGAGCACTACCAGACGCTACGGGACGAGATCGAGCGCGAGGTCGGCCGGATCAACGGCGACTTCGGCAAGGTCGGCCTCCCGGCCGTCCACTACCTGCACCAGTCGTACCGGCGCGAGGAACTGGTCGCGCTGTACAACGCCGCCGACGTCATGCTCGTCACGCCGCTGCGCGACGGCATGAACCTGGTCGCGAAGGAGTACGTCGCCTCCCGCCCGGATCTCGGCGGCGCGCTCGTGCTGAGCGAGTTCACCGGTGCCGCCGCCGAGCTGCGCCAGGCGTACCTGGTCAACCCGCACGACATCGACGGCCTCAAGGAGAACCTGCTCCGCGCGCTGCACGTCGATCCGGGCGAGGGCCGGCGGCGGATGCGCAAGATGCGCCGGCACGTCCAGGAGCACGACGTCGTGCACTGGGCGCGGTCGTTCCTCAGCTCGCTGGGTAATCCCACGGTTTGAACAAGGTGGCGATGTCCTCGGCGCAGCGCCAGGCATCGCAGGGCCAGGGCTGGCCACAGGTCCGGCAGGTCCCGTCGGACGCGACCACGTCGTACTCGTGGTCGATCATCACGCGGCGGGCGAGCCGCCACGTGAGGACATCGCCGGCGGCATCGGACGGCGACGGCTGGCACGGGGCCACTCCGACAGCGCGATGAGCGGGTTCCACAACGGTCACGACACATCCTCCCTGGACGGTCTGGATAGCTCCCGGCGGCGGCGAGGGGATGCACCGGGGGGAGCGCGCCGCCGCCGCCGGGAAGTCGGTCACTGGGTGAACGACGGGGGTACGGCGGGGGAACTGGCCGTGCGGTGTGAAGGTCGTGAGGTCCTCCGACACGGGTGTGAAGGTTGTGAAGCCCGATCGCGACGGGGCAGCAGGCACCGAATCTGGCAGTTACCGTGAGCTGACCGGGCATGCACGGAGGGCGATTTCTGGATGAGCGGCTCAGCGCTGCAGCGGTACCTGGACCGCGCCGGCTGGCGGCCCCGTCAGCTCGCTCACGCCGTCAACGCACGCCTGGAGCGGCGCGGCCTGGACCGGCACCGCATCCACCTGAGCACGCCGTACCACTGGATCCGGCACGGCTACTGCCCGTATGAGCCGGTGCCGCAGGTCGTCGCCGAACTCCTGGAGGAGCAGCTCGGGCAGCGCGTCACCGCCGACATGCTGTGGCCGGGCAAGGCGTTGCCGCGCCCATCCGAACCGGCCGCCGGCGACGGGCTCGACCCCACCTGGTCGGGGGGCGCCACCCTGCGACTCCTCGACGACCTGGTCACGATGGGGGACGTCGAGCGCCGCACGATCCGGGGCATCAGCGGGACGCCGCTGGTCACGGTCGCGCTGGACGGCATCGTCCATGAGCCGACCCCGGTCGTCGCAGCACTCGGCCGCGAGCGGGTACTGCCGCCGATGATGGACCTGCTCGACGGGCACATCGCCGCGCTGCGCCGGCTCGACGACCGCCAGGGCGGCGGCGCGCTGAGCCTGCGGTACGTGACGAACGAGCTGCAGGGCGTCCTGGACCTCGTCCGCTCGTCGACGTACAGCACGGAGATCGGGCGGCGGCTCTACACATCCGTGGCGAGCCTCGCCCAGCTGTCCGGATGGATGCACTTCGACGCCGGCGAGGCGGGCTGTGCCCAGCGGTACTTCCTGCTCGGGCTCCGGGCCGCGCGCGCCGCCGGCGACCAGCCCTGCGCGGCGAACATCCTCGGGATGCTCACGTACCAGGCCGCGCACTCGTCCCAGCCGGTCGAGGCGGTGCGCCTCGGCGAGGCCGCCGAGGACGCCGCCCGCCAGCTCGACGGCGTGACCCGGGCACGCATCGCCGGCCGGCTCGCGACCGCGCATGCCGCGGCCGGTGACGTGTACGCGTTCCGGGCGGCATCCGACCGGGCCCGGACGCTGCTCGAGGCCCACCAGCCCCACGACGGGCCCGAGTTCCTCTACTACTTCAACACCGAACAGCTCGCCGCAGAGGCGGGGCAGGCGCTCGTGTCACTCGCCGTCCACCACCCCGGGCGGCAGAACCAGCTCCTGGACGAGGCCACCGAACTGCTCGCGCCACTCAGTTCCGCCGGGCCGCGCGAGGACTACCAGCGGTCCGCGCTGCTGCACGGCTGCTACCTCGCCGAGGCCCACCTCCTGCGCGGCGACCTGGAGAACGCGTGCGCCGCCGTCCGGACCGCGCTCCCCCGCATCCCCAGTGTCCAGTCCGGACGCTGCTCCGCGCTGCTCCACAAGATCCGGCGCGCGCTCCAGCACCGCAAACGCAGCAAGTACGTCGCAACTGTCCTTCCGGAACTAGATCGGGCCCTGTAATGACTCTGCCGGCGACCCTCACCGCCCTCCTCCGCATGGAGCCCCGCCCGTACGACCACACGGACTCGCGGTCCCTGATCCTGGCGCTGTACGAGGATCAGGTCGCCCGGTACGGCCACGCCGAGAACCCGTACTGCGACGCCCGCGCGTTCCTCCCCCCGGACGGGCTGTTCCTGGTGGCGTACGACGACCTCGACGACCTCGTCGGCTGCGGCGGGTTCCGCCGGCACGACCCCGAGACGATCGAGATCAAGCGCATGTACGTCCGGCGCGGGCAGCGGGGGCGCGGCCACGGCGCCCGGCTCCTCACCGCCCTCGAAACCGCCGCCGCCGAGGCCGGGGCCAGCCGGCTCATCCTCGAAACCGGCGCCCGGAACCTGGCCGCGTGCGGCCTGTACGAGCGGTTCGGGTACCAGCCGATCCCGGGCTACTCGGCGAACCGCCACTCCGACGTGAACCGCGCCTACGCCCGCCCCCTCTGACCGCACCGCCCCGCCCACCCCTCGAGTTTCGGACTTTTGAGGGTCCGGCAGCGCCGGACACCCTCAAAAGTCCGAAGGTGGGCGCGCGGCCGGGTGGGCGCCGGCCGGTCGTGGGCGCGGCGCCGGGTCGTGGGCGCGGCGCCGGGTCGTGGGTACGGCGCCCGAAGGTGGGCGCGGTGCTCAGTGTGGGAGGGCGGCGGCCAGGGTGTTGAGGCGTTCGCCGAGCGCGACGACGTCGCCGATCACGACGATCGCCGGGTGGCTCAGGCCTTCGTCCGCGGCGGCGTGGGCGATCGTGCCCAGCGTGCCCGTGACCTGGCGCTGCGCGGCGGTGGTGCCCTCCTGGATGACGGCGGCCGGGGTGTCGGCCGGCTTGCCGCCGGCGATGAGCGTGTCGGCGATCGCGCCCAGGCGTTCGACGCCCATCAGGACGACGAGCGTCCCGCGCAGCATGGCGAGCGCCGACCAGTCGGTGAGCGAGTCGGGGCTGCCGGGCGCGACGTGCCCGGACACGACGACGAACTCGTGCGTCACGCCGCGGTGGGTCACGGGGATGCCGGCGGCGGCGGGCACGGAGATCGCCGACGTCACGCCGGGCACCACTTCGACCGGGATTCCGGCGGCCAGGCAGGCTTCCAGCTCCTCGCCGCCGCGTCCGAAGACAAAGGAGTCACCCCCCTTGAGCCGGACGACGAACTTGCCGGCGAGAGCGTTCTCGACGAGCGCGGTGTTGATCGCGTCCTGGGCGACGTACCGTCCATAGGGGATCTTCGCCGCGTCGACGACCTCGACATGCGCGGGCAGTTCGTCCAGCAGAAGGTGGGGTGCGAGCCGGTCCACGACGACCACGTCGGCCCGCGAAAGCAAACGCCTCCCCCGGACGGTGATCAGCTCGGGATCGCCCGGCCCCGCCCCGACCAGCGCCACGCCCGGAATCGGTCCCTTGTGGACGCCCCGGAAGCGCGGCGAGTCGAGCGAGCCGTCCGCGAGCCGCTCCACGACCCCGTCCCGCACCGCCGCAGCGCGGCGCGGGTCGCCGCCGCCGAGTACGGCCACGGTCACGCCGTCGTGGCGGCCCACGGCGGGGGTCCAGGCGGTGGAGGCGGCGCCGTCGTCCGCGCGGACGCACCAGATCCGGCGCCGTTCGGCCTCTTCGGCGATCGCGGCGTTGGCGGCGGGGTCGCTCGTGGTGGCGATGGCGAGCCAGGTGCCGTCCAGATCCTCCGGGACGAAGCGGCGTGCCGTCCACGTGAGGCGCCCTGCCGCCACGAGCCCGTCCAGCGTGGCTGTGACGTGCGGCGACACCAGCAGGACGTCGGCGCCCGCGTCGATCAGCGCCGGGATCCGCCGCTGCGCGACCGTGCCACCGCCGACGACGAGCACCCGCCGCCCCTCGACCCGCAGCCCCAACGGATACAGCGGCGCGCTCATGAGTGCTCCCCCAGGTTCGGACTTTTGAGGGTCCCGGCGGCCGCCCGACCCTCAAAAGTCCGAAGGTCGGCGCGCCGGGGAGGGTCGGCGGGGCGCCGACGGGCGGCGCGAAGGCGGTGCGCGTTCATGATTTCTCCGTGATGCCGGCGGAGTCGAACGTGGCGACCTCGCGCAGCGCCCGGACCGCGCTCTGGACCAGCGGCAGCGCCAGCACTGCGCCCGTCCCCTCGCCGAGCCGCAGCTGGAGATCCACCAGCGGGGTGAGGCCGAGGTGCGTCAGCGCGAGAGCGTGACCGGGTTCGGTGGAGCGGTGCCCGGCGACGCAGGCGGCGACGCAGTCCGGGGCGATCGCGGCGGCGGCCAGGGCGGCGGCGCCGGCGATCACGCCGTCCAGGACGACAGGTACCCGCAGCGCGGCGCCGCCGAGGATGAACCCGGCGATGGCGGCGTGCTCCAACCCGCCGACGGCCGCCAGCGCGGCGATCGGGTCGTCCGATGAGGGCAGGTGCAGGTCGAGCGCCCGGCGAATCACGCGGACCTTGCGCTGGTGCGTCTGCTCGTCGACGCCGGTGCCGTAGCCGGTCGCGTCGTCCGGATGGGCGCCCGTGAACGCGCAGATCAGGGCCGCCGACGCGGTGGTGTTCGCGATGCCCATGTCGCCGGTGAGGAGCGCGCGGTTCCCGGCGGCGACCAGATCGCGGGCGACCTCGATGCCGACCTCGATCGCGGCGACGGCCTCCTCGCGGGTCATCGCCGGCTCGGTCGTCATGTCCCGGGTGCCTGCCCGGATCTTGCGGGGCAGCAGTCCGGGTGCCGTTTCGAGGTCACCGGCGACACCGACGTCCACGACGACGACCTCTGCCCCGACCTGCTTGGCGAACGCGTTGACGACCGCGCCGCCGGCCAGGAAGTTGCCGACCATCTGGACGGTGACCTCCTGCGGCCACGGCGTGACGCCCTGCGCGTGGACGCCGTGGTCACCGGCGAACACCGCGACGGCGGCCGGCTCCGGCAGCGGCGGCGGGCAGACCTCGGCCAGCCCGGCCAGCCGCACGGACACGTCCTCCAGGACGCCGAGCGACCCTGCCGGTTTCGTCATCCGCGCCTGCCGGTCCAGCGCCTCGGCCATCGCCGCCGCGCCGGCCGGACGGATCGCCGCGACCGTCTCGTCGAGAAGCCCCATCACTGACCCTCCTGGCAGGGCACGCTCGCCCCACCTCTCGTCGTGCACCGCCCACGCGAGCGGGCGCCGCCGCGCCCAGCCGGCCGTGGCCAGCTCGGGCTCGTCGGGGAACTCTGCCACGTACCCGACGCACAGGTACGCCACCACGTCGACATGCGCGGGCAGGCCGAGTTCGTCCGCCAGCTCGCGCTCGTCGAAGAAGCTGACCCAGCCGACGCCGACGCCCTCGGCGCGCGCCGCCAGCCACAGGTTCTCCACTGCGAGCGCGGTCGAGTAGGCGGCCATCCGGGGCTGCGTGAAGCGGCCGAGGGTGAAGCGTCCGCCGCGCGTCCGGTCGCAGGTGACCGCGATGTTCAGCGGGGTGTCGAGGATCGCCTCGGTCTTGATGCCGGTGAACGCCTTGGCCCGGGCGGCCGGCAGCGCGGCGCCGTACCGTTCCCGCTGCGCCGCCGCGAGCCGCTGGACGCGTTCCCGGGTGTCGCGCGAGCGCAGGAGCAGGAAGTCCCACGGCTGGCTGAGGCCGACGCTCGGCGCCGTGTGGGCGGCAGCCAGCATCCGGGTGAGGACGTCGTCCGGCACCGGATCGGGCAGGAACCCGTTGCGCACGTCCCGCCGCGCGTGGATCGCGCGGTACACCGCGTCCCGCTCGTCGCCGCTGAACGCGTTCAGTTTCGGACTTTTGAGGGTGCCGTGGGCCTCGCGACCCTCAAAAGTCCGAAAGTCGGCGTTCACAGGCACTCCCCCAGGGCCGTGACGAACGCGTCCGTCGTCGCACGGTCCCGGACGGCCACGCGCAGCCAGTCCGGGCCGAGGCCGGGGAACGTGTCGCCGCGCCGGACGGCGTAGCCGCGCTTGCGCAGCTCGTCCCGGACCCGGAGCCCGTCCGGGACACGGATCAGCACGAACGACGACGCGGGCCGGCCGGCGACTTCCACGGGCAGCCGATCCAGCAGGTACGCGCGGTCGGCGGCGAGTTCACGGGCGTACGCCTCGGCGGTGTCGACGGCCAACGCCGAGGCGCACACCTCGGCGGCGGCGAGCGCCGGGCTGGACACCGCCCACAGGGGCTGCGCGGCGGCGAGCTGTTCGACGAGGGCGGGCGCCGCGAGCAGGTAGCCGACGCGCAGGCCGGCGAGGCCCCAGGTCTTGGTGAGGCTCCGGACGACGACCAGTCCGGGCAGGTCGCGGCGGGACGCCAGCGACTCGGGCTCCCCGGGGACGGTGTCGGCGAACGCCTCGTCCACGACGAGGATCCGGCCCGGCCGGGCGAGCGCCGCCAGCGACGCCGCCGGGTGCAGGACGGACGTCGGGTTGGTGGGGTTGCCGACCACCACCAGGTCGGCGTCCTCGGGTACCAGCGCGGGATCGAGCAGAAAGCCGCCGGACGGGTCGAGCAGCACCCGTCCGACCTCGTGGCCGGCGGCGCGCAGGGCGGCCTCGGGCTCGGTGAACTGCGGGTGCACGACGACGGCCCGCCGTGGCGTGAGCGCCCGTGCGAGCAGGACGAACGCCTCGGCGGCACCGGCCGTGAGCAGCACCTCGTCCGCCGGGCGGCCGTGCCTCGCGGCCACGGCGGCACGCGCCGCCCCGGGCTTGGGGTACGCCGCGAGCGACGCCAGCGAAGCGGCCAGCCGGTTCGCCAGCCAGGCCGGCGGCGCGCCCGCGCGGACGTTCACGGCCAGATCCACCAGGCCGTCCCCGGTCTCGGCGTCGCCGTGGTGGCTCAGGTCGACGTCAGTCATCGTGCTGCTCATGATGGCTCATCGTGACGGCTACCGCGCTGACCTGCGAAGTCCTGACCTACTGTCTGTCTTCAAGATCACCTTCCGTGGCCAGGAAGAGTCCCTGGAGCGCGGCCAGCGTGTCGGGCTCGGGGTGCTCCCACAGCTTGCGGTCGGCCGCCTCCAGCAGGCGCTCGGTGATGCCGTGCAGCGCCCACGGGTTCGACTCGCTGAGGAACTTCTGGTTCTCCGGGTCCAGCGCGTAGGTGTGGGCGAGCTTCTCGTACATCCAGTCGGCGACGACGCCGGCGGTGGCGTCGTACCCGAAGAGGTAGTCGACGGTCGCGGCCAGCTCGAACGCGCCCTTGTACCCGTGCCGCCGCATCGCCTCCAGCCAGCGCGGGTTCACGACGCGGGCGCGGAACACCCGGGCGGTCTCCTCGCTGAGCGTGCGGGTGCGGACGGCGTCCGGCCGGGTGCTGTCCCCGATGTACGCCGTCGGCGCCTTCCCGGTCAGCGCGCGGACCGTGGCGATCATGCCGCCGTGGTACTGGAAGTAGTCGTCGGAGTCCGCGATGTCGTGCTCGCGGGTGTCGGTGTTCTTCACCGCGACGGCGATCCGCTTGTACGCCGTCTCCATGTCCTCGCGGGCGGGCGCGCCGTCCACGCCCCGGCCGTACGCGTACCCGCCCCAGACCGCGTACACCTCGGCCAGGTCGGCGTCGTCGCGCCAGTTGCGGCTGTCGATGGCCTGGAGCAGCCCGGCGCCGTACGCGCCCGGCTTGGAACCGAAGATCCGCAGCGTGGCCCGGCGCGGGTCACGGTGCGCGGCGGTGTCGGCGTCGACGTGCCCGCGCACGAAGTTCAGGTGCGCCGGCTCGTCCAGGGCGGCCACGAGCTGGACCGCGTCGTCCAGCATGGCGACGACGTGCGGGAAGGCGTCCCGGAAGAACCCCGAGATGCGGACGGTGACGTCGATGCGGGGCCGCCCCAGCTCGTCGAGGCTGATCGGCTCCAGGCCCGTGACCCGCCGGGACGCCTCGTCCCACACCGGGCGGACGCCCAGCAGCGCCAGCACCTCCGCGATGTCGTCGCCGGCCGTCCGCATCGCGCTCGTGCCCCACACGGACAGCCCCACGGACTGCGGCCACTCACCGGTGTCCTCCCGGTACCGCGCGAGCAGCGAGTCGGCCATCGCCTGGCCGGTCTCCCAGGCGAGGCGGCTCGGCACGGCCTTCGGGTCCACGGAGTAGAAGTTGCGGCCGGTCGGCAGGACGTTGACGAGCCCTCGCAGCGGCGATCCGCTCGGACCGGCCGGCACGTACCCGCCTTCGAGCGCGTGCAGGACGTGGGTCAGCTCGTCGGTGGTACGGGCGAGCCGCGGCACGATCTCGGTCGCGGCGAACGTCAGCACCGCCTGGGCGGCCGCGTTCTCCGTGACCACCGCCGACGGGTCCCAGCCGCGCTCCTCCATCTCGGTGACGAGCGCGCGGGCCTCGGCCTCGACGGCGTCGGTGTCCGTGCGGCCGCCGCCCTCCTCGGACAGGCCGAGCGCGTCGCGGAGCCCCGGGTGCGAGTACTGCCCGCCGAAGACCTGGCGTGCCCGGAGCATCGCCAGGACCAGGTTGATCCGGGCCTCCCCGGTCGGCGCAGCGCCGAGGATGTGCAGCCCGTCCCGGATCTGCACGTCCTTGACCTCGCACAGCCAGCCGTCGACGTGCAGGAGGAAGTCGTCGAACTCGGCGTCGTGCGGACGGTCGTCCAGGCCGAGGTCGTGGTCGAGCCGCGCGGCCTGGATGAGCGTCCAGATCTGCGCGCGGATGGCCGGCAGCTTCGCCGGGTCGAGCGCGGCGATGTTCGCGTGCTCGTCCAGGAGCTGTTCGAGACGGGCGATGTCGCCGTAGCTCTCGGCACGGGCCATCGGCGGGATCAGGTGGTCGACGAGCGTGGCGTGCGCGCGCCGCTTCGCCTGCGTGCCCTCGCCCGGATCGTTCACCAGGAACGGGTAGATCAGCGGCAGGTCGCCGAGGGCCGCGTCCGAGCCGCAGCCGGCGGACATGGCAGCGGTCTTGCCCGGCAGCCACTCCAGGTTGCCGTGCTTGCCGACGTGCACGACGGCGTCCGCCGCGAACGTGTCCGCCAGCCAGCGGTACGCCGCGAGGTAGTGGTGCGAGGGCGGCAGGTCCGGGTCGTGGTAGATCGCGATCGGGTTCTCCCCGAAGCCGCGCGGCGGCTGGACCATGACGACGACGTTCCCCGCCTGGATCGCGGCCAGCACGATGTCGCCGTTGTCGTCGACGTACAGCTGGCCGGGCGGCGGGCCCCAGTGCCGCTCCATGCCCTCGCGGAAGTCGGCGGGGAGCGTGTCGTAGAACGCCTGGTACCGCGCCGCCGGGATGCGGATCACGTTGCTGGTGAGCTGGGCCTCGGTGAGCCACTCCGGGTCCTGGCCGCCGGCGGCGATGAGGCCGTGGATCAGCGCGTCACCGTCACGGTCTTCGAACCCCGGCAGCTCCGAGCTGATCTGGTACCCGCGCTCGCGCATGGCGTGGAGCAGGGCGATCACGCTGGCCGGTGTGTCGAGCCCGACGGCGTTGCCGATCCGGGAGTGCTTGGTCGGGTACGCCGAGAGCATCAGCGCGACGCGCTTCTCCGCGTTCGGGATGTGCCGCAGCGCGGCGTGCCGGACGGCGATGCCGGCGACCCGGGCGGCGCGTTCCGGGTCGGCGACGTAGACGGTCAGCCCGTCCGCGTCGATCTCCTTGAACGAGAACGGGACGGTGATGATCCGCCCGTCGAACTCCGGGATCGCGACCTGCGTCGCCGTGTCCAGCGGCGAGATGCCGTCGTCGTTGCCGTCCCACGACTCGCGACTGGACGTCAGGCACAGCCCCTGCAGGATCGGGACGTCGAGAGCGGCGAGCGCGCCGACGTCCCAGGCGTCCTCGTCACCGCCCGCGCTGGCCTCCGCCGGGCGCGTGCCCCCGGCGGCGAGCACCGTGACGACGAGCGCGTCCGCCGTGGCGAGGGTTTCCAGCAGCGCCGGCTCGGCCGTGCGGAGAGAGGCGCAGTAGACGGGCAGCGCGCGGCCGCCCGCGGTCTCGATCGCCGTGCACAGCGCGTCGACGAACGCGGTGTTCCCGGCGAGGTGGTGGGCGCGGTAGTACAGCACGGCGACGGTAGGACGCTCGGCGGTGCGCGCGGGCCCGCCGGCGGGTGATGCGGGGCGCGCGGGCACGTCGGCGGGTGCCGCGGTGCGGTCGGCGGGTGTTGCGGGACGCTCGGCGGGTGTTGCGGGGCGCTCGACGACGCCCCAGGTGGGGGTCGGAGCCGGCGGGGCGAACCCGTGGCCGGTGAGCAGCACCGTGTCGCTCAGGAACCGGGCCAGCTCGGTGAGGTTCGCCGGGCCGCCGTGGGCCAGGTAGGCGTGGGCCTCCGCCGTGACACCGCCGGGGACGGTGGACAGCTCCATCAGCTCGGCGTCCGGGGCCTGCTCGCCGCCGAGCATCACGACGGGGCGCGGACCCGCGAGGAGCGCGTCGATGCCGTCCTCCCAGGCGCGGCGTCCGCCCAGGATCCGGACGACGACCAGGTCCACGCCGTCGACCAGCGCGGGCAGGTCGTCGACGCTCACGCGGGCCGGGTTGGCGAGCCGGTACTCGGCGCCGCTCGCTCGGGCACTGAGCAGATCGGTGTCGGACGTCGACAGCAGCAGGATCACGCGGACGGCCCTCCTCGGGGTCACCCGCCCCGGGTAGTCAGGTTGCGGCGACAGGAGTCTCCTGGCTTCCGGATCGACGCTCGCCCCGGTCTTCCCGCCTCGTCGGCAGTGACCAGCGATGGGGTCCGCTCCCCGGTGACAGTGGCGGGACCGCGCCGGATTCTCACCGGCTTCCTCCACGTGCCGCCGCAATAGCGCCCTCACTGTAGCCGGGTGGCCGGCACGTACGATCCGAGCCGTGCCCACCCGATCCGGTCCTGACCGCTGCCCTGGCGCGCTCCAGGTGCACGCGGCGGCGGACGGCGGGCTCGTCCGCGTCCGGATACCGGGTGGGATGTTGTCCACGTCACAGCTCGCCGCCCTGGCTGGCGCGTCGGCCGAGCACAGTGACGGATCTCTCGAACTGACGTCCCGGGGCAACGTCCAGCTGCGGGGCATCGCGGCCGGGGCGGAAGTCGCGCTGGCCGCTGCGCTGGAGGCGGCGGGGCTGCTGCCGTCGCCGGATCACGAGCGGGTCCGGAACATCATCGCGAGCGTGCTGAGCGGCCGGAGCGGTGGACTCGTCGACGTGCGGCCACTCGTCGCCGCGCTGGATCGCGGCCTCTGCGCCGATCCGTTGCTGGCCGAGCTGCCCGGCCGTTTCCTGTTCACCCTGGACGACGGCCGCGGCGACGTATCCCCCCTCGGCGCCGACATCACCCTCGCCGCGACCGCCACTCCCGCGGTCAACGCCGTCGCGGGCGGCGGGCCCGCGGGCGAGGTTGTCGCAGGCGGCAGGCCCGCGGCCAACACCGTCGCGGGCGGCAGGCCCGCGGGCGAGGTTGTCGCAGGCGGCAGGCCCGCGGCCAACACCGTCGCGGGCGGCAGGCCCGCGGGCGAGGTTGTCGCAGGCGGCGGCGCAGCGGCGGGTGCTGGCGTGTTCGCGCTGATTCTCGCCGGTGCCGACACCGGGCTGCGGTGTTCCCCGGATGACGGGCCGGCGCTGGCACTGGCGGCCGCGCGGGCGTTTCTCGCCGAACGCGCCGCCCAGGGTTCGGCGGCGTGGCGCATCGCCGAGCTGACCGACGGCCCGGCCCGCGTGGCCGCCCGCCTCGCTGACCCCAGCGGGGCGAACCGGACTGTCCGGACTCCCGTGCCATCACCGGACACGGAACACCCCGATAACCCCGACAGTTGCGGAACCGCCGGCTCGGCGCCGGCCGCAGCGGCGTGGCCTGTCGGCGTCGTCCCGCAACGGGACGGGCTGGCGGCGGTGGCCGCCGTCGTCCCGCTCGGCCGCCTGACCGCCGCCCAGGTCACCGCCCTCGCCACCGCCGGCCCGAACCGCGCCCTCAGGCCTGCCGGACCCGCGCCAGGCGGCCCGAACGCCGCCGCAACGGCCGGCCCCGACCCCACACCCGCCGGCAACGCCGCCGCGACGGCCGGGCCCGACCACACGTCCGAGGGTGATGTGCTCGTCACGCCGTGGCGGACGGTCGTCGTCACCGACCTCGCCCCCGGCGACGTGGACGAAACCGTCGCCCGGCTACGCTCCGTCGGCCTGGTCACGGACCCCGCTTCGCCGTGGGTGGGCGTCACGACGTGCGCGGGGCAGCCCGGCTGCGCGAAAGCCCTCGCGGATGTGCGGTCCGACGCGGCGAACACCCGCACCGAACCGGGCAAGCCTGTCCACTGGATCGGCTGCGAACGGGCCTGCGGCCGGCCGAAGGCAGACCACGTCGAGGTCCTGGCCACCCCCGACGGCTACCTCGTCGACGGCCTCCCGGTCAGCGACCAGCCGGCCGCCGGCCACGAAACACCCGGCCACCCCGCCGACCGCCGCCGCAACGACGGCCACGGGCCGGAAGGCCGCCGAGCGGCCACGGTAACGACGGCCAGCAGCGCATAGACGCAGCAGCGGCCACCGGAAACGGCCGCCCCGAAGGCGGCGGCCCCGGCCACCCGGCCGACGGCGACCTGGCCGCGATGATCACAGCAGCGCGAAGGAAGAGCTTGTGACCGACTACATCCGCGACGGCGCGGAGATCTACCGCCAGTCCTTCGCGACGATCCGCGCCGAGGCCGATCTGTCCGCGCTGCCCGAGGATCTGGTGAAGGCGGCCGTCCGCATGATCCACGCCTGCGGCATGACCGACCTCGTCCGCGACATCGCCTTCTCCCCCAACGTCGCCCGGAACGCCCGCAAGGCGATAAACAACGGGGCGCCGATTCTGTGCGACGCCGAGATGGTGGCGTCCGGCATCACCCGCAAGCGCCTGCCGAACGGCAACGAGGTGATCTGCACCCTGCGCGACCCGCGCGTCCCTGAGCTGGCCGAAAGCCTGAAAACAACCCGCAGCGCCGCCGCACTCGACCTCTGGGGCGACAGGCTCGACAACGCGGTCGTGGCGATCGGCAACGCCCCGACAGCGCTGTTCCGCCTGCTCGACCTGCTCGACGCGGGCGCACCGAGGCCGGCGGCGATCCTGGGCATCCCGGTCGGGTTCATCGGCGCGGCGGAGTCGAAGGTGGCGCTGGCGGAATCGCCGTACGAGTACCTGGTCGTCCACGGGCGCCGTGGCGGCAGTGCGATCACGGCGGCGGCGGTCAACGCCCTCGCCAGCGAGGAGGAGTGACGGTGGCGGGAAAGCTGTACGGCGTCGGTCTGGGTCCGGGCGATCCGGAGCTGGTGACGGTGAAGGCCGCCCGGCTCATCGGGCTGGCGGACGTGATCGCGTTCCACAGTGCCCGTCACGGCCGCAGCATCGCCCGGTCGGTCGCGGCCCCGTACCTGCGGGACGGCCAGATCGAGGAACCGCTGATCTACCCGGTGACGACCGAGACGACCGACCATCCGGGCGGGTACCGGGGCGCGCTGGAGGAGTTCTACGAGGCGTGCGCGGCCCGGCTCGCCCAGCACCTGGACGCCGGCCGCGACGTGGTCGTCCTGGCCGAGGGCGACCCGTTCTTCTACGGCTCGTACATGCACATGCACAAGCGCCTGGCCAGCCGGTACGAGACCGAGGTCGTGCCCGGCGTCACGTCGGTGAGCGCCGCCGCGGCCGCGCTCGGCACGCCGCTCGTCGAGGCTGACGAGGTCCTGACCGTGCTCCCCGGCATCCTCCCGCCCGACCAGCTCGCCGAGCGCATCCACGGCGAGGACTCCATCGCCGTCCTCAAGCTCGGACGTACCTTCGACAACCTCAAGCAGGCCCTCGACACGGCGGGCCGGCTCGATGAGGCCTGGTACGTGGAGCGGGCCAGCACCGACGCCCAGCGCCTGGCGAAGCTCAAGGACGTCGACCCGGCGAGCGTCCCGTACTTCTCGCTCGCGCTGCTGCCCAGCCGCGTCCACGCCGCCACGCGCGACGCCCTGAACGCAGCCCAGCCCCACGAGCGCACAGGCGAAGTCATCGTGGTCGGCCTCGGCCCCGCCGGGCGCGAGTGGCTGACGCCCGAGGCGCAGGCCGCGCTCGCGTCCGCCGACGACCTGGTCGGCTACGGCCCCTACCTCGACACGGGTGCCCGCCAACCCACGGCAGCGCAGGCACGCGTCCGACAACCGGGTCGAGGCCGAGCGGGCGGAGTTCGCGCTGGACCTGGCCCGTCGCGGCAACACGGTCGCGGTCGTGTCGTCCGGCGACCCGGGGGTGTTCGCGATGGCGGCCGCCGTCCTGGAGGTCGCGTCGGAGCCGCGATGGAAGGACGTCAAGGTCCGGATCGTCCCCGGCATGACCGCCGCCCACGCGGTCGCCAGCCGGATCGGCGCCCCGCTGGGCCACGACTACTGCGTGCTGTCCCTGTCCGACCGGCTCAAGCCGTGGGATGTCATCGCGCGGCGCCTCACCGCCGCCGCCAGCGCCGACCTGGTGATCGCCCTCTACAACCCGGCGTCGAAGTCCCGCACCTGGCAGGTCGAGTCGGCCAGGAACCTGCTGCTGGAACACCGGCCCGCCGAGACGCCGGTCGTCATCGGGCGGGACGTCGGCGGCGAGCAGGAGACGGTGACGGTCACCACGCTCGGCGAGCTCACACCGTCCGATGTGGATATGCGCTGTTTGCTCTTGATCGGCTCTTCCCAGACGAGACTGGTCGAACGGGACCACGGCCCCGTGGTCTTCACCCCGCGAAGGTATCCAGCCACGCCAGAGCCGACGCCACATCACTGACCGCCCGCACCCCGGAAGGAAGCGGCGGCCGGTCCACCATCACGACGGGCAGGCCCAGCTCGCGGGCGGCGGCGAGCTTGGCGGCGGTCATGGAGCCGCCGCTGTCCTTGGTGACGAGCACGTCGATACGCCGCGTCCGCATGAGCGCCAGCTCGCCGGCCAGCGTGAACGGCCCCCGAGTCGAGCAGGATCTCGCAGTGCGCGGGCAGCGGCGGGGCGGGCGCATCGACCGCGCGCACCAGGAACCAGCAGCGGTCCATGCCGGCGAAGACCGCGAGACCCTGCCGTCCGATCGTGAGAAAAACCCGAAACCCGTCAATCTTGGAGAGGACGTCCGGCAGCGAACCGACCCTGAGCCACTGATCACCGTCAACGGGAGCCCATCCAGGCCGGCGTACTACCAACAACGGCACAGCACGACAGGCAGCCGCCGCGTTGGCGGTGATCCCGGCGGCGAACGGATGGGTGGCGTCGACCACGGCATCGACGTGTTCGGCGGCGAGCCACGCGGCCATCCCCTCGGCCCCGCCGAACCCGCCGATACGGACTTCGCCCTCGGGCAGGCGCGGGTCCTGGACCCGTCCGGCGAGCGAGCTGACGACCTGCGTGCCGGTGCCGGCGAGCGCGGCGGCGAGCGCGCGGGCCTCGCCCGTACCCCCGAGGATCAGGACTTTCATACGCTGTGCCCGTGGGAACCGAGCTGCGGTACGGGTGGACGACCGGCGCGTGCGCGACGGCCGCGACGACCGCCGCGTACACGGCGCTGCTCACGGGTGAGTTCCCGGACCCTGTCGAGATCGTCCTGCCGAAGGGCCAGCGGCCGTCGTTCGCCCTGGCGCGCGAGTCGCTGCTGGCGGATCGGGCGAGCGCGTCGATCGTGAAGGACGCCGGCGACGACCCGGATGTCACCCACGGCGCCGTCATCACCTCGACGGTGTGGCACGGCGTGCCGGGCAGCGGTGTGGAGTTCCGGGCCGGACCGGGCGTCGGGACGGTGACCAAGCCCGGCCTGCCGCTGGACGTCGGCCAGCCGGCGATCAACCCGGTTCCGCGCTCGATGATGCGTGCTCATGTGGCGACGGTGGCTGATGCGTGTGGCGGCACCGGGGATGTCGTGGTCGAGATCTCGGTGGACGGCGGCGAGGAGCTGGCCCGCAAGACGTGGAACCCGAGGCTGGGGATCCTCGGTGGGCTGTCGATCCTCGGTACGACCGGCATCGTCGTCCCGTACTCGTGCTCGGCCTGGATCGACAGCATCCGGCGCGGCATCGACGTGGCGCGCGCTGCCGGGTACACGCACGTCGCGGGGTGTACGGGGAGCACGTCCGAGCGGGTCGCGATGGAGCTGTACGGGATGCCCGAGGACGCGCTGCTCGACATGGGCGACTTCGCCGGCGCGGTGCTGAAGTACCTGCGGCGGCATCCGGTGGACCGGCTGACGATCGCGGGCGGTATCGGAAAGCTGTGCAAGCTGGCGGCCGGGCACCTGGATCTGCACTCCGGACGGTCGCAGGTGGACTTCGGCTTCCTCGCCGGGCTCGTTGGTGGGGCGGGCGGTTCCACCGAGCTGGTCGAGGGGGTGCGGGGCGCGAACACGGCGCTGGACGCACTGCGGCAGTGCCAGGCGGCCGGGCTGCCGCTCGGCGACCTGGTGGCGGCCGGCGCGCGGGCGGTGGCGATCGAGACGCTGCGGGGTGCGCCCGTCGGGGTCGACATCGTCGTGATCGATCGGGCCGGTGTGATCGTCGGACGGGCGTAGCCTGAACACCCGCAGAAGCCTACGGGGAGGGTGTGCGATGACGTGGGGAGATGTCGCGCTGGGCGCGGCCACGGTCACCACCGGGCTGTCCGCCGGCCTGTTCTACAGCTACGCGTGCTCGGTCATGCCGGGCCTGCGCCGCGCGGAGGACAAGACGCTCGTCCAGACGATGCAGCGGATCAACGTGGCGATCCTGAACCCGTGGTTCGCGCTGATCTTCGGCGGCCCGGTCGTGTTCGCCGCGCTGGCGCTGCTGCTCCACCTCGGCGAGCCGGAGCTGCCGTGGATCGTCGCCGGCCTGGTGCTCTACGTCGTGCAGCTGGCGGTCACGTTCGGCAGGAACATCCCGCTGAACAACGCCCTCGAAGCGGCCGGCGACACCGATCCGGCGGCGGCGCGGGCGGCGTTCGAGGAGCCGTGGGTGCGGTGGAACCTCGTCCGGACGGTGGCCAACACGGCCGCGTTCGTGGCACTAGCCGCGGCGCCGTTCTGATTCGTGGCGCTAATCGCGGCACCGTTCCGATGAGTAGAGGTGGCTGTCGGGGAACTCCCCGGCGGTGAGGACGGCGCCGACGACGATGACGGCCGTCCGGAGGATCCCCGCCGCGTGCACCTGCCCGGCGATGTCGGCGAGCGTGCCGCGCAGCACCAGCTCGTCAGGGCGGCTGGCGCGGGCGACGACCGCGACCGGGCAGTCCTCGCCGTAGTTCGGGACGAGTTCGGCGACGACCGCGTCGATCCGCTGCACGGCCAGGTGCAGGACCATGGTCGCGCGGCTGGCACCGAGCGTGGCCAGGTCCTCGCCGGGTGGCATCGGCGTGGCCCGCGCGGACGTCCGGGTGAGGATCACCGACTGCCCCACCGCCGGGACGGTCAGCTCGCGTTTCAGGGCGGCGGCCGCGGCGGCGAACGCCGGTACGCCCGGGACGATCTCGTACGGGACGCCGGCCGCGTCGAGCCGCCGCATCTGCTCGGCGACCGCGCTGAACACCGACGGGTCGCCGGAGTGCAGCCGCGCGACGTCGTGGCCCTGTTCATGGGCGGCCGCGATCTCGGCGACGATCTCGTCCAGGTTGAGGTTCGCGGTGTCGACGAGCCGCGCGCCGGGCGGGCAGTGGTCGAGGAGTTCGGCCGGGACGAGGCTGCCGGCGTAGAGGCAGGTCTGCGCGCTGCTCAGCCTGGTCTGGCCCCGGACGGTGATCAGGTCGGCGGCGCCCGGACCGGCCCCGATGAAGTACACCGTCACTTCGTCACCGTCCACTGTGTCACGGGGAGGGCGGGGCGCCACGCCGTGAAGCCGCCGACGGGCGCCGCACGGTCGATCGCGATCCTCGTGAGGTCGCCGCCCAGGCTGCGGTGCGCGTCGATCACGACCTGCTCGGACTCGATCGTCACCGCGTTCACAACAAGCCGCCCACCGGGCTTGAGCGCATCCCAACAGCGATCGAGCACGGGATACCCGGTCGGTGCCGAGCCCGCCGGGGTTGGGCCCGCCGGGGTCGGACCGGCGGTTGTCAGGCCGCCGCCGATGAAGATGGCGTCGGGGGGGTCCAGGCCGTCGAGCGCGGGCGGGGCGTGGCCGGTGACCACCTGGATGCCGGGGACACCGAGGCTGGCGGCGTTGGCGGCGATCCGGGCCGCGCGCCCGGGATCGCTCTCGATGGCGACCGCCCGGCACGACGGGTGGGTGCGCGCCCACTCGATCGCGATGCTGCCGGCGCCGGCCCCGACGTCCCAGAGGAGCTGGCCAGGGATCGGCGCCAGCCGGGCCAGTGTGATCGCCCGTACCTCCCGCTTGGTGAGCTGCCCGTCGTGGTCGTACGTGTCGTCGGGGAGTCCGGGGGTGGTCGGCGTGAGCGCGGTTCCGGCACATTCGATCGCGACGATGCTGAGGGGCGCGTGCTGGGACTCTGCGGCGGTGATCCGTTCGTCCGAGGCGCCGAGGTTCTCCAGGACGGTGACCGCGCTGGCGCCGTAGCCCCGTTCTGCCAGCAGCTTCACGACCGTCGCCGGGGTGCCGCCGTCGGCGCTGAGCACGAGGATCCGCCGTCCCGGGTGGATCGCGGGATGCAGCAGCTCGACAGGGCGGCCGACGGCGCTGATCACCGTGACGTCCTGCACGGGCCAGCCAAGCCGCGCGCATGCGAGCGATACCGAGGACGAATGTGGGACGACGTGGACGTTCGCCGCCCCGACCACCCGGGTCAGGACCGCGCCGACTCCGAAGAACATCGGATCGCCGCTCGCCAGGACCGTGACCCGCCGGCCGGCGTACTCGTCGAGCAGCCCCGGCAGAGCAGGGACCATCGGCGACGGCCACGGGACCCGTTCGGCACCGATCTCGTCCGGGATCAGTCCCAACTGGCGCTCGCTCCCCACGATCACGTCGGCGCCGGCAACAGCCTCTTGCGCGACCTCACCGAGCCCGCGCCACCCCTCAGCCCCGACCCCGACGACGGTGATCCGCTCCCCGCCCGCCCCGGCCACCACCTCGGACGGTTCGTGGCGGGCGATGGCCACCGTGGCCGCCTCGGACCTGCGCTTGGGGACGAGCAGCGTGGCGGCACCGCCGTACAGGGCGGCCGCTTCGGCGACGCTGCCCGTGCCGAGTTCGGCGCCGACCCGCTCAGCCGGGTTCGGAACGTCCACTGTGGCCAGTTCACCGGCGGGATAGGCGACGAGGTCCCATCCCCGGGCGGCGACGGCCTCGACGATGCCCGGTTCGGCGGACTTCGCCTCGACGGTGGCGACGTACCGGACTTCATCCGGCGCCACACCGGCCTCGGCGAGCGCCGAATCGACGAGCGCCCCAACCTCCGCCGCCGTCACCCCAGCGCGCGCCCCCACCCCGACCACGACTCCCGCAGTCTGGGCGACATCTTTGTCGCCATAGCCACCGACATGTCGCCCGAATGGCAGGGGGTTGGGCGGCGCGGCCGGGCCGGGTGGCGGGGAGGGGACGCTCATCGGCAGGCCTCGACCAGGCGGCGGGCGATCGACGGTGTTCCCGCCCAATGCGTGTGCAGGTACGACGCGTGCACGCCGCCCTGGACGAATCCCTCGGGCGGCCGTCCGGCCCATCCCCAGGCCGGCTGGGCACCCGCGCGGGGCGTGACCTCCGTCCGGTGGAAGACGTGCCCGTGCACACGCGTCCCCTCGGCGGCGAGCGCACTGTCGGACAGGGCCACGGCACTGCGGTAGCCCAACGTGAGCCGCGGGGTCATGGTCGCGTCGGCGTCGAGTACGCCGCACATCGGTTTGCCGTCGAGGGTCCGGGTGAGCCACAGCAGTCCGGCGCATTCGGCGGCGATCGGGGCGCCGCTCAGCGCCAACTCCCGCACCGCGGCCCGGAGCGGTTCGTTCGCGGACAGGGCTTCGGCGTAGACCTCGGGGAAGCCTCCGCCGACGACGAGTCCGGACGTTCCGTCGGGGAGCGCCTTGTCGTTCAGGGGATCGAACTCCGCTACCACGGCACCGGACGACGTCAGGAGTTCCGTGGTCTCGGCGTACCCGAAACTGAATGCGGGACCACCCGCGACCGCCACCACCGGCCTACCAGGGACGGGATCGCCGACGTCGGGCGACCACGGCGTGACGGCCAGCGCGGGCGCCGACCGGGCAAGGGCGAGGACGGCGTCCAGGTCCACACCGGCGGCCACCACCTCGCCGAAGCGCCGCACGGCCGCGACCGCCTCGGCGGCGCGCTCGGCCACGGGCACCAGCCCGAGATGGCGCGACGGCGTGACGATCGCGTCGTGGCGGCGCAGCACACCGAGCACCGGGACGCCGATCTCCTCCAGCGCCTCCGTGAGGATCTGCTGGTGCCGCTCGGACCCGACCCGGTTGAGGATCACGCCACCCAGCCACAGCCCCGGCTCATAGCTGCGGAACCCGTGCACGAGCGCGGCCACCGACCGGCCCTGCGCGGTGGCGTCCACGACGAGGATGACCGGCGCCCGGAGCAGCCCCGCGACCTGCGCCGTCGACGCCAGCTCGCCGTGCCCGACCGCGCCGTCGTACAGGCCCATCACACCCTCGACCACGGCCAGATCGGCCCCGGCGGCGCCGTGCGCGAACAGCGGCGCGATCAGGTCCGTGCCGACGAGGTACGGATCGAGGTTCCGCCCCGGACGCCCGGCCGCCAGCGCGTGGTACCCCGGGTCGATGTAGTCCGGGCCGACCTTGTGCGGGCTGACGGTCATGCCACGCGCGGCGAACGCGCTGAGCAAGCCGGTCGCGACCGTGGTCTTCCCACACCCCGACGCGGGCGCCGCGATGACGACCCGGGGCGTGCTCACCATGGCGCCCCGCCGCGCGTGGGTGGCAGGCTCACCATTCGATGCCCCGCTGGCCCTTCTGCCCAGCGTCCATCGGGTGCTTGACCTTGGTCATCTCGGTGACGAGGTCGGCCGCGTCCAGCAGGGTGGGATGCGCGTCCCGGCCGGTGATCACCACGTGCTGGTTCCCGGGCCGGGCGGCCATCGTCTCGACGACGTCGTCCACGTCGACCCAACCCCACTTCATCGGGTACGTGAACTCGTCCAGCACGTAGAGCCGGTGGGTCTCGGCGGCCAACTCGCGCTTGATCTGCGCCCAGCCCTCGGCGGCCTCGGCGGCGTGGTCCCGCTCAGTGCCGGGGCGCTGGATCCAGGACCAGCCCTCCCCCATCTTGTGCCAGGCGACCGGTCCGCCCTCGCCGGTGCTGTCGTGCACCGCGCCGAGCGCCCGCAACGCCGTCTCCTCACCGACCTTCCACTTCGCACTCTTGACGAACTGGAACACGCCGACCGGCCAACCCTGGTTCCACGCGCGCAGCGCCAACCCGAAGGCGGCCGTCGACTTGCCCTTGCCGGGTCCTGTGTGGACCATCAGCAACGCCCGGTTGCGGCGCTGGCGGGTGGTGAGCCCGTCCTCCGGGACGTACTCCGGCTTTCCCTGCGGCATCTACGCTGCCCTCCGCGCATCCCGGACCAGCCCCGACAGGCCGTCCGCTGACAGTTCGTCCAGCCGGACGGCCGTGGCCCGCATCTCGCCGGCCAGTGCCGTGGCGAGGCCGAGACGGATCGGTCCACTCTCGCAGTCGACGACGACCGTGGCGGTCCCGGCGAGTTGCCGCGCGGCGCGGCGGGCGTCGTGGACGGGGTCGGCACCGGACGTCGCGCGCCCGTCCGTCACCACCACCAGCAGCGGACGGCGCGCGGGATCGCGGAGCCGTTCGATCCGCAGCACGTCGGCGGCTTTCACCAGGCCGGCAGCGAGCGGGGTGCGGCCGCCCGTGGGGAGCGCGTCGAGGCGGGCGGCGGCGGCCTCGACGGACGAGGTGGGCGGCAGGGCGAGATCCGCCGACGTGCCCCGGAACGTGACCAGGCCGACCTTGTCGCGGCGCTGGTAGGCGTCCAGAAGGAGAGAGAGCACGGCGCCCTTGACGGCGCTCATGCGCTTGCGGGCGGCCATCGACCCGGACGCGTCCACGACGAACAGCACGAGGTTGCCCTCACGCCCTCGCCGGACGGCTTCCCGCAGGTCGTGGGCGCGCAGCATCAGGCCGGCGCCGTCGCGTCCCCGCGCGCGCTGGTGGGGGGCAGCGGCCTGGAGGGTGGCGGCGAGGTGCAGTCCGTGGAGGTGTCCGCGCGGCGTTCGGGCCCGGACGGTGCGGCCGTGACCGGTCTCGGCGACGGACCGCCGCCCGAGGGCGCCGGCGCCGATCCCGGGGACGGTGAACAACCTGGTCCGGTACGGGTCGGTGGCCTTGACCGGCGCCTGCTCGGGCACGGGGGCGCAGGCCGGCTGGGACGCGTCGACGGGTGGCGTCATCGGGCCGCTCGACTCCGGTTCGGGGGCGCCGCCGCCGGGACCGTCCGGGTCGTCGTCGGGTGGCTCGGGCCGCGGCGCTTCGTGTTGTGGCGGTTCTTGTTGTGGCGGTTCTTGTTGTGGCGGTTCTTGTTGTGGCGGCGCGGCCTCGGACATGGCGTCGTCGAGTGCCTTCTCGTCCAGGCCCGGGGCGTCGAACGGGTTCCGGCGGCGACGGTGGGGCAGCGCGAGCAGGGCAGCCTGGCGCACGTCCTCCTCGTCGACCTCGGTCCGGCCGTGCCACGCGGCGTGGGCGACAGCGGTGCGGGCCGTGACCAGGTCGGCGCGGAGCCCGTCCACGTCGAACGCCGCGCAGACGTGCGCGATCTGGAGCAGCGCGTCGTCGCCGAGCACCACGTGCGGCAGTCGCTCGCGCGCGTCGGCGATCTGGACGGCGAGCGCGGCATCGGCACCGGCCCATCGGGCGGCGAACGCGTCCGGATCGGCCTCGTACGCGAGGCGCCGCCGCACGACCTCGACCCGCTCGGACGGTTCCCGGCTCGCCCGCACCTCGACGGTCAGCCCGAACCGGTCGAGCAGCTGCGGCCGCAGCTCGCCCTCTTCCGGGTTCATGGTCCCGACCAGCAGGAACCGGGCAGCGTGCCGGACGGACACGCCCTCGCGCTCGACATAGGACTGGCCCATCGCGGCGGCGTCGAGCAGCAGGTCGACGAGGTGGTCGTGGAGCAGGTTCACCTCGTCCACGTAGAGGATGCCGCGGTGGGCGGCGGCGAGCAGGCCCGGCTCGTAGGCGCGGACGCCCTCGGTCAGGGCGCGTTCCAGGTCCAGCGCGCCGGCGAGACGGTCCTCGGAGGCGCCGACCGGCAGCTCCACGAGCCGGGCGTCCCTGACGTCCGCTGGGCCCGCCGCGCACGGGCCGTCGGGGGCGCCGCCCTTGTGCGGGCCGTCCGGCGCCGGCCTTGTGCGGGCCGTCCGCAGCCTGCGGGCCGCCCGGGGCGCCGGCCTTGTGCGGGCCGTCCGGGCAGTGCGGGTCGGGCGCGGCGGGGTCGCAGGAGAACCGGCAGCCCGGCACGATCGCGACGGGCGGCAGCAGGGCGTGCAGCGCCCGGACGACCGTCGACTTCGCCGTGCCCTTCTCTCCCCGGACGAGCACCCCGCCGACGGCCGGCGAGACGGCATTGAGCACGAGCGCCAGGCGGAGATCGTCGAGGCCGACGACGGCGGAGAACGGATACGGCGTCATGGGTGGCGCAGGTCCTTTCCGTGGGTGTCCTCGCCCACAGTTGGCGGATGGAACGGCCGAAGTTCCTGGCTCCCGGATCGACGCTCGCTGGGTCGTCCTCCCCGGTGACAGTGGCGGGACCGCGCCGGATTCACACCGGCTTCCTTCACTGCCGTTCCGGGCGCCATGCTCCATCACCGCGCGGCGCACCGTCAAAGAACAGTGCGTGACCGATCCCACACTTACTGGCCGGTAACCGCCGGACCCCCGACACTCGTACCCATGGAGACGGATGTCCTGGGCGCCCCGTACGAGTCGCTGACGCTGCCGCTGCCCGACGACCGGGAGGGCGAGGTCGTTGCGACGCTCGTCCGGCGCCGCGCCGAGCAGCCGACCAAGCGCGCCGTGCTGTACGTCCACGGCTGGATGGACTACTTCTTCCAGACCAACCTCGCCGACCACTACGCACGGCGGGGCTTCGACTTCTACGCCCTGGACCTGCGCAAGTACGGCCGCAGCATCAGGGAGCACCAGACCGCGTACTACTGCGACGACGTGACCGAGTACTACCCGGAGATCGACGAGGCGGTACGGATCATCCGGGACGAGGACGGCCACGACACCCTCCTCGTGAACGCCCACTCGACCGGCGGCCTCACGACCGCGCTCTGGGCGCACGAACACCGCGGCGAAGGACTCGTCCAGGGCCTGTACCTGAACAGCCCGTTCTTCGACCTGAACGCGCCGTGGTTCGCCCGGACCGTGCTCGCCGACGCCGTCCGCCTCGTCGCCGGACTCCGGCCCCACACCGAGCTGCCGCTCGACCTGCCGTCGCTGTACGGGCGGAGCCTGCACGCCGACCACGACGGCGAATGGAACTTCAGCCTCGACTGGAAGCCCGTCGGGCGGGTGCCGCTGCTCGCCGGCTGGCTGGCCGCCATCCGGGGCGCGCACCGCCGCGTCCAGGCCGGACTCGCCATCGACGTGCCCGTCCTCGTCCAGTGCTCGACGGCGAGCTTCCACGGCCGCGAGTGGGACGACAGCATCCGCAGCACGGACGCCGTCCTGAACGTGGAGCACATCGTCCGCTGGTCGCCGGGGCTCGGACCCGATGTGACGCTCGCCCGCATCGAGGGCGCCATCCACGACGTGGTGCTGTCGGCCGAGCCGGTACGCAAGGCGGCGCTCGCCGGGCTCGACGAATGGATCGACACCAAGCTTCCGATGTAGTAGAAGCTAACGCGTGGAGTTACGCGATAGCGACGGCAACCGGCGGCCGATGTGGGTCACGGCGGCGTGGCTCCTCTCCCCTGCGGTGGTCGTCGTCCTGTTCGCGCTCGTGTGGGTCGCCCGCGGAACCGACGTCACCCAAGCGGTCACCGACGGCTTCGCGGATGGCTCGATAGGGTCGCAGGGCTTCGCCTGCGTCGAGGCCTACCCGCTAGGTCGTGAGGGCTACGGCAAATGCGACCGGCTGGCTGCCGAAGTGGCCCGGCGCTCCCCGGTCAGCAAGGGCGACCGGGCCTCGGCGGACCGGACCGCGCGGACCCTCCGGGAGCAACTCGCCGACTGGCGCATGCGACGCTGCCCCGCGCAGCCCTGCCTGACCGGCGACAGCCCGCCACCGAGCGTCCAGGAACTCCAGGACTGGCTCGTCGAGACCGGATACCCGCGCGCGTACGCCCGCACCGCTGGCGGTGACGATCCCGCGCCGGCCGGCAGCGTCCTGTACGGGGTGCGGGTCGGATCGGCGTGCGTCCTCGGCCACGTCGGCGCGGACGGCAGCGACAACACGGTCCTCGGCGCCCTCCCCGACGGCACCTGCCTCTCGACCTGACCCGCCGTCCTGCGCGGGGCCCGCCGCCGCCGCCCGCCGCCGCCGCCCGCCACCGTCGCGGCCGCCCGCCACCGTCGCCCGCCACCGTCGCGCCGCCCGCCGCCCGCCGCCGCCCGCCGTCGCCCGCCGCCGCCGTCGCCGCCCGCCGCCGCCCGTCGGCGTCGCGAAACTGTCGGGGTTATCGGGGGATCCGGCGCCGGGTTCCGGCACGCCATTCCGAACAGTCCGGTTCAAGAACGGTGGGCGCGGTGGGCGAGAACGTCAGCCGAATGGGGTCAGGTCCACGGTGCGGACCAGGCGGTAGGCGACGGGACGGAAGCCCCAGCGCGGCCAGTAGCGGGACGCCAGGAGGTTCGTCGTCCGCCAGTCGGCCACGGCGTGGCTGGCGCCGCGGGCGCGGGCGTCGGCGATGAACGCGGTGGCCAGGCCGGCACCGACCCCGCTCCCCCGGTGCGCTGGGTCGACCGCCGCGAGCCGCAGCTCGATGGATCCGGGCGGCGCCAGGAGGCCGTCCGCATACTCACTCAGCAGGAAGCCGGCCGGCACGCCGTCGCGGCGGGCCAGGAAGCACCGCACGGTGTCGTCGGCGAGGACTCCGGGCCACGCCGTCGCGAGCTGTGCGTACCAGGCGTCAGTGGCTCGGCTGAAGACCGGCGCCAACGCCTGGTGCCGCGTGACGAGTTCGGTAAGCGGCGCGGTCTCGGCCAGCGCCTCGGGCCCGACCTCGGTGACGGTGATGCCGTCCGGGACGTCCGGGACCGGCATGGCCGCGACATCGGCGATGGCGTACGCCTGCTGCCGCCCGAACGAGAGGTCGAACCACACCGCCTCGGCCTCGCCCGCCGGCACCGTCACGGTGTGGGTCAGGACGCCGGCCCCGATCCAGCCCTCCGCGACGCTCGCGTAGAGGTCGGCCAGGTCCGCGCCGCACCCGGGAGCGGCGAGCACCGATCCGAAGCCGGCCTTGCCGGACCCGTCGGCCCCGAACACGGCCACGATCTCCCCGGCCTGCCGCACCGCCGCTACCGCGCCGGGCGGCGCCCCCACCGCTCCGGCCCACGCCGGCGCACACTCCACCGCTCCCGCCCCCGCCGGCGCACACCCCGCCGCTCCGGCCCACGCCGGCACAGACCCTGGCGCCACCTCGCCGGATTCCGGCGCCACTCCCCCCGCCGGCCGCGCGACCGCCGCCAGACCGGCGCGCCGCACCACCGGCGCGCCGGCCAGGCCCGCTGCCTGCTCCTGGACGGCCGTCCGCGCCGCCCACGGCGCGGCCGCCGCCACCAGACGAGCCAGCACGTCCATGTCCATCTCTCAATCGTGATCCCGGCGACAACTCAATTACCCGGCGTCTACGGGACGTCGGCGTTCGCGTACCGTCGTCAGGCGTGTACCGGTTCCTGTTCCGGCCGAAATGGCTGCTGTTCCTGGCGGGATGCATCGCGCTCGCGATCGTCTTCGTGAACCTGGGGCTGTGGCAGCTGGACCGGCTCGACCAGCGGCACGCGCAGAATGACCGGGTCACGGCCGCGCGGAACGCCACACCGGTCCCGGCCGCCAAGGTGTTCCGCACCGGAAAGGGCCCCGCCAAGAAGGACGGGTACCGCCTGGTCACCGCGACCGGCCACTACGACGCCGGCAGCGAGTACCTGGTCCGCGGCCGCACGGTCGGCGACCGTGCCGGCATGTTCGTCCTCACCCCGCTGACGACCGCCGAGGGACCGACGCTGCTCGTCGTCCGCGGCTTCGTGGCCGCCAGCTCGGCCGGTGCCAGGGTGGCACCGGACGTGCCCGCGCCGCCGAGCGGCGAGGTGACGGTCGTGGGCCGGGTTCGGCAGTCCGAGTCAGGCCCGTTGCAGGAGACGCGGATCGGACGCTTCGAGACCGTCAAGAAGCTCGACACCGGACGGATCGGCAAGGCGCTGGACACGCCCACGTACGAGGGATTCGTCGAGCAGGTCGAGGCGCCGGACGGTCTCGTCGCGGCCCCGGCGCCCCCGGTCGAGGAAGGACCGCACCTGGCGTACGCGGTGCAGTGGTTCCTTTTCGCCGGCCTGCTGTTCGTCGGGTACGCCGTCTACGCGCGGCGCGAGGAACAACAGCGTTTCCGTCAGGCGGACAAGGTCGCCGCGTAGGGCCACAGTGGTCCAGACCATCTTGGCGCTCCGTCCGACCTGTTCAGACTGCACGGATGCCAGCAGGCAGCACCGAAAGACCACACCGGACCGTTGACAATTCGGGCATCCGGATGCTCTTATCCGTAGCAGTTAGGAAGGTTTCCTAATAGATGGGGAACCGACCTGACCCCGTGAACCGCGCGCCCCGCAGCGACCATTCCCGGTCCTGGCGATCGCCGGTTGCCGGCACCGGCGGCGGGGAACGGGGTATGGCCCGCACGCCTGCCCCGCCCCCGCCGACCGGCTGTCGCTGATCGCCACCGCGCGCCGCAGCCCGAGAAGCAGCCACGAACCCGCAGGTGGCGAAGGTTCCTCCAGCATCCCATGCCGCCGCATCAAATCTTGCGCCGTTCCCACACTCCGGCGTGGTCGGAGGGGCCGAGCTACCGCAAATGTTGCAAAACCACCTCAACGGGTATATCGGTATACCAGTCGACCCGGATTCGTAGCCCCTCCGGAAAGAGGCATCCGATGACTTGGTTACCCCGTTCACTCGCGCTGGCCCTCGCCGCAGGACTGGTCGCCTCCCTCGCCGCACCAGCCCCGGCCGCACCGACCCCGGCAGCGCAGTCGCCCGGCACGCTGGGGGTCGGCACGGCGCGCACCGTGACGTCCGGCCTCCGGCTCCCGTGGGGGCTCGCGTTCCTCCCGGACCGCTCGGCGCTGGTCGCGGAACGTGACTCGTTCCAGGTGATCCGCGTGACCGCCACCGGCGCGAAGACCACGATCGGCAAGGTGCCCGGGGTGGCCGGCACCGGCGGCGAAGGCGGGCTGCTCGGCCTCGCGGTCGCGCCGACGTTCGCGGCCGACCACTGGCTGTACGTCTACCACACGTCACCGAGCGACAACCGCATCGTGCGGATCAAGTACGAGAACAACAAGCTGGGCACCGTCCAGACGCTCGTGACCGGCATTCCCCGCAGCCGGTTCCACAATGGAGGGCGGATCACGTTCGGCCCGGACGGCAACCTGTACGCGGGTACCGGCGACGCGCAGAACACGTCGACCGCACAGAACCTGAACTCGCTCGGCGGCAAGATCCTGCGGCTCACCCCGGACGGCCGTCCGGCACCGGGCAACCCGTTCCCCGGCAAGGTGATCTACAGCTACGGGCACCGCAACGTCCAGGGGCTCGGCTTCGACTCGCAGCGCCGACTCTGGGCGTCCGAGTTGGGCGCGTCGGCGCGCGACGAGCTGAACCTGATCCAGTCCGGCAAGAACTACGGCTGGCCGCAGTGCGAGGGGCCATGCAACAACCCCGCCTACGTGAACCCCGTCCGCACGTGGGCCGTCGCCGACGCGTCGCCGAGCGGGATCGCGGTCGTCCGGAACGTGATCTACATGGCCTGCCTGCGCGGGCAGCGGATGTACGAGATGACGATCTCCGGCAGCGGCACCGGCACGCCGCGCGCACACTTCCAGGGCCGCTTCGGCAGGCTCCGCTCGATCGAGCCGACCGCCGACGGCGACATCTGGATGACGACCAGCAACGGCTCGAACGACAGCATCATCCACGTCGATCTGACGTAACCCCTCGCCGTGGTGGCACTCTCCGGACCGCACTCCGGAGAGTGCCACCGCACTCCCGTTCACTTTCCGTCCAGCGAATAAGCACGCAACGGCGAAAGGGGCCCGCGCGGCCGGCCCCACCTAGGCCCTGACCTGCGGAAACACTGCCGAGTTCCGGGTCGCCGATTCGCCCGGTTGGACCGGTACAACCGTTGACAATTCCGGACTTACGGTGATCTCATCCCGACCTGTTAGGAAGGTTTCCTAACAGTTTCCGGGCGATGAACCGAAGCACCTACGCCGCGACGACAGAAGAGGACCTCGCATGAAACGCACCCTCAGCCGGGCGTTCGCGCTCGGCGGCTCGCTACTGCTGGCCGGCGGACTGCTGGTCGCCGCGGCGGGCCAGAGCTATGCCGCCGACCCGCTGCTCTCCCGCGACAAGCCGACCACCACGTCATCGAACGAGAGCACCGCACTCAACGGCCCCAAGGCCGTGGACGGCAACGCCACCACGCGCTGGGGCTCCGCCGAGGGCAGCGATCCACAGTGGATCCGGATCGACCTCGGCCAGACCGCCCGGATCAGCCAGGTGATCCTCCGGTGGGAGGCCGCCTACGGCAAGTCGTACAAGATCCAGACGTCACCGGACGGCAACACCTGGACGGACATCTTCTCGACGACGACCGGCAACGGCGGCGTCGACGACCTCGCCGTCACCGGCACCGGACGGTTCGTCCGCATGCACGGAACCGCGCGCGGCACCACGTACGGATACTCGCTGTTCGAGTTCGAGGTCTACGGGACGACCGGCCCGCCGGACACCGAGGCGCCGACCGCGCCGACGAACCTGCGCTCGACCGGTTCCACGCCGACCACGGTCTCCCTGGCCTGGGACGCGTCGACCGACAACGTCGGCGTCACCCAGTACGACATCTACCAGCACGGCCAGTTCGTCACGTCCGTGGCCGGCAACCAGACCAGCGGCACCGCCAGCGGGCTCACGCCGAACACCGAGTACGACTTCACGGTCTTCGCGAAGGACGCGACGCCGAACGTGTCGCAGCCGAGCAACGTGGTCGTCGTGAAGACGCCGCCGCAGCAGGAGGACACGGTGCCTCCGACCGCGCCGACGAACCTGCGCTCGACCGGTGTCACGTCCACGAGCGTGTCGCTGGCGTGGAACGCGTCGACCGACAACGTCGGCGTGGCGAAGTACGAGATCTTCAGCGGCGCGACCAAGGTCGGCGAGTCGACCACGACCACCGCGACGATCGGCGGGCTGACGCCGAGCACCGCCTACACGTTCACCGCCAAGGCGTACGACGCGGTCGGCAACGTGTCCCCGGCCAGCAACGCGGCGACGGCGACCACGTCGGCCCCGTCGGGTGGCGGCACCAACCCGGGCACCGTCACGCAGATCACGACCAGCACGGACGTCCCGTGGGGCCTCGCGTTCCTGCCCGACGGATCGGCCCTCTACGCCGAGCGTGACACGTTCAACGTCACCCGGCTGACCCGCGCCGGCCAGAAGACCACGGTCGGCAAGGTGCCCAACGGCTCCGGCACCGGCGGCGAGGGCGGCAACCTCGGCCTCGAGATCTCGCCGACGTTCGCCCAGGACAACTGGGTGTACATCTACCATACGTCGCCGAACGACAACCGGATCGTCCGGATGAAGTACACGGACGGCGCGCTCGGCGAGCACCAGGTGCTGCTGACCGGGATCCCGCGGAACCGGTTCCACAATGGAGGGCGGCTGCGGTTCGGTCCGGACGGCAAGCTGTACGCCGGTACCGGCGACGCGCAGAACGGCGCCAACGCACAGAACCCGAACAACAAGGGCGGCAAGGTCCTCCGGATCAACCCGGACGGCTCCATCCCGTCCGACAACCCGACCGCCGGCAATCCGCTGTGGAGCCTCGGCCACCGCAACGTCCAGGGACTCGCGTTCGACTCGCGCGGACGGCTCTGGGAAGGCGAACTCGGCAACTCCTCGCAGGACGAGCTGAACCTGATCGTCAAGGGCGGCAACTACGGCTGGCCCAACTGTGAGGGCTCGTGCAGCGACGCGCGGTTCATCAACCCGAAGCGGACCTGGTCCGTGTCGTCGAACTCCCCCAGCGGCATCGCGATCGTCAAGGACGTCATCTTCATGGCGGCCCTGCGCGGCGAGCGGCTCTACCGCATGGCGATCAACGGCGACTCGGTGAGCGCGCCGACCTCGCACTACCAGGGCACCTACGGCCGGCTCCGCACGGTCGAGCCCAGCCCGGACGGCCACCTGTGGCTCACCAGCTCGAACGGTGACAAGGACAGCACGCCGAACAACAGCAACACCAAGGTCCTCCACGTCCAGCTCACCGGAGGAACCGACCCCGGGCCCGGGCCGTTCGCCCTGACCAGCACCGCCTACAACAACGGCGGCGCGATCCCCAACAAGTTCTCGTGCGCCCAGGACGGCGGTGCCGGCAACGACATCTCGCCGCCGCTGTCCTGGACCACCGGTGGCCACGCCGCCCGCAGCTGGGCCATCACGTTCATCGACACGACGAACGGCGGCAAGCACTGGACCATCTGGGACATCCCGGCATCCGTCACCTCCCTTCCCGAGGCGCTGCAACGCGGGTACAACGTGCCCAACGTGGCCGGCGCCAAGCAGAAGGCGATGGGGGCCGCGGCCGTGAACCAGCAGTTCTTCGGCCCGTGCCCGCGCAGCCCGCACGTGTACGAGTTCGCCCTGTACGCCATCAACGTCGACACGCTGCCCGGGCTCAGCCAGAGCTCCACCGTGGCGCAGGTCGAGACGGCGGCCAAGGCGAACGACATCGCCAGCACCAAGCTGAGCGGCAACTCCAGCGCCGCTCCCTGACCGGGGCGGGGCGGGCTGGTCGGTCGCGGGAAGTAGTCCGCCATCCGCGACCGGCCGGGCCCCGCCCGAGCGGGCCCACCCCACGGGCCCGCCCCCGAGGCGGCCCCTCCCCTGAGGGCTCGCCGCACCGGGCAGGTCCACCCCCGCCTTGGCTCGCCGGGGGTGGACCCGCCCCTGTTCCCCGGCCGCGGGGCCCCGGCCCGGCTCCCGCGCCCATGGAGATTCCCCTCGGCACCGGCTGAGGGGAATCTCCATGTCCCGAGGTGACCGGCCGGTAACCTGCGCGCATGCCTCCCACGCTCACAGGCTTCAGCCAGACGTCGTTCGCGCACGACGGCAAGGAAAAGACGGTCTACCGGATCGGCAGCGGCCCGGCGGTGATCGTCCTCGCCGAGATGCCGGGCATCACGCCCCGGGTCGCCGCGTTCGCCGAACGGCTCGCCGGAATCGGCTTAACCGCCGTACTGCCCGTCCTGTTCGGTACGCCCGGCCAGTCCCCCAGCCCTGGACGGTTCGTGCGGTCGATCACCCAGGCCTGCGTCTCGCGCGAGTTCACCCTCTTCGCGCGGCGCAAGAACCCGCCGATCACCGCGTGGCTGCGGGCACTCGCCCGGCACGAGCACGCGACGTGCGGTGGTCCCGGCGTCGGCGTGGTCGGCATGTGCTTCACCGGCGGGTTCGCGCTCGCCATGACCGCCGACGAGACGGTGCTCGCGCCCGTACTCAGCCAGCCGTCCCTGCCGTTCGGGGTGACCGGCGCCCAGCGCGCCGACATCGCCATGGACGAAGCCACCCTCGCCAAGGTCAAGGAGCGGTGCGCTGCCGAGGATCTGTGCGTACTCGGCCTGCGGTTCACGAACGACAAGCTGGTGCCGGCCGAGCGGTTCGCGCGGCTCCGTGACGAACTCGGCGAACACTTCGTCGGCGTCGAGATCAATTCGAAGCGCGGCAACCCGCATGGCATCGGCGGCAGTGCGCACTCCGTCCTCACCGAGGACCTGGTCGACGAACCGGGCCACCCCACCCAGGACGCGTTGCAGCAGGTCCTCGACCTTCTGACCCGCCGCCTGAACCCGTAGCCCCGGCGGCCCGCACCCGCCCGCCGCTGCCTCCCGCCGCCCGCCCGCCCGCACCCTGCCGCCCGCATCCGCCTGCCGCTGCCGCCCGCCGCTGCCTCCCGCCGCCCGCCCGCCGCGGCTTCGGGTGGAATCAGCGACCATGGCTCCACATTCCCACCCCAGTCGCCCGGCGGGGAGGGGCGAGCAGGGCAGCGTGCCGCCGCAAGGAAGGCGAGCGCTGACACGGGCGGGCCGGGGCGGCGGGTCCGCCCGCCGGGAAAGCGAGCGCCGACACGGGCGGGCCGGGGCGGCGGGTCCGCCCGCCGGGAAGGCGAGCGCCGACACGGGGCGCGCGCGGCGGATCGGCCGCAAAAGAAGGCGAGCGCCAGTGCGGGCGAGCGGGGCGCGGCGGATCCGCCCGCCGGGAGGGCGAGGGCCCCGAGTCGGGCGCGTCGGCGCGAGCGGTGTGCGGACGGAGCCGCGCCGGCGACGGCGCTTGCCGCGGATGCGCGAAGCGGCGCGTCCCGCCAGGGGACGCGCCGCTTCGTGGACGTGCGGGCTAGCGACCGTTGTTGTCGCGGTGACCGTTGTCCCGGTGACCGTTCTCGCGCTTGCCGTTGGCCGTGCGCGGGTCGCCCCACGCGAGGCCGTCAGGAACGCGCAGCATCCGCGGGTCCATGATGTCGGACAGCCGGGTCCGCTCCGGGCGTTCGCCGTCGGGCTCCGGCGCCTCGCCGACCGGCGGCTCGAGGTGGTGTTCGGCGTCCTTGCCCGGCTCGGGCACCGGCGGCACGACGGAGAGGTTCGGGGTGAACCCGCCGCGGCGCGGAGGGCCCTGGCGCACGTCGGGGTGGTCGGGCAGCGGCGACTCGAAGTCGGGCTGCGGCGGCCGTCCGAAGCCGGAGGGCGGAGGCGGCGGACCGGCGGGACCGAACCCGGCGGGGCCAGGAGCACCGCCCGGCGGACCTGCAGGCGGCCCGGGCGGGAAGCCCGGCGGCGGGCCAGCCGGCGGCAGACCCTGCCCCGGACCGGCCGGGAAGCCCGGCGGAAGACCGTGCCCGCCACCGGGCGGCGGGCCGACCGGCGGAAGACCCTGCGGAAGGCCCTGCGGCGGACCCACAGGCGGGAGGCCGGGCTGCCCAGGCGCGGGCGGACCGCCCCGTTGCGGGCCGCGGTGGAACGGAACGCCGCTGCTCGGTTCGACGGCCGGCAGCACACCCTGGGGCCCGGTCCGCTCGGCCGCGCCGCGCGGGTCGGTCGGCTGGTCGGACTTCTCCGGCCCGCTGGCGAGCTGGCCGGCGACGATCTGGTCCATGCCGAGCGGATCCGTGCGCAGCTGCTCGGCCGTCAGCGGCGTCGGCATCGCGGGCGGCGCCGACGCGGGCAACGGCGTGACGGGCGGCGGCGGAGAAACGGGCGTCACCGGCGGCGGCAACAGCCCACCGCTGAGCGGGTCCTGGAGCGGATCCGCGCTGCGGCGTACCGGCGGCTCGATCTCGCGCTGGGACCGCTGGCCGAGGTCCACGCGGGTGATCATCGCCGCGTCGGCGGCGCGGTCCAGCTCACGGGCCTCGGCGCGGCTGGGGGGCTGCTCCTGGCCGCGGCCCCTGTCGACCACGTGGCCGGGGATCGCGCCCGGGCCGAGGTTCCGCGCGGGCGCGTCGGTGATGACCTGCGTCGCCTCCAGGCCGGCGGGCTGCGGGAGGGCGCGGTCGGCGGAGCGCTCGGCGTTGCGGCGCGCGGACCGGCTGAGCCGCTCGAACGTCGCCTCGGCGGCCGGGCTCGGCTTGAGGACGCTCTCGACGTCGCTGGGGCCGTCGACCTCCAGGACGCGGTTACCGTTCTGGTTCTCGTACAGCGCCGCCCGCATGACCTTGACCGGCAGGCCGTTGTCGACCAGGAACTCGAACGTCGACTGCGCCCGCGCGGTGAAGTCGCCGGTGGCGAGGAACAGGCGGGGCGACGGCCGGACGGAGCGGTTCTCGCCGCCGGCGAACCCGTGCCAGTCGGTCCAGAACTCCGACTCGCCGCGCCAGTAGAGCATCGCGAGCTCGTCCAGGGTGGCGGCGCGCGCCCAGCCGGCGTACTCAAGGCATTCCGCGAGCCCGGACCGGTCCATCTGCCGGCGCACGTGGAACACGACCACGCTGCCGTCGGTGTCCAGCGCGACGACCGCGGGCCGGCCACCGCCGTCCAGCGGAGCCTGCCGGCGGACGCGGAACAGCCGCTCACCGACGAGCCCGTCGAGGTTGCGCCACAGCACGTCCTCGATCGCCTCGTCGTAGGAGCCGGCGCCGCTTTCCATCTGGCGGAACGGGATCAGACCGTCGGGGCTGACTTCGAACAATGGCATCGGTTCATCCCTCCTGATCGTTCAACGACTGGGCCGCGTGAACGACCACGGGGGTGCGCACCGCGCACTGTTGTGTACTGACGTCACTTCAGATCTCCTGTGAGCGTGCCAGGCCAGGCGCCGGAGCGCCTGGCGGTACGAACGGCAGCCCACTGGGTGGACCGCCCTCGACCAGCCGCTGGATTGCGGCCGTGTCGAGGTTTTCCGCCACGACGTCACCGAGTACGTCCAATGCGTCGGACCTCACGGTGGCGTAGTCGGTATCCGGGGCGACTAGGAAACCACGCCGCCCCGACACCATTGCAACCTCTGTGAGGAATGCCCTACGGAACTGGTCGGACTCGAAAGCACCGTGCCAATGCGTTCCGTAAACACCCCTGTACCGTGCGCCTTCATGTCCGCCGCCGGGCAGGGTGAGCAGCGGCTCGACGGCCGGGTCGATGCAGCCGACCTGGCCGTGGTGGATCTCGTAGCCGGACACCGGAACACCACCGAACGCCGACCCGGACGGACGCGCGAGCGTCTTCTCGGTCGCGAACACCGTACGCAGCGGGAGCAAGCCGAGGCCGTCGACGGTGCCGGCGCCGCTCTCGACGTCGTCGACGATCTGCTGGCCGAGCATCTGGTAGCCGCCGCAGATCCCGAGGACGGCGCCGCCGGCGTCGGCATGCGCGCGGACGCCGTCCGCGAGCCCCGTCTCCCGCAGCCACGCGAGGTCGGCGACCGTGGCCTTGCTGCCCGGCAGGACGACCAGATCGGCACCCGCGAGCCCGGCCGGGTCCGAGACGAGCCGGACCTGGACGCCGGGCTCGGCGGCGAGCGCGTCCAGGTCGGTGGCGTTGGACATCCGGGGCAGGCGTGGCACGGCGACCCGCAGCCACTCGCGGCCGTGCGGCGCCAGGCCACGCCCGAGGGTGCCGCCGGCGGCGAACGAGAGGGAGTCCTCGGCGTCGAGCCAGAGCCCCGGGACCCACGGCACCGTGCCGAGCACCGGACGGCCGGTGAGGTCGCGCAGCATCGCGAGCCCGGGTTCGAGCAGCGCCGGGTCGCCCCGGAACTTGTTCACGACGAACCCGGCGATCAGCGCCTGGTCCTCCGGGGCGAGCAGGGCCAACGTGCCGAACAGCGAGGCGAACACGCCGCCCCGGTCGATGTCGCCGACGACGATCGTCGGCAGACCGGCCGCACGCGCCAGGCCCATGTTGGCGATGTCGGTGCCGCGCAGGTTGATCTCGGTCGGGCTGCCGGCGCCTTCGCAGATCACGACGTCGTACTCGGCGCGCAGCCCGGCGAACGTGTCCAGCACCGTGTCGAGTAACGCCGGCTTGGCGTCCCGGTACGACACGGCCGACACGTCGCCCACCGCCCGACCCAGCACGACCAGCTGCGAATGACGGTCGCCGCCCGGCTTCAGCAGCACCGGGTTGAACCGGACGCTCGGCTCGACACCGCACGCCGCCGCCTGCAGCGCCTGCGCGCGGCCGATCTCGCCGCCGTCGAACGTCACGACCGAGTTGTTGCTCATGTTCTGCGCCTTGAACGGCGCGACCTTGACCCCCTGGCGTGCGAGCCAGCGGCAGATCCCAGCTGTGAGCAGGCTCTTTCCCGCATCCGAGGTCGTGCCGGCGACCAGCAGCGCACCCTTCACGACGCAGCCCCCGGCCGGCCCGCCGCCGCGCCCCGGCGGCGGGGTACGGCGGCCGAGCGCCCGCCAGGAGCAAGGCGGCGCAACGCGCCCGCCACCGGCCGCGGGCGGCGCGGCGCGGCAGCCGCGAACGCGAGTACCGCCGCCGCGACGCCGATCGCGCCGGACAGGGTCGCGGCGCGGCGGATGTCGAACACGTCCGGCGCCGGACCGCTGCCGAGCACGGGCCGCATCTCCGTCCGCCCCTGGTACGTGTTGGCGCCGCCGAGCCGGATGCCGAGCGCGCCGGCGGCCGCCGCCTCGCACTGGCCGGCGTTCGGGCTGGGGTGGGCGCCGCCGTCGCGACGCCAGGTCCCCCACGTCCGGAGCGGATCGCCGCCGACGACCGGCGCGACCAGCCCCGTGAGCAGCGCGGTGAGCCGGGCGGGGATCCAGTTCGCGACGTCGTCCAGGCGGGCCGAGGCCCACCCGAACGCCGCGTACTTCGGCGACCGGTACCCGACCATCGCGTCGAGCGTGTTCACGGCCCGGTACCCGAGCAGGCCGGGGACGCCGGCGACCGCTCCCCAGAACAGCGGGGCGACCACCGCGTCTCCGGTGTTCTCCGCGACCGACTCGACGGTGGCGCGGCTGATCTCCTGGCGGCCGAGACCGTCCGGGTCCCTGGCGCACAGGTGGGTCAGCCGTGCCCGTGCCGCCGTGAGGTCGTTGCGTTCGAGCGCCGTGGCCATCGCGGACGCCTCGCGGCGGAGCGTCGTCCCGCCGAGGACCGCCCACGTGGCCGCCGCCGTGGCCACCGCCCGAACGGCCGGACGCCGGCGCGTTACGCGCTCGACCACGGCCCCGGCCAGGACCGGCGCGACCACCGCCACCGCCGTGAACGCGGCACCCCGCGCCCGGCTCGGCGCGTACAGCCGGCGTTCGAGAGCGGCGACGCCGCTGCCGTACAGGGCCACCGGATGCGCGCGTCGAGGGTCGCCCACCAGCGCGTCGACGGCGACTCCGGCGAGCATCCCGAGTGCGGTCGCGCGGCCTGCGCGCACGGCGGCGCGCCGCTCGTCGCAGGCCGTCATGCACGCTCCCCGCAGCTTCTGAACCGGACTCCAACGTGGGATCCTCTCACGGTTCTCCCGCACGTCGAAGCGGTCAGTCCGACAACGGATAGCTTGCCCGGACAGTCCCATTCGAGCGCCGGGCGAGCGGTCCGGCTCAGATCGCCGCGAGCTCGGCCGTCTCGTCGTCAACAACGTCATCCAGGTCGGACGCCGCGCCGCCAGCCGCCCCGGCGCCCGGCTCACCGGCACCCAGCTCGCCGGCACCACGCTCAGCTCCCGACACGCCGTCCGCATCTGAATGCACGTCGAAGGTCGGTTCGGACTGGGACTTCGTCCGGCTGAACGTGGCGACGCCCCTGCTCAGGTCGAGGCCGATCGCGTGGGCTTCCAGTTCGTAGGCGGACCGGCGCTGGCCCTCGACCTCGTACGGGCGGGTGTAGAGCCGTCCGGTGACGATGACCGGGTCGCCCTGGACGACGCTGCGGTCGACGTTGTCGGCGAGCGCGCGCCAGCAGGTGACCTTGAGGTACAGCGAGTCGCCGTCGGTCCAGTGGCCTTCGTGCTTGTCGTAGCGGCGGGCGGTGGACGCGATCCGGAACGTGGTGACGCTGTGCCCGGACTCGATCTTGCGGCGCTGCGGGGTGTCGACGACATTGCCGGTGACGGTCAGGATCGTGTCGCGCATCGGGGCTCCTCGGTGTCGGAGCGACCACTGTGGCCGCTGCGACCACGGTCCCGGCAAGCGCCGAGGAACCCCAGCGTCCGCACCACATCTGTGGAAAGAGGGTCCCCTGTGGACAACCGCGGCAGCACCCGCGGCGACTGTGCTACCGCGCCAGACGAGTTTGGGCGATGTTTCGGTCGCTATAGCCACCGAAACATCGCCCAAACCAGATCAAACCAAACAAGCAGCGCTACGCAGCCCGGCGACGCACCAGGAACAGCACCAGCACACCAGCACCCAGCAGCGCGACACCGGCGGCGACAGCGCCACCGATCGCGGCGCCGGTCACCGGCAGGCCACCGTCGTCACCGGCGGACGTCTTCGCCGAGAGCAGCTTCGTCTTGGCCGCGCAGTCGCGGACGCCCGAGAAGCGGCGGGAGAAGTTGTCCGGGCCGATCACGTCGATGACGTAGCTGGCGCCCTCGGTGACGGGGACGAACGAGGTGGCCAGCTTGTCGACGGGCACCTCCTGGCCGTTGACCGAGTAGACCGAGTTGCGCGTGGTCTTGGCGGTGCGGTCCTGGATCGTCACGTCCATGCCGCCGTCGGCGCAGTTCGGCTGGGTGGTGACGACCGGCTCGACGGACTTGGCGCAGTTGCGGGTGCCTTCGAGGTTGACGGTCCGGGCGCCGTCCGAGACCGGGATGGAGTAGGCGGCACCCTCGGCGACCTGCACCGGGACGACCTTGCTCGCGCCGGCCGGCACGGTCACCTTGCGACCGTCGACGGTGGAGTGCAGCGGGGTGCGGCGCTTGGTGTTGTCGAGGTCGACGCCGATGCCGTCCGCGACGCAGGTCGGGGAGACGTCGAGGTCCTTGTCGAAGCCGTCGGCGCCCCACTTCACCGTGGACGTCTGCCGCATCGGCAGCGCCTTGCGGTCGGCCACGACCAGGCCCTGGCCGGGCTGGCCGGACGTGACGCCCTGCATGACGCGGCCGAGCGCGGCCTCCGGGTTGCCGACGGCGGTGATGACGGCCTCACCGGGCGGGGTGTTCTTCGGCACGTCGAGGTAGAACTTCTCGCCCCCGCGAGCGCTCTTCATGACCTGTCCGGACGGGTTGACCAGCTTGACGCCGGCCGGGCCCTTGGTGACGTTCGCCAGGATCGAGTCGACGCCCTTGTCGACGGTGAACGGGCCGACGAGCTGGCCCGGGCCGCCGCGCAGGCCACCGAGCGCGTCGGCGCCGGGGGCGGTCATGAGCTTCGGCGCCTGGACGGGCTTGCCGACGTTCGCGCTGCCGGTCAGCACCTTGTACAGCGCCTCGACCGGGCCGGCGTTCAGGCCGGGCACCAGCTCGGTGCCGGCGGAGTAGTGCCAGATCGCGGCCTGGGTGGCCGCCGCGCGCTGGCGCGGGGTCAGCGGCGTGTTCATGGCGAGGACGTCACGTCCGGCCACCTTGGGCAGGGCGCCCGTGTCGGTGGCCTTGGAGGCGGCGGGCACCGTGCTCTGCAGGATCCAGTTGACCTTGCCGAGCTCGTTGCTGTCGAGCGCACCCGGCGCGACGGAGTCGGAGAAGCGGGTGTTGCTCTTCACGGCGCTGTCGGGGTCGAGCGTGTAGCCCATGACGCGGGACTGGTCGGCCTGCATCTCGAGCATCTGGGCCGTGACGTGGCGAACGATCCCGTCGCGCTGAAGGACGACGGTGGTGGCGGTGTCCGCCACGGGTCGGACGAGACCGGTCGCTCCAGTAACGCCGTCGAGAGCATCGGCTGCGACGGCGGAGCCGGGCGTCCACGCCATGGTGGCGAGGGCCGCGACGGCTGCGGCGGCGAGGAGCCGGGCGGGCGTACGGACGAAGGACACGAGAGTTACCCCCGGGGGTAGAGGTGGTCGCATTGTTGCGACAAACATCGGTCCGGGAGCCTAGCCACGCGATCGGGGGCAAATCCACCCCGAACAGACATTAACGGCGTTAGCGGACGGCCATCTCCGCGCCGACACCCCCGCTCAACGGCGCCCGGACGACGAGCATCGACCCGTCGTACCGCGCGTACGACCGGATCCCCAGGCGGATCAGCAACCGGGCCAGCGCGGTGTTGCCCGCCGCCCCGTAGACGACCATCTCCTGGTACCCGAGTTCGGCGGCGCCGTCCATCGCGCGGCGGGCGAGGATCGTGCCGAGTCCGTGGCCCTGGTGGTCATCGCGGACGAGGACCGCCACCTCGGCGACCGGCAGCCCGCCCGCGGCCTGGGCCATGCCGATGATCTCGCCGCTGGCACGGCCGGCGCAGGCCACCAGCGCGTACCCGCCGGGCGGCTGCAACAGCGAGACGAGGGCGGCGTCGGTCAGGCGGGGCGGCGCGCCGAGGTACCGGTCCCGCAGCGACTGGGCCGAGCAGGCCTCGTGCATGGCGCGGACCCGGTCGAAGTCGGACGGTTCGGCGGGCCGCACCACGGCGACCTGTCCGCCGACGAGTGCGACGTGAGCTGTAGGGAACATGACGACCACCTCTCCACGGTCCCTCCGAGGGTCCGCCACGGGTGTTTCCCCCCGGCTACGACGGGGTGACCGCCCGGGGTCAGTGGTCGGTGAGCTGGATCACCAGGTCGGCGAGGTGGCGGGTGGTGGCGACCAGTTCGGCGTTGCGCTGGTCGCTCCCGTACGCCCATTCACGGGCCTGACCAGCGGATTTCCCGTACGCCTCGTGGCGCCGCACGAGCCGGTCGAGACGCGTGCCGTCGGGCGGGTCGAGGTACCAGACCTCGTCGAGCGACGTCCGCACCGGCTCCCAGACCAGCAGGTAGTTGCCTTCGGTCACGACGAGCGGCACGCCGGCCGGCACCGGCACGGCCGATCCGATCGGCTCCTCTATCTCCCGGCGGAACAGCGGCGCGTACACGCGCTCCTCCCCCGGGTCGCGCAGGCGGCGTAGGAGGGCCGCGTACCCGTCCGCGTCGAAGGTGTCGACGGCGCCTTTCCGGTCACGCCGTCCCAGGCGTTCGAGTTCGGCGTTGGCAAGATGAAACCCATCCATCGGGACGAGGACCGCAGCGCCCTGAAGCCTGTCCACGAGCGTCTCGGCGAGCGTCGACTTGCCGGCGCCCGGCGCCCCGGTGATGCCGAGGAGGCGCCGCTGGCCGGTGTCGACGAGGCGGCGGGCCCGTTCGACGAGGTCGTCGAGCGTCACAGCCCGGCCACGAGGTCACGCAGGGCGGGTTCCGACAGCCATGCGCGGAGACCGGCGACACGGCAGCGGACGCCGGCGACCTCGGCCGCGAACGCCAGCGCCTTCGGGAACGCGATACCCGGCGACGCCGCGAGCGCGTAACAGAAGGCGCCGTGGAAGGCGTCGCCCGCGCCGAGCGTGTCCTTGACGTCCACCTTCGCCACCGGCACCTCACCCGACCCGGACTCCGACCACCACCACACCGGTGCCCCGCCACGGGTGACGGCGACCGCGGGCACCCCGCGACGGCGCAGGGCGGCGACCGACTCTACGGCCGTCACGGTGCCGGGCGCCCGGAAGTCGGCGGAACAGACCGCGAGGTCGACGAGCGGGAGGACGGCGTCGAGACCGTCCTTCCAGCTCCCGCCGTCCAGGACCACGGGGACGCCACGTTCGACGGCCGCGCGGGCGGCGCCCAGGGCCAGGTCGGCGTTGTGGCCGTCCACCAGCACCACGCCGGCGCGGCCGACGGCCGGGGCCATGTCGACCGGCGCGCGCGGCGCGGGGGCGGTCGCGTTGACCGAGACGACCGTCCGCTCCCCGCTGCTGTCGACCACGTAGATGCTCGACACCGCCGGAGCCTTCGTGGCGTGCGGCGTGGCGTCGCGGACCTCGACCCGCCGCTGTCCCAGCTCGACGGTCGCGTACCGGGCCAGCGGATGCGCGCCCAGCGCCGTGTACAACGTCGTCGCGCCGCCGAGCGCCGCGAACGTGACCGCCGCGTTCGCCGCCGGACCGCCGGCCGCGAGTTCCTGCCCGAGCGCCACGACCTTCTGATCGCGCGCCGGCAGGGCCGCGACACGGTACGCGGTGTCGAGAGTGGCGAGCCCCACGAAGACTCCACGAGCCGGCATGTTCCTCCCACCCCGCGATCGACAGGACGATCCAGGCCGAGTCTGTCATCACTGGGCGTAATGGACTTCTGTCACACACCGGCAACCCAGTTGACATCCGTCAATGACCCTGAATCAGTGCGGCGGGGCCTGACCTGCGGGTTACGCTACTTGCCGAGACAACGGCGAGCCCACCCGCCAGACGTCCTCGACGTCGGCTTACGCTCTGCTGCGGTCTTTTGGTCGGCGCCCGTAGCTCAGCGGATAGAGCAACTGCCTTCTAAGCAGTCGGCCGCAGGTTCGAATCCTGCCGGGCGCACCTCGCCAGCAAAATACAACCTTCGCGCAGGCCGTCGTACGCCTGGCCGCTACGTCATTAGCAAAGCGCGCGTACGTCATTCGTACCTGGCACCTTACGTACTGTGGCGGATGTCTCACCTGGGCTGACGGACGAGAGTCAGAGGCATCAGAAACCCGGGAGGTGAGGGCAATGACGACAACGACACAGCTCTCCGCACACCGTTCCGCCGAGACCGCCGCCGGCACGCACTGCGCGCACAGCCCGCGGTGCCCGTCGTTCGGCGCTGCCGGTCACGAGGCCGCCCGCGTCGTCGCGAGCCACCCCGAGCAGGGCTGGAACCTGCTGTGCAACGGCGTCGTGATCTTCGAGGACACCGGCGCGATCCTGCCCGACCGCACGACGATCGCTCCCCACCGTCCCGCGGTTTACCCCGCAGCATCCTCGGTCTACCTCGCAGCGGCCTGACAACGGCCCTCCCACGCACCACCTCGAAGGAGTGAACCAACGATGGTTACCTTGCGGGACTGCGACACCACGACCATGGCAGCGACCGACGCCGCACAGGCCACCCGCGCCGTCGTGGAGAAGGCGTTCACTCTGCTCGAGGCCTGGAACCACCGCCGTGAGGTTGTCGGCGTCTCCGAACTGTCCCGCCGCACCGGCCTCGCCAAGACGACGGCGCACCGCCTCCTCCGTATCCTCGATTCCTCCGGCTTGATCGAGCGCGTCGAGAACGGCTACCGCTGCGGCGACCGGCTCGACGGCCTCGCCGAGCTGCTCCTGCCCGCCCACCAGCCCGACCTGCGCGACGTCGTGCTCCCCTTCATGCAGGACCTCTACGAACTGACGCGTGAGACCGTGTACCTGGGCGTGCTGCGCGGCACCGAGGTCCACCTGGTCGAGAAGCTTCACGGGCACCGCCGCAGCCCGCTGCGCACCCGCGTCGGCGGCGTCGTGCCGGTGCACTCCACCGCGCTCGGCAAGGTGCTGCTCGCCTACTCCCCCGAGGGAGTCCAGCGCGCGTTCAGCGAGGAGCTGTTCGCCTCCACACCCAGTACCGTGACGCAGCAAGTGCGCCTCGTGTCCGCGCTGCGCGTGATCCTGCGCGAAGGCGTCGCCTACGACCGCCAGGAAACCCACCACGAAGTCAGCTGCGTCGCCGCCCCGATCCTCGACGCGGACGGCAACGCCCTCGGTGCGATCTCCGTCAGCGGCCCGACCAACCGGTTCAATCTGGCCGCTGCGGTGGTCCCGTTGCGCCGCGCGGCCCGCGCCGCCTCGCTGTCTCTCGCGGCGACCCGCGCCGAGACCCAGGCCGCGTAGCCTGCTGCGTTCCGCTCCGCGGGGCAGCGTCGTCCGTGACCGACCGCAGGTGGACGGGTACATTGGGTGCGTGTCTCACACCGGCCTCCGGCACGGTACCTGGGAAGCGCGGCCGTTGGTCGGCATGCTTCAGAACGATCTCTTCGATATCTTCGCCGACCAGTGGCTCGGTGCTGTCGACGGTGCGAGCGCGGAGGACTGCAACCTCATCTGCTTCTGCGGCCGGGGCCTCGACGACACGGCATCCAAGCGCCAGGCCAATGCGATCTACGACGTCGTGAGCAAGGAGGCTCTCGACGCGCTGATCGTCTGGACGACCATCCTCGGAATCCACGTGGGGCAGGAACGGTTGGAGGAGTTCTGCCGACGCTTCGCGCCGCTGCCCATCGTCAGCGTGGAACAGCGCCTTGGCGATGCTCCGATGGTTCTCATGGAGAATCGGCGGGGCATGTTCGAGGCAGTGTGCCACCTGATCGAGGTACACGGTCACCGGCGGATCGCCTTCCTCCGAGGCCCGGCAACCCATGACGGCATTCAAGAGCGCTATCAGGGATACCTGGACGCGCTGGCCAAGCACGGGCTGACCGCAGACCCGGATCTGGTCTCCGCCCCTGCGGAATCGCTGAAGTCCGAGGCGACCGACAGCCGCACGCCGAGCGCACGGCCGTTCGGGCTCGGCGGGTTGGCCACCGACCAGGACCAGGGCGTCCTCTCCGGTTCGGCCGCACACGCGGTCGAGCTGGACGCCGCCTGGCTCAGGCGCATCGCGGACGCGGCGGAGCCACCGGACGCCGTCGCCGCCGCCAGCGACGGTTTCGCTCTCGCTGCGATGTCTGCCCTGGCCGCATCCGGCTTGCGGACGCCGGACGACATCGCCTTCGTGGGGTTCGACGACTCCATGAACGTCGGCAGCGCTGATCTGGGTCTGGCCAGCGCACGCCACGAGACCGGTGCCGGCGCTGTCAACCTCGACACCTTGTCTCTGACGACCGTGCGTGCCCCGTTCCACGAACTGGGGCGGCGCGCCGTGGAGGTGGCCATGGCGCTGATCCGCGGTGAGCCCGTACCGGACGTCACGCTCGTCCCCACGGAGCTGGTCGTCCGGCGCTCCTGCGGTTGCTCTCCGAGCGCTGCCCTGGACGCCTCGGCAGCCACGCTCGGCGAGGACCAGATCACGACGCAGCTTCGACATGCGCTGGCGGGTGCGTCCGCGGAGTTGCCGGCCGACTGGCCCGAGCAGCTCTCGGCCGCGTTCACCGATGAGATGCAAGCCGGGTCGGGGGGCAAGTTCCTGGCCCTGCTGAACGAGTTCGTCCTGCTGAGCCTGCGCTCGGGTGAGCAGGTCGAGAACTGGTCACGCGCGCTGTCGCTGCTGCGTCGGCTCATCCGGGGCACCACGGCGAGCGTCGACGAGACGGCGCGCGCCGAGGCTGTCTGGCTGAAAGCCCAACTGCTGCTGGCGAGCATGGCTGAGCGGCGCTCGGGGTATCTGCAGGTGGTGGTCGGCAAGCGCAACCAGGTCGTGCGCGACGTCGGACAGCAGCTGAACACAGCGTCGGATCTCGACGAGTTGGTCGACATGTTGCCAGGCGAGTTGGCCAAGCTCGGCATCCCGAGTTGTTACCTCGCTTCGTACGGGGCCGACACGCCCGGCGACGAGGAAAGCAGCGCGGAGCCGATCGCTCGGGCGCGGCTGCTTCTGGCCTACGAGAAGGGCACGCGCGCCGACGTCGCCGCTCACTCCGCGGTCTTTCCGTCGGTACAGCTCGTGCCCGGTGGTCGGCTCCGCCGGCCGTCCGCGTACAGCATGGTGGCCGTGCCGCTGTACTTGAGAGATCAGCGGCTCGGGTACGCGCTCCTGGAGGTCGGCCCGCGGATCGGCTGGATCTACGCGGCGCTACGCGATCAGTTGAGCAGCGCTCTGCACCGCGCGTTCGTGGTCGCACGCGAGCGGGCGGCGGTCGCCGCACTGGAGGAGGCGCACCGGCGCGAAGAGCGCCGGCGACTCGCCAGCGACCTGCACGACTCGGTGTCCCAGGCGCTGTTCTCGATGAACCTGCACGCGCGGGCACTCCAGCTGGCGGTGCAACGCGAGGGCAACGACCCGAATGGCAGCGTCGCTCGCGGACTTGCCGACCTGCGGGGGCTGACCAAGGACGCGCTTGCCGAGATGCGGGCGTTGATCTTCGAGCTCCGGCCCGAGGCCCTTCACGAGGACGGACTGGTGGCGGCCATCCGCAGGCACGCCGCCATGGTGGCGGCCAGGCAAGGCTTCGACGTACTGGTGCAGGGTCCTGAGGACCCCCTGCCGCTCGCCGCGGACGCCGAGACGGAACTCTTCCGCGTACTGCGGGAGGCGCTGCACAACAGCGTCAAGCATGCCCATCCCGGCCGCGTCGAGATCCGACTCCACGAGCCGGCCGACGCGCCGCGCACGCTCGTCATCGAAATCTCCGACGACGGCGTCGGCTTCGACCCGCACTCCGCGTACCCCGGGCACCTGGGCCTCAGCACGATGCGCGAACGGACCGAGCGGCTCGGCGGCCGGCTGACCATCGACAGCTCCCCCGCGAGCTCGACGACGGTGCGGGCCGTACTACCCGACATCCTCCTGGAGCGGCCGGCGAACGGGGCAGTGACCCAGCCGTAGCGGGCGGTAGTTTTCGCTATACTGCCCGTGACGTTCACGGCGCAGGGGGACAATGTGGACAGGAGCCCGCATGTCGCTGTCCTACTACGAGGACCCTTCCCCCGGGTACGGCGCGAGGCCCCCGCGAGCCCGCCTCGACACGGACGCGCCCAGAATGGACCTTGGCGGGACCTGGCGGTTCCATCTCGCACCTAACCCCGGTCAGGCCCCGGACGGATGCTGGCTGGAGGACTTCGACGACAGCGGCTGGAGCCTGCTGCCCGTACCTTCGCTGTGGCCGCTGCACGGTTACGGCGCTCCCGCCTACACCAACATCGACTACCCGTTTCCGCTGGACCCTCCACATGTCCCCGACGAGAACCCGACAGGGGACCATCGACTCGTATTCCAGCTCGACGAGTCCTGGCCGCAACATCCCGCCGTGCTGCGCTTCGACGGTGTCGACTCGTGCGCCCGGGTCTGGCTCAACGGGCAGGAACTCGGCGTCAGCCGCGGCAGCAGGCTCCCTGTCGAGTTCGCCGCTGGGCCGCACCTGCGGGCGGGGCGCAACACGTTGGCGGTACGCGTGCACCAGTGGTCCTCAGGCAGCTACCTGGAAGACCAGGACATGTGGTGGATGCCCGGGATCTTCCGCGACGTCACCCTCATCCGCTGCCCGGCCGGCGGTGTGGAGGACGTGTTCGTCCACGCCGACTACGACGCCGCGACCGGACGCGGAACGCTTCGCGTGGACGCCACCACCCGCGACGGTGCCGAAGCCCGCCTCAGCGTCCCGGAACTCGACGTGCGGGCACTACCGGCGGGCGACGCCGCACACCTCGCCGCCGTCACGCCGTGGACCGCGGAGAGCCCGCACCTGTACCGGGCGGTGATCGCCACCGACACCGAGCGGGTGGCGCTGCGGATCGGGTTCCGGTCCGTGGCGGTCAAGGACGGTCAGTTCACGGTCAACGGCCGCCCCGTGCTTCTGCGGGGGGTGAACCGCCACGAGCACCACCCGGACCACGGTCGGGCGCTGCCCGAACAGACCCATCGCGAAGACGTGCTGCTGATGAAGCAACACAACATCAACGCCGTCCGCACCGCCCACTACCCGCCACACCCGCGATTCCTGGACCTGTGCGACGAACTGGGCCTGTGGGTGATGGTCGAGTGCGATCTGGAGACCCACGGCTTCGGCGCGAACCTCGGGCCGACGAACCCGGTCGACGACCCGGCCTGGGCGGACGCCTGCCTGAATCGGATGCGACGCACCGTCGAGCGCGACAAGAACCACCCGTGCGTGGTGATGTGGTCGCTGGGTAACGAGTCCAGCACCGGTCGGGGTCTGGCCGCGATGGCCGAGTGGACCCACCACCGCGACCCCGGTCGTCCCGTCCATTACGAAGGCGACCTCGAATGCCGCTACACCGACGTCTACAGCCGGATGTACCTTCCGCATGACGAGGTCGACGCGATCGGCCGGCACGCCGAGGCACCGTTGGAGGACCCGGTCGCCGACGCGCAACGGCGCCGCAGGCCCTTCATCCTGTGCGAGTACGCCCACGCGATGGGCAATGGTCCGGGGGGCCTCGCGGAATACCAGGAGCTGTTCGAGCGCTACCCGCGGCTGCACGGCGGGTTCGTGTGGGAATGGATCGACCACGGCATCCGGCAGCGGACGCCGCAGGGACAGGAGTATTTCGCCTACGGCGGCGACTTCGGCGAACCGTTGCACGACGGCACCTTCGTCATCGACGGCCTGGTGTTTCCCGACCGCACCCCCTCGCCCGGCCTGCTGGAGCTGAAGAAGGTCATCGAGCCGGTCCGGATCAGCGCCGCCAGCGACGATCCCGCGACCGGAACTCGGGTCCGGGTGACAAACCTGTACGACTTCGGCGACCTGTCCCATCTGCGGTTCGAGCTGACGCTCACGTCGAACGGCCGCCCCGTGGCAAGCAAGGCTCTGGACGTGCCGGCGATCTCGGCGGGTGCCTTCGCGGAGATCGAGTTGCCGGCGCTGCCCGAGGTCGACGGCGAAGGGTGGATCACCATCAGAGCGACCCTGAGCGGGGATCATCCGTGGGCGCCCGCCGGACACGAGGTGGCGTGGGCGCAGATTCCCGCGGCTGACCGGCACCGGGCACGACACGTCCCCCCGCTGCCACCCGATCCAACGCCCGTCCCGCGCCGGACGCACGACGGCACCCTGTCGCTCGGGGGCGGCGTCTTCGACGCGCGTACCGGTCGCCTGATCCGCCTCGGGACCGTGGACGTCGACGGCCCGCTCCTCGACCTGTGGCGGGCGCCGACCGACAACGACCGCTCCGAGCGGCTGGGCCGAGCCGGGGGTTCGGTCGCGTGGCGGCGATCCGGGCTGCACCGGCTGCTGCACCGGGTCGACGAGGTGCTCGATGTCGCCGAAGGATTGCTGGTGCGTACCTGGGTCGCCGCGGCGGCGCAGGCGGCCGGGATGGCGACCGAATACCGGTGGTCCGTCGACGGCGACGGCCTGGTGCTCACCGTCCAGGTAGAGCCGCGGGGCGATTGGGACTGCGGACTCCCCCGCCTTGGTGTGCGGATGGCCGTGCCGGGCGCGCTCGGGGGAATCGAGTGGTTCGGCCGCGGTCCGGGAGAGGCGTACCCGGACAGCCGGTCGGCGACGCGCGTAGGCCGCTACGCGTCCACCGTGGACGAGTGGCAGACACGCTACGTGGTGCCGCAGGAGAACGGCGCCCGGGTGGACGTCAGGTGGGCCGAGCTGCGCGACGACGGCGGCCGCGGACTACGCGTCGAAGCGGTGGAACAGCAGTACTTCGCGCTGACCGCGCGCCGGTGGAGCACCCAGGACCTGGACGCCGCCCGGCACGCCACCGACCTGGTGCCGTCCGAGCTGATCTTCCTTCACCTCGACATCGCGCAGCACGGCCTTGGCTCCGCCTCCTGCGGTCCGGACGTGTTGCCCCGCTATCAACTTGAGGCCACCGCCCGTACCTGGCGGCTACGACTGCGACCGCTCGGGCCGCTACAGCATGGGACCGCCTGAGGTGAAACCCCTGATGAGGTACCGCGCACCAAGCAGGAAGACGCCGATCAAGGGCACCACGCTCATCAGCGCTCCGGCCATGATGACCGCGTAATCGGCCTGGTACTGGATGTTGAGCTCGGCCAGCGCGACCTGGAGGGTGACCTTCTCAGGATTGATCAGAATGATCAGCGGCCAGATGTATTCGTTCCAGAGGGCGATGAACGTGAAGATGCCGAGAAACGCCAGGGCGGGCCGGAAGAACGGCACCGCGACGGTCCAGTAGAGGCGGAAGAACCCGGCACCGTCGATCCGCCCGGCATCCAGCAGTTCGTCGGGCAGGGAGTTCTGGGCGTACTGGCGCATCCAGAAAGTTCCAAAGGCACTGGCCGCGCCAGGAATGATCAGAGCCTTGAAGGAGCCCACCCAACCGAACTGCGCCATGGTGACGAACAGCGGCACCAGGGTCAGCTGGGCCGGAAACACGAAGGTGGACAACAGGATCGCGAAGAGCGTCCTCTTGCCGGGAAACTCGTACTTGGCGAAGGTGAAGGCGGCCAGCGAGTCGAAGAAGAGCACCAGCGCGGTGCCGCAGACCGCGACGACGACGGTGTTGAGCAACGCCGCGAAGAAGTCGATCTGGCGCAGCACCGTCTCCATGTTCTGCAGCAGGTGACTGCCAGGGACGAGCACGGGCGGCTGCCGGAAGATGTCCTCGTTGGTACGGGAGGCCATCACGATCAGCCAGTAGAACGGGAAGACCGAAACGAGTACGCCGGCCAGTAGCGCGACATGGACGGTGATCCGTTTCGCCCTGCTGCCGAGACCGATGGTGACGCCGCGGCTGGTTGTTCTGGTGTCAGCGTCCACGGAGCACGCTCCAGCGCCCTGATGTGGTCGGGTGGTCGGCGCCGAATGCCGAAACCAGCCGCCAGTTGATGATCGCGAAGATCGCGACGATGAAGAACAGGGCCCAGCCGATCGCCGCGCCGTAGCCGAGCTGGTGGTTGGTGAAGGCCTTGTCCCAGAGGTAGACCACGATCGTCAGTCCTTCTTGGCCAGGCCCGCCGGTTCCCTGGAAGAGCACCTGGGATTCGGTGAAGATCTGCATTCCGTAGATGCTGGACACGATGGTGGCGAACAGGATCACCGGACGCAGCAGCGGAATCACGACCTGGAAAAGGATCTGCCAGCTGCTGGCCCCGTCGACCCGGGCAGCTTCGTACAGCTCGACCGGAATGGCCTGCAGCCCGGCGAGGAAGATGAGGGCGTTGTAGCCGACCCACCGCCAGATGATCATGAGGGCGATGGACAGCTTTATCCCCCACGGCGAGGTGAGCCAGCCGAACTCACCGACCCCGATCGCTTTCAGCACGGAATTGCCCAGCCCCGTCTGGGCGAAGACCGAGCCGAACACGATCGTCATGGCCACCATCGAGGTCACGTTCGGCGTGAAGAACGCCACCTGGTACGCCGTGCTGTGGCGGATCTGCGCGTTCAGCAGGAAGGCGATGATCAGGGCGAGGAACAGCATCGGCACCGTCGAGATGATCCAGATCTCGAACGTGTTCAGCACCGACTTCCAGAACACGCTGTCGTGGATCAGCCAGTTGTACTGCTGCCATCCGACGAAGCGCCGCTCGCCGATTCCGTCCCACTCGTGGAAGGACAGGTAGAGCGAGAAGGCGATCGGGAACGCGCCGAATACGGCGAACAGCACGAAGAACGGCGAGATGGCGAGATACACGGGCAGGTGGCGCCACGGGGCACCGGTCGCTGGGACCAGTGGCATCTCAGCTCACCCCCCGTTGGGAGAGGGTCCTCTCCGCGCTGGCCATCGCGTCCCGCCACGCCCGGTCCGGGTTCTTGCCGAGTTGCTCCACGTTGATCAACTCCAGGTAGATGGGGTCGGCGGCGCTCGCTTCGTAGGGGCTGAAATACACGACGGGCGCCTGCTCGGCAGCCTCGCCGAAGACGTCGATCGGGCGCTGGCCGCCGAAGAACGAGTCCGGCTGTCGCATAGCCGCTTCGCCGTAGATGGCCGGAGTGGTCGGGAACAGAGCCATTTCCTGATAGGCCGCCAACTGGTTCTGGGGGCCCAGCAGCCACCTGATGAACGCGAACGCCCCCTCTGGATCCCGGCAGTACCTGGTCACCGCGAGAAAGGAGCCGCCGTAGTTGGCCGGCCCGCCGGGCAACCTGGTCAGCCGCCATGCGCCGGACGAGCTGGCGGCGATCTGCTTGAGCGAGAACATCGCCCACACCGCGCTGCAGTTGGAGACGATCCGGCCCTGTGCGAGAGCCGCGTTGAGATCGGGCGCACCGGGGGCGATCTTGGCGCTGAGCCCCTGCCGGAGTGCTTCCACAGCCAGGTCCCAGGAACGCCGGACGTGCTCCTGGTCGCCGATGAAGTGGCTGTTCCGATCCACGAACTGATTCGCGTTCTGCAACAGCGACATCCGGAAGACCATCCGGATGTCGGACATGAGAAAGGCGTCGGGCCGCACGGCTTTGAGCTTCCTGCCCACCGCGAAGTAGTCGTCCCAGGAGGTGATGGCCTCCGCCACCTCGTCCGGCTCAGAGGGCAGCCGCGCCTGGTCGAAGACGTCCTTGCGGTAGTACAGGGCCGAAGGGCCGGCGTCGATGGGGAAGCCGATCAGCCGGTCGGAAGGGCTGGTGCCGCTCCGCCATTTCCAGCCGAGGTACTGGCTCCTGACAGCGTCGGCACCCAGCTCGTTCAGGTCGAGGAATTGGTCCTCGTCGGGGAAGAACGCTGCGATGTCGACGTTGAGGGCCGTGATGTCGGGCACGTAGGCGCGGGCGGCCAGGCTGGTGCGCAGCCTGGTGTAGAGGCTGTCCCCGACCGTGGTCGGAGAGCCCACCACCTTGAGACCCGCGACGCCGGGCACGCCCTTGGCCGAAACCGCGAGCAGACGGTTGCTCAGCGCCCCTGGCCAGTACCAGACGCTGAGGTGGTCGGTACCGGCGGAGGCGGAACGAGGGGAGGCGCCGCAGCCCGCGAGGCCCAGCAGTCCGGCGCCCGCACCGGCCAGCGAGCCAACGAGAAAACTCCGTCTTGAGAGATCTGGCTCCATGTGAACGCCACACTTTCCGCTTGCCACGGTCAGGGCACGTGGTGCGGCTCGTCAGCAGCAGGGCTGAATTGCCCGAGCATTGACGTCGTGGCACGGCCCCGAAAGAAGCGCGGTCCTACCCGGACGGAGTATGTGCACGCTCAGCGCACGTGTCAATACGGACGGCAACCCCCTCGACCTGCGGGAACCGACGCGCTACGAGCTTTCGTGTGGTTGCCGCGACGCGGACGCCCGCAACGCCGGCAGCAGGAGCTCCGGTGTGCTGTCCTTGTCCACGAACTGGCAGGCGCCGGCGGCGAGGGCGCTCTGGCGGAAACTGCTACGGATGCTGATCGCGACGGCAGGGATGCGGAGTTCGCTGGTGAGGGTGCGCAGGAGCCCGAGACCCGCGGGCGCGTCCGGTACGAGAATGTCGACGAGCGCGACATCAGGGGTGTGCGATCGTGCCAGTTCCAGCGCCGCGGCAGCGTTGCCGACGTCCCCGATGATCTCGAAACCGGTGGACGCGGAAAGGAAGGTGCTCAAGGCAGCGCGTACCCGGGGGTCGTTCTCGACGATGAGGACGCGGACCGGATCTTCGTCGCGGTCGCGGATCACAAACGACTCCTAACTGTTGACGTCGTATCACCAGTCAAGGTCATGACGGCGGCGGCAGTAAGAGCTTGCCGACTCGATTCGTCCGCGACATTTGTCGCGTACGCGTGGTGTCAGCTCCGCTGAGTGTTGCCGTCGTGCTCCGAGACGAGCCCCTCCCGGACGGCCCACAGGGCGGCCTGGGTCCGTGAGGCGAGACCGAGCTTGCTCAGCACGTTGCTGACGTGCGTACGCGCGGTGCGTTCGCTGATCACGAGGGCCTTGGCGACGTCCCGGTTCGACTTGCCCTGGGCGACGAGGACGAGGATCTCGCGTTCCCGCGGGGTCAGCGCCGCAGCGGTGCGCTGAGTCGCCACCAGCGACCGGGTCAGCGTGCGGGCCACCACTGGATCGAGGTGGACCTCGCCACGGTAGGCAGCCCGCACGGCCGCACCCACCTCGTCGGCCTCGGCATCCTTGAGCAGGTAGCCGGCGGCTCCGGCCTCCAGCGCCTGGTGTACGCGCTCGGCCTCGCTGAAGCTGGTGAGCGCCACGACCTCGACGCTCGGGTATTCCTTCTTGATCGCCGCCGTGGCGGAGAGGCCGTCGAGGCGGGGCATGAGCAGGTCCATGAGCACGACATCGGGCAGGTCGTCCCGCGTCGCCATCACGGCGAGCTCGTTGAGGGCGGCCTGCCCGTCGCCGGCCTCGCCCACGACCTCGATGTCGTCGAGCATCTCGAAGAACGCCCGCATGCCGCGCCGCACGACCGCGTGGTCGTCGACCAGGACGACGCGGATCTGGCGCGTGTCACCTCGCTCGCTCATCGTTACCCAGTCCCTTCACGGTCCGTCACCGAGGTCGCCGAGGTGTCGTCGGTTGGCTCCCGCCGCAGGATGTCCGGTAGTACCACGCGGACCGTGGACCCCGAGGGGGAGCTGTGGATGGTGAACTGGCCGCCGAGTCGTCCGGCCCGCTCGCCCATGGACTCCAGGCCGACGTGTCCCGGGCGGGGCAGGTCGGGGTCGAAGCCGCTACCGTCGTCGGCGATTTCGATGGTGAGGGTGCCGCCCGCGTCGGCGGGTCCGTCGAGCCGGATGTCGACGCGGCTCGGCTGGGCGTGTTTGACGGTGTTGTGCAGGGCCTCCTGAACGATGCGGAAGAGCTCTTCTTCGGCGCGTTCGGGGAGATGCAGGCGGTCGTCGGACGCGTGTACCACGACAGCGAACTCTTCGCGGGCGGCGACCGCGGCGGCGTGTTTGCGGATCGCTGCGACCAGTCCCTCCTCACGAAGCGCGTCGGGGCGCAGTTGGAAGATCAGGGCACGCATCTCCGTGAGCGCGCTCTGGGTGAGTTCGCGCAGGTCGGCAAGGCCCCGGACGATCCGGTGCTGGGGCTCCCAGCCTTGTTGCTGCACCGCCAGCTGTACCGCGCGAGTGTGGAGCGTCATGGAGAACAGAGCCTGCGAGACGGAGTCGTGCAGTTCGCTGGCGAGACGGTGGCGTTCCTCGCGCCGGTGGGCTACTTCCAGAGCGGCGACGGCCGCGTGTTCGCGTTCGACCATGAAGACGCGGTGCAGGGCGCTGCTGACCTGTTCCCGCAGGGCCGCGTAGACCCAGCCGATGGCAGGGCCCAGCTCGAGGAGCGCGAACCCGAGCAGCTGGTCCTTGAAGAACAAGGGCACCGCGACCATGCTGTAGGGCGTCGTGCGGTGCAGCAGGTGGTCGTCGGGTACCAGGCAGGCGGAGGGGAAGACCGCGCGGTCGGGAGAGATATCAGCGCGGGCGCCGTCTTCGTACGCCAGCAGCATTCGTGACCGGGCGGTCGACACGGGCCCGGTCGGCGCGGCGGGGGCCACCGCCGACCCGCCGGCGTCGGGCATCGCGGCTTCGTACGCCGCGAGATAACAGCTCGGAATGCCAACCTGGGGCAGCGCTTCGGCCAGGACATCGGCCAACTCCGCAAGGTCCGAGGAGATGACCAGCTTCTGGCCGATCTCCCGCACGATCTGGTTGCGTTTCTCCGTGAGGACCTGCGCGTAGTGGCGTTGCCGGCCGGTCGTCTCGTTGAGCAGGAGCTGGGCATGCAACCAGAGATCGTCACCGCGCCTGATCTCGGCTGCGCTGGCGGTTGGGCCGCCGATGAGTTCACGCAGCGTGGACAGCACCCGCCACCAGGTCTCGACCGATTCCCCTGACCACAGGCTGACCTGCATGAACTGGTCCAGCAGCTCAGGGAAGGCGTCAGCCTGGTCGGCCCGCATATCGGCCACGAACGCCGCCGCCAGCTGCTCGCCCCAGTCCTCCGGCAACCCCGCCTCCGCCGGCTGCCGCCGATGGATGACCGGCCGCTCCGGCACCGAACGCGTTCCCTGATCCGTTCCGGGGACCGGCGGCATGAGCTGGTCGGTGGACGGGTGGCAGCCGCAGGAGCGCCGGACCACGAGCTCGGTCGGGACGGTGATGGTGCTCGGCACGGTCTCGCCGTGGACCAGGCCGAGGACGGCCTCGACCGCGCGCCAGCCCATCTCGTAGAACGGCGCCCGCACCGTCGTCAACGACAGGGAACTGACCAGGCTGCTGACGTTGCCCGCGCGCTGGCCGGCCTGCTGGTCGCGCTGGCTGCCGGCGCGCATGTCCTCGATGATGACGTCGGGATTCCAGGTGAGTATGTGTCCCGGCATGCTGGTCGAGTCGTCGAAGCCCACGACCGGGACATCTTCGGGGCTCCGCACGCCAGCTCCCGCCAGCCTGGAGAGTGCCCACGCGGCGTTGTCGTCGTGGGCGGCGGCGATGGCGTCCGGGGGGTCGGTTTCCAGCAGCGTCGACAGCCAGGTGTTCAGCACCGTCGGCCAGTCGGCCCATCGTGACTTCCCAGGATCGGACGATCGTCCGGGTACCGGCGTCACCAGATCCGAAGGCACCGGCAGCCCGTGGTCGGCCATCGCGTCGAGGTAACCCTGGTAGCGCTGGTTGCTGCCCTGGTGCGTGATCGGGCCGCGGGTGAAGGCGATCCGCCGGCGGCCGTGCACCTGGATCAGATGGCTCACCGCGTCGTACATGCCCTGCCGGTTGTCCATCAGGACCGCGGGTGCGTCGCCCAACGGCAGCTCCACACTGACGATCGGCAGCCCCGCGAAGCGGCGGCAGTACTCCTCCGTGCGCTCCTGACCCACGCCGACCGCGAGGACCTGCGTCCACACGATCAAGCCGTCCAGGGTCTGCTCGGTCGCCAGGTCATAGACGGAGTTGTTCAACCGGGAGAGGCCGCCGTCCACCAGGGCCCGGCCGCAGAAGGTGATCAGGTCACAGCCGTGTGCCCGCGCCGCGTCGACGGATCCGAGCCACTCCTCCGCGTAGAGCCCGAGGAGTTGGTCCTGAAGCACGCCGATCACCGGGCGGGGACGGCGTGGGTGGCCGGGCGCGGGGAAACCCGCCGTGGCTCGGTGGAGGCCCGGCGTCGTCATGGCCGCCGCTGTTCTACCCAGCGTCGCTGCTCTTCCCACCGTCGCCGCGACCCCCGGTCGACCTGGCAGGAACTGGTCCGACGCACAGCGAGAGTGTACGCCCGCACACCGTGCGTAACGACGTCCTTGGCGAAGCTTTGCATCGCTCTCACCTCTGCGGCTGGGACCTTGCCGGCTGGGGCTACAGCTGCGTGTTCAGCCGGGGCGGCCAGGAGTCGGTGATCGTGGTGTCAGGAAGCACCTCGCGACGCCGCGGGCGGCGGGTCACCTGGATGCGTCGCACGGTCCTGGCCTCGTGGTTCGGGCGGTTGCTCATCGGAGGCCTCGATCCGGAGTTCTGACGGCATCGGTTACACCTCAAATAGTGATCCAGACCACACTCCGCCTCATCGGACGGGCGACTGAACATGAGCGGGGACTTTCGGCCATGCGCCGTGCAACTACCGTCGCGCACCGCCTACGTCATTTGCCGTACCCCGACTCTTAGTGGACGCCGTATCGGCGGTCGGGTGCCCCCGTGTAGATCACGTGCACCGTGTAGCGGGTTGGAGCGTGCTCGGCATTGCGGTAGGTGTGCGGCCGGTCGGCGCGAAAGTCCAGGGCATCGGTGGCTGCCACGACAAAGGAGGCGGAGCCGACGTCGACTGTGAGCGTGCCGTCGGCGACATGGATCAGCTCTCTGGTTCCGGCAGGGTGGCCGGTGTCGTGGATCTCGTCTCCCGGTTGGAGGCAGTGATCCCAGAGTTCGTGGCGCCCGTCGCTGAGTAGGAGCGCGGTTTCGCTCAGCCCCGCCACCCCGTGCCGCGTGATTGCGGCGTCCGACCGACGGCGGATGGTGCCCAGCTGTCCCGTGCGCATCGATCTGTGGTGCCAGAATCTTACGATTGATTCCATCATCCTGCCATAGCAGAGTGGGAGGTCGGTACCACCTAGAGCGAAGGACGAGACGCGAATGCACCAGCGCAGGCTCACCTGTGACTCGATCTTGTTCGATCTGGATGGTGTCCTCGTCGACTCGCTGGGGCTGATCGAACGCATCCTTCGCGAATGGGCCGCCGCACACGGGCTGGACGGCGACAAGGCCGTCGCCCTGTCCCACGGCCGACGGGACATCGACGTTGTCCGGCTGATCGCGCCGCACCTGGACGTCGAGGCAGAGGCTCGCAGCATCCTGGATCGCGAGGCACAGGACTTCGATGGGCTGACGGCGGCCGCTGGAGCAGCCGAGCTTCTCTCCACGCTCCCGCACGAACGCTGGGCTGTCGTCACCTCCGGCACCCGCGCGGTTGCCCTGGGGCGACTCGCCGCGGTCGGGCTGCCGCAACCCAAGATCCTGGTCGCAGCGGACGACGTCCAGCACGGCAAGCCTCATCCCGAGGGCTACCTGACCGCGGCCGAACTACTCGGTGCGGCGCCCACTCGATGCGTGGTGGTCGAGGACGCACCCGCAGGCGTGCACGCCGCGAACGCCGCGGGGATGCCGTGTATCGGCGTCGGCGGTGCCCTCGGCGAGGTCGGTGCCCTGCTCGCCGCACACGTCGACGGCCTGGACCGAGTGCACACAGAGGCCCGCCACGAGAGCTTGTCGCTCACCTGCTCGTAGCCGCGAGCGTGGCGGCGTCATCCACGACGGACCTCGCGGGCGAGCCTCAGGATCCGGTCGGACCAGAGCCGGTCGGCGCACGGCCACGGACGGAAACACCACCAGCAACGCCGGTCGTGCTCGTGCCGGACGTGCAGACTCGCGAGGCCGGCCGCAGTGGCGATCTGGTCGGAACGCGGCACCGGCTCACCAAGCTGATCCATCAGTGACCCCCTCTCAGTCGGCAACCCGGCGGGGCCGAGGTTGGACAGGCCAGCCGCCGGGCCGTTGACGGGGCAGGACACGATCGGCGGCCGGGAAGCCGACCGTGCCCTGCCCGGTCACCCGCCGCTGTGGTCTGCGCACCCCTGCGGCGGGGAGTTGTACTGAAGTAGCGTCGCGCTTCACACCATGTGAGCGCGGCGTCGATTTGGGCGTTATTCCGGCGGTATGTAGGACGACATTCCGGTGTCATTGGCGGCGTCAGATCGCTACCGTTGAACCGTGACCACGCCGAACAGCGCCCTCCGCGCCGTCCGCATCGGCCTGCGCATGAGCCAGGACGACTTCGCCCGTGCCGTCCGCGCCGCCGGCGACAAGGTCGGCCAGCCGAACGATGCCTCGAAGCGGCTCGTGCAGCGGTGGGAGTCCGGCACCACCGCCGCCCCGCGACCGCTCTACGCGCGCGCGCTGGAGGCAGTCACCGGCCTTCCGGTTGAGTCGCTTGGGTTCGACACGCCCACGGTGTTCGCGCGGGCGAGCGGCGACGGACATGGCGGGCACGATCTCCAACCGTCGTCCGCCGCGGCGTCAGCGGCGCCTGTCTCGCCGGCCCCGCGCTCGGCACCGCGCGGCAACTACTCCGGCGTCTGGTTGTCGCGGTACGAGTACTACTCCAGCGGACGCGACGAGACGTTCACCGGGATGCATCACGTCGTGGTGCTGCAGCATGGCGACCGGCTGACGGTCCGGAGCCTCCCCGGCTCGGCGGACTCGATGTTGACGATGGACCTGACGGTCGACGGGAACGTACTCACCGGCACGTGGGTCGAGCAGACCGCGGAGGGCGGCTACTACCGGGGCGCCCGCTACCACGGCGCGATCCAGCTGCTCGCCGAGCCGACCGGGCGGCGCCTCGCCGGGAAGTGGGTCGGGTTCGGCAAGGAGATGGACATCAACACGGGTCCGTGGGAGCTGGTGTTCCGCGACGCGTCGACGAACCGGGCGACGCTCGCGCGCTACGACCAGCTTCCCGACTAGAGGAATCTGGGGGCTACGCGGTCCGCGGTGCGGTGTACGAACGCGAGGGGGCGGGCGAGTGCCGCCACCAGCGCTCCCGCGAGGCGTCCACGTCGCCTTGCCGCAACCCTCGGCGGGAGCATTGCGAACAGTGTCGCGAGGCCCGGAAGTGGACGGACAAAGACCGTGTACTCAACGATCTGCCCCTGCTCGTCGACGCGCACCAGATTCATGGCTTCGAGCTGCACCTCGCGCACGCGAGCGCGAAAGGAGAACGCTCCCGTGTCGCCGAGCAGGAGCGGTTCGGTGGTGTCGATGTCGTCGAGGACGGCGAAGATGTCACGGTGGAGTGCCGTGACCTCGTCCCTGCCCTCGAACAGTTTCGTCGCTGACATCGGGGAGTGGAAAACGACGTCGCGTGCCAGGACCTCGGCGACCGCATCAGCGTCGCCGTTCTCACCGGCGGCGCGTAGTGCGTTGATCGCCGCTGAGATCGGCGAGGTGGATGGGGCTGGGCTGGGGATAGACACGGGACTCCTCTCAAACGATGAACGGTTCTGTAGCGGCTCACGGAGCGGCTCGGTCGTTGTCCCACGCCCAGGCCGCGATCCCGACCCTGTCACGGACGCCGAGCTTGCGCTGCACCCCCGCCAGGTGGTTCTTCACCGTGCCCGGCGCGATGAACAGTTCGGCGGCGATCTCGGCGTTGGTCGAGCCGCTCGCGACGAGGCGGGCGATCTCCAGTTCACGCCCCGTGAGCGTCGTGGCGCCGCGATCCGGCGCCGGCGCGGCGAGGTGCCGCGTCACCTCCAGCCCGTCGAGCCGGGGCATGCGGATGTCGGCGAGGACGACATCCGGACGGAGGTGTCGGGCTTGTTCGAGCGCGGCGATGCCGTCCGCCGCCTCACCGACCACGCTCATGTCAGGTTGGGCGTCGAGGATGATGCGGAAGGCGCCGCGGATGTTGGCCTGGTCGTCGGCCACGAGAACACGGATCGGCACAGCTCACCCCGCCTCGACCGGCGGGCGACCCGGGCAGTGACGCAACCAACCGCCATCCCCGGGGCTCGGTGGATCCGGACCGCGCGCTCGTCCTGGGCTACTACCCGGAGGGCAGCGGATGGGTGACCGTCGGCCCGGCGCAGCTCTGGACCCTCTGGGGCGTGGCCCTCGGCGCCGCGACGTACGCCTACCACCTCCGCAGGCGCGGCACCTGCCAGACCTGCCGCCGTCCGTGACGGGTGAATTGTTGCCAGTTGGTGCAAGCGCGAGGGGTATCCCTTCACTGCCTGCCTGTCCCGGTGCCAGCATCGGCGCCGGGACAGGGGGTGAAGATGGATTTCAGAGTGCTTGGTCCGCTGGAGGTGCGGGTCGGGGGACGCGCGGTGACGGTGGCGGCCGGCAAGGGCCGGATCGCGCTCGCGGGGCTGCTGCTGCGCGCGAACCGGGTGGTGTCCGTCGAGCAGCTCGCGTCCTGGCTGTGGGGCACGAGCCCGCAGCCCCGCGCGCGGTCGGCCGTCCAGGTCCACGTCGCGCGGTTGCGCAAGATCCTCGGCGGCGACGACGTGCTCCAGACGGCGGCCGGCGGCTACGTGATGAGCGTCGACCCGGACACCCTCGACCTGCTCCGGTTCCGTCGCCTCGCCGAGGACGGCCGCCAGGCCCTGGCCGCCGACGCGCCGGAGCAGGCCGAGGCGCTTCTCGGCGAGGCCCTGGCGCTGTGGCGCGGACCGGCCCTCTCCGAGGTCGACTCCGAAGAACTCCACCAGGACGAGATCGCGGCCCTGAACGCGCACCGGGTGGCCGTCGACGAGCAGTGGCTCGACGTCCGGTTACGGCTCGGCCAGCACGAGTCGGTCGTCGCGAACCTCCAGCGGCTGACCCGTGAACACCCGCTGCGGGAACGTGGCTGGGAGCTACTGATGACCGCGCTGTACCGGTGCGACCGCCAGGCCGACGCGCTCGCCGCGTACCGCGAGGTCCGGGACCATCTCGGCACCGAGCTGGGCATCGATCCGGGCACCGCGCTGCGCGACCTGCACACCGCGATACTCGCCGGCGACGCCACCTGGCGGACCACCGCGCGCGAACCGCTCCGGGCGCCCTGCCAGCTCCCGCTCGTCACGGGCGACTTCGTGGGGCGGGCCGAGGCGTCCGCCGCGGTGACGGCCGATCTCCTGTCCGGCGTCGCCAGCCAGGTCGTGCCCGTCGTGACGGTGTCCGGCACGGCCGGCATCGGGAAGACCGCTCTCGCCGTACGGGTCGCCCACCAGCTCCGGGTCGAGTTCCCGGACGGTCAGCTCTACGCACGTCTCGACGGCACCAGCACCGTCCCGCGCGACCCCGCCGCCGTCCTCGCCGAGTTCCTCGACACGCTCGGGGTCGCCCCGGACGGCATCCCCGCCGGACTCACCGCCCGCGCCGCCGCGTTCCGCGCGCTGACGGCGGACCGCCGCGTCCTGGTCGTCCTCGACGACGCCGCCGACGCCGACCAGGTCGAACCGCTGCTCCCCGGCACCGCCGGCACGGCCACCCTGGTCACCAGCCGGCGGACGCTCGCGGACGTGTCGGGCGCGCGGAACCACCGGCTCGCGCCGCTGTCCAGCGCCGAGGGCCTGACGCTGCTGCGGCGGATGCTCGGCGACGGCAGGCTCCAAGGCCAGGCCGGCGCCGCCACCGAGATCGTCGAGCTGTGCGGCGGGCTCCCCCTCGCGCTGCGGATCCTCGGCGCCCGGCTCCAGCCGCAGCCGGCCGCCCGCCTCGACGCGCTCGCGGGACGGCTCCGCGACGAGCCGCGGCGCCTCGACGAGCTGGTGCTCGGCCGGCTGGAGGTCCGGGCCGGGCTGGAGATCAGCTACACCGCCCTGCCCGCGGACCTGCGGGTCGCGTTCCGCCGCATGGGACTGCTCCCGACCGGCGACTTCGCCGCCTGGACGCTCGGCGCCCTCACCGACGGCGGCGACGGGGACCGGCTCGTCGAACAGCTGGTCACGGCCGGACTCGTCGATCCGATCGGGACGGACGGGACCGGCGAACCGCGGTACCGCCCGCACGACCTCGTCGCCGTGTTCGCCCGCGAGCGGGCCGCCGCCGACGACGAGCCGACCGTCCGGGCATCCGTCGGACGGCTCCTCGACGCGCTGATCACCATCGGCCGCACCGTCTACGCGCGGGTGGCGACGGCCACCGACGGACTGACGCCGGAGCCCCTTGCCGGCTCCCCGAGCGCGCCGGCGATCGACATCGGCGAGTGCCCGCACGCGTGGGTCCACGCCGAGCGGGCGCTCGTGCTCGACGCGATCCGGCGCGGGTGTGAGATCGGGCTCTATGTTCAGGCCGCCACGGCCGCCGATCTGCTGGTGCCCGCCATGGAACAGAGCGGGCTCGACCAGCTCAGGAGGGTACGCGCGACGATCCGGGACGCCGCGCTCGCCGCCGGGGACGAGGTCGTGGCCTGGCGCGCGGAGTACGCCCACGCCGATCTCCTGCTCCACGAGAACCTGGGCGAGGCGGCCCGGGCGTTCGCCCGCTGCGTGGACGGGTTCCGCCGGCTCGGCCGTCCGCACGAGCTGGTCCGCAGCATGACCGGGCTGGCGTTCGCCCGCGCCACGCAGGGGCTGCCGGTGGACGCGCTCGTCACCGAGGCCGTCGACGTGGCCCGCGACGATGCCGACGCGCAGACCCAGGTCCTCGCGCTGCGGACCCACGCCGAGACCCTGATGATGCGGGACCGCCACACCGAAGCGCTCGTCCTGCTGGAGGAAGCGCTCCTCACCGCGCGCGGCCTGACGAACCCCAGCGGCCGCCGGAGCCTGCTCGGCCGCAAGGCGGACTGCTGCCTCGCGCTCGGCGACCTCCCGGCCGCCGCCGCGACGTACCGCCAGGCGATCCGCCTGGCCGATGCGGCGCACGAGCCGCGCGGTTACGCGTGGCTGCTCCTGCTCCACGTCCGGATACTCCTGAAGAGCCAACGCCCGGCGGCCGCGATCAGGGCCGGGCAGCGCGCCCGCCAGCTCCTGCTCGACGTGGGCGACACCCGCGGCGCCGCGACCGCGTCGATGCACGTCGGCGAGGCGTACCTCTGCTCCGGACGGCCGCGCGAAGCCATCACCGCGTTGGAGGAGTGCCTGCCCGTCCTGCGCGCGACCAGCGTGCGGGTGCGGCGCCTGACCGCCGAGCGCCTGCTCACCGAGGCCCGGCGCCGCCTCGGCCAGCCGCTCCCGGTCGCCGCCGCCGGCTGAAAACAACGGGCGTCTGGCCCGCGAGGGCTCGTACGCTGCGGCGGACATCACCAAACGCAAGGAGATGACCGTGTCCTCTGCTCGTCATGCCGTCCCGGTGGAGCGCGTCGTCGTCCCAGCCGGGACGACGACGAGCGAAGCGGTCGCCGGCGCGGGGCTCCCGGCGGACGGGCCGGACGCGGTCGTCGTGGCCCGTACCGCCGACGGCGCGCTCAAGGACCTGTCCTGGGCACCCGCGACCGACGTCGAGGTCGAGCCCGTCAGCCTGTCCAGCCCGGACGGGCTCGACGTCCTGCGCCACTCGACCGCGCACGTCCTCGCGCAGGCCGTCCAGGACCTCTTCCCCGACGCCAGGCTGGGCACCGGCCCGCCGATCGAGAACGGCTTCTACTACGACTTCGCCGTCGAGACCCCGTTCCGTCCGGACGACCTGGACCGCGTCGAAACACGGATGCGGGAGATCGTCGCTGCCGGCCAGCGGTTCCAGCGCCGTGCGACGTCGGTCGGTGACGCCACCGTCGAACTTGGCGATGAACCGTACAAACTGGAGTTGGTGGCGGACCATCAGGGCGACGCAGAGCTGACGATCTACGACAACGTCGACGCGGAGTCCGGCGGTCGGTGCTGGAGTGACCTCTGTCGCGGCCCGCACCTCCCGTCGACCGGGCACATCCCGGCGTTCAGGCTCCTCCGGAGTGCCGCCGCGTACTGGCGCGGCGACGAGAAGAACGCGCAGCTCCAGCGCGTGTACGGCACCGCGTGGCCCACTCCGGACGCGCTGGAGGAACACGTCCGCCTCCAGGAGGAGGCCGCGAAGCGCGACCATCGCCGCATCGGCGAGGCGCTCGAGCTGTTCACCTTCAGCAAGGAGATCGGCAAGGGCCTGCCGCTGTGGCTACCCAACGGCACGATCGTCCGGGACGAGCTCGAACAGTGGGCGCGGCAGATCGAAGGCAAGCGCGGCTACCAGCGCGTCGTCACCCCGCACATCACCAAGGAGGAGCTGTACCGGCTGTCCGGCCACGTGCCGTACTACGACGAGGATCTCTACGCGCCGATCGAGATCGAGGGCGAGCGGTACTACCTCAAGCCGATGAACTGCCCGCACCACCACATGATCTACCGGTCCCGGCCGCGCAGTTACCGGGAGCTGCCGTACAAGCTCGCCGAGCACGGCACCGTGTACCGGTTCGAGCGCAGCGGTCAGCTCCACGGCATGATGCGCACCCGCGGGTTCACGCAGAACGACGCGCACGTCTACTGCGGCTACGACCAGGCCAAGGCCCAGTTCGTCGACGTCATGCGGATGCACGAGGACTACTACCGCACCCTCGGCATCACCGACTTCCACATGGTGCTGGCGCTGCGCGATCCGTCCGACAAGGACAAGTACCACGGCGACGAGGAGATGTGGCGTACCGCCGAACGGATCACCCGCGAGGCGATGGACGAGTCGAACATCCCGTACGTCGAGGACCCGGGCGGCGCGGCGCATTACGGGCCGAAGGTGGACTTCGTGATCCGGGCGGTGACCGGCAAGGAGTTCAGCGCGTCCACCAACCAGATCGACCTCTACACGCCACAGCGGTTCGGGCTGACCTTCCGCGACTCGGACGGCGCCGAGAAGCCGGTCGCCGTCGTCCACCAGGCGCCGCTCGGCTCACACGAGCGGTTCGTCGCTTACCTCACCGAGCACTTCGGCGGGGCGTTCCCGGTCTGGCTCGCCCCCGAACAGGTACGGGTCATCCCGATCGCCGACGACCTCGCCGGCCACGCGACGGAGGTCCGGGACGTGCTGGTGGACACTGGTGTCCGCGCGGACGTGGACACCAGCGACAACCGGTTGAACGCGAAGGTCCGGGCGGCCGTCGCCCGCAAGGTGGCGCTGATCGTCGTCCTCGGGCGCCGGGAGCGGGAGCACGGGACGGTGTCGGTCCGCTACCGATCCGGGGCCGAGGAGTCCATGCCGCTGGCCGCGTTCGTCACGCACGTGACCGAGCTGATCCGCACCCGGAGCCTCGACGGCGCCGGGCACCTCACCGGCGGGAGGTCAGGAACGACCTAGGCGACAGGGCGCGATCGACGATCCGGACGTCGCCCAGCCAGCCGTGGTAGCTCTGCTCGACCGTCCCGCCGTACTGGTACGCGCCGAGCAGCCAGCCGGCGCCCGTCGACGCGATCCCGACCGCGGGCGTCGACGGGTTCCGCAGCACCTCGGAGCCTTCGACGTACAGGACGGTGCGGCGCCCGTCGTTGACGACGGCGACGTGCCACCACTGCTCGCGCGGGAGTTCGTGGCTCCAGTTCGTGGAGATCCCGTCCTGGTTGAGGGGGAACGCGGCCCACTGGATGCCGGCGCCGTCGGACAGGTTCAGCGTGGCCAGCGGCTCGCTCGGGTCGTCGCCGGTCTTGCCTGCGTCCGCGCCGGTGCCGAGGCGGGTGAACAGGCCGCACCACGCGTGCCCGTCGGTGAAGGTGGCCGGCAGTTTGACGAACGCCTCGATCGTGTAGCCGCGGCGAAAGGTCGCGCCGTTCAGCGGCGCGCCGTCGACGGTCCGCAGGTAGGCGCCCCGCGCCGGGTTCTTCGCCCCGTCGAAGAACAGGCTGCCGTGGCCGGGCGCGTCGCGGTGGTGCTCGTGGGTGAACCGCAGGGCGTCCTGGCCGCTGCCCGGCCAGGTGACGCGCGTGAGGTGGTTGCCGTGGCCGGACAGGTCCCGGAAGCCCGGTGCGTCGAACCGCCAGTACGCGACGGTGCCGGGCACCAGCACGTCACGCGCCGGACGCGGCGCGGGCGGCGGCACCGGCGCGAACGAGGAGAACCGACGCTCGAAGTCGATCGGGACGCTGAACCGGTCGACCGGCGTCGTCCGCTCGATCTCGCCACGGTCCAGCGTGTTCAATCGGCCGGACGGCTGGCCCAGCAGCCACGGCGAGAACGTCTCGACGTCGATCGTGTCGCGGGCCAGGTCGAAGTGGTACAGGCGGATCATCGCGCTGCCGCCGTAGTACCGGTCCTGGTAGTTCGTGATGTGGACGTGCACGTCGTTGCCGGCGTCGTTGCGCAGCACCGCCCGTCCGGGCGGCCAGTAGTGGCCGTTGAGCGTCAGGAAGATCTGGTCGTTCCTGGCGATGAGCCCGTCCCACAGGCGGCGGCCGTGCGTGGAGAGTTCGGCCTGCCCGGTCGCGTCCGCCTCGGCGAGGTCGTGGGTGGTGAGGATGACGGGCAGCCGGGGGTGCCGGTCGAGGACGCCCTGCGCCCAGGCGAGGGTCTTGTCGGACGGGCGCCAGTCCAGCGCGAACACCAGCCAGTCGCGACCGGCCGCGCGGAACCGGTGCCACGTGTTGTACCCGTCCGGGGTGGCGCCGCCGAACGTGGGCAGGCGCCGGAACCGGTCCGGGCCGAACTCGTCCAGGTACGGGCTCGGACCGCGCTGGTCGTCCGTGCGGGAGTCGATGTCGTGGTTGCCGGCGAGCACGGAGTAGCCGGCGCGGTGCCGGTCGAGGACCCGGAAGCTGCGGCTGATCTCGGCCAGTTCGCTGGCGAGCGCGTTCTCGACCAGGTCGCCGAGGTGGCTGACGAACACGATGTTCTGCTCGGACGCGGCGTCGACGAGGTACTTCAGGGTCGCGTCCAGTGGCGCCGAGTCGCCCCGGTCACGGTCGAACAGGTACTGGGTGTCCGGGATGACGGCGACAGTGAACCTCGGGCTGTCGGTATCCGGGCGCCGGCGCGGCGACGTCGCCACGGCGGGACCTGCCGGCAACGCGGCGCCGAGCGCGCCCGCGCCCGCCACTCCCAGTAACGTCCGCCGGCTCAGTCCGTCTGTCATCTGGCAGACCCTGGGTGCCGCGCCGGAACGGAAGGTGAAGCGTGTGGGATCTTGTGACGTATAGCCCGCGAAATCCCACACACTTCGCGCGGGGGCGCGGGGGCGCGGGCGCGGGCGCGGGGCCGTCAGGCCGTCGCGCGGCGGTCCACCGTGTAGAGGACCAGGCCCTCGCCGACGAACGCCAGGACGACGATCAGCGCGGCGCCCAGCAGCCACGTCGGCGTACCGCCGCCGGCCGGCTCGTCGGTGGCCGGAGCAGCCGCGCGGGTCTCTGCAGTCCCGGCCTCCTCGACGGCCAGCAGCCGCACGACCGGCGCCGGATGCGCGGCACCAGGGGCATCCGCCCAGCGGACGACCGTCCCGTCCGAATAGGTCTGGACGATCGTGAACGCGACCTGCTCGGCCTCCGGCATCGGACCGAGCGAGACCTTCAGCAACACCGGCTCGCCGGCCTTGGGTACGGCCTTGCCGACCCGCTTCCACGTCACCTTCGTCACGACTTCGGTCGTCCGGGTGCCGTGGATGACCTCGATCGGCTTGTCGAGCTTGCGGCTGGTGAGGAGCGGCGCCCACCCCGTCACGGACATGGGGTAGATCTCGGCGATCGGCGTCTTCTCCGGCGCCAGCAGCTCGATCTTCGTGGTGTGCGCGGCGGGACGCTCCCCGGGGACGCTGAACACCAGCGCGGCCGGACCGCCGCGCTGCGCCACGGCCGGCGTGACGCTGACGTCGGCGGCAGCCGGCGCCGCGAGCGCGATCGAGCCGGCGATACCGACGGCGACGAATCCAAGGACTGCGCGAAGCATGGGGACCCCTCCTCCTTGCTCTCTACCTGAGGCGGCGAGCAGGGCCCGGACGGTTGGATCCGGGCCCCGCTCGCCTTGGTCGTGCGGTTACCTACTGGACCTCGATGCGAACCGCGTCGAACGCCGGCGTCTGGTTCGCGCGCTGCATCATCGGGAGGCGGTGGCTACCGTCACCGGCCCACGAGGCGCACTGGAACGTGCCCTTGCCCTCCAGGCCCGGGACCTCGATGACGATCTCGTCCGGCTGGGCACCGCCGCCGCCGTCCTCGGTCGCGACGAAGAATGCCGGCGCGGGCTGCGGGTCGGGCGCCTCGTCGTCGTTGTTGAGGATCCGGCAGGCCGTGTGGAAGTGGCCACGGACCAGGCCCTGCTCGTTCAGCTTCGACATCTCGACGTAGTAGCCACCCTGGCCGGCGGCGAGGAAGCGGTCACGGATGAGGTTGCGGGTGCTGACGCGGATCTGGAAGTCCTCGCCCTCCTGGACCTCTTCCGGGAAGTCCGTGATCAGCAGCGAGGGGTTGCGGTCCTCGTTGCCAACCTCACCCATCTCGGTGTCGACGCAACGGTTGCCGTTCTGGAAGCCGTCGTGCGGCTGGAGGTTGCTGTCGTCGTCGCAGTTCTCGGCGATGATGTCGTCCTCGTCGATCTGCTCGGCCGGCGGCTCCTCCTCTTCAGCTTCCTCTTCCTCGTTGTTGCCCTCTTCGGCGTTCTCGTCGCCCTCTTCGCCCGTGTTGTCGTTGTCCTGGCCGTCGCCGTCCTGGTCCTGGCCGTCCTGGTCGTCCTGGTCGACGTCCTGGTCCTGACCGTCCTGGTCCTGGTCGCGGCCGTCGTTGTCCTCGCCCTTCTTGCCGCGGTTCTTGCGGTTGCCGGCCCGGGCCTCGGCCTGCTTCTCGCGCGCCGTCTGGCAGTTCTCCGGGCGCTCCTGGCCGTCACCCCAGTGGTTGCGGACGACGCGGCCGTTCTGCCGGCTGACGTCGACCCGCTCGCCGGTCGGGCTCTGGGCGCCCTCGACCTGGGGGCCACATCGCGCACGGCGGCCCTCCGCCGCGTTGGACACGCTGGTCATGGCAACCATTCCGCCCGCAACTAGGGCGAGGACGGTAGCCACCGCGATCATGGGCACTTTCCGACTAGGTCGGCGCCGTTCTTCAGACCGATACATGAGTGAGTGACCCTTTCCTTCGCGTCGGGGGCGACGCAAGCACTTCGCGGTGCCCGTGCCATCGGGCGGGCGGTCCGTTTCCGGGGGAACTTCTATTTCTGCTTCTTGCCCTCCTGGTACGGAGGCGTTCGGGAATGCGTTCAACGAGCCTTCGGACTTTTTTCGACCCCGACCCGAGGCGATCCGGACGGTGACGGCGGAGGGCCATACTGTGCTGGGCAGTTGGAGCCCGGCGCAGACAACTGACGTTGAGAGCGGAGCAGGCGAGAGTGGATCGCAGCGACAACCAGCGCACCACGGTGCGGGACGTGCGGCGCCGGAACCGGTCCGTCCTGCTCTCGGCCCTCTATTTCGACGGCCCGCTCAGCAGGCTCCACCTCAGCCGCCGGAGCGGGTTGAGCGCGGCCACGGTCAGCAACGTCGTCGGCGCCCTCATCGAGGAGGGGCTGGTGATCGAGGCGGGCTCCGTCGACTCCGACGGCGGCCGCCCGAGCGTCCTGCTCCGCGTGAACCCGCAGTACGGTTACGTCATCGGCGTCGACGTCGGCGAGACCGGGATCCGTGTCGAGCTGTTCGACCTGAAGATGACGGGCCTCGCCACGGCCCACCACCCGCTCAACCCGATGCACGCCGACCCGGAGACCGCCGTCACGCACATCATCGGCGGCGTGTCCGACGTGATCGCGGCGGCCGGCGTGGACACGTCGGCGATCATCGGCGTCGGGATCGGGGTGCCCGGCATCGTCGAGCAGGGCCCCGAAGCGGTCGTCCACGCGCAGACGATCGGCTGGGAGGCGACTCCCCTCCAACGCATGATCCGGACGGGCGTCGACGCGCCCCTGTTCATCGACAACGGCGCCACCACGCTCGGCCAGGCCGAACTGTGGTTCGGCGCCGGACGGGGCGCGAAGCACGCGATCGTCGCGCTCGTCGGGTCCGGGGTCGGGGCGGCCGTCATCACCGGCGGGCTCATGTACCGGGGCGCCAGCAGCAGCGCCGGCGAGTGGGGCCACACGATCATCAAGTACGGCGGCCGCCGGTGCCGGTGCGGTGCGCGCGGGTGCCTGGAGGCGTACGTCGGCGCCGAGGGCGTCCTCGACCGGTACCGCCATGCCATCGGCGACGCGGTGACCCCACACGTGGACGAGGAGGCCGGCATCGCCGCGCTGCTCGCCGACACCTCCCCCGTCGCCACCGAGATCCTGGACGAGACCGCCGGCTACCTCGGCGCCGGCATCGCCAACCTGATCAACCTGTTCAACCCCGAGCGCATCGTCCTCGGCGGCTGGGCCGGGCTGGCCCTCGGCGAGCGGCTGCTGCCGGCCATCCGCGCCTCGGCGGCCGAGCACTCCCTGCGCGAGCCGTACCGGCAGACCGCGATCGAGCTGTGCCAGATCGGCCCGGACGCCGTCGCGTACGGCGCCGCCACGCTGCCCGTCGCCCACCTGCTCGGGCGGGGTGTGGCGGCGGAGGAGCCGGTTCACGAGCCGGCGTAGGCCTGATGTGGCGGCCGGGCCGCCGGCTTCCGGTTCGCTGCCGGACGTCCTCTCGTAAGGACTTTTTTTAAGGTTTGTATTGACGCTGTGCCCTGGGTGGCCATAGCGTCCTGGCCAGCTCAGTTCGGGGGACATAACCCCGCAGAATCCGCACCTCCCCAGATCCGTTTCCGGCACGGAGGAGTCGTCATGCGAGTACGAGCGACCAGGCGCGTGATGGCGGCGCTGGTGGGCGGGGTATGTGCCGCCGCCCTGCTCACCGTCCCGGCGTCGGCGGACAGCCGACCCAGCTACCTCGACGCGAAGGCGCCGGTCTCCAAACGTGTCGCCGACCTGCTGCGGCGGATGACCGTCGAGGAGAAGGTCGGACAGCTCCAGCAGATCGCGGTCAGCCGGTTACAGGGCGAATGCACCTGGGGCGGCGGCGAGCTGACCGAGCGCTGCATGCGCGAGGTGCTGGTGGATGACAAGGTCGGGTCGATCCTGTCCGGCGGTGGCATGGGGCCGGTGACGAACACGCCCCGGGCCTGGGCCGAGATGACCAACGCCGTCCAGCGGTACGCGATCGAGAACTCGCGGCTGCACATCCCGATCGTCTACGGCGTGGACGCCGTCCACGGGCACAACAACGTGCTCGGCGCGACCGTCTTCCCACACCAGATCGGCCTCGGCGCGACGTGGGACGCGCCGCTCGTGCGGTCGGCGGCCGCGTCGACCCGGCGTTCGATCGCCGCCACCGGCTCGCCGTGGAACTTCGCCCCGGTTGCCGAAGTAGCCCGTGACCAGCGGTGGGGCCGGTACTACGAGACGTTCGCGGAGGATCCGCTGCTGGCCGGCTCCCTGGCGGCGGCGAGCGTGAAGGGCTACCAGGACGCGCCCGGCGTGGCGGCGACCGTGAAGCACTTCGCCGGCTACTCCGTGCCGACCAACGGGCACGACCGGGTACCCGCCGACATGTCGGCGCGGTACCTCCAGGACACGATCCTGCCGCCGTACAAGGCCGCCGTGGACGCGGGCGCCCTGACCCTGATGGTCAACTCGGGCGCGGTCAACGGCGTGCCGGCGACGGCGTCGCGCTACCTGCTGACGGACGTCCTGCGCAAGCAGTGGAAGTTCGACGGCCTCGTCGTGAGCGACTGGAACGACGTGCTGAGCCTCCAGACCGCCTACAAGATCGCCCCTGACTACCCTGTCGCCGTCGCGCTCGCCGTGAACGCCGGCGTCGACATGGCCATGCTCCCGCCGGACGACCGCACCTTCCACGCCAGCACGTTGGAAGCCGTCCGGCGGGGCCTCATCTCCCAGCGGCGCCTGAACGAGGCCGCCGGCCGGGTGCTCCAGTTCAAGTTCCGGCTCGGGCTGTTCGAGCGGCCATACGTCGACCCTTCCCGCGCCGACGCCGCCGTCCTGCGGGCGGACGCGGGCCTGGCCCGTCGCACCGCCGCCGACTCGATGGTGCTGCTGCGCAACGAGGGTTCCGCGCTGCCGCTGCGGGCCGGCTCACGCGTCGTGGTCACCGGGCCGAGCGCCGACTCGATGCCGAACCAGGTCGGCGGCTGGACGATCGGCTGGCAGGGCGTGCCGGACGGCGTGACCGTGCCGGGCACCACGATCGTGCAGGGGCTGACGTCGTCGGCGCCAGCCGGCACTGCGATAGTCCACGCACCGGTGCCGGCCGACGCCGTCGCCCAGACCCGCGACGCCGACGCGGCGGTGGTCGTGGTCGGTGAGAAGCCCGGGTCGGAAGGCCCGGCCGACACGCCCCGGCCCGAACTGGCCGCCGACCAGGTGGCGCTCGTGAAGGCGTTGCAAGCGACGGGCAAGCCCGTGATCGTGGTCGTCGTCTCCGGGCGGCCACTGGTCCTGCACGAAGCGGGTGCCACCGCTGGCCTGGTCGCGGCCTGGCTGCCCGGCAACGAGGGCGGCCTCGCCGTCGCCGACGTCCTGTACGGGCGGGTCAACCCCAGCGGACGGCTCCCCGTCTCGTGGCCGAAGTCGCTGGGCCACGACCCCGTCCACTACATGCAGCTGCCGGGCACCAACGGCGGCCCCGACTCCGGGTACAGCCCTCTGTTCCCGTTCGGCGCGGGCCTGTCGTACACCACGTACTCGGTGGACGGCGTGACGGTGGACGTCCGGCGCGGGACCGTGCGGGCATCCGTGCGGGTCGCCAACACCGGCGACCGGGCCGGCTCGCTGGTCGTGCCGCTCTACGTCGGCCAGCCGGTGGCGTCCGTGCTCGCACCGCCGAAGCGGCTCGCCGCGTACACGAAGGTGTCGCTCAAGCCCGGCGAGGCCAAGACGGTGCAGCTCGACTTCCCGGTGTCGCGGCTGGCGGTGACGCCCGGCGACATCGACGGGCACGGACGCCCCCAGACCGCGGCCGGCGTGTACCAGGTGTTCGCCGGTACCCACCAGGCCGACTTCACGATCCGGTGAGGGGCTGGGTCGCGTGAGGGGCTGTTTAGCGCTGGTCCTGGTAGCGGCGGCGGCGCTGGTGGTTGGCGGTCCCCAGCCGACCGGCGCCGCCGGCTACCCCAGCACTCTCGTCTCCCCCGGCGCTCTTGCCGGTGAGAGCGTCGCGGTCTGGCTGACCACGACCAGCGACGCGCGGGGGCGCGTCGTCGCCCGGGGACTGCAGCCGCAGCAGCCGTCGATCGCGTTCGGGCCGAGCAGCCCGCCCGGGAACCAGACGGTCACCGTGGACGAAGGCACGACGTACCAGCAGTTCGAGGGCGCCGGCGCCTCGTTCACCGACACGGCGGCCTGGGTGATGCGCGGCAGCGGAGCGCTGAGCCAGGCCACCCGCGACGACGTCATGCGGCGGCTGTTCAGCCCGTCGACCGGGATCGGCGCCGCCTTCCTGCGCAACCCGATGGGCGCCTCGGACCTCGCCCGGTTCAGCTACACCTACGACGACACGTGCTGCGACCTGGCCGACTTCTCCCTCGCCCGCGACACGGCCGTCATCGCGCTGACGAAGCAGGCCAAGGCGCTTAACCCGGCCGTCAAGGTCATGGCGAGCCCGTGGACGGCGCCGCCGTGGATGAAGGACAACAACAGCTACGTGCAGGGCTGGCTCCGCGCCCAGTACTACCCGATGTACGCGCAGTACTTCGTGAAGTACGTCCAGGGGTACGCCGCCCAGGGCATCCGCGTCGACTACGTCACCGTGCAGAACGAACCGATCTGCTGCGGCGGCTACCCGTCGATGCACTGGAACGGCGAGGGCCTGCGCGAGTTCACCCGCAACCATCTGTTCCCCGCGTTCCGCGCCGCCGGCATCACCACGAAGACGCTGATCCTCGACTGGAACTGGGACCAGTGGAACGCCTACGGCGCGCCGCAGATGAACGACGCGGCGATCCGGAACGACCCCCTGTTCGGCGGCATCGCCTGGCACGGCTACGGCGGCAACGTGTCGACCCAGACCGCCGTGCACAACCAGTGGCCGGCCGCCAACCACTACATGACCGAGCACTCCGGCGGGAACTGGATCGCCGACCAGCACGCGGAGGACATGCTCAACCTCATCGACTACACCCGGAACTGGGACCGCGCCTGGATCAAGTGGAGCCTGGCCCTCGACCAGAACCAGGGCCCGCACAACGGCGGCTGCGGCGTCTGCACCGGCCTCATCACCGTCCACAACGGAGATTCGCGGCACGGCCAGGTCGACTACACCGTCGAGTACTACACGATGGGTCACCTGACGCAGTTCGTGAAGCCGGGCGCGCACCGCATCGCCACGAACTCGGGCAGCGCCGTCCCGAACGTCGCGTGGCGCAACCCGGACGGCTCGAAGGCGCTGATCGCGTACAACACGACCGGATCGGCGCAGTCCGTGAAGGTGAACTGGGGCGGGCAGTCGTTCACCTACACCCTGCCCGCGCGGACGTCGGCCACCTTCACCTCGGCGGGCGTTCCCGCTGCCGGCGGCCCGATCACCGGCCTGGCCGGCAAGTGCGCGGACGTGGCCGGGGCCAACCCCGCCAACGGCACCGTGGTGCAGCTCTACGGCTGCGACGGGACGGCTGCCCAGCAGTGGACGCGCGCCGGCGACACCCTGCGCGCGCTCGGCAAGTGCCTCGACGTGACAGGCGGGTCCAGCGCCGACGGCACACCCCTCCAGATGTGGACCTGCCACGGGGGCACCAACCAGAGGTGGACGTCGCCATGAGATGGACCCGGGCTCTACTCGTACTTGCCGTGACCGCCGCGCTGCTGCCGTTCGCCGGCGCCGAACCCCGAGCCGAGGCGGCCATCGGCCCGCTCGTCTTCTCGGACGAGTTCGACGGCCCCGCCGGCAGCCCACCGAACTCCGCCAAGTGGCGCCACGACATCGGCGGCAGCGGATGGGGCAACAACGAGCTGCAGTACTACACCAACCGGACGGACAACGTCGGCCTCGACGGCGCCGGCCACCTGGCGCTCACCGCGCGCCGCAACAACCCGGCCGGGTACCAGTGCTGGTACGGCACCTGCACGTACACGTCCGGGAAGCTCACCACCGCCGCCACGTTCACCCAGGCGTACGGGCGGTTCGAGACCCGGATGAAGATCCCGCGCGGCCAGGGCATGTGGCCGGCGTTCTGGATGCTCGGCAACGACATCGGCCAGGTCGGATGGCCGGCGAGCGGCGAGATCGACGTCATGGAGAACGTCGGCAACGTGCCGGGCACCGTCCACGGCACGCTGCACGGGCCCGGCTACTCGGGCGGCAGCGCCGTCGGCGCCTCCTACACGTTGCCGAACGGCCAGGCGTTCGCGGACGCGTTCCACACGTTCACCGTCGACTGGGAGCCCGGCGCCATCACCTGGTACATCGACGGCATCCAGTACTCGCGCAAGACCGCCGCCGACCTCCGCGGCAACCGCTGGGTCTTCGACCACCCGTTCTACCTGCTCATGAACCTCGCCGTCGGCGGCAACTGGCCGGGCCCGCCGAACTCCTCCACGCCGTTCCCCCAGGCGCTGCTGATCGACTACGTGCGGGTGTGGTCCTACTCGTCCGGCGGCGGCGGTACCGCCGTGACCGGGCTGGCCGGCAAGTGCCTGGACGTGGCCGGATCGAACTCCGCCAACGGCACTGTGGTGCAGCTCTACGGCTGCAACGGGACGGGCGCGCAGCAGTGGACGCGCGTCGGCGACACCCTCCGGGCACTCGGCAAGTGCCTGGACATCTCCGGCGGGTCCACAGCGGACGGTGCCCGCGTCCAGCTCTGGGACTGCAACGGCACCGGCGCCCAGCGCTGGACGTACACCGCCGGGCGGGACCTCGTTAACCCACAGGCCAACAAGTGCCTGGATGTTTCCGGTGGATCCAGTGCCGACGGCACGCCGGTCCACCTCTGGACCTGCCACGGCGGCCCCAACCAGAAATGGAACCTGTAGATGAAACGTGCGGTTGCCCTGGTGGCGACGCTTGCCCTCCTGTTCGTCGGCGCGCCGGCGCGGGCGGCTGAGCCGTCCGTGTCGGCCACGACGGGGGTCGGACTCCACAACGTGTACGACCAGGCCGTGTTCCCGTACTTCGCCAACGCCCTCGGCAGCGGCGCCGGCCTCGTCGAGGTCGACATCTGGACGGACACGTTCGCCGGCCGCAAACGCTGGCGGGTCAGCCACGACAACCCGTTCGGCAGCGTCAACAACTGCACCGGGCAGGGCGCCACCGGCAACCGCAACCAGGACTTCGGGTCCTGCCTCGACGACATCCGGCTGTGGCACCAGTCCCGGCCCGACCATCCGCTGCTCGTCGTCAAGGTCGAGATGAAGGACGGGTACGACAACACCTACGGCATGGGTCCGGACGAGCTGGACGCTCTCATCGCCGCCAAACTCGGGTCCGTCGTGTTCCGTCCGGCCGACGTGCTCGGCGGGTACCCGACGCTGGACGCGGCGGCCCTCGCCGGCAACTGGCCGTCCCGCAGCGCGCTGCGCGGCCGGGTCATGTTCACCGTCATCCCCGGGACGTTCGAGCAGCAGAACCCGTTCGACAGGTACTGGACGGACCGCGAGTACGCCGACTACCTCCGCGGCGGCGCCGCTGCCACGGCGCAGATGTTCCCGGCCGTCCTGGGCGCGGCGGCCGGGGACCCGCGGACCCGGTACACGGACGCGGCGATCCGGCCCTGGTTCGTCGTGTTCGACGGCGGCGCCCCGTCATACATGAGCGGCATCGACACCGGCTGGTACCACCGGTCGAACTACCTGCTCATCATGACCGACGCGCATGCCGTCGCCCCGGCGATCGACGCCGTCAACCCGCCCGCCGCCCTGGCGGCTGAGCGGGTCCGGCTGCTGGCGGCGAGGCACGCGTGGTTCGTGACCAGCGACTGGGCACGCCTGCCGGACGTGCTGTCGACCGTGGTGCCGCGCGGATGACGGTCGCCCGCTGACCCGGTGCCGGCCCTCGCTCACTTGTGCGGCAGCGAGGGCCGGCACCGTCCTACCCGGGTTTGGTTCGTCCACATTGGAATACTCGGGGAAATCGTCGTTTCGGCCGCACACCAGATGTCGATTCCCCCGAGTATTCCTATGTAGACGGTTACCAGGCTGTCGCGCGGGTCAGCGGGGTGGGCCGGCGGTGATCCGGGCCAGCAGGGCGTCGGAGCCGGTCGCCGACCAGTCGGACTCGATCCACCACGTCGCGCCAGCTTCTGCCCACGCGCGCACCACCTTGGCCCCCGCGACTCCCGCCGGCGTGACGCCCTCCGCGACCACGTCGTACCCGTCCCACGGCAACCCGGCCTCGGTGCGGCCGGTGCGGGCGGCGGCCACGATCTCGGCCAGTTCGGCCGGGCTCTCCGGTCCGCGCATGCCGTCCGTGTCGCGCACGTTCGGGATCAGCCCGTCCCAGCGCAGCGCCCGCGCCATCGACCGTGCGCTGCCGTGCGCGCCCACGACCCACACCGGCACCCGCGGCTGCTGGGCGGGTGGCGGTGGCGGGAAGAAGTCCGTCGGCGTCACGGTGTACCGCTCCCCCGCGAACCCGAACGGCTGCCCGCGCATCAGGCCGTCGTACACGGCCAGGCCCTCGTCCAGCAGGATCGCCCGTTCGGCGCGGCCCGGATCGGGTTCGAACGCCGTCCAGCCCGGGTGCACCGCGCCGAGCCCGACTGCCAGTTGCACCCGCCCGCCGGACAGCCGGTCGAGCGTGCCGACCTTGGACGCCACGTCCCACGGTTTGAACCGGGCCAGCGGCGTGAGCATGGTGCCGAGCCGGATCTGGCTCGTCCGCATGGCGGCGGCCGTCAGCGCCACCCACGCGTCGATGCCCCACACGGTCTCGGCCAGGAATATCCCGTCCCACCCGTGCTGCTCGGCGAGCACCGCCGCCTCGGCTACCTCGGCGGCGTCCAGGAACGGAAGCACGACACCCATACGCATAGCGCCCACCCGCGACAACCTACCCTCAGAGGGTCATGACCATCCGTACCTTCCACTCACGCAAGGGCCGGCTCAGCGGCAGGCACGAGGACGCGTTGTCCCGTCTCGGCCCGGTCTTCGGCGTCCCGATGCCGACCGGGCCGTTCGACCCGGCGACGGCGTTCACCCGGCCCGCGCCGCTCGTCCTGGAGATCGGCTCCGGGATGGGCGACGCGACGATGGCGATGGCCGCCGCCGACCCCGGCCGGAACTACCTGGCCGTCGACGTCCACACGCCGGGGATCGCGAACCTGCTGGCCAGGATCGAGGAGCACGGGCTGGCGAACGTCCGGGTCGTGGAGGGGGACGCGCTGGAACTGGTCGCATTGGCGCCGCCGGACTCCTTCGACGCCGTCCACGCCTTCTTCCCGGACCCGTGGCCGAAACCGCGCCACCACAAGCGGCGCCTGATCCAGCCCGAGCGGGTGGCGCTCCTGCGGTCCCGGCTGGTGCCCGGCGGCACGCTGCACTGCGCCACCGACTGGGCCGGCTACGCCGAGGCGATGCTGGCCGTACTCACCGCCGACCCCGAGCTGGTGAACGCCCACGACGGGTACGCGCCACGGCCGGCGCACCGTCCCCGCACCAAGTTCGAGCAGCGTGGGATGGACGCCGGCCGCGACATCGCGGATCTGGTCTTCTACCGCCGCGCGCCCCGGAGCCCGTAGGCCGCGAGCCCGGCGACGGCCAGCGCGGCGGCCAGCGTCATGGCTGGCTTGTTGCCCTCCGGCTGGGCCAGCCAGGTGCCGGCCTCCTTCCACCAGGCGCCGGACTGTCCACCCGCCATGGTCGCGACGGCGGTCCACGCGACCGGCGGCACCCACGCGGCGTTGGTCCCGAACAGGACCGCCGTGAGGGCGACCAGCCCGGTGAGGCCCGCCGCGTCGCGCAGCAGGATGGACGTGTCGGTGATCGGTTCGCTGGTGAGCATCGTCGCCACCAACACCGCCCCGACCAGCGCGCCGCCGGCGAGCACGTGTGCCGCACGCAGCGACGGCCATTGGATGGCCGCCGTGCGCTCCAGTTCCGGGTCCGAGCCGACGAGCCCGGGGGCGAGCACCGCCGCGCCGATGGCCGCACCGAGCGCGGCGAACAGGACCTCCGCGGCCGGATTCTCGGTGATCAGCCCGAGGGCCCAGACCGCGCAGCTCGCGGCGACGATCGCCGCCAGCGCGGCCGGCACCCGCCGGGAGCGTACGTAGAGCGTCAGGAATCGCGTCACGGCGTGGCCGTCCCGGTCAGGATCGCGGTGAGGTCGCGGTCCTCGCAGGTCAGCGCGGCCTGGCGGAAGGCGGCGACGCGGCGCGTCTGCTCCGCGGCGGGAACCGCCTTCAGCTGGTTCAGGAGCTTCTCTGTGTCGCTGCCTGCCCACCAATCGCCCTTCGCCGGCTCGCCGAGCAGCCAGGCCGCGATGGCGATCCGGGCGGTGGAGTGATCGTTAGACGTGTTCTCGCACGGGCGGGTGCCGGCGCCGTCGAGGTACTGCCACAGCAGCTGGTCCTGCGACTCCCGTGGCGTGCCGGTCTCGTCGATCCACAGCTCCACGAGCAGCTTGTCGGCCGGCTGCGGACGGGAGTTCTCGACGACCCAGGACGTGGTCGACTCGACGACGGACGTCGGCGCCTGCGGCAGCTTCTCACCCAGGATGCGCAACGCCTTCTGGCCCGGTCCCCGCACCTCGGCGAGGGCGCCGCCGTGCACCTTGGTCACGCAGACCTCGGGCCCGTCGCTGGTGCAGACCAGCGCGACGGCGTTCGCGTCCTGGACCGCCACCGCCGCCTCGGTGCTGGCCGGCAGGATGGCCAGCGCCGCGACGACACCGGCCACCGCCGGCGCGACCGCCAGGACGCGCTGCCGTGCCTTCGCGGCGGCGAACAGCGCGAAGCCCGTGGCCGCCAGCGCGGCGAACCACAACCCCTGCCCGAGGTGGACGCTTCCGGCGACCGCGATGAACTCGCGGCTGAACACGGAGCCCATGGCCGGTCCGAGCAGGATCGCGGACGGACTCCCCTCGCCCTTGGTCAGCCAGAGGTTGATGAGCGGCGGCGAGAGCAGAGCCACCAGCCCGAGCACCGACACCACGGGGGGCGTGAACGCGGACGGCAACATCCGCCCGATCCCGAGCCCGAGCCACGCGGCGGCGACGAGCGACAACGCTCCGACCGCCACGATCGGGACCGACGCCATCGGGAAGAAGCTGGCCGTGGTGATCACGAAGGCGCCGGAGAAGGCGAACATGCCCAGGTAGCCGGCGACGACGGAGAGAGCCAACGCACCCGCGACCGGGATCACGCGCTGCCAGGACGGCCTGGCGGTCGTCCCGAGCAGCTCCAGCACGTGGTTCCTGCTCTCCCGGCGTCCCTGCCAGGCGCCCGCGCCCAGCGCGAGCGGCCAGAGCAGGTACAGGTAGTCGCGCTGCCAGAGCGCGAGCGGTGTCCAGCGGCTGCCCCAGTCGTCGACCAGGACGTACAGCATGCCGGCGCCCAGGAGCGCGATCGCCGGGGCGATCCACAGCGCGGCGGACCGGCGCAGTTCGGTACGGAGGATGCGGATCACGCCGCACCTCCGGCCCGGACGCGGTGCGCCCGCAGGATCTCGGAGTAGCCGCGCTCGGCCGCGCTGTCGCCGACCCCGTTGGCTCCCGCCGCGACCAGGTCGTCCGGGACTCCCTGGAACACCAGGCGGCCGGCGTCGATCAGCACGACGTCCGTGCAGGCTGCCACGACGTCCTCGACGAGGTGGGTCGACACCAGGACACACGTGTCCTCCCCGATCTCACGGAGCAACGCCCGGAAGTCCATGCGCTGCTCGGGGTCGAGGCCGACGGTCGGCTCGTCCAGCAGGAGCAGTTCGGGGTCGTTGACGATCGCCTGCGCGATACCCGCGCGGCGCAGCATGCCGCCGGACAGGGTCTTCATGCGGTCGTCGGCACGGTCGGCGAGGCGTACCCGCTCGATCGCGCGCTGTACGGCGCCGGGCACGTCCTTGGCGGGCATCTCCTTGAGCCACGCCATGTACTCGACGAACTCCCGGACGGTGAAGCGCGGGTAGAAGCCGAAGTCCTGCGGCAGGTAGCCGATGACCCGGCGGACCCGCCGCAGGTCGATCCGTCCGCCGACCTCCTCGCCCAGCAGCGACAGGGAGCCGCCGGCCGGGCGCAGCACGGTCGCTAGCGCCCGCATCAGCGTCGTCTTGCCGGCTCCGTTCGGGCCGAGCAGGCCGTGCACGCCGGTGCCCAGCGACAGGTCCAGCCCGTCGACGGCCATCCGCCGCCCGGCCTTGACCCGCAACTCCCGCGCCTGGACGGACCACGCGTAGGTGGTCGGTGCCGTTTCAGCGGCGCTCAACGCTCGTATCATCCGGTTCTTCTCCTTCAAGGTTCAGCGCCCGCTGGGGAGCTGTGTATAGGTATCGCGACGCAGCACCACGACCACGGCGACAGCGACGGTCAGCGCCGCCCATGCCGGCACGGTCGACGGCGCCAGGACGGCGGGCATCTCGTTGGTCAGCAGTCCGGGGCCGATGACGCCCGCGGTCCAGGCGACGGCGAGCACGGTCGCCGCGCGCGGCACGCCGATCACGCTGCCGAGCGCGAGCGTGCCGGCCGTGAACGCCAGGCACGGCAACAGCCAGAGCGCCGGGGACGCGCCGACGGCCAGGCCGGCCGCCGCGAGCGCGGGGACGACCACCGCCAGCACGGTCAGCGTCCGGCGAAGTACCAGGTAGAGGCCGGCGCGTGGGGTGGCGGCGACCAGCTCGTACGCGGGGTCGGTCCCGCGTGCCCACACCGCCGCCACGCCGAGCAGCGGCACGACGGGAGCCAGCAGGAGCAACATCGGCGGCCCGTCCTTGCCGACCGACTGGCCGACGAGGTCGAGCAGGAGGGCCAGCAGCACCATCAGTGTCGTGATCGCCGTCCAGCGCAGAAACGTGGGCGCTGTCCACCGCAGTCCCCGCGGCAGGATCCGGCGCCGGGCCGGGGTGTTCAGGTCGAGATCGATACCGGTACGGACCCGGTCGAGCAGCTCCACGGTCGCGCTGTCCGGGACGAGCCCGGACCGGCACGCCGCGCAGTCCTCCAGATGGGCTTCGAGCGCCCACAGGACGTCGGGGCCGATGGCCGTGTCCCCTGACGCGTAGCGCGCCAGCAGCTCGTCCGGCGCGTGCGCGCCGCCCCCCTTGCCGTTCATGACAGCGCCTCTCGTAGCGCGATGCGTGCCCGACGGGCGCGCGTCTTGACTGTTCCTTCGGGTACTCCGAGCAGCACGGCGGTTTCCCGGACCGTCAGCCCGTCGAGCACCGTCGCCTGCAACACCTGCCGTAGTTCTGGCGCGAGCCGGCGCAGCGCGTCGCCGAGGTCGTCGCCGACCATCGCGTTCAGCGCCACCTCGTCCGCACCGGGCACGGTCTCCGCCTGGGCCATCGCGGGCGGCACGTTGGCTACCCTGGCCCGGCGGCGGAACGCGTCGATGAGGCGGCGGGCGGCGATCGTCCAGAGCCACCCGACCGCGCTTCCGCCGACGCTGGCGCCGGCGAACGCTCCGGCGGCCCGCCACACGGCGAGGTACGTCTCCTGCATGACCTCGGCGACGATGTCGTCGTCCGAACAGCGCCGGCGCAGCCGGACCGCCAGCCAGGGCGACGTCCGCCGGTACAGTTCGTCGAAGGCCTCCCGGTCGCCGCGCGCCACGCGGCGTACCAGTTCCTCCTCGTTCGCCGAGGTCACGGCGGTGTGTTTGCGTCTCACACTCAGCAAGACGGCGCCCCCCTCGATACGGTTCTCGTGCTGATGTGACCTGGATCACTCCTGAACCGCAACCCGACACGTCGCGTATCCCCTGGTACGGGACCTACCGACGGGTCCCCCACCCCTGGAGTCGCCATGCCTTCCGCACGGATCCGAGGCGCTGTCATCGCTCTCGCCGTCCCGGCCATGCTGGCCCTGACCGCCGCCCCGGCCCTGGCCCACAACGAGCTGCTGTCCAGCACCCCGACCGAGGGCGACCAGCTGACCGCGCTGCCCCCGGCCGTCGAGCTGAGGTTCGCCGAGGCCGCCGATCCGCGGTTCGTGAAGATCGCCGCCACCGGACCTGACGGCGCCAGCGTCGCCGCCGGCACGCCGACCGTCACCGGCAAGGTCGTGAGCCAGCCGCTCGCCGCCGGCGCGGCCAGCGGCACGTACACCGTGTCGTACCGGGTCGTGTCGAAGGACGGCCACCCGGTGTCCGGGAAGGTCACGTTCAAGGCGACCCTGCCCGTGCCCAGCGAATCCCCGAGCCCGTCGCCGGCGCCGTCGTCCGCGGCGCCCGTCGAGCCCGTGACGACGAACGTCGCCGCCGAGGAGGACTCCGGGAACGGCTGGATCCTCTACGCGCTGGCCGTCGTCGGCCTCGTCGTACTGGGCGGCGGCGCCCTCGCGCTGCGGTCCCGGGCCTCACGGAAGAACTAGTGCCCCGCCGGGTGCTGCCGGTCGCGCTCGGGCTGATCGCCGCCGGAGCGTGCCTCGCCGTCCTGGCCTGGGGAGGCTCGATCGAAGCGGCACGCGCGGGCGCGTTCGGCGCCGACCTCGGCGCCACCCCCTGGCTGCTGCCGCTCGCGAAGCTGGCGATGCAGCTGGCGGCGGTGGTGACGGTCGGCTGCCTGCTCGCCGCCGCGTTCTTCTCGCCGGGGACGGCGTTCAGGTCGCACCTGCGCCGGGCCGCGTTCGGCGCCGCCGGCTGGGGTGCGGCCGCCGTCGCGACGATGGCCCTGACGATCGCCGACCTGCTCGCCATCCCCGTGACCGAGGTCGGCGCGGACGACCTCGTGATGCTGGCGACCACGCTGGACTACGGGCGCGGGCTGACGACCGTCCTCGTGTTGACGACCGTCCTGGCTGTGGCCTGCTGGTTCGTACGGACGCCGACCGGCGCGACGGTGGCTCTGGCCGTCGGCGTGATCGCCAGCCTGCCGCCCGCGTTCAGCGGGCACGCCGCCGGCGCCGCGAACCATCAGCTCGCCGTGTCGCTGATGATCCTGCACGTCGTCGGCGCGGTGCTGTGGACGGGCGGGCTCGTCGCCCTGGTGCTCGGACGGACCCAGGCCGCCCTGGCCGTCCGCACGTTCTCCCGGCTGGCGCTGTGGTGCTTCGGCGCGGTCGCCGCGAGCGGCCTGGCCAGCGCCGCGCTCCGGCTCAGCGAGTGGGCTCAGTTCACGTCCGCCTACGGGGTTGTCGTTCTTGCCAAGACGGCCGCGCTGGCCGGGCTCGCGGTGTTCGGATGGTGGCACCGGCGCCGCTCGATCCCCGCCCTGGACGCCGGCCGGCCGCGCGCGTTCCTGCGGGTCGCGTTCGTCGAGGTGCTGCTCATGGCGGCGGCGATCGGGTTGGCCGCCGGGCTGGCCCGCACCGCTCCCCCGGACGATCCGCATGCCGCCGCCCTGATCCGCACACCCGCGCGGACGGTCCTCGCCTGGCTCCCCGATCCCTTGTTCCTCACCCTGGCCGGGGCCGCCATCGCCGCCTACCTGGTAGCCGCGCGGCGCCACGGCGGTTGGCCCCCCGCCCGGACGGCGGCCTGGATCGCCGGCTGGCTCGTGGTCTGCGCCTCTACCGACCTCCAGCTGGCCCGCGCCGTCGACCACACGTTCCTGCTGGTCGAGAAGGTGCAGCATGTCGGGATCGTCGTGGTGGCGCCGATCCTGCTCGCGCTGGGCCGCGCGGAGCGCCTCATCAAGCGCCCGCACGGCCTCGCCGGGCGTCCGGCGGCACCGCACGGCCTCGCCGGGCGTCTGGCGGCACCGCACGGCCTCGCCGGGCGTCTGGCGGCACTGCATCCGGTCGGGATCCTGGTGCTGTACGCGGCGGCGATGTACGGCATGTACGCCAGCGCGCTCTACACCGTCTCGCTGCGGTCGCATGCCGGGCACGTCAGCTCGTTCGCCGCCGCGCTGCTGATCGGCTGGCTGTACTACCAGCCCGGCGCGCCGCGTCCGGTGCGGCTTGTCCAGCTCGGGTCCGCCGGACTGCTCACGCTGCTGCTCGTCCTCGGACTGGCCCACGAGACGCCGGTGCTCGACCAGGCGCCGGTGTGGCTGGCGGCGACGGCGCTGCTAGCCGTGACCGTCTGGACGGTCCACGGAACCGACCGGCACCGGGAGCAACCCCAGGACGAGGCTGACGACGTCGTCCAACGGGGCGGTCGACGAGTAGACGCGGCACAGGATCGCGGCGCCTTCCAGTCCGGAGAGCATGAGCTTCGCCAGCGCGGGCGCCTCGCCGGCCGGGACGCCGAACCCGACGAGCCCGTCGACGAGGGCCGCGAGCCACGTGTCGTAGGCGGCCCGGCAGGCGGCCGTCAAAGTAGTTGACCCGGGAACGGAATCGAGCGTGATCATCGTCACCGGAAGCCCCTCGGTGAACCCGGATCCGTGTAGCTCGCCGGCGAAGTGCTCGGCCATTGTGGACACCCACGCGCGGGCCGTGTCGCTGCCCGCCCGGGTGCGCTCGATGAGGGCGGCGAGATCGGCGGCGGAGGCGCTGACGGCTTCGGCCGCGACCTGCTCCTTCCCGCCCGGGAAGAGGAAGTAGACGGAGCCGCGCGGGGCGCCGCTGTGTTCGATGATCTGGGCGAGGCCGGTGCCGTGATAGCCCTGCCGCCGCAGCAGTGTGCGGGCGCTCGCGATGATCCGGTGACGCGAATCCGACCTTGGTCTGGCCACGGGTCCACTCTTCAGTCGCCGTTGACGGTGTCAGGGAGCCTACGTATAACTATGCCGGTCGGTCTACTTAGCCACGGGGAACGGCCAACGATGACGCACACCCGCTTCGAATCCATCGGCGCCTACCTGCCCGCCACGATCACCTCCACGGCCGAGCTGGTCGCACAGATGCGCAACGCTCCCCCGTTCGACCTGGAGGACCTGACCGGGATCCGCAACCGCCGTGTGCACGACAAGCGGGCGGAGTCCTATGAGGACTCGTACGCGCTGGCGTTACGCGCGGCCCAGGACGCGCTGGCCCGCTCCCGGTACGACGCCGCCGACCTCGACATCGTCATCTCGGCGTCGATCACCCGCTTCCGCGGCCCCGACCGGTTCTACTTCGAGCCGTCCTTCGCGTTGATGCTCGCCCAGGACCTCGGCGCCGCCCGCGCGATCCACTTCGACGTGTCGAACGCCTGCGCCGGGATGCTCACGGGCGTGCAGATCCTGGATCGGATGATCCGCTCCGGTGCCGTCCGCAACGGCCTCGTCGTGAGCGGCGAGCAGATCACCGCGATCACGGACACGGCCGTCCGGGAGATCGAGCACCCGTACGACCCGCAGTTCGGCTCGATGACGGTCGGCGACTCGGGCGCCGCCGCGATCCTCGACGAGTCGCCGGGCGAGCACGACCGCATCCACTACGTCGAGCTGATGACCTGCTCCGAGTACTCGCACCTGTGCATCGGCATGCCGAGCGACCGAGGCAGCGGCATCGCGCTCTACACGGACAACCACCAGATGCACAAAGAGGAACGGCTCAAGCTCTGGCCGACGTTCCAGCGCCAGTTCCTCGCCAAGCGCGGCACGGACTTCGCCGCCGAGGCCTTCGACTACGTCGTCCACCACCAGGTCGGCACCCGGTTCCTCACCAAGATCGGCCGGTCCGGCGAGGAGCTGTTCGAGACGCCGATGCCGGAGTCGCTCGCGGTCGTCGCCGAGTACGGCAACACGTCGTCGACCTCGCATTTCGTCGTCGTCAATGAGCACCTCAAGAGCCGCCCGGGCGGCAAGTTCCTGCTGGTACCCGCCGCGTCCGGCGTCGTCACCGGCTGCCTGTCCGCCACGATCCCTTCGCTGGAGGCCTGACGTGGGTACCGCCATCCGAGCCACCGCCGTCAGCACCGACGAGACCGTCCGCGGCTCGATCGCGCACGCGTCGGCGGCGGCCACGGCGTGCCTGGAGCAGGCCGGTGTCCGTCCCGACCAGGTCGATCTGCTCGTCAACGTCGGCGTCTACCGGGACGCGAACATGGCCGAACCCGCCATGTCGGCGCTCATCCAGAAAGAGGTCGGGATCAACCTCGACTTCGTCCGGGACCCGTCGCCGAAGGCCGGCTTCTCGTTCGACCTCATGAACGGGGCGTGCGGCGCGCTCAACGCCGTCCAGGTCGCCGGCTCGTTCCTGGAGACCGGCAGCGCCGAGTACGTGCTCGTCGTGTCCGGCGACGCCCATCCGTCCACGGACGGCACGCCGCATCCGGCCGGGTCGTCGTTCCCGTACGCCACGCTCGGCGCCGCGATGCTGCTGGAACGCTCGTGGGAACCCGGCTTCGGCCGGCTCCACACCACGACCAGCACAGGCTCGCCCGGACTGGAGGGCTACATCGACCTGACCGTCATGGAGAACGCCGGCCGGCACCAGATCACCGTCGAACGGGACAACGACTACACCGAACGCCTGGCTGAACTGCTCGCCACCTCCGTCCGGGACTACGCCGCCGCCGACGGGCTCGACCTGGCCCGGACGTTGCTGGTCACGTCCCAGCCCACCCCCGACTTCGCCGCCGACGTCGCCCGACGGACCGGTGCCGCCGCCGTGACCGTGGCCGGGGTGGACGGCGATCCGCACTCGTCCGCGCTGATCGTCGGCTACCACCAGGCCGTGGCCGCCGGGCTGATCGAGCAGTACGACGACGTGCTGTTCGCGGCGGCCGGCGCCGGTCTCAGCGCCGTCTGCGTCGCGTACCGGCCGCGCGTCGACGTCGCTGCCGCGAGCCGATGACCGCCCGCCGCGCCGGTACCCGCCTCCCGATCGCCGAGGCCCGTCCCTCGATCGCCGACGTCCTGGGCACGTATGACCCGGCGAAAACCGCGCTCGCGTACCCCGGCGGGACGATGACCTACGGCGAGCTGGACCGCGCGTCCGACGCCCACGCCGCCGAGTTCGCCCGGCGCGGCATCGGCGCCGGCACGAAAACGATCCTGATGCTCAAGCCCGGTCCGGACCTGTTCAGCGTCCTGTTCGGACTGTTCAAGATCGGCGCGGTGCCGATCGTCGTCGATCCGGGCATGGGCGTGCGGCGGATGCTGCACTGCTACCGGACGGCCGGCGCCGAGGCGTTCGTCGGCATCCCGCTCGCGCACGCAGTCCGGCTGGCGTTCCGGGGGCTCAGAACGAGTGTCGTCGTCCGCCCGGGCCGGGTGCCTGACGCCGGCGTGTACCCGCCGGCCGAGGCGGGGCCCGACGATCTGCTCGTCATCAGCTTCACCACCGGCAGCACCGGACCGGCCAAGGCCGTCGAGTACACCCACGGCATGCTCGACGCGATGCTGGCGCAGGCCGCCGCCGCGCACGGGCTCGGCCCGGACGGCGTCTCCGTCGTCACGCTTCCGCTGTTCGGCATCTTCGACCTGATGCTCGGCGGGACGGCGGTCCTCCCGGACGTCGACCCGACCCGGATCGCCCAGGCCGACCCCGCGCTGATCGCCGACGCCGTCGAGCAGTACGGCGCCACCGCCATGTTCGCCTCCCCCGCCCTGCTGCGCCGCCTCGGTGAACTGGGCCGTCCACTGCCGACGATGCGCGCCCTCGTCAGCGGCGGCGCGCCGGTGAGCGAGGACATCGTGCGGGCCGTCCACCCGCTCGTCCCCGGCTTCTACGTGACGTACGGCGCCACCGAGGCGTTGCCGATCGCCTCGATCACCTCGGGCGAGATCCTGGACGACACCAGCGAAGGCACCCGCGCCGGCGACGGGACGTGCGTCGGGGCGCCGGTCGACGGCATCGACGTGCGGATCGTCCAGGTCACCGACCGGCCCGTGCCACAGTGGAGCGACGAGCTGCTGGTCAAGCCCGGTGACGTCGGCGAGATCGTGATCGCCGGCCCGAGCGTGAGCCCCCGGTACCACGCGCCCGCGTCGGCGAACGTCGACGGCAAGATCGTCGCCGGCGACCGCACCTGGCACCGCACCGGCGACCTCGGGCACCTCGACGACAGCGGGCGCCTCTGGTTCGCCGGTCGCCGGTCACAACGGGTCAGGACGGCTTTCGGCACGCTGCACACCGTCCGGTGCGAAGGGATTTTCAACGCTCATCCGGACGTGAACCGCACGGCTCTCGTCGGCATCGGCCCGCCGGGGCGGCAGCAGCCGGCGCTGTGCGTCGAGCCGCGGCCGGGGACCAGGCCGGAGGACTGGCCACGGATCGAGCGGGAGCTGCGGGCGCTCGCCGCGTGGCGCGAGCAGACCGAGCGGATCGAGGTGTTCCTGTTCCGTCCCTCGTTCCCGGTCGACATCCGGCACAACGCGAAGATCGGCCGCGAGGAGCTGGCGGGGTGGGCCGCCGCGCGGCTCGGACCCGCGCCGTCGCTGCTGCCCAGGCTGGTGCCGATCGTCGGGTGGCTCTACCTGCTGTACGGCGTTGTCGTCGGGTTCGGGCATCCGGCGCTGTGGGCGCTGTTCTGGATCGACGCGTTCCTCAGCGTGGTCGTGCACGCGGCGCAGATCCCGATGGCGTGGCGGCGCGCGCGGCAGTGTGGGTACGGCAAGGCCGCGACCGCCGCGCTCACCATGCTGTTCGGCGCCACGTGGTGGAGGACGCTGTGAAAGCCCTGGTCACGGGTGGTTCCGGGTTCCTCGGCAGCCACATCGTGGACGCGTGCCTGGCCGCTGGGGACTCCGTCCGGGTGCTGGTCCGGCCGTCCAGCGACGTGTCGTACCTACGGACGTTGCCTGTCGACTTCGTCACCGGGTCGCTGGGGGATGCCTCGTCGCTGCGGGACGCCACGCGCGGCGTGGACGTCGTCTACCACTCGGCGGCGCGCGTGAGCGACGTCGGCAGCCGGGCTCGGTTCTGGGACGACAACGTCACCGGCACCGGGAACCTTGTGGACGCCGCCCGGACGTCCGGCGTGGGGCGGTTCGTGTTCGTGAGCAGTCCGAGCGCGCTGATGGACGGCACCGACCAGCTCGACCTGGACGAATCGGCGCCCTACCCGTCACGGTTCCTCAACCTGTACTCCGAGACGAAGGCCGCCGCCGAGCGTCTGGTCCTCGCCGCCGACGCGCCGGGGTTCACGACGTGCGCGATCCGGCCGCGCGGGATCTGGGGGCCGCGCGACTGGTCCGGCTTCATGCCGAAGCTCATCGCCAAGCTCCGCGCCGGACGGCTGCCTGACCTCTCCGGCGGCCAGACCGTGTACGCGTCCCTCTGCTACTGCGTGAACGCCGCGCAGGCCTGTGTCGCGGCCGCGCGGTCCGACCGGGTCGGCGGGTCGGCGTATTTCGTCGCGGACGCGGAGAAGAGCGACGTGTGGGCACTGCTGTCGTCCGTCGCCGCCCGCTTCGGCGGGACGTCGCCTTCGCGGCGTGTGCCGCCGCTCGTCCGGGACCTGGCCGTCGGGGCTGTCGATTTGGCGTGGCGCGTTCCCTACCTGCGCGACCGGTACTCGCCGCCGGTGTCCCGGTACTCGGTGGCGCTGCTGACACGGTCCGGGACCTACGACACCAGCGCCGCGCATCGCGACTTCGGGTACCGGCCTTCCGTCACGCAGGAACAGGGATTCGCCGAGCTGGAACGGTGGATCGCGACGATCGGCGGGATCGAGGAGTACGCACGGTGAGCGGCCTTTGTCGGCAGGAGCCGTCGAGGCGGGGGCCGTCCGGGCTGGCCTCCGGGTCCTCTGGTGCAGGGCCATCCGGCGCGGGGTCTACCCGGCCGGTTTCGCCGTTTGCCCGGCCGGTTTCGCCGTTTGCCCGGCCGGTTTCGCCGAACGAGTGGTTGTACCTGGCGAGCCCGGTGCCGTTGACGATCCAGCTGGTCGTCGAGGGTGTGGGCACGATCGAGCGGGGCGATCTGGAGCGGGCCGTCGCGGTGGCGGGGGACGCGTGTCCGGGGTCGCGGCTGGTCCGGTCGGGACGGACGTGGGTGGACAGCGGTGTGGCGCCGCCGGTCCGTTCCGGTAGCGTGCCGGGCGCCTGTTCCGGGGCGGCGGGCGTCGATGCGGCGGCCGTGCCGATGGAAACGACGTGCGACGTGTTGCAGGCGGATGGCACTGTGGTGTTCCGCGCCGGCCATGGCGTCATGGACGGGCGCGGCGCGCTCCGGTGGGCCACTGAGGTCTTCCGGGCGCTACGCGGGGAGGTCGCATCGGGGGCGACCTCCCCTATCACGGACTACGCACTGCTCGACGCGCTCGGCCCCACCGCCCGCCGGTCCTCGATTCCCCTGCGCTCGCACTCCCCCCTCCGCGCCACCGACCACCGTGCCACGCCACCCGGCCCCGCCGCCCACCACCCTGCGCCGAGGTTCGGACTTTTGAGGGTCGCGGGCACCGCTGCGGCCTCAAAAGTCCGAAGGTCGGGAGGGGCTGCGCGCGCGGGCGCGGCGGGGTGGGCGCGGCGGACGCTCGACGGGAACCATCCGGGGCTGGTCGCGAAGATCGCGGCCGCCATCGGTGGGAGCCGGTACATGGTCCCGGTGGACCTACGCCGGCACGACCCTGACCTGGACTCCACCGCCAACCTGAGCCTGCCGATCTTCCTCGACGGCCGGCCCGGCGACGGCTGGACGGACTGGCACCAGCGCCTGCTGCGCGCGCTCGCCGACCGGCGCGAACTGGTCAGCGGCACGAGCGAGCTGGCGGCGTTCCGGCTGCCCCTGTCCGTCGTGCGGCCGGGCCTGGCGGCGCTCGACGCACTGTCCCGCCGCACCGACCGGTACGCGTGCGACGCCCTCGTCTCCCATCTCGGACGCGTCGACCTGGCCGCGTTCTCCACCCCGGACTTCGCCGCGACGACGCTCTACTCCGTACCGGTCCACGCGCCGCTCGCGCCCGTCTCGATCGTCGCCACCGAACCGGCCGGGCGCACCGAACTGACCCTCTCCTATCCGGACGCCCCCGGCATGGCCGACCGCGCCGCCGCCCTGCTGGACCAGATCTGCGACGCGCTCGTGCCCGCCACGCATCGCGGCTGGGCGGGCCCCGTCACCGAGCCGTCCGAGGACACCGTCGTCGACCTGTTCTGCCGCCAGGCCGCCGCCACCCCCGACGCCATCGCCCTCACCACCCCCACCCGAGCTTCCCTCACGCCGGACGCGCTCGACGCCGCCCAGGACGTCACCTACGCGGAGCTGCTGCGGCGGGCCGAGGCCGTGGCCGCCGCACTGGCCGCCCGGGGCGCCGGGCCCGGATCCGTCGTCGGGCTGCTCGCCGACCGGTCGGTGGCCGCGCTCGCCGGGCTGTGGGGCGTCCTGCTGGCCGGCGCCGCCTACCTGCCGCTCGACCCCGCCCACCCCGACACCCGCATCGCCACCCTCCTCGCGGACGCCGCCCGCGCCAACGCCAACCACCCCGACAGCGGGCCCACCCACGCCCACACCGGCCACCCCGCCGCCCCGGCGCCGGCCGCCGTCGTCTGCCTCACGGATCGGCGTAACGCCGCGCGGGTCGCGCGGCCGCTGGTCATCGAGGACGTCCCGCCGGCCACAACGCGACCCCGCACCCCCCGGCCGGACGATCGCGCGTACGTGATCTACACGTCCGGCTCGACCGGTGCGCCGAAGGGCGTCCAGATCACGCACCGGAGCCTGATGAACTACGTGACCTGGGCGTCGCGGCTGTACCGAGTGGACGCAGGCACCCGGTTCGCGCTGTTCACGTCGCTCGCGTTCGACCTGACGGGCACCGCGATCTTCCCGCCGCTGCTGGCCGGCGGCAGCATCGCGCTCGTGCCGGACGAGGTGAGTCCGGCGACGCTGCGGCACGTCCTGCACGGATGTGGCGCGAACGCGTTGAAGCTCACGCCGGCCCACCTGGACCTGATCGGCATGCTGGATCTCAAAGCCACGGGCTTCCGCACACTCGTCGTGGGCGGCGAGCAGCTGACCACCGCCGTCGCGGCCCGCGCCCGAGAGGCCCTAGGCTGCCGGATCGTCAACGAGTACGGGCCGACCGAGGCGACGATCGGCTGTGTCGTGCACGTGTTCGACGGCGACACCAGCGCACCGGCCGTCCCCATCGGACTGCCCGTCGACAACACGCGCGCGTACCTGCTCGACGCCGACCGCAGGCCCGTCGCCCCGGGCGATCCCGGCGAGCTGTACCTGGCCGGCGCGCAGCTCACCACCGGGTATCTCGGCCGGGCCGACGACCGTTTCCCCCAGCTCGCGGACGGGTCCCGCGCGTACCGCACCGGCGACCTCGCCCGGCTGCTGCCGAGCGGGGTACTCGAATACCTCGGCCGGGCGGACGACCAGATCAAGATCCGTGGCCACCGGGTCGAGCCCGGCGAGGTGGAGGCGGCACTCGTCGGCCATCCCGGCGTGGTGCGCGCGGCGGTCGTCGGCCGGGCGCGGCCGGGATCGCGGGACACCGTCCTCTGCGCGTACGTGGTCGCCGACTGCCCGCCGGACGAACTTCGGCCATACCTCGCCGAACGGCTGCCGGCCCACCTCGTGCCGTCCTACCTGCGATCCGTCGACGCGCTGCCGCTGACCGCGAACGGCAAGGTGGACGTCCGGGCCCTGCCCGATCCGTTCGCCGCCGGCTTCCCCGCTGCCTACCTGGCCAGGCTCGACCCGATCGAGACCGCCGTGGCGCGGATCTGGTCGCGGGTGCTGTCGGTCCCGGTCGCGGGGCTCGGTCCGGACGCGGACTTCCACTCACTCGGCGGCGACTCCCTGACGATGATCGAGATGATCGTGTCCGTCGGCCGGACCGTCGTCGGCCCGGACGGCGAAGCCGCGTTCCACGACACCGTCGCCGCTCTGGTAGACGGACCGACCCTGACCCGGGTCGCCGAAGCCGCCCGCCAGTCGGTTCCTGCCTGAGTGTTGGTGCGCCTACCGTACCGCGACGAAGTGCGCCCGGCGTCCACGAGCCGCATCCCCCCGAGCGAGGAGGCCTTCCTCCACAAGGCGGTTCAGGGCCTTCAACGCGGCAGTGTTGGTCAGGGTGGTCATCTCTGAGAAGTCGCCGCTTGTGATGCGATCAGCAGATTCCAGCCAGGCCGCGACGAGACGGCGCGCGCTCGATCGATCTGGCCGCCACCATGTGAGAAGGGCCCGGCGTTTGGCTACATCCACCGCGTGGGCGTCGGCGGTCGCCCTCGTGACGAAACCGGCCCCAGGAAGCCAGGGCCCGCTCGCGGACTGCCGCACGAGTGGCCGACCGTCCACCACGCAGGTTGCGGCGACATCAAGCGCCTCGTCCGCTTCGGCCGGAGGAACCTGTAGCAGCGGCGCGAGGGTCCTGCTGGTGACGAATCCGTCACGGAACAGTGCGTGTAGGACGAGTGCGATGCGTACGTCGCGCTGTCGCGCAGGTGGTTCGAGCGCGACCATCGCCGCCATCACCGCAGCGAGCGGCGAACCCCCGACAAGTCTGGTGCGGATCGACGGCCCCGGCTCCTCGCGGATGATTGGTGGCCGGTGCCCGAGAGCGAGCATCTCGCGGTACATCCGGTCTACCCCGACACCTTGCTTCTCCACGAGACCGAGTGCCCGCGCCAGGTCGGCAACCGCTGGGTTGCGCGAGTACCGGGCGGACAGGACCGAGTCTGCGGTGATGCCTCCAGCGAATCCGCCGGGCGACCTCACTTCCATCGTGCTGTCTGCCTGGATCCACGTGATGTGAACGGGCTCGGCCGGCAACCAGTCACGGTGAACGATCGCGTTGAGTAGAGCCTCGCGGACGGCCAACCACGGAATCTGCCGGACGGGCTCTAGGTGGAGTCCGCTCCGTAGGACGACCGAGGTGTCGAATACGTCCAGCCGGCTTTCCACTTCGGAGAGCTGTTCGATCAGGCTTAGCCCGGACAGGTCGGGAGGCGAGGAGATTACGTCGCCGCCACTCACGTCCAGCGCCACGAGCTCTATGACGGTACGGGGCGCGACACAGAACATGTGCACACCGGCCGCCGTTAGGTTGCCGCTCGGGAGCAGGACCCCCAGTCGTGTAAGCAGCTCCCGATCGGGCAGATCTCGAATCTCCGCGGCGGTGCCCGCCGACTGGCGCAACAGTCGACGGACGGCCGGCAGTGCACCGGGAGCCAGGTCCGAAATCCGCCGGGTCGTCTCCGCGAGGAGCGGATCGGCGCCTTGACGGCGGAGTCGTTCGGCCCACCACTCCGAGCGGTCGACCGCTGCGCAGGCTTTCCCCACCCGCCATCGCAGCTGCCCGCGCGTGTTCTCCACCGGCTCGCGCGCCTCGGCGACGAGTACGACGAGAAGACGCGTCCCGTCGGGAAGGTGGTGTACTTCTACCGCCGGAGCGACCTCGACCCGTTCATGAATACGCTGCCGCAGCCAGTCCCGGTCCGTTTCAGCCCCGACGAGCGCGCCGTCGTCAGCGACGCCGACGATGAGAGCGCCGCCGCTCGGCGTATTGGCCAGGCAGGCGACCTCATCGGCGAGCTGGGCTGCCACCGCCTGGTTGTACGGGCCGCCAGGCAGGATCACCCCACCACGACCGCGCCGCCCCGCCTCCTCCTTGAAATCGACGCATTCGGTCTCCGACATGTCGCCGGAGGCACCCCCGGCCAGCAGGGCGAGCGACCGCTCGACGGCGAGATACAGCCGCCGACGGTCCTCCCACACCTCACCACCGGGCTGAATCGCCATCGAATCCACTCCCCACACACACCTGACAAGGTTTCTGGTACCAGAAATCACAACCCTATGACTCCTGGAAGGGTTTGGTTGTGATTTAGCTGCCCGGTGTGCCGCTGCCAGCACGCCGCGCCGCAGGTGGGAGCATTTCCCGCATGATTCCGGCCACCGCTGTAGCCGGGGTGGAGCCCGGCATCGAGGCACCGGAGCCACCCCGGCGTGTGCGTCGCCCGTTGGACCTGCTGCGACTGCTGGTCGCGCTGGTGGGTCTCGGGCTGGCGTTGCTGGTCGGCGCGATGACGGTCAACACGGTCGCCGGCCTCGGCGCGGACGTGACCGCAGCGATCCGGCCGGTCCCCGGCGCGCTGATCGTCCTGGCGACGACGGCGTCCGGGTTGATGCTGCTGGCGCTGCCCGTGGCGATCGTGGGCGACCTGCTGTTGCGGCGGCGGTTCCGCATCTGCGCGGACACGGTCCTGGCCGCGTTCCTGGCGTTCGCGCTGGCCGGCGCGTTCCGGCTGCTGCTGGCGAACAGCGCGGCGCTGGCCCCGGTCCTGATCGGCACGGGCGCGGGGGCGCACCCGCTGAACGGCGTGGTCGCGTCGGTCGTCGCGATGGCCACGGTCGTGCGCATCGGCCAGCGGGACCGGTGGCGGGTGCTCACGACGGCCGTCCTCGTGCTGGTCAGCGTGGCGATGGTGATCATCGGGTTCACCACGCTCGCGATCGTCGTGTCGCTCCTGTTCGGCCGGGTCGTGGGCCTGGCGGTGCGGTGGGCGGCCGGTTCGCCGCCCAGCCGGCCCAGCCCCCGCGATGTCGTGGACGTGCTGCGGCGGCTCGGCATCGACGTGGCGTCGCTCAAGCCCCGCCTCCTGGACGTCCGCGACCCGGTCCTGTTCGACGTCCGCGACGCGAACGGGCAGCCACTCGTCGTGTACGTGCTCGACCACGACCATGTCGGGTCCGGACTGCTGGTGTCGCTGTGGCGCACGGTCCGCATCCGTCAGCCCGGCGCCTGGTGGACCCTGCTGTCGCTGCGCCGGACCCTCGAACACATCGCGCTGGTGAGCATGGCCATGGCGGCGGCGGGGGCCCGTACGCAGCGGCTCGTCGGCGCCGTCCCGGTCGAGCCGGACGCGGCGCTGCTGGCGTTCGAGGACATCCCCGGCCAGACGTTCGACACCCTGGAGCCCGACGAACTCACCGACGCCCGGCTCGACACGGCCTGGGAACAGATAGGCATCCTGCACCGCCGCGCGATCGCCCACCGGGACCTCGACGCCGGCAACCTCGTCGCCACCCCCGACGGCGGCACCGGGATCCGCGTCACCGGCGCCGGCCAGATCGCCGCCGGGGAGACCACGCTCCGCATCGACCTCGCCCACCTGCTCGTCACGCTGGGGCTGCTGGTCGGCGCCGACCGGGCCGTGGCGAGCGCGCTGCGGGTCGTCGGGCCCGAACGGCTCGCGACGGCCGTCCCGCTGCTCCAGCCGATCGTCCTCGGCCGGGCGACCCGCCGGCAGCTCCGCGAGAGCGGGCAACTCCTCGACGAGCTGCGCGAGGAGATCCTGGCGGCCGTCCCCACCGCACCGGTCGAGCTGGTCAACGTCGAAAGACTTCGCCTCCGGACGGTCGTCAGCGCGGTGGCGCTCACGATCGCCGCCTACGTGCTGGTCAGCCAGGTCGCCGGGCTCGACCTGCTGGCGGTCGTCCGCCAGGCCGACGCCCGCTGGATGGGCGTCGCGGCCCTGTTCGCCGCGTCCCGGTACGTCGGCGCCGCGCTGGGGCTGGTCGGGTTCGTGGCCGAGCGGCTGCCGCTCATCCGGACGATCTGGGTCCAGGTCGCCGCCTCGTTCCTGGGACTGGTCGCCCCGGCGGGCGTGGGCGGCGCCGCGCTGAACGTCCGGTTCCTGCAGCGCAGCGGCGTACCGCCCGCGGCCGCCGTCGCCAGCGTGGCGCTGTGGCAGACCGGCACGTTCATGATGACCGTGCTCGTCCTGATCGTCCTGAACGTGGTGTCCGGCGCGAACCAGACGGAGCTGCTGAGCGTGCCGCCCGAGGCCGTGATCGCGCTCGGCGTGGTCCTCGCGATCGGCGCCGGCATCGCGGCCGTGCCCGCCGGGCGCAAGTTCGTGGTCGCGCGGCTCCGCCCGTATCTCAGCCAGGTACGGCCGCGCATCGGCTCCGTCCTGACCCGCCCCGCCCGGCTCCTCACCGGGCTCGCCGGCACGCTCCTCCAGACCCTGACGACCGTCCTGGTCATGTGGGCCTGCGTGGACGCGTTCGGACGGTCGGTGCCGCTGGTGCTGGTGGCCGTGATCGTCCTCGCCGGCACCGCGCTGGCGTCCGCGGCGCCGACACCGGGTGGGCTGGGGGCCGTCGAGGCGGTGCTCGCCACCGGCCTCACCGCCGCCGCCGGACTCGACGGCGCGGTCGCCGTCTCCAGCGTCCTGCTGTTCCGGCTGCTGACGTTCTGGCTGCCGGTCGTCCCGGGCTGGCTGGCGTTCACCATGCTCCAGCGCCGCGACGCCCTCTGAACGTCTGCTTCACGATCCCACCGGTTGGATCGTCAACCCTGGCTTCACGATCCCACCGGTCGCGACGGGCCCCGCAGGCCGAAGGCCGAAGGCCCCGGCGCGAGCGCCGGGGCCTTCGGATCAAGCGTGATTCAGACCGGGCGAACCTGGTCCGCCTGCGGGCCCTTCGGGCCCTGCGTGATCTCGAACTCCACGCGCTGGTTCTCCTCCAGCGTGCGGTAGCCCTCAGTCTGGATTGCCGAGAAGTGCACGAAGACGTCGGCGCCGCCGCCGTCCTGCGCGATGAAGCCGAACCCCTTCTCGGCGTTGAACCACTTGACGCTGCCCTGGGCCATTCTGTTTCTCCTTTGGAAGAACGCTCAGCCCGCCTTGTACGGGCCGGACTGCCTGCGAGTGCTTCGTTCCTCCGAATGTCCCCGGAAAGCGAAAGCGCTCGCGATTACACCCCGCGAGCGCTCAAGAACGTACGTGGAACTGCAACTGCGAGGAGCACGCTATCACCCGACAAGCGCTCTCGCGAGCAAGTCTGGCCCTTTTTCCCTGGCCACGGCGTGTCCCGGTCCACGCTCAGTCCTTGGCGGTCGTCACGAGCAGCTGAGCCAGCTCGGCGGGCAGGGTCACCATCGGCCAGTGGCCGGTGGCCAGCTCGGCGTATCCCCAGGTCGAACGGTCGCCGGGCAGTTCGACGGGCTCGTCCTTGGTGCACTGGACGAACGTCTTCGGCAACGCCGCCGCGGCCGGGTCGGACGCCTCGCTCGGCTCGGCGAACGTGGCGAGCGGGTGCCTGGCGGCGTGCCGGCGGATCCAGGCCAGGTCGTCGGCGCTGAGCCCGTTGTCCGGGTAGAACTGGGCCAGCTCCTCGTCGCCGGGGAACGGCCAGCGCCCGTCCGGGTTCTGCGCTTCGAGATAGCCGCGGAAGCCTTCGCCCGCGGTGTCGAACAGCGACTTGCCGTCGACCGGGAGGCTCGCCGCGAGGTAGACGACGTGCGCCACGCGCTCCGGGATCCGGTTGGCGACGCCGCCCACGACCACCCCCGCGTAGCTGTGCCCGACGAGGACGACGTCCGTCAGCTCCTCGGCCTCGATCGCCGCCACGACGTCGTCGATGTGCGTCGAGAGCGTCGCGCCGTCGGCGAGGTGGGCACGGTCGCCGAGCCCCGTCAGCGTCATCGCGTGCACGTCGTGGCCGCCTGCCCGCAGCTCGGCCTCCACCTTCCGCCACGCCCACGCGCCGAGCCACGCACCGGGTACCAGAACGAACGTCGCCATCGTCATCTCCTCGTTTCCCGCGAGCCCCGTGACCCGCTCCCCAACACGCTAAAGTGGAATGCGGGCAGAACCGGTCCGCATTTAGGAGAGTGACCCGTGTCACATCCGACGACGCGCGTGCTGGCCCTTCTCGAACTGCTCCAGGCCAATCGGCAGATCAGCGGGCGGGAGCTGGCCGACCGTCTCGGCGTCGATCCGCGCACCATCCGGCGGTACGCGACCAAGCTCCAGGAGCTCGGCATCCCCGTCGAGGCCGAACGCGGCCGCACCGGCGGCTACCGGCTGCTGCCCGGGTACAAGCTGCCCCCGCTCATGCTCACGGACGACGAGGCGGTGGCCGTCGTCCTCGGCCTCCTCGCCAGCCAGCAACTCGGCCTGTCGACGGCGGCGCCGGCCGTGGCCACCGCGCTGGCGAAGATCCAGCGGGTACTCCCGGCGACCCTGCGCGAGCAGACGTCCGCCATCCAGCAGACGCTCGGCTTCACGATGGCCGCCCGCACCACCAACTCCCCCTCGACCGACGTCCTGCTCACGCTCGGGCTGGCGACGCGGCAGCACCGCCGGGTCTGGATGCGGTACCGCTCGTGGCAGGGCGAGGCCACCGAACGCGACATCGACCCGTACGGGCTCGTGTTCCACGCCGGCCGCTGGTACGTCGCCGGCCACGACCACCGCCGCGACGAGGTCCGCACCTTCCGCCTCGACCGCATCGTCGCGGCCCGGCTCGGCACCGGCACGTTCCCCGAACCGCGCGGTTTCGACGCGGTCGAGCACGTCACGCGGTCACTGGCTCGCGTCCCGTGGACGCACGAGGTCGAGGTCGTCCTGCAAACCACGCTTGAGGACGCCCGGCGACGCCTGCCCGCCATCACCGGCGCCGTGTCCGAGGTCGACGGCGGCGTGCTGTTCCGCTCCCGGACCAACCGGCTCGACGTGATGGCGCACCTGCTCGCCGGGCTCGGCTGGCCGTTCACGATCCGCCGGCCCGACGAGCTGCGGACCGCCGTCCAGGAGTTCGCGACCCGCCTCGCCGCCGACGCCGTCCGCTAAGCGAGGGTGACGACCCGGCCCTCGGTGGCCGACCGCCGGGCCGCTTCGAGCACGCGCAGCGCGGCGACGGCCTCCAGCGGATCGACCGGCACCGGGCCCTCGCCGCGCAGGGCACCCAGGACGCCGGCGTAGAACTCCTGGTAGGCGCCGGCCTCGCTCGGCACCTCGCGCAGGTCGCCGTCCATCCCGAGACGTCCCCACTGCTCGGACGGTTCGACGCCCCATCCCGCGTCGCCAGGCCGGCGACCGGCACGCAGCCCGTCCTCCTGCACGTCCATGCCGTACTTCGTGTAGCCGGCCTGGTCGCCGAGGACCCGGAAGCGCGGTCCGAGCTGAGCGGTGAGCGCGCTCGCCCACAGGTGCGAGCGGACGCCGGAGGAGTGCGTCAGAGCCACGAACGCGTCGTCGTCGACGGCCGATCCCTGGCGGCGGCTGTCCAGCTCGGCGTAGACGGACACGGCCGGTCCGAACAGGTGGAGGGCCTGGTCGACGAGGTGGCTGCCCAGGTCGAAGAGGAGCCCGCCGGCCTCGTCGGCGTCCGCCAGCTCGCGCCAGTTGTCGCGCAGGTTCGGGCGCCACCGCTCGTACCGGGACTCGAACCGCGACACGGTCCCGAACGCGCCCTCGGCCAGCAGCCGCCGCACGGTCAGCGCGTCGGCGTCCCAGCGGCGGTTCTGGAAGACGGTGAGCGGCACGCGCGTGGAACTGGCCTTGTCGACGAGCCGCTGCGCCTCGTCCGCCCGGGGTGCGAACGGCTTGTCGACGACGACCGGGATGCGGGCATCCAGCGCGGCGAGCGCGAGCGGGACGTGAGTGCGGTTCGGCGTGGCCACGACGACCAGGTCCGGGCGGCGTTCCCAGAGCTGGAACGCCGTCTCCAACACGTCCGTCTCCGGGTGCTCCGTCCGTACCTGAGCCTGCCTTTCGGGGTTGCGCGTGACGACGGCGTCGAGCCGCAGCCCCGCGGTGCTGGCGATCAGGGGCGCGTGGAAGACCGCGCCCGCGATGCCGTACCCGAGTAGTCCAACCCGCAGATCAGTCATGAGGTGATCTCGTCGATCTCCGCCAGCTCGTCGGCCGTCGGCTCCCACTCGCCGGCGGCCACGTTGGCGGCGATCTGTTCCGGCTTCGTCGCGCCCGCGATGACCGACGAGCAGCCGGGCTGCGCGGCCAGGGCACCGATCGCGATCTCCAGGATCGACCGGCCGTGCGCGTCGCCCCACTTGGTCAGCGCTTCGACGACGTCCATGCGCTCGTCGGTCAGCAGGTGCTCGCGCTCGGCGAGCCGGCTGCCGACCGGCGGCGCCTCGCCACGGCTGACCTTGCCGGTGAGCAGGCCCTGCGCCAGCGGGAAGTACGGCAGAACGCCGACGCCGTAGTGCAGGGCGGCCGGGACGACCTCGCGCTCGACCTCCCGGTCCAGCAGGGACCAGTGGTTCTGCGCCGACACGAACGGCGTCAGGCCCCGCTCGGACGCGAGATGCGCGGCCTCGGCGATCTGCCAGCCGGCGAGGTTGGAGTGGCCCAGGTACCGGACCTTGCCCTCCTTGACCAGCTCGTCGAGCGCCGCCAGGGTCTCCTCGACCGGGGTGGCGGGGTCCGGGGTGTGGAGCTGGTACAGGTCGATGTAGTCGGTGCGCAGGCGACGCAGCGACGCCTCGACGGCCCGCCGGATGTACGCCCGGCCGCCCTTCGCGCCCGCCGCGGCCGGGTACGCCATGTCGTACGACTGGTGCCCGAACTTGGTGGCCAGCACCACCTCGTCACGGCGGCCTTCGAGCACCTGCCCGAGCTGGCTCTCCGAAGCGCCCGGCCCGCCGTAGATGTCCGCGGTGTCGAACAGCGTGATGCCGGCGTCGATCGCGGCGTCCACGACGGCGCGGGTCCCGGCCAGATCCAGCCGCCCGCCGAAGTTGTTGCAGCCAAGGCCGACGACGGAGACGAGCAGACCGGACTTGCCCAGGGGTCGATAGCGCATGCACCGACCCTACGTGCCGCCGCCACCGCTCAACCCGGCCAGGCCCGCATCAGATCCTCGGCGCCGTAACGGGCATCGAATCCGTCCAGTTCGGGGCGGCGGCGGCCCACGGCGACCAGCGGGGTGGCGTCGTCGGTACCCGGCACGCGATCCCGGTGACGGTGCAGCTGGCCCAGGTCGCGGACGTCGAAGTCGCCCCGCTCCCGCCACTTGATCGACCCCACGAACCCGATCCGGCGGGCGACCGGCGACCGGTCGGCCGCGACCAGGTCCACCTCGACGTCGTTGGAGCGGGTCCAGTACCCGCCGAGTGCGGCGACGTCCGCCGGGTCGAGCCATGGCGTGCGCGCGTCGGGCAGGAGGCGTGACAGCGCCTCCCGGACGACCGGTTCGATCGCCCGCCCGCGCCAGCTCGCCCATCCGCCGGCGATGCGCGCCAGCACCCGGTCACCCCGCCCCCGGTCGACCTCGCCGATGTGCGGACCGAGGAAGTAGAGCCAGAACCGCAGGTACGGATCGGCGACGCGGTAGCGGGTCTCGCGCGACGCGCTGGTGGACAGCGGCTTCTCGGCGGCCACGACCCGCTTGTCCACCAGCAGGTCCAGCGCCCGGACCAGCGTCGCCGCCGAGACCGCGACGGCCCGCTGGATCGTGCCGAACGTCCGCTCGCCGGTGCCGATCGCGGACAGCACCGACCGCGCGTGCGCCACCGGAGGGAACTCGGCGGCCAGCGCGAGCTCCGCCGAGACGACCAGCGCCGATGTCTGGTCGGCGAGCGCGCGCCGCAGGTACTCCTCGACGGTCGTGCCGTGCGACCAGTCCGCGCACAGCAACGGCAGCCCGCCGGTGACGAGGTACGCGTCGAACGCGGCCGGAGCGGCGAGTCCGGTCATCGCCGCCACGTCGGCGGGGCTCAGCGGATGCAGCAGCATCGGCTTGCCGCGCTGGTGGAACGGCCGGCCGTACGTGTTCAGCGCCTCCATCATCGACACGTCGGAGCCGACCAGGACGAGCAGTACGGGCCGGCGGCTCAGTACGCGGTCCCAGATCTGCTGCAACGCGCCTTCGAACCCAGGGTCGGCGACGGCCAGGTACGGGACCTCGTCGAGCACGACGACGCTCGGCGTATCGGCCGGCACGGCGTCCGCGAGGAGCCGCAGCGCGGCCGCCCAGGTCTGGAGCGTCACGTCCTCGAACGTGTCACGGCCGGGCAGGTCCGACGCCCGGACCTCGGCGGCGAACAGCCCCAGTTCCTGTGCCGTCGCCGCGCCGGACGCCGCGTAGAACACGGACGGCACGCCCGCCTGCTGGCAGAACGCCTCCACCAGCCGGGACTTGCCGACGCGGCGCCGCCCGCGCAGCAGTACGCAGCGGCCGGGCTGGTCACCACCGCGCCGCACCTCGGCGAGTTGCTGCCCGAGCCAGGCCAGCTCAGAACTCCGCCCGACGAACACCTCGCGCCACCAAGACTCTCATCGATGATAGTTTCACCAGCGATAGTCTCACGAATGAGAGCCTTCGGATATGCGTTTCGGGCGGGATCGCGTAGGCAGGCTCGCTGATTCCACCGCAAATCCGGCAGTGGCCGACGGCAAGCGGCCGCTGGACCAGCCCGTCAGCGTCACACACTGACCAAATAACCGGGGGCCCGCCCTGCCATCTGGTGCGAGTCCACGTCATGATGTCGGGTGATGGCTGAGACCGCGGGCACCTTACTCGCCCACCGCTACCGCCTCGTCGAGCAACTCGGACGGGGCGGCATGGGTGTCGTATGGCTGGCTCGCGACGAGGCGTTCGGCCGCGACGTGGCCATCAAGGAGGTGCTCCTGCCGCCGCAGCTGGCGGAGAAGGAGCGCGAGACGGTCTTCCAGCGCACCCGCCGGGAAGCGCGGGTCGCGGCGCGGCTGAGCCATCCGAACGTCGTCAAGGTCTACGACGTGGTCGAGTACGACAACCGGCCGTGGATCGTCATGGAGCTGGTGCGGGCCCGGTCGCTGACCGAGGTCGTCGAGGAGAGCGGGCCGCTCACGCCGCAGCGGGTCGCCGCGATCGGCTTACAGGTCCTGTCGGCGCTGTCGGCCGCGCACGCCGCCGGCATCACGCACCGCGACGTCAAGCCCGGCAACGTGCTCTGCTCCGACAACGGCCGCGTCGTCCTCACCGACTTCGGTATCGCGAGCGTCGCCGACGACCCGTCCGTGACGATGCACGGCGTCCTCATGGGTTCGCCGGCCTACATCGCGCCGGAGCGGGTCCGGGGCGGGCCGGCGCGAGCGGCGTCCGACCTGTGGTCCCTGGCCGCCACCCTGTACGCGGCCGTCGAGGGGCGCCCCCCGTACGACCGGGGCTCGGCGGTGCCGACCGTCACGGCGGTCGTGAACGAGGACCCCGACCCGTTACAGCGCGCGGGCCTCCTCGGTCCGGTTCTGGACAAGATCTTCGTCAAGGACCCGGACGAGCGCCCGAACGCGGAAGCCATCCGCGCGATGCTGCGCGAGGTGGCGTCGACCCCGGACGGGGACGCCGCGGCCACCGTCATCATCGCGACGCCGGACCCCGCACCGGCCAAGCCGGACGAGCCGGCCGAACCCGCGGCGGTGGCCCCGGCCAGGCGCCGCAACGCCGCGATGGCGCTCGCGGCCGTGACGGTCGGCGCCCTCGTCATCGGCGGGTCGCTACTCCAGAACATGGCCAGCCAGGCCGAGAACCGCCCGTCCGCGTCCGGGACGGACAACAGCTCGTCGAGCCCGTCGGCGTCGACGTCCCCGAGCGAGTCACCATCACCGTCGGCGAGCCTGTCGCCGTCCGCGTCGCCCTCGCCGTCCTTCACCGATGAGCGGGACGAGCGCCCGCGCCGCCCCGTCCCGGTGAACAACCGCCCGAAGACGCCATCGCCGACGCCGACGCGCAGCAAGCCGCCGACGAAACCCCCGACGCCGCCGCCGTCCCCCAGCTCCTCCCCGTCGCCCAGCGCATCCCCCACGGCGTCGCCGGATCCCACAGGCCCGCCGCCACCGGAAGGCGGATCACCCTCCGTCACGCCCGGGAACTAACCGTAAGCGCACGGGGTTCACCAGGAACCACCACGATCCACCTCGAACCGGTCCTTGCCGACTGATCACCCGATGGATCATTTGGGCGGACACTAGCGGGTCAAACCACCCCTGGCCTGCGGTGTTTCAGCCCGAATCGCTTGTCAGAGGATCACTCCGGGAGCACAGTAAGCGACGCACCAGCGCTGACAGGTGCTGTCCCACGCGAGGTGATCCTTTGACGGCCATCGGCCTCAACGCAGTGACGAAGGTGTTCGACGACGGCACCGTCGCGGTCAACAAGCTCAGCCTCGAAACAAAGGACGGCGAGTTCCTCGTACTGCTCGGACCGTCGGGCTGCGGCAAGTCCACGGCCTTACGGATGATCGCCGGCCTGGAGGAGATCACGTCCGGCGAGCTGTACCTGGACGGCCAGGTCGCCAACGACCTGCCGCCGCGCGAGCGCAACATCGCGATGGTGTTCCAGAGCTTCGCGCTGTACCCGTACATGAACGTCCGGGACAACATCGCGTTCCCGCTGCGGATCGCGAAGACACCGAAGAACGTCATCGACGAGCGGGTCAGCGGGGTCGCGACCGCGCTCGGCATCGGCGACCACCTCGACCGCAAGCCGGGCCAGCTCTCCGGTGGGCAGCGCCAGCGGGTGGCGATGGCGCGGGCGATCGTCCGCCGGCCGTCGGTGTTCCTCATGGACGAGCCGCTGTCCAACCTCGACGCCGGGCTCCGCGTCGAGCTGCGCACGGAGATCACCGCCCTCGCCCGCGACCTCGGCGTCACCACGCTCTACGTCACGCACGACCAGACCGAGGCGCTGACGATGGCCGACCGCATCGCCGTCATGCGCAACGGCGTCCTGCAACAGGTCGACACCCCTGACCGGGTGTACGACGACCCGGCCACGGTCTTCGTCGCGGCGTTCCTCGGCACGCCCCGGATGAACCTGCTGGAAGCGACGATCCACGCGTACCTCGACGAGCACATCATCCTCGATCTCGGCACCCAGGCGATCCGGCTGCCGTGGCAGGACCCGCGAGCCCGACCGCTCGCCCGGCACCACGCCGAGCAGGTGATCGTCGGGATCCGCGCGGAGGCGCTGGAGCTGGTGCCGCCCGACACGTCGCCGTACCAGCGGCCGCTGCTGCGGGGCACGGTCCACCACCGGGAACACCTCGGGCACGAGACCCTGGCCTACATCGAGACCGGCGCGCGGGCCATCGAGCTGAACATCAACCGTCCGACGGTGGCGAACGGGCACCGCACGCACGCCGCGCCGACGGCGCTCGGCCGGCTCGCGAAGGCGACGTTCGGCCGGCTCCGGCGCCACGAGGAGGAGGCCGAGCACCGCGAGGACCTGCTCGGCAACCGCGCCGGCGCTGGTCACCGGTACCGGCCCGCGGAGTTGGTCGTGCGGGTCGGCGGCGGCACCGTCCAACCTGGCGAGTCGGTGACGGTCGCCGTCGATCCGGCCCACCTGTACGTGTTCGACCGCACGGGCCACCGCATCGCCGCCCACGCCATCACCCCCCACGGCCAGGTCAGCGCCTAGGGGTCTGGCGGATCGCGGCCCGCGATGCGAGGGTTGTGACGTTCCGTGCCCATCCCGGAAAGGGGCACCGATCGTGACGTCGCGTACCGATGCCTTCAGAACCGCCCGCGATCTGCTGTTCCGCCATCGCGAGCGGTACGACGACGCCTACCGCGAGTTCGCCTGGCCGGAGCTGGGCGAGTTCAACTGGGCGCTCGACTGGTTCGACGCCATCGCGGAGGGCAACGACGCGACTGCACTGTGGATCGTCGAGCAGGACGGCACCGAGGCGCGGTTGTCGTTCGCCGAGCTGTCGTGGCGGTCCGACCAGGTCGCGACGTGGCTGCGCCGGCAGGGCGTGCGGCGGACGGACCGGATCATCGTCATGCTCGGCAACCAGGTGGAGCTGTGGGAAACACTGCTCGCGGCGATGAAGCTGGGCGCGGTCGTCATCCCGGCCACGCCGCTGCTCGGCGCCGTCGACCTGGCCGACCGGGTCCAGCGCGGGAGCGCCCGGCACGTGGTCACCAGCTCCGACCAGACCCCGAAGTGGGCCGGCGACTTCACCCGGATCGCGGTCGGCGAGCCGGTCGACGGCTGGCTCAACTACGCCGACGCGTACGACGTCACGGACGAGTTCGACCCGGCCGAACGGATGCGGGCGGACGATCCGCTGCTGCTGTACTTCACGTCCGGGACGACCGCCGAACCGAAGCTCGTCGAGCACACGCACGCGTCGTACCCGGTCGGCCACCTGTCCACGATGTACTGGATCGGCCTGCGCCCGGGTGACGTGCACCTGAACATCTCGTCCCCGGGCTGGGCGAAGCACGCGTGGAGCAACGTGTTCGCGCCGTGGAACGCCGAGGCGACCGTCCTGGTCTACAACTACGACCGGTTCGACCCGGCCGACCTGCTCGCGGTGGCGCAGCGGTGCGGCGCCACGACGTTCTGCGCGCCGCCGACGGTGTGGCGGATGCTCGTCCAGGCCGACCTCGGCGCGTGGACGCTCGGGCTCCGGGAGGCCGTCGGCGCCGGCGAACCCCTCAACCCCGAGGTCATCCAGACGGTGCGGGACGCCTGGGGCATCACGGTCCGCGACGGGTACGGGCAGACGGAGACGACCGCCCAGATCGGCAACGCGCCGGGTGTACCGGTCAAACCAGGCTCCATGGGCCGACCCCTGCCGGGTTACGCCGTGGCCCTCGTCGACCCCGCCACCGGCCAGCTCGGCGACGAGGGCGAGATCTGTCTCGACCTGTCCCGGCGTCCGCTCGGTCTCATGGTCGGCTACCGCGACGACACCGAACGCACCGCCGAGGCCATGCGCCAGGGCTACTACCACACGGGCGACGTGGCCAGCCGGGACGCGGACGGCTACCTCACCTACGTCGGGCGCGCCGACGACGTGTTCAAGGCCAGCGACTACCGCATCTCCCCGTTCGAGCTGGAGAGCGCGCTGATCGAACACCCGGCCGTCGTGGAGGCCGCCGTCGTGCCGTCACCGGACCCGGTCCGACTCGCGGTGCCGAAGGCGTACGTCGTGCTAGCCGACGGGTACGAGCCGAGCGCCGGCACCGCGCTCGACATCCTCACGTTCGCGCGCGAGCGGCTCGCGCCGTTCCAGCGGATCCGCCGCATCGAGTTCGGGGAGCTGCCGAAGACGATGTCCGGCAAGATCCGCCGCGTCGACCTGCGGCACCGCGAGGACGCCCTGCACGGCGGCGACGCCGACGCCCCGCTGCGCGGCGCCACCGAGTACTGGGAGCAGGACTTCTCCTAGCGCGCTGCTCAGGCGCGGTGTACGGCGAACTGGTAGCAGCCGTACGTCTGCGCGCGGAAGTGCAGGAACGCGATCTCTGGGCGAGCCAGTTCGGTCTCGATCGCGATGTCGGCGTCCGCCCCGGCGACGAACTCGGCGCTCGCTATCCGCCCCTGGTGGTCATACCCGCGGACGACGAACGTACGCCGGGCGAAGCCGCGCGGGAAACGGTCGCAGTCGGCGTACCCGTCGCACGGGTCGGCATGGATGAACACCGGCCCCACCTCGGCGAACGGGCCAGGCGATGAGAACGGGCGGTACGCGATGAGCGCGATCCGCCCAGCCTCGCGCGTCGCTGCCGCGAAAGCTGGCGGGATCCGGCCGCCCAGCTACTGGAGGTAGCCCTCGACCTGGCTGGCGGGCCGGGTCTCGGCTTCGTCCGGGTTCTCGCCGGCGTCCTTGAGGGCGCGACGTTGGCGGAGCAGGTCCCAGCACTGGTCGAGCGCTTCCTCCAGCGCCTGGAGCCGCACCTTCTCCTCGTCGTCGTCCAGTTCGCCTTCCCAGTGGCGCTGCCGCAGGACGTGCTCCTCGTCGACCAGCGACTTCACCCGATCGAGAATCTGGCTGTCATCCATGACCCCATCCTGGACTCCCGCGACCGGGCTCGCCAGCCAGCCGGGCTGTACTGGCTGGCGAGCGGCCTCGGCTCAGACGGTGTCGACCACGAAGTCGAACGTGCCCGGGTACCGGTTGGAGGCCAGCGTGCCGAGCGCGATCGTGCAGTCGCGGTTGATGAACCGGTCCCGCGCGTTGAGGTTGGTGAAGTTCAGCCCGTACGCCTGGGTGGTGTTCGGGAAGAACAGCTGGCTCGTGAGGATTCGGGCGCCGGGCGCCTGCACCTTCACATGGATGTGCACGGTCCGGCCGGTGTAGTAGCCGGGCACGACCGTCTCCAGCGTGTACGCGCCGGTCGCGGTGGAGTACTGGTGGCCGCGCAGCGTGAACGTCGTGTTGTCGTAGACGCCGCTCCGGTTGCACTGCCAGAAATCGATCTTGGCGTTGCGCACCGGCACGCAGTCGACGTCGTAGACGATCCCGCTGAGGCTCAGCAGCACGCCGGTGACGCCGGCCGTGACGAGATTCGTCCGGAGTGGAGAATTAGCCTTGAAATAAGGCCCTTCGATAACGGACGGTGTTTCGTCGCCGTCGGTGCATGTCGCGGTGAGCGCCAGTTTGCCGTCGGCGGTGGTCTTCGCCGTGGCCGAGCGGGCGGTGGCGATTCCCGTTGCGGTGAGCGCCATCGCGGCGATGCCGGCCTTCATCACCGTCCGGCGGCTGGTGCCCGTCGCGGTTCCGTCCACATCAGATTCGTCTGCCATTGCTTCCTCCTGGTGGGCTGGTGGAAAGGAGGAAGAAGAGTGGGCGCCTCTTCTCCGGCGCACAATATGGCAAAACTGAATTAATCAGGGCAAGCGTTTCTCACAATTCGGGCTAACTTCGCTTATCGAATAGAACATTCGGAACCAAACGGAATGTCCGTTATGTCCCCGTCGGGCGGCGTACCCGATGTGTCCGTGACACGATCCGGCCTTCCCCACCCAACCCGGAGGGCTCCCATGCTCACCGAACCGCGTGGCGGGCAGGCACCCGCCAGGACCGGCCCCCGCGGCCTCACCGGCTGGCAGGACGTGTGCCGGCTCAACGAGATCCGGCCGAGCCGCGCCCGTCCCCTGCTGTTCGACGGCACCGAGATCGCACTGTTCCGCGACGCTGACACCGTCTACGCGTTGAGCGGCACCTGCCCGCACCGCGACGACCCCCTCGCCGGCGGCGCCGTCGTGGGCGGCCGCGCGGTCTGCCCCCTGTGCCTGCGCGACTTCGACCTGCGGACCGGCGTCTCCCCCTTCGACCCGGCCGATCGCGTGGCCACCTACCCGTGCCGGGTCGTGGACGGGATGGTCCAGGTCGACGCCGACGCGATACCCGCCGGGCCCGGACGTCCGGACACGTACCTGGGCCGCTGGGCCCGTCGCGGCGCCGACGACCACGGCCTCCGGCTCGTCCACCACCTGGCCGACGGTGCGCCGCCGCCCGTCTCGTCCGGCGGCCCCGCCCCCCTCGCGACGGTCCGGGCCGGCGGTTACGGCGACCTCGCGTTCCGGCCGGGGCAACTCGCCCGGTCGCCGCTCGCCGCCAACGACGTCGTCGAGACCGCGACCGTGATCGGCACCCGCGCGGAACGGCCGCTGCGACTCGCGATCCCGCTGCTGGTCAGCCACCTCTCGTACGGCGCGATCAGCATCGAGGCGAAAGTGGCCATGGCGCGTGGCGCCCGCGAGGTCGGCACGGCGATCGGCAGCGGCGACGGTGGCGTGCACGGACGCGAACGCGATGCCGCCGACAAGTACATCGTCCAGGTAGGACCGAACGTGGTCGATCCGCCCGCCGACGAGGCCGACGCGATCGAACTCAAGATCGGCGAGGGCGGACGGCCGGGGCTCGGCGGCCACCTGCCAGGCATCAACGTCACCACCGAGGTCGGCCTGCACCGGGACGTCCCGCCCGGCGCGGACGTCAACACCCACGCGGCCGGCGCCTCCCTCGACCGGCTCCGCTACCGCGTCGAGGACCTGCGCAAACGCAGTGGCGGCGTACCGATCGGCGTGAAGATCGCGGCCGGCGACATCGAGGCCGACCTGGCCGCCGCCGTCGGCATCGGCGCGGACTACGTCGTCCTCGACGCGTTCGGAGCCGCCACCGGCGCCGCGCCCGCGCACATCAAGGACCACGTCGGGATCCCGAGCGTGCCGGCGATCCACCGCGCCCGCGCCTGGCTCGACCGCAACGACGTCACCGACGTCCAGCTCGTCGCGTCCGGCGGGTTCCGCACCCCGGACGAGATGGCCAAGGCCCTCGCCCTCGGCGCGGACGCCGTCGCGGTCGGCACCGCCGCGCTCCTCGCGATCGGTTGCCAGCAGTACCGGGCGTGCCACCGGGGCGCCTGCCCGGTCGGCATCGCCACCCAGGACGCAGAACTCCGGCTCCGCCTCAACCCCGACATCTCCGGGCACCGGCTCGCCACGTTCCTGCGCGCGGCGACGGACATGATCACCGACTACTGCCGCGTCGCCGGACGCCGCACGGTCGCCGACCTCTGCCGCGACGACCTCGTCGCCCTGACCCCGGCGGTCGCCACCGTGACAGGCCTCCCCTACCTGGCCTGACACCATCCCCGACAGTTCGGCTCCGGACCGTCCAACTGCACCTATTCTTGGCGCATGCCGGGCGACTTAGTCGGGGTGCTCCGAGCTGCCGAGCAGCGCGGACTCCGTGGCGAACCCGGACATGCGCTCGGCGAACTGGCCCGCGTACCCCTGTCCGGCGCCGAGCCCGCCGCGCTGCGGTCCGTCGCGGAGTGCGCGACCCTGCTGGCGCTGTGGGGCGGCGATCCCGTGCTGGCCCGGTCCGTCTGCGACGCGGCGCTGACGGCCACGGACGACGCGTCCGCACGCGGCCGGATCCTGCTCTGCCGCGCGCGCATCACCCCCGGCCCGGACCGTCACGAGGCGTACACCGGCGCGCTCACCGAGTGCTCGACGGCCGGCGACACGGCCGGGCAGGCGCTGGCGCTCGCCGGCCTGGCCTACCCCCGCGCCAGCGACACGGACGGCATCGTCGCCACGTACCACCTGCGGCTGGCCCGCGACGCGCTGCGGCTCGCGACCGCGTCCGGCGACGCCTACGCACTGGCCGTCTGCACCGCCAACCTCGCGGCCGGCGAGACGTACCAGGGGCGGCCGTCGACGATCCGCCGGTGGCAGCGCGCGGCCGAACGCCTCCCGGCCGACCTGGACACGTACACGGCCGAGGCGGCGTCCGTGAACTACGCGAACTGGGCCCTGACCGCCGCCGGGCACGGCGAGTACGCCCTGGCCAGGCGGGCAGTGCTCGAAGGGCGGGCGCTCGCGCGGGGCAAGGCGTGGGCGCGCACGTTCAGCGCGATCGAAGCGCTGATCGCCTGGCGTACCGGCGCGATCGACGCCGCCCTCGCCGCTGCCGACCGGGCACTCGCCGGACGGTCAGTGGGTGCCGAACGGTGCATGGCGCTGGCGTCCGTCATCACGATCACGATCGCGTACGAACGGGAGCGGCGCCCGGACGTCACGGCACTGTCGGCGGCCGTCCGCACGCTCGGCGACGAGAGCGACCAGCTCGGCGCCGCCGCACTGGCCATCCAGGCACGTATCCGGGCCGGACGGCGCGAGCCCGATCCGTGCCGTGGGCTCGTCCCCGCCCTGGCCGGCACCGCACGACGGCAGCGCCGGTTCGGCTGGGAGGACGTCGCGGTGGCGCTCGCCGAGATCGACCCGGCCACGGCGGCGACCCTCCTCCCGACCGTCGCCGGGGTATGGCCGCGCGGACCGCGCGGTACCGCCGCCCGCCTGTACGTCCACGGCCTCGTCGGACGTGACTACTCCGCGCTCGTGGACGCCGCCGACGCCTTCCTCGCCCTCCCGGAACCGCTGTCGGCGGCCGCCGCCCTCGACGCCGCCGCCGAACTGGCCCCGACCATCGCGACGGGCAACCGGCTCCGCGCGCAGGCGCTCGACCTGTACAGCGCGGCGGGCGCCGACCGGTCCGCGGCCGGTGTCCTGCGGGAACGCCGGCTCCGGCGGACGGTCGGCGGGCCACGCGTGCCGGCGAGCCAGCGCAACCTGGTCCACGCCGGGCTGACGCCCCGCGAACACGATGTGGCGGAACTGGTCCGGGGCGGGATGACGGCCGTCGAGATCTCCGAACGGCTGTCCCTGTCGGTCGGCACGGTGCGCAATCACATCGCCCGGATCCGCGACAAGTTCGGCGGCGTGTCCAAACGCCGCCTCACCGACCTCCTCGCCCGCGACCCCTGAACCGCCCCCGCCGCCCGCCACCCGCCACCCGCTGCCCGCCGACGCTGCCCGCCGCCGACGCCCGCCGAACCGCCCCCGCCGCCCGCCGCCCGCCGCCCGCCGCCCGCCGCCCGCCGCCCGCCGCCAACTGTCGGGGATATCGGGGTATCCGGCGCCCGGTTACATCCCGCCATCCCGAACAGTCCGGTTCGTCCCAGCGGCGGCGGCAACGGGCCGCCCGCGCACAGACAAGCGACGGCCCCCGGCGCCGTAGCGCCGGGGGCCGTCGACCAAACGAACGATCAGGCCGCTTCGAGCCCTTCGGCCGTGGCCAGTTCGCGGAGCTGGTTGAGCGCCGCCGCTTCCAGTTGCCGGACGCGCTCGCGGCTCAGCCCGAGCCCGCCGGCGATTTCGGTGAGGGACTTCTGCTTGCCGTCGTCGAGGCCGAACCGGGCGCGGATGATGAGCGCCGAGCGCGGGTCGAGGCGGAGCAGGAGTTCGCCGAGCCTGTCGTGCCGCAGGGCGGCGATGACGAGGTCTTCGGGCGACGGTTCGTCGGCGTCGGCGACGAGGTCGGACAGCGCGGTTTCGCCGTCCTCGCCGACCGGCGTGTCGAGCGAAACGGTCTCGCGCGACCAGCGGACCAGCTCTTCGATCCGGCTGACCTCGACGTCCAGGCCCTTGGCGAGTTCGGCCGACTCGGGGTCGCGGCCGAGTTCGCGGGTCAGGTCCCGGCGGACGTTCCGCAGCCGGTTGATCTCCTCGACCAGGTGGACGGGCAGCCGGACGGTCCGGGCCTGCTGCGCGATCGCCCGGCTGATGGCTTGGCGGATCCACCAGGTGGCGTAGGTCGAGAACTTGAATCCCTTGGTGTAGTCGAACTTCTCGACGGCACGCACGAGACCGGAATTTCCCTCTTGGACGAGGTCCAGCAGCGGCATCGCACTCCGCGTGTACCGGCGCGCGATGGACACGACGAGCCGCAGGTTCGCCAGGATGAAGGCGTCCTTGGCGCGGTGTCCGTCGGCGACGAGCCGCCTGAGTTCGACCTTCGTCACTCCGCGAGGAATTTGGTTATTGTCGAGCAGGTGCTCGGCGTACAGACCGGCTTCGACCGCCTTGGAGAGTTCGACCTCCTGCACGGCGTCGAGCAGCGGCGTCCGGCTGATTTCGTGCAGATATGTGCCGACGAGGTCACGGTCCGGCACCGCGTTGTCGTCGAGTCTGTCGACGGCAGGCCGCTTCACCTGCGTTTCCGTGTTCCGCGTCATCGTCCCCCCAACCGGGTTGGCTCGCATTCCGAACTACACAACGGTTCAATAACCCGGAAGATTCCGGACCGTAACTGTGACCTCAACTGGATCGAGATCAACGTGCTCAAGGCCAACCTCCTCGTCACCGACCGCGTTGACGTCACCGTTCACTAACGTCAACGCACATGTCGCCTGAGGAGTTCACCGACGCGCTGTCCCGGTTCGCGACCGGGGTGACAATCGTGAGCGTGCGAGACGAACGGGACGATGTGGCCACCACGGCCACCTCGTTCATGTCGACGTCGCTGCGCCCCCCTCTGGTGGCACTCTCCGTAGCCGCCGACTCCTATCTCACGGAGGTGCTGGGGCGCAGAGATCTGTGGGCCGCTTCGGTCCTCGGGTCGCACCAGAAGCAGCTGGCCGGGCGGTTCGCCGCGTCGGGGCGCCCCAGCCCGCGCCTCCTGCTGACAGATACCCCGCATCACCGCGGTCCGAACACGGAGGCGTTGATCATCGAGGGCGGCCTGACCGCCCTGGAGTGCCGCACGACGGAACGGATCGAGACGGGCGACCACACGCTGGTCATCGCCGAGGTCCTGGCCGTCGCCTACATCGGGTTCAGCCGCACCCCGCTGCTCCGCTACGCCCACGCCTACCGAAATCTGGCGTAGAAGGCGCAGCACCGGGTACGCGCTCCATGAACCGACCTCGGGGGAAGGAGCAGCATGGAACAGGGCAACAGCAAGCACGGACCGGCACACGACGAATCCCTCAAGCACGAGACCCAGGGGCTGATGCGGGCAGGCCGCAGCACCCACGCCGACGAGTGGCGCGACCCGGAACCACCCGGCGAGGACGTCGGCGCCCCGCTCACGGGCGGTGTCCCGTCCGGCATGACCCAGCGCGACGTGGCCGAACGCTCGGCCCTCGCCAGCCACCTCGGCCAGACGATCTTCCCGGCGGGCCGCGTGGAGGTGCTGGCGAAACTCCGCGAACACCACGCGCCCGACCCGCTCGTCGAGCGGGTGGCCGAACTCCCACCCGACCGCACGTACCAGAACGTCCAGGAGCTGTCCGTCGCCCTCGGCCTCGCCGTCGAAAAAGACAGATTCTGAGGACGCCCGGCACCGCACCGCATATGACCAGCCCGGCGTGATCGTCAGCCGCCGATCTGTATGACCACCTTCACATCGCCGTCCTCGACCCGGAGCGCGTCGGCAGCGGAGTCGAGCGGCACGCGGCGGGTGATCATGCGTTCCAGCCAGGCCGGATCGGCGGCGGCGAGCGCGTCGGCGGCCAGCCGGTAGTGGCGCAGGTTGGCGTTGATGCTGCCGAAGACGGTGCGGTTGCCCAGTACGGCGGCCCGGTTGGCGGCGGATCCGTCGATCTGCAGGGGCTGTCCGAGGTGGGACATGCCCGTGAGGCAGGCGATGCCGTTGGGGCCGAGGGTGCCCAGGGCGTCCGCGACGACCTGCGCCACGCCGGTGCATTCGAGGACGATGTCTGTGTCTAGATCCGGGGTCGTCGGGTGGTAGGTGGCGCCCAGGTCCGCTACGAGGGCGGGTTTGGGTCCGGTCGTGACGCGGTCGAGTACGTGCACGTCCAGGCCCCGCTGGACGCCCATCAGCGCGGCGAGAAGCCCGACCGGCCCGGCACCCGTGACGAGCACCCGTCCGGGGCTGAACAGTGCCCGCGCGCCGATCCGCTCGACGTGTTCCCACGCTTTGGCGAGGATCGAGGCGGTCTCCAGCAGGACGCCCACCGGCGCCAGCCGGGGGTCGAGCCGGACGGCACGGGCGGGGTCGAGCCGGTACCGCTCCCGGGCGTACCCGTGGGCGCCTTTGATGCCGTGTTCGGTCCAGCGGCCGTTGCGGCACATGTCCCACTCGCCGGCCGCGCAGTTGGGGCACGGCACCGGGTCGGGTTCGCGGACGACCGCGACGACCAGGTCCCCGGGTTCGAACGTCCCGGACGGATCGGCGACGACGCGCCCGAGCGACTCGTGCCCGAGGATCAGGTAGTCGTCGCCGGGCGGGGTCTCGCCGAGCTCGCCGTGGACGATCTCCCGGTCCGTACCGCACACGCCGACGGCCACGGCCGCCACCTCGACGGCGCCGGGTTCGTCCAGGACCGGAACGTCCCGCACGGCCGCCGTGGACGGGGGTGCAAACACCAGTGCCTTCACCGGGCCTCCATGTTCACTGCCGGCATGATCGCCGCGCTCATCGCCGGGCTGGGACTCGGCCTGCTGGTCGCCGCACAGGTCGGCCCCGTCTCGCTGCTGTGCATCCGGACGGTACTGCGGTTCGGCCTCGGACCCGGGCTCGCCGTGGGCCTCGGCGCGGCGATCGTCGACTCCGCGTACGGCGCCCTGGGCATGGTGGGTGTCGCGCAGGTTCTGCGGGCGGAGCCCGTCCGGATGGCCCTGGGTTTGATCGGCGCTGCCGTACTCGTCTACCTGGGCGTGCGGACGTTGTGGGCCGCGCACCGGATCCGCATCGGGCTGGAGACCGACGACGAGGTGACGACACCCCGGGCGGCGCTGCTGGTCGGGGTCGCGATCGGCACGACCACCTGGTTCACGTTCCTGGCCTGTGCCGCCGCGGTGGCGCGGCGACGGATCGGCGACCGCGCGGCCGCCGTGGCCGACACCGTCGCGGGACTGGGGCTGGTGGGCTTCGGCGGCCTGCTGGCATTCCGCACCGTGCAAGAGCACTAGGCTGGGGTGGTGACGGACCGCCTGGTATGGATTGACTGCGAAATGACCGGCCTGGAACTCCAGCATGACGCGCTGATCGAGGTGGCCGCGCTGGTGACCGATTCGGACCTCAACATCCTCGGCGACGGGGTGGACCTCGTGATCCACGCCGACGACGAGGTGCTGGACGGCATGGTCGAGGTGGTCCGTGAGATGCACGGGCGGTCGGGCCTGACGGAGGCGGTGCGGGCGTCGGCGGTGACCTTGGCCGAGGCCGAGGAGCGCGTGATGGAGTACATCACCAAGCATGTGCCGGAGCCGCGGTCGGCGCCGCTGTGCGGGAACTCGATCGCGACCGACCGGGGTTTCCTGGCCCGGGACATGCCGACGCTGGACAACTACCTGCACTACCGGATGGTCGACGTGTCGTCGATCAAGGAGCTGTGCCGCCGCTGGTACCCGAGGGTCTACTTCGGCCAGCCGCCGAAGGGTCTGGCGCACCGGGCACTGGCCGACATCCAGGAGAGCATCCGCGAGCTGGCCTACTACCGACGCACCGTGTTCGTGCCGCTCCCGGGCCCGGATGTGGACGCGGCGAAGGCGATCGCCGCCGAGCTGGTGGAGGCTGACGGCGCCGTCGGGTAACCGGTTCGGTGCCGGGCCGGGGCGACCGCTATGATGAGTCGTCCCGTGAGGGGCATGGTGGCTGTAGCTCAGCAGGTAGAGCACCGGGTTGTGGTCCCGGATGTCGCGGGTTCGAGCCCCGTCAGTCACCCCACAGAAAAGGGCGGTCCGCGCGATGCGGACCGCCCTTCTCGTTCGCGGGGATCAGGTGAGTGCGCTGCCGGCCTTGTACTGGTCCCAGGTGAGGTTCCAGTCGCCCCAGCCGTTGGAGGCCGCGACCTTGGTCTCGGTGCCGACGATCTCGATCACGTCGCCCTTCTTGCTGACCTCGTAGAACCACTTGGCGTTGGCCGTGGAGAGGTTGACGCAGCCGTTGGAGACGTTGCGCTTGCCCTGCTGCCCGACGGACCACGGGGCGGCGTGGACGAACTCGCCCTTCCAGGTGTAGCGGACGTCCCAGTAGACCTTCTTGCGGTACCCGCCGGGGCCGTCGACGGGGCGGCCGAACGTGGACGAGTCGAAGATCATCTCGGTCTGCCGGTCCATCACCACGTGCGTGCCCGAGGAGGTCGGCGAGCTGCGCTTGCCGAGGCTGACCGGCATGGTCCGGATGAGCGCGCCGTCCTTGTAGACGGTGGCGGTCTTGGTGGCGTTGTTGATCTTCGTGACCATAGACGACCCGACTGTGAGGTTCGCCACACGATCGCGCTTGCCGTAGGCGCCGCCGCCCATGGGGAAGCCGCCGAGAGCCGCGCGGAAGGAGATCTTCGTGCCGACCGGCCAGTGCGCCTGCGGGCGGTAGCGGACCTCGCCGCCGCTGAACCAATGCCAGCTGCCCTCGACGGGCGGTGTGCTGGTCACCTGCAGGCGGCGCTCGACGGCCGCGCGGTCGGCCTCGGCGATGTTGCGGGTGAACTCGATGACCAGCGGCATGCCGACGCCCACCGTGTCGCCGTCGGCGAAGTAGATGTCGGCGCCGGCGATCCGGCCCGGACGCGCCATCGTGGTGAACGAAGAGTTCACCGTCTTCTCGTCGTCGCCGGACTTGGCCGTGACAGCGAGCTTGTACGTGGCGCCGTAGGCGAGCTGGACGCCCGGCCGCCAGGACTTGCCGTCCTCGGCCAGCGTGCCGGCGACCGGCTTGCCGTCCGACCCGGTGAGCGCGACGTTCTCGACCGTGCCGTTGGTGTTGATCGCCACATCCGCGGCGGTCAGCACCTTGGTCGCCTTGTCCGCGGGGGACGAGACGGCGAGGCTCACCGGCGGCGCGTCAGGCGACGGCGACGACGAAGGACTCGATTCGCCCTTCTTGTCGTTGTTCGAGGCGCTGGCACTCGGCGCTCCGTCACACGCTGTCAGCGCCAAAAGGGATACCGCCGCCACAGCACCACAAGCCAGGCGGATTGCCCCGGAAGCCCGGAAGCAGCCCATACCACACCCCGATCACAGTTCTAACGATGTAGAGGAACCATCCTGCCGTACGCGCGCACCCCCCAGCGGTCCCCGTGACCACACCGATGCCCGGCACGCGGTTACCGATTTCAGACTTGGCCGGGCGGCCTGCTATCGTTTCGATCCGTTGCGGGGCGCAAGCCGAGCGACAAGCACCGTTAGCTCAATTGGCAGAGCAGCTGACTCTTAATCAGCGGGTTCGGGGTTCAAGTCCCTGACGGTGCACCTTCTGAACCGATCTGACCAGCGCGTTTGCCCCGCCCAGGGCAGGCGCGCTTCGTCGTTCGGTTCGCTGGCCGGCGGATTTGCTAGGGAGTTGTTAGGGAGCCGCCCGCTGGCTTGGGCTGTCTCGGGATGAGCGCGGCGGCCGCTTCGGCGGCTTGCCGGCCGATTCCGCCGATCAGGTGGCAGTAGGTGTCGGCCGTGATGGTGTAGGTGCTGTGCCCCAGCCGCTTGGAGACGATCGCGATATCGACACCGGCCGCGATCAGCAGGGACGCAGCGAGGTGCCGCAGGTCGTGAAATCCGCATCGAGGAAGGCCCACCTCGGCGATCAGCGTCCGGAACCGGTGCGCGACCACCGACGGATGCCGCCCAGTGCCGTCCGACCGCGTGAACACCAGGCCCGTCTCGCGGTAATCGCCGGCATAGGCCAACCGTTCCGCGCGTTGCCGCACCCGCCCGCGCCGCAATACCGCGACGGTGCCAGCATCGAGATCGACGCGGCGGTCCTCGCCGGCGCGGGTCTAACGGGATCATCGTGCTGGCCCTGGTCGCGATGCTGCTGATCATCGCGTTCGACGGGTCGGTGACCCGGCTGATCCAGCTCTACATCCTCGGGGTGTTCACCTCGTTCACCCTGAGCCAGGCGGGCATGGTGCGGCACTGGAACCGGGCACTGGCGGTGACCGTTGCCCGATCGGATCGCGGCGGCTCGACTTGCGGTGGCTCAACGAGCGCGGTGTTGGCGCGACGATCGTTACCAGTGATCCCCGATGAACTGCTGGCGCACATCTCCCGAGTCGCTTGGTCAGCGGGTGTCTCCATCGTCACTGGTGGCCACGGCCCCGGCTTCTTGCTTCAGCTTGAGGAGGCAACCTCACAGCCGAAAACGAATCCGCGCTTCAGCGAACGAAACCCGGTGGGGCGGTGACTAACAGGGTGAAGGGCAAACGACGAAGGAGATCCGTTCCCATGCGCACTCACCTGACCCGCTCCACCCGCCTCGCCGCCGCTGCTGGCCTCGCTCTGGCTGTCTCGCCGATCGCTCTAGGGGTCGCCGCTGTGGCTGCGACCCCCGCGACGCCGGCGCCGACGCCGACTGCTCCCGCGTCGACGGCACCCTCCACGCCCGCCAGCACACCATCCGCTACGACGCCGCCCACCGACCCACCACCCGCACTCGGCACTGGCAAGGTCGATGCCAGCGTCACCGCCACGGCGAAGGTGTATACCGAGATCCCGCCGATGACGATCGTCAAGTTCATACTGCGCAGCGACCGGCCCGCGACCGGGTACCGCTTACGCGTAAAGGCGGAATGGCCCACCGGCTACGCCGCCCCGCCGAACCACCCCGGCTGGGACTGCACCGGACCCCTCGGCGACTACGACTGCCACTGGGTCGGCGCAGCCACGAAGACGCCGGCGCCGGTGTCGCTCGCGCTGAGTTCACCCGACGCACCCGGCAGCTTCGTGCGCGCCACGGTGAGCACCAACGAGAGGGATACCAACCCGGACAACAACTCCGTTCGGACAAAGGTCGTAGTCCCCGCGAAGGGGAGTGGCGCGATCACCGGCCGGATCTGGCACGACGTGAACGGCAACGGTCGCCAGGACAAGGGCGAGAAGGGCGTCGCCGGCGCGAAGGTGCTGCTGAGCTTCGGGCTCGTCGGCAGCGGCAAGGCTCACTTCACCGGTCCCGTGACCACCGGCGCCGACGGCCGGTACACCTTCACCAGGCTGACTCCGCATGTACCCAACGGGACCCCGTACGGCGTCGCCGTCGCTACACCCGGAAAGGAGTGGAAGTTCACGAAAGCCGGTGTCGGCGCGGAGACCGGCGACTCCGACTTCCGCTACATCGGCAACGACTACATTCTTGAGGGCCGGTTCGGCAGGGGCGCGATCCTGGCCTTCGAGGACCGCATCGACGTGTTCCCGGGCAAGACCACGGTGCTCGATGCCGGCCTGGTCAAGCCGGTCGGCGCCGGGGCCGACGACGGCTCACTGCCGGTGACCGGCGCGGGCGTCGGCGGCATCATCGGAGCGGGCGCGCTGCTGCTCGTCGGCGGCGGTGCGCTCACCATGCTCGCCCGCCGGCGCCGCTTGGCGTAGTCAGGCCGACCGCAGCCCCGCATCCACCACGGGTGCGGGGCTGCGCCGTGCGCGGGCCATAGTGCAGTGGCGTACCCGCTGGCCACGGCGTACGTCACCTGACTGGGTCGACCTCGCCGACTTCTCGGGGGGCCCGCTCAGGGAGCTCAGAGTGTGAGTGCGCCCGGGGGACGGGAGCGTGCACTCTCTGACTTCCGCGAACTCAACGGCCGCGAGATTGCCCGCTGCGAAAGCTGGACCGCGACGAGGTCAGGCAGCTACCGCGGGTGAGGTCGGCAGCCCGCCGGTGGCCGCCTGTCGACGCGTGCTGACCGAGGTTGATCCGGATCCGCAGGCGAGGCCGCGATGGTCCGCCGGCGGCGAGGTCACCGTCGTCCTCGCCGGCCTGGTCGACGACGACGGGCGTTGTCCGAGCTACTGGCCGCGTGCGTGGGGACGTCGAGGTTCGCGCCGGTGTAGCGGCGACCAGCGACAGGTGCGCTGCGCGCCAGCTCGAGCTGCTCAACGAGACCATGAAAGACACATGACGCTGCCTGTTCGTCGTTCCCGGGTCATCGACGACGCGGTGGGACCCGTTCCGGGAGCTCGAAGATCCGTACGGGAGGGCACAGGTACGTCACGGTCGCGACTTGGAGATTCCTGTGGGGTGGTTCGCCCGTGTACGAGATGTTCGGCACGATCGCGTCGGCCAACGCGCACCGGTCACTGGGATTCACTACCTCCGGGAAGGTTCCGTAGTCTGGCCGCCGCCGACGGCAGCACCCACAGCACGCCGGCGAGCGCGCCTGTGGTGGCGATCCACATCGTCGGCTGTATCCCGAGGGTTGCCCCTAGACCGCCGCCCAGCAGGGCGCCGACAGGTCTGATGCCGTAGTTGATGGTGCGCTGTGCACCGGACACCCGGGCACGGAGCTCGTCGGGTATGACCGCGGTCTGCACGGAGCTGTCGGTGATGTCGAGCATCATCACGCCAAGACCGGAGAGGAATTCGGCCGCGAAAAGCATGCCCAACATCAGCGGTGTCGGTCCCCCGGCGAGCGGCACTAGCAGCAGGGGAGCCGGGAAGGCCAGGAAGCTGAGCACCAGCGTTCGGCCGATGCCGAGTCTGCGTGCGATCCGTGGGGTGACGGCCGCACCCAGCAGGGCACCGAATGCGCCGACGCCGATGACGACGCCCAGCAGGCCGGGCGAGACGCCCAGCTCGGTGCTGACGTAGAGCACGAACAGCGTCGCGAACATGTAGTTGAAGAGGTTCAGCGTGGTGGTGCCGAGCAGGATCGGTCGAACGACCGGTGATCGGGCGATGAACGCCAATCCTTCGCCGGCGCCCAGGCCCTTGGCGCCGGATGGCGGCGGCTCGGTCGGCCGGATCTTCGTGAGGAACACCGCTGAGACGAGATACGACACGGCGTCGATGAGCACCGCGATCGGGGCGGTGAGCGTCTGCACGAGGATGCCGCCGAGGCTGGGACCGGCCACGTAGGACATTGCCTGAGCGCCGCTGAGCAGCGTGTTGGCCTCGATGTAGTCCTCCTTGGGCACCAGCGATACGAACAGGGTGCTGTGGGAAACCTCGAAGAGCACGCTCAGGGTGCCGGACAGAAACGCCACGACGTAGAGCTGCTCGATCGTGAGCACATCAAGGAGGAACGCCACCGGCACGGCGGTCAGTAGTAGCGCCCGACCGACGTCGGCGACGACCATCGTCCGGCGCTTCCACGGGTACCGGTCGATCACGGCACCGGCGAGCACCGAGAACAGCAGGTTCGGCACGAGCGCGGCCACGATCAGATAGCCCATCTCCGCCGGACCCGCATGCAGGCCGAGCACGGCGAGCAGCGGCAGGGCCAGCGCGGAGATCTGATCGCCGAACAGTGACACGGTCTGGGCCGACCAGTAGCGGCGAAACGGCCTCTGACGTAGCAGGCGTGGCAGCCGACGCTCGGCGACCGAGGGCGGTATGGCCGTCTGAGTGCTGTTCATGTCATCGGGCCGGCCTATCCTTGGTCTGCTGCGCGGTCAGCACCATCTGGATGAAGCTGACGCCACGTGCCCCCGCTGGCCTGGTCGACGGAGCGGTGAGGCGCTCGTCGAACTCCGCCAGGAGCCCCTCGATCTTGCGGACGAGTTCGGCCAGCTCCGGCGCGGTGACGTAGATGAGCGCGTCGTCGAAGCCGGTGACCTGGCGCCACTCCGCCGATTCGTTGCCACGCTGGGCGAGGAACGCCTGGGCCTGTCTCATGTGGTTGTCCAGGATCACGGCGTTGAGTTGGTCGGCCGCTGCCTGGGTAGCCGGATCGTCCGAGACGTCTTCCCATGAGGTGGTCGGCGCCGTGGCACGCCATGGCCGCTCCCGACGGTCGGCGCCTTCGACCCGCTCGGCGAGGCCGTACTTGGCCAGCTGGCGCAGATGGAACGAGCAGCTCGGCACGCTCTCGCTCAGGTGCTCAGCGGCCTGGGTGGCGGTCATGGGGCCTTCCTGGCGGAGCAGCCCCATCAACGCCATCCGCAACGGATGTGCGTACCCCCGCAGCGTTCGCGGATCCGACAACTTCACCTCTGGCACGCCCATATCCTAAAGATAGCTTTAGAACGATACCTTTCGCAAGTTATCTTTAGGATGTGGCCGCCGCGCGACACGGTGGCCAGTGCATCAGCTGATGCCGTGTTCGTCTTCGACCGCTCTGTAGGCCGTCACCGCGACGGTCGACGGGTGCCCAACAGGACGCGCGGTCTCCCCGCCGGTGACGACGGCGACACCGCAATCCGGCCGGCCGAGCTGCTGGCTGAGCAGGGCGAGATCGATGGCCTACGGACGCGCGCCGACGGTGGCGACGAGCACGCCGCGTACCGGCTGGCCCATCTGCTGGCCGAGCGTGGCGACATCAAGGCGATCCAACTACTCCAACGCCGCGCCGCCGCCGGCGACAGCGCCGCCGCTCGTCAGCTCATTGAGCTGCCTCGAAGTGCCTCCGACAATGAAAGGCAATTGATCCGCCGGTTTGGGCTCCGGCCCGATGGTTCGATCGCCGACGAGTCCGACTTTGAGCCTACCGTTTAGTGCCGATATTTTATGTTATGTCGAGTGCATGAACGCGTGTCCACCGAGCCGGCTCCTGGCCCTGGTGGGCGCCGGTTCGAGCCCGGTCAACGAGGCCGGTGATTTTCTGTGGATCGTCCTTGGCTGTGCTGGCATGGTGTCGTTTCATGACACGTCGAGGAAAGGGCCGCCCGGCCGACGAGGTGCTGGCGGAGCTGCACGCTTCGCTGGATGCGCGGCGCCGCCCGGAGGATGTCGCACGGCTGGTCATGGACGCACTGGGCCCGGCGCTGAGCTGGTCCGAGGGCCGGGTGATCCAGCGTGCGTCCCGGTCGTCGTTGCGGGAGACGGGCTCCTTCTCGAGCATGTCGGAGGACTTCGCCCGCCCGGTCGACGCGGACCGGCAGCTGGCCACGCTGGCACGGGTCTTCGGTGTCGAGCCCAGGATCGATGCCGCCGATCCGGCCGAGGTTCGGCGGGCCACCGCCATGGCTGGCCGGCCGCTGCGATGGGCGCCGGATCGGACAGATTTCCTCGCCGACCGCCTCGATCGGGCGGCGCGGGCGGCGGCCGGGGTCGAGTTGACGAAGCGCCAGTACAACCGCCAGTTCCGGCTACTGCGAAACGTCGCTGCCAAGGCGGACCGGATGGAGCGCGAACTGCTCAAGCGCACGCTCATCGTCCAGGGCCGGTCCGGTCTGGTCGCCGAGATCCCATTGAAGCGGTTCCGCGCCGACCCTGACGCGGCATGCTTCGTCGCGTACTACGCGGCCAAGCGGAACCTGCGGCGAGAGTTCAGCCTCGCGGGCAAGGACCCCGCGTTCGACGAGATCGCGCGCATGCTGCTGGACCGCTGCGAAGCGTCGCGCTCGACGGACTGGTGGATGATCTCGCGCGCCTATCCGGCTCCGGACGTGGTGGCGCGGCTCAGCGACACTGATCAAGGCGAGATGCTGGGCCGTTGGTCCGCGCAGATGCGCGTGGCCGCCGAGCTGCTGGAGAAGACCTGGGCCGAGAACGACATCGACCGAGACCGCATGGTCCTGCGGCGAGGCAACGACTCCTCGACATGGAACACGGCCGCCCAGGCGTTCAACAGCGCGCGGACTGCATGGTTGGCGACACTCGCCGCGACCGGAACGCTGGAGCTGCTCGATGTCGCCTGCCCGGGCAAGGTGATGCGGCTGATGGCCGGCGACCTGGTCTGGTGGCACGGCGCGACGGGAGGTGACGTCGATCCGGACACCGCGGCCTGGGCGGCCCTGCCTCTGCCATGGGAGGTGCTCGACGGTCGCGCGGCATGCACGCGGTCCACCGTGGCCGAGGCCTGCCGCGCCGCCGGCGTCGACCCGGTCGCCCGCGGTTGGACCGCGCCGACGTCCGAGCGAAAGGTCGGTACGTTCCGGCCCACCCCTGAGCTGGTGCACGGTGTCACCATCGCCGACCCGGCATGGGCGTTGCTGCTCCGCGACGCCGGGGTGTTCAGCGGCAAGCGGGTCAAGCCCGACCTGGCCGCCGACGCCGCGGCCGGGCTCGCCGCCGGTGTAGTGGCCAGCGACCTGCCGCTGCGACCCGCGACCAATCCGGATGACAACGACGGCGGTCCTACACCATGATGCCTGTGGCCTCGCTGTAGCTCAGTGGTAGAGCGCCCGGCTCTTGGTCCGGGTGGGCGCCGGTTCGAGCCCGGTCAGCGAGGCCACATCCAAAGCGACTGCACGCACGCGTGGGCACCACCGACAGTTCCAGCGATCCGACTCCACAGAACCCGGGGCAGCCCAGGGCCGCTACCAAACCCGGGGCGGTTCATCGGGCCGGTTGCCCAGATGTAGTCATGTCGTAGGCAACTGGGGCGGCGATCGCGGGTGCCAACGCCAGCCGCCCAGATGTCACGATGGCCGTTGCCCAGGACGCCGTGCCGCGGCGTGAGCCTTGCTTCCAATATCGTCCTCACGGGTTGGCAACACGTTTCGGGTTCGACAGTGAGGTCCCGATGACTTGTCCGACACTGGTCGGGGCGCCAGACAAGCAACGCCGGACAACGGGAGCGGGGGTTGGCTGTGGGACGTCCTGAGAAGCCTGTTGATCCGGACGCCGGGCCAGTGGAGAGGCTCGCCTGGGAGCTGCGTCAGCTGCGGGAACGGGCCGGCAACCCGAGCTACCGTGTCCTCGCCAAGCGGGCGCACTATTCGGCGAGCACGCTGGCTGAGGCCGCGAAGGGGAGCCGGCTCGCGTCGCTGGAGGTGACGCTGGCGTACGTGGAGGCGTGTGGCGGTGACGTCGACGGCTGGCGGGAGCGGTGGAGCGCCGCTGCTGCGGGGTCCGGGTCCGAGCTGGCGCCGGCCGTGGCGGAACGTTGCCCTTACCAGGGTCTGACGGCGTTCCAGGCGGAGGAGGCCGAGTGGTATTTCGGCCGGTCCGCGCTGATCGACCGGCTGCTGGACCGGGTCGGCCGGCTGCCGATGGTCGGTGTGTTCGGCGGGTCGGGAAGTGGCAAGTCGTCGTTGTTGGGGGCTGGCCTCCTCGGGGCTGTGGCGGCTGACCCGTCGACGGCCCGGCGCTGGCGCACGATGGTCATGACACCGACCGAGCACCCCCTCGACGCGCTCGCCGGGCAGGTCGCGAAGATGACCGGCCGCGAAGTGCACGACGTCCGGGCGGAGTTGGCGGACGGGCCGGCCGGCCTCGACATCGCGGTCCGCAGCGCCCTGGCCGCCGGGCCGGACGACGTCCGCGCGCTGCTCGTGGTGGATCAGTTCGAGGAGGTGTTCACGCTCTGCGCGGACGATGCCGAGCGGCGGGTCTTCCTCGACGCGTTGCTGGACGCGAGCCACGGTGACGGGCGGCGCACGACCGTCGTCCTCGGGATCCGCGCCGACTTCCTCACACATGTCAGCCAGCACCCCGGGCTCGTCGACGCGCTCGCCGGTGAGGCGCAGATGCTGGTCGGCCCCGTGTCGTCCGACGAGTTGCGGGAGATCGTGACGCGCCCGGCCGCCCACGCCGGCATCGGCGTAGCCCCGGATCTCGTCGCCACCGTGCTCGCGGACGCGGCCCACGAGCCGGGTGCGCTCCCGCTCGTCTCCCACGCGCTGCGGGAGACGTGGCGACGCCGGGCCGGCGCGGACCTCACCCTGGACGGATATCAGGCGACGGGCGGGATGCGCGGTGCGATCGCGCAGACGGCTGAACGGGTCTACGCGGGATTCGCACAGGTCGAGCGGGATGCCGCCCGACGGGTCTTCCTCCGGCTCACCGCGCTCGGGGACGGAACGGAGGACACGCGTCGCCCGATCGTCCGGAGCGAACTCGACGGAGTCGCCGGTCCGGACGTCGTCGCGCGGGTGCTCGACGAACTTACCGAGGCGCGGCTGATCGTCGTCGGCGACGACCGGGTCGAGGTGGCGCACGAGGCGCTGATCCGGGCATGGCCACGGTTGCACCGCTGGCTCACCGACGACCGCGACGCCCTCCAGGTCCACCGCCGGCTCACCGATGCCGCGCAGGCCTGGCATTCGCTGGCCCGCGATCCCGGCGCCCTGTACCGGGGCGCCCAGCTGGAGGTCGCCACGGCGTGGGCGGCGGACCGGCCCGGTGAGCTGAACGAACTCGAAGCCGCCTATCTGGCCGCCAGCGCGGTCACCGCGGAGGCCGCGCGGACCCGAGACCGCCGCCGCACCCGGATGCTCCAGCGCCTGATCGCGATCGTCACGGTGCTGCTCGTCGTCGCCGTGGTCGGCGTGGTGGCCGCGGTGAAACAGCGCCAGGACGCGCGGGACCAGGAGCGCGCCGCACTCGCCGGCGAACTCGCGCTCCAGTCACGATCCCTGCTCGCCACCGACCCGAAACTCGCGGGGCGGCTCGCTGTGGCGGCAGCGGAGCTTCGGCCGGACGCCGACACGCTGGGAAGCGTCGCGAGCGCCACCTCCGCGCTCCCGCGTATCGAGCTCAACGTCGGTGGCCCGGCGGTTTACGGTATTGCGCTGGCCGGCAACGGCACGGTCCTGGCCGCGACCCACTCCGGTGGCTCCGCGACCATCTGGGACGCAGGCGCCCGCACCAAGCTCCACACCCTCACGGGAATGGGCGGCCGCGGCATGGACGTGACCTGGAGCGCGGACGAATCGGTGCTGGTGTGGACCTCGTCCGGGACCGGGTCCGGCACGGTCTTCGTCCACGACGGCGACAGCTACCGGATACGGCAACGAATCACCGTCGACGGACTGACCGGCGCACTGGCCGTCAGTCCCGACGGGCGCCTGGTCGCGGTCGGCACCAGCAAGGGCGAGGTCGCGGTGTACGACGTACACGGCCGCGCCGAACCGGCCGCGCCGCGGGTGTTCCGCAAGCACAAGGCCGGCCCGACGTCGCTGGCGTTCAGCCCGGACGGGTCGCTCCTGGTCTCCACCACCCCGACCGAACGGCCGGTCGTGTGGTCCATGGCGACCGGTAGACCCGTCGCCGAGCTGGACGCCAAGCACGTCTTCTCCGTCGAGTTCGGAGGGTCGACACTCGCGGCCTCGGCCGACGATCAGGGCGTCTACCTGTGGGACCTGGTCCGGGGCCAGCTCGTGCCGCGCGCCCCGCTGCCCAGCCTCTTCTCGTGGACGATCTCGAACCCCGCCGGCGACAAGATCGCGGTCGCCGACGAGAACGGCTCGATCAGCCTATGGGACACGCGGCGACGCGTGCGGACACAAAGATTCCAGGACCGCGGTCGGACCGAGACCACAGCGGTCGCGATGAGCAGCGGCGGCGAGGTGCTGGCATCGGCGGGATTCAACGGCAGCATCGTGGTCAACGAGCTGCTGTGGAGTCAGTACTTCGACGGATTCGACGCTCAGGTCAAGGACGTCGAGGTCAGCCCGGCCGGGACCGTCGTCGCCTCGGCCGGAACGGACAGAGCGGTGCGTCTCTGGGACGTGCGCGGGCGGCCGCTGGCCGTTCTCGACGGCCATCCCGACCAGGTCGAGTCGGTGGCCTTCAGCACGGACGGCACGACACTGGCCTCGCTGACCAGGAACAATGTCGTCACCTTGTGGGACATCAAGCGCCGGCAACGCATCAGCGCGCCGATCCGGGTCAGCGGCGCAGGCGCGGCCACCGACCTCGCGTTCGACCCGACCGGCCGGCTACTGGCGGCCGCGTCCCTCGGCGTCTACACCTGGGACGTCAGAAACCCCACCAAGCCGGAGGACGTCAGCTCGCGGTACGAGTACAAGTTCGCTACGTCCGTCCTGTTCGACGGGGCCCGCCGACGCCGCGTCGCCACCAGCGTCACCGGCACCATCCACGCCTGGGACACCGACAAGGGGACCTACCTCGGCGCCACCCCCACCCGCCAAGGCGCGGTCCAGGACATCGTCGCCAGCCCCGACGGATCGCTGCTCGCCACCGCGGGCGACAGCCGCACGATCAAGCTGTGGGACGCCGACACCCGCAAGGAACTGGCCACGCTGCGCAAACACACCGCTCCGATCCACGTCCTCGCGTTCAGCCGCGACGGGCAGCGCCTCGCCTCGGCCGGCGACGACCGGTCGATCATCGTCTGGGACGTCGCCAGCCGGCGCCGTGTCGCCACCCTCACCGGCCACACCGCCCGGATCCGCGGCCTGGCGTTCACCCCCGACGACGACCTGATCTCCGGCGGCGAAGACGGCAAGATCCTCCACTGGACGCTGGACAGCGACGCCGCGAAGGACGAGGTCTGCGCGGCCGGCGGCGGCCTGACCCGGCAGGAGTGGGCCACCCACCTGTCGTCCATCCCCTACCGCCGAACCTGCGGATAGCCATCGCGCAAAGCGGCACCACGGCATCCTGACGCGGAGCTGCTCATCGAAACCAATCTGCGTCCGCATCCTGACGCCGTCGAGACGAAAGACCAGCGCGCCGCTAGGGCGTTCGGGAAGCCTTGATATCGGTCACCGGCATCCCCGGTGTTGTCGCCGTCTCCGTCGAGCATCGTGTCCTCGGCGCCATAGCCGTCAAAAGGCTCGCCGACGTCATCGCGTCTGGTCATCTTCCGACCTCGAACTGGCCGCATCGCTGTGGGGCCGGCAAGCAGCCAACGGCCGCATGCTATTCACACCAGCCCTCCGACCTTGACCCTGCGGGCCCGCTCGTTTGCGGAGCAGGTCGGGAACTGTAGGGCAGGATCAGGCCGTTCGTGTCGGCGGCGTGGTCTCGTTTGAGTCCGGCGGCGAAGCAGGGCAGGTCGGGTAGATCGTCCGCTTCGACGGCGGTGATCCTGGTGTCGGACCGTCGCCGTGCCGGCCGGTGAGCATCTCGGCGAACGTGGTGATGTGGCCGGCGAGGGCGTCGAGGTGGGCGCAGGCGGCGCGTGCCTCCTTGAGCTTGAGGTACTCGTCGTCCGGAACAGGTGCAGGTAGCTGCGGACAGACGCACGTCTCCCACATCCTCACCAAGCTCGAAATCTCCCCGAGCTGGGACATCGCCCATATCGCCGCCGAGCACGCCCGTAAGCACCCCAAGGCGAACCCTAGAAGGCGCCCCCGGCGCTGGGAAGGCATTCGGCGGCACAACGAGGTAACCAGGTTGACACTGGGCGACCCGTCGCTCAGCCCGGAGGCGGTCCTGGAGCGCCTGCAAGCGATCGGCCCTTCCGGGGCTGACCGCGACAGGCCGGCTGCAGCGAGGCTCGCGGCGAAAGGCGCGGGTCGAGGGGACTATGAGAAGGCAGCGTTTGGTCGCGGGTGGGAGCCGACGATGGCCGAGTTCGACATTCAGGTTCAGGTGCCGGTCCTTCTTCGGGCTGTGGCGGCCGGTCTCCGGTCTCGGAAGATCTGCCCGCCGCCGCCGTTCGAGGTTGCCGGCGTCTCGCTGACGGTGCAGCAGGTCGAGTTCACAGGGAACGAGCTACGGCACAGCAAGCCCGGCCGGTTCGCGGTCTTCTACGAGTCGCATGGGCTGTCCTACGGTCTCTCGGCAGACGGGTTCCAGACGCAGCTTGCCCAGGATGTCTTGGTTCATGTGACCACCACCGAGGACGTGCTGTCGCATCCCAACGATCCGCCGGGGCGGGTGTTGGCGGTGCCGCTCACCGTGGTCGTCGACCTGGACTACTTCGTTGGCAACGAGACATCTACGTCGCCTGGCCGTGGGGTGCCTGTGGTTCGGGGCACCCTCGCTGATGTGGAGTGGCCGGAGAATCTGCCGCTTCCGCCGTCTGTCGACCGAGAGGCGGTGCTGCGCGAGGCGGAAGCCCTGATTCGGCGCGCATTCCCGTCGTTCACCAGGCCGCTGGACATCCCCAATCTTCTGATGGGCGGCGCCGCTGTGGCGCTCAACGCGGGAATGACGGTTAGCGCCGACGGGACCGTGCTGGTATTCCGCGCGGAGACGGGCGCCGGCTCCAGCTCGGTCGATGTGCGGTGGCGGAACTTCTTCTCCGGCTCTGTGACGAACCGTCTGGCCGGCGCGGAGTGTGGCCTGTGGATTGAGCGCCGGATCGTCGAGAGCATCTTCCAGAACGCCGTGTGGCAGGCCGTCGCCGCAGAGGCACCTCCGGAGATCGACCTGATCAGTGTCGGCAGTGAGTACTCGGTCGCCGGGGGCAAGGCCCGGGTGACCACGACGGTCCGCGCGCACGTCGACCTGCCGGACCCGCTCGGCAACCCCTACGTCGAGGTGCCGATCCGGACTGAGTTCTCGGTCACACCGGACCGTGCGCTGGCGATGGACGTCTGGCTACCGGACGTCCAGTCGATCGCCCGCAGCATCATCGCTTTCGTCGACTTTGTGCTGCGCCGGCTCCTCGGGCCTATCTGGGAACTCATCGGGGTCTCGCTCGATTCGAACATCGCGGACATCGAATCGCCTACCAGCGGCCTCTCTACGGCGGGCTTCCAGTGCACGGTGGTGGAGCCGCTCCACCAACGCTGCACCCGGCGGCTTCCCCCGTCATCCTTCGCCGGCGCCCAGGTACGGATCAGCGGCCTGGTGGCGCAGCCGGATGGAATGCTGCTCGCCGCGGAGCTGCAGGCGCCCGTGCTGACACCGGCGACGCTCGAAACCAGCTTCCGCCAATTCGCATGGACGCCGCCGCACGTGTCGTGCGGGAGCGCCGACATCGCCCTTGCAGCAGCATTCGCGGAAAGCGCCGAGGAGCTGGCGCCGCTGCAGGCCAAGATCTTCCTGGAGGCAGATGGATCGACGCCGGCCTGGTTCTGCTCGCTGGAGGTGCTGAACGACCCGCTCAACCGCTTTCCCGCCGAAGCCATCCAGATCGACACCACGCTGCTGCCGTCGGTTCTCACCGTTCGCGTGCCTAACCCCGGCCCGGCATACGCGGCGAGTCCCTACCCTGTGGACGTTCTGGTCCGCACGACGCTCGGGTCGCGGCTGATCCGGATCCCACCAGGACCGGCGCTGACCGAGAAGGACATCATTCGGCTCAAGGCCGTGATGATCGGGGCGATCGCCAACTGCAAGCTGCTGACCCGTCGCGGGCCGTTCGATCTCCGCTGGATCGTGGACCCCCCGCAGAACAAGCGGTTCGTGCAGCGGTGGCAGGTCACCGCCGAGCGCCTGCACCCCGGCACGCCAGTGAAGCTGCTGACCGGCGGCAGGCCGCTCGTGACCGTTCAGGCGCGGCCGAGTGTCGCGACGAGACTCTCGGCGCTGGTCAGATCCGGGACCGGCGGCGGGCTCCGCCTCGTTCGTGACGACCTCCTGGGCAGCTCCGCCCAGGCCACCCTGTCGATCCGGCAGCAGGTGCTCGAAGCGACCGCGTCAGTCCCGGTGGACGCGCGCATCGCGTCTGTGCTGACCTCGCCGGTCTGGGCCCCGAACGGAGTCGTCGCCGTTGTGGCGGACGGGCTCGCCGCGTACGACCTCGCCAACGCGGCCCGGCCGCGCACGGTCGGCCGCTGGTACATCGACGGCGTGCGGCGCGCGCTGAACTGGCCGTCCGGCCTTCTCGTCGTCACCGAGGACGGTTTCCTCTCCATCGACGCCGAGCGGAGGATCACCCGCGTGGGACCAGCCGTGGAGCCGTCGCCGGTGCTGGACGCGGCGTTCGCCCACGGTGTGGTGCATGTGCTCACCGCTGACGCGCTGCAGGTGCGGTCGCACGGCCTGGTGCCACGGTCGTCGACAGCGGCGGCGGGAGCACGGTCCCTGCTGCGCCTGGGCGGGCGGCTGCTGGTGGGCGGGCCGAGCGGCATCGCCGTGCACCGGCTGTCCCGCACCGGGCGCACCGGGGACGCGGTCGTCTCGTTGCCAGAGCTGGACATCACCCGTCTGGAGGCGGTGACCGTCGACGACGAGGCTGCGGTAGTGGCTACGCTGGCGGAGGGGACGTTCCGAGCACTCTCTGTCGACGAGCGCGACCAGGTATCGGTCGTCGCGGAGTACCCCGAGCGGCCGTGGTTCGCCGGCGCAACGCGGCTGCGAGACACCTACGTGCTCGTCGACGACCGGGGCATGTCATTGGAGGTGCTGCGCGCCGGGACGTCCCAGCCGGTCGGGGCAGATGCCACGACGGAGCTGCCGGACGGTTTCGCATTCGCCTCCTGGAATGAGATCGGCGAGGAGCGGGCGGTCGGCACGCTCCACGGCGCCGAACTGACGGTCGAGGGACCGCTCGGAACCGGCGGCGTGACAGACGGGACGTTTCCGCTGTTCGCAGCCGCGCACTTCTCGCCACCGCTACCGGCCAGCGATGCGGTGAACCTCATCTCCCTGGCGGGCAGCTCCTTCCGCGTGCTGTTCAACGCACCGGTCCGCGATGTGGTGCTACACCTGGCATCCGTGGCATCGAGGATCGACTTCCCGCCCGGGACGCCGGTGGCACGAATCAGCGGCGACCCGACATTCTCCCTGTCGGGGACCACAGTCACCGGCGTGGTCGCTGGCTCGCTGGACTCAGGCGGAACCTTGCGGATCTACGGCACGGTCACCGAGCTCAGATTCACCGCTATCCCTGTGTTCGCCGACGGCACGAGCCCCGACGGCTTCTACCTCCAAATCGGCGGCATCACCGGCTGATGACCTGGCCTGATCCTGGCCGATCCACAGAAGGCGAACCTGTCCGACGCACAGCCGCAGCGCGCGAATCTGCTGGGACCGTTCTCGGAGGGCGGACCTACGCGGCACACAGCTGCACGGCGCGAAGCCACCGTCCGCCGCATCGGCGGCGCCCAGTACCACGAGAGCAGCGGCCTGTATGGGCTGCTCCGGGCCCATGGGCGAGCCCGTGATCACCGCGCCCTGACCGCCCGCCGAGCCTGGCGGTGGCGGTGGCGGCACCCACGACCGGCATACATCAGGTCACGTGAGACAACCTCTAGGCCTTGATTGGCGCGGCCGACCTGGCGGCCTGCTCGATCTTCGCGCAGTAGGCCGCACGGGCTTCCTCGTCGATCTGCCGCTCGTGTTCGGCGCGCAGCCCGGTCCGGCCGTCGAGGCTCTCGCGCAGGATATCGGCGTGCCCGGTGTGCCGGATGGACTCGCCGAGGACATGGACCATGACGGCGAACAGGTTCGTGTCGGCATGACGCTCGGGCCACCACGGCACGTGGCCGGGGGCGTCGAGGAAGAGTTCGTTGATCGTCGCGTCCGAGTGTTCCCAGGTGCGCCGGTAGAACCCGATGATCTGATCGCGGGTCTCGTCCTCGGCCGCCCACTGATCGCTGCCGTCGGAGTCCTGCCACCGGGGCAGTGGTTCCGGGGAGGGGCGGTCGAAGATCTCGCCGAAGTACCTGGCCTCGACGGTGGCCACGTGTTTGACCAGGCCGAGGAGGTTGGTCCCGGTCGCTGTCAAAGGTCGGCGGGCGTCGTATTCGGACAAGCCGTCGAGTTTCCAGAGCAGCGCCTTGCGGTCCCGCCGCAGTCTCCCGTGCAGGTGGTCTTTCACGTATTCATCGATCATGCGGCATGAGCCTGCCATGGGCCGCTCATGGTCTCAAGATCCCGTACGTGGTCCGCAACGACTGGCAGAGCCGAGGCCCGGCCATGGCCGCCGCCCTGACCTGCTACCACAAGCTCGCGAAACTTGCCACGTGAGACAACCCCTAAGAAGCGCCAGGCAGGACCAGGCCTATCTTACTCCGACTAGTACTAGTCGGCTTCGCCGATGACTATGACTGAAGCGACCCTTGGTGGCTTACCAGACTGCCGGCCAGTCACCGCGATATTGCGGAATCCGGCAACGAAATTGCGGAATCTGGCAACATTTCGGCCGCAAGTGCGTTCCTCGTTTCCCTGTGTGTAGCCTCCCAATAGGTGGGTCCGCGACCTGCCTACTCAGCCGCATCGTGGATCAGAGCCGCACCAAGGCATGGATCGGCGCGTCGTCAAGCGCTGGCGTTTGCCCGGAGGCCGCGGCTGTGTTGTCCGGGGCTTGTTTGTACGTGGCGCCGGCGTCGATGCCAAACAATGCCGGGCGGCCAGGAATGGCGCACTGGTGGCGTGGGAAGCGGCTCTGGGGGTCCGGTCGGTACTCGACAGGATCACTAAATGTACAGTGAGGAAAGGTTGGAACGGATGGCAAAGCTGAAGATCCGCAAGACATTCGCCGCAGCCGTCATGGGCGCGAGCGCAGTGTTAGCAGTGGCGGCACCGGCCATGGCCGACAGGCAGTACGTGGGCGGTGGAGCCTGGGACTACGGTTTCGCAGGCCTGGGCTCGATCGTGTATTCCAACTATTACCACCCGAGCACCAATCACGGTTCGTCGGTGGTGATCAACGACATCGTCTACCGCAGCAACTGTGAAGCGCCGGGTGTCTGGTCGCACGTTCAGCAGTGGTCGGCTGTCTCCGGAAACAAGGTGTACTGGCGACACTGCTGAGATAGTCGGATCGGGTGTGGGCGCTCACCAGCGCCCACACCCGGTCGGGAAAGGATAAGTACTTGCTGCCCAAGGCAATAAGATTCGCCTATGTTGTGATTGCAATGGCTTCGGTCATGGTCGCATTCATTACGCTGCGCGCACATGACGAACTCGCAACAGCGGGCAGCTCGTTTGTTCTCCAGGTTGACAAGCCGGATGATGGCGCCAGCGCCTCGAAGGTGGCCGACGCGGTCGAGGGATTCGCCCAAGAGCACCGGATCAACGTCGGCCGTCTCTACAACAATCCCCTTGACGTCAGCGAACGCAGCCTCTTCCTGACCGTCGGTGATACCTCGGCGACGTCGTCGGCCTGGATCGACAGCGACTATCCGGGTTTCAGTCCCGAGGTGAAGTTGGCCGTCCGTCCGTACCACGAGGCCCGGACTCTGACGGCGGACGGCGCGTACCTGGTCTACGGGTCGCGGCAGCAGGGCCACGCACTGCGTCAGATGTTCAATGATCTCGGTTATGACAGCGTTCTGGCGCCAGTCCCGTCGCTCGGCGCGAAACTGAGAACCGTCGGCACCGGGGTACTGACCACTTTCGTCCTGGCCATCGTTCTGGTCATCGTCGTGATGGTCGCGTCGAGCGTGTTCCTCAACGCGAAGCTCTACGGAATCCAGCGGTTGCAGGGGCGGTCACCGGCAAACATGGTGTGGGGCGACTTCCGACGCATCCTCCCGCTCGCCGCGGTAGTGGTCCTGGCGGTCAACCTGGTGCTCGCCCTCCCTCTTTATCTCTACAACGATTTTCATCAGGTCGGCACCTTTCTGCGGCTGGAACTGGCCATCGTCGGCGCCTTGGCGGCTCTGGCCCTCGTCGTCCAGGGATTGACGGTCGCCCTGTTGCAGCGCAGCCCGATCCTCGAGGCGGTCGGGGGCCGGGTGAGCGCCGGCTGGGCCTACGCCGGTTCCTTCGCGCTCCGCGGTTGGAGTCTCCTGCTGGTCTTGTCCATCCTGTCCTCGGGTCTGACCGCACTGTGGACGCTGGCCGACGCGCGTACCGCCCACCGGACCTGGGCCGCGGCCGGCGATGCCTACTACCTGCGGGTGAGCGCGGCGACCGAGTACGCGAAGGACGGAGCGGCGATCAGCCGCCGAATCGGCCAGGCGCTGCGGAAGGCCGACGAGCGCGGCGAGGTGACGATCGCCGCCCGCCACGCGCTCCACGGTTCGAAGCACGACATCCTTCTGGTGAATGAGCGTTACCTGGGCCAGCACGACGTACGCGACCTCAGTGGTGCGCGAGTGAGGCCCAGCGCGACCGCGCGGCTGCTGGTACCGGCGCGGTACCACGCGCAGGCGGCCCTGATCGAGGATGAGTTACCCCGCTGGGCGGCGGCGGCCGTGCGTGGCACGAAGCCTGAGGTCCGTGCCGAGCCGATCCGGGACGGCCAATCGCTGCTGTTCTCCACCAACGGAACCGGAGACCGGACCCCGATGCTGCGTGACCCGGTGGTGCTGGTCGCCCCAGCGGCCTCTGGGATCATCGCTGACGACGAGTACACCACCATGGCCACCAACGGCGGTGTCCTGGTGCAGAATCCCGAGCAGATCATGCGCCTTCTCAAAGACGCCGGCCTCGGTGACTACGTTCTCGGAGTCACCCCGTTCGCCCACGATGCCGGACAGCGATACCTCGAAGCCCGGCGTGACGCGGCAATCCAGCTGATCAATCTGATCATCGGGGCCGCTCTGCTGATGTTCACCGCGGTGGCCATCGCTTTCGTGTACTGCGGTCGCAACGCGCAGACCTTGTTCGCCAAGCACCTTCACGGCTGGGGATTCGTGCGCACGCACTGGCAGATCCTGGCCCTGGAGACGGCACTCGGCGCCGCGCTGCTGGCCTGGAACTGGAGTGAGTCGGCGGCGATCATCGCTCGCAGCCGGAACCCCGCCTTGCCCCCATTGCCGACGTACGTGGTCGAGGGGGCGACCTGGCAACCGTTGCTGGCGGGCGGAGTCATGCTGACCGCCCTGCCGCTGGCCGCCGGAGCCGTGCGATGGCTGTCCCCGCAGAAGGAGATCCGATGATCGTCGCCGATCGCATCACCAAGGCCTTCGGGCCGAACCCGCTGTGGTCCGGGCTCTCGTTCAGCGTGGAACGGGGAGAGATGCTTGCCTTGACCGGCCCGAGCGGCGCCGGCAAGTCCACACTGCTCAACTGCCTGGGTCTGCTGGAGCGGATGGACTCGGGCACGATCCAGGTCGGCGGCCGCAGCATCACGAACCTGCGGGCCGCGGGCCGGCGACGGTTCCGCCGCGACACCGTGGGCTACCTGTTCCAGAACTACGCCCTGATCGAGAACGCCAGCGTCGACGCCAACCTGGCCGTCGCGGGTCGGCGCGAGACGTTCGCGTCCGCACTACGGGCCGTGGGCCTGGAAGGGCGCGGCCAGGAACCGGTCTACCAACTGAGCGGCGGCGAGCAGCAACGGGTCGCCGTGGCCCGGCTCCTGGTCAAGAAGCCGACGGTCGTCCTGGCCGACGAGCCGACGGCCGCCCTGGACACCGACAACACCGACCTGGTCCTCAACCTGCTACGCGAGCTGGCCGACGGTGGCTGCGCCGTGGTCGTCGCCACCCACAGCAAAGAGGTCGAAGGGCGCTGCGACAACACACTTGCCCTTTGAGCTGCTACCACGCGACGGGCTCGATACTTCGCGCCCGGCGCCATGGGCGATGCGTGAGGTCCTGGGTGGCATGACAACGTCGGCCCGATGGTGGGGGGCGGTCGACTATCTCCTCGACCGCCGCGATCCATCTTCGAACGCGCCGCCTCTGGCCGCCGCTTCCCAAGCCGCTGATCCTGCCGGACCAGTGGGGCTCAGTGCTCCTCCCGCCGCGCCTTTCGGAACGGCTCGGACGGCGGTCGTTCCCACTCACCGCTGCGGCGCAGTCGCCGTCGTCCGCGACCACACCACCCGACATGGCACCGGTGTACTCGCCGTCCCCCACGACCAGACACTGCTCCGAGCCTGGTGTGACGAGATCGTCAGCTGGCACGAGTTGGCCCAGGCGAGGTGAGGTCGGCCCGGTAGGCCGTGGCTCACTCCGCTACTCCGCCCACGTAACCGCCTCCAGTAGGTTCGACCTCGCCGGGGATGGGCGTGTCTGGCGACGAGAGGGCGTAGCGGTGGATCGGGCGCGGTGGCAGGTACCGACGGGTGTGGCGACGGCGGCGATGGCAACGTCCATGGTGTCGCTGTACGCGGTGAGCGCGCTGGCGCCGTTCCTGGTCGCCGACCTCGGGCTGTCCCGGGCCGAGGTGGGCGGGCTCGTCACCGTGACGTTCGCGGTCGCGGCAGCGGTGTCGCTCGTCGCAGGCCGGCTCGTGGACTCGCGCGGCGCGCGCACAGGTCTCCTGCTGCTGGCCGGCGTCGTCGGGACGGCGCTGCTGGCGGCGTCGTTCGCGGGCTCGTACGCGTGGCTCGCCGGCGCGTTGGCGATCGCGGGCGTGGCACAGGCGCTCGCGAATCCCGCCACGAATGTGCTGGTGGCTCGGCAGGTGCCCGAGTCGCCGGAGCCGCCGTCCCAGTCGCCGCCGGACGAACTGTCGCCGTCCGAACCGCCGCGCGACCGTCGACGCACCGGGTTGAGGAGACGCAGCGCCAGCACGGTCAGCAGCGGGGTCGCCAGGGCGAGCCACATCCCCCGCTCGGACAGTTCGGTGTATCCGGCGCCGGCCACCCACATGGCCTGGACGGATCCGTCGACGACGTCGGCCTGGGTGGCGCCGTGGACGTACCCTTCGTGCCGGCCGCCTGCCGCCGATCCGGTGCACCCCGTGTACAGCGTGCTGTCGAGCACCGTGACGGACGTGCACGGGGCGGTCACGGTGGTCTCCACCGATGACCGGTCGTCGAACATCCCGTACGCCGGCACGCCGTAGCGAACGCCCACGAACAGCGCCGTGAACGCCATCGCCACGCCGGACAGGAACCGCACGATTCGTCTCACGAGCGGCGATGGTAGGGCCACGGAACAACTGTCTGAAACGTCCGCGTCGCGTGCTGTGATCGACTGCCCGAACGGCTCCCCGCCGGGGGTCTCGGCCGTGCCCGAACGGGCCGATTGACGCCGCCGATCTGCGTGCAAGAGTGGTCTCCCCCGCCGCCGGCCGCCCGAGGAGCCCGCACCATGCCCGCCGCTGTTCCCGCCGACGTTCCCGCCTCTGCTCCCGCCGTTCAAGCTTTCGAACTGCCACCGTCCGCGCAACTGAGCCGGCGGGGGTTCCTGTTCCTCAGCGCGCTGCTGGGCACCGGTGCGCTGACCGGCTGCGACCTGTTCGATGGGGCGGACGGCTACGACCCCGAGGACCTCGGCACGCCGTTCCGCGTCTGGGAGGAGCTGCGCGTCGCGGTGCGCACCAGCCCGGACCACGTCGCGGCCGCGGCTGAGCGGGTGGTGGCCGGCAAGGACCCGGCGGCGATCCTGACGTTCGTCCGGGATCAGATCGCGGCGTACCCGCCGGCGGGCGGCTCCGCCGACCTGGTCTCGGCGAGCCGGTGGGGCGTGCGCGGCACGCTGCGCGGCGGGGCCGGTTCGGCCAGGGACAAGGTGGAGGTGCTGGCGGAGCTGTACCGGCGGGCGGGGTTCACCGCCGAGGTCGTGTACGGGGACCTCGCCGACGGGGTGCAGACCTCGGACCTGTTCCGTCCGGTGAAGCGCACGTTCGCCCCGAGGGTCGACGAGAAGCGGCTCGACGCCTGGCGCGAGGTCACCAGGAAGGCGAAGAAGGCACCGCGGCTGCCCGGCACCGGCACGATGCCCGGCGATCCGGCGAAGGACGCCAAGGACCTCGCCCGACAGCTCGCCGCGGCGCTGCCCGCACCGTCCGGCGGCCGGGGCCCGCGCCTGTCCGACCGGTCGGTGCCGCTGGTCAAGGTGGTGGTCAAGGGCAAGGAGGTGTTCGCCAACCCGCTGGTGCCGGGAGCGAAGCTCGGCGATGCACGCACCACCGCGGAGCCAAACCGGGCGCGCCCGGCGAGCTCTGGCCTGCCAGTGACGGTGCGGCTGCTCGCCGCCACCACCGCGGACCCCACCGCGCTCAAGCCGCTGGTGGAGGCCGAGTACCGCGCCGCGGACCTGGTGGGCCGCCAGCTGCACGTCGCCTTCCGCCCCACGACGGAGATGGCCACGCTGGTGCACGCCAAGATCCAGGACATCGGAACGTTCGTCCCCGTCCTGAATGTCGCCGGGCCGGGCATGGACGCCGAGGCGGCCGGGAAGCTCGCCGCGGCGGGCCCGGCGATCACGCTGACCGGCCAGGTGATCGAGGCCAAGGGCGAGGACCTGCTCGTCGACGGTGTGCCGCTGTCCGCCCCGGCGACCCCCGACCCGAAGGCCGGCGACCGGGTCGCGAAGCTGGAGATCGAGGCCAACGGCTCCGCCTTCCCGGACATCGCGGTCCGGGTACGCGTCCTGGACGCCGCCGGCAAGGACATCCCAGGCCTGCCCGCGTCGGCGTTCGGCATCGCCGACGGCGAGACGGCGATGGGGTTCCGGATGACCGCGAACCAGCCGCCGACGCCGCGCGTCATGCTGGTGTTCGACCGGTCCGGCTCCATCGACACCGGCCCGGAGCCCGTGGCGTTCGCGCAGGAGCTGGCGCGGCGGCTGTTCGCCCGCAACGCCGAGGCGGCCATCGGAGTCATGGCGGTCAGCGGCACCCGGCCCGACCAGGAGCCGTTCTCCCTGCGCACGCCGGAGGCGGTCGGCGCCGCGGTGGGCAAGCTGAGCAGTGTCAGCTCGGACATCTGGGCAGCGATCGCCGACGCCAACGCGAGCCGGCCCAGTGTGATCGTCATGGCCAGCGACTTCGACCCGAGCGACCGGGCCGAGGACGTCGCACGGCTGCGAGCGGTCGCCGGCGCGGGCGTTCCGGTGGTGGCGATCGGAATCGGCAAGGTCAAGACGGACAAGCAGCAGGAGATCGCCGCGCTCACCAGCGGCCTGGCCACGGCGGGCGCGGACTTCGACAAGACCGTCGAGGCCACGGACACCTTCCTGCGCCGCCAGGAGAGCCAGCCCTACCAGCTGCGGTACCGCGCCCCGGCGGACGGGGCGGACCAGCGCACGGTCACCGTGACAGCCGGCAAGGGCGCGAAGGGCACCGCCGATTACCAGGTGCCGGCGAAGGAGCAGCGCACTGCGGGAACCTCGTTCGCCGGTATGTACCTCGGCCTGAAGGTGGGCTACGAGCGGGAGGTGGTGCGGGTGCTCGCCGGTCTCGACCAGAACCGCGCGGCGAGCGGCGATCAGGTACCCGAGGCGGCGGCCGAGGAGGTCCGCGGCCTCATGTTCGGATCGACGATGGTCTCGTTCGAAGGCGCGGCGCCGTCGCTGAGCGCCTGGCTGGACGACCTGCTCACCGCCCGCCTGGGCGTCCGTCCGCTCGCCGAGGCCGCGGTGGCGAAGGACGAGAAGCGCATCGTCGCGGCGCTCGAGAAGGGCGTGCCGCACGTGCCGCCGCTGCTTCCCGTGCTGCACCCGGCGTGGCCGGCGGCGGGCGAACTCACCTACGAGACGAGCCTGCGCGCGGTGCTGCACATCGACCGTCCGCAGTTCGGGGTGGGGCGGGTGCGCCGCGCCGACGTGCTGCCCGTCACCGCCTGGACCACCCTGGGCGAGGACCGGCGCAAGGCCTTCGACCGCACGCTGGAGCGCTCCGCGCTGCTCGCCGTGGCCGAGGCCGCCGCGTTCCCGGAGAGCACCCTCGCCGGCCTGCGCGGAAAGAAGCTGACGGTCCTGCCGGCCGGCAGGGTGAGCGGCGACAAGCTGGAGTTCGCCCCGGAGAACCTGCGCGGCGCCTGGGCGGACCTCCTGAACGAGTGGCGCGACCACCACCGCGTGGTCCCGGCGGACGGCACCCCGGTCGCGTTCTGGGCGGTGGAGCCCGACACCGGCTCGGTGCTCGGCATCCTCGGCGACGGCAGCGGGGGCGGTGCCGGCACGCTGGCCTGCGAGATCTTCGCGGCGAAGGCGGCGCTGTCCCTGGTCGGCCTCTTCGGCGGGGTGTTCGGCATCGCCGGCCTGGGCGGATTCGTCGCGCTCGGCAAGGCGATCAGCGCCCAGATGCTGCGGTACGCGTACGTGATCGAGCATCTGGACGACCCGAACGTCGGCGAACTGGCCAAGGCCGCGTCGGAAGCGCTGTACGACGAGGCGAGAAGCGTGGTCGCGGACATCCTGAAGCCGGTGATCTTCGACAAGGTCGGCGGCCCCCTGCTCGGGGACGCGGTCGCGGAGGCGATCGGAACCGCCGACGGCATCCTCGACGTGGCCGACAAGTCACTGCCCGTCCCCTGGCTCACCGAGTGGGGCTCCGGCCCGCCCGACCCGAACTCGTGCTGACCGCTCACCCCACCCGCGACACGCCGGGCTCACGTCACATAGGCCGTCCGCAGCGAACGGAGCCCGTTCGAGGGCCCGGATGGCCTGGTTCTCCACGCGGCGGCACACCAGAATCGGAACAGTGAGGCCGGAAATGTCCACGAGTGGCGGCGAGGGAGACAGCATGGCCGGCGAGCTTTCATTCTTCGAACTCGGTGTCGGCGATGTCGAGCGAGGTCGCGCCTTCTATGAACGTCTGTTCGGGTGGAGCTTCGGACCCGGCCCGACCGGTCCGGGGTACACGATCGGCACCCCGAACGTCCCTGGCGGGATGCACGGCAGCGATCCGGAGGCGGCGCCTTACCTGTTCTTCCGCGTGACCGACCTCGGTGACGCGCTCGCGCGCGTGCGGGAACTCGGCGGCACGGCCGAACCCATGGACGCCGGTGGCGAGGAGTCGACGAAGCGGTTCGGCAGGTTCGCGCTGTGCCGTGACGACCAGGGTTCGCGTTTCGGCCTGCACGAGCCACCGCCGTCCAGCTGATCGGTCAGCCGGCGCTGAGGGGAGGTTGGAGTTCACCGGCCGGTGTGATGCGACATGCGGTCGGGCCGAGGTCCTGCGTCGACAGGTCGCGCACGAGGGTGAGTGCGCGGCGCTGCGGGTCGATCGCGGGCAGCCCGCGGTTGACCATGCGGGTCGGGACGAGCGAACCGCGGACCCAGGACCCGTCCGGACGCAGCGTCACCTTGAGGATCCCGCCGATGCCCTGCACACCGGTGCTGGTCAGGACCCGATAGCCGGCGAAGTTGCCCAGGCTGTAGGCGATGAGCCGACCGTTGTACCACTCCATCGCCCGCATCACGTGCGGGCTGTGACCGACCACCAGGTCGGCGCCGGCGTCGACCACGGCGCGGGCGAACCGCATCGGGTCGCCGCGGTTCTCGCCGAGGAACGTCTCCGTCCCGGCCCGGACGTGGGTCTTGTCCGCGCCTTCCCCGCCGGCGTGCATGTTCACCACGACGAGGTCGGCATCCGCCGCAGCCTGCTGGACCAGCGCGGTGGCGGCCGGTATGTCCACCACGCTCTGCGTCCAGTGGTACGGGGCGAACCCGAGCACGGCGACCCGCACGGCGCCCACCCGCAGCTGCGTGATCTGTCCGGAGGCGCCGGTGTGCCGCACCCCGTGCGCCTCAAGGGCCGCACGGGTATCCCGTAACCCCTGCGCGCCGTAGTCACGGGTGTGGTTGTTGGCCAGGTTCACCACCGTGAACCCGGCCTCACGGATCCAGCGGGCGTAGGCCGGCGGCATCCGGAACGCGAAGCAACCTTCGCCCGGCTTACGCGAGGACGTGGTCGTCGGTGTGGGTCCCGGCGTGGTGGTCCCACTCGGCGAGGGCACCGGTGCTGGGCTTGGCGGGGGGCACTTCGTGGAGCGGGCGCTGTCGGTGAGCGCACCTTCGAAGTTACCCATCACGACATCGCCGGTGAGCTGCGGCTTCACGCCGTCGAAGAACGTGCGTCCGCCGTCCGGCGGCAGCTTCGGGGTGGAACCCATGATGAGGTCACCGACCGCCGCCAGGCTCACCGTCGGACCGGTCGGCACCGGGGCCGTGCTCGCCGGCACCGTCGGCGGCGACACCGGGCGCGAACCAGCCGGGTTTCGGTCGGGCGAATCGCTCGACGTCAACAGCAGCCCGGCGGTGGTGGAGCCCACCACCAGCACAGCGGCCGCACCGGCGGCGATCCACCGACCGCGCGGTAACCGGACCGTTGACCTCCGCCCGTACACCCGCCCCGGGCGCGCACCCTCGCCCGCCGGACCGCCGTCCGTACCAGGCATGAGTTGGCCCCTCTGATTCGACGTCGCGGCACCCCGCACCGTACCGGCCGTCAAACAGAGCCGACCAAGGCCTCGCTGAGCTGACGCTGAATGCTGGCCTGGCGGCGACGGTCTTCCTGATCCTCGGCGAGGGCGAGTCCGGCGGTCAGGCTGTCCACCGCGCCGGCGTGATCGCCGAGTTCGAGATGGAGCCCGCCCAGCTCCTCGAGCGAGGCTGCCTCACCCACGGCGTCGCCGACCTTGTGGAATGCCGCGGCGCTCTGGCGCAGCGCGTTGAAAGCCTCCTGGTGACGGCCCGCCGCCCGGTGCGCCACGCCGATCCGCTGAAGGACGCTGGCGCTTCCTCGTTCGTGGCCGACGTGTTCGTTGAGGGCCAGACTTCGTTGGTAGTACGCCAGCTGCCGGTCCCGATCGCCCGCGCGGCCGTGCAGGCCACCGAGGTTTTCGCACGTCGTCGCCTGGCCACTGTGGTCGGCCAGTTCCTGGTTGATGGCCAGGCTGCGCTCGGCGTACGCGATGGCGGCGTCGAGGTCGTCGGACACGGCCTCGCTCAGGTTGGTGAGGCACATGGCGATTCCCGGGCGGTGGCCGAGCGCCTCGAACTCGGCGAGGCTTCGTCGAAGCTGCGCGTGCGCCTCATTCGCCTGTCCGCGTGAGGAGGACTGCGAGTGATCGGCGAGCGCGAGCCCGAGGTCCATCCGCACGATGGCCTCGGCGAGCCGGTCCGGTCCCGCGGCCGCCGCGTCAAGAGCTGCCTCGCACACCTGAGACCAGTCCAGCCAGTGGCCACGGCTCTGGTAGAAGGTGAACAGCCCCACCGAGAGCCGGACGATGAGCGCGCCGGGCACGCCGGGCATCCGTGCGGCCTGCTTCGTCGCGCCGAGCAGCTGCAGTCGGTGCTGGTCGAGCCAGGCCAGTGCCTCGGTGGAGTCCAGGAACTCCGGCGCGCCGGCCACCCATCGCTCGTCGGCCCACGACCGCCGGACGCTCCGCGGCGTGAGCAGCGCATGGCTGCGCCACGCGACCGCGACGTAGAACTCAAGGACCCGGGTCGTCGCGGCCGCGCGGTCGGCCGCGGGGACCGTGGCGGCGGCGCGTTCGCGGGCGTACACGCGCAACAGGTCGTGCATGACGTACCTGCCGGGCGAGGTGGCCGTCAGCAGGTGGAGGCCGGCCAGGCGCTCCAGGATCCGTTCGGTCTCGTCCTCGGCCAGGTCCAGCAGCCGCGCGGCGATCTGTGTGGAGATGTCCGGCACGTCGGGGAGGCCGAGCAGCGCGTGGGCGCGAGCGGCCTGCCGGTCCCGTGGGTTCTGGCTGGTGGTGAGCTGATCGAAGGAGACGGCGAAACTCGCCCGGACGCCGATGTCGACGCCGTCGAGTTCGTCGAGCCGCCGGTGCTCGTCGGCGAGTCGTCGGGCAAGGTGCGCGACCGGCCAGTGCGGACGAGCCGCGAGCCGCGCGCCGACCAGGTGGATGGCGAGCGGCAGCCGGGCACAGAGCCGCACCACGTCCGCGGCGGCTTCGGGTTCCACCTCGACTCTGGACGGTCCGGCGGTCGCGGCCAGCAGCTGGACACCGTCGCATTCGGTCAGCACGTCGAGCAGGACCTGGTGGATCTGGGGCACTGTGGTCAACGCGCGCCGACTCGTGACGATCGCCGCACACCCGGCCGTTCCGGGCAGCAGCGGAGCCACCTGGCCGGCGTCCGTCGCGTTGTCCAGGATCACCAGCACGCGCCGCCCGGCCAGGCTGGAGCGGTACCGGGCGGCGAGTTCCGTCACCTCTGCGGCGGCCTCGTCGCAGGGCTCGCCGAGCGCGCGCAGCAGCTGGCCGAGTGCCTGGCGGGCGTGCATCGGCGCACCCGGGCCGGAGCCGCACAGGTCGATGTAGAGCTGGCCGTCGGGGAACTGGTCGGCGACGTGGTGGCCGACGTGCACGGCGAGGGCGGTCTTCCCGATGCCGCCCATCCCCGCGATCGCCGACACCACCACCGCGGATGTCCGGCCGAACTGCTCGATCATCGCCTTCACGTCCGACTCGCGGCCGGTGAAGTGGGCCAGGTCCGGAGGCAGCTGCCTCGGCATGACGGGCCTGACATCCGGTCCGGAGGGCAGCCTCGGCGCGCTCCGCCTGGCCGCCAGCGCGAACGCCGCGCGCCGCTCCCCGACGAGTTCGAGCGCGTCCGCGAGGCGGGCGATCGTGTCCCGATGCGGGAACCGCCGGTCGCCGCGTTCGAGTGCGCCGACCGCCTGGCCGCTGAGCGAGGCCCGCTCGGCGAGGCTCTCCTGCGTCAGCCCGGCCGCCCGGCGGTGGGTTCGCAGTAACGCGCCGAACGAGGTGTCCATTCGTCGCCCCCTCCCCCGCGGCGGGTCGATCGTATAGCCGAACTGTGGAGGTTGTCGCTGGTGCCTCTGCTGGTCGAGAGGCGACGCTCGTTGTCGCATTCGGATCACGCGAATCAGAAGGAGTCGACCGATGGAGAATGAGCGGGGGTCCGGCTTGACGCGCCGTGGACTGCTGATGGCGTCGGCCGGGGCGGGTATCGCGGTCGCTCCGCTCGGCATGGCGGCCTCGGCGGCCTTCGCCGAGTCGGCCTTCGAATTGCCGCCGGTGACCGACGCCGTGACGCCGTTCAGGCTGCAGGTGCCGGACAGTGCCCTGTCGGATCTGCGGCGCCGGCTGGCGGCGACCAGGTGGCCGGAGCGCGAAACGGTCGGCGACCGGTCGCAGGGCGCCCAGTTGGAGCGGGTCCGCGATCTCGCCCGGTACTGGCAGACCCGCTATGACTGGCGCCGCGTCGAGGCCCGGTTGAACGGGTTCGGCCAGTACCGCACTCGCCTGGACGGTCTGGGCATCCACTTTCTTCACGTGCGTTCGCGGCACCAGAACGCCGTGCCGTTGCTGTTGACGCACGGCTGGCCGGGTTCGGTGATCGAGTTCCTCAACGTGATCAGGCCACTGACCGATCCCACGGCATTCGGCGGCAAGCCGGAGGACGCGTTCCACGTGGTCGTCCCGTCGTTACCTGGCTTCGGATTCTCCGACAAACCGAGCGCGCCGGGATGGAACACCGAGCGGATCGCGCGGGCCTGGGCCGAGCTCATGAGACGACTCGGGTACAGCCGGTACCTCGCCCAGGGCGGCGACTGGGGCGCCACGGTGACCACCGACCTGGCGCGCCTCAAGCCGGCCGAGCTCGCCGGCATCCATCTGAACTTCTTCATCTCCTTCAGCCCGCCGGTGGTCGGCGAACCGACACCGGAGGAGAAGGAGGCGCTCGCGAAACTTGCGAAGTTCCGGGCCGACGGCTTCGGCTACTTCAGCGAGCAGTCGACCCGACCCCAGCAGGTGGGCTACGGCCTGACGGATTCACCGGCCGGTCAGGCGGCGTGGATCTTCGAGAAGTTCGTCGAATGGACCGACAGCGACGGCAATCCGGAAAGCGTGCTGGGGTACGACCAGATGCTCGACGACATCATGCTGTACTGGCTGCCCGCGACCGCGGCGTCGGCGGCCCGGATCTTCTGGGAATCCGGTGGCGGCGACGACACGTTCGATCTGCCCATAGGTTTCTCCGCGTTTCCCGGCGAGGTCGTTCCCATGCCCAGGATCTGGGCCGAGCGGGTCTACACGTCGAATCTCATCTACTTCAACAAAGTGGCCCGCGGCGGCCATTTCGCGGCATTCGAACAACCGACCCTCTTCACCGAGGAACTGCGGAAGTTCGCTCGACTCCTCCGCTGAAACGGGCCGGGCATCCTGGTCCGATCGGTCGGGCCAGGATGCCCGGCGTGCTTCGGCGTGTGGTGATCCACAGCGCACGCGCGACGGCGGCCGGGGCGAGGAACCGTCCCAGCGTCACGCGCGTGATCGGAGCTTCCGAACCTGCGCACCGACGAGAGCCCGGACCATCACCTTCGGGTTGAGCAGCACCGACGGATCCGCTGCCCGCATCGCGAACGTCGCGAGCCGGCGGGCGATGTCCGGGTCGGAGACGGCCGCCGCGGTGACCGCCCGCTGGATCGTGTTGGCCGGGGCCGCGAGCGCTTCCTTTCGACCGAGGTCGTCGTACTTCTCGATGAACCGGTGCGCACGCCGGTAGGAGGCCAGTGCCCGGCGCAGGTTCCCGCCCCCGGCCAACGGCCCGGCGGTCGCGTCGACGAGCCACGCGGCGCTGCGGAACGCCCAGCCGCATCCCACCGCGGGAACCGGGTCGGACGCGGTCGCGGCATCACCGATCAGCACGAGCCCGGGCCGCGGCGTGGGATCCCGGCGTATGCAGGGATAGTCGGTGGTGCCGATGAGGTTCGAGACCCGTCGCGCGCCCGCGAGCGACGGTCCGTCCGGCAGGCGTTCGACGTACCGGTCGAAGGCGGCGAGCCGATCGCCGGCGAACTCCGGAAGCCGGGCCTTCGCCGGGAAGATCCCCACCTGCGTCAGCTCGTCGTCCACGCGGATGCACACGGCACGGTCCTGGCCGATCGGCCAGAGCTGGCCGTCGCCGGGCCCGTTCATCGTCGCGCCCTCATAGTAGGTCCAGAACAGGAAGCGCTCGTTCGGGGCGTGGTCCTCGGCCACCTGGGCGAGCCTGGCGACGGTGGAGTGGTGGCCGTCCGCGCCGACCACCAGCCGGGCGCGCAGGGTGGTGCGGTCGGCCCCGTCCGTCGTCGCGACGACCCCGACGATGGCTCCGGTCGAGTCCTCGACGAGGTCGACGACCCGGTGCCCCAGCATGAGATCCACGCCGGGCGTACCGCCGGCGATCTCCCGCAGCAGCGGGTCGAGCTTGCTGCGACGCAGGCTGATCGCGGGCGGGACGCCGTTGCCTGGGCGGGGAACGATCCAGCCGGATTCGGTCCACACTCCGATCCCCGTGGTGACGGCCGCGCCCTGCGCGAGCATCGGCTGCCACAGGCCCAGTCGCTCCAGGACGTCGTGCGTCCCGCCGAGCACGAAGTGCCCGCACAGTGTCTTGTGAGCCTGCGGATTGCGCTGCCGTTCGAGCAGCGCCACCCGCAGTCCCGCCCTGCCGTACGCCGTCGCCGCCGTGCAGCCCGCGATGCTCGCACCCACGATGATCACGTCGTAGTCCACGTCCGCCTCCGATCCGCCCATTCGGTCATCACGGAGCGTGCTGCCAGCGGCCGGTCGGCGACATCCGTGGCGAGTACCTAACCCGCCCGCCAGGTACCTACTATCGAACTCGTGACGGTCGGGTACCGGGCGCTTGAGGAGCGGGACAAGGAGCTCACCGCGCTGGCCTCGTGGTGGGCCGAGGCGGTCGGCGGCGCCGGGCGCCTCGTCCTCGTCGGCGGCGACGCCGGCGCCGGCAAGACCGCGCTGATCAGCGCGTTCGACCGCCGACTCCGCCGCGCACGGCTGCTCAGCGGCAGTTGCGAACCGCTCACCACGCCGGTTCCGCTCGGCCCGCTGCGGGACATGGCGGACGACCTGCCCGCCACGCTGCGCGGCGAGCTCACCGGCGGCTCCCGCCCGGCTGAGGTGCGCCGCCTGCTTCTCGACGAACTGCGGGCCGGCGACGTCCCGACCCTCGTCACCCTCGACGACGCGCACTGGGCCGACGAGGCCACTCTCGACGTGCTGCGGTTCCTCGGTCGCCGGCTGGCGCCCTGTCCGGCCATGGTCGTCGTGACGTACCGGGAGGACGAGGTCGGGCCCCGGCATCCGCTGCGTGTGCTGGCCGGCGACCTGGCGACGCTGCCGGTCGTCCGCAGGCTGACCGTGCCCATGCTGTCCGCGACGGCCGTTGCCCGTCTCGCGACTGGCAGCGATGTCGACCCCGTCGAACTCCACCGCCGGACGGGCGGCAACGCCTTCTTCGTGACCCAGGTCCTGGCCGACGACCGGGCCGCCGTCCCCGACACGGTTCGTGACGCCGTCCTCGCTCGTGCCGCGCGCCTCCGGCCGGGCGCCAGGGATGCGCTCGACGCTCTGGCCTGTCTGGGGACACGCGCCGAACCCTGGGTGATCGAGGCGGTGGCCGGTCAGCCGACGAGTGAGCTCGACGAATGCGTGGAGCGCGGTCTGCTCGTCGCCCACGGCGGCGCGGTGGCGTTCCGCCATGAACTGGTCCGCGTCGCGGTCGAGCAGGCCATCGCGCCTGGCCGCGCCGCGGACCTGCATCGCCGGGCGCTCGCCGTGCTCCGGTCGCGCCCGCCCGGCGAGGTGGAGCCGGCGCGGCTCGTCGACCATGCGCAGCGCGCGGGCGACCGGGCGGCGGTGCTCGCCTACACCCGGGTCGCGGCCGAGCAGGCGGCCGCGCTAGGTGCCCACCGCGAGGCGGCCGCGCATCTCCGCCGCGCGCTCGACGTGCCCGAGGCAATGCCGCCCGCCGACCGCGCGGGGCTGCTCGAGGAACTCGGCCGGCAGTGCCATCTCGGCGACGATCTGGAGGGCGCGCTGCGGGCCTGGCAGGACTCCGTCGCCGTGTGGCGGGACGTCGGCGACGACCGTCGCCGGGGCGGGGCGCTGGTCGGGCTCGCGATCACCGCACTGCACCTGGCGCGGGAGATCCCGCTCGGTGACGCGGCGTGCGACGAGGCCATCGCGCTGCTCGCCCGGCAGCCACCCGCCCCCGAGTTCTCGCTCGCCTGCGCGGTCCGCGGAAAGCTCTCAGCGATGGCGTTCCGCAATGCCGACGCGGTGGCCTGGGGTGAGCGGATTCTCGCGGCGGCCGGCGACGACCCGGGGCCGCTGGACCGGGCGCTCGCGCTGTTGTCGATCGGCGTCGGCCGCGCCCAGGACGGCGACGTCGCGGGCCTCGACATGATCGGGCAGAGCATCCGCCTGGCACGAGGGGCCGGCGCCTACGACGAGGCGGGGCTCGGGTACTTCTGGCTACAGCTGACCTGCGTGACCCGCCGCTGGTACCGAGAAGCCGACCGGTGGTACGGAGAGGCGATGACCTTCACCGAGGACCACGGTCAGGAGATCTGGCGTCAGTGGCTGCGCGCCTTCCGGTCGCGGGCGCTCCTCGAACAGGGCAGCTGGGACGCGGCGGAGGCCCTGGCTGCCGACGTCCTCCGCTCGGCGGGCGTGGACGACGGGCGCAAGATGGCCAGCATGGTGGTGCTCGGCCGGCTGCGGGCACGCCGAGGCGACGCGGAGCCGCAGCGGCTGTTGACGCGGGTGCGGACGACGATGGCCACCGCCGAGCCGATCGTCGGGTGGATCATCGGCTCGACCCCGGCGCTGGCCGAGTCCGCGGCGTACACCGGCGCCGACGTCCGCGGCATCGTCACCCCCGCCCTGGCCAGCGCCGAGGAGCAGGGTGAGCCGTGGCTTCTCGGCGAGCTCGCGTACTGGCTCTCGCGCGTCGAAGGGCCGGGCGTCGTCGCTCCGGCGCGGGCCGCGGAGCCGTACCGCCTGCAGCTGTCCGGTCGCTGGGAGGAAGCGGCCGAGCGCTGGCAGGCGATCGGCTGCCCGTACGAGGCCGCGCTCGCGCTCGCCGACGGTGATGACGAGCCGGCGCTACGGGAGGCACTGGCCGTGTTCGACCGGCTCGGGGCGAGGCCGATGCGCGACATCACCGCGCACCGGCTGCGCCAGTTGGGGGTGCGCGACGTCCCGAGACGACCGAGCGGCCCCGCCCGCCCGGACGGGCTCAGCGCTCGAGAGCAGGAGGTCCTCGCCCTGCTCGCCGACGGACTGCGCAACACCGAGATCGCCCGGGCGCTGTTCCTGTCGACACGCACCGTGGAGCATCACGTCGCCGCCGTCCTGCGAAAGCTCGGCGTGCCGAACCGGGCCGAAGCCGCGCGGTACGCCCGGCGCAACGGCGTGGTCCCCTGAGGGGCCTACTCCCCGGCCAGCGCCGTCGCCAGGTCTGTCCGCGACGCGATGCCGAGCTTCCCGTAAGCGTGCGTGAGGTGCAGCTCGACGTTGCGGGTCGTGACGAACAGCGCCTGCGCGATCTCGCGGTTGGTCAGTCCCTGTGCCGCCATCTGGGCGACGCGGTACTCACTCGCGGTCAGTGCTTCCGCACCGGTCATCAGCCGGCGACGTGGCCGGCCGCCTGCCGCGCGAAGCTCGATGATCGCCTGTTCGGCGAGCGCGTGGGCACCGAGGCGCTGGGCGATGTCCAGTCCGTGGCGGAGCGGCTCACGGGCGGCGGCGCGGTTGCCCGCCCGCCGCCGCGCGGCTCCGAGGTCGACGAGCGCGCGTGCGTGTTCGAGTCGGGCGTGCGAGCGGCCCAGTATGTCCACCGCCGCTTCAAGTAGCGCCGCGCCCCGGCGCCCGCCTTCGACGAGTCCGAGCGCGCGCGTGGCCACACCGATCGCCCGGTCGCTGCGGATCCGCTGGGCGAGTTCCCGTTCCGCTTCGGCGAGGTGGCGTGCTTCGTCCGGGCGCCCGAGGGTGAGTTCGGCCAGGGCCGCCTCGGAGCGCCACGGACGGACGGCGGGGTTGTCCCGCATGACCGCTCCCGGCCGGTGACCGTAGTCGTACAGGTCCGCGAGTCCCGCCTCGATCTCGCCACGGGCGATGCGCAGCCGGCCACGCGCGTAGAGGAGGAAGTCCAGCATCATGTAGTCGCCGATGTCGCCGCCGCCCTCGACCGCCTCCAGCGCGGCTTGCGCGTCCCCGAGTGCGGCGCGCTCGACGAGCGCCTCGATCAGCATGGCGGTGGCCATGCGCACCAGGAACCAGCGCTGGCCGGCGGCGGCCTCCAGCGAGGCCCGGGCGTGTGCTTCGGCGGCGAGCACATCCCCGCGGTGTAGTGCGGTGAGCGCCAGGAAGCAGGAGCAGCGGGCGAAGGTCAGGACGGATCCCCGCTCGCGCGCGGCGGCGAGGATCGCCTGCCACCACGCGTCGGCGGCGTCGAGCTCGTCGGCCACGGCCAGCGCGAATCCGCAGTCCCACAGCGTGTTGGAGGTGGCCGGATCGATCGGGAGTCCCGCGTCGGCGGCACGCCTCGCCACACCGGCGATCCGCGTGGTCGGCCAGCCGGCGACGACGCCGTGGAAGGCGAGGGCGCCGAGCAGGCACCGGCCGGCGGGGCTCGCCTGCACCGAGTCGGGGTCGATCCCCTCCGCCCACGCGAACGTGCGCGCCAGCGTGTTCGGGTGGAGCCGGCCAGCGGTGATGAGATCGGCTTCGGCGAGCCTGGCCAGTTCGAGGTCGCCCGCGGCAGCCGCATCGGCCCTGGCCTGCTCCAGCACGCTGACGGCCTGCTCGTACTGGCCCTGTGGCACGTACGTGACGCCCAGCTCGCGCCCGATGGCCGCCCGCTCGACCGGGTCGAGGGCCGCGTCCATCGCCGCGCGGTAGTGCTCAGCGCCGGTGATGTCGCCGCCCAGGAGAGAGGCACGGCCGAGCTGCCGGAGCACGTCCGAGCGTGCGCCGGCCGGCGGCGGCTCGGCGATCGCGCGGCGCAGGAACTCCGCTGCCGCCTCGGGGGCACCCCGGCTGAAGGCCCGCCCGGCGGCGGCACGCAGTATCTCGGCGGTCCAGGGATCGCCGGCGGGCTCCGTGGCGAGCAGGTGCACGGCGACCCTGCCCGGCCCCGAACCGGCGTCGGCGAGCAGCCGCGCCGCCTTGCGGTGCAGCGCGATCCGATCGCCGGCGGGGATGTCGTCGCGCACAGCGGCCCGCACCACGGGATGCACGAAATCGAGCGGACGTCCCGGCCGCAGGATCTGGGCCGCCGCCAGACCGTCAGCCGCGGCGGCAGCGGCGACCTCGTCGAGACCCGCCAGCGCCGCCGCGAGGCGCATCTCCACGTCGGTGCCGAGGATCGCGACGTCCCGCGCCAGCGTCACCGCGTCCGCGGAGAGGCGCGCGACGCGACGCAGCACCGCCCTGGCCACCGACCGCGGCCCGAGATCTTCCACGTCGACCGCCGCCGCGGCGCTGGGTCGCGCTCCGATAGAGGCCATGTGGGTGAGGAGCTCGCCGAGCAGGAAGGGATTCCCCCCGCTCGCGCGGTGACAGGCGGTGACGAACTCGGGAGCGGCGGTGCCGAGGCGCTCCCCCACCAGCGTCGCCACGGCGGTCTCGCTGAGTTCGGCGGGGTACACGAGTGCCGCCTCCGGCGCGTCCGCGGCGAGGTCGAGCGGCGATCCCGCGTCCCGCGGCCGCTGACCGGCCAGGATGAGCACGGGCAGCTCGTCCACCCGGGCGCCCAGGTAGGCCAGGAAGCGGAGCGACGGCGCGTCCGCCCACTGGGCGTCGTCCACGCACAGCAGAACCGGACCGGCCGACGCGAGGTTGACGGTGAGCCAGTAGAGGCCGTGCAGGGCCGCGAACGTCGCATCGCCCGGACCGGACGCGCCGCCCGCCAGGCCGAGCGGTTCAGCCGCCATCGCCGCCGCGCCGCCGAGCACCGCATCGCGGCGATCTTGCCCGGCGAACACGACCTGCGCCTCGAACAGCTGGCGTACGACGCCCCACGGGAAGTCGCGTTCCAGCTCGCCGCCCCGGGCGCGCAGGACGGTGAACCCCACGGCCGCTGCCCGGGCGGCCTCCAGGAGCCTCGACTTGCCGATGCCAGCGGGCCCCTCGACCACGGCGACTCTGCCCTGCCCGCCACGCGCACCGCCCAGGAGCGTGCCCAGCGCGGCCAGCTCGTCCTCGCGCTCCAGCAGGAGGCGAGCGCGCTGGTCAACCGCGTCGGCGCTCACCCGCCGATCGTACGAGTAGCGCGGCCAAAGGCTTCGGTGCCGCGTCGAAAACTCTTCGGTCCGGCCGCAGTGCGCCGCCGGGAGCGCGGCAACCAACATGGGCGGGCCCGGTCACTACGGATGCCAGGGGAACACGATGAAACTCTCCACCACGTTCACTCGACTCGTCGGCTGCGACCTGCCGATCCAGCAGGCACCGATAGGCCTCGCCGGGTCCGTTGCCGAGCTGCCGGCGGCGGTCGCCGCCGCGGGCGGCCACGGGATGCTCGCGGCCGTCACGATGCCCGCCGCCGTGCTCGCCGAGCGGCTCGACGCGCTCAACGCGCAGACCCGCGCCTACGGCGTCAACTTCATCCAGCCGATGGCGACCCCGGAAGCGGTCGACGTCGCCGCCGAGAAGGCTCCGCTCGTCGAGTTCTACTTCGGCGTCGACGACGACGGGATCGTCGGGCGTGCCCGCGCGCACGGCGCGCTGGTCAGCCGGCAGGTCACCTCGGCCGAGGAGGCGCGCGCCGCCGAAGCCGCCGGCTGCGACCTGATCGTCGCGCGGGCCATCGAGGCCGGCGGCCGCACGACCGGTGGCATCGGGCTGCTGCCCCTGCTCGACAGCATCCTCGACGCGGTCGCCATCCCGGTGGTGGCCGCCGGCGGGATCACCACCGGCCGTGGAGTGGCGGCGGTTCTCGCCGCAGGCGCCGCGGCGGCTCGGGTCGGCACGCGGTTCCTGGTCGCCGACGAGGCCGCCACCCACCCCGTTCACGTACGGGAGCTGCTCGCCGCCGGCTACGACGGCACCGTCCTCACCGAGGCGTTCTGCGTCGACACGTTCCACGTGGCGCACCGCGTCCTGCGCTCCTGCCTGGAAGCCGCCGAGGCGTTCGACGGCGACTACGTCGCGGAGATGACCGTGAACGGCGAACGGGTTCGTATCCCCCGCTTCAGCCCCCACAACCCGGCCGCGGACGCCCGCGGCACCGTCGAGGCGATGGCGCTCTACTGCGGCCAGGGCGCCGGCGCCGTCCGGCGACGCCAGCCCGCGGCGGACATCGTCGCCGAGCTCGCCACCGACGCCGCCGCGCTGCTCAAGGCCGCCGTCTGACCGGTCAGTACCGCGGGCCGCCGGCAGCGGTTGCCGGCTGGATCGCGCCGCTGGAGGGCGCGATCCAACCCCGGGCGGTGTCAGCGGCCCGCGTCGACCCGCGTGGTCTTGTTGTTCGCCAGGTTCAGGTACGGGGAACTGGGCGGCGCACCGGTGCAGTTCGAGGGGCCCGCCTCGGTGGTCGAAGGCGACGGCGTCACGCACCTGCGGTACCGGGTCGAGAAGTAGGCGAGGGCGCCGGGCCTCCACGCGGAGGCCCGGCGCGCTCCTCGCTCAGGGCGCGGGATCAGCCCCAGCCGGCCTGGACCATGCTCTGGAAGCGCCAGTCGCCGTCGATCCTGAGGAGCAGGTCGACGTAGCGGACGGGCTGGCTCTGGTCGCCACGCTTCATCGTGGCGTCCGTGACGACCAGGACCAGATTGGACGACAGGAAGATCGGGTTCCGGGTCGACTCCATCGACACGTCCGCCGAGCCGGCCACCACGCCGCCCATCATCGCGACGAACTGCTCCCGCGTGACCTGGTCCGCCGTGCCGCCACCTGTCGCGGAGTCGGTCACGACGTTCAGCGGGAACACCGCCTGATCCGCCATGCCCTCGACGTCACCCTTCGCGGCGAGCCCGTCGTAGCGTTCGAACCAGGCACGGACGCTGGCGCGATCGGCCTCGGTCGGCTCGAACGCAGCGCTGCCGGCCATCTTCTCGTATGCGTCTGTCATGTGCCGCCTCTCGACGTGTCGGTGCACGGATCGGCCGATCCGCAAGCCCTACAACGTACAGCGTACGGAGTTTGTTCCCGCTCGGCGACCCGGCGCGCTGACGCCGGTGCCCGCGACGCTGTTTCCGCAGCCTGGACAATGGCCGCATGACATCCGAGGAGCCGACTCCGCCGGCAACGCGCGACGCCGCGTACTTCGACCAGTGGTACGCCGACATGGCCGAGTCGTCCGCCCGCGACGCCATGATCGCCCACGCGTTCGGACGTCCGCCGGAGGAAGGATCGGCGAGCCTGCTGACGGAGCAGGGCAGCGCCGAACTGGCGGACGCCCTGCCGCTGCCGCGCGAGGGCCTGGTGGTGGACGCGGCCTGCGGGCGCGGCGGCCACGGCATCGCGGTCGCGCGCCGCAGCGGCGCGCGCCTCGTCGGAATCGACTTCTCAGCGGTGGCGCTGGAACAGGCCAGGGCGAACGCCGCCCGGCTGCTGCCAGCCGGGCAGGCCGAGTTCCGGCTGGGCACGCTGGTGGCGACCGGGCTGCCGGCGCACGCCGCGGACGCGGTGCTCTGCGTGGATTCGGTGCAGTTCGCCGAGCCGCCGCTGGCCGCGCTGACCGAGTTCCGCCGGCTCCTCGCACCGGGCGGACGGCTCGCCGTGACCTGCTGGGAAGCGGTCGATCCGCACGACGAGCGGGTCCCGCCGCGCATCCGGGCGGTCGACCTGGCCCGGGATCTGCCCGCTGCCGGCTTCATCGACGTACGGGTGCGGAACAAGACCGACTGGCGGCAGGCGGAGCGGGCGATGTGGGAACACGTGGTCGCGGCGGACGGGCCCGACGCGGCGGTCCGATCGCTCCAGGACGAGGGCCGCCGTTCACTGGCCGCCTTCGACTCGCTACGGCGGGTGCTGGCGACCGCCACCGCACCCTGAACGAGGCCGGGGCGACAGCCAGGTCGAGTTCGAGTTCACCCTCGACCTGCTCCTCGACGGGCTCGAACGCCTCCGCGACCAACCTTCCTGACCGACGGTCCTGTCGTATTGGCGACTTGACGGCCGAATCCGGTTCGGAGCGCTTCTAAGGTCTGGTCCACACGACGCTGGACGGGTGGGCCGATGCGATTCCAGGCGCTCGGGACACTGCGGTTGCGCACCGGCGCCGGCTGGTCGGAGATCGCCGCCGGCCGGCCCCGCACGGTGCTCGCCCTGCTGCTGATCGCCGCCGGGCGAACGGTCTCGGTGGACCGCCTGGTCGACGAGGTGTGGGGCGACTTTCCACCGCGCACCGCCCGGAACACGATCCAGACCTACATGGTGCGGCTGCGCCGGCTGGTCACCGTCGACGGGGACTGCCCGCTGCGCACCACCGACCACGGCTACCGGCTCGTGCTGGGTCCGGACGATCTGGACGTCGCGATCTTCGGCCGCTCGATCGCGGGTGCGCGGCGGCTGCTCGACGACGGCTCCCCCGCCGACGCCGTCCGGCTGCTCACCGTCGCGCTCGATCTCTGGCGTGGTCCGCCGTTCGGCGACGTACCGCTAACGCCGTCGATCACGGCCGAGGCGACCCGGCTGGACCAGGACCGGTTGACCGCACTCGAGTCGCGGCTGGGCGCCGAACTGGACCTCGGCCGGCACGCCACGGCGGTGGCCGCGCTCCAGCAGCTGGTCGACGAGCATCCGCTGCGCGAGGACGGCCGGTCGATGCTGATGCTCGCGCTGTACCGCTGCGGGCGCCGGGCCGAGGCGCTGGACCGCTACCGCCGCGGCCGGCAACTGCTCGCCGACGAACTCGGTCTGGAGCCCGGGCCGCGGCTGCGCGCGCTGGAACAGGCGATCCTGCGGGACGCGGCCTGGTTGACGCCGCCGGCCGCGGCGCGGACGGCCGACCCGACCGAGAGCGCCGGCGCGGGAGCGGCAGGCGCCAGCGCAGGCATAGGCGCGCCGGAGCGCATCGTGCCGGCGCAGTTGCCCGCGCCGGTGCCGGGCTTCACCGGGCGGACCGCCGAACTCGCCCGGCTCGACGCTCTGCTGCCGACGGGTGACGATCCTCGTGGGCTGACGATCGGCAGTGTGGTCGGCACCGCGGGGGTGGGCAAGACCGCGCTGGCCGTGCACTGGGCGCACCGCGTCCGCGGCCGGTTCCCGGACGGCCAGCTGCACGTCAACCTGCGTGGCCATGCCGCCGGACCGCCGCTGCGCCCGATCGACGCGCTGGCCGCGTTCCTGCTCGCGCTCGGGGTGCCGGCCGAGGACGTCCCGGTCAGCGAGGAGGCGGCCGCCGGGCTCTACCGCAGCCTGCTCGCCGGCCGGCGGATGCTGATCCTGCTCGACAACGCCGCGCACCCGGGCCAGGTCCGCCCGCTGCTGCCCGGCAGCCCTGGCTCGTTGGTGCTGGTCACCAGCCGGGCCGATCTGGCCGGTCTGATCGCGCGGGACGGCGCCGTCCGGGTGCGGCTGGACGCCCTCGCCGCAGCCGAAGCGCGGGCACTGATCACGACGCTCCTCGACGGCAGCCCGCCCGGCGCTCAAACCGCCGCTCGGACGGGTGCTCCCAGTGGGCCTCGGACCGGGGCCGAGCCTGCCGCTGTGGGCGAGCTCGCCCGGCTCTGCGGCTACCTGCCGCTGGCGTTGCGGATCGCGGCGGCCAACCTGAGCACCCACCCGCACTGGCGGATCGCCGACTACGCCGAGCGGCTGCGGGACGACCGGCTGGCCGGGCTCGCGGTGGACGGCGACCCGCAGGCGGCGGTCCGGAGCGCCTTCGACCTCTCGTACACGGCGCTGCCCGACGAGGTCCGGCGGATGTTCCGGCTGATCGGGTTGGCGCCCGGCCCCGACATCGACGGGCCAGCCGCCGCCGCGCTCGCCGGGATCGACCATGCCGAGGCCGGCCGCCGGCTCGACGCGCTGACCCGGGCACACCTGATCGACGAACACGCGCCGGGCCGGTACCTCGCGCACGACCTGATCTCGCACTACGCGGCCGAGCGGACCGCTGCCGAGGATCCCGGGCCGGACCGGGCGGAGGCGCTGGGCCGCCTGTACCGCCACTACGTCGCGCGGGTCGATGCCGCCGCCCGCCAGCTGTATCCCGACAAGATCCGCCTGCCCGCACCTGCCGCCCTCGCCGGGCCCGCCGGGCCCGCCGGAACAGCCAAAGACGTCCCGGTCGGCCTGAACTGGCTGGACGCCGAACGGCCCAACCTGCTGGCGCTGATAGGCCAGGCGGCCGGCGGCGGCCCGCACCCGCTGGGCTGGTGGCTGGCCGACGCGTTGCGTGGCTACTTCGACATCCGGATGCGGTTGGTCGACTGGCTGGCGGCGGCCAGGGCCGGGCTCACCTGCGCCGAGGCGGACGGGCACCTGCGCGCCCAGGCGGCGATCCGGCTGAGCCTCGCGGCGATGCACTGGAAACAGGCCGACTACCAGGCGGCCACCACCGAGTACGCCCACGCGGCGGAGTTGAGCCGGGCGGACGGCTGGACCGACGGGGAGGCCGCGGCGATCGGCAACCTCGGCGTCGTCCACCAGGAACAGGGTGCGTTGGAGGCCGCCGTCGACTGCCTGGACCGGGCACTGGCCATCAACGCCCGGACCGGGTGGCGGCCCGGCCGCGCCAACGGGCTGAACAACCTGGCCGAGGTGTACCGGCAACTCGGTCGGCTCGACGACGCGGAGGCCGCGCTGACCGAGGCGATCGCGATCTGCCGCGAGACCGGGTCCCGGTACGGCGAGATCGGCAGCCTCGGCGTGTTCGCGGCCGTGCACCGGGACGCCGGCCGGTACGCCACGGCGCACGACCTGGCGCACACCGCGACCACACTCGCCCGTGAGCTCGGCGACCACCGGCAACTGGCCGAGGCGCTGAACACGCTGGCCACCGTGCAGCAGCTGCTGGGCCGGCACACCGAGGCGATCCGGCACCACGAGGAGTCGTTGCGGCTGTCCCGGGACAGCCGCAGCGGCTTCACCGAGGCCCAGGCGCTGGCCGGGCTGGCCGTGGCGTACCGGTCGGCCGGTGACGCCGAACGGGCGGCCGGGGCCGGGCAGGACGCGCTGTCCACCGCCCGACGCGCCGGCTCGGTTCCGCTGGAGAGCGAGGCGCTGGCAGCGCTGGCCGCCGTCCACGCCGACCACGGCCGGGCCGAGCAGGCGATCGCGGACGCCCGGCAGGCCCTGCTCGGGTACGCCCGGACCGGTCAGCGACTCGGCCAGGTGCGCAGCCACCTCATCCTCGAACGCGCGCTGGATCGGGCCGGGCAGGTCGGCCGGGCCGACGACCACCGCCGCCGGGCGCACTCTCTGCTGGCCGGAACCGGGCTGGCTACGCCGGTCGGGTCCTGAGCCGGGCGTTCAGCGGGGGTTCAGCGTCGATCCAGCGGGTCTGGTGACGCTCGCCGGGTTGCCGATCGCGGCGACCCCGGGCCGATCCCGGGCGTTCTGTCCCACGGGAGGATCTGTGTTCACCAAGATCAAAGTTGCCGCCGCTCTGGCGGCCGCGTTCGGGCTGGTGGCGTTAGCGGCGCCGGCCCAGGCAGCCGAGACCGCACCGGCCGGGTCCGTCCCGGCCGCGGTGAAGGCAGTGGCCGGCAAACCCGTCGTGACGCTGTCCGCCAAGGACACCGCCGCGACGTTCAAGATCGTCAAGACGCAGGGCGTCCAGCGCCGGCTCGCCCAGGCCGAGATCTGCGCCGTCTACGCCCCGATCTGGACGGTCGTCTACGTGCCGACCGGCACGCCGCTCTTCTCCCAGGCCACCCGCGAGTCCCTGTGCATCGACGGCGTGAACGTCACCCGGCTGCGGGAGGCCACCTTCGTGGAGACCCGCCAGATCTCCGGCATGGTCACCTTCGGTCCGGCGGACGTCGCCGAGAACACGACCAGCTTCCCGGCGCAGTTCTACGACGCGTTCGGCATCCAGCCGTTCACCTACTGCCCACCGGACCTGTGGGTCTGCTACAGCCTGAACCACAACGTGCGGGCGTTCGTGATCGGGAACGGAGTCGTGGGTACCTCCGCGTTCTTCAGCTGACCGCACCCCGCGTCGGCCCCGGTTCCCACCAGAACCGGGGCCGACCTGTGTGCCAAGGTGGACCGGACGTCCGCTCAGGCGCTGAGGCTCATGGCCCGGCTACCCTGGGTTGAATGGCAGGTCTGACGTACCGGGGGCTCCGGCGATCCATCGCCGTGCTCGCCTGCCTCGCCTCCGCCGCGGGGGCACTGACCGGATCGCCCGCGCCATCCACCGTGACGCCCAAGCCGTTGCGGGCGGTCCAGATGAACCTCTGCAACAGCGGCCTCGCCGGCTGCTACTCCGGCTGGTCGGTGGCCCAGGCCGCGGCGGTGATCCGGCGCGAGGAGCCCGATCTGGTCACCCTCAACGAGGTCTGCCAGGGCGACGTGGAGACGCTCGGCCGCACGATGCGACGGGTTTTCCGTAGCGACAGCGTCGTGCAGGCCTTCAAGGCCGCCCCCGACCGCCCCACCGCGAGCGCGACGCGCTGCCACGACGGCCAGCAGTTCGGCATCGGGCTGCTGGCGTACGTCCCTGAGTCGCGCGGCGGCGCCACGACGCACAGCGGGCTCTACCCGATCCAGGACATCCGCGACCCTGAGATACGGGCCTGGCTCTGCGTCCACGTGCCCGACCACGTCCAAGCGTGCACCACGCACCTGGCCTACAGCAGCACGACCATCGCGCTGGCCCAGTGCAGGTACCTGCTCGACACGGCCGCTCCCGCGATCTGGTCCCGGTACGGGTACGAACCGATGGTGCTGGGTGGCGACCTCAACCTCAGCTACGGCGGCTCACCGGACGTACGGTCCTGCCTGCCGGCCGGCTACCGGCACCACGGCGACGGCGCCTTGCAGCACGTCATGACCACGGCCGACATCAGACTCGACAGGCGCCAGTCCATCGCGATGGACGGAACCACCGACCACCCGGGCCTGCTGGTCGCGCTCACGATCCGGCCCGTGGCCGGTGGTCGCCGGAAGGCGTGAGTCAGCCGGCCGCTTCGACGTAGGACGCCAGGTTGGCCAGTGAGGAGGCGATCCCGGCCTCGTGGGCTGCCTGGTCGATGCCGGATGGCACGTCCGTGGCGGTGACGGTCACCTCGGTGCCGTCACCGGCGGCGGCGAGATCCCAGGTCATCGTCATGGTGCCGGCGTACGACGGGTCGTCCGCTTCGAATACCGCCCGCTGCACCACGCGCTCCGGTGGCACCAGCTCGGCGAAAGCCACGTCGACGACGTCCGTCGCGTCCGAGGTCTTGCCGGGGCTGTCGGTGGGGTCGAGGTAGATGAGGATCATCCGGAACCCGCCACCAGGCCGGGGATCCCACCGCTCGACCCGCCCGCGCATGCCGTCCGGCGGCAGCCAGGCCTCAAGGGACTCCCGGTCGACGAGGGCGCCGTAGACGGCCGCCGGTGGTGCCGCGATCACCCGGCTGGCGCGGTCGGTCCTGTTCATGGCACGCAGGGTGGCACGGCAGGGAACCGCACCGCGAACGCCGCCATGATCTCGACGTGGCGCACGAGGAAGGCCCGCTCGTCGAGCCGCTTGCGCTTGCGAGCCGCCCTCGCCCGGCGACTGCGGCTGAACGTCCGGCCTGGTGCGGACACCAGGCCGGACGTCAGGTGTCACAGCCTTTCGCAGGACGTCTTCGTCACGTTGGTACCCCGGCAGGTGTCGGTGCCCAGGCCGCCGGCGATGCTCTGCTCGATGCCGAAGCCCGCGTCGAGCAGGTCGTCGGCCTCGCCACCCACAAGCTTGTCGCTGCCGTCCTCGCCGTACAGAGAGACCTTGTCGTGCGCCGTCGGCGCGGTCAGGGCGTCGCCGGCCGGACCGCCCCGGACGGTGACCGGGACGTAGCCCTGGAGGTAGAAGGTGTCGGCGTTGTCGCCGAGGTTGAACGTGGCGAACGTGATGGGCACGCACCGGACGCTCTTCGCGGTGACCTGCACGCACCGGTTGTCGGCCGAGGAATCGATCTTGACGTCGTTGTTCTCGTCGATGAAGTAGAAGAAGTGATCCAGCGTTCCCGCCGCCGAGATCTTGTTCGTCGCGCCCGAGCCGGCGGTGAACTCCAGGTCGCCCCAGAACGTGAGCTTCACCGTGCCGGGGGTCGAGGCTGCTTGCGCTGGCACCGCACCGATCGCCGTAGCGGCCACCAGGACGGTGGCGGCGGTCAGGATCCGCTGCAGGACTGTCTTGGACATCGTGCTCCTCAGGTGGGAATGGGACGGCCTCATCGGACCGCGCCGACCCACGCCGGAAAAAGCTCGAACGGGCAGTCGTGCGGGCGGATCTTTCACACCGGAACACCGTGGGCTCGCACGTCTTGCGGCATATCTACGCTTTCGTGAAGGATTTGCCTTTAGCCGGAAAGGTGTTCCATCACAGGAGGCGTCATGAGACATGCTCAGCGTCTGACCAGCGCGTTAGCCGGAGCGGTGCTGCTCGCCGCCGCGCTCGCCGGCCCCAGCGAGGCTCGCCCTGCTCTCGCCCCCACCGATGTCGCGACCAACCTGCAGATCCCGTGGAACGCGGCGTTCCTGCCGGACGGCACCATGCTGGTGACCGAACGCGGCAGCGCACGCATCCTGGCGGTGTCGCCGACAGGCCAGGTCTCGGTGATCCAGACGCTCAACCAGGACGTGCGACCGCGCGGCGAAGGCGGCCTGCTCGGGCTCGCCGTGTCGCCGACCTTCGCGTCCGACGGATTCATCTACGTCTACTACACCGCCGCGAACGACAACCGGATCGGCCGGATGCGGCTCGGGCAGCGGCCGCAGCCCGTGCTGACCGGCATCCCGGCGGGCAGCATCCACAACGGCGGCCGGATCGCGTTCGGCCCGGACGGCATGCTTTACGCCGGCACCGGCGACGCGGGCAACACCGCCAACTCGCAGAACGTCAACTCCCTCGGCGGCAAGATCCTGCGGATGACGCCGGCCGGGGCGCCCGCCGCCGGCAACCCGTTCCCCAACTCGCGGGTCTGGTCGCTGGGCCACCGCAACGTGCAGGGCTTCGCCTGGGACGCCGGTCGACGGCTGTACGCGTCGGAGTTCGGGCAGAACCGCTTCGACGAGTTCAACCAGATCCGTGCCGGCGGCAACTACGGGTGGCCGATCGTCGAAGGCCGCGGTACCGACCCGCGGTTCGTGAACCCGCTCGTCGTGTGGACCACCGCCGAGGCGTCGCCCAGCGGCATCGCGATCCGCGGCAACAACGTCTACGTGGCCTGCCTGCGCGGGCAGAAGGTCTTCCAGATCACGCTCAACGGGAGCGGTGGCGTGGTCGGCCAGCCGCAGGCGCTGTTCAACGGCCAGTTCGGGCGCCTGCGCCAGGTGGCGCTCGCACCGGGCGGTTCGCTGGTCGTGCTCACGTCCAACCGGGACGGCCGCGGCACTCCCCGCCCCGGCGACGACCGCGTCGTCCGCCTCGACATCTGACCCCGGAGCATGTGGGGCTCCTTCGCCACGCCCACATGGCGAAGGGGCCCCACCAGCGCGCTAGTCGGCCCTCGCCTCGGCGACCGACCTGGGCGCCCGCACCTGCGCGAACTGGATATTGCCGGCGGGCATCATCCACGTCATGACCTCGACCGCCAAGCGGCCCACCCGCACCGCCGGATCGGCTTCGGCGTGCGCCCGGGCGGTCGCCGCGTCCACCGACCACACGGAGAGTCCACGCAGGCGCTCGTCGTCCTGCTCCGTCAGCGGCCCGCGAGCCAGGATCAGCCCGCGCTCCTGCAGATCGGCGCCGTGCGCCAGGTGCCGGTCCTGAAGCTCGGTCGCCTCCGCGTCCGTCATCACGGGCGCATCCGGACGCAGCGTCAACAGGGTCACGGTGTAGCGGTCGAATCGCATACGCCGAAACCTACTAGCGGCGGTCTATATACACGTAGACGATCGGGTGGGTGGTGCACGCGGTGGTGAACGATCTGGAACCCACCTCCGCCCAGGGCCCGTCGCAGAAGATCTGGGGCCGACCGAGACCATTTGCCGCCCATCGTTTGGTCCTCATGATCGCCTCTCCTCAGCGTGACTGTTGACACGTGGTCACGGCGCATTCGGCGGCGGATCGGGTTTGGATGGGTCGCGTGGGTCGTGAATGCGACTCTGAGCGAAAGGAGTCGTGGACGTTCCGTAGGCTGTGCGTCGAAATCGGCGGCATAACCGACCGTGCGGGGTAGGTGCCGAACGCAATGCCACCAAATTCGCCTGGTCGGCCGGCAACTCCAGCGGACCGATCGGAGCGGCTACTCCACGACCGGCTCGTCCAGGGCGACGAGTCGGCGTTGGCCGAGGTGTACGACCAGTACGCCGCGATGATCCTCAGGGTCGCCGCCCGGGTCACCGGCAACCGGGCCGCGGCGGAGGACCTCGTCCAGGACGTCCTTGTCTTCCTCTGGGAGCGGCCCCAGGCGTTCGACCCGGACCGGGGCCGCCTGCGCGCCTGGCTGGCCATGCTGGCTCATCGCCGCTCGGTCGACTGGGTCCGCCGGGAGATCCGCCGCCGCGAACTGGTCGAACAGATCATGCCGGACCAGGACGGAGGGCCGGCCGCGGACGAGGCCGTGATCGACGCGGATGTCGCCGCCCGCGTCCGCAACGCGATCGCGCGGCTACCGTCGCCGCAACGCATGGCAGTCGAGTTAGCCTACTTTCAGGAGCGGACCTACCGGCAGGTCGCCGTGGACCTGGGAATCCCGGAAGGGACGGTCAAGTCCCGGATACGGGCCGCGCTACGGACGATCTCGGCGGCAGTGACCAGCGAGGAGGTGCGGTGATGGCCACCTCGGCTGACGCGCCCCGTGACGATGCCGGGCGGCGGGCGAGAATCCTCGCCGGAGCCCGGGCACGGCGGGCGCCCGGAACCGCCAGCGCGACGTTCGTCGATCCGTACGCCGGGGCGGTCGACGCCCTGGATCGCCTGGTTCGCCGCCTGTCCGCTGAGCGGTGGCGCACCCGGGTCATCTACGACTGGTCGGTGCACGATGTGCTCGCCCATCTGTCGGCGACCGACGAGCACATCTACGACCAGCTCACGGCCGGAGGGGACGAGTTCGCGGGCGGCGTGCTGGCCAGGACCGACGCCGCCATCGCCCGGGAGCGCCGCCGATCACCGGAGCAGACCCGAGCGAGGTGGCGGTCGCGTGCCGACGCGCTGCTCACTGCCGCGACGGCGGCACGCCAGGATCTGCCGGTGCGCGACGTTCGCCTGGGCGGCGCGACCTTCTCCGTCCAGCAGGCACTCCTGCAGCGGGCGTTCGAGACCTGGATCCACTCCGAGGACGTGCGTGCGGCCGTCGGCGAGCCGGCGCTCCCGCCGCCACCGGACCAGTTGTGGCAACTCGCCAACCAGGCGGTCGAGCTCCTCCCGAACCTGCTCGCCGGCAGCGGCCGTGCGGGCGCCGGCCGGACGCTGCGCGTCGTGCTCACCGGCGCAGGCGGCGGCGAGTGGCTGATCGCGCTGGAGCCTGGCGCCGACCCCGGCCTTCCCGATACCGAGATGACCGTGGACGTCCTGGACTTCTGCCGCCGGGTCGGTGACCGGCAACGCGTCGAGGATGTCCCCGTCCACGTCTTCGGCGACGAGCACCTCGTCCACGATCTGCTCGGGGCGGCCAGCGCGCTCGCCGGACCATGACCCGGGGCGGCGCGGACGATCCCGCGCCGCCCCGGTGCCGTGATCAGGCGGCGCAGGTGTTGAGCAGGCTCTGCAGCGCCAGCTTCTCCGAGGACTGCAAGGTGAGGTTCCAGTAGTACTTGGTGGCGATCCACATCTTGGCGTAGGTGCAGCGGTAGGACGTCACGGGCGGAACCCATTCGGCCGGATCGCTGTCGCTCTTGGCCTGGTTGACGTTGTCGGTGACCGCGATGAGCGCGGGGCGGGTGAGGTCGTTGGCGAAGCTGCGCCGCTTGGTGGTGGTCCAGTAGCTGGCGCCGGACCGCCACGCTTCGGCGAGCGGGACGATGTGGTCGATGTCGACATCGGACGCGGCGCTCCAGGTCGCGCCGTCGTACGGGCTGAACCAGCGCCCCGACGTGGAGGCGCAGCTGGAGTTCGTGACGACGTTGGTGCCGTCGCGCTTGAGGACGGTCTCGCGGGTGTTGCAGCTCCCGCTGACGGTGATCCAGTGCGGGAACAGGTCCCGGTCGTAGCTGCCGGCGTTGGCCTCGGCGGCGACGGTCAGGGCGCTGAGCTGGCTCTGGGCAACGGCCTTCGACGGGATACCGGGTGGTGTGGCATCGGCGGGTGCGGCGAGCAGCGCCGCGACGATGACGCCGGTGAGGGCTGCGCTGAGTACGCGCAGCCCTCTGGTGCGATGTGCTGAAACAGGAGTGCGTGACACGGGAACCTCCCGAACGAGGGTGGTGGGCGCCACGATCGTGTCGGGAGTGGATGAGCCGCGCTAGATCAAGCCTTGCCGACGATTCCCGCACATCCATGGACAAGTTGCCTGGTGCGGGCCCGAGTCGGCGCTACGGATCGTCGACGCGCCACTCGGCGACCCGATCGCCGGCGATCCTGGCCGTCCACCGAGCGGGGCCGGCCAGCGCCGGTTCCGCGCATTCGGAGTAGCCGCTGATCGTGACCGTCGTCCCGTCCGTGGTCATACCGGTGAAGACGTTGCGGTAGCCGGGGAACGCGGCGAAGAAGCCACGCCAGGCCTCTACACAAGCGTCGCGGCCGGAGACGGCGGTCCCCTCGGTGTCGACGAAGCGGTGATCCTCGGTCATCAGGTCCGCCAGCCCCCCGAGGTCGCCAGCGTTGATGCGCTCGTTGAACTGCGCGGCGACCGCTGACGGATCGGGCATGTCGACACGGTACCGGGCGGGCGAGGGCGGCGGGGTCACCCGCCGCCCTGCCCGCTTACCGATCACTCAGTGAGCTTGTACGCCCGGTAGTGCGTCTGTTCCACCGTCTCGCCGGCGGTGTCGGTCACCTTGACCCGCAGCGCGACGAAGCCACCCTCGGCACCGACCTTCGGGTGCCGAACGACGGCGCCGTAGTGGTCGCCGTGGCCGAGCGCCCGCGTTGGCGTCCAGGTGGCGCCCTCGTCGGTCGAGTACTCCAGCGTCACCGACTTCACGGGAGCCGGCTTGGTGCCGGCCTGGGCCTCCACCCGCATGACGATCGGGAAGTAGCCACCACCCTTGGCCGCGTTGTGGTCGTCCAGCAGCGGCGCGTCGACCCGCACGGTGCGCAGCGGGATCCGCTCGGTATCGGCGGTGCGCGCCGAGCTGAACGTCCACTTGGTGTTGACCCGCGTCCCGATGTCGATCCAGCGGAACGGCCGCCTCGCGTCCACCTCCAGCTCGTAGGTCGCCGCGTCGGTCGTGGGGGCGGTGAACCCGGCAAGACCGGCGAACGGCGACGACCCGATCACGGCGCCGTCCTTGCGCAGCGTCGTCGACCCCTGCCAGCTGAACGTCTCCAGGCCGGCCCAGTTGCTGTGTCCGGTCTGAGGCGCGGTGAACATCGGGATCCAGGTGAAGATCCGGTTGTCGGTCCGCGTGACCTGGTTGAGCTCCGTGGAGAGGTCCGTCAGGTTCGGGCCGAGCACGGCCGAGTTCCAGTTCTCGCTCGTCACCGCGCCGCGCAGGTAGCTGCGCGGTGCGGTCTGGGTGCTGCCCTCAGGCACCGGGAACGGCGACGCCCCGACCTTGTGTTCTAGCAGCCCGCGGTACTGCACGTCCCCACCGCTGTAGTGCTCGGTGAGACGTACCGGCAACGGGATGTTGTCGACGAACAGGTCGACGAAGCCGTTCTGCCCCTCGTACCAGTGGATCCACTCGGCCCGCGAGCCGGTCACGTCGTGGCCCTGGTTCCGGTAGCGGGCCTTGACCGTGGCGAGGTCCCGGTCCCGGATCCGGCCGATGCCGTCCGGTACCCGGCCGACCGTCCTGATGGCCAGGTGGTACAGGTGCGCGGGCGTTACGCCAGGCGGCGTACCGACGGCGGACCGGTACAGGGAAAGGAATCCCGGGTCGCTGCCGACCGTCCGCGCGTACATCGGCTGAGTACTGCCCGTGCCGATCCCGAAGCCGTCGTAGCCGACGACCTCCGCCCCGTTGTGCACGCGCCAGCGCTGCTCGATGAACGCGTTGCGCCGCTCGACGCCGGCCGTGTCGAGGACCGGGCGCATCGGCTTGCCCGTCCGCGCGTCCAGGGTGATCTTCACGTCGCGGTCCACCTTCAGGGTCGGGAGGCTGAGGACGGTGAAGCTCTCGGTGCCGTATGTGTTCTCCGGGGTCTCGGCCGTCGTGATGATCCCCTGGAGCCCGAACCGCCCCTTCTGGACGCGCACCGTCACCGTGCTCTCGGTGATGCGGGAGACGTCCGGGTGCGGCGCCAGGGCGAGGTCGAGCGAGACCATCCGCAGGAACTGGGCGCCCGCCGCCGCCGAGATCGGCTTGCCGTGCCGGTCGATCAGATCCACCGTGACGTCGTACGACTCCGGCTCGACGATGCCCGCGACGACGGTCTGAAGGCTGACGTCCCCGCTCGTTGCCACGAGACGGCCCGCGAGCTGCCCGAACGTCGTGGCCTCCAGCAGCGCCGGGTTGACGATCACGTCGACGGCCGCGTTGCCCCCGGCCGGCACGGTGACCGTGTCAGCGCTGAGCGTCAGGGCTCCGGCCGGCAGCTGAGCGTCGCCGATGGCGACGTTCAGGGCCAGCGTCAACGTGATCGGGTCGGCACCCCCGTTGCGGTAGGTGACGCCCTTACGGACGACGGGACGGGTGTCGAACGGCGCCGCGATCCGGCCCACGCTGACCGACGTGGAGCTCGACGCCGACTGCCGTACCGCCCGCGCCAGGTCGAGCCGGCCGGTGCCCTGGGTGAACACCGGCGCCTCGATCGGGAACGCCGACGACGTGAGCGCCGCCTTCAACTGCGCGCCGGTCCAGGAGGGATGCGCCTGGGCCAGGATCGCCGCGGCGCCCGAGACGTGCGGCGTGGCCATCGACGTACCCGACGCGGCCGTGTAGTTGTCGTCGATCACGTCGCCCATGCTCGTACCGGCGGCCCTGGCCGAGATGATGCCCTCGCCCGGCGCGGTGATGTCCGGCTTCACGGAGCCGTCCCGCAGCGGGCCGCGGCTGGAGAACCCGCTCGCCGTGTCGGTCCGGTCCACGCTCCCGACCGTGAGCGCCGCGCTGGCCGCACCCGGCGACCCGACGGTGCCCGCGTCCGGGCCCTCGTTGCCGGCGGCCACGACGAACAGGGCACCCGTGTCCTCGCTGAGCTTGTTGAGGGCCTTCGAGAGCAGGTCGGTGCCGTCGGACGGCGTGGACGTGCCCAGGCTCATGCTGACCACGCGCGCCTTGCTGGCGGCCCACTCCATCCCGGCGATCGTGGCCGACTCAGGACAGTTGCCGTCCACGTCACAGACCCGGCCGACCAGCAACCTGGCACCGGGCGCCACGCCCCGGTGCCGGCCTTCCGACGCCGAGCCCGTGCCCGCGATCGTCGCTGCCACGTGGGTGCCGTGGCCGTGCTCGTCCTTGGGCCCGGCCTCGCTGCCGGAGAAGTCCACCGCCTCGACGATCTTGCCGCTCAGATCCTGGTGACCAGCGTCGATGCCACTGTCGAGGACGGCGGTGGTCACGCCCGTGCCGTCGAAGCCCGCGGCCCAGGCGGCCTGCGCGCCGACCTGCTTGTTCGACCCTTCGTCCACGACGCGTGACTTGCCGTCGAGATAGACATGGGTCAAGCCGGCCGCGAGCGCGGAGCCACCTGCCCCCCGCAGCGAACGCCAGAACGGGCCCGCGCCCTTCTTCTCGCTGCGGACGGCGGTGCCGCCGATGCTGGGCAACGTCCGGGTGGCCTTCGCTCCCGCGAGCTTGGCGGCGGCAAGACCGGGCGCACCGGTGACGATCAGCGGCGTGGACGGGCTCTTGGCGTCGTCGTAGCCGAACCGCTTCAGGGTGAGAACGTCGAACAACCTGGCGTCGAGTAGCTGGCTCTGCACCAGGGGAATCGCGTCGGTCGGGAGTACCTCGAAGGTGTCCTGCCCGGCAGTGTCCTTACCCTGCTGCTGGACGAAGGCGATGTGCTTCCGGCCCGCCCCGGGGGCGATGATGGCCGAATAGGCGCCGTTGGCAACGCTGACCGTGACACGGTCGCCGGTGATCAGCGTCACCGAGAACGCTGCCGGTACGGAACTCGCTGTGGTCGTGCCCGCCGCTGCCCCAGGCTGAGAAGGGGCCGCGCTGGCCGGTAACGCCGTGGTGATCGCGGTGACGATCGCCACCGTGGTGACGAACGTCTTTCCATGCCGCCGCATCGCATCACTCCTCGATCGCATGGCGCCGCCCCACCTGGTGGTGGGCCGGGACGTGCCAAGCTCCGCATGCGGGAGGCGCACAGACAACGCGCCCGCGGGGCTGCGTTCGAGGTATGGGTTTACGCCAATGGTCTGGACCAATGCAAGCCTAATGAGAGTATTTTTCACATGATGTTTGAGAAACTACCGATTCGCCTGGTAGCGGCGGTTGCCCAGCCTTGCGCGGAGTCCACTGTCGACTGACCGGCGTCAGCGTTGGCCGGGTCTCGATCGGCGTGCGGCCGCCGGCCGACTGCCCCTGAAGCACCCGGTGGCCCCGCCGGCCGCGTTACGGTCTGCGCGTACTCCTCCCCTGCCACGAAGGACGCACCATGACCACACCGGACGCCGACTCCACCCTGAACACCGCCCGCGCGTACGCGGAGCAGGCGGCGGCGGTGGCGGCACGGCTCAAGCCCGGCACCTACGAGGCGGTGCAGGCGCTGGCGCTCACGTCGATCGCCCACAGCCTGACGGTGATCGCCTCGACGAGCCGCCGGGACTGACACCCGCCAGCGGACGCCGCCGCTGCGCGTGGAGTTCGCCATCGTGGGCCGAGGCCGTCGAGTAGCCGGCTAAAACGGTTTGGGCGAGGTTTCGGTCGCTATAGCGACCGAAACCTCGCCCAGCTGCGCAGCGGGTCAGGTGCGGGCGTGGAGGGCGGTCAGGTGGTGCGGCGGCGGGCGGGTTGGAACAGTTCGATCAGGTTGCCGGCGGGGTCGGCGAGCAGGATCTGGCGACCACCGGGTCCGGAGATCGGCTCGCTGCGGAACGGCAGCCCCGCGCCACGGAGCCGGTCGATCTCGGCGTCCAGGTCGTCCACGAGGAGGTGGATGCGGTTGCCGCCCGGGCCGGCGGCGTCGGCCGGGGTGACGCGGGCACCGGAACTGGCCGGCCCGGACAGCAGCAGCCGCAGCGGGCCGCGGACCACGTCGGCGAAGGCGGGCGCGGCGCTGGTGTTCAGTTCGAAGCCGAGGTGGGTGGTGTAGAAGTCGATGGCGGCCTGAACGTCGTCGACGAGGTAGCGGACGCCGGCGTACTGGTCGGGCGTACTCATGGCTCAACCTCCTGAGGGTCGGTGGCGAGGACGGGCAGCAGGTGCCGGACCCGGGTGTCGATGTCGGCGGCGGTGCGGACGAAGGCGGCATAGCTGGTGCCGGCTGCGGCGGGGTCGGGGACGCTCCAGTGCTGCCGATGCGGATGGTCACCGAACTCGGGACACACTTCGCGGGCCTTGTCGCACAGGGTGATCACGTGGTCGAACCGGCGGCCGGCGAGCGTGTCCAGGTGCCGCGGACGCTGGTCGGCGACATCGATGCCGGACTGGTCCCTGAGCACCCGCACCGCGTGGGGATGCAGCCGCGACTTCGGGCGGCTTCCGGCGCTGATCACCGTGACGTGATCGCCGGCACGGCGACCCAGTAGTGCCTCGGCGATCGGTGAGCGGGCGCTGTTGCCGGTGCACACGAACAGCACCGAGCAGCGAGGTAGCCGCCGAGGGGGAACCGCGCCGTTCAGGCGCAGGGCCGGATGCAGGGCGGCGCCGGTGCCTGCCAGCGCGTGGGCGCAGCGGTCCAGGTCCAGGTGGTAGTAGCTGTCGCGGCCGTCGAAGCTGCTGCGGGCGGCGGTGACCAGGCCGCCGTCGCGGAGCTGCCGCAGGTGGTAGGAGACCAGGTTCTGCGGCTGCCCGACCTGGGTGACCAGTTCACGGACCCGCAGGTCGCTGCCGGCGAGTGCGGTCAGCAGTTGCCAGCGCAGCGGATGTCCGGCCAGGCGTACGAACGCCGGGGCGGCTTGGCTCGGGGAGGCCACGTTTCGACAATACATCAAAACAGTTTGATGCACCTCCGGAGCCGCCGCCCGTGGGGACGACGGCTCCGGGTGAGGAAATGTCAGTTCCAGTTGTCGATCTTGACGTCGTGGGGATCCGGAGCGCCTTTCCCGGTTTCGATCAGCGACTTCAGGCTCATCAGAAAGACCGCCCACTTGGTGCTGCAGTGGTGCATGAACTCCACCGGCTCCTTCCAGCCCTGGTGCTTGAAGAGAACGACGGCATGGTCGCCGACCTGATCGAGGTCCCAGTCCACGTGTGTGCCGATCCATTCCGCGGGCCCGTCGACCACCTCCCACAGCACGCGCTTGCCGGGGTCGAGTTCGAGGACCTTCATGTCGAATCCACCGGCCCCGAACCGGAACTGGAGTACGCCGTCGAGATCGTTGCCTTTGCCTTGGGTGTCGGTCGTCCACCAGCCGGCCAACCCCTCGACGGTGGTCAAGGCCTCGTAGACCTCGGCCACCGACGACTTGATTCCGACCCTGTGCAGGATGTCCACCATGTCCGGTACTTCCTTCCAGCGATGACGTTGATGACTCACTGAGTTGTGCCGCGCTCGTCCTGCCGACGCTGAATGGCCTCGGCGATCCGCTTGATGCGGCGGAGCCTGGCGTCCCACGCCGCCCCCACCGAGGACAACTGGGCGACCGCGCGAGCAAGTTGCGCCTCGTCCACCCGGTACCTCCTCTCACGCCCGGCCGGCGCGGAGTGCACCAGGCCGACACGGTCGAGCACGCCGAGATGTTTCGCGATGGCCTGCCGCGTCACGGGCAGCCGTTCGCTGAGGCTGGTAGCCGTGCCATCCCCATCTGCCAGGAGCAGGTCGAGCATCCGCCGACGGGTCGGATCTCCGACCGCGGACCACAGGTCGTCGTCGACGGCGGCGGTCATGGGGTGGACACCAGCCGAGCGATGTACTCCCCGAGTCGGGGAACGAAGGTGTCCCAACCGACGCTGTGCTCGCGGTACTGCTCCTCCAGCTTCGCGGCCTCCCAGCCCATCTCCCGGAACCCGGTCTCGGTGAGCCGGATCCTGGTGCCCGTGCCTGACGGCGTGAGCTCGAACGTGACCAGCAGCGAGTTGTCGGCGTCGACGTCACCCTCGGGATAGCACCAGCGGAACGAGAACAGTCGAGGCGGCTCGGCGTCCACCACCCTCATCGGGACGACGTCGACCCTGTCGCCCCAGACAAGCTCACCGACCGCGCCGGGGGTCGCTTCGACCTCGGCATCGTCGGTCCACCACTCCGAGATGTGCTCAGGGCTGCTGACGACCTCGAAGACCACCTCCGGCGAGGCGTCGACGTGGATCTCTCGTTCGATGCTGCCGTACTCCATGTCCTTGACTCCTAATGCGCAACGTTTGGTTGCACGTCACGCTAACCGACCGCCCGCAATCGCGCAACCATTGGTTGCATAATTGCGGGCGGTGGACCCCGATCGTGTTATCGCCGGCTGGCGACGGGCACGGCGGCTCGGCGCCTCGGCCCAGGAACGAACATGTTCGTCGTCTGCTGGTACTCGACGTACGCGCGGCGTTTCCGCGCGCTGTAGTACTCGGACGGCTTGATCCCCGTGAACTCGACCAGGGTCCAGTACATGAATCCGGACGCGGCGACGAGCGCGATCGCGGTGAGCGTCCACACGACGGGGCGTCCATCGCTGTACAGGGTGATGAGCGACGGCGCCGCGGCCAGGACGAGGGCGTTCCAGCCCATCCACTGGAAGAAGTAGTTCGGGTGGCGCGAGTACCGCCACAGCCCGACGTCGCAGGTGCCCCGCCCGTCGGCCCGAGCGGCCGCGCCGGCGACGAAACGCCGCTTCTGGTTGTCGGCAAGCCATTCCATCGACCATGCGCCGGCCCACAGGGCGAATCCGAGGATCTCCAGCACGGACAGGGACGCCTGCGGATTGAAGGCGAGCAGCATGGCGGGCACGGCGAGGACCGTTGCGTTGGCGGCGGCCTGGAGGAAGATTTCGAGCTGCATCGGGACCTTCTCGCCACGGCGACCGGCCGCCTGCCAGCGCAGACGCTGGTAGCGGTAGCGCGGGAACTCGATCGGCAGGACGCCGTGGCGAAGCAGGAACAGCAGGCCGGGGACGCCCATCCGGAGCCCGACGAGCAGGTAGATGCTCGCGATGATCACGGTCCGGGGCGGGTGGCCGTCGCCGAATGCCAGCGTTTGCAGTCCGATCGCGACCAGGCCCCACGGCCACGCGATGTCGACGTAGGACATCCGGCCGGTGCGGTATGCCGGGACGGCCGCGATCACGAGGAACAGCACCGCCTGGACCGCGACGTTGCTGAGCGCGAACGGGCGGAAGGCAGGCGTGAGCAGCAACGCGGCGAACAATCCGGACGCGGCGACGTACCGGGCCGCGTCGTTGAAGTATCCGTTCATCGCTTCCTCTCAGCTGGATCTGAACGGGACAGCTTCCTCAGGGGGTGCAGCCGCGGGCCCCCGGGGTGAGACGGGCTCCGGGTGTGAGCCCGATCGCGGGCAGCGTGCCCTGCGGCACCTCGACCGCGTACCGGTACGGGCCGGCAGGCGGGTAGCTCGGGCAGTCCGACCGGTCGGGGCACGGCCGCATGTCGACGGTGGACACGATCTGGCCGGTCGAGGCGAGGTAGGCGATGGAGAGCGGTATCGGTGTGTTCCGCATCCAGAACCCGCCGGTCCTGTCCGCGGGGAACCGGAAGAACATTCCGTCGTGGCCGCCGAGTGACGGGTCCGTGACCTCCATCAGGCCGCGCAGTATCTGCTCCGACGTCTCCGCCAGCATGAGGCAGAGTTCCCGCGTCGTGCCGTCGGGTGCGGTGACGATCGCGGTGACGCTGCCGAAGGTCACGGCGCGCGGTCGCGGCGGGTCCGGCCGGGGCATGAGCACGAAGATCGCGCCGGCCACGGCCAGCCCGAACGCCAGCACGACCGCGACCCGCCACTTCATGGGCCGACACTAGGCAGCGCGGCGGCGGCGCAGGGCGAGACCGGCCAGGCCGGCGGCGGTCAGACCACCGAGAGCGGCGATGCCGACCGGGGCGGCGGAGGCCTGCCCCTGCTCGATCCGGGGGTTGTCGACGCAGTTGTAGCAGGGCAGCTGCGCCTGGAAGGTCTGGCCCTGCTCGATCCGAGGGCTGTCGCCGCAGCCGTAGCAGGGGTACTGCGCGAATGCCGGGCTGGAAAAGGCGAGGAGGGCGCCGCCGGAGACGAGGGCCACCGTGAGAACGGACGTCAGCTTGGTCATGTCAGCGTCCTAAGGTCGTGCCGATGTGGACACCAATGACCTTGTTCCCGCCGTGACCGAAAGACACTGGCCACCTGGCCAGTTACCGTAAGTGCTCAGCCCGCGACACTTCGAGGGCGATCTCCACGCGCGACGTGAGCCTCAGCTTCGCGAGGATGTTCGACACGTGGAACCGGACCGTACGGCGGGAAAGGTACAGCTGCGCGGCGATCTGCGGGTTCGACAGCCCCTCCGCGACCCGCAACGCGACCATGCGCTCGGTCTCGCTCAACGCGGCGAGGCCGCTTACGGGGCGTGATCGCGGCCCGCGTGTACCGAGCCGGACCCCGTGCTCGCGTAGGCGAGATTCGGCCCGCGCGATGTCCCAGGTGGCGTGGAGCTCCGCGAAGCCGCCGACCGCCTGCGCGAGCGCCGTACGTGCCTCGTCAAGGCGCCCCTCGGCTGCCAGCAGGACCGAGGCGTGCTCCAGCGCGTACGCCCGGTACAGGGGCCATCCGGCCGCCTCGTATCTCGTCGCGGCCTCCAGCACCAGTGTCGCCTGCGCGGTGGCCAGCCCCTGGCAGTACTCGGCGGTCGCGTCCATGATGGACACCGACCTTTCCCCGATGAGGACGTTGAGCCGTGCCAGCCGGCGCGTGTCCCCGCAGAGCACGGCCATCCGGGCGAGGTCCGGGCAGATGAGCTGGGCGAACGGCATACCCCGGTCGATCACCCGTTCCTCCCACGCGTCGAAGAGCGATTCGAGCGCCTCCCCCGGATACCCGGCCGCCTCCAGCCTCATTCCCGCCAGCCAGATCGGGAGGTAGCCGTACATCCGGTCGGCGAGCCCCGTGGTCGGCGCCAGCCCGTCGGACGCCGACAGCTCGCCCCGGTGCACGGCGATCAGGGCGGCCTGGCTGACCAGTGCGCCGTTGAAGTCCAGCGAGTGGGTGCCGCCGCCCATGCCGGCGTGCGCCTCCACCAGCGCGTCGTCCCAGCGGCCGTCCACGAAACGGAGCTGAGCCTTGGCCAACCGGAGCCAGGACTCCATCGTGCCCACACCGCGCTCACACATCGCCACGCCCGCGTCGAACGCCATGTCGGCCTCGTCCAGCCGCCGCAGCCGTACGAGCGCGGCGCCCCGGAACAGGTGCACGGCGACGGGGCTGTCCGGCTCGCGGCCGGCGCTCTCCATCGCGCGGATCGCCTGGTCCGTCAGGTCGATGGCCTTGCGCGCGTGGCCGTGCATGAACTGCACGGCGCCGAGCATCTCCAGGCCGTACGCCGCGGCGGCGGGGTCGTTCGCCTTCGCCGCCTCCAGCGCTGCCTTCTCCGCACGGTCGAGGTCGCCGAGAAGGAAGTGGCACCGAGCGGCGAATCCCTGGAACCGGGCCTGGTCCGAACCGGACAGTTCAGAGCTGGCGAGCGCGGCCTCGACCTCGGCCAGAGCGCCCGCCAGCTCGCCCTGGTCGAAGTACGACTGCGCGAGCGTCCAGCGCAGCGACGTGCCGGCGGCCGGATCGTGGCCGCCGGCCAACGCCTCGATCGCCGCCCGCGCCGCGTCTTCCGGCCTGCCCGCCGCACGCAGTGCGCCAGCCAGGGGCACGAGCGGCCACCGATCGGCGGGGTCCAGGTCGAGCGCGCGTTGGAGCAGCTCGACGGCGAGCGCGGGGGCGCGCGCGGTCAGCGAGTCGGCGGCGCCCGCCAGCCACCGCACGGTGACGGAATCGAGGGTGCGCGCCGCACGCAGGTGCTGGGCGACCCGTTGTGGCGGTGCCCCCGCGGTGGCGAGGGCGTTCGCGGCCTGCAGGTGCAGCGCGTCCTTGATGGCGGCCGGGATCTCCTCCACCAGGGCCTGGCGGACGAGGTCGTGCTTGAACACCAGCCGGGGATCGTCGTCGATGAGCACCTGCGCCGAGATGGCCTCGCGCAGCAGCGGCATCAGCGCGGACGCCGGCTGGCCGAGAACCACCGAGAGGTCCGCCACCTCCACGGCCGGTCCGAGCAGCGCCGCCGTCCGGAGTACGTCCTGGGTCTGCTCGCTGAGGAAACCGAGCCGCCGGACGACCGTGGCGGTCACCGGCGCCCGCCCGTGGTCCGACACCGCGGTGGCGAGTTCGGTGATGAAGAACGGGTTGCCCGCCGCACTCTCCACCTTGGACAGCAGTTCGGCGTCCGGTTGCCTGCGCAGGAGCCGCTCGACCAGCTCGACGATCGCGTCGGGGGGAAGCGGGCCGAGCGCGATCTCGTCCGTGCGCATGCTCCGGACGAGCTGCGCCAGCGTGGGCCCGCACGGTGTCGGGCGGCGGGCCAGCACGAGCAGCAGCGGGAACTGCGCGACGACCTTCGCGAGCTGATGCAGCGCGCGGACGCTCGCGTCGTCGGCCCACTGCATGTCGTCCAGCAACAACGCCTGTGGGTGCGCCGCGCAGAGGTCTTCGACCAGCGCCTGCATCGCCTCGACGATGAGGAGTTCGACGTAGTCGGCGCCCCGCGCGAGGGTCGCGCCGGGAAGGTTCTCGCCACGGATCATCCGGGCGATCTCGGCCGCCTTCTCGTCGGTCGACGTCGTGCGGATGCCCAGCGAACGGCTGATCGCGGCGAACGGAAACCTCTGCTCCAACTCGTCGGCGGTGCCCAGCCTGACCGTGAGGCCCACCGCCTCGGCTCTCGTCGCCGCGAGGTCCAGCAGCGCTGTCTTGCCGATCCCCGGCTCGCCGACCAGCGCGACGGCACGTCCGCGGCCTCGGGCAGCCTGCCGTGCCGCGGCCGCCAGTTGCTCGATCTCGCCGACCCGGTCGACCAGCACCACACACGCCTCCTCAGAGTGCGCCCCGTGGCTCATCAGATTGCCACAGTCCACCCCTCTGACCAGCCGTTTCATCGGGAGCCATCTCGGTCGCCGATCACGGCGTGTGCACCTCCAACCAACCGTTCGTCACACCGCCCGGCTAATCGCTCGACACGCGCCGCGGAATGGGCTGCGATCGGATGCCGTGAGCACCATTCGACTGACTGGCGCGGACGTCGCGCGCGGTTTCCATCACGACGTCGTCGCCGGCCTCCTGCGCCGTGAGTTCCCGGGCCTGCGCTACGCGGCCGGTCGGCTCGGCTCGGGCTCGGACGTCCTCGGCCTGGACGACGCGACGAGCCGGGACCACGACTGGGGCTGCCGGTTGACCCTGCTCGTCGATCTCGCCGCACGACACCACGACCGAACTCGCCCCGCTCAGGCGGCTGCTGGCGTGGTACCGCCCGACGTCGAACGGTACGTACTCGCCTGCGGCTGGTCGCGGATCAGCGCGCGGCTGCCGCTGGTCGGCCGGACCGCGGAGCGCGACCAGCACCTCCAGTCCCGCCTGATCGCCGGCGCAGTCGCGACCGACCTCATGCGCCAGGCGCTGCTGCTTCACCGGCGCTTGGCGCCGTACCCGAAGTGGCTCGAAACCGCCTTCCGTGCCCTGCCCGACCTCGGCGAACGAGTAGCGTCACCACGCCCCCACATCGGACACGACCCGGTCGCGTCCGCGCTGCTTCGCCGCGTAGAGGTTGCGGTCGGCCGCCGCCAGGAGTGCCGGCTGGCTCGGGCTGGCCATGTGCTCGGTGCTCGCGACGCCGATGCTCACCGTGACGGGCAGCTCGCCGATGACGTCCCGCCACGCGTACGACCCGATCACCTCCCGGACGGTCTCCATCCGCACCACCGCCTCGGCGGTCGTGACCCCCGGAAGGGCGAGCAGGAACTCCTCTCCGCCCAGCCGGGCCGCGAATCCGGCCGGTGCCGCCGATGCCAGCGCGGATTCGAGGAGCCGGGCGACGATGACGAGCACCTGGTCGCCGACGTCGTGGGAGAACCGGTCGTTGACCCGTTTGAAGTGGTCGAGGTCCAGGATGCCGATCGTCACCGGGGTGACGGGGTCGGCGATCAGGAGGGCGAGCTGCTCGTCGACGTACCGCCGGTTGTGCAGCCCGGTCAGCGGATCGCGGCGGGCCTGCTCGCGGAACCGCTCCGCCTCCGCACGCGCCTCCGCCGTCTCGAACATCGCCTGCCGGGTCCGCGCCTGCGCCTCCCGCTGCTCGGAGTGCAGCCGCTCGTACGCGGAGAAGAACGTCTTGTGCGCCTCGTAAGCCTGCGCGAACTCGCCGCGCGCCGCGTGCAGTTCGGCCTGCTCCTGCTGAATCCGGACCAGGACCTTGGCGAGTCCCCGTTCGGTGGAGAGGGCGCGGCTCTCGTCCAGGGCGGCCTGCGCGCGGTCGACGGCTCCGAGCCCGCGCCTGGCCTTCGCGAGGGTCAGGAGGTATTCGGCGAGCGCGTCCACGTCGTCGTGACGGCCCTCGTCGTGCAGCGCGATGCAGTCGATGAGCGTCTGCTCGGCCTGGGCGAACAGTCCGTTCTCGATCTGGATGCAGCCGATGGTGTCCAGGTCGGCCGGATCGAGGTCGACGTGGTGCCTCGCGGCCATCGCCTGCAACCGCTCGGCGACCCGCTGGGCGCGCTCGTGTGCTCCGGCCAAGAACTCGGAGTAGGCGAAGTTGTTCAGGACGGCCATGTGCAACCGGTACTCGCCGTGGAACGACGCGAGCTGCTCGGCCTGGGCGAACCGGGTCCGGGCCGCGTCCATCGAGCCGACCTCGGCGAGCGCGTCGGCGAGCTTGCTCCGGTGCCACACGTTCGCGTGGATCGTCGCGGTGTCGTCCAGGTACTCCACGGCCCGCACCGAGTGTTCGAGGCTCGTCCCCGGATCGCCCAGATGACGATGGACCGCGGCGAGCACCAGCTGGGCGCGCGCCCGCACCATCGACCGGCCGTGCTCGGCGGCCCACTGGTCGATCTCCCACGTCCGCCGCGCCGCCGCCGCGACCTCGCCCTGCCGCATCCACATGTGCGCCTGGCAGAGCCGCGCTCGCACGGCCAACTCCTCGGCGCCCAGCGCTTCGGCGGCCTGTTCGATCCGGGACGCGATCTTCAGGGTGACGTTCACGTCCCACACGAACCGGTCCTCGATCGCGAGCAGCTCAGCGTCGAGCCGCTCAGCCTCGAGCACGGGCCCTTCCACGCCGGCTGCCCCCTCCGCTGCCAGATCCATGGAGCGACCCACAGCCTACGTCGGCGACCGGCACCCTCACGACGAAATGGCACGCCGCCGGCCCGCGCCGAGGGAGGCACGGGCCGGCGGCCGGAGTTGGCTACTTCAGTGCGTACGCGCGGATCACCGTCTGTTCCAACCGGTTCCCCTGCCTATCGGTGACGTCGATCTTGAGCGACACGAACCCGCTCGAGTCGACCTTCTTCGGGTGCTTGATGACGGCCGAATGATCCGCGCTGTGCAGGGGCACTCGCTTCCACGTGGCGCCGTCGTTGTAGGAGACCCAGACCTTGGCGTCCTTGACCGGGATCGGCGGCACGCCCTCCTGGTGCCTCGGCCGGAGCCGGAGCGTGAACGGCTTGCCGCCCGGGGCCGCGTTGTCGAGGTCGAGGCCGAGATCCCAGCCGGCGGACAGGAACGGGAGCGCGACCGGCACATCCTTCGGTCCGCGCGCCGACCTGAACGTCCAGGCGGTGAAGGACTCGGTGGAGACCGTCCAGCGTGGCCGCCCCTTCGTCACCTCGAGCTCGACCCGGTACGTCGCCGGCTTCTCCACGCCGACCGGCACCGTTCCGTTGGCGTGCGCCCGCTCGGCCACCAGCTCGCCGTCCCGGTAGACCCGGGTCGCGGCGGCCTGACCCAACGTGTCGACGGCGTGCTCGGAGTCGGTGTCGAGGAACTCGGCGATCCGCAGCACCAGGTCGTCGTTGGTGCGCTGCGTGGCCCCGAGCCGGACGGTCGTACCTGGCGCGAGAGGCCCCTTGTACCACCGCACGGTCGCGGTGGTTCCGGGCTTGTGCTGCGTGAACGGAACGCGCGTCGCCTCCGCGTCCGCCTCGAACCCGGTCCACACGACAGGGAGGTACCGGGTGTCGTTGGCCAGCAGGTAGTGCGTCTGACGCAGCGGGAACTGCGCCGCGCCGGCGAAGGCCAGCCCGAAGTTCTCGTACGGCCGGAGCGCCTGGTATGCGAGAGCGCCGAGCTGCGCCGGCCGCACCGCGTGGTACTCGTTCTTCAGCGTGGCCAGGTCGGCCGGCCGCAGGTCCTTGGTGAGGTTCTCCGGGATGCCGCCGGTGAACGGCACGACGAGCTGGTACCGGAACGGGCTGGTGGGCACGCCTCGCAGGTCGAGCGTGACCTTCCCGCGCTCCAGCCGCTTGACGAGCTGGTTGCCCTCGGCGAGGGACAGGTTGACCATCGGGATCGGCGCCGGATCCGGCATGACCCGGTAGAAGTAGCCGGCGTCCTTGGTCACGATGATCGCCACGGCCGCCTTCGCCGCCGCGGCGTTGGCGACCTGGGCGGCCGGCTCGTAGTCGGCGCTCTCGCGGATCAGCGCGATCTTGCCGCGCATGTCACGACCCTCGAAGTCCTCCGGACGGCCCATGCCGACGTACACCAGAGGGAGCCGGTGGCGGCCGTTCACCAGGGTTCCGTTCGGACGGTTGTCGCCGAGGACCCGCGGGTGCAGCAGGAGGTCGGGCTTGACGGCCCGCATCCGCAGCTGCGGCTCCATCAGGGCCGTCCGGGACACCAGCTCGATCTCGCCGTCCGCGGTCGTCGGCGTCGGCACCGCCGAGAACTTCGCGACCCACGGCCCGTACAGGTACGTCATCGACGCCGTCTGCTGGCCAACCTTGCGGTACAGCGTCAGCCCACGCTCGCGCGTCTCCGTCTCGTGCGGTACGCGGACCGTGATGTCCTTCGCGAGCCGCGCGTCGAGCGTCACCGAGACGTCCTTGTCGACGGTGAAGAGCGGCGTGGCGATGGCGGTGCTCTCGACCTGAGCGGAGCGTGGCGCGTCCATCGTGCCGACCAGCCCCTGTACCGCGTACTTGCCGGGCCGCACCTCGAACGTCTGGGTGCTGTCGGGCCGGAGGTACTCCCACTGCCAGCTGCCCGGCTCCGTGCCGGAGATCGTCACCATGGTCTGTGCCCCCGGCGCGGCCGGTGTGCCGTCCCGCCCGATCGCGGTGACCTTGACGAGGTTCTTGAGCTCCTTGGTGTAGCCCAGCGCCGTGGTGAGGGCCGTGCCGGTGCCGCCGCGCTCGGTCGCGGTGAGCCATCCGCCGTAGGTGCCGAGTTCGCCCTTGTTGAGGTCCAGGGTGATCGTGGCCCGCGCGGTGCCGCCGGGCGGCACGGTGAGGCTCGCGGGCGAGACCGTGAGCATGCCGCCAGGCGCCGGCTTCGTGCCGACGGTGACGGATGCCGCCAGGTCCAGCGTGGTCTCGGCGTCGCCCGCGTTGCGGTAGGTGACAGTCCTCGTGACCGGTTTGGCGTCACCGTACGGGCCCCGGAAGTACCCGACGCTCAGCGCGCCGGTACTCGCGGTGACCCGCTGGCGGACGGCGCGTGCCACGTCGAGCCGGCCGGCGCCCTGCTGGTAGGCGTCCTGGCCGGCCACGGTGTGCGCGGTGGCGGTGAGGCCGGCCTTGAGCTGCTCGGCCGTCCAGTCCGGGTGTGCCTGGGCGAGGATCGCCGCCGCGCCGGCCACGTGCGGTGTGGCCATCGAGGTGCCGGACAGCCGGGCGTGGTGCTCGTCGACGGCGTTGCCGGAGAGGGTGCCCTCTGCGCGCGCGGCGACGATGGCGACGCCGGGCGCGGTGATCTCCGGCTTGACCGCGTAGTCGAGCCAGCGGGGACCGCGGCTGGAGAAGTTCGCCAGCGCGTCGGACTTGTCGACGGCCCCGACGGTCAGTGCCGCGTCGGCGGCGCCAGGTGTCCCGATCGTGCCCGTGGCCGGCCCGTTGTTGCCCGCGGCGATCACGAAGAGCGCGCCGGTGCTGGCGGTGAGGTTGTTGACCGCCTGGCTCAGCGGGTCGGTGCCATCGCTGTAGTCGCCGCCCAGGCTCATGCTCACGACCTTGGCGTTCGCCGCGCCCCACTCCATGCCGGCGATGATGGCCGAGTAGGCGCCCGCACCGCTGTCGTTCAGGACCTTGCCGATGAGCAGCCGCGCGCCGGGCGCGACGCCCTTGCGCTTGCCACCCGACGCGGTGCCGAGACCCGCGACGGTGGACGCCACATGCGTCCCGTGACCGTTCTTGTCGGCCGTGGTCGCCGAGGTGCTGAAGTTCTTCGTGCCGACGATCTGGCCGGCGACGTCGGGGTGGTTCGGATCGATGCCGGTGTCGAGCACGGCGACCGTGACGCCCTTGCCGTCGTAGCCGTCCGCCCAGGCGGTCGGCGCGCCGACCTGCGGCACGCTGGCGTCGAGGGTGGCTTTGACCTTGCCGTCGAGCCAGATCTTGGCGATGCCGCCGGCGAGCTGTGGACTGACCGTCGTGCGGTCGTCGTCCAGTGCCTCCCAGAACCGCCTCGCCTGCTTCTTGTCCGCCGCCAGCGCGACAGCGCCGACGCTCGGCAGCGCGCGGACCTTGCGTGATCCAGCCGGAGCCGACTTGGCTGCGACACCCTGCTTCGGGCCGGCGTAGGTCGCGAGCAGTGGCAGCGTGCGGTCGTGCGCGTCGTCGTACCCGTCGTCGATCAGCTTGGTGACGTTGAACAGGGCGCGATCCAGCCGGCCCGCCGCGAGGTAGGGAGCGGCCGCGTCAGGAACGAGGAAGAGTTCCTTGCCCTGCTGAAACGTCTGGTAGCCGCCGGGGGCCGCGCCCTTGTCCGGCGGTATGACCGTTGCGGCGCGCCGCCCGTCCGGGAGGGTGGTCACCCGGACGACGTCGCCGGTGATCAGGGTGAGCGTGTGGGTCGTGACGGCGGACGGCCGCTCGTTCTCCGTGCGGATTCCGGCATCGGCGGGCACTGCCGCGACGGTGGACAGCACCATCGCGGCCGATACCGCGATTCCCCGAAAGACCGCGACACCCCGTAAGACTGCGCGCATCTGCATTCCCTTCGACCGACCCGGACCAGGCGATCAGGGGATTCTGCTCGCGGACGGGGCCGGACGCCCATGGTCAATTGGCGCATTTGCCGTACAGGCCCGTGACCCAGGACGAAGCGCGCGTGTCCGGATTTCGAACGCCTTACAGTGACCGGATGGCTCACGGAAACCACCTGCGGCACGTGCGGGAACTGGCCGACGAGGCCAACGCCGTGCTGGACGGCAAGGCTCGCGCCGCGGTGCTCGCCGAGTTACAGCGGGAAAGCGCATGGGCCCTCCGCGAGGTGGTCACCGAGATGCGCGACGCCGGTACGACATGGCGCGAGGTCGCGGGGTATCTCGGCATCGCGACGGCGACGCTGCACGGGCAGTACAGCGCGGGGCAGGGCGTGCTCGTCGCCGGTCAGGGAGGGCGCCGCCCGGCGCTCACGACCGAGCCGGCCGCCGAGGCCCCCGCCGCGAGCCTGACCCGGTTCGTGGGACGTACCCGCGAGCTGGCGGACCTGCGCCCGTTGTTCCTGCGCGACCGCCTGGTGACGCTGACGGGGCCGGGCGGCGTGGGCAAGACACGTCTCGCGGCGGAGTTCGTCCGTCTGGTGCGTTCCTCGTACCCGGGCGGGGTCTGGTGGGTGGAGCTGGCCCCACTCACCACAGGCTCGGCGGTGAGCAACGCCGTCAGCGCGGCGGCTCGGGGTGACCGGCAACTGGGACGGCCCGCTGCCGAACTGCTCGCCGAGGCGTGCGCCGACGGGCCCGGCCTGCTCGTACTCGACAACTGCGAGCACGTCGTCGACCAGTGTGCCGACGTCGCGGCCATGCTCCTCGACGCCTGCCCCCGCCTGCGGGTCCTGACGACCAGCCGCGAGGCGCTGCGGATCGCCGGCGAGGCGCTGCTGCCCGTCGCCCCGCTCGCGGTACCCGGTCGTGGCGCGGGCGGCGTCGAGGACGTCCGGCACCTGCCGGCGGTACAACTGTTCGCCGACCGGGCACGGAATGTGGTGCCCGGGTTCGCGGTGACGCGGGAGAACGCGGCACCGATCGCGGAGATCTGCCGGGAGCTGGACGGGCTCCCGCTGGCGATCGAACTCGCGGCGAGCCGGGTGCGGCTGCTGGGCGTCCACCAGGTCCGTTCGATGCTCAAGGATCGGTTCGCCCTGCTCGACGACGGGCCCAGATCGAGCCCCGACCGGCACCGCAGCCTGCACGCGGCGATCGCCTGGAGTTACCAGCTCCTCCCCCTCGCCGAGCAGGCCGCCTTCCGGCGGTTGGCGGTGCTGGCCGGAGGCTTCGGCCTGGCGGGTGCGGCGGCCGTATGCGCCGACGGCGCCGACGTCACGCCGCCGGACGTGCTCAACCTGCTGAGCCGTCTCCAGGCCAAGTCGCTGATCGTCGGCGTCGACTCGGCGCGCGGTCCCCGGTTCCGGCAGTTCGAGTCCGTCCGGATCTATGCCTGGGAGCAGCTGGTCGCTGCCGGTGAGCTGGAGATGTGCCAGGACCGCATGATCGGCTGGCTCTACGGCTTCGTCAGGGCCTACCTCCACGGCGAGGACCCGGACATGGCCGATCCGTGGATCCACATCGGCGTCGAGCTGGACAACCTGCACCTGGCGACGCCGTGGGCCGAGCGGCGCGGCGACGGCCGCTACGTCGGACTGGCCACGCTCCTCGCCGAGCTGGGACGGATGCACGGCAACGTCACGGAGGCCCGCGATCTCTACCAACGCGCGCTGGAGACGGACCAGGTGCCCACGATCGACCGCGCGTACGCGTTGAGTTTCTCCGCGGCCGTCGAGCAGGAGCAGGCGAACCACGAGGAAGCGATCCGGCTGGCCTCGACCGCGCTGGAGCTGGCGCGGTCGCTCGCCAACCCGGCCGCGATCCCCGACGCGCTCGACATCCTGAGCGCCGCCTCGCTGAGCCTCGGCAGGCTGGCCGAGTCCCGCGCCTACGCCGAGGAGCACGTGGCCCTCAACCGCCGCGAGTACGGTCCATGGTGGACCGCCATCGCACTCGTGGAGCTGGGCCACTGCCTGGCCGTCGCCGGTGACCTGGACGACGCCGCGGCCAGGCTCGGCGAGGCCGAACCGATCCTGCGCGCCCGCGCCGAACTCCCCCGGATGCTGCGGTTCCTGCACGCGGTCGGCCTGCTGGCGCTCCGCCGGGGCGACATCGACGGCGCGGAGGCGGCGTTCACCGAGGCCGTCGCGCTGTGGGCCACGGATCCCAGGCAGCTGGGCCACAAGCGCAGCGTCTACGCGCTGGAGGGACTGGCCCTCGTCGCCGACCGGCGCGACCAGCACGATCGGGCGCTCCGGCTGGCGGCGGCCGCGGCGACGCAACGGGACAGGCTGAGGTCACGGCTGGCGGAGCCCTGGCGGGCCGACGTGGAGGATGCCATCGGACGCAGCCGGGCCGGTGCCGCCGACCCCGCGGGCGCCTGGGCCGAAAGTCGTGAGTGGACGGTGAACGAGACCGTCGCGTACGCCCTCGGTTCGCGACCCGAGACGCCGCGGACGGTCGCGCCTCTCACGGCACGTGAGTACCGCGTCGCCGAGCTGGTGGCCGAGGGCTTCACCAACCAGCAGGTAGCCGCGCGGCTCGACGTGTCGCCGCGCACCATCGCCAACCACCTGCAGAACATCCGGAGAAGGCTTGATCTCCCCACCCGGGCGCACGTGATCGCCTGGGTGACCAGGCAATCCGCGAGCGCCTAGCCGGTGATCACCGTGAAGCGGTGGCTCGTCCGGCCACGACCCGCCAGTGGTGGTCTTCGTGGTCGGCGTCCTGTGCGGCTTCCTCGATCGCGCCGGCCTCCTCGGGCGTGAGGACGGTGACCAGGCAGAACTCGTTGCCGAACGGGTCCTGCAGGACAGCCCAGTCGATGGACGGTGGTTCCCCTTCGTACGAGTGAGGGCGAGGGTAGATGCTGGGTTCCTTCTTCACCGTGCCGCCGATGGCCACGATCTGCCCGATGGCCTTGTCGATGTCGCGGACCCAGATGTCGACGTGCGATCTGTTGGCCTCGGGGCCCTTTGGGGTCGAGACCAGGTGCAGGATCAGCTCGTGCCGCCACGGATCGGCGTGGCCGAGGTAGGAGTAGCGGCCCGGGTACACGGACGGGATCACGGGCAGCCCGGTCAGCTCCGACCAGAACGCCTCGGCGACCGCGAGGTCGTTGACGTCGATCACCTGACATCGAAGCTTCCCGATCCCCATTGCCGACTCCTCGCGTCGCGCCGGTGACCTGCGCAGACGAGCCTACGCCTGATGATGATGGCGCCAAGATTCCTCGGACCTGGTCCGAACAAAAGCCGGTCGCGTGGTGACTAACAGAGTGAAAGGTCCGAACGACAAGGGAGATCCGCCATGCGAACCCGTTCAGTCCGTCACCTCACCGCGGTCACCGCTCTCGCGCTCGCCTCGATGGCAGCCGCGGCAGCGTGCAGCGCCGCACCAGTGCGGCCGGTCGCCGCCCAGACACCGCCCGCCGCGACGCCATCCGCGACCGCGCCGTCCACCTCCGTGACGCCCACACCGTCGCCCCGCACCCCCAAATCGCCTGCGGCGACCCGGCGACCACCCGGGCCCGCCCAACCGCAGCGCTGTCTGGGCGCGGTGGTCTACCGGATCGACGCCTCGGTTGCCGGACCCGCGCGGTCATCGGTCTGCATCACTGTCGGCGGCGTGGTCCGCGTGAACCAGCTCGGACCCGAGGGCATGACCCGTTCGGGCAACGTCTCGTGCTACTACGAGGCCGCCGTCCACACCTGTCGCCTGATCAGGACCGGGACCGTTCGGTTCACGATCAACCGCGACGGACGGCCCCGTGAGCTGACGGTCGTCGTCGCCAAGGCGTCGACTCCGCCGAAGCCGTCACCGGCCTGCGACGGCATCGAGAGGATCACCTTCGACGCCAGCGAGAGCGGGCCGCCTTGGCCCGCGCTCTGTCTCAAGGTCGGCAGCGTGCTGCGGGTCGAGAATCTCGGGCCTGGGGGGCTCTCGGCGAACCCGTCCGGTCTGGTCTCCTGCAACTACGCGGCGGGCGTCCACGAGTGCCGCTTCGTGAAGCCGGGCACCGTGACGTTCACGATGACCGGCAGCGAGGTCACGGTCGTGGCCATCAAGTAGGCACCATGCGGGCGGCGGACCATTCGGTCCGCCGCCCGCTTCGGCGTCACTAGACTCAACGTGTGCCAGCCGATGACGTCCACCTCGACCGGCTCGCCCTGGCCGCATCGGGCGGCGACCCGGTGGCGCTGGACGCGCTCCTCACCGCGATCCGTCCGGACGTGCTGCGGTTGTGCGCGCGGTTCCTTCCGTACCGGGAGGATGCCGAGGAGGCCTGCCAGGACACGCTGCTCGCGGTGGCCAGGGGCATCGGCGCCTTCGAGGGCAGGGCATCGTTCCGCACCTGGCTGCACCGCATCGCCGCCAATCGCGCCCGGTCGACCTACCGACAGCTGCGGCAGCGATTCGTCAGCGAGGCGGCAGGGGCGCCGCCACCGGACCGGCCCGATCCGCGCCGTACCAGTGTGGTCGCCGGTACCCGCCTGGATCTGCTCGACGGCCTCGAATCGCTGGGACCTGAGTTCGGCGAACCCGTCGCGCTGCGCGATGTCCTCGACCTGTCGTACCAGGAGATCGCGACGCTGCTGGAGCTTCCCGAAGGCACGGTCAAGTCGAGGATCCACCAGGGACGGCTCCGGCTCCGTCAGCGACTCGGCGACGGTTGGGCCTGAGATGGATCCGCGCGTGATGATCGGCGCCGTGCTGGCGTTGTCGGCGCTCGCCGCGTGCGGCTCCGAGCCCGTATCGCCGCTGCCGGCCGAGGCGCAGAGCCGTTCGACTCCCAGCCTGGCGCCGTCGCCGACCACCCCTGCGACCCGCGCACCGAGCCCCCGCCCGCCACGCGTCCGTCCGACCGTCGCGCCGTCCCCCACGCCGACGCCGTCCTCCGCCTGCCTCGGCGCCGTGGTGCACACGATCGCGGCCGAGACGGACCTCCCGTTCGTGACGTCGATCTGCATCGCGGTAGGAGGCGTCCTGCGGGTGGAGGGCACGGGTCCCGACACCGTGTCCGCCGATCCACCGGACAGCGTCGACCTGTCCTACGAGGCCGGCATCGTGAACTGCCGCTTCTTGAGCCCGGGCTCCGTCACCGTCAGCATCGTCCGCGACGAGCAGACGTACGCGATCCCGGTCGTGGTCCGGTAGCTCAGCGACGTACCCGCACACCGGCTAGCAACGAGTCGACGAAGTCCGGTCCGCTGCCCGGCGGGGGCGCGATCTGCACGTACACGAGCCCCGCGTTCGCGGGTCCGAGCGCGGCGGCCTCGACGATCGCCGGCTTGCCGGTGTCGCACGACGTGAACTCCGCCACGACCCAGTCGACGCCGCCCCGCCTCCTGGTGTGGACCGGCGCGGCCGTGCATCGCGCGTGCTGGCGGTCGGCGACGTACCGGGTCGGGGTACTCCGCGCCGACAGGTCCTGCGACAGCCCGACGAACGCCCCCGGCACCGACGCCCGGGAGTTCCAGCGGGCCGGGTCCGGCGACATCACCAACGCCGGTTCCGGATCCCCGTCGGTTCCACGTTGGCCCGCCCATCCCGTGCCCACGACGCGCCAACCGTCCGGCAGGCTGACCGTGATGCGGCCGGTCGAGTCTCCGCCGGTACCGGCTGGCCAGCCCCCTGCCGGTTCGGCCGCGCTCACCGTCGCGGCGATGGTCGCGGTGAGCGCGGCGGCGACGACCGCGTGCTGGCGACGGCGACCGACGGAGCGCCGCGCGGGCAGTCCGGCGGCGGCGGCGAGCGCGGCTCCGAAGGCGGCGGCGTCCGCGTAACGGTCGACGGCTCGATGGGCCGTCGCCTTGCGGAGCACGTCCGCGACCGTGCGCGGCACGCCGGCCCGGAGGGGTGCCGAGCTCCCCGGCCCGCGGCCGGATCGCAGAGCAGCGTCGTCCCGAGACGACCGAGGCCGAACACGTCGGCACGCACATCGACGACGGCCAACGGGTCGTCCTGCTCCGGTGCCATGAAGCCGGGCGTGCCCGCGCGAGCGGTCAGTCCGGACGCGGCGGCCAGTGCCTTCGCCAGACCGAGGTCGCCGACCAGGACCTGTCCGGCACCGAACTCGTCCGGCTCGGGGTCGGCCGGCAGGAACCGGAACAGGACGTTGCCGGGCGTCAGGTCACGGTGCACGATCCCGTTGTCGTGCAGCACGGCCGCGGCGGCGGCGATCTCGCGGAGCAGGCAGAGGCTCATGGCCACGCGCAGCGGACCGTCGGCGAGCCGATCCCGGAGGCTGCCGCCTTGGGCCCACGCCATCACCAGGTACGGCCGGCCGTCGGTCATCTCGCCGACCGAGTGCACCCGCACGAGGCGCTGGTGGTCAAGGCGCCACAGCATCCGGCCCTCGTCGAGGAACCGCTCGCGGACCCGCAGGTCGTGGCTCCAGTTCTCGGCCAGCACCTTGATCGCGACGCGGGCACCGAGCGCGGGGTCGAACCCCAACCAGACCGTGGCGAACGAGCCGATCCCGAGCAGCCGCTCGACACGGTACGACCCGATCTGCACCGGCGACTTCACAATGCCGCCAGACTACGCCGCCCCCGCACCCCCACCGCCGCGCTCGGGGTCGTACCGGCAGGCCGTACCGGTGCGGATGGTGCGGTCGAGGTGCGCGCCGAGTTCGGGTATCACCGTCTCGATCCGGCGGATCGCGTCGCGGATCCTGCCCGTCACGGCCTTGCGGGCACGTTCGGCCGCGGTGGTGGCGAGGCCCCGGGACTGGCCACCGGGGCGGGTCGCGGCGCGGAGTTCGGCCAGGATCTGCTCGCGCTCGGCGGTGTGCTTCGTCGCGCGGCCGAGGTCGTTGGCGTGCCGCGCGGCGTCGATCTCGTCGTCGAGTTCGGCGAGCCGGCGGCGGTAGGCCACGAGCGCGGTCCGGTCCAGGACGGGATCGGCTGCGGTGCCCTGCTCCGCGGCAGCGCCGATGAGGTCGAGCGCCGGAACGTCGTCGTGCGGGCGTGCCAGCAGCGTCGCGAGGTCGTGGAGTCCCTTGACGTCGGGCAGGTGCGCCGTCCGCCCGTGGTAGCTGACCTGCCACAGCTCGCCGGTCCAGCGCAGCACCGGACGGTCAGCGGTGTCCACCAGCGCGGCGAGCGCCGCGCGGGACTCGGCCTCCCACAGCGTCGCGCCGAGGCGCCGGTGGACGTCGAGCGCCCGTCCGAGCCAGGTGCGGGCCTGAGCCGGTTCCCCGAGCGCCGCGTGGAGCTGGCCGATCGTGTGCGCGTGCGCGCCCATGAAACAGACCAGTGCGCCGTTGACCGCGCAGCTGTCCGCGACCGGCGACAGGTCGTCCAGGAGCTGGCGGCAGAGTGGACGGTCGTCCACGGCGATCGCGGCCACGGCCAGTTCGCCGGCGAAGACCGACCACAGGTACGACCGGTCGGTGCGCCAGTCCTCGATCGCGAGGACGGTGTCCAGCTCGCGGCGGGCGGCATCGAGGTCGCCGGCGCGGGCCAGGAACCCCGCGGCCACCGCGTGCGCGTGCGCCGGCACACCGACCCACCACGCGATGGCCTCGGCGGCTGTCGCCCGGAGCCGGTCCGGGTCGCCGCCGGCACGGACGACCTCCAGGAGCTGGGACATCCGCACGTTCCCCGCGTCGCGGTCGCCGACCGTAGCGCCGAGTTCCGCCGCCTCGTACACGAGCCGTTCACCCGTGGCGAGATCGCCGTCGAGCAGCGCGAGCGCGGCCTCCCTGGTACGGAGCAGGTAGTCGTGGCGGGGCTGGCGCAGCTTCGCCGTGGCGTCGCGGTACCCGGCCAGCGCGGCGCGGAACGCCGGCGATCCGGTCTCCAGCAGGGCGCTCGCGGTGAGCAGCAGCGCCTCCGCGCGGCGTTCGGTGTCACCGGCCCGCTCGGCCAGGTCGGCGATCTCGTGGGCGACGGCGATCCGCTCGGTGGCGGCGCCCGGCGTCCAGAGCGTGTCGTGCTGTGCCAGCAGGCAGCTGGCGAGAGTGGCCGGGTCGTCGTCGAGACGCCGCGCGACCGTGACCGCCCGCGCGGCCAACGGGCGGGCTCGCGGCCGGTCGCGCGGCACCGAGTGCTGCAGCTGTCGCGCGAGCGCCGCGGTGACCCGTGCCTCCAGCGCGGTGTCCGACGAGTCGAGCGCCGCGCGGGCCTGGTCGAGGACGGCGATCAGCTCGGTACGCGGCATCGCGAACCGCGCGCCCAGCCGGTCCAGGCCGAGCGCTGCCTCGCCGAGCCGCACCGGATGGTCACCCGCACGGGCGACCGCCTCGTCCAGCAGCCGCCTGGCACCGGCAGCGTCGCCGGACCGCAGCCACGCGTCGGCCTCGGCCACGAGCGCGTCCACCAGATCGGCGTCGGCGATCGCGGCGCCGGCGCGGGTCGCCGCCTCCCGTGCGCGGGCGAGGTGCCCGGCGGCCTCGGCGAACGCGAACCGCGACAGCTCGTCGCGCGCGGCCGCGTGCGCCCACGCCAGCGCCGGTCCCGGGCCGGCGATCGGGATCGCCGCCGCGTGGTGCCGAGCCACCTCGCCCGGAAACACGGGACCGCCGCGGCTGTGGCGCCGTTCGAGCGCGATGGCCACCCCGTGGTGCAGGTCCATCCGCTGGGCCGCCGCCAGGAACGCATAGATCGACTCGCGGTAGAGGTCGTGCGCGAACGCTCCGTCGGCGACGATCCCGGCCCCGCGCGCCTCCTCGATCAGGTCCAGGACGCGTGCCGGCTCGTCGCCGGTCACGTCGGCGAGCACATCCGGGAGAAGGTGCCGGCCCGCCACCGACGCGGCTTCCAGCAGGCGTCCGCACCCCGCGCTGACCCGGGCGACGCGCCGGGCGATGACCTCGCGCACCGCCGCGGGCACCCCGGCGACCCCACCGCCGGACGCGAGCACGTACCCCAGTTCCCGGGCGAAGAACGGGTGCCCGTTGCTGCGGTCGTGGATCGCGCTTCCCCAGCGTTCCGCGACCGACGGCCCGGCGAGCGCGGCGACCAGCTCCGCGACCTCCGCCCCGGACAGGCCCGTCAACGGCACCGGAACCGCGTCCGGAGCGAGTGCGCCGAGCAGAGTCCGCGTGGTGCCGTCCAGCTCGTCGTGGCGGTACGCGGCGACGAGCAGGAGCGGACCCGCGACCGTCGAGCCGGCGAGGTAGCGCAACAGTTCGAGCGAGGACAGGTCCGCCCAGTGCAGGTCATCGAGCAGCACCACGACCTGGTGACGAGCCGTCGCACGGTCGAGGAACGCTCGTACCGCCTCGAACGACCGCAATCGGGACGCCGTGTCGCCCGTCTCGGCGATCGGCGTGCCGGTACCCCCGGCAACCGCCGCGAGTTCGGGATCCGGGTCCGCGTGGGCGTCCAGTGCCCGTAGCGCCTGCGTCCACGGCCAGTAGGCGGGTGCCCTGTCGCCGTCCCAGCAGGCACCGCGCACCACCCGCGCACCCAGCTCCGTCGCTTCCAGGGCGAACTGGTCCAGCAGGGCGGTCTTCCCGATGCCGGCCTCGCCGGTGACGAACACCAGCCCGGGACGGCCGCCGCCCGCGCCCGACGTCCGGGCAGCACGCAGCCGGCCCAACGCCCCCGCCCGCCCCACGAACCGCGTCACACCGGCATTCTCACGCGCCGGACCTGGCATATGGCGCAACCGCCAGACGGTTTCTGGCGGGAACCGGCCCGTTCTGGCGCGGTACGGGCGTCAGGACCACCAACAGGAGGACGCCATGACCGGCACATTCGACCCGCAGGCCTACAAGACCACCACGCGCCAGCAGTGGCAGGACGCCGCTGAGGCCTGGCATCGCTGGGGCCCCACGATCGAGACCTGGCTCGGGGACGCCACCGAGCGGATGCTCGACGCCGCAGGCGTCACGACCGGCAGCCGGGTCCTCGACGTCGCTGCCGGCGCCGGCGGCCAGACCCTGCTCGCTGCCCGCCGCGCCGGAGCGTCCGGGCACGTGCTCGCCACGGACATCTCCCCCGAGATCCTCAGCTACGCGGCGAAGGCCGCGGCCGACGCGAACCTGCCCACCGTCGGCACCCACGAGGTCGACGGCGAGAAGCTCGACGTGGAGGCGGAGAGTTTCGACGCGGTCATCTCCCGCGTCGGGCTGATCTACTTCCCCGACCAGCAGGCCGCTCTCGCCGGAATGCGCGCGGCGCTGCGTCCCGGCGGCCGCGTCTCCGCCGTCGTGTACTCCACCGCCGACCGCAACGGATTCTTCGCCGTGCCCGTCGGCATCATCCGCCGCCGCGCCGAGCTCCCGCCGCCCGCACCCGGTCAGCCCGGACCGTTCAGCCTCGGCAGCCCCGGGGTCGCCGAGGAGACGCTCGCCCGCGCCGGTTTCCGCGACATCACCGTCGACGTGGTGCCGTCGCCGCTGCGGCTGCCGAGCGCCGCCGACTGCACCCGCTTCGAGCGCGAGTCCTTCGGCGCCCTGCACACCATGCTCGCCGGACTGCCCGGCGACGAGCGGGAAGCGGCGTGGGACGAGATCGCCACGGCCCTCGCTCAGTTCGAAGGCCCGGACGGTTTCGTCGGTCCGTGCGAGATGCTCGTGGTCACCGGAACCCGCTGAACAGTCGTGGCACCATTCCGGGGTGGACGAGATCCGGGACCCGCAGTTCGCGGCGAAACTCGCCACCATCCGCGACTGGTGGCAACGCCACGCACCCCGGGCCGCCTGACTTTACCGCTGACATCGTGGACTGCCCGGGCACCCTCTTGGCGTACGGTTGGGGGTACCCGGGACATCTTGCACGTTGGCAGTCGAGTCGGCGTCGGCCTAGGCGAACCACCAGTCCGGCCGCGCGCCGGGGACGGACCGCCACGATGGAGCAGAACGGCGCACGGCTGAGCCTGGTGCCCACCCGGGCACGGCAGCGCATGCTCGACGGAGCGTGGTGGCCACGCTCATACGAGTCGGAACCAGAACTGTCCGCCCTCATCATGGCGATGAACGCCGGCACGGACTCGGTCACGCGGATCGGCCTCAGACGCGGTGCGTGGCTGTCCGCGCCGGCGTTGCTCACCGTCAACGGCCGGGTCGTCCGGCTGGACTGGCACGGACCGCAGGACATCTACTCCATCAGCGTCACCACCGACGGGCCGCGGCGCCTGGACATCCTCCTGGTGCCGCCGAGCGCCACGTCCGCGACGGTCCGGACCGCGATGTCGACCACTCGCGACAGCACCACGGCCGGCGTTCCCTGGCCCGGGATGGTCGACTACCGCTAGAGGTGCTTGAGAAGCTGGTCCACCGAGTCGCGTCCGGCGGGCAGCAGGGGTAGTCGCACGTGCGGGGTCGGGATCCGGCCCAGCGCGTGCAGCGCACCCTTGATGACGGTCGGGTTGGGTTCGGCGAACGCGGCGGCGGATGACCGTCCGGGCGTGCCAGGCGGCCGGGTTCGCGCCGCGCGTCCGGCACCACGTCGACGAGTTCGCCACCGTCCTGGCCCTGGTCGCCGCCGGGCAGGGCGTCGCCCTCGTACCGCAGCTCGGGATCGTGGGGCCGCCAGCCGAGGTCACGTTGACCCGGCTGCCGATCTGCCGGCGGTCCAGGATCGCGTTCCACAGCGGCGCCGGCGGGCATCCGGCCGTTTCGGCCGTCGCCGCGGCCCTGCGGGCGGCCGTTCCCAGCTCAGCCGCAGCATCCGGGCCGGACTGACGCGGCTACGGTCGAGCCGGCGGTGGCCTCGATGTCGGCGAGCACGCGCTGCCGCTCGGCGTGGGAGAGGTAGCGGCCCCGCGTCATCACGGCGTGGATCCGCCGGGTGTTAACCGGTCGCGTCGATGACCGTGACGTGCGTCAGCGCGACGGCATCGGATCGCTCCGCCGCCCGCGCGGCAGCGGACCAGCCCGGGACGGCGACGGCAGCCACCCCGGCCGCGAGCACGCTATCGCTGACAGGAGGTGTCAGGGATACCGTCCTAGCCTCTCCTCACCCGAGTACCACCGCTCGACGAGGAGAGGCACCGTGGCCGTCATCGAGGTTCGCATCTACACCGTCCACGCCGGAAAGCGCGACGAGTTCGTGAAGCTCTACGACGAGGTACTGCTCCCGGCGCAGCGTGAGTTCGGCATCGACGTACTCGGCCAGTTCACCGCGACCGACGACGAGGACACGTTCGTGTGGCTGCGCCGCTTCGACAGCCAGGAGGAGCGTGCCCGCAAGTGGGACGAGTTCTACGGCAGCGCGCTGTGGAGGACCGACCTCGGGCCGCGCGCGAACGCGCTGCTCAAGGACACCGACCACGTGATCGCCGTGGAACCGACGCCGGGCTCTGCGATCCAGTAGGTCACCCGGCGGCTTCGAACACCGCGAGGCTGGTGCCGAACGAGACGACCAGTTCGCCGGTCGGCGCGACCGCCATGCCCTCGACCCAGTCCGGGAGCTCCAGGCCGGGGACCTTCTCGCCGCTGGCAAGATCCCAGGCCACCACCGCCGACTCCGGCGTGCCGCAGGTGAGCACGACCGTCCGGCCGCCGAGCGCTGCGCACGCGACATGGACGGGGTGGTTCCCGTGGTCGGTGCGGAACCCGGCGGTCAGCTCCCCCATGGCGAGGTCCCACACCCGGACGTGGCGGTCGTCGCCGGCAGTCACCACCTCGGTCCGGCCACGCAGTGTGGTGACGGTCATTGCCGTGATGCCGCCGGTCGGGCCACCGAGCGGCGGTCCGATCGGCGCTCGCGTCGCCAGGTCCCAGACCCGGACCGTCCCGTCGTACGCGGCCACCACCACGACCGGACGCCCCTCGATCGTCGTGCACCTGACGACCGCCGCCCCGTGTTCGCGCAGGCTGCGGAGGCGCTCCTCCTCGACCGGTTCGAGCGCGCTCAGATCGGGTACGTCAGGATCGATCAGCGGCGCGCCGATCCGCTCGCCGGTGTGCAGGTCCCAGACCTGGGCGTGGTCGGAGTAGCCGCCGGTGACCACGACCGGACGGCCGTCCACAATGGCCGCCGCGACCGTTTGGATCCGGTGCTCGTGGCCGATCAGCGAGCGCCCGATCTGCTCGCCGGTATCCATCCGCCACGAGTGGACGGGGCCCTCGCGCCCGGCGGTGACGACGACGGGCACGCCGTCCACGTCGATGCAGGCGACGGCCGTGACCGTGTCCGGATGCGACCCGAGCGGCGGGCCGACCGGTTCGCCCGTCGCGAGGTCCCAGGCGCGCGCCAGCTGGTAGCCGCCGGTCACGGCCACACCGCGACCGCCCAGCGTCGTCGTGACGATCGCCTTCGGCTGGCCGGTGCGCTCGCCACGCGGCCGCGGTACGTCGTCGCAGGCCGTGGCCAGGTCCCAGACCCTCATGCGCCAGTCCCACCCGACGCTCACCACGACGGGCCGACCGTTGCGGCGTGCCAGGCTCAGCGCGTACACCACGTGCTGGTGGCCCAGGAGCGGCGTTCCGATCGGGGCGCCGGTCTCCAGATCCCAGATCCGCAGGGTCTGGTCCGACGCGCCGGAGATCGCCACCTGCCGGCCGTTCACCTCGGCGCACACGAGGGCGAACACTCCACCCTCGTGCCCGACGGACGGGTCTCCGATCTGCTCGCCGGTGCGCAGGTCCCAGCGCAGGATCATGCCGTCCAGGTCGCCCGTGACCGCGACCGGACGCCCGTGCAGTTCGGCGCAGGCCACGTCCCGCACTCCCGACGCATGTCCGGCGAGCGGCGGCCAGATCTCCTCTCCGGTACGGAGGTCCCAGCGGCGCACGGTGCCGTCGCCGCTGGCCGTCAACGCGACCGATCGGCCGTCCACCACCGTGCACGCCACCCGCCAGACGATGTCGGTGTGGCCGTACAGCACGTGTGCGGGCGGGAATCCGTCGTCTTCGAGCTTCCAGACCCACACGCTGTGGTCCACGCCGGTGCCGACGACCACGAGCTGCCCGTCGACCTCCGTGCAGGCGACGTGGGTCACGGCGTCGGTGTGGCCGAACAGCGGCGGTTCGACCACCTCGTGCGTTGCCAGGTCCCACATCCGCACGACGCCGTCCAGCCCGGCCAGTAACGCGACCTGGCGGCCGCGCACCGTCGCGCACGCTATCGACCGGACGCGCGCGGACTGATCGTCGAAGGCGCCGGGGATGGTGTCGGCGACGTCCAGGTCCCACACGCGCACGAAGTCGGCCCTGTCCGCGGTGAGCACGACCTGGCGGCCGTCCAGCTCGGTGCTCGCGACACCCCACACCTCGGCACCGTGATTGAAGTCCTCGACGTGCAGGGCGGGATGCTGGGTCTGCGCGGCCGTCACCCAGCGCGGTCGCCAGGCCATCGGCGGGTCGGCGAGCCCTCGCGCCAGCTCGGTGGCGCCGTGACGTGCGGCGTCGACGGCGAGCAGGGACCGACGATCCACCTCCGTCATCCTGCGGAGCCGGTAGAAGGACGCGCGGTAGACCTCGCCGGCCAGCCGTCCGGACGGCGTGCTCGCGTGCCACAGCGCGGGGAGCAGCTCGTCCGGGTCGGCCGCGACGAGCAGCTCCGGGTCGGCGAGGATCTGGTCGATGTTCGGCTCATTCACGCGGGGCAGTATGGGGACCCCTGGCAAGCGGGGTTCTCAGTCTCCGTTCAGGACCGCGCGGAGCCGGGTGTCGAACGCGGCGGGATCATCGAGGAAGCCCAGATGGCCACCGGGGAACATCGTCGGCTCGATACCGAGTCCCGCGGCGAGCGCGATCGACGTGCGCTCGCAGAGTCCTCCACCCGACTCCTCGCCGATGCCGACCACGACGCGGGTCGACGCCGCGCGCAGCGCGCCGAGGACGTCACCTGGTCGATGCCGCCGCTGCCGCGCTGGTACCGCGGTCTGGACGCCGTCACCGACTTCGCCGTCCGGATCCCGCTGACCACCTGTGGCTCGTAGCGGCACCTTCCTACCAGCGCGAACGGCCAGCCGGCGGTGGCCTGCTCCCTGTGGAACGACGAAGCCGGCGCGCACCTCGGCTGGTCGATCAACGTGTTGAGCCTGCGCGGCGGGCAGATCGCCGAGGTCACCTCGTTCCTAGGCCGCGAACAGTTCCCGGCATTCGGGCTGCCTGATTCGCTGCGCTGAGTAATCAATTCACCGTTCAATCACATTGATTGGCGCTGTGGCCGGAAATGGCCATCGATGCGCGTGCGAATCAGGTGACTCGTAGACGGCGCCACTTCCGGCACGGTACAATCGATTGCAGTCACTCGCCGTGGCCTGTCCATGGTTTCTCTGTTCGCATTGGCCACTCCGGGCACTCCACTTGACACGGTTACACGGTCCGGAGAACACTCGCCGCGGTTGCGAGATGACCGATCGCATCGGCACCCCAATCGGTCGATGCGATGCGCCGTGTACGGCGTCATTTTCGTTTTGCCGTATGCGGCGCGGATTCCTCCTCAGCGCAGGAAAGGACCTTCAACGATGCGGCGCAGCAAGCACCGGTTCTCGCTCGCCATCCTCACCATTCTCGGAATCTCGCTCAGCGGCTGCGGGAGCCTGGCCGCCGAAGGCGCGGACGGCACCGACGAACCGCTGAAGGTCGGCATCTCGCTCTCGCTGACCGGTGACTTCGCCGATCCGGGCAAGGCCGCCAAGCGCGGCTACGACCTCTGGGCCAGCACCGTCAACGCCAAGGGCGGCGTGCTGGGCCGCCAGGTGGAGCTGAAGATCGTCGACGACGCGTCGAGCCCCGAGCAGGTCGTCACCAACTACGAGAACCTGATCAGCCGGGACAAGGTCGACCTCGTGTTCGGACCGTTCTCGACGAAGCTCACGCTGGAGGCGTCGAAGGTCGTCGCCAAGCACCGCTACGCGTTCCTGGAGCCGGCGGGCGGCGGGCGCAAGATCTTCGAGCAGTACCTGGGCAATCTCTTCTTCGTCCAGCCGGCTCCGGTCGTCTACCAGGGCGAGGTGTTCGCCGACTACATCCTGTCGCTGCCGCCCGACCTGCGCCCGAAGACCGCCGCCTACCCCGCTCTCGACGATCCGTTCGCCGCGCCGATCGTCGAGCACGTGCGCGGGCGCTTCGAGGCCAAGGGCATCCGGACCGTCTACAAGGACATCTACCCGGAGGGAACCACCGACCTCACACCGGTCATGACCAAGGTGGCCGCGCTGAACCCTGACATCGTCGTCGCCGGCACGCAGTCCGAGGACGCGTACCTGGGCATACGCGCGATGGCCAAGCTCAAGTGGGCGCCGAAGTGGCTGTACATGTCGAACGGCGCGAACTCCCCGGTGGCCTTCCCGGCGAACGTCGGCGCGGAGAACGTCAACGGCATCTTCAGCTCCGGTGACTGGTTCGCCACGTCCAAGGCACAAGGGAGCGAGGAGTTCGTCAAGAGCTACCTGAAGATGTATGGCGGGAAGGCCGAGGACATCGACAACACGTCCGTCGAGGCGTACTCCTGCGGGTTGCTCATCGAGCAGGTGGCCGAGAAGACCGGCAAGGTCGACAACGCCACGATCATCGAGACGCTCCACACCGGAGTGTGGCGGACCCCTGTCGGCGACCTGTCCTGGGACGCCGCCGGCGCCCCGCTGGGCTCGTACATCCTCGTGCAGTGGATCAACGGCAAGCTCACGCCGGTCTACCCGACGTACGAGGCTCAGCACATCCCGATCAAGGCCGAGCTGGCCTGGGCGAAGTCAGGCTCCTAGCGACGACGCGGCGGATGGTCCACCCCGGAGCGGCTTGTTCTCCGCCGTCCGCCGCTCGTTGTCCCGGAACCGCGGCTCGTAGTGCCCGAAGAACACGCGGGCGACGAGGTCCCGGCGGCTGTGGACCCCGGCCTTCTCGAAGATGTTCTTCATGTGCTGCTGCACGGTGTGGACGGAGACGAACAGCGCCTCGGCGATCTCGCCGGTGGAACGGCCTTCCAGCACCAGGCCGGTGACCTCTTTCTCCCGCGCGGTCAGGCCGTACGCCGACATCAGGAGCGGCAGGATCCGCGCCGGATGGGCAGGCTCGACGATGACCGCCACCCGCCGTTCGGACGTCGCCGTGAGCGACGCCCCGTGCAGGACCACCCACGCGCCGGTGCGCGACAGCACTCGCGCGACCGCGACCTCGCCGGACGTCAGCCGGTCGTCCGCCGAGCGGAGTGCCTGCGCCGCCACCGCGAGCACGGCCGACGGCAGCCCGCCCCCTTCCGTGCTGGGGAGCGCGTCCAGCCACACGTCGACGCCCGGCGTGGCCGACTCGACCTCGAGCCGCTCGTTCATGACGAGCAGGCCCGGCGAGTCGGGCCACTCGGGCTCCAGCGCCTCGCCCAGGAGCAGCGCGCGGCGGGCACCCTCGGCGAGCAGTGGAGCCGCGGCCGCCACGAAGGCGAGTTCGTCGTCGCTGAACATCGGCCGGTCGGGCTCCCGGTACAGGCCGAGCGCGCCCCAGACCTCGCCGGACCGGGTCCTGAGCCCGGCCAGCATCTCCTGGTCGCCACCCATCGCCATGTTCTGCTGCCAGCGCCGCGTGCTCGACGGGTCTCCGTGGGTCACCTCGTGCAGGGTCGACACGCCGGCGCCGGAGCGGGCGACGTCGGCCAGCTTGTGCACGTCGTCGTCGTAGTACTCGGCGGTGAGCCATTCCGCCGGGAAGTCGGCGAGCCCGTCGTGGTAATGGCTGGTGATGAGGAGCGACGCCGGGTCCAGCGTGTAGAAGCACGGCGTCCAGTAGTACGGGACGGTGTCCGCCAGCACCTCGGTGGTTCCACGCCAGAGCGCCGTCAGATCGCCGGCCTCCGACGAGAGCTGGGCGATCTTCCCCAGAGCGCGAGCCCGTCCCTTCACGTCCACAGCGTAGGCGCGAAATCCCCACCTGGAGATACCACCTTTCGGGGATGTCGGCCCGGTGACTGCTTCACCAGCGGGAGCTGGTGCGTGACTCCGGACGGTCGCCTGGGTCTGGGGCTGGTCGAGTTCGACTCGCTGGCCGAGGCGGAGAAAGCTGCGGAGGGTCCGCGCGGCTACCACGACCCGACGGTCCCGTTCAAGATCGCGGGCGTCGACGTCTTCGAGTCGGTGGCATCCGCGCGGCAACCCACCTGACCGCCGGTGTCGTCGGCGGTCGACGTGCTACCGGATGCCGCCGCGTCCGACGGCGTCGCTCGACCGCCGCAGGGCCGCCACCGCGCGACCCGCGACGAACCACCGCACCAGGAGCAGGGACAGCGCGGTCAACGCCAGGTAGATCGGGACGGCGGCGCCGAGCTGCTGGGTGAGGTCGGCGATGAGCGGGTACTCGTGGCGGGGCAGGAGCGGTGCCGACGGGTCGCCGATCGCGTGCGTCACCTGGTTGGCCAGCCAGGTGCCCCGGCCCACGAACGTGTCGTGCGCTATCGGTCCTGGCACCGTGGCCAGCGAGAACACCCCGGCGACCGTACCGATGTACGCCCAGGCCAGCGGCTGCTTGCCCGGGCCGGCGAGCCACTGGGCCACCCATGCCGCCAGCGGCAGCGCCAGGAACACCACCGGGGTGAGGAAGAGAAACCCGAACGTCGAGTCGAGCAGCCAGTGGGCGTGCCAGCTGATGTTCGGCCCGCCCTCGCCGAGCGCGATCGCGTGGAACCAGAACATCAGGGCCCCGCCGCCGTAGCAGAGCAGCAGCGACGTCACGGCCAGCGCCAGCCACGAGACGGGCGCGCGGTAGAAGCGGAGGACCGCCGCCGCGAGTTGCCGGGGTCTCGGTAGCGGACCTGGGGGCGGGCGGCCGTCCCACCCTGGACGGAAGACAGCGACGGTGCCGGGCACGTTCGTCATGGCGCCTCCTTAGGAGGTGAACTGCCCGAAGCATCACGGTTACCCCTTGTAGTGTTTTTCTCCTATTTCGTCCGTATACGTGCGCCAGGCTTGCGAAAGACTTGCGAGCGGCCTTCGCGGAGACCCCCAAGGGTTATCGATCACTGCCCGCGACGACCGTACTGCGGGACAATTCACCAAGAGGGGCAATACCGGACGGGGACACCGGATGAGGTTCAGCATCCTCGGGCCACTGGAGGTCGATGCAGAAACAGGACCCGTTCCGCTGGACGGGCCCAAGCGACGCGCCATTCTCTGTGCGTTGTTGACCAGTGCGAACGACGTTGTCTCACTGGACCAGCTGATCGACTGGCTATGGGCGCGCCGCCCGCCCCGCTCGGCGGGCGCCGTGGTGCAGGGGCACATCTCGCGGCTCCGTCGCGTCCTCGAACCGGACCGCGCCCCCTGGTCCCACGCGGAGGTGCTGATCCGCCGGGCGCCGGGATACCTGCTGCACATCGACCCCGAGCAGCTCGACGCCGCGCGGTTCGTCCGGATGGTGGCCGAGGGCCGGGCGGCACTGGAAGGCCGCGAAACCGAGGCGGCCGCGCGCGTCCTGACGGCGGCGCTCGCCCTGTGGCGCGGACGTGCACTCGCCGACGTGGCGCTCGTCGACGCCGCCCAGGACGACATCGCCCGGCTGGAAGGACTGCGCCTTTCGGCCACGGTCATGCGGATCGACGCCGACCTGGCGCTGAGCCGGCACGTCGCGCTCGTCCACGAGCTGGAGGCGCTGGTGCGCGAGCATCCGCTGGACGAGCGGCTCTGCGGCCAGCTGATGATCGCGCTCTGCCGCTGCGGACGGCAGGCGGAATCGCTCGCCGTCTACGAGCGGCTGCGCACCACGCTGGCCCAGGAACTGCGGATCGAACCGTCCGCCGCGTCGCGCTGGTTGCGGGGCGCGATCCTCTCGCAGCATCCGGATCTGAACCTGCGGCCGCGGTGGTCCGGACCGGGCGGCGAGCCCTCGCACGGATGGTGGCCGTGACCGTCTACCGACCCGCCATCGTGACAGGGAAGGACGAGACTGCCGGCACGAACGCGTTGGGCACCCGCCTCGGCCCGTGATCGTCCGCCCACTCCGCGGTGCCGACCCGGCGCAGGTACTCCTCGAAGAAGACGCGCAGTTCGAGCCGGGCCAGCGCGGCGCCCAGGCAGAAGTGGGTGCCCAGCCCGAACGCGATGTGCCGGCCGGGCTTGCGGCGCACGTCGAACACCTCCGGATCCTCGAAGACCGTCTCGTCGCGGTTGGCGGAGCCGTACATCAGCAGCACCTGCTGGCCGGCGGAGATCTCCTGCCCGCCGAGCACCGTGTCCCGGGTGGCCGCGCGGCACATGTTGAGGATCGGCGTGCTCCAGCGGATGAACTCCTCCACCGCGTCCGGGAGCAGGTCCGGCGACGAGCGCAGCAGCGCCCACTGGTCGGGGTGCTGGATGAGCGCGCCGATGGTGTCGGCGATGACCGTCCGGGTCGTCTCGGCGCCGCCGTCGAGGAGCATCAGGGCCTCGGAGACCAGCATCTCGTCGTCGTAGGCCGGATCGTCGCTTCGCGTCCAGAGCGAGAGGAGGTCGTGCCGCGGGTTCCGGCGCCGCTCGGCGGCCAGGTCGAGCACCGCCACCGCGCACTCGCCGGCGGCGCCGACGGCTTCGTCCGTCACGTACCGCAGGCCGCCGCCGGCCGGCATCGTGGTCGTCGACCAGCGGACGAGGTCCGGCCACCGCTCGTCGGGGAAGCCGAGCATCCAGCCGATGACCCGGCCGGGCAGCGGTGCGGCCATGGCCTCGACGGCGTCGACGGTGCCCGCCTCGACCGCCGCGTCGATCAGCTCGACGACGATCGACCGGATCTTCGCTTCGTAGTCCGCGATGCCTCGCGGGGTGAACCGCTGGTACACGAGGCGGCGCTGGCGCGCGTGCTCCGGGTCGTCCCGGGCGATCATGGACTTGTCGGAGGGAATCTGCGGTCGGAAGCCCCCGGTGCTGGTCCACAGCTGCGGATCCCGCTCGACCGCGCAGATGTCGGCGTGCCGCGAGACGCCCCACAGCCCGTTCTGGTCGTCGTAGTAGACGGGGGCGTTGGCCCGCAGCCACGCGTACACGGGACTGGGATCCCCTGTGTACAGGTCTCCGGCGAGCAGGTCGATGCGTGACGCCTGACGGAGTTCGGCGGTCATCGGTGCCTCCCGTGGTCAGCTGTCGGGAACCAACCCACGGTAGGGCTTCCGGCGCACTTGAGCAAACGCTTGGTTGACTGGTCTAATCGGGACATGGCCGACCACCTCGTGCAGGGGCAGCGGGTCACGACGCCGGTCCAGATCCGGGACGCGACCGCGTGCTCGGCGATGTTCGTCGTGCCCGCGGCGGCCGCCCGGTCGGTCGTCGCGGAGACAGGTCTTGAGGTTGCCGAACCCGTCCGGGGCAGGGCGATCTGCTCGCTCGCGTTCGTCAGCTACGTGGACGGCGACCTCGGGCGCTACCACGAGTTCGCGGTGTCGTTCCTCGTCCGGCGTCATGACGGCGGTCGCGGGGTCGGGGCGTACATCCACTGGCTGCCGGTGGACCAGTCGTTCACGCTCGACGCCGGCCGGTCGATCTGGGGATTCCCCAAGGAGATGGCCGAGATCGACCTCCGGCTGTCCGGGCGGTACCGGCACTGCGTGGTCCGCCAGGACGGGCAGCTCGTCGTCGGCCTGCTGATCAAGCCGGGGATCCCCGTGCCCGCCGGGAGCGCCGACACCTCGTTCGACGCCTACTCCTACCGGGACGGGGTCCTCCGCCGCACCCCGTGGACGATGCGCCCCGAGGGCGTGCGCTCCCGGCCGGCCGGCGCCCTGATCCGGTTGGGCCAGCATCCGGTCGCCACGATGCTCCGGGATCTGGGGCTGCCCAAGGTCGCGGTGTTCACGAGCGCCATCCGGACGCTGCGGATGACGTTCGCGGACGCCGAGGAGATCACCAACTGACTTGCCTTGACGCCAGCGTCAATGTCTACCGTCAGACCCATGCGGATCGGTGAGCTGGCAGGACAGGTGGGCGTGAGCACGCGGGCGCTCCGGCACTACGAGGCGCAGGGCCTCCTCCACGCGCGCCGCGACGCGCAGGGCTACCGGGACTACGCCCCGGACGATGTGCGGCTCGTCGCCGAGATCCGGTCGCTGCTCGCGATCGGGTTCACGCTGGAGGAGACCCGCCCGTTCGTCGAATGCCTCCGCGCCGGGCACGACACCGGCGACGCGTGCCCCGACTCGGTCGCCGTGTACCGGCGCAAGCTCGCCGAGGTCGACGGCTACCTGGCCCGCCTGCACGACATCCGTACCCAACTCACCGAGGCGCTGGCCCGGACCAGCGCGCCGCGCTGCGGACTCAGCCACGAGGAGCGATGATGCCCACCCCCGTCACCGACGCCACCTGGACCGACGAAGTGCTGCTCAGCGACCGTCCCGTCCTGGTCGAGTTCTGGGCCGAGTGGTGCGCGCCGTGCCGCAAGATCAAGCCGATGCTGACCGAGATCGCGGCCGAACTCGGCGACCGGGTCCGGATCGTCACCCTCGACACCGACGCCAACCCGAACACCGCCCGCGACTACGGCATCCTCGCCGCCCCCACGCTCATGGTGTTCCGGGACGGCGAACCGGTGCGGTCGGTCGTCGGCGTGCAGCCGAAGCGCAAGATCGTGGAGATGATCGAAGCCGCCTACCGGTAATCATCCGTCGTCGGCTGACAGATACCTGGGTGACTGCTGCCGACTGTCTGGAGACCGTATGGGCCCCCCGCCATCCCGCCGCGGCGAGGACTGGTTCACCGCCACCTACGCCGCGCACTACACGCCGATCGTGAGGTACGGCCAGCGCCGCCTCGGCGACACCGACGCCTCCGTCGAACTCGCCCAGGAGGTGTTCGTGGTGGCCTGGCGCCGACGAACAGCGGTTCCGGACAACAGCCTTCCGTGGCTGTACGGGGTGGCCCGGCGCCTGCTCGCGAACCGCCGTCGCGCCGACCGCGGCCGGCCCCACCACGTGCCGCTGCTCAACTACGACGAGGGCAACGACCAGGACCGGGTGGAAGGCGCCGCCGCCGAGCTGGCGGCCGTCCGGGGCGCTCTGGCCGCCCTCCCGGACACGGACCAGGAGATCCTGCGCCTCATCGGCTGGGAGGACCTGTCGCTCGCCGATGCCGCGACCGTCCTGGGCTGCACCCGGGCCGCCGCCGCGGTCCGCCTTCACCGGGCACGGCGCCGCCTGCTCGCGGCGATGACGAAGCCCGCGCCGGCCGCCCGCATCCCCAGCCCGGCGGTGACCCCGTCGTGAGAGGACCCCGCATGCTCAGCACCGACTCCACACGAGCCCTCCTCGGCCCGGCCGACCCCGCGCGCGGGATGCCGACGCCCGAGCCTGTCCTGCCCGCGACGGTCCTGATCGGGCGCGCCGGGGCGACCAGCGCGCGCCGGTTCACACCGGGTCGCGCCATCGGCGTCGCGCTGGCCGCGACAGCCGCGGTGGCCGCCGCCGTCGTGCTCGTGCCGGGTGACGAGGTTCCGCGCTCCACGACGAAGCCGCCCGTCGTGGCCGGTCCGCGCACCGGCGACACGAGCCTCGTCGTCACCCCGGTCGCGTTCACGATCACCACGAACCCGCCCTCGGCGAGCGCGGAGCTGCGCGCGCTGGCGAAGCGGATCGGCGAGGCGCCGTACGACGCGCGCACCGGCCGGTACTCCTACGTCAAGAGCAGGACGTGGGGCGACCCCACGATGAGCAGCGAGAACGGCAAGTACTCGCTCGGCTACACGCACGAGGACGAGCGGTGGCAGGCAGCGGACCGTCCCGGCGTGCAGCGCACGACGATGCTCCCGTACGAGTTCCCGGACGAGGCGTCGCGTGACCACTACGGCGACATGCCGCCGCCGGACAAGACGCCGTCGCTGATGCCGATCGACGAGGTGGGGGCCGTGCCGACCGACCGCGCGGCGCTCGCCCGGCGTCTGAACGCGGGCCTGGGCACCGGGGCCGTCGCGAAGGCGGTCGCCACGGCGTACACCCGCTACCCGCTCTCCCGGGCGAACCGGGCCATGGTCCTCGACATCCTCGCGGACGAGAAGGGCTTCCGGTGGCGCGGTGAGGTCACCGACCGCGCCGGCCGCGAGGGCGTCGCCATCACCGGCGACGAACGGGACGGGCGTTCCGTGCTGATCTTCGACCCGGCCACCGGCGCGCTGCTGGCGTCCGAGTACGTCATCCTCGGCACGCCGACACCGCGGCTGAGCGCCTACCAGGTGCTTCTCGCGTTCGACCGGCGCGACGACCCGCCGGCGGTGCCGCCGCTGCCGACCACCGCACCGACCGTGGGCGGGCCGCCGACCGTCAACTAGCGCCGTGCGCCGCGACCGCCGTCAAGCGGTCGCGGCGCGCACGCGTTCACCAGCGGACGGCCGTGAAGTCGATGGGGCGCGGCCGCAATTCCCTGGTCCGATCAGCCAGCCCCCGCAGCCGCCTGCTCATCTCGTCCGCCGGGAGCCGCCGGCGGTCACCGTGGCCGGGCAGCAACCATTCGAACCGGAGCCGGCCGGACGCCCGCGCCAGAGACTCCGCCAGCACCTCGACCGAGTACCAGGTGACGCTCTCCGCGATCTCGATATCCGCGGTGGCCCTGGACCAGTAGATGCTGTCGCCGCTGAAGCAGTACCGGTCGTCCGCGATATAGAGAACACTGCCTTCGGTATGGCCGGGCAATGGATGCGCGACGACTCCGTCGGCCACCTCGACCGGATCGAGCCCCCGCATTACCTGGTCCGCGTCCGGGGCCGCGTCGATATCCCCTTCGTGAATCCACAGCCGGGCACCGAAGCGGTCGGCGTAGCGGCCGCCGTGCGCGGCGTGGTCGCGATGGGTCAGCAGGACGTCGGTCACGGCGCCGAGCGCTTCGTACCGCGCCGCCAGTGCCTCACTCCAGCGCGGCGTGTCGACCATCAGGTTCCCGCCGGGCCGTCGCAGCAGGTAGGAATTGGCGCCCGCCGTGTGGGACGAGTTGTGTCCGCACAGGTAGACGCCCTCGGCCAGGCGCATCGGGTACGGATCGAGAGCCGTGTCCAGCGTCTTGGCCGGGTGACGGATCGACCGGCTCTGGCAGGCGAACGCCGCGGCGTGCAGCGCACGCTCGTCCGCCTCGTCCCGGGGCTGGCGCAGCAGTTCGGAGCGGCCGCCCACCTCGCCGATCAGCCCTGGCGCGAGCTGTCGCGCCACATCGCAGTTCATGCAGTTTCCGTCCACGAACCAGTTGGTTTGCATTGCGACCCCCTTATTGCGCGCGACCAGTTGCCGGCCGCGCGCATTCATAAGTACCAGCGGGTTATCGCGAACGAAAGGGCAAAAGCGCGTTGACTTCATCCGGAACGGCCCATCTAAATAGATGGGAGTTGACAGGAATTCGGAATTGTGTTCTCAGATTCGGGGCGATATCGCGAACTCCGACCGCTCGCCTCGTTGCCGCACGCGCACCGCGGCGAGGCGAGGCGGGAGACCATGGCCACTACCTAGCCCTGTTGACTGGCAACGCCACCCATGCCAACTCCAGAAGGCAGGACTGATGACGGACATCGACGGCTTCACCGCATCGGGCTTCGAGGCGGTCGCCTACGCGTTCCGGCGCAACTTCACGGATCGCGGCGAGGTCGGCGCCGCGTTCGCGGCCTACCGGGACGGCGCGCTCGTCGTCGACCTGTGGGGCGGCGTGGCCGATCCGGCGACCGGGCGCCGGTGGGAGTCCGACACCGTGCAGCTGATCTTCTCCGGAACGAAAGGGCTGGCGGCGGCCTGCGTGCTCCACCTGGTCGAGCGGGGTGTCGTCGATCTCGACGCACCGCTGGCGCACTACTGGCCGGAGTTCGGCGCGGCGGGCAAGCAGGCCGTCACGGTCACCGACGTGCTGTCGCACCAGGCCCGGCTGCCGGGCGTGCGGGAACACTTCACCGACGAGGACATGCTCGACCAGGTGACGATGGCGGGACTGCTCGCCGCGCAGGCACAGGCGAGCGACCCGCGGGCCGCCTTCATGTACCACGCCCTCACCTACGGCTGGCTCGTCGACGAGCTCGTCCGGCGCGTCGACGGGCGTTCGGTCGGCGAGTACTTCGCGGCGGAGTTCGCCAAGCCGCTCGACCTCGACCTCTGGATCGGGCTTCCCGACGAGCACCATCACCGTGCCGCCACGACTGTCGCCGGCCCTGGCGTGCTGGCCGCGCCCGAGGCGACGGCCGACGAGCTGCCGCACCTGACCCGCGGGCGGCTGCTGACTCCCGACTCCCCCCGATTCTGGAACAGCGCCGAGTTCCGGCGCGCCGGGCTGGCCTCCGTCGGCGCGCATGGCACCGCGCGGGCCCTGGCACGGTTCTACGCCCTTCTCGCGCGAGGCGGGGAGCTCGACGGTGTACGCCTGCTGGACGCGTCCACCGTGGAACTGGGCCGTCGCGAACGGCGCCGTGGCATCGAACCGATGTGGCAGAACCCGATGGCGTACGGCGCCGGGTTCGAGCTACAGACCGAGCTGGCGCTGTTCGGGCCGGCCGCCGACGCGTTCGGCCACGGCGGTGCCGGCGGGTCGCGGCACGCGGCATGGCCGGGGAGCCGCGTCGGCTTCTCGTACGCGATGAACCAGATCCGCGGCGACGAGCCCGACCTGCGTCCGCTCGACCTGCTCGACGCGTTGCACGACGCCGTCTGAGCGGTCGTGCACCGGGACCCACAGGAACCTGTCCCGGCGGCGATGGGGCGCCGCCGGGACAGGCGATCAGGCTGCTACGCGACGCCGACGCGCGAGTAGCGGTGGTCCTTCGTGGCGCCGCTGTTGGAGGCCCACAGGTGGATCCGCACCTCGGTCCCCTCGGCGACGTCGTAGTCGCACACGGTCACACCGTCCGCGCCGCCGGTGCTCTGGTCGTCGAAGCACGGATTGCCGTGGTTCATCCACGTGCTGCTGGGGTGGTGCCACACCTGCAGCTGGGCCCGGGTCCCCCAGTCGTCGCCGTAGTAGTCGTCCACGGACAGCTTGTCGCCGTTGTGGTGGAAGTTGGCCGCGCCGTACGCGCCGTCGACGTCGGTGTTGGTGCCGGCATGCGCGGTGCCGCTGAAAGCGAGGGCTGCCGCGGCGCCGAGCGCGGCGGCGATCACGAACTTCCGCATCACGCGTTCCCGACCTTGCTGTACTCGTGCGACTTGGTGGCGCCGTCCTTCGATGCCCAGATGTGGACGCGTACCTGTGCCCCGTCGGTGATGCTGTAGTTGCACAGCACCCGACCGTCGGTGCCGCCGGTCGTCTGGTTGTCGAAGCAGGAATCACCGTGGTTCATCCAGGTGCTGCTGGGGTGGTGCCACACCTGGACCTGCGCGCGGGTGCCCCAGCCGTCGCCCTCCCAGTCGCCCACGCCGAGGTATTCGCCGTTGGGGTAGAAGGTGGAGACGCCACAGCAGTTGTGGACGATCAGGTTCTCGGCCGCCTCAGCCGCCTGGGCCGGCGCGCCGAGCAACCCCGCTCCGCACACGCCGGCAACCAGGGACACGGCGACACCACGCAGAAACCTCGTCACGAGTTTCCTCTCTCGAAAAGTCCGTTTCGAGGAGGCTACGAAGCGCGGATCGACCCGTACCCCGCCAGCAACACCCGCGCGTACCTGCGCAAACGTCACGGCCCGGCAGGAAGCGGCAGAACGCCGCCGAGCGGGCCCGGCGGCGCCAGGTCAGTGCCAGCAGGCGTCCTTGCCGACCCTCGCCGGGTTGCTGTCCGCGCTCCCCCACGCGGCGGCGTTCGACTCGAACTTCCGGTACAGGTCACCGTCCTTGACGACCTCCACCAGGCCGCTCTGGTCGGCCCAGACCCGGTAGTCGGCGGCGCGGTACTCGTCGGTGTACGCGGAGATGACGTCCTTGCGGCCGCCCTGGTTGTTGTACATCGAGTGGCTCCCGAACCCGACGAAGACCCGCGGGTGTTCGAGCCCCAGCGAGGCGTGGTCGCGGGCGGCGTTCCAGCTCTCGGCCCGGCTCCAGTCGACCACCCGGTGCCCGCCGTGCGCACCCAGCAGCAGCCGCTGCCGGGTCCAGCTGTTGCCGTTCTTCCGCCAGACCACATCCACGTGCTCGAAGTCGTGCCGGTGCCCGGACGGCCAGAAGCCGCTGGTGGCCTGGTAGATCGTGAAGCTCACCCGGATCTCGTCCGCGTTGCACTTCTGCACGGTGTAGTAGGTCGGGAACGGTGCGCCGTGTGGTGCGCAGCCGCCGTCGCTGTTGGGCCAGGCCTGGATGTTGGCGCCGTCGGTCGGGTTGCCGTTGCCGTCGAACGCCGGCTCGGGCCAGCACGGGTCGTTGCGGTTGGCGCGGGGGAAGTTCCACTGCGGCACGGACGCGCGGACGAAGTCGCCCATCGTCGCCGGCCCCTCAGGGAGCGGTTCGTTCGCCGAGGCACTGGGGGCGATCGCGAACAACACGCCGCCGGCCAGGGTCACGAGAGAGACGAGCCAGATGCGTCGGGATCCGTGCGACAAGGGACTCTCCTCGTGCCGTGCGTGCGTTGGGGCCGCTCAGCATAGGGGCCGGTCAGGCTCCGAACCAGAGTGTCGCTCACATTTCTGCGGGAGTTCAGAGCCGGGCGATGTCGATGGCGTCGGCCATCGCGGCGTTGCCCGCGTCCGACGGGTGCAGGTGGTCTCCGGAGTCGTAGTCGGGGCGCAGCCGCAGCGGGTCCTGCGGGTCCTTCAGCGCGGCGTCGAAGTCGACCACACCGTCGAACGCGCCGCCCGTCCGGATGAAGTCGTTGATCGCGCCGCGGGTCGCCTCCAGGCCGGCGTCGTGCCCCCACCAGCCCTTGAACGGCAGGATCGTGCCGCACACCACCCGGATGCCCCTGGCGTGCAACCGATCCACGAACTCCCGGTACCCGGCGATGAACACGGCCGGGTCGTTCTGGCGCGGATCGTGCAGCATGTCGTTGACGCCCTGGAGCAGGATCACGGTGCGGACCGACGTCCGGTCGAGGACGTCGTCGTCGAGCCTCGCCAGTCCGCTCCGGCCGAACGAGATGTCGCCGCCGTCGAGCAGGAGCCGGTTCGCGCTGATGCCCGAGTTGAGCACGCCGTAGCTGGCTCGGCCTTGCGCCAGCCGGTCGGCGAGATAGTCGGGCCAGCGGTGGTTCGCGCCGGTCGTGGAGTAGCCGCCGTCGGTGATGGAGTCGCCGAACGCGACCAGCGACCCCTTGGCACCCGAGCCGAGGACGTCGATCTCCTTGACGTAGAACCAGGATCCGGTCCGCTGGTCGTACGGCGCGCCGGACTCGTCCAGGGCGTGGTCGCCCGCGCCGGTCAGGTACGAGATCTGCTGCGCCGCCGGGTGGTAGGTGACCGGCCCGGACGGTGCCGGCGTGTAGAGGCTGACCAGCAGGTCCGCGTCGGGCGGGACGGCGAACCGCACCGGGTCGCTCTGCACGTCGGCGCCGGCCGGAACCGTCACGGCCGTCCGCCCGGCGAACGTCAGGCCACGGACGGTGCCGGGTACGGCGTCCGCGGTATCGCCCGCCCGGCGCCCCACTGATGCGCGGCCGATCACGAGTGGGCTGGCGCCGAACCGGTTGGAGAACCGGACCCGTGCGGTGTCGCCCCCGACGCTCGTGTGGACCACGTTGCGGATCGTGTGGTTCGCGAACCCGCCGTGGGAGTCGCGGAGCGCGGAGGCCGGCGCGGTGCCCCAGGTGCCGACCCACGGATCCGCGCCCGTCGGCGCGCAGCCGGACACCTCCACCTCGGCGAGGGACAGGTAGCCCTCCCCCGCGAGCTGCACCAGGACGTGGCGTCCGGAGATCTTCGGCCGTACGGACGTCAACATCTGCGCCTCGCCCGGGTGATGGCTCGACCAGACGCCCTTCCGTGCGGCCTGCTCGGCGGGCGGCACCGACGGGTCGAGCGGCGTGGCGGAGACGAAGATCCAGAAGTCACGGAGCCGGTCCGCGCAGCAGTCCGTGCGGTTCCACACGTTGACGGCGTCGACCTTGGCCACGGCACCGAGATCCACGGCCCACCACGCGTTCGGGGCCAGATCGGTGTGGGTCACAGAGTTGTTGCCCCACGCGCCGTTGGTGTCGCCGTCCACGGCCCGCGCGGCGCCGCCGTCGAACGCGTCGGACGACTGCGTCGCGATCCTGCCCCGGGCCAGGTCGGTGGTGCCGGCCAGCGCGACGGCGAAGATGTGCAGCGCCGGGATGCCCGGTCCGACCACCGATCCGACATCGGGCAGCCGCACGGCCGCGACCGTCTTGCGCGGGTCGAGCGGAACGCCGGCGTGGAAGACATAGGTCGGCCGGTCGTCCCGGCCGGTCGGGCCGTTGCGGTACGGCATCGTGATCGCCGCCGTGTGCCCGGCGGGCCGCGTGCCCGACGCCCAGTCCGGCGCGGTCAGCGGGTAGTCCTGGCTGGTGCCGTCCGTGTAGTGGACCGTGCCGGTGCCGGCGGCGCCGTAGGCACTCGCGAGCAGGAACCCCAACGCCGACGACGAGCCACTCACCCGGACGGTCTGGCCGGCGGCGAGACCGTTGCCCCGCGTGCCAGCGGCGGCGGTCGGCCAGGTGAACGTGGTGCCGTGGGTCCGGATCGGCGCCCCGGGGATGGCGCCCTTGGCCGCCAGCGCCTCGGCCGAGTAGCTGTAGCCGGAACCGTCGAAGTCGCCGCGGCCGGTGTCCCGGTCGGACGTGATCCCGACGTTGTCGAAGGTCTCCGTCAATGCCGGGCATAACGAGGCGCACGGCGGCGCGGCGGACGGGGTGACGGCCGAGGCGGCAGCGGCGGCGGCCGGCGGGGCTGCGGCCGGCGGGGCTGCGGCCGGCAGGGCGGCGGCGCTTGCGGCCGGCGGGATCAGGATGGCGAGCACCACCAGCCCGCTCACCAGCATGGAGCCGGTCCTCGACACCGTCATCGACTGCCTCCGGAGTGCCGCGAAGAATCATAGATAATATTTCGGATACGATTCTTACCGGTTCGGGACGGATTCCGTCAACGGTCGGAACCAGGCGCTCGCCCTAAGATCGGTCCGTGCCGCAGCCCGAGACACCCCTGCCACGGACGATGCTGCGCGACAGCGTCTACGAGGCCATCAAGGGCCGGCTGATGGACCACGACCTCGCGCCGGGCACCCGGCTCTCCATCGACGGCATAGCCCGCGAGCTGCAGGTCTCCCCCACTCCGGTCCGCGAGGCGATGACCAGGCTGGAATCGGACGGGCTGGTGGCGAAGCGCCCGCACGCCGGGTACACGGTGGCTCCGCTGCTGGATCAGGTGACGTCCGACAACCTCTACGGCATCCGGCGCCAGCTCGAACCGGAAGCGGCCCGCCTGGCCGCGATCAACGCCTCCCCCGCCGAGCTGGCCGAGCTACGCGACACGCTCGCACGGATGTCCACCCACCCGGCCGGTGAGAACTACGAGGGCTACCGCGACTTCGCCGTGCTGGACGCCCAGCTCCACCGCGTCATCGCCGAAGCGTCCGGAAACCCGCTGATCGCCGACGCTCTCGCCCGCCTGCACGCGCACACCCACGGGTACCGGTTGTACGCCCGCACCGGGATCGTGGCGGACACGGTCCGCGAGCACGAGCGCGTGGTCGACGCGATCGCGGCTGGCGACGAGGACGGCGCGCGCGACGCCATGCGCGACCACCTGGACGCGTCCCGGAACCGCCTGCGCGACGCGTTCGGCGATCACGCCACAGCTTGACGTCTTCGGTCCGCTCAGAGGAAGTGCACGTTGAGCAACTCGGTGTCCGGATCGCCAGAAGTTCACGATCGAGGCCACGGCTGGTCGCTGACCGGTAGGCCGCCGCCCCGGCAGGGATATTCCCTGCCGGGGCACGGCACGACTACCGCGTGGGGAGCGGGCCCCGCAGGACCGCCTTGCCCGGCGGCCGTTCGCCGGCCTGTTCCGGCTGGATGGTGACGGTGATCAGGGAGTAGCCCTCCAGATCGACGCCGGCCCACAGCTCGATCGTGTCGTCGCCGCCGCGCATGTGGAACGTCCCGATGGAGACCTTGAGGTCCTCGCCGGACTTCACCCAGCCCTCGTAGTACGTGCCCGGCGCGGCCGGCGGAAGCCCGGACACGTCGAGGCTGATCGCGATGCCGCCCGGTGTCTCGCGGATCCGCGCCTTCGCCGTGGCGTCCGGGGCGAGTTCGGTACCGGCCAGCTCGGTGGTCTGGCCGCCGACCGTCGGCGCCCACTCCGCGCCGATCCAGCCAGCCACTCCGCCGAGAACCAGCAACACGACCGCGGCGGCCGCCAGTACCAGCCGGCCCGGCCGGCGGCGCTGCGGCACCGGGGCGGACGGGCGCTCGGCGCCGATGCGGCCGAGGATCCCGTCCAGCGCGTCCGGCGGCGGATCGCCCCAGACCGACGCCCCGCCGAGAGCCCGCCGTGCCTGGACGGCATCGTCCGGCACGTCGGCGTCTCCGCTGGCGGGGCCGCGCTCGAGGTACTCCCCGACCCTGTCGTCAGAACTCATCGCCGCACTCCCACGTCGTGTGACCCACCGTACGTGACAGTCGCCTCCTCGCGGTCGCACAACGTCCGCAGCCAGGTGGCGAGGCGCCGGTGGGCCCGGTGCGACCGCGACTTCACGGTGCCGACCGGGATTTCGAGGCGGGTCGCGATCTCGACGTGGCTGAGTTCCTCGAAGTGGGCCAGCCGGACGATCGCGCGCTCGTCGGCGGGAAGCCGGTCCACCGCCGCGCGGACCTGGAACGCCTCCCAGATCGTGTCCATCTCCGGCGGCAGCGTCACGATCGCGTCGTCGTCGGGTGGTCCGCCGGACAGGTGCCGCCGGGAACGGTAGATGTCGATGGCGACGCGGCGCGCGATCGCGTACAGCCACGGGGCCAGTCCGCGTCGCGGGTCGAACGACGCCGCCGCGCGCCACGCCCGCACGAACGTCTCCTGGACCGCTTCCGTCGCCAGGTCGTGGTCGCGGAGGACGGAGTGCGCCGCCGCGTAGACCGGGCCGGCGAATCGCCTGTACACCGCCCGGACCCCGTCGTCCTCACCCCGGCGGAACGCCTCGATCTGTTCGGGCGGCAGCTCGACGCTCGCACGCTCGACGGTGGGCGTGGCGGCCGGAGCTGTGTGCCGTATCAGCGACGTGGTCATCGTTCCCCCAGCGGAGACGTACCAAGTACCTCTGATAGAGCCACGGCTGCGCGGCGCCGGAGAGTTCACCGAAATTGCCGAGAACCGGAACAGGGGGTGGCGGCGTACTGGCAACACGTGGCCCACCAGGGCCGCAGGGGGAGGCAATCCGATGGACAACATCCGCTGGGCATGGGGTCACCACACGGACGGCATGCACTGGTCCACGACGCTGAGGACGGGCCGACGACTGGGTGGCGGCCACGTCGAGGTGGCGGCCATGCCGGCCGCCACCCTCTTTGCGTTACCCGCTCAGGAAGCCTGCAGCACCGGCTTCACGGCGACCGCGACGTTGTAGCTGGTGTTGTTCATGGCCGTCTTCCGCGCGGACGTGTAGTCGTACACCGGCGAAGGCCCATTGGGGTTCGAATAGGTGAACGACCGTCCGATGTGGGCGGGCCGGTGGTAGGACGAGCAGCTCAGGATCACCTCGACCGGCGCTCCCGGTTCCGCGTCACCCCACAGCGGAGTCGCGTGGCACGACGGCGCCAGCTTCGAGACAGCCGTGTTGTTGCCGGCCAGGTCGATGGTCTGCAGCGCGAAGGCCTGCTGACCGCACGGGCCGCCGGAGCGTGGCCGATTGACATGGCGAGCGCGGCGGTCGACGGACGCGGTCCTGGATGCGAGCCTGCGAGTGGTGATCATGGCTACTTCTCCTGTGCGGTGATAGGTGCCGGATACTCCTGAGGCTTGCCGCAGATCACGGCCGGTCCGGGCGGCAGTGCCTGGCGGCACACCCGCACGACGACCTTCTCGACGGGCCGCAGCGCCGTCAGCGAGAACGAGAACGTGCAGCATCCGGCGGCCGGCGAGCAGGCTGCGGTACAGGGCCGCCTGGGCGTCCAGGCCGGTCGGGATCCGCTGCGACGGCACCGCGAGGGCGTCGAGGAATCCGCGTATCGCCTCGGCCGCGCTCATCACGGATCCGCCCGGGTCGAAGCCGCGGAGGTTGACGTACAGCAGGCCGTCCGCGAACTCGTCGGCCACCTGGTGCGCCCAGTGCAGCGCCAGCGCCGACTTGCCCACGCCTGCGGTCCCGGACACCACAGTCAACCTGTCCGCGCTGAGTGCTGCCAGCTCACGGACCCGGCCCGCGAACGACGGCGGCGGGGCAGGTAGCTGGCGGGGCAGGGGCGTTTCCGTGGCTTCCGGTGTGGGCGCGTCGAGGCTGGGGTCGGCGGAGAGGATCCGCAGGTGCAGCGCCTGCACCGGAGCGCATGGGTCGGCGCCGAGTTCCTCGGCGAGCCGCTGGCGCATCTGCTCGTAGTGGTGCAGCGCATCGGCCTGGCGCCCGTTCAGGTACAGCGCCAGCATGAGCTGCGCGACCAGACGTTCGTCGAGCGGATGCGCCGCCGCCTGCCGGGACAGCTTCCCCCAGCAGCCCCGCGTGGCGGCCGCGCGCCAGGACCACATCGTTGCGGTCCAGCTCGGCCGCGTGCCGCTCGGTGTGGAGCATCTCGCGGACGTCGTTCACCCAGGGGGTGTCCAGCACGGAGATGGCCTCGCCGCGCCACAGCGCCAGTGCCCGTTCGAACAGGTTCGCCGCACTGTCGTCGTCACCGCTGGCGCGGGCCGCGGCGACCAGTTCGCGGAACCGGCACAGGTCGACGGCGGCCGGATCGACCGTGAGGACGTAGCCCCCCGACCGCCGCGCCACGGCGACCGCGCTGGTGTCCGCGAACACCTGCCGGAGCCGGGAGACGTAGCTCGACAGCGTGGTACGGGCGCGTTGTGGTGGCTGGTCCGCCCACACGCGGTCGATGAGCCGATCGGCTGGCACCGCCTGGTTGGCGTCCACGAGCAACGCGGCGAGTACGCATCGTTGCCGGGCATGGCCGATGTCGACGAGACGCCCGTCGACGCGTGCCTCGACGTCACCCAGCAGCCCGAACTGTACGTCCAACGCGGGACCACCCCCCTCGGGACCTTCCGGGCAGCGTGGCACCGAACCTGTGGCAGGGCAGTCAGGTTCACGACTGCGCGCGTGAAACGATCGCGGCGTGGCGACGAGGAGACCGATGGCTGCGCCGTACGTGGTGCTGAGCTGTGCGATGTCCGTCGACGGGTACATCGACGACACGAGCGGCGACCGCCTGCTGCTGTCGAACGCCGAGGACTTCGACCGTGTGGACGCCGTCCGCGCCGCCAGTGACGCCATCCTGATCGGCGCCTCCACCATGCGCCGCGACAATCCGCGGCTGCTGGTCAACTCCGCCGGGCGGCGCGCCGCCCGCCTCGCGCAGGGCCTGCCCGAGTACCCGCTCAAGGTCACGGTGACCGGGAGCGGCGATCTCGATCCGGAACTGAAGTTCTGGCACCACGGCGGCGCGAAAGCCGTCTACTGTCCCGACGGGGTCGCCGCGAAGGTCCGGGAATCCCTCGGCGACCTCGCGGACGTGGTCGGCACCGGACCCGCGCTCGACCTGCGCCGCATGCTCGCCGACCTCGCCGGACGCGGTGTCGGCAGGCTCCTGGTCGAAGGGGGCAGCACCATCCACACCCAGTTCCTCACCGCCGGGCTCGCCGACGAGATCCACCTCGCCATCGCACCGTTCTTCGTCGGCCAGCCCGACGCGCCGCGCTTCCTCGGCCCCGGCACGTTCGCCAACGACCTGCGCCACCGGATGACGCTCGCGGAGGTACGGGCCATCGGCGACGTCGCCCTGCTGCGGTACCTACCCAAGGACACCGCGTGACCCGGGCAGACGACGTCCGCTGGCTCCAACAGGCCATCGAGCTGTCCCGGAAGTGCCCGCCGTCGCTGACTGCCTACAACGTCGGCGCGATCATCGTGGACGCCGCCGGTGACGAGATCGCCAGCGGCTACTCGCGCGACTCGGACCCGCACGTCCACGCGGAGGAGTCCGCGCTCGGCACGCTCGACGCCGGCGACCCGCGCCTGGCCGCGGCCACGCTCTACAGCACGCTCGAACCGTGCACCGAACGCCGCGCGCGGCCGCTGACGTGCACCAACCTGGTGCTCGCCGCCGGCATCCCCCGCGTCGTCATCGCCTGGCGGGAACCGTCGCTGTTCGTGGCCGACTGCCAGGGCGTCGAACGGCTCCGCGCGGCCGGCGTCACGGTCGTCGAGATCACCGAACTCGAACACGCGGCGCGGGCGGTCAACGCCCACCTCCGCGGCATCGCCTAACGCGCGAACGTGGTCAGGAACCGGTCGCGGAAGGAGTCCATCCGCCACACCGGGGCCTCCAGGTCGGGCTTCAGGCCGTCCTGCCAGTTCCAGGCGGAGATCCGCGCCAGGACGGCCTTGTCGCGGGTGACGATCGTGATCGGCACGTCCCGGCTGGCGTTGGTGCCGGTGACGAACGGGGCGGGCTGGTGGTCGCCGAGGAACACGAGCACCAGGTCGTCGTCGCCGTACGTCTCCACATAGGAAATCAGGCTTTCCAGCGAGTACTCGATGGCCTGCCCGTACTGGGCGCGGACCTCTGTCGGGTCCCGCTTCAGCACGGACTCGGGCTTGAAACCGGGCCCCGACGCCATGGGCCGGTAGACGGAGCCGTCGCCGACGTCGTCCCAGTCGAGCATCTTCGGCAGTGGCGTCCACGGGGCGTGGCTGGACACGAGCGGGATCTCGGCCATCAGCGGGCCGCGGTCCTTCTTCCCGTGCTCGGTGCGCTCGAACGCGGCTAGCGTGTACTGGTCGGGCATCGTGGCGAAGCTGAACCGCGGCCCCCGGTACCCGAGTCCCTTGGCGTCGTAGACGCGGTCGTACCCGTAGAAGTCGCTTTCCGGCCAGGACTTGGTGACGCCCGGCATGACGCCGACCGTCCGCCAGTTGGCGCGCCGGAACGCACTGTTGAGGGTCATGCGGTCGCTGGCGAGCAGGGTCTTGTGGCGCTGCTGGTTGTCGATCCACAGTCCGGAGAGGAGCGTGGCGTGCGCCAGCCAGCTGCCGCCGCCGGCGGTCGGCGAGGTGAGGTACGCGCTCCGGGACGAGTAGCCGGCCGCGTTCAGCCGCCGGGTGCCGTCGTCCAGCACCGTGCCGACGCCCGCGAACGCCTGTTCTTGGACTGCGTCCCGGCCGTAGCTCTCGACGAACGCGAAGACGACGTCCTTGCCGCGCAGCGCGGTCAGGAGCTGGTCGCCCGGGGTGTCGCGGAAGGCGTCCACGGAGGCCTCCTTCGCGAACGCCTGTTGGTCCCGGACGCTCAGGCCCACCTGGCGCGCGCGGTCGTAGGCGAAGGCGCTCGCGCTGCCGGAGGCGACCGGCGCGCCCGGAGCGGCCTGCACACCCGGCACCGCGCAGACGAACCACACGGCGGTCAGGGCGGCCACCGCACGGGTCGCGCCGGTGCGGTGCGCGGCGACGAGACGGCTCAGGCGCCTGACCGCCAGCGCCATGAGGACGACCGTCGCGATGGCGAGCAGCACGGCGCCGATCGCCGCTCCGATCGCACCACGGCGGCCGATCGAGGTGGTGAGGAACGCCACGGCGTCGTCCAGCAGGACCCAGTCGATCACCGGGTCGAACGGGCGGGCCCAGACCGTCTGGAAGCCCATGTCGAGCAGCTTCAGGATCGTCAGCAGACCCAGCGCCGCGCCGGCGAGCACCGCCAGCACCCGGGCCACCCTGCTCGGCAGGACGAGCAGCAGCGCGATGCCGACCAGCGCCTCGGCCGGGATGCGCACGAACGCGCTCGGCGTGAGGCTGCCGACCTCGTTCGGCGCGACGAGAGCCAGCAGCACGAACAGGCCCGCCAGGACGGTGAGCACCACCGTCCTCTTCCTGGTGCGGCCCGCGCCGTCGCCTTCGCCGTCCGCCGGTGGGGCCGGCGGGCGCCTGCGGAGCGTGGCGATGGACATGGGTCAGCCGGCGAACGGGAGGTCGGACGCGCGGGCGTGGCGGTCGGCCTTCGCGGCCAGGTAGCCGGCGTTGGCCGGTGACAGGTACACGCCGGTCGGCACGCACTCGGTCACCTTCACGCCGAGCTGGTCGAGCTGGCCCGCTTTGTCCGGGTTGTTGCTCAGCAGGGCGATGCGCTCCACGCCCAGGGCGGCCAGCATCTGGGCGGCCGCGGTGTAGTCGCGCTCGTCCTCACCGTGTCCGAGGGCGAGGTTCGCCTCGTAGGTGTCCAGCCCTGCGTCCTGCAACGCGTAGGCGTCCAGCTTGCTGTACAGGCCGATGCCGCGGCCTTCCTGACGCAGGTACAGCAGGACGCCGCCCGCGTCGGCGATACGTTCGACCCCTTCCCGGAGCTGCGGACCGCAGTCGCACCGCTCGCTCCCGAACACGTCACCGGTCAGGCACTCGCTGTGCGGACGCACGAGCGGCGTGGGTCCGTCGGTCGTGTCCGGGTCGAAGGCGCCGAGGCAGAGCGCGACGTGCTCACGCCCGTCCACCAGACCGTCGAAGGTGAACACACGCGCGGTCGTGGCGTATCCGTCGGGGAACCGGAGCGGCACGGTGACCTGCGTCCGGATCGTGGCGACTGGCAGCTCAGCCAATGACAGCACCTTCCTGCGAAACGGTGGCGGGTACGCGGATCCGCCGGGCCGCCAGTACGGCGGCACCAGGGAGACTGGCGACGAGCACCAACGCCCCGAACACCACCGCGGTGGCGACTCCCTGGGTGGCGGTCAGTCCGGCGGCGCCGAACGCCCACGCGGCCACGCCCTCACGCGGCCCGAACCCGCCGACGCTCAACGGCAACCCCATGGCCAGGAGCGCCAACAGCATCAGCGGAACCAGCTGCGACAGTGGCGCAACCGAGCCCGCAGTGTATGCCGCCACCAGGAACGTCGCCAGGTGACCGACCATCGCCACGGCCGAGGCGAGCACGATGAGCAGCCCGTTCCGCCCGAGCAGCCCGTTGCGGATGTCGGCCTTCGCCGTCCGCAACGCCTGCGCACGCCGCGAAATCCCGCCGTTCGGTACGGCCCGCGCCATGAGCACGGCGCCGAGCCCGCCCGCGATCGTGATTGCGATCACAGCCGGCATGTACGACCGCACCGGCGACGGGAACACGCACAGCACGACCATCGCCACGCCGAAGAAGACGACCTGGCCGGCGGTCCGCTCCCACACGACCGCGCGGATGCCGCGACCCACGTCACCGGAGTCCCGCCCGTGGCTCACCGCACGGTGGACGTCGCCGAGCACCCCGCCCGGCAGCGTCGCGTTCAGGAACAGCGCCCGGTAGCAGTGGGCGACCGCCGCGAACAACGGCAGCCGGACGCCGAGGCCGCGCGCTACCAGGCTCCACCGCCAGGCGCAGCTCACGGTGGTCAGCGCGCCGATGCCGAGCGCGGCCGTGAGCGCCCAACCGTCGATCAGCCGCAGCCCGTCGAGGAACGGACCGGTGCCCAGCCGCCACAGCAGGACGGCGAGGATGGCCACCCCGCCGAGCGGGCGCGCCCAGGCCCAGAACGACCGGTTCGCGGGCGCTGCCGGCTCCGCCACCGGGGCAGGTGGTGCCGGCGGCGCCAGTTCGGGTGCGCTGAGCAACGTGTCTCCCCCTCCAAGGACTTCCTCTTGGCTGACACGCAGGGCGGGGTGCCGGGGGTTCATTTGCCTCCGGCGAGGAAATTTCCGCGGTGAACCGCGAGGAGGTCACTGTGATGCAGAACAACCTCCAGTTGACCGGCTGCGGCCTGGGACAGGCGGCGGGGGGTGTACGCCGTCAGCGGGCCGGTCAGCTCCGGCCGCTGCTCGCGGGCGGCGTCGACCCAGCCCCGGAACCACTCCGCCGCCAGGTCGGCCTGGTCCGCGCCGAGCCGCCAGGGGCTGGACCGGACCTGGACGTCGACCCCGTGCCGGCCGAACGCCTCGGCGGCGTACTCGGCGGCGTCCGGTCCGAGCAGGGTCCGGTCGCCGACCGTCCGGCGCTGGTGGGCGTTGAACGCCTCGGTGATCTCCGCGTCCAGCGGATCGGCCGGGGTGAGTTCGACCCGGCCGATCACCGAGAGCGTGAACAGGGTCGGGCGCCCCGCCCCGGCGCAGGCCGCCACGACCCGGTCGAGCTCGTCGGCGGTGAACATGTCCAGCAGCGCGGACGCGGTGATCACGGACGCGCCGGCCAGGTCGTCCGCCGTGAGCCGGGTGATGTCGCACTGCCGGGTCTCGACGGTCCCGGTCATGCCCGCCGCGGCGCGTTCCAGCAGTTCAGGGTCCCTGTCGTACATGATCCAGTGCTGTGCGCCGCCCAACTGCGGTGCGAGCCAGCGCCCCATCGACCCCGTCCCGCTGCCCAGGTCGTGGATGACCGGACGGGGCACGTCCGCCAGGTGACGGCGCACCGCCTCGACGAGTTCGAGCGAGCGGGCGGCGCCGTCGGCGGCCTCCCGGAGCGCGAGCCAGTCCGCGAACGTGCCGGTCACGCGGCCACCCCCTTCAGAACGTCCGATACGGCCCCGGCGGTGACCGTCCAGCCGGTCAGCGTGGTCCGGCGGCCGCGGGCGGACCGCCTGAGCCGGTCCCGCAGGTCGGCGTCACCGAGCCAGCGACGGAGCGCGCCGGCCAGATCGTCCGGTTCGACCAGCATGCCCGGCAGGCTGCCGTCCGGCGCGTGGCCCAGGGCCTCGGGGATGCCGGTCGCCGCCGTGGCCAGCACGGGGATGCCCCGCGCGAGCGCTTCGGTGACCACCATGCCGTACGTCTCGCCGCGCGACGCCAGCACCAGCAGGTCGGCGGCGGCGTACGCGGCGTCGAGGTCGGCGCCGGTACGCGGTCCGACGAACTGGACACGGTCGGACCGTCGCCGGAGCTGCGCGACGAAGTCCGGGGCGCGGTCGAGCGTGCCGACGCAGACGCAGGTCCAGGGCAGGTCCGTGATCGTGGCGAGAGCCTCCACCAGCACATCGTGCCCCTTGTGCGGCGTGACGGCGGCAACGCAGAGCAGGTGCGAACCCGTGTCCGAGCCGGGCACCACGGGGGCGGGATCGACGCCGGGAGTGGCGACGTGCAGCCGGTCCGGCGGCAACGCGTAGAGGTCCAGGAGCCGCCGCCGGGTCCAGTCGCTGGTGCTCACGACCGCGCGGGCAGCGGCCAGGGCCTCGCCCTCGGCGTCGTGGGCCAGCGGCATGTGGACGAGGACGACCAGCCGCAGCCGGCCCGCCTCCGGCACCAGCACGTCCGGGACCGCCGAGGCGACCAGTCCGTCGAGCAGGACCACCGCGCCGTCCGGCACGGACGCGAGCACGCGGGCCAGGTCGGCGCGCTCGGCCGGGGCCGGCTCCGGCCAGGCGCCGCGCACGGCGTGCTCCCGGACGGTCCAGCCCAACGCGGCAAGGCCCCGGCAGACCTGTCGGTCATAGGCGTTGCCGCCACTCGGCGCCGCCGCGTCGTCAATATCGTTCGGCAACACCACGTGCAGATACGTCATAGAACCCGCTCGTAGCTGGCCCAGGCGATGTGCGACTCGTGCAGCGTCACGGTGATGCCGGCCAGCTCCCGGGCACCCTCGCCGAAGGCACCCGCGTGGATGCGGTCCGCGAGCCGGTCGGCGACCGTCCGGGCGAGCACTTCCGTCGTGGTGTTGGCCCCGGCGAACGCCGGCTCGTCGTCCAGATTGCGGTAGTTCAGCTCGCCGACGATGGCGCTCAGCTCCTGGGAGGCCTTCCCGATGTCGACCACGATGCTGTCGGCGTCGAGTTCGGCACGGCGGAAGGTGGCGTCGACGACGAACGTCGCCCCGTGGAGGCGCTGCGCGGGTCCGAAGACGTCACCTCGGAAGCTGTGGGCGATCATCATGTGATCGCGGACGGTCACGCTGAACACGGGGCTTACTCCTCGTCGTAGGTGATCAGATGGCACAGCCCGGGGACGGTGCCGGCAAAGACGTCGGGCAGCTGCTCGAAGCGGGACTCGCCGGTGATCAGCGCGTCGAACGCGGGGTAGCGAAGCAGGTCCAGGGCGAGCGCGAGCCGGTCGGCGTACGTGCGGCTCGCCCGACGGGCAGGCGAGACGGTACCCACCTGGCTGCCGCGGATGCTCAGCCGCCCGGAGTGGAACGCCCCGCCCAGCGACAGCGTGACCTCGCGGTCGCCGTACCAGCTGAGTTCGAGGACCGTGCCCTCCGGCCCGAGCAGGTCGAGCGACTGCTGGAGCCCGGCCGACGTGGCGCTGGCGTGCACCACGAGATCACGGCCGCCGGCTGCGGCTGCCGGCAGCGCGAACTCGACGCCCAGCGCGCCGGCGATGTCCGCGCGGCCGGGATCGGCGTCGACCAGCTGGACGCGGACGCCGGGGAACCGCGCGAGCAGCGCCGCGACGCAGCACCCGACCATGCCGGCACCGACCACCGTGATCCGGTCGCCGACCAGCGGCGCGGCGTCCCAGAGCGCGTTCACCGCGGTTTCGACGGTCCCGGCCAGGACGGCCCGTGTAGGCGGCACGCCATCGGGTACCTCCACCACAGCACTGGCCGGTACGACGTACCTGGTCTGGTGCGGGTAGAGGCAGAAGACCGTACGACCGAGCAGCTCAGGAGGGCCCCGCTCGACCACGCCGACGTTGAGGTAGCCGTACTTGACCGGTCCAGGGAAGTCGCCCTCCTGGAACGGCGCGCGCATCGCGGCGTACTGGCTCTCGGGCACCCCGCCGGAGAAGACCAGGGTCTCGGTGCCCCGGCTGATGCCGGAGTACCGGGTGCGCACCAGTACGTCGCCCGAACCGGGTTCCGGCAAGGTCACCGGCCGGATCTCGCCCTCGCCGGGCCGGCGCAACCAGAAGGCGCGCGTCAAGAAGGGTCCCCCTCACCGAACCGTACGGCCGTCAGGCACGTGTCTCTACTATTAGTAACGCATAGTCACGGAGGCAACGGTGCCCACGGTTCGAACTGGTCCGATGATCGGCCTGGCAGGACAGGTCGTGCTGCTGGCGACCCTTGCCGGGACCTTCGGTCTCGGCGCTGCGGGGTGGCTGACGGGAATCACGTACGGCATCGCCCTGTGCGCCTTGCTCACCTGGGGCATGCACACCTCGGGCAAGGACGTGCTCGGCCCGGCCGACCGGGTCACGCTCACCCGCGCGACCCTCATCGGCGGGGTGGCCGCGCTGGCAGCCGACTCGCTCACGACCGCCACGCCCGTTGCGATGCTCGTCACACTCACCGGCGTGGCGCTCGCGCTGGACGGGGTCGACGGCTGGGTCGCCCGCCGCACCGGCACGTCGTCGCCGCTCGGCGCGCGGTTCGACATGGAGGTCGACTCGATCCTCCTGCTGGTGCTCAGCCTGTACGTCGCCGGTCCGATCGGCGCCTGGGTGCTGGCGATCGGCGGGATGCGGTACGCGTTCGTCGTGGCGATCTGGGTACTGCCGTGGATGCGCGGGACGTTGCCGCCGCGATACTGGCGGAAGGTGGTCGCGGCGACGCAGGGTGTCGTGCTGGTGGTCGCGACGGCCGGCGTGCTGCCCCAGCCGCTCGTGATCGTCGCGCTGGCGGCGTCGCTGGCCATGCTGGTGGAGTCGTTCGGACGCGACGTCCTGTGGCTGTGGTCCCACCGTTCGACAGCACCGGTGCACCTGCCCGCCGAGCCCGCGCTGGCCCGCCAGGCGGCGACCGTCTGACCGGGGCCGAGACATTGAGGAGACGGTGACGTGAGTGAGTTCGACGCGGTGCTGTTCGACGCGGGCGACACGCTGATCCGGCTGTCCGGGAGCGGCGAGAAGCTGCTCCACCGGGCGGCCGCCGCTCTCGGCGTCGACGAGCTCGACCCGGACGAGGTGGCCGGCGTGTGGCGGCGCGTCCTCGAACGCAGCAGCACGGCCGAGGAGCTGGCGAAGGGCCGTGACCTGTCGAACGCCCGTCACCGCGAGGTGTGGATCGACCTGTACGACGAGGCCGGATGCCAGCGGCTGGCCCCCGGGCTCAGCGAGGAGCTGTACGCCCTCACCGTCAGCGCGGAGTCCTGGGAGGCGTTCCCGGACACCGTCCCGACCCTGAAGGCCGTGCGCGAGGCGGGCCTGCTGGTCGGCATCGTCAGCGACACCGGCTTCGACCTGCGCCCGGCCATGGACCAGCTCGGCCTGTCGCCCTACCTGAACGCCGTCGTGATGTCCTACCAGTGCGGCGTCTGCAAGCCGGCGACCATGCCGTTCCTCGCGGCCTGCGACCTGCTGGACGTCGATCCGGCGCGGACGCTCATGGTCGGCGACAACCCGCTCACCGACTCCGGCGCGGTCGCCGCCGGGATGTGCGTGTTCCTGCTTCCGCCGCCGGCGAAGTCCGGCCCGCGCGGGCTCGGGCATGTCCTGTCGCTCATCTGACCGGGTTACCGCAGGCGCGCGTAGACGTCCCCGGAGCGGCCCAGCGGGCGGTAGCGGTCGAGCAGCGTCACCAGGTCGGCGGCGTCGAGCCAGTCGTCACCGGCCCAGCGCATCGTCTCGATCGGCGAGTAGTTGTAGACGTAGTCACCCAGCTTGTCCACGAGGTTCAGGACGGTGAGTGCCGCGTCGTGCGCCATCGGCAGGTACTCGAACGACAGCGCGCGCAGCGGCCGGGTGACCCCCGCCAGCACGTCGGCCTCGAAGCCCTCGACGTCGATCTTGCAGAACGCCGGTTCGCCGTACTGAGCGATGAGGTCGTCGAGCGTCGTCACCTCGACCTCGACGGAGCGGTCCCAGCGGACGCGGGCGAAGCTGCGGTCCGACGCCACCGACTCGACCCATTCGGTGGACATCGACGAGACCGTCGGCGTCGCCGTGGAGACGGCGAGCCGTGCCTTCCCGGCCTGCGCCCCGATGGCACGCGGCTCGATGACGACGTCCTTGTCGCGGCCGAAGAACAGGCGCAGGACCCGCACGAAGTCGGGCTGCGGCTCGACGGCGATCACCCGCGCGCCCAGCTTCCGCCACGCCCGGACCCGGCTCCCCACGTGGGCGCCGATGTCGAACGCGACGTCACCCGGCCCGAGGAACTCGCGGTAGAACCGCTTCATCTGCCGGTGCCTGCCCGGGATGCCGTGGTACATGACGAGTGATCGTGCGATCCCATAGGCGCGGCCCAACATGCCCTGACCTTAGCGTGGGGCCTGGAGCGGGGGCCCGCGCCGGCTCGGCGCGGGTCCCCACCCGGTTCAGTTGATGCCGGTCGCCGCCTTGAGCAACGTGGTGCCTGGGGCATCGGCTTCGAGGGAGTAGATCATGACTCCACCGAGACCCTTGCCTTTGATGTATTGCCGCCTGGCGGTCAACGACTTCGGCGTCGAGACGCCCCAGTAGTTCGTGCCGTCATAGACCCAGGTGCTCTTGGCCTGCTGATCCCAGTAGACCTTGCCGTCGACCATCTTGTCGGCGGCGACGAGCTCCTTGTAGAAGGCCACACCTGGCTGCTGGGAGTAGTCGAACGACGCCGTCGGCCCGGTGACCGACTGGTACCGGCCGTGCGCACCACCGTCGGGAACTCCCGTCCAACCCCGGGCGTAGAACGGCACACCCAGCGCGAGCTTGCCGGCCGGGAAGCCGCCGTCAAGGTAGGCGGTGATCGCGTCGTCCACCGTCATGCCGGCGACCGTGGACGGGTCGTCCGGCGTGCTGTAAAGCGGATCCTGCGAGTTGGCCGGGCCACTTCCTTCCCACGCGCCATGCATGTCATAGGTCATGATGTTGCCCAGGTCGAGGTACGTCGCGATCTGTGACACCTGGAGCTTGTCGATCTTGTTCGCACCGGCCGGCAGTGCCGCCGTGAGCTGGTAGCCACCCCCGACCGCGTTGAGCTGGCTACGGAACTCGGCGAGCAACGCGGTGAAGTTCGCCGTGTCCTGCGGGCCGTAGTGGTTACCCGTGTGACCGTCAGCGCTGCCCGGGAACTCCCAGTCGATGTCGATCCCGTCGAACACACCAGCGGCTACACCGTCACCGCCGGCCGGATCGTCACCGATCTTCGGCAGGTTGCCCCTGATGTACATGTCGACGCACGACTTCACGAACTTCTTGCGGGAAGCATCGGTCGCCGCCGCATCCGAGAAATACTTCGAGTAGGTCCAGCCACCGATGGAGACCATGGTCTTCAGGTGTGGATGCTTGGCCTTGAGCTTCTTCAACTGGTTGAAGTTGCCCTTCAGCGACTGGCCCCAGGTGTCCGCGACACCGTCGATGCTCTCCTCCGCGGTGAAGCCCTTCTGGTAGTCCGCCCACGCGTCACCCGAACCGTCGTTGCCGTCCGTGCTGCTTTCGTCGTTGGACGAGGCTTTGTTGGCGGCCATACAGGTCAGGTCCGTGGGATGGATGTTCTCGAAGGCGTAGTTCAGCTTGGTCAGCTTGGCCGCCGTGCCATTGGTGTCGACCGTCTTGAGGGTGTAGTTGTTCGCATAGATCGACCAGCCGTTGAAGTAGGCCACCCGCTCGCCGGGCACGCCCGCGTCCGCACCGGATTCGTCCCAGTCGAGGTTGTCGACCTTGGAGAAGTTGATGTCGTCCTCGACGGGATCAGGCTCAGGTGCGGCGTCACTCATCCCCATCGCGTAGGCGAGATACCGGTAACCATCATAGGCCGTCTGGTAGGCGGCGGTGCCAGGCGACGGATAGGTGATCTTCCAGTTCTGGTAACCGCCCGGGTCCTCCTTGACGATCACCGACCACCGCGCGCCCGGGTGCGCCGCGATGAGCTTGGCGCGCAGCGCTTCGGCTCTGTCGGCGTGCGCACCGGACAGCCCGGCGAGTGCCGGGTCGACGACGCTCTTGATGTTGGCCTGGGTGATGTCGGTATTGGCGGCGCCCTTGTCGACGGCGTACACCACGAACTTGTACTCGTCGTGGTTCACCTCGTCCATCAGGAGGTGGGAAGCCTGCCATCCGAGGTGGTAGCCGTAGTGCATCTTGATGACGGCGGTCACCCAGTCGACCTGCGGCGCCATCCGCTGGAAGAACCGCGCGAACTTGTTCTGCCGGTTCTCGGCATTGCCGTCCGCCTGGTACACCACGTTCTTGTAGGTCTGATGGATGTCAGCCTCGAGGTCGGTGGACCAGGGTGCGTTCTTGTAGTTGTGCGCGATGATCGTGTCGATCAGCCCGGCGCCCGGGAAATCCATCATCACGACGCCGGTCCGCTTGATGTTCTCGTACGCGGACAGGAGATATTCGATTCCGCGCTCGTTCATCCCGTGGTCGGCCTCGGTGCCGTCGGCGCCGGTGCCGCGTGCACAGGTGTAGGGGAACAGCACGACCGTCTTGGAGCAGCTGAAGAAGTTCACGTACATCTTGTTCGGGTCAGCGTCGGCATTGGACTTCTCAAAATGCGCTCTGATCGCGTCCCATTTCCAGTTGAAGCCGTCCATCTCGACCTCATAATTGTCCTGGATGTAATTCGTCCAGTCCTGCGCCACCTGCTTCAGGCCGTAACCGGGGTACCAACCGCCCAGAGGCTCGACGAGTGACCGGAGAACAATCTTGCCGCGTACCTGACCGAGCGTGGGCATATCAGCCTGGCTCGTGAACGACGGCGCCCAGAAGCGGTCCTTCTCGGGGGCAGTGTCGCGGTAATGGTCGAAGATCGCCTTGCGAACGTCTGGGTCCGTGCCGTCCGCGTCCTTACAGGAGCCCGTCTCCCCGGTGCACTCCATCTTGACGTTCATCAGGATGGTCTCGGTGGGGTGCGCGGCCAGGAAATCCGCGGACTCCCGGATGACATCCCCGAAGACGGCGTCCATGTACTCGGTTCCATGGTGGATGGTGAACACCTTGTTGCCGATGTCGGCGACACGCACCCGGATGTCGATGGCCCGGATGCCGGCCTCGAACTGAGGCTTCAGCGTGGCGCCGTGGACACCGTGATGTTCCTGGGTCTGGAATGCATGACCGCCCTGAATGGACAGCGTGTCGTGGGTGCCAGGTATTGAGAGGTTGCCCAGGCTGGTGCCGTCACCGACCCATTTCATCCAGTTCGGGTGGCTCGTGTCGGTGAGGGTCCGATAGAACTTGGTAGGTCCTGGGCCTGGAGGTTGAGGCTCGGCCAGTACGGTGCTGGCGGGCGCCACCACCGCGGCGAGCGCGGCGACGAGCGCCGCGACGACCAGCGTGGTCAGACGTCGGAACATGAGGGGGTCTCCTCGTGTGGCGAGCCGGCGCCAAGGGCCCTGGCGGGGCCGGCTCGCGTGGTGGGGTCCCCGCCAGGACGGTTCCCACCCTCCGGGAGAGCGTTTGCCGATACATCCGCCACCTGGCGCGGTTAATTCGGCGCCTTCCCAGCACTGAACAGATAACCGCAGGTCAGACGGGTGCGAACTGCCGGGCGATCTCCACGCGGGAGCGCATGTCGAGCTTGGCGAGGATGTGTGAGACGTGGGTCTGCACCGTGCGGCGCGACAGGAACAGCCGGTCGCCGATCTCCGGGTTGGACAGGCCTTCGGCGACCAGACGGGCGATCGTCGTCTCGGTCTCGGTCAGGCTCTCCGGGCCGAACTGGGGACGAACCCCCGCCGGGCGCCGCCCGCGACGGATGCCCAGCGCGCGGAACCGCGCGTCCGTCCGCGCGACGTCCCAGCCCGCGCCGAGACGCGTGTAGACCGCGATCGCCTCGGTGAACAGCCGCCGTGCCGCCGTCCGGTCGCCGGCCTCGACGCACAGGTCGGCCGCGACCTCCATCGCCTGTGCGGACGGCAGCGCCCGGTCGATGTCCCGGTAGGTGTCCGCGGCCCTGATCAGGAACGCCGCGTCGGTGTCGACGAGACCACGCGCGAAGAGGACGGCGCCACGCGCGCTCGCGGTGTCCACCCGCGCGGCGAACCCCTCCATACGCCTGGTGAGATCGGCGGCGGTCCGCAGATCTCCGACCATGACGGCGAGCCGGACGGCGTCGACGCCGGTCAGATGGGTCACCCAGTCCGCGGCGGTGCGCTGTTGCGCGGTGAGGTACCGGACGAGCTCCGCGAGCCCGTCGGCAGGCCGGCCGGCCCGTTCGTGCTCGACCGCCCGGGCGTGCAGCACGGTGTCGTGCCATCCGCCGGCCATCGCGGTACCGGCGTCGATGTGGTGCCGTGCCATGGCCGCGTCGTCACGGTGAACCGAGATCAGCGCGGCGATGCCGTGGACGTAGCTGGCCGAGCTGGGATCGGGGAACTCTGCCGGCGCGCCGGCCTCGAACAGGGCGTCGTCCCAGCGGCCGGTCTCGTACTCGACCCGGGCCAGGATGGCGCGCGCCATCGTCAGGCCGCGCAGGTTGCCGGTCCGCTCCGCGAGCCGCAGGACCTCGTTCAGCCCGTGCCTCGCATCGGCGTACCGGTCGAGGTCGACGAGCGTGTCCGCCTGGTTGGTCTCCAGGAGCAGCCGCAGGTCTGTCAGCTCCGGATGGTCCCGGACGAGCGCCAGCGCGCTCTCGCGCAGCGGGAGCGCCGCCGCGAGCTTGCCGTGGTAGGTCCGGGTCATCGCGGCCACGTTGAGCGCGTACGCGGTCGCCCACGGATCACCGGCCGCGCGGGCCGCGACGAGCGCGGTCTCGGCGGCGGATTCGGCACCGGCGATGTCCCCCACGTTCCCGTGGCACTGCGCCGCCATCGCCCGGAGCCGGGCGTCGTGGTCCGGACGCAGACCTGGGCCGCCGAGCGCGTGCGTGACCTCGGCGAACGCGTCGTCGAAGCGGCCCGACTCGCAGAAGTACCAGTACAGCTGGCCGATCAGGTCGGGTTCGGTGGTCTGGGCGAGCGCCGTGTGGGCCGCCTGCTCGGCCTCCCTCGACCGTCCGACGCGGAACAGCGCGGTGGCCAGCCGGGCGGCGATCGTGCCGCGGCGAGGATCGGACGCGGAGACTCTGTCCAGCGCCACCCGCAGCAACTCGGCCGCGACCCCGGGCGCCTGGCTGGTCAGCTCCGGCGCCGTGGCCGTCAGCCAGTCCAGCGTCCAGACGTCCACGGTGTCACCGGCGCGGAGCAGTTGCGCGGCGACCCGATCGATCGGGGCGGCCGCGACAGCCAGCGCCTCCGCGGCGTCGCGGTGCAGCGCCGCGCGCAGCGACTCGGGGGTGTCGTAGTACAGCGCGTCCCGGATCAGCCCGTGCCGGAAACTGAGCGTGGTCCCCGTATCCACCAGGACGCCGGCGCCCGTGGCCTCACGCAATGCCCCGACGAAATCCGCCGCGGGCCGTCGCAGCACGGTCGCGAGGTCGCTGACCGCGAATCCGTCACCGAGCAGGCAGCCGGCGCGCAGCACGTCCCTGGTCGGCGCGGACAGGAACTCCAACCGGCCGGCGATCGCCCCGCCGAGCGAGGCGGGCGCGATGTCCGGCGGCGCCTCCGACACGGCGTCCACGGTCAGGACGCCGTCGCGCTGGAGCGCCGCGACCAGCTCGATCAGGTACAGCGCGTTGCCCGCGGCGCCGGCGGCGAGCCGGGTCAGGTTCGGTCCGGGTGAGGCCCCGGTCAGCACGCCGACCAGCTCGACGACGGCCGGTTCCGGAAGCGGGCCGAGTTCGATCAGCTCGCCGCCACCCTGGGACACGCCCCGGCGGAGCGCGGCGAGGTCGTCACGCTTGGGCTGCGGCCTGGCCGCGCCGACCAGTAACAGCGGAAGCTGCTGGACCGACCGGGCGAGACGGTGCCAGACCTGCACGGTCGGCTCGTCGGCCCAGTGGAGATCGTCGACCACCAGCACGACAGGGCCGGCCGCGCACAGCTCGTCGACGAGCGCCAGCATCTGCTCGCACGCCGCCGCCACCGGATCGCCGCCCGTCTGCGGTACACCGCCGGCCTCACCACGGAGCATCCCGGCGATCTCGTCCACGCGCTGGCCGTTGACAACGTTGCCAGGCAAACACCCGAGCAGCGGACGGAGGATGAAGCGCTGGGTGAGCTCCTCGCCGCGGCCCCACAACAGCCGGCAGCCGAGATCCGGCGCGTGCGCGAGGCCGGCTTCGAGCAACGCCGACTTGCCGACGCCCGGTTCGCCCTCCAGGAGCACCGCGGTACCGCGGCCGGCGGCGACGTCCTTGACCCAGGCCCGGAGCCGGCCGCGCTCGACATCGCGTCCCACCAGCACAATCGGCACTGTACCGGTGGCCAGCCGGTTTCCGGGGCGGTCGCGGATCTACCCGTGAGTAACCTGACTGAGGCCCACCGGCGCCCAGCGAATTGGCCCATGGATCTTGGCATTGAATGGACCATGATCGCGGGCCACCTAGCGCTTAGGTTCGAGACATGAGCATCCTCCCCGCGCCAGGCGCCCCCCGCGTTCTCGCGGTGGCCCAGCTGACCAACTCCCTCGGCGACGGCGCGTTCATCGTGACGTCGGCGCTGTTCTTCAGCCGGGTGGTCGGCCTCTCCCCCGCCCAGATCGGATTCGGACTGACCGTCGGCTGGGCGACCGGTTTCCTGGCCGGTGTGCCGCTCGGCCACCTCGCCGACCGGCGCGGTCCGCGCGGCACGGCCGTCCTGCTGGCGCTCGCGACGGCGCTGTCGGTCGGCGCGCTCCTGTTCGTCCGGTCGGACGTCGCGTTCGTCCTGGCGGTGGCCGCGTACGCCAGCAGCCAGTGCGGCCTGGCCGCCGTCCGGCAGGCGCTGCTCGCGCGGCTGATCACCCCGGCCGAGCGCACGACGGTCCGCGCACATCTGCAGGCGACGCTCAACGCCGGACTGGCGACGGGCGCGGCGATCGGCGGCGTGGCGCTCTACTTCGACCGGCCGGCCGCGTACCTCGCGGTCCTCGCCATGGACGCGGGCAGCTTCGTCCTGGCGGCGTGGGTGCTGTCGCGCCTGCCCGTCGTGCCCCGGTCGGCCGCCGCGCCGAAGGGTGCGCCGAAGCTCGCCGTGCTGCGCGACCGTCCGTACGCGGTCATCGCCCTGCTCAACGCGATCACGCTGCTCTACATGCCGCTGCTCAGCCTGATCGTTCCACTGTGGATCGTGCAGCGGACGTCGGCGCCCGGTTGGCTGACGGCCACGCTGCTCGTGCTCAACACCGTCAGCGTGATGCTGTTCCAGGTCCGCGCCGCGCGGCGGGTGACCAGCCTGGCGAGCGCCGCCCGCGCGTTCCGTACCGCCGGTCTGGTCATGCTCGCCGCGTGCGTCGCGTTCGCGCTGTCCGCCGCCGGGCTCGCGCCGTGGGCGGCCGTCGCCGTCCTGCTGGTGGCCGCCGCACTCCAGGTCACCGCCGAGATGGTCCAGGCGGCGGGCTCGTGGGAGATCAGCCTGGGGCTCGCGCCGGAGGACAAGCAGGGCCAGTACCAGGGCTTCTTCGGCTCCGGCACCGCGGCCGCGCGGATGCTCGGCCCGGCGCTGCTGACCACGCTGGTGTTCACGTGGGGCATGGCGGGCTGGCTCGTCCTCGGCGGTCTGTTCCTGGTGGCCGGCGCCGCGATGGCGCCCGCGGTGCGGTGGGCCGAGCGGACCCGGACCGCCGCAACGCCCGCCCCGGCCCCGGCGCCGGCGCTCCTGGCCGCCGCCTGAACGCGCGAGGTAGCGTCGGGACTCACCGACACACGGGGGGGCACCGCGTTGAAGCTCGGCCTGCACTACTGGGACTACACGACACCCGCTGACCCGGCCCGGATCGCGACCACGCTGGCCGGCGCGGCCCGCATCGCCGACCAGGCCGGTTTCGCCTCGATCACCGTCATGGACCACTACTTCCAGATGGAGAAGGCCCGCCGGTCCGCCGACGAGCCGATGCTGGAGGCGTACACGGCGCTGGGGTACGTGGCCGCGCTGACCGAACGGATCACGCTCGGCGCGCTCGTCACCGGCGTCATGTACCGGCACCCCGGACTGCTCGCCAAGATCGTGACGACGCTCGACGTGCTGTCCGGCGGCCGGGCCCGGCTCGGCATCGGCGCGTCCTGGTACGAGCGGGAGCAGCGCGGTCTCGGCGTGCCGATCGTCCCTGTCAGCGAGCGTTTCGAGCGGCTCGAGGAGACCCTGCGGATCTGTAAGCAGATGTGGAGCGACGACAACGGCCCGTTCGAGGGGAAGCACTACCAGCTCGCGGAGACGCTGTGCGTGCCGGCGCCGCTGAGCCGTCCGCACCCGCCGATCCTCGTCGGGGGCGGCGGCGAGAAGAAGACGCTCCTGCTGGTGGCCAGGTACGCGGACGCCTGCAACCTGTTCGCCACCAGTCACGAGGACGTGGCGCACAAGCTCGCCGTCCTGCGCGCGCACTGCGCCGACGAGGGCCGCGACTACGACGCCATCACCAAGACCGCCGTGTACAGCAAGCCCGTGCTCGACGACGTGGACGGGTTCCTCGCCGCCGCCGAGCGGTACGCCGAGCTGGGCATCGACGAGCTGGACGTGATGGACGTGCCGACAGGCCGCGATCCGATCGAGTTCACCGAGCGCCTGGCCGAGCGCGTCCTTCCCGCGCTCGCGTGACGTTTGTCCGACCGGATGACCGATTGTCCGGGCCACGCGCCGCGCGTAACTTCCTGCCTGCACGGGGAGAGAGGGGGAAGGCGCGATGGCGCACCCTAACGTCGAGACGCTCCGCCGGGCGGACGAAGCCATGCTCAAGGAGGACATGGAGACGTTCTTCGCCCAGTTCACGGACGACGTCGTGGTCCACGGCGGCGGACGCAACAAGCTGAGCGGCGAGTACCGCGGCAAGGACAGGTTCCAGGAGCTGTTCGAAGGGTTCATGGCGGCCGGCGGGGACTACTCGTTCGAGAACCACGCCTACCTCGCCGACGACGAGCACGGCGTCATGCTCCAGCGCGGCACGTTCGTGCGCGACGGCAAGACGTTCACGACCAACGAGGTCTTCGTCGTCCACTTCCGCGACGGGAAGGTATCCGAGATGTGGTACATGCCCGGTGACGCGGCCGGGTTCGACGCCTGGATCGGCACGTAGACGCCGGTGGGGGTCGTGCCTGGGCGGGCACGACCCCCACAGCGTCAGAGCTGGAACAGCCACCGTGCGCGGGCCGCGAGCAGCGCCCGGTGCAGGCCGAGGCAGGCCGCGACCACCACGGCGGTCAGCAGCACCGGTTCGGCCAGCGCCGCCACCCATTGCCAGCCCGCGCCGGCCGTCGACAGCGGTTCGAGCAGCAGCCAGTGCAGCCCGGCGAGCACAGGCATGTGCAGTACGTAGATCGGCAGCGTCCGCCGCCCGAGGCTGGCGAGCCCTGACCCCAGCGGCCAGTTGCTCACCAGTGCCGCCGCTGTCACGCCGAGGACGGTCGCCAGCACGCACACCGCCGGCCAGACGCCGAACCACGTCTTCGCGCCAAGGGCCGCCATGGCCCCGAGCAGCACCGCGTACCCGGCGGCGCCCGCCGCGAGCCGCCGCCAGGTGGCGACCTCAGCCAGCTTCTCGAACAGCGGCCGGTAGTGCAGTCCGATCAGGAAGAAGATCAGGTTCTGGTAGACGCCGGCGCGGTTGCCCGGGACGTCCAGCAGCCCGGCCGAGGCCGTCGCCGAGAGGAGGAACGCCGCGCCCAGCAGCACCGGCACCGGCACGCGTCGGGCCGCCTTCGCGATGGCGAAGTACAGCGCCAGGGCGTACAGGTACCAGAGGTTCGACGGGGTGATCGTGAGCTGTTCCAGCAACTCCAGCGGACCGGTCGCGCGGGCGGTGTCGAAGTCCGGCACGGCGCTGAGCACGGCCGTGTGGATCATCAGCCAGAGCGCGTAGAGGTACAGGAACTTCGCGACTTTCGACCTGGCCAGGACGCGCCAGGAACGGCCCACCGCGCCGACCGCGAACATGCCGGAGATCGTGAAGAACAGCGGCATCCGCAGCGGCAGGAGCTGTTCACCCGCCGCACCCCACGCACCGGGGATCGGCACGCCGAGCTTCCAGTCGACCTGGAGGTAGTGCTTCATGATCACGTGCCACAGCACGACCAGCAGGATGCAGGCGCCCTTGGCGGTGTCGGCCCAGGTCGTGCGGCTGGTCACGGGTGCGGCGGTGGCCAGCGCCGTCATCAGGCCGCCAACGCCGAGGCCAGTTCGAGCGGTTCGTACCGGGCGTGCTCGGCGCGTGTCATGAAGGCCCAGTACCGGTCGCCGTAGGACCAGTGCCACCACTCGGTGGGGTAGTTCACCAGTCCGACGCTGGCCAGGGCGCCGATCAGGATCTGACGGTTGCGGCGGGCCAGCCACGGGAGGTTCCGCGCGGCGGTGAAGCAGGCGTTGCGGCTGGCCTCCGGGGTGTCGTCGACGGCCGTCCCCATGTCGAGTTCTTCGCCGTCGTGCGTGCACAGCGTGACGTCGAGGGCGCCGCCGGTGCAGTGCGGGGCGACGTCCACGGGCGAGACGAACTTGCTCGTCTCCACGTGCAGCCGCTCGTCGCTCCAGCCGGGGTGCAGCCGGCGCAGCTCGTTCTCGTACGTGTCGATGATCGTGCGCTGCGCGTCGAGCGGACGGTACCCCTCGATCACCAGCAACCGGACGCCCACCGGGAGCGCCGACTGCGCCGCGAGCAGCCGCTCCACCACGCCGGACCGGAGCCGGGCGTACGCGCCGGTGTCGTCCGCCGCGCGGCCGTCGAGCAGCAGCTCGGGCACTTCGCGCACGTCGACCAGCCGCTCGCCGCAGTCGCTCACCGGCACCTCGGGGATCCGTGGATCGGACAGGAGGATCATCGAGCCGCCCCCGCGCGCTCGAACGCCAGGTCGACGAGGCGGGTCAGGAGGTCCGGGTAGGACAGTCCGGCGGCGGCCCACACCTTGGGGTACATGGAGTGGGCGGTGAAGCCCGGCATCGTGTTCAGCTCGTTGACGTAGAGCTGGCCGGCCGCCTCGTCGTAGAGGAAGTCCACGCGTGCCAGGCCCCAGCCGCCGACGGCCCGGAACGCCTGCACGGACAGCTCGCGCACCTGCTCGACCACGTACGGCGGCAGGTCAGCGGGGACGATCATCGGGTCGTCCGTACCGAAGTACTTCTGTTCGTAGTCGAACCAGCCACCCGCGACGACGACCTCGCCCACGACGGACGCCTCCGGACGGGTCCCGCCCAGGACCGCACACTCGATCTCCCGCGCGGTGACGCCCTGCTCGACCAGCACGACCGTGTCGTGGCGGAACGCGGTCTCCATCGCGGCGTCGAGGTCGTCGCCGTCGTCCACCCGCGAGATGCCGATCGACGAGCCCATGTTGGCCGGCTTCACGAACAGCGGCCGGCGCAGGCCTTCGGTCCCGGGCCGGACGCCGTCGCGCCAGCGGGTCTCGTCCGTCCAGACATGGGGGGTGACCGGGATGCCCTCGGCGATGAACGCGCGCTTCATCGCGACCTTGTCCATGCCGACGGCCGACGCGACGATCCCGCACCCGACGTACGGCACGCCGAGCGCTTCGAGGTAGCCCTGGATCACGCCGTCCTCGCCGAACGGGCCGTGCAGGACGGGGAACACGACGTCGAGTTCGGCCAGCACCTTCTCCGGACGCTCCACCGAAGTCACCAGCGCGCGCCGCTCGGGACGCCCCGACCGCAGCTCCACGGGCTCACCGGCCACCTCGAGACGGTCCTCGATCGCCGGCCCGCCGCCCGGCGACTCCGGCAGCTGCTCGGGCACCAGCAGGAACCGCCCGTCGCGGGTGATCCCGATGGCGACTGGCTCGTACCGTTCGGGATCCAACGCCCGGAGCACGGCCAGCGCGGACGCGCACGACACCTCGTGCTCGGCCGACGGCCCACCGAACAGGACACCTACACGCAGACGCGTCATCAACTTGCCTTTCCGAGGTTGGTACGGGGGCCGACGAGCCGCGCGAGCACGGCCGGTTCGACGTTGCCGCCGGTGAGGACGACACCGATGTCGGTGAACGAGTGCTCCGCGGCGAGCCGGATGGCACCGGCCAGTCCGGCCGCGGCGGACGGCTCCACCACGAGGTGGGCGTGGAACAGGGCGAGGCGCAGGGCGTCGGCGATGGCGTCGTCGTCGACGGTCACGACGCCCGCGATCCGGTCGCGCGCGATCTCGAACGGCAGGCGGCCGACGAGGGAGGGGCGGAGGCCGTCGGCGAGCGTCGGCGCCGGCTCGACCGTCACCCGGCGGCCGGCGATCAGGCTGCGCCGCAGCGAGTCGCACCCGTCCGGTTCGACGCCGAAGACCTCGACCGGCTGGCCGTCCACCGCGAGGCACGCGCCGGCGACTCCCCCGCCGCCACCGACCGGCACGACGACGGCGTCCAGGTGGGCCGTGTCCTGCACCAGTTCCAGCGTGGCCGTGCCCTGGCCGGCGATGACGTCCGGGTGGTCGTAGGCGTCCACGACCGCGTGCCCGGTGGACGCGCGCAGGTCCTCGACGACGGCGAGGCGGTCCGCGAGCGTGGTGCCCGCGAGGATGACGGTCGCGCCGCTCGCCCGTGCCTTGACGATCTTGCTCGGGGCGGCGTCGGTGGGAAGCACGAGCGTGGCGTCCATGCCGTACCGCTGGGCGGCCATCGCGACCGCGAGCGCGTGGTTGCCGGTGCTCTGCGCGATGACGCCGCCGGTGCAGCTCTCGGTGGCCACCTGGCCCACGGCACGCAGCGCGCCGCGCGCCTTGTACGCGCCGGAGGTCTGGAGATTCTCCGCCTTCAACCAGATCCGGACGCCGGCCGCGCGGTCGAGCGAGACGACCCGGACCACAGGGGTGCGCACGACCTGACCGCTCAGCCAGCCGGCGGCCTCCTCGACGTCGTCACGAGTGACTGTCATCTGGCCTCCATGGCATGGTCCGTTGCTCATGCCAGAAGCGTCGCCGCAGGTGGAGGCCCCCGGCATCGGACGAGCGACAGATTCGGACGGCCCGCATCGGCCATTCGGTAGAGGTCCGTTACGGAAAGCTATCCGCAGGTCACAGCGGTGTACCGGCGTCCGGGACGATCCGGTGGACCATCGCCAGGAGCAGCGCCATCACGGCCGCGCAGGTGCCGGCGATGACCGCCGCCGCGCCTGCGTACACGGCGAACAGCTCCCGCCGGGCGAGCTGATCGGGCTCGGCCGCGAGCCCGTCACCGACCCACAGCAGCGCCACGGCGGCCACGGCGAACGCCACCACCGCGACGGCGGCCAACCCGAGCGCGGTCCGCCCGTGGGTGACCGGTTCGGCGTCGCCGGGCTGGAGCAGGACCAGCACCGCTCCCACCGCGACCGCCCACGCGCCGACGACGAGGACGGCCGCCACCGCGTCACTGGGCCGGTGCCACCCGGCCGACATCGTGGCGACCGCCGCCACGGCGGCGTAGACGGCTCCGGCGACCGCCGCGAACGGGCGAACCCGCGACGGCAGCACGAGGACCAGCGCGACCGCGATCGACGCCGCGATCGTCGTGTGGCCGCTGGGCAGGCTGTTGCCCGCGCCGAAGCGTTCCGGGTCGATGCCCAGGTTCGGCCGGTCGGTGCCGTGTTTGATCCACTGCGTGGTCAGGTTCGCGCCCGCGACGAGCCCAACCGCGGCGGTGGCCAGCAGGAACCGCCGCCGCATCAACGCGACGAAGAAGACCACGACGGTGGCGCCCACGACCGTCGTGATCGTCACGCCGTCGAGGACGGTGTACACCAGCTCGTCGATGCGGTCGGCACCGATGCTGTTGCCGCTGATCGCGATCCAGTCCAGCCGCTGCCCGTCCTCGGTGAAGACGAAATGGCGCCGCACGGCGAGCACACCGTACGCCTGGGCGGCGGCGACGACGGCGAGGACCAGGCTCAGCAGGATGCGCACGGACGGGCCATACCCGTTCGGGGCCGGCGCCGAACCTCCAGATTGGACGGCGCTCATCGCGCCCGCGCTCACCGCACGCTCACCGGCGATTCGCTAACTTCGCGAAACGGGCGATGCGGCGCCATCCGTTCGGGCGAGGCGCGTCGTCCGGGCGGCCGGTACCCGGCAGGATCCGTAGCTCGCCCCACGAAAGTCCGGCAGTCTGGGACGATGAGACTGGGCCGCCGCGATGTGGCGGCTCTGGCCGCAGTCGCAGCCATCGTCTGCGGGACGGTGTGGTTCCTCCGCCGGATCCACACCGCCGGCGACCAGCCGGCCGCCGCCAGCATCGTGCAGGGTGAGCTGGCGCCACTCGCGATCGCGTTGGTGCTGCTGCCGCTGGTGTGGGCCTGGTGGCGAGCGAAACCGTCCCGCCGCGGGTCCCTGCGTTTCGCCGGCCGGTACCGCGCGTTCGTCCGGCAGATGACCCACGCGGTCGACGCACGCGGGCTGGTGACCACTCCCGAATACCCGATCAGCCTGGACACCGTGTTCGTCGACGTCCAGGTGGCGCCGAGCCCGGCCGGCACCGTGCCCACGGGTCTGCTGTCCGCCGACGACGCGCGGACCCGGCGGTCCATCTGGGACTTCGTCGACGGCCCGGACCCGACCGTGGCGGCGCTGATCGGCGGACCTGGTACCGGCAAGACCACGCTGCTGCGGCACGTCGCGCGCACGCTGGCCGGCGCGCGGAGGCGCCGGGTCCCGGTGCTGCTGGAGCTGCGCCGCCACGCCGACGAGATCAACGCCGACGCGCCCCTGTGGCAGCTCTGGCGCACCAGCATCGGGGAACTGGCCGAGCGGGAGCCCCGGGACTGGCTGCGGCGCCGCCTGGAGCGCGGGCGCTGCGTCGTGCTGCTCGACGGGCTCGACGAGGTCCCCGCGGACCACGCTGACCACGCCGCCCGGGACTGGGTGCAGCGCCAGGTCCACCAGTACCCGCGCAACGACTTCCTCGTGACGTCCCGTCCGCACGACTACCGGCTCGCGCCCGTCACCGGCGCGACCACCCTGGAGACCCGCAGCCTCACCGACGAGCAGGTGCGGGACTTCGTCGACGGCATGTACCGCGCGTTGCCTCCTGCCAACGGCGATCCGGCGGCCGTGGCCGGGAACCTGCTCGCCCGGCTCAGCAGCCGTCCGGACCTCTACGAGTTCACGGCGAACCCGCTCCTGCTGACGATGATGGTCCTGGCACACCGCCAGGGCGGCGCGCTGCCCGAGAACCGGGCCGAGCTGTACGCCAACGTCTGCACCGGCGTGCTGTCGCGCCGGCCGGGCTCCCACGACGTCGAGGCCACACAGGCCGCGCTCGCCGCGCTGGCCTTCGACATGAGCGTGGCGACCGTCAACGAGGTGTCCGCCGGCGACGCCGCCCCTGCGCTCCTGCCGGTCACGCTCCGCGAGGTCGCCGTCAACGGGCTGCTCGTCGAGGTCCGCCGCGGCCGGTACGCGTTCGCGCACCGCAGCTTCCAGGAGTACCTGACCGTCCGCCACATCGTCGACAAAGGACTCGAACAGGTGCTGGTCGACGCCGTCGGCGAGCCGTGGTGGCGGGAGACCCAGCTCCTCTACGCCACCGGGTCGGACCCGAGCACCCTGCTCCGTGCCTGCATCGAGACGGACACGCCGGACGCGCTCAGCCTCGCGTTCGAATGCGCGGCCGCCGCGACCCACGTCGAGCCGGACGTGCGCGCACGCCTCGACGAGACCGTGGCCGCCGCCTTCCGCGACGGCGCCGACCGCGAGTACCGGCGCCTGATCGCCGGCATCCTGCTCCGCTACCGCCTGAACCCGTCGCTTCCGGCCGGCGACGGGCGACGGGTCTACGCCCGGCCGGTGCCGCAGGACCTCTACTGGCTGTTCCTGAAAGACACCCAAACCCCTCATCCGGACGGCGGGCAGCCCGCACCGTTGTCGTCGGCGCCCGTCACGGGCGTGTGGCCGTCCGACGCCGAGACGTTCGTGGCCTGGGCCAACGGGCTCGGCGTCCGGGTCGACCTGACCGCCGGCACCGATCTGGACTCCCTCCGCGACCGTCCGGTCCTGGCCACGCACCATTACTGGGGGCCATCGACGCCCGGCGACCCACCGCTGCACCGATGGACGACGAGCGGCGCCGAGGATCCGCTGAGCGTGTCCACCGCGGATCTCTCCGCCCGGATCCGCGAGGACGGAAAGGCCGCACAGGACCTGCTCACGGCGCTCTTCCTGCTGCACGCCCGGACGCTGTTCCGGACGGCGGCGGCCGTCCGTGCCAGCGGTGACGACCTCGCCACCCGCGCCGCGTCCCGCAGGTACGGCGACTGCGGTGACCTGCTCCTCACCCTGCTGGCACGCGGCATCGAGGACGAGACGATCCTGTTCCACCTCGCGGAGGCCCGGCTGGCGCAGCGCGGCGACGCCCCAACGCTCCTGACGATCGAGAAGGCTCTGGCAGCGGCCGGATCCGGCAACAAGCACCTCGCCGTCCTGGAGCCGGCGGCCGGGCAGGCCCACGTCGACACGGGCGAAATGGCCAGACTCGCCGACCAGGCCGTGACCGCCATGAGCAGGGCCGAGTCCGCGGCGATCCATCGCGCCCACTCGCGGGGCCGATCCCCCACGGCCATCCGCATCGGCACGGACCAAGAGATCCTCGACCGGTTCATCAACAACAACTTCGGCCGGTTCACCAGCGCGCAGGCCTGCTATCGATCGGTCAGCGGCGCGCTCGGCGACGGTGTCGCGGACATGATGCGGTTGGGCCTCCTCCTTGACGACGACCCGCTCAGGTGCTTCGTCACCACCGCTATCCGCGACCGGCCAGAGGCGACGGACGTGGTGCTCGACTCGTTGCCGGAGTGCCTGGCGATGGTTCGCGGCGCGGTGGCGCGCGTGGACGCGCCGGTCCTCCAGGTGCTCGGATCGCGGCTGCACCACGTGGCGCGCCCGATCGTCGCCCGCCAGACCGCTTCAGGGGCGGACACGGCCCGGCTCTACGCGCTCGTGATCGGAGTCGAAGCCCGGGACCGCCACGACCGCCAACTCAGCGAGGCGGCCTGGCAGCTCGCGGCCGGGATCACGCTCCTTCAGGACCGCGCGAGCGGCGCCCGGCCCGGCGAAGCCCTCTTCCTCACGGCGACCTGACCGCCGCTTGCTCGATGTGCTTGCGGAGCCGCGGCATCGGTGCCGGCCCCCAGATCTACTGCACCAGCGGCGCACGGAGCAGGGGCTCCGGCGTACGGAGCCCCTGCCCATCGGGTGCCGGTCAGCGTCCGGGCCGATGTCCCCGGGAATTCCTCCAGCACGCCCGGGTGCCCTTCAGCCAACGCCTCCGCCAGTGCGCGTCGGCGACGGTCGGCCTCGACCCGCAGCCCATCCGGCACCTGCCCTTCCGGAAGCTGGCCGCCGGTCCGGACGGGCGACCGCACGCGCACCAGGTCGACGGCGCCCGTGAACCCGCCCTCCGTACCGATCGGGACTGCACGACGGGCGCCGTCACCGTCGTGACGAAGGTGGCGGCACGGTCGAGCGTGATGACGAACGTACATTGCGGTACGCCGGTGGCGTACCGATCGCGGACATGCGAGAGCTGGTCAATGGTGGTACTCACAGTCTGTGGCCTTCCACGTTGATCCACAAAGGACAGCGCGAATCACTCCGACGAGATCTATTCGTCAGGAGCGTCTGGTGCCGGCCGCGCGGCCGGCGCCAGGTACCACGGAAGACACCAGGACCACCTCGGACAGCGACGGGGGGACGATCGCAGCGGTGCGGTAGCGCACGGCCTGCTCCCCTCTCCGTCGGTCCTCGGTCCGTGGTGAGCGTACGGGCCGCACCGCGGCCGCGAAACCGATTTCCGGCGGGTTCGAATCCGGGCTCGAAACCGGTGCTGAAAGCGCTGGTGGACCCTGGGATGACGGCCCGTAGTCCTCAAGATCGACGCTTCGCCGCGGAGTGTGTGGGATCTTGCGAGTATTAGTCCGGTTCAGGGGAGGACTGCCATGGCTGCCAAGGAAATCGTGACGGACGTGCTCGTCGTCGGGGCCGGGCCGACCGGGCTGATGCTGGCGAACTGGCTGACCAGGCTGGGCGTCCGCACGACGATCGTCGACGGCAAGAGCGGACCGACGAAGGAGTCGCGCGCACTCGTCGTCCAGGCCCGGTCGATGGAGATCTACGACCAGCTCGGCGCCGTCGAGGAAGTCCTCGCACAGGCCGCCCAGGCCCGGTGGCTGGCGCCGGGGTTCGAGGACAAGGCGTTCGGCCGGATCCCCATCGGCGCGCTCGGCGAGGGCCTCACCCCGTACCCGCGCATCTACGTGCTCGAACAGAGCAAGAACGAGCAGATCCTCCTGGCCAACCTCCAGCGCCTCGGCGGCGACGTGCGGTGGGAGCACCAGGTCATCTCGCTCGACACGTCCGGCGTGTCCGCGGTGGCCGGCCTGACCTCGCCGAGCGGCGACGTGACGATCCGCGCCCGCTACTGCGTCGGCGCCGACGGCAGCGCGTCCGCCGTCCGGACGCTGCGGAACATCCCGTTCGAAGGGGTCACCAACGCGCAGACGTTCTACGTGGCCGACGCCGTCGAGGTGCGCGGACTCGTGCCGGAAGCGGTCAACGTCCGCCCCGGCGGGCACGGCTTCCTGCTGGCCTTCCCGATGGGCCCGGACGAGCACTACCGGCTGATCGGCGCCGTCCGCGACGACGACCAGGACGGCGAGATCACCGAGGAGGACACCCGGCAGCGGCTGGAGCGCGTCTTCTCGGTGACGTACGGGGAGTCGACCTGGTACTCGACGTACCGGATCCACCACCGCGTGGCCGCCGCGTTCCGGGACGGCCCGTACTTCGTGGCCGGCGACGCGGCGCACGTGCACTCGCCGGTCGGCGCCCAGGGCATGAACACCGGACTCCAGGACGCCCACAACCTCGCGTTCAAGCTGGCAGACGTGATCAACGGCCGCGCGCCCGAGGCGTTGCTCGACCGGTACGAGGCCGAACGGCGGCCCGTGGCCCGGCGCCTCGTCAGCACGACGGACCGCCTCTTCGGGGCGATCATGTCCGAGCAGGCCGTCGCCCGGTTCGTGCGGCGCTTCGTGCCGCCGCTCCTGGCCCCGGCGGCGGTGCGCTTCCTGCCACGGCTGTCCGGGGCGTCGCGCCTGTTCGGGTACGTGTCCCAGACCCGCGTGCACTACTGGATGAGCGACGACGCCAAGGCACGCGGGCGTCGCGGCCGGGTCGTCGGCCGTCGCCTCCCCTGGACGGGCGGCAACTTCGAATCGCTCAAGCAGCTGACGTGGCAGGTCCACGCCTATGGCGAGACGGACCCCGGCATCGAGGACAAGCTCGGCCTCCCGCTGACCGTCTTCCCGCCGGCCGATCCGGCCACGGGACTGCGCGAGGGGCTGCTGTACCTGGTCCGCCCGGACGGCTTCGTCGCCGCCGCCGCGACCCCCGACGCCGCCATCACCGCGTTCCAGCACGCTCCCCGCCGGCCGTAGGGCTTGTCAGAAACGCTCCCATACGGGAGTCTGCCGGCGATAGCGTGGCAACTCGCCGGTACCGCCACCCCCTGGCCAAACCCCTGACATGTCCGAACGCCCACCACATGACAACGATGTCAGACCGCGAAAGGGAACCCCTGTGACCCGAAGAAGGCTACGGCTCGGCGCCGTGCTGACGCTGGCCGTGAGCGCCGCCGTCCCGCTCTCGTTACCGACCTCCCCGGCGTTCGCCGCCGACGAGGTGACCGACCCGGTGTCGTACGTCGACACCACCATCGGCACGGCCAACGCGGGCAACACGTTCCCCGGCGCGGTCCGGCCGTTCGGCATGTTGTCGTGGAGCCCCGAAGGCTCGAACGGCAACGCCACCCGGACGGCGGCGCCCGGCGGCTACCAGTACGACATGAAGAAGATCCGCGGCTTCAGCCTGACGCACCTGTCCGGCACCGGCTGTCACGGCGCGTCGGGCGACATCCCGTTCTACCCGCACGTGGGCACCGTCGAGACCTCGCCGTCGTCCGACGCGACCGACGCCGTCTACGCCAGCGCCTTCTCGCACGACGACGAGACCGCCGTCCCCGGCTACTACCAGGCGAAGCTGGCCTCGGGCGTCGACACCGAGCTGACCGCGACGGTCCGCACCGGCTCGGGACGGTTCACATACCCGGACAACTCCCCGGCGACGATGCTGATCCGGACGTCCGACAGCGAGATCGGCTCCACCGCCGCCGACGTCACGGTCGACACCAGGTCCCGGACGATCACCGGCTCGGTGACCAGCGGCAACTTCTGCGGCGCGATCGGCGGCCCGACGAACGGCGGCGTCAACAGCCGTCCGTACTACACGGTCTACTTCACGGCGACCTTCGACAAGCCGTTCGCCAAGACCGGCTCCTGGGTGGACGGTGCGCTCACCCAGGACGGCACGTCCGCGAGCGGCGGCACCACGTTCGGTGCGAGCGGCCAGCGCCCGGCAGGCAAGGGCTCCGGCGCGTACGTCACGTTCGACACGAGCGCCGGCAACACGGTGAACGCCCGGGTCGGCATCTCCTACGTCAGCCTCGACAACGCGCGCGAGAACCTGGCCGCCGAGAACCCGGCGGGGACGACGTTCGACGAGGTCCGCAACGGCGCCCGGCAGGCCTGGACGGACTCGCTGGGCCGGATCAAGGTCGGCGGCGGCACCGCCGACCAGCGCAAGACCTTCTACTCCGCGCTGTACCACGCGCAGCTCCACCCGAACGTCTACAGCGACGTCAACGGGGAGTACCGCGGCTTCGGCAACACGGTCGCCGACCAGAAGACGCAGAAGGTCCGCCCCGGCCAGGCCGCGCAGTACGCGAACTTCTCCGGCTGGGACGTCTACCGGGCGCAGGTTCAGCTGCTGTCCTGGCTGGAGCCGAAGATCGGCAGCGACATCGCCACGTCGCTGCTCAACCAGGCCAACCAGAACGGCGGGCTCTGGGACCGCTGGACCCACAACTCCGGCGGCACCCACATCATGGTCGGCGACCCGGCCCCGGTCAGCCTGGCCGGCATGTACTCCTTCGGCGCCACCGACTTCCCCGTGCGCGAGGCGCTCGACTCGCTGACGCAGGCGGCCCGGGTGCCGACGGCGCTCGACAAGTCCCGGCTCGGCTGGAACCTCGCGCTCGTCGGCCAGCGGCCCAGCCTGGACCAGTTCCTCAAGTACGGCTACTACCCGCAGGGCTGCAACGCCTGGGGCTGCGCCAACGAAACCCTCGAAATGGCGTCGGCCGACTTCGGGATCGCCTCGCTCGCCGACCGGATCGGCGACCGCGCGGTCCAGCAGGAGTTCACCAAACGCGCCCAGAGCTGGCAGAACCAGTTCAACCCGGCCGCGACGGCGAACGGCGGCTACTTCCAGAACCGCACGACGGACGGCGCCTGGGTGACCGGCTTCGACCCCTCGTCCGACACCGGGTTCGTCGAGGGCACGGCCGCGCACTACGTCTGGATGGTCCAGCACAACCCAGCCGGGCTGTTCGACGCGATGGGCGGCAAGGCCAAGGCGATCGACCGCCTGGACAAGCACTTCAAGGACCCGGACGGCAAGTGGCGCCTGGTCGGCGAGTGGGACAACAACACGTACGCGAACATGGACAACGAGCCGTCCATCGCCGTGCCGTACCTCTACAACTACGCCGGTGCGCCGTGGAAGGCGCAGGAGACCGTGCGTGAGACGGTCAACCAGCTCTGGAAGCCCACGGCCGGCGGCATCCCCGGCAACGACGACCTGGGCACGATGTCGTCCTGGTACGTGTTCTCCGCGATGGGCGCGTTCCCGCAGAACCCGAGCCGCGCCGAGCTGGTCCTGGGCAGCCCACTGTTCGAGTCCGTCACGGTCACGCCGAACGGCGGCAAGACCGTGCGGTTCACGGCCGAAGGAGCCCCGGGCAAGTACATCACCGGGGTCACGGTCAACGGTGCGCCCAGCACGAAGACCTTCCTGCCCGAGTCGCTGATCCGCGACGGCGGCACGGTCGCGTTCACCATGTCCGAGACGCCCGACAAGGACTGGGGCACAGCCCCGGCGGATGCTCCCCCGTCCTGGCGCGACGGCGAACGCCCGTACCAGACGTCGTTCTCACCCGGCATCTTCGCGGTCACCCCGGGCAAGCCGGGCGGCACGCTCACGCTGCGAGCCGACCGGCTCAACGTGGACGGCCACCCGGTCCAGTTCACGGTCACGCCGCCGGCAGGGCTGACCGCGACACCGGCGTCCGGGGCGATCACGGTCGATCCGGCGAGCGGCGTCGGGACGGCCAAGATCACCGTCGCGGCGCCGAAGACCACGGCGCTCGGCTACTACGACGTGCCCGTGACGTTCAGCAGCAACGGCGTCGAGCTGACCGGCGGCACGGTCACGGTGGTCGTGGCGCCGGCGAAGAGCCTCGTGGGGCACTTCAGCAACGTCGCGATCGGGGACGACGGCAAGGACAACGCCGACTTCGACACCGGCGGCTGGTACTACTCGCGGCAGAACCTCGCAGCGAAGGGCATCGAGGCCGGCACGAAGACGGCGGTGCCCGGCACCGACCTGGCGTTCACGCTCGACCAGGTGCCCGCCGGCCGGCCCGACAACCTGCTCGCGAACGGCCAGAAGCTCGACGTGACCGGCCTGGCGCGGGACACCACGAAGATCTCCTTCGTCGGTAGCGCGAGCTTCGGCGACGCGAGCGGCGGCAAGGCGACCATCACCTACACGGACGGCGCCACGCAGGAGACGCCGCTGGAGTTCGGCGACTGGTGCCTCGGCGGCAACCCGACCGCGCCACCGAAGTTCGGCAACATCGGGATCGCCCAGTTCGACTACCGGAACTGGAACGCCGCCCGCGACACGGCGAAGTGCTGGCTGTTCGCCACCGCACCCGTAGAGCTGGCGGACGGCAAGCAGATCGCGACCGTCACGCTGCCGGCCCGGTCGAACCTGCACGTCTTCGCCATCGCGGAGAACGGTGTGCTGGCACCGCCGGACCTGACCGCCCCCAGCACCACCGCCACGGTGGACCCCGCCCAGCCCTCGGGCGCCAACGGGTGGTGGAAGGCGCCGGTGACGATCACGCTCGCCGCCGCTGACGACGAGGACGGCGACGGCGTCGCCAAGTCCGAGTACCAGGTCGACGGCTGGAAGCAGTACGACGGGCCGATCACCGTCGAGAAGGACGGCACGCACGAGATCGGTTACCGGTCGGTCGACAAGGCCGGCAACGTGGAGGCCGCCAGGACGGTCACCGTCCGGGTGGACCGCACCGCTCCGGTGACCGAGGCGGCGGTCGGCGCTGGCACGGAGTCCGGAACCAAGCTCGTGACTTTGACCGGTTCCGACCCGACGTCCGGTGTGGACAGTTCCGAGTACTCGCTGGACGGCACGGTCTGGAAGTCCTACACCGGCGAGCCGTTCGTCGTGCCGATGACCGCGCTCCGGCGGGACGTCAAGGTGCGTTCCACCGACAAGGCCGGCAACGTCGAGGCGGCGAAGACCGTCACGGTGGAGCTGTCCTGCGACCGGACGGTCACCGGGAACACCTCCGGGCCGCTGACCGCCAGCACCGGGGTGACCTGCGTGCGCGATGCGGCGGTCGCCGGGCCGGTCACCGTGAAGGCGGGCGCCACGCTCGTCGTCACGGACAGCCGGATCTCCGGACCGGTCAGGGCGGCGAAGGGCAGCGTCGTGTCGCTCGCCCGGACGTCCGTCGCCGGCGAGGTGACGATCGACGGATCCACCGGCGGCGTCGGCCTCACGGCCGTGACGGTCTCCGGACCGGTGCGGATCACGGGCAACACCGGCGTGGAGGCGGCGACCGTCGGCGGCAACACCGTGATGGGCCCGCTCGCCTGCTCGGGCAACACGCCCCCGCCGGTGCACGGCGGCCGGCCCAACACGGTGATGGGCCCGGCAACCGGCCAGTGCCGGAGCCTCACGCGCCAGCGCTGAGCCCGCCCACCCGCCGCGAAGTGTGTGGGATCTCGTGAGCTATAGCTCGGAAGATCCCACACACTTCGGGCGGCGGGAGGCTAATGGCTGAGGTACACCTCAGCCTCGGCGAACGCCATGATGCGGACCGAGGTTCCGACCAGGCGCATCTTGGTGGTGTGCTGGGTCGGGAACGTGAAGCTCTGCACCGCGCCGCTGGTCGGCGCCGGATGGCCCGTCTTACGGAGCACGACGACCCAGGCACTGCCGTTCCACGCCTCGATCGTGAAGTCGCGCGGGAAGTCCGTGCCGGTGCTGGCGCCGTCGCTCCGCGGATACAGGTCGAGCCGGTTGAAGTGCCGCTGGGCCGGCCAGGTGAACTCCAGCCACTCGGTGTGGTCGGTGTCCACGTTGGACCACGAGCTCCAGCCCGGCATGCCGCGGTTCCCGTCGTTGACGTACCGCAGCGCCCAGCCCCAATTCTCCGGTGCGCTGCTGGACGCCGCCGCCGATGCCGCCGGCGCCAGGTTCATCGACACGGTGACCGGTGCGGTCAGGTACACCTCGACCTCGGCGAACTGCATGAGCTTGAGCGCCGTACCCTGGACCCGGATCTTGTTCGTCCACTGCGTGGGGAACGAGAAGCTGGCCATGCTGCGGCCCGGATTGGCGTAGCCCTGCTTGCTGACCACCGGCACCCACGCCGCGCCGGTCCACACGTCGACCGTGAAGTTCGCCGGGAAGTTGGTGCCGGGGTTGGCGGCGTCGTTGCGCGGGTAGAGGTCGACCCGGTTGAAGTGACGCTGGCCGGGGAAGGTCAGCTCCACCCACTCGGTGTGGTCGTTCTCGACGTTCGACCAGGAACTCCACCCGGCCGTGACGGTGCTGTCGCGGTTGTCGTCGTTGATGTGGCGCAGCGACCAGCCCCAGGAGTCCGGCGCGCTGCTGGACGCCGTGAACGTCGCGTCGGCGGCGAGATCGGTCACCGGCCTGCTGGTCCCGGCCGCGATCGACGACCACTCCACCCCGCTCTCCCACCGGAGTGCCGGGTCGCCGAACGCCGTCCCGCTCGACGCGAGGACGGACAGCTTCGTCTTCCCGTATCCCTGGTCGTAGAGGACGCCTAGGTCGGCCTTGGCGTTGCCGGCGAAGTCGCCCGCGACGATCCGCGCGCGAGCCGGGTCGAACGCCTCGCTGCTCCACCACTGACCGCCGGTGAGCTTCGTGCCGTCGGAGGCGAGCACGTTCACGGTGTTCCGGTGCAGCACCGCCACGTCGTCCTGGGCCTGGCCGGCGAAGTCGCCGACGACGACCGTCACGTCGTCGAGGTCCCAGGTGTCGCGGCCGCTGTCGAACCACTGTGCCGGCGCGGCGAGACCGGTACCCGTGGATGCCTGCACCCAGACCTTGACCTGCCGGCTGCCGTTGTCCTGCACGCGCACGAGGTCGTCCTTGCCGTCGCCGGTCACGTCGCCGGTGTGGACCCGGGTCCGCGCCCACGTCGAGGTGCCGGCAGGCTGCGTGTGCCAGAGGACGGGTGCCGCGCTGGCACCCGCTATCACCTGGACCTGCCAGCTGCCGTCGGCCGCCGGACGGGCGATCACGAGGTCGTCCTTGCCGTCGCCGGTCACGTCCGCCGCCGACAGCTGGAGACCGGCCAGGTCCCACCCGCCGGACTGGGAGTCCCACGTGACGGGCTTCGCGCTCAGCCGGTTGCCGGTCGAGGCGAGCACCGACACGTCGATCCGGCCCTGGCCGCGGTCCCGGACGGCGATGACCTCGTCGCGCCCGTCGCCGTCGACGTCGCCGTCGACGAACCTCGTGGTGGCCGTCCGGTACGCGGTGCTCTCGAAGACCTGCACCGGCGCGAACGAACCGCTGCCGTCGTGCTTCGTCGCGGCCGACCACACCGTCGCCGCGCCACCCACGTCCTTCGCGTAGACGACCTCGCTGCGGCCGTCGCCGGTCAGATCGCTCGCGGCGGACTTCGGCACACCGGCGGCGTTGGCCTTGAACTTGTACGTCGTCGCCGGACCGGCGCTGCCGTCCTTGCGCTTGACCTGCACGGTGAGCTGGTTGACCGATCCCGCCGCCACCGGCACGACCGGGACCACCGCCTTGCCGTCGGCTCCGGCGGCCACCGGAACCGCGGCGTCGGCGCCGACGCTCACCAGGTAGCCGGCGACGTCCCGGTCCCACGACTCCGGCGCGAGCGTGACGGCCGCCGGCTGCCCGACCACCGCCGTCGCGGGCGCGTCGGCCACGGTCGAGCCCGTCGTGAGCGCCAGGTCGGTGCTCTTCGCCACCGCGGCGCCGGGTCCTCCACTCTGGACGGTCACGAACCAGTCCGTGAGGCCGTCGAGGCGGGTCTCGACGGCGCCGTTCCGGGTCTCGGTCTCGCCGTAGCAGCCGCGCTGCCAGGACGAGCTGTTCAGCGCGACGAGCTCGACGGTGCCGCCGGCCTCGCGGAACGCCGGTCCGCCGGAGTCGCCCTTGCACGTGCTGGCGTCCGTACCGGCGATGTCGAGGGTGGTGTCCTTGACCGCCTGGACCGTGAACGTGGCGGTGTGCAGCCGGTCAGGCACCCACTCCGTGGCCGTACGGCCGTAGCCGGCCACCCGCAGCACGTCACCGGCGGCGGGCGGCGTGGTCGCCACGGCGATCGGCGGGATGTCCGTGATCGCGGTGGCGAGCTTGGCCAGCGCGAAATTGCGATCCCACCGGGGGTACAAGCCGGTGATGGCGACGACGTGCCCACCGGTCCCGGCCAGATCCGTCCGGCCGACGGTCGCCGTCGCCGGCTCGGACGGCAGCCCGGACGGGAAGCACGTCGCGGCGGTCGCCACCCACTGCGGCGCGACCAGGACCCCGGAGCAGCTCACGCCTCCGGCCTCGATCTGGGCGGCGAACCGGTAGGTGCCGTCGGCGGCGGGGCTGCCCCCACTCACGGCGTGGGCAGGGGCACCCGTCAGGACCGTCGCCGCGCAGGCGGCGACAACCAGGGCACGTCTCATGACTCGTCCTCTTCGATCTCGTCTGATTTCACGACGACCTGAGCCAGCGTGATGCCGTCCGCATTGGATATTTCGACCTCGTACGCGCCGTCGTCGAACGCTTCGATGACGTACCCGACAGACCCGGCGGGCGCGCCCTCGGCGGCGTGACGGTCGCTGGTGAGCCGGACCCGGCTGTAGAGAGTGGTCATCGCGTGAACCCCGAGAACGGCGTGTTGAGGGTGACCGTGCCGTCGGGCCGCACCATCCACCCGGAGTTCAGGTAGCTGGTCTTGCCCGTGGCCTGCCCGACGCCGTGCAGCTCGATCTCGATGTTGATGCGCTGACCGTACTGATCGAGCTTGCCGGGCGTGTACTTGCCGGCCGCGTACTTGGCCGCGGCCTGGCGTTCGAACTCGGCGGCCAGCCGGGCGGAGTCGGCCTTGCCGTAGCCGAGGCCCCGGAACACCTTGTCCTTCCCGTGCGTCGCGCCCTCCTTGAAGATGTAGTCCGCGAACTTGGCGATCGGGGCGGTCGCCCGCGCACCGGTCGCGACGGCGCTGGCGGCCGCGCGGGCCAGCAGAGCCGCCCGCAGCGCCTTGACCCCGTTGACGAGAAGCGCGATGCCCGAACCGGCGCCGTAGAGGTAGGACGCGTACTCCAGCGGCTTCACGACGAACGCGTCGAGCAGGGCGAGCCCGATCTCCAGCGCGTCCGTCCAGCGCTCGAGGTCGAACGACGGCGTGAGGACCTGGTTGAGGCAGTTCTGGTAGTACTCGCTGCCCTCCTGGTACAGGAGTTTGCACTGCCCCGCCTGCACCATCGCCGTGACGCCCTGGTCGTAGGTCAGGGTGAGGCCGGGGATGTTGTTGATGCACTCCTGGTACTTCGCGGTGCCTTCGCCGTGCAGGACCTTGCACTGGCCGGCCTGCTGCATCATGCGTTGCGCGACCTGCTCGCGGAACGCTGCCTCCTCGGCGTCCTTCTTGGCGACGTAGGCGTTGTAGGCGTCCACGGCGGCCTGGTGCGCCTCGTTGGCGTCCTTGCCCGCGGCCACCGCCGCGTCGTGGGCCCGCTTGGCGGACTCGTGCGCGGACTCGGCGTAGCTGGCCGCCCGCGCCGCCGACTGCACCGCCTGCGCGGCGGAGTTGGCCGCGGCCTTCGCGGACCGCCGGGCCTGGGCCGCCGCGTTCCGGGCCGTCTCCGCCGACCGGGCAGCCGCCTCTGCTGATGCTTGCGCCGCCGCGGCAGACTGGCGTGCCTGCTCGGCGTAGCCCGCCGCCTGGGTCGCCGAATCCCGGGCCTGCTTGGCCCAGCCAGCGGCTTCCTCCGCCGCGTTGCGGGCCCTGGCGCCGGCCTCCGACGCCTCGAAGGCGTCCTGCGCGGCCTTGGACGCGGACTGCGCGGCCTCGGCGACGTACCGGTTCACGCCGGTCACGTGCGCGGCCGTGTCCTGGTCGCGCCGCTGCGCCTTGTACTGCCCGTGCAGGAGGAAGGTCCGCAGGAACGCCGGGGGTCCGGCGAGCGCGATCTGCGCCGCCGACTTCATCTCGGGGCCGCCGTTCTGCATCAGCTGCGAGACCCGGATGCGGTCGTCGTGCTCGGCCGCGACGTACTGGCCCGCGCGCAGGAACTCGGCCAGGTCCGCCGCGGTGCCGTCGAGCGCCTTGCCGGCCGCGGCCTTCATCGCCGGGCCGCCCTGCTCCATCAGCTGCGCGGTCTTGATGCGGTCGTCGTGCTCCTTGCCCTGGTAGTTGCGGGTGCGGAGGAACTCCTTGACGACCGCCCAGCTGCCGGCGAGGGCCTGGTTGGCCGCCGTCGTGAGCGCCGCCGGTCCCTCCATCGCGAGGGCGCCGACCTTCGCGCGGTCGTCCTGCTCGGCCGCCTGCTCGACGCCGGTCCGGACGAAGTCCCCGACCTCGGCGTCGGTGCCGGCCAGCGCGTTCTCGGCGGCGGTCTTCGTCCACTGGCCGCCGGTGGTCGCCAGCCGCAGCGCGACGTGGCGGCCGTGGGAAGTGACGAGGGCCGGGTCGGCGCCGGGCCGGCGGGCCTCAGCGAGCTTCTGGTTGGTGTCGGCGTCGCGCTTGGCGGCTTCGGCCGTGAACCAGGCCAGGTCGGCCTGGCGCTCCGCGACGACGGCCTTCGCCTTCTCGGCGGCCTCGACGCCCTGCTCGGTCTGCGTGGCCAGGCGGGCGGCGTCGGCCTGGCGGGCCGCCTCCACCACGTCGTTGGCCTGGTTGGCGGCCGCCAGCGCGGCGGTCGCGGCCTCGCGGGCGGCGTTCGCGTGCGCCGTGGACCGTGCGGCGGCGTGGGCCGCCTCCCCCGCGTGCGCCGCGGCTTCGTCGGCGGCGCGTGCGGCCGCCTCGGCGTGCTCGGCCGCCTTGATCGCCGCCTGCCGCGCCTCACCGGCCGCCTGCGCGGCCTCGTTGGCCAGGGCCTCCGCCGCGTTCGCGGCGCGGGTCGCCCGGTCGGCAGCCCGCTGCGCGTTGGCCGCGGCCTGGGTGGCGCGGGCCGCCTCGCTGCCGGCGCCTGCCGCGTGGCGTCCGGCCTCTGCCGCCGCGCTGGCGGCGGCGGCCGCGTTGGTGCCCGCGTTGCCGGCCGCACGCGCGGCGTCGGCGGCGGACCGTGCGGCGGTACCGGCGTGGACGGCCGCGTCGGCGGCCACCCGGGCACCCTGCGCCGCGTTGCGCGCGTCGACGGCCGCCTGGCGTGCGGCGGACGCCTGACCAGCGTCGATCGCCGCCGCGGCAGCCGCGTGGTACGCCCGGGACGCCGCCTGTCCGGCCAGCGCCGCAGCCGTCGCGGCCCGCGCCGCGGCGTTGGCGGCGACCCGTGCCGCCGCGTTCGCCGCGTTGGCCGCACCCACCGCTTCGCGGGCCGCCTGAGCCGCCCGGTTCGCCGCGTCCGCCGCCCGACCCGCCGCGCTGGCGGCCTTCGCCGCCTCGTTCTTCGCGGCCTCCGTCTCGGCGGCGGCGCGCTGGGCCGCGGCCTTCGCCAGCTCAGCCGCCCGGACGGCCTGCTCGCTGGCTTCCTTCGCCAGCGCCGTCTCGGCCGCCGCGCGCTCCTGCGCCTGCTTGGCCAGGGCGGCGAGGTGGGCGACCGTCGCGGTCTCCTTGTCCCGCTCGGCCGCCACGTACTGGCCGGTGTCGAGGAAGTCGCGGACGTCCTCGACCGTGCCGTCCAGCGCGACCTGCGCCGCCGCCTTCACCTGCGGACCGCCGGCGGCCATGATCTGCGCGATCAGCGCCCGGTCGTCGTGCTCGCGCGCCACGAACTGGCCCGTGTCGAGGAAGTCCCACAGCTCGTCCTCGGTGCCGTCCAGCGCCTTCTGCGCGGCGGCGTCCACGGCCGGCCCGCCCTGGGCCATGATCTGGGCGACCTGGACGCGCAGGTCATGGCCCAGCGGCGCCTGCCAGCCGTCGTCCAGGAAGGCCCGGATGTCGCTGAGCGACCCGTTCAGCGCCGCCTGCGCCGCCGCGTCCACGCCCCGCCCGCCGCTGGCCAGCAGCCGCGCGACGCCGATCCGGTCGTCGTGCTCGGCGGCGGCGATCCGGGTCTCGGTGAGGAACCTGCGCACGGCCGCGTCGTCGCCGACGAGGGCCGCTTCGGCCGCCGTCCGCGTGGCGAGGCCGCCGGACTTCCAGAGCACCAGGACGCGGTCCCGGTCGCTGATCGATCCTGGGGGCGGCGTGGTATCGGCGGCAGCCGGAGCCACCACCGCCACACTCGCCGTGAGGGCTAGGACTGCCGTGGCCGCGACGCGTCGCATCCAGCGGCCGGACGATAAGGACATCACGAATCACTCCCCGTGTGCGTGACCGATTCGCCGCGAATGCTGCCGACGCCGGGCCGGCTGGGCTACCCGCGGCGGGCGACTTTCCCGGGTTGTTGCCGAAATCCGCAACCGGCGGCTCATACCGGTACAAATCCGGTCGACGCGGGCTAGCGGCGTCCAGATGGCGGATGTCTCGGCCTGAGGTGGCGTAAAGGTGCCCTCAGCGCAGAGCAAGGTGGCGGATGTCTGCGCACACCACCCGGACGAGGCTGAGAGCTGACCACAACAGCTCCGGAGGGTGAGCGCCATGAACTGCCACCACATCCCACAGTGCCCGCCGTACGACGCGCCGGACCACGATGCGGCACACGTCGTGGCCAGCCACCCCGAGCAGGGCTGGTCCCTGCTCTGCAACGGCGTCGTGGTCTTCGACGACACCGGCGAGATCCTCCCCAGCGGCACGTGCCTGGCCCCGCACCGGCCGACGGTCCGCTTCCCGAGACTGGCCGTCAGCTGATGGACACCCTGTCCGCCCAGGCCGGCCGGGCCGTCGTCGGCAAGGCGTTCTCGCTGCTGGAGGCGTGGGAGCACCGGTCCGAGATCCTGGGCGTGTCCGAACTGGCCCGCCGCGCCGGGCTCCCGAAGTCGACCGCCCACCGCGTGCTCGGCATCCTGGACACCGCGGCGCTCGTCGAGCGCGTCGCCGGCGGATACCGGATCGGCGGGCGCCTGCACGGGTTCACCGGGCTGCTGTCCACCGACCACCGGCCGGACCTGCGCGACGTCGTCCTCCCCTTCCTCCAGGACCTGTACGAGCTGACCCACGAGACGATCCACCTCGGGGTGCTCGACGACACCGACGTCTGCTGCATCGAGAAGCTGTACGGGCACCGGCGCAGCCCGTTCAACTCGTGGGTGGGCGGCCTGCTGCCCGTGCACTCGACCGCGCTCGGCAAGGTCCTGGTGGCGTACGCGCCGGTCGCGACCAGGCACCAGGTGCTCTCGGCCGTCGTCGACCAGCACACCGCCGCCTTCACCACCGAGCTTCCCGCCGTCCGGCGGCTCGGCGTGGCGTTCGACCGCGGCGAGACCCACCCGCACGTGACGTGCGTGGCCGCGCCCGTCCTCGACACTGCCGGCCACGCCATCGCCGCGATCTCGGCGAGCGGACCGACCAACCGGTTCGACCCGGACGCCATACAGGACCGCGTCCGCCGCGCGGCGCGCGCTGCCTCGCTCGCCCTCGCCGCCGACCGTCCCAGGGCCAGGGCGGCATGAGCGCGACCCTGGCCGACGAGCAGATCACCGCGCTGTACGTCCGCCACCACCGGTCGCTCCACCGGTACGTCACCAGCATGACGTACGGGGACCGCCACCTCGCCGAGGACATCGTCCAGGAGACGTTCCTGCGCGCCTGGCGCACGCCCGAGCTGGTCACCGACGCGGGCGGAAGCTGCCGGAGCTGGCTCACGACGGTCGCCCGCAACGTCGTGATCGACCGTCTGCGCCGGAAGGGCCGCCGGCCCGCGGAGACGAGCGAGGACGCCCTGCCGCTCATCGCCGATCCGACGTGCGAGGCGGACCAGGTCGTGATCTCGCTGACGGTCCGGCGCGCGCTCAAGGAGCTGAGCCCGATCCAGCGGCACATCCTCGTCGAGCTGTACTTCAGGCAGCGCAGCCTCGCCGAGGTCGCCGAGCGCCTCTGCATCCCGACGGGCACCGTCAAATCCCGCGCCCACTACGCCGTGCGCGCGCTGCGACGGGTCATCGAGGAACCTTCGGGCGTTGTCGGCCGATCGGGCTACATCGATTCCGACATCCGGACATCTCCCGATCCTGCTGTCCATATTGGTGCGTGATTCTGCGGAAAACGCCCCGTTTTCGACGGGCCGATTCGGGTCTATCCTGTGCCGGTCGCGGGACAACCGCGCCCGCGCGAATCGCGCCTGGGGGGCCCGATGAACCAGCTCAGGAAGCATGATCGTCGGTTAGTCAGAAGTACGTTCGTCGCACTACTCGTCCCAGCCGTGGTGCTGGCCGGGACGGGGGGACCAGCCGCGGCCGAACCGGCCGGGCAGTTCACCGCTACCACCCTCACGGCGGCCAACCGCGTACAGGCGGACAAGTCACCAAGCAGCCGCCTCGCGAAGACCGACCCCAGCCTGCTCGGCAGGTCCGGCACAGCGCCCGTGTCCGTGATCGTCAAGCTCGACTACGACGCCGCTGCCAGCTACCGCGGCGGTATCGCCGGGTACGCGGCCACCAGCCCGTCCGCGACCGGCAAGGCGCTCACCGGCAGGTCCGCGGCCGAGCGCAGGTACCAGCAGTACGCCGCCGGCCAGGAGGACCGCTTCGTCGCCGAACTGCGCAAGCGCGTCCCGCAGGCGTCCGTCGGACGCAAGCTGCGGCTCGTCTACGGCGGTATCGCCGCGACGGTCCCGGCCAACAAGGTCGCCGAGATCGCCGCCATCGCCGGCGTGGTCGCCGTCCAGAAGGACACGATCGCCAAGCCGCTCACCGACTCCAGCACGACGTTCATCGGCGCCAACGCGCTGTACCCGTCACTCGGCGGCAAGCCGAACGCCGGCAAGGGCGTCATCTTCGGCGTGCTCGACACCGGCGCGTGGCCGGAGCACCCGTCCTTCGCGCACCAGGGCAACCTCGGCGCGCCACCACCCAAGGCGGACGGAACCCCGCGCACGTGCAACTTCGGCGACAACCCGCTGACACCGGCCGCTGACCCGTTCGTGTGCAACCGCAAGCTGATCGGCGGCGCGCCGTTCCTCGCCACGTACCTGTCCGACCCGGACCGGGCCGCCGCCGAGCCGTTCCACACGGCCCGCGACTCCAACGGCCACGGCACCCACACCGGTTCCACCTCGGCCGGCAACTCGCTGGCGTCCGCGCCGGTGTTCGGCGTCCAGCGCGGGCCGGTCAACGGTGTCGCACCTGGCGCGTGGGTCTCCGTCTACAAGGTCTGCGGCATCCAGGGCTGCTTCGGCTCGGACTCCGCGGCCGCGGTCGAGCAGGCCATCCTCGACGGCGTCAAGGTCATCAACTTCTCGATCTCCGGCGGCACCGAGCCGCTGACCGACCCGGTGGAGCTGGCCTTCCTCGACGCGTACGCCGCCGGCGTGTTCGTCGCCGCCTCGGCCGGCAACGAGGGCCCGGGTGCGGGCACCGCCAACCACCTCTCGCCGTGGGTCACCACGGTGGCGGCGTCCACGCAGCGCCGCGAGTTCCGGTCCACGCTGACGCTCACCGCACCGGGTGGGGCCACCTCGGTCCTGACCGGCGCGTCGATCACCCCGGGCGCCGGCCCGCTGCCGGTGGTGCTGTCGTCCGCCGCTCCGTACAGCAACGCGCTGTGCACCGCGCCCGCGCCGGCCGGGTCGTTCACCGGCAAGATCGTCGCCTGCCAGCGCGGCGGCAACGCGCGCGTGGAGAAGGGCTTCAACGTGCTCCAGGGCGGGGCCGCCGGGATGATCCTCTACAACCCGGCACTCGCCGACGTCGAGACCGACAACCACTGGCTCCCGACGGTCCACCTGGCCGACGGCACCGCCTTCCTGGCGTTCGCGAACGCCAACCCCGGCCTCACGGCCTCGTTCACGGCCGGCGTGAAGGCGAACGGCCAGGCCGACGTCATGGCCGCGTTCTCCTCGCGCGGACCGGCCGGGCACTTCATCAAGCCGGACGTGACCGCACCCGGCGTCCAGATCCTCGCCGGCCACACGCCGTTCCGCGAGTCGCCGCTGGAGGGTCCGCCTGGCGAGCTCTTCCAGGCCATCGCCGGTACGTCGATGTCGTCGCCGCACACCGCCGGTGCAGCCATCCTGCTCAAGGCGTTCAACCCCGGCTGGACGCCCGGACAGATCAAGTCGTCGCTGATGACGACCGCCACCACCGTGGTCAAGAAGGAGGACCTCACCACCGCGGCCGACCCGTTCGACTTCGGCGCCGGCCGGATCCGCGTCAACACGGCGGGCAAGCCCGGCCTCACGTTCGACGAGACCGCCGCCCGGATGGCGGCGCTGGGCAACGACCCGATCAACGCCGTCCACCTCAACGTCCCGTCGGTCAACGCCCGGGTGATGCCCGGTCGGCTCAGCACCGTGCGGACCGCGAAGAACGTCAGCGGACTCCGCCAGCGCTACGACGTGACCGTGAAGCAGCCCGCGGGCAGCACGATCACCGTTCTGCCGTCGTCGTTCGCGCTCGACCCGAACCAGTCGATCAACCTGTCGATCACGATCCGCACCACGACCGGGACCGGGCAGAAGTTCGGCGAGGTCCGGCTCGACCCGCGGCGTGACGGCTACCCGACGCTGCACCTGCCCGTCGCCTGGGTGCCGCAGCAGGGCGCGGTGAACCTGACCAGCTCGTGCAGCCCGGAGCGGATCCCGGTCCGCGGCGTCACGGACTGCACGGTCGTCGCCACGAACAACTCGTTCAACGCGACGGACGTCGACCTGACCACGAACGTCAGCGCCAACATGCGCGTCGTCACCGCCGACAACGCGGTGGTGGTCGACAACCGCACGGTCGAGAAGTTGAACGTGCCGCTCGCGGGCGCCGTGCCGGGCACGCCGTCGATCGCGCCCGGTGTCTCACCTGCCGGCTACCTCCCGCTGGCTGGCTTCGGCGTCACGCCGGTAGCCATCGGTGACGAGGACATCATCAACTTCAACGTGCCCGCGTACGTCTACGCCGGACGGAGCTACACCCAGATCGGCGTCGACTCCAACGGGTACATCGTCGCCGGCGGCGGCTCGGCCGAGGACAACGAGTGCTGCTCGCCGGTCATCCCGAGTCCGGCACGGCCGAACAACATCCTCGCGCCGTTCTGGACCGACCTCGACGGCACGAACGACGAGGGCATCCGGGCCGCGACGCTCACCGACGGCGTCAACACCTGGCTGGTGGTCGAATGGCAGGTCGACGTCTTCGGCACCAACTCCAACCGCCACTTCCAGGTGTGGATCGGTGTCGACGGCGCCGAGGACATCAGCTACGCCTACGACCCCGCGGCACTGCCAGGCGCGCCGGCCGGGCAGGCGACGGTGGTGGGTGCCGAGAACCTGAACGGCTCCGGCGGTGACACCCAGGCCCTCCCGATCATGGAGGACCTCCGGGTGACCAGCACCGATCCGGTGCCTGGCGACTCGGTGACCTACGGGCTGCGCGTCCGCGGCGTGAACAGCGGAAACGGCAGCGTCACGACCACGATGGACAGCCCGCACGTTCCGGGCCTCACCGTGGTCACGACCCGCGTTGCAGTGGGAGGCTGACCAGTCGTGCGGGCGTCCCCCCGGGGGCGCCCGCACTCGCCCGTCAGGGCTTCTCTCGGGCCAGGACCAGCAGGGCGACGTCGTCGTTGCGTGGGGCCGTACCCAGCAGTTCCTGGATGACCGTCTCGCAGACGACGTCGGCGGCATCGGCCGTGACCACGCGGCAGAGCTGGTCGAAGGCAACGTCGAGTGACCGGTCGGGCCGCTCGACGAGCCCGTCGGTGTAGAAGCAGAGGACCGCGTCGGGCGACAGTTCGACCCTCGTCGTCCGCCGGTTCAGCCGCGACCCGACCCCGACCGGGGCGTCGACCGGCACGTCGAGAAGCGCCGTCGGACGTCCGGGCGCGGCGACGACCGGCATGAGGTGACCGGCGGCCGACACCGACATCCACGCGAACGTGGGGTCGAAGACCGCGTACAGGACGGTGGCCATCATGTCGGTCTCGAAGTGCTGCACCTTGCGATCCAGCCGTTCCAGCACCTCGGCGGGATCGTCGTAGTCCAGCGCGTACGCGCGCAGAGCGCTGCGCAGGCGGCCCATCACCGCGGCGGCCCGGACGCCCCGGCCCAGCACGTCGCCGACGACGACGCCGATCTTCCCGCTGGGGAGCTTGAACACGTCGTACCAGTCGCCGCCCACCCCGGACTGCTCGCCGGCCAGGTAGCGGGCGGCGATGTCCACCCCCGGGACGGCGGGGAGCCGGCCGGGCAGCAGGCTCCGCCGCAACGCCGCCGCGGCGGCACGGTCCAGCGCGGACATGTGCGCCTGGGTGGCGAGGGCGATCCTGTCGGCGACCAGCTGGAGCAGCTCGACGTCGTCGTCGAAGAACCAGCGCGGCGTGAGCGTGCCGACGTGCAGGACGCCGATCAGCGTGCCGCTGACCACCATCGGCACGCCGACCACCGACTTGACGCCCGTCCGCAACAGGATCGGGTTGATCACGTTCGTGTGGTCCACGTGCTCGATCCGCACCGGCCGCCGCTCCGCCGCGACACGACCCGCGAACCCCCTCCCGACAGGGACACGGGCGCCCAGCCGGACCTCCTCCTCGGTGCCCCGGCCGGCGGTGGCCACGAGTTCGTTCGTCTCCTCGTCGAGGAGGAGCACCGTAGCCATGTCGGCCCGCAGCAGGTCGCGGACGCGATCCAGCAGCTCGGCGAGCAGGTCTTCCAGCCCGAGATGGGCGAGGGCGGCGTCGGTGACTGCTTCGATGCGCTCCAACCTGACATCGTTCGCCGGTCGGTCAGCCTCCGTGCCCATCAGGCGAGCCTAGTGGGTGAGGCCGTCGAGCCGTCAGCTCACGAGCGACCCCCTGGCGGTGGACGGCAGGTACGCCACGGTCCCGGCGTAATTGGCGCGGTATCCGGCGTTGAGCACGATCTGCAGGACATTCGCCGTGCCGTCGCAGCTGGCCCGGCCGTCAGCTCCGGTGACGGCGGTGCAGACGGTGATCGGTGTGCCGCCGATCAGCCTCGGCACGGTCATCGTGACGGTCTGGCCGGCGAGCGGCGCCCCGGTGTCGGACCGGATCAGCCGCGCCTTCAGGTTGAGCAGGTTCACCGTGATCCCGGGCCCGATCCGCGCGACGGCCGGTTCGGCGCTCAGCGCGGTCGGTGCCTTCGTGACGATCACCGCGCGGGAGGCGACGCCGGTGCCGCCGTCGTCGTCGAGGACGGTCACGGTCACCAGGTACTCCCCCGGCACGGCGTAGCGGTGCTCGGCGGTGACGGCGCCGGCCGTGGCGGGCACCGGGCTCGTCTCCCCGTCGCCCCAGGACACCGTGGCGGTGTGGGTGTCGGCGGTGCCCGGATCGGTGAAGGACGCCGACACCGGTACCGGCACGCCCACCGCGTACCGCGCGCCCGCTGGCGGGCCTGTCAGCGCGACCGACGGAGCCACGTTGGCGACGACCAGGTCGAACCGTGCCTGGCCGGCGAGGCCGAGCGAGTCCGTCGCGGTGATCGTCACCTGCTGGCTATCGGCCGGGCCCTCGGTGCTCTGGTAGCTCCACGACCACGTCCCACCCGGACCGGCGACGATCGTGCCGATCGAGGCGCCGAGCGACACCGCTTCGCGGTCTGCGACAGTGCCCGTCATCGACGCCAGCGTGCCCTCGGCCACGGTCACGGAGGCGCGGTCGGCGGCAACGGCGGGAGGCGCGTTGGCGAAGGACCCCGACACGGTCCGCTCGGTCAGGTTGCCGACGACGTCGGTGACCCGGACGCCGATGCGCTTGGCGCCATAGCCGGGAGTGAGCGCGAAGACCTGCCCGGGCACGCAGGGCGCGTACGGCGAGGCGGCCGGGAGTTCGTTGCGGCACTCGGTCGCGGCGATCCCCGACGGCACGCCCGCCGCGTCCGGATCGGACTGGTCGAAGTCGAGGACGACGTCAGGCCCGGACGTCACGAAGTTCGCCGCCGGGCTGGTGATCGTCACGGCAGGCGCGGTGTTGTCCACGCCGAACACGGTGTGGACCGTGGCCGGCGGATCCGAGACGGCCGCGCCACGGACGATCGCCGCCCACACGCCCCAGTAGCCGTCGTCGGCGGCGTCACCGAGCGGCAGGTCGACGAAGGCACCGGCGTCGCCCGGCTGGACGGCGAACACGCCGGCGAACGCCTTCGTGGCGAGCGGAGCGAGTCCGGTGCCGCACGGGCCGGCGGCCGAGTTGGCCGTCGGGACGGCCGGCGGCGCGCTGGTGGACGACCGGATCCCGCAGACGTACACGGTGAAGCCGGACGGGCTGGAGCCGGAGTAGGAACCGGCGGCGCTGACCGGCACCCGTACGGTGCCGCTGTTCCAGAAGCTGGCTGGGTCGTGGGCGGTCGCCTGTGGCGTGGCGACGTCCACCCGGTCGCCGGGCTGCCCTTGCTCGCCCGGGACCGGCGCCGGGTTCGGCAGGTTGCCGACCGTGCAGGCACCGCCAGGCGTGCCGCCCGCCACGTCCACGCCAAATGCGCCGGTCAGGATCTGGATCGGGGCGATCAGCTTGACGACGCCGCCGCCTCCGCCGCCGCCCCCGCCCGCGCGGCCGAACCCGCCCTGACCGCCCCGCGCCGAGAGCTGGCCGGAAAGTTCGAGGCGAACCGCGTCGAGGACGATCCCGCCGCCGGCCCCACCACCACCGGGTGCGTGGACGCCGGCGAACGCTACCGAGCCGTCGGGCTGGCCGCACGTGCCGGACGTGTCACTGCGACCCTGGATACCGTTGACGCGCATCGGGCCCGTGCTGACGATCTGGCCGTCGACGTAGGTGATGGTGGGATCGTCCGGGTCGAGCCGGACCGGGCGCTGCCGCGCGACCAGCACCAGCGATCCGCCGCCGAGCCCCTTGGCCGTACCGGCGCCGGGTGCGCCCGGTTCGGTGGTCGCGCTCAGCCGGTTGTCCGGATCGGTGTACGCCTCGCCGCCGGTGCCCGTCGATCCGTCGCCGCCGGCACCGTGGTGGGCACCGCCGCCGTTCCCGCTGGGCGGATCAGCCGAAGGATCCACCGGGACCGGCTGGGTGCCGGATGCGTCGATGGTGCCGTTGTTGATGATCCTGTTGGCTTCGATCCGGAGGGAGCCGACGGAAGCCGCCGGGCAGTTCTGCTTGGGCGGATCACCTGCGCGCGACGGGATGACGACCGCCGGGTCGGGCTCCGTCGCCACGCGCAGCGTTCTCGAAGCGGGGATGGTGAGGGTGCCTAGGCGAATCACGCCGCACAGCGCAAGGTCCCCGATCAGGGTGTAGTCCGGCTCGGGGTCCGGGAGCGGTGGCGGATCGGCGGCGACGGGCGCCGGCACCGTCATGCCGATCGCGAGCGTGAGGACCAACGCCGACTTCCACATGCGCATGACTACCCCCCAGCAGGGTCCGCGCCCCCACGAGGCGTTCAAGCTGCGGAAATGCCGCTTCGGCCCTGAGAGGCCACAGAAGCACAGCCAATCGGCCACTGGCAATCATCTGTTGGGCGAGTGAAGAAAATTCACTCATCAAGTCACGCGGGTCTCATTTCCACCTTTTGGATCAGCAGGTGGAAAAGCACGTAATCTGAATTCGCGATCGCCACAGAAGGTATCCGGCCGGCAACTCCAAGTTACGAACCGGAGGTGTGTAGCGGTGCTTCTCATCGGACTCGGGCTGTGGGTGCACGTAGGCCACTGGTGGTGCCACTGGAGCTGCTACTGGTGAGCCGGTGGGGCTGAGGGACGAATGACGGGTCGCTCCGGCCGGGGAATGGGACACCCGGCCGGAGCGACCGCCCTACTACTTCAGACCAATTGGTCCGGCGACCGGCTGACCGGACGCCCAGTTCCACATGCCCGGTCCCGAGTCCCAGGCCATCCGGTTGAACGGCGTGCCACCCGCTGCGACGTGGTCGAACACCCACAGCTTGGTCTGCGCGTTGCCGTAGTTGTACAGCGCGGCGAGGTCGGCCTTCCCGTCGTTGTCGAAGTCGTCGGCCACGACCTGGGCGCGGTCCGGATCCCACTGCCCGGCGCCGGAATCCCACGTCACGTGGTTGTACGGACCGCTCTCCGGGTTCGCGACCCGGTCGAACAGGAACAGCCGCACGTGATAGTTGCCGTAGTGGTAGATCGCGCTGATGTCGGCCTTGCCGTCACCGGTGAAGTCGCCAGCAACCGGAGTCGTCGCGGCCCAGGACCAGTGGCCGGCACCCGTGATCCACGTCCTGCGCGGCGCCGCGCTCCCCCCACCGTCCACGTTGTCGAACAGCCACAGCCCGGTGGTGTTGCCGTCGTAGTTGTAGAACGCCGCGATGTCGGCCCGGCCGTCGGCGTTGAAGTCTCCGGCCACCGGCTTGGCACGTCCCGGATCCCACTGCCCGGGCCCGGAGTCCCACGTCACGTGGTTGAACGGCTGGCTGCCGGCCGACGCCACGCGGTCGAACACGAAGAGCCGCACGTGGTAGTTGCCGTAGTGGTAGAACACCGCGATGTCGGTCTTGCCGTCGGCGTTGAAGTCGCCGGCCACCGGGGTGCTCGAACTCCACGCCCAGTGGCCCTGCTGCGTCTCCCACACCTTGCGCGGCTGCACGGCCGTCCTGCCGTTGATGTCCTCGAACAGCCAGAGCGCCGTGCTGTTGTTGCCCTGGTCGTACAGCGCGGCCACGTCGACCTTGCCGTCGCCGGTGAAGTCACCGGTCACCGGCTTCGACCTGCGCATGTCCCAGCCGTTGACACCGGAGTCCCAGATCGAGCGGACGGCGGTCTTGCCCGGCACCGTCACGTTGTCAAACTGGAAGATGCGCGACCGGGCATTCGCGTAGGAGTGGAACGACGTGACGCCCCGGAACCGGGTCGTCGACGTGATCCACTTCGCGATGTCGTCCACGCGGGACTCTGTCGCCCCGCGCCGCGTCTCGGTCGCCTCGTAGCAGCCGCCCTGCCACGACCGGTCGTTGACGCCGACCAACTCGACCCGGCCCTCGACCTCGCGGAACGCCGGACCGCCGGAGTCGCCCTTGCAGATCGCCGCGCTGCCCTGGCCCGTGACGTCCAGCCCCGTCGGCCGGACCGCATCGACCGTGAACTGTCCGGTGTGGAGCAGGTCAGGCACCCACTCGGTGCCGGTACGGCCGTAGCCGGCGACCCGGAGCACGTCGCCCGCCGCCGGTGCGGTCGTGCCGATCGACACCGGCGCGACGTCCGTGATCCGCGTAGCGAGCCTGGCCAGCACGACGTTGCGGTCCGCACGCCCGACGAGGTCGGTCACCGCGACGGTGTGCCCGGCGGTCGTCGACAGGTCGGTACGGCCGACCGTGGCGGTGAACGCGACCTTCGGCGCCCCCGTCGGCGCGGTCTGCCCCGCCGGGATGTTCTCCGGGAAGCAGCTCGCCGCCGTGATCACCCACTCCGGATCCACCAGCGCACCGGCGCAACTCCGCCCGGCGCTCTCCAGCTTCACCGTGAATCCGTAGCTGCCGATCGCGGCGGGAGTCCCGCCCGAGATCGCCTGAACCGCGACCGGCCCTAACAAGCCGGCCGCGAGCGTGGCGGCGACCAGCGCCCCACCAGCCCGCACGTGTCTCATTGACATTCCCTCAATCCCCGTTCTCGATAATTGACCTACTCGCACGCGTCGGAGCGGAACTCTTTCTCCGACACGGCCTTGCCGACGTCCGCCGGTTGCCCGACGAGGACGTCGTCCCCCTTCAACTTCGCGACCTGCTCGACCGTGAACCTGATCGGGACCGCGGACTTGGCGCCCTCGCTGAACACCGAGACGCCGTACTCCGTGTCCGGCCTCAGTTCGCCGAGCGTGTCGACCTCGACCGTCCACCCCTGCGGCGTCTCCGTCAGCGGCACCTCGTGCGGCGCCTCACCGGTGCCACGGGCCACCGTCCAGTTCCCGGCGACGTTCCTGGTCTCCGGGTACACGCTGATCCGGTTCGCTTCGAACCCGTCGCACGAGGCGATGAGGAGAGTGAACTCCCCGTCGACGAACCGCAGCGCCGCGACCGATGACGCCTTCGGGCTGCACGCGGCGAGCCCGAGGGCGGCGGACGCCGCGAGGGCGCCCGCCACACCTACCCGGACGATCCGGCTCACGCCACCGGCCCGTCCTTCTTCTTCTCCCAGCCGGCGCACGGGTTCAGGTCGCAAGCGCCGGGCGCGATGTAATACACGTCGCGGTCCCACCACTCGCGGTACCCGCCGTGATAGAGGTTGGCCTCCTCCTCGTACGGGTTACCCTTGCCGTCGGTGCCGGTCGTGAGGTACGACCAGCCCGTACCCAGCCAGTACGACGGCATGAAGTCGGTCGGCTTGCTGGTCTGCCACTGCCCCGAGTGGACCGCCTCGTGCCGCAGGATGTCCGGCCCGTACAGGTCGGCGTTGATGTTCATGTCCCGCAGTCGCTGCCGCTCCCGCGCCTCCGCGTCCAGGACGCTGTTGAGTCCGGCCTTCGAGCCCGGGTAGAGGAGGTAGTCGCCGACCGTCATCGGGCGGCCGTTCGGCGTGCTGACCCCATAGCAGATCATCTGCTTGAAGCCGGGCTCGCAGTTGCCGCCCCAGAGTTGGACCAGGCCCAGCGCGAGCGCGTTGTTCCCGTTGGCCTGGTTCCCCAGGCGGATCGGCGACGACGCGGGGTCAGGATCCGTCCACCGCCACTGGTCGCCGTTGCCGCCCGGCTTGGCCGCGTCCTCGGCCCGCTGCCGTGTGATGGCGTGCTGCCGCGCGGCCTCCATCGCATCCGCCGCCTCCTGCGCCGACTTGCCCGCCTCCCGCGCGGAGGCACGGGCCTCGTCCGCCGACTTCGCCGCCGCGTCGGCGTAGGACCGCGCGTGGGTCGCGGACCGCTCCGCCTCCTCCGCGGACGCCACCGCCGACCGTGCGCTGGCGCGGGCCGACGCGGCCGCATCGCGTGCCGTCCGGGCCGACGCCGCGGCCTGGTTGGCCGACGTCTGCGCCGCCTGTGCAGCGTCTGCCGCCGTCCTGGCGTACTCCGCGGCCTGGTTGGCCGACGCCTGCGCCTCGTTCGCATAGCGGGCGGCGTCGTCGGCCGCCTGCCGTGCGATAGCCGCGACCCGGGCCGCCTCGGCCGCATCCTGCCGAGCCTTGGCCGCCACCTGAGCAGCCTCGGCGACATAGCCACGGACCCGCTCGATGTGCGTCGCGGTCTCCATGTCACGCCGCTGCGCCTTGAACTGGCCCACGGTGAGGAAGTGGCGCTGGTAGGACCGCGGCCCCGACAGCGCGATCTGCGCCGCCGCCTTGACCTCGGCCTTGCCAGCACTGCGAATCTGCATGATCTTGATCCGGTCGTCCTGCTCTGCCGCCACGTGCTGGCCGTTCTCGATGAACTCGATCAGCTCGGCCTCGGTGCCTTCCAGCGCCTCGCGCGCCGCCGCCTTCATCGCCGGCCCGCCCGTCTGCCCGAGCCGGACCGCCTCGATCCGCGCGTCCTCGGCCTTGCCCTCGTACTGCCGGGTCCGCAGGAACTCCCGCACGTTCGCCGGGTTGCTGTTCAGTGCCGCGTCGGCTGCCGCCTTCACGGCCGGCTTGCCGGTGCTGCCGAGGTGCCGGGCGCGTGCCCGGTCGTCCTCGTCCGCCGCGACGAGACGGCCGGTCCGCAGGTACGCACGCATGTCCTCGACACCGCCGGCAAGGGCCTGCTCGGCCGTCGCCCTGGTCCAGGGGTCGCCGGTCTTCGCGAGGTAGAGCGCCGCCTTACGACCGCTGTTGAGGACCGTGGCCTCTGACGCGTCCGGCACGGACGCCTCGGTCAGGAGCTGGCGGGTCTGTGCGTCCAGCCGGTCGCGCTCGGCGATCCGCAGCGCCAGCCGCGCCTGTTCCGCCTCCTCCTTCACGAGGTCCTCCTGCGCCACCAGGACACCTTCGGCCGTCAGCGTCTTGAGCCGCTCGTCGTCGGCGGCACGAGCCAGCTCCTCGACCTTCTTGGCCTGCTCCGCCGCCGTCGTCGCCGTGGTGGCCGCGCGTGCCGCCGCTGCCGCGTGCTCCGCCGAACGACGGGCCGCGTGCTCGGCCTCGCCGGCGTGGTTCGCGGCCTCCTCCGCCGCCACGGCCGCCGCTTCCGCGTGCGTCGCGGCCTCGTCCGCCGCGATCCGCGATTCCCGGGCCGCCGCCGCTGCCTTGCTGGCGAACTGCTGCGCGGCGTTCGCCGCACGGGTCGCCTGCGCCGCCGCCGCCCGCGCCTTGTTGGCCTGCTCACGCGCGCGCCGGGCCTCGTCCGACGCCACACCCGCCTGCTCGGCCGCATCCGCCGCCGCGTCGGCAGCGGCAGCGGAGTTGGTGCCCGCGCTCGCCGCGAACGTCGCCGAACCACCGGCGGCGTCAGCCGCCATGCCCGCGTACTCGGCCGCCTTCGCCGCCTCGCGTGCCTTCAAGGCCGTCTGTTTGGCGGTCACGGCCGCGTCCCGAGCCGCCCCGGCCAGCCGCGCGTCCGTCGCCGCACCGGCCGCCGCGTTGTACGCGTTCGACGCGGCCTGTCCAGCCAGAGTCGCCGCCGACGCGGCACGGGTGGCCGCGCTGGCCGCCGCGCGCGCCGCGGTGCTCGCCTGGTTCGCCGCGCCGATGGCGGTCCGGGCAGCGGAGGCCGCCCGGCTCGCGGCGTCCGCGGCGCGTCCGGCTGCGCTGGTCGCCCGCGCTGCCGCGCCCTGGGCCGCCCTCGTCTCCGCGGCGGCGCGCTCGGCCGCCTCCTTGGCCAGCCGGGCCGCGTTGACCGCCTGGTCGGACGTAATCCGCGCCTGCTCAGTCTCCCACGCGGCCTGCTCGCCGGCTTCCTTCGCGAGCGCGGTCAACGCCGCCACGTCCAGGAGTTCCTTGTCCCGCGCCCGGGCGACGTGCTGCCCGACGATCAGGAACTCGCGGAGGTCCAGCGAGTCGCCTTCGAGCGCGACCCGCGCGGCGTCCTTCATCGCGTCGCCGCCCGCGCTCATGATCTGCGTGACTCGGATCCGGTCGTCATGGGCGCGCGCCGTGTACTGGCCGCCGACGAGGAAAGCACGCAGGTCGTCCGAATCGCCTTCGAGCGCCGTGCGAGCGGCGTCCTTGACCGCCGGTCCGCCCACGTTGGAGATCTGCGCGGTCCGGATCCGGAAGTCGTGCTCCATCGGCGCTTTCCAGCCGGAGTCCAGGAACTCACGGACCTCCGCGATGTTCCCGTCCAGCGCGTCGGTGCCGGCCGCCTTCGTCGCCGGGCCGGCGGACGCCATGAGCTCGGCGGCCCGCGTCCGGTCGTCGTGTTCACGCGCGGTGTGCTGGCCCGTGGTCAGGAACTCCTGGAACTGCGCGTCCGTACCGCACAGCGCCGCCTCGGCCGCCCGCTGGGCCGCCGGGCCACCCGACTTCATCAGCTCGAGGACGCCGAGCCGGTCGGTGGCACCGCCCGGAGCCGGGTCAGCAGCCGCCGGGACCACTGTGATCAGTCCGGCGAGGAGAACGGTGGCCGCGACCACCACGGTCCGCCTCACGGGTTCGCCACCCGCAGCTCGAGGACCGTCGCCGGTCCGCTGTTCGGGTCGTTGCCGCCCTCGCCGATGCCGACGAAGTCGTCCTTGGGGACGTGGACGGTCTCGGTCTCGGACGCGACCGTGATCTTCGCGTTCAGGGCGTGGTTCTGGTCGCTCCAGATCACGTACGCCTCGGGGATCTCCAGCGCCACATACCCCGTGTTGCCCTTGACGCGGAAGCAGAAGTGCCCCCGCGTACCCGGCCAGCGGCGGCTCTCGACCTTGATCTGGTCGGCGCCGGTGACGCAGTCGGCGAACAGGACGTGCCCGTCGCCCTTGATGAGCTTGATACCCCGGTCGCGCTCGATCTGAGCGGCGAACGGGTAGACGTAGTCCTCTTCGATCGGTGGGGGCGCGTCCTCCGCGCCGGCCCCCGCCGGGCTGCTGAACATAGCCAGCCCTCCGAGTAATCCGAACACCACCAACTTGGGCACAGCGCTCACGGTCCACCCCGTCTCTGACGTCCCGGCCTGTCGACCGTGGGAGACGCTAGGCAGCGCCGGTGCGCGCGAGAAGGTGCCGCGGACGGGATTGCGCAAACCTGCAAATGACCCTGCGCCGACGCCGGCCTGCACGACCAGCGCCAGCGACACGCCGACACGACATATCCGGGTGCTCATGCCAGGGAGCCGCTATATATAGTGGTCGACGCAGCTGGTTCGGCCGCCGCTCCATGGTGGTCGTGGCAAGAGCGTGCGCCGAGGGGGACAGCCGGCCAGCGCCCCTCGGTGTGCGCTCTGAACAGGGAACCCGGTGGGAATCCGGGACTGCCCCGCAGCGGTAAGTGGGAACGAACGCCGTCACACGCACTGGAACAGGCTGTTCCGGGAAGCGACGGCCAGTAGGAGCACGTGGCGTCCGACGCCGCGCCGGCCCACGAGTCCGAAGACCTGCCAGCGCGCCGCGCACACCGTGCGTGGCGGTCCGACGCCGCGTGGGACGGCTGACGCCAGCTCGTGCTTTCCTGGCGTCCCCCTCGCGTGTCCGAAGACCTCTGGACCGAACTCGCGAGGAGAGAGTGTGACGGTCACGAGCGCCCGACCCCACATGCAGGTACGCAAACGCAACGGCGACGCCGAGTCGGTAGACGTCAACAAGATCGTCCGTGCGGTGGAGCGGTGGGCCGCCGATCTCACCGACATCGACCCGCTGCGGGTCGCGACCCGGACGATCAGCGGCCTCTACGACGGTGCCACGACGGCCGAGCTGGACCGGCTGTCGATCCAGACCGCCGCCGAGATGATCAGCGAGGAGCCGCAGTACTCCCGGCTCGCCGCGCGGCTGCTGGCCGGGTACGTCGACAAGGAGGTCCGAGGGCAGGGCATCGCCTCGTTCAGCCAGTCGGTGCTGCTGGGTCACGCCGAGGGCCTGATCGGCGACGAGACGGCGGAGTTCGTCCGGGTCAACGCCCGCAAGCTCGACGACTCGGTCGACCCGGACGGCGACCTGCGCTTCGAGTACTTCGGCCTGCGCACCGTCTACGACCGCTACCTGCTGCGCCACCCGACCACCCGGCTGGTCGTGGAGACGCCGCAGTACTGGCTGCTGCGAGTCGCCTGTGGACTGTCGACCACGCCCGCCGAGGCGATCGGCTTCTACCGGCTCATGTCGTCGCTCGCGTACCTGCCGAGTTCGCCCACGCTGTTCAACTCGGGCACCCGGCACACCCAGATGTCCTCGTGCTACCTCGTCGACTCGCCGCGCGACGAGCTGGGTTCGATCTACGAGCGGTACTCCCAGGTCGCGCACCTGTCGAAGTTCGCCGGCGGCATCGGGATCGGCTGGTCGCGGGTCCGGTCGCGGGGCGCGCTGATCCGCGGCACGAACGGCCAGTCCAACGGCATCGTGCCGTTCCTGCGCACGCTCGACGCCTCCGTCGCGGCCGTGAACCAGGGCGGACGGCGCAAGGGCGCCGCCTGTGTCTACCTGGAGCCGTGGCACCCCGACGTCGAGGAGTTCCTCGAACTGCGGGACAACACCGGCGAGGACGCGCGCCGCGCCCACAACCTGAACCTCGCCAACTGGATCCCGGACGAGTTCATGCGCCGCGTCGAGGCCGACGAACCGTGGTCGCTGTTCGACCCGGACGAGGTCCCCGAGCTGCCCGACCTGTGGGGTTCCGAGTTCGACGAGGTGTACCGGGCCGCCGAGGCCGCCGGTCGTTATGTACGGCAGGTGCCGGCACGTGACCTGTTCGGCAAGATGATGCGCACGCTCGCCCAGACCGGCAACGGCTGGATGACGTTCAAGGACGCCTCCAACCGGCTGTCCAACCAGACGGCCGAGCCCGGCAACGTCGTCCACCTGTCGAACCTGTGCACCGAGATCATCGAGGTGTCCAGCGACGACGAGACGGCCGTGTGCAACCTCGGTTCGATCAACCTGGCCGCGCACCTGAACGGCGACGGCGTCGACTGGGACCGGCTGCGCGCGACCGTCCGCACCGCCGTGACGTTCCTCGACCGGGTGATCGACATCAACTACTACCCGAGCGAGGAAGCGGCGGCGAGCAACCCGCGGTGGCGGCCGGTCGGGCTCGGCGTCATGGGCCTGCAGGACGTGTTCTTCGCGCTGCGGCTGCCGTTCGACTCCCCCGCCGCGAAGGAGCTGTCCACCCGGATCGCCGAGGACATCTACCTCACCGCGCTGGAACGCTCGTCCGAGCTGGCCGCCGGACTTCCGACCGGTGAGATCGTGAAGCCTGGCTCGACGATCCCACCGGTCGCAGCGGACGCGCCTGGCCCGCACCCGGCCTACGCCGAGACACGGGCTGCGCAGGGTCAGCTCCAGCACGACCTGTGGGACGTGACCGGCACCCAGACCGAGCGCTGGGCGGCGCTGCGCGAGCGCATCGGCGAGCACGGGCTGCGGAACTCGCTGCTCATCGCGATCGCGCCGACGGCCACCATCGCCTCGATCGCCGGCTGCTACGAGTGCATCGAGCCGCAGGTGTCGAACCTGTTCAAGCGGGAGACGCTGTCCGGCGAGTTCCTGCAGATCAATTCGGCGCTCGTCCGGGAGCTGAAGTCGCGCGGGCTGTGGACCGAACCGGTCCGGACGGCGATCAAGCGCGCCGAAGGGTCCGTCCAGGGCATCACCGAGCTACCCGCGGACGTGCGTGAACTGTTCCGGACCGCCTGGGAACTGCCGCAACGGGCGCTGATCGACCTGGCCGCCGCGCGGGCGCCCTATGTGGACCAGTCCCAGTCGCTGAACCTGTTCATGAGCGCGCCGAACATCGGCAAGCTCAGCTCGATGTACCTGTACGCCTGGAAGTCCGGGCTGAAGACGACGTACTACCTGCGGTCGCGTCCGGCGACCCGCATCCAGCAGGCCACCGTGGCGATCACGCCCGAGGCCTGCTCCCTCGAGAACCCCGAGTCGTGTGAGGCGTGCCAGTGAACCCGATGCTCCTTGACCCCGGCATGAACCTGACCCTGCGCCCGATGCGCTACCCGCACTTCTTCGACCGGTACCGCGACGCGATCAAGAACACGTGGACGGTCGAGGAGATCGACCTGCACTCCGACCTGGCGGATCTGGGGCGCATGTCCCCCGCCGAGCGGCACCTGGTGAGCCGGCTCGTCGCGTTCTTCGCCACCGGGGACACGATCGTCGCGAACAACCTGGTGCTGAACCTGTACCAGCACGTCAACTCGCCCGAGGGACGCCTCTACCTGTCGCGGCAACTGTTCGAGGAGGCCGTGCACGTCCAGTTCTACCTGAACCTGCTCGACACGTACGTGCCCGACGAGCAGGAACGGTTCGAGGCGTTCGCCGCGATCGAGAACATCCCGTCGATCCGCCGCAAGGCCGACTTCTGCTTCCGCTGGATCGACTCGATCAACGCACTGCAGCGACTGGAGACCCGCGAGGACCGGCGGGCGTTCCTGCTCAACCTGATCTGCTTCGCCGCGTGCATCGAGGGCCTCTTCTTCTACGGCGCCTTCGCGTACGTGTACTTCCTGCGCTCGCGCGGCCTGCTCAACGGGCTGGCGTCCGGCACGAACTGGGTGTTCCGCGACGAGTCGATGCACATGGCGTTCGCGTTCGACGTCGTCGACACGGTTCGTGCCGAGGAACCCGACCTGTTCGACGACGAACTGGCCGAGCAGGTCCGCGACATGCTGGCCGAGGCCGTCGAGTGCGAGGTGCAGTTCGCCGAGGACCTGCTCGGCCAGGGCGTGCCCGGGATGTCGCTGACGGACATGCGCGAATACCTCCAGCACGTCGCCGACCGGCGGCTCGCGCAACTCGACATCCCGCCGCTGTACGGCTCGTCCAACCCGTTCGCGTTCATGGAACTGCAGGACGTCCAGGAGCTGTCGAACTTCTTCGAACGGCGCGTGTCGGCGTACCAGGTCGGCGTCACCGGCACCGTCTCCTTCGACGACGACTTCTGACCACCCGGCGCCGCCCCACCCCCGGGGCGGCGCCAGCCCGCCACCCACCACCCGCCACACGCCGCCCGCCAACGCCGCCCGCCCGCCGCCCAAACCGGACTGTTCGGAATCCCGTCCTGTAACCCGGCACCGGATACCCCAACATCCCCGACAGTTGGCCGGCGGCCCGCCCGGACTAGCGACGGGCGCCTACTCTCGGGCCGTGCAGCGGGTGAAGTCCCTGGCGGGGAACGGGTTCATGGCCCTGATCTTCGTGATCACCTTCTGGCCCGGGCACATCCTCAACCTGGTGCCGACGGTGCGCGCCGCGTTCGGGAGCGGCACTCCTGGAGTCGTCGTGCTCGACGAACGGATTTCGGGCAGGAGCCCGAGCTTCCGGGGCGACTACCGCAGCGACGACGGGCGCGTGGTCCGCGACGACGTGATCTACGCCCCGCAGTACGGCGACCCCCGACGCCACGCCTACGAGCTCGGCGACCGCGTCCCCGTCCTGTTCAATCAGGCGCCGGACCTGGTGATCAACCTCGGCGACGAGGTCTACCCGCGCACCGGCAACACGGAGTGGATCTTCCCGGCCGTGGTGACGGGCGTCTGGATCGGCGTCCTCGTCTGGGCGGCGTACCGGGTCCGGACCTTCCTGCGGCGGCGCGGCCTGCTGCGCGAACGGGCACCCGCAACATCCCCGCCGTGTAGCTGCGCCGACCCCGGCCGTTGCGGCCACGGCTGACGCCCGATTTCGGGTGGGATCGGGGAGCCTGGCTGCCTGATCCCACCCGAAGTCCGCGCGGGCCAGTCGTCGGAGCGGGCGGCACCGTTCCGTCCCGGAAAGAAGCCTTGACCGCCAGCCAGTCCGGTGAAATCGTCGGATCTTTCCGGACATCGTCGGCCAGCTCAGCGAGGAGCGAGCGTCATGGGACTCCGACCGCAGCGCAACGTCATCCTCCGGGCCGCCACCGCGACGGTCCTCGCGCTGGGCCTCATCAGCGCCCCACCGGCCACCGCGGCCCCACCCGCGAACGCCAACGCGGCGCCACCCACGACCAGCGAAGTCGACCACCCGCGCCAGGACTGGTTACGCGCGTCCACCGCCGGCCTGTTCCTGCACTGGGGCATGTTCACGGCACCGAAGCACCTGGACTGCGCGGAGTGGGAACGCGACGTCACCGGGGGCGGCTGGACTCCCGGCTACTGGGTGGACGAGGCGCGCAAGCTCGGCGCGTCGTACATCGTCCTCGCCACGTTCCACAGCCGGCTCGGGTACGCACGTCCGTGGCCGTCGAAGATCCCGGGCAGCTGCGCCACGGAGCGCGATCTCCTCGGTGAGCTGGTCAAGGCCGGGCAGGCGAAGGACGTCCGGATCATCCTTTACATGACCGACGACCCGCAGTGGCACAACGAGCAGGGCATCGAGACGCTCGACTCGGCCGCGTACTCGGCGTACAAGGGCCAGCAGGTCGACCTGACCACCCGCGACGGTTTCGGCATGTACAGCTACGACCTGTTCTTCGAGGTCATGGCCAACTACGCCGGCCTCGCCGGGTTCTGGATCGACAACGACAACGCGTACTGGGAGCGGAACAACCTCTACGAGCAGATCCGCCAGATCCGGCCGTCCTGGCTGTTGAGCAACAACAACGAGGACACGCCGATCATGGACACCGTCAGCAACGAGCAGAAGACCGGCATGACGCCGAGCTACGACTATCCGCAGGCCGCGTTCACGCCGATGCCGCGCCTCACGGAGGCCTGCTACAAGCTGCCGACGACGGGCGACTGGTGGTACAGCGGTGGCGACCACGCGGTGGACTTCCGGCTCAGCACCGGCCGCTACATCACCAACGCGGGCACGTCGATGAAGTCGCTGATGGCCGAGACGCCGATGGTGAATGGCAAGCTCCCGCCGCCCCAGGAGTCGTTCAACAACTTCATGTCCGAGTGGGTACCGCCGATCCGGTCGTCGCTGTACGGGACGGAAGGCGGCGGCTACCTGCACGGCGGCATGCAGCCGGGCTTCTGGAACGATGGCGCGCACGGGATCGTCACGGTCGAACCCGGCGCGCGGACGCAGTACGTGCACGTGGTCACCCGCCCGCGCACCGACCAGGTCCGGCTCCGCGACAACGGCTACCAGGTGACCGGCGTGACCGACCTGCGCACGGGCGAGCGGATGCGTTTCGCCCAGTCCGGTGGGCATCTCACGATCCTCGGCGTCACGAAGTGGGACCAGTACGACACGGTCTTCAAGGTCCGGACGGACGGCCAGCGGCACTACCACTCGGGGCTCAGGGCCATGGCGTCCTCGTCCGCCGACGGCCAACCCGCCGCGAACCTGGTCGACGGGAGCTTCGAGAAGTACTGGGACTCGGGCGCCAAGCTGCCGGTCTCGGTGACGCTCGATCTGGGCCGGCGCCGCCCGGCGTCCCACCTCGCGGTCAACCAGCGGGAATGGTCGCCGACGTACGCGCGGGAAACATTCGGCCGTCCGGAGGATTCGGCCCGGATCAAGGACTACCGCGTCTACGCCAGCGACGACGGCCGCCGATGGGGCAAGCCCGTACGCACCGGGGCGATGCGAAGTGCGCGCGGCACCCAGTTCGTCGACATCGGACAGCAGCATGCCCGGTATCTCAAGCTGGAGGTGCTGAACACCTGGGGCGGCGCGCAGGCACCGGTGTTCCGCAACCAGCTCCGGATCGACGAGATCAAGGTGGCGCACGGGTACCCGCTGTCCGTGCGGCAGGCCATGCCGCTGGAGGCGGAGCGCGCGGTCCGCAGCGGCGGCACGCGGCTCGACTGGTGCCCGGCCTGCTCCGGTTCGTTGCGGGTCACGGGACGCGGCTCGATCACCTTCAGGGACGTGACGGTCGCCGAGGCCGGGACGTACCGGCTTCAGATCGACCACAGCGCGGCGGCGGCGACCTCGTTGTCGGTCGCTGTCAACGGGGCTCCGGGGATCGAGATCCCGGTCGATCGTGGCGACGTGCCGGCAGCGACAGCGATCGCGGTGCCGCTGAACGCCGGGGCGAACACCGTCACGCTGTCCGGCGCGGCGCGGCGCGGGCTCGGCGTCGACCGCATCGCGGTGGGCCCGATGCCGCCCGCGTCGTCGGTGCCGAAGACCACGATGACCGTCGATCCCGGCGGGATGCAGTGGGTCGGCCCGGGCCAGCAGTCGATGACGATCACGTCGACGTTGCGGCTCGACGTGGACGACGCGCTGGACAAGGTCGCGCTGGCGCCGACGGTGCCCAACGGTTGGACACAGACAGGGGCCCTGATCACGGCGACATCGATGCGACTCGGGCAGGAGCTGACCGGCACCTGGACCGTCACCTCGCCGCCCGGTCAGGACGTCACGTCCGTCGACATCCCCGTGACGGCGTCGTTCGAGACGCTGGGCCGGCCGGGCACGGTCCGCAGGGACGTCCGGATCCGGCTCCGTCCGGCCGACGCGGTGTTCATGCGCGAGGCGGAGGACTCCAGGAACGGGCTCGGCAGCACGGGCATCACCGGCTGCGGTCCATGTTCGGGCGGCCAGAAGGTCCGCAACATCGGCGGCAGTCCCGAGGCGTCCGTCACGTTCGAGAACGTCACCGTGGCCACGGCGCGGGAGTACACGCTGGTCATCGACTACACCGTCAACGGGGACCGCTCGTTCTTCTTCAGCGTGAACGGCGGGCCACCGGTCGAGGCGAAGGTGAGCGGCATCGGCAACAACCGGCCCGAGACGACGTCCGTCCCGGTGACGCTCAAGGCCGGCGCCAACACGATCAGGGTCTACAACGAGGCGGAGGCCACACCGGACCTGGATCGCCTGTCGCTGCGTTAGCGTGGACCCATGGCGTGGACCCGGGTCGCCGCGGTGACGGCTGGTGTCGTGGCCGTCTGCCTGGCGGCGGCCGGGGCGGCCTGGTGGCTCGGCCTGTTCGTCGACCCCACAGTGGACGACGCGCCGCCCGTCCGCGCCGGTGACGAGAAGGTGCTCGCCACCGGCCTGGAGGCGCCGTGGGGCCTGGCGTTCCTCCCGGACGGCCGCGCGCTCGTCACCGAACGCGACAGCACCCGCCTGCTCACGGTCAGTCCGGGCGGGAAGATCGAAGAGATCCAGCGGATCACCGAGGCCCGGCCGAGCGGCGAGGGCGGGCTGCTGGGCGTCGCCGTCTCGCCGGACTACGCGTCCGACCGCTGGGTGTACGTCTACTACACGACCGACGACGACAACCGGATCGCGCGGCTGCGCCTGGGCGAACGTCCGCAGCCGATCGTCACCGGCATCCCCCGAGCGGGGAACCACAACGGCGGGCGGATCGCGTTCGGCCCCGACGGCATGCTCTACGCCGGCACCGGCGACGCGGGCGAACGGGACGGCGCCCAGGACCGGAACTTCCTCGGCGGCAAGATCCTGCGGATGACGCCCGACGGCGAGCCGGCGCCGGGCAACCCGTTCGGCGACTCGCTCGTCTACAGCTACGGGCACCGCAACGTCCAGGGCATCGCCTGGGACGCAGGCGGCCAGATGTTCGCGGCGGAGTTCGGCCAGAACCGGTACGACGAGCTGAACCGGATCGAGGCGGGCCGCAACTACGGCTGGCCGGAGGTCGAGGGGCGCGGCGGCGACGACCGGTACGTTGACCCGGTGGCGACCTGGGCCACCGGCGACGCCTCCCCCAGCGGCATCGCGATCGCCGACGACCGTGCGTACGTCGCATGCCTGCGCGGCGAGCGGCTGTATCGGATCGGGCTGGACGGCGACGATCCCGGCACCCTGTTCGTGGGCCGGTACGGCCGGCTCCGTCACGTCGAAGCGGCACCGGACGGGTCGCTGTGGATCCTCACGTCGAACCGCGACGGCCGGGGCACGCCCGCCCGGGACGACGACCGGATCATCCGCCTCCCGCTCTGATTGCTCCCTGCCAGTACTCTCGCGGGTCGGCGCGACGCAGGAGGCTGGAGTGACGTACCAGGGGGATCCGGGCCACCCACGCCTGCGCGAGCAGGCCGAGCTGTATCAGGCAAGGCTGGAGTACGAGGCCGCCGATCCGGCCGCCCGGCAGCAGGCCGCAAAGAGGTACAGGCGGAAGGCGCGCGCCGCCGCCTGGCGCCGGTTCGGGCGGCTGCTCGTCTACACGCCGCCGCACAAGCGGAACCGCCCGCCCCGCAAGAAGGGCCAGATCGAGCAGGGCTGCGACGACTGCGGCCGCATCGAGAAGCGGATCGACGACTGCACGTGCGGCTGCTTCGGGCTGATGATGTTCGTCGCGCTGCTGCCCGCGCCGGCCGTGGCCCGCCCCCGTCGGAGGACCACCGTGCCGGCGCGGGCAGGGCTCGCCGCGATCCGCGTCTACCAGCGCGGCATCAGCGCGCACCTCCCGGCGCGCTGCCGCTACACGCCCTCGTGCAGTGAGTACGGCGCACAGGCCGTCCGGCGGTACGGGCTCGCCGCCGGTTCCCGGCTCGTGGCGGCCCGAATCCGCCGCTGCACCGCCGAGGTCCCGCGCGGCACGCCCGACCCTGTGGAGTGACCGTCACGGCAGCGTCCAGCGCTGGTTGGTGCCGCCGTTGCAGTCCCAGATGACGACCTGGGTGCCGTTGGTCGAGTTGAAGCCGGGCACGTCCAGGCAGCGGCCGGACTGCGGGTTGACGAGCGTCCCGCCCGACGCCTGCCACTTCTGGTTGCCGCCGCCGTGGCAGGTGTAGAGCTGCACCACGGCCCCGTTGGACGAGCTGCCGCCGTAGATGTCCAGGCACTTGCCGAAGATCTGGATGCTGCCGTCGGGCATGGGCGTCCATGCCTGGGCGGCGGACCCGTTGCAGTCCCAGATCTGGACGCGGTTGCCGTCGGCGCTGCTGCCGCCGTTGTCGTCCAGGCACTTGCCGGCCAGCCCGGACGTGATCGGGCCGCCGGTGGCGCTACCGGCCGGGCGCTTGAACAGGCCGAACGCCGCGATGGCCGGAGCGGCGCGCGAGCCGGTGATCCGCAGCCGGACGCGGTCCGTGGTGACGGGCGCGCTCAGCCGGATCAGCTTCTTGTGGCCGATCGTCGTGTCGCTGGCGACCTGGCTCCAGGCGGTGCCGGTCCAGCGGTCCACGGCGAAGGACTGGGTACGCATACCGATCCGTAGGTCTTCCTGGGCCGAGATCACGTCGAACGTCCGCGAGCCGCCCAGGTCGAGGACCAGCGAGCCGGTGCCGGCCGTCGGCTGCCACGAGGTGTCGAGGTTGCGGTCGACGGCTGTGCCCGGTGCGTGGCCGGCGGTGTTGCCGGTGCCGGCGTCGTTGCTGGCCGTGGTGCCGGCGGCGAAGTCGTTCGCGAACGTGCCCGAGATCGTGGTGTGCCAGGTGGACAGGGCGTTGAGGGCCGCCTGGTCGAACAGCCCGCGATTGTCCGGGCCGACGTTGAGCAGCAGCTGGCAGTTCCGTCCGACCGAGGTGTAGTAGTCGTTCTCCAGCCGCGCGGGCGTCTTCATGTTGTTCGTCGGCCAGAACCAGCCGTCGACCATGATCGACGTGTCGCACTCCGCTGGGGTCCAGCGCAGCAGGCTCCACTTGCTGGTGCCGTCCGCCTTGCGCTGCGCCAGCACGGCGTCGCCGCCGATGTCGGCGGCCCGCTCGTCCTCGGGTTCGAGGAATCGGTCCGCCGCCGTGGCCGGGTCGCCCACGAGCGGGGTCGGCGACCATTCGGACTGCCGCCCCACGCTGTCCTCGTTGCCGACCCAGCGCATGTCGATGTCCTGGAAGATCGCCGCGTTCGGTTGCAGCGTCCGGACGATGTTGATCCAGTCGGTGTAGTTGTACGGATTGCTCTTGCCGGTCGGGTTCGCGCCGTCCCACCACACCTCGGCGACATCGCCGTAGCGGGTCAGCATCTCGTACAGGTTGTTCATGAACTGCGTGTTGTAGTCGTCGGCGGTGACCGGGAACGTGCGGCCGTTCACGACGTCCGCGGGGTTGGTCGGGATCGTGCGGGACACGGCCGCGCTGTTGTTGCCGAACTTGCCGCCGGGCTGCGCCTCGTGCAGGTCGGACGGCGAGACGTACATGCCGACACCCAACCCCTGTTCCCGCGCGGACTCGGCGAACTCGTGCACGACGTCGCCGGTACCGCCGCGCCACGAACTGCTGGCCACGTCGAAGTTCGTGTACCGGGACGGGTAGAGCATGAATCCGTCGTGGTGCTTCACGGTGAGGATCACCATCTTGAAGCCGGCGTTCTTCAACGCCGCCGCCCACTGGTCGGTGTCGAGCTGGTTGGGCTGGAAGATGTTCGGATCCTCCGTGCCGGTGCCGTGCTCCCGGCTCGTGTACGTGTTCACCCCGAAGTGGATGAACGCGGTCAGTTCGAGTCGCTGCCAGGCGAGCTGCCGTGGCGACGGCGTGACCGACGCCGCCTTGGCCCGGATCTGCGCGGGCGTGTCCGTCGGGGAGATCCCCACGACCTCGGCCGCCAGCACCGGCTGCGGCACCGCCAGGACAGCGAGTATCAGCACCAGGGACGCGACCCCGGCAATCATGCGCCTCATGAGCCTGCTCCGTTTCGTGGTCAGGATGCGACGAGCTGCCACTGCTGGTTGGTACCGGTGTGGGCCGGCCACTGGATGACGGCGGCGCCGTCCGCTGTGGACGCTCCGCTCACGTCCGCGACCAGCGTGCTGTGCCGGTTGACGAGCGTGTTGTAGCCGTCCGGCGCCTGGCCGAGAGTCCACTGCTGGTTGGCGCCGGTGTTCGCCGTCCACTGGACGAACTGGGTCCCGTTGGCCGTGGAGAAGCCCGGCACGTCGAGCGCCTTCCCGCTGCCCACGTTCACGATCTGGACGTAGCCGCCGGACGCCACGGTCCGCCACCGCTGCGTCGCCGCTCCGGTGTCGGTGAGCTGGACGATTTGGGCGCCGTCCGCCGTGGAACCGCCGGCGACGGAGAGGACCTTGCCGCTGTTGCGGTTCACGATCCGGTACGTCGTGACCGTGCCTGGCGTGATGGACAGGTTGTCGAACTGGACGTTGCGCCAGCGGGTGGCGATGTTGCTCTCCCCTACGCCGACGGCCAGGCCGGCCGGTCCCATCCCGTAGGTGCCGTCGTTGGCGCTGCCGAGCGTGACACCGTCGACGATCGCCGTGAGCGCCGTGCCCTGCATCCGGAGCGCCACGGTGTGCCAGGTGTCAGGGCTCAGCGCGGCACGGGTGCCCGAGGCGAGGACGGCCATCGCGCCGGCCGTGTTGCCCCGCAGGATCTGCCAGGCACCGCCCTGCCCGACCTTCAGGTAGTACGCGTTGAGCTGGCCGACCTGCCAGTACTCCCGATCGCCGAACCGGCCGATCAGCGCCATCGAGCCGCCGGCCTGCTCGAACATGACGTCCGACTGCACGGTGTAGTTCGTCAGGCTGCCGTCCCCGATCACCGCGTACGGCGGGCTCTGGTGCGGATGCCACGGGATCGGCGCGACCGGCGCCATCTGCCGGACGCACCCGCCCGCGCGTCCGCCGCCGCACGCGACGGTCTCGAACGATCCGTGCTGGTCGGCGAGGTACCGCGCTTCCCGCCCGGCGCCGTAGGAGTCGAAGGTGTCGGCGTGGTTGGCGGGGAAGGGCGCGGCGGCGTTTCCGGTCGCCGTGCCCTTGCCCGCGGTCGTGACGGTGCTGATCGAATACATCCGCCCCGGCTGGAGCGTGACGGACCACGTGTTGTTCGCCGACGGTGTGATGTCGGACTGCCGGACGAACCAGTCCGCCGGGTTGTTCGACCGCAGGTCGGTGGAGTAGACGCGCAGCGCGCGGTTCGGCAGCCCGCCGGTGACGGTGGCGGTGAACGTCTCGGCGCTTGTGGCGCGGCTCGTCTCGATGATCGTGGAGTAGTCGGTGTTGCCGGGCGCCTTCAACGTCGTGTAGCTGCCGATCGCCCGGTTGCCGGAGAGGAGCCCGCTCGCGCCGTCGAGGTACTGCCAGCCCGGCTGGGTGACCTGGGTGAGGTGCGCCATCGTCCACGCCTGCTTGCCGACGTTGTACCAGCCCGACCACGGCTCGTCGGCGTGCACGAGGCCGGTGGTCTGGAACGGGATGCCCGGCGGCAGCGCAGCGATCAGCGGCCAGTTGATGTAGGCCGTCATCCGCCCGTCGACGTAGCCGAGGGTCAGCTGGCGCGCCATCCGGTCGGCGCCGCCCTGGTAGTCCAGCGAGCCGTTCTCCGAGGCCCACAGCGGCTTGCCCAGGTCACGGGCGTTCTGCGGCGACGGGCAGTTGTAGGCGGTGGCGCTCGCGTCGTTGGCGCCGTCGCACGGGTAGTGCACGCCCACGACGTCGATCGCGTTCCGGAAGGCGGCGTTGCTCGCCATGTCGTCGACGACCCACCAGCCACCGTCCGCGCCCACCAGCTTGGTGCTGGCGAACCCGTTGGCGTTCAGCGCGGCGCGAAAGTTGACGAACCACTGATGGGAGATCGCGTTCTCGTTCCAGCCGCCGATGTTGTCGATGGTCAGGCCGTGCGTGTCCCGCGCGCCGCGCAGCCAGTTCAGCAGGTACGTCTGGAAGTTCGAGGTCCACACGTCGCTGGTGCCGATCCAGCCGGGCGCGGCCCATGCGAGCGCCCCGAACCGGATGTTCGGGTTGCGGCGCTTGGCCTCGTTCATCAGCCACCACTCGTAGCCGCGCTGGTAGTTCTGGTCGGTGGCCGTGTACATGTGGGTCTTCTCGGCGCCCGACGTCGAGTTGGCGCCGCCGCCGATCTCCACCTTGAAGTGCTGGATGTTCGCGCCGTACCCCGGCTTGAACAGGTAGTCGAGGATCTGGCTCCGCTGCGGCTCGGCATAGTCGAACAGCAGCTTGGAGTTGCCGCCGCCGCCGCTCACCGCGCCCGCGCCGTCGAAGATCCGTCCGGCGCCGGTGCCGTTGATCGTGATGTTCGTGGCCGCCTGGGCCGGGGTCGGGGGTGCGAGCACCGCGGCGAGCAGGGCCAGGGCCAGCATCTTCCGGAGCATCAGCCCCTCACCAGCTGCCAGTGCTGGGTGGTGGCGGTACTCACCGGCTGCTGCACGACGGCCGCGCCGTTGCCGGTGCCGGCGAGGTCGGCCGCCTTGCCGCTGTTGCGGTTGATCAGCCGGTAGTACCCGTCGCCGGTGGACTGCAGCGTCCACTGCTGGGTGTTGGTGCCGTTGTGCCCCCACTGGACGAGCTGCGTGCCGTTCGCCGTGGACGACTGCGGCACCTCGAGGACCTTGCCGCTGTGCAGGCTCGTCAGCCGCGTGTACCCGCCGGTCGTGGTGGCGATCCAGCCCTGGTTGGCGCCGCCGTGGACGGTCCACGCGATGGCCGTTCCGCCGTCGCCGGTCGCCGCGCCGCTCACGTCGATCGCGCGGCCGGTGGCGCGGTTGACCAGCCGGTACGTGGCGCTGGCGAACGGCGCCGCGACCCGGTTGATGCCGCGCAGCACGTTGCCCTCGGTCGTGAGGTAGTTCGTGGCGTAGTCGAAGCGCGGCGCACCGGCCCACAGCAGGTAGAAGTACTTCATGTTCTCCGAGTACCAGTAGCCCGGGGTGAGGTCGCCCTTGGTCGTCGGCGACGTCGTCATGTTCGTGACGATCGTGTAGCCGCCCGCCACCTTGCAGTGCGCCTTCTGCCCGTTCCACAGCCACAGCGCGCGGTCCCGGTAGACCTCGTTGCCGGTGAGCAGCCACAGGAACAGCGCGGAGTCCACGTACTCGGGGCGCAGCTGGTACTGGTTGCTCGACGCCGCGAACGTCGTGTAGTCGATGCCCTCCGGCGGCAGCTTGTGCTGGGCCAGGGCCGCCGCCCACGAGCTGTGGTACGACTCGCCCTGAGCGAGGTTGCCGCCCTGCGCCAGCAGCCCGGCGTAGAACGCCGTCAGCTCGGACTGGTGCCGGCTCACCAGCGCGCCCGTGTTCATGTTCACGGCCTTGAACCACAGTCGGCCGTTGTAGGTCTCGGCCTGGCGGGCGAGGATCGCGGCGGTCAGCGTCTGGTACCAGCCGCGGATCTCGGTGTCGCCGAAGAACTGGTACGCGTCCCAGAGGTACTCGAAGAACGAGTCGACCGGCGGGTCGATGCGTGCCGTGGCGTCGGTCCAGGCGCCGCTGTCCACATTGAGCGTCGTCCCGACGAGGTTCAGCGACGAGCGCCGGTCGTACACCGCGCGTAAGGCCCGCTTCGCCGCGTTGAAGTACTTCGGGTCGCCCGTGAGCTGCGACAGCCAGCCCAGCTCGGTGATGTTGCTCCCGATCTCGGCGAGCGGCACCTGGTTCCCGCTGACGGCGCCCGTCCGCAGGTTGACGTACCGGTACGGCGCGCCCGTCGGCGAGTTGAACGCCGGCAGGAGCCGGTCGGTGAGGTCGCGGGCTCTGGCCAGCAGCACCGCGCTGCCCGTGGCGTGGTACCCGGACAGCAGGCCGCCGACCAGCCGGATGATCGTCTCGAAGACGTGGACGCTGGCGTTGCGGTCGAAGTTCAGGTTGCCGTTGATCCAGGCGATGCCGGCGTCGACCTCGCTGTCCAGCTCCATCAGGTACAGCGTGTCCAGCGACTCGATGATCGTCAGGCCGAGCGGCACGCCGCTGATGAAGAACTCCGCGCCGGTGCCGCTGACGGGCTTCAGCTCGTCGCGGCCCCACGTCAGCCGCCGGTACGCGGTCCACGCGGTGAGGAATTCCTGCCGGACGTCGTTGGCCAGTACCGGATTCGGCGGGCCGAGCGCCGCGGCCGCCAGCGGCGCGGAACCAGCCGCCGGCACAGAGCCGGGCGCCGCGGACCTGAGGCCGCCTGGGGCGAGGGCCGCGGCCGGCGCGGAGCTGAGGCCGCCGGCAGCGAGGAAAGCCCCCGCGCCTGCTGCGGTGCGGAGCATCGCGCGCCGCGAGAATCGTGGGTTCAGTGGGGTCGTCACTCTGGGCCTCCATCATGGACGGGGCTTGGTGGGCGTTGACAACGTTGTCACGATGCAAAAGGTGCGGTTCCGCGCGAACATGTGGGTATTTGGGCGGTGCTGTTGGGTGCTGAGTCTGGAGAGGCGCGAGGGGCGCCGTCAAGGAAAGGTCAGCCCTTTACCGATCCGGCCGTCAGACCCGCGACGATCCGGCGCTGCACCAGGAGGAAGAAGACGATCGCCGGCAGAGAGAACACCACGGCGGCGGACATAACCGTCCCCAAAGGTGTGACGAACTCGCCCACGAACGAGGAAAGCCCTTTCGAGGCAGGCCAGCGCTCCCGGTCCGTGATGAACGTGTTGGCGAAGAGGAACTCGTTCCAGCCTTCGAAGAACGTGATCACGGCGGCGGCCGCCAGTGCGGGCGCGGTGAGCGGCAGCATGATCCGGCGGAGCATCCCGTAGCGGGAGCAGCCGTCCATGGCGGCCGCCTCCTCGATCTCCTTAGGGACGCCGTCCATCGCGGTCTTCAGGATCCACACCGCCACGGGCATCGCGAACGCCGTGTTGCCGAGCACCAGCCCCCACAGGTTGTTGAGGAGACCTGCCGTGAGGAACAGCGCGTAGAGCGGCACGACGAGCAGCGCCTCGGGCAGCATCTGGGTCGCGAACAGCGCGAACCCGAACACGCCCTTGCCCCTGAACCCGAACCGGGACAGCGCGTAGGCCGCGAGTACCGCCAGCGCAAGGCTGAGGACGGTGGTCCCGAACGCGACGAACGCGCTGTTGCCGAGCCACCGCAGCATCGGCACGCCGTCGGTCGCCTCGGCGAAGATGCCCGGGAGGCGCGCGAGGCTCGGCAGCAGCGGCGGATCGTCGGCGAAGATCTCGGCGGGCGCCCGGGTGGCCGTGGTGACCATCCAGTACAGCGGGAAGCCCGCGACCAGGATGAACGGGGCCAGGATCGCCAGGCGCCTCATACTCGGGCCTCCGCTTTCTGGGCGCGGCGCTCGACCGCGAAGTAGACGACGGTGGCGATCCCGGACAGCACCAGCCCGACCGCACCCGTCGCGGCCGACAGACCCAGCTCAGAGTTGACGAACGCCTCCCGGTACACGTCGATGACCACGGTGTTCGTGGCATCGACCGGGCCGCCCTGCGTCAGCAGCCAGATGATCTCGAACCGCCGCAGCGACCAGATCGTCATCAGCAGCGCGATCACGCGCAGGGTCGGCACCAGGAACGGCAGCACGATCCGCCGGAACACGACGACGGTGCCAGCGCCGTCGACCCGCGCCGACTCGTACAGCTCCTTCGGCACGGACTGGAGCGCGGCGAGCACCACCAGCATGACGAACGGGAACACCTTCCAGATCGACACCGCCGTGACGGCGGCGAGCGCCCACGTCGGGTCCGTCAGCCAGGCGTGCCGCCCTAGGCCGAGCGCCTCGGTGAACCGGTTGAGGACGCCGTTGTCGTTGTTGAAGATCCACACGAAGATCAGGCTCACCGCGACGGTCGGCGCCGCCCACGGGAACGTGAGGACGGTACGGGCGAACGCCCTCCCTTTAAAGGAGTCGTTCAGCGCGACGGCGGCGAACGTGCCCGCGATCAGCGAGCCGACGACAGTGCCGAGCGTGTAGAGGATCGTCACGAGCAGCGAGTCGTAGAACCGGTCGTCGGCGAGCAGCGTCGCGTAGTTCTCCGCCCCGACGAACTCGCCGCCCGTGGGATCGAGCAGGTGCGCGTCGGTCACCGAGAGCCAGACGCCGTTGAGCAGCGGCGTCGCCGTGAACAGCACCAGGTAGAGCGCCGCCGCGCCGATGAACACGTACGGCGCCGCGTGGTGGCCGAGGAGCCGTGGGCGCGACTCCTCGACCACTACGGGTGGGGCTTCGACGGTCGTCAACTCGCGACCTTCTCCGCCTCCTGCTGCGCCCGCTTCAACGCCGCCGCCGGATCGTCGCCGTTGACCAGCACCTTCTCGATCTCGGCGAGGACGGCGTGGCGGATCTGCGGGGTCTTCGCCTCGAACCCCTGGACGACTGCGCTGGAGGACTCACCGGCCTGGCCCTGGAACGTCGGCACCCACGGGTTCGCGGAGAGGAACTCGGCCGGGGGCTTCGCGTCCGTGCCGATCACGCTGGCGCCGAGCGCGGCCGCCACCTTGGACTGGGCCTCCGAGGTGTAGAACCACTTGAGCCAGTCCTTGGCGAGGCTCTTGTTCTTGCCGTGCTTGTTCACGCCGATGTAGAAACCGGCCTGGCTGCTGCGCTTGGTGGGGAAGGGCAGCGTGGACGCGCCGACGGTCGCGCTCGGCACGACGGTGTTGCCGTTGACCATCGTGAACAGCGCGGAGCTGTTGTCGATCATCATGCCGAGCTTGCCCTCTTTGAACTTGGTCCGGAACGTCGAGGCATCGTCACCGACGGCCATCGCGCCCGAGTCGTACATCTCCTTGTACGCGGTGACCGCCGCGACGTTCTCCGGCGAGTCGATCGTCAGCTTGCCGTCCTTCGACCAGCCGCCGCCGTAGCCGTAGGGCCAGTTCGAGAAGTCGATCCACCAGGGAGTCTCCTCCTTGATCTGGTGCCGGACGGCGAAGCCGGGCTGACCGGTCTTGGCCTTGATCGCCTTGGCCGCGGCGACCAGCGAGGGCAGGTCGGTCGGCGGCTGGACGCCGGCCTTGGCCAGCAGCGCCGTGTTCCAGAACAGCGCGTAGTTCACGACCTCCCAGCCGTATGCGACGCGCTCGCCCTTGTACTCGCCCCCGTCGTTGGTGCCGTTGAGCGCCTTCTCCTCCGCGTCGCCGAGCACGCCGTCGAGCGGTTCGAGGATGCCCGCGTCTGCCAGCTCGGGCAGGAACGTGTCGGGGATGATCAGCAGGTCGGGGCCGCCACGGGCGCCCATCTGGGTCTTGAGGGTGCTCTCGTAGTCGCCCCGCGCGATGGCCTGCTGCTTCAGCTTGGCCTTGGTGTTCTTCTCCTGGTAGCCCGAGACCGCCGACCAGATCGCGTCGCCACGGTTGGGTTCGAGCCACTGCCAGTTCGCGAAGACGAGCTCGCCGCCCTCGGAGGCCGGCTTGTCGCCGTCGCTCCCCGCGCATCCGGCAACGATCGCGACCGCGAGAGCCGCCGCACACAGTCGCGTCAGTCGTATCATCGGAACCTCCACCGCTGAGCGTTGCATGGTGTGCAATGCTGGTGCAGAATATGGTGCGTCTGGTTTAACAGCACGGCGCAGAGGTGTCAATGACCTGGCTGTGTTGTGCCATGTGCAACGATCGAGCAGCAGGAGAGTGATGTCTCAGACCGTCGAACGCGCCATAGCGATCATCGAGCGGCTCTCGGAGAGCCCCGCGAACCTGGCCGACATCGCCGGGCTGCTCGGTGTGCACAAGTCCACCGCGCTGCGGCTGCTCCAGACCCTGGAGGCCGCCGGGTTCGCCCGCCGCGCCGCCGAGGGCCGGTACGCCGTCGGGCCACGGCTCATCAGCATCGCGTTCAAGTCACTCGACTCCCTCGACGTCCGGGAGGTCGCGCGCCCGCACCTGAGCCGGCTCAACCAGATGTACGGGCACACCATCCACCTCGCGAGCCTGCTCGGCACCGAGATCACCTACGTCGACAAGTACGAGGGCAACACCTCGATCCGGATGTACTCGCGGATCGGCAAGGCCGTCGCCCCCCACGCCTCCGGAGTCGGCAAGGCGATACTGGCCCACGTCGAACCGTCGATGCTCAAGGCGGTCATCGCCGGCACCACGTTCACCCGGTACACGCCGTCGACCCTCGCCAGCGAACACGAGCTCCGGGCCGAGCTGGAGCGCGTCCGGGAGTGCGGCTACGCGCTCGACCGGGGCGAGTTCGAGGAGTTCATCCACTGCATCGCGGCGCCGATCCGCAGCGGCGACGGCACGGTGCGGTCGGCGTTCTCGATCTCGGTACCGACGGTGGTACTGCCGTTCTCCGAGCTGGAACGGCTCATCCCCGACCTCACCGCCACTGCCGAGGCCATCTCCCGCGACCTGGGCTGGTTCGCGCCCTGACCCGGCCGCACCGCCGCCCCGCCGCACCGCCCTCCCGCCGCCCCCGCCGCCCGCCGTCCGCCTGCCGCGCGCCCGCCCCAAACCGGACTGTTCGGGAAGGCGTGCCGTAACCGGGCGCGGGATACCCCGATAACCCCGACAGTTGGGCGGGCCGCGGGGCGGCCGGGCCGAGCCGCCGGGCGGCCGGGCCGCGGCGGCAGCGGCTACACGCGCCGGCCGTGGTGGAGGACCAGGTCACGGGGTGGGTGGGTCACGACCGCTTCGGCCGGAGTGCTCGCCGTGACCACAACGATGTCGGCCGGCGCGCCGGCGGCCAGCCCGTAGCTCGGCAGCCCCAGGACGCCCGCGCCGCCGTACGTCGCCGCGTAGAGCGCCAGCTCGATGTCCTCGTCCCGGCGGAAGGTGTTGCGGTACGCGAGGTGCATCGCCCGGTCGAGCATGTCGCCGCTGCCGTACGGCCCCCACAGGTCCCGGATGCCGTCGTGCCCGCACCCGACCGTCACCCCGGCCGCGCGCATCGTGGCCAGCGGCGCCACCGGGAAGCTGTACACGGCGGCGATCACCAGGGCCACGCCGGCGTCCGCGAGCTGGTCGGCGAGGCGGGCCTGCTGACCGGCGTCCAGCTGCCCGAACGCGTACGCGTGGCTGATCGTCACCCGCCCGGAGAGCCCGGTGGCCTTCGTCCGCTGCGCGATCAGCGAGATCTCCCAGGCGCCGAGCGTGCCGCCGTCGTGCAGGTGGATGTCGACGCCGGCCCCGTACCGCTCGGCCAGCCCGAACACCACGTCCAGATGGCGGACCGGATCGCCGTCCATGCCGGCCGGGTCGATGCCGCCGATCGTGGCGACGCCCTGCTTCAGCGCCTCCTCCAGCAGCTCGGCCGTACCCGGATTCGTGAGCAGCCCGTGCTGCGGGAAGGCCACCTGCTCGACCGTGACCCGGTCGGCGAAGCGCGCCGCCACCTCCTGGACCGCCTCGACACCCCGCAGCCCGACCTCGGGATCGACGTCGGTGTGCGATCGGACGTACGCCGTGCCGGCCGCCACCATCCGCTCCAGCAGCGCGGACATGTTCGCCACGCTCGGCAGCCCCAGTTCGGTGCGCCGCCTGCGGTCGTTCGCGATGCGGTCGGCGAGGGAGTCGGCGGCGGAGTGCGGGTCCCAGTCCGCGCCGAACAGCGTCTTGTCGAGGTGACAGTGCGCGTCGACAAGACCAGGCAAAACGACTTTTCCCCGGACGTCGACCAGCTCGGCACCGCCCGGATCGAGGTCCGGCCCCATCGCGGCGATCGTCCCGTCGCGGACCAGGATGTCGGCGACACCGTCCTGGCCCCACGGCCGTCCACCCCGGAGCATCAGATCAGCCACCGCCCTATCGTGGCAGGGTGGCCGTAACGTTGGCTCGGTGATCTCCTCCGACCAGGCGCTGGCTATGCGCATGACCAGCCTGCTGCTGCGCGACGGCCCCCGCCCCACCGACGTGGCCGGCGTGGTCACGTGGTTCGGCGCCATGCAGTCCCAGGATCTCGCGAGCGGGATGTGGTCCCTCGGCGCCCGCCTGCCCACGATGACCTCCGCCGACGTGCACGCGGCGCTCGAACGGCGGGAGGCGCTGCGGACGTGGCCCATGCGCGGCACCGTCCACCTCGTCCCGTCGCGCGACGCGCGCTGGATGCTCGACCTGACGGGCGTGCGTGCGCTGGTGGGGGCGGCCGGGCGGCGGGCCATGATCGGCCTGACCGAGGAGGTCGCCGACCGCGCGGTCGACGTCCTGGCCGGGGCGCTGGCGGGCGGCGGGCGGCTCACCCGGGCCGAGTGCGTCGCCACGCTCGCCGAGGCCGGCATCGACTGCTCCGGGCAGCTCGCCTACCACCTCCTCTGGTACGCGAGCCAGCGCGGCGTCACCTGCATCGCGCCCAACGTGCCGAGCGCGGCTGGAGGTACAGCCACCGAGCAGACGTTCGTGCTGCTGGACGAGTGGGTGCCGGACTCCCACACCCCGAGCCGGGACGAGGCGCTGGCCATGCTCGCCGTCCGGTACTTCCGTAGCCACGGTCCGACGACCCGGCAGGACTTCGCCGGCTGGAGCGGCCTCACCGCCGCCGACGCCAAGCTCGGCATCGCCGCCGCCGGCTCCGACCTGGCGACGGTGGACGTCGACGGCACGCCGATGCACGTCGCCCCCGCCGTCCTCGACGCAGCGCCCGAGACGAACGTGGACGACGTCCTCGTCCTGCCCGGCTTCGACGAGTACCTGCTCGGGTTCAAGGACCGTTCGCTGATGGTCGACGCCGCGCACAAGCAGGCGATCATCCCGGGCGGCAACGGTGTGTTCCAGTCCACGATCGTGCGGCGCGGCCGGGTGGTCGGTACGTGGAAGCGGACGGCAGGCCGTACGAAGACGGTCGTGAACGTCTTTCCGCTGGTCACGATGCGTGCTGGTGACCGGAAGCGGGTGGAGCGGGCGTTCGATCCGTACGAGCGGTTCGTCGACCAGCCCGTCGAGATCCGCTGGCCGGAACCGGACGCCGGCCGTCCTTGACCTGTGGCCGGCGCGCCCGATCCGTAGTCTGCCGTGGGGACGGACGAGCCGGAGGGGGCCGAATGCTTGTACGTGTGATGATCGCGCTGGTCGTGGGCCGGGCTCCGTTGTCCTCGTGACCGAGCCTGGCGTCACCACGGCGGGTAAGCCGCCGGTGTCACGCGCAGGGGTTGTCGCACTGGTGCTCGCCTGTGTGAGCCTCGGACTGTCCCTGGTGTCCTGCGGCATGCTGGCCATGATGGACGGCAACGATTTCTCGCCGCTGGAGTCGAAGCCTGAGCTGGCGACCGCCTCCCAGGTCGAGTCCATCGCCCATGTCACCCTTCCGACCGGAACGGTGTTCCTTGCCGGGGTCCGCACCGATGGTCTCGAAGTCCACCTGTCAGCCAGGTTCCGAATCCCACGGGCAGCGCTCGACACTTTCATCGAGTCCGGCCGATTCACGGCCACCGTCACCCCGGGCCTGCGCGCCGTCACGACCAAGCACCACAACGTCGGCGGAGGAGACTCGTGGAATCCGGACGCGGCGGCGGCCGTCTCCGGCCTGCAGGAAGACGAGCCAGGTCCGGACAACACCTACCGCTCGCTGCTGCTGGACCTCGGCGACCCGGACACCGTCACGGTCTACCTGTACGCGTCCCAGCCCTGACGCCGATGCCCGCTGCCAGTCCGCAACTGTCGGGGATATCGCGGTATCCCGCGCCCGGTTACAGGACGGGATCCCGAACAGTCCGGTTCGCCGGGCGGCGGTAGCGGCCGGGCGGCGGACCGCCGGCCTGAGGCGTCGGCGGCGGGTGGCTCAGACTCCGCGCCAGGCCTGCATGCGGCGCAGGCGCAGGTGGGTGTCGATGATGTCGGACGAGGCGCTCTCGATCGAGCGGTAGATCCCCCACTTCGGACGGATGTAGTTGCCCGATCCGCTGCCTTCGTCGGGGATCCGCACGCCGGAGCGGCTGGAGTCGACGACGACGGGCGCGCTGTCGCCGACGCCGTTGCGCACGACGAACCGCCCGGTGCCGCTCGGCCCCATCCGGAACGTCAGGTCGACGGTGATCCACTTCTCCCGGAGCGGCGCGAGGTCGGTGCTGCCGATGTCCGGCGAGCCCGACGTGCTGAACGCCCGGAGCCTCATCCGTTCGCTGCTGCCGCTGCGGCTCAGGGACAGGGTGACCCACGGTCCGCCGTTGGTGGCGGGGGTCTTGAGCTGGAAGATGTGCGTGAAGCGGCTCGTGCCCCGCAGGGTCGCCGGCATGAACATCTCGTACCGGATCCGCCAGGTCTCGCCGTCCACCGGCTTGAGCGCGGTGCCGCCGGCCCGCATGCCCTTGGTCTCGTGGCGTTGCCGGTCGCCGCCGCCGGTCGTGTCCCGGTCGCGGCGGTGCATATGGAACCAGATCTCCTCGCCCTGGCTGACGATGTGATCGAAGCCCGGATGCGAGTTCGCGCGGTCCTCTTCCAGCCCTTCGAAGATGCCCACGCCGTCGGCGGCGATGTTCGGGTTCCAGACGAGGACGGGCGCGAGGGGTGCGGCCGTCGCCATACCGCGACCGAGCCCTAACGGCGCGGCCACGGCGGCGAGGCCCAGGGTGCCGAGCACTGCCCGGCGGCTGTGTATGTGGGATGGGTTCGCCATTCGCGGATGCCAGCACGATTGATGGTGATACGTCAACCTTTAGTAGGCCGGCTTACCGTCTGACGAACCCTGTACACATCACTTGCCGTGTGACGGAATTGTCCATTGTCGACCATGCCGAGCGGCGCCACGCACGTACCCGCGACGCCGCCCCACCACCGAGTTCAGGATTCGCAGTTGATCCGGACTTCAACGTCGCAGATGTCCCACCCCCCGCCGCCGTTGCCGACATCGACCCCGTCGCCGCCGTACAGCCGGTCGTTCCCCTGGCCACCGCAGATCACGTCGTCGCCGCCCAGACCGACGATGATGTCCTCGCCCTGCCCGGCCGTGAACACGTCGTTGCCGTCGGTGCCGACCAGGTAGTCGGGCCCGTCCGTGCCCTTGTGGGTCGCCGGCTGGCCCATGCAGAAGTCCTCCACCGCGTGCGCGCTCTGCGCGGGTACGACGACGAGCGCCGCCGCCAGCAGTATCCCCGCACCGATCATCTTCACGATTCGCATCGCGACCTCCCGTTATCGAATTGCGGACCGGGCGATCGTAATTTCGATTTTCACCGCCGGACAGGGCACGAGAGGCCATTGTCCACACCTGGCCGGCGAATACCGCAATTGGTGTATAGCCAGCCGCGGCAAGCCAATAGACAGGCCAATTACGCGGGCGCGGCCGGCAGTGGACAACGGCCGGATCCGGCCGCCCCCGACAAGCGATTCCGTCCTATTCTCGGTGACCACAACCCGAGGATCGGTCATGCGAACTCGCGTACTCCTGATCGTGGCGGCGGTGCTGGCCGGCACCGTGGCCGTCACCCCGGCGTCCGCCGATGAGTGTCTGGGCATCGAGCCTGTCTACGCGGTCGGCGCCGGCGGCGAGCTGGTCGAGCAGCGCTACTGCGTCGGCCACCCGGGCACGTTCCTGCCGCCGCGCACGATCGCGACGTTCGACACCGCCGACGTGCCGCGGCTGTTCTGGGGCGGCCTGCTGCCGGACGGCGGCGCCGCGCTGTACGGCGTCACCGGCACCGGAGCCCTGTGGTGGTTCCGCCAGGACGCGGCCACAGGGTGGCTGGACCCGCCGGTTCAGGTGGGCGCGGCGTCCGGCGCGCTGTTCGGCACGGGCGACGGCACGCTGTACGGAGTGGATGGTCAGGGCGACTTCGTCCACTGGCGACACGACGGCTGGGCCACAGGCACCGGCTCGGTGGAGGGCCCGTACGACGTCGGCTCCACCTGCATCGGTACCCGGCCGGTCGACGTGGGCAAGAACGCTTCGGTGCGGTACGTAGGGCTGGCGGACGACCCGGCGCGGTACGTCTACTGCGGGCCGTCCGGGGTGGCGCAGCACGCCAGCCTCCTGCCGGACGGGCTCGCCGCCGGCTCGGCCACCTCCGCGACCAGCCCCGGCGTGACGTACGCGCTCACCGCGAGCGACCGCCGGATCGTCCGGCTGGTACTCGCCGGCAAGCGCTGGCGCCAGGCGGCGACGACCGGCGCGGGCTACACGGCCGTCTTCACCGGACGGACGATCTACCCACCCCCGGACCGCCTGCCCTGGGAGTGGCAGTTCCCCTGGTACGGGGGCGATCCGGATCCGTACCCGTCGACCACGTTCGCGACGATCAGTCCAGCCAACCGTCGCGGACGGCGACCACGGCAGCGGTGACGCGGTTGTCCACGCCGAGCGCGTCGAGGACCGCGGCGATGTTGCGGCGGACGGTCCGTTCGCTGGTCCCGAGATGACGGGCGATGGCGGCGTCGGTCATCCCGGACAGCATCAGCCGCAGGACGTCGTCCAGGGCGCCGCCGAGCCGGGGCCGCGTCCGGGTGCTGCCGAGCGGTACGGCCCGCGCCCACAGCATCTCGAAGTACGACCGCAGCATGGCCACGATGACCGGCGCCCGGACCAGCGCGGCGCCCTCCATCCCCGTCGGGTCGAGCGGCAGCAGCGCGGCCCGTTCGTCGACCAGCACCATCTTCATCGGCAGCTCGGGCACGACCCGCAGGTCCCAGCCCCCGTCCAGGCACCGCCGCACCATCTCGCCGGCGCCGGGCACGTCCAGCGCGGCGCGCGTGTACACGTTGCGGAACCGCACTCCCCGGCCGAGCACCTCGGCGGGCGGCAGCTTCGCCGAGCGCGGATCGGGGCGGCGCTGGAAGTGCGCGGTCTCCAGATTGGAGAAGTCGCGCTCGGCGGCGAGGCACAGCTCGACCGAGAGCGCGCCGACCTCAGCCGGATCGGTCAGCACCTGGACGGACGACGCCGGCTCCTCGGGTTCCGCGCCCCCGGCGATGTAGGACCGCTGCAGCACCGCCATCTGCTCCCGGACCCGTACCACCATCCTCTGCTGTTCCAGGATCCGCCGCTGCGCGACCAGCAGCGCGTTCTCGACCGCGCGGAACGGCTCGACCGGGACCACGGTCGGCTCCCCGACGTACCGCTTCCGGGCGAATCCGCGGTCGGTGAGTTCGCGCATCTCCGCCGAACTCTCCAGCTCCGGATGCTCGGCAAGCCGGAACCGCCCGGCGGCGAGCAGCCGCTGGTACAGGGCGGCCGCGGACTCGGGTAGGAGCCCGTCGAGGAAATGTGCCATCGCGACCTCCGGACCGGCGAACGGTGGAGCGGCGTGACAGCAATCATGGCCGGCCCGCGCCAGATGTCGCCTGCCCGCCGAGGCGAATGCGAAGTGAAAGCGATCAGACAGCGCCGCCGGACATCATGCGGCCGATGGAGTGCCCATCACTGTCTGTAAGGCGGAGTAGATGAGAAGTCTGAGAACCATCCTGGCGGTGGTCCTGTTGGCGGCAGCGGTCATCAACGCCGGTCCGCCGCTGCCGCGCAACGGCTCGTCGTCGATCGACCAGCGTGGGCGCGTCTACATCAACGTCGGCGGCGCGCCGCTGTGGCAGAGCCACTGCAACGCCCCGGTGAACTGCGGTACCCCGATCAAGATCTCGGACTGGTCGATCGACGCGCGCGACCACATGCGCCTGACGCCGCTCGACATGCAGCTCATCCAGGGCTGGGAGAACGGCAACGGCACGCCGGTCGCGGAGACCGTCGGCAGTGCCCGCATCGCCTTCGCCAACCCGCAGGAGGTCATCGACACCGGCCACGGCAACGACTGGAGCTCCAAGGTCGTCCATGTCTCCAGCTACGCGTACCACAACCTCGGCGAGATCCCGGACGACCGCACGCTCGTGCAGGGCACGGGTGGCGGCGTGAGCACTCCCGTCGCGCAGTTCGTCGCAGGCGCCCGGCTGAACTTCGCCAGCCCCGAGGAGGTCGTCGAGTCCGGCTTCGGTGACGACTGGCGGACGAAGGTCCGCGCGATTCCGATCCGCGCGTTCAACCTGATCCGGCCGGACGTGCCGGCCGACGGCGCGCTCGTCCAAGGCATCGGCAACGGCGTCGCCACGCCTGTCGCGGCGATGGTCGGCGGGGCCCGTATCAACTTCGCCAACCCGCAGGAGGTCATCGACACCGGCTTCGGCACCGACTGGGCCACCAAGGTCCGGACGATCCCGACCCGCGCGTTCAACACTGATCCGGGCCGACATCCCGTCGGACCGGACGCTGATCCAGGCTCCCGGACGGGCTGCCGTCGCCCAGATGGTCGGCGGCGCGCGGATCGAGTTCCACTCCCCGCAGGAGGTCATCGACTCCGGCTTCGGCGACGAGTGGGGCGCGCACGTCAAGAAGGTGCCGGGACGGGTCTACGACGCCATCGGGACCGTCCCGAAGAACAGGACGCTCGTCCAGGGGAAGGCCGGCGGCGCGGCCACGGCCGTCGCGCAGGTCGTCGGCGGTGCGCGGATTGGTCGGTGAGGACGGCTTCCTGTACCGCGCGGTACAAGGCAGCCTCGAACCGATCGGCAGCTGCCCCGAGGCGGACGCGTGCAAGTCGGACGGCATGCCGTTCCTGTCGCACCGCCAGCTCATGGGGCTCGTCGAGTACCGCCGACCGGCCTGGCCTGGGCGGATGTCGACGGCGACAGCAAGGCCGACTACTGCCGGATCGGCGGCGCGAACAACCGCAAGGCGCCTACGCGATCCTGCACACCGTCCACCGGGACCGGGTTCGGCTCCACGTTCCTCTCGACCAAGATCGATCGCCGATGAGGTCACCGCGCGGGCCCTGGGCGGATGTGAACGGCGACGGGAAGTCCGACTACTGCCGGGTGCGAGGAGCCACGAACCACACGGACGCGTTCGTGTCCTGCTCGCCGTCGACCGGCACCGCCTTCGGCAACGACATCAACTCCGGCAACACCGACTGGGGCTCCACGCCGGCCGCGGCTGGGCCGACTTCAACGCCGACGGCAGGTCCGACTACTGCCGCCGCGTCGGATCGCCTACCGAGAGCAAGGTGTACTGCACCGTCTCCACCGGGGGCACGTTCGGCGCAAGCTACCTGTCGGGCGTCATCGACTGGGGGTACACGAGCTGAGCACAGGGGCCCGGCCGCCACAGGCGGCCGGGCCCCGCTCGTCAGCGGAGGGGGACGGGGAAGCTCACCGGGCTGCGGTGTCCGGCCCGGTCCACCGCCCTGACCCCGAAGAACACGTTGTCCTTCGACAGGTCGACCAGGGCGCTGGTGACGTCGCCGACGCGCACGACAGTCGTCCAGTCCGCGGCCGTTGTCTCGCGCCAGACCACCTCGTAACCGGCCAGGTCCGGTTCGGTGCCGCGCAGCCACAGCAGTTCGGTGTCGTTCGTCAGCGCGGACGTGCGCACCTGCACACCCTTCGGCGTACCGGGCGCCTGCGCGAGCGACCACAGCGTCGCGGCGTTCACCTTGGCCACGCGCGCGATGTAGCCGAAGTCGCAGAACTCGGGCAGGTCGCCGAACTGCTTGCCGTCCACGACGACGACGTCCTGGTGCTGGTGGGCGTAGTCCTCGTTCGGCTCGGTGAAACGGGCGGCCGGGTAGCCGCGTTCGAGGAACGCGATGTGGTCGCCGCCGCGCAGGTACCGGTCGCGGCGGTAGATGACCCGGACGTTCATGCCGGTCGCCCCGTTCTCGGCGACGCTCCCGACGAACCGCGCGAGCTGGCGCGACGGCGAGTCGTTCTCGCCGCCCACGGACCGGCGGATCGCCGCCTGCTCGGGCGTTTCGGCGGTCGGCACGCCCTCGGCGAACAGCCGGACCGTCCGCGGGTCGCGGGTGCCGTCGTCGGCGACGCTGCTGCCAACGATGTCATTGGTGAACATGGCTTGGACGTCGGCGTTCGCCGCCTTGAACTGCTGGGCCATGTGGTGCGCGCCGAACAGTCCCTGTTCCTCGCCGGCCACGGCGGCGAACACGATCGTCGCCTCGGACCGCCGGTTCGCCATGACGCGGGCGAGTTCCATGGCGACGGCCACGCCCGAGGCGTCGTCGTCGGCGCCCGGCGCGTCAGCGGTGGCGTTCATGACGTCCGTCACGCGGGAGTCGTAGTGGCCGGACACGACGTAGATCCGGTCCGGGGCGGACGACCCGCGCAGCGTGGCGAGAACGTTCGTGATCGTGGTCGCCACCGGGATGCGCGGCGGCGCCGGCTGCTGGACGTACGACTGGAGTTCCACGGTCAGGGCACCGCCGTAGGACTTCAGCTCGCGGAAGATCCAGTCGCGGGCGGCGCCGATGCCGCGTACCGGATCGTCCTGGGTGGACAGTGTGTGTCGGGTGCCGAACGAGGCGAGCTTCCGGACGGTGGCCTCGATGCGGCGCTGGTCGATCTCCCGGAGCAGGGCGCGCAGTTCGCGGTCCGGGGGTTGGGGGTGGATCGGGTCACCGGGACCGTCCGGGCGCCCGAGCGGCGCGGCATGGGCCGCGCCGCCGGCTAACGATGTGGCGACGGTGGCTGCCGACGCAGTGAGGAACGTGCGCCGACTCGGCATGATGTGTCCCATCCACCCGGTTTACCCCTATGGGCCCCGGGTGTCTAGGCGTGGTGGCCTTCCCGGACCTCGCGGCGCTGCTCGGCGTACATCACGGTCTCGGTGACGATCAGCACCGTGATCACGGTGGCGACCACCGCGAGCTGCCCCAACGCCGGCACCTTGACCAGCACCAACGGCACGAGGACGAGCACCGCCGACACCACCACGCGCGGCCAGGCGACCTGGTGCCGCACGAGCCACTTGAACCCGATCTGGCCGAGCAGGTACACGACGACACCGCCGTACAGGCAGAACAGCGCGGCGCCCTTGAGCGGATCCGTGAGGTCGTGGTGGGCCGTGTCACCGACGTACTCGAGCGCCTTCTTCATCCCGACCGAGAGCAGCACGACGCCGGCGATCAGCGGGAAGTGCATGTACGTGTAGGCGTCCCGCGCGAGCCGCACCTGCCGCTTCTCCGGCGCGTTGGCGAACTCGTGCTCGGCGTAGAGCGCCGTCACGTCGAAGTACGCCCACCACAGCCCAGCCGACAGCACGAGCCCCAGTCCAGACGCCACCACGATCGGCCACGAGATCGGCAGCTGCGCGACGCCGACGCCGATCGCCACGATCGACTCTCCCAACGCGACGATCAGGATGAGGCCGAACCGTTCGGCGAAGTGCCCCGGCGACCGCAGCCGCCACCCGCGCGCACCGCCCAGCAGGGTGCCGCCGTAGTCGGCCGCGAGCGCCGCGACCCACAGCGCGGTCTGCGTTCCACCGTCGAACTGGGAGGCGACCAGCAGCAGCGCGGTCCCGCCGAGCATGGACGGCGTGAACCGGACGAGCTGCCTGCGCAGGCCCGGATCGTCGGCCGAGATCACCCAGAACAGGACCAGGTGCACGGCGCGGAACACGAAGTAGGCGACCGCGATGATGACCGGCCCGGGCAGTCCGCCGGGCAGGTCGTCGAACGCCTCGGGGATCGTCAGCGCCAGGACGAACCCGGCGCCCATCGCGGCCAGCAGCACCAGCCGCAGGGAGCCCTCGTCCGCGCGGACGAGGTTGCACAGCCACGCGTAGCCGATCCAGCTCCACCACAGCAGCCCGACGACGAGCACGCCGCGCCCGATGCCGTGCGGAGTCAGGTCGCCGGCCATCAGGGCGGTCACCTGGGTCAGCGCGAAGACGAACACGAGGTCGAAGAACAGTTCCAGCGGGGTGACGGTCTGGTTCCTGCTCGTCACCTGCATCCGCATGGGCGGGCGGTGTGTGCTCATGACCAGAGCTTATGGCGGCTACTCGCTCCGCGCGGGAGACTGGAGGCACGTTGCCGGCGCAGCGGGGAGGTCGCGATGCGGTCCCGGCTCGTCTCGCTCGGCGCGGTCGCCGCCGCGCTGTGGATCGCCCTGCTCGGCGCGGTCCCGGCCCAGGCTGCCGCGACGGACCGGGTCGTGCTCACGACACGGGTCGACGGCCCGATCACGCCGGTCATCGCCTCGCACCTGGTCGACGGCGTCCGCCAGGCCGAAGAGGACGGCGCCGCCGCGTACCTCGTCGAAATGGACACGCCGGGCGGCCTCGACACGTCCATGCGCGAGATCGTCCGGGCGTTCCTCGGCGCGCGGGTACCCGTCGTCGTGTACGTGTCCCCGTCCGGCGCGCGGGCGGCGTCCGCCGGGGCGATCATCGCGTTCTCGGCGCACGTCGTCGCGATGGCGCCCGGTACGACGATCGGCGCCGCCACACCCGTCGACCTCCAGGGCGGCGAGATCAGCGACAAGATCATCAACGACGCGGCCGCGTACGCCCGGTCGGTGGCCACGCAGCGCGGCCGGAACGCGGACTTCGCGGAGGAGACCGTCCGGAAGGGACGCGCCGTCCCCGCCGACGAAGCCGTCGAGCTGAAGGCGGCGGACCTCATCGCGTCCGACCGGGACGCCCTGCTCACGGCCATCGACGGCCGGACGGCGGGCGACCTGACCATCCGGACCGCCGGCGCCCGCACCGTGGAACACGACCTTGGCCTGTTCCGGCGGCTGCTCCAGCTCATCGCCGATCCGAACCTCGCGTTCCTGTTCATCTCCATCGGCACGCTGGCCGTGATCTACGAGCTCGCCAGCCCCGGCGTCGGGCTGGCCGGCACCGCCGGGGTGATCCTGCTGATCCTCGGGTTCTTCGCGTTGAGCGTCCTGCCGGTGACGATCGCCGGACTCGCGCTGCTGGTCCTCGCGGCTGTGCTCCTCACCGCCGAGGTGTTCGCGCCGACCGGCGCGTTCGCGGCCGGTGGCGCCGCCGCGCTGCTGCTGTCCGGGCTGTTCCTCTTCGAGGGCTCGGTCGGGGTCAGCCCCGGGGTGCTGGTGCCGGTCACGGTGCTGCTCGGCGGCGGGACGTTCGCCGCCGGACGCCTCGCCTGGCGCGCCCGCCGGGCCCGTCCGGTCAGTGGCGACGACGCGCTGGTGGGCGAGGTGGCCACCGTCTCGGAGTCCGGGGCCATGGCGCACGTCGCCGGGGCGTGGTGGAACGTCCGCGCCCGGGACGGCGAGTTGGCCCCAGGCCAGCGGGTGCGCGTCGTGGGCAGGGAGGACCTGAACCTGATCGTCGAACCGGTTCCACCGGCGGAGGAGGAGACATGACAGACGCGGGCTTCGGGATCATCGTCGCGCTCGCCGTGGCGGCGGCACTCTTCGCCGCCTCGGTCCGGGTCGTGCCGGAGTACGAGCGCGGGGTGGTCTTCCGGCTGGGCCGGGTCATCGGCGCGAAAGGGCCGGGGCTGTTCTTCCTGATCCCGATCGTCGACCGGATGGTCCGGGTGTCGCTGCGCACGATCACGATGGAGGTCCCCCGGCAGGACGTCATCACCCGGGACAACGTCACGATCTCGGTCAACGCGGTGGCGTACTTCAACGTCATGGACCCGGTCCGCTCGGTGGTGGCGATCGAGAACCACGTCAACGGCACCGCGCAGATCTCGCAGACCACGCTCCGCAGCGTCCTGGGGCAGACCAGCCTGGACGAGCTGCTGACCAAGCGGGACGAGATCAACCAGCGGCTCCAGCAGGTCATCGACCAGCTCACAACCCCGTGGGGCGTCAAGGTCACCGTGGTGGAGGTCAAGCACGTGGAGCTGCCGGAGTCGATGCGCCGGGCCATGGCGCGCCAGGCCGAGGCGGAGCGGGAACGCCGTGCCAAGGTGATCCACGCGCTCGGCGAGAGCGAGGCCGCGCAGAAGCTCGCCGACGCCGCCGAGGTGCTCGAAGTGCACCCGGCGGCGATGCAGCTGCGGATCCTGTCCACCATGGCCGAGGTGTCGACCGAACGGAACTCGACGCTGATCTTCCCGCTGCCGATCGAGGTGCTGCGCCTGGTCGACCGCCTGGCCCGGCCGGACAACACCGACAGCAACGGCTAGCGGCCGCGCAGGCGGGCGATCTCCTCGCGGTTGATGTCGGCCGCGCGGCGGAACAGGTCGATGGCGAACGCGAGCTGGTCGTCGTCGAGCGTCGCCAGGACGTCCTCCCACCGCTTGCCGACCTGGGCGTAGACCGGCCCGACGCGCTGCCCCAGGGCGGCGGCGTCGATCGTGAGCAGGACCCGGCGCCGGTCGGCGGTGTCGCGCGTGCGGTGCAGGAGCCCGGCCTTCTCCAGCCGGTCGATGACCGCCGTGATGGCGCCGCCCGCCGTGAGGCCCACGCGTTCGGCCAGCTCGCCGGGGGTCGCCGAGCCGAGCATGAGGAGCTGGCCGGCGCACTGGAGATCGGTCGAGTTCAGCCCGGCCGACTTGGCGACGGCGTCCTGGAAGAGGACGGCGTACGCCATGAAGTCGCGCATCACCGCGCCCATCTCGGCCGTCAGCGCGTCCCGGAAACCACTTGACATCGCCCGCCCACCTTCCTAATCTCTCTAATATCGAGAGGCTCTACTTCAGAGATTTTACCACGGGAGGATGTCATGCCCCGCACCGCACTGATCATCGGTTCCGGTGTCGCCGGCCCGGCGATGGCGATGTTCCTGCGCCGCGCCGGCTGGGACGCGTCGATCTACGAGGCGGCCCCCACGCCCGACGACCACGGCGGCGCGTTCCTCAACGTCGCCACCAACGGACTCACCGTCCTGGAGGAGCTTTCGCTGCGCACTCCCCTGCTCGCCGACGCGCACCACTGCCCGCACATGGTCATCTGGAGCGGGCGGGGCAAACGCCTCGGCGAGGTGCCGAACGGACCGGCCGGCGAACCGGACCGTGGCAGCGCCGTCGTCCGGCGCGGCTGGCTGCACCAGGTCCTGCGCGACGAGGCGCTGCGGCGCGACATCCCCCTCACGTTCGGCGCGCGGCTCACCGAGATCACGCAGCTCGACGGCGGGGTGCGGGCCACATTCGCCGACGGGCGCACCGCCGAGGCCGACATCCTCGTCGGCTGCGACGGCATCGGCTCGGCGACCCGCGCGTTCATCGACGCGGGCGCGCCGGCACCCGCCTACAGCGGCCTCGTCGGCGTCGGCGGGTTCAGCCGCTCGCCCGCCCTTCCTCCCACGCCCGACACCCAGCACTTCGTGTTCGGGAAGCGGTCGTTCTTCGGGTATCTCGTCCGCAGCGCCGGCGAGATCTACTGGTTCGCGAACGTCACCCGGCCCGAGCCGGCGCCCGGCACCCTCCGTGGGATCAGCCCGGACGAGTGGCGGCGCGAACTGCTCGACCTCCACGCCGGCGACCCGCACCCCGTCACCGAGATCATCGCCGGCACGACCGGCCCGATCAGCGCCTACGGGATCTACGACCTCCAGCGGGTACCGCGCTGGAGCCGGGGCGACGTCGTGGCCGTCGGGGACGCGGTCCACGCCACGTCGCCCAGCGCCGGCCAGGGCGCGTCACTCGCCCTGGAGGACACGATCGTGCTGGCCCAGTGCCTGCGCGACGAGCCGGACACCGCACAGGCGTTCGCGGCCTACCAGCGGATCCGGCAGCCCCGTGCCGAGCAGGTCGTGGCGTACGGGCGCAAGATCTCCAACCGGAAGATCGCCCGCAACCCGGTCGCCGTGATGGCCCGCGACGCCCTGCTCCCGATGTTCCTGCGCAAGGCCGCCACGGACACCACCAACAGCTGGCTCTACAACTGGAAAGCCCCGGCCGCCTAAAAGCCGAGCCGGGCGGGGAGGCAGGGCGATGGCGACGCGGCGGGCGTGGCGCATGGGCGGGTTCTCCTGCCCGGGGACGGTCCGTCACCCGTACAGACACCGCGCCCGGCAGGCGCAATGCCCGCCGCCGCGAGGAACTTCTACTCGACGTCCGGCGCGGCCATCAGCGCCCGCACCTCGAACCGCTGGCCGAGCGGCCTGCCGTCGGGGCCGGGGGCCGCGGACGCCTTCGCCGCGATCTCGATCGCCCGCGCCTCGGACTCGACGTCGACCATCCAGTAGCCGGCGAGGAACTCCTTCGCCTCCGCGAACGGCCCGTCCGTGACGACGGGCGAGCCCTCGCCGGAGTACGTCACGAACTTGGCGGTGTCCGGCTCGGCCAGGCCCTGCCCGTCGACGAACTCGCCCCGTTCGGTCAGCTCCTGACCGAGGTCGTTCTGGAACTGGATGTGCGCCTTGATGTCCTCCGGCGCCCACTCGCCGATCGGGACGACGCCCTCGACGTAGTAGTTCATCATCAGCAGGTACTTGGCCATGACGTGCTCCTCGGCGTGTGTCGCGCCCCTGCGGCGCGGTCATGGGTAGGTCGGAGCCGGCGGCGCGTCCTCTACATCCTTCCCGAACTTTTCTCAGGGGGCCGGGACGGCGCGCTCGACCACCATCGTCACGAGGTCGTGGAGGGCCTGCTCGGGGAACACGTCCGGGAGGGTCAGGCGCTCGACGATCAGCCAGTTCATCGCCAGGTAGAGCAGGACGACGGTGTTCGCGTCGCCAGGGAGTCCGGAGTCGAGGTGGTAGGCGACGTTGGCGTCGACGTCGGCCTTGATCCGCTCGGTCAGCACCGCCCGCAGGGCCGGCCGGCGCGTGGCCTCCAGCCGCAGTTCGAGCAGGGCGAGGTAGCCGGAGCGGTACGCCGAGATCCGGTCGACGATCTCGCGCATGAGCGCGGCCACCCGATTCCGGTCACGCGGGCCTTCCATGCTGGCGGCGATCGTGGTGGGGTCCGGCTGGAGCCGTTCGTAGATGCGGCCGCCGGCCTGGGTGAGTAGGTCGTCGCGGTTCGCGAAGTAGTTCGACGCCGTGCCGTTCGGGACGGCCGCCTCGGCGTCGACGGCCCGGAACGTGAGGCCGCGCGCGCCCTCCCTGGCCAGTACCTCGATCGCGGCGTCGACCAGTGCCGCCCGCCGGGCCGGGTTCTGCCGCATCGGAAACCCCCTTGACCACTCCAGGTGTAGTGCTATGTTCAAAGCACTATAGACAGAGTACTCACAGGGGAGTTCCGATGCGAAAGCTCGTCTACTACGTCGCCACGTCGATCGACGGGTACATCGCCGGCCCGGGCGGCGAGGTCGACTTCTACCCCGTCGCCGACGACCTCGCGGCCCACATGAACACGCACTACCCGGAGACTGTCCCCGCCCACGTCCGCCCGCACTTCGGGGTGGCACTCGACGCCCCCAACGTGCGCTTCGACACCGTGCTGATGGGGCGCGGCACCTACCAGCCCGCGCTGGACGCCGGGATCACCAGCCCGTACGCGCACCTGCGTCAGTACGTGGTGTCGCGCACGATCCCCGAGATCGCCGACCCGGCGGTGGAGCTGGTGGCCGGCGACCCGGTCGAACTCGTCCAGCGGCTCAAGAAGGAGGACGGGCTGGACATCTGGCTGTGCGGCGGCGGCATCCTCGCCTCCGCCCTGCTGCCGGAGATCGACGAACTGATCGTGAAGAACTACCCGGTCGTCGCCGGTGCGGGGATTCCCGTGTTCACCGGCGACTTCCGTCCTCACCAGTTCTCGTTCTCCGGCAGCCGGACGTTCTCCAACGGCACGATCGTGACGACCTACCGCCGGCCGTAGACCTCGGCCACCAGATCCTGCGCGATCCGCGGCTGGGGGCCACCCATACGGACGGTGTTCGTCGCGTACACGACCCGCCGCGAGCCGTCCCGGGTGGCGCCCATGCCGACGGTGTAGCCGGGCCGGTCACCGGTCTTGCCCCACACGCCTGGGCCGAGGCGCACCAGCCCGGCGCTGTTCACGGCCGGGCCGCCCTCCCAGTCGGGCACGTTCGGCACGGTGAACATCAGGTCGAGCTGCGGCGCCGGCACGACGCGGCCGGCGAACAGCTCCACGAGGAACCTGTCGAGGTCGGCCGCGGTAGAGACCATCGCGCCGGCCGCCCACTGCAACGACGGGTTCGCCCTGGTCACGTCGACCCAGGTGCCGTCCGGCATCGCCTCGTACCCTCGCGCGTGCGGACCGCGGATACCGCGCTCCCTGTACGGCGCGACAGTCCCCCGCAGGCGAAGCGGACGGATGATCCGGCGCGTGACCTCCTGGTCCCAGGTGCGGCCGCTGGTGGCCTCGATCAGCATGCCGGCGACGATGTAGTCCGCGTTGCCGTAGCGCTGTTTCGTCCCCGGCGCGAACGCCAGCGGCTGGGTGAGGTCGAGCTGGGTCCCGGGCGCCCAGGTGTCGTACCGGTGGGCGAAGAACCAGTCGCGCTGCTTGTGCGGCACGCCGACGCCGTTGATGCCGCTCTGGTACGTCAGCACCTGACGCACCGTGATCGGCGGGTACGACGCCGGCAGCAGCTCGGGCAGGTAGTGCTGGACGGTCCGGTCCAGGTCGAGCCGGCCCTCGGCGACGAGCTGGAGCGCGGTCGCCGCGGTGAACACCTTGGTCATGCTGCCGATCCGGAACCGGCCGTCCTGCGGCACCTGCCGTCCGTTGCGGTCGGCCCACCCGCCGGTGCCACGCCAGCAGCCGGCGCTCCCGCCGATGCTGACGGTGATGCCGGTGACCTGGTCGTCCGGTGCACTCCTGACGATCGTCGACAGCCGCGCGTCGTCCAGGAGCGGCAACGTCGTGGGCTTGGACGGCGCGACGTCGCACCGATGTCGACCGGTCGCGGCGGCAGGAACGGCGAACAGCAGGGCGGCCGCGACACCGACAGCCACAGCCGCGTTGAACTTGCGCATTCGAACCTCCATAGAGGACTGACTGGCGAACACGTCCACCCTCCCGTGGCCAGGCCCCGGCCGGCATCAGGGAGACACCGGAGCGTGACCCTGGTTCCCGCCCTTGAGGTCGCGCGTCCGAATGAACCGATTGGTCCTGTGGTCCGTGTGAAGGGTGACTACCGCTGAGACCGTCTCGGACACTGACGTTGGACGGAGATAGCCTTTGAAACGCACTTCCGTGGGCCTGGTTACCGGAGCGATCGTGCTGGTCGCGGGCGGGATCGTCGCCGCGACGAACCCGGCGGCGAACGCCGGGGAGGCCGGCGCCAGACAGTCGGACGCCGACCTCTCAGGGCAGTACCTGGCGGCCGTCCGGCGTGATCTCGGCTGGGACGAGGGCGAGACCCGGACCAGACTCGCCACGGAGGGCCGCGCGGCGAGTGTCGCCCGGCAATTATCGGACAAACTGGGCGACGCCTACGGCGGGAGCTGGATCGACGAGTCCGGCGCGATCATGGTCGCCGTGACCGACGAGGCCCAGGCGGGCGCCGTCCGGGACGCCGGCGCGAAGCCGGCGGTCGTCCGGTACGGCGCGGCCGAACTCAGCCAGGCCAAGGCCGCCCTCGACACGCGGCGGGCGCCGGCATCGGTGCACCGCTGGTTCGTGGACCCGGTCAGCAACTCGGTCGTCGTCGAGGTTCAGGAGGGCGCCACGGGATCGTCCTGGGTGCGGAGCGCGCGGGCGGCGAGCCCAGCGGTCCGGGTGGTGGAGAAGACGCGGGCGCCGCAGGCCAGGGCGAACGTCTTCGGCGGCGGCAAGTTCAACGCGATCGGACCGGGCTTCTGCTCGATCGGGTTCGCGGCGACCGAGGACGACGGTGGCAAGGCGTTCCTCACGGCCGGCCACTGCGCCACCGACGAGCCCGACGACGTCGTGACCAACGACAACGGCGTCCGGCTCGGCACGTTCGACAGCGGGACGGACGTCCTCGGCGACGACGGCGACTTCGCCAAGGTCGACGTGGACGAGGGCGACGACCTGTTCGGCGCGGTCGACCTGTTCGACGGCACCGCCCAGCCGATCCGCGGATCGGACGAGGTGGGCGTCGGCGCGCAGATCTGCCGGTCGGGTGCCGCGTCCGGGCCGGACTTCGGGGCGCAGTGCGGCATCGTCACCGAGCAGGACGTCACGGTGAACGTGGACTTCGGCGCCCTCGGGCTCATCGGCGTCGGCGGCCAGACCGGCACGGACATCTGCTCCACCGGCGGCGACTCCGGCGGTTCCTTCTTCACCGGTGACCAGGCCCAGGGGCTGCTGTCCAGCGGCATCGGCGAGTGCGGCGACGGCAGCGACGACTTCGTCTCGCACTTCACCCCAGTCAACACGGCACTGAACGCGCTCGACCTGGAACTCGTCACGTTCTGATCCACCGAGGACTACCCTCACGGCCATGGCGGCCCCGGTGAACTGGCTCGGCATCGCCGAACGCCTGCTCGCCGGGGCCGCCATCGTCGGCGGCACGATCTACGTGCTGATCAACGCGCTGTACATCGAGTTCTACGACGACTTCGGCGTCCGGCCCGAGCAGGTGGGGCTGGACCGTTTGGCCGTCCTCGGCCGGGTCGCGTGGATCGCGCTGGTCGGCATCGCGGCGGTGGGGGCCGCCGCGTGGCTGTTCACGCTCGCGCCCGTCCTGGACCGGCTGGGCGGCGGGCATGTGACGGGCATCGCCGCGCTGGTCGCCACGATCGTCCTGCTGGGCGGTTTCTGGTTCCTCCAGGGCGCCGTCGAGACGGAGGCCGACCGGGTGCGGCGGGGCGAGACCGTCAACGGGCTGAGCTTCGTCGTCCCGTTCATCGACCTTCCCGTCAACCGCGCGACCGTCACCTGGATCGGCGACAGCGCACCCCCGCCCGGCCTCGACTCGCCGCACCTCATGTACCTCGGCCGCGGCCCGGACGTCGCCGCGTTCGTCTCGTGCGGCCGCGACACGATCGTCGTACCCGCCGACGATGTGGTCATCACGATCCAGCGCCACCTCGCGCCGCCCGACAAGGCCAGCGCGAGGCAACGCCGCGAGCTCGACCGCGCCTGCTAGTCGTTTGGAGCGCTCAGCGCCCGGGTACCTCGACGTGCATGGCCAGAGCAGAACCGAAGCATGTGATCATGCCGACGGACGTCACGCCGCGACTGTCCTGGTTCGACCGGTTCGCGACAGCGGCGGCGTCGTACGTGTCCCAGGCCTGGTTCTTTGCCCTGTGCCTGTTGCTCGTGCTGATCTGGGCGCCGTCGTTCTTCCTGTTCGGCAACGTCGACACCTGGCAGCTCATCATCAACACGGCCACGACGATCATCACGTTCCTGCTGGTCGCGCTGTTGCAGAACACCCAGTCCCGCGCGAACGCATCGGTGCAGCACAAGCTCAACGCCATCGCCGACGGCCTGTCCGACCTGATGGGGAAGATCGCCCACGCCAACTCGGACGACGTGCTGCACAAGGACATGCGGGAGCTCCGCGCCGCCGTCGGCCTGGAGGACAAGGAAAGCGCCTGAGGAGGGGCTTCGTCATGAGCAAGGACGTCGTCGACCTGATCGTCCAGGATCACCGCGACATGCAGCGGATGTTCGACCGATTGCGCTCCGGCGACGGGGACCGGGCCCTGCTGTTCGAGCAGATGGCCGCCGTCCTGACCGCCCACAGCCGTGCCGAGGAGGCGGAGGTCTACCCCGCTCTCGAGAAGGCCGGCGAATCCGACGACGTCACGCACGCCCGCCAGGAGCACGCCGAGGCGGACGACCTGCTGGCCACGCTCAAGAAGCTCGACCCCGACTCGACCGAGTTCGGCGAGAAGCTGACGAAGCTCATCGACGCCGTGTCGCACCACATCGAGGAAGAGGAGTCGGGCGCCCTGCCCGCGCTGCGCGAGGCCGTCGGCACCGACCGGCTCGCCGAACTGGCCGAGGCGTTCGCCGCCCGCCGCGGCGAGGAACTGCGCACCGGACCGTCCCCGCGCCAGGTCGGCGGCACCGAGGTGACCAAGGACGAGCTGTACGAGAAGGCCGTCGAACACGACATCCCCGGCCGCGCCCAGATGAGCAAGGACGAACTGTGGGACGCGGTGAAGGCCGCCAAGGGCTCGTAGTCCGATGCTCACCGACACTCCGACCATCACCCTGGCGCCGCTCGTCGCCGTGACGCGACGGGCCGACGACGTCCTCATCCGGATAGCGGGCGAGGTGGATCTCGCCGCTCACGACGACCTGGCCGAGGCCGCCCGGTACGTGCACGCGGTGCAGCCCGTGGACGTCACCGCCGACCTGTCCGGCGTCGGATTCTTCAGCTGTACCGGGGTGAACTTCCTGGTCAAGCTGCACAACGACTGCGCGTCTGCCGGCCGGAATCTCCAGGTCGCGAAGCCGCCGCCTTCGGTCCTTCGGGTCCTGACGGTGACGGGCGTCCTGGAACTCCTCCACATCACCTACGTCCATGGCTGACATCGAGCCGCGGTCGTACTGGCTGGCGACGACGCAGTCGACCGGGTACCCGCCGCTGACCGAGGACGTCACCGTGGATGTCGCCGTGGTGGGCGGCGGCATCGCCGGGCTGTCGACCGCCGCCGAGGTGGCCGCCGGCGGCCGGTCCGTGGCCGTGCTGGAGGCGGGACGGATCGCCGCCGGCGTCACGGGCAACACGACGGCGAAGCTGTCCGCGCACCACACGATGATCTACGCGCACATCGAGTCGGCGTTCGGCCCCGAGGCGGCCCGCCTGTACGCGCAGTCCCAGCTGGCGGCGCTCGACCACGTGTACTCCACGGTGCAGAAGCTCGGCATCGACTGCGATCTGGAACAGCGCGCCGCCTACACCTACGTGACCGCCCCGGACCAGGTCGACGAGCTGGAGGCCGAGGCGCTGGCCGCGGAGCGCGCCGGGCTGGACGCGTCCGTCGTCACCGACACCGGCCTGCCGTTCCCGGTCGCGGCGGCGCTGCGGGTCGAGGGCCAGGCGCAGTTCCATCCGCGCCGCTACCTCCTCGCGCTGGCGTCGAACCTCATCCTCCAGGGTGGACAGATCTACGAGCAGACCCGCGTCACCGACCTGGACGAGGGCACCCCGTGCCGGCTCAGGACGAGCGACGGCGTCACGGTCACCGCGTCGGACGTGGTCGTCGCCACGCACTACCCCGTCTTCGACCGGGCGATGCTGTTCTCCCGCCTGGTGCCGCGCAGAGAACTGGTCGTGGCCGGCGCGGTGCCCGCCGCCGAGGACCCGGACGGGATGTTCGTCACGACCGAGGAGAACCTGCGGTCCGTGCGGACGGCGCCGCTGCGCGACGGGCAGCGGCTCCTGATCGTCACCGGTGAGATGTTCCGGCCGGGATCGCCCGGCGTCAGGGACCGGGTCGCCACGCTGGCCGGCTGGGCGCGGCAGCACTTCCCGACCGTGGCGCTCGCCTACCGCTGGGCCGCGCAGGACAACGACACGACCGACCAGGTCCCGTACGTGGGCCGGTTCCACGCCGGCGCCGAGCACACGTGGGTGGCCACCGGCTTCGGCGGATGGGGCATGACCAGCGGCGTCATGGCGGGTCGCCTCATCGCCGCCCTGATCGACGGGCAGGAGCCGCCCTGGACGGGCCTGTACAGCCCGACGCGAGTCCACCCGGTCGTCGAGGCCGGCAGCTTCCTGCGCGCCACCGCATCGGTCGCCAGGCACTACGTCGGCGACCGGATCAGCCCGCCGTCCCACGCCGACTCACCGGCGGACATCGCCCCGGGGACGGGCGCGGTGGTCCGCGTCGGCGGCGAGCGGTGTGCGGTCTACCGCGACGAATCCGGCCTGCTCAACGCCGTGTCGGCCACGTGCACGCACCTCGGGTGCCTGGTGTCGTTCAACGACGAGGAGCGGACGTGGGACTGCCCGTGCCACGGCTCGCGGTTCGCGACCGACGGCTCCGTCATCCAGGGTCCGGCGACGGCCGACCTGGAACCGCGCCACCTGGACGGCTGAGGCCGGTGACGAGGGCGGTCATCGCGTCGACCGCCTCAGCGTCCGTCAGGTCGTGCTCGACGCACAGCGACCACCAGGTCGTGAACGCCACGGCGTGGCCGACGACCGCGCACAGCCGCCGCCTGTCCCCCGCCGCGAACGGCTCCGCGAGGACGTCCCGCATGTGCGCGTTGTCGCCGTCGATGCGCTGCTGGATCGGCGGCGGGAGCGTGTCCTTGTCGCGGTAGATCCGGACGAGCATGGACCGGCCTTCGCGGAAGTAGCGGTAGAGGTCGGCCAGCCCGGCGCGGAGCCGTTCGACCGGGTCTTCGATCCGTGCCCAGGTGTCCGGGGCCGGGAGTTGTCGCTGCGATCGCCAGTGGCCCGAGCAGGCCACCATCAGGGCGAGATCGTCCGGAAAGTGCCGGTAGACGGTCAGCCGGGTCACGCCGGCCCCCTCGGCGATCGCGGCGATCGTGGTCGCCGCCGGGCCCACGGTGCCGTGCAGCGCGATGGTGGCGTCGACGATCCGCTGGCGGGTGTCGTCGACGCTCTCGGCCCGCTTGCTCATGCGGTACGGACGCGTATTCGATGAACGCGTTTGTTCACTCAACTCTTGACACCCGACCCCGCGAGGATGACCATTCGAATGAACGGCAGTGTACTCCGAAATACTGTCAGCCTGTGGGGGGCAACCATGACGATCCATCGGATCGGGCGCGACGTCACCGTCCTGAACGACCAGGTACCGATACCCGGCATCGGGTTCCTGCCGGTCAACGCCTTCGTGCTCCACGCGGAGCAACCGCTCGTCGTCGACACCGGACTGACGCTGCCGACGGAGAACTTCCTGGACGTGCTCGGGTCCGTCATCGACCCGAAGGACGTCCGATGGATCTGGCTGACCCACCCGGACCGCGACCACACCGGCGGGATCTTCGACCTGCTCGACGCCGCACCGCAGGCGCGCCTGGTCACCACGTTCATCGGCGCGGGCATCCTGAGCCTCGAGCAACCGCTGCCCATGGACCGCATCCGCATCGTCAACCCGGGCGAGTCGCTCGACCTCGGCGACCGGATCCTCACAGGGTTCCGGCCACCGCTGTTCGACAACCCCGCGACCGTCGGCTTCTACGACCACAGCTCGGGCGTCTGCTTCAGCTCGGACTGCTTCGGCGCGGTCATGCCGACGCCCGAACTGGCCGCCGGCGCCGACGTCCGCGACGTCCCGGCGGACGCGCTCCGCCACTCCCAACTGACCTGGGCCACCATCGACAGCCCCTGGCTGAGCACCATCGACACGACCAAGTTCCTCGGGACCGTCCAGCCGCTGCGGGACATGAACCCGGGCGTCGTCCTCAGCACCCACCTGCCACCGGCCGTCAGCCACACCTCCGTCCTGCTCGACATGCTGACCGAGGCGCCTCAGGCCGACCCGTTCGTCGGCCCCGACCAGCAGGGCCTGGAACAGCTGCTGGCCAGCTTCGAACCGGAGCCCGCGGTCAGTCCTTCGTGAACGCCGCGTCGAACGCGGTGGCCGGCGGCTCGATCGCCGCCAGCTGCCGGACCCTGGTCAGCGCCTCCGCCGCGCCGAGCAGGCGGTCCATGCCGGCGTCCTCCCATTCGATCGAGATCGGGCCGTCGTAGCCGATCGCGTTCAGCGCGCGGAAGCAGTCCTCCCAGGGCACGTCGCCGTGTCCCAGCGAGACGAAGTCCCAGGCCCGCCGCTGGTCACCCCAGGGCAGGTGGGAGGAGAGCCGGCCGCGGCGACCGTCCGGGCGGCGGAGGCGGGTGTCCTTGCAGTCCACGTGGTAGATCCGGTCGGAGAAGTCGACGATGAAGCCGGCCGGGTCGATGTCCTGCCACAGCATGTGCGACGGGTCCCAGTTGAGCCCGAACGCCGGGCGCCGCCCGATCGCGTCCAGCGTCCGGGCGGTCGTCCAGTAGTCGTACGCGATCTCGCTCGGGTGCACTTCGAGGGCGAACCGCACGCCTACCTCGTCGAACGTGTCGAGGATCGGATTCCACCGGTCGGCGAAGTCGGTGTACCCGGCCTCGATCGTCGCGGCGGACACCGGCGGGAACATGGCGACGGTGTGCCAGATCGACGACCCCGTGAAGCCCACCACCGTCCGGACGCCGAGCTTCGCGGCGGCCCGTGCGGTGTCGGCCATCTCCCGCGCGGCGCGCTGCCGTACCCCCTCGGGCTCGCCGTCGCCCCAGATCCGGGCCGGCAGGATCGGCCGGTGCCGCTCGTCGACCAGGTCGCAGACCGCCTGGCCGACGAGGTGGTTGGAGATCGCCCACACGCTGAGGTGGTGCTTCTCCAGGGTCTCCCGCACACGACCGACATAGCCGTCGTCGGACAGCGCCCTGTCGACCTCGAAGTGGTCGCCCCAGCAGGCGATCTCCAGGCCGTCGTAGCCCCACTCGGAGGCGAGCCGGCACACCTCCTCGAACGGCAGGTCGGCCCACTGGCCGGTGAACAACGTGATCGGTCGCGCCATCGCACACTCCCTCGTCAGGTGACCGGGGTCAGCCTCCACTGCTGGTTCGTCCCGCCGCCACAGGTCCACTGGACGATCGCGGCACCGTTCGCCGTGGACGCGCCCGAGACGTCCGCGCACCTGTTGGTTCCCACATACACCATCCGCCACGCGCCGTTGACGGCCTCGAACCGCCAGCGTTGGGTACCGCACGGCGACTGGACGACGGGCGCACCGTTGGTCGTGCCGCTGCTAAGGCACTGGCCGCTGTGCCCCGCCACCAGCGTGAACGTGCCGCCGCCCGCGTCACGGGCCGTCCACCGCTGGTTCGTACCGCCCGTCGCCGGCCACTGGACGACCCTGGCACCGGACGCCTGCGACGCGCCGCTGACGTCGGCGAGCAGGCCACTGTGGACGGCGGTCAACGTGTACGTCCGGCCGTCCACCGGACCGGCCGCACCACCACCGCCGACACCCGGTCCGATGAACGTGACCGAGTCGAGGTCGAACCGGTTCGGCTGGGCGGACCGGAACACCAGGAACAGCTCGTGGCTGCCGGGCAGCGCGGAGACCAGTGTCGCCGGCAGGCTCTGGTAGGTGTCCCAGCCGCCGGTGTTCGGCACGCTCGTCGTGGCCACGAGCTGCCCGGTCGGGGAGCCGGCGCGCAGCTCGATCGTGCCGCCGCCGTACGGGGACGACACCCGGTACGACACCGCGTTGATGCCCTGGATGCTCATCGGCTTGAACGAGACCCAGTCACCGGGACTGATGTCGCCGATGCGCTTGCCGTTCTCCGCCGCCGCCTGGTCGATGACCCGGACGCCGGAGGAGCCGGTGTAGTACTCGGCCTGCTTGCGCTTCGGTTGGAGCACCACCGAAGTGCTGCCCACCAGCCCGCCGGAGTCGGTGTAGGTGGCCGTGAGCACGTAGAACGTGTTGGCGTACTCGCCGTGGTCGGACTCGGTGGAGACGGTCGCCGTGCAGCCCGTGAACCGTCCGGTGTCGTGGCTGTGGTCGTCGTGGCCGATCGCGGTCACGACGCTGACCCGCGTGCAGTCGATCGTCCCGTCCTCCGGGTCGGTGACGGACACCGTGTAGTTGATCGGGTCGCCCCAGGCGAACTGGCCGCCGTCGGGAGGTCCGCTGAACCGGACGACCGGCGCGGTGTTGCCCACCGTGATCGTCACCTGTGCCCGGCCCTCCTTGCCGCCCGCGTCGGTGACGGTCAGGACGGCGTTGTACGTGCCGTTGGCCGTGTACGTGTGGCTCGCGGTGGCCGTGGTGGCGTCGGTGGTTCCGTTGCCGTCGAAGTCCCATCCGTAGGTGAGGGCATCGCCGTCCGGATCGCTCGACCCGGCCGCCGAGAACTGCACCGCGAGCGGCGCCCGCCCGGACGTCGGGGTCGCCGCGGCCTTGGCCACGGGAGCGCGGTTCCCGCTCACGTAGTCGATGCGGTACACGCCGTCGTCGGTGTTGCCGCCGCCGAAGCCCGAGCCCCACTCGATGACGTACAGCGAGCCGTTCGGGCCGAACTTCAGGTGCATCGGCGAGCTGAACGGAATGGCCGAGTGCGTCTTGCTGACCTTGAGCAGGTTGCCTGCCGCGTCGAGCCGCATCTCGGCGAGATAGTCGCGGCTCCACTCGTGGAAGAACGGCGTCTTGTCGTAGTAGGCGGGGAACTTCGTCGTCGACGGGTTGCTGGCGTCGTACCGGTAGAACGGCCCGCCCATCGGCCCGGCGCCCCGGCCGCCGCCGCTCATCTCCGGCCACTCGGGCGTGTCGCTGTACGTGTACCAGACCGTCGCCGCCCTCGACGCCGGCAGGTTCGTCAGCCCGGTGTTGTTCGGCGAGTTGTTGACCGGCGCACCGCAGTTGAACTTCGGCCCGGACGTGCTCGTGGCGAAGTCGTAGTCGTTGAACGGCGTGTTGTTGCCGACGCAGTACGGCCAGCCGTAGTTGCCGGGCTGCTTGACGAGGTTCCACTCGACGGTGCCTTCGGGGCCACGGTTCGGGTCGGCCTGGCCGGCGTCGGGGCCGTAGTCGGCGAGCGAGATCCACCCGGTGACCGGATCGACGCCGAACCGGAACGGGTTGCGGAAGCCCATCGCGTAGATCTCGGGGCGGGTGAGGGCCGTTCCCGGCGCGAACATGTTCCCGGCCGGGATCGTGTACGTCCCGTTCGCCTCCGGGTGGATGCGGAGCATCTTCCCGCGCAGGTCGTTGGTGTTCGCCGAGCTGCCCTGGGCGTCGTACTTGCGCCGGCCCGAACGCTCGTCGGTCGGCGCGTAGCCGTTCGACCCGTTCGGGTTCACGTCGTCGCCGACTCCTATGTAGAGGTTGCCGCCCGGTCCGAACGCGAGCGCGCCGCCGGTGTGACCCGGCTCGTCGGAGCCCCGGTACGCCGGGATGTCGAGCAGCCGCCGTTCGCTGGCCAGGTCGAGGGTGTTGCCGCTCATCGTGAACCGCGACACACGGTTGATCTCCGCCGTCCCGGCTGGTGAATAGGTGAGGTACAGGTGGCCGTTGGTGGCGAACGCCGGGTCCAGGACGATGCCGACCAGCCCGTCCTCGCCGCCGGTGTAGACGTTCAGGGAACCGGCCGTGGCGATGGCGCCGGACGTGCTGATCACCTTGAGCGCGCCCGTCCGCTGGATGTAGAAGACACGGCCGTCCGGCGCGACGTCGAGCTGCATCGGCTGGTCCGGGGCGCTGTCGAGCGTCACCTTCTGGAACTTGTTCCACACCGTGCCGCCGCAGTCGCCTTCGGCAGCCCCGGCCGCCCACTCGACGCCGCCCGTCAGGTGCTGCTTGAAGAACGCCTCGGCGTAGGACGCGGTCTCGTGCCCCATGGCCGTGGCCCAGACCCGCCCGCCCTCGGCGACGCGGCACCACGAGATCGGGTGGTCGTGCCCCATCTTGCTCGGCCCCGCGTCGTACGTGGTCTCGTCGGCCGTGACCAGCACGTGGACGTTGCCCCGGCTGTTCTTGTCGAAGTTGTACCACTCCTCGGTGCGCTGCCAGCGTTCCGGCAACCCGGCCGTCGACGGATGGACCCGGTCGGCGACCTTGGCCCGGCCGGGCAGGATCGCCGAGTGGGCTGTCATGTGGCTACCGGCCATGACGACCTCGTCCCACCACGGGAACTGGGACTCGATGTTCATGTCGGTGGCGTTGTGGATCGCCACCACTCCCCCGCCGCCCCGGACGTAGTTCTGCATCGCCGTGCGCTGGGCAGCGGTGTCCCAGACCATGCCGGAGGTCTGGAACATGATCACCACGTCGTACGTGGACAGCTCGGCGTCGTTGAAGACGGCCGCGTTCTCGCTGTGCACGAGCGTGAAGCCGTGGTCGGTCGCCATCTGCTGGAACATCGCCACCCCGGCGGGGATGGAGGCGTGGCGGAACGCGCCGGCCGCCGTCTTGGTGAACAGCAACGCGCGGAAGTCGGCCGGGTGGGCGCCGGCCGGCGGGACGGCGACGGCGGTGCCGAGGAGGAGGACGAGCAGGGCGAAGAGCGTGCGGAGGCGGTGGGTCATCGCGTGCTCCGAGGTGGTGGGGGCGGGGGTCACGCAGGGGTCGTGGGTCGGGTTGTAGCGCCGCGCAGGAACGCGAGCCCGTCCACGGCGAGCGCGTCCTGGCTCTCCGCGAGCGGGCGCCAGATCGAGGCGGCCGTGGCGATGCTCTGGTTGTGCGCGGTGAACGACTCGATGCACAGCGGACCGGCATAGCCCGCCGCGCGCAGGGCGCCGAGCAGCGCCGGCCAGTCCTGGTGGTCCGCGCCGGGGGCACCCCGGTCGTTGCCGCAGACCTGCACGTGGGCGATCCGGTCCCCGGCCGCGCGGATGGCCGCGACCGGGTCCTTCTCCTCGATGTTCAGGTGGTACGTGTCGAGCGCGAGTCCGACGCCCTCGGCCGGCAGCCCGTCGAGCGCGTCGAGGGCCTGCTCGACCGTGTTGAGGACGCTGGTTTCGTACCGGTTGAGCGGCTCGACGGCGATCCGCACGCCACGGCCGGCGGCGTACTCGACCACCGGCCGCAGGTTCGTCCGCAGTTCGGCGTAGCAGTCCCTGCGCTCGTCGGGCGACATCCGCCAGGTCCGTCCGACCGAGGCGTACGCCGGCCCGGCGATCACCGCGCTGCCGACCGTCACCGCCGCGTCCACACAGGACCGTAGGTAGTCCTGCGTGGCCGCGACAGTCTTGGCTGGGGCGGCGACCAGATCACGCCCCGGCGGCATCACCAGTACGACCGTGGCCGCCAGGCCCAGCTCGGCGAGGAGCGCGGCGGTCTTGCCCGGCTCCCAGTCGCCCACCTGCTCGACCGGCAGTTCGATCACGTCGAACCCGAACCCGGCGACCCGTGGTGCGAGGTCGGCCAGTTCGGTGTCGGTCAGGGGCGACGTCCAGATCCAGGTGTTGGCGCCGATGGCATAGCGGTGCACGGTGCGCTCCCCTCGGTCAGGGCTTCGTACCGCCCCATTTGGCGGGGAACCCGGGCAGCTGATCGCATCCGCACAGGGCGTAGTGCAGCGGAGGCATGTTCGGCTGGATGTAGCCGTCCAGGGTGTCGTCGGTGATCGTCGGCTGCGGGAGCTTCCACTCCTTGGGCACGGGCTGGCCGGCGAGGATCTTCAGCGCCGCGATGACCGGTGTGCGCCACTGGTACGTCGGGTAGGTCGGCGCGGTCGCCGTCAGCTTGGACTCCTTCCACTTCTGGAGGAAGTCCTGCTGGTCCTCGCCGGTGATCGGCGGCACCGGCTGGCCGGCGTCCTCGAACGCCTCGACGGCGGCCACGGCGGTCGCGCCCGCGTCCATCCAGATGCCGTCGATCTTGCCGTGCCGCTGGATGTAGTCGCTGACGATGCTCTTCGTCTTGGCGGCGTCCCCGTCGGTGAACTTCACGCCGACGACGTCGAGCTTGCTCTTGTCGAACGTGACCTTGGCCGCCGACCAGCGGGTCTCCAGGACGTCCACGCCGGGCAGGATCCGCAGGGCGAGGACCTTGCCGCCCGGCTTGACCTTGTCGACGAGGAACTCGGCGGCGTCGGCGCCGAACGCGTACCCGCCGATGGGGTTGATGAACGTCACCGGACAGTCGGTGTCGACGCCACGGTCGAAGACGATCACCGGCACCTTCGGGCACGCACCCTTGATGGCCGGCGTGAGCGTGGCGGTCGTGTTCGGCGACACGATCAGCGCGTCGCAGTCCTTGCCGGTCAGCTCGGCGATGTCGGAGATCTGCTTGTCGTCCTTGCCCTCGGCGTCGAGGACCGTGAACTTCGCGATCTCCTTGTGCAGCGCCACCTCGGCCTGCATGGTCTTCCAGCCGACCTGCCGCCACGGGTTGTTGACGGCGGCGTTGGAGAAGCAGAGGTGGTGCGGACCCGCCTTCTTGTACTTCGCCGTGTCCACCTGTTCCGGCTCGATGGCCTGCTCCCACGGCTTGTCCGACGGGCCCTCCGCGGTCTTGTCGCGCATCGCCAGCTGACGGTCGTAGTCAGCCTGGACGAAGAACTTCGACTGGGCGCCCGTGCCGGGATCCGACGAGGTCGCGGGTTTGTCGGACGCGCACGCCGCTGTCAGCAGCAGCGCCGCGACCAGGATGGCGCTACGACGGTTCATCTGACTTCCTCCAACCGAGATGGACGGCTTCTCGGCACCCGGAGGTGCGGCAGCCGCACGGTTCCCGCCGCCACGGCGGCGATGATGATGAGGCCCTGCACCGTGTACTCCAGCGCGCCGGAGACGCCGTGCAGGTTGAGGAGGGTGAACAGGGCTTCGAGGGTGAACGCGCCGGCCATCGCGGCCAGCACCGAACCGCGGCCGCCACCGAGCGCCACCCCACCCAGGACGACCGCCGTGATGGCCTGGAACTCCAGGCCCTGACCGATCTGGGCGGATACCCCCGCGTACCCGCCGAGCAGGATCCCGGTGATCGCCGCGGCGAACCCGGACAGCACGAACGCGACGACCTTGACCCGACCGACCCGGACGCCGGACATCGCGGCGGCGTCCGGGTTGTCGCCGGCGGCGATCAGCGTCCGCCCGAAGTCGGCGCGCATGAGCAGCAGCGCCGCCACGCCGACCGCCAGCAGGATCAGGACCGACCACGGCACCGGGCCGATGTTCGTGCGGCCGAAGGCCCGGAAGCTCTCCGAGAGGGCGCCGCGCGGCGCCCCGCCGGTCCACAGGAACACCGCGCCGGAGAGCACCAGCATCATCCCGAGCGTGGCGATGAACGACGGCACCCGCAGCGCGGTCGCGACCAGCCCGTTCACCAGCCCCACGAGGACGCCGATGCCGATCAGGAGCGCGATGACCGGCCACGTCGCCGACTCGTCGCCGTCGATGAGCCGCGCCGCGACCACCACCTCGACCGTGACCAGCGCGCCGACGGACAGGTCGAACTCGCCGGCCGCGATCACGAAGTACTGACCGGCCGCGAGGATGACCAGCGGCGCCGCCCGCTTGACGAACGCGAGGAAGCCCGGTGGTTCGAGGAAGTACGGGTTCGCCAGGGCGATCGCCACCAGCAGCACCACGAGCACGGCCACGCTCGGACCGGCCGTGCGCAGGACCGCGACGGGGCGGGTCATGCCGACCTCTTCCGGTCCCGCGCGAACCGGCGCGCGTAAACCGCGACGGCGACGACGATCACGAGGCCGCGGACGACGTCCTTCGCGAACGCGTTGACCGCGAGCTGGTTGAACACGCTGTCCAGGACCGCAAGTAGCAGCACTCCCCCGACCGTGCCGGCGACACCGCCCCGTCCGCCGGCGAGCGCCGTGCCGCCGAGGACGACCGCGGCGATGGACTCCAGGTCGTACGCGCCGTCCGGCCCGACCGTCGGCGCCCCGGCCCCGAGCCGGCTGGCCAGCAGCAGCCCGGCCACACCCGCGCACAGCGAGCAGAGGACGTGCGCGGCGACCAGGGTCCGGCCCGTCCGGACCCCGGACAGCCGCGCCACCTCGATGTCGCCGCCGACCGCGTAGACGCGGTGGCCGAACCGGGTGCGCCGCAGCAGGAACGCGACGGCGACCGCGACGGCCGCCCAGAGCAGCGCCGACACCGGCACCGGCCCCAGCCGCAGGTAGCCGAGCTGCTGGAACGACTCCGGGACGGACCCGGCCGGGCCGTCGTACCGGTGGTCGACCACGCCCTTGAGGATCAGCGTGACGCCGAGCGTGGCGACGAACGCGTGCACGCCCAGCTTGGTGATGACCAGTCCGTTGACCAGCCCGACGAACGCGCTGACGGCGAGGACCGCGAGGATCGCCGGCACGATGTTGCCGTCCCGTCCGGCCATCGTCTCGGCGGCGACCAGCGAGGCCAGGCTGATCAGGTACGCGACGGACAGGTCCAGCGAGCCGGCGAGGATCGCCACCGTCTGCCCGATCGCCACGATGCCCAGGGCTGCGGACCGCTGCTGGATGCCGACGATGTTCTCGCGGGTCAGGAACTCGCCGCCGTCGAGGACGACGAGCAGCCAGCCGATCGCCACGACGGCCGCGAGCGCGACGTAGATCGCCCCCGCCGTCGAGTTCCGGACTTTTGAGGGTCCGGCGCGGCCGACGACCCTCAAAAGTCCGGACGTGGGGGTGGTCACGCCGCCACCTCCCCCGCGGCCAGCCGCATGACGTCCTCCTCGGACGCGCCACCGGCCAGCTCACCGGCGATGCGCCCGTCGCGCATGACGATGATGCGGTCGCTCATGCCGATCAGTTCGGGCAGCTCGGACGAGATCATCAGCACGGCCATGCCGTCCCGGGTCAGGCCGCGGACGAGGTCGTGGATGGCTGCCTTGGCGCCGACGTCCACACCGCGGGTCGGCTCGTCGAACAGCAGCACGCGCGGCGCCACCGTCAGCCACTTCGCGAGCACGACCTTCTGCTGGTTGCCGCCCGACAGGTACCGGACCTCCTGCTCGGGACGGTGCGGCCGCAGCCGGACGGCATCCAGCAACGCGCCGATCCCCGCCGCACCCCGCCCGCCGGCGCCCGTCGCCCGCCGGCCGAGCGCCCGTGCGACGAGGAGCGCGTTGTCCCGGACCGACTGGCGCAGCGCCAGCCCCTCACCCTTGCGGTCCTCGGTGACCAGTCCGATGCCGGATCTGATGCCGTCGCGGACGGACCGGGGCCGCGCCGGCGTCATCTCGCCACGGGTGAACGGCGCGGCGCCGAACAGCGCCTTCGCCAGCTCCGTCCGCCCGGACCCCTGTAAGCCGGCGAGTCCGACGATCTCACCCGCGCGCAGGTCCAGGTCGATGCCGTCGAGGATGTCGTTGCCGCCGCCACGGATCCGCAGCCGCACCTCGGCGACCTCGTCCGGAGCGGCGCGCGGCGGGAAGTACGCGCGGATCTCGCGGCCGACCATCATCCGGACGAGCGCGTCCCTGTTGGTGGCGGCGGCGTCCACTGTGGCCACCCGCGCACCGTCCTTGAGGACCGTGATGCGGTCGGCCAGGTCGAACACCTCGCGCAGGCGGTGCGATACGTAGAGGACGGCCAGGCCACGCCGTTGCAGGCGCCGGACCAGGTCGTACAGCAGCTCCACCTCGTGCTCGGCCAGGGACGCGGTGGGCTCGTCCATGACGACGATGCGGGCGTCGAGCGACAGGGCCTTGATGATCTCGACGACCTGCTGCTGGGCGACGGACAGCCGCCGTACGACGTCCCGGGGGCCGAACGACGTCTCGCCGATCTCCGCCAGCAGCCGTGTGGTGGCCTCGACCATCGCCGCCCCGTCGACGAGGCCCCACCGCACCGGTTCGCGGCCGAGGAACACGTTCTCGGCGACGGTCCGGTCCGGTAAGAGGGTGAACTCCTGGTAGATGATCGACACGCCGGCGTGCTGGGCGTCGACCGGGTGGGCGAACGACACGTGCCGGCCCTCGATCTCGACGTGGCCGCCGTCCGGCGTGTACACGCCCGCCAGGACCTTCATGAGCGTCGACTTGCCGGCCCCGTTCTCGCCGACCACGGCGTGCACCTCGCCGGCCTCCACCGCGAGGTCCACGGCGTCGAGGACGCGGACGCCGAGGAAGCTCTTGCTGATCCCCGTCATCCGCAGCACGGTGGTCACCGGTCCACCTCCACCCAGGTCCCGTCGCCCGCCGACGCGAGAACCGCGGCGCACAGCTGCGCGGCCCGGGCACCGTCGGCGAAGGTCGGCAGGCCGTCGCGAGGGTCGTCACCGATCGCGGCGTACGTGTCGGCGACGAACGCGTCGAAGCACTCGTACAGGCCCTGCGGGTGGCCGGCGGGCAGGGGTGAGTAGCGCCGCGCCGCCTCCGACAGGGTGGCCGGATCGCGCAGCAGCAGCTCGGAGCCGGCGCGGCGACCCACCCACAGCAGCTCGGGCTGCTCCTGGTCGAATGCGACACTCGCCTGGTCACCGGCGATCTCCAGGTGCAGCCGGTTCTTGCGGCCGGGCGACACCTGGCTGACGACCATCGTGCCGATCGCGCCGTACCTGGTCCTGAACTGGACGGTCGCCACGTCCTCGGTCGTGACGGCGGCACCGGCGCGCTCCGGGACGACCACGGCGGTCTGCGCCGACACCGCGGCGATGCGGTCGGCGGTGACGAACTCGGCGAGGTCGAACCAGTGCGAGCCGATGTCCGCGAAGGCGCGTGACGGGCCGCCGAGGTCGGCGTCGACGCGCCAGTTGTGCTCGTCCGGCAGCGCGAGCCAGTCCTGGAGGTAGCTCCCGTGGATGACGCTGACCCGGCCGACGCCGCCGCTCGCCACCCGTGCGCGAGCCTCCCGGGCCATCGCGTGGAACCGGTACACGAACGGCACGGTCGCCACGAGGTTCGTCTCGGCGGCACGCGCGGCCATCAGCGCGGCCGTGGGGGCGTCCGTCGCGAGGGGCTTCTCGCACACCACGGCGAGGCCGGCGTCGAGCGCCTTGAGCGCCAGCGCGGCGTGCAGGTTGTTCGGCGTGCAGATGTGGACGACATCGACGGTGCCGGAGCTGATCAGATCCTCGGCCGAATCGAAGGCGCGGTCGGCACCGAGCGCCGCGCGTGCGGCTCTTGCGCGGTCCGTGGTGGATCCGGCGACACCGACCAGGCGGGCGCCGGCCTGGCGCGCCGACCGGGCGTGGACGGCACCCATGAAGCCGGTACCGATGACGCCCACGCGGAGCGTCGCCTCGCTGGAGGGCGCCATCGCGGAGTCCATATCCGCCGAAAGCCTCCTGATCTCCGCCATGTTTTGCGATGCTAGGGCCTACTTATGATTCTCCGCAAGCAAAAGTTTGGGTACTCGTGGCATAATGAACCGCGTGACGCAGCAGACGAACGGGGACTCCGCCGGCGCCGGCAGGCTCCTGTCGATCCTGCGCGACGGACAGGCCCGCACCCGCGCGGAGCTCATGACGATGACCGGGCTGGCCAGATCCACGGTGTCGCAGCGGCTCGACGCGCTCCTCGACAAGGACTGGATCGTCCCGGCCCCCGAAGCCATCTCCTCAGGCGGACGCCCGGCCGTCGCGTTCACGTTCAACCGCGCCGCGCGCATCGTGCTCGCCGCCGACGTCGGCGCCACGCACGCCCGCCTCGCCGTCACCGACCTCGCCGCGGAGGTACTGGCCGAGTACGCCGCCGACCTGCCCGTCGACAAGGGGCCCGAAACCACCCTGGCCTGGCTGGTCCAGGCGTTCACCGGCCTGCTCGCCGAGACCGGCCACGACCCCGGCCAGGTCTGCGGGATCGGCGTCGGGCTGCCCGGCCCGGTCGAGCACAGCACCGGCCGGCCGATCAACCCGCCGATCATGCCCGGGTGGGACGGGTTCCCCGTCCCCGCGTGGCTCACCGGACGGCTCGGCGCCCCGACGCTCGTCGACAACGACGTGAACATCATGGCGCTCGGCGAGCACTGGGCCGCCCGGCCGAAGGACGACCACCTCCTGTTCATCAAGATCGGCACCGGGATCGGCTGCGGCATCATCACCGACCGCCGCATCCACCGGGGCGCTCAGGGCGCGGCGGGCGACATCGGCCACATCCGGGTCAGCTCGTCACCGGACGTCGTCTGCCGGTGCGGCAACACCGGCTGCCTGGAGGCCGTCGCGGGCGGCGCCGCCATCGCCGCCCGGCTCACCGCCGCCGGGGTCGACGCCGCCAACGGGCGTGACGTCGTGAAGCTGGTCCGCGCCGGCAACACCGACGCGGTGCAGGCCGTACGGTCCGCCGGCCGGGAGGTCGGCGACGTCGTCGCGTCGATCGTGAACTTCTTCAACCCGTCGGTGATCGTCATCGGCGGCGACGTCGCGCAGGCCGGCGAACACGTGCTGGCCGGCATCCGCGAGGTCGTCTACAGCCGGTCGCTGCCGCTGGCCACCCAGCACCTCGCCGTCGAGGCCAGCCAGCTCGGCGACCGGGCCGGCGTCATCGGCGCGGCGGTCATGGTCATCGAACACGTCCTCGCCCCGCACGCGGTGGACCGGGCTATCTAGGACCAGTTGGCGGTTTCGGCCATGCGGTGAGTGGCCTGGATCGCCTCCACGTACCCGGTGACCGCGGCCTCCCCGCCGAACTCGGCGGCGGCCGCCGCGAACACCGGCGCGGTGACGTCGAGGTCGCGCGGTCCGGTGCGGGCGATGACGGGCCGCAACGCCGCGATCGTCACCTGAGCGCTGCGCCTCTCCGTTTCCGGCGCGCCCTCCGCCCGGCGGATCTCGTCGGCGACCGACGCGCCCTGCACCTGGCGGATCTCGTCGGCGACCGACGCGCCCTGCGCCCGGTGGCGGTCGAGGTGGGCGGCCGGCGCTGGCGCGACCGTCGCCGGGCGGGTGTCGCGGTGCCCGGCGGAGGCGCCCTCGACCCAGTGGCGGTCGGCGAGTTCTTGCGCGGTGGTGGTGGCCATGGCGCGTGCGGCCGGTGGCGCGTGCGGCGCGAGAGCGGTGAGGGCGATCAGCTGGTCCGGTGCGTGCCGGATCGCGTGCGCCATCGTCAGCGCCCGCCTCATGTCGCGGCCGGTGAGCCGTGGCGCGAGCGCGGCGAGGAGAGCCGCGCGGTCGTCGGTGTGCCTGAGCCGCGCGGCGACATCCAGCGCGTGCCCGACCGGCAGCGCCGGTGCGGCGGCGGCCAGCGCCACACCCAGCGGGACGCCGTCGGACCCCCGGAAATGCGCGGTGAGCCCGGCGGTACGGCACCTGTTCTGCCAGCGTTCAGGCAGGTGCTCGATCAGCTCCATCCATACCGCGACGGAGCGCGCCTCGGTCGCCGCCTCCAGGATCTCGTACTCCAGGGCCCTGCGTTCCGGCTGCGTGAGCTGCGGGGCGATACGGGCCAGCGCCAGCGCACGGGCACCGGCCCGGCTCGCGGCGTCGAAACCCACAGTGCGCGGGGCCGCGACGGGCACATCCGCCAGGGCCTCCCGGGGCCAGAAACCGCCGTCGACCTGCCGCGCCGCGAGCCGGGCATCCATCGGGCGCATGGCCACGGCCCCGGCGTGCGCGGCGACCAACCCGTACCGCAGCTCCAGGCCGAACGACGGCGCGAGGCGACCGGCGGCGAGGTCCCGGTCCGTCTGCGCGGCGGCCAGCTGACGGGCGACGTCGACGTCCCGCAGATATCCCTTGAGGCGCCCGGACCGCGCGTGCGCGGCGAACCACGCGTTCACTCCGCGCCGCTCGGCGGCGAGGAGCCGGTGCACGTCATCCACGCGTCCGGCCGCCAAGAGGTGGTCCACAACGTCCCGCATCGCAGGTTCGCCGTCGAACAGGCGCGGCAGGCCGTCGTCGAGGCCTTCCCACCGCTCCAGCCAGCCGTCGGCGATCCGTGCGTGGAACAGTGCGGCGAGCCGCGCGTACGTCACCGCCGCGACCGGAGCTCGTCGCGTTCCGCTTCGTGCACCGCGGCTGCCTCCAGCGTCACGCGGAGCTTGTGGACGACGTCGTACAGCCCCTGGATCGGCGAGAAGTCGAACTCGGTGAGCCCCACCGCACGCCCGTCCGCCACGACCTCGCTGGCCACCTTGTCGAGCGGGCGCTCACCCGCGAAGACCAGGTCGTACAGGTCCGCCGCGGCATCCCGGGGCGGCGTGGCGCCGGGCAGCCCGAGCCAGGGGTTCTCCAGGGACATGCGCAGCAGGTTCGCCAGCACCAGGACGGCGTTGGCCCTGCTGTCCACGCCGCCATCGTCCGACACCGCCGCCGGGTAGAGCCGTGCGGCGTCGAGCCCCAGCACGCGCGTGCCCCCGTACGCGGCCCTGATCGTGCCGGTCGCGCTGCTGTAGCACTCCCAGTGCGCGTTCCACAGCGCGCGCTCGAACAGCGCGGTGTCGCCGGACAGTGCCAGGCCGACCAGGAGCCCGCCGTTGCAGTCCGTCGACGCGCCGGGGTGGTTCAGGCCGTTGCCCCGCGATCCCCAGTCGTAGATCCGCGCGGGCCAGGCCGGGTCGCCGGTCTTCGCCGCCAGCGCCGGCAGGTACTCGGGGAAGAGGTTCTTGAAATGATGCTCGCGCAGCGCGGCGTCGATCTCGCCCGCCAGCTCGGTGCACGGCAGGTGCGTCAGCCCGAGGCAGGCGGCCACCGGCGTGCTGTAGTCGTCGATGCTCAGGTGGTTCCAGAGCAGCCGGGTCGCCGGCTCGTACCCGAGACAGCCGACGACCTGGAGAACGTCCTCGGGCATCTCGGGCTTCAACCACCCGTCCTCGACGCAGGCGGCGAGCAGCGGCTCGGCCATCGCGGTGTCGCCGTGGGTCGCCAGGACGGGCAGCAGGTCGCCGTTCGCTGCCGGGTCGGCGAGGAACACGGGCAGCAGCGCGGCGGCGTCGGCGTCCGAGCCGTGGCGGCGGATCGTCACCAGAGCCGCGCGGCGCCGCGCGGGCCGGGCTTCGTGGCTGGTGAGCAGCCGTTCGGTTGTCGTGAGCACGCGCGGAGGGTACTCGGACGTGTCGACCGGCTCCCGGACGCATACTGGCCCCGTGAAGCCTGGGATTTCGGTCCGCTGGGACGCGCTCTGGGAGAACCTCCGCGGGGCGCTCTGGGTGGTACCCGCCGTGGCCGTGCTGATCGCGCTCGTCGCCGGGTCGGCGCTCTCGCTGATCGACATAGGAACCGACTCGCCGCTGCACCCCCTGGTCTTCCAGGGCACCGCCGACGACGCACGGACGCTCCTGATCGGGATCTCCGGCACGATGATCACGGTCGTCGCCCTCGTCCTCGGCCTGACCGTCGTCGCGCTCCAGCTCTCCTCGACGCAGTTCTCGCCCCGGCTGCTGCGCAACTTCCTGCGGGACCGTCCGAACCAGATCGTGCTCGGCGTCTTCGTCGCCACGTTCGCGTACAGCGCGGCGGGCCTCTACACGGTCGGCGTCTCCGACGGCAGCCGGACCGAGTCGTTCCCCCGGCTCGCCGTCAGCGGGGCACTGGCGCTGCTCATCACCAGCCTCTTCGTGCTGATCTACTTCGCCCACCACCTCGCCCACTCGATCCAGATCGACGAGATCATGCGGGTCGTCGAGCGCGGCACGCTCACCGTGATCAAGGAGAGCCTGCCCGAAGGGGACGGCGAGCCGCCGCCCGTTCCACCTGGGGCGACGCCGATCGCGGCCCCTCGTTCCGGGTACGTGCAGACGATCCAGGCCGGGCCGCTGGCACCGGTCGCCGGGCGGCACCGCGTCAACGTCTGCTTCGTCCCGGCCGTGGGCGACCACGTGATCGCGGGAACACCGGTCGCGTACGCGTGGCCGGGCACGGGTGGCGCGCCCGGCGCCGAGGCTGCCGGCGCGGCGGTGGCCGGCACGGGTGGCGCGCCTGGCGCCGGGGCCGCCGGCGCGGCGGTGGCCGACGCGGGCCCGGCCGGCGCGGGCGGGGCGGGTGCTCCGGACCTGCACCATGCCGTACGGGCCGCGATCCGGATCGGGTTCGAGCGGACGATGGAGCAGGACGCGGCGTTCGGGATCCGCCAGCTCGTCGACATCGCATCCAAAGCGCTGTCGGCGGCGATCAACGACCCGTACACCGCTATCCAGTCGATCGACCACCTGTCCGTACTCGTGTGCGCGCTGGCCGGACGACCGCTCGGCACCCGGACGGTCCCGACCGGCGCCGGCACCACCGTGTCCGTTCCCGGGCACACCTGGGCCGACTACCTGCGGTTGAGCTGCGCGCTCGTCCGGCGGTACGGCGCGCACGAACCTGCGGTAGCGCTGGCACAGCTCCGGCTCCTCCGCAACGTCGCGACAGTCCTGGGCCCGGACGAGGAGCGCCTGGCCGTCGTGGCCAAGCACGTCCGCCTCCTGCTCAGCGAGGCCGAACGCCGGATCGCCCAACCGGCCGACCTGGAACCCGTCCAGGATGAGGCCCACCGCCTCCTGAACCTCTAGCCGAAGGGGCCTCGGGACGCGGGCGGCAGGCCGAGCAGGGCGCGCCCGTACTGGGTCGCCGTCGACACGGGGTCGAGCGCCACGTGCGAAGCCCCGGCGTGGACGTCGCGCCACGCACGCTGGATCGGGTTGCCCTCGGCCTGGACGCTTGTGCCGCCGAGCCGGTACAGCCGTTCCATCGCGTCCGTGACGAGGCCGGTGCAGAAGCCCCAGTCCCGGTTGGTGCGGCGCTGGATCTGCTCGGCCGGGTCCCACTCGGCTTCGGCGATGGCCCGGCGCAGCAGGAGTTCGGCGGCGTCGAGCCGGGCGTCCACCTCGGCGATGCCGGCCTGGACGTGCTGCTGCTCAGCGGCGGACTCCCGGCTGAGCGTCTTCTTCGTGACGATCCACGCCGTGAAGTGGTCCACGGCGCCCCGGGCCGCGCCGAGCAGCGGTGCCACGAACGTCAGTCCGCTGTAGCAGGACCAGGGCAGCGCGTACATGCCGCCGTGCAGCGCACCGCCGGGCGTCGTGCCCCGGACTTTGTCCGCCATGGACAGACTGTGGTCGGCCGGGACGAACACGCCGTCCACGACGATCGTGTTGCTGCCGGTGCCGCGCATCCCGGTCGTGTACCACGTGTCGCGGACCGTGTACTGCCCCGGCGGCACGAGCAGCAGCCGGATCTCGGGCCGCCGGTCGCCGCCACGGATCGCACCGCCGACCATCACCCAGCCGGCCGCGTCCACGCCGCTCGCGTTGGGGAACTCGCCCGTCACCTGGTAGCCGCCGGGTACCTCGGTCACGGCGCCGCTGCGCTGGAACAGCGCCGCGGCGAACATGCCGCCCGGACCGTCCGCCCAGATGGCCTGCTGCGCCGGTTCCGGGAACATGGCGGCGATCAGCCCGTAGTGCAGGGCGAGGCTCGTGCACCAGGCCGTCGACCCGCAGCCGCGACCGACCTCGATCGTCACGTCCAGCCAGGTCGTGAAGTCCAGCTCGTACCCGCCGAAGCGGCGCGGCACGAGCGCGGCGGGGATCTCCGCGGCCACGATCTCGTCGACGGTCTCCTGCGGCAGCCGACGTTCGGCTTCGGTCCGCGCCGCCCGCTCGGCGAATCCCGGCGCCAGCTTGCGCGCCCGTTCGACCAGGTCAGCACCTGTCAGTGATGCCATCGTCCGCTCCCCTCAGAAGTACGCGGCCCAGCAGTCGAGCTGGGTGGCGTCGAGGGACCGGTACGCGCCCTCGAAGTACAGCAGCGGATCGGCGGCGGTGTCGGCGTCCACCGCCTCCACCCGTCCGATCACGATCTCGTGGTCACCTGCCGTGACGATCCGTTCGGTGGCGCACTCGATGACGGCGAGCACGGACGGCAGCACCGGTGCCCCGCCGACCCCGCGCCGGTACCACGCCGAGCCGAACCGGTCGGTGCCCCGCGTGGCGAACCGGCGCGCGACGTCGCGCTGCCCGTCCCGCAGCACGTTCACGGCGAACGCCGCCGAGTCCGTGAACGCCGTCCGCAGCGTCGATCCCTGCCGTACGCAGAACAGCACCAGCGGCGGGTCCAGCGACACGGACGAGAACGAGTTGACGGTCATCCCGACCGGCCCGGCCGGGGTCATGGCGGTGACGACGGCGACACCGGTCGCGTACCGGCCGAGCACGGCCCGGAAGTCCACTGCCTGCATACCGCAGAAGGTATGCGCGGCCGTCCGGCGGGTCTTCCCCCACGGAGGGGAGATGGGCCCTCCTCCGCACGTCGGAAGACGCGCCCCGGGCTCCCACCTAGCGTCCGTGAGTGAGCGGAGCGGCGCCGCGGTGCGAAAGAACCAGGAGAGCACAGCGGGAGCGAACGAACCAGGAGGCACAGTGGTCGACTTTGGACTCGTAGGCAAACACGTACTGGTCACAGGTGGTTCGCGGGGTATCGGGCGGGCAGTGGTCCAGGCGCTCGCCGCGCAGCGCGCCGCCGTCACCGCCTGCTACCACCGGGAGAGCGACGCCGTGACGACGCTCGCGAAGGAGCTGTCGGACGCGGGCGCCGAGCACCACCTCGTCCGCGCGGACGTGACCGACCCCGGCGACGTGGCCGTGCTCGTCCAGGAGGCGGTCGACCGGTTCGGCGCCCTGGACGGCGTCGTCAACAACGCCGGCGTGGTGAGCCACGCGCCCATCGAGGAGCTGGCGCTCGCCGAATGGCACCGCGTCCTGGACACGAACCTGACCGGCATGTTCCTGACCGTCCAGTCGGCGCTGGCACACCTGGCGCCGGACGCGTCGATCGTGAACATCACGTCCGCCGTCGCGTTCCGGGGTATGGCGGCGCGGACCCACTACACCGCGGCCAAGTCGGGCGTCCTCGGCCTGACCCGGTCGCTGTGCAAGGAGCTCGGGCCGCGCGGTATCCGGGTCAACGCGGTCGCGCCGGGCCTCGTCGAGACCGACCAGATGGTCGGCGTCCCGGACGCGGCCCGGGCCAAGTACACGGGCATGATCCCGCTCGGCCGGGTCGCCGACCCGCACGAACTCGCCGGTCCGGTCCTGTTCCTGCTCAGCGACGCCGCCCGGTACGTGACGGGCGCGACCCTGCACGCCGACGGCGGCATCTGATGATCCGGGCCAACCTGCGGATGCGTGTCCGCGCGGGTGCCGAAGCCGAGTTCGAGGAGGCCTGGCGCCAGGTCGCGGCCGAAGTCGCCCGCGCGCCCGGAAACCTCAGGCAGACCCTGCTCCGGACGGTGGCTCCGTCGACCTACGTGATCACCAGCGACTGGGAGAGCGCCGCCGCGTTCCACGCGTTCGAGCGCAGCCCCGCACAGGACCGGCTGACCGCACCGCTGCGGGCGCTGCGGGAATCAGCGGAGATGTCCGTCCACGACATCGTTCTCCACCTCGACGCACACACCGGAAAGGACCGCACATGACGGCACGGGTGATGGTGTTCGCCACCGTGAAGGACGGCGACACCGAGAAGTTCGAGCAGGCCTACGCGGAAGTGAGGGCGAAGGTGGCGGGCACCCCCGGCCACGTCCGTGACGAGCTGCTGCGCCAGGCCGGCGACGAGAACGCGTACATCCTGCTCAGCGAGTGGGAGTCCGAGGAGAAGTTCCTGGCCTGGGAGGACGCGCCGATCCACCGGCAGCTGACCACCCCGATGCGGCCGTACTGGTCGGGTGCGGTCGAGCGCCGGATCTACCGCACCACCTGACCCGCACAGCCCTTTGGGCGGCATCTTCCCGGCCCGGGAAGATGCCGCCCAAAAACGTTCAGCGAGCCACCAGGACGGCAGCCGAGTTGAAGCCGCCCGTCCCCCGGGCCACCACCAGCGCCACCTGCAGTCTCGCCGGCCGCGCGGCCGTCACCAGGTCGAGCCCGGCGAAGCCGTCCTCGATGTTCACGGACGGCGGGATCACGCCGTGGGCCAGCGCGAGCGCCGCCCAGGCCAGGTCCAGCGCGGCGCCGCCGGAGTACAGCCGGCCCGTCATCGTCTTCGGGACGGCGACCGGCACCGACCCGCACACCTCACGGATCGCCGCCGCCTCCTGGCCGTCCCGGACCGGGTCCCCGGCCGCGTCCGCGAACACCACGTCCACATCGGACGGCTGGAGCCCCGCCCGACCGATCGCCTCCCGCATCGCCCGGGCGAGCTGCCGGTGGTCCGGCGGCGGATCGCTCGGATGGTGCGCGTCGTGCGTGGACGACGCCCCGGCGATCTCCGCGTACACCCGCGGCACGCCGCGCCGGTACGCCCGGTTCCGCTCCTCCACGATGAGCATCGCGCCGCCCTCGCCGGGCACGTACCCCTCCGCGTCCGGGGCGAACGGACGGTACGCCGTCGCCGGATCCGTCCCTGGACTGAGAGTCGTCTGGCTGGACTGGCACGCCAACGCGTACGGCGACAGCGGAGCCTCCGTCCCGCCCACGACCACCGCGCCCGTGCCACGCCGGATCAGCCGGCAGGCCTGTGCCACGGCGTCGATCCCGCCGGCCGAATCCGCGACGAGCACGCCGCAGGCACCCTTGAGCTGGTGCCGGATCGAGATCTGGCCGCTGCTCGCCGCGTAGAACCAGCCGATCGACTGGTACGCGCTCACGGCGCGCGGCCCGTCCCGCCACAGCGACTGGATCTCCCGCTGGCCGAACGCGTTCCCGCCCGACGCGCTCGCCGTGACGACGGACAGGTCGGGCGGGAACTCCGTGCCGGGGTCGAGGATGGCGTCCGCCATGGCGAGCTGCGTCGCCGCCAGCGCGAACCAGGTCCACCGGTCGGTCTGGACGAGCAGCTTGCTGTCGACGAACTCCGACTCCTCGAACCGGGTCACCTCGCCGGCCAGCCGGACGGGCAGCCCGGACGTGTCGAACGAGCTGATCGGTCCGATCCGTCCCGTCCGGGTGAGCGTGTTGGCCCAGTGGTCGACCGCCCCGATCCCGGTGGGCGCGACCACCCCGATGCCGGTGATCACCGCCCGGCGCGACCCAGCCGCCCGCCCGGTCACGCCGCGCTCCGCAGGCGGGAGAACAGCATCGCGGACTGGAACCCGCCGAAGCCGCTCCCCGCCGACAGCACGTGGTCCGCCGCGACCTCCCGGGCGACGAGCGGCGTGTAGTCGAGGTCGCACTCGGGATCGGGGGTGGTGAGGTTGGCCGTCGGCGGGACCACGCCCCGGTCGAGGACGAGCGCGCACGCGGCCATCTCGATCGATCCGATCGCGCCGAGCGAGTGCCCGACGACCGACTTGATCGAGCTGATCGGCACGCCCCTCGCCGCCTCACCGAGCGCGTGCTTGTACGCGGCCGTCTCGTGCCGGTCATTCTGCTTCGTGCCCGATCCGTGCCCGCTGATGTAGCCGATGTCGTCCGGGTTCAGCCGGGCCTGCGCCATCGCGTCGGTGATCGCCTCGCCGAGTTCGTAGCCGTCGGGGCGCAGTCCGGTCATGTGGTACCCGTTGGCCCGTGCGGCATAGCCGGTGACCTCGCAGTACACGCGGGCGCCGCGGGCCAGCGCGTGGCCCAGCTCCTCCACGATCAGCACCGCGGACCCCTCGCCCAGCACGAATCCCTGGCGACCGGCGTCGAACGGCCGGGACGCCTGCTCCGGATCGGCGTTGCGCGGCGTGGTCGCCCGGATCGCGTCGAAGCACGCCACGGTGATCGGCGAGATGGGGGCGTCCGAGGCGCCGGCGATGACGACGTCCGCCTCGCCGTCCTGGATGAGCGCGTGGGCATGCCCGATCGCGTCGATCCCGGACGTGCAGCCGGTCGAGATGACCGCCGCCGGCCCGTGCGCGCCGAACCGTATCGCCAGTTCCGTCGCCGCGCTGGACGGGACGAGCGCCTGGTAGAGGAACGGCGCCGCGTGACGGTGGTCGACGACCCAGTCGTTGCCGTGGTCACTGGCCACCACGTACTCGTCCTCCAGGGTGATCGTGGCGCCCACGGCCGACCCCAGCGAGACGCCGACCCGGTTCGTGTCGGCGTTCGCCAGGTCCAGCCCCGAGTCCTCGACCGCCTGCACGGCAGAGGCGATCGCGAGCTGCACGAACCGGTCCATGCGGCGGATCTCGCGCGGCCGCAGCCCGTAGTCCTCCGGACGGAAGTCGCACTCGGCGGCGATCTGCGACCGGAACGGCGTCGGGTCGAAGCAGCTGATCCGCCGGATCGCGGGCTTGCCGTCCACGATCCGCGACCAGAAGTCCTCGCGGGTGCCGCCGCCCGGAGCGACGACGCCGATGCCCGTGACGACGCTGCGCCTCATCGCGCGTCCACCAGCTCGGACGCTGGTTCCGTGTCGACGTGACCCAGCTCGGGGCGCGGCGCGAGCGGGCTCAGCTGGAACACGGCCAGCACCTCGGCGTCGCCCGTGTTCAGCAGCCGGTGCCGGACGTTGCGCGGGATCAGCAACGCCTGCTCCGCGTTCACGGTCACCGGCTCGCCGTCCAGGTCCACGCGCAGCGAACCGGTCGCGACGAACAGGTACTCCTCGGAGTAGGGGTGGTAGTGCTCGGTGACCATCTCGCCCGGCGCCAGCCGGACGGCACCGCAGAACCCGGACGACGAGCCGACCGTGTTGGGGGCGACCATCGTCCGCAGGTCACCGCCGCGCCGCTGGTTGGACGGGACGTCACCGAACCCGATCACCGCGCGCCGCCGCTTCTCGACCTTCTCCTTGATCAGTCCCATCTGGACCTTGCTGTTGTCGTTGATGATCTCCGTCATCCGGGCCGTGTCGACGGGCGCGTCCGGCTTCATCTGGAAGTCCTGGACCCAGCGCATCCGGGTGCGGTCCGGTGCCAGCTCCTCGTACGTCCAGGTGATGTTCATGAACTCGAACGGCCCGGTCTCGACGCGGCGGGCGCGCACCACCCGGGCTTCTTCGTCCCACGTGCGGGCGGACACCCACGACCAGACGCGGCCCTCGCCGTCCGGGTGCATGGTCAGGCGGAACGTGACGGCGTTCGGCTCCTCGTCGATGACGTCCACGCTGGCGTACTCGGAGAACAGGTCCGGCCAGGTCGTCACGTCGTTCGTCTGCGCCCACACGAACCCGATCGGCGCGTCGACCTCGATCGCGTTGTCGGTGTGCCCGATCATGCCCGCGCCCCCAGGCGCTCGTTCACCAGTCGGGTCATGCCGACCGGGGTCAGCTCCGGGGTCAGGTCCTCTTCGACGTCGACCCCGTACCGCTGCCCGATCCGGCTGGCCATCTCCACACGCGCCAACGAGTCCAGCCCGAGCGCCTCGAAGGAACGCTCGTACGAGTCGTCACCGGCGTCGGGGGCCAGCCCCACCGCCACAAGTAGTTCATGAGCGTCCCTGTCCGTGAAAACGTCCGTGGCCATCGCTCGCTCTCCCTCGGTCGGAGTTGGAACTTGACGGTATTTTCGGCGGCTGGCACCGGTCTTCCACCGCCGTGATGAGACCCGCCCCCGCCCCGGGGGCTGAGCCGTCACCCGCGCGGGACGACTGCCGCCGGGGCGAACCGGACTGTTCGGGATGCCGTGCTGTAACCGGGCGCTGGATACCCCGATAACCCCGACAGTTGCGGCAGGACCGCGCGGCAGCGCGGGGCTCAGGCGCGCCAGGTCGAAGGGACGGCGAGGACCGGGAGACCCAGCTCGCCCGCGACCCGGCTCGCGCGATGCCATCCGGGCAACCAGCGTCGGCGACCGACGACGAGCAGTCGCGCCGGCCGGCTGCTGGTGATGCGCCGGATCGTCCGTACGGGCTGCTCGGTCACCGGCTCCAGCCGCCACCGCACGCCGTACGGGTCCAGGACCCGGGTGAGCCAGATGACGGCGTCGATCTCGGCGTCGTCGTCGGGCACCCGGCCCAGGTCGTACGGCATCAGCGCGAGCGTCCACGGCCGTTCGATCAGCAGCGCCACCGTCAGCTCGCAGCCCAGTTCGGCGGCGACGGATGCCGCGTACGGCGCCGCGTTCAGCCCGTCCCGCCCGGTGTCGACCACGACCAGCAGATGCGTCACGACGCCCACGGTGTGAGGGGCCGGTCGGCCATCAGCTCGTCCACGAACCGGGTGGTGTGTTCGGCCGCTACGAACGCCGGCTGGGCGAGCAGGCCCCGCAGGAGCGGAATCGTGGTCGCCACGCCCGGTCCGGCCACGGCGAACTCCTCCAGCGCACGGTCGGCGCGGGCGATCGCCTCGGCCCGGTTCGGCGCCCACACGATCAGCTTGGCGATGAGCGAGTCGTAGTTCGGTGGGATCGTGTCGCCCTGGCCGAACCCGGCGTCGATCCGCACCCCTGGGCCACCCGGCGGGCGGAACACGTCCAGCACACCGGGCGTGGGACGGAATCCGGCGTCCGGGTCCTCGGCGTTGACGCGGCACTCGATGGCCGCGCCGGTGAGCCGCACGTCCGCCTGGCCGAACGTCAGCGTGCCGCCGGCCGCCACCCGGATCTGCTCCCGGACGAGGTCGATCCCGGTCAGCGCCTCCGTCACCGGGTGCTCGACCTGGATGCGGCCGTTGATCTCCATGAACGTCACGCCGCCGGACGGGTCCACGAGGAACTCCATCGTCCCCACACCCGCGTAGCCGAGTGCCTTGGCGCCGGCGATGGCGTACTCCCCCAGCGCAGCGCGCACTCCGGGCGGCAGCGCCGGCGACGGCGCCTCCTCGACGAGCTTCTGGTTCCGGCGTTGCAGGGAACAGTCCCGTTCGCCGAGGTGGACGGCGTTGCCGGCGTGGTCGCACAGGATCTGGACCTCGACGTGCCGCGCCGCCGGCAGGTACCGCTCGACGTACACGTCACCGTTGCCGAAGATCTGCCGGGCGAGCGCCGTGGTGCGGCGGTACACCTCGGGCAGCTCCGCGGCGGACCGCGCCACCTCGATGCCGCGCCCGCCACCACCCGCCGCGGCCTTCACCACGACGGGGTAGCCGATGCGGCCCGCCACCTCGTCGGCGTCGGCCAGCGTCGGCACGGTCCCGTCGCTGCCCGGTAGCACCGGCAACCCGGCGGCGGCCATCAGCGACCGGACCCGCGCCTTGTCGCCGAGGCACGTCATGACGTCCGCCGGCGGCCCGATGAACGTCAGGTCGTTGTCGGCGCAGACCTGCGCGAAGTCCGGATCCTCCGACAGGAACCCGTATCCCGGATGGACCGCGTCGGCACCGGTCGCCAGCGCGGCCTCGACGATCGCCGGCACGCACAGGTAGCTGCGCCTGGGCGCGGGCGCACCGATGCACACGGCACGGTCCGCATAGGACACCACCGGGCTCGACCGGTCGGCCGTCGAGTACACGGCGACCGTCCGGATGCCCATCTCGCGGCACGTCCGGGCGATCCGCAGCGCGATCTCGCCCCGGTTCGCGATGAGGACGGTGTCGAAGGCGGTCACGGCGCGTCCGCCCTGATCCGGACCAGTCCCTGCCCGTACTCGACCGGCTCGGCGTCGCCTACCAGCACGTCCACCACCTCGCCGCCCCACTCGGCGCACACCGGGTTCAGCAGCTTCATCGCCTCGACGATGCCGACGGTCTGCCCGGCCTCGACCCGCTCCCCCGGACGGACGAACGGCTTGGCGCCCGGCTCCGGTGCCACGTAGAACGTGCCGACGAGCGGCGCCACGATCTCCCGAACCTGAGCGTCGACAATGGTCGGCCCCGGCGCACCCACCGCCGGCCCGAGCGCGTCCTGCGCCGCGAGCGTCGCGGGCACCTCTGCCGTCACCGCGACCCGCGCGCCGGCGTCGGGCGGTGTCGCCCACGTCACCTCGATCGCGTGCTCGCCCGCGCGGAGCGACACGCTCGACACCTGACCGGGGATCGTCTTGACCAGGCTGCTCACCTCGGCGCGGAGCCGGCGCAGGTCCTGGCTCCACGTGGCCTCGTCAGGCATCGGCCACCACCCCGAGCGCGCGGAACCGTTCGAAGCGGTGCTTGCGGAGTTCGTCCGGGCCGAAGCCGTCGAGCTGGTCGAGCGCGGCCAGCAGCGCGGTCTTCAAGGCGACGGCCGCGTCGGCCGGTGCGGCCTGGGCCCCGCCCGCAGGTTCGGCGATCACGCCGTCCACCACGCCGAGCCGCATCAGCTCGGGTGCGGTGATGCGCAGCGCCTTGGCCATCTCGGCACCGCGCGACGGGTCGCCGTGCAGGATCGTCGAGCAGCTCTCCGGACTGATCACCGAGTAGCAGGCGTTCTCCATCATCAGCACCTGATTCGCCACGGCCAGCGCGAGCGCGCCGCCGCTGCCGCCTTCCCCGGTGATCGTCGCCACGACCGGCACGCCCAACTCCGACATGCCGGCGATGCAGTCCGCGATCGCCCACGCCTGGCCGCGTTCCTCCGCACCCACGCCCGGCGCCGCGCCCTGCGTGTCGACCAGCGTGACGACCGGCAGCCCCAGCCGCTCCGCGAGCCGCATCAGCCGCAGCGCCTTCCGGTATCCCTCGGGGTTCGGCATGCCGAAGTTCCGCGCGACGCGCTCCTGCGTGTCGTGGCCCTTCTGGTGTCCGATAAGGACACACCGCCGGCCGTCGACCCAGGTGAGGCCGCCGACGATCGCCGGATCGTCCGCGTGGCACCGGTCGCCGTGCAGCTCGACGAAGTCGTCGCACAGGTACCCGACGTAGTCCAGCGTCGTCGGGCGGGCGGTGTCCCGGGCCAGCCGCACCGTCTCCCACGAATCCCGGGCCGAAACCCGGAACGGCTCGAAACCCGTTGACCCGGACGGTGATCGGCGAACCGTCAACAGCCTGGCCAGCAGAGGTCGGAGCCCGTCGCGCGCCTCGACCCGATCGACCATGCCACGGGAGAGCAGGTACTCGGCCGTCTGGAACCCGTCCGGTAACCGTTCGCGGGTCGCGCCGGCGATCACCCGCGGACCGGCGAACCCGATCCGGCTGCCGCGCTCGGCGACGAGGATGTCGGCGAGGGTCGCGAACGACGCGGTCACGCCGCCGAATGTCGGGTCGGTGAGCACGCAGATCGACAGGACGCCGCCAGCCTGGAGCCGCCGCAGCGCCTGGCTGGTCTTCGCCATCTGCATCAGCGACAGGCAGCCTTCCTGCATCCGCGCGCCACCGGACGCCGTCACGAGCACCAGCGGTGTCCGCGTCGACAGCGCGTCCTCGGCGGCTCGCGCGACGGCCTCGCCGACGGCCGATCCCATGCTGCCGCCCAGGAATCCGAAGTCCATGACGCCGAGGACGACCGCGTTCCCGCCGATCGTCGCCCGCCCGTACTGGATCGCCTCGGCGAGGCCGGTCCGCTGCCGGGCCGCCGCCACGCGGTCCGGGTAGGGGATCGAGTCCACGAAACCCAAGGGGTCGGCGCCGTGGACGGGCCTGGCCGGACGGAACGAGCCGGGATCGGCGAGCTGCCGGATCCGCTCGTCGCTCCCCAACCGCTGGTGGTGCCCGCACTCGGGGCAGACGTGCAGGTCACGTGCGAGCCGTGGCTGGTAGACGGCGTGGCGGCAGCGCGGGCAGAGCGCCCACGGGTTCGCCTGGAGGGCCAGCGTCATCGCGCACCACCCGGGGTCCAGGTGTAGAAGGACCGTGCCATCGCATCGGCGGGGCTCCGCCACGTCGCCGGATCGAACGGGGTGACGTGGTCGCTCAGGTCGTCGCTGAGCTGGCGGAAGTCCGCCCGGTCGCGTGCGGTGGCCATGGCGTCGCCCGCGTCACGGTCGAACTCGGCGTAGTGGAAGTAGAGGTCCCGGTACCGGAACAGGTGGCGCCGGGTCACGCCGAGCGCGTGCGGCAGCTCCGTCCGGTCCGAGGCGGCGAACAGCCGCGCGACCTCGTCCGCGCTTCCCTGTTCCAGGCGGGCGACGATCAGAATCCGGTCAGTCACGGGACGGCTCCTCGGCATCCGGGGAATGGTCACCCGTCACGCTAGGAACGGCGCCGCCGGCCGTCTCCCGCCGCCGACATGAGGTCCTGCCTCACCCCGGCGGTGGACCCGCACCCCGCCTAGAGGAGACCGTTCTCGTAGGCGTAGATCACGACCTGGACGCGGTCGCGGACGCCGAGCTTCTGGTACAGATGCTGGACGTGCGACTTCACAGTGCTCTCGCCGAGGCGGAGCACCTTCGCCATGTCCTCGTTGCGGTGGCCGCGCACGAGCAGCTTGAACACGTCCAGCTCGCGGTCCGTCAGCTGGGCGAGTTCCGGCACGGCTGCCCGGGTCAGCATCGGACGCCGCGCGAACTCCGCGATGAGGCTCCGCGTCACGGTCGGCGAGAGGAGCGCGGCGCCGGACGCGACCTCCCGCACGGCCTCGATCAGCTTCTCGGTCGGCGCGTCCTTGAGGATGAACCCGCTCGCGCCGGCGCGGAGCGCTTCGAAGACGTGCTCGTCCTGGTCGTACATCGTGAGAATGATGACCTTGGTGCTGACGCCGCTATTGGGCTTGCAGATCTGGCGGGTCGCCTGGAGTCCGTCCATGCGCGGCATCCTGACGTCCATGAGAACGATGTCCGGCTTCGCGCGGAGAACGCACCGGACCGCCTCCGCGCCATTCGCCACCTCGCCCACGATCGTGACCCCGGGAACCCCGACAAGCGTCGCTTTCAACCCGCTGCGGACTAATGGTTGATCATCTGCGATCAGTACTCCAATTCCGCCCATGTCGGCTCCTTCCGAGTCGCCCGGCTACCTGATCCGCCGGTGGGAATCCGGGCGCGCACAACGAATCCGCCGCCCGGCACGGGACCGCACTCGAGCGCACCGTCGAACGCGGCGATCCGCTCGCGTAACCCGAGAAGCCCGTAGCCACCCCGCGCGCGTTCCGCCGGAGGCGGACCTGCGGTGCCGTTCGCGACCTCGATGTCCAGCGTGTCGCCGAAGTTCACGGCGACCCGGATCGGACCGACGCCGTGCTTCAGCGCGTTCGTCACGCCTTCCTGGACGATCCGCAGCGCCGCTTCCCGCAGCTCAGGCCGCACGTTCCGCTCGTTGCCAACGTTGTCAAGGCAAATGGAAACCTCGCCGCCGGGCAGGCGGGCGGTGAGGTCGGTGAGGCTCGCCGAGAGCGCCTTGCTGCCGACGCGCCGCAGGACGCCGATCGTCCGGCGGATGTCCCGCTGGGCGGCCCGGGCCTCGTCCTCCACGGCCTGCGCGATCAGTTCCGGTCGGGACGTGTCCGACCGCAGCGCGCGAACCTGCATCGAGATCACGACCAGCCGATGCCCGACCGTGTCGTGCAGTTCCCTGGCGATCCTCCACCGCTCGTGTTGCACGGCCGCGACCACGCAGGGCGTGCCGCGCCGCTTCAGAACCAGGACCAGCAGAGCGCCTGCGAGCGCCCCCAGGCCAAATCCGACCAGGCACTGGGATATGCCCACGTCGTCGCCCTCCTCATGTTCAGTTCCGGCAGGGTCACAACGTGACGCGCGCCGCCTCCCGTCGCAGGACCGGGAGCAGGACGGCCAGGACCACTGCTCCCGGCAGGATGTGCATCGCGACCAGCGCCGCCGTGCTGCCCGCCGCGAGGCCGAGCGCCAGCAGCGGGACGCAGGACAGCAGCGCGACCGTCACGACGGTCCAGGTGAAGAACCTGGCCGCGATTCGGGGATTGCGTCTACCGAGCTGCCACGCGAATACGGCACCGGCGATCGCGGCACCTGCCGCCACGGTCGCAATGACGTACCATGGCATTTCTGAACCGCTCACCAACGGGACGGGAAGGTCGAATGAAATACCCGACCTGCGAGCGAGAAGGAATATCAGAACATCGCCGGCGGCGGCAATTCCGGCAGCCACGAGACCCCGCACGAAAACATGACTACTCACGTTTGATCTCCTCCAGGAAGAGGTCCTCGGCAAAGCATGAGTGAATCTGTCCTGACGTTTGTGGAGCGCGATTGTCGGGGAATCGGAAATCACCCCGACCTAGCCGATAGTGGCACGGATCCACCAGGCGGGGGAACTACGGATTTCCGCAGAATCGGACCGAAGCTCCGTAGTATCACGTGCAACGGTGCAGCTCAGAGGGCCCGCGTCGCGCACGATCGGAACACTGAGTGTTCAACTACTTACATTCCGTGAGACCGCTATTCATAGTGGTAACTCGACACCGGATGCCGGTGGCCGTACCGGTTAATGGTCCATTAATGTTGCTCCCGGAAGCGGAGGCGCGCCCCGTTCTCGCAGTTCAGACCGGTCCCAGGCAAACCAGCCGAACTAGTGTCGCCATGTAACGGGGGTTAACGGTGGACACCACTCCGGAAGCACAACGCCTGTGCGGCCGCGAGGCGGAGATCGATCAGCTTTCCCGTCAGATGGAAAATGTAGCGGACGGGCGGCCGGAGGTCCTATGTCTGGAAGGCGCGGGAGGCATCGGAAAAACGTCGTTACTGCTGGCCGCGACAGCTCTCGCGCATCGCCGCGGCTTCACGGTACTCAGCGCCAGGGCCGCCCGCCTGGAACGTGAATTTTCTTTTGGAATAGTCCGCCAGCTGCTGGAACCCGCACTGTTCGGCGCCTCGGCCGGCACCCGCCGGGCGCTGCTGCACGGCCCGGCGGCGCTCGCCGGCCAGGTCCTCGAAGCACCGCCCTCGCCGGATGCACAGCGCGCCGACATCCCCGCGACCTTCCACGCGCTGTGGTGGCTGCTCGCCAACCTCGCCCAGCGGGCGCCCGTCCTGGTCGCGGTCGACGACCTGCACTCGGCGGACGCGCCGTCCGCCCAGTGGCTCGCGTACGTCGCGCGGCGGCTCCGGCGCCACCAGATCGGCGTCCTCACCACGCTGCTCGTCGGCGCCGCCGACGACCACCTGATCGACCACTCCACGGCGGGCTCGCCCGTCCGGCACGTCCAGGTGCGCGGCCTCGACCTCGACGCGACCCGCGAAGTGATCGAGAACGCCCTGAACGGCGATGCCGACCCGGGATTCGTCAGCGCGTGCCACACCGTCACCGACGGCAACCCTGCCCTCCTCGCCGAGCTGCTGCGCACGGTCCCGGCGAGCGGCACCGCACCGCACCTCGAACGGTTCGGACCGCAGGAGCTGGTCGCCGCCATCAACATGCGCCTGCGCAACGAGGACCCCGCCCTCCACGTGCTCGCCCGTACGCTCGCCGCGCTCGGAGACACCAGCGCCGACCTGCACGTGGCGGCCGCCGTGTCCGGGCTGCCGCTCGCCGCGGCCGCCGACGCCGTCGACCGCCTCGTCCAGCTCAACCTGCTCACGGACCGTCCGGCGCCGGCGTTCCTCCACTCGATCGTCCAGGCGGCGTTCGCGTGCCAGCTCGGGCCGACCGAGCCGGGCCAGGCACACGCCCGCGCCGCCGCGTACCTCCACGACATCCAGGCGCAGCCGGAACGCGTGGCGGCCTACCTCATGGAGGCGCCGCCGATCGGCGCCGGCTGGGCCGTCGACGTACTGCAGACGGCAGCCCGACGTGCGATGGCCGAGGGTGCCCCCGCGACCGCCGTGGCGTACCTGCGCCGTCTGAGATCCGAGCCGCTGTCGGACCAGCTGCACGACGCAGTCCTGTTCGAACTGGCCAACGCGGAGGTCCACGTCGACCCGGCGGCGGCCGTCCGGCACCTGGCGTACCTCAGCGTCGATGCCACGGACCCCCGCCAGCAGGCGCGGATCGCGTGCGCGCTCGCCCAGGCGCTCGGCGAGAACGACCGGTACCGCGAGGCCGTCGACGTCCTCGACCAGGCGATCGTCCGCGTGGAGCCGCACGATCCGGAGCTGGCGTTCGAGGCCGCCGTCCAGCTGATCTCCCTCGCCCGCCACGAGCAGCAGACCGCTCCCCTGGTCGCCAGCCACATCGCGGACCTCGAACGGCGCCGGTCCGGATCGCCCGGCGGGCGGCGCGTCGTCGACGCGTTGCGGGCGGAACGGGCCAGCATCATGGACCTCACGCCTGCCGTGGCCCGCAGGCTGGCGCTCGCCGCGATGCACGCCGGCCCGGTGCGGTCCCTCGACGAGCTGCGCACGTTCAGCAACGTCGTCGCGGCGCTGATGCACATCGAGGAGTTCGACCTCGCGATCCACCTGTGCGAGGAGATCCTGGGCGACCGGTCCCGGCGTGGCCTGCCGATGGCCACCGCGCTCGCCACCTCGTTCCGCGCCGAGATCCGCTACCAGCTCGGGCAGCTACGAGCCGCCCGCATCGACGCCGAGAACACCCTGGACCGCCTCGACATGCTCTCGATCCGGCGCGGCATCCTGCCCACGCTGGTCGAGTCGACGCTGGCCGGCATCGTCATCGACCTCGGCGACGACACCGCCGTCGCCGCGATGCTCGACCGGCACGCCAACGCTCCCCTGCCACCGTTCCTCCGCACGAACTTCCTGCTGCACGCCCGTGGTGGCCTGCACGCCGCCGCCGGCGACCACCGCGCCGCTCTCCAGGACGAACTCGAATGCGCCCGCCGGCTGGAGCGCTGGGACGCCGTCGACCATCCGCACCTGGCCTGGCGCCGGATCGCCGCGCCGTGCCACGCGGCGCTCGGCGAGCACCAGTACGCCGTCGTCCTCGCCGACCAGGAGCTCAAGGTCGCCCGGAAACGCGAGCTGCCGCGCGGGCTGGGGATCGCGCTGCGGATCGCCGGCGCGCTGCACCACAACGACCACGGCACGGCGCTGCTCGACGAAGCCGTGGCGGTACTGGCCGGAACCCCCGCCGTGCTGGAGCGCGCGCGTGCCCAGGCGGAACTCGGCCGCCGGCTGCACACCGGCGACCGGCACGGCGAAGCGCTCACCCTGCTCCACGACGCGCTGGCGACCGCCGAGAGCTGCGCGTCGGCGCCGCTGGCCGCGACGATCCGCGCCACCCTCGACGGCGACGACCTGCCCGCCGGCAGTGCCCTCACGCCGCGCGAGCACCGGGTGGCGGTGCTCGCCGCCCAGGGCCGGAGCAACACCGAGATCGCCGAGGCGCTCGTCCTCACCCGCCGGACGGTCGAGTTCCACCTCACGAACATCTACCGCAAGCTCGGCATCGCCCGGCGGAGCCAGCTCGCGCACGTCCTCCCCGGCGCCAGCTCCTAGTTCTCAACGCGGAGCCCGCGCTAGCCCCGGCCGGAGACCAGGGCGCTCACCGGCCACGTCAGGAGCCTCGCGGTGAGCCGCCGCTGCTCCCGCCGGTAGGTGTCGGAGTCGTTGCTGCGCGGGAACGCCTGCTCCGGCACGGGCACGCCGAGGAACCGGCACAGCGGCTCCCACCCGTCCTTGACGTCGTACGTCAGCAGCCGGTCGGCCGGCACCTCGGCCTGGACCTCCCTGATGTGCCGTTCGAACCGGGCCATCACCTCGCGCCGGTCGCTCAGCGGAACGCCGAACACCCGGTCGTGGACGGCCTCGTCGACCATGCTGGTGAACGCCCCGAACCGCGGCCCGACGGTCTGGAGGAGGCGGTAGATCGTGTGGCCCGGCTGCCCCTCGGACCGCAGCGGTCCACTGAAGACGGTGCGGACGGCACTGTCGTACCAGCGGGCCGGATCGCGCACGGTCAGGATCACCTTCGCCTCCGGGTACGCGGCGACGAGCTCGCGCCAGAACGCGGCCGCCGGCCAGTCGACGGCCGAGGAGTAGCCGTCGAACACGGCGTCCCAGTCCACCGGGTCCCGCCGCGCGGCCGCGCGCCAGTCCCGGATCCGCGCGGGATGCTCGGCGACCTCGACCATGTGGTAGCAGGGCCCGTAGCCCAGGATCTCCAACGCCTCCCTGAGGGACGACGTCCCGGTGCGGCCGAACCCGACTCCCAGTGCGCGCATGTTTCAGTCTCCAGACGGTGAGGTGGCGAGGACCATCCCGGCGCCGACGGTTCCGTTGCTGACCTCGTCGATGAGGATGAATCCCCCGGTCGCGGGGGTACGGCCGTACAGGTCGGCGAACAGCGGCTGGGCGAGCCGCAGCCGGACCCGGCCGATGTCGTTCAGGGCCAGCCGGTCCACCGACACGTCCCGGCGGAGCGTGTTCACGTCGAGCCGGTACCGAAGATCGCCGACGACGGCCCGTACGGTGCGGGTCGTGTGCTTGACGATCAGCCGGGCGTCCGGCCGCAGCGCGTCGCCGTCGCTCAGCCAGCACACCATCGCCTCGACGCCCAGGGCCACCGCCGGACGGTTGTTGGGCCGGCAGATCAGGTCGCCACGCGAGATGTCGAGGTCGTCGGTGAACAGCAGCGTCACGGACATCGGCGGGTAGGCCGCGCGGACCGGCCCGCCCGGGGTGTCGATCCGCTGGATCGTCGTGATCAGCCCGGACGGCAGGTGCAGGACGTCGTCGCCCACCTCCAGGACGCCGCTCGCGACCTGGCCGGCGTAGCCGCGGTAGTCAGGCGTCCGGATCACGTACTGGACGGGGAAGCGCGCGTCGATCAGGTTCCGCCCGGACGCGATGTGGACGTTCTCCAGGTGGTGCAGCAGCGGCGACCCCTCGTACCAGGGCATGTTCACGGACCGCTGGACGACGTTGTCGCCGTGCAGCGCCGACATCGGCACGAACGCGACGCTGGCCAGGTCGAGGCGGGCGGCGAACGCGGTGAAGTCGGCGGCGATCCGGTCGAAGACCTTCTCGTCCCAGTCGACCAGGTCCATCTTGTTCACGGCCAGCACCAGGTGCGGGACGCGCAGCAGGGAGGCGAGGAACGCGTGGCGGCGGCTCTGCTCGACCAGTCCCTTGCGGGCGTCGACCAGGACGATCGCCAGGTCCGCCGTCGACGCCCCGGTCACCATGTTGCGGGTGTACTGGGCGTGCCCCGGCGTGTCCGCGATGATGAACTTCCGCTTCGGCGTCGCGAAGTACCGGTAGGCCACGTCGATCGTGATGCCCTGCTCGCGTTCGGCCCGCAGGCCGTCCGTCAGCAGCGCGAGGTTCGTGTGGTCCTCGCCCCGGTCGCGGCTGGTGCGCTCCACGGCGGCGAGCTGGTCCGCGTAGATCGACTTGGAGTCGTACAGGAGCCGGCCGATCAGCGTGGACTTGCCGTCGTCGACGGAACCGGCAGTGGCGAACCGCAGGATGTCCATGCGTCCCAACGTAGGAACCGGCGATCCGCCCGTCTCCCGCCACCGACCTGAGCTCCGCCCTCCCCTGCACAGGGGGTGTCTCCCACCGCCGGTGGAAGACACCGCGCGGACCAGGGACCTAGCGTTGCCGTATGGACCTCATCGGACGCCTAGCGCTCAACCAGGCCACGACGATGCACTGGCCGATGGAGACGGTCATCGCCGGCTGTGCCGCCGCGGGCGTCGCCGGCATCGGGCTCGGCATGGACCACGTGGCGCGAGCGGGCGGCGCGGACCGCGTGGCGGCGCTGGTCCGGAACGCCGGGCTGCGGGTCAGCACGGTGTGGCCGGCCGGCTTCTTCACCGCGCCGGGGGCCGCCGACCGCAACCGGTACGCCGTCCAGACGGCCGCGACGCTCGGCGCCGAGGCGCTCACGGTGATCTCCGGCGGGTTGCCGCCCGGCAGCCGCGACATCGCCGGCGCCCGTGCCCAGGTCGCGGACGGCCTCGCCGAGCTGGCCCCGTACGCGGCCGACCTCGGGGTACCGCTCGCGATCGAACCGCTGCACCCCCGCGTCTGCGCCGAAGCGTCCGTCGTGACGACGCTCGGGCAGGCGCTGGCGCTCGCCGAGCAGCTCCCGGGCGTCGGCGTCATCGTCGACGCCTGGGCGACCTGGTGGGACCCGGACGTCACGGACGTGATCGAACGGGCCGGCGACCGGATCCTCGCCGTCCAGCTCTGCGACTGGCTGGCGGATCAGCCCGCGAACCCGAAGCTCGGCCGCGGGCACGTCGGCGACGGGGTGGCGGACGTGCCCGCGCTGGTCCGCGCCGTCCACGCGGCCGGCTACCAGGGCCTGTTCGAGGTCGAGATCTTCAACGAGGACGTGTGGGCGGCGCCGGTCGAGGAGACGATCGCCACGATGCTCGACCGCTGCGCGTCACTGCCCGCCTAGTTGACGCCCGCCCAGCCCGCTTCCGCCGCCCGGCCACGGGTAGCCGGGAACGCCGGCGAGGTCCTCCAGGAACGCGAGCACGGCGGCGCAGTCCAGCTTGCCGAGCCCCCGGTTCACCGCGCCGGTGAGCGACTCGTGGCTGGCCGACGTCACCGGTGCCGGCACGCCCATCCGCTGGCACTCCGCCAGCACCAGTCCAAGGTCCTTCCGCATCAGGTCGAGCCGGAAGTTCGGGTGCTCGCCGAACGAGCGGCGCGCCATCACGCCGCCCCGGACCTTCATGACCGGCGAGCTGAACCCGCTGCCGGTGATGAGGTCGATCAGGACCTGCCGGTCCAGGCCGGCGCGTTCCCCGAACACGATCGCCTCGGCGAGGGACTGAATCTGGGCGCCCTTGACGAGTTGGAGCGCCAGCTTCGCTGTCGTGCCCATCCCGCTGCCGCCCACGTGCGTGACGTTCGCGGCGAGATGCCGGACCACCGGTTCCGCCCACCCGATCGTCTCCGCCTCGCCGCCGATCAGAAACCGCAGCTCCCCCGAGGCGGCGTGCCGGGGGCTACCGACGACGCACGCGTCCAGCGCGTGGAGCCCCACCGCACCCATGCGGGCGGCGGCCTGCCGTGCCTGCGCCGGGGCCACTGTGGACATGTCGACGACGATGCCGCCGCTCGGCAGCCCTACGACAACGCCGGCGTCGCCGAAGAGCAGCGTCTCCGCCACCTCCCCGGTCGACACGCAGACGAACACGACCTCCGCGTCCGCCGCCGCCTCGGCCGGGCTGGTGGCGACCGACGCGCCCCGCTCGGCCGCCGGCGCACAGCGTTCGACCGTCCGGTTGTAGACGGTGAGGCTCTCCCCTGCGTCAAGCAGGCGCGTGGCCATCGCCCCGCCCATGGCGCCCAGCCCGACGAACCCCACTGTCATCAGAAGTACCCTTCCCGTTTTCGGTCTTCCATGGCAGCCTCGCTCGCGCGGTCGTCGGCGCGGGTCTGGCCGCGCTCGGTCACGCGGGTGGCGGCGATCTCGGCGATCACCGCGTCCAGCGTCGTCGCGCCGGACTCGACCGCGCCGGTGCAGGTCATGTCGCCCACTGTCCGGTAGCGGACGGTCGCGGTGAACGCCGGCTCGTCGTCGCCGCGGTCCGCGTACGGGCCGTCGGCCAGCAACATGCCGTCCCGCTCGAACACCCGGCGGCGGTGCGCGAAGTAGATCCGCGGCACCGGCACGTCCTCGCGTTTCAGGTACTCCCAGATGTCCAGCTCGATCCAGTTCGACAGCGGGAACACCCGGACGTGCTCGCCGGCCCGGATCCGGGTGTTGTACAGGTTCCACAGCTCGGGGCGCTGCCGTTTCGGGTCCCACTGGCCGAACCCGTCACGGAAGGAGACCACGCGTTCCTTGGCGCGCGCCTTCTCCTCGTCGCGGCGCGCACCGCCGAACGCCGCGTCGAACCGGTGGGCTGCGATCGCGTCCAGCAGCGTCGTCGTCTGGAGGCGGTTCCGGCTCGGATGACGGCCGGTCTCCTCGGCGACCCGTCCGGCGTCGATCGAGTCCTGCACGGACGCCACCACGAGCCGTACGCCCAGCTCAGCGACCCGGCGGTCGCGGTACTCGATCACCTCGGGGAAGTTGTGGCCCGTGTCGACGTGCATCACGGGGAACGGCACCGGTGCCGGCCAGAACGCCTTCGTCGCCAGATGCAGCAGGACGATGCTGTCCTTGCCCCCGGAGAACAGCAGCACCGGACGTTCGAACCCGGCGGCGACCTCGCGCATGATGTGGATCGACTCGGCTTCGAGGGTGTCCAATCTGGACAGTGCGTAGCTGGGCGCGGTCATACGGTCTCCTTCACCGGCTCCGTTACCCGGCGACCCAGCAGTGCCGCGATCGCGAGCGTGCCGAGCAGCGGGATCAGCGCGGCCGTGACGAGGATCGCGACGCGCGGGCCGGACACGTCCGCCATCCAGCCGAGCAGCAGCGACCCGACCGGACGGCTGCCCATCAGAATCACCAGGTACAGCGCCATGACCCGGCCGCGCAGCGCCGGATCGGCCACGAGCTGGAGCGTGGTCGCCGCCGCCGCGATGAACGCGACCTGCGCTATCCCGACCGGGACCAGCAGCAACGCGAACAGCGGATAGCTCGGCATGAGCGCCGAGACGCCCTGGACGACGCAGAACACCACGGCGGCCACGACGACGACGCGGTGGTCCACCTGGGTGCGCCGGGCCAGCGCGAACCCGCCTATCAGCGACCCGACGGCGACGCTCGCGCCCAGCAGCCCGAACTCGCCCGCGCCCTCGCCGAACTCCTGGCTCGCCATCAACGCCGTGATGAACTGCGAGTTCAACGCGAACGCCGCGACGAAGAAGACGACACCGAGGACGGCCAGGATCTCCCGCTGCTTCAGCACGTAGCGGATGCCGTCGCGGACGCGCGTCGACCCGCCGCCCGCCGGAACCGGCATGAACTCGTGCCGCCTCATCCAGAACATCAGCAGGACGGACTTGCTCACCACGGTCGCGGCCAGCAGCAGCACCATCGCGGACGACGTCGCCGCGATCAGCAACCCGCCGAGCCCGGCGCCGACCAGCCGCGACGCGTGGAACGAGCCGGCGCACGCCCCGACGGCGGCGCTCACGTCCCGCGCGGGCACCAGTTCCGGGACGAACGACTGCGCCGTCGGCTGGTAGACGGCGTTGACCGTCCCGGACACGAACGCGAGGACACCGACGCTCCACACGGTCGCCGTCCCGGTCAGCGCCAGCACGCCCAGCAGCGCGCCGCACGCACAGATCGCGGCCTGCGTGACGACCAGTACCCGCCAGCGCGGGAACCGGTCGGCCAGCGCGCCGCCCATCGGTCCGAACGCCAGGAACGGCACGGCCTGGAGCGCGGTCACCAGCCCGAGCGCCATCGCGGAGTTGCCGCTCAGCTCCAGCACCAGCCAGTCCTGGGCGACCCAGTGCATCCAGCTCCCGGCGCCGGTGATGACGGTGACCGCGAGCCACAGCCGGAAGTTCCTGCTCACCGGACCCCCGCCGGCGCGAGGTCGAAGAGTTCCTCCGCGTTGCCCGACCCGATCCGGGCCCGCGCCTCGGCGCTGATCGGCAGCCGCCGCACGAGCGTGACGAGCCGGTCCACCTCGCCGACCAGCGGCGGCGCGTCGGTGCCGAACAGCACGTTGCCGCTGCCGAACGTCATCAGGTTCGCGGTGAGCTGTGCCGCGTTCGGGCAGGACGTGTCGACGAACACGCGCCGGAGCGCGTCGCTCGGCGCCTCGGGACCGCCCGCGCGGGGCGCCATCGCGATGTCCAGCTTCTCGGGCAGGAACGCGAGCCCGCCGCCGCCGGCCGCCGCGATGAGCCGGACGTCCGGGAACCGTTCCAGCCAGCCACCGCACACGACGGACACCAGGCCCATCGTGACGTCGCAGAAGCGGACCGCGTGCTCGACCAGGCCGAGATGGCGGACGCTCGACGTGCCGACCGGTTCGGCGGGCGGATGGACGAGGACCGGCACGCGGGCCTCGTCCGCCATCGCGAAGAACTGCTCGCAGCGCGGCGAACCCAGGTACTCGCCGCGGACGCTGCTGTTGACGATCAGCCCCACGAACCGCCAGTCCCTGACCAGCTCGAACGCCTGCGCGAGCATCTTGTCGTCACCGAACGGGTCGAGGTAGGCGTAGGCGCGCAGCGACTCCGGGTACACCTCGACGAGGTCGCCCATCAGGTCGTTGTGGCCGCGGACCCCGTCGGTCGTCACCGGCTTGCCGGCGCCCGGCAGCATCGCGCCGCCGCCCGCCGGGCTGCCGATGATCGTCAGGCCGATGCCGGCGGCGCGCTTCAGCTCGATCATGGCCTCGGGGTCGCGCAGGCTCGGCGGGCCGCCGCCGCGCTCACCCAGCGGCGCGAGGTGGCCGTGGACGTCGATGAACACGGCGACCTCACCGCCGTCCGGGCGGCGGGCCGGCGAGCGCGGTCGAGAACCCGAACTTGCCGAGGACGGGGACCACGCTGCCGTACATGCCGTCGGCCGCGTCGCTGGTCAGGAAGCCGATCGCGCGGGCCACGACCTCGGGCGTCACGGCCTCGTCGAAGTTCACGTGCGGACGGTCGCGGCGCGCGTCCGGGGTGTCGGCCATCGTCATCATCACGGCGTTGGCGTGGATGTCGCGGTGCTTCGCCTCGTGCGCGAACGCCCGTACCCAGGCGAGCAGTGCCGCCTTGCTGGCCGCGTAGGCGCCGAAGCCCGGCAGCGGTTCGCCGGCGAGCACCGATCCGACGTAGACGAGGCGGGCGCCGGCCTCCAGATGCGGCAGCACCGCCTGGGTCGCCTGGACGGCGGACAGGAAGTTGCCGAGCATCAGCCGCTCGTACTCGGCCATCGCCGTCAGGTGGACCGGCCCGACCTGGAAGCTGCCGACCAGGTGGACCATGCCGTCGAGCTGGCCGAACCGCTCCTTCGCCTGGGCTGCCGCGTGCTGGGCGCTGAGCGGCTTGGTCACGTCCGCGACCAGGGTCTCGACCTCGTAGCTCTTCGCCAGCTCGGCCAGCCGGTCGGCGTTGCGGCCGGTCAGCAGGAGCCGGTCGCCGCGCTCGGCCAGCAGCCGGACGGTCGCCTCCGCCATCGGCCCCGTCGCGCCGGTGATCAGGAACGCCGGGCTCATGCCTTCACCGCTTCGTGCGCCGGCGCGACCCTGGTCACGACGGTCTCCATGAGCGCGCGGATGAAGAACGCGCGGGCGCCGTCCGGCGTGCTGGTGTCGCGGCGCTCCTCCTCGACCAGGTAGTTGTCGAGTTCCCGTTCGACCCGCTGGATGTTCGGGTCCTGCGACATGTGCGCCATCAGCTTCGGCAGCTGGCCCTCGATCTCGATCATCCGGACGACGAGGCCGTCCTTCAGGAACACCGACGTGCTGACCAGCCGCGTCTCGTCGTCGACCACCCGGTTCGGCGGGTCGTACGTGGACAGCAACTCCCGGACCTTGTCCTCCGTGCCTGGCTGGATCCGGAACATGACCGCGAAGCGCTGCATTTCAGTCCCCTTAGGTCGGCGCGTCGGGACCTGATGCTCGCGCCGTCCGGATGGGGTGTCTTCCCACCTCCGCAGGAGCCCGCGCCCCCACCGCCCGGTGGACCCGTCCCCTCACCGGGCGGCTGTCGCACCCCCGTGGCACTGTGGGATCTCCGGAGCAAAAGGAGCGATTCATGCCTGACCTCACGCCAGCCGTCCGCCAGCTGACGACGCTGCTCGAAGGGATCACCGACGACCAGCTCACCGACCCCACGCCGTGCGGGAACACGCCGGTCGCTCAGCTCCTCGACCACGTCGACGGGCTGTCGCAGGCGTTCCGCGCCGCCGCCGCGAAGGACCTCGGGCCGCTGACGTCGCAGGCCCCGTCCCCCGACGCGGGCCGGCTCACCGACGACTGGCGGACCCGGATCCCGGCACAGCTCGCGGCCCTCGCCGAGGCGTGGAAGGCCGGCGACGCGTGGGAGGGCATGACCCAGGCCGGCGGCGTCGACCTGCCCGGCGACGTGGCCGGCCGGGTCGCGATGAACGAGGTGACCGTCCACGGCTGGGACCTCGCGCGCGCCACCGGCCAGCCGTTCGACGCCGACCCGGACACGATCGCGGCCTGCCTGGACTTCGTCGAACCGACGGCGAGTCCGGACGGGACGCCCGGCCTGTTCGGGCCGATGATCGAGCTACCGGCCGACGCACCGCCGCTCGACCGCCTGCTCGGCCTGACCGGCCGCGACCCCGCCTGGGGCCCGAACCGGACTGTTCGGGATCCCGTGCGGTAATCGGGCGCCGGACACCCCGATAGCCCCGACAGTTGCGCAGGCCGGCAGTGAGTTCATGCCGGATTCGCCCCACATCCGTTGCGCGCGTCTGGCGGCCCCGGCCAGCATCGCGGCCATGACGCTCTCGTATCCCTTCAGCCGTCGTCGTTTCGTCGCGGCCGCCGGTGGCGCGGTGGCCGGGCTCGTCGCCGGGCCGGCACTGCTCGGCCCCGACGGCGCGCACGCCGTCCCGGACGCCGCCGGCCACGAGCCGCTGCCGGCGGACGTGTTCACGCTGGGCGTCGCGTCCGGCGAGCCGGAACCGGACGGCGTGGTGCTGTGGACCAGGTTGGCGCCGGCTCCGGTAGCCGGCGGCGGCATGCCGGACCGGGCCGTCCTGGTGCTGTGGGAGGTCGCCGAGGACGAGCGGTTCCGCCGGGTGCGGCGGCGCGGTGTCGAGCTGGCCCGGCCGCGGCTCGGGCACTCGGTCCACGCCGAGGTGGAGGGGCTGCGTCCGGGCCGCGAGTACTTCTACCGGTTCCGCGCGGGCGGCCAGGTGTCGCCGGTCGGCCGGACGAGGACCGCCCCCGCGCCGGGCGCCCGCACCGACGGGCTGCGGTTCGCGTTCGCGAGCTGCCAGGACTTCTCGGCCGGCGCGTACACGGCGTACCAGCACCTCGCCGCCGAGGATCTCGCGTTCGTCGCGTTCCTCGGCGACTACATCTACGAGTCGCGCCCCAATCCGAACGCCGCCCGCCTGCACGAGGGCACCGACGAGCCGTACACGCTGGAGAACTACCGCAACCGGCACGCCCAGTACAAGACGGACCGGGACCTGCAGGCGGCCCACGCGGCGGCGCCGTGGATCGTCACGCTGGACGACCACGAACTGGACAACAACTGGGCGGACGAGATCCCCCAGGACCCGCACCTCCAGACGCCCGAGGCGTTCCGGGCCCGGCGGATCGCCGCGCTCCAGGCGTACTACGAGCACATGCCGCTGCGCCGCGCGTCCGTGCCGCGGGGTCTCGACATGCGCCTGTACCGGCGGCTGACGTTCGGCGGCCTCGTGGCGCTGCACGTCCTCGACACCCGGCAGTACCGCGGCGACCAGCCGGCGACGCTGGCCGAGGCCGACGACCCGACCCGCTCGATGACCGGCGACGAGCAGGAACGCTGGCTGCGGCGCGGCATGAAACGCTCCGGGGCGCGCTGGAACCTGCTCGCCAACCAGGTCATGTGGGCGACCAACGACCGCGCCGCCGGGCCCGCCCAGACGTTCGACTTCGACAACTGGGACGGCTACCGCGCGCAGCGCCGCCGGCTCCTGGAGTTCTTCGGGCAGGTCGACAACCCGGTCGTCCTGACCGGCGACCGCCACGCCACCTGGGTCTGCGACCTGCGCCCGGACTTCGACCAGCCGTCGACACCGGCCGTCGGCGCCGAACTCACCGGCACGTCGATCAGCTCCGGCGGCAACCCGAACCGGGCGGCGTTCCACGCCACGTACGACCCGATCAAGGCCGAGAGCCCGCACTGGAAGTACATCGACAACCGTCGCGGCTACATGCTCTGCGACGTCACGCGGGACAGCCTCGTCGCGTCGCTGCGGGTCGTCGACACCGTATGGGCGCCGACCGGGTCGATCACGACAGCCGCGCGATTCCAGGTTCTGGACGGCGTCGGCGGTATCGAGGTGCTCGACCACGACGGTCCGGCGTTCCGCACCGCTGAATCCGAAGCCCCGAAATACGAAATCGAGGACGATCAGCCACAGAGATAGCGAACAACCTCAGAAAAAACAACTGGCCGCGGCATTGAAAGCCGCGGCCAGTAGGAGTTAGATACTTAGTCGTGAGTCATCTCCAGGCCCCAATCAGACGTCATGGGTAATGTCGGTTGCGGAGCTGGACTCCTGCCCGGACGCGGAGCCGTGGGTAACGGCGCCGGTCAGTGCGAGGACGAGCGCGGCGAGTGCTGCGACGGTGGCACGGGCGATTCTCATGGAGCCTCCGTTACGGTGGTAGCGGGGACTTCTGCGCTGGTCGGATTAAGGTCGCATGCGCGAACCGCCCGCGCCATAGCGCCAAATGAATTGTTGGTAAACGAGGGCCGTATATCCGCCGAATCAATTCGGGGATAGCTCTTGTTTGAGTCCCGTTAACCCACTATTCTTGCGTTTATGAGTCACGCCCGGGACGCCCCTCTGATAGGGCGAAAGCGTGAACTTGACAAGATGACCGGCTGGGTCGCCGACCTGATGCGCGGGCGCGGTCGCGCGGTCCTTGTCGAGGGCGAACCGGGAATCGGGAAGTCGGCGCTCGTCCAGGCCGTGTGCCGGCACGCCGTGGAGTCGGGCTGCGAGGTGTTCTGGGGCGCGGGCGACGAACTGGGCCAGGCGCTGCCGCTGCTCCCGTTGCTGGAAGGGCTCCGGGTGCGCGAGTCCGCGGACGATCCCCGCCGGCAGGCCATCGTCCGGCTGCTGCGCGGCGAGGTCATCGCCGGCAGCGGTGTCGACCTGTCGACGGCCGCCGCCGAGCACCTGCTCGAACTGGTGGCGAAGGGCTGCGCGGACGGTCCGGTCGTCCTGGTCGTCGACGATCTCCAGTGGGCGGACCCTTCGACCGTCAGCCTGTGGGGCCGGCTGGCGAGGTCGGTGCGCGAACGCCCGTTGTTGCTGGTCGGGATGGCACGCGCCGTCCCTCACCCGGACAGCATGCTGGCGCTGCGGCGCTCGGTCGGGTCGTCCGGCGTGGTGCGCATCGGCCGGTTGACCGAGTCGGCCGTCGCCGATCTGCTCACCGTCCTGGCCGGCGGGAAGCCGGGCCCGCGGTTGCTCCGGCTCGCGACCGGCGCCGCCGGCAACCCCCTCTACCTCACGGAACTCGTCGACACGCTCGTCCGCGGCGACCGGCTGGCCACCACCGGCCGGACCGTCGACGTCACCGACGGGCCGGTGCCCGACACGCTCTCGGGCGCGATCGCCGACCGGCTGGGTTTCCTGTCCGGCCGGGTCAGGGAGGTGCTGCGGGCGGCGGCGCTGCTCGGCGTCGACTTCTCGGTCACCGACCTGGCGGTGCTGCTCAAGCGTGGCGTCGCCGAACTGCTGACCCTGCTGGACGAGTCGCGCGCGGTCGGCGTCCTCGTCGAAGCGCGCGAAGGGTTGTCGTTCCGGCACCCGCTGATCCGCGCGGCGCTGTACGACGAGATGCCCGCGGCGGTGCGGGCGGCCTGGCACCGGGACGCCGGCCGGGCCCTCGCCGAGGCGGGCGCACCCGTCGAGCGGGTCGCCCGGCAGCTCATGCCCGGCGCGAACGACACGCTCGACCAGTGGATGGCGGGCTGGCTCACCCAGAACGCGCAGGTCCTGACCGGCCGCGCGCCCGCCGCCGCCGTCGCCCTGTTCCGCCGCGCGCTGGTCGACTCGCCGGCCGGCGGCCACCGGCACGCGGTCCTGGCCAGCCGGCTCGCCGACGCGCTGTACCGGGTGGGCGATCTCGGCGAGGCCGAACACGTCGCCGCCCAGGCGCTGCACCACGTGGCCGACCCGGACGTCCTCGTCGACCTGCACTGGACCCTCGCCCAGTGCCGCGCCCGGACCGGACACTCCGCCGAGTCGCTCGCCGACCTGACCCAGGCCCTCACCGCGCCGGGTATCGAGCGGCGCCACCGCGCGCGGCTGCTCGTCCTCATCGCGCGCATGCACCGGGCGCTCGGCGAGGTCGACACCGCCGGCCAGGTCGCCCGCCACGCCCTCGACGAGGCCACGGAGGCCGACGACCGGTGGGCCAGCAGCTGGGCGCTGCACGTCATGACGATCGTCGCCGTGATGCAGGGCGAGGTCGCGGCGGCGCTCCCCCTGTTCGACCGGGCGCTCGCCGCGACCGAAGGCGATCCCGCGCTCGCCGACCTCCGGATGCTGCTCCAGATCAACAAGGCCGTGGCGCTCGGCGACATCGACCGGTATGACGAGGCGATCGCCGTCGCCCAACAGGTCCGTGACCTCGCCGAACGCACCGGCGGCACGGTTCGGCTGACCCAGGCGCAGAGCGCGCTCGCCGAACTCCTCTTCGACACCGGCCGGTGGGACGACGCGCTCGCCGCCGTCGACGTAGCCCCGGCCGACCTCAAGGACCCGCCCATCGCGTGCTGCGACCACGGGATCGCCGCCGTCATCGGGTTCCACCGGGGCGCCGCCGCGGCGGGCCACGACCACCTCGACCGGGCCGCCCCGCACGCCGAGCGCATCGGCAACCGGGTCGTCGGGTCCCTGGCGCTGGCCCGCAGCGTCGCGCTCGAACAGGCCGACGAGCAGGAGAAGGCCCTCGACGCCCTCACGGCAGGGCTCGGGGACGGCGCCGAAGAACTCGAAGAGATGGAAGACCTCCTGCCGGACGCCGTCCGCCTCGCCGTCGCCGTCCGCGACACCGGGACGGCCACGGCGATCACCTCCCGCGCGGAGGTTCTGGCCGACCGCTCGGACGTCACGCACCGCACCGGCGCCGCGCTGTACTGCCGGGGCCTCGTCGACCGCGACGCCGCCCTGTTGCTGCGCGCCGCCGAGGCCTACGCCGACGCGACCCGTCCGCTCCCCCGCGCGAAGGCCCTCGAAGCCGCCGCCGTGCTGTTCGCCGAGGCCGGCGACCGCGCCGCCGCGCGCACCGCCTTCACCGACGCGTTCGACCTCTACACCTCGCTCGACGCCGGCTGGGACACCAACCGGCTCCAGGCACAGTTCCGCGGGTACGGGATCCGGCGCGGCCCGCACTCCAAGCACCGGCAGGCCCGGCACGGCTGGGAGAGCCTGACGCCGACCGAGTCGAGGGTCGCGGCGCTCGTCGTCCAGGGCATGTCGAACCCGCAGATCGCCGGCGAGCTGTTCCTGTCCCCCCGGACGGTCGCCACCCACGTGTCGCACGTCCTGGCGAAACTCGGCGTGCAGTCCCGGATCGACATCGCCCGCGAGGCCACCCGCCGGTCCGGCTGAAGCCGCGCCGCTGAACAGCGCAGACCGCCGGTACGGCGCAGCCGGGGAGAGGCGCCGTACCGGCGGTTGTCACCGCGGGAGGTCTCGTCAGTCGGTGCGGCGGTGCGCGCCGTGCTCGGCGGCGCGACGCTTGCGCCAGCGGCTGCACAGGCGGGTCCACAGTGGAGCCACGTACCACCACAGGCCGAACCAGGCCATCGTCCCGCCCGTGATCCAGCGCGCGCGGTCGGCGCCGACCACGACGTCGAGGATCAGCAGCATGGACGAGCTGAGCGCCAGCATCAACAACGTCACGCCGAAGAACGCGAACCGGCTGGACGCCTTGACCAGCTGCTGCTTGAGCTGCCGCCGGAACACCAGCCGGTGGAACGGCGTCGGCGCGATCAGCAGCGCGGTCGCCGCCGCCCCGAGGACGAGGCTGGCCACGTAGACGTCCCGCTGGAACGCGGTCAGCACGTCGAAGCGGGGCGTGAACGCCAGCATCAGGAGGAACGCGAGTAGCAGCTGGACGCCGGTCTGCGCGACCCGGACCTCCTGCAGGATCTCGCCGTAGTTCCGGTCGAGCCGCTGCGCCGGCGTCTCGCCGGTGGAGCCGTAGTAGTAGTCGGCCTTGGAGCGGACAGTGATCGGCGGGAAGGAACCGGTGGAGCTGGTCCAGGCCGGCCCGGCCGACCCCAGGCCCGTCGCGTCGCGGCCCGGCTGAGGGGAGGCGCCGGTGTGCCACGCGTCGCGGTCGGCGGGCGGAGGGGTGGGGTCGGCGGGCCGGGGTATCTGGTCCGCGGCCTCGTTCTCGGGGTGCTGCGGCGCGGTGCTCGACAGCCAGGTCGTCATGTTCGGCCCCGTCTCGATCGGTGCCGGCCCACTTCGGCCGCCGGCGTCACGCATCACAATCGTCTGATCACGCAGACGAGACATCGGTCAACTGACGGAGGTTCCGACCGGGTTGTCGTAGTCGTGAACTAGCCTGCCGAGATATGACCACCGCGCTGATCGGGCGAGACCACCCGGCGGGCGTGCTGCGTGCGGAGATCCGGCGCGCCAGCGAGAGCCACGGGGGCCTGGTGCTGGTCACGGGCGAGGCGGGCATCGGGAAGACAACGCTCGTGACGGGCGCGGTCGAGGAGGCGCGGCGGCTCGGCGCGCTGGTGCTGAGCGGCTCGTGCTGGGATTCGGACAGCGCCCCGGGCTACTGGCCGTGGGTCCAGGTGATCCGCGCGCTGCGCCGGGCGTCCGGCGAGGTGGTCGACGGGAACGGCCTGGCGGTCCTGCTCGGCGACGCGGCGAGCGCCGAGCCGGTCGACAGCTTCACGATCTACGACGCCGTGACGAGCGCGCTGGTCGCGGCATCGGCCCGGCAGCCGGTCGTTGTCGTCCTCGACGATCTGCACTGGGCCGACACGGCGTCCCTGCGGCTGCTGGAGTTCGCGGCGCAGCACACGTGGTTCGAGCGGTTGCTGCTCGTCGGCACGTACCGGGACGTCGAGGTGGAAGCGGCCGGGCATCCGCTGCAACCGCTGCTGACCGCGCTGGTCGCAAAGGCCACGACCGTCACGCTGACGGGCCTCGACCCCGACGAGGTCGGCGCCCTGATGGCCCGGACGACCGGCACCGAACCCGGCGCGGAGCTGATCGGCGAGGTCCACCGGCGGACGGGCGGCAACCCGTTCTTCGTCGAGCAGACCGCCCGGCTGTGGCGCAGCGGCGGTTCGGTGACGGCGGTGGCGCCGGGCGTCCGGGAGGCGTTGCGGCGCCGCATGTCGCTGCTGCCGCCGCCGGTGGTCGAGCTGCTGACGGCCGCCGCGGTGCTGGGCCGGGAGTTCCATCGCCAGGTGCTCGCCGCGACGTTGTCGTCCCCGGTGCCGCACGTCGACCGGCTGCTCGACCAGGCGGTGACGGCCCGGCTGGTCGTCGCGCAGGGCGCGGGCATGTTCTCGTTCGCTCACGACCTGGTCCGGGAGACGCTGTACGACGCGCTCGGCGAGGAGGCCGCCGGCCAGCACGCCGCCGTCGTCCACGCGCTGGAGCGCACGCCCACGCTGGCCGTCCGCATCTTCGCCGCCGATCTGGCGCGCCACGCCTACCTGGCCGGCGCCGCGCTCGACCCCGCCATCGCGACCGACCACCTCGTCGCTGCCGCCCGGGACGCCGGCACCCGCATGGCCACCGAAGAGGCGATCGGCCACTACCGGCGGGCGCTGGAACGGGTGACCGACGCCGAGCGCCGTGTACGGATCTCCCTGGACCTCGGCCAGCAGCTCCACCATGTCAACGACCGGGACAGTGCCTGGCAGTCGTACGAGACCGCTGTCACGGTCGCGCGCCAGGTGGGCGACGACGAGCTGCTGACCCGTGTCGCCCTCACGCTGTACATGTACGACAGCGAGCGGGGCGGCGTCGTCGAGTCGCTGCTGGACGACGCCCACCGCGCGCTGGTCCGGGGCGGCGCCGACGCCCCCGAGCCGCTGAGCACCGACCGGCTCGCGCGGGAACTGTCCGTCCACATGATGGCGCTCGCCCGGGGCGGGGACGACGACGACGCGCTGACGTTCAGCCTGTGGGCCCGTCACGACACGATCTGGGGTCTGGGTACCGCAGCCGAGCGGGTGACGCTCACCGACGAGCTGATGGCCGTCGCGCGGCGCAGCGGCGACCACGGGGTCGAGCACTTCGCGTCGTCGCTGCGGTGGGTGGCGCTGCTGGAGCAGGGCGATCCGCGCTACGTCGACCAGTTCCACGACTTCATCGCGCTGGCAGAGCGGCACGGGCTCGCGCGTGGCGCCTTCTCGGCGGCCGTCGACAAGAGCCTCATCGCCGCGTTCCAGGGCCGGTTCGCCGAGGCGGACACCCTCCTGGACCAGGCCCTCAACGCGGTCGAAGACCACATGCACGAGCACTTCACGTACATGGGCACCCACATGCGCTGGTCGTACCTGCTGCTGCAGGGCCGATTCGACGAGCTGGCGGACGTGCAGCGACTGCTGATCGAGCACAAGCACCCGTACCCCCGGATGCTGGCCGGGATCACCGCGGTCCAGCGCGGCGACGTGGACGAGGCGCGACGGCTGTTCACCGAGTCGCAGGCGGGCGGCAACGGCTACGAGCGGATGTTCGCGCCGCTGGCGCTGCGGTTCCAGGCGCAGGTCGCGGCGGCCACCGCCGACCCCGGCCTGTGCGCGCGGACCCGCGAGGCGCTGGCACCGCACCGGGGTCAGTGGGTCGTGTCGCTGTACGGCTGCGACCTGAGCGGGCCCGTCGACCTCTGGCTGGCGCTCGTCGACGCCGCCCAGGAACGCTGGGACGACGCGATCGAGGAGTTCACAGCGGCGTACCAGGCGGCCGACCGGCTCCGTGCCCGGCCGTGGTCGCTCGAAGCCAGAGCGGGCCTGGCCCGGACCCTGCTCGCCACGGGCGACGTGGCGGCCGGCGAGGCGCTGGCCCGTGAGGTCCGGGACGAGGCCGCCGAACTTGGCATGCGCCACCTCGCCGTCGACGGCCCGGTGGTCGCCGAGGCACCGGCCAACGCGTTCCACCGGGACGGGTCGGTCTGGTCGGTCGGCACGGACGGGCACGCCGTCCACGTGCCCGATTCCAAGGGCCTGCGGGATCTGCACCACCTGATCAGCCAGCCGGGCGTGGACGTCCCCGCCGTGCGGCTCCTCGACCCGGACGGCGGCGAGGTCGTCGTGGCGGCGCGGCGCCTCGGCGGCGACGACGTCCTGGACGACGAGGCGAAGGCCCGGTACAAGCGGCGCCTCACGCGACTGGACGAGGAGATCGACCGGGCCGCCGAGCGCGGGGACGACGCCCGCGCCGCCGCCTTCGACCAGGAACGCGCGGCCCTGCTGGAGCAGCTCCGCACCGCGGCCGGTCTGGGCGGTCGCACCCGGCGCCTGGGCGACGAGGCCGAGCGCGCCCGCAAGACCGTCACGGCGCGGATCCGGGACGCCATCCGCAAGCTGGACGAACGTCACCCCGGCCTGGCGGCGCACCTGCGTGCGTCCGTCACGACCGGGGCGACGTGCCGCTACCAGCCGGACCATCCCGTCCGGTGGCGGCTCTAGGGTCTATTTGCGGTTGTAGAGGCGCATGGTCAGCGAGCCGAAGACGACGGTGAACGCGACGCTGAACACGCCGGTCCACATCATCGCCGGGCCGTCCCACTGGCCGGCCATCAGCGCGCGGACGGCGTTCACCAGCAGCGTGACCGGGTTGGCGTTCACGAACACCTGGAGCCAGCCGGGCATCGTCGACGGGTTCACGAACACGCTGCTGAGGAACGTGAGCGGGAACAGCACCAGCATGCTGACGCCCATCACGGACTTCTCGTTCCGCAGCAGCAGCCCGAACATCGTCCAGATCCAGGAGAACGCGAACGAGAACGCGACCAGCAGTGCGACCCCCGCGAGCACTCCCACGACGCCGCCCGCCGGGCGGAACCCCAGCACCAGCCCGACGATCATGATCGTGGTCGAGGCCAGGACGTAGCGGAGCGCGTCGCCGAGCAGGTAGCCGACCATCGGGGACGGGCGCCAGATCGGCAGCGTGCGGAACCGGTCGAAGACACCCTTCGCGATGTCCGTGTTGACGGCGACGCCGGTGTACATCGTGATCATCACGACGCTCTGCACGAGGATGCCCGGCAGCACGAACTGGAGGTACTCCCCCGGCGACCCGGCGAGGGCGCCGCCGAACAGGTACGTGAACATCAGCGTCATCATGATCGGGAACGCGGTCACGTCGAACAGCTGCTCGGGGACGTGCTTGATCTTGAGGATCGCCCGCCAGCCGAACGTCAGCGAGGTGCTGAGCGCGCTGGGCCGGGGCGGCCGCTGCCCGGGGGCGAGCACGGCGGCGATCGTCTCGGCGACCGGCGTGAAGGTGCTGGTCGTGGGCTCGGTCGTGGTCGTGCTCATGCCGCGGTCTCCGTTTCGGTGGTGGTGGCGGGGTGGTCGGTCAGTGCCAGGAAGACCTCGTCGAGGCTGGGCTGGCCGAGGGAGAAGTCGTCGACGGTGATGCCGGCGGCGGCGAGTTCGGCGAGCGCCCGGGACGCCTGCTCGGCGGCGCCGCAGTCGCTGCCCTCGCCGTTGACGCGGGCGGTGAGCGCGACCGGGTCGCCGTCCAGGAGGACCGTGGTGTCCAGGGCCGAGGCCAGCACCTTCTGCGCGTCGAGCCGCCGGTCGGCGTCGCGGAGCCGGACGTGGACGGTGCCCGCGCCGACCGACGACTTCAGCTCGCCCGGGGTGCCTTCGGCGATCAGCTTGCCGTGGTCGATGACCGCGATGCGGCTGGCGAGCCGGTCGGCCTCGTCCAGGTACTGCGTGGTCAGCATGACGGTGGTGCCGTGCGCGACGACCGCCCGGACGATGTCCCACACCTGGCTGCGGCTACGGGGGTCGAGACCGGTGGTCGGCTCGTCCAGGAACAGCAGGTCAGGGGTGTTGAGGATGCTGGCGGCGATGTCGAGGCGCCGCCGCATCCCGCCGGAGTAGTTCTTGACCTGCCGTGCGGCCGCGTCGGTGAGGCCGAACGCGTCGAGCAGTTCGGCGGCGCGGTCACGGGCGGCCGGCTTGCGGTGCCCCAGGAGCCTGGCGAGCATGACCAGGTTCTCGGCGCCGGTCAGGTCCTCGTCGACGGACGCGTACTGGCCCGTCAGGCTGACCCGGCTCCGGACGGCGTCCGCCTCGCGCAGCACGTCGTGGCCGAAGACCCTGGCCTCGCCGCCGTCCGGGCGGAGCAGGGTGGCCAGCATCCGGACGGCCGTAGTCTTGCCGGCGCCGTTGGGGCCGAGGACCCCGTACACCGCGCCCGTCGGGACGGTGAGGTCGAGGCCGTCGACTGCCCGGTTCTCGCCGAATACCTTGACCAGGCCTGACGTCTCGATCGCCAGGTCCGGTGTTCGCGTGGTCATGTGGTGTCCTCTCGTGTCGTCGTCATGAGACGTAGGGGCGTGCCAGTCGGGCATCGCGCAGCGCGACGCCCCACCAGGTGAGCTGGTCGAGTAGGGCCTTGGCGTCGTGCTCCGGAGTGTCGCCACCCACGGGCTCGCCGTCGAGGAGATTGAAGGTGACGCCGTCGCGCATCGTCACCACGTGCAGCTCGGTGAAGACCGTCCGCAGTTGCTCGACGGCGTACAGGCCGCCCGAGCGCCAGCCGTAGGAGACGAAGCCGACCGGCTTCGCCTGCCACTCGTCGTACGCGTAGTCGATCGCCTGCTTCAGCGAGGCGGGGAAACTGCGGTTGTACTCGGGCGTGACCAGGACGAACGCGTCCGCCGCGCCTACCTGCGCGGTGAACTCCACCATCGACGCCGTCGGGACGTCCGGGTAGCTGGACGGGAAGTCGAAGTCGGCGAGGTCGACGACGGTCGGCGCGAGATCCGCCCGATGGGCCACCTGAGCGGCGAACCAGCGGCCGATCGTGTCGCCGATCCGGCCTTCCCGCGTGCTGCCGATGATCACGGCGACCCGGAGTGCGTTGTCCCTCATGCCCCCTAGGCGCGAGGCGCCCCGCTAGATCAGATCTAGCACCCGCTGGATCGCCGCGACCTGATCTGACTCGCTGTGCGACGTAGCGCTCGTGACCTGGGCACAGGTGTTTTCAGAACATGACAGATGTCGGTAGAGGTACCGGGATTTGTCATGATGCGAAAAGAGGCATCGGCACCTGATGCCTCTGCGGGCGGCTAGGCGGGTGGGAACTGTTCGACGTCGACGGCGCCCAGGGGGTGTTCGGTGCCGGCGAGGAGGGCGTCGAACGTGCGGTCGCCGAGCAGGTACCGGCGGTAGAACGCCGAGATGTACCCGAGGCCGATCCGGCGCTGGTCAGCCTCGCTGAGCTGCGGTTCCTGCCCGTCCGGGGTGGCACAGGACCCGGGCGGCGCGGGATCGGCGAACGCGTCGACGTGGGCGTCGTCCACGCCGAGCATCGGGTTCTCCTGCGGCGACCACTGGCTGTTGAAGAAGTTGTGGTTGGCGCCCCGGACGGTCCACAGGTGCAGCGGCACGGTGTTGCGGCCGCGCACCCGGTCGACGTAGTCCCGCGCCGACGGGTTCCCGACGCTGTCGCACGCGCCGATCACTGGCGCGAACGGGATGCCGGTCACGTCCTCGTCGCCGCCGGGGAGCACGGGCTCGACCGGCACGACGGCCTTGATCCGGACGCCCGCCGGCCACGTCTCGGGGTGGGCGGCGTGGTTCATCACCGCACGTCCGCCACGGGAGTGGCCCAACGTGCCGACGTTCGTCACATCGACCCGGCCATGGAAATCGACCGGGGCGCCGTCCGAATCGACGGTCTTGATCTCGCCGCGCTGCCACAGCTCCAGGTGCCGGTTCAGCAACGCGGCCCGGACCGGGAAATCGTCGCCACCGCCGCCGGCGTTGATGCCGTTGGCGCCGATCGACACGACCACGAACCCGTGGCTGGCGAGCTGCCGGCCGAGGTAGTCGTAACCCCGGTAGCTGCGGACGGGGTCGACGCCCTGCGCGCACGGCCATCGGGACAACTCCGGCTCCGCGTCCGCCATCACCTTGCCGAGACGCTCGCGTTCGGCCGGGTCCTGCTCCCGCGAAGGGCCGAACAACGCGAGGCGGGCGGCGGCGAACGCGGGGCCGGCCACCGGGTCAGCGCAGGTCTCGAACAGTCCGTGCTGCATGACGATCAGCGGGCGGACGCCCTTCTCGACCGGGTAGTGCACGACGCCGGCGATCTCGGCGGTGAACCCGTCGTGCCGGAACGCGGTGTCGCCCAGGTTGTACTCAGCCACGGCGACCTGGAGCGGCCCGGGCGCCGTCGGGGACTCGCCGGCCGACGCGACACGGACCGTCAACGTCGCGGCGATCAGGACAGCCGCGGCAATACACAGAGACGTCTTCTTCATGATCGGCACGGTGACGCGCGTTCGTCCGGACGATGTCCTGCTCCCGTCACAGTCCTGCTACATCCACGCCGGGTGACTGACGCGTGGCCGTGCGCGGTGGCTACCGGCGAATCCGGCACCCGGCTGCTACAAACGGTGGAATGCACCGGGTTCTCCTGATCGAAGACGACCAGTCCATCCGCGACGGCCTCGAACTGGCGCTACGCCGCCAGGGCCACGACGTCCAAGCGGCTGCGACCGGCGAGGAGGGCCTGGCCATGCTGCACGCGAACGCGCCCGACATCGTGGTCCTCGACCTGATGCTGCCCGGGATCGACGGCTACGAGGTGTGCCGGCGGGTCCGCGCGGCCGGGCCCGTGCCGATCATCATGTGCACCGCCCGCAGCGACGACCTGGACGTGGTCAGCGGACTGGAGGCCGGCGCCGACGACTACGTGGTGAAGCCTGTCCAGCCCCGCGTGCTGGACGCCCGCATCCGTGCGGTCCTGCGCCGCTCCGACCGCGACCCGTCGGACCGGTCCAGCTTCGGCGACCTGGCCGTCGACCGCTCCGGACTCACCGTCACCAAGCGCGGCGAACAGGTCTCGCTCACCCCCACCGAGCTGCGGATCCTCCTCGAACTGTCCCGCTCCCCTGGCCAGGTGCTGAGCCGCCAGCAACTTCTCGAAGCGGTGTGGGAGCACGACTACCTCGGCGACTCGCGGCTCGTGGACGCGTGCGTCCAGCGGCTCCGCGCGAAGATCGAGGACGTGCCGTCGCAGCCGGTGTACGTCCAGACGGTGCGCGGGTTCGGTTACCGCTTCGGGCCGCTGTGACGATCCGGCGGCACCGGTCGGCCGCGCTGCCGCTGGCTCGGTTCCGGGGGCTGCGGCCCCGGCTCATCGTCGTGTTCGCGCTGGTCGCGCTGGTGAGCGGCGGCACGGCGGCGGTCGTCAGCTACGTGTCCGGACGCAACGCGATCCTGGACGCCGCCCAGCGCGCCGCCCTCACCAGCACCCGCGACGAGCTCGACGAGGCGGCCCGTGACGTCCAGTACCCGCTGGACCAGGACGCCCTGGACAAGATCGCCGGTGCGCTGCCGCCCGGCGAGCGGCTGGTCGAGTACCAGGGCCTGCGCTCGCCCACCGGCGCAAACGTGCCGGTGGTCCCGGCGCAGCTGCGGCGCGCCGTCCGGGAGAACGAGCGGCTGGCGTGGCAGCGGGTCGACGTGGACGGCGTCCCGTACCTGGCGATCGGCACGCCGCTGACGGACTTCGGAGGAAAGCCGTCCGGCATCGAGGCGTACCTGCTCGTCGACCTGGCCGTCCAGGAGAGTCAGATCGAGGCCCTGGCGACCTCGGCGACCCGGACCGTGGGCGTGTCGCTGCTCGTCGCGGTCGCCCTCGCGCTGCTCGCCGCCCGGGGCGTGCTCCGGCCTGTACGCGAGCTCCGCACGGCCGCGCGCGAACTCGCGTCCGGGCGGCTGGACACCCGCCTGCGCGTCCGTGGCTCCGACGAACTCGCCGACCTGGTCCTCACGTTCAACAACACGGCGGCGGACCTCGAACGCAGCGTCGCGGCGCTCCGGCGGATGGAGGCCAACGCGCGCCAGTTCGTCGCCGACGTCTCGCACGAACTCCGGACGCCGCTCGCGGCGATGACCGCCGTCACCGACACGCTCGACGAGGAGGCCGCCGACCTCACCGCCGACGCGGGAACCGCCGCGCGGCTCGTCAGCACCGAGACCCGCCGGCTCGCGACGCTCGTGGAGAACCTGATCGAGATCTCCCGCTTCGACGCCGGACGGGCGACCCTGCGCATCGACGAGCGGGTCGACGTGGCCGGCGCGATCCACGCCACCCTCTCCGCCCGTGGATGGACCGGCGACGTCGTGACCGAGCTCCCGGACGGCATCGCCATCGACCTGGACCGTCGCCGTTTCGACGTGATCGTCGCCAACCTCGTCGGCAACGCGCTGCGGCACGGTACGCCGCCGGTCACGGTCAAGGCCTGGACGTCGGCGGCGGGCCTGACCGTCGCCGTCACCGACTGCGGCCCTGGACTCCCCGACGGGCAGGTGTTCGAGCGGTTCTACAAGGCGGACACCGCCCGGACCCGCTCCGAGGGCAGCGGACTGGGACTGGCCATCGCCCTGGAGAACGCCCGGCTGCACGGCGGGACCCTCGAAGCGGCGAACCGTCCCGAGGGCGGCGCCGCGTTCACCCTCAGGTTGCCGGCATGAGGCTGGTCGCCGCGCTGGCCGTGGCCTGTCTGCTCGCCGGCTGCGGGATCCGTCCGACCGGCGCCGTGGACGCGGGCGAGCCGGCCAGCGGCGTGCCGTCCGGGGGGCAGGTCTACCTGGTGGACGGCGACGGGCAACTGCGGGCCGTGACCCGCACCGGACTCAGCAGCGGCAACCCCGAACTCGTCGTGCAGTCGCTGCTCCTCGGCCCCGACAGCCGCGAACGCGCTGCCGGGCTCACCACCGAGCTGCCCGCCGGGATGACGCTCGTCGAGGTGCAGTTCACGGCGGGTGCCGTCGGCGTGACCGTGTCGGCCGCCCCCGACGGGATGTCCAAGCTGGCGGCCGCGCAGCTCACGTGCACGGTCCAGGCCGTGTTCGGCCGGGGGAAGGCCGCCGGCGGAGTGACGATCAGCAGCGGGGGCGGCAAGGCGGTACTGGCGCCGGACTGCCCCGCGCTGTGATGGCCAGCACGTCGTGACCGCGTCACAGCCGTGCCACAGCCGAGAGGCGCCCGGCGGCCAGCACCGGGCGCCCCGCCGGGCGTCAGAAGGTGACGTCGGAGCAGGTGTAGAACGCTTCCGGGCTGTCCGTGCGCTGCCACACCGAGTAGATGATGTGGCGGCCGCTACGGCTCGGGACGTTGACGTTCCACGCGAACGACGGCGTCCGGTTGAAGTTCGCGATCTGGACGAGGTCGCCCCAGCGCAGCGGCGTGGTCGGGCTCCAGCCGGCGCGCGTGATGTAGAAGGTGAAGTTGCCGTTCGCGTGCGGCGCGGTCGCGTGGTACGTGAGCCGCTGGGTGCCTGCCGAGATGCGCTTCGCCGGCCAGTCCGAGCGGGCGAGGTCGAGGCCCCGGTACTTGGCGCGCCCGGCGCTGCACAGCTGGCCGTCCGGGATGAGGGCCCGGTGGTTGCCCGCCGCGTTCGCCAGGTTGACCTCGTGCCAGTCGTACATCGCCTGCGTGCCGCCCGCCGCCACGGCCGCCCGGCACGCCGCCGACGTGGGGTTCTCGGGGTTCTCGTTGAACCGGCACCGGTAGGACCGGCTCGCCGGGTCGGATAACGAACCGTGCGCCGTCGCCGGCACCGCCGGCACGAGGACCGCGGCCATCACCACGCCGGACAGCGCGGCGACCAGCGTCGTGAATCTGTGTCGTACTGCCATGTCGCTCTCCTTCTCACCACACCAGGGACAGGGAGCAGGGGTCTAGACCACAAGGTCTAGACCATGAGTATCACCCGGCAAGCCGGGCAAAACCAGACCGGATCCACATGTTCCCGGCGCGACGTCTGGAACCGCCGCATTCCGTCAGCCGGACAAGCGGCCGTGACGCCTCAGGAGGAGGTGAACGCGCACTCGACCCCGTTGTCACGGAGGAACGCCAACCAGGAATCCACATCGGACTCGTCAGCGACCGCGCGGTGCAGTCCGGGCGTCAACGCGCCGTCGACCAGCTCGCTGACGCCGAACGCCAGCGGCAGCGACACGCACCTGGCCATGGCGCTGTCGTCCTCGTCGCCGATCGCGTCGAGCACGTACTCGCCGGCCCACTCGGCGCCACTGGCCGCCCGCACGCGCAGCGCCACGGCGAGGACCACGCGGTCCCGGTCGGCGTCCGTCGTCGGGTAGGTCGCGGCGAGTTCGGTGGCCAGGGCGGTGATGCGGTCGGCGTCGCCCTCGCGGAGCACAGCGAACACGTCCGACCAGGCGTCGCGCCATCCGTCCAGGCGGAGCGTGCCCCGGACGAACGTGTCGAGCCGCCACGTCGACGGGATCTCGTACTGGTCGACGAACGGCACGCTGTCGCGGTTCGGGTAGACCTCGAACGTCTCGCCGTCCAGTACGTACGGCCCGGTGGCCTCCCACGGGCGCTCGGCCACGCGCTCCGCCCCGTCCTCGATGTACCGCGCCGGCGAGCACAGCGCCATGAGGACGCCGCGCGGCGCCCAGCTGAAGCGGTACCGGAACTCGTTCGCCACCGCCGGGACGCCGCCGCAGTACGACGTGAACTCCGCCGTCGCCTCGCCGTCGCCGATCGCCGCCCGGGCCTGCGCGACGAGCTTGTGCGCGAGCAGGTGGTCGATGCCCGGGTCCAGCCCGGACTCGGTGAGCACGACGATGCCGGCCGCCCCGGCCGCCGGTGCCAGGTCGGCGATCTCGTCCGAGGTGTAGCTGGAGCAGGCGAAATGCGCGCCCCGCTCGGTGCACAGGCTCAGCAGCTCGGCGTGCTCGGTCGCCGGGAGCATGGACACGACGACGTCACCGGCCGCGAGCTGGTCGGCCAGCGCGGGCAGGTCGTACGCGCCGGTGGCGGCACGGCCCGTGAGCCCGAGGCGGTCGAGGCACGCTTCGGCCTTGGCGACCGTCCGGCCCCAGAGGACGACGCGCTTGACCCGGTCGACGACGACGGCCAGGCCGCTGCCGGTGGAGAGCCCGGTACCGATCCAGTGGACCGTGCCGCTCGGCGTGACCAGCTCAGACATCGGTGTTCTCCTTGGCGATCGCGGCGTGGAAGTCGGCGAGGCAGCGCTGCCACGGCGCGGCGAGGGCGCCGGCGCCGCTGCTGGCGCCGAGCAGGGCGAGCTGCGGCGTCAGCTCGGCCGAGAACGCCACGCTGGCCTCCGTCGGCAGCAGCGACGGCAGGTTGTCGATCGCGATGATGTCGAGCCCGTCGCGGAGCGGCCGCGCCGGCTCCTGCCAGCTCGTGTGGGTGTCGTAGATCGGGAGGACGTTGCAGTCGGACGTCACGTCGCACGTCACGTCCGACACGACCGACAGCCGCCGGCCCGGGGCGTCCAGGTCGGCGGGCGTGAGGAACGGCGGCACCGGCGTGCTGGTGAGGACGGCGTTGACCAGCACGTCGTGCGCCAGCAGTGCGGGCTTGTCGAGGTTGCGGGTCTCCTCGACGTCCCAGGCCGTGGTGGCCGCGCCGGCTACCGCGAGCGCGTCGGTGGCGCCGCGGCCGCACCGGCCGAGCGCGCCGACCACGAGGGCCTTCAGCGGACCGCCGCCGGCGAGTGACGCGTCCAGCGCGCTCTTCGACAGCGGCTCCAGCGGCGTGAGCTGGCCGCGCCGGCGCAGGACGGCGAGCGCCGCGCCGACGTACCCGGCCCAGTAGCCGAACGCGGCGAGCCGGCGGCCGTTGTCGTCCACGAGGTACTCGATGTCGAGCAGCGAACCGCCGCCGGCCTCGAACCGGCGCAGCAGTTCGGCGGCGCCGTCCTGCCCCTTGTACGCGTGCCCGAAGAAGACGTGCCGGTGCACGAGGCGGGCCGGCTCGTCCGGCAGCTCCTTGAGACCCACCACGATCACGTCGGACGGCGCGTCGACCCAGCTACCCGCCTCGGCCACGGAGCACCCGGCGGCGACGTAGTCCGCGATCGGGAACGCGCGCTGCGGCGAGTCCTCGACCGTCAGCTCGATGCCGGCGTCGGTGAGCCGGCGGACGTCCGCCGGCACGATCGGCGCGCGGCGCTCGGTCTCGCGCACCTCGTGCCTCATCCACAGCCGCGTCATCGCGGTTCCTCCTGCTGTCCGTCCGGGAATGCGTACGGATCGTATGCGACACCGGGATCCCGCCAGCCTGCGCCCGATTTCGCCCTGAAAGTCCCATCCAGAAAAAGTTCTGGAAAAAGTTCGGGCGACCTGTCGATCTCGCCCGTTCTGGTTCGACGACTAGGTGAAGGCACCACAACGAACCAACGCCCTGGGAGGCGAGAGCAATGACCGTGACGCGGATCGAGACGCACCGCCAGACCACCACCGCCCGGCACACCGGCTGCACGCACACCACGCAGTGCCCGGCCGCCGACGCCCCGGACCACGACGCGGCGCGCGTTGTCGCCAGCTACCCGGAGCAGGGCTGGAGCCTCCTGTGCAACGGCGTCGTCCTGTTCGAGGACACCGGCGAGATCCTGCCGGACCGCACCAGCATCGCCCCGCACCGCCCGGCCGCCGCGCACCGGCAGCTCCAGGCCGCGTAAACAACTCCACCAACTCGAGAGGAACCATCATGACCACCACCGCCACGAAGACCGCCAGCACCGCCGCCAGCACGGCCACCACGACACGCACCCGCCGCCGCTCCACGAACGTCGCGCTCTGGGTCCTGCAGGTCCTCCTGGCCGCCACATTCGCCCTCGGCGGCGTCAACAAGCTCATCGGTGAGGCCCAGACAGTGGCCGGCTTCGAACAGATCGGCTGGGGCACCTGGTTCATGTACCTGATCGGCGCCCTCGAAGTGGCCGGCGCGATCGCGCTGCTCATCCCGATCCTGTCCGGCCTCGCCGGGCTGGCGTTCCTCGGGCTGATGACCGGCGCGGTCATCATGCAGGCCACCGCGTTCGACGGCGAGATGGTCGCGGTTCCCGCGGTCGTCGGGGTCCTGGTGGCCGTCGTCGCCTGGGCCCGGCGCGACCGCACCGCACAGCTCGCCACCCTGGTCGGCCTGCGGCGATAGACGTCCCGACGAAGCGCCGGCGGGCTGGCTCCCCCAGCCCGCCGGCGTCTTATTTCGTGGACGCAAGCGGAATACCTCTGTTCAGCTACCACTTGATGTCCCTTTGAGCGTCCGCGCTCGAAGGGCACCACCAACGGGGTGAAAGGGCACACTCATGGCGGCCATACGGCAGCAAACCGACGACCGATCGCGCTGGACAGCGCTCTACGTCCTCTGCGTCGGCATGTTGATGATCATTCTCGACGTCACCGTGGTGAACGTCGCGCTTCCTTCGATCCAGGACGACCTCGGCTTCACGAACTCCAGCCTCGCCTGGGTCGTCAACGCCTACCTGATCGCGTTCGGCGGCCTGCTGTTACTGGCCGGACGGTTCGGTGACCTCATCGGGCGCCGGACGGTCTTCCTCGCCGGGCTCGGCGTGTTCACGGTCGCGTCGCTGCTGTGCGGCGCCGCACAGAGCCAGGCCATGCTCGTCGGGGCCCGCTTCCTGCAGGGCGTCGGCGGGGCCATGACCTCGGCCGTCATCCTCGGCATGATCGTCACGATGTTCCCGGAGCCGCGCGAGCAGGCGAAGGCGATCGGCGTCTACGCGTTCGTCGCCTCGGCCGGCGGCTCGGTGGGGCTGCTCGCGGGCGGCGTCCTGACCCAGGCGATCAACTGGCACTGGATCTTCTTCATCAACATCCCGATCGGCATCGTCACGGCGGTACTGGCGGTCCGGCTGCTGGAGAAGGACAAGGGCATAGGGTTCGGCCAGGGCGCCGACGTCCCCGGCGCCACGCTCATCACGGCCGCGCTGATGCTCACCGTCTACACGATCGTCGAGCCCGCCGCCGAACTCGGCTGGGGCGCCGGCCGCACGCTCGGCCTGGGCGGGGCGTCGTTGGCCCTGTTCGTCGCGTTCGTGGTCCGCGAGGCCACCGCGAAGAGCCCGCTGATCCCGCTGCGGATCTTCCGGTCGCGCAACGTCACCGGGTCCAACATCATCCAGGCGCTCATGGTCTCGGGCATGTTCGGCATGTTCTTCCTCGGCTCGCTGTACCTCCAGCGGATCCTCGGCTACGACGCGCTGAAGATCGGCCTGGCGTTCATGCCGGTCACGCTGACGATGGGGATCCTGTCGCTCCGGTACGCCGAGAAGCTGACCATGCGGTACGGGCCCCGGGCGACCCTGCTTCCCGGCCTCGTGCTGGTGGGCGCCGGTCTCGCGCTGTTCACGCGGGCTCCGGTGGACGGGTCCTACCTGCTGCACGTCCTGCCGGTGATGATCCTGCTCGGCACCGGCGCCGGCGTCTCGTTCCCGGCGCTCATGACGCTCGGCATGTCGGGCGCCACGCGCACGGACGCCGGGCTCGCGTCCGGCCTGATCAACACGACGGCGCAGGTCGGCGCCGCACTCGGTCTGGCCGTGCTGGCGACGCTGTCCGCGTCACGGACCGTCGACCTGGTGAAGGCCGGCACGCCGGAGGCGCAGGCGCTGACGGACGGCTACCACCTGGCGTTCTGGATCGGCACGGCGCTGGTGGCCGTGGCGTTCGTCATCGCGGCGACCGTGCTCAAGGCGCCGGCCCGGCAGCCGGACTCCGTCGAGGAGACGGAGCCGGCGTTCACGCACTAGGGCTTGCGGGCCAACGCGCAGAACTCGTCGACGTCCTCGACCTGGCCCTCGCTGGCATCCGGCCGCCAGCGGGGGCACGAGACGACGCCGGGCTCCAGGATCTCCAGCCCGTCGAGGAAACCGGCGATCTGGTCGGGCTGCCGCAGCCGGTACGCGACCGAGCCCGACTCGTTCCACAGCGCGATGGCCTGCTCGAACGGTTCAGGCCTGACGACGTTCGTGCCGTCGGCCACCGCGAGGTAGCTGCCGGACGGCAGCGCGTCGACCAGGCGCTTGACGATCGACTGGGCCTCGTCGGCCTCCCAGATGTGGCCGAGGATGTTCAGCAGCATCAGGGCGACGGGCTTGTCGAAGTCGAGGGTCTGACCGGCGGCGGCGATGATCTTCTCGGGTTCCCGCAGGTCCGAGTCGATGTAGTTCGTGATGCCTTCCGGCGAGCTGGTGAGGAGGGCACGGGCGTGCGCCAGCACCAGCGGGTCGTTGTCGACGTAGACGATCCGGGCGTCCGGCGCCGCGCGCTGCGCGACCTCGTGCGTGTTGTCCTGCGTCGGCAGGCCCGTGCCGATGTCCAGGAACTGCCGGATGCCGGCCTCGCCCGCCAGGTACGTGACGGCGCGGGTCAGGAACCCCCGGGACGTGCGCGCGATCGGCACGATGTCGGGGAACACGTGGCGGAACTGGTCGCCGACCTCACGGTCCGCGGCGAAGTTGTCCTTCCCGCCGAGCCAGTAGTTCCAGATACGGGCGGAATGTGCCACCGTCTGGTCGATTTTCGTCCACTGCTCGGGGTTCGTCGAACTGTCGGTCACGGCGGCACCCTTCCGCTGCTCGCGGTACCCGGTCTTGGCTTCGCGAGCAGCGTAACGGGGGTCCTAACGCTATGCGAGCAAATGTGCACATCCAAAGTGGAGTGCTCAGGCGGGGAATGCGCCGGCGGCGCCGCGGCGTTGCACCGTCATACCACTAGGAGGTTCCGGTGCTGTACGAGCTGACCGACGATGTCCCCGAGCTGGGACGACCGGTCCTGATCCAGGCGCTGAGCGGGTTCGTCGACGCGGGCAACGCCACGGCGATCCTCCGCGACCACCTGCTGGAGAGCGGGGACGCGCAGCTCGTCGCGACGTTCGACGCCGATCAGCTCATCGACTACCGGTCCCGGCGCCCGGTGATGACGTTCGTCGAGGACCACTGGGAGAGCTACGACGAGCCCACCCTCGGCCTGTACGCGTTACGGGACGACACGGGCGCCCCGTTCCTGCTGCTCGCGGGCGCCGAGCCTGACCTGCGGTGGAACCAGTTCACGGCCGACGTCATCAGCCTGATCGAACGGCTGGACGTGCGGCTGTCGATCGGCCTCAACGCGATCCCCATGGCCGTGCCGCACACCCGTCCGGCCGGCATCACCGCCCACGGCACCCGGCCCGAGCTGGTCGCCGGGTACGAGCCCTGGCTGGACCGCGTCCAGGTGCCCGGCAGCGCCGGCAACCTGCTCGAATACCGGCTCGGCCAGGCCGGGCGCGACGCGCTGGGCTTCGCCGTCCACGTGCCGCACTACCTGGCGCAGTCCGGCTACCCGGCCGCCGCCGAGGCGCTGCTCGGGGCCGTCTCCCGCGCGACCGGGCTGCTGCTGCCCGTCGAGGGGCTGCGCAGCGCGGCCCAGGAGGTCGGCGCCGACATCGACCGGCAGGTCGCCCAGGCCGACGACGCCAGCAACCTCGTGCGGGCGCTGGAGCAGCAGTACGACGCGTTCGTCCGGGGCCGCGAGAGCGCGCACCAGCTGCCCGTCGACCAGCCGCTGCCCACCGCCGACGAGCTCGGCGCCGAGCTCGAACGGTTCCTCGCGCAGCAGTCCGGCGACCAGCCCTAGCCGTTACCTGGCTGTGACACGGCCAGGACGGGACCCGGAAATGCCGCCGGTCCCATGGTCGTATGGCACTTCACACCAGGCGGACGTTCCTCACACTCGCCGGCATCTCCCTGCTCAGCGCGTGCACCTCGCGAGAGGCCGGCGCCGGGCAGGGCGGCACGGCCATCCCGGCCGCGGCGCCCGCGTCGGCCATGCCTCCACCGATTCCCACGCCGACCGGCCCGCCGCCCGAACCGCTGTACGAGGTCCAGGGCGGGCCGAAGGCGATCGCGCTCACGGTCGACGACGGACCGGACGGGCGCTGGACCCCTGACGTCCTGGACGTCCTGGCCCGGCACGGCGTACATGCGACGTTCTTCATGATCGGCCAGTCCGCGGCGGACCACGCCGATCTGGTCCGTGCCATCGCGGACGGCGGTCACCAACTCGCGTCCCACACGTGGTCGCACCGGAACCTGAAGAAGTTGCCCGCAGCGCAGGTCCGTACCGAGATCGAACGGGCCGTCGACGCCGTGGAAACCGCTTCCGGCAGCCGCCCGACGGCGTTCCGCGCCCCGTACGGCGCCTGGTCGCCGGCCGCGCTCGCCGCCTGCCAGGCGCTGGGCCAGCAGCCGGTCGGCTGGTCGGTCGACCCCAAGGACTGGGCGGAACCGGGCGTCGGCGCGATCGTCGACAGGGTGATGTCGGGCACGGGGCCGGGCTCGATCATCCTCAGCCACGACGGCGGCGCCGACCGCTCGCAGACCGTGGCCGCGATGCGGAGGTTCGTCCCCCGCCTGATCGACGCGGGCTACACGTTCACGCCGGTCCAGGGGCTGCCGCGATGACCCGCGGAACCCGCCGCCGTCGTTCACGGAAGGGACTGGCCGTGGTCGTGACCATGGTGCTCACCCTGGCCATCGGATTCGCCGGGGCCAAGGTGCTCGCTGCCCGGTACGAGGACTCGGTCAACCGCGCCGACCTGCTCGGCACGGCCGCGCGGGGCGCCAACGCCGAGACACCGCGCATCTCCGGACCGCTCACGTTCCTGCTCATCGGCTCGGACAGCCGCGCCGGCGCCAACGCCAACCCGGACACGCCGGACGGGAGCCCGGCCGCGATCTCCGGCGAGCGCAGCGACACGATCATGCTCGTGCACGTCCCGAAGCCCACGGACCGGGCGTACGTCATCTCGGTCCCCCGGGACAGCTACGTCCCGATCATGGGCAAGGACGGCACGCTCGGCGGGAAGGACAAGATCAACGCGGCGTTCGCGCGGGGCGGGGCGCCCAGGCTCGTGCAGACCCTGAACAGCTTCACCGGCGGCCGGATCGACTACCCGGTCATCGTCGACTTCGCCGCGATCCGCACGCTGACCGACCTGGTCGGCGGGGTCGACGTCGTCGTCGAGAAGACCAGCGTCGACGGGTACCGGTTCCTGCCCGAGAACACGCGGTACCCGACGACTCCCTGCGAGGACGGCCAGGGACGGGACCGGCGGTGCCTCACGTTCCAGGCGGGCACGCTGCACCTGGACGGCCAGCTCGCCGAGTACTACGTACGGCAGCGGCTCGGGCTGCCGCGCGGCGACTTCGACCGGGTCGAACGCCAGCAGCAGTACCTGCGGGCGCTGATGGCCAAGGTCAGCGACGGCGGCATCCTGACGAACCCGCTGAAGTTCGACCGGTTCGTCCGGGCCGCCGCCGGCGCCGTCACCGTGGACAGGCGGATGCCGGTGCAGACCCTGGCCTTCTCGCTCCGCGGTCTCAGCCCGTCGACGCTGACGTTCATGACCATGCCGGTCGCCCGCCTCGCGAGAGTCCCCGACGTCGGATCGGTGATGATCCCCGACCAGGCGAAGTGCGCCGAACTGTTCACCGCGCTCAGGACGGACACGCTCGACCAGTACGTCCTCAGGTACCCGCCGAACGATGTGTCGAAGGGCCGGTGATCAGGTGCTGCGGGAGATCATCCAGAGGTGTCCGAACGGATCGGCGAGCCGTCCGCCGTACATGCCCTCGCCCCACTCGCCGATCGGGTAGACGACGGTCGCGCCCGCCTGCTCCATCCGGGCACCGAGCGCGTCGGCGTCGTCGACGTCGATCGCCATGATCACGGGCGAGCCGCCGAGCGACGTGGGCGCCGGGTCGCCGTCGCCCTCGTCCTTGACCGCCACGACGGCACCCCCGATGAGCAGCTCCGCGTGGACGATCTTCCCGTCGTCGTTCGTGTAGCGCGCGGTCTCGGTGGCGTCGAACACGGTCACGTAGAAGTCGATCGCGCGGGCGGCGCCGTCGACGACCAGGCGCGGGTACAGGCCGGTTATCTTCGTCATGAGCCCATCATCGCCCCAGGTCAGGCGCCTGAGATTGTAGAAATCGGCACATGGTTGCGGTCGGCCTCGGACCTCGGCCGGTACCCGGTGGGACTCAGCCCCGAGAACGCCTGGAACTCGTGGATCAAATGGGACTGGTCGTGGAAGCCGTGCTCGACCGCGCACCTCGCCCAGTCGACGTCGCCTCCGGTGACGCTCGTGAGCAGCCGCTGGAACCGGCCGATCCGCGCGTACCGCTTCGGCGCCAGCCCGACCTGGGCAGCGAAGCGGCGCAGCAGCCGGCGCGGGGTCCAGCCGAGCGCGTCGCTCACCTGGGCCACCGGATCGCCACGGCGCAGCGCGGCCGCCGCGAACCGCACCGCCGGATCGGGCTCCAGCGGACGTGCCGCGCGTTCCACCAGAACACGCTCCAGCAGCCGGATCCTGGCCAGCGGCGTCGGCTCGGCCAGCAGCCGTTCCCGCAGGACGGCGCCGTCGCGTCCCCAGTACTCGTCCAGTCCGACCATCACGTCGCTCGGCGCGCGGAAGAACGGGTAGCCGCCGGCCGCGCGGAAGGCGACCCACAGCACCGATCTCTGCTCGGCCGGGTCGATGACGGCGGGCAGGCTGGACGGGCCCTGCACCGATGCGCCGTGCGTTGCCTGGACGGACCCGTCCAGGCCGTAGGAGTGGAAGGCGTCCGCGTCGAGGTTCACGAGCAGCTGCACGCCGCCGGTGGGCAGGGCACGCTCGCGGGCGTGCGCGAACCGCCCCTCGAGGTACCCGATCGAGGAGACGAACGGTGCCAACGCGGGCACGCTCGGCCGCACGACGACCTGCATACGAACGACGGTACCCACCACCACGGGCGGTGGGTACCGTCGTTCGGCGTACTACGGCAGCGAGTTCAGGAACGGCTCGTGGCTGTTCTGGAACTCCCAGTTGTAGTAGCGGTCCCAGTTGATCGACCAGGTCATCAGGCCACGGAAGGCCGGCGAGGCCCCGCCGCGCAGCGTGTAGCCGCCGCAGCCCTGGTTACGGGCCAGGCAGTTCACCGCGGCCTGGATCACCGCCGGCGCGACGTACCCGTTGCCGGCGCTGACCGCCGCCGGCGCGCCGAACGCGATCTGGTCCTCGCGCAGGCCGGCGAACCGGTGGCCGGTGTTGGCGACCGTGAAGCCGGCCTTGACCATGTCGGTCATCGCGATGTGGAAGTCCGCGCCGCCCATCGTGTGCCACTGGCCGTCCAGGCCCATGACCGGACCGGAGTTGTAGTTCTGGACGTGCAGCACGGTGAGGTCGTTGCGCATCGCGTGGATGACCGGCAGGTACGAGCCGGTGCGGTTGTCGCCGCCGCCCGCGCCGCCGTAGAACTGGTACCCGACCTGGACGAAGAACGTCTCGGGCGCCATCGTCAGGACGAACCGCGACCCGTACCGCGCCTTGAGCGTCCGCAGCGCGGAGATCAGGTTGACGATCACCGGCGTGGTCGGCGCCTGGAAGTTCGTGTCGCCGGCGTTGAGGTACAGGGAGTGGCCCTCGAAGTCGATGTCGAGCCCGTCCAGGCCGTACCGGTCGATGATCGCCGCGACCGAGTTGACGAACGCGTCGCGCGCGCCGGTCGAGGTGAGCTGGACCTGGCCGTTCTGGCCGCCGATCGAGATCAGCACCTTCTTGCCCTGCTGCTGCTTGGCGCGGATGCCGGCGATGAAGTCCGCCTCGGACTCCACGTTCGGGCACTCGGCCACCGGGCACCGGTTGAACCGGATGTCGCCCGAGGTCACGGAGGTCGGTTCGCCGAAGGCCAGGTTGATGATGTCCCAGGCGGCCGGGATGTCGGCCATACGGATGTAGCCGGAGCCGTTGGCGAAGCTCGCGTGCATGTACCCGATGAGCGCGTGCTTCGGCAGGCCCGTGTTCGGGCAGCCGGTGGTCGTGGCGGTCACCGGGCCGGACCGCGGCGACTCGCCGTTGCCGTTGTACGCCGCCACCGTGAACGTGTACGAGGTGCAGGCCGTCAGCCCGCTGATCGTCGCGCTGGTGCCGGTCACCGTCGCGCGGACGGTCGTGCCCTCGTAGACGCGGTAGCCGGTGACGGTGCCGCTGGACGCGCCCCACGAGATCGTGACGGACGAGCCGGTGGCCGTGGCGGTCGGGTTGCCGGGCGTGCCGGGGACGCCGCCGGTGCAGCCCGTCGTGGTGGCTGTGACGCCGCCGCTCTTCGGGCCCTCGCCGTTGCTGTTGTACGCGGCGACCGTGTACGTGTGCGCCGAGCAGACGGCCAGGCCGGTGATCGTGGCGCTGGTGCCGGTCACGGTCGCGCGGACGGTCGTGCCCTCGTACACGCGGTAGCCCGTGACGGTGCCGGACGCCGCCGGCCACGACAGGGCGATCGAGGTGTTCGTGATCGAGCCGGCGGTCGGGTTGCCGGGCGCTCCCGGCGGACCGGAGCCGCCAGGTCCGTCGAGCGAGATGTCGTCGGCGTTGTAGGTGCCCTGGCCGTACCAGCCGTGCAGGTACACCTCGACGCTGGTCTGGCTGGCGGTCGTCGTGAACGACACGCTGAGCTGGGTGTAGCTGGTGGCGGACGGCGTCCAGACCGAGGCGCCGCCGGTGACGCCGAGGTAGACGTAGTTGCCGCGTACCCAGCCCGAGAGGACGTACGCCGTGCTCGGCTGCACGGCGACGGTCTGGGTGCACTTCGCGTTGTCGGATCCGCTCGCGGCGCCGGCCAGCGCGCCGCTGCCCGAGCGGACCGGGCTCGTCACGACCGAGCCGCCGGAACAGGACCAGCCCGACAGCCCGCTCTCGAAGCCCGGGTTGGTCAGGATGTTCGCCGCGTGAGCGGCCTGCGGCGGCACGACGAGCGCACCGGCGGCGAGGAGCAGGAGGGCGGCGACGCCCCGTAACCGAGCAAACTTCATCGCGACCCCCAGAGAGGTGGTGCGCCGACAGGACCGGATCGTCCGTCATTGTCTAGACCAATATGGCCGCTTGTCTAGACCAATCGCCCGGCTGTCGCGACGAGTTCGAGCCGGCGGCCGGCAAGCCTGTACAGAGCCGGCGTCGCCGGTCCGCCGATCAGCAGAGCGCTGCCGTCGGGCGTGAACGTCACGCTCAGCAGCACGCTGTTGTCGTGCTGGGCGCTGGAGATCCGGTGGCCGTTCTCGATGTCCCAGAGGTTGATGACGCCGTCGCGGCCGACGGACGCGACGGTCTTCCCGCGCGGGCAGACGGCCAGATCCGTCACGCCACCCATGTGGAATCCGTACCGCCCGCGGCTCCGCAGGCCGCCGCCGCTCAGGTTCCACAGCCCGACCTCGCCGCCACCACCGCCGGCGAGAAGCTGCTCGCCCGCGAACCGCAGGACCGTCACGGCCTTCCGGCTGGCCTTCGCCACCCGGACGGCTCCGTCGCGGAGCGGAATGATCCGCAGATCGCGCTTGAACGTCCCGACCGCCAGCAACGCGCCCGTCCGGGAGAACTCCAGCGAGCACGGGTACGGCGACACGTCGAACCGTTGCCGCTCCTGCCCCGTCGCCAGATCCCACAGCCGGACGGTGTCGTCGAACCCGCCCGTCGCCAGCACCGACCCGTCCGGGGAGAACGCCGCGCAGGTGACGTTGGCACCGGTCTTGTAGGTGGGCACGCTGGTCGGATGGCCGGTGAGCTCCTGCTCGTCGCCGCTGTCCACGTCCCACACGCGGACGGACCCGCCGCCGTTGAACCCGGCGACCCTCGCCCCCGCCGGAGCCACCGCGCACGCGCCGAACCCGGAGCCCAGCTCACGGACCAGCGTGCCGTCCAGCCCCCACAGGCGGACCGTCTCGTCCGCCCCCGAGGCGGCGACGACGTCCCGGCCGGGTAACAGTCTGAGATCGGCCGACCAGGCGCCGTGCGAGAAGTTCCGGAAGGTCATGCGTGGTCCTGCTTCCTTGTGCCTACACCCGGGCGGCACGCTCGGGAAAGGCAAGCTAGCAGCAGCCACGGGATCGATTCGGGCACGCCACTGTCGGATAACCGACGCTTTCCGTCCGCGAAACTCAGATGGACCTACGGCGCCGGGCGGATCGCGCGACATCCCGGGCACGCTCCACCAGCGAGTCGATCTCGCCCCCGAGATAGGGCGCCCCTTCCTCATCCGAGCAACACGCGGGCTTGGTGCGGCCGGCAGCATCTGGCGGATCGACGCCAAGCAGACGGCCGGCGAACGCACGTAAGGGGTGGCGGCGGGCCCGTACCCTGGAGGACGTGCCAGGGATCGGGTTCCGCCTCGCCAGCCTGCTGCTGGCGCTCACGGTGCTGGTCAGCTCCGAGCCGACCGTCGCGGCGGCGGTCACGGCGACCCTGGTCGTGCTGGTCGCGGCCGTCATGGTCGGCGCCGCCAGCGTTCCGGGTGCCGTCCCGGTCGCCGCGAGCACGCTCCGGCGCCAGGCCCGCCGCACGGCGTTCCTGCCGCAGCTCCACCCTGACGCCCCGGGTCGCCCCCGGCCGCGAGCTCCCTCCCCCGCCTGACCGCTCTCACCTGGGCCTCGTGCCCGACAGCCGTCAGGACCTTTCCGGAGGACAACCATGGCCAATCCGCTCGACCTGCTCGCCCTGCCCGCCTTCCACCTCGTCACCGGACTAGCCAAGGCGATCGAGCCGGTGTTCGGACCGACCTCGACCGCCATGGCCGTCGTCCTCGGCACGATCGTGCTGCGCCTGCTGCTGGTCCCGGCCGGCTACGCGCAGCACCGCGCCGAGCAGCGCCGGCGCCTGTTCACCGCCAGGGTGACGGCCCTCCGCGAGCGGTTCCGGAACAACGAGCGCCGGCTGGAGACCGAACTCCTCACCCTGTACCGGTCGGAGAAGGGCGGCATGATGCGTTCCTTTCTCCCTGTCCTGGTTCAGGCGCCGTTCTTCGCCGGGCTCTACCGCGTGTTCGTCTCCCCCACGTTCGGAGGGCACGCGAATCCCCTGCTCCAGCAGGGCCTGTTCGGAGTGCCGCTCAGCGCCCACCTCTACGCGGTACCTGGGCCGCACCTGCTCGTGTTCGTCGCGATCCTCGCCCTGCTCGCCGTGCTCGGGTGGGCGTGGCCGCGGCTGATCCACCCCGTCGGACCGCCCGCCACCGGATTCCTCGGCACCGTGACGCGGGTGGTGCCGTACGCGCCGATGGCCGCGGTGCTGTTCCTCCCGCTGGCCGGCAGCTTGTTCGTGCTCACGACCACGGCATGGACGCTGGCCCAGACGGTGGTGCTCAGGAGCAGGGTCTAGGTCGGCTCACGGCGCAGCTCGTCCCGCTTGGCCTCCAGGGCTGCGATGAGTGCGGTCTGCTCCTCGATGGCGGTCAGGGTCGAGGCCACCTCGGCGGCGTCCGTCGGTCCGTCGTTGCTCTCGCGCAGCGCGTCGATGCCGCGCCGCAGCTCGGCGATCTCGGCTTCGACAGTGGCCAGTTCGTCGCGTGGGGCCGGATCGGTGGTCATGACTACCGATCCTCGCCCCGCGCGACGAACCCCACAACCCGGCGCCAGTACTAGTAGGTGATTCCGGGGAAGTCCCGGCGCGCGACGGTCAGCCGGACGTAGCGGGCCATGCGGGCCGTGACGTTGTGCAGCGTCACGGGCGCGGTGTTCGCGGTCACGTGCTCAGCATCGTGCGCATGGGGATCCTCCCGCTTGTGAAGGGGCAGATCGCTCGCCGACAACGTTGTCACGTCGTCGCGGCCCGGGCATCGTATGCCTATACAGCCTATTTACGCTGATTTGTCTCGCTGGACGCAAAGCGCGGATCAGGGAACAACTGACCGCCCCGCGGGTTGGCACGGACAGATGGCCAAACGAACGGGGAGTCCGATGCGCGCGATCAGGCAGTACGAGTTCGGTCCAGCCGAGAACCTGCGGTACGAGGAGGTGCCGGATCCGCGGCCAGGCCCCGGCCAGGTACGGATCGCGGTCGCCGCGGCGGGCGTCCACCTTCTCGACACGTCGATCCGGTCCGGTGTCCACGGTGGACCGTTCCCGTTACCCGACCTGCCGATGACACCGGGCCGTGAGGTCGCCGGCACGGTCGACGCGGTCGGCGACGGCGTCGAGGAGAGCTGGATCGGCCGCCGCGTCGTCGCCCACCTCGGGCAGGCCAGCGGCGGGTACGCCGAACTCGCCGTCCGCGAGGTCGAGGCCGTCCACCCCGTCCCGGACGGGCTCGCCGACGAGGCCGCCGTGGCGATGATCGGCACCGGCCGCACGACCGTCGCGATCCTGGAGCGGACGCAGATCACCGGCGACGACGTCGTCCTCGTCACGTCGGCGGCGGGCGGCATCGGCACCCTGCTCGTCCAGGCCGCACAGCGGGTGGGCGCGCTCGTCGTCGGCGTGGTGGGCAGCGCGGCGAAGGTCGAACGCGCGCGCGAGCAGGGCGCGAAGATCGCCGTGGACTACCACGATCCGGACTGGACCCAGCAGATCCGCGACCAGCTCGACGGCCGTGACCTGACCGTCGTCCTGGACGGCGTGGGCGGCGACGTCGGGCGCGGCGCCTTCGAGCTGCTCGGCCCCGGCGGGCGGATCGTCATGTTCGGCTGGTCGGCCGGCGAGCCGACCCAGGTCACCACCGCCGACCTGTACGCGCGCAGCCTCACCGCATCCGTCCCGCTCGGCGCCTGGGTCATGCGGCGGCTCCGCGAGTTCGAGGAGAAGTCGCTGGCCGCCGCCGCGGCCGGCGACCTGGCACCGGCCGTGCAGCGGTTCCCGCTGTCCGACGCCGCCGCCGCGCACACCGCCCTGGAAGCCGGTGCCACGACCGGCAAGGTGGTCCTGATCCCGTAGGCCGGGCCCGCCACGCGTGCGGGCCCGGCCGGTGGTGGGTGTTACGCGTACGGCAGCCTGATCAGCGACTGGTTGCCGACGCCGACCGTGGTCGGACCGTTGCCGATCGCGCTCCACACCTCGACCTGGACGCGCCCGCCCGCGAGGTTGCCGAGCGACCCCGACGACGAGAGCAGCTGCTGGCCCTGCGTGTAGTGCTCGTACCCCGTGACCGGATCGGTCGCGAAGTACCGGTACGTCTCGACCCGTTCCCAGCTGCCGTTGCCGGTCAGGTCGTAGGAGACCCGCACCTGGGTGGCGTTGCCGACCCCGCTGCCCGCGTCGACGAACAGGTCGAAGTTCGTCCCGCCGCCGGTGTGGGTCATGGTGAGGCCGGTGGCGGTGAAGACCTGCGGGTTGTGCGGGGTGCCGTCCCAGTTGCCGTTCGCCGCGCTCACCGACACCGTGCCGGCCGCACCGGCGGTGCCGGACAGCACGCCACCGGTCTTGAGGTACTGCGTCGCCGACCCGGGCTGCCCGGTCGGCGACGGCGTCGGGCTCGGTGAGCTGGACGGCGACGGGCTGGACGAGGTGGACGGCGTGGGCGACGGGCTCGCCGTCCCGCCGCCGGTCGCGTTGCCGCCGCTCCAGTTGAACGCGCCGGACGCGACGGTCCTACCCGGCGGGAGGTTCAGTGTGGTGCCGTTGGAGAACGTGACGGTGCGCGCGGCGTTCGTGATGTTCGACGCGACGTACGTCCGGGCGCCGTTCTTGATGAACACCGACGCGAGGGGATGGTTCGCGGTGACCGTGCGGTCCACTGTGCCCAGTGCGGCGAGGTTGCGGATCCAGTGGAACGTGTGTGCCCTGCTCTCCCCTTCCTCGGGCGTGAAGTTGGGGTTGGCGCGGTAGTTCGCCAGCGCGCCGTCGCCGTTCCCGGTGGCTTGGAACTGCCAGATGATGTCCTGCCACACCGTCGGCGGTCCGCCGTTGTTCGTCACCAGCTCGTTGTAGTTCGTGGTCACGTACCCGGGGTTGTAGCCGAGGTAGAGGTGGCCGCCGGTGACGGGCAGCATGTTGATGCCCTGGATCATCTCCGGCTCGGCGCTGAACCACGTCGCGTACGCGCCGCCGTCGCCCCACACCATGCCGACCGTGTTGTGCCCGAACGCCGAGGGGAAGTTCGCGTTCCGCGAGTCGAACCAGTACTCCTGGATCGCCGCCGCCTGGGTCGTGTAGATGAAGATGCCCGCGTCGCGGACGGCGTTGTTGCCGGTCGCCTGGCCCCACTGGATCAGGGCGTTGGCGAAGTTCATGCCCTCGGACGAGGACTCCTGGTTGTTGCCCGCCCCGAACGACCCGTGCCCGGACGCCCAGTCGTGGCCGGCGTAGATGTCGAAGTCACGCAGGTACGGGAAGCGGTTGTCGTTCCGGTCGTAGTTGTTCGCGTCCCGGATCAGCAGGTCCACCATGCCGCCGTACTGGTTGTTGGCGGCCCACGCCGGGTCGAACTTGGCCAGCGTCGCGGCGGCCGCGATGTAGTAGCCGTAGTGGAAGTGGTGGTCGTTGAGCTCCTGGTCGGACCCGTACGACGCCGGGTAGCCGATCAGCGTGCCCCAGTTCTGGTTGTAGTAGAAGACGCGCGAGGCCTTGCCGGCCGGCGCGGTGAACCAGTCGGTCAGCCGACCCTTGATCGCGTTCAACGCACTGTCCCGGACGGCTGTGTTGCCCACCTGGTCGGCGATCTCGGCGATGCGGGCGGCGCGGCCGAGGCCCTTGCCGGTCCAGTACGTGTCGTCGTTGCGGATGTCCATCGGGTTGCCCTGCACGGCCGCGAGGTGGTTCGCGAGCGTGGTGCCGTCCGCCCCGCTGTTGTCGGCCACGGCCGGTACCTCGGGCAGGACGCCGTTGAACTTCATCGACGTCTGGAACTGCGTCACCCCGTTGAGCACCTTCATCGGACCGCGCGCCGAGACGTACGACTGCGCGATCGGCGTGGCGCCGGTGAGGTAGTTCCACTGGTGCGGGTAGAGGCCGACGACCGTGCCGGACGCGGTGCCCTCGCGGGCGGTCGTCGTGAACTGGTAGGTGGACGTGACCGTCGCGTTCGCCTGGTTGTAGCTGTACGACACGCGCGTCCCCGTCACGTGGGCGTGGGCCCGGGTGCCGAAGCTCGTGGCCAGCGCGGCCCGGTCGGCGGCCGGGGTGGACGGCGTCGTCGGCAGCGCCGCGATCGAGAAGAAGCCCTTGCCCGCGAGCGTCGAGCTGATCGAGACGCCGTTGACGGTCCAGGTGGAGCCGGCCGGCGCATAGGCGACGTAGTCGTGACCGGCGACCGTGTAGCCGATCGTCGGCCCGCTGTTGGACCACACCGTCGGCGGGGACGCGGTCGTGATCTGCCCGTTGCCGCCGGTGACCTGGAAGTACGCGAACGGCAGCCCGTGCCCGATCGTGGCCTTCATGGTGCGGGCGCCGTCGCTCCAGAACGGGGTGACGGTCCAGTCGGTCCAGCCGTCGACCTTCACGTCCGGCGAGTTGAGGCCCGCGACGCCGGCGATGAAGTCCTGCTTGTACTGGTAGTGGAACTCGCCGACGCCGGTCGAGGTGCCGCTGATCGTCGGCGTGGTGTTGTACGAGAAGCCGAGGCCCGCGTTGAGCGTGTCGTACGAGACCGGGTGCGCGTGCAGCGGTTCGCCGAACGCACAGTCCGTCCGCTTGTAGAGGATCGAGGACCACCAGTCGTTGGTGGGGATCGGACCGGCCGGTGCGTTGGCCGTGGCCCACTGGCGCGGATTCGACGAGATCGAGCCGCAGCCCGACGGTAACGGTCCGACCTGTGTGGTCGTGTAGCTGCCGGCGCCGACCGGAACTGCGCCGGCAGGCTGGACCACGACGAAGGTCAGGAACCCTGCGGCCAGCGCCAGAACCCCGGCGGTAGCCAGGGTGCGGTGCCGGACGGTGAGCAGGTTCATCGTTCCTCCCGAAGCAGGGGGGCGGGGGCGTGACGGGCCTGTGAGAGCGCTCTCCAATTCGGACGCTAACGCCCCGGCGAGGATTTCGTCAACGTGTCCTCCGTATTGCCACGAGGAGAACACGCCTGGTGAGGGCGTAAAGGTCAGACAACTCCGCCCCTTTACCTCCAACTCCGGTCCCGTGGGCGTGAATCCTGAGAAACCCTGCCTTGACACCCGCGGAACACGTACACGACACTCTGCCGAAACATGGCTAGAGAGCGCTCTCAGCAGATCCGCGCAGAGGAGGCGTCCCACGATGGTCACCCGAAGAGTGGTTCTCGGCGGAGCGGCGGTCGCCCTGGGCGCCCCCGTCCTCGCCCTCGCGTCGAAGGTGCTGGCGGCGCCGAACATGCCGCTGACCGTGGTCAACAGCACCGGCCGGTACACCAACGGTCAGATCACCCTGTACATCGTCGGTACGAACCTGGCCACCGGCCAGCAGTCGTACGTCACCCGCGGCGGCACGCTCGCCGCGGTCCACACCGGCCTCAACGGGCCCGACGGCTTCGCCGACCTGTCGATCCCCCTCGCAGGCAGCGGAAACACCACGATCAACCTGCCCAACATGTCCGGGCGGGTCTACTTCGCGATCGGGACCAAGCTCCGGTTCCGCGTAGTCATCGACGGGGCCGGCCGGCCCGCGCTCCAGTACCCGGCGGGCTGGGTCTCCACCGACCCGAACTACACCGTCCTCCACGACTGCATGGAGTTCACGTTCAACGGCGCGGGGATGTTCTGCAACACGACGATGGTCGACATGTTCAGCATCCCGATGAGCATCCGGCTCGTCGGCAACGCGACGCAGACCACCGGCACCCTCACGTCCGGCGCCCGGGACCGCATCTTCTCCCAGATCAGCGCCTTACCCGCGTTCCGGTCGCTGATCGTCGGCGACAACCTGCGCGTGATCGCGCCCGGCCACGGCATCAACGCCGGACGGTTCTCCGCCGGCTACTTCGATCCGTACATCGCGGAGGTCTGGGCGCGGTACGCGGGCACGCCGATGACGGTCCGCACGAACGCGGGGACGTTCACCGGCCGGATCCAGGGCAGCCAGCTCGTCTTCACCGGCGGCGTGCGGGCGTTCAACCGTCCGACGACCAAGGACGTCTTCTTCTGCGACGGCGCCCTGCTCGCCCCGAACGACGGCATCTCCGGGCCGGTCGCCGCGATCCTCGGCGCCGGGTTCAACCGGTCGACGCTGCGGGACTTCGCGTCCCAGCCCACGACCAGCGCGTCCACCTTCTACCAGCAGCCGATCAGCAACCACTACGCGCGGATCATGCACGCCAACTCGGCCGACGGTAAGGCGTACGGGTTCGCCTTCGACGACGTCGTCGACTTCGCCTCCTACATCCAGGACCTCGCGCCCCGGTCGATCACGCTGACGCTCACCCCGTTCGGCGCCGGCGGAGGCCCCGGCCCGGACCCGACGCCTTCGCAGAGCCCCACGCCTGGTCCGACCGGCGGCGTCATCAGCGCGTACTCGACGATCCAGGCGGAGAACTACGCGGCGCACGGCGGCACCGTCAAGCAGACCACCACCGACACCGGCGGCGGCCAGAACCTCACCAGCCTCGGCAACGGCGACTGGATCCAGTTCAACAACGTGGACTTCGGATCCGCCGCCGCGACCCAGTTCGTCGCCCGGGTGGCGTCCGGCGCGGGCGGCGGCGTCAGCGGACTGGTCGAGGTGCGGATCGGCAGCCGTACCAGCGCACCGGTCGGCACCTTCGGCGTCGCGAACACCGGCGGCTGGCAGAGCTGGCGGACGGTCCCCGCGAACATGTCCGGCGTCACCGGCCTGAGGACCGTGTTCGTCACGTTCACCAGTGGCCAGCCGGCCGACTTCGTGAACCTCAACTGGATCACGTTCGGCCACTGACCGGGCAGGACTTCGGGGCCGCGCGGCGCGACGGGGGAACGCGGCCGCGCGGCCCCGAAGTCAGGACACGGAGTCGACCCGGGGGAAGGTCAGCTCCTGTCCGGCTCGGGAAGAGGGACGATCCCAGCGACGCTCGACTCGTCGCCGCGGTTCTCGTCGTCCTCGTCGTTGTTGGTGTCCGCCTCCGGCGACGGCGTGCCCGTCGGTGTCGGAGACGGCTTGGCGGTTGTGGTCAACTCCCGGCAGTACTTGGCGACCTTCTTCTTCGCGCCCGCCGCCGGGACCAGCGGGGCGAAGCGCGGAGTCTCCAGGGCATCGCGCCGCTTGCCCGACGGAAGCTCGCGCCAGTCACGGCACAGCTCCACGAGCGACAGCGTCGGGCTCGGCGACGGGCTGGGGATCGTGTGGCGCGGCGGATCCGCGTGGCCGGAGTTGCCCGGCGTGGCCTTGCCCGAACCAGCGGCGGCTGTCGTCGGCGGCGCGCTCGGCGTCAGCTCCACCCACGACGGACGATCCTCCGCCGGTGTCGGGAGCGCTCCTGTCCCCGCCGCCAGCGCCACGCCACCGAGGCCGGTCGCTGCCAGCGACAGCGCCGCCATTTTCACACTCACGGCCTTGGCGAGACCCCGCCGCGGCCGCCGGACGGCCCCGGCCGGCACGCCCCCAACGCGTGCCGCCCGGAAAGCCGCCAGCGCGGCGGCCTCGCCCGCCGTCTCCTCGGGCCGGGCAGGCTCTGCGGCCGCGGCGAGGAAAGCGGCGAGCCGGTCCGCCTCTGCGGACCTGTCGACGGGCGCGCCACTGAGCAACTGCTCCAGGGCGCGCCGGTCGAGCCGGCGGTGTCGGTGATCGTTCATCTCACAGTCTTCAGCGTCGGTCGTGCACGAGGTGTCACACCTGGCGCTCGTGGCCGGCGGCCTCGAGCCATTCCGCGAGCCGGCGTAAGCCCCGGTACGAGGCCGTCCGGACGGCGCCCGCCCGCTTCCCGAGCACCTGCCCGGCCGATGCCGCGTCCAGGCCCACCACGACCCGCAGCATCACAGCCTCCGCCTGGTCGCGCGGCAACGCGGCGATCATCGCGATCGCGAAGTCGCTCGCCATCCCGTCGAGCGCCCGGCCCGCGGTGTCTTCCGCGGCGGGCAGGTCGGCGAGCTGCTCGACGTCCAAGCCGGTGCTCGGACGTCGACGCAGCCGCCGCAGGTGGTCCATGGCCCGGTGCCGGGCGATCGTCGCCGCCCAGCCCCGGAACATGTCGTAATCGCCCGTGAACGAGCCCAGGTCACGGGCGATCTGGAGCCAGGCCTCGGATGCCACGTCCTCCGCGTCGTCGCCCACCAACGCGCGGAGGTAACGCAGCAATCCGGGCTGGACAGCCCGGTACAACGTCCGGAATGCCTCTTCGCTCCCACCCTGTGCGGCCTCGACGACCGCGGTCAGGTCAGATGCCGTCCGTTCGGCCTGCGGTTTGCGCTGTCGGATCACGGGGGGCGGCGCCGTCATGAGGCCCGGCCCACGGCGTTCCCCCACGCCGTCAGACCGGGAATCCAGCCGCCCTGCCCCGAGCCAGGACATGCCGCGACCAGCGGACGTCCGGGCACGGCCAGGACCGCAGGCACCAGTGGCAGCTCGGCTCCGGGACGCATACACGCGTGTGCAACTCCAGCAGCTGCCGAGCGGTGATCAGGCGATCCGGCGTCGGCAGGGTCAACGGCATCTCGGCGGCGGCGGTCATCCACGGTCCTCTCGATCACGGCAGACGTCTTCCTCCCTCTCAGCGCGCGCGACCCCCCGAATGTCACACCGACCCACCGAACGCGAACGGGGCACGGACCAAGTGCGATCCGTACCCCGTCGACGTGCAGAGGCGTCACCATACGTGAGGAGCCGGCCCGACGCGCGTCGGGCCGACTCCTCCGAACGGTCAGCTTTCTCAGCCGCGGGCGATGCGTCGGCGACGGGCGACGACCACGAGCGCGGCGCCGCCGAGCAGCAGCACCAGACCCGCGCCGAGCACACCGGTGAGCGAGCTGCCCGTGACCGGGAGATCGTCATCGTCCGGACTGCTCGACGGGCTGCTCGACGGGCTGGTCGAGTCGCTCGGACTCGTGGACTCGCTCGGGCTGCTCGACGGGCCCGTGGACTCGCTCGGGCTCGTCGAGGTACTCGGGCTGGTGGACGTGCTCGGGCTCGTCGACGTGCTGGGGCTGGTCGACGTGCTCGGCGACGGCGACGTGCTCGTGGGCGTGCCGGGGCAGGTGTGCGAGAGGTTGAAGGTCGCCGGCTGCGCCTTGTCCTCGCCCTTGATCGTCGCGCTGGCACTGACCAGCCACAGCCCTGCCGGGGAGAACAGGTAGGCGTGCCTGCCGGTGGCGTTGCCCGCCTGCGGGAACACGCCGTTAGGGCCGGGCGCCACCGCGGTGAAGATTACGGGGCCGTTCTTCGTGGCGGCGAAGTTGCCGGTCACCTTGGTGAAGACGTAGTCCTTGGCCTGCGGCAACACGAAGTGCCACGCGTCCTGACCGGGCCGGGCCGGGCCGGCGGCGTCGCAGTCCTCGCCGCTGAAGTCCGGGTCTACGGCCTGGGTCGGCACGTGCTTCGGCTTGACCGGAATCTCGGCCTCGGCGGCGAAGGCAGGGCCCGCGGCCACGGCGAGCGCGACTAAGCCCGCGCCCAGACCAACGGCGGCGGCACGGAGGTGGGACTTCACGAGAGCGGTACCTCTTTCTGATGTATCTGCGGGCGTGCGCGGGCGTCACTGTATGTCGGAACGACGCTCGGCAGCAGCGGTTACGGGTCGGCCGAATGGTCATGTTTTCGCAGGTCAAAGGGGTAGTGACAGGCTTACTCCCGGTCAGCAACAGGACGCCTTGTGATCACTTGCCTACGGTGCGTGATCCATGAGCCTCGACGGCCACGGGACCGGACCGGTGACACACGCCCGGCCAGGTCCCGGCAGAATGGCGGCGTGACGATGCCAGCGCAGTTGTCAGTCCACCAGCGGATCGCCGACGAGCTCGGGGTACGCGAACGCCAGGTCAGATCGGCCGTCGAGCTGCTCGACGGCGGCGCCACCGTGCCGTTCATCGCCCGGTACCGCAAGGAGGCGACCGAGGCGCTGGACGACGCGCAGCTCCGCACCCTGGAGGAACGGCTCCGCTACCTTCGCGAACTCGACGAGCGGCGCGCGGCCGTCCTGGAGTCGATCCGGTCCCAGGGCAAGCTGGACGACGTCCTGGAGGCGCAGATCCTCGCCGCCGACTCCAAGGCGCGGCTTGAGGACATCTACCTCCCGTACAAGCCGAAGCGCCGCACGAAGGCCCAGATCGCCCGCGAGGCCGGCCTGGAGCCGCTCGCCGAAGGGCTGCTCGGCGACCCGTCCGTGGATCCGTTGGCCGCGGCCGCCGCGTTCGTCGACGCCGAAAAAGGTGTCGCCGACACGCAGGCCGCGCTCGACGGTGCCCGCGCGATCCTCGTCGAACGCTTCGCCGAGGACGCCGACCTGATCGGCGAGCTGCGCGAGCGGGTCTGGTCGCGCGGCCGGATGATGGCGAAGGTCAAGGAGGGCAAGGAGGAGGAAGGCGCCAAGTTCTCCGACTACTTCGACTTCTCCGAACCGCTCACGAAGCTGCCGTCGCACCGGATTCTCGCCATGTTCCGCGGCGAGAAGGAGGAGGTCCTCGACCTCACCGTCGAGCCGGAGGATGTGGCCGAGGGCGAGCCGAACACGTTCGAGCCGCTCATCGCGTACAAGTTCGGGATCTCCGACTCCGGCCGCCCCGCCGACCGCTGGCTAGGCGAGACCGTCCGCTGGGCGTGGCGCACGCGGATCATGGTCCACCTCGACGTCGACATGCGGATCCGGCTCAAGCAGGAGGCCGAGGACGAGGCCGTCCGGGTCTTCGCCGCGAACCTCCGCGACCTGCTGCTCGCCGCACCCGCCGGCACCCGCGCCACGATGGGCCTCGACCCCGGCTTCCGGACGGGCGTCAAGGTCGCGGTCGTCGACGCCACCGGCAAGGTCGTCGCCACCCACACGATCTACCCGCACGTGCCGCAGCGCCGCTGGGACGAGTCCGTCGCCATCCTGGCCCACCTCGCGAAGCAGTTCGACGTGGAGCTGATCGCGATCGGCAACGGCACGGCGTCCCGCGAGACCGACAAGCTCGCCGGCGAACTCATCGCCAAGCACCCGGAGCTGTCCCTCACGAAGATCGTGGTCTCCGAGGCCGGCGCGTCGGTGTACTCCGCGTCGGCGTACGCGTCGTCCGAGCTGCCCGAGCTGGACGTGTCGCTGCGCGGCGCCGTCTCGATCGCACGTCGGCTCCAGGACCCGCTCGCCGAGCTGGTCAAGATCGACCCGAAGTCGATCGGCGTCGGCCAGTACCAGCACGACCTCTCCGAGTTCAAGCTGTCCCGGTCGCTCGACGCGGTGGTCGAGGACTGCGTGAACGCGGTCGGCGTCGACGTCAACACCGCGTCGGCACCGCTGCTCACCCGCGTGTCCGGGATCGGATCCGGGCTGGCCGAGAGCATCGTCAACCACCGCGACTCGAACGGCCCGTTCCGGACCCGTGGCGCGCTGCGCGAGGTGCCGCGGCTCGGTCCGAAGGCGTTCGAGCAGTGCGCCGGCTTCCTCCGGATCCCCGGCGGCGCCGACCCGCTCGACTCCTCCAGCGTCCACCCCGAGGCGTACCCCGTCGTGCGGCGCATCCTCGCGGCGGCCGGCGCCGACCTGAAGACGCTCATCGGCAACAGCGGTGCCCTGCGCAAGCTCAAGCCCACCGACTTCGTGGACGACACGTTCGGGCTCCCCACCGTCACCGACATCCTCGGCGAACTGGAGAAGCCCGGGCGCGACCCCCGTCCGGCGTTCAAGACCGCCACCTTCGCGGACGGCGTCGAAGAGCTGAAGGACCTCAAGCCCGGCATGGTGCTGGAAGGCGTCGTCACCAACGTGGCCGCGTTCGGCGCGTTCGTCGACATCGGCGTCCACCAGGATGGGCTCGTCCACGTGTCGGCCATGTCGAAGACGTTCGTCAGCGACCCGCGCGACGTCGCCAAGCCCGGCGACATCGTCAAGGTCAAGGTCCTCGAAGTGGACATCCCCCGGAAGCGCATCGGCCTGACCCTGCGGCTCGACGACGAGGCGACCGGCTCGGGCGGTGGGCCACGCGGCGGACGCGGCGCCCAGGACCAGCGCGGCGGCGCCCAGCGCCCCGCCGGCGGGCGCGAAGGCGGTGGCGGACGCGAAGGCGGTAGCGGGCGCGAAGGCGGCGCTCAGGGCGCGCGTGGCGGTGGCCGCGGCCAGGGCGGCGGGGCGCGCGAAGGCGGCGCCCCGGGCGCGCGTGGCGGTCAAGGCGGCGGGCGTGGTGGTCAGGGCGGGCGCGACGGCGGCGGCCAGGGCGGCGGCGGGCGCGGCGGCCAGGGCGGCGGTGGCCAAGGCGGCGGTGGACGCGGTGGCCAGGGCGGTCAGCGTGGTGGCCAAGGTGGCGGGCGCGGTGGCCAGGGTCAGGGCGGCGGCGGACGCGGCGGTCAGGGCGGTGGCGGCGGCCGGCGGGACGACTTCGGCAATGACGCGATGGCCGATGCCCTGCGCCGTGCCGGCCTGGCAGGCCCCGACAAGAGCTAGCCAGAGGTTTGAGGTATCGGCGGCGGCGCGACACGCGCGTTCCGTCGCAAACAAGCCATATCCGCCGGGCAGAAAGGCCACACGGCGGCGCGCCGGGGTAATGCGCCGTAATCCGCCCATAGACCCCAAGAGATCCGATCAATGTGTTGACCCTGCCCTACCCCGTCGGCATCCTGTAACGCGGTAGAAACCGGCGCGCCTCGGCAGGGGGACAGTGATGATCGGTGACGGCACTCGACGGGACTTCCTGAGGGCCACGGGCGTCGCCGCCGGTGGTGCCGCGTTATCCGGCCCGCTGCTGCACGGGACGGCGGCGCACGGGTTGGCGGCGCAGGAGTTGGCCGCGCATGGGTTGGCCGCGCATGGGTTGGTCGCGCACGCCGACATCACGCCGCTGTCGCCGGCGCCGTGGGACCAGGTTCCGATCATCCTCGGACGGATCGTCCCGCCGACGTTCCCGGACCGGACGTTCGACATCCGGGACTACGGCGCGGTCGGCAACAACTCGGCGGACTGCACGTCCGCGTTCCGGCAGGCCATCGCTGCCTGCAACGCGGCCGGCGGCGGCCGGGTGCTGGTGACGGGCGGCCAGTACCGCACGGGCAAGATCCACCTGCTGTCGAACGTGAACCTGCACGTCGCGGCCGGTGCGGTGATCCGCTTCAAGACCGATGCCGCCTCGTTCCTGCCGAACGTGTTCACGCGCTGGCAGGGCATCGAGTGCTACAACTTCTCGCCGTTCATCTACGCGCTCGACCAGACGAACCTGGCGCTGACCGGCCCGGGCCTGATCGACGGGAACGCGCAGGCCGGCCCGTGGTTCGGGTTCGACTCGCAGCGCGGCCCGGACTGGGACCGGCTGCAGCGGATGGCCGTGGACGGCGTCCCGATCAACCAGCGGCAGTTCGGCAGCGGGCACTACCTCAAGCCGAACATGATCCAGCTCTACCGCTGTACGAACATCCTCATCGAGGGTCTCCAGATCCGGAACCCGGCGATGTGGACGGTCCACCCGGTGCTGTGCCGCAACGTGACCGTCCGCAACATCAACGTGTACAGCCGCGGCGCGATGGTGGACGGCGTCGACCCCGAGTCGAGCGTCGACGTCCACGTCACCGGGTGCACGTTCGACACCGGCGACGACGGCGTGGTGATCAAGTCCGGCCGGGACACCGACGGGCGGCGGGTCGGTGTGGCCAGCGAGAACATCGTGATCGAGAACAACCAGTTCCTCGGACGGTGGGGTGCGGTCACCGTCGGCAGCGAGATGTCGGGCGGCGTGAAGAACGTCTTCGCCCAGGACAACGTCATCCGCGCGGGCTCGTCCTACAAGTCGTTCCACGCGGTGTACATCAAGACGAACGAGCGGCGCGGCGGCGTCGTCGACGGGATCCACGTGCGCCGGCTGTCCGGCGGTCCGATCGACCGGGGCGCCATCTACGTCGACATGAAGTACAGCCTGACCGGACCGGGCTTCGGGCCGATCGTCAACCCGACCGTCCGGAACATCCACATCGACGGGCTGACGCTCGACGACTCGCCGTTCGCGTTGAAGATCCGCGGCCTGGCCGCCAGCCCGCTCACCCATCTGCACCTGACGAACAGCACGTTCACCCGGATCGACACACCGGATCCGCAGATCGCCGACGCGCGCGACGTCGTCCTCCAGGGCGTGACGATCAACGGCAAGCCGTACGGCGACCCGCCGCCGTCCGGCACCCGGTACGAGGCCGAGAGCGCCACGATCTCCCAGGGCGTCGCCGAGTCGAACCACAGCGGCTACTCCGGCACCGGGTTCGTCAACTACGACAACGCCGCCGGCGGTTACGTGCAGTTCGCGGTGAACGTCGAGGCGGCTGGGTCGAAGACGTTGCGGTTCCGGTTCGCCAACGGCACGACGACGAACCGTCCGCTCGCCGTGAGCGTCAACGGCGGCGCCCCCACGACGATCAACTTCAACGGCACCGGCGCCTGGACGACGTGGCAGGCAGCCACGCTCACCGCCGCCCTCAATGCCGGCGCCAACACTGTCCGCGCCACCGCTACGACGGCCAATGGCGGCCCGAACCTGGACTACCTCGAAGTCAGCTAGTCGGAGATCCGCGCCCCCCGTCCCCGACCGCGAAGGACCACGACCATGCACGTCTCCCGACGTACCGTCCTCGGCACCGCACTCGGCGGCGCCGCCGCAGCGGCCCTGCCCTCGACCGGAAAAGCCGCCGAGGCCGCACCCTGGACCCTCGACAACCAGATGGCCACAGACGCCCAGTGGGCCGACTTCCTGCGCGGCCAGGACCTGATCTGGAAACGGTTGCCGACGCTCTGGTACGACGGGCCGTTCCTCGGCGACGGTCGGCTCGGCACGATGGTGTACCGGAAGGGCACCGCGAACTCGGTGAAGTTCACCGTCCAGCACGCGGAGGTCCAGGACCACCGGCCGCAGTTCGGCAGCGGGTTCGGCGTGTGCCGGCTGCCCGTCGGGCACCTCACGCTGAACCCGGTCGGCACGATCTCGTCCGTCAACTGGCGGCTCGACCTGTGGAACGCCGAACTCGTCGGCACGATCACGACCAGCTCGGGAACGCTCACGATCCAGTCGTTCATCCAGGACCAGGTCCTCGTGACGGCGGTGACGCCGACCGGCAGCGAGCAGGTCCGGTGGACGTTCCATCCCGAGCCGGCCGTGTCGCCGCGCGCCGCCAGCGAGGCGCCGCCGTCGGGGTACACGAACAATCCGGCGCCGACCACGAAGACCACCGGCGACGTGCGGCAGGTGATCCAGGCGCTGGTCGGCGGCGGTCAGACCGCGACGGCGTACCGGGTCGCCGGCAACGTCCTCTATCTGAGCGTGGCGCACAGCTTCCCCGGCACGTCCGCCGAGGCCACGTCGCTGAGCCGGGTGCAGAACGCCTCGCACGCGGCGTTGCAGTCCGCACACCGTACCTGGTGGCACGCGTTCTACAAGAAGAGCTTCGTGTCCCTGCCGGACCAGCGGATCCAGAGCTTCCACTGGATCCAGCTCTACAAGGTGGCGTCCGGCAGCCGGGCCGGCGGGCCGGTCATGGCCACCTGCGGGCCGTGGCTGGAGCCCACCCCGTGGCCCGCCGTGTGGTGGAACCTCAACGTCCAGCTGGAGTACTGGCTGATCCACGGCTCGAACCACCTGGAGCTGGACTCGATCACCAGCACCCTGTCCGCGAACCGGCAGCAGCTGATCAACAACGTGCCCAGCGCGTACCGGTCCGACTCGGCCGGCCTCGGCCGCAGCGCCGACATGTTCTGCAACCGGAGCGTGGCCCAGCCGGGCGGCACCGGGACACCCGAGGTCGGCAACCTGACGTGGGGCCTGCACAACGTGTGGCTGTCGTACCGGCACACCATGGACGACACGATGCTGCGCGACACCCTGTTCCCGCTGCTGCGCCGGGCGATCAACTACTACCTGCACTTCCTGACGACCGGTACGGACGGCAAGCTGCACCTGCCGACGACCCACTCGCCCGAGTACGGCAACGCGCCGGACTGCAACTACGACCTGTCGCTGATCCGGTGGGGCTGCCAGACGCTGCTCACCGCCGCCGCCCGGCTGTCCATCGCCGACCCTCTGATCCCGAAGTGGCAGCAGGTGCTGCGCGACCTGACGCCATACCCGACGGACGCGAACGGGTTCATGATCGGCCGCGGCGTGCCGTACGCGACGTCGCACCGGCACTACTCGCACCTGCTGATGGTGTACCCGCTGTACCTGGTCAGCGGTGAGCAGTCGGCGGCGAACCGGACGCTGATCGAGCGGTCTGTCGCGCACTGGCACTCGATCCAGGGCGCGCACCGCGGCTACAGCTACACGGGCGCCGCCTCGATCTACGCCGGGCTCGGCCGCGCCGAGGACGCGCTGCGGTACCTGAACGAGTGGTTCGACACGACGAAGCGGTTCCCGCCGCGCCCGAACACGATGTACACCGAGGCCGGACCGGTCGTCGAGACGCCGCTGTCCGCGTCCCAGTCCATCCACGACATGCTGTGCCAGAGCTGGGGCGGCGTGATCCGGATCTTCCCGGCCGTGCCGGCGGCCTGGCAGAACGCCACGCTGCACGACTTCCGTACCGAAGGCGCGTTCCTGGTCTCCGCGTCGCGGACCAGCGGCGTCACGCGGTTCGTCCGGGTACGCAGCCTGGCCGGGGAACCGCTCAAGCTGCGGCCGGGGATCGGCGCGTCCGCCGCCGGCACGACGTACCAGGCCGAGAACGGCACGATCTCGGGAGGCCTCGTCGAGTCGAACCACACGGGCTACACCGGCACCGGGTTCGTCAACTACGACAACGCCGCCGGCACGTACGTGCAGTTCGCGGTCAACGCCCCGACGGCCGGTACCGCCACGCTGACGTTCCGGTACGCCAACGGGACGACGGCCAGCCGTCCGATGGACGTCGCCGTGAACGGCACGGTCGTCAGCGCCGCGCTGGCGTTCCCGGCTACCGGCGCGTGGACGTCGTGGTCGACCCGGTCGGTGACCGTCCAGCTCGACGCGGGAGCGAACACGGTCCGGGCGACGGCGACCACGGCCACCGGCGGACCGAACCTGGACAGCCTCCAGGTCGTCGCCGGCGGATCGGCGTCGCTGGCCGTCACGCTGGACGACGGGACCGCTGCCACCTGGCGTGACCTGGGCGGCGGCGTGATCGAGATCGACCTGCCACGCAACCGGGAAGTGCTCGTTCACGCCGCCGGTGCCGCGCCCGCGCTGACGATCGCCCCGGCGCCGATCAGCCGCCCCGGCGCTGCCTGGGGTCTCCCGTAACCGGCCCGGTTGGCCGCCCCGGTGCGGGGCGGCCCACCGGCTGGGCCTGGCCGCCGTTGGGGCAGCCGCCGTTTGGGGCAGCATCGTCGCGGTTATATCCGTAAAATGGCGCGCATAACGGGAGAGGATGCGCGGTGAGTCCGTACCGGTTATGCGCGCGGTGGGCGGCACGTGCCGTCCTCATCGCCGGCGCGGCGGTCGGCACGGCACTCGCGATGGACAGCGCGGCGCACGCCAACACCCCGCCACTTCCTGTCGTGGGCGACGCTGTGGCCGAAGTCCTCGAACCGGTCCAGGTGCCCAAGGTCAAGCTCCCCGAGGTCGAGCTTCCCGACGTCGAGTTGGCCGGTGTCGAGCTTCCCGGCGTGGAGCTGCCGAGCGTCGAGTTGCCCGAGGTCGAGCTGCCCGACGCCGAGCTTCCGTCACCCTCGTTGCCTCCGCCGGTGGAACAGCTGCCACCCGCGACGCCGTCCACGCCGATACCGGTCGAGACGCCGCCGGCTGCCGAGGCACCGGCCCCGCAACCGGCCCCCGAGGTCGCGAAACCCGCAGCGCCGCCGGCGACGAAGCCTGCCGCCAAGCCCGCGGTACTGACGCCGGCCGCGCAGCCCCTACCTGTCGCGGAGCCGCCCACGCTGGTGAAGCTCCCGGCCCAGACGATCACCGCGACGGCCCCGACGCCCACCGCTCCGGCGGACGACGTGCCCCGGCCTGACCAGGCCACGCCGACGCAGCTCCGGACGGGCGCGAGCGACACCCACGACCAGCACGGCACCTCTCCCCCGGCCCACGTGCCGGACGCCGTCGCCGTCCACCGCGGACCGGGCGGCGATTTCACGCGCACCAGCGCGTTCCCCGACGCTCCCCAACGTCCTGGCTGAGCGCAGGGCTGGTCTGTGCCATGAATGGGTATAGACCACCGACGCCTTGACGACGGCCGGGTACGGACCCGGTCGCGGAATCAGCTCTGACCCACGGTGCCCGTTCACGCCTGCGCGGGATCGGGCTCACCCCATCGGGGAGACGAACATGATCCGCGTGATGCTTGTGGCTGATGTGATGTTGTTGAGAAGTTCGCTGGGAGCGGCACTGTCCAGCGAAGACGATGTGAAGGTCGTCGCCGAGGTCTCCTGCTCCGACGCGGTCGCTCCGATCGCCGAGTCGTTGCGGGCGGACGTCGCCGTCGTCGACATGGATCCGCCCGGCTGCGCCGCCGCGACAGCGGTCCGGGCGATCGACACGACCGCACCGGAGTGCCGGCTGCTCCTGCTGGCCGGCGCGGCGATGGCGGCCAAGGCGCACCGGTTGCTCGGTGCCAGGGTGTCCGGCCTGCTGGGCAAGGACACGGGTCCGCACCAGCTCGCGGCGGCGATCCGGAAGGTCGCCGGTGGTGAGCGCGTGCTCGACCCGACCCTGGCCAAGGCCGCGCTCCGTGCCTCGCGCAACCCGTTGACACCACGTGAAGTGGACGTCCTGCGGGTAGCGGCCGAGGGCGCGTCCACGGCCGAGATCGCGGCGCGGTTGTACCTGGCGCGCGGCACCGTGCGCAACTACGTGTCGTCCGTGCTGCGCAAGACGGCGGCTCCCAACCGAACGGCGGCCGCGCGGCTCGCCGACCAGTCCGGCTGGCTCTGAACCCATGACGTACCCACCCGTAGGGGGTGATTTTCTCACCGGCAACCCGTGACTGCGGGCACTACAGCCGGCCGGCGCCTCCGGCCACGCTGGGTGCACCGTCGACAACGGGGGTCCGGCATGGATGACAGGTACGAGACGTACTGCATGGCAGATCCGCTGTTCTACGACGTGTTGCACGCCGAACGGACCGCCGGCTCCACGTTCGGCACCGCCGACCGGTCCTTACCGACCAGTTGGCGGCGCCGGGCGCAGGACGACTGGATGGTCTTCGACCCGGGCGGCTCGCTGCCCGAGCAGGGCTGGAAGATCCACGCGTCGGCCTGCCTGGACAACGCCGAGGTCGTCCTGGACACGATCTGGGACTACTGCGTTCCGCGCAGGATCCCGTTCAAGTTCCTGCGGTCGGCGGGCGCGCTGCTCGCCCGGGTGTCGAAGTACGCCCCGCGCGGGTACAGCGGGAAGCTCGTCACGATCTACCCGTCGGACGACGCCGCGTGCGAGACGATCCTCACCGAACTGGGCGCGCTGCTCGACGGGCAGGCCGGACCGTACGTCCTGAGCGACCTGCGCTGGGGCAACGGCCCGCTGTACGTGCGGTACGGGGCGTTCGTGAAGCGGCACTGCGTGACGCCGTCCGGCCAGGTGGTACCGGCCCTCGCGGACGGCTCGGGCACGCTCGTCCCGGACCGGCGCGGCCCCACGTTCCACGTCCCCGCGTGGGTGACGCTGCCCGACTTCCTGACACCGCACCTGGACGCCCGCAACGCCGTCACGGTGTCCGACCTGCCGTACACGGTCGACCGGGTCCTGCACTTCTCCAACGGCGGCGGGATCTATGTCGGCACGGACATCCGCGACGGCAGCCAGGTCGTCCTCAAGGAGGGCCGCCCGCACGCCGGGCTGGACGCCCGTGGCCACGACGCGGTCCGCCGCGTCGAACGCGAGCACGACGCGCTGCTGCAACTCGCCGGCGTGCCGGGCATCCCGGCGGCGCTGGACCTGCGCTGGGTCGGCGAGCACCGGTTCCTGGTCATGGAGTTCGTCGACGGGATGCCGCTCAACCGGGCGATCGTCTCGCGGTACCCGCTCATCGACATCAAAGCCGGCCCCGACGAGTACGCGGCCTACACGGCCTGGGCGCTCGACGTGTTCGGCCAGGTGGAGACCGCGGTCAAGGCCATGCACTCGCGGGGCGTCGTGTACGGCGACCTGCACCTGTTCAACATCATGGTCCGGGACGACGACACGGTCGCGATGCTGGACTTCGAGGTCGCCGCGCCGATCGAGACCGCGACCCGCCCCGGCCTCGGCAATCCCGGCTTCGCCGCCCCGCGCGGCACCACCGGCGCGGACGTCGACCTGTACGCCCTCGCGTGCCTGCGGCTGGCGCTGTTCCTACCGATGACGAACGTGCTGTGGTTGTCGCGCGGCAAGGCGCGGCATTACGCCGAGATCATCGCCGAGCACTTCCCGGTGCCGCCGGAGTTCCTGGCCAGCGCCGTCGAGGTCATCGCGCCCGGACCGGTCGTCCCGAGCCCGCGGATCGAACCGGACGGGTGGCCGGAACTGCGCGACACCCTCGCCACGGCGATCGTCGCCAGCGCCACACCCGGCCGCGACGACCGGCTGTTCCCCGGCGACATCCACCAGTTCAGCGTGGGCGGCCTGGGCCTGGCGTACGGCGCGGCCGGCGTCCTGCACGCCCTCGCGGCGACCGGCGCGGAACGGCATCCGGAGCTGGAGGAGTGGCTGGTCGAGCGGGTGAAGAACCCGCCGGCCGGCACCCTGACCACGATGTACGACGGGCTGCACGGAGCGGCGTACGTCCTCGACGAGCTGGGCCACGAACAGCTCGCGCTCGACACGATCGGGCTCTGCCTGGACGACGGCATGGAAGCGCTCGGCCTCGACCTGCACGGCGGGCTGGCCGGCGTCGGGCTGAACCTCCTCCACTTCGCCGACCGGACGGGCGAACCGGCCCTGCGCGCCGCCGCCCACCGCGCCGCCGAGCTGGTGTCCGAACGCCTCGGCGACGTCGAGTCGGTACCGGAGACCAGCGGCCGGGAGCATCCGCACGCGGGGCTCATGCGCGGCTCGTCCGGCCCGGCGCTGCTGCTGATCAGGACCTACGACGACACCGGCGACACCGCCTATCTCGACCGGGCCGCCGTGGCGCTCCGGCAGGACCTCCGGCGGACGGTCGTGCGCTCCAGCGGCGTCCGCGAGGTGGACGAGGGCTGGCGGACGATGCCCTACCTGGACGTCGGCAGCATCGGCATCGGGATGGTCCTGGACGAGTACCTGGCCCGCCGCCACGACGACGAGCTCGCCGAGGCCAACCGGGGCATCGAGCTGGCCGCGCGGTCCGAGATGTACATCCTTCCGGGGCTGTTCTCCGGACGGGCCGGCGTCCTCCTGTACCTCGCCGGCCGCTCGCCGGACCCGGCCGTCGATCCGCTGGTGGCGAAGCAGGTGCGGGGACTGGCCTGGCACGCGCTGCCGTACGGCGGCGGGCTGGCGTTCCCCGGTACCGCACTGCGACGGCTGTCGATGGACCTCGCGACGGGAACGGCCGGCGTCCTGCTGGCGCTCGGCGCGGCCCTGCACGACCAGCCGGTACACGCGCCGCTGCTGGCGCCCACACAGACCCCCGTGCCGACCGGTACGGGTCAGGCAACACAAGCCCTCTAGAAGGAGGCGTTTCGCCATGGTGCTTCTGGACCTGCAGGCGATGGAGACCCCGGCCCTGGACCTCTCGGCCGGCGGAAGCAGCGCGAGTGGCCACAGCTGCGGCAGCGATGTCAGCGTGACGCTGTGCGGCGGCCACGGCAGCGAGCTGAGCCTGCTGCTCTGCGGCGACCACTGAGTTGCTCCACCCCTCCCGCAACCGCGGCCCCGGGCGAGTGTCGATCGCCCGGGGCCGCGGCCCGGTGCCCGCCAAGCCTATGTGGTTGGCGGTCCTCGGCGTCTCGGCGCTGGTGGGGACGGGCACGGCGCTGGCGCTGCCGGCGGTGCTCGGACTCGCGGTCGACGCGATCGTCGCCGGTGACGGCGCCGGGACGTGGATCGCCGTAGCGGCCGGCCTGGTCGTGGCCGGACTGGCGTGTGAACTCGTCGACGCGTACGCGGGCGCCGCGTACGTGGCCGGCGCGACCGCAGCGCTGCGGAACGCGCTGGTCCGGCACGTGCTGGCCGCCGGTCCGCGCGGGATGCCCGGCACAGGAGACCTGGTCAGCCGGGTCTCCGGGAACGCGGCGGACGCCGCCCAGAAGGGCCCCGCCACCGTCTCCGTGACCGTCGCGATGCTGCCGCCCCTCGGTGGCCTCGCGATGCTCACGTACCTGGACGTGTGGATCGCCGTCGCGTTCCTCGCCGGGCTGGGCGTCGTCGCCCTCGTACTGCGCGCGTTCACCCGGCGCACCGCCGACATCGTCACGGCGTACCAGGAGATCCAGGGCCGGATCGCGGGGCGGCTCGCCGAGTCGCTGACCGGCATCCGGACGATCGCCGCCGCCGGCACCTTCGCGCGCGAGGAACGCCGGATCCTCGGCGAGCTTCCGTCCTTGCGGGAACAGGGCGTCCTGACGTGGCGGGCGCTGGCCCGGTCCGGGGCGCAGGGCGCGGTGGCCGGGCCACTCGTCCTCGTCGCTGTGCTCGCCGTCGGCGGGTTCGCGCTCGTCGACGGGCGGATCACGGCCGGCGAACTGTTCGCCGCCAGCCGTTACGCCGTCCTGGGCGCCGGCCTCGGCGGGCTCGTCTCCGTGTTCGGGCGGCTGGCCCGCGCCCGGGCCGGCACACGCCGCACCGCCGAGGTATTCGCCCGTCCGGCGTTCCCGTACGGCACGGTGGACCTGCCACCCGGCCGGGGACGCCTGGAGTTCCGCGACGTGACGGTCCGGGACCCGGGCGCGGCCGGCACGGGTGCGGGCGGCGCGGCCGGCACGGGTGCGGGTGGCGCGGCCAGCGCGGGTGCGGGCGCCGCGGCCGGAGCGGTGCCGGCCGGAGCGGTGTTGCTCGACCGGGTGCGGGTGGTGGTGCCCGGCGGAGCGACGGTCGCGGTCGTCGGACCGTCCGGAGCCGGCAAGTCGGTGCTCGCGGAGCTGGCGGCCCGACTCCGCGATCCGGACGAGGGCGACGTTCTGCTCGACGGCATCCCCCTGCGCGATCTCCGGGCGTCGGCGTTGCGGACGGCCGTCGGCTGCGCGTTCGACCGTCCGGTGCTGGTCGGCGAGACGGTCGGCGCCGCGATCGGCCCCGACCGTGACCGTGCCGTGGCGGCAGCCCACGCGGTGCACGCCCACGCGTTCGTCGCCCGCCTCCCGGACGGATACGACACCCCTCTCGCCGCCGCCCCCTTCTCCGGCGGCGAGTCGCAGCGGCTCGGGCTGGCGCGGGCCTGGCACGCCGAGCGGCTGCTCGTCCTGGACGACGCGACGTCCAGCCTCGACACCGTGACCGAGCACCAGATCAGCCAGGCGCTCACGTCCGGCGCCGGACGGACCCGGCTGATCGTCACCCACCGCGCCGGCACCGCCGCCCGCGCCGACCTGGTCGTCTGGCTCGACGCCGGCCGGATCCAGGCCGTCGGCACGCACGCGAGCCTCTGGCGCGACCCGGCCTACCGCGAGGTGTTCTCGTGACGGCGCCCCGGCCGTCGCGGCGGGCGGCCGGGTCGGCGTGGCCGGCGACCGGGTCCGCGCGGCGGGCGCCCGGGCGGTCGCGGCGGGCGGCCCGGTCGGCGAGGCGGGCGGCCGGGTCGGCGAGGCGGGCGCCGTGGTGCGGCCGCTGCCGCGGGGTTTCCGCGAATGGGCGCCTCGGGGAGGGGGCGGCGTGAAGCGGGAGTTGCGGTACGGGCTCGCGGGGCTGCGGCGGCGGCCGTTGCTCGGCCTCGCGGCGTGGTCGGTGCCGGAGGCGCTGCCGGCGGCCGTGTCGGGGCTGGCCATCGCCCGCGCGGTCGACACCGGCTTCCTCGCCGGACGTCCGGCCGTCGGGCTGGCGTGGCTCAGCGCCATGCTCGTCGCGGCGGTGATCGGCGCGGCCGGATCGCGCCAGGTGTACCGGCGGCTCGGCGACCTCGTCGAACCGTTCCGCGACGACCTCGTCCAGCGTGTGGTCCGCGGTGCGCTCGACCGCGGCCGCACCGGGCAGGCCGACGACGGCGCCGTGGCGCGGCTGACCCGCCAGGTGGAGATGGTCCGGGACGCGTACGCCGGGCTGATCGTCGTCGTCCGGGGATTCGCCGTGACGGTGATCGGCGTGGTGGCCGGTGTGGCCTCGATCGCTCCGGTCCTGGCGCCGCTGCTGTTCGTCCCGTTCCTGCTCGGGCTGGTCGCGTTCGTCGCCACGCTCGGACTGTCCGCGGGCCGGCAGCGCGCGGCCGTCCGGGCGGACGAGCGGCTGGCGGCGTCGGCCGGCACGGTTTTCGCGGGCACCCGCGACGTCCTCGCCTGTGGCGCCGAAGGCCGTGCGTCGGCGCTGGTCGCGGCCCCGATCGCCGAGCAGGCAGCCGCCGAGCGGGCGCTGGCCAAGGTCGCGGCGGTCCGCGCGGGCTGCTTCGCCGCCGGTGGATGGGGGCCACTTCTGGTCCTGCTCGCGGCCGGGCCGTGGCTCGTCGCCCGAGGCATGACGGCGGGGGCACTTCTCGGCGGGCTGACGTACGTCCTCTTCGGTCTTCAACCCGCCCTGCGGACGTTGATCGGCGGCCTCGGCGGTGCCGGGGTCCGCTTCGTGGTGACGCTGGGCCGCATCCTCGACGCGAGCGCCACCGCTGTTCCCGCGGCCCTCGAGGCGGCCAGTGGCGGCGGGGAGCTGCGCGTGCGGGGGCTGTCCTTCGCGTACGGGCCGCACGCCGAGCCGGTGCTGCGCGACTTCGACCTCGCCGTGCCGCGCGGCGACCATCTGGCGATCGTCGGCCCGAGCGGCATCGGCAAGTCGACCCTGGCGAACCTGCTGTGCGGACTGCTCGAACCGACCGCAGGCACGATCCGCCTGATCGGGGCCAGGACGCTGATCCCGCAGGAGGCGTACGTCTTCACGGGAACCGTCCACGAGAACGTCGCCTACCTGCGGCCGGACGCGACGGCGGCCGAGGTGGACGGCGCGGTGGCAGCCGTCGGCGCCGGTGCGCTGGTTGCCAGGATCGGGGGCCCGCGCGCCGAGGTACGGCCGGACGCGCTGTCGGCGGGCGAGCGCCAGCTTCTCGCGCTCGCCCGCGCCTACCTCTCCCCCGCGCCGCTCGTCGTCCTGGACGAGGCGACGTGCCACCTCGATCCGGCCGCCGAACGCGTCGCCGAGGAGGCGTTCGCCGCGCGGCCCGGCACGCTGGTCGTCATCGCGCACCGGATCTCCTCGGCGATGCGCGCCCGGCGGGTACTCGTGCTCGACGGCGACCACGCGGCGCTCGGCGACCATCCGTCCCTGCTGGCCGCCTCGCCGCTGTACCGCGACCTGGTCGCCGGGTGGGATCAGATCCAGCCGGCGTCCTGAGCGATCCGGACCGCGTCGATGTGCGTGCGCGCGCCCGTCTTGGTGAGGATCCGGGACAGATAGTTGCGGACGGTACCGACGCTGAGCCCCAGCCGCCCCGCGATCTCCTTGGCCGGCGCGCCGTCCACGACGAGCCGCAGTACCTGCACCTCGCGGCTGGTCAGCGGCGTGTCCTGGGCGCTCAGCGCGGCCACGGCGAGCTGCGGATCCAGCACCGCCACACCGCTCGCGAGCTGCCGTACCCCGAGGACGAAGTCGGACGGCGACGCTTCCGTCCCGATCATGCCGACCCGCGGCGCCAACCGGACGAGCGCCCGCCCGAGCCCTGCGCGGGACAGCGGATCGAGCAGGACGAGTACCGCGCAGTCGTCGAGCATCCGGCACAGCTGGCCCACCGATTCGTCGCCGGGCAACGCCGCGTCGAGGACGGCGACATCCGGATGGTGCCGCGCCACGACGTCCGGCGCGTGGTGGGTGCGCGCCAGCTCAGCGACGACGTCCAGGTCGGGCTCCCGGCTGAGCAGCGCCGAGAGTGCTCCCCGTAACAGTGCGCCGTTCTGTCCGAGCACGATCCGGATCACCGAACGCAACCGTCCGCTCTCGCCCCGTGTGGGCTCGCGCCAGTCTAGGACGACCGGACGCGACCTGAATCGGTTTTCAGCGACCGCTCCGGAAGTTGGTGGAACGTGCCCTTTAGTGCAATCGGCCCCTGCCCGGACGGGTTCGCGGCGCCGGCGACCGTCCACATGAGAACACTCGGAAAAATCGTCGTCTCGATCGCCTGGGAGGGACCGAATTCCCCGAGTGTTCCAAAGTGGACGGTGCGGCGACCCGCGCGGGACCGCTGAATGCCGTCCGCACATAATTGCGCTAGCATCATCAGGCGTGAGCTAACGAGCGAAAGCTCACGCATCCGGGCCTCATCGGAGAGGGCGCCGACCCTCGTCGCAGGCGGCCTGGCGGCGGGCGCGCCGGAGTGGCTGTTCTGTGGGGAGCCGCACCCGGCACATCACGCCCGCCGCCAGGTCCCGCCCGGCGCGGCGCGGCCCGGCCGGCGCGGCGCGGGCCGGCCACCAGGTCCCGCCCGGCGCGGCGCGGCCCCGGCCGGCGCGGCCCGGCCGGCGTCGCGAGCCAGCGCGCCGGGCAGGCGCGGCGACTTCGGGTGGAACAGGCGAGCCAGGCTCCCCGATCCCACCCCAAATCCGTGCGGGGCGGCGGACGCGCGGGGTGGCGGACGCGCGGGGCGGCGGGGCGGCGGACGCGCGCGGGGCGGCGGTCGCGCTGCGGCGCCCGCCGTTACGGGAGGGGTGGGAGGGACGGCTCGCGGAGCCACGTCGTGAAGAAGCGGTCGAGCCGCTGCGACGTGTGGCGTTGCGCCAGCGCCGTGAACTCCTCGGTGGTGACGTCGCGCCCGCGGTACGTGGCGGTCCATTCGCGGATCAGCCGGAAGAAGAGGTCGTCGCCGAGGGTCGTCCGCAGCGCGTGCAGCGTCAGCGCCCCGCGGTGATAGACGCGTTCGTCGAACATGCGCCGGACGCCGGGATCGGCGATGCGGATGTCCTGCGGCAGTGCGGCCATCTTGATCCAGAAGCGGCGGGCGAGTTCGGCGGCGGACGGCCCGCCGGACGTCTCGGACCACAGCCATTCGGCGTATTTGGCGAATCCTTCGTTGAGCCAGATGTGCCGCCAGCCGGCGAGCGTGAGGCTGTTGCCGAACCACTGGTGGGCGAGTTCGTGGGCGAGCAGCCGCTCGGATCCGCGCCGCCCGTCGATGTGGTTGGCGCCGAACGTGGACAGCCCGTGCGCCTCGACGGGGATCTCCAGGTCGTCGTCGGTGACCACGACGGCGTACTCGTCGAACGGGTACGGGCCGAAGTATCCGCAGAACGCGGCCATCATGGCGGGCTGGCGCGCGAGGTCGTGGGCGGCAGCGACCCGGAGCCGCGGCGGGTACCAGGCCCGCTGCGGGATCGGGCCGCCGAGGTGTTCGACGTGCTCGTACAGTCCGATCTGGACGGACACCAGGTAGGTCGGCGCCTCGCAGGCCAGCTCGTACACCCAGGTCGTGGTGCTCCCCCGGACCCGCTTCGACACGAGCGTCCCGGTGGCGACGACCGCGTACGGCGACGGCGACGTCACCTCGATCCGGTACGTGGCCTTGTCGCGGATGAAGTCGTTGCACGGGAACCAGGACGGCGCCCCGATGGGCTGGCTGGCGACCAGCGCACCGTCGGCGAGCTGTTCCCAGCCCAGGTCGCTCCAGTCGGCGGTGCGGATCGGCCTCGGCGTGCCGACGTACCGCACCTCGACCGTGAACGGCGACCCGGACGGCAGCGCCCGCGCGGGCTTGACCCGCAACTTGCCGCCGGTGTGGGTGTAGTGGGCGGCCTTGCCGTTGACCAGCACCCGGTCGATCCGGAACACGCCGAGGTCGAGGCTGAACGCCGACAGCGCCTGCTGCGCGACCGCCTTCAGCAGCGCGCGCCCGGCGAGGCGCCCCGGACCGGGCCGGTAGTCCAGTTCCAACTCGTAGCGCGTGACGCGGTACCCACCGTTACCGTGCGCGGGCAGGTACGCGTCTGCCGACGTGCTCGCCCCCGGCTCGGGCACCGGGGACACGCGCTTCGCATTCACCCGCGGCGGTCCCCGGCTGCGACATCGGCGGCGACAGCCGCGGGGAGCCAGGCAGCGATCGGGTTGCCGAGCCAGCGCGAACCGGCCGGCACGTCCTCGCCGCGCATCACGAGCGACGCCGGGCCGACGGTGGCGCCGGAGCCCACCGTGACGCCGAGCAGCGCGATGCCGTGCGGGCCGAGCGTGGCGCCGTCGGCGAGGGTGACCGTGTCCATGCGCATGATCCGATCATGGAACAGGTGGGTCTGCACAACACAGCCACGGTTCACGGTCGCGCCGGTACCGAGCGTGATCAGGTCCGCCTCGGGCAGCCAGTACGTCTCGCACCAGGCGCCGCGGCCGATCCGGGCGCCGAGGGTCCGCAGCCACAGGTTCATGAGCGGGGTGCCGCCGAGCGTGCCGGCGAGCCACGGCACCGCCAGGACCTCGACGAACGTGTCGGCCAGCTCGGTGCGCCATACGAACGAGCTCCACAGCGGCTGCTCCTGCACCCGGAACCGCCCGACCAGCGCCCACTTCGCCACGCTCGCCGCAAGACACGCCGCGAGCCCCGCGCCCAGCACGAGCACGCCACCCACCAGCGGACCCCACGCGAGCAACCCGGCGACGACCAGGACGGCCAGGGAGGCGGACAGCATCACCGGGATGATCCGGCACAGCTCGACGAGCGCCCGCGACAGCACCAGGCGGCGCGACGGGTTGAACGTGCGGCTCGCGTCGCCGACCTCGGCGGAGCGGGGTAGCTGCATCGGCGGCATGCCGAGGTACGAGCTGCCCTTCTTGAACGCCTTCGGGGTGGACGAGAGGACGCCGACCAGCCCACGGTTCGGCACCTCGCGGCCGGCGGCGGTCATGCCCGAGTTGCCGAGGAACGCGCGCTTGCCGACCCGCGCGGACGCGATCCGCAGCCACCCGCCACCCAGCTCGTAGGAGGCGACCATCGTGTCGTCGGCGAGGAACGCGCCGTCGCCGACGGTCGTCATGCTCGGCAGCGCCAGAACGGTCGACGCCTCGACGCGGCGCCCGACCTTCATGCCGAGCGCCCGCAGCCACACCGGCGTGAACAGGCTCGCGTACAGCGGGAACAGCCCGGTCCGGGCCATGTTCATGAGCCGTTCGACCGCCCAGGCCTGCCAGGCGACCCGCCCGTGCACCGGGTGGTACCCCTCGCGCAGCCCCAGGCTGAACGCCCGCACGCCGATCAGGATCAGCACCGCGTACGTGGCCATCGCCGCCACCGTGGCCGCCGGCACCCCGAGCAGCGCGCGCGTCAGCGACGGCTCGCCGCCCATGAAGTACCAGAGCACAGCCAGTCCGGGGACGGTGGCCAGCGCGGGCAGCACGTCCAGGACCAGCGAGGTCACGCCGTAGGCCAGGGTCCAGCGCCGCACCCGACCCGGACGGCGGTCCGGCCACTTGTGCGCCGACTTGCCGTCACGGACCGCAGGTACGCCGGACCAGCGCTGGCCAGCCGGTACGGAGCCGGTGACGCACGAGCCGGGCGCGATCTCGGCCTTCTTGCCGATCCGGGCGCCGGGCATCAGCGTGGTGCGGGCGCCGACGGTGGCGCCGGCGCCGACCCGGATCCGTCCGATGTGGAGTTCGTCGCCGTCCAGCCAGTGGCCGGCGAGGTCCACCTCGGGCTCGATCGCGGCGCCCTTGCCCAGCTTGAGCATGCCCGTGACAGGCGGCAGCGCGTGCAGGTCGACACCGGGGCCGACCTTCACGCCGAGCGCGCGGGAGTAGTACGTGAGCCACACGCCCGACAGGTTCGTGGCGCCGCTCATCTCGGCGAGCCGTTCGGCCGTCCAGAGCCGCAGGTGGACCGAGCCACCCCGCGCGTACCGGCCGGGCTTGACCTTTCGCATCAGCAGGCGGGCCCCACCGGCGGCGATCGCGAGCCGTCCGACCGGGCTCATCAGCACGAGCCAGGCGAGCGCGATCCACCACCACGAGACGGCCGGCGTCCATCCGGTCAGGTTGCCGAGCGCCGCCGCGACGATCGCCCAGCGCAGGCCCACCAGCGTGAGTAGCGGCAGCATCAGCGCGGACTGGATCAGGCCGGCCCGGCGCGGTGTCGGCGCGACGGTCCTGGTCCGGGCGGCGACGGCGTCGAACTCCGCCAGCCGGACGGCGAGCGCCGCCAGCGTCGGGTACTGGTAGACGTCGCTGACCGAACTGCTCGGGTACCGGGTGCGCAGCAGCGACACGAGCTGCGCGGCGGCCAGGCTGCCACCGCCGCACGCGAAGAAGTCGTCGTCCGCCGTGGACGGCGGGGTACCGAGGATCTCGCTCCACTGCTCGGCGACCCACGCCTCGATGCCGTAGAAGCCGGACTCGCCGGTCGTGGCGAGCGGCCACGGCAGCGCGGCGCGGTCGACCTTGCCGGACGTGCGGGTGGGAAGCGTGTCGACGGCCGCGATCAGCGGCACGAGGGCGGCGGGCAGGGAGGCCCGCAAGGTCTCGACGGCGGCAGCCTGGTCGAAGCCGTCCGCCGGGACGACGTAGCCGACGAGCAGCTGGGTACCGGCTTTCGTCCGGCGTACCGCCGCGGCGGCACCGGCCACGTCCGGCAGCGCCTGGAGGGCGGCGTCCACCTCGCCCAGCTCGATCCGGCGGCCGCCGAGCTTGACCTGCTCGTCCGCGCGGCCGACGAAGATCAGGCCCTCGGGCTCGGCGCGGACCAGGTCACCGCTGCGGTAGGCCCTGTCCCATGCCATGGACGGGAGCGGCGCGTACTTCTCGGCGTCCTTCTCCGGATCGAGGTACCGGGCCAGCCCGACACCGCCGATCACCAGTTCGCCGGTCTCGCCCATCGGCACGACCTCGCCCTGGGCGTCCACGACGACCAGTTCCCAGCCGTCGAGCGGCAGCCCGATCCGGACCGGGCCCTCGCCGGTGAGCGGGGCCGCGCACGCGACGACGGTGGCCTCGGTCGGACCGTAGGTGTTCCACACCTCGCGGCCCTCGACGGCGAGCCGTTCGGCAAGCTCGGGCGGGCAGGCTTCGCCGCCGAAGATCAGCAGCCGGACCTCGTCCAGCGCGTCGGCGGGCCACAGCGCGGCCAGGGTCGGCACCGTGGAGACGATCGTGATCTCGTTGCTGACCAGCCACGGCCCGAGGTCCATGCCGGTACGGACGAGCGCCCGGGGCGCCGGCACCAGGCAGGCACCGTGCCGCCAGGCCAGCCACATCTCCTCGCAGGACGCGTCGAACGCCACCGACAGCCCGGCGAGCACGCGGTCGTCCGGGCCGATCGGCTCGTCGATCAGGAACATCCGCGCCTCGGCGTCGACGAACGCGGCGGCGGACCGGTGGCTGACGGCCACGCCCTTGGGCTTGCCCGTCGATCCGGACGTGAAGATGATCCACGCGTCGTCGTCCGGCCCGGGGGTGCCCGGACGGCCGCCCGGGTCGCGGCGCATCGTCAGCTCGGGGGTGAGGACGGCGCACACGTCGGCCTCGGTGAAGACCAGGTCGGCGCGCTCGTCGGGGTCCTCGGCGTCGACCGGCACGTAGGCGGCGCCCACGGCCAGCACGGCGAGGATCGAGACGTACAGGTCGGCGGTGCCGGACGGGATCCGCACGCCGACGCGGTCGCCGGCACCGATCCCGGCCTCGGCGAGCCGGGCGCGGAGCGTGTCGACCTCGGCGTCCAGCGCGCGGTACGTGAGCACGCGGGTGCCGTCGTCGATCGCCGGGGCGGTGGGGTGACGGCGCACGGTGGCGCGGACGATGTCGAGCAACGTCCGTTCGGCGGGGGCGTCCCCGGCGGAGTAGACAGCCTGCGACAGCAGCTCGGTTTCGAGCGAGTCGAGCAGGGTGTCGATCAGGGTCTGGTCGACTGCGGTGGTCAAGCGGGCCTCCGTGCCGTTTCAAGGCCGGATGAACACACCACGTAGAACCTCCGGTAAGTGCCTGCAGCTCAGCGTCCGGCTGATCGGGCCTTCGCCGCAGCCGCAGGAACCCGGGTCGGTCGGGCCTCAACGCGTAGCACCTCGCAACCACCGGTGCCGAGCGGTCAGTTTACCCCTCGTCAACCCGCCAATCTGACCTTCGTGGCTGGTGTCACAGCGCAGACGGTGTTGAATCGTCGGCGTGGACCACGAGGCGCCGACGGATCCGATCCCCCCGCTGCCCGCCGGCATCTGCCAGGTGTGGTGGGCCTCGCCCGCGCTCGCTACCGCCGCACACGTCGAACTGCTGGCCCGTGACGAGCGGGAACGCCGCGAACGGATGCGCCGTCCGGTCGACCGGGACCGGTTCACGATCGCCTACGCCCTCGCCCGGACGGTCCTCGCGGCGCACCTCGGCACCGGCACCGCCGAGATCCACTTCGAGCGGACGTGCCTGCACTGCGGCGGGCCGCACGGCAAGCCGCGGATCGACGGGAGCGACGTGCGCTTCTCGCTGTCCCACTCCGGCGACCGGGTCGCGCTGGCCGTCACCCGGGACGTCGAGGTCGGCGTGGACGTGGAGGTGCTCAAGCCCGATCTGGACGTCGATCTGCTGGCCGGCAACGTCTTGTCTGCAGAGGAAGCGGCCGAGCTGGCGGCGGTGGCGCCGGAACTCCGCGTCACCGCGTTCCTCACCTACTGGACGCGCAAGGAAGCCGTCCTCAAGGCGACCGGCGAAGGGCTGGCTGTGCCGCTCAAGCTGCTCACCGTCACGGGCCTGGACGCGGCACCACGGCTGACCGAATGGTCGGACCGCCCGTCCGCCCCGGCCCGTTTCCAGCTCCACGACCTGGACGCCGGAACCGGACATCTCGCCGGTCTGGCTGCCATGGACCATCCCGAACCGCTGCGGATCGAGCAGATGGAAAGCTATTCCGTCCTGGAGGAATGACCCCGGAACGGCCCGGTTGGGCCCTTTTGGGCGGTACCAGATCCAAGTTAATGGCGACTTATGCCAGTGAGGTCTGGTGCTACTCCCAGCCCCGGCGCGATACTCATGGTCTAGACCTAAATGGTCTAGTCCTTTGCCCACCCGGAGTCTTGTTCGCTGGGAGAGAGCCATGACGTTTAGACGCAGAGCAGCGCTGGTCATCGCAGCGCTCACGGCCGCGCCAGTTCTCTTCGTGGTGCTGCCGTCGAGCCCTGCGACCGCACACGGCACCATGTCGAACCCAGCCAGCCGGGTGTACAACTGCTGGCGTGAAGGGCCGGAGTCGCCGGACTCCGCGGCCTGCGCGGCGGCGGTCGCGGCCGGCGGCACCCAGGCGATGTACGACTGGAACGAGGTGTCCCTGCTGGAAGCCGGCGGGCGGCACCAGCAGCTCATCCCCGACGGCAAGCTGTGCAGCGCCGGCCGGGACAAGTACCGCGGCCTGGACCTCGCCCGGTCCGACTGGCCGGCGACGAACATCTCCGCCGGCAACCGCACGCTGACCTACCACGCGACCGCACCGCACCTCCACGGCACGTTCATCTTCTACATCACACGCGCCGGCTGGAGCCCCACGCAGCCGCTGCGCTGGAGTGACCTGGTCCAGCTCGCGTCGTTCACCCACGCCGAGCCCCCGTGGTCCTGGAACGTGAACATCCCGAGCCGCAGCGGGCGCCACGTCATCTACTCGATCTGGCAGCGCTTCAACGGCAGCAACGAAGCGTTCTACACCTGCTCGGACGTGAACTTCGGCGGCGGCAACCCCGACCCGCAGCCGTCCACCTCCACCTCGCCGACGCCGGGTCCGAACCCGACGACATCCCCCACCCCCGGCCCGCAGCCGGGCGGAACGTGGGCGCCGAACACGCCCTACGCGGTAGGCGCGCAGGTGACGTACAACGGCATGACCTACCGGTGCCGGCAGGCACACACCTCGCTGACCGGCTGGGAGCCGCCGAACGTCCCGGCACTCTGGCAGCAGGTCTGACCGAACTCGCGGCGGGCCGCATCGTGATCCGGTGCGGCCCGTTTGCGCTTGCGTCCCGACGAGAGGAGCCACTGTGATCCGGCTGGCCGCGGTACTGACGGCAACAGTTCTCGTGACGGCCGGCTGCGGCCAGAGCACGGACGGGACCAGCCCGCCGGAAACACTGCCGTCCGTCTCCGTGTCACCGCCGGTGACCGCACCCAACGGCGAGAAGTTCAACGCCGCCGACGTGATGTTCGCGCAGATGATGGTCCCCCATCACAAGCAGGGCATCGACATCACCGGACTGGCCGGCACGCGCGCCTCCAGTTCGGAGGTCAAGACCCTGGCCGCCGCCATCTCCGTCACGCAGCTCAGCGAGGCGAACACGATGTCCGGCTGGCTCAAGGGCTGGAACAAGCCGGCCACGGCCGCCGCCAGCGAGCACGCCGCCCACGGCGGGATGCCCGGTACCAGCAACATCGAGATCCGCAACCTCAAGGCCAAGACGGGCGCCGACTTCGACCGCGCGTTCCTCAACATGCTCATCGCCCACCAGGACGACGCGATCCAGATCGCCCGCGCGGAATTCGCCGGCGGGCATAATGCCGAGGCGAAGGCCCTTGCCGGCCGTATCGACAAGTCGCGGTCCGCGCAGATCACCCAGATGCTGGCGATGATCGAGAAGCTGCCCGCCCCGGTTGGCTGACCGGGGCGGGCGCCGCCGTCACCGGCCGAAGAGGGCCAGGTCGATCGCGTTTCCCATCGCCGCGTAGCCCGCGTCGTTCGGGTGCAGGTGGTCGCCGCGCTCGTACGCGGCGCGGAGCTTCAGCGGGTCGGCCGGGTCGCGCGTGGCGGCGTCGAAGTCGACCACGCTGTCGAAGCGGCCGCTCGTCCGGATCCAGGTGTTGACGGCCGTCCGGACGTTCTCCTGCGCGGCCGTGTAACCGGGCGTGCCCTTGAAGGCCAGGATCGTTCCACCGTGGACTCTCACGCCCCGCGCGTGCGCACGGTCGATGATCTGCTCGTACGCGGAGATGAGCTGCGCGGCCGTGGCGCCGCCGCCGCGAAGGTCGTTGATGCCCTCCAGCAGGACGAGGTGGCGCAGGCCGGCGCGCTGGAGCACGTCCCGGTCGAGCCGCTTGACGCCGCTCGGCCCCGCCCGGGGAGTGTCGGACGCGACCATGTTGCCGGAGATGCCCTCGTTCACCACCGACGGCGCGGTCGCTCCGTAGCGCGCGATCAGCCGGTCCGACAGGACGTCGGGCCAGCGCCGGTTCGCGTTCGACGTCGATCCGCTGCCGTCGGTGATCGAGTCGCCGAACGCCACCACCGTGCCCGGCGCCGTCGCCGAGTGCGCGCTCACCGCGTTGACGAAGAACCAGTTCCCGGTCGTCGTCGCGTACGGCGTCGCGTTGTTGTTGCCCGCGTGGTCGCCGGCGCCGGACACGTAGCTGGTCTGCAACGCGGACCGGTGCCACGTGACGGCGCCGGTCCGCCCGGGGACGTACATGCTCACGGCCAGGTCCTGACCCGGCTGGACCGTCAGGGAGACCGGGTCGCTCTGCACTTCGCCGCCCACCGGCAGCGTCACGGTGTTCGTACCGCCGAACCGGACCGGGCGGTTCGTGCTCGCGACCAGCGCCGGACCGGAACTGCGGACCGCCACGCGGACCCGGCCGAACGTCACCGGCCGGTCCCCGAACGTGTTCGCCAGCCGGATCCGCACGGACGTGCCACCGGCGTGCAGCCGGACGATCATCCGGAGCGTGCGGTTCTCAAAGGTCGGAGGTGCCGTCTCGGCGGTGGACGGATGTGGCGCGGCAGCCCAGGCGTCCACCCAGGTCGCCCGTGGTGCGGCGGCGGCCGGCGACTGGCCAACCGTGACGGCGAGAACGGCGACGGCGACCGCCGTCCGGAGCACGTGCGAGCAGCGCGAGATCCAGGCCACGGGGCCTCCTCATGCGTTCTCCGACGCACAGCCGATGAGCCGATACATCGGATCAATGGTGGGCATGAGGTTTGTACCAGTTTCCGCCGCACCCGTCGAGAGGCGGATGCGGCGGGCGACCCTACGCCTGAGCGAGGGCGGCCAGGGCGCGGTCCGCGTGGACCGACATCCGCAGCTCGCTGGTGATGACGTCGATGACCTTCCGGTCCGTGCCGATGACGAACGTCGCGCGCTTGACCGGCAGGATCGACAGGCGCCGCTTCACGCCGTACGCCCGGGCGGCGGTGCCGTCGGCGTCGGACAGGAGCGGGTAGTCGAACGCGTGCTGCTCGGTGAACTCGCGCTGCTTGGCGACCGCGTCCAGGCTGACGCCGATGCGCTGGCCACCGGCCTCCTTGAACTCGCGGGCGAGGTCGCGGAAGTGACACGCCTCGGCGGTGCAACCGGCGGTCATCGCGGCGGGGTAGAAGAACAGCACGACGGGGCCGTCGCGGAGCAGGACGCGCAGTTCACGCAGGATGCCGTTCTCGTCGGGAAGCTGGAAGTCCGGTGCGAGGTCGCCGGGCTTGAGCACGAGTGCCCCCGTTCTATGGAGATTTACGCGGCGGAAGCGGGATGAATCCGCTCGTGCTCCGAATGTACCCGGCGTATCCGGGCCGGTCGCCGAGCTGCCGCTCCATCACGGGCTTCCCTGTGACGTTCGTCAACGTGTAGGTCATCAGCAGCGGCGAGAGGACGGTGAGGCAGCCAGGGAAATGGGCCGCCGCGATGAGGAACAGTCCCCACCAGACCACCGCGTCGCCGAAATAGTTCGGGTGGCGGGAGTAGCGCCACAGTCCCCGGTTCATGACCTGGCCCCGGTTCGCCGGGTCGGCCTTGAACCGGACGAGCTGCCAGTCACTCACCGCCTCGAACGCGAACCCGATCGCCCAGACGGCGACGCCGAGCCAGGAGATCCAGGTCATCGGGTCGGGCTCGCGCTGCGCGAACTGCACCGGCAGCGAGATGAACCACAGCGCCACGCCCTGGGGCAGGTACACGGTCCTGATCGCGTACAGCGTGCGGTTGCCCCGGGCGCGGGACAGGAGCTTCACGTACCGGGGGTCCTCGCCGTGGCCGCGTCCCCGAAGTCCGATGTGGACGGCGAGCCGCAGGCCCCACGCCGTCACGAGCACGGCCACGACGGCGCGCGTGGTCGGATCGCCGTCGAACAGCACCGCGCCGACGAGCGCCACCGCGACGAATCCCAGCCCCCACGCGACGTCGATCACGCTGTGCCGGCCGACCTTGAGCGCGATCGCGAACGTGATCGAGAGCACCAGCACGACGGCGAGCGCCGTCACCAGGAACGTCATCGGACGACCATACGCAACGTCGCCCGGCCTCGCCGACTCTCGGACTTTTGAGGGTCAGGGCGGCCTGCCGACCCTCAAAAGTCCGAAGGTCGAGCGCTACGGCACGCAGCGGGTCTGGACGGTGGCCCTCGCCTTGTCCATGTCGCGGAGCAGCACCGGGTCGTACGTCCGTCCGTCGAGCCGGATCCGGACGAAGCCGATCGCCGTGACCAGGGCCGTCACCGGTTCGGCCAGCTCGGCGTCCGGCTGGAGCTTCTTGAGCGCCGCCTGGTGGGTGGCGAGCGCCTTGCGGTCCGTCATTCCGACGGTGCGGGCGCCGTCGTTGCGGTCGGCGATCCGGGCCAGGGCCAGCACAGGCTCGGCGGCCTGCCGGCACAGACCGTCCCGGAACTCGTCCGCCCGGGGCAGGTCGGTGCCGCCCGTCGAGCAGCCCGCCAGCGCGAGCACGACCGCGACTCCCACTGTTGCCTTCATGGTTCCTCGCTCTCGAGTTTCGGACTTTTGAGGGTCGAGCGGCCCGCCGCACCCTCAAAAGTCCGAAGGTCGGACGGAGGGTGCGGCGGGACACGCGAGGGGTCAGCTCTGGTTCACGGACACGCCGTTGGCCAGCGCTACGTACGGGAACGTCGTCCCGAACGGCTTCTCGTTGGCGTTCACGGCGTCGCCGAGGCCCTTGACCGCGTCCGGTGCGCCGGGAAGCAGCACACCCTCGGCGACCTGGAGCGTCGCGTCGACGACGTCGTCGGCCAGCCGGCGCCCGTTCGGGAAGCCGGCGAGGTCCCCGCCGAGAACACCGAGCCGGTTCGGCGTCGCCGAGGGCGGTACGGCCATGTTCAGCCGCAGCTGCTCACTCGGACGGAAGTTCGCAGGGTCCACGTCCTTGTTGAGCCGCTGCGAGTTGAGATCGGCCTGGACCGGTCCGCACGCCTTGCAGACACCGGTGAGGAACACCTCGACGAGGTCGTTACGCGGTGTCTTCGGCGCCGGGATCATGTAGATCTGCTCGATGAGTCGCGGCACCTCGGGGTTGGTGACGAACGGCAGGAACTTGGCGTCGCCGCTCGGCTTGGTCCCGTTGAACTCGTCCTTCTTCCCGACCGGGATGACGACCTCGTTGACCAGCGGCATACCCAGCCGCGAGACCTGCGCCAAGGGGCCGGAGTCGAGCCTGGTGTTGTTCGGCCCGACAACCTGGACGCTCGGCCGCGCCGTGCTGCTCCAGACCCCGATCACCGGGTTCCGGACCGGGTCCTGCAGCAGCGCCAGCTCGCTCTTCGGTACCTGCAACGCGATCGAGTTGACGTTGTACCCGCGCAGCGTGTCCTGGCCGACCTCGGACAGGTCACCCCCGTAGAGCAGGTCGAAGATGCGCAGGTCCAGGAAGAACGACTCGTCGGCCTGGCCGGCGAACGACTTGCCGCCCCCCGGGACCGGCGTGATCGCCTGCTTCACCAGCGCGCCGAAGTTCGGCATGGACGCGGGCCCGACCCTCGACGGGCCCACGCGGCCGTTGCTGACCAGCGTGGTCGACCCGTACCTGGTGATCTTCTCCAGCCGGTACGTCTGGCGGAAGTTCAGGTCGGGGTCGTCGAGCGAGGTGACGACGCCGGTGTTGTACAGGAACGTGTTCTTGTTCCGGTACTTGTTGGTGAACCACCAGCGGTAGGTGATGTCCGCGCGGGCGTCACCGTCGCTGTCGATGTTGATGTCGTAGGCGGTCTTCTCCGCCCACGGGTAGAAGTTCGGTCCGCCGTTCGGCTCCTGGAGCCCGGTCCAGTTGGCGATCAGGGTCACCGTGTCCGGGCGGTCCGGACTGACGAACGCGTACGTGTCGGTGTTGTCGAGCTGCGGGTCGCCGGCGATGAGCGGCGCTTCCCGGTGACTCGACGCCCCGACCGTCTGCGGGGCGAGAAGCGCGGCACCAGCCATCAGCGCCGCGACCATCCCCACAGCGAAGAGTGGTCGACGATCTGACATGAGAGTCCCCCTCCGGAGACATCAGGTGACATTGCGGTGCGCGCGCGCCGGGCCTTGGCCCGTGATCACCACACGTTCGGTGCCCGCCGCGATCCGGATTGGGGCTATCCCCCGGAAAATCGTTCAGGCTCGCCGGATTTCGCGTGCGGTGCCGCACGCGGACCCTTAAGGAATGACTCCATTCACGACAATCGGCACGACATTGGCAGGGTTCGCCCTCGCCGGGACGGTGACCGCGGGCGCTGTGCCGGCGACACCGGTCGACGGCGTGTGGCGCACCGACGGGTACGGCATGGTGCTCGTCGTCGAGGACGGCCGCGCGCGCACCTTCCAGACGACCGCGATCAGCTGCGTCGAGGGTTTCGGCGTCGACCAGGTCGGCTCTCCGGCGGCGGACGGCACGGTCCGCTTCGGGGAAGGCGAGATCTCGTTCACCGTCCGGCCCGCGCGGGGGCGGAACCGTGCGGTGTTCCACTTCGCCGGGTCGGCGGGCGACTGGAACCTGCGGCGGCTGACGTCGCCGCCCGCCCGGTGCACCCGCCCCGGCGCCGCCGGTCCGCTCGCGACGTTCGACGTCTTCTGGCAGACGTACGCGGAGAACTACCCGTTCTTCGCCCGTCACGGCGTCGACTGGAAGGCGACCCGCGACGCGTACAGGCCCCGGGTGCGGCCCGACATGGGCGACGGCGAACTGTTCGACCTTCTCGTCGAGATGATCACGCCCCTGCACGACGCCCACACGGGGATCCGGGCCGGCGAGCGCCAGTACATCGGCCACCGGCCCGGCACGGTGTTCCCGAGCGAGGAACTGGAGGCGAAGGTCCGTCCGTTCATCGAACGCCGTGACCTGCGCAAACCACTCACGACCTGGGCTGACGGGCGGATCGGGTACGCCGACCTGCCGGGCGGCATCGGCTACCTGCGGCTGATCGCGTTCACCGGGTACACGAAGGAAGGCAGCTACGAGGCGGACGCCGCCGAGATGGACAGGGCACTCGGCGCGATCCTCACCCGTGACCGCACGGCCAGGCTCAGAGGAATCGTGATCGACCTGCGGGTCAACGGCGGCGGCGCCGACGCGCTCGGCCTGCGGCTCGCGTCACGGCTTACCGCGCGGGAGTACTTCGCCTACGCCAAGCACGCCCGCAACGACGCGGGCGACCCGACCCGCTTCACCCGCCGCCAGCCCATCTCGGTGACGCCGGACGCGCCGTCCTACGCCGGCCCGGTCGTGATCCTCACCGGCGGATCGACCATCAGCGCCGGCGAGACGTTCACCCAGGCGATGATGGAGCGGTCGCCACGGCCGGTCCGGATCGGCGAGAACACCCAGGGTGTCTTCTCCGACGTGCTCATGCGGTTCCTGCCCAACGGGTGGATGTTCATCCTGCCGAACGAGGAGTTCCTGACCCGGTCCGGCGAGACGTTCGACGTGACCGGCATCCCGCCGCACGTCCGTACCCCGGTCTTCACGGACGAGGAGTTCGCGCGGAACCGGGACTCGGCGTTCGACCGCGCCGTGTCACTGCTGCGGCGGTGACCTGTCGAGCGGTGACTCTGAGCGGTGACCTGCTGGAGCGGTGCGGCGGGCGGGGGCCGCCGCACCGCGGCTCAACGGCCGATCCGGGCCAACGTCCAGGCCAGCAGGGTCATCGGGACGGCACCGAGCAGGGGCGGGCCGATCATGAACAGGGCGCCGATCAGCGGCTGCCCACCGGTGGTGGCGGCGTCGGCGACCGCGGCGCTGTGCAGGGCGAGGCTGATCCAGATCGCCACGACGCTCGTCCGGGGAAGCCACCAGGTGACGGCGAACGCGGCGACGACGACGAAGCCGGTGAGGCACAGCGGAAGCGCGTGGACCGGCGGGTCCGACAGGACGAGCTGCGCCCACGACAGGGTGGCCCAGAACGCGGGCTGGACGGCACCGATCACGGCGAACGTCAGCCGCAGCCAGCGCCCGTACGAGGCCGGGTGGGGCGTCGCACCCCACTCTGTGAAGACAGTCATTGGACCTGCAGCAGCCCGGCGTCCGTCTCCAACAGGAGCGGGTCGCAGAGTGGTACGAGCGTCTCGACGAACGCCGGGTAGTTGTCCAGGTCGAGGCTGTTCTGGGCATCGATGATCGCGTCGAGCAGCACGCGCTGCTCCTGCGGGTAGAGGCGCAGCCGCAGGAGCACGTCGGTCTCGGACGTGAAGATGTCGAGCCCGAGACGCTGCTCGTCCGCCCAGAACTGCATGTCGACCAGGAACACGGGCCCCCGGTACGTGGCGACCGCCTCCGGCTCGACGTTGACGCCTATCCCCAGCAGTGCGTCGAAGCCGTTCACCTGCCAGCCAGCGCCGTCGAGGACGCTGATGAACTCGGCCCGTGCTTCCAGCACGGGCCCGCTCATCTCGACCTTCTTCACTTCTTCTTTGCCAGACAGAGAACCGTGCCCTTCTCGCCCTGCTCCCCCTCCCAGTACGACGACGTGGCGGCTTCGAAGTCGCTGCAGGCGAACAGCCCGGCATCGATCTCCGTCTTGTTCTCCAGGCGGCCGACGACCGTGAAGTCGGCGTCCGAGTCGCCGCAGTCCACCACCGAGACCGAATTGCCGCCCTCCTGCGAGACGCAGTCGCCGACCTTGGCCAGGCCCGGGTCGGACTTGCGGACGAAATACACCATCCCGCCGAGGCATCCGGCCAGGGCCACGAAGATCAGGGCCACCACGATCTTCTGGGTCACGCTCGACTTCTGCGGGGGCACGGCGCCGGCCGGCTGCGCTCCACCGGGCACAGTCATGAACTTTGCTCCTTCTTCACTCGCCGCGACCCGTCGCGCGGCTCACAACTCGACCTTGCCGGCTGTCGTCCCCCACTACATCGGGGCTGAGCCCCCACTTTCCGTACCGCTCGTCGCAGGTTCCCCACCGTCCAGCGCACGACTCGTTGACACTGAGTCACCCTCGTTCCTACGGTCTTGGCGCTTGCCCCACGCCAACCCGAGGACCCCAGATGAGTTCGCACCACGACCGCGTCGACGAGCCCCCACGAACAATGACCGTCGACGAGGTGCGGAAGACGAGCTTCCAGCAGTCACCGCTCGCCTGGCGCGGGTACTCCGAGGAGGAGGTCGACGCGTTCATCGGGCGCGTCGCGCACACCCTCGACCAGGCCAACCGGGAGACCCAGGCGCTCCGCGCCGAGGTCGAGCGGCTCCGCAACTTCTACAAGCGCCACGGGACGGACGTCGACCACGCCGTCGACCGCGACGAGTCCTGGTTCTCCCCCGGCGAGGCCAACCCGCTCATCGGCGAGGCGCAGCGGTACGTCGGGACTCAGGTCGCACAGGCCGACAACTACGCCGACCTCATCACCACCGACGCCCGCGCGCAGGCCGACGAGGTACTGGCCCACGCGCAGCTCAGGGCCAAGATCGTCGTCGAGGACATGGTCCGGACGTTCCGCTCACGCACGGACGACCCCAACCGGGCCCACTCGCACGTCGAGCAGCTCGCCATCTGGTCGAACGCGCTGGCCGAGGCGCTGTGGACCCAGGCCAGCACGGTGTCGACGGCGGTCCAGGCCGAACTGCGCTAGGCCCTAGAACGTCGCGCGGACCTCGGCGGCGATCTCGACCAGGGCGGTACGGGACGCGGCGTTGAGATCAGTCATGTTCACGAACCCGTGGATGAGGGTCGCCTCGCGCCGCAGCCGCACGTCCACTCCGGCGTCGGCCAGCGCCTTCGCGTACGCCTCCCCCTCGTCGCGCAAGGGGTCGAAGCCCGCCGTGACCACGAGCGCCGGCGCCATGCCGCGCAGGTCGTCGGCGCGCAGCGGGGAGATCCGGGGGTCGGCGAGGTCGACGCCGGACGAGTAGTTCAGGTGGAACCAGCCGATCTCCTCGCGGGTGAGGAAGAAGCCGTCGGCGAAGAGGTCCAGCGAGCGGTAGGGAGTCGTGCGGTCGACACCCGGGTAGAGCAAGAGCTGAAGAGCCAGCTTCGGACCGCCTTCGCGGACGGACCGCTGCGCCACCACCGCCGACAGGGTGCCGCCCGCGCTGTCGCCGCCGACGGCCAGCCGGGACGGGTCGGCGCCGAGCCGTCCTGCGTTGGACGCGGCCCAGAGCACCGCCGCCCACGCGTCCTCGGGCGCCGCCGGGAACGGGTCCTCGGGCGCGAGCCGGTACCCGACCGACAGCACGTGCACGCCCGCCTCGCGGCACAGGATCCGGCAGGGCTGGTCGTGGGTGTCGACGTCGCCCAGGACGAACCCGCCGCCGTGGAAGAACACCAGCAGCGGACCGCTGCCACCGCCCGGCGGCGCGTAGTGGCGGGCCGGGAGCGGGCCGGCGGCGCCCGGGATCGTCAGGTCCGTGATCTCGCCGACCGGAACGGGTTCGGCGGTCGCCCCCGCGGCGTCCCGCCTCGTGCGCTTGCGGGCATCGACCGGCGCCAGCGCGGGCAGCGGCTGGTCGCCGCGGCGGCGCCGTAGCGAGAGCAACAGCTGGAGCCCCGGGTCGAGCGTGGCGCCGTCGACGACCACGGGCTTGCCGGCCAGCCGCCGCTGCCACTGGTTCGGCAGGCCGGCGACCCAGAACCCGATCCCGGCCTGGACCCGGTCGAGGAGCGTCATGGCCGCGCGGGGGCCGGCTGCTCCCCTGGCCGTGTCGCGGGCTCCGGCTTCGGCGTGAACTGGTGGGCTGCGGGATCGAAGCGGCGGAGGCGGCGCCGGAACGCCGACGCGAAGCTGGGCCAGATCACGGAGTTCCGTCCGGTCCGGTCGATATACCAGCTCGTGCAGCCGCCGGTCGACCACACGGTCGTGCGCATCCGCCTGTCCACGTCGTCGATGAAGGCCTGCTGCGCCGCCGGACTCGGCTCGAAGGCCGCCACGCCGGTGTCGGCCACGTGCCGCAGCGCGCCCCGCAGGTACGCGAACTGGGACTCCAGGATGTGCAGCACGGTCGTGTGGCCGAGCCCGGTGCTCGGACCGAGCAGCAGGAACAGGTTCGGGAACCCGGCGACGCTGGTACCGAGGTACGCCTCCGGGCTGCCCTTCCAGGCTTCGGCGAGCGTGCGGCCGTCGCGGCCGGAGATCCGGTCCGCGATCGGGCTGTCGGTGACGTGGAAGCCGGTCCCGTAGATGATCGTGTCGACCGGGTGCTCGGTGCCGTCCTTCGTGACGATCCCGTGCGGTCGGATCTCCGCGATTCCGTCGCTCACAAGGTCGACGTTGTCCCTGAGCAGCGCCGGGTAGTAGTCGTCCGAGCGGAGCACCCGCTTGCAGCCCATCGCGTACGGCGGGGTCAGGCGCGCGCGCAGCTCCGGGTCCTTGACCTGCTTGCGCAGGTGGGCGCGCGCGACGATCTCGGCGACCTTCCCGAGCCGGGGCCGCACGAACCCGACGGCCGTCGCCTCTTGGCCGAGGAAGATCGCCGTCCGGACGATCTTCTGCGCGAGCGGCACCGTCCGGTACAGCGCGTGCTCGAAGCGGGTGAGGGCCCGGTCGCCGCGGCGGACGATCCAGGGCGCCGTCCGCTGGAAGAGCGTCAACGACCCCACCCGCGGCGCGATCCGGGGGACGAACTGGATCGCCGACGCGCCCGTGCCGATCACGGCGACGTTGCGGCCGGTCAGGTCGTGGTCGTGGTCCCAGCGGGCGGAGTGGAACACGGTGCCGGCGAACGAGTCGGCGCCGGGCAGCGCCGGCACGGACGGTTCGTGCAGCGGCCCCGCCGCGTTGACCAGCACGTCGGCCGTCCAGGTGCCGTGCGAGGTCTCGACGACCCAGTGCCGGGCGGTGTCGTCCCAGCGGGCCGCCAGGACCTCGTGCCCGTAGCGCAGGTACGGGCCGACCTCGAACCGGTCGACGCAGCGCCGCAGGTACGCCCAGATCTCGGCCTGCCCGGAGAACGAGCGGCTCCACTCCGGGTTCGGCGCGAACGAGAACGAGTACAGGTTCGACGGCACGTCGCACGCGCACCCGGGGTACGAGTTGTCGCGCCACGTACCGCCGAGGTCGTCGGCCCGTTCGAAGACCAGGAAGTCCTCGATGCCGTCGCGCTTCAGCATGATCGCCGTGCCGATCCCGCCGAACCCGCCACCGACGACCGCGACACGCAGATGTCCCGTCATCGCCCGCTCCTCACCTACCGCCGAGTAACTTCCTGCACCGTAGCGAGGAAGCTATATCCATGGGGCAAAACGGCGATAAGGGCAGCTCCTCCGGGACTTACGGAGCGGTCCGCGTCGTGCCGACGAGGCCCACGAACGAGCGGCACTGATCCGACGTCGTACCCGCGAGACGCACGCCCGGCACCTGGCAGGTGATCCGGATGCGGAGACTCGTCTCGGGCTTGACCTCGAGCGGCGTCACGAAGTGGTAGTCGCTGTCCCGGTAGTTGGCCATGCTGAACGTGAACAGGGTGCGGTCGTCGACGATGAAGTCGAGCCGGCCGGTGTCGCCCTGCGGGTTCTGGAGCACGAGGTCGGTGAGGACCATCGTCTCCTTCTCCTCCGTCGTCAACGTGCCGGTCGCGGACCGGTTCGCCGGTGCGGTGGCCTCGAGCCGGGGGCCCTCGTACGGTGCGATCTTGGTGCCTGGCCGTGCGCTCGGGGTCGGCGGCGGTGTCGGCGGGCGGCCCCCGTTCGGCGGGATCGCGCGCGCGGTGGGTCCGATCGCGACATCGGCCTTCTGCTCGGCGCGCTGTGCGGTGTTCTCGGCCTCGGTGGCCTTCTTCTCGGCGGCCTGCAGGGGCGTGGCGACCGCGTCCTTCGCGGCGGACCGGACGGCCGGGCGGAGCAGCCCGAACCACAGCCCGGCCAACCCCAGCAGCGCGACCAGGCACAGCAATGCGACCCGACCGGCCCACGGCGGGATGATCGGGTCCTGCAGGGTCGCGGCGTCCAGCGTCACCGGCGGGTGGCTCTCGGCCACGACCAGCACCTGGAACGGACGCGTGACGGGCTGCCCGCGCCACAACCGGCGCCGGTGCTTGGCCTTGACCTTGACGAACACCGCCTCGCCCGGCGGTACCGCGACCGTCTGCGGACGGGCCGTGAACTCCAGGGCGCCGTCCGGGTCGGTGCCGTTGACCCCGACCTTCAGCAGCGTGTTGCCCCGGTTGTCGATCGCGACCTCGTGCTTGGCGCTGCTGCGCCCGCGCGACGTGCGCGGCAGGATCTCGGCCGTCGTCTCGGAGTAGGGGTGGATCTGGACCACGCCCTCCGGGACGACCACCTCCTCCGGGCGCTCGGACGGGATCACCCGGACCGCGAACGGCATCTCGCCGGGCGCGACCCACGACGCCCGCGGCGGCTTGAAGACGACCCGTGCCTGCTCCTCCGTGCCTGGGAACACCGATACCGCGGGGGGCTCGATCGTTGTCCACTGTGCGGCGTCGCCCAGCACCTCGAACGTGTACGCCTCGACGATCTCGCCGTTGTTGCGGATCGTCAGGAGGGAGCTCGCCTCGCCCCCCGGCGGGAGGTCCAGGGCAGGGGTCTCCAGCCTCGCCAGTGTCGTCATGGCCGCGACGGTACGAACTCCGTCAAGGGAGTCAACAGTGCGGACGGGTACACCTTCGGGCACGCTGAACCGCCCGTTGAGTCCACGTTAAGTGCACGCTGAGACCCCACTGTCATGCTCCGCCCACGCACCTGACGGTCGGGTGCGCCAAGGGTCACGGGGGTAAGAGAGATGGAACGAGTTCCGGTATTCGTGCACACCGACGACCCGATCTCGCAGGTAGGAGTCGCCGGCCAGCTCCGGCCACGCCCGGAGATCCTGGTGCTGCCACCGGAAGAAATGGCGAGTGCCCGGGTGGCCGTCGTGGTGACCGATCGGGTAACCGACGAGACGCTCCGGGTCCTGCGGGCCGTCAGCCGTGGCGGCACGGCACGCGCGGTCCTCGTCGCGACCCAGCTGGACGACGCTGATCTGGTCGCGGCCGTCGAGTCCGGCGCCGCCGGTCTGATCCGCCGCAGCGAGGCGACACCCGAGCGGCTCGTGTCGGTGATCACGTCCGCGGCGGCCGGCGAGGGGGCCGTCCCGCCGGACCTGCTCGGCAGGCTCCTCGACCAGGTCGGCCGCCTCCAGCGCCAGGTACTCAGCCCGCGCGGCCTCACGTTCAGCGGCCTCGCCGACCGGGAGGTCGAGGTGCTGCGCCTCGTCGCCGACGGCCTCGACACGGCCGAGATCGCCGCCAAGCTGGCCTACTCCCAGCGGACGGTCAAGAACGTCCTGCACGACGTGACGAACCGCCTCCAGCTCCGGAACCGGTCGCACGCCGTCGCCTACGCCCTCCGCCACGGCCTGATCTAGCGCCGCAACGCTGCATCACCTGCCCGGACGGGCATCCCCACCGGCACCAAACGGTGCCCCGGAGGGGGTGCTCGACCCAGGGGTGTCCGGCAACGCTCAAAAGCTGGCGCCGGCCGGCTGCCGATTGAGTGACGACCCGTTGAGGAGTGCACGTGCGACGCACATCCGCGCGACGTGGTAGCAGGGCAGCGGCGGCGGCGATCCTGGTCGCGGGCCTGCCGATCGTGGCTGTCGTGGCGGGCGCACCGCCCGCGGCCGCCGCGGCGCCACCCGCCCCTGGACGCCTCGCCTACGTGGGCGAGCACCACGACGAACTGGCCTATGCGATCGACGGCCAGCAGACGCCCCTGTTCCCGACCGAGAACGGCCCGACGGAGGTCGACTCCGACGCGTCCGCCGACCCGAACGGCGGCCTGGTGTGGGTCAGCTCCCGGGCCAACGCCAACGGCGCCGGGGCGGACCGTAAGGGCGACATCTTCTACCTCGCGCCGGGCACCGACTCGCCGGTCCGGCTCGCGGCCAACGCCGCCGCCGACCGCCAGCCCGTCCTCTCCCCCGACGGCTCCACGGTCGCGTTCGTCTCCGACCGCGGCGGCGCCACCCAGATCTGGATCGTCGGCGTGGACGGCACCGGGCTGCGCCAGGTGACGACCGCACCGGCCGGCACGCCGCGCCCGGCGGACACCTCCCCGACCTGGTCGCCGGACGGCACGAGCCTCGCGTTCACCAGCACCCGGGTCAACGGCAGCGGTGAGATCTTCACCGTCACGGTGTCGCCGGCGCAGGCCAACCCGGTCCGGATCACGTTCTCCGGCGTATCCGGCGGCGCGATCCAGCCGGCGTGGGACCCGGTCGTCGACCACAACCGCATCGCGTTCACCCGGACGTCGCTGCTCAACCCGGCGCGCACCTCCGTCGTGTCGATCGCGCCGAACGGCACCGGCACCGCCACTAACCTCGTCCCGAACTGGGACGCGAGCCAGGCCAGCTGGAACGCCGACGGCACCGCGATCGCGTTTCACAGCCGCCGCCTCAACCCCGAGGGCGGCGTGTACGTCAAGTCCGTCGACGACATCGGCGGCGGGTCGCCCGAGCCGGAGCTCGTCTACGACGACAACCGCAACCCCGAGGGCAACCCGACCTGGTTCTACGCCCCGGAGCAGCCCCCGCTGATCGTGTTCACGCACGTGGCCGTGGACGAGCTGGGCGAGATCCGCGACATCCAGGCGACCGACGGCACCGGCGACCGCTCGCTGAGCTTCCGGCACGGCAAGTTCGAGAACGCGCCGACGTACTCGCCGGACGGCCGCAAGGTCGCCTACAGCCGCCGCAACGGCACCGTGACCGACATCGTCACGATCAACGCCGACGCGACGACCGTCAACCCGACCGTCCTGACCCGCCCGCGCGCCCCGGAGAAGGACGTCGACCCGGTGTACTCGCCGGACGGCTCCCGGCTGGCGTTCGTCCGCAACAACCGCGTCATCGTGATCAACGCGACCACGGGCGCCGAGCTGCTGCGGGTGCCGCCGCCCCCGCCGACCACCCCCAACAACGGCTTCCTCGACGGCGAGCCCACCTGGTCGGCGGACGGTAGCCGGATCATGTTCGCCCGGTACGTCGTCCCGCCGGCGTCGCCGCCGGTGCCGCAGCTCAAGGCGCTGGCCGCCCACCCGCTCGACGGTCTCGACACCGACATCTGGTCGGCACGCGCGTCCGACGGTGGCGACCAGGTCAACATCACCGGCGCCGACGACACGCCGACCGTCCAGTTCGACCGGCAGCCCAGGCTCGCCCCCAGCGGCCAGGCACTGCTCGTCAACCGCAACAACGCGCTCCGGCTGTGGCCGCTGACCGGCAACCTGCCGAGCGGTCCCGCCACCGACGTCGTGATCCCGTTCCCGGCCGGCGACCCGGTCACGGGGCTCCAGTACCCGGCCTTCGCGCCGGACTCCAGGTCGATCGCGTTCTCGGCGATCCACGGCCCGAGCCAGCAGCGGGACATCGGCGTCGTCACGCTGCCGCTGCCCGCCGGCACGCCGACGTTCAAGTGGCTGACCACCTCGGTCGGCAACGAGAACCAGCCGGTGTGGCAGCCCGCCTCGGACCTCGAGATCGCGGTCACGGCCAGCGACGCGGACATCGTCGTCGGCGAGACCACCGAGCTGACGGTCACGGTCACCAACCTGGGACTGGCGAACGCCCGCAAGGTCCGGGGCGCGCTGACCCTGCAGACCGGGCTCGCTCCGCTGTCGATCACCCCGACCACGATCGGCGCGGTCTGCTCGTTCGCGACACTGAGCTGTGAGCTGCCCGGCCCGCTCGCGGCCGAGGGCACGTTGGTGTTCACCGTCGTCGCGTCGGGTCAGCAGACCGGCACGTACACGCCGACGGCCACGGTGACCGGCACGATCCTCGACCTGGGCACCGCCAACAACACCGCCCAGACGACGGTGGTCGTGACCTTCCCCGACGTCGAGTTCCGTGACGTCGGGGTGGCGATGGCCACCACGCCGACCGGCTTCAAGGGCGGCGACCCGGTCGTGGCGACCTACACGGTCACCAACCGCGGCCAGGCACCGGCAACGGGCGTCACGCTGGCCACGGACCTGCCGACGCGCACGCTGGCGCTCGGCACCGTGACCGGCTGCGTCCTCACCGGCGCCAGCTGCGAGATCGGGCCGCTGGCACCCGGCGCGTCCCGGAAGGTCACCGTCGCACTCAGCCCGAGCGCCAAGATCACCACCCCGGTGGCCGGCCAGGTCACCGCCCGGTTCGGCCAGGCCGGCGCCGACCAGAACGCGGCCAACGACCGGGCGACCAGCACCCTGAAGGTGCTGGAGCCGACGCTGACGGTGGCCCCCGCCGTGGGGCCGCCCGGGTCGGTCGCCCGGGTCGTCGGCAAGGACTTCCCGCCCGGCGTCAGCATCAACCTCGACTGGCAGTCCGGCATCAACCCGGCGTCGCGGGTGACGGTCGTCCGCCCTGACGGGTCGTTCGAGGCCCAGGCGCTGGTGTTCCGCCGCGACCAGCTCGGTCCCCGGTTCCTGTCCGCGAGCGGCCTGCGCTTCGGTGCCGTCCGCGACGATTTCCTGGTGGTGCAGCGCACCGCCGTCCCGCCGGACTTCGTGGCGCGGGGCTGAACCGGATGATCCACGAGGTCGACGAGGCCCTGCGACGCCTGGTACGTGAACAGGCGCTGCAGGGGTCCGACGTGGAGGTCGTGTTCGACGCCCCCACCAAGGACTGGGCCGCCCGTCGTAACGCCCCCACCGTCAACCTCTACCTGTACGACCTGCGGGAGGACCTGCGGCGGCGGTCGCGTGGCCTGCTCAACGAGTACGACGAGCGGGGCACGACCGTCGTCGCCAGGCACCGCCCGCCCCGCTACGTCAAGCTGTCGTACCTGCTCACCGCGTGGACGCAGCGGCCGGAGGACGAGCACCGGCTGCTGTCGTCCCTGCTCATGTGCTTCCTGGCGCACGACTCCGTGCCGCCGACGCTGCTGTCCGGACGGATCGCCGAACTGGCGCTCCCCGTCCCCCTGACCGTCGCCCTCCCGCCGCCCGAGGACCGCTCGTTCGCCGACGTGTGGACGGCGCTCGGCGGCGAACTCAAGCCGTCCCTGGACATCGTCGTGAGCGCCCCGGTCGACGCGGCCGCCGTGATGGCCGCCGCGCCGCCCGCCCGCGAGGGGCTGTCCGTCGACATGTCCGACCTGGACAACGGAAGCGCCGACGACCGGGTCGGCCACGGCACCGTGCCCGACTCGGCGTCCGAGGAGGGTGAGGCGCGGGTGGCGATGCGGCGCACCCGGCACCCGCGATGACCGCCGACCTGCGGGAACGGCTGGCGGCCGTCGAGCACCGGGTACGCCAGGCCGTCCACCAGCGGCGCAGCACCGATCCGTCGCCGGACGACCCGTTCCGTGGCCTCTACCTGTCCGACGAGGCGATCGACGAGCTGCTGGACGTTCCCCGCGCGCCGTTCACCGATCCGTCGCTGGCGCCGCTGACCGGCCGGCTGGAGTTGCTTGCTGAGGACGCCGGCCTGACCCCGCTGGACGTCGAACTGCTGCTACTCGCGCTCGCCCCGGACCTCGACAGCCGGTTCGAGCAGCTCTACGGGTACCTCAACGACGACGTGACCCGCCGCCGCGCCACGATCGGCCTGGCCCTGCGGCTGTGCGGCCTGGCCGAGGCGGACGCCCGCGGCCGGGGCCGGCTAGGGCCGCACGGTCCGCTGGTCGTCACGGGGCTGGTCCAGGTGGACGAGCGGGAGCGGTCGTTCCTGACCCGCGCGCTGCGGGTGCCGGACCGCGTCGTCGCGCACCTGCTCGGCGACGACCGTCCGGACGCCGCGCTCGCCCCCGTGCTGGCCCCGCCGCCGCCGCTGCTGGACGGCGGTCCGCTGGCTGACCTCGTCTACCTGCGCGAACAGCCCGGCGGCAGCGCGGCCGGGCTCGCCGGCGCGGCGCTCGAAGCAGCGGGGCGCGCGGCCGTGTACGCGCACGCCGACCGGCTCGCCACCCAGCCCGACGCCGCCTGGCTGGCGCGCGTCCTCATCCGCGAAGCGCTGCTCCTGCGCGGCGGGCTGGTGCTCGGACCGGTGGAACCGCTCGCCGAGCAGGCACCAGAAGTACTTCGACAGCTCACCGGCGCCCCCGTGCCCGTGCTGATCTACGGCCGGGCCGGCTGGGACCCGGCCTGGAGCGACCACCCCCCGCTCCAGGCTGGGGCCCCGCCGGTCAGCCGCGCCATCAGGGACGCCGCGTGGCGCTCCACTCTGGACGGAGCGCTGGCCGACGGGATCGACCCCGCCGTGGCGACCGCCCACTTCCGGCTCGGCCCCGCGCAGATCCACCGCGCGGCGCGCGCCGCCGTGCTGGCCGCGTCGCTGACGCAGACACCGGTGGACGTCGAGCACCTGCGGGTCGGCGCCCGCGCCGAGAACGCCGCCGGGCTGGAACGGCTCGCCCGCCGGATCGAACCGGGCGTCAGCTGGGACGACCTCGTACTCCCCGCCTCGACGATGGCCCAGCTCCGGGAGCTGTGCGCGCGCGCCCGGCTGCGCGAGACCGTCATCGACGAGTGGCGGATGCGGCCCGGCGGCGGTCGTGGCCGCGGCATCACCGGGCTGTTCGCCGGCGACTCCGGTACCGGGAAGACGATGTCCGCCGAGGTCATCGCCGCCGACCTCGGTCTCGACCTGTACGCGGTCAACCTCGCGACGGTCGTCGACAAGTACGTCGGCGAGACCGAGAAGAACCTGGAACGGATCTTCACCGAGGCCGCCGGCGTCAACGGCGTCCTCCTGTTCGACGAGGCCGACGCCATCTTCGGCAAGCGGTCCGAGGTGCGCGACGCCCACGACCGGTACGCGAACATCGAGAGCGCCTACCTGCTGCAACGCATGGAGTCGTTCGACGGGCTGGCGATCCTCACCACCAACCTGCGCGCCAACGTCGACGAGGCGTTCACGCGGCGACTCGACGTCATCGCCGATTTCCCCGTTCCGGACGAGCCGCTGCGGCGATCCCTGTGGGAGCGGTGCCTCGGGCCGGCCGTCCCCCGCGCGGCGGGCCTCGACCTGGACTTCTGCGCGTACGCGTTCGAGCTGTCCGGCGGCAACATCCGCTCGGCGGCGGTCGCGGCAGCCTACTTCGCGGCGGACGCCGGGACGTCGCTGACGATGGAACACCTGGTGACGGCCATCGCGCGGGAGTACCGGAAGCTCGGGCGTCTCTGCCTGGAACGCGAGTTCGGCCCGTACCACGCCCTGGTCCGGTAATCGCCCTCGAAGCGTGTGGGATCTTGCGACCTATAGCTCGCGAAATCCTGCACGCTTCGGCGTTACCGCAGGCGGTAGACGGCGATGCGGCCGTTGTCGTACGACAGCTCGGCGAGGTCGCGCAGCGCCGCCGGTTCAGGCTTGACCTTCCGGTCGACGACGAGCCAGCGCACGCCGTGGTTGTCCCGCAGCGCGGCGAGCAGGTCCGGCGTCGGCGCCTCGAACGCGCGCTCGTTGGCCGGCAGCGGATCGGGCACCCAGTCCGGGCCGACCTCCGCCTGCCTGGCGTACTTCTCGAACCCCCAGCCCTCGACCAGCACCTCGCGCTCGGCGTAGGCGGTCAACCAGAAGGCGAGCGGCGCGCACGGCCCGTCGAGGGAGATGCAGTGCGAGTTCGTGGCGAGCACATCCGAGGGCTCGCTGTGGTCGCGCACCCACCGGGCGGCGTCCACCCGCGACTTCGGCAGGTCGACGTTGAAGTAGGCGCCGCCGTTCGGCGTCCGGCGCGACTTGGCCATGTCCATGACGAACGCGGGCGCCCCGGCGACCAGGACCGCCGTCATCACTACCGCGACGCCACGGCCACGCAGCCCGGGCCGGGCCAGGCGGATCCCGTACCAGATCACCACGCCGGCAGCGAGGGTCGCCCCGAGCACCAACACCCACACGGCGATCGGGCGGACCGCCCCACGGCTCAGCGGATCGGGGGCGACCGCGAGCTGCACGGCCACGAGCACACCGGCGAGGACGGCCGCACCGGCGACGAGCGCGCGCCGCTGCCACGCCGTGAACCTGTCCAGGACCAGCACCCATCCCCAGCCGGCCGCGAGCATGCCGAACGTGAAGCCTGCGCGCGTGAAGTACTGGGAGGCGAGGCTGCTGATCGTCAGGTAGAGCGCCGGCCCGGCGAGCGCTCCCCCGATGAGGAACAGCCGGTCCGGGTCGAGCGGCCGGCACAGCAACGGCAGCGCACCGACGTACTTGACCAGCATGCTGGCGGCGAACGCCCCGAAGACGACCAGCATCGGGATGCCGGAGTCCCGGAAGACGTCCAGGTTCGCCAGCGGGTCGACAGCGAGTCCGTAGGTCTTGAACCGGTACAGCACTGCGGCGGCGGTCAGCTGCGCGGCCGTGACGATCACGCCGAGCCCCACGACCGTCCACGGGATCCGCCGGGCCGCGATCAGGCGGACCAGGCCGGTCAACCCCAACGCCAGCAGGACGACGGGCAGCGAGCTGGCCTTGGCCCCGCTCGACGCCAGCGCCAGGACGGCGACCAGCACGAACGTCGCCGGACGCGGCGTGCGCAGCGCACTGACGACGGCCATGATCAGCGCCAGCAACAGCACCCAGCTGTAGATCATCGAGACGCCGTGCCAGACCACGAACATCGACTGGGTACCGAACGGGAACGCCACCGGGTCGGTGAACGTGATCTCGCCGACCACCCAGAACAGCAGGGCGGCGCCGACACCGGCGTACGGACGTCCGGCGAGGCGCCACCCGATGACGCCGGTCAGCACGATGGCCGCGGCGCACAGCGCCGGTACGGCGAGGCGCAGGGACACCACCGCCAGGTCGATGTGCCCGACGAGGCTGGTCATCGCCATGTGCGCGTAGGCGAACCAGTGGTAGAGCAGCGGCTCGCCGCTGAGCTGCGGCACGTCCAGCGGGAACTGGTGCTTCGCCTCGCCGGCCAGGGACAGCTGGTACGCGAGGTCCAGGTACTGCCGGGTCGACTCAGTGCCGGGAAGGACCGGGTTGCGCTCCAGGAACACGACCGACAGGTACGCCGTGAAGAAGACGACGATCGCGGCGATGCTCCACGACCATCCGAGCGGCGGGGCGGACGTGCCGGCGGTCCGCCAGTACCGGCGCAGTCGCGGTACGGCCGCGAACGGCACGAGGACGGCGGCCGGCCAAACCGACGCCCACTCGCGCGCGTCGAGCGCGGCCAGGACCAGCCACGCGGGCAGTTCCAGGCACAGCCCGACGGCGATGCCCATGGCCACGTCGTCGACGAACGAGTGCGGCTCCCGGCACAGGGCCCGGTAGACGAGCGTGCCCGGCAGCGCGACGGCGAACACGGCATAGGCGGCGAACCGGACGAGATCGAGCGGAGCCGTGTCGGCGGCGAGCAGGATGCCCACCACGGCGGCGGTGCCCACCACGAACGGTGCCCACCGCTGCCACCACGGGCTCGCCGGCGGCGGGGATACGTCCCGCGTCGGTTCCGCGTCTGTCGCGATCATGGGCGTCGTCGCCATGAAATGGCAGCCTAGAGGGCACCCGCCACCGCCGTGCCCGGTGGGCCGGTGCCCGAACGGGCAGCGGCCGGTGCCCACCCTGCTGTACCCCGGCGTCTGGTCCGGGCGGTGGCGCCGGTGGAGAGTCTGGGTAAAGACCGCCGCATTGGGGGACACCATGCGCTCGCACGATCATGACAGCGACGTCGAGGCCAGCCTCCGCCCGAAAGCGGACCGGGTCGAGTCCGAGGAACACGCGTTCCCGGCCGCCGCGGCAGGCCGCCCCGACGTGCTCGGCGCGGGTGGCCTCCTCGGCCTGCAACGCGCCGCCGGCAACGCGGCCGTGACCGGACTGGTCGAGCAGGAACGCTCCCCCGTCCTCGACGTCGTGAACTCCGGGGGCGGCAAGCCCCTGGAAGCGGACACGCGCTCCGACATGGAGTCTCGGCTCGGGCACGACTTCAGCGACGTCCGGGTGCACACGGATTCGCAGGCCAGCGACTCGGCGAAGTCCGTCAACGCGCACGCGTACACGGTCGGCTCGAACATCGTGTTCCAGCGTGACGCGTACGACCCCGGCTCCGACAGCGGCAAGCACATGCTCGCCCACGAGCTGACGCACGTCGTCCAGCAACGCTCCGGGCCGGTCGAGGGCACGGCCACCGGCGGCGGCGTCGCGGTGAGCCACCCGTCCGACCGGTTCGAGCGGGAGGCCGTGGCCAACGCCGACCGGGTGATGTCCGCGCCGGCCCCGACGGCCGCTGCCGTGCAGCGGGCGGAGGACGCCTCGGCGAGCCCGACGGTCCAGCGCGCGGCCGAGGAGCCGACCGTCCAGCGCGAGGGCGAGGAAGAGGCGCAGGAGGAAGAGGCCACCGCGCAGACCTTCGTCCAGCGCGAAGGCGACGAGGAAGAAGAACCCGCCGAGGGCTCCGACTAGCTCCTGGGGAGGGCGGCGTGGGCGCCGAGTCTCAGCACCAGGAGTCTGCGCAGCCGGGCCGTCGCGCGCCCAAGCCGCCCACCTCCCCTGAATCAGAACGGCCGGCTGAGGAGCATCGCTCCGCGAGTCCTGCTGCCGTGTCGCGTCTGACTCCGCATGCGGCTGTGGCACTGCAGGGCAAGGCGGGTAACCGCGCCGTGTCGCGTCTCGTGGCTCAGCGACGGGCGGCGTCAGCACCGGCTGCGAAGGCGCCGGCGAGGCCCCAACCTGCCGCCGGCGCGCAGTCTTCGACCTTTCCCTCTTCTGGTGCCGGGCTGCTACCGCTGGGAGGGTGACAGACTCGTCAAGGATTAGGTCCCTCAGCATCCGGCTCGGCCCACCGCTATTCAGGATGTGATCGCACTGGCCACCATCACCGAGCACGACATCGACTGGTTCTGGCAGCACCTCCAGCGCGTGGTCGAGTCGGGACCGCCTTCGCGACCTGCTCAACGAGTTCACCAAGGACGAGATCTACCGGTTCCAGGACGTGTTCGTGGAGCTGGCGGCAGAACTCAAGGACGAGCCGTACACCCACTACGCCGGTCCTGACGAGTCCGAGAATGGACTGGAAGACATCGCGAACTGGGTGGTCAGCCAAGGCCGCGAGCGGTACGAGGCGGTCGTCGCCGAACCGAGCCAGATGCCGTCACACGTCGACGTCGGCGACCCCACCAACCTGTCCGCGGTCGCGTACGAGATCTACTACGCCCGGTTCGGCGAAGCCTTGGACGTCATCTAGCTAGCGGGAAGGCGCGACATCGCTGCCCCATCGGGCAGGGACCAATGGTTGCCCGTTAGGACCTCGCGCCGTTCCTCCGGATGCGTCCGCGCGGCCGTTCCCGCGAGCGCCCACATGACGGACGCTCCTCTTGGCCATCTCAGGTCATCGAGGAGGATCCATGCCCACATATCTCTCGCCGGGCGTCTACGTCGAGGAAGTCGAGGCCGGCTCGCGTCCGATCGAAGGTGTGGGCACCGCTGTCGCCGCCTTCGTCGGGCTCGCTTCGAGCGGCCCGTTCAACACGCCCACGCTGGTGTCGAACTGGAGCCAGTTCACCCAGACCTTCGGGGATTTCGTCGAGGGCTCGTACCTCGCGCACAGCGTGTACGGCTACTTCCTGAACGGCGGCGGCAACTGCTACGTCGTCCGGATCGGCGGCGACCGCGTGTCCAGCAACGGCAAGGCGGCGCCGAAGGAGCTGACGGCCGGGCCGCAGGCGGTCCTGGGCGGCTACCGCGTGGTGGCGAAGCCGGAGGCGATCACCGGCGGCCGCAGCATCTCGGTGGAGGTCGCCGACGCGCCTGAGGGTTCGCCGGAGGAGTCGTTCACGCTGCTGGTGAAGTTCGGTAACAAGGTCGAAGAGACCTTCCCGGGCGTCACCACGAAGCGTGGCAAGGACAACGTGGTGACGGCTGTCAAGGAGAAGTCGAAGCTCATCACGCTGGAGGAGAACGCGACCGGCTCCGCGCTGGCCAAGCCCGCGAAGGGCACGGTCACGTTGGCGACGCCGCCGCCGGCACCGATCACGCCGTCGCAGCTCAGCGCGGACGACTATGTCGGCGACGTCTCGGAGCGCACCGGTTTCGGTGGCCTGGAGACGATCGACGAGATCACGATGGTCGCGGTCCCGGACCTGATGGGCGCGTACCAGCAGGGCGCGATCGACCTGGAGACCGTCCAATCGGTGCAGCTCGGCATGATCGCCCACTGCGAGCTGATGGGCGACCGGATGGCGATTCTCGACCCGCCGCCCAGCATGTCGCCGCAGCAGGTCAAGGAGTGGCGCGTGGACGGCGCCGGCTACGACTCGAAGTACGCCACCCTGTACTACCCGTGGGTGAAGGTCTTCGATCCGGTGGCCGGCACGAACCGGTTCGTGCCGCCGAGCGGCCACATCGCCGGCATCTGGGCCCGTAACGACGCCACACGCGGCGTCCACAAGGCTCCCGCGAACGAGGTGATCCGGGGCGCCGTGATGCTGGAGACCCAGCTCACGCGCAACGAGCAGGAGCTGCTGAACCCGACGGGCGTGAACTGCATCCGTTCGTTCCCGGGCCGCGGCATCCGGGTGTGGGGTGCGCGCACCCTGTCGTCCGACCCGGCGTGGCGCTACCTGAACGTGCGGCGCCTCTTCAACTACGTCGAGGAGTCGATCCTCAACGGCACCTCGTGGGTCGTGTTCGAGCCGAACGACGACGCGCTCTGGGCCAGGATCCGCCGCACGATCAGCGCGTTCCTGGTGAACGAGTGGCGCAGGGGCGCCCTGTTCGGGCTCACCCCGGACGAGGCGTTCTACGTCAAGTGCGACCGCGAGACCAACCCGGCCGAGGGCATCGACGCCGGCGAGGTCGTCTGCGAGATCGGGATCGCGCCGGTCAAGCCGGCCGAGTTCGTCATCTTCCGTCTGGCGCAGCTTTCCGGCGGCACCAGCCTCGTCAACGAGTAGAAGGGTAGGCCGCCATGCCGCTTCCCGATATGGATACCTCGGTCGGACATTCGTTCGGCCTCGAGGTGGACGGCGTCGTCATCAAGCAGATCAACGAGGTGTCCGGCCTGAAGAAGGAGCAGGACGTCATCGAGTTGAAGCAGAACACGCCCGACGGCAAGTACGTGATCAAGAAGCTGCCCGGCCGCCCCAAGGCCGGCGAGGTGACGCTGACCCGCGGTCTCACCGCCGACAACAGCTTCGAGAACTGGGTCAAGGACGCGTCGTTCGGGAAGATGGCGACCGCCCGTAAGGGCGGCGCGATCATCGTCTACGACTACGAGGGCGTGGCGATCAAGCGCTACAAGCTGATCAACGCGTGGCCGAAGAGCCTGGAGATCGGCTCTCTCAAGGCCGGCGACACGGCTGTCCTGACCGAGAAGATCGTCATCACGTACGAGCAGCTGGAGATCGAGTAGCCATGCGCAGGTCAGTCGCGTCGCCGTCACCGGACGGTGCGTTGTCCACGATGGATCGTCCCGCCGAGCCGCTGCACACCGAGTTCAGCTTCGAGCTGCCTCGTGGGTACGTGGACGACGCCGGGGTCACGCACCGGTCCGGCGTGATGCGGCTGGCCACGGCGCGGGACGAACTCATCCCGCTCCGTGACGACCGGGTTCGCGAGAACCCGGCGTACCTCAGTGTGGTGCTGCTGGGCCGGGTCGTCACCCGGCTCGGCAGCGTCACTGACGTCCACGCGGGCATCATCGAGAACCTGTTCGCGTCCGACGTGGCGTTCCTCCAGGACCTCTACCGCCGCATCAACAGCGAGGGGCACACCCGTGCCTCCGTGGCATGCCCCGAGTGCGAGCACCGGTTCGCCGTGGACATCGCCGGTGGGCGCCTGGGGGAATCGTGACGTACGCGCCTGACCGGCTGTACGAGGAGGTCGCGTACGTCGCCTACCACTTCCACTGGTCGCTGGAGGACATCCTCGACCTCGAACACCCCGAACGGCTGCGGTACGTCGGGGAGATCGGCCGGATCAACACCCGGATCAGTCAGGCCAGGTGAGCACCCATGTGGCCGTGGCGTAAGGCAGAAGAGCCGGAACCGGAGCGGGTCACCCCGCCGGCTCCGGCCCCGCCGCCTGCCGGTTGGCGGGAGGTCGGGCCGATCCAGCGCGCCGTGGCGACGCCGTCGCTGATCAGCCCCGCGACCCGGATGTCGGCCACCCTCTCGTCGTGGCAGAACCCCACGTTCCTGGCACCGCTCGGCCACGTGGTCAGCCCCGACGCGCCGTCCGGGATCGTGCACGACCTCCCGGTGCCGGTCCAGAAGGCCGCCGACGGCCCCGAACTGGTCGTCCCCACACCCAAGAGCACAAGCTCGCAGCGGACGGTCGTTTCGCGCGCGCTCGCCATGTTCTCCTCGACGCCGGAACCGACCGCACCGACCCTCTCGGCGTCGCCCCTGTCCTCGCCCGCCCTCGACGAGCCCGCGACCGTGCCGTTCGATCCCGCGCCGGCCGTGCACGCCGGGGACGCACCGCAGGGTGAGCACGCATCGCATGATCACGCGCCGCTGCCGCTCGCGTCGCCGCCCGCTCCCACCGTCCAGCGGGTCGTCGCGGCCGATCCGCCGACGGCGCGGTTCACGACGGCGTCCGACGCGGGGCTGCCGGTCGTCACGCTGCGGGCCATCGCCGAACCGTCGCCCACGCCCCCACCGTCCACACCGGACATCGCGGAGGCGCCGACGCTCGGCACCGTCACGGTGCCCGCCCAGAGCGCGCCGGAACCACCGGAACCCGCCGCCCAGCCCGCCGCACCGCCGCCCGCCGCCATCCAGCGCGCGGCCGAACCGAGCGCGCCGGAGCTTCCCCTGGCGTCCGTCCAGCGGAGCACGCCGCCCCCGGCCGGACGTCGCCTCGGCCTCGGCGCACCGCTGATCCCCTCGCCTGGCCCCGCTTCCCCGTCCGCGACGGAGCTTCCCCTCCAGGCGCCCGCCGCCGGGGTGTCCGGTGACGCGCTGCCGGCAACCCCGCCGCCGGCAATCGTCGCCGCGCCGGACACCCCGGCCCCTTCGGCCGAGCCGTCCCCGGCCCACGACCTGGCATCGCTACTGGGTGACGCGCCGCTCGTCCAGCGCTCCGTCGCCGAGCCGGAGGCCACCACTGACGTCCCCACTGACGACGGCCCCGCGCCGGAACCGGCCGAGCTTCCGGTCGGCACCGCGCCGACCCCGCCGCCTCCGCTGAGCGACACGCCGTCCCCGGCCGGCTCCCTGCCGGTCCAGACGAGCACCAGCCCGAGCCCGACCTTCACCACGCCGACGCTCGGCGCCAGCTCGACACCGCCGGTCGTGCTGCGCTCCGCCGCCGACGCCAGCACCACCCCGCCGGCCGGCTCCACCCCCACCAGCGCCTCATCTGCCAGCGCCTCACCCGGCAGCACCTCACCCGGCAGCGCGCCGCTCGCCGGCTTCTCCTCCGCTGGCACCGACCCCACCGGGGCGCCACTCGCGAGCATCCAGCGCGCCAGCTCCCTGCCAACCAGTGCCCTGCCGGCCAGCACCCCGCCGACAAGCGCCGCATCGGCCGCCGCGCCGACGGCCGCCACCGCAGTACAGGCCGCCACCGCCGCCCAGACCAGCACGCTGCCGGATCTCCCGGTGATCGGCGCGACCATGGCGGGCACCCCGGCCACGTCCACATCCACGCCGACCGACCCAGCGGTTCAGCGCGCCACCGCCCTCCCGCTGGTCGACACACCGACCCGGGCCCCGGACACCGGCCCCGCACCGGACGCACCACCCGCGCCGCCGCTCGTCGTCGCCCAGCTGATCGGCGACCGGAGCCTGCCGCTCCGCGCGGCCCCCGAACCCGAAGCGCCCACGCCAGCACCCGCGCCGGCGAACGCCAGCGTCCAGCGCTGGGCCGACCCGTACGGAAGTGCCCAGCCCGCGAGCCTCCCCGGAACCGCGCCCGGCGGCGGCTACTCCACCAGCACGAGCGCGGTCCACAGCCCCGGCGGCGCCACCGCCAGCGCCGCCGGCTACCCGAACGTCCAGCGCAGCACCGCGCCGGCCACGATCGCAACGGAAACGCGCGGAGCTGGCGGCGGGATGGCGTCTGACTGGCTCGCCCCACCGATGACGGATGTCGCCACGCTGCCCGCGGTCCCGATCCAGCGGGCGACGAGCCCGGCGCCGTCAGGGCCACATCCGAACTGGTCCGCCGGGCAGCCCGTGGGCCCGGTCGTCGCGCCGACCGTTCAGCGGGCCAGGGTCAGCGACCCGGCACCCGTCCGTATGGAGTTTGTGAACCCCGTGGTCGCGCGGGTCCCTGAGGAAGCGCCCGCCGACCCGCCCGCGCCGGCCGCCGCGACTCCTGTCGAGCCTCCGCCAGCTGCTGAACCCCCCGCAGCGCAGGCCCCGGGGCCGCAAGCCCCGGCCGCACCAGGCGCCCCGGCCGCCGCCGGCACGCCCGAGGAGATGCTCGCGAAGATCTTCGATCCGCTCCTGCGAAGGCTGAAGACCGAGCTACGCCTCGACCGGGAACGCCACGGCTCGCTCACCGACCTCCGGCACTGACCAGCACCACCGCCCAACCAGCCCCACGGCCCAACCAGCAGCACCCCGAAGAGGAGACGCCGATGCCAGGAACCCAGGAACAGGAGATCGGTGTCGCGGTGTGCTTCGTGGTCAAGATCGACGACGAGAGCCTCGGCGCCTTCAACAGCTGCGACGGCCTGGGCTGCGAGATGGTGATGGAGCAGCGCGAGGAGGGCGGCCACAACGGCGCCGTGTGGCAGCTGCCGACCCGGCTCAAGTTCTCGAACGTCAAGCTGACGCGGCCGATCACCGAGGACAGCGCGAAGGTGCTGAAGTGGTTCGCGAGCATGGCGAGCGGCGTCAAGCGCAAGACCGCGACGATCGAGGCCCGCACGCTCTACGGCGACGTGGTGGCGAAGTGGAGCCTCATCGACGTCGTCCCCGTGCGCTGGACCGGCCCCTCGCTCAGCCCCGACTCGCCCAAGGTCGCCACCGAAACCCTCGAACTCGCCCACCACGGGTTCTTCGGACCGGGGTCGGGTGCCTGATGTCCGCGTCCCCGATCTCGTTCACCGCCGCCGGCGCTCCCCCGGCCGCGGGCGGCGCCCCGCCGAAGCTGGAGCACGCCTACCTGGAGCTGCGCGACCCGCCGAGCGGCGGCAACACCGCCACGCCCGGCAGTGTCCGCGGCCGGATCGACTTCCAGTTCAACCCCAAGGAACTGAGCCTCACCAAGAGCGCCAAGTGGAAGCGCGAGGCGCAGCGGGGCGCGAAGAAGAGCGGCGTGCCGGAGTTCACCGGCTCGGACCCGTGCAAGCTCAGCCTGGAGATGTTCTTCGACGCGACCGACACGATGGGCGACCGCGTCGTGAAGTCCGTGGAGAAGCTGTTCGAGTGCTGCGTGCCGACGACGGAGAGCCTGCAGCAGAAGAAGGGCTCGCCGCCCTGGGTGATCTTCCGCTGGGGCGGCCTCACCGGCTTCGCCGCGTACGTGAGCAGTGTGGCCGTCAAGTACACGCTCTTCACGCCGAGCGGCACGCCGGTGCGCGCGGTCTGCACGGTCACGATCGAGGAGATCTCCGGTGAGCTGGGCGGGCAGAACCCGACGTCCGGCGCCCTGGCCGCCCGCGAGACGCACACGGTCATCGTCGGCGACACGCTGCCGTCGATCGCGTTCCGCGCGTACGGCGACCCGACGATGTGGCGTGCCCTCGCCGAGGCGAACGACATCGACGACCCGATGCGGCTGCGCAACGGCGCGACGCTGCTGATCCCGGCCGCCGAGGAGCTGGTCGATGCCTAACCAGGGGTTCGCCAGCTCGCTGCTGGTCGAGGTGGAGGGGTCGCCGCTCCCGGCGGACGTGGCGATCCTGCTGAACCACGCCTACCTCGACGACAGCCGCAACCTGCCGGACCTGTTCGTGCTGCGGTTCCGCGACCCGGCCCGGATCGTCCTGGAGAAGGGCAAGTTCACGATCGGCGCGAAGGTGAAGCTGTCGATCCAGACCAGCGACGGCGGCTCCCCCGAGCTGCTGCTGTCCGGCGAGGTGACGGCCATCGAGGCCGAGCTGGACCGCAACGGCAGCGTCACCGAGGTCCGCGGCTTCGACCACGCCCACCGGCTGTTCCGGGGCCGGCGGGTCACAGCGTTCGCCGACATGACGGTCGCGGACATCGTCCGCAAGGTCGTCCAGCGCGCCGGCCTCCAGACCGGGACGATCGACAACGCCGCCGGCATCGCCGGCACCCCCAACACCGAGCTGAGCCAGGAGAACGTCAGCGACTGGGACTTCCTGTCCCGCCTGGCCGACATGGCCGGCGCCGAGATCGCGGTCGTCGACGGCAAGCTCGACTTCACCGTCCCGAAGCCGCCCAGCGCGGCGCCGGCCTCCAACGCGAACGCGCTCCAGAACCCGCTCGTCCTGGAGGCGGGCAAGAACCTGTCGTCGCTGCGCGCCGGGATCACGGCCGCCGAGCAGGTGCCGCAGGTCGAGGTCCGCGGCTGGGACTTCCTGCGCAAGCAGGAGGTGAGCGCGACCGCGCCGGCTGAGGCGGCGGCCACCGAGCTGCCGGGCGTCCAGCCGAAGCAGCTCGCCCAGAAGTTCGCCAGCCCGGACTTCGTCGCGACCGACGTCCCGTACCGGAGCCAGCAGGCCGCCAGCACCGCCGCCCGCGCGCTGGCGTCCCAGCTGGCCGGCGCGTTCGCGGAGATCGAGGGCGTCGCCAAGGGCAACCCCAAGCTCCGCGCCGGGACGGCCGTCGCGCTGGCGAACGTCGGCAAGCCGTTCGAGGGCAAGTACACGCTGACCAGCACGCGGCACCTGTTCTCCCAGGACGCCGGGTACACGACGTCGTTCGTCGCCAGCGGGCGCCAGGAGCGGTCGCTGTACGGGCTGGCGACCGGCGGCCCGAAGCGCCGCCAGCTCATGACCGGGCTCGTCCCGGCCATCGTCAGCGACGTGAAGGACCCGGAGAAGCTGGGCCGTGCCCGCCTCACGTTCCCGTGGCTCGCCAAGGACTACACGAGCGGCTGGGCGAGGACCGTCCAGATCGGCGGCGGCAAGGACCGCGGCACGCTGATCCTTCCCGAGGTCGGCGACGAGGTGCTGGTCGGCTTCGAGCAGGGCGACTTCGACGCGCCGTACGTCCTCGGCGGGATCCACAACGGCACCGACAAGCCACCGAAGACTCCCGTCGACCCGGTGGACGGCAGCAGCGGGCAGGTCAACGGCCGCTTCTTCGTGTCCCGCACCGGGCACCGGCTCGACTTCACCGAGTCCGCCAACGGCGCCAACGGGGTCGAGCTGTCCACCGGCGACAAGAAGCACCTGCTCACGCTCAACCAGAAGGACACCAAGGTCACGCTGCACAGCGACGGCTCGATCACGATCGAGGCGAAGAACGGCATCAAGGTGGACGCCGGCACCGGCGCCCTGGAGATGAAGGGCCAGAAGGTGACGATCACCTCCGACAGCGACGTGACCGTCACCGCCAACGCCAAGCTGTCCCTCACCGGTAACGCCGAGGCCACCCTCAAGGGCGCCCAGGCCAAGGTCACCGGCGACGCGGCGGCCGAGCTCACCGCCAGCGGCAGCGTCACCGTCCGCGGCGGCATCGTGAGGATCAACTGACATGCCCCCAGCAGCACGCGTCGGCGACATGAGCGGCCACCCGGGGGTGATCGCCGGCCCCGGCGTGCCCACGGTCCTGATCGGCGGGATGCCGGCGGCCACCGTCGGCACGATGCACACCTGCTCGTTCCCGCCGCCACCGCCGCACCCGCCGACGCCGATCCTGCCGCCGGGCTGCCCGACCGTCCTGATCGGCGGTCAGCCGGCGGCCCGGGTCGGCGACATGGCCTCGTGCGGGGCGCCGATCATCCCGCCTGGCTGCCCCACCGTCCTGATCGGAGGGTGAGATGTCTGGACAGTTCGTCGGATCAGGGTGGGCGTTCCCGATGCGGACGGACGCCACGGCCGGCATCGCGCTGGTCAGCGGCGACCGGGAGATCGTCGAGAGCATCCAGCTGATCCTCGGCACCGCGCCGGGCGAGCGGCCGATGCGCCCGGAGTTCGGCTGCGCGATCCACGACTTCGTGTTCGCCCCCGCCGACGCCGGGACCGCCGGCCAGATCGCGTACGAGGTACGGATCTCGCTGGAGCGCTGGGAGCCGCGCGTCACCCTCGAGGACGTCCAGGTCGACTTCGGCCAGGCCGAGACGGGCACGCTGCTGATCGACATCCGGTACCGCGTGCGGGGCGGCAACGACCCGCGCAACCTCGTGTTCCCGTTCTACGTCATTCCCTCGCACGAAACCGAGGCTGGTGCCTGATGCCGCTCCCCACCCCGAACCTCGACGACCGCCGGTTCCAGGACCTGGTCGACGACGCGAAGCGACTGGTCCAGCAGCGCTGTCCGGAGTGGACGGACCACAACGTGTCCGACCCGGGCGTCACGCTGATCGAGACGTTCGCGTCGATGGTCGACCAGCTCCTGTACCGGCTCAACCGGGTCCCGGCGGCGAACTACCTGCGCTACCTCGACCTGCTCGGCGTCCGGCTGTTCCCGCCCACGGCCGCCCATGTCGACCTGACGTTCTGGCTGTCGGCGGCGCAGGCGGACGTCGTCCGGATCCCGCTGGACACCCAGGTCGCGACCGTACGGACCGACGCCGAGGAACCGGTCGTGTTCACGGTCGCGCGGGAGCTGCCGATCGTCCCGTGCTCGCTCGACCGGGTCATGACGGTCGCCGCCGGCGCCGAGCCGGTCGACCGCACGGACGCCCTCTCCGCCGACCACCTCGCGTGCTTCTCCGCCCGTCCGGCGCCGGACGACGCGGTCCTGTTCGGGCTGACCGAGGCCGTGCCGTCGTGCGCGGTGCTGCTCCGGCTCGACTGCGAGGTCGAGGGCGTCGGCGTCGACCCGCGCGACCCGCCGCTGGTGTGGGAGGCGTGGACGGAAGCCGGCTGGGTCGCGTGCCAGGTCGACGAGGACGGGACCGGCGGCCTCAACCGGCCCGGCGACGTCATCCTCCACGTGCCGGCCGCGCACGCCGCGTCGATCCTGGGCCGGCGCCGCGCGGGCTGGCTGCGGTGCCGGGTCGTGCACCCGGCGGCCGGGCAGCCGTTCTACAGCGCGTCGCCACGGATCCGGGCGGCCGAGGCGAGCACGATCGGCGGCACCGTCGAGGCCGTCCACGCGGAGGTCATCCGCGACGAGACGGTCGGGCTGTCCGAGGGCGTGGCCGGGCAGCGGTTCGGGCTGCGGCACCGGCCGGTCGTCCCCACCGAGGAACCGCCCGTCCTGGAGATCTCCGGCGGCCAGGGCTGGGACGAGTGGCGCGCCGTCGAGACGTTCGCCCACTCCGCCCCGGACGACCGGCACTTCCAGCTCGACTGGGTGGCCGGCGAGGTCGTGTTCGGCCCGGCCGTCCGCGAACCGGACGGGACGCTGCGCCAGCACGGCGCCGTGCCGCCGAAGGCCGCCGCGATCCGCATCCCCGCGTACCGGACGGGCGGCGGCCGGCGCGGCAACGTGGCCCGCGGCCTGCTCAAGGTGCAGCGCGAGCCGGTGCCGTTCGTCAGCCGCGTCGAGAACCAGCGCGCGGCCACCGGCGGTGTCGACGGCGAATCCGTGGACGAGGCCGCCGTGCGGGGCCCGCTCGCCCTGCGCACCCGCGACCGCGCGGTCACCGCCGAGGACTACGAGCAGCTCGCCCGCGAAGCCGCCCCGGACGTCGCCCGCGTGCGGTGCGTCGCCGCCGACGAGGACCCGGCCGCCGGCATCCGCGTGCTGGTCGTCCCGGCGGCCGAGCTGGACGAGTCCGCGCAGATGCGCTTCGCCGACCTGGTCCCGTCCGAAGCGACGCTCGGCGCCATCAGCCGGCACCTGGACGCCCGCCGCTGCGTCGGCGCCCGCGTGGTCGTGGAGCCGCCGTTCTACCAGGGCGTGACGGTCGTCGTGAAGCTCACCGCCAAGCGGCGGACCGTCGTCGGCGCCGTCCAGGACCGCGCGCTCGACGCCCTGAACCGGTACCTGAACCCGCTGGTCGGCGGCCCGGACGGCACCGGCTGGCCGTTCGGGCGCCCGGTCCAGTCCGGCGAGATCTTCGCGGTGCTCCAGGGCATCTCCGGCGTCGAACTGGTGGACGAGGTGCGGCTGTTCGGCGCCGACCCGATCACCGGCGAGCGTGGCGGCCCCGAACAGCGCGTCGACGTGCCCGCCAACGCACTCGTCTTCTCCTACGAGCACCAGGTCCGGGTGAGCGCATGAGAGCGACGGTGCCGGGGCTGGCCACGCCCCACCCGATCGGCGAGCGACTGCCCGCCCTGTACCAGGAGGACGAGTTCGCCCAGCGGTTCGTCGGCGCCCTGGACGAGGTCCTCGCGCCGGTCTTCTCCGTCCTGGACTGCCTCGACTCCTACCTCGACCCGTGGCTCGCCCCGCCCGACTTCCTCGACTGGCTCGCGGACTGGGTCGCCCTCACGCTCGACGAGGGCTGGACCGTCCCGCAGCGCCGCGAACTCATCGCCCACGCCGTCTCCCTGCACCGGGGGCGTGGCACGGCGACGGGCCTGGCCGGCCACATCGGCGTCGTCACCGGCGGCCAGGTCGACGTCGAGGAGAGCGGCGGCTGCGTCCACTCCGCACAGTCCGGCGGCGCCCTGCCCGGATCGACCACGCCGCGCCTGCACATCCGGATCCGTCTCGCCGACCCGGCCACCGTCGACACCCGGCGGATCGACGCGCTCGTCGCCGAGATCAAGCCGGCCCACCTGCCGCACACCATCGAGATCGTGGGAGACGCCAATTGATCATCTGTGAGCGGTGCGGCGCGCAGAACGGCGAGGGCGACAGCTTCTGCGGGCAGTGCAACGCGTTCCTGGAGTGGGACGGCACGCCGGCCACACCGAAGCCACCCGCGCCGCCCGTCGCGCCGACCCCGCCGGTGACGCCGCTCGCGCCCGCGCCGCCGGTCACACCTGCCGTGTCCACGACCGTCCCGGCAGAGACCCGGCCGGCGGAGACCCGGCCGATCAACTCCCAAGCCACGCCGAACCAGACCACGCCGAACCAGACCACGCCGACCCGGGCGGACGGGACCCGGGGAACCGAGACGACGGAGCCTCGGACAGAGGAGCGGTGGCCCAGCCCGGACGACATCTGGCCGAGCCCACCCACCGACCAGCCCACATCGGTCTCGCCCACCCCGGTGAGCCCGGCACCGGTGACGCCCGCCCCCGTGACACCCACGACCGGCGCCGGACCGGTCAAGCCCACCGTGGGCGCCGGGCCGGTCAAACCCGGCGAGGCTATCCGCCGCCGCCCGACCGGCCCGAAGGAGGTCGCCGACGAGCCGCCGCCCAATGCCGGCGACCTGATCTGCGGCCAGTGCGGCGTGGGCAACGAGCCGACGCGGAAGTTCTGCCGGCGTTGCGGCTCATCGCTGCTCACGGCGGCGGTCGTCCCCCAGCCGTCCTGGTGGCGGCGGCTGCTGAACAAGCTGCGCGGGCGGCGGTACGAGGCCGGGTACCGGCGCCAGGTGCGCCAGCCGGTCCGGATCCACGGCCGGGTGATCGTCGTCCTGATGCTGGCCGCGATGATCCTGCTCATCGCGTTCCCCGGGCGCCCGTACGTCCGGCTCGCCTCGGAGCTGGTCAAGGACCGCATCCGCGACCACGTAACGGTCACGCCGACCGCGGTCCGCGCGTCCAGCGCCGCGAAGGGCGCCGCGGCCGGCCAGGTCGTCGACACCTTCAGCAACAAGTACTGGGCGCCCGCCCCGGCCGGCAGCGGCGAGGGCCAGTGGATCGAGGTCGACCTGCCCGACCCGACCCGCGTCGTCGACCTGGTCATCTACACGGGCGTCTCGGCCGACAAGAAGCAGTTCCTGGAGCAGGCCAGGCCGCGCGAGGTCCAGATCGCGTTCACGGACGACGTGGGCAAGGTCAGCACGAAGGTCATCAAGCTGCGTGACGAGCCGGGCAAGCAGGCGTTCCAGTTCGGTCAGTCCAGGGTCGTGAAGATCCGCATCACCCTGCGGACGGCCTACGGTGCGACGCCAACCCGTCGGGTCGCCGTTGCTGAGCTGGAGGTCTTCGGTCGAGAGTGACAGCGGTGCCGACCGCCTCGCCGGGGAGTCCCAGCGAGGCGAGCACGGCCGCGTACCGGCGGCGGGCCTGTTCGGCGGCCGCCCGCTCGCCGCTGCGCACATACGCCTGGAGCAGGACGTTCCAGCCGGCGTCGTGGTACGGGTCGATCGCCACGCACCGCTCGCCGACAGCGGCCGCCTCGTCGAGGTTGCCGTCGGCGAGTTCGGCGGTGGCGAGCGCGCACGACGCGTTGGCGGCCTGGCGGCGGAACACCTCCCGGTCGTGCAGCAGCCACTCGGCCGGTCCGTCCTCGGGCAGCAGCTCGCCGCCGTAGGCCGCGACGGCTTCGCGGAGGGCGCTGATCGTGCCGCCCTCGTCGCGGGCGATGCGGGCCTGCCGCCACCGGTCGAGGGCGTCGGAGAACGCCACCGTGTCGGCGTAGGCGCCGGACGGCAACGCCAGCGCGTACGCCTCGCCGGCCCGCACGATCATCTGGGCCTTCCCGCGCTCGCGCTCGGGTTCGAGGTAGCCGCGCAGGCTGGAGATGGCCACGTGCAGGTTCCGGGTGGCCGCCTCGGGCGACAGGTCCGACCAGAGGGCTTCGATCAGCGCCTCGCGGTGCACCGGCTGGCCGGCGCGCAGGGCGAGGAAGTGCAGCGCGGTGCGCGCCCGCGGACGGACGGGCGACAGGTCGAGCGGCTGCTTGCCGATCGCCATCCGGAAGCCGCCGAAGCACCACACCGAGATCGGCGCGACGCGCTCGACGACCCGCGGCGCCGGGACGTGCGGCTGCGGAACGGGCTGGTCGGCCGTCCACAGGTCGAGGAGCGTGGCCGGCCACCCCAGCGCGCCGGCCAGGATCCGGGCCTCGCGGAGCAACCCGCGGCGCCGCCCGGGGTCCAGGAGCGCCGCGGCCGCCAGCGCGACGACCTGCGCGCCGGGCACGCCCGCGTGGCGGGCCATGTTCTCCGCGCGGCGGGTTTCCAGCTCGGCGTCCGGGAGGCCGTCGGTGACGGAGGCGAGCGCCAGGAACGCCTGCGCCCATGCCTCCAGAACACCCGCGTCCAGTTCCCGGGCGAGTTGCGTGAGGCGCGACAGCCGGGCGGGGTCCAGCCGGCGGAGCGGGATCGCGCAGAGCTGGCTGAGCGTGCTGGCGACGGCGTCGCCCCACCGGTCCTCGGCCCGCGCGCACTCGTCGGCGACCGCGGCGGCCTCCTCGACGGCATCGGAGCCACCGCCGAGCGCGGCCGCCGCGCGGGCCACCCGGCTGAACCAGCCCAGGCCGGCGGCCTCCGCCTCGCCAGCGATGTGCTCCAGTTCGAACGGGCTCGACGCCGTACCGGTGACAAGCCCGACCGCGGCCTGGACCAGCCGCAACCCGACGGCCGCGACGCCGGTGTCACCCGGGTCGGCGCGCGACCGGACGGGCTGACCGATCAGGTCGCCGCTCAGGACGTTCGCCACGAGCCGCACCAGGTCACCGGACGGCCCGGCCAGCCCGCCCGCTTCGCTCGCCACGAGCGCCGGATGCCGGCGGGTCGCGGCGCGCAGCCACGCGGTCCAGTGCACGCGGGCGTGCTGGTCGCCGGGTAGCCAGACGGCCGCGACGCGCCGCTCCTGGCGGCACCGCTCCTTGCCGTCGGTGTCGAGGAACAGCGACTCCGCGCGCCGGTACCGGTCGATCGCCGCCGGGAGCTGGCCCTCGCCGAAGTTGCGGCGGGCCTCCGCCAGCATCAGCCACGGGTCCTCCGCCAGCAGCGACGGCGGCAGGACGTCGTCCCAGGGCTGGCTCGGCGCCTCGATGACGGCGCCGCCGACCCGGCTCAGCAGGCGTCGTACCGCCGGCCAGTCGCCGGCACGGGCGTACGCGCGGACCGCCTCCGCGTACGCGCCCTCCTCCGACAGCAGCGCGGCGGCGTGACCGTGCCAGCGGCGTGCCTCGGCCTCTCCCAGCGTCTCGACGAGGCCTCCGACGAGGTGGCTGCGGAGCACTTCGTGGTAGTGGTACGTGCGGCCGCCGTCGTTGCTGGTCGGCAGCGCGTGGCGGCGTTCCAGCTGTTCGAGGACGCGGTCGCTGCCGGTGGTACCGAGGAGCCGGTCGCAGCGTTCGCCGGTCAGGACGTCGAGCGCGCTCGTCCGGATCAGGAAGTCGCGGGCGTCGGCGGGGAGGTCGGCGAGGACCGTCCGGGTCAGGTACGCGCGGGCCAGCGCCGAACGTCCGTCCAGGGCGCCGACCGCGCGCCGCCGCTCGGACAGGGTCCGGCCGCGCGTCGAGAGGTGGAAGAGCTGGAGGCCGGCCGCCCAGCCGCCGGTGCGGCGGGTCAGGACAGCGATGTCTTCCGGCGGCAAGGGTTCCCGGTAGACGTCGCGGAGCAGGTGCTCGACCTCCCAGGTGCGGAACCGGAACTGATCCGCGTCCAGGACGGCCAGCCGGTCCGAGAACTCGTGGCGGACGAAGTTCACCGCCGGCATCCGCCGCCCGGCGCCCAGGACCCGCAGCGCGGGCGGCGCGTGGAGGGCCAGGCGTTCGAGGGTCCGCTCGGCGGAACCGTCCAGGCAGTCGAGGTTGTCGACGAGCAGGGCGAGACTCGGGTCGGGGACGAGCGCCAGCGCGGTGAGCAGTTCGTCCAGGTCGTACCTGGAGGCGCGGGGCAGGCCCGCCAGATCGGCGAGCGCGGCGTGGATGCGGTGCTCGACCACGCCGGCGGCCGCGTCCAGGGGGTCGGCGCGGTACCACGCGACCGGACCGGGATGCCCCGCGGCGTACTGGGCGAGCAGTGTGGTCTTGCCGGCGCCGGCAGGCGCGATGAGCAGCCCCAACCGGTGGGCAGGCTCTAATTCGGCGAGCAGGCGAGGCCTGACGAGGCCCGGTGGTGGGCTGGCGGACCGAACGACCATCTCCTCAGCTCACCCCACGGTCATTATGCGGCTACACCGAGTGCGCCTTGACTCTAGGCCGTTGCGGCATCGCCGGTAGGGATATTTGTCGTCTGACCGACAGAGACGGGTGCGCATACGGACAGTAGACGCCGGATCGACCCGAACCGTCATGGGGAGCCACACCCCATATTCTCCGCAGGCTACCCAGTTTGAGCTGGCAGTTCGACCGGATTTCTCCCCTTCAGGGTCGGTCAGTGCCTGGGTGTGTACCCCACCACATCGCTTGCTTCCGGGCGTCGCCCACCGCCACTATTTGTACCGACCAGTCAGTTCAAGTTACGGGGAGATTGCGTGGAGATCCTTGCCCGCGGGGTGAGCGTCGACGGGCCGCACGGTCCGCTGCTACGGCCGACCTCACTACGGATCCGCACCGGCGAACTGGTCCTCGTCGCCGGCCAGCCCGGCAGCGGCCACACCGCGCTCGCCCTCGCGCTCGCCGGCCAGCTCCGCCCGGACACCGGGGACGTGCTGCTCGACGGCCGCCCGGACCGCGCGGGCCTGCGCCGCCGCGTCGCCGTCGTGGACGCGCCGCAGGTCACCGAACCGGACGACGCCCTCAAGCTCAGCGCGGTCGTCGCCGAGGAACTGGCCCTGGCCGGTGCGCCGGCTGGTCGCGCGGCCGTCGGCACCTGGCTCGCCGGCCGGGACGCCGGCCAGCACGCCGCCAGCCGGCTCCGCGTCGTCCCGGCGGACGTCCGCACCCGGCTGCTCGCCGACCTCGCCGCCGCCCGTCCCGGTGTTGAGGTACTGGTCCTCGACTGCCCGGACCGCCACACCGACGACCCCGCCGCCTGGTGGGACATCGCCCAGACGCATGCCGCCCGGGGCCTCGCCGTCGTGGCGCTCAGCACCGGCAGCGCCGCCCGCCATCTCGACGTGACGCCGGCCCGCCTCGGCGAGGAAAACACTCAGGAGATCAAGCCGTGACGACCGTCCGCCTCGCCACCAACGAGCTGCGCCGCCTGACCGTGGGCCGGCTGCCCCGGCTCGCACTGGTCGCCGTCCTGCTCGTCCCGCTCCTCTACGGCGGCCTGTACCTCTACGCCAACTGGGACCCGTACGAGAACCTCGACAAGATCCCGGCCGCACTGGTGGTCGCGGACCGTGGCGCCCCGTCCGACAAAGGCGGCGACAGCCACAACGTCGGCAAGGACGTGGCCGCCGACATCGTGAAGAAGGGGACGTTCGACTGGCACACCGTGACGGCGGCGCAGGCCGAGAGCGGCGTCCGGGACGGGCGGTACACGTTCGCGGTGACCCTGCCGTCCGACTTCTCGGCCGCGCTGGCGTCCCCGTCCGACTTCGAGGCCCGGCAGGGCCTGATCGTCCTGACGACCAACGACGCGAACGGCTACACGGGGAGCACGATCGCGACGAAGGTCGTGGACGAGGTCCGGCGGGCGGTCGCGGCGAAGGCGGGCGAGACGGCGGCGAACCGGCTGCTGCTCGGGTTCGCCACGATCCAGGAGGAGACGAAGAAGGCGGCGGACGGGGCCGTCAAGCTGGCCGATGGCGCCAAGCGCACGGACCAGGGCGCCACGACGCTGGCCACCAACCTGGACCGTCTGGCTGACGGCCAGCACCAGCTCGCCGACGGCGCCCGGACGCTCGACAGCGGGCTGTCCACAGCCTCGACCGGCGCGGACAAGCTGGACGCCGGTACCGCCGAACTGGCCGCAGGCCTGGCGACGTTGCGCCAGCAGACCAGCGGCTTGCCGGGCCAGTCCGCGCAGCTCGCCGCCGGGGCCCGGAGCGTGGCGGCCGGCAACAGTCGGCTGGCGGACGACATCCGCCCGGTCGCCGCCAGCGCCCAGCAGGTCGTGAACCAGCTGACCGCCACCAGGGCCGCCGTCGTGCAGAAGCTCCGCGCCGCCGGCATGACCGACGCGCAGATCGACGCCGCACTGGCACCGATCGACCAGATCCTGGCGCCCGTGATCGCCGCGAACGACAAGCTCCAGGCGGGTACCGGCGCCGTCAACCAACTCGCGGACGGTGCCCGCAAGGTCGCCGACGGCGCGGACCGTCTCGCCGGCGCGGCGCCGAAGCTCACCGGCGGCATCGGCCGGGCGTCCACCGGCGCGCAGCAGGTGGCGACCGGCGCGGACCAGCTCGCCACCGGCACGGCGAAGCTGTCCGACGGATCGCGCCGGCTCCGCGACGGGCTGGACACGGCGGCGGCGGGGACCGACACGCTGGCGTCCGGCGCGGACCGCCTGCGCGCCGGCAACGGCGAGGTCGCGAAGGGCTCCCGGACGCTCGCCACCGGGCTCGGCACCGCGGCCGGCCGGATCCCCAACCCGGACGGATCGGCGCGCGACACGACGGCACACGTCATCGGCGACCCGGTGGCGGTCCGGACGGTCGGCCAGGCGAGCGCCGGTTCCTACGGCGCCGGCCTCGCCCCGTTCTTCCTCGGACTCGCCATCTGGGTGGGCGCGTTCGTCGTGTTCATGCTGATCCGGCCGCTGTCGCGGCGGGCGCTCGCGGCGGGCACGGCGACCTGGCGGGTCGCGCTGGCGGGTTGGCTGCCGGCGGCCGCCGTCGGTACCGCGCAGGCGCTGTTGCTGTTCCTGTTCGCGACGCTCGCGATCGGCGTCGAACCGGCCAACCCCTGGGCGACCGTGGGCTTCATGATCGTGACGGCGCTCGCGTTCACGGCTGTCGTCCACGGGCTCAACGCCTACTTCGGGCCGGCCGGACGGTTCGTGGCGCTCGTCCTGCTGGTACTTCAGCTGACGACCGCCGGCGGCACGTTCCCGTGGCAGACGACACCGGACCCACTGCATCCGCTGCACGCCTTGCTTCCGCTGTCCTATGTGGTGGACGCGCTGCGGCACCTGCTCTACGGCGGGTCGCTCGCGGGCGTGGGGACGGCGCTCGGCGTGCTGGCGGCGTACCTGGCCGGCGGGCTCGCGCTCGCAGCCCTGGCAGGGCGGCGGCACCGGGTATGGTCAGGCGCCCGCCTGCAACCGGAACTCGTCCTGTAGGGGACCGACCGATGGCCACGCTCAGACCCGCCCGGACGACCGCGACGAAACACAAGCTCTTCGCGGCCGCGCTGGAGCTGATCGGCGACCGGGGGCCCGCCGAGGTCACGGTCGACGAGATCGCGGCGAGGGCGCAGGTGGCCAAGGGCACGGTCTACTACAACTTCGGTAGCAAGGACGGGCTGATCGACGCCCTGCTGCGGCACGGCGTCGGGCTGCTCGCCGACCGGCTCCACCAGGCCGAGCTGGAGTCCGACCCCGTCGCGGCGGTCGAGCAGCTCGTCGACGGCGCGCTCAGTTTCTTCGCCGAGTACCCGGCGTTCGCCCAGCTCCTCCTCAGCGAGATGTGGCGGACGCCGGGCCAGTGGCACGGCACGATGACGCTCCTGCGGGAGAACATCACGTCGATCTTCAAGCAGGTCATCCGGCGCCTCGACGATGCCGGGCACCTGCCCAGGGGCACCGAGGCCGACACCGCGGCCGCCGCACTCTTCGGCACGCTGGTGGTCGTCACGCTCGACTGGCTCACGTTCCGGCAGGACCGGACCAAGGACGAAGTACGCGCCTCCGTGATGTCGCTGGTCCTAGGCTTCACCAGGCGGTCGTGACAACGTGGTCGCGACGGTGCGCTTCCGGCCGCTGGCGAACCTATCTCGGGTACCGTGAGCCAACTGCCGCCTAGTGGCCGCAGGACGCCCCACGCGCTACTGTGACTCGCACCACAGGGAAGCACCCCGCGCCGCCCGGGGGGACAGCTCGGCGGTGGTCCGAACGGGCAGAAGTGACCCGCCACGGAAAGAGTCCGGGGGCGTATAGCGGCATCTTGCGGCATGATGTGGGAAGCTGGGGCCAGCTATACCCAGCCCCCCACAGGCGAGGAAACGGTTGGAGAGTGCCGTGGCTGAAAGCACGAGCAGGTTCCTGCGACTTTCTGATGTCGCTGAGATCCTGAACATTTCTGCGTCACAGACCTACGCGCTGGTGCGCGCCGGTGACCTGCCCGCCATCAAGATCGGCGGACGAGGTCAGTGGCGAGTGGAGCGCGACCAGGTGGAGGCGTACATCGCTCGCATGTACACCGAGACGAAAGACTTCGTCAAAGCACATCCGCACACCTATGAGGCAACAGACGAAGCTGACCTCACCTGATCGATGCCCGCGCCTGGGCATCCGGGCGCGGGCCAGTGAACGGCTCGACGAGGTCCGCGGTCAGGCACCGGCCGCCAGCACAGGCGCCCCGGTTGTTACGGCGGTGTCGTGGACCTCGTACCGAGCTCTGCCGTTCTCCTTCGCCCTGTACATGGCCGTGTCGGCCGCGCGTAGCAGCGCTCCGGGCTCCATGGGATCGGCGGACAGCACCACCCCGATACTCGGCGTGACCCGCAGCCGGTCGCCAGCATGGTCGACCGGTGCCTGGCACGCCGCGAGCAGGCGCTTGGCGATCTCGCCCGCGCGCTGTGCGTCGCCCATGTCTTCGGCGAGCACCACGAACTCGTCGCCGCCGAGCCGCGTCACCAGGTCGGACGGGCGCACCGCATGCACCAGGCGATCGGCGACCGCGCGCAGCACCACGTCCCCGGCGTCGTGGCCGTAGGTGTCGTTGACCTTCTTGAAGTCGTCCAGATCCAGGAAGAAGATCGCCAGCGGGACGCCCGTCGTGGTCGCCCGCTTGACCGCCCTGGCCACCCGCTCGTGGAGCAGCGTCCGGTTCGGCAGGCCGGTGAGGTCGTCGTGGGTGGCGCGGTGCGTGAGGTCGTGCTCGCGCCGCTTCCGCCACGTCACGTCGGTGTGGGTCACGAGGACGCCCTGGGCCGGGTCGATCATCGGCACCACGCTCATGCTGTACCAGCGCGGACCGTCGGCGACCTCGCTGACGTAGTCGATCTCGAACACCGCCCGCCTGCCGTCCAGCACCTCGCGGATCGCCGGTCCGGCCCTCCCCCACACGTCGTCGCCGGACTCCTCGCACGCGTCGAGGTAGTTGGCGCCGACCCCGATCCGCGGGCAGCCGGAGCCGGCCACGACGAACGCCTCCCAGGACGCGTTCACCGCCACGATCGTGCCGTCGGTGGCGAGGACCGCCGTCCGCGCGTCCGCCGAGTCGAGGATGTTGCGGCTCAACTGCTCACGCGCGGCCAGCTCGCGGTACTCGGACATGTCACGGTTGACGAGGACGACACCGGTCGTCTCGCCGGTGTCGTCGACCGTCACCGTCATCGAGCAGGTGACCTCGATCAGCTTGCCGTCGCTGCGCCGCTCCCGTAGCTCGCCGCTCCAGCCACGGTGCGTCCGCAGCTCCTCGCGGACGGCGGTGCCCGTCGTCTGCGCGCCGCTGGGCTGGAGGAACGACGTGTGCAGCAGCTCGTCCAGGCGGCAGCCCAGAACCTCGTGGTCGTGGTAGCCGTAGATCGACTCCGCGGCCGCGTTCCAGCTCTCGATCCGCCACTCCAGGTCCGTGGAGATGATCGCGTCGGACACCTCGTCCACGAGTCGTGCGGTGCGGCGCAGCTCGGCCTGGGCGGCGCGGGCGTCGGCCAGGATCTGGGAGTGGTCCAGCGCGATCGCGCCCAGGTCGGCGAGGCTCTGCATGAAGTGGACGTCGTCCTCGTTGTACGCCGGCGAACCGTGGCTCCGGGACGCGCCGATCACCGCGATGACCCGGCCCCGCGCCAGCACCGGCGAGATCGCGATGCTGTGCACGCCGTAGCGCTCCATGTACGGCAGGATCTCGGAGTTCGCGTCGCCCCGGTTCTCCGCGAGGGAGAAGTGCGGCGTCAGCGTGGGCTCGCCGGAGTCGACCGTCGCCCACAGCAGGCCGTCGCCGCGCTTGTACCGCATGCCCGACACGATGCCGCGGAGCATGGCCAGCGCCTCGGGGTCCCGGTGGGCGACGCCGGCACACTCCATCGCCGAGTCGTCCGCGTTGAGCACCCACATCGTCACGGCGTCGCCGACCAGTTCCGCGAAGGATTCGACAACCATGTTCGCGAGCCGGTTCGGGTCCTGGACGGACTCCGACAGCGACCGCGCCACGCGTACCAGGACCTCCTGGCGGCGTGCGGCGGCGTCCTCCCGCGCACGGATCAGCCGGCGCGCCGACGTGCCCGCCATGGATCCTCCCAGCTCCCCGTCAACGCAACGACCATACCTGCAATACGCAGCGTTAACACCGTTCGATCCGACGTCAGCGTTGGTCGTTCACCCACGCGCCGAGGAGACCCCGGAAGTGGGCGACGAAACGCTCCTGCTCAGCGGCCGGGTAGGTCGATTTGACCGTTTCCACGAGCAGCGCGTCGAACTCCGGCGAGCGGACCCAGTCGTAGACCATCTCGTCGACGTGCCCCAGCCGGGACGCGCAGAAGTCGGCGTACCGCTCGGTCTCGAAGTACTCGTCGGCGAGCGCGCGGTACCGGGCCAGCTTCTCCTCGTACGACAGGTCGGACCGGTCGGCGACCTCGAAGTACCGTGCCGTCTCCAGGTCCAGGCGGGCGGGCCGGCCGGTGATCACACAGAACGCGGTCCACCGCAGCAGCGCCTTCATCGCCCACGGGAAGTAGTAGTGCAGCGACGTGACCGCCACGTCCGGGCAGGCGTTGGCGTAGTCGATCGGGTGCACCTCGGTGCCGCGCACCAGCGACTCGCACGAGTTGAACTCCCACCGGAAGAACGCGTTCACGAGCCGGGAGATCGTCACCACCTCGTCGCCGGTCGTGGCGTCGAGGAAGCCGTGCTCGACCGCGTACCGGTCGTGCATCGGCAGCTCGGGGCGGAACTTCATCACCATCGTCTCGGCGCCGATCGACAGCGACCGGGCGAACGCGTCGTACCCCTCGACGGACGCCTGGAGGTGCATCAGCCGCTCGCCCGACTCGTCGTACGCGGCGTGCAGCCCGGCGCCGTCCTTGATCCGGGACACGCCCACCCAGGCGCCCCCGTCGTACGGCTTCATGAACAGCGGGTACCCGATGCTCTCGGCGACGGCGTCCAGGTCGAACGGGCGGTTGTACCGGGCGGCCGTGTACGCGTACCGCGCGTTGTCGAGCGGGTTCTTGAACGGCACCAGCGCGGTCTCCGGCACCTTGAGACCGAGCCGCATCATGGCGCAGTACGCAGCGTGCTTCTCCATGGCCTGGAACGTGAACGGGCTGTTCAGCAGGTAGACGCCGTCCATGAGGGCGGCCTTCTTGAGCCACTCGCGCGGGTGGTAGTACCAGTACGCGAGCCGGTCGATGACGAGTGCGTGCCGTGGTTTGTCACGCAGGTTGAACGGCTCGATGCTGACCCGTTCGGTGGCGAGCCGGTGGGCCCGCCCGGACGCGTCGGTCACGGTGCCGAGGCGCCGCGTCAGCTCCTCGAAGGCGCGCGGCCAGTCGTCCTCGGTGCCGAGCAGCAGTCCGATCAGGTGCGTGGTCTCCACTGGTCCCCCTAGCAGAATCGAGGCAGGTGGTGCGCCCACTGCGCGCGCCAGGACGGCCAGTCGTGCGGCACGTCGTACCCCCACAGGTCGAGCTCGTGCCGGATGCCCTTCGCGCTGAGCAGGCCCGCCATGGCGCGGGTCGAGTCGAGCGAGCCGGTGGTGTCCTCCCACTGGCCCTGGCCGCAGACGAGCAGGATCGACAGCCGTGTGCGGAGCCAGTCCAGGTGCTCGCCGTTCAGGTTCGGGATGTAGTCCACCGGGTTGTTGAAGTACGCCTCGTCGCCGCGCTCACCCCAGGAATCCCAGCCGGACGGGTCGTAGTTGCCGGAGAAGCACAGGGCGAGGGGGAACAGATCGGCGCGCTGGAGCGCGAAGTTCAGCGCGTGGTAGGCGCCCATCGAGCAGCCCGCCGTGGCGATTCCCTCCCCGATGCCGCCGCAGTCCTCGGCGATGAACGGCGCGACCTGGTCCACGATCCACGAGCGGTAGCCACCGTGCGCGCGGGCACGGTCCTCCAACGGCCGATGTTTCGCCGCCCAGCTCTGACTGTCGTACGAATCGACGCAGTAGAGCTTTACCCGGCCCGCTTCGAGCAGGCCGCTGACGGCGTCGACCATGCCGTTGTTGGCGAAGTCGGCGGCGCGCCCCTGCTCGGACGGGAACACGAGCACCGGACGACCCCAGTGCCCGTAGACGGCCACGGTCGCGGCAGCGCCGATCGCCGGCGAGTACAGCTCGACCGCCCGCATAGCCGCCCCCATCTCAGCCCCACACCCTCGCGAGGAGTTCGGTCAGGTGCGGGTCGAACGCGTCCCGCCAGCCTACGTAGTTATGAGCGTCCGGGACCTCTTTCAGTACGGCCGGGTAGCCCTGAGCGGCGAGCGCCGCCGCCATCAGCCGGTTGTTGTGCAGATTCTCCTCACCTGTGCCACAGGTCAAGACGGTCGGCGCCGGGTAGCGCCAGGAGCGTGCGGCGCGGACCCTGCGCACGAACTGGGTGATCCGCCGGTAGCCGGAGAAACCGCTCTCGTGACCGTCGTACCGGGGCACGAAGAAGCTTCCGGACTGGAGGAACAGGCCGGCGAACGACGCCGGGTACCGCCGCTGCGCGTGCAGCATCGCCAGGCCGCCCAGGCTGGCGCCCATCCCGACCGCAGGGCCCGCCGTGCCGAGCGTGCGGTGCAGCTCGGGGATGACGTCGCGGGCGACGGCCCACGCGTAGTCCTGGTCGGCGGCGTACCAGCGGTTGCGGTCGCCGGGCGCCAGCAGCGCGAGGTGGAACGGCTTGACGGCGCCAACCCCGATCACCGCCGCCGCGTACCTGCCGAGCGCCGCGAGATGGTCGTACTCGGGACCGTCGTTGGCCAGCAGCAGCCGCGTCGTCTGTTCATGTGGCGACCAGGTGCGGACGGTCATGTCCCCGCCGAGCGCCGGCGACCAGACGTTCACGTCCCGCCAGGCACCGCCGGCCGCGTCCGCGCTCAACCAGTGCGGTGCGCGATACCCGGGAAACTCCACGACGGACTTGTCACCGAACGCGCCGGGCGCCCGTGACGGATTACCCGGGTCCGGGATCGTCTCGGTGTCGCCGCCGGGATGGCGCAGTTCCAGCAGGTACTCCATGCGCCACACATCCGGACGGTCCAGCGTCAACAGCCACGACCGCGACGATCTGTCGTACCGGAAATGCAGGGCGTCGCCCGGCACCCCGACCTCCTGCTTCAACCGGACCGCCGTCAACCGGTGATGCGGATCGTCGAAGCGGAAAGTGACCGTGCGGTCGTCCACGGCCGGCGTCATGACAAGCAGCGTATTACGGCGCTGTGAACTCCCGATGCGAAGCTCGACACCGCTGATATCGTGCGGCTCCTCGCCACACCGGGGAGCCGAACCTGACAACCGCCGAAGAGAGCGTCCGATGATGCCCGTCGAGCCGCCACCTGGATGCCTCGACCCGCGGCTCTGGACGACGGGCTACGAGCTGGCTCGGCAGCACGCCGACGACGACGGCCGCTGCGTCGTGTGCGCGATACCCGCGCCGTGCCCCAAGTACGACGCCGCCATGGACGCCATGCGTCGCGCCCTCCCGCCTCCCCCGCCGACCGTGTACGAGGTACCGCCGGAGCCGGAACCGCGCGCACCGGTGGGAGCGCGCTTTCCGTCCGACCGCCACATAGGCCGCCGCCGCCGCCCCGGCTGAGCCGCAGCGGGCCGCCGACGAGCCTCTACCTGGCCAAGAAGATCCAGCGCACGCCGTCGCGCGGCAAGATCTCCTTCTCCCCAGGCAGATCGTGGGAGACCCTCACGTGCACGGCATCGCCGAGCAGGGCCTCCAGGCTCTCGACGATGTCATCCATGTCGGCAATGTCCTGATCGGTCAGCCCTCAGCGGGCCGCGCCTCATCTGTCACTCCAGTTGTGTCCTGCTTGGAAGGGCGAGGTCAGGCGGCCGATCCTTAAATTGGTCTGGACCTATTGACGCTACTGGTCTAGTCCATCTACGTTCTGAGCCCTGAGCCGACCGCTCAGATTCGGGTGCGTGCGGCGCCGACCGAGGTTCACCACGCACGCCCGTCATCTCTCATCGCTTTCCGGTACCCCACCAACCGGGCGCGTGCGCGGGGTGCGCCCCCCTTCAGATCTCGGGAGAACGATGTCCAGACTGCGTAAGCGTCGACTCATCGCGTTCGGGAGCGCCCTGCTCGTCGCTCTCGGCGGCTTGGCGGTCGTCGCCAACTCAGCATCCGCAGCCGCTGTGACGGCGTCGTGCGTCAAGACTTCGGACTGGGGTTCCGGTTTCGAGGGAAAGTGCACCGTGACGAACGGAACCGGTGCGAGCATCTCCGCGTGGAAGGTCGAGTTCGACCTGAACCCGGGTTCGATCACGTCGAGCTGGGACGCGACCCGGACGTCCTCGGGCACGCACCACACCTTCGTCAACAACGGCTGGAACGGCACGGTCGGCGCCGGCGCCAGCGTGAGCTTCGGCTTCATCGGTTCCGGCACCGGCGCGCTGGCCAACTGCAAGGTCAACGGCAGTGACTGTGCGGGCGGCGGCACCGGCGACACGCAGGCCCCGACCGCGCCGACGGCCCTGTCGTCCACCGGCAAGACCGCGACGTCCGTCTCGCTGGCGTGGACGGCATCGACCGACAACGTCGGCGTCACCGGCTACGACGTCTACCGCGGCACCACGCTCGCGACGACCGTCACCACCACGGCGGCGACCGTCAGCGGCCTGACCGCCAGCACGGCGTACTCGTTCACGGTCCGGGCCAAGGACGCGGCCGGCAACACCTCGGCTGCCTCCGCCGCGCTCAGCGTCACCACCGACGCGACCGGCGGCGGCGACACCCAGGCGCCGACGGTGCCGGGCAACTTCCGCTCGACCGGCAAGACGTCCAGCAGCGTCGCGCTGGCCTGGAACGCCTCGACCGACAACGTCGGCGTCACGGGCTACAACGTCTACCGCGGCTCCACCCTGGAGCTGAGCGTCACGAGCACCACGGCCAACGTGACGAGCCTCGCGGCGAACACCGCCTACTCGTTCACCGTCCGGTCCCGGGACGCGGCCGGCAACCTGTCCGCCGCCTCGGCCGCGGTCAGCGTCACCACCGACCAGGCCACCAACCCCGGTCCCGGCGGCAACATGAAGCTCGGCTACTTCGCGCAGTGGGGCGTCTACGGCCGCAACTACCACGTGAAGAACATCGACACGTCCGGCTCGGGCGCGAAGCTGACCCACATCAACTACGCGTTCGGCAACGTCACCAACGGGCAGTGCGTGATCGGCGACTCCTACGCCGACTACGACCGCGCGTACACGGCCGCCGAGAGCGTCGACGGCGTCGCCGACACCTGGGACCAGCCGCTGCGCGGCAGCTTCAACCAGCTGCGCAAGCTCAAGGCCAAGTACCCCGGCCTGAAGGTGATCTGGTCCTTCGGCGGCTGGACCTGGTCCGGCGGCTTCGGCCAGGCCGCGGCCAACCCGACCGCGTTCGCGAACTCCTGCCACAACCTGGTCGAGGACCCGCGTTGGGCCGACGTGTTCGACGGCATCGACATCGACTGGGAGTACCCGAACGCCTGTGGCCTGAGCTGTGACACCAGCGGGTTCGCCTCGTACAAGAACCTCATGGGCGCGCTGCGCTCGCGGTTCGGCACGAGCGCGCTGGTCACCTCGGCGATCACCGCCGACGGCACCTCGGGCGGCAAGATCGACGCGGCCGACTACGCCGGCGCCGCCCAGTACGTCGACTACTACCTGCCGATGACGTACGACTTCTTCGGCGCGTGGGCGGCGCAGGGCCCGACGGCTCCGCACTCCCCGCTCACCTCGTACTCGGGCATCCCGACCGCGGGCTTCTACTCGGACAACGCGATCCAGAAGCTCAAGAGCAAGGGGATCCCGGCCAACAAGATGGCGCTCGGCATCGGCTTCTACGGCCGCGGCTGGACGGGCGTCACCCAGGCGGCGCCGGGCGGCACGGCGACCGGCGCGGCCCCGGGCACGTACGAGGCCGGCATCGAGGACTACAAGGTCCTCAAGAACAGCTGCCCGTCCACCGGAACCGTCGCCGGCACCGCCTACGCCAAGTGCGGCAGCAACTGGTGGAGCTACGACACCCCCGCGACGATCGCGTCCAAGATGGCCTACGCCAAGAGCCAGGGCCTCGCCGGAGCGTTCTTCTGGGAGTTCAGCGGCGACACCGCCAACGGTGAACTGATGACCGCGATCAAGAACGGCATCGGCTAGCCACCACGACACAGCGGGGCCCCGGTCGGCGGACCGGGGCCCCGTTGTTTTTGTCGGAGGGGGCACCTAGCTTGAGCGATGTGGCCCATCCGAAGATGTACCGCGACGACGATCCGTACCTCGCCGACCTGCGGAAGGTCTGCCTCGCGCTGCCGGAGTCGGTCGAGGTCATGGCCTGGGGCCGGCCGACGTTCCGGGCGGGCAAGAAGATGTTCGCGGTCTTCGAGGGCAACGACGAACATCCGTTCGCGGTGATCTTCAAAGCCGATTCGGACGAGCGCCCGGCCCTGCTCCAGGACCCACGCATGTATGTACCGGCCTACTACGGCCCGAGCGGCTGGCTGGCGTTCGACTTCACCGCCGCCGACGTCGACTGGAGCGAGATCGCCGAGCTGATCGACGCCTCGTACCGGCAGGTCGCGCTGAAGCGCATGCTCAAGGCGCTGGACGGCTCATGACGAACATGGAACGGCTGGAGCGGCTGGTGGGCCGGCTACCCGAGGCCGAGCGGGTCGACATCGCCGAATGGGGCGACCACCCGACGTTCCGCGTCCGGGGGAAGAACTTCGTCTTCAGCGCCGCCGACGCCAGCGGCCTCAGCCTCAAGCTGTCGAAGGAAGAGGCCGCCGCTGTGGTGGCGCTCGATCCGGCGGTGTCGCCCGCCGGGTACGGGCTCGGCCGGCACGGCTGGGTGGACGTCACGCTCGGCGAGACGGTCGACGAGGACCGCTGGGGCCAGGTCGAGGAGTGGGTCCGCACCTCCTACACACTGGTCGCGCCGAAGAAGCTGGCCCGCCAGGTCATCGAGGAGGACGGCGGGTAGCCAGCACGAGCGTGTCGATGGCGGCGCCCCTGTGCTCCTCGGTCTCCACGTCCCGGGTGACGCGCTCGGCGCGATGGATCTCCAGGTCGCCGAGCGCGGCGACGACGGCGTCCGGGGTGTGGAGCACGTCTGGATCCTGCGGCCCACCGATGCCATCGGCGATATTGGTGCGGTCGTGGCCCACGAGCAGGAACGTGCCGCCGGGCACCAGCGCCGCCGCCGCACGGCCGATCACCTCGGCGTTCTGGGTCCCCGGCAGGTGCAGGTAGGCGATCAGGGCGAGGTCGTACCGCCGCTCCGGCTCGTACGTGCGCACATCGGCGGCCACCCAGTCGATCTCGACACCGCGTACCCGCGCCAGCTCGGCGGCCTTCTCCAGCCCGACAGGCGAGAAGTCGACCGCGGTCACGCGCCAGCCGCGCTCGGCCAGCCAGATCGCGTTGCGGCCCTCGCCGGTGGCGACGTCGAGCGCACGGCCCGGTGGCAGGTCGGCCAGCACCTCGGCGACGAACTGGTTCGGCCCGGCCGACCAGATCAGTTCCTTCTCCGCGTAGCGCCGATCCCAGTCATCGCTCTCCATACCCCAGGTCTACCACCTGACCGCGCAGTGTGCGGCCAGGTGTCCACGCACCGAGCGGCCAGGTGTCCACGTACCGCGCGGCCAAACGTCCACGCGCGTGCATAATGAACGCGTGCAGACACCTCAGCTCCTGCCTCGGAAGGCACTGGCGCTGGTCGGAGAGGCCCTCGACGACACGCGGGTCGTGACGCTCAATGGCGCCAGACAGGCTGGCAAAAGCACGCTGGCACGGATCGCGGCCGCCGACAGGCACAATCCGCTCATCCGGCTCCTCGATGATCCGGCGACGCTGCGCGCGGCTCAGGACGACCCCGTGAGCTTCGTCGACCACGACGGGCTGCACGTCATCGACGAGATCCAACTCGCGCCCGAACTCTTCAAGGCGATCAAGGCAACCGTGGATGTCGATCCCCGGCCGGGCAGGTTCCTCCTGACCGGATCGGCGAGAATCCTGGCGCTGCGCGACCTTCCCGATGCCCTACCCGGCCGGATGGAGATCATCGAACTGTGGCCGTTGTCCCAGGGAGAAATCGACGACGCCCCTGACGGATTCATCGACGCGGCGTTCACGCGCGGGCCATCGCTGACCCGAACGTCGACGTTGCGGAAGCGCGACTATCTCGATCGTGCCGTTCGCGGCGGCTACCCGGAAGCCGTGCGCCGGGCGCCTCGACGTCGGACGGCCTTCTTCGAGTCGTACCTCACGACGCTGATCGAACGGGACGTCACCGAGCTGTCCGTGATCGAGCGTCGCGGTGAGCTTCGCAGGCTGCTCGCCCTTCTCGCGGGCAGGTCGGGCGGATTGCTGGTCGCTGGCACGCTGGCATCACAGTCCGAGATCCCCAGGACGACCCTGAACCGATATCTCGAGCTGCTTTCTGCCGTCTTCCTCATCAAGCAGATCCCTGCTTGGTCAGGCGGCAGCACGAAGCGGACGGTAGCCACGCCGAAGCTTGCCTATGTTGACACCGGCATCGCGTGCCACCTGCTGGGCCAGGACGCGACCCGCATGAACGAGCCGGGCGGTGCCGCCGGCCCGATGCTGGAGAACTTCGTCCTCATGGAGCTCGCACGTCAGCTGACCTGGAGCAACACGCGCGCGCGTCTCCACCACTACCGCACCAAGGACAAGGTCGAGGTGGACGTGATCCTGGAAGCGGCAGACGGGCGGATCGTCGCTGTCGAAGTCAAGGCGGGCGCCACTGTCCGGGGCGAAGATGTTGCTGGTCTCCGGCATCTGTCAGAAAGAGTCGGCTCACGCCTGGTCGCGGGATATGTGCTGTATACCGGACAGCAGACGCTCCCCTTCGGAGACCGGATACGAGCGTTGCCCATCGATGCACTGTGGACGCTCAGCGGCTAGAGGGTCAGTGGGTTTCTTGCCAGCGACGGTCGAGGGTCGCGCGGCCGTCGGAGGTCAGCTCGCCGTACAGGCGCAGCCGGGCCATCCCGCCGTCCGGGTACACATCGAGCCGCACGGATCCGCAGGCCGGCGCGTCGATGAGGAACCGGTGCCGCGTGTCCGGGCGCAGCGCGGTACGGGGCAGCAGCGGGAACCAGTCCCCGCCGAGCCGGCCCGTCAGCGACGCCCATCCGGGCGCGTTGCCCAGGAAGTGCGTGGTGTCCAGCTCCGCGATCCGGACGACACCTGAGGCGGCCAGCCGGATCTCGACCCAGTCGTTCCCCTCCCCCCGCCGCCGCGACGTCTCCCACCCGTCGCCCATGACCTGGGCCTCCCCGGGCGAGATGAGGTTCGTGGCGTTGGAGTAGAAGGCGTTGCTGCATCCGGTGACGGCGGCTCCGTTGGCGGCGGCGGCCAGGTCGAGCGGGAGCCCGTCGAGGAAGCGCGGGTCGGCGACCGGGTCACCGAGGACCCGCAGCCGTGCGACGCCGCCGTCCGGGTAGATCGACAGCCGGACGTGCGTGAACCGGCGCGGCACGTCCACCGCGAACCGGTGCTCGGAATCCCCGGTCAGCATCGAACGTGCCACGAGCGGCGCCCATCCGGAGATCGACAGCGGATCCGGGTACCCGTCCACCACCGCCCCCTCCAGCGAACACTCGGACGGGAAGTTGCCCGTGAAGAACGCCGTGTCGACCACGACCTCGCGTACCACCCCGGGCATCCCGAGCCGGACGATCGCCCAGTCGTGCCCTTCCTCACGGCGCCGCCGCGTCTCCCATCCGTCGTACTGCTGGCCCCGGTGGGTGAACGTGCGCGGCTGGAACGTCGGCGCCGCCGGCATGATCAGGTTCTCCTTCGCGGCGAAGAACTCGTCGTTCGCGGCGACGACCGCCCCGCCGAACGCCCGCGACGCCAGGTCGATCACGACGCCCCCCGGGCCTGGTCCAGCGCAGCCTCCCGCGAGAGCAGCGCCCCGTCGCCAGCCCGCGAACCCGCCAGCCACACCGTCCGGACGACCCCGCGCAACGTCCGCCCCGCGTACGGCGTCACGGGGTGCCGGTGTGCCAGCCGGCCTGGATCCACGACGAACGTCTCCTCCGGCGCGAACACGGTGAAGTCGGCGTCGTACCCCGGCGCGATCCGGCCCTTGCGTGACAGCCCGGCCAGCCGCGCCGGCCCTTCGGCCATCCACGCCACGACGTCGACCAGCGAGAAGCCACGCCGCGACGCCTCCGTCCACACCAGCGGCAGCCCCAGTTGCAGCGACGCGATCCCGCCCCACGCGGTCGCGAAGTCGCCGGCCTTCAGCCCTGGCGTGCACGGCGAGTGGTCGGACACGACGCAGTCCAGGGTGCCGGCCGCGAGCGCCTGCCACAGCGCGTCCTGGTTGTCGGCGCCACGGATCGGCGGGCAGCACTTGAACTCGGTGGCGCCGTCGGCGACGTCCTCGGCGCGCAGCACCAGGTAGTGCGGGCACGTCTCGGCACTGACCGGAACGCCGTCCGCCTTGGCCGCCGCCACAGCGGAAAGCGCCGACGCGGACGACACGTGCAGCACGTGCGCCCGCACGCCCGTCTCCCGCGCGACCGCGACCACCCGCGCGACAGCCGCGTCCTCGGCAGCACCCGGCCGCGACGCCAGGAACTCGCCGTACGAAGGACCAGCGGCCCCGACAAACGACGGATCCTCCGCGTGGACCAGCAACAACGCCCCCAACGACGCCAGCTCAAGGGCAGCGGAGTCCAGTTCGGACGGTCCGAGCGGCGGGAACTCCGGCACGCCCGAGTCGACAAGGAAACACTTGAAGCCGAACACGCCCTGGTCGTGCAGCGCGGCCAGCTCGCCCAGGTTGCCGGGCACCGCACCGCCCCAGAACCCGACGTTCACGTGACACTGCCCGGTGGCCGCCTCCCGCTTGAGCTTCAGCGCGGCCGGATCGATCGTCGGCGGCAGCGAGTTCAGCGGCATGTCGATCAGCGTGGTCACGCCGCCGGCCGCCGCAGCGCGCGTGGCGCTGGCGAAGCCCTCCCACTCGGTACGTCCGGGCTCGTTCACGTGCACGTGGGTATCCACCAGGCCGGGGAGCAGCGCGTCGGCGCCGAGGTCCACGACGCAGTCGGCCTCGACCGGCTCCCCGTACGGCAGCACCGCCGCGATCCGCCCGTCCCGCACGGCCACCGTCGCCGGCCGCTCCTCTCCCCCGACCACCGCCCGGCCGGACCGCAGCACGAGGTCGAACCTCACGACGACGGCCTGTCCACCGTCAGGTGCTCCGGCCGGATCGGCACCCGCGTCAACGCGAGCCCCGTCGCCGCCCGGATCGCCGCCACCACCGCCGGTGTCGACGACAGCGTCGGCGGTTCGCCGGCCCCGCGCAGCCCGTACGGGGCGTCCGGGTCGGCGTTCTCCAAGATCTCCATCTTCATCGGCGGCATGTCGAGGATCGTCGGGATGAGGTAGTCGGTGAACGACGGGTTCCGCAGCTTCCCGTCCACCACCTGGATCTCCTCCATCACGGCCAGCCCCAGGCCCTGCGCCGTCCCGCCGTGGATCTGGCCCTCCAGCGACAGCCGGTTCAGGATCTTGCCCACGTCCTGCACGGCCGCCAGCTCCACGACCTTCACCAGCCCCAGCTCGGTGTCGACGTCGACCACGGCCCTGTGCAGGCAGAACGCGAACTGGACGTGCGAGTTGCCCTGCCCCCGCAACGGATCGAGCGGTCCGGTCGGCCGGTGCCGGAACTCCCGGGTCTCCTCGATGACCTCGTCGCCGAGCACGTCGGCCAGGGAGGCCACGATCTCCCCGCCGACCAGCACCTTTCCGCCGACCAGGGCGCCGTCCGAATGACCACGTTTGTCGGCCAGGGCGAGCACGCGCTCCCGCACGGCCTCGCAGGCGACCTTGACCGCGCCACCCGACATGTAGGACTGCCGACTCGCCGACGTGGACCCGGCCGACCCGACGGCCGTATCGGCGGGCGCGATCGTGACCTGCTCGATGCCCAGCTCGGTGCGCACGATCTGGGCCTGGAGCGTCACGAGCCCCTGCCCGACCTCGGCGGCGGCCGTGTGCACCAGCGCGACCGGTTCGCCGCCGACCATTTCCAGCCGCACCCGCGCCGTCGAGAAGTCGTCGAACCCCTCCGAGAAGCAGATGTTCTTGATGCCGACGCCGTAGCCCACGCCGCGCACCACACCCTCCCCGTGCGTCGTGTTGGAGACGCCGCCGGGCATCGCGCGAAGATCAAACTCGGTAGAGGACGGGGGAAGTGGCATGGCGGCAAGTCGCCGCGCCATGTCGGCGAGGGGCGCGGGAGCCTCGATGACCTGGCCGGTTGGGAGCCGGGAGCCCTGGTCCACCACGTTCAGGATCCGGAGTTGCAACGGGTCCATGCCGAGGGCGGTTGCCAGTTTGTCCATTTGGGACTCGTAGCCGAAGCAGGCCTGGACGGCACCGAATCCGCGCATCGCACCGCACGGGGGATTGTTCGTGTAGACGCCGTACGCGTCGATCTCGACGTGCGGCGCCTCGTACGGGCCGGCGCCGAGCGACGCCGCGTTGCCCGTCACCGCGCGGGTGGTGGACGAGTACGCGCCGCCGTCCAGCACGATCTCGGCCTTGACGTACACGAGCTTGCCGTCGCGCGTGGCGCCGTGCTCGTACCGCATCACGGCCGGGTGCCGGTGCACGTGGCCGTAGAACGACTCCTCGCGGTTGTAGACCATCTTCACGGGCCTGCCGGTGCGCAGCGCGAGCAGGCAGGCATGCACCTGCATCGACAGGTCTTCGCGCGCCCCGAACGCGCCGCCGACCCCGGCGAGCGTCAGCCGGACCTTGTCGGCCGGGAGGCCGAGGCAGGGCGCGAGCTGGTCGCGGTCGACGTGGAGCCACTGGGTGGCGACGTACAGGTCGACGCCGCCGTCCTCGGCCGGCACCGCCAGCCCGGACTCCGGCCCGAGGAACGCCTGGTCCTGCATGCCGACCTCGTACTCGCCGGTGACGACCACGTCCGCCTCGGCGCCGGCCACGTCCCCCGAGCGGATCGGCTGGTGGCGCACGACGTTGCCGGAGTCGTGGACCTTCGGCGCGTCCGGGTCGAACGCGGCCCGGCGGGGATCGGTCAGCGGCTCCTGCACCTCGTACGTCACGGCGATCTTCGCGACGGCCCGCCGGGCGTTCTCCGGATGGTCCGCGGCGACGATCGCGACCGGCTCGCCCTCGTACCGGACCTGGTCGATCGCGAGGACGGGCTGGTCGGCGTCGTCGAGTCCGTAGAACTTGGCGCCGGGGATGTCGTCGTGCGTGAGCACGGCGTACACGCCTGGCAGCTTCAGCGCCTCGGTCAGGTCGATGCCGACGATCCGCGCGCGGGGATGCGGGCTGCGCAGCGTGGCGCCCCAGAGCATGTCGTCCATCCACAGGTCGGACGAGTACGCGAACTCGCCCTTGACCTTCAGCGTCCCGTCCGGGCGTCGCGGGCTCTCCCCCACGCCGCCCGCGACGCCGGTCGTCAGGCCGGTCAGTGGTTGCTTCATCGTCGTGCCGCCGTTCGGGCGTTCCTGGCCAGGGTGTCGATGTCCGCGGTCGCGAGGTGGCCGTTCTCCACGATCGGGCGGCCGCCGACGGTCAGCAGGGCGAGCGGCGCCGGCGGGCCGAGGACCAGCGCGGCGACAGGGTCCGCGATACCGGCGTGGCCGATGCCGTCGAGACGCCACAGGGCCAGGTCGGCGAGCTTGCCGACCTCGATCGAGCCCAGCTCCGCGTCGCGTCCGAGGCAGCGGGCGCCGCCGATCGTGGCCAGGCTCAGGGCCTGCCGGGCGTTCATCGCGGCCGGACCGCCGGCGAGACGCGCCAGGTACAGGGCCTGCCGCAGCTCCTCGACGAGCATGCCGGCCTCGTTCGACGCCGGGCCGTCCACGCCGAGCCCGACCGGCGCACCCGCCTCGACCAGCGCTGTGATCGGCGCGATCCCGGCGCCGAGCCGCGCGTTGGAGCTCGGGCAGTGCGCCACCCCGGTGCCGGTGACGGCGAAGCGCTTCACCGCCTCGTCCGACAGGTGGACGCCGTGCGCGAGCCAGACGTCGTTGCCGAGCCAGCCCAGCTCGTCCAGGTACTCGGCGGGCGTGCAGCCGTGCGTCTCGCGGCAGAAGTCGTCCTCGTCCAAGGTCTCGGCGAGGTGGGTGTGGAGCCGGACGTTCCTTCGGCGCGCCAGCTCGACGGCGCCCGTCATCAGCTCGGACGACACCGAGAACGGCGAGCACGGCGCGACGGCGACCCGCACCATCGCGTTCGGCGCCGGGTCGTGGTGCGTGTCGATCGCCTCGGACGTGGCGGCCAGGATCGTGTCCAGGTCCTCGACGACCTCGTCCGGCGGGAGACCGCCCTGGGACTGGCCGCGGTCCATGGACCCCCGGCACGGATGGAAGCGGATGCCCAGGTCACGGGCCGCCGCGATCTCGACACCGAGCAGGTCGTCGCCGCCGCGCGGGAACACGTAGTGGTGATCGGTGGTGGTGGTGCAGCCGGACAGGGCCAGCCAGCCCAGGCCGGCACGCGCGGCGGCGTCCACGATCTCGCCGTCGATCCGTGCCCACGTCGGGTACAGCTCGACCAGCCACTCGAACAGCGTCGAGTTCTGCGCGAGGCCGCGCGTCGCCCACTGGTACAGGTGGTGGTGGGTGTTGACCAGCCCGGGGGTGAGGAGGCAGCCGCTGCCGTCTATCCTCCGGGCGCCTGGGATGTTGGGTGCCGGGCCGTCGCCGACCGCGACGATGTACTCGCCGTCGACGACGACGTGCCCGCTCGCGTACTCGGCGCCGCTGACGGTCGCCACGGCGCAGCCCTCGATGACGATCATGAGGCGGCTCGCGAGGCGGCCAGGTGGACGGCGTCCAGGATCTTCTCGTACCCGGTGCAGCGGCACAGGTTGCCGGCGAGCGCTTCGCGGATCTCGGCATCGGACGGCTGGGCGGTGCGCGCGAGCAGATCGTGCACGGTCACGACCAGCCCCGGCGTACAGAATCCACATTGGACCGCGCCGGCCTCGACGAAAGCCTCCTGGACGGGATCCAGCTCGTCGTGCCCGGCCAGCCCCTCCACCGTGACGATCTCGCGCCCCTCGACCTGACCGGCGGCGACCAGGCACGCGCACACCGGCAGCCCGTCCAGGTAGACCGTGCACGAACCGCATTCGCCCTGCTCGCACGCGTTCTTCGCACCGGGTAGGCCGAGCCGTTCGCGCAGCACGTAGAGCAGGCTCTCGCCCTCCCACACGTCATCGGCCTGCTGCTGCTCGCCGTTGATCGTCACCGTCACGCGCATCGCTACTCCGTCCGTACTGCCTATTCGCGCACGTACTGTGCCCACGCCCAGGTCAGCGTGCGGCGGGCCAGGACGGACAGGGCGTGGCGGCGGTACGCCGCGCTGCCCCGGACGTCGTCGATCGGATCGGCGGCCTGCGCCACCCTGTTCCCGAACTCGGTGGCGAGGACCGTGTGCAGGGGCCGGCCGGACGACCAGGGCAGTTCTTCCGCCAGGAACTGCTCGGCCTCGGGCGCCCGGCGCGGCGTCGGCGCCGCCGAGCCGATGCCGGTACCGGCGGTCTGGTTGGTGCGGTCCAGCGCGAGACCGAACGAGCAGACGGCGATCACCATCGCGTTGCGCGTACCGATCTTCGCGAACTGCTGCGGTCCGCGCGCCGGCTCGACCAGCACCGCGCGGATCAACTCGTCCGGCGCCAGCGCGTTGCGCTTCACCCCGACGAAGAACTCCCGGACGGGGATCGTCCGCCTGCCCCGCACCGACTCGACCTCGACGGCCGCCCCGCTGGCGAGCAGCGGCGGGTGCGCGTCACCGGCGGGCGACGCGGCGCCGAGGTTGCCGGCGATCGTGCCGCGGTTGCGGATCTGCGGCGAGCCCACCGTCCGCGCGGCCATGGACAGCCCCGGCACCGCCCAGCCGAGATGATCGATGACCTGCGCGTACGTCACGCCCGCGCCGATGCGTACCTGGCCGTTCTCCGAGCCCCACTCGGTCAGGTCCGGGATGCGGGTGAGATCGAGGAGCGCGGGCGGGCGGCGTTTGTCGAAGTTCAGTTCGACCATCACGTCCGTACCGCCGGCGACCGGGACGGCGTCGGGCTGCCCGGCCTTCGCGGCGAGCGCGTCGTCCCAGGTCCGCGGCCGGATGAACTCCATCGCCATCACCACCACGCCAGGCCGGGCTCGGGCGCGCCGTCCCGCACGAGCGTTCCCTCGATCAGCCCGTACGGGCGGTCGGCGGCGTGGAACACCTCGTTGTGGTTGTCCAGCGCGAACGGTGACAGGTCCACCAGCAGGTGGTGCCGGTTCGGCAGCGACAGCCGTACCTCGCACAGCTCGGCGCGCTGCTCCAGGATCCGCGTGCCCATCGCGTACAGGGTCTGCTGCAACGAGCGGCTGTACGTGCCGGCAAACGCCTCGATCAGGTGCCGGCGCGTCTCCGCGAACGACTTGTCGAAGTCCGCGTCGGTGCCGGTGTGCCGCCAGCGTGCGGTGACGTCCGTGGCGAGGATCCGGTCGCCGGTCTCGGGCAGCGTCGTGTACGCGTCCTTGCGGAAGCCCTTGAACTCGGACGCCGTCGAGTTCAGCAACGTGAGGCCGGTCAGTCCGGAGACGACCGCGGCGGTCGACCCGTTGTAGGTGGCCGTGGCCGTCCGGATCTCGGCACTGCCGCGCGCGAACGAGTGGTCGCCGACCCGTCCCCAGTCGTACTGCTCCAGCTGCACGCGCGCCCGCCGGATCGACGGATGCGCGTCGACGAAGTGCCGGGCGAGCCGCAGCCCGAACTCCTCCACCTCGCCCACGCCGTACTCCCGCGCGAACGCGTACACCGTGTTCTTCTGCGTATCGGTCGGCAGGACGTCGGCGTTGTCGCCGGTCAGGTGGGTGGCGTCGAGGTCGCCCGCGAGCGCGACGCTCACGTTCAGGTCGGTGATGTCGTGCCGGGCACCGTCGCGCGCGACCCGGACCAGCCGCACCTCCGACTTGCCGTACGAGTTCGTCGCGAGCGAGATGCCCGCCGCCATGAGCTTGCCGAGGCGCAGCGCGGTGATCTTGGCCAGCTCCTGGCCGGTGACCGTCCGCTCGGTGGCGGCGTCGTGGGTGAGCCGGCGGGTGACGTCCGCCAGCATCTCGTCGGCCGTCAGCCCGGTCGCGCAGATGAGGAAGACGTGGCCGAACCGCTCCTCGTACGCCCGGTTCCCCTCCGCGAGGGCGCGCGCCACCTCGGGGCTCGCCGCCCTGGCGCCGGACTGCTCCCGGCGCGACCAGGTCGACTCCTGGCCGCTGCCGGCCGCCCGCTCCCCGATCCGGGGATGCGCGTCCAGCGCCTCGGCGACGTCCTCCCAGCCCAGCGACGTGAGGATGTGCCCGGACGCCTCGATCAGCTCGTCGACCGTCCGGTACGGGCGGCCGCCGGCCACCAGCCTCGCCCACCGCCGGGACGCGTTGCAGGCGAGCAGGTCCGCCACGGCGACGTCCTCGTCCGCGGTGTTGAAGCGCTCAAGCCGGTCCATGCCGTCTATTCGAAGCTCCAGGTGCTGCTGTGACTAGCGGCGGCGCCGCCGAAAAGGACCCCTGGCGAGCAGCGAGATATTGGAGGATCCTCCAAAGAGATCGTTGTCACGGGAGGGGGCTCCGCCGTGCGACTCCACAACCTCCTCGACCTCACCGACCTGCGACTGACCCTGCTCACCGGTGACGAAGGCCTCGACCGGCCGATCCGCTGGGTCGTCACCACCGACATGCTCGACCCCAGCCGGTACCTCGCCGGCGGCGAACTCGTCCTCACCGGCCTCATCTGGCGGCGCAAACCCAAGGACTCCGAGACGTTCGTCGCCGCGCTCGCCGCCGCCGGGGTGTCCGGGCTCGCGGCGGGCGACGCGGCGCTCGGCACGGTGCCGCCCGACCTGGTGGAGGCGTGCCGCCGCCACGGCGTTCCCCTGTTCGAGGTGCCGATCGACGTGGCCTTCGCGACGCTCACCGAGGCCGTCGTGCGGCGGGTGTCCGCGCAGCGGGCCGGCGACCTGACGACCGTCCTGGACCGGCACCGGCGGATCCTCGCGGGCGGCAACGAGGCCGGGCTGGGCACCGTCCTCGATCTCGTCTCCCGTGACCTCGGGCTCGCGAGCTGGGTCATCACGCCGGCCGGGCGGGTCGTCGCCGGGACCCGTTCGCTGGAGAACGCGGCGGACATCGCCGGCGCGTTCCTCGGCGCCGACCGGCTACCGGCCGTCCATGACGGCCACACCGTCCTGCCCGTCAGCGGGACGGCCCGGATCGCCGACTGGTGCGTCGTGGTCGAGAGCGACGCCGCCGGATGGGCGCCCGAACGGCAGCGGCTCGTCGACGAGCTCGTGGCGGTAGTCCGCACCGAACGCGAACAGCTCGCCCGGCAACAGCGCCACCCGCTCGCCGCCGACCTGATCACGCTCGTCCTCGGCGGCGCCGAAACGGCCGACTTCCTGCCGCAGCTGCGCGCGTGCGGACTCGGACCGGACACGTCGTGCCAGGTCGTCATCGCCACCGCACCCGACGGCTGCGCCGCCACCGTCCTGGAGGAAGCCCTCCGCCAAGTGGCGCCGGACGCCGTGAGCGCTGCTGCCGTCGTGGCGGACGCCGATGCCGGAGCGGCGGCGCTGGTGCCGGTCAGCCGGGGGGCGGACCTGGTGGACGGGCTGCGGTGCGCGGTCGCCGTGCTGGAGCCGGGGATCCGGGACGGCCGGCTCGCGATCGGCGTGAGCGGCGTCGCCGCCGGGGTGCGCGGGCTGCGCGGCGCCGTGGACGAGGCGCGGTACGGCCTGCAGCTCGCGGCGCTACGGCCGGGTCGGGTCGTGGTGGTGGGCGACGACGAGCTGTCGTCACACCTGCTGCTGCTCGCCGGCATCCCGGACGATCTGCGCCGCACGTTCCGCGACCGCGTGCTCGGGCCCGTGCTCGACTACGACCGACAGCACCGGTCCGACCTGGTCCCGACCCTGCGGACGTTCCTCGACTGCTCAGGATCGTGGGCCCGGTGCGCCGAGCTGCTGCACGTCCACGTGAACACGCTGCGGTACCGGATCGCGCGGATCGAGCAACTCACCGGCCGCGACCTGTCCACCCTCTCCGACCGCGTCGACCTGTTCCTCGCCCTGCAACTCCAGTAACCGCCGGTGACCCAGGGGCCGAAGTCACCCAGCTCACGCGTCGCCGGCTCGTGGCTGCGACTGGCAAGGTCTGTTTTCAGAACCTGACAAATCTCGGTGTGCCTACCGAGATTTGTCAGGCTCAGAAAAGACACACCGTCGCTCGGCCAGTGACGTGCAGCGGCCCGGGCAGTCAGGCGCGGGGCGGAGGGCCCGCACTCTTAAGGCGGCGGCGGACCTCCTTGGTACGCAGATACGTGTCCACGTCGACGTACCGCTCGGCCTGATTGGCGAACTCGACGTACGCCTGTGCACGGTGCAGCCAGTCCAGGGTGGACGGGCGGACCTGGCTGACAGCGCGCTCCAGGTGCGCCATCGTCACCGGCGGTTCGGTGCCGGTGCGCAGCGCCTCCTCGATGACCTCGTCCACGGCGCGCTGCACGACCGCGCTCAGGTCGGCGCCGCTGAACAGCGGGGTCAGCCCGGCGAGCCGGCCGGCGTCGACGCCCGTGGTGGGGACGTCGTGCAGCAGCACCCCGGCGATGTCCGCGCGGGCCGCGTCGTCCGGCGGCGGCACGAAGATCGTGCGGTCGAACCGGCCAGGGCGCTGGACGGCCTCGTCGACGTCCCACGGCGCGTTGGTGGCCGCGAGGACGAGCACGCCGTCGTTGTCCGAGCCGATCGCGTCGAGTTCCTGGAGGAGCACGTCGACGAGGCGACGGGCGTCCGAACCGTGATGCTTGTGCCGTGCGAACGCCAGCGCGTCGAGTTCGTCCAGGAACAGCACGCAGGGGGACTGTGCCCGCGCGGTCTCGAACGCCAGGTGCAGGTTCCGTTCCGAGACGCCCTGGTACGGGTCGACGACGTCCTCGATCCGGACGTTGACGAACGGCAACCGGCACTCGCCGGCCGTGGCCCGCGCCAGCAGCGTCTTGCCGCATCCGGGCGGCCCGTACAGGAGCACGCCCCCGCCGGCACGGCGCCCGTACTTCGCGTACAGCTCGGGCCGGGACAGCGGCAGGATGATCATGCGGTGGATGACCCGCTTGATCTCGTCCATGCCGCCGACCTGCTCGAACGTCACCGTCTCCTCGACGCGGGCGTCCACCTGCGCCGGGTCGCCGGGCCCGTCGGCGCGGACCTTCACCAGCCCGCGCGCGTCCAGCATCCGGTCGACGAGTTCCTGGAGCCGGCTCACGCCGTCCACGACGCCGGCCTGCCGTGCCGCTTCGAGGCAGCCGCGGACGAGGTCCAGCCGCGCGGCGTCACCGGCGAGTTCGCCGACGGTCACGAGCGACTCCGGCGGCACCGCACCGCGCTGGAGCAGCGTCTCGTAGTGACCCAGGGCCTCGTCCCGGTGGCCGGCCGCCGTCAGCGACTCGGCGAGGATGAGCCGGAGCATGGCGTCGTCCGGGCTCGCCTCGACCGCGCGGCGCAGCGACGCGAGTCGGTCGGTCATCGGTGCCTCCGGATCCAGCGGCGCAGCAGCGGCGGCACCACCCACGAGTAGATGCAGTACGTGAGCCAAAGCAGGCCGAGGACGCCGGCCAGCGCCGGCAGGCCGGCGACGCGGAGACCCATCATCACGGCGACCGCGCCGAGCCACACGGGCAACGGTCCGAACTTGATCATCGGCCGCAGCGGCCACATCAGCGGATGGACCGCCAGCCGCGTTTCGCGGGCGGCCTCGACCAGATCGGCGTTCGTCGGGTCGGACGCCGCCGCGCGCCGGTACGACGTGGCCGCCGCCTTCATGTTGCCCTGGTTCGCCAGCGCGAGCCCGTACAGCGCGTGGCTGTTGCCGTCGTCCGGGCTGATCCGGAGCGCGTCACGGCCGCGACGGACCGCCTCATTGTCGTCACCCCGGGCGAACGCCACGAGGACGCGGGTCTGCGCCACGACGTCATCCTCGGGGTCGTAGCTCGCGGCGCGCTCGACGAGCCGCGACGCCTTGTCCGCCTGACCGACCGCCAGGCACAGCCGCGCGTACGCGCACAGCAGGAAGCTGCTGGTCGGGGCCAGCGCCAACCCGTCGAGCAGTGCGGCCTCGGCCTCGGCGTACTGGCCGAGTTCCTGGCGCGACATGCCCAGGAGCGCCAGCAGCTGCGGCTCCGGACCGACCTGGCCGAGGCCGGCGTCCGCCGCCGCGACCGCCTCCTGGTGCCGGCCGAGATCGTGGAGCGCCGCCGCCCGCAGGACGAACGCCTCGTGCGTCATCGCGGCGTCGCCGGGCAACTTCCCGAGCTGTTCGAGCACCTGGTCGGGCCGGCCGAGCGTCATCCAGTGCCGGGCGAGATCCAGGCCCGCGTTCATGCGACCGCCCGGATGACGGCGGCCAGGAGGAACGCCTCGGCCAGGCCGCAGCCGATGACGGCGGCGATGCCGGCCTTCCACAGCGAGCCGTACTCGCCGTCGCGGATCTGGAACGCCCGGTCGAGCGTGCGGAGCAGCCACGCCTGCACGAGGCACGCCAACACGGCCACGACACGGGACACCAGCCGGGTCGTGCCGGACGTGTCAGCGTCGTAGAGGACGACGGCCAGCGGTATCACGATCGCGAGCCCGGCGACGCCGACGCCGGCCACGAGCCAGCGCTGGCGCGGCGCCGCGCCGAGACGACCCGCGTTGAGGAACGCGATCACGGTGCCGGCGATCACGCCGCCGAAGAACGCCACGTACCCCTGCGACATGACGCGCCACGGCTTGCCGCCGGTGGTGGGTAACGCCTGCACAGTGGGTTGGAGCAGATCGTCTTTCACGCCGGGAAGCCTAGTCGCCGGCATCAAGCGGAATCCGCCGGGCGAGGCGGCGGAGCTGGGCGATGTCCAGGCTGGTCAGGCCGGCGATCCGGGCGGCCGTGAGCGCGCCGCAGTCGACCGCCCGGAGCAGCGACCGTGACAGCGCCTGGGCGGTCGCCGGCTCGTCCGCGATGGCCCCGCCGGCCCGCTCGACGTAGGCCCGCAGCCGCACGCCCTCCGCCTCGGCGCCCTCGCGGAAATGCGCGTAGACCGCCGCGTACCGGGTGACGAGCTGGCCGGGGTGAAGGTCCCAGCCCTGGTAGAAGCCGTGCGACAGGGACCGCCGCACCAGCGCGTAGTGCGTACGCCAGGCGTGCGGCACCGCGTCGCCGACCGGCAGGACGTTGCTCGAACCGTCGCTGATCCGCACGCCCGTCTCGGCGGCGGCCACCTGCATGACGTGCCGGGCGAAGTCACAGGCTCCGTGGGCGAGATGCTGGTCGGCGGCGCCCAGCCCCACGCCCGCCGTGTAGTCGTACGTCCCGAAGTGCAGGCCGCTGACCCGGCCCTCCCCCGCCGCGATCCAGGACGGCAACGCCAGCCGGCCGGTCCCGTCCAGAACCGCCTGTGGGGTTTCGACCTGGATCTCGAACCGCAGCGCACCGGCGGCGAGCCCCAGCCGCTGCTCCAGGAGCGCCAGGATCTCGACGAACACCTCGACCTGGACGACGTCCGTGACCTTGGGAAACGTGATCAGCGGGACACGGCCGGCCAGCTCGGTGAGGACGATGTCCAGCGTGCGGACGCTGCGGGCCCGGAGCCGCGGGGTATCGAACGACTTGACGCGCAGCCCGAACCAGGGCGGCGCCGGCTCCCACGCCAGCGCGTGCCGGGCCGCGCGGAGGGCATCGGCGTCCTCGACGGCGTCGTCCGGCGCGCCGTACCCGTCCTCGAAGTCGATGCGCAGGTCTTCTACCGGCTCGCGCCGCAGCTTGGCTTCGACCAGGTCCCGCAGCTCCGGGTCGGCGGCCAGCTCGTCGGGGACGTGCGTCGCGAGCAGCGCCAGCGCTTCGTCGCCCCACCTGCGGGGCGTGTCCTCGGTCAGGGCACCGGCTGGCACGTAACAGGTGTGGACCGGCTGGCGGGTGCCCGCGTCACCCGGGTAGCGCCGGGCCCGTTCGGCGTCGAGCGCGTCCAGGCGGCCCAGCGCCGCCTCGAAGTCGGGTCTCACAGCTTCTCGTACGCGGGGATGGTGAGGAACTCGACGAACTCGTCGGCCAGCGCGACCTGCTCGAACACCTCCCGGGCGTCCGTCCAGTCGACGTCAGGGTTGTCGGCGACGAACCGCTCGACCTCGGCGCGGACCATCTCAGGCGTCACGGTCTCGCCGCTCGCCAGGGTCACCGTGCCGTGGATCCACTGCCACAGTTGGGAGCGGGCGATCTCGGCGGTGGCGACGTCCTCCATGAGGTTGTCGATGCCGGCCGCGCCGACGCCCCGCAGCCACGACTCGATGTACCGCAGCCCGACGCTGATGTTGCTCCGCACGCCCGCCGCCGTGACCTCACCCGGCGTCGACGCCACGTCGAGCAGCCGCGCCGAGGACGCTTCCACCAGGGGAAGCTGGCGGTCGAGCTGGTTCGGTCGGTCGCCCAGCGTGCGGTCGAAGACCTCACGGCAGACCGGCACGAGATCCGGATGGGCCACCCACGACCCGTCGAAGCCACCGCCGGCCTCGCGCTCCTTGTCCTCCCTGACCTTGGCGAGGGCCCGCTCGTTCACCTCAGGATCGCGCCGGCTCGGGATGAACGCGGCCATGCCGCCCATCGCGAACGCGCCGCGCCGGTGGCACGTGGCGACCAGCAGTTCGGTGTAGGCACGCATGAACGGCGCGGTCATCGTCACGGCCGCCCGGTCGGGCAGCACGAACCGGTTCCGGAAGTTCTTGACGACGCTGAACAGGTAGTCCCAGCGGCCGGCGTTCAGCCCGGACGCGTGGTCGCGCAGCTCGTAGAGGATCTCGTCCATCTCGAACGCGGCGGTGATCGTCTCGATGAGGACGGTGGCGCGGATCGTCCCGCGCGGGACGCCGAGCGCGTCCTGGGCGTGGACGAACACGTCGTTCCACAGCCGTGCCTCGCGGTGGCTCTCCATCTTGGGCAGGTAGAAGTACGGTCCGCTGCCGGCGTCGAGGAGCCGGCGCGCGTTGTGGAAGAAGTACAGGCCGAAGTCGAACAGGGCCGCCGTCACGGGCACGCCGTCGACGAGCAGGTGACGCTCGTCGAGGTGCCAGCCGCGGGGCCGGAACACGATCGCCGGCAGCGGACCGTCCGCCAAGGCGTAGTGCTTCCCCTCCGGGCTGGTGAACGTGAGGCGCCGGTCGATCGCCGCGCTCAGGTTGGCCTGCCCGGTGACCATGTTGGCCCAGGTCGGCGCGTTCGAGTCCTCGTGGTCGGCGAGCCACACCTTCGCGCCGGAGTTGAGCGCGTTGATCGTCATCTTGGCGTCGGTCGGACCGGTGATCTCGACCCGGCGGTCCGTCAGATCCGCCGGCGCCGGCGGGACGGTCCAGCGGCCGGCCCGGATCTCGGCCGTCTCGGGCAGGAAGTCGAGGACTCCCGTGTCCGCGATGGACCGGCGGCGCTCGGCGCGCTGGAGCAGCAGACCGTCGCGGACGGACCCGAACTGGCGTTGCAGGTCGACGACGAACGCCAGCGCGTCGGGGGTCAGTACCTCCCGCGCGCCGGGAACGTCCGATCCGTTGACAGCCATCGTCAGCTCCCTCGGTACGTGGTGTAGCCATACGGGCTGAGCAGCAGCGGCACGTGGTAGTGACGGTCGCCGGCCAGCGTGAACGTGACGACCACCTCGGGGAAGAACGCCCCGTCGCCGAGGTAGGCGCCGGTGTCGAACACCAGCCGGTACGTGCCGGGGGCGAGCGGGCCCGTCCAGTCGCGGAGCCGGCCGTCGGCATCGGTGACCCCGGAGGCCACCTCCCGACCGGCGCGCTCCAGCCGGACCGGCACGCCGGGTGCCGGTTCACCGCGTGCGGTGTCGAGGACATGCGTGGACAGGCTCATCGTGCCTGAGTCTTACACGGCGGGTACGGGCTCGCCGGGAGCTGTTGCCATGACGTGCTCGACGAGCGAGATCAGGACCTCCTTCACGTCCTCCTTCTCGCGCGCGTCGCAGAACACCACCGGCACCTCGCCGTCGAGGTCCAGGGCGTGGCGGACCTCCTCGCTGCCGTACCGGGGAGCGCCGTCGAAGTTGTTCACCGCGACGATGAACGGCGTGCCGCGCCGCTCGAAGTAGTCGACGGACTGGAAACAGGTGGCCAGCCGGCGCGTGTCGGCCAGGACGACGGCTCCGACGGCGCCCAGCGCCAGCTCGTCCCAGACGAACCAGAACCGGTCCTGGCCGGGCGTGCCGAACAGGTACAGGACGAGTTCGTCGCTGAGCGAGATGCGGCCGAAGTCCATCGCGACGGTCGTGGTGGTCTTGGCCTCCACCCCGAACGTGTCGTCCACACCGACGCTCTGCTCGGTGAGCAGTTCCTCGGTGCGCAGCGGGCGGATCTCGCTGATCGCGCCGACCAGCGTCGTCTTGCCCGCGCCGAACCCGCCCGCGACGAGGATCTTGATCGCGAGGGGGACGTCAGCGCCGTCCTCAGAGCGAGCGGAGTCCATTGATCACCGCCTTGAGCACGGGCTCGCCGGGCGAGTGCATGAGACGCCTCGGCTCGCGGGTGAGGATGAAGCCGCTGTCGAGCAGGTCACCGAGCAGCACCCGGACGATGCCGACCGGCAGGTCCAGATGCGCCGAGATCTCTGCGACGGACGTCGGGTGCTGGCACAGCTCGATGATCGTGACCTGTTCCGGACCCAGCTCGGCGGATATGGCGCTGACCGGCTGGATCGCGACGATGAGCGCGATCAGGTCGAACTCGCCGCTGCTGGGACGGGTGCGGCCGCGCGTCATCGCGTACGGGCGGACGACCGGGCCGGCGTCCTCGTCGAGCCACTGGTTCTCGGGCACGTCAATCAACCCCCCGCGAGCTGGGCAGCGGCCGTTCGGGCCGGCGTCGACAGGTACTGGCCGACTCTGGTCACGAGCATCGCCATCTCGTAGGCGATCAGGCCCATGTCGGCGTCCTCGGAGCTGAGGACGGCGAGGCAGGCGCCGTGCCCGGCCGCCGTGACGAACATGAACGCCGACTCCATCTCGATGATCGTCTGCCGGACGGCGCCGCCGTTGAAGTGCCGTCCGGCACCGCGGGCCAGGCTCTGGAACCCGGACGCCACGGCCGACAGGTGTTCGGCGTCTTCTCTGCTCATGCCCTGCGAACCGGCGATGAGCAGGCCGTCGGCGGACAGAACCACGGCCTGCCGTGCCTGTTCGACCCGGGCGACCAGGTCGTCCAGGAGCCAGTTCAGGTCGTTGACGGACGTTGCCTTGTCTACCACTGCCGTAGTCCTCACTGGTCTTCGTCGGGCGCCGGTGTGCCGGCTTCCGTGCGCGCTTGCTCGGTTCCACGCTGATAGGACGACATCATCCGGCGAACTTCCTCCGGCGGACGCGCGTCGGCCTCCGCCGACGGCGCCTCCACCTCGGGTTCCTGGCGCAGCGGCGCGGCGAGGCTGGCCTGCCTGACCCTGCGCGGCAGCCCGGACGGGGTCTTGACCTTGGGCTTGTCCGACCGGCCGGATCCGTAGGGCGGGGGCGTCTTCGCGGGGGCCTGTTCGACCGCGGGGATCGACGTCAACGCGCGCTGCGCCGAGCGGTCGCGGGTCGTGGGGGTGCGTTTGGGTGCGGCGATCTGGGCGCGGTCGATGGCGACGGTCTCCTCCACCTCACCGCTCCCGCGGGGCCTGGTCGGCGTGTCCGCGTCGCCGATGATGAGGCTCGTCGGGATGAGCACGACGGCGGTGACGCCGCCGTACGGCGAGCTGCGCAGGCGGACCCTGACCTTGTGCCGTTCCGCGAGGCGGCCGACGACGTACAGGCCGAGACGGGCGGTGCTGCTCAGGTTGAACTCGGGCGGGTTCTCCAGCTGCTCGTTCGCCGCCTCGATGTCTTCGGCGCTCATGCCGAGGCCGCGGTCCTCGATCTCGACGGCGAAACCGGTGCCGACGAGCTGCCCGCTGACGTTGACCATGGTGTGCGGAGGGGAGAACGACAGCGCGTTCTCGATCAGCTCGGCGAGCAGGTGGATGACGTCACCGACGGACCGGCCGGCGAGCGCCGACGATCCGACCGGCGCCACGGTGACCCGCTCGTACTCCTCCACCTCGGCGACCGCGCCGCGGACCACGTCCACGATCGGGATCGGGTTGCGCCACCCACGCCCGGGCACCGCGCCGGAGAGGACGATGAGGTTCTCCGCGTTGCGCCGCATGCGCGTGGCCAGGTGGTCGACGCGGAACAGCTGCTCCAGCTCCTCCGGGACCGTCTCCTTGCGCTCCATCGAGTCCAGCAGGCTCAGCTGCCGGTGGACGAGCGCCTGGCTGCGGCGGGCGAGGCTCAGGAACACGTCCCGGACGCCCTGGCGCAACTCGGCCTGCTCGACGGCCGCCCGGACCGCCGTGGCCTGCACCTCGTTGAAGGCCCGGCCGACCTGGCCGATCTCGTCCGTGCCGAACTCCAGCGGTGGAGCCTCCGCCTCGATGTCGACCTCTTCGCCGCGCCGCAGCCGCTCGACGACGCGCGGAAGGCGCTCGTTGGCCAGGTCACGCGCCGCGTTCCGCAACTTCTCCAACTGGCGGACGAGAGACCGCGCCGTCGTGATCGACACCACAATGGACGCGATGACCGCGATAAGACCGAGCCCACCAGCCAGCAGCAACCGCACCAACACCCAGATAACCGCGGGTGTCGCCTGCTCGACGAGCGCGTCCGCCGAGCTCAGGGCGAACTCCTGCTGACTCTTGATTACCGCGGTGGCCGCCGACTGCCAGCCGACTGCATCGACCGCGACAACCGCGCCGGGCCGGGCGTTCGCAGCCCTCTCTTCCAACGCACGGAACTGGGCGAACTCTTCGCCGGTCACGACGCGGACGTATCGCTCGCGTTCGTCGTCGGCAAGCTCGGTAGAGGCCTCCGCGTAAAGAAAGCGCTGTGTGCCGCCAAGTTCCACGAATTTCGCGTGCTCTGCGGGCGTGAATCGGCGGTTATCCGCCAGCACGCCCGCCAGTAGCGCATCCTGCTGAGAGAGCACCTCGCGTGCCCTACTCAGCGCGACAAGTGTCCGGGACGCCTTCGCGAGATCCGGATCGTCCAAGGTTGCAAGGGCGCCGTAGATGCGGAACACCGCGTCGATGCGCTCGTTGAAGAGACCTGCCGCACTGCCTCGCTCAAGCCGCCTGCCGTCAACGGCGTCACGCATCTGATCGATGCTGTCCAGCAGACCAAAGGTCTCACCGAGCCGCTGCTCCAGCTCGGTTGAGGCAGTCGACTCAACCGCTGAGCTACCCGCGCGTTCGCGGAACTTCACGACGGCCTGGTCTGTGACCTTGCGCTGGTCGACAAGCGCCGCACGCTGTGCCGCTGTGCTGCCGCCGAGATAGACCAAGGACAAGCGGCGTTCGGTCTGTAACTCCGCCACCAACGTATCCGCGGGTTTACCGACCTCTTCCGCCGTGGTGCTGACCCAGAGAAGGTTGAGTCCTTCCCGAAGGGTCACAGTCGCTGCGAATGCCCACAAGGCAACGAGCGAAGCGAGCATCGCTATGACCTTGATCCGCAAACTTGAGCTGCGGGAACTCATGCACCTCGTCCTAACAGAGAACTAGAGCCAGACGCGAACAGAGTGTGAAGCACCAGGACCAGCGGCCAGCCACCTGCAGAGGCGGCGGCACAACTCCCGATTTGACCCAAGTGCCAACGGGGACCGTAGCAGTGGCGACCACTGCTTCTCAATCGTTTCGGTCGACTCAGTCGGCCGTTCGGGCGATGTCCCAGGGTACGCGGCGATCTATTGAGGACAGTCCGGCCGACTGCTAGCGTCTCAGCCGCCACGGGGGCGCAGGTTTAGACCATTCGCTGCCGATGGAAGGCCCACCGTCATGGCCGAATGCCCGAAGCGCCTGCCCTCGTTCTCTGACGCCACGCGCCTGCTTACACAAGTTCTCGACGACAGCCAGGGACAGGTCTCCGCATCCGTGTACGACACGGCGCGCCTGATGTCACACACTCCTTGGCTGCCAGGCCACACCGCCCGGCTCGACTATCTACTGTCTCATCAGTCAGCGAACGGAACGTGGGGCGGACCGGGCGGCTACACGATCGTTCCCACGCTAAGCGCGACCGAAGCCCTCCTCACGGAGGTACGTCGCGCGGGAGACCTCCACAGCAGGGTCCGCGCCGTCCAAGCCGTCGACGCCGGCCTCATGGCGTTGCGGGACCTGTTCGGCCGTCCCGTCGTGTCCACACCAGACACCATCGCCGTGGAGTTCCTTGTTCCTGCTCTCGTTCAAGCCATTAACGCCACACTGGATTCGCTTGCATTGGTGACCCCAGTCTCCGTACCCAGCCACTGGTTGGGCTCAAGGCTGATCGTTCCGAAGACACTCGATCCGGGTTTGTACAAGGCGTTCATCGCGCGCCTTGACCACGGCATACCACTGCCAGACAAGACATGGGCCGCACTCGAAGCCTTCGGCCCACACGCAGTGTCCGCCGAGTTCATACGCCCATCCGGTGGCGCCGTGGCAGGCTCTCCGTCTGCGACCGCAAGCTGGCTGGGGCCAGCAGCAGATCTCGAGCACCCCACCGCCGCCGCGTCCGTCCGATATCTGGAGCAAGTTCAAGCACGCGGTAACGGCACGGTCCCTGCCGTAGTGCCGATCACCTACTTCGAGGCTGCATGGGTGCTGAACTCGCTCGCGCTAGGCCAGATCAACTACGAGACCCCACCAATCCTGCTCGATCGGCTCGAAGCAAGCCTCGATGTGGACGGTGCCCCGGCAGGTCCTGGCATTCCGGCCGACGCCGACGATACCGCTGCGATTCTCAGTGCACTGGCGCGTCACGGCCGGGCACACGATCCGGCTGTGCTGATGCGGTACCGCACTGACGGCTACTTCACCTGCTTTCCCGATGAGCGCACTCCGTCTGTCAGCACCAACGCGCACGTGCTCGAAGCATTCGCCGTGTTTCTCAAGTCGCGGCCGCGAGCCCGGCCTCGCCTCCGGTCCGCCATGAGCATGACGACCGATTGGCTGCTCGAAATGCAGTGCGCGGATGGCAACTGGTCAGACAAGTGGCATGCTTCGCCGTATTACGCAACGGCGTGCTGCGTCGCCGCATTCGCTGCATGCGGCGATGCGCGTGCGCGCTGCGCGATCGAGTCCGCGTCACGATGGGTTCTCGATACCCGACGCGCCGACGGTTCATGGGGGCGATGGAGCGGGACGATCGAGGAGACGTCATACGCGGTACAGATCCTCCTCGTGGCTGCGGACACAGTCGGCTTCGACACGGCGTTGGCACAGGCGATCGAGCACGCGGCAACCTCCGGCGCCCAGCACCTCTGCACCCACGACAGCCCACCAACGTATGAACCCCTCTGGCATGCGAAGGACCTCTATGCGCCATCCACCGTCATCAGCGCAGCACGCCTCGCCGCGCTGGGTCTTTACGCACGACAGAACATGAGCTTCACCGGCTGACTCGGACGCAGTGACGTGGCCGCCTTCGGTTCGACGATCGGCGATGAGCAGAGGCGCGGCTGGTATCGGCTGAATATCGAGGCGAGAATCAGCTGGGCCTCCACCATGAAGAGATGCGTACCCAGGCACATGTGCTCGCCTCCGCCGAACGGATAGTAGGCGAACCGATGCCGGTCCCCTGAGCCCTCCGGCGAAAATCGCTCTGGCTTGAACACCGTTGGGCTATCCCAGAGGCGAGGCAGGCGTTGCGTGACATACGGGCTGGTCAGAACGGTCGCTCCACGGGGGACTACGACGTCGCCGAGAACATGTCGTCGACGTGCCACCCGCGGCACAATCCAGCCCGTTGGGTACATACGAAGGGTCTCCTGGAGAACCATCTTCGTGTAGCGAAGGTTGGCGAGATGGGAACGCGTCGGGCTACCGGCGCCGACCACGTCGTGAACCTCACGCGTGAGCGTCGCGGCGACGTCGGGGCGACGACCAAGAACGACCCAAAGCCACGTCAACGCCAGCGCCGTGGTCTCCGTCGCCGCCACGAACATGGCGTTCAGGTCGTCCCGAACAGCGCGGTCGGAGAGGGCGTTGCCGCGATCGTCGCGCAGACGACCAAGGCCGGACACGATATCCGTCCTCGCGGACGCTACGTCGGCACGGCGTCGCACTATGGGGTAGATGACATCGTCGACCGTTCGCACCGCCCGCTGGAATGCCCGGTCGCCCGGCAACGGAACCGCGGTGGGCACAAACGGCAGGAGCATCCGCGCACCGAGTGAGGTAAAGGCGGTGCTGATGGCCTCGCCCAGCCGATCCGCGTCTGCCATGGCGATCCGATCACCGAAGAAGACGCGCACCAAGGCGCGGTGAACGATGCGCGTCATTTCCGATAGTGCGTCGAACGGCACGTCCAGCCCGACCCGTGCATCGAGCTCATCGAGCGCGTCCCCGATCGCGCCGGACATGGAATCGATCATCGCGTCGATATCCTTCGCCACGAAGAACTGTTGGAGTCGCTGCCTGCTGGCCCGCCACGTCGGCCCGTCACTTGCGATGCCGTTGCCGGTCAGCCGGCGCAGCGGACGCCAGATCATGCCATCGCGGACGTAATTCTCGGCACCGTCACGAAACACGAATTGAACGTCGTCGGGATCGCTGACGAGGAAGGGCCGGAACATTCCGAGGTTGAGGCGCACCACCCCACCATCCGCCTCCTGGCCGATTTCAGTGAGCGCCCTCAGCGGGTCGCGCGCTAATCGTGGAATGGTGCGGCCGGCTGAATCGACCGAGCACGCCGGGCTGCCGAAGCGCCGGTACCACGTCGCCCGGCGGGCCGGCCAAGTTCCGGTGAAGCGACCATGCTTCCTCCATCGCTAGATCAGTGGTCTGATACACGCCCACTGCTACTCGCAAGCTGTTGACCAGTAGCGCAGCGACCGACGCCGACATCCCGGCCGCGACGCCTGCCTCGGCGAGGACACCGTGAACCCGGATGTTGTGCTCGACCCGATGCTTGACCGCGTCAGCCGAGGTACGACGTCCCGTCCGCGACCGCAATCTCAGGATGTTGAGCGAACCTTCAGCCCTGTCCTTCGGCGCCGTTCGGAGATCGTTGACGAGCCGGACAGCCCTGCTACCGGCGGTGAGCGCGTCATCGACCATGTCCATCGCGGCCCGTGGGATCTCCGCTCCGCTCAGGAGAAGAAGGCAGTGCGCGAAGCTGCGGTAGTGAATATGGCGGCTGGCCGTCTCCAGATACTGCTCAGCGGTCGGTGGTCTTACTCGCCGCCGGCGACGCGCTGTCCGGCGGCTGAGATGAGCGTGGTCCAGCGCCGCCGTAACACCGTCCGCTATCTCTTCCTTGAAGAGCCCCAGACGCCCTGCTCGGTCCCGCTGTTGCGCACCTACAAGTAAGAAGGCCAGTTCGGTGTCAATCAAACAGTCCGCTCTGGCGGGCAGACCTGTACGTAGGGTGGTCCGGATGGAGCGGCTCGTCAGCTCCATTGCGGACATGGTCGTGTCAGGCCTGTCCAGTTGCTCGTCAAGCAGGTAGCACCACAGGCTGTACCGCAGAAGAAGTGCGAGTCGGTCGTGCCTGAGGTTCGGAGCAATCATCGTGACTGTCACGGCAACGTTTCGGAGCAACCTGGTACCGAGTGCTAGGTACGCGCAGTCTCGCCAGCCGGCGGCTTCTCGGATCAGCTGGCTCGCCTTCGCTCGAGTAGCGGCCCTCTCGCTGGGAGCCGCCAACCGCATCAGAGTGTCGATCTGGAGCAGATGGCCGTCGGGTTGCATGGCACCTCCCCACGAACGGGTGGCGACATCGTGCGGGTGCCGACGTCGTCAGAGCGCAGCGCGGTAACGCCGTTCGCAGCTTACGTTCCGTGGGGGTGCGATGACTCTTGATTACTACGAAGTCAGTTTTGTCACACTATCTGGACACGTGGCATCGTCTTGAGCGCGCGCTGTGATCAGCACCTCACGCACCGACCGGCATCTCAGCTTCCGAGAAACCGCGCACAGGAAACGGACATCGCTCAGAAGAGTCGTGCCCGCACCGAGCCTGAGGTGCTCGCGCCCTGCCTGGACCGGAGCAGGCTGCTCGCCGTCCTGCTTGCGACGGATCGCGAGCATCAGGCGCGCGGCTGCGATCGAGGCATCGTCCTTAGGCGCTCGTTCGCTGATCAGCTTGAGGTCGCTCGACCGGAGATAGCAGCGAAGTGTGATCCAACTGTCGAGGATCTCGACGGGCATCCGTTCGGCTTCAAGCCGCTCGCCGACAGGCGATGCCGCCAACAGGTCGCGGTCCAGGACGACACCGGGGCACGACTCCGCAACAGTCCGCCAGAGCGGACGGAGTCTTCGCGTCGCGTAGGCCCTGCCCACGCGCCACCACAGTGCCTCCAGGCCGAGGCGAGGGCCTACCGCCGGCAATGCGATGCCCACAACAAACCCAACTGCAGCTGCCGTGTACAACGGTGCGGCCACATGTGTCGACCCCGGTAGGTCCCACTGCAGCTCGGCACCGATGAGGTACAGCAAGATCACGATCATCGACGCGACGCCGAGACCGGATCCGATCGACGCCAGCCGAAGCCCAAGGCGCATCATCGGTGGCTCGTTCTTGGCCGCGTACTGCCAGAACAGGATGGTCACCGGCACCACGATGTAGACGACGAACGCCAGGTAGGGGTAGTTATAGGCTCCCACGAACGGCGCGTCGGGCGTCACCGCGGGATGATCGATCACGAACATCGCGAGCATCATCGCGACCGCACCCGCCATGACCCGAGCGTGAACGGCCAGGCGGGCGCGCATCATGTCAGCCGGAAGGCTCAAGTAGAGCAGCCAGGCGATGACCGCCAAACAACTGCCCATCGAGAGACTGTTGACCCCCAGCCGCGCCGATCCGGGCACGCCGGTAGCTGCGTCGACAGCCCTGGCCACCAACCCCGAATCCAATGTCAACGCCCCGGCGAGCGTGAACTGGCCGAACGCGAGCGCACGAAGCGCCGGACCGCCGGGGCCAGAGGCGCGTTGTCTCAGGTGGCGGAGTTTGTAGAAGAAGCCAGCCCAGCAGGCCATCGCGATCAGAAGGACGGCTACGTCACGCACCATTGGCCGCTCCAGCCGTGGCAGGCACCTGAGCCAGGGCGGCGCGGATGAACGGGGAGCGCAGCGCCTTGGCGACCGCGCACAGGAACCGCGCGTCGTCGACGAGGGTCCGGCCGGTCTCCGCGCCCAGGTGTTCCACCGGCGGCATGCCCGACGCTTCGGCGCCCGCGGACCTCCGGCGCACGGCGATCAGGACGTATGCGGCGGCGACGGCCGCGCTGTCGGCACCGCGCTCCTGCGCGAGGCGCGCGACATCCGCTACGTCGGAGTCGGTGAGATACGACCGCAGGAGCAGCCAGCCGTCGAGAATCTCCACCGGCAACCGCTCCGCCATCAACCGCTTGCCGTGTGGAGATGCCGCGAGCAGTGTGCGATCGAGAACGACGCTCGGACACGACCCCGTGACAATTGTCCACAATGGCCTCATCCGCCGGGCCGCATGCCATCGCGTTACCCTCCACCATGCGGTTTCGAAGCCGATGCGCGGCCCCCAGGCCGGCACGGTCAGCCCGATCACCAGGAGTGCTGCGGCGGTTAGATAGAAAGACCGCGACATTGCCGGTGAGCCGTAGAAGTCCGTTCCCAGGTCACTCTCGATCAGATAGATGAGCTCGATGAGCAGGAAGACGAGGCCAAAGACGATGGCGACCGCCACGGTTCGCTGCCCGAGGCGGAGTAGAGGCGCCTGAACCATCGACGCGTATCGCCATGACAGGACTACGAGTTTGAACTCCACGTAGCCCAGATACAGGATGAACAGGTGCATGTGCGCACCGGCGAACTCGCGATCGGGGGTCACCGGAGGGTGGTCGAACGCGAAGATGACGACCACGGCCAGGAGCATCACCGCCAATACACGCGAGTGCACCTTCAGTCGTGCCCTTGCCTCTTCCTCTGGATTGCTCAGGTACAGCAGCCATGCCATCACCGCCAGGCTCGTAACCATCGCGAGCATGTTGGCGATAAGACGCACGGCCCCCGAAAGCCCCACGAGCGTGTCCAGCGGCTCAGCTATCGCCTGGGGCAGCAGCAGGAACATGAACGCCATGAGCCCGAGCAACACGACCAGCGCACGAAGTGCTATTGCGCCAGGCTCAGCAGCGCGCTGCCGCAGGTGTCGCAGCTTGTAGAAAAAGGCAGCCCAGGCCAAGGCGGCAGCGACGAACACCCCGATGTCGCTACGCATCAGGCCGAGCCGTTGAGCCAAGCGCCGAGTGCAGCCGTTGTATGTCCGCTGGCGCGTCTGCCGCGAGGGGTCCGGTGCGCCACCCGTACGCGCGATCCAACAGTCGAGCACCGATGTACTCGGCCTCTTTCTCCCGCGGATCGTCGTATGCCGACGGCGTCACGCGCGCAGCCGAGCGTGCGCTTGACCAAATCAGGATCGAGGGTCGGCATGAGGTGGGCGACGAGGTCGCGGCTGTCGAGCGGCAGCTCGGTGTCGCCGACGTGGCCGAGCAGTCGGTGGCCGATCTCATGGAAGATCATCTGGGCCTGGTGCCACGGCGACGCGTCGCGCTCGTACGCGAACACGTCGTAGGTCGCGTCGCCGACCTGCAACGACACCCACATTCCGCAGGGGCCGCTGGGTGTCGTCCGGGTGGGGTAGAGGCAGACGGTCGAGCCCCAGACCTCGCCGAGCCGGTCGCATAACGTCCGCATGTCGAAGGGGTCGGGCAGGTCGACACGATCGATCAGCGCCTCGCACCGCGCGACGATCGCCTCAGGACTGCCCACTGGCGCTCCCCGTCCCGTCCGCTGGCTGACCTAACCCTCAACCATAGAGGGGCTTGTCACCCTCGCGGTCACTCGTCGCGGTCGACGGTCAACCCCTCAAGCCGGCGCACCTGCTTGATGACGCTGAGGACAGTCTCCTGACTGGACGGTGACAGCCCTCGTGATTCCAGTGCTATGACGCGCACGTCTCCGTCGCGCAGCGCGGCGAGCAGGTCGAGGTCCCTGTTGACCTTCTCGGCGGTCTCGTCGTCGACGAAGTAGCCCGGCGGCACGCCGAACACTTTCGCGAGCGCCTGCAGGCACCGCATGCTCGGATCGTCGGCCTGCCCGTTGAGCAGCCGGGCGACGTAGGTATGGGAGACCTGGTGACCGGCGTCGGTGAGCTGCTGCGCCAGTTCACGTGTGGTCGCCAGCTTCCCGCTGGGGGGCGCCGTGGCGGTCAGCAGGTGGTTGAGTCGCTCGGCGAGACTCCGCCCAGGTTGCGAGCCTGCGTCGCTCATCGCACCCCCTCCCAGGTTCTGTTGTCGGCAGCTTACAGGTCTGTCGGGTTGTGTATCTATCCGTTGACGCTCTGCCACCTAAGTACTAGAGTCCTCCGAGTTGTCAGCCTCTGGCGACACAACCGTGCCTTCATGTAACTCCACCGTTACACCGCCGGGCAGGCCTGACCACCACGACTCCGAGGGGACAGCGCATATGCAGGAGCGGTTCTGCGCCGGGCTCGCGTTCACGGCCGCCTACTGGTCCGAACTTGAGACCGCCGAGCCGGACGACGAGGACGACCCTCCGCCACCCATCGAGCCCCGCTGCACCCGCCCGCTCTACCGCGCCCGATCGCGCCCGGCCCGCCGATCGCTGCCGCCGTCCCGCCTCCGCTGACGCCCCAAACCAGGCTTCTTATACAAGAGTTAAACCTGCGCGCCCAAGGTTGCCCGATATGCCCCTTGTTGCCAGAGCAGCCACTGTTCATGCTGCGTAGACAGGGTGGCGGGGGTACGTCCACCCGGGGGCACAGGGGGCTAACAGGCATGGACCTGAACCATTTCACGTACGGCTGGGTCAACCCGGCCATGGCCTACGGCATCTCGTTCTTAGGCTCGCTACTCGGGCTGATCTGCACCGCCCGAGCGCGGGGCTACCACAGCACCGGAGCCAGTCCGGCACGATGGCTGATCCTCGCCGCCGTGGCTATCGGCGGCACCGGGATCTGGCTGATGCACTTCATGGCCATGCTCGGTTTCACGGTCGTGGACGACAACATCCGGTACAACGTGCCGATCACACTCGCCAGCGCGCTCGCGGCCGTCGGCGTCGTCGGGGTGGGGCTGTTCATCATCGGCACCCGCGAGGTGTCGATCACCCGGCTGCTGCTCGGCGGCGCCTTCACCGGTGTCGGCGTGGCGATCATGCACTACATGGGCATGTCGGCGATGCGCGTGCACGGCGACATCGCCTACGACCCCTGGCTCGTGGGGTTGTCGGTCCTGATCGCCGTCGTGGCCGCGACCGTCGCCCTCTGGTTCACCGTCGTGATCCAGACCCCCGGGCTGATCACGCTCGGCGCGGCCGTCATGGGCGTGGCGGTCACCGGCATGCACTACACGGGGATGGCCGCGCTGCGGGTCCACGAGCATGACATCGGCGCCCCGATCCGGGGCACCGAGCCGTTCAACTTCCTCATGCCGGTGATCATGGTCGCGACCGGCGCCATGCTGTTCGTCCTCTACGCCGTGCTGACCGCGCCCGACGGCGAGGACTTCAGGACGAGGGACAACGTCACCGTCTGACGTCCACGAAGATCGGGTTCGTGTAGAGCCAGGTGTCGAGCCACGGGTCACCGTCGCCCCGTGGATGCGACACCGGCCCGCGCGGGTCGACGGACGCGCCGAGCAGCCCGGGCCCGTTACGCCGCCCGTCGCTGCCGCGCAGCCGCACGTAGAACGGGTCGCGGCCGGCCTCGACCGGGATGCGCAGCGTGTACGTGCCGGTCCGGCCGTCGACGTCGACCGACTTCACGACGCGGGTGTCCGGCGCGCGCCAGGCATCCCGGTCGCGGCCCGGACCACGCACGGCACCACGGATCACGTCGACGTGCGCCAGCTCGGGCACCTCGCCGTGGAAGTTCGGCCGGCTCGCCGTCGTGACGGTGACGCGCAGCTCCAGCCGCTCGCCCCGCCGCGCCGTGATCCGGCCGCCCAGCGTCGCGGACGGACCATGCCGGCGGCCGAGCCGGACGTCGATCCCGTCCACCAGCTGGCCGTGGTCCACCCACACGCGCCCGGCGCGGAGTCCGCCCATGACCTCGCGGTACCCGTACCGCGTGACGCCGACGTGCGTCCGGCTGAACTGTCCGGGCCAGTAGTCGCTGCCCGGCTGCGGTGAACCCGCCTCGACCGGGTCCGGCAGCCGGCCCGTGTTGTCGAAGCTCTCCCCCGGTGCCCAGTCGCCGTTGCGGAGCGTGTCGTGGACCGTCCGGTGATTGTCCGAATTGGACGTGATCGTGAACAGCTTCCCCTCGGACAGCATCGCGTCCCAGAGGCCGCCGACGGTCGCGGTCATCCAGTCGAAGCCGCCGTACGTCACGTACGCCTCGGTCGGGTACCCGGCCCACGACTGCGGCGACGGCGCGTTCTCGTACTCGCCGCGGATGCTGTCCCCGCCCCGGTGCGGCAGCGCCGCGCCCTGCGCGCCCGGCGCGCCTTCCATCCCGATCATGATGTGCGGGTCGGCGTCCCGCCACGCCCGCATCTCGTGCGGCGAGTCGATGCCGAGCCGGGACGGGTGGTTCGCCAGGACCAGCGCGTCCGGGACGTCGCCGGCCCGCTTCCGCGCGGCCAGCCAGCGGATCGCCTCGACGGCGAGCGCCTCGTTCTCCGGCGTCGACGCGCTGCGCCCGAGGAGCTTGCCGTCGTAGGCCAGCTCGAAGTCGCGCAGGACGGTCGCCTCGTTGGGCCCGGGGGCGGTGAACACGGTGCCGTGCTCGGCGGCCGGGATGTACCACTCCAGGCCCTGGAAGATCAGGAGCCGCGGGTTCTCGGCCCGTGCCGTCAGGACGTCCGCGTGCTCCTTGAGGACACCGCCGCCGTGCGCGTGGCCGACGTTGCTGTGTTCGGTGAACACCATCCAGTCCAGGCCGAACTGGGCCGCGCGCCGCGCCTGCTGCGAGAACGTGTACTTCGCGTCGTGGCTGTAGACGGTGTGCACGTGGTGGTCTCCGACGAGGTAGACCAGGTCGGGGTCGCCGCCGTGCGTGGCCGCCGCCGGTTCGGGGCCAGCCAAGGCGCCGATCGCCGTGCCGCCGGCGAGCGTGGCGCCTGCGAAGCCGGCGCCGTACAGGCCGGCCCGACGGAGCAGGTCACGGCGTGACAGCTCCTGCGGATCCAGCTCGCCCTCGGACACCGCCGGGTCAGCCCACTCGGGTACCTGCATCGCCTGCTCCTCATCGGCTCGCGCGCCGACCTTCGGATTTTTGAGGGTCGGCGGCGGCCGGGGACCCTCAAAAGTCCGAAACTCGGGGGCGAGGCCGCGGGCGAACGCTAAGGAACCGGGGTGACGCGCAGATGGACGGGCGATGACGACGGCGCGCACAACGGGCGCGGGCGTCACCGGTAACCGGTGACGCCCGCTCAGTCCGTGACTCAGATCACGTGGCGCAGATCGCCTGGACCATGACCGACCAGTTCTCGGTCGTCCCGGTCTCCTCGCGGACGATGGCCTGCGCGGTGGTCGGCACCGCGTTCGTCGGGACCAGCGCGTCGAGCACCGGGTCACCGTTACCGGCACCCGTGGAGAACATGATGTCGTGCACCTTCGTGCCGCCGGGGCACGTGACGTTCACGATCTTGACGGCGTCGGAGTTCCACGACGACGACGCGCTGGCGATCGAGAACCCGGCGATCGGGTTGGGCAGGCAGATCGCGAACGCGGTGAGGCCCCAGTTGCCGGCGAAGCCGTCGATGTCCTCGTATGCGGACACGCTGCCGAACGTGGCGTCCGGGTTGTTCGTGCCCTTGGCCTGCAACGCGACCTGTCCGGCCGGGTTGTTGATCCGCGCGCCGGTGCCGATCACGCGCTTGCCGGTCGGGCAGCCGACGGCCTCGAGCTGGAACTCCAGCGAGGACGGCGCCTTGGTCTTGCTGACGACCTGCAGGCCGGCGATCGGGCTGGCACAGATCGCGTACGCCTGGATCGACCAGGTGCCGGCGAAGCCGTTGTCGGACTCGAAGCCGGTCGCCTTGAAGCCGTCCGTCGCCCCGGTCACCGGGCTCAGCTCGGTGACGCCCGCCTTGCCGCCGGAGGCGTTGACCCGGCCACCGCCGCCGACGACCTTCTTGCCGGCCGGGCAGTTGGCGGTGATCGACTTGCTGGCCAGCGAGTCGAACCCGCTGACGACGCTGACGACCTGGAGGCCGGGCAGCGCCGAGGCGGGCGTCGCGCCGACCAGCTGGACCAGCGCCTGGGCGCCGAGCACCGCGGCGACGGCGCCGGTCGCGGTCGCCCAGCGGCGGATGCTTCGCGTATTCATGGAGCTCCTTTCGGCGGCCGGCGACAGTGCCGGCCGGAGGCGGTCGGTTGAAGCGTGCGTTGCCCGAAAGGGCTCGACATGGGGGCCTCTCCCCCATATTCACTGAGTAGTCGGAGTGCGGGCATGCGAGGCCACACGGAGACGTCACACCATCAACCCTCTGTGCCCGCGCCGTCGCTGGGAGCTTTTGTCCGCTTAAGGGCACATTAAGTGGTGCCTAAGAGGCAGGAGTGACGGTTGACTAGCCACTCAGGTCTCGTTAGAGATCACATGTCTAGGTCGTGGCGCAGGTGCGGATGCAGCGGCCGTACCCCTGCGCGAGGAGCACCGATGAGGTTCCGAAAGACCCTGGTGGCCGGCGCCGCCGTGATCGCCGTCACCGGCGTCGTCACGGCCGCCGCGACGTTGCCGAACCTGGCCAACGCGTCCGAGAAGGCCGCCGCGGACACGAAGGCACCCAGCGCGCCCAAGAACCTGAAGTCCACCGGTTCCACCGCGACCAGCGTCGCGCTGTCCTGGACCGCCGCCACCGACGACGTCGGCGTCACCGCCTACGACGTCTACCACGACGGCAACAAGTACACCGAGGTCGCCGGCAACAAGGCCACCGCGGACGTCACCGGGCTCAAGCCCAAGACCGCGTACCGCTTCACGGTCTTCGCCCGCGACGCCGCCGGCAACGTGTCCACCGCCAGCAACGCCGCCGCCGTCACGACGCCCGAGAGTTCCGACAAGGCGGCACCGTCCGCCCCGACGAGCCTCGCCGTGACCGCGACGACGGCGAACAGCGTCTCGCTCAAGTGGACGGCCGCCACCGACAACGTCGGCGTGGCCGGGTACGACGTCTACAACGGCGGCACGGTCCTCGCCGCCGACGTCAAGGGGACGAGTACCGAGGTCAAGAACCTGGTGCCGAACACGTCCTACACGTTCACCGTCAAGGCCAAGGACGCCGCCACCAACACGTCGCCGGCCAGCAACCAGGTCACGGCGAAGACGAAGTCCGGGCAGGGCGGCACGAGCACGCCGTCGACGATCACCACGGTGGCGTCCGGGCTGACCGTCCCGTGGGGCATCGACTGGCTCCCCGACGGCAACGCGCTCGTCGGCGAGCGGGACTCGTTCGACATCTACAAGGTCACCCAGTCCGGGCAGAAGACCAAGGTCGGCAAGGTGCCGAACGTCGTGACCACCGACGGGGAGGGCGGGCTGCTCGGCATCGCCGTGTCGCCGACCTTCGCGGCCGACAAGCTGATCTTCGTCTACCACACGGCATCCGCCGGCAACCAGATCGTGACGATGACGTTCGACGGCACCAAGCTCGGCGCCCCGAAGACCATCCTCACCGGCATCAAGAAGAACCGGTTCCACAACGGCGGCCGGCTCAAGTTCGGCCCGGACAAGTTCCTCTACGCCAGCACCGGCGACGCCCAGCAGCCCAACCTCGCCCAGGACCGCAACTCGATCAACGGCAAGATCCTGCGGATGACCGCCGACGGCAAGGCTGCTCCCGGCAACCCGTTCGGCACGCTCGTCTACAGCGTCGGGCACCGCAACCCGCAGGGCCTCGCCTGGGACTCCGCCGGGCGGCTCTGGTCCGCCGAGTTCGGCAACTCCAAGTTCGACGAGCTGAACCTGATCGAGTCCGGCAAGAACTACGGCTGGCCGACGTGCGAGGGCAACTGCTCCACGTCCGGCATGACCAACCCGAAGCGGCAGTGGTCGGTCGGCGAGGCGTCGCCCAGCGGCATCGCCGTCGTGGACGGTGCCGTGTACATGGCGGCGCTGCGCGGCCAGCGGCTGTGGCGCATCCCGCTGAACGGCACCGGGACGGGCACGCCCGAGGCGTACTACGTCAACGAGTACGGCCGCCTGCGGACCGTCGAGAAGATCCCCGGCAAGAACCAGTTCTGGGTCACGACGACCAACAGCGACAACAACGGCGGCAAGCCGGACGGCTCGGACAAGATCTTCCGCGTCGAGGTGAAGTAGCCCCCCTGGGACTGAGTGCCCCGGACGTTCCGCACGGCGTCCGGGGCACTCGACTGTCAGGCCACGGGCCGTTCCAGGGTCAGGGCGAACAGGTGGAGCCGGGACTGGTTCGGCAGTGTGATCGACCGCAGCTCGCGCGACGGATCCAGCGACGTCACCTGGTGGAAGATCGCGGCGTTCGCGGCGTCGCCGCCGGTCGGGGGAGGTCCGTGGCGGCGCCGGGTCCGCAGGATCTCGGCCTCGTGGTAGTACGGCGCGCCGGTCCAGTTGGACAGTTCGATCAGGACGTCGCCGGTCGTGCCGTCCGCGTAGGTGGCGGTGGCCGTGCTGCGGACGTTCCCACCCCCGCCGGCGCCGAGGATCCGCAGCTTGGCGTACTTCCCCGCCGGTACGGCCAGCACCTGGCGACGCGCCACCACATTGTTCTTCACCCCGTCGGCCGCGGACGGGAACACGAACGGCACCCCGTCGTACGTCACCGGCCCGGCGGGTGGAAGATCCTCGACGGGGTACGTGAAACCGGCGCCGTCGAAGTTGCCATCGCTTCGGTTCCCGTCCGGTGAGATGCCGTCGTTGTTGAACTGGTCTTTCAGGTCGAGCGGCACGGTCTCGCCCACGGGCGGCAGCGGCTGGAGGCCCCACAGCGTGCCAGGCACGGAGATCGGCACCGGCGCGATCACGAAATCGGGGCGGGTGCCGGCACGGTAGATCAGCACCTCGTCGTCGCGGTCGAGGTCGATCTCGACGACGCCGTCGCCGGCGTCGCGCCACCGCACCGGCCCGTGCTCGCCGCGCACGGCCAGGCGCCCCGCGATCCCAGGCCGCACCCGGCACGGCTCGCCGGCATCACTGCGCACCCGCACGAACTGCGTCACACCCTTGCTGCGGACGGCGCTGACCGTGAACGCGCCCTCCGTCTGGAAGTCGTGGACCGTGACGTCGCGCCAGGCGTCGGGCACGGCGGGGAAAATCCGGATGATGCCGCCCCAGCTCTGGACGAGCATCTCGTGGACCGACTGGGCGGCCGAGAGCGGCGTCTCGATGACCGGCCCGGCCTCCTGGTACATCGTGTTCGGCTTGATGAACCGTCGCAGCAGCTCGCCGAGGTAGCCGAGCGCGTCGTTGCCCTTGCCCAGCAGCGCCGAGATCGACGCGGCGCCCGTGAAGCTGTAGCCCTGGAGGGCGCCTTCGAAGCTGATCCAGTGCCGCAGCGACCGTTCGATGAGGTCGCGGTCGGTCGTCACCTCGTACAGCGGATAGACCATCAGCAGGTGCGAGTAGTGGCGGTGCGACTTCGCGAACGGGACGCCGGCGCCGATCATGTAGCCGTTGGCGTCCACGGGGTAGGGCACCAGGTCGCGCAGCACCTCCTGCCAGCGGGGCTTGAGCGGGTCGTCGACACCGAGCCGGCGGGCGGCGTCCAGCAGGGTCGTGCAGCCCCAGCGGATCAGCGCCAGGTCGTAGTTGCAGTCGGGCGCCAGCTCGCCGTACTCCGGGGAGAACGTCGCCGCGAGGTGGAGCTTGCCGTCCGCACCGGGGGTGAGGAAGTGCAGGTAGTAGTTGATGGCCTTGCGCAGCATCGGGAACAGCGTGTCGCGGAGCAGGTCGTCGTCCATCGTGTGCCGGTACGTGAGCCAGACGTTGTGCAGCGCCCACGTGAAGTTGCCGAGTTCGGGCGTCGGCGACGGCTTGCCCGGTACGCCGACCGTGCCACCCTGGGCGTTCATGTCGGTGGTGCGCGGGATGCCCATCGAATCGGCCCGGTACTGCGCCGGCAGCGCGTCGACGAAGCGTTGCCGGTTCTCGGAGAGCGTCCGGGTGATGGCGTCGAGTTCGAGATGGTTGGAGCCGTAGATCAGCCAGTACTCAAGCTGGGCGTTGAGGTTCCACCAGACCGCCGGCCACGGGGTGTCCTGGAGCCAGGGTCCGGGGGTGGCCATGACCGGCGCGTCCTCCCGGGTCGCGGCGGCGATCTTGTAGAGCTGGATCCAGTAGAAGCTCTGCAGGCGCTGGTCCGGGACGGAGAGGAAGCTGCGCCGGTAGAACTGGTGCCACCAGCGCCGGTGCCGCGTGAGCAGAGCCGATACCGGCAGCGCGCTGGCCCGGCGAACGGCGGCGGTCGCGCGCGGCGCCGAGGTCTTCTCGGGGTTCGAGTGGGCGACGGCGACGTAGAGGGTGTCGCGGTCGCGGCGGTACGCCGTGACGTGCTCGCCGCCCGAGAGCAGCGGCTGGGTCACGAGGTTCACGTCGCCGTCCGCGCTCGTCGTCGGCGGCGGGTTGCCGGTGTAGCCGGTGGGGATCGGCTGGAACTTGATCCGGGGGCTGACGGCCTCGGCCGGGTGGAACGTCCACCGGTACCCGCGTTCACCGGCGCTCGGCCTGAGCCTGGCGACCAGGACCGAGCGGTCGTTCACGGCGGCGACGAGGACGTCCAAGGTGCCGGCCGTGGTCGTCACCGTGCCGCGAAGCTCGGCGTTCCACAGGTCCAGTCGCAGATCCACACCGGTGACGGCACCGACCGTGTCGAGCGTGAAGTGGCCGATCGGCAGCCGGGCCAGACCCCACGTGCTGCCGAACTGCGGACGGTGGTCGTGGACCTCGCTGTGGTGCACGTCCAGTTGGAGGACGTTCGTACCCGGCCGCTGGTACAGCATCGTGCCGATGCGGCCGTTGCCCAGGAACGGCGCGTCGAACCAGTACCGGGGCGGCCGCTTCCAGACCAGGTCCTGTGCGGACAGGAACTCCGACCACTGGCGGTCGGTGCGCATGCACGACCGTAAGCGGGTGTGGTGCGCCGCGGCCTGGCCTGCGTCGGTGGCCTGGCCTGCGTCGGTGGCCTGGCCGGTGTTGGTGGCCTGGCCGGTGTTGGTGGCTTGGCCGGCCGGCGGAGCCGCCGTACTGGCCGCCGGGCCGGCTATCGCGCCCGCCGCCGCACCGCCGATCACGCCGCCCAGGAAGCCCCGCCGAGAGACGGGGTAGCTCTGCTGCTGTTCGCTCATCGCTCGCCTCACCGTCGAAAGATCTGATCTCTCTTGGTGGGCAACCGTATGGAGTCGGCTTAAACCGGGTCAAGGGATGCAGAAGTCATCAACACGCGCAATGCCGGTGCGCCGGGCTCGTGGCAGGCTCGGGACCATGGATCGTGAACGCGTAACGCACTGGATCGCCGGCTACGAGCGGGCCTGGCGCACGCCAGGCACCGAATCGCTCGCCGCCCTCTTCACACCGCACGCCACCTACCTGCAGAGCCCGTACGGAAAACCGGTCTCCGGACTACGCGCCATCGGCACCATGTGGGAGGCCGAGCGGGACGGCCCCGGCGAGCCGTTCACGATGAGCAGCGAGGTGCTCGCCGTCGAGGGCGATACGGCCGTGGCGCGGGTGGAGGTGCGGTACGAGGACCCGCCGCGCGAGTACCGGGACCTGTGGATCATGCGCTTCACACCCGACGGCCGCTGCCGCGAGTACGAGGAGTGGCCGTTCTCCCCGGAGTAGCGGTTCGGGCGATCTTTTGGTGGCCATAGGCACCGAAAGATCGCCCGAACACCCACGGGCAGCTCAGACCAGGTGGTCGAATTCGCCCTTTTTAGCACCGTCGAGGAACGCGTCCAGTTCGGCCGGGGTGAAGCGAAGGACCGCGCCAGCCGGGTCTTTCGAGTCGCGCACAGCAACGCCGCCGCCGTCGATCGCGGCGAGTTCCACACAGTTGCCGTTGCCATGGCTACGGCTGGCCTTGATCCAGTTCAACCCCGGCCTACCTAGTTCCTCGACGTGCATGGTCACTGGACTTCCTTGGTGGTGTGGCCCATTCCCGGAGCGCGAAGCTCCGTGAGTTCCGGGCGTCCGAATCGGTGTTTGACACAGAGTCACGCACCGATCATCGTCGCGAGACGTGCGACGGTGTCGTGGGGAGTGAGCGCCTTCGCCCGGATGCGCTCGAAACTCCGGTTGTACCGCTCGATCTCGGCTTTCCGCTCGACGTAGAACTGGCCCAGGAGGCCTTCGACATACACCACGTCCGGCACCGACTCCTCGGTGAACTGCAGGATCGTGAAGGTGCTGTCGAGGCCAGGGTGGGCGCCGGCTTCGAAGGGGATGAGCTGGATCGTCACGTTCGGTAGTACGGCTCGCTGGGCCAACGCGCTCAACTGCGCCTGCATCACTTCGGCCCCGCCGACCAGGCGCCGTACGGCGGCTTCGTCCAGCACGGCGTGGAAGGTCTTCGCGGAGTGCGCGGTCAGGAGCTGCTGCCGGATCATCCGCGCCTCGACGCCCTGATCGACCTGGTCGGGGAGCAGCGTCGGATCCGTGCCGATGATGAGGGCACGCGCGTAGTCCGCGGTCTGGAAGAGGCTGGGCACCGCGCCCGACTCGTAGATGACGATCGACGCCGCCGCTTCTTCGAGCCCGATGTACTTCTGGTACGGGACGTCGAACTCCTGCCACCACGCGTGCTGGTGGCTGTCCTGGGCCATGGACATGAGCTCTTCACGCACGGCCCGGTCGACGTCGTAGATCCCGCACAGGTCGCGGACATCACGGAGACTGATGCCACGGCGGGCAGTCTCCATGCGGCTGACTTTCGCGGGCGAGCACAGCAACTCGGCTGCCACTTCCTCTACCGTCATCCCGGCGTCATGCCGGAGCTGGCGAAGTCGGGCGCCGAGCTCCCGCCGCTTTAACGTGGGGCTGCTCGACTCCACAGCATCACCTCCCCCTTTGATCACACCAGCATGCGCCGGTTACGGCGAGGCGGTAAGGCCAGAGGTAAACACTGTATGGCAATCGCTTTTGGCACTTGCCACGGGCGCATGCCCTCGCACATCATAGAGGCCCGGACAAAGAGTTCAACCCCCCGAGCCAAATCGATACACAGTGGAGTCGCAGCCTTAAAAATCGGATCCGACAGGCTGGCCCCCGCTGACCCGGCGTGAGAGGAGGTGCTGTCGAAGGTCTGATCCCGCGCCTGGCCTACGAAGCCCAGATGCAGTGATCCCGTTCGCCTCCCACGAAGAGCATTGGGGTACACCGTGTCAACGTCTTTCGCGCGTCACCTCACCTGGGTCGGCCCACACCTACGACTCCGTGTCCGCCGCGTCGGCGCCGTCTTCTTCGCCGGATCCGACGCCCACGCCACCGCCCGCGGCTGGACGATCATCGAGCGCTGGGGCGGTCTCGCCCGCACGTACCGCGACCCCCGATTCGACCAGTACGAGAAGTGCTACCGGTGCCACGGCACGGGCATCAACCACACCTTCGGCAGCGGCCCCTGCTTCCGGTGCGCCGGAACCGGCCGCCTCACCGCGGCCACTCGCTGGCCCGCACCCGCCGAGCGCCAGGCCTCCTGATCAGGCGGGCCGGCCAGTCGGCAGCCTCCTGATCAGGCGTCGGGGAACGGCGCGTCCGGCGGCGTGACCCCGAGGAAATCGCACAGCGGCGCCCACCCGTCCGCGACGTCGAACAGCAGCAACCGGTTCGCCGGCACGTAGTCGATCACCTCGCCGACGTGGGCGCGGAAGCGTTCCGTGGCGTGCGTCCGGTCGTCGAAGCGGCCGGTACAGGGTCTTCTCGACGCTGTCGTACCAGCTGTCCGGATCGCGCACCGTGAGGACGACCTTCGCGCCCGGGAATCGTCGACCAGCTCGCGCCAGAACACCGCGCTGGGCCAGTCCATCGTCGAGTGGTACCCGTCGAGCAGCGCCGACCAGTCCAGCGGCGCGCCGGCGGCCACTGCCTGCCAGTCCGCGATCCGCTCCGGACTCCGCAACAGCTCGTGCAGGTGGTGACACGGTCCCAGCCCGAGCCAGTCGAGGGCGAGTTTGGTCGCGAGAGTGCCCGTCCGGCCGAAGCCCGCCCCGATGACGTCCATGCGTCAAGCGTGCCGGGGCGAGCGGTGGAGCAGAGCAACGGTTCTGGCTACCCGCGCATAGTCCGAATTGCCGATGCGCCGGCCCCTAGCGAGCCAGCTCGTCGATCACCTCGGCGCCGGGCAGTGTCGCCAGCACCGCGCCGGGCAGGATCAGCTTCGACCGGCGTACCCCGCTGCCCACCACCACCGGCCCGGCCTTGGCCACCGCCGCGTCGACCAGGATCGGCCATCCGCCGGGCAGCCCGATCGGCGTGATCCCGCCGTACTCCATGCCCGTCTCGGCGACGGCGAAGTCCATCGACGCGAACGATGCCTTCCGCGCCCCCAGGTGCCGCCGCACGAGGCCGTTCACGTCCGCCCGGGTGGTCGCGAGGACGACACACGCCGCGTACGACGACTCGCCGCCGCGCCGGCCCTCCACGACCACGCAGTTCGCCGACTCGTCCAGCGGCACCTCGTACCGCGCGCAGAACTCGGCGGTGTCCGCCAGGTCCGGATCGATCTCGGCGACGCCCACCTCGTCGGCGCCGGGCCAGCCCGCGAGCGCGGCGACGACGACGGGCGCGAGCAGGTCAGGCCGGTCGAGCGCCGGCACCACGGTAAGCAGCACAGCTCCGACAGTAGACAGCCAACAGCCCGCCGGTACACAGACCGGCGGGCGTCGGCGGCCAGGAGTTCCGCGCCCCGCCCAGGCCGGCTCGCTTCCGACGGCGGTGACGCTGATGGCCGACCCACCGGGCGGGGATATCGGGGAATGCATCCCGCCCGGTGGAGAACTCAGAGGTCCTTCGGGATGTCCGTGCGGTGGGAGACGACCATCGTCTTGATGTTGTCCCGCAGCCAGACCTCCGCGGCGCCGAGCCGGGTGACCCAGTTCGACAGGACCAGCGGCTCGACCTTGTCACCGTGCCGGTGCCGCCGAGCGAGCGCCTCGATCCGTTGCCGGATGGCGCGCAGCCCGAATCCCCGGTCAGGCGCCGGGCAGATCGCGTCCGGGTCGAACCCGACTCCGTCGTCGGCGACGTCCAGGCTCACGGCTTCGGGGAGGTAGGTGAGGGTGACGACGGCCGTCCGGGCGCTGGCGTGCTGGGCGACATTGGCCAGGGCACCTTGCGCGACGCGGAGCAGGGCGGTCTCGACGTCCAGTCCGAGCGGCGAGGGGTCGCCCTCGATGGATCGTCCTGACGACGTACGACTCGGACGCCGACATCCTGCGCGCCGTCGAGGCGGGCGCGGCCGGCTACCTGCTGAAGGAGTCGCCGCCGGACGAGCTGTTCACGGCGCTCCGCACGGCGGCCGCCGGGGAGACCGTGCTGTCGCCGCCGGTCGCGTCGCGGCTCATGCGGCGGTTCCGGGCGCCGCAGCTCGCCCCGAGCCAGCGCGAGATCGAGATCCTCGAACTGCTGGCCGCCGGCCGGTCCAACCGGGAGATCAGCCGTGCCCTGTTCATCAGCGAGGCGACGGTCAAGACCCACCTCGCGCACGTGTACGACAAGTTGGGCGTCGACAGCCGCACGTCGGCCGTACGGGTGGCGGTCGAGCGACGGCTGATCCGGCTGACCTGACGCACTCTGGTACACGGTATTCCAACCGCGCCGCGCGGCGATCCACTAGCGTGAGCCGCGAGGAGGGGACCTGTGGCTCAGGACGACTCGGTGCCGGCGGCGATGCGCGCGGCGGCGGCCACGCTGCTGCGCAGCCTCGATGAGCCTCAGCTGGCCGGAGCCAGCATCGATTTCTCCGACGAGACGACGCGTCGATGGATCGAGTACCGGCCACGGGCGCGGCCCGGCGCCTGCCTCGCCGACATGGACCGGGACGGCCGCAAGGCCGCGCACCGGCTGCTCGCCACCGCGCTGAGCACGCACACGTTCGCGCAGGTCATGACGATCATGGCGCTGGAGGAGGTGCTGGACCGGGCCGAGGCGGGTCGCCGTGGCCGGCACAGCGCCGACTACTGGGTCGCCGTGTTCGGGGATCCGCGGCGGGACGACGAGTGGGGCTGGCGGTTCGAGGGCCACCACGTATCGGTGACGATGACGCTGTCCGGCGACGAGGTCTCGCCGTCCCCGGTCTTCCTCGGCGCCAACCCGGCCCGCACGGACTACCGCGGCATGCCGGTCGTCCGGCCGCTCGCGCCCGAGGAGGACATCGCCCGCGCCGTCCTCGACGCGCTGACCCCCGAGCAGCGCCTGGACGCGATCGTGGCCCCGGCCGCGCCACCTGACATCCACAGCGGTCAGAGCCGGCAGGCCAGCAGGGTCGAGCCGCCGGGCGTCAGCAGCACGCGGCTCGGACGACCGGCCCGCGACCTGCTCGACCAGCTCACGCACGTCTACCTCGACCGGCTCCCGGCCGATCTCGCCGCCCGCGAGGCCGACCGGCTCCACGGCGCCGAGCTGCACTTCGCCTGGGAGGGTGCCGCCGAACCAGGCGGCGGGCACTACTACCGCGTCCAGGGCCACGACCTCCTGATCGAGTACGACAACACCGCCCACGACGCCAACCACGCGCACACGGTGCTGCGACGGCCCCTCAGCGACTTCGGCGACGACGTCCTGGCCGCGCACCGCCGCGCCGCGCACGACCCCGCAGGAGGCTGAAACGATGGGTTCCCCCGCGCGCTGGCTCTCGGTGGGCATCTCCACCGACGACGACTCGCGCACCGCCGGCGCCGCGGCGGCCAGCCAGGCTCTGGCCGGGCGGCCGGCGACCCTGCTGGTCGTGTTCTGCACCCCGCACCACGATCCGGCGGTCGTACTGGCGTCCATCAACGAGGTCTCGGGCGGGGCGCCGCTCGTCGGGTGCTCGTCGACATCGGTCATCGGACCCTGCGGACCCACCGGGCAGGGCGTTGTCGTCACGGCGCTCGGCGGGCCCGGCTTCGCCGTCGCCACGGCGAGCGCGACCGGCGCGGGCACCCGCCAGCGTGTCGCCGGGGCGGAGGTGGCACGGAGCGCCGTCACGGTCGACGAACGTCCGCACCAGGTACTCATGCTGCTCACCGACGGTCTCGCCCAGGACCAGGAGGAGATCCTCAGCGGCGCGTACGACGTCGTCGGCGCCAGCATGCCGCTGGTCGGCGGCGCCGCCAGCCCGGACCCGTCCGTCCGCGAGACGTTCCTGTTCCACGACGGCAAGGTCGTGACCGACGCGGTGGTCGGCGTGACGATCAGCTCCGACGCGCCGCTCGGCGTGGGCCTGCGGCACGGGTGGCGCAAGGTCGGCGAGCCGATGATCGTCACGCGCAGCTCCAACGGACAGGTGTACACATTGGACGACAAACCGGCGCTGGAGATGTACTTGGGACGCCTCGGCGCGCCCCCCGAGGCCTACAGTGACCCGGTGGCGTTCGACCAGTTCGCCCAGACCCGTCCGATCGGGATCCGCCGGCGCAGCGGCGAGGAGGTACGGAACGTGAGTTCCGTCGAGCATCTCCAGGACGGTTGGCTGCAGTCCAGCGGCGAGATCCCCGAGGGCGGGCTGATCTGGCTCATGGAGGGCGACGAGACGTCCGTGCTGGACGCCGCGGGCGCGGCGTGCCGGGCCGCCGTCGACTGCCTGGAGGGTCAGGACCCGATCGGCTTCCTCGCGTTCGACTGCATGTCGCGCAGCATGCTGCTCGGTGACGGCGGGATGCGCGTCGAGGTGGAACGGATGGCGGACGAGGCGGCAGGCGCGCCGCTCGCCGGGCTGTACACCTGGGGCGAAATCGCCCGGACCCACGGCATCAACGGGTTCCACAACCAGACGCTGGTCGTCCTCGCGGTGAGCTGATGCTGCCTTCCGGGACCGCTGTCTCAGCTCAGCACCTCGCCGAGTTCCTCGCCGTGGTGTCGGCGGTCCCCGACAGCACCGCCGCCACCCGGTCCGCCGTCGAGCGGGCGGCGCGGGTACTGGAGGCCGAGGTCGCGGCGGTCGTCCGGGACGGGATGGTCGTCACGGCGGTCGGCTTCCTCGCCGGGCGGGTCCCCGAGGCGGCCCTGACGGAGATCGCCACGAACCACCGCGGGATGCTCGACGTGCCCGGCGCCGGGCTCTGCCACGCCGTCGCCGCGCCGCTGCGGGCGCCCGAACCCGCGCACCTCGTGGTCGCCCGCTCCGGCGAGGACGACGACTTCTCCGTGGACGAGGTCAGCCTCATCCGGGGCATGGGCCGGGTGCTCGAACTGACCCTGGAGACGATCCGGACGCTCGCCGCCGAACGCCGCCAGGCAGCGGAGAACGCCCGCCTGCTGACGACGTTGCAGGCCAGGCAGCGACTGCTGGAGCAGCTGGCCATGATCCAGCGCGCCATCGCCCGCCGCGCGCCGAAGGAGCAGATCTTCGACGCCATCACGACCGGCGCGCAGGAACTCATCGGCGACGAGGCCGTCGGCCTGCGGCTCCTCGATCCGGACGACGCCGGCATGATGCTGCTCGTCTCGTCCAGGGGGCTCCGCCCGGACGTCGCCAAGCGGCTGTGGCGGGTGCCCATCCGGGAAGCCGGCGCGCCGGGGCAGGCGATGATGCGCGACGAGCTGGTCGTGATCGAAGGCTACGGCGAGTCCCCGTTCGGCATCCCCGATCTCGCCCACGACCACATGCAGGCGTCGATGGCCGCCCCGGTCCACGAGAACGGGACGATCGTCGGCGCGCTCGTCGTCGGCTCCTACCGGGAGGGCCGTACGTACAGCAAGGCCGACCGCGACATCCTGCTGGCCTTCGCCGAGCACGTCAGCCTCGTCGTCACCGACGCGAAGACGCTCCAGGACATGCACGAGGCGTTCCACGACTCGCTCACCGGCCTCGCCAGCCGGGCGCTGTTCATGGACCGCCTGGATCACGGCCTGGCGCTCGCCGCCCGCGAACGCAGCCAGCTCGCCGTCCTGTTCGTGGACCTCGACCGGTTCAAGTCCGTCAACGACTCGCTCGGGCACGCCGCCGGCGACCTGCTGCTCGTCGAGGTCGCGCAGCGGCTCCGGCGGTGCCTGCGCGACACCGACACCGCCGCCCGGATCGGCGGCGACGAGTTCGCGATCCTGCTGCACGACCTGGACAGCCCCGAGCAGGCGTCGTCCGTGGCGCACCGGATCCTGGAGGAACTCCGCGCACCGTACGAGATCCGCGGCACGCCGGTGGCCATCGACGCCAGCATCGGCGTCGCGTTCAACGAACCCGGGGCGCAGGACGGCGAAGCGCTCATCCACAACTCCGACCTCGCGATGTACCAGGCGAAGAAGGCCGGCAAGGGCCGCTGCCAGGTGTTCGAACCGTCGATGCAGGCCGCCCGGCTGAAGACGCTCGAACTGGAGGGCCGCCTGCGCGGCGCGATCGACCGCGACGAGCTGATCCTCTGCTACCAGCCGATCGTCGACCTGGGCACCGGCACCGTGACCGGCGTCGAGACGCTGGTCCGCTGGCGGCATCCCGAACGCGGGCTGCTGCCGCCGCTGGACTTCATCCCGCTCGCCGAGGAGACCGGGCTGATCCTGCCGATCGGCCGCTGGGTCCTGCGCGAGGCGTGCCGCCAGGCCAGCCGGTGGAACGCCACACGGCCCGAGCCGCTGACGGTGAGCGTGAACCTCTCCGCGCTCCAGCTCCACCAGTCCGACCTGCCGTCGACGGTCGCCGACGCGCTCGCCGAGAGCGGCCTCGACCCGCAGTGCCTGATCCTGGAGATCACCGAGTCCGTGCTGCTGCACGACACCGACAACGAGGCCGTGACGCAGCGCCTCCAGGCGCTCAAGGCGCTCGGTGTCTGCCTGGCGATCGACGACTTCGGCACCGGGTACTCGTCGCTGGCCTACCTGCGGCGGTTCCCGGTCGACATCCTCAAGATCGACAAGTCGTTCGTGGACGAGGTCTGCCACGGGTCGGCGGCGTCGGCGCTGGCACGGGCCATCGTCAACCTCGGCCACACACTGCAGCTCGCCACTGTCGCCGAGGGCATCGAGACCGTCGAGCAGCTCGTCGAGGTCCGGGACAGCGGCTGCGGGTTCGGCCAGGGCTTCTACTTCGCCAAGCCGCTGGAACTCGCCGACATCGGCGCGTTCCTGACCAACTCGCTCGCCGCCCCCTTCGAGGTCGGACCACCGGCGTCGCTGCGCGACGTCAGCTGGAGCGGCGAGCCTGACCGGTCAGCGGCGCTCGGGCCCTGACCTACGTGGGCTGGTGGTGGCGGGGCTCCCGTGATTCCGCGCGCAACCGCTCGTCCGGGTGGTCGTCGAGGCGTCGGGCCGTGCGCTCGCTGACCGGTCCGTCGTCGACCGTCGACGCCGAGTAGGTCGCCGCCGGCGTCGACGTGACCTGCTGCGGCGCGGCGGGGAGCTGCTCGGTCCGATCCGGCTCCCGATCGTGGTCGTGCTCACGGTCGTGGTCGTGGTCGTGGTCGTGCCGCGCGTCGGCGGCGGCCGCGTCCCGCTCGGCCATCGCCATCTCCCGCGCGCCGATCACCGTGAACCGGCCCAGCGCGAACGCCGCGAAGAACACGATCGCCGCACCGAGCCCGGTGAAGAAGCCCAGCTGTTCGGCAGCCTGGGCCGCCGCACCGCCGACGGGTTCGCCGGCCGCGCTCGCGCCGTCGTCCGTCCACAGGGTGCTCAGCGTGGGGCCGACGACGAACCAGCCACCGGCCACCGCCGCCAGCCACGCCCACATCACCGCCACCGCACGGTTGGCGCTGAGGAGGACGACCAGACCGGCGAGCGCCGTCACGGCGCCGGGCACGATCGACAGCCAGACCCGGCCGGAGTTGAACGCCCACGCCCGGTCAGGTGTGTACGCGTAGTCGAAGTACGGGCCCACCAGCGGAACCAGCGCGCCCCAGATACCGAGCAACATGAGCACGAGGCCGCTCACGGCACCTCGGCTACGGGGAACTCTGAGCTTGCCAGTCACAACGATCACCCCTTGCACAGGCGGTCAGCACGTCATGACCGGAATACCCCGCTCACGGGCGATCCAACCGTCCTCTCAGCGCTAGGCGGGTTTGCCGTTGATCGTGGTGTTGTGGAACGTGACGTTGTCAGAGTTCTTGATGACGTTCGGCCCGGCCATGTTCTTGAACGTGCTGTTGCTGATCCGGACGTTCTGGATGCGGCTCTCGGCGGCGCCGTTGAGGTTGACGGCGTACGGGGCGCCGTCGATGTTCATGCCGTCGACGGTGATGTTCTTGACGACCGGGAAGACGATGGGCCCGTGCCCCGGCCCGGTCAGGCTGTAGTTCATGTCGATGTAGAAGGAGCCGCGGTCGATCCGGTTGCCGGTGATCCGGCGGGCGTGGATGCCGTCGACGACGCCGCCGCGCCGCTTGTTGGTCTTCAGGTACAGCACGTAGAAGGTCTTGTAGGACGGGCCCGGCCTGATCACGCAGTCCTGGAAGAACACGTTCCGGACGCCGCCCGACATCTCGCTGCCGACCGTCACCGCGCCCCACCGGCCGAGCATCGTGCACCGCTCGACGACGATGTTCTCGCTGGGTACGCCGACCCGGCGGCCGTCGATGTCGCGCCCGGCCTTGACCACGACCGCGTCGTCGCCGGTGTCGAACGTGCAGTGGTGGATGTGAACGTCGGCGCTGGCCTCGGGGTCGCAGCCGTCCACCATGCCGCCCCGGCTGTAGATCGAGATGTTGCGGATCGTGATGTTCCGCGACAGCACCGGGTGGACGCTCCACATCGCCGGGTTCCGGATCGACACGCCCTCGACCAGGATGTTGCGGCACTTGTAGAACTGGATCATGTTCGGCTTGAGCTTGTGACCCTCGCCGAACCTGCGGTCGGGCACCGGCACCTCGTCGACAGCCATCTTCTGGAGGACCTGCCAGTCCGGGTCGCGCACCTTGTCCCACTCGAACCAGGGCCCCTTCGAGGACTGCCCGTCGAGGGTGCCGGCGCCGGTGATCGCCAGGTTCGTCTGGTCGTACGCGTAGACGAACGGCGAGTAGTTGTAGCACTCGATGCCCTGCCACCGGGTCCAGACCATCGGCAGGTACTTGCGGTGGTCGGTACTGAACAGGATCCGGGCGCCCGCCACGACGTGCAGGTTGACGTTGCTGAGCAGGTGGATCGCGCCGGTCAGGAACGTGCCCTTCGGCACCACCACCCGGCCGCCGCCGGACTTGTTGCACGCGACCACGGCGTCCCGGAACGCCCTGGTGTTGTCGGCCTTGCCGTCGCCCTTGGCGCCGAACTCGGTGATCGGGAAGTCGCGGTCGGGGAACGTCGGCGGGACGATCCGGGCGAGGATGCCCGGCACGGCGTCCCAAGGGTCGGCGGAGAGCGGCGTCACTGCTGGCGTCACAGCCGGCGTCCACAAGCCCGACGGCACGGCGAGCAGCCCGGGTAAGGCCAGAGCCTTGAGGACGTCCCGCCGAGAGAGGTCACCACTCATCGCCAAGCTCCGTTCCGTCGCTTTTGTGACGAAACGTCTACACGTGGGGTTATGAGGCGGTCAAGGAACTTCCGGGAGGCGGGCTCTGGCCGATACGGACGGGTCCGCCGCGGCGATGTTCCTGGAACGCGGTCACGGGCGTCGGGGCGAAGCCCGGCGGGTACCCCGCGCTGGCACTGAGCCCGCCCCAGTCCTCCTGCTCGATGAGCTGGTGGCACTCGAAGCAGGCGGTCCAGTCCGCGGCGGGGATCGTCTCGTCCTCGGTGCCGATCGAGATCGCGGCCACCGGGTACGCGTACGTCGCGTTCGGTGCCTCGCAGAAGTCGCAGGTCGGGCCTGCGATGCGGCTCGGATCGGGCAGCGGGACGTCGAGAGGTGTTTGCACGGGGGGCGGGATACCCCATTCGCGAAGTCCTACACATCCGGCGCCGGGTAGGCTCCCTGAGTCGGTGCTGGCGTGTGGGCGCGCATTAAGGCACGATAACTGACTGGTAAGTCAACTTTCGGTCGACGGAGGGGTCCGGGGATGGCGCGCCCAAGCGTGGAGGCCGAACGGCGCGAGCAGATCCTCCGCGCGGCCTGCGAGGTCGTCGCCGAGATCGGATTCCGGTCGCTGCGGGTGTCGGACGTGGCCGGACGCGCGCGCACCAGTACGGGCACCGTCCACTACTACTTCGCCACCAAGCGCGACCTCGTCTACACCGCGTTCGAGTTCAACTTCGACCGGTCGATCGAGCGGCGAAAGCCCATCCTGGAAGTGCATACCGATCCCCGCGAGCGGCTGCGGGCGTTCGTCGACTCGTACCTGCCGGAGAGCGACGAGACCGTCCAGGCCTGGCGCGTCTGGGCCGAACTGTGGGTCGAAGCGCTCCGCGAGCCCGACCTCCAGGAACTGAACGAGCGCGTGTACGGCGAGTGGCGGCGCCTCGTCGCCGGCATCATCCGCGACGGCCAGGACCAGGGCCTCCTGCGCGCCGGCGACGCGGTCGAACTGGCGAACGCCCTGATCGGGATGATCGACGGCCTGGCGATCCAGGTGGTCCTCGGCTCCCACAACATGACGATCGAGCGCATGCGCGCGGTGTGCCACTGGTTCCTCCGCGACCTGGAGCGCGACGCCAGCTAGAGGCCCATGCGGGGCCCGGAAGTTACCGGCCAGTACTAGTTGACGCGATCCGGTGGGTCCCTAGACACTCCTCCGTACTTAACTGACTGACCAGTCAAACAAAGGAGGCGCCATGCGGGCTCTCGTCGTGGCTCTGGCGGCAACCGCGCTCCTGGCGCCGACCGCGTGTTCCGTCAGCACCTCCAACGCCGACGCGAAGGAACTCACGGTCGTCATGTGGGGCGGCGCCGACCAGGAGAAGTCGGTGAAGTCGCAGGTCCAGCCGTGGGCCGATGAGAACAAGGTCACGCTGAAGCAGGACTCCCCCACCGACTACGCGAAGTTCCGCGCGCAGGTCGAGTCGAAGAAGGTCAGCTGGGGCATCGTCGAGGTCGAGCCGAACTTCGCCGTCAACGCGTGCGAGAAGGGCTGGGCGATCAAGCTCGACAAGTCGAAGATCGACACGTCGAAGGTCAAGTCCGAGCTGGTCACCGACTGTGCGGTGCCGCTGCTGGAGTACGCGTTCACGATCGCGTACAACACCAGGACGTTCTCGGCGGCCAACCACCCCAGGACCTGGGCGGAGTTCTTCGACACCAAGCGCTTCCCCGGCAAGCGCGGGTTCTGGAAGTACGCGACGGGCGCGATGTTCGAGGCGGCGCTGCTGGCCGACGGCGTCCCCGCCGACAAGCTCTACCCGCTCGACCTGACCCGTGCCTTCAAGAAGCTGGACACGATCAAGAAGGACATCGTCTTCTACGAGACGGGCGAGCAGCAGCAACAGCTCCTGTCGAGCGGTGAGGCGCCGCTGGTCCAGGGCTGGAACGGCCGGATCTTCTCGGCCGCCAAGGAGGGCCAGCCGGTCGCGAACGAGTGGAACCAGCACCTGCTGTCCTACGACCAGATCGTGATCCCGTCCGGGTACAAGCAGAGCGAGCTGGCGCAGGACTGGATCGCCTGGTTCCTCGAGAACCCGAAGGCGCAGGCCGGGTACTCCAACGAAACCGGCTACTCGCCCGTGAACGACGCCGCGCTGGAGTTCGTCGAGCCGGCGGCGCTCAAGGAGCTGCCGAGCGCCAGGGACAACGCGGCCAAGCGCGCGGCGATCATCGACTACACCTACTGGGCCAAGAACTACGACCCCGTCACCGAGCGCATGAACGAGTGGATGGCCAAGTGACGGCTGTCGTCCAGAAGGCCGCGCCGGCGGGGTCCGCACAACCTCGCCGGCGCCGGTCCCTGCTCGACGGCTGGGGCCTGCTGGTCCTTCCGCTGGTGGCGTTCCTCGGCGCCGTGTTCGTCTACCCGCTCGTCGCGATCGTCCGGCGGAGCTTCACGGACCCGGCACCGGGTCTCGGCAACTACACGGCGTTCTTCGACTCCCCCGTCTACCTGGACGTGCTGGTCAACACGTTCACCACGTCCGGGCTGGTCACGGCGGTCACGTTGCTGCTCGGGTTCCCGTACGCATACCTGATGACCCTGGCCACGCCGTTCTGGCGCAACGTCCTGCTGATCGTGGTGCTCGTCCCGTTCTGGACGAGCCTGCTGGTCCGGACGTTCGCCTGGGTGCTCATCCTGCGCGACACGGGCGCCGTCAACGACGTCCTGGTCGGCAGCGGGCTCGTCGATCAGCCGGTGCCGCTGCTGCGGAACCTGACCGGCGTCCTCATCGGCATGGTCCAGGTCATGCTGCCGTTCGCGGTGCTCCCGATGTACGCGACGATGCGCGGCATCGACCGCCGGCTCCTCCAGGCCGCCGAGGGGCTCGGTGCCCGTCCGGTCTCGGCGTTCTGGCGGATCTACGCGCCGCTCACCGCGCCCGGCGTGGCGGCGTCCGCGCTGCTCGTGTTCGTCTCCTCGCTCGGGTTCTACGTGACGCCGGCCCTGCTCGGCGGGCCGAAGGACGTCATGCTCGGCGAGCTGATCGTCCAGCAGCTCTCGGGCGTCCTGCGCTGGGGATTCGCCGCCGCGCTCGGCGTGATCCTGCTGGTCGTCACGTCCGCGCTGCTGCTGGTCGTGTCGCGCCTGGTCGACATCCGCAAGACCCTGGGCGGTGCGCGGTGAAGCCCGTGCGCGTGGGGCTCGTCGCGCTGGCGGCGCTGACCGGGCTGTACCTCGTCCTGCCTGTGTTCATCGTCATCCCGGCGTCCTTCTCGGACAGCACGATCCTCGACTTCCCGCCGAAGTCCTGGTCGACGCGGTGGTACGAGAACTTCTTCACGAACCCGGAGTGGGTGAACGCGACGGTCGCCAGCTTCGGCGTGGCGATCCAGGTGACGATCCTCTCGGTCGTCCTGGGGACGATCGCGGCGCTGGGGATCGTCCGCGGGCGGTACCCGCTCAAGGCGCTGGTCGGCGGGCTCGTCGTCGCGCCGATCCTGGTGCCGTACGTCATCGTCGGCATCGCGGTGTACGCCCTTTTTCTCGACCTGGGGCTGACCCAGACGACGCTCGGCTTCGTCCTCGTGCACACCGCGCTGGCCGTGCCGTACGTCGTCATCAACACCTCGGCGGCGCTCATGTCGTTCGACCGCCGGCTGGAGATGGCCGCCGCCAACCTCGGCGCCGGGCCGATCGCCGCGTTCCTGCGGATCACGCTGCCGCTCATCACGCCGGCCGTCGCCAGCGGGGCGCTGTTCGCCTTCGTCACGTCGTTCGACGAGGTCGTCGTCAGCGTCTTCCTCGCCGGCCCGGAGCTGACGACCCTGCCCGTGAAGATGTGGTCCGGCGTGCGCGTGCGCATCGACCCGACGGTCGCCGCCGCCTCCAGCATGTTGCTCCTGACCACCCTGACGCTCTTCGCCATCGCCGGCGTCGCCCGGCTGCTGCGAAGCCGCCGCGACGCAAGGAGGACCGCATGACTCTCGCGGGAACCGGCGCCACCATCGACGTGCAGGGCGTGGTCAAGCGCTACGCCGACGCCGTGGCCCTCGACGACGTTTCGCTGCACGTCCGCGCCGGCGAGTTCATCACGCTGCTCGGCAGCAGCGGGTCGGGCAAGTCGACGCTGCTCAACATCATCGCCGGGTTCATCGACCCCACCGCCGGATCGGTCGCCGTCGACGGGCACGACCTCACGAAGGTGCCGCCGCACCACCGCGACCTCGGCATGGTGTTCCAGCACTACGCCCTGTTCCCGCACATGACCGTCCGGGACAACGTGGCGTTCCCGCTGCGCCGCCGCAAGGTCCGCCGCGCCGAACTCGCCGCGCGGGTCGACGAGGCCCTGGCCGTCGTGGAACTCGGGCACCTCGGCGGCCGCCGGCCGTCCGAGCTGTCCGGCGGGCAGCAGCAGCGCGTGGCCCTCGCCAGGGCGATCGTGTTCCGCCCGCGCGTCCTGCTCATGGACGAACCGCTCGGCGCCCTCGACAAGCGCCTCCGCCAGCAGCTCCAACTGGAGATGAAGCGGCTCCACTCCGAGCTGGGCACCACGTTCGTGTTCGTCACGCACGACCAGGAAGAGGCACTGGCCATGTCCGACCGGGTCGCGCTGCTGCGCGACGGGCGGATCGTCCAGGTCGGGACCCCGGAGGACCTGTATGAGCGACCGTCCTGCGTCTACACCGCCGAGTTCCTCGGAGAGTCCAACCTCTTCCGCGGACACTACGACGGCGCCGCCTTCGTCGACGGGCCCAGCGGAGCACGGTTCTTCGCACCGCAGGACGGGCAAGGCGCCGCCGCGCTGGTGGTCCGGCCCGAGCACGTCGGCGTCCGCGCGCCGGGCGAGCCGGTCCCGAGCGGACACAACAGCCTCGACGGGACCGTCCGCGACATCGTCTACCTCGGCAGCGACCGGCGCGTCGAAGTGACCCTGCGGGACGGGCGCCACGTCATCGCCCGTGCCGCCGCTCATGACGCCGCGGTGCCCGCGCCGGGCCAGCCGGCCGCCGTCCACTGGCACGCCGAGGCCGGCGTGATCGTCCCGGACGACGCGCCCGGTCCTGTGCCGGCCGCCCCTGCCCCGACCCCCGCCTGACGCCGAGTTTCGGACTTTTGAGGGTGCCAGCGGCCCGCCGCCCCTCAAAAGTCCGAAAGTGGGCACCGATACCGAAGGAGACAGCCATGGCCCGCCCCGTCCGTGACGGACTTCCGCTCACCACCGAGCAGGAGGACTTCATCGCCCTGGCCCGTGACTTCGCGCTGCGCGAGATCCGGCCGAGGGCGCGGGCCGTGGACGACGCCGACCACGAGTCGCCGCTGGACCTGTGGGAGAAGGCGGCGAAGCTGGGGCTCGCGTCGTTCATGCTGCCGGAGCAGTACGGCGGCGGCGGGGTGACGGACCTGGTCACGCAGGCGCTCGTCCAGCAGGAGCTCTGCTACGGCGACATCGGGATCGGGAACCTGCTCACCTCGAACGGGTTCTTCGCCGGTCCGGTGGAGGCCCTCGGCACGGACGAGCAGAAGGAGCGCTGGCTCACGCCGCTGACCAGCGACAACCCGCCGCTCACCGCACTCGCGGTCACCGAGCCGGGGGTCGGGTCCGACGCCGCGTCGCTCCAGACCCGCGCTGTCCGCGACGGCGACCACTACGTCCTGACCGGCCAGAAGGCGTGGATCTCCAACGCGCCGTACGCACAGTGGACGGTCGTCTTCGCGACCGTCGACCCGGCGCTGGGCTCGCGGGGTGTGACGGCGTTCGTGGTGGAGCGCGACACCCCCGGCATGGCGCTGGGCAGGCCGATGTCGAAGATGGGTCAGCGGGCGATCGTCAGCGCCGAGATCTTCCTGGACGGCGTCCGGGTGCCGGTGGAGAACCGGCTCGGCGCCGAGGGCGAGGGCTTCCGCGGCCTGATGCGCACGTTCGACGCGTCCCGCATCCTCATCGGCTCGGCGTGCACCGGCCTGGCCCGCGCCGCCCTGGACACCGCCGTCGAGTACGCCCAGCAGCGCGAACAGTTCGGCAAGCCGATCATCGACCACCAGGCCGTCGCGTTCCGGCTGGCCGACATGGCCGCCAAGGTCGACACCTCGCACCTGCTCACGATGCGGGCGGCCCGGCTGCACGACGCCGGCGAGCACGTCGCCGAGGAGGCCGCGATCGCCAAGCTGGTCGCGTCCGAGAACGCGATGTTCTGCACGTGGGCCGCGTTGCAGACGCACGGCGGCTGGGGCTACTCGCGCGAGCTGCTGCTGGAGAAGTGGATGCGCGACGCGAAGCTGGAGGAGATCGAGGAAGGCACCTCCGACATCCAGCGCCTGATCATCTCCCGGTCCCTGGCTTCCGGGCCCCGCAAGGCCGCGCCGTGAGCGAGCGAGCGAACCGGAGAGCACTGCGGGTGTTCTCGGATCCGCGGTCGGTCGCGGTCGTCGGCGCCTCGGCGGACCCGGCCAAGTGGGGTTACTGGCTGGCCCGGGGGGCGTTGCGCGGCGCGCACCGGCGCGGCGTCCACCTGGTGAACCGCAGCGGCGCGGCGATCGAGGGTGTCGCCAGCGCACGGTCGCTGCGTGACCTGCCGGAGGTCCCCGAGCTGGTCGTGCTGTGCGCGCCCGCACCGGTGGTGCCCGGAATCATCGACGAGGGCCTGGACCTCGGTGTCCGCGGGTTCCTGGCGATCACCGCGGGCATCGACCGGGAGCGGCCCGGGCTGGAACTCGAACTGGCGGCGAAGATCCGGGCGGCCGGCGCGAGGCTGGTGGGCCCGAACTGCCTCGGCATCTACGACGCGGCGACCGACCTGGACCTGGCCTGGGGTCATTTCGCGCCCGGTCAGCTCGGGGTCGTGTCGCAGTCCGGCCAGGTCGGGATGGAGCTCGCCGGGCTGGCGAGCGAGGCGGGGATCGGCGTGTCCCGGTTCGTGTCCGTGGGCAACCAGGTGGACGTGTCGGCGGCGGAGGCCGTCGCGGACCTGGTCGACCACGATCGCACGTCGGCCGTCGTCCTCTATCTGGAGAGCTTCTCGCGGGGTCTCGTCGCGGCCATCCGGGCGCTGCGCGAGGCTGGCAAGCCGGTCGTGGTGCTCACCGTCGGGGCGAGCGAAGCGAGCCGCGCCGCCGCGCGGTCGCACACCGGTGCCCTGACGGCCGCCACCGACGTCGCCGAGGCGGCGTGCCGCGCGGCCGGTGCGGTGCTGGTCGAGACGCCGGCGCAGGCGGTCGATCTGGTCCAGCTGTTCCTGGACGCGCCCCGTCCGGAGGGCCGGCGCGTGGCCGTGGTCGGGGACAGCGGCGGTCAGGGCGCGATCGCCGCCGACATGCTGAGCCGGCACGGGCTGACCGTCCCGGCGCTGTCCGACACGACGGCCGCCGCCGTGGCCGAGCTGCTGCCGCCCGGCGCCGGCATCCGAAACCCCGTCGACCTTGCCGGCGGCGGCGAGAAGGACCTTGCCACGTACGCGCGCGTGATCGAGTCGCTGCTGCGGAGCGGCGAGGTCGACGCGGCGGTGCTGACCGGGTACTTCGGCTCGTACGGCGCCGACACGGAATCGCTCCTGGACGCCGAGCTGGCGGTCGTCGAGGCGCTCGGTGCCGCCGTCCGGGAGACGGGCCTGCCGGTCGTGGTCCACAGCATGCGCGCGGACTCGGTGGCGGTGCGGTCGCTGCGGGAGCACGGCGTGCCGGCGTACCACACGATCGACGCCGCGACCCGGTCCCTCGGGTACGCGATCGACAGCCCGCCTCGCGATGTCGCCCTCCCGGCGACCGCGCCGGCGCTGCCCGTCGACGGCTATCTGGGCGCCCGCAGGTTGCTGGGAGGCTACGGCGTGCCCTTTCCTGGTGCGGTCGCGATCACCGACCCGGACGTGGGCGACCTGCGGGCGCCGTACGTCCTCAAAGCGTCCTGGTTGGAGCACAAGACGGAGGCGGGCGGCGTAGCCGTCGGCCTCCCCGACCTGGCGTCGGCCAGTTCCGCGTGGCAGGAAATGCGCGCGCGTCTGGGCTCCGGAGCGTACGTCCTGGAAGAGATGGACACCCGGGACGGCACCGTCGAGCTGATCGTCGGCGCGCGCCAGGACCCCTCAGTGGGGCCGCTGGTGCTGGTCGGCGTGGGCGGTACCCAGGCCGAGCTGTACCGGGACGTCGCCGTCGAGCTGGCCCCGGTCACCGCCGGGCAGGCCGCCGCGATGCTGCGCCGGCTGCGCGCTTACCCGCTGCTGACCGGCTGGCGCGGCGCGCGACCGGTGGACACCGATGCCGCCGCCGAGGTGGTCGCCGCCGTGTCGCGACTGATCGCCGAGCGTCCGGACGTGTCCGAATGCGAGATCAACCCCCTCCGAGTCGGGCCGGACGGGGTGATCGCCGTCGACGCACTGATCGTCGCGGCACACGAGCCGGTCCCCGTTCCAGCGGCGTTGGGGGCCGCAGGGACGGGGGCCCCTAACCCGGTGGATGCCGCGTGGTGAAGGTGACCGGCGGCGAGGCGTTGGTGCGCGCTCTCGCCGACCACGGCGTCGACGTCGTCTTCGGCATCCCGGGCACGCACAACCTGGAGATCTACGCGCACCTGCCGGCGGCCGGCATCCGGCACGTGAGCCCGCGGCACGAGCAGGGCGCCGGGTACGCCGCCGACGGGTACGCGCGGTCGTCCGGACGGGTCGGCGTCGCGTTGGTCACGTCCGGGCCGGCGACGCTGAACGCGGCCGCCGCGATCGGGCAGGCGTACTCGGACTCCGTCCCGGTGCTGCTGATCTCCCCCGGCATGCCGCTGCGCCACCCCGCGCGCGGCAACGGGCTGCTCCACGAGACGAAGGACCAGCGGGCGGCGATGGACGCCGTGGCCGCGTACAGCCACCGGGTGACGAGCGTGGCGGAGATCCCGCTCGCGGTGGCGCAGGCGTTCGTGACAATGACGTCCGGACGTCCGCGCCCCGTCCACCTCGAAGTCCCGCTCGACGTGCTGGCCGAGGTGGACAACGTCGACCCGGTCGCCGTCGTACCGGCGGCGCTGCGCGTACCTGGCGCCGACGCGCTGCGGGCCGCCGCCGACCGGCTGGCCGGTGCCGCCAGGCCCGTCATCCTGGCCGGCGGCGGGTCCCGCGACGCCGCCGCCGAGCTGTGCGAGCTGGCCGAACGGGTCGGCGCCCCGGTGATCACCACGACGAACGGCAAGGGCGTCATCCCGGACGACCATCCGCTCGCCCTCGGCGCCGGCGTCCACCTTCCGACGGTGAAAGCCCTGGTCGAGGACGCGGATACCGTGCTCGTCGTCGGCAGCGAACTGGCCCCCGCAGACCTCTGGTACGGGCCGCTGCCGCTGGAAGGCCGGCTCGTCCGGATCGACATCGACCCGGTCCAGATCGTGACGAACGCGAACCCGGACGTAGCGCTGGTGGGCGGCGCCGCGTCCTGCCTGCGCGGCCTGCTCGACCGGCTCCCTGCCACTGCTTCTGGGAGTCCGGCCGGGCGGGCCGCGCGTTGGCGTGACCTGTTGCGGTCCGACGCCCGCACCGAGGGCGCCGAGTACCTGTGGATCGTGGACGCGCTGGCGGGCGCGCTCGGGCGCGACGGGATCCTCGCCGGCGACAGCGCCATGGCCTGCTACTACGGCGCGCTGGCGAACCTGCCCGCGTACGCGCCGTCGCAGTTCCTCTACCCCACCGGCTACGGGACGCTCGGCTACGGCCTGCCCGCCGCCATCGGCGCCAAGATCGCCAACCCGGACGCGCCGGTCATCGCGCTGCTCGGCGACGGCGGCGTCATGTTCACGATCGCCGAACTGGCGTCCGCCGCCCAGCTCGGGCTGCCGCTGCCCGTCGTCGTGGTCGACAACAGCGGGTACGGCGAGATCCGTGCGGAGATGGTCGAGCGCGGCGACCCCGTGCACGCGGTGGCGCTCGAACCCCCCGACTTCGTCGGCCTCGGCCGCGCGCTGGGCTGCCACGCCGTGCGCGCCGACCAGTCCTTTCTGGCCATCGCTCTGCGTGATGCACTGATGGCTGACCGTCCGACCCTGATCCACGTACCTGTCGAGGAGCACCGTCCATGACCCGCGATCCCCTGCTGGAGATCACCTGGACCGACCCGGTCACCGGGCGGAACGGATATGTCGTGATCGACAGCCTCGTACGCGGCATCGCCAGCGGCGGGCTCCGGCTCCGTGAGGGCTGCACGCTGGACGAGGTGCGGGGGCTGGCGCGCGGCATGGCCCGCAAGGAAGCGCTGGTCTACAACCCGGCCGACCGGTACGTGCCGCTCGGCGGCGCCAAGGGCGGCGTGGACGTGAACCCGCACGACCCCGAGGCGCACGCCGTCCTGAAGCGGTTCCTGACGGCGGTACTGCCGGTCGTCCGGGACCAGTGGAACACCGGCGAGGACTTCGGGCTGCGCCAGGAGGTCATCGACGCGCTCCTCGGCGAGCTGGGGCTCGCGACCACGATCGAGCCGGCGTTCACCGTCGTCGACGACCCCGCCGAGGCCCGGGAACGGCTCGCCGCGGCGTTCGCCGTCACCGTGGACGGGATCCCGCTCGCGGACCTCGTCGGCGGGTACGGCGTGGCCGAGGCCGCGCTCGCCATGGCCGACAGGGAGGGCATCGAGTCCAAGGGCGCCACGGCCGTCGTCCAGGGGTTCGGGTCGATCGGCGGGGCGGCGGCGCGGTACCTGCACCGGGCCGGGGTCCGCGTGGTGGCCGTCGCCGACCGGGACGGGCTGCTGCTCGCCCCGGACGGGCTCGACGTCGAGGCGCTGCTCGAAGCCCGCGACGGGCTGGGCGTGATCGACCGGTCCCGCGTACCCGTCCTGACCGGTGACCGGGAGGGCTGGCTCGACGTCGAGTCGGACCTGCTCGTCCCCGCCGCCATGTCGTACGTCATCGAGGACGCCGACCGGGTCCGCGCGCGCATCGTCGTCGAAGGCGCCAACATGCCGACCCTCCCCGGCGCCGAATCGGCGCTGACCGCGCGCGGCATCCCGGTCGTGCCCGACTTCCTCGCCAACGTCATGACCAACGCCTGGTGGTGGTGGATCGTGTTCGGCGACATCGAGCCCACCGCCGAGGACTCGTTCCGCAAGATCTCCGAGACCATGCGCCGGCTCGTCACGTTCGTGGGCGACGACGCGGCCGCGTCCGGGTCCACCCTGCGGGCGGCGGCACTCGCGCTGGCCGAGCGCAACGCCGCCGCGATCGCCACCCGCTACGGCGGCTGATCCGGCTGGGCTGACTCTGCGTACTCACGGATGACGGCGCACGACACGAGGCTGCGCCGCCTACCGGGGAGTGAGCATGAGCGTCGGCACCGCCGGGTACGCGGCCGCGTTCGCGGGCGGGGTCGTGTCGTTCCTGTCACCCTGCGTGCTGCCCATCGTCCCGCCGTACCTGTCGCTGATCACCGGCCTGGACGTGGCTCAGCTGCGCTCCGGCGGCCGGATCCACCTCAGCCAGATCCTGCGCCAGACCGGCCTGTTCATCGCCGGCTTCTCGGCGGTGTTCATCGGACTGGGGCTCTCCGCGACCTCGGTCGGCAAGACGCTCGCGCAACACCAGAACACCCTCACCCGGGCATCCGGACTGATCGTCCTCGCGATGGCGCTGTACCTGCTGGTCTCGCTGGTCGCGAAGGTGCCGGTCCTGGACCGGGAGGCCCGGTTCCACCCGAAGCTGGCGAAGTACGGGACGTTCGCGGCGCCGGTCGCCGGAGCGGCGTTCGGCTTCGGCTGGACGCCGTGCATCGGGCCGGTGCTGGCGTCCGTCCTGGCCGTCGCCGCCACCCAGAGCGACGCCGCGCACGGCGGGCTCCTCCTGACCGCGTACTCGCTCGGGCTGGCGGTGCCGTTCCTGGCCACCGGGCTCGCGTACGGCCGGCTCCTCGGCGTCTTCGGCTGGGTCCGCCAGCACACGGTCGCCGTGACGGTCACCTCCGGCGTGATGATGGCCGGCTTCGGCGTCCTCCTCGCGTTCGACCGGCTCACGTGGGTCACCAGCCAACTCCAGAACCTGGCACTCGGTTAGGAAGGACGCAGATGTTTTCTGATCCGACGCTCGGGCCGGCGCAGAGCAAGCTCACCGGCTGGCTCGTCAAGGGCGCCGCCGTGCTGGTGCTCGTCCTGGTCGCGGTACTCGCGTTCAAGAGCGCGGACGCCAAGCCGACCGGCACGTCCACGTCGGCGAAGTCGTTCGCGCTGCCGTCCCTGGACAAGAAGGAGACGGTCCGGCTCGAGGACTACCGCGGCAAGCCGACGGTCGTGAACCTCTACGCCTCCTGGTGCGACGTCTGCGACCTGGAGATGCCGGACTACGCCAAAGCGGCGAAGCAGCTCAAGGGCAAGGTGAACTTCATCGGCGTTGCGTCGATGGAGACCGGCGACCCGAACCTGATGCCGCAGCGGCACGGGATCACCGGATGGCCGCTCGCGCGAGACGTCGGCGGGTCGAACGGCAGCGGACTGCACGACGAGTACGCCAAGGGATTCGGCCTCCCGATCACCGCGTTCTACGACGCGGACGGCACACTGCTCCGCGTCCACAAAGGCGGCCTCGTCGGCGTCGACCTCACCGACTCGCTGAACGAGGTCTACAAGATCGACATCCGCCTCTGACCCGGCAACCCCCGCCGCCCGAGCCGCGCCCCTCCCCACCTTCGGACTTTTGAGGATCGCGGGGACGCCGGCACCCTCAAAAGTCCGAAACTCGGCGGGCGGGAGACCGCCGGCGCGGGCGGTCAGACCACAGAGCGGGGTGCGGGGCCGGTGTAGGACGCCAGGAGCGGGCTCGGGATTGGGCCCTTGATGCGCTGCCCGTTCTGGCTCTCCTCCCACGCGTGCGCCAGGATGCCGACCGACCGGGACAGGACGAACAGCCCGCGACCGAGCGGCGGCGGGAATCCCAGCTCGCTGTAGATGACGGCCGTCGCGCCGTCGATGTTCATCGGCACCGGCTTCGGACGTCCGTACGCGAGCCGGTCCTCCAGCGCCACGGCGGCCACCAGGTACTGGCCGCTGACCGCGTCATCCTCGACGGCGTCGGCGACGAGGCCGAGCAGCGGATCGCGGCGCGGGTCCTCGGGATGGAACCGGTGGCCGAAGCCGGGCAGGTACTGGCGGCGCGCGCGGTACCCGTCGACGATCTCGGCGGCGACGGCGTCGACGTCCTCCCCGCGCACGACCCGGTCCCGGACGTGTGTCAGCAGGGCCATGCACTGTTCCCCGGCGCCGCCGTGGACGTCCCCGAGCATGTTGACGCCCGTCGCGACCGCGTTGTTGATGCCGACGCCGCAGGTGGCGGCCATGCGCGCGGCGGCGATGGACGGCGCCTGCGGCCCGTGGTCGACGGCGGCGACCAGGGCGGCGTCGAGCAGCCGCGCCTGCCACGGCGTCGGACGTTCGCCGCGCAGCATCAGCCACACCATGCCGGCGTACGTCTGGTCGAGGATCAGTTCCTCGATCGGGTACCCGCGCAGCCGGATGATGCCCGGATGGATGTCGCTGATGGCGGTCGCCCACCAGTCCTCGGGTGTCGTCGTCATACCGCCCCCATGTCGTGTAGTGCGCGGATGTCCGCGTCGTCGTAGCCCAGCTCGGCGAGGAGCGCGTCGGTGTGCGCGCCGAGGTGCGGTGGTGGTCCAGGCGGGGCGAGCGGCGCGTCGTCCACGTGGACGCTGCTGCCCAGTACCCGGAGCGACGGCGTCAGCTGGTGGACGAACCCGCGCTCGGCGAGCTGGTCCAGCGCGAGCGCCTCCCCCACGGTGAGCACGCGCCCGGCGGGGACTCCCGCCGCCGACAGCAGTTCCTCCCACTCGGCCGCCGGGCGTGCGGCCAGGCCCTTCTCGATCTCGCCCCGGAGTGCGTCCCGGTGGCGCTTGCGGTTCTCGCGGAGCGCGAACCGCGGGTCGGTGGCCAGTTCCGGACGGTCGATCAGCCGGCACAGCGTCTCGAACTGCTCCTGCTTGTTCGCCGCGATGTTGAGCGCGCCGTCACCGGTACGGAACGTCCCGGACGGGGCCGCGGTGGCGTTCTCGTTGCCGATCGGCACCGGGACCCGCCCGGCCACGAGGTAGTCGGAGACCACCCAGCCCATCGCGGTCATGGCCGCTTCCAGCATCGACACGTCCAGGTTGGCGCCGGCGCCGGTGGCGCCCCGGCGGACCAGCGCGGCCGAGATGGCCATCGCGGCGGCGAACCCGCCGAGCGTGTCGCACACGGGGAACCCGACGCGCATCGGCGCGGTCTCGGGCGTCCCGGTGACGCTGTTCATGCCGGCGAGGCCCTGGATGATCTGGTCGTACGCCGGCCGGGTGCGCATCGGGCCGGTCTGGCCGAACCCGGAGACCGCGCAGTACACGAGGCCCGCGTTGATCTCGCGGAGTGTGTCCCAGCCGAAGCCGAGCCGTTCCAGCACGCCCGGACGGAAGTTCTCCAGCAGCACGTCGGCGCCCCGCACGAGGTTCTCGAACACCTCGCGCCCGCGCGCGTGCTTGAGGTTGACGGTGAGGGACCGCTTGCCCGCGTTCTGCGCGAGGAACGAGATGCCCATCTGCTCGGCGCTCAGCTCCGGATCGGCGCCGAGCTGGCGGGCCAGGTCGCCGGAGCCCGGCACCTCGACCTTGACGACGTCCGCGCCGAGCAGTGCGAGCTGGTAGCTGGCGAAGGGGCCGGCCAGGACGTTCGTCAGATCCAGCACGCGGATCCCGGCGAGCAGCGTCATCTCACTCCTCAGGGCTGGGGGAAGGCTCTGGCAAGGCCGAGGTCGGAGATCTCGCCGGCGGACGCGGTGACGACCGCGACGAACCGGGCCACCTGCTCGGGGGTGAAGCGGCCGGTGGGACCGCCGAGCGCCAGGGCCGCGATGACCCGGCCGTCGGCGTCGACGATCGGCGCGGCGACACCGGAGGACCCGGTCTCGCGTTCGCCGTGGCTGACGGCGTAGCCGAGGCGCCGGGCGTCCGTCACCTGCTGGCGCAGTTCGGGCCCGAACGCCGGGCCGTCCGGCGAGAGCGCGGCGACCTCGTCGACGACGTCCGGCGCCGCGTCGCTGAGCAGCACCTTCGACGCCGCGCCACCCCACAGCGGCAGCTCGTCGCCGGGCGTGACGACGTGCCGCAGCGTGTGCGGGCCCTGTTGCTGCGCGACGCAGACCCGCACCGGGCCCTGCCGGACGTACAGGCTGACCGTCTCGGCGCAGGTCTGCGCGACGTCGCGCATCACCTGGCGGACCGGCTCGGGCAGCTCCCAGGCCGCCTGGCCGAGCCGCGCCCACCGCAGCAGGCCGGCGCCGGGCACGACCTGGCTGTCCGGGCGGACCCAGACCATGCCGGCCCGTTCCAGCGTCGCCACCAGCCGGACGACCGTGCTCTTCGGCAACGCCGTGGCGCGGGCCAGGTCGCTGACCGTCCACGCCAGCCGGGCCTCGTCGAAATGCCCCAGCAGGTCCAGGGCGCGCGTGACGCTCCGGACCCCCGCGTCCGCCTTTTCCATGGGTCCTCCGTGAAGTTTCGCCGCTACATCCGTTGACATCGCCGCGCAACAGATCCTACCGTGCCATGAACCACCTAGCGGCACAAGTGTTCCACGTAGCGGCTCACGCCGGCGCGAATGTCGGACATGCGTTCAGCTATCCGTGGCCACTCTGCACGCCCCGACAAGGAGGCAGCCACCATGGCTCCAGGTAGGTCCAGCGCGGTGCGCTTCGGCGCCACCGCCATCGCCGTGGTCACCACGGCGTCGTTCTCGACAGCCTGCAACCGTCCAGAGGCAGGCGCCGGCGCCTTCCCGACCCGCAACGTCGAGATCATGGTTCCGGCAGCACCCGGCGGCGGTTGGGACATCACGGCCCGGTCCATGCAGAAGGTGCTGCGTGACGAGAAGATCGTCACCAGGTCCGTGCAGGTGTACAACGTGCCCGGCTCGGGCGGCACGATCGGCCTCTCCCAGCTCGTCAGCAAGGAGAAGGGCAACCCGCACCAGCTCATGATGTGCGGGCTCGTCATGGTCGGCGCCATCGAGACCAGCAAGGCCAAGACCGACCTGACCAAGGTCACCACGATCGCGACGCTCACCGCCGAGGCCGAGGCCATCGTCGTCCCGGCGAAGTCGAAGTACCAGACGCTCCAGGACCTGGTCGCCGACCTCAAGAAGGACCCGAAGTCCGTGGCGTGGGGCGGCGGATCGGTCGGCGGCAGCGACCACATCGTCGCCGGCCTGATCGCCAAGGCGGCCGGCGTCGACCCGGGCCAGATCAAGTACGTCGGCTACTCGGGCGGCGGCGAGGCCACCGCGGCGATCCTGTCCGGCAACGTCAGCGCCGGCATCTCGGGCGTGAGCGAGTTCGAGGACCAGATCAAGGCCGGCAAGATGAGGCTGCTGGCCGTGACCAGCCCGGAGGCGATCGACGTGGCCGGCAAGCCCGCGCCGACCGTCAAGGACTCGGGGCTCGACGTCGAGCTGATGAACTGGCGCGCGATCGTCGCCCCGCCGGACGTCTCGGACAAGGACCGCGACGCCATCGTGGCCGTCATCGACAAGCTGCACGACTCCGAAGGCTGGAAGACGACCCTGGACGAGCGCGGCTGGGACGACTTCTACAGGACCGGCGACGACGCCGAGAAGTTCATCGCCGAGGAGACCACCCGCATCAAGGCGCTCGTCAAGGAACTGGGCGTCGCATGAGCGAGCGGGCCGGCAGGTCGGACCTGACCGACGGGGTGGCGGTCAGGCCCCAGGCCGGGGAGCTCGCGGTCGGCGCGGTGCTGGCGGCACTGGCCGCCTTCGCGCTGACGCGGATCCCGTCCATCCCCAGCCCGGAGGGGTACTCCCCGGCCGGCCCGCGGTTCATCCCGCTCGTCGTCTGCGTCATCTGGCTGGCGCTCGCGCTGGCCTACCTGGCCCAGGCGATCGTGCGGTACTTCCGGACGTCCGCCGTACCTGACGCCGTGCCCCCGGCGTCCGACGGCGCGACGGAGTCGCCCGGCGGTGTCGCGTCCGCCGTCCCCCGGGGCGACGCGCCCGCCGGCGACCCGCCCGTGCCTGCCGTACCCACGGCGGGCGCGGGCGGGCTCCGGACGCTGGCCGCTCCCGCCGCGCTGATCGCCGTCCTCGTCGTGTACCAGTGGGTGCTCGAACCCGCCGGCTACATCGTCGCCACGGCGCTGGCGTTCGTGGCGGCGGCCCGGGTGCTCGGCAGCAGCAACCTCGTCCGTGACGTGATCGTCGGCATCGGACTGGCGTTCGGGATCTACTTCGCGTTCGTCTACGGCCTGGCGATCCGGCTGCCGGAAGGGGTGATCCCGCTGTGAACGTGCTCGGCGACCTCCTCAACGGGTTCGGCACCGTCCTCGACCCGACCAACCTGCTGCTGGCGGCGATCGGCGTCACGATCGGCACGCTGGTCGGCGTCCTGCCCGGCATCGGGCCGGCGCTGACGATCGCGCTGCTGCTGCCCGTCACGTTCAACTTCTCCGACCCGACCGGCGCGTTCATCATGTTCGCCGGCATCTACTACGGCGCGATGTACGGCGGATCCACCACGTCGATCCTGCTCAACACACCTGGCGAGTCGGCGTCCGTGGCCAGCGCCATCGAGGGCCACAAGATGGCGCTCGCCGGACGGGCGCGCGCGGCCCTGGCGACGGCCGCCATCGGATCGTTCGTCGCCGGCACGATCTCCACCGTCCTGCTGACGCTCGTCGCGAAACCCATGGGCGAGCTGGCCGTGCAGTTCCAGGCCACCGACTACTTCGCCCTCACGCTGCTGGCGATGGTCTCGGTGACGGCGCTCGTCGGGCACTCGCTCGTCCGGGGCCTGCTGTCGCTGACCGTCGGACTGTTCATCGGGCTGATCGGGCTCGACTCGCTCACCGGCCGGGAACGCTTCACGTTCGGGCTGCCCGAGCTGAACGACGGCATCAACGTGGTCGTCGTGATCGTCGGGCTGTTCGCGATCGGCGAGGCGCTGCACGCGGCCACGACCCGCACCGGCCCCACCGACATCACGCCGCTCGAACCGGCGCGCGGCTTCGCCTGGCTGACGAAGTCGGACTGGTCACGGTCGTGGCGGCCCTGGCTGCGTGGCACGGCCGTCGGGTTCCCGTTCGGCGCGCTGCCCGCCGGCGGCGCCGAGATCCCGACGTTCCTGTCCTACACATACGAGAAGCGCCGGTCGAAGCACAAGGAGGAGTTCGGCCGGGGCGCGATCGAGGGTGTGGCCGGGCCGGAAGCTGCCAACAACGCGTCGTTCTCAGGCGTCCTGGTGCCGCTGCTGACGCTCGGCCTGCCCACCTCGGCGACGGCGTCCGTCATGCTGGCGGCATTCCAGATCCACAACATCCAGCCCGGTCCGCAGCTGTTCGACACGTCCAGCGAGCTGGTCTGGGCGCTGATCGCGTCGCTCTACATCGGCAACGTGCTGCTGCTCGCGCTGAACCTGCCGCTGATCCGGGTCTGGGTGAAGGTGCTCCAGGTCCCCCGGCCGGTCCTGTACGCGGGGATCCTCGTCTTCGCGACGCTCGGCGTGTACTCGCTGTCCGCCAGCCTGTTCGAGGTTGGCATCGCGTACGCCATCGGCGTGCTCGGCTTCTTCATGCGCCGCTACGACTTCCCGATCGCGCCGGCCATCCTCGGCGTCATCCTCGGGCCGATGATGGAGGAGCAGCTACGGCGGGCGCTGGTCATCTCCGACAACGACGCGAGCGTCTTCTTCACCCGTCCGCTCACGTTGTGCCTGTTGATCCTGGCCGGGCTGGCGGTGCTGCTGCCGTACGTGCCGCGGATGATCGCGCGGGCGCGGGGCCGGCGCGCCGAGAAGCTCTCGTTCGCGGACGAGGACTGAACGGCCGGGCGCCGGCTGTGCGGCCGGCGCCCGGTGGCCTAGCGCTTCTTCAGGCAGAGAACGAAGTCGTCGGACTGGGACAGCGGCTGGTCGGACACGTACTGGCTGGTCGTCCCGGTCACGGCGGCGCAGGCCGCGTCGGCGGTCGTCGCGTCGATCCGCTTCAGCACCTCGTAGCCGCCCGGCGCGCACGGCACCCGCTCGCTCGCGCTGACCGTCTGGCTCGTCGGCTCGGACGGCGTCGCGGTCGGTGACGGCGCCGGCAGCGAGTAGATGTTGATGCAGTCGCCGACCTTGGCCTTGTCGGCACCGTCCGTCTCGCGCTTCGGCTTGGCCGGCGACGGCGACGAGGTGGGCTCGGCGGTCGCGGAGTCGTCGGTGTTCGCACGGTCGTCCGCCGTGGCCAACGCCCACGCGCTGAAGCCACCGCAGCACAGCAGCAGCGAGACGCCGAGGATGCCGAAGATCAGCAGGAGCGGCGATTTCTTCTTGGGCGGCGGCGGCTGCATCGGGTAGGCGGGAGGTGGCTGGTACGACATGGGATTTCCCCTCTGGCGGAATTCAACCGGCTCACCTTGCCGGGCCTGTCAAGCGTGCGCATGGGGGCGTTGCACCCACATTCGCGACAGATGCCCCCAACCTGGATGGCAACGGCGTGCGCCACCCCGCTACGCTGCGCCGCATGTCACTGGTGTCGCCCGTACTCGTCGGGCGCCACGCCGAGTTATCCACCCTGCTCGACGGCGTCGACGAGGCCCGCAAGAGGCACGGGTCGACGATCTTCGTGACCGGCGAGCCCGGCATCGGGAAGTCCCGGCTCGCGGCCGAGGTGCTCGCCACCGCCGGCCGGTCCGGCGTGCGGGTGCTGAAGGGTCGCGCGGCCGCCGGCGGGTCGGCGGTGCCGTTCCGCCCGCTCACCGAGGCGATCTTCTCGGCGCTGCGGTCCGAGGGCGCACCGGACAGCGCCGACTTCGGTCCCTACTGGCCGTCGCTGTCGCGCCTGGGCCAGCTCCCCTCGCCGGACAACGATGTCGTCGAGGACTCGCTCGTCGTCCGGGCCGAGGCCGTGCTCCGCCTGCTCGCGGTGCTGGGCGAGGACCGGGGCTGCCTGCTCGTCCTGGAAGACCTCCACGACGCGGACGCGGACACCCTCGCCGTCGTCGACTACCTCATCGACCACCTCGCCGCACTGCCGGTGCTGCTGGTCGTCACCGTCCGCACCGATCCCAGCGCCGCGCTGGAGCTGGCCGTCGCCGCCACGGCCCGCCGCAGCGCGAAGACCCTGAGGCTCGAACGCCTCGACCGCGGCGCCGTCGCCGAACTCGCCGCGCACTGCCTCGGCACCGGCCTCGACGCCGTCCCGCCGGTCACCCTGCGCCAGCTCCACCGGACGGCCGACGGCACCCCGTTCGTCGTCGAGGAACTGCTCGGCGCGATGCTCGACACCGGCAGCCTGGCGCGGCGCGGCGCGGCCTGGCACGCCGACCCGGCCGTCGCCACTCCGGTGCCGGGCACCGTCACGGGCGCCATCCGGCAGCGGATCGCGCGGCTCGGCACGACCCCACAGTCCCTGCTGGAGGCGGCGGCCGTCCTGGGCCAGCGGTTCCCGGTGCGGGTCGCGGCGAACGTGGTCGGGCTGTCGTCCGCCGACGCCTTCCGCGTCCTCCGTACCGCCGTCGACGCCGAACTCGTCGTGGCCGACGACGACGCGGGCTGGCACGCGTTCCGGCACGCCCTGATCGTCGAAGCGGTCCTCGGGCAGCTGCTGCCCGGCGAGCGCGCCACGCTGTCCCGCAAGGCCGCCGAAACCGTCGAGAACGCCAGCCCGGACCTCCGCGACGACTGGCACCAGCTCGCCGCCGAACTCTGGGCGTCCGGTGGGGACTACGAGCGGGCGACCGCCCTGTTCACCCGTGCCGGGCGGCTGGCGGCGGAGCGGGGCGCCCTGCTCAGCGCCGTCACGCTGCTGGAACGCGGCCTCAGCCTGTACGACGGCGGGCACGACCTCTCCCCCGCCACCGAGGCCGAGCTGCTGGAGGCGCTGACGCACGTCCTCGCGCTGCGCGGCGACCACGACCGGGTCAGCACGCTCGGGACACGGCTGGACGACGCCCTGGTCGTGGCCGACGCCGACCCGTCCCGCCGGATCGCCGCGCGGCTCGCCCGGGTCCGCGCCGCGATCGCCACCGGACGCTGGGACGACGGCAACGCCGAGGTCAAGGCCGCGCGGATGCTCGCCGGCGACGACGCGCCGCCCGAGCTGACCGCCCCGATCGACGCCGTCGCCGCGCGGCTGGTGCTGTTCTCACCCCGCCCGGACCGGCTGGACACCGCCACGGAACTCGCCGAACGCGCGGTCGCGGCCGCCGAGTCCGTGCCGCTGCCGGCCGTCGCGTGCGAGGCGCTGGAGACGCTGGCCCGTTGCCGCCGGTACCACGACCTCACGGACGGCGAGGAGATCCTCGAACAGGCGCTCGGCCTCGCCACCGCGCACGGGCTGACGCACGCCCGCATCCGCACGCTCGTCGAACTCGGCATCATCGAGAAGCTCCGGCACGGCCGCGCGGGCAAGCTGCTCGAAGCCCGCCGGGCCGCCGAGAACGCCGGCGCGATCATGTCGGTCGTCTGGATCGAGCTGCACCTCGTCACCGTCTACATCCACATCGGCGCGTACGCGGACGCCACCACCAGCGTCGACCGCGCCTCCGCGCTGGCCCGGCAGCTCCAGATCCGGGAACTGGAGCTGTTGTCCATCGGCGCGCGCGCCGGTATCGCGTCCGCGCAGGGGCGCTGCGAGGAGATGGAGGCGGCGCTCGCGGAGATGGGCGACTCCGTGCTCGGGTACGGCGCCGAGGTCTGGGACCGCGCCCGCGCCACGTGTTCGCTGCTCCAGGAGGACCGCGAACGCGCCCTCGACCACTTCCGCAACGCCGCCGCGGCGGACGACGCCGTGCCGAACATCCGCGCGTCCGGGTTCCGCAGCTGGTACCTGCTGCTCCGCCTGATCGGCGGCGAATGCGGCTGGGACGAGTACCGCGAGGTCGCCGAGTCGCCGCTCGCCCAGGTCTCGCTGCACCGCCCGTTCCTCGCGTGGAGCCGAGCCGTCCTGCTCGGCCGCGACGGCAAGCACGACGAGGCGATGGCCGCCGTCGCCGAAGCACTCGCCGACTCCGCCCGCCAGCCACACGCCCGCTACCTGGGCGGACGCCTCGTCGCCGAAGCCGCCCTCGCGGACGGCTGGGGCGAACCGGTCGAATGGCTGCGCGCCTCCGAGGAGTACTTCCACGCCCAGGACGTGCCGCGCGTCGCGGCGGCGTGCCGGGCGCTGATGCGCAAGGCGGGCGCGCAGGTCGTCCAGCGGCGGCACGGGCACGACGTCATCCCCACCGAACTGCGGCAGCTCGGCGTGACCGTCCGGGAGTACGAGGTGTTGCGGCTCGTCGCGGACCGGCTCGGCGACCGGGAGATCGCCGACCGCCTGTTCCTCTCCCCCCGCACCGTCGAGAAGCACGTCGCCAGCCTGCGATCGCGTACCAGCACGGCCGACCGCGCCGCGCTCGTCGCCTACGCCCGCCGCCACGCCTGAGCCTTACGTCCGCCTGAGCCTTACGTCCGCGCAGCGGCCGTGGCGCGGCGGGTCGCGCGCAGCCGGCGGACCGCGCCGATCCACGACGCGACCACGATCGTCCCGACGACCGCCCAGATCACCGGCGTGTACCGCTCCGGGTAGACGACGTCCTCCAGGTAGCGGTCGATGAACCCGGCCGGGCCGAGTTCAGCCTGGCCGGCGCGGCGGCGGAAGTAGTTCTCGGCGTACGTGAGCGGGCAGACGATCGAGCAGGCGATCGTGGCGACGCCCCAGGCCACGGCGGCGACGTGCGCGACGATCCACCGTGGCCACCGCCAGGCGAGGAACCCGCCGATCGTCACGAACACGAGGAACCCGAAGTGGACCACCATCACCACGTCGGCCAGGACCCGGTCCATGCCCCCACGATCCCACCGGTCGGATCCCGTAGCCAGGCTTCACGATCCCACCGGTCGCAACCCGGCGCGGCCAGCGCGGCGGCGGCGCCGGGTTACGGCTGGCCGACCGGGGCCTGCTGGGTCGGGGCGGGGTCGTCGAAGATGATGTGGGAGCCGGGGTCCGCCCGGTTGAGAGCCCACAGCCCGACGGCGTCGGCCACCGCGAACACGACGGCGACGAGGATGGCCAGGACGAGCTTGCGGCGGCGCTGGCGGCGGCGCCATTCGGCACTGACCCTGCGGTACGCGTCCGGGTCGGGCACGACGCCGGTGGCGAGCGCGTCGAGTGCGTCCCGGAGCCGGTCCTCGGCCGCGGCGCCGCTCATCGTCCCTCCCCCCGAGGTCTGGCCTTGTCGCCGAGGACCCGCGTGAGCGCGGCCATCCCCCGCGCGGTGTGGGACTTCACGGCGCCGCCGCTGATGCCCATGGCGGCGGCGATCTCGGTCTCGCGCAGCCCGAGCCAGTAGCGCAGCACGAGCGCTTCCCGCTGGCGCGCGGGCAGTCCCTTGAGCGCGTCGACGAGTGCCCGCTGGTCCTCGCGCAGCAGCGCTTCGCTCTCGGCGGAGTCCGTCGGGGCGCCGGGCCGTTCGGTGTGCTTGCGGACGACCTGCAGGTGCCGGACCCGCATCCGGACGAGGTTGCACACGACCGACCGCAGGTACGGCAGTGCGGAGCCGTGGTCGCGGAGCCGGTTCCACCGCCGGTACAGCTCGCAGTACGCCTCGGCGACGATGTCCTCGGCGTCGTCCGCCCCGAGCAGGACGGCGAGCCGCAGCAGCCCCGCGTAGTGGTGGTCGAACAGCGCGACGAGCGCGGCCTCGCGGGCAAGGTTGTCGGGCAGGCGCGGCAGCTCGGTCACCGCAGCACCCCCTTCACTCCCGTCGCCACGGCCAGGTTGAGGACGAGCGCCACCAGCGCCGCGTAGACCTGCACGGACCCGACGGCGACCACGGAGGAGAACCCGCCCCACACGACCATCAGGGTGCCCGACAACATGCCGACTGACCAGCCCGCGAGCAGAGCCCGCCGGTCGAACCAGGTGGTGAACAGCCCGATAGCCACCGCCGGGAACGTCTGGAGGATCCACACCCCGCCGAGCAGCTGGAGGTTGATGGCGGCCTGGTCGCGCAGCCCGAAGACGAACGCGAGCGCGCCGACCTTCGCGATCAGCGACACGAGCTGGGCGATGCGCGTCTGGTGCTTCGGCGTCGCGGTCGGGTGGAAGTACTCGACATAGATGTTGCGGACGAACTGGGTCGCCGCCGCGATCGACATGACCGCCGCCGGCACCAGAGCGCCCACCGCGAACGCGCCGAACACCAGTCCGGTGAGGACGGCCGGCGCCACCTCGATGACCAGCAGCGGCAGCGCGGCCTCGGCGTTGCCGGACGGCGCGTCGATCCCGGCGGCCAGCGCGGCTACGCCGAGGAAGCTGAACAGCGCGAGGACGGCCGTCCACGCCGGCAACGCGATCGTCACCCGGCGAACGGTCTCGGCACTGGACGCGGCGAACGTCGCCGTCAGGACGTGTGGGTACATGAGCAGCGCCATCGCCGACCCGAGCGCGAGCGTGGCGAACGCCGGGTACAGCGCCGGTTCGAGCGCGAGCGGCACGCCCGAGGCCTCGGCGCGGGTGAAGACCGCACCGCCGAACCGCCGCAGCACCAGCACGACCACGGCGAACACGGCCGCGAAGATGATCACGCCCTTGACGATGGAGATGACGGCCGGCGCGCGCAGCCCGTGCCGGTACGTGGCCACGGCCAGCACCCCGAACGCCGCGACCAGCGCCAGGTCGCCGGCGATCCCGTCCGGGTAGAGGCCGCCGGCGGCGAGCACGGCGCGGATCCCCAGCAGCTGCAACGCGAGGTACGGCATCGTCGCGAGGATCCCCGTGACGGCGACGGCCAGCGCCAGCAGCGGCGAGTCGTACCGGCCGCGCACGTAGTCGGACACCGTCACGTACCCGTGCTCGCTGGCCTCCGCCCACAGCCTCGGCAGCAGGACGAACGCCAGCGGGTAGACGATCACCGTGTACGGGACGGCGAAGAACCCGAGCGCCCCGACGCCGTACACGAGCCCGGGGACGGCGGCGAACGTGTACGCGGTGTAGATCGTCCCGCCGAGCAGGAACCAGGTCACGGTGCCGCCGAACTGGCGGCCGGCGAGGCCCCACGACTCCAGGGTCGGCAGCTCGTCGCGACGGCGGAACCACCGGGCGGAAACGGCGAGAACGGATGTACCGCCCACTACCATCAGGAAAGCCGCAATAGTCCCCGGATCGCTCATTCCGACCCCCTTTCCGCTGGTCACCGTACGTCTTTCAGCTCGCGAAACATCCAGGTAAACCAAATCGTGGGTACGGACAACTGAACCGTCGAGACCCACAGGAGGGTGGCGATGAGCAGACGAGCCGTCGCGGGGGCGTGCCTGGCCGCACCATTCGTCGCGCTGCTGTGGGTGCCGTCGTACGCCGCCGACGGGCCCCGGCTCGCCGGAGTGCCGTTCTTCTACTGGTACCAGTTCGCCTGGATACCCGCGAGCGCCGTCCTCATGGCGATCGCCCACCGCCTCATCCGCCCCCACTCGGGAGGACCCGCATGAGCCTGCAAACGTTGGGATCACGGCTCAACCCCAAAACCGTTCTCATCTGGACGGCCGTCTCGATCGCCGGCGCCGTCGCCTGGGGCGTCCTGGCGCTGTCCCGCGGCGAGCAGATCTCGGCGATCTGGCTCGTCGTCGCGGCGCTGTGCTCGTACGCCATCGCGTACCGCTTCTACGCCAGGTTCATCGCGAAGAAGGTACTCAAGGTCGACGACACCCGGGCCACCCCGGCGGAACGCCTCGACAACGGCATCGACTTCCAGCCGACGGACCGGCGGGTCCTGCTCGGCCACCACTTCGCCGCCATCGCCGGCGCCGGGCCGCTCGTCGGCCCCGTGCTCGCCGCCCAGATGGGCTACCTGCCGGGCACGATGTGGATCATCTTCGGCGTCATCTTCGCGGGCGCCGTCCAGGACATGGTGACGTTGTTCTTCTCCATGCGCCGCGACGGCAAGAGCCTCGGCCAGATGGCGCGCGAGGAGATCGGCCCGTTCGGCGGCGTCGCGGCCCTGCTGGCCGTCTTCTCGATCATGATCATCCTGCTTGCGGTCCTCGCGCTCGTCGTCGTGAACGCGCTGGCGAGGTCGCCGTGGGGCACGTTCTCGATCGCGATGACGATCCCGATCGCGCTGTTCATGGGCTTCTACATGCGGATCATCCGGCCCGGACGGGTGCTGGAGACCACCGTCATCGGCGTCGGCCTGCTCCTCCTGGCCATCGTCGGCGGCGGCTGGGTCGACAACTCCAGCCTCGCCGACACGTTCACGCTCAGCCCCGAGGCGCTCGTGTTCTGGCTGGTCGTGTACGGCTTCTTCGCGTCCGTCCTGCCGGTGTGGATGCTGCTCGCGCCGCGTGACTACCTGTCGACGTTCATGAAGGTCGGCGTGATCGCGCTGCTCGCCGTCGGCGTGATCATCGCGGCGCCCGTGCTGAAGAACGAGGCGATCACCGACTTCGCCCGTGACGGCACAGGCCCCGTGTTCGCCGGATCGCTGTTCCCGTTCGTGTTCATCACGATCGCGTGCGGGGCGCTGTCCGGATTCCACGCCCTGGTCGCCTCCGGTACGACCCCGAAGATGATCCAGAAGGAATCGCAGGTCCGCATGATCGGCTACGGGGGCATGCTGATCGAGTCGTTCGTCGCCGTCATGGCCATCATCGCGGCGTCCATCCTCGATCCGGGCCTGTACTACGCGATGAACGCGCCGGCCGGTGTCGTCGGTGCCACGGTCGAATCGGCGTCGGCGGCCGTCGCGAACCTCGGGTTCACGATCTCGCCAGCCGAACTCCAGTCCGCGGCGAACGCCGTCGAGGAGGAGACGCTTGTCGCCCGTACCGGTGGCGCGCCGACATTTGCCCTGGGTATGGCCGACATCTTCGCCAGCTTCCTGGGCGGGGCGTCGCTCAAGGCGTTCTGGTACCACTTCGCGATCATGTTCGAGGCGCTGTTCATCCTGACCACGGTGGACGCCGGTACCCGCGTCGGCCGGTTCATGCTCCAGGACACGCTCGGCAACGTCTACAAGCCGCTCGCGAACGTCAGCTGGAAGCCGGGGCTGTGGGCGACGAGCGCCGCGGTCGTACTGGGCTGGGGCTACTTCCTGTACGCCGGCGTCACCAACCCGCTCGGCGGCATCAACCAGCTGTTCCCGCTGTTCGGCATCGCCAACCAGCTCCTCGCTGCCGTCGCGCTCACCGTGGCGACGACCATCCTCATCAAGAGCGGACGGCTCAAATGGGCCTGGGTCACCGGCATCCCGCTCGCCTGGGACGCCACCGTCACCCTCACCGCGAGCTGGCAGAAGGTGTTCTCCGACGACGTGAAGCTCGGCTTCTTCGCCCAGCGTGAGCGGTACGCCGACGCGCTGGAACGCGGCGAGGTACTGGCGCCCGCCAAGAACCTCGACCAGATGGAGACAGTCGTCACGAACTCGACGGTCCAAGGTGTGCTGGCGGCGTTCTTCGCGTTGATGATCGTGATCGTCATCGCGGACGCCACCCGGGTCTGCATCCGCGCGATCCGCTCGCGGGAAGGCCTGGCCACGGCCGAGTCGCCGCACGTCCAGTCGACGATCATCGCCGGGTCCGGACTGCTCCCGACGGCCGAGGAACGTGAACTCGTCCGCGTCGGGGCCGCCGGGCCGGACACCCCGCCATCCGGCGGCGACGGCATGGAGACACCGTCACGATGAAGCTGGTCGAGCAGTTGTGGTGGTACCTGCGCGAGGTCAGCGGCGAATCCGCCTATGACAAGTACGTCGCGCAGGTCCGCCGCGACCGCCCGGACGATCCCGTGATGTGCCGGCGCGACTTCGAACGGCACCGCGCCAACAAGCGGGGCCACGACCCGGGCTCCCGCTGCTGCTGAGCCCCGCGCGGGCCCGCCCGCCGCGGGCGGGGCCGCGGGCCTGCCCGCCGCGCCCGCCGCGCCCGCCGCGCCCAGCCGCGCCCACCGCGCCCACCGCGCCCAGCAACTGTCGGGGTTATCGGGGTATCTCGCGCCCGGTTACAGGACGCCATCCCGAACAGTCCGATTTGTCCCCACGGGCGGAAGGGGGCGGACGCGGCGGGCGGGGGCGGGCGGCGGCGGAAGGGGGCGGGCGGCGGCGGGCGGCGCCCTGGCGCGCAAAAACCGGCCGCCGCCAGCTAACGGGGGGATGCAAGCTGACGGCGACCGGCTATCGGGCAACGGCGCTGGTGGGGAACGCGGCGGACTGGATCACGAGCCCGCCGCGTGCGTCGGCGCCGTTACCCGACGTTCATCAGCCGCCCACGCACAGCGCCTGGTAGGCGCGGCGGGTCTGGTCCATCGAGCGGATGACCTTCGGGTCGTAGGTCTCGCCGTTGAAGCGGATCCGGACCCATCCGATCGAGGTGACCAGGTCCTGGAGCGGCTTGGCGAGCTGCTCCTCGGCGTTGCCGCGGGCTTCGGCGATCCGGGCCTGACGGTCGCGGAGTTCGGCGCGGTCCTTGGCGGAGACCGCCTCGGCCGTGACGATCCGCCGGGCCAGGTTCGCCATCCCGAGGACATCGTTCGCGGTGGCCTGGCAGGTCGCGCCGCGGAACGCGGACGCGGCCGGCAGTTCTTCCGGGGGCAGGTCGTTCGCGTCGGCGTTCGCCGCGGTGCAGGCGCTGGCCATGCCCGCTACGAGCGCCAGCCCGGCCAGGGTGGCGAAGCCACGTTTGGTGAGGTGTCGCACCTCAACCTCCTTTGCTAGTGACCGGTCCGGTCAGCTCTCGTTGACGGCCTTGGTGTTGGCGACTGCGACGTACGGGAAGTGGCCGCGGAACTGCTGCTCGTTCTCGTTGACGGCGTCACCGAGGCCCTTGATGGCGTCCGGGGCGTTGCCGAGCAGGATGCCTTCGGCGGCCTGGAGGGTCACGTCGATGACGTCGTCGCCGAGGCGGCGGCCGTTCGGGAAGCCGGCGAGGTCGCCGCCGACGACGCCGAGCCGGTTCGGGCTGCGGGACGGCGGGATCAGCATGTTGAGCCGGAGCTGCTCGGTGGGCCGGAACCGGTTGCGGTCCACGTCCTTGTTGAGCAGCTGCGAGTTGAGGTCGACGGCGATGGGTCCGCCGCAGGCCTTGCAGACGCCGGTGAGGAATACCTCGACCAGGTCGTCACGCGGGCCTTCCGGCGCCGGGATCATGTAGATCGCCTCGATGAGCTTCGGCACCTCGGGGTCCTGGACGAACTTGAGGAACTTGGCGTCGTCGCGCGGACGGCTGCCGTTGAACTCGTCCTTCTTGCCGACCGGGATGACCACCTCGTTGACCAGCGGCATGCCGAGCCGGGAGACCTGCACGAGGTCGTCCGACCGCTCGCGCACGTTGTTCCGCTTGGTGACCTCGGTCGAGTTGCGGGCGGTACTGGCCCAGATCCCGACGACCGGGTTGCGGCGCGCGTCGCCGTTCAGGGCGAGGGCCTGGATCGGGATCTGCATCGCCAGGGTGTTGACGTTGTAGCCCTTGAGCGTGTTCTGGCCGACCTTCGACAGGTCGGCGCCGTAGAGCAGGTCGAACACGCGCAGGTCGGCGAAGAACGGGTCGTCGGCCTGGCCGGCGAACGCCTTGATACCGGCGCCGACGTCCACGACGGCCTGGTTGGACAGCCGCTCGTAGTTCGGCATGGACGCCTCACCCGTGCGGGACGGCGCGACGATCCCGTTGTTGACGAGAGTCAGGCGACCGTCGCGGGTGATCCGCTCCAGCGTGTAGGTCTGGACGAAGTTCAGCGTCTTGTCGGTCAGGTTGTTCACGACGCCGGTGTTGTACAGGAACGTGTTCTGGTCCCGGAAGTTGTCCTTGAAGGAGAACCGGTAGGTGATGTCCGGGACCGCGTCGCCGTCGCTGTCGACGTTGATGTCGTAGGCGGTGTTCTCCGCGAACGCGTAGAAGTTCGGTCCGCCGTTCGGCTCCTGGAACGGGATGTAGTTCGCGATCATGGTGACCGTGTCAGGCCGGTCCGGGCTGACGAACGCGTACACGTCGGTGTTGTCCAGGCGCGGTTCGCCTGCGATGAGGGGCGCCTCTCTGTGGCTCGAGGCAGTGCTCATCTGCGGTGCAAGGGTAGCCACCCCGGCGGCGGCGGTGACGAGCGCCAAAGCGCTTCCAATCAACCGTCGCCGGGGCTTTCCACTGCTGCGTTGTTTCATAGATTCCTCTTCCACGGACGCACACACATTGCGGCGCTGTGCCAGATTCCGAGCCTGTCTCGCCGTGGCGGACCGCGGCGCATCCAGGTGTACGGGCGCTCCGACGTTTTGGATCAAGCCCCGCGAATTTGCGCGGCCGGTGAACCAAGAGCCGCTCGGCGCCGAACCTCTCAAGGAAGCACCGCAACCCAGCTGACAGGGCGGCGGGCATTGTCAGGGAGGGCCTCGTGCGGGGACTGTCCGGTCGTGGGAAATGGCCCGAGCGGCCTGGAGCGAGACGAACCATCCAGATCGCGGGAGCGATCGTCGCGGGAGCACTGCTGGTCGTGGGTGCCGGAGCCGTGCTGAAGCCGCGCGGCGACGCACCAGACGCACCAGGATCGCCGGCCCAGGCGGTGAGTCGCGAGACCGACGCGATCGCCCGTACCCAGGAACGGCTCCGCACGCTCCCGAACGACTGGGTGACGTGGGCCGACCTGGGCATGGCGTACGTCCAGCGGGCGCGCGTCACCGCCGACCCCGGCTACTACGCGAAGGCCGAGGGCGCGCTGAAGCGGTCCCTGGCCGTCCAGCCGAAGGACAACGCGCTCGCGCAGGCCGGGCTCGGCGCTCTCGCCGCCGCCCGCCACGACTTCGCCGCCGCGCTGCGCCACGGTCAGGAGGCGGCGAAGGTCGATCCGTACCTCGCCAGCGCCCACGGCGTCGTCGGCGACGCGCTCATCGAGCTGGGCCGCTACGACGAGGCCTACGGCGCGATCCAGCGCATGGTCGACGCCCGGCCGGACACCGCGTCCTACGCCCGCGCCTCCTACACCTGGGAACTGCGCGGCGACACCGCGCGGGCACGCAGCGCACTGGAGCAGGCGCTCGCCGTTGCCCCGACCGCCGACGACGCCGGGTTCGCCCTCTTCTACCTGGGCGAACTCGCCTTCAACGCCGGCGACCTGAAGACTGCCGCGGCCCGCTACGAGGAGGGGTCGCAACGGGCCGCGGACTACCTCCCGCTCCGCGCGGGCAAGGCGAAGGTGCTGGCCGCGCAGGGCAAGAACGCCGAGGCGGTCGCCGAGTACCGCGCGGTCGTGACCCGCCTGCCGCTGTCGGTCTACGTCGCCGAGCTGGGTGACCTGCTGGCCGCGACCGGCGACAAGGCCGGCGCCGAGCGGCAGTTCGCGCTGGTCCGGGCCGAGCAGCAGCTCCTGGCCCGCAGCGGCGTCGACACCGACCTCGAACTGGCCCTGTTCGACGCCGACCACGGCGCCGCGCCCGCCGCCCTCGTCAACGCGCAGAAGGCGTACGCGAAGCGCCGGACCGTCCACACGTCCGACGCGCTCGCCTGGGCGCTGCACGTCAACGGCAGGGACACCGAGGCCCTGAAGCACGCCCGCGACGCCGTCCGGCTCGGCACCCGCAACGCCCAGTTCTACTACCACCTCGGCGTGATCGAGCAGACGCTCGGCCAGAACGCCGCCGCCCGCTCCCACCTCGAACAAGCCCTCAAGATCAACCCCTATTTCTCCGGACGCTCGGCAGCTGACGCCAATACCCGGCTGGCGGGACTCCGGTGAACGCGCCACTGCTGAAGGTCGCCGCCACACTGATCGCCGGGCTCGCCGTCGGCGCGGTCGTCGGGGTGGAGCCGGCGTCCGCGCACCCGTTGGGCAACTTCACCGTGAACCAGCACGCGGAGCTGAAGGTCGGCGCCGACCAGGTGCGGATCGACCACGTGGTCGACATGGCCGAGCTGCCCGCGTTCCAGACCCGGTCGGATGTGGACAGTGACGGGAACGGGTCGGTGTCGACGTCCGAGCGGGACGCGTTCGCGGCCGAGCGCTGCGACGAACTGGCGAGCGGCACGAAGCTGTCGGTAGCCGGCCGGGCCGTGAGCCTGTCCGTCAGGCGCGCCGCCGTGACGTTCCCGCGCGGCGAAGGCGGCCTGGAGACGCTGCGGCTGGAGTGCGCGCTGCGCGGTCCGGCGCGGGTCGACGGGCAGACCGCCGTCACGTACCGGAACGGCGCGTACGCCGACCGGATCGGCTGGCGCGAGGTCGTCGCGGTCGGCGACGGTACGACCCTGCGGCGCAGCGACGTGCCGAAGACCAGTACCAGCAAGCGGCTCACCGCGTACCCGTCCGACCTGCTCAGCTCGCCGCCGGACGTCCGGGCCGCCACGCTGACGGTCGTCCCGGGCGGACCGGCCGCCGGCGGTGACGCAGCGGCGTCGCCCGGCACGCTCGCGTCCGGACGGGGCGTCGACGCGATGACCAGGGCGTTCACCGACCTGATCGGACGTCCGCAGCTCTCACTCGGACTCGGCGTGCTCGCCGTCCTCATCTCCGTCGTGCTCGGCGCCGCCCACGCGGTCGCGCCCGGCCACGGCAAGACCGTGATGGCGGCGTTTCTCGTCGGCGAGCGCGGATCGCTGCGCCAGGCCGGCGTGGTGGCGATGACCGTGACGGTGACGCACACGGCCGGAGTCCTCGTGCTGGGCATCGTCCTGACCACGTCCGTCGTGCTGGCGCCGCAACGGCTCTACGCGTGGCTCGGGCTGCTCAGCGGGCTCCTGCTGGCCGGCGTCGGCGGAACGCTGCTGCGCCGCGCGTGGCGGAACCGCCTGGCCGCCGCGCACACCCACTCACACGATCATGACCACGGGCACGACCACTCCCACGATCACGGGCATTCACACGGCCACGGGCACTCTCATGGTCCCGGGCACCACCACCACGACTTCCCCGGCACTCTCAGCCTGAAGAGCCTGGTAGCGATGGGCTTCGCGGGCGGGCTGGTGCCGAGCCCGTCGGCGCTGGTCGTGCTGCTCGGCGCGGTGGCGCTCGGCCGTACCTGGTTCGGCGTCCTGCTCGTGCTCGGCTACGGCCTCGGCATGGCGTTCACGCTGACGGCGGTCGGGTTCGCGCTGGCGAAGTGGCGGACGGTGATCGAGCGCCGCACCACCGGACGGTTCGCGAGCGGGCTCAAGCGCGTGGTCCCGGTGGCCACCGCCAGCCTGATCGTCGTGGTCGGACTGGGCCTCGCCAGCCAGGCCGCCGTCACGCTCGGCAGCGCCTAGGGAACGAGCAGGACGCCGCCGCCGGCCAGGGACGCCAGCGTGACGACCAGGAAGAAGCCGACCCACACGATCCCGGGGATAGGCGTGAGCCGGGCGAGCTGGTCGGCGTCGGAGTCCCGGGCCTGGCGGCGGCTCCGCTTGGCCTGGAGCTCGAACACGGGACGGACGCCGGCGACCAGCAGGAACCACGTGAACGCGTACGCGAACACCGCCTGGACGGTCGGACGTCGCGAACCACGACACGGCGAACACGATCCCGCCGGTGACGATCACCGACACCGCGCCGTACACGTTGCGGATCATCACGAGCAGCGCGGCGAGCAGCGCGATGCTTACCCACAGCAGCAGCGTGATCCGGCCGCCTTCGAGGACGAACGCGAACACGAGCCCGAGCAGTGACGGCGTGATGTACCCGGCGAGCCCCGTGAACACCATGCCGGGCCCCGTCGGCTTGCCCACCGACACCGTCACCCCGGACGTGTCGGAGTGGAGCCTGATCCCGGTGAGCCGCCGTCCGGTGAGGAGCGCCGCCAGGGCGTGACCGCCCTCGTGCGCGATCGTCACCACGTTCCGGGTGATCCGCCAGAGCCGGTACGGCACGACGACCAGGAGCGCCAGCACGGCCGTGGCCAGCACGAACGGCAGCTTCGGATCGGGTTGGGCGCTGGTCAGGCGATCCCACATCTCGGTCAGGCTGGTCAGTTCCACGGATCGCCTCACGCTCGGGGACACGACGTAGCCAGCAAGGGTACGTGGGCGGGACGTTCACCCGCCGTTTCCCCTATCGCGCCTGCTCACGGTGGCCGCTCGTTACCCGGCGTCCCCAAGCTGCGAGAACACGTGATCCGCCACGACCCCCTGGAGCGGCGACATGTCCACCGAGGCTCTCCCGGGCGTCCTCGCCCGGACGACCGAACGCACCGGCTACGCCGTACTCGTCGCATCCGATCCGGCCGAGATCCGCGCGGCTCAGCGGCTGCGGCACCGGGTCTTCGCCGACGAGCTGGGCGCGCGACTCGCCACGACCGTCGCCGGTGTCGACAGCGACGAGCTGGACGCGTACTGCGACCACCTGCTCGTCCGGGACGAGAGCACCGGCGCGATCGTCGGCACCTACCGGATGCTGCCGCCCGGCCGCGCGCCGCGCCTCTACTCGGACGGCGAGTTCGACCTGACCGCGCTCGACGGACTCCGCCCGTCGCTGGTCGAGGTCGGCCGGTCGTGCGTCGATCCGGAGCACCGCAACGGCGCCGTCATCAACCTCATGTGGTCGGGCATCGCGCGGTACATGCTGCTGACCGGCCACCAGTGGCTCGCCGGCTGCGCGTCCGTCCCGATCGCGGACGGCGCTCCGGTGTGGGCCCACGCGCGGAGCCGGAACCTGGCGCCGGAGGAGTACCGGGTTACGCCCCACCACGCCTTCGAGGCGCCTGACACCGCGCCCGCGAGCCGCGCGGCGCTGCCGCCGCTCCTGCGGGGCTACCTGCGCCTCGGCGCCTGGGTGTGCGGCCCGCCGGCCCTGGACGAGGACTTCGGGTGCGTGGACTTCCTGGTCCTGCTCGGCATGGACCGGATCGACCAGCGCTACCTGCGGCACTTCCTCGGTGAGGCATGAGGCGTGTGGATTCCCTGGTCGCCGTGTGACGCGTCCTGCCTGCCGGCGCCGGACTCGTACCGGACGGTGCCGGCCTGGCTGCGCACGTGGCGGTGGGCCGCGACGAGCGCGGTCCTCGTCCTCGCGGTGCTGGTGTCGTTGATCGTGCCGTTCCTGCCGCCCCGACGGCGGGACCGGGTCGTGCGGCGGTTCTCCCGCTGGCTGCTGGCCGGGCTCGGCGTCACGCTGGACCACGGGTCTGGTCTGAGCGCCGGTGGCGGCACGCTCGTCGCGGCGAACCACATCTCGTGGCTGGACGTGATCGCGCTGCTCGCCGTGGAACCCGTCGGCATGCTCGCGAAGCGGGAGACCCGGGAGTGGCCCGTGGTCGGCTCGATCGCGGACCGCATCGGGACCGTCTACGCCGACCGCGAGCGGATCCGGACGCTGCCCGGCACCGTCGCCGACGTGGCCGCCGCGCTGCGCACCGGTCGCAGCATGGTCGTGTTCCCCGAGGCCACGACCTGGTGCGGCGTCTCCTTCGGACGGTTCCGGCCGGCGATGTTCCAGGCCGCCCTCGACGCCGGGGCGCCCGTCCGGCCGGTGACCGTGCGGTACCGGCTGGCGGACGGGCGTCCCACGACGCTGGCGGCGTTCATCGGCGACGACACGCTGGTCGCCTCGTTGCGACGGATCATCGCCACCGACGGGCTCGTCGTGGACATCCGGCCGGGCCCAGTGCTGACGCCGGCCGGCGGGCGCCGCGAACTTGCCCGCTCGGCCGAGACCCACGTGCGCGAGTTTCGGACTTTTGAGGGTGCACGGGCCCGCCCGACCCTCAAAAGTCCGGAACTCGGCGGTGGCGGGAGCGGCGGGCGCGCTACTCAGCGCACGTGATCACCGCGTTTCCCCAGTCGGCGTGGTCGTGGGCGTTGCCGTCCGCCGCGTCGGTGACCCGGAGCCTCAGCACCCGGGCACCGGCCACGTCGACGCTCGCCTTGGCCGCAGGATCGTTCCCGGTCAGCTTGGCGCTCGTCCAGCGCTTCTCGCCGTCGGCGTAGACCTCGAAGATGACGCTGCCGTTGCCGCCGACCTCGTCGTCCACCCCGACGTCCGCGGTGAAGCTGCCGCACCGCTTCCCGAGGTAGACCTCGACGATCGATTCGGCGTGGACACCGAGGCCCTTCTCGTATGTCTGCCCGCCGATCGTGATCGGACCGCCGTCGGTGCCGCCGGCCTCGCCGTTGCTGCGGTCGCGTTCGAGCGGGCCCCACCCGTTCTGCGCGGACAGGAAGTCGAGCGCGCTGACCTGGACCGTTCCGCGCGGCGCCTTCGGGTCCCCGGTGAGGAGCAGCGATGCCGAGTCGAACACCTCGGCGCCGCCCGGCGCCACGGCGGTGACCTCGGCCGCGACCGGACGCTGCCCGGCCGGCGACTCCTCGCTCCGCGTCGCCACCACGGCGACCTGCCGGGACTGGCCCGCCTTCAGCGCACCGACCGTGGCCGTGGCCGGTGCGAGGGTCCACCCGTCCGGCGCGGTGAGGGAAGCGGCGACGTTCGACAGGTCGACCTTGCACGGGTTGGTGACGGTGAGCGTGAGGTCGGCCGACGCACCGGGTTCGACGTGGTCGTCCACCGCCGTGAGTGCCGCTTCGGGCGTGCACGCCGCCGGCCCACCGGCCTGACCGGTCGCGACCTCACCGGGGGACATCGGGCGCAGCACCAGGCTGTACGCGTACTCCCGGTCGGATCGCGCCTGGTACTCGGGCATCACGGGGTGGAACGTCTCGCTCACCCCGCTGACCACGTTGCCGACGTGCAGCGTGTTCCAGCCGTCGTTGCGGCGCAGCGCGAACGGGTACGCCGCGCGGTCGGCGTCGTCGTACTTGCTGAGGCCGACCTCGATGTCACCGGCGACGAGCAGCCCGCCGGTTCGCCCGTCGGTGACCGTCGCCCACCGGACGTCGTCGTGGTTGCCGTAGTCCTGCGGCGACGTGTAGCCGACGTACTCCTTGTCCACGGTGGAGTTCCAGACGCCGACGAGCGATCCGTCCTTGCGGTCGTTGTAGTTCTCGCGCGGTCCGCGCCCGTACCAGCTGAACTTCCCCATCGCCTGCGGCACCGCGAGCGAGACACCGATCCGGGGCAGGTACGGCAGCGACCGCATCTTCCCGCGCGGATCGACGCGGTGCCCGAGCCGGATCTCGCCGGTCCCGGTCACGGTGTACCGCGCCACCTGCGCGAACGACGCGTCCGCGACACCCGGCGCCGCCACGGTGCTTGCCACCGCCACCGAAGCGGACCCCGGCCCGCGGGAGACGGTCAGCGACTGGACAGTGGATTCGAGCCGTTCGAGCCCGACGGCGCGCCAGTCCCCGCCCTCGCCCCAGATCTCGTTGCTGACGGGTGCCCGCCACGCGTCGAGGCGCGGTCCGCCCTTCAGCAGCTCGACGCCGCGTACGCGCATCGAGGTGAGCGTGCCCGCCTTCTTGTCGAACGTGTACCGGAAGTCGCGGCCGGCGACGACCACGCTCGCGGCGTTCTCGGTCACGGTGAGCGGCCCGGCCCTGCCGGGCGAGGCGATGCCGGCGACCTGGCTGCCGCCGGCCGCGAACTGGCCCGACGACACGACGTGGCCGGCGGGTGCCCACGCCGTCCGGCGCTTCTGGACCGCTTCGACCGTCAGCCACCGCTCGGCGGCGGACGGGTTCGGCGGCGCCGCCGGCAACGCGACCGTGCTGGTCTGGCCGGCGCCGACGGTCAGGGCGGCTTTCCCGGACCGGAGCGTCCGCCGGCCCTCGGTGTAGCGCCACCGCAGCTCCAGGTCACCGGTACCGGCGAACGACCGCTCGTTGTGGACGGACACCCCGCCGGGCGCCCTGGTGAGCAGGATCGGCGCGTGCACCGCCGCCATCGTCACGGCCTCGGGCTGCGGGTTGCGGTCCGGATCGACCACGCCGTCCACGCCACCCTGGCCGGCGCCGTAGGACAGGTACGTGCCGCGCTCGTCGATCCGCTCGAAGTCCAGCGCCAGCGCGGCGCCGGCGGACGGGTCGGCGGCGAGTTCGGCGGTCGTCAGCGCCCGGTGGTACACACGGACCGAGTCCACCACGCCGTGCGCCATCCGGTGCGTGACGTTCTCCTGCATGGTCTCGGCGTTGCGACCGACGTTCACCGGCTGCGCGGTGGCCTTGATCGTGCCGGTCGCGGCGGCCTCGCCGACCTGGACGCCGTCGACCAGCAGCCGGACGGTCGCACCGTCGTACACGCCGGACACGCGGTGCCAGGAGCCGTACCAGTCGGCCGGCACCTTCGCCTGAGCCACGCGCCAGCCGCCGTTCGTGTAGACGAAGAACTCCAGCGTCTGGGCGTCCGGCATCTTGATCGCGTACTCGCGGTCGCCCTTGGACAGGACGGTGAAGTCACCCGTCCACGCTCCTGGCTTGACCCACGCGTCGAGGGTGAGCGCGCCGCGGTCCACGTCGAGGCGGCGGTCCCGGTACACCTCGACGAAGTCGTCCAGGCCGGACAGCGACAGCGCCTTGCCGGAGTGGCCGTCGACCACGTCCGGCTTGCCGGTGATCCAGGCGAGGATGCCGTTCCTTGCCGGACGGCGTCGTCCGCAGCGGCAAGCGGATCTGCTGCTCGATGAAGTCCCAGATGAAACCGCCCTGGACCTGCGGATACTTCCGGACGACGTCCCAGAACTCGCGGAAGTTGCCGAGGCTGTTGCCCTGGGCGTGCGCGTACTCCCCCATCACGATCGGCTTCGTCGTCGCCTTCGCCATGCCCTCCAGGTCGGACGGCGACGGGTACCGCGGCCCCCACACGTCGGCGAACGGCGCGTCCCCGTTCGGCCCGTTGGGCTGGTGGTAGAGCGGGCGCGACGGCTCGTTGGCGTCGGCCCAGTCCGCCATGGAGTAGTGGGCCTTGCCCAGTCCCGCCTCGTTGCCGGTGTCCCAGAACAGGACGCTCGGGTGGTTCTTGTCCCGTTCGACCATGGCGACGAACCGGTCCAGGAACGCCTTCTGCCACTCCGGCCGCTCGGCCAGGCAGTTGTCCGGGCATCCGTCGTGGTGGTGGGTCTCGATCTCCATCTCGTCGTCGACCCAGAGTCCGTGCTGGTCGGCGAGGTCGTAGAAGTACGGGTCGCTCGGGTAGTGCGAGGTGCGGACGGCGTTCACGTTGAGCTGCTTGAGCAGCTTCACGTCGCCGAGGATCCGGGCGCGGGGCACGTGCCGGCCGCTGTCCGGATCGGTGTCGGACCGGTTGACGCCCTTGACGAGGATCCGCTTCCCGTTGACCAGGAGCTGACGGTCCTTCACCTCGATCTCGCGGAACCCGACCGGCTGGCGCGTGACGTGCGTGACCCGGTTCCCGTCGAGCAGTTCGACGACGAGCGTGTAGAGGTTGGGGGTCTCGTCCGTCCACTTGAGCGGGTCGGCGACTGTCGCCTCCAGCTTTGTCGTGGCCGCGGCCGGGGCGGACATCGTTGTCACGACGCGACCGCGCGCGTCGTGCAGCGAGGCCCGCACCGTTCCGGCGGGGTTGGCCACCTCAACATCCGCGCGGAGCCTCGCGTCCCGGTAGCCGGCGTCCAGGTCGGTGTGGATGCCCACGTCACGGACGTGCGTCTTCGGCGTCGAGTAGAGCCAGGTCGAGCGGAAGATGCCGGCGAAGCGCCACTGGTCGTAGTCCTCCAGGTGCGATCCCGCCGACCAGCGGTGCACCTGGAGCGCGATGGTGTTCCGCCCCGGACGGGCGACATCCGTGAGGTCGAACTCGGCCGGCGTGTACCCGCCCTGGTCGTAGCCCACGTACTTCCCGTTGACCCAGACGAAGTACGCGCTGGTCACGCCCTCGAACCGGAGGAACGTCCGCCGGCCGTCCCAGGACTTCGGGACGTCGAACGACCGGACGTACGCGCCCGTGGGATTCACGTCGCGGGGCACCCGTGGCGGATCGTCCGGGTACATCTCGGTGGGGATGTTGCGGAACATCGGGTGGTCGAGGCCGTCGGTCTGCCACGTGTGCGGCACCGACACCGTCCTCCAGCCGGACGTGTCGTACCCCTCGGCGTGGAACCCGCGCGGCACCTCGGCGGGACGGTCGGCCATCTTGATGCGCCACCGCCCGTCGAGCGAGCGGGTCCACGGGGTCTCCTGACCGCCCTTGAGCGCGGCGGCCACGCCCGCGTACGGGCGTAACTCGGCGTGCGGCGCTTCCTGCCCCTCGGCGACCATCTCGGGGTCGTCCAGGTAGGTGTAGACGTCGTCAGGGGGTGGAGCGGCCACGGCCGGAGCGGCGCCGAGCGCCAGTAGGACGACCACACCCAAAGTCAGAAATCGGCGCATCACTGCCAGCCTTCCCGGTCCGCACATCCGACAAGTTCCAACATTGTTCAACAGAAGAGCTAATGTTTCGCCAGGATTGCGGACGCTACTCAACCGAAGTCACCACGGTCAATGCCTCATCGCGCCGCATACGCGGGACTTTTGGGACGAGTCGGGGCCAGGTGCCCGCACCGCGCCGCAGAGTGGACCGAGCCCTGTGTCGGATCCCCGCCATGGTCTGGACCTTGACACCAATTGGTCTAGTCCTATTCTGACGAACACCGCGTCCGAAGTCCCCCCAAGTGTGAGCAAAGGGAGCGTCCCGATGAGCAAACCCCGCTGGTTACCCGTCGCGCTCGGCGCCGTGCTCGCACTTGGAGCCGCCGTCGCCGTCGCACTTCCCGTGAGCGCGGAGCAGAAGGCGGCCGCCGCGCCGTCCGCCGCCGCGCTCCCCGCCCATGAGCTCACCGGCTACTGGCAGAACTTCGTCAACGGCGCCACGAACCTGCGGATCGCCAACGTCTCGAACCAGTACGACCTGATCGTGGTCGCGTTCGCCGAGGCCACCGCCACGCCCGGCGGGGTGTCGTTCACGCTCGACCCGTCGCTGTCGAGCGCGCTGGGCGGCTACACGAAGGCCCAGTTCATCGCCGACATCGCCACCCTCAAGTCGCGCGGCAAGACCGTGATCGTCTCGGTCGGCGGCGAGACCGGCCGCGTCGCGGTGAACGACGCCGCCTCGGCCACCAACTTCGCGAACAGCGTCCACGCGCTGATGAACGAGTACGGGTTCCAGGGCGTCGACATCGACCTGGAGAACGGTCTCAACCCGACGCACATGGCGTCAGCGCTGCGGCAGCTCAGCTCGCGGGCGCCCGGCTACACGCTGACGATGGCACCGCAGACCATCGACGTCCAGGGCAACGGCGGCAGCTACTTCGAGCTGATCAAGCTGGTCAAGGACATCACGACGGTCGTCCACACCCAGTACTACAACTCGGGCAGCATGCTCGGCTGCGACGGCCGGCTGGTCTCCCAGGGCAACGTCGACTTCATCACCGCGCAGGCGTGCATCCTGCTCGGCGTGCTCCGCCCGGACCAGGTGGCGCTCGGCCTGCCCGCCTCCACGCGCGGCGCCGGCAGCGGGTACGTCGCGCCGTCCGTCGTGAACAACGCGCTGGACTGCCTGGCCAAGGGCACCAACTGCGGCTCGTTCCGCCCGTCGCAGACGTGGCCGGGGATCCGCGGTGCGATGACCTGGTCGATCAACTGGGACGCGCTGAACGGCTACAACTTCGCCAACACGGTCGGCCCGCACCTGGACACGCTGCCGACAGGCCCCAACCCGACGACGTCCCCGACCGGCAGCCCCTCCCCCTCGCCGTCGACCAGCACCAGCCCGACGCCGGGCCCGACCGGGTCGCCGTCCTCCTGCCCGACGGGTCCCGGCCCGACACCGACCCCGCCGCCCGTCGGCCAGATCGGCAACCCCGGGTTCGAGAGCGGGTTCACGTACTGGACCTGCCAGGCGTCCGCGAGCGTCACCGGGACGGGCGCCCGCACCGGTAGCCGCGCACTGCTGGGCACGCCGGCCGGCAACGAGACGGCGCGCGTCGAGCAGGTCGTCAGCGTCCGTCCGAACACGCGGTACACGCTGTCGGCGTACGTCAACGGCTCGTACGTCTACCTCGGGGCCGGCGACGCCAGCACCTGGACGCCCGGCACCGGCGGTGCGTACCAGCGCCTGGCGGTGACGGTCACGACCGGCGCCTCGCAGACGACGCTCCGGATCTACACCCACGGCTGGTACGGCCAGCCGGCGTTCCGCGTGGACGATTTCGCCCTCACCGCGGGCTGACACCATCTGGGGCCGGCGTCCGGACATACCGGGCGCCGGCCCCTGCCTTTCGGCAAACTACTGACCGGTAGATAGGTCAAGCCGTAACCTCCTCGTCATTGCGACGCGGGGGGACGTGTACGGCAAGCCAGAGAGGTACGACGATGACCGCTGTGAACGAGGCCATTGCCAGCCGGGCCCGATCGATCCCCGTGTTGTTCTTCGACCGGGTCGCGGCGACCCCGGACCGTCGTGCCTACCAGTATCCCGACGGCGACGAGTGGAAGTGGCTCACCTGGCGCGAGGTGGACGAGCAGGCCCAGGCGATCGCGGCCGGCCTGATCAGCCTTGGCATCGCGCCCGAGGAGCGGGTGGCGATCCTGTCGACCACGCGCGTGGACTGGATCCTCGCCGACCTCGGCATCATGTGCACCGGTGCCGCGACGACCACCGTGTACCCCACGTCCAGCGAGGACGAGTGCGCGTACATCCTGGGCGATTCGGGCAGCCGGATCGTGTTCGCGGAGAACGACGAGCAGGTCGCGAAGGTCCAGGCCGGCAAGGCCAACCTGCCCGACCTGATCAAGATCGTCACGTTCGACGGCACCAGTGACGGCGACGGCGTCATGACGCTGGACGAGCTGGAGACGGCCGGCCGGGAACTGCTCGCCAAGGACCCGGACGCCGTTCGCACCGTCGCCGCGACGATCGAGCCCGAGCACCTGGCCACGCTGATCTACACGTCCGGGACGACGGGCCAGCCGAAGGGCGTCCGGCTCGTCCAGGACTGCTGGACGTACACGGCCGTCGCGCAGCAGCTCAGCGGGCTGATCCTCGCCGAGGACAAGCAGTTCCTGTGGCTGCCGCTGGCCCACTCGTTCGGCAAGGTGCTGCTCACCGGCCAGTTCACGGTCGGCTTCGAGATGGCCGTCGACGGCCGCATCGACAAGATCATCGACAACCTGCCGATCGTCCAGCCGACGATCATGGCCGCCGCCCCCCGCATCTTCGAGAAGGTCTACAACCGGGTCGTCACGCAGGCCAGGGAGGCCGGCGGGCTCAAGTACTCGATCTTCAAGTGGGCGATCGGGGTCGGCAAGGAGGTCTCGGCGCTCCGCCAGGCCGGCAAGGAGCCGGGGGCGCTGCTCGCGTTCCAGTACGGCATCGCCGACAAGCTCGTGTTCTCGAAGCTGCGGACCCGGTTCGGCGGCCGGCTGCGCGGCTTCGTCTCCGGCAGCGCGCCGCTCGCCCCCGAGATCGCCACGTTCTTCGACGCCGCGCAGATGCCGATCCTGGAGGGCTACGGTCTCACCGAGACGAGCGCGTCCAGCGTGGTCAACCGCATCGACGACAACCGCATCGGATCGGTCGGCAAGCCGGTGGACGGCACCGAGGTGAAGCTCGCGGAGGACGGCGAGATCCTCGTCCGCAGCCCCGGCGTGATGCGCGGGTACCACAACCTGCCGCAGCAGACCGCCGACGTGCTGGAGCCGGACGGCTGGTTCCACACCGGCGACATCGGCGAGTTCGACGACGGCGGCCACCTGCGGATCACCGACCGCAAGAAGGACCTCATCAAGACCTCCGGCGGCAAGTACGTGGCGCCGAGCTACGTCGAGGGCCAGTTCAAGGCGATCAGCCCGTACGTCAGCCAGATCATCGTGCACGGTCATGGCCGTAACTTCTGCACGGCCCTGATCAGCCTCGACCCGGAGGCCCTGGGCGGCTGGGCGGCGCAGAACGGGCTCGCCGGCAAGCCGTACGGCGACCTGGTGGCCGAGCCGGCCGTCCGCGCCCTGATCGACGGGCACATCAAGGAGCTGAACACGCGGCTCCAGCGCTGGGAGACGATCAAGTCGTTCGTGATCCTCCCCCGCGACCTGACCGTCGAGGACGGCGATCTCACGCCGAGTCTCAAGCTCAAGCGGCGCACGGTCGAGGACCGGTACCGCGACCTCATCGACGACATGTACGCGGGCGCCGTCGAGAACATCTGAGATCCCTGGAAGGGTCTAGACCAAAGTTGATAGCGTCGGTGGGGTGAACCCACCGGCAGCCCCCCGCGCCGGAACCCGCACCATCGCCACGAGCGAAGCGCGGCGTCACCGGCGCGGGAGGCTGCTGGGAACGATGCTCCTCGTGGCGTGCGCCGTAGCGTGCGCGGACGAGAAGCCGTCCGCGCCGAGAGAGGTATCCATGGAGCGCAGCATCATCCCGGCCCCCGCATCGGTCACCGCCGCAGGCGACGGTTTCGAGATCACCGAGGCGACCAGGATCGTCGCTCCACCCGGTACCGACGCGGGCCGGATCGGCACGTGGCTCGCCGAGCTGCTGCGCCGCGCCACGGGCTTCCCGGTCGAGACCGGCCCCACGGGCGGCATCGTGCCCGGCGACACGATCTCGCTGGCGCTCGACCCCGCCGCGCCCGGCGGCGCCGAGGGCTACGAACTGAAGGTCACCACCGAGGGCGTCACGCTGCGGGCCCAGCGCGCGGCGGGCCTGTTCTACGGCGTCCAGTCGCTGCGGCAGCTGCTGCCCGCGCGGGTGGAGAGCGGTTCGGTCCAGCCCGGGCCGTGGCGCGTGCCCGGCGGGACGATCGTCGACGAGCCCCGGTACGCCTGGCGCGGCGCTGGCCTCGACGTGGCCCGGCACTTCTTCGGCGTCGCCGCCATCAAGAAGTACCTGGACACGATCGCCCTGTACAAGATCAACGTCCTCCACCTCCACCTGACGGACGACCAGGGCTGGCGGCTGGAGATCAAGAAGTGGCCGAAGCTCACCGAAGTGGGCTCCACCACGGCCGTCGGCGGCGGCCAGGGCGGCTACTACACGCAGGAGGAATACGCCGAGATCGTGCGGTACGCCGCCGAGCGGTTCATCACGATCGTCCCCGAGATCGACATGCCGGGGCACACCAACGCCGCGCTGGCCTCCTACGCCGAGCTGAACGCCGACGGCGTCGCCCGTGACACCTACACCGGCATCGACGTGGGCTTCAGCTCCCTCGCCGTCGGCAAGGACGTCACGTACCGGTTCCTCGACGACGTGATCGGCGAGGTCGCGGCCATGACCCCCGGCGAGTACGTCCACATCGGCGGCGACGAGGTGAAGACCCTGCCGGCCGAGGAGTACGTCGCCTTCATCGAGAAGGTGGAGAAGATCGTCGCCAAGCACGGCAAGCGGACGATCGGCTGGCAGGAGATCGCGCCCGCCACGCTGCCGGCCGGCACCGTCGCCCAGTACTGGGACATCCACGCGGCGTCCGAGCCGCTGGCCGAAGCCGTCGAGCGCGGCGCCAAGGTGATCCTGTCGCCGGCCTCCAGGGCGTACCTGGACATGAAGTACGACGAGGACAGCAAGCTCGGCCTCCAGTGGGCCGGCTTCGTCGAGGTCCGGGACGCCTACGACTGGGAGCCGCCGGAGCTGCTGCCCGGCATCGGCGAAGAGGCCCTGCTCGGCGTCGAGGCGCCGATCTGGAGCGAGACGCTCGAAGACATCGACGACGTCGAGTACATGGCGTTCCCGCGCCTGCCCGCGATCGCCGAGATCGGCTGGTCGCCCGTGGCACGACGGGACTGGGACTCGTTCGGCTCGCGGCTCGCGTCGCATGGTCCGCGATGGACAGAGCTGGGCGTGAACTACCACCGCTCGCCCCAGATCACCTGGCCGGACTGAGGAGCCCCGTGCAGCTCGTTCTCGCAGGCGTCACCCACATCGTCACCAAGGCCGTCTTCGAGCTGTACCGCACCGACGAGCCGCAGGCCGACTGGAACCTCGCCCTGACGCTCGAAGGACCCGTGCCGCGGTTCCTCCTGTCCGGACTCGTCGAGTCGGCGCTGCACCCGGGGCCGTGCGTGCTCGAACCGGAGTTCATCGACGACCCGCTCGAAGCGACCGTCGACGGCCGGATCGGATCGCTCGCCACGAGCGACGGGCCGAGCTCACTCACGGCGTCGGCCGACGGGAACACGGTCCGGGTCGAGGGTGGCATCCAGCTGGCCTGGTGCCCGTTCGAGGAGGACTACCCGGCGCCCGAACCGTACGAGGTCACGCTGGCGGTCATCGCGGAGCTGCAGCAACGCTAGGAAACACCTTGGCAGCAGCGATCGGGTATCCACTGTAGAATACTCGGGGAAATCCACGTTTCCCAGCGCACTCACAGGTGGATTTCCCCGAGTGTTCCAATATAGATGACGATCGAGGCTTCGGCAGGGCACGGCGCGGTGGGTCAGGTGTACGGCGGGAGGCCCAGCTCGGTCCGGATCGACTGCTGGACGGTGGCCTTGTCCGGGCGGGCGTCCACGGTGAACACGTACTCCTTGCGCCGGAACAGGTCGAGCACCGGGTCGGTCTTGCCGTGGTAGTCCCGCAGGCGCGCGGTCAGGGCGTTCGCCGTGTCGTCCTCCCGGCTCACCAGCTCGCCGCCGCACACGTCGCAACGGCCCTCCTCCTTGGGACGGTGCGCGATGAGGTTGTAGTCCAGTCCGCACTGCGAGCACAGCCGGCGTGCCAGCACACGGCGCCATACCTCCTCGTCCGGGAGGTGGAGGTGGATCACGCCGTCGATGTCGTAGGTCTCCAGGAAGAACTCGGCCTGGCGACGGTTGCGGGGGAATCCGTCCACGATGAAGCCGTAGTTCCAGTCGTGCTGGGTGAGCCGGTCCCGGACGACCGACTCCACCAGGTCGTCGCCGACGAGTTCGCCCGCGGCCATGATCCGGCGCACCTGCGCGCCGAGCTTCGTGTGGTTCTGGACGTGCCACCGGAAGATGTCGCCGACGCTGATGTGCGCCAGGTCGAGGTCACGGGCGAGCAGCGCGCCCTGCGTGCCTTTTCCGCTGCCTTGTACGCCCATCATCACGTACTTCCGCATACCCCAGGACACTAGGCTGGCTTCCATGCGCGCGGTAGCGGTCACAGGATTCGGTGCGGTTCCGGAGCTGGTGGAGGTGCCGACGCCGGTGCCTGGCCCTGGCGAAGTGCTCGTCCGGCTGGCGGCGGCGGGGGTGAACCCGTTCGACTGGAAGGTCGCCGACGGGATGCTCGACGGCAAGATGCCGCACGTGTTCCCGCTGATCCTCGGCGTGGACGGCGCCGGCACGGTCGAAGCGCTCGGCGACGGGGTCACCCGGTTCGCGGTCGGGGACGCCGTCTACGGGCAGTTCTTCCACCGTCCGGTGGGGACGGGCACGTACGCCGAGTACGTCGCCGTGCCCGAGAACAAGGCGATCACCGCCGCCCCGGCGAACGTGCGCCCCACCCAGGCGGCCGCCGTGCCGACCGCCGGGATGGCCGGGCTCGCGCTCGTCGACGAGATCGGCGCGGGGCACGGGCAGACCATCCTCATCGTCGGGGCCACGGGCGGTGTCGGCTCGTTCGCCGTCCAGCTCGCCGCCGCGCGGGGAGCGCACGTCATCGCCACGGCCAGCGACGCCGACGCCGACCGGATCCGCAGCTACGGCGCCGCCGAGATCGTCGACCACCGCGCGGCGCCGGTGACGGACCAGGTCCCGGCCGGGATCGACGCGCTGATCGACACGGCCAGCGACGCCGGCGGGTTCGCCGCCAACGCGAAGCTCGTCCGCGCGGGCGGGGTCGCGGTCACCACCCGGTACGTCGCCGATGTGGACGCCCTTGCGGCGGTCGACATCCGGGCGGTGAACATCAACGCGAACGCCAGCGCCGCCGCGCTCGACCGGCTCCGCGCCGACATCGACAGTGGCCGCCTGCGCGTGCCGGTCGAGACCGAGATCCCGCTCGACGGGGCGCCCGAGGCCATCGCCCGCAGCCGCTCGGGTCACAGCCACGGCAAGACGGTCATCGTGCTCTAGCGGTATGGTGCTCTCGTGAACGCACGGCTGAACTCGTGGTGGCGCGCCTCCTAGGCGGCCACCTTCCGCGCGTTCGCACATCGAACCGACGGCCGCCCACCGGGCGGCCGTTCGCATGTCCGGCGATCCCTCCTCGGTGCCGCGGTCCCCACCCCACCAGGAGCCCCCGATGCTGGACCAGCTGTTCCGCCCCGATCCGCCGCCGTTCGCGCTGCTGCGGCGCGAGGGACACGCCCACGTCGACGTGCTGATCGGCGAGCTGCGCGACGTCGACACGCTCGCCGAGATCCCGCTGGACGAGGCGTCCGAGGTGCTGGCGCTCGTGCCGTACCGGCAGCTCACCGAGATCGGCGCGGACTGCCACGACGACGGCACCCCGCTGCGCTGCCTGCTCGTCCGGGAACGCACCACGCTCACCATCGACGACGCGCTCGCGCTACTGCCCGACGTCCCCGTGGACGCCACCGCCGACGGGTTCGACGTGGACGACGAGACGTACGCGGCCATCGTCAAGCGCGTCATCACCGACGAGATCGGGCGGGGCGAAGGCGCCAACTTCGTCATCCGCCGCGACTTCCACGCGAACCTCGCCGGGTACTCGCCGGCCACCGCGCTGACGCTGTTCCGCCGGCTGCTCACCCAGGAGACCGGCGCGTACTGGACGTTCGTCGTCCACACCGGCGCCGAGACCCTCGTCGGCGCCACGCCGGAACGCCACGTCAGCGCGCATGGCGGCACCGTCGTCATGAACCCCATCAGCGGCACGTATCGATATCCGCCCGGCGGCCCGACCGTCGACGGCGTCCTGCGGTTCCTGGACGACGTCAAGGAGGTGGAGGAGCTGTACATGGTCGTCGACGAGGAACTGAAGATGATGAGCGCCGTCTGCGCGGACGGCGGCCAGGTCAAGGGCCCGTACCTCAAGGAGATGGGCCATCTCGCGCACACCGAGTACGTCCTGGAGGGACGGAGCGGCCTCGACGTCCGCGACATCCTGCGCGGGACGATGTTCGCCGCGACGGTGACCGGGAGCCCGGTCGTCAACGCCTGCCGGGTCATCAGCCGGTACGAACCGACCGGGCGCGGCTACTACGCCGGTGTCCTCGCGCTGATCGGGCGTGACGACTCCGGCGCGCAGACGCTCGACGCCCCCATCCTGATCCGGACGCTGTACATCGACCCGTCCGGGCGCGTGCGGCTGCCGGTCGGGGCTACCCTCGTCCGGCACTCCCGACCGGCCGACGAGGTCGCTGAGACGTACGCGAAGGCCGCGGGCGTGCTGGCCGCCCTGTCCGTAGGCGCCCCCGCCCCGCCGACCCCGCCGACCCCGCCGCCGAGCTTCGGACTTTTGAGGGTCCGGAATCGGTTCAGCGCCCTCAAAAGTCCGAAAGTGGGCGGGGTGGAGGGGGCCCCGGGCTGGCGGGGGACGTCCGGATCCAGGCCGCGCTCGCGGACCGGAACACGGCGCTGTCCCGGTTCTGGCTGGAACCGCAGGCACCGGCGGCACGGCACGACCCGCGCCTGGCCGGGCGGCGCGCCCTGGTCGTCGACGCCGAGGACGGGTGGACCGCGATGCTCGCGCACGTCCTCCGCAGTCTCGGCCTGGTCGTGGACCGCGCGCCATGGACGGCCATCCCGGACACGGCCGGGTACGACGTGGTGGTCGCCGGTCCCGGGCCGGGCGATCCGCGCGATCTGTCCGTCCCGAAGATGGCCGCGCTGCGGGACCTCGTGGCCGGCGCGCTGGCGACCGGCCAGCCCCTGCTCGCGGTCTGTCTCGGGCACCAGGTCCTGTGTGGCGTGCTCGGGCTGGACCTGGTGGCGAAAGACAGTCCGCTACAAGGGACGCAGCGCGAGATCGACCTGTTCGGACGGTCGGTCAGCGCCGGCTTCTACTGCACCTTCGCCGCCCGCTGCCCGGACGAGGTGCCGCCCGGCATCGAGATCGGCCGGGACGAGACCGGTGAGGTCCACGCGATCCGCGGCGAACGGTTCGCGGGGCTCCAGTTCCACGCCGAGTCGATCCTCAGCACGGACGGCGTGAAAATCCTGCGCGAGCTCCTGGTGGACGTGATGTAGTGCTCGGGTGCGACGGGTCCTGATCACTGGCAGCGCAGGCGTCGTCGGGACGGTGCTCGCCGCGAACCTCCCGTACGACGTCACGGGTCTCGATCTGCCCGAGGACGACATCGGGGACTACCCCCGCCTCGTCGACCGCTGCCGTGGCCAGGACGCCGTCGTGCACCTGGCCGGCGACTTCACCAGCGAGAACTGGCGCTCGGGCGACATCGACCCGGCGAACTTCCGGCTCGACATGAACGTGCTCAACGCGGCCGTCGAAGCGGACGTGCGGCGCGTCGTCCTCGCCAGCTCGGTGCACGCCGACGACTTCCTCGGCCACAACGGGTCCGGGCTGATCGCACCGGACGAGCCGTTCCCCGTCCCGACGAGCCCGTACGGCGCGCACAAGCTGTTCCTCGAAGCCGCCGGGCGGCACGTCGCGGCGCATTCGGGCCGCGAGGTCGTCGCGATCCGGCTCGGCGGGGTGACCCGGCACGGCCACCCGACCGACCACCGCATCGACAACATGGTCTACCTCAGCCACCCGGACCTGGTGGCGTGCGTCCGGGCGGCTGTGGAAGCGCCGCTGCCGCCGAGCCGGTTCGCCGTCCTCTACGCCGTGTCGGACAACCCGAAGCGCATCCACGACACGACGAACCCGCTCGGCTGGAAGCCTCTCTAGCCTCTGACGGAGCGGTACTGCCAGCGCAGCAGCGCGATCCCGACGAGGACGAAGAAGATCAGCACGACGGCCGTCCCCGCCTGCCCGCTCGTCGAGCTGGACACGATCAGGTCGACGTGGGTCGTGAGGACGACGCCGCAGTCGGCGGTGATCGTCCGGCGGCCCGGTTCGAGCCGGGTGAACTGGACGGGCGCGACGAACGCGCCGGTGCCGTCGGCGGTGGCGGTTCCGACCTGGTCGGTGCCCGACGTCAGTACGACGGGCGCGTTCGGCGTGCAGCCCGACCCGGTCGCGGTCAGCGGCTCCCCCGGACGGACGTTGGGACGGTCCAGAACCAGCGCACCGCCGCCACCGGACGGCAACGGGGCATCGGTCGGCCCCGGGGAGGCGGACGTGCTGGGCGTGGGGCTCGGCGTGCCGGACGGGGTCGGCGTCGGGCTGGCGGGGTCGTTCGGGTCGCCGGGCTCGTCAGGGGTCGGTGTGACGGGCGGCCGGCTCACCGAGGGGGACGGCGACGGGGATGTCGATCGCGTCGGGCTCGGCCGCGGGCTGGGCCTGGCCGTCACCTCGAACGTGTTCCTGGCCCCGTTCTTGCAGGCGGGCTGCGCCGCGTGCACGATGTGGCCGCCGACAGCGGCGTCGCCCGGCACCGCGACGGTCAGCGACTCGGCCAGCCCGGACGCCGTCCCCAGGACCAGACCGCGCGGCGAATCCCAGCGGACGGCGATCGGGCACTTGTCGCTCGATGTGAAGCTGCCGAAATAGACCGTGAAGCTCGAACCGGCCGGACCGCTGCCGGGATCGATCTTGATGGCCGCGGCCTGTGCCGGGGCCGCCCCGAGGAGAACACCGCTGGTCACGGCGATGGCCGACATGGCAAGTAACGCCATCATCCCTAAACGACCACGCATAGTTATGAACTCCTGGGGGATTCACCCACGCCGACGACCGGGGCAGTGTAGCTTCTTCCCCGCAGTAGCGCGCCTACCTGGGATGGCACCCGTGATCCGTCGCATCGCGACAATTAGTGCGATTACGTTATATGGCTTACTCTCCGTAACGATACCGGCAGAGGCAGCCGACAAGGCAGACGTGCGTCTGGACGCCCGTGTCAACGGGGACAAGGTCGACGGCAAGCAGTTCTCGCTCGACCCGGACGAGCCCACGGAGATCCAGCTGACCGTCCAGAACGGCAGCTCGTCCGAGGTGCAGGTCCGGACCGTGCGGCTGTCCGGCACGGCGCTCGGGCTGACGTTCTTCTCCTACGACACGTCCGTGGCCCTCACGGTCCCGGCCGGCGACTCGGCCACCCAGTCGTTCAGCCTCGACCTGTCCGACCTGAGCAACCAGGTCACCGGCCTGCTGCCCGCCCGGATCGCCCTGCTGGACGCCGACCGCGAGGTACTGGCCGAGAGCGAGGCCACGGCGGACGTCGGCGGGTCGCTGGTTTCCGTCTACGGCCTGTTCGGCATCGCCGTCCTGTTCATGACCGTCCTGTCGCTCGGCGCCGCGTTCTACGCGCTCGCCAAGCAGCGCCTGCCCCCCAACCGGTGGCGCCGCGCGCTGCGGTTCCTGCCGGGCGGCGTCGGAGCCGGCCTGACGGCCGTGATCACGCTGTCGGTGCTGCGCCTGGTCGCGCCGGCGCCGGTGGCCGAGATCCCGCTCGTCCTGGCGTTCGCCGGGGTCGCGTTCGCGCTGGGGTACCTCACGCCCAGCCCGGACGACGAGGCCGCGCCCGCCAGCGAGTCCACGCAGGAGACGCCGACGATCGAGGTCCCGGCGTGACGACCGCCGTCGCGTCGGCGTTACCGCAGTACGAGCTGGGCGGCGTCCTCGGCGAGGGCGCGATGGGCGTCGTGTACGCCGCGACCCACCGCGCGCTCGGCCGCCAGGTCGCCGTCAAAGAGCTGCCCGCCGCGATGGCGGCCAAGCCGGAGATGAGCAGCCGGTTCGACGACGAGGCACGCCTGCTCGCCGCGCTCGACCACCCGCACATCGTCCCCGTGTACGACTACGTCCGGGCCGGGAACATCCACGCGCTCGTGATGGAACGCCTCGACGGCGGCACGGTCTGGGACCGGTTCCGCGGCAACGGGCTCAACCTTGAACAGTCCTGCGCGATCGGGCTCGCGATGCTGGGCGGCCTCCACGCCGCGCACCGGGCCGGCGTCCTCCACCTGGACGTGAAGCCGAAGAACCTGCTGTTCACCGCCGCCGGCGCGCTCAAGGTCGCCGACTTCGGCATCGCCCAGGTCATCAGCGAAGGCGCGACCATGATGACGACCAGCGGCGAGGTGCTCGGCACCCCGGCCTACATCGCGCCCGAACAGGCCCTCGGCAAGCGCCTCACGCCGGCCGCCGACGTGTACGGCGCCGGCACGGTCCTGTACGAGCTGCTCGCCGGCTGCCTCCCGTACGTCCGGGACGGCGACGCGCTGGCGATGGTCCGCCGGCACGTCTACGAGGATCCGCGCCCGATCGGCGACGCCGTCCCGGCCCCGCTCGGCGCGGTCGTCATGCGCAGCCTCGCGCGCGATCCGGCCCACCGGTTCGCGGACGCCGAGGAGTTCGCCGTCGCGCTGGCCGGCGCGGCGGCCACCGTGCACGGGCCCGGCTGGCTGGAACGGTCCGGCGTTCCCGTCCAGCTGGCGGCACGGGTGGCCACGGCTGCGGCGACCGTCCACTCCACCGGGGAGACGAGGACCGTCGCGCTGCCGGCCGTCCGACCGATGGATCTTGAAAGCACCCGGACGATCGGTCTCGACGACCTACGGGGGGCACCCCTCGTTCCCGCCCGGACGGTGCTCGCCAAGCGCCCTTCGCCGCTGGTTCCGTCCCTGGTCGCGGCGGCTGCCGTGGCCGCGCTGCTGTTCCTGGCCATCGCCTGGCCGGCGCCGACGAACCGCGCCGATCCGCTGGGCCTGACCGTCGGATCCGGCGCCGCCACGCTCGACCTCACCAGCGACATCGCCCTCGCCGGCACCAGCGCGCCCCCGGGCACGGGCCAGCTCACCGTCCGGTTGGCACTGTCGGCGGCCGGCATACCGCTCGGCGAGTCCACCACCACGGCCGTCGCGGCCGGCAAGGGCTGGCGGGCGACCGTCGAACCGCCGCCGTACGCGCGCTGGGTGGCCGGCGGCGCGATCACCGGCACGGTCGACGTGACGCGCGGCGACACCGTGACGCACCAGGAGTTCGTCGTCGAGCCCGACCGGACGCCGCTGCTCAGCGTCATGGGCGCCGGCAGCGTCCTACTGATCCTGTTCGCACTCTCCTACCTGGAGTCGGTCGTGCGATCCGTGCGCCGGGGCCGCCGCCGCCACACCGGACCTGTCCTCGCGGCCGGCATCGGCGCGCTGTTCGGCGCCGCCGTGTGGCTGCTCGTGTCGGTCGTCCTGCGGCAGGTACCGGCAGCCGGCGTCGGGGCCGCCTGCGCGGCCCTGGGCGCCGTCGCGGGCACCTCGATAGCCCTGTCCTTCCGCGCCCCCCGCTAGCCCGGGCCCACCGCGGGGCCGGCGGCGTTCAGGCCAGGGTCAGGGCGGCGGCGCCGAAGGAGACGTTGAAGCGGTCGCACCAGATCGTGACGCTGTTCAGCTCCGCGAGGTCGACGCTGGCCGGCAGCGTGTAGTTCTGGCTGCCCCGATTCCCCTTGAGCTTGCCGAGCGTGGTGTAGCGGCCGTCGTCGAAGACGCGCCAGCCGGCCGTACCGGGCTTCACGGGCGCGTCGGTGATCCACACGTGCAGGTCGGGCCCGTTGGACGTGTCGAGGTCCTCCAGCCGCAGGACGCGGCTGCCGTCGGCGAGCCGGACCACGACCACCTTGCCGGTGGTCTTGTGCTCGTGCGTGATGAAGTCGCCGGACGCCAGCACGCGCGGGCCGTCTGCCGGCGGGGAGGCAGGCGTCGCCGGGGAGCCTGTCGGGGGCGCCGACGGAGTGGCGGCTGGCACGGCCGGGGCGGCCTCGTCCACCGTCTCGTCGACCCACAGCTTCCACGGCTGGAACAGCGCGAGCGCTACAGCTCCGGCGATCACGGCCGCGACACCCCCGGCGATCCACATTCGCTTCATGGGTCCAGTCAACGCTATCCGGGGCGGGCGCGGGGTTACAGATGTCTTACGACGGGTGGCCGAGCGGCTTCGCTTCGAGGAGCAGCTTGTCGATCTCGCAGGCGGCGGCCGCGCGGGCGAAGAGCCAGCCCTGACCGGCGTCGCAGCCGATGCCGCGGAGCCGGTCCGCCTGCTCGCCGGTCTCGACGCACTCGGCAGTGACGGTGAGTTCGAGGATGTGCGCCAGCGAGACGACCGTGGCCACGATCTGGCCGTCGACCGGGTCGGGGGCGTCGATCGAGCGCAGCCCCTCCACGAACGAGCCGTCGATCTTCAGCACGTGGACGGGCAGGTGCCGCAGGTACGCGAGGTTGGAGTAGCCGGTGCCGAAGTCGTCGATGGCGATCCGGATCCCCGCCGCGGACAGCGCCCGGAGCGCGTCGAGCGCCTCGTCGGCCGTCCCCATGATCGCGCTCTCGGTCAGTTCGAGCTGGAGCCGGCCGGGATCCAGACCGGTGTCGGCGAGGATGCGCATCACGTCGTCGACGAGGCCGGGGTCGCGGGACTGCCGGACGGCGAGGTTGACGCTCACGAACAGCGGCGACTCGGGGAACGCGTCCTGCCACTCCTTGGCCTGGCGGGACGCCTGTTCCAGCACCCAGCGGCCGAGCGGCACGATGAGGCCGGTCTCCTCGGCGAGGTCGATGAACCGGTTCGGGCCGAGCAGGCCGAACTTGGGGTGCTGCCACCGCACGAGCGCTTCCACGCCGAGCAGCACGCCGTCCGACAGGCGGACCAGCGGCTGGTACTCGACGAAGAACTCGCCGCGTTCCAGCGCGGCGGGCATGGCGGCCGCGAGGGAGTACCGGGCGATCTCGTGCGCGTTGCGGTCGGAGTCGAACAGCGCCCAGCGGCCCTTGCCGTCGGACTTCGCCCAGTACAGCGTGATGTCGGCCGCCTGGATCACGTCGGCGGGGCTGCTGCCCGCCGCGGCGCGCTCGACGATCCCGATGCTCGCCGACACGGCCAGGTCGTGGCCACCGATGTGGACGGGCGCGTCCAGCGTGGCGAGGACGGCGTCGGCCATGGCGACCGCTTCTTCGGTGCCGGCCGTGCCTTCGAGGAGGATCACGAACTCGTCGCCGCCCATCCGGGCCACCAGGTGGCCGGCGCCGGACACGCACCGGTCCAGCCGGTCGGCCACGGCCACCAGCAGCTGGTCGCCGACGTCGTGGCCGAGGCTGTCGTTGACGACCTTGAACCCGTCCAGGTCCAGGTAGCACAGCGCGAGCCGGGACTCCGGGGGCGCGTCGTCGAAGAGGGCGGTGAGGCGCTCGTAGAACAGCGCGCGGTTCGGCAGGTTCGTCAGCGGGTCGTGCAGCGCCTGGTGGCGCAGCCGGCTCTGCAGGATGTGCCGCTCGCTGATGTCCTCGAACATCGCGACCATGTAGCGCGGGACACCGGCCTCGTCCCGGACCAGCGACACGGTGAGGTCGGTCCAGACGACCTCGCCGTCCTTGCGGAAGTACCGCTTCTCCATCCGGAAGTGGTCGATCTCGCCCCGGATGAGCTGCCAGTACGTCTCCCAGACCTCAGGCGGGTCGTCAGGGTGGACGAAGTCGGTCGGGGTGGTCCGGCACAGCTCCTCGACGGTGTACCCGAGCATGTCGGCGAGGGCCTGGTTGACGTCGAGGATGCGGCCGGTCATGTCTCCGAGCCCGATGCCGATCGCGGCGTCGGCGAACACCGCCCGGAACCGTGCCTCGCTGGCCCGCAGGGCGGCCTCGGCGTCCTTCTGCGCGACCAGCACGGCCTGGCGGATCGCTTCCTGTTCGCCGAGCGTCCGGCGGCGGAGCGCGTCGGCGTATCCGGCGGCGAGGGCGCCCTGCAGCGCGGCGAGCCGCGCCCGCGCCTCGTGGTCGTCGGCACCGGGGAGGAAGTCGGCGAGGAGCCGCTGGCCCATCGCGGCGACCGTGCGGCTCAACGTCTCGACGCCGGTGAAGTGCGCCTCGACGAGCTTGATGCCCACCTCGTACGCGGGGGTCGTGGTGAACGGCCCGTCGCAGGTGAGCGCGGCGACGAGCCGGTCGGTGAAGCTGCCGAGGAACTCCTCGACCTCGAACGCCTCCATCGGCACGTAGCTGGTGCCGATCACGGCCTGTGCCCAGGCACGCGTGAACTCCTCGCGACCGGCGGGCGACGGTGCCCATGACCGGCTCGGTGAAGTGGACACGCTGTCCGGGCCGCGGTTCATGTCTTCAGTCCGACCCCGCCGTAACCGCTGACATTCAGGGCGGTCGCTTCGTCGACGGGCTCGTCGGGCCGCCAGTCGGAGATGAGGACGACGCCGGGATCGACGATCGTCCAGCCCTTGAACAGCTCGGCCACCTCGTCCTGGCTGCGGAACGTCATCGGCGTCGCGGTGCGCTTGTACACCTCTTCCACCTTGACGCTCTTCTCCGGCTGGCCGACGTGGCTGGCGTGGGTCATGGACAGGTAGCTGCCCTGCGCCACCATGTCGAGGAGCCGGCCGAGGATCACGCCGGGCGCCTCGGAGTCCGGGACGAAGTGGAGCACCGCGTTGAGCAGTATCGCCACCGGCTTGTCCAGGTCGAGCATCGCGCGCAGGTCGGGGTGCTCCAGGACCTGCTCGGGTTGCAGCAGATCGGCCTGGATGATCACGGCGTTGGGGTTGTCGGCGAGGATGGCCCGGCTGTGCGCGACGGCGATCGGGTCGACGTCGACGTAGACCACGCGCCGGTCGGGGTCGAACTCGTGCACGACCTCGTGGACGTTGCCCACGGTCGGGATGCCGGACCCGATGTCGATGAACTGGGTGATGCCCGCATCGAGCAGGAACCGCACGGCACGCCGTAAGTACGCCCGGTTCGCCTGCATGATCAGCGGCAGGTCGGGCATGGCCTTCATGGCCTCCTGCGCGGTGGCGCGGTCGATCTCGAAGTTGTGCGATCCGCCGAGATAGAAGTCGTACATGCGGGCGGCGCTGGGCCGCTCAAGGTCGATTTCCCCTGGTGCCCAGATAGGCCGCTCCACTCGTGACCTCACCTTTCATGCCGAACCGACCGCCCGAATGCCGTGAGCATACGGGCGCCTGGGAAGCCGCGAAACCTACCCCGCGATGACCGAACGCTCCCCACAGAGTAGGAGGCCAGCTCAGAACGCGAGACGTTGCCGCGTTTTTCCCTGCTCCCAACGGCTTCGCGCGGCCACGATCCCGGGGGTGTCGGAGACCTCCGGAACACCCACCTCCCACCAGGCATCTCCGCCTGTCCACGTGTCTGGATCGGTCCGGAGCACCACCACGGCGCTCACCTCGGACGCCCGCGCGCGGGCCAGCGCGGCCGAGAACTCGCCCAACGTCACCTCTTCGGCGTGGGCGCCGAGGCTGCGGGCATGGGCGACCCAGTCCACCCGGACGTCACCGGGCGTCCGCATGTTGTTGTACCCCTCGCCGCCCTGCCCGACCTGGAGCCGCTGGATGACCGCGAACCCGCCGTTGTCACACAGGACGGTGATGAACTTGTGCCCGCTCAGGACCGACGAGTACAGCTCCGAGTTCATCATCAGGTACGAGCCGTCGCCGCAGAGCGCGATCACATCCCGGCCGGGCAGCGCCATCGCGGCTCCCCACGCGCCGGCCAGCTCGTAGCCCATGCACGAGAAGCCGTACTCGACGTCCGTCCCGCGGATGCCGGGCGAGCGCCAGACCTTGTTCACCTCGCCGGGGAAGCCGCCGGCCGCCGCGACCAGGTAGTCGTCCGGTTCGGCGTGCTGGTTGAGCGCTCCCAGGACCTGCGCGTACGACGGCGCGCCGGACAGGGTCTGATTCGCCGGGTCGGTGACGGCGTCCACGGCCTTGTTCCAGTCGGCGGTGAGCGCCTCGGCACGCGCCGGCCAGGCGGGGTCGGCCTGGTAGCCGGCCAGATCGAGGCTGGTCAGCGACTCGCGGGCGTCGCCGACGACGGCCAGCGCGCGGTGCTTGGCGGCGTCGTACCGGGCGGCGTTGAGGGCCACGATGCGCGCGTCGCCGAACACCGTCCAGGAACCGGTCGTGAAGTCCTGCAATCGAGTGCCGACGGCGAGCACGAGGTCGGTCTCGGCCGCGAGCGCGTTGGCCGAGGTGCCGCCGGACACGCCGATCGGGCCGGCGTTGAGCGGGTGGTCCCACGGCAGCGACGCGCGTCCGGCGACGGTCTCGACGACCGGGATCCGGTGCGTTTCGGCGAAGGTTCGGAGCTGGTCGGTCGCGTCCGCGTAGTGCACGCCGCCCCCGGCGACGATCAAAGGCCTTTTGGCTCTCCGGACGGCGTCCGCCGCGGCTTCGAGCTGCCGGAGATCGGCGCGCGGGCGCGGGATCATGTGGACGGTCGGTTCCAGCCACTCGTCCGGGACGTCGAGCGCGTCGGCCTGGACGTCCTGGGGCAGGCCGATGAACGCCGGGCCGCACTCCCCCGGGTCCAGCATCGTGGCGAGGGCCTGCGGCAACGTGCTGAGCACCTGTTCGGGCCGCGTGATCCGGTCCCAGTAGCGGACGACCGCCCGGAACGCGTCGTTCGCCGTCGTGGACGGGGCGCCGAAGTGCTCCACCTGCTGAAGTACGGGGTCCGGGGCGCGCGACGCGAACGTGTCGCCGGACAGCAGCAGCAGCGGCAGCCGGTTCGCCATGGCCACGCCCGCGGCCGTGACCAGGTTCAACGCGCCCGGTCCGATCGAGGACGTGACGACCATGACCTGCCGGCGGCGCGTCGCCTTCGCGTACGCCGTGGCGGCCAGCCCCATGCCCTGCTCGTTCTGGCCGCGCCACACCGGCAACCGATTGCGGACCTCGTCCAGCGCGGGGCCGAGGCACGTCACGTTGCCGTGCCCGAAGATCGCGAAGACGCCCGGGAACAGCGGTTCCTCCCGGCCGTCGATCACGGTCCGCTGCGCCACGAGCCAGCGCGTGATCGCCTGGGCAACGGTCAGTCGCATCGTCAGATCCTTCCGTGCGTCCTCGAGTTTCGGACTTTTGAGGGTTCCCGGCCCCGGCCGACCCTCAAAAGTCCGAAACTGGGCGGGCGGGCGGGCCGAAACTGGGCGGGCGGGCCGGGTCGGGCGGGTCAGCGGGTCAGGGGGCAACGCGGGTCGGCGGACTGGCCGGCCCAGCTGTCGCGGATCCAGTGGTGCGCGGGGTCGTCGCAGAACGCCATCGAGCGCTCCGCACCCGGACCGGCGAGCACGTTGAGGTAATACATGTGGTGGCCGGGCGCCGCGATCGACGGCCCGTGATAGCCGCGCGGCACCAGGAACACGTCGCCGTCCCGGACGGTCACGGTCTCGTCCAGTTCGCCGTCGGCGGTATAGGTGCGGTGGATGCCGAACCCGTCCTCGCCGTCGATCCTGAAGAAGTAGATCTCCTCGTTGACGACCTCGTGCTCGCTCGCCGTGTCGTGCTTGTGGGGCGGGTACGAGGACCAGTTGCCGTCCGGCGTCAGGACCTCGACGACACACAGCTTGTCGGCGCCGGCGAACGTGCCGGGCGCCAGCAGGTCGTTCACCTGGCGGGTGGCCTGGCCCGCGCCCCGCACCTCGACGGGCACCGCGCCGGCCGGTATGTACGCCGGCTCGAACCGCCGCGTGGCGCGAGCTGTGGCCAGGGCCAGTTCCGCGCCGTCCGGGCTGGACAACCGCAGCGTGGCGCCCAGCGGCACGTACGCGAGATCGGTGACGGCCGCGAACACGGACGGGCGTCCGACCAGGTCGATCACCTGCCCGTCCGTCTCGATCCGGGCGGAGCCGCGCAGCGGGATCACCGCCAGCTCGACGCCGTCGATCGCGACGTCCCGGGATTCGCCCGGCGCGAGGTGAACGACGATCAGGCCGGTGTACGTCCAGCCGGCCGACTCGGGCGTGATGACGACCGGGTCACGCCCGTCGGTGGCCCGGCCCCACGGCACGTGCAGCTTGCTCATCGCCCCACCTCCTGCTGCTTGGCCGCGCTCAGGACCTGAGCTGCGGCGTCCACGACCGCCGTCACGTCGCCGTCCTGCGGGTACAGCAGGGCCCGCCCGACCACCAGCCCGCGCACCTCGGGCCGCCGCAGCGCCGCTCCCCAGGCAGCCAGGTCCTCGGCCGGGTCCTTGCTGGGCGCGCCGCCCAGGATCAGCGCCGGCAACGCCGTGGCCGCGGCGGCTTCGGGTACCGCCGGCAACTTCAACCACGTGTGAGCGGACGTCGGCCCCAGCCCGGCCGCCACCGTCGCCGCCCGGACCAGCGCGGACGGATCGCGGTCCAGCACGGCGTGGCCGGCGACGTCCTTCGTGTACGGCAGCGGCTCGACCATCGCCATCACGCCGGCCGCCGCCAGCTCACCTACCGCGCGGGCGCACGCGGCGATCGTCGGCAGGGTTCCGGCGTCCCGGTTGTCCAGGCGCAGCAGCATCTTGCCGCCGTCGAGCCGGCGCTCCACGATCGCGGCGGCGTCGTACGCGGTGAACGGGTCGTCCAGCTCCCAGCTCGCGCCGGCCAGCCCGCCCCTGTTCATCGATCCGATGACGACCTTGCCGTCGAGCAGCCGCCGTCCGGTGACGGTGCCGAGCAGGAGCAGGTCCTCGACGACGTCCGGGGTGGCGAGCAGGCCGTCCACGGCCGGATGCTCCAGTGCGGTCGCGAGCCGGTCCAGGAGGCCGCGCCGGTCGCCCATCGCCAGTGGCTCGTCGTGGACGGCCAGCGCGCCGCGCGCCGGATGATCCGCCGCCACCAGGAACAACGTGCCGCTGCTGCCGAGCAGCGAGGTCCGGCACAGCCGTGACGCGTACGCGTCCGCGATCGCGTCCGGCCGCCGGACCCGCAGCTCCAGCAACTCCCCGTACACGGCGTCGTCGATCATCACTGTGTTCCTTGTTCGCTCGCTGCGCGGCGCCTCGTCGCGGCGCCGCTCCATTCACTCACTGAAGGCTCTGATCTCGGCGTCTGTGGGCATGGCGTCGGCGCAGGCCAGGCGGGATGCCACGATCGCGCCGGCCGCGTTGGCGTACGCGGCGATGCGGTCCGGTTCCCAACCGGACAGGAGCCCGTGACAGAGCGCGCCGCCGAAGGCGTCACCGGCGCCGAGCCCGCACACGACCTCGACGGGCACCGGCGGGACGGTGGCCCGCTGCTCAGCCGTGGCGACCAGTACGCCCTCGCCGCCCTTCTTCACCACGGCGAGCGCGACGCCCCGCTCCAGCAGCCGGTCGGCGGCGGTGTCCGGATCGGCCGTGCCGACGGCCACCTCGGTCTCGGCGCGGTTGCCCACGACGACCGTGACCTGCCCCAACACCGGTTCCAGCGTCTTACGGGCCAGCTCGGGGGAATCCCAGAACATCGGCCGGTAGTCCAGGTCGAGGACGGTGTGGGCCCTACTCCCGCGCACGTCCAGCGCCCGGACGTGCGACGACGCGGACGGTTCGGCGCTGAACCCGGTACCCGTCACCCAGAACACGCCGGCGTCCCGGATCGCGTCCAGCGGGAGTTCGTCGGCTGCGATCGTGAGGTCCGGTGCGGTCGGTTCCCGGTAGAACAGCAGCGGCGGATCCTCGGGCGGATCGAGCGCGCAGAACACGACCGGAGTCCGCAGGGACGGGTGCGTGCCGACGAACGAGGCGTCGACGCCGAACCCGGCCAGCGCGCTGCGGACGTACGTCCCGAAGCCGTCGTCGCCGACCTTCGTGAGCACCGCGCTGCGGCGGCCGAGCCGGGCGGCGGCGACGGCCACGTTGGTGGCCGTGCCGCCGAGGAACTTGCCGAACGTCCGGACGTCGGCGAGCGGACCGGGCTGCTCCGGATACAGGTCGACCCCGACCCGCCCGACCGTCAGGACATCCAGTGCCGTCATACGGGCTTCTCGGCGGCGTGCCGGCCGGTCGAGTCGCCGGCACCCGCGGCTTCGGCGAGTTCCGCGGCCGCCTCGTCCGCCGACGGAGATGCGCCCTCCAGCTCGTGCGACAGCTGCTCCAGCTCGGCGCCGCCGGCCATCTTGCGGGTCAGCTCGGCGAGGGTGATCTCGCCCTTGCCGTGGTTGCCGATGCTCCGGCCCCGGTTGAGCAGTAGGAACCGGTCGCCGACCGGGTACGCGTGGTGCGGGTTGTGGGTGATGAAGATGACGCCGAGGCCACGGTCGCGCGCCTGGACGACGTACTTCAGCACCACGCCGGCCTGCTTCACGCCGAGCGCGGCCGTGGGCTCGTCGAGGATCAGGACGCGCGCCCCGAAGTAGACCGCCCGGGCGATCGCCACGCACTGCCGCTCGCCGCCCGAGAGGGTGCCGACCGGCTGTTCGACGTCGCGCAGGTCGATGCCCATCTTCGCCAACTCGTCGCGGGCCGTCCGCTTGGCGCCTTTGACGTCGAGCCTGCGCAGCGGACCGAGCCCCCGCGTCGGCTCGGACCCGAGGAAGAAGTTCCGCCAGATCGACATCAACGGCACCATCGCCAGGTCCTGGTAGACGGTGGCGATGCCCTTGTCGAGCGCGTCCCGGGGCGAGGAGAAGCCGGCCGGCGCGTCGTCGACCAGGTACTCCCCCGAGTCGGGCCGGTGCGCGCCGGACAGGATCTTGATGAACGTGGACTTGCCGGCCCCGTTGTCGCCGAGGACGCAGGTCACCTCGCCCGCGCTGACGACCGTCGAGATGTCCTGCAATGCCAGGACGCTGCCGAACCGCTTGCCGACCCCGCGCACCTCCAAGAGCGTCATTCTTTACTCCTCATCGCGCGGCGGCGGACGATCGTGTTGACGAGCGTCGCGCCGAGCAGCATCAGTCCGAGGAAGAACTTGAACCAGTCGCTGTCCCAGTTGGCGTAGACGATCCCCTGCTTGGTCATGCCGAAGATCAGCGCGCCGATCGCGGCACCGATGGCCGACCCGTACCCGCCAGTGAGCAGGCATCCGCCGATGACGGCCGCGATGATGAACTCGAACTCCAGCCCGATACCGGCGTTCGCCTGCACGGACGTCTGCCGCAACGCGTTGATCGTCCCGACCAGCCACGCCGCCGCGGCGACCGCCATGAACAGCCCGATCTTGGTCCGCCCGACCGGCACGCCGACGCTGCGCGCGCTCGGGGACGCCCCGCCGACGGCGAAGATCCAGTTGCCGGCCCTCGTCCGGAGCAGGACCCAGGTGGCCAGGATCGTCACGGCGATCCACCACAGGACCGCGATCCGGACCTCCGTGCCGAACACCGGGAACGTCGACGCGAACAGGTAGCCGGCCGACTCGTACCCGGCCGCCTCGGCGATGCCGCGGATCTGCACGGTGTCCACCAGCAGCTTCGTCACGCCCAGGTTGAGGCCCTGGAGCATCAGGAACGTGCCGAGCGTGACGATGAAGCTCGGGAGGCCGGTCCGCATCACGAGCAGCCCGTTGAGGAACCCGACGGCCAGCGCGAACACCAGCGAGATCGCGAGCGCCGCCCAGATGTTCATGCCCCACTGGGTCGACAGGGCAGCGGTGATGAGGCCGGCGCTGGCCGTCATCACGCCCGCCGACAGGTCGAACTCGCCGCCGATCATGAGCAGCGCGACCGCCACCGCCATGATGCCGAGCGTCGAGGCCGGGTCCAGGACGTTCGCCAGGCCCGACGGGGTCGCGAAGCTCTCCGTCACGACCGCGAAGAACACGAAGACCAGGACGGCGCCGATCACCGCGCCCAGTTCGGGGCGCGCCAGCAGGCGCGGGAGGAGCGGGGTACGGGCGACACGCTCGTCGACCGCTGTCGCGGCGGTCATGTGCACCTCCTTCGCGGGCGGCCGGCGTGAACCGGCCGCCCCCGGGTAGTCAGCGGGTACCGGCGCCGGCCAGCTTCTCGACGGTGTCGGCGTTCTCCTCGGTCACGAATCCCGGCCCGGTGTAGACCGGCTGGCCACCACCGACCGTATTCGCGTTCCGGCTGTACAGCGCGATGAACACGACCGGCAGGTAGCCCTGGAGGTACTGCTGCTGGTCCACCGCGAACGCGATCTCCTTCGCCTTGATCGACTTCACCACGTCGGCGTTCAGGTCGAACGTCGCGAGCTTGACGGTCTTTCCGGACTCCTTCACCGCGTCCCGCCCGGCGATCGCGATGGCCGGGTTGAGCGTGAGGACCGAGTCGATCGTCGCGTCGGCCTGGAGCTTGCCCTTGATGCGCGCGGTGACGTCGGTCAGGTTGTTGATGTCGACCTGCAGGTTCTCGACGGCGCCGAGCGTGGTCCGCGCGCCCTTGCAGCGGTCCTCCAGGCCGATGTTGCCGGCCTCGTGGATGACGCAGAGGAGCTTCTTCGCGCCGTCCGCCTTGAGCCGTTCGCCCGCGCCCTCACCGGCGAGCGACTCGCTCTGGCCGATGTGCGTCAGCGCGCCGAACTCCTTGGACTTGTCCTGGCCCGAGTTGATCGTCACGACGGGGATGCCCGCCGCGACGGCCTTGCCGATCGAATCCTTGAGGGCGTCCGGGTTGGCCATAGAGACGACCAGGCCGGTGACCTTGTCCGCCACGGCCGCGTCGATGAGCTGCGCCTGCTTGGCCGGGTCGCCGTCGCCCTGGTAGGTGACGGTGACGTCCTCCTGCTTGCCGGCCGCCTCGGCACCGTTCTTCACGACGTCCCAGAAGGCGTCGCCGGAGCCGCCGTGCGTCACGACGGCGACCTTCACCTCACCGCCGGCCGGTGCCGCGTCCTTGGAATCGTCGTCGTCGGCACCCTGCGGGCCGGTGCACGCGCTGGTGGCGAGCATTGCCGCGAGCGCGATGGCCAGCAGTTTCCTCATGGTTCCTCCTATGAGCTGGTAACGGGGGCTCAGATCCGGGCCAGGAACTCCAGGCTCCGGGCGGTGTCCTGATGCGGTTGAGCGCGGTGTGGTTGGTCCCCCGTGTCGAGTGCGGTGTCCTGTTCTAGGACATACCACCCGACGTAGCCCGAAGACTCCAGTGTGGAGACGATGTCGGCGATCCGCACGTCGCCGTCGCCGAGCGGCCGGTAGAGGCCCGCGCGGACCGCTGCCAGGTAGGTCAGCTCCCTGGCGCGCACCTTCGCGGCCAGCGCCTCGTCCACGTCCTTGAGGTGGACGTGGCTGACGCGCGCCGCGTGATCCCTGGCCAGCGCGAGCGGGTCGGCGCCGCCGATGAGCAGGTGGCCGGTGTCCAGGCAGAGCGGCACGTCGGAGCTGGCGAGCAGGCGATCCACCTCGCCGGCCGTCTCGATCATCGTCCCGACGTGCGGGTGGAGCGTGGTCGTGATCGGGACCGCCGCGGCGATCTCGGCGATCGTGGCGGTGAGCTGGTCCCAGCCGGCGTCGTCGAGTTCAGGGCGGCTGTCGTACCCGTCCTGGCCGGTGGCCGCCGCCAGCACGAGCACCTCGCCGCCGGCCGCCCGCAGCAGCTCGGCGGCCTCCCGGGCCTGGTCGACGGCGTGGTGGGCCGGATCGTGCAGGACGAGCGCCGCGAACCCGCCGACGAGCCGCAGCTCGTACTTGTCGAGGGTCACCCGGAGGTCGTCCGCGCTGCTCGGCAGGTACCCGGGCGGGCCGAGTTCGGTCGCGTCCAGCCCCAGGTCCCGCATCTCGGCGAGCACGTCGTGCGGCGGCAGGACCGCGCCCCACCCGGGCACCTCGCAGACTCCCCAGGAGATCGGCGCCCCGGCCAGCTTCCTCATCGCACCCCTCCGACCAGCTTGCTCATCGCACCCCTCCGGCGATGGGCGAGAGCGTGACCGGGTGCCCTTCGCGGCGGGACCGTTCGGCGGCGAGCGCCAGCTCCAGGCTGACCAGGCTGTCGCGGACCGGCGACGGATTCGCCGCCCGCCCGGCCACGACGTCGGTGAACACCGCCATCTCGTTGCGGTACGCCCGCGCGAACCGCTCCGGGAATCCCGGGTACGCGTCCTCCGACGCCTGGGGGCCATCTGGTTCGAGGGAACTGAGCGGCGTCCTCGCGTCGAGCCCGACGGCGAGCGAGTCCTTGGAACCCAGCACCTCGATGCGGTGGTCGTAGCCCCGCGGGTCGTGCCGGCCACCGGTCAGGACGGCGAGCGCCCCGCTGGCGAACGTGAGCGTGACGGCCGTGGTGTCGACGTCGTCCGCGTCGGCGAACGCGCGATCGACCAGGACGCTGCCCGCCGCGTACACCCTGACGACCGGCTCGCCGACCAGCCACGGCACCGCGTCCAGGTCGTGGATCAGCAGGTCACGGTAGATGCCGCCGGATGTGGGCAGGTACCCGAAGTTCGGCGGCTCGGCGTCGTGGCCGCGCGCGTTCACCAGGTAGACATCGCCCAGCTCGCCCGCGACCAGCCGGCGCTTCAGCTCCACGATCGCCGGGTCGAACCGCCGCTGGAACCCCACCACCACCGGCACGCCCGACGCCTCGACCTCGTCCACCAGCTGGCTCATCTCGCGCCGCTCCCCGGCGATCGGCTTCTCGCACAGGGCCGGGACACCCGCCTTGATCGCCTGCCGGACGAGCGCCGGATGCGTGTTCGTGGGAGTGGCGATGACGACGCCGTCGACCCGCGCGAACAGCTCGTCCAACCCGGCGACGGCGCTGATGACCGCGGTGGGGCCGCTGCCGGACGCGCCGGCGCCCAGGCCGCCGCCCGACCGCTCGCCGCTCCGGTCGCCGCCCGCGTCGCCAGCGCGCGTGTGGCCGCCCTGGCCGCCGGCGGGCCGGCCGGCGGCGAGGGTTGCGGCGACCTGTTCGGCGCGGCCGGGGGCGCCGTCCGCGAGGACGACCTCGTCCACCCCGTCGAGGGTCGCCAGGTTCGCCGCGTGCATGGCGCCGATCCGGCCGACGCCGGCTACTCCGATGCGCATCGCGTCCCTCTCCTGTTGGGGTGCCTAGGATTGGAGCGCTCCAACATTTGGAGCGCTCCAATGATTGCGACCTAGATCACACGGTGTCAAGATGCGCTCGTGCATTCGCTGGAGGTGGCATGACAGGACCGGCCGGACGGCCGACGATGGACGACGTGGCGACCAGGGCGGGTGTCTCCCGGTCACTCGTCTCGCTCGTCATGCGGGGCGCCAGCAACGTCAGTGAGCTGCGGCGGGCGGCAGTCCTCCGGGCGGCCGAGGAGCTCGGCTACCGGCCCAACGCGATGGCCCGCAGCCTCGCCAGCCGGCACCCCGACACGATCGGCGTGATGCTCAGCGACCTGCACAACCCGTACTTCGCCGAGATCGCCGACAGCATCGAGGCCAACGCACGCGCGGCCGGGCTCCGGATCATCATCAACACCGGCGGGCGGCGCGTCGACGTCGAGCGCCAGGCGATGGAGCACCTGCTCGAGTTCCGTACCGCCGGCCTGATCCTCGTCGGGCCGGTCATCCCCGCGCCGGCCATCGAGGCCGCCGCCCGTTCGACGCCGATCGTGCTGGTCACCCGGCGCACGAGGTCGGCCGGCGTCGACTCGGTGATGATCGACGAGGCCGCCGCCGGACGGCTCGTCGTCGACCACCTCACCGGGCTCGGCCACGAACGGATCGCGCACATCGACGGCGGCTCGGGCGCAGCCGCCGGCCAGCGCCGCCGCGGCTACGAGGAAGCCATGGCCCGTGCCGGGCTGGCGGGCGCCGTCCAGATCGTGCCCGGCGAGTACACCGAGGAGGCGGGCGAGATGGGCGCGGCCGCACTGCTCGCCAACGGCAGCCGTCCGACGGCCGTGTACGGCGCCAACGACCTGGTCGCCGCCGGGGTCCTTGCCAAGCTCGAACGCGACGGGGTGCAGGTACCGCACGACATCTCGGTCGTCGGGTACGACAACACCGCCCTGGCCGAGCTGGGACGACTCTCCCTCACGACGGTCGACCAGCCGCGTGCCGAGATGGGGCGGCTCGCCGTCCAGTGCCTGCTGGAGAGGGTGGGCGCCGAGCGCCGCAGGGCGGTCCGGCACGAGCTGGAGCCGACCCTGGTCATCCGCCGCACCACCGCCCCCGCCGCCGATGTGGGGTGACATCGGGCAGCCTGACTACGCGATCCCACCCAAAGTTCCGCGCGGGTCCCCCACAGCACACTGCGGAATCCCGCCGGACCGGGGGATCCACGGGCGGGCCGGCCCGCCATCAAGCACCATGGACCGGTGGAAACCCTCCGGACGAACAGCGACCTCTACCTTGCCGTGGTGACTCTCGGTAAGTCGGAGCCCGCGCAGCGCCGGACGCTGGACGAGTACCTCCGTGCGTTCTGGTTGGCCGGGTACGACTACCGGGAGCAGGCCACGCTGGCCCTCAGCGACTTCCTCGTACTGCTGGACGCGGCGATGCACGGAGCGGTGCCGCCGTTCGACCCGTTCTGGGCGAAGGAGGATCTGTCCCACACGGACGGCGTCGACGGGTTCACGATCTGGGCCCGGACTTTGCGCGCCCAGATCTGCGACATCCGCGAGCTGGCCGAGGGTGGCCTGTACGAGAACCCGAACCGGCACCACGGGGTGACGGCGCCCCGCCCGTTCGGCGTGGAGCAGCGTCCGATCCCGGAGCGCTGGTGCAACTTCGACGTCACGTCGTACCTGGAGTGCGGCGTGGAGGGCGCGTTCGGCGGCTGGCGGCCGGAGTTCGACGGTGCGGTCGTCGACGGCGAACCGTGCGAGCCGCGCCAGCTCGAACGGCTGAGCTGGGACGAGATGACCACGTTCACGATCTGCGGTCAGAGCTACGAGTAGCCAGCTGGGGGTGCCGGATCGGGACGTAGCCGGTACCGGCCAGTTCCAGGACGTAGTGGTACCGGCTGGTGCGGGCACAGCCGGGCGCGAGTTCCCAGACGGCGGCGATCGTGCGGGCGGTATCCCGCCACGCGGCGAACAGGACGACGTGTCCGATGCCGTCGCCGTCCCGGTTCTGCCAGAGGAGCCCGTCGCCGGGTAGCAGCTGAGGGGTACGGATCGGGCGGCACACCTGATCCAGGTTCCGGGTCGTGTACGACCGGTCGAGGCACCACGCGTAGGAGAGGAATCCGGAGCAGTCGGTGCGGTACCCGTCACGGCGACCGTCACGGTCATACGGCACGCACGCCGTGACCCACCGCCGGGCCCGCACCAGAATCTCCTCGCGCCGGACGGCAGCCATGGCGACCGCGGTGCCGGCCCCCACGGATGCCGCGCCGGCCGGCTCCCCAACGGCCGACGCGCCACCCGCCCCCGTTCCCAGGGCCGTCACCACGGTCGCCATGGCTGCCTCGCGGCTGCGCCCCCTCGCGCAGCGACCAGTCCCCCACCCACGGATTTCAGGCTCCAGTCCAGCTAGGCCCGGCGCCCGCGGGCTCGGCGAGTTGTCCTACGCCAAAGGTTCTCGGATGGCTCTGCAGGATCCCTGTAATTCCGCTGCAACCAGGTTTGAAGTCGTCAGACAATTCCGCCAGGCGGTGAGATCTGGTATACCAAGTAATCGGTACAGATCTGGTGCGGTCGTGATCTGGCAGCGCATAGTGGTCGGAGCTCCCGTGGCGGGAGAGCGTTTCCCGCCTCGCGGAACGAAGAAGGGACGACACTGCCATGGAGATCCGCCGTATGGCCGATCCTGACGAGCGCTTCTCCGGCGAGAGGTGGCTGGCCCGATGACGGTTCAATCAGGCGCGGCCCGGCCGCGCACCGCGCAGCGATCGCCGTCCGCCATCGGCAAGACGGTCGCCGTGCTGGAGGCACTCGCCGAGGAGCACCGGCTGTCCGAGATCGCCCGGGTCACCGGCTTACACACCTCCACCGTGCACCGGATCCTCCAGGAGCTGGTGGCGTTGGAGTGGGCCCGCGAGGACGAGGACCGTGGCTACGCGCTCGGCTCCCGGCTGCTCGCGCTCGCCGGCCGGGCCAGCGACGACTCGGACATCGCGCGGTCGGCGCGGCCGGCACTGCGAACCCTCTGCGAGCGGACGGGCTACACGGTGCACTTCGCCGTCCGGCACGGTGACGAGGCCGTGTACGTCGACAAGCTCGACGGGCGCCGGGCGTACCGGATGCGGTCCCGCGTCGGCCTGTCCCTACCTCTTCACTGCACGGCCATCGGGAAGGCCATCCTGGCGACGCTGCCGGACGAGGACGTCCGCTCGATCGCCGGCCGCACCGGGTTACCCCGCCGCACCCAGCACACCCTGACCTGCGCCGAGACGCTGCTGACGAACCTCGCGGCGACCCGGGCGCGCGGCTGGGCGCTCGACGACGAGGAGAACGAGCTGCACACCCGGTGCCTGGCCGCCGTGGTGGTGGATCATCGCGGGCTGCCGATCGGCGCGATCAGCCTGTCGGCGCTGGTGTTCGACATGGACCGGGAACGCGCCAGACGGCTGGCGCCGCTGGTGATCCACACGGCCAGGGAGGTGTCCGCGGCGCTCGGCGCCCGCCCTTGACGCCGCGCCGGGCCACGACCAGGTTCGGCCGCGACCCGGCGGACGGTGATCAGCGCGCGGGCTCCAGCCTGATCAGCTTCGCGCCCCACGGGCAGAAGTAGTCCGACGTGATCTGGTGCTTCTCCACGTCGGACGGCAGCCCGTCACAGACCTCCGTCGACATGTCCGCCCACACGGTGTCCGCGAGGTGCCACGAGTAGCCGACGTTGACCTCGGGGTCGCCGTAGACGATCCTGCCGAGCGGGTGCGGGTTCTCCTTGCCCTCGAGAACCAGGTAGGCCCGCTTGATCTCGGACTGCTTGGTGAACTTGACCTTGAACGTCTCGGTGCCGACGACGTCGAACGTGGCGACCACCGGGTCCAGCACCGGCTCCGCCTGTGCCGGTGATCCGATCATCGCGACGCCCAGCACTGCTGCGGCGACCGCCCCCATGAGCTTCTTCACGTGCATTCCCTCCGTGGATGTGGTGTGCCCGAGTCCGGGCAGGGTTCAGCGAGCTGTCTCAACACGACCGCTACCTGTTCGGTCCTCCTTCCGGAGTGCTGCATTGCGGTGTGGTGGGCACTGTCACGGACGCTCGTCAGCTGACGGCGTAGCCGAAAAGGGATTCGCGGCGCTGGCATTCGCAGGTGCTCTGCGTTGACACGAAGTGGTCCGGGCCGTAGACGTCGCTTCGCAGGTCGGGCGCGTAGGGATGGAACGCCACTCGCCCCGCCCGGTGGCGACGACGCCAACACCCCGTCTCACACTTCCCCCGCTCCGTGAACGCACGCTGCGCACGCAACGGGGGGACGGTCACACGCACCGGATCACCGGTCAACGAAACCGACATCGCATTGCCACAACACGCAACACGGTCACGACCGCGCGAGGACGACGCCTCGCCGGCGAGGGAAGCTCAGCGCGGCCGAGGTGCGCGCACAGCCCCCGGGCCCGCTGGCTCGGACAATGAGTACCACCGGGCTATAGACGCCCTGTACCCGTCGCGCATGCGCAGCGCGGCGACTTCGGCCGCGTCGAACAGGCCGACTTCCTTGTGTTCGTCGCTGACCACCGGGTCGGCGACGACGTCGGCGAAGCAGCCGTACGTGACGATCAGGACGTCGACGCCATCGCGGACGTGGTACTGCCACACGTCGAGCAGCGGACCGGTCGTCACCTGCCAGCCGACCTCTTCCGCGATCTCGCGTGCGACGCGGTCCGCCGGTTCCTCCCCGAGCTCCAGTTTCCCACCGGGCAGTTCTCACTCGTCGCGTTCGTTGCGGAGTAGTAGCACCCGATCGTCCCTGATCACGACTCCCTTGACCGACACCGGAACAGGTGCGGCCGATAGGTCATCGTGTGTCCGCGCCCAGCGCGGCGACGCCGACGATGTCCCATTCGTACATCCGGTGGTCCCGATGCATCGACAAGAGCGGGACGCTGCGGATCGTGAGCGTGGTAGGCCGAGCAGGCACGGACTCGACGGCCTCCACGTACGGCTGCGCCGGACCGTCCACGTTGACATAGGCGATGCTCACGTGCGGCCTGTACGGCCGGCCGGTGCTGCCGAGGCGATCGCCGAGAACGCGTTCGACGGCGACGTGGACAGTCTCCTTGAGAGCCGCCACCCCAGACGACGGATCGACCGGCAGAACGATCGCCTCATCGGAGACAACGGCGCTCGCCACGGTCAGCGAGACAGGCTCCAGCTCGCCAAGCCGGCGTCGTACGTCGGTCATGATGGCGCGCAGCTCGCCATCGCCGATCTCGTCGGTGAATCCGATCCCCTGCACAGTGAGGTGCAACCACTTATCAGGGATGAGGTCGAGGCCCGGCTGATCTGACAGCGCCTCCCTGTAGTCCCGAACAAGGCCCAGAAGTTCAGATTCGTGTCCCAGAGGAAGGTGGCAGGCGTAGAAGTACCTGCCTTCGCGCCACCCAGGCCGCCACCACCAATGGTCCCGGACAGCAGTCGTGTGAACGCCAGGCTCAAGATCCGCGAAGGACACGTTGGCCTCCTCGCCTAGATGTCTGACGGAGCGTCCGGTGGGGCCGCCCCCGGTTCGATGTCGTATTCGTCTATGACGACGATTCGGTCAGCTGGCCACGACGACTCGGATACCTCAAGTACCGCACCGTCTGCGGCGTACGCAACGTGAACGACGTGGACTACGGCAGCGCCCATTGACAGGTGCAGCACCGAGGATTCTTCGGGCGTGGGCATCCGAGCTACCCAATGGTCGCGCGCTGAGGTGTAGCGCTTACCGCTTAGATCCTCGATGCACAGGAACAGCGCTTTCGGCACGACAGCGGGCCGTTCCAGATACGTGCCGCCTGCGATGTCGACCGGTATGTAGCTCGCGCCGATCTCCTCAGCCTTGTCGGTGTCCTTGTCGTAGAGATGCCGGCGACGAGCCACAACCTCTGCGCCCGGCTCGACATGCATGACCTCGGCGATGTGCGGAGGAACCGCGGCGCGGCCGGCGAACACAATCTCGTGGCGCAGATGCGCGGTCAGGAGCTTCTTGTCGGTTCGGGCTCGGCCGTACCGCTCCCTGGATCGCCGTTGCAGTCGACGGCTTTCTCGGACGAAGGTGCCGACGCCGTGTACCGACTCCACCGCACCCTCGGCACGTAGCACCGCGATCGACTGCCGGATCGTGGGCATGGACACCCTGAAGCGCTCAGCCAGAGCTGTTTCCGCAGGTAGGCGATCACCCGGAGCGAGTTCGCCAGCCTGGATCTGCCGGCGCAGCTCATTCGCGATCTGGTGGTACTTGGGAGCCTTTGCCCCTAGGTCGCTGACCATCGCCGTCCTTCAGTTCTCGCTGGTCAGGTCCATTCTCCTCGTGAGGACAGGACCTCCTGATCACCGTACGACAAACGAACTGGCCTGCACGCGAGCTGAGTCCTTAAGAGGACTGGATTAGCGATGGCCTTGGGCTAAAGTCCTCTTAAGGACTTAAGGACCTGCCCTACATGCTCCCCGTTTCTGGCGGATGACCGCCGGAGACGGGCGAAGGGGAGGACATGGCCGGCGTTGCCCTCGCCTGGGCGCTGGCCATGTCCTCGCCGAGCAACCGGGCACGTCATACGCTGGCCGCAGAACCGCCAAGAAGGGCGACACAGTGGACGCCGAGGTGCCGGCTGAATACGTCGTCGGCGGTACCGAGCCCAACCGCGACCGCGTACTTACGGCTCGGCGGCTTCTCGACCTGCACCGTCCGGTGGGCATTCTGGTCAACAACTTCTGCGGCTGGTGTCTCAAGCCGTGGCCGTGCGCCGATGTTCGCTGGTCACGCGTGGTGCTCGCCCGCGCCGGGCGCATCTACGACGAGTAACCAGCGCCCGGCTCGAAGGACGTACGGCCTACTTCTTGATCTCGTAGCGCAGAAGTGCCAGGCCGTTGTCGAACGCGGTGGCCTCGACCACCTTCAGGTCGTGCCGATCCTCGAAAACGCGCGTTCCCTTGCCGCGCGACACCGGGCAGACCAGCATCCGGACCTCGTCGACCACGCCGGCGTCCAGCAGGGAGCGCATGAGCTTCAAGCTCCCCCACAGCCAGAGGTCCTTGCCGTTCTGGTCCTTGAGCTCCCGGATGGTGGCGACCGGGTCGCGCGTCACGGTCGCGGCGGGGAAGTCGCCCCAGGGGGCGTCCTCCAGCGTCGACGAGGCGACGAACTTGGTGAGGTTGTTGAGCTTCCTGCCCCACTCGCCCTGATCCTCGGCGTGCGGCCAGTAGTCCTTGGACTGGGCGTAGGTATTCGCGCCGAGAATCAGCGTGTCGACCGAATCGATGAAGCTCATCATGCTGTTCTGGAAGGGATTGGTGGTGACCTCGTCGTCGAACGGCTCCCCTGAGACGAAGCTGAGCCCGCCGTCCTCCTCCGCGGCGATGTTGTCGACGGTGACCCACTGCTGGACGATGAGCTTTCGCATTGCTGTCCTCCGGTGCGCTGGTGCGGCCACGATGGCCGCATCTGCCCCTGGGACGGAGCCGCCGCGCCGGTCTCGACATCCCGGCCAGATATTTTTCAGCCGGCGCGGAAGAGCTGGCCTCGGACGGCGCCCTTCGCGAACTGAGCGGTGTGGAGGTTGAGGTAGTACCCGGCCGGGTCCTGGTTGATCCGCGCGGCGAGTCGCGGATCGGCCTGGACACCACCGGCGACCGCGAACAGCGACGCGGGCAGCCCGGCGGGAGCGTCGAAGAATCCGACGGACACGGGCCCGGCAACGCCGAGACGGCCGGCGTGCAGGTGCGCGTTGGTCGGGGCGCCGGTGCCGTTCCAGGTGATCCCGTAGCGGATCTCGTTGCCGCGCGGCCGGACGAATCCGGTGGCGGCGCCGTCGAAGTCACCGGCCGCCGGCACCTCGACCTCGCCACGGGCAAGAGCCACGAGCGGTCCGCGGACGGGTTCGAGCAGGTCGACGGCGTGGTCCAGGCGCCGCAGCTGGCCGCGGACGGCGCCACCGGGCGCGTCGGCGCTGTGCAGGTTGACGTAGTGCCCGTCCGGGTTGGCAAGGACCCCGCCGAGCTTGGCGGTGTCGTCCACCAGGACGCAGCCCACGGCCGTCTGGAGGCTGGCCGGCAGCGCGCCGAAGAACGTGACCTGCGGCGCACCGTTCGCACCCCGGGCACCGGCGTGGATGTGCGCGTTCGTCACCGTCGCCAGCTTGCGCCAGGCGAGGGAGAAGCACACCTGGTTGCCGGATACCCGCAGCCAGGCGCGGGCGTGCCCGTTTTTGTCACCCACGGCGGGGCCGCCCGCGACGGGCACCTCGCTACGGCCGTCGAGCCGCGCCTCCAGGTACACCGCCGCGCCGTTCGGGTCGGGCCGGGGCGTGTTCTCGGGGACGACGACCGCCGGCGCCGGGTTCGGGTGCTCGACGTGTCGCTCCGGGCTGGGCGAAGCGGACGGGCTCGGAGACAGGCTCGGCGACGGCGAGATGGACGGCGGCGGCACCGGCGGCGCGCTGTCCGGATGCGGTTCGGCCGTGCCGCTGCCGGGAACGTCCCGGTCCTGGCCCGCGGACGCCGTGTTCTGCGTCCCCCGGTCGAGTGGCCAGCCGCCGGTCATCGTGACCACCAGCGCCGCGGCCACCGCGAGGCCGAGCACCGGCACGCCGACCGCGGTGCCGATCCGTGCACGCCGCGGCATGCGCTGCCAAGGGTTGGTCATCTTCACCGCTGTAGTCCTTCGTTCGACGAGCCCCCTCGTAGTCAGGGGAACGGCTGGCGCGTGAAAGCGGTTCAACCCGGGCGGGCACCGGGGATATAACATTCGGTTCGGTGACCGTCACAGGTTCGGAGGGTGAATGGAGTTCCGGATCCTGGGGCCGGTCGAGGTGCTGCACGACGGTCAGCGCATCGGTCTCGCCGGGCCGAAGCCACGCACCCTCCTCGCCGCGCTGCTCCTGGAGCCCGGACGGACGGTCGCCATCGAGCGGCTCGTCGACGGCATCTGGGGCGAGCAGCCGCCGAGTACGGCGGTCGCGCTCGTCCAGACGTATGTGTCGTCCCTGCGGCGGACCCTGGCGGCGATCGGCGGTCAGGACCTGATCGCCACCCGTCCGCCCGGCTACGCGATCGACGTCGAGCCCCGCCTGGTCGACCTCGGCCGGTTCCACGAGCTGGCGGCGGCCGGCCGCGCGGCCGCGGCGGACGGCCGTCACGAGGAAGCCGTCGAACGCCTCGGCACGGCGCTGGCGCTGTGGCGGGGCCCGGCGCTGGAAGGGCTGGGCGAGGCGTTCATCCGTGCGGCGGCCGTCCGGCTGGACGAGCTGCGCCTGGTCGTGACGGAAGAACGCGTCGCGAGCGAGCTGGCCCTGGAACTGACGCCTGGCACGGTCGCTGAGCTGGCCGAACTCGTCCATGCCCATCCGCTGCGGGAACGGCTGCGCGGGCAGCTGATGCTGGCGCTCTACCGGACCGGACGCCAGGCCGACGCGCTCAGCACCTACCGCGAGGGCCGCGCCGCGCTCATCGACGAACTGGGCATCGAGCCCGGCCAGGAACTCCAGTCCCTGCACGACGCGATCCTCCAGGGCGATCTGGAACTCCCCCGGCGCTCCGCCCCTGTGGAGGAGGCCCCGCAGACGCCGTCCCAGCTCCCCCCTGCCACGGCGGACTTCGTCGGGCGCGCGGCGCAGGTCGCCCAGGTCCGCGAGGTCCTCGGCGACACGAGCGACGCCATGCCCGTCTGCGCGGTGTCCGGGAAGGCCGGCACCGGCAAGACGGCGCTCGCCGTCCACGTCGCCCAGCAGCTCCTGCCGTCCTTCCCCGACGGCCAGCTCTACGCGATGCTCCGGGGCGCCGGCGCGCCGGTCACGCCGGGCGAGGTCCTGGCCCGGTTCCTGCGGGCACTCGGCGTCAACAGCGCCGACCTCCCCGAGTCCGTCGAGGAGCGGTCCGCGCTGTACCGCAGCCAGCTGCGCGGCCGGCGGGTGCTGGTCGTGCTCGACGACGCCGTCAACGCCGACCAGGTCCGTCCGCTGCTGCCCGGCGGCGCGGGATGCGCGGTGCTGGTGACCAGCCGGGTCCGGCTGGCGGCGCTGGCCGGCGCGACGCTGCTCGACCTCGACGTTCTCCCGGCGGACGAGGCGCTGCTGCTCCTGGGCCGGGTCGCCGGCGAGGACCGCGTCGCCTCCGACCCGGCCGCCGCCCGCGAGACCGTGACCCTCTGTGGCCAGCTTCCGCTGGCGGTCCGCACCGCCGGCGCCCGGCTCGCGGCGCGGGCGCACTGGCCGGTCGCGCACTTCGCCCGGCGGCTGTCCGACGAGCGGCGCCGGCTCGACGAGCTGTCCGTCGGCGATCTGGAGGTCCGCGCCAGCCTCGCGCTGAGCTACGCCGACCTCGGCGACGTCGAACGGTCGGCGTTCCGGCGGCTCGGCCTGCTCGGCGCCCCCGACTTCGCCCCGTGGATCGCCGCGCCGCTGCTCGACCTGCCGGTGCCCGACGCCGAACAGGTCGTCGAACGGCTGGTCGACGCGCGGCTGCTCGACCCGGCCGGCGTCGACGTGTCGGGCCAGGTCAGGTACCGCCTCCACGACCTCCTCCGGGTGTACGCGCGGGAGTGCGCCGAGGCCGAGGAGACGGCCGAGGACCGCGCCGCCGCGCTGACCCGCCTGCTCGGCAACTGGCTGTGGCTGGTCAACCAGGCGGCGGCGAAGGCGCCGAGCGGCGTCCTGCGGCTGCGCGGCGACTGCGCCGCCGAGCTGCCCGTCGACCCGTTCCTCGCGGACGAACTCCTCGCCGACTCCGGCGCCTGGTTCGAGGCCGAGCAGCAGAACCTCGTCACCGCCGTCGAGCGCGCCAGCGCCCTGGACCTCGACTCGATCGCCTGCGAACTGGCGGCAGCGCTCGTCGCGTCGCCGGTCGCGGTGCGTAACCAGTTCGACGAGTGGTGGCGTACCCACGACGCCGGCCTCACCGCCGCCCGACGGGCCGGCAACCGGCGCGGCGAGGCGATGCTCCTGGCCGGTCTCGGGCAGCTCCGGTACGAGCAGGACCGCTTCACCGACGCCCACCGCTACCTGCACGACGCGCTCACCGCGTTCCGCGAGGTCAAGGACGCGCACGGCGAGGCCACGGTGCTCGCCACGCTCAGCACCGTCAGCCGGGAGCAGGGGCACTTCGCCGAGTCCGCCCGGTACCTCGGCCAGGCCCGGACGGCGTTCAGCGACCTCGGCGACGAGCACGGCGTCGCCTACGCGGCCTACGGGCTGGGCACGATCCACCGCGAGCAGGGACGGTTCCCCGAGGCGCTGGCCGCGTTCGACGACGCGCTCGCCGCGTACCAGGCCACCGGCAGCCGGCGCGGCGAGGGCCTGACCCTGCGCGGCATCGGCCTGGTCCACCGCGCCGAGGGGCGCCTCGCGTACGCCGCAGAGCTGTCCGAGCAGGCCATCGCCGTGTTCGACGAGGTCGACGACCTGCTGCACGGCGCGTACGCCCGGCAGTCCCTGGCCAAGGTCCGGATCCGGCAGGGCCGCGGCTCGGAAGCGTTCGGGCCGCTGCAGGCCAGCCTGGCGACCTGCGTCCAACTCGGAGACCGCTACGGCGAAGCCCTGATGCTCCGGACGCTCGGCGAACTGCACCTGGCCGACGGTGCCCTCGACGAAGCGGACGACGACCTCCGCCGCGCGCTCGACCTGTGGCAGGAACTGGATGTGCCGCTGTTCACGGCCCGCACGCTGCGCGACCTGTCCACCCTGCACGCCGCCCGGGGCGACGCGACCGCCGCCGCCGCGTCCCTGGACGAGGCGCTGACGATCTTCCAGACGTTCGACGCCCGCGAGTACAACGAGCTGACCGCGGTGGGCGATGATGGCGAACGTGCTCAGATCCGTGACAACCATCCGGTACGTAACCCCGCTCCGTGAGGGCGGCTCGCTGCCCGGCCTGATGGAGGCCGACGACCTCGGTACCTACGTGGTGAAGTACTCCGGCGCCGGCCAGGGCCGGAAGGCGCTCGTCGCCGAGGTGATATCCGGGGAGCTGGCCAGGCGGCTGGGGCTGCGGGTCCCGGAACTCGTCGTCGCGGACCTCGACCCGGTCATCGCCCGGCACGAGCCCGACCAGGAGATCCAGCACCTGCTCTCCATGAGCGTCGGCGCCAACCTCGGCATGGACTACCTTCCCGGGTCGCTCGGCTTCGACCCGCTCGTCCACTCCCCGGACGGCGACCTGGCCAGCCGGATCCTCTGGTTCGACGCGCTCGTCGGGAACGTGGACCGGAGCTGGCGCAACCCGAACCTGCTGGTCTGGCACGGCGACGTGTGGCTCATCGACCACGGCGCCACGCTGTACTTCCACCACGCGTGGGCCAGCGCCGACCGCGCCGTCGCCCGCCCGTTCGACGCGAGCGACCACGTGCTCGCGCCGTTCGCCAACAGGCTCGCCGAGGCGGACGCCGTCCTCGCGCCCCTGGTCACGGCCGACCTGCTGGGCGAGGTCGTCGACCTCGTGCCGGACGGATGGCTCGACGGCGAACCGGGCTTCGACACCGTCGCCGCGCTGCGGACCGCGTACGTCGAGCACCTGCTCGCGCGGGTGTCCGAGCCGCGCGTGTGGCTGCCGGAGGCCGTCGCGTGAGGCACGTCTTCGAGTACGCGGTGATCCGGGTCGTCCCGCGCGTGCAGCGCGAGGAGTTCGTGAACGCCGGCGTCATCCTGTACTGCCAGGGACTCGATTTCCTGGGCGCCGCCGTCCACCTGGACGTGGCCCGGCTGCGGGCGCTCGATCCGGGCGCCGACGTCGACGGGGTCCAGGCCGGGCTCGCCGCCTGGCAGACCGTCTGCGAAGGCAAGGGCGGGCTGGCTCCGTGTACACCGCCGGCCGGGCAGCGGTTCCGCTGGCTCACGGCGCCGCGGAGCACGATCGTCCAGCCGGGGCCGGTGCACGCCGGCCTCACCGCCGACCCGGCCGCCGAACTGGCCCACCTGCTCGACGTGCTGGTGTTTTGACGGGGCGGCCGCCGGCGGCGGCCGCCCCTTCGCTCATCGAACCGCGTACGCCCTGGTCACGGTCTGCTCGACCGTGTTGCCCTGGGCATCGGTGGCCTTCGCCCGCAGCGACACGAACCCGGACTTCGGGTTCGCACCGGTGACCGTCCACTTCGCACCCGAGCGGACGACACGCAGCGGCTTCCACGTCTTGCCGTCGTCGTTCGAGATCGCGACCGTCAACGACCGGACCGCCGCCGTGCCTGACCCTGGCTGGCGTGCCACCGTCGCCGGGAAGGCGAACGGCGTACCGGCCGGGGCGGTGTTCACCAGGTTCACGCGCGGGTCGAGCCCGACCGTGAGCAGCGGCAGGACACCGTCACGGCTGGACCGGAACGTCCAGGTGGCCGAGACGTCCGTGGCGAGCGTCCAGTCCGGCATGTCCCGCTTGGACGTGGCCGTGAGCCGGTAGTTCGCCGCGCCGGCAGGCACCGGGAAGTCGCCGATGCCCGGCTCGTCCGTCGAACCGACCAGCTTCCCGTTGCGGTAGAGGCTGGTCGTGGCCGTCTCGCCTTCGAACTTGGAGTACGGGACGGCGACGTGACCGGCGGCATCGCTGAACAGCGGAACCGCCACGTTGATCTCTCCGTTGGCCCGCCGAACCCAAGGAGTGCGCTGGCCGGACAGATCCAGGTACCCCTCGGTGAATGCCGGCCCGAACGCGGCCTTGTTCCATTCGAGGGTGTGCTTGCCGCCACGGCGGAGCCGGGACTTCTCCGCGACGAGGTCATGGATGCTCATGCCCCACCGGGAGTTGACGTGGGTCCAGAGGCCCGGAGTGAAGTACTCCGTCCGCTCGACACCGCTCGGCACCGAGAAGTAGAAGGACGGGTTCACGACCTCGCCACCGAGGGTGATCTCCGGCAGCTGGCTGTGGCCGGCATCCGTGCCGGGCTGGGCGTGGTACCGGCTCCGCACCACGGCCAGGTCCTTGGTCTTGGTGTCGAAGTTGAGCGTCGCCGGGATGGCGTTCCTGACGTGGGTCGCGATCTCGTACCGGTACTTCTGCGACGACAGGGTCTTCACGTGTGCCTTCGCACCCGGCCTACTCGTCAGCGCGACGAACCGCGCGGTGCTGACGCCGAAGCCGAACATCGTCGGCATCGGCAGCCCCTCGTCCGGTTCTGCCGCACGCGTGGTCGCCCGGAGGCGCTTGAGCCACGCGGCCGACGCCGCACCGTCGAAGCGCGGTTCGATCAGGAGGAGTCGCCCGCCCGCGGCCTTGACGTTGCCGATCCGTCGCAGGAACTCCGCCTCGTCGACGTCCCGGCTCAGGATCATGGTGACGAGCTTGCCCCTGGCGTCGACCTTGGCCAGGTCCTCGACCGTGCCCGTGCCGCCGTGGACAGCGTCGAGCCGCACGTCCATCGCCGGTGTGGGCAGGTCCAGCCAGTCGGCCATGACCGGGAACGACTCGGGCGCGACCGCGGTCATGCTCACGATCGGATCCTCGGCGTGCAGCCAGTTGTGGAACGCATAGCTCTTCGACCGGACGCCCGGCACGGAGGCGGCGTAGATCGCCGAGAACCTCGGGTCGTGCACGGAGGTGTACACGAACGGCCGCGGGTCCGCCCTGGTCAGCATGCTGTGGCTGACGGTGCGTTGGCCGCCGTTCGCCGCCGGCTGGTCGATGCTCATACGGATCGGCTTGCCCCAACGGGCGTCGAGCGCGACCTTGGCCGGGCCGGTGAAGCGGAACTCGGGGTGTGCGACCTCGGTGACGGAGTCGTCCTGGCCCGCGACCGGCGTGAAGACCTCGGTGAACGCGCTGTACCGGCCAACGCCGGCCCGGAACGTGTCGCCGGCCGAGCCCCCGTAGATGGCGCCTGTGTCCAGGTTGATCGCCAGGACCTGGGCGTTGGGCGCCGCGGCGCCGTTGCGGTCCTTCACGTCGAACGACAGGTCGTACCGCTCCGGCTCCAGGTAGACGCTGACCGGTGTGTGGATCGCGGCTCCGCCGCCCGTCGCGCCCAGCGCGCCGACGAAGTTGCCGATGTTGCCGGCGACAGCCTTCACCGTGAAGGTCACGACGGCCTCGCCACCGGCCGGCACCGTGACACTGGTGGCGCTCAACGTGGCGAGCCCGGCCGGAGCGGGCTTCCCGTCCTCGCCGGTCAGGGCGAGGTCGAGCGCCAGGGTCACCGGGGACGTGCCGCTGTTGCGGTAGGTCACGGTGTGCTGGCGGGGCGGGATGTCCGCGTGCGGCCACGCCAGGAACGTGCTGACGCTGCCCGGGACGGCGACGACCTGCTGCGACACCGCACGGGCCACGTCGAGCCGGCCCGCGCCGATCTCGTTGGCGCCGAGCCCGTCGAGCTGCTTGGCCGAGCCCATGAGCGCCGCCTTCAGCTGCTCACCGGACCACGACGGGTACTTCTGGGCCAGGATCGCGGCCGCGCCCGCCACGTGCGGTGCCGCCATCGAGGTGCCCGACAGCTTGGCGTAGTTCTCGTCCACGGCCTCGTCCGGGAACGTACCGGTCGCGCGGGCCGCCACGATGTCGCTGCCCGGTCCGGCGATGTCCGGCTTGATCGCGTAGTTGTTCATGCGCGGACCGCGGCTGGAGAAGTCGCTCAGCTCGTCGGACTTCGTGACGCTGCCGACCGTCAGCGCGGCGTCGGCCGCACCCGGCGTGCCGATCGTTCCCGGCTCGCCGAAGTTGCCGGCCGAGATCACGAACAGCGTGCCGTTGTCCCTGCTGAGCCGGTTCACGGCCTGCGACATGATGTCCGTACCGTCGCTCGGACCGGCGCCGAGGCTCATGTTCACGACGCGGGCCTTGATCGTCGCGGAGGCCCATTCCATGCCGGCGAGGACGCTCTCGAACGTGCCGCTGCCGGTGTCGTCGAGGACCTTCCCCACGGCCAGCTTGGCCTCGGGCGCCACGCCCTTGTACCTGCCGCCCGACGCGGCACCCGACCCCAGCGTGATCGACGCGACGTGCGTGCCGTGGCCGTACCGGTCGTCGACGGTGCCGGTGTTCATGAAGTCCTGCGTCGGGCCGATGCGGCCGGCGAGGTCAGGGTGGTCCAGGTCGTACCCGGTGTCGAGCACGGCGACCGTCACGTCCTTGCCGGTCAGCCCGGCCTGCCACGCGGCCGGCGCGCCGACCTGCGGGACGCTCTGGTCGAGCGTGGCCTTGACCTTGCGGTTCAGCCACAGCTTGCGCGGCCCGGCCTTCAGCGACTTCGCCGACGTGCCACCCGCGACCGTCGACCAGAATCGAGCGGCATCGGCCTTCCGCTCGTCCAGCCGCGCCAGGTTCAGCGTGGTGAAGACGCGGCCCTTGCGGGCACCGGCCGGCGCCGTCGCCGCGCGGACGTTCGGGTACTCGGCGAGCAGCGGCAGCACGCTGGTGTGCGCGTCGTCGTAGCCCTGCCGGACCAGCCCCGTCACGTTGAACAGCTGCCGGTCCACCGCGCCGGAATTGATCAGCTGGAAAGCGTCCGAGGGGACGACGTACCAGTCGCCCCGCTCGGAGTACTGCGCGAACTGCACCTTGCCGGCGCGGCGCACCGGGTCGATCCCACGCGGACGGCCGTCGGACACGGCGACCCGGTCGCCGGTGACCAGGGTTACCCAGGCACCGGCGACGGCGGGCGCCGTCCTGTCGACTGTGGCCTTATCGGACGGGGCGGCCGCGGCCGGTGCGACGGCCATCCCCGCCATCCCGAGCGCGACGGCTAGCGCCAACGCCCGTAACGGTTTCCTCATGCTGATCCCCTTCGTCGACCGGGTGTTCAACCTTTAGACGCGGGTGGGCGCACACAACATTGACGCACCGGGTCAAACGAGGGCATAGCCGCAGCTACTTGAGCGCGTACGCCCGGATGACGGTCTGCTCGACCGTGTTCCCCTGGGCGTCCGACGCCTTGGCCCGCAACGAGACGAACCCCGACTCCGGATGCAGGACGGACACCGACCACTTCGCGCCGTCACGCGCGACCGTCGCCGGCGCCCACGTCGCCCCGTCGTCGTACGACACGTCGACCGTCAACGAGCGTGACCGCGGCCGTACCCGACCCCGCCTGACGCGTCACCGTCGCCGGGAACGTGAACGCGCCGCCGCCCGGCGCCGTGTTCCGTATGTCCAGCGCCGGGTCGAGCCCGACGGCGAGCAGCGGCAGGATCGGCTCGTCACCCTGCGACGCTGAACGTCCACGCGGCATTGACCTCGGTTGTCGCGAGCGGCCAGCCCGGCGTCGTCCGCTTGACCGAGGTGGTGAGCCGGTAGTCCGCCCGGTCCGACAGGACACCGGGAAGCCGCCGCGGCCGGGCACGTCCACCGAGCCGTGCAGCTTCCCGTCGCGGTACAGGCTGGTCTTGCCCGTGTCGGTGGGCTGGTCCGGATCCCAGATCGACGGGTGCCCGGCCGCGTCGCTGAACAGCGGCACCGTCCACGTCGATCGGAGCCGTCGTCGCGGCTGCCCACGGCTTGCCGTTCCGACCTGGTCGCCGATGAACGCCGGGCCCGTGGACGGCCTTGTTCCAGTTCAGCTCGTGGACGGCGACCCGCGCGCAGCGTCGACTTCTGCGCGACCAGTTCGTGCAGCAACATGCCGACGCTCACGGTGGACCTGCAGCCAGTCGCCGGGCGTGAAGTACTCCGTCCGCTCGATGCCGCTCGGCGCCCTGTCGAACGTGCGTGACTCGTGGGTCTGCCCGACCGAATGTGACGTCGGCGATACGCGCCGTGCCCCAGGTCGATCCGGGCAGCGCGTAGGAGCGCGTGCGTACCGCGGCCAGATCCTTCGTCTTCGTGTCGTAGTTGAGTGACGGTCGGGATGGCGCCGTCGGCGTTGGCCACGACCTCGTACCGGTACCGGGATGTGGACACTGGTCTTGAGCTTCACCGTGGCGTCCGCCTCCTTCGCCAGGAGACGAGACGCTGGGCGGCGACGCCGCCGCCGAGGAACCACGGCAGGGGATCTTCGCTCCCGGCGTTCTGAGCCGCCACGAGCGAGGTCGCATCACGTGGTGCGACGACAGCGGCACGCCCGCCGGCCCGCATGACGTTCTCCAGGCGGGCGAAGAGCTCGATCCGGTCGACCGCGCCGGGCACGAGCGTGACCGAGCTTGCCCTTCACGTCGACCTTCGCCAGATCCTCCGCGGTTCCTGCGCCACCGTGGACCAGGCCGAGAGACACGTCCATGTCCGGGCCTGGCTCGTTCAACAGCCAACTGCGCGAGCACCGTCGAATCCTCCGGCGCGGCGACCGACAGGTCCACCGCCGGCTCCTCGCCGTGCAGCCAGTTGGTGAACGAGTAGGCGGATGGACCGGGCACCTGGCACGGAGGCGGCGTAGAGCTCCGATGAGCCGCGGGTCCTTGTAGGCTGGAGAAGATAGAACGGCAGCGGTGCGGTCGTCGTTTGAACGCGGTGGGAGACGATGCGGCGGCCACCGTTCGCCGCAGGCTGGTCGATCCCCATCCTGATCCGCTTCCCGGCCCGTGCGTCGAGCCGCACCACCGTGTCACGCGTCACGCGGAACTCCGGATGCGCGAGCGTAGCGTCACCGACGGCGTCGGTGCTCGTGGACGGCGTCGCGACGTCGGCGACACCGACGTAACGACCGGGCGTGACACGGAGCCGGTCACCGGCCACCCCGACGTACACCTGACCGGTCGTGACGTTGACCGCGGCGACGGCATGGTTCAGAGGATCGGCCGCGGCGCCCGTGCGGTCCTTCACCGCGAACGTCAGGTCGTACAGTTCCGGCTCCGCGTAGACGCCGACCGGCGTCCGGACCGTATTCGTCCCGCCCGTCGCCGTCAGGACGCCGGTGTAGTTGCCGGTCGTGGCCGGCGACGGCCCTGACCGTCAGCGTCACGACCGCCGTCCCGCCGGCCGGCACCGTGACCGACTTCGCGCTCAGCGTCGCCAGGCCAGGGGGTGCCGGTGCGCCGTCCGTCGCCGGTGAGCGTCATGTCCAGGGCGAGCGTCGCCGGGGCGGTACCGCTGTTGCGGTACGTCACGGCGTGCTGGCGTGCCGGCGTGTTCGCGTGCGGCCACTTCAGGTAGGTGCTGATGCTGCCCGGCACGGCCACGACCTGCTGGGATGTCGCGCGGGCCAGGTCGAGCCGGCCGGCGCCGATCTCGTGGAGTCCGAGCGTGTCGAGCGGTTTCGCCGTCCCCATCAGCGCGGCCTTGAGCTGCTCGCCCGACCAGTCCGGGTGCTGCTGCGCCAGGATCGCCGCCGCGCCTGCCACGTGCGGGGTCGCCATGGAGGTGCCGGACATCTGTGTGTAGTTCTCGTCGACGGCGTCGTCCTGGGTCGGCGGCGCGGCCGCGACGATGGCGCTCCCGGGTGCGGCGATGTCCGGCTTGAGCGCGTTGTCGAGCAGGCGCAGTCCCGTGCTGGAGAACGGGCTCAGCCCGTCCGACTTGGTGACGCTACCCACCGCGAGCGCCGCGTCCGCCGACGCCGGACTGCTGACCCGCTCGTCTGTGCCCGCGTTGCCGGCGGCGATCACGAACAGGGTGCCGTGGTCCTTGCTGAGCCGGTTGACCGCGAGCGACATGGGGTCGGTGCCGTCGCTCTGACCGGCCCCGAGGCTCATGTTCACGACCTTCGCCTTGACCGTGGCGGCGGCCCATTCCATGCCGGCGATGACCCCCTCCTCCGTGCCGAGCCACCGTCGTCGTTCATGACCTTGCCGACAGCCAGCGTCGCGTCCGGCGCGACGCCCTTGTACCTGCCGCCGGACGCCGCGCCCGAGCCGAGCACGGTCGACGCCACATGCGTCCCGTGCCCGTGCCGGTCCTCCACCATGCCGGTACCGCTGAAGTCCTGCGTCGGCCCGACCCGGCCGGCGAGGTCCGGGTGGTCCAGTGTCGTAGCCGGTGTCGAGCACCGCGACCGTCACACCCTTACCGGTATGGCCCGCCTGCCACGCCGCCGGAGCGCCCACCTGCGGCACGCTCTCGTCGAGCGTGGCGCGCACCTTGCGGTTCAACCACAACTTGCGCGGAACGGCGCTCCCGCCCGGCCGTGACGGTCGTCCAGAACCGGGCGGCGTCCGGCTTCTGGGCGTCCAGCCTGGCCAGGCTCAGCCTCGGGAAGACCCGGCCCTTCCGGGCGCCGGCCGGTGCCCGCGCGGATCGCACCTCCGGGTACTCCGCCAGCAGCGGGACGACCTTCGTGTGCGCGTCGTCGTACTTCTGCCGGACCAGGCCCGGTCACATTGAACAGCTGCCGGTCGACGGTGCCGGCGTTGACCAGGCGGTACGCGTCCGACGGGATCACGTACCAGTCACCTCGCTCGACGAACTGCGCGAACTGCGCCGGCCTGGCCCTCCGCGCCGGCTCGACGCCGCGCGGACGCCCGTCCGACACCACGACCCGGTCACCGGTCACGAGCGTGACCCACGCCGTCTTGTCCCTGGGATGCCTGCCTTGCCCGGCGGTGCCGGACGTGGTGCCGCCGCGACCGGTGGTCCGGCCGCGGCGGCCATGCCGATGGCGAGAACTCCCGCCAGTACCCGTAACGCTGATCTCATGCCGTTCCCTCCGTCAACCGACCTGGCACGTCCAACGACGCGCTGGAGGCACTGCGAGGTTGAGACCGGCAGTGAGGTTGAGGCCGCTATTTCAGCCCGTACGCCCGGACGATGGTCTGCTCGACCCTGTTGCCCCGCGCATCCGCCGCCTTGGCCCGCAACGACACGAACCCTGACTTCGGATGCCTGAGGGACACCGTCCACTTCGTACCGTGACGCGTCACGTTCGCCGGCGTCCACGTCGCCCCGTCGTCGTACGACACGTCCACCGTCAACGACCGGACCGCCGCCGTACCCGAACCGGCCTGCCGCGCCACGGTCACCGGGAACGAGAACGCCTTGCCGCCGGGCGCGTGGTTCACGAAGTCCACCTTCGGATCGAAGCCGATCGAGAGCAGCGGGAGGACCTGGTCACCGTGGCCGGACCGGAACGTCCAGGCCGCCGACACGTCCGTCGACAGCGGCCAGTCGGAGTCGTTCTGGACCCGGGTCATCAACCGGTACTCCGCTGCGCCCGGCGGAACATCGAACACGGCTTCGCCCGGCACGTCGACCTTGCTGTGCAGGGTGCCGTCGCGGTACAGGCTCGTCTGGCCCACACCACTGGCGTACGTCATGCCGTTGCCCGACGCGTCGCTGTACAGCGGGATGGCGACGTCGATCTTGTCGCCCGTCCTGCTGACCCAGGAGCCATTCCCCGCTTGGCGGCCGGCGTTCAGGTTCGGACCCGTGACGGCCTTGCCCCAGCTGAAGTTGCGGTGCTGACCGGCGCGCAGCGACATGGGCGGGGTGTGGAGCCAGACGAACGTACCGCTCATGCTCGCGTTCTCGCGGCGCCAGGTGCCGGGCGTGAAGTATTCGAACTGCTCACCACCGTGCACCGGCGCCACCTGCTGAGTCCACCCGCTTAGCTTCTGACCGTCGCGGGTCAGCTCCGAAGTGACATAGTGGTTCGCGAAGACCCCGTCGCGGACGTGGTACCCGGTCCGGACAGACGCCAGGTCCCTCGTCCTGTGCAGGAAGTCGGCCTTCGCCGGGATCGATCCCTCCGCGACGCTCGACACGTGGTAGGCGTACCGGGAGAACCGCCGCATGGCGAACCTGGTCGTCACGCCGTCCTTCTTGGATGCCTCGAGAAGGCGTCGCGCCGTCTCACCGCCGCCGACCGCGGTCGGCAGGATCCCGCCCAGGCCACGGATCCACCATTCCCCGGTCGGGACCACCAGCGCGGCGCGGGCACCGGCGGCCTTGACCGTGCCGAGCCGCGCGTACACCTCGTCGTCGCCCAGGTCGGGCAGGGCCAGCGTGACGAGCTTTCCCCTGGCGTCGACCTTGGCGAGATCCTCCGGCGTTCCGGCGCCGCCGTAGACCGCGCCCAGCGTGGCATCCACAACGGGCACGTCATACGTTGAGCGGTCCCGCCATTACGTCGTACCGCTGCGGCGCGGTGGCGGTCAGCGCGAGGTGCGGTTCCTCACCGCGCAGCCAGTTGTGGAACATGTACCCCTTGGAGCTGACGCCCGGTGTCGAGGCGGCGTAGTGATCGACGTACCGCGGATCGCCAGCCATGACCAGGCCGAACCACTCGCCCGCCAGGCCGCCCGGCCGGAACCGGTGCTCGATCGAGTGCTCGCCGCCGGTCACCCCTGGCCGGTCGACGCGGATGTCCAGTGGCTTGCCGGTGCGTGCGTCGAAGGGCAGCTCCATGTCCCCGACCACGCGGAACTCGGGGTTGGCGAGCTGCGTCAGCGAGAACTCGAGCCCTGGCCGTGGCGTCATGACGAATGTCGCCGCCGAATACCGGCCCGGTGGGACGCGGAGGGTCTCACCCGTCGCAGCGTCGTACGTCTTTCCCGTGTCCATGTTGACCACGAACACGCTGTGGGAGAGCGGGCCGGGGACGTTCCCCTCACGGTCCTTCACCGACACGGCAACGGAGTGCATCTCTGGCTCCGCGTAGACGCCGACCAGCGTGCGGACCGCGGCCTCGCCCGCGCCTGCCGTCAGAACGCCGCGGAAGGTGCCTACGGCGCCTTCGACCGACGCGATCGACAGCGTCACGGCGGCCTCGCCCCCGGCCGGGACGGTCACCGTCGACGCGCTCAGCGTGGCGAGCCCGGCGGTCGCCGGCTTCCCGTCCTTGTCGGTGACGTCCAGCTTCAGCGGGAGCGTGACCGGTTCGGCGCCGGCGTTGCGGTACTTCACCGTGTGCACGCGCGGTGGCGTGCCGGCGTGCGGCCACTTGAGGTACGTGCTGACGCTGCCCGGAACGGCCGCGATCTTCTGCGCGGTGGCCTTGGCGACATCGAGACGGCCGGCGCCGACCTGGTCGGGGCCGAGACCGTCGAGCGGCTTCGCGGTCCCCATCAGGGCCGCCTTGAGCTGCTCGCCGGACCAGTCCGGGTGCTGCTCGGCAAGGATCGCCGCCGCGCCCGCCACGTGCGGGCTGGCCATCGACGTGCCGGAGTGCCGCGCGTAGTTCTCGTTTCCGGGCGCCGTGCCAGTGGCGGCGGCGGCCATGATGTCACCGCCCGGAGCCGTGATATCCGGCTTGATCGCGAAGTCGCCACGGCGCGGGCCTCGGCTGGAGAAGTCACTCAGCGCGTCCGTCTTCTCCACGCTGCCGACAGTCAGCGCCGCATCGGCCGCGCCAGGGGCGTCGATCGTGGACTCCCGGCCCGAGTTGCCGGCCGCGATCACGAACAACGTGCCGTGGTCCTTACTGAGCTGGTTGACCGCCGTCGACACCGGGTCGGTGCCGTCGGTCGGGCCGCCGCCGAGGCTCATGTTGACGACCTTCGCCTTGACCGTGACCGCGGCCCACTCCATGCCCGCGAGGATCCCCTCGTACGTGCCGAAGCCGTTGTCGTCGAGGACCTTGCCGACGGCCAGCTTCGCGTCCGGCGCCACACCCTTGTACTTGCCGCCCGACGCGGCGCCCGATCCCAGCGTGATCGACGCGACATGCGTCCCGTGGCCGTTCTTGTCCTCCACGGTGCCCGCACCGGTGAAGTTCTGGGTGGGCCCGACCCGGCCGGCGAGGTCCGGGTGGTCGGTGTCGTACCCGGTGTCCAGGACCGCGACCGTCACGCCCTTACCGGTATGACCCGCCTGCCACGCCGCCGGTGCTCCCACCTGCGGGACGCTCGCGTCGAGGCTCGCCCGGACCTTCCCGTTCAGCCATAACTTTCGCCGCGGCCCGGCCTTGAGCACGCCGCGCCCGCCCACCGTGCCGACCAGAACCGCGCGGCGTCTGACTTGCGCTCCTCCAGCGCGGCGAGCCTGATTCCGGAAACACCCGGCCTTTCCGCGCACCGGCCGGCGCGGCCGACGACCGCATGTCCGGGTACTCCGCGAGCAGCGGCACGACCTTCGTGTGCGCGTCGTCGTACCCCTGCCGGACCAGCCCCGTCACGTTGAACAGCTCCCGGTCCACCACACCGGCGCGGATCAGCCGGGAAGCGTCCGACGGCACCACGTACCAGTCGCCCCGCTCGCTGTACCGGGCGAACTGCGCCGGCTCCGACCTGCGGGCCGGGTCGATCAGGCGGGGACGGCCGGCGGCGACCTCCACCCTGTCGCCGGTCACGAGCGTGACCCACGATCTTCTGTCTGCCTTGACTCCAGTCGCCGGTTCTCCGCCGCCCGGCGGAGCGGCGGTGGCCGGTATCCCGACCGCCGCCACCGCCACCGCCACGACACACGCCAACGCCCGCAGTGATGCCCTCATGCCGTACCTCCCCGTCAGAAGTCATCTCGACGGAAAGACGCTTATCTACGGGGCAAAGGTTGCGCGTTGACGGCAAATATCTGTAAACGCAGGTCAGGCGCAGATGATCTGGAGATCCGCCCAGTCGGCGTGGTCGTGGTTCTGCCCGTCGCCGGTATCGCCCACGGCGAGCCGCAGCACGGTCGCGCCGGTGACGTCGGCGGTGATCGGATAGGCGGGCGAGGTACCGGTGAGCGGCCCGCTCTCGGCGACCTTCTTCGCGTCCGCCCAGATCTCGAACGAGACCGAACCGCGCGCCCGCGTCTCGTCGTCGACGCCCACGACCGCCTTCGCGCCCGTGCACTTCCCGCCGAGGTAGAACTCGACGTCGCTCGGCGCGTGGACGCCCAGCCCCTTCGGGTACACCGTGCCCCGGATCGTGATCGGCTTGCCGTCGCCGGCCGCCCGCTCGCCGTTGCTCGTGTCCCGTTCGACCGGGCCGAAGAAGTTCGCGGACGTCAGGAACGGCACGTCGCTGAGGAACGCCGTCCCGGTCGGGGCCGGCGGCGGCACCACGACCGTCGCCACGGACACGGTCTCGGACGTGCCCGGCCGGTACGTGATCCGTCCGGTCAACGTGTACGAGCCCGGTGCGGTATCAGCAGGCGGCGTCACCGTCCAGTTCGTACGGACCGGGTGGCCGGGCAGCAGTACCGGCGCCGACGGCCGCGACACCGGACGGACCGTCCACCCTGCCGGGGCGGCGAGCCCCACGACCGGACGCAGCGCCGGAGCGCGCCCGTGGTTCACCGCAGAGGTCGCCAGCGCCGTGGCCTTGCCCGGTTCCACGATCTGGAGTCCGCCAGGCGTACCGACGGTCAGGTCGACGGCCGGCGGGTAGAGCGGCCAGTGCCTGTCGATGCCGACGCGAACCAGCACGGTCCCGTGCGGCGGCACCGTGGCGCTGATCGTCCCGGCGGTGTGCCGGACGGTCTTCGACCACAGATCCGCGACCTTGTACGCGGGTGCGCTGCCGAGCCCGGCGGCCGTTGCCGTCGTGGTGATCGTCGCCGCGCGGTCCGTCTCGTTGTACAGGGCCACGGCCCGGTCACCGTTCTTCAACGGCTTCACCACGACGTACCGGCCGAGATCCTGGGAGATCACCGCACCCTGGATCCCCAGCGGATCCTGGTCGACCGCGATCACGTCCCGGTTGCCGAGGATCGCCAGCGTGGCCGGCGTCGCCTTGCGGATGTCACTGCCGATCAGCAGCGGCGCGGCCATGATCGCCCACATGCTGAGGTGCGTCCGGTACTCCAGGTCGGTCATCTTCCCGTTGCCGACCTCCAGCATGTCCGGGTCGTTCCACGCGCCCGGCTTCGCGTACCGCGCCAACGGCAGGTTCCGCTGGATGATGCCCTTGAGGCTGCCCCAGCTGTCGTTGATGTCGCCGGTGGTCCGCCACAGGTGCCCGACGTCCTGCGCCCACAGCCACGGCTGGTTCTGGCCCCACTCGCAGATCGAGTACACGATCGGGCGGCCGGTCGCCTTCAGGGCGTCCCGCATCTTCGTGTACCGCTCGACGGCGTCCCGGCCCTGGTTGTTGCAGTTGTCGTACTTCAGGTAGTCGACGCCCCAACTCGCGAACAGGTTCGCGTCCTGCTGCTCGTGGTCGAGCCCGCCCGGGAAACCCAGCCGGTTGCACGTCTTCGTGCCGGCGCTCGTGTAGATCCCGAACTTCAGACCCTTGCCGTGGACGTAGTCCGCGACGGCCTTGATCCCGTTCGGGAACCGCACCGGGTCCGGCACCAGGTTCCCGTCCTCGCCGCGCGCCGGCAACGCCCAGCAGTCGTCCAGGTTCACGTACTGGTAACCGGCGTCCTTCAGGCCCGAGCTGACGAAGTAGTCCGCGACGCCCTTGACCATCGCCTCGTTGAACTCGGTACGGCAGCCCGTGGTGTTCCAGTTGTTGAAGCCCATGGGCGGGGTGAGGGCGAGCCCGTCGTCCCGCAGCGGCGCGGGCTCCTGGGCTGCGCGGGCTCTTGGGCTGGCGCGGGCTCTGGGCTGGCGCGGCGGCGGCCGCGGCCGGCGCGCGGGCCGCGGTTCCGGCTGGCGCCTGGGCCGCCGCCGCGGTGGCCGCCGTGGCGAGGAGCGGGGCCGTGAGGGTGGCGGCGGCGAGGGTGACGAGCAGCCGGCGTAACGGTGTTATCGGCATGGCACAACTCCGTAGCGGGTCGGGGCGCGCGGGCACGTGCTACAAGCGATGCCGGAAAAGCTAAAGATGTCGCGGATGCCGCGTCAAGGTTTTCCCACAATTTCCGAACTATCCGGACACGGTTCCTGTCCGGAAATGTTGAAACCCTGCCGCCGACCTGCCACATGAAGGCGCCACCGCGCCCGCCCCTTGCGGACTCAACAGTCGTCCACATTGGAATACTCGGGGAAATCGACCTATGAAGGCGCCACGAGACGTGGATTTCCCCGAGTATTCTACAGTGGACACTCGATCGGCACCGTCACGGCTGTCCAAAACTGGGGAAGCCGGGCGGGCCGGGTGAGCTACAGATGGGCGACGCGGCCCTGCTCGCCGGATGCCCAGCACGCGCCGTCCCAGGTGCACTGGACGGAGTCGAAGCTGCCGCTGTCGAACTCGCGCCAGGTGCGGCCGCCGTCCTTGCTGACGTCGCTGCCGGTCGGACCGACGGCGAGCGCCGTCCGGTACCGCCACGCGGCGCCCGACCGGTACTCCCCGGGCGCGCCGGCGCCGGCCAGCGTCCAGGTGCGGCCGCCGTTGCGGGTGAGCGCGAGCGCGTCCGGCGCGGTCTCCGGGGTGGCGAAGTCGCCGCCGATCGCCAGCCCCTGGTGCGGCGTCCGGAAGGCGAGCGAGTAGATGCCGGCGGACGGGCCGGACTTCACGGGCGTCGCGGTCGCTGTCCAGGTCCGGCCGCCGTCGCGCGAGTGGAAGACGCGCGCCTGGGCGCCGCCGCCGGTCGCGAACCAGGCGTGGTGGCCGAACGTCACCAGGCACGTGCCGCTGGCCGCGAACGCGAACTCGCCGTCCAGCGCCGGCGGCATGCCCTCGGTCGGGCGCACCTGCCAGGACCGCCCGCCGTCACGGGTGGCGAGGATCCGGAACTTTCCGTCCACCGGGTCGCTCAGCGCGAGGCCGTGGCGGCGGCCGGAGTACGCCACGCAGTCGTAGAACGCGCGGGGGTCGTCGTTGCGGAACGCCTCGCGCCAGGTCGCGCCACCGTCCGATGTGGTGTAGATCCGGGACGCCTCACCCTCGCCGATCGACAGCACCGTGGCGTGCCGGGCGTCGAACGCCTCGATGTCGCGGAACTGGAGGTCCGCCGCGCCGGGCACGGACACGTTCTGCCAGCTCCGGCCGCCGTCGGTCGTCCGGAGCACGGTCCCGGCGCTGCCACTCACCCACGCCACCCGGGCGCTGACCGCGCTCAGCCCGCGCAGCCGCGCGTCGACGCCGGTGGGCGTGAGCGTCCAGGACAGCGGGGGCGGCGTGAAGGCGGTCGTGGCGAGTAAGACGGCGGCAGCGGCGATGAACGCTCGTATCGGTCTCATACCGGGCAAACTACTTGGCATCGGCGTAGCAGTCGACGGTCGCGATATCGAGCGGGAAGTGCACCGGCGTCGCGCCGAACACCAACCGGCCAGCCTCCGCACCGGCCTCCCGGACCGCAGCGGTCACCTCACCGGCGAGCTCGGCCGGACAGTGCACCAGCACCTCGTCGTGCTGGAAGAACACCAGCTCCGGACCGGTCATCTCCACCAACCGGTTGCGCAGGATCGCCAGCAGGGTCAGCGCCCAGTCGGCGGCGCTCGCCTGGACGACGAAGTTGCGGGTGAACCGGCCCCGGTCGCGCGCGACCTGCCCCGCACGGCGACCGGCATCGCTGCCGCCGCTCTCCCCACCGGCGGCCTCCCAATCCGAGCCGCCGCCTTCCCAGCTCTCGCCGGGGCCGGCGTGTCCAGCGCCGGTGACGGCCGCGCGCCAACGCTCGGACGGCGGCGGGCACGTCCGGCCGAGCTGCGACCGGACCAGCTCGCCCCGCTCCCCCGCCCGTGCCGCCGCTTCGACGTAGTCCAGCGCCGCCGGGAACCGCTGCCGCAGGGCCGCCAGCAGCGGTGCGGCCTCGCCACTGGTCTGCCCGTACAGCGCGGCGAGCAGCGCGATCTTTGCCTTGGGCCGGTCGCCGCCGAACGCCTCCGCCGCCAGCGCGGCGTACAGATCGGTATCGGTGGACGCCTGCGCCATGCCCCGATCGCCCGACAGTGCCGCCAGGACGCGGGGCTCCAGCTGGCTCGCGTCGGCGACGACCAGCTTCCAACCGGGATCGGCGACCACCGCACGCCGCACCACCCGGGGGATCTGCAGAGCGCCGCCGCCGCGTGTCGCCCACCGTCCGGAGACGACACCGCCCGCGACGTACTCCGGCCGGAACCGCCCGCCCCGGACCCACGTCTCCAGCCACGACCACCCGTGCGCGGCGTTCAGCCGGGACAGCTCCTTGTACTCCAGCAGCACCGGTACCGCAGGATGGTCGACCTCGCGCAGCACCCACGACCGCGCGGACGGCACCTCGACGCCCTCGCGGGCCAGCGCCCGCACCACCTCGGCCGGCGCGTCCGGGTTGACCCGCCGCCCACCGAACGCCGCCGTCACCTTGCCGGCCAGCTCGTGCAGGCGCGGCGGCAGCTCGCCCGGACGCGGACGCACGCCCAGCGACTCCGTCAGCAACGCGTCGTGGACATCAGCCCGCCACGGCAGCCCGGCGTGGCCCATCTCCGCCGCCACCAGCGCGCCCGCCGACTCCGCCGCGACAAGCAACCGCATCTCAGCGGACCGGCGTACGTGCTCGCGATGAACGTCCACCACCGCGTCCAGCGCGTCGTCGCCCAGGCCGCTGCGGTCGGGTTCGAACAACGTGTCCTGGAGATCCCGTGGGCCCGGCACCGGGTCGTCCGGCACCGGACGCCCGTGCAACCGCGCCCACGCCGCCGCCACCGACCGCGGCTCGCCCCACCGCCCGTCGTACCCGAGGAACAACGATTCCGTCAGCGCCAGGTCGTGGCACCGCGCCACCCGCACACCGGCCCGCAGCAAGGCCGGGTAGACATCGGCCGTCGACGCCCAGACCCACCGCGGCGACCCGGCGCGCTCGTGCGCCGCCACCGACCGCGCCAGATCGTCGCACCGCTCGACCGGCCCCGTGGGCGTGCCGTCCTCGGCGAGCGGCCTGATCAGGCCCCCACCGTCCCACGCCGCCACGACCGCCATCCGCACGGACGCATCCTCCCCCGCCCCACCGACATTACGAGCGCGGAACCGGACATCAGGCATAGTGGCGGACGTGACGTCCGCCCTGCGATCGCTGCTCGCCTCGACCGTCGCGATCGACCGCAGCCAGGTGGCCGTCGGCTCGGCCGCGCGGTGTTGCGTCGGGGTCGGGATCCCGCTGGCCGTCGGCGTCGCGTCCGGGCACACGGGGCACGGGGTGGCGGCGGCGGCCGGGGCGCTCGTCGTCGGGTTCGCGACGTTCCAGGGCGGGTACCGGGCGCGGGCCCAGGTCGTCCTGCTGTCCTGTGCCGGCGTAGCGGTGTCGACGTTCGTCGGTGCACTGGCCGGGCAGGCGCTGTGGTCGGCGGTGGCCGCCGTCGCGGTGTGGGGGTTCCTCGGCGGGCTGCTGGCGGTGCTGGGCCAGTCGGCGGGCGTCGTCGGGCTGCTGTCCGTCATGGCGTTGCTGCTGGTCGCCGAGTTCCCGGCCACGCCGGCTCAGGCGGCGACCCGCGCGGGGCTCGTGCTCGCCGGTGGCCTGTTCCAGGCGCTGCTGATCGTCGCCCAGTGGCCGCTGCGCCGGTACCAGACCGAGCGCCGGGCACTCGCCGCGGCGTACCGGAGCGTCGCCGGGTACGCCGCGAGCATCCCGGACGGCACCGCCGACCTCCCGGACGCCACGACGGTGCCCGCCGCCCGCGCCGCGCTCGCCGACCCGCAGCCGTTCTCCCGGCACGGCGAGACGCTGGCGTTCCGGGGGATGCTGGACATCGCCGAGCGCATCCGTACCGAACTCGCCGCCCTGTCCCGCACCCGCCAGCGGCTCGTCGCGGTCGGTGCCGACGACGCCGTGTCCGCGCTCGACGATCTCCTCGTGACAGCGTCCGCGACGCTCGCCGTGGTCGCCGCCGGACTCGACACGACCGGCCACCCGTCCGTCGAGCTGACCGCCGCCCGCGACCGCGCGAAGGACGCCGTCGCCCGGCTGACCGCACTGGCCAGCACGGACCCCGTCGTCGGCGAGGCGGTCCGGGGCGCCCAGGCACTGCTCGGGCAGCTGCGCGCGATCATCCGGCTCGCGCTCGAACCGTCCAGCGTGGACCACTCGGCGACAGTAGCGGCCACGCGCTGGCGACCGGGCAGTCTCACGGACGCGCTCACGACCGTCCGCGCGAACCTGTCGCTGAACTCGGCGGTGTGCCGGCACGCGGTCCGCATGGCCGTGGCGCTGTCGATCGGCACGGCGATCTACCGGCTCGTACCGCTCGAACGCGGGTACTGGATCCCGCTCACGACGCTCGTCGTCCTGCGCCCGGACTTCTCCGCGACGTTCACGCGCGGCCTGTCCCGGGTCGCCGGCACGATCCTCGGCGCCGGACTGGCGACCGCGATCGCGGTGCTGGCCCGGCCCGGTCCCGTCCTGCTCACCGTGCTCGTCGTGGTGCTGGCCTGGGCCTCGTACGCGTTCTTCCTCGCGAACTACGCCGCGTTCTCCGTCAGCGTGACGGGGCTCGTCGTCTTCCTGCTCGCCTTCGTCGGGCTCCCCCAGGACGACGCCGTGGCGCTGCGACTCGTCGACACGCTCGTCGGCGGCGCCATAGCCCTGCTGATCTTCGTCGCCTGGCCGACGTGGGAACGGCAGTTCGTCTCCGAACGGCTCGCCGAGCTGCTGTTGCGGCAGGGCGACTACGGCAAGGCGACCCTGGCCGCGTACGCAGGGCAGGCCACGGACGCCGCCCGCAGCCGCGCCATGTTCGACGCGGCCCGTCTAGCCCGCTCGAACGCGGAGGCATCCGTCGAACGGTGGCTGGACGAGCCCGCGCGCGCCGGCGCCGTGAGTCCGGTCGCCGCCGTGGGGGTGCTCGCGGCCGTCCAGCGGTACGCGCACGCCGTCCTCACCCTGGACGCCCGCCTGCCCGACCACGGGCACACGGTCCCCGAGGCCGCCCGGCTCGCCGAGGAGATCGACCGCGCGCTCGCCCACCTCGCCGGCGTCCTCCGTGGAGAGCGGCCCGGCACGCTGCCCCCGCTGCGGGACGCGCAGCTCGCCCTCGCCACGGCCGCCCTGGCCGGCGGCGGCGTCTCGGCGTCGCTGCTCGTGTCCGAGACCGACCGCATGGTCGACGCCGTCAACACGGCCGGCTACCTCCTCATGCCCCCTGAGGTGTAGTAATCCGCTCGGCTGGGCATATACCGACTGTCCACATTTCCTCCGTAGAGGAGCGGCACCGTGACGGTCACAGGCATCATCGTCGCCATCATCGTGGGCGCCATCATCGGCGCGCTGGGGCGGCTCATCCTGCCCGGCAAGCAGAACATCCCCATCTGGCTCACCGTCGTCGTCGGCATCATCGCCGCCCTGCTCGGCACGTTCATCGCGAACGCGCTCGGCGTCGGGGACACCAACGGATTCGACTGGCTCGAGTTCATCTTCCAGCTGGCCCTGGCCGTCGGCGGCGTCGCACTCGCCGCGAACCTCTATCCCCGAACCCGCTCGTAAGCCGCACGGAGGACTGACGAAGGGCTGCCACCGGCGGGGTGGCAGCCCTTCGTCATGCCTACCTCTTCCGCGCGGACGGTCCCGGGCTGCCGCTGCGCGCCCGATTGCCGTTCCGGGGGCCACCGCCCGGACCCGGCCGTGGCGTCGGCCGCGGACCCGGCTTCGACCTCTCGTCCGGCTCCTCGGACCGCTCCACCTCAGGCAACGGCATGGTCTTGTCGGACGGGGCTAACTCCGCCTCACCATCGCCGGCCTTTCCCGCCGCGGCCTCCGCCTTGTCCTTATCCGCGTCGGCACCGCCGGTCTCAAGGCTGGCCGTCTCTGCACTGGCCGCCTCTGCACTGGCCGTCTCTGCACTGGTCGCCTGAGCGGTGGCCATCTCAGCGGTGACCGTCTCGGGCCTGGCCGCTCCGGCCGTGTCCGTCTTCCCGGGCGGGCCGTCGGGCGTCGCCGTCCGCACCAGCTGGGTCGGCTCGTCGGGCGACACCGCCGGCTGCTTGCCCTCCGGCTGCGCCATGAGCAACGTCGGCTGCTCCGCCGGCACGGCCTTCTCCTCAGCCGCCTCACCGCGCGTGCCCGCCTCAACCGCCGACACCGCCGCCGCTCCGGCCACCGCCGCGCCCCTGGGCGCCGCGGCCCCACTCGCGGCATCCGGCCGGGCCGCCGCCGCCTGCCTCGGCTCAGTTGCCGGCCCGGCTGGTTTCGGCGCGGCCACCGGGGTGGCGGCGTCTGATTCTTCCTCGCCGAAGAGTTCGGCGGAGCGACCTGTCAGGCGGGCGACGGCTTCCCGCAGCTTGGTCATCTCGGCCTTGATCTGGGTGCGGCGTTCGTCAAGGTGGCTGACCTTGAGTTCGGCCTCGGCGACGAGCCGGCGCGCTTCGGCCTTGGAGCCGGCCAGGATGCCTTCGGCTTCGCGGCGGGCGCCGTCGGTGATCGCGCGTCCCTGGTCCTCGGCCTTGGACCGGACACCGGCGGCGAACTGTTCGGTCTGCGTCCGCAGGGCTTCGGCGCGGGCCTCGGCCTGGGCGCGGACCCGCTCGGCGTACCGATCGGATTCGGACTTGACGGTGGCCGCATGGCGGTCGGCCTGGGTCCGGATGGCGACGGCCTGCTGATCGGCGTCCCGGGTCAGCCGCTCGACCTCGGCGGTCTTGCTGGCGAGTTCGGCGTCGATGGCCGTGCGACGGTCCGCCTCGGTCTTCTCCAGGCGATCCCGGAGGCTGGACACCTCGGCCTCGGCACGGCCGCGGAGTTCCTCGGCCTCCTCGTCGACGAGCGTCAGGATCTGTTCGACCCTGGCGCCGAGGTGCCGGAACGACGGCTGCTCGGCCACAGTGCGACGACGGAGATCGAGCATGTCGCCCTGAACCTGCTGTACCTGCGCGGCGAGCGCCTGGACCTGCGCCAGGGCGTCCTCGCGCTGAGCGGCGAGCGCCGCCACCTGCCCTTCCACCTGGGCGACGAACCGGTCGACCTGCTTCCGGTCATACCCACGCAAAGCTATATCGAATGTCGATTCGCTGGTTGAACCAGCGCTTAAAGTGAAAAACTTCTGATCTCCGTCAGCCATTTACTAATCCTCACATGGACGGCTGTTCATCAGGAAACACGAACACGCGCCCTGACGGGTTCCCGGCATGTCTGTCGCGAAACGCCTAGCAGGAGTGAGGATTCCCACCTACCGGACCCTGGCCAGGCACAAACCCGCCAGCTCAGGACCGTCGCCGCCGTGCTAGGCCGAAGAGTCCCAAGCCGACCAGCAACAGGCCGGTCGTGCCCGCGCCGACGATGGCCCAGCGCGACATCCCGCCCGGGCCGGCATCGATTTCGCGAGCGACATCGTCCGTCGCCGCCGCGGTCCCTTCGTGCTTCGGCTCCGGCGGCCGGACGGGTGTCCAGCGGCGCAGCGCCTCGCCGCGCCCCTCCGATCCGGTGACGTACCCGGCGCCGTCCGCCGTGAAGCTGATCGCCTCGCCTTGGGCCTCACCGGGCAGCGGCGTACGGCGTGGGCGCCCGCTGGTCATCGACTTGGCGAAGTCGCCGTCGCGGACGTCCCACTCGTACGCGTCCGTGTAGGTGCGCAGCGCGACGCGACGGCCGTCCGGGGAGAGCGCCGCCCCGGTGACGAGCGTGCTGGCGAGCCCCCCGACGTCCGGACCGCCCTTGGTCCGGGTCGGATTGAACGGGACCTCGCCGGCGAGCTTCAGCGGCACGACCGCCGACGGTCCGGTGAGCGGGCGTACCGACACGTACAGGCGGGCGACACCGGTCAGCGCCTTCGTGATGACGACCGCGCGCCTGTCCGGCTGGATGAGCAGTGCCTCGGCGTCGTACGCGCGATCCGGGTAGGTGAGCCGGTACGGGGTGCCGCGGCCGCCGCCGGCCGGGATCCGGTTGACCGCGATCCGCCCGCGTTCACGGTCGTTGTCGCCGATGTCGCCGACCCACAGCGTGCCGTCGGGCGTCCGGGCGAGATCCTCGGGATCGAGCGGGTCGAATCCGACGTCGGTCGCCACCCGGTCCACCCGGCAGTCGCGGCCGAGGAAGTAGAGCTTCAGCGCGCTCGTTCCCCACTGGCCGTCGTTGAGCGCGACATATCCGGACGGCGTGGCGACGAGCCCGCTCAGCTCGTCCACCCGCGGGTCGTTCACCACGCAGAGCGTCTGCGGGGCGGCGACCGCCGGCGCGCTCACGGCCAGGAGCGCGATTCCGCAGCTCACCGCCATCGCTATCCGTGCCGAGTTGCCCACGAGGGCAGTCTGTCAGGCGGGCGCGAGCGGCGCGGGGACGGCACGCGTGATCTTGGGCCCCGACCCGGTAGAACCACGGACGACCAGCTCCGGACGGAACAGCAGCTCGGACCCGGGCGCCGGGACGCCGTCGCTCTCGTCCAGCAGCGCCTGCACCGCCGCCACGCCCATCGACTCGACCGGCTCGCGGACGGTCGTCAGCGGCGGGTCGGTGAACCCGATCAGTGGGGAGTCGCCGAAGCCGACGACCGAGACGTCGCCCGGCACGGTGAGCCCCATCGCCCGGACCCCGCGGATCGCGCCCAGCGCCATCATGTCGCTGCCGCAGATGATGGCCGTGCAGCCGCGCGCCACGAGCGCCTCGGCGGCGGCGTGCCCACCTTCCACAGTGAACAGCGTGTGCTCGATCTCCCCTTCGATGCCGAGCCGTTCCTTCATGTACCGGGTGAAGCCCTCGATCTTGCGGATCACCGGCACGTACCGGCGGTGCCCGATCGACAGTCCGATCTTCTCGTGGCCCAGCTCGACCAGGTGCGTGACGGCGAGCCGCATGGCCTCCCGGTCGTCGGTCGAGACGAACGGGGCGGCGACGCCCGGGTGGAACCCGTTGATGAGCACCAGCGGGACGCCACGATCGATCAGCTTCGCGTACCGGCTGGGGTCGGAGGCGCTGTCGGCGTGCAGTCCGGAGACGAACACGATCCCGGAGACGCCCCGCTCCAGCAGCAGCTCGGTGAACTCGTCCTCGGTGACGCCGCCCGGGGTCTGGGTGCAGAGGACGGGCGTGAAGCTGCGCTGGATCAACGCTCGCTCGATGACCTGGGCGAACGCCGGGAAGATCGGGTTGTCCAGCTCCGGCGTGATGAGCCCGACGAGCCCCGCGCTGCGCTGCCGCAACCGCACCGGACGCTCGTACCCGAGGATGTCGAGCGCGGCCAGCACGGCTTCGCGGGTCGCGGCGGAGACACCCGGCTTGCCGTTGAGCACCCGGCTGACCGTCGCCTCGCTCACGCCCGCCTGTGCGGCGATATCGGCCAGCCGTGCGGTCATAGCCCGTGAGCCTAGTTCACCAGTACGTACTCTCAGGCGGACCACCACGCGGCGGCCTCACCGGGCAGAACCGGACCGTCGCCGAGCGGGGCGCTGGCGAGGAGCAGTTCGCCGTCAACATCCATCGGGACGGGCTCGGACCGGGTGTTCACGGCGCACACGAACGAGCCGCGGGCGAATGCCAGCACGCCGTCCGGCGCGTTCAGCCAGCGCAGCTCGCCCTCGATCGACCCCCGGGCCGACAGCGCCGACCGGTACAGCGCCAGCATCGAACCAGGGTCGGTGAGCTGCGACTCGACGCTGAGCCGTCCCCACGACGGAGGGATCGGCAGCCACGGCTCACCCGTCGAGAACCCGAGCGCCGGACCGGACACAGACCACGGCACCGGGACGCGGCATCCGTCCCGGCCGCGCTCGGTGTGCCCGGACCGCTCCCACATCGGGTCGCGCAGCGCCTCGTCCGGGAGGTCCAGCACCTCGGGCAGGCCCAGCTCCTCACCCTGGTAGACGTACGCCGAACCGGGCAGCGCCAGCATGAGCAGCGCCGCCGCCCGCGCGCGCCGCACGCTGCCGTACCGCGTGACGTGCCGCTGGACGTCGTGATTGGACAGCACCCAGGTCGGCGACGGGATCACCAGCGACTCGTCGACGACCCGGCGCATGGCGTCCGCGTCGAACGCGCAGTCCAGGAAGTGGAAGTTGAACGCCTGGTGCAGCTCGTCCGGGCGGACGTACCGGGCGAGGCGTTCGGCGTCCGGCACCCACGCCTCGGCGACGGCGATCCGCTGGCCCGGGTAGCTGTCCAGGATCTTGCGCCACTCGCGGTAGATCTCGTGGACGCCGTCCTGGTCGAAGTACGGCAGCTGGGCCTTCGTCAGCAGTTCGACCTGGCCGGTGCGGCCGACGTCCGGAAGCGCCGGATCCTTGACCATCCCGTGCGCCACGTCGATCCGGAACCCGTCGACGCCACGGTCCAGCCAGAACCGCAGGACATCAGCGAACTCGGCGCGCACCTCGAGGTCGTCCCAGTTCAGGTCCGGCTGCTCGGGGGCGAACAGGTGCAGGTACCAGGTGCCGTCGGCGACCTGGGTCCACGCCGGACCGCCGAAGATCGACTCCCAGTCGTTCGGCGGACCGTCCCCGCGTCCGGGCCGGAAGATGTACCGGTCGCGGCGCTTGCCGGCCAACGCCTCCACGAACCAGGGGTGCTGGTCGGACGTGTGGTTCGGCACCACGTCCACGATGACCCGCAGTCCAAGGTCGTGCGCGTCGGCCAGGAACGCGTCGAAGTCGTCGAGCGAGCCGAACAGCGGGTCGACATCGCGGTAGTCCGCCACGTCGTAGCCGCCGTCGGCCATCGGGGAGCGGTAGAACGGCGTCAGCCACACCGCGTCCACGCCGAGCTCGGCCAGGTACGGCAGGTGGGCGCGGGCGCCGGCCAGGTCGCCGATCCCGTCCCCGTCGCCGTCCGCGAAGCTCCGCACGTACACCTGATAGACCGCGGCATCACGCCACCATGACATTTGCGCTCCCTCCGGTCGCGCGGAGTCCGCGCCCTCAGCCGCGGTCGACGCCGTGCGCCACACGCACGGCTCCGCCGGTGTGTCGCCCGACTTTCGACCGCGTCGCGCGGACTCGTTCACGATTTGCTCCCGCCCGCCGTCAGGCCGGTGACGAGGTGTTTCTGGGCGAGGAAGAACACGGCGCCGACCGGGATGGTGATCAGCACCGACGCGGCGGTCAGCAGCCCCCACTCGGCCTTGAACTGGCCGACGAACTGCTGCATCCCCACGGCGAGCGTGTAGTTGTCCTCCCCGACCATGAACGTGGTCGCGTAGGCGACCTCGCCCCACGCGGTCAGGAAGGAGTAGAAGCCGGTGACGGCCAGGCCCGGGCGGGACAGCGGCAGGATCAGCCGCCAGAACGTGCCGAACGGTGACAGCCCGTCCACCCGGCCGGCCTCGTCGATCTCCGGCGAGATCGTGTCGAAGTAGCCCTTGAGCATCCATGCGCAGAACGGCACGGCGACCGTGCAGTACGCCAGCACCAGCCCGCCGTACGTGTTGAGCAGGTGCAACGCCGCCATGATGTTGTAGATGGGCACGATGAGGATGGCCACCGGGAACATCTGCGTCACGAGGAAACCCGTCATCAGCGGACGGTGTCCGGGGAACCGCATCCGCGACAGCGCGTATCCGGCGGTGGCCGCCAGGAACAGGCTGGCGACGCTGGTGAGCCCGGCGATGACGATCGAGTTCACGAACCAGCGCGCGAACTTCGTCTCGTACAGCACCTGCACGTAGTTCGCGAGCGACACGTCCAGCTCCAGCGACTGCCACGCGGAACCCGGCTTGAGCGATGTGAGCAGCACCCACAGCACCGGGAAGATCGCGATCGCACTGGCGGCGATCAGCGTGGCGTGCAGCGCAACGGACTTCGCCGGGTGCCGGGGCCTCATGCGGCTTCCTTCAGCGTCCGGCGGTAGAAGCTGGCGAACACGAGCAGCATCGACAGGATCAGTACGCCGTACGTCGCGGCGCCGGAGTAGTCGCGGATCCCCTCGAACGCGCGCTCGTACGCGAACGTCACCAGGATCTGCGTCGCATCACCCGGACCGCCGCCGGTGAGCAGGTAGATGATCGGGAACATGTTGAACGTCCAGATCGTGCCGAGCAGGATGACCGTCCCGCTCACGCTGCTCAGGCCCGGCAGCGTGATGTGCCGGAACTTCTGCCACGCGGTGGCGCCGTCCATGTCGGCGGCCTCGTAGAGCGGTGCCGGGATCGACTGGAGCCCGCCTAACAGCGCCACCATCATGAACGGCACACCCAGCCAGGTGTTGACCGCGATCACCGACACCTTCGCCATGAACGGGTCGTTCAGCCACTCGACGGCCGGCAGCCCGACGGCCGTGAGCGCCACGTTGAAGACGCCGAACTGGCTGTTGAACAGCAGCCGCCACGCGAACGCGCTGACGAACGCCGGTACCGCCCACGGCAGGATCAGCAGCACCCGGTAGACGGACCGGCCCCGCATCGGCCGGTTCAGCAGTGTCGCCAGTCCGAGGCCGATGCCGTAGTGCAGGGCCGTGCAGGCGATCGTCCAGGCCAGCGTCCACAGCAGGCGCGGGTAGAAGTTGCCCTCCGCGCCGGACAGCAGCTCGACGTAGTTGTCCAGCCCGACGAACTCGTACGTCGCCGGGATGTGGTTCACGCCGATCGTCCGGCCGACGTTGGCCTCGTTGGCGTCCGTGAGCGACAGGTACACGCCGCGGACCAGCGGGTACCCGACCAGCACGCCGAGCACCACGGTCACCGGAGCGGCCATGGCCCACGCGTACCAGTGCCGGCCGGCTGCCCTGCGCAGCCGGCCCCGCGGTGGCCTGGACCCGGCGGCCGGGGGCGCGGGCGGCGCCAGCGTTGCCGTCATCGTCCGTCCTCTCAAAGGTGTTGGGGGTGGCAGCGCCGGGCGGGGGTGGGCGACCGCCCGGCGCTGCCGGCTTTCAGCGCCAGTCGGTGAGCAGCTGCCCGTAGGCGGCGGCCACGTCGTCCAGGCCCTTCTGCGTGGTGGACGAGCCGTTGAGGACCTTCACGTAGTTCTCGTCCAGGGCCTTGAACAGGTCGCCGCCCTCGGGGATCGCCGGGCGGGGCTTCGCCGTCTCCAGCACCGTGCCGAACGCCGCGACGACCTCGCTGTCCTTGACCGCCGCGTCCTCGTACGCCGCCTTGCGGGTCGGCAGGAGGCTCAGCTTCGTCGCGAGGAACGCCTGGTTCTCGACCGAGTTCATGTACTGCAGGAACAGGTACGAGGCGTCGATGTTCTTCGACCCGGCGTAGATCACGTAGTTGTGGCCGCCGGTCGGGGCGCCGGCCTTGCCGCTGCCACCGGCCGGCACGGGTGCGATGCCCAGGTTGGCGGCGTTCTTGAAGGCCGGTCCGGACAGGTCGTCGGCGATCGACCACGGGCCGTTGATGACCATGGCGACCTTGCCGTCCTTGAACGACGCCTGCATGTTGTTGTAGCCGTCGGCGAAGTCGGGCTTCATCGCGGCGCCGCTGGCGATCAGGTCCTTGGCGCGGTCGACGGCCTTCGCCGCCTCGGGCGAGTTCACGGTGATCTTCTTCGCCTCGACGTCGACCAGGTCGCCGCCCTCGCCGTAGAGGAACGGCAGCAGGAAGTAGCCGCCCGGGTTCAGGTAGACGCCGGCCGCGCCGGTCTTGGCCTTCACCGCGAGCGCGGCGGTCTTCAGCTCGTCCATCGTCCTGGGCGGCTGGACACCGGCCTTGGCCAGCAGGTCCTTGTTGTAGAGCAGGGCGAGCGTGTCCGTCACCTGCGGCACGCCGTAGGTCTTGCCGCCGAACTTCGTGCTGGCGACGGGGCCTTCGAGGTAGTCGTCGGCGCCGTCAGCGGCCGGGGTGCCGTCGATCGGCTGGAGGTAGCCCAGTTTCGCGAAGCCCGGGGTCCACGCCACCTCGGAACGGAACACGTCCGGGGCGCCGCTGCCGCTCTGGGCGGCCGTCTTGAACTTGTTCTGCGCCGCGTCGAACGGCACGTTCACGTACTCGACCTTGATCTTCGGGTACTGCTTCTCGAACTTCGCGATCAGCTCCTTGAAGACCGGACCCTCGTTCGTGGCGTCCGAGGTGTCCCACCAGGTCACGGTGCCCTCGACGCTCTTCGGGTCCTTGGCGGCCTGGCTGGTGCCCGTCCCGCTGTCCGAACAGGCGGTGACGGCGAGCGCGAGGGCGGCCAGCGCCGCCGCGCTTCTGACGATCCGTCGCATGCGTAACTCCTTGTCGACCTGCCGCACAGGGCAGCGGCGGTTGATGCAGGAAGTTAGCAAGAAGTTGCTGCTTTGTGAAAGATCTTGCAGAAAAGTAATCGGGTGGTTACCGCCGGACGCTCCTCAGCGCCACGCCCCGCATCCCACACGCCGAGTTTCGGACTTTTGAGGGTGCGCGACCGCGCCGGACCCTCAAAAGTCCGAAAGTGGGGGACGCCGCCGCCAGCCGCGCGGCGCGACGCTCCTCAGCGCCACGCGTCGGCGCGGGTCAGGGTGCCGGAGGCGGGGGTGGTGGCCGTCCGGTTCGGGTCGCTTTCCCAGGTCACGGTGCCGTCCGCGTTCTTCTTGATGTACTTGTACTGGAACGACGTCGAGGGCGGCAGCGCGACCGTCCCCCGCCACGACGGGTAGGCGGCGGACGACAGCGGCACGGCCTTCGCCAGGTCCCAGGAGCCGAGCGCCGGGATGCTGCCGACCAGGTGCACGTTCTGGCCGAACCCGGTGGTGGCGCTGACGGCGAACTCCCCGGCGACGGTGGCCGGTGGCGCTCCCCCGACCCGTGCGCCCACGTGCAACGCGACCGCGTCGAGCGCCGCCACCGTCAACGAAGCCGACCCGTTCACACCCACCGTCACGGTCGGCCCGGTGCACGAGCCGGCCGCGAGGTCACCGTGCAGGACGTCGCAGTACGTGCCGGCCGGCAGTCCGGTGTGGAAGGTGCGACTCAGGGCGCCGCCTTCCCGGCTGAGCGCCAGGAAGCCGCGCGTGCCCCGGCTGAACGCCACCTGGTTCTCGCCGTTCGACCACCAGTTCGCCGTCCCCGTGCCACGGACGGCGTTACGGAACCCGACCATGTTCGTGACCGGCCGCCACCGGTGCTCGCACACCCACCCGCCGGAGAAGCAGGTGACGTCGTTGGTACGGCCCGCACCGTCGGATGGCGGGCCGGTGTCGCGCGCGCTGAACGCGTAGCTCGACATGAGCTTCGGCGACCCGTACGGCCAGGCCAGCTGGAACACGTTGGCCAGCGTGTAGAGCTGCCCGTCCTTGTAGGTCAGGATGTCACCGCCGTCACGCTGGGTGTCGTGGTTGTCGACGAACGTCACGGCCTTGCCGGTCGGCTCGTACCCCCACGCCTCGCCCAGGTCGTGGAACCACGCCAGCTTCCCGGTACGGAAGATCCGGCCCAGGTCACGGCCGTAGCGGAATTCGAGGAGGTCGCCGCTGCCCCGGTACTCGGACGGCAGGATCGGCTCGCCGTCGCCGAAGATGACCTCCTGGTACACGTACGCCGGGCGGCTCAGACGGGAGACGATGTTCGCGACGTCGGCGGCGGCGATGTGCTTGGCGCCGTCGATCCGGAGCCCGTCCACACCGAGGGAGAGCAGGTCGTTCAGGTACGTGGCGATGCGGCCGCGCACGTACTCGGCGCCGGTGTCCAGATCGGACAGGTCGACCAGCTCGCAGTTCTGCACCTCCCACCGGTCGCGGTAGTTGACGATGTCGTCGTTGCCGTTGCGGCCGCAGTGGTGGAAGTCCTGCGTCTGGTAGGTGCCCGGGTAGTTGTAGTGGCTGTACGGCGAACCGCCGCTGCCCGTACCGGACGAGTCGCCGGCCATGTGGTTGATCACCGCGTCGACGTACACCTTGACGCCGGCGGTGTGACACGTCGTGACCATCGCCGCGAACTGGGCGCGCGTACCGCCACGGCTCGTGAGCTGGTAGCTGACCGGCTGGTACCGCTGCCACCAGGGATGTCCACTGCCCGGCAGCACCACGTGCTCCTGCGGCGGCGACACCTGGACGCCGCCGAACCCCTTCGGGCCGAGGTGGGCGGTGCACTCGCGGGCGACGTCCGTCCACTTCCACTCGAAGAGGTGGACGATCACGTCCCGGTCGCCGGGTGGTGTCGCGCTCGCCTCGGGCAGGCGGCCAGGCACCAGGACTGCGGCGGCGAGGACGAGTAACGCGAGCCAGCGGCGGCGGGCCATGGAACCTCCCAGGAGCGGGCCGCCCGGTAAGCCCTTGCAAGTTCTTGCGGCGGCCCGTCCGAGAATGACGGGAATGTGTCCAGGACGTCAAGGGTCCGTGACGCGCGAACGCCGCGGGCGGCATCCTCCGGAGAGGATGCCGCCCGCAGGGAACTAGTGGGCCGTCTCGTGCGCCCGCTTGATCTTCGCGATCGACTTCGGCTCCTTGACCGTCGCCCGCGCCGCCGACGCCTTCACGCCGGTCGCCGCCGACACGACCGGCCGCCCCTTGGTGAACAGCCAGGTCTGGAACAGCGTGTCGAGCTGCTTGCCCGAGATCCGCTCCGACAGCGCGATGAACTCCTCGATTGTGGCGTTGCCGTACTTCTTGTCGGCCGTCCACGTCTGCAGGATCTCGAAGAACGCGTCGTCACCGACAGCCGTGCGCAGCGCGTGCAGGGTCATCGCGCCACGGTCGTACACCGAGCCGTGGAACAGCGTCGCCGCGCCCGGATCGCCCGGCAGGACCTGCCAGAACGCCGAATCCGCCGGGTACGACGCGTACGTGAAGTCGAAGACCTCCTGCGCCGTTCCCTCGGACTGGTCCTCGGACCACAGCCACTCCGCGTAGCTGGCGAAGCCCTCGTTCAGCCAGATGTTGCGCCACTTCGCCACCGAGACGCTGTCGCCGAACCACTGGTGCGCCAGCTCGTGCACGACCAGGTAGTTGTTGGCCCCGCCGCGGAACGAGCGCGGGCTGTACACCGGCCGGGTCTGGGTCTCCAGCGCGAACCCGATGTTCGCGGACAGGACGACACCGCCCTGCGCCTCGAACGGGTACGGCCCGACCTTCTCGCCGAGCCACTCGTTGATCTCCGTGGTGCGCTCGATGCTGGCCTTCGCCGAGCCGGCGCTGTCGCCCAGGTTGTCGGCGTACGCGTTCACGACCGGCTGGCCGTTCGGCGCTGTGTCCTGGACCAGCTCGTACTGCCCGATCGCCAGGAACGCCAGGTAGGTAGCGGTCGGCTTGCTGGTCCGCCAGCCCCAGCGGGTACCGAGCGGCTCGCTGTCCCGCCGGGTCAGGACGCCGTTGCTGATCACCTCGGTGCCGTTCGGCACCAGTACCGAGATGTCGAACGTCGCCTTGTCCGTCGGGTGGTCGTTGCTCGGGAACCACCACGCGGCGATCTCGGGCTCCCCGGCCGCCACCGCGCCGTCCGGCGTCCGGTACCAGGCCGTGAACCCGTCCACGATCACCTGCGACGGGGTGCCGGAGTACTCCACGACGACCGTCGTGAACTGCCCGGTTCGCAGCGGGCGGACCGGCGTCACCGTCAGCTCGGTGCCCTTGCGGCTGAACGCGGCCTTGGCCCCGTTGACCCGGACCGAACTCGCGTTCAGCGCGAAGTCCAGGTTGAAGCTGGTCAGATCCTGCGTCGGACGCGCGAGCAGGGTCGTGCTGCCCTGGAGCTGGTCCGTCGCCGGCGCGTACTTCAGGCGGATGTCGTAGTGCGACACGTCGTACCCGCCGTTGCCGTAGCCCGGGTAGTACTCGTCGCCCGCGCCCGGGGCGCCGGGGCCGGCCGCGTGCCGGGGCGTGTAGCCAGGACCGGCTCCTGGAGGCGCCGCATTGCCGGCGCTCGCCGGGAGGACAAGAGCCGCCGTGGCGCATAGCGCCGCGCCGACCGTCAGTGCACGTCGTCGTAACACGGGTGGGGCCTCCCCCTGAGGTGGTCAGTGGTGAACAAGTCCGAACCTAACGGTCCGACGGGGTTGAACCCACTGAAATATGACGGATTTCCGCGAACCGTCGCGGCTTCGTCATACGCCCCGCTCAGCGGTGGCGGGCGGCGTTGCGCTCAGCGGAGTCGGCGCGGTCGCGCGCCTGGTCGACCGCTGCCTCGGCGCGTTCGGCCGCGCGTGCGAGCCGGCGCAGGTCCAGGTCGGCCTCGGTGAGCCGGCGATCGACGGCGCCCAGCTCGGCGCGGAGTTCCTCAGCACGTTCCTCCAGCTCGCGGCGCGCGTCCTCGGCGTCGTCGACTGCGCTCCGGGCAGCGTCGTGCCGCTCCTCGGCGGCGGCCAGCGCCGCCTGTGCCCGCTCCGCCGCCTGCTCGGCACGCGCCCGCTCGGCGGCCCGCCGCTCCGCCGCCCGCCGCTGCGTCGCCGTCTCGACAACCTCGGTCGGCAGCTCCGCCAGCCGCTCCCGCGCCCCCTGCCCGGGCGCCTGCCGGCCCGGGCCACCATCGGGCGCGGCTTCCCTCGCCCGCCCTCCCCCGCTCTCCGCCCACCGCCCTGGGCGGCCTTGCCGGGCCGTGCGGAGGGCGGCACGGCTTGGGCGGGCGTCCGGCCGGTAGCGGGCGCTCCGGTGGCTGAGGCTCGGGTGGTGGATGTGCGAGTCGCTGGTGCCTGGGCGCCGCCGGCTCGGCGGGCCGGCGCTGCCCCAGGCTCGGGCACGATGTGCAGGCTCGGGCCGGCGAGGGGCCCGAAGCCGGCGTAGCTCTCCGGCCGTTCTAGCCGCCCCGACCGCACCCGTTCGGCGATCACCGGATCGGCCAGGGCGGCGTTGAGCGTCGATTCAACTTCGTACCCGGCCGCCGGGCCGACCGGCTGCCCCGCTTCCTCGGCCAGCTCCAGCCCCTGCTTGACGAGCGACCGGACAAGCCGTTGCCTGCGGTCGGTCAGGTTCCGGATCGCCGTCGCGTCCCGGTCGCGCTGGGCAGCGAGGAGTTCGTCGCCGAGGGCGAGCAGAGTGTCGAGTTCGTCCGGTCGGTACCAGGCGAGCAGGTTCACCACCCACGCGGTGACGAGGGGGCGGCGCCACTTCTTGACGTCCGCCGCCAAGGTTCTGTCGCCGGCCTCCCGCAGCTCACGGGCCATGGCGTCACGCCGCTCGACGAACTCGCCCGGCGCGAGCACGTACAGCTCGGCGGCCACCTCGTCAGGCCCCATGGTCCCGACCGTACGGCACCCCTCACCAGTTTCGGACTTTTGAGGGTCGGGCACGCCCGGCAACCCTCAAAAGTCCGAAACTCGGGGGTGGCAAGGGCGGGACGGCGCAGACTGGACGCGGGGGTGGTCGGGGTGACCGAGCAGTCGAGCGCGGGGCGCTGGGAGGACTCGTTCCTCCAGATCCTCGACGGCGACGTGGCCGACCCGGTGCAGTCGTCGCGGAGCAAGATGGCGCCGCCGGGCTTGCGGTTCTCCGGCTTCGTGGTCGTCGCGGCGGGCGCCACGAGCCTTCAAGCAGTGCAAGAACTCTGCACCGGACAGAAGGAGCGCCGCTGCCTCACCGTCCGGTACAGCGTCGGGCGGGCGCCGCTGCCCGGCAGCCTCCTCGCCGCGTTCGCCGCCGACCTGGCCACCCTCGGTGCTGGCCGGACCGGAGTCGTCGGGCAGTTCTCCCCACCGCCCACACCGGACAGCCCATGGGCGTCGATGGTCGACCAGCAGGCCGCCCTTTCCTTCATCAGAGCCCGTGACTTCGCCACCGAACGCACCGGCACCCATCTCGACGGCCAGTGGCTGGACCTGTTCGCCAACTTCGCCAGGCAGTGCCTCACGACCGGCGACCAGCTGATCCTCCTCGCCGAGGGCCAGGACGCCGGATGGCTCCTGGACGACGAGATCGACAACTTCCGGGCGTTGGCGGCACGGCTGCCGGCCCAGTGCGGGCTGGTGCTCGGCGGACCCGATCCGGGGCGGCTCCGCGAGCCGGTCGATCCGTCGTTCGCCGTGCTCCGGCTCCCCGGCGTCGAGCAGCCCGGTCGCTCGTCCGCCGTGTACAAGGACGTCGAACTCACCGGTGACCAGGTCGCCAAACACGACGCGCTCGACCGGCTCCGGTACGCGGACTCGCTGGCCACGCTGTGCACGCTGAAGGAGACCGGCCCGATGACGATCGGCGTCCACGCACCGTGGGGCGCCGGCAAGTCGTCGTTCATGCGGTTCGTCGAGTGGCACCTGATCCAGCGCGCGGCTGTCCCCACCGTCTACGCCGACCTGATGAAGGGCGGCCTCTCGGACCCCAACCCGCAGCTGCGGATGCTGACCTGGCCGACGCTCACCAGGGCCGCCGCCAAGCAGGACATGAGCACCAAGGTGGAACGGCTCGTCGGCTACTTCACCAGCCAGCAGGTCCTCGACCTCGTCGATCCGTCGCCGGCCACCGACGTCAGGGCCAGCGTGAAGGCCGCCGGGCTGACCCGGATGGCCGCCTGGGTACTGCGCAGGCACGTCACCAGGAGCATGATCCCGATCTGGTTCAACGCCTGGCAGTACGAGGGGGCGAACCAGATCTGGGCCGGCCTCACCCACCAGATCACGCAGGGCATGGAACGGAGCATGACCTGGTGGGGACGGCTGCGAGCCCGCGTCGGGTACGCCGTCAAGCGGCGCGGTGCGCAGTTCTGGCTCGGCGTGTTCACGCCGCTGGTGGTGGCGCTCGTGATGGCCACTGTGTGGCTCGCGGTCGGGGGCGAGGTCACCAAGGAGCTGTCGAAGGAGGCACAGTCGCTCGCCACCGGGCTGCCGGCCGCCGTGGTCACGGTATTCGGCTTCCTCTTCGTCCTCACGCGGTTCTTCAAGCGGACCAAGCCGGTCAGCGAGGGGTTGCTGGACTACGTCCGGCAGCCGAACTACCGCGACCACATGGGCTACCAGCACCAGGTACTGGAGGACATCCGCTACCTCGCCGGACGGTTGCGCCGCCGCGACAAGGCGCCCCGCGTCTTCGTGTTCATCGACGACCTCGACCGCTGCTCGGACGAGAAGGTCCTGGAGACGCTCCAGGCCATCAACCTGCTCCTCACGGCGAGCGACTGCTACGTCTTCCTCGGCATCGACACGGACATGATCATCCGGGCGATCCAGCGGCACTTCGACTTCGAGGGCGACTCGCAGGAGAAGGCCCGGAGCTACCTGCGGAAGATCCTCCAGATCAACGTCCGCCTGCACGCCCCGGACGGTCGCCGCACCCTCGACTTCCTCGACGGCTTCTTCACGAAGGAAAGCCGCGCCGGCCTTGCCGAAGCACTGACCCCGTCCGGATCCGCCCCGGAGCCCGGCGAGCCGCCGCTGCCGTGGAACCTGGCGGACGTGACCGCGCCGGCCCAGTTCGCCGTGCAGCTCGACGAGGTGACGGACACCGTCCATGAGCTGTGGGCGTTCCACCAGCTCGCCGACCTGGTCCCCACCAACCCGCGCGAGATGAAGCGGCTCGTCAACGTGCACCGGCTGGTGCGGATCATCGTCAAGAGCGCCGGTGTGCACCCGTCAGCCGCCGAGCAGCGCATGCTCGTCGGCTGGCTGCTGTTCTGCTTCGAGGCACCGCGCTGGGCCGCCAAGCTGGTCGAGCAGGCACGTGCCGAGGAGACCGACCAGCCGATCAAGGACCAGCGGCTGGAGTCGATCCTGGCGCGTCTCGACAACGACCCCACCGACAAGGACGGCGAGTCGATGCCCGCGCGGCTGACCGTCGCGCAGCTCCGCCCCGGTACCGCCTACAGCGAGGCGTGGGAGATCTCGTCCCTGTTCCGGATGTCGGACTAGCGGGCGGCGTACCGTGCGCTCGGGCGGATCGACAGCACCCGGCGGGCCGGCCCGACCAGCGCCTCTTCGAGGTAGCACGTCCAGTTCTCGCCGTGGCCGATCCCCGCGACGGTCTGGCCGTGCTGCAGGACCGGTCCGTTCTCCAGCAGGTACGCGGAGATGTCGAGCAGGTAGCCGGCGACCTCGTCCGGTTCGATGCCGACGAAGTGGCACTGGAGGTCGTCCAGCCCGAACAGGTGCAGGCCGCGGGTGTCCATGACGCACTCGCCAGGCGCGCGGCCGTCGATCCGGTACAGCCGGGCGTTCACCGGCAGCAGCGGGTCGGCGAGGTCGATGGCCGGGTCGACCACTTTCTGGGCCGGCGTCCAGTGGATGGCGACGGGCGGCGCGACCTTCCGCAGGGCGGCCAGGCCCTCCCGGACGAGCGTCCAGCGGCGCTGTGGTTCCAGCGGGCGGGCGAGCATGTCGGTGAGCGTCACGCTGTAGTGGCACCGGGACACGGCGTCGCCGGCCGCCGCCCAGTTCCACGTCTGCTCGACGGCCCGGCCGGCGGTGGCCTGGTCGAACGGCTCGTCGGTGGCGCCGATGAACAGCATCGCGGCGGCCACGCCGTCCTGCGGTTCGACCGGGAAGTCCTTGCACACGAAGGCGAGCGTGTCGCCGATGAGCGGGTCGACGGCACCGAGACGGGCGCGCAGCTCCCGCAGGAGCTCGCCCTTGTCGATCGCCGGTCTGGACTGGTACAAGAGCTCAAGCCCGTAAAGCCCCAGGGCGGTGTCCGTGCTCATGACGCGCCAGGCTAGCAGCCCTGGTGGCCGGCCGTTTGTCCGGTGGCCATACCGGGCGTTCACCTCAGTTCGGACACCGGCCTGAACCGTCGCAATCGGAGGCTGTTCGTCACGACGAACACACTGGACAGTGCCATCGCGGCGCCGCCGACGAGCGGTCCGAGCAGGCCGAGGACGGCGAGCGGGATGGCCGCGACGTTGTAGGCGAAGGCCCAGAACAGATTGCCCCGGATGGTCGACAGCGTGCGGCGGGACAGCCGGATCGCGTCCACGGCGCCGAGCAGATCGCCCCGGACGAGCGTGAGGTCGCTGGCCTCGATGGCGACGTCGGTGCCGGTGCCCATCGCGAGGCCGAGGTCCGCCTGGGCGAGCGCCGCCGCGTCGTTGACGCCGTCGCCGATCATCGCCACGACGTGCCCGTCCGACTGGAGCTGCCGCACGGCGTCGACCTTGCCGCCGGGCAGCACCTCGGCGATGACGTCCTCGGCGGCGATCCCCACCTCGGCCGCGACGGCTCGCGCGGCGCCCTCGTTGTCGCCGGTCACCAGCATCGGACGAAGCCCCAGCGCGCGCAGCCGCTGGACCGCCTCGCCGCTCGTCGGCTTCGGCGTGTCCGCGACGACGAGCAGCGCCCGCGCCTCACCGTGCCAGCCGATGAGCACCGGCGTACGACCGTCCCGCTGCGCGTGCTTCTCGGCTTTGTAGAGGGACGGCGACAGTTCGAATCCCCGCGCGACCAGGAACCTCGGGCGCCCCACGGTGATCTCGCGGCCCTCGACCACGCCCACGACGCCGTGGCCGGCGTGGTTGGTGAAGCTGTCGACGGCGGGCAGCGGCCCGGCATGTGCGGCGCGTTCCGCGATGGCACGGGCGATCGGGTGCTCGGACGCCGACTCCAGCGCCCCGGCCAGCCGCAACGCTTCGGCCGTGTCGACGCGGTCGTCAGCGTGCACGTCCACCAGGCGCATCTGGCCGGTCGTGACCGTGCCGGTCTTGTCGAGGACGACCGTGTCGATCCGGCGGGTCTGCTCCAGCACCTCGGGGCCCTTGATGAGGATGCCGAGCTGCGCGCCGCGCCCGGTGCCGACCAGCAGCGCGGTCGGCGTCGCCAGCCCCAGCGCGCACGGGCAGGCGATGACCAGCACCGCGACGGCCGCCGTGACCGCCGCACCCAGATCGCCCGTGACCAGTACCCAGCCGGCGAACGTGGCCACCGCGAGGACGATGACGATCGGGACGAACACTCCCGAGATGCGGTCGGCGAGCCGCTGGACGGGCGCCTTGCCCGCCTGCGCCTGCTCGACCAGCCGGGCGATCTGCGCGAGCGCCGTCGCCGCACCGACCCGGGTGGCCCGCACGACCAGCCGCCCGGACGTGTTGACGGTCGCGCCCGCCACCTCGTCCCCGGGGCCTACGTCCACCGGCACGCTCTCGCCCGTCAGCAGCGACGTGTCCACGGCTGACTCGCCCGAGACGACGACGCCGTCCGTGGCGATCTTCTCCCCCGGCCGGACCACGAACTCGTCGCCCACCGCGACCTGGTCGGCCGGCACCCGGCGCTCCACGCCGTCGACCAGCAGCGTCGCCTCCTTGGCGCCCAGCTCCAGCAACGCCCGCAACGCGTCACCGGCCCGGCGCTTGGCCCGGCTCTCGGCGTACCGGCCTGCGAGCAGGAACGCGATCACCACCGCGGCCACCTCCAGGTAGAGGTGATGCGTGCCCATGCCTCGCTCCGGGACGAGCGAGAAGTCCATCCGCATCCCGACCTCGCCGGCGCCGCCGAACAGCAGCGCCCAGACGCTCCACAGGTACGCGGTGAGGGTGCCGAGGGAGATCAGAGTGTCCATCGTGGCCGTGCCGTGCCGAGCGTTGGTCCAGGCCGCGAGGTGGAACGGGGCACCGGCCCAGACGACGACCGGCGAGGCGAGCACCAGCGTCACCCACTGCCAGTAGTCGAACTGGAGCGCCGGCACCATCGACAGCACGAACACCGGCAGCGCCAGGACGGCCGCGACGGCGAGCCGCTGCCGCAGGTCGTCGGTGCTCTCGGGGCGCTGCTCGGCCGCCGTGTACCCGGTGGCCTCGACGGTCGCGATGAGCTGTTCCGGCGTGACGCGGTCAGGGTCGTACGCGACGGTCGCCTTCTCGGTCGCGTAGTTGACCGTGGCGCTCACGCCGTCGACCTTGTTCAGCTTGCGTTCCACCCGGGCGGCGCACGACGCGCAGGTCATCCCGCCGACGGACAGTTCGAGCTGAGTGGTCACGCGGGGACCGCGTCGTAGCCGGCCTCGTCCACCGCCGCCACGACCTCGTCGTCCGCCACGCCGTCGCCCGTCACGACGACGCGCTTCGACGCCAGGTCCACCTGGACGTCGCTCACCCCGGACACGTTGCCGACCTCGGCACTGACCGACGCGACGCAGTGGCCGCACGTCATGCCATCGACGATCCAGGTCTTGCTGGTCATGTGGATATCCCCTCGGGTCAGGACCGGACCAGCCGCGCGATGGCAGCGCTGGCTTCCTTGAGCTTCTCGTCGGCGACGTCGCCGCCTTCGGTCATCGCGTCGGCGACACAGTGGCCCAGATGGTCCTCCAGCAGGCTGAGCGCCACGGCCTGGAGCGCCTTGGTGGCAGCCGAGATCTGGGTGAGGACGTCGATGCAGTACGTGTCCTCGTCGACCATCCGCTGGAGCCCGCGGATCTGTCCCTCGATACGCCGCAGCCGCGCCTGGACGGCCGCCTTGTCCGCCGTGTATCCGACCATGGACCCATCGTACCCCCTGGGGGTATGGCGGCACGCGTTTGGGCGATGTTTCGGTCGCTATGGCCACCGAAACATCGCCCAAATGGTGCGGGCCGCGCTGGAGCTACGCCGCCGAGCGGGTGCGGTACAGGGCCAGGCCGCTCAGGGCGAGACCCGCGAGTCCGGCGATCAGGCCGCCGATGGCCAGCGGGCTCGGGCCGTCACTGTCGTGCTCGTCCGCGGCGGCGTCGGACTTTGCGGCGGCCTCCTCCACCTTGGCGTCGCCGTGGTGATCGTCCGCGGCCTTGACCAGCTTCAGTACGGGCGCCGGGTGCTCGGCTTCCTCGCCCTCCTTCGGCTCGTCGATCCAGCGGGCGACCTCGCCGCCGTCGTAGGTCTGGAGCGCCTTGAAGACGATCTGCTCGGCCTCGGGCATCGGGCCGACGGAGACCTCGAACTCCTGGAACTGCCCGACCTGGATGCCGGTGGCCGGCGAGTCGGCGGTCCAGGTGACGCGGTCCACGCCCTCGGTCACGTCCTCGCCGTGCACCTTGATCGGCTTGTCCAGCTTCTTCTTGGTGACGACGGCCTTCCAGCCGGCGACCGGCTTGTACGACGCGTTCGCGATCGGCTGGTCGGCCGGGAACGCGACCTCCAGCTTGATCGTCGGCTTGTCGCGCTCGTTCGGCACCCGGAACGCCAACTTGGCGAAGCCGCCCTGGTTCGCCTCCTTCGGGTTGACCGTGACGTGCGCGGCCGCTGGGAACGCCGTGGCCAGGATGAGAACCGCGGCGCCGCAGGTGACGGCGCCGAGGCGGCGGAGGGTATGCATGCGTGTCCTTTCGTGGATGCGGTGCCGGGTCACTTGACCCGGATCTTGCGGTCGACCGTCACCTGGTCCACATCGGACGTACGGACGGTGGCTTTCAGCTCCCACTCGCCGGCGACAGGCAGCTGTACCTCGCCGACGACGTGGTTCTCGGTGATCGCGAGCAGCGGGATCTCGACGCTCTCCAGGCCCTTCGACTCCAGCGCGATCGTCGCCTTCCACTCCACGACGCGGATCGGCTTGCCCGCCTTGTCGAACGCGGTCAGGTGCATCGTGTTGTTGCCGCGCTTGGCAGGGGTCATGTCGATCTGGAGCCTGAGCGTGGACGTCTCGACGATCGCGTTGAACGGCAGGTCCTGGGGTGCGGCGGCGGTGGCGGCGGTGCGGCCCGGCGTGGTCTGCACGAGGGCCGTGGCCACGCCGATCACGAGGACGGCGAGCGCGATCTCGACGATGATCCTCGACCGCAGCTGCTTCGGCCCCGGCTCGGTCTCGTCGGTCTCGTCGGGGGCGTCCTCGTCCAGGGCGTGGGCGACCGTCACCGGGTACCGCTGCCGGACCCAGGCCCGCGCGAACGCCGCGACCGACAGGATCGCCGCCAGCCCGACGACCTTCGCGATCACGAGCCGCCCGTACGTGGTGCTGACCAGGGCATCCAGCGTGCCGATCTCCAGCAACGCCTCGATCGTGCCGGTGAACGCCAGCGCCACCACGCTGTACGTCGCCCAGCGCGACCAGACCGGCAGGATCACGGCCATCTCGTCCGGCTTGGCGGCCGGCAGCAGGTACCGGGCGAGCACCACCAGCCCGCCGATCCAGACGGCCATCGCGCCCACGTGCACCGCGTCCGCCGGGATGGACAGGAGCCGGCCGGGCGATGCCCACGCGTGCCCGGCGAACGGCCAGGTGAACAGCAACGCCACCCCGAACGACGCGAGCAGGCCCCACTCGACGGTGCCCAGCGGCTTGCCCTTCGTGACCCGCCACAGCAGCGTGGACCCGCCGACCAGCAGGCCGATCCGGATCACCTGTGCCTTGCCGACGACCGTCGCGGCAGTCGCGGTCAGGTCGGAGAAGGCGAAGTCGGCGAGCGTGCCGCCGGTCGAGTACGGAACCTGGACGAGCAGCGCCAGCAGCGTGCCGCCCGCGAGCAGCCCCCAGCCGGTCCACGCCAGCCGGGACGGACCCTTCACGTCCAGCCGCCGCGGCCACAGCGCCACGAGCATCAGCACCGCGCCGCCGAGCAGCGCGACCCCGGCGTACCCGACGAACTTCCCGGCCGACAGCAGCGCGCGGACGAGCGGATCGACGTCCGCCTCCTCGCTGCCCGTCACGGCCGTGGCCTGCTTGGACGGCGCCCCGATGCTGAACGTGAAACCGCCCGAGATCGGGTGCCCGTCGGCCGAGATGACCCGGTAGCTGACGAGGAACGTGCCCTGGCGGAGACCGTTCTTCAGCGCGATCGTCGCCTGCGTCTTCTTGCGTTGCAGCAGCTTGCCGCTCTGGACCTGCTTGCCGTCCGGGTCGATGACCGTGACCTTGCCGAGCGAGATCCCGACCGGCTCGCTGAACGTGAACGTGACCTCGCTCGGTGCCGTGTCGACGATGGCGCCGTTGGCCGGATCGGTGCTGAGCAGCGTCGCGTGGGCCGAGGCGGGCGCGGCCGGGAGCAGCAGGGCAAGGGCAGCCACCAGCGCGGCGAGCAGGACGCGGCGGATCACGCGGGAGTCCCGGCCGCGGCATTGCCCGAGCGGAGGGACAGGGGCCGTCCGTGACGGCCGAGCGCCCACAGCAACCCGGCCTGGAAGACGGCGAGGAGGTGACCGATCTCGTGCGCCACGATCGCACCGTCGTTGACCACGTCGAGCGCGCTCGTCATCAGCAGGCACAGCGACAGGGCGACCGCGACCGGCACCAGCGCCGCCGCCCGGACGGGCCGCCACGCGGCGAAGAGGTACCCGACCGCGAGCGCCACGTCGAACGACGCCATCTCCCGGCTGACGTGCACGGCCTCCCCCGAACCGGCGAACAGCAGCGGCAACCCGAGCAGCAGTTGGGCCAGCGCGGACCCGGCGAGCGCGAGCCGCAGCACCTGGCGACGCCCGTCCGGGGTGGGACGGTCGGCGGCCACGGCCGCGAGCACCCGCTCGGTCAGGTCAGGAACCTGGACAGACTGGACACGTACCGCCCGCGTCACGGCCTCGGCGCTCTCCCGCCACGCCTGGCACGACGGGCACCCGGCCAGGTGCGCCCGCGCCTGATCAGCGGGGAAGCCGGGATCCTCACCGTCGATCAGGGCCGAGAGCGCGACCCTCGTCTCCGTGCACATCATGCCTCCATAGTCGCTCCGGCCGGACGGCCAGTTCCCGGCGCCCGTACTCTTTCTGCGTGGACGACGTCACCAGCTGGGCGTTGCGGGCGCGGGACGGCGACCCGCTCGCAGAGGCTGCCTTCGTCCGCTCGACCCAGGCTGAAGTGTGGCGGCTCTGTGCCGCCCTGGTCGACTCCGGTGCCGCCGACGACCTCACCCAGGAGTCCTACCTGCGGGCGTTCCGGGCGCTGCCGGCGTTCGAGGCGCGGTCCGGGGCACGCACGTGGCTGTTCGGCATCACCCGCCGCACCTGCGCCGACCACCTGCGCTCGGTGGTGCGGCGCCGCCGCCTCGACGACCTGCTGCGCCGCCGGGCCAGGGCGGAGTCCGCGCCGGATCCCGCGTCCGTGACCAGCGCGAACGATCTTCTCGACCAGCTCCCGGACGACCGTCGCGGCGCCTTCGTCCTCACCCAGCTCCTCGGCCTGTCCTACGACGAGGCGGCGGCCGTCGAGGGAGTGCCCGTCGGCACGATCCGGTCCCGGGTGGCCCGTGCGCGCACCCACCTCGTCGACCTGGTCGCCGCCGCAGCCGCGTCCTGACCGCCGCCCCGCCCGTCCCCGCCCCGCCCGACCCCCCGCGCCGCCCGCGCCCGACCCGCGCCCCTCGCCCCGCCCGTCCCCGCGTCGCCCGACCCCCCGCGCCGCCCGTCCCCCGAGTTTCGGACTTTTGAGGGTCGGGCGAGCCCGGGAACCCTCAAAAGTCCGAAAGTGGGCGGAAACCCCGACCTGCGCCCGTCCGATTTGTCGTACTTAGGAAGTTCTTAGGGAACCAGGCGGCGTCCCCGGACGACTAATCCGGCGTGACGACCACACAGGTGAGAGTGCTGCTGCCCTGGCTGGCGACGGCCGCGAGGCTGGTCCTCGGCGGCGTCTGGATCGCCGCCGGCGCGAGCAAGGTGGCCGACCTGGCCGAATCGGTACGGGCTGTCCGGGCGTACCAGGTGCTTCCCGAGTGGGCGGTCCCGGCGGTGGGCGCCGGGTTGCCGCTCCTGGAGATCGCGCTGGGACTGATGCTCGTCGTGGGCTTCAGCGTCCGGTTCGGGGCGGTCGTGTCGGCGGTGCTGCTGGCCGTGTTCATCGCCGGCATCGTGTCGGCGTCCGCTCGCGGGTTGCAGATCGACTGTGGCTGTTTCGGCGGCGGCGGCGAGCTCGGCGCGGGTCAGGAGACGAAGTACGGGACGGAGATCGCCCGGGACGCCGCGTTGCTGGCCGTCGCGGGCGCGCTCGCCTGGTGGCCGGCGAGCCGGCTCTCCATCGACGGATATCTGGGGGACGAATGAGCAAGGGATCGAACCGCGCCCGCGCGGTGTCGGCGCAGAAGATGGCCCGCATGCGCGCGAAGGAGCGGCAGCGCAGAGCCGTGCCGTACGCGGCGGCGGTGCTGGTCGCGGCGATGATCATCGGCGTCGTGCTGTACACGACGCGGGACAAGGCGCCGGACCGGTTCGCGGTGCCGCAGGGCGCCACGGCGACGGGCGTCCTCGTCGGCAAGCCCGAGGCGAAGGTCACGATCGACCTCTACGTCGACTACCTCTGCCCCGCGTGCCGCCAGTTCGAGACGCAGGCGGCGGACACCCTCGACAAGCTGGTGGCGGACGGCACGGCGAAGATCGCCTACCACCCGATCGCCATCCTGGACCGCGCGTCGACCACGAAGTACTCGACCAGGGCGTCGGCGGCGTCCGGGTGCGCGTCCGAGGCCGGCGTGTACGACACGTTCACGAAGGCGCTGTTCGCGAATCAGCCGCCCGAGGGCGGTCCGGGGCTGACGAACGCGAAGCTGATCGAGCTGGGCAAGGCCGCCGGAGCGACCGACCCGGCGTTCGCGAAGTGCGTGGACGACCAGACGTACGCGTCGTGGAGCACCGCGCTCACCGAGACGGCGTCGAAGAAGGGCGTCACCGGCACGCCGACCGTCCTGGTGAATGGCGAGGAGATCGCGGACCTTACGGTTGACACGTTGAAGACGGCGGTCACGGAGGCAGCGGCGAAGTGAGATATCGGCTGGTGGCGGCGGTGGCCGGGGTTTGCGCAGCGCTCCTCCCCGCCGCCCCGGCCTGGGCGCACGACAAGGTGCCGGCGGCGAGCGACTACCGCACCACGCTGGAGACGGTCACGCCGAAGCCGCGCGGCCTCAGCGTCCGGGTGGTCGAGAACGGGTCGCGGATCGAGGTCCGCAACGGCACGGGCGGCGACGTCACCGTGATCGGGTACTCGGGCGAGCCGTACCTGCGGATCACCCCGGACGCGGTGTTCACGAACCTCCGCTCGCCGACCGGGTACGTGAACGAGAAGAAGACCATTCCAGCGGACGCCGACGCGAAGGCCGCACCGGACTGGCGGCGCACCGGCGACGGCGGGTCCGCGCGCTGGCACGACCACCGCTCCCACTGGACGGGCACCAGCCCACCTCCGGCCGCGCAGGACGAACCGGACCGGCAGCACCGCATCCGCGACTGGACGGTCCCCCTGCTCGCCGGCGCCACGTCCGTCGCGGTGACGGGGACGCTCGACTACGCGCCGCCGCCTGCGACGTCCGTGTGGTGGGCCGCGATCCTCGCGTTGGCCGGCGTGATGTTCCTGGTCGGACGGTGGCGCCACGGCATACCGCTGCTCGGCGCCGGCCTCGCGGTGGCGGCGGTGGCGGAACTCGTCGACAGCGTCGGACGGGTCATCGACAGCGGAGGCGGCGTCGTCACGCTGCTCGTCACCGAGACGTACGGCACGTTCGCGGCGATCGGCGCCCTCGCGGCGGCGGTGACCGCGCTCAGGCGCCTGCCCGTGGCCCCGTTCGCGCTGGCGCTGGCCGCGGCCGTCCTGGGCGTGCTCGGCGGCATCACGGACGCGGCGGTGTTCAACCAGGCGTTCGCGCCGACCCCGTGGTCCGGCGACGTGGCGCGCGCCTGCACGGCGGCGACGATCGGGATCTGCGCGGGCGTCACGCTCACGTGCTGGCTCCGGATCCGGGCCGTGCGCCGCACCGCGAGCCCCCCGGTCCAGGCCTAGGGTTCCCGGCGTTCGCGCGCGAAGGACATCGTCGGGTCGAACCCGAACGGCAGTTCGAGCCGGTGCTTGACCATCAGGTCCGGGTCGCTGAGCACGTCCGGCGTCACGCCGTCGGCGACGATCACGCCACCGTCGATGATCACCGAGCGGGGGCACAGCTCCAGGGCGTACGGCAGGTCGTGGGTGACCATTAGCAGCGTGACGTCCAGGCTGAGCAGGATCTGGGCGAGTTCCCGCCGGCTGGCCGGGTCCAGGTTGGACGACGGCTCGTCCAGGACCAGGATCTCGGGGCGCATCGCGAGCACCGTGGCGACGGCGACCCGGCGCCGCTGGCCGAACGAGAGGTGGTGCGGTGCCCGGTCGCGGAACTCGGCCATGCCGACCGCGTCCAGCGCCTCGTCGACCCGTTCCGCGAGTTCCGTGCCGCGCAGGCCGAGGTTGGCCGGGCCGAACGCGACGTCCTCGGCGACGGTGGGCATGAACAGCTGGTCGTCGGGGTCCTGGAAGACGATCCCGACGCGGCGGCGCACCTCCGCGAAGTTGGCCTTGACGACCGGCAACCCGCCCACCTCGACGGTGCCCAGGCCACCCGCGAGGATGCCGTTGAGGTGCAGGACGAGCGTCGTCTTGCCGGCGCCGTTCGGACCGAGGAGCGCGACCCGCTCGCCCTGGAGGATCCGCAGGTCGACGCCGAACAGCGCCTGGTGACCGTCCGGGTAGGCGTACGCGAGCCCCTGGACGTCCAGCGAGATCAGGTCTGCAGCCACGCCATCACCGTAACGACACCGGCGGCGGCGGGCAGGCAGAGTGCGACAGCCCAGTTGCCCGCCGTGGCGACGTGCCCGGCCGGAGCGGGCATCCGCCCGTTGTAGCCCCGGGACACCATCGCGAGGTAGACCCGCTCGCCGCGCTCGTAGGACCGGATGAACAGGCTCCCGACCGACGTCGCGAAGGCCCGCGCCTGCCACAGGAAGCCCGGGTCGTGGCCGCGCGAGATCCGCGCGATCCGCATCCGCCGGGCCTGGTCGGCGATCACGTCGAGGTACCGCAGCATGAACGTGGCGATCTGGACGAGCACGTGCGGGGTGCGGAGCCGGTCCAGGCCGAGAAGCAGGTCACGCATGGGGGTCGTGGCGGCGAGCAGCAGCGACGCGACCACCCCCAGCGTGCCCTTCGCGACGATGTTCCAGGCGCCGTACAGCCCGTCGACCGACAGCGCCATGCCCGCCCACTGGACGCGCTCGCCCTCACCGGCGAACGGCAGGACCACCGCCAGCACGACGAACGGCACCTCGATCAGCGCCCGTTTCGCCAGCCAGCCCGCCCGGACGCCGGCCGCCACCGCGGCGATGGCCAGCAGCACCGCGTACGCGCCGAACGCCCAGAAGACCTCGCGCGGCGTGGCGACCACCGCGACGGTCAGCGCGACCGTCGCGACGATCTTCACCTCGGGCGGCAGCCGGTGGACGGGCGAGTCGCCGTCGAGGTAGAGCGGGTGGGCATGGCCGGCACCCACGGTCATTCGCCGCCCGCGGCCTGGCGTTCCTCCGGCACCGGCCGCCGCCGGACCAGCCAGAACAGCCCGGCGCCGACGAGGAACACGACCAGGACGCCGACCACGCCGGACAACCCGGTCGCGACGAACTCGTTGTCGACGCCCTTGACGGCGTAGTCGGCGAGCGGGCCGGTGGCCAACTCGTGGTCGGCGGCCTCCTTCGCCGCGCAGTCGCCGCCGGTGATCTCGCCGTCCGCGTCGACCGTGCAGCCTTCGAGCGTGGCCGAGTCGAGCCCGTCCGGGCTGGCGCTGGCGAAGTTGCTGACCACACCGGCCAGCAGCAGGCTGACGAGCAGCCCGCCGACGAGGAACGCGGCGAGCTTGACGCGTCCGGCGCTCATGAGGCACCTCCGACCTTGACGTCCGTCCGGATGTCGAGGGTCTGGGCCTGGCGGCCTCGCAGGGCGTACACCAGGTCGGGGCGGATCTTGGCGACCGTGCCCACCGTGATGGCGGTGATCAGGCCCTCGCCGATGCCGATGAGGGCGTGGCTGCCGGCCATCGCGCCGGAGATCGTGGCGAGCGAGATGCTGGTCGTGCCGTCCAGGGCGTACTCCAGGACGAACGCCTGCGACGCCACGACGACCGAGACGACCGCGGCGATCCACGCCGTCGCCATGATCCCGGTGTTGGTGCGCGGGAGCACCCTGACCAGGACGACGATCAGCCCGTACGCGACGAACGTGCCGACCACGCCCATGTTCAGGACGTTGAGCCCGAGCGCGGTGAGACCGCCGTCGGCGAACACCAGCGCCTGGACGGCGAGCACCAGCCCGATGCACAGGCTCCCGACCCACGGCCCGACCAGCAGTACCGCGAGCGCGCCACCCAGGAGGTGCCCGCTCACACCCGGCAGGACCGGGAAGTTCAGCATCTGGACGGCGAAGATGAACGCCGCCACCAGGCCGGCCATCGGCACCAGCCGCTCGTCGAGATCGATTCTGGCCTTGACCAGGCACACCGCCATCACGCCGACCGCGATCAGTGCGGCCACGGCCGATCCCGAGATGCCGATGATCCCGTTCGAGATGTGCATAGCCACCACGTCTGCGTGCACGGCGACTCCTTGACTGTTGTGGTACGACCGTTCGGCTTCATCCTCGCAGTTGCAAGAGATGTGCAACAAGGGCGCCCCGAAACCGGCCCGGTTAACGCCGATTTGTCCCCCGCGACCAGGCTCAGGGGGACGCACTAATCTCGGCACCATGACCGAGCAGACGCGCCTCGCCCCCGGCGATACCGCCCCCGACTTCGACCTGACCGACGACCACGGCAAGCAGGTCCGCCTCGCCGACCTGCGCGGCCGGACCGTGATCCTGTACGCCTACCCGGCCGCGATGACGGCGGGCTGCACCAAGCAGGCGTGCGACTTCCGCGACTCCATCGGCTCGCTCCAGGCGGCCGGCTACGACGTGGTCGGCATCTCGCCGGACAAGCCCGAGAAGCTGGCCAGGTTCCGGGAGCGCGACGCGCTGACGTTCCCGCTCGTCTCCGACCCGGACAAGAGCGTCCTGCTGAGCTACGGCGCGTTCGGCGAGAAGAAGCTCTACGGCAAGACCGTGACGGGTGTGATCCGGTCGACGTTCGTGATCGACCCCGAGGGCAAGATCGCGCTTGCGCAGTACAACGTCAAAGCGACCGGACACGTCGCCAAACTGCGTCGCGACCTCGGACTCGACTAACCATTCCCCGGGCCTTTACGGCCCCCGGAATTGTCGCACCCTGGCGATACCGTGTACTCACGAGAAACGGTGTTAACACGGCAGGGGTGAACGCGCTGTTCAAAGCCGGTTTGCTGATGTTCGCTATGCTGTTTGGGCACCTCCGCGCGCAGCGCGAAGGAATGCATTGGTCGGCGTTGAGAACGACGTAAATCCAGGTCCAGGCTATTTCCCTCGACACGCGAATTGCGGGGGTGCATATGCGGTGGACGTGCCGGCGTAGGATGGCGGGTACCGCGGGAGTGGTGTAACGGCAGCCACGCAGCGCTTAGGACGCTGTGCCCGAAAGGGCGTAGGGGTTCGAATCCCCTCTCCCGCACTTCCCTCTCATCGAAGGGGCGCCGCCGCGTCAGTCGACGCGGCGGGCCACCGCGAACACCGACTGGCCGAATGGCGGCCGGACGAGCTTCTCGACCCGTCGCATCACGGGCACCAGCAGCCGGTCGTAGAGGGTCAGGCCGAGGCCTTCCTTCGGGCGCTGACGCAGCGTCTTCACGACCACGTACCAGACCAGCAGCCCAGGCGCGTTCAGGTAGTGCAGCCGCTCCACGCGCAGCCCGGCGTCGGTGAGCGCCGCGCTCAGGCTGCGCTTGGTGTAGCGGCGGAAGTGGCCGATGGCCCGGTCGAAGTCGCTCATGGCGCTCGGGAACGCCGGCACGACGAGAATCACGGCACCGCCCGGTCGCAGCAGCCCGCGGAACGCCCGCAGCGCCGCGACGTCGTCCGGGATGTGTTCGAGCACGTTGTAGGCCACCGCCGACGAGTACTGGCCCTCGACCTCGATCGGCACGGCCAGCTCACGCACCTGGACGCGACCGTCACCGTCGAACCGGGACCGCAGCTCCGCCAGCCGGCCCTGATCGGCCTCCGACACGGTCAGCGGGTGGCCGGCGTCCGCCCATTCGGTCGCGTAGTAGCCCAGCCCGGAGCCGATTTCGAGCGGGTCGTCGCCGAGGTACGGGTGTGCCAGCGAGCAGAGCCACCGCCGGTAGTTCACGGCCGTGGCCAGGTCCTCAAGGACGTCCGACTGGAGGTGCGTGTCCCCCGCGATCTCGTTCATGCGTGCGCTGCCTCGACGATGATGGGGGCGAGGGCGCGGAACGCCTGGCCCCGGTGGCTGATTTCGTCCTTCTCCGCGGGCGACATCTCGGCGGACGTGCGGTCGTGGCCGGTCGGGACGAAGATCGGGTCGTACCCGAACCCGCCGTCCCCGCGCCGCTTCCGGATCAGCCCGCCCGGCATGGTGCCCTCGACCACGTGCTCGGTGCCGTCCGGCAGGACGAGCGCGGCGGCGCAGACGAACGCGGCGCCCATCCGATCGTCCGGGACGTCGCCGACCTGGGCGAGCAGCAGGTCCAGGTTGGCGTCGTCGTCGCCGTGCCGGCCGGACCAGCGCGCCGAGAAGATGCCGGGCATCCCGCCCAGCGCGTCCACGGCCAGGCCGGAGTCGTCGGCCACGGTCGGCAGCCCGGTGTACTTCACGCCCTCACGGGCCTTGAGCAGCGCGTTCTCGGCGAACGTCGCACCGGTCTCTGGCGCCTCCTCGTAGGAGGGCACGTCGTCGAGCCCGAGCAGTTCCACATCCGTGGCCTCGGCCAGGATCCGCCGCAGCTCCGCCAGCTTCTTGGCGTTGCGCGATGCCAGCAACACCTTCACGACGCGAGTGCCTCGGCCTGGAGCCGGGTCAGCTCGGCACAGCCGGCAACGCCCAGGTCCAGCATCGCGTCGAGCGCCTTGCGGTCGAACGTGGCGCCCTCGCCGGTGCCCTGGACCTCGACGAAGTCGCCGGCACCGGTGCAGACGATGTTCATGTCGACCTCGGCCGCCACGTCCTCCTCGTAGCAGAGGTCGAGACGCGGCTCGCCGTCGATCACGCCCACGCTCACGGCGGCGACCGAGACGGGCAGCGCCTTCTCCGGCGTGGTCGCCAGCGCACCCTTGCGGCCCAGCCACGCCACGGCGTCGGCGAGCGCGACGTACGCGCCGGTGATGGCCGCCGTCCGGGTGCCGCCGTCGGCCTGGAGCACGTCGCAGTCCAGCGCGATCGTGTTCTCGCCCAGCGCGGCGAGGTCGACGCTGGCGCGCAGGCTCCGGCCGATCAGCCGGCTGATCTCGTGCGTGCGGCCGCCGATGCGGCCCTTCACCGACTCGCGCTGGCCCCGGGTGTGGGTCGCGCGCGGCAGCATCGCGTACTCGGCGGTGACCCAGCCCAGCCCGCTGCCCTTGCGCCAGCGCGGCACACCCTCGGTGACGCTGGCGGCGCACAGCACCCGGGTGCGGCCGAACTCCACCAGAACGGAGCCTTCCGCGTGGTCGAGCCAGTTTCGGGTGATACGTACGGGACGGAGTGCGCCCGCGGTGCGGTCATCAGGTCGGGTCATGACCCCAAAGCGTAGTCGGCCGCGCATCCCCCACTTCCCGCGCTCCGGACCATGCCTCCCGCAGCGCCATCCCGACCAGGTAGGGCACCAGGTCGGTGCAACGCTCGGCGACCCAGCCGGTACCGCGCGTGGCCAGCCACCAGGCACGACTCCAGCCGTCCGGTTCGGCACCGCCGTCCGGCTCGGCGCTCGGGTACTGGTGCAGCGGCCAGCCGGCGCCCGCCAGCAGCCCCGCGTACCCCCGCGCGACGAGCCGGTGCCCGCGCTCGCTCGGATGCAGGCGGTCGATGCTCCACATGGCCTTGTCGTACGTGGCCGGATGGGCGGCCAGATCGAGGTGCAACGTCCGGTGCCGGGCGGCCACGTCGTCGACCGCCTCGTTCAGGGCGTGCGTCCGGCGGGACAGCGGGCGGCTGAGGATGCCGGGCAGGCCGAACATCCGGCCCGGGTCGGGCATCCGGGCGGTGAGGACGATCGCGCCGGCATCCTTGAGCGCGCCAACCGTCTGGTCCAGGTCGTTGCCGATCCGCACCGGGTCGAACGTCCCCCGCAGCGTGTCGTTGACGCCGACCAGCACCGAGGCGACCGCGGGGCGCAGCGCCAGCGCCGGGCCGAGCTGCTCGTCCCGCAGCAGCCGCGCCGTCGCCCCGCTGACCGCCAGGTTCGCCAGCCGGACCCGCCCTGGCGGGCCGAGCGCGCCCGCGAGCAACGCCGCCCAGCCGCGCCATCCGCCGCCGGGAAGCGGGTCGCCCAGCCCCTCGGTCGTCGAGTCCCCCAGGGCCGCGAATCGAATCAGCTCTGCCGTACCGGTGTCCGCCATGCCCCCTCCAGACCGTGCACCAGCAACATGCCGGCGACAGCGGCCGGCCAGCCGAACCGCGCGGCCTGCTCACGGGCGGCGCGGCGCCGGTCCGCCAACGGGCGCGCCATCACCTCCAGCACACCGTCCGCGAACCGCTCCCCCTGCACGACCGCCCCGGCCGGGCCCACGACCTCGCCGAGGGCGCCGTCACCCGCCGCGACGACGGGCGTCCCGCTCGCGAGCGCTTCCAGGGCCGCCAGCCCGAACGTCTCCAGCGGACCGGGGGCGAGCGTCACGTCGGCCGTCGCCAGCAGGCGCGCGACCTCGTCCGGGTCCCGGACGAAGCCCAGGAACCGCGCCGGCAGCCCTGCCGCCCGCTGCTCCAGCGCTGGCCGGCGCGGACCGTCCCCAGCCACCACCAGGACGGCCGGGACCCCTCGCCTCCGCAGCGTGGCGAGCGCGTCCACCGACCGCTCGACCCGCTTCTCCGCCGACAGCCGGCCGCAGTGCACCATCAACACCTCGTGCGGACCGGCGAACCGTGCCCGCAGCGCCGGATCGTGGTTCGCCGGCGTGAACCGGCTCAGATCAACGCCGAGCGGCGCCTGGACGACGTTCGACGCGCCGATCCGCCGGAACTCCTCCGCCGCGAACCCGGTCGTGCAGACGACCTGGTCGTACGCGCGGGCCGTGGCGGCGTTGAGCCGGTCGGTGCCCGTCCGGCGCGGGAGCCAGCGCGGCAGGAACATCGCGGCGAGCGCGTCGAGGTTCTCGTGCGAGACCATCACGCTCGGGACCCCGTGCGCCCGCGCCCAACCGCCCGTCCACCGCAGGGTCGCGCGGTCGGAGACCTCGATCCGGGCCGGACGCAGCTCGCCGAGCAGGCGCGACAGCCTGCGACGGCCGAGCAGTACGCGGTAGCCGCCCATGCCCGGCACCAGCGGGCCGGGGAGCGTGATCACCCTGCCCTGCTCGGTCAGCTGGTCGCTCGCCCGTTCGCCGGGGATCACCAGCACCGGGTCGTGACCGGCCTCCAGGTAGCCCTTGCCCAGTTCCCGGAGCGCGGTGCGCAACCCGCCAGACCGTGGACCGACGAAGTTCGCGAGCCGGACGATCCTCACGCTGCCCGCGCCACGCCGGGCGCGGTCACTGCCGCGTAGTGGTCGAGCAGCGCGTCGCCGATGGCCGCCCAGCTGCGTCCCTCGACCGCGCGGCGGCCGGCCGCGCCGAAGGTGGCCCGCAGTTCAGGGTCGGCGACGAGCAGTTCGACGGACGTGCGCAGCGCATCCGGATCGCCTGGCCGGAACAGGTAACCGGTCCGTCCCGGTTGGACGAGATCGACCGGCCCGCCCGCGGCCGGCGCCACCACCGGCAGGCCCGAGGCCATCGCCTCCTGGACGGTCTGGCAGAACGTCTCGTGGGCGCCCGTGTGGGTGAACACGTCCAGGCTGGCGAACGTGGCGGCGAGGGCGTCGCCGGTGAGCTGGCCCAGGAACGTCGCGCGCGGCAACGCCCGCTCCACCGACTTCCGCGACGGCCCGTCGCCGACCACGACCACCTTCACCCCGTCCAGGCGGGTCACCGGTTCGAGCAGCTCCACGCTCTTCTCGGGCGCCAACCGGCCGACGTACCCGACGATCACCTCGCCGTCCGGAGCCAGCCGTCGCCGCAGGGCGTCGTCCCGGTGACGCGGGTCGAACCGCACCCCGTCGACGCCACGCGGCCACAGGTGGACCCGCTCGATCCCGTGCTCGCTGAGGTTCGCGGCGGCGACGCTCGACGGCGCGAGCGTCCGGCCGACCACGCCGTGCACCCGCTTCAGCCAGCGCCAGGCGGCCGAGCGGCCCACGCCGAGGCGGTAGAACCCGGCGAACCCGGCGATGTCCGTCTGGTACACGGCCACCGACGGGATGCCGAGACGGTCCGCGACGAACGCCCCGTACGCCGCGAAGGCGAACGGCGACGCCAGGTGGACGACGTCCGGCGCGAACCGCCGCAACGCCGCCTCCACTTTGCGGCTCGGCAGTCCGATGCGGAACGTCGGATAGCCGGGCATCGGCACCGACGCGATCCGGACCACGTCGTCGCCGCCGATCACCGGCGTCAGCGGCTCGGGGGCGATGACGAGTGGAGTGTGGCCACGGCCGCGCAGGTGCTCGACCACCCGCTGCACCGAGTGCGCCACACCGTTGACGTCGGGCAGGAACGACTCCGTGACGATCGCTACGCGCATGGGTCCACGGTGCGGGCGCGAGTTCGTCAGTTCACCACGTTCACATGACCAAACGCGGAACTGTTCGAGACCCCTTGGTGTTGGAGGTGCGGGGGAGTCACATGAAGTTGCGGGTGTGCAGTGCCGACAGCTCGGCGGCCTCGTCGGGCGGGAATCCCAGCCGTTCCAGCCGCCGTCGCCGCCCGTCGTCCATCTGGCGGCGCAGCTCGTGCACCCGGGCGTGGCCGGCCGCGATCGCCGCCGGCTCCCAGCTGCCGGCGGCGAGCAGGATCAGCGCGTCGTAGACCTCGTCGTTGAGGCCGGCGGTGTCCATCAGCGCGTCGTGGCGGCGCTCCACCGCCGCCCGCAGCCGTCCGCGCAGCCCCGGGTCCAGGACGGACTGGTGCGCGAGGTGCGCCACGCCGAACAGGACGTGCCGGCGCTCGTCCTGCATCGCGAGCCAGGCGACGCGTTCGGTGACCGGGTCGGGCGCGTGCCGTACCAGGAACCCGAGCAGGTCGACGAACGTGCCCTCCCCCAGCACCGACAGCAGGAACGACGCGAGGGAGAAGTCCGACTCGTCAACGAGCGTGAACAGCGATGCCCGCCCGCCGGCCGTGGACGTGCCCATCGTCGGGGACCGCAGGAGTGCCCGCCGGGTGAAGATCTCCATGTGCCGTGCCTCGTCCGCGACCTGCACGGCGAGCAGCTGCACGACCTCGCGGAAGTGCGGGTGGATCCGGCCGAGGAACCGGGCCGGCACGAGCAGCGCCGCCTGCTCGTTCTCCACCAGGTACGTCATGATCTGGACGACGGCGGCCTCGATGTCGGCCGGCGGCGCGAACGGCGAGTCCCACGGCACGGCCGTCGCCGGATCCCATTGCCGCGCCGCCGCGTGACTGTAGAGGCGGGGCGCCACGTCGGCCCAGACGAGGTCGCGGTCCTCCAGGTCGAAGTGGACCTCCGGTCCGCCGGCTTCCACCAGCGCGCCGCGCGCGGCCAGTCCCCAGTCCGGCGCGGGGCGCTCGTGGATCGCCCCGGGGCGGGCCTGCCCGGCGCGCACCGCGCCGCTCCACCGCTGGTCCTCGCGGGCGCCCCGGACGACCACCGCCACCGGACCGTCGGACCACTCGACCCGATGCCCCTGCGAACGGCACCACGCGGGCAGGTGCACCCGCAACGCCGGGTGCCGGCCACGCACCGCGAGCCGCGCGCCCGGCGGCAGCGGTCCCAGCGCGCGGCGGACGAGCAGGTGCGCGCCCTCGTCGAACCCGAGGCCGGCCAGGTCCACACCGGCCAGCGCGGTCACGGCCGGTAGTCCGCCGCCGTGATCGCGCCGTCGGCCGCGTAGAAGCCGGCACCGTTCACGGCGGCTTCCAGCAGGTGATAGCCGCTGGTGCGCCCCGGCTCCCACGACGTCAGGCCTTCCAGGTCGAGCAGCGGACGGACCTCCGGGTCGGCGTAGGACATCGACCGCAGCAGACCCGCGAGCTCGTCCAGCCGACCCTGGCCGGCGGCGTCGGTCACGGTCAGGTTGCAGTGGTCGTACGGCGGGGTCTGGGCGATCACCCTGGTCGCGCCGGGCGCGAACGTACCCTCCTTGCCGAACAGCAGGTGGTTCGCGTCCAGCAGGCACGCCGCGTCCACCTCGCCGGCGGCCAGCGCGCGGGCGGCGTCGCGCTCGCCGCCGACGTGGTCGCCGTGCAGCCCGACGCCCACGTCGTACCGCCGGACCGTGACCTCGATGCCGGCCGCACGCAGGTGCGCCACCGGCAGCAGGGTGGCCTGGGGCGAGTCGACGGCGCCCGTGGCCACCACGGCGCCGGCCAGGTCCGCGACCGTCGTGGCCGACGCGTCGGCGCGGACCACGATCACCGAGGTCAGGTCCTGGTCGGTGTCGCGCATGGCCAGCGCGCGCACGGTCCGCCCGGCGGCGGTCGCCAGCCTGCGGGCACGTACCCAGGCCAGCGGCGAGTTCCAGGCCGCGTCGATCCGGCCCGCGACGAGGTCCTCGACCTGCCGTTCGTAGTGCGAGTAGAGCACGTAGTCGAACGGCAGGCCGCGCGCCCGCAGCCAGTCGCGGAAGCCGTCCCAGATCGTCACGACCTTCGGGTCGTAGGCGACGGCGCCCAGCACCAGCGTGCCGCCCATCAGGCGTCCCCGAACAGCGGCAGGCCGCAGGTGAGGCGGGCGACGAAGTCCGTGAGCGCGTCGCTGGTCGGCGCCATGACCCGGGCCGCGCGGGCGTCCCGGAACCGCCGTTCCAGGCCGAGTTCCTTGCGGAACGCCGCGCCGCCGCACACCTTCATCGCCGCGTCGGTGACCGTGATCGCGGCCTCCCCGGCGATCGCCTTGACGCCGAGCAGCCGCACGGTCGCGTCCGGCCGTGCGGTCTCCAGCGCTGTCAACGTGTCGGCGAGGCTGGCGCGCGCGCCGGCCAGGGTGAGCGCGGCGCGGCCGAGGTCCATCCGGACGACCGGCTGGTCGGCGAGGGTGTGGCCGAGGTGTTCGAGCCGGGTCGCCGTGAGGTGGCCGGCGGTCTCCGTGATCGCCGCGTCCATCACCCCGACGCTGAACGCCGCGCTGAGCACCAGGAACCACGGCAGCGCGGCGCCGAGGGCGGCGTCCAGGCCGGCTCCGTCGGTGCCCAGCAGCGCGGACGCCGGCACGGTCACCGCCTCGCCGCGGACCGGCCGCGAGTCGTTGCCGCGCAGCCCCAGGCCGTCGAAGCCGCCGTCGACGGTCAGGCCCGCGGTGCCGGCGGGCACGAACCACAGCGTCATGGGACCGTCGGCCGCGACCGGCCGGCTCGACCACACGTAGCTGTCCGCCTCGCCGGCGGAGGTGACCCAGCTCTTGCGCCCGGACAGCCGGACGAGGTCGCCCTCGGCCGTCGCGGTACCGAGCGGCGCCCAGAAGTGGCTGCGCGAACCGGCCTCCGAGAACGCCAGCGTGCTGAGGTGCCGGCCGGCGGCGATCTCGCGCCGTACGTCGTCCGGGCCGTACGCCTCGATCAGCGCCGTCGCCGCGTAGTGCATCAACACCACCATCGCGGTGGACCCGCAGGCGCCGGCCAGCCGCTCGACGACACCGGCCGCCTCCCGCATGCCCGCGCCGCCGCCGCCCACCACGGACGCGCTGGTCAGCCCGAGGACGCCGGCCTCGGCGAGCGCGTCCACCGCGTCGCGCGGAAACTTTCCGTCCTGATCGACCGCGGCCGCGCCCGGCGCGACCACGTCCGCGATGACCGCCGCGAGGGCGTCCTCGTGCGTCTGCGTCATTACTCAACTCCCCGTGTGGATGACAGTCCCGATGACAAGGTGGCCAGCTCCGGTCCGAGCCAGGCCGCGACCGCGACCAGCGCCGCGAGCCCGAGCGACCAGCACCTGTCGGCGAGCGACGGTCCGGTCGCGTGGGTCAGGGCGGCCACCACGGACGCGACCGCGAACGCCGCCGCCCGCCCGACGACCAGCCAGCTGATCGGTTCGCCCGCGCCGAAACAGCCGCACGGCGCCGACTGCCGGCGCACGCGCACCACCCCGCCGTACGCCGCCAGCACGGTGTAGCCGGCCCCGGTCGCGAGCAACGGCCAGCGCACCGAACCGGGCGCGGCGAACCAGCAGCCGATCACGGCCGCCCCGGCGACGATCTCGACCGGGCCGGTGCCCGCCGCGACGACCGGCCGCCAGCGCGCGGCGACCAGCTGTTGCAGCGTGAGCGCGGTTCGCAGGGCACCTGGCTCGCGTACGTGGGCCACGCCGGCCGCGCCGAGCAGGAGTGCCCCGCCCAGTGCGACGACGAGCGCGACCTCGACCACGGAGCCTCCCCCTGCAGCGCGTGTGACCGCCGTCACGCTAACGCCGGTCGCCGCGCACGTCGCCGTCGTCCGGGTGCGCTTGCCGAAGTACGCAATCCAGACCATTTCCGAATGGACTCAACCTTCCGGACCCCCGCCGGGGTTGTCGGGGTGTGAGGATCACCGGAGGGGGTGCCGATGGACCGGCTCGACGGATTCCGTGACTTCGTCGCCGCTCGTGGCCCCGCGTTCTCGCGCATGGCGTACCTGCTGACGGGCGACCACGCCACCGCCGAGGACGTGGTGCAGGAGGCGCTGATCAAGACCGCCCTGCGGTGGCGCCGTGTCCAGGCGGGCGGCAACCCCGAGGCGTACGTGCGACAGGTGATCCTCAATCAGTTCCGGACCTGGTGGAGCAGGCGGCGACGGCTCGCCGAGCTGCCGACGGCGGCCGTGCCGGAGACGGCCGGGCGGGATGACGAGGCGGCCGCGGTGGACCGGCGGCTCCTCCTCGCGTCGGCGCTCGCCACGTTGCCGCCACGGCAGCGTGCCGTGCTCTACCTGCGCTACTACGAGGATCGCACCGAGGCGGAGACGGCGGCCGAATTGGGCTGCACGGTCGGCACCGTGAAACGCCACGCGCACGACGCGCTGGCGCGGTTGCGCGGCCGGACACCCGCCCTTCACCCCGACAGCCAGGAGGCGCGTCGATGAGCACGTCGTTCCAACGGGACTACCGCGACCTGGGCGAGCAGGCGCCCAACTACGCCGATGTGGACGCCGTCCTCGACGGGGCCCGCACCCGGCGCCGCCGCAGGGCCGGCGGTGCCGCGCTCGTGCTGCTGGTCGCGCTGGGCGGGGCCGGCACGGTCGTCGCGACGGCCGGATCCGACCGCGACACCGGACCGTCGATCGCGGCGCCGGGCGAGATCCCCGGCCGGCTGGTGCCACCGGCCGCCGCCACCCGCCTGCCCGCCGCGGGCGCGGTCGGGGCCGGCGGGCTCGTCTACGCCGCCTGTGCCAGCGGCTGCGCACCACTGCTCGTGCTCGCCGACGGGCGCCAGTACGCATTGCCGAAGGCGCCGGACGGGCCGTCCACCGGCGGCTACACGCTCTCCCCCGACGGGCGCTGGCTCGGCCTGCCGGGCGACGGCGGGCTGACCCTGCGGGAGCTGACCGGCGGCGTGCGGTACCGGTTCACGCCGGCCATCCCGGGGAACCGGGTCACGGCGTGGGCGTGGGCCCCCGATGGGAGCCGCCTGCTGATCGGCGAGCACCGCGACGGGACGGTGTCCCGCTACCTCCTGGTGGACATGGCCACCGGGCAGGCGACCCAGCCGACCGTGCCGGCGGGCGTCGACGTGACGGGTGTGTTGCCCTCGGGCGAGCTGGTGGCCGCGACACCGGTCGGTGGCGGCGCTCCGGCCACGCGGCTGACGCTCACGATGCTCGGCTCCGGTACGCCGGTGACGGTGGCGCCGGCCGGGCGGTTGCGGGCCGGCGAGGTGCTCGCGCTGCCCGGCAACCAGCCGCAGGTGCGGGTAGGGACGGACGGCCTGGTGCAGGTCACGGTCGTCCGGGCCGGCGCGACCCCGGACGATCGCGGCGTCCACGCCACGGCGGTGCTGTTCGTCGGCCTGGACGGGACGGTGCTCGGCCGCACGGACCTGCCGGCGAGGGGCACGGCCGAGAGCTGGCAGGTGCTCGGGGCGGTGCCCGGCGAGGTGCTGTCCGCGCATCGCACGCCCCCCGGCGAGTTGGCCGTGACCGGTACGCGCCAGGACGGGCGGAGCCGGACGCTGACCGTCCTGCCCTCGGGCGCGTCCGTCACGGTGCCGGGCGCCGCCCGCCACTGACCCTACGCAGCGTGACGAATGGCTCCTGCCGATCATTGCAGGAATGCACGGTAGCCATTGTGCGGACCCGCATTCCGTGCGATCTTCTATCGTTTGTTCACTCGTTAATGAGGTCCTGTCGGCCGGGATAGTCGCTTACCTTTCTGGACACCCTGGGGCATTATCGCCACATGGTGGGTCAGCTGACGAGGCACCTGGTGCCCGATGAATTGTGGGCGGTCGTCGCGCCATTGCTGCCGCCGCCGAAGCCGCGTTCCCACGGCGGCGGCATGACGCCGATCAACGACCGCGCAGTGTTCGCCGCGGTGGCCTACGTGGTGACCACCGGATGCGCCTGGCGGCACCTGCCGCCGGTGTTCGGCGTCTCCAAGGCGACGGCTCATCGGCGGTTCGTCGCCTGGACAGAGGCCGGTCTCTGGCCTCGGATCCAGGCCGCCGCCCCGGCGCGGCTGGCCGACCGGTGCGTGCTCGACTGGTCCTGCGCGGTGGTGGACGGAGCGACCGGACGGTCCCAGCGCGAGGCGTGCTGACGGCCCCCACATTGCCGGATCACGCAATTTCCTATTCTGCGAAAATACGCAATAAGCGCCGCGCCCAAGTGAGACAGCATTTCTGTCCGTAATCGTTGACGCCGCGAATCCACGTCACCGATGGTTGAGCGTACGGGGGCACCAATAGCTACGGCCGGCCTCCGTGTCCCCTGTCGTCCTACGAGAAGGAGGACCGGCATGACAGGCAGCGTCGGAATCGTCGACGTGACACCCACGCCAGCGCTCCCGCGGTACCAGACCGCGAGCGGCGCGATCGTGAATGTCGACGCGCCGGGATACGACCTCACCCATCCCTGGTTCCACAGCTTCCGGATCCGCGTGGAAGCGCCCTACGCCGGCACGGCCCCGACCTTACGGGAACGCGCGTTCCAGATCGGTCCGGTCGGCACGATCGTCATGCACGCCCAGCACATCCTGAAGGGCGCCGTCGAGGAGGAGTTCTCCGCGCTCGGCGGCACGATGGTCATCGCACGCAACGCCGAGGGCCTCGGCATCGCCGGCTGGCGCGGACGCTGGCACGAGATGTACATGTGGCTCAACGTGCCGAAGATGACCGCGCGCGACGTGCTGGGCCGCTACGACCGGCTCACGCTCCTCGACAGCCCGCTCGGCCTGCGGGTCAGGACCGGCACGGTGCCGAAGGAGACGGTCTACGCGGAGGAGGTCGTCAAGCACGTGCCGAACACGGCGACGATGACCATCCACGCAGGACGGTCGTCGACCGAGGTCCTTCCCACGTGGAGCGGAGCCAAGGTCCGCTCCGGCGAGGTGTGGCGTCGGGAGGTGAGCACCGACGGCGGCACGCGCAACGTCTTCATGCACGCGAACCGGTCGGCGGTGACCGTGCTGGACGAGGCAGCGGCCGGTGACGCGGACAGCATCCGGCTGCGGTTCCTCGACGCGATCACCTCGGTCAGCTGGACCACGTCGTGAGCTTCATGACCGCGGCCATGGTCCTCACCTGGGTCGTGCTCGTCCTGCTCGCGTTCGCCCTCGCCGGCATCCTGCGCCAGCTCCGCGACGTGCAGGCCGAGCTGCGGGCGAACGCGGCACGGTCGTCGTCGCGGGACAGCACCGCGCCGAAGCTGGTGCGCCCCACCGAGGCGGCGTCGCTGGCGGTCGTCCTGATCGCCGACGACAACTGCCCGATCTGCGCCGACCTCGCGCCGCTGCTGCCGGAACTGGCCGAGGACACGCCGCCGGACGTCGAGTTCGTCGTGCTGACGGCCAGCGCGTCCGCGAAGTGGGAGGCGCTGGCGGCCAGACGGGTCCGGGCGGTCGCCGACCGGGAAACGTTCCTGGCGGTCGACCCCGGCTGGCGGCCCGCGCTACTCGCCATCGACCCGGCCGGGAGCGTGCTCGCGGCCGAGCCGGTCGGCAGCGTGGACGCCCTGCGGCGCCTGGTCACGCACTTCGCCGGCACGCAGATGACGATCGCGAACCGATGACCGCGCACCACGAGATCGAGACACGGAACGGAGGCCCCAGGATGTCGCTACTCACCACGGAGATCCCGAGCGCCGAGCACGCCCCGGACCGCGCGGCGCCCAGCGCCGTCACCCGGGAGCTGCGCCGGCAGACCACCACCCGTCGGACGGTGCTGCGGCTCATGGTCGGCACCGGCATGGCGATCGGCGTGAGCGCGGTCGGGCTGCTGCCCGGCGCCCGCAAGGCTCAGGCCGGCTGGTGGAGCACGTACGCCTCGCACAGCGACTGCGCGGGCTACTACAACTCCAGCACCACGTGCTACCCGCCGGAGTGGTACATCACGAACGCCGTGTGCAACGGCGCCGGCTACCACCGCGACGACGGCGGATCCGGTACCTGCTACAACTTCCGCCACACGGTGAAGCTCACCGCGTGCAACCAGCGGAACGCGTGGCACTGGAGCGGCAACCGGACCCGCTGCTCGGACGGGTACTACGAGTACAACACCTGCCAGCCGAGCCACTGGTTCACGAGCAGCATCTGCCGCGCGGGCTACTGACGGTCGATGGCCACGAACCTCAGCCGCCTGCCGCGGCGACTGGTCAACCAGCCGGTGACGGCCGCGTTCGTCGCGGCCGTCACCGGGCTCGTCACCGCGCCCGCGGTGGCGGCTGGGGCGGTGCCGGTCGTGCTGTCCTGGGTGGTCCTCGCGTTCTCGGCCGGCTACGCGATCTCCGGTTCTGTTTGAAGCCAGAACTCGGCGATCCTGCTGAGCTCGTCGGTCTGGCGAGGTAACGCGCGCTGGTTCTTCGCCAGCGGACTGTTGATAGGTGGAGTGACGTCCGGTGCGGTGGCGGTCGTCCTCGGGTCGTTGATCCGGCCGGTGGTTCCGGCCGCGGCGGCGATCGGGCTGGTCGCTGTGGCCACGGTGCTGGTCGCCGGGCAGGAGCTGGGGTTCTACCGGCTCACGTTGCCGCAGAACGCGCGGCAGGTGCCGCAGTCGATCCGCGAGGCGGGCGGCCGGGTCGGTGGCCTGTCGTTCGGGTTCGAGATGGGCACCGGTGTCCGCACGTTCATGACGAGCGGGCTGCCGCACGTCCTGCTGGTCTCGGTGCTGCTCTACGCGGCGTGGCCGCACGCCCTTGTCGCCGGCCTGTTCTTCGGGGTCGGTCGGGCGTGGATGACGCTGTCACGCCTGTGGTACCTCGACCACGACGGCTGGGACGACCAGCTGGCCGAGCGCGACCGGCTCATCCGGATCGTGCTCATGGTGGGTGCCGCGGCCCTGGCCGCGTCCATTGTGTGGGTCGCCCTATAGTGCGCGGTGGAGGCGGGCAGGTGCCTGGTGGTCCTCGCGGTCTTCAAAACCGATGCGGCCGGGTACCCCGGCCGGGCGGGTTCGATTCCCGTACGCCTCCGCTAGCGAACCTGAACGGTGGTGCTGCCGGCGCGCGCGACCAGCTCGCCGACCACCGGGTGGCCGGGCACCTCGCCGGCCACCAGCAGCCCGCCCGAGGTCTGCGCGTCGGCGAGCAGCAGCAGCTCGTCCTCGCCGGCCGTACCCGCGTCGAGGTGCGGCCGGACCCAGTCCAGGTTGCGCCGGGTGCCGCCGCTGACGAAGCCGTCCGCGAGCGCGTCCCTGGCACCGTCGAGGTATGGGACGGCGGCGGCGTCGACCACGGCGGTCACCCCGCTCGCCCTCGCCAGCTTGTGCAGGTGGCCGAGGAACCCGAAACCGGTCACGTCCGTGGCGCACACCGCACCGGCGGCCAGCGCGGCCACCGAGGCATCGCGGTTGAGCGTGGTCATCGCCTCGACCGCCTGCGGGAACGCGTCCCCGGTGGCCTTGTGCCGGCTGTTCAGCACGCCGATCCCGAGCGGCTTCGTCAGGGTCAGCGGCACGCCGGGGCGGCCTGCGTCGTTGCGCAGGAGCCGGTCCGGGTCGGCGACGCCCGTGACCGCCATGCCGTACTTCGGCTCCGGATCGTCCACGCTGTGCCCGCCCGCGACCGGGCAGCCGGCGATCCGGGCCACGTCGACGCCGCCGCGCAGCACCTCGGCCGCCAGCTCCATCGGCAGCAGGTCCCGGGGCCAGCACAGCAGGTTGACCGCGACGACCGGCGTCCCGCCCATGGCGTACACATCGGACAGTGCATTCGCCGCGGCGATGCGGCCCCAGTCGTACGCGTCGTCGACCACGGGCGTGAAGAAGTCCGCCGTCGCCACCACGGCCGTCCCGCCGGCGATTCGGACCACCGCCGCGTCGTCGCCGTCGTCCAGGCCGACCAGCAGGCTCTGGTCCGCGCCGCCCGTGAGGCCGGCGACGACCGCCTCCAGCTCGCCAGGCGGGATCTTGCAGGCGCAGCCACCGCCGTGCGCGTACTCGGTGAGCCGTCGGGGCAGGATCGTCGTCATGGATCCATCCTTGCCCGTGCTGTCCAGCGGCGTCCGGATTCTTGTGATCAGACCCTAATGTTGGGGAGGCGCGGGGGCGTTCCCGGCGTGAGCGGGGGTAGCGGGTGAACGGTCGTGCCGATCCGCGGCGGCGGGTGCCGCGCACCGATGCCCTGCTCGCCGACCCGCGCCTGGTCCTCGCCGCCGAGACGTTCGGGCGGCAGCGGGTCAAGGCCGTCGTCAGGGCCGTCCAGGAGCGCGCCCGGCGCGGCGAGCTCGCCCCGGACGACGTGCTGGAGGCGGCGGCGGCCGCGCTCCCCGCGACCCAGCGCCCGGTGATCAACGCGACGGGCGTCGTCGTCCACACGAACCTCGGCAGGGCGCCGCTGTCGGCCGCCGCCGTGGCGTCGGTGGCCGCCGCGGCCGGCTACACGGACGTGGAACTCGACCTCGCCACCGGCCGCCGGGCGCGTCGCGGCCGGGGCGCGCTGGACGCGCTGGCCGCCGCCGTACCGGGGGCCGGGGCGGTGCACGTCGTGAACAACGGCGCCGCCGCGCTGGTGCTGGCCGCCACCGCGCTCGCCCAGGGCCGCGAGATCGTGGTCAGCCGGGGCGAGCTGGTGGAGATCGGTGACGGCTTCCGGCTGCCGGACCTGCTCGCCTCCACCGGTGCCCGCCTGCGCGAGGTCGGCACGACGAACCGCACCAGCGCCGCCGACTACGCCGCTGCCATCGGTCCCGGGACCGGGTTCGTGTTGAAGGTCCATCCGTCGAACTTCGTGGTGCGTGGTTTCACCGCCGCCGTACCGGTGTCGGTCCTGGCCGGGCTGGGCGCACCCGTAGTGGCGGACATCGGATCAGGCCTGCTCGCCCCCGACCCGCTGCTGCCCGACGAGCCGGACGCCGCGTCCACGCTGGCGGCGGGCGCCGCGCTGGTGACCGCGAGCGGCGACAAGTTGCTCGGCGGACCGCAGGCCGGTCTGCTGCTGGGTGAGAAGGACCTGGTCGAGCGGCTGCGGAGGCACCCCCTCGCCCGTGCGCTGCGCGTGGACAAGCTCACCCTCGCCGCCCTGGAGACGACGCTGAACGGGCCGGTCACCCCGGTCTGGTCGGCGTTGCGCGTCGAGGCAGCCGTGCTGCGTACCCGCGCGGAGCGTCTCGCGGGCGCGCTGGCCGTCGACGTGGTGGCCTGCGTGGCCGTGGTGGGCGGCGGCGGAGCGCCCGGCGTCGAGTTGCCGTCCTGGGCGCTCGCGCTGCCGGAGCGGTACGCGGAGCCGCTGCGCCGGGGCGAGCCGCCCGTGCTGGGCCGCGTCGAGCACGGCCGGCTGCTGCTGGACCTGCGGTGCGTGCCGCCCGAGCTGGACGACACGCTGCTGGTGGCCGTCCGGAGTGCCAGGGAACTCTGATGCACGGGGAGTTCTGATGCATGTCGTCGCGACGGCTGGCCATGTCGACCACGGCAAGTCCACGCTGGTACGGGCGCTGACCGGGATGGAGCCCGACCGCTGGGCGGAGGAACGCCGCCGGGGCATGACGATCGACCTCGGCTTCGCCTGGACCGCGCTCCCGTCCGGCGAGCAGCTCGCGTTCGTCGACGTGCCCGGCCACGAGCGGTTCGTCCCGAACATGCTCGCCGGGGTCGGACCCGCGCCGGCGGTGCTGTTCGTGGTCGCCGCCGACGAGGGCTGGATGCCCCAGTCCGCCGAGCACCTCGCCGTCGTGGACTCGCTCGGCGTGGAGCACGGGCTGTTGGCGGTCACCCGGTCCGATCTCGCCGACCCGCGCGAGGCGGCCGAGCAGGCCCTCGCCGAGCTCGCCGCGACCTCGCTCGGCGCGGTCGACCACGTCGTGGTGAGCGCGGCCACCGGCGCCGGGATACCCGATCTGCGCGGCGCGCTGGACCGGCTGGTGGCCCGGCTGCCCGCGCCAGACCTGGCGGCGCCGGTCCGGATGTGGGTCGACCGGTCGTTCTCGATCCGAGGGAGCGGCACGGTGGTCACGGGCACGCTGTCGGCCGGAGAGGTGCGCGTGGGCGACGAGCTGGAACTGGCCGGGCGGCGTCCGGTACGCGTGCGGGCCGTGCAGTCGCTCGGGGCCGGAGCGAAGCGGGTCACGGCCGTGGCCAGGGTGGCGCTCAACCTGCGCGGGGTCGAGCGGGACGAGGTGCGGCGCGGCGACGCGCTGGTCACGCCGGACCGGTACGGCGTCGCCGAGCTGGTTGACGTCCGGCTGGTCGGTGAGCCGGTGGCGTCGCTCCCGGCGGAGGTCATGCTGCACGTCGGCAGTGCCGCCGTCGCGGCCCGGGTCCGGCCGCTCGGCGCCGACACGGCCCGCCTCCGGTTGGCCCGCCCGCTTCCGCTGCACGTGGGCGACCGGGCCGTGCTGCGCGATCCCGGCCGGCGGAGCGTCGCCGGGGGCGCCGTCGTACTCGACGTGGCGCCGCCCGCGCTGCGCCGCCGGGGCTCGGCGGCGGCCAGGGCGGCGGTACTGGCGGAGCTGGACGGCCGTCCGGACGAAGCCGGCGAACTGCGCCGCCGTGGCCTGGCGCGGCGCGGCGAGCTGGCCCGGATGGGCGTGCCTGCCCGGGGCGCGCCGGTGGCCGGCGACTGGCTCGCCGACCCCGGACACTGGGCGGACCTGCGCACGCGGCTCGCGGAGGAGGTCACCCGGTACGCGGCGGACCATCCGCTGGAGTCCGGCGTACCCGCCGCCGCGCTGACGCAGCGGTTGGACCTGCCCGACCAGGCGCTCGTGGAGGCGCTGGTCGCTCCCCCGCTCGTCGCCGCCGGCGGGCGGATCCACCGCGCCGACGCCGGCCCGCCACTGCCGCCGGCCGTCGCGGACGCCGTCGAACAGCTCCGCGCCGACCTGGTCCGCAGCCCGTTCGCCGCCCCGGACGCCCCGCGCCTCGCCGCACTGCGCCTGGGCCCGCGCGAACTCGGCGCGGCCGTGCGGGCCGGTGCGCTGCTCCGGCTCGCCGACGGCGTCATGCTGCTGCCCGGCGCCCTCGACGACGCCGTGTCCGTGCTGGCGGCGCTGCCGCAGCCGTTCACGCTCAGCGACGCCAGGCAGGCGCTGGGCACCAGCCGTCGGGTCGCCGTCCCGCTGCTGGAACTGCTGGACCGGCACGGCGCCACCCGCCGCCTCCCGGACGACACCCGCACCATCGCGCCCTGAACCCGCCGCCTCCCGGACGACACCCGCACCATCGCCCCTGGACCCGCCGTCCCCTTGAACCCGCCGTCCCCCTGAACCCGCCGCAAGGTTCGCTCACGGCCTGATCGAGCTGTTCGAGAACGGCCAGACGGCGGCCCACACAATCCCGATTGAATTGATAGGAATACTGTGGTTTACTCGGGCGCATGACGACGACCGCGCTGCTGACGAGACGGCTGCGCGTCGACCTCGTCCGCGTCGCGAGCGCGCTCTGTCCGTCCCTCTGAATCCGGCCCGTCACCGTTCAGAAGGAAGGACCCCGCCATGACCGTCACCACCACCGCCACCGACCTGCGCAGCGTCATCGACCACGTCGTCGCCGATTCCGCGCGCTGGCTGCCGACCGTCCAGTTCGACGCCGACCGCCGCTGGTACCAGCGCATCGACACCGGCCTGGACGTGGAGGCCTGGATCCTCAGCTGGCTCCCCGGGCAAGGCACCGGCCTGCACGACCACGGCGGCGCCTCGGGGGCGTTCGTCGTGGTCACGGGCGTGCTGCACGAGCACTCCGTGCAGACCGGCCGCACCGGGCCGCCCCGGCTCCTCACGTCCAGCCGCAAGGCCGGCCAGGTCCGCGCGTTCGGACCGCACCACCTCCACGACGTGGTCAACCTCGGATCCGCGCCGGCCGTGAGCGTCCACGTCTACAACCCGACGATCACGACCATGACGCGGTACCGGTGGACGCGCCGCGGCGCGGTCGTCGCGGCCGTGGAGCGGGCTGGGGCAGACTGGTGAGCGTGCAGACCCGACCCCCCGGCGCGCGCAGCATCGACGAGATCCTCGCCGCCGCCCGCGACCGCATCGTCCGCGTCACCGCAGAGGAGGCGCACGCGGAGCTGACCGCCGGCGACGCGATCCTGGTGGACATCCGCCCGGCCGCCCTACGCGCCGCCGAGGGCGCGTTCCCGGACGCGCTGATCATCGAACGCAACCACCTCGAATGGCGGTTCGACCCGGAGAGCGACGCCAAGGTCCCCGAGGCCACCGGGTACGACGTCCGGGTCATCGTGGCCTGTTCCGAGGGGTACACGTCGAGCCTCGCCGCCGCCGCTCTCCAGGACCTCGGGCTGCACCGCGCCACGGACCTCGTGGGCGGCTTCCTGGCCTGGCGCGACGCCGGCCTGCCCACTCACTGAGGTCCCCACCCGCCGTGCCCCCGCCGTGCCGCCACGGTGCCCCCCGACTTTCGGACTTTTGAGGGTGCGGTGACCGCCGGAACCCTCAAAAGTCCGAAACTCGGCGGGCGGGCGGGCGGGCGGCGGCCCGGCGCGGCGGCGCGGCGGGCTTAGCGGCGGGCCGGGGCCAGCTCGTACGTCGCGCCCGGACGGGCCAGTTCCACGGTGCCGTCGAACGCGGCCGAGGCCTCGGCCAGGGTCGCGTCGGCGTCACCCCAGGCGTCCACGAGGTGGGTCAGGACGAGGCGGCGCGCACCGGCCTTGCGCGCGTGCTCGCCGGCTTCGCGGCCGGTCAGGTGCAGGTCGGCGGGGTGCGGTTCACTGTCCAGGTAGGACGCCTCGCACAGCAGCAGGTCGACGTCGCGCGCCAGGGTGACCAGCGCCTCGGTGACGCCGGTGTCGGCGGAGTACGCCATCGCGGCGCCGCCGTGCTCGATGCGGAACCCGAACGTCTCGACCGGATGGTTCATTCGGTCGGCGTGGATCCGGAACGGCCCGATCTCGAACTCGCCGGGCACCAGCGTCCGGACGTCGTACACGTCGTCCACAGTGGATGTCTGGTTGTCGGTGCCGTAGATGCACGAGAGCCGTTCGGCCGTGCCCGCCGGCCCGTACAGCGGCAGCGCCGGCAGCGGCCCGGACGGGTTGTACCGCCGCACCACGACGTAGCTGCACGCGTCGAGCATGTGGTCGCAGTGCAGGTGGCTGAGCAGGATGGCGTCGATGGCGTCTATGCCGGGATACCGCTGCAACGCGCCGAGCGAACCGGTGCCGAAGTCGACGAGGAGCCGGAACCCGTCGGCTTCGACGAGATACGCGGAGCAGGGCGAGTCCGGGCCGGGGAAGCTCCCGGCGCAGCCGAGCACGGTGAGCTTCATCTGGCCACCCCCGAGGTGCGGACGGGCGAACCGTCGATCGTGGCGAACGCGCCCGTGTGCTCGGCGTTCACCTGAGGACCCAGGAACCGGCGGCCGAGGCGGGCGAACGGCTCCGCGTCGCCTGTCGCGAGGAAACGATGGCGGGGCGGCGGCGCGTCGTCGGGGCGCAGCAGGTCGCGACGGGTCAGGACGCGGTACACGTCCTTGGCTGTCTCGTCCGCGCTCGACACCAGCGTCACGCCGTCTCCCATCGCGAGCCCGATCACCCCGGTCAGCAGCGGGTAGTGCGTGCAGCCGAGGACCAGGGTGTCCACCTCGGCGCGCTGCAACGGCTCCAGGTACCCCTGGGCCAGGCCCAGGATCTGCCGGCCGCTGGTGACCCCACGTTCGACGAACGAGACGAACTCAGGGCAGGCCACGGACGTGAGGGTGACGCCCGGCGCGGCGTGGAACGCGTCGTCGTACGCCTGGGACGTGACCGTCGCCTGGGTGCCGATCACGCCGATCCGGCCGGTGCGGGTGGCGGCGACCGCGCGGCGCACCGCCGGCAGTACGACCTCCACGACCGGCACGTCGTACCGCTCGCGGGCATCCCGCAGGCACGCCGCCGACGCCGAGTTGCACGCGATGACGAGCATCTTCACGCCCGAGTCGACGAGATGGTCCATGACGTCGAGCGCGTACCGGCGCACCTCGGCGAGCGGCTTCGGACCGTACGGCACGTGTGCCGTGTCACCCACGTACAGGACCTGTTCGTGGGGTAGCTGATCGAGGATCGCGCGAGCCACGGTGAGCCCGCCGACCCCCGAGTCGAAGATCCCGATGGGCGCATCCGTCACCAGGCGAGCGTACGTCCCCGCGGCATGTCACCGCCTGTCAAGAAGCCGACAAGGTGACCGCGGCCTCTGTGACGAGTGTCTCCAGATGCGCACGAAACGTACACCTGCGATCACTTTCAGTGCGCCATGCTGAGCGACAGGGCGAAGCGGTCGCCGGTGTCGGTCCACCAGTCCGTCAGGAGGAAACCGGCGGCGTTCAGCTCGGCCTCGATACCCTCGCGGCGGAACTTGGCGGACACCTCCGTCCGCATCTCCTCACCGGCCGCGAAGTGGACGTCGAGGTCCAGCCCGGCGACGTGGACGTCCATCTCGCGGCGGGCGCGCAGACGCATCTCGATCCACTCGTGGTACGGGTCCCAGAGCGCCACGTGCTCGAACGCGTCCAGATCGAAGTCGGCCTTCAACTCCCGGTTGAGGACGGCCAGGACGTTCCTGTTGAACGCGGCCGTCACCCCGGCGGCGTCGTCGTACGCCGGCACCAGCACGTCCGCGCTCTTGACCAGGTCGGTGCCGAGCAGCAGCGCGTCGCCCGGCACCAGGGTGCGCCGCAGGTCGGCGAAGAACTGGGCCCGGTCCTCCGGCACCAGGTTGCCGATCGTGCCGCCCAGGAACGCCACCATCCGGCGGCCGCCGGTGGGGAGCTGGTTCAGCTGGTGCTCGAAGTCGGCGACGACACCGTGGACGGCCAGCCCCGGGTACTCGCCCGTCAGCGCGGCGGCCGCCTCCGCGAGCGCCGTGTCCGACACGTCCACCGGCACGTACCGCTCCAGCGTCCCGTGCCGGCGCATCGCGTCCAGCAGCACGCGGGTCTTCTCCGACGATCCGGACCCCAGCTCGACCAGCGTCGTGGCGTCGGAGTCCTGGGCGATGGCGTCCGCGCGGTCGATCAGGATCTCCCGCTCGGCGCGCGTCGGGTAGTACTCGGGCAGGCGGGTGATCTCGTCGAACAGGACACTGCCCCGCTCGTCGTAGAACCATTTCGGCGGCAGCCACTTGGGCTCGCTCGTGAGGCCGCGCTGGGCGTCTGCGCGCAACGCCTCGCCGAGGAAGTCCGGCGGCAGCAGGTTCTCGATGACGCTATTCACGTGGTGCTCCGATCGGTCGGGTTGGGCGGGTCGAGCGCGAGCGGTGCCACGGCGACGCCGTCCGGCGTGGCGGTGAGCACGGACCGGTCCGGCACGTCCTGCCAGCCGGGTTCGTCGTCGAACGGTTCGGACGCGACGACGACACCGCGCGCGTCCGCCCGCCAGGTGAGCGTGTCGCCCCAGGTCGTGGCCGCGATCGTGTGGCCGTCCGTGGCGAGCAGGTTGAGCCGGCCGCCGCCGGTCGCCGCGGCGAGCCGCACGACGGACGCCAGCGCCTCCGCCATGCCCCCGCCCGCCGGTCTACCGCCCGCCGCGCCACCGCCCGAGCCGCTTGAGCCGCCGCCCGGGCCGCCCGGGCCGCCCGTGAGGCGCTGCCGGACGAGCAGCCACAACAATGCCGAGTCGGTCGGCGTCTCCAGCGTGAGCAGGTCGGCAGGGGTGAGTTCGGCGGCCAGGGTCGCCACGGACGCCGGCCAGCCCGGGATGGCCCCGTTGTGGCTGAACAGGTACCGGTCGTCGGCGAACGGCGCCGCCGCGGCCTCGCCGTACGGCATCCCTTCCGTGCCGGACCGGACCGCCGCGAGCAGCGCCCGCGTGCGCACCACCCGGCCCAGGTCGCGGACGAACGGATCCGTCCACATCGGCCGGTCGCTGCGGTACCGGGCGGGGCACGGGTCGCCATCGGCGTACCAGCCGATGCCGAACCCGTCCGCGTTCACCGTGCCGTACTTCTGGCGGCGCGGCGCCCACGACTGCCGCAGCAAGGCGTGCGGCGGAGCGACCAGCAACTCCCCGATCGGCGTCGACGGCCCGAGGAACGCCAGGTGCCGGCACATCTAACGCTCCTCCGGGGTGGCGTCTCGCGCGCACCGGAAACCCGTGAAGATCTGCCTGCGGACGGGGTGGTCCCAGTTGCGGAACGTCCCGCGGCAGGCGAGCCGGTCCGTCGCCCAGGAGCCGCCGCGCAGCACCTGGTACTTCGGCCCGAAGAACACCTCCGAGTACTCGCGGTACGGGAACGCCGCGAACCCGGGATAGCCGCTGAACGTCGACGACGTCCACTCCCACACGTCACCGATGAGCTGGCGCACGCCCAGCGGCGACGCGCCGGCCGGGTAGCTGCCCACCGGCGCCGGCTGGAGGTGCCGCTGGCCGAGGTTGGCGTGCTCGACCGTCGGATCCTCGTCGCCCCACGGGTAGCGGCGGGACCGTCCGCTCGCCGGGTCCCAGCGGGCCGCCTTCTCCCACTCCACCTCGGTCGGCAGGCGTTTGCCGGCCCAGCGGGCGTACGCCTCGGCCTCGTACGCCGTCACGTGCTGGACGGGCTCGTCCGCCGGCACCGGCTCGTGGACGCCGAAGCGGCGGCGCCACCAGGCATCGCCGTTCCGCTCCCAGAACAGCGGCGCCTCCAGGCCCGCTTCCTGGCGGTGCGCCCAGCCGGCGTCGGACCACCAGCGCTCGTCGTCGTACCCGCCGGCGGCGATGAACGGCTCGTAGGCGGCGTTGCTCACGGGCGTGGTGTCGATCCAGTACGCGGCCGTGGTGGCCGGGTGGGCCGGCCGCTCGTTGTCCAGCGCCCACGGCTCGGTCGACGTCCCCATCGTGAACGGACCTGCCGGCACCAGGATCTCGGCGGGAAGCGACTCGTCCGGCGCCGGCGGGGGTGGCGGCGCGTGCAGCACCGGGGCGCCGTCCCGGAGCTGGTGCGTGGCCGCCATCGTCTCGTCGTGCTGCTGCTCGTGCTGGAGGATCATGCCGAACGCGAAGCCCGACTCGACCAGTGGCTGGCCCTCCAGCGGCACCCCGTCGAGGACGTCGAACACCTTGTCCCGGACGGTCGACACGTAGCGCCGCGCCTCAGTCGGACCCAGCAGCGGCAGCTGCGGACGGTCGCCGCGCGGGTGCCGGAACGCGTCGTACAGCTCGTCGATGTCCTGCCGGACGGGTTCCCGCCCACCGACGTCACGGACGAGCCACAGCTCCTCCTGGTTGCCGATGTGCGCCAGGTCCCAGACCAGCGGCGACATCAGCGGCGAGTGCTGGCGGACCAGGTCGTCCTCGTCGACGGCCTCGGTCAGCACGGCGCTGCGCGCCCGCGTGCGTTCCAGCTCGCCGGCGATCCGGCCGCGAAGTACCTCGGTCATTCCGTCTCCCCCGTCCAGTCGTGGGCCGGTGACAGGCCCCGCATCGTGTAGCGCTCGGCGAAGGCCGAGACGGCGAGCCCGGCCGGTTCCGGCCCGAGGGCGTCGAGCGCCGCCATGAGCACCCCCTGCCCGGCCTTCGCGAGATCCGGATCGTCCGTCCCTGCCCGCGCGGCCCGCTGCCACTCCCCCGACACAGGCGCGGCGGCGGCCAGGGCCCGGTCCATCGCCGCCGGGTCCTCGGCGAGCGCCCAGAGCACCGCCGCCGGGACCACCCAGCCGTCGCCGGGCTGCGCGTCGACGTACCGGACCTCCAGATGCCCCTGCGCCCGTACCGGCGGGAACAGCGTGGTCAGGTGGTACGTGAGGTCGCCGTAGGTGGGCGGGACCTCCAGCGCGCCGTCGATCCACTCCGCGAACGTGACTCCCTCGGGCACGCCCCACGGATGACCGTCGCATCGGACGCACAGCACCGGAGCGTCCAGCGCGAACCTGGCGTAGGCGACCCGGGGGTCACCCCCGTTCGCGGACGGGACGCCGCGCGCCGCGTGGATGCCGGACCATGCCGCCTGCCGGCTCGACCGCCATCCGGTCGGCGACCCGGCGTGGACCGGCGAGTTCGCGAACGTGGCCACCAGCGCCGGCCCGAGCTGGTGGAAGGCTCGCCAGCGCGCTCCTAAGTCCTCCTCGGTACCGGCGTCGAGGCTGACCTGGACGGCCGCCGTCGAGCACATCATCGTCCGACCGTGCGGGCCGGTGCGGTCGAAGAAGGCCTCCATCGCGGCGTACCGGGGGAGGTCGAGGAGCCGCCGTGGTTCGCGGTGGGGATCGATGCCGTGGCCACTGGCCGTGAGGCCGGCCTGCGCGAGGGCGCTACGGAGAGTGTCGCTGTCACTCGCCACGTCGGCGAGACAGTCACTCAAAGTCGCTGCGGGCTGGGAGGAAAGCTCAACCTGCCCGCCGGGCTCGACCGTGACGGTGGAGCCTCGGGGAAGTGCCGGTGGTGCTGTTCGGTGCTGGTGCGTACATCGTTCGTCGTTATGGTCCGGCCGCAGGTGCCGGGGGCCCCAGTCCCCGAGCGCCTCAGCGAGCCGGGCGGACGTGAGCGGGGCGGTGGGGTCGTGAGCCTCGTGGACCAGCCACTCCAGCTCGACCCCTACCAGCGTCGGCGGCCCGATCTTGAAGCAGACCAGGCCCACGTAGTGTTCGGCCGCCTCCCGGGAGGCGATCACCTCGCCGGGCGACCACGGCACCAGGGCCGGGACCGCACGATCGGCGGTGTGCGGATGCGACATGCGCGGCTCCATCCGTCAGCGTCGGCTCCATCATTGCCACAAGATCCACGATCTGGCACCTGGACAAGCTTGTGGCAGGGGTACGACAGAACCGCCACTTGCCGACGACCGCCTTGCCCGCTAACGTCCAGATTGGTCTGGACCAATTCACCGTAGGTGGGTTCTGGCCTCACACGCGTCGCGGTGGGATCTCGCCGGCAGGGGGCGGATCCCACCGCGGCTCGTGTTATGCCAGCGCGGGTTCGAGCGGCTTGGCCGCCGGCTCCGGCTCACGGTCCGTGGCCAGCAGAGACTCGACGTCCACGAGGTCCGGGTCGTCCAGGACGGCCTTGAACCGCTCGGTGTCGAGGTCGCCCTGCCAGCGGGCGATCACCATCGTCGCCACGCCGTTGCCGATGAGGTTCGTCAGGGCGCGCGCCTCGGACATGAACCGGTCGATGCCCACGATCAGCGCGATGCCGACGACCGGGATCGTGTCGCCGAACGCCGCCAGCGACGCGGCCAGAGTCACCAGCCCGGCGCCCGTCACGCCCGCCGCGCCCTTGCTGGAGATCAGCATGAACAGCAGCAGCCCGATCTGGGTCGCGATGGAGAGTTCCGCGCCCGTCGCCTGGGCGATGAAGATCGCGCCCATCGTCAGGTAGATGCAGGTGCCGTCGAGGTTGAACGAGTACCCGGTCGGGATCGTCAGGCCCACCACGGACTTCTTCGCGCCGGCGGACTCCAGCTTCGCCAGCATCCGCGGCAGGACTGTCTCGCTGGACGACGTGCCGAGGACGATGAACAGCTCGTCCTTGATGAGCCGGATGAACTTGAACACGTTGAACCGCGCCACCGCCGCGACGCCGCCCAGGACGACCACGATGAAGATGATGCAGGTCAGATAGAACGTTCCCATCAGGAACGCCAGGCTGCTCAAGACCTTGTCACCGTAGAGGCCCACGGTGAACGCCATGCCGCCGAACGCGCCGATCGGCGCCGCGTACATGATCACCTTGATCACGCCGAACATGACCTGGCCGACCGCGTCGATAGCGCTGACGACCTTCTTGCCGCGCTCCCCCATGAACGTGATCGCCACCGCGACGAGGATCGCGACCACCAGCACCTGGATCAGCTGACCGTCGGTGAACGCGCTCACCACCGACGTCGGCACCAGCCCGAGGATGAACCCGGTGATGCCGCCGGCCCCCTCGGCGGCCTTCGCGCTCTCGATCGTCTTGGCCGCGACGCTCTCGTCGATCGCGATGTTCAGGCCCTCGCCGGGCTTGAACAGGTTGATCGCGACCAGCCCGATCGCGAGCGCCACGACGGTCAGCGTCGTGAAGTAGGCGATCGTCCGGCCGGCGAGCTTGCCCGCCTTCGCGAGGCTGCCCAGCCCGGCGATGCCGACGACGACCGTGCAGAAGATCGTCGGCGCGATCACCATCTTGACCAGCGCGACGAACAGGTCCGCGAGCCACTTCATCTCGGCGGCCTGCGTGGGGAACGCGAGGCCGACGGCGATGCCGAGGCCGATCGCGACGAGTACCCAGAAGTACAGGTGCTGGTAGAGGCGCCTCTTGCGCGGCGGCGCTGCGGTGCTGGCCATAGTTCACTCCTCGGGGGCCTGCGGTGCGGGGTGGCAGTGATCGTCGCCACACCACGGACCGGGCCGTAACCCCGGAGGCCGAAACTTAGGGCCGCCCTTACGTAACCGTCCGGTAACCCGTCAGCCGACCGTCACGCGCGCCTGCAGGCCCCGGTGATCGGACAGGAACACGCCGCCGACCCGCTCCTCGAACAGCAACCGCGTCGCCTCCACGGTGACCGGACCGCCCCTGACCAGGACGTGGTCGATCCGCTTCGACGCGCTGCCCGGTGGCAGGAACTCAGGGTGGAACGTCGGCCTCGTGTCGCCCGCGAACGCGTCGATCCAGTCACCGTCGGTGATGAACTCACGGTGCAGGGCGCAGCCAGCGGCGAGGTTGAGGTCGCCGGTCATGACGATGCGGCCCGGCCCGTCGCAGAAGCGCCGCACGATGCCGAGCTGCTTGCCGAGCAGCGAGCAGTACCGGTTGCCGGCCGACCAGTCGCCGTCCTTGTTGGCGCTCAGATGCACGTTCGCGATGCGGACGCCCAACTCGGGGATCTCGGACACCAGCACCCCCTTGCTGTACGCGCGGAGGTCGACGAGTGCCGTGCCGAGCTGGCTCCGCGGGTGCCGCATCGTCCGGGCGAACGACGTGTACGTCCTGGCCCCGACCGGGTACCGCGAGAACGTGACGACACCGCCGCGCGGCTGGCCGTACACGCCCCGCGCGCACGACAGGTGCGGCAGCGACGGCAGCAACGACCGGACGAGGGCCATCCGCCGGTACGTGTGCACCTCCTGGAGGTTCACGACGTCGGCCCCGAGCCGGTCGAGGCGCGGGCAGAACTCGGCGGCACGCACCCCGAACGAGGGCCGGACGTTCGGCAACCCGCACGCGTTGAACGAAACGACCGTGACCGTTGTCGGCATCGCCGCAACGTACCCTCACGGCATGGTGTCCCGGCGGTCCTTCCTGGCCGGGTCGGCGGCAGTCTGGGTCGCCGGCTGCGGCAACCCCGCCGTGCCCGGGCCCGTTCAGCTCAGGATCGCCACCGGGCCGCCCGGCGCCGTGTACCGGGAGATCGGCGCCACGCTGGCGAAGGTCCTGGCCGAACGGTTCCCCTACTCGGACGTCAGCACGATCCCGACCGGTGCGTCGGTCGACAACCTGCGGCTCCTGCACGAGGGCGGTACGGAACTGGGCTTCACGTCCGTCGACGCCGCCGTCGCCGGCCTCGCCGCCGGAGTGCCCGCGAAGATGACCGCCGTCGCGCGCCTGTACGACAGCTTCATCCAGCTCGTCGCCCGCGACGACGGGCCGATCGAGACGCTCGCTGACCTGCACGGACGCACGGTCGCCACCGGCGCCGCCAACTCCGGCACCGAGTTCATCACCAAACGGATGCTGCAACTCCGGCCCGCCGTCCGTCCCAGGACGGTCGTCATGGACCAGGCCGCCGCCGCCACCGCCCTCGTCGACGGCCGGATCGACGCGTTCTTCACCCTCACCGGCATCCCCACACCGGCCATCACGGGGCTGCTGAAGCGGATCCCGATCCGGATCGTCCGCCTCGACGACCTGGTCGAGCCCATGAACGAGACATTCGCCGAGCTGTACGCGCCCGCCACGATCGCCTCGTCCGCCTACCCCGGCCTCGACGCCACGCCGACGATGGCCGTGGCGAACCTGCTCGTCGTCCAGCCCGACATGTCCGCCGACTTCGTCGAGGCCATCACCCGCACCCTGTTCGCCCAACGCGCCCGGATCGCGCGCGGCCACCAGGAGGCGAACCGGATCAACGTCCGGACCGGCATCGCCACGAGCCCGATCCCCCTCCACCCCGGCGCCACCCGCTACTACCGCACCGTGAAGCGTTAGAGCGGGCCCCGCACCGCCAGGCCGCCGGCCTGGACAAACCGAACTGTTCGGGATCGGGTCCTGTAACCGGGCGCGGGATACCCCGATAACCCCGACAGTTGGCCGGGCCCGACGCCGTTATGCGCGGGTTAGGCGGATGCGGACGTCGAGGCCGTGCGGCTCGACCGGCAGCAGGTCCAGCTGCCCGCCCGCTGCCTCGACGACCTCGCGGCAGATGGCCAGTCCGAGGCCTGTGCCGCTGACGTTCTGCTTGCCGCGCCCGCGCCAGAACCGCTCGACGGCGTGTTCGCGCTCGTCGGCGTCGAGTCCGGTGCCGTCGTCGCGGACGTGCAGGTCGACGGTCCAGCCGTTCACCACCGCCGTCACCTCCACGCACCCGCCGCCGGACAGCCGCGTGGCATTGCCGACGAGTTCGTCCAGCACGTGGCCCAGCCCGTCCCCGGGTGCGATGGCCTCGGCGTCCGCCGGCACGTCCACGGCCAGCTGCATGCCGGCGCGCTCCACTCTCGTCCGCCAGGCGGGTTCGTGTTCGGCGACGACGGATGCCAGCGATACCGCCGCCGGCGCTGTGGTGGCGCTCTCGACCCTGGTCAGGGCCAGCAGCGAGTCCAGGATGCGGCCCATCTCCTCGGCCTCGTGGACGGCGTCGGCGTGGATCTCCTGCCCGTCCGCGTCCACGTGCGGCGCCAGGTTGTCGACGGCGAGGCGCAGGCTCAGCAGCGGGTTCCGTAGCTGGTGGGAGGCGTCGGACACGAACGTCCGCTGGCGGCGCAGCGTCCGGACGACGATGTCCGCCATGTCGTTGAACGAGGCGACCATCCGCTGAAGCTCCGGCGGCCCCCTGAGCGCCCGCGCGCGGACGTCGAGCCGGCCGGCGCCGATGGCGGTACTGGCCTCGTCCAGGTCGCGGACGGGACGCAGCACCCACCGCGACACCGGCACCGCCACGAATGCCGCGAGCAGCAACGGCACCACGCCGAGCGCGCCGAGCAGCAGCCACCGCCGCAGCACGCCGGACCGCAGCCGGCCGGTCGGCGAGACCGTCACTACGGCCGCGATGACCGCGCTGTCGCGCCCGACCGGATCCACGATCACCAGCGGATCGGACTTCCACGGCCACACCGTCCGGATCCGGTCGCCGCGGAACCCGGCGAACGCGGTCGTCAACCCGGCCTGGACCGCCGGATCGTCCAGGTCAGGAGCCGTCCGCGACGTCAGCAGCGGACGCCGGTCCGGCGCGATGATCGCCACCGCGATGCCGTACAGCTCGGAGTACCGCTGGATCTCCTGCTCCAGCAGGGATGTCCGGGTGGACCGCAGCGCGACCTCGGCCAGGGCCACGAACCGTTCGCTGTCGGCCAGCCGGTCCAGGTACGTGGCCTGCGTCTCGCGCTGGGCGACGATCCCGGCGAGGGGCAGTCCGAGCGCGACGAGCAACGCGGCGAACAACGGTACGAGGACGAGCAGCAGCCGCCGCGACACGTCAGCCCCGCAACCGGTAACCGACGCCGCGGACCGTCTCGATCGAGACCGGCCCGGCGCCCAGCTTCGCGCGGAGCGCCGCGATGTGGACGTCCAGCGTGCGGGACGGCGCCTCCCACGACGCCTGCCAGACCTGGTCGAGCAGGTGGTCGCGGGTGCAGACGACGTCCGGCTTGGCGGCGAGGATCGCGAGGAGGTCGAACTCCTTGCGGGTGAGCGTCAGCTCGGCTCCGTCCAGGGTGGCGGTGCGGGTCGCCAGGTCGACGTTCAGCGGGCCGACCACGTACACGGGCTCGTCGGCGGGTGTCGCCCGCGCCGGGCGGGTGCGGCGCGCCACGGCCTCGATCCGGGCCAGCAGCTCGCCGATCCCGAACGGCTTCACCACGTAGTCGTCGGCGCCGCTGCGCAGCCCCACGATGCGGTCGCGCTCCTCGGCCCGTGCGGTCACCGCGATCACGGCGACGCTGCCGCGCCGGCGGAGCTTGCGGCACACCTCGATGCCGTCCGCATCGGGCAGGCCGAGATCCAGCAGGACGAGATCGACCGGATCGGCGGCCAGCGCGTCGGCGGCCGTGGCGACCCGGCGCACGTCGTAGCCGTGCCGGGTCAGGGCCGTGGCCAGGCCACGCGCCACCCGGTCATCGTCCTCGACGATCAGGATCCGCACGTCCGGAGGCTACGCCGCCCCGGCGGCACCCCCTCGACTTTCGGACTTTTGAGGGTGGCGAGGTCGCCGGAACCCTCAAAAGTCCGAACCTGGGCGCGACGGGCGCCAAGCCGGCGCGACGGGCGACGGGCGGCGCGACGGGCGCGGCGGGCACCGCCGTCGGCGAGCGGGAGGCGGGCGCCGGGCCGGCGTGGCGTGGGGGTCGGGGCGGCGTGGGGGTCGGGGCGGTCAGGCCCAGAGTTGGCCGTCGATGGCGGCTTCGGCCTCGGCGAGGGTGCCGGCGTAGGCGCCGGTGGACAGGTACTTCCAGCCACCGTCGGCGACGACGAACGCGATGTCGGCGCGCTCCCCCGCCTTGGCGGCCTTGTGGGCGCTGGCGAGGGCGGCGTGGAGGATCGCGCCGGTGGAGATGCCGGCGAAGATCCCTTCGACCTCGATGAGCTGGCGGGTGCGGAGCAGGGCGTCGCGGGGCCCGACGGAGAACCGGGTCGTGAGGACGGACGCGTCGTACAGCTCGGGCACGAAGCCTTCGTCGATGTTGCGGAGCCCGTACACCAGCTCGCCGTACCGGGGTTCGGCGGCGATGATCTGGATGTCCGGGACCTTCTCGCGGAGGAACTTGCCGGTGCCCATGAGCGTGCCGGTGGTGCCGAGGCCGGCGACGAAGTGGGTGATGGACGGCAGGTCGCGCAGGATCTCGGGCCCGGTCGTCTCGTAGTGGGCGCGGGCGTTCGCCGGGTTGCCGTACTGGTAGAGCATGACCCAGTCGGGGTGGTCGGCGGCGAGTTCCTTGGCCATGGCGACGGCCTGGTTGGACCCGCCGGCGGCCGGCGACGCGATGACTTCGGCGCCGTACATCTGGAGGAGCTGGCGGCGTTCGACCGAGGTGTTCTCGGGCATGACGCAGATCAGCCGGTAGCCCTTGAGCTTGGCGGCCATGGCCAGCGAGATGCCGGTGTTTCCGCTGGTCGGCTCCAGGATCGTGTCGCCGGGACGCAGCCGCCCTTCGGCTTCGGCGTCGGCGATCATGTAGAGCGCGGCGCGGTCCTTGATCGACCCGGTGGGGTTCCGGTCCTCCAGCTTCGCCCAGATCCGCACATCCTTGTTGGGCGACAACCGCGGCAACCCCACCAGAGGCGTGTTACCAAGCGCGTCAAGAAGCGATTCGTACCGAGCCATCAGCTTTGTCCTTAAAGATCTAAACCTGGAGCCCGCTGAGGTGCCGCGATCGCCGCCGTCGCACAAGGCGACGCGTGCTCAGGCACGCAAGCCGCGGAGACGGCGGTGAGCGTGGTGCCTCAGCGGGCCGCGCACCAGCGGGACTATCCTCCCGCGACAGCGGGGAGGATGGTCACGCTGTCACCGTCGTTGAGCTTGGTTTCGAGAGCGCCGGTGAAGCGGACGTCTTCGTCGTTGACGTAGACGTTGACGAAGCGGTGGAGGGCGCCTTCGTCGGTGACGAGGCGGGCGCGGAGGCCGGGGTGGGTGCCGTCGAGGTGGACGAGGAGGGCGTCGAGCGTGTCGCCGGCCCCCTCGACAGCCTTCTGGCCGCCGGTGTAGGTGCGGAGGATGGTCGGGATGCGGACCTCGATCGCCATCGGGGTGTTCTCCTCAGATCTGTGGTGTCAACTAGGGGTCGTCAACGCAGGGTGATGCTCGGTCATTCCGCTTTGTGAGCGGTCGAACTCACTGGTTGGGACAGTCGTAGACGACTTCGGCGGGCGAGTGCCCGAAGAGGTACGACTGGACGACCTCGACCGGCTCCTCGCTGACCACGCCGTCGACGATCCGGAATGACCGGAATTCGACGGTTTCGGGGTCGCGGGTGGAGACCAGCACGTAGTGGGCGCCTGGTTCCTGCGCCAAGTTGATGTCAGTCCGTGAGGGGTATGCCTCGGTGGCCGTGTGCGAGTGGTAGATCACCACGGGGTCTTCGTCGCGGTCGGCCATGTCGCGGTAGAGGCGGAGCAGGTCCATCGAGTCGAACTCGTAGAACGTGGGCGAGCGCGCCGCGTTGAGCATCGGGACGAACCGCTCGGGCCGGTCGCTGCCGGCCGGGCCCGCGACGACGCCGCACGCCTCGTCCGGGTGGTCGGCTCGGGCGTGCGCGACGATGGCGTCGTAGGTCGCCTGGTCGATCGTCAACACGGCACCAGAGTACCGAACGAGCCGTCCGGCTAGTCGATCAGTGCCCCGACGAGCGAGTCCAGGAGGTACGTGAGCAGGTCGTACACGAGGATCAGGAATCCGCGCGGGGTTTCCGGGCCGGCGGCGCGGAGCTCGTCGTCGAGGCTGGTGGTCGCGCTGATGTCGAGCCATTCCCCGATGACGAGGCGGGCGTCGTTGAGCGCGGTGAGCCACGTCTCGGCCTGGGCGGCGCTGAGCCGGACCTCGCCGCCGTCGGGCAGGGTCGCGAGGACGGTGTGGGCGTTCTGGATCTTCTGCTCGCGCAGGTCGTCTCTGATCAGGTCGCGGAGTTCGGCGGCGGCTTCGGGGTCGTCGCGGTAGCCGTCGGGGAAGAGCCGTGCCAGCCCGGAGTCCTGGACGTCCTCCTCGACGAGCCCGACGACCCGGCTCAGGACGAGCGTGAGCGCCCCGGCCTCGTCGGATGTCAGCGTGGCGACCAGCTCATCGCCGTCCCGGTGGAATGGCCTCACGAGTCGCGCTGCACCGTGGCCCAGAGCCCGTACGCGTGCAGCCGTGCCACGTCGAACTCCATCTTCTCCCGGGGCCCGGAGGAGACCGTCGCCCTGCCCTTGGTGTGCACGTCGAGCATGAGCTTGTGGGCCTTCTCCCGGTTGTATCCGAAGAGCTTCTGGAACACGTACGTGACGTAGACCATGAGGTTGACGGGGTCGTCCCACACGATCGTGACCCACGGCCGATCGTCGACCGGGCTCGACTCCGTGGCTTCGGCTGGTGCCGCCATCGGTGCGGTCATCCGTTCATCGTGCCACCGCGCCTCAACGACGCAACTCGCGCGTCGGCAAAACCGTTCGACCCCGTTGACATACTCCGGCCATGACGTCGACACACGAGGCGAACGCGGTACGGGTGGGCGACGCCGATCCCGAACTCGCGTCCCGGCTGAGCAGGGAGCTGGCCGCGTTCAACGTCGCCGCGACCGGCGCGACCGAGTACTCGGGGATCACCGTCCAGGTGCGCGACACCGACGGCGAACTGGTCGCCGGGCTGAACGGGTGGGCGTGGGGGCACTGCGGCGCGGTCGAGCAGCTCTGGGTACGGGAGGAAAGCCGGCACCAGGGCTGGGGCACGAAGCTGCTCGCCGCCGCCGAGGCCGAGGCCCAGCGGCGCGGGTGCACGCGCATGATCCTGTCGTCGATGACGGTCCAGGCGCCGGACTTCTACCGGCGGCACGGCTATGTGGAGACGGGCCGCACCGAGGGGCTGCCGAACGGGGCGGAGGACATCCATTTCCTCAAGCGTTTCCAGTAGCCCCACCGCCGTAGGCTGACGCTGTGACTACCGCGTTGCTGACGGACCACTACGAGCTGACCATGCTGGCGTCCGCGCTTCGCGACGGGACCGCCCAGCGCCGCTGCGTCTTCGAGGTGTTCGCGCGGCGCCTCCCGGACGGGCGCCGTTACGGCGTGGTCGCCGGGATCGGCCGGCTCCTCGACGCGCTGGAGGCCTTCCGGTTCGGTCCGGAGGAACTGGATTTCCTGACCGGGGTCGTGGACGCCGAGACCCGCGCCTGGCTGGCCGACTACACCTTCCGCTGTGACGTCGACTCCTACGCGGAAGGCGAGCTGTACTTCCCCGGATCGCCCGTCCTGACGATCAGCGGGACGTTCGCGGACGCGGTCGTCGTCGAGACGCTGGTCCTGTCGATCCTCAACCACGACTGCGCGATCGCGTCGGCGGCGGCGCGCATGGTGACGGCGGCCGAGGGCCGTCCGCTGATCGAGATGGGGTCCCGCCGGGCGCACGAGGAAGCGGCCGTCGCCGCCGCGCGCGCCGCGTACCTGGCCGGATTCACGGCGACGTCCAATCTGGAGGCGGGCCGCCGCTACGGCATCCCGACCCGTGGCACGAGCGCGCACTCGTTCACACTGCTGCACGACGACGAGTCGGCCGCGTTCGCCGACCAGATCAGCACGCACGGCAAGGACACGACTCTGCTGGTCGACACGTACGACATCACCAACGGCATCCGGACGGCCATCGAGGTCGCGGGGCCAGAACTGGGCGCGGTCCGGATCGACTCCGGTGACCTGGGCGTCCTCGCCCGCCAGGCGCGCGAACAGCTCGACTCGCTCGGCGCGACGGGCACCAAGATCGTCGTCTCCGGCGATCTCGACGAGTACGCGATCGCCGCGCTGGCCGCACGTCCGGTCGATGCGTACGGGGCCGGGACGGCCGTCGTCACCGGGTCCGGGCATCCGACGGCCGGGATGGTCTACAAGCTGGTGGAGGTCGACGGGCGTCCGGTGGCGAAGCGCAGCGAGAACAAGGGGTCGCGTGGTGGCCGCAAGACGGCGGTGCGGCGGCACAAGGCCAGCGGCACCGCCACCGAGGAGGTCGTCGTCACCCAGGGTGTTCCGGATGCGCAGCAGCACGATCGGCTCCTGCAGCGGCCGCTCCTGCGCGGTGGCGAGCGGGTCGCGGATCTGCCCACTTTGGACGAGTCGAGAGAGCATCTACGGCAAGCTTTGGTGAGCATCCCGTGGGAGGGCTTGAAACTCTCCCAGGGTGACCCGGCGATCCCCGTAAACTTTCCGGAGGCAACCCGATGACCCGCGCAGTGATCCTCGTCGATGTCCAGAACGATTTCTGCGAGGGCGGATCCCTCGCGGTGACGGGCGGCGCCGCCGTGGCCAGCGAGATCACCGCCGCCCTCGACGCCGACGCGCGCGGCTGGGACCACGTCGTCGCCACCCGCGACCACCACATCGATCCGGGCGCGCACTTCTCCGCCGAGCCCAACTACGTGGACACCTGGCCGGCACACTGCGTCGTCGGGACCGCGGGCATGGAACTCCACCCCAACCTGCGCACCGACCGCATCGAGGCCGTCTTCGACAAGGGCGAGCATGTCGCGGCGTACTCCGGCTTCGAGGGCTCGGCAGGCGGCGAGTCCCTGGCCGGCTGGTTGCGGGAGCGGGGCGTCACCGACGTGGACGTGGTCGGGATCGCCACGGACCACTGTGTCCGCGCCACGGCCCTGGACGCCGCGCGGGAGGGCTTCACCACGACGGTCCTGCTGGACCTCACGGCCGGGGTGGCGTCGGACACGACGGAACGCGCCCTCGCCGACCTCCGCGAAGCCAACATCGCCCTGATCGGCGACCCCGTAGTCCCGTAGGCGCCGACCAGCAACGGCGGCCGACGACCACGCCAGCCAGGGACCGTCAGCTAGACGATGCCCAGCGTAACGAACCAAAGCTTGAAAGCCCTTGATCTAAACCTGGAGCCCGCTGAGGTGCGCGTATCGCCGCCTTCGCACAAGCCGACGCGTGCTCCGGCACACAAGGCGCGGAGAAGGCGGCGAGACGTGTGCCTCAGCGGGCCGCCTCCTCCGAAGGGATTCCGAGGATGAAGAGGATGGCGTCCAGGTGGGGGTGGTTGAGCGCGGTGTCGGCGACTTCCCGCAGCGCGGGTTTGGCGTTGAAGGCGATGCCGAGGCCGGCGGCGGTGAGCATGTCGATGTCGTTGGCGCCGTCGCCGACGGCGACGGTCTGGCTCATGGGTACGTCGGCTTCGGCGGCGAATCTTTCGAGCGCGCGGGCTTTGCCGGGGCGGTCGACGATGTCGCCGGTGACGCGGCCGGTGAGGTGGCCGTCGATGATTTCGAGGGTGTTGGCGGCGGCGAAGTCGAGGTCGAGCATGGCGACGAGGTGGTCGGTGACCTGGGTGAATCCGCCGGAGACGATGCCGCAGCGGTAGCCCATGCGTTTGAGGGTGCGGATGAGGGTGCGGGCGCCGGGGGTGAGGGTGAGGTCGGCGCGGACCTTGTCGATGACGGCGGCGTCGAGGCCTTCGAGGGCGGCGACGCGTTGGCGTAGTGATTCGGCGAAGTCGAGTTCGCCGCGCATGGCGGCGTCGGTGACGGCGGCGACTTCGGCTTCGCAGCCGGCGTGGGCGGCGAGCATTTCGATGACTTCGCCGGTGATGAGGGTGGAGTCGACGTCGAAGACGACGAGCCGTTTGGAGCGGCGGTGCAGTCCGGCACGTTCGACGGCGATGTCGACGCCTTCGACGCTGGCGGCTTGGGACAGCGCGGCGCGCAGTGCTTCGCCTTCGGCGCCGGAGACGAGCATTTCGAGGCTGGTGACGGGGTGTTTGGAGAGGCGGGTGATCGTGTCGATGTTGCCGCCGAGTTCGGCGATGCGGTCGGCGATGTCGGCGACGGCGACCGCGGAGAGCGGCATGCCGAGGACGATCACGTGGTGCCGGCTGCCGCGCCGGACCATGGGCCCGTCGGCGGCGTCGCCGAAGTCGACGTCGAGGTGGACGCCGAGGTCGGCGGCGACGCCCCGGACGGCTTCCCGGAACGGCGCCGACTCGCCCCGCAGGGTGACGAGCACCCCGAGGACGAGCCGGCCCCGGATCACGACCTGCTCGACGTCACGGACTTCGACGTCGTGGCGGGCCAGCGCCGTGAACAGCGCCGCCGTGATGCCGGGCCGGTCGGCCCCGGTGACGGTGAGAAGCGCCCGGAGCTCGCTCAGGACTCGACCGCTGCCTTCTTCTTGCCCTCGACCTCCTGCGCCCAGGGCGCGAGGTGCGGGAACTTGAGGTCGAACGCGGGCCGCTCGGAACGGATCCGGGGCAGCTTGACGAAGTTGTGCCGGGGCGGCGGGCAGGACGTGGCCCATTCCAGCGAGGCGCCGTAGCCCCACGGGTCGTCCACGTCGACGACGCGACCGAGCTTGTACGACTTCCACACGTTCCACAGGAACGGCAGCGTGGACGCGCCCAGGATGAACGAGCCGATCGTGGAGATCGTGTTCAGCGTGGTGAAGCCGTCCTTCTCCAGGTAGTCGGCGTACCGCCGCGGCATGCCCTCGTTGCCGAGCCAGTGCTGCACCAGGAACGTGGTGTGGAAGCCGACGAACGTCAGCCAGAAGTGGAACTTGCCGAGCCGCTCGTCGAGCATCCGGCCGGTCATCTTCGGGAACCAGAAGTAGATGCCGGAGTAGGTCGCGAACACGATCGTGCCGAACAGCACGTAGTGGAAGTGTGCGACCACGAAGTACGTGTCGGAGACGTGGAAGTCGATCGGCGGCGAGGCGAGCAGCACTCCGGAGAGGCCACCGAAGAGGAACGTGGCGAGGAAGCCGAGAGCGAACAGCATCGGGGTCTCGAACGTGAGCTGGCCGCGCCACATGGTGCCGAGCCAGTTGAAGAACTTCACGCCGGTCGGGACCGCGATGAGGAACGACAGGAACGAGAAGAACGGCAGCAGGACGGCGCCGGTGGCGAACATGTGGTGCGCCCACACGGTCATCGACAGCGCGGCGATCAGCAGGGTCGCCCCGACCAGGCCCTTGTAGCCGAACATCGGCTTGCGGCTGAACACCGGGAAGACCTCGGACACGATGCCGAAGAACGGCAGCGCGACGATGTACACCTCGGGGTGGCCGAAGAACCAGAACAGGTGCTGCCAGAGGATCGCGCCGCCGGTCTCGGCGTCGTAGATGTGCGAGCCGAGGTGGCGGTCGGCGGTGAGTGCGGACAGCGCGGCGGCCAGGATCGGGAAGACCATCAGCACGAGCAGGCTGGTGATGAGGATGTTCCAGGTGAAGATCGGCATCCGGAACATCGTCATGCCGGGGGCGCGCAGGGTCAGGATCGTGGTGATCATGTTGACCGCGCCGAGGATGGTGCCCAGACCCGAGATGATCAGGCCGACGATCCACATGTCGGCGCCGGTGCCCGGGGAGTTGATCGCGGAGTTCAGCGGCGCGTAGGCGAACCAGCCGAAGTCGGCGGCGCCGCCGGGCGTGGCGAACCCGAGGACGACGATCGTGCCGCCGAACGCGTACAGCCAGTACGCGAACGCGTTGAGCCGCGGGAAGGAGACGTCCGGCGAGCCGATCTGCAGCGGGATGATGTAGTTCGCGAACGCGAAGACCAGCGGCGTCGCGAACAGCAGCAGCATGATCGTGCCGTGCATGGTGAACAGCTGGTTGAACTGCTCGTTCGAGAGGAACTGCAGCCCCGGCCTGGCCAGCTCGGCACGCATCAGCAACGCCATCGCGCCGCCGATCAGGAAGAAGATGAAGGACGTGACGAGGTACATCAGCCCGATCGTCTTGTGATCGGTGGTACGGAGGACCCGCGCGAACGCGTTCCCCTTGATCGTCTCTCGCACCGGCCACGGCCGGGAGACGATAGGTTCTGGCTCGGTGAGCACCGCGGACCCTCCTGGCGTCTGTTCGTCACGCGGCACACCCGGACCCTGGCCTGGGCGCGCCTCGGCAGCAGAATAGTCCTACAGGGTGTCGGCGGTTGCCGGGGGGCGCGGGCGTCGGCGCGCCGTCGCCGCTGGCCACAGCCGTCGGTGGCATTCCTCACACACCGGACACGGCCACCTCGGCGAGCAACGTCACGAGCTGATGGCGTGGCAGCTCGACGAGCGAGCGCTCGAGCAGCTCGGGCCGGGACGTGGCGGCCCGGACTGCCGCCCGCGCCTCGTTCTTCGTCATCGGCACCGCGGATGCCCTGATCAGAGCCTCCCGCCACACGTTCCCGACACGGCCGTGCGCCCGGTCCAGCAGCCCACGGGCGGGGCTCACGGCCTCGGCGACGACCACGGCGTGCGCGGGTCCGGGGGTGCTGCGCCGGTACCGGAGGCTGTACTTGCCGGCGACCAGTCCGGCGAGGGCGCGCTGGCCGGCCTCGCTGGCCAGGTCCGGATGGTTGTTGGGGACGAGCAGCGAGACGTGGGCGGCGTTGACGGCGAGCAGGGTCCGCAGCAGCCACGGTCCGGGGTCGGCGGACAGGTCGACGGCGATCGAGTCCTTGGCGGACGCGGGCAGGCCGCCGGCCAGCACGGTCTCCAGCCGGACCCTGGTCGGCGCGGCGTCCTGCGGCCAGTTGGCGCCCACGACGGCCGTGACGGGACTGTCGAGGAAGTCCACAGGCTCCGGGACCGCGCCTTCGAGGGACTGGGGACCGTGCGTGTAGATGTTCACGGCCGTCGCCTTCTCCAGGCCCTTCCACGTCCGCGCGGTCGGCCGGCAGACGTACACGTCGCTGGCGCTCCCCACGGCCTGCGCGCCCGCGTACCGGTTGACCGCCGGCAGGATCGCCTCGAACACCAGCCCCAGTTCCTGGACGGACTGCTGCACCTTCAGTCCGAGCGCGGGCGTGCGGTCGCTGTACCCGTACGCCATGACGAGCCGGCCCTGGTCGCGGTCGCGGAGGCCTTCGGCGCCCCGGGCGAGGAAGAGCCGGACCCCTTCCGCCGTGTACGGGGGGTCGGTGAACACCAGGTCGGCGCTGGCCGTGGCGCTGGCGGGCAGTCCGAGGCGCAGGTCGGCGTACAGGCACGTCACGTCCAGCCCGCGGGCCCGGGCCTCGGTGTCGATGTACTCGAGGATCCGCTCGTCCAGGTCGACGACCGTCACGGCCAGCTCCGGGTTGACCAGGGCCGCCGCGAGCGAGGTCAGGTCGTGGTCGCCGACGCACAGCAGCCTCGCGCCGGCCAGGTCGTACCGGGAGTCGAGCCACGTACCGCGCCACGCGGCCGTCTCCGGAGTCGCGGCGACGTGGTCGAGGGCCCGGCGGGACGCGGGCGCCCGCGCGACGAGGTCCTCCAGCGCGACGCACAGATCCTTGTCGAGCCGGGCGGTGACCGGGTCGGGCACCGAGGTCCGGCGGAGCTGGTCGTAGCCGAACCGTTCGCGGTAGGCGCCGGCACGTTCGGGCAGGATCCGGCCGTCGGTGGCGAGGTCGGCGCCGAGCGCGGCGAGCACGTCCTCGACCGTACGGCGGGGCACGGCCGTGGCCTGGACGAGCGCCGCCAGTGTCCATGCCCCCTCGGTGAGCGCGGCGATCACCTCACGTACCGGCCGCGCGTGCGCCCCGTAGGACCGGACCAGTGCCTCCAACGCCTCCATCCGCGCAGCCTCTCACCCCGCGCGTCCGCGACGGCAATCCTTGACAGCGCCCGGTGGTCTAGTCCAGTTTCTGTGGACACGTTGCGGTGCGGCGCGGCGGACCTTCTCGCCCCACCACCACGGAGTAGGCCCATGAGAATCCGACGCCGCTCGCTCGCGCTCGTCGCGGGCGCCACCGCCGCCATCACCGCGGCCACGATCGTCCTCGCCCCCACCAGCCACGCGGCGCCCGCCAACCAGATGGGCGCGGCGCCGTACCTCTACTACGGCTGGGGCAACCCGCCGAGCGCGACGTCCGTCATGTCCGCCACCGGCGTCAAGTGGTTCACGCTGGCATTCATCCTCTCGGACGGCGGATGCAACCCGAAGTGGGACGGCAATCGCTCCCTCACCGGCGCCGACGCGACGCGGATCAGCGAGATTCGCGCGGCGGGCGGCGACGTCATTCCGTCAATCGGCGGTTGGTCCGGCGCGAAGCTGGGCGAGAAGTGCTCCAGCGCGTCCGCCCTCGCGGGGGCCTACCAGAAGGTAATCAACGCGTACAAGCTCAAAGCCATTGATGTCGATATCGAGAACACGGAGTTCAATAGCGGGACTGTGCGTAAGCGGGTGATCGACGCCCTGAAGATCATCAAGAACAACAACCCGGGAATCAAGGTCTATCTCACCTTCGGGACTACGCCCAGCGGCCCCGACGCCACCGGGCGTGACTTGATCAATAAGGGCGCGGCGGCCGGACTCGCGGTGGACGGCTGGGTCGTGATGCCGTTCGACTTCGGCACCAGCGTGCCCGACATGGGTAAGGCGTCGATCAATGCGGCGAACGGGCTGAAGAACGCCGTCAAGAGCGCATACGGCTACACCGACGACGCCGCGTACCGGCGTATCGGTATCTCGTCGATGAACGGCAAGGACGACGAGGGCAAGGTGATCAACCTCGGCGACTTCCAGGAGATGCTGGCGTTCGCCAAGCAGCGCCATGTCGCCCGCTTCACGTACTGGGCCGTGAACCGCGACCGGCCGTGCGGCGGCGCGAACAACGACGGCAGTTCGTGCAGCGGCGTCTCGCAGAAGCAGTGGGACTACACGAAGGTGATCGGCCAGTACAAGGGCTGAGTCTGAGACCACGAACGACGGCGGGCCCCCGGGATTGTCCCGGGGGCCCGCCGATGTCTGGCGCGGTGTGGTTCAGCGCTCCTGGTGGTAACGGTCCACGATCTCGGCCGGAATGCGGCCACGGTCGCTCACGTTCAGGCCCTTCTTCTTCGCCCACTCGCGAATCGCCTGGTTCTGCTCGCGATCGACGGCCGCGCTGCTGCGTCCACCGCGCGTGTGGCGCGACGTGGCACGGCCAGCCTTACGGGCAGCCCCGACATAGGGAGTCACCGCGTCCCGGAGCTTCTGTGCGTTCTTTGCGGAGAGATCGATCTCGTACTGCGCGCCGTCGATGGCGAACGAAACAGTCTCGTCCGCGGCGCCACCGTCGAGATCGTCTACGAGGGTGACTTCCACCTTCTGTGCCACGTCTTGCTCCTGAGCTCGATGTCGTAGAGAGAGCAGAATGCTATGCGTATCGCACTACCCAGCGCAATTCTTGTGCGGGAATCAGATTCCTAATCAAGCAAGATAGCGGTTCCCGTAGGCGCCGCCGCGCTCGGGGTGGCGACGAAGCGAATTGGATTACCCCGCCGCCGGCACTTTCAAACTGGCCGGAGTGTGATCCACGCCGCACAACTCAGGGCTCAGAAGATGACGAAACTGTACCTTTCGCCTACTCGCCGAATGTGCGCCGCCGCCGGAGCAGCGCCACGGCCGCTATCAGCACGAGCGCGACGCCGCCACCGGCGACGAGCGGCACGGCGAAGCTGGACTTCTCTGTCGCGGGCGCGGCGGCATTGCCCGCGGGCGCTTGACCAGCGGCTTGCGGCACGACCGGCGCGGTGCTCGGCGACGCCGGTGCGCTGCTCTGTGAGGCCGGCGGCGTGCCCGGGGCGCCGAAGTCCACGTCCGAGCACGAGTAGTAGGTGTCCGGCGTATCGGAGTTCTGCCAGATCGTATAGATCACGTGCCGGCCCGACCTTCCCTGCGGCAGGCCGCCGGTGAACCGGTACGAGCCTGTGCGGAACGTGGGGTCCGTCACCGAGAGAAACGGCTCCCGTTCCAGAGCCGACCAGCTGAGCGGCTGTCCGGGATCGAACCCTTCCTTGGTCACGTAGAGGCGGAAGGTGCCCTTGTGCGGAATCGTGCCGCGATAGGTGAACGTGTAGTCGGCGCCGGCGGTCATGCGCGTCGCGGGCCAGTCCTTGCGCGCGAGGTCGAGGCCCCGGTAGGTGTCGATGCCGCCGCTGCACAGTTTCCCGTCCGGAACGACCTCGCGGTCACGGCCGGCGACGTTCGGCAGGCGCAGGTTGTCCCACTGCGCCACCGCCCGCTGCCCGCTGGCGGCCACGGCGGCCCGGCACGCGTCCGACTGGGCGGTCTTCCCCGCTTCGGCGCCACACGCCGCCGCCCGGCTGACCGGACTGGTCGGCGCGCCGTGCGCGTGGGCGGGCGCGCCGACGAGCAGCGACGCCACGCCTGCCACGGCGAGCGCTATGAGCGTGCGGTGAGCGGACATCGGAAACCTCCCTGGCCGGACAGGGCGCGCGGCAGCACCCCCTGCCAGGTCGTACGGGACCGGTCCCCGGCGCGTTCAGCGTGGCGCGTACAGCCAGGGCCTCTTCAGGTCGTAGAACCGGACGGGTTCGACGTTGAGCGCGTTCAGCTCGTCCATCCGGGTCTTCAGCGGTTCGGGCAGGTCCAGGGGTTCGCCCGCCGCGCGTCCTCCTCGGACGTGTAGAAGATCGCGATCGTGTACGCGCCGTCGGGCTGGTCGGCCTGGACAGTGCCGACGATCTCCGGCCGGAACCCGGCCCACTCAGGCGCGTTGAGCTGGGCTCTCTGCGAACGTGGCCTCGCCGGCGAACAGCGTGGACGTCTCCGCCCACCACCGGTCCTGCTCGGGACGGCCGCTGTTGCGGCGTGCCGCCTCCGCGGACTCGAACCGGGCCAGCGCGATGAACGCGCCCTCGTCCGTCACGCCCGCGGTCGTCCCGAGCCAGCCGCCGGCGCCAGGCGCGAGGTCCCGCGCCCACCGGTCGAGCGCGGCGTGCAACTCGTCGGCGTCCGGCGCCGGTCCCTGAATCACCTGTACGAACATCAGGAGCTCCCTTGCGTCCGGCCGGACGCTACGACTCGCGCGGCCTTGGGTCGAGAGGCTTGCGTACAGTCGCAACGCCCGGCCATGCCCGCTGGAGTGCCCGGTAGCCGGTGACGACGATCCCCTCCTGACGGATCAGGTCGCGGGCTTCCGGCGAGGTCAGGAACTCGTAGTCGGTGCGGCGGACTCGCCAGCCGTCGGTGCCAGGCCCGCGTCGACGACTGCGGCGATCTGCGCGCGGAACTCGACCTCCACCTCATCCAGGCGGGCCTGGGCGAGCAGTTCGGGGACCTGGTCAGGCGCGAACAGCTCGCCCCGCTCGGCGAGGAGCGACGGCACCTTCTCCCGTGCGGTCAGCGGCCCCCAGCGCCGGTTCGTCGTGTCGCAGAACAGCGTGAGGTGGCCGCCGAACGGGATCTCCGGACGGTCCCGGAGCAGACGCATGGCCTGTGGCGCCGCCGGGCACGGCGCCATCAGGATGCACGAACTGGCGATCCCGTCCTCGATCGAGCGGACGACCGCGACGTTGATCCCGTTGTACATGCCGAAGTCGTCGTTGTTGACGATGAGCACCCGCGCGTCGGCGGGATACCCCAGAAGCTCTGACGAGGTCAGGTGCGGGGCTTCTTGATGTCGAGCTTGAGGTGCAGTTCGGCGAGCCGCTCCGGCGTCACCTCGGACGGTGCGCCCATCAGCAGGTCCTGCGCGTTCTGGTTCAGCGGGAACGCGATGACCTCGCGGATGTTCGGCTCGTCGGCCAGCAGCATCACGATCCGGTCGACGCCGGGCGCGATGCCACCGTGCGGCGGTGCCCCGAGCTTCAACGCCCGGATCATGCCGCCGAACTCCTCGTCGACCTGCTCCTGCGAGTAGCCGACGATGCCGAACGCCTTGTACATGATCTCGGGGCTGTGGTTACGAATGGCGCCGGACGACAGCTCGATCCCATTGCAGACGATGTCGTACTGCCACGCGAGGATGTCCAGCGGGTCCTGGGTTTCGAGCGCTTCCATCCCGCCCTGCGGCATCGAGAACGGGTTGTGGCTGAAGTCGACCTTGCCGTCCTCGTCCGCCTCGAACATCGGGAAGTCGACGATCCAGCAGAACCGGAAAGCGTCGGTCTCGAAATGGCCGACCCGCTTGGCGGCCTCGACACGAACCTCGGACATGACCTTCGACACCAGCGCCGGCTCGCCGGAGTTGAGGAAGATCGCCGTGCCCGGAACGCCCTTGACCTCGCTGACGAGCCGCTGCGTCTCTTCGTCCGAAAGGAACTTCGCGATCGGGCCGGAAAGCGTTCCGTCGTCACCGATCCGCACCCACGCCAGTCCGGCGGCGCCACGGGATACCGCGAGCTCTTCCATCTGCGAGAAGAACGCCCGCGACTGGCCACCGGCATCCGGCACGGCCAGCGCGCGCACGTGCTTTCCGGCGAACGCCCGGAAGCCGCTGGACTTGAACACGTCGGACACGTCGACGAGTTCCAGCGTCGCCCGCAGGTCGGGCTTGTCGGTGCCGTAGCGCAGCATCGCGTCCCGGTAGGTGATGTGCGGGTACGGCGACGTCGTCTCACGGCCGGGCGCGAACTCGCGGAAGATCTCCGTCATCACGCGCTCGATCACGTCGAACACGTCCTGCTGCTCGACGAAGCTCATCTCGACGTCGAGCTGGTAGAACTCGCCGGGCGAACGGTCGGCGCGGCTGTCCTCGTCACGGAAGCACGGTGCGATCTGGAAGTACCGGTCGAAGCCGGCGATCATCATGAGCTGCTTGAACTGCTGCGGCGCCTGCGGCAGCGCGTAGAAGCCGCCCGGGTGGAGCCGGGAGGGCACCAGGAAGTCGCGGGCACCCTCGGGGCTCGGCGCCGAAAGAATAGGCGTCTGGAACTCGGTGAATCCGAGGGCGGTCATCCTGTCGCGAATGCTGCGGATGACGGCCGCGCGCAACATGATGTTCGCGTGCATGTGCGGCCGCCGCAGGTCGAGGAACCTGTGCGTGAGGCGCTTGTCCTCGGAGACGGATTCCTCCGGGAAGACGTTGAACGGCAGCGGCTCGGAGGAGCCGAGAACCTCCGCCTCGACGACCTCGATCTCGATCTCGCCGGTCGGCAGGTCGGGGTTCACATTCGCGGCGGACCGGGCGGACACGGTGCCCCGAACGGAGATCACCGTCTCCTTGCGGATGCCGCTGAGCATGTCGTAGCCGGGGGTACCGGGACGCGCGACGAGCTGGACGATTCCGTAGTGGTCACGGAGATCGATGAAGAGGATGCCGCCGAGATCACGACGATTGTGCAGCCAACCGGATACCCGGACTTCCGAGGCGACGTCGCCACTCCGAAGTTCGCCGCATTTGTGTGACCGGTACCGATGCATCGCTCATCCAACTCGTAGGAAATGTAAGTGCCAAGACCCAGGTGATGTCCCTGGGCAGCCTACACGGGGCGGTAGTCCCCGGGATCGCCGTCACAGCCGGTCGGGGACCGCGATCCCGAGGAGTTCCAGACCCATCTTGAGGGTGTCGCCGGTCGCCCGGCAGATCGCCGCGCGGTTGTTCCGCACCGCATCGCTGGGGGCGCGCAGAACAGGGCACGCCTCGTAGAAGTCGCTGAACGCCTGGGCCAGCCCGTACAGGTAGACGCACAGGCGGTGAGGCTCGTAGTCCTCCCCGACCGATGCGAGCACGGCGCCCAGCTCGTCGAGCAGCATCGCCAGCCGGCGCTCGGCCGGTTCCAGCGGCACCGTCACGTCCACATCGGACCCGCCGGCCGGCAGCTTCGCCAGGACCGACCGGATCCGGGCATGCGCGTACTGCAGGTAGACACCGGTATTGCCCTGGAGCGAGACCATCCGGTCGATGTCGAAGACGTAGTCGCGCGCCCGGCTGGTCGACAGGTCGGCGTACTTGACCGCCCCGATCCCGACCTCCCGCGCCCGCTGATCGACCAGGGTCGGGTCAAAGTCGGGGCGCATTGCCGCGCGGGCCCGCTCAACCGCCTCGTCCAGCAGCGCGATCAGCCGGACGGTCTCGCCGGCACGCGTCTTGAGCGGACGCCCGTCCGAACCGAGGACCGTGCCGAACGGGACGTGCACGGCCTCGACGCCGTCGGGCAGGTAGCCGGCCCGGCGTGCCGTCTCGAACACCATCCGGAAGTGCAGGGCCTGGCGCGCGTCCACGACGTACAGAAGGCGGGTGGCGCCGAGGGTCTCCACGCGGTGGCGGATCGCGGCGAGATCCGTTGCGGCGTAACCGAATCCGCCGTCGCTCTTCTGGATGATCAGCGGCACCGGGTTGCCGTCGGGCCCGCGGACGTCGTCGAAGAACACGCACAACGCGCCTTCGCTGCGGACGGCCACGCCGCGCTGTTCCAGGTCCTCGGCGACACCGCGCAGGAACGGGTTGTAGAAGCTCTCGCCGACCGCGTCGTCGTCGGTGAGCAGCACGCCGAGACGGCCGTACACCTCGTTGAAGTAGACCTTCGACTCGGCGACGATGTCCTGCCAGCCGGCGAGGGTTTCGGGGTCACCGGCCTGGAGGTCCACGACCCTCCGCCGCGCCCGCTCGACGAACTCGGGATCCGAGTCGAACTTCGCCCGCGCCGCCCGGTACAGCGCGTTGAGCCGCGAGATCGCGTCGGCGCCGGACTCTGCGGGCTGCTCCTCCATCAGGTACTGGATCAGCATCCCGAACTGGGTTCCCCAGTCGCCCAGGTGGTTCCGCCGGACGACCTTGGCGCCGTCGAACTCCAGCACCCGCACGAGGGCGTCGCCGATGATCGTGCTCCGCAGGTGCCCGACGTGCATTTCCTTCGCGATGTTGGGCTGCGAGTAGTCGATCACCGTGACGCTGCCCGCGTCGGTGACGGGCACGCCGAGCCGCTCGTCGCCCGCCCGCAGGACGAGCTGGCGCAGGATCGCGCCGCTGGTCAGCGTCAGGTTGAGGAAGCCAGGGCCGGAGACCTCGCACGAGGCGATCACGTCGTCGGCCGTGAGCGCGCCGGCGACCCGGGTGGCCAGCTCGCGCGGGTTGGCGCGCAGCGGCTTGGCCAGGGCGAGCAGCCCGTTCACCTGGAAGTCGGCGTGCTCCGAGGGGCGGATCTGCGGGTCGGCGCCGGCCACCTCCGGCGGCAGGACGGCGGCCATCGCCTGGCGCACGCGCAGGTCCAGTACCGATACAAGCGGCGTGATCATGCGCATCCCCCGTCCTATGGCGAAAATGTCCCCGGAAACCACAAATGACCTGGACACTGTCCAGGTCATTTAATGGTGGAGCTGAGGGGACTCGAACCCCTGACCCCCACACTGCCAGTGTGGTGCGCTACCAGCTGCGCCACAGCCCCGCATCCGGCTGTGCCGGACGGACTGCTGAAGTGTACACAGTCCCGGGCACAGCCTGTTACCCGGTATCCGGAGCCCTAATTGAGGGTGGGATCGGCGGGGAAGGTGGCGACGGCGGCCATGAGTCCGCCCTGCCGGCGCAGCACCATCGACCACAGGTCGTCCGGCTGCGGCATGAACGCGTCGCCCGGTAGCGCGTCGAGGACGAACCAGGCTCCTTCGTCGATTTCCGATTCGAGCTGTTCGGCGTCCCAGCCGGCGTACCCGGCGAAGATGCGCAGCCGTTCGAGGTCGGTGCCGAGCACTTCCGGGTCGGCGGAGAGGTCGACCGTCCCGACCACGCCCTCGACCCGGCTGAATCCCTCGGGCTCGGCGCCCGGACGGGCCCGCGCGAGACAGATCGCCGCCTCAGGCTGGACGGGGCCGCCTTCGAACACGACGGGCGGCTGCGCGGCCAGTGAGTCCCAGCCGTTCAGCACCTCGCCGATGGGCACCTCGGTGGCACGGTTGAGCACCACGCCCAGCGCGCCGGTCTCCTCGTGGGCGACCAGCAGGACGACGGTCCGCTCGAAGTGAGGATCCTTCAACGCTGGCGTCGCGACGAGGAGTCGTCCCGTGAGTCGTTCAGCCGGCATGTCGTGATCATGCCCAAACGCCTGCCGGTGCGGGGCGGTAACCCCCTACCCAGTCCCGCGAACCGGTGGTCTCGATAGGGTCGGACGGACCCCGAGGGAGGACCTGACGTGCCTGGTTCCGCCGCGCCCGATGTCGCCGTGATCGGCGGCAGTGGACTGTACGCACTGCTCGACGACGCCGAGGAGATCTCCCTCGACACCCCGTACGGGCCGCCGAGCGACGCGGTCACCGTCGGCACCGTCGGCGAGCGGCGCGTCGCGTTCCTGCCCCGGCACGGCCGTGACCACCAGTTCCCGCCGCACAAGATCCCGTACCGCGCGAACCTCTGGGCCCTGCGGTCCCTCGGCGTACGGCAGATCATCGCGCCGTGTGCCGTCGGCGGACTCCGTCCGGAGCTCGGCCCCGGCACGTTCGTCGTCCCGGACCAGCTCGTGGACCGCACGTCCGGACGCGTGCAGACGTTCCACGACCAGGGCGCGGTGCACATCGCGTTCGCCGACCCGTACTGCCCGACGGGTCGGGCGGCCCTGCTCACCGCCACCGGGTCCAACGGGATCGGCGCGGTCGACGGCGGCACGATGGTCGTCGTCGAAGGCCCGCGCTTCTCGACCAGGGCCGAGTCCAGGTGGTTCAGCGCGCAGGGCTGGTCGCTCGTCAACATGACCGGGCATCCGGAGGCGGTCCTGGCCCGCGAGCTGGAGCTCTGCTACGCGTCCGTCGCGCTGGTGACCGATCTGGACGCCGGCGTCGAAGCGGGCGAGGAAGTCACGATGCAGGAGGTGTTCCGGGTCTTCCGCGAGAACACCGAGCGCCTGCGCGGCGTGGTGCTCGATGTCGCCGCCGCGCTGCCGACCGAGCGCACCTGCCCGTGCGCCAGCGCGCTCGACGGCATCAAGACGGAGCTGACCCTGCCGTAGGGAACGGCTGCCCGTAGAGACGGCACGGGAAGCCGCGAATCTCCACGTCCCGCAGGTACCGGTGGCCGATCCGCTCCGCGACGCGTGCCGACCGGGCGTTGTCGCGGTGGACCACCGACAGCAGCTCATCGGCCTTCAGGTTCGCGAAGGCCCAGTCCCGCCACGCCGACCCCGCCTCGGTGGCGTAGCCGCGACCCCACACCTCACGGGCGAGAGTCCAGCCCACCTCCAGCCCCGGCCATCCTTCTGGTTGCCACAGCCCGCACCGGCCGACGAACCGGCCGGTGGCCTTCTCAACCACGGCATTGTTCGTCCAGCCGCGCAGCACGCCGTGGCCGGCGAACAGCGCGAGGTTGCGCCACGCGTCGTCGCGCTCCATCGGCGCCGAGCCGAGGTACCGGACGACCTCCGGATCGGCCATCATCGCCGCGTACCGGTCGAGGTCGTCATCGCGGAGCGGACGCAGCAGCAGCCGTTCAGTCTCCAAGGTCGGCATGCGCCGATCCTGGCACGCCGGTGTTCAGCGGCGGGGTGTCGTCGACGGGCTCGGCGGCGTCCACGGCGAGGGCTTCGGCTTCGGCGTGGCGCTCGGCGTCGGGGACGGGCGCGGCGACGGCGACGCCGACGGCGGCAGCGGTCCCGGCGGAGGCGACGGGGTGGGCTGCGGCGGCCTGGTCGGCGACGGCACGGGCGGCTTCGGCGGACCGGACGGCGCGGTCGGCACCGGGACGGGCGTCGGCACGGGCGTCGGCGGCAGCACCGGGTCCGGCAGCGGCGAACGGCTGCCGCCGAACGCGGCCTGGTACCCGCGCAGCGTCGGCAGCTGCGGACGCAACGTGCCGTCGATGTCGAGCATCCGGTACCCGTACTGGTGGCCGTTGACGTCCGTGGAGGGCTTGTACGCCGCGTACACGATCGCCAGCCGGACCTGCGGGTACTCGCGCCGGGCCAGTTCGAACGACCGGTACAGGTACTCCGCGGACAGGGCGTCGCTGGCCACGCCGAGCCGCCACGGCTCGTTCACCGGCACGCCGTCGTTGCGGTGCACGGAGAACCCGAACTCCGTCCACCACACCGGCTTGTCGTCGTCGAGGTAGTCGCTCATCACGTCGAGGACGGCCGGGAAGTGCGTCATGCGGTCGCGGCCGCCGGAGTCCCTCGTCTCGGGCGGCAGCGTCTGGTTGCCCTGGTACGGGTGGACGGCCATGACGTCGAAGTAGTCCTTGGCGCCCAGTTGATAGCAGGCGCGGACGAAGCCGTCGTCGTTCTGGCACGGACCGCCGAAGACGACGATCGCGTCGGGGTGGCCCGCCTTCAACCCCTCGTACGCCGCCTGGAGCAGGGGCACGTACCGCACCGATCGTTCGCGGAGATCGTCCACGCCGGTGAACGCCTTGAGGTTCGGCTCGTTCCACACCTCCCACGCGAGCACGCGCGGGCCGTACGTCGCCGCCATCCAGGTGGCCCAGTAGCGGATCGACTCGCCGTTGGCCGGGAACTGCCGGTTGTCGCCGCCGGTACCGGGCCGCGTCCACTCCGGCGACTGGTGCAGGGTCAGCAGCACCTTCATGTCGCGGGCGGCGGCGGCGTCCAGCACGCGGGAGATCCGGCGGTTGTACCAGTGGTCGGCGGACGGGACGGCGCGCTGCGGCTGGCTCGCCGACCATCCGACGTCCACGCGCAGCACCTTGACGCCGTGGCCGGCGAGCTGGTCGAGGTGATCGTCGAACATCGAGCCGGGGCCGCTGTTCTGGTTCGCGTAGTACATGTCCCACGTGCCGTGGAAGTGCACGCCGAGGGTGGGCGGGAGCCGGCTCTCCTCGCCGAACGGGTCCCAGATCCAGTTCGGGTCCCGGGTCGTCGCCGGCACGCTGTCGGTATGCGCGCGGTTCAGGGCGGCTCCACCGATAGCCGCGGCCGCAACGGCCGGGGCGCCGAACAGAGCCGTCCGAATAACGGTACGACGATGCACATCGGCGACACTACCTGCGTGAACACCCCTTACCGGGTAATTCGGATTGCAGGCGCGTCATAGACGGATCCGGGCGATGTTGCCAATGGCAGCACCGCCCGGATCGCCGGAGTTATCGCAGGGCGCGGTGGCCCGCGAAACCGTCCATGTATTTGCCGAGGATCGGCAGCTGTGCCAGCACCGTGCCGTTCGACTCGATGAGCCGGTAGCCGGTCTGGTGCCCGTAGGAGTCGCTGCCCGAGTTCCGGTACGCGGTGTACAGGATCCCGACCCGCACCTGCGGGTACTTCTTGCGCGCCAGCTCGAACGAGCGCCGAAGGTAGTCGCCGGACACGTCGTCGCTCGGCACGCCCAGAAGCCAGACCTTCTCCTTAGGGACGTTCGCGTTGCTGTGCACGGAGAAGCCGAACTCCGTCCACCAGACGGGCTTGTTGCCGTCGCCGTAGTCGGACATGGCGTCGACCACGGCCGGGAAGTTCGTCATCCGCGGCTTGCCGGAGATGTCCGTGGACTCCGGCGGCTTGGTCTGGTTGCCCTGGTACGGGTGGATGGCCATGACGTCGAAGTGGGGCTTCGCGCCGGCGACGTACGCCTGGCGGACGAACACGTCGTCGGTCTGCGCCGGCCCGCCGAACACCACCGTCGTACCGGCCCGGCCGGCGCGGAACCCGGCAGCGGCCGCCTTCAGCACCGGCACGTACCTGGCCGCGCGCTTCGAGGAGTCGGAGACGCCGGTGAACTCGGCGAGGTTCGGCTCGTTCCAGACCTCCCACGCCTCGACCTTGCTGCCCCAGGTGCGGGCGAGCCAGGTGGTCCACGGCTTGATGGAGTCCGGGTTGGTCGGGTACTGCTTCACGTTCGATCCGGTGCCCGGCCGCGCCCACGAGGGCGACTGGTGCAGCGTCACGAGCACCTTCAGACCGCGCTTGGCGGCCTGGTCGAGGACCAGCGCGATCCGCTTGTTGTAGACGTTCGACAGCGACGGCGTGGCGTTGCTCGGCTGGCTCGCCGACCAGCCGATGTCGAGGCGGATCATCGTCGCGCCGTTCTTGGCGATCTGGTCGAGGTGCCGCGTGAACATGGCGTTCGGTGCGGCGCTGCTGCTCGGCGAGTAGTACAGCTCCCAGGTTCCGTGGAACTGGACGCCGAGGGCCGGCGGCATCGAGGAGCCGGACGGCGCCGACGCGGACGGGCTCGGGCTGCCGCTCGCGCTGGCGGTCGTGGTCGCCTCGCCGCCACCGGACGCCGACGCGCTCGGGCTCTCCGAGGCGGTGGCGGGCGCCGCCGCGGCGGTACCGGGCGCGCTCGCCTCGGCCACATCGCGTGGCTCGTCGCCACCGCGGCAGGCGGCTCCAGCGGATAAGGCGACAACAACTGTCATTGCGGATAAGAGCGTGCGCATGGGGGTTAAGCGCATGAGGCCAGTCCTCACTTTCGCAGCACGCACTTACTCCGCGCACTGGATTGTGGTCGGTCGGTCGGTGTCGAGGCCCCGGTCTCCGTCACTAATAGTGATCAGAGCCGTCGGTTTCCGTGCCTTTCTACGGGAGCTGTGGGGGCTCCCAGCGGTGCGTGGGGTGCACCTGAAAGGACGGTCTCCGTGGTCCAGCGAGCGACGTTAACCCAGATCAGGGCCATAGTCGAAGTGCTCGGACCAATGTAAAAGAAGGATTTAAGGTACAACGAACGACCATCCGCCCGAGGAGGCACCACCAGTCACAGAGAGGCACGCTGCACGCAGGCGGGGACGGGAGAAGGATCACACCCTGTGTAATCACGAAAGTGGACTCGCTGGCCGGAATCGAACCGGCGTCTTCCCAGTCTGAAAGCCGGGCGCTCTGCCATTGAGCTACAGCGAGCAGGGGGTGGATGCACATCATGACCCAGAACAGGAGGCCGCGCCACTACTTCTTGCAATCGCGCGATAACTAATTGTTGCGATCTCATGTCTGATGATCGACACCCGCGTGGACGAGTGCCCCACTGGCCACATGAGCACGCATAAGCCGCGGCACCAATTGGTGTTTTACCCGATTTGTGAGCTTCTTCGGCAATAAGAAATTAGTCGGGGGCTGAATCGGGCTTTTCGGGCGCCGCACCATCGGCCGGGGCACCCGCGGCGCGGACCACCCGTTCGGCCCAACGCCGGTCCGGGCACGGCCACCGCTTCAGACACCAGCCGCATATGTCCGGCTCCGGGAACGCCTGCTGCTGGTGGAGCGCGCGCAGGCGTCGCGCAGTCGCCAGCCTGGTCGCCAGGATCTGCTCGTCGCCCAACTCGTCGTGGCCCACCACGGTCACCTCCATCTAGGCGACGGAGGCCACCGCGGTTCATGACGCGGCTGACGTGCCCGTATCTGGCCATTTCTGCCGGACGAGCGCGGCGAGGCCCACCGCGACCCAGACCACGTTCAGGACGGCGGACGGCCAGGCGCCGTTCCATCCCGAATTGATCATCAGCGCGGCGCCGCCGGCGACGTTCAGGGCCTGGAACGCCCTACCGGACCCGGTGATCCGGTCGAGCGACACCAGCGCGTACGCGACGACGAGCAGCGCCGCGCCGGCCCACCCGAGGGCCGTGATCACATCACGACCCCGTACGCGCGCACGGGGAACGTCCCGAGCCCTTCGACAGGCGCGGGCGCCGCGTGAAACCGGAAGCCCGTCGGCGGGAGCTGGTCGAGGCCGCGCAGGTGCTCGACGATCGGGATGCCGGCGCCGAGCAGCGTCGTGTGCGCCGACCGGGCGGTGTCGGCGGTGTCGTCGATGTTGACCGAGTCGATCCCGACCAGAACAGCACCCTGCTCGACGAGCCACGCCGCCCCGTCGGCCGTCAGGAAGGGGTGGCCGGTGCCGTAGGCGTCCGTACCCCAGTGGCGGTCCCAGCCGGTGTGGATGAGAACGGCCTTTCCCCGGACGTCGTACGGCAGCAACGCCATCCGGTCCACTCCCCGGTTACCGGCGCCCAGCACCCGGACGACGACGCCGTCCAGGTCCGCGAACCGGTCCACCGGCAGGCCGGCGAGGTCGGCGCCGTCCGCGTACCTGTGGGCGGGGCTGTCCAGGTACGTCCCGGTGTTGGCGACCAACGAGATCCGGCCGATGTGGAACTCGGTGCCGGGCGCGTACACGCCGCGCGACGCCTCGCGGGACAGATGGTCGGTGATCTCCGGCCCCGGCAGCCCGGGATACGTCACCATGCCGTCGCGGATCGTGTGGCTCAGCTCCACGATCGTGCGATCCCCGTTGCTGGCCGCCGGCACGCCGCGCGACCCCTTGTGCGGCTCGCGCAGCAGCTCACGGTTGCTGACCCGGACCGCGTCGACCATCAGCAGTCCGAGGTGCTGGACGAACAGGTCCCCCAGCTCACGATCGTCGATGTCGGGCGCCGGCAGGTCCAGCCGGAAGCCGTGTGCCTGGATGCCGCCGCCGTTGGTGAAGGTGACGTCCGCGTCGAACTGTGCGCGCCACTCGGTCCGCTCGCTCATGTCTCGATCATCAATGAACCTATGCTGAAGAACAATCGAGCTTTTCTTAAGTAGGACGAAAGCGATTCTGATGGAACTGGACCCGCGCCGGCTCCGTGTCCTGCGCGCCGTGGCCCTGCGCGGCGGCGTCATGGACGCGGCACGGCTGCTCCACCTCACGCCGTCGGCGGTCTCCCAGCAGCTCTCCCAGCTCGAACACGAAGCGGGCGTCGCCCTGCTGGACCGCTCGCGACGGCGGATCGCCCTCACCGCCGCCGGTCGCCTCCTGGCCGAACGCGCCGAGCGGATCGAGCAGGAACTCGCCGCCGCCCGCCGCGACCTCACCGCACTCAGCGGACGCGTCACCGGACCGGTCGTCGTCGCCGGCTTCGCGACCGCCATCCGCCACCTCATCGTCCCGGCCATCGCCACGCTCGCCGGCACCCACCCGGACGTCCGGCCGAGCGTGGTAGAGCTGGAGGGACCTCCGGCCCTGCACGAGCTGCGGACCGGCGCCGTCGACGTCCTGATCACCGAAGGCGACCAGCCGCCGACCGACGTGACCGGACTCGCCGCGCACCCGCTCACCGACGACGAGTACGTGATCGTCGTCCCCAGCGGCTGGAACCCGCGCGCCATGCGCGACCTCACCGCCAGCCCTTGGATCGCCGCGCCGCCCGACACCGCGTGCGGCGCGGCGCTGGACCGGCTCGCCACCCGGCACCGCTTCACGCCGGTCCGCGCCCACACGTGCCTGGAGTTCCCCGCGGTCATCGCGCTGGTCGCGGCCGGGCTCGGCGCGGCGATCCTCCCGTCGCTGGCGCTGGGGGACCTCCCGCCGGACACGGTCACGGTGACCACGCTGCCCGTCGGCGGGGCGCGGCGGCTCACGGCGCTGTCCCGGTCGCAGCCGGAGCCTGTCGCCACCGTCCTCATCGAGGCACTCCAGGCCGCCGTTAGGCTGGGGCCGTCTACAACCCGTCATCGAAAGGCACTGTCGTGACCGCACTGGAGCGGACCCTCGTCGTTCTGAAGCCCGACGCCGTGGCCCGCGGGCTCGTCGGCCGGCTGGTACAGCGGTTCGAGGACGCCGGGCTGAAGATCGTCGGCGTCAAGATGGCGCAGCTCGACGACGAGATGACCCGCAAGCACTACTTCGACCTCGAAGAGCGGTTCGGCGCGGCCATCTACGAGGCCAACGCCCGGGCCATGCAGCGCGGGCCGGTCATCGCGATGGTGCTCGAAGGTGTGGAGGCGGTGGCGAACGTCCGCCGGCTCGTCGGTGGCACGTACCCGAACGAGGCCCCTCCCGGCACGATCCGCGGCGACTTCGCGCACCAGTCCAAGGCGTACGCGATGAGCAAGGACAAGGGCGTCGCGAACCTCGTCCACGCCTCGGGCAACGTCGAGGAGGCGAAGTACGAGGTCGAGCTGTGGTTCGGCGCGGGTGACCAGTTCGACTACCAGACGGTCGCCGAGGCGTACACGTTCTGAGGCTTGGCGCGGAGAACGGCGGCGCCGGGTGGCGCCGCCGTTCTTCCTGCGGTGGAGGTGCCGGGAATCGAACCCGGGTCCTCCGGCGACTTGACAGGGCTTCTACGGGCGTAGCTCGCTGTGCTTTTCTCGGCCCCACCGATCACGCGAGCAAGTCGGTGACGGGCCCAGCTGCTGTGAAATGTCCCGTCCGCCCCCGCAGCCGGGTCGAACGGTTTAGCCCTCTAGCTGATGCCAGGCTCCGGGCCGAAGGCACTCCCGGTCTGACAGTCCACCGCTTGCTACTTAGGCAGCAAGGGCGAGACGCGCACGATTAGTGTCGGCGCTTGATTTTTTTGCGACATTTCGTGGTTAACGAGATCATCGTCGCCTTCCTCGGCCCGCTTCTCCTGCCTCGACGTCCGGAGTCGAGACCAATCACCCCCTGGTGCGTGGATCTTCACCAATCCTAACGGCTCGCGCCACGGGATTCTTCCTAGCGGGTGCCGCGACCTTTGAGGTGGCGGCCCAGCTGGCGGGAGATCTCCCGGTTCGCGTCCCGTTTGGCCAGGTCCTGGCGCTTGTCGTAGGACTTCTTACCGCGCGCGAGGGCGATCTCCACCTTGGCCCGCCCGTCGGAGAAGTACATCTGCAGCGGCACCAGCGTCAGCCCGCCCTCCTTGATCTTGCCGATCAGGCGGTTGATCTCCATCCGGTTCAGCAGCAGCTTGCGGATGCGGCGCGGCGCGTGGTTCGTCCACGTGCCCTCGGCGTACTCGGCGATGTGCACCCCTTCCAGCCACACCTCGCCGTCCTTGATCGTGCCGAAGCCGTCGACCAGCGACGCGCGGCCGGCGCGCAGCGACTTGACCTCGGTGCCGGTCAGGACGATCCCGGCCTCGTACTTGTCGAGGATCTCGTAGTCGTGCCGCGCCTTGCGGTTGGACGCGATGAGCTTGCGCCCGGACTCCCGCGGCATGACGCTCCTCCCTCAGCGCCACCCTGGCGCACGAGGTTTCATGTTACGGATGTTGTCAGCGCCATTTTCTCGCGCAGTCACAGCCAGCGCATCGGGTTGACGGGCTCGCCGTCGATGCGGACCTCGAAGTGCAGGTGGTTGCCCGTCGACGCGCCCGTGGTGCCGACACGGCCGATGAGCTGGCCACGGCCGACGCGCGCGCCACGCTTGGCGACCATCGAGGACTGGTGGGCGTAGCAGGTCGACAGGCCACGCCCGTCCCGCAGATCACCGTGGTAGATGCACGTGTAGTTGCCGTACCCGCCGTTCCACCCGGCGCGGACCACGACGCCGTCGTCGGCGGCCCGGATCGCGGCACCACCCGGCGCGGCGAAGTCGGTGCCGGCGTGGAGCTGCCAGACGCCGTAGTACGGGTCGTACCGGCGGCCGAAGTCGCTGGACTTCCACCCGTTGACCGGCTTGGCCAGGATGCCGCCGGCGCTGGGCTTGCCCGGCTTCGGCCTGGTGGGCTTGGTCCCCTTCGGCGGCTTCTTGCGGGCGTCCTCGCGAGCCTGCCGGGCGGCCTCGCGCAGTGCGGCGGCGATCCGCTTGGACTCCGCCTGGGCCTCCGCGTACCGCTTGGCGCCGGACACCCTCTCCTGCTGGGCCACCGACAGCGCATGCTTGCGCTCCTCGACGAGCTGGTTGACGCGCTGCTGCGCCGCTTCCGCCGCCGCCTCCTGGCGCTGAGCCACACCGAGGGCCTGCTTCGCCAGCGCGTCGGCCTCGTCCACCTTCCGCTTGATCTCCACGACCTCGGCGCGCTTCTGGGCGGCCGTCAGCCGGAGCTGGCTCGCGCGCTCGATCGCCTTCCGCTCGCCGGTGGCCAGGCTGTTCAGGTAGTCCATGCCGGCGACCAGCTGGTCTGGGGTGCGGGCACCGAACAGCGCCGACGCCGATATGTACGGCGCGCCCTGGTAGCTCGCGCGGACGAACTCGCCGAGGTGGTCACGGGCGTCCTCGACCGCTCGTTCGCTCTGCGCCAGGTTGGCCTCTGCCAGCGTCAACGCGGCCCGGGCCCGCTCGGCCAGGCGGGCGGCCGTCGAGGCCTGCACCTGCGCGGCGGCGACCTCCCCGCGGGCCTGCGCGACCGCTTGCTGCGCGACGGGCAGGAGCTGGCTGGCCCGGCTGTACGCGACGCCGGCCACCTGAGCCCGGCTGCTCGCGTGTTCGAGCGCGGCGGCGGCCTGCTGGAGCGCCCGGTCGGCGCGTCGCTGATCGGCCGCGGGGTCACCCACCGCCGGGGTCGCCACCAGAAGTCCGCCGACGGCGACGACCGCAACCGCCATCAGCCAGTGTCGTGACCGTGCCATTCGTCGACCGCTTGCCGCCATGCCACGACCCCCAGCTTCTGGTGCCCGTCCCCCACGGACCGCCCTGACGAGCGTCACCTCGATCTCAGGTCGAGCGTTACGTTACGACAGGAACGCTGGTTGACAAAGACCCCAGCAGAAACACGAGCCTCGTTCTAAGTTACAAAAGGCCCGGAACGCCCCATAGTGGAGCGTTCCGGGCCTTTTGGTGCAGTTTGCTGGGTCAGACCTTCACGTAGAACCGGAGCGTCAGCCAGCCGGCCACACCCGCGATGAACACGGCAAACACGCCCAGCAGAGGACCGGTGGCGAGGATGTACGACCACGGGATGCGCGGGATGATGCCGCTGGAGAAGATCGGATCGAGGGCGCCGTCCAGCAGGAACACCTTCGCCAGGACCAGCCACAGCCAGGCCACCGTGGCGCCGATGAGGCCCGCGACCGCCGCTTCGAGGATGAACGGCAATCGCACGTACCAGTTCGACGCGCCGACCAGCTTCATGATGCCGACCTCGCGCCGCCGGCTGTACGCGGCCACCTGGATCGTGTTTCCGATCAGCAACAGCGCGGCGAGCAGCTGGACGAGCGCGACCATGAACGTCGCGGACTTCACCCCGTCGATCACCTTGAACATCTTCCCGACCAGCTGTTGCTGGTTGGCGACCTTGTCCACACCGTCGGAGTCGGAGTAGCGCTGGTTCATCGCCTCGAACTGGCGTGGATCCTTGAGCTTGATCCGGAACGACTCGGGCAGCGCCTCGGGCTTCACGTTCTGGACCAGGTCAGGCGAGTCCTCGAACAGCTCCTGGAACCGCTTGTACGCGGCCTCACGGCTCTCGTACTCGACGTTCTGGACGAGGTCGTCGCCCTCCAGCTCGGTCTTGAGCTTGTCGCGCTGATCCTCCGTGACGCCCTCGTCGAGGAAGATCGTCACCTCGACCTTGAAGAACAGCAGCTCCTTGACCTTCTCGACCTGCACGTACAGCAGGCCGCCCGCGCCGAGAAGCACCAGGGAGATCGCGGTCGTGAGGATCATCGCGACAGTCATCGTGACGTTGCGCCACAGGCCGGTCGCGGCCTCGGTCAGGACGAACTTTGCGCGCATCAGTTCCTCGGGTCTTCGTCAGAGCTGGTCGTGGGGACGGGGACGAGCCGGATCATCCGTAGACACCGCGCGCCTGGTCACGGATGATGCGCCCGCGGTCGAGCTCGACCACGCGCCGCCGCATCTGGTTCACGATGTTCGAGTCGTGGGTGGCCATGACCACCGTGGTGCCGGTGCGGTTGATCCGGTCGAGCAGGCGCATGATCTCGACGCTCGTGTCCGGGTCCAGGTTTCCGGTCGGCTCGTCGGCCAGCAGCACCAGCGGCCGGTTGACGAACGCGCGCGCGATCGCCACCCGCTGCTGCTCACCACCCGAGAGCTCGTGGGGCATCCGGTTCTCCTTGCCCTCCAGGCCGACCAGGGTGAACACCTCTGGCACGACCCGGCGGATCACCGGCTTCGTCTTGCCGATCACCTCGAGCGCGAAGCCCACGTTCTCCGCCGCCGTCTTGTTCGGCAGCAGGCGGAAGTCCTGGAAGACGCACCCGATGCTGCGGCGCAGCTGGGGAACCTTCCACTTCCGGATCGCGGAGAGGTCCTTGCCGGCGACGGCCACCCGCCCCTTCGTCGGCGACTCTTCCTTGAGAAGAAGCCGGATAAAGGTCGACTTACCGGACCCGGAGGGACCGATGAAGAAGACGAACTCGCCCTTCTCCACCGAGACGCTGACGTCGTCGAGTGCAGGGCGGCGAGCCTTGGGGTAGGTCTTGGTTACGCCGTCAAGGGTGATCACGGGGGCTGAGTCTAACCTCCTCGCGTAACAGCGGTGACGCCCACCGATGGCACGGCGTTCCACTCATCACGCAGTAGTCGTTTCACTGCGATGGGTATACAGGACGAGCCGGGCCCGACGGTGTCAGGCCCGGCTCTACCCTATTTATGCGGCGTCGGTCACGCTGTCTGCTGGCGGCGGCGGCGCGCGAGGATCACCATCGCCGCGCCGGCTCCGGTCACCGCGAGCGCGGCGGCGATCAGACCGCCCAGCCCCGCACCGGTGACCGGGAGGCCACCACCCTCGCCGGGCGTCGGCGACGGCTCGGTGCCGCCGGACGGCTCGGCGCACTCCTCCGGGGCGGCCCACGTGTGCTCCTGGCTGAACGAGCCGGACGTCACCTTCACCGACAGCCCCGGCTTCACCGGCTCCACCGCGAACGTCGCCCGCTTGCCCGGGTCGACCGTGAACGGCTTCGGCACCGGCTGGTACGCGCCGTCGCCGATCTTGGTGAACCCGTTGAACTGCGCCGGCTCGGTGCCGTCGTTGATGAGCGTGATCGTCACGTTCTCGCACGTGTTCTCGAACGTCACCGCGGGCTTGCCGCCACATTCCGCGCCGGCACCGGTGTAGGTGCCGAGCACACCGGTGGAGAGGCTGCCGGGCTTGCCCTTCGAACCGAGAACGCGGTCACCGTAATTCTCGGTCGCCGAAATCGTGTCGATGACGTCCTTGTCGAACACCAGGTAAACCTTGAGTGCGCAAGGCGGCAACTTGACCTTGAAATCGACGCTCTTCTTCTTCGGCGAAATCGTGCCCGTCACCGAATCGAACTTCTTCTCCTGGCCGGCAGGCTCCTTCGCGACCGTGTAGGAGATGAGCGCGAAGCTCTGGTCGGCGCCCTTGCACAACGGCTTGTTGCCGTTCAGCTTCACCGTCGCCGTGCCCTTGGCGCCGTCGAACGTGTGGCTGAACGTCGCGACCTCGGCGCCGACACAGTCCGTGTTCGGCGGCTTCGGCGCCGGGGGCTTGTCCCCGGGCGGCGGCTTGGGGACGGAGCAGTTCGCGGGGAGGCTGATGACCTTGCGGAGGCCGTCCCGCTGCACGTGGTCGTCGCTGCGCCACATGATGTAGTCCAGCTCGATACCCGCGAACCTGGACGTGCCCGGCACCCGCTGAGTGCCGGTGATCGAGCCGTAGCCCGGAATGTCACGGCCCAGGTCGACGGTGCTGCCCTCGGGAAGGGCGTTGACGCGACCGCGTGTCGCCGTGCTCCGGAAGTCGTTCGACACCGTCCAGGTGACGACGTACTCGCCTCTCGACGTGTCGCAGTTCGCATTGCCGCGAATCGTCGCCTGGTGGGCGCTGGCGGGGGCCGCGAACGCTCCCACCGCGATCAGGCCGACGGCGGCACCGGCGAGAATCGCCATTCCGCGCCGAACCGAATTCCGTAAAGAGCGTTCCTTTACCTGCACAACGTGCCCCTCGTGTGATCCACCGGACGATTAAGGGGTCCGCGATGCTGTTATCGGTTCGTCGTCACTGCCTGCCCACGACGACGAATCCGTATCGCGATCCCCCCGGGTCTGGTAACCGCCCACCGAACCGGTCACCGGGGCAGAGGTTAGGTGAGCGCGAGCGACGGCCGCCAGCTCAGGACGCCCGGATAAGGAAGATTTATGGGACGGACAAGGGAACCGTCCGGAGAGCAGCTTTACCCATCGCGGAGAGGCCGCGAAGCGTTACAGCTCCGCCGAATCAAACTGAGGGTTACCGCGCGGTCTCGCTCTGCTTCCGCCAGCGGATGCCCGCCTCGATGAAACCGTCGATGTCACCGTCGAACACAGCCTGCGGGTTACCGGTCTCGTGCTCGGTGCGGAGGTCCTTCACCATCTGGTACGGGTGGATGACGTAGGACCGCATCTGGTTGCCCCACGAGTTACCACCGTCGCCCTTGAGCGCGTCCATCTCGGCCTTCTGCTCTCGGCGGCGCTGCTCCAGCAGCCTCGCCTGGAGCACCCGCATCGCGGCGGCACGGTTCTGGATCTGCGACTTCTCGTTCTGGCAGGACACCACGATGCCGGTCGGGATGTGCGTGATCCGGACCGCCGAGTCGGTGGTGTTGACGCTCTGCCCGCCCGGGCCGGAGGAACGGAACACGTCGATCCGGATGTCGTTCTCCGGGATCTCGACGTGGTCGTCCTGCTCCACGACCGGCAGCACCTCGACGCCCGCGAAGCTGGTCTGGCGGCGGCCCTGGTTGTCGAACGGGCTGATCCGGACCAGACGGTGCGTGCCCTGCTCCACCGAGAGCGTCCCGTAGGCGTACGGCGCCTGGATCGCGAACGTCGTCGACTTGATGCCGGCCTCTTCCGCGTACGACGTGTCGTACACCTCGACCGGGTAGTGGTGCCGCTCGGCCCAACGCAGGTACATGCGCATCAGGCGCTCGGCGAAGTCGGCGGCGTCCACACCGCCCGCCTCGGCACGGATGGTCACCAGCGCCTGCCGCTGGTCGTACTCCCCCGACAACAGGGTCCGGACCTCGAGCTCCTCGATGGCCTTGCGCAGCTCCGCGACCTCGGCCTGGACTTCGTCCCGGGTTTCCGAGTCGTCCTCGTCGTTGGCCATCTCCAGCATGAGCCCCGCGTCGTCGAGGCGACGGCGCAGGCCCTCCACGCGGTTCAGCTCACTCTGGACGAACGACAGGCGCGAGGTGATCTGCTGCGCTTTCTCCTGGTTGTCCCAGAGATCTGGCGCCGCCGCGGCCTCGTTCAGCCCGGCCAGTTCGGTCCGGAGCCTGTCCAGGTCGATGACGGCCTCCACCGACGTCAACGTCGTGTCGAGAGCCTTCAGATCCTCGGAAACATCTACCGCAGCCACGAAGAGTCAGCCTACGCGGTTCGGAGCACGGCCGCGCCCACCGGGCGTACGGGGTGCGGGCCCGCTACGTCCTCAGAGACACTCTTTCGGGCCGATCAGCTGCTAGGCGCCGAGTCGAGCCACTTCAGGAGCGCGCGCTGATAGGTGATCGCGAACTCCAGCGTGGCGACCTTGAACGGGTCGTCACCCTTCTTCGCCACCTTCAGCTCCTCCCGGAGCTCGGCCAGCCGCGCGTTGTGCGCCTCGCCCTGCGCCTCGTACAGCTCACCGAGCTGGTTGCCGCTGTGCAGGGAACCGAACGCAGCCCGCAACAGAAGCGGGTTACGCAGCTGGTCGCGCCCCGCCGGCTCGGAGAGCCAGCGCGAGAACGCGCGTTTGCCGGCCGCGGTGATCGCGTACGGCTGGGACGAGCGCGGCCCGGGCTTGCCGGTGCGCACGTAGCCCCGCTCGGCCAGGACCGGGAGCTCCCGGTACACCTGGCTCCGCGTCGTGGTCCAGAACGGACCGAGCCGCGACTCCGCTGCGGCCATCAACTGGCCGCCGGTCATCGCCCCATCATGGAGCAGCCCCAGGAGGGCCGCTGCTGTCGCGTTGAGACCTTTGTCCGCCATACCCCCACGGTGCCACGCTCTGGCCTGGGAATCCAGGCCCTAACGACATCCACTGTGGATCCGTGGGCCCGCTGAGCAGGGATTGCGCGCAACTCGACACCTCCTCACGGTCGCAAAGGCGCTCGCGCCGTGCTCACAGTGGAGCGCTCCAGGCCACCGCCGACGCCGAACAGACGTCCGAACGGCACCGCGACGACACGCCGACACGCGACGGTGACACGCTCACCGTCGACCGTGACGTCCGCCTCGAACCCGCCCTGGTAGTCGGCCACCGCGTCCCGGGCCTGCCCGGTCGCGAGCGGGAGGGTGTCCTGGACCGGGCCGCCGTCGCTGTCGCTGTCGCTGTCGCCGTCGCCGTCACCGTGGCCGTGGCCATCGCCGTCGCCGTCGCCGTCGCCGTCGCCGTCGCCGTACAGAACGTCCAGGTCCACGCCGGACGCTGCCGCCACCGCCGCACCGTCACAGTCCGCCTGCAGATCGCGCTGCGCGAGAAACGCCGAGGACGACGCCGTGACGCCGGCGACAAGAATGGCCCCGACGAGGAAGCACAACAGGACGAGCGGCACCGTGCTCCCGCCGTCCTGCTGCCCTGACCAGCCATTTCCCTTCCTTCGCCGTCCGCCGGACCGGCCGTTCCACGGCCAACGTCGCTGGCGCGTGCGGCGCTGGCCGATGCGGATCCCGGCGGCCCCCGAAGGTGGTCGGTCGATCATCCCGCGCTCCGGAAATCGTCAATGTGGACGACGTAGCGGCCGGTCACGGTGTTGTTGCCGGCGTCGACGTAGGTTGGGACGGCGGGAATTCGGAACGTCCGCACCACGCAGATCTCGAAGTCGGCGCCTGGCTCGAGCGTGGCCGCGCCGTCGTCGGCACAGCCACCGCCGACCGCGCCGTATCGCAGCTCGACGCCGTCCGGAGAGAGCCCCTGGTCACGAAAGGCCAGCGTGACGGCATGGCGGGCGCGTCCGTCGGCAGCGGCCGGATCGTCGGCGGTCGCGTAGGCACGACCTGCTTCGCGCGCGGCCTGCGTCACGGCGAAGGCGTTGCGCTGCACCTCAGAGGCAGCGATGACCAGGTACATGAGCGGCACCAGGACAAGAACCCCGAGGAAGACGAACTCGATGGTCGCCGCCCCTCGATCACCTCTCACGCGGCGCCTTCCACCGCCGCTTCCCACGCGGCGGCTTCCACCGTTGCTCTCCATGCGGCGCCACCCAGGCTCGCTCCTCATGTTGGGCCTCTGCCGTCGCGCCGTACGCGGCCCTTTCCACGTTCGCTCCGCATGCAGAGCCTTCCGCCGTCGCTCGTCATGCGGGGGCTTCCTCGATCGCGTGTCCGGTGACATCGAGCGGCAGCAGTTCGCCGAGTGGCGCGAAGAAGACCGGCAGGGCGCCGGCGCACCGCACGACGGCGACCTCAGTGCCGTCCGGCCCGGCCTCGGCGCTGCCCTCGCACGACAGCCGGCCGGCCGTGCCGCTGCCGACCGCGCGGGCGAGGATGTCGCGGGTGCGGGCGGCACCGTCCTCAGGAGGCACGTCCGCGTTGGCGGCGTACCGAGCGCCCTCGGCGGCACTGGCCACGGCGACATTGCGAATGTGGAGGTAGACCGCAACCTGAGCGATCGCCAGCAACAACATCAGAAGCAGCACCGCGACCAGCGAGAACTCGAGCGTGGCCGATCCATCATCCCGCCCGCGCCACGCCACCGGCTGCCAGCGGCGCGCAACCAGCTGCCATCCACACACCGCTGATTGCCATCGCAGGGTCGCCGTAGTGCTTCGCTGGGCCCCCGTTGTAGTTCGAGGGGCCGCCATCCTGCGTCGACGGGCCGCGGTTCGATCTCGACGAGGCATCGTTCTGGCTTGATGCGCCACCGTGCGGCCTAGCCGCCGGTCTCGGACACGACCTGGTCCAGCGCGTTCTGCACCGCCTCGGTGATCGCGTCCCGGAACACAGCGAACAGCGCGACGACCAACCCCGCGGACATCACGGTCACCATGACCCATCCGGGTACATCGCCCCTGTCGCCAGTCGCGCGGGATCGCGCGGCCAGTAGGAGCCGGAGAAGCAAACGATCAACGCCCACCACAAATCCCCTCGCTCGGCGCACCTCAGGAGAGCTGATTGCCTCCTGTATCACCGTTCCAGGAGAGCTTAGGGAGTTTTGCGGATCACTCACCGACTTTGTTGTGCGGTTGTGGATAACTACGTCTCAAATGCCACTCATGTGGGCCGGCGCGGTCGAACTGTCGGGCTTAGCGGGGTGTCCGGCGCCCGGTTACAGCACGCGAGTCCGGACAGTCCGGTTCATCGCGGGCCACGGCGGCGTTGACGCAGATTCGGGGTGGTCTGGGTAAGTGTCGGTCGACCAGGTGTTCAGGCGGGCCAGGTCAGGCTGTGTTCGTCGAGGATGGACGTCAGCACGGCGCGGAGCTCGTCCGGCGTGATCTCGTCGTCCCGGCTGCGGGGCCGGTCCGAGTAGGCGAGCTCATCGCTGTAGCCGTGGCGCCCATCGGTGAAGACGACGACTTCCCGCTCGGAACCGCCGTCGGTCACCAGCATCGCGGACCAGTACTCGTCCGGCTCCTGACCGACGAGTTCGCGCGCCGTCGATCCGAGCTTGCGGCTCAGGCCGGGGTTGCCCGCGGCATCCATCGTTTCGAGGAATGTGCGGACGATCCGCGCACGCTCGGCCCGCATCGCCTCGAACTCCGGGTCGACCTCCGGAAAGCCAGCGTGGTGCTCGGATGCGTGCTGATCTACCTGTTCAGGCTCAGTCTGGGACATGTCAGGCGACCTCCCTCGTTTCCTCGACCGTACGGCCGCGGCGGGCCGACCGCATGTCGGCGAGTGCTCAGCGCGTGAGGAGGCTGATGTTCACGAGCCCCGGGTACAGGGCGAACAGGACGGTCAGGGGCAGGATCAGGAACACGACCGGCACCATCATCGCGATCTCCCGACGCCCGCCGGACGCGAGCAGCGCACGCTTGCTGGCCTCGCGGACGTCCGCGGCCTGGGCGCGCAGCACGTCGGCGAGCGGCGTGCCCCGCTCCAACGCGATGATCAAGCCGTCGGTGAACCGGGCAAGCTGGTCGAGGCTGGTCCGCGCGGCGAGCGACTGGAGCGCGACCGGCAACGCCGTTCCCGACCGCGTCTCGACGAGCGCCGTCTCCAACTCCTGGGCCAGCTCGCCCCGGCAGAGCCGGCAGACCCGCTCCAACGCCGCCGCCGGCGTCTCGCCGGCCGTGACGGCGAGCGCCAGCAGCTCCGCGATCACCGGCAGTTCGGCCAGCATCCGTTGCTGCCGCCGGCTGACCTGCGCCGAGAGGAGCCAGTCCCTGCCGAGTACCCCGACGAGCGCGCCGGTCAACACGCACAGCACCAGCGCCACGGCGCTGGTCGATCCCGCCGCGGCCGACAGCCCGACACCGGCCAGAAGCCCGACGAGGACCCCCGCCACACCCCAGATGACCTGTTCGACCCGGAAGTCCTCGACCGTCCGGGTGCTGCCCAGGGCCAGCAGCCGCCGCCGGACGGACCGGCTACCGCCGACCACCACTTCGAGGCGCCGCGCGGCATCGATGAGCACCGGCGCCATCAGCCGACCGGCCGCGCCGAACGGCATCGCCTGACCGGCACGAGCCAGCAGCTGTGAGGGCCGCGGCGTGTCCGCCACGTACGGCGCGACCCGGTCGGCGAGTCGTGGTCGCCGCATCGGCGGCGACGACAGCACCGCCAGCAGGACCCCGCCCGCGAACACGAACCCGAGCAGTGCGCCGATCGCGCTCACCTCAGCACCCGCCCCTCATCGACCCGCGCACGTTCGTTCCGCCATTCATCCGAGGACGCGCCTCTCCACCGGGAGGTGGCCGATCCGCAGCATCAGACGGAACGCCACGACGCTGACCACCGCGCCGCCGACGAGCAGTGCCCGCCCGGCCGGCTGGTCGAACGCCTCCAGCGTGGTGGACTGCGTGGCCAGGAGCAGCAGGACGGCCCACGGCGCCGCGACGGCGAGCCGGGCGGCGTTCACCGTCCATCCCTGCCGTGTCTCCAGTTCGGCGCGGGTGCCGGCCTCCTCGCGGAGGAACGCGGACAAGGTCCGGAGGAGCCGGCCGAGGTCGGTGCCGCCGACGTCCCTCGCCAACCGCAGGGATTCGCATACCCGATCGCCGACGGGATCGGCCAGGTCGTCCTTGAGCCGGCCCAGGCAGTCCGCGAAGCGACCTGTGGCGCGGTAGTCGGCGGCGAACCGGTCGAACGCCGGACGCAGCGGCTCCGGCCCACGGACTGCCAACGCGCTCACCGCTTCCGGCAACGCCATCCCCGCCCGGACCGCCGACGCCAGGTTGTCCACCACTTCCGGCCACACCTCGCGCATCTCGCGGACGCGGCGCTCGTGCAGCCGGGCGACGACCACCGTCGGGGCGAAGAACGCGAACGCGCCGAAGCACGCCGCGACAGCCAGGCTGCCGGCCACCACCAGCACGAGCAGCGCGACCAGCACCCCCGCGAGCGCCTGAAGTGCCAGCACCTGGCCGCCCGTGACGCCGACGACGCCGGCCTGCCGGAGCCGTTCGGTCCGGCGGCGAAGGAACCGCCAGCCAGGGCGAATCGTGATCGGCCGTGCGCGGGGACCGCTGTGCCAGATCAGGAGGGCCCCGAGCCCGAGCAGCAGCCCGAGAAACGCGCCCATGTCATGCCTCCCACGAGACTGCGGCCGGTGCCGGGCAGCGAATCGCAACCGACTCCCCGGCGGAGTGGGCGCGTGCCGAAGTGTCCACATGGCGGGACAGCAACGCCGGGAGGTCGTACCCGGCGCGCGCGAACCGGTCGGGGTGCGGCGGGTACCCGTCGGCGCGGACCAGCCGCCCGTTCCGCTCGGTGAAGATGTCGGCGATCTCGACGACGCTCCCCTCGGTGCGACCGGGCACGCCGACGATCTCGCGGACCCGGCGCTGGCCGGCGGCGTCGACCTCGGTGTGGACGACCACGTCCACCGAGGACGCCACGGTGGGCACGACGAACGCCGACGTCACGTTCTCGCCGGCCAGCAGCGGCAACGTGCACAGCTTGGTGATCGCCTCGCGCGCGGAGTTGGCATGGATGGAGGCCATACCCGGTAGCCCGCAGTTCAACGCCAGCAGCAGGTCCAGGCACTCCGCCTGACGGACCTCGCCGACGATGATCCGCGACGGCCGCATCCGCAGGGCCTCCGACACGAGCCGGCGCAGCGGGATCTCGCCGGCGCCTTCCAGGTTCGGCTGGCGGGTCTGGAGCGCCACCCAGTCCGGGAGGGCCAGCCGCAACTCGAAGACCTCTTCGCAGCTGATCACCCGTTCGCTGGCCGGGATCGCCGCCGCCAGGCAGTTCAGCAACGTCGTCTTACCCGCCTGGGTGCCGCCCGAGACGACGACGTTCAGGCCCGCGACCACGGCCGCTTCCAGGAACCGCGCGGCCTGCGGCGTCAGCGAGCCGAGCGCCGCCAGCTCGTCCACCGAGTGGGCGCGGATCACGAACTTGCGGATGTTGACGGCCCAGTGCGTCCGCGTGATGTCGGGGATGACGACGTGCAGGCGCGAACCGTCGGGCAGGGTCGCGTCGACGAACGGCGTGGAGAGGTCGACGCGGCGGCCGGTGTGCTTGAGCATCCGCTCGACCAGGTCCTGGATCTGCCCGTCCGAGAGGATGGCCGTGGTCAGCTCGCTGCGGCCGCGCCGCGCGACGAACACCCGGCCAGGGCCGTTGACCCAGATCTCCTCGACCTCGGGATCGTCCAGGAACCGTTGCAGCGGGCCGAGCCCGGCGACGGCGTCGAACACGGACCGCGCCACCGCGCGCGGATCCGGCAGCACCGGCAGCACCCCGACGAGTGCCCTGTCGGCGTAGTCGGCGAGCACGTCGTCGATCAGGCGCCGCACGGCCGCCGGCTCCAGGGCCGGATCGACCCCGCGCTGCCGGATCAGCGCGCGCACCTCGCCATCGACGATCTCGACCGCCGTCATCGCACCCCTTCCGGTAGGGGTCCGACCCTAGCGGCGCGTCGCTCATCGGCGCCGGACGGATTTCATGGCTTGTGGATAACCCGATTTGGCGGCCGGCCGGGTGATGTACAGGGCGTGCCGGAGGTAACTGGACAAAGGTTTTAGAGCTGGCTGCGCAGTTCCCAGAGCTCCGGGTAGAAGCGCAGCTCAAGCCGGCTGCGGAGGTACGGGGCGCCGCTGCTGCCGCCGGTTCCCGACTTCGTGCCGATCTGGCGCTCGACCATCAGGACGTGCCGCGCGCGCCACTGTGCGAAGAGGGCGTCGTGTTGGACGAGGGCTTCGGCGAGGTCCCAGACGGGGCCGTAGCGGGCGCGGTCGTGGGCGACGGTGCGCATCGCGTCGAGGCGCTGGTCGGCGGTGTCCGTGGCGAATCCGGCGGCGGTGAGGACGGCGAGGAAGGCGTCCCACAGACTGGGATCGGCGAGGCGCTGCTGGAGGCGGGCCTGCTCGGTCTCGGTGAGTCCGCGGAACCGCTTGAGGTAGGCCGGGTCCTTGGCGCCCGACAGGAACTCGACCTCGCGGAACTGCACCGACTGGAAACCGCTCGCCGGGGCGAGCTGGGCGCGGAAGGCGAGGAAGTCCTGCGGCGTCATCGTCTCGAGCACGTCCACCTGCGTGACCAGCACGCGAGCGATGACATGGCACCTCTCCAACCGGACGCGCGGCAGGTAGGTGTTGCCGGCCAGCATGCCGTCGCGCGCGGCCGTCAGCTCGTGCAGCAACTGGTTGAACCACAGCTCATAGACCTGGTGGATCGTGATGAACAGCAGTTCGTCATGAGCGGCCGGCTCGGCCTGCGGTTGCTGCTGCTTGAGCAGCTCGTCGAGGCGCAGGTAACTGCCATAGGTGAGCTGTCCGCCCTGCTCACCGAAGTGCGGCGCGTACTGGGTCATGACCGGAACCTACCGTGCCGACCGTGACATTCATCAGTCGCGGATGCGACGGAGTGTCACATCCCGGGGCCTGTGGACAACGAAAACGGCGGAGCGTCCGGATGCGGGACAGTGGATTCCTGAAAGGAGGGTGCTGTGGAGGTACGGCTGACGCTCGTGACGGACGGCCGCGAGGTGGACGTCGTCGTCGCCGGGCCGCCCGGGACGACGCTCGGCGAGCTACCTGGCGTGAGCGGTGCGACGTTCTGGGCTGGCGATGTGCGGCTCGGGCCCGGCCATGTCGTCGGCGTCGCGCCCCTGCTCGACGGCGCACGGGTCTGGCTCGACGGACCTGGGCCGCCGCACGAACCGATCGGTCCACGGCAGCTTCGGGTGGTCGGTGGTCCGGATGCGGGTGGGATCTTCACGCTTCGCGGTGGTCAAACGGTCATCGGGCGTGGCGCTGCAGGACGGCGCGGGATTGCGCTGGCCGATGCGGATGTCTCCCGTGTGCAGGCCGTCATCGACGTTCGCCCGGACGGGGTGTGGGTGCGGGACGCCGTCTCCACCAACGGCACGTCGCTCGACGGCGAGGACGTGGGCGCCGACCCGGTACTGATGCGGCCAGGAGCGATGCTGCGCTGTGGCGAGTCGCTGCTCCTGCACACCGCGCCGACCGATCCGCCGGCTGCGGTCCGACCGGACGGTGAGGGAGGTGTGGGGCTGCATCGGCCACCTCGACTACGGCCGCGACGCCCGCCGGTCGAGATCGTGTTCCCGGAACCTCCCCCTGACCGTCAACGACTTCGCTTCCCGTGGATCCTGGTGCTCGCGCCGCTGCTCATCGGCGGGCTGATGTGGCTCGTCACGGACGGCACGTCGAGCTACCTGCTGATCATGCTGCTGTCGCCGCTCATGTTCGGGGCCAACGCGATCAGCGACCGGCTCACCGGGCGCCGCGAACATCGGCGGGCGACTGCCGCCCATGTGGCGGCCATCGAGCGAACCGAACGCGACCGCGACGTCGCCCTGGCCGAGGAGACAGCGCAACGTCGGTCTGACTGTCCGGATCCCGCGTCGCTGCTGCTCACGGTGCTCGGTCCTGGCGCGCGGCTGTGGGAGCGGCGGCGGTCTGACGACGATGCGCTGGTACTTCGCCTCGGCATGGCTGACCTGCCGGCCCGGCTCACCGTGCGCGTTCCGCCGAGTTCTGAGGACATCCGTTTGACCGTGCGGGCCGTCCCGGTCGCCGTCCCGCTGCGGCAGGTCGGGGTGCTGGGGATCGCCGGGCATGCGCGCCGCTGGCTGACCTGGTGGCTCGTCGCCCAACTCGCCGCGCTCCACCCACCACGCGACCTGCGGTTGTGCCTCCTCACCGAGGACGACAGCGACGCGTGGAGCTGGTTCCGCTGGCTCCCGCACACCGGGACGCTCGTGGCTGTCGGCACGGCGCAGATCGCGGCACGGGTGCGGGAACTCAGTGCGCTGCTGGACGGACGGTCCGACAGCGAGCCCGACATCGTGCTGGTGTGCGACGGTGCCGACCGGCTCCGGGCCATGCCGGGATTCGCGCGCCTGCTCGGTGACGGGCCTGCGACAGGGATCTACTCGCTGTGCCTCGCCACGCGCGCCACGCAGCTGCCGGAAGAGTGCGGCGCCACGGCGGTACTCACCGGGCGGTCCAGCGCTGACCTGCGCGTCACCGTGCGCGGCGAGGAACCGAGGGACAACGTCGTCGCCGACCTCGTGCGGGGTACGTGGATCGATCGGCTGGCGCGCGGGCTGGCCCCGATCCGGGACATCACGCCGCGGGCCGGCGGCTCGCTTCCCACGCAGGTTCATCTGCGCGATCTCGTTCCTGGTCTGGGCGGCGCCGCGGTCGGCCGGTGTTGCGATCCGGCTGCCGCCGCTATCGCTGGTGGCTGGCGGGCCGTCCCGCGATCGACCAGTGCTGTCCTCGGCGTCGGCGCGGACGGCACGGTCTCGGCGGATCTCCGCGCGGACGGCCCCCACGTCCTCGTCGCCGGCACCACCGGGTCCGGCAAGTCCGAGCTGCTCCAGACCCTCATCACCGGACTAGCACTCGCGAACCGGCCCGACGAGCTGACGTTCGTCCTTGTCGACTACAAGGGCGGCGCCGCGTTCGCGGACTGTGCCCGGCTCCCCCACACCGTCGGCATGGTCACCGACCTGGACCCCCGACTCACCAGCCGCGCGCTCGACTCACTCGCCGCCGAGCTTCGCCGCCGCGAGCGCAAACTCGCCGCCGCCGGGGCGAAGGACATCGATGCGTACCAGGCCAGCGCTGCGGGCAGTGGGGCGCTGGCACGGCTGGTCATCGTCATCGACGAGTTCGCCTCTCTCGTCGCCGAACTGCCGGACTTCGTGGCAGGGCTTGTCGACGTCGCGCGACGTGGCCGGTCGCTCGGCATCCATCTCGTGCTGGCGACGCAGCGTCCGGCCGGCGTCGTATCCGCTGAGATCCGCGCCAACACGGCCCTGCGGATCTGCCTCCGTGTCGCCGACGCGGCCGAGAGCCTCGACGTCATCGACAGTCCGGCCGCCGCGCGGATCAGCCAGCGCCTCCCCGGACGCGCCCACGTGCGGCTAGCGGACGGCGGAATCACCGCGGTGCAGGCCGCCCGCGTCGGTGGGCCCGCGCGGCGCGACGAGCCCTTGTCCGTCGCACCTGTGCCGTGGCGCGATGTTGGCGCGCAGGCCCCGAAGGCAGCCACGGACAGCGGTGTAACCGACCTGGCCGAACTGGTCGACTCCATCACCGACGCCGCCGGACTGATCGGCGTGTCCGCACCGCGGAGCCCGTGGCTGCCGCCACTGCCGGGGCTGGTCACGACCGCGGATCTGCCAGACCCGACCAGCAGCCGGCAGCAGGACGTGGACGGCCCGCCGGGCGCCGGCTTCAGGATCCCGCTCGGGTTGCATGACCTTCCCGCCGAGCAGCGCCGGGACGTGTACGCGCTCGACCTCGCCGCAGGTAGGCATCTGCTGCTGGCTGGTAGCGCCCGGACGGGCCGCACCAGCGCACTGCGGACCATCGGCGCGGGCATCGGCACGCACGTGATGCCGGACGTCCACCTGTACGCACTCGACAGCGGCGGCGGCCTCGCCAGCCTCGCGGCGCTCCCCCACTGCGGCGCGGTCGTGCCCCGCGACGACACCGCTCGCGGCGAACGGCTACTGCACCGGCTCGACGCGGAACTGGCGCGCCGTCGGGACGTCCTTGCCCAGTCCGGGTTCGGGTCGATCGCGGAACAGCGAGCCGCGGTGCCGCCCGGTGAACGGCTGCCGTGGCTCGTACTGGTCGTCGACTCGTGGGAGGGGTTCGTGCACGCCCACGAAGGCATCGACCACGGGCGGGCCGTCGACGACCTGGTCCGGCTGCTTCGCGACGGTCCGGCGGCAGGGCTGACCGCTGTCGTCACCGGTGACCGCGCCCTGCTCACCGCGAGAATTGCCACGCTCATTCCGGATCGGCTGATCCTCCGGTTCCCCGATCCGGACAGCTACGGCATCGCGGGTATCCCGCCTCGGGAAGTACCAGCGCATCTGCCGCCCGGACGCGCGCTGGTGGCCGGCACCGAGTCGATGACCGAAGTCCAACTCGCGCTGCTCGACAGCGATCCCGCCGGACCAGCACAGATCGCGGCTCTCGACCAGATCGTGGCCAACGCCCGCGGCGTTGAGGCGAAAACGCTCCTTGGGGGAGCCTCAGGGCAACGTCCATTTCGACTGCGACCGCTGCCGGCACGGGTCACGCTGGCCGGGCTGGCGTCGCCGCCTGGCAGTCTGCTGCTGGGCATCGGCGGCGACGAGGCGGAACCGGTCGCGCTGGATCTCACACGTGACGGTCCCGGCGTCCTGGTCGCCGGTCCGCCTGGCAGCGGCCGGTCGACGGCCCTGCACACGGCCGCGATCCGGCATGTCCTCGACGGCGGGACCGTCGCGGTCGTCGCCAGCCGACGGTCGCCCGTATCCGTGCTGACCGGCGCGCCGGGAGTACTGGGCACGTTCGGCAGCGACGACGGTGACCGGTTGCTGTCCGCGCTGGCGATGTCGGCGGGGCCGGTACTCGTCGTCGCCGACGATGCCGACGACCTGCTGGACAGCGGCGCCGAGCGGGCCCTGTCCCGAATCCTCGCGAGCGGACGGCATCCCGTGCTGGTCGCCGGTACGACCGCCACGTTGCTCACGCTGTACCGGGGCTGCACGGTGGACGTCCGCAAGAGCCGCTGCGGTGTGTTGCTCTGCCCGTCCGGTCCGCACGACGGCGAGCTGTTCGGCGTCAGGGTCAGCCGCGGCCAGGAGTTCCGTCCGGGGCGCGGAGTGTTCGTCCGGCGCGGCGCGTCCATCCCGATCCAGGTCGCGATCGCCGATGGCTGATCAGCGAACTGTCGGTGCCTGGCGCCCGGCTGCACAGCGCGAGTCCGGACCGTCCGGGGCGGTGGGGCCAGCGGCACAGCCGGCGTCGGTGGGCCGGCAACTGCACAACTACCGGCCTGCGGCGGACACCCGCCAACGACGACTGCGCCGGTGGACGGCCACGGCGGCCAGTCGCCGACCGACGTGTGCCGGCCGGCGACTGCCGCGCGGGTCAGCTCATGTGCGGGTAGGTGTGGTCGGTCGGCGGGACGAAGGTTTCCTTGATCGTCCGCGGCGACACCCACCGCAGGAGGTTCAGGACAGAACCGGCCTTGTCGTTGGTGCCGCTGGCGCGCGCTCCGCCGAACGGCTGCTGCCCGACGACGGCGCCCGTGGGCTTGTCGTTGATGTAGAAGTTGCCGGCCGAGAACCGCAGCGCCTGGCTGGCGCGTTCCACGACGGCACGGTCGTCGGCGAGGATCGAGCCGGTCAGCGCGTACGGGGCGACGTCTGCGGCCTGGGCCAGGACGGTGTCGAAGTCGGCGTCGTCGTAGACGTGCACGCCGAGGATCGGTCCGAAGTACTCGGTGGTGAACAGTTCGTGCTCCGGGTCGCTGCACTCGACCAGCGTCGGGCGGACGAAGAAGCCCTCGCTGTCGTCGGCCGTCCCGCCGGCGAGCACGGTGCACCGCTCGTCGTTCTTGACCCGGTCCTGCACCGCGCTGAGCTTGTCGAACGAGCGGCGGTCGATGACGGCGCCGCCGAAGTTGCGGAAGTCCGTCACGTCGCCGTAGGTCAGGGATTCGACCGTCGCGGCGAGGTCGTCCCGCAGCCCGGCGTCCCACAGCGACCGCGGCACGTACGCCCGCGACGCGGCCGAGCACTTCTGCCCCTGGAACTCGTAGGCACCACGGACGAGCGCTGTGCGCAGCACGTCCGACGACGTGCTGGCGTGGGCGATCACGAAGTCCTTGCCGCCGGTCTCGCCGACGAGCCGCGGGTACGTGCGGTACCCCGAGATGTTCTGGCCGACGGTCTTCCACAGGTGCTGGAACGTGCCGGTGGAGCCGGTGAAGTGGATGCCCGCGAGGTCCGGGTCGGCGAGCGCGACCTCGGACACGGCCTGACCGTCCCCGGTGACCAGATTGACGACTCCGGGCGGCAGGCCGGCGGCCTCGAGCAGCCGCATCGTGAAGTGCGCGGCGAACTGCTGCGTCGGCGACGGCTTCCACACGACGGTGTTGCCCATCAGCGCGGGCGCGAGCGGCAGGTTGCCGGCGATCGCGGTGAAGTTGAACGGCGTGATCGCGAGGACGAAGCCCTCCAGCGGACGGTGGTCGAACCGGTTCCACACGCCCGGCGACGAGATGGGCTGCTCGTCCAGGATCTGCCGCCCGAAGTGAACGTTGAAGCGGAGGAAGTCGATCAGCTCGCACGCCGAGTCGATCTCGGCCTGGAACGCCGTCTTCGACTGGCCGAGCATCGTGGCGCCGTTCAGCGTGGCCCGCCACGGCCCGGCGAGCAGGTCGGCGGCGCGGAGCAGGACGGCGGCGCGCTCGTCGAACGGCAGGGCGCGCCACGCCGGGGCGGCTTCCTTCGCTGCCCGCACGGCGTCGGAGACGTCAGCCGCCGTCGCATTACGCAGCGTGCCGAGCACGTGGGCGTGCCGGTGCGGCTGGACCACATCGACCTCGGCCCCACCGCCGAGGCGGTGCTCGCCACCGATCGTCTGGGTCAGTTCGATGCGATCCGCGGCCAGCTCGGTGAGGCGGGCCTGCAGGGCGTCACGCACGGGGGTACCCGGCGCGTAGCTGTTGATCGGCTCGTTGGCAGGGGCGGGGACCTTGGTGACCGCGTCCATGACTGTTACTCCTGGTAAGGCTCGGCGTCGTCGACGAGGGTGCGCGGACCGGGGGTGCCCGGCTGCGATCCTCATCCTGACATGGGCCGGATGCGGCGGCCCGTTCGCGTCCGGCAGACTTCGGGGCGGCCCCGTCGCTGGCGGGTGCCAGCCCGCTTTGCCCGTCTTTCCTGGAGGAGTCGCTGTGGAGTCCGGCGCCACCGCCCCCCGTCCTACCGGCGCCCTGATCGAGCCCGGCCGCCTGACCTCGTACTTACTGATCATCGGCGCTGGCTGCCTCATGCTTTTCGAGCTGGCATGGTCCCTGTCCGTCGAACACCCAGGCAAAGTCGGCACCGCCAGCTGGGTCGTGCTGGAAGCCCCCGGGCTGGCACTGATGGCCGCGTTCACCGGCGCGTCGGTCGCGGCCGGCGGCTCGTGGTGGGCACGCCGGCAGGAAAGCGCGTCCGGTACGACGCTGCGCAGCATCGGATACGGCATCGGCGCGGCGTCCATCGCCGGGTCGGTCATCGCCGTGCTCGCGTGGGCGTCGATCAACCCGGACGTGGCCGGCAAGGTCGCGCTCGCCTCGTTCGCGGCGGCCGTCGGCGGCGGCGTGCTGGGTTCAGCGCGGGGCGGCGGCGCGGTCCTCGGTGGGCTCGTGGCGTCGCTCGTCACGGTCACGATCGCCACGGGCGGCGCGCTCGTCCTGTCCTGGACGCTCGCCGACGCCGACCCGGACCCCGCCGAACTCGGCAGCTACCTGTCGGACCTGCTGGTGAACGGTTCGATCGTCCGTGGCGTGGCCGTGCTCGTCGGGACGATCGTCGGTTGCCGCTGGCTCGCGCGGCGCCGCCGCGACACCGGCGTGGGGTACTACCTGCTGGTCGGCACGTTCAGCGCGCTGCTCCAGATCGTGTCCGCGCCGATCGCGTTCCTCGCGGCGCTGCCGGTGGCCCAGCACCTCGACGCCGGTATCCACCCGCTGCGGACGCTCGCCTGGCAGCAGGGTGTGTCGATCCTGGTCGCTCTCGGCGTCGGCGCGGTGACCGCGATCGTGATGTACGCGATCCGCAGGCTCGGCCGCTCGGTACCCGCCGGGCCCGTGCCGGAGCCGGCGACGCAGCTCTAGCCCAGCAGCTCCGGGATCTCCTGGACTCCGTACCACTCGAGCTCGTGGCCCTCGGCGCCGTCGACCGTGAACTGCGCGTCGTCGTCGCCGAGGTCCGCGGCGCCGATCACCCTGGCGGCTGCGGTCACCTCTTCCACTGCGTCCAGGCTGTCGACATGGACGGCCGCGGACCACTCCACCGGAATCGGCACCGCCACCCGGACCACCGCACGGTCCAGCTCCGGATGCGGCCGGACTTCTCCGTCCGGCACGTCGGCGGACAGCACGACGCGGCGGCGTGGCGCGGTCGGGTCGGCTTCGAGGAGTCGCAGCGACGCGATGGCCGCCTCACGGAACGCGGCGTACTCGAGTTCTTCCTCGTCCTCGTCCGTGTACCACTCGCGCAGTGCCGGCGTGACCGCGAACGCCGTGATCGGCGCCGGGCCGTGCTCACCGGATTTGTGCAGGTCACCGAGGGTCACCAGCGTTGCCGGCAGGTAGATGCGCATGAGGGAACCTAACTGGCCACAGTGGAGTCGTCATCCAGAGCGTACGGGTCGACGCCCCGCCGCCACGCCTCGGCGGACGTCCGCAGGGCCGTGGTCAGCACCGCGTCGCGGCGCGAGGCGTCCATCAGGTTGGCGCCGATGGCCTCCAGATCCTCCGGACCGGGGCCGAGCATCGTCACCCGGGTACCGCCGGCCTGGACCTTCTCGGCCTCCCGGAGCAACCGCCGGGTGATCGCCCGCCGCACCCGGCGTTCGAGGCGGGCGGCGACGCTGGACGGCTCGTCGTACGCGAAGGACACCATCGGCGCGATCACGAACACCTCGTCCAGGCCGTGACCAGCGAGAAGATCGAGCGATGTGGACGAGCACACCCCGCCGTCGACGTAACGCCGGCCGCCGATCTCGATCGGGGCGTACCAGCCGGGGATCGAGCAGGACGCCGTCACCGCCGCCGGCAGGTCGGCCGGCGGGGCGCCGTCACGGCCGAACGGCACGCGCTTGCCGGAGTCGTAGTCCATGGAGACGATCCAGGTCGACGGGTGCGGCGCCCAGCCGTCCGACGGCTGGCCAGCACCTTCGAGAACCCGGCTGAAGATCGACGCGACCTGCTGCAACGACCCCCGCCCGCGCGGTGTGACGCTCGACAGCGCGGCGAGCGGCGTCACGGTCAGCGGATGTCGCGCCGTATGAGCGAGCAGGCTCGGCGACCCCAGCGCGAACGCGGGCATCGGCGGCAGCGGACTGCTCGGTTCCACATCCTCGGCGTGGTCGATCACCGGGTCTCCCGGCGCCGGCATCCCGCTCTGGTGCCGCACCATCACCTCGACGGGCACGCCGCAGCCGAGCAGCCCCGCGGTCAGCGATCCGGCCGACGTGCCGACGATCATGTCGGCGTCCCGGCAGTCGAAGCCTTCCTGCTCCTCCAGGGCGGCCAGCGCGCCGACCGCCCAGGCGAGACCCAGGACCCCACCCGCGCCGAGAACCAGCCCCCGGCGGGGCGTCACGGAATCGTCTCCATCAGTTCCGCCAGCGACTCCTCGATGAGCGTCGCCAGCACCCGGATGTCGGGCATGGCGTCACGGTCGGCGTTGAGTCCGTAGTAGACGCCGCCGTCGTAGGAGGTCACGCCGATCGCGACGGCCTGGCCGCGGGCGAGTGGCACCACGGGGTACACCTCCAGCATCTGGGCACCCGCCGCGTACAGCGGGGACTGCGGTCCGGGGACATTGGTCACGACCAGGTTGAATAACCGTCGCGACAGCCCCGAGGCCGTCTTCGCGCCGAGCGCGTGCAGGGTGGGCGGCGCGAACCCGCCGAGGTGGATCAGCGCGTCGGCGCCGACGGACTGGCCGGCCTCCTTGTGCGCGCGCATCGCGTACGACACCTGGTGCAGCCGGATCACCGGACTCGGTTCGCCCACCGGCAGGTCGACGAGGTACGAGGACACCTTGTTGCCCGGTTCGAGGCCGTCGTCCTCGTCGCCGGAGCCGCGCACGCTCACCGGCACCATCGCCCGGACGACCGTCTTGCCCGTGACCGGTTCGCCCCTGCTCAGCAGCCAGGACCGGAGCGCTCCCGAAATCGTGGTCAGCACCACGTCGTTGATCGTGCCGCTGTGCGCCTTGCGGACCCGCTTGTAGTCGTCGAGGTCCGTACCGACCATCGCGAACCGGCGGTGCGCGCCGATCTCCGCGTTCAGCGGGTTGTCCGGCGCGGGCCTGGCCGCCGTGCGGGCGATCGCGAACAGACCACCGGCGGTGCCGGCGACCTTGCCGAGCGTCGCGCGCGCGTCGAGCAGGGCAACCTTCGCCGTGTCCGCCAGCTCGGACGGCCGCCGCACCAGGTCACCCACCGCGTCCAGCACCAGCTCGATCGCGTTGGGTTCCGCCTTGGGTCGCCACCCGTCCGCCGGCACCGGCCGCGGATCGCGGGACGTGTCGAGGATCACCTGCATGAGGTCGACGGCGCCGGCGCCGTCCACGATCGCGTGGTGGGTCTTCGTGACGATCGCCGACCGCCCGCCCGACAGGCCCTCGACCAGGTAGATCTCCCACAGCGGACGGCTCTGGTCGAGGCGGCGGGACATCAGCCGGCCCACCAGCTCGCCGAGCTGCTCGTCGGAGCCCGGACGCGGCAGCGCCGAGCGGCGCACGTGATAACTGAGGTCGAACCCGGAGTCATCCACCCATACCGGTTTCGCCAACCCGGCTGGGACGCGGCGGATCTTCTGTCGGTACCGGGGCACCAACACAATCCGTTGCCGGACGAGGTTCACCAGACGGTCGTAGTCGAAGCCCATCGGCGGCGGCTGGAACACGGCCACCCCGCCGACGTGCATCGGAGTCGTCGTCTCCTCGATGTAGAGGAAGGAGACGTCCAACGGGCTCAGCCGGTCGGAGATCACGCCGCGCCACCTCCTCTCGCCGCCGCGGGAACCGGGCGCGCACTCCATGGTGTCACGCGAACAGCGGTTTCGCGGACGGTGACGCTCTGCAGTCCGGTCGGTGTCTGGGCGGGCCGCAGTAGGGCAGCGGACACGTGCAGCAGGCCCTAAGCCGGTGCCGCCAGTGGGACGCCGAACAGCGCCTCCAACTCGGCCACTGTGGCCTCCAGCGCCGTGTGGTGCACGCCGACCATGCCGACGGCCGCGGCCCCACGCACGTTCACGGCCAGGTCGTCGACGAACACGCACTCGTTGGGCGCCAGCCCGAGCCGCTCCGCCGCGAGCTGGTAGATCGCCGGCTCGGGCTTGCGCAGGCCGACCTCACCGGAGATCACGATGGCGTCGAACAGCTCGTGCCAGCCGTTGCGGTCGTAGTCGAGGCCCCAGGAATTCGACAGCAGGCCCGTGATGATCCCCCGCTCTTTCGCGCGGCGCACAACCGAAGTCATTCCATCGGACGGACGCATACCGGCGAACGCCCGCCTGAGCAGCCCGTCCGGCGGCACCGCCGCCCCGTCCTTACTACGCAGCGCCGCCGCGAGATGCCGCTCGAACTCGAGCGCCGACAGCTCGCCCCGCTCCAGGCCGTGCACAGGATTGCCGTCCGCGGACTCCCCGAGCATCGCCCCGAGGACGCTCCGCAGCTCGGCCATGTCCAGCCCGTCCTCCGCCGCCCACGCACTGAACGATTCCTGGACGGGATTCGTCAGGACACCGCCGTAGTCGACGATGAGGCAGCGCAGGCCGTGCGGGTTGCTCGTCATAGGGCCAGCGTAAGGACCGCTACGAGCGCCCGGCCCGCGACCCCTTGGCCGTCGCCCACCGCGCCCGTCCCGTCACGGGACCGCGCACCGCCACCCGCCGCAGCCACGTCCGGCCGCCTGCCATCGGCCGCGCACCCGCCACCCGCCGCAGCCACGTCCGTCCTGCCATCGGCCGCGCACCCGCCACCCGCCGCAGCCACGTCCGTCCTGCCATCGGCCGCGCACCCGCCACCCGCCGCAGCCACGTCCGTCCTGCCATGGGCCGCGCACCCGCCACCCGCGGCGGCCATGTCCGTCCCACCACCGCGCCTGGCGCCGAGCTAGCTGCGGCCTAGGCGCCAGGTCTGGTGTGGCGCCACGCCAACGAGGCCGCTGGCGAGTTCCGCCAGTGCGAGCCGCAGCGCGGAACTCGGCACGGCTTCGCCGAGCGTCCGTCCGCTGGCGAGCGCGCGGTCAAGCGAGACCTGGTCGTACGGCAGCGGCTCGACCTGCTTGACGCCGGCGAACCGGCGCATCGCCGCCGCCACTTCACGCGCGGGATCGCCGGGCACCACGCCGGACCGGAGCCGGTTCACGACGACGCGCGGCGTCACGTCCGGCAGGACCTCGCCCAGCTCCGCGAGGCCCCGGACCAGCCGCTGCACACCGATCGGATCCGCCGCGCCGATGGCGAGGACCGTGTCGGCGGTATCCAGGACGGCGAGCGTGGCACCGTTGCGGCGCGGCGCCATCGTGTCGTATGCGAGCTCCTCGTCCTGTTCCAGGCAGAAACCGCAGTCGACGACGGTCAGCACGGCGAGGGAGCGCGCCCGTTCCAGCACGCTGCGGACGGAGTCCGGCCGGAGTTCGGTCCAGCGGTCGGCCCTGGTGATGCCGGTGAGGACGCGCAGGTGCGGCGTGATCCCACGGGCGAGCCCGGCCAGCGCCGGTACGTCCAGCGTGCCCTGGTTGTCCAACCGCGCGGCCGCCGCCAGCCCTGGCGCCTCGTCGAGCAGACCGAGGACCTGGGCGATCACGCCGCCGTACGGATCGGCGTCGATCAGCAACGTCGGGACGCCGAGCCGCGCTGCCTCGTCCGCGATACCGACAGCGACCGTGGTCCGCCCTGGCGCACCCGTCGGGCCCCACACCGCGACGACGGATCCTGACCCGGGCCGGTGCTGCGGCTCGGGCAGCTCACCCGCCAGCCGTGGCAGCGCGGCACGGGGATCCGACAGCGCCTGGCGTTCGCCGGAGCCAGCCTCGGCCGCCGCCACGACGATCGCCTCGGTGATCTGGCCTGGTTCCGCGTCCGCCGGGAGGACATGGATCAGTCCGAGCTGGCGCAGGCGCCGGTCGGCGTCCTCGTCGCCGGGCTCCACCAGGCCGACCACCGCCACGCCCGCCGTCTGCAACCGGCTCAGGACGTCCCGGTCGAGACGGCGAAGATCAGCCGAGAGAACGGCCGCTTTCGCCGTACCGGACGCCGCTGCGGCCAGCAGATCGGCCACGTCCACGCACCGCCGCACGATCGTCACACCGTGGGTGCTGCCGTCGAGCGCGGCGACCAGGTCCGCCTCCCACGTGGCGTTCGTGACGGCGGTCAGAACCGGCAGGCTCACCGCGTGCTCTCAGCCTCGGCAGCTGGGGCACTGCCCCCACCGCCGCCCGACTTGGTCGGGCTCGCCGACGGGCTCGGGGAGGCATCGCCGGACGGGTCGCCGCAGACATCGGCGGCCGCCGCCGCGCTATCGCTCACGACCACGTCGATGTCGGCCGTACGGATCGCCTTGACGACGGCTCCGACCTCAGCGGACGGCACCCTGACCGTGAGCGCCCACTGCGCGCCGCCGCCGACGAGCCCGCCCTTCGGCCTGCTGGCCGACTGGACGGTCACGCCCTTGAGAACCTGCTGGGTACTGCCGCCCTGACCAGCCTTGTCCGTCGCGAAGACGTCGATGAGCTGGCCCCGCCTCACACGGTCCGGCAGGTGCTGCACAGCGACCGGAATACTCACCAGGCTGCCGCACGGGGCAGGACGGAGCGCATCCTTCGGAAGCAGCTCACCGGCTCCGAGATCGCGGGTCACGGTCTGCCCGGCCGGCGAGCTGCCGGTGGCGATGTACTGGTCGGCGTTGTCGAACAGCCGGACACGGACCGGACGCAGGTCGCCCCGCGTCAACTCGGCCCCGGCCGCGAGGTCGGACGTGAGCGCCCAGACCCGGACGGAGTCGTTGGCGGCCGCGACGATCCTGGCGCCTACCAGCACAGATACGAGCACGAGCAGGACGCCGAGCACGAGCCGTAGGTCGAGCCAGGACGGGAGCCGATGCCGGTTCGCGGGTGGGGACGGCGGTGCGGTCATCAAAAGTGGTCCTTCCTCCACGCACCTGGTTGGGGGCAGGTGCCAATCGTGCCGTAGTTGGCGGAGTGGCCGAGAAAGTTATCCACAGCCGGCTTCCCGCGCGGGTCGCACTGCACATTCATGCAGGCAGCGACGCATTGCTTGTTTTTACGTTCGTTAGGAGGTATTAGTTTTCCATGGCGATCCAGCGTGTCGGCGGGAAGGTGCGGCGATGACCCCAAAGCGCTTCCTCCAGCTCAGCGACGTATCCGAGGTGTTGAACATCTCCGGCTCCCAGACCTACGCGTTGGTTCGCTCCGGCGATCTGCCGGCGATCAAGATCGGCGGTCGAGGCCAGTGGCGCGTGGAGATCTCCGAGCTCGAAACCTTCATCACCCGCATGTACGACGAGACGAGGGAGTTCGTGCAGTCCCACCCACTCGACCGGAGCGATCTCGTCGACGACGACGGGGCGTAGGTCACGACCCGCCGTCATGACGGCCTCATCAGGACAAGCGCCCCGATCGGCACCGCCGTCACTTCCCGGACCGCGCGCGGTCGGCGCGGTTCACCCGCCGCGTGTTCGGCGATCTCGACGAAGTCCGCGCCGACCCGGTCACAGGTCCCGTGCACGGCGGCGCCGGTCGCAAGGATCGCGGTGAGCGCCACCCGGTCACGAGCGAGACGTCGCAGCGCGTAGCGGAGATCGAGCTTGGCCAGCACCCGCCCCTCACTTCCGGGCACCGCCGACAGGTCGCCGAGCCCACGGACCGTGCCCACCGCAGATAGCGGCACCAGCACCTCCCGAGCCTGGGACTCCGCCAGCAACAGCCAGTCTGGCCCCACATCCCGCACTACGCCTGTTGCCATGTGCTGAGCCAGCAAGCCGAGCGTCACGCGGTGACCCACGGCGGCACGAAATCGGTCGACCAGGCGGATCCGACCCGATTCGACCCGGACCCGATCTGCCATCTCAGCGTCGAACTCGGCGCGATCCTCGCGTTCGACCAACCCCTCCAGGTCGGCGAAGAGGTGCTCCCACCGGCCAGCCGTCGCCGGACGGCCATGAGCGAGCTGCTCCCACCCTGGACGCACGGGCCCGCGCCCCGACGCATCCATCAAACCTCCCGAAGTGCCGAGCAAGCAGAAGTAAACGGCGTCACCATGTTGCAAACGATCTTAAACGTGTAGTCTCAACGAGACCCAAACGGAGGTCTCGAAACGATGCTGACTTGTCTCATGCGCAGGTGCGGGCTCCTCGCCGTCGCTGCCGGATCCGGGGCGGTGCTGACTGTCGCCGCTCCGCCCGGCCAGGTAGCGACGACTCTCCGGGAGACGGCCAGCCATCCACAGTCCACAGTAGATGCGCTGGGCGTCGAATCCGTGGCGCTCACTGTAGTGGCATTGCTCACCTGGTTCACGCTGGCTTGGCTCGTGCTGGTCATCGGGGTTGTCGGCGCGGCGGCGATACCAGGGCGCGTCGGTCAACTGGCCACAGTGGTCAGTGCGGTGTTGATGCCAGCCGCAGTCCGCCGGCTGGTCGCCACGGCGCTTGGCATCACACTCACGGCTGGGGTCGGCGCTGGCACGGCCTCAGCGGCGACCACACCGTCGGCGCCGCCCCAAGCGCCGACCACGATCGCCACGCTCGATCTCGACTGGCCGACGACGAACGCACCGGCATCGGCCCGACCGCCGGCGCAGACCTTGCCCAAGGCCACGCCCTCCGCGCCGCCGGTCCCATCGGCCACGTCCACGCGCCCGGCCAATGCGGCTCAGCCCGCCACGCCGCGACAACCAGCTCACACCACACCACCAGCACGAACAGCTCCACCTGCTCGCGCCACACCGCCGGCCAGCACGGCACCGTCTGCCAGCACCGCACCACCAGTCAGCACGGCACCGGCCAGCACGCACCGGCCAGCACCGCACCACCGGTCAGCACTGCACCGTCTGCCAGCACCGCACCACCGGTCAGCACTGCACCGGCTGGCATCGCACCACCGGCCAGCACCGCACGAGGTACCGACGACGAACGGGCTCGTACCGGTCGCGAGTCGCCCGGTACGGCGCCACGCGAGGTTGTCGTCAAGCGTGGCGACTCGCTCTGGTCGATCGCGGCCAGGCATCTCGGTGCCCATGCGACCGACGCCCAGATCGCTCGCGCATGGCCCCGGTGGTGGGCGGCGAACCGTCACGTCGTCGGCGACAACCCCGACCAGATCAAGCCCGGGCAACGCCTCACGCCGCCCCCGGACCCGGCATCCACCCGCAGGAGCTGACATGACCGCCCCGCTGCGTTCCGCCGATACCGAGCTCGATGTGCGGGCACGCGTCCGCGCCGCGCCGCCGCTGGAACCGCCGTACGACGACGAGGCCACGGCGTCAGGATCGGACGAGGCGCCACGGCTTCGGGTGGTCCGGGGGATGGCCCGGCCGGACGAACTGCCGTTCGGGCCTGAACGCGCGAGCCTCCGGTTAGCCGAGCGGTACCTCGACGACGACGAGCACGATCCGCTGTTCGGACCCCAACCCACGCCTCGCGACGAACTCCCCGACCCGCGCGAGCACGGCCGCCGGCTCGTCAAGGCCGTGCTGGAGGTGATCGCGCGGCGCCGGCCGCTCCAACAGCTCCTGCCGTGGACGAACGAGACGGTCTACGAGGAACTGACCGCGTGGATGTACCGCACCGACCGGGTCCGCACGTTGCGGCAGTCCCCACCGCCGGCGCTGAGATCCGTCCGGGTGAGCGAGCCGGCGGACGGCGTCGCCGAGATCACCGCCGTCGTCTTCCAGGAGACGCGCGTCCGCGCTGTGGCGCTCCGGCTCGAAGGCGCCGACGGCCGCTGGCGCTGCACGCTGCTCCGCATGCTCTGACCCATCGAGGACGGGCAAGGCCGGAGCGACACCGCCGGCGCAAGCCGCCGCCGGCCGCACCGCAGGCCAACGCAAGTGCGGGCCGCCCGGGGATGTCCCCGGGCGGCCCGCAGGCTCGCGTGATCAGCCGCCGGCTGGTGCTCCGTGGCAGCGCTTGTACTTCTTGCCGGATCCGCACGGGCACGGCGAGTTGCGCGACGGGCCCGCGCCGACCTTCTGGCCGGGCGCGCGGGTCCGCTCACCAGCGGCGGTGGGCGATGTCGGGCCACCGGCGCCGAGCGGCCCGGAGGCCACCGTCACCGCGCCGGCACCGGCGTCGCCGTCGATGGCCGGGGCGGAGTACTGCAGGTTCGACGGGAGCGACGGGGCGCCGAGGCCCTTGGCGTGCACCTCGACGTGGTGCTCTTCCTCGGCGGGCGCCTCTTCCTCTTCGACCTGGACCTCCAGGTTGAACAGGAAGCCGACGGACTCCTCCTTGATGGACTCCATCATGCCGTTGAACATGTCGAAGCCCTCGCGCTGGTACTCGACCAGCGGGTCGCGCTGCGCGTAGGCGCGGAGGCCGATGCCTTCCTTCAGGTAGTCCATCTCGTAGAGGTGCTCGCGCCACTTGCGGTCGAGCACCGACATGACCACCTGGCGTTCGAGCTGGCGCAGTCCGTCGACGCTGATCTCCTTCTCGCGACGGTCGTACGCCTCGTGCGCGTCGGACTTGAGCTTCTCGGTGAGGAACTCGGCGTCCAGGGCGTCGCGGCCGCCGGCCTCCTCTTCCAGTTCCTCGACCGTGAACGACACCGGGTAGAGCTGCTTCAGGGACGTGATCAGCAGGCTGAGGTCCCAGTCCTCGGCGTAGCCCTCGCTGGTCGCGCCGATGACGTACTCCGAGACGGAGTCGTCGATCATGTGCCGGACCTGCTCTTCCAGGTCGGCGCCTTCGAGCAGTTTCTTGCGCTCGGCGTAGATCACCTGGCGCTGCTTGTTCAGCACCTCGTCGTACTTGAGGACGTTCTTGCGGATCTCGGCGTTCTGCTGCTCCAGCTGCGTCTGCGCCGACTGGATCTGGCGGCTGACCAGCTTCGACTCGATCGGCACATCGTCCGGGATGTTGAGGCGGTCCATGATCGCCTCGACGGCGTTCGCGTTGAAGCGCTGCATCAGGTCGTCGCCGAGCGACAGGTAGAACCGGGACTCGCCCGGGTCGCCCTGGCGGCCCGACCGGCCACGGAGCTGGTTGTCGATCCGGCGCGACTCGTGGCGCTCGGTGCCGAGCACATACAGCCCGCCGGCGCCGACGACCTCCTCCGCCTCGGCCGCGACCTGCTCCTTCGCGGCGGTGAGCGCGTCGCCCCAGACCTCGTGGTAGCCGTCGGGGTCGTCGTCGCGCGAGTAGCCCTGGTTGCGCAGCTGCGCGGCGGCGAGGAACTCGGCGTTGCCGCCCAGCATGATGTCGGTGCCTCGACCAGCCATGTTCGTCGCGACGGTGACCGCGCTCTTCCGGCCCGCCTGCGCGATGATCTCGGCCTCGCGCGCGTGGTTCTTCGCGTTCAGCACCTCGTGGTCGACGCCCCGGCGCCGCAGCATCTGCGAGAGCAGCTCGGACTTCGCCACGCTCGTCGTGCCGACCAGCACCGGCTGGCCCTGCTGGTGCCGCTCGACGATGTCCTCGACGACCGCCGTGAACTTCGCCGGCTCGGTCTTGTAGATGACGTCGGACCGGTCCTTGCGGAGCATCGGCCGGTGCGTGGGGATCGGGACGACCCCGACGCTGTACGTCTTCTGGAACTCGGACGCCTCGGTCATGGCGGTACCGGTCATGCCGCCGAGCTTCTCGTAGAGGCGGAAGTAGTTCTGCAGCGTGATCGTCGCGAGGGTCTGGTTCTCGTCCTTGATGTGGACGCCTTCCTTGGCCTCGATCGCCTGGTGCATGCCCTCGTTGTAGCGGCGGCCGTGGAGCACGCGGCCGGTGAACTCGTCGACGATCAGCACCTCGCCGTCGACGAGGATGTAGTCCCGGTCCTTCTTGTACAGCTCCTTGGCCTTCAACGCGTTGTTGAGGTACCCGACCAGCGGGGTGTTGACGGCCTCGTAGAGGTTGTCGATGCCGAGCTGGTCCTCGACCTTCTCGACGCCGCTCTCGGTGATGCCGACCGTGCGCTTGCCCTCGTCGACCTCGTAGTCCTTCTCGCGGATCAGGCGCGGGGAGATCCGGGCGAACTCGCTGTACCAGCGCGCCGACTGCTCGGCCGGGCCGGAGATGATCAGCGGCGTACGGGCCTCGTCGATGAGGATCGAGTCGACCTCGTCCACGATCGCGAAGTTGTGCCCGCGCTGCGAGAGGCCGTCCTCGGACCACGCCATGTTGTCGCGCAGGTAGTCGAAGCCGAACTCGTTGTTCGTGCCGTACGTGATGTCGCACTGGTACTGCGCGCGGCGGACGTCCGGCGTCTGCTGGGCCACGATGATGCCGACGCTCAGGCCGAGGAAGTTGTGGATGCGGCCCATCAGCTCGCCCTGGTAGCTGGCGAGATAGTCGTTCACCGTGACGATGTGCACGCCCTTGCCGGACAGCGCGTTCAGGTACGCCGGGAGCGTGCTGACCAGCGTCTTGCCCTCACCGGTCTTCATCTCGGCGATGTTGCCGAAGTGCAGCGCGGCACCGCCCATCAGCTGCACGTCGAAGTGCCGCTGGCCCAGCACCCGCGTAGCGGCCTCGCGGACCGTCGCGAACGCCTCCGGCAGCAGGTCGTCAAGGGTCTCGCCGTCGGCGAAACGCTCCTTGAACTCGTCGGTTTTCGCGCGCAGCTCGTCGTCAGACAGGTCGACGAAGTCTTCCTCGATCGAGTTGACGGTGTCGGCGATCGCCTTCAGTCGGCGGAGGATACGACCCTCGCCGGCGCGGAGGATCTTCTCGAGGATAGGCACGGATTCGGTCAGCTCCCTAGGACGTCTCGTACGCCATGGTATTCGGCCGGGCGTACAGCCGACGACGGCACTCAATAGTTAACGCTTCCGGCACCCGAGGGTTCCGGCACGCAGGATTAATCCGGACGAGAACTGCCCCGGGATCAGGCAGGATTCGGGGATGGAGCCCACCGAGATCACCGCCGGACGGCTGCACCTGCGCCCGTACACCGAGGGGGATATCGACGCGGTCTACGCATGTTGCCAGGATCCGGACATCCAGCGCTGGACGACAGTACCGGTTCCGTACCTCCGCGCGCATGCCGAGACCTACGTGCGGCACAACTCGGTGGACGGCTGGCGCGCGGGCACGGGGAGTTCCTTCGCCGTGGTGGACTCGGTGAGCAACGCGCTCCTGGCCAGCGTCGGACTGGTCCACCTGGACCTGGCGGACGGCCGGGCCGAGATCGGCTACTGGACCGAGCCGGCGGCGCGCGGCAACGGCATCACGACGCAGGCCGTCCAGGTGGTGGCCCGGTGGGCGTTCGCCGAGGTGGGTGTCGAACGGCTGGAGTGGATGGCGCAGGCTGGCAACGTGGCGTCCCGGCGGGTGGCCGAGAAGGCCGGTTTCACGTTCGAAGGCGTCCTGCGCGGCAGGCTCAAGACCCGGGACGGCAGCCGCGTGGACGGTTGGATCGGCGCACTCCTCCCCGGTGACCTGCGATGACACCGTCCGGAACCGAGCGTCCCGGGCCGCAGCCGGTCCTCACGGACGGCGTCGTCCGGCTGCGCGGGTACACCGCCGCTGACCTCGACGCCGTAGTCGCCGCCTGCTCGGACCCGCTCACCATGCGGTGGACCGGCGTTCCGTCGCCGTACCGGCCGGAGGACGCCGAGTTCTTCATCTGCGAGTTCGCGCCGCGGCAGTGGGCCACGGGCGCGGGGGCGATCTGGGCGTTCAGCGGCGCGGAGGACGACACCTACGCCGGATCCATGGATCTGCGGATCTCCCGCAACGACCCTGGCCGCGCCAATGTCGGCTTCCACTGCGCGCCGTGGGCCCGCGGGCGGGGCTGGACGGCGGCCGCACTCCGGCTGGCGTGCCGCTGGGGCTTCGACACGCTCGGGCTCGCCCGCATCGAGTGGTACGCGTTCGCCGGGAACGAGGCGTCGCGGCGCGTCGCCGAGAAGGTCGGATTCGTCAGCGAAGGCGCGCAACGCGCCCGGCTGCTCCAGCGGGGCGAACGCCGCGACGCCTGGGTCGCCTCGCTCCTGCCCTCCGACCTCGCCTGAGCCGGGGGCGCGGACCGCCAGCAGACGTGCAGCGGCGCGCAGGTATGGCCTGCGCGCCGCTTGTCTGCTGCCTCGGACGGTCAGGCGCCGAGGCTGATCACGCCGTAGTCGTAGCCCTTCCGGCGGTACACCACGCTCGGACGGCCGTTGTCCACGTCGCTGAACAGGAAGAAGTCGTGGCCTACAAGTTCCATTTCGAACAGTGCCTGGTCGATGGTCATCGGCTTGGCGCTGTGCTCCTTCTCCCGGACGATCCGGCCCGGAAGGTTCTCCTCCTCGATCTCGTCGAGCACCGAGACCGGAGCCCCAGATCCGTTCGCGGACAGCTGCGCCGCGCTGGCCGCCGCGGTCGCCGCGGCGACGGAGATCGGCGTGTGCCGTCCGTGGTGGACGCGCCGCCGGTCGGCAGACCGACGCAGCCGCGTCTCGAGCTTCGCGATGGCGGTGTCGAGCGCGCTGTAGAAGTCCTTCGCGCACGCCTCGCTACGGATGACCGGCCCGCGTGACTTGCAGGTGAGTTCCACCCGCTGACATGCGGCCGACTGCCTGGGATTCCGTTCGTGGAACAGTTCGACGTCAACTCGGATCAGCTTGTGGTCGTAGCGCTCCACCCGGGAGAGCTTCTCGCCCACGTGCTGCCGGTAGTGATCGGGCACCTCAACGTTACGACCCTTGACGACGATGTCCACGCGTACCTCCACGCAATTGCGATGGTGGCACCAGAGCGGTTTCCCGCCCGGTGACGACGACCGGCCAGCGGTCCGGGGCGGCCGGTTAGCGACTGCCTCCCCTCCCCAGCGGGAACTTCCGTGGAACACGACGCTAACCCGTCGCGCGCGTTCCGTCACCCCTCGCGGCGGTCGAAATTCACGTCGACCGCACGCCTTGGATGTTCATCCAGGTCAACGATGTAACCACCGGATTAGTGCCCGGTTACGCCTTCGGCGTGGCGACACGATCGGGACTCTCCGTGACCAACGCACCCATGTCGACAAGCGCATCAGCGGACGGCCGTCCCGCGGCGTTCCGTCGCCGCCACGGCCGCCGCGCACAGCACCGGCACCCGGGCGGCGGCCAGTACGCGGGCCGCCTCGGCGAGCGTGGCACCGGTCGTCACGAGGTCGTCCACAAGGACCAGGTCACCCGCCGGACGATCGCCCGCACCGGGCCCACCGCCACGCCCACTCATCCGGCCGCGGAGCTGGAACGCGCCGGCCACGTTCGCGCGGCGGGCCGCGGCGTCCAGCCCGACCGAATCCTGCCGCCGGCCACGGACGGCCAGCAGCGATGCCACTCTGACCTCCATCCCACGCCGGCGCAGCTCCCGCGCCGCCGCGACCGCCAAACCCCGCGCGTGGTCACCACCCCGCGCCCGGATCGCGGCCGGCGCGGTCGGCACCGGCACGAGCACCACCCGCCGACCGCTCGCTCCGGCCGCCGTAGCGAGACCGCCAACGCCGCCACCGCCGGCCGGGTCGCCAGGCCTAGGCCCGACGCCGGCCCCGACAGCACCCGAGCGGGTCCGGCTGCCTGCGGTCCCGCCAGGCTGACCGGCCACGATGCCGGCGCTGGAACCCGCCGTGATGCCGGCCAGGGCGGCGCGGGCCAGGAGGGTCCCGAGCGGGCCCACGAGCGTGCGGGCGCCGCGCTCCTTGTAGGCCAGGATCGCGGCTCGCACCGCACCGTCGTACGCACCGCCGGCCCAGCACAGAGGGATCCCGGCCGGCGCGGGCATGACCCGGTGCGCGGGCCCGTCCAGCGTCGTCGTGCACACCCGGCACAGCGCCCCGCCGGAGGTTCCACACACGACGCACAGAGTGGGCAGGACGAGGTCGAGAAGGTCGCGAAGAAGTCCAGTCACCCGTCCAGCGTGGGATCGGGTGGCCGGGAAACCCAGCCAGCGCACGGTATCTGTGGATAGAAAACGCCACTGTGGACAAGTCCGGCCGGGACGGCCAGTTGTGCTAGCGGAGCGAAGAACTAACCCGGGTAGAACGGGGAACGGGCGTCCGCTATGTCGGATTGGAGGGTCCAGGTGCGGAGCCCGCCCTGGTACAGGCCGCCTCCTGATTCGACGAACGGGATCGTCCCCACCCTGTGCGAGGTCGCGAGCAGCACCGGCGCGGCCTTCAGCCCGGACCAGTTCGTCTCCGGCGCCTCGCCGCCGTCGATGTTGGCCTTGCGGACCAGCGCCAGCCCGCCGGCGCCCTGCCCCGCCACGGCGACGGTCACGGGCGTGTCCTCGCTCCAGCCGACGTCCTGGACCGAGGCGATCGGCACGGTCACCTGGCGCAGGTCGCGGAGCACGGGGCCTCCCCCGTCGCCGGTCTGCGGCTGCAACAGCCCGACGTACACCTTGGCCTGTGCCCCGTTGCCGGCGACCAGCGCGAGCCTGGCGCCCTCGGGCGAGAGCCGGATCGAGCGGATCGGCCCGATCGGCGCCGGCGCCCTCACCGTCACCTTCCTGGCGGCCGGGTTCTGGTCGATCCGGTAGAGCTGACCGTCGACGACGGCGAGCACCGCATCGTGCCCATATCCCCAGGTAGGGCGGGATATCGACCGGCCGGTGACGGCCCGGACGACGTTCTGGCCGGTGCCGATCCACAGCGTCTGCCGGTTGCCGGTCTCCTGCCGGACGAGCGCGACCCCGGTGTCGTCGGTGGATATCGCCGCGGAGATCACGCCGCTCTTCGCCATGTCGCCGCCGGGCAGCTCCTCCGCGCTGTTCTCGCGCTCGCCGAAGCGCACCAGCGCCCCGCCACGGACGTAGTACAGCGGCTGCGAAGGCCCCACCGCCGCGTTGTACCGCTCCCAGTGCTCCGGGCCCTGGATCGCGTCGACACCGGGAACGGCGAGCGATTCGCCGTTCACCTGGAGCCGGACGTCCCGTTCGAAATAGCCGCGAAGCGACCACGCGACCTGCGCGGCGAACGCCTTGAGGTCTTCGGGCCGGGCCGATTCCACGTCTGACGAGAGGTCCACGACGATGTCGTTGTTGACGTCCTGGAGGGTCACGTTGCTACGGAGCGTGGTGTTCGCCGGCAGCGGGTTGCGGGTGACCGGGCTCAGCCACGGCGACGGGCCGCGCAGCAACGCTCGCACGACGGGCGTCAGGAGCGTCACGCCGGCGATCGACGCGTCCATGAACCGCAGTTCGGGGACGAGGACGTCGGCGCCCTCGGTATTGAAGCCGGCGAAGTACAGCGGCACCTTGCGGAACGCGTCGCTGAACTCCTTGTCCCGGACGAGCACGCCCGGGAGGCCGCTGTCGATCCGCCAGCCGCCCCGGTTGACCATGCTGACCTTGTAGGTCTCCTTCTGGTTCAGCGCGCGGTGGATGCCGAACTCGCTGACGATCCCGGTGACCGTGCCCGGCACCTCGACGACGGCGTTCGTGGCGGTCTCCGACACGATCTTGAGCGTGCCCGGGTTGAACAGGCGGGCGTCGGCGGGCAGGCGCTTCCACGCGTCCTCCGCGCGGGGGGTCAGGAACTTCTCGCCGATCCGGTCGCGGCTCTGCGTCGTGCGGGCGGCGTTCAGCAGCAGCTCCATCACGTCGAGCGGGCCGTCACCCGAGCGGGGCCCGACCAGTTCGGCGTCGACGTTCACGTCGAACTGCTCCAACTTCCGGTTCGGGACGACGACCGGGTCGCCGCTGTCCGGCACGCCGCTGCACCCGGCCAGCACACCCACCGCCATAACCAGGGCGATCACGGCCCTACGCACGGTCGTCCACCACCAACGCGCTGCCGTCGAAGTGCTCGCCGTACGCCTCCGACACCGCCTCGGGCGGCTCCAGGGGCAGTGGTGCGGTCGTGAACCGGCCGCCGACCCGGGCGGGCAGGGTGAGCCGGAACTGCGCGCCACGGCCCGGCTCGCCCCAGGCCTGGAGCCATCCGCCGTGCAGACGGGCGTCCTCAAGGCTGATCGAGAGGCCCAGTCCCGTTCCGCCGGTCTGCCGCGCGCGGGACGGGTCGGCGCGCCAGAAGCGGTTGAACACGACCTGCGCCTCGCCAGGTTTGAGGCCCACCCCGTGGTCACGGACGGTCACCGCGACGGCGTCCTCGCTGCTGGCGAGCGTCACGCAGACGGGCTTGCCCTCGCCGTGCTCGACGGCGTTGCCCACGAGGTTCCGCAGGATCCGCTCCACCCGCCGCGAATCGACCTCGGCGACGATCGGCTCGTCGGGCAGGTCGGTCGCCAGTTCGACCCCGACCCGCCCGGCCAGCGGCTCCAGGCCGGCGACGACGTGGCGCACCAGCACGCGGACGTCCGTCACCTCGGGTTCCAGCACGGCGAACCCGCCGTCGTACCGGCTGATCTCCAGCAGGTCGGTCAGCAGCGTCTCGAACCGGTCGACCTCGGTCTGGAGCAGCTCGGCGCTGCGGGCCACTGCCGGCGAGAAGTCGCCGCGCGAGCTGTGCAGGACGTCCGCCGCCATCCGGACCGTGGTCAGCGGGGTGCGCAGTTCGTGGGAGACGTCAGAGGTGAAGCGCCGTTGCAGCCGGGACAGGTCCTCCAGCTGGACGATCTGCCGTTGCAGGTTCGCCGCCATCTGGTTGAACGAGTGCGCCAGCCTGGCGAGGTCGTCCTCGCCGCGCACCGACATCCGTTCCTCCAGCAACCCGGCGGAGAGCCGTTCCGCGGTGCGGGCCGCCATCCGGACCGGGGTCACGACCTGCCGCGTGAGGATGGCGACGATCGCGGCCAGCAGGAACAGCAGCAGGGCGCCGATCGCGATCAGCGTGTTCCGCACCAGGTCGACGGTCGTGACCTCGTCGTCCAGCGGGAAGAGGTAGTACAGCTCGAACCGGCCCGCGCGGGTCTCGACGGGGGCGCCGACGACCAGGAACGGGCGCGCCGAACCGTCCCCCATCGACGTGCGGACGAACTGGTACGCGAGCAGGTTCCGGTCCTCCAGCAGGGCGGCCAGCCGCGCCGGGATCACGACGTCGTCCTGCTCGACCGGCGCCACGTACAGCGGCGAGAGGCGGCTGTTCGTGTTCGTCTCGGTGTCCGTGCGGATCGCGACCGCGAACCGGCCGGCCTTGGCGCCACGCGCGGACAGGTTCGCGACGACGCGGCGCAGGCTGTCGGCGAGGTCCGGGTCGGACACGCCGCCGAGGCTCTGCAACTGGGCGAGCGCGTAGCTCTGGCCGTACTCGGCCTCGTCGACGGCCTGCTCGCGCTTGGTGTCGACGAGCCCGTCGGCGATCCGGTCGACCAGCACCAGCCCGAGCGCGACGACGACGGTCGCCGAGACGAGCAGGGTCGTGACGACGACGCGGAACTGCAGCGACCGCCGCCATGTCAGCAGGGGCCGGGCAGCCCACGCACCGGCGATGTCGACCACCCGCTGGCCGTACGGCCGGAACAGGCGCTGCATCCGCCGCAGCCAACGGGGCACGTTCTGGGGCACTGCCTCTCCTACGGCGTCCCGGCCTTGTAGCCGACGCCACGAACGGTCAACACGACCTCCGGACGCTCCGGGTCGCGCTCGACCTTCGCTCTGAGCCGCTGTACATGGACATTAACGAGCCGCGTGTCCGCGGCGTGCCGGTAGCCCCACACCTGCTCCAGCAGCACCTCGCGGGTGAACACCTGCCGGGGCTTGCGGGCCAGCGCGACCAGCAGGTCGAACTCCAGCGGCGTCAGCGCGATCGGCGTGCCGTCCCGGGTCACGGCGTGCCCGGGTACGTCGATCGAGATCTGCGCGTCGGACGGGCCGAGCGTCAGCGTCTCCGGGACGGTGTCCTCGCTGCGCCGCAGCCGCGCCCGCATGCGCGCGACCAGCTCCTTCGGCTTGAACGGCTTCACGACGTAGTCGTCGGCCCCCGACTCCAGGCCGAGCACCACGTCGACCGTGTCGCTCTTCGCCGTCAGCATGACGATCGGAACCCCGGACTCGACCCGGATGGCGCGGCACACGTCGATCCCGCTCATCCCGGGCAGCATCAGGTCCAGGAGCACCATGTCCGGCCGGGTTTCCCGGAACGCCGCCAGGGCTCTCTCACCATCCGCGACGAAGGACGGCGCGAAGCCCTCGCTGCGCAGGACGATGCCGAGCATCTCGGCCAGCGCTGGATCGTCGTCGACCACCAGTACACGTGCTCTCATCCCCCCATCGTGGCACCTCACCGCGCCTCCGCGTGCCGACGACGCCGTAATCGCCGCTGATTCCCACGGCGCCAGGAAGGAACTGGAAGCGTCATGGCACGATGTGACGACGAGCAGCCCTAGCCGAGTGATGGAGTCCAAGCCGACGGTGACGACGCAGACCGCCGACCAGAGCGTGTTCGCGTTCTCGTCCGCATCTCCCTCCCCGCCGCCCGAACCGGTCCGATCCGGCCCGGTTCCGACCCGTCCGTTGGCATTGGGCGAGATCCTCGACGGGGCTGTGTCGCTGCTGCGGCTCTACCCCGGCCCGACCATCGGGCTGGCGGCCGTGGTGATGACGGTCCAGTTACTGCTCACGGTCCCGATCCAGTTCGTGTCGCAGGACTTCTCGTTCTCGATGTTCGACACCCGGTCCAGCAGTACGAACCCGTTCGTGGGTCTGCTCGCGGTCCTCGCCGCGGCCGCGGTGACCGCCGTCATCACGGGCGTCTGCGCCGGGGTGGTGGCGGGCATGAACGCCGTGGTGGTGGGTGCGGCGGCGCTCGGGCAGCGGGTCACGGCGGGCAAGGTGTGGGCCGAGGTCCGTCCGAAACTGTGGCAGTTGATCGGGCTTTCCCTGGTCATCGGCCTGGCGACAGCGGTCGGCACGCTGTTCTTCTACGTCGGGAGATGGCCGGTCGCCTCGATGTTCGCCCTCGCGGTCCCCGCCATGATGCTGGAGCGCACCGGCGTGTTCCGGGGGATCAAGCGCGGCTGGGACCTCACGTTCACCGGTTTCGTCCCCTACCTCCGGATCCTCGGCATCCGGCTGCTGGCGGTGTTCGTCGCCTGGATCTGGCAGAGCATCCTCGCCCTCCCGCTCAGCATCGCGGCCCAGTACATCCTGACGAGGAACCCGACCCAGGCACCCGGTGCGGGCGAGATCCTGCTGGCGGTCTTCCTCGCCGCGCTCGGCGCGGCCATCGCCGGCATCGTCGCCATACCGTTCCTCGGCTGCGTCGACGGGCTGCTCTACACCGACCGCCGGATGCGCGCCGAGGGCTTCGACATCGACCTCGGGCAGCGGCTGCGCCGAGGGGTGGTCTGAGTGCGGACGATCTATCTCGAACCGGTCCCACGCGACGACGCGCGGGAGGAAGCCGAGCGGGAGCTGTCGAAGCAGATCTACCAGGAGTACGAGCCGTCCCCCTTCGAGCGGGCGCTCGACTGGTTCCTCGACCGCGTCGGCGAGCTGCTGAACCAGATCGGCGGCACCTCCTCGGGCGGCGCGCTCGGCATCGCTCTCCTCGTCGGCCTGCTCGTCGTGCTGATCGTGGCCGTCCTCATCTGGTACGGCCCGCCGGCCGCCACCAAGCGGAGCGCGGCGAGCACGGCAAACCTCGAACCCACGGCCAGCGAGGACGAGCACCGCAAGCTCGCCGACGCGTTCGCCGCCGACGGCCGGTACGCGGAGGCGGTGCGGGAACGGCTGCGGGCGATCGTCCGCAACCTCACAGACCGTGGCCTGCTGGACAACCGACTCGGACGCACCGCACGCGAGGTCGCCACCGAGGCGGGCCATGTCCTGCCGGCGGTGTCCGCCGACCTGCACAAGGCCGCCGACCTGTTCGGTTCGATCTGGTACGGGCGGCGCGAGGCCACCGACGGCGACGACGCCGCCCTGCGCGCGGTCGACGCCAAGGTCGCCGCCGCCCGTCCGGGACAGGGTGAGGAACTGGTGGGCGCCGCGAACGCCACGTGGGCGCAGCCCGACAGCCCTGGGCAGGGAACGTCATGACGGCCCCGGCCACGAGTCCCCCGAGGCCTGCCAGCGTGTGGCGCGCGGTCCGGCTGTGGGTCGCCGTCGGGCTCGCCGTCGTGGTGGTCACCGCGATCGCCGCGCTGGCCAGCGACCAGTCCGAGCAGGGCTTCCTCGATCCGGACGCGCCGACGCCCGACGGCGGCCGCGCGCTGGCCACACTGCTGCGCGACCGCGATGTCCAGGTGGACGAGGTCGACAACGTGACTTCGGCGCTGGGCGTCGCCGGGCAGGGCGACGTCACCCTGTTCGTACCGTTCCCTGCGCTGCTCAGCACCGACACGATCGAACGGCTCGCCGGCCTGCCCGACACCGTGCGTGTCGTCCTGGTCGAGCCCGACATGTTCACCACCCAGGAGCTGGGCCTCGGCGTCGAGGTAGACGCCGAGGAGTTCCAGGCCGAGGTGCGGAGCCCCGGCTGTGACCTGCCCGAAGCCGCGTCGGCGGGGCCGGCGGAGGTCGGGCTCCAGCACTTCGCCGTCGACAACGGCAACGGCAAGGCGACGGTCTGCTACGGCGGCAGCCTGGTCCGCACCGACACCGGCAACGCCGAGGTGATCCTGCTGGGCGCCGCCGACCCGCTCGTCAACGACCGCCTCGACGAGGAGGGGAACGCCGCTCTCGCCATCGGCCTCCTCAACGAGCACGACCGGGTGCTGTGGCTGATCCCGTCCGCGCCCGAGCCCACGGCCGGCCGTCCTGTCCAGCTCAGCGAAATCCTCCCCCCGTGGGTCCCTGTGACCGAGCTCCTGCTGATCCTGGCCGCCGTACTGGCGGCGCTCTCGCGCGGACGTCGCCTCGGACCGCCGGTCAGCGAGCCGCTGCCCGTAGTCGTCCGCTCGGCCGAGACCGCCGAAGGCCGCGCACGGCTCTACCGGCGCGCACGAGCCAGCTCCGAGGCCTACGAAGCCCTCCGCGCCGGCGCGCTCGCCCGGCTCCTCCCCGCCATCGGCCTCGGCCCCGAGCCGGACTACCGTGCGGTCGTGGAGGCCGTCGCGGACCGCAGCGGCCACCCTGTCGACCAGGTGCACGCCGTCCTCTACGGCCCACCCCCGACGGACGACGCGGGCCTCGTGGCCGGCGCAGACCTGCTCGACACCGTGGTCGAGAACACCCTCGACCCGACCCACGTCGAGACCGCCCTACACCGACTCGACGGGGAAGGACGCCCGCAGTGAGCGACCCTGGCACGCCGCACCACCCGACGCAGCAGCCGTATCCGGCTCAGCAGCCGTACCCGACCTCGCCGCAGTACGGCCAGCCGGGCTACCAGCAGCAGCCGCCCCACCAGGCACCGCCGCAGCCGGTGCAGCACCAGCCCGCGCAGCAGCCGGTTCAGCAGGCGCCCGTTCAGCACGCGCCGGTGCAGCAGGTGCCGCCGAGCCCGGAGTCCATCCGTGCGCGCGAGGCTCTGACCCGGCTGCGTGCCGAGGTCAGCAAGGTCGTGGTCGGCCAGGACTCGGTCGTGACCAGCCTGGTCATCGCGCTGCTGTGCCGGGGCCACGTGCTCCTCGAAGGCGTACCGGGCGTGGCGAAGACGCTGATCGTCCGGGCGTTGGCGGCGGCGCTCGACCTGGACAACAAGCGCGTCCAGTTCACCCCGGACCTCATGCCCGGCGACGTCACCGGCTCGCTGGTGTACGACGCGCACAACGCGGCGTTCGAGTTCCGCGAGGGCCCGGTCTTCACGAACATCCTGCTGGCGGACGAGATCAACCGGACGCCCCCGAAGACCCAGGCCTCGCTGCTGGAGGCCATGGAGGAGCGCCAGGTCACCGTCGAGGGTGAGCCGCGCCGGCTGCCGGACCCGTTCGTGGTGGCCGCCACGCAGAACCCGCTCGAGTACGAGGGCACCTACCCGCTGCCCGAGGCCCAGCTCGACCGGTTCCTGCTCAAGGTCAACGTCCCCCTGCCCAGCCGGGACGACGAGCTGAAGGTCATGCACGCGCACCACACCGGCTTCGACCCGCGCGACCTCGCCGGAGCGGGCGTGAAGGCGGTCGCGAACGCCGCCGACCTGGCCGCCGGGCGCGACGCCGTCCGGAGCGTGCAGGTCACGCCGCCGGTCATGGCGTACATCGTCGACGTGTGCCGGGCCACCCGGACGTCGCCGTCGCTGTCCAACGGCGCCTCGCCGCGTGGTTCCACGGCGCTGCTGAACACGGCCAAGGCGTGGGCGTGGCTGTCGGGCCGTGACTACGTGACGCCGGACGACGTGAAGGCGCTGGCCAAGGCCACCCTGCGGCACCGCGTCATGCTGCGGCCGGAGGCCGAGCTGGAGGGCGTCACGGCGGACGGCGTCCTCGACTCGGTGCTGGCCAGCGTGCCGACGCCGCGCTGATCCCGTGATCGTCACCGGGCGGGCCGTCCTCCTCTGCGCGATCGGCGCCGCGTTCCCGGCGTTCGTTCCCCAGCCGGTGCTGGGCGGCGTCGCCGTTGCGGCGGTACTGGCCGGGGCGTGCGGCCTGGACTGGCTGCTCGCCGGCAAGCTCGGTGCGGTACAGCTGGAACGGCGCGGCGCCACCCAGACCCGGCTCGGCGAACCGGCCGTCGTCACGCTGCTGGTGACGAACACCGGCCGGCGCACGCTCCGGGCCCGGATCCGGGACGCCTGGGTGCCGTCCGCCGGCGCCACGCCGTACGAGCACCGCGCGAAGATCCCCGCCGGTGACCGCCGCGCGCTGGAGACGACCGTCCGCCCGACGAGGCGCGGCGACCGGCCGGCCGCGCGGGTGACGATCCGGTCGTACGGGCCGCTCGGCCTCGCGTACCGGCAGACCTGGCGCCGCAAGGCCGAACGCCTGACCCCGCCGTGGACGATCCGCGCGCTGCCGCCGTTCACGTCCCGGCGGTTCCTGCCGGAGAAGCTGTCGAGGCTGCGCCAGCTCGACGGATCCCTCGCCGTGCGGGGCCGTGGCCAGGGCACCGAGTTCGACGCGCTCCGCGAGTACGTGGACGGCGACGACGTCCGCTCGATCGACTGGCGGGCGACGGCGCGGCGCAACACGGTCGTCGTCCGGACCTGGCGTCCGGAACGGGACCGGCGGCTCGTGTGCGTCATCGACACCGGCCGGACGTCCGCCGCCAGGGTCGGCGACATCCCCCGCCTGGACGCCGCCCTGGACGCGTGCCTGCTCCTCGCCGCCGTCGCGGCCAAGGCCGGTGACCGGGTCGACATGATCGCCATGGACACGGCCCTGCGCGGATCGGTGTCGGGCGCCAGCCGTAACAGCGTGCTGCCGGAGCTGGTCCAGGCCATGGCGCCGCTGGAGGCCCGGCTCGTCGAGTCGAACTTCGGGCAGATGGTGTCCGAGATCGTGCGGCGCGAGCGGAAGCGGTGCCTGGTCGTCCTGTTCACCGCGATGGAACCGGCCGCGCTCGCCGACGGGCTGCTGCCGGTCCTCGGGCAGCTCACGAGCCGGCACACGGTGATCCTGGCGTCGGTCGGCGACCCGACGGTCGCGGAGATGGCGTCGCGGCGCGGTGACACGGAAGCGGTGTACGCGGCGGCGGCGGCCGAACGGGCGCTGGGCGAGCGCCGCCAGATCATCGGGGCGCTGCGGCGGCGGGGCGTGGAGGTCGTCGACGAACCGGCGGACATCTTCCCGTCCAAGGTGGCCGACGCGTACCTGGAGCTGAAGGCCGCCGGTCTGCTGTAGCGCCGGCCGGGGAGCGGGCGCCTCGACCCCCTCTCGGAAAGGGGTAGGCGCCCGCCTGCGTCAGCGCTGGGTCGGAACCTTCTGGGGCTTCATCAGGTCCTTGGCGGTACCGCCGATGACGTTGCCCGGGCTCGACACGCACTGCTGCTGCGGCATCCCCTGGTTCAGCGGGATGGCGCCACCGACGACCGGAACGGTGGTGCCGCACACCTGGTGCGGGAGGTCACCGACAGGGACGTCGATACCGGCCTGGGCGGGCGCTCCGAACGCCATCGCCCCGAGCGCCGCCGCGGCGAGAACCACGGCGTAGCAGGACTTCTTGAACACGTTCTCTTCCCCATTTCTCGCCCGGACCGTAGCGGCCAGGGCGCTTACGGGCCGGGCTACTTGCCCAGGCCCTTCGCGGTGCCGGTCGCGGCGCCCGCGACGAGGCCCGCAGTGGCCAGGCCGACCGCGTGACCGGCGCCCAACGCGCACCTGTCCGACTTCTCGGTCGCCTTGATCGGTGAGACCGTCTGCACCAGCGGCGCGACGCCCTTGCAGTCTTCCGGCGCGCCGATCGGCGCCGGGACGCCGGCGATGCCGGCCTGGGCGGGCGCGCCGAAGGCCAGCACACCTGCCGTAGCCACGGCCAGCAGCGCCGCGGCGTAAAGCTTCCTTCGCACGTTTCGTCCCCTCCTTCGACCCGACAAAGGGTCATAAACAGAACGAGACAAATAATAGGGATTTATGCCTTATATCGGCTGCCCCCTGTTTCGGGGCACGATGGGGGCGTGGAGATCCATCCGGCCACGGCCGAGCGCCGGCCCGCGGGCCGGCTTCGCCGAGGTCCGCCGCAAGACCCCGCGCCGGGTGACGAAGCGGATCGGCGTCTAGACGGCCGGGGCCATGTCGCCGCGCAGATCGCGGTCGAGATCGCCCGTCTCCCCGGCGAGGGCGGCCCGGCGGCCGAAGAACAGGACGTACGCGAGGAAGGCCACGAACGCCACCGCGCCGATCGTGATGCGCGCCCAGGTCGGCAGCGGGGACGGTGTCACGAACGCCTCGATGATTCCGCTGATCAGCAGCACGACGACCAGTCCGAGGGCGACCATGACCGCCTCGCTGACGGTCTCCTTGAGCGCCTGGGCCCGGGTTCGGCCGCGTCCGGGTGCGATCCACGACCAGCCCACCCGCATGCCGACGCCGCCGGCCACGAACACCGCCATCAGCTCCAGCAGGCCGTGCGGGATGATCAGGCCGAAGAAGACGTCGGCCTTGCCGTAGGCGATCATGATGCCGCCCATCTCGCCGACGGCCACCGCGTTGTTGAACAGCACGAACACGGTCAGCGGCAGGACGATGCCGGCGACGATCACAAGGGCCGAGAGCAGCGCGTTGTTCGTCCACACGCGCAGCGCGAAGTTCTGGGCGGCGTGCTCGGAGTAATAGTTGGCGAAGTCCTCCTCGACCAGCTGCTTCAGCATCTCGTCGGAACCGAGCCGGCTCGCCAGCTCGGGGTGCGCGCCGACGTAGGCCATGACGCTGAACGAGATCAGCGAGAAGACCGTGGCGACGCCGCACCACCAGGGCCAGGCCCGGTACACGGTGACCGGAAACGTCACGGTGAAGAATCGCGCCACGGACGTCCAGGCCGGCGCCGAACTGCCCGCCACCGCCGCCCGCGCCCGCGACACCAGCCGCGACAGCCGCGCGATGAGTGCCGGATCGGGCGTGCGGGACTGGATAGCCGACAGGTGCGTGGCGGCACGCTGGTAGAGCGCGATCAGCTCGTCCGCCTCCGCGGCGGACAGCGACCGGCGCCCTACCAGCTCTTCGAGCCGCACCCATTCGGCGGTGTGCTCAGCCACGTACGCGTCGAGATCCACGCGCCGAGCCTATCCACCGCCTTCCACCAGCCCTCCGGCGCTGTGCCAGCAGGCGGCTCGGAACTCCGCGACCACGCCGGCCGGCCGGCGTCAGCTACCGGCCGGCCGAACGTAGCCATCAAGGTCTCAAGCTCTTGCTCTAAACCTGGAGCCCGTCCAGGTGCCGCGATCGCCGACGTCGCACAAGCCGGCGCGTGCTCAGGCACGCAAGGCGCGGAGACGGCGGTGAGCGTGGTGCCTGGGCGGGCCGCCTACTAGTGGGCCAGATAGGAGAGGAGGTCCTGGCGGGTGAGGACTCCCACCGGCTTGCCGTCGTCGAGGACTACGGCGGCGCCGGCGTGTTCGAGGGCGTGCATGGCGGCGGCGACGGGTTCGCCGGAGCCGATCATGGGCAGGGGCGACGACATGTGCTTGTCGAGGGCGTCGGCGAGGTTGGCCTTGCCTTCGAAGAGGGCGTCGAGGAGGTCGCGTTCGACGACGGATCCGATGACTTCGGCGCTCATGACGGGCGGTTCGGCCTTGACGACGGGCACCTGGGAGACGCCGTATTCGCGGAGGACGTCGATGGCTTCGCGGATGGTCTCGTTGGGGTGGACGTGGACGAGTTGCGGCAGGTCGCCGCTCTTGCGGCGGAGCACGTCGCCGACCAGGGTCTCCTCGGACGAGGACGTGGTGAGGAAGCCGTAGTCGGCCATCCAGTCGTCGTTGAAGATCTTGGAGAGGTAGCCGCGGCCGGAGTCGGGCAGCAGGACGACGATGACGTCGTCGGGGCCGCCGCGGCGGGCGACTTCGAGCGCGGCGATGACGGCCATGCCGCAGGAGCCGCCGACGAGCAGCCCCTCCTCGCGGGCGAGCCGGCGGGTCATCTCGAACGAGTCCTTGTCGCTGACGGCGATGATCTCGTCGGGGACGGACGGGTCGTACGCGGTGGGCCAGAAGTCTTCGCCGACGCCTTCGACGAGGTAGGGCCGGCCGGTGCCGCCGGAGTAGACGGAGCCTTCCGGGTCGGCGCCGATGATCTTGACGGTGCCCTTGGATGCGTCCTTGAGGTACCGCCCGGTGCCGGTGATCGTGCCGCCGGTGCCGACGCCGGCCACGAAATGGGTCACGCGGCCGTCGGTGTCGGCCCAGATCTCGGGGCCGGTCGTGTGGTAGTGCGACGCCGGGCCCTCAGGGTTGGAGTACTGGTCGGGCTTCCAGGCGTCCGGGATCTCGCGGACGAGCCGGTCGGACACGTTGTAGTACGAGTCGGGGTGCTCGGGGGCGACCGCCGTGGGGCAGACCACGACCTCGGCGCCGTACGCGCGGAGCACGTTGATCTTGTCCTGGGAGACCTTGTCGGGGCAGACGAAGACGCAGTTGTAGCCCTTCGTCTGGGCGACGATCGCGAGCCCGACGCCGGTGTTTCCGCTGGTCGGCTCGACGATCGTGCCGCCGGGCTTGAGTTCGCCGGACTTCTCGGCCGCTTCGATCATGCGAAGCGCGATCCGGTCCTTCACGGAGCCGCCGGGGTTGAAGTACTCCACCTTCGCGAGGACGGTGGCTTCGATGCCTTCGGTCACCGAGCGGAGCTTCACCAGCGGGGTGTTGCCGAAGAGGTCGACGAGAGAGTCGTAGTAGCGCACTGCACGAGCCTTCCGGTGCAACGCGGGACCGGCCACACTGCCGGGACGACCGCTCTACCAGCCTAATCGTGTAGCGGCGTCAAGGCGCCGCCGGATCGTGTCGGCCTCGGGGATGTCCAGTCCGTCGAGCAGGCGCTCAGCCCGTTCCCGGACTTCCGGGTCGCCGCCGCGCGCCTCCGCGAGCTTGAGCAGGCTCAGGCCCTCGCGGTGCCGGTCGCCGAGCGCGCGGAACGTGACACCCCCGCTCGCTCGGTCACCGCAAGCATTCCGTATCCCCCGTTCGGACGGGTCTGGACCGGCAGGCTGACAGGTTCGCGACACAGCCGGAACGGGTACCTGGATGTGCCTGGAAACTGGAGTGAGAGGAGACACGGTCGCGCCGTAACGTGAAAGAGGCGAGCAGTGGTTAGCCTCGATGGGGGGCCGCACGAGGGGGGTGTCAGCGCTGAGCCGGGCATCGCATGCGCGAAAGATCGCTGTGAAGGCTGCCTACGGGGGCGGCGGTATCGGGCTGGTCGGCATCGGGATCCTGGGCGCTGTCGCCGGGGTGCTCGTCGGGCAGGCGAGGTACGCGCGCTGGATCATCCCGGCCGCGAGCACCGACCCGCCGAGCGGCGACGGCCTCTACGGATCTGACTTTCCCGGCGAACCGATCACGCTCGCCGTCCTCGGTGACTCCAGCGCGGCCGGTTTCGGCGTGGAGCAGTCGCGCGAGACGCCCGGCGCCCTGCTCGCCGCCGGTCTGTCCCAGGTGGCGCGCCGGCCCGTCCGGTTGATGTGCGTCGCGGTGGTCGGCGCCGAGAGCCGCGACCTGCACAGCCAGGTCGACACCGTGCTCCCCCACAAGCCTCAGGCCGTCGCAATGATGATCGGCGGCAACGACGTGACCCACCGGGTACGGCCACAGGTCGCGGTCGGCCACCTGGACCGGGCCGTACGGCGGCTCATCGCCGGCGGTGCCGAGGTGGTCGTCGGCACGTGTCCCGACCTCGGCACGATCCAGCCGATCCAGCCGCCGCTGCGGTGGGTCGCGCGCCGGCTGAGCCGCCAGCTCGCCGCTGCCCAGACGATCGCGGTGGTGGAGGCGGGCGGGCGTTCCGTGTCCCTGGGTGACCTTCTGGGGCCGGACTTCGCCGCACGTCCGGAGCAGATGTTCTCGGCCGACCGGTTCCACCCGTCCGCGACCGGGTACGCGAGTGCCGCCGCCGCCCTGCTGCCGTCGCTCGCCGCGTCCCTCGGGTACGGCGAGGACGCCGCGCCGGTGCCGGCCCGCGGCGAAGGCGTCCGGCCGCTCGCGCAGGCCGCGGTCGAGGCGGTCGACGCCGCCGGTACGGAACTGTCCGCACCGACCGGCACGGCCCGCGGCCGCTGGGTCGAGCTGCGCCACCGGATCCGGTTGTTCACCCGCTCGCCGGAGGACCCCTCGGTAGACCAAGATGGTCCACACGGAGAGGCCGCTGTCCCGACCCGATAGAAGGCGGAATGTACCCACTGGAGCGAGCGGAGCGCCGCGCGAGGCGGTTGTTCTTGAGAGGTGCCGGCGGGATCGTCGCGGTTGGTCTGGTGGGGCTGGGTGTGCTGGCGGTCGAGGGTTGGATCGCGGCGCGGCGGCAGTACGTGTCGGCCGATCAGGCGCCGACGGTGGCGGGCACGTTCGGCGCGGCGTCCGCACCGGCGTTGCGGCTGCTGATGCTGGGCGACTCGACGGCGGCGGGGCTGGGCGCCGTGCGCACGGAGGAAACCGTCGGCGGCCGGCTCTCGGAGCTGATCGCGTCGACGGGCCGGCAGGTGCGGCTGGACTCGGTCGCGGTGTCCGGTTCGCGGGCGGCGGATCTGGGGCCGCAGGTGTCGCGGGCGCTCGTCCGAGGTGCGCCCGACATCGCTGTCATCCTGATCGGCGCGAACGACGCCACCCGGTTCACCCCGCTGGACGAGCTGGAGCGCAGCATCGACGCGGCGGTCCGTCGCCTGCGGGCCGCGGGCAGCGCGGTCGTCATCGGCACCTGCCCCGACCTGGGCGCGGCGCGGAACTTCGCGCAGCCGCTGCGTGAGCTGGTCGGATGGGCGGGCCGGCGGGTGGGCGCGACGTCGGAGGAGGCGGCGGTGCGGGCCGGTGCCGTGTCGGTCGACCTGGCCGCGCGCACCGGGCCGGTGTTCCGTGCCGATCCGGGCACGCTGAGCGAGGACCGCTTCCACCCCTCCGCCGACGGCTACCAGCTCTGGGCGCTCGCCCTGTACCCGGCCGTGTACGAAGCCGCCCGGTCGGTCCAGGCGCCCCGCTAAATGTTGTGGAGCCCACACTGAGCAGGCGCTTGGTCTGCGCTAGCGTCCCTAATTACCGTTCAGTTAACTAGCCAGGAACCGAGGAGGTCACCGTGGCCGCTCCGTCGCCGCGCGACGCCGTCATCGTCGCGACCGCACGCTCGCCCATCGGACGCGCAGGCAAGGGCTCGCTGAAGGACCTGCGGCCGGACGACCTGACCGCCACGATCATCAAGACCGCCCTGGACAAGGTGCCGGCGCTGAACCCGGACGACATCGACGACCTGATGCTCGGCTGTGGCCTCCCGGGCGGCGAGCAGGGCTTCAACATGGCGCGGATCGTCGCCGTCCAGCTCGGCTACGACCAGGTGCCGGGCGTCACGCTCACCCGGTACTGCTCGTCCAGCCTCCAGACCAGCCGGATGGCGTTGCACGCGATCAAGGCCGGCGAGGGCGACGTGTTCATCTCGGCGGGCGTCGAGATGGTGTCCCGGTTCGCCAAGGGCAACTCGGACGGCTGGCCCGACACGATGAACCCGATCTTCGACGAGGCGCGCGCCCGCACGGAGACGTTCGCGGCCGGCGGCCAGACGTGGGTCGACCCGCGCGAGAACGGTGCCGTCCCGGACGCGTACATCTCGATGGGCCAGACGGCCGAGAACCTGGCGCAGCTCAAGGGCGTGAGCCGCGAGGAGATGGACGAGTTCGGCGTCCGCTCGCAGAACCTGGCGGAGAAGGCCATCGCGAACGGCTTCTGGGCCCGCGAGATCACTCCGGTGACGACCCCCGACGGCACCGTGGTCTCCACCGACGACGGTCCCCGCGCCGGCGTCACGCTCGAAGGTGTGGCGGGCCTCAAGCCCGTGTTCCGTCCCGACGGGCGCATCACCGCAGGCAACTGCTGCCCGCTCAACGACGGCGCGGCCGCCGTGGTCATCATGAGCGGCGAGAAGGCGGCACAGCTCGGCCTCACACCGCTCGCCCGGATCGTCTCGACCGGCGTCTCCGGCCTCTCCCCCGAGATCATGGGCCTCGGCCCGGTCGAGGCGTCCAAGAAGGCCCTCGCGCTGGCCGGCCTGACCATCGACGACATCGACCTCGTCGAGATCAACGAGGCGTTCGCCGCCCAGGTCATCCCGTCCTACAAGGACCTCGGCATCCCGCTGGACAAGCTGAACGTCAACGGCGGCGCCATCGCCGTCGGCCACCCGTTCGGCATGACCGGCGCGCGCATCACCGGCACGCTCATCAACAGCCTCCAGTTCCACGACAAGCAGTTCGGTCTGGAGACGATGTGCGTCGGCGGCGGCCAGGGCATGGCCATGGTCATCGAGCGCCTGAGCTAGTCCAGCGCGCGTGACGTCGCGGTGATGGCGTCGGCGCCGGCCTTCCGGTCGGCGTCGGCGCCCACCGTTCGCAGGTCCCGGGCCAGGACCGTCACCTGGTACGGAAGGGACGTGTCGCCGTCGAGGCGCGGCACCGTCCGGCGGGGCTCCCCCTCGGCGTCGGCGGCGAGGTCGGCGAGCCGCTGCGCCAGCTCGTGCACGAGATCGCCCTTGGACACGCCGCTGGACGCCGCCACCGCGTAGCGGGACGGCGTCCAGTGCGAGATCTGCCCGAGAAGCCGGTCGAGCGCGGCGTCCAGGCTCGGCCGCTCGGTCAGCGGCGTAGGTAGGAGATGAAGCGCAGGATCTCCAGGTACAGCCAGATCAGGCCGACCAGGATGCCGAACGAGGCGTACCACGCGTACTTCTGCTCCACCCCGGCGTTCACGCCGTCCTCGATGGCCTTGAAGTCGAGGATGAACGTCAGCGCCGCGACGCCGATGCACAGGATGCTGAAGCCGAACGCGAGCGCGTTCACGTCGCCGCTGCTGTCCCGCAGCCCGAGGCCTTCGCCGCCACCCACGCCGAAGATCGCCAGCAGGAAGTTGACCAGCATCAGCGCGACGACGCCGATAAGGGCGCCGGTGACCCACTTGACGAACGTCGGCGTCGCGCGGATGACCTTGAACTTGTACAGCGCGGCCATGCCGAAGAAGACGCCGAAGGTCGCGGTGACGGCCTGGACCACGATGCCGGGGTAGGCCGCCTCGAAGAACCGGCTGATGACGCCGACGAGCACGCCTTCGACGGCGGCGTAGGCGATGATCAGCGGCGGGTTCGTGATCCCCTTGAACGAGATGACCAGGCCGAGGATCAGGCCGATGCCCGCGGCGCCGAACAGCGCCAGCGTCGACACCCCGGTCGGGATGAGCGCCCAGGACAGCGCGCCGACCACACCGACGATGGCCAGCAGGCCGAGCGTGCGGATCACGACGTCGTCGATGGTCATCCGGTCGGAGCGTGCCGGTGCGAACCCGCCGGGCGCGCCGGCGCCGTACTCGGGCGTGGTGCCATATCCCTGCGTGCCGTACGGCTGCTGCACCGAACTGCGCTGGAAGGACGCGTGCTGGCTGGATCGTTCGACGATCCTGCCCAGCACGGGGTTGCTGCTCTTCACGTCGCCCCCTCGAAGGCTGTACGCGGCCTTCCAATGGCCGCACTACCAGCGTAGCGCGCGCAAGCGGCAAAGATCAGGGGCTATGGCCGGTAACGGGCAGCCCGGCGCACGAGCATCCGGCGGATCGCCTCGGCGTACCGGCGCTCGTCGGCGGCGAGGTCGACCGGTGCCCGGCCGCCGATCACGAATCCGCGGGCGCGTCCACCGGAACTGGCCGGGCGGCGGCCCGTACAGGACAGCAGACAGAGCCTCATCACACGCCCCGGCCGCGCTCGTGCAGCACACGCATGACCGTCGAGGCGGAGACCAGCCCCGCCGCGACCGCCAGGGCCAGGACGCCGCGCGGCTCCCGCCAGTTGGTGCGGAACGTGCGCGCGGCCGTGCGGACGGCCATGCCGCGACGCCGCAGGGCGGCGTGGGCGAACGCGAGCTGGCCGAGCAGCCGTCCGGTGCCGACCTTGGAACTGCGCAGGTCGGGATAGTTGTCGAGGATCCAGTTGAGCGCGGCGACCTTCGTCTCCCACTGCTCGTCGAAGTAGGACGAGCGGCCCCACTCGATCCGGACCAGCGGGCGGTCGACGTGCACGATCGGGCGGCGGCGGGCGGCGCGGAGCAGCACGTCCCAGTCCTCGTAGACGCCGCCGGGGATGACCTCGCTCATCAGGCCGAGGTCGCCGAGCAGCGCCGAGCGGCGGATCAGGTACGACGAGGAGTGCAGCATCGCCATCCGGGACGCCAGCAGCTCGTCGTAGGTGACCCGGTCCCGGCCGGCGAGCCGTTCGCTGAGCGTGCCGCGGAAGTCGACGAGCATGCTGGTCGAGACGAACTCGGCGGACGGCTCGTCGAGCAGCGCCTCGGCCTGGGCGGCCAGCTTGCCCGGCAGCCACTCGTCGTCGTCGTCCAGGAACGCCACGAACTCGGTGTCGGCGGCGAGGATGCCGGTGTTGCGGCCGCCGCACAGACCCGGCGTGCGGTCGTTGGCGAGCACCTGGAGCGGCAGCGGGGCGAACTCCTCGATCAGCGACGGGTCGGGCTCGCTGCGGTCGAACACGACGATGGCCTTGAGCTCACCCGGATAGTCCTGGTCAACCACGCTGCGTAAAGCGCGACGGACCTTCTCCGGACGCTGATGGGTCGGCACGAGCACCGTCACCGACGGCGCGTTCGCCGCGTCTAACCGCACAGACTCCCCTTCCACAGACCTGACACAAGGACAGAGCACCGAGCACGGCCGGGTGATGCACGTGAGTGTGCACCAATAGGGACGGCCGAGCGAGGCGGATGCCAGGCGTCGGTCCGGCAAGGCGGAGGAGGAGCGCATGCCGTTGTTGCATGCGCGACTCTGTGATGACACGTGACAACGCAGTCCGGTCGGCGTCTGGCGCCGCCGCAGCCGGCCAGCGCCCTATTGGTGGACACTCTCAGGACGCGACGCTGTTGTCGTCCTTCGCGGCCGGCTCCGGGCTCGCCGGCTCCTCGTCGGGCTCGGGGTCCGGGGAGCTGGAGCTGAACCGCCGCAGGCTGCTGAGCGCGTCGAGGTTGATCGCGGCCGTCTCGACCACCTCGCCCCGCGCGGAGCGGGCAGCCTGCTCGGCGTCGGCGGCGGCACGCAGCGCGGCGAGGTCGCCGGTACGGATGGCCACCGTCGGGTCGGCCTGGAGCGACGCCGCCCGGCGCCCGGCCGGGGTGTCGGGGACCGCGCCGACCGGGGCGCCGCCGAGGACCGGTTCGGCATGGTGCACCCGCTTCGCCGGCTTGCGCACCGGCCCTGGCTGCCGCTCGACCATGACCGCGCCGAGCAGCGGCGTGCCGACCCGGGAGATCTGGCGGGCGCCCTCGTCCAGCGTTTCGAGCTTGGTGCGGCCGGCCTCGACGACCAGCGCGGCGGCGTCGCAGAGCCGGGCCATGGCCTGGGCCTCCGCGCCCGCCGAGGTGGGCGGCGCCTCGACCACCACGTAGTAGTCCTCGCGGACGACGCTCAGCACCCACTCGAACTGACGGGACTGGAGCAGGTCCAGCGCGTCCGCCTTGGCGACGCCCGTCCCGAGGACCCACAGCCCCCGGACGGCCGGCGACGCGCGCAGCAGCGTGGCGGGGTCGACGTCGGTGGCCAGCGCCTCGGCGAGGCCCTTGGCCGGGGTCAGCCCTTCGAGCCCCAGCATCCGCTCGGCGCTGGAGCCCTCCATGTCGGCGCAGACCATCAGCACCGGCACGCCGGACCGGGCCAGCGCCACGGCGAGGTTGGCGGCGACGACGCTCGCGCCGGGACCGTGGTCGACGCCGGCGATGAGCAGCGTCGCGGGCCGGTCCGGGAGGGCGGTCGTGACGGCGTTGCGGATCTGGCCGAACGACTGGCCGATCGGGCTCGCGCTCGGCGCCACCGCCGGGAGCATCGCCTTCTTCTGGTGACCGGCCGACGGGATCGCACCGAGCAGCGGCACGTGCCCGAGCGCCTCGATGTCGGCGGGCCAGCGGATGTGCCGGTCGAGCCGCGCGAGCAGGAGCGCCACGGCGAGGCCGAGGACCAGCCCGAGGAGCAGCCCGGCGGCGAGGTAGACGAACGGGGACGACTGCTGCGGCTTCTCCGGAAGCCCGGCCAGGCTCAGGACGCGACCCGGGGTGACCGTGATGGCCTGGAGCTTGCTCAGCTCATCCGACAGGTTCGTGATCTGGTCGATCAGGATGCGCTGCTGGAGTTCGGCGTAGGCGCGGTCGGGCGAGTTCTGCGGCAGCGTCACGCTCTGGCCGGACACCGACTGGAGGCGCTTCGTCGTCTCGGTGATCCGGGCCTGGAAGATCTTCACCTGGCCGTCGATCGCGGCGTTCGCCACCTCGGCGCGCTGCTTCAGGTACTCCTCGGCGAAGACCCGCGATTCCTTCTGGGCGTCGGCCGGGGAGCCGGCCGTGGCGCTGACGTTGAGGAGCGTGGTGTTCGGCGGTACCTCGACGCTGATGTCGCCGGCGAGATCGGTGGCGCTGCGCGAGGTGCCCAGCGTGGTCCTGGCCCGCTCGGCGACCGTGACGCTGGTGAGGATCTGCGCCTCGGTCTCCAGGTTGATCAGCTTGTCGCGGCCGGCGGTGGCGGCCACGGCCTGCTCGGCGCCCGTGGTCGTGACCAGCAGGGTCGTCGTCGCCTTGTACGTCGACGGCACGAATTGGACGGCGGCGACCGCCCCGGCCACGCCGAGCACGGCGAAGGCGACGATGACCCACCAGCGGTGGCGTACCGCCGCCAGTAGGCCCGCCGTGTCCATCGCCGGGCCCCCGGCACCCGTGGTCGAATCCATCGCCATATTTCCTTCCGCAGCCCATCGACCGCCCAGTCGATCGGCGTGTCACTCCGAATTGTCGGCCCCGACAGGCTCCTACGGTACCCAGCGGCCCGATTCCGGCCTGCCGGACGAGGTGCGATCAGCCGTTCGGTACCGGTCAGTATGCGCCTGACGCGCGCACGATCGCCGTCGCGGTCCGCAGGAGGATAACCAGGTCGAACGTGAGGGACCAGTTCTCCACGTACCGGAGGTCGAGCCGAACCGTGTCCTCCCAGGACAGGTTCGAACGGCCGCTGACCTGCCACAAGCCGGTGATTCCGGGCTTGACGGCGAGTCGCCGCAGCAGGTCCTCGGGGTACTGGGCGACCTCGGACGGCAGCGGCGGGCGCGGCCCGACCAGGCTCATGTTGCCGAGGAAGACGTTGATGAGCTGCGGAAGCTCGTCGAGGGAGTACCGCCGGAGGAATCGGCCGAGCGGCGTGATCCGGGGGTCGTCACGGATCTTGAACAGCAGCCCGTCGTGCTCGTTCTGGGCGGCCAGCTCGGCGAGGCGTTCCTCGGCGTCGGCGTACATCGTGCGGAGCTTGTAGATCGTGAACTCGCGGCCGTCGCGCCCGACCCGGACCTGTGTGAAGAAGGCAGGGCCCTTGCTCGTTAATCGGACGGCGGCGGCGAGCGCACCGAGCAGCGGCGCGACGACGATCAGCGCGACCGTGGACAGGACGCGGTCGAACGCCGCCTTGGTGAGGCGCCGCGCGCCGGTCAGCTCGGCGGGTTCGACGTGCAGCATCGGCAGGCCGTCGACGGGCCGGATGCTGGTGCGCGGGCCGGCGACGTCGAGCAGCGCGCTCGTCACGACCAGGTCCGTACCGGTCTTCTCCAGTTCCCAGGAGATCCGGCGCAGCGCGAACGAGTCCATCTCGGGGCAGGGCAGGATCGCGACCGTGTCCGCCCGGGCGGCGCGGACCGCTTCGCCGACCGTGTCGAACGTGCCGTACACGGTCAGTTCGACGTCGGCGATGCGCGAACCGCTCGTGTGGTCCGGCGGCAGGCAGGCGCCGACGACCTCCATGCCGTGGTACCGCTCGCGGGCGAGCTGCCGGGCGAGCGTCGCGACCGGACGCTCGTAACCGAGGACGACGACGCGGCGCATGCAGTCGCCCTGGGCTCGGCGCGCGAAGAGGTACTTGCGGCGGACGTACCGGCCGACGAGCCCGGCGATCGTCACCAGCGGCAGCGCCACGACGACGTAGCCGCGGGCGAACTGGAAGTTGGCGGCGTACGCGACGAGCGCCACGGTGGCGGTCAGGCCGACGCCCGCGTTGAGGAACCGGCGGTACTCCTCGTTCCCGACGAACAGGAACCGGCGTTCGTACGCCCGGGCGAACACGAGCGCGACGATCCAGGCGAGCGGGAAGAGCAGGCTCGCGGCGATGTACTCCAGCGGTAAGGACCTGTTGTTGCCGAACCGGATGCCGAACGCCGTCATGCCGGCGACCAGCGCGATCACCGCGTCGATGGCGACCAGCGTGAGGACGTAGCGCTTCTCCCAGTCCCTCGCCGGCGCGGCCGCCCTGGCGTACGTGGTGCCGGGCCTGGACCCCCGCTGCTCAGGTGCGACGGTCAGGCTGGCCGCGGTCACCAGTTCGATCGTGTCTCCGCCGAGCCGACTCATCGGCAGCGCCTGGCTGGGGATCGCCGGAGCAGCGCCGCTCGGCGCTGGCGCAAGGTAGTGCTCGCGTCCGGTGTCCGGCATCCCCTGTGACTCCCTGCCCGTTCGGTGTGGTGTGTGTTGTCCACTCGTCCGGAACAGAGCCGGGTGATGTCCGCACGATACATAGGTGAACAGCGGGGGACGTCTTGCGAACGAGCACTACCGAAAGTGGGCAGAGTACTACTTAACGCGACCTCGGGGGGACCGGTGACGGGCAGCACGTGCCCGGGGCGGGACTCGAACCCGCACGCCCTTTCGGGCAGCCGTTTTTAAGACGGCCGTGGCTGCCTTTACACCACCCGGGCCTGGGTCAACACGCTACGCGGAGAGGTAACTGCGAGACCTGGCTTTGTGGAAGTCCGGGCAACCGTCACAGACCGGTTCCCCGCCCCTTTATCGGGCGGGGAACCGAAGTCGTTACTGCTCCCGCGGAACAGCCGGGACAGCGACCTGTTCGAAGCTCTCGCGGGGGTCGTGGAGCTGGCCGAGCGAGACCACCTCACGCTTCAGGAACAGGGCGAGGGTCCAGTCGGCGACGACCCGGACCTTGCGGTTGAACGTCGGCACCCGGCTCATGTGGTACGTGCGGTGCATCAGCCAGGCGAGGACGCCCTTCAGCTTGATCCCGTACACCTGGGCGACGCCCTTGTGCAGGCCGAGGCTCGCGACCGAGCCGGCGTGCTTGTGCCGGTACTCCCTGGGCTGCTCGCCCTTGACGACGGCGGCGATGTTCTCGCCCAGGACCTTGGCCTGGCGGACGGCGTGCTGCGCGCTCGGCGAGCAGGTCGCGCCGGGAACGTCGCTGGTGAGGTCCGGGACGGACGCGCAGTCGCCCGCGCTCCACGCGCCCTCGACGACCGTGCCGTCGGCGGCGACCACCTGCATGGTCGCGAGGCAGTTGACCCGGCCGCGCTCGTCCAGCGGGAGGTCGGTGTTCGCGAGCATCGGGCTCGCCTTGACGCCGGCCGTCCAGACGATCGTGCCGGCCTCCATCGTGTCGCCGTCGCTCAGCACCACGTGCCCGTCCACACAGGACTCCAGGCGGGTGTTGAGGCGCAGGTCCATGCCCCGGTCCAGCAGCCGCTCGACGGTGTAGACGCCCATGTCCGGGCCCACCTCGGGCAGGATCCGCTGGCTCGCCTCGACCAGGACCCAGCGCATCTCGCTCTGCTCCAGCTCGGGGTAGAACTTGATCGCGTCCCGCGCCATGTCCTCGAGCTCGGCGAGGGCCTCGATGCCCGCGTAGCCGCCGCCGACGAACACGAACGTCAACGCCTTGGCGCGGACGTCCTTGTCGTCCGTCGACGCGGCGACGTCCAGCTGGCCGAGGACGTGGTTCCGCAGGTAGATGGCCTCGCCGATCGTCTTGAAGCCGACCGCGTTCTCCTTGAGCCCCGGGATCGGCAGGGTCCGGGAGACCGAGCCGGGCGCCACCACGATGTGGTCGTAGGTCAGCTCGCGGATCGCGCCCGCCACCGGCTTGACCTGCACGGTCTTCTTGCCGGCGTCGATGCCGACGACCGAGCCCGTGATGTGGTGGCAGCGGCGCAGCACCTTGCGCAGCGGCGCGACGACGTGGCGCGGCGAGACGTTGCCGGCCGCCGCCTCGGGAAGGAACGGCTGGTAGGTCATGTGCGGCTGCGGATCGACGACGGTGATGTCGGCGCCGCGGAGCTTCTTCTGAAGACGGAGGGCGGTGTACATCCCCACGTAGCCACCGCCGACAACCACGATGTGCGTCATGCCCTCAGCCTAGTGAGCGGCGGCTGTGAGGTCGCTGTGGTGAGAGCGCGGACACACGTGACGGCGGACACGATTCAGATGGGGGTGCCGGCCGCCTCGACCGCGCGGGTGAACACGGCGTCGAGCATGGGTTCGGTGAGCCGTCCGGTGAACGTGTTCTGCTGGCTCACGTGGTAGCAGCCGAGCAAGGTCAGGCCGGGTAGCGAGACCTCCACGCCGTGCCCGAAGGCGGGGCGGGGCGCCGGTACCTCGTGGCCGAGGTTCCGCAGCGCCGGCCAGAGCGCCGTCCAGCCGAAACCGCCAAGAACGACCATCACCTTCAGGGACGGCAGGAGCGCGAGTTCGCGGTCGAGCCACGGCCGGCACGTGTCGCGTTCCTGGGGCGTCGGCTTGTTAGCCGGCGGCGCGCACCGGACGGCGGCGACGATGCGCGTGTCGACCAGTTCGAGGCCGTCGTCGACGGACACGCTCGTCGGCTGGTTCGCCAGGCCGGCGCGGTGGAGGGCGGCGTAGAGCCAGTCGCCGCTGCGGTCGCCGGTGAACACCCGGCCGGTGCGGTTGGCGCCGTGCGCCGCCGGGGCCAGGCCCAGGACGGCGATCCGCGCGTCGGACGGGCCGAAGCCGGGCGCCGGGCGTCCCCAGTAGGTCTGGTCGGCGAACGACGCCCGCTTCTCGCGCGCCACCTGCTCGCGCCAGTCGACGAGCCGGTCACACGCGCGGCACGCCGCCACCGCCGCGTCGAGCGCCGGTAGGTCCGGGGCCTCCGTCGCCAGCTTCGCCACATCGGCGGAGGTGACGGCGGCAGGTCCGGGCCTGTGCAGGTATTCCAGCGGCATGCCGCCATTGTCCCTGGCCTCGCCGAGTTTCGGACTTTTGAGGGTCGGGCAGGCCCGGGAACCCTCAAAAGTCCGAAGGTGGGGGTCAGGCGGCGAGCTTGGTCCGGAACAGCTCCAGGGTCCGGGCCCAGGCGACGGTGCTGGCGTCGTGCGTGTACACCTCGGGGCGATCGTCGTTGAAGAACGCATGCGGCGTACCCCGGTAGTCGTACAGCGTGCACACGCCGCCGGCCGATTCGATGGCCTGCTTTGCGGTCTGGATGCCCGGCGCGGCGGACGTCCCGTCCTCTTCGGAGCAGTGGATGACGGCCGCCTTGCCCGCGTACTTGTCCCACTTGGGGTTCATGCGCTCCCACGGGATGGCGGGGTAGAAGCCGACCGCCGCGCTGACCTCGTCGCTGAGGGCCGCCGACCACAGCGCCAGGCTGCCGCCCATGCAGAACCCGGCCGCCCCGATCGACCCCGTGCACTCCGGACGGTCGGCGAGGTACCGGGCGGCGCCGGCGATGTCCTTGGCGGCCTGGTCCATCGCCAGCCCCATCAGCAGGCGGGTGGCTTCGTCCGGCTCGGCGGTGTGGGCGCCGCGGTAGAGATCCGGCGCGAGCGCGACGAAGCCCTCGGCGGCGAACCGGTCGGCGATCGAGGTGACGTGGCCGACCAGCCCCCACCACTCCTGGATGACCACGACGCCGGGGCCCGTGCCGGCCGCGGGTAGCGCGAGATACCCGTCGGCGGTGCTGCCATTGCTCGGAAAGCTCACCATCTGGCCCATGCCGCTCTCCCCTCACCGCACTGTCAGGTGGTGCGTACTCAACCACGCATTCCTGGCAGTGGGAACCGGTTCGGCGAGAGATCACATGAACTGTCTGAAGTTGGAGGGATACTCAGCGTGTCGGACTCGGGGAGGGGCTGACGCTGGGTGACACCGATCCTGACGGGACGGCTCGGCGATTGGGGGGCTGGGCAGCGGCGGGATGCTCGGCGGCGGCTCAGCGTCCGGCGCGTAGCTGAACTCCCCCGGCTCCATCCCGTACCGCCCGCGCGGATAGACGTTGGGCAGCCCGCCGTCGCGCATCCAGTCGCGCTTCGTCCAGCCGGGCAGCTCGATCGGGTTGCCCCACTGGTCGAACAGCCGCACGTCGTGGAGCGGCTGCCCGTTGCGGTCGTAGACGTAGATGTCCTCTGCGGAGTTGAGCGACGAAGCAGTGCCCGGATAGACCTCCACGACGTCCGGACTTGTCACCGCCGTCGACATCCAGAGCGCCACGAACACCACCAGCGCGTTGAAGCCGTAGATCACCGCCCGGCGGGCGCCCCGCCAGCCTTCGCTGCGCTTGCCGAGCCAAACGGACACCCAGATCGTCAGCACCGCGAACGGCAGGAAGAGGATCAGGTCATCGCCGGGGTCGACGCTGAGGCCGTTGTGCTGGACGCGCATCACGACCGCGGCGAAGGCCAGCGCGACGAGGTAGCCGCGGAGCACCCACCAGCCCGGCCGCAGCGACGGCGCGAACGCGCGGAACCGCTGCCCCGCCGGCCACTGGTCCATCGCGGCCTTGAAGTCGCCATACCTCCGCCCGAACCCGGCCTGCGCGGGCTGGCCCGCCGGCGCCAGGCCCGCCGAGGCGCGCAGTTCGGCCGCGTACTCCTCGGGGGTGCCGAGACGTTCCTCCAGCGCACCGTCCGACTCGGCGGCCACGTCGGCGAGGTGGGCAGGGAGATCCTCCAGCAGTTCCTCGCGCTCGTCGGTCGGCAGGTCGGCGAGCGCGGCCCGGACTCGTGCCAGGTACTGCTCGGCGGTGATTGCCGTTGTCGCGTTCATGCGGCGGCCTCCCCTGGCGCGCTCACGAGGCCGTCCATCGTGTTGGCGAACGACCGCCATGTCTTGGTCGAGGTGACGAGCTGGTCACGCCCGGCATCGTTGATGCCGTAGTACTTGCGGTGCGGGCCCTCGTCGCTCGGCACGACGTAGGAGCTGAGGCAGCCGGCCTGGTACAGCCGCCGCAGCGTGCCGTAGACAGACGCGTCGCCGACGTCCTCGATGCCGGCCGACCGGAGTCGCCGGACGATGTCGTACCCGTAGCCGTCCTCGTCGCGTAGCACGGCCAGAACGGCCAGATCGAGCACTCCCTTGAGGAGCTGCGTGGTGTCCACCGGGGCACCCCCTTTCCGTGATGCACACTACTATGCACTACGAAGTACCGGCAATGGCACGGTACCAAGATCCGTTTCGTACCCCCTGCTAGCGTCGATCCTGAGTTGCCCACCGTCCTCAGGGGAGGCTTCGAGGAACGTAGGGGGCGGCAGCACCGCTGCCGTTCGGAGAACACGTAGCGCCGCACGCCTTCGCGTAGCCGGCGAGTTCCCGCTGTGCCCCATCGCGCGGCGCATCGCGGGCATGCTGACCGGCGTCGACAACGGGCCGTTCGCCCTCGAAACGCCGCTCGTCACCGCGAACGGACCGACCCGGCTGGCCGCCCTGCTCCACGGTGGACGGCCAGTGCTCTTCGACGCCAGCGCACTCGCCGGGACGTCGGGCTGGTCGGACCGGGTCACGACCGTTCGGGTGGAGGCGGCCGGGTTCGGCGCGCTGCTGATCCGCCCCGACGGTCTGATCGCCTGGTCGGACGCGGAACCGCTCGACGCGCTCCGCACGGCGCTGGCCCGCTGGTTCGGGTGAGCGTTACAGATCTTCGGGTGGGGGCTACAGGCCGAGGTGGAGGCGGAGGGCCTGATCAAGATCATCCATCAGGACGGCCGGCAGCGCGCCGATCCTGGCCCCGACACGCGAGACCGCGACCGACCGGACCTGCTCGGCCTGCGCCTTCGAATCACGGACGAGGCCGGTCTCACCGGCGGGCAGCAGCACCTGGAACGGGTACACCCGCTGGACGCTCGTCGTCACGGGAACCACCGTGACAACGCCCCGCCCGAGGCGGGCGGCCATGGCGTTGGCGCCGTCGTTGCTCACGACGACGGCCGGTCGGCGCTTGTCCGCCTCGCCCGACCGCGCCGGGTCCAGGTCGACCAGCCGAACCTCACCCCGCCGCATCAGCCCCGCCGCATCAGGCGTCGCCGGCCACGGACTCCCAGGCCTCGGCCTCGCCCGAATCGGACCACTCCTGCCAGGCCTCGGCATACGCATCGCCGAGATCGGCCGCGCGCAGCAGCCGGACGGCCTCGTGGAGGGCAGCCGAACGCGACGCGTATCCCTGATCGCGGGCATACGCGTCGAGGAACTCCACGTCGGAGTCGGGGAGGCTCACGCTGACCTTCATACCGTCGATGCTACCCGCGGTACTACCGGAGTAGCAACGGCGCGGCGGGCCCTCGCAGGCTGGCCGGGAACCGCCCACCTTCGGACTTTTGAGGGTTCGCGGCGCCGCCGGACCCTCAAAAGTCCGAAACTCGGGGGGGCGCGGCGCGGGCGGGGGCGGCGCGGGAGCGGGCGGGGGCGGGGGCGGCTCGGGGGCAGCGGGACGGCCGGCGGGCCAGGCCGTCAGGCCAGGCTGTGGGCGATGCCGTCGAGGATGTCGTGTTCCGACGCGACGACCTCGGCGGCGCCGACCTGCTCCATCAGGGCGCGGAGCACCAGCGCGCCGGCCCCGATCACGTCCACGCGGCCGGGGTGCATGACCGGGAGCGCCGCCCGTTCGACCCGGGTGGCGCCCAGCAGCATCGCCGTGACGGCGGCGACCTGGTCGTAGCTGATCCGCGCGTGGTGGATCCGGGTCGAGTCGTACTCCGGCAGTCCGAGCGCCAGGGCGGCGACGGTCGTGACGGACCCGGCCAGGCCCACGAACGTGCGGGCGCGTTCGACCGGCACGGTTTCCCGGGCGAGCGCGATGGCCTCGACGACGTCCTTCTCGGTGGCCGCGATCTGCTCGGCCGTCGGCGGGTCGTCGTGCAGGTGGCGTTCGGTCAGGCGGACACAGCCGACATCCACGGACCGCGCCGCCTCGACGTCGTCCACGCCGACGACCAGCTCCGTCGATCCGCCGCCGATGTCCGCGACAAGGTACGGCGGCGCCGCGCCGGACAGGCCCCGCACGGCGCCCATGAACGACAGGTGCGCCTCTTCGGTGCCGGTGATGACGTCCGGCTCGACACCCAGCGTGGCCAGGACCATCGCCCGGAAGTCGGCGGAGTTCTCCGCGTCCCGGCTGGCGCTCGTGGCGACCATCCGCACCCGCTCGGCGCCCAGCTCCGCGATCTCGGACGCATAGGCGGCGAGCGCCACCCGCGTCCGCTCGATGGCCTCCGGCGCCAGCCTGCCCGTGCGGTCCACGCCCTGCCCGAGCCGGACGATCTCCATCCGCCGGACGACGTCGGCACCTCCGGGATCCGTCACCAGCAACCGGATCGAGTTCGTCCCGCAGTCAATCGCGGCCACCCTCATGGAGCCACGCACGGGCCGGCGGCCCACCAGTCCGGGAGCGCTTCCAGCGTCTCGTCGCCGAGCGGGTTGACACCAGGGCCGGCGGCGAGCGCGTGCCCGGCGAGGACGTGCAGGCACTTCACGCGGTCGGGCATGCCGCCCGCCGAGATGCCGTCGATCTCGGCCACGTCGCCGAGCTTCGCCCGCCGGGCCAGGTAGTCCTCGTGGGCCGCGCGGTATTTCCCGGCCAGGTCCGGGTCGGTGCCGAGCCGCTCGGTCATCTCGCGCATCAGCCCGCTGGATTCGAGCGTGCCGATCATCGCCGCCGCGCGGGGGCAGGTCAGGTAGTACGTCGTCGGGAACGGCGTGCCGTCCGGGAGGCGCGGTTCCGTCTCCACGACGTCCGGCAGGCCGCACGGGCACCGGTGGGCGATCTGGCGGGTACCCCGGGGCTGGCGCCCGAGCTGCGCCTCGACCGCCGACAGATCGGCGGGGGACGGCTCGGCAGTCATCGGCTCACTTTCCACTGTCCTTGCCACCGGTCTTGTCGGCGGCTTCGACGCTCGACCAGAGCTGGGTGAACCAGGGCGACTTGTTCGACGTCCGCCCGGCGGGCTGACCGGTGGTGTCCGGCGGCACGCTCGGGTCCTCCTTGACGATGTAGACGACCACGCCCGGCTCGACCAGGCCGAACCGCTTGCCGGCCTGCGCGACGACGTGCGCCGGGTCGTTCCACCGTTCCTTGCGGTCTTCCTTGTCGGCGATCCGCTTCAGCTGCTCGGCCTGATCCTGCTCGGCCGCGACGATCTGGGACCGCTGCGCCAGGTACTCCTGCATCGGGTACGCCAGCGTGAGGATCAGCACCGCGACGACGGCCGCCACGATCGCGGCCCGGCCGGTGAAGCGCCCGCCCGAGCGGCGGTTGAAGCGGCGGTCGGCGCCGATCGACGCGGTCGTCCGCCGGGCACCGGGCCGCCGGGTCGGACGGGTACGCGGCTCCTCAGCCGGTTTCTCCGTCCGACCGCTCCGCGCGCCCCCCGAGCGGCCACCGGTGCCGGCCGGGCGTCGCGAGGACGCCCGGCCAGCCGGCGACTGGCTGCCCGGAGTGCGGCGCGGAGTCGAGGGCACCGCCGCCGTCAGCTCTCCGCGCGGTACCGCGGGAAGGCGCCGATTCCGGCGTAGCGGGCGGCGTCGTCCAGCTCCTCTTCGATCCGGAGCAGCTGGTTGTACTTGGCGACCCGCTCCGACCGCGCCGGGGCGCCGGTCTTGATCTGGCCGCAGTCCGTGGCGACGGCCAGGTCGGCGATCGTCGTGTCCTCGGTCTCGCCGGAACGGTGGCTCATCATGCAGCGGAATCCGGCCCGGTGCGCCATCGACACAGCGTCCAGGGTCTCGGTGAGGCTGCCGATCTGGTTGACCTTCACCAGCAGCGCGTTCGCCGCCCGCTCCTCGATGCCGCGGGACAGGCGCTCCGGGTTCGTCACGAACAGGTCGTCGCCGACGATCTGGATCTTGTCGCCGAGCGCGGTGGTGAGGGACTTCCAGCCGTCCCAGTCCTCCTCGCTCATCGGGTCCTCGATCGACACGATCGGGTAGGAGGCGACCAGGTCGGCGTAGTAGCCGGCCATCTCGTCCGCCGACTTCTTGCCGCCCTCGAAGTTGTAGACGCCGTCGGTGAAGAACTCCGTCGCGGCCACGTCGAGCGCCAGCACGATGTCGGTGCCGAGCTGGTAGCCGGCCTTCTCGACCGCCTCGGCGATCAGGTCGAGCGCCGCGCGGTTGCTGTCCAGGCTGGGCGCGAAGCCGCCCTCGTCACCCAGTCCGGTGCTCAGGCCCTTGCTCTTGAGGACGCCCTTCAGCGCGTGGTACGTCTCGGCACCCCACCGAAGCGCCTCGCGGAACGTGGCCGCACCGACCGGCGCGATCATGAACTCCTGCACGTCGACGTTGCTGTCGGCGTGCGCGCCGCCGTTGAGGATGTTCAGCATCGGGACGGGCAGCGTGTGCGCGTTCGGGCCGCCGACGTACCGGAACAGCGGGAGACCCGCCGAGTCCGCGGCCGCCTTCGCCACGGCCAGCGACACGCCCAGGATCGCGTTCGCGCCGAGCCGGCCCTTGTCGTTGGTGCCGTCCAGGTCCAGCATCGCCTGGTCGATGAGGCGCTGCTCGCTCGCCTCGTACCCGACCAGCTCCGGACCGATCGTGTCGAGCACGGCCTGCACGGCCTGCTCGGTGCCCTTGCCGTTGTACCGGTCACCACCGTCGCGCAGCTCGACGGCCTCGAACTGGCCGGTGGAGGCGCCGCTCGGAACCGCGGCGCGGGCGACGGTGTCGTCGTCGAGGATGACCTCGACCTCGACGGTGGGGTTGCCGCGGGAATCCAGGATCTCGCGGGCGGCGACGGCCTCGATGGTGGCCACGTGTATCGCTCCTTGGGTCAAGGTCGAGCCGGTGGTGACTGCCGGAACGAGCCTAGCCGAGGAGGGTTCGCAGGTGGCGCGGTGGCGGGCAGCCGTGGGCGAGCATCGCGTCGTGCCACGCGCGCTGGCTGGTGCCGGACGGGCGAGATCGGGCGATGGCGGACATCTCGCTGTACCCGACGAAGTACGTGGAGAGCTGAGTGGACGTGAGCAGCGCGCGCCGCCACTTCCCGGCCGCCTCGCCCTCCTCCTGGAATCCGCGGTCGCGCATCAGCGCCATGCCGTCGGCCTCGGACAGGTCGGCGCAGTGGACGAGCTGGTCCAGCAGCGCGTTGATCGTCATGCGGAGCTGCATCTTGAGCTGCTGCATCCGCATGCCCGGGCCGCCGTAGCCGGAGTCGGCCATCAGCTCCTCGGTGTAGACCGCCCAGCCCTCGATGAACGTGCCGCTCTCGCACGCCGCGCGGACCCGGGTCGAGCCGCGGAACGTCCGGGCGTGGGCGAGCTGGAGGAAGTGGCCCGGCACGGCCTCGTGCACGGTCAGGTTGTGCACCATGTGGTGGTTGTACTCGCGGTAGAACGAAGCGACGCGCTCCGCCGACCAGTCCGCCGGGGTCGGCGCGATCGCGTAGAACGTCGGCACCTCGGCGGTCTCCAGCGGGCCCGGTGCGTCGCAGTACGCCACGGCCACGCCGCGCGCGAACTCCGGCATCTCGACGACGACGCACTGGTCGTCCACCAGCGACACCAGGTCGTTCGCCCGGACGAAGCTCGTCGCCGCCGCCAGGGACGCCTCGGCGCTGGCCACGATCGTGGTGTCGTCCGGGCGGTCGGCGGCGAGCTGGTCGAGCGCCGCGCGGACGTCCGGCGAGCCGCTCAGCTCACGCGCCGCCTCCCGGATCCGCTCCCCCACCTCGATCAGGTTGGCCTCGGCCCGGTCCAGCAGCGCCGACGCGGTCAGGTCCGAGTCGAGGCTGTGCCACAGCTTGGCCTCCCACAGCCGCCGCCCGAGGCGGGGATCGCGGCCGGGCTCGCCGAGCGCGCGACGCAGCCACGCGGTGTGCGTGTCCAGAGCGGCGAGGGCGTTGCTCTGGGCCTTCGCGACCTCCTGCGCCCGCCCGGGAACCTTGGCGGCCAGCGCGTCCACCTCGTCCCGGACCAGCGACGCCGTGCCGGCGATCTGGACCAGCGCCGTCTCGACGTGGATCGCCGGGCAGCCGGTCAGGACGGATTCGGCGGTCGCCAGCGCGTCCGGCAGCGCCTCCAGCCGGGCCAGCACGCTGTCCAGCCGCTCCGGCGCCGGCGCGATCTCGCGGGTCAGCAGCGAATGGAACAGCGAACCGGGATTGTGCTTGAGCGGGTTCCACTCGTGCTCGCGGACCTCCGTCAGCGCGAACAGCCGGGCGTCGACGGCCGACGACAGAAGCTGTAGGTCGACGGCGTCTTCCGGGTCCAGTGTGTCCGCGTCGACCTCGTGCAGCACGTCGGCCGACTCCCGCAGCCGCGCGACCTCGGCACGGACCGCGTCGTCGGAATAGTCCGGCAGCCGCCCGTTGTACCTGTGCTCCCCCGCCCACTCCGCGAGCGCCGGATCGGCCGCGAAGAGGTCGTCGACGATCTGCTCGGCCACGGGGTGAAAGTCACGTGCCATTCCGCGCACGCTACAGGGGCTTGCGACCCGATTCGTCGGCACGGACCCGCTCGGCGTAGTGGTGCGCGGCCCGTCGCAGCGCGGCTTCGGCGTCCAGGCCCTGGCCACGGGCGGCCGCGACCAGTGCGAACAGGAACTCGCCCAGCGCATGGTCATCGGCCGGCACCTGGACACCGGCCGGCAGCGCGGGCGCCTCGACCGGCACCTGCTCGCGGGCGACCCGGCTCAGGTACTTCGCGACCAGCGACAGCGCCGGCTGCGACTGGGCCACGCCGTCGAGCGCCGACGTCCGCGACTTCTCCTCGCGCTTGATCCGGTCCCAGTTGGCGTGCAGTTCCTCCACGCCCGAGACCTCGTGACCGGCGAAGACGTGCGGATGCCGGCGGACCAGCTTCGCGACCAGCTCACCGGCGACGTCGTCCACGCTCCACGGCTCGTCCGGGTCGTCCTCGGCGAGACGCGCGTGGAACGCCACCTGGAGCAGCACGTCGCCCAACTCCTCGCGCAGGGCGTCGGAGTCGCCGTCGGCGAGGGCGTCGTACGCCTCGTACGCCTCCTCCAGCAGGTACGGCATCAGCGAGGTGTGCGTCTGCTCGGCGTCCCACGGGCAGCCGCCGGGCGAGCGCAGCCGGTCCATCACGGCGACCACGTCGAGCAACCGCGCACCGGGCGGATCCCACGATCCGTAGACGATCTCGATCTCGGCGCCGCCGTCGGCGCTGACCACGTCACCCAGCGCCGCCGCGAAGCCCGGGTCGCCGTCGGCGCCGGTCAACCAGACGGCGGTCCCGCCGCGCGCCGCCTCGCGAAAGACCCGCGCGGCCTCGGCGCGAGGCGGTGGCGCCGGCGTTGCCTCGGATGGCCCCGCGCGCGGCCCGGGCGGCGCGGGTGCGTCAGCGCTAGACGCGGGCGGCGCGGGTTCATCGGTGCCCGGCCCGGGTGGCGCGGGTGCGTCGGCGCCAGGCCCGGGTGGCGCGGGTTCATCGGTGCCCGGCCCGGACGGCGCGGGCGCGTCGGCGCCGGCCCGGCGGCGCGGGCGCGTCGGCGCCAGGCGGCGGGATCACGGTGACGGTGGCGCCGGCCGCGCGCACGGCGTCGGCCAGCGGCGAGTCGGCGGCCGTGAACACCGGCGCCGTGCGGACGAGGTCCCAGGCGTCGGCGGTGAGCAGTCCGGCCGGCAGGCGGGGGGACGTGACGAGGAGGGCGAGCCGGTCGGCCACGGTCAGTTCGGCGGCTGCTGCTGGTCCGGCTGGGGCTCTTCGCCCGGTGCCGGCGCCTCGGCCAGTTCCCTGATGCCCGCGACCGCGCCCGGCGAGAGCGCCAGCTGCTTGGCGTCGAACTTGCCGTAGCGGGGGTTCACGGTGACGGGGTTGTCCTTGGCCGCTTCGGCCAGCGCCGCGGACAGCAGGTCGCCGGCCTGCGGGTTGCCGGCGGCGAGCTTGGTCTGGATCGCCTCGGCGTACACCGAGATCGACGCCGCCAGCCGGGTCGGCGAGCCGAGCAGGGGCTGCGGGATGCGCTGCCGCTCGGTGGTGAAGGCCTTCGTCACCTCGTCGATGGCCGACTCCTGGACCTTCACGTCGGACTTCTCGGCGATCTGCTTGAGCAGCGCCTCGATGACCAGCGCGTTGACCGTGCGGTTGTGCACGACCCCCCGCTGGCCCTCGGCCTGCTTGGCCCAGAACTCGTCGGCGTAGAACTCGTCGACCTGCTCCTCCACCATCGTGGTGGTGATGCGGGTGTCCCCCACGTACGCGGCGGTGCCCTGGTATGTCCTGCAGCCGGCCAGCGCGAACGCGGCGATGGCGACAGCAGCGGTGAGGCGCAGAGTTCGACGGTTCACGCGCGACAGCCTAGCGGGCGCCCCCACTTTCGGACTTTTGAGGGTCGCGGAGGCCGCGGAACCCTCAAAAGTCCGAAACTCGGCGGCGGGCCGGGGCGCGGGGCCGGCCGCGCGGGGCGGCGGGCCGGGGCGGCGGGCCGGGGCGCGGGGCCGGCCGCGCGGGGGCGGCGGGCCGCGGCGCGGGGGTTACTCCGTGAGGGCCGTGATCAGGTCGGCGGCCCAGTCGAGCAGGGCCGTGTCCCGGAGCGGCTGGCCACCGATCCGCGCGGTCGTCGGCCGGGGCACGATGACCGTGTTCATCGCGTTCTTGTACGACGCGCCCGGGAACAGCCGGTTCAGCCGCATGACCTTGCTCTCCGGCAGCACCATCGGCGAGAACCGGACGTTGCGTCCCTGGAGCGAAACCTCGGTCACCTCGGCCTTGCGCGCCTTCACCCGGAACGACGCCACGGCGAACAGGTGCTCGACGGGCTGCGGCAACGGTCCGTACCGGTCGACGATCTCGGCCCGGACGGCGTCGAGGCCGTCGACGTCGTGGATCGCCGCCAGCTTGCGGTACGCCTCGAGCCGCAGCCGCTCGCCGGGGATGTAGTCGTGCGGCAGGTGCGCGTCGACGGGCAGATCGACCTTGACATCACTGGCGTCCGTCGCCTTCGTGTCCTCGCCCTTGAACTCGGCGACGGCCTCGCCGACGAGCCGCACGTACAGGTCGAACCCGACGCTGGCGATGTGCCCGGACTGCTCGCCGCCGAGCAGGTTGCCGGCGCCCCGGATCTCCAGGTCCTTCATCGCCACGGCCATGCCGGCACCGAGGTCCGTGTTCTGCGCGATCGTGGCGAGACGGTCGTGAGCGGTCTCGGTGAGCGGCTTCTCCGGCGGGTACAGGAAGTAGGCGTACGCGCGTTCGCGGCCACGCCCGACCCGGCCCCGGATCTGGTGGAGCTGGGACAGGCCGAACATGTCGGCCCGCTCGACGATCAGTGTGTTGGCGTTCGGGATGTCCAGTCCGGATTCGACGATCGTGGTCGAGACGAGGACGTCGAACTCCTTCTCCCAGAACCCGAGCATGACCCGTTCCAGGGCCTCCTCGTTCATCTGGCCGTGGCCGACCGCCACCCGCGCCTCGGGGACGAGCTCGCGGATGCGCCGCGCCGCCCGCTCGATCGACTCGACCCGGTTGTGCAGGTAGAACACCTGGCCGTCGCGGAGGAGTTCGCGCCGGATCGCCGCCCCGATCTGCCGCTCCTCGTACGCGCCGACGAACGTCAGCACCGGATGCCGTTCCTCCGGCGGCGTGAGGATCGTGGACATCTCGCGGATGCCCGTCAGGCTCATCTCCAGCGTCCGCGGGATCGGGGTCGCCGACATCGTCAGCACGTCGACGGCCGTCCGGACCTGCTTGAGGTACTCCTTGTGCTCGACGCCGAACCGCTGCTCCTCGTCGACGACGACCAGGCCCAGCTCCTTGAACCGGGTACTGGTCTGGAGGAGCCGGTGCGTGCCGACCACGATGTCCACGGTGCCGTCCGCCAGCCCGTCGATGACCGTGCGGGCCTCCATGTCGGTCTGGAACCGCGACAGCATCTGGACGTTCACCGGGAACTGGTTCATCCGATCGGTGAACGTGTTGAAGTGCTGCCGGGCGAGCAGCGTCGTCGGTACGAGGACGGCCACCTGCTTGCCGTCCTGCACGGCCTTGAACGCGGCGCGCACCGCGATCTCCGTCTTGCCGTAGCCGACGTCGCCGCAGATCACCCTGTCCATCGGGTACGGCTTCTCCATGTCGGCCTTGACCTCGTTGATCGCGCCGAGCTGGTCCGGGGTCTCGGTGTACGGGAAGGCGTCCTCCAGCTCCAGCTGCCACGGGGAGTCCGGGGCGAACGCGTGGCCGGGCGCGGACGTGCGGGCGGCGTAGAGCCGGATCAGCTCCGCCGCGATCTCCTTGACCGCCTTGCGGGCGCGGCCCTTGGCCTTCTGCCAGTCGGCGCCGCCCATCCGGTGCACGGACGGCGACTCGCCGCCGACGTAGCGGGTGAGCTGTTCGAGCGAGTCCGTCGGGACGAACAGCCGGTCGCCGGGCTGGCCGCGCTTGCTCGGCGCGTACTCCAGCACCAGGTACTCGCGCTCGCCGCCGTTGATCGTCCGGCGGATCATCTCGATGTATTTGCCGACGCCGTGCTGCTCGTGGACGACGAAGTCGCCGGGCTGGAGCTGGAGCGGGTCGACGGCGTTGCGGCGGCGCGACGGCATCCGGCGCATGTCGCGCGTGGAGGTGCCGCGCGTGCCGGTCAGGTCGGACTCGGTGAGCACGACCAGCTTCAGCGCCTCGGCGACGAACCCGTTGCCGAGCCGGCCGGTGGTGACGGTGACCGTCCCCGGCTCGGGACTGGTGTCCACTGTGGAGGCGAGCGTGGCGCCCAGCTCGGCGTCGTGCAGCACCTCGACCGCGCGCTGGGCGGGGCCGTGGCCCTCGAAGACGAGGACGGTGCGCCAGCCCTCCCGGGCGTGGTTCGCGATGTCCGCGACCGCGCGGGCGGTCTCGCCCCGGTAGGACTCGACGGCCTTGGCGCCGGTGGCCAGGCTGGCGGTCTCCTCGACGTCGGCGATCACGGGCATCGCGACGTCGTACCGGTCGTCGGTGTCGTCACTGACAGCACCCGGCGCGGCCGTGAACGGGCTGGTGGTCCACCAGGGGATGCCGATCTCGGCGGCGGTCGACCGGACCTCGGCGAGGCTGCGGAACGCGGCGGCGCCCAGGTCGATCGGGGCCGTGCCGCCGGTGGCCGCCGCAGCCCAGGACGCGGCCAGGAACTCCTCGCTGGTGGCGACGAGGTCGTGGGCCCGGGTGCGGACGCGCTCCGGATCGCACACGACGACGTGCGTGCCGGCGGGCAGCGAGTGCAGCAGCAGTTCGAGCTTGCCTGACCCCTCCAGCAGCGCGGGCGTGAGCGACTCCATGCCCTCGACGGGCGTCCCGTCGGCGATCTTGTCCAGCATCTCGGCCAGCCCCGGGTGCTCCTGCGCCAGCGCGGCGGCCCGCGCGCGGACCTCCGGCGTCAGCAGCAGCTCCCGGCACGGCGGCGCCCACAGGCCGTGGGAGGCGACTTCGAGCGAGCGCTGGTCGGCGACCGCGAAGTAGCGCACCTCCTCGATGTCGTCGCCCCAGAACTCGACCCGGACGGGGTGCTCCTCGGTGGGCGGGAAGACGTCCAGGATGCCGCCCCGGACGGCGAACTCGCCGCGCTTCTCCACCAGGTCGACGCGGGCGTAGGCGATGTCGACCAGCTGGCGGACGACGTCGTCCAGGCTGGCGCTCTCGCCGGCCTGGAGCTGCACCGGCTCCAGGTCACCGAGCCCGGCGGCCTGCGGCTGGAGCACGCTCCGCACCGGCGACACGACCACGCTCAGCGGACCCGTCGTCGGGTCGTCCTTACTCGGGTGCGCGAGCCGGCGCAGCACCGCCAGGCGGCGGCCGATCGTGTCGGCGCGCGGCGACAGGCGCTCGTGCGGCAGCGTCTCCCACGACGGGTAGACCGCGACGCTGTCCGGCGGCAGCAGGCTCTGCAGGGCGGCGACCAGGTCGTCGGCCTCGCGGGTCGTGGCCGTCACGGCCAGCACCGGACGAGCGGCGCCGCCCCGCTCCCGGTCGGCGGCCAGCGCGGCCACGACGAACGGGCGCAGCGCCTCCGGGGCGGTGAGGTCGAGGGCGTCGGCACCGGACGCCTGGACAGCGGCGGCGAGGGCGGAATCGGCGAGAACGGCGTCGAGGAGACCGGTGAGGCTCATTGCTGCCTTCCATAGCGTGCACACGCGGCGACGCCCCCGACCGCACGCGATGGGGGGTGTCTGTGCCTTCCACCCTACGCCGCCCAGGCGACAACTTCCGGCGCCGCCAGAGGGGTGCGCAGCCGCTGTGATATGCGTCCTGAATCCTTGCGCCTGCTCCACTTGCTCGAATTAGATGGCGGACGTCGCGCCAACGGGAGGCCAGGATGAACACGCTGGACGTCGACATCCTCGACACCCGGATCACCCCGCCGGACGCGCCCGAACCGCCCCCTGAGCCGGCGCCGATGCCGCCGTACAGCATCCGCCGCGCAGCCGCCCTGCTGTTCCTCGTCCTCGGCGTGCAGTTGGGGTTCGTCGCCGCCCTCGTCGGCGCGCAGCACGGATCGCCCGCCGACTCCGCGCCGGTCGCGATCGTCGCCACCGACCCGGCGGTAGGGGACGTCGTCGCGCAGGCGAACACGCTGCGCATCGCCGAGTACGCCGACCAGCAGGCCGCCATCGAGGCCGTGCATGACCGCGCGGCGTTCGCGGCACTCGTCTCGGACGGCGTCGGCGGCACCGAACTCCGCGTCGCCGCCCGCGACACCGACCCGGCGGCGCGCGCGCTGATCCAGGCGTACACCGAGGCGGCCCGGGCCGCGGGCATCCGCGCGGCCGTGTTCGACGACTACTCGCCCCAGCCGGACAACACCCGGAACCTGACCGTGTTCTACCTGGTCGTCGGGTGGGTGGCCGGCGGGTTCCTCGCCGCCACCGGGCTCGCCATCGCGCTCGGCTCCGTGCCCGCGAGCGAGCGCCGCACCCAGGCGCGGCTCCTCGCGTTCCTCGCGTACTCGATCGTGTCCGGCGTGGCCGGCGCGATCCTGGCCGGGCAGATCGGCGTCGGGTACAGCCTGGCGCTCGCGACGTTCGGCGCGATGATCACGTTCGGCGCCGCGATGACCGCCGCCGCGCTCCAGGGCTGGTTCGGGCTGTTCGGCGCCGCGACCGCGATCGGGCTGTTCCTGCTGCTCGACAATCCGGGCGGCATCCTGCCGAGCTTCCTCCACGACGCCCAGGACTGGGCCCTGACCGCCATCGGCACCGACCTCGTGCGCGGCGTGATCACCCTCGGCGGCGGCAGCGGGAGCGTGGGCCAGCTCGTCGTCCTCTGGGTCTACTGCTTCGGGGGCGCGGTGGCGTTCCTCCTCGCCGGCCACATCCGGCGCCGCTAGTTCAACTGGTCTATACCAATCAGCCGTCCAGATGGCAGGATGGGTTCACCACCTCGCGGGATCGATCCAGGGCCGGCCGGCTAGGCTGCCTGACGGGACACCGTGGTCCCTCCGCACCAATCTTGGAGGGATGAGTTGGACGCTGCCCTGCGCGCCGACATCCGGCGGCTCGGGAACCTCCTCGGCGAGACGCTCGTCCGCCAGGAGGGGCATGAACTGCTCGACCTCGTCGAGCAGGTACGCGCGCTCGCCCGCGCGGACGGCGCCGCCGTCGCCACGCTCCTCGCGGACGTCGACGTGCAGACCGCGATCCGCCTCGTCCGGGCCTTCTCCGCGTACTTCCACCTGGCCAACATCACCGAGCAGGCCCACCGCGGCCGCGAACTGAGCCACCGGCGCGCGCACCACGGCGGCTGGCTGGAGCAGGCCGCGCGGCTGATCAAGGCCCGTGGCGTGCCCAGCGAGGAGCTGATCGCCGCCGCCGACCACCTGGCCATCCGTCCGGTGTTTACCGCACACCCCACCGAGGCCGCGCGCCGGTCGATCCTCGCGAAGCTCCGGGCGGTCGCCGACCTGCTCGACCGCGAGGCCGCCGACCCCGCCACCAGCGGCGCCGTCAGCACCCGCACGAACCGCCGGCTCGCCGAGCTGATCGACGTCCTGTGGCTGACCGACGAGCTGCGGCTGGAACGCCCCGAACCCACGGACGAGGCGCGCAACGCCGTCTACTACCTCAACGACCTGCATGCCGAGGCGGCGCCCGAGGTCCTGACGGAGCTGTCCGACACGTTCGCCGCGCTGGGTGCCCCCATCGCGCCGACCGCCCGTCCGCTCACGTTCGGCACCTGGATCGGCGGCGACCGCGACGGCAACCCGTTCGTGTCGGCGCAGGTCACGATGGATGTGCTGGTACTCCAGCACGAACACGGCATCCGGGACACCGAGCGGGCGCTGGAATCGCTCGTCAACGAGGTGAGCGTGTCCGAGCGGGTCGTGGGCGTGAGCCAGGCGATGCACGACAGCGTCGCCGCCGACCTCGCCAACCTGCCCGAGATCGAGAAGCGGTTCCTGCGGGTCAACGCCGAGGAGCCGTACCGCCTCAAGATCCGGTGTGTCCGCGCCAAGCTGGCGAACACCCGCAAGCGGCTCGCGCGCGGCACACCGCACCAGCCCGGCCGCGACTACCTCGGCAGCGCCAGCCTGATCGACGACCTCGAGGTCATGCGGATCTCGCTGTCCGAGAACAAGGGCCACCTCATCGCCGAGGGTCGCCTGGCCGAGCTGATCCGGACGGTGTCGGCGTTCGGCCTGCACCTGGCCACGATGGACGTCCGCGAACACGCCGACGCCCACCACGCCGTCCTCGCCCAGCTCTTCGACCGCCTCGGTGAGCTGGAACGGCCGTACGCCTCCCTCGACCGGGGCGCGCGGACCGCGCTCCTCGTGGACGAGATGGACAGCCGCCGCACGCTCGCCGGCATCGAACTCGGCCTGGACGAGGCGGCGGCGCAGACGTTCGGCGTGTTCCAGACGATCCGCCGGGCGCTCAAGCGGTTCGGGCCGGAGGTGATCGAGTCCTACATCGTCTCGATGACCCAGGGCGTGGACGACGTCCTCGCGGCCGTGCTGCTGGCGCGCGAGGCGGGCCTGGTCGACGTCCACACCGGGCTGGCCCGCATCGGGTTCGTGCCGCTGCTGGAGCAGGTCGTCGAGCTGCGCGCGGCCGGCGACATCCTCGACCGGCTCCTGTCGATCCCGGCGTACCGGCGGCTCGTCGCGGCGCGCGGCGAGGTGCAGGAGGTCATGCTCGGGTACTCGGACTCGAACAAGGACGCCGGCATCGCCACCAGCCAGTGGGAGATCCACAGGGCCCAGCGGGCGCTGCGGGACACGGCCGCCAAGCACGGCGTCCGGTTGCGGCTGTTCCACGGCCGCGGCGGCACCGTCGGGCGCGGCGGCGGCCCCACGCACGACGCGATCCTGGCCCAGCCGTGGGGCACGCTCGACGGCGCGATCAAGGTCACCGAGCAGGGCGAGGTCATCTCCGACAAGTACTCGCTGCCGACGCTGGCCAGGGAGAACCTGGAGCTGACGGTCGCCGCCGTGCTCCAGGCGTCCGTGCTGCACACGGCGCCGCGGCAGTCCGCCGCCGAGCTGGAACGGTGGAACGGCGTCATGGACACCGTGGCCGGCGCGGCGCACTCGGCGTACCGGGAACTGGTCGACGATCCGGACCTGCCCGCCTACTTCTGGGCGTCCACGCCCACCGAGCTGCTGGGCGCCCTCAACATCGGGTCGCGTCCGGCCAAGCGTCCCAACACGGACGCCGGGCTCGGCGGGCTCCGCGCGATCCCGTGGGTGTTCGGCTGGACACAGTCGCGGCAGATCGTGCCCGGCTGGTACGGCGTCGGCTCCGGGCTGCGCGCCGCCCGCGAGGCCGGACTCGGCGGCGAGCTGGACGACATGTACGGCCAGTGGCACTTCTTCTCGACGTTCATCTCCAATGTGGAGATGACGCTGGCCAAGACCGACCTGTCGATCGCCCGCCGGTACGTGGAACGGCTCGTCGACCCGTCGCTGCACCGCATCTTCGACCGGATCGTCGCCGAACACGACGCGACCGTCGCCGAGGTGCTGCGGGTCACCGGCGAGGACAAGCTCCTCGACGCCAACCCGGTGCTGCAACGGACCTTCGCCGTCCGCGACACCTACCTGGAGCCGCTCAGCCACCTGCAGGTCGAGCTACTGGCCAGGCGTCGCGACCAGGACGACGACCCGCAACTGCTCCGCGCCCTCCTGCTGACCGTCAACGGCATCGCGGCGGGCCTCCGCAACACGGGCTGACCGCCCGCCGCCGTCCGTCCGTCCGCCGCCCCGTCCGCCCGCCGCCCCGTCCCGTCCCCCGAGTTTCGGACTTTTGAGGGTCGGCGGGCGCCGGGAACCCTCAAAAGTCCGAAGGTCGGCGGCGGCGCCACGTCGGGGGGACCCGCACCGGCACGCCGCCACCGAGCGCGGGCGAGTGCCGGAAGTACCCCAGTGCCGCCGCCGCGAGCACCGCGATGCCGAGAGCGGCGCCGAGCCCGCCGATCATGATGAGCCGGCGCGGCGGTCCGCTGGGCGCCTTGGCGACGACGCCGGGCACGACGAGTTCGAGTGCGACCAGCTTGTCCGCGCGGGCCTGGCGGAGCCCGAGCGCTGCCACGGCGTTGGCGGCGCGGGCGGCGCGGTGCCGGCTGGGCATGGTGACGATGACGACGAGGTTGACTGTCGCCGGCTGGACGATCACCTCGGTGGCGCCGCCGAGCACGGACGGCCGTTCGCCGATCTCGGCGCCGACCTCCGTCAGGGTCGACGACGACGACAGGTATGCGAGGTACCGCGACGCGGCGAGTTCGAGGTTGTCCGATCCGAACCGGATGTCGCGCGGCGAGAGGCTGAGGATCGCGCGGCTCGTGTAGACGTCCGGACGGCTGTTGGCGTACAGCGCGACCGTGCCGAGGACCGTCAACGACAGGGCCGCGACCAGGATCAACGGCAGGAAGCGCTGGCGCAACGCGGGCTCCATTCTCATGACTGGTAGGTCGTCACGGTCCGGGCGGCGCGGCGCCGCTGGCGGCTGAGGACGGCGACCCCGGCGCCGAGCAGCACGACCGCACCGGCGCCGAGCCCGACCGGCAGCCACGACGACTCGGCGGGACGTTCGGCCTGCGTCCGGACGATGGGTACCTCGTGGAGCGTCGCCGACCCCATGGCGAGGAGCCGGCGACCGTCGCTCGCGTAGGTGAGTCCGCCGCCGGCCGGGAGCTTGACCGTGCGGCGCGTGCCGGTGCGCAGTGCGGCGACGATGTCGCCGTCCGGGGTCTCCCACTCGTACGCGGCGGTACCGGTACGGATCGCGAAGTGGGTGCCAGCGGGCGCGACGGCACCGCCCGTCACGGGCAGGTCGAGGTCGGCGGCCTTGGCAAGCACCGACTCGGCCCGCAGCGGGTACGGCGTGACGTAGACGCCGCCCGCGGTGGTCACGACGACGACCTGGCCCGAGTACGACAGGAGCAGCGCCTCGGCCTCGTGCGAACCGTCCGGATAGCGGAGGACGAAGCGCTGGGCCGCGCGACCGCCCTGCCAGCGGTACACCGCCACGACGGATCGTGGCGGCCCGGCGAGGTCGCCCAGCAGCAACGCGCCGTCCGGGGCCACGGCGACGTCGGCGATACCGGACCGTCCCCGCGGCTTCTCCCCGTCCGCCGGCCGGACGGGGAGCCCCGGACCGGTCAGCGTCGTCACGACCTTGATCCGGCAGGCACCGTCCAGTGTGGAGACGGTGACGGGGACGCCGGAGGTCACCAGGTAGAGCCGGTCGTCGACCGCCGCGATGCCCCCGATGACCGTCGATCGGGGATCGACGATCGAACACCGGGAGGCCGCCGTCCCGAACCCGCTGGGCGATCCGGCACCGGTCAGCGCGGCCGCGACGGCCAGGCCTGCGACCGCACGGGCAAACCTGCAAGTGCTGTGACCACTGACGTTCGTGGGCCCGAGGCCGAGTCCAGGTCGGGGCTGCCAAGGCGGAGGAGGAGTGCCGGCAGCGTCGACCTGGGCCGGCCGAAGCCCTAGAACGTCGGTGGTCACAGCACTAGGCACGAGCGGCGAGCTTACGGCTGTGAACGGGGTTGCGCCGCCCCGTCCGCGTGGCGCCGTTCACCGCCGTGGCCAGGGTTTTCGTGGCTGTACGCCGGAAAGTCACGACCGCCTCACAAGGTGCGCGCCACACGCGCGGACGGGCCGTGAGCTAACGCCGTGTAGCCCTAGGCTTGCTCTCCGCACAGTGGACGAATGGTGCAAAACACCGCAGCGCAAGGGGCCGTACAGATGACCGTCGTCGAGCATGCCGTCGAGCGCACCGCCGCCGCGTCCTGGCCCACCGCCCGCACCACCTCGGTACGGCACGACGCGCTGCGACGGACCGCCGTCGCGGCCGCCGACGCCGCCGCCACCCTCGTCGCCGCGACGGCCCTCGCGGCGGCCCACGATGTCCTGCCGCTGCGTACCGCGCTGCTCGTGCCGGCGGCCTGGGTCATCGGATCCTGGGTCACCGGCGCGTACCGGCTCCGCAGGATCAAGACCAACCTCGTCGACCTGCGACGGACCGCGCTGACGGCAATCAGCCTCTGGGCGGTCGCCGGGCTGCTCGCCGCGCTCGGCCCGCTGCCGGGCGCGCGGACGCTCGTCCTCGTCGCCGTCCCCCTGACCGCCGTCGCCGTCGTGGCCGCCCGTGCGGCACTGCTGCCCCTGACGCGAGGGCGCCGACTCCTGTCCCCCGCGCCGGTAGTCGTCGTCGGCCCGGAGGCGGATGTCCGCGCGTTCACCGGCAGCGTCCCGGCGGGGACCATCAGCGCGGTGTGCGTGACCGACCGCGCCGACCACGACGTCGCCGTGACGGCCGAACTCGCCGCGTCCGGGCTCGACCGGGTCGTGTCGCTCGACCACCTCGTCGCGGCCGTGCAGCGGACCGGCGCCGACACGGTCGTGGCCGTCGGCGCCCCCGACCCCGCCCAGCTGCGGCACCTCGCCTGGCAGCTCGAACACCTCTCGGTGGGCGTCGCGGTCGCACCGCTGTGGCCGGTCGCCGCGCACCGGGTCAGCGCCCGGACGCTCTGCGACCGCACGGTCGTCGAGGTCACCCCGCCGCGCTACTTCGGGACCTGGCTGGCGCTGCGGGAGTGCGGCGACCGCGTCGTGGCAGCGGTCGCGCTGGTCGTGCTCGCACCCGTCTTCGCCGCCATCGCGCTCGCGGTCAAGGCCACGAGCCCAGGCGGACCCGTCCTGTTCAACCACCTCCGCACCGGCAAGTCCGGGCGCCGCTTCAAGCTCTACAAGTTCCGGACGATGGTGCCGAACGCCGAAGCGCTCAAGGCCACGCTCTCGACCGCCAACCAGTACGCGGACGGCACCCTGTTCAAGATGAAGCGGGACCCGCGGATCACGCCGATCGGCGCCTGGCTGCGGCGGTACTCGCTCGACGAGCTGCCGCAGCTCCTCAACGTCGTCCGGGGCGACATGGTGCTGGTCGGGCCGCGGCCGACGTCCACGCCGCCCGAGAAGATGCGCGCCGACTACTACCGCCGGACGCTCGTGAAGCCCGGACTCACCGGCATGTGGCAGGTCAGCGGCCGGTCGGACCTGCCGTGGGAGGAAGCGGTGCGGCTCGACGTGGAGTACGTCGAGAACCGGTCGCTCGAACTCGACCTCGACATCCTGTTCCGTCGGACCCTGCCCGCCGTCCTCGGCCGCCGCGGCGCCTACTAGGCGTCCGTCAGGACCGGCAGTTCCCGGGTCGGGTCGGCCCCGACGGGCGCCACGCCCCGGACGACGGCCGCCCGGCGCCGCCGGTACCGCTCGGCGACCAGCCACAACGCGCCACCGGCCACCGCGGCACCGAGCGCGCCCGCACCCAGCACAAGACCACGGTCCGGACCGGACGGGACCTCGTCCGGCACCGCCGACGACACGGACTCGGCCGCGAGGATCGGGTCCGACTGGGACCGTTCGAGCACGGCGGCGGCGATGCGGTTCGCGGCCTGCGCGGCGAGATCCGGATCCTCCAGGGTGACGGAGATCGAGATGTTCGCGGTCGCCGCCGCCATCGTCACCACGACGGCGTTCTGCAGCGCGACGCTGTCGACCCCGATCGGCTCGGCGACCTGGCGCAGGACGTACGGGGACGCGCTGTACGCGACGTACCGGGGAGCCGTCAGCACGACGACCGTCGCCGACACCGGCCGGCTCGGCTTCGGCGTGAACGCGACGACGGCCGTACTGGTGTAGACCGTCGGCCTGCCCTGCAACCAGCCGCCGACCCCGACCAGCACCGCGACCACCGTCACGGCGCACAACACCCAGCCACGCAGCACCACGTCAGTCCCCCCATCCACGCTTCCGGGCGGCAGCGTATCGGCGGAAACCGGGCACGCGCGGCCCCTGCGGCGGGGACGCCGGCTCGGCCGGGTCTGTTCCGAGGTCCATGACCGAGCGAGCCGTGACTGGGATGCGGCGCAGCCGGTCGAGGGGCCTCGGAGCAGGCCCGGGGTCGCCTACGCTGCCCGCCATGACCCAATCCGTCCTGATTCCGGTCGACGCCGTGCCGGCGGAGGCCCGCGCGATCCTGTCCGCCCGTGGCGTCGACGCGGACGCGCTGTTGCGGCTCGGCAAGCTCGGGCTGCCGCGGCCGGTCACGCGGCTCGGCGGCTGGGGCATCGTGCTCGAGGTCGCCCAGTCCGACGCCGGACGGGTACGGATCCAGCGCGAACTCTGGGGCCGCGCCTGGGCGAACCGGCACGGCATCGGCACCGCGACGGTCCACGCCTCCGATCCGGACGGCGCCTGGATGATCAGCGAGTGGATCGAACCCGGCGCCCCGGCCGGACCGTCCTTCCTGGACGCCGCCGTCGACGCCGCCCACCGGATCACCGCCGCGCCCCCGCCGCCCCCCGGACCACCGCCGAACATCTGGCGGTCCGCCCGCCGCGACGTCGCCGCACGCACCGCACGCGCGCTCGCTGGACGCATGCCCATGCGCCTGTGGTGGGCCGCCCGCATGGCCGCCCGGACGCTGCCGCTCGTGACCGTCGCGCACGGCGACTACTACCACCGCAACGTGCTGTGGCGACCCGATATCGGCGCAGCCGGCGCCGTCGCCGTCGTCGACTGGGAGTACCTCGGCGCCGGTCCCCGCCACGGCGACCTGCTCCGCCTCTGGACGATCCTCCCGGACCGCGCCGACCGCGACGCTCTCCTCGACCGCCTCTTCGCCGCCGCGCCGCCGTCCCAGCACCGCGACATCGCCACCCTCGGACTGTGGCTCGCGCTGCGGCTCCTCGGCGAGAACGTGAAGGCGGCCCGCCGGGACCGCAACACGGCCGACATCGCCCACGCCCGCTCCATCCAGCCCGAGGCACGGGCGCTGGCCCGCACCCACAACGCCTGGCCCCTCTAACGCCCCGCCCGCCCGGCCGGCGACCACCCCACCGCCGCCCGTTGCCCGCCCACCGCGCGCCCGCCGTCGCCCTTGCGCGCCGCCGGCGCCCTCGACCTTCGGACTTTTGAGGGTGCGGCGCCTGCGGCGACCCTCAAAAGTCCGAAACTGGGCGCGGTGGCGCCCGCGGGCGCCGGGGCGGCAGGGTTAGGCGCGGGCAGCGCGGGCGCGGCGGGGTTAGGCGCGGGCGGCTATGCGGCCTCGGGCGGCGAGTTCGGCGTACAGGGCCAGCAGTTGGTCCGCGGAGCGCTCGCCGGAGCCGGCGGCGAGGGCGTGCTGCCGCCCCGCCCGACCGGCCTCTTCGGCGCCGCGCGTGTCGAGGAGGGTGGCCGCGACGGCGTGGCCGAGCGCGATCACGTCCTCGGGGCCGACGAGCCGGGCGGCCGACGGCGGGACGACTTCGGCCATGCCGTCGACGTCCGTCACGACGAGGGGCCGCCCCAGGGCCATGGCTTCGAGCGGCACCAGCGACATGCCTTCCCAGCGGGACGGGCAGACGACGACGTCAGCGGCGTGCATCCAGCGCAGGGACGTCTCCCGGTCGGCCGCGCCCACGAACCGGATTCCGGGCCCAGCCAACGCCCGCAGCGCAAGAAGATCCGGGCCGTCGCCGACCAGCACGAGTTCCGCGTCCGGTACGACGCCCCGGACCGCGTCCCATGCCTCGACGAGCACGTCCTGGCCTTTCTGGCGGGCGAGTCGGGCGGCGCACACGGCGAGCGGCCCCTGGACGCCGAAATCAGCCCGCACGGAGGCCCGCGGCAGCTCCCGGACCGCGTCGACCGAGTGCACCGACACCTCGTTCGGCAGCACGACGAGCCGCCCGCCGATGCCTGCGGCCGTACCCGAGTCGCGTTCGGCGGCGCTGACGCACACGATCGCGGACGTCCATCGGGTGGCGAACCGCTCCCAGCCGATTACGAGCCGGCGCATCAGCCCCTCGACGGCGAAGAACGACCAGGCGTGCGGGCTGAACAGGGTCGGCACCGAGCCGCGCAGCGCGAGCCGCCCGACGAGTCCGGCCTTGGCGCAGTGCAGGTGGACGACGTCCGGCCGGACCTCCCGGACGATCCGGCGCAACCGCACGAGTTCGGCGAGCACGCCGATGCCCGGTTGGCGGACGGCGCGCCAGTCGACGACCTCGGCTCCCCGCTCCGCCGCGAGCGGTCCGAGCCGCCCGCCCGGACAGGCGACCGTCACTCGCGTACCGTGACGGACTTGATGCGCAACGTAGTCAGCGACACAATGCGCAAGCCCGGTATTCACGGCATGGGATACGTGAAGTACATGAACCGGCGCCACAGTCGACCCCCTACGAGAGACGCGCCCTGCGATGAGATCCGCCAGCCAGTGCTCCGAACTCCGCCCTCAGGACGGTGCGAAACGTGACATAGCGGTCGGATTGCGAGAGTGCCACACATGGCCCGGCGTGCGCTGACCCGTCGGCTGCGCACGCTCGTCGTCAGCCCCAGCGGCGTGCTGGGCGGCGCCGAGTCGTGGCTGCTGTCCGCGCTGGACTCGACCGACCGGCTCGACGTCGAGGTGATCCTGCTCGCCGACGGCCCGCTCCGCGCGGCCCTCGACGCGCGCGGGATTCCCGTCACCGTGCGCCCCGTCGGACGGCGTCCGCAGGATCTCGCCGGCGCCACCCGCTGGCTCCGTCGCGAGCTGCGCCGGCGCGATCCCGACGTCGCGGTGGGCAACGGCATCAAGGCCCAGGTCGTGCTGGCACCCGCCGCGCGCGCGACCGGCGTCCCGTCCGTGTGGGCCAAGCACGACCACAGCTACGACCGGAAGCTCGCGCCGTGGCTGGCCCGGACCGCGACCCGCGTCGTCGCGACCGCCGGCGCCGTGGCTGTCGCCGCCGGCCGCGCCGACACCGTCGTCATCGAACCGCCGCGCCCGGTCGACCCCCTCCCCCGGCCGGACGCCACGGAGGAGCTCGCCACGCTGGCCGCCCGTCCCAGCGGTCCGGTGTGGACGGCCGCCGCGACGCAGGGCCGCCCGGAGCCCGGCACCCTGATCCTCGCCATGCTCGGCCGGTTCGTCCCGTACAAGGGCATCGACACGGCCATCCGCGCCCTGGCCCAGCCCGGCGGCGAACGCTGGACCCTCGTCGCGATCGGCGGCGACGAGCCCAACCGTCCGCAGGAGCGCCAGCGTCTCGCTTCCCTGGCGCACGTCCTCGGCGTGGCCGACCGCGTACGGCTCTGCCCGTTCATCCCCGACGCCTCCCGGCTGCTGGCCGGCGCCGACGCGCTCGCCGTCCTGACCAGGCCCGACGGTCCCCGCACCCCGGGCCGTGAAGGGTTCGGCATGTCCGCGCTGGAGGCGATGGTCGCGGGCGTCCCTGTCATCGGCATCGCCGACGGCGGTCCGATCGACACCCGCGTCGCCCCGGACGAGCACGGCCGCGCGGCCGGCATCACGATCCCGCCGGACGACGCCACCGCCGTGGCCCGCGCCCTCGCCGACCTCGCCGACCCGGCCACCCGGCGCTCGCTCGGGGCCGAGGGGCAGCGACGGGCGGCCAGTCATCACGACGCCACGACGATGGCCGCCCGGTTCGCCGCCGTCCTGGCCGAGGCGGCGTGCCGCCCCGGTGCCGGGCTCGTCGACGCGCCGGCGATCAGCGTCGTCAGTCCCGTCCTCGACGAAGCGTCGAACATCGACCGGCTGATCGGACCGATCAGTGCCCAGCTCGGTCCGGACGACGAGTACCTGCTGGTCGACGGCGCCTCCACCGACGGCACGATCGGACTGATCGAAGCCTGGAGCGCGCGCGATCCGCGTATCCGCCTGATCCGCTCGCCCGGCGGCACGATCGCCAACAGCCGCAACCGTGGCATCGCCGCCGCCCGGAACTCCTTCATCGCCTGCACGGACGCCGGCTGCGACCCCGGCCCGAACTGGGTCGCCGGCTTCCGCGCCGCCGCCGCCGAACACGCCGCCGAGGTTCGGATTTTTGAGGGTGCCGGCGCCCCGCCGACCCTCAAAAGTCCGAAAGTCGGGGAGGGGGTAACGGGCGCGGACCTGTACGTCGGGGTGTACCGCGCCGGCATCCGGGCCGGGAAGCCGTTCGAGCAGGCCATGGCGGCGGTGAGCTGGCCGGACCCGGTCGAGCTGCGCCGCCCCACCCCGTTCCGCACGCTCTACGGGAAGCTGTTCGGACGGGCGTTCTCGCCGCGCCGGGTCGACGGCCGGTCCGTCGGCTTCACGCGCGCCGCCTGGACAGCCGCCGGCGGCTTCCCCGAGAACCTCAAGACCGCCGAGGACGAGGCGTTCGGCCGGGCGGTCCTGGCCACCGGCGCCCGTTCGGCGCTGACGCTCGACGCGGAAGTGACGTGGCACCAGCGCGGCACGGTCGCGGCCACGTTCCAGCAGTTCCGCGGGTACGGGCGGGGCGGCGGTTCGTCGCGGTCGCCGCTGCTGCTGGGGCGGGACGCCGTCCGGGTGCTCGCGTACGCCGGGCTCGGTTTCGCGGCGGTCAAGGGTGGTGTACCGGGCAAGGTGCTGGCCGCTGCCGGCGCCGCCGCGTACCTGTCGCTGCCGGTGAGCCGGGTGGTCCGTCGTGGCCAGTCGCCGCTGGTCCTGCCGTTGCTGCCGGCCGCGCTGCTGCTGAAGGACGTCGCGAAGGTGCTGGGTACGGCCGAGTCGCTGCTGCGCCGCCCGCCGCGCGCGAAGAAGCCGGTCAGGCCACGCCACGGCCCGCGCCGGACGGCCGGCCAGCACCTGCACGCCGGCACGGCCACCCGGACGGAAAGCGCACCCCAAGAGCCGGGCAGGTGAGGCCCCCGCTCCCGGATCTGTGCCTCGTGGCGGCGCTGGCCGGCGCCGGGCTCGTGGCCGGCCTCGCGATGGCGGCGCTCGGCGACAGCACCGGGCCCGGCGTCGCCGTCCTCGTGGTCGCGCTGGTGGTGGTCGTGGTGGCGGCGATGGTCCGTCCACTGTGGGCATGTGCGCTGGTCTTCGCGTGTACGGCGTTCGGCAACCGGGAGATCCCCGGCGCGCCGCTGGGCCTCCAGGTCGTGCACGGCGTGTGCGTACTGGCGCTCGGCGCCGTCCTGTTCTCGGTGATCGCGGGCGCGCCGGCCGATCGGTTGCGCCGTCCGGAGCCGCGGTTGCCGTTGCTGTTCAGCGCCGCACTCGTCCTCGGAGCGGTGCTGTCGACGGCCACCTCGATCGACTCGCAGCGCTCCAGCAAGGTCGCCGCGACCCTCGCCACCGGACTGCTGGTCACCGCCGCCGTGGTCGTCGTCGGCCGCACCTCGCGCCAGCTCCGGATCCTGCTCGCCGTCGCCGCGTTCGGATCGCTGCTCGTGACGTTGCCGGCGCTGGCCCAGGCCCGCGACCTGTCGGCGGTCTACGGCGGCGCGATCGTGAAGAACCGGCCGACGACCGCGTTCGCCGACCCGAACGAGCTGGGCAGCTACGCCGCCATGTCGCTGCTGCTGGCGCTCGGCTGGCTGATCGCCGCGCGTGGCCGGCGGGAACGCTTCGCGGCGGGCACGGCCGCGCTGGCGGCCGCCGCCGCACTCGCGCTGTCGCTGTCGCGCGGCGCCTGGCTCGGCGCGGCCGTCGGTGTGTGCGTGCTCGTGGCGATCCACCCGCGTGCGCGCCGCCCGGTCGCCGCGATCGCGCTCGGCGGCGTCGCGCTGACGCTCGGGGCGGTGCTGGTGGTCCCGTCCAGTGGCCCGGCCGAGGTGGTGCTCAACCGGCTGACCAGCGTGAGCGACCCGGCCGGCAACCCGTACGACGTCCGCCCGATCACCTGGCAGGAGGCGCTGCGCGAGTTCGGCGAGCGGCCGATCGTCGGCAACGGTCCGGGGTCGTTCAGCGTGCTGTCGGCGCAGTCCCCGTCCGAGTTGCAGTTCTACCCCCGCGCGCACGCGCACAACGGGCTGCTGACGGTCGCCGCCGAGATGGGGTCGATCGGGGCGCTGGCGCTGATCGGCATGGTCGTCACGCTCGTCGTCGCCGTGCGGGGCCGGGCGCGGCGGCTCCGGGCGGCACACCGCTGGGAGGATCTCGGCGTCCTCGCGGGTGGGGCCGGTGCGCTCGGCGCGCTCGCCAGCCACCTCGTCGTCGACTACCCGCTGCGCAATCCCGTCCTGATGATCACCGTGTGGGCCGTGATCGGCGTCGTCCTCGCGGCGACCGCGATCCCCGCCGCCCCGCGCGGCGCCGTGTCCCTCTACGCGGCGGCTGGCCGATGACGGCCGTCGCCGAGCAGTCCGAACGGCTGCGGCGGGTCGCCCGCTCCGGCGGCATCAGCCTGGCCGGGTCCGTGGCCAGTTCCGTACTCGGGTTCGCGCTGGTCGTGCTGGTGAGCCGGGGGCTCGGTGCCGCCGGCGCCGGCGTCTTCTCGGTCGTGGCGGCAGTGGTCATGACGCTCACGGTCGCGGGCCGGCTGGGAACCGACACGGCCATGGTCCGGACGCTGTCCCGGCTGCGGGAACTCGGCCGGGACGCCGACGTGCGGACGGCCGTCCTCGCCGCGCTGGTCCCGGTGTGCGTAGCGACGACCGTGTTCGCCGCCGCGATGTGGTGGCTGGCGCCCGTCGTCGCGGCGGCACTGTTCAACGGCGTCCCGACGGACGACGCCGCGCAGCTCCTGCGGGTCTCGTCCACGCTGGTCCCGCTCGGCGCGGGCAGCTACGTCGCGCTGGCCGCGACCCGGTCGCTCGGCTCGATCGTCCCGCTGACGGTCATCGAGAGCATCGTGAAACCGGCGACCCGCTGCGTGTTCGTCGCCGTCGCGCTGCTCGCTGGGGCGTCCGTGTTCGGGACGACCGTCGCGTGGGCGCTGCCGATGCCGCTGGGCGCCGTCCTCGCCGGGTGGGTGTTGCGGCGGGCGTTGGCCCGGGTACCCCGTACCGGCCGCGGCGACGCGCGGGCGACCTGGCGCGAGGTGTGGGTCTTCGCCGGCCCGCGCGGGGTCGCGTCCCTGTTCGAGATCGCCGGGATGCACGCCGGCGTGGTGTTGACCAGCGCACTGGCGAGCGCCGAGGACGCGGGCGTCTACAACGCGGTGATCCGCGTGGCGTTGGCCGGGACGCTGGCGCTCCAGGCCCTGCGGCTGGCGGTGGCGCCACGCATGTCGCGGATGCTCGCCACCGGCGACGTGGCCGGCGTCCAGCACCTGCACCAGGCGTCCACGACCTGGGTCGTGCTGATCTCGTTCCCGCTGTACCTCGTGTTCGCGGCGTGGCCTGGCCAGGTGCTCGCGCTGTTCGGACCCGAGTTCCGCACCGGATCCGTCGCCCTGACGATCCTGGCCTGCGCCCTCCTGGTGAACCTGGCCACCGGCAACGTCGCCACCGTCCTGCTCATGAACGGGCGGAGCGGGCTGATGCTCGCGATCACCGCCACGTCCCTGTGCCTCGGCGTCGTCCTGACGATCGCGCTGGCGCCGGTGTACGGCGTCGTCGGCGCGGCCCTGGCGAAGGCGGCGTCGGTCGTGTTCGAGAACGTCGCGGTGGCTGTCGCCGTCCGGCACGAGGTCGGCGTCCGCACCTGGTGCCGCCCGCTGTGGCTGGCGATCACGATCGCTCTCTGTTGCTTCGCGCTGCCCGCCCTCCCGCTGACGTTCGCCGGCGGCGCCGGGTTCGCCGCCGCCCTGACCCTCGGCGGCGCCCTGTACTTCGTCGCCTGCTGGCGTCTGCGGGAGACGTTCCAGCTCGCCGCCGTCATCCCCACGCGCCTGAGCCGGCGCCGATCACCAGAGAGGGGGCCTGCGTGAGCACGGTCCGTCACGTCGAGGTACCGAGCAGGCTCCGGTCGGTGAAGCGGCGGCTGCCCCGGCCGCTCAAGCGCGCGGCCCGCTCGGCGCTGCGCGGGTACGGGATGCGCACCGCCGGCCACCGGGTCCTGCCCGACTTCCTGGTGATCGGGGTGAAGCGCGGCGGGACGACGTCCGTGTGGAACTGGCTCGTCCGGCATCCGCACGTGGCGCCGATGTTCCCGGCCGCCCAGCAGATCAAGAGCCCGCACTACTTCGACATCCACTACGACAAGGGCCTGGACTGGTACCGCTCGCACTTCCCGACCCGCGCGTCGCTGGTGAAGTCGTGGCGGCACACCGGCTTCCGTCCGCTCACCGGCGAGGCCAGCCCGTACTACGTGTTCCATCCGATGGTCGCCGAGCGGGTCGCCACCGTCGTGCCCAAGGTCAAGCTGATCGTGACCCTGCGGAACCCGGTCGACCGCGCCTACTCGAACTACTGGGAGCGGCGCGGCTCCGACGCCGAGCCGCTGGCCACCTTCGAAGCGGCCATCGACGCGGAGGAGGGCCGGCTCGCCGGGGCGCCCGACCGGCTCGCCGCCGGGCTGTACTCCGTCCACCACGACTGTCACACGTACCTCGCGCGTGGCCGCTACATGGAACACCTCGGGCCGTGGCGGCGGCGCTTCGGCGACGACCAGCTGCTGATCCTGCCGTTCGAGAGCCTCACCAAGGACCCCGCCACGGCGTACCGCCGCATCCAGGAGTTCCTGGGTCTTCCCGTCGTCGACCCGCCGGCGCTGCCGCACCACAACAAGCTGCCCGTCCCGCCGATGGCACGGGCGACGCGCGAGTACCTGACCGCCTATTACCGGCCGTGGAACGAAGCCCTCCAGGACGAACTCGGCTTCGGCGCCGAGTGGAACTAGGAACGCAGCTCGGCGATGGCCGCGAGGGTCCGCTCCGCCAGCTCGGGCCGGCAGATGACCAGGTCGGGCAGGTACACGTCCCGGTTGTTGTACCGCAGCGGCGACCCGTCGACCCGGGACGTGTGCAGCCCGGCCGCGCGGGCCACGGCCACCGGCGCCGCCGAGTCCCACTCGTACTGGCCACCGTCGTGCACGTACAGGTCGGCCTCGCCGCGCGCGACGGCCATCGCCTTCGCGCCGGCCGATCCCATCGGCACCAGCTCGGCGCCGATCCGTTCGCCGAGCGCCGCCAGGTAGGGCGCGGGCCGGCTCCGGCTGACAAGCATCCGCAGCGGACGGTGAGCAGCGTGGTTCCCGGACGGCGGGTGCTCGGTGCTGAACGTCGGCCCGAGCCCGGGAAGGGCGACCGCCCCCGCGACGAGTTCCCCGCGCTCCCACAGGGCAACGTGGATGGCCCAGTCGCTGCGGTGCGGTTCGGAGTACTCGCGGGTGCCGTCGAGCGGGTCGATGATCCAGACGCGCTCGGCGTCGAGCCGGCGCAGGTCGTCCGCGCCTTCCTCGGACAGGACGGCGTCGCCGGGACGCAGCCGCCGCAGGGCCGCCGTCAGGAACTCATGGGCTCGCTGGTCGCCCTCCGCACGGAGCCGCTCGGGCGGCGCACCGCGCAGGGTGCCGCGCAGCCGCAGCAGGATCACGCCGGCGTGGGTGGCGAGCAGTCGCGCGAGCTCCGGGTCGGACTCGCAGTTCAGCCGCGCTGTGATCAGCGTGTCCGGGCCTGCCTGTGACGTCAGCTCCGCTCCCGGCTCAGTCACCGACGTAGCCTTGCGCGCGCAGGTACTCGACGATCCGTTCGGCCGCGTCCTCGGCACTCTCCTCGGCCGTGTCGACGACGATCTCCGCGTCGGTCGGGGCCTCGTACGGGTCGGAGACGCCGGTGAAGCCGGCCAGCGCACCGGATCTGGCCTTCGCGTAGAGGCCCTTGCGGTCGCGCTGTTCGCAGACCTCGATCCCCGTGGCCACGTGCACGAGGACGAACCCGCCGACCGACTCGATCATCTGCCGCACCTCCAGCCGCGGCCCAGCGAACGGGGCGATCAACGCGCACAGCGCGGCCCCGCCGTTCCGGGTGATCTCGGAGGCGACGAACCCTACTCGCCGGACGTTCAGGTCGCGATGTTCGCGCGAGAATCCCAGCTCGCTGGACAGGTGATGGCGGATGACGTCGCCGTCGAGCAGCGTCACCGGCCGCTGGCCGTGCTCGCGCAACTTCACCCGTACGACATTCGCGACCGTCGACTTGCCTGCCCCGGACAGGCCGGTGAACAGGATCGTGAAGCCCTGCTTCGGACGCGGCGGATACGTGCGCGCCAGCTCCGCCGCGATCTCCGGAGCGGTGAACCACTCGGGCAGCTCCTCGCCGGCGGCGAGCCGGCGGCGCTGCTCGGAGCCTGAGATCGACAGGGCCGGTGTCCCGGCGGGGATCTCGTCGGCCGCCACGAACGTGCCCTTGACCGGCGAGTAGAACAGCTCTTCGTACGGTAGCGGGACGATGTCCAGCTCGCGGGCGTGCTTCGCCAGCAACGCCTGGGCGGCGTACGGGTCGTAGAACGGGGTGCCGTCCTGGCGGGCGCCGGGCCCGGCGTGGTCCCGTCCGACGACGAAGTGGGTCGCGCCGTGGTTCTGCCGGATGATCGCGTGCCACAGCGCCTCGCGCGGGCCGGCCATCCGCATGGCCAGCGGCAGCAGCGACAGCATCGCGGCGCCGTCCGGGTAGGTCGGCAGGACGGCCTCGTAGCAGCGGACGCGCGTGAAGTGGTCGACGTCGCCCGGCGCCGTGACGCCGACGACGGGATGGATGAGCAGCGCCGCGTCCGCCTCCGCCGCCGCGCGCCGGGTCAGCTCGACGTGCGCGCGGTGCATCGGGTTGCGGGTGTTGAACGCCACGACCCGGTGCCAGCCACGGTCGGCGAACTCGGCCCGGAGCTGCGCCGGCGTGTGCCGCAGCGCGTGGTGGTCGTAGTGCTCCGGCGCGGCGACGACCTCCAGGGCGCCCGCCACGTAGAACGGGTGGCCACGCAGCAGCGCCGCCACGCCGATGTGCGCCGGATCGGTCGTCCCGTACACCGCCTGCGCCTCGGCGAGCCGGTCCGGGACGTACACCTCGGTCACGTCGAGCGCGGCCCGCAGGACGCCCTCCTCGTCACGCAGCCCGAGCTGGATACCGGGTTCCAGCTCGGACGCCAGCTCGCCGGCGACGTCCAGCGTGACCGGGATCGGCCACAGCGTGCCGTCGGCCAGGCGCATCCGTTCGCACACCGACTCGTGGTCCGCGGCGCCCAGGAAGCCCCGCAGCGGCGAGAACGCGCCGGACGCGAGCAGTTCCAGGTCGCAGAGCTGGCGCGGGGTCAACGTCCACGACGGCCAGTCCAGGGCGAGCTTGCGCAGCTCGTCGGCGCGGTCGCCGGTCACGGTCAGGTCGACGAGGTCTCCACCGTGCGGGCGCACCGGAGACGGCGTGCTCACACCCTCACCCAGGCGGTCTGCAGCGGCTGGGCGTGCGGCGAGCGGATCCGCCTGATCACCAGGCTCATCAGTCCCGGAACCAGATCGAACTCGACCTGGCCGGTGTCGTTCGTGGTTACGGCCATGCTGGAGGATGGCGTACGCACGTCGATGTCGCAACGCTGCGCCGGCAGCACCTGCACCGAGACGGTGACCGTCTCGCCGCTGTCGGTCACGGTCAGGTCGGCGCCCGCGTCCGCGTCCGGCACACCGAACCGCAGGCTGCGGCGGGACGGGTCGGCGACCGCGCGGCGCTCGCCGTCGAGCAGGGAATCGAACACGAGGTCGGCGACGAGCACATCCCGAGGACGGGCGTCGAAAGCCTTGCGGGCAGCGTCGCGCACCGCCTCAGGCACGTCGTTCACCTGCCCCTCCTCGCCGTCGGGCATTCCGGGTGAGGTGCCCCGGTCGGCCGGGACGTCGTCGTGCTCCGCACCACGCGCCTGCGGTGACATCCGACCTCACCTCCTCAGAGAGAGCGTGCGCTGGCCGATTCGATACCCGAATCCTTGACCAGAGCCCGAAGCTTGTCCAAACAGCGCCCGCGCGTCGGACCAATACTGCCGACCGGCATGGCGAGCGCCGCCGAGATCTCCTCGTAGCTCGGGGCGGGATCAAGCATCAGGAACCGGAGCAGTTCCCGGCAACGCGGCGTGAGGCAGTCGAACGCACCGCGTAGGGCGGCGTCTCTCTCGGCGAGGAGAAGTCCGTCGTCGAGTTCGGGGTTGTTGGCTCGGACGGGGTCGACTTCGAGGTCGCTCTCGTCCGCCACGAGCACGGTGCGCTTGCGACGGGCGCTGATGCGCAGGCACTCGCGGCGGGCGGTGGTCGCCAGCCAGGCGCCGACGCGTCCGGGGTCGTTCAGGCGCTCGATGTTCTCCAGCAGGCGCAACCAGGTCGTCTGACTCACGTCCGCGGCGTCGCCCGGCAGGAGCCGGTGGTTGCGGGTGATCGCCCAGATCAGGCCGCCATAGGCGTCGACCAGGCTCTCCCACGCGGACCGATCGCCCTCAGCGGCGCCCTTGACCAGGAACGCCGCCTCCTCGGGCGTCAGGGCCATGGCTAAATCTGCACAGGCGACGGATCACCTGGACGGTGCGCCGGGCTGATGAGCTGCCGGACCGACACCGTATGCCGGGCGGCGTCCGCCCTGCCGGCACCGAAGCCAGGCGTCAGCGGGACGACGTTCGCCGGGACCGGCGCTCGTCGTCGGTGCGCGGAGAGCGCCACGGACTCCCGCAGGACGAGCGCTTCCAGCCACGCGGAGACGTCCTCCAGCGAGCCGAACGTGTGCAGGTGCTGGCCGAGCCGCAGCCAGGCGAGCTCACAGACCTGCGCTGCGTCGGCACCACTGAGGCCGACCCCGAGAGCACACTTCCACATACTCTCGACATTTGCCGTGACAATGCCGTCCCACGCCTCGCTGCTGCCTGCGACGGCAGCTGCCACGTCCCGGTCCACCGCGACCGAATCCATGTCTCACCCCCTTCTGGCAGGGGTCCCCGCTACATCGGGGAGCCCCACACTTGTACCCACACCCAGACCACCCCCCGATGGCTCTCCGAGATTAGGGCATCACCTGCACGAACACTGCGTGTCTGGCAGGTGCCAACCAATCAATAGCCGAACGGAGGAGGTGAAATCTCCACCAACCGCCGCACGTGCCGCCTTGCCATTCCGGCCGCCCCGAGCCTGTCGAATGTGGACGCCACCACCGCCCCCCACGATGGTTGTGCCGCGTAACGGTAACTCATCAAAACAGTGCGTGGGGACAGGACTCCGGAGCGTGATCACCTCGCGACATAGTGATTTTTGACGCAATGAGCGATTAACGTTTCCGTAGCGCCGGGAGTCCGATTCAGTGAGCATCACACCACAGGGTTACGGCAGGTCAACAGCCTGTTACCGCAACGGATTAGCTGGCGTGATACACGTTCTGGGCAGCGGCCAGATCGCCGAGCAGCAGCGACTCCACGGAATCCGCGGCCCGATCGATCAGGAACGGCAGTTCTTTCCGCTCGGCGCCGGAGAAATCGCGCAGAACGAATTCCGCGGGATCCTGCCGGCCGGGCGGGCGGCCAATTCCGAAACGTACCCGCAGATAGTCGGGCGTCCCCAATGACCGGGTGATGGACCGCAATCCATTATGACCGTTGTCGCCCCCGCCGCGCTTCAACCGCAGCGCCCCGAAGGGGATATCCAACTCGTCGTGGATGACGACGATCCGGTCGGGCGCGACCTTGTAGAAATCGCGGACGGACGTGACCGGACCGCCCGAGAGATTCATGAACGTCATCGGCTTCGCGAGGACGACGCGGTGGCCCGGGATCCCGCCGAGCCGGCCCTCCACGACCTCGGCGCGTCCCTTGTGCACCTTGAACCGGCCGCCGGCCCGCTCGGCCAGCAGATCGGCGATCATGAACCCGACGTTGTGCCGGTTGCCCGCATAGCCAGGGCCGGGGTTCCCCAATCCGACGACGAGGAACTGGTCGTCAGCCATGGTCAACCCCGGCCCTCTGCTTCAGCGTTCGCGCGGTCAGGAGGCGGCGCCCGCCTCGACCTTCTCCTCGGAAACGACGGTCGGCTCGGTCGTCACGCCGCCGGTGGCCTCGGCCAGCTCGGCCTCGACCTGGGCAGCGGTCGGCGCCGCGATGATGCTCACGACCAGCGCCTCGGGGTCACCGATCAGCGTGGTGCCCTTGGGCAGCTTCACCTCGCCGGCGAGCACGTGGCCACCGACCTCCAGGCCCTCGATGTCGACCTCGACACCGTCCGGGATGTGCGTGGCCTCGGCCTCGACCGTGAGGGAGGCGAGGTCCTGGTTGACCATGCCTTCCTTGCTCGCCTCGCCGACCAGCGTGACCGGGATTTCCACGGTCACCTTCTCGCCCTTGCGGACGAGCAGCAGGTCGACGTGCTCGAACGTGCCCTTCAGCGGGTCACGCTGGATCGCCTTGGGCAGCGCAAGCTCGTCGCCGCCCTCCAGCTCGATCGTCAGCAGGGTGTTGATCCCGTGCTTGATGGCGTGGGTGAACTCACGCGCGGGCAGGGCGATGTGGCGGGGGGCCTGCCCATGGCCGTACAGGACGGCGGGAACTTTGCCGGCCCGGCGCGTGCGGCGAGCGCCACCCTTGCCGAACTCGGTGCGGGGCTCAGCGGCGATACGGACCTCGGACACGGCGAAGACTCCTCGAACAAAGCAGTTATGGCGGACGGCTATGCCGGGCGGGGCCGCGAAACGGGCTCGTCGATAACGGAGCCTTGGGGCTTCCCTCGCCGGGCAACCTCGCCAGCTTACCTGTTACCCCCTTGACATGACGAACCCGCCCCTCCACCTGTGCTGGGGGGCGGGTCCAGTTTCGGACTTTTGAGGGTCGCGGGCACCGCGGCACCCTCAAAAGTCCGAAAGTCGGCGGGGCGGCGCCGGGCTAGCTGGCGCCGCCGAAGAGGCTCGTCACCGAGCCGTCGTCGAAGACCTCGTGGATGGCCCGCGCCACCAGCGGGGCGATCGTGAGGATCGTCAGCTTGTCGAGCTGCTTCTCCGGCGGGATCGGCAGGGTGTTCGTGAGCACGACCTCGGTGATCCGGCTGTTCTTGAGCCGCTCGGTGGCCGGGTCGGACAGCACGCCGTGGGTGGCCGCCACGATGACGTCCGCCGCGCCGGCGTCGAACAGGGCGTCGGCGGCCTTGCAGATGGTGCCGCCCGTGTCGATCATGTCGTCGACCACGACGCAGACCCGGCCGGTCACGTCGCCGACCACCCGGTTGGCGACCGCCTGGTTCGGGACCAGCGGGTCACGGGTCTTGTGGATGAACGCCAGCGGGGTACCGCCGAGATCGTCGGCCCACCGCTCGGCGACCCGGACCCGGCCGGAGTCCGGCGCGACGACGGTCAGGTCACGACCCTCGTACCGGGACCGGACGTACTCGGACAGCAGCGGCAGCGCGAACAGATGGTCGACCGGACCGTCGAAGAAGCCCTGGATCTGGGCGGTGTGCAGGTCGACCGTGAGGATCCGGTCGGCGCCGGCCGTCTTGAACAGGTCGGCGATGAGGCGGGCGGAGATCGGCTCGCGGCCGCGGTGCTTCTTGTCCTGGCGCCCGTACGGGTAGAACGGCAGGACGACCGTGGTGCGCTTGGCCGATCCGCGCTTGAGCGCGTCGACCATGAGCAGCGCTTCCATGACCCACTCGTTGATCGGCGTGGTCATGGACTGGACGACGAACGCGTCCGATCCGCGCACGGACTCCTGGAACCGGACGTAGATCTCGCCGCTGGCGAAGTCGTAGGCCGAGGTGGGCGTGACACTGGTCTTGAGTGCGGTGGCGATCTCCTCGGCAAGCCCCGGGTGTGCGCGTCCCGAGAAGAGCATGAGGCTCTTCCGGTTCTCTACTTCAATGTTGCTGCTCATCGGCTGCCCCAGGCCCCTTCGGTGCGGTCCGTCAGTCGTTCTGACCGGCGGACGGCTCGTCCACCGGTTCGTCTGGTGCGGCGGCCCTGGCCCGGGCCGCCGCGTCGGCGGCGGGGGTACCCGCGCGTTTGCGCTCCACCCACCCCTCGATGTTGCGCTGGCGGGATCGCGCGACGCCCATCGCACCCGGCGGCACGTCCTCGGTGATCACCGAGCCGGCCGCGGTGTACGCGCCGTCGCCCACCGTGACCGGCGCGATGAACATGTTGTCGCTGCCGGTACGGGCGTGGCTGCCGATCGTGCTGCGGCGCTTGTTCACGCCGTCGTAGTTGACGAAGACGCTGGCGGCACCGATGTTCGTGTGCTCGCCGATCGTCGCGTCGCCCACGTAGGAAAGGTGCGGGACCTTGGATCCCTCGCCGATCTCGCTGTTCTTGACCTCGACGTACGTGCCGACCTTGGCGTTGGCCGCCAGCACCGTGCCTGGACGCAGGTATGCGTACGGGCCGACGCCCGCGCCGGGGCCGACCTGCGCGCCGTCGCAGTGGGCCCGGACGATGCGGGCCCCCTCCCCCACGACGGTGTCGGTGAGCGTCGAGTCCGGGCCGACCTCGGCGCCGGCGCCGATCGACGTGGCGCCGTGGAGCTGGACGTTCGGGTGGATGACGGCGTCGCGACCGAGCGTGACGTCCACGTCGATCCACACCGTGTCGGGGTCGATGACGGTCACGCCGTCCCGCATCCAGCCCTCGACGAGCCGGTCCCGGAGCAGCGCGCGCAGGCGGGACAGCTCGACGCGGTCGTTGCAGCCCAGCGTCTCGCGGTGGTCGGCGGCGGCCAGCGCGTCGACCGGGTGGCCCTCGCCGCGCAGCAGGGCCACGACGTCCGTCAGGTACTCCTGGCCCTGGGCGTTGTCGGTGGTGAGGCGCTTGAGCGCGGTGCGGAGCAGGGCGCCGTCGAACGCGAACATGCCCGAGTTGATCTCGGTGATCGCGAGCTGGCCGGGCGTGGCATCGCGCTGCTCGACGATCGCCGCGAGGTGCCCGCCGTCGTCCCGGACGATCCGGCCGAGCCCGTGCGGGTCGGGGACGGTCGCCGAGAGGACGGTGGCGGCGTTGCCGGCCGACGTGTGCAGCCCGACCAGCGCCTTGAGCGTGTCGGCCGTCAGCAGCGGCGCGTCGCCGTTGAGGACGACGACGGTGCCGGCGACGTCCGGGACGACCTCCAGCGCGCGGCGCACCGCGTTGCCGGTGCCGAGCAGTTCGGTCTGGTGCGCGGTCACCGCGTCCGGGGCGATCTCGGCCAGGTGGGCCGTGACCTGCTCCCGGGCGTGGCCGACGACCACGACGAGGTGCTCGGGCTCCAGCGCGCGGGCTGCGGCGACGACGTGCCCCAGCAGGGTGCGACCGCACAGCGGGTGCAGCACCTTGGGGGTCGCGGACCGCATACGGGTGCCTTCACCAGCGGCTAGGACGAGCACTGCACCTGGGCGGACGGGCACTGCACCTGGGCGGACGGGCTCGGCCGCGCTGGTCACAGGGTTCTCCCCTCGGGGGCGACGGGTCACACCATGCTAACCAGGCGTTCATCACGCGGTTGCACTCGTACGGCGAGACACTGCCCACACTGCGACGCCCCGTGACAGGGGTGCAGAGCTCGGCCGCCAGGACTCGAACCCGGACAAGCGACACCAAAAGACGCTGTGCTGCCTATTACACCACGGCCGACTGCTCCCAGATTCTCGCACGACGGCGGAATCGCCCGCGCGGCAGATAACCGGACCGGACTCCACTCGTTGGACCTTTCAGTCGCCACAAGGGAGTCGCGCATGCGCCGGATCACCACCTCGTCGTTATCCGTACCGTGCCGGCCCGTGGCCCGAGTGCTCCCGTTCCTGATGGTGGCGAGCCTCGCTGCGGCGATGCCCTCGCTGAGCCCGCGTACGGAGACGGCGCTGACGGCGTACGAGGTCCGCACGCTCACGGTCGACGTGATGGTGGGGCCCGACGGGGACACGCCTTGCCGGATCGCGGCCGACCTGTACCGGCCCAAGGACGCCACGGCGGCGTCCCCCGCGCCCGCGATCCTCACCACCCACGGCTTCGGCGGTACGAAGCTCGACCAGCGGCCGATCGGGGCGGCGTTCGCCGACGACGGGTACGTCGTGCTGGCGTACTCGGGCCTCGGCTTCGGCGGGTCGAGCTGCCGGATCACCCTCGACGACCCGGACTGGGACGGGAAGGCCGGCGCGGAACTCGTCCGGTTCCTGGCCGGCGCGCGGAGCGCGGTCGACGCGGCGACGGGCGAGCGGGTCACGCTGGACTTCGTCCGCCTCGACGGGCCCGGCGACCCGCGCGTCGGCATGGTGGGCGGGTCGTACGGCGGCCAGAACCAGTTCGCGACAGCGGCCGTGAGCGGGAAGGTCGACGCGCTGGTCCCGATCATCACGTGGAACGACCTGTCGTACTCGATCGCGCCGAACAACGGCGGCACGGCGCCGGGCGTGTTCAAGAAGCAGTGGGGCAACTTCTTCTTCGGGCTCGGGATCGTCGCCGGCGCCGAGTACGCGACCGTGGACCCGGCCCGCGCCGCCGGCTGCCCGAACTTCCCGGCGGAGCTGTGCGCGGCGCTGCCGGAAGCCGAGGTGCTGGGCTACCCGAACGAGCCGGTCCTGGACCTGCTGCGGCACGCGTCGGTCGCGTCCTACGCCAGCCGGGTCAGGGCGCCGACGCTGCTGATCCAGGGCCAGCGGGACACCCTGTTCACGCTGCGCGAGGCCACCGCGACGTACGAGTCCCTGAAGTCGCGCGACGTCCCGGTGTCGATGGTGTGGCAGTCGTGGGGCCACTCGCACGGACAGCCGGCCGACGGCGAGCTGGACTTCGTCCGGCCGCGCGCGTCGTACCTGGGCCTGCGCATCACGAACTGGTTCGACCGCTGGCTGCGGGACGACCGGGACGCGGCGACCGGCCCCGAGTTCGAGTACTACCGGGACTGGGTCGGCGGCGACATCGCGAAGGCGTACGCCCGGTCCGACACGTACCCGGTCGGCGGCGCGCAGACGCTGTACCTGTCCGGCACGGACGACCTCGTCACGACGGCGCCCGTGCCAGGGGTCCAGTCGTACGCCGGGGCGCCCGTCCCCACGTCGTACTCGGAGACGTCCGCGCTGGAGGGCAACGCGATCGACAACCCGCCGTCCGACGGGCCCGGCACGTTCGCCGCGTGGACGAGCCGCCCGCTCGACCGGGTCGCCACGATCGTCGGCACCCCGACGCTGGACGTCCGGCTGAACGCGCCGGTGGCCGCCGCCGGCCAGGCCGGCGGACCGGCCGGGCAGCTCGTGCTGTTCGCCAAGCTCTACGACGTGGCCCCGGACGGCACGGTCACGCTCAAGGACCGGCTGGTCTCGCCCGTCCGGGTGGCGGACGTGACCCGGACCGTGCGGATCGAGCTGCCGACCGTCGCGCAGCGGTTCCCGGCCGGGCACCGGATCCGGCTCGTCCTGGCCGCCAGCGACGCCGCGTACGGCGGAAACACCCTCCCGCAGGCGGTGTCGGTGACGGCTCCGGGCGTCCTGCGGCTGCCCGTGGTGGGCGCCCGAATCGTCCTGCGTTAGCCACCCGCTGTTCAGGCAGGTCAGGTTGGAACCTACCTATCCGTAAGTTACGGTTGCGTAGCCGTAGCGAACCGCGTCGGCCGGGTTACGGGGCCCGGCACGCCCAGAGCCCCGAGGACTCACATGACTCCACCGCCGAGCGCTGCCACCCTGGCGCCCCCCACTTCCGCCGGCCCGAAGCCCCTCACCGAGGACCGCCAGCACTGGATCGCGATCGTGATCCTGTGGACGATGGTCACGGTGCCGTTCGTCGCGCTTCTCGCCGCCGTGCCGGTCGCCTGGGGCTGGGGTCTGAGCTGGCGTGACGCGGTGATCGCCTTCGTGTTCTACAACCTCACGGGGCTCGGCATCACGGTCGGGTTCCACCGGTACCTCACCCACGGGTCGTTCAAGGCCAAGCGGTGGCTCCGGATCGCGCTCGCGTTCGCCGGCACCATGGCGATCGAAGGCCCGCCGACCCGCTGGGTCGCCGACCACCGCCGCCACCACGCCTTCAGTGACAAGGAGGGCGACCCGCACTCGCCGTGGCGTTTCGGCGAGTCCGTCGGCGGGCTCACCAAGGGCTTCGTCTGGGCGCACACCGGCTGGCTGTTCGACATCGAGCAGACCAGCAAGGCGCGATTCTGCCCGGACCTGCTGGCCGACCGGGACATCCGCTTCATCGACCGGATGTTCGCGCCGATCGTCCTGTTCTCGCTGCTCGCGCCGGCCGCGATCGGCTGGGCCTGGTCCGGCACCTGGCAGGGCGCCGCGACGGCGTTCTTCTGGGGCAGCCTCGTCCGGATCTCGCTGCTGCACCACACGACCTGGTCGATCAACTCGGTCTGCCACATCGTCGGCGCGCGGCCGTTCAAGTCCAACGACAAGGCCGCGAACTTCTGGCCGCTCGCGCTCCTCAGCTTCGGCGAGTCGTGGCACAACCTCCACCACGCCGACCCGACGTGCGCCCGCCACGGCGTCCTGCGCGGGCAGATCGACACGTCCGCCCGGCTGATCTGGATCTTCGAGAAGCTCGGCTGGGCGTCCGACGTGCGGTGGCCCAAGCCGGAGCGGCTGGCGGCGAAGCGCACGGACGTTGCGTCGCCTGACAAGATGCACGGGTGACCGAGGCCCGCAAGCCGAGCACCACCCGCGTACGGATGACCGGCAAGGAACGCCGCGAGCAGCTGCTCGACATCGGACGTTCGCTGTTCGCCGAGCGCGGCTTCGAAGCAGCGTCCATCGAGGAGATCGCGTCCCGCGCGCACGTCAGCAAGCCCGTCGTGTACGAGCACTTCGGCGGCAAGGAGGGGCTCTACGCGGTCGTCGTCGACCGGGAGATGCGCCACCTGCTCGACCAGGTGACCAGCGCACTGACCGGCGGACACCCGCGTGAGCTGCTGGAACAGGCCGCGCTGGCGCTTCTCACCTACATCGAGGAGGAGACCGACGGGTTCCGGATCCTCGTCCGGGACTCGCCGGTCACCAGCACCACCGGCAACTTCTCCAGCCTGATCAACGACATCGCGAGCCAGGTCGAGTACATCCTGGCCCGCGAGTTCAAGGCGCGCGGCTTCGAGACCAAGCTGGCCGGCCTGTACTCCCAGGCGCTGGTCGGCATGGTCGCGCTCACCGGCCAGTGGTGGCTGGAGGCGCGCAAGCCCAGGAAAGAAGAGGTCGCCGCGCACCTCGTGAACCTGTCGTGGAACGGCCTGTCCGGGCTGGAGACCAAACCCCGGCTGCTCGCCCGGCCCCGCTGAAACGGGGCCGGCGAGCCCGGCGGCACCTACTTGGCGGTGGCCTTCTCCGGCGCCGCAGCCTTCTTCGCGGCGGGCGCCTTCGCCTTGACCGACTGGCGCGAGACGTTGCCGTACAGTCCGGCCGTCACCAGGATGACGCCGACGACGAACGAGACGTTCACGTTGGTGATCGAGGACGCCAGCACGTTCAGGTCGGTGCGGATCACGCACAGCATGACCAGCCCGGCGACCATGAACAGCCAGCCGACCGCGTGGTAGACGGGCACGTCGACGTTGCGCCCGACGGCGGACGCCACCAGCACGATCACTCCCGTGACGAGCGACAGGACGGCGAACGCCGGGTTCGTCGACAGCCCGAGGACCCGCTCACCCTCCTGGTGGAAGAACGGGAGGTCCGACGTCTGCACGTAGCCGACGGCGCCGAAGACGACCAGCAGCACGCCGGTCAGCAGCGCCAGCCCGCGGTAGAGGCCGCGCAGCGGGTGGTCGACGGGAAGGTGGGACATCGTGGTCCTCTCGTTCTGGTGTCCTGTGGTGCGCAGGTGATTGTCTCGCACGTCCCCGGCGACGCGCGCGCCGGGGATCACACCTGGTCAGATAGTTCCAGCCACGCTTCTTCGAGCTGCTCGCGCTGGATCCGGACGTCCCTCAGCTCCGCGTCGAGAGCGGCGACCCGCTCGTAGTCCGTCGCGTGCTCGGCGAGGGAGGCGTGCAGCTTGGCTTCCTTCTGCTCCAGCTTCCCGACCTGGCGCTCGATCTTCGCCAGCTCCTTCTTCGCCGCCCGGGCGTCCGTCTTGGGGGCCTGCGGGCGGGTCTGCGCGGACGTGGTCGTTGTCGCCGCCGCGCGGCGGCGCTCCAGGTACTCCTCGATACCGCCGGTCAGCATCATCAGGCCGCCGTCGCCCATCAGCGCCCAGACGGTGTCGCAGACCCGCTCGACCAGGTACCGGTCGTGGCTGACGACGATCAACGTCCCGGCCCACGAGTCCAGCAGGTCTTCCAGCGCGTTCAGCGTGTCGATGTCGAGGTCGTTGGTGGGCTCGTCGAGCAGCAGCACGTTCGGCTCGCCCATCAGCAGCCGCAGGAGCTGGAGCCGGCGCCGCTCGCCGCCCGACAGGTCGCCGACGGGCGTCCACTGGCGCGTGTTGCCGAAGCCGAACATCTCGGCGAGCTGGCCGGCGGTCATCTCCCGGTCGCCCACGCGGATGCGGTGCGCGATCTCCTGGACGGCCTCCAGCACCCGCAGCGCCGGCGGCAGCTCCACGACCTCCTGGGACAGGTACGCGACCTTGACCGTCTGCCCGACCTGGACCTTGCCGGTGTCCGGCTCGATCCGCCCGGTCAGCAGCCGCAGCAGCGTGGTCTTGCCGGCGCCGTTGACGCCGACGAGGCCGAGCCGGTCGCCCGGGCCGATCCGCCAGGTGACGCCGTCGAGCAGGGACTTGCCGCCGAGGCTCAGGGACACGTCCTCGACGTCGTAGACCTGCTTGCCGAGGCGGGTCGTCGCGAAGCTCTTGAGCTGGACGGTGTCCCGCGGATCGGGCTCGTCGGCGATCAGCGCCTGGGCGGCGTCGATCCGGAACTTCGGCTTGCTGGTCCGGGCCGGCGGGCCACGGCGCAGCCACGCCAGCTCCTTGCGGATCAGGTTCTGCCGGCGCTCCTCGCTGGCGGCGGCCTGCCGGGACCGCTCCGCACGGGCCAGGACGTACGCCGCGTACCCGCCGTCGTAGGCGTTGACGGCGCCGTCGGCGACCTCCCACGTCTGGGTGCAGACGGCGTCCAGGAACCAGCGGTCGTGTGTGACGACGAGCAGCGCGCACCGCTTCACGACCAGGTGCTCGGCCAGCCAGGCCACGCCCTCGACGTCGAGGTGGTTGGTGGGCTCGTCCAGCACCAGCAGGTCGGCCTCGCGGACCAGGAGCGCGGCGAGGGCCACCCGACGACGCTCGCCGCCGGACAGCGGGCCGATGGGCGAGTCCAGGCCGATCGTGTGCAGTCCGAGCCCGTCGAGCACCAGGCGGATCCGGGCGTCGCCCGCCCACTCGTGCTCGGCGCCGAAGCCCGCGTCGAGCCACGCCGTGCCGAGCACCACGTCCCGGACGGTCGCCTCGGCGGGCAGCACGACCGACTGGCCGAGCATGCCGATGTGGAGCCCGGACCGGTGCGTGACCCGCCCGGAGTCGGCGGGCTCCTCCTTCATCAGGACCTTGAGCAGCGTGGACTTGCCGGCACCGTTGAGGCCGACGACGCCGACCCGGTCGGCGTCGTCCAGGCCCAGCGACACGCCGTCGAGCAGCGTGGTCGTGCCATGGGCCTTCGACACCGACTCCAGGTTGACGAGGTTGGCCATTCTCACTCCCTCTCAGAAACGATACGAGCGCCGGGCACAGGCCCGTACGCGGTGCGGACCGTGCGGCAGACCCCGCGCCCGGCGAGCGCCGCCGCGACGGTCACGGCGTCGTCCGCGTCGGCGGCCAGGAACACGCACGTCGGGCCGGACCCGGACACGATCCCGGCCAGCGCGCCCTCCTCGATGCCGGCGCCGAGCGTCTGGCGCAGCGACGGCCGCAGCGACACCGCGGCGGGCTGAAGGTCGTTGGCCAGGGCGCTGGCCAGTTCCTCGGGATCGTCCGAGCGCAGCGCGGCCACGAGCCCTTCGGCCGGGCCGACAGGGTGGGGTCCGTTCGCCGCGGCGCGGAGCCGGTCGAGTTCGCCGTACACCTGCGGGGTCGAGAGGCCACCGTCGGCGACCGCGACGACCCAGTGCCGCCGCACGGGCGCGAGCACCGGCATGAGCCGTTCGCCCCGGCCGGTGCCGAGCGCGGTACCGCCGGCCAGCGAGAACGGCACATCGCTGCCGAGCGAGGCGGCGATCTCCAGCAGCTCGTCGCGCGGGATGCCGGTGTGCCACAGCGCGTCGCAGGCGACCAGCGTGGCCGCCGCGTCGGCGCTGCCGCCGGCCATGCCGCCCGCGACGGGGATGCCCTTGCGCAACCGCAGCCGGACACCCTCGTCCACGCCGGTGTACTCCGCCAGCGCCAGGGCCGCCCGCACCGCGAGGTTGTCCTCGTCGGTCGGCAGGTCGGCGGCGCCCTCGCCGTCGATCGTGAGGCTGATGTCATCGGCCGGGGCGGCGAACACGTCGTCGTAGAGCGAGACAGCGTGGAACACCGTCTCCAGCTCGTGGTACCCGTCCGGCCGGACCAGGCCGACGCCGAGGTGCAGGTTGACCTTCGCCGGTACCCGGACCCGGATCATGCGTGTGCCCCCGCGATCCGGGCGAACGCCGTGACGTCCAGGGCCTCGCCACGGGCCTGCGGGTCGATGCCGGCGGCGCGCAGCAGCTCTTCCGCCTTGGCCGGCGAACCGGCCCACCCGCCGAGCGCGGCCCGGAGCGTCTTGCGGCGCTGCGCGAACGCGGCGTCCACGACCGCGAACACCTTCTTACGATCCACTCCGGACGGCGGGTCCCGGCGCACCAGCCGGACCAGGCCCGAATCCACGTTCGGCACCGGCCAGAACACCGCGCGGGGTACCGGCCCGGCGCGGGTCACGTCGGCGTACCAGGCCGCCTTGACGCTCGGTACCCCGTACGTCTTCGAGCCGGGCGGGGCCGCGAGCCGGTCCGCGACCTCGGCCTGGACCATGACCAGTGCCGTCCGCAGGCTCGGCAACAGTTCGAGCAGGTGCAGGACGACCGGCACGGCCACGTTGTACGGCAGGTTCGCGACGAGCGCGGTCGGCGGGGGGCCCGGGATGTCGGCGATGCGCAACGCGTCGGCGTGGACCGTCTCCAGCTTCGCCGCCAGGTCGGGGGCGCGGTCCGCCACCGTGCCGGGCAGCGCACCGGCCAGCACCGGGTCGAGCTCGACCGCGACCACCCGCGCGGCGGCCGGGAGCAGCCCGAGCGTCAGGGAACCGAGCCCCGGACCGACCTCCAGCACCACGTCGTCCGGTGACAACTCCGCCGTCCGGACGATCCGGCGGATCGTGTTCGGGTCGTGCAGGAAGTTCTGCCCGAGCTGCTTCGTCGGGCGCACCCCGAGCCGGCTGGCCAGCGCGCGGATGTCCGCCGGCCCGAGCAGGTGATCCGTGCTGCGCCCACCGGTGACCTCGCGCGGCTCGCTGCTGCGCCCGCCGGTGACCTCGCGCGGCTCCGTCACAGGTTGACGCCGCAGTGTGGCCACTGGCCCCGCCCGGCCGCCTTGTACAGCTTGATCGCCCGGTACGTCTGTTCGCGCGGCGTCGCCTCGCTGGGCAGGCCGATGCCGCCCATCCGGTGCCACATCTCGACGTTGAACTGGTACAGCCCGTGGTAGGTGCCGCCGGACGACACCACGTTCGGACGGCCGCCCGACTCGCACTGCGCCAGCCCGTCCCAGTTCAGGCCGGTGTCGTCGGGCGGGTACGGGGTGCTGCCGCTGACGATCACCTTCGGCTTCGGCGCGGTCAGGGTCGTGCTGGTCAGCACGTTCGTCTTCGTGAGGACGCCGTCCGAGTACAGGTGCTCGACCGTGCGCGTCACCCGGCCGGCGCGGCCCGGTTCGAGCACCTTCTTCTGGTCGAGCATGAGGTCGGCGTCCGTCTTCTTCGTCACCGGTGCCGGCACGTCCACGGTCTCGGTGGCCGTCTTCACGGTGATCCGCCGGACGGTCACGGTGCCGCCGTCCGCGATGCTCTTGTCGCGCTCCGGCTCCGTCAGGTCCTTCTCGGCGAGGGCGACCGCACGCTCGTCCAGCAGCTCGGCGACGGTCGCCGCGTACGTCGTGACCTTGTCGCGCTTCTTGTCCGCGACCAGGGTGACCGTCTTCTCGGTGTTGACCCGGACGGCGAAGCCCTTGAGCGGCAGGCGCGTGCTGCGGGACGCCGAGAGCCGCAGCCGGTCCCGGTCCAGGCCGAGTTCCTTGAGCGCGTCGGCGACCGTGCGCGCGGTGACCCACTCGCGGCGCGTCACGCCGTCGACGGTCACGCGGAGCTGGCGGCCCCGGTCGAGGATCACCTCGGCGCCGCGTTCCAGCCGCGTCTCGCCGTCAGGGGTGAGGACGTCGTGCGCGCCGACGTCGATTCCGGCGTTGTCGAGCATGCTCTCGACATCCGAGGCGTGGGTGTGCATGGTCCGCGTGACACCGTCGATCCGGAGCGTGACCGCCCGGTCGGTGATGACCCAGGCGCTACCCGCTATGACCAGCGCCAGCAGTGCGATCACCCGTACCGCGTGTGCGGCGGTGCGACTCACCGTGCTCCTGTCCTCGCGCGTCCCGGGTTCGTACCGGCTCCCAACCGCGACACGATACGGGGTCGGGAGGGCGGGAAGCCAATCCCGTGTTCCGTGTCACGGTCGTCCGATCAGGCCCCGAACACCCGCTCCCCGGTGGCCCAGATCGACGCGCACAGCTCGTCCAGGTCGTCGCCCCGGATCTCGGCGAGCGCCCGCACGACGATCGGGATGAGGTACGGCGCGTTCGGTCGGCCCCGGTACGGCATCGGCGTGAGGAACGGCCCGTCCGTCTCGACGAGCAGCAGCTCGCGCGGCGCGATCCGGGCGGCTTCGCGCAGCGGCTCGGCGCTCTTGAACGTGACCGTGCCGGCGAAGCTCATGACGTAGCCGGCCTCGGCGCACGCCTTCGCCAGCTCCGGACCGCCCGAGAAGCAGTGGAAGACGACCTGGTCCGGCGCGCCCTCCTCGGCCAGCACCCGCAGGACGTCGTCGTGGGCGTCACGGTCGTGGATCACCAGCGCCTTGCCGTGGCGCTTGGCGATCTCGATGTGCGCCCGGAACGAGCGCTCCTGCGCCGCGCGGCCGTCGGGCTCGGTACGGAAGTAGTCCAGGCCCGTCTCACCCACGCCGTGGACGTGCGGCGACGCCGCCAGCGCGTCGATCTCCGCCAGCGCCGTGTCCAGATCGGACAGGCGCGGCGCCTCGTTCGGATGCAGCGCGACCGTCGCCAGGACGGCGTCGTGCTTGGCGGCCACGTCCGCGCCCCAGCGGGACGACGCCACATCCACGCCGACCTGGACGACCTTCGTCACCCCGACCGCCGCCGCCGCGGCCAGGGCGGCCTCGACGTCCGCGTCCTGCATGTCGAGGTGGGTGTGGGAGTCCAGCACCGGGACGGTCAACGGCTCCGGCGCCGGCGGGGCCTCCGGGATGGGGCGCTGTGCCGGCGTCCGCCTCACTCGGACTCCAGGCGGGCCAGCTCCTCGTCGACGATCGACGCGTCGAGCTTGCGGAACACGGGCGTCGGCGCGGCGAGCGGACGGCCGGCCTCGATCGGCGTCGACTGCCACTTCGCCAGCGCGGCGTCGTACTCCCCGGTGATGACCGCGTACGGCGACGACGGGTTGCCGTCCTCGGTCACGTCCTTGATCTCGGGCAGGCCGGACCACACGCCCGTACCGCCGAGCAGCTCGTGGACGCGCTGGCCGGTGTGCGGCAGGAACGGTGTGAGCAGGGTCTTCGCGTCGTCGACGACCTGGAGCGCGACGTGCAGGATCGTGTCGCGGCGGTCGCGGTCGGCGTCGTCCTTGAGCTTCCACGGCGCCTGGTCGGACAGGTACTTGTTGGCCTCGGCGACGACCTTCATCGCCTCGCCGATGGCCGCCTTCTGCCGCGACCGCTCCAGCAGCCCGCCGACCGTGCCGAACGCCGCCTTGGACTGGTCCAGCAGCGCCACGTCCGCGTCGGTGAACACGCCCGGCTTCGGGATCGAGCCGACGTTCTTCGCCGCCATCGACACCGACCGGTTGACCAGGTTGCCCCAGCCGGCGACCAGCTCGTCGTTGTTGCGGCGCAGGAACTCGGCCCACGTGAAGTCGGTGTCCTGGGTCTCCGGGCCGGCGACGGAGATGAAGTAGCGCAGCGCGTCCGGGTCGTACCGCTCCAGGAAGTCACGGACGTAGATCACGACGCTGCGGGACGACGAGAACTTCCGCCCCTCCATCGTCAGGAACTCGCTGGAGACCACCTCGGTCGGCAGCGACAGCTTGCCCAGGTCGCCCGCGGTGCCTGGCGTCGCGCCCTCGCCGTTGTAGCCGAGCAGGATCGCCGGCCAGATCTGCGAGTGGAACGTGATGTTGTCCTTGCCCATGAAGTAGTAGGACGCCGCGTCCGGGTTCTGCCACCAGGCCCGCCACGCGTCCGGGTCGCCGGAGCGCCGCGCCCACTCCACCGACGCCGACAGGTACCCGATGACCGCGTCGAACCACACGTACAGGCGCTTGTCCGGACGGTTCTCCCAGCCGGGCAGCGGCACCGGCACGCCCCAGTCCAGGTCGCGGCTGATCGCCCGTGGCTGGAGGTCGGCGAGGAGGTTCATCGAGAACTTCAGCACGTTCGGACGCCAGTCCGTGCGCGTCTGCAGCCACGAACCGAGCGCACCGGCGAACGCCGGCAGGTCGAGGAAGAAGTGCTCCGTCTCGATGAACTTCGGCGCCTCCCCGTTGATCCGGCTCTTCGGATTGATCAGATCGGTCGGGTCGAGCTGGTTGCCGCAGTTGTCGCACTGGTCGCCACGGGCACCGTCGTAGCCGCAGATCGGGCACGTGCCCTCGATGTACCGGTCGGGCAGCGTACGGCCCGTCGACGGGGAGATCGCGCCGTGCGTGACCTTGGGGAAGACGTAGCCGTTCTTGTGCAGCGTCCGGAACAGCTCCTGGACGACGGAGTAGTGGTTGCGGGTGGTCGTCCGGGTGAAGAGGTCGTAGGAGAGGCCGAGCGCGCGCAGGTCCTCGGCGATCACGCGGTTGTACCGGTCGGCCAGTTCGCGGGCGGTGACGCCCTCCTTGTCGGCCTGCACCTGGATCGGCGTGCCGTGCTCGTCCGTCCCGCTCACCATCAGGACGTTGTTGCCCGCCATGCGCTGGTACCGGCTGAACACATCCGAGGGGACGCCGAAGCCGGATACGTGGCCGATGTGGCGCGGGCCGTTGGCATACGGCCACGCGACGGCAGTGAGCACATTGCGGGTCATGGGCACCAGCCTAGTGAGGTCGCCGTACTGATTTGGTACCGGCGGAGGCTGCGCCGGCCCTGGCGGCGGCGCGCCGAGGATCGCCGATTACCTGCGTCACGCGGTGCAGCGGTGTCCAATACTGTGCGTGGCCCACGATGTCAGCGACGCCGACCCGGTCGCCGCGCCCGCCGCCGAACCGCCCGCGGTCGACGCGCCCCTGGTCCCGGTCGACGCGTCTGCCGCGCAGGTCGGCGAACCGGCCATCGCCGTGCGCGCTGTCGAGGGCCTCGCACCGCAGTGGGGAGCGCCGCGCCCGCGGCCGGCCAACCAGCCCCGGCGGAAGGGTCGCGATCCGCACGCCACCCGGCGCCCCGCCGTCGGACTGTCCGCGCTGATCCTCACCGCGCTCGTCGCCGCCTTCTTCGGATGGGTCAGCGCCGAACCGTTCTGGCTCGCCACCGGGCGCGGTACCGCCGGCACCGCCACGATCACGTCCTGCGACACCGCCTGTGTCGGCGACTTCCGGGGCGGCGAGATCGTCGCGGAGGCCGTCCGGATCTCCAGCGTCCCGACGAACCAGCGGCGGGCCGGCGCCACGTTCGACGCCCGGATGCTCGACGCCGGCAGCACCTGGGCCTACGCGGGCCCCACCAGCGGCCTCACGCTGCGGTGGATCCTCGGCGCCGTGGTCGTCCTGCTGTGCGGGCTGCTCGTCGGGTTCCTGACGGGTGTGCACCGGCTCCGGCGCGTCCGGCGCGGTGCGCGGTTCGTCCTCTGGCTGGTCGGGCTGGCAGGCCCGTTGGCGATCTACGCCGGCATCCTCACCGCCGCCGCTCTCTAACCCGGCCCGCCCGCCACCCCCACCGCGCGCCGCACCGCCGCGGGCCCGCCCACCGCGCCGCCGCCCGCCGCGCCGCCGCCGCCGTTGGCGCAAACCGGACTGTCCGGACTCGCGTCCTTAAACCCGGCGCCAATAACCCCGCTAGTCCCGATAGTCCGTTTCGGCCGGCCCGGCCGGCTCGGCGGGCACGACCGGCGGGGCGCCCGCGCGGGGCTTCGCGTTGACGACGGCGTCGAAGACGTCGCGCTTGGGGACGCCACGCGCCTTGGCGACCGCCGCGATCGCCTCCTTGCGGGTGAGGCCGCTCGCCTCGCCGTCCTGGACGGCCGCGACCAGCTCAGCCGGGTCGGCCGGCCCGGCGGCCACATCGAGGGCCCCGGCGACGACGACCGTGATCTCGCCCAGCAGCCCGCCGGCCGCCCATTCCGCCAGCTCGCCGAGCGGCCCGCGGCGGACCTCCTCGTACGTCTTCGTCAGCTCGCGGCACACCGCGGCCGGACGGTCCGCCCCGAAGGCCGCGGCGAGGTCGGCGAGCGACGCGGCGATGCGGTGCGGCGCCTCGAAGAAGACCAGCGTGCGGCGTTCCCCGGCGAGCGCGGCGTAGGTGGCCCGGCGGTCGGCGGGCTTGCGGGGCGGGAAGCCTTCGAAGCAGAACCGGTCGCACGGCAGTCCGGACAGGGCCAGCGCGGTCGTCACCGCCGACGGTCCCGGCAGCACCGTCACCGCCACGCCGTCCCCCACCGCGGCCTCGACCAGCCGGTACCCGGGATCCGACACGCTGGGCATGCCGGCGTCCGTCACCAGCAGGACGGTCGTACCGCCGAGCAGCGCCTCCAGCAGTTCCGGGGTCCGTCGCTCCTCGTTGCCGTCGAAGTAGGAGACGACCCGTCCGGTAACGGTTACGCCCAGGTCAGAAGCCAGGCGGCGGAGCCGGCGGGTGTCCTCGGCGGCCACGATTCCGGCGGATCCGAGGGCGGCGCACAGCCGGGGGGTGGCGTCCCCGGGATTACCCAACGGGACCCCGGCGAGGAGCAACTGGCCTGTCACGACGCCGACCGTACCCGGGCATACCCTGCGACACCGTGCGGCCTGGGCCTACGATCGCGGAGTGTCCGCGACCCTCACCGACATCGCACCAGACTCCGAGCCCACCGCCGAGCCGCCCAGGCCGAGCGGGGCCTCTCGGCTGGCGCCCACGCTGCCCACCGACCGGCTGACGTCCTGGCTGTGGGCCGTGGCGATCGCCGGGCTCGCGTTCATCCTGCGCGTGATCGGTGTCGCGCATCCGGACAAGATCGTCTTCGACGAGACGTACTACACCAAGGACGCGCAGAGCCTTCTCGATCACGGCGTGGAGCTGAACGAGAAGATGGACGGGCCGGGCTTCGTCGCCCACCCGCCGCTCGGCAAGTGGTGCATGGCGCTCGGCAAGTGGCTGTTCGGGACCGACGGGCCCGGCTACGACAGCTTCGGGTGGCGCATCTCGGCGGTGATCGCCGGCACGATCTCGGTGCTGATCCTCGTCCGGCTCGCGCGGCGGATGTTCGGCTCGACGCTGCTCGGCTGCGTCGCCGGCCTGCTGCTGACCCTCGACGGCCTGCACTTCGTGTCGAGCCGCACGGCGCTGCTGGACATCTTCCTGATGGTCTTCCTGCTGGCGTCGTTCGCCTGCCTGGTGGTCGACCGGGACGTCCGCCGCGCGGCGATGTACCGCGCCGTCACCGACGGCCGCGACGTGAACAAGTACGACTCGGCACCCCGCTGGCGGGTCGTCATCCCCTGGCGCCTGCTGGCGGCCGTCTTCGCCGGCTGCGCGCTCGGCGTCAAGTGGAGTGCGCTCTGGTACATCGGCGCGTTCGTCCTGCTGATCCTCGCGTGGGAGTTCGGGGCCCGCCGTTCGGCCGGCGTCCGCCGCTGGTTCTGGGACACGCTCGCCACGCAGATCGGCTGGGTCGTCGCGTTCGGGGTGCTGATCGTCGTCACCTACACCCTCACCTGGACGGGCTGGTTCGTCACCGACAACGGCTGGGACAGGCAGTGGGCCGAGACGAGCCCCGACGCGTTGCCGTTCCTGCCGAACGCGCTGGAGAGCCTGTGGCACTACCACGGCGCCGTCTACGACTTCCACAGCAAGCTGACGACCGCCCACACGTACCAGTCGTCCCCGTCGAGCTGGCTCTTCCTCGGCCGTCCGGTGGCGTACTACTACGAGAGCACGGGCAGCTGCGGCGCGCCGACCTGCTCGGCCGAGGTCATCGCGCTCGGGACGCCGTCGCTGTGGTGGAGCTTCATCCCGGCGCTGTTCGCGGTGGCGTGGCGCTGGCTGTCGCGGCGTGACTGGCGCGCGGGCGCGATCCTGCTGGTCGTGGCCGCCGGGTTCATCCCGTGGATGTTCTACCCCGAGCGCACCATGTTCTTCTTCTACGCGCTGCCGACGCTGCCCTACCTGGTGCTCGCCGTGACGCTGGCGCTCGGGCTGGTGCTCGGCCCGGCCACCGCCACGTTCGACCGGCGCCTGGCCGGCGGCATCCTCACGGGCGTCTACCTGCTGATCGTCGGCATGATGTTCGCCTACTTCTACCCGATCTTCACCGGACGCCTGATCACCTACTCGGAGTGGCAGGCCCGGATGTGGCTCGACAGCTGGGTCTAACCGGCTTTCTGGCCCCTGATCACCAGCTCGTCGAGCAGTTCGGCCGTGGCCGCCGCGACCGCGTCCACGGCCCGCTCGAACGCCTCGGCGTTGTGCGGTGCGGGCCGCTGGAACCCCGAGATCTTCTTGACGTACTGCAACGCGGCCGCGCGGATGTCGCCCTCGCCGACCTCCGGCACGTACGGGGCTCGCAACGTCTTGATGCTGCGGCACATGGCGTGACTCCTCACGTCTGAACTGCTCGTGCGATACCTGGATAGTCGACCACGAGCCCGTCGCCGTCGAAAACGATCTCGGCGGTGAATCCTTCGCTGTCGAACCGTACGACGGTTCCGTCGACGTCCTGCCGCAGGTAGGTGTACCGCTGCGGCAGCGCCCGGATCGACAGGTCCGGGACGGACACCCAGGGCGGGTTCAGCGCCAGCTCTCCCCCGCCGAGCAGGCCGTGCCGCAGGACGGGAAGCGTGTTCGAGATCGGCGACAGTCCGAGGTCGCAGTCGAGTTCGCCGGTGAAGCCGCTGACGTCGCCGCCCGGATCGGGAGCGGCCAGGGCGCCTTCGGACTCGGCGTCCGCGCGCCAGACCCCGTCGTCCGAGCGCCGCAGTTCCAGGGACCGTCGCCAGCCGGCGCCGGTCGTCTTCACCCGCAGCAGGTGCGGTATGTAGTTCTCGCCGGTGATCAGCGAATAGCTGAGCCGGTACGGGAGCGGATCGGCGCCGATCGCGGTGCCGACGGCGGTGAGACGCCCGTCCACCAACTCGACGTCGACGAGCTCGGCACCTGCGTCCTTGAGCCAGACGAGTGAACGGTGTACAGGTCGGCTCACGGCTTCGTGCGTCTCATCCGGTCTCCCCTTTGACCCGACAGCGACGGTGGCGGCTCGCAACTCTGCCGCGCTTTCGGGCGGCATGCAAGCGCTTCCGTGTCGGGTCGCGCGAGTGGTGCGGCCGTCACGCGACCGCACCACCGGCAGGGGTCAGGGCTTGGTGATCTTGGCCGAACAGGTCACCGGCTGGCCGTCCTTGCCCTCGACCTTGTTCGCAACCTTCTTCTCGATGACGATCTCGCAGGTCAGAGTGCCCTTGGTCGGCGTGGCCGTCACCTTGACGTCGCCCTTGCCGATGTCCTCGGCGTCGATCACCCAGCCGCGCGTGAACGGCAGGTCGGTGGGCTTTTCGGCCTCCGGCGTGCCGCCGGGCAGATCGTGCGCCACGTCGGTCACGACGGCGCCGTCGGAGCCGGTGATCTTCGTGATCACCTCGTAGTTCGCGGGCTCGCGGTTGCAGCCGGCGGTGAGGACGAGCGAACCGAGCAGGGCGGCGGCGGTGACGACACGGAACACGTTCTTCTCCTTGATTTCGGGGCGCTTGGTTCGCCCTGGCATGAGGAGAAGACTGCCGCCGGGAGAGGGTGCCTGCCTTCCGCCGAAGGGCAGGTTCGCGACGCCGGCCTCCAACCTTTGGCCGACCCCGTTCAGGACGTCTGGTCCCGGACGAGCTGGTCGGTCGGTACACCGAACCGGGCGAGCAGTTCGAGGGCTTCCTGCGCGGTGGCACAGTCCCCGACGAGGTACTGGCCGTTCTTCACGCGCAGGATGGGGCGACCGGCGAGGTTGATCAGATCGACCCGCCAGTCTCCCCAGACGAGCGCTCCGCGCTGTTCGGTGGTACTCACCATTCCACGATGCGTCGCGCGCATCTGTTTCCGCAGTGGCCGTCCGTCCAGAGCGTTCTAACCGAACCGGCCGTAACCAGTCCGCTTTCCACCTGTTGGCCCGACTCGGCAATTACCGTCAGTGACATTGCGGTCCCGGCCCGCACTTCAGATCGCGGCGATGCCCGGGGCGCGTTCGGCGCGGCTCAGCGCGCGCAGGACTGCGGTCGGTCCGTGCTTGCGTACCGCCAGCTCGGTCAGCAGCGTCACGACGGGCTCGTGGACGGCGACCGGGAGCGCGGGCGTGTCGATCCCGACGCTGACCGCGAGATCGTCGGCGTGGATCAGGAGTTCGAGGAGCCGGGTCGTCAGGAAGTCGTCGAGCGTCAGCGCCCAGCCGGTCCACGACAGGTAGACGACGAGGTCGCTGGACACTGTCTGTAGCCGGACGCGTACGTCGGCAAGGACGGCGTCGGTACGGGCGACCAGCGCGGCGGCCCCGTCCGCGGCGGCCTTCTCCCCACCCTCGCGGATGCCGACGTTCACGTCGTCGTCCAGCTCGGACGCCACCCATGGCGCCCGCACGTAGTGGTCGACGAGGCTGATCGGCGACTCCGCCGACGGACCGGCCTCGATCAGCTGCTGGACCCGTACGACCTGACCGGCGAGGTGCCCGGCCAGGCCGCTGACCCTGAACTCCGCCAGCGCACTCGGCATGTCCCACGCCGCGGTCACCGCCGGATCCGCCAGCAGCGCCACCGCCGACTCAGCCGCCGCCAGGAACCGTTCGCCCGCCACCGTCATCGCTTCCCCCGCACTTGTCCCGATCTCGGTCGTCCCCCCCAGCCTATGACCGCCGAGCAAATTGGTCTGGACCTATTGACGCTCCTGGCCAGCGACAATTACCGTCCTCCCACCCCCGCGGGTGCCCACCAGGGCCTAACTGAATACCACCTGGGTGTCGTTGAGGGGCGCGCCCTTTCCACATATTTGGGAGAGGCATGTCCAGAATGCGCACGCGCCGGTGGATGGCGCTCGGGTCGGTCCTGCTCATGGCGGCCGGTGGGGTCACGGTGGCGTTGGCCCCCACGGCCAGCGCCGCGCCCGTCCGGTACGAGGCCGAGAGCGCCACGCTCTCGCAGGCGGTAGTGGCTTCCAACCACACCGGCTACACCGGCACCGGCTTCGCCGACTACAACTCGGTCACCGGAAGCTACGTCCAGTGGACCGTGAACGCGGCCGCCGCCGGTACGCACAGCCTCACGTTCCGCTTCGCCAACGGCGGCACCGCGAACCGGCCGATGAACATCATCGTGAACGGCACCACCGTGTCCGCCGCGCGCGCCTTCAACCCCACCGGCGGCTGGACCACGTGGACCACGGTGGCGCTCAACGCCACGCTCAACGCCGGCAGCAACACGGTGCGGGCCGCTGCCACCACCGCGGCCGGCGGTCCGAACGTCGACTCGCTGACCGTCGACACGGTGGCAGCGAGCAGCAAGAAGGTCATCGGCTACTTCGCGCAGTGGGACGTCTACGACCGCAACTACCACGTGAAGAACATCGACACGTCCGGCTCGGCGGCGAAGCTGACGCACATCCTGTACGCGTTCGGCAACGTCCAGAACGGACAGTGCACGATCGGCGACGCCAACGCCGACTACCAGCGCACCTACACGGCGGCCGAGAGCGTGGACGGCGTGGCCGACTCCGCCAGCCAAGCGGTGAAGGGCAGCTTCAACCAGCTCCGCAAGCTGAAGATCAAGCACCCGCACCTGAAGGTGATCTGGTCGTTCGGCGGCTGGACCTGGTCCGGCGGCTTCGGCCAGGCCGCGGCCAACCCCACGGCCTTCGCCAACTCCTGCTACAACCTGGTCGAGGACGCCCGCTGGGCGGGCGTGTTCGACGGCATCGACATCGACTGGGAGTACCCGAACTCCTGCGGCCTGAGCTGTGACACCAGCGGCTCGGCGGCGTACAAGAACCTGATGCAGGCGCTGCGCACCCGCTTCGGCACGGGCAACCTGGTCACGTCGGCGATCACGGCGGACGGCACCTCGGGCGGCAAGATCGACGCGGCCGACTACGCGGGCGCCGCCCAGTACGTCGACTGGTACATGCCGATGACCTACGACTACTTCGGCGCCTTCGACGGGGACGGCCCGACCGCTCCCCACTCGCCGCTCACCTCCTACACCGGCATCCCGCAGGCCGGCTTCTACTCCGACGCCGCCATCCAGAAGCTCAAGAGCAAGGGCATACCGGCGAACAAGCTGCTCCTCGGTATCGGCTTCTACGGGCGCGGCTGGACCGGCGTCAGCCAGAGCACCCCGGGCGGCTCGGCGACCGGCCCGGCGGACGGTTTGTTCGAGGACGGGATCCAGGACTACAAGCTGCTCAAGACGTCCTGCCCGTCGACCGGCACCGTCGGGGGCACCGCCTACGCCAAGTGCGGCAACAACTGGTGGAGCTACGACACCCCGGCGACCGTCACCTCCAAGATGACGTACGCCAAGAACCAGGGGCTGGCCGGCGCGTTCTTCTGGGAGATCAGCGGCGACACCACCAACGGTGAGCTGATCACCGCCATCAAGAACGGCCTCGGCTAAACCCGCCGCCTGGGGCGCGGCCAAGCGCCGCGCCCCAGCGTGACGGCGGCCAGCGACGTGGACGGGGCGAAGTACCCTCCGTGACGGTGTGCTGCGGGTCGAGCGCGGCTGGTCCGCGCTTCCCCGCCGCACAGGAGCGGTTCCACCGGGTGTACGGGCTGCGCCTACCCCGTCACCTCACCGTCTTCGCCGCCTTCTGGGACAGCCTGAACGAGCAGGAACGCCAAGCGATGGCCGACGTAGGGGTACTCCCGTGGGCGTCACCGACTACCTCCGCGCCGACGCGGCCGACCTGGCGCCGCGCGACGGGCTCGACGAGCGCCTGCACTGCCGGTTCCGCCGTGACCAGCCCCAGTTCGTCACCGTCCTCGGCGGCAACAGCGACGGGCTTCACTTCGGACTCTGGTACGACCTGCCCTCCGTCGACGTGCTCACGACGCTGCGGAACGCGGACTCGTAGCCGGCCGCTCCCACCTCGACACGAACATCAACCTCGGCGTCGGCGCGGCGGCTCCGGCAGCGCGGCGCGGTCGACCTTGCCGTTGACGGAGGTCGGCAGCTGTTCGATGGCGACGTACCGCGACGGCACCATGTGGTCGGGCAGCCGGTCCGCCAGGTACGCGCGGAGGGCGGTCTCGTCCAAGGTATCGCCGGGCGTCGGGACGGCGTAGGCGACGAGCGTCAGGTCGCGCAGCACGACGACCGCGTTGGCCACGACCCGGTGGGTCCGCAGGACCGTCTCGATCTCGCCCAGCTCTACGCGCTGGCCACGGATCTTCACCTGGTCGTCGTTGCGCCGCACGTAGTGGAGGTGCCCCGCGTCCGACCACCAGACGAGGTCTCCGGTGCGGTACACCCGCTCCGGTTGGCCCGCGACGTCGACCTCGACGAACCGCTCGGCCGTGAGGTGCGGGTTCCCGCTGTAGCCGCGGGCGAGGCACGCGCCACCCAGGTACAGCTCGCCCCGGCTGCCGACGGGCACGAGCCGGCGCTCCTCGTCGAGGACGTACGCGGTGACGTTGGCGATCGGCCGCCCGATCGGCACGTCGCCGTTCGGCTCTGGCCGCCGGCACGGCCACGCCGTGACGTCGATCGCGGCCTCCGTCGGGCCGTACAGGTTGTGCACCTCGGCCGCGAGCCCGGCGGTGAGCCGGTTGACGGTCTTCGGAGGCAGCGCCTCACCGCTGCAGATGACGGTACGCAGCGAGGTGCACGTGTCGAACGTCGGCTCGGCGACGAAGATCGCGAGCATCGACGGGACGAAGTGGACGGTGGTGACGCTCTCGCGGCGGATCACGTTGACGAGCGCCTCGGGATCGCGGTGGGCGTCCGGTGCGGCGACCACGAGCCGGGCGCCGAACATCAGCGGCCACAGCAGTTCCCAGACGGACACGTCGAAGGTGTAGGGCGTCTTCTGGAGCACCACGTCGTCGGCGCCGAGCCGGTACTCGGCCTGCATCCACTGGAGCCGGTTCGCCAGGCTGGCGTGCACCATCTCCACACCCTTGGGTTGCCCGGTCGAACCGGACGTGAAGATGACGTAAGCGAGACCGGCGGCCACGTCCTCAGGCGTCAGGTACCGCCGCCAGTCGACGGTCGCCCCGCCGGGCCAGTCACCGACGAGATCGACCAGTGGCGGCGTGCTTGTGGCGTCGAACTCGGCACGGCACCGGTCGCTCACGACCAGCGCCGCCGCCCCGGCCGTGGCGAGCATCAGCTCGCGCCGCGACCGGGGATGGGCCGCGTCCAGCGGCAGGTACGCGCAGCCCGCGAGCATGATCCCGACGACGGCGACCACCATCTCGACCCGACGTTCGGAGCACAGCCCCACGACGGACCCCGGCACGACTCCGGCGGCGCGCAGCCGGCTCGCGAGGGCCGCGGCCTCGTCCATCGTCTCGGCGTAGGTCAGCTCCCGGGCTTCGTCGCGCAACGCGATGCGGTCCGGAGTACTGGCCGCCTGCCGGCAGATCACCTCGTGCACAGGCGTGTCCGGGAACGCGACCCGGGGACCGTTGAATCCCAGGAGCCGGTCTCGCTCGGCGGCGCCGACCAGCGACTCGGTGGCGGCGGGGATCATCGCAGCACCCCCTTCTCCAGGACGACCTCGCGGATGGCGGCCAGCGCGGCCTCGGCCATGGCGTCCTCGGGCGCGGAGACCGTGCGGGCGACATCGACCAGGCCGGGATCCTCGGCGGCCGCGAGCAGGAATCCCAGCCAGCCGTCGAACCGGGCCAGGAGTTCGGTCTCCAGCATCTCCACCTCGTCGGCATCCATGCCGTCGGCAGCTGCCAGCGCCGCGAGCGCCGCCCGCAGCGCGGCGTTCATCGCGGCGTGCGTGGCCGCCCCACCGGACGTCGCCGGCAGATCCGTCACGGGCGCGCCCAGCTGGGCGAGGAACCCGCCGAAGTCGTCGACGGCCTGCCGCACGGTCGGCCGGGTCGGGTTGACGAGCACCACGGGCGGTCGCGACCCGATCCGACCGGCCAGCGCGCCGGCCAGGACGGATGCGCTGCAGTACCCGACGACGCAGTCCACGTCACCGACTTCGGACGCGTACACGCCGGCCAGCTCGTCGACGCCGCGGTACGTGCCTGTGCCGGCGAGATCGCGGACGACGTCGATCCGCGTGATCGCGAGCCGGTCATCGCCGGCCGCCGCCAGCGCGGACGCGAACGTCCGCGGCGCTGTCAGCGGCCGGAAGTCGGCCACCACGACGTGCAGGGTCTCCATCTAGTCGTTCTCCTTCACGATGGCCGCCTCGACGAGCGCGGCGATCGCCCCGGGCGTGGGGCGGTTGACGACGGCGTCGACGTCGAGCGGCACCCCGAACTGCCGCCTCGTGCGGGCGAGCGCGCGGATGAACAGCAGCGACTCGCCGCCGAGGTCGAAGAAGTTGGAGTCGGCCGTGACGTGCGCGACGCCGAGCAGATCCCGCCAGGCCGCGATGATCCACGGCAGCACGGCGTCGCTGTCCGGAGCGGGTGCTGTCTCCGGCGGAGCCTCCATCATGGACGGGGCGGCGGGCGCCAGCGTGTGCAACTCGCGCGCGAACGGGTACGTGGGCAGGGCCACCCGGCGGGCTTCCCCCCGCCCGCGGAAGGCCGCCCAGTCCATGTCGACGCCCGCCGCCCACAGGTCACCGACCGCCGCGATCAGCGCATCACCGGCGTCGCCGTTCCGGCCGGGGTGCACCGGGACCGTGACCGTCGCGCCGCCCTGCCGTGCCGCGGCCGTGAGCGCCCTGCCCGGCCCCACCTCGACGAACACGGGTCGTGGCAGCGCGAGCGCGGTCCGCACGGCCTGGTGGAACCGGACGGGCGAGCGCAGTTGCCGTGCCCAGTACGCGGCGTCACGCTGCCCGCCGCGCGGCAGCAACTCGCCGTCGACGGTGTCGATGATGTCGATGCGACGGTTCCGCGCCGGCACGTTCGCAGCGGCCTGACCCAGCCGCTCGGCCGCGTCGGCCATCAGCCGCGAATGGAACGCGCGGCGGGCCGGCATCGTCCGGTGCGTGATCCCGGCCGCGTCGAGCCGGGCCCGCAGTTCGCCGAGTGCCTCGATACCGCCCGCGACGACCACGATCTCCGGCGCGTTGACGGCGGCCACGTCCAGGTCGCGCAGGTGCGGCCGCAGCGCCTCCTCGCTCGCCAGCGTCACCAGCATCCCGCCGGGCGGCGCCTCCTGCATGAGCGTCCCGCGCCTCGCGACCAGCTCGACGGCGTCCGGGAAGCTCAGTTCGCGCGCGACGCAGGCCGCCGCGAACTCTCCCACCGAGTGCCCGATCAACGCGGACGGCCGGACACCCCAGGACAGCAGCAGCCGGCCGAGCGCGTACCCGTGGAGCAGCAACGCCGGCTGGGCGACGTCGGTGCGGTGCACCAGGTCGTCCGGCCCGTCGCGGTCCTTGTCGAGCAGGATCGCGCGCAGGTCGACGTCCAGCAGTGGGCGGAGCACGTCCAGCCCACGGTCGATGTCGGCGCGGAACGAGGGGTAGAGCGAGTACGGCGCCGCGGACATCCCCTGGTACTCGGCTCCCTGGCCGGGGAAGAGCAGCACGACGCTGGGGCGCCGGCCGGCTTCGCGCGCGCGACCGCCCGCGAGCCGCTCGACGGCCTGGGTCAGGTCGCGCGCGGGCACCGCCCGCCGGTGGCGGAAGTGGCGCCGGTGTGACTGGAGCGTCAGCGCCACGTCGTGCACAGAACCGTCGACGGGTCCGCTCAGGTGGTGCGCCAGGCGCTGCTCCGCGGCGTCGAGGTCCGCGGCGGTGCGGCCGGAGACGAGCAGCAGCGCCGGCTGGTCGCCGGTCATCGGGTGGTCCGGGGTTTCGGCTGGCTCGGGGTTTCCCTCCAGGACGACGTGGACGTTGGTCCCGCCGAGCCCGAACGCGCTGACCGCGCCGCGGCGCACACCGTCGCCGGTCCACGGACGGGCCGTGGTGTCCACCGTGAAGGGGAAGTCCCGCGCCGCGAACTCCGCGCGGGGTTCGACGAGTCCGGCCAGCGGCGGAATCTGCCGGAAGTGCAGTGCCAGGGCGACCTTGATGAGTCCGGCGACGCCCGCGGCGGCGTCCAGGTGGCCGACGTTCGCCTTGACCGACCCCAGCGAGCAGCGCCCGCCGCGCCCGCCGAAGACCTCGGTGAGCGCGGCCAGCTCGATCGCGTCACCGACCTCCGTCGCCGTGCCGTGCGCCTCCAGGTAGCCGACCGTGGCGGGGTCGACACCGGCGCTCGCGTACGCCCGGGAGAGCACGTCGACCTGCCCCTCGACGCCCGGCGCGGTGTACCCGACCTTCACGTTGCCGTCGTTGTTGATGGCGGACCCCTTGATCACCGCGTACACGGTGTCGCCGTCGCGCCGGGCGTCGTCCGCGCGCTTGAGGGCCACCATGGCGACGCCGCTGCCGGGTACCGTGCCGCCCGGCTCGGCGTCGAAGGGGCGGCACGCGCCGTCGGCGGAGAGGATCCCGCTCGGCTCGTACAGGTACCCGGTCTGCTGCGGCACCGGCACGCAGACGCCGCCCGCCAGCGCGACGTCCGAGTCGCCCGCGCGCAGGCTCTGGCAGGCCAGGTGGACCGCGACCAGCGACGTCGAGCACGCGGTCTGCACCGCCACGGCCGGACCGGACAGGTTCAGCCGGTACGCGATCTTCGCGGCGAGGTGGTCCTTCTCGTTGCCGAGTACCACCGACAGCAGCCCCTGGTCGCGGACCACGTCCGGCGTGGCCAGGACCCTGTTCAGCAGGTAGTAGTTGAACCCCGCGCCGGCGAAGACCCCGACCCGGCCGAACGGGGCGTCGGTGGTGAGCCCGCCGGATTCCAGCGCCTCCCACGCCGTCTGGAGAAGCAGCCGGTGCTGCGGGTCCATGACGGCCGCCTCCTTCGGCGTGATGCCGAAGAACGCCGCGTCGAACAGCTCAGGATCGTCGAGCACCCCGCGAGCCGCGACGTAGCCGGGGTCGTCGAGGTCGGCCTCTGGCACGCCCGCCGCGCGCAGCTCGGCCCGGTCCAGGGTGCGGATGGACGTGCGACCACCGGCCACGTTGGACCAGTACTCCCACACGTCGCCGGCGCCGGGAAAGCGCCCCGCGAGGCCGACGATCGCGATGTCACCGTTCATGTCCGCGCGCCCAGCCCCGACGTGTGCAGGTGCCGCGCGAGCGACTCCACCGTGGGGAAGCGGTAGAGATCGACCATCGGCACCGAGCGGCCCGCGAGGTTCTCCCGCAGGTGGTTCCGCACGACCGCGAGTCGCAGCGAGTCGCCGCCGACGTCGAAGAACGTCTCGTCGGTGTCGAAGTCGTCCGTCCCGAGCACCGCGATCCAAGCGTCCGCGACCAGCTTCTCCAACTGCACCAGCGACGTCGTGCCCTGATCCGCCTCCGGGGTCGGCGCGGGAGCCACGGCCGTGAGCGCGGCCACGTCGACCTTGCCGTTGCGGTTGAGCGGGAACTCCTCGACGGCGATCCAGCGCTGCGGCCGCGCGTGCGGCGCCAGCTCAGGCTCGACGGCCGTCCGCACGGCGTCCACCGTCTCGTGGCCCGGCGCGAGCTTCACGGCCGAGCACAGCCGTGCCGACCGCCCGCCCGGCTCGTCCACGGTGAACACCACGGCGTCGAGGACGCTCGGGTGGCTCTTGACGCGGCGCTCGACGTCCGCCAGCTCGACGCGGTGCCCCGCGATCTTCACCTGCCTGTCGTTGCGCCCGAGGAACCGCAGCCGGCCGTCCGACCCCCACCGCACGAGGTCGCCCGTGCGGTAGGCGCGGTCCCCGCGCTCCACGAACGCGGCGCGCGTGCGCTCGGGATCGCCGAGGTAGCCGTCGGCCAGCCCGTGCCCGCTGGTGTGCAGCTCGCCGATGCCGCCGGGCGGCACGTCCTCGCCGCGGTGGTCGACGACGCGGACGTCGGTACCCGTGACGGGGCTCCCGATCGGCAGCACGTGCCCCACCTCGTGCGCACCGTCGATGTGGAAGGTGGTAGTGAACGTCGTGTTCTCGGTGGGCCCGTAGCCGTTGGTCACCCGCAGGCCGGGGCAGCGGTCGAGCACGAGCCGCACGTGCTCCGGCGACACGACGCCGCCGCCGGTGAACAGCTGCCGCAGCGGGCCGAACGCGTCCGGGCGGTGATCGGCCACGAGGTGGAACAGGCCGGACGTCAGCCAGGCGTGGGTGACCGACCGGTCGCGCAGGAACGTCGCCAGCCCGGACGGCGTGGGCTCGGCGGTGGGATACACCGCGACGGCGTCACCCCTGGACACCGGCACCAGCAGCTCCAGCGTCGACGCGTCGAACGCCAGCGGCGCCAGTCGCAGCATGCGCCTCGGCCCGGTGCCCGCGAACATCATCCGGTCGGCGGCGAGCCGCAGCACCGCACGGTGCGGCACGACGACGCCCTTCGGTACTCCCGTCGACCCGGAGGTGAACGACACGTATGCGGGTCGGGCGGGGTCGGCCGGAGCGGCGTCGGGGGCGATTTCCCTGGGCACCGGCGCGTCGAGGTCGACCAGTGGGCAGTCCGCCGTCCCCGGCCCGAAGATCGGTCCGGCGGCGGCGCCGATGCGGGCCCGGGGCGCGACGGCCGCGGCGACGTGCGCGTGCCACTCGGGGGTCGCCGTGTGGTCCACGGCCACGTACGCCGCGCCGAGCCGGAGCACACCGAGCACCGCGATGGCCTCGTGCACCGACCGCGGCAGGTCGAGCGCGACCCGGTCACCGGAGCGGACGCCCAGACCGTGCAGCAGCCGGGACTGCTCCACCGCGTACGCGTGCAGATCGCGGTAGGTGAGCGTGTGTTCCTCGTCGCTGACGGCCACGGCGTCGGGGTGGCGCTCGGCCGCGCGGGCGAAGGAGCTCCAGACGTCGTCGGCGGTCTCGAACGCGTCGCCAACTCCGAGTTCGTACAGCCACCGGCGCTGGGCCGGCGAGATCGTCCGCGCGTGGCCGAGCGGCGCGGCCGGGGCTCCGGTCAGCTCGCGCAACGCCTCGTCGAAGGACGCGACCAGCTCCCCCGCGTCGGCCGGGGTCAACGCGCAGTCGGCGTACTCCAGGGCAAGGCATGGCTGGGCGGACCAGCTCTGCAGGTAGAGCAGCGCGTCGAACACGGCGCCGCCGCAGTGCCCTTCGTGTACGCGCCAGGTGCGGTCGGCGACCTGGAAACGGGTCCGGACCAGCTCGTGGTGGGCGGCGAAGCCCACCTGGACGAGAGCGCTGCGGGCGGCGTCGTGCTCGCCGTCGCCGACGAGCTGTTCGAAGGGCAGGTCCGCGTCCGCCACCGCCCGCGCGACCGACTCACCCACGCTCCGCACGAACGCCTCGCGGGTCGCCTCGTCGTCGACGCGGCACCGCACCGGCACGACCCGGGTGCACAGCCCGATCACGTCGGTCATGCCAGCGTCGAAGCGTCCGGCCGCGGGCACGCCGAGCAGGAAATCGTCGATGCCCGTGCGGCGGGACACGACGAGCGCCCATGCGGCCATGACCACGCTCGTCACGGTCACCTCGCTGCGGCGGGCGAGCGCATCGACGCCGTCCCGGACCTCCTCGGTCAACGCGAACGTGAGCCGCGCGCCGCGCCCGTCGAACTCCGCCGGCCTGGACTGGTCGGCCGGCAGGACCAGCGATGTCGGCGCGCCCGCGAGCCGGTCGGTGACCCGCGCACGGACCGCCGGAACGTCGAGCGCGGCGAGCCGGGAGCCGATACGTTCCGGCGACGGACCGTCCAGATCGGACAGCTCACCGGAGTACAGCTCGGCGAACTGCCGCCAGAGCACGCCTATGCTCCATCCGTCGACGAGGACGTGGTGCACGAGCAGCGTCAGCAGGTGCCGGTCGCCGGCCCGGGTCAGCACGAACACGACGGGTGGCCGCTCGAACGGGCGCAGCTGCGTCTCGCTCGTCCGCCCGTACAACTCGTGGACGGCCTGCACAGCAGTGCGGACGTGCGGGGTGGGCAGGCTCTGCCGCAGCACCCGCGGCTGGTGCGACGCCGGGAGCACGATCCGGCCGATGCGCTGGCCGTCTGGCACGAACATCGTCCGCAACGACTCGTTGCGCGCGACGAGTTTCCGCACCGCCGACTCGACCCGTTCAGGATCGAGCGGCTCGGCGGCTTCCAGCGTGAACATCAGGTGGTACGGGCGGTCCTGGCCCAGCACGTGCGCGGCGAGCATCGGACGCTGGCCCGGCAGCAGCTCTCTCGTCGCAAACTCCTGGTCGGGCCCGGCCGGCGGTGCGTCCTCCGCGACGTACGCCATTGCCGCTGCCAGCACGTCGGAGAGCGGTTCGGACCCGAGGAGCCGGGCGCTGTCCACACTGAGCGACAGCGTCCGCTGGCCGAGCGACAGCAGCTCGATCGCCTGCAACGACGTGCCGCCGAGCGCGACGAACGAAGCGTCGTCGCGCAGCTCGTGAACCGGTACGCCGAGAACGCCCGCGACCAGCGGCCGCCACCCCCTCGCGGCCGTCATCGCTGATCCCGTGCCTCGGTGATCAGCGCTGCCATCCTCGCCACCGTGAAGTCCTCGAACATCCGCTGCCGGTCCAGGCGCACGCCGTAGCGCCGCTGAGCCGCCGCGACGAGCCGCAGCGCCGTCAGCGAGTCGCCGCCGACGGCGAAGAGCTGATCGTCCACGGACGGAGCCGCCTCCAGCCGCTCGGACCACATCACGAGCAGCTCGGCCTCCAGTTCCGTGGGCCGCACCTCCGCCTCACGCATCGACGGTCGCCTCCTGTGACGGCGCCGGGAACTTCCCGAAGCTGGGCGGTGCCGTGCGCATGACCTCGCGGAGGTCACCGAAGACGCCGTTGTCCAGGACGTGGCCGAGCCGGATGTCCAACTTCAGCTCCTCGCGGATCCGCGTGCTCAGCAGGAGCGCACTCAACGAGTCGCCGCCCAGCTCGAAGAAGTCGTCCGCGTCCGCGACCTCGTCGACGCCGAGCACGTCCTTCCAAAGCTGGGCCAGGGCCTCTGTCCGCGTTTCGTCGGTGTCCTGCATGGCTTACTCCTTCTTGTCGGCCGCGCCGATGACGTGCCGTGTCGTGGCGAACGGGTAGGTGGGCAGCGGCACGCGACGCCGGCCCACGTCGTGGATCTCGTCCCACGCGTCGCCGATGCCGAGCTGCCACAGCGCGCCGACGGCGGAGAGCAGGGCCGCGTGACCGTCGGTGTCGTCGGGGCCGCACGTGGTCAGGGTCGTTCCGTCCGGGTCGCCAGCGACTGGTCCGATGTGGAGCCACACGGCTGGATCGAGGTCGGAGCCCGACGAGGCGATCGGGATCGTCGGTTCCTTCAGGTCGGACGCGGGCCGGCCGTGCGCGAGAGCGTCGAGCGCCGCGCCGAGCGTCAAGGCACCGGCGACGCAGCCCGCGGCGAGTTCGCCGGTGCCGTGCCCGAGCAGCGCCCGAGGACGGATGCCGCGGCTCAGCAGGCTCCGCGCGTACGCGACCGTGTCGACGAACGCCGCGAGCCGCGGGCTGTCCAGGTCGCCGGCCTCGTCGACGGTTACCCGGTAGACCGGGTCGGAGCGGTAGCTCGACGCGCCGAAGCCAGCCGGCCAGGACACCTCGTCGGGCAGCACCAGGACGACGTCGGCGCCGACCTGCTGGCGCCGCCCGCCGGCCTGGCTCAGCACCACGGTGGCGGCGCCGGCGTCCGCGGCCACGACCGCCGCCCGCCAGGGAAGCGCCGTCCGCCCGGTGCGCAAGGTGAACGCGACGTCTGCCAGGCCGTCGGTTCCGAGCCGGGCGGCCAGCTCCTGGAGACGCTGGTCGAGCGCCTTCTCGGACTTCGCGGACACGACCAGCAGCTGGGTGGCCGTGTCGGTGCCGCACTCCGGGGCCGGCGGCGCCTCCTCCAGGATGACGTGCGCGTTGGTCCCGCCGATGCCGAACGCGCTGACGCCGGCCCTGCGCACGCCGTCGATGGGATCCCACGGCCGGGCCTCGGCCGCGACGTGGAACGGCGTGCCCGCCAGGCCGAGCCGATCGCTGGCGGCGGTGAAGTGCGCGACGGGCGGCACCGTGCGGTTCTTCAGCGCCAGCACCATCTTGATCAGCCCCACGACGCCGGCGGCGGTGTCGAGGTGCCCCACGTTGGACTTCACGGCGGTCAGCGCGCAGGAAGGCCGGCCCGGAGTGCCGGTATCGAACACCGCCCGGAGCCCCGCGATCTCCACCGGGTCACCGAGCGCTGTGCCGGTACCGTGCGTCTCGACGACGCCGATCGTGTCCGGGCTCAGCTCGGCGACGGCCAGCGCGGCGGCGATCACCTCGGCCTGCCCGATCGGGCCGGGCGCGGTGAATCCGGCCTTGCGCGAGCCGTCGTTGTTCACGGCCGACCCCGCGATGACGGCGTGGATCGTGTCGCCGTCGCGCTGGGCGTCGTCCAGCCGCTTGAGGACGACCATGCCCGCGCCGTCGCCGGGGACGGTGCCCTGCGCCGCGGCGTCGAACGTCCGGCAGCGGCCGTCCGGCGAGAGGATGCCGCCCTCCTCGTACAGGTAACCGCGGCGCCCGACCGGCGCGACGGTCGCCGCCCCGGCCAGCGCCATGTCGGTCTCGTACGTGAGCAGGCTCTGCACCGCCGTGTGCACCGCGACGAGCGACGTCGAGCAGGCGGACTGGATCGTGAAGCCAGGACCCTGGAGGTTCAGCTTGTACGCGATCCGGGTCGCCGCGAAGTCCTTGTCGTTGCCGATGACGAGCTTGAGCCCGGCGGCATCGGCCACGGACGGCCCGGCCGCGAGCACGTGGTCCAGCAGGTACACGTTCATGCCGGTGCCGACGTAGACCCCGGTGCGGTTGCCGTCCTGCGCGACGGGCGAGTAGCCGGCGTGCTCCAGCGCGCTCCAGGCGCAGGAGAGGAGCGCCCGTTGTTGCGGGTCGATGAGGGCACTGTCGGCCGGCGAGTACCCGAACAGCTGGTGATCGAAGCGGTAACCGTCCTCCAGCACCGCACGCGCGGGCACGAAGTTCGGGCGGGCGGCGAGGTCCGCGTCGACGCCCCACTCGGCCAGCTCGTCCGGGCCGAAGAAGCTGATCGCGTCGGCGCCGTCGAGAAGGTGCTGCCAGAACAGGTCCAGGTCCCGCTCGGCGCCAGGCACCTGGACGGCCATCCCGACGACGGCGACCTTGCCCGCGTCCGCCGGGTCAGCCACGGTTCTCCCCCGCTCTCGCACGGCGGCGGTCGGCCAGCCTGCGCATCGCGTCGGCACGGTGCCGCGCCGGCACCGCGACCGGGAGCGCCGGCTCCGAAGCGGCGGCGCTCAGGTGGCGGGCGCAGGCCTGCACCGTGCCGAAGCGGAACAGGTCGGTGACGGAGACGTCGAAGCCGGCGGCGACCAGCTTGTTCTGCAGCGCGACCAGGGCGAAGCTGTGGCCGCCGAGGTCGAAGAAGTTGTCGGTCAGGCCGACGTCGGACCGGTCCAGCACCTCGACCCACAGCCGACGGATCCGCTCCTCGATGGGCGTACCGGCGGACTCCGGCACACGCTGGGCAGGCACCGCGGGCGGCAGCTCCCGGAGCAGCCGGGCGCCGTCGACCTTGCCGTGCGCGGTGAGCGGGACGGCGCCCACCGCGACGATCCGCGACGGCACCATGTACCGCGGCAGGATCTCGCCGGCGTGCGCCCGCAGGTCCCGCTCGACGCCGGGCGTGAGGTCGCCGCTGACGAACGCCAGCAACTCGTCGCCGTCCGCCAGCACCGCGCAGGCCCGGACGGCGGGGTGCCGCAGGAACGCCCGCTCGACCTCCGCGCACTCCACCCGGTACCCGCGCAGCTGGATCTGCCCGTCCTCACGTCCCAGGTAGAGAAGTTCGCCGTCGGCGGTCCACCGCGCGATGTCGCCGGTGCGGTAGATCATCGCTCCGTCCACATCGGAGTACGGGTCCGGGACGAACCTCGTGGCAGAGAGTTCAGGGTTGTGGAGGTAGCCCTTCGCGACCAGCGCGCCGCCGATGTACAGCTCCCCCGGCACGCCGACGCCGGTCGGGCGGCGCCGCTCGTCCAGCACGTAGCAGCGTCCCGACGGCAGCGGAACACCGACGCTGCCTTCCGTGACACCGGTGATCGCCCTGACACCGGCGATCTCCTTGACGCCCGCCGCGCCCGCGGTGACGTGCACCGTGCCCTCGGTGATCCCGTACATGTTCACGAACTCGGCGTGCAGGCGGTCGGCGCCACTCACCAGCCCGGCGAGCCGGGTCCAGCTCAGCGCCTCGCCGCCCGAGACGACGTACCGCAGCGCGGAGCCCTCGGTCCGCACCCGGTCGAGGAGCCCGGGAAGCAGCCGGTACAGGGCGCCGGGCGTCTGGCTCAGCACGGTGACGCCCTCGGACTGGATCAGCCCCGCGACCCGGGCCGGGTCGAGCAGGTCGTCCGCGTCGGCGACGACCACACGGCCGCCGAACGACAGCGCTCCCCACATCTCCCAGACCGAGAAGTCGAACGAGAACGAGTGCGCGCACAGCCACACGTCGTCCGACGCGATGTCGAGCCCGCCCGGCGGCACGGCGAACAGCGCGTCGAGCCCCGCGTGCGCCACCATGACGCCCTTCGGCACGCCGGTCGAGCCGGACGTGTAGATCACGTAGGCCAGGTCGTCCGGCGCGGTGGTCGGATCGGGCACGTCACTGCCGTCGTCCGCTGTGTTGACGTCCAGCGCGCGGAGGCCCGGCGCGAGCCGGTCGAGCACCGCCGCGGTTCCGTCCTCCACCAGCACGACCGGCACCCGCGAGTCGTCGACGATCAGCCGCAGCCGGTGCTCCGGGTAGTCCGGGTCGAGCGGCACATACGCCGCGCCCGCCTTCCACACCGCCAGGATTGCCGCGACGACAGCCGGCGAGCGCCGAAGCAGCAGCCCCACGAGGTCGCCCTGGGACACGCCGTCGCGCCGGAGCAGCGCGGCGATCCGGCTCGACCAGCGGCTCAACTCGCCGTAGGTGAGATCGCGGCCCTGGTGGCGTACCGCCACGGCGGACGGGTGCCGCGTTGCGTGCTCCTCGAACCGCTTGAGCAGCCCCGGACCATCGGGCGTCGGCGTCCGCTCCGGGTTGAAGTCCTGCGTGACGAGAACCGCCTCGTCCGCGCCCACCATCGACGGTTCGCTGTCGCCGCCGATCGAGCGCAGCAGCTGCCCCAGGTGGTCGAGGAGCCGCGCGACCGTGCCGGCCTCGAACAGGTCGGTGCTGTACTCGGCGCGCAGGAAAGGTTCGCCGGCCGCGACGTCGAGGGTGATGCCGAGGTCGAACTTGGCGGCGTCGATCTCGACGTCCACCTCGGTCACGGTGAGCCCGTCCAGCTCGGGCAGCGCGAACGGGAAGCTCTGCAGGCTCAGCGAGGTCTGGAACAGCGGCGCGTGGCCGAGCTGGCGTTCGGCGTCGACGGCGCGGACGATCTGCTCGAACGGCACGTCCTGGTAGGCCAACGCCGCCCGCGCCGTCTCGCTCACCCGGTCCACGAGCTGCGCGAACGTCGGTTCGCCCGAGACGTCGATCCGCAGGGGCAGCGTGTTGACGAGGCAGCCGACCAGGGCCTCCTCGTCCTCGTCGAGGCGGTTGGCGACCGGCACTCCGACGACGACCTCGTCCTGGCGGGTGTACCGGGCGAGCACGGCGGCGTAGGCGGCGACCGTCACCGCGAACAGGGTGGTACCGCGCCCTCGTGCCCACGCGCCCAGTTCGGTGACGAGTTCGGTGTCGACGGGACGGCGCAGCACAGCGCCGCGATGGCTGAGCACCGGCGGGCGCGGGTGGTCGGTGTAGAGCGCCAGCTGCGGGACGCCGGTGAGGGTCTCGCGCCAGAACTCCAGCGCGCGCGAGTCGACGCCGTCCCACTCCGCGCGCTTGTCCACTGAGTGGTCCAGATAGGACACCGGAACGTCGAGCCGGTGCCCGTTGTACAGGGCGGCCAGGTCGTGCAGCAGGATCCCCACCGACCAGCCGTCGCAGGCGATGTGGTGGACCAGCAGCGCCAGCGCGTGCTCCTCAGCCGACCACGACACGATGGTCGCCCGGATGACCGGCCCGTCCGTGAGCGAGAAGGGCTGCCGCGCCTGCGTGCTCACCAGGTCTCGGAGGTCGGCGTCCTGCCCGGCGTCGCCGGCCAGCGCGCGCACCTGGACGTCGACCACGGGCTGCGCGTCGTCGTGCACCCGCTGGGTCAGCACGCCGTCGTCCAGCGCGAACGTGGTCCGTAACACGTCGTGGCGCGCCACGAGATCCGACAGCGCCTGGCGCAGGGCCGCCACGTCGAGCGTGCCGCGGATCCGCAGTGCCAGCGCCACCACGTAACCGGGATGCCCCGGCGTGAGTTCGTTGAGGAAGAAGAGCCGTTCCTGGGCGAACGACGCGCGGCCGATGCGCGGCATGCCGAACCTCCTACAGTCCAGAAAGACGGGTCAGCCGCGCAGCGCGGCACTGGAGGCGAACTCCAGGATCGCTGCGGCATGGCGCGGATTCACGTGCGAGGCGCCGATCGGGGCGGTTACCCGGCACCAGGCGTCGAGGCGCTCGACGTCGAGGTCGGCGGCCTTGGCCAGCTCGTCGCGCCGCCGCACGATCTCGGCGGAGCTGGTGCCTTCGAGTACGTAGTCGACGGCGTCGAAGCAGGGGTCGCCGGCGCAGGCGGTCGGATCGATCGCGACCAGGCCACGCGCTCCGCCGTCGAGCACGTTGCCCAGGTGCAGGTCACCGTGGAGCAGCACCTCACGCGTCTGGGTGGCGATCAGCTCGTCCCGCATGTCCCGCGCGGAGCCGAGATCCACCCCGCGCCGCGCGGCCGACTCGAACAGCACCTCGGTCCACCCGTACAACTGGCGGGGCGCGGCGTCAGGGCTGCCCGCGGAGTGCAGGTCGCGCAGGAACTCCGCGTACGCCGTGGCGGACGGGCAGGGCAGCTTCTCCACCGGAGTGCCGGGCTCCACCAGCTCCATGAGCAGCGCGTCGCGGACCTGCTCCACCACGAGCGGCACCCGGCCGCTGGTCGCGAACAGTCCCAGCATGCGCACCTCCTCGGCGACGAACCGAGGCTTCGGGCACATCTTGAGGACGGTGGCGCCGCGCGGACCGCTGCACCGGAACGCCACCGAGGAGTTCCCGCGCTCGAACGGCTCGCCGACCGTCAGCTCCCACTCGGCGGCCAGCTCGGCGACCCGTGCGGACAGCGTCTCCGTCCACGAGTGGACGGACGGTCCGAACCGCCTTTCCAGGCGTACCGCGATAGCGCCGAGATCCATACGTCGATGCCGATCTGGTTGGTGAGGGTGCGACCCCTACACCGTCCCCGCATCGGCATCCTGTGCGGCAGAGGCCGTTTTCCCGGCAGCTCGGGCAGATTTCCCGGACGGTCCCTCGCCGCGACCCGTGGCGGCTGGGTGACCGCCGCGCCCAAGCTCAGCCTGTGCTCATCACAGGAACGGCACGAGTAGCTAGCCGAGTCCCATACCGGCCTTGCGCGCCAGGACGATGGCCTCCGCCCGGCCGTCGGCGCGTAGCTTGCCGAAGATCGTCGAGATGTGGTTGCTGACGGTCTTCGGGGAGAGCCGGAGCTGGCTCGCGATCGCCGAGTTGCGCAGGCCGGTGGCGAGGAGCTCCAGCACCTCGCGCTCGCGCGCGGTCAGCTCGGGGAACAGCTCGTCTTCCCGCGCCGACCGGCTGGACAGCAGATCGGTGAGGCGGCGGGCCACGATCGGGCCGAAGACCGCCTCGCCCGCCGCGAGGCCGCGGATCGCCCGGACGATGCCCTCGGCACCTGCGCTCTTGAGGAGGTAGCCACGAGCGCCGGCGCGCACGGCGGCCATCACCGACTCGTCGTCGTCGAGAGTGGTGAACACGAGTACGGCGACCCGGGGCGCGCTCTGCAGGATCTCGGTGATGGCGGCGGTGCTCTTCGGCCCGCACATCTCGACGTCGAGGATCAGCACGTCGGGACGGTGCAGCAACGCCTCGCGAACCGCGTCGCGCCGGTTGTCCGCCTCCGCCACCACGTGGACGCCACCGCTGCACGCGAGCACCGCACGGAGTCCGTTGCGGACCACCGGCTGCGCGTCGGCGAGGACCACGGTGAGATCCCCGATGGCGTGCGGCGCGATTCTGCTGCCGAGGCTGACGGCCGTCATCTGGATGCCCTTTCACACGATCTAGTCATGGTGCTGAATCACTCCCCCAGTTGAATCGCACTGCGACCGAGGTCGCTCAGGCTAACTGCGAGATGCCAGTTACTCCCCGTACAGTCGCGCACCGGACATGAACTGTCGCCACAGTCGTCCGGCCGGCGCGCGACGCCGCCGCGAGTGCATCTTGACCAGCGCGGATAACCGCCAGGACGAGTGGCCCCCCTCGATGCCCCCGTGACGAAGAGTGGCGAGCTTAACGTCGCCACAAGGGCGAAATCGCGTCCAGCTGATGAACACTGCGCGTTCGGGCACCCAGCGTGACGCCTCCAAACCTGCCCTTCCGGGCACCCGACGCGGGAACCGATCCCGCCCGTCCAGGGTGCGCGACCCCGGTCGATCCGGGCAGAACTCCCACGCCGCCGCCCGCTCCCGACCCTCCCGGCCGGGTGGACGATCGCCGCATCATGGCGCAGTGCGACTCATCCCGTCCGAACCGGACCTGCGAAACCTGTTGATCCTGCGGCTGGCCGAATCGGTCGGCAAGGGGGTCTTCATCAGCGGCAGCGCTGTGTACTTCACCCTTGCTGCCGGCCTCAGCCCCACTCAGATCGGTCTGGGCATCTCCGCCGCCGGCCTGTCCGGCTTCGCCGCCTCGCTGCTGTTCGGCATGGTCTCCGACCGCTTCGGGGCACGGCGGCTGCTGTGCATCCTGTTCGCGATGGAGGCCGTGGGCTTCGCGCTCTACCCGCTCGTGGGAACGGCCGCCACCTTCTACCCGCTGGTCATAGCCCTCGGCTTCATCGAGTACGGCACCGGGCCGAGCATGGGAGCGCTCGTCGGCTCGCTCGTGAAACCGGAGGACCGGGTCCGCATACGCGCCATCATGCGGACGGTCTTCAACATCGGGTTCAGCATCGGCAGCGGCATCGCCGCGCTGGCGGTGCTGCAACGCAGCCTGCTCGACGCGATCCCGCTGGCCACCGCCGTCCTCATGGCCCTCGCCGCCGTGCTCGTGCGCCGGCTGCCCGTCGACCCGCCCCGCCAGGCCACGCCCGTCGGGTTCAAGAAGTTCGGCGCCATCCGGGACATGCGCTTCCTCGGCGTGGTCGCGATCTCCTCGTTGCTGGCCAACCACGTCACGATCCTGCTGGTGACGCTGCCGCTGTGGGCGTTGCAGCGCACCTCCGTCCACCCGTCCGTCGTGCCGCTGCTGCTGATCTTCAACACCGTCTTCGTGATCCTCTTCCAGGTACGCGCGAGCCGCGGCGCCGACACGGTGGAGGGCGCCGGCAAGATCGCCCGACGCTCCGGGATCTGGCTCGCGGGCGGGTGCGGGATCGTCGCCGTCACCGCGATGAACGTCAGCACGATCGTCGCCACGGTGGCGCTGGTCGCCGCGGTACTGGTCTTCTCGGTGACCGAGGTGATGCAGGCCGCGTCCGCATGGGGACTCGCCTACGCGCTGGCACCCGAACACGCCCAGGGCGAGTACCTCGGCGCGTTCGACCTGCACGTCATCGCACAGAACACCGTCGGGCCCGCCGTCATCTCGGGGCTCGTCATGGCCACCGGCGCCACAGGCTGGGGAATTGTCGCGGCTGTGAGCCTCGTGGCGGCGATCCTCATCGTGCCGGCATCGCACCGCAGCCACGCGAAACCGCTGGTGAACGCCTAAACCGAGCGCTCGCACCCGCCACTGCGCGCTCGCCCGTCGCGACAATTCGCGCGCCGCCCCTCTGGCAACGTCTGGTGACGTCAACTGGCCGCTTGCCACCCAACGCACGGCGGACGTGCTCCCGTGGCTACGTACTCGCGCGCGGCCTGGCGTGCGGTGTCGGAGCTGACTCTCGTGTCGTCGGGCTCGTACTCGTGCCAGTTGCCGTAGAGGTCGAAACCGATCGGCTCTGGCCACGCTGGCACATCGGGGTCGCTCCCAGACTCCCGCGCACCGCTATTGTCTAGCCAGTCCACAAAGGATCGTTCGTGGCCGATGCCGACCATCACACTGCCGGACGCGTCGCTGTTGTGGACTTGCACGCCGTAGGCCACGCCGCACGGACCGCTGGCCGGGATACCAATCGTCGCGGAGCATGTGCCGGGACGTCCGCACTCGGCCGCTCCGCAAGCGTCCGTCCGCGACCGTGAACTCGGGATCCGTAATCGGCGTCCCATCCGGCTCGAATAGGTTCCCGGTGGTCGGTCCTTTGCCACCGGGTCGCGCGGGCAACCGGTCGGCCGCGCGCGCGATCCACTCCGGTATCGACTCATCCTCGGCGCCGTCCGTCGCGCCGCCACCAGCACCTGCGTGCCCGCCGTCGTCTTCCGTTGGAGGGTCGTCCGTCGAGCCTGCGGGTTGCTGGCCCTCACCGCTTCAAGACGGCGCCGCATCTTCGGCCCCGCCCAGGACGCCGCTGGCACCCCCGCCCGAGGCGGCGCGCCGGACCTCGGGTCCTGGCATTGGCTACCGGGGCAGCAAGCGGTCTCCGCTCCCAGAATCGGACATGCAACAGTCAGAGGCCCTGGCCGCTTTCGCGGACAGGGCCTCTGACCTGCAATTACCTCGGTGGAGCTGTGGGGATTTGAACCCCAGACCCCCTCGATGCGAACGAGGTGCGCTACCGGACTGCGCCACAGCCCCGAGGACGCCACAAGCTTAGCAGGCAGTGGCATCACATATTGACGGCCCTCGGGAGTGCCTCGTCGAGGTCCACCAGGACGGGTGTGGACTGGCGCGCGGCCGGCTGGCGGACGGTCCGTGCGGGCGGCGGCACGACCACCGGGGTCTTGCGTACCGCCCAGGTTCCGTCGCCCGCGCGCACGGCGTCACGGCCGGCTGCGGCCAGCACCCTAGCCACCTCACGGGTCGGACGTCGCCGCTGTTCGCGCGGGGTAGCGAGCCAGGTCGCCGCCCGCGCGGCCGCCGCGTTCGGCACCCACGTGTCGCGGGTGGCGACCCGGACGAACTCGTACGCTCGGTGACGGCGTGCCCGGTCCGCGGCCAACTGGCGACGTTCGGCCGCCGCCGCGGCGCGCAGCCGGACGAGGTACCCGAGGATCAGCACCGCCGACACGGCCAGTCCGGCCCAGAAGCCCGGACCGACGAACGCCACGCCGACCACCTGGCCGATGAACAGCAGCGTGAACGCGAGCAGCACCCGCCGACGCCGGAACCGCCGCCAGTGCAGCACCTGCGCACTGTCCAGCAGCGGACGGGACGCGACCTGCCGCACCGGCTCCTCCACCGCGGCGGCGCGACGGGCAGCGCGGACCGCGTCGTCACGAGCCAGCGCGTCGCGGACGAGCGCGGCACGCACCAGCGCGTCCGACTCGGCGTCGCCGGGGGTCAGGGAGTCGGCGACCGTGGCGCGACCGACGATCCGGTCGTCGAACAGGGTCGACGGCGGGTTGATCGGGTACGAGCCCGGCACGGTACGGCGGCGACGGCGGCGCAGCAGCACCCGCATCGACGACGTGCTCAGCTCGTCCTGCGCGCGCACCGCACGGTCGTAGCGCCGCACGAGCGCCGGCATGAGCGCCAGCACCCCGGCCCCGACCAGGATGGCGAGGAGCACCGAAGACGGCATGTCCCCTCCTCCTGTCACTGCCGCGATGCGCGCGGACTACCCCCGACTGTCCGAGGCTAAGGGCATCAGCGCACGGAGATAGGGAGGCAAGTCGGTGTGTCGACAAAGTTATCCAGAACTCGTCCGCCGCAAGTGTGTGGCATTTCCCGACCTATAGCTCGCAATTTTCCACACACTTCCCGGCGCGGGCGGCGGGCGGGCGCGCGGCGCGCGGCGAGCGAGCGGGCGGGCGCGCGGCGGGCGGGAAGCTCAGCGGGAGGCGCGCCAGCGGGACAGGAGGCCGAACGGGGCCACGTCCTCGACGGTCAGCGCGTAGCCGACGTGGTCGCGCCAGTCCCCGTCCACGTGCATGTACCGGGGGTGGAAGCCTTCCTGGCGGAATCCGAGCTTTTCGACGACGCGGCGGCTGGCTTTGTTCTCCGGACGGATGTTCACCTCGACGCGGTGCAGTCCGGCGGCCGTGAACGCGAAGTCGACGGCCATCGCGAGTGCCGTGGGCATGACGCCGCGTCCGGCGAGGCGACCGTCGACCCAGTACCCGGCGTAGGCGGAGCACACCGCGCCCCGGACGATGTCGCCGAGCGTCAACTGTCCGGCGAACCGTCCCTCGTACGTGATGACGAACGGGGCGACCGAGCCGGCCCGGACGCCGCGCCGCAGTGCCCGGTACAGCGGTCCGTACTCACTGGGTGCGTGTCGCCGTTTCCACGGGCGGGCGGCGGTGGGTTCCCACGGCGCGAGCCACGACTCGTTGGCGATCCTGGCCTCGCTCCAGGCGCGCGCGTCCCGGAACCGATGCGGTCGCAGCCCTACCGGCCCTTCCGCGAGCGTCGCCGGCCACCCCGGCACCCGGTCCATCAAACCGCGCCGCCCATCACGTCCCCGCGGAGGTCACGACAGCTCAACGCCGACGGTCCAGCAGCAGCACGTCGACGGTCGTCCCGGCGGGCGCGTTGGTGATCCGTTCCCCGAGAACGATGAGGCCGTTGGCTTCGGCGAGCCCGGACAGGACGTGGGCACCGCCCGGCAGCGGCCGGACCGCGTACCCGCCACCCCGCCGCTCGGACACCGTGGCGGGCCGGAACTCCCGCACCCCGGACGGGGACACGACCGGCTCGACCAGGTTCGCCTTCACGGCCGGCCGGTGCACGGGCTCGGCGCCGGCGAGCCGCTGCAGGATCGGACGGGCCAGCACCTCGAACCCGATCAGCGCGGCCGCCGGGGCGCCGGGCAGGCAGACGATCGGGGTTTCGTCGGCGCCGATAGTCCCGTAGCCAAGGGTTCCTGTGGGGTAGACCGGCAGCTCGACGAACTGGACCGACCCGTCGTGGCCGAGCAGCCGCCGGACCGTGTCGCCGGGACCGCCGCCGGTGCCGCCGGTGACGACGACGAGGTCCGATCGCATCGCGTGGTCTTCGAGCAGTTCGCGCAGGGGCTCGGGCTCGTCGCCCGCGATGCCGCCCCGGACGGCGTGCGCGCCCGTGTCCCGCGCCGCGGCCGTCAACGCGTACGAGTTGGCGTCGAGGACACGCCCGACGGTGCCGCCCTGGCCCGCCTCGATCAGCTCGTCGCCGGTGGCGATCACGGCCACACGCGGACGAGGCCGCACCGTCACCTTCATCACTCCGGCGGCGGCGAGCAGCCCGACCAGCCCGGACGTCACCCGCGCCCCCGCCCGCGCGATGAGGTCACCGGCTCCAAGCTCGGAACCGGCCCGGCGCACGTACGCCTCGCGGCCCAGCCCCTGGCTGATCTCCAGGTGCGCGAGGCCGTGGTCCGTCCATTCGGCGGGGACGACGGCGTCGGCCCCGGTCGGCAGCGAGGCACCCGCCGCCACGGCGAAGCACGCCCCCGGCAGCGCCCGCGATGGCTGCCAGGAGCCGGCGCGCAGGTCGCCGACGACAGGCAGCCGGACAGGGTTGCCCGGGGACGCGCCCACCAGGTCCTCGGCACGGACGGCGTACCCGTCGATCGCCGCGACGTCGTAGGCCGGCACAGCGGCCGGCGCCGTCACGTCCTCGACGAGGACCCCGCCGTGCGCGTCGAGCAGGGCCAGTTCCAGCGGACGCAGCGGCCGGATGCCGGCCAGCAGGTCGGTCAGGTACTCGGCCAGGCCCGGACGGACCGTAGATGTCATGTGCGCTCCTGTGTCGACACGAACTCGACCAGCCATTCCCGGAACGCCGGGCCGAGGTCCTCACGGTCCCACGCGAGCTGCACTACGGCCTTGAGGTAGTCGCCACGATCGCCCGTGTCGTACCGCCGGCCCCGGAACACGACGCCGTGCACGGGCACGCCTTCGCTGGCGAGGCGGGCCATGGCGTCCGTCAGCTGGATCTCGCCGCCGGCGCCGGGCTCGGTCTTGCGGATCGCGTCGAAGATCTCGGGCGGCAGCACGTACCGGCCGATGATCGCGAGGTTGCTGGGCGCCTCGGCCGGGTCGGGCTTCTCCACGAGCTGGTGGACACGCACCAGGTCGCCCTCGACCGGCGACACGGCCACCGACCCGTACCGGTTGATGTGCTCGATCGGCACCTCGATCAGGCCGAGGACGATGCCGCCCCGCTCGGCCTGCACCCCGAGCATCTCGGCGAGGAGGCGGTCGCGCTCGTCGATGAGGTCGTCGCCGAGCATCACGGCGAACGGCTCGTCGCCGATGTGGGCGGCGGCGCACAGGACGGCGTGGCCGAGACCCTTCGGCTCGTCCTGGCGGGAGGTGTGGATCGCGGCGAGCTGCGACGGCTTCCGGATGGCGTCGAGGCGGCGCTGGTCGCCCTTGGCCTCCAGCTGCGCCTCCAGGTCCGGCCGGCGGTCGAAGTGGTCGACCATCGCGCTCTTGCCGCGGCTGGTAACCAGCAGGACGTCGGTGATGCCGGCGGCCGCGGCCTCCTCGACGATGTATTGGAGCGCCGGCTTGTCGACCACCGGCAGGAGTTCCTTCGGCACTGCCTTGGTGGCGGGCAGGAACCGGGTACCGAGGCCCGCGGCCGGGATGACGGCCTTCGTCGGGGGGCGGTTGGTCGTGGCAAGGGGAGCGGTGTCGGCCATGCCGGGCAGACTAGCCGGAACGGCGGATCCTCACCTGAGCCTCCCTGGCGCGACCGCTCGGCGGCCCGGCTGTGCCCGGTTCGCCCGCCATTCGCCACGTGTCCCCGCCTGCGGTCTTGGCCGTGACGAGCGCGGCGTCGGCCCTGGCGAGGAGACCGTCCGGGTCGTCGGCGTGATCCGGGTACACCGCCGCCCCGACCGTGGCCGTGCACGGCACGAGCGCCACCCCGAGCCGCACGGGCGCGGTCCGCAGCCCCTCACAGATCCGTTCGGCGGCCCGGCACGCCCCGTCGGCGGCGGTCTCGGGCAGCAGCAGGACCAGCTCCTCGTCGCGGCGCCGGAACACCAGGTCGACCTCGCGGACCGCCCGGCGCACGACACCGGCGATCTCGGCGAGCACCGCGTCCCGCGCCTCGTTCAGCCCCTGCAGCCCGTCGAGGTCCAGCACCAGCACGGCGAGCGGCCGGCCGAACCGGGTCGCCCGTTCCACCTCGCGCCGCAGCGACACGTCCAGGTAGCGGTAGTTCCACAGCCCGGTCAGCGGATCGGCGAGCGACAGCCGTTGGGCGTCCCGGTGCAGCAGCACGTTCTCGACCGCGACGGCCGCCTGCCCGGCGAACGTCCGCAGGGTCACGAGGTCGCCGTCGTCGAAGTCGTCGGCCCCCAGGCGGTCGTACAGGGCGAGCACGCCGAGAAGGCGTCCAGAACCAGAGAAGGGCACCATGATGTACGTCCGGCAGGCCGGTTCCTCACGCGTCACCTCGGCGTTGTCATCGGAGACACGCCCCAGCCTCGGTTCGCCCCGCTCCGCCACGCCGCCCAGCAGCCCGGCCCCGATCGGGATGCGCAACGCGGTGACATCCGTGCCGAGCCCGTACCCGCACTGCCCGACCAGCACCCCGGGCCACGCGCTGGCCGGACGCTCCGCGAGGAGCACCACCCCCGCCTGCGCCCCCGTCGCCGCCATGACCGTCTCCAGGATGACCTCCAGGATCCGGTCCAGGTCATGGGTGCTGGAGAGGGTGTCGCCGAGCAGCGCCAGGTTGCCGCGGAGCTGGTCCCGGCTGGCGGTGAGCGCCGAGACGTACACCTTGAGGTCCTTGGTCATGCGGTTGAACGTGGTCGCGAGCCGGCCGATCTCGTCCCGGCCCCGGACGGGCACCCGCACGTCCAGATCCCCGGACGCGACCAGCTCCGCCGCCTGCGCCACGTCGTTGAGGGGGCGGGTGAGCGAGCGGGCGAGGTACCCGGCGGCGAGGACGGCCAGCGCGCCGACGACGGCCACGACGGCGGCGAGCAGCGCGTACAGGGCGGCGAGGTCGGCGCGGGTGGTGCTGAGGGCGATCCGCAGCGGCTGGCCGGCGGACGGTTCGAGGAGCCTGACCCGGACGTTCCGGGTGTCCGCCGTGGCTGCGGCCAGCGCGACCCGTGCCGCGTTGCTGGCGTTGATCGTGCTCACGGCGGGCTCGTCACCGTCGAGGACGGTGAGGTCCACGCCTGCCGACGCGGCGAGTCGCCGTGCCTTGGCGGTGTCCAGGCGGAAGGCGGCGCGGGCCCATCCGACGCGGGTGCCGTCGCGTTCGTGCAGCTCGACGGCGGCGGCGACGATCGGGGCGGCGGCCGGCATCCGGGACGCGCAGTCGCCCCACGGGACCCGGTCGGCGCTCGTCACCGAGCCGGCGCTGGACACCAGACGGCCGTTGCCGTCCTCCAGGCGGGCGGCGTCGGCGAGGCCGCGTTTGACGAGGGCGGCGGGCGTCGAGGTGGACGGGCCGCTGGCGGCGAGCGCTTCGGCGGCGGCCCGCGCACGCTGGCACAACGCGGTGATGCCCGTGACGACCGTGCTGGCGGCGGTGTCCAGCCGCTCGTTCTCGCGGCTCTGCGTCAGGGTGGCGACCGTGCTCGCGACGGCGACAGCGCTCACCACGACAGGCCCCAGGACGACGGCGAGGAAGGCTGCGGTGAGCCGAGTACGCAACGTCATGCGGCCTCCACCGTCCGTAGCGATCAGTCCTGGAATGCTGACACGCCGGACGCCGCGCTGGGGGGCACCCCCTCGCCACCCGCCCCTGACCGCCGCCAGCCGCTGTGCCGCCGCGCCCGGTGCCGTTCGTCGCCGGCCCGAACCGGACTTTCGGGGAACGCGTCCTTATACCGGGCGCCGGTGGGCACACTAGTCCCGATAGTCCGTTTCGAGATCGGCGCAACGCGAGGCACAGTGGGCACCGTGAGTGACAAGTCGGTGATCCGCGCCCAACTACTCGGCCGGCGGTCCGCGCTGGACACAGCCGCCCGCGCAGAGGCATCCGAGCGGGTCATCGCCCATCTGCTCGCGCACATCCCGCCGAACCCGCCGCCCTCAACCGGCGCGGACCAGCCGCCGAACCCGCCGCCCACGGCCGGCGCGGACCAGCCGCCCTCAACCGGCGCGGACCAGCCGCCGAACCCGCCGCCCACGGCCGGCGCGGACCAGCCGCCCTCAGCCGGCGCGGACCAGCCGCCGAACCCGCCGCCCACGGCCGGCGCGGACCAGCCGCCCTCAGCTGGCGCGGACCAGCCGCCGGCCCCGGGGCCGGCGCCAGCCAGTGCGGGCCAGCCAGTGGTGGCCGCGTATGTGCCGATCGGGGCCGAGCCGGGTGGTCCGCACCTCCCTGACGCGCTCCGGGACGCGGGCGCCAGGGTCCTGCTCCCCGTGCTGCGCCCGGACAACGACCTCGACTGGGCGGAGTACGAGGGCGGCCTCGACCCTGCGCGGCGCGGACTGCTGGAGCCGCCGGGCCCCCGTCTCGGCGTGGACGCGATCACCGGAGCGGCCCTGGTCATCGTGCCGGCGCTGGCCGTCGACCGGCGCGGCGCCCGGTTGGGACGCGGCGGCGGCTCGTACGACCGGGCGCTCGCCAGGGTGCCGGCCGGGGTGCCTGTCCTGGCGCTTCTGCACGACGGCGAGCTGGTGGACGAGGTGCCCACGGAGCCGCATGACCGGCTGGTGAGTGCCGTTATCACACCGTCCGGCGGCTGGTGTGATCTTCCCTACATCCGCTGATCAGGTGGACGGTCGCGGGTCCCATGGCGCACACTTAGCACTCGGAGAAACAGAGTGCCAGACCAGGAGGACCCGGAACGTGCCGACCTACCAGTACGCGTGCACCGAATGTGGCCACCGGCTCGAGGCTGTCCAGTCGTTCTCCGACGAGCCGCTGACCATCTGCACCGAGTGCCAGGGCAGGCTCCGCAAGGTCTTCTCCGCCGTGGGCGTGGTTTTCAAGGGCTCAGGCTTCTACCGGACGGACTCCCGCTCCGCGCAGACCAGCTCCACCACGACCGCGAAGACGACCGAGTCGTCGAACGGATCGTCGGCTCCCGCCACGACCGGCGGCTCCAACGGCAGCTCCGCACCGAAGAGCGCCAACGGCAGTTCCGCTCCGGCGAGCACGCCGGCCGCCGCCGCATCCTGACCGCGCATACCACAGCAGCGGGCATCCCTCCTCGGTCGTCCACACCGGTGTTCGCCGTCCACAGATAACGTCCACGCGATACCGCACGCACCCCTCGGCTCCTAACGTCGGAAACACCCCGACGTGAGGAGCCGCCCGTGTTCTCGCCCGACGACACCTACGGCCCGAACTCCCCGCTCGGCGGGTCCACGCCGTCGCGTCCGCTGGGCGGCGCCCCCTCGCCACCCGGCCGCGACTCACCGCAGCGCTCGCGCGGCCGGCCCGGTCCGTCGCCGGCCTGGCTCGGCGGCGGCGACATGGCACCTTCCCGGCCCGGTCCGTCGCCGGCCTGGCTCGGCGGCGGCGAGGTGGCGCCTTCCCCTGCCGGCCGCGCCGAGAGTCTTGATCCGCCGCGGTTTGCGTTCGGGCTGCCGCGACGGGCGAGCGTGCTGCGGGCCGGTGCGGTCGCCGGGTTGCTGTGCCTCGCGGCGGGCGTCCTGCTGATGGAGCGGCCGGCACCAGCACCCGTTGCGGGGCCGATTCGCGTGTCACCGTCCGAGTTGGTCGCGCCGGCGGGGTTGGTGGGATTCCCGCTGCGGCTGGCCGACTCGGGGGTGGCGTCCGTGGTTCGGCCAGGCGCGCGGGTCGATGTGCTCGGCGCCGACGGCTCGCAGCCGGCGCGGATGCTGGCGGGCGACGTCCTGGTGTTGCGGGCCGCGGCGCGCGGGGAGGCGCCGGAGGACGGGACGCTGATCTATCTCGCGGTCACACCGGACCAAGCGGCACGACTCGCCGGAGTCACGACAGACGCTCACGTAACGGTTACAGTGCGTTCGCCGTGACGCGCTCGGGGGCCGCGTCGACACGCTCACTAGAGGGGAAGCGCGTGCTCAAGGGATTTCGTGACTTCATCATGCGAGGGAACGTCATCGACCTCGCCGTCGGTATCGTCATCGGCGCCGCGTTCACGGCTGTGGTGACGTCGTTCGTCGACTCGTTCATCAAGCCCCTGATCCAGCTGATTCCGGCCATCGGCACCAAGGGCGGCGTGATCATCAAGGAGAACGGCGCCGGCGTCACCGACGACGTGGTCCTCAAGTACGGCGACTTCATCGCCGCCGCCGTGAACTTCGTCGCCATCGCGGCGGTCATCTACTTCTTCGTCATCATGCCGATGAACAAGCTGGCCGAGCGGCGCAAGCGCGGCCAGGAGCCGGAGCCCGAGGCCCAGTCCGACGAGGTCATCCTCCTCACCGAAATCCGCGACGCCCTCCGGGCCCGCTCCTCCTGAGCGCTGCCCCGAACGATCGCTGGCCCGAACGATCGCTGGCCCGCCACGGCGGGCCAGCGCCGTTTCCGGCCCCGGCGACTGACGGCTGCCCGGCGCCCTAACGGCAGCGGGCCGTCGTCGTCGCGCTGAGATTTCGGGTGGGATCCGAGAGCCAGGCTCCACATTCCCACCCGAAACCTGTCGACGGGCAGGGTCGGGCGGTCGGCGACGGAACTCCGCTCCGCCGAGCGAAGGCCGGATGGCCCGGTGACCGCCGAGAGCCGGGCCCGGCACGGTCGCCGGACACCGCTCGGTGGCCGGGTGCCGGCCCGTGCCGAGTGCCGGCTCCGGTGACCAGGTGCCGGCCGAGCCTCGGTGGCCGGGTGCCGGCCGAGCCTCGGTGACCAGGTGCCGGCCGAGCCTCGGTGACCAGGTTCCGGCCCGTGCCGAGTGCCGGCTCCGGTGACCAGGTGCCGGCCGAGCCTCGGTGGCCGGGTGCCGGGCGGCACGGGTGAGCGACTCGGCCGGCAGGATGCCGGGCGGGCGTGGGCGGCGGGGCGGCGTCAGCCCCAGTGCGGGGGTCGGTCCTCGAGGAGGCGGACCTCCCGGTCCTCGACGGAATCCGACCAGTCGACGTCGATGTCGTCGGAAGTCTGGTCGGGCAGCACGACGATGTCGGTGTCGTCGATCATCGGAACCTCGCGTTCCTGATCCGGCTCGCTCATCGTGTCCACTTCCCCTCGCGGTTGTGCCCACAGCCGGGCGGCTGCGGTCAGTCCAGGTCGGCGCGGGCGCCGACGGCCAGTCCAAGTCGGGTCGGCGCGGGCGCCGACGGCCAGTAACGGTCGGGTCGGCGGTGGGCCGCCGACATGGTCAGTCCAGGTCGCCCTGTTCGATGCGTACGAGTCGTCGTTCGCGAACTAGTTCGTCGCTGGCCAGTTCGATCCCGACGGGGTCCGGGTCGAGTGCGGCGAACACGCCGACCAGGTCGCGTTGGGACACCATTCCGAGCACGCGCCCGTCATCCACGACGGGAAGGTGCCGGATCCACCGGGCCGCCATGACGCGGGCGGCTTCGTGGAGGGTGGTGCGGGGCCCGACGGTTTCGATGTCCTTGCTCATCGCGTCGGCGACGGTCGTCGTGGCAACGTCGTGCCCACGGGCGACCGCACGCATGAGGTCACGTTCCGTGATGATGCCGACGAGTTCGGTCCCCTCCATGATCAGCAGCGAGCCTGTCTGCTGACGCCACATCCGGTTTGCGGCGAACTGTAGCGTTTCACCCGGACTATCCGTCACACTTGCCCGGGTCATGATGTCCGAGACGATCATGTCCGCTCCTTCGGAGTACCTTCCGAGGAGCCTACTCGGGGGGCATGGGGCCGCCCCGTGGTGTGGAGAGGGGAATCTGATGGGTGACTTCCTGAACAAGGCGAAGGACTTCATCGCCGACAACCCGGACAAGGTCGAGCAGGCTGTCGACAAGGCCGGTGACCTGGTGGATGACAAGACCGAGGGCAAGTACGCCGACCAGGTCGACACGGCTCAGGAGAAGGCGAAGGACTTCCTCGGCGGCCTCGACGACAAGTAGGGCCACCGTGACGGAGGTGCCCCCGCGTGGGGGCACCTCTTAGGGACGCAGGGTCATCTGGTGCCGCGCGTCCCGCTCGATCGTTTCCCGGTCCCACCGCATCGGCGTCGACTCGCCGTGTTGCCACATCCCCGTCTGGTCCGCGTAGTACCGGTGGAACGCGTGGCCGGAGGCGCCGGTCAGGTTCACCCAGCGGGATCGGTCCAGGTCAGCGAGGTCGACGACCATCCGCATGGACGGGACCCAGTCCACCTGGTACCCGTCCGGCGCGGTCCAGCCGGTGGCGTTGACGACACTGTCGCCCCCCGCGGCCGGGTACGGACCACGGTTGAACATCCACTCGATCGGCGCGACCCCGGACCTACCCAGCGACTGGTTACGGATCGTCAACGTGTGCAGGTCCCCCCACCGCCACCCGGACGGCGCGGACCCGAACGCACCGGACAGCTCCCGCTCGGCATCGACCATCGCCGCCCGCAGGATGTCGTCGCGACGTTCCGTGTCCGGCGTCGACTGGTCGTCCCACCAGGCCGCGTCCGGGTCGTCGAGCAGGCCGCGGACGACCTCGAACCACCGTGCGCCGCCGTCCGGAGCGAGGTCGTCCGGGATCTCGTCGAACGTGCGCGCGAGCAGGTGCCGCCAGGTGGCGTTGAAGAACGCGGCGGGCGCCGAGTTCGCGGGCTGGCTGTGGTCCCAGTCGCCGAGCAGTTCCTGGGCCTTGCGGACGCGCGCGGGCACGTCGACGGCGAGCAGCCTCGGCGCCAGCGTGGCGGCGTTGCCGTTGCGGCTGTCGAACTGCGCCCGCTCAACAGCGCCGACGTCGAGGGGCTTCCGGGCGCCGGCGATCAGGTCGGCGATGCGCTGGCCCCGGTAGCCGTAGTCCCAGTCGGTGGTCAGCATGTACGGGTAGCCAGGGCCGATGACCTGCTGGTTCGCCGTGGCGACATACCCGGACGGCGGGTTGAAGGCGCGCGGCAACGCGTCGAACGGCACCCGCCCGCGCCACTCGTGCCCGGCCACCCAGCCCGGTACCGGCCAGCGCCCGTCGCCGCCCTCGCGGATCGGGATGTCCCCGGGCGTCTGGTAGCCGATGTTGCCTTCGACGTCCGCGTAGACCATGTTCTGCGCCGGTACCGCGAACAGGCGCGCGGCCGCCCGGAACGTCGTCCAGTCGACGGCGGCGTTGAGGGCGAAGAGGGCGTCGGCGGTGCGGCCCGGATCCAGCGCGGTCCAGCGCAGCGCCACCGCGTACCGGGGCGACGTCTTCACGGTCCCGCTGGCGGGGAGGCCGTCCGACTGGACCGGCGCCTTCTCGCCCACGCCCCGCAGCGACGAGTCCTGATCGGACAGCAGCGGACCGTGCCGCGACGTCCGCACCTTCAGCGTCACGGTGTCGCCGCCCGCGACCTTGATACGTTCGGTCCGGGTTTCGAGCGGCTCCTGGCGGCCGTCCGCCACCTCGTAGTCGTCGCCGCGCACCTTCTCCAGGTACAGGTCGACGGTGTCCGGTTCGAGGTTCGTGAAGCCCCAGGCGATCCGCGCGTTGTGGCCGATCACGACACCGGGCAGTCCGGAGAAGGAGAACCCGGCCACGTCGAACGGGCAGTCCGGCGTGACCGTCGTGCAGTGCAGGCCCACCTGGTACCAGGTGGACGGCGCCGACGGGCCGAGGTGCGGATCGTTGGCGAGCAGCGGTTTCCCGGTCGCCGTCCGGCTGCCGGCGATCACCCAGGAGTTCGAGCCGATGCCGTGGCCGTTCGGGCCGAGCAGTTCGGGCAGCTTTGCGAGCCCGGTCCGCAGTCCGGCGAACATCGCCGCGACGTCGTCGCCGACCGGCAACTCACCCGCCCCACCGGCGGACCCGCCGACCGGCAACTCGCCCACCCCGCCGGCGGACCCGCCGACCGGCGACTCACCCACCCCGCCGGCAGCTCCGCCGGCGGGTGGCTCCCCCACCGCCTCGGACGTCGTCGCCGCCTGGTCGAACGCCCCGCGCCGCACGCCGCCCGTGGTGAGGATCGGCGCGTGCCGGTCGTCCGGATAGGCGGGGTAGAGCTCTTCGACCTCGTCGCGGGACAGCCCCGACGCGAGCAGTTCGGCACGCGACAGTTCCTGCGACATGTTGCCGCGCAGGTCCCAGGCCATCGCCTTGAGCCAGGCCACGCTGTCGACGGGGCTCCACTTCTCGATGCGGTAGCCAGGGTTCTGCAACGCCAGCACGCCGTACTCCAGGCTGGCGCTCACCCCGGAGTGGTCGGCCAGCCAGGCGTTCACCCCGTCCGCGTACGCCTGGAGCCAGCGGCGGCTGTCCGGGTCGAGGATGCGGTACTCCGCCTCGGCGACCCGGCGCCAGCCCATCGTCCGGATGTAGGCGTCCGTCTCCACCTGGCCCGCACCGAACATCTCGGCGAGCCGGCCAGCAGTGACGTGGCGGCGGAAATCCATCTCCCAGAACCGGTCCTGGGCGTGCAGGAACCCCTGGGCACGGAACAGGTCGGCCGGGTTGTCGGCGTAGACCTGGGGCACGCCGTGCGCGTCCCGGAACACCTTCACCGGCGCGGTGAGGCCGCGTAGCTCCACCTCACCGTCGTAGGACGGGAACGACGCGCGCGCCGCCACCACCCCGCCGACGATCCCCACCGTCGCGATCGCCAGCACGGCGACCAGCAGCCCGACACCGACCCGACGAAGCACCCCCACCGCATTCACTCAGCAGAGGCTAGTCATCGCCGGCAAACGTGGCTGACGACCCCCGTCCTTGTGTTCCACACGATCGCGCCGCCGCGCTGGAAGTTGACCTGGCGACCGACCGAAACGGTCAGCTCGTCCGTCGACGGGTAGCCGAGGCAGCTCCGTTGCCAGCCCAGCGACGCCCACTTCGCGCGGATCGGGTCCCTGATGACCCGCGCGCCGACGGTCCGGTGCCAGACGATGCTCCGGGCGCCGGTGAAGTGGCTGATGTACCCGGTAGCGTCGCTCATCGCCGCCTCGTCGGTGGTCGGGTATCCCCAGGCCGGACCGCCGAGCGAGAGGTACCTCGTCAGGATCGCGCCCTTCACGAACCGGGCACCTGTCTTCGCGCTCCAGTACTCGCGCCCGCGCTGGAAGTAGCTCGCGTACCCGCCGCCCGGCACGACGACCTCGTCGGCTACCGGGAACCCGTAGACGTACGGGTGCGCGCCCTGCCAGTACCGCTGGTACAACGCGCCCTTGACGTAGTGGGCTCCAGTCGACGGCGACCACATGATGACGCCGTTCTTGTACCCCCGGGCCTTGCCGCCGAGCAGGCTGCCGCCGGTGTACGTGTACTCGGCGGCCGTCGTGGGCGGGCCCATCGCGGCGGCCACGCCGGGCTGCGCGTACTTCGTGGCGATCTCGGTGAGGTAGTTGGCGGTCAGGGTCAGGTCGGCCGCGGGCATGGCGAACGTGTGGGTCGCGGCCCCGCCGTCCGACCAGGACGCGAACTGCCGGCCGGCGGCCAGCGGCGGCGCCTCGACGCTCACCTCGGCCCCGGCCACCACCGGCATCGACGTGACGGTCGCGCCGTTCACCTTCACCGGTACCGGACTGACGACCGCGAGCTGGCGGACGTCCGGCAGCGCCTCGTACACCGCCCGCGCCGTCGCGCCGTCGGCGTCCGTCGCCGTGAACGTGATGACCATCTTCGTGTCGTCGCCGTGGTCCGGGAACGTCGTGTTGTACGCCGGGCCGGTGCCCTGGTCGGTCGGGTGCGCGTGGCAGCCACCGCCGAACGGGCAGTGCTGGAGCACGACGGAGTAGCTGGTCGCGGGCGGTGTGCCGTCCGGATCCGTCGCGGTCGCGGACACCGTCACCGGCGCGCCGACGGCGAACCGCTGGCTGGCCGGCGGCGCGGCGAGGGTCAGCACGGGCGTGTGGTTGGCCGGCTTGACCTTGAGCGTCGTCGTGCCGGTGGCGCCGTACGGGTCCCGGGCGGTGACGGTGACGTCGTACGTCTTCGAGCCATCGGCGTACGTGTGTGAAGGCTTCACGCCAGGGACGGCCGGGGTGCCGTCACCGAAGTTCGTCGAAAAGGTCAGGACGTCGCCGTCCAGGTCGCTCGACTCGCTCGCGTCGACGGTGACCTTCAGGGTCGCGGGGTCATTCGTGGCGGTGGCGACAGCGGTGGGCGCCCGGTTGCCGGAGGTGTAGCGGATGCGCTTGATCGTGCTGGTCAGGATGTCCGCGTACGAGATGTCGCCGTTGATCTCGGTGTGCATGGACACCGGCGCGCCGACGTCCGTCCCGAAGATCGCGCCGGGGCTGGTGACCTTGCCGTTCACGTCCGTGCCGATCGTGCGGAGGTTCGACTGGGCGTAGTCCGCGAAGAACATCCGGCCCCGGTACTGCGCCGGGTACGAGGTGCCGGTGTAGAAGGGGCCGCCGATCGCCGCGGCCTGCGTGTTGTTGTGCGAGTACGTGTACAGCGGCAGGTCGTGGCGGGTGTGGGCGGCGTAGATCGCCTTGCACCTGGGGTTGTCCAGGTAGAGCCGCGTCTGGGCGTTGCCCTCGTAGCAGGGCCACCCGAAGTTCTCGCCGCCGCGCGCGAGGTTGATCTCCTCCCAGTGGCCCCAGCCCACGTCGCCGATGTAGACGTGGCCGGTGCGCGGGTCGAGGGAGAACCGCGTCGGGTTGCGCATACCCATCGCGAACACCCGGCTACGCCAGCTGGACGGGTTGGCGGCGTCGTAGAACGGGTTGGTCGGTAACCCGCGCCCTGTCTCCGGGTCGAACCGCAGGAGCTTGCCGTGCGGGTCGTCGATGTTCTGGGCACGCAGCGCGTTGTCCTCGGCCCGCGTGAACGTGGTCGAGTCGCCGAAGCTCGCGTACATCGACCCGTCGGGCGCGGCGACGACCGACCCCGCGCCGTGGTAGTTGAGGTCCTGGGTGATGCCGCCGAGCACGACCCTGTCCCGTACCAGGCTGGTCGGGGACGACGGGTTGTCGACCTTGTACCGCGCGACCTCGTTCGTTCCGGGGTGCGCCGCGTCCACGCCCGTCTTCGGATAGATGGCATAGATATGGCCCGTCGTGTCGTAGTCACGAGCGGGCCAGATGCTCAGCAGGCCGATGTCGAAGTGGCCGTGCACGGGTAACTGCGCGAGCGAACGGATCGTCGCCTGGTCGGCGCTGACCCACTTGACGGCGCCCTGCTTGCTCGTCGTGATCCGGCTGCCGTCCGGCAGGACGATGTAGTCGGTGAGCACGTGCGGAGCGTGCCCGGACTGGATCGTCGCCACGCTGAAGCCGCTCGGTATGGACAGCGCGGCAGTGGCCGGGGTTGCCGGCGCGACGGCGGGCAGCATCGCGGCGAGCAGGACGGAGACGAGGACTGCGGGACGTAAGCGCATGACGATTCCCCCGTACGGTCAGCGGGTGGACCGCGCCCGATTGTGCACTTGTGCGTCCACCCCCGGCATCGCCCGTTCGGACCCGGCGTGCGCAAGAACGCGCCTTTCGCTCCCGCGCTTCCTACGGCCTCCCGGCGATGTCCGCGGTTAGGCTCTGCTGTACCTGGATCAGCGACGATCGGAGGCGCGCATGTTGGACCCTGCCCGTCTCGCCCGAGCCCGCCGCGCCCGCCTGGACGCGCAGCGGCGCAGGCGCGGAGAGCGTGTCTGGCCCGAGACGTTCACCGACCGCCTGACCACCCCGCTGCCGAGCTGGGGCGACATGGTCCGGTTGATGCGGACCGGCGGCTTCCGGGGTACCCGCGAGGGCGCCGACCGGGTTCCGATCGTCCGCACCGGCCTGCCGATCGCCGCCCGCGAGCAGACGATGGTGACGTGGGTCGGCCACGCCACGTACGTCCTCCAGACGGGCGGGCTGACGATCCTCACCGACCCGATCTGGTCGGACACGATGCCCGGCATCCCGCGCCGCTTCACCCCGCCCGGCGTCGACTGGTCCGACCTGCCGCGCATCGACGCGGTCCTGATCAGCCACAACCACTACGACCATCTGGACGCGCCGACGATCCGCCGGCTGCCCCGCGACACCCCGATCTTCGTGCCGGCCGCGCTCGGCGAATGGTTCACCCGGCGCGGCTTCGTCGACGTCACCGAGCTGGACTGGTGGGAGTCCGCGTCGCTGGTCGGCGTCGACTTCGATTTCGTCCCCGCCCACCACTGGAGCCGCCGTGGCCTCGGCGACACGTGCAAGAGCCTGTGGGGCGGATGGGTCATCACCGGCGAGGACGGCAACCGGATCTACTTCGCCGGCGACACCGGCCACGGGCACTGGATGGCCGAGATCGGGCAGCGCTACCCGGGCATCGACCTGGCCCTGATGCCGATCGGCGCGTACGAGCCCGACTGGTTCATGCGGCCCGTGCACATGAACCCCGAGGAAGCCGTCGAGGCGTGCGCGGATCTCGGGGCGCCGCGGATGGCGTCCATGCACTGGGGCACGTTCATGATGACCCGCGAACCCGTCCTGCAACCGCTCGAACGGGTTCGCGCCGCGTGGGCGGCCACCGACCGCCCACGCGAAGACCTCTGGGACCTGGCCATCGGCGAGTCCCGCCCGCTCTGACCGCCGCCTGCCCCGCCCGCCGCCCGCCGTCCGCCGTCCCCGCCGGCCCCCCGAGTTTCGGACTTTTGAGGGTCTGGCGGCGCCAGGAACCCTCAAAAGTCCGAAGGTGGGCGGGAAAGGCCCGGGCGGTCAGTGCGTGTACACCGCCAGTTCGTGCAGCGAGTACCCGTAGTTGATGCCGCGGACGGTGCCGGTGACCCGCACGTGCCGGGCTGACGCCGCCGCGAACGTCAGGTTGTCGCGCCCGCCGTCGCCGCCGGTCACGGCCTTGACGGTGCGCCACGTCGACCCGTCCGTCGAGACCTGCACGGTGTAGTCCTTCCCGTACGCGGCCTCCCAGTCGAGGACCACGCGCCGGACGGTCCGGGCACTGCCGAGGTCGACGGTGATCGACTCCGGGTCGTGCCAGTACCGGCTGGCCCAGCGGGTGTCCGGGTCGCCGTCGACCGCGTTGGCCGCGACGTACCCGCCCTCGGTGCTCGTGGCGGTGGCGGTCCTGCCCCGGGCCAGGTTGGCGATGTCGTCGCCGCGCCGGGCCGGGAACTCGATGACCTGCTGGTACGTCGGCCGGTTGACCCACTGCGTCTTGTCCTGGGTGATCCCGCCGATGGGGCGGTGGATGATCTGGTCGGCGCAGAACTGGTCGCCGGCCGCGCAGTCGCCGTCGGCCGGGTAGACCTCGGCGGCGGGTACGGCGGCCGCCTGCTTGAGCGTGTCGATCAGCATCGTCCGGCACGCCGAACGGTCGCCGCCGCCGCAGAACGGGGTGGGGAAGCCCCCGCGCACGGGCTGGCCGAGGATCTGGCGAAGGTCCTTGCTGGTGTAGCCGTACCAGCCGTACTGGAACTTCGAACCGACGTGCCCGACCCGGTCGTCGACCGGCAGGACGTTCGTCAGCGACGTGTACAGCGGATCGCCGAGCCCGCCGAACTCCGCCTTGACCCAGCGCGGCCACCAGGCGTCGAGGATCTGGATCGCCTCGGCCTCGTCGTACTTGAAGACCTTGGTGACGTTCGGGTCCTTGCGGGTGATCCGGTGCGCGCCGCTGGCAACCCATGCGCGCAGCTTGGCGACGGCGGCGTCCACGGCCGCGTCACCGGTCGGCGCGTCGCCGATGACCTGCAACGCGAGCGGCAGGATGTTGTCGCCGCGCAGGTCGACGGTGCCAGCGTCCTCCATGGCCTGGACCAGCTCGACCTTGGTCATCGTGTTCGCGCCGGCGATCCCGGCCTGGATGCGGTCGTCCAGCGGCTTGTTGCGGTACAGCGCGCCGTAGCCGTACTGGTCGTCCGCCGCCGAGAACTTCGGGGCCTGCTTGTTGTTCCAGGACGTGTAGTAGTCCTGGTTGATCCCTTGTGGACGCTGCTCGATCGGCGTGTAGTCCGCCATGTTCGTGTCGGGGTTCCAGTTCCGCCACTCGTTGGCCTGCTGGGCGCGGATCGGGAAGTTCGGGTCGGTTCCGGCCGCCCGGACGGGGTTGGCGCCGGAGTTGAAGTACGCCGCGTCGTCCGCGTCCACGTAGAGCCAGTTGAACGTGTAGCCGATGGTGTGCGCCGCCCGCTGGAAGTCACGTGCCGACTTCACGGCGGACGGGTCGTTGAACATCGAGAATCCGATGCCCGAGTCGGCTTCGTGCATGTACGTCGAGCGCAGGACGGTGAAGATCGTCGGCTTGCCGTCGGCGAGTCCACGATGCCGGACGATGCCGAGCTTCGTGCGCTGCGCCACCAGCGTGTACCCGCCGGCGGGCGTGGAGTCCGCGAGCGACGGCTTCCAGTCGTTCCGCTTGCGCATCACCTCGATCGGCAGGCACTGGCCGCGGAACCGGTAGTGCATCGACTGGAGCGTGGGCGTGCCGCCGCCCGGCTCGCACAGTTCGACCGCGAACGTGTCGGCGATGTCCTGCCCGGCCGACGTGGCGCTCCACGCGTAGTCCTGGCCGCGCCCCAGCAGCACGAACATGCTGACGCCCGCGAACGCGGCGCCGTGCGAGCTGATGCCCGGCCCTTGCAGGTCAAGCTCCAGCAGCAGCTGCGGTGCGAAGTACCCGGCCTGCGGACCGAACACGGCGAGAGGATTCCCGCTCGCGCTCTCCCGTCCGGACACGACGAGTGCGTTGGACATCGCCCGGGTCGGCGTCTGGGCGAGCGGGTTCTTCTCGGCGGCCGTGGCGGTGGCGCCGTCGCCCGTGCGGTCTGTGACGTACGGCTCGGGGACGACCGTGCCGCGCTGGGGCATGGTCCGGCCGGGCGCGTTCGCCGGCGAGTTCCCGTACGGGAACTCGTCACCATTGTGGACGGTCGACTGCGCCTCGGGGTCGTCCGCCGCGCGGAACACCTCCCAGACGCGACGACCGAGGTCAGGCCCGTACTTGTGCTGCGCTTCCAGCAGCGCGAGCGCGGACCTGACCTCTCCCCCGCCACCCTTTCCGAAGATGCCGCCGACCAGGGACGCCGTGGAGATCACGTCCGTGACCTTCCACTCGTCGACGGCGTTGCGTCCGAGGGCGACGTACTCACCCGGCAGGACGCGGCTGCCGGCGCGGATGTCCGCGAGGTACTTGTTGATCCCGCCCACGTACGCCTGGACGTCCTGCTGCAACTTCCGTCCGGGCTCGCCGTAGAGGTCGTCGCCCTGGTCGAACTGCCGCTGGAGATCGGCCTCGGTGTACGGGGCGGTGATCCACTGGTCCTGCTCGAACGTGCGGTTGCCCGGATTGCCGCCGGCGAACGGGGTCAGCTCGCCGCGGCCGACGTGGCGCAGGACGTCCATGAGGAACAGCCGGTCCTGGGCGCTCGCGTATCCGGCGCCGAACATCGTGCCCTCGCGCGTCGCGCCCCGGACGTGCGGGACGCCGCTGACGCGCTCGCGGTAGATCGTCACGTCCGATCGGGGACTGTGCGTGCTCTCCACGCCGCCGGCCGGGGCGCCGAACGACGACGGGTTGAAGTACCGCTGGAGCGCGTCGTCCGAAAGGGTCTGGTAGTTCCACACCAGACTCTCGTACTTCGCCTTCTGGTCGGCCGCGTGCCCCGGACGGGTCCCGAACGCCTTGTGCGCCAGGATCTCGGCGAAGCTCGCGTTGCCGTTCTGGCCCGGCGGCAGGATGTTGAGGCACTGCGCCAGGCAGTAGTCGAGGTTCTCCGGCGTCGCGCCCGGGGCGAGCTGTGGCGCCGCCACGGCGGGCACCCCGGGCAAGACAGATGCGGTGAGTAACGCGAGAGTTGCGGTCAGTCGGGCAACGCGCCGTCGATCCATGACAGATGTCCCCCTTCGGCCGTGATCGGGGTCACACTACCCACGAGTAGAGTTTCACGTATAGACCCAGGCCGGAAATAGTCCGGACACGCGACGTCCGGAGCTGCGGGGGTTACGCCTGGACGGCCATCTCCAGCTGCACGCGGAGGAGGCGACGGGTGCTGGTGAGCACCGCCTCGTCGCCGCGCGGATCCCGGGCGAACGCGAACCGGACGAGCGTGTCGGCGACCTTGACGGTCATCAGCAGCGCGAGTTGCAGGTCCGGGTCGGAGTCCATCGGGAAGCGGCCGGCGAGCAGGGAGCCGATCTTGCGGGCCACGACGGCGTCGTTCTCCTCGTCGGGGTCGAGGAGGTGCTGGTCGACGATGTCGCCGAAGCGGACGGCCCGGAAGCCGACATCGCCGCGGCACAGCTCGACATAGGTGTCGAAGGCGGCTTCGACGGCGTCCCACCAGTGTTCGTACTCGCTGGCCGTGACGATGTCGTCGAGCTGCTGCGCGAAGGCATCGAGGTTGCGCGCCGACAGCGCCTGGACGACGGCGCGCTTGTCGGCGAAGAACTGGTAGAACGAGCCGGGCGAGACGCGGGCACGGCGGGCGATGAGGCTGGTGGTCGTCGCCTCGTAGCCACGTTCGGCCACGAGTTCGCCTGCTGCGTCGAGGATCCGTTCGACGCGAATGCGGCTCCGTTCCTGGCTGGGAAGGCGGCGCATCGGCTCGACCGGTGGCGCAGGGCGGGACGCTGGCGGTCCAGAAGTCGCGGTCACTCAGGCAGTATCCCTCGCCAAACCCTCCACACACGCCGCGCCACGACGTACTCTCTACCCACAAGACATTTCAGAATACCTACTCGCGAGTAACAACGACGAGTAACACCGGTGGGTAACAAAGGAGCACAGTGCACGTGAGCGAACAGCGCGCGCGGCTGGATCGCGCGACGGCCGACCTCGATCCGCCATTCGGCGTCGTGGACCTGGACGCGTTCCGGGCCAACACCGCTGACCTGGTGCGGCGGGCGGGCGGCACGACGATCCGTGTCGCGAGCAAGTCTGTCCGGTGCCGTGAGCTGATGCGGGACGTGCTCGCACAGGACGGGTACGCCGGGATTCTCGCGTACACGTTGCCCGAGGCCCTGTGGCTGGCCGACGACGACGCGTTCACCGACGTGGTCGTCGGATATCCGACTACGCACCGCGGCGCCATCCGCGCGCTGGGCGCCGACGACCGGCTCGCGTCGCGGGTCACGATCATGGTGGATTCGACGGACCAGCTCGACCTGGTCGACTCGATCGTCGCGCCGGACCGGCGCGCGGCGATCCGGGTCTGCATCGACATCGACGCCGCGCTGCGGCTCGCGGGCGGCCGGGTGCACATCGGCGCGCAGCGGTCCCCGGTCCGGACGCCGGCGCAGGCCGAGGCGTTGGCCAGGGAAATCGTGGAGCGGCCCGGCTTCCGGCTCGTCGGGCTCATGGCGTACGAGGGGCAGATCGCCGGTGTCGGCGACCGTCCGCCGGGGCAGCCCGTGCGCGGGTTCGCCATCCGCCAGATGCAGCGGTGGTCGGCGGCCGAGCTTGCCGATCGGCGGGCGGCGGTGGTCGAGGCCGTGACGTCCGTCCGGAAGTTGGAGTTCGTGAACGGCGGCGGCACCGGGAGCCTCGAACGCACCAGCGCGGAGGAGGCCGTCACCGAGGTCGCCGCCGGGTCGGGGCTGTACGGGCCGACGCTGTTCGACCAGTACCGCACGTTCAGTCCGGAGCACGCGGCGCTGTTCGCGCTGTCGGTCGTCCGGCGTCCGGGGCCTGGGATCGTCACCGCGCACGGCGGTGGCTGGATCGCCTCGGGCATCGCGGACCCGAACCGGCTCCCCACGCCCGTCTACCCCGCCGGTCTGACGCTGAACTCGCAGGAAGGCGCCGGTGAGGTGCAGACTCCGCTGCACGGCCGCGCCGCCGACGAGCTGGCACTCGGCGACAAGGTCTGGTTCCGGCACGCCAAGGCCGGCGAAGTGTGTGAGCACGTCGATGAGTTGCACCTGGTAGAAGGTGATCGGATCGTCCGCGCCGTACCGACGTACCGCGGCGAGGGAAAGGTGTTCCTGTGACCTGGACGAACTGGGGGCGCAACCAGCACTGCACCCCCACCAGCGTCATCGCGCCCGGCTCCGTCGAGGAGCTGTCGGCCGCGATCGTGGCGGCCGGAGCCGCCGGGCAGCGCGTGAAGGCGGTTGGCGCGGGCCACTCGTTCACGTCGATCGCCACGACGGACGGCGTGCAGATCCAGCTCGACGCGATGTCCGGACTGGTGTCCGCCGACGCGTCGACCGGGCTCGTGACGCTGCACGCCGGCACGCGGCTGCACCAGATCCCCGGCCTGCTCGGACCGCACGGGCTCGCGATGGAGAACCTCGGCGACATCGACGCGCAGTCGATCGCCGGCGCGATCTCGACGGGCACGCACGGGACGGGTGGGCGCTTCGGCGGCATCGCGACGCAGGTCAGGGGCCTGACGCTCGTCCAGGCGGACGGGTCGGTCGTGTCCTGCTCGGCGGAGGAGAACCCGAACCTGTTCGCCGCCGCGCGGGTCGGACTGGGCGCGCTCGGCGTGCTGGCGACGGTGACGTTGCAGTGCGTGCCGGCGTACCTGCTGCACGCGGTGGAGAAGCCCCAGCCGTTCGAACAGATGCTCGGGACGTTCGACGAGCGCGTGGCCAGCAACGACCACGTCGAGTTCTACTGGTTCCCGCACACCGACTGGACCCTCTACAAGGAGGACAACCGGCTGCCGCTGGACGCCGGCCGCAAGCCGGTCGGGCGGATCTCGTCCTATGTGGATGATGAATTGCTGTCGAACACCGCGTTCGGAGCGCTCTGCCGGATCGGGCACCACGTGCCGGGCATCATCCGGACGGTCAACAAGGTGTCGGCGCGCGCGCTCGGCTCCCGCGAGTACCGCGACATCTCCCATTCGGTGCTGGTCAGCCCGCGGCGGGTGCGGTTCTGCGAGATGGAGTACGCGGTGCCGCGCGAGAACGTCCTCGATGTCGTGCGCGAGATCCGGGCCATGATCGACCGCAAGGGCTGGCGCATCTCGTTCCCGATCGAGGTCCGGGTGGCGTCGGCGGACGACATCTGGCTGTCGACGGCGTACGAGCGGGAGTCGGCGTACATCGCCGTCCACACCTACTTCCGCACGCCGCACGAGGAGTACTTCCGCGCTGTCGAGGCGATCACCGGGACGGTCGGCGGGCGGCCGCACTGGGGCAAGCTCCACTACCTCGGCGCGAGCGATCTGGCGGCCCGGTACCCGCGCTTCGACGACTTCGTCCGGCTGCGGGACGAGGTCGATCCGGAGGGCCGGTTCGCGAACGACTACCTGGACAGGGTCCTGGGCAGCCGGGTCAGCTCTTAGGCTTTCCGGTTTCGGGCGGGTCCGCGGCTCCGGGGGTGGCAGTCACCCGGAGCCGCGGACGTCTCACCGGGGCAGCAGCCTGGCGACCGCGCGCCAGTCGACGAACTTGAAGTTGGTGCTGGCGCGGGCGTCGCCTTCGTTCTCGCCGTCGTGGACGACGAGCAGCCCGCCGGGGAAATGGCGGCCGAGCGGGACGCTGACGACGGCGGCGCCGTCCGAGTGCTGCGCGCCGTCCGCTGCCGGGCCGTCGACGATGTCGAACCGGCTGAGGTACCGGTTGGTGCGCCGGTCGTAGGCGAGGAAGCCGCTGTCGCCCTGACTGGAGACGAGCAGGTAGCCGGCGGGGTGGATGGTCAGGCCCTCGACGTCGGCGCTGATCCGCTTGCCGCCGTAGCCGGGGTCGTGCGCCCAGTCGAGCGTGCACTCCTCGGTTTCCGGGTCGTACGTGGCCGGGACGCCGAACTCCCGCACCTTGTCCACGATGGACGGAGCGCTCAACCGGTCGCCGCGAATGCTCAGACGCCAGAGGGCGACGTCTTCCTGGGCGGCGTAGAGGGTTTCGCCGTCGACGGTCATCCCTTCGACCTGGGGGCCGACGCCCGGCTCGTCGCACGGCGTCCAGCTGGTGCCGTTGGGGAGGCGGAACGTGCTGGGCAGGTCCAGGGTGTCGAGCCGCTGGTAGCTGACCTTGTCGCCGACCGGCTTGAGCCGGAACAGGCCGAGGCCACTGGTGTGGCGGCGACTCGCGACGGCGTAGGCGGTGCCGTGACGCGTGTAGGTCGCCAGTCCGTAGCCGGTGGTGGCTTCGTTGACCTCGTCCTGGTTGCGCGAGAACAGGAACGGCGCGTCCGGGACCGTGATGTCGACGAGCCGGCGGGTGGCGCGGTCGATCCGGTAGATGCGCAGCTTGTCGCGCCCCCGGTCGGTGACGATCGCGAGGTCGGTCAGCGTCCCGCCGAGCCTCACGCCGTACGCGAGGTCGACGTTGTTGAAACGGCCGGGCTCGCTGTCCGCATCGGGCGCGGGCGGGGCCGCGATGGACTGGACTTCCTCGCCTGCCAGGTCATAGACGCGCAGGCCAGCGTTCTTCGCCGTGCCGAGGACCAGGCTCCGGTGCGGGGCACGGGAATCGACCCAGATGGCAGGGTCATCCGCGTCGGCGCCCTCATCGTCGTACAGCGGTGGCGTCTCGACCGACGGCGTGACTGTTCTGGCCTTGGCGTCCGCCCTGGCCTCGTCGTCCGCCGCCGAGGCGGGGTGGGCGGGTAAGAGCAGGAGGGCGACGAGAGCAGCCAAAGCCTTGGTGCGCATAGAGGTCCTTCCGGACGGCAGGGGGCGCGGGCCAGGCTAAAGCGCTCCGGTGGCGCATGCGGGAACGCCGCATGAACGGCGCCCCGCTCTACCGTTGGTCGAACTCGCCCTTCTTCGCGCCATCGAGGAACGCGTCCCACTCGGCGGGCGTGAAACTCAACGTCGCCCCGGCTGGGTTCTTGGAATCCCGGACTTCGACCATGTGGCCGAGGTCGCGAACCTCGACACACGCACCGTTGCTACCGCTCTTCGTCGCCTTGCGCCACGGACGTTCGATCATGTCTTTGCCTTTGCTCTGATGAACCTTGCCGACTCGGCCGGCGACATCGCTAGCTGTGTCAGATGGTTGAACACAGCCTTCAACCTCTCGATGTCCTTCGAGGATTCCAGGAACAGTTCGCCGGCCAGCGTCTCCACATAGCCAAGTGCCGGCTCATCCCCTACGAACGTGAGTAGCTGGAACGGACCCACGTCCGCGAGATGCGCTCCGGCGGCGAACCGGAGGACCTGAATCGTCAGGTTGGGCTCGCGGCTCAGCTCCACGAGGTGTGTCAACTGCTCCTGGACAACATCCGGGCCGCCGACCTCGACCATGAGCGCCGTCTCAGTGAGCACCGCGTGCACCTGGAGCGGGTTCGGCTCACGCCGCAAGACATCCTGACGCGTCATCCGGGCGCTTACCCGCTGCTCGATCGCGGCTGTGTCCGTGGGCCGCGACACCGAGTTGACCGCGCGGGCGTAGCTCTCGGTCTGCAGCAGGCCCGGCACCAGCGTCGGTTCGAAGTTGCGCAGCTCGACCGCCTCCGCCTCATAGGCGATGAAGGTGGCGTACCGATTCGAGAGCTGGTCAAGGCGCTGCCACCAGCCAACCTCGCGGAGATCCCGAGCGAGCGCCAGCAGCGAGCGGCCGGGTTCGCCGTCCAGGTCCTCGCCGAACGTGTGGAGGATTTCCATCACGTCACCAGGCTTGGGCCGGATCTCGCCTGACTCGATCCGCGACACCCGCGACGGTGAACAGGCGAGCGCCTTGGCGACCGCTTCAACGGTCTGGCTTCGTTCCTCACGCAGCCGGCGAAGCTCTCGGCCGAGACGGCGAGAGCGCGGAGTCGGTGGGGCGAACCGGGCCACGTGGCCATCTTTCCTCATGTGCTGCGGCCTTCCTGCACGCTGTGTCATTTTCCGTACATCATCCTTCGCTGAACATCACGAAGCGTATCGGGCCTTGCGGAACATCATGTGATGCTGAACCATCTGATGCGCAGCACCGCGACATCGACTCCCCGTCGCCGGTAGCTCAGACCTGCCGGCAGCGGGTGAAGGGGAGGCGTGGCCGGGCGTCACATCCCGGTCGACGTCCGGCCCGCCTACCCGGTGAACATCCGAAGAGGTGATTGCCCGTGAACACCGAGACACCGCCGCCTACGCACGACGTCGGCGGGACCGAACCGACACCGGACCGGATCGCCACTGCGCGAAGACTGCTCGACCTCCACCGCTCGATCGACATCCCGATCAACGACTTCTGCGGCTGGTGCCTCAAACCTTGGCCTTGCGCCGATATTCGCTGGTCGAAGGTGGTGCTGACTCGTGCCGGGCGTACCCATGGATGACTACGGCTACGACGTCGCGTTGGAGTACGCCAGCAAGTCGCGTGACCGGCACGGCGTGCAGATCGGCGGAACCTGCGCGCACTGTCGCAGCGCATGGCCATGCGAGCCGTTCTGGGTCGCCCATCACGCCGTGCTGCGACTGACTAGAGCCACCAAGCCTCCGGACAGTGCATGATCCTGCATCGTGACTGACCGGATCAGCCGCGCTGAACTCGGCGCACTACTGCGGACGTTCAGCCACTCCGCGCGCAGGCTGGAGACTCGCAAGAACTACGTTGTGGAGAACGAGCGGGAAGCGTTCCGGAGGTTCCTGGCGGATGAGGCCGACGACTACGGCTGGTTCCAGCCGTGGCTCGACCACATTCGGCAGAAGGCCGATCGCGGCTCCGTGTTCAGCCGGGTGAGGGTCGTCCCCGAAGTCCTCACGGACTACCTGCGGTTCGAACTGATGCTGTGCCGAAGCAACGTCGCCGCCGGCGAGGACGTTCGCTATCTCGACGTGACGACGGCCCGCCGGCTGAACCTGCCGGACTACGACTACTACGTCTTCGACGACGAGACGCTGGCCCTCATGTACTTCACGACCGACGACGTACCTGATGGCGCCCGGGTCGTGACCGATCCCGCCATCGTGGCGAGCCATCGCACCTGGCTGGACCAGGCCGCAGAGGCGGCGATCACCTACGAGCGGTACATCCGGACGGACTGACCGCGGCATCCGTCTGAGGATGCGCCCGGCGCGCCGATGCGGAACTGTCGGACCCGGATGCTCACATCGTTGTAATTTAGGTGGACGACCGTGGAGGTGGAGACGGTGTTGGCAGAGCTCGAGATCCGCTGCGCGACGTGCCGTGACGGCATGGTCGAAGCGCCGGAGTGGAGCGCCTGGTATGCCCGTGCCGACGAGGTCGAGGGCGCTCACCTGGCAGAACACGGCAACATCGATGGCCTGTACGACTGCGACGACTGGCAGCTCCTGGTGGACGAGCGGCCGGGCACGCCCGAGGAAATCGAGTGCAACTCCTGCGCCGGCACCGGCGTCCGGTTGACTGACGCGGGCCGTGAGGTGCTCGCGTGGGCGCAGCGCAGGCTGACCGCCGCGTAGCCCGGCTCGCCCGGCGCCGACACGCGTGTCGCCGGGTCGAGGTGCGCCGGGGCCCGCGTCCGGCTAGCTTCGGCGTGTGATCTCGCGCGTCGTGCCATGAATACCAGCCAGCTCTGCCACAAGGCTCTGTACTACCGGAACGTCGATGAGTACCTGGCTGGCTGCGTCCCCTTCATCGAGGAGGGCCTGCGGGCTGGTGAGGCGGTGCTGGTCGCTGTCCCGGAGCCCAACCTGAGCCTGCTGCGAGCAGCGCTGCCCGAGGCTGACGTGCGGTTCGCCAACATGGCTGAGTCCGGACGGAATCCCGGCGCGATCATCCCCTGGGTGCTCCACGCCTTCCTTGCGGACCAGCCCAAGCATGCACGCGTCATCGGCGAACCGATCTGGCCAGGCCGCACGGACGTCGAGTACCCGGCGTGCGTCCAGCACGAGGCGCTGATCAACGTGGCGCTCGCCGATCGGCCGGCGACGATCCTGTGCCCCTATGACCAGAACGGACTCCCGGCCAGCGTCATCGAGGACGCCAACCGAACCCATCCCCTGCTGACGACCGGCACGAGCCCCGACTACGCCGATCCGTCAGATGTCGTCGAGGCGTTCAATCTGCCCCTACCGCCTCCACCGGCACGCGCCGCGACGCTGGCGTTCGGAGCGGACGACCTGCGAGCCGTCCGCGCGTTCGTCGTCGAACACGCCCCGCTGCCCTTCGACCGGCTCATCGACGTCGAGATGGCGGTCAACGAGATCGCCACCAACGCGGTCGCACACACGCCCGGACCAGGCGTTCTGCGGATATGGACCGAACCTGGCCTCGTCATCTGCGAAGTCAGCGACCCCGGACGGTTCACCAACGAACTCGCCGGCCGCCTCCCGCCACCGTTCGGCAGCGGACGCGGGCGCGGACTGTTGCTCGCCAACCATGTGTGCGACCTCGTCCGCCGGTACAGCGGCAGGCACGGCACCACCATCCGACTCCACCTGAACCAGGTCTGAGCAGGGCGTACGCCTGAGGGTGGGGTAACTCGTCGTCGAACCAGCACCGTGCCGATAAGCTAGCCGCGGCGGCAACGTCGTCAGCCCTCGTAGCTCAGGGGATAGAGCACCGCTCTCCTAAAGCGGGTGTCGCAGGTTCGAATCCTGCCGAGGGCACACACCTCAGGAGTGTTTTCGCAGGTCAGAGGCACGATTGGCGTTCGGGATTGCAAACACTGAAGGCCGTCCCACCCGGCAACACGGGACGTTTGGCCAGGTCAGAGGCTGTTTGCGGTTCGTGAGCCAGGTACGTCCCGCCGAGCATCGCAAATAGCTGCCAGAGTCCCGCGTTCTCGCAGTCCTCGCGTCGTTGTACGACGCGGAGGCGCCCGTTCCGGGCGCTCCCTTGCAGAGGAGTCGGCATGGACGCGCAGCACAGCGAGGCACCCGTTGATGCGGAGGCGTTTGCCGAGTTAGACGACCAGAGCACGTCCGCGGACGCCCGGCTCCGTGCAGCCCTGGCGGCCCGGCGAAGCGGCCGGGGCCGTGCCCAGACACCGCTCACGACCCACATTGAGCTCGTGGTGGTTGGCGGCGAGGAAGGCGAGCATCTACGCCGGCGCCAAGCCGCAGCGATTCGCCGCATGCTCCAGCTGCTGTCCGAGCGCAAGCCAGCTGAAACAGCTCCCGTGCCAGCCGAGTGAACTGGTGGTCGACCAGATCGGCAGCGGTCGGGCTCTACTATTGCTTGGGCCGCGGTCGCCGATTACCGGGTAGCCCATTTTGAGCCCGCGCGGCGCATCAGAAGCTCGACGGCGTCGTGCCCGACGCTGGCGCCTAGGCCGAGCGTGAGCTCAGCGTGGGATTCTCCGGGCGCCGCGAATGCCACGCCCGAGATCGGCTGCGACCTGCGCCACCGGCCCGCCGGCCTCAACCAGGCGAGCACCCTTACGACGAAACTCGGGCGGACAACGCCTGGGCACACAGTCCTCCACGGGTCACTGGACGGTCGATCATCCAGCAACCCGACTCCACAGAACCGAGGACATATCAGGGCCGCTACCAAGCCCGAGACGGCTCATCAAGAAGCCAGCCGATCCGCGAGAAGAACCATGTCTCGGCGGGTCCGTGCCCGCCCGCCAAGCCGGCAAGCAAGCAAGAGTTTACGACCGCGTCGCTACCGGTCCTGCACAGGAACACCCTCCATGATGGACAGGCGCTACAGGCAACCTTGACGACACGGTTTGAACACCTACGTAAGCAGAGCCATTGCAATCAAGAGCCCCGCCTCAGTGGGTCAATTGTGACGCCATAAGTATCGCGCAGCTCATCGACAAGACGTGAGCCGGCATACCGAACTATTCCACGATTCCACCATTCGGATTCCGGAGCTCTCGGAAATACATCATCAAGCAATATATCGCGAAACCTCACGTCAACTGCCTTTACCAACTCGCGCAGTTGGGTCATTTCTGGGAATCGAGCGAGAGTTGGCGCCTGAAGCGCTCGTTCCAGACCGTCGCGCGCAGTCAAGTCATTGAAGTAGTCTTCGGCCTCGCCCGGGTAGGAGGCGACGCAGGACTCGACGAACTCAGCCCATCGTCCTAGCAGTTCGTTTGGAGCACAGTCTCTCCAGCGGCCCGTGTCCCTCATAAACTGCGAAAACTCAGCATCAAAGTTGGCCGCAGGAGACATCAGCGCGCCGCCTCCTTCGCGAAATAGGCCGCTGGATCATCGGGCCGGAAGAAGGTTGCAATTTTGTCACCCTGCTTAATGCCCAGTCTGCCAGTCGAATCAAGTCGAATCAGCGCTCCATCACTTCGCACAGCCTGCCGAGCCCCAGCTGGACATGTGCTGCCGCACATCAAGTTCTTCGCGTCGGCCTCGAACTTTTCGAAGCCGCCGTCATGATCGTATTCGGGCATGTCTGCACGGCGTGTCGGATTGCCGGCGTCGTCAAGGCCAAGCACATGCTTATCGTACTTCTGATCGGCGACACCCGGTGCGAAATCGCAGTTGTGAACAAGCGCTGGCGTGTCGCCTGTCACTACATAGAACGTGTGGATGTCTTCGACGGTGAGGTTGTGGACTCGTTGGGGAGCAGTCCAGTGGCGTGTCTTGACGATCGTGTGCAGGGCGGCGTTGGGTGCGCGGAGCTGGTCTCCGGTGTGGAGGTGTTCGGCGCGGATCCACGCGTTCTTGTTGGCGGCCCAGAACTCGTGGTTGCCCGTGGCGGTGAGGCTGCTCGTACTGGCGCCGCGCGGGCCGTCAGTGTCGATCGTGAGGTTGATGAGGTTCTTGCGGCCGACGCGGATGTGGGTGGCGACGACGGCGCTGGCCTTGGTCTTGTTGGTCACTGGGTCGGTGGCGATGACCTTGTCGCCGACGTTCAGCTTTTCGATAGGTTTGTAGGCACCGCTTGCTAGTAGGACCTTGGTGCCGGGCGGGAAGCTCTTGTTGGGGACCAGGCAGCTTCCGCCACCGACGTTGTCCAGTTTTTCGGCGGCTTCGGCGAGTTCGTCGCGGGCTTTGAACCAGCCCTTGACGGCGTCGATGGCTTCGTCACCGAGTTTCCAGAGTGTCTTGCCGAGGGCTGCGGCCTTCTTCCATTGCCAGGGTGCGCCGTAGCGGGTGACGAGTTTGCCGGCGACGCCGCCGACGAACATGGAGAGCACGTTGAGCGCGGTTTCGGCGCAGGCGCCGAGATCGCCCTTGGTGAGGCAGTCGAGGCCGGCAGTGATGCCCAGTTCGTCGGCGGCGAGCTTGACGATCTTCTTGGCGATCTTCTTGATCTGCTTCTCGTGCTGCTTGAGCTTCTTGCGGTGCGTGGCGAGCTGGTCCGGGCCTTGTGACCCACCGCCGCTGTTCCCGTTCGCCTTGTTAGATGCGCCGTTGAAGTCGCCGCTGAGATCCACTCCGTTGTTGACCAGCCGTTCGGCTGAGTCGGCCGAGATGAGGCCGGTCGGGTCGGAGAAGGTAACGGGGCTGTTGTTGGCGTAGGCGTAGCCGTTCATCTGTTGCGGGTCGCCGTGGTCGATGAGCGGGTCGACGGAGATGAACCGGCCGATGCCGGGGTCGTACTCGCGGGCGCCGAGGTGGGTCAGGCCGGTGGAGGCGTCGATGGTGCCGCCGACGAAGCCGCGTTCGCCGGTCCAGGTGACTGGTGTGGTGTCGCGGGGGGCGCCGAACGGGCCGGTGCGGCGGCGGGTGACGGCCAGGGTGGCGCCGTCGATGGCGAGTTCGGCGGTGCCGTGGTGGTCGGTGCCGAGGAACTTCAGGCCGTCCTTGGTGCGCATCGCGATGGTCTGCCCGTTGTGGGTGTAGTAGCGGGTGCTCGACAGCGCGCTGGTTTTGCTGAGCCGGATCTCGGTGCCGTCGAGGTAGAGGGTGGTGCCTTGGGGGTCGCGGCGGAGCAGCCGGGTGCCGTTGGCGTCGTAGACGTAGCTGGTGGTCCCGGTCGCGTCGGTGGCGGACTCGAGGTGGCCTTCGGTGTCCCAGGTGAGTTTCTGTGCCGTGCCGCTGTGGCTGCGGGTGGTGGTGTTGCCGATGTCGTCGTAGTCGTAGGTGTCCAGGCGCTGCCCGGACGGTCCGTCGGTGGTCACCTTCCGCACGGTGTGCGGCTGCGCGGTTTTGGGGTCGGGGTAGTGGTAGCGGCGGGTGGTGTCGCCGCCGGGCCGGTGCTGGATGTCGGTGAGCCGGTTGCCGGTTTCGTCGTGGGTGAACGACTGCCAGTACGGGGCGGGGCCGCCGAGCAGCGCTACTGAGGGGTCGGGGCCGCAGTTGCCGTCGCCGGGTGTCCATGCCTCGGTGAGGCGACGCAGGTGGTCCTGGCGGAAGCATTGAGTGTCGGCCGGCTGGCCCGCCGCCTCGTCGCTGATGCGGGTGATGTTGCCGGCCGGGTCGTGGCTGTAGCGGACGTCGGCGGCGGGAGCGTTGGCGAAGCCGCTGCGGTCGAACACCGAGCGTTGGAGCCGGCGGGTGCCTTCGTCGAAGTAGTGGGTCTGCCAGGTGATCTTGTCCGTGGTCTGCCCCATGGCGAGCTGCAGGGTCTCGCCGAACGGGGAGTAGGTGGTGCCGCCGACGATGGCGGAGGTGGCGCCGGCCATCCGGTTGGGCTGGCCGAGCTTGTCGTAGACGAACTTCAGTGTCTCGGCGGGCAAGCCGGGGGCGGCGGGCAGCGTCATGGTCTTGACGCCGCCGTCGAGGTTGTAGTCGAGGTTCGATGCGTAGGTCTTGGCCAGTGCACCATTCTCGGTGGTCTCCGGGATCGTGACCCGGCTGCCGGTGGGACGGTACAGGTCGTCGTAGCCGGCCACAGCGGTTATGTAGGCCTTGCCGTCGATCCAGCGCGTCGCCGAGGTGGCCTTGCCCTTGGCGAGGGTGTCGAACGCCCATTCGGTGAGTTTGGGCCCGGTCACCGACCCTTCGTGGGTGGCGGTGCGGCGGCCAAGTTCGTCGTAGGCATAGGCGAGGGTCTTACCGCGGGCGTCGGTGACGCTTGCCTGCTCCCCGGTCGCCGTGTAGGTGGTCGTCGTGGTGCCGCGGTCCGGGTCGTCGGCGCGGATCTGGCGGCCCTGCAGGTCGTAGTAGTACTTCCAGACGTTGCCGGCCGGGTCGGTGACGGTGGCCTGCTGCCCGGTGGGCGTGTGGGTGTAGCGGGTTTCGTCGTGGCCGCCGGTCGGTGCGGCGCCGTGGTATTGCCGCAGCGCGACAGAGCGGCCGCGGGCGTCGCTGATGGTGGTGGTCGCCGTGGCGCCCTCTGGCGGGTCGACACTCACCCGGTCACCGCCGTAGGTGGTGATGGTGCGCCATTTGTCGGCGTTCTTGACCCGGAACGTCGACGTGGTGAGCCGGCCCGCCCCGTCGTAGCTGTTGCGGGTCTGGGTGGGGATCTGCGCGTCGGTCACGGAGTACAGGTCGGTGCCGGGCGCGTCGGTGTTGTAGTAGGGACCGTTGCTGTCTAGGACACGTCCGGCGGTGTCGTAGATGGTGTCGGTGAGCACCCGGCCGGCGCCGTCCTTGGACGGGGCCTGCGTCTGCCGGGGCCGCAGCAGCCCGTCGAAGAGGGCGTAGCTGGTGGTGTAGGTGCCGTTGTTGCGCAGTTCCGAGGTGCTGACCGCGGTCGGGCCGTTGGCGCGCACCAGGTAGGCAAACTTCAGGTGCGGGCCGGGGTTGTTCGGGTCGCTGCTGCGGGTGCGGCCGGGGAGCCAGACTCCGGTGAGGCGGCCGAGCGCGTCGTAGGCCAGGTCGGTCCGCTTGTCGTTCTCGTCCGTTTCGGTGACCGCCAGGCCCCAGGCCGGGTCGACGGCGGTGGTGTTGCTGAAGTTCTTCGGGTTGGTGGTCTTGGTCTGAGTCACCGGGCCGCCGGTGGCCGGCGTGTAGCTGGTGGTGTTCTTGCGGCCCTCGGCATCGGCGATCTCGGTGACGCGCCCGTGCGCGTCGTAGGCGGTGGTGGCGGTCGTGACGTATCCGCGTGGCGCGCCGGGCGTGCCGGTGAGGACGTCGGCGCGGGTCAGGTTGCCGACGCCGGTGACGGCGCCGAGGGCGGCCGATCCGTCGTAGTAGTTACGGGTGCCGGCCACGACCGTCTCGGGCCTGACCGTTGTGTTCGAGCAGGCGGTGGAGAAGGTCTGAACCTGGCTGGTGTTGTCCAGGATCCACGCCCCGGTGTTGCGGGCGTAGCTGGTGCGGGTGCACAGGTCATCGTCGTCACGGTTGATGTCGCCGCGGTCGTCCACGGCGATGGGCATGCCGTAGTCATCGAAGCTGGTCGCGGTCTCGGTGACCCGTTCCCCGCCGGCCGCCAGCGCCGTGCGCGAGCGAGTCTTCCCGGTCTGCAGCAGCCACGCCCGGTCGTTGCCGCTGACCGCGGTCTGCTTGATCCACGGATCGCTGATGGCGCCGCTGACTTCCGCGCCGGCGAGCCCGTTGTAGGTGATCTGCTCACGCACGAAACCGTTGAGCCGAGGGTGGTCGGCGAGCTCGCCGCCCTTAGAGTCAGGGGCGGTGACCTGCCGCTTCGCGCCGCCAGGCAGGTGGTCCTCGTCCATGCCGCGCATGTACCGGGTCTCGGTCAGGGTCTGCGGAGCCAGGTTCCCCGACGCTGGTCTGGACGCGTCCATAGCCGCGCCACTCGCCCCACGTGCGGTGCTTGAGCGGGGTCAGTTCGTTGTCGTCGTAGTGCCACGCGGGTGCGTCGAGATAGCGGTAGTCGGGTGATCTCGTTGACGCCGCCGCCGGTCAGGTCTTCCTCGGTCACGTACTCCACGACGTACTTGTGGAAGTAGTTGACCTTGGCGGCGTCAGCTCCTTCGGCTGCCCAGAACACCGGGTAGCAGCGACGAGTGTTGGTGTGTGGCGCGGCGGGCTTGCTGGTCGGGGTGCAGTCCGGCTCGGTGTACTTCACCGAGACCGCCGACCCGCTCTCGGAGTTGATGGCCGCGACCCGCCACTTCTTCAGCGGCGGCGCGCCGTCTCCATCGGCGTCGACCCGGTTCGGCTTCTGGATTCCCTGGAACGTCACCGGCGGCAACGTGATCGGCGATTCCGCCAGCGTGACCGGTGTGGGTGATCGAGTTCAACCACAGTGCCTTGGACGTGCCGTCGCCCGGGTCGGGGAAGGACTGGTTGAACTTCCACGATTCGACGTTGCGGTAGCTCGCGCCGTTGCGGACCCGGGTGGTCACGCTGTTGAGCCGCTTGCGGGTGAAGAACGTCGGCGAGGTCCGGTTCGGGCACGACTTCGGGGCGGCGCCCGCCGCGGTGCCGTCGCAGATCTGGTCGAACGGCACGTCCGGGAAGGCGTGCGTGGTGTTCTTGTTCAGTGTTGTGGTGGCGCAGTTGGTGACCGCCGGGTCGCAGCGCTCCGCGTCCTCGAACAGAACCTGCGCGCTCGCGGTGTTGTTGCCCTCGCTGCCCTTGCGGTCGCCGTACTCGATCCGGTCCAACCATCCACCGCGGACGTACTTCGACACGGCGGCGTTGTTGTTCCGTCCGTAGTAGTTGTACTCGGGCGTGTAGAAGTACGACATTGTGTTGCCGTGCGGGTCCACGACGTAGTCGAGGTTCCATCGCCAGCCCTGCACGCAGGACGAGCCTGCGTAGTTGCCGGCCTTGTAGCAGGCCTCACCGGCGTGGTTGCCGAACACCGGCGCTGTCCATGTCGAGTTCGACGTCTTCGGGTCGTTCGGGTGCCGCTTGCCCTGACCGAAGTAGTACTGCGTCCCGTCCGCCGTGGTGACCCGCCAGTGCTCGGTCTCACCGTCGGCGCCGGACCCGGTAAGTCGCTCGATCCGCGTCGCGTCGTCGTTCTCCAGTCGCCACGTGCCGTCGGCGGCCCTCACCAGTTCTCCGGAGTGCCCGGCCAGCACCACGTTGGCGTTGTCGGTCTTCCAACACTGATCGAACGTCTTCTTGGTGTTGTTCGGCTTGCCCTTCGTCCCGTCGGCGCCCATGTCGTCGCTGCAGGAGACGTACTTCCGCTCGATGTAGCCGGTCTCCATCGAGTGGCCTTCGCCGAGGCCGGACGGTTGCGCGTTCGTCGACGCGGTCCGGCCGTCCACCGACCCGGACGAGTACGAGATCCCCAGCTTCGGGCCGGGCCCGTTCACCCCCGGCGGCACCCGCAGCGGGTAGGACCAGCTGAAGTCACCGGTCTGCTGGCTGACCTGCCAGGTCGCCGAGGGCGCCAGCGACGTGGCCGTAAAGTCCCCCGCCGATCCGGACGGCGCCGCCGCGAGGGCGAACACCGACCCGCCACCGGACAGTGACCGTGCCGACCCCGCGGCCGGCGGCGCCGGCACCTCGACCTGGGCCGTCACCACCCGACTGGTGTGGTTGTTGCGGCTGACGACCGGCGTCTCGATCTGGCAGTCCGGCTCCTCCGGCGTGCTCAGCACGCAGGCGGGCAGGCTCACTAACCGCAGCCGATCTCCCCACTGACCGCCCGCGGCGTAGGCGAACTGCGCGTAGTTCACCTCGAGCTCGACCGCGCCTGGCTCGGTGCCGCCGTCCTGGCGCGTCACGCTCAACAGGACGCCGTGGATCCCGGCCCGATCGCTGACGTCCTGGCCGGCAACCTGCACGCTCACACTCGTCGGCACAGCCGACCCCGCGGCCTTACCGGGAGCCTTGGCCGTTGCCTTCGCTGGTGTCTTGGCCGGGCCGACCCACACCGGCAGGGTGCCGGCCCGCCGCTTCGGACCCGCCGCCGCGCTGGCACGCGCACCGGGCGACTCCAGGCTGACCGTGGCGGCCCCGGCCGCAGGCCACACGGGCGCCGGCGTCTTGCGGCGTGCCGCCTCCTCGGCGGCGTCTGCGGCGGGCGTGCGCGCCGCGAGGAACCGACCCGGGACCGAGGACGTCTTCTGCACCGTCGGCACCCATGTTGGGGCCGCGGCCCGCGCGGGCGGGACACTCAGGAGGGACGCCGCCACCACGGCCGCGGTGCCCGATGCCAGCCACGCCTGCCGACCGTTCCCGCCGAATAACACTGTGCGCAACGCGCCGCTCCCCGCTCTCGAAACCCGCTACCGGACCGCGGTCATCCCGCGGCGTGCCTGCCCTGCCGTCGTTGCACCGCGTCCCGCGGCGTTCACCACTCACTGGTCTGTGTCTTGTTGCCGTGGTCTGGGTCTAGTCCTGACCAGCGGCTGTCGGTCCGGTCCGGACCTGCGAGGCGAGGGTGAACGCCTGCACGTCGTCCAACGCGCCAGCGAAGACCCTGACCTCATCGAGATCACCCGCCCAGAAGCCCGGCGTCGGCGCGCTGGTCTGAGCGCGGCCGAGGCGCAGCGACCCGGTGGAGTTCGCCGGGGTGAAGCTGACCTCCGTCGCCGCGGCCCACTCACCGTCCACATACAGCGTCAGCAGGCCGTTGCCCGCCTCGTACACCCCGATCAGGTGCACCCACTCATCGAGCGGCGCCGGCTGATCGAAGCGCGCCACCGCCTCCCGCAGCCCGGCGGGCGGCGCCGGATCGGTGTTGGCCAGGGTGAACGCGAACGACGCCGGCTGGGTCTGCGGGTCCGGCCCGGCCGGAACAACACCCAACGTGAAACCGCCGCTGGCCGTCTCGCCCTTGCTCACGGCGCTCCGCGCCACCGTGAGGTCGGACGGCTTCACCCACACGGCAACCGAGAAGTTCTCGTCCGTGCGGACAACGTCTACCGGCGCCGTGGCGCCGACCGCGTTGGTCCCGTTGAACCGCAGCGCCCGGTCCGTCGGATCGTCCGGCCAGCGACCGGTCTGCCACGACACGCCGCCGCTCAACGTCAACGGATGCGCCGGCGTGGCGGCATCGTGGGCGGCTGTGCCGCTTCCCTCGTCCAGCCGCCACCACCCTGCTTCCTCACCACCGTCGACGAAGAAGTCGAAGGTCCCCTCAGGGCTCTCGTTGCCGGCCCGGTCATAGCTCCAGACCCGCAGCACGCTCCGGCCGAACGTCCGCAACGGCACGCTGACCGTGGGCGACGCCGCCTGGACGATCGTCGAAGTCGGCCGAGCGGTCAACGACCACCGGTAGCTGGCCACATCCACCGAGCCGCCGCTGCCGAACGTGAACGTCGCTGGCGACCCGACCTCGTACTGCTGCCCGTCCGGCACCGCCACCGCCGGCTGCACCGGTGCGGTGGAGTCCACAGTGAACTCACACCATCGGGAGAAGCCACTCCAGGTCACGGTGTCCCCGGCCCGGACCCGCCACGAATAGTTGCCGTCACGGAGCTTCTTGTCCGCAGGTAACAGGTCAAGCGACCAGGTGAAATCACCGGCCTTCTTGATCTCGGTATACCGCTCGGTAATCTCCGTGCCGTTGGTGTGCCACAACTCGAAATGCGCCTGCATCTGCTGCTTCGCGCTGTCAGCGTCGGTCAACGACGCGGTGAGAATGGGCGGGTCGAGCGGGATCGCCGGCCGGCCGGCACCGATCACACACGATGTCGCCGGCATCGTCGTGCGGATGTTCACCGGCACAGGCGGCGGCGTGTTGTACTCCACGCTCCACTGCGCATCGTTGCGGAACCGCTTCCACCCGACCCGGTTCGTCTCCGTGCCGGCGATCAGCCGCAGCGTCGTCGTGGGCCAACGACCGTTCGCGGCACGGGTCGCCGCGTGCTTCGCGTCGAACTCCAGCCGCTCCCCGCCCGGCTTACACTCGTTACGCCCGACCGCCGTCGTGAGCGAACTGACCGCTTCCTTCCACGTCGGCTGGTTGTTCCAGTTCGTGGTCGTACTGATCGCGCTGGTCAGTTCCAGCTTGATCTGGCTCTTCGTGCACGTGTCGGCGTGGGTCTCAAACGCCCGGAATTTCGACTGGTAGACCACCTTGCCCGCGATCGGGCGCGTATCGAACATCCAGTACAGCCGCTTCGTGTGGACACCTGTCTCCGGCCGGTTGGTGAAGCCCACACCCTCGCCCTGGTTGTTGGTGCCGTTCCCCCACTTGACATAGGACCTGCTCGGGTACGACTTGTTCACCATCGCCCACAACGTGCGGGCCGGGCTCGCGCCGACCGTCGGGTCCAGATACAGCGGAAACTGCAGGCTCGGATCAGCCAGCATCGCCGCATCGGGCCTCACCGTGACCGACGCCGCGTCGAGCTCGACCTTCATCGCCAGCACCCGGTCGCCATCCTGCGGCGACTTCACCCGGGGATCCTCCGCCGATCCGGCTGCCGCCGCGAAACCTGTCGAGCCCGGCACAGCCGTGACCGCGGCCGTGTCGCTGCCGGCGCTGGAATCCCACGCGAGTGGCTCGGGGCTGCTGAACACCGGAGTGCCTGAGGCGTCCACCGCGTCGAACCCGCCACCGTCAGCCGGCCGTAGCCGTACGCCCACCGACTCGGTCGCGAACCGCATCGCGCGAAGCGCGGGCGAGGAAGCTGCGGCTGGCGTCTTCACCACTAACACCTCGGAGAACGAGTCAACCTCCGCGTGCACCACGAGGTCCACATCCGGCAGCACGTCCACGTACGTCGCCGTGTCCGCCTCCACCACCGGCTGCGGCAACGGCGCCGGCCACGACAGCGACAACGACGACGCGCCCCGACTGATCCGCGCTAACGGCGCCGACCCGCCCCCGGAGAAGCTGACATCAACGGTCGTAGCCGCCGGCGCGACCCGACCGTCAGCGCGCCGCACCAGCCGCGTATCAACCGGCACCCATCCGCCGCCACGACGCACCCGCGCCGGTCGCGCCGTCTGCTCCATCGTCAACGTCCCCGACGGGTTCGCGAACACCTGCCGCGTCTCCGTCGTCGCCGCACGGACCTCCACCCGCTCGCCAGAATCCTGAGCCTGCGCCAACGCCGCCGCCTCCGAACCGGGAACCTCGCTGCCCGGCAACGGCGGCTCCGCATCTGACCGCAGCGCGGGCATCCCGACACCGACCGCTACGATCACCGACACGAGCACACCCTGAAACACGCCTATGCCGGCATTACCGCAGGTCAACAGCACAAAGTCACACCCTCTACAGCGACGCCGGGATTACGAGGCGGCATGCGGTACAACGAAGCAACGCAGCCGATACGTGAGGAGTATCGCGTCAAACCAACCGAGACGTTACACAAAAGCGGCAAGCCGAAAATGTCGCGAATCTGACACCCCGAAGCCGTAACGCCGCCGGATATGGTGGCGCCCGGCTTGACGACATCCGACGGCGGGCGTGTTCCGGATGGGGTTCTCTGGCAACGAGCTCGCTGCGGTCGACGCGTTGCTCGACGATGGGCTCGAGTGGCACGAGGAGTACGCCGAACGGTCTCAGCCGGCCCGAACAGTGCACGTCGAGCGGGGTGCGTTTCCGCAGGTCAGTACTTGTTTGCGATGTTTGGCGGAATCTGCCGAGGGCACTGTCTGACCTGCACGAACGAGGCCCCTGGCCAAGCCAGAAGGCAGTCATTTGTTCGGCTGTGAACGACGTCGATGGCGGTTCTTGCCGAATACGTGCCGAAGTTCGGCAGCCGCCCAGCCGTGACCAAGCGCCGACCGCACCCGCCCGGACCACAACGCAGACCGTCGGTGAGCCACGTCGGTTTCGCGCCGAGGTCTGCGGATCTAGATGCTGGCCTGGATGGCGTGGATGAGTGCGGTGGTGGCGGGCGGGTCGGGCGGGTCGCCGTAGGTGACGGCGTAGATCTGGCGGGGGTCTTCGGTCAGTTCGGTGGTGTGGATGCCGGGCGTCCGGTGAGCGCGGAGGGCGAGTCCGGGCAGGGTGGTGACGCCCATGCGCGCGGCGACCAGCGCCTGCATGACGACCATGTCGTCGCTGACCAGGGAGATGCGCGGAGTGAAGCCGGCTCGCCGGCAGACGGTGATCAGCTCGTCCTGGCACCGTGCGCACCCGCCGATCCAGGTGGAGTCTCGGTGGTCGGCGATGGCTTGCCCGGGCTCGTAGGTGACCAGGTAGATCGGGTCGTCGACGAGGTGGACCAGCCGGAGCCCCGCTTCCTCGCGCGGGGTGTCGGCGTACCGGAAGATCAACGCGACGTCGATCTGACCCGCGCGCAGCATGCGCAGCGCTTCGACCGGATGTTCGTCGACGAGTTCCAGCTCGATCCCGGGATGTGCGCGGGCCAGCGCGGCGGCCGCCTCGGGGACGATGGTGCTCAGGATCGACTGGAACCCGGCCATCCGAACCCGCCCGGCCCGCAGCCCGACCTGCGCGGCCAGCTCGGTCTCGGCGGCGTCGACCCGGCCGACGATCTCGGCGGCGCGGGCGGCCAGCAGCTCTCCTGCGGGGGTGAGCCGGATGCCGCGGCCGATCCGTTGGATCAGCTTCGCGCCGGTGGCCGCTTCCATCCGCGCGAGGTGGTGGCTCACCGCCGGCTGCGTGTAGTGCAGTTCCTTCGCCGCTTCGGTCACCGAACCGTGCCGCGCGACCGCCGCCAATACCCCGAGTTGGGTCAGACTCAGCATGCATAAAGGTTACTTATGCGAGCGAGAGAATCTTGGCATTAGACGTCATGTAAACCGCGAGCCACGATGAGAGCGCTCCGGAAGGGAGAGCGCAATGACCATCGCATCCACGGCCACCCTGTCCAGGCCCGGCCTCGCTGAGCTGATCGAACGGATCCGCCAGCGCACGCGGCAAGAATCCGATCCCCACACCACCGCCCGGCTGGTGGCCGACGTCCTCACCGAGTTGCGCCCTACCGCGCGACTCCTCACCGCGGCGGAACGAGAAGGATCCGCCGACGGATACACCCGCCACACGCTGCACACCGAGTCCACCTTCTCGATCTCGGCCGTGGTGTGGCGACCCGGCCAGATCACCGAGATCCACGACCACCTGGTGTGGTGTTCATTTCTCATCCTGCAGGGCGCCGAGACGGAGAACATCTTCGACATCGACGGCGACCGGCTGGTCCAGAAGGGCCAGCTGCAACGCCCCGCCGGCTCGGTCAGCGGCGTCGCGCCACCCGACGACATCCACCAGGTGCACAACACCGGCGACACGGTCGCCATCACCTTGCACGTGTACGGCGCCGACCTCAGCAAGGGGACCAGCGTGCGCCGCACGTACCAGCTACGCACCACGCCGCAGGAATCGACGTGAGCAACTAGCCGATCTCGGCGGTCGCGGCCACCCTCAGCAGCCGCGATCCCGCCTGGCCAGCCCGTCTTCCGCGTAGCGACGCACCATCTCCGCCGGCACACCGGCCTGCCACGCCAACCCCGCGAAACCGCGCACGCTTGGTGCTAGCCAGGGGAACATTCATCGTTTATCGTCGATGATCGATGGAGACCTCAGAGGTACTTGAGCGCGCTACGGCCGAGGAGTACGCCTCCTGGTTCAAGGCGCTGGCCGACGCCACCCGGATCCAGATTGTCACGCTGCTGGCCCGGCGCGGTGAGCCGATGAGTGTCGGCGAGATCGTGGCGGCCGTGCGGGTCGGACAGTCCACCGTCTCGCACCACCTCAAGCAGCTCGCCGAGGTCGGTTTCCTGCTCGTCGAGCGGCAGGGCACGGCCAGCTTCTACCGGGTCAACGAGGCCTGCGTGGAGTGCTTCCCCACCGCGGCCGACGTCGTCATGGGCCGGCCCGTGCCGGCTCCCGTCCGAGGAGGACCGGCATGAGTGAAACCGCGCCCGAGCAGGTACGCGACCAGGTGGTCGCCCGGTACGGCGGGATCGCCCGATCGGCGCTCGACGGCCGGCCGGCGCTCGACTGCGAGCCGGACGCATTCACCGACGGCGGCTTCGGCGCTGCCGCGTACACCGACGACGGCCCCGGCATCGAGGGCGCGTTGACAGCCAGCCTCGGTTGCGGCAACCCGATCGCCGTCGCCGACCTCACCGAGGGCGACATCGTGCTCGACCTCGGCTCCGGCGGCGGCCTCGACGTGCTGCTCTCCGCGCGCCGCGTCGGCCCCACCGGGCGGGTCTACGGCGTCGACGCCAGCCAGGACATGCTCGCCCTCGCACGCCGCAACGCCGATCTAGCCGGGGCCACCAACGTCGAGTTCCGGCACGGCCACATCGAGGACCTGCCGCTCCCCGACCATCACGTCGACGTCGTGATCTCCAACTGCGTGCTCACCCTCTCCACCGACAAGCCGCGCGTCCTCGCCGAGGCGTTCCGCGTCCTGCGCCCGGGTGGCCGATTCGGCATCACCGACGTCATCGCCCACGACGGCACCACCCACGCCGATCGCGCTGCTGCCGAAGCACGTGTCGGCTGCGCCGTCGGCACCCTCACCCACACCGAATACCGCGACCTGCTCGCCACCGTCGGCTTCCACGACATCCGCATCACCACCACGGTCGACCACGGCGACGGCATCACTTCCGCGATCGTCCAAGCCGCCAAGCCGGCCTAACTTCGCCGCCGCCAATCACGAGCCGGTCCGGACGGCGAGCGAGGTCAGGCCACGTAGCACGGGGTCGTCGCGGAACGCGGGAGGTGCCGCGTCCGGATCGAGGCGCAGGTCCGGGAAACGGCGAGCAAGGGTCGGGAACAGCACCTGGCCCTCGATCCGCGCCAGCGCCGCGCCGATGCAGAAGTGGATACCGCCACCGAAGCTGAGCTGACCGTTCGGCGGACGTGACACGTCGAGCCGATCCGGGTCCGGGAAGCGAGCCGGGTCGCGGTTCGCCGCGGCGATGGCCGGGTAGAGGAGCTGGCCCTTCTTGATCAGCTGTCCGCCGATCTCCACGTCCTCGGCCGCGAGTTGCGGGGTCAGGATCGGCGTCGGCCCGTCGTAGCGCAGCAGTTCCTCGGCAGCCGACTCGGCCAGCGAGGGGTCATCGCGCAGCAGCTGCAGCTGCGCCGGGTTGCGCAGCAACGCCAGGGTGCCGTTGGCGAGGTAGTTGGCGGTGGTCTCCAGTCCGGCGTTGAGCAGCGCCATGCAGTTGAGGATCAGCTCGTGGTCCGTGATGTCGCCCGCGGCGATGAGCGTGGACAGCAGGTCGTCGCGCGGCTCCTCGCGGCGCTGCGCGATCAGCGCGGTGAGGTAACTGGTGAACTCGTTCATCGCGTCGTGCGCGGAGCGTGCGATCGCGGGTGCGTCGGCGGCGAACTGCGCCCCGAGCAGCGCCATGAGCCGGGTCGCCAGGTACGTCATCCGCGGATGGTCGGGCGCCGGGACGCCGATGAACTCCAGGATCACCGTGGCCGGCAACGGGTAGGCGACCTGCGCGAGCAGGTCCCCGCCACCGGTGACCTCGATCCGGTCGAGCAGTTCGTCGGTGATCTGCTGGACGCGCGGCCGCATCGCCTCCACCGTCCGCGGCGTGAAGGCCTTGCTCACCAGCTTCCGCAGCCGGGAGTGGTGCGGCGGGTTGGAGAACGGCAGCGACTCCCCGAGCGACCGCTCGAACTCACTCATGTCGTCACGGTCGGACTGTGGCACCGACGCGAACAGGTAGTCGGTCACCGGCGGCCGCTCCACGCCGGGGTGACGCAGCAGTCGCGACACGTCGTCGTACCGCGTGAACACCCAGCCGCCGATGCTGTCCTCGTAGTGGACCGGCGTGGTCTCCCGCAGTGCGCGGAAGAACGGGAACGGGTCGTTGATGAACGCCGGATCCTGCGGGTTGAACGCGATCGTCGTCTCCGCGGACGCCCGCTGCTGCGGGCCGGCGTTCGCCAACGTGTTGGCGCTGCTCACCTCTTCGTCCGCAAGGCAGCGACGCATGGCTGTGGCCAGCAACTCGTCGTTGGGCTCCACGAACATGGTGAAGTGGTCACCGGGGATCTCCACCACCGTCAGCTCGCCGAGATCCACGTCCTCCCAACCGTTGGCCGGGTCGTCGAGCTTCAGGGCGGTGTTGCGATCCGGCTGCATGACCTGCGGGAACCCGCCGGTCGCCTTGATCAGCGTCACGCGCAGATCGGACGGCAGCGGCTGGTACTTCACGTTCGCCTCGATGTTGGCCTGGTAGACCCGCAGCATGTTGCTGATGTGCTCCTCGACCGGTAGCGACCCGTTCGCGCCCAGGAACCGGCCCAGCCGCTCCTTCTGCTCGGAGATCGCCAGCGAGGGGTCGATCTCGATGCCCGCTGGCCCTCCGGAGGCGAAAGCGAGGCGGTTCATCGTCATCAGCTCCGTGATCGCCGCGGCGTCGTCCACCGGTGGCAGCGGCTGCCCTGGCACCGGAACGTAGGTGTCGAGCAGCACGACGCGGGTCACCTCCTCGCCGGCCTCGCGGAGCTGCCGGCCCATCTCGTACGCGACGACTCCCCCGAACGAGTGGCCGCCGAGCAGGTACGGGCCGTACGGCTGCACCAGCCGGATCGACTCGACGTACTGCGCCGCCAGTTCCTCGACCGTGTCCAGCGGCTCCTCGGCGCCGTCGTAACCCGGCGCGCGTACCCCGTAGAACGGGCGGGACGAACCGACATCGCGGGCCAGCGGCAGCAGGTAGTAGGCCGCGCCGACAGCGCCGCCGACGCAGAAGAACGGTCGTGCTCCGGTCAGACCCAGCAGGTACGTGGACGCCTGCGACTGCGTCGGGACGGCGCTGCCCGCCTCTTCGTCGTCCGCCGGCGTTTCCGTCTCCGTCTCCGCGACCGCCAGATAGGCGGCGATGGAGCCGATCGTCGGCTGGTTCAGGAAGAGGTTGTGCGGGATCCGGAAGCCGAGCCATGCGGACAGCCCGGATTGCAGCGCCGCAACCGAGATCGACTCCAGTTCGAGGCTGTCGAGTCGGGCGTCCGGGGCGATGAGATCCGGCGACACCTGCAGCTCAGCGGCGACGTGCTCCACCAGCCACGCGGTCAGCGCGTCCATGGTGGGACGCGGGCGGTCGACCGACGCGTCCAGGACGGCGCCGGTGTGGCCGATCACGTCGTCACCCTGCTCGCCGCCGAAGTGCTGGCGGACCAACTGGCGGCTGTAGGCGATGTTGCACTCGACCAGCTCGTACGCGGGCATGCTGCCGGCATGGTAGGTGTGGTGACGGCCCTGTACCTGCTCGATCCGGTCGTAGACACCGTCGCCGATGTCGTCGCTGCCGAAGTGCGGCAGGAACTTCCACCGCCGCTGGGTGTGCACCTCGCCCAGCTCGCCGCCCATTCGCTCCACATCGGACCGCAGCATCGCGGTGATGTCGTCGCCGTCCATGCCGTCGGCGCCGTAGGAGTAGCAGGCGTACACGTCCTGATCGGGATAGCGGTGGTGGAAGGCGACGGCGTGGCCGCGTTCGGCGTCCGGCCGGGTGTGCTCGTCCACCAGGAAGAACGCGGACTGCGGCAGCCCGGTGGCGGAGACGACTGTGGTGTAGTAGTCGAGGTGACGCACTCGTCCGGCCAGGTCCCGCTCCTCCGGTGTGGCGTCGAGCACGGGTAGGAGCTGGTCGATCGGCACGGTCAGCACCAGGTCGTCCGCGACGACCTCGCCGTGATCCGTACGCACCAGGACACCGCCGGTGTCCCGATCGGGGTCGCGTTCGATCGCGGTGATGGTCACCCCGCAGCGCACGTCGCTCAGCCCGGCGGCGACCTTCTCCCACAGGCGCTTGAACCCGCCGACGATCGTGAAGCTGCCGGTGTGACCCAGAAGCTCCGGCCGCGCCGACAGGAGGCCGGTCATCTCGGCGTACTTCACGAAGTACAGCGCGGGCAGGTCGCCGGCGAGGTACCCGTACCCGGCGGCGGTGTAGCCGGTGCTCAACGACTCGGCCATCGATTCGAGGCTGTGCTCGGCCAGCCATTGCGACACCGGCTGCGCGAGCGACCGGGCCGAGTGCGCCAGGCCGGCCTCGGCGATCCGCGGGAACTCCTCCTCGCGTAGTGCGGCGTACCGGCCGAACGATTCGCGCTGGAAGAACGCGGTGCTCTGCGGGACGGACTCCCCGTTGTCGATGTCGTACACCCGGTGCGGCGTGGTGTCCTCGGTGGTCACCCCCAGCTCGACGGCGAGCCGCGCGAGGTTCGCGTACTGCGTCGTACACACGTGACCACCGAGGTCGTAGGCGCGATCGTCGATGTCCACCGACTCGCACTTCCCGCCCACCTCCGGCAGTGCCTCCAGGACGATCGCGCGATGTCCGGCCCGCTCCAGCTCACGCGCGATGCTCAGCCCTGCCGGCCCGGCGCCGACGACGGCGACGGTCCGGCCGGCTGACTCCTCGGAGAACGGGCAACCCGCCACGGCCACACGTGGCGTGCGTACGAGTTCGGCCAGCTCGTCGGGGAGTTCGTCGCCACGGCGCGCGGCCGACGTCAGCTGGTACATCAGTGCGCGCAGATGGCTCGGTGAGGCGTTCTCGTGCGGGGACGTCGCCAGCGGCATGCCCAGCTCGGCCGGCGCGACGCTGGGGCTGAACCCCAGGCGCTCGACCACGGCGTGGTTGACGAGCGTGTCGATGTGCAGCGTGGCGAGGTCACGCCACGGGTACAGCTCCTCCGGCCAGGCGCGCGTGCAGTCGAGCGCGGCCTCGTTCTCTGCCGCGGAGTCGGTGACGGGGTGCAACTGCAGTTGCAGCATCCCCTCGACCGCGCTGGTCAGTACGCGGGAGCGCACCTCGTCGTGGAGGAACGAGCGCGAGCGCCGGTCGCTGGCATCGCGGCTGAGCTCGCCGGGCGGGGCCGGTGGGAGCCACAGCTCGCCAGGCTCGAATTGCGCGGCTTCCGCAGCTCCGCCGACCGGCAGTAACCGGTACCGGACGAGCCACTGCCGGCCGTCCGCCCCGACGAAACCGCCCGGCACCTGGGAGTAGTAGTGGTACTCGGCGAACGAGGTGGCGTTCCGGTACATGCTCCAGACGGTGTCGGGCAGGTCGGGAACGTCACGGACGAGCGCCGCGCGTGCGGCGTCTCCGCTGGAGTACCGCCGGAAATGGTCGGCCGTCCGGGCGAAGAAGCGGTCGCCGGTGATGAGCGAGAGATCGAGCAGGCCCGAGGTGCCGTCGCCGGCCGGGTCGAGGAGGCGAAGGGTGATGCCGCGGATCGCGGGTGCGATGTCGTCGCTCTCGATGCCGTTGCTGTACCGGGCGAGGACGTCGAACCGCCGTCCGGGGCGGAAGAACTCGTGCGTCGGCAGGTCGGCATGGTCGAGAACGCGCAGGCTGCCGCGCACCGCCGTCGCGTTGCGGTGGAAGACCCGGGCCTTCTGCATCCGCGACCCCGCCACCAGCGGTGACAGGTCAGCGAGGAGCTGGCGGAAATCGTCGTCCACCTCGTAGAAGCGGGGGTCGGCCGGTCCGTCGGAGAAACGCATCTATGCCTCCTGGATCTTCACGCTGTCGCCGATCTGCCGGTACGCGACGCGGATCGTCGTCGCGGCCGCGGCGACCTCCCCGGTCAGGAACGCCTGCTTGCAGGCCAGGCGGCGCACCTTGCCGCTGGTGGTCTTGCGCACGGTGCCGGCGCGGCCGAGGACGACGGCGTGGCAGCTGATCTGGTGTGTCTCGTAGACCCTGCGCCGGACGGATTCGATGATCTCGTCGGCCTCGGCGGTGCTGATCCGGTCGTGCCGGGTCTCGACGAACAGCACGAGCCGCTCGCCGGCGCCGGACTCGGTCGCGAACGCCGCGAGCCCGCCCGGGCGGATCAGCGGATGGCAGTCCCGGACGCTCTCCTCGACGTCGGCCGGGTAGAGGTTACGGCCGCGGATGATGATCAGGTCCTTGCTGCGCCCCGTGATGAACAGCTCCCCGTCGTGGAAGAAGCCGAGGTCGCCGCTGCGCAGGTACTCCCTCGTGTCGTCCGTGCCGGCGATACGGGCGCGGAAGTGACCGGCGTACTCCTGCTCCTCAATCCCCCAGTAGCCGAGGCCCTTCGTAGGCGAGTCGACCCAGATCTCACCGACCTCGCCCGGACCGCGGAGGCGACACGTGACGGGATCGACGATCCGGACCGCCGCGTCGGGCTTCGTGACGCGTCCGCAGCCGACGTAGGTGACCGCGCCGGGCCCGTCGCTGGCCAGGACCCGACCGGATTCGAGGGCCGCCTTGTCCACGCTCAGCACCGCGTTTCCACCCATCGACACGCTGACGGTGTGCTCGGCGAGGCCATAGGCGGGGAAGAACGCCTGCCGGTCGATCCCGCTGGCGGCGAACGCCGCGAAGAAGGCGTCCATGGTGGACGGACGGATCGGTTCGGCGGCGGACAGGATCACGCGCAACGAGGAGAGGTCCCAGCCGGCGCGCTCCTGTGGCGTGGTCTTGCGGACGGCGAGTTCGAACGCGAAGTTCGGCGCCGCGGTGTGGGTCGCCGCGACCCGCGACATGACCTCGAACCAGACCGCTGGGCGGTGCAGGAACGCCAGCGGGGACATCATGGTGGCCTGCCCGTTGCCGGCGATGGCGGACAGGATGACGCTGATCAGACCGAGGTCGTGGTACTGCGGCACCCAGGAAACGGCCCGGGCCTGCGGCCCCAGGCCCAGGTCGGCGGCGTTCGCGGCCACCTCGTGGGTGATGTTGCCGTGGCTGATGATCACGCCCTTCGGGCTCGCGGTCGACCCGGAGGTGTACTGCAGGAAGGCCGGTTCGTCGGGTCCGCCCGGCTCGTGCCAGGCGACCGGCGCGCGTGGGGCGCGCAGCTTGTCGGTCCGGTACCAGGACAGGCGTGGCCACCGTGGGCCGTCCGAGCCGAAGAAGCCGGTCACGGATCCGGCCATGCGGGCCCGGTCGTACGTGCTGCTCGTGAGGACCGCGCGGGCGTCCGCGTTGGCGGCGATCGCGATGAATGTCGCCAGGCCCTTCTTCGGCTTGAGCGGGTCGGGCGGGTACACCGGAACCGGGATCACCCCGGCCGCCAGGCAGCCCAGGAACGCCGCGACGAAATCGAGCGATGGCGGATACACGAGCAGCGCCCGGTCCCCTGGCGCGAATCCCCACTTGCGCAACGACTCCACGACGCGGTCGGCGGCGTCGCCCAGTTCGCGCACGGTCAAGGTGGCCTCGTCGCGGCCGTTGTCGTCGACGAACGTGAACATGCGGCGGTCCGGCCCGGAGGCACGCAACCGCAGGAACGACGAAAGGATGGAATCGGTCACGGTGACTGCCTCTCGGTCCACGATGTACTCGGTGTTGACACAGCTCACCCGCCCGGACGCGGCACGAGTGAGACCCGGAAAAGTTCGGCGCGAACCGTGCCGTCCTCGCCGAGGAAGGCGATGTCGCACTCGGCCCCTCCACGCCAGACGTCCCGCGCCCGCACGATGCAGAGGGTCGGACCGTCGTAGGGGCCTGGCTGGTAGGTGCGGCACTCTGTGACACCCATCGGCAATGTCGCGCAGCCCAGCACCTGCTTGGCCCAGAGCACAGCGACCTGCAGGCCACCGTCGATGGCAGCGGGGTCGATGTGCCAGGCGGCCGGGTTCCAACCCATGCCGGCCGCGCCGCTCAGGACCGCGGCGGCGCCGGAAGCGGAGACTCCCTGGACTTCCCGGATGACCTGGAACATCGGTCCGTGGAAGAGCATCCGTCCGTCGTAGACGTCCGGCGGAGCGGGCTTCAGGTCGATCGGAACCGTCCACTCGGCCGGGTTCGGGCTGGCGGCGATGCTCGCCGTCGCGAGGTAATGCTTGGAATCCCCGTCACCGAGAAGGGCCAGGTGCAGCTGTGCGTCGTCGCGGATGCCCCGCACCGTCAGAGGGTGGCCGCTGTTGGCGTACCGGTCCAGGCCGATCTTGCGTAAGACGCTCAGGCGCCGGATCACCGCCGGTGCCGGCTCCGGCAGCCAGGCGCGGACCACCGCCGTGAACCAGTCCAGCACGATCGCGACGGGTACCACCGGTGTGCCCGCGATGTTGTGGTCGACGAGGTACGGGTGAGACATCGCGTTGAGGTGGAGACGAACCTCCACCCGCTCCAGACCTGCCGACACCGAGTGCAACGCGGTCGGGGCGATGTCGGCGCGCCTCGCCGTGATGAGCTGCGGATTGGACATGCGATTCCTCACATGAGCAAGCGGTGGATGAAGGTCGCCGTCCCGGCGGGATCGGCCCGGGCGGCGCCAGCGAGTGGCTCGGCGTGTGTCCGACGGTCCGGCGGCCGGTAGCGCCTGGCCTAACGCTGTTCCTTTGAGCGGAACGGCCGCTGTTCCTTTGAGCGGAACACCGCCGATCGGCCAGCTGCGTTTGACGTACCGGGTGGCCTGGCCGAGATCTCGCCGGCACTTGCAGACGATATCTACCGGTATAGACCTATAGCGCGTACCGTTGTCGCCCCCACCACCAGAGATCCCCGTTCGCCGAACGGCGGGCGTGTGCTCTCGCCGACCCTCGCCCAGGGGCCTCAGATGACGAAACGCCGTCGCACCGCGCTGACAAGAGCAACCGTCCTCACCTCCGTGGTCGCCCTCCTGCTCCCACTCGGTGGAACCACCGGGTGGAGCGCCACCGCCGAACCCGACCAGACGCCTCGCACCCGTCTTGTCGGCGCCGAGTCGTACCAGCTCAGCGCGGACGGCGGGCGTACGTGGAGCGCGCCGGCTCCGCAAGCCCGGCTGATCCGCCTGCGCACCCGCACGTTCGATCCGATCACCGATGCCGACCACGCGCCCGCGGGCTTACGCGCCGAGCGCGGCGGGTTGCATCTCGTCCAGTTCGCCGCCGTGCCGCTGGAGCAACAGCGCCAGCAGCTGCGCCGGCTGGGTGCACGAATCGGCGCGTACCTGCCGGACTTCGCCTACGTGGTCCGGATGAACGAGGCCACCCGGGCGAAGGTCGCGGCCCAGCCGTACGTGCGCTGGGTCGGCGCCTACCACCCGGGCGACAAGATCGAGCCCGAGGCGCTGGCCACGCCGGCCGTCGGGCCGCAGCGATACATCGTGACCCTGGTCGAGCGCGACGCCGCCGACCAGCGCGCGGTGGCCTTACAGGTGAAGTCGCTCGGCGGCGCCGTCGTGTCGGCGTCGGAGAGCCGCCGCCTGATCGAGGCGCTGCTCGACGGCCCGCAGTTACGCGCGGTCGCCCGGCTGGACCAGGTGCTCGCGATCGACCGGTGGTCGGCACCGGAGTCCGACATGGACAAGGCCCGCATCGACGGCGGCGCCAACGCGATCCAGACCGCCGGCGGGTATCAGGGACAGGGCGTCCGCGGCGAGGTGATGGACGGCGGCGTGCGCGCGTCCCACCAGGAGTTCCGGGCCCGGCCGCCGATCCTGCACCCGAACAACTCGAGCAACAACAGCCACGGCACCGCGACGTACGGGCAGATCTTCGCCGCCGGCGTCAACGCGGCCGGGCGCGGCATGCTCCCGCAGGGCCAGGGCATCTTCGCCGTGAACTCGGTCAGCGACCGGTACGCGCACTCCCGTGCCCTGGTCGACCCGGCCGGCCAGTTCCGCGCCGTGTTCCAGAGCAACAGCTGGGGCGGCGCCCTCACCACCAACTACACGGCGACGTCCGCCGCGATGGACGACATCGTCTTCGACCACGACCTGCTGATCTGCCAGTCGCAGAGCAACGCCGGCAGCCGCAGCTCGCGCCCGCAGGCCTGGGCGAAGAACGTGCTGTCCGTCGGCGGCCAGTACCACCGCGACACCCTCAACCGCGGCGACGACGGCTGGAGCGGCGGCGCGAGCATCGGGCCGGCCACCGACGGTCGGATCAAGCCGGACCTGTCCAACTACTACGACCGGATCTTCACCACGTCCTCGACCAGTGACACCTCGTACACGTCCTCGTTCGGCGGCACCAGCGGCGCCACCCCGATCACCTGCGGGCTCGCCGGGCTGATGTTCCAGCTGTGGGCCGACGGCGTCTTCGCCGGACGGACGGGCCAGCAGCGCGACGTGTTCGCCAGCCGTCCGCACGCGGCGACCGCCAAGGCGCTGCTGATCAACACCGCGAACCAGTACACGTTCAGCGGCACAGGGGCCGACCTCACCCGCACGCACCAGGGCTGGGGCACCGCGAGCGTCCAGAACATGTACGAGCGGGCGCGGCGCGGCGGCTTCCGGTTACCGGTTCTGGTCGACGAGTCCGACCTGCTCACCGTGGGCCAGCGCCGGACGTACCAGGTCACCACGACCGGCGCGGAGCCGCTGCGGGCCACCATGGTCTACACCGACCCGATGGGATCCCCGACCGCGGCGCGCGCCAGGGTGAACGACCTCAGCCTCCGGGTCACCGCACCCGACGGCACGGTCCGCTGGGGTAACAACGGCCTGCTGGCGGGCAACTGGTCCACCGCGGGCGGGGTGTCGAACAAGGTCGACACGGTGGAGAACGTGCTGGTCGCGCAGCCGGCGGCCGGCACGTGGACGATCGAGGTGGTCGCCGACGAGATCAACGCCGACGGGCACCCCGAGACCGCCGCCACCGACGCCGACTTCGCGCTGGTGGTCACGAACTGACACGCCGCGTGGCCCCGGCGCCCCCGGCCGGGGCCACGAACCTGGCGCGCTGATCTTGATTCATTCAAGAAAATGAGCAAGACTCGCGGTGTGTCGACAACCACGGACTACGAGCGCATGCTGCGCGGGGCTGCGCTTCGTGTGACGCGCCCTCGCCTGGCCGTGCTGTCCGCGGTGCACGACAACCCACACGCCGATACGGACTCGATCATCGGCGTCGTCCGCGCGAACCTCGGCGAGGTGTCCCACCAGGGCGTATACGACGTACTGCGCGCGCTGACGACTGCGGGCCTGGTGCGGCGCATCGAGCCGCCCGGCTCCGTGGCCCGCTACGAATCCCGGGTCGGGGACAACCACCACCACGTCGTGTGCCGGTCGTGCGGCGCAATCGCCGATGTCGACTGCGCCGTCGGCACCACGCCTTGCCTGACCGCATCCGACGACAACGGCTACGTCATCGACGAGGCCGAGGTCGTCTACTGGGGCCTGTGCCCTGGCTGCTCCACCGCAAACAGTTCCTGAGCGCACGCTCTGATTCCGGAAGGATTTCCCGTGTCTGAGAGTCCCGACGCTGTTGTCGGAGAGATGAACGAAGAGAGCGCTGGCGGGTGCCCGGTCAAGGCCGGACGCTTCAATCACCCCACCGAGGGTGGGAGTAACCGCGGCTGGTGGCCGAACCAGCTCAACCTGACGATCCTCCGCAAGCACCCCGCCGTGGCCAACCCCATGGGCGGGGACTTCGACTACGCGGCCGAGTTCAACAGCCTCGACCTCGACGCCCTGGCGAGGGACGTCGACGAGGTCATGACGACGTCGCAGGACTGGTGGCCGGCCGACTTCGGTCACTACGGGCCGTTCATGATCCGGATGGCGTGGCACAGCGCGGGCACCTACCGCATCCACGACGGCCGCGGTGGCGCCGGTGCCGGCATGCAGCGGTTCGCGCCGCTGAACAGCTGGCCGGACAACGGCAACCTGGACAAGGCGCGCCGGCTGCTCTGGCCGGTCAAGAAGAAGTACGGCCGCAAGATCTCGTGGGCCGACCTGATGATCTTCGCGGGCAACCGCGCCCTGGAGACGATGGGCTTCAAGACCTTCGGCTTCGCCGGTGGCCGCCCGGACGTATGGGAGCCCGACGAGGACGTCTACTGGGGCCCCGAGGCGACCTGGCTCGGCGACGAGCGCTACACCGGCAACCGGGAGCTCGAGAGCCCGCTCGCGGCCGTCCAGATGGGTCTCATCTACGTCAACCCCGAAGGCCCGAACGGCAACCCGGACCCGCTCGCCGCGGCCCGGGACATCCGCGAGACGTTCGGCCGCATGGCGATGAACGACGAGGAGACCGTCGCGCTGATCGCGGGCGGCCACACGTTCGGCAAGACCCACGGCGCGGGCGACCCGGAGCAGCACGTCGGTCCCGAGCCCGAGGCGGCCGGCATCGAGGAGCAGGGTCTCGGCTGGACGAGCACCTTCGGCTCCGGCAAGGGTCGTGACGCGATCACCAGCGGCCTCGAGGTCACCTGGACGACCACGCCGACGACCTGGAGCAACAACTTCTTCCAGAACCTGTTCGGGTACGAGTGGGAGCTGACCGCAAGCCCCGCCGGTGCCCACCAGTGGCAGCCGAAGGACGGCGCCGGCGCCAACACCGTGCCGGACCCGGAGGACGGCTCGCTGTCGCGTCCCCCGACGATGCTGACGACGGACCTCGCGCTCCGGCTCGACCCGATCTACGAGCCGATCTCGCGGCGGTTCCTGGAGAACCCGGACCAGTTCGCGGACGCGTTCGCCCGGGCCTGGTACAAGCTCACCCACCGCGACATGGGCCCGATCCAGCGCTACCTCGGACCCCTGGTCCCGCAGGAGACGCTGATCTGGCAGGACCCGATCCCCGCCGTGGACCACGAGCTCGTCGGGGCCGAGGACATCGCCGCTCTCAAGGGCCAGATCCTCGCCTCGGGGCTGTCGGTCTCCCAGCTCGTCTCCACCGCGTGGTCGTCGGCCTCGACGTTCCGGGCCAGCGACAAGCGCGGCGGGGCGAACGGGGCGCGGATCCGCCTTGAGCCGCAGCGTGGCTGGGAGGTCAACGACCCCGACAGCCTGGCTCAGGTGCTGCGCAGCCTCGAAGGGATCCAGGAGTCCTTCAACAGCTCCCAGACCGGGGGCAAGAAGGTCTCGCTGGCCGACCTCATCGTGCTCGGCGGGTGCGCGGCGGTGGAGCAGGCCGCCAAGGCTGCCGGCCACGATCTCCAGGTTCCCTTCACCCCGGGACGCACGGACGCGTCGCAGGACCAGACCGATGTCGAGTCCTTCGCCGCGCTCGAGCCGACCGCGGACGGGTTCCGCAACTACCGCGGCAAGGGCAACCGGCTGCCGTCGGAGTACCTGCTGGTCGACCGCGCGAACCTGCTGAACCTGAGCGCGCCCGAGCTGACCGCCCTCATCGGCGGCCTGCGGGTCCTGGGCGCGAACCACCAGCAGTCCCCGCTGGGCGTCCTCACCTCGACGCCCGGGTCGCTGACCAACGACTTCTTCGTGAACCTGCTCGACATGGGCACGGAGTGGAAGGCGACGTCCGAGGACGCGGAGACCTTCGACGGCCGCGACCGCGCCACCGGCTCGGTCAAGTGGAACGCCAGCCGCGCCGACCTCGTGTTCGGCTCGAACTCCGAACTGCGGGCGCTCGCGGAGGTCTACGCGAGCGACGACGCGCAGGAGAAGTTCGCGCGCGACTTCGTGGCCGCGTGGGACAAGGTCATGAACCTCGACCGGTACGACATCGCCTGATGCTGAGGTCCGGGCCGGCCGTTCACCGGCCGGCCCGGACGACAGTCAGGCTCTACTTGGCGATCGGCGCGGACATGCTCATCGTCCAGAAGCTGGACGGGATGCGGGTGACGTCCGACCACACCTCGCCGGTCACCTCGCCGAACGACTCACGGGCCAGGGCGGCGAACTCCTCCGGGTAGCGCACGTGCTCGCCCCGGTCGTTCTCGGACATCCAACGGGACACCCTGCCCTGTCCGGCCTCCATGCAGGTGTCGACGGCGACGACCACCCCGCCCGGTGCGAGCGCGCGCCCGACCAGGTCGAGCAGCCCGCGGGACTCCTCGTCCGACAGGTGGTGCAGCAGGCCCATCAGCAGGACCTTGTCGATCGGCGGCAGGTCGGCCAGGTCGGCCTCGGTGAAGGTCGCGCAACGGAACTGCACCTGGTCGCTGCCCCAGCGGTTCTGGGCGTGCTCGATGTACCGAGGCTCGGTGTCGAACCCGAAGTAGCGGACGTCGCCGAGCTTGTCGAGGTAGTACGCGGGGCCGCAGCCGACGTCGAGGACGGCGTCGCCCGGTTTCGCGGCCAGCACGTCCAGGCATTGGTACCGCAGCTTGTCGGCGCCTAGTCCCTTCTGCAGCAGTACGTACAGGTGGACGTTGCTGAGTAGGCGCTTCGCAATGCCAAGCATGCCGCTTCCTCCGGTAGCCCGCGACTCGTCGCGGGGCCTGCAGTCGACTCGAATCCGCGCAACCATACTCGAAGGTCTGCCCGCCCGCTCACTGCCATCCGCAGGTCACCAGCGGCCGTCGGACCGAACGAATTCTGCGAGGTCTGCGGCGATTCGTTCTGGTTGCTCCCACAACACCAGGTGGCCGGTGTCGCCGTAGACGACCAGCCGTCCGCGCGGACTCGCAGCGGCCAGCGCCTCCTGGTCGGATCTGGGCAGCAGCTCGTCGCGTTCGCCCCAGATCACCAGCGTCGGGGCGGTGATGCGGCCCGTCTCCGTCGGCGGGCGGGCGGTGATCAGTCCGGTGAAGGTCTCCCGCCACACGTGCGCCTGGGTCCGGACGCCATCCTCAATACGGTCGTCGATGTAGTCGGCCGGCACGTCCTGGTAGCGCGGGAACCACTCCAGGGACTGCCGCACCCAGTCGCGGTCAACCGGGTCGACGAGCCGATCGACCTCGTCGGCGAACGCCGGCCGCCCGAGCAGGCTGCGCGGCGCGCCGACGAGCACCAGGCCGCGCACCCGCTCCGGACTGTCGACGGCCACCTGCTGCGCGACGTACCCGCCGCTGGAGGAGCCCACCAGGACCGCATCGGCCAGGCCCATCTCGTCCAGAAAGGCCTCGACGTCACGGGCGAAGTCCGCGAGCGCGTACCTGGTCGGCGGCGATTCCGCTTCGCCGTGGCCACGTTGGTCCAACGTCAGCGCGAGGACCGATAGCGGGAGCAACGGGACGAGGCGGTCGAAGCATCGACGCGACTCGCCCCACGCGTGCAGGAACACGACGGGCGTGCCCGCGAAATCCCCGAACTCCTCGTACCGCAGCGTCACGCCCGTCGCCAACCGAACCGCACCGGTCCGGCCGTCACCGTCCACAAGCCGATCGTAGGCGCCGTCGTTCAGTGTGTCTTCAGGGCGGCGCTCAGCGCCGTCGCCGATCGGCTCGCCGCCGCGAGGTCCTTCCGCGTCGCCGCGTCCATCAGCTCACGCAGCGGCCCCTCGACCTTCGCCACCAGCGTGGACGGCGCCGTCGGCCGGATCCGGTCCCACGTCCACCCGAACGTCGTCGCGTCCCCGAGCACCGCGCCGGCCTCCCCGGCGGCGGCGTCGATCGGGATCTGCCGCGCCCACAGGTCGGCCCGCGCCCGTTCGATCCCAGCCAACGGCTCGTGCCGCAGCCGAAGGTCCAGCGCATTCTGCGCGACGCGCAACGAAGCCCCATGTGCCGCCTTCGGATCGCGCGCCGCAACGGCGGCCGTCAACACTTCGACGTCCCTGGTCATCTGCTTGCCGAGCAGGTCGGGCACCCCGCTGGTCCGGATACTTCCCCAGGACGCTGACAGCGCACCAACCGCGGCGGACGCAGCGACCCAGTCGTTCCGCCCGACAACGTCAAACGCCGAACGAACGCCCGCGGTGAATCCCGCTGGCAAGGACCCCGGACGAGCATCCGTGGGCACCGCCAGCGACACACCTTCCAGATCCCCAGTGGGGCTGCCGGTCGAGAACTCGCCGTACCCAGGGGCGAAGATCTTCTCCTCGTACTTGCCGTCGAAGTGCAGCTCGCTGACCACGACCGCGCCGGCGACCGGGCCACTCGGACCAGGCACCGTCTGGTCCACTGCCTTGACCGTGACCTCTTCGAACACGGCGTCGGGGATGTTCTCCGGCCGGTACACGTCGCCTGCCTTCGGCCTGCCGGGCATGATCATCCCGGGCGGCCCGTCCTTGCCTGCGAGCCAGGTTCCGTCGGTGTTCTCCACGGCTCCGTCGGCGTAGTTGAAGACGTCCTCGCCGAAGTACCAGACCGAGCCCCGATCGTCCTGGGCGAACCAGTCCACCGCGACCTCGTGGATCCGCCCGTCGGAGAACGCCAGGTACTGCCAGCTGACCACCGGGATCTTCCGCCCGTCCCACGTGATCGTCTTGGTGTCGGGGAGGCGGCTGAACTCCGTCCGGAACGGCTTGCCGTCAACCTGGCCCCCATAGATGACCTGGGTCAGCGCGCTGCTCGGATGCAGCGGGTTGGTGATGTCGGTGGGCTTGGAGAAGGCCGGCCGCAGCAGGTCCGCCCGATCCTTCGCCGGCGCCAGCGGAAGGCAGCCGCTGCCCTCCTCCGGTGCGATACACCGTGGACCGGCGGGCAGTTGGTCCCCCGCCTTCGTCGACGTGGTGGAGTTCGTGCACGCCGCCAGGACCAGCACCAGACCCACCGCGCATCGCTGCCTCGGAACATCTCCGTCGCCTCCTCGCCTCGGATACGGCAAGGCTGCGGCCACGGCGCTGAACGTCGGCTGACCGCTCGGCGGTCGAAGCAATCCGCTTGACCTGGCCACGGGTCGACGCGGCACTGTTGCGCAATGGAGATCCGTCCCACGACCGACCAGGACCTCGACGTCTTCGTCGACACGTTCCATGCGGCGCTCGGGCGCTTCCCGGAAACCCCGACCGAGGGTGGCGGCGGGGTCTGGTGGTCGGCGCTGGAAATGGACCGCAACCTGCTCGCCGTGACGGCGGACGGGCGGCCCGTCGGCACCACCGGTGCGTACTCCCTCGAACTCACCCTGCCCGGCGAGATCCTCGTCCCGGCCGCCGGGGTGACCGCCGTCGGCGTCCTGCCCTCGCACCGACGCCAGGGCGTGCTCAGCGCGATGATGCGGCATCAGCTCACCGAGCTGCGGGCCCGAGGGGAGTTCCTCTCCGTCCTGCTGGCCTCCGAGGCGCTGATCTACCGCAGGTTCGGCTACGGACCTGCGACCTACACGCAACGGCTGACGGTGCCGCGCCACCAGGCCGCCCTCGCCGTCCCCCGGGCGCGCGGAACCGCCGAAGCCGCAGCGCCCGGCTCGATCGAGCTGCTGCGGCGTGCCGAGTGCGGCGAGATCCTGGAAGAGGTCTACGACCGGTACCGCCGCGCGCAACCCGGCGCGCTGTCCCGGCCGCACCGCTGGTGGGTCGTGGGCGCAGGGATGCCGCCGGTCTCACCTGAGCCGCGCTACGTCGCCGTCCACCGTGACGTCGACGGCGCCCCGGACGGGTACGCCAGCTACTCGATCGGCGAGCCCCGCATCTTGACGGTCGACGAGACCATCGCCACCGACGACGCCGTCGTCACGGCGCTGGCCCGGTTCGCGCTCGGACACGACGTGGTCACCGAGGTCGTGTTCAAGCACTTCCCGCCCGAGCATCCGCTGCGCTGGCAGCTCGCGGACTTCCGCGCCGGCCAGTTGAGCGACGACACCGACTGGCTCTGGGTGCGGCTGCTGGACGTCCCGCGTGCCCTGACCGCGCGCGGCTGGTTCACCGACGGCGAGCTCGTCCTCGACGTCGACGATCCGGCCCTCGCCGAACACGGCCGCTACCTGCTGACCGTCCAGGACAGCAAGGCCGACTGCGTCCCGACGGATCGAGAGCCCGACCTGTCCCTGGACGTCAGCGACCTGGGCACGATCTACCTCGGCGGCACCGCCCCGAGCACACTCGTGCGCGCCGGACACATCCAGGCCCACCACCCCGGCGCGGCCGCCCTCGCGGACGCCCTCTTCCGCGCCGACCGCTCCCCGCACTGCGTGCACTGGTTCTGACCGCTACCACTGTCCATGATGGACGACGTCCTCGACGGCGCGCCGTCGCTCGGCGATCCGGGCGCTCTGCGGCGGCGTGTCCTCGGATCGGTACCCCACCGTGATCCCGCCGATCGGCGCGTACTCGGACGGCACACCGAACTCCGCGCGGAACGGCTCCAGGTGCTCCGGCATGATCCCGAAGAAGCACGCGTCCAGGCCCTCGTCCACGGCCGTGAGCAGCATCAACAGCGCGGCCATGCCGGTGTCGATGTGCCAGTACGGCGCCGGCCAGCGCGCTTCCGCGCGGTCCTCCCAGCCCTTGTCCGACTCGGCGTACCGCTCCAGATAGGTCTGCTTGTGCGCCAGCGGCACGACCACGAGCGGCGCGAGCTGCATGGTCGGCGTCTGCTCCACGATCCGGTCCACGGCACCGTCCGGAAGGGGCTTGTCGGTGTAGTGCCGCACCATGCGGCGGCGCCTGACTACCTCTGCGAACTCCATGCGGCCAGCCTATGGCCGGTGCGCGAGGGCCAGGATCGCGGCGCTGGGCATCGAGCAGGCCCTCGTCACCTGCGCGGACACGAACATCGCGTCGCGGCGGGTCATCGAGGCGTGCGGCGGGACGCTGTGGCAGGAGCGCGACGGCATCCTGCGGTTCTGGTTGCCGACTTGATCGGCCGTGCTTCGCTGTCGGGGTAGCCGACGCGAAGGACAGGCCCTTTGACCACCGCCCTTCAGGATCCGCCCGCCGAGGTTGCCGACCGGCGCCGGCCATGTGCTGCCGGCGTCGCGCTGTGGGTCGCGATCGGCGTGTTCGGGCTGTGGGCGGCCGTCCGGACGTTCGGCCTCGAAGCCGGCTTCCCCGGCATCGCGGCCATGGCGTTCACGCCGTACATCACCGCCGTCTCGGTGCTGCCGCTGCTGGTCGCCGTGTTGCTGCGCCGGTGGCGGGCGGTCGCCGTCGCGGTCCTGATCGTGGTGTCGCTTCTGGTCGCGGTGGTACCGCGGATGCTCCCCGACGTGCAGCGCGGCGGTGGCGGTCCCCAACTCCGCGTGCTGACGGCCAACCTCCACCTCGGCGAGTCGCCGGCCAGGGACGTTTTCGCGCTCGTCCGCCGGCTCGAACCGGACGTCGTCGTGTTCGAGGAGCTGTCGACGGACCTGGCCCGCGACCTCGACCATCTGGGGATGGACTCGCGGTTCCCGCACCGGATCCTGCCCAACGGCATCAGCCAGGACTCGGCGGTCTACTCCCGCCACCCGCTCCGGGCAGTCACCACCGCGTGCGACCCGACGGTCGCGGAACCGTGCGCGCTGATCACCCTGCCGTCGGGCCAGTCCGTCGAGGTGAGGGCCGCTCACCCCGCCTCGCCGCACGACCCCGAGCACACGCGCATGGGCCAGCGCGGCCTCGACGCCCTGCCGCCGGCTCCCCGCACCGGGCCGGCCCGGATCCTCGCCGGCGACTTCAACGCCACGCTCGACCACGCCGCGCTGATCCGCGTCCTCGACACCGGGTACCGGGACGCGGCGGACGCCGTCGGCGCCGGACTGTCCCCTACCTGGCAGAGCGGCCGCCCGCTGCCGCCCGTCACGATCGACCACGTCCTGGTCGACGAGCGGGTCAAGGTACTGCGCGTCTCGACTCACCCCTTGCCCCGGACGGATCACCGCGCGGTCCTGGCCGAACTGGAGCTACCGGCGGCGTAGGGCGATCGCGGTGGCGGCGGTGGCCAGCAGGCCGAGCGCGCCGGCGCCGATGAACACGACGGGCGGGCTGGTCAGGTCGAGCAGCAACCCGCCGGCGACGTAGGACAGCGCGGCCGCGACACCGATGCCGCCGTACAGGCTGCCGAAGACGCGGCCGAGCATCTCCTCGGGGACGGTCCGCTGGATGAGGGTGTTGGCGGCGACGTCCATCGCCGCGATGCCGATGCCCCGGACGGCCTGCACCACGAACGCCGCCGCGACCGCCCACGCGACACCGGTCAGAAGGTTCCCGGCACTGCTCACCGCGAAGCCCGCGATCAGCAGCGGCACCATGCCGAACCTGGGACGGGTCAGCAGTGCGTACCCGACGAAAAGCCCGATGCCGACAGCCGCGAGCAGGACGCCGACGGCCGTCTCGCCGCCGCCGAGCGTGTCCGTGGCGAGGAAGACGAGCGCCACGTCGTCGATCCCGTTGAACGCCACGATCGCGAAGTACCCCAGCGCGATCGCGCGGACGACCGGCGCCGTCGCCAGGTACCGCACCCCGGCCTTGACGTCCGCCAGGAACGAGGTGCGCGCGTCACTCAAAGGCCTGGCCATGCGCGGCAGGCCCGCCAGCAGCGCCGCCGAGACGAGGAACGTGGCAGCGTCCACAAGCAACACTCCCCGGACGCCGAGCAGCGGCATGAGCAACGCGGCGGCCAATGGCCCCAGCGCTTCGCCGCCGTTCGTGCCGATGCCGACCGCGGCGTTGGCACCGCCCAGATCCCGGTCCGGGACGAGGCTCGGCACGGCCGTCCGCGACGCCGGCTGGAAGATCTGCGCCGCGATGGCGCGGGCCGCCACCAGTGCCAGCAACAGCGGCAGGGACGGCAGCCACAACGCGATGACCGTCACCAGCGCGGCCTGGGCCAGCTCGCATCCGATCATGACGCGCCTGAGGTCGAACCGGTCGCTGATCGCGCCGGTCAGCGGGCCCAGCAGCGCCGGCGCGAAGTCACCGACGAGCAGCAGGGTCGCGACGGCGAGCGCCTGCCCGGTCGTGTCGGCGACGTACAGCATCAACGCGACGAGGCTGAGCGAGTCGCCGAAGTAGGAGACGGTGCGGGCCGTCCAGAGGCGGCGGAACGGCCGGTTCGTGCCGATCAGTCGTAGCGACCCGACCCCCGGCTGAACGTCCACGCCCCGATCTTCGATGACCGGGGCGTGGAACGTCGAGCGGGTTCCGACCTGGCCTGGGCCCCGGCCAGGTCGGCTCCGTGAACTAGCGGCGGACGATCGTCGGCCGCGCCGCGCTGCCACCGGTCTGGAACCGCAGCGCGTTGCCGCGGGTCACCACGTCGATGCTGGCGTCGCCGCCACCGTTGACGAGCAGCCGCACGGACACCGGCGAGTTGGCCGGCGGGTTGACGGTGAACGTCCGCGTCTGACCGCGGCGGACGCCCTCGACGCACCGGGCTTCCAGGATGTCGCCGACGCAGAGCGCGGCGGTGTAGTTGCCCTGCTGGTTGACGGTGACGGTGACGGCCTGGGCCGCCTGCACGTCGCCAGCCTGCGCCGCGCCGGCCGACGGTGCCAGGCCGGCGACCATCACGCCACCGGCGCCAAGGAGCACGGCGGCGCGGATCAGGTTGGTACGCGTCTTCGTAGACATTGGACTCTCCCCTGCGAGTTGCTGTCTGCCACCCGGTGGGCGGGTGGTGAGGCCCGCGGTCGATCCGCGGACACCTTCCTCACGAAAACGCTTTCCTGATGGTTCGACCCTTTCTGGAATTGATCCAGAAAAGTTCTACGGCGGGGCCCGACGCGGTTGGGGTGGGATCAGCGAGCCAGGCTCGTCGATCCCACCCCAAGGCGGAAAGTGGGTCAGGCGGTCAGGAGGGAGCGGACGCGGTCGGCGCCCAGCGAGAGCAGGAGGGTGGGCAGGCGCGGCCCGGTGTCGCGGCCGACGAGCAGCTGGTACACGAGGACGAACCAGGCCCGCTGCGCCGCCTTCAGCTCCGGCGTCGGCTTGACGTCCATCGGGAGGCCGAGCTGGATCTTCGGGATGCCGTAGAGCAGGGTCGTGAGGCCGTCGAGCGACCAGTGCTCCTGGAGCCCGTCCTGGAGCAGCTTGAGTGCGTGCCGCTGCGATTCGGTGAGGCCGGCGAGCAGGTCGAGGTCGGGCTGGTCGCGCACCTGGGTGCGGTCCTCGGCGGCGACGTACTCGGTGACCCAGGCCTGGGCCTTGTCGAGCCGGGGCTGCACCTCGTCGAGTTCGAGGTCAGGGGTGGTCATGTCGCGCAGGATCCGGACCACCTGTTGCTCGTCGCCGGCGGTGATGTCGGCGACGGACGCGAGGGTGCGGAACGGCAGCGGGCGCGGCGTCACGACGACCGGCCCGGCCGCGGTGCCCGTCGCGCGGGCCCGGATCACCGCGTCGAGCGCCTCGCCGGTGCCCTCGGCGACGCGGCGGCTCAACGCGTCCCACTCGTCGTAGGTGCGGCTGACTTCCTGGTTGAACGCCAGCGTGATGGCCTGGTTGGGCTTGCGCCGCGCGTAAAGCCAGCGCAGCAGCGGTGCCTCGAAGATCCGCAGCGCGTCGGACGGGGTCGGCGCCGCGCCCTTCGACCCGCTCATCTTCGCCGAGCCGCTGGTGCCGACGAACGCGTACCCGACGTAGTGCGGCGGTTCGGCGGCGAAGATCTCGCGGACAAGCTGCGACCCGACGGTGAAGCTGGACCCCGGCGACGAGTGGTCGACGCCGCCCGGCTCGAACGTCACGCGCTCGTACGCCCAGCGCATCGGCCAGTCGACCTTCCACACGAGCTTGCCGGGGACCTGCGCGATCGGCTTCGGCCCGCCGGCGCCGCCGCACTCGCAGGTGTAGCTCAGCTCGGTGGTGTCGTCGTCGAACGCGGTGACGGTGGTCGTGTCGCGGCCGCACGTCTCGCAGTACGGCTTGAACGGGTAGTACGCGTCGTCGTCCTCGTCCTCGGCCGCCTCGGCCGTGCGCTTGGTGCGGTACCGGCCGAGCACCGCGTCGATGTCCGCGCGGCGGCGCATCGCCGAGACGATCTGCTGCTCGTACGCCCCGGACGTGTACATCGCCGTCTGGCTGATCTCCACCAGCTCTACGCCCAGCTCGGCGAGCGCCGCCCGGAACGGCTCCTTGAAGTGCTCCGCCCAGCTCTCGTGCTGGCCACACGGGTCCGGGACAGCCGTGAGCGGCCGCCCGATGTGCTCGGCGAACGACTCAGGCACGCCAGCGGGGACCTTGCGCAGGCGGTCGTAGTCATCCCACGACAGGATGTGCCGACTCGGTACCCCGCGGCGCCGGATCTCGTCGGCGACCAGGTGCGGAACCATCACCTCGCGCAGGTTGCCGAGGTGGATCGGGCCGGACGGGCTGACGCCCGACGCGGACGTGATCACCTCGCCCGGGTACCGGCGTTCCGCCTCGGTGATCACGTCGTCGGCGGTACGGGCCACCCAGTCGTTCGTCACAGCTTCAGACACCTGTCCAGGATACGGGCCGGCCGCCGACCGTTCGTCCCCGCACCGGCTTGCTTGAACCGGCGCACGTAACTCCCCGTACACCGTGACGAGCGATCCCGAGGGACCGCCATGACGTGTACGGGAACGAACGCCAGGAGGGCCTCTTGACGAGCACACGAGACGATCAGGCCCTTGGTCTGATCAGCGGGGTCAACCGACGCCGGGGCGCCTTGCTGGTACTCATCCCGTTACTCGCCAGCCTGTTCTTCGCCGTGTCCGCGCCGAGCGCGCAGGCGGCCGACAACAGCGTCCAGCAGACGCCGTTCGGCCCGCTGACCGCCGCCGACCGGGACATGCTGGTGAAGGTCCGGCTGGCTGGGCTCTGGGAAGGGCCGGCCGGGCGGATGGCAATGGAGAAGAGCAGCAACCCGAGGATCCGCGAGGCGGGCCAGCACCTCATCGACGGCCACAACCAGCTCGACGCGCGGGTGATCCAACTCGGCCAGCAGCTGGGCGTGACGCTGCCGAGCGAGATGACCGGCGAGCTCGTCAGCCGGATCAACCAGATGAAGAAGGCCAACTCCGACGCGCAGTTCGAGCAGCGGTTCACCGACCTGCTCCGGGGCGCGCACGGTGGCGTCTACCAGCTGCTGGCCAAGATGCGGGCCGGCACGCGCAACACTCTCGTCCGCCAGTTCTCCGAGCAGTGCATGACGACCGTGCTCGACCACATCACCGTCCTGGAACAGACCGGCCTGGTGACCTGGGCCGAGCTGCCTCTTCCCCCGGCGCCGGGGGCTGACCAGCGCCCCGAGACCGGCATCGTCCAGACCCCCACCGGGCCGCTGACGCTCGCTGACCGGGACTTCCTCGTCAAGGTCCGCCTCGCCGGGCTCTGGGAAGGCCCCTCCGGCCGGCAGGCGCAGGAACGGTCGCAGAACGAGGCGGTCAGGGAGGCCGGACTGCACATGATCGACGGGCACGCCGAGCTGGACGAGACCGTCCAGAACGTCGCCGCCCAGCTCGACGTGCCGCTCCCCACCGAGCCCAACGCCGACCAGCAGGCGTGGATGGCCGAGATGACGGCGGCGCCGAACCCGGCAGCGTACGACCAGGTTTTCGTCAAGCGGCTCCGTGCCGCCCACGGGAACGTCTATGGGCTGCTCGCGACGATCCGCGCCGGTACCCGCAACGACCTGATCCGGACGTTCGCCACCAGGGCCATCGCGATCGTGCTCGACCACATCACGATGCTGGAGGCCACCTCGCTCGTGAACTTCGCGGCCCTGCCCGAGCCGCCGCAGCCGAAGGGGTCGCTCCCGATCAGGGGCAACAGCGTCAACCCGTACCTCGTCATCGGGGTCGTGATCGTCGGCGCCGCGATGACCTGGGCCGTCCGGGGCCGCCGCTTCTACCGGGCCTGAGCCTGGGCGAACGCCGCCGGACTGTCCGGGAAGACACCGACCAGGAGGAGCAGGTACCGCAGCAGCCCGGCCACGGCGGAACCGGCGAACAGGACCAGAAGCTCCATGCCCGCGCTAGCCGACGGGTCGACGCGGTCCAGGATGACCAGCGCGAGCGTCGTGACGGGGTAGGTGATGGCGACGCTGAGACCTGCCCGCAGGTGCATGCCCGCACCCCGGCGACCGCTGCGGAACGTCCAGCGCGCGTGCGCCTGGTTCGACACGATGGTGGTGACGACAGTGGCCACGGTGTTCGCGACCGTCGCCGTCATGACCGTGCCGAGCAGCAGAAACAGGACGCTCGTGAGTGCCGTGGCGGTGCCGCCGACGAGCACGAACCGCCCGAACGCGACCGCACGCTCGACCCAGGCGTGCCCGCCTGATCGGAGCGACCGGGGCGGCCGGGGCCACCGAGCGGCACGCGGACCGTCCAGTCCCGGGGGACTTCGAGGGTCGCACAGGTGGTCGTCATGTCGGCACGCCGATCAGCGGCGGCGGTCCGGCCAGGTCACGCCCGGCCGGCTCGACCGGCACTTTCTCGACCGGCTTTGTCTCGATCGGCGCCGGCCGGGACGGGAGCAGCGCCCGCACGGCCCACAGCGCGATGGCCAGCAGGCCGAGGGCCACGAGCCCGTCGAGCCAGTAGTGGTTCGCGGTCACGACGACGACCAGCAGGGTCAGGACGGGGTGCGCGAGCGCCAGCCAGCGCCAGCGGGTCGTGGTCGTCACGATCACGGCGATCGCGATCAGCGCCGCCCAGCCCACGTGCAGGGACGGCATCGCCGCGAACTGGTTGGCGATACCCGTGCCCGGAGGGCTGTAGACGGACTGTCCGAACAGCATGCCCGTGTCCACAAGGCCATGGTGCGTCAGCATCCGCGGCGGCGCGAGGGGATAAACGAGGTGGCCGACCAGTCCGAGGGTCGTGAGGATCACCAGCGCCCACCGGAACCACGGGTAGGCGGCCGGCCGCCAGACGAAGATCCAGACCAGGACGGCGATCGTCAGCGGGAAGTGCGCGGCGGCGTAGTAGCCGTTGGACGCCCGGATCAGCTCGGGCCAGTCCCATGCCCAGAGCTGGATCGCGGCCTCGTTCGGCAGCCGGAGCCAGCGTTCGATGTTCCAGATCTGCTCGGCGTTGTGGAACGCCGCGCTCGCGTGCTCGCCTGCGACGACCCGTCCGAGCTGGTAGACGACGTAGAGGACGGCCATCAGCGGCAGCTCGCGGACGATCCGCCGGCCCAGCGTGTTAGGCGCGACACCGGTCGTGCTGCCGTTCACGTGGCCTCCCCGCCCATCCCCGTCAGCCCCGTACCGGAGCCGTGGTCCTACCCTCCCAACGCCGAGGGACCAGCGCTTCCATCCCAGGAAGCACATCTCTCTACGCCGTAGGGTGTAGCTGCGGTCCACCGGACGACTGACGGAATCAGGGCAAACCCCGAGCCGTCCCCCACTCGGTGATCTGGGCTGAAAGCTACAACCGCGCTGCCACTCAGGCGGGGATCGGTGCGGCGTGGCGGGCGCACGCCGCCAGGTACTCCGTCGGCGGCATCCCGACCGCCCGCGTGAAGTCCCGGATGAAGTGCGGCTGGTCGAAGTAGCCCAGCTCGACCGCCAGTTCGGCCCACGACCGGCCGCCGCCCTCGGCGAGACGCGCCGCGGCCTCGTGGACCCGGTACCGCTGGAGCACCCATTTCGGGCTGACCCCGACGTACCGGTGGAAGAGTCTTTGCAGCGTACGGGCGGTGAGGCCGAACCGCCTGGTCACGTCGTCGACGCGGGTGACCGCCCGGTCGTGCAGCAACGCGCGGACGATCTCACCGACCAGCTCCACCTTCGGGTCGGGGTCCGGCCAGCGCCGCCGCAGGAACTCCTCGACGGCGCGCACCCGCTCGCCGACGTCGCTCGTGGCGGTCAGCGTCCGCTCCAGCCGGGTGACGTCGGCGCCCCACAGCGCGGACAGCGGCTGGACACGGCCGGTCAACTCGCTCACCGGCGACCCGAGCAGCGGCAGGAATCCACCCGGCCGGAACTTCACGCCGTGCGCCCCGCCGGCACCGGCCAGCACCCGGGTGAACCGCCCGAGCTGCACGCCGGACACCACGAGCGTGCCCCCATCGAGGACGACGTTCACGCACGGGTGCGGCAGCAACGTCACCGTCGACTCTGCACCGGGCGGCAGTGCCCACCGCGTCACCCAGTGCCGTTCGACCAGGCTCGCGAGATCCGGCGAGCACGGGTACCGGTACAGCTGGAAGTCCTGGTGCGGGCCGCCGAGGATGCCGTGGTCGCTGGTGGTCGTCACGCACCCATCATGCCGGGGTGAGGTGGACCTGCAGGTTGTCGAGGTTCGGGCCGCCGGCCGTCGTCGTGGTCACCCGGACGGTGTTCATGCCCGCCACCAGGTTCGCGCTGATCGTCCGGGTGTCCCACTCGTCCCACGACAGCGTGTACTTGAACGGGTGCGCGCCTGACACCAGCGCGCCGTTGACGCGGACGTCCATCGGCCGTTCCGTGGACGTGCTGCCGTTGGCGTACTTGACCGTGAAGCTGGCCCGGCCGGTGGTCGCCGCCTTGACGCGCCACTCGACGTAAGCGCCGGAGGCCTCGTCCATGTCGACGAAGCCGGTGCCGGTGTAGTCGCGATGGTCGGTGCGGACGGTGCCCCGCGAGATCACCGCGTCCTCTGCTTCGAGCTGGGTCCAGACGGGCGCCGGACTGTCCGTCCACTCGTAGGCGCGGAGGTTCCGCAGCAGCAGGTAGCAGTCCTGGAGCGAGCCGGACGAGTCACCGAGCGAGCGGTAGATCCCCCACTTGGGCCGGACGCGGTCCTCCAGCCACGTGTCGACGCGGCTGCGCGTGACGTCCACGACGGTCGTCGCGCCGTCGCGGACGACCCAGCGGACGCGGCCGTTCGGCGCGTCCCCGATCGTCATCTCCAGCTCCATGTCGATCCAGCGGTTCTGGAGCGGCGCCAGGTTGGTCTGGCCGACGGTGACGTTGCCGGACGTCAGCTTGAGCTGGATCTTCGGCACGCCGCCCGGACGTTGCAGCGACATCGTCAGCATCGGCAGCGTGCCCGTGCCAGGCGCCTTGGTCTGCATGATGTGCGTGAAGCTCGTCGTGGCCTTGAGCGAGCCGGGGATGTACATCGACTGGGTGAATCGCCACGTCTGGCCCTTGAGCAGGATCAGGTCCTGGCCGCTCGTGCGCGAACCTCGGACCTCCTGGCGCTGCCGGTCCGTGGTCTTGTCGCGGTCGACGGTGTGCATCGTGAACCGGTAGTTCGCGCCGTCGACCTTGATGTGAGGCTGCCCCGCCGGGTGCGAGTTGGCCCGGTCCTCCTCGATGAACTCGAACGCGTCCAGGCCGTTGACCTGCGGGTCCGGGGCCCACCGCTGCTGCCACACCGCCTTGGCGCGCGGCGTGTCGGGCGGGTCGGCCGCGGCCTGGGGCGGCACCGGGACGATGAACGCGAACGTGACCGTCAGTGCCGCCCACAGCCGTGACCTCATGACGCGCTCCGTCCACGAGAGATCGGATCAATGCGCGTCGAGAATGCCCACGTTCCAGGGCAGGGTCAACCGATTGTTACTGGACGGACAGGTGCACGTGGTTGGTGTGGTCCGACGACGGGTCGCCGTTGCCACCGCTGTATGCGCGCCACCCGGTGCTGGGCATCCAGATCTGGTTGAACCAGATCACGTACAGGACGCCGAGCTTGTCCGAGTTGTTGATGAAGTAGTTCGCCAGGTTGTTGCCGTAGGTCTTGTCGCCACCCGTGGCCACCCCGCCGAACCCGCTCTTCTGGGCGGCGAAGTCGCAGGCACGGCCCTTGCCGTGCTCACCGAAGGACGCCGAGCGGAAGCACGCGACGTACCGGGTGAAGCCGGCGCCCTTGGCCTGCTGCAACGCGCTGAGCGTGCGCGGGCTGAGGCAGCCCGAGGTGGTCGGGTCGTCCTCGGTGCAGCCCTGGGACGGGAACGAGCCGTCGGAGTTGCGCGGCGCCGACCGGGACGCCCGTGCGCCCGCGTCGCCGGTGAAGCCGCCGGTGGCGATGCCGAGCGCGCGCTCCGCGTCCGCCTTGCGCTTGGCCATGGCCTTCTCGGCCGCGGTCTGGACCTTGATCTCGTCCGCGAGCTGGCGCTTCTGCTTGTTCATCTCGTCGCGCGACTTGGTCAGCGCGCGGATCTTGGTCTGGTTCTGGCGCGACAGCTCGCTGACGATCTCGGACTTGCCGAGGAACGTGTCCATCGAGCCGGCGTCGAGCGCGGCCTGCATCATGCTCGGCTCGCCGCCCTTGAACGCCGCGACGGCGAGGGCGTTGACGTCCTTGCTGAGGACGGCGACCTGGGCCTCGACCTGGCGCGACTTGACCACCAGCTCGGCCTGGCGCTTCTTGGACGCCGCCAGCTTGGCCTTCGCGGCGCTGTAGCCGGCGGAGGACTCGGCGAGGGCCTTCCGGAGAGCGGGGGTGCCGCCTTCGGGGTCGGTCGCGGCAGGGGCCGCGGGTGCCGGCGTCGGCGAACCCGTGACGATCATCAGCGCCGCGACGATCAGAGACAGCAGGAGAACGGACCGCCCTTGGGCGGAGCGTGCGAACGACACAGGTCGTCAATCCTTCTTCCGTCGACCGCCGACCGAGTTAGCTGACGGGTTCGGGCGGGAAGTAGGCCCTACCGCTTTCGCGGATTCACCCCAGAAACCTGGGTCCCCGGCTCGCCCTCGCGGGCGATTAGGCGGCGACCGCCGGGGACGCCGTGGGGGAGGCGCCGCTGGACCAGCGATCAATCGGGAGCGTACCTGCTTGCCACGCTCCGCAAGGTATTCGCGCAAACCTCTGTGGATGATCTCACCGAGGATCCGCACAGGGAGGCACGAAACGGGCATCGGTAGCTCACCTAGGGTGACTGCGGGTTCACGTCCCGCCCGTCGCGTTCCGACCGGTGGGATCGTGAAGCCACGGTGCACGATCCGACCGGTGGGGGAAACCCGAGGTCCGACCGGCCAGGCCGCCGGATGGGACGGCGCGCGGCCGCGGCCTAGCGTTGACCCCATGACCGCACCCACCCTCGTCCGCCGCGTCGGGCTCGACACCGAGTACCTGGTCGTCGGCCTGCCCGTCGCCATACTCAGCTTTTCGCTGCTGCTCGCGTTCTTCGTCACCGGCACCGTGCTGTCGGTGTTCGTCATCGGGCTGCCGGTGCTGGCGGTGGCGCTGCTCATGGCGAGGGGCTTCGCAGACGTGGAACGGCTGCGGCTGCAGCGGTTGCAGGGCGCCCCGGTGCCCCGCCCGGTCTACCGGCACGCCGATCCTGGGGCCGGCTGGTTCCGGCGCGCGATCGCGCCCGTCCGGCAGGGCCAGACCTGGCTCGACCTCCTGCACGGGCTCTTCGCGCTCATCCCGTCCGTCATCGGGTTCGTGGTCGCCATGACCTGGTGGGCGCTGGCGCTCGGCGGGGTCACCTACCCGATCTGGTACCGGTACCTGCCGGACGACGACGAGGGCAACCCGGTCGTCAAGGCCGTGCTCGGCTCGGACACCGAGATCAAACGGCTGATCTTCCACGCCGGAATCGGGGCGCTCGCGCTGGTCACGCTGCCGTACGTCCTGCGGGCCGCCGTCGCGCTGCACGCCGGCTTCTCCCGCGCGCTCCTCACGAACCTCGCGCAGCTCCAGGGACGGATCGAGGAGCTGACCGAGAGCCGTGCCGCCGCCGTGTCCGCCGAGGCCACCGCGCTGCGCCGGCTGGAGCGGGACATCCACGACGGTCCGCAGCAGCGGCTGGTCCGGCTGGCGATGGACCTGTCCCGCGCGCAACGCCAGCTCGACCGCGATCCGGACGCCGCCCGCCAGACCCTCACCGAGGCCGTCGGGCAGACCCGGGACGCCCTGGACGAACTGCGCGCCCTGTCCCGCGGCATCGCGCCGCCGATCCTGGCCGACCGGGGCCTCGGCCCTGCGCTCGCCGCGCTGGCGGGCCGCTCGATCATCCCGGTCAGCCTGGACGTCGCCGTCGAGGGGCGCCTCCCGGACGCCGTCGAGAACACGATCTACTTCGTCGCGGCCGAGGCGTTGACCAACGTCGCGAAGCACAGCGGGGCGACAGCGGCGTCCGTCACCGTCAAGCGCCGGAACGGAGCCGTGTACCTGATGGTCGAGGATGACGGGGTCGGCGGCGCGCACCTCGCGAAGGGGCACGGGCTGGCCGGACTCGCGGACCGCGTGCGGGCCGTAGACGGGGAACTCGCCGTGAACAGTCCTGACGGCGGTCCCACAATGCTGGTGGCGGAGGTCCCATGCGGGTCGTAGTGGCGGATGACGCGGTACTGCTCCGGGAGGGGCTGGTCCGGTTGCTCGAAGAGGCCGATCACACGGTCCTCGCGGCGGTCGGCGACGGGCCGTCCCTGGTGGACGCGATCGTCACGCACCGGCCGGACGTGTCCATCGTGGACGTCCGGATGCCTCCCACCCACACCGACGAGGGCCTGCGCGCGGCGGTGCAGGCACGGGCGCAGGTACCGGGGGCGCCGATCCTCGTGCTGTCCCAGTACGTCGAGGTCTCCTACGCCGACGACCTGCTGGCCGACCGGGCCGGCGCCGTCGGGTACCTGCTCAAGGATCGCGTCGTGGACATCGACGACTTCCTCGACGGGCTTCGCCGGGTCGCGTCGGGCGGCACGGTTCTCGACCCGGAGGTGGTGGGCCAGTTGTTGACCCGGCGGCGGCACAAGGACCCGATAACAGCGCTGACCCAGCGCGAGCAGGATGTTCTCTCGCTCATGGCCGAGGGGAAGTCGAACACGGCGATCGCGCGGGACCTGGTCGTCACCGAAGGCGCGGTGGAGAAGCACGTCACGAACATCTTCACCAAGCTCGAACTGCACGTGGACGGCGACCAGAACCGCCGCGTCCTCGCGGTGCTGGCCTACCTCAGGTCGTGACCGTCGGGCGTCGCGGCGGCCGGCGCCGTGACCGACCTGCTGAGCCGTCCGGCTGCCTTGCCGATGTGTTCGACCAGCTCCGGCGGCCCGTGCACGGTGAACTCGAAGCCGAACATGGCCACGTAGATCGCGAGGCCGTCGAGCGTGTTGGACCCCGCGCGGAGCCGGCACGACCGCTCGTCGATCGGTTCCACGACGCAGGCGGTGGGTGAGACGACGTCCGACACGTCGGCGGCCGGCGCGTGCATCGTGAAGACGCCCTGGTAGCGGTACGGCGCGGTGGAGACGGCGTAGGACGTGTAGCCCGCGATGTCGGTGTCGGGCGCCTCGCGCGGCGTGAACTTCGGACCGGTGGGGATCCGGGGCGTGATCCGGTCGGCGCGAAACGTGCGCCAGTCGTCGCGGTCGACGTCCCAGGCGACGAGGTACCAGCGCCGTCCGGTGTGGACGAGCTTGTGGGGTTCGGTCGTCCGGACCGTGGTGGTGCCGTCGCCCGCGCGGTAGTCGAACCGGAAGCGCTGGTGGTCCCGGCACGCCGCCGCGACGGCGACCAGCGTGTCCGCGTCGACTGTCGGACCGCCGCCCATCAGCGGGACCATCGCCGCACTCAACGCGCCGACCCGGTGCCGCAGCCTCGACGGCAGTACCTGCTCGAGCTTGGCCAGCGCCCGCACGGACGTCTCCTCGATACCGGCGACCGTCCCGCCGGCGGCGCTGCGGAGCCCGACGGCGACCGCGACGGCCTCCTCGTCGTCGAGCAGCAGCGGCGGGAGGGACGTGCCGGGGCCGAGCCGGTAGCCGGGCACGCCGACGGTCGCGAGGACCGGGTAGCCGAGGCCGCGGAGCCGGTCGACGTCCCGGCGGACCGTCCGGGGCGTCACGCCGAGCCGGTCGGCCAGCTCCGCCCCGGACCAGTCGCGGCGGGTCTGGAGCAACGAGAGCAGCTTGAGCAGCCGTGCCGAGGTGTCCCACATAGTTTCGAAGTTTGCCCCACGGTTAGGACCAAAGCTGTCCGCACCGGCTTCTACGCTTGTATCCATGACGAACTCGACGATCACCCCGTTCCGGATCGACGTCCCGCAGGCCGACCTCGACGACCTCCGCGCCCGACTGGCGAACACCCGCTGGCCCGCCGCGCTCGCCGGCGACTGGAGCCGCGGCGTGCCGGTGGACTACCTCACCGGCCTCGCCAAGTACTGGGCCGACGGCTACGACTGGCGTGAGCACGAGGCGCGGCTCAACTCGTACCCGCAGTTCACGACCGAGATCGACGGCCAGAACATCCACTTCCTGCACGTCCGGTCGCCGCACGAGGGCGCGCTGCCGCTGGTGCTGTCGCACGGCTGGCCCGGGTCCGTCGTGGAGTTCCTCGACATGATCGAGCCGCTGACGAACCCGTCCGACCCGGCCGACGCGTTCCACGTCGTGATCCCGTCGCTGCCCGGATTCGGGTTCTCCGGCCCGACCACCTCGCCCGGCTGGGACACGGCGCGGATGGCGCGCGCCATCGCCGAACTCATGAGCCGGCTCGGCTACGAGCGGTACGGCGCGCAGGGCGGTGACTGGGGCGCCACGATCATGCCCGACCTCGGTCGGGCCGCGCCGGACCACGTCATCGGCGTGCACGTCAACGCCGCCAGCGTCGGCTTCATCCCGCTGCGAGCCTTCGACGTCGAAACGCTGACCGATGCCGAAAAGGTCCGGTACGAGCGGATGCAGAACTTCAACAGCGACGGCAACGGCTACTTCCAGCAGCAGGCCACCCGGCCCCAGACCCTGTCCTACGGGCTGTCCGACTCCCCCGCCGGCCAGCTCGCCTGGATCGTCGAGAAGTTCCGCGAGTGGACCCACGGCGGCGAACTGCCCGAGGACAACGTCGACCGCGACCGGATCCTCACCAACGTGACCCTGTACTGGCTGACCAACACGGCGGCGTCGGCCGGGAACATCTACTACGAGGTCATGCACAGCGGAAACTGGCCGACGAAGTCCACCGTGCCGACGGCCGTCGCGAACTTCGCCGAGGACATCGCCATCCGCCGGTTCGCCGAGGAGTCGAACACGATCGTGCGCTGGACCGAGTTCGACGAGGGCGGCCACTTCGCGGCGCTGGAGGTCCCCGATCTCCTCGTCGAAGACGTCCGCACGTTCTTCCAAACCCTGCGCTGAGCGACCGTTCCGGCCCACCCGCTGTAGGCGGGTGGGCCGGTTCTGCTGCGACCTGGGCACAGTCCTTTGTAACGAGCTGATCGTTTGCCCTCTGGGTTTTGTTACACATTTGTCAGATGTACGTCAATACCCACTATCCCGTTGACCACCCCCAAGCGTCCTGAAACCATCTGTTTACGTTTTCTAGCATGATGGCGCGATGCGTTGGCGGGGGTAGATGTTCAAGGGCGTTGACTATCGGCTGCTCAGCCTCCTGACGTGGGCTTAAGCACCATCGGATGACAAAGCTGTCCGAGCTGAGGGTCTGCAGACACCCGCAGCATCTTCAGCAAGTTTACGGAGGCGTCGTCCCCGCGCCGGGGCGGGACGCGCCGGCGGGTCGGGCCGATCGGGTCGCGGGGCCGGTACGCGGCTTTTGCCGTCCGCCCGGCGCCCGGGCCGCGCCGGCGGCCCGCCCAGCAGCTCGACGACCCCCTCCACCTCGCGGAGCCGCTCCACGACGCGGACAAGCTCCTCCCTCAGCTCGCAGCGGCGGACAGGCGCCCGCCGTCAGGATGCCGCGGATCAGGTCCTCGCCGCGTGCGGAGGGGCCGGCCGGCGGGGCGACGGGCGGGAGTGTGGCCTGAGTCATGATCTGCGGCCCCCCTTCCTGCCCCTGCCGGTGGCCGCCGGGGATTTCCCCCCGAACGGGATGCCCTCGTCGACGGCGATCGCCTCCAGGCGCAGTTCCTGGATCTCGACCTGACGCACCAGGGAGAGGCCGTCCTTGTGCGTCGGGGCACGGTCGGGCGGCCCCAGTCGCCAGACTCCGCACGCGTAGGCACGGTTCTCCGGCGGGAGGTCGTTGACGTCACGGCGCACCGCCGCGGGCACCCCGGCCGCCGCCGGCGGGTCCTCGAAGTCGTCGGCGGCGGCGGGCGGTGCCTTCGAGTTGTCCAGCACGATCAGCTTCGCCGAGACCCCTCCGTGCCGCTCTCGCGGAAGGTGCCGGACGGCAGGTCCTCCTCGACGGTCACCAGCGAGCCCGGCGAGCCGAGCCAGCTCCCTGAATTCACGGCTCTTGCGATCCTCCCGGAACCACGGGCCGCTCGACATGATCGCGACCACCGGCCGCCCGGCTTGAGCATCCCGAACGCGTGGCGGACGTGGTCGGCGTCCTGGCCGCCGGTGAACGGCGGGTTCATGAGGACCCGGTCGTAGACCGGTCGTTCCCTCCTCTCGTGCTCCAGGAAATCCCCGGTGACGACCGAGTACCCCTTTTGCACGAGCCGACGTGACTTCTCCCGTCCAGTTCGACGCAGAGGATTGCTTCGCCGGGATGCGCAGCTCGCGAATGGCATCCGCGATCGCACAGGCCGGCGGAAGGCTCCAGAACGGACATGCCCGGTCCGATCCCTGCCAGCTCGACCATCCGCTCGGCCAGCGCACGCGGCGTCTCGAAGAACTGGAACGTCTTCTTCCGGTCCAGCACCTTCCCGTCGCCCAGCACCGCCTCGACCAGGGGCCGGGCCTCGCCGGGTAAGACGTGGGCCTGCACCTTGCCGCCCTTCCACTCGCCGCCGAGCAGCTCCAGCGCCTTCTTAGCGCGCTGGTAGAGCTTGCCCTCCAGCCGCTCCCCCGTGATCCGCACCTTGTCGCCGTCGTATTCGACCCGGGACCGCAGGACCCCGGCGACGTCTTCGTCCAGGGCGTGGAACTTCGCCTTCTCCGGCACCGCGGCGGGCTCACTCGCGCCGGCCGCGGCCGGGCTTTCCTTCAGGGCCTTCAGGTTGGTCACCTTCTCCCAGCCGCCCCCCTTATTTCTCCCGCCGCCCGAGCGGTCCCACTCGACGAAGGCGAGGTCGGGATTGCCGGACTGCACGGCGGTGACGGTGCCGAGCCGGCCACAGTTCCCCCGCCCCGGCACTTCCGAGGCCCAGCTGGACGCGATCGCCGACGGAGAAGCCGGCCGGGGCGACGTCCGGCGGCGCCACCGTTCAGGAATTTCACCGGGAAGCCGACCGAGAAGAGCCCCTTGGGCGTGATCGTCAGCTCGACCGTGTCGTTGATCTCGACCGACTCGACCAGCCCGCGGGACAGCAGGTCGGCCCCGGCCTCCTCGTCCGCCGCGGTTTCGCAGACGATGACGCCGCGCTCCCCCATCGCCCCCGTCCGGCGCCCTCTTCCAGCAGGTCGTACTGGCGGTCGGTGAGGGCGGCCGCGCCGACGTAGCCGAGCCGCCCGGCGGGTTGGCGTAACGCGACTTCCTCGCCTCGTCCGTGCAGGCGCTGCACAGGTCCCACTCGACCCAATCGCAGGGGTCGCCCGTCTTCTCGACACAGTTTCCGCAGTCGCCCGACGTGCAGCCGCACACCCGGCACCGTCGGAGGTCGGACGTCGCGCCGGCGCCTTCCGACGACGGCTCGGCCGCCGGCGCCGCCACCGGCTCCTTCCCCGGCAGGAAGTCCTCCAGCTTCGGCCGCGGCGGCAGATCCACGCCCCAGCCCGCCGCCAGCAGCGCGACGAGCCCCGCCGGCGGCCCGTCCTCCAGGATCGGGACCTGGCGGCCCCACCTCTCCTTCACCCGCTTCAAGGCCGCCGCGACCGCCGCGGCCAGGCCGCCGACGTCGGCGGCGCCCGCCAGGGCGATCGGGCCGGCGAACTCCTTCAGCAGGTCCGCCTCGTCGCCGTAGGGGTCGAGGCCCGGCATCGCCTGCAGCAGGGCGAGGCACGCCAGCCGCGCCGGCACGTCCAGGGCCGCCGCCTCCAGCTTTTCGTACCCGTCGTTTCTCCACGCGCTCTCCCTGGCGCTGAGCTGCTGCTCCGCCTGCTCCCGGGGCGAAGCCTGCCGCCCGGCCCGGCCCTCCGTCGGCCCGGCCGACCCGCCGCCCGCCGGCTGGCCCCCGGCGGCGGCCGCCGCCAGCTCCGGCTCGATCACCTTCTTCGCCTTCCGCACCGCCGACGACGGCTTGACGTGGTGGGGGACGACAGCGGCCAGGCCGTTCTCGGTCAGCGCCGCCCCCTTTTCGCCGCCGCCCGCGCCTTGGGGATCATCTTCTCGACGTCCCGGGCGACGATCTCCTCCTTGGCCCGGAAGCACCCCTCGTTGGTGCAGACGCCGGCCTCCGGCTCGTCGGCCATCGTGCCGCCGAACAGGTCCGGGTCGCTCCGTGAGTTGTGCGGGCAGGTGGCGCAGGCGTGGCCGGTGTAGCCCTTCACGCCGTGCCCGAACGCCACGTCCAGCCGCCACGGCACCGTCCGCAGCGACCGCAGGCCTCCACCACCATCCGACGGGTCGCCTCGACGTCCTGCCCGCCCAGCCCCTTCTCGTCCCGCGCGGCGTCCTCGGCGATGTTGTCGGCGGCGTCCGGGTCGCCGAGCTTGGCCAGTTCCCGCGCGTGGCCCACGTCGATCCGGTGGCCCGCCAGAAGCGCCGCGCCCGGCCGCCGAGCCGGGACACGTAGCAGTGGTCCTTGACCCACTTCGCGTTAGCCGAGCTGTAGCCCGACGTACGCCTCCAGCCCGCCGGCGGCCTCGATCGCCTGTGACAGCCGGGCGGCCTCCCGCATCGCCGGGTCGTGCGCGAACGCCTTGTTGACGTCGATCGACCCGGCCATCTCGCGGAACTCCGGCCCGAGCTCGCCGGCGACGGGCAAGCGCCGGTGGTGGAACTCCAGAGGCTCCAGCGTCGCGTTGATCGCGTCGATCGTCCGCGCCACGGCGATCGCCCGCTCCACCGGCGACAGGTCCCGCCGGCCGAAGTTCTCGATCGTCCGCAGGATCTCCACCTCGGCGCAGGTCAGGCCCGCCGGGTAGACCTTGGCCGGGATCTTCTCCCACCCGATCGACCGGGCCGCCGCCGTCCGCCGGCTGCCGAAGATCAGCTCGTAGGAGCCGTCGCCCGCGTCCCGGACGCCAACCCGCTGCTGGAGCCCGAGCGTCTGGAGCGTGCGGGCCAGCCGCTGCGTCTCCACCTCGTCGTCCAGCTCCCGGTGGTTGCCGGTGCTCCGGACCTTGTCCAGCGGGACCTCCGCCTCCCTGAACTTCAGCGCCGCCGGCGGCGGCGCAGGCCGGCAGCGGCATCTCCCGGAGCCGGGCGGCGTCCAGCTTCCGCCCCAGGCCGGAGATCTCCGCGTCGATCGCCTCCTGCCTGCCCCACCCGGCCTTGTCGCGCTCCGCTCCGCCGCCGCGAGCTGCCTCTGCACCTGCTCGACGGTCTCCGGCCCCGCCGGCGGCGTCGGGGCGGCGTCCGGCTCCTTCCCCTTCTTCCCCTTCGGCTTCTTCATCATCCTGTTCACGATGAGTCTCCTTGCTGTGGTTCGGGTTCGGGACGAAGGGCCCGCGGGCTGCCGGCCCGCCGTGGGGGTCACGTCCGGACGGGGGCGCAGCAGGGGTCCCGCCGTGCCGGCGCGCGGCGGCGGCGCAGAGCCGCACCGCGCCGTCGGCCGAGACGATCGACCCGGCCGCCTCGGCCGCCGCCGCGCGGTTCTCGCGGCGGATGGCGTCGTAGACTTCTTTGCGGTGGACGCTGATCTCCTTCGGGGCATTGATCCCCAGACGCACCTTGTCGCCGCGGATATCCACCACGGTGACCTCGATGTCGTCGCCGATCATGATCGTCTCGTCGCGTTGCCTGCTGAGTACGAGCATGAGCACCTTCCTTGGGAAAAACGGCGGCGCAACCGCCCGCGCGGCGACGCGCCGCGGCGCCGGGCCGGCGGCGAGGCGCGTCCGCCCGCGGTTGCGACGGATTCGTTGTTGGGGACGGGTGGCGGGAATGGACGCAGGGGGGCCGCGCGGGCAGGCACTGTGCCTTGCGCTTCGCGGCGAATTGATTGCGGAATGCAACTAGCCGTGGTTACGCCACATGGCTCAGTTGGGGAGGGT
>CAVUMX010000003.1:0-2582451 GCA_963742725.1 uncultured Actinomycetota bacterium | reverse complement strand
TTGCCGGCGAGCAGGAGCCGGAAGACGGGCGTGACCGAGTCGTCGGTGTGGACCTTAATCTCGTGGATCAGCGCCTCGAATAGTCCCTTGCGCGCTTGGGGACTGCCGTTGGCGAGGACGTCGCGGATGTGGCTGCTGATCTTGGCGCGGTCGCCGGGGGCGGGACTGTCAAGTACCGGCTTTGATGGAGGGTTCGTTTACCCGCTCCGTCCCGCGTCAAGAACTTGGCTCAGGAATCTTGATTTGAATGTTGGGGTGTAGGGCTGGGTCACGGTAGACCTCGATCGGGCGTCGACCGCCGAGTGTCTGGTGCGGCCGGAGGTGGTTGAAGACCTGTCGGTAGGCCTCGGCTTCGGCGGCGAGGGCCGGTAGGTCGTCGATCCCCCCGGTGGTGGTCTCGTACTCGGAGAAGTCCAGTTGCCACACCTCGTTGGACCGCACGGGCGGCTCGGCGAACGCGGCCTTGCGGGCCTTCGCCAGCTCGCGGCGTTCGCCGGTGTAGTCGATCGGCTGCAGCAGGCCCCGGCGGCGCGGCGCCCGCTCGACCGACGACGCCGAGACGGCGTGGCCGTCCGCTTGCATCAGACAGTGGATCTTGCGGTGCCCCCACGCGGGCCAGTCCGCGGCGTACTTCGCCGCCACCGGCTCCAGCGGCTCGGCCACCGGCGCCGGCCACGGCCCCTTTCGGCGGGTTCCCCGCAGCGGCTTTGGCGCGCGAGCGGGTGTAGGAGCGGCGCGGGATGCCGATCAACGTGGTGAACCTCGAGATCGGCAACGCCGCGTCTTCGCGGATCACCCCGCCTTCAGCTCCTCCACCTCGGTCTCCAGGGCCTCCTACCGGTCGACGGGCGGGACGCGCCGCCAGCGGCCAGCCCGGCCCGGCCCGGCCCGGACTCCAGGAACTGCTGCTTCCACTTCGCGACCGAGGTCTCCGACACCTTGTTCCGCCGAGCGGCCTCAGCGATCGTCATCTCACCCGCCAGCACGGACAACACGATCCGGGTCTTGTCTTCCACCGGGAACACCGGAGGACGGCTCATCACAGGTCTCCTTCAGCATCAGGGATCTCAACTAACCCCTGAGCCACAAAGTCTGACGCGCGACATGCGCGATCCGCGCCGCATCACCGGAGGACGTTCCCGCACGAGCGCCGCCGTCGATCTCGGCCTGCTTCACCCAGCCGCGCAGTGCCTCCGGATGCACACCGAGCTGATCGGCGATCCGCTTGATCGCCCCCGTCGCCGGATCCCGACGGGCCTCCACCGCTAAACGGGTCGCCCGCTCACGCAGCTCGTCCGGGTACTTCCTCGGTGCGGCCATACGATCCGTTCCTCCCAGGCTTGATGGTCTCCATCAAACCCGGCACGAGACACTACGCTGACCGAGATCGTCCTTGCCTGGGGATCCGGGAACCTCCGGTTGTCCGGCGAGGTATCGCACGCCAACGTCGAGGTTGGAGGCTCGTGACCACAGGACCTTCGGACGGCAAGGCAGCCGCCCTTCTTGCTCTGCACGCGGGTTCCGGGTTTGTGCTCCCCAACGCCTGGGACGCCGGGTCCGCCCGGGTCCTCGAGCAGGTCGGCTTCCCTGCCATCGCCACGACCAGCGCGGGCATCGCGTGGTCCTGCGGGCTCCCGGACGGAGAGGCGCTGGACCGCGACAGGATGCTCGAGCACGTCGGTCGCATCGTGGCAGCGGTAGGCGTACCCGTGACCGCGGACCTCGAAGCCGGTTACGGCGACACCCCGGACGACGTCGGCCGCACAATGGCCCTGGCCGTGAAGGCCGGGGCCGTGGGCGGCAACCTCGAGGACGCCAGCCGGGGCCGGCTGTTCAGCATCGATGAGGCTGTAGAGCGCCTTGCGGCCGCCCGGGCAGCGGTGCCCAGCGGCACCTTCGTGCTCAACGCCCGCACTGACACCTACCTCGCCGGCGCGACTGACGACCCGTTCGCTGAGACGGTCGAGCGGGCCGTCCGGTACGTCGAAGCAGGCGCAGACTGCGTCTTCGTGCCCGGCGTCGTCGACGAAGACACGATCCGGCGACTGGCCGCAGCCATCCCCGGCCCGCTCAACGTGGTAGCGGGGCTGGCGAGCGTCATAGACGCGCCCACACTCTTCTCGCTTGGTGTCAAGCGAGTCAGCCTGGGTGGCAGCCTGGCCCGAGCCGTGCTCAGCACGTTGGAGCGTGCTGGCCAGGAGCTGCTCGACTCTGGAACCCTTGGCTTCCTCGACGGTGCGATCGCGTACGCCGACCTGCAGCGACGCTTCGGGTCGTGAGCTTCGCGCAGGCTGCCCGGTGCGTACTGTCGCGGCAGGAACCCGCCGCTCCCCACTCGCCGGGTAGGGCATTGGTCGATGCGATGAGCGGCACTATTTACCGCCGACATGCCGCTCACGGACCGCCGAAGCAGCCACGTTAGGCGCCTGAACTGGGAAAACGCGGTTCTTATTCTGCCACGTTGGGTCCACCAAAGCGCGTAGCAGACGCGTACCAGCGCGGACCGAGACGCAGGGCAGACGCCTGGTATGCGTCGCCCAGCCGTCCCCGGGCATCGGCAAGGTATTTCAAGCTGTATCCCGGCGGCGGGCGCGAGTGGGGACTGGGGCGAGACCGGAACCCGCCACCCTCCGCGCCCGAACGCGGATGGTGGGGTGCGAGTGCGACCGCTGTGCTCATTTCGTTGTTACGGTGGGTGACGGCGCACGGGCGGTCCTGGTAGGCGGTCTGCGCGCAGGCCACGTCGGAGTTCCTTGGCGTTGGCCAGTGCTTCGCGGAGTCGCTCGCGGTCGGTGTCATCCAGCGATATGTCGACCACCTGGGTAAGCAGCGAGTCCGCGTGCTCGCTGTCGTTGAGGGCGAGAGCGAGTTCGGCACGGTAGACGAGGGCCTCGACGAGATCGGTGATGGCGGCCGAGTCTTCTCGGCGTTTCAGGGCAGAGTCAAGGATTCGGGCTGCTTGCCTCGGGTTGCATCGGGGGCACGTCGTCCCGGAGCATGTCCACAAGGGACGTTCAGTCAGCCCGCAGGCGAAGGGCCGGGTCAGTGATCGTGGTTCTTGTGGCGCGGTTGAGTAGCAGGTCGGCAGCACGGACAAGGACCTCGGCTCGGGTGCGGCCGCCATGGTCGGCGGCGAGGAAGTGCTCGCCGATCGCTACGCAGAAGGCGAGCAGGCTGCGGGCTTCGACCTCGTCGGCATCGGAGCAGAAGGTGCCGATCATCTCGCGCAGCAGCGCCATGCGCCGGTTGTCCACCCGTCGCAGGCGCTCGGCGACCGCCTCGTCGCGCCGGGCCCAGTCTCGGATCGCGAGGTCGATCGACAGCAGTCGGTCGCTGGAGAACGTGAGCACGCCCGCGCGCTGGATTTTGGTCCTCGGATCGCCGCCCTCGCGCTCGACGCGGTCGATCACCTCGTCGGTGCTCTCCCGCTCCCAGGTGTCCAGCATCGCCTCCAGCAGCGCGTCGCGGTCGGCGAAGGACCCGTAGAACCCGCCTTTCGTGACGCCAAGCTTCTTCGCCAGCCCCTCGACACGGACGGCGTCCGGGCCGCCGGCGGCCAGAGCCTGCAGCCCCTTCTCGATCCACGTGTCACGCGGTGTGCGAATCGCGCCCACGACGTGCCTCACCTCACCTCCCATACGCTGCCGTATAAACGGGCTAGCCTGGTCTATACGGCATCGTATACATGATCGGAGACAGTGAGATGACGATCGGTTTTGTTGACAGTGCCGTGGGGACGCAAAACATCCCCGAGTCCGTCCGCGCGCTCAGCTCGTTGCCTGACATCGACTACGCCGACCAATTCACCCTCTCCACGGACGCGGATGCAACACCGGAGCAGTGGGCTCGGGCGATGTTTGGCGACGTCCCCAGCGTCGCGGAGCTGTTGATCTGGCGCGGTCTCCTCGGTCTCCGACTCAGCCGCGGACGATCGCCGGCCACCGTGGCCGGATGGCAGATCGGCGAACGTGGCGAAGATTGGATCCGGCTCGAGGCTGCTTCCTGGTTTCTGACCGGCAACCTCGTCGTACAGACGGCCGATGGGCGGGTGTCGCTGGGGACCTTCCTGCACTATGACCGGCGCCTGGGCCATGGCGTGTGGCCCCCGTTGTCCGCCATCCATCGCCGAGTGACACCCGGGTTGCTCCGCGACGCCGCGGCAAGGATTCGAGCACCCCGATGAGGAACAGATAGCCGTCGCCTGGGCGGGCGGGCCACCACCGACGTCTGGATTCTGCCCGGGGTCGAACATGGTGTCAGCCTGCGATTTCCTGATCCCGGGGCCGGCGCCGGAGTGTGGCGCTCCACCTGGGTAGGCCCCGGCCGGCGTCGCGTGCACACCTTTCTGGCGTCTCGCGTCGCGGACGACATCGTGCTCGGCGGCGGTGAGTGGCGCTGGACCTTCTCCGACATCGAGGCCGGTGCGTTCCGTTGGCGTAACGAGGCGCAACGGCCCGACGGCTCGTGGCGGCTTCAGCAGAAGTTCCGGACCTGGCGGCAGAGCTGACCTGCAAGCAGAGCCATCCGGATCTGCCGCCGAGCGAGCGCTCCTGCCGATGAGCGTGCGCCCAGCCAGCCAGGTCCTCCTGTACGGAAGTATCCGACCAGTACGGGCTGAGAGCAGTCCGCCGTAGGGCTGGCCGGTGCGCCGGCGTAGGCCAGGCCAATCCTCAGTCACGCTGTCGGACACCCCCTGCCAGGAAGCCTGGTCGACCGTCGCAGTGGACAAAACGGCAGCTCATTGACGGTATTCGATGGCGGGTGCGGGTCGGTGCGCCATGGCGAGACGTGCCCGAGAGCTACGGCTCCTGGCAGGCCGTGTACGGGTTGTTCCGCCGCTGGCCACGGGCCAGCGTCTGGGTCTGCTGCACGAATTGGTGACCGTTGGGTCCACCAAGCGCGTAGCGGACGCGTACCCAAGCGCGGCCTGGACGCGAGGCAGATGCGCGTTCAAATGTCGCTCAGCAATGCCTTTGCCGAGGACTGTCGGCCGCGCGTGTGATGCTGAACTCGTGGTTGTCGTTTTCGATGCGGAGCTGTGGACATGGGACGCCAGGCGCGCCGAGAGTTGGACTTTCGTGAGCCTGCCGGCCGCGGCGTCCGAGGAGATCCATGCCCTGGCGGGCGGACAGCGTCGTGGCTTCGGTTCGCTGCGGGTGCGGGTCACGGTGGGCGGCAGTGCCTGGACGACCTCGATCTTCCCGGGCAGCGGCCGTGGCAGCTATGTGCTGCCGATCAAGCGGGCCGTCCGCAAGGCCGAAGCCCTCGACGCTGGTGACATCGCGACCGTGACTGTCGAGCTCATCGACCTCTGACCAGCAGCGACAAGCCAGGCTCGGCACGATCAGCGGCATGAGCAGCCCCCCACGCGGACGCAGCCCTTGTACCCGTCGGTGTCCTGCCCGCCGGTCACTGCTGCCGCTGGCTGGCGGTCCGGGCTCCTCTGCCCTGGAGCCATTCGGCCAGTTCGTTGAACTCGTGGCGGCGGGCGGCGTCGAGCGGCGTGAGGTTCTCCCAGGGCGGTATCCAGTTCAGGTCGGCGCCGCGGTCGAGGAGGTATTCGGCCGCCTCGTGCTGGCCGCCGTGGCAGGCGCCCCAGAACGCGTGGTCGATGGTGTCCTGGTCGGGTGCTGTGGTGGCGAGATAGTTCTGGAGTCGGTCCATCAGGCCCAAGGTCGCGGCGTCGACGATGGTGGTGTGCGCACCGCGCTCGACGAGGCGGCGGGCGGCGTTCCACTGGGCGAAGGCGCGGGCGTCGGTGAGCGGGGTGCCGCCGGCGATGACCGCACCGTCGGCTTCGATGTCGGCACCGGCGTCGAGGAGGGCGTCGAGGACCTCGACGTCGTCGCTGCTGGCGGCCCAGTGCAGCGGGGTCTCGCCGTGGGGCCCGCGGAACCTGGCGTTGACATCGGCGCCGGCGGCCACGAGGGCGGCCACGACGGCGGGTCCGTTGGGGAAATGGCCTGGCCAGTCCGTGGCCACGTGGAGCAGGGTTCGGGACATGCCGCAGGCGTCGTCGTCGCCCAGTCGTGCGGTGGCCAGGTCGGGGTTGTCGGCGAGGAGCCGTGTCAACGCTGCGATGTCACCGGTGTGGATCGCCGTGACGGCTGCGACGGCGAGTGGTGCGTCGGTGCCGATAGTGGTCACGCGGGCCTCCTCCTCGTTCGAGTGCTGGGTTCAGGTGGGCGGCGGCCTGAAGGGTGAACAGTTCGGCGTAGTGCCCGTCGCGGTGAATGAGTGGTCGTGGCTTCCGTGTTCGGCGATCTGCCCGTCGCGCAGGAGGTAGATGCGGTCGGCGGTGCGCACGGTGGACGGCACCGAGGTCGATGTTCTCCCGTCCGGGTAGGGCGTAGTGCAGGAGGTCCTAGAGGATGACCGCGGTTTGCGGCGCAGCGTGTCCGGGTCGACGGTGGCCGTATCGACCCCGTCCCAGCGGATGCGGCGTTGCTGCGGCAGGTAGAGGCGGCAGAGCAGTTTCGCGAGGGTGGTCTTGCCGGAGCCGTTCTCGCCGACCAGCGCCACGATCTCACCGGCGTCGATGTGCAGGGAGACTCCGCGCAGGGCGGGTGTGGTGGCTGATGGGTAGGTGAAGGTGACGTCGTCGACGGTGATCCGGTCGAACTTCTGCGGCGCGATCCGCTGGGCTCGGGCGGCGACCGCGGCGGGTCCCGCTTCGAGAAAGGTGGTGAAGTCCTCGACGAACACGCCGGCTTCGTAGATGTCGCCGACGCTCTCAACCCGTCGTCCAGCTGGATCGGCCGGTGCTGTCCGCCGGTCGCGGCGCGGACGAGCCGGTGGTGGAACGAAGGCGTCTCATATGCCTGGAGTTCGACGGCGGTGGTCACGTCGATGACCCGTTCCTGGGCGTGACGGGCAGTCTTCTCCGACAGGATCTCCCGGACCTCGCGGCCTGCGGCGGCGACCAGACCGAGCAGCGAGATGATCGCGGCGACCCCGGCGAGCTTCGGCAGCACGTCCATGGTGGACGGACGGGTGCCGTCGGCGTCGAGCAGGAGCGACATCAGGTTCGGGCCGAGCAGCAGCACGATCGCCAGCCCGGCGCCGCTGACGATCTTCAACGCGATACTGACCACGAGCTCGCGTGGTGCGGCCGCCCACACCAGCCGCAGCGCGTCGCGGCTGATCCGGGGCAGCAGCCGGATCGACTTCGGGCGCTGGCTGGCCTCCTCATGCAACGACTCGCAGGTCGGAGGTGGCTGCGGTTGGTCGTCGGTCATCGCCGGTCTCCGTTCACGCGGGGCGCCCGGATCGATCGTCGAGCAGCGCACCGAAGATGTCGATGCCGAGGCGCAGCGCCTGCGGCTGGCTGAGGATCAGGCCGGTCACCTCGGGGCGTTCGGCCTGCCACCGGCTGGCGCTGGCGGCGCTGGTGAAGAAGTTCATGACCGTGCAGCACCGGTCGGCGGCCGGCGCCGCCGCGCAGCACGGCGTCTCGTCCGGTTGCGTGGGCAGGGTGAAGATCTGCGCCGAGCGGTGGTCGGTCGCGCCCACGAACACGACGGTCGAGGCGGGTCGCCAGTCGGCCTGCCCGGCCGACACGGAAACGGTGATCGGCTCGTCGTTGGTGGGGTCGCAGGACCGGATCGTCACCGGGCGGCCGAGCATCGTCGACATGCCGAGCGCGTCGATGGCGCACATCGCGTACACGGTCGGGCCATCGGCGAGCTGGACCTGGTGGGGCGTCGGGACGCCGGAGAACGGGTAGGCGGCACGGATCGCGCCGGCGCCGTCGAGGCGGATCACGTCGCGGTCGTGCAGTTCGCGCAGTGCCGCGTCGCCAGCCTCGCCGTCTCCAGCGGTCTGAACCAGCGTGCGGCGGCTCGGCGGGTCGCCGGTGGCGGCGAACGCGAGCAGTACCGCGCGGTGCACATGGCGCGCGGTATCGGTGAGCGACGCGACGCGCTCGCCGGTGGCCCCACGGGCGAGGTCGGGCGGGTAGGCATCGGGGCCGGTGGGCTCGGCGGGCCGGCGGCGGAGCGCGGCCAGCACGCCGGCCTCGGTGGGCACATCGAGTCGGCACACCTGGGCGCGTCGGATGCCCGGGGTGTCGTTCATGACGTCGACGCCGTCCACGAGGAGCGTGGGGGAGGGGTAGTCGCCGACCAGTTCGACGACCTGCGCGTCGAGGCCCAGCTGGCCCAGACACCGGTCGACGGTGGCGCGGGCCGCATCGGCATGCGGACAGTCGGGGGCGAGCAGCAGCTCAACGCGCATCACGAACCTCCGATCCGGGATCCATCGCCGGGTGCTCCAGCGTGTCGATCGGCCAGAACGGCGCGAAACCCACCTGGTCGTCGCGGCGAAGCAGCAGGTTCGACACGGCCAGCACCTCACAGCCCGCGTAGCCGCGCGCCGCCGCGACCAGCATGGAACCGCCGTAGAACAGCAGCGCGGCATCGCTGGTGACATCGAGCGCCGGCGCCTACCACCAGGTCAGATACAGGGCGAGAAACACACCGAGGTTGACGGCATGCGCCGCCGGCCCGGTGGCCCGAACCGGAGTCGGGCTGCGTCGGCGCCCACCACCACTGGCCGGTCAGCACGACCGCGGGGAAGACCGCGAGGCCGAGCAGCCACGCCGCCGGGTCCCAACCTTGCGCCCAGTGACCGTGAAGAACGCTGCCGGCGAGGGTGAGGCCGAGCGCGATCCGGGCGGCGGTGCCCCATGGGCCGATCGTCCGGCCCAGACTTGGCGCAGATACCGAGGTCACGGGGACACCTCGGGCTGCGGCCGGTCGAGTTCGTGCAGGATCGGGGTGAACCCGAGCTCCTGTGCGCGCTTGATGAACCGCACCCGCCGCACCGCATCCGGCGGATACGCCCGGTACCCCGACGCCGACCGATCCGGCGCCGGCAGCAGCCCGCGCCGCTCGTAGTACCGCAGCGTCTGCGCGTTCACGGCCGCCTGTGCGGCCACCTCACTTGTTCTCACCCGTCCAGCATCAACCCTGTACCCAGGTACCGAGTCAAGCCATCTGTTGGATGTGGGCCACAGTTCCGGCGCCCCGCGCGGCGGGCGGCCCGCTGCCCCGGAGGGCGGCGGGCCACCCCTAGGGTCTGTTTCGAAGTCCCTCTGCCGGCTGCGCCGCGTCCCAGACGACGCCCGGCGGCGTTGTCGCTCCGCCCGGATACAAGAAACGTATCCGGACGAACCTCCGCCTTGCCGGATCGCCGCCTGGAACACGCCTCGCTCGGCCAGGGACTTCGAAACAGACCCTAGTTGAGGATCTGCTGTGGCGTGCCGAACTCGAGCCGGTTGTATCCGCCGTTGTCCACGGTGACCGTGACGAAGACGGTTCCGGTGAACCTGGTCCAGAAGTCCGGTTGCGGAGTGTCGTCCTTGAGGTTGTACGTGTGGCTGACGCTGTTGCCGGAGCGGTGGCTAACCGCGTACGAGCCGATCAACGCGTTGTCGTTGAGACGGCTGTTGTACGCGTTCATGTCGAAGTAGTAGAGCTTGCCCCTCGGATTGAAGCTGATCTCGCTGAGTGACGCGCGCACGCCGGTGACCTTCCACTCGCCAGACCCGACGCTGGTGGCTGTGACGTGTACGCACGCCTTGGCCGCCCACGGTCCGGTCCTCGTCACGCACGACGTTTTGGTCGCGGTCACCGATGCGCTTGCCGATGCCATCCCTGCCGTGCCGGCGAGCAGGGCGCCGGCCGTGATGCCGACCAATACCAAGCTTCGTAACCGGTGCATATTCACAGGAAACCTCCCCTAAGGCCAGAATTGTTTGGCAAAGCTTATTGACCTCAAGTGAGCCCGAAATGCTTCGATTTCTTACGGAACCCTAAACAATAAGGACTAACCGTGCATACAGGGACGTAGCTTCCACGTCGCACGGATTCCTGGCCGCGTTTCCGGTCGATATCGGGGCGGTGCGTCGGCTCGTCCTGCGCCCGGAGGAGAACCGGTGCCGCTCATGGCCGGACGTGGACTGTCACACCCCGGCGGCAGGATCAGCTGTCCGGCCCCGCGAGCTCCTGCAGGCGCGCTGCGCGAAGCGACAGGTAGTGCTGTTCGGGCGTGCTCGCCGTCGTTCTCGCCGCTCGCAAGTAGGCCTCGCGGGCGGCGACGGTGTCGCCCGCCAGTTCGAGCAGGTGTGCCCGGACCGCGTCGAGGCGGTGGGTGTGCGCCATCCAGTCGTCGCCCTCGAGCGTGCCTAGCAGGGCGAGCCCGGCCGTTGGTCCGTGCACCATGGCCACGGCGACCGCGCGGCTGAGGGTGACCACCGGTCCAGGGGCTACCTCGGCGAGCACCTCGTACAGCGCAAGAATCTGCGGCCAGTCGGTGTCCTCGGCGGTCGGGGCTTCGTCGTGCAGGGCGGCGATCGCGGCCTGGAGCTGGTACGGCCCGATCGGGCCCGTGCCCAGGGTCCGGGTGAGCAGGGCCTGGCCTTCGGCGATCTCGGCGGCGTTCCAGAGCTGGCGGCGTTGCTCGGCGAGCGGCACGATCGCCCCGGTGACGTCGGTTCGGGCCGCCCGGCGGGCATCGGTGAGCAGCATCAGGGCGAGCAGCCCGACGACCTCGCCGTCGCCCGGCATCAGGTGGTGCAGCAGCCGCGCGAGCCGGATGGCCTCGGCGGTCAGGTCGGTCCGGTTCAATGCCGGTCCCGAGCTGGTCGTGTAGCCCTCGTTGAACAGCAGGTAGAGCACGTGCAGGACCACGTCGAGACGCTCGGACCGCTCCGGCCGCGGAGGAAGCTCGAATCGGGCGCCGGCGTCGCGGATGCGCTGCTTGGCCCGGCTGATGCGCTTGGCCGCCGTGTCCTCGGGAACCAGGAACGCGGCGGCGATCTCGGCGGTGGTGAGGCCACCGACCGCGCGCAGCGTGAGCGCGAGCTGTGACGGCGGCGACAGCGCAGGGTGGCAGCACAGGAACAGCAGCACGAGCGTGTCGTCGGCATCGACAGACCGGTGGTCGCCGGGCATGTGGCCGACTGCCAGGGGACCGGGGGCGGCCGAATGGCCGGTCGGGTCAAGCGCCGCAGTCTCCTCGCGGCGGCGGCGCGCGCTCTCGGCGCGCCACCGATCGACCAGCGACCGGTTGGCCACGGTCAGCAGCCAGGACCGCGGCCGCTCCGGCACCCCCTCGTCCGGCCATTGCAGCGCCGCCGCGAGCAGCGCCTCCTGCACGGCGTCCTCGCACGCGTCGAACTGGCCGTGCCGCCGGACCAGCGTGCCGAGGACCTGCGGCGCGAGCTCCCGCAGCAGGTCCCCGATCCGGTGGTCGGTGGTCACCGCGCCGCGCTACGTATACCGGTCACGACTCTGGCGCCTCGTCCATGATCCGCCGGACCTCCATGGGGTATTCGGTGTACGCGACGACCTGGGACGCGATCTCGAGCGCCCGGTCCTCGCTCACGTCGAGGATCCAGTAGCCGGCGAGAGACTCCTTGATCTCGGCGAACGGCCCGTCGGTCGGCGCCGGGGCACCGTTGTGGAAACGGACCGTCGTGGCCTGGCCCGGATCCACGAGCTTGTGGCTGGCCACCACCTCCCCGGCCTCTTTCAGCTCGGTGTCGAGCTTCATCATCAGCTCGTGCAGGCCCGTGATCCAGGCCGGTGTCCGGGTCGCCATCGTGGCGCCCAGACCGCCGAACATCATGATCATGTACTTCATCTCGGTCCCTTTCCTCCGGCGCCTGGGTGGGCGCTCGCCCGTTGGTCGGAGCGGTGACCCGGTTCTGGACATCACGGCCCAAACTTTTTCGACCCAATCCCAGCGGATTCTCCTACCTGGTTCCACCCGGCTCGCTGCGGAATTGACCGGCCAGGTGCGCACGCACGTGACAGCCGTGGTGGCCACCGTCGGCCTAGCGTCGCCTCGACGATTCCGATCGCTTGGAGGGCCGACATGCCACGAGGCTGGGGTGCGCGGGCAGCGGTAACGGTGGTGTGCGGGTTGGTCGCGGCCACGCTGCCAGCAGGGGCGGGGGCGGCTGACCCGGCGCCGTTGCCGGGGACTCTGCACGAGTTACGCGGCGATCAGGCGGGCGAAGGGTTCGGCTGGGCCATCTCCGAGCTTGCCGATATCAACCGGGACCGGGCCCGGGAGGTGATCGTCGGCGCACCGTTCCACACGGAGGGAACCACCGCCGCCGAGGGGCACACCGAGGTGCGGTCGGCCCGGACGGGTGCGCTGCTGCATCGCTTCATCGGCGCGCCGGGAGACCGGCACGGATACGCCATCGCGGACGCCGGTGACGTCGACGGCGACCGCCGGCACGACATCGTCGCCGGCGCGCCGCAGGGCGTGCTGAACTGCGCCGCGGTCACCGGGCCGGGCCGGGTCTACGTGTACTCCGGCGCCGACGGCCGCGAGCTGCGCCGTATCGACGGTGAGGCGACCGGTGACCTGTTCGGGGCCGCGGTCGGGTCCGTGGGCGACGTCAACCGGGACGGCCGCGCCGACCTCCTTGTCGGTGCACCGTGCCACGACGGTCCGGCCGGTGCGGACGCCGGCCGGGTGTACGTGATCGACGGCCGCTCGGGCCGGGTGATCCGTACCCACGACGGCGCGGCGGCCGGCGATGACCTCGGCGTCGGCACCGCTGCGGCCGGCGACGTGAACCGGGATCACGTCACCGACTACATCGTCGGGGCGAAGGATGCCGGTGACGGCGACCGGGGCCAAGCGATCGTGTACTCCGGACGGACCGGGCGGCCGCTGCTCACGCTCTCCGGCGGCGCCGAGACGGTGGATCTGGGCTGGTTCTTCGTCGCCGCGGCCGGCGACGTGAACGGCGACCGCACGGGCGACCTGTACGTCGGTGACTTCAACGCGGGTGCGGGCGGCGATGCCCGCGGCACGGCCTACGTGTTCTCGGGGCGGTCCGGCCGTCCGCTCCACGTCTTTCCGGGGGAGCAGCCCGGCGATGGGGCCGGTCCGGGCCGGTCGGCCGGTGACGTCGACCGGGACGGCCGTCCGGATGTCGTGGTCGGCTCATATCTGAGTAGCGAGGGCGGTGCGGCCGCGGGCACGGTGCGGGTGTTCTCCGGGCGTACCGGCCGGCTGCTCGCGGAGTTCGTCAGCACCCGCCCGGGGGAGAACCTCGGGTTCGACGCGGTCGGGCTCGGTGACGTCGACGGTGATCGCCGCGCCGACCTGGCGCTCGCGGCGGCGAGCGGGGACGTCGTCTACGTGGTGAGCGGCTGAGCCGCCAGCCGGCGCAGGGTCGGCGCGTCGGCTCCCGCCCGGGCCTGGGCGGGCGTCAGTCCGAAGGCCGCGCGGAAGCAGCGGGTGTAGTGGCTGTGGCTGTGGAAACCGGCCGCCAGCGCCAGGTCCAGGATCCGGACCTGGGGATCGCTCAGCATGTCCAGCGACTGGCGCAGTCGCAGCTGCCGCCGGTAGCCGGAGATCGTGAATCCGGTGTGTGTCCGGAACATCCGGGCCAGATGGAACGGCGAATAGTGCACCGCGGCGGCGATCTGCCCGAGCGTGAATGACTCGGCCAGGTCGGCGACGAGCAGGCTCTTGACGCCGTCGACCACGGTGCCGCGCACACGGGAGGTCGGATCGACCCGGCCGAACAGCGGTGCCGTGGTGGCCAGCAGCGCCATGACCATCTCGTCGATCAGCAACGTGTCCGCATCCGATCGTCCGATCGCCCGCGTGAGCAGGTGCTGGACCGCATACATCGGCGCCTCGACGCCCCGGCGCCTGACCGTGGCGGGTGACCGTGTGATCCGTAGCTGCTCGGCGAGTTCGGCGTCGACCGCGACGAAGAGGCACCGGTCACCGTCGGGCGCGGCGAGCCGGCGCCGGTAATGGGCGTCCGGCTGGTACAGCAGCACCTCGTTCGCGGTGGCGAGCAGCGGCTCCGCGCCGGCCGGTCGGATCCACACCGGGGTGCCGGGATAGACCACGTGTGCCTCGGCGCCGATCCAGTTCTCCTGCGTCCATCGCGGATCGCCGGGCGGGCACCGGAACAGCCCCAGCCGGTAACCAGAACCGCGAAGACCGTTCATCCTCGTTCGAGGAGCTGTTTCAGGGCGGCGAGGTCCTGGGTGTTCGCGCGGCGCATGGCGGCGGCCATGACCGGGGCGGCGATCTTCGCGAAGCCGGACGGCTCTCCGCGGTTGCGCAGCGTCATCCTGGTGGCGTCGTCGCCGTGAGGCTGCCAGGTGTAGGTCGTTTCCATCGGGAACGGCCCCTCGGCCGTCCGCATGACCAGCCGCTCGCCGGGTACCAGTTCGACCACCTCGTAGGTGTAGGCGAGGCGGCGGCCGAGGAACCGGGCGACGAAGCTCATCCGTGACCCGACCGCCACCGGCGGCGCCGTCTGCCAGTCGACCGACTCGATGTTGACGTACCAGGTCGGCGCGTTGGTCGGGTCGCCCGCGTAGGCCGCGACCCGCTCGGGTGCGGCGTCGATGACGATCTCGGTGACCACGTCGACTGCCATGCGCCCATTGTCCACTGCTCCACCGGGCCCGCACGCCGATGGCGCGCCGACAGGTCACGGTTCGGCGGCGTCCGTCGTTCCGACCTGTATCGCGGCGACAAGGTGGCAACGTGACAGGCTGGACGGCATGAGCACCGCGGCCGCTGGTCACTGGGACGGCGTCTACGCGAGCAGGGCCGTCACCGACGTCAGCTGGTACCAGGCGAACCCCAGCTACTCGCTCGAACTCATCGCGGACGCCGGAACACTGCTGGACGAGCCGGTGATCGACATCGGCGGCGGCGGCGGTGTCCTCGTCGACCATCTCCTTGGCCGTGGGTATACCGACGTCACCGTCCTCGACATCGCCGCCGGCGCCCTCGCCGCCAGCCAGAATCGCCTCGGCCGAGAAGCGACGGCGCACTGGATCACCGCCGACGTGCTCGCCTGGCGGCCGGCCCGGCGGTACCAGCTCTGGCACGACCGCGCGGTGTTCCATTTTCTCGCCGAGGCCGCCGATCGCGACCGATACCGCGCCGTGCTGCACCACGCGCTCGCTCGCGGCGGCCACATCGTTCTCGGCACCTTCGCAGGCGACGGTCCTGCCCGCTGCTCCGGCCTGCCCACCGCCCGCTACACGCCGGAGGACCTCGCCGCCGAGTTCAGCGACTACCGGGTCCTGCGCAGTACCCGCGAGGAACACCGCACCCCGGCCGGAAGCGTCCAACCCTTCACCTGGCTGCACCTGAGCACCTGGGGTACAGGCGCGTCGTCCTGATGACGGCGGCCGGCACTATCGGAGCAGCTCGTCGGCGCGGCGGCGGAGGTGTTCGACCTGCGGTTCGTTCATGGCGAGGGTGAGCGCCCGCTGGTAGGCGGCGAGCGCGGCGTCGGTGCGGCCCAGCCGGTGGAGCAGTTCCGCTCGGGTGGCGTGCCACCACGGGTACGCCGCCAGGCCGTCGATCTCCTCGACCAGCCCGAGGCCGGCCGCGGGGCCGTCGCGTTCCGCCACGGCCACCGCCCGGTTGAGCCGGACGACGGGCGTGTTCTGCACGGTGAGCAGCACGTCGTACCAGGACACGACCGCGCCCCAGTCGGTGTCGGCATACGTGGGCGCGAGCGCGTGGCACGCGGCGATGGCGGCCTGCACCACGTATCTGTCGGGTCGGTCGGGTGTTCGCCGCAGCGCCGTGCCGATCAGCTCGACGCCCTCCTTGATCGCCGTGGCGTCCCACCGCGTCCGGTCCTGGTCGGCCAGCAGCACCTGCTGTCCGCCGTCGCCGACCCGCGCCTCGCGCCGGGAGTCGTGGAGCAGAAGCAGTGCCAGCAGGCCGAGCACGGTCGGTTCGTCGGGCATGAGCCGGGCGAGGAGCCTGGCCAGCCGGACGGCCTCAGCCGTCAACGCGGCCCGGACGAGATTCGCGCCGGCGCCGGTCGCGTAGCCCTCGTTGAAGATCAGGTAGACCGTGGCAGCGACACCGGCCAGCCGGCCGGGAAGCTCCGCGGCCGCCGGCACCCGGTACGGGATCCGGGCCTGTGCGATCTTCTGCTTGGCACGGGTGAGCCGCTTGGCCATCGTGGCCTCGGGCACCATCAAGGCGCGCGCGACTTCCGCCGTGGACAGCCCGCCGAGCGTCCGCAGCGCGAGCGCGACCTGGGCCTCCAGCGCCAGGGACGGATGGCAGCAGGTGAAGACGAGCCGGAGCAGGTCGTCCCGGACCACCTCGGCCGGCTCGGGCCCGGGGTCTAGGAACGTCATCGCCTCCGCCTCCTTCCCAGCCCGTCGTGCCTCGCGCCGGAGCAGGTCGACCGCGCGCCGTTTCGCGGTCACCAGGAGCCACGCACGGGGGTTGTCCGGCACGCCGTCGCGCGGCCAGGTCTCCAGCGCGCGGACGACGGCATCCTGGGCGGCGTCCTCGGCGAGGTCGATACTGCCGGTGACGCGGATCAGCGTGGCCAGCACGAGGGTGCGCTCCTCGCGTATCACCGACGCCACCGCGTCACCGGCGCCCATCGTGGCCCGACCCGCTGTCAGAACTGGATGACCGGACGGACCTCGACGGCCCCGTTCCAAGCGGCGGGGAGCGCCGCCGCGACCGCGACCGCCTCGTCGAGATCGGCGCAGTCCAGCAGGTAGAAGCCGGTGAGCGCCTCCTTGGTTTCGGCGTAGGGCCCGTCGCTGACGATCGCCTCCCCGCCCTTGCCGTCGGGCACGCGCACGGTCGTGGCTGTGGCGGTGGGGTAGAGCGCGTGGCCGCCCTTGACCACCGCCGCGGCCGCCTGGGCGAATGCGGCGTACTCCTTCATCTCTTCCGCCTGCTCGGGCTGGGTCCAGTCGACGTCGGGGGTGTAGGTGAGCGCGATGTAGGTGGGCATAGCTGCTCCTCGGGTGCGGGCCAGCGCCGGTCGCCGGCCTTCACTCTAAGGACGAACGGCGACAACGTGTTCTGGACACTTCACCAGCCTCCGCTACGACCAGCCTCCGTTCCGCCGCCAGGACGATCTTCATCACCGTGGCGGCCCGCCGGTGAAGCGGCCGAGCAGTGCGGCGCGGATGGCCGGTCGCGTGCCGAAGACCAGGAGGAACGCTGCCTCGCGGATGAGGCGCTGGGCGTGCGCGTCCGTGAGGACGGATCGGCTGCCGGTGTGGACCGCCAGCGCGGCCGCTGCCCGCATCGCCAGCTCCGCGGTGGCCGCCCGGGCGGCGGGAACGTCGTCTGGTCCGGCCTGCAGCAGCCGGTCCCGGGCGCCGGCGAGCGCGTCGGCGAGCGCACCGGTGTCCTCGGCCAGCAGGGAGATCGCCCGGCCCGCGACGCCGAGCGCGAGCGACCCGGTGAACCGCACCGACTCGGCATCACCCTCTAGATATGTGGCGTGTGCGACGGTCGAGGTCACCCGGTCGTGGGGGACGAAGTGGCCGGTGAAACTCAGCGTGACTGTCCGGCTGGCACGGACGGCGACCATGTCCAGCGGTTCGATGCCGAGCGACGTGCCGTCCTCGGCGTCCAGCAGGGCGAACACGAGCCGGTCGTGCTCGTCCCGGCCGGCGGTGTAGAGCAGGTCCACCATGCCCCACCCGCTCACCCACGGTGCGGTCCCGTCGAAGATCCACCCGCCGTCCACCGCCGTGGCACGCAGCAGCGGCGGGCCCGGCCGGGTCGCCGCTCCCACCGCGAGGCCGGCTCTGGTCCGCCCGGCCGCGAGCGCGACCAGGTACCGCTCGCGGAGGGCCTCGTTCTCCGTGTCCGCTGCCGCCATGACCGCGCCGTGGTGCTGGATCCACACGAACGCGGTAGTCAGGCAGCCGCCCGCCAGGATCTCCACGACCCGCTGCACCGCCGGGTAGTCCGGGAGATCCAGGGTGCTCAGTTCAGTTGGAGCGGCCAGGCCGTAGAAGCCGCGTTCGGCGAGCAGGTCGAGGTGGCCAGCCGGTACGGCGTCGGCCGCATCCACCGCCAGCGAGGCAGGGAACAGCACATCGTCGGCGATCCGCCCAGCGTCCCGCAACGCCTCGCAGTCGTCCCCTGTGGCCACACCGCACCTCCACGCGTCCGGCTCCTGCGCCCAGCATCGCCTCCCGGCAATGCCTGCACAAAGCAGACCCGGCGTCGACGGACGAAGCTCAGGGTGGGATTCACCGACTGTGCCGCATGCCGCGGACCATGCGAATCTCCCGCACCCCGCCGTCGACCTGGGCCGTCCCGTCGGCAACGAAGCCGTGCTTGCGGTAGAACGCCTGTGCACGTGGGTTCGGGTCGGCCACCCACAGCGCCACCGATTCCTCCGGATCGACGACCGCCTCCAGCAGCGCCGGCCCAGCACCCGTGCCGTGATCGGCCGCACTCACGTAGAGCACATACAGCTGCCTCGCCCACGCCGACCCGGCGTCCAGAGGCGGACCTGACATGGCGATCCCGACCAGCTCGCCATCCCGCTCGGCTACAGCCGCGCGGTTCTCGCGATAGCGCTCGTCGGTCAGCGCGGCAGTCCAGAACCGCTCCCGCGCAGCTGGGAAGCCCGGGTCGTCGAGCACCGCGTCCGACATGAGTCCCCGATACGTCTCCTGCCAGCACCGCACATTCACGCGCGCCATCTGCGCAACGTCCTCGACCCGAGCGGGGCGAACAGTCAGCCAGGAACTCACCGCCGAATCGTAGGCCGCCGCTCGCCGCGAGTTCGCTCGATGAGCGCCGATTCGGAAACGGCGTCGTACTCCGCCGCTACCGCCCGCTGGGACGGTGACCGGCAGCCCTGTCCAGTTCGCCGGCCGCGCGCCCGCGGCGGCCTACGGCGATGCCGACAACGCGTCCGTCAACAACGCGACGAGCGCCTCGTGCTGCACGTCGGCCGATGACGACACCTCCTCTTCCGAGCCGTCGAGTGCCCGGCCGGCGAGCCCCGCCTTGCTGTCGATCAGCTCGGCGATCCTGGTGTCGATGGTCTGCGCGGCGATGATGCGCCACGCCGTGACGGGCTCCGTCTGGCCGATGCGGTGGCTTCGGTCGATCGCCTGGGTCTGCTCCGCGTTGGTCCAGGAGAGCTCGGCAAGCACGATGTTGGAGGCGACCTGCAGGTTGAGACCCACACCGGCCGCGGTCAGCGAGCAGACCACGATGGCGACGTCAGGATCGTTCACGAAGGCATCGATGTTCTTCTGCCGCGCCGCGGGCGTCTGGTCGCCACGGATCGACGAGAAACGGATCCCCAGCTTGGTGAAGGTCTCCTCGGCGATGTCCATGACGTCGATGTGCTTGGCGAAGAAGACCACCTTGCCCGCGCTTCGCGCGAGCTGTGCCGCGTAGTCGGCGGCGAGACCGGCCTTCGCCTGACCGATGCGGCGGACCATGCTGAACACGTTCTCGTCGGCCTTGGTCGTGGCTTTCAGCTCCGCCGCGACCACCCTGTGCACGAGTTCGTGGTCGATGCCCTCGGCGACGGGACCGGACGGTCGACTCGCGAGGGCGCTCTCGTAGCGGGACACCAGGCGCCGTCCGAGGGCACGCTCGGCCGCCCGGATCGAACGGCCGGCGTTGCCGTCGAGCTCGACGGGCAGGTCGGCGATACGGCGTGCGGGGATGTCGGCGGCCACGTCGACCTTGCGGCGACGGACGATGCCGAGGTCGATCACGCAGCTGCGGGCGGCGGGGTAGAACCCGACGTCGGCGGGCGTCAGGCCGGTCTCGTCGAGCGCGTCCATCAGCTCGGCGAGCGGCTTCGTCTCGTCGATCCAGCCGAGGAACTGCCAGATGACCTTGAAGTCCTCGATGTCGTTGATCAGCGGGGTGCCGGTGAGAGCCATCAGCAGGGGATGAGCTATGCGGGACCGGATGCGCTCGGAGAGCTCCAGCACATGCCGCGAGCGCTGGGAGGTCTTGTTCTTGATGAAGTGCGCCTCGTCGACCACCATGCCGCGGAAGCCGAAGTCGCCGAGCCAACCCACGTGGCGGTCGAGCACTTCGTAGTTGACGATGACGATGTCGGCGAAGCCGTCGATCGTGTCACCGTTGCCGTGGATCACGGTGGCCGAGCGGTGGGGTGTCCAGAGGCCGGCCTCGTGAGCCCAGTTGGTCTTGACGACGTTCGGCACGACCACGAGCAGCGGGTAGGCGTTCGCCGCCTCCGCGGCGCGCAACGCCTGAGCCGTCTTGCCCAAGCCGGGCTCGTCGGCGAGCAGGAACGTCCGGTGGCCGGACGCGGCCGCGGCGACCAGGTGAGCCTGGTGCGGCATCAGCTCTACGCCACCCGACGCGTGTCGGGAGGACGGCGCGGGAAGGGCCATGCACGCCGAGGCCCCGCTGCCGGCGCGCTCGAACGAACTCAGCAGCGGACCGAGCAGCTCCCACCCGGCCAGATGGTGCGGCCGGGCCGTGCTCTGCCGGGCGGACGCGAAGTCGGGGGCGAGGAAGGGGTTGGCCAGCTGTCGTGAGACGACCGACTGTGGCACGACCCGCCGCGCGGTGGTCGTGGCGGCGGCGGGCTCCGTCGGCGTGACCTCATCGGGGGTCGGCTCGATGCCGACGGTCTTCAGCATGTCTCGCTTGAGCGACCTGGCGGCGTCGGAGACCACAGAGTCCTCGGCGAGGAGCGCGAGGAGCGCTGAGTCCCGCACGGCGGTCTTCGCGAGGATCGTGGCGATCCCGTCGAGGCGCTTGAGCTGCTCGGCGCGGGCGTCGGCGCTGGTTTGCTCCGCCCGGACACGGGCGTGCTCCTCGCGGACCAACAGTGCGACGGCCTGGAACTTCGTGCGCACTGCGGGCGTTCCGCGGCCGCGGTGGACCGCCGCCTCGACCTCCCGGACGGTGCGGGCGAGCACCGAGATGAGGTCGTCGGGGTCGCGGACGCGTCGCTGCTTCCGCGGGGCGCCATGGCGAGCGCCCGTCTTGCTCTGGCCTCGTCGAGCCAAAGAGTCCTCCTCTGAAATGCACGGCACTGGTGCCGCTGCGGGGCTGCCGCACGCAGTCCCGCGGTCGGGCGGTGGCGTCGAACGGAGTGGGAGCAGATGGCTGCCACTCCGGGACGCGACTCGGCCCCACGGATCTGCGAGAGATCGACGCGTGGGGATCGGACAGATCGCCACGGTGGGAACCTGCGGCCATCAGACTGCGGCCACGGCACCGACCCGCCCAAGACGTTGCCTGGATCGGTGCTGAACCAATACTAGCGCCCGTCGACCCGAGCAGCGAGTGCGACACCGGGGAGCGGTCACAGCAGGCCTGCTCGAAACGCATTCGAAGCGCCCCGACGATGGCTACTTGGGGGGCAGGGAACGCGCGTAGGTGACGCCGTGGCTCACCCATCCTTGCAAGGCGTCGTCGGTTTCGACGGCCTCGGTATCGACCCGGAGCCAGCCGTCCATCTCGCGGCCGCGCATCTCGAAGCGGCGCACGTGCGGCTCGCGGATCAGCGAACCGGCGTCGGCCGGGTCGATGCGCAGCAGCAGGCCGCCCTGGCCGCTGGCCGCGACGGCCATGTTGCCCTGGATGAGGAACGCGAGGCCGCCGAACATCCGCTGCTCGGTCAGGCCGGGCTCGGCCTGCACCACGGTGCGGATGCGATCGGCGAGCTCGATGTCGTACGCCATCCTGACAGTCTCGCTGATGCCCCCTCGGCGCTCAATGAGAGGGCGTCAGGCCGCCGGGCGCACGAGCTTGACAGCACCTCGACCGCGTAGGTGGCCGCGCCGAGCAGGACCGTTCGCTGGGTATCGTCGCCGGCTGCCGCGTAGTTGTCGGCGAGCGAGATCAGTGCGGAGTAGTCCGGCAAGGTCACGGTCAGGTCCAGGAGGACGAACAACCCGATCAGGCAGGTCCCGGCCGTCATCGCGGTCCGGTTCACGCTCCTCAACACGAGGTACAGCGCCCACAGGAACGGCAGGAACAACAGGTCGGTGGCCACCGACAGACCGAGGATCATCCACCACGCGGTGGTGTGTTCGGCGATGTGGCCCAGCGCAATGATCCCAGCGGGCGGCCGGGCCGTCCTCCCTGAGATCTCCCCGATATTGCGCACGCCAGACCCCTGGGGGCTGTCTCGAAACAGCCCCCGGGGCTAGAACGACGAACGGCCCCGCCCGGGAAGCGGGGCCGTCCGTCGTGCCGACTACACCGGCGACACGAAGCCCGTCGCCGCGGCGCCACCGCCCGTGAGGGAGGTGATGTTGCGCCAGCCGCGGTCGGCCACCTTGTTGTCGAAGTTGCCCTCGACGGTGCGAACCTGGAGTCGACCGCCGACGGTCCGGGTGCCGACCACCACGCCGACGTGCCGGCTCGCGGGGTAGTTGCCGTAGACCACGACGTCACCCTTGGCGGGGTTGCGCCGGCTGATCGGCTTCCAGCGGCCGTTGTTCTGGCCCCACTTCTGCCAGTACGTCGCCCAGTGGCCCTGCGCGGTGCCGCTGCCGGTCATGTTGGGGCGCCGGGTCGCGCCGCCCTTGAGCCACGCCCAGTGCGAGAAGACCCCGCACCACGCCGCGGGCCGGATGATGTACGAGTGCGTCTTGTACGCGACGGGGTAGTAGTTGTTGCCCGTTTCCCGCCGGCCGATCTGGCCGATCGCCAGAGTGGCGATCTTGCTCCGGATCTGGGCCGGAGTGGCGGCCTCGGCGGGCGCCGCCGGAGCGACCACGCCGAGCAGGCCGGCGAAGAGCGCGACGATCAGGAACAGTGGTGCGGATCGCCGCAGGGACAAGCTGGTCATTTCGCCTCCCGTTGTGGGGGTGAAGCTGTCAGGTCCAGACGCTAGGGAGGGTCGCTGGGCCCACCGCTGTTCCCGTTCCGGCGCCCGAACCGTCCGTGGACGTGCCGGGCCCATGCCCCCTGACCTGCGCTTTCGTCCAATTGCTGACATTCCGTAGCGGAGGGGCGGAAGAAACCGGCAGTATGGCGCGGCAGGTCAGTGCGGGCCGACAACCGGGGGCGGTTCTACGTCGTGGCCACGGATCAGGCGTCTTCTCCAGGGGAACTGCTTCGGCTCTACCGGCTGCGGGCGGGCGTCTCGCAGCAGGAGCTGGCGACCCGCGCGGGCATGAGCGTGCGGGCCCTGCGCGATATCGAGCAGGGGCGGGTCGAGCGGCCACGGGCACGGTCGATCCATGCGCTCGCCACGACGCTCGACCTCGCCGACACCGACCGCACCGCACTGCTCGCCGCGGCGGCGTCCGAGTCGTCCGCCGTCGACAGCCTGCGCGTCGGCGTTCTCGGCCCGATGAGCGTCACCCGGGGCGACACCGCGGTCGTCATCTCCTCGACCATGCTGCGTGACCTGCTCGGCCTGCTCGCGATGCAGCCGAACCAGGTCATCTCCCGCGACGAGATCGTCGACGTGCTGTGGGGCGACGACCCGCCACGCACCTGCCTGAGCCTGGTCCACGGGTACGTGGCGCAGCTGCGGACCCTGCTGGAGCCACGGCGCCGTCCCCGCGCGGAGATCCAGACCGTGCGGCTCGTCCGCAACGGCTACCGCCTCGAACTGGCGGACGACCAGCTCGATGTCGCCCGCTTCGACGCGCTTGCCGCCGCCGGGACGGAGGCACTGTCCGCCGGCCACCTGGAGACGGCCAACGACCGGCTCGCCCAGGCGCTGCGCTGCTGGCGGGGCCCGGTGCTCGCCGACGCGAGCGACCGGGTCCGGGCACACCCGTCGGTGCTCGCGATCGGACAGCGCCGGTCGGCGGCGGTCTGCGCCTACGCTGACGTGTCCCTCGCTTTGGTCCGGTGCGCGGAGGCCGTCACGCCGTTACGGGCGGTCCTCGCCGACGAACCCCTGCACGAGCGGGTCGCGGCGCGCCTCATGCTCGCGCTGGCGGGCAGCGGCGAGCAGGCGGCGGCGCTCCAGCTCTACACCGACATCCGTGGCCGCCTCGACGACGAGCTGGGTGTCGAACCGGGTGCCGACCTGCAGGCCGCGCACCTGCGGGTCGTCCGTGGCGAGCTACCCGCGGTGGCCACCCCCACCACCGCCGATCCGCGGCCCGCGCAGCTCCCGGCCGACGTCGCCGGGTTCACCGGCCGCCGCGAGTACCTGCGACACCTCGACGCGCTGCTCGACGACGACCCGTCCGCCGTCGTGATCTGCGCCATCGCAGGCACCGCGGGCGTCGGCAAGACCGCGCTGGCCGTGCACTGGGGCAACCACGTCCGCGACCGGTTCCCGGACGGCCAGCTCTACGTGAACCTCCAGGGCTACGCCCGCACGCCGCCGCTGCGTCCGATCGAGGCGCTCGCGCGGTTCCTGCACGCGCTCGGGATGGCCGCCGAACGGGTACCCACCGATGTGGACTCCGCCGCCGCGCTGTTCCGCACCATGCTCGCCCGCAAGCGGATGCTCGTCGTGCTCGACAACGCGTCCTCCGCCGACCAGGTACGCCCGCTGATCCCGGCCAGCCCGGGCTGCTTCGTCGTCGTCACCAGCCGCGACGCGCTCGCCGGGCTCGTCGCGCAGGACGGCGCCCGCCGGCTCACGCTCGACGTGCTCACCCCCGGCGAGTCCCGGGGCCTGCTGCGGCGGGTGCTCGGCGCCGACCGGGTCGACGCCGAGCCCGAGGCGGCCGCGTCGCTCGCGGAACTCTGCTGCTACCTCCCGCTCGCCCTGCGGATCAGCGCGGCGAACCTGTCCGGACGCCGCCAGCGCAGCATCGCCAGCCACGTCGAGGAGCTGCGCGCCGACAACCGGCTCGCGGCGCTCGCCGTCGACGGCGACGAGCAGGTCGCGGTCCGGGCCGCGTTCGACCTGTCCTACCAGCGCCTTCCCGAGGCGGCGGCCACCCTGTTCCGGCTGCTCGGCGCCGCGCCGCTGGTCGACTTCACCGCCGAGGCGGCCGCCGCGCTGGCCGGCACCACCGTCGACGACGCCCAGCGCGCGCTCGACCGGCTCGCCGGCGCGCACCTCGTGGAAGAGACCAGCGACGGCCGGTTCGCCTTCCACGACCTGCTCCGCCACTTCGCGCGTGAGCGCGCCCAGGCCGAGGACACGGGGGAGACCGAGGCGGCGGTCGGGCGCCTCCTCGGCTGGTACCTGCGCACCACGGACGCCGCCGCGCGGCTGCTCTACGGCCGGGTGCTGCGGCTGCCTGCCGTGACTGAGCAGACAGATCTGGCTGAGCTGACAGGGCTGGCCGGGCTGGTCGAGACGTTCCGCGACCACGTCGACGCCCGCGCCTGGATCGACGCCGAGCGCACCAGCCTCGTGGCCGCCGCGGTCCACGCCGCCGAGCACGGACCAATCGACGTGGCGTGGCGCCTGGCGGACGGGCTCCGCGGCTACTTCCGCATGACGTGCCACGTCGTCGACTGGCTCGCGGTCGGCGACGCCGGGCTGGCCGCCGCCGAACGGGACGGCGATCCCCGGGCGCTGGCGGCCGTGCGGCTGAGCCTCGCCGACGCGCACCGCACGATCGGCCAGTACCGGCAGGCGTTGGAGCACTACGCCGCGGCGCTGGAGGCGGCCAGGGCGGCCGGCTGGCGCGAGTCCGAGGCGACCGTGCTCGGCAACATCGGCACCGTCCACTGGTACCAGGGGCGGCTCGAACAGGCCTCCGACCACTACCAGCGCGCCGCGACCATCCACCGCGCGGTCGACCGGCACATGGGCACGGCGAACACGCTCACCAGCCTCGGCTGCGTCTACCTCGAATGGGGCCGGCTGGACCAGGCCGTCGAGCAGTGCGCCCAGGCCCTGGAGCTGCACTGCGAGCTGGGCAGCCGCGACGGCGAGGCCATCGGACTGGACAACCTCGGCAAGGCGTACCAGGCGCAGGGCCACCTCGACCGCTCCGTCGACCACCACACGCGCGCGCTCGCGCTGTTCCGCGAGGTCGGCGACCGCGAAGGCGCCGCGTACGCGCTGAACAACCTGGCCCGGGTCAACCGCGACGCCGGGCGCCTCGGCGACGCGATGGCGTTCGGGCTCGACTCCCACGCGCTCGCCACGGAGACCGGCGAACTGCGCGCGGCGACGGCGGCGCTGAACGCGATCGGCACCATCCACCTGCGGCAACGCCGCCCCGACGACGCGGTCGCCCGCCACGAGCAGGCGCTCGCGCTCGCCCGCCGCACGGGCACCCGCTACCTGGAGGTCGAGGCGCTCATCGGGCTGGCGGAGGCCCGCGCGACCGTCGCCGACGCCGACCTGGCGCTCTCGATCGCGGCGGGCATCGGCTACCGGATCCTCGAAGGCCGCGCCCTGACCGTGCTCGCCGGCCTCGCGCTCGACCACTGCCCGGAGACGGCCGCTGGTCACGCGACGCGGGCCCTAGCCGTCCACCGCGACACCGGAGCCCGGCTGGACGAGGCCCGCACCCTGGCGGTGCTGGCGCGCGCCACCGACGGCGCCGCCGCGCGGGCCCACCTCGAGCACGCACGCGCGCTATTCACCGAGATCGGCAGCGCGGACCTGGACGCGACGAGGTTGCACCATTACGCAACTGCCCCGTAGGACGGCGTCGGTGCTGGTTCCCGGTGCCGCGCGGGGGCCAAGATCGGTGCGTCGGAACTTTCTCGGCGGGAGGTGTCGTATCCGGCGGCTCCCGTTCGACGCACTTGATGACAGCACCGCAGACCAACCAAGGAGCTACCCATGCGCACCCTGATCGCCACCGCGTTCGTCTCGCTCGACGGCGTCATCGAGGGGCCCGGCGGAGAAGCGGGCTACCGCAACTCGGGCTGGACCTTCAAGGACATAGAGTTCGACGCCGCCGCCTACGAGCTCAAGGGCCGCGAGCAGGAAGAGGCCGCGGCCATGATGATGGGCCGGGTCAGCTACGAGGCGTTCTCACCGGTGTGGCCGAGCATGACCGAGGACTTCGCCGGCTACAACGCGATGCCGAAGTACGTCGTGTCGACCACGCTCGAAGAGAAGGACCTGGTGTCCAACTGGGGAGAGATCAGCATCCTCCGTTCGCTCGACGACGTCGCCGCGCTCAAGGAGACCGACGGCGGGCCGATCGGCATCCACGGCAGCGCCACCCTGAACCGCAACCTGTCCGACGCCCACCTGATCGACCGCTACCACCTGCTGGTCTTCCCGGTGCTTCTCGGCGCGGGCAAGCGGCTGTTCAGCGACACCGACAAGGACAAGCAGAGCCTCACGCTCGTCGAGAGCGAGTCCTACTCCAACGGAATCCAGAAGCTGGTCTACGACGTCACCCGCTGACCAGGCAGTCGGGGTCGGCCCTGCTCAGGGGCCGACCCCGGCGTGCGGACGGGAGGATGCGATGGACGTCGACGTGATCGTCGTGGGCGCCGGCCCGGCCGGCCTGATGCTGGCGGGTGAGCTGTGCCTGGCCGGCGTGCGACCGCTGGTACTGGAGCGGCGGCCGCAGCGCGGAGAGGCCCCGAAGGCCGGCGGTCTTGGCGGGCAGATCCTGCAACTGCTGCGCTACCGGGGCCTGCTGGAACGGCTGACGGCGGTCAGCCCCGACCCCGACCCGGCTCCCCGATTCCCGTTCGGCGGCGTCCATCTGGACCTCACGCACCTGGCAGAGCCCCCGATGCACGCGATCGCTGCTCCCGCAAGCGCGACTCGAACGCCTGCTCGACGAACGCGCCGCCGAACTCGGCGCCGACATCCGCCCCGGACACGAGGTGGTCGGGGTGAGCCAGGACGACGCCACGGTGACCGCGGACGTGCGCGGCCCGGACGGGCCCTATCAGGTGACCGCCCGATACCTGGTGGGATGCGACGGCCCGCGCAGCCGGGTCCGCGACCTGGCCGGCATCCCGTTCCCCGGAACCACCTATCCCGAGGTCAACCGGCTGGGGCAGGTCACCAGGTCCGACTCGGTGACCCGGCTCGACAACGGCGACCTCGACGTCCCCGAACTGGGCAGGATCCGTGCGGGGTTCACGCGGACGGACCGCGGCCTCTTCGGGCTCGGATCGCCCACGTCCGAGGCTCTGCTCGTCTTCACGACCGAGGACGACACCGACGTCGACGACGACGCGCCGATGACCTTGACCGAGCTCCAGGACAGCATCCGCCGCGTGCTCGGCGCGAACCTGCCCCTGGGCGAACCGATCCGGCTGTCGCGCTTCACCTTCCAGGCCCGGCAGGCCGAGACGTACCGCGCCGGGCGGATCCTGCTGGCCGGCGATGCGGCGCATCTGTTCCCCGCGACGGGTGTGGGCCTCAACGCCGGCATGCTCGACGCGGTCAACCTCGCCTGGAAGCTGGCCGCCGACATCCACGGCTGGGCGCCGGCCGGCCTCCTGGACACGTACCACGGCGAACGCCACTTCGCCGGCGCCCGCACACTGCTCCACACCCAGGCGCAGGTGGCCCTGCGGCGCGGACACGACCCAGCCGCCGACGCGCTGCGGGAAGTCTTCCTGGAACTGCTCGTCGACGAGCAGCCGTTGCGCCGGATGGGAGCCCTCATCGCCGGCGCCGACATCCGCTACCCGATGCCCAACCCCAACGACCACGCCCTGACGGGCACCTTCGCACCCGACCTCACCCTGAACACCGACCAGGGCACGACCAGCGTCGCGGAACTCATGCACACCGCCCGGCCCGTCCTCCTCGACCTCGCCGACCGCGCCGAACTCCGCGAGGCCGCCCGAGACTGGCGGCATCGCGTCGACATCCGCACGGCCGAGACCGGACACCGGCCAGCGGACGCCGTCCTGATCCGCCCGGACGCCCACATCGCCTGGGCCGCGACCATCGACGAACCCGCCGACACCGCCACACTCACGCTGCGCGAAGCACTGGCCGGCTGGTTCGGCACCCCCTGAGCGGGTGGTGGCTACCGCGGGTCCAGGACGTACACGAGGGACGCCCTGGCCGTCGTGGAGGACGAGCCTGTGGCTACGGACAGGAGCGCCGCCCGCCAGGCCGCGGCCAGGATGTGCGCGGCGGGCGCCTTGTGCCTGGTCAGTAACGGTCGGAGCGCGGCGGCGACCGGGTCGTCGCGCTCCACCGGTGGCTGCTCGCCGAGGATCCGGCACACGGCGAACCGGACGGCGGCGTCGAAGGCCACCAGGAGCGCGGCACGCACCGCGGGGTGCCCCCGGCCCCCGGCCGCCGCGGCGGCACCCTCCATCCGTTCGACGATCCGCTTCTCCATGTCTTCACGGACAGTCAGGTACAGGCCGAGCTTCGAGCCGAAGTGGTGGTACAGCGCGCCCGTGGTGACGCTCGCCTTGCTGGCCAGGTCGACGACGTTGACGGCCTCGTAGCCGACGAGTTCGAACTGGTGGATGGCCGCCTCGATGAGCCGGGCTTTGGCCGAACCCGGGACGGGGACCCATTCGCGCATGGGACAAGCATAACTGGTTGACGTCAGGACGTAATCCGTTTACGGTCATTCGCATGAAGCTGACGTTCCTGTACCAGCCGGTGAAGGATCTGAAGGCCTCGGTCGCCTTCTACCGCGACACGCTCGGATTCGACGAGTCCTGGCGGGAGGGCGAGTCGACCGTCGCGTTCGCGATCCCGGGTTCGGAGGTCGAGCTGATGCTCGATGTGCCACCGGACACCGGGCCGCGGTGGGGAGCCGGCGGCTTCTACGCCGTCGACAGCGTGGACGACTTCCGGCAGTCGCATCCGGACCTCGACTGGCAGGGCGAGATCGAGATGCCGGGTGGCAAGGGCGCGACCTTCCTGGACCCGACCGGCAACCCGGTCCACCTGTTCGACCAGAGCACCGCCGGCCCCGAATAGCGCCGGCCCCCTGAGCTGGGAAAACGTCGCTCCGCGTTTGCTCCGCCCTACGGCGACCGGTGGGATGATGGCCGTGTCCGGCGTTGGGAGTGGTCGTGGTCTCCGTCCCTGATCTCGAGCGTGGACGCCAGTTCTTCGCCGAGGCGGGCTGGCGGGACGCGTACGACGCGTTGACCGCCGCGGATCTGGTGTCGCGGTTGGAACCGGCGGACCTCGAACTGCTCGCCCGGGCGGCGTACATGCTCGGCCGCGACGACGACTACGTCGGTCACCTGGAACGCGCGTACCGGGCTCACCTGAAGGCGGGCGCGCCCATGGCCGCCGTGCGGTGCGGCTTCTGGATCGGGCACAGCTGGCTGTTCCGGGGACAGTCCGCGACGGCATTCGGCTGGTTCGCGCGGGCGGAGCGGCTGCTCGACCGCGAGGAGGGTGACGTCGCCGAGCGCGGCTATGTGCTGGTCGCGGAGACGCTGGATCACCTGTTCAAGGGCGACGCCACGGCAGCCCGGTCCGCCGCCGCCGAGGTCGCCGAGATCGGCGAACGCTTTGGTGACCCCGACCTGATCGCGATGGGCATGATGGAGCACGGGCACGCCCTGGTCAGGCTCGGGCGTGCGGAGGAGGGTCTGCGGCTGATCGACGAGACGATGGTGGCTGTCACGTCGGGGGAGTTGTCGCCGATCGTCGCGGGGATCGTCTACTGCAACACGATCGCGTTCTGCCGTGGCGTCTACCAGCTGCGACGGGTCCGGGAGTGGACCGTCGCCCTGACCCGGTGGTGCGAGCACCAGCCGGACATGGTGTCCTACAAGGGACTCTGCCTCGTCCACCGCGCCGAGATCATGACCCTCGTCGGCGACTGGGACGACGCGCTCGACGAACTGCGCCGGATCGGCGAGCAGTTCACGCACGGCGTCATGAACCGGATGGCGTCCGGCGACGCCGCGTACCGCGAGGGGGAGGTGCACCGTCTGCGCGGCGAGTTCGCCCTCGCGGACGAGGCCTACCGCAAGGCCAGCGGCCTCGGACGGGAGCCGCAACCCGGCCTCGCCCTCATGCGCCTGGCCCAGGGCAGGCTTGATTCGGCGGCGGCGATGATCCGCAGGGCCGTGTCCGAGTCGTCGCGGGGGTTGCCGAGAGTGGCGCTGCTGCCGGCGTACGTCGAGATCATGCTGGCGGCCGGTGACGTCGAGGCGGCGTCCGGCGCGTGCCGCGAGTTCGACGAGATCGCCGCGCAGCAGGGCAGCGAGGTCATCGACGCGATGTGCTGGCACGCGCGGGGAGCGGTGGCCCTGGCCGACGGTGACGCGCAGGCCGCCCTGGCCGCACTGCGCCGAGCCTCGGACGCGTGGCAGCGGCTCGAAGCGCCGTACGAAGCGGCACGCAGCCGCGCCTTGATCGGGCTGGCGTGCCGGCTCCTCGGCGACGCGGACTCGGCCGATCTCGAACGTCAGGCGGCCCGCGATGCGTTCGTCGAACTCGGCGCACGGCCCGACCTTGCGGCGCTCGATACTCCGGTTACGCCCTCGCACGGCCTCAGCGCCCGCGAGTGCGAGGTCCTTCGCCTGGTCGCGACCGGACAGAGCAACCGGGAGATCTCCGCGGCGCTCGTCCTCAGCGAGCACACCGTCGCCCGGCACCTGCAGAACATCTTCGCCAAGCTCGGCGTCTCGTCACGGACCGCCGCGAGTGCCTTCGCCTACGAGCACGACCTGGTCTGATCCCGAGCCGACTGGTCAATTGTCACCACGCGGCACCGGCCCGGAGTTGGTGAGTACGGGCGATTCGAGCCCCGCGGAACCGCCCTAGCGTCGTACTCACCAACGACCAGGAAAGAGGTACCCGCCATGTATGTCGTCGCGCACCACCACATCAAGAACCCCGAGACCGCGTTCCCGCGCGGGCAGCGGCTCATCTCGGGCGACGGTGCCCCGGAGCAGGTCAAGGTCCTGCAGTTCTACCCGAGCCAGGACCTGACCGAGGTCACCTGCCTCTGGGAGTCCGACTCCGTCGAGTCCGTCCAGGACTGGGTCGACACGACGCTCGGTGACGCGAGCGAGAACATCTGCTATCCGGTCGCCGCCGACCAGGCGTTCGCCGAACGCCCGTTGGGTCTGCCGGCCACGCCGATGCTCAACGCGTGACGTCCGCGGGCCGAGGCTCCAGGATCACGATCGCGGTCTCCGACGACCGGAGCGCGGCATAGCCGTCCACATCCGCGTTGAGGTCGCGCCACAGTGTCCACAGCCGGGTCCGTTCGTCCCCCTCCGCGGCGCGAGCCCGCACGGTGCGCCGCTCGCCGCGGAGGTCGACCGTCGCGTCGGGGTACGCCTGGAGGTTGAGCCACCAGGCGGGCTCGCCGTCCGCCCAGCCGTTCATCGCCATCGTGATGAGGTTCGGACCGTCCTCGAGGTAGGCGATGATCACGCTGCGGTCCAGGCCGGAGCGGCGCCCGGTCGTGGTCAGCCGGAGTGCGCCCCACTTGTTGGCCTTCGCGGGCCACAGCCCGACCCGTCCACCGGTGACGCGGTACAGGGCGCGGTGCACGTACCAGGCGAAGCGTACGAACCAGCGAGGAGGAACTCGCGGCCTGCGTCTGTCAGCCATGCAACGCCTCCACTCATGGCAGCCGGCCGAGCCTAGCTGTTGGCAGCACAGGGCGAGGCGGGACGGGCGTCGCGACGACGAACGAACTCGTGGTCTGCCCGTACAGGAGGAACCGGTCGAGGACGGCTTCGAGGGCCTCGATCGCCGGCACGTGCACCTTGAGCAGGAAGCAGTCCTCGCCGGAGATGCGGTGGCATTCGGTGACCTCGGGCGTCCGCCTGGCCAGCTCGGCGATCTTCGGCAGCTGCCCGGGGCCGGGTCGGATGCGGACCCATGCGGCGACCGGGAGCCCGATCGCGGCGGGGTCGATGTCGAGGCGGTAGCCACGGATGATGCCGGCCCGTTCGAGGCGGCCGATCCGTTCGCGGACGGCGGGGGCGGACATGCCGACCCGTCGCGCCAACTCGGACGTGCTGAGCCGCGGATCGTCGACGAGGATCTGGAGGAGCCGGACGTTGACGTCGTCCAGCAGGGATGTTCCGTTCTGAACGTCAACCTGCCGTCTGGCCGTGCTATCGGTAGGCATCTCTAGTACCAGGCCTTCATGTGGCTATGCCCTTTCGCCGCCTCACCTTCGAGAATAGACGCATGGCATCGACGGTGGAACGGCAGCTGGTCGCCCCGCACGCCTACTTCGCCGTCAGCGCCACGTTCCACTACCTCGGACCGGCGTTCGCCGTCCTGCTGTTCGCCCGGGTCGACGCGCTCGGGGTCGCGTGGCTGCGCATCGCCACCGCCGCGACGGTCTTCGCCCTGTGGCGCCGCCCGTGGCGGAGCTGGCACGGCCTGGACCACGAAACCCGGCGGACGCTGGTCGCGTGGGGCGCGGTGCTGGCCGCGATGAACTGCTGCTTCTATCTCGCGATCGACCGGCTGCCGTTGGGCACGGTCGCGGCGATCGAGTTCGTACCCGTCATCGTCCTGGCCGCGCTGGCAGCCCGCACCCCGCGCAACGGCGCCGCCCTGCTGCTCGCCGTGGCCGGCGTCTACCTGCTCACCGACGTACGTCTCACCGCCCAACCGGCCGGCGTGGCGTTCGCCGTCGCCAACGCGGCGCTGTTCGCCCTGTACATCGTCCTGGGGCACCGGGTCGCGCGCAGCGATCTGATCCGTGGTGTCGACGGGCTCGCGCTGGCGATGCTCGTCGCGGCGGCCCTCACGCTCCCGGTCGGGATCTGGGACGCGGCGCCGGCCTTCACCGACCCCGCCGCCCTGGCCGCCGCGATCGGCGTCGGCGTCTGCTCGTCGGTGATCCCGTACGTCTGTGACCAGCTGGCGATGGCCGAACTCGCTCGCGCCACGTACGCGCTGATGGTGTCGTTGTTCCCGGCCATCGCCACCCTCATCGGCGTCGCCGTCCTGACCCAGATCCCGACGCTGGTCGAGACCGGCGCCGTCGTTCTCGTCGTCGCGGCCATCGCCGTCCACAGGCAATGAACTGAGGAGAGACCACATGGAGTACGCACGGTTGGGCTCGTCCGGGCTGAAGGTGTCGCGCGTCTGCCTCGGCATGATGAGTTACGGCAGCAAGGACCGGAAATGGCACCTCGACGAAGCCGAGGCGGAGCCGATCGTCCGCCGCGCGGTGGAGTCCGGCGTGACGTTCTTCGACACCGCGGACATGTACTCGGACGGGGTGAGCGAGGAGATCACCGGACGTCTGCTCGCCAAGCTCTTCCCGCGCCGCGACGACTACGTGCTGGCGACGAAGCTCTACTTCCCGACCGGCGCCGGTCCGAACGACCGCGGCCTGTCCCGCAAGCACGTGTTGGCCAGCATCGACGCGTCGCTCGACCGGCTGGGTACCGACTACGTCGACCTGTACCAGATCCACCGCTGGGACCACGAGACGCCGATCGAGGAGACCATGGCCGCTCTGCACGACGTCGTGCGGGCCGGGAAGGCGCGCTACATCGGGGCGTCCAGCATGTACGCCTGGCAGTTCGCGAAGGCCCAGTACACCGCGCAGGCCGCCGGCTGGACCCGGTTCGTCTCGATGCAGAACCACTACAACCTGGTGTACCGGGAGGAGGAGCGCGAGATGATCCCGCTCTGCCTCGACCAGGGAGTGGGGATCATCCCGTGGAGCCCGCTGGCGCGGGGGATGCTCGCCGGCAACCGCGAGCGCGGCGGCGACCGGAACACGGTGCGGGCCGGTAGCGACCCGTTGGCCGACGACCTGTACGACGAGGCCGACTTCGACGTGGTCGACGCCGTCCGCGCCATCGCCGCCGAGCGGGGCCTGCCGCCGGCGCGGATCGCGCTCGCCTGGCTGCTCGGCAAGCCGGCGGTGACCGCGCCGATCGTCGGCGCCACGAAGCTGCGCCACCTCGACGACGCGGTCGCGGCGGTGGACGTGGTCCTCAGCGACGACGAGGTGGCCAGGCTGGAGGCGCCGTACCGGCCGCACCCCGTCCTCGGCCACGCCTAGCTTGGCTAGGAGGCCCGATCGTGCGAGCGGTCGGGCCTCACCGCGCGGTCCGGCGGTCTGAGCGCCGCGCGGACTGCGATCGCCGCGCTGGCGGCGAGCAGTCCGATGCCCGCGACGGCGAGCGCCGACGAGGTAGACGGCCCCGTGGACGACGCCGCTGATCACGAGCAGGGCCGCGCAGAAGTAGGCGAGGCGCTGGTGCGGCCGGTGTGAACCTGGCCTCCCGGTACAGGGCCCGCAGCAGGTCCTTCATGACATCACTTCCGTCACCGGAGCCCTGGACGCTACGCCGATCCCGCGCCGGCGGCTACGCCGCTCCGGACGGTGACTAGGGCGAGCGGGCCTTGGTGGGCAGGACGAAGGCGCCGTTGCGGATCTGCAGGAGCACGAAGCTGGGGCTCACCTGCGTCCCGTCGGGACCGAACTCCGCTGATCCGGACAGCAGCGAGATGTCGTCCACGGTGGTCGCCGCGATTTCCCGACGGACGGCGGCCCGGTCGAAGCTGCCGGCCCGCCTGATCGCGTCCAGCGCGAGGTTGACGGCGTCGTGGGACTGCATCGTGAACGGCCCCGGCTCTTTGCCGTAGGTCGCCTTGTACCGCGCGGCCCAGCCGGTGGCCTTCGGCTCGAACTGGGCCACCGGCAGCGTCAGCCCGTAGACGCCTTCCCCCTGCTCGGCCTTGAGCACCGTGAACAGGGTGGGGTCGGTGCCGGCGTCGGAGAGCAGGATGTCTCCCTGGTACCTGGCGGCCCGCAGGTCACGGATCAGCGTGGCGGCCTCGGGGTAGTAGCCGGTGAAGAAGACCGTGTCCGCTTGTTCGCGGCGCACGGCCTCGACGACGCGGGGATATCCGCGTGCGCCCTGGCTGACCGTGAGCTGCTTCGCCAGCGTGACGGCGCCGCCGGACCGTTTGACGCTGTCGACCGTCGCCTTGGCGAGCGTCTCGGGGAAGCTCGTGCCGTCGTCGACCAGGACCAGCCGTTTGCGGCCGAGCTGCCTGATCACGGACACCGCCCGCTGCCCCTCGATCCTGGTCGTGCCGGAGAGCAGGAAGATGCTGTCGTAGCGCGGCACCAGCAGGTCGGTGGAGTTCGAGGCCGGGATGATCATCGGTATCCCGGCCTTCCGGAACACCTTGAGGACGGGCACGGTGGCCTTGCTGCACGCCCCGCCGACCGAGACCGTGATGTCCATGGCGACCAGCTCGTTCGCCTTCACCACGGCGGTGCCCGGATCGCACGCGTCGTCGAGATGGACGAGTTCGATCCTGTGCCCGAGCACGCCGCCTGCGGCGTTGGCGTCCTTGACCGCCAACCGCATCGCTTCCAGCATGCGCGTGCCGGTCGGCGCGTTGTCGCCCGACAGCGGTATCAGGGCGCCGAGCCGGACGACCTTCGCCTCCGGCTGCGGCGAGCCAGACTCGGAGCAACCCGCGAGACTGGTGATGACCAGCGCGGCGGCCAGCGCCGCGCGAACCCCGATCACTTGCCTTCCCACACCGCCTTCGCGCCCGAGTCGCCCGTCCGGACGACGTAGTACAGGCTGACACCTGCGGCCACGAGTGACAACGCGCCCAGGACGAGCGGCAGGACCCGGCCCGAACTCGCCGTGCCGGCAGCGGTCGCCGCCGCGACCCGGGGGCCGACGAAATAGACCAGCGCGAGGGTCAGAATCGCCAGCACGATCGTGGCGTACAGGGTCAGGGTGCCCAGGCGTTGGTGCGCCTCCAGCGTCGGCAGGAAGTCGGGCGTGACGAGGTTCTTCTCCTGCAGGCGGGTCAGGAACGCGTCACCGGAGACCTTCGACAGGAGCGCGGTCATCGGTGCGGCGAGCGCGAGCAGCCCCAGCACCCAGCGGACATGGGGGCGCACGAACGGGAAGAGGGTGTACGCGATCGTCAGGGTGGCGAGCAGTGGCACGAACACCACCGCGGCGTGGACCAGCAGGGGATGGGCCGGTATGCCCATGACTTCCTCGAACACCGCGCCTCCTCGGTCGGCGACTGATCAGCGTGGACGCAGCGTAGTGTCCCGGAGCGCCGAGCGTCAGCAGCGAATCGCCAACCTTCGCCGACCTGGTATCTAGGCCGCGCCTGGGCCTGTCCGGCGGATCGTGCCGGACAGGCCCGCGGGTTCAGCGCTTGAGCATGAAGGTGAAGTCGCCGGAGAGTGTGCCGCCCAGCTGGACTGCCGAGACGACTTTCCCCGCCGTGATCAGTCTCTCCACCCCGCACGCGTCACAGAGCGCGGCGCGCGACAGATCAGCGCTCGGGAGGTCTCACACGGTGTACAACGGCACGTCCCTACCTGGACGACGTGGTTCGGCAGGACGGTAACGGCGCCCGGTGGCGCTGCTCCACTGGTTTCGCAGGCCCACCGGTTTCGCAGGTGCTAGCCCGGGGTGAGGTGGTCGCGGGCGTCCATGAGGGCGAATCCGAGGAGGTTGAGCCCGCGCCACCGCGACGGCTGCCGGGCGCCCGGATCGCTCGCGGCGAGGCCGATACCCCAGATCTTGTCGACCGGACTGGCCTCGACCAGCACCTGCCCCTCGGTCCCGAGCAGGAAGGCGCACAGCTCAGGATCCTGGTCGAACTTGGCGATGCTGCCGGCGACGACCAGCGGGTACCGGTGCTCCTGCCAGGCCTGGTCGTCGAAGCCGCTGATCTTCCGGCCGAGCGCCTTGACCGTCTTCGGGTCCGGTGCCGCGAGGATCCGCTCGACCATGCCGTCGTCGCCGAACAGCCGCGCCTTGCCGGCCATCATCCAGTGCTCCGCCGTGGCGTAGGCGACGCCGTCCACGGTGAACGGGGCGGGCCACCACTGGCTCAGGCACCCCTGCCCGACGCTGCCGTCACGCTGGGGCCGATGCCCCCAGAAACAGAGGTATCGCAGCTGGTCACCGCGGGCGTCGGCGGCGCGGGCGGCGTCGAGAGTGCGGGGGAGCGGTTCGGTCACGGCACGGATCGTGCCACGCGGCTACTACGCGGTGATCGACGAGGGCCGCTCCGACACCGTCCACGCGTGGATCGTCCGCACGAAGGTCGCCGTCCGGCTGCGGGCCGGCGAGGACGTGACCGTGCGCGTCCAGCCGTGGAGCGGCCACCTCATCGCCCGGGCCTAGAGCGCGCCGAGGGCCTTCGTCGCGTCGGCGAGCGCCGGTTCGAGCTCCTTGACGCGCTGCTGGTCGGCCGGGCGGTCGGCCAGCGCCGACGTGGTGAACGCGATGAACCGCGCGGCGCAGTCGCGGAGCGCCACCAGGAGTTCTCCGGCGGGCGCGTCGAACGGCTCGTTGCCGAGGATGTCGCCGGTGACGCGGACGAGGTCACCGTGCGGCGCGAACAGGAACCCGCCGGGCGCGTCGCTGAAGACGAACGCGAACGACCGTCCGGCCAGCAGCTCCGGAATCGCCGTCAGGCACTGCGCGAAGACGAACTCCAGATCGTCCTCGATGTGCACGACGGGCTGGCCGGGGGCGACGATCGTCAGCTGGCCCTGGAGATAGTCGGACGGGAGCCGCTCGGGCGCCAGTGCGGCCAGGTCGCCCTCGCTGACCATGACCCGAGGGGCGATCTGGAGCGCGTAGAGCACGGCAATGGGCACGGTCCACCATCCTAGAGAACGGCCATGATCTGTTCGATCGCCCGGAGCAGAGGCTCGGGGTGGTGCTCGAACCCGGGACCTGGACGCGGGAAGAACTGGAACCCCTCGTGCGGCGCCGCTCCGCGCGTGCCGAACTGGAACGGCCCGACGTGCACAGGCCCGCGTACCTGGCCAGCGCCCGGGGCGACCGCCGGCGGCACCACGTGCGTCGGAGTGACCACCGCCGCGCCGTTCTGGGCCCTGGTCACGGCGGCGCCGGGAGTCCGCAGGGTGGTGAGCACGTGCTGCATGTCCGCCTGGACGCGCGCGAGGGTGTCGCCGGCGCTGCCGGGTGGCCAGAACGTCTTGCCCTGGGCGGTCACCCGAGCGAAGTTGAAGAACGCGTACGTGTGGCCGTCGAGCGCGTGGTCGATCCGGGCGCCGGTGTACGGCGGGGCGGGAATCGTCGTCTGCCCGGGAGGCATCCGGCCGGCGAACCGGCGGGCGATCCCCAGTATCCGGGCGAGTTCGGCGACGTTCCCCGCGGCCCGGTCCAGGATGGCCTGGATGTTGGCGACGGCCCGGCCCTCGGATCTGGTGAGGATCATGAGTTGCTCGACGGTGGCCGCCGCCGGCCGTCCACCCGCGAGCGTGAGCAGCCTGCGGAGCTCCACCCCGTCGTTGGCCATCATCGTCAACATGCGGTCGAGCTGCGGGACGTCGTCCGTGAGCAGCAGCAGGTCGCGCAGCGCCGGCGCGTTGCCGCGCAACCGTGCGATCAGCCGGGTGAGTTCCGCCCGGTTGGCGGTGCGGGTGACGAGGTCGTCCAGCAGACCCGCGTCCCGGCCGACCTGCTGGAACATCGCCTCCATCGGGCCCGCGCCCTCGAAGAACTGGATCCACCGCCGCAACCGCGCCACGTCGCCGCCGGCCATCGTGAGCACCCGCCGGGCGGCGGCCAGACCGTTCAGCTCGGTCGCCAGCCGGTCCAGCAGGACGACGTCGCCGCCGAACTCGGCGATCGCGGGGATGAGTTCGGCGGCGGTCCCGTGCCGCAGCATGCGGATGGCCAGCGCGATGTCCCCGTTGCACAGCCGGCGCAACGCCAGGAACTCGTCGAGGCTCGCGGTCCGGGTGAGCAGGACCTCGAAGTCGTCGAGGCGGTTCAGCTCGCCGGCGATCCGTTCGATCGCGACCAGGTCACCGTTGGCCCAGACGAGGAGCCTCGCGAGCCGGGCCTGCCCGCCGACGGACCGCGCGAGCTGCCGCATGCGCACCCAGCCGCGCAGCCGCGCCAGCACCCGGCCGGGGACGAGGAGCGACAGGACGTCGGTGATCGAGCGGCCGACCAGCTTGCCGCGCTCGTAGTCGGAGAGGTCGTCGCGCGACCACGCCTGGTACAGCCGCCAGCCGACCATGACCACGACGACGACCACGCCGATCACCGCGAGGACGATCAGCGCGACCTTGGCGATGGCGGCCACGGCGGCGAGGAACGCCAGCGCCACGGCGATGCCCGCGAGGCCCTTCACCGCCAGGAGGATCACCACGACGATCAGCGCGATCACGACGACGATCGCCAGGATCACGAGCAGTACCAGCAGCAGACCCTTGACCAGGTCCCACAGCTCCAGGAAGAAGCCGGCGATGACGCCGCCGACGAAGCTCAGGGCGCGGTCCCACCAGCTCTCGTGCTCGATCTCCTCCGCCTTGTCGGAGATCTTCCCGCCCAGTCCGGCCAGTGCCCTGTCCTGCGCGGCGAGGGCGTCGTTCACCTTCCTGGTCATCTGGCGGGTGCCTTCGCCGAGCTGGCCGTCCCACCTGGTCCTGCTGTCGGTGACGGCCTGGCCGAGCTTGGTGTCGACGTCGGTGGTCGCCGTCTCCATCCCGCCGGTGGCCGTGGTGGCGAGCCGGCCGATGGCATCGCTCGTGGTGCTGGACGCGTCCGCGGCCGTGGTCTCGAACGTGGCGGCGGTGCCGGTGAGCGGTCCGATCAGCTGGGTCACGCCGCCGGTGATGCGCTGCTGGCCGTCCGCGGCTCCGGTCTGGAACGCCGCGTCGGTCTCGGCGACCTGGCCGGCCTGCGCGCTGTCGAACTCGCCCAGCGAGCTGCCGAGCTGCGCGTCGGCCTCGTCGACGACCTGACCGGCCGCCGACGCCGGCACACCCGGAACCTGCTGGGAGACGTCGACGCAGAACTGGTCGATGGACTCCTCGGCCGCCTGGGACTGGGCGTCCAGGGCCTGCTCGGCCCGGGTGGCCTGCGTGGCCATACCGCGGGCCGCGGCACCGCCGAGCTGGGTCAGCTGTCCGGCGGCGGCGTCGCGCACGGTGCGGAGTTGCCCGGTCAGACGGTCCCGCTGGCCGCGCAGTCCCGTGATCGCGTCGGTCGCCGACTTGTTGATCCCCTCGACGGCCTTCCGTTCCTCCTCGTCGATCTTCCTCCTCGCGGCCGTACGGGCGTCCTCGAACTTCGCGCCGCCGTCCCGCGCCTCCCGGCGGAACTTCGCGGCCATGTCCCGCGCGTCCTTCTGGACCGCGGCCGCGACCTCCCTGGCCTCCGTGCCCATCTGACCGGCCGCCTCGCCGGCCATCTCCCTCGCGACCCGGGCGATCCGGTTGGCCCGGTCGTAGCCGCGGTACCGGGTGACCTTCTCCTCGCCGATCGCGCGGGCACGCGCGGCCTTGGCCGCGGACTCCCGGGTGGCTCGGGCTGCTTCATCCGTGCCCGCCTGGCCCGCGGCTCCGGCGGCTGTCTCGGCGGCTTCGGCCAGGGCGCGCTTGTGGCCGTCGACGATGCGGTTGAGGTCGCCCCGGCGGGTCGTCGCGGCGCCGGTGACCGCGTCCAGTTTGGCGCGGCGCTGGGCGTCGATCGTCTCCTGCGCGCTGGTGAACGCCGTCTGGACCTGGTCGATGGCCGCCGTCAGCGACTGGACGCTGTGCGCCCGTTGCTGCGCGGCCGTGGCGGTCAGCTGGGCGGCGGCCGCCGTCGCCGAGGCACGCACCTGGGCCTTGCGCTCGGCGCCGGACTGCTGGACGGCCTGCCGTCGCGCGCCGGCCCGTTCCTGGAGCCCGGGCAACGTGCCGCCCGCCGGCGCCGGCGCCGGACCGGCAGCGGCGCGCGGAGCCGGCGCGGGTGGGCTCGCAGCGGGCGCGGTGGATGGTGCCGCGGACGGCGCCGCAGCGGGTGGTGGGGGAGCGGCGGGCGCTTGTGCGGGCGCGGCCACGGCGGCCGGCGCTGTGGTGGCCGTGGCAGCGGCGGGAGTTGCCGTCTGCCCACCGGGCGCATCGTCCGGCGCGCGCTGGACATGGAGAAGCTGCGCGACCGCCCGCTGCCCGGCGGCGGACTGGAGCGCGAGCACCGAGCGCGCGTCCCGCGGGGCGGCGAGCGGCCGCCGTTCCGCCCGGTCGTCGCCCGTGGCGGCAGGCCGTGCGCGTTGCCCGCGCTCGTCCGAGCGGGAGACGTCATGGTCGTGGCCGCGCGCCATCCGTCCATGGTCGACGCCGGAACGGCTCGGGCGCCTGGCCGGACGGGCAGCAATCAGGGCAACGTCGTCACCAGGCCCACGCCTCCGGGGTCGGGCCGCCGTTGCCGATCGGCGGGAAAAGCTCGTCCAGCTGGGCCAGGGTGTCGGTGGACAGTTCGGTGCCCAGGGCCGCGAGCGCCAGGTCGAACTGTTCCGGTGTCCGCGGGCCGATGACCGTGGCGGTCACCCCCTCCCGCGACAGGAGCCACGCCAGCGCGACGGTCGTCGGTTCGTGCCCGACGTCCGCTGAAAGCTTTTCGAAGCCCTCGACGGCCGGACGGATCCGCGCCAGCAGGTCGAGGGACAGATCGTGGGACGTGGTGCGGCCGGCGACGCCGTCCCGTTGCTTGCGCAGCGCCCCGGACAGGACGCCCTTCTGCAGCGGCGAGTACGGGAGGATCCCGATGCCGAGCGCCCGCGCGGCCGGGATGACCTCCAGCTCGGCGTGCCGCACCGCCAGGTTGTACTTGCACTGCTCGGAGACCAGCCCGAGGAGGTTGGCGGCCGCCTGCGCGGTGGCCAGGTGCCAGCCGGCGAAGTTCGACGAGCCGACGTAGCGGATCTTGCCCTGCGTGACCAGGACGTCCATGGCCTGCCAGATCTCCTCCCACGGCGTGTCCCGCTGGATGTGGTGCATCTGGAACAGGTCGATCCAGTCGGTGTTGAGCCGGCGGAGCGACGCCTCGCACGAGGCGATGATGTGGCGGGCGGAGAGGCCGCCGTCGTTCGGCCAGTCGGTCATCGGGGCGTACACCTTGGTGGCCAGGACGATCCGGTCGCGCTGTCCGCGGGCGTCGAACCAGCTGCCGATGTAGCGCTCGCTGAGGCCGTCGCCGTCCTCGCGGCCGTACATGTTGGCCGTGTCGACGAAGTTCATGCCCTCGTCGACCGCCCTGTCGAGGACGGCGTGGCTGGCCGCCTCGTCGATCTGCCAGCCGAAGTTCATGGTGCCGAGGCAGAGGCGGCTGACGCGCAGGCCGGTGCGGCCGAGGTAGGTGTAGTCCATGGCCGGGACGGTAGGTGCGCCGGTGGCGGCGGCCCTGTTGTTCGACTGTGTTCGAATACTCCGGTGCTGCAGATCGAGTTCACGCCGGCTGACCTGGTCGGGCTCAGGTTCGCGCACTCGCCGATGGTCGAGGTGGTGACCAGCGCGTTCGCGCTGCACGACCCGGCGCGGTACTGGATGTACGGCGCGTGGCGGGCCCGGGTCGAGCCACGGATCGGCGGGCTGGCGACGTTCCTCGCGGTCGTGTCCGGGCCGGCCTGTTACGTGCCGGACTTCCTGACGCCCGTGCCGTCGGTGGCCCGGCCGAGCCTGGACGACGAACTGCGCGTGCTCGCCGAGACCCCCCTCGACCGGGTCGCCGCCGAGGTCGACGCGGCGTGGGCCGGGCACGCGGCGCCGCCGGAGATCGTCCGGTTCGGCACCGACCCGGCCGCTGGGCTGGCCGAACTGATCCGGCAGGTGCGGCGGTACTTCGCGGTCGCGCTCGCCCCGGACTGGGCGCGCCTGCGTGCCGTGGTCGAGGGCGAGATCGCGCGCCGGGCGTTGGCGGCGGCCGGCCGGGGCCCGGCGGCGCTGTTCGCCGGGCTCCACCCCGACCTGGGCTGGGACGGGTCGGCGATCCGGATCGGGTCCGCGAAGGACCGGCACTGGGGTCTGGACGGGCACCCGCTCGCGCTGCTTCCAGCGGCGTTCGCCGGACCGACGGTCCACACCATGACCGAATCCCCGACCGGACGCGCACTCTGGTACCCGCCGCGCGGTTACGGCGGCTTGGGTTCGGCGCCTGCTGGGGGCCGCCCGGGTTCGGCGGGCGGCGTGGGTTCGGCGGGCGGCGACAGCGGCCTGGGGGAGCGGCGCGTTGAGGCGCCCGCCGCGCTGGCGGCGTTGCTGGGGCCGACCCGGGCGGCGGTGTTGATCCTGCTCGCGGTGCCGGCCAGCACGGGCGAGGTGGCGACCGCGCTGAGCCTGGCGCCCGCTACTGCCTCGCACCACCTGACGACACTGCGGGACGCGGGCCTCGTCGTCGCCGAACGCGTCGGCCGGCGCCTCCGCTACCTCCGCACCGACCTGGGGGAACAACTCAGCGCTGGATGAGTGCTACGCCTGGATAAGTGAGGTGACGCCGTCGAGGATGCGGGCGAGGCCGAAGTCGAAGTCGGGCGGGTCCTGGCCGTCGGCGTGGGCGATCAGCTCGGCGAGGGCGGGGAACCGGTCGGGCTCGACCAGGGCGGCGAGCGTCTGCCAGTACCAGGTCTCCATCTCCTGCGGGTCGCCGCCGTCCTGGAGGAGGACGGCGACACCGGCGTCGCCGCGGACGAAGTTGAGCACCAGCATCACCACCGACATCCGCTGGCCGTGGGTCAGGTTCGTGGCCGTCAAGGTGCCGAGGCCGCGGTCGAGCCAGGCGAGCTGGTTGGGTTCCAGCGGCGGGCGGCCGAGCGTGACCTGCAGGATCCACGGGTGCCGCAGGTAGACGTCCCGGAGCGCGCGGGCCCACTGTTCCAGGGCGGCACGCCAGGGACCGTCGGCGATGGCGGGCGGCTCGCCGGGTGCGGCGTTCATCATGAACACCTGCAGTTCGTCCTTGTTGGCGATGTGCCGGTACAGCGACATGGGGGCGGAGCCGAGCCGCTCGGCCAGCCGGGCCATGGACAGCGCCGGCAGCCCGTCCTCGTCGGCGATCTCGATCGCGGCCGTGACGATGCGGTCGAGCGTGAGCGCCTGCGCCGGTCCGCGCCGCCGCCGGTCCTGCGGACGCCACAGCAGTTCGAGGCTGCGCGGTAGCTCGTCGCCCATCTGATCTCCCCTTGCCGGTCCGCGCAAAGCGTATACCGCACGCAGTGCGTAGGCTATACGCTTGTGCGTATGCCATACGCCGCGCGGCGCCGGCCTGCCGCGGCCACCACGACCGAGGAGAACGTCTGATGACGGCGACGACCGAACGGCCCGCGCGCGGCGCGGCGAAGAGAGTTCGCTGGTGGAAGCGCCCCTGGATCGCCCCGCTGATGGTGATCGCGATCGTGTTCGTCGCGTTCTCCCTGCCCCCGTACCTGTCGATGGACGCGTCGCAGTCGAGGGTCCCGGCGCCTGACGGCGTCGCCGGCCACTACGCGGTGCTGGTCGGGCACGTCCTGTTCGGCTCGGTCGCGCTGCTCACGGCGTGCCTCCAGGTCTGGCCCTGGTTCCGCCAGCGGTACCCGGCCGCGCACCGCGTCACCGGCCGGATCTACGTCTTCGCCGGTGTATTACCGGCCGGCACCCTGGCCCTGTACGTCGCCGTGAACACCCCGTTCGGTCCGGTGGCCCGGGTGAGCAACGTCCTCCTGGCCCTGCTGTGGCTGGCGTTCACGGTCACCGGGTACCGGATGGCGCGGCGCCGCCGGTACGTCCAGCACCGGCGCTGGATGATCCGCAGCTTCGCGCTGACCGCGTCGATCATCACCAACCGGATCTGGGGCGTGGTCATCTACCTCATCTTCGAACCGCAGCTGGATACGACCTTTGACGGCAGCGAGCAGATGCTGAGCTGGACGATCGCCGGCATCACGACCTGGCTCGGCTGGACCACCACGCTGCTGTTCGCCGAGTGGTGGCTGGAGCGGGACGTGTCACGGCAGCGCCGCGCGTAGCTCGACAACTACGACCGGGATGTCGCGGGTCGTCGCCCGCGCGTAGTCCGCGTAGGACGGCATGGCGTCGACGATGAGCTGCCACAGCCGCGGCTTCTCGTCCGGGTCGGCGGTGCGGGCGAGCGCGCTGTGCGTCTCCGTGCCGACCTGGATGGTCACCGACGGGTCGGCGACGAGGTTCCGGTACCACGCCGGATGGTGGTCCGCACCGCGGTTGGTCGCCGCGAGGATGTACCGGTCGCCGTCCCACGCGTACACGAGCGCGGTCCGCCGGGCCTCGCCGGACCTGCGGCCACGTGTCGTCAGCAGCAGGTCGTCGATGCCCGGCCGTGGCCGTCCGCCGGTTTCGAGGAACCGCCGGATGTGGTCCGCGACCCAGGGAAGGGGGCTGTCCATCACGCCGTCTCGACGCCGACGTGCGTGCGGTGGTGCTTCGGCCGCTCGATCTCGTCGAGGACGGCGATCGCCAGGTCGGCGTAGGAGATCCGGCTCGCGGCGTCGGCGGGCGCGATCCGGTACGCGCCGGTCCCTCGGCCGTGGAAGTCGCGGTCGTGGAAGTTGCCGTCGTGGAAGTCGCTGCCGTGGACGTCGCCGTCGTGGAAGTCGCCGGAGGGGCTGAGGACCAGCCAGTCCACGGTGGTGGCGGCGGTCTGGAGCGCGTCGGCGCCCGCCGCGTGGCCGAGGTAGAACGCGCGGTACTCCTGCGGGTAGCCGGGCGTGTCCATGAGCGGTGTGCCGTCCGCTGTCGCCAGTGCGGATGCCAGTCCGATCGTGACCAGCCGCCCGACACCCGCCTGCTCCAGGCCGCTGACCAGCGCGTTCGCCGCCCCGGTGAAGAACTCCCCGGGCGGTACGGCGAGGTTCGCGGCGGCATGGACGGCGGCGTCGTGGCCGGCGGACACCGCCGCGACCTGGGCGGCGTCGGTCACGTCGGCGGCGACGAACCGAACCCCGGGCTCGCCGGAGCCAGGTGCGCCAGCTGCGGGCCGGGCGTCGGAGCCGGGTGGACCGGCCGCGAGCTGCGCGCCGGGGGCGGGTGCTCCGGCCGCGGGCCTGGCGCCCGGTGCGCCGGCGGCCGGCGCGGCGGTGTGCTTCGCCGGGTCGCGGACGGCCCCCGTGACCGTGTGACCGCGCCGCAGCGCCTCCTCGGTTACTGCCCGCCCGGCCCTGCCACCCGCGCCGAACACCACGATCTCGCCCATCGGACCACCCCGTGTCTGGTGCCGGGGCGTCCCCCCGGCGACGTACCGGACGGTATCCAGGGGCCCGGTTTCCGATCGGATACCGTCGAGGCCATGAGGGAGCCACTGGATCCGGACATGTTCGACCCGGTGTGCCCGTCCGGCCTCTCGCCGATCAAGATCGGGGACAAGTGGGCGGGCATGATCGTCCGCTGCCTCGAAGGCGGGCCGCGGCGCTTCTCGGAGCTGCGCGTCCCGCTGCGCGGCGTCACCGCGAAGGTCCTGACGAAGTCGCTACGCACGTTGGAACGCGACGGGATCATCACCCGGACGGGCGTCGACTACGCACTCACCGACCTGGGCCGGAGCATGATCGACCCGATGAACGTGGCGTGCGAATGGGCGGCCGAGCACTGGGACGAGCTGATCGACGCCCGCGAAGCCGCCAGTTAGGGCCTTAACGCGAGGCGCGCGACGGAGACCGGCGCGGTGCGCTGTCGCGATGCGCAGCTCAGATCGCGAGCCCCCCGTGCTCCAGCTCGCCCTCGATCTCGTCCAGATAGTTCTCCCATGTGCCACGTTCGCCGGTGGAGGCTGATACGAGAGAACCGGCGATCATGAACGTCAACAGGGTCAGTCTCTGACCGTCGAAGGCGGTGTCAAGAGCTGTTCCGTCCACGACGGCACCGACATATTTCGCAACCTCGTCTTCAGGAACGCCCGCCCATGCCAGGCGCTTGCTGGTTCGTTCAGCGAGGGCACGAGCTTCTTCCGGCGACGGCGCACGGCCATGAACGTTGACAACCGCTGTGGCGCAAACAGAGATGGCTAGTTGAAGTGCGCGAGTTGCGAAGTCGTCTCCGTGCTCACCCACGGTCGCAAGGCCAGCCTCAAATCGGCCAAGGTCCCTCGCGATGACTGCGCCGAGCACTTCCCGGACAGTCGATTCAACCTCGTTGTCAATCGTCATGGTCTCGCTTCCTACTGGTCGGCTGGATTCGGACGGTCCGGCTCAGGTGTTGGTGGTGCACGAGTCGCCCAGATCTCCTTGAAGGCGTTCACTCCGAAGTTGGCCACGATTCCTCCGAGAAGGAACCAGGATGCTTGGGCGACTTGCGGGAGCAAGACCGCAGCGTACGAGATCGCGCCACCCAGCCCAACTGCTCCCAGGCTTAGATACCTGATCTGTTTACGTCGACGCCGCACGGGTTTGGTCTCGCTCGCGCGAGTGTGCTGGACATCGTCGCTGTCATCCGTGTCGGGACTAGCGGTGCGTCTACTTGGGGCGGGGGCCCTGCCGCGAGCTTCATACACGGTGTCGGCCGGGGACGGCTGCTGGTGTTGTTCGGCCAGTTCCCTGGCAGCGGTCAACGTCTCGTAATTGGCGTCCGCGGTCCTGTCCAACCGGTTGAGCTGCTCAGTGATGCTTCGATCGAGTTCCTGTAGTTGGTTGATCTTGTCGCGAAACCCAAGGGCGGCTGCGATGGCTGCGAGCTGCTCGACCGTTTCTCGCGCCGCGGAGACCTCGCTGATGGCCACACGCAGATCGTCGTTCATGGCGGCGAGTCTGATGATGATCTGGCCCGTTGTACTCGTCACGCCTGTGTCAACTCCGACCCATGATGTGCGTGGTCCGAGTTACGAGATTCGCCATGCCGTCGACGCACTCATCGAGAGAGATCCGGATAGTTGCGGCGCGCTCGCTGAGTTGCATGGCTTCGTTGACTTTGTCGTGGAACCCGGCGCCCAGTGCCTGCCCTCTGAGCTCGTCAATGGTTGCCACTAACTCGACGTGCGACGCGCTGATTCGATCGATCGTGTTTGCGGCCGCTGCGAGTTGGCTCAGGACATTGTCGAAACTTGCCATATCGGATTGGACCCTCGAATCAGCTGCCGTCGGCGATTTCTCGCGCTCTGTCGGCGGTTTCCTCGACTGAGTCGGTCACGGTATTGAGAAGGCTCGTTGTCTGCTCGGCGACATCACGCAGACCGGTCGCTTCGGCGACCTTGTCGTGAAATCCCGCAGCATCGGCGGAGTCTCTCAGCTCATCGAGCTCGTCGAGAATCGATGCCTGCCGGCTCTTGGCGTCGTCGATGGTGTCCGCCAAGGCCTGTATGGAGCTGAGTATCTCCTCGATCTTGGACACGTGTTGGCCTCTCGGGTCGTACCGTGCGGCGGCGGTTGCTGATGGGAAACTTACCATGCTGCTTAGCGCGTCGGAGAGCGAACAGCGATTGTCGAGCAGACCCGTAGGCTAGCGATGCCATACGTGAGGTGATGGAGCGTCAGACCGCGTACCCGATCTGGACGATCAGCGCGAGGTAGGCGACCGTGCCGAGCGAGCCGGCCGTGATCACGAACCCCTGGTGGACCTGGACCACACGGCATCCTCACCCCCGGGTACATCGCGCGCAGCTCCTTCCAGGGCGCGTACCGTTCCTTGCTGACCGGCACGTGCTTGAGGCGCCGCCACAGCTTGTTCATCTCGGCCGGCTGCCACAGGTGCGGGCCGGTGATCTCGTTGACGTCCATCCGGTAGGCGAAGTGGCGCCAGCCGCTCCGGACGTACAGCACGCCGTCTTCCAGGATGACCCGCGCGTTGACATGCCGCATCAGCACGAACACCGCGACGAACAGGACCGAAAAGCCGACCGTCAGCAGGACCACCGGGATCGCGTGTCATCCGATGCCCTCGGACGCGCCCCGGCCCGCCGCGAACATGATCGTGGCGAAGATATGGCGAAGCCGGCGGGTAACGACAGGTCGCGGCGAGACGACGGAAGGTCCCGTCTCGGACCGTGCCTGCCCAGAAAAGACGGGATGGGCACGGCCGTGTCACGAGCCTTGCGGCCGCGCCGCCTCTAGGGTGGTGCGAGCTCGCCAGGCAGAGGGGGCGCGATGGAGGGTGCGTCGACCGCGCGGCTCGCCTGGATCACCCAGCGGTGTCCGGACGTGGCGGACGGCGGCGGGTTCCTGTACCGGCGTGGCCAGTTGCTGGCCAGGCTCGTCGATGTGCCACGCGTCCGTGCCGTGGCCCGGCGCCGGATCAGCAAGGTCGAGAAGCTCGACGTCGGCGGGTTCGCCCTGCTCCGGCTGGCGGCGAACACCGACCCGGTGGAACTCGCCGAGGACATCGCTCACCGCTACGGCGAACCGATCGCCGCGCCGAACCATGTGTTCCGGGGCGAGGCCGCGGCCACCACACAATGCGGCGACACCGAGCACCCGGGCGGCTCAGAGCACCCGGGCGCCTCGGAGCAAGCCACGTACCCCGGTGGCCTCCCGGACGCGCCGGTGACCATTCCGTACGTGCTGCCGCCGGTCCCCGCCCGGGGGCGGGGCCGCAGCCCGCGGGTCGCCGTCCTCGACACGGGCTGGGTGCTGCACCGCTGGCTGTGGCGCATCCCCGCCAACCTCGACCTCGACACCGCTCAGGCCGAGGACGACCTCGACCTGGACGCGCTGGGCGCGGGCGGTATCGCCGGCCACGGCACGTTCACCGCCGGGCTGGTCCTGCGGGCATGCCCCGAGGCGCGGATCGTGTTCCGCCGGGTCCTCGACACGGCCGGCATCTGCGACGAGGTCCAGCTCGCCCGGGCACTGTCCGAGGTGGTGCGTGCACCGGAGGGCACGCCCGACGTCGTGCTCGTCCCGGCCGGCGGCTACACCTGGCGCGACCGGCCGAGCGTGCTCTTCGCCGACGTGCTCGCCGCCATACCCGCCGGCGTCGCTGTCGTGGCGGCGGCGGGCAACGCCGGGATCGACGGCCGCCCGTTCTGGCCTGCGGCGGAGGAGAACGTGGTCGCGGTGGGCGCGCTCGACGCGGACGGCGGTCCCGCGCCGTTCAGCAACCGGGGCCCGTGGGTCGACGCGGCCGCCCTCGGCACGGACGTCGAAAGCGCCTTCCCGCACCAGTCCCGCGGCCGGCTCGACGGGGCCCACGTCGCCGACGGCTACGCGCGGTGGAGCGGCACGTCGTTCGCGGCGGCGGTCGTGGCCGGCGTGGTCGCCGCGAGAGTGAACGGCAAGGGCCAGTCCGGTGCGGAGGCTGCCCGGTCGATGCTCGCCGGGGCGGCGTTCGAACGGCGCTTCGGACCGACCGTCCGCCGCGTCCTGGCCCCGGCGGCGCTCGAACCGCCGCTCGCCAGCCTGCCCGAACCGTCGCCGCCGCCCGAGCCGGCGCCGGCGGATTCCGTGGAGCCCGAGCCGCCCGGCCGCCACCGCGCACCGGAACCGGCCCCGTGGCCGCCGGCCCCGGCCGAGCAGGCGCTCACCCGGGACCATCCGATCACCGTCGGCTTCGCGCAGGCCGACTTACCCGATGGCACGGTGCCCCGCCGCCGCGCGCTCGATCCGGGCACCGACTACCTGTTCTGGTTCGAACTCGGCCAGGCGCCGCCGCGCGACCGCGATCCGGTGCTGGTCAACGTCGTCCTGGCGCGGTTCGACGGCGAACTGGTCATCACCCAGGACGCGGCCGTCGGCGAGATGGAGCTGCGGAGCGACGGCGCGGTGACGGTGACCCGCCAACCGGCCGCCGCCCAGGGTCCGCGCCGGCTCTACTTCCCCGTCCGCACACCGCCGTCACCGGGCACCTACCGGCTGCGGTGCAGCATGAGCCACGGCGAGTCGCTGCTCCAGTCGCTACTGGTCGAGGTGCGGGTCGGCGCGCCGCGCTGGTCGATGCGGCCCGCCGTGGGCTTCACCGTGGACTACCGCGCGGTGGGGGAGTAGCGCACCGGCAGCCGCTCCAGGCCACGCAGCAGCACGCCCTGCCGCCACGGCAGGGTCTCCGGCGGCACGGCCAGTTCCAGGTGCGGGAACCGCGCCAGCAGCGACCCGATCGCGATCTGCCCTTCGAGACGGGCGAGTGGCGCGCCGAGGCAGTGGTGGATGCCGTGGCCGAACGCGACGTGGTGGCCGTCGGTCCGTCCGATGTCGAGGGTTGCGGCGTCGGCGAACCGGTCCGGGTCGCGGTTCGCGGCGAGCAGCGACAGCAGCACGATCTGGTTCGGCGGGATGGCGACCCCGGCGATCTCCATCGGTTCGGACGTGATCCGGAACGTCGCGGTCTCGATCGGGCTCTCGTACCGCAGGAACTCCTCGATCGCGCCGGGGACGAGGCCCGGGTCGGCGCGGAGCGCGGCCAGCTGGTCCGGGTGGGTGAGCAGCGCGTGGACGGCATTGCCGATCAGGTTGACGGTCGTCTCGTGACCGGCGACCAGCAGCAGGAACACCATCGATGACAGCTCGCCCTCGGTGAGCCGGTCGCTGCCGTCCTGGACCGCGACGAGCGCCGAGAGCAGGTCGTCCGTCGGCTCGGCGCGCTTCTGGGCGATCAGCTCGTGCAGGTAGGAGACCATCGCCTCGGCGGCCGGCAGCAGCTTGCCGCCGGCGATCGTGCCGGAGACGAGCGCGTTGGACCATCGCCGGAAGTCGTCGCGGTCGTCCGCCGGGACGCCGAGCAGCTCGCAGATCACCTGGATCGGCAGCGGGAACGCGAACGCGTCGATCAGGTCGGCCTCGCCGGTCGCCGCCATCGCGTCGAGGAGCCCGTCGGTGATCTCCTGGATGCGCGGCCGCAACGCCTCCATGCGCCGCCCCGTGAACGCCGCCGACACCAGCTTGCGCAGCCGCGTGTGGTCCGGCGGGTCGGAGTTGAGCATGTGGTGGTTCATGTTGGCCTCGATGACCGCCGGGAACCGGTGCGCGGCGAGCTGCGCGCGGCGGGTCTCGTCCTTCGACAGCCGCGGGTCGCTCAATGCCTGACGTACGTCCGCGTACCGGGTGACCAGCCAGACCGGCACGCCGCTCGGCATCCGGACGACGTGGACGGGCTGGTGCTCACGTAAGTACGCGTAGGCCGTGTGCGGGTCTTGGGTGTGTTGTGCGCTGAACGGATCCACTTAGCTCTCCCCGTGGTCGAACCAGTTCCTCTCACTCGCCACCGTAACGAGCCGCTGCGTCGCCCGGCTCAGCGCGACGTACAACGTGCGGGCGCCGGCCACCGACTCGGCCAGGATCTCGCCCGGTTCGACGACCACCACGCCGTCGTACTCCATGCCCTTGGCGTCGAGGCTGCCGACAGCGTGCACCCGGTCCGGACCGGTGAGCCAGCCGGCGACCTCGTCCCTGCGCGTGGTCGTGGAGATCACGCCGATCGTGCCTTCGACCTGGGTGAGCAGCGCCGCGACCGCGTCCCGGACGGCACCCCGCACGTCGTCGACCACATGGTGCTCGGGGAGGTGGCCGGTCGAGCGGACGGCTTTCGGCAGGTCCGCGTCCGGTACCTGGGTCCGTACGAAGGACGCCGCGAAGTCGAAGATCTCCGAGGGGTTGCGGTAGTTCGTGCTGAGCGTGAACTTCCGCCGCGGACCGCCGCCCAGCGCCCGGTCCCTCGCCTGGAGCGCCTCGCGCGGATCGCCCCACGAGCTCTGCGCCGCGTCGCCGACGATCGTCCAGCTCGCGTACCGGCCGCGGCGGCCCAGCATCCGCCACTGCATCGGGGTGATGTCCTGCGCCTCGTCGACGACGATGTGCGCGTACTCGTCGTAGTGCGGGCTCCGTTCCGCGACGGTCCGGGTGAGCTGGCGTTCCGTGACCGTGGTCAGCTCCGGGTAGTCCTCGCGGGCGGGCTTGCGCTGCCGGTGGCGGCGCCGGGGCTCGCCGAGGAGCGGGCGCAGTTCGTCCAGGAGGGGCACGTCCGCGACGGAGAAGCCGTCCAGCGACCACGATTCGGCGAGCGCGGCGATCTCCTCGCGGGAGTAGAGGCGGCGCGCGATCCGTTCGAGGCGGCGCCTGTCCGCGAGGCTCCGCAGCACACCGGCCGGGGTGAGCGTCGGCCACCAGTCGTAGGCGAAGTCGACGAACTCGGGCCGGTCCCAGATCTCGGCCTTGAACTCGGCGCGGTCCCACTTCGGCGGATCGGACCAGCTCATCGCCCGGTTCCACAGCGTGCCGATCAGCTCCTCGACCGCGACGGTGCGCGCGTTGTTCGGCGGGGTACGGCGCGCGTTGACCCGCCGCCGGACGCCGGCGAGATCGTCCGCGTCGAGCGTGATCACCTCGCCGCCGTAGACGATCTTCAACGCGCTCGGGGCACGCGGGGCGGGTTCGCGGGCGGCGCGGGTCAGCACGTCGCGGATCCGCAGCGAGCCCTTGAGCGTGGCGACCGCCGGGGTGTCGCGCCGCGTGGCCGTCACCCCGTCGAGCAGCGAGCCGAGCGACCGCAGGGTCACCGAGTCCTCGCCGAGGGAAGGCAGGACCTGCCCGATATAGCTGACGAACACCGGCGACGGGCCGACCAGCAGCACCCCGCCGCCCTCGTACCTGGACCGGTCGTTGTAGAGCAGGTACGCGATCCGGTGCAGCGCGACGGCCGTCTTGCCCGTACCGGGACCGCCGCTGACCACCGTGGCACCGCTCGCCGGCGCGCGGACCGCGATGTCCTGCTCGTGCTGGATCGTGGCGACGATGTCCCGCATCGCCGTGCCGGTACCGCGCGCGAGGGTGGCCAGCAGCGCGCCGTCGCCGATCACCCGCATGCCGTCCGGGACCGCGCCCGGCGCGAGCAGGTCGTCCTCGACGCCGACCACCGTCGGCCCGCTGCACCGCAGCACCCGGCGCCGGACGACGTCCATCCGCTCGGCGGGCGTGGCGCGGTAGAACGGTGCCGACGCGGGTGCCCGCCAGTCCATGACCAGCGGTTCGAACCGTTCGTCGCGCAGCCCGAGGCGGCCGACGTACCGGACGGTGCCGCTGTCGAGGTCGAGGCGGCCGAACACCAGCCCGTCGTACTCGCTGTCGAGGGTGTGCAGGCGGCGGGCGGCCTCGTGGACCATCACGTCACGCTCGTACAGGCCGCCGCTGTTGCCGAGCTGCGCGCGGTTGTGCCCGTCGGTCTGGACGGCGGCCGCGTCGGCCTTGACTGCTTCGAGGCGGGCGTACACCCGGTCCACGTGACGTTGTTCGACGGCGAGTTCGAGGCCGAGATCGGACGTCGGACGGTCGTTCAACCGGGTGCTCCATGGGGTCGCGGCGGCTCCTCAGGCTAGCCGGCTACCCTCACAGCTGTGCGACGGCTCCTGCTTTCCCCCCGCTGGATTGCGGGGCACACGCTGGTGGCCGTCTGTTTTGTGGCGTTTCTGGCTCTCGGCTGGTGGCAGTGGGAGCGGGCGCACGCGGCCGACGGCGGCGGCCAGAACATCGGGTACGCGCTCCAGTGGCCGCTGTTCGCGGCGTTCGCCGTCTACGGCTGGTGGCGCGTCATCCGCATCGAGCTGAAGAAGGACGCGCCGCCGCCGGCCGCGGACCCCCCGGCGCCGGCGCGCCACGGCCCCGCCGTGCCGAAGTGGGTACCACCGGCGCAGGTGGACGAGGACGAGGAACTGGCGGCCTACAACCGTCACCTCGCCGAGCTGAACGAGCACGCGCCGAACCAACAGAGGAGTGAACGGTGAACACGCTCAACCGCTACCGGGTCATGGCGTACGTGGTGGGCGTGTTCCTGCTGCTGCTCGTCTGCGTCGGCATGCCGCTGAAGTACGTCGCCCACAACGAGGGCCCGATCTCGATCATCGGACCGGCGCACGGCTTCCTGTACGTCATCTACCTGCTCGCCTCGCTCGACCTCGCGGTGAAGTCGCGCTGGTCCAAGCGCAAGACGCTGTGGGTGCTGATCGCCGGCACGCTGCCGTTCGTGTCGTTCTTCGTCGAGCGCCAGGTCACCCGTGACGAGGTCGTCGCCGTCAGCTAAAAGGCGTTGCCCGAGGGGGCCGAACCGGGCATGGTTTCCGTGTCCCACCGATCACTTCATCACCAGCAGCACTCGAAAGGACCAGCGTGCGAAAGCTGACCTTGCCGTCGAACCCGGGCCACGGCCTGCGGTGCGACGAGCGCTGCCCGGGAGCGCCCCCGGTGTGAGCTGACCAGCTCACCACCGAGCCGCCCCCGGGGAAACCCCCGGCTGGGCGGCTCTTCGCCGTTCGGCCCACCTTCGGAACGTTGTGGAAGGAGGCGAACGATGTCCGGTGTCCTCGTCCTGAATGCCAGCCTGGAGCCACTGCACCGGGTGTCGATAACGCACGCCGTGCGGATGCTCGTCCGCGAGGTCGCCGTGGTCCACGAGGCCCTGGGGGAGCGGCAGATCGGGCCGTGGCCGGTGCCGCGCGTCGTCCGGCTGGTCCGGTACGTGGTCGCGCGCTGGCAGTACGGCCGGAAGCCGCCGTGGAGCCGTGCGGCCGTCATCCAGCGCGACGGCGGCCGGTGCGTCTACTGCGGACGTCCGGGTCGCACGATCGACCACGTCGTCCCGGTGTCGCGCGGGGGCCGCGACACCTGGCTGAACACCGTGGCGTGCTGCGGTCCGTGCAACCAGCGCAAGGCCGACCGCACGCCGATCGAGGCCGGCATGTGGTGGTCGCGCGCTCCTTACGTGCCGGCATGGGGGGAACTGCTGAGCGCGTGACAGAAAGCGCCGCCCCGTCAGGCGTTGTGGGACCTGACGGGGCGGCCTCCTGCTAGTGGCGGGAGGTGTACGTGACGAACGAGCGGTGGTCGACGTTGGCGCCGAACACCGTGTAGCAGGCGACGTCGCGGACGACCGCGTCACCGCCGAAGATGGCCCACGGCGCGAGCAGGTTGCAGTACTCCGGGCCGGTGCCGTTGGCGGTCACCTGGACGTGGCTCTGGTCGAGCCCGATCCGGGGGAACGTGACGAGCCGGAGCCCGACGCCGGCACTGACGACCGTGTTGAGCGCGCCCGAGGTGTTGATGTTGGCGCCGGGCGGGATCGCGCCGAACGTGTCCCAGATGTAGCCGAAGCGCCGCGGCGACCCGCCGAACACGGCCACCTTGTGGTGGTACGTGAGCGTGAAGTCGGTCTTGAGCAGCGCGCCGGCGCCGTCGTGGCAGCGGACGATCACCCGCTGGTCCGAGCCGAACGGTGCCCACCTGGCGACCTTGCACCGCGCGGCCTGCTGCGAGTGGGCGGCCGTGACCTGGATGTTCCCGTCGAAGCCGCCGCCAAGGCTCGGCAGCGTCACCTCGTACGTGCCGGTACCGATCGGCACCGAGGTGTTCGGGACGCCGTTCGCGTTGTACTCGTTGTGGACGCCGCCGCCGGCCGCGGCGTGGACCCATCCGTACGGGGCGCCGCTGAGGCCGCTGCTCTCGGAGTACATGACGGTGAACGCCGAGTCCCTGGGTGCGCCGCCGGGGCCGTGGCACCGGACGTACACGATCTCCGACCCGCCGGAGGCCCCCCACTTCGCGAGCTGGCACGACACCGGGCCGGAGTTCACGGCCGTGACGTGCGCGACGCCCTTGCCGCCGATGTGCGGGAACTTCACCTCGTAGAAGCCGACGCCGACCTGGCTGACGGTCGCCCAGTCCAGCGGGAACATCGTCTTCCAGCTGCCCCACTGCCGGGTCGTCGGCATGACGTAGCCGGCGGGCGGGTTCGCGCGGTCGTTGTAGGCGAATCCCCACTGGTCGGCGAGGGCCGCGCGGGCGGGGGCGGCCGGTACCGCGACCAGCGCGGCGACCATGGCCAGGATGGTGGAGAGGAGAAGCATGACGCGTGGGCGTAGGAGACTGATAGAGGCTGCCATTCTTTCCTCCACTGTGGATGGCGCCCGTGCTGTCGCCGGGCGACGAGGCTCACAGTGGTGGTATCGCCGCCGCCTGGTCCATGCGGCGGCGGCGATACGGCCCTTTGGGGCAGCGACTTCGCCCCGACAGGTCGTTCCCGGACGTACCGTCCGTACTCCCGGAGGACGATCTCCCAGCCCGAGTCGTACGACGTGCGCGCCGTACGGGAAGGCTCAGCGGAGTGAGGTGTCCAGCTGGCGGATCAGTTCTCCGACCCGCCCGCCGCCGCCCGGAGCTGCCGGGTAACGCCTCAGGACGTCCACCACGACAGGGAGCGCGAGCGTCCGCGACCGCGCGATGTGGTCGGCCCCGACGCCGGGATCGTCCCCGGCGGAGAGTTCGAGCGCTCGCGCGGCATGAGCTGCCGATCCGAGGATGTGCTTGACCTGGGTGGCCTTCGCCAGGGGATGCAGGAACGCCGCGCCGACCGCGTGGCCGGCCGCGCGCGCGGCGTCGCTCGCCGCGGCCTGTCCCGCGTCGCGGGTCTCCTGAGCCGCGCGGTGTGCCGCCCACGCGCTGTCGCGCATCGCCTTGGTCCGTTCGCCGCCGTCCGCGAACGCCTGCGCGGCGTCGATCGCGGCGCGGGGGCGCGGATCGTCAGGGCGTTCGCGTTCGAAGATCTCCAGCGCGGGCCGCGCGCACGCTACCGCGTAGCCGGCGAGCTCCCGGAGCTCGGACCGGCTGAGTTCGATCTGCGCGGAGTCGTCGGCCATGGCGCCATCCTTGTACGCGGAACCCCCCGCCCTTCCACGCGGGGGAGCGGGGGTTCAGCGGCTCACAGCTTGACGAGCATCTTGCCGGTGTTCTCGCCGCGCAGCATGCCGAGGAACGCCGCCGGGGCGTTCTCGATGCCCTCGACCACGGTCTCCTCGACGACGAGCTTGCCGTCGCGCAGCCAGCCGCCGACCTCGGCGACGAACTGCGGCGCCAGCGCCTCGTGGTCGCGGACGAGCATGCCGCGCAGGGTCAGCCGCTTGCCGACGGCCTGGATCAGGTTGCGCGGGCCGGGGGCGGCGTCCACGTCGTTGTAGGTGGCGATGGCCCCGCACAGGGTCGCGCGGCCGTGCGTGTTCAGCGCGGAGATCGCGGCTTCCAGGTGGTCGCCGCCGACGTTGTCGAAGTAGACGTCGATGCCGTCCGGGGCGGCCACGGGGAGCTGCTCGGCGACCGGGGCGTCCTTGTAGTTGAACGCGGCGTCGAAGCCGAGGTCCTCGACGAGGTGCTTGACCTTCTCGGCGGAACCGGCGCTGCCGATGACCCGCTTGGCGCCCCGCAGCTTCGCGAACTGGCCGACCAGGCTGCCGACCGCGCCGGCCGCGCCGGACACGAACACGGTCTCGCCGTCCTTGTACTCCGCGACCTCCAGCAGGCCCGCGTACGCGGTCAGGCCGGGCATGCCGAGCACGCCGAGGTACGCCGACAGCGGCGCCGCGTCGGCGTCGAGGACCTTCACGTGGGCGGCGTCCAGGACCGCGAACTCGCGCCAGCCGAGGCCGTGCAGCACCACGTCGCCGACCTTCACCGCGTCGCTGCCGGACTCGACGACCTCACCGACCGCACCGCCGTCGAGCGCCGCGCCGATCTGGAACGGCGGCACGTAGGACTTGGCGTCGTTCATCCGGCCGCGCATGTACGGGTCGACCGACATGTACAGGTTGCGGACGACGATCTGGCCCGGTGCCGGTGCGGGGACGTCGACCTCGACGACCTCGAAGTTCTCCACCGTCGGCCATCCCTTCGGGCGGGACACGAGACGGATTTCGCGGCTGGTGCGCTGCGTGCTCACGATGTATCGCTCCACTTCGTTGTGAGTGAGGTTCTGTCATACGCAGCACGCGACGCCGTACCGGTTGTTCCGGTTTGCGACGCTCGTCACACGTGGGCACGCACGAACGCGCCCGGCCGGGAAGGGATGGCCGGGCGCGTCCGTGGGGGGAGAAAAGCTCAGTCAGCAGGCGCCCTGATCACCCCAGACGCCCCACTCACCGGTGGTGCCGGGCTCCTCGTTCTGCGTCCACCACTTGGCCTTCCAGGTGTGGTTCTTGTGCGAGACGAGGGTGCCGCCCGTGTAGATCCCCGTCGCGGTCCAGGCCGGCGCGGTGCAGTTGCCCGGCGGGTTGCTCGGGCTCGTGCTCGGGCTGGGCGACGCGGACGTGGACGGGGAGACGCTCGGTGACGTCGACGGCCCGCCGCCGCACGCGCCCTGGTCCTCCCACACCGGGTTGACGCCCGGGACGTCGCCCTGGGTCCACCACTTGGCCCGCCACGTGCGGCCGTTGTGGGAGACCTGCGCGCCGCCGGTGTACACCGAGCTGGCGTTCCACGCCGGCGCGGTGCAGTTGCCCGGCGGGTTGCTCGGGCTCGTGCTCGGGCTGGCGCTGCCCGAAGGGCTGGTCGACGGGCTGTTGGACGGCGACGTGGTCGTGCCGCCGCGCCCGTAGTCCTGGTTGAAGCCGTACGTCTTGCCGCCGAAGGCGATCGTCCAGTTCGACGGTCCGGAGATCGGCAGCTGGTAGGTGATCGCCACGTCGGCGGACGCACCCGGTGCCAGGTTCTGCCAGCTCGGCAGGGTCAGCGACACCCGGTGGAAGTCGCCGCGGAATCCGCCCCGGTTGTTGCCGGTGTGGTCGCTGCGGATCACCGACAGCGCCCATCCGGACTGCTGCGCCATGTTGTTCGGCGCCGCCACCGGGTAGTCGTACTGGATCACGGACCCGCCCGGCACCGTCACCGCGGAGTTGTTGGTGATCCGCAGCTTCGGGCTGATCGGGTAGTTGGCGTCGCCGAGCGGGTAGTCGACCAGCTCGGTCTTGATGTCCAGCCGCTCGGTCGGCAGCGCGGTGTTCGACTTGCTGGCGCCGTACGGGGAAGCGGTCTTGAAGGTGTCGTAGAGCTTCGTCGTGAGCGTGTTGCCCATGAAGTACTCGCCCTTGGCACTGTCGAACGCGTAGTCGCCGGCGAGTTCCCAGATCATGACGCCGCCGAGGCCGCGGTCGACCGTGTACTGCGCCTTCACGCCGATCGACTGGTCGTCCTCGGTGGACAGGAAGACCTTCTTGCTGTCGTTCCACAGCCACGGCGCCACCAGCGCGCTGCTGTAGTTGCGGGTGTAGGTGCCGGTGAACCGGTCCTCGGGATCGGTCGTCGGGTTCAGCCCGTAGGCGGCGATGTAGCTGCCGGAACGGCCGTCCTGGAGATTCTTGGCGTGCCACATCGGGTTGGAGCCGGCGCCGAGTTCCTGGCCGTTCTCCTCGTCGTGCCACAGGTTGTCGAGACCGCGCGCGCCGTCGCCGCAGGCGGTGGTGCCGATCGGACAGTTGCTGCCGGTCGAGGTGCCCCACAGCCCGCTGGTGCCGCCGACGACGTTCTTGAAGCCACGCGTGTAGTACGGGACGCCGACGTTGATGCGACCGGCTGGCACGGAACCGCGGAAGTAGTGCGCGGCCCAGTCGGTGTTGAGGTAGCCGATCCCGCCGTACTGCGCGGCGGTGTAGACGCCGGCCGCGGCAAGCTCGCCGTCGTCGCCGTTGTCGTACAGGGCGGCGTTCGGGCCGACATACTTGTTCCAGGCGCCGTGCAGGTCGTACGACATGATGTTGACGTAGTCGAGGTACTGGGTCGACTGGTACGCCTCCATGCCGCGCAGCAGCCAGCCCGAGGCGGGCGCCGCGACGGTCAGCATGTAGTACTTGCCGTCGCTCGCGGCCGCCGCGTCCAGCTTCTCGCGCAGCGTCTTCATGAGGACGTTGTAGCTGCGGTTCAGCCCGGACCGGCGGGCGTTGGCCTGGGCGAAGTCGAGCGGGTTGCCGGCGTCGTTGTTGGACGTCGGGTACTCGTAGTCGATGTCGACGCCGTTGAAGCCGTACGTCCGCAGGAACGTCACGACCGAGTCGGCGAACGTGTTGATGCCGGCGGTGTTGACGCTGTTGTCGGAGTTCGTGGTCATCCGGTAGAAGCCGCCGGAGTCGACCCGGGCGCCGCTGTCGTTGAAGAAGCCACCGGTCTCCGCCCAGCCGCCGACCGAGATCAGCGTCTTCACGTTCGGGTTCTGCTTCTTGTACTTGTTCAGCAGGTTGAAGTGGCCGTTGTAGCTGAAGGCCGGGTCCATCTCGGCGCCGGCCACACCGGGCCAGGTCATGCCGGTGGCGGCGTTGTTGGCGTTGTTGCCGCCGACGGAGATCCGGTTCCCGCCGTCCACATGGGCGAACGCGTAGTTGATGTGGGTGAGCTTCGTCCACGGGATCTGGTTGGCCAGGTACGCCGGCTGGCCGTTCTTGCCGTGCCGCCAGCCGGTGAAGTAGCCGATGACGCGGCGCGGGTGGTCGGCGCCCATCTTCTCGCGGCCGTTGGTGTCGTAGGCCAGGCAGTAGTCGACGCCCGTGCTGCGGTAGAGGCCGTCAGGGCGGCAGTCCTCGGGGGCCGCGTTCGCCGTGCCGGTGGTGGCGACGAACGCTCCGGCGATGACGAGAGTGGCTGTCGCCGTTATGGACAACGCTTTGATCTTCAAGGATCTGCGGGGCACGCCGCACCTCCGGGTGTCGGACGTTCGTGGGGTGAGCGCGACCGTAAGAGGTCTAGACCATTTGTGTCAATGGGTCTGGACCAATACAGACCGCCTCAACTGTTCGCGGATATCCGCCCCATTTGGCTGCGTTCCGCCATAGGTTGAACACGGACGGTCATTCCAGCCTTGGGGAGGGTGCGGCGGATGGACGGTCGTGCACGGCTGGACCGGCGCATCGCGGCCACCCTCGCCGGGTACCCGCACCTCGGCCCGGAGCAGCGGCGGCTCCTCGGCACGATCCTCGCCTTCCCGGCGGATCGCTGGCGCGTGTACGCGGCGCCGTACTGGCCGGCGGATCCCAGCGTCGTCCTGGTCGGTCCGCCCGGCGTCGCCGTACTGGGATTAGTCCGCGCCGCCGAGATCGAGGAGGTCCTGACGGGCTGCGGCCTGTCGCCCGTCGCGATCCGCGCCGTCAACCCGGACCTGCCGTGGCTCCGCGAATGGGCCGGACGTCCGGCGCTGCTCACGGCGGACCACGTGGCCTCGCTCGGCGACGCGCTGGCCCGTGCGGCGTACCGGCGGCTCGAACTGACCACGGTCCGCCCGGTCGAACCGGGGCAACGGGTGCTCGGCGGTCGGCGGGGCTGGCTGCGGCGTCCGGCCACGACGGCGACCGCGCGGCAGGCGTCCTTCGACGAGGACGCGGTCAGCGCGGCGGTGTGCGAAGGGGCCACCGCGCCCGCGTGGTTGAGCTTCCTCGACGAGCGGCAGCTCACGGTCGTCCGGCGCGACTATCCCGGTCCGGCCTGGATCAGCGGCCCCGCAGGTACCGGCAAGACCGTCGTCGCGCTGCACCGCATGGCCTGGCTCGCCCGCACCGACCCCGGACGGATGCTCTACGTGACGTTCGCGGTGAACCTGCCGCTGGTCGCCGCCGCGACGTACCGCCGGCTGGCGCCAGAGAGCGCGCGCCGCGTGGACTTCGTCTCGGTCCACGCATGGGCCCGTGACCTGCTGCTACGGCGAGGCGTCCGCTGCGAGGAGAGTCCGGCGGCCGTGACCGTCGCGTTCGCCGAGGCGTGGTCGCGGATCGGCGCGCGAGGCCGCCTCGCCGCCATCGCGCCTGACCCTGCGTACTGGCGCGACGAAGTCGACCACGTCATCAAGGGGCGGGGACTCGGCTCGCTCGACGAGTACCAGCGGCTGTCCCGGCACGGCCGGCGCCTGCGGCTCGACGTCGCCAGTCGGGCCGAGGCATGGGCGCTGTACGAGGAGTACGAGCGCCGCCGCCGCGAGCTGGGCGCGATCGACCGCAACGACCTGCTCCTCGCCGCCGCGGCCGAACTCGAACGCGCGCCGCTGGAGTCGCCGTACGCCATGGTCGTCGCCGACGAGGCCCAGGACATGACCGGCGTCGGCCTGCGCCTGCTGCACTCCCTGGCCGGCGACAGGGCCAACGCGTTGCTGCTGGTCGGCGACGGTGAACAGGCCGTCTACCCGGTCGGCGGAACGCTGTCCGAGACGGGCATCCCGCTCCGTGGACGCGGCGCCGTGCTGCGGGTCAACTACCGCAACACCGCCGAGGTACTGGCCGTCGCGCGCGCGCTCGACGCCGTCAACCGCTTCGACGACACCTCCGCCCTCGGACTCCGCGACGTCGAGAGCACCCTTACCGGCGGCGCCGCCCAGCACTACACCGCCAGCACCGCCGAGGACCAGGACGTCGAACTCGTCACCGCCCTGCGCACCTGCCGCGTCGCGCCCGGCGACATCGCCCTCCTGACCAGGACCGCCGAGGCCGCACGGCACTACCGGCAGGTCCTGTACGCCGCCCAGATCCCCGCGGTGAACCTCGCCGACTACGCCGGCCACCGCGTCGACGCCGTCAAGGTCGGCACCATCCGGTGGGCGAAGGGGCTGGAGTTCCGGGCCGTGTTCCTGCCCGGACACCGCCGCGTCGAAGGGCGCGGCGCCGACGAGGTCGGCATCCGGGAAGCGCTCGTCGGGCTCACCCGTGCCCGCGACTTCGTGTGGACAGGCAGCGTCGTCGGCGCTTGACCCCGGATGTATGCGCTTGACTCCATGGTTCATGATGTGTGCGCAGCGTTTGGGTGTGGCTAGACGGAGGCGTGCGTGGTCAACGAACAACCGGGTCAGTCATGGGTGCCGCCGACGGCGCCCGACACCGCCCCGCCGCCCCCGAGCGCGCCACCGTCCTTCGCCTCACCCCCGCCGACGGCGCCCGGCTACGGACCACCGCCTGGTGCCGTGCCGCCGGGGTACCCGGACGCGACGGCGCCCGGCTACGGACCACCGCCTGGTGCCGTGCCGCCGCCCGGTTATGGACCGCCGCCGGCGGGTCCGTACGCGCAGCCGTACGGCGCGCCGCCGCCGGCAGGCCAGGCGCCGCCTGCCGATCCCGCCGCGTCCGCGCGTGGGCGCCGGGCGCTGGTCATCGTGGCCAGCGTGCTCGGTGGCTTAGCCGTGCTCGGCACGGTCGTGACCCTGCTCGCGGTGTTCGTCGTCGTGCCGAAGATGCGCGAGTCCTCGCCGGACTGGTTGACGGAGAACGCGGTGGCCAGGCTGGAGAGGTCGGCGGCCCTGCGGTACCGAGGTTCGTTCGTCGACGACGCCGGCCGCACGGTCGAGCTGGACGCGACGGTCGGCGCCGATCGGATGGCCGGGTCGGTCCGCGTCGGCGGCCACCGCGCCGACTTCCTGGCGAACTCCGGCACCACCTATGTCCGGGGGACCGTTGCGTTCTGGAACACGACGGACCCGACCTCGGCCGGCGTGTACGCCGACCGGTGGGTGCAGCTGGACGGCAATCCGTTGCGCATGGCGGTCGGCACGGTGCTGAGGCCGGCAGCCATCGCCGAGTCCGTCGGCGAGCTGACGCTCAGCGGCGAGCAGAAGCTGAAGATCGCGGGCAAGCAGACCGTCGGCGGCATGCGCGCGGCGAAGATCCCTGCCAAGGAGGGCGGCGCGATCTATGTCGGCCTCACCAAGCCGTATCGGCTCGTAAGGATCGAAGGGCCGGCGGTGACGGGGCTCGTCGACAGCACGTCGAGGCACCGGGACTTCCGCTTCGACGTCGAGGAGGCGTCCGCCGCCGAGCTGTCGGACGCGGCCAAGGAGATGCCCAAGGCCGTCAGCGGTGCGATCGATCCGGACAAGCCCGAGACGTTGCCCGCCGCATACGTCGTCGAGGAGATCGTCGACAACGACAACAGTGAGTGCGGCGCGGTGAGCTGCACGATCCAGACGAAGGTCAAGAACGTCCACGGGCCGGCGCGTCCGGGTGCGAAGCACCTGCTCATCGTCGCCGTCTGGGATGGCAGGGGCGACACCGGCAAGATCCTGTCCCGCTGCCAGACGGTGCTCAAACCGATGCCGACGGACAAGATCTCGCCCGTCACGTGTGTGGCCAGCGACCCGCGCTGGGCACGGTGGGCGCGGAGCAGTTCGAGCGGGTGGTACTCGTACAACGCGCTGACGTTCAATCCCGGCTGGGACGGCACCACTCCGGCGTCGTTGATCGATCTGATCGAACGGCAGACGTCCTTCGAGCACATCGCCTCCGCTGTCGAGTATGGCGGCGGGCTCGGCGCCCAGACGCTTTCGCGGCTCCTCAGATACCCGGGTGCGAAGGCGGCGGATTCGGCCGAGATCGTCCGGCTCGCGGCCGACGTCGGCCAGCTCGACGTGGTCTACGCGTACGTCGCGAGCGGTCGCGTAGCCAACCAGGCCGGCCTCCTGGCGTTCCTGCGCGACATGGACCGGGAGCATGTCGAGCTGGCGGCGACGCGCAAGCACGCCGAGACCCTGCGGACGGCGGTCGAACGCACCAAGACGGGCAGCGGCCCGGTGAAGCTCGGCGGGTAGCCTCCTCGCGTGCCTACCGTCGCCGACGCCGTCGCCGCCCTCGACACCCGATACCCGCCGCACCTGGCCGAGAGCTGGGACGCCGTCGGGCTGGTCTGCGGCGACCCCGCGGACGACGTCCGCCGCGTGCTGTTCGCCGTTGACGTTGTCGACGCCACGGTCACCGAGGCGCTCGACGCGGGCGCGCAGCTGATCGTGGCGCATCACCCGCTGCTGCTGCGTGGCGTCCACGGCGTCGCGGCGACCGACTACAAGGGCCGGCTGATCCATCGGCTGATCCGGGGCGGCGTCGCGCTGCACGTCGCGCACACCAACGCCGACTCGGCCAACCCGGGCGTGTCCGACGCGCTCGCCGCCCGGCTCGGGTTGGACGGGCTGGTGCCGCTGGCGCCCCGTCCGGACGATCCGTCGCTCGGCATCGGCCGGGTCGGCCGCCTGGCGACGCCGCAGCGGCTCGCGGACTTCGTGGCGCACGCGGCCCTGGTCCTGCCGACGACCGCCGCCGGCGTGCGGGCGAGCGGCGACCCGGACCGCTTGATCACTACGGTCGCCGTCTGCGGCGGTGCCGGCGACAGCCTCCTGGCCGCCGCGTCACAGGCCGGCGCGGACGCCTATCTCACCGCCGACCTGCGGCATCACCCCGCGTCCGAGTACATCGAAACAGGCGGTCCGGCGCTGGTGGATGTCGCGCACTGGGCGTCCGAGCGGCCTTGGCTGGATGACGCCGCCGCGATCCTCCGTGACGGGCTCGGGGGGACTACGGTGGAGACCCTGGTGTCCGACCTGGTCACCGATCCCTGGACCCTCCACGGCGCCACCCCCGCGCCGCACGCATGAACGAGGAGATGTCGAGCGCCCCGTGAAAGCAGCCCCCGCCGACCAGCTTCGCCTGCTTGACCTGCAGGCCGTCGACCTGCACCTGGACCAGCTCGCGCACCGCCGCCGCACACTGCCCGAACTCGCCGAGATCGCCGCGATCGAGACGAAACTCGGTGGCCTGCGCGACGATGTCGTGCGCGTCCGTACCGAGGTGGAGGATCTCGACCGGGAGATCCGCCGGCTGGAGAACGACATCGACCTGGTGCGCCAGCGCGCCACGCGCGACAAGCAGCGGATGGAGTCCGGCGCGGTCAGCGCGGCGAAGGAGCTGGAGAGCCTGCAGCACGAGGTCGCGTCGCTGGCCCGCCGCCAGGGCGAGCTCGAGGACGCCGAGCTGGAGCTGATGGAGAAGCGCGAGGACGCCGACGCCAAGCTCACCGCCGCGCAGACCCGCCTCGACGAGGCCACCGCCGGGCTCGAGGACGCCGAGAAGCGGCGCGACGCGGCGTTCGCCGAGGTCGAGCAGACGATCGCGGACCGTACGGCCGAGCGCGGGCCGCTGGCCACGTCGATCCCCGCCGACCTGATCGCCCTGTACGAGAAGATCCGTGGCACGCACAACGGGATCGGCGCGGCGATGCTACGCGCTCGCCGCTGCGAGGGCTGCCGGCTGGATCTGTCGGGCAGCGACCTGAGCGATGCCCGGAGCGCGGCCGAGGACGAGGTCCTGCGGTGCGACGAGTGCCGGCGGATCCTCATCCGCACCAAGGAATCGGGTCTGTGAGTGAAGCGGGCGCACTGCTGAGGCGCGCTCGCGCGGCGAACCGGGAAACGCTGTGAGTTGGACCGACGTCGTTGTCGAGGCGGATGGTGGTTCGCGCGGCAATCCTGGTCCGGCCGGGTACGGCGCGGTGGTGCGGGACGCGGCCACTGGCGAGGTGCTCGCCGAGCGGTCGGGTGCGCTCGGCATCGCCACGAACAACGTCGCGGAGTATTCGGGGCTCATCGCCGGGTTGCGGGCGGCGATCGATCTCGGTGCGCGGCGGCTCGACGTCCGGATGGATTCGAAGCTTGTCGTGGAGCAGATGTGCGGCCGGTGGCAGATCAAGCACCCGGCGATGAAGCCGCTCGCGGCGGAGGCGTCAGCGCTGGTCGCGGAGCTGGACGAGGTCCGGTTCACGTGGATTCCGCGCGGCCAGAACAAGGCGGCGGACAAGCTCGCGAACCTGGCCATGGACGGCAAGCCCGTGAACCGCGACCTGGTCCCGTCACCGACCGAGTCCGCCGCCGTGACGCGCTCGCCGGCGGCCGTGGTGCCTGGCGCCGTGGCGTCCGGTGCCGCGGGGCCGGCGTGGGGGCCGGCGACGGCGGCGCCGACGACGATGGTGCTGGTCCGGCACGGTGCGTCGGTGTTGTCGCCGGAGAGGCGGTTCTCGGGGCGCGGCGATGTGCCGTTGAGCCCGGACGGTGTCGAGCAGGCCCGCGGGGTCGCCGCCCGGCTGTCCACACGGGACGGCGTGAAGGCCGTGATCAGCTCGCCGCTCCAGCGGGCGCGCAGCACCGCGGAGGCCATCGCGGCCGCGCTGGACCTCGAGGTCATGGTCGAGGACGACCTCGTCGAAACGGACTTCGGCCAGTGGGAGGGGCACACGTTCGCCGAGGTGCAGGAGCGGTGGCCCGAGGTGCTGACGGCGTGGCTGGCCGATCCGGAGTTGGCGCCGCCGGGCGGGGAGAGCTTCGCGTCGACGGCAGAGCGGGTCCTGCGGGCGCGGGACAGGCTGGTGGCGGCGTACCCGGCGACGACGCTGATCGTGGTGTCGCACGTCGGTCCGCTGAAGACGTTGTTGCGGTCCGCACTGGACGCACCGCCGCAGAGCATGTTCCGGATGCATCTCGACGTCGCGAGCGTGTCCGAGGTCGACTGGTACCCGGACGGCCCGGCGACCGTCCGCCTCCTGAACGGCTAGACGGCCCGCACCAGCAGGACGACGCCGACGGCCACCGCGAACGTGACGACGGTCCACCGCAGGACGGCCGTCGGCAGCCGCCGGGCCAGTTGGGCGCCGAAGTAGCCACCGGCCATCGTGGCCGGAGCAAGCGCCGCGACGGCGACCCACGAGACGGGCCCGAAGAGGACGAAGACGGCGACGTTGGCGAGTCCGACGGTCGCCGAGAGGACGTTCTTCAACGCGGACACGCGCTGGAGCCGTTCGTCCAGAACGAGCGCCAGGACGGCGAGCAGGACGACACCCAGCGCGCCCCCGAAGTAGCCGCCGTAGACGGCGCCGAGGCCGGTGAGCGTCTGGAGGACGATCGTCTGGCGGGTGGGGGAGAGGTGGCGCGGATGGCCGATCAGGGCCTGGATGCGGGACTGGAACGCCAGGATCGCGGCCGCGGCCAGTACCAGGAAGGGAACGATGAGTTCGAACGCGCGGGCAGGCGTGACCAGCAGGAGCGCGGCCCCGGCGACCGAGCCGATCACCGCCGCCGGCAGGAGCCGTACCGCGCGTGGCCGCTGCCCGGTCAGATCGGCGCGGCTGCCGGCGACGCTCGCCAGGTAGCCGGGGCAGACCGAGACCGCGTTCGTGACGTTCGCGGTGACCGGCGGCAGCCCCGTGGCCAGCAATGATGGGAACGTGATGAGGGAACCGCCGCCGGCCACGGCGTTGACGGCACCGGCCACCAGCCCGGCGCCGACGAGGAGCCCTACATCGCCGATCTGCATGGGATGGACAGCCTAGTAGGATGGAAAGCACGGCGGACGAGTCGGCCGGGCGGTCGCGTCAGTGCCTTCGGGCGCTGCCGAGGAACGTCCGGGCTCCACAGGGCAGGGTGGTTGTTAACGGCAACCCGGGGTGACCCGCGGGACAGTGCCACAGAGAACAGACCGCCCGGGCGCTTCGGCGTCCGGGTAAGGGTGAAACGGTGGTGTAAGAGACCACCAGCACCCCGGGCGACCGGGGTGGCTAGGTAAACCCCACCCGGAGCAAGGTCAGGATGGGGTCCTTCGGGGCCCCTGCGCAGGCGTTCGAGGGCGGCCCGCCCGAGCCTGCGGGTAGACCGCTAGAGCCTGTCGGCAACGGCAGGCCGAGATGGATGGCCGCCGGCCGGGGCAGTGCCGCAAGGCGCCCCGGTCACAGGACCCGGCGTACAGGCCGACTCGTCCGCCATCTCGCAGCTCGGGCAGTGCGGCGCCCTTCTGACCAGCAGTTATGTGCCGTCGATGACGGTCGACATTGGTCAAATGGTGGTCCGCATCTGACGCCTTGGAGACGCCCTGAGGGGACGCCTGCACGGCGGCTCAGCAGACCAGTTTGGAAGATCGTCATCCTGGCACAGTGACCCGTCGGTGGACCTGAGTGATTGCCCGTGGATGGCCCGCGCGGTTCTTCCAAGACGCGCGCAGTCGGTCACTGCACGAGTGTGCTGTAAACCCGCCACTTGGGGTCGGTCTGCGCCATAACTTGGATCTCGTGCGTCGGTACAGACGCCTGCAGTGCACGATGGAAACCTTCGATCCATTCCCCCGTGCGGGTGTAAAGAACGAACTCCCGGACACCGTTGCCAGTGATGACGCCTACGAGGGCTGCGCGTCCGGCGGTGTGCTCCTCCAGATGCTTCTCGATGCCGTCCAACAGCTCGATCTCCGCATCATCGGGGAGCCCGTCCTCGCGGTGTGCGCGTAGCGGGACCGCTACGCCGATCTGGATCGGGTGTGTGGAGCGGTCGGTGTTCATGTAGGCCGCATTGAAGCGGGCCAGCAGCGGTCGGCCCTTGTCCATGCCCGCGTAGACATGCCATTCCTCGCCGGCCGCCTCTACCGGCGTCTTCTTCTTGCGTTTGAACATTCGTGGATGGTCGCAGGCAGTAGCTCGAATCACCTACAGCACGCGCCGTCCGTGGCAGCGTTTGATCTGGCTCTTCGTGGCGCGGCCGGCCGATGCCGGCCGGAGGTTCCCAGCAGGCGAAGTGAAGCGCAGAGAATCCGCGGGCCGGCGCGCGGAAGACTGAACCAAAGCTGACGAGGCCCTGCGGTGTGAAGCGTTGAGCCTATGAAGCGGGCGTCAGGACTCCACGGCGTCCAGAATGCGGATGTCGCGGTCGGCGCCGTCGCCCAGCTCCGCCAGCGCCTCCTGGTATGCGCGGCTGCGGTAGGCCGCGACCGCGGCATCGGCGCTCTCGAAGCGGATGACGGTGGTGCGCAGAGCCGAGGATCCCTCCAGCACGTGCACGGGGTTGCCGCGGGCGAGGAACGTCCCGCCGGCCGCCCGCATCGCCGGGCCGGCCAACTCGACGTAGCGCGCAAGCCTGGCGTCGTCGTGGATGGCGGTGAAGGTGTTGATCCAATAGGCGGTCATGTCCCTATGATGCCTCTTCGGTCCCACAGAGGGCTGTCGGGTTCTGAGGACAGCACCGGGGTCAGGTCCGCCCCCGATGTGACACCCAGCCACAGCAGTTCCAGATCGGGCAGTGCGGCGAGCGGGCCCAGGTCGTCGACCTCGGACTCCCGGAGGTACAGGGACTTCAGGTTGGGGTAGGCCTCGATGCCCGCCAGGCTACGGATCGTCTCGTCGGCATCGTCGGGCAGCGCTTCGAGGAGGTCGGCCTCGTCCGTCCAGGACGCCTCGTCGACGTCCGCCGGGATCTTCTCCGCGATCAGCTCGGCGTATCGGAGTTGACGCTCGCCGTTCGGCAGGTCACGGACCTCGTTGACGAGGTCACTGTCGTATGAGGCCTCAAGCACGGCCAGGTGCAGGCAGGGACTCACGCGGACAAGCTACAAGGGGTCCGCCAGCAGAACGTCGTCCACCGATGAGGCACCGGCGACCTGGTGTACCGCCACGACGGCGCGGAGCGGCACAGGCGCGTACACATGCGGGAACAGGTCTCCGTCGGGCGCCTCTTCCCAGCGCACGTCCTCGCCGAGCACCTGTGCGTCGACGGCCAGCACGACGAGCGCTGGCACGTCCCCGAAGAATCGCAGGGCCGTATCCCCGATCTGCTCCCGCGAGGAGCAGTGGATGAATCCAGAGCTGTGGTCGAACGGCGAGCCGTCGAAGCGGCCGGCGGCCTCGAACTCGGCCCATTCGGTGGGCAGCAGAATCTTGTAGATCAGCACCGCACCACCATGTCACCCCGCTACTCGACGATGACGACGACCTTGCCCTTGGCGTGCCCTTCGCCGAGGTACCGCAGCGCCTCGGGCACGTCACTCAACTGGAACCGCCGGTCGATCACCGTTGAGATCGTGCCCGCCTGGCACAGCTCGACGAGCGGCGCCAGGTGCTGTGCGCCCAGGCGAACGATGAGCAGCCGTACCTTCATGCCCGCGGATCGTCCTATCAGCGGTCCCATCGTCACGAGCTGCAGGAGCGTCGCCACCGATCCGCCCACGTACAGATAGCGTCCGCCGGGCTTCAGCGAGCGCCTGTAGGCGAACGCCGAACGATAGGCGGCCACGTCGAGGATCAGGTCGTAGGTGTGCCCGTTCCTGGTGAAGTCTTCCCGGGTGTAGTCGATGACGTGGTCGGCGCCGAGCGAGCGCATGAACTCCAGCTTCTCGGTGTTGTCCACGCCGGTGACCTCGGCGCCGTCGAGTTTGGCGAGCTGCACGGCGTACATGCCCGAGCCGCCGCCGGCGCCGTTGATCAGCACCTTCTGCCCGCGCTGGACGTGACCCTTGTCCCGGATGCCCTGGAGCGCGATGGCCCCCGCCTGGGGGAGGGACGCGGCTTCCTCGTAGGTCATCCCGGCCGGCATCGGCTCCAGCGCGCTCTCCGGTACGCACGCGTACTCCGCGAACCCGCCCATGTGGTTCAGGATGTCCGCGAACACGTCGTCGCCCGGTTGGAAGCGCGTCGCATTGCGACCGGCCGACACGACCTGTCCGGCGATGTCCGACCCGAGTGTGCGGCGTCGCGGTCGGAACGGGCCCGAAGTGCGGGAGTACAGCGGCTTCCCCCGCAGGACTTCCCAGTCGGAGGCGTTGAGCGACACCGCACGCATCTTGACCAACACTTCGTCGTCCTTGGGCTCGGGCGTCTCCACGTCCGTCAGCCGAAGCACGTCGGGCGGCCCGTATCGCGTGTAGACGACGGCCTTCATGGATTCCCCACATGTCAGTGGTGGCGGCTAGCGTCGAGCATATGGCGACCGACAACACCACACCGTGGGAACCTCCGCTTGCTGGCACGGAGGTCGAGCAGCTGCTCGGCGCTCTCGACCGGCTCCGCGCGACCTTCCGCTGGAAGGCCGGCGGTCTGGACGCGGAAGGGCTGAACAGCGGGATCCCCTCGTCCGACCTGACGCTGGGCGGGCTGCTCAAGCACCTGGCCTGCGTGGAGGACGTGACGTTCGCCGTCAAGCTGGCCGGCGTGGCGCCGGGTGAGCCCTGGCAGACGGTCGACTGGGACGGGAACCCGCGCTGGGACTTCACCTCAGCCGCCGACGACACACCGGAGGAGCTCTACGCCCTCTGGGGTGGTGCGGTCGAACGCTCACGGGCACGCGTGGACGAGGCGCTGGCCGCTGGTGGTCTCGATCATGAGGCGCACGTCGGCGATGGCAAGGTGCACGCCAGCCTGCGCCGGCTGATCTGCGACATGATCGAGGAGTACGGCCGGCACACCGGGCACGCCGACCTGCTGCGCGAGGCTGTTGACGGTCTGGTCGGTGAGGATCCGCCGCCCGGCTGGACCCCGTGAGACGCGAGAAGACCCCGATTTCCCCGCGTATTCTGATGTGGACGGTCAGGGTCTCGCCGCAGGACAACTGAGGCGGTTGCGGGGGCGGCCTATGCTGCCGCGGTGAATCAGGTCTGGACGTTCGCTTCCGAGGCGGAAATGGTCGCGCCGCCCGTGGTCGCCGACGGTGTCGCGTACCTCGGCGACCGTGACGGCCACGTCTACGCACTCGACGCCCGCACCGGCGAGGTCCGGTGGCGCTACGACCACCAGGAAACGAAGTACAACGAGATCCTGGGCCCGCCGGTCGTCGTCGGCGATCTCCTGCTGGTCGACGTCGACGAGTGGATGTTCGCGCACGACCGGGCCACCGGTGCGATCCGCTGGTCCATCATTGACGCCGGTATCGGCGCCACGGTCGCGGGCGGCAAGCTCGTCGCGGTCAGCTCGAAGGCGGTGAACGCCTGGGATCTCGCCACGCTCGAGCCACTGTGGCGGCGCACCAGCCTCCGCGGGTTGCTGAACACCCATCCCGTCGCCGCCGGTGACCTGATGATCTGCCCGCTCGGATTCGAGCCCCACCACACGCACGGCGGCCTCCGCGCCCTGTCCCGCCACACCGGCTACACCGTCTGGGAGGTCGACGAACAGCGAGTCACCTGCGACGACCCCGAGAGGGACTGCGACGAGGACGCTCTCTTCATCACGCCGTTCCACGTCGCCGTCGCCGGTGACACCGTCTGGACGACCCGCAGGCGCGACCATCCGAGCGATTCGCACGTCACGCATGATCTGGTCGGGTTCGACGCCGAGTCCGGAGCTGAACGGGCGTCGTTGCCTGTGGACGGGTATGTCATGGGCGCGGTCGCCACGGACGGCGAGACGTTGTACGTCCCGACGGGGACTCGGCTGGTTGCCGCCGGGGCGGCGCGGTGGACCGCATCGATCGCATCGCAGCCGGTCGGGGCGCCGATCGTCGCCGGGGGAGTGGTCCACCTCGCCACCGAGGACGGTTCCCTGCACGCCTTCGACGCCGCCACCGGGTCCGCCCGCTGGACGGTGACGCTCGATGCGCAGACCGGCTGGGCCGACCGTCCGACCGATGAGTATTTCGAGCCGGTGACGCCGTTCACGCTCGCCGGCGGCCTCTTGTACGTCAACACGGACTCGGCCGTAGTCGCGCTCGGATAAGCGGAAGCCGCCCCTGCCTCTCGGGCGGCGGGGCGGCTTCCACGACATCTCAACCGCCGAGCAACGGCAGCTTCCCGTTGATGGGCAGCTTGTCGAGCGGCAGCTGAGGGAGCGCTCCGACCGGGACGCCGTTCAGGCTGTTGGCGCCGGGAACGGCGGCCTGGGCGGGAACGGCCCCGAAGAGCAGCAGGCCGGCGGTGGCGGCGAGGCCGACCACAGCCAGTTTCAAGCTGGTACGCATGGTGCCCTTTCTGTCACTTTTGTGATTATTGAGACGATCCGGCAGCCTAGCGGAACGGCGGTGGCGCTGGCTTCCCCCGTGGAGGCCAGAGCTACGCCTTGGCCCCGCGTCCGAGCACGCCGGACAACGTCACGACCAGCCCCAACACCGCGATTCCGGCGACGAGTGCGAGCCCCGGGTAGAACGTGTCGAGAACCTCTTGCATGGGACGGCCAGCGGCTTCCCCGTTCGCGGTGACGACCGCCGTGACGGTGGCCAGTGCCGCCGCGCCCCCGACCTGGAACGACGTCTGGAGAAGGCCGGACGCCAGCCCCTGCTCGTCGTCCGCGACACCGGCTGTGGCCTGGATGTTCAGCGTCGGGAACCCGAGCGCGAACCCGATGCCCAGCAGCAACATGCTCGGCAGGATCATGGTGACGTACTGCGGCGCCGCGTCGATCCGCAGGAACAGGGCGTAGCCGACCACGAATGCGCCGAAGGCCACCAGAATCACTCGCGACGCGCCGAACCGGTTGACGAGCGCCCCGGTGTGCGGTCCGCCGAACGCCACGATCAGGCCGGCGGGGAGGAACGCGAGCGCCATCTGGATCGGCGACCATCCGAGCAGGTTCTGCATGTACAGGGCGCCGATGAACTGGAACCCGATGTAGGAGCCGAACATCGCCATGGCGGCGAGGTTGGCGCGGACGAGCGAACCGATGCGCAGGATCCCGAGGCGCACCAACGGATGCGCGACGCGCCGCTCGATCGCGACGAACGCCACGGTGAGGGCGATGACGGCCGCGAAGGCGAGGAGCGTGCGCGGGGACGTCCAGCCGGCGCTCGGTGCCTCGGTGATCGCGTAGACCAGCAGCAGGAGCGCTGCCGTACTGGTCACGGCGCCGGCGATGTCGTAGCCGTGCCTGCGCTCCGGACGTCCGGTGGCGGGGATGAGCTTGATGCCGGCGATGAGCAGCGCGGCGGCGATGGGGACGGGGAGCAGGAACGTCCAGCGCCATCCGACCTCGGTCATGAGGCCGCCGAGGATGAGGCCGAGCGAGAACCCGCTGGCACCGGTCGCCGTGTAGATGCTGAGCGCCCGGTTCCTCTCCGGACCTTCGGGGAACGTCGTCGTGATGATCGACAGGCCCGCGGGCGCTGTGAACGCGGCCGCGACGCCCTTGATGAACCGCGTGGCGACGAGCAGTGTGCCGTCGTCGACCAGTGCGCCGAGCAGCGACGCCACGGCGAAGACGGCGACCGCGGCGAGGAAGACGCGACGGCGTCCGAGCAGGTCGGCGGCCCGTCCGCCGAGGAGCAGCAGGCCGCCGTAGCCGAGGACGTACCCGCTGACGATCCACTGCAGCGCCGACGTGGACAGCCCCAGCTCTGCCCCGATCGACGGCAGGGCGACGCCCACCATGGAGATGTCGAGCCCGTCGAGGAACAGCGCACCGCAGAGCACGATCAGCGCGCCCCATGCGCGGGCGTCCCAGCGCGGTTCGGCGACGGGCGGTGAGGGTGTTGGGAGTGAGGTGACGGTAGAGGTCATGGGTAGAAGGTACATGCACGCGCATCTAATGCAAGTACAAATTATTCTCGTACACATTATGTCCGTGCAGTGGTAGGGTGCGGCCGTGGGCAACGTGACTGGCGATCAGGAACTCGTGCGTGAGTGGCGTGATCTCGCCGCGCGGTACGCCGTCGTGTCGTGCGCCCTGGAACGGGAGCTGCACGAGGAACACGACCTGGGGATGAGCGAGTTCGAGGTGCTCGACCGCCTCGTCGAGGCCGCGCCGAAGTACCCGCGCGTGCAGGATCTCGCCGAGACGGTGTGCCTGAGCCAGAGCGCGCTGTCGCGGGTCGTGGCACGGCTGGAGCGCGACGAACTGGTCGCGCGGAAGCTCTGCCCGGAGGACCGCCGGGGCGTCTACGTCGAGCTGACGGACGCCGGCCGGGAGCGTCACGAGGCGGCCCGTGTCACCCAGCGCGGCGTCCTGGCTGCCCACCTGACGGACTGACAAAGGGCGCCGGCGCGGCAACGTGCCCGCGCCGACGCCCCCCTTGTTGCCGAACGTCCTGAAAAACCGCTTGAAAGCTCTTGATCTAGACCAGCGGGCCGCCCACTAGAGCGGAAGATATGCCAGGGAGTCGCGGTATTCGCCCTTGAAGTAGCGGGTGTCGCTGCCTACCCAGAGGCCGGTCGGCGTGGCGTAGAGGTCGCGGCCGCCGACGCCGCGCTCCTTGCCGGGGTTCCAGGAGAGGGCCTTGCCGGTGGTGGGGTTGATGGCGCCGATGCCGCTGCGGGCGACCGCGCCGGGGCCGGCGGTGCTGCGGCCGTAGGGGTTGTCGAGCCAGCGCTGGTGGCCCTGGACGTAGACGGCCGAGCCGGTGACCGCGACGGACAGGAGCGTGTCGCCGCCGGTGTAGTTGATCCAGGTCGGCCTGGTCGGGTTCGGGACGTCGGTTTCGAAGCGGGCGGCGGCGTCGCAGATCGTGCTGCCGATGTGCTGGGTGCTGGCGGGGATGAAGCCCGTCGAGACGAAGACGAAGTACTTGCCGTCGGGGGCGAAGTCGACGTCGCGGAGGTACTCGGGGGCGTTGGTGGCGGCGCACATGGTGCGGAGCGGCGGGTAGTCCCAGGCGTTGAGGGTCGCGGTGGCGCCGAGGTTGAGCTGGAAGGCGCGCCAGCGGGTGGCGCCGCCGACGTTGGTGAAGTTGCCGATGGCGACCAGCCGCGTGCCGGCGGGGTTCACGGCGAAGCGGTAGATGCCGGTCGGGCCGGCGTTGCTGGCGATCGAGCCGGTGATCGGGACCGCCAGGTAGCCGGTGTTCCTGCCGGTGTTGAGGTCGAGCGCGAGGAGCTGCTTCGGGAAGGTGCCGCCGATGATGAGGCGGGTGCCGACGATGCGGACCTCGGTGACCTTGCCGGACGGCAGCGCGGCGTTGAACGCGGCGTCGACGGCCCCGGTGGTGGCGTTCAGCTTGACGATGCCGCGGCGGGCGACGCCGTTGACGGTGGTGAACTCGCCGGCGACGTACAGGCTGGTGCCGCTGCTGGCGAGGCCCCAGACCGGCGCGTTGACGTTGGGCGCGAAGGTGGCCATGGCGCCGGTGGTGGCGTTGAACGCCATCAGGTTGTAGCGCGTGTACGTGACCGTGCGGGGGGCGTTGCGGACGGTGCGGAACGTGCCGCCCGCGTACGTCGTGCCGCCCAGCTGGTTGATCGCGTAGACGGCGGCGTTGGCGATGGTCGCGTCGTCCTGGACGTTCGGTGTGAAGTCGGCCGGGTTGTCCTTGACGACGACCGGGTGTGGCACGGAGGCGTTGGCGTGCGGTAAAACGGCTACCGCGACGGCGCCGACCGTGACGGCGCAGGCTAAGGACAGGATGCGCCGGGAACGCACGTGCATCTGGAAACCCCCAAATCGGCCCGCCGGACGGGCTGGGATCAAACACCGAAGGCGGCCCTGCCGGGGCCGCCGAGAGCAAGGTACCCCCTCGGGGGCAGTCCGCGTTGCCCGGATGGTCATCCGGAGTGTTGGGTCGCCGATACCGGCTGTACCTGGTGAGGTGGGCAGGTACCGTCACCGCGCGTCTGGAGGCTGGACATGGACCATGTTTACGGTGTCAACGAGGTCGTCGGATCGTCGCCGGACTCGATCGACCACGCGATCCGCAACGCCGTCGCACGCGCCAACGCGACCGTCCGCCACCTCGACTGGTTCGAGGTGACGCAGATCCGCGGCCACATCGCGGACGGCGGCGTCGCGCACTTCCAGGTCGGCCTGAAGATCGGGTTCCGGATCGAGGGCGACTGAGCCCCACCTGACCGGCGAGGCAACGCCGGGCGGGGCTGCCGCCCGCCCGGCGGGGTAAATGGAGTGAATTCTCCCGTTCCGGTGCATACGGGTTGTGGGCAGCCCTAGGCTCTGCGTAGAGCATCTGCTCTATGTGGAGGGAGCCTCGTGAGCCGCCACGCACCGGCACAGCCGCGCCGGTCATCCTTACCTGTGCTCGCCACGGCGCAACTGCTCATCGCGCTGGACTTCTCGATCGTCTACGTGGCGCTGCCGTCGATCGGCCGGTCGTTGCGGTTCGACGCCGCCGGGCTGCAATGGGTCGTCACGGCGTACACGCTGGCGTTCGCGGGCCTGTTGCTGCTGGCCGGGCGGCTCGTGGACGTCGTCGGCGCGCGGACGCTGTTCCTGGCCGGCCTCGCCGTGTTCGGGCTGGCGCTGCTTGTCGCCGGGCTCGCGACGCGTCCGGGGCTGCTGATCGCGATGCGGGCGGCGCAGGGCGTCGGCGCGGCGATGCTCGCCCCGTCCACGCTCGCGCTGCTGGCGGTGGCCTACCCGGCCGGTGAACCGCGCAACCGGGCGCTCGCCGTCTGGGGCACGACCGGGGCGGCCGGGCTCGCGATCGGCGCCCTGGTCGGCGGGCTGCTCACCAGCATCTCGTGGCACCTGGTCTTCCTCGCCGTCGCGCCGCTCGCGCTGATCACGCTGCTCCTCGCGCCGGACCGGCTCCCGCGCGCGCCCCGCCCCATCACCCGTCCCAGCCTCGACATCGTCGGGGCGCTCGTCGGGACGGCAGGCGTGACCAGCGTCGTCCTGGGGTTGAGCCAGGCGGTGGAGGCCGGCTGGGCGTCGGCGCGGTCATGGTTGCCGGTTGCCATCGGCGTGGCCCTGCTGAGTGTGCTCGCCGGCTGGGAACGGCTCACGGCCGAACCGTTCCTGTCGTGCGACCTGCTGCGACTGCGGTCCTTACAGCTCGGGTCGGCCATCGCGGCGCTGTTCATGGCCAGCCTCGGCGCCGAGTTCTTCCTGCTCACGCTGTACCTCCAGCATGTCCGCGGCTACGACCCGGTCGACGCCGGGCTGGCGTTCCTCCCGCTCGCGCTCGTCATGACGGTGGGCAACGCCGCGGCCGGACGGCTCATCGGACGGATCGGCCTGCGGTGGCTCCTTGCGGCGGCGTTCGCGTGGGGTGCCGGCGGACTGTTCCTGCTGGCGTGGGCGGCCGCGTCCGGGGCTGGGTTCTGGACGGGCATCCTGCCCGCGCTGCTCATCGGCGGGCTCGGCCAGGGCATCGCGTTCACGGGCATGTTCGTCGCAGGCACCTCCGATCTCCCCTCCGACCAGCACGGGACGGGGGCCGCGCTCGTGACGACCGTCCAGCACGTGGGCGGGTCGATCGCGATCGCCGGGTACGTGCTGCTGCTCGGGCACTCCGGCAGGTACGCCGAGGCGTTCGCGGTCGCGGCCGTCCTCGCCCTGACCGCCGGCGCGCTGGCACTGCGGTTCCCGCCGTTGGGGGCGCACGCGGCGCATGGTGGAGTGGGGGTACCCGATCTGGAGGTACGACGATGACGCTCGCCCGACGGATGTGGCGCCTGCTGGAGCCCGTCCACGCCGTCACGTACTTCGCGCCCGAAGCGCGCAAGGCCACGGACGACCTCGGGATGCGCGGCGGCTGGATGAGCTACTTCGCGTCCCGGTCGGCGCCGCTGGGGACGGCCAGCGCCGAGCTGGTCACCGCCACGTTCTACAACTTCCACCCGGCGATGGTCGCGCGGGCGATCCCGGACGCGTGGTCGTTCGCCTCGCCGCAGGTCGTCCTCGATGCGCGGCTGCGCGCGATGGACGGGGCGTTGCGCCGGATCCTCGGCCCTCTCGTGGACGGCGCCGACCTCGCCGAGGCAGCCGCGCTGGCCCGCCGCGCGGCGGAGCTGGCGTCCACCGCCGGGCGTCCGCTGGCCGCCGCGAACGCGGCCCTGCCCTGGCCGGACGAACCGCACCTCGTGCTGTGGCACGCCACGACCATCCTGCGGGAGCAGCGCGGGGACGGGCACGTCGCGGCACTGGTGTGCGCCGGGCTCGATCCGTTGCAGGCGCACGTCACGTTCTCCCACGCCGGCGGTCCGCCGAAGGAGATGCTGCTGTTCGCTCGCAAGTGGTCCGAGGACGAGTGGGCCGACGCGGAACGCCGCCTCACCGACAGAGGACTTCTCGACACGGACGGGGTGACGCCGGCCGGCGTGGCGCTGCGCGAAGACGTCGAACGCCGTACGGACGAACTCGCCGCCGATGTGTGGCGCGCCCTCGGCACCACCGACACGGAACGGCTCGCGGATCTCGCCCGGCCGATCGCGAACCGCGTCGTCGACACCGGTGCGCTGCCGATGCCTAACCCGATGGGCCTGGACTGGTCGGACATCAGGTCGCTGTAGCTGTGCGGGTTGCGGGGCTGCTTTGCGGAGTTGCAGATACCCCCTGGGGGTATATGGTGGGTACTCCGGACTGAGGAGGAGGCCCACTGATGTCCCATGACCACCACACGCACGTCGCGCCGTCGCTGACCCGCCAGGCCGTCAGTGCGACACTCCACTGCCTCACCGGCTGCGCGATCGGCGAGGTCCTCGGCCTGGTCATCGCCAGCGCGCTGGGCTGGAGCACGTGGCCGTCGATCGCGCTCGCCGTCGCGCTGGCGTTCCTGTTCGGGTACTCGTTCACGCTCATGCCGGTGCTGCGGGCCGGGCTGGCGCTCGTTCCCGCGCTCGGCGTCGCGTTCGCCGCCGACACGCTGTCCATCACCGTGATGGAGATCGTCGACAACCTGGTGATCGTGGTCGTCCCCGGAGCGATGGAGGCGGGGCTCGCCAGCCCGCTGTTCTGGGGGACCCTGGCGTTCGCGCTGGCCGTGGCGTTCGTCGTCACAGTGCCGGTCAACCGCTGGCTGATCGCGCGCGGCAAAGGCCACGCGGTCGTGCACAAATATCACGGGTAGTCTCGGGTCCGTGCGCCGGGCGATACCCCACCCCCGTATGGCGCACGGTGCTCCCGGCGTTCGCGGCGGTGCTGGCGGGCGCACACCACGCCGCGCCGGCCGCGAGTCTGGACGCGGAGCCGCCAGCGGCCACCAACCACGCCGATCACGCGGGCTCGGGGACACTCCCGTACCGAGGCTGCGCCGCCGGCGGGCGCTGACCACAACGCGGCGGACGTCCGGTTCGCGCGGGACATGATCGTCCACCATGCCGGCGCGCTCACGATGGCCGACGACGCCGTCACGCGCGGCACCGGCGCGATCCGCCCGCTCGCCGCGCGGATCAAGGCCGCGCAGGCGCCCGAGATCGCGACGATGTCGGGTTGGCTCCGGGCCTGGGGCGAGGACGTGCCGGCCCAGGACGGCGACGGGAACCACCACGGGATGCCCGGCATGGCGTCGGCGGCGGACCTCGACGCGCTCGGCAAGTCCACCGGCGCTGAAGCCGATCGGCTGTTCCTGACACTCATGATCGCCCATCACGAAGGGGCGTTGGAAATGGCCGCGGACGAACAGAAGAATGGCGAGGACGCGGACGCCAAGAAGTTGGCCGCGGAGATCGTCATCGCGCAGCGCGCGGAGATCGCGGAGATGCGCGCGATGCTGTAGCCGTGAGCGGCGCGGCGTCCAGCGGTGGCGCCGCGCCGCCTCCGGGTGCACAGTAGAAACCATGACGGACTCAGAAAACTCGTTCTTCTGGTGCGTGAAACATTCCCGGGTCGAGACGGGCGACGACATGTGCCGGGCGGAGAATCGGCTCGGCCCTTATGCCACCGAATCTGAGGCCCAGCAAGCAATGCAGCGCGTCGACGAGCGGAATAAGGAGTGGGAAGCCGAGGACGAGCGCTGGGAGAACGGCTGATCCGGCGCGTTTGCCCTGGTGACGACTTCGGCGTGGCATATTGACAGGGTCGTTGTTCGGATCTGTTATGGACTGCGACAACCGCCCCTTGAGGAGGCAGGAGATGGCCGGAGCGACAAAGTCCGCCGCCAGTCCGGCGACGGCGAGGAAAGCCGCTGGCACAGTCACCGCGAAGGTTGTGAAGAAGGCGACCACGGCGAGGAAGACAGCGGTGAAGAAAGTCGCCAAGGCCGCCGCCAGGCCGGCCACCAAGAAGGCAGCCGCGAAATCAACGGCGAAGAAGGCGCCGGCGAAAAAGCTTGCCGCGACTAAGAAGGCGACCGCGGTGAAGAAGACCACCGCGGCCAGGGCGACGGCCAAGAGGGCCACAGCCGTCAAGAAGGCGACTCCCACCAAGAGGACGACTGCCGCCAAGAAGGCGACGGCCGTCAAGAAGACCGCCACGAAGAAGGTGGCGGCCAAGAAGACCGCGACGAAGGCGCCCGCCCGCAAGGCGACCACCACGCGGAAGGCGGCCGCCAAGAAGGCGCCCGCGCGCACGGCGGCCGTGAAGAAGGCGGCGGCGAAGAAGGTGGCCACGAAGAAGGTGGCCGTCAGGAAGGTCGCGGCGAAGGCGGCCGTGAAGAAGGCGCCCGCCAAGAAGGTCGCCGTCAAGAAGACCGTGTCGGGGCCCGCCAAGAAGGCGCCGGCGAAGAAGGTCACCGCGAAGAAGGTCACGGCGAGCAAGCCGGCGAAGAAGGCCACGACCGCGAAGGCCGCGGCGAAGAAGGCGCCGGCGAAGAAGGCGACGGCACGGAAGGCGCCAGCCAAGAAGGCGACGGCCGCGAAGTCCGCCGCGAGGAAGGCGACTGCGCGGAAGGCGCCGGCGAAGAAGGCGACGAAAGCGACGAGGTGATCCGCGGGGCTGGCACGGTCTGATAGGAACGGACCGTGCCAGCCCATCGCGTCAGCGCCCCCGACATCGACTTCAGCGCGCTCCGGCGCGAACTGGAGTTGCCGACCGAGTTCCCGGCGGACGTGGTCGCGGAGGCGGAACGGGCCGCGGCCGAGCCGCCCCGTCCGGATACGGACCTCACCGACATCCCGTTCGTGACGATCGACCCGCCAGGCGCGCGCGACCTCGACCAGGCGATGCACCTGTCGACGCACGGCGACGGCTACCGCGTGCGGTACGCGATCGCGGACGTGGCGTCGTTCGTCAAGCCGGGAGGCGCGATCGACGCGGAGGCGAACCGGCGCGGCCAGACGCAGTACTTCCCGGACTCGCGTGTCCCGCTGCACCCGACGGTGCTGAGTGAAGGCGCCGCGAGCCTGCTTCCCGGCGAGACACGCCCGGCCGTGGTGTGGACGATCGACCTGGACTCGTCCGGCGAGGCGGTGGCGATCGACGTGCGCCGCGCGATGGTCCGCAGCACCGCGCAGTTGGACTACGCGGGCGTCCAGGCCGATCTCGACGCCGGCCGCCTGCCCGAGCCGCTCGCGCCGCTGGCCGACATCGGCAAGCTGCGCCTCGACCGTGCGGCCCGTCGCGGTGCGATCGACCTCAACCTGCCCGACCAGGAGGTGCAGGAGGTCGAGGGCGGCGGCTGGCATCTGACGTTCCGCGCGCAGCCGATCGTCGAGGAGTACAACGCGCACATCTCGCTGCTGACCGGCGAGTGCGCGGCCACGATCATGCTGGAGGGCGGGATCGGCCTGCTCCGGACCCTGCCGCCCGCCGATCCGCGCGACGTCGAACGGCTGCGCGCCGCGGCGCCGGCACTGGGCGTCGACTGGCCCGAAGGCGCGAGCCCCAGCGCGGTCATCGCCTCCGTCGACCCGGCCGACCCGCGCGACGCCGCGTTCCTGGATCTCGCGGCAGTCCTGCTGCGCGGCGCGGCGTACACGCCGTTCGACGGCGCCCCGCCGGAGCAGCCGCTGCACTCGGCCGTCGCGTCCCCGTACGCGCACGTCACCGCGCCGCTGCGGCGGCTGGCCGACCGGTACACCACGGAGATCTGCCTCGCGCTGTCAGCGGGGGAGCCGGTCCCTGACTGGGCGCGCGCCGCGCTGCCGGGCCTGCCCGAGGTGATGGGACGATCGGACCGCCGGTCCCACGAGATCGAGCGCGCGGTCATCGACCTGGCCGAGGCCGTGATCCTCGCCGGACGGACGGGCGAACTGTTCGACGCGAGCGTCGTCGAGATCAACGGCGACGGGGCGACGGTCGTCCTCGACGACCCGGCGGTGCGGGCGCGGTGCTCCGGTACCGGGTTCCACCTCGGGAGCCGCGTCAAGGTCCGGCTGGCGCAGGTGGTGACGGCGACCCGCAAGGTCCGGTTCGAGCTGGTCGGTCGCCGCCGGTAACCGGCGCCGCACTCCCGGGTGCGAGGATGGGGACGATCACCGAGCGCGCAGGAGGAACCGGATGAGCACCGAGCCGACCACCGACCTGACGACCCTGGTCGTCGGGGTCCTCGGCGGGACCGGTCCGCAGGGCAAGGGCCTCGCGTACCGGCTGGCCGTCGCGGGCCAGCAGGTGCTGGTCGGCTCCCGCGACGCCGCCCGAGCGGAAAGCGCCGCCACGGAACTCAACGAGCTGCGCGGCGGGGCCGGCGCGGAGATCGGCGGCGGCGACAACGCCACCGTGGCCGCGAAGGCGGACGTCGTGATCGTCGCCGTGCCGTGGGACGGCCACGGCGCCCTGCTGGAGTCGCTGCGCGAGCAACTGGCCGGCAAGGTCGTCGTGGACTGCGTGAACCCGCTGGGCTTCGACAAGCAGGGCGCCTACGCCCTGGAGGTCGCCGAGGGGAGCGCCGCGCAGCAGGCCGCCGGACTGCTCCCCGACAGCCGTGTCACCGCCGCGTTCCACCACATCAGCGCCGTCCTGCTGCTGGACCCGGCCGTGCCCACCATCGACACCGACGTCCTGGTGCTGGGCGAGGACCGCGCCGCCACCGACCTGGTCGCGGCGCTCGCCGGACGGATCGCCGGCATGCGCGGCATCTACGCCGGCCGGCTCCGCAACGCCCACCAGGTCGAGGCGTTCACCGCCAACCTCATCTCGGTGAACCGCCGCTACAAGGCACACGCCGGTATTCGCGTCACGGATGTATGACGACCTGGGAGCGCCCCTCGAGCTGAGCCGAGCGCCGGAGCGGGTCGTGTCGCTGGTGCCGTCGCTCACCGAAGCGCTCGCCGTGACCGCGCCGGGCCTGCTCGTCGGCGCCACGGACTACTGCACGCACCCGGCCGGGCTGGCCGTCCGCCGGGTGGGCGGGTCGAAGTGGCCCGACCTGGACCGGGTCCAGGCGTGCCGGCCCGACCTGGTCATCGCGAACGCGGAGGAGAACCGCCGCGAGGACGTGCAGGCGCTCCGCGACGCCGGGTTCGCGGTCTGGGTGACGAACCCGCGCACCCTGGCCGGCGCGTTCACGAGCCTGGCCAGGATGTTCGCCGCGTGCGGGCTCGACCGTCCGGCCTGGTGGGACGAGGCCCGCAAGGTCTGGTCGCCCACGTTCGACCGGTTGCCGGCCGCGCGCCGGGCGGCCGTGCCGATCTGGCGCCGCCCGTGGATGGTGCTGGGCGCCGACACGTTCGCGGGCGATCTGCTCGCCCATCTCGGCGTCGGCAACGTGTTCGACGACGCCGGCGAGCGGTACCCCAAGACGACGATCGCCGGCATCCTCGCGCGCCGCCCGGACGTGGTCGTCCTCCCGGACGAGCCGTACGCGTTCAGCCGCACAGACGGCCCCGACGCCTTCAACGGCGTGCCGACCGCTCTCGTGAGCGGCCGGCACCTCACCTGGTACGGCCCGTCGCTGGTCGAGGCCCGCGACCTGCTGGAGCGCCAGTTGGCCGGTTAGCCGCCCGCCCACCTTCGGACTTTTGAGGGTCCAGGCGGGCCGCCGACCCTCAAAAGTCCGAAACTCGGCGGCGGGGGCGGCGGGCGGCGCGGGGCGGCGGCGGGCGGGTGGCTAGTGCGGGTGGCGGCGGGCGGTTAGTGGTACGTGTGCTCGTCGGTCGGGTAGGTGCCGCCGCGGACCTCGCTCGCGAACTGCTCGACGGCGCCGGTCAGGACGCCGCGCAGGTCCGCGTACTGCTTGACGAACTTCGGCAGCCGCCCGCCGCGCAGCCCGGCCATGTCCTGCCAGACGAGCACCTGGGCGTCGCAGTCGACGCCGGCGCCGATGCCGACCGTGGGGATGCGCAGCTCGGCCGTGATCCGCTTGGCGACCTCGGCCGGGACCATCTCCAGGACGACCGCGAACGCACCGGCGGCGGCGAGCGCGAGGGCGTCCTCGACGAGCCGGTCACCGTCGTCGCCGCGGCCCTGGACGCGGTATCCGCCGAACACGTGCTCGTGCTGCGGGGTGAAGCCGATGTGGCCCATCACGGGGATGCCGGCACCGGTCAGCGCCTCGACCTGCGGCGCGACCCGCTTGCCGCCCTCCAGCTTGACGGCGTGCGCGCCGCCCTCCTTCATGAACCGGACGGCCGTCGCGAGCGCCTGCGCGGGGGACGCCTCGAACGAGCCGAACGGCATGTCGGCGATAACCATCGGGCGGCTGGTGGCGCGGACGACCGCGCGGACGAGCGGGATCAGCTCGTCGACCGTCACCGGGAGCGTGGTCTCGTTGCCGTAGACGTTGTTCGACGCGGAGTCGCCGACGAGCAGGACCGGGATGCCGGCCTCGTCGAAGAGCCCGGCCGTGTACTGGTCGTACGAGGTGAGCATGGGCCACCGCTCGCCGCGTTCCTTGGCGGCGAACAGGTCGCGGGTGCGGATGCGCCGGCCGACGGCGCCACCGTAGAGGTTCGCTTCAGACGTCTTTGTCTCGGACATGCGACAGTCTCCTCTCCTCGAGGCCCCTACATGGGGTCCCCGGGCTCTGGGACGAATCGTCGCACAGAACTCGCCGCGGATTGCCGGACTGTTAACACCGCCACACCTGCGCGCCCGGTGCGATCTGGGCGATCTTTCTGCGCCTATGGCGACAGAAAGATCGCCCAAACGTGGGGCGGCGGAAGGCTCAGTGGGTTTCGCGCCAGCGGTTGGTGATGGGGAGGCGGCGGTCGCGGCCGAACGCCTTGAGGCTGATCTTCGTCCCCGGCGCGGACTGGCGGCGCTTGTACTCGGCGACGTCGACGAGCCGCAGCACCCGGTCGACGGTCGCCTCGTCGTACCCGGCGGCGAGGACGGTCGCGCGGCCGGCGTCGGCGTCGACGTACAGGGCGAGGATGGCGTCGAGGATCTCGTAGTCCGGCAGGGAGTCGCTGTCGACCTGCCCGGGCCGCAGCTCGGCGGACGGCGGCTTGATGATCGAGTTCTCGGGGATCGGCGGCGTCTCGCCCCGCGCGGCGGCGGACGCGTTGCGCCAGCGGGCGAGGTCCCAGACGAGGGTCTTGCGGACGTCCTTGATGGGCGCGAACCCGCCGACGGAGTCGCCGTAGAGGGTGGAGTAGCCGACGGCGTACTCGCTCTTGTTGCCCGTGGTCAGGACCAGGTGGCCTTCCTCGTTGGACAGGCCCATGAGGATGGCGCCCCGGACGCGCGCCTGCAGGTTCTCCTCGGCGAGCCCGGTGAGCTTGAGGTTGGCGAGGTAGGCGTCGACCATCGGCGCGATGGGGACCGTCCGGTAGTGCAGGCCGGTGCGTTCCGCGAGGTCGGCGGCGTCGTCCTTGGAGTGTTCGGACGAGTACCCGCTGGGCATGGACACGCCGTGCACGTTGCCGGCACCGAGCGCGTCCGCGGCCAGCACGGCGCACACGGCCGAGTCGATGCCGCCGGAGAGCCCCAGGACGACCGAGCTGAACCCGTTCTTGCGGACGTAGTCGCCGAGGCCGGTGACGAGCGCCGACCACACCTCGGCCTCGTCCACGACGCGTTCGGCGACGTCGCCGGTGGCGGGGTCGCCGGGGATCGGCGCCGCGACCTCGGACAGCGTGACGCGGGAGACGGACAGCTCGCCCGCCGGCCCGGTGGTGTCGGAGCGGGCACCCGGCAGGTCGAGGTCGACGACGAGCAGGTGCTCGGAGAACTGCGGTGCGCGGGCGATGACGTCGCCGGCGGCGTTCACCACGACGGAGTCGCCGTCGAAGACCAGTTCGTCCTGGCCGCCGACCATGTTCACGTACGCGAGGGTGGCACCGGCCTCGGCCGCGCGGCGCCGCACGAGTTCGAGGCGCACGTCGTCCTTGTTCAGCTCGTACGGCGATCCGTTGACGCACACGACCAGCCCGGCCTCGGCGATGCGCGCGGCGGCGATCGGGCCGCCGTCCTGCCAGATGTCCTCGCAGATGACGGTGGCGACGTCCACCCCGCCGACCCGGACGACGGGCAGCTCGGAACCCGGGATGAAGTACCGGTCCTCGTCGAACACGCCGTAGTTCGGCAGGTGGTGCTTGTGGTACGTGGCGACGATCTCGCCGCCCGCGAGCAGGGCGGCGGCGTTGCGGGGGCCGCCGTCGGCCTCGGATCCGGCGCCGGGCAGGACGGGCCCGTCCGCGTCGAGGTAGCCGACGATCGTCGGCAGGTCGCCGAGCCCTTCGGTGGCGAGCCGGCCGGCGAGGTCACGCAGGGCGGTGCGGCTCGCGGCGGCGAACGTCTCCCGGAAGACCAGGTCCTCGACGGGGTAGCCGGTGATGACCATCTCGGGGAACGCGAGCAGGGTCGCGCCGGCCGAGTGCGCGCGGCGGGCCCAGTCGAGCACCAGCGCGCTGTTGCCGGCGATGTCGCCGACCACGGGGTTTACCTGGGCGAGTGCGAGTCGGAGCTGCGGCATACCGCTATCTTCCCGCAGGCCGCGCCCGGCGTGACGCGGATGTGCTCCGCGCCACGCCAGCGCTGGACTACTCGGCCTTCTTGGCGCCGCAGGCGGAGTTCACGCCGTTGGCGAGCGTCGTGTACTTGGTGGTGTCCTGGACGAAGGTGTCCGGGTTGGTGGACCAGCCGGTGATGGCCGCGTCCAGCTCCTCCAGGGACTTCTTGACGTCCGCGTCCTTGGCCTTGCCGATCTGCTCCTGCAGGCCCGTGTGCATGGTGGTGAACTCGGTCTTCACGGCGGCCTTGGCGGCCTCGACCTTGGCGGCGTCGGTCGGCGCGGCGGCAGCCGCGGCGATGGCCGCGTTGATCGGCGCGATCCGCTCGTTCGTGAGCTTGATGGTGTCGTTGCACACCTCGACCGTGTTGGTCGCGGTGTCCACCGTGTCCTTGGCTTCGTTGATCGTGTCGCAGCCGGTGCTGGCGAACGCGACGGCGGCGAGCAGGGCCGCACCGGTAAGGACGCGAGACATGCTTCTCCTCGTTGAAAGGTGATGAGGTGGCGGAGCGTATCCGATGGGGGCAACCGAACCTGCACGTCGACACGGCGGCGAGGCCCCGTCGTGACGTAACGTCGTCGTAACAGGTCCGGGGGAGACTCCGGGTTACGTACCACCGGCCAGCGAGGGAGCGCCGCAGAAGTGGACCGTCAGCAGGAGTTCGTGCTGCGCACCCTGGAGGAGCGCGACATCCGGTTCGTCCGGCTCTGGTTCACCGACGTCCTCGGGACGCTGAAGTCGGTGTCCGTGGCCCCGGCGGAGCTGGAGGCCGCGTTCGAGGAGGGCATCGGGTTCGACGGCTCGGCGATCGAGGGCTTCGCCCGGGTCTACGAGTCGGACATGATCGCGATCCCGGACCCGGCCACGTTCCAGGTCTTCCCGTTCGAGGCGGGCGGGCACGGCGAGTCGGCGCGGATGTTCTGCGACATCGTCATGCCGGACGGATCGCCGTCCTGGGCTGACCCGCGGCATGTGCTGCGGCGGGCCCTGAGCCGGGCGGCGGAGAAGGGGTTCACCTTCTACACCCATCCGGAGATCGAGTTCTACCTGCTCATGGGGCGTTCCGAGCACGGCGAGCCGCCGGTGCCGGTCGATTCGGGCGGGTACTTCGACCACTCCACGCACTCCGTGGCGCGTGACTTCCGCCGCCAGGCCGTCCTGGCGTTGGAGCGGATCGGCATCTCGGTCGAGTTCAGCCACCACGAGGTCGCGCCGGGCCAGCAGGAGATCGACCTGCGGTACGCGGACGCGCTGACGACCGCCGACAACATCATGACGTTCCGGCACGTCATCAAGGAGGTCGCGCTCTCCCACGGGGTGTTCGCGACGTTCATGCCGAAGCCGTTCACCGACCAGGCCGGCTCCGGGATGCACACGCACCTGTCGCTGTTCGAGGGCGAGCACAACGCGTTCCACGACCCGGGCGACCCGATGAAGCTGTCGAAGATCGGCAAGTCGTTCGTCGCCGGGCTGCTGCATCACGCGCGGGAGTTCACCGCCGTGACGAACCAGTGGGTGAACTCGTACAAGCGGCTGATCTCGGGCGGCGAGGCGCCGACGTCGATCTGCTGGGGGCACCTGAACCGGTCCGCGCTGGTGCGGGTGCCGCTGTACGGCAAGGCGAACTCCGCCCGCGTGGAGATCCGGTCGCTCGACTCGGCCTGCAACCCGTACCTCGCGTTCGCCGCGATGCTGGAGGCCGGGATGAAGGGCATCGAGGAGGGCTACGAGCTGCCGCCCGGCGCCGAGGACGACGTCTGGTCGCTGACGGACGACGAGCGCCGCGCCGCCGGGTACGCCGACCTGCCGCACAACCTGTCCGAGGCGCTGCGGGTGATGGAGCAGAGCGAGTTCATGGCCGAGACGCTCGGCGAGCACGTGTTCGACTTCTTCCTCAAGAACAAGCGCGCCGAGTGGGACGAGCACCGCCGCCAGGTCACCGAGTTCGAGCGGATGAAGTACCTGCCCGTGCTGTGACGCGGTTTGGGCGATCTTTCTGTCGCCATAGCGACAGAAAGATCGCCCAAACGCTCAGCGGCCCGCGGCGACCTCGTGGTCGGTCGCGGCGGGCTCGGTGTGCCCGTTGTGGTGCACGGTCTCGCGGATGTTGCTGGTCTCGCGCTCGGCGACGTCCAGCCACCGCTCCCAGCGCGCCTGCATCGGCTTGACCGCGCCGCCGCCGACCCCGACGACGAGGATGCCGCCGACGGTGGCGAGCGCCGCGATGAGGACGGGCGCGGTCACGGTGGTCGCGACGCCGACCTGGTTGAGCGCGGCGATGACGCCGAGCGCCAGGATGAACACGGCGGCGATGTTCGCCAGCAGCCGGCCGTAGGACAGCGAGCCGAGCATGTTGCTGACGATGTCGCGGACCGCGCGGGCGATCGCGGCGGCGACGACCACGATGACGATCGCGATGATGGCCTTCGGCAGGAACGCCACGACCGAGCTGAGCAGTTCGCTGATCGGGTTCGGCCCGAACACGCCGAACGCCATCGTGAAGGCCAGCAGCAGGACGGCGTAGTACACGAGCTTGGCGAGCAGGTCGCTCGCCGTGTACTTGCTGTCCTCCAGTGCCTTGTCGATGCCCCCTCGCTCGACGAGCCGCTCGAAGCCGACCTTGCGCAGGATCATCGCGGTGACCTTCTGCAGGATCTTCGCGACGATCCAGCCGATGATCAGGATCGCGAGGAACCCGACGAACTTCGGCACGAACGAGGCGACGGTCGACAGCGCGTCGTCCATCGCTCCTTGGACATCCAGTGCTTGGGCGGCGCCCATGAATCCCCCTCCGTAACAAATGTACTAATTGCACCGGAATGTACCCACGGCGTGGCCGGGTTGAAACATCGGGTTGGACGGAACTGGCTTTGATAGCGTCCGGCTCATGCGCCGAGCCCTCGCCCTGCTGCCGATATTGGCGTTAACCGCGTGTGGGGGCGCGGTCGGCACGTGGACGCAGGTCGACCCGGTCCACCGCGCGCTCGGCATCGCCCTGGAGAGCCTCGATGCCGCGCCCGGCGTCCGCGTCGCCGGCACGACCCGGACAGGCGCCGCCGTCGACCTCAAGGTCACCGGTGCCGGCGAGGCCACCGGCACCGTCCAGCGGGCCGGCCGGCGCGCGGACGTGCTGGTCGTCGACAGGAAGACGTACGTCCGGGGGAGCAAGGAGTACTGGGGTTCGCTCGACGAGCGCGCCGAGACGTTCGCCGGTTCGTGGGTCGAGGCCGACGACAGCGTGGTCGGGTTCCCGGTCCAGGACACGCTGGCGCCCGCGGCCCTCGCGAAGGGGCTCCAGGAACGGTTCGGCGAGCCGCGGGGGGTGCAGGTGGGGCCGCCGTCCGAGTCGACGATCGGCGGCGTACGGGCGTGGCGGTCCTCGACCCCGGGCGGCGACGTGTACGTCAGCGCGGACGAGCCGCACCGCGTCCTGCGCGTCGACGCCCCTCTCGCGGCCGGCGGCGCGGAGTCCGACCGGGTGCGCCTGGACGTGACGACGGAGTCCGAGGACGGGGCGGCGGAGGTCCTGAGCGCCGTCGGGCTCGGCGCCGGGCAGCTCGCGAAGTCCGGCGCGTACGACCTCGGCGTCCGGATCTCCCTGGTCGGCGCCTTGAAGGCCCCGTGCGGCGCGGGCGGCTGCGCGGTGTCGGCCACCGTCAAGAACGACTCGGCGGAGGCGACCGTCAACGCCGTCCTGCAGGTGCGGGTGACGAGCGGGCCGGCACAGGTGGCCGCGTGCGCGTCCGGGGCCAAGCCGATCGCGCCGGCCAGGACGGCGTCGCTGGGCTGCCAGGCGGGCGGCGCCAAATGGGCGTCGTTCTACCAGCGCGCCACGCGTCCGAGCAGCGCCCCGCGCACCACGCCGTACCTGGTCCGCGCCGTCGCGCTGGCCCGGGCGGTACCGCCCAGCTCGGCGACGTGCAGCGTCGAGGCGAGCGTGGCAGGCGGGGCGAAGCCGCCCGCGTCCTGCCCGAAGCCGACGATCACCGAGGACGGGTTCGACCACTCGTTCAAGCACGCGAAGGACTGGTGGGGCCGCACCCCGACCGCCGCCGACAGGGCGGAGTGGCGGCGCATGGTCGAGACGGCGCTGGGCAGCGGCAAGAGGTTCCCGTGGTCGTCCGGCGCCACCCCCACGACCGGGCACCTGGCCCGGATCGGCGGCCGGTACTTCGTCGCCCAGTTCGACCGGGAGACCGGCGCGCTCGTCACCGCGTTCGGCCCCAACCCGGGCCAGCTCCGCGCCATGTTGAAGCTGCTCGGCCAATGACACTTTCCGGGGCGACGCTTCCCCCGCTGACAGTGTGGGCACCGCACCTGTCCGTCAGCCTGTACTCCGAGGACGGTGAACGCGCGGCGTTCGCGCGCCTGGCGGAGGCCGTCACCAGGCACGGCGGCACCGGCACCCGCCGGGTCGACGTCGTCCCGGCCGGGCACGCCGAGCAGGAGCCCCGGCCGCTGGACGTCGATCCCGCCGAGTTCGACCGGCTCGTCGCGGGCAAGGACGACGACTGGACGGCCGTCCAGGCCGGGTTCGTCACCGCCGCCGCCGGCCCGCTCGTCCTGACGTACCTGCGCCGGCACGACGACGAGGAACGGCACCCCGTCGAGGCGCGGGTCTACGCCGACGAACTCGGCCTGCCCGACTTCGTCCGGGACGCGGAGCAGGACGCCGCGGCGGCCCGGATGGCGGCGTGGGTGCGGGGCCTGTTGCGGGACGCGTGCGAGTCGGTCGATCCGCTGTACTCCGAGGTGTCGATCGAGACGACGCTGCCGACGCCGTCGGTGCTGGCGGCGTCCCAGCTGTCCAACGTCTACGTCGCCGACCGGCTCCTCGCGGTGGACGCCCACCTGGAGGGCGACCTGCGCGCGGTGTACGAGACCGGTGCCGTCGTCCGCTGGCGGACGGGCGTGTACTTCTCCAGCTGGGCGCCGTTCAACGACGCCGGCGCCTCGGCGTCCGACGACACGGGCCACCACACGGCGATGCTGCTGGACCGGGCGATCGGCCGGCTGCTCAGAAGTCGATAACCTGGCGACGTGACCACACCGCGCATCCTCGTCGTCCAGAACGACCCCACCGACGACGCCCGCAGGCTCGGCGACTGGCTGACCGGCGCCGGCGCCGAACTCGTGACCGTGCGCCCGTTCGACGGCGACGACGTGCCGGCCGACCTGGCCGGCTACGACGCCCTCGTGGTGCTCGGCGGCGAGCAGGACGCGTTCGACGCCGCCGACGGCACGCCCGGCGCCCCGTGGTTCCCGGCGCTGAAGGAGCTGTTGCGAGTGGCTGTCCGGGCGGCGACGCCCACGCTCGGGGTCTGCCTGGGCGGGCAGCTGCTCGCCGAGGCGGCCGGCGGGCGGGTCCGGCGCTGCGAGAACGGGCCGGAGATCGGCGCGGGGCTGGTGGCAAAGCGGGACCTCGCCGAGAAGGACGCGCTGTTCGGCCCGATCGCGTTCACCCCGGACGTGCTCCAGTGGCACGAGGACGAGATCAGCGTGCTGCCGCCGGGCGCGGTGCTGCTGGCCGCGTCGCCGCGCTGCGCGCACCAGGCGTTCCGGCTCGGGACGAAGGCCTGGGGCCTCCAGTTCCACATCGAGTGCGACACGGCGATGATCGCGGACTGGGCCGAGAGCTGCGCCGCCCGCCTGGACGAGCTGGGCCTGGACGCCGGGACGGTCGTGGCCCGCTGCGACGCCGCGATGGACGACGTCGAGGACGCCTGGCGCCCGTTCGCCGAGCGGTTCGTCGCGGTGGCGTCCGGCCGGGTCGGCACCACCCACCTTCCCCTGATCGAGCACTGATGCGGCCGGTCGGCGGCGGATCGGCCAGCCTGGCCCGGTTCGGGTTCGCCGACCCGAGGGCCACGGCCCGCCTGCTGGGCCCCGGTACCGGCCTGGGCTGGTGGGACGCGCGGACCGGCGCTCCCGATGCGACGGGCGCTGAGGTGGTAGCCGCGCTGGCCCGCGCCGACGACCCCGACCTCGCCGTCCTGGCGCTGCACCGGCTCGTCGCCGTCCAGGACGATCCGGCGGCGCTGCGGTCCGCCGTCGAGACGGACGAGGGGCTGCGGCGCCGGCTCGTCGGCGTCCTCGGCGCGTCGGCGGCGCTGGGCGACCACCTGGTCGCGAACCCGGACGAGTGGCGCCAGCTCACCACCGACGAGCCCGCCGTCCTGGGAACGGGGTTCGAGAGCATCGACGACCTGCGCCGGGCGTACCGGCGCGCGCTGCTGCGGATCGCCGCGCGGGACGTTACCGCGCCCACCCACGACGGCGCCGACGTCGCCGAGATCACCGCCGAACTGTCCGATCTGGCCGCCGCCACGCTCGAAGCCGGACTGGCGCTCGCCGCCGCCGACCTGCCCGCCGGGGCGGCGCCCGCCCGGCTCGCGGTGATCGGCATGGGCAAGTGCGGCGGGCACGAGCTGAACTACGTCAGCGACGTGGACGTCATCTTCGTCGCCGAACCGGCGACCGACGACATCGATGTCGACGTGGACGTCACGGCCGCCCTGCGCACCGCGACCACCCTCGCCACGTCCATGATGCGGATCTGCCAGGCCGTCGCCTGGCCGGTGGACGCGGCGCTGCGGCCCGAGGGCAAGGACGGGCCGCTCGTCCGGACGCTGGCCAGCCACGCCGCCTACTACAAGCAGTGGGCGCGGACGTGGGAGTTCCAGGCGCTGCTCAAGGCCCGTCCGGTGGCGGGGGACCTCGCGCTCGCCCGGGAGTGGATGGACCTGGTCACGCCGCTGGTGTGGCACGCGGCCGACCGGCCCGGCGTCGTGGCGGACGTCCGGGCGATGCGGCGCCGCGTGGTGGAGAGCCTGCCGGCGCGCGACGCCGCCCGGGAGATCAAGCTCGGCCCCGGCGGGCTGCGCGACATCGAGTTCGCCGTCCAGCTGCTGCAGCTCGTGCACGGCCGCAGCGACGAGTCGCTCCGCACGGGCAGCACCCTGACGGCGATCCGGGCGCTGACCGACGGCGGCTACGTGGGCCGCACGGACGGCGACGCGCTCGACCACTCGTACCGGTTCCTGCGCCAGGTCGAGCACCGCCTCCAGCTCCAGCGGCTGCGCCGTACCCACCGCCTCCCGGACGACGAGCACGGCCTGCGGTGGCTCGCCCAGGCGCTCGGGTTCCGTGGCGACACCCGGGCCGGCGCCGTCGAACGCTTCCACGCCGAGTGGTCCGGGCACGCGCGCGAGGTACGCCGCCTGCACGAGAAGCTGTTCTACCGGCCCCTGCTGGAGGCCGCCGCGAACGTGACCAGCGACGCCGTCCGGCTCACCCCCAGCGCCGCCCGCGCGCTGCTGGAAGTGCTCGGCTTCGCCGACCCGGCCGGCGCCCTGCGCCACATCGAGACGCTGACGGCCGGGGTGAGCCGCCGCGCCGCGCTGCAAAGGGCCCTGCTGCCGACGATCCTGCAGGCGTTCGCCGACGCCCCCGACCCGGACGCCGGCCTGCTCGCCTACCGCAAGGTCTCCGACCGGCTCGGGCAGACGCCCTGGTACCTGCGGCTGCTGCGGGACGAGGGACTGGTCGCCGTCCGGTTCGCGCAGCTGCTCGGCACCAGCCGCTACGTCGCCGACCTGATCGGCCGCGACCCGGAAGGGCTGCGGCTGCTCGCCGACGACGCCGAACTGGTCGCGCGGACCCCCGAGGCGCTGCGCGGGCTGCTCGGCGCGGCCGTCCAGCGGCACGCCGCCGAACCGGGCCCCGGGGTGGTGGCCGCGCGGGCGCTGCGCCGGCGTGAGCTGCTCCGGATCGCCAGCGCGGACCTGCTCGGGCGGCTCGACGCCGTCCAGGTGGGCCAGGCGCTCACCGACGTCACGGACGCCGTCCTCGGCGCGGCGCTCAAGGTCGCGGGCCGGGCGGTCGTCCGAGACAAGGGCTGGAACGAGCTGCCGGTGACGATCGCCGTCATCGGGATGGGGCGGCTCGGCGGCGCCGAGATGTCGTACGCGTCCGACGCCGACGTGATCTTCGTCCACGCGGCGGCGCCCGGGATCAGCGACGCGGAGGCCGCCGCGGCCGCCGCCGCTGTCGCCGAGGAGATGCGGCGGCTGCTGGCCGCGCCCGCGCCCGATCCGCCCGTCGGGCTCGACACCGACCCTGCGGCCCGAGGGCAAGCAGGGACCGCCGACCCGCAGCCTCGCCTCCTACGCGGAGTACTACCGGCGCTGGTCGCACATCTGGGAGGCGCAGGCGTTGCTGCGCGCGCGGCCGGTCGCCGGCGATCCGGAGCTGGCCCAGCGGTTCCTGCGGCTCGTCGACCCCCTGCGGTACCCGGCCGGCGGCATCGGCCACGCCCAGGTCGTCGAGATCCGCCGGATCAAGGCCCGGGTCGACAAGGAGCGGCTGCCGCGCGGCGCCGACCCGGCCACCCACGCCAAACTGGGGCGCGGCGGGCTCGCCGATGTCGAGTGGACCGTCCAGCTGTTGCAGCTCCAGCACGCCGCCGAGATCGAAGGGCTGCGAACGCCGCGTACGCTCGAAGCGCTCACGGCCGCCCGTGACGCGGGGCTCGTCGAGGAGGGCGACCACGACGCGCTGGCGGCGGCGTGGCTGCTGGCCAGCCGCGTGCGGGACGCGATCATGCTGGTACGCGGACGGCCGTCCGACCAGCTGCCCCGGCACGGTCCGGAGCTGATCGGTGTGGCCAGGGCGCTCGGGTCGCCGCCAGGAGGCGATCCGGGGGAGTTCGTGGACGAGTACCTGAGGACGATGCGAAGGGGGCGCCGGGCGGTGGAGAGGGTGTTCCATGCCTGAGGCGCGTCCGGACAAGCCGGCGCCGACCCCGGAGCTGCCCGCCACGGGCGAACTCGACCTCGCCGCGCTGTGGCGCCGCGAGTCCCTGGAGGACGGTCCCGAGCCGGCCCCGGCGAACGGGCCTCCGAAGAGGCAGGGGCTGCCGGATCCGTTCGACGTGCTGCGGAACGCCCTGCCGCACCCGTACCGGATCCCCGTGCTCGTCACGCTCGTCACGTCGCTCGTGCTGTCGGTCGGGTTCCTGTTCCTGCCGCTGGCCGGCACCGACCTGTCGGCGCAGGTCGCCCGCGGGCACTTCTTCCGTGAGCACGGTTTCGTCCCGGTCGACCTGCGCTGGTACGGCGGCGTCTACCCGTTCGGGTACAGCGCGTTCACCGGCCCGCTCAACGCGCTGCTCGGATCGAGGGGCGTCGGCGCCACGGCGTGCGTGATCTCGGCGGTGGCGTTCGCGTGGCTGCTGGTCCGGGTCGGGGCGCGCCGTCCCACGGCGGGTGGCGTGCTCGGCGCGATCGTCGGCGTGTTCAACCTGGTCAGCGGCCGGACGACGTTCGCGCTCGGGATCTCGTTCGGGATGCTGGCGCTGTGCGCGCTGGTCCTGCCGAAGGTGCCGGAGCGGTACCGGCTCGCGCTCGCCGCGGGGCTCGCCGCCCTGAGCAGCGCAGGCAGCCCGGTGGCCGGCGTGTTCACCGGCATCTGCGGCACGGCGCTGCTGCTGTCCGGGAAGCGCAAGGAGGGCCTGGCGCTGTGCGTCGGCGCCGGGTTGGCGCTGATGCCGCCCGCGCTGCTGTTCCGCGACGGCGGCGAGCAGCCGTTCAACGAACAGTCGATGAAGGTCACGGTGGCCGTGTGCGTGGCGGCGTTCTTCCTGATCCCGAAGGAGTACCGGGCGCTGCGCATCGGCACCGTGATCACCGCGCTGAGCACGGTCGGCTCGTTCTACTTCGACAGCCCGGTCGGCAGCAACGTGATCCGGCTGCCGATCCTGTACGCGGCGCCGATCGCGGTAGCGGTGTCGTCGCTGGACAAACGTTGGCTGGCTGCCGTCATCGCGGCGATCTGCTGGTGGCAGCCGCCGCTCGTCGCCGAAGACCTCGCGTACGCCGGTGAACGGGCCGCCCAGCGGTGGTTCCACCAGCCGCTCATCGACGAGCTGAAACGGCGCGGACCGGTCGGCCGGGTCGAGGTGGTGCCGCTGCGCGACCACTGGGAGGCCACGTACGTCGCCGATGCGGTACCGATAGCCCGCGGCTGGCTGCGGCAGGTCGACGTCGAACGGAACGCGATCTTCTACAACGGACGGCTCGCCCCCCGGACGTACCTCAACTGGCTCTACGAGAACGCGGTCGACTACGTGGCGACGCCGAGGCCCGGATCCGGAACGCAACTGGACTTCGGCGGGCGCGAGGAAGCGTCCCTGATCGAGGCGAACCTGCCCTACCTGCAACGGGTCTGGGAGACCGGCGACTGGATCCTTTACAAGGTGGTCGGCGCCCGTCCGCTGGTGGAGCATCCGGGCGAGTTGCTGGAGTCCGGCCCGACGAAGGTCCGCTTCGACGTGCCCGTCGCGACCGACCTGACCGTGCGGATCCGGTGGTCCCGCTGGCTGGCGTTGCGGGGCCCGGACGGGTGCATCCGCCCCGGCAAGGGCGACTGGGTCGAGGTGCGGCTCAACCGCGCCGGTGAGTACACGCTGACGAGCGAGCTGCGCATCCCCCAACGATCGGACTGCTGAGAATGGCTACCCGCCTGACCCAGGTCGTCTGGGACGCGAACGACCTGGCCAGCACGTCCCTGGACGGCCATGCCGTGGGTCGTGCTCGCCGACCCGGAACGACTTCCGCGTCCTCACCCCGCGCTGACGCGTACTTTCGCCCCGCTGTCACCATGGGCTGGTGCCTACCGCCCTGAGCAGCTCTGACGTCCGGATCGTGGCTGTCGCACCGTGGTGGATCCGTCCGGTCGTCGTGGCGCTCGCCTCCGTGGCGCTGATCGGTGCCGAGAACGTCGCGACGGACACGATCCCGGAGTCGGCCTACTGCACGCCGCCGGGCTGCGCCGTGAACTGGGTGGACGCCGCGACGTTCGGCCTGGTCCTGGCCCTTCTCGCCGTGCCGTTCGTCCATCTCCTGACCGCGGCGGCGCTCGCCTGGGTGCTGGCGGCCGTCATGATCGCGGCGAACGTCCTCGACCCGTGGTACCCGGGGTGGTTCCACGGGGTTCCCGTCGCCTCCGCGCTCGTCGTCACGGTCGTGGCCGTCCACGAAAAGGTCGAACGCCGCCGGACGGCTGCCGCCCCAACGACGTCCTTCGACGGCCCGTCGATGTCCTTGGCCGAGCCGCCGCCTGTAGAACGGATCGGCGCGCTCGGGAGGGAATGGCTGGCGGTGGCGGCGACCGGGCTGGTCGGCGCTGCCGTGCTGGCGGCGCTGGGGTGTGTACGTCCAGGATCGGGAAGAGGCGTGGGAGGCCTCAGCCGCGCGCGTCTCCGGCTCCGTGGCCGACGTCAACGAGGACGAGCAGACGCTGTGGGTGATGCTCGACGGCCGTTCCGGAGCCGTGCTGGTGCCGGTGGAGGACACCGGCGGGTTCGACTTCGGCGCGTGGTACGACTTCTACGTCGCAGAGGACCAGGTCCGCCCGGTGACGCAGCCGTACGACGCCACGTTCTGGGTCACGTTCGCCGCGTTCGCGCTGGCATTGGGGCTCGCGGCCGGGGTCCGTGGGGCTCTGCCGAACCTGGCGGTCCGGCGGCTGTTGCGCCGCCCCCAGCCGTGGCGTTCGGTTACGGTCCGGTGCGCGTACGACGAGGTGTTCGTGTACTCGCTCGACGCGTCAGACGGCGACGAGCCACTCCTCACGATCCCGGTCCGCGTGCCGCCCGACGAAGACTGGGCCGTGCCGCAACCGGCGACGCTGGTCGGTGACCCGGCCGCCGGCTCGTGGGCCGCCGTCGTGCTGCGTGGAGTGACGCTGGTTCCTGCGGGTCCGGCACGCGACGGTGCGGATGGTCCGCCGGCCGGCGACCTGACAGCGACGACGGATGACGAGTTTGATCCGTAAGCGTGTGGGATCTTGCGACGTATGGCTCGCAAGATCCCACACACTTCGGCAAGGCAGGCGCCGGCTACTCCTGGGCCAGCGCCGCGACCGGGCTGACCCGTGCCGCCTGCCGCGCGGGCAGGAGCCCGGCCAGGGCCGTCAGCCCGGCGAGGACGGCGAACATCGCGGCGATCTGACCGAACGGCAGCTCGGGCGCGGCCTCGATCCCGGCGGCGCTGAGCAGCAACGCGGAGTACGGGACGGCGATCACGAGCCCGATCACCGATCCGACCAGGCCGTACAGGGCGGCCTCGGTGGTGATGCTGACCTTCAGCCCGCGCTTGGACAGCCCGACCGCGCGCAGCATCCCGGACTCCCTGGTGCGTTCCACGACCGACAGCGCGGTGGTGGTGCCGACCCCGGCCACGGCGATCACGATCGTCAGGGCGAGCATCCCGAGCGCGACCGCGGTGAGCGTGTTCAGCATCTCGTCGATCTCCGCCTGCCCGTCGGCGAGGGTGTCGATGACGATGCCGGGATGGCCGGCCGCCTCGGCGACGACGGCCGCGCGGGCCTTCGTGACGTCGTCCGGGTCGTGGCTGGGGGCGTTGGCGAGAACGCCGGTGACCTTCGCCGACGGTACGAGCGCGGTCAGGTCGGCGGGGTCCAGGACGGCAGACGCGCCGAGCGGGCCGCCGCCGTCGATCACCGCGCCGACGCGCAGGTCGCGGGTCCTGCCGTCGACGGTCAGCGTCAGGGTCTGGCCGACCGTGGTGTGCAGGGCCCTCGCCTGGATCTCCGGGAGCGCGAGGACGCCCGGTCCGATGCTGCTGAGCGAGCCGGCGGGAACGTTGAACTTCTTCGCCGACGGCAGCTCGCGGAGGTTGAGGTCGACCAGCGGCAGTTCCTGCTCGCCGAGCTGGGCGAACGCCTGCCGGTACGGCAGCACCTCGGCCAGGTCGGGGCTCTTCGCCAGCCGCTCGACCATGCCGTCAGGCAGGGGGACGGTCTCGCTCGACGTCCGGGCTTCGATGTCCGCCGGGAACTGGAGGGCGAGTTCGGCATCGGCCATCGCGCGGATGGTCGCCGATCCGATCAGGACGCCGGAGATCAGCGTGACGCCGAGCGCCACGACGGCGGAGACCGCCGCTGCCCGCCTCGGGGCGCCGCCGACGCCGCCCACAGCCAGCTGCCCGACCGGTCCGAACTTCGAGAGGGGCCACGCGACGACCCGCAGCACCGGCCGGATGATGACGGGACCGAGCGCCAGCAGCGCGCCGAACGTGGCCGTACCGCTGGCGACGAGCGTGAAGAGCACGAGGATGTCCTCCTCGGCCAGCGGACCGGCCTTGACCTGGGCGGCGGAGCCGAGCAGCGCCGCCGTGCCCACGAGCAGCAGGCCGAGGACGAGCCGGCCGCGGCTGATGCCCTTCTGCGACGCGGTCGTCGCCGACGTGCGCAGCGCCTGGAGCGGCGAGACCCTGGACGCGGTGACGGCCGGTGCCAGCACCGCGAGGACGGTCACCGCGATCGCGCCGAGGACGATCCCGACCGCCCATCCGACCGAGACGCCGGCTGCCGGCAGGTCCCGCCCGAACGCGCCGGCCACCGCCGGGACCGCGAAGCCGAGCGCGAGGGCCAGGCCGACGCCGGTCGCGCCGGCCACGAGGCCGGTGATGCCGCCTTCGACGATGAGCGCCCGCGTGATCCGGCCCTTGGCTGCGCCGACCGCGCGGAGCAGCGCGAGCTGGCGCATCCGCTGGGCGAACATGATCCGGAAGGTGGACGTGACGACCAGCGCGGCGGCGATCACCGAGATGACGACGAACGTGGACAGCAGCATGAAGATCGGCTCGATGTCCTTGATCCTCTTCCTGACCTCCTCGTCGCGCACGGTCGCGGCATCGCGGACCTTCGGCGCCAGGTCGCCCTTCGGCATGGCATCCGTCAGTGCCTGTACGAGTGCGGCGGGGGAGGAGCCGGCGACGTCGATCCGGCTGAACGTGCCGCCGGTCAGCGCGGCGGCGGCGCGGTCGCCGAGAACCAGCAGCGAACCCTGGTCCTCGGGGGCGCCCACCACACCGGTGACGGTCAGCGGCACGGGCGTGCCGCCCTGCTCGGTGCCGTTCTCGGGCGTGATCATGAGCCGCTGCCCGAGCTGGAGGTTGTCCCGCTCGACGGTCTTCTCCGACACGGCGACCTCGCCCGGCGCGTCCGGGTAGGAGCCGGACTTCACGCTCACGCGGGTCAGCGGGCCGCTGCCGGGATCGGCGAGGACGTTGAAGTACTGGGCCGCGTCCCCGGTGCCGAGCCGGACGCCGCCGCCGTTGACCCGGCCGGATATGGCGGCGACGCCCGACGTCTTCGCGGCGGCGTCCAGGGCGCTCACCGGCAGGAGGGAGGATTCGCTCTCGATGACGGCGGCCGCACCGGCCGGCGTCTCGCTGACCTGCTGGGCCACGGCCCCCTCGGTGACCTGCTGGGCCAGCACGATCGCGTAGGCGAAGAACGCGGCGACGAGGATGCCGGCGCCGGTGAGGAACAGCTTGCTGGGCCGGCGCCGGATGTCGCGCAGCTGCGTGGCGAGGACGCTCATCGGGCGTCACCCAGGCTGTGCAGGGCGTCGGTGACCGACGCGCGGGTCGGGGCCTGGATCTCGCCGGCGATACGGCCGTCCGCGAGCAGCACGACGCGGTCGGCGTACGCGGCCGCACCCGGGTCGTGCGTGACCATCACGACGGTCTGGCCCAGCTCGCGCACGGACTCCTTCAGGAACTGGAGCACCTCGGCGCCGGAGCGCGAGTCGAGGTTGCCGGTGGGCTCGTCGGCGAACACGACCTCCGGACGGGACGCCAGCGCCCGGGCCAGCGCGACCCGCTGCTGCTGGCCGCCGGACAGCTCGCTCGGGCGGTGCGTGAGCCGCTGGCCGATGCCGAGGACGTCCACGAGGTGGTCGAACAGCCGGGCGTCGGCCTTGCGGCCGGCGAGGCTCAGCGGCAGCGTGATGTTCTCGGCGGCGGTGAGCTGGTGGAGCAGGTTGAACGACTGGAACACGAACCCGATCCGCTCGCGGCGGACCTTCGTCAGCACCCGGTCCGAGAGCTGCGTCAGGTCGGTGCCGCCGAGCAGCGCCTTGCCGGAGGTGGCCGTGTCCAGTCCGGCGAGGCAGTGCATCAGCGTCGACTTGCCCGACCCGGACGGTCCCATGATCGCGGTGAACGCGGCCCGGTCGAAGCCGACCGACACGCCGTCCAGGGCGCGGACGGCGGTTTCGCCGTTGCCGTAGACCTTGACCAGGTCGATGGCCGCCACGGCGACCGTCGGCGGCGTGGACGGGATGGTGGGCACCGGGAAGGCGCCACGGGCGGCGGTGGGCTGCGACACGGGAGGTTCCTTTGCTCGTACTTCGTTGACGGGATCTACCTTTGCGATGCGCGGGTGCGGCGACATCGGCCGTGCGCGGGGTTCGGCGTCCGCCGGCTCTGACTTTCGGCCGACCCCGCGCTCGACGAAAAGCGCTACTCGTGCCCGAGGGCCTCGACCGGGCTGACCCGCGCGGCCCTGCGCGCCGGCAGGAGCCCCGCGAGAGCGGTCAGGACGGCGAGGACGCCGAACACCGCGGCGAGCTGCCCGGCGGGGACGACGATCGGCGCGCCGATGTCGAGCGAGCTGAGCAGCAGGGCCGCGTACGGGACGCCGAGCGCCAGCCCGAGGATCGAGCCGACGGCCCCGTACAGGCCGGCTTCGAGCGTGATGCTGGACTTCAGCCCGCTTCGGGAGAGGCCGATCGCGCGGAGCATCCCGGACTCGCGGGTCCGCTGGACGACCGACAGGGCGGTGGTGGTGCCGACGCCGACGATCGCGATGAGGACGGTGAGTCCGAGCAGGCCGAGCGCGATACCGGTCATCGCGGCGAGCCAGGTCGTCACCTCTTCGCGCATGTCGGCGAGCATGTCCACCGAGACGCCGGGCGTGCCGCCGATCTCGCTGAGCACCGCCGCCCTGGCTTCCGTCAGCCCGCCGTCGGCGTTGATCAGCACGCCGGTGAGCGGCGCGGACGGGGCGAGCGCGGTGAGGTCCGCCGGGTCGACGATCGTGGCGGCGGACAGCGGTCCGGCCTTGCGGATGACGGCGCCGACGCGGGCGGTGTGCCGCCGGCTGTCGACGGTCAGCGTGAGCGGGTCGCCCGCCTTGACGCCCATGGCCGTGGCCAGTACTTCCGGCAGCGCGAGATGTCCGGGGCCGATGTCGGCGAGGGAGCCGCCGGTCGTCTGGAACCGCTCGGCCGTGGGCAGGGCGCGGAGGTCGAAGTCCACCAGCGCCAGGTGCTGCTCGCCGACCGTGGCCTCGACGCGCCGGTACGGCAGCACTTCGGCCAGCTCGGGCCGGGCGTCGAGCCGCGCGGGGAGATCGGCCGGCAGCGGGGTGGCGGCATCGGTGGACCGTGCCTCGATGTCGGCCGGGTACTCCAGCGCGAGTTCGGTCTCGGCGAGCGACCGCATGGTGGCCGAGCCGACAAGCACGCCGGCGATGAGCGTGACGCCGAGCGCCACCACCGCCGACACGGCGGCCGCGCGACGTGGTGCCCCGCCGACGCCGCCGACGGCGAGCCGCCCGACGGTCCCGAGGCGGCCGAGGACCCCGCCGATCACCTTCAGCAGCGGACCGACCAGGACCGGACCGAACGCGAGCAGCGCCGCGTAGGCCGCCGTGCCGCTGGCCACGATGACGGCGAGCCGCAGCATCGTGTCGTCCCCGGCCGAGTCGGCCAGCACGCCCGCGCCGACGGCGGCGAGGACGAGCAGCACGCCGAGCACGGTCCGGGCGACGCCGATGCCGGTGCGGCCGGTCGTCGTCGCGGACGTCCGGAGCGCCTGCAACGGCGACACCCGCCCCGCCGAGACAGCCGGTGCCAGCACGGCGAGGACGGTCACGACCACCGACCCGGCTACGATCGCCGCCGCCCAGCCGAGCGGCAGCCCCGGCACGGGACGGTCGAGAAGCCGTGGCACCACCTGGCCGGCACCGGCCGCCAGCAGGACCCCCGTGAGCCCCGCGACGAGTCCGGTGAGCGCGCCCTCCACCACGAGTGCCCAGGTCAGGCCACCACGGCCGGCACCGACCGCGCGCAGCAGCGCGAGCTGGCTCATCCGCTGGGCGAACATGATCCGGAACGTCGACGTGACGACCAGCGCGGCGGCGATGACGGCGATCGCGACGAACATCGACAGCAGCGTGAAGATCGGCTGCATCTCCTCGACCTTGTCGGCTATCTCCTCCGTCCGGACGGCCGCTGCCGCGCGCGCCGCACCCTCCGCTGGCATACGGGCCAGCAGGGACTCGACCGACGTGCCCGGCGCCGCCTGGACGTCGATCCGCTCGAACCCGCTGCCGAGCAGCCCGGCGGCCCAGCGGTCGAGCGTGTAGAACGTGGTCCCGCCGTCCTCGGGCGCGCCGACGACGCCGGTCACCGTCAGCGACGACGTCGTGCCGTCCTCCGTCCGCACGGTGATCCGCTGGCCGACCCGCAGCCCGTCGCGCTCGGCGGTACGGGCGGTGATCGCCACCTCGCCGGCCGCGTCCGGGTAGGCGCCGGACGCGAGCTTCGTCCTGGCCAGTGGCCCGGAGCCCGGGTCGGCCAGCACCGCGAAGTACCGCCCCCTGTCCTCCGATCCGAGCAGCACGCCGCCCTGCAACCGCCCGGACGCGTCGGCCACGCCGGACGTCGCCCGCACGGCCGCCAGCATCGCGGGCGACATCGGCTCGCCGTCCGTCCGCAGGACCACGCTGGACCCGGCCGGCGTGTCGCTCAGCCCGTCGGCGACCGTCCGCTCGACGACCTGCTGGGCCAGCACGATCGCGTACGCGAAGAAGGCCGCGACGAGGATGCCGAGCCCGGTGAGGAGCAGCTTCGCCGGCCGGCGCGCTACTCCGCGCAGTTGTGTTTCCAGGACAGACACGAGGAGTCCTCCGCTAGCCGATGTGGTGACGTGTCGACCCTCCCGTCCACCGGGGTGTGCCCGGATCGGCCATACGCGGGGTTGAACCGGCCGCGACTCCGACTTTCGGCAGATCTTCGCGGCGCCGCCCGCTGCCTACACTTGCGGCACGATGACCGACACTGTGAGTGACACCCGTCGCAGGATCTGGCTGGGGCTGACCATCCTCGGCAGCGCCCTCGCGCTGCTCTTCCTGCTCTTCCTCGACCTCTACTTCGGCGCGTTCGACAGCCAGCGTTCGATCGTCACCTACGCCGAGCTGTTCACGTTCGCCGTGGCGGCGCTGGCGTGGCTGGTCGGGCCCCGGTTCGGGCCGGTCGGGCTGCCGATCGTCGCGACCCTGGCCGCGGGCAATTCGCTCGTCCTCAGCCTCGGGGAGCTCGCGTTCAAGACCGACTCCGGTGGCGTGTGGGGGTTCGCGGAGCTGGCGGCGATCGTCGGCCTCCTCCTGGTCGTCGTCCGCCGGTCGAGCCCGTGGCTTCTCGCACCCGCCGTCGCCGCGCAGCTGCTCGCGCTCGGGGCGCAGCCGATGCGGTCCGGGACGAGCGACCAGTTCATCATCGTCGGGCTGCTGTGCATCCTGGTCGGCGTCGCGGTCGGTGCGGCGGGGGTGTACCTCCGGCTGCTGGACTCCACCCGGCAGCGGCAGGTGCAGCTCGTGCGCGCCGAGCAGCGTGCGGAGATCGCCCGCGACCTGCACGACTTCGTCGCCCACCACGTCACCGGCATCGTCGTCCAGGCACAGGGCGCGCGCGTGATCGCCGACCACGACCCGGCGAGGGTCGCCGCGGCACTGGAACAGATCGAGAAGGCCGGCGCCGAGGCGATGGCGTCGATGCGGCGGATGGTGCGCGTGCTGCGCGACGCCGAAGGAGACGCCGACGCGCCCGTCGCCCCTCTCGCCGGGGTCGGTGACCTCCACGAGCTGATCGCCGGGTTCAACTCCGCGGGCTCAATCACCGCCGCGCTGCACGTCGAGGGCCCGACGGAGGACCTGCCGGTGGAGATCGGCTCGTCCGCGTACCGGGTCGTGATGGAGTCCCTCACGAACGTGCGCCGCCACGCGAACCGGGCCACGCGGGTCGACATCGTCCTGCACCGCACGTCCGACTGGCTCTTCGTCCGCGTCGCCGACGACGGGCAGGGGGGCGGCCCGCGCGGGCACAGCCACGGGTTCGGGCTGGTCGGGCTGCACGAGCGGGTGGGCGCGCTGGGCGGCCGCATCAAGGCTGGCCCCGGCCCGGCGGGCGGCTGGGTGGTGGACGCCGCACTGCCCATCGCGAAGCAGCTGCAAAGATGACCGGGTGACGATTCGAGTGCTGGTCGCGGACGACCAGGCGATGGTCCGTACCGGCTTCGGCATGATCCTGGGCGCGCAGCCGGACATGGAGGTCATCGCGGAGGCGGCCGACGGGGTGGAGGCCGTCGAGCTGGCGCGCAGGCTCAAGCCGGACGTCGCCCTGTTCGACATCCGCATGCCGAAGATGGACGGCCTAGAAGCGTTGCGCATCCTCGCCGGCCCCGGTGTGGTCGATCCGGTCAAGATCGTCGTCGTGACGACGTTCGACCTGGACGAGTACGTGCACACCGCGCTCCGCAACGGCGCCTGCGGATTCCTCCTCAAGGACTCCGGCCCGACCCTGCTCGTCGAGGCGGTGCGCGCCGCCGTGTCGGGGGACGCGCTGATCAGCCCGTCGATCACCGTCCGGCTGCTGCAGCATCTCAACCAGCCGAAGTCGGCGCCCGACACGGGCCACCTGTCCGCCCGCGAGCTGGACGTCGTGAAGCTCGTCGCCCGCGGCCGCACGAACGCCGAGATCGCCGAAGAGCTGTTCATCTCGGTCGGCACGGTGAAGACCCATCTGGGCAGTGTCCAGACGAAGCTGTCGGCCCGGAACCGCGTCGAAATCGCAGCGTGGGCCTGGGAAGCCGGCGTGATCTCCTGAGTCGGGTGCCCGGTTTGCACCCTTGACGGCTGTTGGGCCGGATCATTAACATCGTGCAACCGAATTAGTTAGTAAAGTTTACTAATTGGTTCCGTCCCACGGGATCTGTGCGGAGGCCCGGCCGCTTCAGGACCAGAGGAGATCGAGTGAAACGCCAGAGGTTGCGTCTGCAGATCGTCGGGGGCCTCGCCGCCGCGTTGCTGATTCCGGGTGTGGCGGTCGCGTCGGCCGGCGAGTTCGCCGGTGACATTGCTGGTGACGTTGCCGCGGGTAAGGCGCCGGCCGCGAAGCCCGCCGCGGCGCTCGCTCCGCCGCCCGGGAGCCCGGTGGCGATCAACGGTCAGTTGAAGGTGTGCGGCACGAAGGTCTGCAACCAGCACGGCAAGCAGATCCAGCTCCGGGGGATGAGCACGCACGGCATCCAGTGGTACAGCCAGTGCGTGAAGAACGCGTCCCTGGACGCGCTCGCGACCGACTGGAAGGCCGACGTGCTCCGGGTGTCGATGTACATCCAGGAGGGTGGCTACCAGAGCAACCCGCGCAAGTTCACCGACATGATGCACAACTTCATCGAGATGGTGAGCGCGCGCGGCCTGTACGTCGTCGTCGACTGGCACCAGCTCAGCCCCGGCGACCCGAACTACAACCTGAGCCGCGCCAAGACGTTCTTCAAGGAGATCGCCAACCGGCACAAGGGCAAGAACAACATCATCTACGAGATCGCCAACGAGCCGAACGGCGTGGCGTGGAGCAAGATCAAGAGCTACGCCGAGCAGGTGATCCCGGTGATCCGCGCCGAGGACTCGGACGGCGTCGTGCTGGTGGGCACGCACGGCTGGGGCTCGCTCGGCGTCTCGGACGGCCGCAACGAGAACGACGTGATCAACAACAAGGTGAACGCGTCGAACATCCTCTACACGTTCCACTTCTACGCGGCGTCGCACGGCACCGAGTACCTCAACACGCTCTCCCGGGCGGCCGACAAGATCCCGATGTGGGTCAGCGAGTTCGGTACCCAGGAGGCCTCCGGTGACGGCGGCAACAACTTCAGCCGGTCGCAGCAGTACCTCGACCTGATGAAGCAGAAGAAGATCAGCTGGACCAACTGGAACTTCTCCGACGACGAGCGTTCGGGTGCGGTGTTCAAGAGCGGCACGTGCGCGGGCAGCTCGTTCACCGGGACGAGCAAGCTCAAGCCGGCGGGCGTGTGGGTCCGCGAGCGGATCCGCAGCGCGGACAACTTCCCGACCGGTTAATCGCTGACAGCCGCGTGGCCCCGGGTGGTGAACCCGGGGCCACACCTATGTCCACAATTGACCGCTTGACACCGACCACCATCATCGGGCGTGACCCGGCCCCCGCCGTGCAGTCCGGATCTAGAAGGTGGTTCATGCCTAGGAAATCGCATCTCATCGCAGGAGTGGCCGGAGCGGTCGTCATCGCCGTTCCGATCGTCCTGACGAACACCGCAAACGCCGGGGAGCCCGCCCAGCCGCCGCTCAGCCTGGTCTCCGCGTCGTCGGAGATCGACGTCGCCCGCTACCCGGGCGACCCGCTCATCACCGACATCGGCGCCTACGTGGTCGCCGGCGCCGCGCCGCTGGAGCTGCAGGTGAGGCGCAAGAACTACTACCAGCCCATGACGCTGAACCAGGTCGTCCACAAGAACGGCAAGACGACGACGAAGGCGCTGCCGGCGAGCCTCGTGAAGGACTTCACCGGGCTGGACAAGTTCCTGCACGTCACGCTGACCGACTCGACCGGCAAGAAGGTCGCCGAGGCGGACCAGAGCTTCTGCCCCAACTCGTGGAGCGCCACCCGGTCCCGCCCCGACGCCCCGCCGACCTCGAAGTACCCGAACACGTGTGGCCAGCTGCCGTTCACGCTGGCGTCCGTGTGGGGCCTGCAGAGCGGCTGGAGCGTCAACACCGCGTCCTGGGACAGGGACGCCCCGCCCGGCGACCTCCCCGACGGCAAGTACACCGCCACCGCCACGGTCAACAAGGCCCACCGGGACGCGTTCGGCATCCCGGCGAACAAGGCGACCGTCACCGTCACGCTCAACGTGAAGAACATCAAGGACGGTCCGGGCGGTGAGCCGCCGAGCCCGGCGAACGTCAAGGCCGCAGGGCACGACCACGCCCGTGCCGGTGAGAAGAGGGGCGTCCCGAACAAGCCGGCGAAGTCCCGTCCGGTCGGGATCGCCGCCGCGCCGGCCGCTGGCCCCAAGCCCGACCTGCGCTCGCTGCCGGCCTGGCAGATCATGGTCGGCGGTGCCCCGGACCAGCCGGGCGGCTTCGCCAAGGGCGGCCCGGAGTACCTGTCGTTCGCGGCGAACGTGTGGAACGCCGGCCCGTCGCCGCTCGTCGTGGACGGGTTCCGTCGCGGCAACAGCGGCCTGATGGACGCCTACCAGTACTTCTACGACGCCAAGGGCAACCAGACCGGCTACACCAAGGCCGGCACGCTCGAATGGGACCCGCGCGAAGGCCACAACCACTGGCACTTCACGGACTTCGCGACCTACCGGCTCCTGGACGCGAGCAAGCAGATCGCCGTGCGTAGCGGCAAGGAGGCGTTCTGCCTCGCGCCGACCGACCCGGTCGACATCACCGTCAAGGGCGCCAACTGGAAGCCGCAGTCGACCGACCTCGGCACCGCGTGCGGCGGCGCGTCGGCGCTGGCCGTCCGCCAGGTGCTGGAGACCGGCTGGGGCGACACGTACTCGCAGTACCTGCCCGGCCAGTCGTTCGACGTCACCGGCCTGCCCAACGGCACGTACTACATCGAGGTCAAGGCCAACCCGGAGAACCGCCTCACCGAGTCGAACCTGACCAACAACACCTCGCTGCGGAAGGTCATCCTGGGCGGGACGCCCGGCAACCGGACCGTCAAGGTCCCGCCGGTCGGCCTGGTCAACGCCCCCTAGGCAGCGGATCAGGGTCGGACCAGGGTCGATCCCCGATGTCACGCCCGCCCGGAGGCGACACGATGGATATGTCGACGTCACCGAACAGAAGGGGGAGCGACGACATCATGACCGACATCCACGGCACATTCCGCGCCCAGGGACTGGTCCGCCCGCGTGAGGGCCGGCTGATCGGCGGCGTGTTCGCCGGCGTCGGCCGCCGGTTCGGCCTCGACCCGTGGCCGTCCCGGATCCTGTTCTCCCTGCTCCTGTTCCTCATCCCGGGCAGTCAGATCCTGCTGTACCCGGTGCTCTGGGTCCTGATGCCGGCCGAGGAGCAGCCGGCACCGTCCGGGTCCGGGTTCGTCCCGGCCTGATAGATGCCGAGGCGGTCGTCTCTCCTACTCGCTGAAGCGGGAGAGGCGGCCGCTCCGGCGCGAATGCCGTCAGCTACAACGGAAGCACCTAGCGGAGCCAGTCGATGAGGGTCTGGCCCTGCTGCCAGATGGTGAGCGCGGAGAACACGCCGAACAGGGCGGCCGACCAGATCAGCGCCGCGACGCGGTACGACCGCACCCGGATCGGCGGCGGCAGCAGCTTCCGGTTCAGCAGGAGCAGCAGGATCGAGTACACGAACATCATCCCGCCGCCGACGCACGCCGAGATCACCAGCAGCGGCAGCGGCTGGTCGAACCCGGCGAGCAGGATCAGGCAGCCGATACCGACCAGCCCCCACACGAGCCAGAAGTAGACGGTGCTCTCGGATCGTCCGCGCAGGTAGGACGTGGTGAGGACGTCGGCGGCCAGCCGGCTCGTGTAGTCGACGATGCCCATCGCGGCGGCGAAGAGCGAGAACGCGCCGATCGTCCAGAAGAGAGTGCCGAACCACGGCGCCACCGCCGACTTGAGCTGCTCACCCTCCGCCTGCAGGAACTGGACGCCGTTCTCGAGGCCGGGCCGCCCGAACACCGTCGAGTAGGACAGCAGCGACATGAACAGGATCGTGACGAACGAGATCAGCGCGAACGTCACCAGCTGCTCGGTGTTGGCGACCTTCCACCATTTGCGCCAGCGCGCGAGGTTCGGCTCGTCCGGCTCGAACGCGTACCCGGTCGCGGGCGCGGCCTCGACCTTGCCGGTCACCGGGCTGACGAGGCGCGGGATGTAGGCGCCCATGCCGTAGCCCTTGTCCCGGATCCAGTTGCTCTGGCACAGGTTCTGCCCGCCGCCCGCGCCGGCGAACACCAGCGCGCCGAGCACGAGCGCGAAGCCCAGTTCGGACGGGAAGCGCGCGTCGGTGACGACTGTCGGCGTCTCGCGCCACGCGTCGGCCCCGATCGCGAACGCGGCCGCGACCACGATGAACAGCAGGACGAGCCCGACCTTGACGAACTCGACGCGCTCCAGCGCGGTGTAGACGACCGGCGCGAGCGTGAGGGTGGCGCCGATGACGACCAGCATCGCGGCGGCGATCCAGGCGGGTTCGCCGCCGAACAGGTAGGTGAGCATCGTCGCCGAGCTGGTCGCCCAGCCGGGCCACAGGTTCGCGAAGTACACGAGGATCGCGAAGACCAGGCCCCAGTGGCGCCAGAACCTGGAGAACCCGGTCAGCGCCGTCTCGCCCGTGGCGAGGGTGTAGCGCTCGATCTCCATGTTCAGGAACCACTGCGTGATGATGCCGACGGCAGCGGCCCAGACGAACACCAGCCCGACCTGCGAGGCGATGTACGGCCAGAGAATGAACTCGCCTGACGCCAGCCCGACCCCGGCGCCGATCACGCCGGGGCCGATGACCCGCCACATCGAACGCGGTGGCTCGGTCAGGTCGCGGTACTCCAGCGTCGTGAGCATGTCCGCTCGATACCCTGGCCGGTTCCGGCGGAAACCGTCAGGCGCCGACGGTGCCGTCGATGCCCTCGCGCAGGAAGTCGGCGTGGCCATTGTGCCGGGCGTACTCGTGGATCAGGTGATGCATCACGAGCCGGAGCGACACGACGTCACCGGACTTGGCGTGCAGACCCGTGACGTCGAGCGAGTCGGCCGCCTCCTCGATCCGCCGCGCGTGCGCCACCTCGGTCTGCCACGCGTCGAAAGCCTCGGACCGGGTCGCCGCGCCCGCGTCGTACGCCACCTGGAAGTCGCCCTCGCCGGACCAGACCAGCGGGATGTCCTCGGCGTCGATGACCCGGCGGAACCACGCCCGCTCCACTTCGGCCATGTGCCGGACGAGACCCAGCAGCGACAGCGTGGACGGCGGCATCGACTGGCGGCGCAGGTCCTCATCTGACAGGCCGTCGCACTTCATCGCGAGGGTGGCGCGGTGGTAGTCGAGGAACGCGCGCAGCATCTCGCGTTCGCCGGCTATCAGGGGTGGGGGGATTCGTTCGGTGGTCACCGTCCGTACCTTATGCCGAGGATTTCCAGGTAGTGCGAGTTGTACATGACGCCCAGGAGGTTGCCGAACGGGTCGACGACGGACGCCGTGGCGAACCCGGCCTCGCGCTCGGTGATCGGTTCGTGGATCTTCGCGCCCATCGCCTGGAGCCGTTCGACGGCGGCGGACAGGTCGTCGACGTGCCAGAAGGCGACGACGCCGCCCGGCCCGGACGACTGGTGCGGCGCCCACCGCCGGTCGATGATGCGGAGTCCGTCCGCGCCGAACTCGCCCGCCTGGGCACCGAACTCGTCACCCGCTACGGCTGATCCGCAACGCGTGGTGGTCAGACCTCACGTCCCGCCAACCGGGCAAGCATCAGAATGTGGTCCGACCATCGGCGGTCTGGGCAGGGATAGGCATGGGAACACCAGGCACAGTCCTCACGAAACGTCGCCTTCGTGTGCAGCTGCGTCAGCTCGACGGCAACGCCAATCTGGCTAGAGGTGGGTGACAGTCGCATTGGTTCGTCAGTCATAGCGCGCCCTCGTCTCTCCTGGGGATGTATGAACGCGACCCCCGGACAGACACGGCGACTGCAACCGGGTGAGCCGCCGCCGTGTCTGTCCGTTCACCCGTTGACGCGGCATAAGCGCGACGACAACGGGGAGTTCGCGTCCCATCACAGAAGGTGCCGGAACTGAGGCGGTCATCGCGCTGTCAGCGTCGAGCCGTCTGGCGGTCATCGGTCGGCCATGGATCGGCCGTCATGCGGCCATTCCGCGCACGTGCGGTGCGCGGTCACGGATTCAGACCTACGGTAAGGCCAGCGCCGATCAGGGAACGGGGTCACGATGGGTCAGCACCGAACGTTGCTCGCTGCCATCGTCGAGACCCGTGAACGGTCGCAGGATGAGGAAGTCGATGCGTTCAACGCGATGGCAGAGCAGCTGCGCGAGAAGAACGCGACGCTGAGCAATCGGACTCTGCGCCGCTGGCTCGCTGGCGAAGTCCAGACCAGGCCGCGCGCTCCACAATGTCGAGTAGCGCTGGCGCTGTGGGGATTCCCGATGGACGAACTACTCGCTCCGCCTGGTCCGGTGGGGGTGGTTGAGCACCGGCCCGGCGAGTCTGTCGCTGCCGAGGCCCTGACTGTGGATAGGCAGGTCATGATGGCGGCACGCAGAGCGCAGGAGTTCACCGCGGCGGCTGAGCAGGGTGGAATCGGTGCAGAGTCGCTCGACGAACTGCGAGACGACGTACGCGACCTGGCTGGCGCCTATCTGCACGATCCAGTGACGTCGATGATCGCGCCGCTCGCCGAAGTCCAGGACGCAGTGTTCGCACGACTTGAGGGACGGCAGCGGCCGGCCCAGGCGGCCGAGCTGTACTTGCTCGCGGGTGTTGCGTCAGCGCTACTTGCCAAGGCGTCGCAGGATCTGGGGCGCTCAAGGGATGCGATGACGCAGGCCCGCACCGCGTACGTGTGCGCGGACAACGCCGGGCACTCGGGCCTTCGGGCGTGGGCACGCGGACTGCAAAGCCTGATCACATATTGGGCTGGCAGGCCGACAGAGGCCGCAAGATATGCACACCTTGGTGCGGCCGAACTGGGGGATGGTTCGGGCTCGGTGGCGGCCTGGCTTCCGTCGCTGGAAGCACGGGCATGGGCGCTCGCTGGCGGGCAAGCGGAGTCGCGCTCGGCGATCGGGCGAGCGGAGGACGCTCGCGCCAGACACGTCGTCGACGACCTCGACGAGATCGGTGGACTCTTTAGCTTCCCTCTGGCGAAGCAGCGCTACTACGCAGCTGGGGCATGGGTGCACCTCCCGGACGGTGCGACGCGCGCCAGCCAGGACGCCACGGCTGCGTTGGAGCTCTACGAGCAGGGTGAGGACAGGTCGTACAGCGATGCGGCCGGTGCTCGTGCTGAACTGGCGCTGTCGAGAGTTCTTGACGGTGAGATCGAGGGTGCCGGCGAGGCTATTGCCCCCGTGTTGGGGCTGCCTCCCGAGCGTCGAATTGCCGGCATCCTTGCCTCGGTGAGCCGGATCGATACAGCTCTGCGGCGTCCGGCAGTTGCATCGCCGGCGAGCCAGTCCATTCGAGGCGCGATCGAGGCGTTCGCGCGTGTGCCAGTTGGGGAACTGACCTGATGAGACAGGGTGGCCCGGTGCCACTGGAGTTCCCCGTCACCATCGCCGGACCGCGGCTGACGCTGCGGGAGTTCACCACGGACGACCTGGAAGCGACGCTCCCGCTCGTCAGCGACGATCGGGTCACCAGCCATCTGTCGTTCGACTCGAAGGACCGGGAAGCAGCGACCCGGTACCTGGCGGCGGCGATCGAGCGAGCGCACCAGTCACCGCGTCCTGACTTCTACCTGGCGGTGACGGAGAACGACGGCGGTGCACTGGTCGGCTTCGTGCGGCTTGGACTCACCGGGGTCAACGCAGCCGACCTCGGATACGCGATCCGGCACGACAGGTGGGGCCGCGGCTATGCCACTGAAGCATCCCGACAGATCATGCGTTGGGGCTTCACCGCGTGTGGCCTCCACCGGATTCAGGCCGCATGCGGCCCAGACAACCTGGCGTCGCAGCGGGTCATCGCCCATATCGGCATGACTCACGAAGGTCGGATCCGCGACCACGTCTTCACCAATGGTGCGTGGCGCGATTCGCTGACGTACTCGGTGCTGGAGCACGAATGGGTGGAGCAGACTGCGGGAGCGTGACAGCGGCTCCTACCCCTGGGCGCGTGGTTATCGAGGGCTGGCATCGCGACGGTGTGGTCGCCCGCATCGTCTGCTGTGTGGTCCTGGCCGCGATCTGGGCGATGATCCTGTACCCGACCTGGCTCGGCTGGAACACCTACCGCGCGCTGTCGGACGGCGTGGTCACGATCGCGACGGTCACCCAGATCGGGGAGGGCGGTCGCTACTACGACGCTGCTTACCTTCGGTTCGTGACGGACGACGGCCGCGTTGTCACGGCATCGAACTCGGAGATCGCCGACGTAGCGCTCCAGGGCGACGAGCGGCATCCAGGAGGAGGGCTGTTCTCACTCCAGATCCGCGCGCGACACGTCACGATGATCGAACGGTGAATAGGGGTCGAAGGGAACGTGATGCCGTCTCCGTGGGAGATCGCGGCGTCCAGCGGTGGGGCTGCTGTCGTCACACTTGCCGGCGTCGCTGTGGGCGCTGTCCTTACGTACCGTGCCCAGAAGCGGCATTGGCTGCGGGACAAACAGATCGAGGCTTGTATCGCTGTCACTGCTGAGGCCACCCGGACAGAGCACGCGTTGCGGCGTGAGTGGAAACATGGCGAACGTCCAGACTGGGTGGGATGGAATCAGGTCCTCGCGGCCATCTGGCTGGTGGGCGTGCCTGCGGTAGTTGAGGCCGCCCAGAACATCGACGGAGCTTTTTGGCGCGAGAGTGCGCGCATCCGGAGCGGGAAGGTCGCAGACGAGGAAGCCTGGCTAGAACTGCGAAACGTCCTCAAGACCGTGCAGCTCGACTTCATCAATGCAGCCCGGATCCACGTGGTCGGGACCGGGTCGCCGCTTCGAGCGTTCCCTGGTCAACCACCTGATTCTGGGTGAGATCAGGTAGCCACGTTGCCCGTTGCCATCCCGAATCCGTGCGCAGGGCAGGATCGTCGGTATGCCGACCTTCTCCGCACCTGATGGAACCGACCTCGCCTACCACGTGCTCGGCGAGGGCGCCCCGGTGATCTGCCTGCCGGGCGGCCCGATGCAGGACTCCGAATACCTCGGTGACCTCGGCGGACTGTCGGCGCATCGGCGGCTGATCATGCTGGACCCGCGGGGCACCGGCCAGTCCGCGACACCGGCCGATGCCGCCTCCTACCGCTGCGACCGGCTGGTCGACGATGTCGAGGCGCTGCGTAGGCACCTCGGCCTCGACCAGCTCGATCTGCTCGCCCACTCCGGCGGCACGAACCTCGCGGTGCTCTATGCGGCGCGGCACCCGGAACGCGTCCGCGCGCTCGCTCTGATCGGTCCGAGCACCTTCGCGGTCGGCATCGCGGCCACGGGCGAGGACCGGCTTGAGACCGCCCGCCTCCGCAAGGACGAGTCGTGGTTCGCAGAGGCCTTCGCCGCTCTGGAGGCACTCGTGTCCGGCACCGCGACCGGCGACACGCGGAAGGCCATCGACCCGTTCTTCTACGGCCGCTGGGATGCGGCGGCACAAGCTCACCAAGCGGACCAGGCCGGCCACCGCAACGATGAAGCCACAGCCGTCTTCGGCAGCGAGGGCGCGTTCGACCCGGACGCCACCCGTGCGGCCCTCGCCGCGTTCACCGCGCCGGTGCTGCTGCTCGCGGGTGAGGTCGACCTGAACTCCCCGCCGGGAGTCGTGTCCGAACTCGCCGCGCTGTTCCCGAACGCCGAGTTCGTCGTTCAGCCAGGCGCGGGCCACTTCCCGTGGCTCGACGACCCGGCCCGGTTCGTGGCGACCACCGCGACGTTCCTGCGCTAGTCGGAACGGCCCGCAATTCGGTGGTCCGATCGGGGCGGGCGGGCGATCATGGTCGGCATGGTGACGGAGCGCAGGTGAGGTTGCCGCTTCAGGGCGGGCTGCCCCCGGTGGGCGCGGTGGCCGGCGCCGTCCTGGAGATCGCGTGTGACGAATCCGGGTTCTCCGGCTCCAATCTGCTCGATCCGGCCACGCCGGTGATCACGCACGCGAGCGTCGACCTGAGCACCGGCGGGGCCGCCGAGCTGATCGCGGTACTGCGGTCCGGGTTCCGGTTCTCGCCGAACGAGTTCAAGTCCGGGCAGTTCCTCCGCAGCCCGGAAGCGGGCGAGGCGCTGGCGTGGTTGCTGGCGGCGCTGAGCGGCCGGGCGCACGTCCACCTGGTCGACAAGGAGTACTTCCTCGTCACCCGCATCGTCGATCTGCTCCTGGCCGAGCCGTCGTACGCGGCCGGTACCCGCCTGTCCCAGGACGACCGTGCGGCCGCCCTCACCTTGTACCGGGCCAGGCGCCCGGACAGTGCCGGCTGGCGTGCCTTCATCGCGGCCTTCGTCGACCTGGTCCGGCTCAAGCGGCGGCGGCTGTCGGATCGCCAGGCCCTGGAGCAGTTCTTCCAGGCACGGGATGCGTTGCTACGGGACGGGCTCGGTGTGGGGGCGATGGGTGTCCTCGCCAGGCTCAGCCGGACCCGGGTACAGGCCGTCCTGACCAGACTGAGCGACGACGACCGGTCGATCCCGCCGCCGCTGGAGCCATTGCTGCCGTCGCTGGCCGAGACTGTCCTTCACTGGAGCGGCGGAGAGCGGCAGGTGCTGGTCATCCACGACGAGCAGAGCGCCCTCACCGCCGGCCGGTTGAGCCGCCTCCAGCAGGTACTCGCCAACGGTGCCGGATCGTCGCCGCTGGCTGGGCTGGTGATGGTCGACTCCCGAGACGATCCGCGGGTCCAGGTCGCCGACCTTCTCGCTGGGGTGGCCCGGCGCTTGCCGGGGAACGTCGACGACGGCCCACTCCAGCCATTCGTTTCCCCGACGTCACTGCGCGATCCCGAGTCACGTCCTACGCGCCGGGCTCCCAGTCGATGAGCTGGTCAAAGAGAAGCCGGTTGCCATCGACCTTCAGGGAGTCCACCGGAATACGGCCGTGGAAGACGAGGACAAGCTGACTGGCTGTGCCCAGGAGGGTGGCGTCGGCGGGGTCGGTGCCAGGCGTGGGGAGGCGGGCAGTCCGTGCGCCGTCGGCGGAGAGCCAGAGGCGCCAGGAGCGGCCCTCGGTGGCGTGGTAATCGACGGCAGCGGGCTCGTGCGGCCAGGCGGCCGTCGTCGCGCAGCAGGTGAACAGGAAATCCTCGACACCGTCGAGTGCCACCTCGTCCGGCAGCGGCAGCGAGGCGCCCAGAGCGACATAGGCGTCGTAGGTGTGGACCGCGACCTCCTGGAGCTGGTGCCGGGCGACGGCACCGCAGGTCTGCGGCGACTGCGACGTGCCCCACCACGTCCAGCAGCCGCGATCCGGACCGGACTCCCGCAACGCGCTCAGCAGCTGGTCCGTGGACTCGGCCGACCAGGCCAGCAGGGCCTCGCGCTCCCGGGGCGCAGCCGGGGCACCGGCCTTGGCCGGGGGAGCGTCGGCCGGCCCCGCGGCGACGGTGGCCGCCCAGCGGTGGCGCCCCTCGCCGAGGTGCTGCACCAGGTCGAACAGCGTCCACTCGGGACAGGTCGGCACCGGCACATCGAGGCTGGGCGCGGCGGCGACCGCGGCGCGGAAGGCGGACGACCGTTCGTCGATCAGCCGCAGCAGATCGGGAAACTCCAGAGTCTTTTCCACGCCGACTGTCTATCACCGTGCCCCGAAAACCGGACGCCGATATTCACAGCGGACGCGGCGGGCGCCGCAGGCACCGGCGACGCGCCCTTCGTCTGCGGGAGCGCGTCTGACGGCAGTCGCGGGGGATGGCGACCGCCGGCTGGCTGCTTTGTCGACCGGCCTATGATCGCCAGGTGCGAGGGGGTCGTGTTGTCCCACGGTGAGATGCTGCGTGCCAGGTTCCGTGACGCGAAAGTCGGTCCGGCCCCGCCGCCCTGGCGGCCGCCGGCAGCGGCGCCGCGCGGCATCGCCGTAGGCGGGTTGCTCGGCGTCGGCTTCCATGCCCACCCCGAGACCGGCGCCGACCTGCTCCTGGTGGCATCCAGCCGGGGGCGCGGCCTGTTCGACTGCGCAACCGGCGAACGCCTCGCCCGCGATCGGGCCGACGACTACGACGAGCCGGACGGACCCGACCTGTCCTGCGCGGGCATCGGCGTTCTGGCCGGACGCCGGGTGCGCATGGCGGGCCTGTACGGCGGCGGGCTGCACCATGTCACACCTGATGCGTGGACCATCCGTGCGGTCGCGCCGGCGTGGCCGAACCAGCGAGTGATGCTGGTGCATCCGTTTCACGAGCCGGCCGCCGATCCGGACCGTGGAGGCTGGCACGTGATCTACGACGACCGTCCCTGCGAGCTGCGAGCCGCTGGGTTCGCCCCGTCCGGGAACACGCTGGTGGTGGCGTCGAGCTGCGATGTCGTGCTGTTCGTCAGACCGTGATCGGCGCATGGCGCTGCGACGGCCCAGGCGGGGCCCTGACCTGTGAATCCGCAGGTCAGGACCCCTTCCTCAGCTAGATGTCGTAGTACAGCGCGAACTCGTGCGGGGTGGGGCGGAGGCGGATCGGGTCGATCTCGTGCTCGCGCTTGAAGGCGACCCACGTCTCGATCAGGTCGGGCGTGAAGACGCCGCCGTCGAGCAGGTAGTCGTGGTCGGCTTCGAGGGAGTTGAGCACCTCGTCGAGCGAGCCGGGCACCTGGGCGACTTCGGCGATCTCGTCCGGGGCCAGCTCGTACAGGTCCTTGTCGACCGGCGCGGGCGGCTCGAACTTGTTCTTGATGCCGTCGAGGCCGGCCATGACCATCGCGGAGAAGGCGAGGTACGGGTTGGCGGACGGGTCCGGCACGCGGAACTCGATCCGCTTCGCCTTGGGGTTGGCGCCGGTGATCGGGATGCGGGTGCACGCCGACCGGTTCCGCTGCGAGTACACGAGGTTGACCGGTGCCTCGTAGCCGGGCACGAGCCGCCGGTACGAGTTGACCGTCGGGTTCGTGAACGCGAGCAGCGACGGGGCGTGCTTGAGCAGGCCGCCGATGTACCAGCGTGCCGTGTCGGACAGGCCCGCGTAGCCGACCTCGTCGTAGAACAGCGGCTCGCCGTCCTTCCACAGCGACTGGTGGCAGTGCATGCCCGAGCCGTTGTCGCCGAACAGCGGCTTCGGCATGAACGTCGCCGTCTTGCCGGCCGCCCAGGCGGTGTTCTTCACGATGTACTTGAACAGCATCAGGTTGTCGGCGGAGTGCAGCAGCGTCGAGAACTTGTAGTTGATCTCGGCCTGGCCGGCGGTACCGACCTCGTGGTGCGCGCGCTCGACCTCGATGCCGGCGCCGATCAGGTTCCTGGTGATCTGGTCACGCAGGTCGGCGTAGTGGTCGACCGGCGGCACCGGGAAGTACCCGCCCTTGTACTTGGTCTTGTAGCCGCGGTTGCCGCCCTCTTCCTCGCGGCCCGAGTTCCACTGACCCTCGATCGAGTCGATATGGTAGTACGCCTCGTGCGCGGCGGTGTCGTGGCGGATCGAGTCGAACACGTAGAACTCGGCCTCGGCGCCGAAGTACGCGGAGTCGGCCACGCCGCTGTTGCGCAGGTACTCCTCGGCCTTCTTCGCGATGTTGCGCGGGTCGCGGCTGTACGCCTCGCGCGTGAACGGGTCGTGGATGAAGAAGTTGAGCGCGAGCGTCTTCTGCGCGCGGAACGGATCGATGTAGGCCGTCGTCACGTCGGGGAGCAGCAGCATGTCCGACTCGTGGATCTGCTGGAACCCGCGGATCGACGAGCCGTCGAAGGCGAGGCCCTCTGCGAGGGTGTCCTCGGTGAAGGATTCGACCGGCACGTTGAAGTGCTGCATGATGCCCGGCAGGTCGCAGAACCGGATGTCGATGAAGCTGACACCCTCGTCCTTGGCGTAGCTGAGCAGCTCCTCGGCGTTGGAAAACATCCGTCCTCCGGTGGGTAGGTCGCTGGGTAGACCGTAGGCAGCGACGGTTGCCCGGCCGTGTCTCCTTTGTTTCAACGGTGTTACGCAGCCGGTCATCTGTCGCGTGTTACGCACATCCGCGCACGTCAGTGCCTTCCCGGACGCTAGTGGTCCGGCCGGGCCGCCGCTAGCCCGTTCACGTCGCCGGTACGCCCACGCAACAAGTTCGAAACGAGCCGCTGACATCGTCGGGCAGGAATCTAGACAGGATCGAGACCGGAGGACGCAAGCGACGATGGCATACAAGGCCGAATACATCTGGATCGACGGCACGAAGCCGACCGCGAAGCTCCGCTCGAAGACCCGGATCCTCGAGGACGGCGCCGAGCTTCCCATCTGGGGCTTCGACGGATCGAGCACCAACCAGGCCCCCGGCGACAAGTCGGACTGCGTCCTGCGGCCCGTCTTCTCCTGCCCGGACCCGATCCGCGGCGGCGACAACGTCCTGGTGATGGCCGAGGTGCTCACCATCGACATGCAGCCGCACCCGACCAACACGCGTGCCGCCTGCGCGGCCGTCGCCGACGAGTTCGGCGACCAGGAGTCGATCTTCGGGATCGAGCAGGAGTACACCTTCTTCAAGGACGGTCGCCCGCTCGGCTTCCCGAACGGCGGCTTCCCGGCCCCGCAGGGTGGCTACTACTGCGGCGTCGGCGCGGACGAGGTGTTCGGCCGCGAGATCGTCGAGGCCCACCTCGACGCGTGCATCGAGGCCGGCCTGCACATCTCGGGCATCAACGCCGAGGTCATGCCCGGCCAGTGGGAGTTCCAGATCGGCCCCGTCGCCGCGCCGCAGGTCGCCGACGAGCTGTGGATCGCCCGGTGGCTGCTGTACCGCATCGCCGAGGAGTTCGACGTCTCGGCCACGCTCGACCCGAAGCCCGTCAAGGGCGACTGGAACGGCGCCGGCGCGCACACGAACTTCTCCACCAACGCGATGCGCGAGAACTACGACGCGATCATCACCGCGTGCGAGTCGCTCGGCAAGCGCGTCGACGAGCACATCGCCGGGTACGGCGCGGAGATCGAGCACCGCCTCACCGGCCTGCACGAGACCGCCCCGTGGAGCGAGTACAACTACGGCGTCTCCGACCGTGGCGCATCGGTGCGTATCCCGTGGCAGGTCAAGGAGGAGGGCAAGGGTTACATCGAGGATCGCCGTCCCAACGCGAACTGCGACCCGTACGTCACCACCCGCCTGATCATCGAGACGTGCTGCTCGGCGCTCGCCAAGTAGGTCCAGCGTGTGAGGGGGCGGCTCCGTGGAGCCGCCCCCTCGGCCGTTACGCTCGCGGCATGTCCGAGCCGCCGTGGAACCTGCCCGAGAGCGGCCCAGGATCGGCCGCCGGGTTCGGCCGCCGCCTCGCCGCCCTCGCGATCGACTGCGTGCTCGCGGCCCTCGTCGCCGCCCTCTTCACACGCCCGGAACCGCCCAAGCTCGTCAGCGCGCTCGTCTTCTTCGTCGCGCACGCGTTCTTCGTCGGGTTCTTCGGCCAGACCCTAGGTATGCGGCTGCTCGGCATCGGCTGCGTCCGGGTCGCCGACGGGCGTCCGATCGGCATCCCGCGCGCCGCGCTGCGCGCCATCCTGCTCCAGCTCGTCCTCCCCGCGGCCGTCGCGGACAGCGACGGGCGCGGCTGGCACGACCGGGCGGCCGGCTCGGTCATGGTCCGAGGCTGACGCGGTGCCACGTAAGTGTGTGGGATTTCGCGCGCTATACGTCGCGAAACTCCACACACTTCGGCGAGCGGGGGTCAGCCCTTGCGGTTGAGCTTGGCGCCCTTCGGCATGCGGGCACCCTTGGGAAGCGGACCCTTCGGCAGCGGCGGCCGGGTGGCCGTGAGCGCCTGGAGGCGGCTCTCCAGGGCGTTGACCTGCTTCGGCGTGATGTTGCGCGGCAGCTTCACGAAGTGCGTCTGGAGCTTGCGCAGCGGCACCTGGCCCTCGTCGTTGCCGACGACGACGTCGTAGATCGGCACCTCGGGCGCGATGCGGCTGACCCGCTTCTTCTCCTGCACGATCAGGTTCTTGAGCCGGGTGGGGGAGCCCTCGATCAGCAGGACCACGCCGGGACGGCCGAGCACGCGGTGCACGACGTCCTGCTGGACGGTCGCCGCGATGCCGGGCGTGATCCGCCAGCCGCCGCGCAGGTTCTGCAGCAGGGCCGCGGCGGCACCAGGCTGACCCTCGAACGCCGCGTACTGGGCCTTCGCCACGCGCCGGGTGAACACGATCATCGTCAGCAGGAACGCGACGGCCACCGCGAGCGGCATCGTCGTCAGCCACTGGCCGGTGACCAGGCCGATCGCGACGCCGAGCAGGATCGGCACCAGGAACGCCACCAGCAGCAGCGGAACGACCAACTTGTCATGCTGCCGGACGAACCGGAACGCCGGACCGATCTGCTTCACACGGTCTCGGAAGGAGACCTTCTCCTCGGGGGTGGCCATGGGAGAAGTCTAGTTGGCGTCGGGGGCCTGGTCGTCGGCGGAGCCGCCCATCCGTTCGGCGCGGCGCGCGCGGCGCTCCTCGGCGTACGCGGCGTCCAGCGCGGCGGCCTCGACGGGGGTCGGGGCCGTGCCGCCGAGCCGGGCCGGGAGCCACCAGCGGTCGTCGTCGGCGCGCGGCTTGTCCGGGTAGGCGTCCTGGACGCCGTGCAGCAGCTTCTCCATGCGTACGCGCAGCTCGGCGCTGACGTCGTCGGGGGAGACCTTCGGCGGTACGGGCATCGGCTCGCCGACGGCGATCGAGATGGGGATGTGCGAGCGGCGGAAGTTGCGCGGCCGGCCCTTCGTCCAGACGCGCTGCGAACCCCAGATCACGGTCGGCAGCAGCGGGACACCCGCCGCACGCGCCATCCGGACCGCGCCCGACTTGAACTCCTTCAGCTCGAACGACTGGGAGATCGTCGCCTCGGGGAACACGCCCACGATCTCGCCGGCCTTGAGCGCGGTGAGCGCCGCCCGGAACGATGCCGTGCCCGCCTCCCGGTCGACCGGGATGTGCTTCATGCCCCGCATCAGCGGACCGGAGATCTTGTGCCGGAACACGTCGTCCTTGGCCATGAAGCGGACCAGCCGCTTCGCCGGATGCGCGCCCAGCCCTGCGAACGTGAAGTCCATGTACCCCACGTGGTTGATCACCATCACCGCGCCGCCCGTCCGGGGGACGTTCTCGGTGCCGGTGAGGGTGAAACGCAGCCCCAGGTAGCGGAAGAAGCCCCGGGCGATGGTGATCACCGGCGGGTACACGAGCTCAGCCATGCGCAGAAGGCTAGACGGTGGACACGTGCCTCGTCGCGGGCGGGCTCCCGACCCGGATGCCGGCGCGGGAGAGCGCGGCGGTGATGGCGGCGTCGGCCTCGCGGCGGTCACGGGCGTGGCTGGCGTTGGAACTCATCGCCGCCCAGGCGTTGCGGCGGGCGGTAGCCTGTCCACCTTCGGGGAAGAGTCGACCCAGGGCGGTCAGAACCATCTGGTGCAGAGGTTCCGGAGTAGGCACGGTGACCTCCATTGTCTCGGTGCGCTGTCCGGTCCTAGCTTTCGCCTCAGCTGTGTCCTCCACGTGACGACCCTATGACGCTTCGGAGTCCCTTCCGGTCGTGATAGCGCTTTCACCAGGGTGAACCGTGTCACTTTCGTTGCGATCCACTACGGACAGTCCTGACTGGACTGTCAGAGGAGGGCGCCCCGGCGGTCGATCGCCTGCTGGTAGAGCCGGCCGGCGCGGTACGAGGAGCGGACGAGCGGGCCCGACAGGACACCCGCGAAACCGATCTTCTCCGCCTCGGCGTTCAGCTCGACGAACTCCTCCGGCCTGACCCAGCGGCTCACCGGGTGGTGGCGGGGGGAGGGGCGCAGGTACTGGGTGATCGTCACCAGCTCGCAGCCCGCCTCGTGCAGGTCGCGCAGTGCCTGGATCACCTCGTCGATCTCCTCGCCCATGCCGAGGATGAGGTTGGACTTGGTGACGAGCCCGGCCGCGCGGGCCTGGGTGATCACGTCGAGGGAGCGCTCGTACCGGAACGCCGGCCGGATCCGCTTGAAGATGCGCGGCACCGTCTCGACGTTGTGCGCCAGGACCTCGGGCCGCGACCCGAACACCTCGGCGAGCTGGTCCGGCTTGGCGTTGAAGTCGGGAATGAGCAGTTCGACGCCCGTGCCCGGGTTGAGCGCGTGGATCTGGCGGACCGTCTCCGCGTAGAGCCAGGCGCCGCCGTCCGGCAGGTCGTCGCGGGCCACGCCGGTGACCGTCGCGTAGCGCAGCCCCATCGCCTGGACGCTCTCGGCGACCCGGCGCGGCTCGTCCCTGTCCAGGTCGGCGGGCTTGCCCGTGTCGATCTGGCAGAAATCGCACCGGCGCGTGCACTGGTCGCCGCCGATGAGGAACGTCGCCTCGCGGTCCTCCCAGCACTCGTAGATGTTCGGGCAGCCGGCCTCCTCGCACACCGTGTGCAGGCCCTCGCGCTTCACCAGGCCCTTCAGCTCGGTGTACTCGGGGCCCATCTTCGCCTTGATCTTGATCCACGGCGGCTTGCGCTCGATCGGCGTCTCGGCGTTGCGCACCTCGAGACGTAGCAGCTTACGACCGTCAGGCTGGATGGCTGTCACACGCACCAGCCTACGCCGGGCCGATGGGCACCTTTGACGGCGCTCGGGGGCCGCGAAGGAGAGCGTGCCGGGCGTCCGTAGCCATGGGTTTGGTTTGTCCGGCTTGTGCTGAATCGATCTCCGCACCGATTAAGTGAATCTGTTTCGGGTTCATTTCTTGTCTTGGTCCAGACCAAGTCCTACTCTTCGGTAACTTTGCCGATGAGAGGCAGGTCACATGAGACGTTTCGCGCTGGTCATGCTCGTGCTCACGCTGGTGCTCGGTGCGTTCTCCGCGCCGGCGGCGGCCGCCACCTCGATCCGGTTCATGGACATCACCGCCTCGGACGGCGTGATCCTCAAGGCCAACGTCGTCACGCCGAGCACGTCCGGGCCGCGGCCGGCGATCGTGTTCATCAACAGCTGGGGCCTCAACGACGTCGAGTACCTGGCGCAGGCCCACAAGCTGGCCGGCAAGGGGTACGTCGTCCTGTCGTACACGACGCGGGGGTTCTGGGGGTCGGGCGGCACGATCGACGTGGCCGGGCCCAAGGACATCGCGGACGTGTCGACCGCCATCGACTGGCTGATCGCGAACACCGCCGCCGACCCGGGGCGGATCGGGCTCTCAGGCATCTCGTACGGGGCGGGGATCGGCCTGATCGCCTCGGGGCACGACCCGCGGATCAAGGCCGTCGCGGCGATGAGCGGCTGGACGGACCTCGTCGAGTCGCTGTACGGCGGCTCGACCCGCCGCGGCCAGGCAGTCGGGCTGCTCAAGGCCGCCGCGGACCTGCTCGGCGAGCCCAGCCCGGAGCTGACCCAGGCGCTGGACCGGTACTTCGCGAACCGGGACGTGGACGAGGTCGTGGCGTGGGGGCGTCCGCGCGGCGCCGCCAGCCACCTCGCCGGCATCAACCGGAACGCGCCCGCGATCATGATGGCCAACGCGTACGGCGACAGCATCTTCGGCCCCAACCAGCTCGTCGACTTCTACGGAAAGCTCGCCGGACCGAAGCGCCTCGAACTCGCGCCAGGTGACCACGCCGTCGTCGAGGCGACCGGGCTGTTCGGCCTCGACAACCCCGTCTGGACGAACGTGCACCGCTGGTTCGACCAGTACCTGGCAGGCGTCGACACCGGCATCACCCGCGAGCCGCCGGTTCGGCTGGACCCCCGGGGCTCCGCCGCGCCGGAGGGCTACCCGGCGTGGTCGAGCGTCGGGCCACGGTCGATGCGGCTCCAGCTCGGGGCGATGCGGTGGTACGACGGGACCGGGCCGCTCGCGCCTGGGGCCGGCACCGGGTGGGACCGCAACATCGGCGCAGGCGTCGACACGGTCGCCGGTGGCGGCGTCGCGATCCTCACGAACGGCTGGGAGGCGCTGACCGGCATCCCGCCGACCGCATGGCTCCCCGCTGTGAACCGGCTCCATGCCGGGGTGTGGGTGTCTGGTCCCTTGTCCGCCGCCGCTTCTGTTCGGGGATCGGTGACGATGCGCCTGTCGTTCCAGGCGAACCCGGGGTCGACGGTCGTCTGTTACGTGTACGACGTCGACGGGCTCGGCAACGGCAAACTCATCACCCACACGCCGTGGACCGGCAACGGCGGCACCGTCGACCTGCGCTTCCCAGCGACCGCCTGGGACGTCCCGGCAGGCCACCGCGTCGCGCTGATCATGGACACCGAGGACCCGCTCTACCTCGACACCAACAAGTGGGGCAGCACCGTCACGTTCGGGTCGCCCGCGGCGAACCCGTCGTGGCTGTCGCTGCCGGTGAAGTAGATGGCCGTTCATCGCGGGGCGGCGGGTTTGTCGGTGGCTGGCGGCCGTGCGGCTTTGTTGGTGGCTGGTGTTCGTCCAGTGGGTGGCGTCGCGGCCTGGCGGTCGGCCGGGTGACGCGCTGAGACGTGCGGCCGCAGGCTCCCCCCGTGGCCTGTGACCGCACCGGGTCCCGGGGCCGCGCCTGACTCCACGCGGCTCCGGGACCTTCCGCTGTTTCTGCTCTTGTGCCGGCACCGTGCCGTGCCGTGCGGTGCCGTGCCGCCCGGCAGCCCGCTGGTGTTCCTCGCGCCGCCCCGGCAGCCCGTCGAGGGACGTCGAGGCAGACCCTAGGCTCGGGGCATGGAGCTGCGCATTTTCTCTGAAGCCCAAGAAGGCGCGACGTACGACCAGTTGCTGGCGGTGGCGCGTTGCGCCGAGGCCGCCGGGTACGGCGCGTTCTTCCGATCCGACCACTACCTGCGAATCGGCGCGGGCGACCCCGGCCCCGGATCCACCGACGCGTGGATCACCCTCGCCGGACTCGCCCGCGACACCAGCACGATTCGGCTCGGCACCATGGTCACCGCCGGCACGTTCCGGTTGCCCGGTCCGGTCGCCGTCGCGGTGGCCACCGTCGACGCGATGAGCGGAGGACGCGTCGAGTTCGGTCTCGGTGCCGGCTGGTACGAGCGGGAGCACGCCGCGTACGGCATCCCGTTCCCGCCGCTCGGCGAACGCTTCGACCGGTTCGAAGAACAACTCGCGATCATCACCGGACTGTGGGAGACGCCCACCGGGTCGACGTTCTCCCACGACGGCAAGCACTACACGGTGACCGACTCGCCCGCGCTGCCGAAGCCGGTGCAGTCGCCGCGGCCGCCCGTCCTGATCGGCGGCGTCGGCGCCAAGCGCACACCCGCGCTCGCCGCCCGGTACGCCGACGAGTTCAACGTTCCGTGGCGGACCGTCGATGTCTGCGCGACCCAGTTCGAGCGGGTACGCGCCGCCTGCGCCGCCGCCGGACGGGAACCCGTGCGGTTCTCCAACGGACTGACGCTGTGCTGCGGCAAGACCGACGCCGAAATCCGTCGCCGCGCGGACGCCATCGGGCAGAGCGTGGAGAATCTCCGCGCCAACGGAGCCTGCGGCACGCCCGACGAACTCGTCGAGCGGTTCAGCCAGTTCGCCGCGATCGGCAGTTCCCGGATCTACCTGCAGGTCATGGACCTGGACGACCTCGACCACCTGGAACTGGTCGCGTCGGAGGTGGCGCCGCAGCTGTGAGCTGCTGCTCGCCGGGGCGCCGGGGCGGCGGGTGGCGGCTCTGGCAGGGCCGCGGGGCGGCTGCTCGGCGGGGCGGCGGGTGGCGTGCGGCGGGGCGCTGCCCGGCGCGGCGGGTGGCGGCGTCGCGCCCGGCAGGTGGCCGGTCCGCCGGGCCGTTGGTTCGGCAGGCCGGGCCTGGGGGCCGGAGCGGCCCGGAGGGCCGGCCCCGGTCGGTGGGTCGGGACTATCCGGACTCGCGTGCTGTAACCGGGCGCGGGATACCCCGATAACCCCGATAGTCCGAGGGGATGCCGGCGCGGATGGTCCGCGCCGGCGCTCCGCGACTAGTCCAGGGTGATCTCGACGCCGATCTGGCCGTGCGGACGGATCCGCAGGTACCGGCCGATCGTCGCGCCGAAGGCCGAGATCGTGAACATCCAGCCGTACTTCCTGGTCATGACCGACTTCACGCGCGGCAGATCCGTCGCCGCCATGATCCGAGCGGTCGCCGGGACCGGCTCGCCGAGCAGCCGACCCTGCCGATCGCACGGGGCGACCGTCACGCGCTCGGTGTGCCGGAGGCGCTTGATCTTGCCGGAGTTGGCGCCCGTCCAGACGATCAGCGTGTTGCCGTCCGGGGCGGACCAGACCGGCGTCGGCACCGGCGTACCGGACTTCCGGAACGTCGTCAGGCTGACGTGACTCTCGCGCGCCAGGGCGACGAAGGCCGTGGCTGCGTCGGCCGCGGTCGCATCCGTCGTGGTTGCTGCTGTGTCGCTCTTGGCCGTGTCGGCTGCGGCGGGCGTCGCCGGGTCGGCCGTGGCCTGGCTGTCCGTGGTTTGGCCGTTCGTCGTGTCGGCTTCGGTGCCGGCGGAGGCCTTGGTGACGGCCGGTGCCGCGCTGTCCGTCGTGGCGGAGTCCGACACGGCGGCGCGGATCGTCGGCTTTTCGGCGGTGGCCGCCGCGGCGACCTTCTTGGTGCCGGTGCCGGTGCCGGTGCCGGTGCCGGTCGGTGCCGCGTCGGCCGGCGGGGTGTCGACGGCAGCGAGCGTGGCCGGCGAGGTGGTCGCGGTGCTGTCCGCTGCGGTGGACGCCGCGCGCTTTGCCGGTGCCTTGCGGGCGGGCGCCTTCTTGGCGGTGGTCTTCCGGGCGGGCGCCTTGGGTGCGCCAGCCGTGTCCGTCGCGGCGGGGGTCGCGGCCGCCTGTGCCAACAGCGGTTGCGCCGACGGCGACGTGGTGCCGTTGGCCGGCGCGGCGTCGGCCGCGATCTTGGCCGGTGCCTTCTTCGCCGCGGTCTTGCGGGTCGGTGCCTTCCGCGCGGGAGCCTTGGCGGCCGGTGTGGCGCTCGCGGCCGATGTGCCGCTGTCTGCCGACGCGGCGCCAGCAGCACTGGCCACGGCGTCGGCGGGTGCCGGCGCGTCGTTGGCGGTGACGGGCGCGGAGTCGGTAGCCGCCGGCGCCTTCTTCGCAGCGGTCTTGCGGGGCGCGGCCTTCTTCGCGGGCGCCGCCTTCTTGGCCGGCGTGGCCGTGGCGGTCACGGTGATCTCGGCTGGCGCGGCGGTCGTCGCCGGCGTGGCTGTTTTCGCTGGCGCGGCCTTCGCGGCCGGGGTGGCGCCAGCCTTCTTGGCGGCTCTGCGCGGGGGCGCCTTCTTCGCCGGTTCGGCCTTGTCGGCCACGTTCGACGGACTATCGCTCAGCGACTCCGACACCAATTTCTCCGTTCTGGATCGAGCTGTCCGTGAACCGTACCCGGGGATTCTGCCCCACGCACAACAGGACCGCCGCCCCGGAATCGCCGCGTCGCGCACCGTGACACGCGCAGAGGGCTTCGCCGCACAACGCGCGCGGGTGGATGGCCGGTTCGTGTCGTGCGTCCCGCGGGCCGATCGCCGCCTCACGCAGTGCGACGCGCGTGGGTGGATCGTCGGTTCGTGTAGGGCAACGCGCGCGGGTGAACCGCCGCATCATTCAACGCGACGCGCGGGTTGTGCGCCGTAACACCGGGCGCACCGGCCGTCCGGCTAGGAGCCGGTCAGCTGGCGACGATCTCGGGGAGGCGGGCCTCGACCAGGTCGATGACATCCGCGACCGTGACCTGGCGGCCGAGTTCGCGGGTGAGTGACGTGACGCCGGCGTCGCTGATGCCGCACGGCACGATGCGGTCGAACGCGGTCATGTCGGGATCGCAGTTGAGGGCGAAGCCGTGCATGGTGCACCGGTAGCTGACGCGGACGCCGATGGCGGCGATCTTGCGGTCCGGCCCCTTGTCGTCCGCGCGGACCCAGACGCCGCTGCGGCCGTCGACGCGTTCGGTCGCGAGGCCCAGGTCGGCGCAGACGGCGATCAGCATGTCCTCGATACGCCGGACGTGGGCGACGACGTCGATGGGTTGCGGCAGGCGCACGATCGGGTAGCCGACGAGCTGGCCCGGTCCGTGCCAGGTGATCTTGCCGCCGCGGTCGACGTCGACGACGGGGGCACCGTCGTACGGGCGTTCCCAGATCTCGGTACGGCGTCCCGCGGTGTAGACGCTCGGGTGTTCGAGCAGCAGGACGGTGTCCGGACCGGTGTCGGCGACGCGGGCGGCGTGCAGGCGCTTCTGCTCGTCCCACGCTGTGCGGTAGTCGACGAGCCCGTTGCGGACGACGGTCAGGCTGCTGGCGGCGGTCTGGGTCACCCTCCGAGCCTACGCCGCGATTCTCGCGGCCCGAGGCGGGGCCGCGGGCCAGACTGTTCGCATGACCTTCGTGACCGCAGCCGGCCACCTCTTGCTCGCGGCGATCTGGCTGGGCGCGATGGCGTACAGCATCGGCGTCGTCCAGCCGAAACTGTTGGCGTACTTCGGTTCGCCGACGGCCGCCGAGGAGCCGGCGACGTTCGTGGCGGCGGGTGCGCGGTGGAAGGTCGTCGGGGTGATCGGGGCGCTCGCGGTGACGGGGGCGGCGCTGGTCGTGCTGCGCGACGACCGTCCGCTCTGGTGGTGGGTGGTCGTGGGCGTCAAGGTGGCGCTGCTCGTGGTCGCCAGCGTGGTCTTCTGGTACGTGTCGTGGCGCATGTGGCCTCGGCGGGTCTTCGCGTTGCCGGCCGAGGTGCCGGCGCACCAGGCGGCGTTCCGGCGGGTCGGCTGGCTGCTGTTGACGATCGTGGGTGGAGCGACCGTCCTCGGTGTGGCGGCCCGCACCTTCTAGCGCGGCGACCAGCCGTGCTTGCGGGCGAGCCGGCCGAGGCTGGTGTCGTCGCGGAGCAGGGCACGCGCCCCGTCGTCGTCGGTGAGCAGGGCGGCGACGCCGGTGGCAATCTCTGGTGCCCGGTACGCCGCGACGCTCGTGAGCTCGTTGGCGAGCTGCCACCAGGGCGCGTGTTCGGGGAGATCCTCGTTGACGAGGGTGCGGCGCCGGCAGGAATCGGCGAGCGCGCTGAGAAGGTCGTCGCCCACACCGTCCGGTGAGAGCAGTCTTCGCGCCAGCCGCACCGCCTCCAGCCGCTCCGGATGGGCGGTTCCCCGGTGGGCGTAGACCAGCGGATAGAGCGCGGGATCGCCGTAGGCACCCGCCGCGTCGACCTCGCGCGCCAGCGGACGGCGCCCGCCCAACGCCGCTTTGATCAGCGGCAGCGCGCGCCGGTCGCGCAGGTAGGCGAGCCAGTACAGGGCCTCGCACCGAACGTCGTCGACCGGGTCGTCGAGCCGGGCGGCGAACGCGTCACGGAGCCTGTCCGCCTCGGCCCCGAAGATCTCGGGATCAAGAGCCCAACAGGCCCAGAAGCGGACGTTGTCGTCGGCGTCGCACGTGAGATGCAGGATCGCGTCGACCACCTCGCCCGGCGGTTCCGCCCCGACCAGCAACGGCAGCGTGCTGACCGCGGCGGCGCGCACATCCGCCGTGGGATGCGTCGCGAGCGCGAGGACGTGACTGAGCACGCCGTGCTCCCCGGGCGGCACCGCCACGATCGCCGCGACCAGGTCGGCCGGGGCTGTACCGGGATCCGCGGCGAGATCTGCCAGCGACATCGCGCCTCCGTACTCCGAGCCGTCGCCCGGGTCAGTGGGCAGGTCGGCCTGATCCCATCACATGTGTACTGCTCGGCGCGGTCCGGTCGTCACCGCGCCCCGGGCAGGACTCTCGGCTCGATCCTTGTCTCCTCGGGCTGACCGTCGGTGCCGCGCCCGACGAAGTACGCGCCCTTGCCGTCCGCTTCGGTGACGGCCTCGACCATCTCGGTGCCGCGGTAGAGCAGGCCGACGCCATCGTCCGTCGCGTAGCCGGGGGGCAGGGTGCCGTCCGCCACGAGCTTCTGGAACAGCGGACGCCGCTGATTCTCCGAGTCATAGTGCACGCCGTTGGAGTACGGCAGCAGCGCGAGGCCGTTCGTGATCGGCTGCAGATCGGGGCCGAACGAGTCGGTGGTGCCGCCCACGTGCCAGCAGATCGAACCGGCCGACACGCCGCCGAGCACGACGCCGGCCTCCCAGACCTGCCGGAATATCTCGTCCAGCCCGTGCACGCGCCAGACGGCGAGGAGGTTCGCCACGCTGCCGCCGTTCACCCACACGACGTCCTGGTCGAGCAGGTGACCGAGCATGTCGTCGACGCTCGGCATCGGGAACAGGTTGAGGTTCGTGACCTCGACCCCCGCCACGACCCCCGCCTCGTGCACGCGCGCGTTGAACCAGCGCTGGTCGCCGATGGCGGTGCCGAGGTGGCACAGCTTGGGACGCCGACCGTGCGCACCGGACAGATCCAGCGCGTAGTTCACCAGCGGCGCGAACTCCAGGTCGGTCCGGCGGCCGTAGCGGAAGCCACCCGACGTGGCGAGGATCGTGGGGGTCGTCATGCGGAAGATCCTCCTACACGGCGGCCAGCCGCCGCACGGCGGATGCGCTCGCTTGTGGATAAACAATCGCCTGTGGATGACTCCGGAGCTGTTTGAAGGAAAACCGCTACCGTCCTAGCCATGACGTGGAACGTGCCGGGATACAGAGTGGAGCGGCGGCTCGGCGGTGGCGCGACCGGCGAGGTGTGGGCCGGGCGCGACGAAGCCACAGGCGAGCCGGTAGCGCTGAAGCGGCTGCGGCCGGGCGGCGCCGAGCCCGACCGGGAGCAGCTGCGGTCGGAGGCGGCTCTGCTGGCGGCGTTCCAGCATCCGAACGTGGTGCGGCTGCGGGGCGTCCTCGGCTCGTCGGACGGGCTGGTGCTCGTCCTCGACCTGGCGCCGGGCGGAAGCCTGGCCCAGCTTCTGACGCAGCGCGGCCGTCTGCGGTCGGGGCAGGTGGTCGGGCTCGTCACGCCGGTCGCGAAGGCTCTGGGCGCGGCCCACGCGGCCGGCCTGGTGCATGGCGACGTGTCACCGGGCAACGTCCTTCTCAACGCGGACGGCCGTCCGCTGCTCGCCGATCTCGGGACCGCGCGCCTGGCTGGTGACGGCGCCGCCCAGGCACACGGCACGTCGGGGTACGTCGATCCGGCGGTGCTCGCCGGCGCCGCGCCGACAGCGGCGTCCGACGTGTACTCCCTGGCGGCCGTGGCGGCCCACGCCCTCACGGGACAGCCGGTCGGCGAGGCGCCGGACGCCCTGGAACGCTGGGCCGACCACGCGCAGCTGCTGGGTGTGCCGCTGGCGCTGGTCCTTGCGATCTGCAAGGCACTTGATCCGGACCCGGCGCGCCGCCCGGACGTCGCCTCGTTCAGCGCCCGCATCCGGGATACGAGCCCGTCCGAATCCGTGCTGGATGTGCGGCCCGATGCCGATCCTGCGGATGTACCAGCAGCGTGCGGCGGCCTGGCTGGTGGCGGTGGGCTGATCGGCGCCGAGCTGGTCGACGCCGAACTGGCGGGCGGTCGTGCTGCCGGCGCGGGTGTGCCGGCCGGCGGCGGGGCGGCTGATGGTGACTGGCCGGGGGACGGGCTGTTCCTGGCTGATGACGGGGTGCTGACCGTGCCGGGCGCTGTCACTCGGCGGGTGCCACGGCGGCCCAGGCCGCTCGTGACCGTGCCGGCACGGTCGTGGCGATCACGCTTCGGGCGGTCCGCACTGACACGGCGGCGGTTGCCGGGTGTGCCGCCACCGGCGTCGCGGCCGGCCCGCGCGGCGGCTCGCTGGGTGGCGGTGATCGCTGCTGTCGCGGTGTTGACCACGGTTGCGGGCGTGGCCTGGTTCGCCGACGGGTCGCCGAGCAACGGGGCGAGTGCGACGACGTCTGTGGACGGGGAATGGCGGCTGATCCTCGGCACGCTGGACGCACACCGGGAGTCGGCATTCGCCACGGCCGAGCCCAGGCTGCTCGACGAGGTCTACGTGCCCGACGCGCTGCCGCTCGCCGCCGATCAGCAGTCGATCCAGGTACTGCGGGAGGCCAAGGCGACGGCGTCCGGTGTCCGGCACGACATCCGGCGTGTGCGGGTGGTCACCATGGGCGACACCCACGTCCGCGTCGAGATGACGGACCGGATGCCGGCCTACCGGATCGTGAACGCGGCAGGCGCCACCCTGCGCACCGTCCCCGCACGCGCCGAACGTGTGGTCCTGGTCGACCTGGAACGGACCGCGACGGGCTGGCAGATCAGGGACCTCAGCGAACCACCCTGAGCCATCGCCCGCCGCGCTCAGGTCCGACCCGGCCGCCGCGGCCTCACCGTCCGAATGCCCATCGCAGTGCCGACTGGAGGTCCTGGTCGTGGAAGTGATAGCCGTGCTCCAGCAGTACCGCCGGCAGCGCCCGGACGCCGCCGAGCACGGCCTCGTCGGCGAAGTCACCGGTGGCGATCCGCAGGGCGAACGCCGGCACGGGGAGTACCGCCGGCCGGTGCAGGATCGCGGCCAGTCCGCGCGTGAACTCGGCGTTGGTGACGGGCTCCGGCGCGGTGAGGTTGACCGGCCCGCGTACCTGGTCGGCGGCGAGCAGGAACCGGACCGCGTCCAGGAAGTCCCGGAGCGAGATCCACGGCATGTACTGGCGCCCCGACCCCAGCCGCCCGCCCAGTCCGACCTTGAACAGCAGGGAGACCTTGCCGAGCAGCCCGCCGCGCTTGGCGAGCACCGGGCTCGTCCGCAGATGGACCACCCGGACACCGGCCGCGGCGGCTTCCCGCGTCGCCGCTTCCCACCGGACGCACACGTCGGCGAGGAAACCGGCCCCTGCGGGCGTCGATTCGTCGACCGTTGCCGTGCCGGTATCGCCGTAGAAGTTGATCCCGGACGAGGAGAGCAGCACCCGCGGCCGTGGTGTCGCCGCGGCCAGGGCGGCGGCGATCGTCTCCGTGGAGTCGACCCGGCTGGCGAGGATCGTCCGCTTGTAGGACTTGGACCAGCGGCGCGCGCCCACCCCCGCACCGGACAGGTGCACCACGGCGTCCACGTCGGACAGCGTGGCCGGATCAAGCTCGTGGCGGGCGGGGTTCCATCGCACCTCGTCCGGCGCCCGTACCTCGCGCCGGACGAGTTTGATCACCTCGTGCCCGTCGGATCGCAGCGCGGGCACCAGCGCCCTGCCGATGAACCCGGATGCGGCGGAGACGACGATCTTCATGACCCGATCTTTGCGCACCACCGCACGCCCTGCCGATCGGGCCGCCCGCGCCAGATGCGAACGCGGTGCCTGCGCCAGGCGCGAACGCCGCGCCCGCGCCACATACGAACGCTGCACCCGCGCCAGATGCGGACGAAGGGCCCGCGCCACATGCGAACGGGGCGGGCGCCAGATCCGGCGCCCGCCCCGTCCGAGGTCCGTCGCTCAGACGAGCCCGAGGTCCGCCTCGAATGCGCTGTTCTCCAGCCGCTCCTTCATGGTGGTGAGGAAGCGGGCCGCGTCCGCGCCGTCCACGATCCGGTGGTCGTAGGACAGGGCCAGGTAGATCATCGAGCGGGGCAGGATCAGCTCGCCCAGGTCCGGGTCGTCGACGACGACCGCGCGCTTGACGACCGTCCCGGTGCCGAGGATCGCCGACTGCGGCTGGTTGATGATCGGCGTGTCGAACAGCGCCCCACGGCTGCCGGTGTTCGTCAGCGTGAACGTGCCGCCGGCGATCTCGTCCGGGGTGAGCTTGTTGTCCCGCGTACGGCCGGCGAGGTCGGCGATCTTGCGTGCGATGCCACCCAGGTTGAGGTCGCCAGCGTTGTGGATCACCGGCACCATCAGGCCGCGCTCGGTGTCGACCGCGATACCGAGGTTCTCGGTGTCGTGGTAGGTGACCGTGCCCTCCTCGATGTCGATCGAGGAGTTGACCTTCGGGTGCTCACGCAGGGCCTCGACGGCGGCCACCACGAGGAACGGCAGGTACGACAGCTTCACGCCGTTGCGGGCGAAGAAGTCCTCCTTGGCCCGCTCGCGCAGCCGCGCGATCTTCGTGATGTCGACCTCGACGACCGTGGTGAGCTGCGCGGCGGTCTGGAGCGACTCGACCATCCGCCGGGCGATGACCCGACGCATCCGCGACAGCTTCTCGGTGCGGCCGCGCAGCGGCGACGGCTCGACGGCCGCCGCGTGCGCCGGCTTGGTCTCGGCCGAAGCGGCTGCTGCCGCGGCAGCGGACTTCGCCGCCTCGGCAGCGGCGAGGATGTCCTGCTTCCGGACCCGGCCACCGACGCCGGTGCCCCGAACGGAGCCCAGGTCGATGCCGTTCTCGGCGGCGAGCTTGCGCACGAGCGGGGTCACGTAGGCGCCCTGCCCGTCCGCACCCGTCGCGGCGGCCTGAACCGGAGCCGCGGACGGTGCGGGGGCGGCGGGCTGTGCCGGCGCAGCGGCAGCAGGAGCCTGGGCGGCCGGCGCAGCAGGAGCGGGAGCCGGTGCGGGCGGCGCAGCAGGAGCGGGAGCCGGTGCGGGCGGTGCCACCGGTGCGGCAGCCTGCGGTGCGGGCGCCTGCGGTGCCGGTGCCGGTGCAGCAGCCGGAGCCGGAGCGGCGGGCGCCGGGGCCTGAGCCTGCGGCGCGGCCGCGGGCGCCGCGTCCGCGCCGCCGATGACCGCAAGCTGGCCGCCGACCTCGACGGTCTCGTCCTCCTGGACGGAGATCGCGAGCAGCGTGCCGGCGACCGGCGACGGGATCTCGGTGTCGACCTTGTCGGTGGAGACCTCCAGCAGGGGCTCGTCCACCGCGACCGAGTCGCCGACCTGCTTCAGCCAGCGGGTGACGGTGCCCTCGGTGACCGATTCCCCCAGCGCCGGCATGGTCACCGGCGTACCGCCATCGGCGGACGGGGGAGCGGACGGCGCCTCGGCCTGAGCCGGGGCAGCGGCGGGTTCCTCCGCAGGTGCCTCGGCCACCGGAGCGGCGGCCGGCTCAGCGGCGGCCGGCTCGGCCGCGGGGGCCTCAGCCGGAGCAGCAGCCGGCTCGGCGGCGGCAGGAGCCGCGCCACCCCCGTCGCCGTCGATCACCGCGAGTTCGGCGCCGACCTCGACCGTCTCGTCCTCACCCACGACGATCTTGGTGAGGACGCCGGCCGCCGGCGACGGGATCTCGGTGTCGACCTTGTCCGTGGAGACCTCGAGCAGCGGCTCGTCGACCTCCACCGTGTCGCCTTCGTTCTTCAGCCAGCGGGTGACGGTTCCCTCGGAGACGCTCTCGCCGAGGCGCGGCATGGTGACGGAGACCGGCATTTTCTGTGCGACTCCTTGGGTCAGGAACGCTCTGGGGAGGTGCCCGCGAGCGGTACTAGCTATGTCGGGTGGTCGGGATCAGCTGTGCGCGTGCAGCGGCTTGCCGGCGAGCGCGAGGTGCGCCTCGCCCATCGCCTCGGACTGGCTCGGGTGCGGGTGGATCAACTGGGCGACCTCCTCGGGGAACGCCTCCCAGTTGTAGATGAGCTGGGCCTCGGCGAGGAGTTCGCCGACCCGGCTGCCGACCATGTGGACGCCGAGCACCGGGCCGTTCTTGGCCCGGATCAGCTTCACCGCGCCCGACGTCTTCAGGATCGTGCTCTTGCCGTTGCCGGCGAGGTCGTAGGTCAGCTCCTCGATCTCGAGGCCCTTCTCCTTCGCCTGCTCGCTCGTGTAGCCGACGGAGGCGACCTCCGGGTCCGAGTAGGTGATGCGCGGCACACCGATGTAGTCGATCGGCACCACGTCGAGGCCCGCGACGCGCTCGGCCACGAGGATGCCCTCGCCGAAGCCGACGTGCGCGAGCTGCAGGGTCGGGATGAGGTCACCGACCGCCGAGATCGTCGGCACGTTCGTGCGGCAGTACTCGTCCACCACCACGAAACCGCGGTCCAGCTGGACGCCCTGCTCCTCGTAACCCAGCCCTTCCGACACCGGACCGCGGCCGACCGCGACGAGCAGCAGCTCGGCCTCGATCTCCTTGCCGTCCTCCAGCTTCACCTTCACGCCGTTCTCGGTGTGCTCCACACCCGCGAACCGGACGCCCACGTGAAAGTTGATCTTGCGGCGGCGGAACGCGCGCTCCAGCAGCTTCGAGGACGACTCCTCCTCGAGCGGCACCAGGTGCGGCAGCGCCTCGACGACCGTCACGTCCGCGCCGAACGACTTCCAGACGCTGGCGAACTCCACGCCGATCACGCCGCCGCCCAGGATCACCACCGAACTCGGCACGTGCTCCAGACGCAGCGCCTCGTCGCTCGTGATGACCCGCTTGCCGTCGATCTCCAGACCCGGCAGCGACTTCGGCACAGAACCGGTCGCCAGCACGACGTGCCGGCCCTCGTACCGCTGGCCGTTCACCTCGACCGCCGTGGGGGACACCAGCTTGCCCGCGCCCTCGACGTAAGTGATCTTGCGGCTCTTCACCAGGCCCTGCAGGCCCTTGTAGAGGCGCGCGGTCACGCCGTCCTTGTAGGTGTTCACCGCCGCCATGTCGATGCCGACGAACTCGGCCTTCACGCCGAACTGCTCGCTCTCGCGCGCCGAGTCGGCAACCTCGCCTGCGTGCAGCAGCGCCTTCGTCGGGATGCAGCCCTGGTGCAGGCACGTTCCGCCGAGCTTGTCCTTCTCGATCAACGCGACGGCCAGCCCAAGCTCCGCCGCCCGGAGCGCACACGCGTAGCCGCCGCTGCCACCCCCGAGGATGACGAGGTCGTACGCGGCATTCTGGTCGGTCACGGGTTCTCCTGACGTCTCTGTCCGGCAGTGTTCTCATCTTTCCACTCCACAACCCGACCCGGCGACGTGGGTGGGGTGTGCTGGAACACGTCTACCTGGTTACTCGCCAGTACCCACGAAACGGGCCGCCCGCCACGTCCACCAGCACGTCAGCGCCACAACCGCCCCGATCAACCCGCCCGCCGACCACCCGACTTGTCCACACCCACCAAACCAGTGGCCGCCCCTCGATAGACTGAGCGCCCAGGAGGTACGACCGTGCGCTTGTTCCGCCGCAACAAACCAGACCGCCCCGGAACACTCCGCGGCGCCGATGCCGCCGACTACACACACCTCGAACAGTTCGCCAAGAGCCGCCGCGGCGTCGAGGCCTACGTCGAACCCCAGACCACCGTCACCGCTATGACCGTCGTCCTCGTCGCCCACGACGGCGAATGGACCCGGCGCCGCATCGACGGCCCCGACCAGGCGCGCAAACTCGGCCAGAAACTCGCCATCCCCGTCTACGACGTCGCCGCCACCGGCTACCCCGCCCGCATGCGCGAATGGACTCGTAGGAATTCGGCCCGCTGAGGCACCACGCTCGCTGCGTTGTCGTCGCCTCGCGGGCTTTAGCCCTGCTCGGCTCCTCCACCTTGCGATCGAGGCACCTCAGCGGGCTCCACGTTAGAGATTAAATGCTTTGGTTTCGTTATGGTGGGCGCGGGCTAGCTGACGGTCTCCTGCTGATGTGGTCGTCGGCTGCCGTTGCCTACCCCTTGTAGATGCTTGCCTCGTACTCCGCGCCGTAGTAGGCGTCGAGCTGTTCGATCGTCTCGTTCTTGCGCTCCATGGCCTGGGCGATGACCGCGCGGCGCGGCACCGCCTCCGGGGTCCACGTCTCCGGCTTCCACAGATCCGAGCGCAGGAACGCCTTCGAGCAGTGATGGAAGATCTGCTCGATCTCCACGACGATCACCAACTGCGGACGGTGCCCCTTCACGACCATGTCGTCGAAGAACGGCGCGTCCCGCACGAGCCGCGCCCGCCCGTTGATCCGCAGCGTGTCTCCCCGCCCGGGCAGGAAATAGATCAGCCCGACGTGCGGGTTCGCGAGAATGTTGTGGAACCCGTCCGCCCGGCGATTACCCGGACGCTCCGGGACCGCGATCGTCGCGTCGTCCAGCACCCGCGTGAACCCGGGCGGATCGCCCTTCGGCGACACGTCACACGTCCCGTCCGCGCCGGACGTCGCGACCAGACAGAACGGCGACGCGGCCAACCAGTCCCTGTCGAACTGGTGCAGCCGCGCCCGGTCCTTGGCCACCGCCGCCGGCTTCGGCTCACCCAGCAACGCCCGGAGTTCGTCCACCGACGTGATCTCATCCACGCCCCGACCCTAGCCAGGCCGGGCAACGGCATTTCAGCCGTTCGCCGCGACGTCCTCGATCAGCTCGATGAGCGTCCGCACCGGTACGCCCGTGCCGCCCTTCGGCGTGTGGCCGTGCGGCGTCCCGCTGTTGAACGACGGTCCGGCGATGTCGATGTGCGCCCACTCGACACCGTCCGCGACGAACTCCGCCAGGAACGTTCCGCCCTGGAGCATGTGCCCGCTGCGGTCGAACCCGGCGTTGATCTGCGACAGGTCGGCGATCGCCGAGTCCATGCCCGTCCGGATCTCCTCCGGCAGCGGCATCGGCCACATCGCCTCACCGGACCGCTCACCCGCCGACTTCACCCGCGCGGTCGTGTCCGCCGACCCCATGACGCCCGACACGCCGTGCCCGAGCGCCACGACCTGCCCGCCCGTCAGCGTCGACGTCTCGAACAGGTAGTCGGGCGACTCCTCGCAGGCGCGCGCGATCGCGTCACCGAGCACCATGCGGCCCTCGGCGTCCGTGTTCAGGACCTCGACCTTCTTGCCGCCGTACATCGTCACGACGTCGCCGGGCCGGTACGCGCTGCCGCTCGGCATGTTCTCCGCCATCGGCACGTACGCCGTGACCTTGACCTTCGGCTTCAGTGCGGCGAGCGCCGTCATGACGGCCACCACGCTCGCGGCACCCGCCATGTCGCTCTTCATCTCGTGCATGCCCGCGGCCGGCTTGATCGAGATGCCGCCCGTGTCGAACGTGATGCCCTTGCCCACCAGGGCGACATGCTTCTTCGCGCCGGACGGCGACCAGCTGATCCGCACGAGCCGCGGCCCCGCCTCGGAACCACCGCCCACGGCCAGGATGCCGCCGTACCCGCCCTTGCGCAGCGCCTTGTCGTCGAGCACCTCGACATCGAGGCCGGCCTTCGACGCGGCGGCCTCGGCGGCGTCCGCGAAATGCGGCGGGCGCAGGTAGTTCGGCGGGGTGTTGATCCAGTCGCGGGCGAGCGCCACCGCACCGGCGACGGCCGCGGCCCGCTTGACCTCGGCCTTCGCGGCCTTGTCCCCGGCGTCCGGCACGACCAGCGTGACCGCCTTCACCGGCTCCTTGTACGTGGGCGCCTTCGACGACTTGTACGCCACGAAGTCGTACGCGCCCAGCAGCGCGCCCTCGGCCGCACCGCGCAGCGCGGCGCCATCGGCGGCCAGTGCCACGCCGACCTTGCCCGTGCCGGCGAGTGCCCTGATCGCCGCGCCGGTCGACCGGCGGATGCTCTCCGCGTCGCCCGCCTTCTCCGGCTTGCCGAGCCCCACGGCGGCGATCACGGGCGCGGTCGTCGCGCCCAGCGTGGCGAGCTTCGTCACCTCGCCGGCCTTGCCGGTGGCGCCCAGCCGGGTCAGCACCTCGGCCAGCGAGCCGCCCAGGGCCGAGTCGACGGCCGCCGTGCCCGCACCCAGCTCAAGGCCGTTCTCGCCGCTGTGGACACCGACGACGACCGCGTCGACGGCAAGCTCGGCGGTCGGGGTGGCCGAGAGGGTCAGGGTCGTCACGCGCTACTCCTGGATCGTCGGTGATCAGTCGGTCTCGCTTGCGGATGCTACGGGGTGGATCCCGACAAGCGGGATGGGACCTGTGCGGTCTGTGGATAACGGAACTCGATGTGGATACCGGGCGGGAGGTTCCGGCCTCGGCGGTAAGTTGCGGGTCATGACCGATCTTCGTCGCTCGCCGCTGCACGACCGCCACGCCGATCTCGGCGCCAAGCTCGCCGACTTCGGCGGCTGGGAGATGCCGATCGAGTACGCCGGATCCGGCGGCGGAGTGCTCAAGGAACACGCCGCCGTCCGGGAGGCCGTCGGCATCTTCGACGTCTCGCACCTGGGCAAGGCCACCGTGAGCGGCCCCGGCGCCGCGGCGTTCGTCAACGCCACGCTCAGCAACGATCTCGACCGCATCGGGCCTGGTCAGGCGCAGTACACGCTGTGCTGCGACGACGCGTCCGGCGGGGTGGTCGACGACCTCATCGCGTACTACGTCGACGACGAGACGGTGTTCCTCGTCCCCAACGCCGCCAACACCGCCGAGGTCGTGCGCAGGCTCGTCGCCGCCGCTCCGGCGGGGGTCACAATCACCGACGAGCACACCGCGTACGGGGTCCTCGCCGTCCAGGGGCCCGAGTCCGACGAGCTGCTCGGCGCGCTGGGCCTGCCGTCGGGGCACGACTACATGTCCTTTGTGGACGCCGACTGGAACGGTACGCCCGTCCGGGTCTGCCGCACCGGGTACACCGGCGAGCGCGGCTACGAACTTCTCCCCGCGTGGGACGCCACTCCCGCGCTGTGGGACGCACTGCTGGCCGCCGCCGAGCCGCTGGGCGGGCGTCCGGCTGGGCTCGGCGCGCGCGACACCCTCCGCACCGAGATGGGCTACCCGCTGCACGGCCAGGACCTGTCGCTGGAGATCAGCCCCGTCCAGGCCCGCTCCGGCTGGGCGGTCGGGTGGAAGAAGCCGGCGTTCTGGGGGCGGGACGCGTTGGTGGCCGAGAAGGAGTCCGGCCCGAAGCGCCAGCTCTGGGGGCTCGAATCGCTCGACCGCGGCATCCCGCGCGCCCACATGACCGTGCTCGACGCCGATGGCGCCGCTGTGGGCGAGGTCACCAGCGGCACGTTCTCGCCCACCCGCCGCGTCGGGATCGGCCTCGCCCTCCTGGCGACCGATGCCAACCTGGGCGAGGGCAGCGAGGTCGAGGTCGACGTGCGCGGACGCCGGTCCCGGATGAAGGTCGTCAAGCCACCGTTCGTGCCGTCGTCCGTGCGGTGACCGGGGTGGGGTCGCTCACAGTCCGGAACGATTCAGAGCCCCGTGGCGATGAACCTGGTGAGCACCTGCACCCGACGACGCGAAAGTTATGAGCGACTCCAACCCAGCGCCCGACCGTTCCAGCCCCGACGAGACCCCGCGCCGCTTCGGCCTCAGCGCTACCCAGATCCTGGCGAGCGCTCTCGCCGCGATCTCCTCGGCGGTCGCGGCGTCGTACCTCGGCGTCGCCGGCACAGTCATCGGTGCCGGCGTCGGCAGCATCATCGCGACGATCAGTACCGCGCTCTACCAGCACTCGCTGACCCGTACCAACGAGCGGATCAAGCGGGCGGTCCCGGCCACCGCGGCTCTCCGTACGTTCCCGGGCGCGGACCTGGCCGTGGTGGCGACCCGTCGCGGCGGATCCGTGACCCTCGACGTGACCGACGAGGCCTCAGCGAGCAACACCCCGGCCAGCGCCGACGCAGCTCAGACCGAACCCGTGGAGCGCACAGGCACCCAGACAGCGAGCGCGGAACTGACCGGCACGGGGCAGCCCGGCGCGGAGCCCACGGGCACGGGGCGGTCCGGCGCGGAAGTCCACGGGCACGGCACGGTCCGGCGCGGAGTCCACGGGCACGGCACGGTCCGGCGCGGAGTCCACGGGCACGGCGCGGCCCGGCGCGGAAGCCACGGGCGACGAGGCGACGGGCGATGCCGGCGGGTCTGGCGGCGTGGACGGCGATGCTGTCGACAGCGGTGTGCGTGACGGTGATGCCACGGCCGGCGCCGGGGACACGAGCCGGTTCCGCCGGCCGACGTGGCCGCAACTGGCCGCTGCCGCCGTCGCTGTGTTCGTGGTCACACTGGGTTCGATCGCGGTGTTCGAGTACGCCGCGGGCGGGTCGCTGTCCTCGGTCGTGCGCGGGGGAGACCGGCAGGGCTCGACGCTCGGCGACCTGACCCACCCAGGCTCGGACGCGAGCGAGCCGACCCCGCGCACGACGCCGTCGCCCACGGACGGCGTGACGCCGAGTCCGAGCGTGTCGCCGTCGCAGGTGCCCGTCACACCGTCGCCGACCCCGTCACAGACGACGCCGCCAGCCACGCCGAGCGAGTCGCCGTCGACCCCGCCGGTCACCGACGAGCCCAAGCCGCCGGTCACCGAGTCGCCGGCCCCACCGACTCCAGGCACGGGCACCTAGCAGGCAAGATCCCCGACCTTCGGACTTTCGAGGGCCGCCGACGGCAGGGCGCCCTCAAAGTGGGGCCACGAGTTGACCGTCGTGTCCTGGATGGACACGCCGACCTGCGCAGGTCACGCGGGTCACACTTTCGACCAACTGCCAACCTCGACGATCGTGCGCCGTTAGCATCCCGTCTCGGTACGTGGCACTTGCTAATCACGGGGGATTCAGATGTTGGAGAGATCGTCGCGTGCGGAGGTGGTGATCGAGCTCGGGCCGGGGGGCGCCGACGAGCTCGATCGCAGCACCGAGCAACTAGGTCGCCGGCTACGCGAGCTGGACGTGCAGGACGTACGCCGGCATGCCGCCGCGATCGACGGCGAACCGGTCGTGGAGCGGCCTGGGCTGCTCGTCGTGGACCTCGCGCCTGTGGTGCCGGCGCTCCATGACGTCGTGCACACGGTGCGGGCTTGGCTGAGTCACAACCCGGAGCAGGTCGCGTCGCTGACGATCGACGGCGACCGGCTCGACGTGACCGACGGCGCCGCCGAGGAGCAGCGTGAGCTGGTCCGGAGCTGGACCGACCGCCACTCCGCGACGGAGCTGTAGCCCACCCCGACCAGCCGGCAGAGCGGCGAGGGCGGCCGAGCGGCGCCTGCGAGCGACCGGCGCCGTGGCGCGGCCGGCCGTCACAGGACCAGCACCACCAGGCAGATCGTCACCGCGATCTCGACGCACGCGCCGAGTACGTCGCCGGTGATGCCGCCGAACCGCCGCACGGTGTGCCTGGTCAGCGCGATCGAGCTGGCGACGGCGGCGACGACGGCGAGCGGTCCGAGCCACGGGCGGTCCGGCGTGGCGAGCACCGCGACGGCCGCGAGGGCGACCGTCCACGCCAGCGCGGCGAGCGGCCGTACGGTCCCGCTGACGAGCGCGCCCAGCCCCTCGGGCCGTGCCGGCGGGATGCCCCGGCAGCAGGCCCAGGTCACGGCGAGCCGTCCCGTGGCAGCGGCGACCGCGACAGCGGTCAGCACCAGGACGGCGGATCCGGCGGCGAGATCGGCCAGCGCGGCCGCCTGCGCGAGCAGCGCCAGGACGATCGCGATGACGCCGAACGGTCCGATGTCGGACTTCTTCATGATCGTGAGCGCGCGCTCGGCGTCCCCGTAACTGCCGAGGCCGTCGGCGGTGTCGGCGAGCCCGTCGAGGTGCAGGCCCCGGGTCAGCGCGGCGAACAGGGCCACAGCGGCGGTGCCCGCGACCAGTCCCGGCGCTCCGGCCGCGTGGGCGAGGAGCAGGAATCCTCCGGCGGCCAGTCCGAGCAGGGCGCCCACCGCAGGAGCCCACACCATGGCGGCCCCGCCGGTACGCCGGTCGACCGTATCCGCCGGCACCGGCGCGACCGTCAGCAGCGACAACGCCAGCCGCAGGCCGTCAACCACGTGACGGCACCAGCCGGTCCCGCGCGCCGCCGACGCCCGTCACGCACCCGCCTCCGGCACGCCCGGCCCAGTCCTGCGGTCCCGCTCGGCGCCGCTGGTGCTCGCTCCGGCCTCGCCGTCGGCAGATTCCTCTAGCGTCGACTCGCCGCCAGACGATGGCTCACCGTCGGCCGACTCGCCGCTGCGTCCGGCCCCGTCGGCGCTGGCCGGCTCGCCGACCGCAGGCCAAGCCGCAGCCCCAGCCCCAGCATCGTCGCTGGCCGACTCGCCAGCGGGTGCCGGTTCGTCGCCTGTCGGCTCGTCGGAGGGCACAGGCGTGTCGGCCGGCGTCGGCCTGTTGCCAGTCGGCTCGTCTATCGGCCCTGGTCCGCTGGCGGACGCCGGCTCGTTGTCGGCCGGCTCGGGCTCGTCGGCGGGAGCCTGGTTGTCGCTAGCCGGGGCGTCGCCGGCTGGCTCGGGCTCGGTGGCCGGCGTCTGGTCGCCGGTCGCGGGGGTTCCGTCGTAGGTGATGGGCTCGGTGTCGTCGCGGGCGGGCTCGTCGTCCTCGACGTCGTCGAACAGGCCGGGGATCTTCGGCGGCACCGGCTTGGGCGGCGGCTCGGTCGTGAGTTCCGCCATCACGGCGACGGCGGTGCGCAGCAGCGGCACGGTGGCCAGGGCGCCGCAGCCCTCGCCCAGATGGAGCCCGAGCGGTACGGACGATTCGAGCTGGAGCATGTCCAGCGCGGTCCGTTCGGATGCGGAGCCGTTGCGCTGCGGCGCGCGCCACCAGGACGGGGATTCCGCGGCGAGTTCGCGCGCGAGTAGTCCGGCGGCGGCGCCCACCGTGCCGTCGAGCAGTACAGGTGTACGCCGGACGGCGGCCTGCACGAGGACGCCGGCCAGTACGGCGACGTCCGCGCCCCCGATCAGGGCGAGTAGGCGGAACGGCTCGTCCGGGCCACCGTCGGCGCGGCGGCGGCAGTCCCGGATGACGCGGCACCAGCGGGCCCACTCGGCGTCGTCCCGGATGGCGCCGAAGCCGAGCGCCCAGATCGGCTCCGTCCGGCTGAGCGTGGCGATCAGCGCGGTCGCGGGCAGTGCCGCATCCATGCCGACAGCCGCCGGGATCAGCAGGTCGGTGCCGCCGTCGACCTCCTCGTCCACGAGCTGGCGCCCGAGCGCCACCGCGTCGAGCACCTCGTCGGCCGTGAGCGCGTCGTCCTGGTCGATCCGTCCGCTGCCACGCCGGATGCGGCGGTTGTCGACGCCCGCGACCGGTTCGCTGTCGAGGCCGACGTCGACGATCCGCACCTCGACCCCGGCCGTCCGGGCGAGCAGTGCCTGCGGGCCGGTGCCTTCGAGCAGCGCCTCGACGCGGGGGAGTGACGGACCGTGCGCCACGCCGTGATCCGCCGCGAGCAGCAGGCATCGCGCCCGGACGAATCCCGGTGCCGGCGCCACACCCTGGACGGACGCCGCCCACGCCGCCAGATCCGCCAGCTCGCCCAGCGCGCGCGGGCCGTGCTCCAACGTGGACAGGCGATCCCGCGCGGACTCCGCGGGACCGGGATCCGGACGTTCGACAGGGGCCGGATCCGTCGCGCTGATCATGCCGGCAGGTTACTTCAGCCCCACGACGGCTCCGGCGACGGCCGGCCCCACGACAGACCCCGCCGACGCCCAGCGCCACGACGGGCCGGGCCACGACGGGCCGGGCCACGACGCGCAGCGCCACGACGGGCCGGGCCACGACGGGCCGGGCCACGACGGGCCGGGCCACGACGGGCCGGGCCGGGGCGGGCCGAGGCCGGCCCCGTGACGGCCGGCGTCCCGACGGTGCCGGCGGCGGCGCTACTTCAGGGTCACGGGTAGGCCGGCGACAACCAGTGTCACCGCGTCGCAGGATTCGGCCAGGCGCTGGTTGAGCCGTCCCTGGGCGTCGGCGAAGATCCGTCCGGCGCGGGTGGCGGGCAGGACGCCCCAGCCGACCTCCGGACTGACGAGCACCAGCGGCACCGCGCACTCCTCGACCGCCGCGACGAGGTCGGCGCAGGCGGGCGCGACATCGTCCGGGTCGGCCCAGCCGGCGGCGTCGAGGGCGCACGTGAGCCAGTTGCCGATGTCGTCCACCAGAACCGGCTGTTCGGCGCGGCGCAGCGCGGCGGGAAGGGCAGTGACGGCGGGAGGTGCGGCGCCCGGGGGAAGGGCGGCACCGGGGGGAAGTGCGGCGCCGGGGGGAAGTGCGGCGCCGGGGGGAATGGCGGCGCCGGTCTCGACGGTCGTCCAGGTGGGCGGCCGCCGGAGCTTGTGGCTCGCGACGCGGGCCGTCCAGTCGGAGTCGCCGTCGCGGGGCGGGGCCGTGGCGACGTAGGTCACCGCCCCGGCCGGCATCAGCCCCTCCGCGAACGCCGACTTCCCGGACCTGACCCCGCCGATCACCAGCGTGCGTGTCACCGTCGCTCCTTCTCCCACGATGCACCGGACGGCGTGACAGTAGGCTGGGCCGTCAGGTCGGACGTAGCCGGGGAGGGCGCGAGCATGGCGTGGACGTGGCGGTACGAGGGCGAGGCCGATCTCGGCGAGATCGAAGGGATCGAGGAGGCCCACCAGAGCCAGTCGGACGCCGAGACGTGGCTGGGTGAGCACTGGCGCGAACTGCTGGACGCCGGTATCAGCGAAGTCGCGCTCATCGAGGACGAGCGCACCGAATACGCGATGCCGCTGACCGCCGCCGAGTAACGCCAACTGTCGGGCTTATCGGGGTGCCCCGCGCCCGGTTACAGCACGCCATCCCGAACAGTTCGTTTCGTCCCCCGCCGGCGGCGCGGACGTTCGTCCCCCGCCGGCGGCGCGGACGGTCCGTCCCCCGCCGCGCGCAAGCGCCGGCGGGGGACGAAAGCTCTACGGGCGCGGGTTCGGGCTGACCGTCTTCGCCGGGTCCCGTTCGATCACCGGGTCGAGGATCTCGTCGATCTTCTTGAGCAGGTCGGCGTCGAGCTTCACGCCGGCCGCCTTGACGTTCTCGGCGACCTGTTCGGGCCGGGACGCACCGATGATGGCGGCCGACACGTTCGGGTTCTGGAGCGTCCAGGCGATGGCGAGCTGGGCGAGCGACAGTCCGGCGTCGGACGCGAGGGGTTCGAGCTGCTGCACGCGGGTCAGCACGTCGTCGGTGAGGAAGTCGGCGACCATGTCGGCGCCGCCCTTCTCGTCGGTGGCGCGGGAGCCGGCGGGCGGCGGCTGGCCCGGCTTGTACTTGCCGGTGAGCACGCCCTGGGCGATGGGCGACCAGACGATCTGGCCGATGCCGAACTCTTCGGACGTCGGCACGACCTCGGCCTCGATGACCCGCCACAGCATGTTGTACTGCGGCTGGCTGGAGACGAGCGGCACCTGCAGCTCGCGGGCCAACTCAGCGGCGGCGCGGATCTCGGAGGCACGCCACTCGGAGACGCCGATGTACAGCGCCTTGCCGGAGCGGACGATGTCGGCGAACGCCAGCATCGTCTCTTCGAGCGGCGTCTCGTAGTCGTAGCGGTGGGCCTGGTAGAGGTCGACGTAGTCGGTCCGCAGCCGGCGCAGCGACCCGTTGATCCCCTCCATCATGTGCTTGCGGGACAGGCCACGGTCGTTGCGGCCCTTGCCGATGGGCCAGTAGACCTTCGTGAACAGTTCGTACGACTCGCGGCGCTCGCCCGCGAGGGCCTTCCCGAGGACGGTCTCGGCCTTGGTGGCGGCGTAGACGTCGGCGGTGTCGTAGGTGGTGATACCGGCGTCGAGGGCGGCGCGGACGCACGCCAGCGCGGCGTCCTCCTCGACCTGCGACCCGTGGGTCAGCCAGTTCCCGTAAGCGATTTCACTGATGACGAGGCCGGATCGGCCCAGGTGACGGAACTCCATGAGGCGACCCTAACCCGGACGCTCGTCCTGTAACGAAATCTGTCATCTGCCGGAAATAAAGTCGCCTGAAAGCGCTAACACATGCTAGCTTCGGCGGCCTTGCCGGCCGGCGGTGCGCAGCGAGGGTCACGCTGCGTGGCGGGGTGGCGTCCCCGCCAACCGCCACCTCGCAGGAGGACTTCGATGCTGGCCGCCTTCGCGGCACTCGTCCGTGCTGGGTTCCACCGCCACGCCACCTACCGCCAGGCCACGCTCGCCGCCGCGTTCAGCAACTCCGCGTTCGGTTTCCTCAAGTGCTACCTACTGCTCGCCGTTCTCGGGTCGGCGGCGACGGTCGCGGGCTACGACGCCCCGCGGCTCGTGACGTACGTCTGGGTGGGGCAGGGGTTGCTCGGCGTCGTCCTGCTGTGGGGGTGGAGCGATCTCGCCGACCGGATCCGCACGGGCGACGTCACCGCCGACCTGCTGCGTCCGCTCAACCCGATCTGGACGTACCTCGCCGACGACCTCGGCCGCGCCGCCCACGCCGTCATCACGCGCCTGCTGATTCCGGTCGCCGCCGGTGCGGTGTTCTTCGACCTGTACGTACCGGCCCGGCTCGTCACCTACCCCGCGTTCGTGTTGAGCGCGTCGCTGGCCGTCGTGGTCAGCTTCGGGGTCCGGTACCTGGTGAACCTGTCCGCGTTCTGGCTGCTGGACGTCCGGGGAGCGCTGATGGCCTGGGCGATCGCCGGCAACGTGTTCAGCGGCCTGGGCGTGCCGATCCCGTTCTTTCCCGGCTGGGCGCAGGACCTGCTCTGGGCCACGCCGTTCCCGGCGATGTTCCAGGCGCCGCTGGACATCCTGGTCGAGCGCGGCGACGTGCTCCCGCTGCTGGCCAGGCAGGCGGCGTGGGTCCTGGTGCTGCTCGGCGTGTGCCACCTGGTGCAGCGCAGGGCCGTCCGCATGCTGGTGGTGCAGGGTGGCTAGCGCGTACTGGCACCTGCTGAAGGCCCAGGTGCGCTCGCAGACCGAGTACCGGGCGTCGTTCGCCCTGGAACTTGTCCTGAACGGCGTGATCTCCGGCGTCGACATCATCGCGCTGCTGGTGTTCTTCCGGGTCAACCCGGCGCTCGGCGGGTTCACTCTCGCCGAAGGACTGCTCATCGCCGGGCTCGCCAGCCTCGGCTTCTCGCTCGCCGACCTGGCCGTCGGGAACATCCTGCGGCTGTCGCACTACGTCCGCACGGGCCTGCTCGACGCCGTCCTGCTGCGGCCGCTCGGCACGTTGCCGCAGCTCCTGGTCAGCGACATCGCGGTGCGCCGGATCGGGCGGACGATGCAGGGCATGATCCTGCTCGGCATCGCCCTCAACATGGCCGACATCACCTGGACGCCCGCGCGGGTGGTGCTGCTGGTCGTCACGCCGCTGGCCGGCGCGGTGGTGTTCGGCAGCCTGTTCGTCATCGGCGCCACGCTCAACTTCTGGCTGGTGGACGCGTGGGAGGCGGCGAGCGCGTTCACGTTCGGCGGCAACCTGTTCAGCAGCTTCCCGGTGACGGTGTTCGGCGGCTGGTTCCGCGTGCTCTTCGCGTACGTACTCGGCCTGGGGTTCGTCGCCTATCTACCGGCGCTGGTGCTGCTCGGTCGCGCCGATCCGCTCGGCACGCCGGCCTGGCTCGGCTGGTGCGCGCCGCTCGTCGCGGTCGCCTGGGCGTTCGCCGCCCGGTTCATCTGGCGGACCGGTGTCCGCCACTACGGGAGTACGGGGTCATGATCGAGGTCCGGGATCTGCGCAAGACGTTCACGCTCCGGGTGAAGAAGGGGCGGTTCCGCCGCGAGAAGCGCGAGGTGGCGGCCGTCGCCGGGGTGGACATCACGGTCGCGCCGGGGGAGATGGTCGGCTACATCGGGCCCAACGGCGCCGGCAAGTCGACCACGCTCAAGATGCTGACGGGCGTGCTGATGCCGTCGAGCGGGCACGTCCGGGTGTGCGGCCTGGAGCCGGTGCCCCAGCGCACCAGCCTGGCCCGGCGCATCGGCGTCGTCTTCGGCCAGCGCAGCCAGCTCTGGTGGGACCTGCCGCTGCGCGAGTCGTTCGCGCTGCTGCGGCACGTCTACCGGGTGCCGGCCGCCGCACATCGGGCCCGGCTCACCGAGTGCGTCGAGCTGCTGGCGATGGAGCCGTTCCTGGACACGCCCGTCCGGCAGCTCTCGCTCGGCCAGCGGATGCGCGCCGAGATCGCCGCCGCGCTGCTCCACGGGCCCGAACTGCTGTTCCTGGACGAGCCGACCATCGGCCTCGACGTCGTCAGCAAGGAAGCGGTGCGCGGGTTCCTCGCCGATCTCAACGCCCGTCACGGGACGACGGTCGTCCTCACCACGCACGACCTCGCCGACATCGAGCGGCTGTGTCCCCGGCTGGTCGTGATCGACCACGGGCGGGTCGTGCACGACGGGTCCCTCGCCGCGCTGCACGACCGGTACGGGTCGCGGCGGCGCCTGGTCGTGGAGCTCGCCGAGCCGTGGCCGGCGCTGGAGATCGAAGGCACAAGCCTCGAACACCTCGAAGCGGACGGCCGTCGCCAGCGCCTCGCGCTCGCCGACGGCCAGGCCGCCCTCGCCGATGTCATCGCCCGGGTCGCCAAGGTCGCGCCGCTGCGGGACCTCCAGGTGCTCGAACCGGAGATCGAGGACGTGATCCGCCGGCTCTACACCCGGGCCTAGACTCGCGTGCTCAGACCTCGTCGCCGGGCTTGACCTGCGGCTTCGGGTTGCGGATCTTGCGGAACGACAGCGACCGCATGATCGCGTAGAAGTACAGGGCGGGCATCCGCTCGTTGTGGTCCGGGAAGCGCGCGTTGACCGAGCGCTTCACCAGCCGGGAGATGATGAAGCCGTCGAGCACCATGAGCAGCAGCAGGCCGAACCACAGCACGCTGCCGCCGAGCTTCACGACCCCCGGCATCGACTGGAACGACGTGATCAGCACGACGAACAGGCCGCCGAAGAACAGCGGACCGATGTTGCGGCGCGCGTCGATGAGGTCCCGGACGAGCTTGCGGACGGGCCCGCGGTCGCGGGCCATCAGGTACTGCTCGTCGCCGCGGCGCGCGCCCTCGAAGCGCTCCTGCCGCTCGGTGCGCATGCGTTCCCGCATCCGCTGGCGCGCTTCCTTGTTGTCCTTCGGGGGCGGCTCGACCACGCGCCGGCGCGTGGTGCGCTTGGGCGTCGGCCGTCCCTTGGCAGGCGTGAACGCCTTGCCGGACGGCTCGGTCTCGGCCGGCTCCGGCGCGACCTCGTCGGCGGGATCCTGCTTACTGCGGCGGAAGAGCGGGCTCACGGTCAGTCAGGGTAGCCCCGCACCCGGATGCCTGCGTGGTCAGGGCAGGGCCAGCATCTGGTCGAGGGCGGCCTTGGCGTAGCGGGTGGTCCGCTCGTCCACGGTGATCTGGTTGACCAGCTCGCCGGCCGCGAGGGATTCCAGCGCCCAGACGAGGTGCGGCAGGTCGATCCGGTTCATCGTGGAGCAGAAGCAGACGGCCTTGTCGAGGAACACGATCTGCTTGTCCGTGTGCTTCAGCGCGAGCCGCTTCACCAGGTTCAGCTCGGTGCCGATCGCCCACTTCGACCCGGCCGGCGCCGCCTCGATCGTCTTGATGATGAACTCCGTCGACCCGACCAGGTCGGCGCTGCTCACGACGTCGTGCCGGCACTCCGGGTGGACCAGGACGTTCACACCCTCGATCCGCGCGCGGACGTCCTTCACCGATTCGAGCGTGAACCGGCCGTGCACCGAGCAGTGCCCGCGCCACAGGATCATCTTCGCGTCCCGGAGCTGCTCGGGCGTCAGCCCGCCGCCCGGCTTGTGGGGGTCGAACAGCACGCAGTCGTCGAGGGAGAAACCCATCTCCCGGACGGCCGTGTTGCGGCCGAGGTGCTGGTCGGGCAGGAAGAGGACCTTCTCGCCCTTGCCGAACGCCCAGTCCAGCGCCCGCTTCGCGTTCGACGACGTGCAGATCGTGCCGCCGTGCTTGCCGGTGAACGCCTTGATGTCGGCGGAGGAGTTCATGTAGCTGACCGGGATCGTGACGTCGGCGACGCCCGCGTCCACCAGGACGTCCCAGCACTCCTCGACCTGGTCGAACGTGGCCATGTCGGCCATCGAGCAGCCGGCCGCCAGATCGGGCAGCACCACCTTCTGGTGGTCGCCGGTCAGGATGTCGGCCGACTCGGCCATGAAGTGCACGCCGCAGAAGACGATGAACTCCGCGTCCGGACGGGCGGCCGCCTGCTGCGCCAGCTTGAACGAGTCGCCGGTGACGTCGGCGAACTGGATGACCTCGTCGCGCTGGTAGTGGTGGCCCAGGATGAACGCCCGGTCACCGAGCGCCGCGCGGGCCTTCGTCGCGCGCTCCACCAGATCCGGATCGGACGCCGCCGGCAGCGCGCCGGGGCAGTCCACCCCGCGCTCGGACTCCGGGTCGGTGCCGCGGCCCAGCAGGAGCAGCGCGGCGGGCGTGGGGGACGGATCTTCCCAGCGGCCGACGGGGTTATCGAGATCGACGGTGGTCACGTGGACGCTCCCAGGCTGGCGGATTGGCCACCGCCAATCGTCCCACAGCGCGGACGCGCGACCAGTGTGTCCGCCGTCACCCCGCCGGCCGGCCGGGCCCCCGGTCAGCGGGAGTAGAACTCGACGACGAGCTGCTCGTCGCACACGACCGGGACGTCGACGCGCTTCGGCAGGGCGATCATCGTGAACCGCAGCTCGGGCAGTTCGACGGCGAGGTACGGCGCGGTGCGCTCCAGCTTGTGCGCGCCGGCGGCGGCGAGCTGGAACGGCGGCTTGGTGCGGCTGCGCTCGGACACTGACACGACGTCGCCGATCGAGACCTGGAACGAGGGCTTGTCGACGCGGCGCCCGTTCACGGTGATGTGGCGGTGGGTGACGAGCTGGCGCGCCTGGTAGATCGTCCGGGCGAAGCCGGCGCGCAGGACGAGCGCGTCGAGGCGGCGTTCGAGTTCGGTGACGAGCAGCTCGCCGGTCTTGCCGTCCTTGCGGAGCGCCCGCTCGAAAGCCCGCCTGAGCTGCGTCTCGCTGATGTTGTACTGGAACCGCAGCCGCTGCTTCTCCTTGAGCCGGAGCGCGTAGTCCGAGACCGAGCGGCGCGAGCGCCCGTGGACGCCGGGCGGATACGGACGCGCTTCCAGGTACTTCACGCACTTGGGCGTGAGCGCGACGCCGAGCGCCCTGCTGCGGCGTGCCTTCGGTCCGGTGTAGTTCATCGACCCTCCTTGTTGTTAAGGTAAGGCTAACCTAATCACGTGGAGGGCGGATGCAGAACCCCCACCCGTCGGACGCCGAGACCGCGCGGACGGTCGTCGAGTACGGGGGCCCGACCCGGCTGCGGATCGCCTGGGCGCCAGGGCTCGGCGACGTGCCGTACGTGCCGGACGAGAACGGCGAACCGTGGCTCCTCCTGCCCACCGACCGGACCCGTGACTGGCCGGCGCGCAGCCTCACGGGCGTCCTCCACGTCGAGGACGGCGCCGGCACCGGTATCGCCGGCAGCGGCGTGACCGTCCTGGTCGGCGGCCGGATCCTGCCCGTGTCGGCGGCCAACCAGACCCGCGTCGCGGTCGCGCTCGCCGCGATGCGCCCGCTCGGCGCACTGCTCGACGTCGGCCACGGCGCGACGCTGCACCACCTCTCCGTCGAGGAGATCCGGCTGGCCGGGCCCGTCGCCGCGGCCGTCGACCTGTCCGCGTACGTCGCCGCCCGCCCCGATCCGGTGCGGCCGCACGCCGCCCGGATCCTGGGCCACCTCGCCTGTTCCCACCGCGCGCAGCTCGCCGGGATCGTCCGTGGCCATCTCGGTGCCGCGCCCGGCTGGTCGCCGGCCGAGATCGTGCCCCTGGCGCTCGACCGGTACGGGATCGGCATCGGCTACCGCGACGAACCGGGCAGCGAGCTGACCCGGGTGCGGGTGGCGTTCCAGGCCCCGATCCGCGGGATGGCCGCCCTCGGCGCCGCCCTCCGCGCGATCACCCCGTGCGCCTGCCGAGCCGCCCTCCGCTACTGAGCCCCCACCTTCCCCCACCTTCGGACTTTTGAGGGTCGGCGCACGCCGCGAACCCTCAAAAGTCCGAAACTCGGCGGGCGGACGGGGCGGCCGAAACTCGGCGGGCGGCCGGGCGGACGGGGTGGGGCGGCCGAAAGTCGGCGGGCGGCCGGGCGGGTGGTCGCCGGACGGCAAGATGGACGGCATGCGCGTACTGGTCGCCCCTGACTCGTTCGGCGGGACGCTGTCCGCCGCCGAAGCCGCCGCCGCGATCGCCGACGGCTGGGCCGACGGCGCCGTGAACGACGTGGTCGTCACCCGTCCGCTGTCCGACGGCGGCCCCGGCTTCGTCGACGTCCTGCACACGAGCCTGGGCGGGCGGCTCCTGGCGGTGAACGCGCCGGACCCGCTCGGCCGGACGGTGCCCGCCACGGTCCTGGTCGACGGCGACACGGCGTACGTGGAGTCCGCGCAGGTGTGCGGCCTCCACCTGCTCGCCCCGCACGAACGGGACCCGAAGGTCACGACCAGCTACGGCGTCGGCATCCTGATCGCGGCCGCGGTGGAGACGGGCGCCCGGACGGTCGTCGTCGGCCTGGGCGGATCCGGCACGAACGACGGCGGGGCCGGCATGATGGCCGCGCTCGGCGCCGGTCCGGTGGGCGTGGACAAGACCGCGCTGATGTACGGCGGCGCCGCGCTCTACGCCTGCACGGGCCTGACCGGCGCGCCCCGGCTGCGCGGCGTCGCGCTGGTCGCCGCCTCGGACGTCGACAACCCGCTGCTCGGTATCCAGGGAGCGTCGGCGGTGTTCGGTCCGCAGAAGGGCGCGACCCCGAACGATGTGCAGATCCTCGACGCGGCGTTGACCCGCTGGGCCGACGTCCTCGAATGGGAGCTCTCGGCCGTCGGGGTCGGCACCCTGCCCGGCGGCGGCGCGGCGGGCGGGCTCGGGGCGGCGTTGCTGGCGCTCGGTGCGCGACGCGCGTCCGGAATAGGGCTTGTGAGGCAGTTGACCGGTCTTGACGCCGCACTCGACGACGCGGACCTCGTCGTCACCGGCGAAGGGTCCTTCGACTGGCAGTCGCTGCGCGGCAAGGTGGCCGTGGGCCTCGCCGAGGCGGCACGGGAACGGGGCATCCCGTGCCTGGTGCTGGCCGGGCGGGTCGAGGTGGGACGCCGCGAACTGGCCGCGGCCGGCATCGACGGCGCGTACTCCCTGTCCGAACACCTCGGCTCCGAGGAGCGGGCCCGCGCCGAGGCCGCGCCGGGGCTCACCGCACTCGCCGGACGGGTCGCCAGGGAGTGGAGCCGCGTGTGAACTGTGCGACCATGGGAATGGTTTCGGGGTGGCTACGGTTGCCCCAGGCAGTACACCCGAGAGCAGTGGGAGCCCAAGTGACCGTCCAGGAGACGACCGAGCAGACCCCGACCAGCATCGTGCTGACCGACGTGGCCGCCGCCAAGGTCAAGGCGCTGCTCGAGCAGGAGGGCCGCGACGACCTGCGGCTGCGCATCGCCGTGCAGCCCGGTGGCTGTTCCGGCCTGCGTTACCAGCTCTTCTTCGACGAGCGTTCGCTCGACGGCGACACCGTCACCGACTTCGGTGGCGTGGAGGTCGCGGTCGACCGCATGAGCGTTCCGTACCTGTCGGGCGCCAAGATCGACTTCGTCGACACCATCGAGAAGCAGGGCTTCACGATCGACAACCCGAACGCGGGCGGCTCGTGCGCCTGCGGCGACTCGTTCCACTAGAGCTTTCGACAGCCGCGTCGGCAGGTCCGGCGCGGCTGTCGCGTGTCCGGAGAGCGGACAGCGGATGCGAACGTGAACACGGGGTACCGAACGGGTTAGGCTGCTGTGTCAACCGGCCCCGACCCGAGGCGTAGGTATGAAGATTGCCGTGACCGGTTCCATCGCCACCGACCACCTGATGCACTTTCCCGGTCGGTTCGCGACACAGCTGCTGCCGGACCAGCTCGACAAGGTGTCGCTGTCGTTCCTCGTCGACGAGCTGGTGGTCCGGCGCGGCGGCGTGGCGGCGAACATCGCGTTCGGCATGGGCCAGCTGGGGCTGTCTCCGGTCCTGGTCGGCGCGGTCGGCGCGGACTTCGCCGACTACCGCTCCTGGCTCGAGCGGCACAACGTCGACTGCGACTCGGTGCACGTGTCCGAGCTGGCGCACACCGCCCGGTTCGTCTGCACCACCGACGACGACATGTGCCAGATCGCCTCGTTCTACGCCGGGGCGATGAGCGAGGCCCGCAGCATCGAGCTGGAGCCCGTCGCGGCCCGGTTCGGCGGTCTCGACCTGGTGCTGATCGGCGCCAACGACCCCGAGGCGATGGTCCGGCACACCGCCGAGTGCCGCGAGCGCGGCTACGCGTTCGCCGCCGACCCGTCGCAGCAGCTCGCCCGCATGTCCGGTGAGCAGACGCGCGAACTGATCGACGGCGCCGAGTACCTGCTGACCAACGACTACGAGAAGAACCTGCTCGAGTCGAAGACCGGGTACAGCACCGAGGACGTCCTGGACCGCGTGAAGGTCCGGGTCACCACGCTCGGCTCGAAGGGCGTCGAGATCGCCGGTCGCGGCATCGACACGATCCAGGTGCCGTGCGCCCGCGAGCTCGCCAAGCACGACCCCACCGGCGTCGGCGACGGCTTCCGTGCCGGCTTCTTCGCCGGGCTGTCCTGGGGGCTGTCGCTGGAGCGGTCCGCGCAGGTCGGCTGCCTGGTCGCGACGTACGTCATCGAGACGATCGGCACCCAGGAGTACGTCATCAAGCCGGACGACTTCGCCAAGCGGCTCGGCGAGGCCTACGGCGACGAGGCGGCGGCCGAGGTCCAGCCGCACCTGCCGTGACGCTCTTCAGCTGAGCCTTCGCACGTCGTACGCGGGCGCGCCGTCCACGACGGTGTCGCCCGCGTACTCGTGCTCGCGCATCCGGCACCAGGCCGGGATGTCGACGCGGGCCGCCGGGTCGTCCGCGAGCACCCGCACCACGTCACCCACCTCGACGTCGCCGATCTGGCGGGCCAGCGCGATCACCGGCAGCGGGCACCGCTGGCCGCGGCAGTCGATGACGATCACAGTCCGGCCACCCCCGCCGTGGCGCGCAGCTCGGCGACCACCTCGGGCAGCACGGTCAGGAACCTGTCCACGTCGGCCTCCGTCGTGTCCCTGTGCAGCGAGATCCGCACATTGCCGTGGCTGAGCACCCCCATGGCCTCCAGGACGTGCGACGGCGTCAACGTGGACGACGTGCACGACGATCCGCTCGACACCGCGAATCCCCGGGCGTCCAGGGCGTGCAGCAGGGCCTCGCCGTCCACGTACAGGCACGAGAACGTGACGAGGTGGGGGAGCCGAAGGGTCGGGTGGCCCACGACCTCCACGTCCGGGACGGTCGCCGCGACGCGGGCACGGACGCGGTCCACGAGCGGGCGCAGGCGGGCGTCCTCGGCGGCGAGTTCGTCGGCGCGGGCCCGCAGCGACGCGGCGGCGGCGACGACCGCAGGCAGGTTGCCGAAGCCGGGGACGCGGCCCTGTTCGCGCTCGTCCGCGGGCAGCGGGGAACGCCACCGCACGCCCTTGCGGACCGCCAGCACCCCGACCCCGGGCGGGCCGCCCCACTTGTGCGCGCTCGCGCTCAGCAACGACCAGCCGGACGGCACCGGGACCCGCCCGACGGACTGGGCCGCGTCCACGAACAGGGGGACATCGCCGCACGCCTCCGCCACGGCCTCGACCGGCTGAAGGCTTCCGACCTCGTGGTTCGCCGACATCAACGCCGCCAGCGCGGCACCGGGAGCGGTCACGGCCGCGCGGAACGCCGTGACGTCGACCACACCGTCGCGGTCGACGCCGACGGGCACGGCTCTGCCACCGTCCGCCACATGCTTCTCAGCGGCGTGCAGGACCGCCGAGTGCTCCACCGCCGAATGGACCAGCGCGTCACCGGCGCGACGCCGCCCCGCCAGCCCGCCCAGCACCGCCAGATGCGCCGCCTGCGTGCCGCTCGCACAGAACGTGACCTCGTCCGGCCTGGCGCCCAGCACGCCCGCGACGACTTCGCGCGCCGCGTCCAGGAGCTGCCGGGCACGCCGCGCCTCCGTGTACAGGCGCGCAGGATCCGCCCAGCCGTCGTCCAGGCCCGCGAGCAGCGCCGCCCGGGCAACCGGATGCAGCGGCGCCGACGACGCCGCGTCCAGATAGGTCCGCCCCACATAACCCACGCTACCGCCACGCCAGGCGGCACCCCTGGCAGGTCCGCCGGGGTGCGGTCGAGTAATCTTCGCGCTGTTCTGGAAACCACCCGTCCGGACACACGGCGGGTGCGTAGGAGGAGGGCACAGCAGGTGGTCCCGAACCCGTCGGCGAGGACTGGATTTCTGGGGCGTGCCACGCGGCTCGTCCTGACCGCCGGTCTGCTCACCGTCACGCTCGCTGGTTGCTCGACCGAAGAGGTACTGCGCTTCGGGTGGCCCAAGGGCGTCACGCCGCAGGCCGAGGCGATGCGCGACCTCTGGACCTGGTCCGTCGTCGCCGCCCTCGTCGTGGGCTTCGTCGTCTGGGGCCTGATGTTCTGGGTCATCGTCGCGTACCGCAAGAAGGGCGACGAGCTGCCGGTACAGACCCGGTTCAACCTGCCGCTCGAGGTGCTCTACACGGTCGCGCCCGTCCTCATCGTGTGCGTGCTCTTCTACTACACCGCGGTCACCCAGACCTACATCGACAAGAAGACCGAGAGCCCTGACGTCACCGTCAGCGTCGTCGGCTTCAAGTGGAACTGGATCTTCGCCTACCAGGGCACCCGCGGCCCCGACGGCCTCCAGGTCCAGACCGTCGGCACCCCCGACGAGATCCCGATCCTGGTCCTCCCGACCGGCAAGCGGATCCGCTTCGAAGAATCCTCGAACGACGTCATCCACTCGTTCTGGGTCCCCGAGATGCTGTTCAAGCGCGACGTCATCCCGGGCCGCACCAACTCGTTCGAGATCAGCAGCATCGACCGCGAAGGCGCCTTCGTGGGCCGCTGCGCCGAACTCTGCGGCACCTACCACTCCAACATGAACTTCGAGGTCCGGGCCGTCAGCCCCGAGGACTACCAGAAGTACCTCGACGCGCGGACCAAGGGCGACTCCCTCGCCGAAGCCCTCGCCTCCATCGGGCAGGAGCCGGCCGCCACCACCACCCTGCCCTTCAACACCCGGCGCCAGCAGGCGAAGTCCGGCAGCTGAGCAGCGAGAGGCTGGAACCACACCCATGAAGAGCGAATCCCGGATCTTCAACGGCCTGGCGCTGTTCCTGTTCGTCATGGCCGCCGTCTACTGGATCTGGACCGACGCCACCATCGAAGGCGGCGACTGGGTCGGCACCACCGCCCTCGTCCTCACCGGTGGCCTCGTCGTCCTCTGCGGCGGCTACTTCTCCTTCGTCTCCCGCCGCATCGAACCCCGCCCCGAAGACCGCGACGACGCCGAGATCCACGAAGGCGCCGGCGAACTCGGCTTCTTCAGCCCCGGCAGCTACTGGCCGTTCGGCCTCGCGCTCTCCGCCGCGCTCGCCGGCCTCGGCGTCGTCTTCTGGGCCACCTGGCTCATGATCATGGGCGCCATCGCCATCCTGATCACCGTCGGCGGCTTGTTGTTCGAGTACTACTACACCTCGCCCGAGGCCCACTGAGGCTTCGGCCGCGTTGGGGCGATGTTTCGGTTGCTATAGCCACCGAAACATCGCCCAGATCTGTGTCTAGGCGCCGGTGCGGGGACGCTGGGCGCGCCAGGCCAGATCGGCGGCGGCGCCGGCCACCTTCCGCTGCTCCGCCGTGAGGCAATCCTCCACAGCGGGCGTGAGCATCGCGTACAAGTCCAGCGCGGCCCGGCACGACTCGTCCAGCGCCTCGGCGTGCAGCGCCAGCGCGGCCTGCTGCGCGTGCAGCCACCGCTCGCCCATCGCGTCCGCCACCAGGTCGAACAGCCGGTGCTCGCTGTCGTACAGGATCCGCTGGTGGACGGCCGCGATCATCGGTAACTGGGTCGCCAGCAGGTTCCGGTTCACCGCCGCGGACGTCCGGCGCCCCAGCGCCAGCGAGCCCACCAGCCGGTGGACCTCCTCGGCATGGATCGTCACCTGGTTCGCGATCCAGGCCCGCCGCCGCGTGTCGATGTCCGACCAGAGCCAGCCGCGCGCGGCCTCGACGAGTGTCGCCAGCTCGCCGTGCGCGTCGTGCAGGATCACCGCGCTGCGCCAACCCGGCACAGCCCCGCCCGCCTCGCGCGGGTTCGCGAACGCCGCCCGCACCTTCTCCGGCGTCCGCCAGGACACCGACATCAGCGTGTCGTTCACCTGCCGCAGCACGTAGTCCGGGCCGGGCCCCAAGGCGACCAGGTTCACGTCGCTGTGCTCGTGGGCGTCGCCGCGCACCTGGCTGCCGAGGAGCAGGACGCCGGACGTGCCCTGACCGACCAGGTCAGCGACCGTCGCGGCGACCGCGGCGGCCACGCGCTGGGGGAGTGCTGGGGACACGCCGGAAGTGTCGCACTCTGCGACGTCGATCGGGGACGTTCAGTCAAACTCCTGTGCGTCTGGCACGTGATCATTCACCTGGTGGAGTCCGTGCTGTTCACAGGCCGTATGCCGCCCGGTCACCGGCGCCTCCGGACGCCCCGGCGCCGCCCGCCACGGGGCCGCGGCGGCGCCGGCGCCCACCGCCTCGCGGACCGCCCGGCCGGGGCCGGCGCCCGGCCCGGGCTGCGCCCGCGCCCGCCGCCTCGCGGACCGCCCGGCCGGGGCCGGCGTCCGCGCCGACCTTCGGATTTTTGAGGGTGGAACCTGTCGCCGGACCCTCAAAAGTCCGAAGGTCGGCGTCGGCGGCAAGGTCGGCGGCGGCGTCGGGGGCGGGGCGCCCCGGGCGAAACGAGAGGGCCCGCCGACCCGTGGTGCGGTCGGCGGGCCCTCTCAGAGCGCGCTGGGCGTTACTTCTTGTCGCTGGCCTCGGTCAGCTCGCGCTTGGCCTTGTGCTTGCCCTTGGCGGGCCGCTCCAGCGGGAAGAAGAAGCCCTTGACGGCCTGCCCGGAGGCGCCGAGCTTGTTCATCCGCTTCGGGACTGGCGCGCCGGCGTACTCCAGGCTGACGTGGCCGTGCTCGTCCGGCTCGGCGAGGGGTTGGTGCACCTCGATGAACGCCCCGGACGGGAGCCGCTTGATGATGCCCGTCTCCACACCGTGCGCCAGGACTTCCCGGTCGTGCTGTTGAAGACCCAGGCAGATGCGGTACGCGATGTAGAACGCCAGCGGCGGTACCACCAGCAACCCAATACGGCCGAGCCATGTCATCGCGTTGAGGCTGATGTGGAACTTGTCGGCGATGACGTCGTTGCCGCCGGAGATCCACAGCACCGTGTAGAACGAGATGGCCATGGCGCCGAGCGCCGTCCGGGCCGGCACGTCGCGGGGCCGCTGGAGCAGGTTGTGGTGCTCCTTGTCCTTGAGGAACTTGGCCTCCAGGAACGGGTACAGCGCCGCGAGCGTGAACAGGATGCCCGGCAGGACCACCGTCGGCCAGAACACCGCCGGCAGCGTGTAGCCGCCGACCCGTGTCTCCCAGGCGGGGAACAGCCGGGTCGATCCGTCGAGCCAGCCGACGTAGAAGTCGGGCTGGGACGCGGAGGAGACGACCTCGCCCTTGTACGGGCCGAACAGCCAGATCGGGTTGATCTGGAACCAGCCGCCGAGCAGGGCCAGCACACCGAAGACGATGAACGACAGGCCCGCGCCCTTGGCCGCGAAGCCCGGGAACATGCGGTGGCCGACCACGTTCTTCTCGGTGGCCATCGGACCGGGGAACTGCGTGTGCTTCTGCTTGGTCACCAGGCCGATGTGCGCGGCGATCAGCGCGAGCAGCACGCCCGGGACGAGCAGCACGTGCACGATGTAGAGCCGCGGGATGATGACCTCGCCGGGGAACTCCCCGCCGAACACCGCGAACGACACCCAGGTGCCGATCAGCGGGATCGACAGCACGATCGCGCTCATGATCCGCAGGCCGGTGCCGGACAGGGCGTCGTCCGGGAGCGAGTAGCCCGCGAAGCCCTCGAGGATGCCGAGCACGATCAGCGTGATGCCGATGAGCCAGTTCATCTCGCGGGGACGGCGGAACGCTCCGGTGAAGAACACCCGGAACATGTGCACCATCATCGAGGCGACGAACAGCAGCGCCGCCCAGTGGTGGATCTGGCGCATGATCAGGCCGCCGCGGACATCGAAGGAGATGTCGAGGCTGGTCGCGTACGCCTGGGACATCTCGATGCCGCGCAGCGGGGTGTAGCTGCCGTCGTAGACGACCTCCTTCATCGACGGGTCGAAGAAGAGGGTCAGGAACACGCCCGTCAGCAGCAGCATGATGAACGAGTAGAGCGCGATCTCGCCGAGCATGAACGACCAGTGGTCGGGGAAGACCTTGTTCAGCGCGCGCCGCGCCGGGGTCGCTGCCCCGAGACGTTGGTCAGCCCAGTCGGCTCCCTTGGCGGGAAGCTCGGCGGGTTTGATCTTCGGTAGCTTCATGGACGCTCCCAGAACGCCGGGCCTACAGCCTCAAGGTAGTCGGATTTCGCGACGAAGAAACCTTCCTCGTCGACTTCGATCGGGAGCTGCGGCAGCGGCCGCGTCGCGGGCCCGAACACCGGCCGGCAGCTGTCGAGCACGTCGAACTGCGACTGGTGGCACGGGCAGAGCAGCCGGTGCGTCTGCTGCTCGTAGAGGCTCGCCGGGCAGCCCGCGTGCGTGCAGATCTTGGAGTACGCGTAGAAGTTGCCGAAGTGTCCGTCCAGCAGCTCCTCCTTCTCCTCTTCCGTCGCCTCGGTGGGGAAGAGGTCCCGCTTCTTGGCCAGGGCGCGCTCGGCGTCCTCCGGCCGAAGGTGGATCAGCAGGGTCGGCGAGTCGGCGTACTTGTTGCTGATGCCGTGCGGGATGCCCGGGAACACCGTCTCGATGCCGCCGGCCGAGATGTCGGCCGGGCGGACCGGGGTGCCGTCCACGCGGACCAGCCGGACGCCCTCCTTGAAGCCGGTGTGGAACAGCGGCTCGTCCTCGCTGTGCGGGTCCTCGATCATCGCGCCGACGACCGGTACGAGCGGCGCCGTGGCGAGCCCGCCCATGCCGAAGAGGAGCGCCCCCTTGAGCAGCGGACGCCGCTTCAGCCCCACCTCGTCGACCATGTTCATCGCGGTGGCCGTGGTGAGCTTGCGCTCGTCCTCGGCGGAGCGGCCGTCGTGGCGGTCCTGGATCGAGATCTCCTCGGGCAGGAGACGCTTCGCCCAGATGACCACCGCCGCGCCGACGCCCACCAGCGACAGGCCCAGCGTGGTGCCGAGCAGCGGGGTGAAGAACGCGTAGTCCGTGCCGCCCAGGACGTATTCCCAGTTCCAGGCGCAGTAGATGACGACGAACGCCAGCGCGGCGATGCCGCTGACCGCCAGCCAGAGTGCGATGGAGCGCTCGACGCGCTTCTCCGCCTTGGTGCCCGGTTCCGGGAACCGCGGCTTGTAGTGCACGATCTCGACCCCGTCGCGCCGAGCGCCCTCGCGGACCAGGTCGAACCGGGTCAGCGACGGATCGTCGACGTCGATCGGCGTGGGGTGGTGCTGGTCACTCATGACTTACCTGCAATCCAGATGGTCGCGAACACCAGGACGACAATTCCGACGACGAAGATCACCAGGCCCTCGGGCACCGGGCCGGTGCGGCCGAGACCCATGCCGCCCGGGTCCTTCTCGGCCTTCTGCGACTGGACGAAGTTGATGATCGACTTCTTCTCGTCCGGAGTGAGCTGGTTGTCACCGAAGACCGGCATGTTCTGCGGGCCGGTGAGCATCGCGGCGTAGAGCTGCTCGTCGGTGACGTCGTCCAGCGCCGGCGCGAACTTGCCGGAGGACAGGGCGCCGCCGTTCGCGGTGTAGCCGTGGCACGCGGCACAGCTCACCCGGAACAACTTGCCGCCCTCGGCGATATCGCCGTCGCGGAGATCGCCCGTGGGGACCTTCGGGCCGCCGCCGAGCGAGTCGATGTAGGCGGCGAGCTGCTCGGTCTCCTCCGCCTTGTACTTGGCGGGCTTGCGCTCGGCCTGTGCCTCCTGGCGTGCCATCGGCATGCGGCCGGTGCTCACCTGGAACTCGACCGCGGCCGCGCCGACGCCGACGAGGCTGGGGCCGCGGCCCTCGACGCCCTGGGCGTTCGGACCGTGGCAGCTGCTGCAGCCCGCGTTGTAGAGCTGCTTGCCCTCCTGCACCGCGATCGAGGACGCGCCCTCGTCGGCCTGGCTGGAGGGGGCGAACGCGGTGTAGGCGCCGCCGAGGAGCCCGAGGGCGAGGACGACGATGACGAACCCTGAGGAGCGTCGGAACCGGTCGCGCACGCGGGCGCCGGCGGAGGCGATCATGGCTTCACCTTGTGGATCGGGGCTGAGAGGCATGTCATGTCGGCGACTACTTGATCAGGTAGATCGTGGCGAACAGGCCGATCCACACCACGTCGACGAAGTGCCAGTAGTACGACACGACGATGGCGCTGGTCGCCTGGGCCGGAGTGAACCGGCCCATGGTCGATCGCGCCATCATGAACAGGAAGGCGACGAGGCCGCCGATGACGTGCAGGCCGTGGAAGCCGGTGGTCAGGTAGAACACCGACCCGTAGCCGTTGGTGTTGATCGCGAGGTCCTCGTGGCCGACGAGCTGGCGGTACTCGTTCGCCTGGCCGAGCACGAAGATCAGGCCCATGACGAACGTGATCGCGAACCAGCGGCGTAGCGCGAACACGTCGCCCTTCTCCGCGGCGAACACGCCGAACTGGCACGTCAGCGAGGACAGCACCAGGATGATGGTGAAGGTGAGCGCGTAGGGGAGGTTGAGCTTCTCCGTCTCCTCCGCCCACATCTCCTGGCCGATGCTGGTCGCCCTGATCGAGAAGTACATCGCGAACAGGGCGGCGAAGAACATGAGCTCGCTGGAGAGCCAGACGATCGTCCCGACGCTGACCATGTTCGGCCGCGTCATCGAATGGATCTGGCTCTTCTCAAAGGTGGTCGCCGTCGTCACGGGAGCATTATGGCCCTGAGTGGTCGCCTGGGGCGCACGGGGTGTGCTGCGGCGCGTCTCCGTGCAGGGCTTACGCTTGCGTCGTGCCTCCTGCGACCGCTTCCGGGGGGCTGCCCCCGTTCACCCCGGCAGCCCTGTTCACCGAGGCGTCCGTCGACTCCTGGCTGACCGCGGTGCTGCTGGTGGCGGGCGGTCTGTACCTCTACGGGGTGCACCGCCTGCACGCTCGCGGCGACCGCTGGCCGGTGCTGCGGACGGTGCTCTTCCTGGCGGGCGGGCTCGGCATTGTGGCGATCGCCACGCTGTCCGGCCTCGGCGCGTACGACGACACGCTGTTCAGCGCGCACATGGTCCAGCACATGCTGCTGAGCATGATCGCGCCGATCTTCCTCGCGCTCGGCGCGCCGGTGACGCTGGCCCTGCGGACCCTGCCGCTGCGGTGGCGGCGCTGGCTGCTCGCGCTGCTGCACAGCCGGTTCGCGAAGGTCATGACGTTCCCCGTGGTGGCGTTCGGCCTGTTCATCGCCAGTCCGTACGCGCTGTACTTCTCCGGCTGGTACGAGGCGACGCTCACGAACCGGATGCTCCACGAGCTGCTCCACGCCCACTTCCTGCTCGTCGGCTGCCTGTTCTTCTGGCCGCTGATCGGGCTCGACCCGCTGCCGGGGCGTGCCCCGTACCCGCTCCGTGCGCTCGTGATGTTTCTCTCGATGCCGTTCCACGCGGTGCTCGGGCTCACGATCATGCAGAGCCGGACCCTCCTCGCCGAGGACCACTACCGGTCCCTCGACCTGCCGTGGATCGACCCGCTGCTCGACCAGGAGGTCGGCGGCGGCCTGCTGTGGGCCTCCGGCGACCTCGTGAGCCTGCTGATGCTCGGCGCGCTGATCGTCCAGTGGATCCGCGCGTCGGAGCGCGAGGCCGTGCGGGAGGACCGTCGGCTCGACCGGCTGGAAGCCGCGTCGCTCGCCGAGGCCGATGCCGAGGCCGACGTTGTGGGGGCGGGCGGCGCGGTGGCCGGTGGCGCGGAGGCTGGTGGCGCGGAGGCTGGTGGCGCGGAGGCTGCGGAGGGCGCGGAGGGCGCGGAAGCTGTGGAGGGCGCGGAGCCCGGGACGCCGGCCGCCCGATAGGATCGCGGTGTTTCGCGCGTCACACCCGTCTGCCGTAGGGAGCAGCCCGCATGAGCAGCGCCACCGCCGAGTTCACGGTTCTCGTCTACAGCGACGACGCCGCGGTACGCGAGCGCATCCGGATGGCGATCGGCCGCCGGCCGGCCCCTGACCTGGGTCGTGTCGAGTTCGTCGACGTGTCCACCGGTGAGGACGTCATCGCGAAGGCTGACGAGGGCGGCCTGGACCTGCTCATCCTGGACGCGGAGGCCTGGCCCACCGGCGGTCTCGGCCTGTCGCGGCAGCTCACGGACGAGATCCTCGAGGACTGCCCGCCGCGGATCGTGGTGCTGGCGCGCAAGGTCGACCGCTGGCTCGCGACCTGGTCGAAGGCCGACGCCTACCTGTCGCACCCGCTCGACCCGATCGACGCCGCGGCGGTCGTCGCCGACGTGCTGCGCACCCGGGCAAGTCGCGTGCCGGCCACGTCGTGACCGGCTCGCAGGCGCCCGCGACGTCCTGGCCGGCACTGCTCAACGCGCTGCTCCGCGGCCGTCACCTTTCCACCGACGAGACCGCCTGGGCGATGGGCGAGATCATGGCCGGCGATGCGACGCCGGTGCAGATCGCCGCGTTCGTCGTGGCGCTGCGGGCCAAGGGCGAGACGATCGAGGAGGTCGCGGGCCTCGTCCGGACGATGCTCGACAACGCGACGCCGATCGACGTCACCGACGACGCGGTGGACGTGGTGGGCACCGGCGGCGACATGGCGCACACCGTCAACATCTCGACGATGGCGGCCATCGTGGTCGCGGGCGCGGGCGCGCGGGTGATCAAGCACGGCAACCGTGCGGCGTCGTCCAGCTGCGGCTCGGCGGATCTGCTGGAGGAGCTGGGCGTCCGGATCGACCTGGACCCGGATGCGGTGGCGCGGTGCGTCCGTGACGCCGGCATCGGCTTCTGCTTCGCGGCGAAGTTCCACCCGGGCATGCGGCACGCCGGTGTGCCGCGGCGCGAGATGGGTGTCCCCACGGTCTTCAACTTCCTCGGTCCGCTGACGAACCCGGCACGTGCCCGCGCGACGGCCGTCGGCGTGTTCGACACGCGCATGGCCGGGGTGATGGCCGGCGTGCTGGCCAGTCGTGGCACGTCCGCGCTGGTCATGCGGGGTGAGGACGGGCTCGACGAGTTCACGACGACCGCGCCGACCCGGCTGTGGATCGTGCACGAGGGCGCCGTCCGGGAGGAGACCGTCGACGCGGCGGATCTCGGCATCCCGCGGGCGTCCGCGGCCGACCTGCGCGGGGCCGACGCCCCGTACAACGCGAAGGTGGCGCGCGCGGTTCTGGCGGGGGAGCGAGGTCCGGTGCGCGACGCCGTCCTCGTGAACGCGGCCGCCGGGCTGGTCGCCTACGAGGGACCGAGCGGCGACGTGACCGAGGCGCTGCGTGGTGCGTTGGAGCGGGCGGCCGCCGCGGTCGATTCGGGTGCGGCAGGCACCGTCCTCGACCGATGGGTCGCCGCCGCCAACGCCTGACGTCGCGGGCTAGTGCGTTGGCGTGCCGGCGACGCCGTCGCGGGGGGCCCACGAGGCGGTGCCCACGGCGGGCGGCACGAAGGCACTCGCGCGGCCGTAGCGCGTGGACGGCAGGCGCGGGCCCGACCAGCCGCGCCGGCGCAGCGCCGAGCCGATCAGCGAGTTGAAGTAGTTGTGGCCGATGACCAGCACCTCGCCGTGCGACGCGAGCGCGGCGAGCTGGGCGGCGGCGTCGGCGGCACGGGACCGCGCCTGCTGCGGTGTCTCGACTGCCGTGGCCCACCCGAACTGCCACACGACCCGGGTCACGGCACGCCACATCTTCGGACGCAGCCGGACGAACGTGAACGGCACATCCGGACGGACCGCACGGGCCAGGATCGGCGCCACGACCGGCTCGACCGCACCCGCCAGCGCCGCCGTCTCGATCGCGCGGGGGAGCGGGCTGCACAGCACCGTGCACCGGGCCGCCAGTTCGATCATTTCGCGGTTCGGCGCGGCGTCCGGGCCGAGCCCCACGGCGTCGTACGTCGCCGACCAGGTGCTGAACTCGCGCCCGTTGATCCGCGCCGTCGAGGAATGCGCCGACGGCAGGTGCCGGGCGAGCCAGATCGGGTGCGGCTGTTCCAGGGCGGCGGTCAATCGGCGGCCTCGAAGCCGATCGCGAACGCGGCCTCCAGATCGTGCTTGGAGTACGCGCGGAACGCGATGTGCGTCTCCGTGTCGAGGACCCCGGGCACCTTGCTGATGCTGCCGGCGATCACCTCGGCCACCTCGTGGAACTCGCGGACCCGGACGACGGCGATCAGGTCGACGTTGCCGGCCACGGAGTACACCTCGCTCACGCCCGGCAGGTCCGCGATGGCCTCGGCGACCTCGGGGATGGCGTCCGTCGAGCAGGTGACCATGACGATCGAGGTGATCACGGTGGCGAACTCCTCCTGAAGGTGGCGTCGCCGGCGGTGGCCAGCGCCTCCCACAATGCTATCCGGACGGCGCCTGAGCCCGAGCAGCCCCGCGCCGAGCTGCCCCGCCCCGCCCCGCGCCGAGTTGAGCCGCCCCGCCCCGCGCTGACCCCCGCCGAGCCGAGCCCCGCCCCGCGCGGGGTCAGGCGGGCAGCGGTGCGGGGACGGTGAGGTCGCGGCCGGCACGGATCGCCTCGACGAGGTGCTCGTCCGGGCCGACCCAGCCGCCCGGCCATACGACGCTGCGGGTCAGGCGGCCCTCGACGACCGCGCCGTCGCCGACCACGCTCGCGCCGCCGGAGGCGTGCAGGTTCGCCGCGAGATAGTCCGACGGGGTGCCGCAGTCGACGAAGTACCCGTCGAACGGCGTCAGCTCGATCGCGTCGGCCGCCGCGGCAGCACGCCAGACGACCTCGTACAGGCCGGTCGGCACCGGTTCCAGCCGAGCGGCCGTGGCGGCGGGCAGCAGGGACATCCCGGCGAACCGCCATTCGCCGAAGTCACGCCGGTCCGGGTCCTTGACGACGAGGAGACGGGGGACTTCGCCCGTCCATCCGGCGAGCAGGGGTGCGACGTCCCCGTCCGCGAGGTAGGCGTCGGCGTTGCAGACGAGGACGGCGCGACCGGCGACCCACGTCCGGAGGGCGGCGACGGCGCCCGCCGTGCCCAGCGCCTCGGGCTGCTCGACCGACAGGTGTGCGCGCCCGGCTACGGCGGCGGCCACCTGGTCGGCGTGGTGATGGGCGTTCACCGCGACCCGGTCGGTGCCGGTGAAGCCGAGGTCGGCGATGCGGTCGAGGCCGCGGTCGAGCAGGGTACGCGCGCCGACCGGGCACAGCGCCTTGGGGCGATGCTCGGTGAGCGGCGCGAGCCGCCTGCCCTCGCCGGCGGCCAGAACAACAGCACAGAGCTCCTGAGCGGACGGGGTCATCGGCCGCTGGCACCGTTCGCGGGTTCGGCGCTGTCCGGTGTGGACTCTTGTGCGGACTCCTGTGTCACTGTGGGGCGCGGTGTGCCGTCGGGTGCGTATTCGGCGTACGGGCCGATCCCGTACAGCGCGAGCGTCCGGGCCGTGGAGATCGTGAGCGGCGGCAGGTCGTCGGCCGCGAACCAGCCGGCTTCGAGGACCTCGACCGGGTCGATGCGCAGGGTGCCGTCCGGCCGGTCGACGGTGACCGTGAAGACGACGTCGACCTGCTGGGCGCCGGCGTTGATGCGCGCGTTCGGGCTGGCCGGGGTCAGCGCCGCCGCCGGGACCTCGATGCCGGTTTCCTCGGCGAGTTCGCGGGCGGCGCCGTCGGCCGGGCTCTCGCGGCGGCCGAGCAGTCCGCCGGGCAGGGACCAGCCCCAGCCGGGCGGCTGGCGGAGCAGCAACAACGCGCCGCCCGTGTCATGGACCAGCACGACCGCGCCGACCGTGTAGTTCGGGGTGAGCGTGCGGACCAGCCGGTTCCGGAGGGCACGAGGCAGCGTGCGGAAGATTCCATAGGCGGCACGGCGCAGCACCGACGGACGTGGTTGCGGGCGCGTGCTCATGCCGCCAGAGGCTATGCGATGCGCGCGAACCACCGGGAACCGCCCGCGCGGCGAGCTGTAGACCGCCCGGGCCCCGGCGGGTCCGGGGTGGGATTGTGGAGCCTGGCTGCCCAATCCCACCCCAGGTGGTGGGGCGGGTGCCGGATCAGCGGGCGGGGCGGTGGTCGGGGCGGAGGCGGCGGCGGTCCGCGAACGGGTCGGCGGCTGCGCGGCCTGCTTCGATGCGGTCCAGCACCCCGCGCCACCGGCCGGCGCCGCCCGCCGGGCTGGCCCACTCGCCGGCGACCTGCACCATGCGCGTCGCCGGCCGTTCCAGCCAGGCCAGCACCCGCTCGGTCTCCTCGGCGCTCGCGCACGGCGTCGGACCGAGCCCCGGCAGCACCGTTTCGGCGGTGTTCACGAGCGTGTCGACGTACGGCATCGGGTTGGCGCCGCGCGGTGCCACGCCGGCGGCGACCAGGCGACCGCGCCGGACGACCGACAGCTCCCAGCCGCCGTCACCGTCCGGATGGGCGGCCACCAGCTCGGACACGTTCGTCACGGACCGCAGCCGCTGCATCCGCAGGACGACCCGCAGCAGCGCCGCGAGCCGGTCGCGCGCCAGTCCCGCCTCCTCGTAGCGCTGGGCGAGCGCGAGGACGTCGATCCGGGCGAGCAGCGGGTCGACCATCGCCGACGGATCGCCGTCGACCGCGCGGGTGAACGTCTCGACGTGCCGGCCGTACTCCGACTGGGTCTCTGCGTGCTGGCACGGCGCCCCGCACCGGCCGAGCTCCGCGAGCGCGCACGCCGGGCTGGTGCGACGGGTCGACAGCGTCGTCGTGCACTGCCGCAGCGGGATCGCGTCGTGCACGGCGGTGATCGCCGCCTCGGCGGACCGGCGGGACCCGAACGGACCCAGGTAGACGGCGCCGTCGTCGCGGATCGCCCGGACGACGGACAGGCGCGGGTACGCCTCGACGGTCAGCTTGAGCCACACCGTGCGCTCGGGGTACTTCGAGCGGCGGTTGTAGGGCGGCTTGTGCGCGGCGATGAGCCGCAGTTCCCGGACCTCCGCCTCCAGGCTGTGCGCGCACACGACGGCGTCGACCCGTTCGGCGGCGGCGATCATCTCGGCCATCCGGCTGCGGTTCTCCGACGACACGAAGTACTGGCGGACGCGCGTGCGCAGGTCCTTGCTCGTGCCGACGTAGAGCGGCCGGTCGCGGGCGTCCCGGAAGATGTACACGCCCGGGGCGGACGGCAGGCCCTCGGCGAGATGCCGCTTGCGGCGTTGCGCCTCGGACACCTGGCGGGTGAACGAGTCCAGCTCGTCGAGCGTCTGGACGCCGAGGTTGCCGACCCGCGCCATCAGCCCGTGGAGGACGTCGACGGTGGCGCGCGCGTCGGCGAGGGCGCGGTGGCAGGGCTCGGTGTCCGTCCGGAACAGGCGGGCCAGGGTGGCGAGCTTGCAGTTCGGAACCTCGTCGCGGGTCAGTACCCGGCGGGCGAGGACGGCGGTGTCCACTTTGCGGTGCGCCGGCCACTCCATCTCGTGCCGCTCGCACGCCGCCTTGAGGAACCCCAGGTCGAACGGGGCGTTGTGGGCCACCAGCACGCAGCCCCGGATGAACTCCAGGAACGACGGCAGCACCGTCTCGATCAGCGGCGCCGGCGCGACCATCGCGTCGGTGATGCCGGTGAGCACGACGATGAACGGCGGGATGCCGCTGCCCGGGTTGACCAGCGTCTGGAACTCGCCGAGCACCTCGCCGCCCCGCACCTTGACCGCGCCGATCTCCGTGATGGAGTCGGCCTCCGCCGAACCGCCGGTGGTCTCCAGGTCGAGCACCACGAACGTTACGTCGCGCAGCGGCTCACCGAGCGAGTCGAACGTGCCCTGCACGTACTGCTCGCGAGGTCGGACGCCGCCCCCCGGCGACTCGGCGCGGACCCCCGCGTCGCCGGTCTGCGCCGTGGAGGCAGCCATTCCGCCGGCCGAAAGCGCGGCGGCGGCCACGCTGCCGGTCGAGACCAAGCCGAGTCGGCGACGCTGCCGGTCGACGCCGCCGGGTTGGCGGCGTTGCTGGTCGAGACCGCCGAGTTGGCGACGCTGCTGGTCGACGCCGCCGGGTTGGCGGCGTTGCTGGTCGGGGTCGCCGAGGCGGCCGCGTCGCCCGCCGGAAGCGCGGACGCGGTCACGCCGCTGGTCGGTGGCGCGGAGGTGGCCGCGCCACCGGCAGAGCGCCTGGGCGGAGGCGCTGCTGGTCGGGCGCGCGGGGTTGGCCGCATCCCCGCCGGGAGGGCGGGCGGGGTCGGCTGAGGACGGTCCCGCCTCCGTGGGTGCTGCCATGTGGCGCACGGTAGGGGTCGGTACCGACAAAACCTGGTGGGGCGTCGCGACACGGGCGGTTACGAGCCGGTGACCAGCCGTCGCGGCGACGCGGCCTGCCGTTACCGCGCGTCAACGGGCCTCCAAGGTGGGACACTGTCGACCATGCCGACGCCTTCGCCCTCCGCGTTGACCCGCTGGCGCTGCACGCAGTGCGGCAACCTGACCCGGTTCGACGTCGTGCGTACCGTGCGCACCAGGGAGTTCGTCCATGTAGACCTGGCGGGAGAGCCAGCTGTGGAGGAGCGCGAGGTGCTGGCCGAGCAGGTGGAGACCGTGAGCTGTCGCTGGTGTCGTGGCACCGAGACCGTCTCGCTCGAACGGCGGCCAGGCGCACCGTGACCGAGCCAGCGCGACCGGAGACCGAGCCTGTCAACGGCACGGTGAACGGTTCGGCGGAGGCGCCGGTGGACATCGTCCTGCCGGAGCCGGTGCGACAGCGCGTGGTGACGCTGGTCGCTGACGCCTTGCCGTATCTCGGCGCCGACGAGGTGCCGACCGCGCTGCGCCCGTTCGCCCGCTTCACCCCTACCCGCCGGGCCAAATTGGGCGGTTCGGCGATCGCCGCGCAGCTCGCCACCGACCTGCTGTTCCGTCAGCGGGTGGCCGCGCGGGCCGTGGAGGCGAAGGGGGCGCTCGGTGAAGCCGTGGCGGGTGGAACGCCGCCCGCCGCCGCCGACCCGGTGGACGTCGCCGCCCTCGCCTACCTGGCGCGCCCGCACGGATGGACGGATCTGGTGGCGGCGGCGTCGAGCACTCTCGACGACGAGGTGGAACAGGCGGAGCTGCGCGCGCGGATCCGCGACGTGGAACGCCTGACGGAGCAGCTGGAACGCGCGCGGGCGGGCGCGCGGTCCGATGTGGAGAAGCTGCGGGCGGAGGTCAGCGCGGCGCGGGCGGAAGCCGAGGAACTGCGCCTGCGCGTGCGCGAGCTGACGAAGGCGCTGCGCGCGGCCGAACACGAGACGAAGCGGGCGCAGGACGCGCTCTCGACCGAGCGGGGCCGGACCACCGCGACCTCCTCCGCGCAGGACGCGGAGTTGCGGCGCCTGCGGTCGCGGCTGGCCGATCTGGAGTCCGAACTGGAAACTGGCCGGCAGGCCAACCGGGAGGGACGGGCCGTCGACGAGGCGCGGCTCTGGCTGCTCCTGGAGACGATCGGGCAGGCCGCGCAGGGACTTCGCCGCGAGCTGGCGCTCAACCCCGCCAGCCAGCTGCCGGCGGACCTGGTGGCGGCGAGTGCCGCCGAGACCGGCACCGACTCGGCCGGCACCCGCCAGAGCTGGGCCGCCGACGACCCGGCGCGCCTCGACCAGCTGCTGGGACTGCCCAAGGCGCACCTTGTCGTCGACGGCTACAACGTGACCAAGACCGGCTTCGCCGACGCGTCGCTGGAACAGCAGCGGACCAGGCTCGTGAGCCGCCTCGGTGGCGTCGCGGCGCAGACCGGCATCGAGATCACCATCGTGTTCGACGGCGCGGAGCGGTTGCCGGTCGCGCCGGTGGCCCCGCGCGGAGTGCGCGTGCTGTTCAGCCGCCGTGGCGAGACCGCGGACGAGCTGATCCGCCGGCTCGTCCGGGCGGAGCCGCCGGGGCGGCCCGTCATCGTCGTCTCCTCCGACAAGGAGGTGGCGGACGGGGTACGCCGCGCGGGTGCCTACCCCGTGGCCTCGATCGTCCTGCTGCAACGACTCGGCCGCGGCTGACACCACCCCGGACGGCTCAGTCGCCTCGCCGGGTGGGCGCGTCGGGAGTTCGCGGATGACGGCCGACCCGGCCAGCCGGAGCGCGGACCGGCCGGCGCGGGCCAGCCGCGTCATCGGACGTGCGCCAGCTGACGCCGGGTCACGTCGTTCGTGTCGGCGCCGAGCCTGGTCAGGACGGTGCCGAGGGTGGCGCCTGCGATCTTGACGCCGCGTTCCGGCCCGCCGTCGTCGATCGCGTGGTGCTCGCAGGCCGACGCGGCGACGACGGCCGCGGCCACCAGCTCGACCAACCGTTCAGGGTCGGACGGGCGGGTACCTGGCCCGTCGAGCGCGTAGACGGTCTGCATGATGCGGGTCAGCCGTGCGACGTGCGGGCACATCGCCTGCCATCGCGCGGAGTTCCAGTCGGGGTTCCACACGACCACGGCCCGCAGGAGCGCCATCGCGTGACGGTGTACTTCGGTCCAGTTGTCAGCTGCCATGTGTTCGAACATATGTTCGAGGGCGAGGTATCGTCAAGGGGTGGATCCGGGCGGGGATTTTGTGTCGTACCCGGGTCCTAGCGTCCTGATCGACAGCGCCGGCGCGAGCCGGTCAGCAGGCACATTTCCGTCTCTGCGGAGGGTGAAATGCTCATCGACTGCGACACCTGCACGGTCCGCGAACTCGCGTGCGGCGACTGCGTCGTCACCGTGCTTCTCGGCGCGCCGCCGTCCGGCGTCGAACTCGACGACACCGACCGCAGGGCCCTCTCCGTGCTCGCCGACGCGGGCATGGTGCCCCAGCTCCGGTTGGTGCCGGCCGAACGGCCCGCGCGCACCCGAACAAGACGCCGCGCCGGCTGAGTGCCCGGGCCGGTGCTCGGCGTGGTGGGGGCGGAGCGCCGCTGGCCTGGCAGCGCGGGCGCGCGGCGGTTGGCGTGGGATGGCCTGGCAGCGCGGGCGCGCGGCTGGTTGGCGTGGGCTGGCCAGGCGGCAGCGGGCGGCCGGTGGGTGGCTCGTTGGCTATCCCCGGGGTGGCTGTGGGTGCCTGGGTGGCGGGTGGGATCGGTGGGACCTTCACAGGTTGGTGCGAAACTTTTACCGCGCGTGCTTGATCCGCTAACGGCGTCACCCCTAGCCTGGTGCGCGGCCCCTGAGCTGGCGTCGACAAACATGGTCGACCTCCGGGGCCACCGCCGATTCGACACCGGTCACGGCCGGGTGCCGAGCCGGGGAACCAGGGATCCGGGGTTGACCGCACATGGTGCGGCAAGGCGCGACAGGGCGCTGTGAACCCTCGTTCCGCGGTGGCGGTCCGAGCTGAAGGAGCACGACGACTCGTGAACCCTGCACGAGCGCTCACGGCATCCCGCAACCCCGGCTCCACCAGCACGCGTCGTGTTCTCGCGCTGGCCGCCGTCACGGCGTTGACCCTCGGGTTGCTCCAGACCCCGGCGTCGGCGGATCCGAGCCTTGCCGAGGTGCAGAAAAAGGTCGAGACGCTGTCACACCAGATGGAGCTGGCGACTGAGCAGTACAACGACGCCCGCGAGGACATGAAGGCCAGCAAGGCGAAGGTGGACGCTCTGGAGCCGCGCGCCAAGCAGCTCCAGGCCCAGGTCGGCGGGTACGAGGCCAAACTGGCCGACTTCGCCGGCAAGGCGTACTACGGCGGCCGTACCGGCGCGCTTTCGTCCCTGCTGGAGAGCGGGTCCCCGCAGACGTTCCTCGACCAGGTGGCCTTCCTCCAGTACCTGAGCAACACGCAACGCGCCGACCTGGACACACTGCTGGCCTCGAAGAAGCAGTTCGACGTCACGAAGTCCAAGGTCGACGCCGAACTCGCCAAGCAGATGGCGCACGAGAAGACGCTGCGCGACAAGCGGTCCACGATCACCAAGGACCTCGCGAAGTGGCAGCTGATGCAGGCGCGCCTCGGCGGCGGGTCCGGCAGCACCGCGGTGATCAGCACGTACGACGGTCCTGCGTCGGGGCGCGCCGCGACGGTCCTGCGGTTCGCCTACGCCCAGCAGGGCAAGCCGTACGAGTGGGGCGCCGACGGGCCGGGCAGCTACGACTGTTCCGGCTTCACGATGCGGTCCTGGTCGAAGGTGGGCGTGAGCATGCCGCACTCGGCACGCAAGCAGTACGCCTCGTTCCCCAAGGTTGCGCTGGCCGAACTCATGCCCGGTGACCTGGTGTTCTACGGCGTGCCGACAATCCACCACGTCGCGATGTTCGTCGGCGGCGGCAACGTCATCCACGCACCGCAGAGCGGCGACGTGGTGCGGGTCGTCCCGGTCAGACGTGGCGGCGGCACGATCGCCGGGGCGGTGCGGCCGTCCTGAGCCAGTCCCGTCCGGATGGCCCCGTGCACGATCGCGCGGGGCCATCGCCGTCTCCCCGCCCGACTCCGCCACCGGGCGGCGACGCCGCCTCAAGCCGGGCCGACTCAGGACGGGGACCAGGACGGGGGGACTCAGGACGGGGGGACTCAGGCCGAACAGCGTCTGGTCGAGGTGACTCAAGCCGGGCCGACTCAGGACGGGGCGCATCGGCGCGCGTGGCGCAGGTGGGGCACGGGAGTGGGGTGGCGGGCGCGGCGGCAAGGCGGCGGTCCCTGCCGGGATGGGTGTTCCCCGTCGCGCTGGTGCTGATCACCGCCGAGATCGCGCTGGCGGCGGGCGTTCTCGCGCGGCCGGACAGCAGGCCGGGCGGCCCCACGGCCAATCCGACCGCCACGGCCCTGGCCGCGAGCGACGTGGCGGCGATCAACGCGTTACTGGTGACCCGTTCGTCCGCGCTGCTGCGGCGTGACCGCGACGCGTTCCTCGCGGGCGTCGACCCGCGTGGCGACCGCTTCCGCGCCAGCCAGGCCGCGCTTTTCGCCAACCTGGCCGACGTCCCCATCAAAGATCTGTCTTTCGACGCCGCGCCGGAACGGGTGCATCCGGTGCCGGCCGGCCTCGCAGCCCGGTACGGCGCGCGCGTCTGGGCCGGCGAGGTGGAGCTGCGGTATGCGCTCGACGGGCAGCCGGTCCTCCAGCGGCAGCACCTGACGTTCGTGCGCCGTGGCGAGCGCTGGTACCTCGGCGGCGACGACGACTTCCGCGACATCGGCCTCGTCACCGAGCGCGCGCTGTGGGATTTCGGGCCGGTGGCCGCTGTCAGGACCAGGCATGCGCTCGTCCTCGGCCACCGGGGTGCGCCGCTCGACGAGCTGGCGAAGCTGGTCGACCGTGCGGTTCCGCGCGTCACAGCAGTGTGGGGGCCGTGGCAGGAGAAGGTCGTCGTGCTGCGGCCGGGCGATGACGAGGAGGCCGCCGCGCTCGTCCCGAAAACCGGTGACGTGCGGCAACTCGCCGCCGTCACCGCGGACGGGGCGCGGATCGTCGTCGTGCCCGGGCCGTTCGGCAAGCTCCGCGCGGACGGCCGGGCCGTCGTCATGCGGCACGAGATCACCCACGTCGCGACACGGGCGGTGACCAGCGACGCCACGCCGTACTGGCTGTCGGAGGGGTTCGCCGACTACGTGGCGTACGCGGGGGAGCCGGACTCGCCGCGGCAGGTCGCGCGCGAGCTGGCGGCCGAGGTGCGGGCCGGCACCGTGCCCGACCGGCTGCCCGGCGAGGCGTCCTTCGCCCCGGACGGGCAGCGGCTGGCGCAGGCCTACCAGGAGTCGTGGCTGGCGTGCCGGCTCGTGGCGGAGCGGATCGGCGCGCAGGGGCTGGTCCGGCTGTACCGGGAGGTGAGCGCCGGGCCGGGCGATCCCGACGCGTCGCTCGACAGCGGGCTAAGGTCCGTCCTGGGGTTGACGACCGAGCAGTTCGTCACGCTGTGGCGCGAGTACGTCCGGGAGCAGCTCCACCCCTGACGGACCCGCCTGCGATGATCGCACCGTGACGAGTCGTACCGCCGCGCTTGCTGCCCTGGTCCTCCTCGGTGCGGCGCTCGTCGCCGTACTGGCCGTCAGCACGCCGTGGAGCCATACGCCCGGCGGCGGCGAACCCGTGACGGTGAGCCCCGACTACACCCCCGAACAGCACGCCCGCGAGAACCGGTTCCACCGCGAGCTGCGGCCCCTGTCGTTCGCCAACCTGGGGCTCGGCATGGTCATCGCGCTCGGCCTCGGCCTCACGCCGTGGGGTGCCCGGCTGGTGGAGCTCGTGGCGCGTCCGTTCGGCGGGGGCTGGGCGTGGCAGGCCCTGTTCGGCTCGCTGGCGCTCGGGCTGATCGGCCAGGTCGCGGCGGTGCCGCTCGCGATGCGCGCGGAGGTGGTGCTGCGTGAGTACGGCCTGTCGACGCAGACCTGGGGTAGCTGGTGGATCGACGTGGCCAAGGCGTGGGCCGTCGGCGCGGTACTGGGCGCTGTCGGGTCGCTGCTGTTCTTCGCGGTGGTCCGGGCGGCGCCGCGCTGGTGGTGGGCGTTGGTCGCGGCGGGCGGGGCGGCGCTGGTGTTCGCGCTGTCGTTCGCGTACCCGGTCCTGTTCGAGCCGATCTTCAACAAGTTCACGCCGATGCCGGCGTCCGCGCTGCGCACCGAGTTGATGGAGCTGGCCGCCCGTGACGGCGTTCCGGTGAAGGACGTGCTGGTCGCGGACGCGTCCCGGCGGACGAACGCGCTCAACGCCTACGTCTCCGGGTACGGGGCGAGTCGGCGCATCGTCGTCTACGACACGCTGCTGCGCGAGGCACCCGACGCCGAGGTGGAACTGGTCGTCGCCCACGAGCTGGGCCACGCCAAACGCAACGACGTGCTGTGGGGGACTGCGATCGGGGCGCTCGGCACCGCCGCCGGCGCGTGCCTGCTGTACCTGCTGCTCGGGTGGGCGCCGCTGCTCCGTCGGGCCGGGATCGAGTCGGCCGGCGATCCGCGCGCTCTCGGCCTGCTGCTCGCCATCGTGACGGTCGTCGGGTTCGTGGCTATGCCCGTCCAGAACCTGGTCTCGCGCCGGATCGAGGCCCGCGCCGACGCGCACTCGCTCGAACTCACCGGCGACCCGGAGACGTTCATCGCGATGCAGCGGCGGCTCTCGGTCAAGAACATCTCCGATCTGGACCCGAACCCGATCGTGTACGGACTGTTCTCCTCGCACCCGACCGGTCCGGAGCGCATCGCCCAGGCGCGCGCGTTCGCGAAGCAGCGTGGCCGGTGACGCGCACCCTGATCGTCACCAACGACTTCCCGCCGCGCGCGGGCGGGATCCAGCGGTTCGTCCACCAGCTCGCCGTGCGGCAGCCCGCCGATTCGCTCGTCGTCTACGCGCCGGCGTGGAAGGGCACGCAGGCGTTCGACGCGGAGCAGCCGTTCGAGGTCGTGCGGCATCCCACGTCCCTGATGCTGCCCGTGCGCGACGTCGCCAAGCGCGCTGCCGACATCGCCCGCGGCGAGCGCTGCGACACCGCCTGGTTCGGCGCGGCCGCCCCGCTCGGCCTGCTCGCGCCGGGTCTCCGCGCGGCCGGCGTCGAACGGTTCGTCGCCCAGACCCACGGGCACGAGGTCGGATGGGCCGTCCTGCCCGGTGCCCGTGCGCTGCTACGGCGCATCGCGGACGGCGTCGACGTCATCACCTACCTCGGCGAGTACACGCGGCGGCGGCTCTCCCGCGTGATCGGCGACCGGACGGAACTCGTCCGGCTGCCCCCCGGCGTCGACACCGAGATCTACCACCCGGGCGTGGACGGCTCCGACATCCGCGCCGGCCTGGGCCTCGCCGACCGGCCCGTCGTCCTCTGCCTGTCCCGGCTCGTGCCCCGCAAGGGCCAGGACATGCTGATCAAGGCGCTCCCGCTGATCCGCCGCCGGGTACCGGGGGCCGCGCTGCTCGTCGTCGGCGGCGGTCCGGACGCGCCCCGCCTGCATCGTCTCGCCGTCACCACCGGCGTTGCGGACGACGTCGTCTTCACAGGCTCCGTGTCCTGGCCCGACCTGCCCCGCTACTACGCGGCCGGCGACGTGTTCGCCATGCCCTGCCGGACCCGGCGCGGCGGCCTCGACGTCGAAGGCCTCGGCATGGTCTACCTGGAGGCGTCCGCGACGGGGCTGCCCGTGATCGCCGGCGACTCCGGGGGTGCGCCGGACGCGGTCCGCGAGGGCGAGACCGGGTATGTCGTGGACGGGCGTGACGTCGTCGCCGTCGCCGACCGGGTCGCGCGGCTCCTCGCCGACCGCGACCTCGCGGCCCGGATGGGCGCCGCCGGGCGGGCATGGGTCGAGGCGGAATGGCGCTGGGACGACCTCGCCGCCTCGATGACGAAGCTCCTGCGCGGCTGAGCCGCCGCCGCGCCCCGCCGGGCGGGGGCCCGCGCGCTGGCGCGCCGCGCGCCGGCGCCCGCCGCCGCGCCGCGCCGCGCCGCCCCGCGCGCTCGCGCCGCGCCGCCCCGCGCAACTGTCGGGGATATCGGGGTATCCGGCGCCCGGTTACAGGACTGGATCCCGAACAGTCCGGTTTGGCCGAGCGGCGGGCGGGCGGCGGCGGCGCGGGCGTATGAGCCCCGCGCCGACGCGCGAGTTACAGGCCGCCGGAGTTGGGGGATTCGAGCAGGCCGAGGCGCAGTGCGGTCATCAGGGCCTGGGCCCGGTTCCCGGCGCCGAGCTTCTCGTACAGCTTCGAGATGTGGGTCTTGGCGGTGGACTCCGACACGTACAGCTGCTTGGCGATCCCGGCGACGCTCATGCCGTCGGCGAGGAGCCGCAGCACCTGGCCTTCGCGGGGCGACAGGTGCGGCCCGCTCGGGGTGAGGCGCCGCTTCATGGCCTCGGCCAGATCGGACGCGGTGAACGCGTTCGGCGAGGACTTGGCGTGACGGGCGGCGGCGACGACCTCGTCGGCGGGCGCGTTCTTGGGGACGAACGCGCTCGCGCCGGCTTCCAGGGCGCCGAACAGCTGGTCGTCCCCGGCGTACATGGTGAGGACGACGATGCCGACGTCGGCGCGGGCGGCACGGAGCTTCTTGGTGGCGTCGAGGCCGCTGCCGTCGGGCAGCCGCAGGTCCATGATCACGACGTCGGGGCGCAGTTCGGACGCCTTGCTCAGCGCATCGGCGACGGTGCCGGCCTCGGCGACGACGTTGAAGTCCGGGTCACGCTCGAAGGCGTGGCGCAGGCCCTGACGGATCAGGTCGTGGTCGTCGACGAGTAGCACCGTGGTGGTCGCGGCGCGCTGCGGGGGATTCGTTGCGTTACTGGACACGGTCGGGGGGCACCTCCTGTCGCAGCGACACCGTACCGCGACTCAGGGTGTTGGGGAGGGCAACCCGCACTGTTGTTCCGACCGGATTGCGCGCGGTGATCGCCAGTTCGGCGCGGACGCGCTCGGCTCTTTCCTTCATGATGGACATGCCGTAGCTGCCGTTACCTGCGGCGTCACCGATTCCGCGGCCGTCGTCGCTGATCTCGATGAGCGCGTATGGCGGGTCGATCTCGCAGCTGACCCACAGGTTCGCGGCGCTGGCGTGTTTGCGCGCGTTGGTGATCGCCTCCTGCGCGATCCGCAGGAGTTCGGACTCGATGAACGCGGGCAGCCGCGCGGTGGACTCGTCGAGGCTCAGGTGGACGCGCATCCCGGCGGAGGCGCCGACGGTGCGGGCGTAGTCGGCGATCGCGCTGGTCAGGCCGCCGTGCCGGTCGACGTCGGAGCGCAGCTCGAACAGGCTGAGCCGAAGCTCGGTGATGACCCGGGTGACCTCGGCGCGCAGCGAGTGCAGGCCGTCGGCGGCCGTGTCGCTGCCCTGCGGCAGTTCGGCGATCGCGTTGTCGATGCCGTACCCGACCATCACCAGCTCCTGCGCCACGCCGTCGTGGATCTCGCGCGCCAGGCGTTGCCGTTCCTCCGAGGTGGCGAGGCTGCGCACGTCGTCGAAGAGCAGCGCGGTCTCCAGCCGGAGCGCCGCGTGGCCGGCCAGCTCGCTCGCGGCGGTGACGGCCGCCTGCGGGTAGGCGCCGGCCCGGTCGGCTTCCAGCACCACCAACCCGACCGTACGTACGCCCGTGACCAGGGGCAATACCAGCGTCGAGACCTCGTCGGACGGTTCGGTGCGGGCGAGCGAGCGCGCCGCCGTCTGGGGACGCTGGCTGGCCCACGCCTCGGCGATGGGCGTGTCGGCGGACAGGGACGTCTCCCAGTCGACGCGATCCGGACCGGTCTGGGCGAGGACTTCGAGGCGCCCACCGCCGCTGCCGGTGAAGACGGCGGCGCGAGCGGCCGGGACGGTGCCGCGCAGCTCGTCCATGAGCCGTTCGGCGATTCCGCGCGGGTCGAGGGTGCCGGGTAGCTGCCGGGCGATCGTGCGGAGCTGGGTCAGCAGGCGCGTGGCCTGCGCGAACTCGGGTTCACTCGGGGCCGGCCGCGTCCGGATGATGCGCCGTACCCGGGCGCCGACCATCCCCGCGACCGCGCTGACGACCACCCATTGCAGCGACGGCAGCAGGTACATCTCGTGTTCGAGGACGCCGGCGTAGGCGCCCGCGCCGAGGAGGGCCGCGGCGGCGAGCGCGACGAGCGCCAGCGACTCGCCGGCCCCGCTGAACAGCGCGGCGGCGAAGATCGGTACGGCGATGTAGGGGAGGGTGGCTCCGATGCCGCCGTCGAGGCGGGCGGCGGCGAGCGTGGCGACGGCGACCTCGGCGATCCGTCCCACGCGGCTCAGCAGCGGATGGTCCTGCGCGAACAGGCCAGGGACCGCCGCGACGGCCAGCAGCAGGCACCACGGCACGACGCTCACATCCCGGGTGGTCAGGGCCGCCAGGGCCCCGACCAGCACGAGCAGCGAGCCGCGCACCCACGTGGTGAGCAGCTGCGGGCGCAGCGCCGGGTTGTCGCCCGGCGCCGCGCCGTTGCCGGGCTCAGGCGTAGATCGCTGCGATCTCGTCGGCGTACTCCTTCAGAACGACGTTCCGCTTCAGCTTGAGGCTGGGCGTCAGCTCGCCGCCCTCCTCGGTGAAGTCCCGGGGAAGGATACGGAAGACGCGGATCGCTTCGGCCTTCGACACGGCCTTGTTGGCCTCGTCGACGGCGTTTTGGATCTCGGCGCGCAGGTCGTCGTCGTTGTTGAGATCGGCGACGGTGGCCTCGACGGGCTTGCCGGCCCGCTCCTTCCACGCCGGGAACGCCTCCGGGTCGATCGTCACGAGGCAGCCGATGAACGGCTGCGCGTCGCCGACGACCATGCACTGGCTGATCAGCGGGTGCGCCCGGAGCCGGTCCTCCAGGACGGCCGGTGCGACGTTCTTGCCGCCCGCCGTCACGATCAGCTCCTTCTTGCGGCCGGTGATCGTGAGGAAGCCGTCGCTGTCGAGCTGGCCGAGGTCGCCGCTGTGGAACCAGCCGTCGGCGTCGATCGCCTCGCGGGTGGCCGCGTCGTTGTGCCAGTACTGGCGGAACACGTGGTCACCGAGGATCAGGACCTCGCCGTCGTCGGCGATGCGCAGGCTCACCCCGGGCAGCGGACGGCCGACCGAGCCGATCCGCAGCGCCGTCTGGAGGTTGATCGTGCAGCCCGCGGACGTCTCGGTGAGGCCGTAGCCCTCGTACACGGTCAGGCCGATGCCGCGGAAGAAGTGCCCGAGCCGGGCGCCGAGCGGCGCGCCGCCGGAGATCGCGTTGGCGCAGCGACCGCCGAGCACCGTCCGTAGCTTGCTGTAGACCAGCTTGTCGAAGACGGCGTGCTGGAGCTTCAGCCCGATGCCGGGGCCGTCCTTGTCGAGGGCCTCGCTGTAGGCGATCGCGACGTGCTCGGCCTTGTCGAAGATCGAGCCCTTACCGGCGGCGTGCGCCTTCTGGCGGGCGCCGTTGTAGACCTTCTCGAACACGCGCGGCACCGACAGGACGAACGTCGGCTGGAAGACGGCCAGGTCGTCGAGGAGGTTCTTGATGTCGGCGGTGTGGCCCATGCGGGTCCGGGTGGCGACCGCGCCGCACTGGATGAGCCGCGCGAAGACGTGCGCGAGCGGCAGGAACAGCAGGGTCGCGCCGTCGGCGTTGAACAGCCCGCTCAGCCCCGACATCGCGCTGCCGACGTCGAACAGCAGGTTGCGGTGCGTCAACTCGCAGCCCTTGGGGCGGCCGGTCGTGCCGGACGTGTAGATGATCGTGGCGGCCGTGTCGGGGCCGACCGCCGCACGGCGGGTCGCGATCTCACTGTCCGGGACGGCGGCGCCGCCGTTCTTGAGCGCCTCGATGCCGCCGGCGTCGATCTGCCAGGTGCTGGCCAGGTCGGGGAGCTGCCCGCGGACGGATTCGAGGGTCTCCTCGTGGGCCGGGGTCTCGACGACCACGGCGACCGCGCCGGAGTCACCGAGGATCCACTGCACCTGCTCGGCCGAGGACGTCTCGTAGATCGGCACGGTGATCGCGCCGGCCGACCAGATCGCGTAGTCGACGAGCGTCCACTCGTACCGCGTCTTGGCCATCAGGCCCACCCGGTCACCGGCGCTTACACCGGCCGCGACCAGGCCCTTCGCCACAGCGGCGACCTCGTCGCGGAACTCCAGGGCGGTCACGTCGGTCCATGCGCCGTCCACACGGCGGCTGAAGACGACGCTGTCCGGATGTGTCTCTGCGTGCTCCCACACGGCGTCGGTCAGGTTGGCCCCGTCGGGAACCGTGTACGTGGCAGGAACGGTGAACTCTCGCACGGCAGCCTCTCTCCGCATTCCTTCGTGCCCGCGAGGTTACCTGCGGGTACGCGCAAGGTACCTGCCGGTTTGCCGAAACGGGAGTGGAAGTGCACAGGTCGTTACCTACGGTGCACTGACGGGTGCCCGCACCGCTACTGGCATGCTCCCATGCGTGCCGCAGATCGATCTCATCGAGGAGACATTCCTGGCCGCGGGTCCCGCGACGGTGGCCGCCGCGATCCGCCGCCCGGAGTTCACGGCGGCGCTCTGGCCGGACCTGACCCTCGCCGTCTTCATGGACCGGGGCGACGTCGGGCTGCGCTGGACCGCCACCGGTGCCCTCGTCGGGAGCTGCGAGATCTGGCTCGAACCGCACGGCGACGGCGTCATCGCCCACACCTACCTGCGGACGGACCCGCCCACCCCGATGCCGCCCCGGGCGGCGCTGCGGGAGCTGCGGCGTCGCGCCCGGCACGCCAAGCAGGTGTGGTGGGCGCTCAAGGACGAGGTCGAGGCGAGCCGCGGCCCCGGCGATCCGGCGGCGCCGTGACGCGCGTCCACGTCGTCTCGGACGTCCACGGCAGCGTGGACGCGCTGCGCCGGGCGGGGGAGGGCGCCGACGCGCTCGTCGTCCTCGGCGACCTGCTGCTTTTCGTCGACTACGCCGACCACTCGCGCGGCATCATGGGCGACCTGTTCGGCCCCGAGGCCGTGGGACGTTTCGTCACCCTGCGCACGGCCGGCCGGTTCGCCGAGGCCCGCGAGTACACGGGCGGGCTGTGGTCGAGCCTCGGCGACGACCCCCGGGCCGTGATCACCGAGGCCGCGCGCCGCCAGTACGCCGAGCTGTTCGCGGCGATGCCGACCCCCACATACCTGACGTTCGGCAACGTGGACCTGCCGGCGCTGTGGCCCGAGTTCGTCCGCGACGGGCTCACCGTGCTGGACGGGCAGACCACCGAGATCGGCGGCTGGAAGTTCGGGTTCGTGGGCGGCGGGCTCACCTCGCCCATGCGGACGCCGTACGAGCTGACGCCCGAGGTGTACGCCGAACGGGTCGCCGCGGTGGGCGCCGTGGACGTGCTGTGCGCGCACGTCCCGCCGGCCGTGCCGGAGCTGCGGTACGACACGGTCGCGCGGCGGTTCGAGATCGGCAGCACGGCCACCCTCGCCGCGATCCGTGACACCCAGCCCCGGTACGCGCTGTTCGGCCACGTGCACCAGCCGTTGCAGGCGAGGGTCCGGATCGGCCGCACGGAGTGCGTGAACGTCGGGCACTTCGCCGGCACCGGCGAGCCGTTCGTGTTGCGCTGGTGAACCGGTGACAGCGACCCGGTAGCCTCCGCGCTATGGCGGATTCCTCGCAACAGTCCATCACGATCGACGCGCCCGTGGCCCAGGTCGCCGCGGTCATCACCGATTTCGCCGCCTACCCGGAGTGGGTGGGCGCGGTGAAGACCGTCGAGGTGACCGAGGAGTTCGAGGACGGGTACGCGAGCCAGGTCCGGTTCGTGCTCGACGCGGGGATCGTCAAGGACGACTACGTGCTGCAGTACGCCTACGCCGAGGACCTGACCCGGATCGAGTGGCACCTCGTCCAGGGCCAGACGCAGAAGAGCCAGCAGGGCTCCTACGACCTGGAGGACAACGGCGACGGGAGCACGACCGTCACCTACACCCTCGCCGTCGAGCTGAACATCCCGATGCTCGGCATGTTCAAGCGCAAGGCGGAGAAGGTCATCATGGACACCGCGCTGAAGGAGCTGAAGAAGCGCGTCGAGTCGTGATTCGCGGCGCCCGGTACGCTCTCCCGGATGTCTGCATCGGTTGAGAGGAATCCGGGGCGCGTGCGGGTAGTGCTGTTCACCGGCAAGGGGGGCGTCGGCAAGACGACGTCCGCCGCCGCGGCGGCTGTCCGCGCGGCGGCAGGGGGGCTCAGGACTCTCGTCCTGTCGACCGATCCGGCGCACTCGCTCGGCGACGCGCTCGACGTGGCCCTCGGCCCTGAGCCGACGCCGGTCGCGCCGAACCTCGACGGGCTCCAGGTCGACGCGCAGCTGCGGTTCGAGGAGTCGTGGGAGGAGATCCGCAGCTACCTCGCGACCCTGCTGGTCAAGGGAGGCCTCGACGACGTCACCGCCGACGAGCTGGTCGTCCTGCCGGGCGCGCAGGAGGTCCTGGCGCTGCTGGAGGTCCGGGACCAGGCGACGAGCGGCGAGTACGACGTGATCGTGGTCGACTGCGCCCCGACCGCCGAAACGCTGCGGCTCCTCGCGTTGCCCGAGGCGCTGCGCTGGTACTTCGACCGGCTCTACCCGGCGCACCGGCGGCTCGCGCGCTCGGTCCGTCCGCTGCTGCCCGGCCTTCCGGGCGACGGCGTGATCGCGGCCGTCGAGCGGCTGTACACGCAGCTCGCGGCCGTCCAGGAGCTGCTCACCGACCCGGCGACCACGTCGGTACGGCTCGTCCTCACACCGGAGTCGGTCGTGCTGGCCGAGGCGCGGCGCACGTTCACCAGCCTCGCGCTGTACGGGTTCGCGGTGGACGGCGTCGTCGCCAACCGCGTGATCCCGGACGGCGGCGACGACCCGTGGCGGTCCGCCTGGGTCGCGGCGCAGGCCACGCAGCTCGCGGAGGCGCGCCGCAGCTTCGTCGACCTGCCCGTCCGCACCGCGCCCTACCTCGCCGCCGAGCCGGTCGGCCTCGCCGCGCTGGAGGACCTGGCCACCGCCGTGTACGGCGACAGCGACGCGTTCGCCGTCGCCCCCACCGAACCCGCCCTGCGCGTGTCCCGCGACGACGACGGCTACCTGCTGAGCCTGCCGTTGCCGCTGGTCGACCGCGCGGACGTCGACCTGGCTCGCTCCGCCGACGAGCTGGTCGTGACCGTCGGTCCGCACCGCCGGCTCGTGGCGCTGCCCGAATCGCTGCGCCGCTGCGACGTCACGGGCGCCGCGCTCGTCGACGGGCGCCTGACGGTGTCGTTCGCCGAACCCGACCGCATCGAGGTGGCCCAGTGAGTGAGTGGAGCGGCGCCGCGACGTCGAAAGTCGGGCGACACACCGGCGGAGCCGTGGTGTGGCGCACGGCGTCGACGTCGCATAGAGGCGCCGCGCAGCGGGCGAACGAAGAGAGCACGGCGGAGCGGGCGAACCAGGAGGCACAGTGAGTCCGTCCGCTGAACCCGGTCCTCTTGCTGACGAGGCCGCGAGGCTGGTCGAAGCCGGCCTGGCGTGGGCGCAGCGGTTCGTCGCGGCCTCCGAACCCGCTCCGGACTGCACCGGATGCCCGGTTTGCCGGCTCGTGACGACGTTGCGTGACCCCGGTCCGGAGGCGGCCGAGCGGATCACCGCCGTCGTCACCGACCTGGCGACGCTCGTGGCGACGGGCCTGCGCACGGTCGACACCCACCTGCACGCGACGGCACCACCACGGACCGCCTACGGTGATACCGCTTACGGTGATGCGGAACGTGACGACGGTCCGGTGCGCGAGCGTCGAGGCGGGCCCAGGCCGCGGCAGCGCGGATCCGGGATCGAACACATCGACATCGCATAGTGACATCGCATAGTGACATCGCCTGACCCGCCGTGGCGCGGCGGCACTCAGGACTACGACAGACACGGTCGCCGGCGACGGCGGCCGTTCGGCAGCCCCGCTCCGTGCGGGCCGAGAGGGTGCGGTGAGGGCGGCGTGACGCTGACGGTGGGAGTCGACGTCGGGGGGACGAAGGTGCTCGGGGGTGTCGTCACGCCCAAGGGCGAGGTGCTGGACACCAGCCGCCGTCCGACCCCGCACGACGACGCGGGCGCGACGGCGACGGCGATCGCCGACGTCGTCCGGGAGCTGGCGGGCAAGTACGAGATCGAGGCCGTCGGGATCGGCGCCGCCGGATTCATCGACGTGACCCGGTCGATCGTCCTGCACGCACCGAACCTGGTCTGGCGGGACGAGCCCCTGCGCGAGCGGATCGAGGCGCTCGTCGACCTGCCCGTGGTCGTGGAGAACGACGCCAACGCCGCCGCCTGGGCCGAGTACCGCTTCGGCGCCGGACGCGGCGAATCGCACCTCGTGCTGCTGACGGTCGGCACCGGCATCGGCGGCGGCGTGGTCCTCGACGGCGCCGTGTACCGGGGCGCGTTCGGCGTGGCGGCCGAGTTCGGTCACATCCGCGTCGTCCCGGACGGTCTCCAGTGCGGCTGCGGCGACCGCGGCTGCTTCGAGCAGTACTGCAGCGGCAAGGCGCTCGTCCGCGAGGCCGGCGCCACGGCCCGGAAGAACCCGGCGACCGCGACCCGGCTGCTCGAACTGGCCGGCGGGGACGTCGACGCGATCCAGGGCCCGCACGTCACGCAGGCGGCGCTCGAAGGCGATCCGGCATCCGTCGAGGCGTTCGCCGTGGTCGGCGAGTGGCTGGGGCGCGGGCTCGCCGACATGGTGTCGAGCTGGGACCCGAGCTGCATCGTGGTCGGCGGCGGCGTGGTGGAGGCGGGCGAACTGCTCCTCGCCCCGGCCCACGTCTCGTACGCGGCGGCGCTGTCGGCGCGGGGCCGGAAGCGGGCCGCGGAGGTACGCCCGGCGGCCATGGGCAACGAGGCCGGCCTGGTCGGTGCCGCGGATCTCGCCCGCATCAGGTAGCCCGTCCGTCCCCCGAGTTTCGGACTTTTGAGGGGTGTCGGTCCCGCCGCGCCCTCAAAAGTCCGAAGATGGGCGGGTGACGACGCTGCGGGTGCTGACCTACAACGTTCGCGGGCTGCGGGACGACGTCGACGCCATCGCGCGCGTGGTCACCGGATCCGGTGCGCAGCTGGTGTTCGTCCAGGAGACGCCGAAGATGTTCCGGTGGCGGTCCCGGTGCGCGGATCTCGCCCGCCGGTGCGGGATGGTCGCCGTGACGGGCGGCGCGGTCGCGGCCGGCAACATGCTGATGTCGACGCTGGCCGTCCGGGTCCACACGGCCCGCTCGATGCTGCTGCCCCGGGCGCGCGGCCACCAGACCCGGGGCGCCGCGATCGCGCGCTGCTCGCTCGACGGCGCCGAGTTCACGGCGGTCAGCGCCCACCTGAGCCGCGACCCGGCCCACCGGCTCCGCCAGGTCCCGCTGCTGCTGGACGAGGTACCGGACGAGCCCCTGATCCTCGCCGCCGACTTCAACGAGCCGCCCGGCGGACCGGTCTGGGGAGCCCTCACGCCCCGGCTGGACGACGTCGCCGCCATCGCCGGCGACACCGGCACGCCGACGTTCAGCATCGGCTCGCCCCGGCGCCGTATCGACGGGTTCTTCGTCGACCGGTCGGTCAAGGTGACCGGGTACCAGGTGATCGACACCCCGGACGTCCGCGTGGCGAGCGACCACTTCCCCGTCTACGCCGAGCTGGACCTCCCGACCTGACCCGGCCGGCCGGGCTCAGGCAGGTGCGGCCCGGGGAGTGCGGCCCGCGCGGCTGGACGCAGCGCGGGCTCAGCGCCGGCGCCGGCTCAGCGGTTGGGACGGACGACGCGGACAGCGGCCAGCCAGCGCTCCAGCGGCAGCGAGCGGCCGCGACGGACCGCCTCGCCCGCGTCGCGCAGGACCGCGTCGGGCGTTTCGGCGAGCGCCGGAAGCTCCGGACGGGACAGGTACGCCTCCAGCTCGAGGTCGTCGAAGGCGTCCGGGTCGTAGCCGGTGAGCGTGCACCACAGGACGAAGACCTCGTCGGCCCTGGTCCGTACGCGAGTGGCCGTGGCAACCATGCGCAATCACCTCCGCGTCCCACGGTCGCGGGGGCAGGCGACGGCACCGCCACACGCGGGTGACGTACCGGCGAACAACACCGGGCGGAATGTCGGGGGCCGGGTCCAGACTGGCGGTACGCGAGCTGGAGGAGGGCACGATGATCTACCCGACCTTGCGTTACACGGATGCTCAGGCCGCCGTCCGGTGGCTGGTGGCCACGTTCGGGCTCATCGAGCGCAATGTCATGGCGAACCCGGACGGCACGGTCGCGCACGCCGAACTGGGCTGGGGCGACGGCGGTGTCGTGATGCTCGGCACCCGGGGCGGCGGTTCGGAGACGTTCGACACCGGCAAGGCCGTGCTGTACCTCGTGACGGACGACCCCGACGACCTGCACAAACGCGCGGTAGCCGCCGGGGCGCCGATCGTGATGGAGCTGACCGACCAGGACTACGGTTCCCGCGAGTTCGCGGCCGCTGACGCGGAAGGGAACGTCTGGGTCTTCGGCACCTACAAGCCCTAGACGACCGCGCCGTCGTCCGGGTCGTCGTCGCGGCTCCAGCCCTCGCGGAGCCGGTAGACCAGCGCGGCGGTGCCGCCGAGGACGCCGAGTATCCCGACCAGGATCGTCAGGTCCTCGCCGATACCGAGCAGGTCGGGCCGGAAGAACAGCACGAAGCCGGTGAGGATGGCGAACACCGCCAGCACGACCCGCCCCGGGGGTTTGGGCAGCGGCGGCGGCGTGGGCGGCGTGTAGCCCTCGTCGTCGGAGTCGAGCGGGTCGTCGTCGCTGGGTTCGGGGAGCGAGTGGTCGCGCGGGCCGGGGCCGGGCGGGCCGATGGGCCGGAGGTGATCGGCGCGCAGGAGCTGGGCCGGGCCGGTCGTCGGGGGGACGATGTCGCCGGTGTCCTCCGACGCGGGCCAGGACGGCGCGGTGCCCGCCGCCGGCGTGTCGTAGCCGGCGATGATCTGCTCCCACGCCGCGTCGACGTCGAGTTCGGCGTCGCGGTCCGTGGCGGTGCCGGCCGGGGTTGCGCCGGTCGCGCCAGCGCTGGGCGAGGCCGCGGCGGGCGCCGGTTGCTCTTCGGCCGGCTCGTCCCCGGCGGACTCCTGCTCGTGCTGGGCGAGCAGGTTCCGGGCCTCGTTGGCGTAGCGGCGGTCGGCCCAGAGCCGGTCCGTGGGGCGGCTCGGCAGCGTCGTGGACTGCACGACCGGATTGAAGTCGGAGCTCGGTTGCAGGTAGGCGGCGATCCCGGCCAGCGCGAGCACGTCGAGGAGGTGCTCGCCGACCCGCGGGTCGACGTCGGTCAGCGGGACGAAGTCGCGCGCGTCGAGCCCGTTGTCGCGGCGACCACGGTTCGGACGGCCGGTCGCTCCGGTCATTGCCGGCCGTCCCGTGACCCGTCCGGTGCCGGGCCGGACTCGTCGGCGGCGAGAGATTTCACGAACTCGACGCTACCCGTGAAGATCTGGTCGGCGTCGTTGTCCAGCGTCGCGACGTGGTAACTGTTGGTGAGAACGATCTCGTTCACGTCGGCGGAGGAGACGCCGTCGAGCAGCACCTGGGCGTTCTCCGGCTCGACGACGTGGTCCTCGGCGCTGTGGTACAGCCGGATCGGCACGCTCACCCGGTGCAGGTCGGCGCGGACGACGCCCCACAGCTGGTTCAGCGACACCGCGGCCTTGAGCGGGATCTTCGAGTACGCCAGCTCGGCGGCGCCGGGCTTCTTGATGTCGTTGGAGATGCCCGGGAACGACGGCAGCAGCTTGCTCATGAGCGGCAGCAGCTTCGCGTCCTTGCGCAACGTCATGTACGACGGGTTCACCAGCACGATCCCGGACAGGTCGTCGCCGCGTTCCTGCGCGAGCCGGGTGACGAGGGTGCCGCCCATCGACATACCCATCGCGAACACGGAGGCGCCGGCGCCGAGCTGCGACCGCATCGCGTCGAGGGCACGCTCCAGCTCGCCGTACCAGTCTTCCCAGCGGGTGGCGTTCATGTCCTGCCAGCGCGTGCCATGGCCAGGCAGACGGGGACAGGTCACGGCAAATCCGGCGTCCCGCAGGTGCTCGCCCCAGGGCCTCATGCTCTGCGGCGATCCGGTGAACCCGTGACACAGGACGACGCCGACCGTGGCGACGCCGCCGTCCGGCACGAACTCGAACGGCTCAGCACCGGGCAGAACGGACACGCAACACACCTCCAGGACGGGCGGTCTGCGGGCTGTTCGCGTGCGTCCCCGGCCGCATAGCCCGCTGGGGCACCCGCCCATGGTGACATGCCTGCCACAGTCCACGTGAGGGTTGGGGGACACTGCGTTGTGGGAGCCGTCGACGGTCCGTAGGCTCAGGCCGGCCGGGGCAAGGGAGGGCAATGTGTTTTATTGGGTGTGCAAGCACATCCTCATCGGACCGTGGGTGCGCCTTCTGTTCCGACCCATCGTCGAGGGGATCGAGCACATCCCCGCCGACGGTGCCGCGATCCTGGCCAGCAACCACCTGTCGTTCTCCGATTCGATCTTCCTGCCGCTGGTGGTGAAGCGGAAGATCACCTTCCTGGCGAAGGCGGAGTACTTCAACAGTCCGGGTATCAAGGGCTTCCTCTCGAAGCTGTTCTTCGCCGGGGTCGGGCAGGTGCCGATCGACCGCACGTCCGGGTCGGCGGCGAAGGCCGCCCTGGAGACGGGCAAGCGGATCCTCGCCGGCGGCAACCTCCTCGGGATCTACCCCGAGGGCACCCGCTCGCCCGACGGGCGGCTCTACCGCGGCAAGACCGGCGTGGCGCGCATGGCCCTCGAAGCGCGCGTGCCGGTCATCCCGTGCGCGATGATCGACACCGAGAAGATCCAGCCGATCGGCAAGAAGCTGCCGAAGATCATGCGCGTGCGGATCAGGATCGGCGCCCCGCTGGACTTCTCCCGGTACGAGGGCCTCTCCGGTGACCGCTTCGTCGAGCGGTCGATGACGGACGAGATCATGTACGAGCTGATGGAGCTGTCCGGTCAGCAGTACGTCGACCTCTACGCCGCCAAGGTGAAGGCTGAGGCGGCGAAGCCCGTCGCCGATCCCGAGCCGGCCGGAAGCCCCGCCGCGGCGTGACCCGTCCCGCCCTGGCCCAGCTCGGGCGGCTGGCCGCCGCCGTCACCGGACGTCCGACCATCGGCGACCCGGGCATCGGCGTCGACGTCTCCGCGTGGCGCGCTCTGGCGGTGTTCCGGGCGTTGACCCTGCTCTACGCCGTCATCGTCAACCTGGCCGACATCCGGCAGGTGGCGCATCCGCGCTGGTGCCTCGCCACGCTCGCGGTCATGACGGTCTGGACCGGCGTCGCCAGCTTCGCCTACACCAAACCGGCGTGGCGGTCGTCGCGATGGTTGCCGGCCCTCGACATGGCCGTCACGGTCGTGACGATCCTGGCCACGCTCATGGTCGAGACCGAGGAACGGATCGCGACCGGCGAACTGACCGTGCCCACCGTCTGGGGTGCGGCGGCGCCGCTGGCCTGGGCGATCCGGTGGCGCCTCGCGGGCGGCATGCTCGGCGCGACGACGATCGCCGCCGCGAACTTCGTCGTCGACCGGGGCCAGCCCACCCGCGCCACCGTGCACAGCCTGATCCTCGTGTTCCTGGCCGGCGCCGTCATCGGGTACGTGATCCGCATCGCCGAACGCGCCGAACGGGCGCTCGCCGAGGCCATCCGGCTCCAGGGCGCCACGGCGGAACGGGAACGGCTCTCCCGGGAGATCCACGACGGCGTGTTGCAGGTGCTCGCGCTCGTCCGCCGCCGGGGCGCCGAGCTGGGCGGTGACGCGGCCGAACTGGGCCGGCTCGCCACCGACCAGGAAGCGGCGTTGCGCGCCCTCATCAGCGCCGGGCCTCGACTGGAGCGCGCCGACGGGCTCGCCGACCTCCGGACGCTGCTCGCCGATCCGGCCCGCCGGCCCAACGTCCACCTCGCCTCGCCCGCCACGCCGGTCCTGCTCCCGGCGGACGTCGCCCAGCAGCTCGCGGCCGCCGTGGGGGAGGCCCTGCACAACGTCAAGCACCACGTCGGGGTGGACGCCGACGCCTGGATCCTCGTCGAATCCACGCCTGAGGAGGTAGTGGTGACGGTGCGCGATGATGGTCCCGGCATCCCGCCGGACCGGCTCGCCGAGGCGGCGTCTGCGGGACGGCTCGGGGTGGCGCAGTCGATCGTCGGCCGCCTGCGCGACCTCGGCGGGAAGGCCGTCATCAACAGCGCGCCCGGTGAGGGTACGGAGGTGGAGCTGCATGTCCCCCGATGAGCCGCCCCTGCGGGTGATGGTCGTCGACGACCATCCGATGTGGAGGGACGCGGTGGCCCGCGACCTCGCCGCGGCCGGCTTCGACGTGGTCGCCACCGCCGCCGACGGTGCCGCCGCCGTCCGGATCTCGGCGGCCGTCCGGCCCGACGTCATCGTCATGGACCTGCAACTCCCCGAACTGTCCGGCGTCGGCGCCACCGAACAGATCGTCGGCGCGCAGCCCACCACCCGGATCCTCGTCCTGTCCGCCAGCGGCGAGCAGGCCGACGTGCTCGACGCGGTCAAGGCCGGCGCCACCGGGTACCTCGTGAAATCCGCCAGCGTGGACGAGTTGGTCGACGCCGTGCGGCGCACCGCAGCGGGGGAGGCCACGTTCACCCCAGGCCTCGCCGGACTGCTGCTCGGCGAGTACCGGCGCCTCGCCACCGGCGGCACCCCCGAACCCGGTCCGCAGCTCACCGACCGCGAGACCGAAGTACTGCGGCTCGTCGCGAAGGGCCTCACCGCCAAGCAGGTCGCCGCCCGGCTCGTCCTCTCGCACCGCACCGTGCAGAACCACGTGCAGAACGCGATGAGCAAACTCCACGTCCACAACCGCGCGGGCCTGGTCCGGTACGCCATAGAGGCAGGCCTAGACACCGACGACGACTGACCGCCGGCGACCGCGCCGCGCGGCCCCCGCGCGGGCCGGCGGCCACCACGCCGCGCGGGCCCGGGGTGCGGCGGCGCGGCCGGTCGCGATTCGGGCGATGTTTCGGTGGCTATAGCGACCAGAACGTCGCCCAAACCGCGTGGGTGCCGCCGCGGCGCGGGGGCGGGGGCGGGCGGGAGCTAGGGGCGGGCCAGGGTGAGGAGGCCGGGGGCGGCGTTGCGGGCCGCGAACTCGGCGACCTGGCGGTCGTAGCCGGCGGCGCTGTCGGGGTCGCCGGCGGCGTGCCATTCCCGGGCGGCCCAGGCGCGGGCGAGGGTGGCGTCGGTGACGTTGCCCATCCGGTCGTACACGGACGCGGCTTCGGCGAAGTGCCGGGCGGCGATGACGTGCTTGCCCTGGTGGGCGGCGACTCCACCGTCCACGGTGGCCAGTGCGGCGCGGACCCACAGGGTGCGGCGGGGTGCGGCGCGCAGGAGACCCTGGAGCCAGCGGGACCGGTCCTCGGAGACGAGGCTGGCGGCGTGGGAGGCGGCCGGCAGCCATTCGCGGGACGGGACGGGGTCGCCGTCGTTGTGCTTCTCGAGCTGCCGCAGGTAGTCGGTGGCCGCGTCGACGTCGCCGGTGAGGACGCGGCAGAGCGCGGCATGGGCGAGCACGACCGAGACAGGCGGGCGGAAGCCGCCGCGACGGGCGAGGTCGAGGCATTGTTCGAGGTCGACCTGCGGATCCTCGCCGGCGAGGGCGCGGAGTCCGCCGCAGACGACCCGCAGCATGAGGACTTCCCACTCGGAGCTGTTGCGGACGGCGTTGGCGATGAACTCCTCGGCGGCGGAGATCGTCCGCGGCCAGTCGCCTTCGAAGAACGCGCGCATGGCGTCGACGGAGTAGTCGAGCGTGGCGGCGGACGTGTCGCCGATGATCTGCGCGGAACTCTCGTCGCCGAGGGCGTAGCTTCGGACGATGTCGCCTTCCTCCTGCAGCGCGACGCCGAGGTTCATGGCGGCGCGGCGCAGGGCCCGCAGCTGCTCCTTGCGGCAGAGTTCGACGGCTTCTTCCAGGAGCGCGAGCCCGTCCGGGTCGCCGGAGATGTATCGGGCCGACCCCTCGGTGACCAGGGCGTTCGCCTCGGTTTCGAGCAGCTTGAGCCGGCGCGCCATGGAACCGGCGGTGCGGGCGGCGTCGATCGCGGGGCCGCAGTCGTGGTCGGTCATGTAGAGGCGGGCGAGTTCGGCGTACGCGTTGGCCTTCTCGGCGCTGTCCGGCAGCTTGTCGAAGATCGCGAGCGCCTGGTTGAGATGCGCGATGGCGTGGCCGCGGTCGGCGAACGCCCATTCGACGTTGCCGAGCAGGGTGAACGTGCGCGCGGCGGGTTCGTCGGCGCCCAGTTCGACGAGCCGGTCGGCGAGCGGGACGAGCTGCGCCGGCCCACCGGCGGAGTAGAACTCGCGGGAGTCGGCGAGGAACGTCAGCTGGTGCCGCAGCACGAGGGCCCGGATCCGCGCGACCTCGTCGCTGGGGGCCAGGGCGGCGCCGTCGGACGGCCACAGCTGGACGGCCCGGTCGAGGTGCCGCAGCGCGACGTCGACGGCGTGCAGGCCGGCGGCCTGTTCGGCGGCGGTCACGAGGGCGGCGCGCGCCGGCCCGACGAACGTCGACAGGTCGAGGTTGAGCTTGCCGGCGAGTTCGAGGGCGGTGACGCGGTGGTGGGCGAGCGCTTCGACGGTGTCACCGGCGCGCGCGGCGGCGTGCCGGTCGAGCCAGCGCGCGGCGTGCTGGTGGCGGACGAGGCGGGCAGCGCGGGGCTGCCGCCGGTACGCCAGGTTGCGGACGAGGGCGTGCGTGAACGCGAACGCCGGCTCGTCGGTGAGCGACGACTCGATGGCCGGGCGGATGAACTCGCGCCGCGTCAGTTCGGCGAGGATGCGGTTGACCTCGGCCCGGGACAGGTCGGCGACGACGGCGACGGCGCCCGGCCAGAACGTCGGCCCGACCACGGCCGCCGCCTGCAGCGCCCGGCGCGATCGCATTGGCAGCAGGTCGATGCGGCTGGCGATGACGGCGTGGACGGTGTCCGGGAGCGGGACCTCGGTGTCGGCCTTGAGGTCGGTGCTGCCCCGGTCGGCGAGCATCCGGACGTACTCGTGCGCGTACAGCGGCGTTCCGCCGGACAGTTCGGTGAGGCGATCCAGCACCGGCACGGGCATGGCCTTCCCGCCGAGCAGATCGCGGAACAGCGCGCTGGTGTGCTCGTCGGTCAGCGGATCGAGCCGGACGGTCGTCAGGTGCGGGACGTTGCCCGCCCAGGTCGGCAGCGTCTCGACGGCGTCCGGGCGGAACGTGGCGATGACGATCAGCGGGACGTCCGCGCGGTCGGCGACGAGCCGGGCCACGAACCGCAGCAGCACCGGGTCGCCCCAGTACAGGTCCTCGAAGACGAGGACGGTGGGCCGCCGCCGCGCGAGCCGGTCGAACAGGAGCTGCCAGGCGGCTTCGGTCTCCTCGGCGCCGACCTCGGGGGCGGCGTAGCCGATGAGCGGCGCGAGGGCTTCGACGATCCGGGGCACTTCGGCGGCGTCGAAGAGTTCGGCGAGGGAACGGCGTACTTCCGTCCGCGCGGTGACCTCGTCGTCGGACTCGGCCACGCCGGTGACGCCCCGGACGATGTCGGCCAGCGCCGCGTACGGGCTGGCCTCGCCGGGCGGCAGGCAGCGTCCGCCGTACCAGTCGACGTCGCCGGCGGCTTCTCCCGTCCGGACGAGTTCGCGCAGCAGCCGGCTCTTGCCGATCCCCGCCGGGCCGACGAGGCACACGAAGCGGGCGTGCCGTTCGGCCGTCGTGATCTGGAGCTCTTCGCGGAGGACGCCCAGCTCGCGGGACCGGTTGACGAACCGGCCGCCGTCCGGATGGTCGTCCCAGCGGCGTTGCACCAGGTCGAGCGCGAGCCAGGTCCGCAGCCGCCCGGCCTTGCCACGGACGGCGAGCGGCGGCTGTTCCGCGTAGTTGATCTGGTCGGCGGACGCGCGCCAGGTGGCGGCCGACACCAGCACCCCGCCGGGCGGGGCGTGCGCCTGGAGTCGGGACGCGGTGTTCACGACGTCGCCGGCGACGAGCGCCTGGCCGCCGTCGTGCAGCGCACCGAGGTCGACGAGCGCCTCCCCGGTCGCGACGCCGACCCGGACGCGCAGCGGCTCCCGGACGCCGGCCAGCTGCCGGTCCAGCGCGTCCTGCAGTTCCAGCCCGGCGCGCACCGCGCGGGCGGCGTCGTCCTCCTGGGTGATGGGGGCGCCGAACACGGCCATGACGGCGTCGCCGATGTACTTCTCGACGACCCCGCCCCGCCGGCGGATGACCCGGCTGACCGTGGCGAAGTACGTCGACTGGAGCGCGCGGACGTCCTCCGGGTCGAGGACCTCGCCCAGCTCGGTGAACCCGGTCAGGTCGATGAACAGGATGCTGACGACGCGGCGCTCTTCCAGGCGTTCGGCGGAAACCGCCGGGTGCGCCTGCGCGTTCTTCACCTGCGCGCCGCAGGCCGTGCAGAAGTTGACGCCCATGGCGATCAGCGAGCCGCAGGACGGGCAACGCCCGTGCAGCACGGATCCACACTGCCCGCAGAAGCGGTCGGTTGGACCCCCGGCAGTGTGGCAACGCGTGCACACGGTGTCGATCGGTCAGCTCCTCGGTAGGTACGGGCGGAGCACATCCCACCGGCTCGACCCGTGTAGTCGCATCGTCTCAGGACTTCGCATGGTGACGCGAGGGGTACAAGAGTGTCGCGGGCCACGGGGCGGGCGTTACGTTGTGTCGTGTTCTCGACTGATCACGGCGAGCGCGGAAACGCGTCACTACGCTGTCGTTCGGTACCAAAAGTTTCTACCAGAACCCCCGGCGGCCCCACGCCGGACGACGAACGAAGGACGGTACGACGATGGTCACGATCATCCTTGCGAAGCCCTGGACCGACGGGAACGGCGTCGCGCACGCCAAGGGCAGCGAGGTTGACATCCCCGAGTCGTTGCTGGACGACCTCGTAGGACAGGGCTACGTGGCGATCCAGGGCGGCGACGGGAGCCAGAACGGCATGCACTGGTCCTAGGCCGGGGACCTATCTAGCGGTCACTCATCCCCGCACGCCTCCGAAGGGCGGCCACGTCGGTCACGACGATGCGCCGCCCTTCCGTGTGCAACCACCCCCGGTTGGCGAACGTGCCCAGCGCCTGGTTGACGCTCTGTCGCGAACCGCCCGCCATCTCGGCCAGCTGGCTCTGGTTCAGCTCGATCGTCACCAGCGGTGCCCGGCTGTCACCGGCGAGCCGCACGAGGGTCTTCGCGACGCGACCGGGCAGGTCGAGGAAGACGTGGTCGGCCGTCTGGTCGGTCAGGCGTCTGATCAGCGCGCCGAAGGACCGCATGACGGCGTCCAGGATCGGCGGCTGGCTGCGGACCAGCTCCAGGAACGCCGAACGGGCCAGCGCCAGCACCGCCGTCTCCTCCAGCGCCTCCGCCGAGGCTGAGCGCGGCGCGCCGTCGAGCAGGGACACCTCACCGAGGACGCCCGGCGGGCGCACCACCGACAGCAACGCCCGCTCGCCCGAGGCCGCCGTCCGGAACACCGACACCGCGCCCCGCCGGACGAGCAGCAGCGAATCGCCCGGGTCCTTCTCCAGGAACAGCAACTGCCCGCGCCGGTACGTCCGGGGGACTGCTGCGGCGGCGACCCGGTTACGGACGTCCGGCGCCAGGCCAGCGAACATCTCCACACCGGCGAGGAGGTCACTGGCCTCCGTCGTACCGCTCACTGTGCCCCCTTGTTCGCTCGCTGCGCGGCGCCTCTGTGCGGTGTCGACGCCCGTGATCGCGGTTCCACTGATCTCATCATGCCGTGCTGTGTCGGTCCCCGGACAGTTGCTCTGTCGTCCGGCGGACATCTGCCCGAAGGGGCCACGTCGAAGCTGATGGTGGCCGACAGCGAAGGGGGAATGCGGTCGGCTGGACCGTCACCGGACCTGGCGGTCCAGAGGGGGCGGGCAGGGCGCCGTAGGCCACGGCACCTCTGCCCGCTTCCTCGCCCCGATTCACCGCGAGCCCCGCTTCACCGCGAGCCCCGCTTCACCGCGCGCCCCGTGCCCAGCCGCCCGCGCGCCCGACGGCGTCGCGCCAGCGCTCGTGCCGGCCGTCCTCGCGGGCCCCGGCGACCGGCTCGAACCGCCGGTCCAGGCGCCACGTGCTGGCCAGCTCCGAAGTGGACGCCCAGACCCCGGTGCCCAGGCCGGCGAGGAACGCCGCGCCGAGGCCCGTCGTCTCGGTCACCTGCGGGCGGCGTACCGGCACCGCGAGCTGGTCGGCCTGGAGCTGGCACAGCAGGTCGTTGCCGCTGGCGCCGCCGTCGACGCTCAGTTCGGCGATCGTCCGCCCGCCGATGGCGTCCACCACGTCCCTGACCTCGAACGCGATGGCCTCCAGGGTGGCGCGCGCGAGGTGGGCGCGGGTCGTGCCGCGGGTGATGCCGACGATCGTTCCGCGCGCGTCCGGGTCCCAGTCGGGGGCGCCGAGGCCGGTCAGCGCGGGGACGAACACCACGCCGCCCGTGTCGGGGACCAGCCCCGCCAGCCCCTCGATCTCGGGCGCCGACCCGATGATGCCGAGCCCGTCGCGCAGCCACTGGACGGCGGCGCCGGTGACGAACACGGCGCCTTCCAGCGCGTAGACCAGCCCGTCGCCGAGGTCCCAGGCCACGGTCGTGAGCAGGCCGGCGTCCGACCGGAGCGGTGTCTTGCCGGTGTTGACCAGGACGAACGAACCCGTGCCGTACGTGCACTTGCTGGTGCCCTCGTCGAAGCACGCCTGGCCGAACAGCGCGGACTGCTGGTCGCCGGCGATGCCCGCGACGGGCAGGTCCAGGCCGAGGAACAGCGCCGGGTCGGTGCGGCCGACAGGCCCGGACGACGGCACGACCTCGGGCAACGCGCCGACCGGGACGTTCAGCAGCGCGCACAGCTCCTCGGACCACCGTCCGGCGAACGTGTCGTAGAGCAGGGTCCGGCTGGCGTTGGAGGCGTCGGTGACGTGCGCGGCGCCGCCGGTCAGGCGGGCGATCAGGTACGCGTCCACGGTGCCGACGGCCAGCGTGCCCGCCGTGACGCCCTCCCACGTGCGGGGTTCGTTCTCCGCCAGCCAGCGCAGCTTCGTCCCGGAGAAGTAGGGGTCGAGGCGGAGCCCGGTGAGTTCGGTGACGCGGTCGCCGTGGCCCTCCTCGGCGAGCCGCGCGCACAGTTCGCTTGTGCGGCGGTCCTGCCAGACGATGGCGCGGCGCGGCGCGCGCAGGGTCTTGCGGTCCCAGAGGACGACCGTCTCGCGCTGGTTCGTGATCCCGATCGCCGTCGGCGCGGCGACACCCACCTTCTCCCCGGACGCGAGCGCCTTGCGGCTGGCCGACTGGACCGCGACCCAGATCTCCTCCGGCTCGTGCTCGACCCAGCCCGGCCGGGGGAAGTGCTGCGCGAACTCCTGATAGCCCCGGGCGGCGATGTCGCCGTCCTCGGTGACGATCAGGGCTGTCACGCCGGTGGTACCGGCGTCGATGGCGAGAACGGTCACGTCATCCGACCCTAGGGCCTTACCGGCGGTAGCGGGTCAGTTCTCCGAATCCGGACTGTCCTGGCGTAAACGGGCGCGCGACCGACGATCGGGACGCACCGGTAGCCTGGTCGGATGTCGCGCCGCTACTTCTTTGACTGTGAGTTCATCGAGGACGGCCGGGTGGTGGACCTGGTCTCCATCGGTGTCGTCGACGAGGAAGGGCGCGAGTTCTACGCGATCTCCACGGAGTTCGATCCGGCCGCGGCCATTCCGTGGGTCCGGCGCAACGTCCTGGACAAGTTGCCCGGCCCGGCCGACCCGGCCTGGATGTCGCGCGAACGGATCCGTACCGAACTGCTGGAGTTCCTCACCGAACCGGGTGAGGAGATCGAACTGTGGGCCTGGTACGCGGCGTACGACCACGTCGCCCTCTGCCAGCTCTGGGGCGCCATGCCCGCGTTGCCGCGGCCGATCCCGCGGTTCACCAAGGACCTGCGCCAGCTCTGGGACGACCTCGACCGCCCGCCGTTGCCGGCCGCGGGGAAGGACCAGCACGACGCGCTCGCCGACGCCCGTCACAACCTCGCCAGGTGGAAGATCATGGAGCCCCTCCGTGACCGACGTCTCTGGATCGGTTAATCGAAACTCGCGGGTAACCGCTAGCGTGTGCGCTGAAGCGGCCCTGCGGGTCTGTCGGCAACGGCGCCCTGACCAGGCACGGCTGGTCGCCTTCTCTCAGACAGCAACTCCGTGAAGGGAAAACTCGCATGCGTATCGGTGTGCTCACCGGAGGCGGTGACTGCCCCGGCCTCAACGCGGTGATCCGCGGTGTGGTCCGCAAGGGTGTCGGCGTCTACGGACACGAGTTCGTCGGTTTCCGCGACGGTTGGAAGGGCCCGGTCGAGGCCATCACCAAGCCGCTCGGCGTGGACCAGGTCCGGGGGATCCTGCCGCGCGGTGGGACCATCCTCGGTTCGTCGCGGACCAACCCGTACAAGGTCGAGGGCGGCGTCGACGCGATCCGCAAGAACCTCAAAGAGCTTGGCGTGGACGCCCTCATCGCCATCGGCGGCGAGGACACGCTCGGTGTCGCGAAGAAGCTGACGGACGACGGGATCCCGGTCATCGGCGTCCCGAAGACGATCGACAACGACCTCGGCGCGACGGACTACACGTTCGGGTTCGACACGGCCGTCACCGTGGCGATGGAGGCGATCGACCGCCTGCACACCACGGCGGAGAGCCACCACCGTGCGCTCGTCATCGAGGTCATGGGCCGTCACGCCGGCTGGATCGCCCTGCACGCGGGCATCGCGGGCGGCGCCAACGTGATCCTCGTCCCGGAGCGGCCGTTCGATGTCGACGAGGTCGTCCGGCACGTCGAGAGCCGGTTCGCGACCCAGTACTCGCCGATCATCGTCGTCGCCGAGGGCTCGGTCCCGAAGGACGGCGCCGAGGTGCTGAAGTCCGGTGCGGTCGACGCGTTCGGCCACGTCCGCCTCGGCGGTGTCGGCCAGTGGCTGGCCGAGGAGATCGAGCAGCGGACGGGCAAGGAGTCGCGGGCGGTCGTGCTCGGGCACGTCCAGCGCGGCGGCACGCCGACCGCGTACGACCGGGTGCTCGCCACCCGCTTCGGCCTGCACGCGATCGACGCCGCCCACGACAAGGACTGGGGCAAGATGGTCGCCCTGCGCGGCACGGACATCATCCGCGTCCCCCTCGAAGAGGCGACCCGCGAGCTGAAGACCGTCCCGCTGGAGCGGTACCAGGAAGCTGAGGTCTTCTTCGGCTGACGCTCTGTTACCAGAGCGTGACGTCGGCGCCCGGCATTGGCCTGTTTGTGCAGACAGTCCGGTACGTGCTGGGTTGACGGCAGCCCGACCCGAGGCCACAGTGTGTGACCACCCGGTTTGATGACCGGGTGGTCACACTGCTTTCTGGAGCCGCCTCAATGCCCACCGAGGTCTGGCGCAACCTGCGTCCGGAACGCCGTGACCGGGTTCTCTCCGCGGCCATGGCGGAGTTCGGCGAGCGCGGATTCTCGGCGGGCAGCCTCAACGTCATCGCCCGTGAGGCGGGCGTCGCCAAGGGCTCGCTCTTCCAGTACTTCGACGACAAGCTCGACCTGTTCACCAGCGTCTCCCGGGAGGCCACCCGCCGGATCCGCACGCACATGGAAGCGCGGATGGTGGAAGTCCTGGTCGCCGATCCGGACCTCCCGTTCTTCGAATTCCTGGCGGTGCTGGCGGACGAGTGGATCGCCTACTTCGCCGACCACCCCCTGGAACGGGGCATCACGGCGGCGAACAACCTGGAGATCGACCCGGACGTTCGGCGGGCCGTGCGCGAGGTCTCGCAGCAGCACTACCTCGACGTGTTCCGGCCGCTCGTCGCCGAGGGCGTGCGGCGCGGCGAGGTCAGCGCCGACCGGGCCGACCCGGAGGCGCTCGTCGCGTTACTCGTCATCGTGGTGCCGCACCTCGCGCTGGCTCCGCACCTCCCGGGGCTCGACCCGGTGTTCGGCATGTACGGCGCGGACCTGGGCGATGTGAGCGTGGCCGTCCGCAAGCTGGTGGCCGTCGTCGCGGCCGCGTACGCACCCAAGGAGCAAGGATGAACGAGTTCGCGCGACGCGGTCGAAAGCTGGGCGACACACCGGCGGAGCCGTGCGTGTGGCGCACGGCGTCGACCGCGTCTGAGGGCGCGAACTCCGCGCGAGCGGAGCGAGCGCAATGAGCACAGTTGCCGTGGTGACAGGGGCCGCGCGCGGGTTGGGCAGGGCGGTCGCGAACCGGCTCTCGGCGCTCGGCCACCACGTGGTCGTGACGGACGTCGACTACCAGGGGGCGCAGGAGACGGCGGGCGCGTTGCCGTCCGCGACCGCACTGGCCCTGGACGTTCGTGACCCCGCCGCGCACTGGGCGGTGGCCGAGCACGCGGCGGGCGTCGGACGGCTGTCGGTATGGGTCAACAACGCCGGCGTCCTCGCCACCGGGTTGCCGTGGGAGCAGCACGACGAGACGGTCGCGCAGATGATCGACGTGAACGTCCGGGGCGTGATCCACGGCTGCCGAGCGGCCGTCGCGACCATGGCCGCCAGCGCCGAGCCGGGGACGTGCGACATCGTGAACGTCGCGTCGATCGCCGCGTTCGGGCCGGTGCCGGGCGGCGCCGTGTACGCGGCGACCAAGGCGGCCGTCACCGGCTTCACGATGTCCCTGGCCGGGGACCTGCGCTGGACCGGCCTCGACGAGCGGATCCGCGTCCACGCGTACTGCCCCGGCGCCGCCGACACCCAGATGATCCGCAGCGTCGCCGAGGATCCGTACAGCGCGGTGCTCCAGTCCGCCCCGAAGCTCCTGCGGCCCGACAAGATCGCCGACGGCATCGTGAAGATGATCGGCGGCCGGGGCGTCATCCGCTCCCGGCCGCACGGGCGCGCCGCGTTCCTGCGGGCCGCGAGCCTCGTGCCCGGACCGTCCCTGCGCCTACTGCCCTATTTCCGGACAATGGGCGAGCGGCGCCGCCAGCGCGTCCTCGACCCGGGGGACCCGGAGTGACAGGCACCAGTGCCGACGGGGCATACTCACCGCCCGTGGATCGCCGCCTGACTCTCCCCGAAGCCCGCGCCTTCCTGCCCGAGTTGCTCGCGGCGGCGCGCCAGGTCCTGGCCGTCCGCGCGGACGCGGTGGAGCTCGGCCACGACCTCGCCCACGGCACGCCGTCCGACCTGGGCGGGCTGCCCGAACTCAAGGGCCTCCAGGCGCGGCTGCACTCGGCGCTCGACTGGTTCGGCGAGCACGGCCTGCACCTGCGCAGCTGGGCGCCGCTGCTGGTCGACGTGCCCGGTGACCACGAGGGGCAGCCGGTCGTGTGGTGCTGGCTCGAAGGCGAGACCGACCTGAGCTGGTACCACCGCGAGGACTGCGGCTTCGCCGCCCGCCGCCCCATCCCCGAGGCGTAGCACCTCGTAGCACCTCGGAGTACGATTGACGCATGGAAGATCACGCTCATCGGGAGATCACCCAGCGCGAGCTGCGCAACGACTCCGGCGCGATCATGCGGAGCGTCGAACGCGGCGAGTCGTTCACCATCACCCGGAACGGCACGCCGATCGGTCGGCTGATCCCGCTGCGGCGGCGGACGTTCGTCCCGCGCGAGGAGGTCCTGGCGGCGTTCGCCACCTCGCCCACCGTCGATGCCGGGAAGTTCCGCGACGACCTGGATGCCGTCGTCGAGCAGGACCCGTTCACTCGTGACTGGTGACGGGGCGACCCGAGGACTGGTCGACACCAATGTCGTCATCCTGCTTCCCGGGCTCGATCCGGGCGAACTCCCTGATGAACTGGTCATCAGTGCGGTCACGCTCGCGGAACTGTCGGTCGGCCCGCATGTCGCCGACAATCCGGTGGAGCGCGCGAAACGAATCGGCGTCCTCCAGCATGTCGAGGCGACCTTCGATCCTCTGCCGTTCGACACCGAGGCCGCACGGGCGTTCGGGCTCGTCACGGCAGCCGTGCTTGCGGCAGGTCGGCAGCCGCGCCGGCGTGTGGCGGATCTGATGATCGCGTCCGTCGCGATGGTGAATCGCCTGCCGCTGTACACGACGAACTCCGCCGACTTCGTTGGTCTCGACGGCCTCGTCGAGGTCAGGGCTGTCTCTCGCCCGGATTCGGGCGGGACCCGGTAGTCAGGGGCTCACGTTCCCGGGGCCTTCCGCGTTGGCACCTGCTAACATTTCTTGGCATGTGCAGGGTTTCGCTATGACGGCGCCGAAGACCGGTGACGAACTGGTGCGCGTGCTGGCCACGCTCGCCAACCCGCACCGGCTCCGCGTCGTCGCCGTACTGGCGCGCGAGCGCAACTACGTCAGCCAGCTGGCGCGCGAGCTGGGCATCAGCCGCGCGCTGCTCCAGGTGCACCTGCGCAAGCTGGAAGCGGCCGGGCTGGTGTCCGCCGCGCTGGAGCTGTCGGCGGACGGCAAGGCCATGAAGTTCTACGAGGTGAAGCCCTTCGCGTTCGAGCTGACGCCGGCGACGGTGGCAGCCGCGGCGCGGACGCTGAGCCTGCCGGGCGCCGCCCCGGCGAGCGAAGGAGAGGACGGCAGGGATGAGTGAACACGACTGGACGGAGGTCGTCGGCGCGATCGGCATCTTCACGCTGCTCACCACCGTGATCGCGGTGACGATCGTGCAGGTGGCGACGAGCTGGCGGGCGAAGGCGGCGCTGGCGCGCGAGGACGCGTACCGCACGCTCGCCGAGACGGCGGTCCGCAGCCAGGAGGCGACCGAGCGCACGCTCGGCGAGCTCAACGACCGGATGCGGTCGCTCGAACGGATTCTCAAAGAAGTCGAGTAGGTCACGACACGGGGGAAGGCAGTATCCATGCTGTACACGCGAATCGTGGTGGCCGTCGCGGTCCTGGCGGCCCTGACCAGTAGTCCGGCCGCCGCGGCGCCGACGATGGACTGGGAAGAATGCGCCGCCGACCGCACGGCCGACTGCGGCACGCTCAAGTTACCCATCGACAGGTCCCGGCCGGGTGGTGACAGCTTCGAGCTGGCCGTCATCCGCCGCCCGGCGACCGATCCGAGCCGCCGGATCGGTGTGCTGCTGGTCAATCCCGGCGGGCCGGGCGACTCGGGCGTGAACTTCGTCCGCGACAAGGGCAGGACCTACTTCAGCGCGGACGTCCAGGCGCGGTTCGACATCATCGGGTTCGATCCGCGCGGCATCGGGCAGAGCGAGCCGGTGCGGTGCTCGGCCGAGGTCCTCGCGCGCCAGCCGTCGCCGTACCCACGGAACCAGGCCGGGTTCGACCGGCTCGTCGAGTACAACCGGGAACTGCGCGCGGACTGCCGGGACCACAGCGGCCCGATCTTCGACCACGCCGACACGCTCAACGTCGTCCACGACATGGACGCGCTCCGCCGCGCGCTCGGCGAACGCCGCATCAGCTACTTCGGGCACTCCTACGGCACGCTCATCGGCCAGCAGTACGCCGAGCGGTACGGCAGCCGGGTGCGCGGCATGGTCCTGACGGCCAACATCGACCACAGCATCGGCGTCCGCGAGTTCCTCGAGTCGACGGCGGCCACGGGGGAGGACTCGTTCCGCGGGTTCGTCGCCTGGTGCGAGCGCACCGAGTCCTGCGCGCTGCACGGAGAGGACGTGACGGCCGTGTGGGACGCCGTACTGGCCCGAGCCGATCGCGGCGAGGTCACCGACCCCGACAATCCGGGACGACCGCTGACCGCCGCCGACATCACCCGCCGGGCCGTCACCGAGTTCAAGGGCCCGGACTGGGACGAACTCGCCGAGTGGGTGGCGAAACTCGCCGCACCGGCGACCGCCGCACCGGCGACCGCCACGCCGGCGACCGCCGCACCGGCGACCGCCACGCCGGGCGGCCTCGCCGGGCCGGCAGGCCTCGCCGCGCCGGCCGGCCAGAGTGAGCCGGATACCCGGCCGTTTCCGTTCCTGGCGGTGTTCTGCCAGGACTGGGCGTTCCGGGTGAAGGACCACGCGGAACTCGCCCGCCTCACCGCCGCCGAGCTGCGGCAGGCGCCACACCTGCGAGGTTCGATCGCCCACGGTCCGATCGCCGGCTGCGTCGGCTGGCCGGACCGGGTGAACAACCCGCAGCACCGGCTCCGCGTCACCGGCTCGCCGCGGATCCTGCTGATGAACGCGCGCCACGACCCGGTCAACCCGATGTCCTGGGTGACCAACGTGCACCGGCAGGCGCGCGGGGCCGCCGATCTGATCGTCTACGAGGGCTGGGGACACCAGGTCTACAACCGCGACGGCTGCACCCGGACGGCCGTGGACCGCCATCTCATCGGCGAGCCACCTCGCCCGGCCAGTGGGACGACCGCACCTCGTCGCGGGACGTGTGCGGGGCGCAACTAAGCTGGTACCCGTGGATGACGTCCTGGACGCGTGGCGGTCCCTGCCGGCCGCACAACAGCCCTCCTGGCCCGACCCGGCGGTGGTCGCCGAGGTCACCAGGACCCTGTCGACCGTGCCGCCGATCGTGGCTCCGTACGAGGTGGACGCGCTGCGGCAACGCCTCGGCGAGGTCGCGCACGGGCGGGCGTTCCTCCTCCAGGGCGGCGACTGCGCGGAGACGTTCGACGACAACACCGAGCCGCACCTGCGGGCCACGACCCGCACGCTGCTGCAGATGGCGGTCGTCCTCACCTACGGCGCGAGCATGCCGGTGGTGAAGGTCGGCCGCCTCGCGGGCCAGTACGCGAAGCCGCGCTCGTCCGACGTGGACGCCCTCGGCCTCCAGTCCTACCGCGGCGACATGGTGAACTCCCTCGAAGCGACACCGGAGGCCCGGGTCCACGACCCGCAGCGGATGGTGCGCGCGTACGCCAACGCGGCGGCGGCGATGAACATGCTGCGGGCCTACGGGCGGGCCGGCCTCGCCGACCTGCACGCGGTCCACGACTGGAACAACGACTTCGTCCGGAACTCGCCGGCCGGGAAGCGCTACGAGACGATCGCGCGGGAGATCGACCGCGCGCTGGCGTTCATGCAGGCGTGCGGCATCGACGACGACGCCCTGCGCAGCACCGACCTGTACTGCAGCCACGAGGCGCTGGTCCTGGACTACGAGCGCGCGCTGACCCGCCGCGACCTCGACCACCCCGAGCACGCGGCGTACGACCTGTCCGCCCACATGGTGTGGGTGGGGGAGCGCACCCGCCAGCTCGACGGCGCCCACCTCGACTTCGTGTCCCGGATCGCGAACCCGATCGGCGTGAAGCTCGGCCCTACCACCACCCCGGACGTGGCGGTGGAGCTGGTCGAACGCCTCGACCCGAACCGCGTGCCCGGCCGGCTCACGCTGATCAGCCGGATGGGCAACGGCAAGGTCCGTCACGTCCTGCCGGAGATCGTGGAGAAGGTCACCGCCACCGGGCACCTGGTGGTCTGGGAGTGCGACCCGATGCACGGGAACACGCACGAGTCGTCCACCGGGTACAAGACGCGCGACTTCGACCGGATCCTGGACGAGGTCCTCGGCTTCTTCGAGGTCCACCGGGGCCTCGGCACGCACCCCGGCGGCATCCACGTCGAGCTGACCGGCGAGGACGTCACCGAATGCGTGGGCGGCGCCCAGGCCATCAGCGACGACGACCTGCACAGCCGGTACGAGACGGCGTGCGACCCGCGGCTGAACACCCAACAGTCGCTCGAACTGGCGTTCCTCGTCGCGGAGCACCTGCGCGGATGAACGTGGACCTCCGGTCCGACACGGTGACCCGCCCGTCCACGGCGATGCGGGCGGCCATCGCGGAGGCGGAGGTCGGCGACGACGTCTACGGCGAGGACCCGACGGTCAACGCCCTGGAGGCCGAGGTCGCCGCCCTGTTCGGGCACGAGGCGGCGCTGTTCACCCCGACCGGGTCGATGGCGAACCAGGTCGCGCTGCAACTGCTCGTCCCGCCCGGCGAGGAACTGCTCTGCGATGCGGACGCGCACGTCGTCACGTACGAGATCGGCGCGGCGGCGGCGCTGGCGGGCATCAGCACCCGCACCTGGATCTCCTCGCCGCTCGGCACCCTCGATGTCGACGCGGTGACCGCGCAGGTCCGGGCGCCGGCCTTCGGGGCGGTCCCGACCAGGGCGGTCGCCGTCGAGAACACCCACAACCGGGGCGGCGGCGCGGTCCTGCCGCTGGACGCGCTCGCCGAGCTGCGCGCGTACACGGCCGCCCGTGGCGTCGCGCTGCACTGCGACGGCGCGCGGATCTGGAACGCCCACGTCGCCACCGGCACGCCGCTGGCCAGCTACGGCGCCCTGTTCGACACGCTCGCGGTCTGCCTCTCCAAGGGACTGGGAGCGCCGGCCGGATCGCTCGTCGTCTCCTCGTCCGAGCGGATCGCGCGCGCCCGGACGCTGCGCAAACGGCTCGGCGGCGGCATGCGCCAGGCCGGCATCCTGGCCGCGGCCGGCCGGTACGCGCTGCGGCACAACGTGGCCAGGCTCGCCGACGACCATGCCCGTGCGCGGCAGCTCGCGGACGCCCTGGCTCCGTACAGCGATCGGGCGCGCACCACGACCAACATCGTCCCGATCGACCTGACCAAGGCGGCGTTCGACGCACCGACCCTCGTGGCCAGGGCGGCCGAGCGGGGCGTGCTGATCGGCGCGATGGGGGAGCGGTACGCCCGCGCCGTGACGCATCTCGACGTCGACGACGCGGGCATCGACACCGCGGTTGCCGTCCTCAGCGAACTGCTGGCCTAGCCGTCAGACCGCCTCGGCGGTGACCAGGGTGATCGGTCCGGCGAGCGGCACGTGCCCCGTCAGCCGCCAGCCGGTGGCCGCGAGCCACGCCCCGCACTCCTCGACGCTGTAGACGTCGCCGTCGTTGAGGTGGATCGCGAACTCGCCGGCCATGAGCGCCGCCGGCAGCGGCTGGGTGTGGGTCGGGTCGGTCCAGAAGTCGGCGAGCAGCAGGCGCGCCCCGGGCTCGGCCGCTGCCCGGATCCGGCGCAGGATCGCCGTGTTCGTCTCCGGCGTGTAGTAGTGCACCAGGTTGGCGACGAGAAACGCGTCGAACCCTGCCGGGAGGTCGTCCGCGAGGACGTCACCGTCGTGGACGTCGACACGGTCGGAGTACGCCGTCCCGCGCGCCCGCTCCCGGGCGACGCGGGCCACGCTGGCGAGCTCGAACACCGTCGCGGTGAGGGTCGGGTCGGCCGCCGCCAGGGCGATCGACCAGGAACCTGTGCCGCCGCCGATGTCCAGCACCCTGCTCCCTGGCGGCAGCGCGGCCGCCTCGGGCAGGGCGTGGCAGGCGCCGGCGGTGGCGGCCTCGATGCCGGCAGACACGACCGGCACCAGCTCGTCGTCGATCTCGAAGATCTCGTGGGTGGGCCGGCCGCGGCCGAGAGTCCCGGCGAGGTCCTGCCAGGCGGGGTAGCTCAGCTGGTCCCAGAGCTTGAGCAGGGGCCGCAAATCGGCCGGGGTCACCCCGGCCAGGAACATGGCCGCCACGGGACTGTTCGTGTACTGGTCGCCGTGCCTCTCCAGCAGGCCGATCGCGACCATGGCGTCCGCGCTGATGCGTGCCGTGCGGCGGGTGAGTCCGATGCGGGCGGCGAGCCCGTCGAGGTCCGCCGGGCCTTCGCCGAGGGCCTCGAACAGGCCGAGCTCGCTCGCCGCGAACAGGTGCTTGCTGACCATGAAGCCCTGCGCGATCTCGAAGATGCGCTGAGGCGTCACGGTGTCGTTGACTGCCCCCACGGGGGCTGCATGTGTGGTTGTCATGCCTCCAGCCTGCGGAGATGCGGACCCTGACCGCCATCCCACGATTCTGGGGGTGCCCTCTTCGGCCTGGCCCGCCGTACGCTCCAGGTGTGGCCGGAGGGGTGGTACGGCGGGTCCGTGACGACATCGAGCGTCTGGGAGCGCGCGGGCTGACCTGGGTGGACTACGGCGCCGCCGCCGCGGACGTGCTGGCGACCGTCATCCCGTTCCAGGCCCATTGCTGTCACACGGTCGATCCGGGGACGATCCTGTTCACCGGCAGCGCCAACCGGAACGTCGGCTGTTCCGGGTCGTGGTTGGCCCACCACGAGTACGTCATCGAGGACGTCGGCAAGTGGTCCTTCCTCGCCCGCAGCGGCCGGATCGCCGGGGCCACCAGCATCGACACCCACGGCGACCTGTCCCGGTCGACCCGGCACCGGTCCCAACAGTCCTCCGGCTTCGGCGACGAACTGCGCGTGTCCTTCGTCGTCGACGGCATCTACTGGGGCGCGGCCGGCTTCCTGCGCCACGCCGACGAGCCGTGGTTCACCGAGTCCGACGTGCGGACGCTGGTCGCGTTGGCCCCGTCGATCGGTGCCGGCCTGCGCCGGGCACTCATGGCGCAGCCGATCGCGCCGCACCTCGGCGCACCTGTCGACCACGGTCCGGGGGTCGTCGTCTTCGACGGGAACGGCGAGACGGAGTCGATCTCGGGTGCCGCGGAGCGCTGGATCGGAGAGATCGTCGAGGAGCCTCCGCCGAGCACGCCGAGCGAGTCGAAGGCGGTGCAGGCGATCGCCGCCCGCGCCCGCGCCATCGCACCGGGCACCGACCCGCTCGAACTGGCGGCGCGAGCCCGGGTCCGTACCCGGTCCGGAGCGTGGCTCCTGCTGTACGGCACCCGGCTCAGCGGAGACACCGGAGGGCGGACCGCCGTGATCATCCATCCGGCCACCCCGCAGGATGTCGCGCCGGTGATCGCACTCTCCTACGGCCTGACCGAGCGGGAGTGCCACGTGGCCATGCAGTGCGTCCAGGGCCGGACCACCAAGGAGATCGCCCGCGCGCTGTTCCTGTCGCCCTACACCGTGCAGGACCACCTCAAGTCGATCTTCGACAAGACCGGCGTGCGCAGCCGTGGCGAGCTGGTCGGCCAGATCTTCCTCGACCATTACGCGACCCGGTGGGAGGCCCCGGCGATTGCGACACCCGGCCTGCTGGTGCGCGCCATCCCCGCGGACTGACGCCGGTCAGGCGGGCGGGACCCGGCAGATGATCTCGCCGTGCGGGATCGTGAACCAGCCGTCGCCGGACGCCGCCCATTCGCGCCAGCCGTCCGAGATCCGCCGCAGGTCGTCGATGGTGGCCGCGCCGCTGTCCACGAGCTGCCGGGTGAGATCGGAGCGCAGGATCCGGTCCGCCCACATGCCGCCCCACCAGTCGCGATCGTCCGGGGTGGCGAAACACCAGATGCTGGCGGACGGGGTGACGTCGGTGAGCCCGGCGGCGCGGGCCCACGACAGCAGGCGGCGCCCGGCGTCCGGCTCGCCGCGGTTCGCGCGGGCGGCGTGCTGGTACAGCCGGAGCCACTCGTCGAGCGCCGGCAACTGCGGGAACCAGGCGAACGACGCGTAGTCGCTGTCGCGGGCGGCGACGATCCCGCCCGGCCGGCAGACCCGGCGCATCTCCCGCAGCGACTGGACGGGATCGGCGACGTGTTGGAGGACCTGGTGCGCGTGGACCACGTCGAACGCGCCGTCGGGCAGGTCGAGGGCGTGCACGTCGGCGACGTGGAAGTCGACGGTGTCGAGCCCTCGCGTGGCGATCTCCGTCCGGGCGTGGGCGAGCGCGTCGGCTGTGACCTCGACGGCGGTGACGCGGCCGGGCGCCACCCGCGCGGCCAGGTCGGCCGTGATCGTGCCCGGGCCGGCGCCGATGTCCAGCACCGTCATCCCCGGCTCCAGATGGGGGAGGAGGTACGCCGCCGAGTTCTCCGCGGTACGCCAGCGATGCGACCGCAGGACCGATTCGGCATGGCCGTGCGTGTAGACCGTCATGGCGTCCACTGTAGCCGGGCGTCCTGAAATGTAAGATTGTGATCTCAGATTGTGAGACCAGAGGTGCAGCGGGCCGCCGGCTCGGGCGATGCCGCGAAGGCCCTGAGGCAGGCGCCCAGATGCGCGTGGCCGAGCTCGTTCGGATGCAGCGACCGCTGGATCAGCTGGCGCCCGAGACCGGTGCCGAGCTGCTTGATGTCGATCCGGATGCCGGTGACCCACTCCTCGGCCTTCGTGATGCCCGCCGCGCACACCTCGTGCCCGGCCACCGCCTCGCGCAGGTCCAGGAAGCGTGCGCCGTGGGCGGCGGCCACCTCGCCGAGCGCGGTCGCGAACTGCGGCACGAACACCTCCCGGGCCCACTGCGCGTCGTCGTCGCGGATCGGGCACCCGTGGAGAAGCCGGCCGAAGCGGTACCGGTTCCGTTCCGTGACGGGCGACGGATACGACTGGAGCACGAGGTCGTAGTCCCTCTCGCCGTAGCCGGCTTCCTTCATCACCGTACGGACGTCGGCCAGCACACCGGAGACCTTCGACACCGTCGCCGGTACCGCCGCCGGCAGCTTCGGCGTCCACACGTCCTGGCAGCGCGGGATGCGGATCAGATACGCGCGCAGGCAGTCGGCGACGATCGGGATGAAGCCGAGGTCGTTCGCGCCGATCGTCAGCACGATCGTGACGACGCGGTAGTCGCGGGCGACCGCGCGGAGCCGCTCGGCCTGGGGTGCTTCGCCGTACAGCGGCTTCCCGCCGAGGCGCACGTTCTCCGACGTCGCGCCGGAACAGGCAAGGTTGACGACCGCATCGGCCAGCGCCGCCCGCTGGAGCTGGCCCCGCGTGGACCGGTGGCAGAAGTTGCCGGCCTGGTCGGTGCCCGGCTCGTACGCGCCGGCCGCCTCGCCCGAGGTGATGCTGTCGCCGAGGCCGACGACTGCCGTTGGGCGATTGTCCGTCGCGCTGGCCGGGTGGAGGGCGCTGGCCGGGTGGGTGCCGCTGGTTGGTTGGGTCGCGACGAAGTCCGGTGGCTGGGCCACGGTGGCGAGCAGGGCGGCGGTGGCCAGCGCGGCGACGGCGGCGTGGAAGCCGACGCGGGTGGGCTGTCCGGTCATGGCACGGCTCCCTTACCTGGAGAGACGATGCCGAATCATGCCATAAACGAGCGCTATGCCCTATTATTCTGCCTACGGGTGTTTCTGGGATAGAAAACGCCTCCGGTACCGGTATCCCGGTGCCGGAGGCGTAAGGCATTGCCGGCGCCGGGCGATACCCGGCGCTGGCGACCTGTAGCTCCAGTAGTACGGAGCGTGACGAGCTAGCTGCTCGGCTGCTCCACGAGCTGGGCGAGGTACAGCTGCTCGCCGAGCTTGTCGATCAGCTCGATCTGGGTTTCGAGGTAGTCGATGTGGTGCTCCTCGTCGGCGAGGATCGACTCGAAGATGTTCGCCGACGTCACGTCGCCGACCGAGCGCATGTGCTCGATGCCGGCACGCAGCCGCGTCACGGCCTCCTGCTCGATGATCATGTCGCAGCGGAACTGCTCCGGCACCGTCTCGCCGATGTTGAGCGTGAAAAGGCGCTGGTAGTTCGGCAGACCCTCCAGGAAGAGGATGCGGTCCGTCAGGACCTCCGCGTGCTTCATCTCGTCGATCGACTCGTGCCGGGTGTAGGCCGCGAGCTTCGTGTAGCCCCAGTTCTCCTGCATCTTGGCGTGCAGGAAGTACTGGTTGATCGCGGTCAGCTCGGCGGTGAGCTGCTCGTTGAGGAACTCGATCGTCCTCGGGTCACCCTGCATGACTTGTAGCCCCCTAGTCGAATGACGAAGGGGCTCAGCATACGTCGCGCAGGGTTACCGGAGCAGTCCCTCCCGCGGGTGTCGGCTCATGAAGCTGCTGCCAACCTGGTCAGCTGGGCCGCCGGGGCGACCTCGCGGATCAGCCCGCAGATCCGGTCGACGCACGAGCCGCAGCCGGTGCCGGCGCCACACGCCTCACCGACTGCATCCTCGTCCACGGCGCCGGCGGCGATCACCTCGCGCACCTCGCACTCGCGCACGCGCGCGCAGATGCAGGCGTACAACGTGGCCTCCACGGGTTCGGTTAGCGAGTCCTAAGGAAGGATTACCTAACCTTATCCCGTGGGCAAGCGGCTGTGAATCTGTTCACCGAAATCCGCTGGTCAGAGCGGTGTTTGTCCGGTTACGGCCCGCGTGGCCTACTCTGCGCGCGTTCCGACCGGTGGGATCGTTCGTGATCCCACCGGTCGTGCGCGGGGGTCTAGAGGGCGGTGGTGCGCTTGCGACCGAGCAGCGGCGGCAGCGTCTCGACGGCCTCGGCCAGCGCCGCGAGGGACTCGCCGGTGAGCGCCTGCGGACCGTCGCACCGCGCGGTCTCGGGGTGCGGGTGCAGGTCGACCATGATGCCGTCGGCGCCGGCGGCGATCGCCGCGCGGGCCAGCGGCACCACCAGGTCGCGGCGGCCGGCCGCATGCGACGGGTCGACGATGATCGGCAGGTGCGAGAGCCCGTGCATCATCGGGACGGCCGACACGTCCAGCATGTTCCGGATCGCCGGCTCGAACGACCGCACACCCCGCTCGCACAGGACGATGTCGAGGTTGCCGCGCTGCGCGATGTACTCGGCGGCCATCAGCCACTCCTCGTACGTCGCGGTGAGCCCGCGCTTGAGCATCACCGGCTTGCCCACCCCGCCACATGCCTGGAGCAGCGCGAAGTTCTGCATGTTGCGGGTGCCGATCTGGAGCATGTCGGCGTGCTCGGCCACCACGTCCACGTCGCCGGCCTCGGTCACCTCGGTGACGATCGGCAGCCCGGTCTCCTTCCGGACGTCGGCGAGGATCTTCAGCCCCGCCACGCCGAGCCCCTGGAAGGCGTACGGGGACGTCCGGGGCTTGTACGCGCCGCCGCGCAGCAGCGCCGCGCCCGCCCGCTGAGCCATCCGGGCCGACTCCAGGGTCTGCTCCGGCGTCTCCACCGCGCACGGGCCGGCGATCAGCGTGACCGTGTCCGGGCCGATCGGCACGCCGCCGACGTGCACCGTCGACGTGCGCGGGTGGTTCTCGTGGCTGACCAGCTTGTACGGCGCCGTGATGCGGACGACCTCGGCGACGCCGGGGATCCGGTCCGCGTCGAGGTTCTCCAGCACGTCCTCGCCGGCGACCACGCCGATGATCGTGCGGGTGACACCTCGCGAGACGAACGCGGCGCCGCCGGCCGACTCGACGGTGGCGACGACCTCGGTGAGTTGCCCGTCAGTCGCATCGGGGCTCATGACGATGACCATTACTTGAGTGTCCTCACACGAAAGAGCCCCGGACCAGCGGGGCCCGGGGCTTGGAATGATGTGCGGCTAGCGCGCGAAGCGCCTCGCCGCCCAGCCGGGCGTCGCGAGGTAAAAGCCATACCAGCGCTTCTGCACGCGCTCACTCTAGCCGATGCCCGCCCGCGGGCCGTCATTCCGCCCGCGTGCGTTCTGTCACCGCTGCGTGCCCGCCCGCGCCCGCCCCGCCCGCCCCGGGTACAAACCGGACTGTTCGGGATCCCGTCCTGTAACCCGGCGCCGGATGCCCCGATATCCCCGACAGTTCCGCGACCGCGCGGGTGGCGTGGGCGCCGGCCGGTGAGGGAGGCGCGTGCGGGTGGCGCTAGTGGGGGCGGAACGCGGCAAGGGCGGCGATGTCGGCGGCGTGGCCCTCGCCGTTCGCCCCGGATGGTGTCTCCACGACGATCGGGACGCCGGCCGCCTCGGGGTGGGTGAACAGGTCGGCGAACGCGTCGAGCCCGATCTGGCCGGCGCCGATGGTCTCGTGGCGGTCCCGGAGCGAGCCGACCGTGTCCTTGGAGTCGTTGGCGTGGACGAGCCTCAGCCGGCCCGGCCCGACGGTGGCGACCAGCGTGTCGAGGGTTTCCTTCGTGCCGCCGGGGGACGCGAGGTCGTGGCCGGCGGCCCAGACGTGGCACGTGTCGAGGCAGACGCCGAGCCGCGGGTGGTCGTCGACGGCCGCGAAGTACGGCCCCAGGTCCTCCAGGCGGGCGGCGAGGGCGAACCCGCCGCCGGCCGTCGGTTCGACCAGCAGATCCGGGCCGTCCTCGGGGAGCGCGTCGAGGATCGGCAGCAGGTGCTCGCGCAGTTGGGCCAGCGCCTCGTCGCGGCGGGTACCGGCCACCGCCGACCCGGCATGGAAGACCACGCCCCGGGCGCCGATCGCGCGGGCGCGTTCGGCCGCGTGCGTCAGCGAGGCGACGGACCGCTCGACCGTCGCCTCGGTGGGGGAACCGAGGTTCACCAGGAACGTCGCGTGGATGAACGTCGGGACTCCGGCGGTGCCGGCCCGGAACGCCTCGTCCTGCGCCGGCACCCCGGCGGCCAGCGCCCAGCCGCGCGGGTTCGACACGAACACCTGCATGGTCGTCGCGCCGACCCGCTCCGCGTAGGGAAGCGCGGACTTGGCCAACCCGCCGGACGCCGGCACGTGCGCCCCGATCGGGAACCTGCTAGTCAATCGGGAACCCACTAGTCACTGAGGTCGACGCCCACGTTCACCGTCGAGCCGGGATCGACCAGCGTGCCGGCCGCCGGGACCTGCGCGAAGATGCGGCCGTTACCCCGCCCGAAGCCCCGGCGGATCTCCAGCCCGAGTTCTTCGAGTTCGTCGCGGGCCTCGTTGAAGCGCTTGCCGTTGAGGTTCGGGACCTCGATCTTCGCGTCGCCTTCGCCGATGGTGAGGCGGACCGTCGTGTCGCTGCCGACGTTGCCGGGGCCGGGATCCTGCTGGATGACCCGTCCGCGCAGCCGTTCGTCGTCGACGCGCTGCTCGTCGAACTCCACTTCGAGCCCGAGTTCCTCGATGACCTTCTCGGCGTCTTCCTTGGTCTGCCCGGTCAGGTTGGGCAGCTTGATCGGCGCGGTGCCGCTGCTGATCAGCAAGGTGACGGCCGAGCCCGGCGGGAGCTTGGTGCCGACCTTCGGGTTGGTGCCGATCGCGCTGCCCTTGTCGATGTTCTCGTCGAACGCCGGCTGGACGGTGACGGTGAACTTGAGTTCGGCGAGCCGCGCCTTGGCCTCGGCCTCGGGGAGCCGCGCGATGTCCGGGATCTCGAAGATCTCCGGGCCCTTGGACACCACGATCGTGATCGTGCCGCCGTCGAGGATCCGGCCCTTCGGGTTCGGGCTCTGCTGCAGGACCGTGCCGGCCGGTGCGGTGGCGCTGAACACGCGCTCGCCGACCTTCAGGACGAATCCGTTCTGCTCGGCGCGCTGCTCGGCCTGCTGCTGCGAGAGCGTGAGGAGCGACGGCGCCTCGGTGAACCGGCCCGTGCCGAGCCACCAGCCGAGGCTGGCGGCAACGAGCCCGAGCGCGAGCAGGATGCCCAGCGCGATCAGGCCGGTGCGCCGCTTGGGACGCTCGTTCGGTTCGGGGTAGTCGACGGCCTCGTGGAGCGCCGTGGGGTCGCTGCCGCCGCCGTACGTGCGGGGCACCATCTGCGTCGCCTGGGCCGGCGGCTGCGGCCGGTGCGGCGGCGGGGCGTTGACGGTGACGCGGGGGAGGCCGAGCTCGGCGCTGATGCGGTGCAGTTCGGCGAGGAACGCGCCGGAGTCGCTGGGACGGGCGGCGGGTTCGCGCCGGGTGGCGCGGTGCACGAGCTCGTCGAGGGCCGGCGGGACGCCGACGACCCGCTCGGACGTGGCCGGCACGTGGTTGTTGACGTGCTGGAACGCGATGTTCACGGCCGAGTCGCCGCCGAACGGCACGGTGCCCGTGAGCATCTCGAAGAACATGATGCCGGCGGAGTACACGTCGCTGCGGGAGTCGGCGTGGCCGTTCACGATCTGCTCGGGCGAGACGTAGGCGACCGTGCCCATGACCACGCCGCCGGTCGCCGTGTGCTTCGACGACTCCACGACCCGGGCCAGGCCGAAGTCGGCGACCTTCACCACGCCGTCCGTGCCGATCAGCACGTTCTCCGGCTTGACGTCGCGGTGCACGAGGCCGTTGCGGTGTGCCGCCGCGAGCGCGTCGAGCACCGAGGACAGGATGCTGACCGACTCGGCGATCGAGAGCCGGCCGCGCTCGTTCAGGAGGTCGCGCAGGGTCTCGCCCTGGACCTGTTCCATGACGAGGAACGCGAGGTCGTCGTGGCTGCCCTGGTCGAAGACCGCCACCACGTTGGGGTGGTTGAGACGCGCCGTCGACTTCGCCTCCCGGATGAACCGGTCGATGAAGAGCGGATCCGCCGCGTACGACGGGTGCATGACCTTGATGGCCACCGTGCGTTCGAGGCGCTCGTCCACCGCGTCGTAGACAGTGGCCATGCCGCCCCGGGCGATCCGTCCCCGGATCCGGTACCGGCCGTCGAGCACGGTTCCGACCAAGGGGTCGACGAGGGTCCTATCCACGGCGGCCAGTCTACGTTGGCTTCCCGCCTCGATGTGGACGGCCGTCAATTTGTGACAACACGGCGTGTAATGGCCGAGTCACCGGCGCTTGCGGTGGTGGGTAACACTAGTGGCCATGGTGATTGCTTTGGCTTCTGCTGCGTCGGACTGGTCCTGGTTGGCGGCTGAACCCGATTCCTCGGGGAGTATCGCGTACATCCTCGGCCGGGTGCTCGGGTGTGGGTTGTGTCTCCTGGTGGTCGTGGGTGGTGCGGTGGCCGGCATCGTCGCAGTGGTCCGGTCGCAGGCCAGGAAGTAGACGAGGCGGTCGTGCGGTGGGTCAGGGGTCGTGACACGCTGTAGGCGTGACGGAGAACTTCCTCGACGACAACGTCGCCGAGCCCAAGGAATGGCTGAGCGTCCCGGATGTGGCCGAACGTCTCGGGCTCGTGGTGACCCGGGTCCACCAGCTGCTGCGTGACGGCAACCTGATCGGCCTGCGGCGGGACGGGGCGATGCGGATCCCGGCGGATCTGGTCGGCCACGACGCCGACGGCCGTCCGGCCGTGGTGAAGCACCTCCCGGGCGTGCTCACGCTGCTGCGCGACACCGGCTACTCCGACGACGAGATCGTCCGCTGGCTCTACACCGCGGACGATTCGCTGCCCGGCACGCCGGCACAGGCGCTGCGGGAGAACCGCGGCACCGAGGTGAAGCGACGGGCCCAGGCCGCGGGTTTTTGAGGTTCGTCTACCTCGGGCTGCTGGCGGGCTGCCTCGCCGGCACGGCCACGCTGGAGCTGTTCCTCAAGGTCGGCGTGTACCGGCGGTGGCGCCGGCTGCTGCTGACGCTCACCCCGACGGCCGTGGTGTTCGTCGCGTGGGACCTCGCGGCGATCAGGGCCGGGCACTGGACGTTCGACCCGGCACAGGTCGTCGGCGTGACGCTGCCGGGCGGGCTGCCGCTGGAGGAGCTGCTGTTCTTCCTGGTGATCCCGGTCTGCGCGATCCTCGGCTTCGAGGCGGTCCGGGCCGTCCGCGGCTGGCCCGCAGGCGACGAAAAGCCGGCCGAGGATGAACCGTGAACGAGCGGAGCGGCGCCGCATAAGGGCGCCGCGCAGCGAGGGAAGCAGTGATGCTGAGTTACACCGCCGCGGCGATATTGGGGGTTCTCGCCGCTCTGTCTATTGACGTCGTCGTGCTCCGGACGAGGCTCGTGACCCGGCGCGTCTGGTGGGTGGCGTACGCCATCGTCCTGTTCTTCCAGCTCGTCACCAACGGAGTCCTGACGGGGCGGGGGATCGTCCGCTACGACGAGGATCGGATCCTCGGGCCGCGGATCGTCTACGCGCCGGTCGAGGACCTGCTGTTCGGGTTCGCGATGGTGCTGGTCACGCTCGCGACCTGGGTGTGGCTCGGTCGGCGCGGGGTAGACCCGCCCGGGCGCGCCGGGCCCTGACGAGCGCGGGAACGGCCACGGCGGCTCGCCGCGCCAGTCCGACCCGCGCGCGGCGGGTCAGTACCTGGTAGTCGATGCGCTCGACCGCGTCGAGGATGCCGCCGTAGAGGACGTACGCCGTCCGGACGCAGTCGCGGCTGGTCGGGTCGAGCAGGGCGATGCCGGGCTCGGCGGACCGGAACACCGCGCGGGCCCGGGCGATCTGGAACCGCAGCAGCGCCCGCACCGGCCCGTCGACGACGCCGCTGGCGAGGCGGTCCGGGTCGACGCCGAACGCGGCCAGCTCGTCCGCCGGCAGGTAGATCCGGCCGCGGCGGAGGTCTTCGCCGACGTCCCGGATGAAGTTCGCGAGCTGGAACGCGACGCCGAGTTCGGCCGCGTACGGCTCGACCACGTCGGCAGGGACGCCGGGGTGCTCCAGCAGCGGCGTCATCTGGAGCCCGATGACGGCCGCCGACCCGTGCACGTACGTCAGCAGGTCGCGGTAGGTGGCGTAGCCGGTGACGGTCAGGTCCATCCGCATGGACGCCAGGAACGCCTCGACGTGCGCGACCGGGATGTCCCACCGCGTGACCGTGTCGATGAGCGCCCGCAGGATCGGGTCGCCGGACGCGCCCGCGTCCAGATCGGACAGTGCCCGGTCCGACCAGCGGCCCAGCTCGGCGGCGCGCTGCTGCGGCGTCAGGCCGGAATCGAGGTCGTCGACGATCTCGTCCGTGTACCGGGCGAAGCCGTAGAGCGCGTGCACGTACCGGCGCTTGGCGGGCGGCAGCAGAAGTGTCGCGAGGTAGTACGTGCGGCCGTGCGCGGCGTTGAGCCGGCGGCACTCCTCGTAGGCGTGGCGCAGATCGCTCACCGCGTCACCTCGACTCGGCGGCGGACGAGTACGGCGACCAGCCCGACCACCACCGCGACGTCCAGCAGCACGCCCGGCACGACCGTGACCCGCGCCAGGTTGAACCCGTCCGGGAGGACGAGGAAGCACAGGGCCGCGCTGGCTGCGGCGAGGCCCGTCCGGACGCGGTCGTCCAGAGTGGACGCCGCCAGCGGGACGACCGCCCACAGCAGGTACCAGGGGTGGAACGCCGGTGCGAGCACGACCAGCGCGAACAGCGCCCATCCGCAACAGGCGACCACGTACCGGGTGTCGGACGCGCGCCGCCAGGCGAACACGCCGAGCCCCACCGCGACGGCCACGGAGAGCAGCGTCCCGGCGGCACGGAAGGCGGCGAGCAGCGTGTCGTCGGATCCCGGCGCGAGCCAGCCGGCGGCGAGGCCCAGTCCGGTCGGGAGCGACGTCCATTGGATGCTGGCGCCCGGGGTGTTGAGTGCGGCGCCGACCCAGCCGAAGCCGAGTCCGGTGACGGCCGTGACCGACGCGAACACGGCGACCGCGACCAGGGCCATGCGGGAACCGGCGTGCACGACCGCCCACCGTCCGGACCAGCGGGACGACCACAGCAGCGCGGCGAACGGCAACGCCACCGCGGCCGGCGCCTTGACGGCCACCGCCAGCGCCAGCAGCGCCGCGGCCGCGTACCCGTGCCGCTCGGCGGCGTACGCGAGCCCGGCGACGAGCAGCCCGACCATGAGCGCGTCGTTGTGCGATCCGGACACGAAGTGCGCCAGCAGCAGCGGACTCGCCAGCCCCAGCCACTGCGCGCGGGCAGGGTCGACGCCGCACGCGCCCGCCAGGCGCGGCAGGTACACCGCGACCAGGACGACGCCCACCAGCGCGATCACCCGCAGCAGCAGGATCGCGATCGGCAGGTGCGATCCGCACAGTTCGACGGCGAAGCGCGCCAGTTGCAGGAACAGTGGTCCGTACGGTGCCGGGGTGTCGTACCAGGTCGGCGAGATCGAGTTCAGCCACTGCGACGGCAGCGCCGCCGGCCCTTCCGCGTACGGGTCGTGGCCGTGCGCGAGCAGGTCACCCTGGGCGGCGTACGAGTAGACGTCCCGGCTGAACAGCGGCGGCGCGACGGCCAGGGGCACCGACCACAGCGCCGCGGTGACGGTGGTCCAGCGGACGTCCAAGTCGACTTCCATGCCGGCGCGTCCGATCCGCCACCACGCCGCGACGACCACGGCCATCCCGAGCGCCGCCAGGACGATGCACGTGATGACGCCCGTGTCGCCGCGCAGCGTCCGGAGAAGAGGTAGGTCGGTGAGCTCGTCGGGACGGGGGAGGACACCCGCGCCGGCGGCACCGAGCGCCAGCAGCAGCGAGCCGACCACCCCGACCCAGCGCCAGCGGGTTGGAGCAGCCGGCGCGGACCGGTCGGGCAGAGGCACCCGGACATGCTCGCACGGGTGGCGTACCGTCGCGAAAACGCAAGTTTCGTCACCATGTGCAGTGGGTACGCCAGCAAGGCCAAGCAGGTAGGACGGGGGCTTGCCGGTGGCTCCGGGCCAGGCGAGACTGGCCCTCCGCGCGTCCGCGCGGCTGGGGGCACACCGCGGGGGAGGGGCTGGAGGCCGTGCGTAACGGTATGGCGGCCGGTGTCAGTCGCACTCGTCTGATACTCGGCGTGCTGATCGCGGTGGCACTGTTCGGGCTGGGGGTTGTCGCCCTGGTCCCGGACGGCGGCGGCGCGCCGGGGGAGACCAGGGCCGAGTCCGGCCTGGCGACCGTCACGGTCGCTGATCTGCCGCCCGAGGCGCGGCGCACGTTGACGTTGATCGACGACGGCGGGCCGTTCCCGTACGCCCGTGACGGGGTGGTCTTCGGCAACCGCGAGCGCCTGCTGCCCCGCAAGGACCAGGGCTACTACCGCGAGTACACGGTGCCGACGCCGGGCGAGAACGACCGCGGCGCCCGCCGGATCGTGGCCGGGAACTCCGGCGAGCGCTACTACACCATCGACCACTACCGAAGCTTCCGTGAGGTGGTCCGGTGACCATGAGCAGTGACCGTCTCGGCCCCGTCGTCACCGGCGCCCGCCCGCCCGGCCTGTACCGCTGGCTGTCCCGTGCGCACCCGGCGGCGGTGCGACGCGAGCTGGCGTCCGCCGGCTGGGACCTGCACTGCCTCGACGGGACCCGGATCCGTGACGCGGCCGGCCTGTTCGACGCGTGCGCCGACTCGCTCCAGTTCCCGGCCTACTTCGGTAACAACTGGGACGCGTTGCAGGACTGCCTCGGCGACCTGAGCTGGCTGGCGCCACGGCCGCGCGTGATCCTGTGGGACCGCGCCGGCATGCTCGCGTCGACGGATCCCGAGGCGTGGTCGGTGGCCCAGGACGTGTTCGCGACGGCGGCGAAGGAACGGGCGAATGCCGAGTTGACGCCGGTCTACACCCTGGTCCGCGGCGACGCCCTCACGAACCTTCCGATCCTGTAACGGTCTGCGGCGCCGGCAGGGCCTCTGGGCTCCGCTGGCGGATGGGCGTCAGGACGGCGGCCGCCGCGACGGCCAGGGACCCGAGCCCGACCAGCACGAAGACGGGCGGAGTGCCGTACCGCGCGGCCGCGACGGTGAGCAGCGCGGCGCCGATCGGGGCGGGCGCGTAGTGGATCGTCCAGAACGCGGACGTGACGCGCCCGAGCAGGTGATCCGGCGTCACCTCCTGCCGCAGTGACAGCGAGCAGATGGCGGCGACGCACGTGAAGAAGGAGAACGTGGCGACGGCGGCCGTGACGGCCGGCAGCGGCAACCGCAGCCCGAGCGCCGCGACGGCCAGCCCGCCGAGCCCGACCGAGCCGACGAAGCAGGTGCCGAACCCGAGCCGGCGGCGCGCGCGGGCGACGACCACGGCGCCGAGCAGGGTCCCGACGGCGCCGGCGGTGACGACCGTGCCGACCGTGGCGTCCGTCCGCTGGAGGTCGTGTTTGAGGTGGTAGATGAACAGGTCGGTGAGGCCGAACGTGAGGAACAGCTGGACCGACAGCAGGATGGTGAGCGACCGCATCGCCCGGTGACGCCACAGGAACTCGGCGCCTGCGACGAACTCGCGCCACGACAGGCCGCCCTGGGTGCGCTGGCTGGCGGCCCGGAGCCGGACGAAGCACAGCCCGACGGCCGCCAGCGCGAACGTGCCGGCGTCGATCGCGACTGCCGTCTCCGGACCCCACGCACTGGAGACCAGTCCGGCCAGTAACGGACCGACGATCGCGGCTGCCGACGAGGCGCCGAACAGCCGCCCGTTGGCTTCGGTGATCCGGTCCGCGCCGACCAGGCTCGGGACGGCCGTGACGTGGGCGACCTGGAACACGCGCCCGACGGCCGCGCCGAGCGGCGCCATGACGTACAGCACCCACAGCTGCGGTCCGGCGAGCCACGCGAGCGGGATGGCCGCGAACACCACGGCGTGGACGGCGTTGCAGCCGATCATCAGGGCGCGCCGGTCCACCCGGTCGACGACGACGCCGGCCAGCGCGCCCGTGACGAGCGCCGCCCCGCCCGAGATGGCCGTGAGCAGGCCCATCTGCGCGACGGACCCGGTGGCGGCGAGGACCAGCAGCGGCAGCGCGACGTAGGAGAACGAGTCGCCGGCCACCGACAGGATGTCCGCGAGCCAGAACGTCGTGAAGTTCCGGTCCCGCCACAGCGAGCGTCGGGTCACGGCGCTGGGCCGGCGCCGCGCCCGCCGCCGGCAGCCGGGCCGGTGATCCTCTCGGCGGCTAGGCGGCCGGACACCAGCACCATCGGAACGCCGACGCCGGGCTGGGTGCCGGAGCCGGTGAACACGACGTTCTCCAGTCCGGGCGCCAGGTTGGACGGTCGGAACGGGCCGGTCTGGCCGAACGTGTGCGCGGCGGCGAACGGCGTGCCCATCGCGAGCCCACTGGCGCCCCAGTCGGCGGGCGTGACCGTCCGCTCGACCTCGATCGCGTCGCCGAACCGGACGTACCCGCGCGCTTCCAGGGTGGCGACCAGCTCGTCGCGGTACCGGGGCGCGGTCGTGCGCCAGTCGATGGCGGCGCCGAGGTGGGGCGTGGGCGCGAGGACGTAGTACGTGTGGCGCCCCGGCGGTGCCAGCGACGGATCGGCGGAGCTGGGATTGGTCACCAGGATGGACGGATCGCTCATCAGCTCGCGCCGGTCGATCAGCTCGTCGAAGGTGCGGCGCCACGACCGTCCGAAGTGGATGTTGTGGTGGGCCGCCTTCGTGTAGGAGGCGCGCGAGCCGGCGTGGATCAAGAAGCAGGACGGCGAGTACCGCAGCCGACCCACCCGTCGGGGCGTGTGGTCGGGCAGGAGTTCCTGGTAGGCGACGGGCAGGTCGGGGTTGAGGACGACCGCGTCGGCGGGGATCCGCTCGCCGTCCGTGGTGATCACCGCCCGGGCGCGGCCGCCGCTGACCTCGACCCGGGCCGCCGTGGTGCCGTAGCGGATCTCGGCGCCGTGCTTCTCCGCCGCGCCGGCCAGCGCCGCAGGCACCGCGTGCACGCCGCCGGCCGGGAAGTACACACCGGCGACCGAATCCATGTACGCGATCACCGCGTAGATGGCCAGCGCGTCGTAGGGGGAGAGGCCGGCGTACATCGACTGGAAGCTGAAGATCCGCTGCGTACGAGGGTTCGCGAAGAACCGCCGCATCGTCGGCTGGAGCCGCCGGAACCCGCCGAGCGTCACGAGCCGGGCGAGATCGGGGGTGACCAGGTCGAGCGGCGAGTCGAGGTTCCGGTCGATGAAGCCGGCCATTTCGAGGCGGTAGAGCCGGGTGACGAAGTCGACGAAACGGCGGTACCCGGCGGCCTCGCGGGCTCCGCAGACCCGGGTGATCTCGTCGGCCATCGCGTCGGTGTCGGCGTGGACGTCGAGCGTGGAACCGTCCGGGTAGTGCGCGCGGTAGAGCGGCGACACGGGCCGCAGGTCCAGCCAGTCGTCGAGCTCCTCGCCGACCGCGCCCAGGGCGTCGGCGATGAGGTGCGGCATCGTCAGGACGGTCGGTCCGGTGTCGAAGCGGTAGCCGTCGACGTCGAGCCGGCCCGCCCGCCCGCCGGGGAGCAGCTCGCGTTCCAGGATCGTCACCCGCCGGCCGGCGCCCAGGAGGCGCAGCGCGCACGACAGCCCGCCGAGCCCGGCACCGACGATGACGACATGGTCGGTAGGGCCGGTGACGGTACGCACGCGCCAACCCTACGGAGTCCGTTCCGCCATGAGGATCAGCTGGTGCCCGTCCGGGTCCTGGAAGCCCGACATCCACAGCTCGGTGGCGCCGTCGCGGTGCACCAGGTGTGGCCGGGCGGCGAACTCGACGCCGAGCGCGGCGAGCCGGTCCTGCTCGGCGTCGATGTCGTCCACCTGGAAGTAGGCGACGACCGCGCTGGTGAAGTCGGCGTTCTCGGGGCGACCGAGATAGAGCCGGACGCCGCCGCTCTGGAAGAACGCCATCGGCTGGCCCGGCACCTGGAACAGGAACGGGATGCCGAGCGTGTCCCGGTAGAAGGCGACCGAGCGGTCGACGTCGGTGACGCTGATGTGCAGCTGGGCAAGTGGTCCGATCGTCATCGCGTACTCCTTAACCAGGGTAATATGTTAACCATGGTGAAGGAATCCGAGCAAGCCCGCACCGCCGACCTGCTGCACTCGGCGGCCGTGCGGCTGCTCCGGCGCGCGCGGACCGCCGACGTCGGCCTGGATCTGGACGGCCCGCGCGCCTCGCTGCTGTCGGTGCTCGTCTTCCGCGGCCCGCAGCCGGTGACCAGGCTGGCCGAGATCGAACAGGTGACGCCGCCCGCCATCACCAAGCTCGTCGCCGCGCTGGAACGGGCCGGTCTGGCCCTCCGCACGCGGTCCGACGCCGACCGCCGCGTCGTGCTGGTCGACGCCACCGCCGCCGGCCGTGACCTGCTCGAACATGGCCGGATGGCGCGAGTGGCGCTCATCGCCGACCTGCTCGCGGACCTGCCTCCGGGGGAGCTTCAGACCCTTCGCCGCGCCGCCGAGACGCTGGCCTCCCGGGTAGGGTCGGCGGCACCGCGCTGAGGGGAGCGATATGTACGAGCTGGATGGATTACCGCTGCACTGGGACACACCGGCGGCGAGCTGGAGTTCCGTCGACACCGGCCTGCGGGCCACCGCCGGACCGCGCACCGACCTGTTCCGCAACCCGGACGGCAGCGCACCGAACCTGAACGCGCCGCGCCTGCTCGGGAGCCCCGACGGCGACTTCACCCTCACCGCCCGCGTCGGCGTGGAGTTCGCCGCCGACTTCGACGCCGGCGTGCTCCTGCTCCACAGCGACGACAGCACCTGGGCCAAGCTCTGCTTCGAGTACTCGCCACAGGGCGAGGCGATGGTCGTCTCCGTCGTCACCCGCGGCACGTCCGACGATGCCAACTCGTTCGTCGTGGACGGTCACGAGGTATGGATGCGGATCGCCCGGATCGGCACCGTCTACGCCTTCCACGCCTCGACCGACGGGAAGCAGTGGCAGTTCGTCCGGCAGTTCGCGCTCCCGGGCGAGATGCGGGCGGGGTTCGCCGTCCAGTCGCCGACGGGCGAGGGCTGCACGGTCACGTTCCTCGATGTCCGGTACGCCCCCGAACGCCTCCCCGACCTCCGCAGCGGCGTCTAGACCTTGCGGGCGGTGGCCGCCACGGCGAGTTCGCGGAGGACGTCCGCCGCCTCCGGGTCCAGCGCGTCGGTGTGCAGCGCGGCCAGGGCGCGGTCGGTCAGCTCGGCGATGAGCTTCTCCGTCTCGCCGAGCGCGCCCGAGGAGGCGATGAGCTCGCGGATCGTGGCGATGCCGGCGTCGTCCAGGCCCGGGTCGCCGAGGCTCGCCTCGATGAACGCGGCGTGCGCCGGCTCGACCCGTTCGAGGGTCTTGGCGACGAGCACGGTCCGCTTGCCCTCGCGGAGGTCGTCGCCGGCGGGCTTGCCGGTCTCGGCCGGGTCGCCGAACACGCCGAGGATGTCGTCACGCAGCTGGAACGCCTCGCCGAGCGGCAGTCCGTACGCGGAGTAGGTCTTCGTCAGTTCCGGGGCCGCCCCGGCGAGCGCCGCCCCGAGGTGCAGCGGCCGTTCCACCGTGTACTTCGCAGACTTGTAGCGGACGACGGTCATGGCACTGTCGACCGTCGCGTCACCGGTGGCCTGACCCAGCACGTCGAGGTACTGCCCGGCCATGATCTCCGACCGCATCTCGTCGTAGACCGGCTGGCCGCGCAGCAGCGCCTCGGCCGGCAGCCCGGACCTGTTCAGCATCTCGTCCGCCCAGATCAGGCACGTGTCGCCGAGCAGGATCGCGGCCGCGGTGCCGAAGCCGTCCGGGTCGCCGCGCCAGCCCCGCTCGCGGTGCATCGCGGCGAAGCGCCGGTGGACGGCCGGCTGGCCGCGGCGCGTGTCCGAGCCGTCCATGACGTCGTCGTGGATCAGCGCGCACGCCTGCACCAGCTCCAGCGCCGCGACGGCCGTCACGATCTCGTCGTGGTCCGCGCCGCCGGCGCCGCGCCATCCCCAGTACGCGAACGCCGGGCGGAGCCGCTTGCCGCCGTCGAGCAGGAACGCGGTGAGCGCGTCGGCGAGCGGGTCGAGATCCGGGCTGATCGCCGCGAGCCGTGGCCGCTGGTGAGCCAGGTGTGCCTCGATCGCCGTGGAGACGCGTCTGCGCAGGTCCGCGTGGTCGAGCGGGGACGTGGCCACCTGGGCTCCGTTCGTCGGGGGAGAGCGCTCGGGCAAACGCTATCGGCACACCGCCGCGAGGCTGAAGGCCCACCGTGACTAGAGTTGGGGCCATGGCGCTCGGATCTGCTTCCGTCATGCCCGGCGACCGGCCGTCGGTGAGTGCGCTCATCGCCGAACCGGCCCCGACGTATTCGTTCGAGTTCTTCCCACCGAAGACGGACGAAGGTGAACGGCATCTCTGGCAGGCGATCCGTGAGCTGGAGTCGTTGCAGCCGTCGTTCGTGTCGATCACCTACGGCGCCGGCGGCTCGACCCGGGACCGCACGGTCACCGTGACCGAGCGCATCGCCACCGAGACCACGCTCGTGCCGATGGCGCACCTGACGGCCGTCAACCACTCCGTCGCCGAGCTGCGCAACGTGATCGGGCACTACGCCAACGTGGGCGTCCGCAACGTCCTGGCGCTGCGCGGCGACCCGCCCGGCAATCCGCAGGGCGAGTGGCAGCAGCACCCGGAAGGGTTCGCCTACGCCGAGGACCTGGTGAAGCTCGTCCGGGAGACCGGCGACTTCAGCTGCGGTGTGGCGGCGTTCCCCGAGAAGCACCCCCGCTCGCCCGATTTCGAGACCGACGTGCGGTACTTCGTCCAGAAATGCCGGGCCGGCGCCGAGTTCGCGATCACCCAGTTCTTCTTCAACTGGGAGGACTACGTGCGCCTGCGGGACGCCGTCGCCGCGCACGGCTGCGACGTGCCGATCGTGCCGGGCGTCATGCCGGTGACGAACCTCAAGTCGATCGCGACGATGGCGCTGCTCTCCGGCGCCGACTTCCCGGCCGATCTCGAAGCGCGCCTGCGGGGCGTCGGCGACGACCCGGTGGCGGTGCGGGCGATCGGCGTCGAGGTCGCGACCGCGCTGTCCGCGAAGCTGCTCGCCGAGGGCGCGCCGGGCATCCACTTCATCACGCTGAACCGGTCGACGGCCACGCGCGAGATCTACGGCAACCTCACGGGGGTAGCGGCCGGTGTCTGAGCAGCTCAGCGGGGTCCGGGTCAGCGGTTTCGGCAAGGTGCCCGTCCGCCCGGACGTGCTGGTCGCCCGGCTCGGCGCCGAAGTCGTGGCCGGGTCCGTGCAGGACGCGCTCAACCGCTGCTCGGCCGCGCTGGCGGCCATGGCGGCCGCGCTCCGCGAATGGGGCGTCGCGGACGCCGACCTCGGCACGGCCGGCGCCTCCGTCTACGCCGCCCACGACAACCAGGGCAACCAGCGCGGCTGGACGGCGACCCAGCAGCTCACCGCGAAGCTCCGCGACGTCGCCACCGCCGGCGACCGGGTGACGGCCGCGCTCGCGGCGGCCGGCGACGCGGCCCGGCTCCACGACCTGTCGTTCGAGGTCGCGGACGACACCGCGCCCCGGGCCGAGGCCCGCCGGCTCGCGTTCGCCGACGCGCGCGCGAAGGCCGAGCAGTACGCCGAACTGTCCGGGCGCGAGCTCGGCGTGGTGCGCGCGGTCGCCGAGATCGTCGGGTCCGTGGGGTCAGCTCGGGAGTTCGACGGGGCCTTCCGTGCCGCGTCGATGCCGGTCGAGGCCGGCAGCCTGGACATCGGCGTCACCGTGACCGTCCACTGGGACTTCGTGGGCTGACGTGCTGTTACCGCGGGACTTCCTCGGGTATCTCGCGCTCTGGTCGGGCAGTCACGGCGGGTACGACCCGCGCGGCAATGCCCTGGTACATGGCTGGCTGCGCGTGACGTACCGCTGCGCGGTGCCCGTCGCCCGGCGCGGTGTGTCGCCGCACGTCGTCACGGTGTGTGGCGTGGTGGCGTGCGGGCTCGTGCCCGTGCTGGTTTTCCTGGGCTGGCCCCTGGCGGCGGTTCCTGTCGTGGTGGCGTCCGGGCTGCTGGACGGCGTCGACGGGGCGGTCGCTCTCCTTCGCGGACGGTCGTCGCGGTTCGGCGCCGTACTCGACGGCCTCGCGGATCGAGTCGGCGAAGCGCTGTACCTGGTGGCGCTGTGGCTCCTCGGCGCGCCGGTCTGGCTGTGCCTCGTGGGCGGGGCGCTCGCGTGGCTGCAGGAGTACGTCCGGGCCCGCGCCGCACTCGACGACATCGGCGTGGTCACCGTCGCCGAACGGCCGACGCGGATCATTGTTACGGCGCTGGCGTTGGGCGTTTCGCCGTTCTGGGAGTTCGGGGCGGTGGCGGGGGCTGCGGCGTGGGCGGTGCTGGGAGCCGTGGGCCTGACCCAACTCCTTACGACCGTCCACCACACCCCCTCCCGCCCCCGCACCTAGCTCCCCACCCGCACTGCCAGTTACCGCACGCGCCACCACGTCCGCCGCGCTGTTCGCCGCCGCCCGCCCCGCGCCACCGCACCCGTCGCGTCCGCCGCGCCACCACCACCGCACCCGCCGCGCCGTTCGCCGCCCCGCGCCACCGCACCCGCCGCGCCGCCCGCCGCGCCGCCCGCACCACCTCCGCCGCGCTGCCGCGAGCGCCGCGGCGGCGCGGGCACTCAGTGTCTACAGTAGAATACTCGGGGAAATCGTCGTCTCGTCGGCCGGTGAAGGGACGATTTCCCCGAGTATTCTCAAGTGGACGGTCGGGACGGCGGCTCAGGCGGGGCCGATGAGGGTGGCGACGATCTGGGCGGACAGGGCAACGAGCGGTAGCCCGCCGCCCGGGTGCGCCGACCCGCCGACCAGGTACAGGCCCGGCACACGGGAGCGGTTGGCCGGGCGGAGGAACGCCGCGCGCGGCCCGTTGCTCGACGTCCCGTAGATGGCGCCGCCCGGTGAGTTGGTGGATTCCTCCAGGTCGGCTGGGCTGCGGACGGTCTGGAAGTCGATCCGGTCGCGGATGTCGAGGCCCCGGGCGGCGAGCCGCGTGATCAGGTGGTCGGCGTACCACTCGGCGAGCCCCGGCTCCCGCCAGTCGATCGCCCCGGCGCCGATCCCGTGACGCGGCGCGTTGACCAGCACGAACCACGCCTCGCCCGATGCCATCGAACCGCTCGCCGCCACCCCACCGCCAGCCGCCGCCCCGTCTGGCACCCTCCCCGCCGCTGCCTCGCCCGCCGCCGCCCTACCGCCGGCCGCCGCCTCGCCGCTGGCCGCAGCTTCGCCCGGCGCCGCTGCGCCGCTTGCCGGGCCCGGGCCGCCCGCCGCGCCCGATGTGGCGGAGCCGGGTGATGCGGCAGGGCCGCCCGCCGCGCCCGATGTGGCGGAGCCGGGTGATGCGGCAGAGCCGGGCTTGCTCGATGCGGCGGGGTGGCCGGTCGCCGCGGCTCCGCTGGGTGGGGGTGCGCTGATGTACAGGGTGGGGTCGTCGACCGGGCGGGCGTGGGGGCCGAAGACGGCGTCGAACTCGGCGTCGTAGTCGTCCGGGAAGAGGACGGTGTGGTGGGCGAGGTCGGGTGTGGTCCCGCGCAGCCCCAGCATCAGCACGAACCCTGACAGCGACGGCGTTCCCCGGGGCGGCGAGCCGGAAAGCAGCGAGCCGTACAGGTGCGCGGCGTCCACATCGGACACGACGATCGACGCCGCGAGGCGCTCCCCGTCGGCAAGCGAGACGCCGGTCACTCCCTGGTTGCCGGTGAGCACGGAAACGACCTCGGTACCCGTACGGATGGTCACGCCGAGCGCCACGCACCGATCGCGCAGCGCCTCCGCCAGCCCGTACAGGCCGCCTTCGACGTACCAGCCGCCGAACGCCAGCTCCGCGTACGGCACGGCGGCGAGCGCGGCCGGGGCGCGGCGGGGATCAGATCCGGTGTAGGTGGCGTACCGCTCGACGAACATCCGCAGGCGAGGATCGTCCAGAGAGGTGTTGGCCAGGCCGCGCAGGGTCCGCCACGGCGCGACCGTGCGCAGGTCCCGGACGCGTGACGCCAGCCGGGCAAGGGTCGCCGGCCCGTCCAGTGGGGACTCCAGGAACGGCTCGTGCGTCGCGTCCCAGATGCGGCGGGCACGCTCGAAGAACTCCGTCCACTGGGCGGCGGCGGACGGTCCGAGCGCTGCGCCGAGCCGTTCCCGGAACGCCGCGGGGTCGGCGCAGCTGTCGAACGTCGTGCCGTCCGGGTAGCGGTACCGGGCGATCGGGTCGAGCGGACGCAGCGTCAGCACGGTGTCGATCGGCGCGCCCGTCGCCTCGAACAGGTCGGCGAACACGTACGGCATCGTCAGCAGGCTCGGACCCGTGTCGAACCGGTACCCACCGGCCGTCAGCTGGCCCAACTTCCCGCCGACCACGTCGGACCGCTCGCACACCGTCACCTGGTGCCCGGCCGCCGCGAGCCGCGCCGCGACGGCCAGCCCGCCCACCCCGGCTCCGACGACCACGACGCTCATAGCCGTCAGCCTCTCAAATCCCGGCCGCCGCGCGACCCCGCCACGACGGCAGATCGCGGCCCGGCGGGATCGGTGGCGAGTGGCCCGCGCCGCCCGGCGGCGGGGTGGCTGAAGCCGAGCGGCGTAGGGGCCGGGGGGCGCGGGTGATGCGGCGGCCCGGTGGCGGCGTGGTGCCGGTGGTCCAGGCGGCGTGGCGCCGGGGTCAGACTGGGCGGTCTTTCCAGGTCAGGGCCCCGCGGCGCCGGAGCCACCAGGACCGGGCCGTCAGCCAGCCGAGCACCGTCACCGACAGCGGATGGGCCAGCGCGTCCGGCCAGGCGCGGGCGCCGCTGGCGCGGGCGGCGACGAGGCGGCCAGCCACTCCAAGGGCGTACCCGGCCAGCCCGACGCGCGACCCGAACACGGCGGCGGCGGCCGGGACGACGTAGAGCGCGCCGAGCAGCGCCATCGTCGCGGCGGCGCCCACCGGCGACCCGAACGCCGCCCACAGCGACTTGCCGTACCCGTCGCGCAGCTCGGCCCAGCCGCCGTACATCCGGCACGTGGCGAGGTCGGTGCCGTCGACGACGCCGCCGCGCAGGCCGGCCCGTTTGAACGCGCGCAGCAGTCCGACGTCCTCGATGACGGCGTCGCGCACGGCCGCGTGGCCGCCGGCGCGCAGGTAGGCGTCCCGCCGCACGGCCAGGAACTGCCCGTTCGCGGCGGAGAGCGATGGCCGCGGCGACCGTTCCGCGAGCCGCAGCGGCAGGAACGTGAGCCAGGACCACTGCAACAGCGGTTGGACGAGCCGTTCGGAGAAGGTCACGGCGATCTGCCTCGGATATGGCGAGACGAGGTCCAGATCGTCGAGCATCGCCACTGCGGCGGCGACCGCGTGCGGCGCGAGGGTGACGTCCGCATCGACGAAGACCAGGACGTCCGAATCGGCGTGCGCGGCGAGCTGGTGGCAGGCGTGGGGTTTGCCGAGCCATCCGGGCGGCGGTTCGGCGCCGGACACCAGCCGCACACCAGGAGCCAGCGCGCGGACGAGGTCAGCGGTGCCGTCCGTACTGCGGTCGTCCAGGACGATGATCTCCAGCCCGGGAACGCCCGACTGCGCCAGCAACGCCCGCAGGCACGGTTCGAGCCGGTGCGCCTCGTTCCGGACGGGCACCAGCACCGACACCCGCCGCCGCCCGACCGCCGGCCGCGCAGGCGGGCGCCGCAGCAACCGCGCGTTGACGAGTGCGTGCACGGCCCCGGCCGCCGCCCCGACCGCACACCCGACCAGAAGCGCCCGCCTCACACGGGCACCCTGTCCCGGGACGATCGCACCACCAGCGGCACCGCGACCGTCCCCATCGCCAGCCCGCCCCACAGCGCCGAGCCCGGCAGCCCGAAGAAGACCCCATGCGCCACTACGGACGAGGCGTACGTCCACACGTAGAACACCAGCATCGGCGCGTCGCCGGGAACGGCCGGCGCCGAGGGCATGGCGGCCATCATGAGCACCGCGACGGCGATCCATCCGACGTAGTTCGTCAGCGGCACGCCCGGAACCCACGGCAATGTCGGCGCCGGATCCGTCCAGACCCAGTGCCCGGCCGCGACCATCTGCGGATCGAGGAAGAAATCCCAGCTCGCGAGCGCCCATCCGGCCAGTGCGATCCGGAATCGGCCGCTGGCGAGCCGTCCGGCGACGAGCCACGCCGGCCACGCCATCATCGTCCAGGCGAGCGGGACCACCAGCGGGACGCCGAGGAACGAGGGCCCGAGCGACGAGGCGTACGCGTACGGTCCGAACGGGACGCCCGTCGCCGTGCCGACCGCCTCCACGAGCAGCCCGCCGCCGGCCGTGACGAGCAGCATCCGCGCGGCCCCGCGCGCCCCGAGCCTGCCGGCGGCGTGCACGACCGCTGCCGCGCAGCCCAGCAGCACGGTGACGATCGTCAGCCGGTCGCGCGCGGCGCCGTCCACGAGCGGGTAGGCGACCTGCGCGAGAACGGCCGCCGCAACCAACACAGGAGCCACGAGCGCCCGGGTCACAGCGGCAGCTCCCGGCCGAGTACGGCGAACGGACGGTCGTCGCCGGGGAAGTCGTACTGGCGCAGCAGGTCCACGAAGCCCATCCGCCGGTACAGCCGCCACGCCCGCGACTCGCCCTCCGGAGTGGACAGTGCGACGGTGTGCCGCCGCACCCCGTCGAGCAGGGCGGTGAGCTGCGCCTGGCCGATGCCGCGGCCCTGGGCGGTGGGCATCACGTGCAGTTCGACGAGTTCGAAGCAGTCCAGCATCCAGGCCGTGTACGTGGCCGGGTCGAGCCCCGCGCGGACCTGCTCGTGCCACCACTGGCCCGGCCGGCTGCGGTACCCGTACGCGAAGCCGAGGAGCTCGTCGCCGTCGAACGTGGCGACCGCCCGGAACTCGGCGCGTTGGGTGTGGGCGGCGACGAACCCGCGCCGCAGCTCCGCGATCTCCGGTGGATAGCCCATGGCCGTCGCGTACACGTCGAGGACCTCGTCGAGGTTCTCCAGCAGGGCGCGCGGCCCCCAGTGTTCGGGCGTCACGACAGCGGGTCGATTCCGTCGAGCGTGCCGGTGCTCCCCAGCACCGCGAACCGGGCGAACAGCTCCTCGGCGTACCAGCCGGTGTCGGCGGTGCGCCGGATCGCCTCGGAATGGGTGCGGTCGTAGGCGTACGCGCGCAGCGATGCCGCGTCCCGCCACGCGCTGAACGTGCCCTGCCAGCCGATCGGCGCCTCCCCGATGCCGAACGTGGCGAGGAGTCCGTCGCGTCCGCGCAGGTCGGCGGCCACCGGGGGGACGGCGCGCCAGAACGTCATGGCCTGCCGGGGAGCCAGCCGGGCCCGGGTCAGCGCGGCGACGGGACCGTCCCAGCGCGCGGGCGCGGGATCGCCGAACGGTGCCTGCCCGGACCACCGGCCCCTGGACGCGAGCGGACGCAACGTCACCCGCCAGTGCTCGTCCGCGAGGCGGTCCCAGCCGGGGCGCGGCGACGGCTCGCCGTTCCACGCCGCGACGAGGACCCAGCGGCGCAGGTCCGCGTCCCGTACCGAGAAGCCTCTCGATGTTCCCAGCAGCCGCGCGAACCGCAGGCCCGGCACCGACCGCAGCGCGAACCGATCGGCGGCCACCCGGACGAGCGCCCGCGGCACCGACCTGCCCGATACCCGCCACACATCGACGGTGACCTGTGGCGGCGGCATCGACTCAGCCTAGGCGACCTCCGCCGCCTGCCCGCCCGTGATCCGCACGAGCTCCTCGAACGTGGACGGGAACACGGCGTGCGCGATCCCGCCGGCCGCCCACACCTCGTCGAAGGAGGCGAGCGCGGTGTCGACGAGCGTCCGCACCGGTTCGGGGTGGCCGACCGGCGCCACACCGCCGATGACCTGCCCCGTCGCAGCCCGGACGAACTCGGGACTCGCCCGCTTCACCCGCTCCACGCCGACCAGCGATGCCACCTTCGCGGTGTCGACCCGGTGCGCGCCCGAGGTGAGGACGAGCAGGGGAGCGCCGTCCGCGTCGAACACCAGCGAGTTGGCGATCTGGCCGACCTCGATGCCGAGCGCGGCCGCGGCGGCCGCCGCCGTCGTCACCGCGTCGGGAAGGATCCGGACCTCGCCCTTGGCGCCGGCCGCGGCGAGGACGTCCTGGACAGCACGCACGTTCGGATGGGTCATGCACCACATCTGAGCACAACTACCCAGGGCGTACCCACGTCATTTCCCGGATCCGCCGGCCGCGTCGCGCTGCGAGGGTCGTCCCATGAACGTCCACGTGCTCGCCGCCGCCACCCCGGTCACCCGCGACCGGTACGTCGACTTCCTCCGCGTGTTCTCGATCGGCGTGGTCGTCGCCGGCCACTGGCTCATGGCGGCGTTCGAGACCGGCCCGTCCGGACTGCGGGCGACGAACGCGCTGGCGACGGTGCCGTGGGCGCACTACCTCACCTGGCTGTTCCAGGTCATGCCGCTGTTCTTCCTGGTCGGCGGGTTCGCCCACGCGACCGGCCTGGCACGCGGCGGCTCCTACGCCGACTTCGTCCGGGCCCGCGTGGGTCGGCTGTTGCGCCCGACGGCCGTGTTCCTGGCGGTGTGGACCGGGCTGGCGCTCGTCCTGGAGGTCACGGGGCACCAGGACGGCATAGGCAAGATCGCCAGCCGGACGGTCGTCCAGCCGCTCTGGTTCGTCGGGGTCTACCTCGGCGTGATGGCGCTGGCCCCGCCCATGTACCGCTGGCACCGTCGCCACGGCGCGCTGGTGCCCGTGGCGCTGTTCGGGGCGGCGGCCGTCGTCGACACCGTCCGCTTCGGAGTGGGGTTCGACGGTGTCGGCGTGGTGAACCTGGCGCTGGTGTGGCTGGCCGCTCACCAGCTCGGATTCCTCTACGCGGACGGTGTGCTGACCCGGCGCGTCGCCGGGGCGATGGCGGCCGGAGGGGTGCTCGCCGTCGCGGTGCTGACCCGGTTCTACCCGGTGTCGATGGTCGGGATGCCGGGGGAGCGGGTGTCGAACATGAACCCGCCGACGCTGGCGCTGGCGGCCCACGCGGTGTGGCTGATCGGCCTGGCGTTGCTGCTGCGGGAACCGGTCAGCCGGTGGCTCGGCCAGGTGCGCGTCTGGACGGCGGTCATCGCGGCAAACGGCGTCGTCATGACCGTGTTCCTGTGGCACCTCACGGCGCTGTTCGTCGGTCAGGCGGTGCTGTTCGCGACCGGCGTCGACGTGCCGGCGGCGGGGACGGTGCTGTGGTGGGCGACCCGTCCGCTGTGGCTCGTGGCGCTCGGGCTCGTGTGCGCGGCGCTGGTGTCGCTGTTCCGGTGGGCCGAGGATGCCCGTCGCGTCGCCGTCACGGGGGGCGGCGCGGCGGGGGTCACTGCGGGGGGCACTGCGGGGGTCGCTGCGCTGGGCGCGGTGGCCGCGTGTCTGGGGATTCTGGGCGTGGCGGTGACCGGGCTCGACGGGCTGCTCGCCGGGCGGAGCACCACCATGGTGATCGCGCCGATGACGGCCAGCGCCGGCCTGCTGCTCGTCGCCGTCGGCTGGGCGCTCACGTGTCGGGCCCGTCCCAGTCGATGACGGAGAGAGCGGCCCCGCCGAGGAAGAACACGACGCTTAGCGGGACTGCGATGACCAGGGCGAGGATGTGGAGTGCGTTCATGCCCCCAGCCTGCGCTCGCCGCGTTCCCCCTGGTATCCGCCACCCGCCAGGTTGACGCCGCCGGCCCTCTACCTTTCGGCAGATACCTGAAAAGCCTTTGACCTGACCTGGAGCCCGCTGAGGTGCCCGGAATGCAAGGCGGAGGAGCCGAGCAGGCCTAAGGGCCGCGAGGCGACGACAACGCAGCAGGCCGGGTGCCTCAGCGGGCCGCTATACATGCAGGCCGCATTCGGTTTTTTCTTGGCCGGCCCAGCGGCCTGCGCGGGTGTCTTCGCCGGCGGAGACCCGCTGGGTGCAGGGGGCGCAGCCGATGGACGCGAAGCCGAGTTCCACGAGCGGGTTGACGATGACGCCGCGTTCGTCCGCGTAGGTGTCCACGTCGGACTGGGTCCAGGTGGCGAGCGGGTTCACCTTGACCATTTCGCGGCGCGCGTCCCAGCCGACGACGGGCGTGTTGGCCCGCGACGCCGACTCGTCGCGCCGGATCCCGGACGCCCACGCGTCGTACCCGCGCAGCACCCGGTTCAGCGGCTCCACCTTCCGCATGGAGCAGCACAGGTCGGGGTCGCGCGAGTACAGGCTCTGCCCGTACTTGATGTTCTGCTGGGCGACTGTGAGCTGCGGTTTGACGGTGATGACCTCGACGGCCAGTTCGGCGGCGACACGGTCCCGCGTTTCGAGCGTCTGCGGGAAGTGGTAGCCGGTGTCGAGGAACACCACCTGCACGCCGGGGACGGCCTCGGCGGCGAGGCTCGTGAGGACGGCGTCCCCCATGGAAGACGTGATCGCGAACCGCTCGCCGAACGTCTCGGCGGCCCACCGCAGCACGTCGACCGGATGGGCGTGCTCTAACTCAGCGCCCGCCAGCTCGGCGAGCGTCCTCAGATCCCGCCGGCTCATGACTGTGCCTCCACGGTTGTCGTGCCGACCAGCTTCAAGGTCCATACGCGCAGGCAGTCCGCGCAGCGGTACTGGGACGGTGTCTCGCCCCACGGCCGGATGTCCTCCTCGCCGCAGTACGGGCAGTAGAACGGCGGCGCGTGCCGGACGGACTCCGTCATGCCAGCCACTCCTCGTCCGCTCTGGCGACGTAGGCGTTGAAACGCTCGCCCGGCTCGCGGCGCTCCACGTACCCGCGCAGGATCCGCTCGCAGTAGTCGGCCATCTCGTCGGCGGTGACCTTGAGGCCACGGAACTTGCGCCCGAACGTGGCGTCCACGCCGTAGTGGCCGCCCAGGTGGATCTGGAAGCCCTCGACCTGGTTGCCGTCGGCGTCGCGGACGATCGAGCCCTTGAAGCCGATATCGGCCGTCTGGAACCGGGCGCACGAGTTCGGGCAGCCGTTGACGTTGATCGAGATCTTCTCGTCGAACTCGGGCAGCCGCCGCTCCAGTTCGTCGTAGAGCCACTGCGCGCGCGCCTTGGTCTCGACGATCGCCAGCTTGCAGAACTCCAGCCCGGTGCACGCCATCGTGCCGCGGCGGAACACGCTCGGCCGGACCTGCAGGTCGTGCTCGGCCAGCGCGCCCACCAGCGCCTCGACGGACGCCGGCGGGACGTCCAGGATCACCAGCTTCTGCTGGGCGGTCGTGGCGATCCGGCCCTGGCCGTACTGGTCGGCGAGGTCGGCGACCGCGGCCAGGACAGTGCCGCTGATCCGGCCGGCGCGCGGGGCGAAGCCGACGGCCATGTTGCCGTCGACCTGCGCCGTGACGCCGACGTGGTCGCGCTCCTCGGTGCCGGGGTCGGCGGGCGCGGGCCCGTCCGGGAGCGCCGCGTGCAGGTACTCCTTCTCCAGCACCTCGCGGAACTTCTCCACGCCCCAGTCGGCGACGAGGAACTTGATCCGCGCGTGGTTCCGCGAGCGGCGGTACCCGTAGTCGCGGAACACGCCGCACACCCCGGCCCACACCTCGGACACCTGGTCCGGGCGGACGAACACGCCCAGGCGCTGCGCCAGCATCGGGTTGGTGGACAGCCCGCCGCCGACCCACAGGTCGTAGCCGGGCTCGCCGTCCGGGCCGACGACGCCGACGAACGCCACGTCGTTGATCTCGTGGTTGGTGCAGTGGTCCACGCATCCGGAGATGGAGGTCTTGAACTTGCGGGGCAGGTTCGAGAACTGCGGGTCGCCCACGTACTTGGCGACGGTCTCGTGGATCGGATCGGTCGCGTCGATCACCTCGTCCGCGAGCACGCCCGCGAGCGGGCAGCCCAGGATGACGCGCGGGGTGTCGCCGCACGCCTCGGTGCTGCCCAGCCCGACGGTCTCCAGCCGGCGCCAGATCTCCGGGACGTCCTCGATGCGGATCCAGTGGTACTGCACGTTCTGCCGGTCGGTGATGTCGGCCACGTCACGCCCGAACTCGGTGCTGATGCCGGCGATCACCCGCAGCGCCTCGCTGGTCAGCCGGCCGCTGTCGATCCGGACGCGCAGCATGAAGTAGCGGTCCTCGAGCTCCTCCGGCTCCAGGATCGCCGTCTTGCCGCCCGGGATCCCCTGGGCCCGCTGCGTGTACAGGCCGAACCAGCGGAACCGGCCGCGCAGGTCGGCGCCGTCGATCGAGTCGAACCCCTTGTGCGCGTAGATGTCGATGATGCGCTGCCGGACGAGGAGGCCGTCGTTGTCGCGCTTCGTCCGCTCGTTCGGGTTGAGGGGTTCGCGGTAGCCCAGCGCCCACTGGCCCTGCGAGCGGCGGGGCGGAGCGGCACGTCGGGCGGGACGGGGGGCTGGCGCTGGGGTGGGCGCGGCCATGGGTGGTGTCCTATCGAAACGGGTGTGACCCTGGGCCTCGCCGCCGGGAGCGGGCGGGGGTCAGCTGACGAACGGATTTCCGGCGCGGAAGAACCGTCAGGCCGGACAGGCGGCGCTGATCACCCGCTGCAGGTCTACATGCAGGCGGGCAACCAGGAGCAGGTCGCCGGGGTTCGTCACGTCAACCAGTCTCTCACAAGGCTCGCGGAGCTGGCCATATGATGAGACGCACGGTCCGTATCGTGGCGCAGCTCACGGTTGGCGACTTTGGCGCGATGTGCGATCATCGTTGCTATGTCCGCTGGCACCAGGCTCACCGTGCGACTGCACGTTGACCTCCTCCGTGTGTCCAGCGCAGTGTGTCGCCCCGCTTGACGCGGGTCGGCCCTATTCCTTTGCGACGACGAAGTCGTGAGATGAGCCAGATCCGCAGGGCGCCAACACCGCCGCGGGTCTCGCTACCTCGCCCGCGTGGCGCCCCTGAAGAGCACGCCGTTCCGAGTCCAGCTCGCCACGACGCCGTCAGGAGACCTCACGCGATGACCACCCCCGTCGCGCTAGCCCCCGATAAGCCAGCATCCGCCGCCACCCAGACCGGCGCGACCGTCTGGCTCACCGGCCTACCCAGCGCCGGCAAGACCACGATCGCCAACGCCGCCGCCGAGCGCCTGCGCGCAACCGGCCGCCGCGTCGAAGTCCTCGACGGCGACGCCGTCCGCGAACACCTGTCCGCCGGTCTCGGCTTCAGCCGTGAAGATCGCGCAACGAACATCTCCCGGATCGGCTTCGTGGCCGACCTGCTGGCCCGAAATGGGGTATTGGTACTAGCGGCGGTCATCTCTCCGTACGAAGCCAGCCGCGCCGAGGTGCGTAACCGGCACGAACGCAGCGGCGTTCCGTATCTAGAGGTGCATGTCGCGACTCCAGTACAAGTGTGCAGCTCACGCGACGTGAAGGGCCTGTACGCGAAGCAACGCAACGGCGAGATCAGGGGGTTGACGGGAGTGGATGACGTGTATGAGGCGCCCAGAACTCCCGACCTGGTGATCCGGACCGAAGGATCCAGCGTCGAGCACTCCGCCGACGCCGTGATCACCCTGCTGACCACGAGGGGGCTGGCGTGACCGCCGCCGTCGTCACACGATCAGAGTTCGCCGCGCTCACCGCGCTGGAGGACGAGTCCATCCACATCCTGCGCGAGATGGTCGGGTCGTTCGAACGTCCCGTCCTGCTCTTCAGCGGCGGCAAGGACTCGATCGTCATGCTGCGGCTCGCCGAGAAGGCGTTCGCGCCCGGCCGTATCCCGTTCCCCCTCATGCACGTCGACACGGGCCACAACTTCGGCGAGGTCATCGAGTACCGCGACCGCCGCGTGGCCGAACTCGGCGTCGACCTCGTCGTCGCCAGCGTCCAGGACTCCATCGACACCGGCCGCGTCGTCGAACGCCCCGGCCAGTCCCGCAACCCCCTCCAGACCGTGACGCTCCTCGACGCGATCGTCGCCAACAAGTTCGACGCGGTCCTCGGCGGCGCCCGCCGCGACGAGGAGAAGGCCCGCGCCAAGGAACGCGTCTTCTCCATCCGCGACGAGTTCGGCCAGTGGGACCCCCGCCACCAGCGCCCCGAACTGTGGGACCTCTACAACGGCCGCATCGCCCCCGGCGAACACGTCCGCATCTTCCCGCTCTCCAACTGGACCGAGCTGGACATCTGGCGCTACATCGCCCAGGACCGCATCGAAGTTCCCAGCATCTACTACGCCCACCAGCGCGACGTCATCGAACGCGACGGCATGCTCCTCGGCGTCACCCAGTGGACCCCGCCGCGCGACGGCGAGACCGTCCGCACCGAGACCGTCCGCTACCGCACCGTCGGCGACGCCACCTGCACCGGAGCCGTCCGCTCCACCGCCGCCGACGTCGACGCCGTCATCGCCGAAACCGCCGTCAGCCGCATCACCGAACGCGGCGCGACCAGGGCAGACGACCGCGCGTCAGAGGCCGCCATGGAAGACCGCAAACGCGAAGGCTACTTCTAGTGGGTGGCCCGCCGAGGCACCACGCTCGCTGCGTTGTCGGTGGCTCGCGGCCTCAAGGCCAGCTCGCCGCCTCCGCCTTGCGGTCGCGGCACCTCGGCGGGCTCCGCGTCAGATCAAAAGCTCTTACTCAGGACGGGAATTTCGTGACTGACCTATTGCGGGTTGCTACGGCCGGGTCGGTGGATGATGGCAAGTCGACGCTCATCGGGCGGCTGCTGCACGACTCGAAGAGCATCTTCGCGGACCAGCTCGACGCCGTCGTGGACGCGTCACGGCGGCGCGGGCTCGGCGACACCGACCTCGCCCTCCTGACCGACGGGCTGCGTGCCGAGCGCGAACAGGGCATCACGATCGACGTCGCGTACCGGTATTTCGGCACGCCGCGCCGCTCGTTCGTCCTCGCCGACACCCCCGGCCACGTCCAGTACACCCGCAACATGGTCACCGGGGCCTCCACCGCCGATGTCGCCGTCGTCCTCGTGGACGCCCGTCACGGCCTGGTCGAGCAGTCCCACCGGCACGCCGCCGTCGCCGCCCTGCTCGGCGTCGGCCACGTCGTCCTCGCCGTCAACAAGATGGACCTGGTCAACTTCGCCGAGGACGTCTACGACGGCATCGTCGCCGACTTCGACGTGCTCGCCAACCAGCTCGGCATCTCCTCCGTCACGGCCATCCCGATCTCGGCCCTGCACGGCGACAACGTGGTGGAACCGTCCGTGCGGCTCGACTGGTACGCCGGCCCCACGCTGCTGGAACACCTCGAAACCGTCCCGGTACGCGACCGGAACGGCTCCGTCGGCGCCCGCCTGCCCGTCCAGCTCGTGATCCGTCCCCGCTCGGCCAGCCACCCCGACTACCGCGCCTACGCCGGCAGGATCGCCGCCGGTGTGCTCCGCGTCGGGGACGAGGTCGTCGTGCTGCCGTCCGGGCGGCGGTCCAAGGTCGTCGGCATCGACACGTTCGACGGCGAACTGGACGAGGCCGCCACCGGCCGGTCGGTCGCCGTCCGGCTCGCCGACGACATCGACGTCAGCCGCGGCGACCTGCTGGCCGCTGTCGAGGACGCGCCGACGCCCGTCCGGGAACTCGCCGGCCGGGTGTGCGTCGTCGCCGAACGCACCGTCCGCGCGGGCGACCGGCTGCGGCTGCGGACCGGCACCCGGGACGTCCGGGTCATCGTCGGCGCCATCAGCGACCGCCTCGACGTCGCCACGCTCACCCGCCTCGACGCGGACGCACTCGGCCTCAACGACATCGGCGACGTGCTGCTGCGGCTCGCGGAGCCCGTCGCCGTCGACCCGTACCGCTCGTCCCGGGGCACCGGCTCGTTCCTGCTGGTCGACGAGGCCAGCGGCGCCACGGTGGCAGCCGGGATGGTCTCCGGGCCATGACCGCGGTGCCTCTGCCGTCGCCGCGGATCGGCCGTCCCGCCGCTCCGGTGCTGCTCGCCGTCGCCCACGGCACGGCGTTCCGTGCCGGGATCGCGGAGCTTGAGAAGCTGATGGACCGCGTGCGGGCGCTCGCGCCCGAGGTGCCCGTCCGGCTCGCGTACGTCGACCACGAGTCGCCGTCCGTGTCCCGGGCGCTGGGTTCCCTGGCCGGGTCCGGCGCCGCGGTGGCCGCCGTCCCGCTGCTGCTCACCGCCGCGTCGCACAGCAAGGGCGACATCGCGGGGTCCGTCCGGCTGGCGCGCTCGTCGCACCCGGGTTTCCGGGTCGTGTACGGGCGTCCGCTCGGGGCTGATCCCTTGATCTTGTCGGCGCTGTCCGCCCGCCTTCTTTCCGCCGGCGCCGGGCCTTCGACCGCTGTCGTGCTCACCGCCGCCGGCGCCGCCGACCCGGACGCCAACGCCGAGATCTACCGCGTCGCCCGCCTGCTCTGGGAGTACCGGGGCGGGGGCGCGCCCGTCGAGGTGGCGTACGCGTCGGCCACCACACCCACGGTCGCGGACGCCGTGTCCCGGCTGCGGGCGCTGGGCCACGACGACATCGTGGTGGCGCCGTACTTCCTGGCACCGGGCCGGTTGCCGCGCTCGGTCGCCCGTGCTGCTGCCGGCGCCGGCGCGCGGGTCGCCGACGTGCTGGGCGCCCACGACGACGTGGCGCGACTCGTCCTCGCCCGGTACGCCGAAGCGCTGGGCGAGAGCCTGGCGATGAACTGCGACACGTGCGTGTACCGGGCGCCGTTCCCCGGTCACGAGGAGAAGGTCGGCGCCGCGCAGCGGCCCCACACCCACCCCGCCGACTAAGCCGTCCGGGTACCGCTGCCCGCCCAGGTTCGGACTTTTGAGGGTTTCGGGGCGGCTGCGACCCTCAAAAATCCGAAGGTCAGCGGCGCTCAGAGTGGGCGGGACCAGGTCTGGCCCGTCAGGTCGTGGCCGAAGCGGCGGCGCGTCTCCTCCTCGTCCAGGGTGAAACCGGCGCGCTGGTAGAGGTGGCGGGCGGGCGCCAGGTTGCTGGTCGTCCAGAGCGTGATCCGCTCGTACCCGGCGTTCGCGGCGAAGGTCAGGCACTCGTCGACGAGCCGCGCGCCGATGCCGAGGCCCCGCGCGGACGGTTCGACGACGAGCAGGCGCAGCTGTGCCGTCCGATCGTCCTTCGCCATGCAGAAGACGCACCCGGCCGGCTCGCCGGCCACCTCCGCGATCCAGCCCCGCTCCCGCTCGGGGTCGTGGTCCGCGGCGAAGTCGGCGACGATCCGCGCGACGAGCGCTTCGAAGCCCCCGTCCCAGCCGTACTCCTCGGCGTAGAGCGCCCCGTGCCGCTGGACCACCCAACCGAGATCGCCGGGCCGCAGGTCACGCAGCGTGTACGTCGCGGGCGCCGGGTTCGCGGGGAGCGGGTGGCGGGCGCCGACCTGCGGGCCGCGGGAGTCGCCGGCGCCGGGTTCGCGGGGAGCGGGGCGGGCGTTGGGAGGGTGGCAGCGGGCGTGGTGGCGGGCGTGGTGGCGGGTGCCGGGTCCAGGAGCTGGCGGATCGTCCCCATTGCGCTGAGCAGGCGCTGCTGGTCCGTCCCGGCAAGGGGCGCGAGCATCTGCCGGATCTCGCCGGCCGCGAGCGCGTCCAGCTCGTCGAACGTCGCGTGGCCCGACTCGGTGAGGCGGACGGTCTGGCGGCGGGCGTCCGAGTCCGAGCGGTGCCGGCTGATCAGGCCGTCCGCCTCGAACCGGGTGAGCATCCGGCTGAGGTAGCCGGCGTCGAGGTCGAGGTCCTGGCGGAGGTCGGTGACCTCGGTGGCGTTCCGCTGGGCCAGCTCGAACAGGACGCGGACCTCGGTGAGGGAGAACGGCGTCCGGAGCAGGCCCTCGCCGAGGACGCCGATCACGCGCGTGTAGAACCGGTTGAATCCCCGGACGGTGTCGACGGCGCTGCTCATGACCACCTCATTCGTTGACTGAGTCAACGATACGCCCGGCCGCCCGCGGACGTCAGGTGCCGCGGAAGAACGATTCGCCGCGGGGCGAGAGGCGGTAGCCGATCTCCAGGCTCTCGGTGAGCCCCAGTTCCTTCAACTTGCGGACGTCGACCTTGAACGGCAGTTTCTCGCGGCCCACGCGCTTGGCCAGGTCCTCGGCGCGCTCACCGGGATGGTCGGCGATGAGCTGGAGCGTCGTCGCGGTCCACGGGCCGTTCCGGCCGGCGGCGTCGTAACGGGCGAGTCGCCGCGCCAGTTCGGTGCGCTCGTCGGCGGTGATCTCGGCGCGTTCCCGCAGGGCGATGCGCGGATCCGGACCGTCGAGACGCAGTGCGATCCGGTAGATCGGACCGTCGCCGTACTTGCCCAGGTCGGCGAGCAGATCGGCGCGGGACGGGTAGCCGGCGCGGCGGGCGTCGTCGTCGGTCACGTCCGTCACGGGCTCGATCGTGTCGATGGCGACGACGCCGATCGGCGAGCGGTGCCGCGAACCGGGCCGGGCGTTCGGACGCTGCCACCGGCGGAACGTGAGCGTGATCGAGCCGTCCGCCAGGCCGGCGAGGAGTTCGCGCTGGAACAGCACCTGTCGTACCTCCGTGGTGTGCTGAGCTGCGTCGACGCTACGCCGCCCGCGCGTTCACCTGAAGCGGAGTCGCAGGCCGGGAAGTCCTTCCTCGCCGGGATTGCGGTTCTGTCGCAGCCGCGCTTTACTGTACGAGTGATTCGAACATATGTTCGAATCTGCTTCGGTCCCGCGCGTCGCGGTTCGGGCCCGAGGTGTGAACCCCTTCGCCGCCGGCCGGCCTCGACCCCCGGCCCGGCGGTGCGGGGGAGGCGGTCGGTCCGGGTGGGCGTGGGGAAGCGCCCCACCTGGGCCGGCTCCGCCGCTGTGCCTTCCCCCGCAGCGGCACCGTGCGCCCGCCCGGGGCCACGGGAGGAGCGACGGGGAAGGAGGGGTCCGGTGCCCACCAATGGCGAGGAGATCGAGGTTCAACCGACCGAGGTGCGGCGGGCGGGGGAGGGGGACGCTCCGGAGGAGTTCTTCTGGGAGGGGCAGTTGCACCGGGTCCGCGCGGTGATCGCCCACGACGCTCCACAGGACGTGCGGCGCCCGGCATCCGACGGCGCCGGCCGCGAAGAGGTATGGCGCGTGAAGGCCAGCTCTGGACGGCACAGCTATCCGGGCGTCTTCGACCTGCGGTTCGACTGGACCACCGGTCGCTGGACGGTCACCCGGGTCACGACGGAGGGGGAACAGTGATGGCCACGACCATGCCGCTTACGTCGTTGCGGCCGGGCGAGCGTCCGGCGGCGACGGTGCCGGCGTACGCGTTGCCGAACCGGTCGCCGCGCGAGCTGCTCGCGCTCGCCCGGCACGGCATCGTCGAGGCGAGCGGCTGGATCGCCCCTGGTCAGCGATACGCCACCGCGCACCTGGCCGCGTTGCGGGCGGCCGCGGCGATGTTGGCGGCGCGGGCCAGGCCGGCGGTCGGTGCCCGGCGGCGGCGTCCGACGAGTGTCTGGGTGCTGCTCGCCCAGGTCGCGCCCGAGATGGGGGAGTGGGCCGCGTTCTTCGCCGCGGGCGCCGCCAAGCGCACGGCGGCCGAGGCCGGCATCGCCCGGGTCGTCACCGCGCGCGAGGCCGACGACCTGCTCCGGGACGCCGAACGGTTCCTCGCCGTGGTGGAGACCACGCTGGGCCTGCCCCACCAGCCGGTCCTGGAACTGGGCACCCCGCGGGCCGGCTGAGCGATCCGATGCCCCTTCTCGACGCGGTCGGCGGGTCGCTCGCCGACCGGTTGCGCGGCGGCGCCGGTCCGGCCACGGTGCTGGCCGAACAGGGCGCCGAGAACGTCCTGCCGGTGCTCGACGCGCTGGCACCGCTGTTCCCGTCCGGCGGGCTGCGGCGCGGCTCCACGGTGGCGGTGCACGCCTCGTCCTCGCTGGTGCTCGCGCTGCTCGCCGGGGCGTCCCGGGCAGGGGCGTGGGTGGCGGTCGTGGGAGTGCCCACCCTGGGGCTGGTCGCCGCGGCGGAGTCCGGCGTGGCGCTGGAACGCCTGGCGCTCGTGCCGGCCCCCGGCGCCGACCTGTCGAGCGTGGTCGCCGCCCTCGTCGACGGGATGGACCTGGTCGTCCTCGGATCGCCCGCACGGCTGCGGGGAACGGAACTGCGCCGGCTGGTCGCGCGGGCGCGGCAACGCGGCGCGGTCCTGGTCGGGGCCGGCGAATGGCCCGGCGCCGACCTGCGGCTCACCGTCGAGGCGCCGGCCTGGCACGGGCTCGGGCAGGGCCACGGGTACCTGCGGGCCAGGCTCGTCTCGGTCAGGGCCGACGGCCGGGGCAGTGCCGCCCGCCCGCGCCGCTGCGACGTCTGGCTCCCCGCCGCAGGCGGCGGAATCTCCGAAACCGAACCGGACGAACTCACCGAGACCACGCCGGGCAGCGCTGAGGTTGCCGGGGTGGAGCCCGGTGCCTGGGTTTCCCAGGCCGAGGCGGTGTGACGATGGGGCAGCGCGCTCCTCGCGGGAGCGATTCGGGCGGGGCACCCGTGCGGACGGCCGCGCTGTGGTGCCCGGACTGGCCGGTGGTCGCCGCAGCGGCGGCAGCCGGCCTCGCGGCGCACGTGCCGGCGGCGATCGTCTACGCCAACCGGGTCGTCGCCTGCTCCGAGATCGCCCGGGCCGACGGGGTCCGCCGCGGGCTGCGGCGTCGGGAAGCTCAGGCGCGCTGCCCGGAGCTGGTCGTCCTCGGCCACGATCCGGGCCGGGACGCGCGGGCGTTCGAGCCGGTGGCCGCGGCCGTCGAGGAACTGGCCCCCGGCGTGGAGGTGGTCCGGCCCGGGCTCTGCGTGTTCGCCGCCCGGGGCCCGGCCCGCTACTTCGGCAGCGAGGAGGCCGTCGCCGAACGGCTGGTGGACCAGGCCGCGGACAGTTGCGGCGTGGAAGCCACGCTCGGCGTCGCGGACGGGGTCTTCGCCGCCGCGCTCGCCGCTCGCCGTCCCACGATCGTGCCGCCGGGGCAGACCCGGGCGTTCCTGTCCCGGCTCGACATCGACGTCCTCGACCGGCCCGAGCTGGTGGAGCTGATGCGCCGGCTCGGGATCCGCACGCTGGGTGCGTTCGCCGCCCTGCCCGAGCGGGACGTGGCGAGCCGGTTCGGCCCGGACGGCGCGCTCGCGCACCGGCTCGCCCGTGGCCTGGACCACCGCCCGCTGCAGGTACGGCGTCCGCCCGTCGACCTCACCGCCGTCCGGGCGCTCGACCCGCCGGTGGAGCGGATCGACACGGCCGCGTTCGCCGCCCGTACCCTCGCCGAACAGCTCCACGACCTGCTCGCCGGCCACGGCCTGGCCTGCACCCGGCTCCGGATCGAGGCCCAGACCGAACACGGCGAGGAACTGAGCCGGGTGTGGCGCCACGACGGCGTCCTCACCGCCGTGGACATCGCCGACCGGGTCCGCTGGCAGCTCGACGGATGGCTCACCGGCCGCTCCAGCGACGTCAAACCCAGTGCCGGCATCAACCTGCTCCGGCTGGTCCCGGAGGAGATCGTCGCCGACGGCGGCCTCCAGTTGGGCCTGTGGGGCGACGTCGGGGAGGCGGACGAGCGCGCGCACCGGGTGCTGGCCCGCGTGCAGGGCATGCTCGGTCCCGAGGCGGTCCGCACCGCGGTCCTCGACGGCGGCCGTGACCCCGCCGACCAGGTACGCCAGGTGCCGTGGCGGGACGAACGGGTCCCCGAACGGCCCGACGGACCGTGGCCGGGGCGGCTGCCCGCTCCATCCCCCGGGACGGTGCTCCCGGTGCCGATGCCGGCGGCCGTCCTCGCCGCGGACGGTGAACCCGTCGGCGTGACCGGCCGGTACGCCGTCACCGTGCCGCCGGCGCAGGTCGTGGTGAGCGGTCGCGCGCCACGGGCGGTGCTCGCCTGGGCGGGACCGTGGCCGGTCGAGGAACGCTGGTGGGACCCCGCCGGCGCGCGCCGGCGGGCCCGCTTCCAGGTCCTGATCGCCGGCCCGGGCGAGAACGGTGCCGGCGACGACGGCGGAGCGGCGGGGGGTCCGGTGCGGTTGGTGGGCGAGCCTGAACCGGGGGTTGCCGGTACCGGGCTCCTGCTCACGCTCAGCTCCGGCCAGTGGCTGGTCGAGGCGGTGTACGACTGATGGGTTGGGGTAATCCGCCGATCCCGTGGTCGCAGATGGAACGGATCCTGTCCGGGCGGCCGTCGGAGGAGGCAGACGGGGGCGACAGTCCGGCGTGGACCCGGAAACGGGACGGGTACAGCCCGCCGGAGCCGGTTCGCGCGCAGCGTCCAGAGAACGCGGAGCCGTACGCCGAGCTGCACTGCCACTCGAACTTCAGCTTCCTCGACGGCGCCAGCCACCCCGAGGAACTGGTCGAGGAGGCGGTCCGGCAGGGCCTGACCGCGCTGGCGCTCACCGACCACGACGGCATGTACGGGGTGGTGCGGTTCGCCGAGGCCGCCCGGTTCCACCGGATGCCGACGGTGTTCGGCGCCGAGCTGAGTCTGGGGTTGAGCGGTCCGCAGAACGGCGCGGCCGACCCGGAAGGCGACCACCTGCTCGTCCTGGCCCGTGGCCCGGAGGGCTACCACCGGCTGTGCGGCGCACTCAGCAAGGGCCATCGCGATGGCGGTGAGAAGGGCAAGCCCGTCTATGACCTGGCGGAGCTCGGCAAGGCCCACGACGGGCACTGGATGGTCCTCACCGGCTGCCGCAAGGGCGCGGTCCGGCGTGCGCTCGCCGATGGCGGCCCCGAAGAGGCGGGCCGTGAACTGGCGCGGCTCGTGTCGCTGTTCGGTCCGGAGAACGTCGTGGTGGAACTCACCGACCAGGGCGACCCGCTGGACTCGGCCCGCAACGACGCACTCGCCGCGCTGGCGGTCCGGCACGGCCTGGACCTGGTCGCCACCAACAACGTGCACTACGCGACACCGTCCCGGCGCAGGCTGGCCACGGCGCTCGCGGCGGTCCGGGCGCGGCGCAGCCTGGACGAGATGGACGGCTGGCTGCCACCCGCCGCCACCGCCCACCTGCGGTCCGGCGCGGAGATGCGGGCGGTGTTCGCCCGGTACCCGGAGGCGGTGGAGCGGGCCGCCGAACTGGGCGCCGCCTGCGCGTTCGACCTGAAACTCGTCGCGCCGAACCTGCCGGACTGCGAGGTCGATGACGGTCACACCGACATGAGCTTCCTCCGCCAGCTGACGATGGAAGGGGCGCTGGAACGGTACGGGCCGCCGGAGTCGGAACGGATCGAGGGCGCGTACGCCCAGATCGAGCACGAACTGGCGGTGATCGAGCAGCTCGGTTTCCCCGGCTACTTCCTCATCGTCCGGAGCATCGTCGACATCAGCAAGAAGAAGGGGATCCTGTGCCAGGGCCGGGGATCGGCCGCCAACTCGGCCGTCTGCTTCGCTCTGGGCATCACCGGCGTCGACGCCGTCCGGCACAAGCTCTTGTTCGAACGGTTTCTCGCCCCGGAACGCGACGGCTACCCGGACATCGACCTCGACATCGAGTCCGGGCGGCGGGAAGAGGTGATCCAGGCCGTCTACGACAAGTACGGGCGGGACCGCGCGGCCCAGGTCGCCAACGTCATCAGCTACCGGCCCCGCTCGGCCGTCCGGGACATGGCGAAGGCGTTCGGGTACGCCACCGGGCAGCAGGACGCCTGGTCGAAGCAGATCGAGTTCTGGGGCCGGATCGGCGACACCCCCGAACACGACATCCCACCGGACGTCACGGCGCTCGCCGAGGAGCTGGTCGGATTCCCGCGCCACCTGGGCATCCACTCGGGCGGCATGGTGCTGTGCGACCGTCCGGTGACGGAGGTGTGCCCGGTCGAATGGGGACGGATGCCGAACCGCACGGTGCTCCAGTGGGACAAGGACGACTGCGCCACCGCGAAACTCGTCAAGTTCGACCTGCTCGGCCTGGGGATGCTCTCGGCGCTGCACGACGCGTTCGACCTGGTCCGCGACCACCACGGCCTGGAGCTGGAGCTGGCCACGATCCCCCAGGAGGACCCGAAGGTCTACGACATGCTCTGCGACGCCGACTCGGTCGGGGTGTTCCAGGTCGAGAGCCGCGCGCAGATGGCCACCCTGCCCCGGCTCAAGCCGCGCAAGTTCTACGACCTCGTCATCGAGGTCGCGCTGATCCGCCCCGGGCCGATCCAGGGCGGCTCGGTGCACCCCTACATCCGGCGGGCGAACGGGCTGGAGAAACCGACGTACCCGCATCCGCTGCTGGAGAAGGCGCTGGACAAGACCCTCGGCGTGCCGCTGTTCCAGGAACAGCTCATGCAGATGGCGATCGACGTCGCCGGGTTCAGCGCCACCGAGTCCGACAAGCTGCGGCGGGCCATCGGGTCCAAACGATCCGCGGAGAAGATCGGCGAACTCCGCCAGCGACTGTTCGACGGGATGGCGGAACGCGGCATCACCGACGAACTCGCCGAGGAGCTGTACGCCAAGCTCGCCGCGTTCGCGAACTTCGGCTTCCCCGAGAGCCACGCGATGAGCTTCGCCTCGCTCGTCTACGCCAGCTCCTGGCTCAAGCGGTACTACCCGGCCGCGTTCTGCGCCGCGCTGCTCAACGCCCAGCCGATGGGGTTCTACTCACCCCAGAGCTTGATAGCGGACGCCCGGCGCCACGGCGTCCAGATCCGCCACCCCGACATCAACGCGAGTCTCGCCAAAGCCACCCTCGAACCGCTGGCGCCTGTGGGACAAAACGGACTGTCCGGGATCCGGTGCGATAACCGGGCGCCGGATACCCCGATAACCCCGACAGTTGCGGTGTCGGAGCCGCACCCGCACGCGCCGGAGCGGATCGACCGGGCGATCCGGCTGGGGCTGTCCGCGGTCCGGACGGTCGGCGACAAGCTCGCGGAACGGATCATGGCCGAACGTGACGCGCACGGCCCGTTCGCCAGCATGATCGACCTGACCAACCGGGTCGAACTCACCGCCGCCCAGGTGGAGGCGCTGGCCACCGCCGGTGCGTTCGAATGCTTCGGACTCGCCCGGCGGGAGGCGCTGTGGGCGGCGGGTGCGGTGGCGCTCGCCGGTCCCGACCGGCTCGGCGGCGCGGTGACGGGCGTCCAGGCACCGGATCTGCCGGCGCTCACCGGCGTCGAGGCCGCGATGGCGGACGTGTGGTCCACCGGGATGTCCCCGGGGAGCTACCCCACAGAGTTCGCCCGGGAGAGCCTGGCGGCGCTCGGTGCCCAGACGATCGCGGCGATGACCCGGATCGAGCCGCGCACCCGGGTCCTGGTCGGCGGGGTCGTGACCCACCGCCAGCGCCCGGCCACCGCGGGCGGTGTCACGTTCGTCAACCTGGAGGACGAAACCGGCATGCTGAACGTGGTGTGTTCGCCCGGGCTGTGGAAGAGGTACCGCCGCGTCCTGCGGAGTTCGGCCGCACTGCTGGTCAAGGGCCAGATCGAACGAGCGGACGGGGTCACCAACCTCGTCGCCGAACAGGTGGAGCCGCTGTCGCTGCGGGTCCACTCGAGTTCCCGGGACTTCCGGTGACCACCGCCGCCCGGCCGGCACCGCCGCGCTCCGGGTGGGCGCCGCGTTCAGGGCCGGGTCGGGTGGCGGACACTGTGCTGGCCTGGGCCGCGGCGGCAGGCTCTTGTCGCACGACGCGGATAGGCTCGCGGTGCCGGGTAAGCTGCCCGGCCCCAGGTGGCGCCAGCTCGACGAGCCGTAGCCCGTACCGCAGGAGGAACGCAGTGGCCGACCGGACCCGGGCGCACAACGCGCCACGCACCGCGGTGGTGTGGTCGGTTCTGCGGAGCGAGCTCGACCGGCGCGCCGCCGATGGCCCCCTGCGGATCCTTGACGCGGGCGGCGGAACCGGCGGGTTCGCCGTCCCGCTCGCCGAGGAAGGCCACATCGTCACGGTGGTGGACGCCAGCCCCGACGCGCTGGCCGCGTTGAGCCGCCGGGCCGCCGAGCGGGGCGTCGCCGACCGCGTGTCCGCCGTCCAGGGCGACGCCGACACGCTCCTCGACGTGGCCGGTCAGGGCACCGCCGACCTGGTGCTGTGCCACAGCGTGCTGGAGGTCGTCGACGATCCGGCGGCCACGTTGAAGGCGGTCAACGCCGTGCTCAGGGCCGGCGGCTGCGCCAGCGTCCTGGTCGCGAACCGGGCCGCCGCCGTGCTGTCCCGCGCGCTCGGCGGCCACTTCACCAGCGCCGCCGCGGCGCTCACCGACCCGGCCGGCCGCACCGGCCCCGCCGACACGATGCTGCGCCGGTTCGACCTGGCCGGCGCCGAGGCGCTGCTCGCCGCCGCCGGGCTGGCCGTCGAACAGGTGCACGGCGTGCGCGTCGTCGCCGACCTCGTCCCCGGCGCGCTGATCGACACCGAACCCGGCGCCCTCGACGCCCTCCTCGCACTCGAACTCGCCGCCGCCGACCGCCCGCCCTACCGCGACATCGCCACCCAGCTCCACCTCCTCGCCCGCCGCACCTGACCCGCACCACCAAGGCCCCAGCCCACGGCCCGCACCGCACCGCACCGCGCCGCACCGCACCGCGCCGCACCGCGCCGCTCCAGGAAAGCTCCATCGACCAGCCCGCACCCTGATCAGCCCCACCAACGAAGGACCCAGTCACGCCGAGGGAGATGCCGATGATCGAGGCCGGTCCGAACGCTTCCCCCGTGGTGCCCCGGTACGGCGCGGGCGCGTTGTGCGACACGTTGTCCTCGGCGGTCGCGGCCCTGGGTGTCGACAGCTTCGCGAACGTCCTGGGTCTGCCGAAGGTACGGGCGATCTGCGTTCTGCTGGTGGACGGACTGGGCTGGAACCTGCTCCTGCGCCGCGCCGCCGACGCCCCGTTCCTCGCGTCGATCGCCGCCGACGCGGCCCCGATCACGGCCGGGTACCCGTCGACCACCGCGACGAGCCTGACGTCGCTCGGCACCGGGTTGCCGCCCGGCCAGCACGGGATGGTCGGGTACAAGCTGGCTATACCGGGCGAGGGCCGGATGCTGGACGCGCTGCGCTGGGACGTTCCCGAGATCGACCCGCTGCGCTGGCAGCCGAACAGCACCGTGTTCGACCGGGCGGTGGAGCACGGCTGTACGGCGTTCCACGTCCTGCCGGGGGCGTTCGAGGGCAGCGGCCTCACCGTCGCGGGTCTGCGTGGCGCCCAGCTCGTCGCCGCCGAGACCCCGGGTGACCTGGTCGCGGGCGTGGCCGGCACGCTCCGGTACGGCGATGCGACGCTCGTCTACGCCTACCACTCCGAACTGGACAAAACGGGGCATCTGCGGGGCTGCGGTTCGGCCGCGTGGGGCCACCAGCTCGCGGTCACCGACCGGCTCGTCGAGCGCATGGCGGCCACCCTGCCGTCCGACACGGCCCTGGTCGTGACCGGCGACCACGGCATGGTGGACGTGCCGCCGGAGCGGCGGATCGACGTCGACACCCATCCTGACCTGAGCAATGGCGTGGCGATGCTGGGCGGCGAACCCCGGTCGCGGCACGTGTACACGGTGCCGGGGGCGGCTGCCGACACGTTGGCGACGTGGCGCGCGGTCCTGGGCGCCGACGCCTGGGTGGTGTCGCGGGAGGAAGCGGTCGCACTCGGCTGGTTCGGCCCGGACGTCCGCCCCGAGTTCCTGCCCCGCATCGGGGACGTGGTCGCGGCCGCCGCCACCGACATCGGCATCGTGGCGTCCGTCGCCGAACCGCGGCTGAGTCTCCTGCCGGGCCAGCACGGCTCGTTGACGCCCGACGAGCAACTGGTGCCCCTACTCGTGATCCGCCCGGACGGCAAAAGCTCGCACGGCAGAGGCGCCGACGGCGGAAGCGCGCGGGGCGGCGGCTCGGACAGCAGGGGCTCGGGCGGCGGGGGCTCAGGCCGCGGACGTGCGGACAGCCGGGGCACGAACGGCACGGGTTCGGGCGGCGGACGCACCGACGGCGGGGGCACGAACGGCACGGGCTCGGGCGGCGGGGGCTCCGGCGGTAGACGTGGGGCGTAGCCATGAGATGCCGCGGACCGGCCCGACGGCGGGTCCACCCGGCGACGACACCGGCTGCGCCGTACTGCATGTGGACATGGACGCGTTCTTCGTCGCCGTCGAGGTGCGCAGCCGTCCTGAGCTGCGCGGACGGCCGGTGATCGTCGGCGGTACCGGCAACCGTGGCGTGGTGTCGTCGGCGAGTTACGAGGCGCGCACGTTCGGCGTCCGCAGCGCGATGCCGGTGAGCACGGCGCGGCGGCTGTGCCCGCACGGCGTGTACATCGCGCCCGACCATGCCGCGTACTCCGAGGTGTCCCGCGCGGTGATGGACATCTTCCGGTCCGTGACACCGCAGGTGGAGCCGATCAGCCTCGACGAGGCGTTCCTGGACGTGTCCGGGGCGCAGCGGCTTCTGGGCCGCCCGGCGGAGATCGGCCAGCTGATCCGGCGCAAGGTCGCCGAGACGCAGTCGATCACGTGCTCGGTCGGCGTGGCCAGCACCAAGTTCGTCGCCAAGCTCGCCTCGACCCGGTGCAAACCGGACGGTCTGCTCGTCGTCCCCGCCGACGCCGTGCTGGAGTTCCTGCACCCGCTCCCGGTGAGCGCGCTGTGGGGCGTGGGCGAGCGCACCGCCACCATCCTGACCCGGCACGGCCTCAAGACCGTCGGTGACCTCGCCAACCTGCCGCAGTCCGCCCTGCGCAGCGCCGTCGGCGACGCCGCCAGCGTCCACCTGCACGAACTGGCGTGGGGCCGCGACCCGCGCCGGGTCAGCCCGGAGGCACCGGACAAGTCGATCGGCGCCGAGGAGACATTCGAGACGGACGTCACCGACCGGACCGTCATCCACCGGGAGCTGCTGCGGCTCGCCGAACGCGCGACCACCCGCCTCCGCGCCAGTGGCCAGGTCGGCCGCACGGTGAGCATCAAGGTCCGGTTCGCCGACTTCACCACGATCAACAGGTCACGGACGTTGCCCGGTGGGACCGACGTGACCCACGAGGTGTACGACACCGCACGGTCCCTCTACGACGCGCTCGGCTACGACGCGGCAAGGATCAGGCTGGTCGGCGTCCGCATCGAAGGGCTGGCGCCGGCCGGCAGCACACCGCGCCAGCTCGTCCTCGGCCAGCGCGAGCAGGGATGGCGCGAAGCGGAGCAGGCGGTCGACGAGGCGACGCGCCGATTCGGGACCGGTGTCGTACGGCCGGGCACCCTTGTTGGGCCGACCGTACGGTCCCTTCGGCCTCGCCGCGATGGTTGAGCGTCGAAGAGGTTAGGCTATGCGCGACCGTCCGTACGCCACCCTCTGTCCGCCTTGCGGCTACCCGGAACCGAGTTCGTCTTTCCGAGCCCGCGAACCGCTCGTAGACTTGGGGTAGACAACCGGACTGGTCGTCTGAGTACGCGCTGTCGCACCGGCCTCCCCGGCCGGCGCTGGTGGCCCTGAGGAGCGGGAGGAGTGCCGTGCCGCTCTCTGAGCATGAGCAGCGTCTGCTCGAGCAGATCGAGCGCGCGCTGCTCGCTGAGGATCCGAAGTTCGCCTCGACCGTGCGGGCGACCGACCCTCGTCACTATGCGCTGCGACGCGTCGTATTCGCTGTGGTGCTGCTGCTCGTCGGCGTAGCGCTCATGGTGTTCGGCCTGGTCACCAAGTGGGCACCCGCCGGCATCCCGGTGCTCGGCATCCTCGGTTTCGTCGTGATGTTCGGCGCCGCCGTGCTGGGTGTGCAGTCCTACCGGCGCGCCGGCCGCACCGAGCTGCGGGCCGTCGGCAGCGAGAACAAGCCGCGTAGCCGCTCCACGCGCATGTCCCTGGTCGACCGCCTCGAAGAGCGCTGGCGCCGCCGCGCCGACGGCAACGGCGGCGAGCGCTAGAACCCGCGCCCCCGCCGACGGACGGCAACGGCACGGCGGCGAGCGCTAGAACCCGCGCCCCCGCCGACGGACGGCAACGGCGGCGAGCGCTGACCCGGCCGCCGGAACGATCCCGCTAGCGGGTGACGATGCGGCGCCGCAGGGCGATCTGCACGTCGCGCATGCCGATCGACAGGTCCTCGGAGAACTGGGCCATCGCGATACCCACCCGCTGGAGCAGCGAGGGCGGCAGGATCCACGCCCGGAGCCGGACCTTCATCGGACTCTTGTCGGCGATGGACCGCGCCACGACCTGAACCGCGAGGATCCGCTGGGTGGCCTCGGCCCGTCCGCTGCTCCGGGTGGACTCGGGCCGCGGTGCGTACCGGGCACGTTCCTCGGCGGCGGCGAGCAGTTCGACGGCGTGCCTGTCGGCGTCGTCCAGGCCGACCGCGCTGAGCCGCCGGAGCGTGACGCGCGGCGTCTCGGATTCGATGACCGGCATCCCGAAGTCGGCGAGGACGTCGACGAGTTCGTCCCAGGCGGCGTGGGCCGCCTCGACCGGGTCGCCGCGGCGCACGCGTGACATTCGCCGCGCCCGGAGCCGGTGGCGGACGGCCGCCGGGACCGACGCGACGAGCAGGCCGGCGAGGATCAGGAGCAGCCATCCGAGCGCAATCGGAATGTCCGGGATGGGGTGCCCGTCCAGCGCCAGAGCCAGCAGCGGCATCCAGCCCGGTATCTCGAACCGCTTGCGCGTGTCGCCGCCCTGCGGGAGCGCCGCGTCGTCGTTGGTCGGGTCGTCGGTCGGTTCCGGGCGGACCGATCCGGGGCCGGTCGTGGTGCTCGGTGTGGGGGAGGCGCCCGGGTTGGCGCCGTTGTCGGGCCCGTCGGTGGACCGGGCCCAGTCGAGCGCTCCGGTGCGGCCGCCGGTGCCGGTCGACGGCGTCGGGTCGAACGGCACCCAGCCGTGCCCGGCGAAGTAGACCTCGACCCACGCGTGGGCGTCCTTGTTCGTGACGGAGATGTAGCCCTTGGTCTCGCGCCCGCGGGTGAAGCCGATCGCGACCCGCGCGGGGATGTCCGCGGCCCGGACCAGGAACGCCATCGCCGACGCGTACTGCTGGCAGAAGCCCTGCTTGCCGTTGAGGAAGTCCATCAACAGGCTGTTGCCGGGGCCGGGGCGCGTCGTGAGGGAGTAGACGAAGCCGTTGGACGGCGAGAAGTAGTTCTGGATCGCCATGACCTTGTCGTACTGGGACTTCTTGTCCTTGGTCAGCTTCTGGGCGATCTGCTCGGCCTCGGGTTCGCCGGAGCCGATGGCGGTGTAGTCGGACATGAGGGCGTCGCTCGGGTCGAGAGCGGGCGCCTGCGCGAGCTTGTCCCGGTCGTAGATCACCCGGGTGGACTCGAACTCGTACTCCTGCCGGCCGGTGACCGAGCGGCTGGAGAACAGGGTGTCGGCCTGGTCGTCCCACCGCCAGTCGCCCTCGATGTCGACCTTGGTCGGGTTGGCGTACACGGGCAGGTAGGACGATCTGGTCATGCCGCGCAGCTCGACGGTGGTCCGCTGCTTCCGCGTCTGGACCTCGGGATCGAGCTGCTCGTCGTCGGTGATGCCGCGGTCGACGCGTTCGTCGTCGGTCGCCGTGAGCTTGCGGTGGACCCATCCGGTGCGGTCGAACTGGTCGAGCGTCGCGGTGCGCAGGTAGAAGCGCTGGCGGTCGTTGGTCCGCAGGCGCAGCGCCTCGACCTCCTTCTCCTGGGTGAGCTGCCCGTGGAGGCTGGTCATCGGGTTGATCGTCGACACCGACTTGCCGCCGTTGCCCGAGCCGAAGCCCCGTCCGGAGCCGAAGAGGCCCTCGCCGGTGAAGTTCGGCGCTATGAGCTGGACGAACATCGCCGGCACCAGGACCGCGACGCCGATGCCGGCGAGGCCCAGCCACCGGCCGGTGGTCCCCAGCGGCGTGGTCGCCCACAGTTCGTCCTGGCTGCGCGCGCGGAACGGACGGCCCCACCGCTGCACGCGGCCGATGTGCTCGGACGCGAGCAGCCACAGGTACCCGGCGGCGCCGAACATGAAGGTCGAGACCCGGACCCCGCCGTCGCGCTCGATCGTGACCGGTACCGCGTAGAGGGCGAGCAGCGGCAGCCCGGCGAGCGCGGCACGGCGCATCGCCACGGCCAGGAAGTCGACGGTGGCCGCGACCACGCCGACGCCGAGGACGCCGAGCAGGAGCAGGCCGCGGTGCACGGGTACGGGCGCCGACAGCTCGCCGATCTCGGAGAGCGCCACGTTGATCTGGTCGGCGAGGACGCCGAAGCTGGCGGGCGTGGGGATGATCCCGAGGAAGCCGTCGCCGAAGACCACGGTGACGTACAGGAGCAGCGCGAGCAGGCCGCCGAGCGGCTGCGCCCAGGCCGGCGCGTTGAGCGTGCGGAAGCCGGACGCGCCACCGACTACGGCCGCGATCGCGAAGGCGACGTAGAAGAACCAGTTGGGGCTGTCGATGATGTAGAGGCCCCACTCGGCGCTCTGGTAGACGCTGGCGAGCGCGGTCGAGGACAGCAGCGTGGCCGCGCCGGCGACGAGGGCGATGCGGTGCCGCTGGTTCATCGTGCCGTTCCTCCGGTGGGGGCCGAGGCCTCGGCGCGGGTCTTGAACGTGCCGTGGGTGGCGGCGTACGGCCAGAGCGCGTCGAGCCGGGACGCGTGCCTGGCCTGCAACACCCGCCAGCCGCCGATCCGCAGGGCCTGGACGACGTCCTCGTACCGCTCGTCGGACGCGGCGCGCTGCTGCGACGTCAGTCCGACCCAGGTGGTCGAGTCGAGGAGGATCGCGACGCCGGTCATGGCCGGCGGGCGGGCGGCCGCGAGGTGCTTGGCCTCGTCGGGGTTCAGCGATCCGATGACGGCGATGAGCAGCCCGCTGCCCTCGCGCCGGATCCGGTCGATGCCGGCGGCGAGGGTGGACTGCCGCGACGGGTGGACCTCGGCGAGGTAGTCGAGCAGGACGCCTTCGCCGCCGAGCGCGTCGGCCTTCACGTCGACGCCGGTGTCGGTGACCATCCGCGTGGTGTAGCCGGCCCGGCTGAGGTGCACGCCGGCGCTGGCGGCCGCGCTGACCGCCCATTCGAAGCTGGACGCCGGCCCGTCACCGCGATGCCCCGAGGCGCGGGTGTCGAGCAGCACGGTCGCCGTGGTGTGCCAGGGCTGCTCCTCGCGCCGCACCATCAGCTCGCCGGTACGGGCGGTGGAACGCCAGTGCACCTTGCGCAGGTCGTCGCCGTGGCGGTACTCGCGGGTCGCGGCGTCGTCCTCGCCGTGGACGGCCGCCGAGCGGGCCCGGCTCTCGCCGCTGCCCGTCCATTCGCCGCCGACCCGGACGGGCGGCAGCGGCACGACCACCGGCGTCACGACGAGCCGTTCGGTGCTGGTGAACGACCGGGTCAGCTCGCACAGGCCGAACGGGTCGGTGAGCCGGACGCTGAGCGGCCCGAGCTCGTACCGTCCGCGCACGTCCGCCCGGACGGTGTAGGTGACCTCGCCGTGCTGGCGCGCGTACAGCCGGTTCAGGACGAACCGGGGCCGGCTGCCGAGCGCGTACGGGACGCGGTCCTCCAGCAGCATCAGACCGGTGGGGATCCGCGACAGGTTCTCCAGCCGCAGGACGACCTGTGCCGGGTTGCCGACCTGAACCCGGTCAGGCTGGAGGGTGCGCGAGCACGACAGCCGGTACCGCGTGCGGGCCACCGCGACGGCCGCCAGCAGCGGCAGCATCGCAAGCAGGGCCGCGACCTGCAACAGGTCCTTCTCGCCGAGCAGCAGCGCCGACAGCCCCGCGGCGGCCGCCGCGGCGAGGAAGGAACGGCCGCGGGTGCTGAGACCGCGGAGCGCGGCGAGCATCAGCGGCCCCCGTGAGCGCCTCGGTCGTGGGGAACCGGGACCCGCGCGACGAGGTCCGCGACGATGGACTCGGTGCTGCGCCGGCCGATCTGTGCCTCGGGCGTGGGCAGCAGCCGGTGGGCCAGGACGGGGCCGGCCAGGAACTGGATGTCGTCCGGCAGCACGAACTCGCGGCCGTCCAGCGCCGCGACCGCGCGGGCGGTGCGCAGCAGTTGCAGCGACGCGCGGGGGCTGGCGCCGAGCCGCAGGTCGGCGGCGTGCCGGGTGGCGGTGACCAGGTCGATGACGTACTGCTTCACCGGCACCGAGACGTACACCTGCCGGACGGTCTCGATCAGCCGCCGGACCTCGCCCGCGTCGGAGACGGCCCGGAGCGCGACCAGTGGGTCGAGCTGGCTGTGGCCGTCGAGCATGGCCATCTCGTGCCGGGGGTCCGGGTAGCCCATGGCGAGGCGGGCGGTGAAGCGGTCACGCTGCGCCTCGGGGAGGGGGTAGGTGCCCTCCATCTCGATGGGGTTCTGCGTCGCGATCACCATGAACGGGCCCTGCAGTTCGTACGTGGTCCCGTCGACGGTGACCTGGCGCTCCTCCATGCACTCCAGCAGCGCCGACTGGGTCTTCGGCGAGGCGCGGTTGATCTCGTCCCCGACGACCAGGTTCGCGAAGACGGCGCCCGGCTTGAACTCGAAGTCGTGCGCGTCCTGGTTGTACACGGACACGCCTGTGACGTCGCTCGGGAGCAGGTCCGGGGTGAACTGGATCCGTCGCACCGAGCAGTCGATCGAGCGGGCGAGCGCCTTGGCCAGCTTCGTCTTGCCGACGCCGGGGACGTCTTCGATCAGCAGGTGGCCTTCGGCGAGCATGACCGCGAGCGCCAGCCGGACCGTGTCCGTCTTGCCCTCGATGACCTGTTCGATGTTGGCGATGATCCGGCCCATGGTGCTGCGCAGCGCGGGGAGGTCCGCAGCCGGGCCGAAGCCTTCGAGAGTGCCGTGGGCTGTCAAAAGTCCTCCTCATCCCGGGTATCCCGGTTGGCGGGGTCACCACGGGTGGGGCCGGACAGCGCGCCCAGCCGCCTGCTCGTTCCTGTCCCAGCATTCTCCCAGGCTCGTGCCGAGGTGGCACTACTTCCCTGGCAACCGCCCCGCCGTGCGCCGGGGTGGCTGGCGCCAAAGGTACCCGGCTGTGGAAACCAAGGGCGCGGGACGGGTGGGGCAGCGGTATAGTTGCCCCATGGCTGGTGGTCTGCTCCTTATCGAGCCGTGCTGACGGTGGTGTCCACGCACACCCTGTGAGCACGGCGATCCCCTCCTGCGCGAGGGGTTTTTTCATGCCCGGATCCAAGTCGAGGAAGCTGTGAGATGACGAGCGAGCAGACCGACGCACCTCCCCACCGCTACAGCGCCGAGCTGGCCGCCGGCATCGAGAGCCGCTGGCAGGACCGCTGGGAGGCCGAGGGCACCTTCCAGGCGCCGAACCCCACCGGCGCGCTGGCCGGGCCGGCCGGCGACCCGGACTGGCACAACGCCTCCGGCGAGAAGCTGTTCGTGCTGGACATGTTCCCGTACCCGTCCGGTGCCGGGCTGCACGTCGGGCACCCGCTGGGCTACATCGGGACCGACGTCTTCGGCCGCTTCAAGCGCATGACCGGCCACAACGTGCTGCACTCGCTGGGCTACGACGCCTACGGGCTGCCGGCCGAGCAGTACGCGGTGCAGACGGGCCAGCACCCCCGCAAGACGACCGAAGAGAACATCGCGAACATGCGCCGGCAGCTGCGCCGGCTGGGCCTGGCGCACGACGCGCGCCGCAGCGTGGCCACCACGGACGTCGACTTCTACACGTGGACGCAGTGGATCTTCCTGCGGATCTTCAACGCCTGGTACGACGTCGAGGCGCAGCGCGCCCGCCCGATCGCCGAGCTGGTCGCCGCGTTCGAGGCGGGTACCCGCCAGACGCCGGACGGGCGGCCCTGGGCCGAGCTGACCGAGGTCGAGCGCCGCACGATCGTCGACGGCCACCGCCTGGCGTACCGGTCCGACGCGCCGGTGAACTGGTGCCCGGGGCTGGGCACGGTGCTGGCGAATGAGGAGGTCACCGCCGACGGGCGCAGCGCGGTCGGCAACTTCCCGGTCTTCAAGCGCAAGCTGACCCAGTGGATGATGCGGATCACCGCGTACGCGGACCGGCTGATCGACGACCTGGACACGCTGGAATGGCCCGACTCGATCAAGCTGATGCAGCGCAACTGGATCGGGCGCTCCTCCGGTGCACGGGTCGACTTCCCGAGCGAGCAGGGTCCGATCACCGTCTTCACGACGCGTCCGGACACGCTGTTCGGCGCCACCTACATGGTCCTGGCGCCGGAGCACCCGCTGGCTGACGCGCTGATCCCCGCCGCCTGGCCGGACGGCGCGAAGCCGGAGTGGACGGGCGGCGCCGCCACACCCGCCGAGGCGCTGGCCGAGTACCGCCGCCAGGCCCAGTCCAAGTCCGAGGTCGAACGGCAGACCGAGGGCAAGGAGAAGACCGGCGTCTTCACCGGCTCGTACGCGGTCAACCCGGTGAACGGCGATCGGATCCCCGTCTTCGTCGCCGACTACGTCCTGATGGGCTACGGCACCGGCGCCATCATGGCGGTGCCCGGCCAGGACGAGCGCGACTGGGAGTTCGCGGAGAAGTTCGGGCTGCCGATCGTCCGCACGGTGCGGCCGCCCGAGGGCTGGACGGGCGAGGCGTACAACGGCGAGGGCCCGGCCATCAACAGCGCCAACGACACCGTCAGCCTGAACGGGCTGGGCGTCGTCGAGGCCAAGGAACGGATCATCGCCTGGCTGGTCGAGCGCGGCGCAGGCGAGGGCACGATCACCTACAAGCTGCGGGACTGGCTGTTCAGCCGGCAGCGGTACTGGGGCGAGCCGTTCCCGATCGTCTACGACGAGACCGGCCTGCCGATCGCCGTCCCCGACGAGATGCTGCCCGTCGAGCTGCCCGAGATCGACGACTACTCGCCGCGCAGCTTCGACGCCGACGACGAGACCAGCCAGCCCGAGCCGCCGCTGGGCCGCGTCGAGGACTGGACGACCGTCACGATGGACCTGGGCGACGGTCCCCGCGAGTACCGGCGCGAGCTGAACGTCATGCCGCAGTGGGCCGGTTCGTGCTGGTACGAGATCCGCTACCTGGACCCGACCAACACCGAGCAGTTCGTGGACCCGGCCGTCGAGCAGTACTGGATGGGTCCGCGCGAGGGCCGCCAGGGCGGCGTCGACCTGTACGTCGGCGGCGCCGAGCACGCCGTCCTGCACCTGCTGTACGCCCGGTTCTGGCAGAAGGTCCTGTTCGACCTGGGCCATGTGTCGACGTCCGAGCCGTACCGCCGGCTGTTCAACCAGGGCATGATCCAGGCCTACGCCTACACCGACGAGCGCGGCATGCGGGTCCCGGCCGCCGAGATCGTGGAGGTCGGCGAGGGCAAGGACGTCCGGTACTTCCACGGCGACGTCCCGGTGAAGCGCGAGTACGGGAAGATGGGCAAGAGCCTGAAGAACTCCGTCTCCCCGGACGAGATGTTCGAGGCCTACGGCGCCGACACCCTGCGCGTCTACGAGATGAGCATGGGCCCGCTGGACGTGTCGCGGCCGTGGGAGACCCGCGCGGTCGTCGGATCGCACCGGTTCCTGCAGCGGGTGTGGCGCAGCGTCGTCGACGAGAACACCGGCGAGCTGCGCGTCGTGTCCGAGCCGGCGTCCGACGAAACCCTGAGGATCCTGCACCGGACGATCGACGGCGTGCGCGGCGACATGGACGAGCTGCGGTTCAACACCGCCGTCGCCAAGCTGATCGAGCTGAACAACCACCTGACCCAGGCCTGCCCGGACGGTGCCCCGCGCGAGGTCGTCGAAGCCCTGGTCCTGATGGTGGGTCCGTTCGCCCCGCACCTGGCCGAGGAACTGTGGGGACGGCTGGGGCACGACACCTCGCTGACCTACGCGGCGTTCCCGGTCGCCGACCCGGCCCTGCTGGTGGGGGACACCGTCGAGTACCCGGTGCAGGTCAACGGCAAGGTTCGCGGACGGGTCACCGTCGCGGCCGACGCCGACGAGGCCACCGTCCGGGCCGCCGCCCTGGCCGATCCGAAGGTCGCGGCGTACACCGACGGCAAGGAGCCCCGGAAGGTGATCGTCGTCCCCGGCCGGATCGTCACGGTCGTCATCTGAGCGGGCGTCCACTTCGGACTTTTGAGGGTGCCGGGAGGCTCCCGGCCCTCAAGAGTCCGAAGCTCGGCGAGCGGTAGGGTCGCGGCGTGGTCGAGGTCTGGAACAACCCGTCGTGCTCGAAGTGCGCCGCCGCGCGGGGCGCACTGGACGACGCCGAGGTGGCGTACACGGTGCGCGACTACCTCACCGACCCGCCGACCGGCGCCGAGCTGGACGACGTCCTGCGGCGGCTCGACGCCGAGCCGTGGGACATCGCCCGGCTCGGCGAGCCCCTCGCGGACGAGCTGGGCCTCGCCGGTGCGCCGCGCGACCGCGCCCGCTGGATCCAGCTGCTCGCCGCCAACCCGGTCCTGATCCAGCGTCCGATCCTGTTCCTGGACGACGGCACCGCCGTCATTGGACGTACCGCCGAGGCGCTGCAGACGGCGCTCGACACCTGCGCCGTCCCGCCGCCCGCCTGAGGCCGCCGGTCGCTCCTGCCGTCCGATTCGATTCAGGGAAGGCGGCGGCGTGTCGGCGAGAACCGCCGCCGCGGGGGCCGTCTGGCGCCCCACTCTGCACCACCTGTCCTGACCTGCGTAGATGTCACCTACCTGACACCTTCGCGAGGGTAGGAATCGTTGACGGTGGAGCGAAGTGGAGTACAGTGGGGCGCGGTGGAGGGCCTTGGGGCACTCTCCATGGGGGAGGAGGAGTGCGTTGTTTCTCGGCACTCATTCACCTCGCCTGGACGACAAGGGCCGGCTGATCCTGCCGGCCAAGTTTCGCGACGAACTGGCGGAGGGGCTTGTGATCACGAAGGGGCAGGAGCGTTGCCTTTTCGTGTTCCCGGTGGCCGAGTTCGCGCAGATCGCCGAGCAGTTGCGGGCAGCACCGATGACGCACAAGGCCGCACGGGCCTACAGCCGGGTGTTCTTCGCCAGCGCGTCGGACGAAGTACCTGACAAGCAAGGCCGGATCACGATCCCGCCGAACCTGCGGGAGTACGCCGGGCTGAGCCGTGACTGCGTGGTCATCGGCGCCAGCACGCGCGTGGAGATCTGGGACAGCCAGGCCTGGGACACCTACCTCGCTGAATCCGAGGAAGCGTTCGCGGACATCGAGGAGGAGGTGCTACCCGGCATCTTCTGAGCACGAGCAGTACGGGGGTGCTGCTGGGGGAGTTTTCGCGTTGCCGCACGGCCGCGCAGCGACAAGTAGCCCTGCTCGTGTCGCGAGGTCTCCAGCCGCTCGGTTCCTCCTGGCGCACCTTCCCCGGTGCCAGGCGAAGCGGAGCGGATGGGGACCTGGCGACACGGCACGGGGCAGGCAATGACCGGGAACCGCGACTCCCGGGCACCGCGGCGATGAGGGGTCGAGATGGCTGAGGACGCGACGCGTCGGGGGGACGGGCACGACGAGCCGTTCTCCGCGGCCCACGTTCCGGTCCTGCTCGATCGTGCTCTCGCCCTGTTCGAGCCCGCGCTCGCCGGGCGTCCGGCCGTACTGGTCGACGCGACCCTCGGCATGGGCGGCCACACGTCGGCCCTGCTCGCCGCGCATCCCGAGCTGACCGTCGTCGGCCTCGACCGGGATCCCGAGGCGCTGCGGCGCAGTGGCGAACGGCTGGCCCCGTACGCCGGCCGCACCCACCTGGTGCACGCCGTCTACGACCAGCTGCTCGACGTCCTCGCCGACCTGGGCATCGACCGGGTCGAGGGCGTCCTGTTCGACCTGGGCGTCTCCTCGCTCCAACTGGACGAGGCCGCGCGCGGGTTCGCGTACGCGCAGGACGCGCCGCTGGACATGCGCATGGACCAGACGAGCGGCATCACGGCCGAACACGTCGTCAACACGTACTCGGCCGGCGAGCTGACCCGGATCCTGCGGGAGTACGGCGAGGAGCGGTTCGCCGCGCGGGTGGCGGCGGCCATCGTGCGGGAACGGACGGCGGCGCCGCTGACGTCCAGCGCGCGCCTCGCCGAACTGGTGCGCGACGCGATCCCGGCGGCCACCCGTCGCACTGGTGGGCACCCGGCGAAGCGCACGTTCCAGGCCCTGCGGATCGAGGTCAACGCCGAACTGGACGCCGTCCGGGCGGCGGTGCCGGCCGCGCTGGACGCGTTGCGGGTCGGCGGACGGATCGTCGTCATGTCCTACCAGTCGCTCGAGGACCGGATCGTCAAGCGCGCGCTCGCCGACGTCGTCACCAGCAAGACCCCGATCGACCTGCCCGTCGAACTACCCGACCAGGCGCCCCGGTTCCGGCTTCTGACCCGGGGCGCCGAAGAAGCCAGCGAGGACGAGGTGGCCGCGAACCCGCGCGCCGCGTCGGTGCGGCTCCGCGCCGCCGAACGGATAAGGGAGGCAGCATGACACCGCGCGCGAGCGGCGCCGGCGCCTCCGCACGGGGTGCCGCGACCAGCCGCACCTCCGCTAGCCGCGCCGCGTCTGACCGCGCCGCGTCGGACCGTGCTGTCACCGGCCGCGCCGCGTCTGATCGCGCTACGACCGGCCGTGCCGCCGCTGGCCGTGCCGCTTCTGGCCGTGGCGCGACGACGGGTCGTGTCGGGACGGGCCGGGCCGCGTCGTCGGGTCGGGCCGCGCCCGAGCAGCGCCGTGCCACCAGCCGGACCATCGGCAACACCGCGCTCGCGCCCCGTCCGACCAGCCCGGCGCCGGCGGGCGCGTCGCGACGCCGCCCGCCGCTGTCGGTGGTGCCGCAGCTGGATTCGCCGGCGCCGCGCACCCCGTTCGTCCTGCTGATCCTCGTCCTGGTGGCGGCGGGCCTCGTCGGCCTGCTGCTGCTCCAGACGGCGATCAACGAGAACGCGTTCCGCCTGCACGACCTGCAGAAGGAACAGGAAGCGCTCGACCTGCGCGAACAGCAGCTCGACCGGGACATCGAGCGGCTGGAGGCGCCCGGGACGCTCCAGGCGGCGGCTCGGCGGCTCGGGCTTGTCCCCGGCGGGAACCCTGCCTACATCTACCTGCCCAGCGGCCAGGTGGTGGGCATCCCGACGCCGGGGCGGGCCACGCCGTCGCCCAAGCCGAAGACGCAGCGCCCAAGCGGCGCGACGACGCCCAGCGGCACGCAGCCCGGTGGAACCGCCAAGCCCGGCACTCAGCAGGGCACGGCGACCCAGGGCACGCAGACGGGCGGCACGACCAAGCCCGGCGCGCAGTCGGCGGGTGCGGCGAAGCCTGGCACGGGCACGTCGGGGAACGCGGGCCGGTCGGCCGGCACGACCACGCCGGCGACCGGCGCCCAGGGGACCGGCCGATGACGCCACCACGGCCTCCGGACGAGGAGGACGGCGGCACCGTCGTACCGTTCCGCGCCCGCAGCAAGATCTCGGACGCCCGCGCCTACACGCCGCGCGGGTCGACGATCCGCGAGGCGGCGCGCCGGGAAGCGGAGTCCCGGTCCGGCACGTCGGACCGGGACGTCAACGTGCCCGCGCCGCGTGCCGGCACGCGCATCACCCGGCCCCGCGGCACGGACAGCTCCTCGCGGGACGCCGACCAGCCCGCCGCCCGGCGCCAGCCGTCGGGGGACTCCGCGTCATCGACCCGCCGCGCCGACCCCCCGCGCGGCAGCGAACGCCGCCGCGCCGCCGAACCCTCGCGCGGCCGCACCGCTGAGCCGACCCGTCGCGCCGCCGAGCCTCCGCGCGGCCGCGCCGCTGAGCCGACCCGTCGCGCCGCCGAGCCTCCGCGCGGCCGCACGGCCGAACCCCCGCGCGGCCGCGCGGCTGAGCCGCAGCCCGGCAGCACGGAGCGCCGCCGGACGGCTGACCCCGGCATCGAACGCCGCCGCGTCGCTGACCCGCCCCGCGGCCGCACCGCCGAGCCGACGCGTCGCGCCGCTGAGCCCCCGCGCGGCCGCACGGCCGAACCCCCGCGCGGCCGAACGGCCGAGCCAACCCGGCGCACCGCCGAATCCACCCGCGGCCGCACGGCCGAGCCGGCGCGCCGTGCGGCGGAAACCCGGCGTGGTGAGGAGAGCCCACGCCGTGCCCAGTCGCGTGGCGCCGCCGACGACACGGCACGCCGCACGCGGGGCACCACGCCGCGTACCGAAGCCACCGCCCGGGGCACGACACCGACGCGTGGCACGTCCGCGCGCGCGGCAGGTTCCCGCGCGGCGGACCCCACGACCAGCAGGTCCGCGACATCGCGATCCGCGGCAGCCAAGCCCGACGCGGCCAGGACCAGGACCGGTCGCTCCGCGACCGACCGCTCCACGACGGGCCGCTCCACGACCGACCGCTCCACGACGGGCCGCTCCGCGACCGACCGCTCCGCGACCGACCGCTCCCAATGGCCCGATCGGCAACGTCACGGTCCGCACCGGCACGGTCGGCAACAAACAAGACCCCGACGGCACGGTCCACGACAAGCAAGACGCCGACCGGCAAGGCCGCCACCAAGGCACGCACCACGAAGTCCCGGACGACCTCGTCGTTCGCCACGACAGCAACGGCCCGGCCGGCCGGAACCAGGCAGGTCGCCCGGCCCGTGCGCAAGCCCCGGAAGTCGGCGATCGTCCGGCGTCCGCGGCGACTGCGGGTGCCGCGCCTCGGTGACCCGGCGCGACGCCTGCGGTTCGCGACGGCCGTCCTGATGCTGCTTTTCGCGGTGTTGGCCGGACGGCTCGTGCAGATCCAGGCGATGGACGGGGAACGCTACGCGGCGACGGCGGCGGCGGGCCGGATGACGGCGCCGTTGACGCTGGTGGCGCCGCGCGGCGCGATCCTGGACCGGTTCGGCAATCCGCTCGCCACGAGCGTGGACGCGGTCGAGGTCGACGTCGACCCGAAGCACGCGAAGAACCCGGAGAAGACGGCGAATGCGCTGTCGGGGCTGATCGGCGTACCGGAGTCGGAGCTGGTGCCGAAGATCTCCCGCAAGGTCGACGAGGACGGGGACCCGATCCGTTTCGTGTACCTGGCACGGGCCCTGGACCCGGAGATCGGGCAGGCCGTGAAGGCGCTGGACCTGCCGGGGGTGAACGTCCGGAAGGCGAAGCGCCGGGACGTGCCGAGCCGTGACCTGGCGGCGAACATCGTCGGGTTCGCGGGCCGTGACGGGCACGGGCTGGCGGGCATCGAGGCGAGCTACGACGACGTGCTGCGCGGCACCGACGGGATGCGCCAGTACGAGACGGGCCTGCACGGCCAGGAGATCCCGGACGGTTTCCGTTCGGAGACGCCGGCGAAGCCGGGCCGGGACGTCACGCTGACGATCGACCGTGACCTGCAGTTCGAGGCGTTGCGGATGCTGTCGGGGCGGATCAAGGCGGTCGGTGCCACCAACGGCACGGCGGTCGTGATGGACGTCAAGACCGGCGAGGTCATGGCGATGGTGAGCTACCCGACGTACGACGCGGCGAAGCCGGGCGCGTCGACGGCGAGTACGCGGATGGACCTGGCGACGGGCTCGGTGCTGGAACCCGGCTCGGTGCACAAGGTCGTCACGCTGGGCGCCGCCCTCCAGGAGGGCGTGATCAAGCCGGACACGGTGCTGACGATCGGTCCGACGATCAAGAAGGGCAACCGGGTCTTCCGGGACACGCGTCCGCACGGCGTGCGCGGGTTCACGCTGATGGGCATCCTGGCGCAGTCGAGCAACGTCGGCACGATCACCATCGCCGACCAGCTGGGCGCGCAGAAGCTGTACGAGTACCAGAGGAAGTTCGGTCTCGGCGCGAAGACGGGCCTGGGCCTGCCGGGGGAGAGCGCCGGGCTGGTGCAGCCGCCGGAGCGGTGGAGCGACCCGTCCTACGGCACGATCCCGATCGGGCTGGGCGTCGCGGTGACGCCGCTGCAGATGACGTCGGTGTACGCGACGATCGCCAACGACGGCGTGCGGGTGACGCCGACGCTCGTCAAGGGCACGACGGGCCCGGACGGCACGATGAAGCCGGCGGCCGCCCCGAAGTCCGAGCGGGTACTGAGCGTGGCCAACGCGCGGGCGCTGCGTGCGGACCTGGAAGCGGTGCCGACGAAGTTCGGTACGGCGCCGAAGGCCGCGGTTCCTGACTACCGCGTCGCCGGGAAGACAGGTACGGGCAAGCGCACGCAGAACAGCAAGTACCTGCCTGGTGACGTCGCCTCGTTCATCGGCATGGTGCCGGCGGACGCGCCCCGTTATGTGATCGGTATCTTCACCCACGGTCCGGGCGGATCCGGGGCGAACGTGTCGGCACCGGCCTTCTCCGAGCTGGCCAGCTTCACGCTGCGCCACTACGGCGTCGCGCCGACCCGCACGCAACCCCCGCCGATCCGCCTCTATGGGTGAGCCCGCCGTGCCGGAGGGTAAGTGCGCTGCGGCACTGCCATGACGACGCGGGTAGGGTCTGAGCCCGTGTCCCCCACACGTGTTCTGCGACCTGAGAAGGTCCCACCGCGCCGCCTCGCCGACCTGCTGCCCGCGGGCGGCACGCTCCTCGCGGGCGCCTCGCCTGGCAAGGTCGCCGTCACCGGCGTGACCCTCGACAGCCGGGCCGTGCAGCCCGGCGACCTGTACGCGGCGCTGCCCGGTGCCCGCGCGCACGGCGCCAGCTTCGTGGCACAGGCGGTCGAGAACGGCGCCGTCGCGATCCTGACCGACGAGGCCGGTGCGGCGATGGCCGCCCGGTCCGGTCTGCCCCGGTTGGTGGTGCCCGACCCGCGCGCGGCCCTCGGCGGTATCGCCGCGGTCGTGTACGGGAACCCGTCCGCCGACCTCACGATCGTCGGCATCACCGGGACGAACGGCAAGACCACGACGGCGTACCTGGTCGAGGCCGGGCTGCGCGCCGCCGGGCACGTCACGGGGCTGCTGGGCACGGTCGAGACGCGGCTGGCCGACGAGGTGCTGCCGTCCGCCCGCACGACGCCGGAGGCGCCTGATCTCCAGGCGCTGCTCGCGGTGGCGCGGGAGCGCGGTGTGACGGCCGTGGTGATGGAGGTGTCCAGCCACGCGCTGGCGCTGAGCCGGGTCGAGGGCGTGCAGTTCGCGGCGGCGGTGTTCACCAACCTGGGCGAGGACCACCTGGACTTCCACGCCGACGTCGAGGACTACTTCGCGGCCAAGGCCCGCCTGTTCGACGACCGGAGCGCCCGCGCGATCGTGAACGTCGACGACAAGGCCGGCCAGCGGCTGGTCGGCGCCGGGACCGTGACGGTGTCGCCGTCCGGTTCCCCCGACGCCACGTGGCGGGTCACCGGGCGGACGGCGTGCCGCAACGGCCAGAGCTTCCAGCTGCAGGGCCCGGACGGCGTCGCGCTGGACACCGGCGTCGCCATGGCGGGGGAATACAACGTCGACAACGCGGCGCTGGCCGTCGTCACGCTGGTGGAGGTCGGAGTGGATCCGGTGCTGGCGGCTTCAGCGGTGGCCGCGACGGGTTCGGTGCCGGGCCGCATGGAGCAGGTCCGGGCGGGCGAGGGCGCCGGCGACGAGGTCCTCGCCGTGGTCGACTACGCCCACGACCCGCAGTCGGTCGCGGCGGCGCTGGCGGCGCTGCGCCAGGTGACGAAGGGCCGGCTGATCAGCGTCCTGGGGTGTGGCGGCGACCGGGACAAGGGCAAGCGGCCGCTGATGGGCGCCGCTGCCGCGCGCGCGTCCGAGATCGTGATCGTGACGGATGACAACCCGCGGTCGGAGTTCCCGTGGTTGATCCGCGCGGCGATGCTCGAAGGCATCTCGCACGTGGCGCCGGAGGATCGCGCGGACGTCGTCGAGGTGGGCGACCGGCGCGCGGCGATCGTGGAGGCGGTCCGCCGCTCCGAGGCGGGCGACACGATCGCGGTGCTGGGCAAGGGACATGAACAGGGCCAGGAGGTTGGTGACGTGGTACACCCGTTCGATGACCGCGAGGTGCTCGCGGCGGCCCTGCGCGAGGTCTACGGGTGATCCCGCTCAGCCTGGCCGAGATCGCACGGATCACCGGCGGACGGCTCGTTGGTAGTGGGGAGATCGAGGTCACCGGCGCGGTCGAGTTCGACTCGCGCAAGGTCGGTCCCGGCGGACTGTTCGTGGCGATCCCCGGCGAGCGGGTCGACGGCCACGACTACGCCCGTACCGCGCTGGACGCGGGCGCCGTGGCGGTGCTGGCCACCCGCGAGGTGGACGCTCCGGCGGTCCTCGTCGACGATCCGCTCGTGGCGCTGGCGAAGCTGGCCCGTGCGGTCACCGAGCGGCTGCCCGAGCTGACGATCGTCGGCGTGACGGGTTCGTCCGGCAAGACGTCGACCAAGGACCTCATCGCACACGTGCTGCGCCGCCTCGGCGAGACCGTGGCGCCGCCCGGATCGTTCAACAACGAGCTGGGCCACCCGTACACGGTGCTGCGCGCCGATTCCGGCACGCGGTACCTGGTGCTGGAGAAGGGTGCGCGCGGCCTGGGGCACATCACGTGGCTCACCGATGTCGCGCGGCCCCGGATCGGCGTCGTCCTCAACGTCGGCACCGCGCACGTGGGCGAGTTCGGCGGCATCGAGGTCACGGCCAAGGCGAAGGGCGAGCTGGTCGAGGCGCTGCCTGCGCACGGGCTGGCCGTCCTGAACGCCGACGACCCGCGGGTCCGCGCGATGAAGGACCGCACCGAGGCCAGGGTCGTCCTGGTCGGGTTGGCGGCCGACGCCGACGTCCGCGCCGAATCGGTCGATCTCGACCCGGCCGGCCGCGCCAGCTTCACGCTGGTCGCGCCCGCCGGCTCGGTGAAGGTGCGGCTCGGCCTGCACGGCGAGCACCAGGTCGGCAACGCGCTCGCGGCCGCGGCCGTCGCGCTGGAGCTGGGGATGCCGCTCGACGACGTGGCCGCCGCGCTGGCGGACGCCCGCCCGGCGAGCCGGCACCGGATGGAGGTCACCGAGCGCTCCGACGGGGTGACCGTCATCGACGACGCGTACAACGCCAACCCCGACTCGGTCCGGGCGGCGCTCAAGGCGCTCAAGGCGATGTCGGCCGGCCGCCGCAGCTGGGCGGTGCTCGGCCAGATGAACGAACTGGGCGACCAGTCGCGTACCGAGCACGACGCGATCGGCCGGCTGGTCGTCCGCCTCGACGTCGACCGCCTGGTCGTCGTGGGAGAGGTTGCCGCACCCATCCACGCGGGTGCGGTGCTCGAAGGTTCTTGGGGAGAGGAATCCGTGCACGTGCCCGACATCGAGGCCGCGACGCGCCTGCTGCGCGAGCAGCTGCGCCCCGGCGACGTCGTGCTGGTCAAGGCGTCCAGGTCGGCGCAGCTGGAACGCATCACCGAGGCCCTGCTGGCCGGGGAGGCTGACGCGTGAGGAGTGTGCTCGCCGCGGCGTTCGTCGCGTTCATCGTCTCCATCTTCGGCACCCCGATCGCGATCAAGTACCTGCACCGACTGAAGTTCGGGCAGGAGATCCGCGAGGAGGGGCCCAAGCACCACGCGTCCAAGCGCGGCACGCCCACCATGGGCGGCATCGTCTTCATCTTCGCCACGGTGGTCGCCTACATCGTGGCGCAGCTGGTGATCGGTGACCGGACGATCTCGCCGACCGCGGTGACGCTGCTCGGGCTGTTCGTCGGCATGGGCCTGGTCGGGTTCCTCGACGACTTCATCAAGATCCGCAAGAAGCGCAGCCTCGGACTGAACAAGCGCGGCAAGCTGCTCGGCCAGGTCGTCGTCGCGGTCGCGTTCGCGGTGCTGGCGTTGAACCTGGCCGACGAGGACGGGACGACGGTCGCCTCGGACAAGCTGTCGTTCATCCGCGACCTCGACTTCAACCTGACCCAGATCGGCGCCGCCGCGCTGTTCGCGTTCGTCGTGATCGCGGCCGCCAACGGCGTGAACCTCACCGACGGGCTCGACGGCCTGGCGACCGGGCCGTCGGTCATGGTGCTCGGCTCGTACGTCCTCATCTCGTTCTGGCAGGCCCGCCACGCCTGCGGCCTGTCCTGGCTGAAGCCGACGGACTACTGCTACGAGGTCCGGGACCCGATCGACATCGCGCTGATCGCCGCCGCGGCGGCCGGCGCCTGCTTCGGGTTCCTGTGGTGGAACGCGCCGCCGGCCAAGGTGTTCATGGGCGACACGGGGGCGCTGGCACTCGGCGGCCTGATCGCCGGTCTGGCGCTCACCACCCGCACGACGCTGCTGCTCGCGATCATCGGCAGCCTGTTCGTCATCATCACGCTGTCGGTGATCATCCAGATCATCTCGTTCCGCAGCACCGGCAAGCGGGTCTTCCGGATGGCGCCACTACAACATCACTTCGAACTGGTCGGCTGGGCGGAGACGACGATCGTCGTCCGGTTCTGGATCCTCGCCGGGATCGGCGTCGCGGGCGGCCTGGGCATCTTCTTCGCCGACTACCTCAGGGTCCTGTAATGGACGTGTACGCGGGCCGGCACGTCCTGGTCGCCGGGGCCGGCGTCTCGGGCGTGGCGGTCACCGAGGCGCTGCTGGCGCGCGGAGCGTCGGTCACGGTCACCGACCGGGCCGGGCACGCGGGGCTGGCCGAGCTGGCCGGCAAGGGCGCCGCGACGGTCCCGGACGCGACCGAGGTTCCGGACGGCGTCACCGAACTGGTCGTGTCGCCGGGCTTCCGTCCCGACCACCCGCTGGTCCTGGCCGCGGCGAGCGCCGGCCTGGAGGTCTTCAGCGAGCCGGAGCTGGCCTGGCGCCTGCGCGGCGAGGACGCGGCGCCGTGGCTCGCGATCACCGGCACCAACGGCAAGACCACGACGGTGACGATGCTCGCCTCGATCCTGCGCGCCGCCGGACTGCGCGCGATCGCCACCGGCAACATCGGCTACCCGCTGCTGAGCGCGGTGCTCGACCCGGAGCCGTACGACGTCCTCGCCGTCGAGCTGAGCAGCTTCCAGCTGCACTGGTCCTCGCGGGTGGCTCCGGCGGCCGGCGCGCTGCTCAACCTCGCCGACGACCACCTGGACTGGCACGGCGGCTTCGACGCCTACGCGGATGCGAAGACGGCGATCTGGCGCGGGACCGGTGTCGTGATCGGCAACGCCGACGACCCGCGCGTCGCGGCGCTGCTCGCCAGCTCGGCAGGCCCGACCGATGACGCGCCAGACCCGACCGGCGGCGCCGCCGCCGGCCGGGTCGTCGGCTTCACGCTGGGCGTCCCGGCACCGGGCCAGCTCGGCGTGGTCGAGGACGTCCTGGTCGACCGCGCGTTCGTCCAGGACCCTGCCCACGCCGTCGAGCTGGGGACGATCGGCGACGTGCGCCCGGCCGGTCCGCACAACGTGGCGAACGCCCTCGCGGCCGCCGCGCTGGCCCGGGCGTTCGGTGTGAGCGGCGAGGACGTGGCGAAGGGCCTGCGCGCCTACCAGCCCGAACCGCACCGCAACGCGTTCGTGGCGTCCGTGGGCGGCGTCGACTGGGTGGACGACAGCAAGGCCACCAACCCGCACGCCGCCGCCGCGTCGCTGACGTCCTACCCGCGGATCGTGTGGGTGGCCGGTGGCCAGCTCAAGGGCGTGGACATCGACGAGCTCGTCGCGCTGGCCGCGCCGCGGCTGTCCGGCGCGGTGCTGCTCGGCGTCGACCGGGCCCAGATCGCCGAGGCGCTCGCCCGACACGCGCCCGAGGTCCCCGTGGTGGACGTCTCCAGAACCGATGATGGAGCCATGACAGAGGTCGTCGCCGCCGCGGCCCGGCTCGCCGCGCCGGGGGACGTCGTGCTGCTCGCGCCGGCCGCCGCGTCCAAGGACATGTTCGCCAGCTTCGAACGTCGCGGCGAGGCGTTCGCCGCCGCCGTCGCGGCGCTCGAGGGTCCGTGAGCGGGCCGGCGACCCTCCCCCCGAAGGAGGCCCCGTCGCTCGTCGACCGGGCCGCGATCAACCCTTTCTCGGCGCTGTCCGGGCTGCTGCGGCGCCCGATGTCGTCGTACTACCTGATCCTCGCCAGCGCGGGCCTGCTGCTGGCGATCGGCCTGGCGATGGTGCTGTCGGCGTCGAGCATCGACTCGTACCAGGAGAGCGGCAGCGCCTACACCGTCTTCGCGGCGCAGGCCAAGTGGGCGGCGATCGGCCTCCCCGCGTTCTGGCTGGGGCTCCGGCTGAAGGTGCGTGGCTACGAACTGCTCGCCTACCCGATCCTGCTCACGGCCGCGTCGATGTTGATCCTGCTGTGGCTGATCCCGGAGACGATCGGCATCCAGGCCAACGGCGTGTACCTGTGGGTCAAGCTCGGTCCGATCCAGGTGCAGCCCGCCGAACTGGCGAAGCTCGGCCTCGCCCTGTGGGGCGCAGTGACCCTGCTGCACAAGCGCGCGTTGCTGGGGGAGTGGAAGCACCTCGCGGTGCCGCTGCTGCCGGTGTCCGGGGTCATGCTGCTGCTCGTCGGCCACAACGACCTCGGCAGCATGCTGCTGCTGCTCATCGTCCTGCTCACGCTGTTGTGGGTGTCCGGGGTGCGGTTCCGGGTCTTCGGCGGCCTGCTCGCCACGGGCATGGTGGGCGTGGTGGCACTCGTGTTCGGCCGCGACTACCGCATGGACCGGTTCACCAGCTTCACCGATCCGTTCGCCGTCGCCGACCGCGAGGGGTACCAGGCGGTCCACGGGCTGCTGGCGCTCGGCGGCGGCGGCTGGTGGGGCGTCGGCCTGGGCCAGGGTCGGGAGAAGTGGGGCTACCTGCCCGAGGAGCACAACGACTTCATCTTCGCCGTGATCGGCGAGGAGCTGGGCGTCATCGGCTGCTTCGTCGTCATCGGGCTGTTCTGCGTGTTCACCTACGCCGGACTCCGGGTCGCGCGCCGGGTCAGCGACCCGTTCCGCCGCCTGGTCGCGGCCTCGTGCACGCTCTGGCTCGCCGGGCAGGCGCTGATCAACATGGGCGCCGTGGCGAACCTGGTACCGATCACCGGCGTCCCGTTGCCCCTGATCTCGGCAGGTGGCAGCTCGCTGGTTCTCACCATGTTCATCGTCGGCATGCTGGCGTCGTTCGCACGTGCCGAGCCCGACGCTGCGGCAGCCCTGCATGCCCGGGGCAGAACGTGGTGGTCCAAGATGTGGGGAATCCCGCTGCCGCCCCTCGAAGGTCAACGGCGGCGGTCGTTATCGGAGCGTTCTGGAGGTCGTGGGTGACGGTGTTGCGTTCGGTGGTCCTGGCCGGTGGCGGTACCGGAGGCCACATCGAACCGGCCCTGGCGCTGGCCGACTGCCTGCGCCGGCACGATCCGGACGTACGGGTCACCTGCCTGGGGACCGAGAAGGGCCTGGAGGCGGAGATCATCCCGGCACGCGGCTGGGACCTGCGGCTCATCCCCGCGTACCCGATGCCGCGCAAGCCCAACGCCGACCTCGTCCGGACGCCGGGCAGGGTCGGGCGCAGCGTCGCCGCGGCCCGTGAGGTGCTCAACGACGTCGCGGCGGACGTGGTCGTCGGCTTCGGCGGCTACGTGGCGCTGCCCGCGTACCTGGCGGCGTGGCGCAACCACACCCCGGCGGTCGTGCACGAGGTGAACAACCCGGCGGGCCTGGCCAACAAGGTCGGCGCCCGGCTGACGGACTTCGTCGGCCTCGGCGGCGACCACGTGGCACTCAAGCACGGCCGCGTCGTCGGGGTGCCGCTGCGGCGGACGATCTCGACCCTGGACCGTCACGCCGAGCGGGCCAAGGCGCGGGCGCACTTCGGGCTCGACCCGGACCGTCCGACGCTGATGGTCTCCGGCGGCTCGCAGGGTGCCCGCTCGATCAACCACGCGGTCGCCGGGGCGGCGCACAGGCTCGGGGCGGCAGGCGTGCAGGTCCTGCACGTCATCGGCGCCCGCAACACCCTCGACGACATCCCGTCCGGCACCGGCGCCCCGTACGTCGCGCTGCCGTACCTGGACCGGATGGACCTCGGCTACGCCGCCTCCGACCTGATCATCTGCCGTGGCGGCGCGATGACGTGCGCGGAGGTCGCGGCGGTCGGGCTGCCTGCGGTATACGTACCGTTGCCGTGGGGTAACGGGGAGCAGCGGCGCAACGCGCTGCCCGTGGTCAACGCGGGTGGCGGCATGATTGTCGAGGACGCCGAGCTGTCCCCGTCGTGGCTGGAGGAGAACGTGATCGGTCTGCTCACCGACCCGGACCGGCTGCGCGGCATGTCGGACGCCGCGGCGTCCTACGGCCGTCGCGACGGCGACGAGGCACTGCTGGCCCTGGTACGCGAGGCGGTGGGCTCATGATCGTCGAGACCAACAACGACCTGACCGGCGTCACCGCCGAGGACCTGGGCAACGTCCACGTCATCGGCATCGGCGGCGTCGGCATGAACGGCGTGGCCCGGCTGCTCGTGACCCGGGGCATCCCGGTCAGCGGCAGCGACATGCGAGAGTGGCCGGCGCTGGACGCGCTGCGCGCACTCGGGGCCAAGATCCACATGGGACACGACGTCAGCAACCTCGACGGCGTCGACACGGTCGTCTACTCGACCGCGATCCGCGAGGACAACCTGGAGCTGGCCGAGGCCCGCCGGCGCGGGCTGCGCGTGCTGCACCGCGCAGAGGCGCTGGTCACGGCCATGAACGGCCGCCAGAGCATCGCGGTCGCCGGCACCAACGGCAAGACGACCACCACCTCGATGATGACGACCGTCCTGCAGCACAACGGCATGGACCCGTCGTTCGTCATCGGCGGCGAGCTGGCCGAGATCGGGTCCAGCGCGCACCACGGCAGCGGCGAGCACTTCGTCGTGGAGGCCGACGAGAGCGACAAGACCTTCCTCCTGTACAGCCCGACGGTCGCGATCGTCACCAACATCGAGGCCGACCACCTCGACACGTACGGCGACCTGGCCGGCGTCGAGGCGGCGTTCGCCGAGTTCGCCGACCGGATCACCGACGACGGCTTCCTCGTGGTGTGCGCCGACGACCCCGGCGCGATGCGGCTCGCCGAGTACGCCCGCGGCAAGGGCCGGACCGTCTTCACGTACGGCCACGCCGAGGACGCCGACCTGCGGTTCACCGGACTCAAGACCGACATCACCAGCAGCACGTACCAGGCGTTGCTCGACGGCGAGACCGTCGGATTCGTCACGGTCAACGTGCCCGGCGCGCACATCGCGCTGAACTCCGGCGCCGCGCTGCTCACCGCGCTGAAGCTCGGCGTGCCGGCCGCCAACGCCATCGAGGCGCTCGCCAGCTACCGGGGCGTGCGCCGCCGGTTCGAGCACAAGGGCACAGTGGACGGTGTGCGCGTCTACGACGAGTACGCCTACCACCCCACGTCGATGGACGTGTCGATGCGCACCGTCCGCGAGGTCACCGGCGACGGGCGCCTCATCGTCGTGTTCCAGCCGTACCGGCTCTACCGGACGATCGCGTTCGAAGCCGGTCTCGCCGCCGCCCTCGACCTGGCCGACGAGGTCATCGTCATGGAGGTCTTCTGCCCGGGCGAGGAACGCGAACCCGGCCAGGGCGGCGCCGCGCTCGCCCGCGCGTTGACGCTCGCGCCGGAGCACGTCGTGTTCGAACCGTCCTGGTCAGCGGTCGCGCCCGAGGTGGCGCGCCGCGCCCGCGAGGGCGACCTCGTGCTGACGATGGGTGCCCCGCCGATCTCGATGATGGGCGAGGAGATCCTCACGGCCCTCGCGGACCGGCAGGACTGATGCCCGCGCCGGGCCCGCCGGTCGACCCCGCCCCCGGGCCAAACCGGACTGCCGCGCCCGGCGCACCCGCCGGGCCAAACCGGACTGTCCGGGAAGCAGTGCTGTAACCCGGCGCCGGATACCCCGATAACCCCGACAGTTGTGCGGCGGCCGGCCGCTCGAGGGCTGTGATGTCCGGGGCGGGCAGGCGGTGGCGGCTCGTGCGGGGGAGCGGCACGCCGAACGCGCGGTTCGCGGCGCATCCGCGGCAGCGGCGGTTCCGCAGTGCGTTGCCGTACCTGGTGGTGCTGCTCGTCCTGGCGCTGGCCGGCGGGATCGGCTGGGTCGTGTACGGGACGACGTTGTTCTCGCCGCGCACGGTCCGGGTCGAGGGCGCCGACCTCGTCCAGGCGGACGAGGTGAAGCGGGTCGCCGCCGTCCCGCGCGACGTCCCACTGTCCCAACTGGACACAGGCGCCGTGGCCGCCCGGGTCAAGGCGATCCCGGTCGTGGCCGACGCGCGGGTGGTCCGGTCGTGGCCGAGCACGGTGACTGTCGTCGTCACCGAGCGGGTCGCGGTGGCGGCCAAGGCGAGCGGCGGTTCGTTCATCCTGCTCGACGCGGGCGGCACGCCGTTCCGCACGGTTCCCGCCAGGCCGGCGGAGCTGCCGCTCGTCGAGATCGCCAAGCCGGGTCCGAGTGACGCGGCGACGGTCGCGGCCATGTCGGTCGTCCTCGCGCTGACCGACGGGCTCAAGGCGAAGCTGGTGAAGGTCAAGGCGCCGTCGCCGGCGCAGGTGACCCTCGAACTCACCGGCGGCCGGACGATCGTCTGGGGCGACGCCGACCACAGCGCCCGTAAGGCGACGCTGGCAACGGCGCTGCTCGGCCGCCCGGGCCGGCGGATCGACGTCAGCGCCCCCGACGTGGTGACCGTTCGTTGAGCGTGCACGAACAGGGCACCCGCCGCAGCCGGCCAGCGCCCTATTCACGCAGGCTCTAAGTCGATATCTCGGTGGCGCGCGGCGTGGCTGCTTGAACCGGTAGTGGCGGCCCCCTACCGTCCCGGGCATAACCTAAGTTGACATAACTATAACGCTCTACTAGAGGATGAGGGTTTCGGTACCCGCGGCCTCTACGGCCAAGGCCCCCACCTGGGCGTTCCGGAATCCCAGCCCCAGCTCCGAGGAAGGCACACCCGATGACACCTCCGCACAACTACCTGGCGGTCATCAAGGTCGTCGGCATCGGCGGCGGCGGCGTCAACGCCGTCAACCGCATGATCGAGGTGGGCCTCAAGGGCGTCGAGTTCATCGCGATCAACACCGACGCACAGGCACTTCTCATGAGCGACGCCGACGTCAAGCTCGACGTCGGCCGCGAACTCACCCGCGGCCTCGGCGCCGGCGCGAACCCCGAAGTCGGGCGCAAGGCCGCCGAAGACCACAAGGACGAGATCGAAGAAGTCCTCAAGGGCGCCGACATGGTCTTCGTCACCGCAGGCGAAGGCGGCGGCACCGGCACCGGCGGCGCGCCCGTCGTCGCGAGCATCGCCCGCAAGCTCGGTGCTCTGACCATAGGGGTCGTCACCCGGCCGTTCTCGTTCGAGGGCAAGCGCCGGTCCCTGCAGGCCGAATCCGGCATCGACGAGCTCCGGAACGAGTGCGACACCTTGATCGTCATCCCCAACGACAGGCTGCTGTCCCTCGGCGACCGCACCATCAGCATGATGGACGCGTTCCGCACCGCCGACCAGGTCCTCCTGTCCGGCGTCCAGGGCATCACCGACCTCATCACCACCCCCGGCCTCATCAACCTCGACTTCGCCGACGTCAAGAGCGTCATGAGCGGCGCCGGCTCCGCCCTCATGGGCATCGGCAGCGCCCGCGGTGACAACCGCGCCGTCGAAGCCGCCGAAGCCGCCATCTCCAGCCCGCTGCTCGAAGCCAGCATGGAAGGCGCCCACGGCGTCCTGCTCTCCATCGCCGGCGGCTCCGACCTCGGCCTCTTCGAGATCAACGCCGCCGCATCGCTCGTCAGCGACGCCGCCCACCCCGACGCCAACATCATCTTCGGCACCGTCATCGACGACGCCCTCGGCGACGAAGTCCGCGTCACCGTCATCGCCGCCGGCTTCGACTCCGGTGCCCCCGCCTACCGCCGCATGGACCCGCCGCCCCGCGCCAGCCAGGTCGACGCCCAGCCGCAATACGTCTCCACCCCGCCCGTCGCGCCCCCGCCCCGACAGGCACCCCCCACCCCCGAACCGCCGAAGCGCGTCATCTTCGACGACGTAGACATCCCCGATTTCCTCAAGAACGGCGCTTAGGGGGCGGCCCGTTCAGGCGCCCGTCTCGCCGCGTTGTCGTCGGCTCGCGGCCCTCAGGCCTGCTCGCGTCCTCCGCGGCGCGCCGCGCGCCCGCCTGCGCGAACCGGACTGTTCGGGATGCCGTCCTGAAACCGGGCGCGGGATACCCCGATATCCCCGACAGTTGCGCGGGACGGCGCCTACCCGCGCCGGCCAGGTCACCGGGGGTGTGCGAGCCTGGGCGGTGACGGCTTGCGGAGGGGCGTGCGTTGACGGATGAGCGGCGGGCGGAACTGGCCCGGAACCTCGCGGCCCTCGAAGAACGTCTCGCCAAGGCCTGCGCCGCCGCCGGGCGAGCTCGCGACGACGTCACGCTCGTCGCCGTCACGAAAACCTACCCCTCCTCCGACGTCCGGATACTGGCCGAACTCGGCGTCACCGACGTCGCCGAGAACCGTGACCAGGAAGCCCGCCGCAAAGCCGCCGAGTGCGCCGACGACTGCCCTGACCTGCGCTGGCACTTCGTCGGGCAACTCCAGCGCAACAAGGCGCGATCCGTCGTGCGCTACGCCGACGCCGTCCACAGCGTCGACCGGCACGAGCTGGCCGCCGCGCTCGCGGAGGAGGCGGACCGCCGCCGCGACGACCCCCTGGACGTCCTCCTCCAGGTCAACCTGACACCGATCGTCACGTCTGTCACACCAGTCGCAGGACCCACACCTGCCACAACATCTGCCGCTACGAACGCAACCGAGCCCCCAGTTCCTGTGGCTGCACGGGGTGGGGTCGTGCCGTCCGAGGCCCTGGAACTGGCCGCCGACGTGGCCCGGTACCCCGCCCTTCGACTACGAGGAGTGATGGCCGTCGCGCCGCGTGACGAGGATCCGGACGCGGCTTTCGCCCGCCTTGCCACGCTTGCTGCGGAGGTGCGGCATGCCTATCCGGAGGCGAAGTGGATCTCGGCCGGAATGAGCGGCGACCTTGAGTCGGCTATTCGACATGGCGCGACTCACGTGCGTGTCGGGAGCGCTTTGTTGGGTATTCGCTGGCCTGCGCGCGGTACGGTGGCTGGGTAATAACAGCCATGTCATTCGCCGATGAGAGGGGGCGCCCCATGGGTGCATGGCGTAAGGCAGGCGTCTGGCTCGGACTCGTCGAGGATGACGACGACCGCCGGTACGTCGACGACGACATCGATCCGTACGAGGACGAATTCGACGAGCCGGCCCCGCCTCCGCGGGTCCGCCCGGAACGTCTTCAGTCACGGCCGGTAACCAGGGCACCGATCCCGACCTCGGCGCCCATCACACACGACAACCTTGCTCTCGCGCCGCAGATTGCGCTGCGTGAGCGGGCGGTACTTGCCGAGGAGGATGCCGCGTACCGCATCACCACGCTGCATCCGACCACGTACAACGAGGCGCGGACGATCGGCGAGCAGTTCCGTGAAGGCATTCCTGTGATTCTTAACCTCACAGAAATGGACGAATCGGACGCAAAGCGACTGGTTGACTTCGCCGCGGGCCTCACGTTCGGTCTTCGGGGTAGCATCGAGCGCGTGACCAACAGGGTCTTCCTGCTCTCGCCGGCCAACGTCACGGTAACTGCCGAGGACAAGGCGCGGATCGCCGAGGGCGGGTTCTTTAACCAGAGTTAAGGACGACGTCGCGCCGTGTCGCTCGTGTGGCAACTGCTCTACGTGCTGCTCTACCTGTTCCTGCTGCTGCTGCTCGGGCGCCTGGTGATGGAGTACGTACTGATGTTCGCCCGCCGTTGGCAACCGGGCCGGGGAGCAGCCGCCACGATGGAGCTGATCTGGAGCACGACAGACCCTCCGCTCAAGGCTCTACGCAGGGTGATCCCCCCTCTTCGCATCGGGGGGGTTAGCCTGGACCTTGGCTTCCTGCTGCTGCTCATGATTGTCTCTGTGCTGATGAGCGTTGTGGGGAACTTGCTGACGGAGTAGTGAGCACGGCAGCACTTGCCACCACGCCGACGTGTCCCGAGGAGATCCAATGCCGCTGACACCCGCTGACGTCCATAACGTCGTCTTCAAGAAACCGCCGATCGGTAAGCGGGGGTACGACGAAGACGACGTCGACGCCTTCCTCGACGAGGTAGAGCGGGAGCTCGCACGTCTCATCGAGGAGAACAACGACCTCAAGGCCCAGGTCGAGCGAGTGCGCTCGGGCAGCGGTGGACCGCCGCCCCCCTCCGGTGCCAGCGACGGCGACATGCGCCGCCTGGCGTCGGAGAACAACGACCTGAAGTCTCAGGTCGAGCGTCTCCGCCAGGAGAAGCAGCAGGCCCAGCAGGCGGCGCAGCAGGCTCAGCAGGCCGCGCAGCAGGCGGCCCAGGCCGCGCAGTCCGGCGCGGTCCCCGGCCCGCCGATCCCGCCCGGGCTCAGCGGTGCCGCCGACTCCACGGGCGAGCAGCAGGCGCTGCGCGTGCTCATGCTGGCGCAGCGCACGGCCGACGACCACGTCGCCGACGCCCGCCGCGAGGCCGACAAGGTTCTCACCGAGGCCCGCACCAAGGCCGACGAGCTGACCCGCGAGGCCCGCAGCAAGGCCGAGGCGCTGGAGCGGGACGCCCGCCAGCGGCACCAGGAGGCCATGGGTGGCCTCGACGGCAAGCGCGTCGCCCTGGAGAAGCACATCGAGGGCCTGAAGTCGTTCGAGCGCGAGTACCGCACCCGGCTCAAGGCGTACCTGGAGAGCCAGCTCCGCGACCTCGACAGCCGCAGTCAGGGCGTCGAGGGCGAGGTCAACCGGCAGACAGCAGGCGCGTCCAGCATGAGCGGTGCGTTCGGCGGTCCGCAGTCGTCCTTCGGTCTCGGCTCGGACACCGCCGACTCTCGCGGGCGCTGACCGGGGCTGAGCGGACTCTGTCGTCGTGATCGTCGTCAGCCTTCTGCTCATCCTGGTCTCCGGTGGCCTGCTGGCCACCGGAATCCTGCAGGCGAACGACCCGTTCGTCATGGCGTCGATCGGCGTCAGCGTGCTCGCGGCTGCCGCACTCTTCCTCGGGATCCGGCAGCAACGAGGCGACGTTGACCGCACGGTCGGCCATGACGACAAGACACCTGTAGGCCGTACGGCACAGCCAGGCGCCGGTCGGGTAACCCCGGCCGGCGCTCAGGCTGTCCGTGCCCCGGCGGCCAGTCCGCCGGCACAGCCGGTGCGCCCGGCCGGCGCCGCGAAGGTGGAGCCGGTCGCCAAACCGGCGCTCAAGGTGGACCCGGTCGTCCGGGCCGCGACCGGCAGCGCCTCGGTCACCGCGCCGCCGGTCCCGCCTCCGCCCGTCACGCCTCCGCCTGTCGCGGCGACACCCGCCGAGGTCACGGAAACCCAGATCATCGACGCGGACGCCGTGCAGCCCGCTCGCACGCCCCCGGCCGCCGCACAGACGGCCCCCGCGTCCGCACCGCCACCCGCCTCCGTCCCGGCCACCGAGCCCGACGAACCAGACGAACCGGATGAACCCGCCGGTCTGGACGACGACGAGGACCCGCCCGACGAACCCGCTGCCGAGCTGCTCATGGCCAGCGAGGTATCCCGCCTCGCGGAACTGGACAGCGAGGTGCTGGTCGTGGACGGCCGTCCCCGGTACCACCTGGCGGGCTGCCCGCACCTGGTCGACAAGGAGACCCAGCCGCTTCCGGTCTCGGAGGCCGTCGAACTCGGGTTCACCGCGTGCAGCCTGTGTGGTGCCGCCACCGCCGTCCTGACCGAAGCGTCGAAGACCTAGCCGCCCACCGCACGACGGCGCGGCCCGGCTCCGGCGCCGCGTGGTCCATACAGTCAGCGGATTTCCCGGAGAGCCACGAAACCGGTGGCCTCCAGGGCGGGAGGGAAGACGTGAGCCGGGTGACGCTAGCCGTACGGGTCAAGCCGGGAGCCAGCCGCGCGAAGGTCGGCGGGCGGCACGACGGGGCCCACGGACCGGCGTTAGTGGTCGCTGTCACCGCACGCGCAGTGGACGGAGCGGCGACGGAGGCCGCCCTGCGGGCCGTCGCCGAGGCGCTCGACGTCCGGCGGTCGGCGGTCGAACTGGTCACCGGCCGGACGAGCCGCGACAAGGTCCTCGCGGTCGACCCTGCGCCCGCCGCACTGGTCGAGCGGATCGCGGCGCTCCGTGACGGAGCGACCGCGTGACGATCCACAACCTGAACATCATCCTGCTGTCCGGCGCGGCGGTGCTGCTGGTGGCGGTCGCGGCCGTGCGGCTGTCGACCCGGTCCGGCCTGCCCAGCCTCCTCGTGTACCTGGGGCTCGGCGTCCTGCTCGGGGAGAGCGGCTTCGGCGTCCAGTTCAGCGACGCGCAGCTCACGCAGGTGCTCGGCACGTGCGCGCTCGTCGTGATCCTCGCCGAAGGTGGGCTGACGACCCGCTGGTCGGCGGTGCGCTCGGCGGCGCCCATGGCAGTGGTGCTCTCCACGGTGGGCGTCGGCGTGAGCGTCGCCGTGGTCGCGGCGGTCGCCCACTACGGGCTGGACATGTCCTGGCAACTGGCGCTGCTGGCCGGTGCGGTCATCTCGTCCACGGACGCGGCGGCCGTGTTCTCGACGTTGCGGCGGCTCCGGCTGCCGGGGCGGCTGTTCGGCACGCTCGAGATGGAGTCCGGCCTCAACGACGCGCCGGTCGTGATCCTCGTCGGGCTGCTGACGACGGGGTCGTTCTTCACCCAGAGTCCGGCGCTGACGGCCGCCACGATCGTGTACGAGCTGATCGTCGGCCTGGTGATCGGCATCGCGGTGGGTTTCACGGGCGTCCTGGTGCTACGGCGGAGCGCGCTGCCCGCCGCCGGCCTGTACCCGCTGGCCGCAGTCAGCTTCACGGTCCTCGCGTACAGCGTGGCCGGCGTGGCGCACGCGTCAGGGTTCCTCGCCGTGTACGTCGCGGGCGTCGTCCTGGGCAACTCCCGGCTCCCGCACCGCAGGGCCACGCTCGGTTTCGCGGACGGCCTGGCATGGCTGGCGCAGATCGGCCTGTTCGTGCTGCTCGGACTGCTGGTCAGCCCGCCCCGGCTCGTGGACGCGATCGTGCCCGCGCTGGTCGTCGGCGTGGTGCTCCTGCTCATCGCCAGGCCGCTGTCCGTGCTGGCCAGCGTCAGCTGGTTCCGGATGCCGCTGCGCGAGCAGGCGTTCCTGTCCTGGGCCGGGCTGCGCGGCGCGGTGCCGATCGTGCTCGCGACGATCCCGCTGTCCGCCCAGCTGGAGGGCGGCGGCGCGCTGTTCGACATGGTGTTCGTGCTGGTCGTGGTGTTCACGCTCATCCAGGGCACGACGCTTCCGCCTGTCGCGCGCTGGTTGCGGGTGGTGGAGCCGGGCGGCACCAGCGAGATCCAGGTCGAGTCGGCGCCGCTGGAGGATCTGGGCGCTGACCTGCTGCAACTCTCGATCCCGGTCGGCTCGCGGCTGCATGGCGTCTACATTGACGAGTTGCGGCTACCGGTCGGCGCGTCGATCACGCTGGTCGTCCGGGACCGGCACAGCTTCGTACCCGACCGCAACACGCGCCTGCTGAGCGGCGACGACCTGCTCCTCGTGGCGACGAACGAATGCCGCGACGAGGCGGAACGGCGCCTGCGGGCCGTGGGGCGGCGTGGCCGGCTGGCCCGCTGGTTCGGCGAGGACGGCCGCGAGAGTCCCGCCTGAGCGCGCAGGCCCGGCAGCCGTGGCCGGCTCCTCGCCGCGGTTGGCTGGCGCCGGGCCGCCCGCGGCGGGCCGCCCGTGCGTGCCGCATCGACTGGGAGCCGGGCCGCCCTTGGTCGGCGCCGTGCCGGCCGGATTTGGGGTGGGATCGGGGAGCCTGGCTCGCTGATCTCACCCGAAATGCCGAGTGAGGGGAACCGGCTGAACACTGTCCGTGCTGGTAGGGCAGCGCGTCGCATTGTGACGTAAGCAACTGTTACGTATTCTTACCGCTCCCGTGGGCATGTTTCTGCTGCCCTGGGACTGCGGCGGAGGGGGACCCGTGGCCATGGCGGAGCGTACGAGTATCGCGAAGAGACTGGCGCGGGTGCTGACCGGCGGCCGGGCCGGAAGGCAACGCCCCGACGCGGGCGCCGCGAGCGGGCAGGAGGCCACTGCCATGGCCCGGATCACGCCGAGCACCAAGAAGGGCGCAGCGGTGCCCACCGCCAACGCCAACGCGAAGAAGGCCGCGACGAAGTCGACCGCGAAGATCGCTTCGACGGCGGTCACCAAGGCGCCTGCGAAGGGCGCGACGGTGAGGTCTGCGACCACCGCCGGCACGAAGGCGTCGGCCAAGCCTGCCTCGAAGCCCCCAGCCACCGCCGGCACGAAGGCGTCGACCACCGCCGGCGCGAAGGCGTCGGCCAAGCCCGCTGCGAAGGCGCCAGCGAAGTCGTCGGCCGCTACGGCCGCGAAGTCCCCGGCTGCCGCTGCCGCGAAGGCGCGGGCCAAGCCTGCCGGGAAGCCGGCTGCCAAGGCGCCGGCGAAGTCGTCGGCCACTGCCTCCGCGAATGCCGCAGGGAAGACGCCCGCGAAGGCCATGGGGAAGGCCAGCCCGGTGAAGGCGGCGGCCAGGGGTAGCGCGAAGGCGGCCGTGAAGGGTGGTGCCAAGGCCACCGCGAGGACTGCGGCGAAGGCCACTGGCAAGGGCACGGCGTCGGGTCGGGCGGCGAAGGCCAGCGCGCCGAAGGCAGCTGCGCCCACCAGCACGGCCGCAGCTCGCAAGACCGCGGCCAAGGCTGCTCCCACCGAAACGAAGACCACGAAGAAGGCACCGGCCAAGGCCGCTACCAAGGCCGCGTCCGCCAAGGCCGCGCCGGCCAAGGGGGCGACGAAACCGGCGACCCGGAAGGCCGCTCCGGCCAAGCCGGCCGCCACGACCAGGGCCAAGGCCGCCCCCGCGAAGACAGCATCGACCAGGGCCGCCGCCAAGACGGTACCCACGAAAACCGCCACGACGGCGCCGGCCAGAACGGCACCCGCCAAAGCGGCAACCACGCCGGCACCTGCGAAGACGGCGGCCAAGCCGGCCGCGAAGGCCGCCTCGACGGCACGGGGCAAGGCGCCGGCCAGGCCGGCCGCGAAGGCCGCCTCAACAGCGCGGAGCAAGGCGCCGGCCAAGACAGCCGCCGCGAAGGTCACGCGCGGCACCCCGCAACGCGCCGCCGGAACGTCGCCCGCTACCGCAACGCCCGCGGCAGCGGCCACGGCGGCGCCCGCGAAGGCAACAGCAGGCAGGGCCTCGGCCAAGGCGGCATCGGCCAGAACCGCCGCGACGGCGGCGCCGACCAAGGCAGCGACCAGGACCGCCGCGACGGCGGCGCCGACCAAGGCAGCGACCAAGGCAGCGACCAAGGCAGCGACCAGAACAGCGGCTACCAGAACAGCGGCTACCAGAACCGCGGCGACCAGAACCGCCGCGACCGGGACGGTGGCGCGCAAGGTGGGCGGGAAGGCGCAGAAGGCGGTTCCGACTCAGCGGTCCCGCGGCGAGTACGCGGAGATCCATCGCGCCCTCGACGCGCGGCGGGTGGAGCTGCGCGAGGAGTACGACCAGACCATGCACGACCTGGACGACCTGCAGCGGGACCGGATCTCGGACGGTGCCGGCGACGACCAGGCGGACACCGGGAGCAAAACCTTCGAGCGGGAGCAGGAGCTCTCACTGGCTAACGGCATACTGGAGCGCATCAATCAGGTCGAGCACGCATTGGCGCGCCTGGACGCGGGCACGTACGGTCAGTGTGAGCGATGTGGCAAGGCAATCCCGAAGGCCCGGTTGGAGGCGTTTCCCAGCGTGACCCTGTGTGTGACATGCAAGCAGCTCGAGGAGCGTCGCTGACCGACGGCGCGACGGGAGCCTCCGAAGGGACCGCGGTCGACGACGCGCGCCCCCGCCCCCGTCGCATGCTGCTCCTGGCCCTGGTCGCCGCGGTGGCGTTGGTCGCCGACCTGGTGACGAAGGTCGTGGTCGTCGCGACGCTGCAGGACGGTCCGCCGGTGAAGATCCTCGGTGGCCTGTTCTACTTCGTCCACACCCGGAACACGGGGGCGGCGTTCAGCCTGGCGTCCGGGTTCACGGTGGTGCTGACCCTGATCGCGGTGGGCGTGGTCGTCTTCATCGCGCGGATGTCCCGCAAGCTGTACTCGACGGGCTGGGCGGTCGCGCTGGGCCTGGTGATGGGCGGCGCGGCGGGCAACCTGATCGACCGGCTGTTCCGGGCGCCGGGTCCGTTCCGTGGCGGCGTGGTCGACTTCATCAGCCTCCTCGATCCGATCGCGCCGCCGTTCCCGGTGTTCAACGTCGCGGACTCGTGCCTGGTCGTCGGCGTGTGCCTGGCGGTGCTGCTGGAGCTGCGCGGGATCCGGATCGACGGCCGACGGGTGAAGAACGCAGACAGTGACTGATCAGGCAGGGGAGTACCGGGCGATGCCGGTCCCCGACGGGTTGGCGGGGCTGCGTCTCGACCAGGCGCTGGCGCGGCTGTTCGGGCTGTCCCGGACGGCGGCTGTCGGCGTGATCGAGGCGGGCGGCGTGCTGGTCGACGGGGTGGCGGCGGTCAAGTCGGACCGCGTCCACGGCGGTTCGTGGCTGGAAGTGACGTTGCCGGCGCCACCGGCTCCGCCGACGGCTGATCCGTCCCCGGTGGACGGTCTCGCGGTGGTCTACAGCGACGATCACATCGTCGTGCTGGACAAGCCGGTCGGCGTGGCGGCGCATCCGAGCCCTGGCTGGACGGGGCCGACGGTGGTCGGCGGCGTCCTGGCGATGGGCCACCGGGTGTCGACCAGCGGCGCGGCCGAGCGTCAGGGTGTCGTGCACCGCCTGGACGTGGGCACCACGGGCCTGATGGTCGTGGCGAAGAGCGAACGGGCGTACACGCTGCTCAAGCGCGCGTTCAAGGAGCGCGAGGTCAGCAAGGTCTACCACGCGTTGGTGCAGGGTCACCCCGATCCGTCGCGGGGCACGATCGACGCGCCGATCGACCGTCATCCGAGCAGTGACTGGCGGTTCGCCGTGATGGCGAACGGCAAGCCGAGCATCACGCACTACGAGACGGTCGAGGCGTTCCGGGCGGCCAGCCTGATGGAGGTCACCCTGGAGACGGGGCGCACCCACCAGATCCGGGTGCACTTCTCGGCGCTGCGGCATCCGTGCGTCGGCGACCTGACCTACGGCGCCGACCCGACCCTGTCCGGCCGGCTCGGTCTGGCCCGCCAGTGGTTGCACGCGCACCGGCTCGGCTTCGACCACCCGGACACGGGCGAGTGGGTCGAGTTCACGAGCCCCTATCCGCAGGACCTCCAGCACGCGCTCGACGTGATCTCCGCCGAGTCATGAACCCGTTCCGGGCGCTCGACGAGATCGTCCTGCCCCGACTCGCTCGGGGGCTGCGGCGGATCGCCGGCGTGGGCCGCGGCCCCGAGTCCAGCCGGCGCGGTGTGGCGGGCGCGGTGGTCCTGGCGCTGATCGGGGTCGGCGCCACGGCGATGTACATGCGGAGCCGGCCGGAACCGATCGACGAGACGACCGGGGACGTCGTGCGGGTCGGCGTGTCCGAGGGCGACCAGGTCCCGGTGTACGTCCAGGCGGCGCGGTCGGAGGTCGCGGCGCTCGTCGCGAAGGGCGGCGGGGAGACGGTCGCGCTGGTCTCGCTCAGCGGGTACACGGCCCCGTCCAAACTGACACCGCTGCTGGACGGCGTGACTCCGGTGCGCGCGTATGCCCGGGTGCCGCTGCCCGACGTCCAGACGGAGATCGTGTTCTTTCCCGTGAACACCGTGGCGGCGGACGTGCCCGCGGCGATGAAACGGACCGCCGCCGCGAAGGAGCTCGCCGCGCGCGGCGCCGACCAGGCCGCGGCCGCGCTGTCAGGTTCGAGCACCAAGGAGAAGGAACTGCGCGGGTTCTACGTGCGCGACGCCACGGTGAGCCGCGCGGAGGCCGCCGCGTACCGGGACCTCTGCGCGTGCGTGTACGGCGTGGTGGTGCGGGCGGTGCCGGCACGGCTCGACGCCCTCTCCAAGCGACCGGGCGTGCGGGTCGTCGACCCGGCACCGGAGTCCCAGCGCATCGACCGCACCGTGTTCCTGCCGCTGCAGCCGGAGCAGAAGGTGGTGGTCAAGCCGCCGCCCGACAGCGCGTACCCGTCGCCGACGAGGAGCTGACCGCCATGGCGCTGACCGTACGGATCGCGACCGCCGCCGACCTGCCCGCCCTGTACGCGCTGCGGCACGAGGTGTTCGTCGTCGGCCAGGACGTGCCGGCGGACGTCGAACGCGACGAACTGGACGACACGGCGGTCCACGCGGTCGCGTTCGACGGCGAGCGGCTGGTCGGCACGGGCCGGATCGTGGGCGACCCGGACGGGCCGGCGAAGGTCGGGCGGATGGCGGTGGACGAGTCCGCACGGGGCGCCGGTGTCGGCGCGGCGGTGCTGCGGGTGCTGGAGCGGGCGGCGGTCCGGCGCGGGCATCCCGGCGTGGTCCTGAGCGCGCAGATCCATGCCGTGGGCTTCTACGAGCGCGCCGGGTACGTGCCGGTCGGCGACCTGTTCGTCGAGGCGGGCATCGACCACCAGGACATGGTCAAGCCGCTGCCGGCGGTCCGGCCCGTGCGCGACGACGACTCGGCGGCGCTGATCGCGCTCATCGGCGAGGTGTGGGCGGAGTACCCGGGCGTCGTGCTGGACGTGGACGCCGAGGAGCCCTGGTTGCGGGCGCCGGCCACCGCGTATGAGGCGGGCCGGTTCTGGGTCGTCACCGCGGACGGCGGCGTGGTCGCGTGCGTGGGCATCAAGCTTGTGGCCAGCGGGGCGGCCGAGCTCAAGAGCCTGTACGTGTCGGCCAAGGCGCGCCGCCAGGGCCTGGGCGCGCTGCTGACCGGCCTGGTCGAGGACGAGGCGCGTGCGCTGGGCGCCCGCCGCGTGGAGCTGTGGTCGGACTCACGGTTCGCCGACGCGCACCGGCTCTACGCCCGCCTCGGGTACGAGCGGCTGCCCGCGACGCGTGAGCTGTACGACCTGTCGGCCACGGTCGAGTACGCGTTCGGTAAAGAAATCTAGGACAAATCGGGTGGAAACGGTTATCGTTTCGACTGGCGCGCAAGGGTCCTTCGAGCGGGCCGTGCGACGGTCGTCACGCCGTCGCAACCGACGTAACGCTTCTCACAGCGCGTACCGGCGTTCAGCGTGTTCCACTGGACGGTACGCGGGTAAGCATCTGCAACGGCGCAGCGTAACCCTGTTAATCGTTCCCCCCGACGGACGCCGAGGAGACGACACCGTGAGCGACGCAGCAGAGCCGAGTGCCATTGACGACGTGGTCAGCCATGCCGCGACCTACGCCACCACGTTCGACAGTGGCGACCTGCCGCGCATCCCCGCCAAGGGGCTCGCCGTGGTGACGTGCATGGACGCCCGCATCAACCTCGCCGCGCTGCTAGGACTGAGCGAGGGCGACGCCCACATGATCCGCAACGCGGGTGGCGTCGTGGGCGAGGGTGAACTCCGGTCCCTGGCGGTGAGCCAGCGGCTGCTCGGCACGTCCGAGATCATCGTCATCCTCCACACCGACTGCGGCATGCGGACCTTCTCCGACGACGACTTCCGCGACGAGCTCGAAGCCGAGACCGGTGTCCGCCCGGACTGGACGCCCGTACGGTTCGGCCAGGTCGAGGACGACGTCCGCGCCGGTGTCCAGCGGGTCCTCGACGACCCGTTCATCCCGAACAAGAAGTCCGTGCGCGGCTTCGTCTACGACGTGAAGACAGGGCACCTCACCGAGGTGCAGTGACGGGCGAATCACGCACCGGTGCCCATTCCGCTCAGCTCGACGAGCCGGGCCAGCGCTGGGCGGCCGTGGGTCCGTAGGCGACCGACGGCGTCGTCCAGTGCCGCGGGCCGGGGGTGCTCACGGGGGATTCGCGCCGGGTTGAGTGACGTGGCGTCGGCCCAGGCCCTGATGTCGGGCTCCGCCCCGAACGCCGTCGCGGCCACGGTACCCAGGACGTTCATGCTCGCCCATTCGGCAGGCGTGTTCGCGTACGGCGTGGGTGGGCACAGCCGGTTCTTCTCGTCGTCGTCGGCGCGAGTCGCCTCGACGTACCCCGCGAGTGCCGCACCGAAGCACGGGAACCCGGCCCGGATGGGCTGCAAGGTGATCGCCGACGCCCCCCAGATCGGCGTTCGTCGCGGGTATTTCAGGCCGGAGGCGGCGCAGTGCACGACGAGCGCGTCCTTGGCTGTCGCGACGGACCCGGCGTCGAGCGTGATCCGCCCCGGCTCCACGAGCCGGATGTGTCCGAGCCGCACGACGTTCTCGACGGTGCGCAGCTGGTCGAGCTCCCAGGTGGCCAGGGTGGGCGTCTTCGCCATCGTCGGCGTGACCGAACGGTCGATGCGCAGCATGATCCCGGCGTCCTCGAGGCGGAGGAACAAGTCCTCCAGCGACGTCGCGTCGACCGCCGCGCCCATGATGTCGGCGACCATGCCGAGGAACACCGCCGGATCTGGCTGGACCACCGCGCGGTTGAGCATCCAGGGATCCCGGGGCCTCACCCAGCAGATCGCGCCGGGGTCCACGCCCCGTGCCAGGAGCCAGATGCAGGTGTCGGTCGCGGTCTTGCCGGACCCGACGACGACGTACTGGCTCGGCGCCTCCGCCTGGCGCGCGAGGTCGTTGACCGGAACCACGCGGGCGCCGTCCGCGACGGCGAAGGGCGGCGGGGTATCCGCCGGGATGTCGGGGGCGAGGTAGCGCGCGTCGACGATCCGGCAGTCCGGCCGCGTCTCGAGCCGCTGGCCGGAGATACGCGAGACCACCTCGCCGTTCGGCGAGTAGTCGCAGTTGGCGAAGAACTCGACCTTGCCGGACTCCACCATCCGGTCGGTCAGGACGCGCCCGTAGTAGGCGCAGATCTCCGAGACCGTAGCCCGCTCGTGCAGGCCCGCCTCCGGCCCGTGCTGCTGGACGCGCCCGCCGCCGAGCAGCGTCGACGCGACACCGTAGAAGGCCGAGGCCTGGTGCAGCCGGACGAAGGGATAGGCGTCGAGCCAGTGCCCGCCGGCGGCGTGGCGGCGGTCGACCAGCGCCACCCGTACGTCGGCGTGGTCGATCAGCGCGTCAGTGAAGGCCATTCCCATGGCGCCGGCCCCCACCACGACATAGTCCGCATCGACGGTCCGTCGCATCCGTCAACATAAACACGCCGGTCGCGGCCGGGTCCACAGACGCACTGAGCTGCGGCTTCGGAAAACTGTCGGAGGGTGGGTCTAGCTTCCTCCGGTGTGGGAGTCCGGGGCGGCGCCCGCACTGGCCTAGGCTGGGGCGCGGTAGTCCTCCTCGCGTGGGCTCGCCCACCCCACTCGCTGCCGTCACCGGGAGGTGCGCCGCTCCATGGCCGAAAAGTTCGTGCACCTGCACGTTCACACCGAGTATTCGATGCTTGACGGTGCGGCCAAGCTGAAGGAGCTGTTCAAGGAAGCCGCCCGGATGGAGATGCCGGCGGTCGCGATGACCGACCACGGCAACATGTACGGGGCGTACGACTTCTGGCGGCAGGCCACCGAGGCGGGCGTGAAGCCGATCGTCGGCATCGAGGCCTACCTCGCGCCCGAGACGCGGCACGTGAAGAAGCCGGTGCGCTGGGGCGAGCCGCACCAGAAGAGCGACGACATCTCCGGTGCCGGCGCCTTCACCCACATGACGATGTGGGCCGAGACCACCGAGGGCATGCACAACCTGTTCCGGCTGACGTCCCAGGCGTCGATGGACGGGTTCTTCCGCAAGCCCCGCATGGACCGGGAGATCCTCGCCGAGCACGCCCGGGGCATCATCGCGACCACGGGCTGCCCGTCCGGCGAGGTGCAGACGCGGCTGCGGCTCGGCCAGTACGACAAGGCCCTCGCCGCGGCCTCCTCCTACCGGGACATCTTCGGCGCTGAGAACTTCTTCGTCGAGGTGATGGACCACGGGCTGGAGATCGAGAGCCGGGTCCGGGACGGTCTCAGGCGGATCGCCGACGAGCTGGCGCTGCCGTTCGTGGTCACCAACGACTCGCACTACACCTACGCGCACGAGCGCGACGCCCACGACGTGCTGCTGTGCATCCAGACGGGCGCGCAGCAGGCCGACCCGGGCCGGTTCAAGTTCGACGGCACCGGCTACTACCTGAAGTCCGCCGAAGAGATGCGGGCCATCGACAGCTCCGAGATCTGGCGGCAGGGCTGCGACTCGACGCTGCTCATCGCCGAGCGGGTCGACGTGTCGTTCGAGAAGCGGAACCTGATGCCCCGGTTCCCGGTCCCGGACGGTGAGACCGAGGAGACGTGGTTCCGGCACGAGGTCTGGGCGGGCATGGACCGCCGCTTCCCGTCCGGCTACGACGAGCAGCACCGCACGCAGGCCGAGTACGAGATCGACATCATCCTCAAGATGGGCTTCCCGGCCTACTTCCTGGTCACGGCCGACTTCATCATGTGGGCGAAGACCAACGGGATCCGGGTCGGCCCGGGCCGTGGGTCCGCAGCCGGCTCGCTGGTCGCCTACGCCATGGGCATCACCGACCTGGACCCGATCCCGCACGGACTGCTGTTCGAGCGGTTCCTCAACCCCGACCGCGTGTCCATGCCCGATATCGACATCGACTTCGACGAGCGTCGGCGCGGTGACGTCATCCGGTACGTGACGGAGAAGTGGGGCGAGGACAAGGTCGCCCAGATCGTCACGTACGGCACGATCAAGGCCAAGGCCGCGATCAAGGACTCGGCCCGCGTGCTCGGCTACCCGTACGCGCTGGGCGACCGGATCACCAAGGCGATGCCGCCGGCCGTCATGGGCAAGGACATCCCGCTCGCCGGCATCTTCGACCCGGAGCACAAGCGGTTCAGCGAGGCGGGCGAGATCCGCGGGCTGTACGAGTCCGAGCCGGACGTCAAGAAGGTCATCGACACCGCCCGGGGCCTGGAGGGGCTGATCCGCCAGGCCGGCGTGCACGCGGCCGGCGTGATCATGTCGGCGGAGCCGCTGACCGACCACATCCCGCTGTGGAAGCGGGAGGCGGACGGCGCGATCATCACCCAGTTCGACTACCCGACGTGCGAGACGCTCGGCCTGCTCAAGATGGACTTCCTGGGCCTGCGGAACCTCACGGTCATCGACGACGCGATCAACAACATCGCGGCGAACCGCGACACGACCCTGGAACTGGAGACCCTCGGCCTCGACGACAAGGCCACCTACGAGCTGCTGGCCCGTGGCGACACGCTCGGCGTGTTCCAGCTCGACGGCGGCCCGATGCGCTCGCTGCTGCGCTCGATGGTCCCCGACAACTTCGAGGACATCTCCGCCGTCCTCGCGCTGTACCGGCCGGGTCCGATGGGCGCGAACGCGCACAACGACTACGCCGACCGCAAGAACGGCCGCAAGCCGGTCGTTCCGATCCACCCGGAACTCGAAGAGCCGCTCAAGGAGATCCTCGGCGACACGCACGGCCTGATCGTGTACCAGGAGCAGGTCATGGCCGTCGCGCAGAAGCTCGCCGGCTACTCCCTCGGCGCCGCGGACCTGCTCCGCCGCGCGATGGGCAAGAAGAAGAAGGAGATCCTCGACAAGGAGTACGTGCCGTTCCGCGACGGCATGAAGACCAACGGCTTCTCCGACGCGGCGATCAAGGCGCTGTGGGACATCCTCGTCCCGTTCTCCGACTACGCGTTCAACAAGGCGCACACCGCCGGCTACGGGCTGGTGTCGTACTGGACGGCCTACCTCAAGGCGAACTACCCGGCCGAGTACATGGCCGGGCTGCTCACCAGCGTCCGGGACGACAAGGACAAGAGCGCGGTCTACCTGAACGAGTGCCGCAAGATGGGCATCAAGGTGCTGCCGCCCGACGTCAACGCCTCCGACGCGAACTTCACCCCGACCGGCACCGACATCCGCTTCGGCCTCACCGCGATCCGCAACGTCGGCGCCAACGTCGTCGCGTCGGTGGTGGCCACCCGCGCGGAGAAGGGCCAGTTCGCCGACTTCTACGACTTCCTCCGCAAGGTCGACGCCGTCGTCTGCAACAAGAAGACGGTGGAATCGCTGATCAAGGCCGGCGCGTTCGACTCACTCGGGCACACCCGGCGCGGCCTGCTCGCCGTCCACGCGGACGCCATCGACGCGTTCATGGACACCAAGCGCAACGAGGCGATCGGCCAGTTCGACCTGTTCGGCGGCGGCTTCGGTGACGACGAGGAGGGCGGCGTCGAGATCACGGTCACGCCGCCGATCCCGACCGGCGAGTGGGACAAGGGCGACCTGCTGGCGTTCGAGCGGGAGATGCTCGGCCTCTACGTCTCCGACCACCCGCTGTTCGGCGTCGAGCACCTGCTCGCGGCGCACGCCGACACGACGGTCGCCGGCCTGTCGGACGAGTCGGTCACCGACGGCAAGGTCGTCACGGTCGCCGGGATCCTCTCGGGCGTCACCCGCAAGGTCACCAAGCAGGGCAAGTCCTGGGCGATGGCGAACCTGGAAGACCTCGAAGGCGCCGTCGAGGTGCTGTTCTTCCCGAACACCTACGAGCTGGTCGGCCACCACCTCGCCGAGGACGCCGTCGTCGCCGTGAAGGGCCGCGTCGACCGGCGCGACGACGTGCCGCGCGTCATGGCGATGGACCTCAAGATGCTCGACGTCAGCGTCGCCGAGGACGCGCGTGGCCCCGTCGTGGTGTCCGTCCCGGCGCCCCGCTGCACGCCACCGCTCGTCGAACGGCTCCGCGAGGTCCTGACCACCCACCCGGGCACCACGGACGTCCACCTGCACCTGCTCAACGGCGAACGGACCACGCCGCTGCGCCTGTCCGACGGGCTGCGGGTCAACCCGACGCCCGCGCTGATGGCCGATCTCAAGCAGTTGCTCGGCCCTACCAGCGTCGTAGGCTGAACGCACGCCTCGCGCCAGCGCCAGGTGCCGGTGTCTTGCGCGCTGCGCGCGTGGCGGTGCGCGCTGCGCGCGTGGCGGTGCGGTGCTGGGCGGCGGTGCGGGCCGGGCGCCGGTGCGGGCCGGGCGCCGGTACAAACCGGACTGTCCGGACTAGCGTTCTGACTTCGGGAGCGGTATACCCCGATAAGCCCGACAGTTGGCGGCGAGGAGGGGCACATGAGGGTGCGCGGATCAACTCTCGCGATGTGCTGCGGCCTCCTCGCGGGGCTGGCGGTCGCCGGCCTCCGCTTCGCCCGCCGCCCTCCCGGCCAGGCCGGCGGACCGACTGCCGACGGACACGCCGGTGGCGCGACGGTGGGCCGGCTGGGCTCCGGTGGCGCGGCCGGTCTGCCGGCGGGCACGGCAGCGGCGGCGACGCTGACCACAGCGGTGCCCGGCATCCGGGTGCTCGGGCGGGGTGTGGCGTTGCGGGGCATGGTCTGGCCGGGCGGCGAGGCCGAGGTGTTCGACGGCGTCGTGGTGGTCGGCGCCGACGGGTCGGTGGTCGAGATGGCGCCGGCGGGCAGGCTCCGGCTGCCCGCCGACCTGCTCGTCCTCGGCGGTCCGCGGGCCTGGATCGGGCCCGGCGTCATCGACGCGCACGTCCACCTGGCGTTCGGGTCGCCGCGCGACGAGCTGCGCGGCGGGCTGGTGTCCGTGCGCGACCTCGGTGCGCCGCCGGACTCCGCGAGCCGCTGGCGCACGATCGGACGTCCGCCGGAGGGGTCGCCGGGCGTGGCGGTCGCCGGTCCGGTGATCACCGCGGTGGGCGGGTACCCGTCCTCGACCTGGGGCGCGGACGGCTTCTCGCGATTCGTGGACGCGCCGGAGCAGGCCGTGCCGGCGATCCGGCGGCTCGTCGCCGAGGGCGTCGACCTGGTCAAGATCGCGCTCGAACCCGGCGCGGGCTGGCCGGTGCCGAGCCCGTCGACGGTACGCGCGCTGGTCGAGGCAGCCCACGACGCCGGTCTCGCCGTCACCGCGCACGCCTTGAGCGCGCCCATGGTCAGCCGCGCGCTGGACGCGGGCGTCGACGAGCTGTGCCACACGCCGACCGACCGCCTCGACGACGCCACGATCGAGCGGATCGCAGTCGCCGGCATCCCCGTCGTCTCGACGTTGCAGACGTTCTTCTCCGCCGGCAAGGGACGGGAAGCGGCCCGCAACGCCGCCGCACTGCACCGCACCGGCGTGCGCCTGATCTACGGCACCGATCTCGGCAACACCGGCACCTGTACGGGCGTCGACCCGCGCGAACTCGACCGGCTGGCAGACACGGGCCTGGGCCGCATGGGCGCGTTGCGGGCCGCCACGGAGGGTGCCGCCGGGGCGTACGGCGTGCGCGGCCGTACGGGTCGTATCGAGGTGGGGAGCGCCGCCGCGCTGGTACTGCTGTCGGCGGATCCGCTCGTGGAACCGGGAGCGTGGCGCGCGCCCGTGGCCGTCGTCGCCGACGGCCGCCTCGTCCGGCCCTGAGTAATCGGCCGGCCCTGATCGGCCGGCGCTGATCTGCCGGCGCTGATCTGCCGGCCCTGAGGGATCGTTCGGCAACACGCGACGCGGTGTGCGAGGCTCGTAGGTGACCACCAGCAACACCGGAAGGGCCGATGAGCGACTTCGACGAGCGTGTCCCCGCGCCGGAACCGGCCACCTCCGGCACCCCCCACGCCGGCACCCCCCACGCCGGCACCGACACGGCCCACGGCGACACGGCCCACGGCGACACGGCCCACGGCGACACGGCCCACGGCGACACGGCCCACGGCGACACGGCCCACGGCGACACGCCCTACCCCGACACGCGCCCTCCGACGCTCGGCGCCACGCTTCCGGCGTGGCCCGCGCCGGACGAGTCAGCTAGAGCGTTCCCGTCCTTCCGTGGCCCCGCGCCCGTGACCTGGCGGGACGCGCTGGTCGCCGTGGCGGTGGCGGCCGTCGTCGCCGTGCTGGGTGTGCCGCTCGCGTTCCTGTGGTCGGCGATCGGGCCGCACGTGGCGGTGGTGATGACCGACGCCGGTCCGCTGCTGGAGGACTACGACACGGAGGCGTTCGTCGGCGGGGACGGCTCGTTCGGCGCGATCGCGCTCGGCGCCGGGGTCCTGGTCGGCGCGCTCGCGTGGGTGCTGCGGCGGTGGCGGGGGCCGGCGATGCTCGTCGGGCTCGCGGCCGGTGCGATCGCCAGCTCGTGGATCACGTGGAAGCTGGGCAGCCAGTTCGGGCTGGACGAGTACCGCGGGCTGCTCCGCGACGCCGACGTCGGGCGCGGGTTCGAGCAGCCGATGAAGCTCCGCGCTCAGGGCCTGGTGTTCCTGCAGGCCACGGTGGCCGTGATCGTGTACGTGGTGAACGCGGCCTGGTCGCACCGCCCGGACCTCGGCGCCGAGAGCACCAGGGACGCCGATCCGCCGACGTCGCCGGCGCCGGCGTTCAGCCCGGTCTTCAGTTCGGGCCCATCGGCATCCGCAGCTCCGCCAGCGGCACCGGCACCGCCCGCAACCGGGACAGCATCGTCACCTCCCGCTTGAGCAGCTTCAGTTCCCGCCGCAGCCGCTCGGTGACGCTGGTCGCGTCGAGGAGACTCTGCCGGTCGTCCAGGGTGAACGGCGCGGCGGTGGCGACGAGGTTGGCGACCAGTTCGGGTTCGGACGGCAGTTCGCGGTCGGGCTGATCGTCGAGCGCGCCGAGGAGCCGCCGGCAGGTGAGGAAGAGGTCGCCGACGCTGCGGGCGAGCAGGTCGGCGCCGTCGTCCTCGGGCCCGTCGGCGAGCCAGTCGACCGTTCCGCGCACGTACGGGTCGCCGTGGGGGTCCACACTGGTCAGGCGGAAGCGGCGGCGGCCGATCGAGACGATGTCGAACCGCCCGTCGCCGTACGGGGTGACCTGGCGCAGTTCCGCGGTGCACCCGACGTCGTGGAGCGCGCTGACGCCGTCGGTGCCGACCTCCCAGCCCTGCCGGATCGCGACGACGCCGAACTCCCGGTCGACGGGCTCGGCGGCGGCCATCATGTCGCGCACGAGCGCGCGGTACCGGGGCTCGAAGATGTGTAGCGGCAGCACCACCCCGGGAAAGAGCACTGTCCCCAAGGGGAAGATCGGGATGGAGGTCACGCGGTCAGCGTAGGGCGGGGTCCGGGTACCCGCATTTCGAAGTTGACCGGACCGCCCCGCTCCGGTCAGGATCGGGCCCATGTTCCCGCCCGTGCCGCTGCCGCTCTACGGCGACGACCACGAGCGCACCGACTTCCCGAGGTAGGCGGCGCCGTCCAGCCCGCCCTTTCTCGCCTCGGGAGTCCCTTTTGTCTGAATCAACGCTGCTGTCCGTCGCCCGGACCCGGCACGTACCCCGCCTGCTCGGCGCCGCACTGGTCGGACGCCTGCCCGGCGGGATGTCGGCGCTGGCCATCGTCCTGCTCGTCCGCGAACGGGGCGGGAGCTACGCGTTCGCGGGGCTGCTCGCCGCCGTGTTCGCCGGCGGTACCGCGATCGGCGGTCCGGTCCTCGCGCGGCTCATCGACCGGACCCGTCAGGCCGTCGTGCTCGTCGGCGGCGCGCTCGGGTCGGCGGCGGGGTTCGGTGTCCTCGCGGTCGCGGCCCCGGACCACCGCGTCACCGCCCTCGCCGCGGCGGCCGTCGCCGGGCTGGCCGCACCGCCGCTGGAGCCGTGCCTGCGAGCGCTCTGGCCCGACGTCCTGCCGGACGCGACCGCACTGCACGCCGCGTACGCACTGGACGCCGCGCTGCAGGAAGTGATCTTCGTGGTCGGTCCGCTGCTGGTGCTCGCCGGTGTGGCGCTCGCCGGCCCCGGCGGCGGCGTGCTGGGCGCGGGCCTGTTCGGCATCGTCGGTGCCGTGGCCTTCGCCGCCGCCGGACCGTCACGCGCCTGGCGCGCGGTACCCGCCGAGAAGCACTGGGCCGGACCGCTGCGCTCCCGGTCGCTGCGCCGGCTGCTGCTGGCCGTCGTGCTGGTCGGGGCGACGGTCGGGACGTTCGTCGTGGCGATCACCGCATACGCGGAGGGCACCGGCAGCCGGTCGCTGTCCGGCTGGCTGGTCGCCGCGAACGCCCTCGGCGCACTGATCGGCGGCCTCTACTACGGCAGCCGCCCGCCCGCGACGGACCCGGCCCGGCGGCTGACGGTCCTGGTCGGGGCGCTCGCGATCGGGTACGTGCCGCTGGTGCTCACGCCCGGTCCGGCCGTCATGGTCGCGCTGTCGATCGTCTCCGGGCTGGCCCTGCCGCCGCTGCTGACGTGCACATTCGTCCTGGTTGACGAACTCGCGCCGGACGGGACGGTCACCGAGGCGTTCGCGTGGCTGGTGACGGCGTTCCTGGTGGGCAGTTCCGCCGGCTCGGGCGTCGCCGGTGTGCTGGTCGAACGGGACGGACCGGCCGTGGCATTCGCGGTGGGTGTCGCCTATTCGGTACTGGCCGTCGCGTTGGTGATACGACCGCTCGTCCGGCGCTGATTTCCCTCGACTGCGCAATTCACCGTGCCCTTTCGGGCAGGCCAATTCGTCAGACCAGTGCGCCGCTGCCGAGCAGCGACGGATCGTTGCGGAGAATGCGCTGTTGCAATCCGCGCAATGCGGTGCTGGGTTCGACGCCGAGTTCGTCGATCAGCAGCCGGCGAAGATCGCGGTAGGCGGCCAGCGCCATGGCCTGCTGCCCGTCGCGGTAGAGGGCGAGCATGAGGTAGCCGTGCAGCCGTTCGCGGAGCGGATGCTGGGAGACCATGTGTTTGAGATCCGGCAGGACCGACGCGTGCCGGCCGAGTTGCAGCCGGGCGCCGATGCGCGCCTCGGCTGCGGCGATCCAGGACTCCTCCCACCGCGCCACCTCGGCCCGGACGAGCGGCGAGCGGTGCACGTCGGCGAGCGGCACGCCCCGCCACAGCGCGAACGCGTCGGTGAAGCCCACCACGGCGGCTTCCGCGTTGCCGTTCCTCAGGTTGGCGTGCGCGACGGCCACCCGGGCCTCGTACTCGTGGACGTCGAGCGTGCCGGGCGACACCTGAAGCTGGTAGCCGGGGGAGCGGGTGACGATGGCCTCGCCGTCCCGGTCGCCGAGGAGCCGGCGTAATCGCCAGACGTAGCCGGCCAGGAGCGTGTTCGCTGAATTGGGCGGCTCGCCCTCCCACAGCTCGTCGTAGAGCTGGTCGGCGGGCACGATGTGGTTGGCCCGGATGATGAGGGCGGCCAGCAGCGCGCGCTGCTTCGCGGACTTGACGCCGTGCCAACCGGACCCGCTGTCGAACTCGACCGGCCCGATGATGCGAAATCTCAACGTGTGCAGCACAGATAACCACCCCCGTGAACAACTGGCTCGCCGGTGCGATTACGTCGAGCTTTCCGATTTCGCGGTCCGCGCCATCCGCTCCATCCTTACATAGCCACGCGGCAGGTCTGTCGGGGTCACGACTTTTCGCACCTTGTTCATATTGAGTAACTCCACAAAAGGGGCACCGTATGACAGGACCGGCATGGAGCTGACCGCTCGGAGTAATTGACCAGGGATTTTGGCTCGGTCCAACGACTTTCCATCGAGAAAACATCGAAAAAACATCGGCCGCCGAGATTCTGGATCGGTCAGGCCGCGACGAGGTGGCCGGCGTTCATGGGGGAGACATGTGGGATGCCCGTAGTTTCAGACCTTGACGCGACCATCGCGAAGTACGCGACCGAGGGCTTCACCGACGAGACGCCGCTGCTCGAAGCCGGTATCGAGTCGCTGTCGCTGCTGCGGCTGGCCGTCGACGTCGTAGCCGAGGGCGACGCCGAGATCGACGCCACCCGCCTGGTCGACCTGCGGACGATCGGCGACCTCAAGGCGTGGCTGACTGACCTGGCGGCCACCGCATGACCGACCTCCAGACGCCGGAGGCCACCGCCCCGGCGGAGAGCGGTGCGCTCCCGGTCACCGGCTCCCAGCAGGGGCTCCTCGTCGTGCACGGACGTTCCTCCGGGCAGCCCGTCTACAACATGCTCGTCCGGTTCGACCTCGACCCCGCCTTCGACGCCGCGACCGTCGAGGCCGCGCTCGCCGCCATGGTCACCATGCAGCCGGCGATGCGCCAGGTGTTCCGGGTCCTGCCCGAGATGCACGCGCTGCTCACGCCACCGCTGGCGACCCTGCCCATCGAGCGGGTCGTGGTCCCGGCCGCCGAGTTCGAGGACGCGGTGGCGTCCGCCGCCCGCCGGATCGGCCGGCCCGAGTTCGACCTGGAGAACGGCCCCGCCTACCGGTTCGCGACCGTGCGGGCCGACGACGGCAGCGCGTCGGTGATCATCCTCGCGGACCACCACATCATCCTCGACGGCATCTCGCTGGGCCCGATGGTCGGCGACCTGGAGCTGATGCTCACGTCCCCGCTGTCGCCGGAGGACGTCGCCGCCAAGGCCGCCACCCGCGAGACGGCGTACGCGAAGGAACTGGCCGCGCAGCACCGCGCCGCGACCGTCGACGGCATCGACGAGCGCTCCAAAGCGTGGGCGGAACGGCTGCGCGCGGTGCCTCCGCTGGAGCTGGCGCCCCGTCCGGGCCGTCCCACGCAGACGGCGTTCACCGGCGCGCGCGTGCAGTGGCTGCTCGACGACGCCGACACGGCCGGAGTCGCCGAGGCGTGCCAGCGCCTGGGCGTCGTCCCGTTCGTGCTGTTCTCCGGCGTGTACGGCGCGGTCCTCGCCCGGCACGGCAACGTTCCGCAGGTGCTCGTCGGCAGCCCGTTCCTGGCCCGGCGCACCGTCCGCGCGTTCGACCTGTGCGGGTTCTTCGTCAACACGCTGCCCGTGACGATCGACGTCGACTGGGACCGCACGGTCGCCGACTTCCTGTCCGCGTCCGTCCGCGGGGCGACCGACTTCTGCCGCACGAACGTCGACATCAGCTTCAACCAGCTCGTCGCGGACGTCCGCCCGGACCGGACCAGCAACCGCAACCCGCTGTTCTCGGCGATGCTGGCCATGCAGGACACGTTCACCCCGAAGTCCGACGGCGTGATCCGGCGCATCAGCGAGCCGGGCAACGACACCGCCAAGTTCGACCTGTGGCTGGGCGTGACGCCCGTCGACGGGCGCTGGCTGCTGGAGCTGGAGTACGACAAGGAGCTGATCGCCCCCGCGCTCGCGGACGACCTGCTCGCGTCCCTGCGCGGCGCGCTGCGCCGGGCCGTCCGGGACAGTTCGCTCCGGCTCGCCGACCTGTTCACCGACACGTCGGCGGCGGTCAGTACCCGGTCGGACGGGTGGAACTCCCGCCTGCCGGAGTCGACCCTGCTGGACGCGGTCGAAGCCGTCGCGCGGCGCCAGGGCGACGCGGTCGCGATCGAGGACCCGTCCCGCCGGCTCACCTACGCCGACCTCGTCGCGGACGCCGCCCGCATCGCCGGCGGGCTGGCCGCCCACGGCGTCGGGCCGCGGGACGTCGTGGGCCTCGCGGCCGACGACCTGTGCGACACCGTGACGGCGATCCTCGCGATCCTGCGCCGGGGCGCCACGTTCCTGCCGCTGGACGGCAGCCTGCCGGCCGACCGCCTCGCCTACATGGTCGAGAAGGCCGGATGCCGGCTCGTGATCGGCCGGGACGGCGTCCAGGACGCGGTTCCCGGCGTGCCCTCGGTCGCGGTCAAGGATCTGGCCGCGGCCGAGCCGGGCGCGTCGGCGGCCGATCCCGATGCGCCGGTGTACGTGATGTTCACGTCCGGGTCGACCGGCGTGCCCAAGGGCGTGCTGATGGGCCAGCGGTGGCTGTCGCAGCTCGCCGCGTGGCAGGTCGACGTCATGAAGATGGACGCCGACAGCCGGTTCCTCCAGTACGCGCCGCTCGGCTTCGACGTGTGCTTCCAGGAGATCGTGCCGACCCTGGTCAGCGGCGGCACGGTCGTATCGCGCGAACCGGCCGACCGGCGGGACTTCCCGGCCGTCCTGCGGCGGATCGCCGAGACCGAGGCCACCCACGTGTACCTGCCGGTCGCCGCGCTGCGGCCGGTCGTCCAGCTCGCCATGGACCGGGGCCTGCGGCTGCCCGCGCTGCGGTACCTGTGCGTCTCGGGCGAGCAGCTGCTGGTGGACGAGCAGATCCGCGAGTTCTTCGTCCAGCATCCGCACGCCGTGCTGATCAACCACTACGGGCCGACCGAGACCCAGGCCGCCACGACGTACCGGCTCTCCGGCGCCGACGGGCAGTGGCCGGCGCACGTCCCGATCGGCGTGCCGCTGCCGCACGTGGCCGCCTACGTCGTGGACGCGACCGGCCACCTCGCCCCGTCCGGCGTCCCGGGCGAGCTGTTCCTGGGCGGGCGCTGCCCGGCCGACGGCTACGTCAACGACCCGGCGCTCACGGCCGAGCGGTTCGTGCCGGACCGGTTCGCCGGTGAGGGCGTGATGTACCGGACGGGCGATCTGGTCGTCCGCAACGAGCGCGACGAGCTGATCTTCCTCGGCCGCCTCGACACGCAGGTGAAGATCCGCGGCAACCGGGTCGAGCTGAGCGAGATCGAGGTCGTCGCCAACCGCGTGCTGGGGGTGCGGCAGGCCGTCGCCGTCGTCCGCGGGGACGGCGCCGACAAGGAGATCGCGCTGTTCCTGTTGCCGCACGCCGGCGCCGAGCCGGATCCCGAGCGGGTCCGGGAACACCTCGCCGCGACGCTGCCGGCGTACATGCGGCCACTGTGGATCTTCCCGGTCGAGGCGATCCCCGCCACCGGCACCGGCAAGACCGACCGCGCCGCGCTGCTGCGCCTGGCCGACGAACTGCTGGCCGCGCGCCAGCTCACCGAGGCTCCGGCCGCCGCCGAGTACGCCGACGACCTGGAACGTGACCTCGCCGCCATCTGGTCGCGGATCCTCGGCGCCGAGGGCATCGTCCGGGACCGGCCGGTGCTGGAGTACGGCGCGCACTCGCTGAACATCTTCACCGCGCTCGCCGAGATCCAGCAGACCTACGGCGTCACCCTCGCGATGGGCGAGTTCTTCGCCTCGCCGACGGTCGCCACCCTCGCGGGTCTCGTCCGGTCCGCGCAGGGCACCGAATGATGGCCACGCTCGGCCGGCTGGTCACGCTCGTCCGGCGTGGCCAGCGCCCGGCCTGCGTGCTGCTGCCGGGGGCCGGTGGCGGGTTGCAGCCGTACCTGCGGCTGGCGTCCGTCTTCGGCGAGACGCACAACGTGTACGCGGTCCGGGCAGCCGGGCTGGTGCCGGACGAAGACCCGGAGGACCGGGTCGAGGTCATGGCCCAGTCGGCGGTGCAGGCCCTGGACGAGGCGGGCATCGAGCCCGCGCTGGTGTTCGGCTGGTCGATGGGCGGCGTGATCGGCTGGGAGGCGTGCGTGCGGTTCGCCGCGCGCGGCGTCCGGCCCGACCTGGCGATGCTCGACAGCTCGCCGTTACCCCGGCGCGAACCCGAAGCGTCCGACCGGTGGCTGGTCGACCGGGTCACGGCGATGCTCGGCCCGCGTCCGGACGCCGGGACCGTCGAGCGGGTGCAGCAGACGTTGAAGGCCCAGATCGCGGCGCTCGCCGGGTACCGGACCGAGCAGCCCTACGACGGCCGCGTCCTGGCCGTCACCTGCGCCGACCCGGACCCGCAGCGCGCGCCGTCCGTGGCCCGGTGGCGCGAGCTGGCGACGAACCTCACCGAAGGCCACCTCGACGCCGACCACTTCGACGTGTTCGACCCCGTGCACCTGCCCGCGCTGACGACCGCCCTGGCGCCGGTGCTCGGCCAGGAGACGGCCCGATGAGGACGGCCGTCGTCAGCGGCGGGACCCGGGGCATCGGCCTCGCGTTCAGCCAGCGCCTCGCGAAGCTCGGCTACCGCGTGATCGCGCTGTACCGGTCGGACGGGGCCAACGCGCGCGCCGCGGCCGGGCCGGGGATCGTGCCCCTGCGCGTCGACGTCGCCGACGCGGCGGCGGTGACGCGTGCGGCCGAGGGCATCGTCGGCGAGTTCGGCGGTCCCGCCGTGCTGGTGAACAACGCGGGCGTCAACGTCGACCGGCCGTTCCTGGAGATGTCGTTCGACGACTGGCGCCGCGTCATCGACACGAACCTGTCCGGCGCGTTCTACCTGTCCAGGACGCTGGTCCCGGACATGCCGGACGGCGGCGCCGTCGTCAACGTCGGCGCGACCACGGGCATCCGACCGCGGCGCAACGGCGCCAACTACTGCGCGAGCAAGGCGGGGCTGCTCCAGCTGACCAAGTGCCTGGCGCTGGAGCTGGCGCCGCGCATCCGGGTCAACTGCCTGATCCCCGGCAACACCGAGACGGACGAGCTCGTCACCCGGTACGGGCTGGACGACCCCGCGGTCCGGACGGCGTTCCTCGCCGACGTGCCGCAGCGCCGCGTCGGCGATCCCGAGGAGATCGCCGACGCGCTGGAGTTCCTCGTAAGCCCCGCATCCGCCTACATGACCGGCCAGAAGCTGGTCGTGGACGGGGGGCAGTTCATGTGGTGACCGATCCTTCGCTGGGGGAGAGCCCGATGAGTAACCGCTCGATGTTCGACTGGTTCCGTACGTCCGCGCACGCCTACCCGGACAACGTTGCCATCGAGTACGGCCCTGACACGTTGACCTACACCGAACTGCTGGGCGCGGTGGAGCAGGCGTCGGCCGCGCTGTACGCCTTCCACGGCGGGGCGCCGAAGCGGGTCGGGCTGATCAGCACCCGCAGCCTCGTCGGGTACGTCGCGTACCTGGCGATCCTGCGCCTCGGCGCCACGGTCGTGCCGCTGAACCCGGCCAACCCGGCGGCCCGCAACCTCGACATCACCACGGCGGCCGGGCTCGACCTGACCATCGTGGACGACTCGTCCGGCGACGGCGCGACCGAGTACCGGGAGAAGACCGGCGTCGGCATCTTCGACCTGACCGGCGACGGCTGGCGCTCCTACCTGACGACCGACCCGGCCCTGACCGTGCCGGACGTGGTCGAGCCGGACCCGGACGACCTCGCGTACGTCATCTTCACCAGCGGCACGACGGGCCGGCCGAAGGGCGTCCCGCTGACGCACCGCAACGTCTCGTCGTTCCTGACCGAGGTCCAGAAGCGGTACCGCTTCTACCCGGAGTCCCGTGCCGCGCAGACGTTCGAGCTGTGCTTCGACGGGTCGATCCTCGCCATGTTCGGCGCGTGGGGCGCGGGCGCCGCGCTGTGCGTCGCGACCCGGGCGGACGTGCTGGCGCCGGTCAAGTTCATCAACAACCGCCGGCTCACGCACTGGCTGTCCGTGCCGTCGCTGATCTGGTTCGCCAAGCGGCTCCGTGCGCTGACCCCGGGCGGCATGCCGACGCTGCAGCTCAGCTCGTTCGGCGGCGAGCCGCTGACCGCCGAGCACATCGAGGCGTGGACCACGGCGGCGCCCAACACGGCCGTCATCAACTGCTACGGGCCGAGCGAGTGCGCGTGCATCGTCACCGCGTACGAGGTGCCGGCCGATCCCGCCAACCGGGTGGAGACGGCGAACCGCTCGGCCCCGATCGGCGACGTGTTCAGCCACCTCGAGTACCTGCTGCTGGACGCCGACCTGCGCCCGTCCGAGGACGGCGAGCTGGTCGTGCGCGGCGACCAGCGGTTCCCCGGCTACCTGGACCCGTCCGACAACGCCGGCCGCTTCGTCTCCTACGACGGCGAGACGGTGACCGTGTACGACGGCTCCGAGCCGCTGACCGCCGCGCACTGGTACCGCACCGGCGACCGGGTCCAGCGCGAGGGCGGCGAACTCGTCCACCAGGGCCGGATCGACCACCAGGTGAAGGTGCTGGGCAACCGGGTCGAGCTGGGCGAGATCGAGAGCGCGCTGCGCCGGCACGACGCCATCACCGAGGCCGTGGTCGTCACGATCCCGGCCGGCGACGGCGAGGTCGATCTGCACGCCTTCTACTCCGGCGAGGAGCTGGCCGGCGAGGCGCTGAACGACCTCGTCGCCGACCTGCCGCCGTACATGCGGCCGCGCGGGTTCCACCACCGCGCCGAGATCCCGCTCACCGAGCTGGACAAGGTCGACCGCAAGCGTCTGATCGAGGAGTTCCGCGCGGCTACCAAGTAGCCGCGCGGACAGGGGGGAAGGACGCACTGTAGTGACCACCGATGTGGAACGCCGCACGGTCACGGTCCCGGCGACGCCGATGCAGGAGGCGTTGTGGTGGATCCACCAGCGGGCGAAGAACAAGTCGGTCTACACCATCACCTGGCGACTGACCTGCGACAAGGCCGTCGACCTGGACGCGCTCGCCGTGGCGTGGCAGGCCGTGGTGGACAGGCACGAGGCGCTGCGGACGTCCGTGGTGCGGCCCGCCGAGACGGTGCAGATGGTCGTGCACCCGTCGGTCCGGGTACAGGTCGGGCTCGTCGAAGCAGACGAGGCTGACGCCACCGACGCGGACACGCTGCTGCGGCTGATCGCCGAGGAGGCGCAGGACGAGGAACTGCCGCTCGACGGCGAAGCCCTCGCGCGGCTCACGGCGGTCCGGATCGCGGGCCGGCACGAGCTGGTGCTGTCCGTGCACCACCTGGTCGTGGACGGCTGGGCGCTGCAACTCGTCGCCCAGGACCTCTCCGACGCGTACGCCGCGGTGACGGGCGGCGGGCAGCCGGCCTTCGACGGCGACGTCGTGCCGTTCCGCGAGTACGCGGCGGAGCAGCACACCGAGGAGGCCCGGACCCGCTGGGCCGCCAGCCTCGAGCACTGGCGGACCACGCTCGACGGGACGGTGGCCACCACGCTCGCCGCCTCCAGCAGCGGCGCGTTCGTCCCCGGCAACCCCGGCCAGATCATCCGGCACACGTTCTCCGACGGCGCACTCGCGGGCATCACGACCCTGTCCGGCACGACGTACGCCACGCCGCTGGCGATCTTCCACGGCGCGATGCACATCGTCCTGGCCCGGGGCGGTGCCGGCGAGAACGTCGCGATCTGCGCGGTCATGGCCAACCGGATGACGCCCCGTGACCAGGCGATCGTCGGCTACACCGCCAACCTGTGCGTGTCCAAGGGGTACGTCCCGGACTCGGACCGCATCCTGGACGTCGTCACCCGCGCCCGCGACTCCGTGTGGGGGATGCTGACCCACCAGGCCGTGCCGTACCCGCTGGTGTTCAACGCGCTGCCGGAGTCCACCCGGCGCACGCTGACCGACGACTCGCCCATCGGCCTGAGCCACCTCGGCCCGATCGGCACGGGGCTCCGGCTCGGCGATGTCGGGCTGACGCTGGAACCCAGCCCGAACCGAGCGACCCGGTCCGACATCTCGATCTCCACGTGGGAGGCCGACGGGGGCTACTTCGCGGAGATCGAGTTCGACACCACCCGCTACAGCGAGGACGTCGTCAAGGGCCTGCTCGCCGACCTGGACGACGTGCTGGCCGCCTCGACCGAGCCGGAGCGGCTCGTCGGGTCGGTCAACGTGCGGTCCCGCGCGGCGGCCGCGCACCTCGACCACGTCGCGGCGGCCGCGGAACCGGCCACCGGCGAGCTGGAGGACTCGGCGGCGTGGCAGCGGGTCGCGGCGCTGTGGACGGAGATCGTCGGCGCCCCGCCCGCCGGGCCCGACGTGGACTTCTTCGCCTCGGGCGGCAACTCGCTCGGCCTGCTGCGGCTGACCGGCGAGTTGGAGGAGTCGACCGGCGACCCGATCGACGTCGTCGAGTGGCTGCCGGACCCGACGCCGCGCCGGCTCGTCGAGCAGCTCGGCGGGGAAGCGGCGGCTGACGGGCCGGACGCGACCACGCTGGTCTCGCTGCGCGAAGGCGCCGGGCCGCACATCCACCTGCTGCACGGCGCCGGCGGCACCCCGAACGACTTCCGGGACATCGTCGCCGCCCTGCCGGAGGACTGGCGCGTGACCGCCTCGCGCGAGCACGAGCCGCTGCCGGGCGTCGCCGTGATGGCCCGCCGCTACCACCAGGACCTGGACGCGGCCGGGCTGCGGCCGGACGTCCTGTGCGGCTGGTCGATGGGCGGCATGGTGGCGTACGAGATCGCCGCCCACAGCAAGACGCCGCCGGTGGTCGTGCTGCTCGACTCGCCGCCGCCCGTCGGGTACGAGCCCGACCCGGAGGACGCGCTGTTCGCCGGGTTCGCGGCGGCGTTCGTCGGCGCGGGAGACGGGGCAGCGGCGATCCCGCGCGCCGTGGGTGAGCCCTGGCTGCGGACGAGGGCACTGGCGGCGGCCCTGGCCGCGAACGGGACGGTCGTCCCGGCCGGGGTCCTGGCGCAGCGGTGGAACGACTACGTCCGGCACGCCCGTGCCGGTGAGGGCTACGTCGGCCCGGACGCCGTGGCCGCCCCCGGGCTGGTCGTCGGCGCCAGCTTCGGCGACGCGGAGCTGCGCGAATGGGCGCGGCGGTTCGACGAGGCGGAACAACTGCGCGTGGACGCCGACCACCACGGCGTGCTGCGCGGAGACGTGGCGGCGCGGATCGCCGCCGACATCGTTCGGTTCGGAACCACCTATCTGGAGCGCACATCGACGGGGAGGAACTGATGCTTGACATCGACGTCCTGCTGAAGGACTTAAAGAGACACGTGGACAACGACATCTCGGCGCAGGCCGTCGAGGTGGCCCGCCGCCAGTACTCCTATCTCGGCCACGCGAAGGTCAGCTTCCTCGTGCCGCCGTCCGTGAAGGACGCGATCGCGACCGAGGTCAACGCCGTCATCGAGGCCGCCGGCGTCCGCCGTGACCTGGAGATCGAGCAGACCGACAACTCGCCGCGCAGGATGCGCAACGTCGGCCAGAAGGACATCTCCGAGATCAGCACCGTGATCCCGCGGATCTACTCCGCGCTGCCGCTGCTGCAGGGGATGTCCGCGGTCGCGAACGAGCCGGTGCACCCGTGCCCCTGGGAGCCCGAGCAGTTCGTCATCACGTGCCTGGAGAAGGACGGCGACACGCACGGCTGGCACTGGGACGACTACACGTTCGCCCTGGTGTGGGTGGTGGAGACGCCCCCGATCAGCGACGGCGGGTTCGTGCAGTGCGTGCCCGGAACCCGGTGGGACAAGCAGCACCCCGAGGTCAACCGGCAGATCGTGACGAGGCCGATCTACTCGCTGGAGCTGTTCCCCGGCGATCTCTACCTGATGAAGACGAACACGACGATGCACCGCGTGTACCCGGTCAAGAACGGGCGCCGCAAGATCATCAACATGTCGTACGCGTCCACATCGGACCTGAACCTGGCGGTCGATCACACGACGATGAGCTACTTCCGTGGCGTCGTCCCCGAGGAGGTCTAGGACTATGAAGCGGATCGTGCTCGCCTACTCCGGCGGTCTGGACACGTCGATCGCGCTGGTGTGGCTGCGTGAGACGTACGGCTGCCCCGTGACGGCGTTCATCGCCGACGTCGGCCAGAACGAGGACCTGGAGGCGATCGGCGCGCGGGCGAGGAAGTTCGGCGCCGACAGCGTCCACATCGTCGACCTGCGCGAGGAGTTCGCCCGGGACTTCGTGTTCCCGATGCACCGCGCCGACGCGCGCTACGAGGGCCAGTACCTGCTCGGCTCGCCGATCGCCCGCCCGCTGATCGCGGCCGCCCAGGTGCGGGTCGCCGAGGCCGAGGGCGCCGACGCGGTCGCGCACGGCTGCACCGGCAAGGGCAACTGCCAGGCCCGGTTCGAGCTGGCGTACGCCGCGCTCAACCCGGCGCTGAAGGTCATCGTGCCGTGGCGCGAGTGGGAGTTCGGCGGCCGTACCGACCTGCTGGAGTACGCCGCCAAGCACGGCGTCGAGCTGGACCTGAGCAGCGGCGAGCGGCCGTACTCGATCGACGCGAACCTGCTGCACACCTGCTACGAGGGCGAGGTCCTGGAGGACCCGGCCGTGGCGCCGCCGGCCGGGCTGCGCCAGCGGGTGCGCGACGTGAACGACACGCCGGACGAGCCGGAGCTCCTGCGGATCTCGTTCGAGAAGGGCGACCCGGTCGCGGTCAACGGCGAGCAGCTGACGCCGGCGGCGCTGATCACCGCGCTGACCGACATCGGCGCGCGGCACGGCGTCGGGCGCCTCGACATGGTCGAGAACCGCATCAACGGCGTGAAGACCCGGACGGTCTCCGAGGCGCCCGCCGGCACGCTGCTGTGGCACGCACACCGCGCCGTGCAGTCGCTCGTGCTCGACGGCCCGGTCAGCCAGCTCAAGGAGGAACTGGCGCCCCGGTACGCGCGCTACGTCTACGACGGCCTGTGGTTCGCGCCGGAGCGGGAGATGCTCCAGGCCGCCATCGACTACAGCCAGCGCGACGTGACGGGCGAGGTCACCCTGGAGCTGCACAAGGGAAACGTGCAGGTGGCGGGCCGGACTTCCCCGAACAGCAGATACGACACCGCGTACGCCACTTTCGAGGCCGACAGCGTGTTCGACCAGCGCGACTCCACCGGCTGGATGAACGTCAACACGATCCGCTTCCGCCTGGGGCGTCGCGCATGAGGATCCTGTTCATGGGCTACGGCGAGCTCGGCGCCACCGTGCTCCGCGGCATCGCCCCGCGCCACGAGATCCTGCACGTGCTGACCCACCGGGCCGAGTTCAGCGGCCTCGGCGAGCCGGACGTCGAGCGGCTGGCGGCCGAGCTGGGCCTCGACGTGTCGTACTCGTCGAACGCCCGCGAGCCCGAGCTGCACGAGAAGCTGCGCGCGCTGGCGCCGCAGGTGATCGTGTCCACGAACTGGCGCACGAAGGTGCCGGAGGAGATGCTCGCGATCCCGGAGCTGGGCGCGATCAACGTGCACGACGCGCTGCTGCCGTCCTACTCCGGGTTCGGCGCCGTCAACTGGGTGATCCGCAACGGCGAGGACGCGACCGGCGTCACCGTCCACTTCATGGACGCGGAGCTGGACACCGGACCGGTGATCACCCGCGCGGTCGTCAAGATCGGCCCGCACGACACCGCCGGGTACCTGCTGGGCAAGGTCGTCGCCGAGTACGTCCCGGCGACGGTGCGCGCACTCGAAATGGTCGAGCAGGGCCACCGAGGCGAACCGCAGGACGGCCAGGGCGCGTCGTTCTACCACCGGATCGGCGTCGAGGACACCCGCATCGACTGGCGCGAGAGCACCACCGCGATCTACAACCTGATCCGCGGCCAGTCCGACCCGTTCGTCAACGCCTGGACCGAGCACGACGGGCAGCGGCTGTGGGTGAAGGCCGCGACCCTGCCGAGCCGGGCCTATGGCGGCACCCCGGGCCGGATCGTGAAGTCCGGCGACGGCGGCGTGGTCATCGCGACGGGCGTGCCCGAGCACGGCGACGACCGGGGCATCGTGCTGCTCCAGGTCGCCGTCGACGGCGGGCCGCCGGTGCGGGCGGTGGACTACTTCGTCAAGTACGGCGGATACCTGTTGTGAGAGCCGACCAACGCGTCGTCCTCAAGATCGGGACCACCTCGCTCGTCACCGACGGGCAGCTCGACCCGGACAAGGTCGACCGGCTGTGCGAGGCGGTGTGCCGCGGCATCGCGGCCGGCCTCGCGCCGGTCGTCGTCACCTCCGGCGCGATCGCCATCGGTCGCCGCCGGCACGACGGCCTGTCGGGGTCGGGCACGGTGGCCCAGCAGGTCGCCGCGGCGGTGGGGCAGGGCCTCCTCTACGCGGCCCTGCGGGAGCGGTTCGCCGCGCGGGGGCTGGAGACCGGGCAGGTGCTGCTCACGCCGCACGACCTGATCGAGCCCGCCAGCGGCGGCCGGGTGCGCGCGACGTTCGACGAGATGCGCGCGCTCGGCTTCGTCCCGATCGTCAACGAGAACGACGCGTTGGGCGTCCGCAACAACGACGTACTCGCCGCGCTGCTGAGCGGCTTCCTCGCGGCCGGGCTCCTGTTGCTGCTGACCAACGTGCCCGGCCTCTACGACAGCAACCCGATGCTCGGCGACGCCCGCCGGATCGGCCGGGTGCCGGTGCTGACCCCGGAGGTGGAGGCGCTCGCCGGCGACACCACGGGCGACGGCGGCACCGGCGGCATGCTGATGAAGCTGTCCGCCTGCTGGATCGCCACCTACTCGGGCGTCCGCACGGTCATCGCCGACACCTCGGACCCGGCGGTGCTCATCGCCGCGTACGAGGGCGCCGACGTCGGGACGGAGTTCGCCCCACGTCCGGTGCTGGGCACCCCGCCCGAGTCGGGCCGGCTGTGGCGCGCGTTCCGGACCCCGCCGCGCGGCGCCGTGACCTGCGCTCCTGCCGGGTTGCTCGCGATCGAGCACCGCAAGCCGCTGCGCCGGGTCGAGGTGACCACGGCACGCGGCCGGTTCGGCGCGGGTGACGTCGTGGACATCACCGGTCCGGACGCCCGGCTGCTCGCGCGCGGCAGCATCCGCTACGCCGCCGACGCGGTCGAGTTCGGGTGCGAGCCCGGCACGGCGTTGCTCGTCAGCTCCGACTACGTACGGATCAGGGAGGACTGACCATGACCGTCACCAAGGTCTGCCAGGACGCGGCCGAGGCCTCCGCCGTCGTCACCCAGCTGACGACCGAACAGAAGGACCGTCTGCTGCTGGACATGGCCACGGCCATCGAGAAGCACCAGGACGCGATCATCGAGGCCAACGGCCACGACGTCGAGGCGGCCCGGCAGGCCGGCGTCTCGGCCACGCTGGTCGACCGCCTGACGATGACCGAGCGCCGGGTCGCCGGCCTGACCAAGGCGATCCGGACGATCGTCGACCTGCCCGACCCGGTGGGCCAGGTCGTGAAGGGCTGGACCCGTCCCAACGGGATCCTGATCGAGCAGGTCCGCGAGCCGCTCGGCGTGGTCGCCGTGATCTACGAGGCCCGGCCGAACGTCACGGCCGAGGTCGCCGCGCTGTGCCTGAAGTCGGGCAACGCCGCGGTGCTGCGCGGGTCCTCGATCGCCATGGCCACCAACCGGGCGATCATGGACGCGCTCGACGCCGCGATCGCCGAGCACCCCGAGATCCCGGCGGCGGCCGCCCAGCTCATCGACGACCCGTCCCGGGACGCCGCCCTCGAACTGATGCGCGCCAAGGGGTACGTCGACCTGCTGGTACCGCGCGGCGGCGCGGAGCTGATCGCGTCCGTCGAGGCGAACGCCACCGTCCCGACGGTGATCGACGGCGCCGGCAACTGCCACCTCTACATCGACGCCTCCGCCGACCGGGAGATGGCCACCGCCGTCACGGTCAACGCGAAGACGTCCCGCCCGAGCGTGTGCAACGCGATCGAGACGCTGCTCGTCCACCAGGACCTGGCCGCCGACTGGCTGCCGGCCGTCCTGGACGACCTCGCGGCGGCAGGCGTGGAGATCCGCGGCGACGCCGCGACGCGCGAGGCGTGGCCGAAGGCCCTCGCGGCGACCGAGGAGGACTGGGCCACCGAGTACCTGGACCTCGTCCTCGCCGTGCGCGTGGTCGCCGACGCCGACGAGGCCATCGCGCACATCCGCCGGTGGGGCACGGCCAACGCGGAGGGGATCGTGGCCCGCGACATCGACACCGCCCGCCGGTTCACCCGCCAGGTCGACGCCGGCAGCGTGTTCGTGAACGCGTCGCCGCGCTACTCCGACGGCGGCGAGTTCGGCTACGGCGTCGAGATCGGCGTGTCCACCCAGAAGCTGCACGTCCGCGGCCCGATGGGCCTGGCGGCGCTGACTACGGTGAAGAACGTCGTGTGGGGCACCGGCCAGACGCGGGTCGTGGTCTGATGGCGCCCTTCAGACCGAGCGCCCTGATGGAGGAGCTCGAACAGGCCATCTCCATCAGGTACAACAACATCGTCTACGAGCTGAAGGCCACCGGGCACGACATCGTGACGCTGTCGCTCGGCGAGGCGTTCTTCGACGTGCCGGCGCCGGACTTCACCGGCTTCGACCCGGACACGCTGCACCACTACTCGCACTCCCGGGGCCTGCCGGAGCTGCGGCGCCGGCTGGCGAAGTACTACGAGGACCAGTTCGGGCTGCCCGTCGACCCCGACCAGGAACTGCTGATCACGGCCGGGTCGAAGGCCGCGATCTTCATGGCGCTGCTGGCCGTCGTCGAGCCGGGCGACGAGGTGCTGATCCCGGAACCGTTCTGGCTCAGCTACCCGGCGCAGGTGCGCCTGTGCCGGGGCACGCCCGTGATGGTCCCGCACGACGTGGCGGTCGCCGACCTGGGCGCCTACGTCACGCCCCGCACCCGGGTCATCATCGTCAACAACCCCAACAATCCCACCGGACGGGTGTACACGGCCGAGGAACTGGCCCACCTCCACGAGCTGGCGGAGTCCAACGGAGCGATGCTGCTGGTGGACGAGGCGTACAACGAGTTCGTGCCGCCCGGCACCGAGTTCGTCACGTGCGGCGCCGCCGACCCCGAGAAGCACCACACGATCACGGTCAACTCGATGTCGAAGAACTACGGCATCTCCGGCTGGCGGATCGGGTACGTCATCGCGCACCGGCAGCTCGTGGACCAGATCCTCAAGGTCAACCAGCACCTCGTCACGTGCGCGCCGACGATCCTGTCCTACTACCTCGCCGAGAACTTCGACGAGCTGATCGAACGGACCCGGCCGCAGATCCAGCGGGCGGTGTCGGCGCGCAACGACGCGGCGGGCTGGCTCGCCGAGGCCGGGATCGAGACGCTGCCCGGCACGGCGACGTTCTACCTGTTCGCCTCGCTCGGGTCCTCGACGCTCGGCTCGGACGAGTTCGCGACGCGGCTCCTCAAGGAGAGCGGCGTGTGTGTCGTACCGGGCATCGCGTACGGGGAGTCCTGCGACCGGCACATCCGCATCTCCGTGGGCGCCGAGACGCCCGAGCGGGTCCGGCGCGGCATCACCGAGATCCGTCGCCTGATCGACGCGACCTCGGGGTGATGCGGATGGCTCCGGCGGTGGATCTCGTCGCGGACCTGGGGGAGAGCTACGGCGCGTACCGGATGGGCGACGACGCGGCGCTGCTCGACGTCGTCACGTCCGCGAACGTGGCCTGCGGTTTCCACGCCGGCGACCCGCGCGTCATGGACGCGACCGTGGCCGCCTGCGCCAGCCGTGGCATCGCCGTCGGAGCCCACCCGGGCTTCCCGGACCTGGTCGGCTTCGGCCGGCGCACGATGGACCTCACCGCGCACGAGGTCCGCACCGACGTGCTGTACCAGCTGGGCGCCCTCGCCGCGTTCGCCACGGCGCACGGCGTCCGGCTCCGGCACGTCACGCCGCACGGGCGCTTCGGCAACCTCGCCATGTCCGACCGGGGCTACGCGGAGGCGCTGGCCGGCGCTGTCGCCGCGTTCGACCCGGACCTCGTCATGGTCACCCAGGACGGCGTCCTCGCCGAGGCGTCGCGCGGCGCCGGGCTGGCCGTGGCGATCCTCGGGCTGGCCGACCGCGCGTACGCCGCCGACGGCACGCTCGTGCGGCGCGGCCAGCCGGGCGCCGTGATCGACGACCCGGACGAGGTCGCCGCGCGCGTCGTCCGGATGGTGGTCGAGGGCCAGGTCCGGACGGTCGTCGGCACCGATCTGCCCGTCCGGTGCGACACCGTCCTGCTGCACGGCGACACCCCCGGCGCGGTCGCGATCGCGCGGGCGGTCCGTGCCGCGCTGGAGACGGCCGGGGTCGTGGTCACGCCACTGGACCGGGTCCTGGCCGCCCGGAGCCTGACGTGACGGCCCCGGCCGCTGGGCCGCCGGCCGGCGGGCTCGACATCGTGGCGTGCGGCGACTCGGCGGTGCTCGTCCGGGCGGTGCGGGGGAGCCGCGAGCAGCGGTGGCGGACCGTGCAGTGGCTCGCCGACGCGCTCGAAGCGTCCGATGCGTCGGTGGACCTCGTCGCGACGTACGACAGCCTGCTCGTCGAGTTCGACTGTGGACGGACCGACCACGCCGCGGTGGCCTCCTCGGTGCTTGCGCTGGCGGCAGGGCTCCATGACGGAGCGCGCGCGGCGCCGCGGCGGTTCGAGATTCCCGTCCGCTACGGCGGCGAGGACGGGCCGGACCTCCCGGACGTCGCCGACCAGCTCGGACTCACCGCCGGCGAGGTCGTGCGGCAACACGCCGGTGCGGAATGGGTGGTGCGATTCCTCGGTGCGCCGGCCGGTGCGCCGATGCTTTCTTCTGCGGATTCGCCGTTCCCGGCGCCGGTGCGGCGCTGCCCCACGCCCCGGACCGCCGTCCCGGCCGGTTCGGTCGCCCTCGCCGGTGCGCAGGCCGTCATCTACCCCGTGCGGTCGCCCGGCGGCTGGCGGCTCATCGGCCGGACGCCGCTGCGGTTCGTCGACGCGGCACGGCGCCCGCACGTCCCCTACCGCCCGGGCGATCGGTTCCAGTTCGTGCCGGTCGGGGAGCTGCCGTGATCACCGTGCGGCGCGCCGGCCTGGCCGCCGTCACCGACCTGGGGCGCCCCGGCCTGGCCCGGCACGGCATCCCGGCCGGTGGCGCCGCCGACCAGTACTCGGCGGCCGTGGCGAACATCCTCGCCGGCAACGCCGAGGGCGGCCCGCTGATCGAGGTCACCGCATCGGACTTCGCGTTCACCGTGGCCGACGACGCCCTGATCGCCATCACCGGCGCCCCGGCGACCATCACCGCCGGCCCGCCGCCCGCGCGGGCCCTGCGGGCGTGGGAGCCGGTGTGTGTCGCGGCCGGGGAGCAGATGAGCATCACCGGGATCAGCGGGGGCCTGCGGGTGTACGTCGCGGTGAACGGCGCGTGGGACGTGCCCCGCGTGCTCGGCAGCTGCGCCCCGAACGCGCAGCTCGGCGCCGGGACCTGGCTGCGGGCCGGATCCGAGGTGACGGTGCGCAGCGCGTACCGCGCCGTAGACCACCCCGTGTACCGGCACCCGGTGTTCGCCGTCGGCGCGCGCCCGCCCCGGTTCGGCAGCCCGTGGACGATCGACGTGACGGCCGGCCCCGACGCGGACGAGGTCACCGGCGCCCTGGACGGCACGTTCACCGTCCGTCCGGACAGTGACGCCGTCGGGTTGCGCCTGGCCGGCCCCGTGCCCCGGCGCGCGGCGGGTGCCGAGCTGGTGTCGAAGGGCGTGCCGGCGGGGGCCGTCGAGGTGCCGCCGTCGGACGAGTTGCTGGTGCTCCAGCGTGGACGTCCGGTCACCGCCGGCTACCCGGTGGTGGCGGTCGCGACCAGGGTCGCGCAGTCCGTGCTGGGCCAGGTCGCGCCGGGGCACGAAGTGCGGTTCCGGCACCGCGCCGTGGGGGAGGCCGTCGCGGCGTACCGCGATCAGCGGCGCGTGCTGGACGCGCTGTCCGGGCGGGTCCGGACGGTGTTTGCGAGTGTGGGCATTCCACACCGTATCGAGTGAAACCCGGCTTGAATGGGCCGCGGTTGGACGACACAGAGTTCGAGGAGATGGGGTGTGATGGCGGAGTCGACGAAGGCGTCGGAGCCCGCGTCGGTCACTGCGTCGGCGGCGGGGGCAACCACGGCCGACGTGGACTACAGCGGGCGCAACACAGTGGTGCTGGTCGGGTTCACGGCGGTCACCAACCTGGCGGACGGCGTGCTCAAGGTGGCGCTACCGCTGATCGCCACGACCTTGACGAAGTCGCCGGCGCTGGTCTCCGGCGTCCTGATGACGTTGATGCTGCCGTGGCTGTTCACCGCGTTGCACGTCGGCGTGCTGGTGGACCGGGTCGACCGGCGCATGTTGCTGTGGGTCGCCAACCTCACGCGGATCATTGTCGTCGGCGTGCTGCTGGGCGCGGCGCTGATGGACGAGTCGAACCTGCCACTGCTGTACGCGGGCGGCATCGTGCTGGGCATCGCCGAGGTGATCGCGCTGACGTCCGCGGCGGCGCTGATCCCCACGGCGGTCGCGCCGCCCGGCCGTGACAAGGCCAACTCCTGGCTGACCGGCGCGGAGACGATCTGTAACGAGTTCATCGGACCGTTCATCGGCGGCCTGCTGGTGGCGGCCGGCGCCGCGTTCGCGCTCGGCAGCACGGTGGCCGGCTACGCGATCACGACCGTCACGCTGCTGTTCCTGGTCGGCAGGTTCCGGCCGGCGCCGAAGGCCGCGGACACGCCTCGCCCGACGATCCACGGCCAGATCGGCGAGGGACTGAGGTTCCTGTGGAGCAACCGGGTGCTGCGCGTCATGACGCTGCTCGTGAGCGTCCTCTGCTCGCTGTGGGGCGCGTGGCTCGCGCTGATGCCGCTCTACGCGACGCAGGAGATGGACCTGTCCACCAGGAACTACGGCCTGCTCGTCGGCGCGCTGGGCGCCGGTGGCGCGGCGGGCGCGGCCCTGGTCGCCACCTGCAACCGGGTGTTCGGGCGGCGTCGCGTCATGTTCGCGAACATCTTCCTGACCTGCGCGATGGTCGCGATCCCGGCCGTCACCACCAATGTGTGGCTGGCCGGGTTCGGCGCCTTCCTCGGCGGGCTGGGCGGCGGCCTGTGGGTCGTCAACTCGCGGACGGTCAGCCAGACGCTCGTCAGCCTCGACATGATGGGCCGCTACAGCGCGGTGTCCCGGCTGTTCGGCTGGGGATCGGTGCCCATCGGCGCCGGCGTCGCCGGGCTGATCGCCGAGTACGCCAGCGCGCAGGCGGCGTTCGCGTTCTTCGCGGTCCTCGCGCTGGCGGTGATCGTGCCGTTCATGCGGGACTTCTCCCCGAAGGTCGCCGCCGAGACCGAGGAACGCATCGCGGCGGGGGCGATCGGCTGACTAGTGCTGTGACCACTGGCGGGTCGCCGGACCGACGTCCGGCGACCCCCCGCGGTCAGCCGGCGGCGATGGCTTCGATCTCCAGTAGCCAGCGTTCCTCGTAGATGCCGGCGACGATCACGGTCAGCGCGGGCCGGTGCTCGCCCAGGACCTCCTGGCGCACCCGGCTGTTCTCGTGCCGGTACTTGCGGTCGGACAGGAACGTCGTCACCTTGACGAGGTTCTCGATGCCCATACCGGCGCCCGCGAGGACCTTCTCGATGTTCTGCCAGACGAGGTGCGCCTGGTCGGCGAAGTTCCGGGGAGTGATGCCGTCGGTGGTTTCGGGGACCTGGCCGCTGATGTAGAGCAGCCGGCCAGGGCCGGTCAGTTCAGTGGCCATGGCGTAGTTCTGCGGGCCGGCGTCGGGGTCGTCGTGGATGCGGATGTTCACGCGGACAATCATGTCAGCCGCCGCGCCCCCGGAGCAGCCCCGCGTGTGGGCCGCGCCACACCGTGACCAGCCCGTGAGAACCCGGACGGACGGTGCGGACCGGGTTCCCTAGACTCAAGGTGTGTTGACCAGAATCGATCTCCGGGGTTCCGCGACGGACCCCCGCGAGGTGCTGCCGCGCGCCGAACTGGACGTGGACGCCGCCGTCGAGCGGATCCGCCCGGTCGTCGAGGCCGTGCGGGACCATGGGGTCACCGCGCTGGTCGAGGCCACGCGGCGGTTCGACGGCGTGGAGCTGGACGACATCCGGGTGCCGACCGAGGCGCTGCGGCAGGCTCTGGCCGACCTCGATCCCGCCGTGCGGGCCGCGCTGGAGGAGTCGATCCGCCGCGCCAGGCTCGTCCACTCCGATCAGCGCCGGGTCGACACCGAGACTGACGGTCGTCCCCGGCGGCACGGTCACCGAGCGGTGGCTGCCCGTGGACCGGGTCGGCCTGTACGTGCCGGGCGGCCTCGCGGTCTACCCGTCCAGCGTCGTGATGAACGTCGTACCGGCGCAGATCGCGGGCGTGCCGTCGCTGGCCGTGGCGTCGCCGCCCCAGAAGGAGTTCGGCGGCCGTCCGCACCCGGCGATCCTGGCGGCGTGCGCGCTGCTCGGCGTCGAGGAGGTCTACGCGGTCGGCGGGGCCCAGGCGATCGCGATGTTCGCCTACGGCGCGGGCGAGTGCCGCCCCGTCGATCTGGTCACCGGCCCCGGCAACATCTACGTGGCGGCGGCGAAGCGCCTGCTGCGCGGCGTCATCGGCATCGACGCCGAGGCCGGTCCGACGGAGATCGCGATCCTCGCGGACGCCACCGCCGACCCGCGCCACGTCGCCGCCGACCTGATCAGCCAGGCCGAGCACGACCCCCTCGCCTGTTCCGTGCTCGTCACGGACTCGGAGGCGCTCCTCGAAGCGGTCGAGGTGGAGCTGAAGGTCCAGGTCGCGGCCACCAAGCACGTCGAACGCATCACCAGCGCGCTCACCGGGCGGCAGTCCGGCGCCATCCTCGTCGACGGCGTCGACCAGGGCCTGCGGGTCGTCGACGCCTACGCCGCCGAGCACCTGGAGATCCAGACCGCCGACGCGCGGGCCGTCGCCCTGCGGGTCCGCAACGCCGGTGCGATCTTCGTCGGGCCGCACGCGCCCGTCTCCCTCGGCGACTACTGCGCCGGGTCGAACCACGTGCTGCCGACCGGCGGCTGCGCGCGCCACTCGTCCGGGCTGTCGGTGCAGTCGTTCCTGCGCGGCGTCCACCTCGTGGAGTACACCGAGGAGGCGCTGCGGGAGGTCGCGGGCCACGTGATGACGCTCGCCGACGCCGAGGACCTGCCGGCACACGGCGCCGCCGTCCGGGTGCGGTTCCAGTGACGGGCGGCCTGCCGCTGCGCGAGGATCTGCGCGGCGCCGAGCCGTACGGTGCCCCGCAGCTGGACGTGCCGGTGGCGCTCAATACCAACGAGAACTCCTACCCCGTGCCGCAGCCGGTCGTCGAAGCCATCGTGGACGCGGTCCGGCAGGAGGCGGCCGGGCTCAACCGGTATCCCGACCGGGAGGCGGTCGCGCTCCGCGAGGCGCTCGCCGGCTACCTCGGCCATGGCCTGACCACCGAGAACCTGTGGGCCGCGAACGGGTCCAACGAGGTCCTGCAGCAGCTGCTCCAGGCGTTCGCCGGCCCGGGTCGCAGCGCGCTCGGCTTCACCCCCGCGTACTCGATGCACCCGATCCTGTCGCAGGGCACGGGCACCCGCTGGATCGACGGGCAGCGCGCGGAGGACTTCACCGTCGACGCCGACGACGCGGCCAAGCAGGTGCTCGCGCACGAGCCGGACGTGGTGTTCCTCTGCTCGCCGAACAACCCGACCGGCACCGCGCTCGGCATGGACGTGATCGAGGCCGTCCTGGACGTGGCCCCCGGCATGGTCGTGGTGGACGAGGCGTACGCGGAGTTCGCCCGCCCGGGCACCCCGAGCGCCCTGACCCGGCTGCCCGCCAGCGACCGGCTCGTCGTCACCCGGACCATGAGCAAGGCGTTCGCCCTGGCCGGCGCCCGGCTCGGCTACCTGGCCGCCGACCCCGCCGTGGTCGACGCGATCCGGCTGGTCCGGCTGCCGTACCACCTGTCCGCGCTGACACAGGCCGCCGCCCGCGCCGCGCTGGCCCACGCCGACCTGCTGCTCTCCACCGTCGAGGCGATCAAGGTCCAGCGCGACCGCATCGTCACCGAACTCACCGCGCGTGGACTCGCCGTCGTGCCGAGTGACGCCAATTTCGTCCTGTTTGGTGGACTTGCTGACCACCGGGCGGTTTGGCGTCGCCTGCTGGAGCATGGTGTGCTCATCCGGGATGTCGGGTTGCCGGGCTGGCTGCGGGTCACCGCGGGCACGCCGGAGGAGGTGGGCGCCTTCCTCGACGCGCTCGACTCCGCGCTAGCTGAGGTACTACCGCAGGAGGACCAGGAATGAGCCGCACCGGCCGCGTGGAGCGGGCCACGCACGAGTCGAAGGTCCTGGTCGAGATCGACCTGGACGGCTCGGGCACCGTCGACGTCGAGACCGGGGTCGGTTTCTACGACCATATGCTCAACCAGCTCGGCAAGCACGCCGGCTTCGACCTCACCGTCCACACCCTTGGTGACCTCCACATCGACGCGCACCACACGGTCGAGGACACGGCGATCGCGCTGGGCGAGGCGTTCAAGCAGGCGCTCGGCGACAAGGCCGGCATCCGCCGCTTCGGCGACGCGCTGGTGCCGCTGGACGAGTGCCTCGTCCAGGTGGCGGTCGACCTGTCCGGGCGGCCGTACCTCGTCCACGAGGACGCGCCGGTCATGGACACCGCCGTCATCGGCCGGATGTTCCCCGGCACGCTCGTCCGCCACGTGTGGGAGGCGTTCACCTTCAACGCCTCGATCGCGATGCACATCTCGGTCAAGTCCGGCCGGGACGCCCACCACATCGCCGAAGCCCAGTTCAAGGCCGTGGCCCGGGCGCTGCGCGACGCGACCGCCCTGGACCCGCGCGTCCGCGGCATCCCCAGCACCAAGGGGAGGCTGTGAGTGCGCGCCAATAGGGCCGCCGCGGCCGGCCAGTGCACTGTTGGTGGGTGCTCTTAGTGTCGATCGTTCTGTTCGCGGTGGCCGGTTTTCTGCTCGGCGGGGTGTACACGCTGGTGAAGAACGGGGCGAGCAAGGTGGCGGTCGTGGTCGTCGGCGCGCTGGCGGTGCTGGCGGCGGGGGCGGGTGTGGCATGGCTGTGAGCGTGGTCGTCCTGGACTACGGCTCGGGCAACCTGCGCTCGGCCGAACGGGCTCTCGCGCGGACGGGCGCGGACGTGACCGTCACCTCCGACCTGCGGCTCGCCGTCGAAGCCGACGGCCTCGTCGTGCCGGGCGTCGGCGCCTACGCGGCGTGCATGGCCGGTGTCGACGCGCTCGGCGCGGGTCCGGTGATCGCGAAGCGGGTCGCGGACGAGCGTCCGGTGCTGGGGATCTGCGTCGGCATGCAGATCCTGTTCGACCGGGGCGACGAGCACGGTGTCGTCACGGCCGGGCTCGGGCTCCTGCCCGGCGAGGTGCGCCGGCTGCGCGCCGACCGGGTCCCGCACATGGGCTGGAACACCGTGGCGCCCGCTCCCGGCAGCGCCCTGTTCGCAGGGATCGAGGCGGGCACGCGCTTCTACTTCGTCCACTCCTACGCCGCCCCCGACACGGCCGGCCTCGTGACCACCGCCGAGCACGGCGAGCCGTTCGTCGCGGCCGTCGAGCACGGCACGCTGTCGGCCACGCAGTTCCACCCCGAGAAGTCCGGGGACGCCGGCGCGGCGCTGCTCGCCAACTGGGTCAGGAGCCTGCGATGACGGGCGCCGCCGGTAGTGGGGTCGCGCCGTGAGTCGCGAGCGGGCCCAGCGGCGCGCCGCCCGTCAGGCCGAGGTCGAGAAGCGGCAGGCGGAGGCGCAGCGGCGCGCCGCCCGCTCGGCACGGTGGCAGGCGTTGCGCGACCGCGTCGTGCCGCGCCGTGGCCGCACCGGGCGCCTGACCGGTCGCCGCAACCGCGCGCAGCTGTCGGGGATCGCGGTCGGCCTCATCGTCGTCCTCAGCCTCACCTGGTACCTCGTCGACACGTGGCCGGAGCGGATCGCCGTCGCGGTGCTCGCGCTGCTGGCCCTGCCCGCCATCGTCACCCTCACCACGAACCGGAGCACGCGATAGCCATGCTGACCCTCCTGCCCGCCGTTGACGTCGCCGCCGGCCAGGCGGTCCGCCTCGTCCAGGGCGCCGCCGGCACCGAGACCTCCTACGGCGACCCGGCCGAGGCCGCCCTCACGTGGCAGCGCGACGGCGCCGAGTGGATCCACCTGGTCGACCTCGACGCGGCGTTCGGGCGCGGCTCAAACCGAGACCTTCTCGCGGACGTCGTACGAGGGCTGGACGTGAAAGTGGAGCTCTCGGGCGGCATCCGTGACGACGAGTCGCTGCGCGCCGCCCTGGCCACCGGCTGCGCGCGGGTCAACATCGGCACCGCCGCTCTGGAGGACCCGGAGTGGTGCGCGAAGGCCATCGCCGAGCACGGAGACGCCATCGCCGTCGGGCTCGACGTCCGGGGCACCACGCTCTCGGCGCGCGGCTGGACCCGCGACGGCGGCGAGCTGTTCGACGTGCTGGCCCGGCTGGATTCCGAGGGCTGCGCCCGGTACGTCGTCACCGACGTGAACAAGGACGGCATGCTGTCCGGCCCGAACCTGGACCTGCTGCGGGATGTGTGCGCGGCTACGGACCGACCCGTCATCGCCTCCGGCGGCGTGTCCAGCCTGGACGACCTGCGCGCGCTCGCCGGGCTCGTCCCGCTCGGCGTCGAGGGCGCGATCGTCGGCAAGGCGCTCTACGCCGGCGCGTTCACGCTGCCCGAGGCACTGGCCGCCACGTCATGACCGTCCGGCGGATCTCCTCCGGCGGGCCGTGGGAGGACGTGATCGGCTACTCGCGCGCCGTGCTCGCCGGCCCGTGGGCGCTCACCGCCGGCTGCACGTCCACGGTGAACGGCACCGTGGCGCACGTCGACGACGCGCACGGCCAGACGCGCGAGGCGTTCGGGATCGCGCTGGCGGCGTTGCGCGAGGTCGGCGCGGGCGTCGAGCACGTGGTACGCACCCGGATGTACGTCACCGACATCGCGCACGCCGACGACGTGGGCCGGGCGCACGCCGAGCTGTTCGGCGACGTCCGTCCGGTGGCGACGATGGTCGAGGTCAGCGGCCTCGCCCACCCGGACCACCTGGTCGAGGTGGAAGTAGAGGCGTACCTCCCGTGACTGTCGCTGTGCGCGTCATTCCCTGCCTGGACGTGGACAACGGGCGCGTGGTCAAGGGCGTCAACTTCACCGACCTGCGTGACGCCGGGGACCCGGTCGAGCTGGCCAGGGCATACGACGCGGCCGGCGCCGACGAGCTGACGTTCCTCGACATCACCGCGTCGTCCAGCGACCGGGCGACCACCTTCGACGTCGTACGGCGCACCGCCGAGTGCGTGTTCATCCCGCTGACCGTCGGGGGCGGCGTACGGGCCGTGTCCGATGTGGACGCTCTGCTCCGCGCGGGCGCCGACAAGGTCGGGGTGAACACGGCGGCGATCGCCCGTCCGGAGCTGCTGCGCGAACTGTCCCAGCGGTTCGGTGCCCAGTGCATCGTGCTGTCCGTGGACGCCCGGCGCGTAGTCGACGGACCGCCGACCCCCAGCGGGTACGAGGTCACGACCCACGGCGGGCGGCGCGGCACCGGCATCGACGCCGTCGAATGGGCCGCGCGCGGCCAGGAGCTGGGCGTCGGGGAGATCCTGCTCAACTCCATGGACGGCGACGGCACCAAGGACGGCTACGACCTGCCGATGATCCGCGCGGTGCGTGCCGTCGTCGACGTGCCCGTGATCGCCAGCGGCGGGGCGGGGGCGGTCGAACACTTCGCCCCGGCCGTCGACGCCGGCGCCGACGCGGTCCTTGCCGCGAGCGTGTTCCACTTCGGCGAGCTGAGCATCGGCCAGGTCAAGACCGCCCTCAGCGAGGCCGGCCACCCCGTCCGCTGATCCCACCGGAGCGACCGCCACCGCCGCCGAGGCCGGCCACCTGTTCGTTGACCGGCGCTGCCTGGCCCGCCGTCTGCCGACTGCCGCCGAGGCCGGCCACTGGTCCGCTATCGGCGCTGCTCGGCCGTCTGCCGACTGCCGCCGAGGTTCGGACTTTTGAGGGGTGTCGGCCGTCGCCGACCCTCAAAAGTCCGAACCTCGGGCGCGGCTAGACCTCGATGAGGTGGTGGAACACCGCGCGGTAGCGGACGAGCGCTGTGCGCAGGTCCTCGGTGTCGCTGTCCGGGATGTCCCGCCAGCCGGTGCCCATCGACTTGTGCTGCTCGTCCAGGGCCTTCGTCAGCGCGGCGACCACGTCCGCGACGAGCTGGTCAGCCGACCGCACCGCCGTGGCCGGATTGTCCACGAACGACGCCTGCACCTCGCGCCACTCGTCGCGGTACTTCGCCGCACGGTCCTGGCCGAGGACGGGTCCGCCCTGGTCGGCGGTGCCGGGCGGCTTGGGCGTCGAGGCCCGATCGGGATCGACGGCATCGCCCCGCTCCGGATCAGCGGCTCCGTCCCGCGCGGTCCCCGACCCCGCCGTGTCGGCCGTGCCCGGCCGGGCGGTGTCGGCCGCGCCTGGCGGTGCGGTGTCAGGCAGGTCCGGCCGAGCAGTGTCGGCCGACTCCTGCCGCGTGGCGTCGGTCATGCGCGGCTGTGTGGCGTCCACCTTGTCCAGCCGTGCGTCGCCCTTTTCCGGCGGTGCGGCGTCGGTTGCGTCGGCCCGTGTCGCCTCGGCCTTGTCCGGCCGTGTGGCATCCGTCCTGTCCGGCTGTGCCGCGTCGATCGTGTCTCGCTTCGCGGTGTCGGTCATGTCCGGTCGGGCGTCGGCCTTCTCTGGCGGCGCGGTGGGTGTCTTCGGCGCCGCGGTGGCTGACTCGGCCGACGGTGTGCCGGCCGGCGTGCTCTGCGCCGGAACGGTGGGCACGGACGCCTGGCCGGTCGGGCGCTCGCCCGCCGACACCGGCGCGCCGGGTGCCCCAGCGGTCGGCGCGCCGGCAGTCGGTGCCCCAGCGGTCGGCGCGCCGGCGGTCGGCGCGGTGCCGGTGGGTGCGGTGCCGGTGGGTGCGGTGCCGGTCGGTGCGGTACCGGTCGGAGTTCCGGGTCGGGGCACGCCGCCGGGTGGGGTCGGGACGGCGCGGGCCTTGGGGTTCTGGCCGTCCGGTGGGGTGTCGCGCCGGGGCGTGGTGGCGTCCGGTCGCGTGTCGTTGGACATGGCGTGTCCTCTCAGGCTTGACGCCGGGTGCCGAGCAGGTCGTCGAAGAGCGCGCGGTAGTGGACCATGGCCTGGCGCAGGTCCTCTGTGGACGTGGTTTCGTCGCGGCGGCGCTCGTTGACCTCGTGCGCGGCGCGGTAGTGGTCCAGCGTGCGGGCGTGTTCGACGGACAGGTCGGCGACCTGTTGCTGGTAGCCGTTGGTGGGGTAGCCGCGTTCGGCCATGACGATCGTGACCAGTTCGTCGGCCTCGCCGACGGCGGCGTCCGGGGTGTCCACGAAGTGTTCCTGCACTGCGGTCCACCGGCTCTGGTACTCGGCGCGCCGCTGCGCGGGGATCTGCCGCAGGTCGAAGTCGCCGTGGCGCCGTTCTCGGGCGGTGAGCTCCTGCTCGGCGTCGCGCCGGTTGTCCGCGTGGTCGACCACCCGGGAGTACTCGGGGCCGAACTGTTCGCGAAGGTGACGGCGTTGGCGCCACGACATGGCGAGCCGTGCGATCACCACGATCGCGAGCACGAGGACCACCGCGCCGACGACAACTGCGATGACAGCCTCGTTCGACATGGGGAACCTCCAGATGAGGGAGTGTCCCTGTCTCGGTGCCCGCTGAGGCTCCGTCGAAACGCCGGGCGGGTCAGGCGGACGTGCTAGGCGGCCGCGGCGTCGTCCGGCTCGGCGCTGCCCAGGACCGCGGCCAGCTCGGCGGCGATCGCGGTGAAGACGGCCGGGTCGGCGACCAGTCCGCCGTGGGTGGTGTGGACCTCGTGGTGCCGGGCACCGGGGTCGAGGCTGGCCTGCCAGCCGACCATGTCGTCCGCGCGGGAGTACACGCTGAGGAACGGCACGTCGGCGGGGAAGGGGCCGGTGACGTCGGCGCGGAGCTGGCGGCAGCAGCCGCCCCACAGGCACGTCGCGCGCAGGAGGTGGGGGACGCCCAGCGTGCCGATCGTCCCCAGCGCGTAGACCTGGAGACGCAGCAGCGGATGGATGTCGGCGAGCCCGTCGCGGAGCGGGCTGCCGAGCGTGACCAGCCCGCGGACGAGGTCCGGGTCGCGGACGGCGGCGGCCCGCGCGAACTGGCCGCCGCGGCTGTAGGCGACGACCACGGGCGCTTCGCCGGTGGTGGCGACGACCTCGCGCAGGGTCGCCGTCAGGATCTGGGTGCTCTCCTCGCCACAGCTCACGCCGAATCCGGTCGGCGCGAGGATGGTGCGGCAGCCGAGCCTGTCGAGCCAGGTCCGCAGTATCGAGAGCAGCACGGGCGAGGCCGTCAACAACCCGCCCACCAGGACGACCGGCAGCCCGCCGGTGTCGACGGGTGGATTCCGCCAGATCGCGTGGCGCCGGATCTCACCGCGCCGCACCACGGACCGCGCGTCGCCCGCGAAGGGGACACCGAACCGTTCGGCGACAGCCGTCAGCGCACTGCCGACCTCGGTAAGGGCCGTGCAGGGGGTCGTCGGTGTGCGCATGGCGGCCTCCTCAGGGTGAGAGCGGGCTCCTGTTCATCGACTGCTTCTGTACATACGAGTCGATGTGAATACGCTCAAGTACCTCCCAAGGTTCGGTATCACTGGCAACTGTCCGGAATGCGTCAGTGCCCCGTGGCCACGAGTACAAAACCTGTCGCCATGAGCAATACGGTGACGGCATGAACTCGACGGAGCATCGAATCCCGGTTAACGGCGGCCACCTGCACGCGGAGGTGTCCGGCGACGGACCGCCCGTACTTCTCCTCCACGCGGGGGTGACGGACTCCCGGGTCTGGGACCCGATCGTCCCGGCGCTGGCCGGGCGGCACCGCGTGATCAGGGTGGATTCGCGCGGGTACGGGCGCTCACCCCGTCCGGAAGCGGGATTTTCGCTTGTCGCCGATGCCGTCGCGGTCCTGGACGCCCTCGACGTGGACCGGGCCCATTTCGTCGGCCTGAGCCAGGGCGGCGCGACCGCGCTCGACACCGCGCTGGCCCATCCGGAGCGGGTGAGCACCCTGACGCTCGTCGCGCCCGGCCTCAGCGGGTACGACTGGCCGCGCCTGCCCGGCTACGAGGAGCGGATGGACGCCTTCAAGCGTGGTGACCGCCAAGGCGTCGCCGACGGGCTGGTGAAGCTGTGGGCGCCGCTGTCCGTCGGCCGCGACGACCTCGCCGCCACGATGATCGCCGACGCGCTCGACTTCATGCTGGAGGAGGAGCTGGAGATCGAGCAGCCGTCGGCCATTCCGCGACTGGGTGAGGTGTCCGTGCCCACCCTGGTCGTGCTGGGCGAAGAGGACGTCGACGTCATCACGGACATCGGCGACCTGCTGGCCTCGAAGATCCGCGGCGCGCGCCGCGTCATGCTGGCCGGCGCCGACCACATCCTCCCGCTCCGCGTCCCGGACGAGCTGTCAGCCCTCCTCGCGGAGCACCTGGCCTAGCCACCGGTCGGATCGTGAAGCCAGGCTTCACGATCCGACCGGTCGGAACTCAGATCTTCAGCGCAGCGGCGGCGAGAGCGGCGACGGCGTCCGGGTCGCCCTGGGCATCCACCCGGGCCACCGACTGCCGCCCGGCGCAGTAGAGGATCAGCTCGCTCGGCGCGGCCGTGACCGTGACCAGCGGTTCCATGGACTTCGCGGTGATCTCGCGTCCGTCCGGGGTCCGCAGCCGGACGCCCGTCGGCGCGCCGCGCAGCATGAACGTGGCGCCGGCGCGGAGCCGGGACCACAGCGAGTCCTCCAGCCCTGTCGGCACCGCGCGGGGAGCCCAGCCGGGCTGCGCGCGCCGGACGTCCTCGTGGTGGATGTAGTACTCGACCGTGTTCGACGCCGCCTCGATGAACGGCAGCCCGACGGGGCTCCACACGGGCGGCCCGGAGCGGACCAGGCCGATCAGCTCGGCGTAGGGCGTGTCGGCGCGGATGCCGCGGCGGACCTTCTCCGTCCAGCCGGCGAGGGCGGGCACGACGAGACCCGGACCGGAGTCGGGTCGGCGGTCCCGCGCCACGAGGTGGGCCGCCAGGTCGTAGGTGTCCCAGTCGCCGCACAGGGTCGGCGCGTCCGGCCCGAGGTCTTCCATGAGGTCGGCGAGGGCGGCCCGTTCGACGCGGGAGTGGGGCTTCATGCCCTGAGCGTAGAGGGAGGGCCGATGTGGCCTGGCGCACGTCCGGGCGGGAATGCGTTCGAGATTGTCGGACTTGCATGTGACTGTGGGTCAGGGCGCCGGCGAGGGGAGAACAGTGGCACGCAGCGATCAGAAGGACGTGGTGCGGCGGGGGCTGCGCGTCCTGTGGATCTCCGTCCGTGAGGAGCCGCGGATCTTCGCGGTCAGCGCGGTCGGCAGTGCCCTGTTCGGGCTGATGACGGTCGCGACCGCGTTCGTGTTCGGCGCGGTGGCGGGCCGGGTGATCGTCCCCGCGTTCGATTCGGGCGACGTCACGGTCAGCGCGCTCGCCTTCGCGTCCGCGGCGATCCTGGGGGTGGCCGTCCTCAAGGTCGCCGGGATCCTCGGCCGGCGCCTCGCCGCGGGCGTCATGCAGTTCCGGCTCCAGGCCACGTACCGGCGCCGCGTCACCCGCAAGTACCTGGAACTGCCGCTGGCCTGGCACCACCGCCACCCCACCGGTTCCCTGCTGTCGAACGCCAACAGCGACGTCGAGGCCACCTGGTCGCCGATCGCGCCGTTCCCGTTCGCGGTGGGCGTCGTCTTCATGGTGGCCGTCGCGGCGACTGCCCTGTTCGTCACGGACTGGGTGTTGGCGCTGGTCGGACTGCTGGTGTTCCCGGTGGTGTTCACCCTCAACGTCGCCTATTCGCGCCGGATGTCGCCGCGCGCCATGGAGGCCCAGCAGCTCCGCGCCGACCTGTCCGCGATGGCACACGAGAGCTTCGACGGCGCCCTGGTCGTCAAGACGCTCGGCCGGGAAGCGGCGGAGACCGAGCGGTTCGGGACACGCGCGGTCGAGCTGCGCGACGCCATGGTGCGGGTGGGTCGCATCCGTGGCCTGTTCGACCCGCTGATGGAGATGCTGCCGAACCTCGGCACGCTGGTCGTGCTGATGGTGGGTGCGGTCCGGCTCCAGGCCGGCGCCGTGACCGTCCAGGACCTGGTCAGCGTGGCGTTCCTGTTCACCGTGCTGGCGTTCCCGCTGCGGGCGATCAGCTGGGTACTCGGCGACCTGCCGCGCAGCGTGGCCGGCTGGGAGCGGGTCCAGAGCGTGCTCACCGAAGACAGCGCCATGCGCTACGGCGAGGGCCGGTTGCCCGGCGCAGGCCCGGCGGCGCTCACGCTGAGTAACGTTTCATTCACTTATGAGGACGGGGACGAAGTCCTGCACGGCGTCGACATCGAACTCGCCCCCGGCCGCACCACCGCGCTCGTCGGCCCGACCGGATCCGGCAAGTCCACGCTGACCACGCTGGTGAGCCGGCTCGTAGACCCTGGCTCCGGCACGGTCGATCTCGCCGGGGTGGACGTACGGACCCTCGCAGCCGGCGAGGTGAGCGGCGCCGTGGCGCTGGTCCCGCAGACGACGTTCGTCTTCGACGACACCGTCCGGGGCAACGTGACCCTCGGCCTGGACGCCTCCGACGACGACGTGTGGGCCGCGCTCCGGCTCGCCCAGGCGGAGAAGTTCGTGCGGGCGCTGCCCGGCGGACTCGACACCCGGGTCGGCGAGCGGGGAACGTCGCTGTCCGGCGGGCAGCGGCAGCGGCTGGCGCTCGCCCGGGCGCTCGTGCGCCGTCCCCGGCTCCTCGTCCTGGACGACGCGACCAGCAGCGTCGACCCCGCTGTCGAAGCTGAGATCCTGCGCGGCCTGCGCAGCGCCGAGCTGTCCGCGACCGTCCTCGTCGTGGCGTACCGGCAGGCGACGATCGCGCTCGCGGACGAGGTCGCCTACCTGGAGAACGGCCGCGTCCTGGCCCGGGGCAGCCACCACGAGCTGCTCAGCGCCTCGCCGGGGTACGCCAACCTCGTCACCGCGTACGCCGAGGCGGAACGCGAACGGGAGCGGGAACGCGCCGCCGAACTCGCCGACGCGGAGGTGCCCGCATGAGCGTCAACACCACCGCCATGCGCCCGGTCGCGCCTGCGGGCCGGGCCACAAGTTCCGAAGAGCAGGGGGCTTGGCGGACGTTCGTGCGGGGGGTGCGGCTGACGCCGGAGCTGCGGGACGGGATCGCCGGCACCCTTCTGCTGGCGCTGGTCGCGACGGGCGGGCGGCTCGTCGTGCCGGTGGCGGTCCAACAGACGATCGACCGGGGCCTGCGGGTGCCGGGCGGCCCCGACCTGGGCGTCGTCGCGGTGCTGGTGGCGCTGGCGGCGGTCGCCGTCGTGGTGACGGCGGTCTCGGCGTACGCGATGAACGTGCGCCTCTACCGCACCAGCGAGACGGCGCTGGCCACCCTGCGCACCAAGGCGTTCCGGCACATCCACGACCTGTCGATGCTGCACCAGCAGGCCGAGCGGCGCGGGTCGCTCGTCTCCCGGGTCACCACCGACGTGGACCAGATCAGCCAGTTCGTGCAGTTCGGCGGCATCCTGTTCGTGGTCAGCATCGGGCAGCTGATCGTGGCGAGCGCCCTGATGTTCGTGTACTCGTGGCAGCTCACGCTGGTCGTGTACGCGTGCTTCGTCCCGCTGCTGGTGTGCCTGCGGTTCTTCCAGCGGCGGCTGGCCAGGGCGTACGGGCGTGTCCGCGAACGGGTCGGCGAGATGCTCGGTGTGATCGCGGAGACCGTGGTCGGGGCGTCCGTGATCCGGGCGTACGGCGTGCAGGCCCGGACGGCCGCCCGCCTCGACGACGCCATCGGCGGCTACCGGCGCGAGCAGACCCGTGCCCAGCGCGTCAGCGTGCTGGCGTTCTCCACCGGCGAGATCGTGGCCGGGCTGGCGAACGCGTCGGTCGTGATCGTGGGCGTCCTGCTCGGCGTCGACGGTGACCTGACCGTCGGCGAGCTGACCGCGTTCCTGTTCCTGGCGACGCTGTTCGTGCAGCCCGTGCAGGTCTCGACGGAGGTCCTGAACGAGTCGCAGAACGCGATCGCCGGCTGGCGCCGCGTCCTCGACGTGCTCGACGTCGAGCCGGACGTCGCCGACCCCGGTCCGGGCGGACGCGACCTTCCGCCCGGCCCGGTCGGCGTGTCGTTCCAGCACGTCCACTTCGCGTACCCGGGCGGGCCCGAGGTGCTCAGCGACGTCGACCTGACGATCGCGCCGCAGACCCGGGTGGCGGTCGTGGGGGAGACCGGATCCGGCAAGACGACGTTCGCGAAGCTGCTGACCCGGCTCATGGACCCGACCAGCGGTTCCGTGCTGCTGTCCGGTGTGCCGCTGCGGTCCGTCCGGTTCGAGTCGCTGCGGTCGCGGGTCGTGATGGTGCCGCAGGACGGGTTCCTGTTCGACGGGACGGTCGGCGACAACGTCCGGTACGGCCGCCCCGGCGCCCACGACGACGACATCCGCCTCGCCTTCACCGAACTCGGCCTGGCCGACTGGCTGGAGGCGCTGCCGGCCGGGCTCGACAGCCATGTCGGTGAGCGCGGCGAGTCGTTGAGCGTCGGCGAGCGGCAGCTCGTGGCGATCGCGCGGGCCTACCTCGCCGACCCCGACCTGCTCGTCCTCGACGAGGCCACGTCGGCGGTCGACCCGGCCACGGAGGTCCGGCTCCAGCGGGCGCTGGACTCCCTCACCCGGGGGCGGACGACGCTCGCGATCGCGCACCGGCTCTCCACCGCCGAGGCCGCCGACGAGGTGATCGTGGTCGACGCCGGTCGCGTCGTGCAGCGCGGACCGCACGCCGAACTGGTCGTCCAGAGTGGATCGCCGTATGCGCACCTGCACGAGTCCTGGGTGTCGCAGACGCGGTGATCAGGTCGGGGTCATCCCCGGTGTTGTGTCGTCCTGTGGAGTGATGTGTCCTTTACGCCGCTTCCGTGAGGCTTGGTTGGTTCCTGTTCCACACACGGGAAGGACCAAGACATGCGGTCCGTGGCGGGTCGGTTTCGTGGGCTGCGTGCGAGGAGGATCCGACCGCCGAGTGTGGCGCGCTGCGCGTCCCGATCGACTGGAACAAGCCACGCGGGCCCAGGTTCGACCTCGCGGTGGCCCGGCGCAAGGCCACCGACCCGGCGAAGCGGATCGGCATCCTGGTCATCAACCCGGGCGGTCCGGGTGGCTCCGGTGTCAACGCGGTGCTCGGCGCGGCGGAGGTCTTCACGCCGGAGCTCCTGGCCAGCTTCGACATCGTCGGCTTCGACCCGCGCGGAGTCGCCCGGAGCAACCCGGTGGTGTGCAGCGCCGAGCTGATGGCCAAGGCCCCGACCCCGGTGCTCACCAGCCAGGCGGACTTCGACCGGCTGGTCGCCTACAACGCGGAACTAGGCAAGGACTGCCGGGCGCGTACCGGGCCGCTGTTCGACCACGTCGACACCAGCAACGTCATCCAGGACATCGACGCCCTGCCGATCGCGCTCGGCGAACGGAAGATCAACTACTACGGCGTCTCATACGGCACGCTCATCGGCCAGCAGTACGCCGAGCGGTACCCGAAGAACTTCCGCGCGCTGGTGATCGACAGCAACATGGACCACAGCCTCGGCACGCGCGACTTCCTACTGACCGAGACCGCCGACGGCGAGGCGAACTTCCGGGAATTCGTGAAGTGGTGCGCCCGCGACGCGCGGTGCGCCGTGCCTGATCCCGGTGCGTCGCGGGTCTGGAAGGAAGTGATCGCCAAGGCCGACCGCGGCGAACTGCCCCACCCGGAGGACCCGACCCGCGCGCTGACCTCGTGGGACATCAGGTCCGCCACGCTCGAAGCCTTCTGCGGACCGGACTGGAAATGGATCGCCGACGTGCTCGCCGCGTTGAACTCCGGAACGCCACTGCCGGCGGCGCGGACGCTGCTGGCCGGTGCCGGTGCCGGTGCCGGTGCCGTGCGGGGCGCTGGCGAGCCGGCCGACCTGCGGCTCGCCAGCACTGGTGTGCCAGCTGGCGGTGAGCGGGTGGGTGCCGTGCGGGCCGGTGTTGAGCGGGTGGGTGTTGAGCGGGTGGGTGCCGTGCGGGCCGGTGCCGCGCCGGAGGTGGCGAGGCATCCGCTCACGGTGTTCTGCGAGGACTGGCGGTTCCAGGTCCGCGACTACCGCGAGGCGGCCCGGCTCTGGGCGCAGGCGGAGCGGTTGGCGCCGCACATGGGGATGTCGCCGCTGGCCTGGGGCGTCGGGGCGGGCTGCCTCGGGTTCGGAGCGCCGGTGAACAACCCGCAGCACCGCCTGCCGGTGCGCGGCACGGCGCCGATCCTGATGACCAACCCGCTGTACGACCCGGCGACCGCGCACGTCTGGGCGACGAATGCCGCCCGGCAACTCGGCCGGGCGGCGACGCTGGTCACGTACGAGGGATGGGGACACGGCGTCTACGGGCGCGGCGAGTGCTCGACGGCGGTGACCGACCGGTACCTCGTCGATCTCGCCGTGCCGAAGCGCGGCACCCGTGCCCCGCCGCGCCGCCGGTGTTCGAACCAGGTGCGAAGCGTGCCACCGGGCAGCCTTCCCTCCCGTGGTGAGGCCGCTGTGGTGATGTGGCACGCCAGGCGTCGGCGGTCGCGGTGACGTCGTGGTGCGGCCCGTCGTGACGCGGCGGCTCTGCCGCCGGCAAGCCATACGCGCCGCCGCTGCCGCCGGCACTCGTAGGCGGTCGTCATTACACGGCCGTCCTGGTGCGGCCCGTCGTAACGCGAGTCGTTGGGCCGGTGTCGGCCGAGAGGCACATGGGCCGAACCGCTAACACATCGCTCGCGGAGTGCCGGGAGGGCGACCTCCCGGCACTTAGCACATCTGGCGCCGCCGCCTCCGGTTGTCCACATTGGCATCCGTCATCCACAGATCGTCCGCTGCCTCGTGCTTCGGGCCGGCATCGCCACGACGCTGATGGCAGCCGAGGATCGAGGAGGCGAGCCATGCGGGCGAAGGACGCGGTCGGCGCGTACGGGGAGCGAGTAGCGGAGCGGCACCTGACGGCGGCCGGTCTGGTCGTCCTCGACCGGAACTGGCGCTGCGCCCACGGCGAGCTCGACATCGTGGCCCGGGACGGCCGCGCGGTGGTCTTCTGCGAGGTCAAGACCAGACGCTCCAGTCAGTTCGGGACGGCGGCCGAAGCGGTGGTGCGGGCGAAGATCGTCCGGATCAGGCGGCTCGCCACGCTGTGGCTGGCTGAGTCGGGGCTGCGTCCGCCGGAGGTCCGGTTCGATGTGCTCAGCGTGTACCCGCAGCAGGCTGGTGCCGCGCGCGTCGAGCACCTGCGCGGGGCGTTCTGATGGCGTTCGCGCGCGCTGTCTCGGTGGCGCTCGTCGGCGTCCAGGGCCATCTCGTCGAGGTCGAGGCGCATCTCGCGACGGGCCTTCCCGGGATCGTCATCACCGGGCTGCCGGATCCGTCGGTGTCCCAGGCCCGGGACCGCGTGCGCGCGGCGGTGCTCAACTCGGGGGAGACGTGGCCGGCGCACCGGATCACCGTCGGCCTCAGTCCGGCGTCGCTGCCGAAGCACGGGAGCGGGTTCGACGTGGCGGTCGCGGCGGCGATCCTGACGGCGGCAGGCGTGGTGCCCGAGTCCGGGTTGGTCGGGACGGCGTTCATCGGCGAACTGGGCCTGGACGGGCGGGTCCGGTCGATCCGGGGCGTCCTGCCGGCGGTGCTGGCGGCGATGCGAGCCGGCGTGCGACGGGTGGTCGTGCCGGCGGCGAACGCGGCGGAGGCTCTGCTCGTCCCGGGCGTCCGGGCGTTTCCCGTCGCGACGCTGCGGGAGCTGCTGCGGTACGCGCGCGGTGACTTCGCCCCGGTCCCGGCGCCCGCCCCGCCACCGCAGCCGGACAGCGAGGCGCCGCCCCTCGATCTCGCGGACATCGTCGGCCAGGCTGCGGGTCGCACGGCGATCGAGGTCGCCGCGGCGGGTGGTCATCACGTCGCACTGTTCGGTCCGCCCGGAGCCGGCAAGACCATGCTCGCCGAGCGCCTACCGGGGCTGCTCCCTCCGCTCGACGTCGACGCCGCCCTGGAGGTGACGGCGCTGCACTCGGTCGCGGGCGCGCTGGTAGCCGGTGCGCCGCTGATCCAGCGTCCGCCGTACCAGGCGCCGCACCACACGGCGAGCATGGCCGCGCTCGTCGGCGGCGGGACAGGTCTGCCGAAGCCGGGCGCACTGTCGCTGGCCCATCACGGCGTCCTGCTCCTCGACGAGGCACCCGAGTTCCCCGCGCGCACGCTCGACGCCCTGCGCCAACCGCTGGAACGCGGCGAGGTCGTGATCGCCCGTGCGGGCGGTGTCGCGCGGTATCCGGCGCGGGTGCAGCTGGTGCTCGCGGCGAACCCCTGCCCGTGCGCCAGCGCGGCCGGCGACATCGCCTGCGTCTGCGGCAGCGCGACCAAACGGCGCTACCTCGGCCGGCTGTCCGGACCGCTGCTCGACCGCATCGACATCCAGCTTCAACTGCCGCCGGTGACGAGGTCGGCGCTGCTCTCGGAGGTGACGTACATGGAGGCGAGCGCGGTGGTCGCCGCCCGGGTCGCGGTGGCCCGCGCGGCGGCGGTGCAGCGGTGGCGCGCCCACGGCTGGCGGACGAACAGCGAGGTACCGGGGTCGGCGCTGCGCGGCCGGTGGCGCTTGCCGAGACGGATCACCGCCTCGCTGGACCACCAGATCGACACCGGCGCCGTGTCGGCCCGGGGCTACGACAGCGCGCTGCGCCTCGCCTGGACCGTCGCTGACTGCGGCGGGCGGACGAGCCCGACGGCCGAGGACGTCAACGAAGCCACCTACCTGCGCCTGCGGACCGCAGCATGAGCGGCCACGAGGACGTGCGTGCCGCCAGGGCGGCGCTCGCCCGGCTCGTCGAGCCTGGCCACCGGGAACTGGGGCTGCTGGTCCGCGACGTCGGGCCGGTCGCCGCACTGGACAGGCTCCGCGATGGGACGGTTTCGGAACGGTTGCACCTCGCGGTCAAGGCCCGTCGTGGTGAGACCGATCCGCTGGACGTCGCGCGTCAGGATCTGGCCCGGTGCGAGCGGCTCGGCGCCAGGCTGGTCATCCCCGAGGACGAGGAGTGGCCGGCAGTCCTGGACGACCTCGTCGACATCAGCACGGGCGACGAGCCACACGTCCTTCCGCCGCTCTGCCTCTGGGCGCGCGGACCGGGCCTTCTCTCCGCGCTGACCGAGCGCGCGGTATCGGTGGTCGGCGCCCGCGCCGCTACGCCGTACGGGAATCACGTGGCTAGCGAGATCGGCTACGGCCTCGCCGACCGTGGCTGGACGGTCGTGTCCGGCGGCGCGTACGGGGTGGACGCATCGGCGCACCGTGGCGCACTGGGCGGAGGCGGCCCGACGATCGCGGTGATGGCCTGCGGCGTCGACACGCCGTACCCGGTCGGGCACACGAACCTGTTCGAGCGCATCGCCGAGGACGGACTGCTGCTGAGCGAGTGGCCACCGGGCACCAGTCCTTATCGCCACAGGTTCCTGGTCCGGAATCGGGTGATCGCGGCGCTGAGTCGCGGCACGGTGGTGGTGGAGGCAGCGTCACGCAGCGGCACGCGGATGACGGCGCGCCGCGCCCAAGAGCTGGGGCGGGTCGTGATGGCGGTGCCGGGCCCGGTCACGTCGGCGATGTCGGTCGGGCCGCACGAACTCGTCCGGGACTTCGGTGCCCGGCTCGTCGGCTCGTCGTCGCAGGTGATCGAGGAGGTCGGCCAGGTGGGTGAGGCGCTGGGCAGTCCGGTGGCCGAGTCGCGACTACGCCGCGACGACCTCGAGCCACGCGCGGCACGCATCCTGGACGCGGTGCCCGCCCGCAAGGCCGTGCGGCTGGAACAGGTGGCGGCCGACGCAGGACTACCAGCGCGGGACGTGCGGCGCACGATGCCGACGCTGATGCTGATGGGACTGGTCGAGGAGGTCGTCAGCGGCTACCGCCTCACCGCGCTGGCTCGTGCCGAGCTGGCCACCCGCCCCGTCGCCGCCACCCCTGACCTGCGCTGAATCACCGTCGGCCATCCACCCGCGTCGAGGTCGAACGTGCGCCCCGCCCACCCCGCACCGCCCCGCCCAGCCCTGGCCCTGCCACGCCCAGCCCCGTCCCTGCCCCGCACCGCCAGCCGTGCCGTGCCGAGCCTCGCCGTGCTCCGCCTAGCCCAGCCCGGCCGTGCCGCGCCGGGCCCGGCCTCCGCCCAGCCGTACCCCGCGGTGCCGAGCCCGGCCTCTTCGAGCCGCGCCGGGCCCGGCCTCCGCCCAGCCGTACCCCGCGGTGCCGAGCCCGGCCTCTTCGAGCCGCGCCGGGCCCGGCCTCCGCCCGCCGGGCCCAGCCGTGCCGCGTCCAGCCTCTCCGAGCCGTGCCCCGTCCGGGCCCAGCCAAGCCGGGCTTGGCCCAGCCCAACCCAGCCGCGCCGTGCAGCGACCCGCAGCGCGGCGGTCGGGTGACGGCTGGCCAGACATAGATGGGCGCGGGCGTGGCCGAGATTCTGTTCCGTGCCGCGCACTCTGGCGGGCGACCGTAGTGTTCGGGATGGCCGCGGCGGAATGTCCCGGGTGGCGGTGCTTGACCGGTCGGGCGTAGGGGCGGAGCGTCGAACCATGTCAAGAGAGCAGGCGTCGCGGCGGCCGTCCACTGCGGACGTCCGCGCGGCCCTGCCGACGGAGCTCGCCGCCGCCGTGTCCGGGTTCGAACGGCACGTGGCGCACGAGCTGGGCCGGTCGGCGAACACGGTGCGCGCGTACACCGGCGACGTCGTCAGCCTGCTCGACCACCTGGCGAGGCATGGCGAGAGCAGCGTCGCCGCGCTGAACCTCGCGACGCTCAGGAGCTGGTTGGCGCGCCTGCGCACGAGCGGGATCGCGCCGGCCACCCTCGCCAGGCGGTCGGCGACCGCGCGTGTCTTCAGCACCTGGGCACACCGCGCCGGCCACCTGCCGACGGACGTCGGACACCTTCTAGCGACGCCCCGCACTCCACGCGCACTCCCGGCAGTACTCCGCGTCGACCAGGCCGCCGCCCTCATGGACGCCGGCCGGGGCAGCGCAGCCCGGGGTAGCGCAGGCCGGGAGAGCGCAGGCCGGGAGAGCGCAGGCCGGGACAGCGCAGGCCGAGACAGCGCAGGCCGGACAGCGCAGGCCGAGACAGCGCAGCCCGGATCGGCGCCGGCGGTGACGGTGTGGCGGTCGGGCGCGGAACGGAATCCGACGGCGTGGCTGCCGGGCACGGCACAGGGTCCGGCGGTGCGGCCGCCGGGCGCGGTGCAGGTCCCAGCAGTGCGGCGGCCGGACGCAGCGGTGGTTCCGACCGCACGGCATCGGCGGGGCGGACGACAGACGAGGTTCCTTCGCCGGTCGACCTGCGGGACCAGCTCGTGTTCGAGTTCCTGTACGCCACCGGCGTGCGGGTCGGCGAGCTGTGCGGGCTGGACCTGGGCCAGGTGGACCGTGCTCGGCGGCTCGTCCGGGTGATGGGCAAGGGCGCGAAGGAGCGGGCGGTTCCGTACGGCGTCCCGGCGGAGCAGGCATTGGAGCGCTACCTGGCGCACGGCCGTCCCGCACTGGTGTCACGGTCGAGCGGCGAGGCGTTGTTGCTCGGCGTCCGGGGGGCGCGGATCGACCCACGGACCGTGCGCCGGATCGTCCACCTGCGACTCGCGGCGCTGCCCGACACACCGGACATCGGACCGCACGGGCTGCGACACTCCGCGGCGACACACCTGTTGGAGGGCGGCGCGGACCTTCGTTCCGTCCAGGAGCTCCTCGGTCACGCTACGCTCGCGACGACACAGGTCTACACGCACGTTTCGGTGGAACGGCTGCGTTCGGTTTACCGGCAGGCCCACCCGCGCGCGTGACGTCCTGTGCCATCGAGGGGTCACGGCACATCGGGGGGTGGGGCTGGTGGCGCTGCCTGTCGCGGAGCGGTTCGCTGCGGACGAGAGCGCGGTCGACGAGTTGTGGCGTGCGTTCCGGAGCACCCATGACACGCACATTCGGGAGCGGCTGATCCTGCACTACGCGCCGCTCGTGAAGTACGTCGCGGCACGGGTCGGCGCAGGCGTGCCGGCGTCCGTGGAGACGGCAGACCTTGTGTCGTACGGCGTCTTCGGACTCATCGACGCGGTGGAGAAGTTCGATCCGGACAGGGCCGTGCGGTTCGAGCCGTACGCCACGACCCGGATCCGCGGCGCCATCCTGGACGGCCTCCGGGCGAACGACTGGATCCCGCGGTCGTTGCGGCACAAGGCGCGCTCCGTCCAGAACGCGTATGCGGCGCTGCTGTCACGCCTGCACCGCACCCCGACAGAAGCCGAGATCGCCGCAGAACTCGGGCTGTCCGAGCCGCAGCTGCACGTGATCATCCGCCAGCTGTCGTTCGCCAACGTCGTCGCGCTCGACGAGTTCCTCGGGTCGGATCGCGGCGCCGGCACGCTGAGTCTCCGGGAGACCCTCGCTGACGTGCAGGCCGAGGATCCGCTCGCCGCCGCCGAGGCCGTCGAGGTCCGTCACCTGCTCGCGCGTGCGATCGAGGCCTTGCCGCCGCGGGAACAGACCGTCGTCACCCTGTACTACTTCGAACACCTCAAGCTGGCGGAGATCGGCCGCGTGCTGGGCGTGACGGAGAGCCGCGTGTGCCAGCTCCACACCAAGGCGGTGCTGCACCTTCGTACACGTTTGGCTGACATGCGCTGACCCCGTCCGCGCGGCGCGGACGAGTGCTCGTGGCGATCCGGTTCACGAGGCATCCGTTTCTCGCCGACGCGGGCCGGCAGGTGCGTCCAGGGGAAGCAACCGCACCGGAGCGAGACCGAGCAGGCTGAGCGGATCGAGGTACACGTCGCCGCGTCGCAGCCCCCAGTGCAGGCATGCGGCGGCCGGGCATCCGGCGTGGCCCGCCGCGAGCGTCCCCAGCGGTGCGCCAGCCGGCACGGACGCTCCGACGGCGACAGTCGGTGCGACCGGTTCGTACGTCGTCCGCAGCCCATCTGCGTGCTGGACCGACACCACGCCGCGTCCGGCCAGCACGCCCGCGAACGCGACGACGCCAGCCCCGGCCGCCAGCACCCGCGCATCCGGTGCCGCCGCAAGGTCGACGCCACGGTGCCCCCGGCCGTACGGGGTGTCGGGCGGCTGGAACGGGCGGGTCACGGCCGGCGCACCGTCGAGCGGCCACCGGTAGCCAGGCCGCGTCGCCGGTGCCGCGGCGACCTGCCGCCGGGCGCCGCGCAGAGGCGTGACGGCGATCGGCTGGACGCCAGCGACGACCGACATCGCATCGGCGCCAGGCGGCGCGGCGACGACCGGCCGTACGGCGACGACCGGCGCGGCACTCGGCAGTTGCGCGCCCACGGCGGTGGGTGGTGGTGCGGTGGCGGGTGGTGGTGCGGCGACCGGTCGGGCGGTGGTCGGTGGTGGTGCGGCGAGGCTGGCGGCGAGGGTGATGAGGAGCAACCACGTGCGGGAGGCCATGCGGCGACTGTCGCGCAACGAGTGTCCGCCGGCCAGCTACCCGGCGCGACCTGTGGACAACGAACGCTGATGTGGGTAACCGTGATCAACTCAAGGTTCCGTGCTATCCGCGCGGGAGCCACCGATTTTGGGGTGGGTTTGCAGAGCCTGGCTCGCTGATCCCACCCAAAATCGCAGCGGGACGGGCGCGGTGGGACGGGCGCGCGGGCGCGGCGCGGCGGGACGGACGCGGTGGGAAGGGCGCGCGGGCGCGGCGCGGCGGGACGGGCGCGTCGCGCCCCGCGCGGTGGGACGGACGGCGGCGCGGCCTACGGCGTCAGCGTGCCGAGGCGCTTCACGGCCTCGGCCAGTACGTCGTCCTGCTTGCAGAACGCGAACCGTACGAGGTGCCGCCCCGCGTCCGGATCGTCGTAGAACACCTGGATCGGCACCGCCACCACCCCGCACCGCTCAGGCAGCGACCGGCAGAACTCCAGGCCGTCGCCCGAGCCAGAAGCCGAGCCAGAAGCCGAGCCAGAACGCCGCAGCCGAACGCCGAGCCGGAAGCCGCGCCGAACGCCGCGCCGGAAGCCGAGCCGAACGCCTCGATGCCGGCCGTCACGAAGTAGGTGCCCGCCGGCCGGTGGACGTCGAAGCCGGCCTCGGCCAGGCCGGCGCACAGGAGATCGCGCTTGGCCCGAAGGTCCGCTGCGAGGTTGTCGAAGTAGGCCCGCGGCAGGCGCAAGGCGACGGCGACCGCGGGTTGCAGTGGCGCGGCGTTGGTGAACGTGAGGAACTGCTTGACCTTGGTCACGGCGTCGACGAGCGCCGGCGTGGCGCATACCCAGCCGATCTTCCAGCCGGTGCAGTTGAACGTCTTACCGGCCGAGGAGATCGTGACCGTGCGGTCGCGCATCCCGGGCAGGGTGGCGAGGGGGATGTGCGTGCCGTCGAACACGAGGTGCTCGTACACCTCGTCCGTGACGGCGATCAGGTCGTGGCTGATGCAGAGCCGGGCAATGGCCTCCAGCTCGGCCCGGCTGAACACCTTGCCGGTCGGGTTGTGCGGCGAGTTGAGCAGCAGCAGGCGGGCGCGCGGGCCGACCCGGGTCGACAGGTCGTCGATGGCGGCGGAGACGTCGCCGGCGAAATCCTCGGCGCGCAGGGTCAGCGGCACGCGGACGGCGCCGGCGAGGGCGATCGACGCCGCGTACGAGTCGTAGTACGGCTCGAAGCACAGCACCTCGTCGCCCGCCTCGCACAGGGCGAGGATCGTCGCGGCGATCGCCTCGGTGGCGCCGGCGGTGACGAGCACCTCGGAGCCGGGGTCGTAGTCGAGCCCGTACCAGTCGCGCTGGTGGTCGGCGATGGCGGCGCGCAGCTCCGGGATGCCGGGTCCGGGGGCGTACTGGTTGCGCCCGCCCCTCAGCGCCGCCACGGCCGCGTCCAGCATCTCCGGCGGCCCGTCGGTGTCGGGGAAGCCCTGCCCGAGGTTGACCGCTCCGGTACGGACGGCGAGAGCGGACATCTCGGCGAAAATCGTCGTGCCGAACTCCCGCATGCGAGCGACCAGTTGCTCCTCCATGAGCGGACCCTACCGATCACGCCCGCCGGTGGCGTCGCCCGGTTACCATCCCGGCGCCTGATCCGCGTAGACTCTCTCCGGCGACCCGCGTCTGTGGGTCGACTTCGCGCGTCCTCCCCACGCCAGTGCGTGGGGCTCCGGCCTCCTCGGTCCCGCAAGGGTCCGCTCAGCCGGTTGGCGGACGCCAGGGCGGCACCCCACCCCGGTGGTGCCGCGACAACCGAGGAAGCGGCGGCTGCGTGAAGCGGCCCCGCGTGACAGAAGAGAGGACGCGCCGACATGGCCGTCGTCACTATGCGCCAGCTCCTTGAGAGCGGCGTGCACTTCGGGCACCAGACCCGCCGCTGGAACCCGAAGATGAAGCGCTTCATCTTCACCGAGCGCAATGGCATCTACATCATCGACCTGCAGCAGACGCTCACGTACATCGACACGGCGTACGAGTTCGTCAAGCAGACGGTCGCCCACGGCGGCACGATCCTGTTCGTCGGTACGAAGAAGCAGGCCCAGGAGGCCGTCGCCGAGCAGGCCCGCCGCGTCGGCATGCCGTACGTGAACCAGCGTTGGCTCGGTGGCATGCTCACCAACTTCCAGACCGTGTACAAGCGCCTCCAGCGCCTCAAGGAGCTCGAGATCATCGAGCAGACCGGTGGCGAGAACGTGCTCACGAAGAAGGAAGCGCTGGTCCTCAAGCGCGAGAAGGACAAGCTGGAGCGCACGCTCGGCGGTCTGCGCGACATGACCAAGGTGCCCAGCGCGGTGTGGATCATCGACACCAAGAAGGAGCACATCGCGGTCGACGAGGCGCGCAAGCTGAACATCCCCGTCGTCGCGATCCTCGACACCAACTGCGACCCGGACGAGGTCGACTACAAGATCCCGGGCAACGACGACGCGATCCGCAGCGCCGCGCTGCTGACCCGGGTCATCGCCGACGCCGTCGCCGACGGGCTTATGTCCCGCGCCGGCGCGAACAAGGGCGGCGACGAGAAGCCGGAGGCGGGCGTGCTCGCCGTCGACGAGCCGCTGGCCGAGTGGGAGCGCGAGCTGCTCTCGGGCAAGCCCGCCGAGGCGCCGGCCGCTGAGGCCCCCGCCGCGGAAGCCCCGGCCGCTGAGGCCACGGAAGCCCCGGCTGCTGAGGCCGCCGAGGCGCCGGCCGCCGAGGCTCCGGCTGCTGAGCCCCGCTGCTGAGGCCGTCGAGACCAAGACCGAGGCCTGACCGACCCCAGCCGGCGGCGCTCCTGCGGGACGCGCCGCCCGGCTGTGTGTCGCGCACCAGTCACCTTCCGCCAGAGACAACGAGAGAAGTAGAGGAATGGCGAACTACACCGCCGCCGACGTCAAGCGCCTCCGCGACATCACCGCCGCCGGCATGATGGACTGCAAGAAGGCCCTCGAGGAGTCGGACGGCGACTTCGACAAGGCCGTCGAGATCCTGCGCATCAAGGGCGCCAAGGACGTGGGCAAGCGCGCCTCGCGCGTCGCCGCCAACGGCCTGGTCGCGACCGCCGGCACCGCGCTGCTGGAGCTCAACTGCGAGACGGACTTCGTCGCCAAGAACGACCAGTTCCAGCAGCTCGCGGACGAGATCGTCAAGCTGGTCGACGCCGTCAAGCCGGCCGACGTGGAGGCGCTCCTCGCCGCCAGCCTGCCGGACGGCCGCAACGTGGCCGCCGCGGTCGAGGCCGTGTCCGCGGTCATCGGCGAGAAGCTCGTCGTGAACCGGTTCGCCGCGCTCGACGGCACCGTCGCCACCTACATGCACCGCAAGAGCCCGGACCTGCCGGCGCAGGTCGGCGTCCTGGTGGAGTACACCGGCGGCAGCGACGACCTGGCCCGTGGCATCGCGATGCAGATCGCGGCGATGCGCCCGTCGTACGTGACGCGCGACGAGGTCCCGGCCGACGTGGTGGAGAACGAGCGCCGCATCGCCGAGCAGACCGCCCGCGAGGAGGGCAAGCCCGAGGGCGCGCTCCCGAAGATCGTCGAGGGCCGGGTCAACGGCTTCTTCAAGGAGACGGTCCTGCTGGAGCAGTCCTCCGTCCAGGACAGCAAGAAGTCCGTGAAGGCTCTGCTCGACGAGGCCGGGGCTACCGTGACCCGGTTCGCGCGTTTCGAGGTCGGCCAGGCCTGAGGTCGCCAACGACCAGCGCGATCGAGTACAGCCGGACGACGGGAGGCCGCGGGGTGAGTGACCACAGCACCGCGGCCTCCCGCCATGTCCGGCACCGCCACAAACGCGGTGGCGTGGGCGCGCCGCCGCGAGCACCGAAGGGATCCTGCCGATGACCAGCGAAACCCCAGCCAACCCGGAGGCTCCGCGCCGCGTGCTGCTGAAGCTCTCCGGCGAGGTGTTCGGCGGCGGAAGACTCGGTGTCGACCCGGACGTCGTCCAGGCCATCGCCAAGCAGATCGCGGCGGCCGTGCGGGGCGGCGCGCAGGTGGCGATCGTCGTCGGCGGCGGCAACTACTTCCGCGGCGCGGAGCTGTCCCAGCGCGGCATGGACCGTGCCCGCGCCGACTACATGGGCATGCTCGGCACCGTCATGAACTGCCTGGCGCTGCAGGACTTCCTGGAGAAGCAGGGCATCGACACGCGCGTGCAGACGGCGATCACGATGGGCCAGGTGGCCGAGCCGTACATCCCGCGCCGCGCCATGCGTCACCTGGAGAAGGGCCGCGTCGTGATCTTCGGCGCCGGGTCCGGCATGCCGTACTTCTCCACCGACACGGTCGCCGCCCAGCGTGCGCTGGAGATCGGCGCCGAGGTGGTGCTGATGGCGAAGAACGGCGTCGACGGCATCTTCGACGACGACCCGAAGAAGAACCCGCACGCGGTGAAGTTCGACCAGATCAGCTACGCCGAGGTGCTCGCCAGGGGGCTGCAGGTCGCCGACGCGACCGCGATCAGCCTCTGCATGGACAATGCCCTGCCGATCGTCGTTTTCGACCTTCTGATCGAGGGCAACATCGGTCGTGCGGTCCGGGGTGAGAAGATCGGGACGGTCGTCACCACCGGCGCGGACGCCTGACTATCGTTTGGCCCGTAACCGACTGGTTGCGGTATGCCCTGTCCCGCTTGACCGTGTCCCGCAGGAGGCGACACCAGTGATCGAGGAAGCACTCCTCGAAGCCGAGGAGAAGATGGAGAAGGCCGTCGAGGTCGCGAAGGAGGAATTCGGCTCCATTCGCACCGGCCGCGCCGCCCCGTCGATGTTCGGCAAGATCTTCGTCGACTACTACGGCGCGATGACACCGCTGCCGCAGCTCGCCTCGATCAGCGTTCCCGAGGCGCGGATGGCGGTGGTCAAGCCGTACGACGCCAGCCAGCTCGCCGCCTTGGAGAAGGCGATCCGGGACTCCGACCTCGGCGTCAACCCCACGAACGACGGCTCGCTGATCCGCGTCGTGTTCCCGCAGCTCACCGAGGAACGACGCCGCGAGATGGTGAAGGTCGCCCGGCACAAGGGCGAGGACGCCAAGGTGTCGATCCGCAACGTCCGGCGCAAGGCGAAGGAAGAGTTGGACCGCCTGGTGAAGGATGGCGAGGTCGGCGAGGACGACGGCCGCCGCGCCGAGAAGGAACTCGACGAGGTCACCCAGAAGTACGTGCACCACGTGGACGACCTGATGAAGCACAAGGAAGCCGAGCTACTCGAGGTCTGATGGCGGATCTCGACACCACCCATCCGGGCCCGAGAGGCCAGGGCGGCCGGCACCGCCGGCGGCGGGGGACACCCGTCGCCGGGGACGCGCAGGCCGCGGCGTCCCTCGACGCGCCGACCGTCTCGGTCCCGGTGCCGCCCGACGGCGCACCGCCCGCGAGCAAGGCCGGCCGCAACCTGCCGGCGGCGATCGGCGTGGGCGTCGGCCTCGGCGCCCTGGTGCTGGTGCCGCTGTTCACGTACCCGCCCGCGTTCGTCCTGGTGATCGCCGCCGCGGTCGTGGTCGGCATCTGGGAGATGGTGCGCGCGATCAGCGCCGCCGAGGCCCGCCCGCCGCTCATCCCGCTGCTGGTGGGCGGCGCCGGCACCATGTTCCTCGCCTGGTTCTCCGGTGCCGAGGCGCTGGTGATCGGGCTGGTCCTCACGGTCATCGCGGTCCTGCTCTGGCGGCTCGCGGACGGGCCGGTCGGGTTCCAGCGGGACGTGACGGCCGCCGCCCTGGTCGCCGCGTACGTGCCGTTCCTGGCCGGGTTCGCGGTGCTCATGCTGCTGCCGTCCGACGGGCACCTGCGCGTCGCGGCGTTCGTGGCGACGGTCGTGTGCAGCGACGTCGGCGGGTACGTCGCCGGGGTGCTGTTCGGCCGGCATCCGATGGCGCCGACGGTCAGCCCGAAGAAGTCCTGGGAAGGCATGGCCGGGTCGCTGCTGTTCTGCGCGATCGGCGGCGCGTGTTTTCTCATATTTTTCTTCGACGGCCAGGCGTGGCAGGGCGTCCTGTTCGGGTTCGCTCTCGCCGTCGCGGCCACGCTGGGTGATCTCGCCGAGTCGATGATCAAGCGTGACCTGGGCATCAAGGACATGGGCAGCTTGCTGCCCGCTCACGGTGGGTTGATGGACCGGCTCGACTCCCTGCTCGCCGCGGCACCGGTGGCCTACCTGCTGCTGGAGCTGTTCGCGCCGCCGGGCTGACCGGGCGGCCGTGGTAGTGGTCACGATGGCCGCCGATGCGTAGGGATATGCACCTTTTGGCCGTTCCCGCATGCCAGACAGCCTGTGGACGGCTACGGGCCGCCTGACGCGACGTGTGACAATGAGTACGCGATGACAACGACTCTCCCTTTGGTTTTCGAGGCACCGCGCCGGGCGAAGCCGCCGCAGCATCTGGCGGATCTCGACCCGGCGCAGCGGCGTGCCGCCGTGACAGCGCTGGGCGAGCCCGCGTTCCGCGCGAACCAGCTCTCCACGCACTACTTCAGCCACCTCGCCGACGACCCGGCGACGATGACGGATCTGCCGGCGTCGTCCAGGGAAGCGCTCGTCGAGGCGCTGCTGCCGCCGCTGCTGAGCCCGGCCCGTCACGTCGAGTGCGACGCCGGCACCACCCGCAAGACGGTGTGGCGCGCGTTCGACGGCACGCTGTTCGAGAGCGTCCTGATGCGCTACCCGGACAGGGTGACGATGTGCGTGTCGAGCCAGGCCGGCTGCGGCATGGCGTGCCCGTTCTGCGCCACCGGCCAGGCCGGCCTGACCCGGAACCTGTCGACGGCCGAGATCGTGGAGCAGGTCGTGGCCGGCGCCCGGGCGCTCGCCCGTGACGAGATCGCCGGCGGTCCCGGCCGGGTCTCCAACGTCGTCTTCATGGGCATGGGCGAGCCGCTCGCGAACTACAACCGGGTGCTGGGCGCCGTCCGCCGGCTGACCGACCCGGCGCCGCAGGGGCTGGGCATGTCCCAGCGCAACATCACGGTCTCCACGGTGGGGCTGGTCCCGGCCATCCGGCGCCTCACCGACGAAGGCCTCTCCGTCACGCTCGCGGTGTCGTTGCACGCCCCGGACGACGAACTGCGCGACACGCTCGTGCCGGTGAACAACCGGTGGAAGGTTGCCGAAGTACTTGACGCGGCGTGGGACTATGCCGATCGCTCCGGTCGCCGGGTTTCCATCGAGTACGCCATGATCAAGGACGTGAATGACCAGCCGTGGCGTGCCGACCTGTTGGGGCAGTTGCTCTCGGGCCGGCTCGCGCATGTCAATCTCATTCCGCTCAACCCGACGCCCGGCAGTGACTGGGACGCCAGTGCCAAACCGGTGGAGCGGGAGTTCGTCCGTCGGCTGCGCGCAGCCGGCGTGCCCACTACGGTTCGGGACACCCGTGGGCGGGAAATTGACGGTGCGTGTGGACAGCTCGCGGCAGCGGAGGTGTAGGAAAGATGGGTCAGGGGGACAGGTTCCGCCGCAAGGCGCTCCGTCGCGGCTACAAGGTCGATGAGGTCGATGACTTCCTCGACCGGGCCGAGGCGACGCTCGCGGGCGAGCCCGTCAGCCAGCCGCTGACCGCCGACGACATCCGGGACGTTGTCTTCCGGACGAGATTCGGCGGCTACGACGAGTGGCAGGTCGACCTTCATCTCGACCGGCTCGAGCGCGAGCTGGAGGATCTGGCGACCGGTGCGCCACCACGGCAGTCCAACGGCTTCCCGATCCGGGACGACAGCGCCGCGACGGCCCAGATTCCGCGTGTCACGGATCGGCGTCCCGAGCCGATGCCGATGCCGATCTCGGCCCCGCCGCCGCCCCCGATGCCGCCGCAGCAGGTCGCACCCCCCGCTCCTGCTCCGGCACCGGTTCAGGCCGGCTACGCCGACTCGTTCGCCGACTCGCTGCCGCCGCCCATGCCGATCGGGTACGACGCGTACGCGGGCCGGCACGGCAAGGCCGACATGACCGTGGAGCTGCCGACGATCGGCGGCGGCTACGTCTCGCCGTTCACCAACGAGGACAAGGCACGCGTGGCCGAGCTGCGCGTCGGGTTCAAGGTGCGGCGGTTCGGCAGCGGCTACGACGCCGGCGCCGTCGACGGCCTGTTCGACGCGATCCAGGCGACGATGGACGGCCGCGGCGGCCCCCCGGTCGCGGACTCCGATCTCGACGCCAGCCAGTTCCCGCTGATCCAGGGCGGCTACTTCGAGGACGAGGTCGAGACCGCGCTCAGCGAGGTCCGGGCGCTGTTCTCCCGCCGCATGGGCTGAGCCCGCCACCCCGCTCCGCGCAGGGCGGCGGCGTGCCGTCCGCGCGCGCCTGCTCCGCGCCGGGCGACCGTGTGCCGCTGGCCGCGCGGTCGCGGCCCGGCCCGGCTCCAGACGTACGAAGGGCCCGCACCGATTCGGTGCGGGCCCTTGTCACGTCTTCAGCGCTTGATACCGCTCCTGCGCATCGCCACGTCCGCGATCAACGCCAGGGCGATCACGACGGCGGTGCCCAGCAGCCACAGCGACTCGACGTCGCCCTTGTGGTTGCCGAGCAGCATCAGCAGCAGGATGACGATCGTGATGATCGCGCCGACCCGCGCGGCCTTGGGGAAACCCGGCTTGTGCTGGTCGGGCGCGGTGACCGGCTGGTCTGCCACGGTGATCTCCTCTTGTGCGGGGTGCGTGGGGTACAGCCACATTTTGGCACGCCAACCCGCCGGACCCGGGCCCCGGGGCGGCGCGAACGCAAGCAGTGGGGCGGCGCCGTTGCCCCTCACGGCGCCGCCCCGGCCCCCTACAGCCCCCGGGCTACAACTTGGTCCAGGCCTCGCTGAGGACGGCCCGGAGGATCTGCTCGGCCTCGTCGAAGTGCCGCTGGTCGCAGATCAGCGGCGGCGCCAGCTGGACGACCGGGTCGCCGCGGTCGTCGGCGCGGCAGTACAGGCCAGCATCGAACAGCGCCTTGGACAGGAATCCGCGCAGCAGCCGTTCGGACTCGTCCGCGTCGAAGGTCTCCCGGGTCGCCTTGTCCTTGACGAGCTCGATCCCGTAGAAGTAGCCGTCGCCCCGCACGTCGCCCACGATCGGCAGGTCGTGAAGCTTCTCCAGGGTGGCGCGGAACGCGTCCTGGTTGTCGAGGACGTGCTGGTTGAGGTGCTCGCGGTCGAACAGGTCCAGGTTGGCCAGGGCCACACGCGCCGAGACGGGGTGCCCGCCGAACGTGTACCCGTGCGCGAAGACCGTGTCGCCCTCCAGGAACGGCTCCATGATCCGGTCGCTGACGATCGCCGCGCCGATGGGGGAGTAGCCCGAGGTCATGCCCTTGGCGCAGGTGATGATGTCGGGCACGTACCCGAACTTGTCGCACGCGAACGTGGTGCCGAGCCGGCCGAACGCGCAGATCACCTCGTCGGACACCAGCAGGACGTCGTACCGGTCGCAGATCTCCCGTACCCGCTCGAAGTAGCCGGGCGGCGGCGGGAAGCAGCCGCCCGAGTTCTGGACGGGTTCGAGGAAGACGGCGGCGACCGTGTCGGGCCCCTCCATCTCGATGGCGTGGGCGATCTGGTCGGCCGCCCAGCGTCCGAACCGCTTGAGGTCGTCGCCGTGCTCGGGCGCGCGGTAGAAGTTCGTGTTCGGCACCTTGTGCGCGCCCGGTACCAGCGGTTCGAAGTACTTCTTCGCGTCGGGGATGCCGGTGATCGACAGGGCGCCCTGCGGCGTGCCGTGGTAGGCGACCGCGCGGGAGATCACCTTGTGCTTCATCGGCTTGCCGGTCAGCTTGAAGTACTGCTTCGCGGCCTTCCACGCGGTCTCGACGGCCTCGCCGCCGCCCGTCGTGAAGAACACCCGGTTGAGGTCGCCGGGCGCCGCCGCGGCCAGCCGGTCGGCCAGCTCGATCGCCGCCGGATGCGCGTAGGACCAGAGCGGGAAGAACGCCAGCTCCTTCGCCTGCTCGTACGCGGCGCGGGCCAGTTCCTCACGCCCGTGCCCGGCCTGGACGACGAACAGCCCCGCCAGCCCGTCGAGGTACCGGCGACCCTCGCTGTCCCAGATGTAGGCGCCGTCGCCGCGGACGATCGTCGGCACCGGCGCCTGCGCGTACGACGACATCCGGGTGAAGTGCATCCACAGGTGGTCGGCGGATCTATGGCCGGTGACGGTCATCTGGTCCCCCAGGAGTAGGTCTGCTTGGTCAGGCGCAGGTAGACGAAGGTTTCGGTGTCCCGCACGCCCGGCACCTCGCGGATCTGCTCGTTGAGGACCCGGAGAAGGTGTTCGTCGTCCTCGGCGACCAGCTCGACGAGGATGTCGAACGAGCCTGCCGTGACGACCACATAGTCGACGTCGTCGAGAGCCGCGAGGCGGTCCGCCACCTCGCGCAGATCCCCGTCGGCGCGGACGCCGATCATCGCCTGACGCTGGAACCCCAGCGTGAGCGGGTTGGTGACGGCCACGATCTGCATGACGCCGGCGTCGAGCAGGCGCTGGATCCGCTGCCGGACGGCCGCCTCGCTCAGGCCGACGGTCTTGGCGATGGCCGCGTACGAGCGGCGGCCGTCGGCCTGGAGCTCCTCGATGATGCGCTTCGCGATGTCGTCGAGGGCGAAGGCGCCGCCTTGGCGAGTGCTGGGGGTGGGCTGCACGCAACCATAGTCACCGCTCGCCCAGCGAGAAGCAAGCGATTCCGTCGTCGGATGGCGTCGAAGTTGCGGATTCCCTCGGCCCGAGCCGACGGGCCGCCCCGGCTACTTGAACGCGGCGTGGCCGGTGAGGTGCTGGCCGAGGACGAGCGTGTGGATCTCGGACGTGCCCTCGTAGGTGAGCACCGACTCCAGGTTGTTCATGTGCCTGATCACCGGATATTCGAGTGTGATCCCGTTGGCGCCGAGGATCGTGCGTGCCTCGCGGCAGATGGCGATGGCCTCGCGGGTGTTGTTGAGCTTGCCGGTGCTGATCTGGGTGGGGGTGATCGTGCCGGCGTCCTTGCGCCGGCCGAGGTGCATCGCGAGCAGGTACGCCTTGCTCCACTCGACCGACATGTCGACGAGCTTGGCCTGGGTGAGCTGGTACGCGGCGATGGGCTTGTCGAACTGGACCCGGCTGTTCGCGTAGTCGCGGGCTGCGAGCCAGCAGGTGCGGGCGGCCCCGAGCGCGCCGAACGTGATGCCGAACCGGGCCTCCGTGAGGCAGCCGAGCGGACCGGCGAGGCCCCGCACCTCGGGGAGCACCGCATCGGCCGGCAGCCGGACGTCGTCCAGCGACAGCTCGGACGTGACCGACGCGCGCAGGGACATCTTCCTGTGGATGTCGCTGGTCGTGAATCCGGGTGTGCCGCGCGGGACGAGGAAGCCCCGGATCCCTTCCTCGGCGCGCGCCCACACGACGGCGATGTCGGCGATGCCGCCGTTGGTGATCCACATCTTCGAGCCGTTCAGGACCCAGTCGGTACCGTCGCGGCGGGCGCGGGTGCGCATGCCGGCGGGGTTGGAACCGAAGTCCGGCTCGGTCAGTCCGAAGCAGCCGATCGCGCGGCCCGCCGCCATCTCCGGCAGCCACTGCTGCTTCTGCTCCTCGCTGCCGTACGCGTAGATCGCGTACATCGCGAGGGAGCCCTGCACCGACACCAGCGACCGCAGCCCCGAGTCGACCGCCTCCAGTTCCAGGCACGCCAGGCCGTACGACACGGCGTTCGTGCCCGCGCAGCCGTAGCCCTCCAGGTGCATGCCGAGCAGCCCGAGCTTGCCCAGCTCAGGCGCCAGCTCGCGGGGCATCACGCCGGCCTCGAACCACTCGGCGATGTGCGGCGCCACCCGCTCGTTCGCGAAGTCCCGGACCACGTCCCGCAGGTCGCGCTCGGTCTCGGTGAGCATGTCGTCGACGTCGAGCAGGTCCGGTCCGGGCAGGGCAGCGGTCACGACGGCGTCTCCTCTGTGTCTGTACGGAGCCATTCCAGCACCTCGGCGGTGTCCGCGCCGACGTCGGGTGGCGGGGTCCGGTACTCGACCGGCGTCCCCGAGAGCCGGATCGGGTTGGCCGTCGTCGGCACCGGGCCGGGCGCCACCGGCGAGAGCCCCAGCGACTCGGCGTACGTGAACGCCGCCCCGATGTCCTGGACGGGACCGCACGGGACGCCGGCCGCGCCGAGCCGCTCGGACCACGTGGCAGCGGTGTCCTCGGCCAGCACGGACTCCAGCGCGGCGACCAGCGCCACCCGGTGCGCGACCCGCTCGGCGTTCGTCGCGAACCGGGGGTCGGCGGGCAGGTCGGGACGGCCAAGGGCCCCGCACAGGGCGGCGAACAGCTTGTCGTTGCCGGCGGCGACCGCGAGCGGGTGGTCCTTCGTCCGCAGGGTCTCGTACGGCGCGATGCTCGGGTGGGCGTTGCCGAGCGGGCCCGGGCTGACCCCGGTCGTCAGGTACGCCGAGGACTGGTTGACGAGGCCCGCGAGCAGGCTCGACAGCAGGTTCACCTCGACCCGCTGGCCCTCGCCGGTGCGGTGCCGGGCGTACAGGGCGGCGAGGATCCCGGCGAGCGCGAACTGCCCGGTCAGGACGTCGACGAGCGCCACGCCGACCTTGCGCGGCTCGCCGTCCGGATCGCCCGTCACGCTCATCAGCCCGCCGACCGCCTGGACGACGAAGTCGTAGCCGGCCCTGTCCGAGCCGCCGCCGAAGCCCGTGATCGAGCAGTACACCAGCCGGGGATTCAGGGCCCGTGCCTGTTCCCAGCCGAGGCCGAAGCGCTCCATCGTCCCGGGAAGGAAGTTCTCCACCAGGACGTCGGCCCGCCGCACCAGCTCCTCGGCGACCGTCCGGTCGGCGCCGAGGTCGAGCGCGACGCTCCGCTTGTTGCGGTTGACCGAGCGGAAGTAGGCGCTCTGGCCGTCGTCCGCGAAGGGTGGGCCCCACGCGCGGGTGTCGTCGCCGGTGCCGGGCCGCTCGACCTTGACGACCGCGGCGCCCAGGTCGGCGAGGTGCATGGTGGCGAACGGACCGGCCAGCACGCGGCTGAAGTCGGCGACCACGATCCCGTCGAGCGCTCCCACGGCGTCCACCCTGCCAGAGTGCCACGGTGTCGAACGACTGCCGCTGAGTTGTCCATCGTGGCAGTAGGGTGGCTCCACGTCGCCCGCCTAGAGTCTGTTTCGAAGCAGACCCTGGGGTCTGTGGCATCCACCCTGCGAAGGAGAGGTCATGGCACGCCGTAGCCTGCAGAACTTCGTCAACGGCTCGTTCGCGGACGCGGCCGACGGCCGGACCTCCGAGCTGATCGACCCGAGCACCGCCGAGGTGTTCGCCGAGGCGCCGCTGTCCGGCCAGCCCGACGTGGACGCCGCGTTCGCCGCCGCCGAGACGGCCTTCGAGACCTGGGGCGACACGACGCCGAGCGAACGCCAGCGCGCCCTGCTGCACATCGCCGACGCGTTCGAGGCCCGAGCGGACGAGATCGTCGCCGCCGAGAGCGAGAACACCGGCAAGCCCCTCCAGCTGACGCGGGACGAAGAGCTGCCGCCGATGGTCGACCAGATCCGGTTCTTCGCCGGCGCGTGCCGCGTGCTGGAGGGCAAGTCGGCCGGCGAGTACATGGCCGGGCACACCTCGATCATCCGGCGCGAGCCCGTGGGCGTCTGCGCCCAGGTCACGCCGTGGAACTACCCGATGATGATGGCGGTGTGGAAGTGGGCGCCGGCCATCGCGGCGGGCAACACGGTCGTGCTCAAGCCGAGCGACACCACGCCGGTCTCGACCGTCCTCATGGCCGAGATCATGGCCGAGTTCCTGCCGCCGGGCGTGTTCAACGTGGTCACCGGCGACCGTGACACCGGCGCCGCGATCGTCAGCCACCCGGTTGCGGCGATGGCGTCGATCACAGGCAGCGTCCGGGCGGGCATGGAGGTGGCGAAGGCCGCCGCCGCCGACGTCAAGCGGGTCCACCTCGAACTCGGCGGCAAGTCACCGGTCGTGGTCTTCGACGACGCCGACATCGCCTCAGCCGCCGAGGCCATCGCCGCCGCCGGGTACTTCAACGCCGGCCAGGACTGCACCGCCGCCACCCGCGTACTCGCCGGACCGGGCGTCCACGACGAGTTCATCGAAGCGCTCGTCGAGCAGGCGAAGAACACCCGCACCGCGCCGCCGTCCGACGCCGACGCCGCGTACGGGCCGGTCAACAACGCCAACCAGCTCGCGCACGTCAGCGGCTTCATCGAGCGGCTGCCCGACCACGCCGTGCTGAGCGCCGGCGGCCAGCGCGTCGGCGACCGCGGGTACTTCTACGCCCCGACGGTCGTCGCCGGCCTCCAGCAGGACGACGAGATCATCCAGAACGAGGTGTTCGGGCCTGTCATCACCGTCCAGCGGTTCACCGACGAGGACGCCGCCGTGCGCTGGGCCAACGGCACGAAGTACGCGCTGGCCTCGTCCGTGTGGACGAAGGACCACGGCCGCGCCATGCGGATGGCCAAGCGCCTCGACTTCGGATGCGTGTGGATCAACACCCACATCCCGATCGTCGCCGAGATGCCGCACGGTGGCTTCAAGCACTCCGGGTACGGCAAGGACCTGTCGATGTACGGGCTGGAGGACTACACCCGCATCAAGCACGTCATGACCAACCTGGATGCTTAAGCACGCTCCACGGTGGTGAACAGCGCGCGGGCGTCGTTGCCCAGGTACGGGCCGAACATGACCTCGGGCATGTCGTCGTAGCCGAAGCTGTTCACCGACGTCATCACGCCCATGCCCGTCGCCGGGTTGAACCCGGACAGCCACGGCCCGCCGGAGGATCCCTCGGTCATGTCGCACGGGATGCCCTGGTGGTTGCTGCCGTACTTGTCGTGCTTCGCCGTGCCCCGGCAGAAGTACAGCTGGGCGCCGTTGTACCCGTTCACCGACGGGTAGCCGAACGAGTACGTGTACGCGCTCCGCCCGGTGTTGAAGCCGATCGGCTGCGCGCCGACCACATCGGTCACGTGGCGACCCGACAGCGTGTTGAGGACGCCGAAGCCGATGTCGTAGTCGACGTCGCCCTTGTCCTTCCACGGCGCGGGCGTGAACAGGCGCCGCGCCGTCCAGGTGCCGTACGGGCGGACGCCGTCGCGGTACCCGGGGACGAAGATCCAGCGCGACGCGAAGTCGCCCGGCCCGTTGTTCAGGCAGTGCCCCGCCGTCAGGACGGTGTCCCGGTTCACGCTCCTCGTGGTGCTCGCCGAGCAGACGTAGTCCGTGCCGTTCAGCGTGAAGAACACCTTCCCGGTCGTACGGGTGATCGCGCCGCCGTCCTTCCACAGGAACCCGCCGCCGTCAGCCGCCGCGCGGGGCGCCGGAGCGGGGGCCGCGGGCGCCGGGTCCGTCGCGGTGCCTGGCTGGGTCAGGCCCGGCAGCAGGGTGTCGGGAAGGAGCGTGCCGCTGCGGGGCCGCGCCGCGCCGGGTGCGGTGCCGCCCGGCCCGGTGTTGCCCGGCCCGGTGCCGGCCGTCGCCGGATCGGGCACGCCCAGTTCGGCCGGGCCGGTCGGCGTCGGGCGCGGGGCTTCACTGCCCGGCTCGGCGGTGCCCGGCTCGGTGGCGTCTGGCTCGGCGGCGCCCGGGCCGGACGTTCCGAGGAGGCCGGGGTCGGCGATGCTCGGGTCGACGGCAGTCGGGTCGGTGGTGCCGGGGCCGGCGGGGGCATCGGCGCCGCCGGCCGGCTGCGGCGGTACCGCCGGGTCGTACAGGATGGGGAACTTCTTCGGCTTCGGGTACCGCCGCAGCGCCGGTCGGGCCGCGCGCATCCGCTCGACCGTCCAGTACGCGAGCACCTCGGTCTGCTCGGCGGCGGTCTCGGCGGCGATCGCGGACACGGTGTCGACGATGTCACCGGCGCCGCTGGCACCGACCTGGTGGGCGGCGACCGGCGGGACGACGTCCCGGGCGGCGAGCGGCTGGAGGGGCTCGAACGCGTGGCTGACCGATCCCGCGGTGATCAGGCAGGTGGCGGTGGCGGTCACGGCGATGGCGTACCTGGTGAGGCGCCTCATGCGGAAGTTCACTCCCTGGCGATAGGCAATCAACGCACGGTAGTGAGGTGCTCCCGCCTGTGTCCAATTTGCGAACTATGCATCCGATCGCGAACGCCGTATCCCGCCAACTGTCGGGGATATCGGGGTATCCCGCGCCCGGTTACAGGACGGCATCCCGAACAGTCCGGTTTGTCCGGCGGGCGTCAGGTGGTGGGCGGCGGGCGGCGGGTCCGGCGGGCGGCGGTGGCCACCCGGGTCAGCCGCCGAGGAAGCGTTGTATCAGGGCGGCGCGGCGGGAGGGGCGGCCGGTGCGGGCCTCGGACCGGTCGGCCGCGCCGACGAGCCGGAGCCCGGTGTTGATCCCGAGCCACCGCAACGGTTCCGGCTCCCACGCGCGGGACCGGTGCCCGACCCACGGCAGTATGGTGCGGTCGGTGGCGGCGCCGGTGATGAGGTCGGCGAGGGTCCGGCCTGCGAGGTTGCTGGTGGCGACGCCGTCGCCGACGTACCCGCCGGCCCAGGCGAGTCCGGTGGCGCGGTCGAGGCCGACGGACGCGTGCCAGTCGCGCGGTATCGCGAGCGGCCCTCCCCAGCGGTGCGTGATCCGGGCGTCGCGCGCGCCGGGGAACAGCGACCCGAGCACCGTGGAGAGTTCGGCGAAGACGGCCGGTTCGCGGTCGAACGCGGGCCGGACGCGCGATCCGAAGTGGTACGGGGCGCCGCGCCCGCCGAAGACGATCCGGTCATCGGCGGTGCGCTGGGCGTAGATGAGCAGGTGGCGGCCGTCCGTGACGGTTTCGCGGTTCCGCCAGCCCACCTCGTCCCAGAAGCTGGCCGGCAGCGGTTCGGTGGCGATGACGAGCGAGTACACGGGGACGACGGTGCGGCGGTGCCCGGCGAGCGACGGCGTGTACCCCTCGGTCGCCCGGACGACGATCGGCGCCCGGACGGTGCCGGCCGGCGTGACGGCCGCGCCGGCGCGGATCGCGCTGACGGGCGTCCGCTCGAAGATCGTTGCTCCTCGGCGCTCGACCGCCCGCGCGAGGCCGCGCACCAGCCTGCCCGGATGGATGGCCGCGCAGTGCGGTGTGTACGCGCCGCCCAGCACGCCGGAGGCCCCGATGAGCGCGCGCGCCGAGGATGCGTCGAGCCAGCGCTCCTCGGTGAATCCCCAGGCGTTCTCCTCCGCCACGTACGCGCGGAGTCGTTCGACCTGGCTCGGTGCCGTGGCGAGCGCGACGGTGCCGCCCTTGGCCCAGTGCGCGTCGATGCCCTCGGCGGACGTGACCCTGGCGATCTCGGCCACGGCGTCGATCATGGCGTGCTGGAGCGCGATGGCGCCGTCGCGGTCGTGGGCGCGCGCGACGGCGTCCTTGCTGGCGGGGAACAGTGCCGAGCACCAACCGCCGTTACGCCCGGACGCCCCGAACCCGGCGATCTCGGCCTCCAGGACTGCGATCCGCAGCGACGGATCGGCGACGGCGAGGTAGTACGCGGCCCAGAGCCCGGTGTAGCCCGCGCCGACGATCGCCACGTCGACGTCGAGGTCGCCCGGCAGCGACTCGCGCGGCGTGAGGTCGTCGTCGCAGGTGTCCAGCCAGAGGCTCAGGTCGCGGTACGCCATATCGACTCCTGACGGCCGTAAAGAGTGGATTAACGGTGTCCGAACTGCGGAATCAGGGTTTGATATCGGATTGTGTCACGGATTCCTTGCCGGCTGGCGTTCGTGCCTGTAAGCATCTCTGCACGGGATCCCGGAGGAGGTCCGCGCCGGCGGCTCGACTACGCTCCGACCCCGCACGAACGACGGGCGACCGCTGACGAGAGGTCGCCGCAGCGCGAGGGAGTAACACATGACCGACCTTCACTCCGACGAGGCCCTGATGCGCGCGCTGCGGGTGCGGCTCGGCCGCCGCAGCGTCCTGCGCGGGGCGGGTGTCCTCGGCGCCGGCATGCTCGGCGGCGCCGCGCTGGCCGGCTGCGGCACCAAGGGCGCCGGCAAGTCCGAGTCCGAGCAGGCCGGCGAGGACTTCTCCGAGGACGAGCTCGTCGTCAACTTCTCCAACTGGCCGTACTACATGGACGTGGACCCGAAGGACGAGAAGAAGCACCCGTCGCTGGACGACTTCAAGACGGTGAGCGGCATCGAGGTCACCTACACCGAGGACATCAACGACAACGACCAGTTCTTCGGCAAGGTCCGGGCGGATCTGGCGGCGGGCAACGACATCAAGCGCGACATCATCGTCTTGACGGACTGGATGTGCACCCGGCTGATCCGGCTCAAGTGGGCCCAGAAGATCGACCACGAGAACGTCCCGAACCTGCGGAACCTGTCCGCGGCGCTGCAGAACGTCGAATGGGACCCGCAGCGCGACTACACCGTGCCGTGGCAGAGCGGCATCACGGGGATCGCCTACAACGAGAAGGTCACCGGCAAGCCGGTCACGTCGATCGAGCAGCTGCTGACCGACCCGGGTCTGAAGGGCCGCGTCACCGCCCTGTCCGAGATGCGCGACACGATGGGGCTGCTCCTGCGCCAGGCCGGCAAGAGCACGACCACCTTCACCGACGGCGACTTCGACGCCGCGATCGGCGTGCTGGACGACGCTGTGAAGGGCGGCCAGATCCGCAAGTTCACCGGCAACGACTACGGCTCGGACCTGGCCGCCGGCAACATCGCGGCGTGCGTGGCGTGGTCCGGGGACGTGGTGCAGTTGCAGGCCGACAACCCGTCGATCAAGTTCGTGGTGCCGGAGCCGGGCGGGATGCTCTGGAGCGACAACGCGATGATCCCGAACAAGGCGCGGCACAAGCTCAACGCCGAGAAGCTGCTGAACTACTACTACTCGCCGAAGGTCGCGGCGACGCTCGCCGCCGAGGTCAACTTCGTCTGCCCGGTCGCGGGGGCGCAGGAGGAGATGAAGGCGATCGACGCGGCGCTGGCGGCCAACGAGCTGATCTTCCCGACCGAGGCGACGCAGAAGCGGTTGTCCGTCTTCAAGGGACTCGACGAGAAGACCGAGCGCGCCTACAACGACAAGTACCAGAAGGTGATCGGGGCCTGATGACCGGCGACCTGCGCCTGACCGGGGTGACGAAGCGCTTCGGTCCGATGGTCGCCGTGGACGACCTGACGCTGACCATCCCGGCTGGCTCGTTCTTCGCGCTGCTCGGCCCGTCCGGGTGCGGCAAGACCACGACGCTGCGGATGGTCGGCGGCCTCGAACAGCCCGATGCGGGCACCGTCCACCTCGGCGAGGACGACATCACCGGCCGCAAGCCGTACCAGCGGCCGGTGAACACGGTCTTCCAGAGCTACGCGCTGTTCCCGCACCTGGACATCTTCGAGAACGTCGCGTTCGGACTGCGGCGGCGCCGGTCGGGCGACGTCGCGGACAGAGTCCACGCGGCACTGTCCATGGTGGAGCTGGCCGAGCTGGCCCGGCGCCGGCCCGCGCAGCTCTCGGGCGGCCAGCAGCAGCGGGTGGCGCTGGCGCGGGCGCTCGTCAACCGTCCGCGGGTGCTGCTGCTCGACGAACCCCTCGGTGCGCTCGACCTCAAGCTGCGCCGGCAGATGCAGCTCGAACTCAAACGGATCCAGACCGACGTCGGGCTGACGTTCGTGCACGTCACGCACGACCAGGAAGAGGCCATGACGATGGCCGACACGATCGCGGTCATGAACCAGGGCAAGGTCGAGCAGCTCGGCGGCCCCACCGAGCTGTACGAGGCGCCCGCCACCGTGTTCGTCGCCAACTTCCTCGGCCAGTCGAACCTGCTGCCCGCCACCGTCACCGGACGTTCCGGCGGTGACCTGCTGCTCGACGTCGCCGGGTCGCGGGTCGTGCTGCCCGCCGCGCGGAGCCGGTCGACCGCCGACCAGGTCTTCGTCGGCGTACGGCCGGAGAAACTGCACGTGCTGGCGGCAGCCGGCGCCAAGGAACCGGACGGGCACAACGCCGTGACGGGCGTCGTCACCGACGCGAGCTTCGTCGGCGTCAGCACCCAGTACGTGGTGCGCGTCGCCTGGGGCCAGGACCTCACGGTGTTCGCCCAGAACCTGCACAGCGGCGAGGCGTTCCGCCCCGGTGACCGGGTGCTGCTGCACTGGGCGGCGGGCAACGCGTTCGGCCTCGACGGCTCCGCCGACCCGGAGGCGGGCGTGATCATCGATCCTGAACTGGTCCCGTGAACGAGCGGAGCGGTGCCGCGATGTCGAAAGTCGGGCGACGCGCCGACGGAGTCGGGGCGCGGCGCACGGCGTCGACATCGCATAGAGGCACCGCGCAGCGAGTGAACCAATGAACACAGTGAGCCGGCGGGCGTATCTGCTCATGGCGCCGGCGCTCGCGTGGCTGGCGGTGTTCTTCCTGGTCCCGACCGTGACGCTCGTGTCCCAGTCGATCCAGGAGGGGTCCCTGGAGGAGGGGTACGCGGTCACCGGCAACGTCGGGATCTACGTCGAGGTGCTCCGGGACTACGCCCCGCAGTTCGGCCGGTCCCTGCTGTACGCCGGCCTGGCGACGGTGGCCGCGCTGGTCATCGCCTACCCCCTCGCGTACACGATCGCGCTCAAGGCCGGCCGGTGGAAGAACGTGCTGCTGGTGCTCGTCGTGGCTCCGTTCTTCACGAGCTTCCTCGTCCGGACGCTGGCCTGGAAGATCATCCTCGGCGACGACTCGTTCGTGGTGGACGCGTTGCGGTTCGTCGGTGTGCTGGCCGACGACGGGCGGCTGCTGGCCACGCCGTTCGCGGTCGTGTGCGGGCTGACGTACAACTTCCTGCCGTTCATGACGCTGCCGCTCTACGCGAGCCTGGAGAAGCTGGACGGGCGGCTCCTGGAGGCGGCGAACGACCTGTACGCGAGCCCGTTCACGACGTTCCGCAAGGTCACCCTGCCGCTGTCGATGCCGGGCGTGGTCGGCGGCACGCTGCTGACGTTCATCCCGGCGGCCGGCGACTACGTGAACGTCGAGTTCCTGGGCACGCCCCAGACCTCGATGATCGGCAACGTCATCCAGAGCCGGTTCCTCGTCGTCGGCGACTACCCGGCGGCGGCCGCGCTGTCGGTGATCCTCATGGTGACGATCGTCGTGATGGTGATGGTCTACGTCCGCCGCGCCGGCACCGAGGAGCTGCTGTGATCGCCTGGGTGCGGGAACGGCTGGTCGTCGTGGCGGCCGGCCTGGCGCTGCTGTACCTGTTCGCGCCCGTCGTGGTCGTGTTCGTGTTCTCGTTCAACGACCCCGCCGGCCGGTTCAACTTCGCGTGGCGGCAGTTCTCGCTCGACGCCTGGCGCAACCCGTGCGCCGCCGCGGGCATGTGCGACAGCCTGGTCGTGTCGATGCAGGTGGGGCTGCTCGCCACCGTGGTCGCGACCGGGCTCGGCACGCTGCTGGCGTTCGCCCTTGTCCGGCACCGGTTCCGTGGCCGCTCGGCGACCAACCTGCTCATCTTCCTGCCGATGGCCACGCCCGAGGTGGTGATGGGCTCGTCGCTGCTCGCGCTGTTCGTCCAGGGCGGCGTCGCCCGCGGCTTCTGGACGATCTTCGTGGCGCACGTCCTGTTCTGCCTGAGCTTCGTCGTCGTGACGGTCAAGGCGCGGCTCCAGGGCCTCGACCCGCGCCTCGAACAGGCCGCGATGGACCTCTACGCCACCGAGTGGCAGACGTTCCGGCTGGTGACGTTGCCGCTGGTGCTGCCGGGCATCCTCGCCGCCGCGCTGCTGTCGTTCTCGCTGTCGTTCGACGACTTCATCATCACGAACTTCAACTCCGGATCGACCGTGACGTTCCCGATGTACGTCTTCGGCGCCAACCAGCGCGGCGTGCCGCCGCAGATCAACGTGATCGGCGCGGTGATGTTCCTGGCCGCGCTGGGGATCACGCTCGCTGCCTCGTACCGCCGCCGGGCGTCCGTCAGGGCGTGAGCACGGCCGCCGGGTCGAAGCCGGGGCCGAGCGGCAGCCAGAAGTCCTCGCCGGGGACGGCCGTCACGTCGACCCGCCCCGAGCCCGCGTCGAAGCCGAGCCGCCACGAGTGCAGGTGGGTGCGGCCCGGGGCGGACTTGTCGAACAGCGGGTCGCCGTCGATCGCGTACCCGACCCAGGCCAGGTGGACCCGGATCTGGTGCCGGCGGCCGGTCACCGGGTAGGCCGCGAGGACGGCGTGGTCGGCGTCCTCCCAGAGCTTCACGAAGTCCGTCCGGGACGGGTATGTCTTCGTGTGCGTGAAGGCCTTGCCCGCCGGGACGAACCAGCGCTCGCCGTCGGAGGTGATGTCCGCGCGGTCGGCGGCGACGCGGATCCGCCCGCTGCCGGCCTTCACGAGCGGGAGGTCGATCGTCCCGCGCGGCGGCAGGTCGCCCGAGCGGGTGACGACGAGGTACGCCTTGTCGACCGTCCGCTTGGCGAACTGCCGGGTGAGGGCGCCGTGCGCGTCGAGCGTCTTCGCGAGCAGGACGGCGCCCGAGGTGACCTTGTCGATCCGATGGACCCAGTGCAGCTTCTCGCCGGCGTCCTGGGCGATCGTGACGAGGTCGGTGTCGTGCCGCTCGCCCATCACCGAGAGTCCGGCGGGCTTGTTCAGGACGAGGGCGTCGTCGTCCTCCCAGATCACCGTCCGTGTGCGGAGGTCGTCCCAGCTGTCCACCGATGTTCCGTTCTCTCGTGCTGTGTCCACTGGCCGCCGCTGCGCGGGCGGCGGCGCCGCGCCCGGTATCTTAGGTGGCTCCCGCGCACCGTATGGTGGTCGGCGGCTGTAGAGGCGAACGGAAGGTCGGTCAGACGGTGCGAGTGATGGGAACCGGCCACGCGAGTGTCTTCGTGGAGACGTCCGCCGGCAGCGTGCTCTGCGACCCCTGGGTGAACCCGGCGTACTTCGGTTCGTGGTTCCCGTTCCCGGACAACAGCGAGCTCGACTGGGACCGCCTCGGCCAGGCCGACTACCTCTACGTCTCGCACCTGCACCGGGACCACTACGACCCGGCCACACTGATGAAGCACATCCGCAAGGACATCACCGTCCTGCTGCCGGAGTACCCGACGAACGAGCTGAAGGACGCCCTGATCTCGCTGGGCTTCTCGAAGTTCGTCCAGCCGGAGAGCGGCGAGGTCATCGACCTGGACGGCCTGGAGGTGATGATCCACGCGCTGGTATCGCCCACCGACGGCCCGATCGGCGACTCGGCGCTGTGGCTGCGCGCCGACGGCCTCACGCTGCTCAACCAGAACGACGCCCGCCCGACCGACCTGTCGACGTTCGCCGAGTTGGGCCACGTCGACGCGCACCTGCTCCAGTACTCCGGCGCCATCTGGTACCCGATGGTCTACGACCTGCCGGAGAACGCGAAGCGCGCGTTCGGTAAGCAGAAGCGTGCCCGCCAGTTCGACCGCACCCTGCGTTACATCGACGACCTCAAGGCCAGCTACGTCTTCCCGACCGCCGGCCCGCCGTGCTTCCTCGACCCCGATCTGTGGCAGATCAACGACATCTTCGGGGACGAGGGCAACATCTTCCCGGACCAGTGGGAGTTCGAGAAGTTCATGGCCGCCGAAGGCCGGGACAACTCGCGGCTGCTGATTCCCGGGTCGGTCGCCGACCTGTCCGCCGATGGCTGCCCGGTGACGCACCCGGTGCCGCAGCAGGAGGTCGAGCGGATCTTCGTGGAGAAGGAGGCGTACCTCCGCGAGTACCAGGCCCGGAAGCTGCCGGCGCTGGAGGCGGAGAAGGCCACCTGGTCCCACCCTGAGATCGACATCCTCGCCGCGTTGAAGCCCTGGTTCGAGCCGCTGATGGCCGAGGCGAACCGCATGTCCGACGGCGTGGGCGGCCCCGTCCGCTTCACCGCCGAGGACGCCGAGCGCGGCGATGTGGACCTGGTCATCGACTTCCCGAACCGCGAGGTCCGGCTCTACGACGACGAGAAGGTCCGGTACCGGTTCCGCACCGCGCGCGGCCTCGTCGAGCACCTCATCCACAGCGGCGAGGGCGACTGGGTCAACAGCCTGTTCCTGTCGTGCCGGTTCACCGCCAACCGGGTCGGCCCGTACAACGAGTACGTCTACACGTTCTTCAAGTGCCTGTCCGAGGAGCGCATCCAGTACGCCGAGGGCTGGTACGCCGAGCAGAACACGGACATCGAGGACACCACTCTCGACGGCTGGGTCGTTCAGCGGCGGTGCCCGCACCTCAAGGCCGACCTGTCGAAGTTCGGGCAGATCGAGGACGGCGTCCTGACCTGCCAGATGCACGGCTGGAAGTGGCGGCTCGACGACGGCAAGTGCATGACGTCGGTGGGCCACCCGATCCGCAGCTCGCGCGAAGGCGCTGCCGCCACGCAGTAGTCGACGCTCGTCCATGCCCGTCCCGGATAGTTCGCCGGGGCGGGCTTTTCGTGCGCCTTAGGTGCGGATAGTGCGGTCAGGGCGGGCCAGGAGGGTGGAATCCGCGTCGATCGAGTGCGCCGACGATCATGTTCCGCTAGCGTGTGGGTTCTGAATCGGCATTCAGGAGGCGGCGATGATGCGGATCCTGCTCGTGGGCGCGGGTGGTGTCGGCGGCGCGGCGGCGGCCATCGCCGCCCGGCGTGACTTCTTCGAGCACCTGGTCGTCGCCGACTACGACCTCGCCAAGGCGCACGCAGGTCAGCGGCCCTGGACCCGCGCTACACGGCCGCACAGCTCGACGCGGGCGACTCCGGTGCCGTGGAGGCGCTGATCCGCGCCGAGCGCGTCACGCACGTGCTGAACGCGGTGGATCCCCGCTTCGTCGTGCCGGTCTTCGCCGCGGCCGAGCGGGCCGACGTCCACTACCTCGACATGGCGATGTCGCTGTCACGCCCGCACCCCGACCGTCCGTACGAGAAGACCGGGGTGATGCTGGGCGACGAGCAGTTCGCCCGCGCGGACGCCTGGCGCGACGCGGGCCGGCTCGCGCTGGTCGGGATGGGCGTCGAGCCGGGCCTGTCGGACGTGTTCGCCCGGTACGCGGCCGACCACCTGTTCAGCGAGATCGACGAGATCGGCATCCGGGACGGCGCGAACCTGGTGGTCCGGGGCGACGACGGCCAGCCCGTCTTCGCGCCGTCGTTCTCGATCTGGACGACGATCGAGGAGTGCCTCAACCCGCCGATCGTCTGGGAGGCCGACCGGGGCTGGTTCACGACCGAGCCGTTCAGCGAGCCGGAGGTGTTCGACTTCCCGGCCGGCATCGGCCCCGTCGAGTGCGTGAACGTGGAGCACGAGGAGGTGCTGCTCGTCCCGCGCTGGGTCAAGGCGCGCCGGGTGACGTTCAAGTACGGGCTCGGCGCCGAGTTCATCGGCATCCTCAGGACCCTGCACGCGCTGGGCCTGGACTCGACGGAGAAGGTCCGGGTGAACGGTGCCAGCGTCTCCCCGCGCGACGTCGTCGCCGCCTGCCTGCCTGACCCGGCCGGCCTCGGCGACCGGATGGACGGCCGCACCTGCGCCGGCACCTGGGTCACCGGCACCGGCAAGGACGGCGAACCGCGCGAGGTGTACCTCTACCACGTCGTCGACAACGCCCAGAGCATGGCCGAGTACGGTGCCCAGGCCGTCGTGTGGCAGACGGCGATCAACCCGGTCGTCGCGCTCGAACTGCTCGCCAGCGGCGCGTGGCAGGACGCCGGCGTGCTCGGCCCGGAGGCGTTCGACGCGGTGCCGTTCCTGGACCTGCTGACCGCGTACGGCTCACCCTGGGGTATCCAGGAACGAGCGGTCGCCTAGCCCTGGCCCTGGTAGGCCGTGGCGGACAGGTTGCCGGCGACTGGGCCGGTCGCGGCGGCCACCGCGCGCACCATCCGCAGCTGCGCCCGGCTCCACGGACGCTCCTCGGCGCGGGCGCACTCCAGCAGCCCGACGGTGCGTCCGGCGCTGACCAGGGGGAGCAGCAGCAGCGAGGCGTCGCCGGATGTGCTGAGGATGTGGTGGTCGGTGTCCGCGGCCGTGCTGGTGACGATGCGGCCGGTGATGCGCTCGGCCAGCACCAGCCGGGCCGTGGCCGACTTCGCGAGCCGGTCGCCGTCGAACTCCTCCGCCAGCACCAGCCGGGCGGTGTCGCAGCCCAGGAGCCGGGCGGCGGCGCCGATGCGGGCGTGCGCCTCGGCGAGGTCGGGGGCGGCGGCGAGGGCGTCGAGCAGGTGGACGATGTCGCGGGCGGGACTGTCGGCGTGGCCGTCCCCGCGCAGCTCGCCGGTGTTGGCGGCGGCGCACGCGGCACGGGCGGCGTCGCTGGCCGCGAAGAACTGGCCGGCGGGACGTCCGACGACCCAGCCCTGGGCGAGCGTCACGTCGAGTTCGGCGACGACGGCAAGATCCTCGACGCTCTCGATGCCCTCGGCGCACACCTGGGCACCGGTGCGGTTCGCGTAGTGGACGACGGCTTCCATCACGGCCACCTTGGCGGCGTCCAGGCTGGCGCCGGTGACGAGGGCGCGATCGATCTTCAGGACGTCCGGGCGGAGCCCCATCATGCGCTTGAGCCCGGCATACCCCTCGCCGACGTCGTCGACCGCGATGTGCGCGCCGCGCCGGCGGAGCCGTTCCAGGGAATTGATGAGGACGGTGGCGTCGTCGGCGAGTTCGTGCTCGGTGACCTCGAACTGGAGGCCGGTCAGGTCGAGCGGCAGGACGGCGGCCAGTTCGGGGCTGTCCAGCACGGACGGGCTGACGTTCACCGAGAGGATGGACCCCGCCGGGCGCCCGTCGCCGAGTTCGAGCGCGCGGGCGACCGCGAGGGCCTCCAGCGCCGCGCCGAGGCCGACCCGGTGCGCCGCGGCGAACCAGTCCTGGGGTTCGGCCGACGGCGGCTGCGGGAACCGGGCCAGCGCCTCGTATCCGGTTACCTCACCGACAGTGATATCGAGGATCGGCTGAGCCAGGATCTGTGGCCCGCCGTTGCGCAGGAGACGTCGGACGTCGGCCGCGGTGGGGACAGCCCCTCCGCCCTGCGCTAGGCGGCGCGAACCTCGTCCGATCACGCGCCGACTCCGTACTGGTCGCACTGTGCCCATTCGGGTGAAACTCACCAGCGCAGCCCCTCTTGTGTGCGGTTCTGGTAAGCCCCCCGGCCGGACCTTACTGCGATGATGCCTGACGCGACGACATTATTGCGTCAGGAGATCGTCTGAAGTCTTTCCTCGATACCGAGGGTAGGCATACCCAGACGCAGTGCGATATCACGCAGTTCGGATTCAAAGAACGGCTCGGCGTCGTCGACCGCGAAACGCAGGTGGTTGAAGACCTCCAGGCTGACGAGTCCGTAGAGGCGGGTCCAGCACGACAGGATCGTGTCGGCGCTGTCGCCGGTGGGGTTGTGCAGGTGCCACACCTGGGTGAACAGATCGAAGAAGATCCGTCCGAACCGGGCGCCGCCGACCTGGGCGGGGGAGGCCGGGTCGCCGGTGTGACCGGGGAGCGGCGTGTTGAAGAGGAGCCCGAACTCGGCGCGGTGCCCCACGGACCAGGCCCGGAAGGTGCGGCAGACGGCGATCAGGCGGCCGTCGGCATCGCCGGCCGGCAGGAGGTCGCGCGCGTCCTCCATGGCCTCGCACACCTCGTCGAACAGGTCCCCGACCAGCGAGCGGACCAGGTGGTCGAAGCTCGGGAAGTACCGGTACAAGGCCGGGGCGGTCATGCCCATCTCGCGGGCGATGGCACGAAGCGAAACGGCGGCGGCACCTTCGGTGACGAGCTGCCGGCGAGCGACGTCCTTGATCTCCTGAACCGTCGCAGCGCGGACGCGCTCCCTGCGATTCACCATCACTGTCACCGTCATGACCCCCTTGGCGTGAGTGAAGAATGTGCGACGGCGACCGATGCCTGAATGGCCCTCCCCAGAGCCGTTCACCGTGCTTACCTACGACAACGACGCCGGACGGGATTGGTAACCCTCCGAATACGAATGGTTCTCAGCTCGTCACGGAGAGCTGCCGTCACCTGCGGTTTTCTGCCTGGGTGAGGGATGCGGGACAATGAGACCCATGACCTCCCGTGAGGTGGTGCTGCTCGGCGCCACCGGCTCGATCGGCACGCAGGCCCTCGACGTGATCCGGCGCAATCCCGGCCGGTTCCGTGTCGTCGGCCTCGCCGGGGGCGGCGGGAACGTGGCGCTGCTCGCCGAGCAGGCGCTGGAGTTCGGGGTCGACGCCGTCGCGGTCGCCCGCGGGAGCGCCGCCCAGGACCTGCAACTCGCGTTCTACGCCGAGGCGTCCCGGCGCGGGTACAGCGCGGGGGGCTTCGCCATGCCGAAGATCATCGCCGGGCCCGGCGCCGTGACCGAGCTGGCCGCCTGGCCGTGCGACGTCGTCCTCAACGGCATCACCGGCTCGATCGGCCTCGCACCGACCCTCGCGGCCCTCCGCGCCGGCCGCACGCTCGCGCTCGCGAACAAGGAGTCCCTGGTGGCGGGCGGGTCGCTGGTCCGCGCCGCCGCGAAACCGGGGCAGATCGTCCCGGTCGACTCCGAGCACAGCGCCCTGGCACAGTGCCTGCGGGGCGGCCGCGCGGAGGAGGTGCGCCGGCTCGTCCTGACCGCCAGCGGCGGCCCGTTCCGGGGGCGCACCCGCGCCGAGCTGGCCGGCGTCACGCCCGAGGCGGCGCTCGCCCACCCCACCTGGGACATGGGCCCCGTCGTGACGATCAACTCGGCGACCCTCATGAACAAGGCCCTGGAAGTGATCGAGGCGCACGAGCTGTTCGGGACGCCGTACGACGCCGTCGACGTGGTCGTCCACGCGCAGTCGATCATCCACTCGATGGTCGAGTTCCACGACGGGTCGACGCTCGCGCAGGTCAGCCCGCCGGACATGCGCCTGCCGATCGCGCTCGCGCTGGGCTGGCCCGACCGGGTCGCCGACGCCGCCCCCGGCATGGACTGGACGGCCGCGCAGAGCTGGACGTTCGAACCGCTCGACGACGAGGCGTTCCCGGCCGTCCGGCTGGCGAAGCAGGTCGGCGCGGCGGGCCGCTGCCTGCCGGCCGTGTTCAACGCGGCGAACGAGGAGTGCGTGGCCGCCTTCCTCGACGGGCGCTTGCCGTTCACCGGCATCGTGGACACTGTGGCGGCCGTCGTGGACGCCGCCGTCGCGGACGGTCACTTCGACGAGCCAGGTAGCGTCGAGGACGTGCTGACGGCCGAGCGGTGGGCTCGTGACCAGGCGCACGCGTTGGCCTTCGGACCGGACAGGCCGTCGGCCGTGGAGAGGACTGGTAGCTGAGCATGGCGTACGCGCTGGGGTTCGCGCTTTTCGCACTGGGCATCATTGTCTCGGTGTGCCTGCACGAGGCGGGTCACATGGGTACCGCCAAGGCCTTCGGCATGAAGGTGACCCAGTACTTCGTCGGCTTCGGCACCACGCTGTGGTCGTTCAAGCGCGGGGAGACCGAGTACGGGGTCAAGGCGATCCCGGCCGGTGGCTTCGTCAAGATCGTCGGGATGACGCCGCTCGACGACGACGTCGACCCCGCCGACGAGCACCGGGTGTTCTGGCGCAAGCCGCTGTGGAAGCGCACGGTCGTGCTGTCGGCCGGTTCGGCGACCCACTTCGTCATCGGGTTCCTGTTGCTGTGGATCATGACGTTCGCGGTGGGCGTGCCCAACGTGGAGGCGTCCGGCATCGCCCGCGCGGAGATCGGCACGGTGCAGGACTGCGTCATCGCCAAGTGGGAGATCGACAAGCCGGCCGCCAAGCAGCGCGCGGACTGCGGCGCCGAGGACCCGGTGGCGCCGGCGAAGGCCGCCGGCCTGCGTGCGGGCGACGTCGTCACCGAGTTCAACGGCAGGCAGGTCAGCAGCTGGGAGAAGCTGGTCGACAAGATCCGTGCCGCGGGCGGGTCGACCGTCACGCTGTCCTACGAGCGCGGCGATGCCGAGCGCACGGTGGACGTGAAGCTCGTAGCCACCGAGCGACCCAAGGTCGACAAGAAGACGGGGCTGATCAAGGGCGACCCGAAGACCGGGATCGTCAAGCGGGAGAACATCGAGACGGTCGGCACGCTGGGCGTGACGAAGCAGCCCATCGTCACCGCCCCTCTGAGCAACAGCGTCGGGGCCGCCAGCAACCAGTTCGGCCAGTTCTTCGTCGGCACGTTCACCGCGATGAAGAAGTTCCCGGAGAAGGTGCCGAAGCTCTTCGCGGCGCTCGCCGGCGAGGAGCGCGACAAGGACACGCCGATCAGCGTGCTCGGCGCCAGCCGGCTCGGCGGCGAGGCCGTCGAGGTCGGCGCGTGGTACTTCTTCCTCTCCCTGCTCGCCGGGCTGAACCTGTTCATCGGCGTGTTCAACCTGATCCCGCTGCTCCCGCTCGACGGCGGCCACATCGCGATCGCCTGGTACGAACGCGCCCGGTCCTGGGTCGCCGCGCGCCGTGGCCGCCCCGACCCGGGCCGTGTCGACTACACCAAACTGATGCCCATCACGTACGTGGTGATCCTCGTGTTCGGCGGCATCTCGCTGCTGACGCTCATCACGGACGTCGTCAACCCGATCACCCTCGCCCCGTAGCGTTTGAAGGACACCGTGACCGCCGTATCCCTGGGCATGCCCGCCATTCCCGCTCCGAAGCTTGCTGAGCGTCGTAAGTCTCGTCAGATCAGGGTGGGGTCGGTGTTGGTGGGTGGGGATGCGCCGGTGTCGGTGCAGTCGATGACGACGACGCCGACGACGGATATCAATGCGACGTTGCAGCAGATCGCGGAGTTGACCGCGGCGGGGTGTCAGATTGTGCGGGTGGCGGTGCCGTCGGCGGATGACGCGGAGGCGTTGCCGGTCATCGCGCGGAAGTCCCCGATTCCGGTGATCGCCGATATTCATTTCCAGCCGAAGTATGTGTTCGCGGCGATCGAGGCGGGGTGTGCGGCGGTGCGGGTGAACCCGGGCAACATCAAGGCCTTCGATGACAAGGTCGGGGAGATCGCGCGGGCGGCGGCGGGGGCGGGGGTGCCGATCCGGATCGGGGTGAACGCCGGCTCGTTGGATAAGCGGCTGCTGGAGAAGTATGGGCGGGCGACGCCGGAGGCGTTGGTGGAGTCGGCGTTGTGGGAGTGCTCGCTGTTTGAGGAGCACGATTTCCGGGACATCAAGATTTCGGTGAAGCACAACGACCCGGTGGTGATGGTGCAGGCGTACCGGCAGTTGGCGGCGGCGTGTGACTATCCGCTGCACCTTGGTGTGACGGAGGCCGGGCCGGCGTTCCAGGGCACCATCAAATCGGCGGTGGCGTTCGGGGCGCTGCTGGCTGAGGGGATCGGGGACACGATCCGGGTCTCGCTGTCGGCGCCGCCGGTGGAGGAGGTGAAGGTCGGTAACCAGATCCTGGAATCGTTGGGTCTACGCGAACGTGGTCTGGAGATCGTGTCCTGCCCCTCCTGCGGCCGGGCGCAGGTCGACGTCTACACGTTGGCTGAGGAAGTGTCCGCCGGGCTGGAAGGGTTGCCGGTGCCGCTGCGGGTCGCGGTCATGGGCTGCGTGGTGAACGGCCCGGGTGAGGCGCGTGAGGCCGACCTGGGGGTCGCCTCCGGGAACGGCAAGGGCCAGATCTTCGTCAAGGGCGAAGTCATCAAAACCGTGCCCGAGTCCCAGATCGTGGAAACCCTGATCTACGAAGCCCTGCGCCTGGCTGAGGAGATGGGCGCCGACCTCCCCGACGAACTCCGCGGACTCACCCCCACGGTCGAAGTCCACTAGGCACTCCGCCTCCCGGGCCGGACACCGCGCTCCGACACGCCGTGTGCACGCGGCGCGCACCAATCGTGGCCGCGATGGTTCGCAGCGGCCTTTCGTCTGGCAGTCTTGACGCCATGGGTCGGGGTGCGCCGTGCTGACCACGCGAACGGTCCGCGTGCTACGCGACGCCGACCGTATCCAGGTCGACGCCGTGCTCGACACCGATCCCGTCGCCGCCACGTTCGTCGCCGCGCGAGTGGCCAGCGGCGGCGTGTCCCGCTGGCGCCTCGGCGCCCACCTGTGGGGCTACGCGCCGGCCGGGCGGCTGGAGTCCGTCTGCTACTCGGGCGCGAACCTGGTGCCGGTGTCGGCGGGTCCGGCGGCGGTCCGCGCGTACGCGGCGATGGCTCGTGAGCAGGGGCGGGTGTGCTCGTCGATCCTCGGTCCGGCCGAGGCAGTCCTGGATCTGTGGGCCGACCTGGAGCAGGACTGGGGCACCGCGCGCGAGGTCCGCGCCCGCCAGCCGCTGCTCGCCACCGCGATGCCGTCGGCGGTGGCGCCGGATCCGGCCGTGCGGCGCGCGCGGATGCCGGACTTCGACGGCCTGCTGCCGGCCTGCGTGGCGATGTACACCGAGGAGGTCGGCGTCTCGCCGCTGGGCTGGGACGGCGGCGCCACGTACAGGGCCCGCGTCGCGGAGCTGATCCGCGCAGGCCGCTCGTACCTGCGCGTCGAGGACGGCCACGTCGTGTTCAAGGCCGAGCTGGGCGCCGTCAGCCGGCACGCGTGCCAGGTGCAGGGCGTGTGGGTCCATCCGCAGTGGCGGGGGCGTGGGCTGGCGGCGGCGTGCGTGGCGGCGGTCGTCAACGACGCGCTGCGGACGGTGGCCCCGGTCGTGAGCCTCTACGTCAACGACTACAACGTCGCGGCGCGGCGGGTGTACGCGCGGTGCGGGTTCGAACAGGTTGGGATGTTCGCCACCGTCCTCTTCTAGTCCCTATCCTTCCCTATTCTTCCGCATCATGGGGTAGTATTCGACCCTATGATGTACTCTGTTGAGCAGGTCGCGGACCTGCTGGGACTCCATGTCAAGACGGTGCGGAGCTATGTCCGGGACGGGCGCCTGAAGGCCGTCCGCATCGGCAAGCAGTACCGGATCGCCCGCGAGGACCTGGAAGCGTTCACCGGGCAGCCCGTCGCGCCGACGCCCCGCGAGTCCGCCCGGCGGCACCGGCACGTCGAGGTGTCGAGCATCGTCCAGGTCGACGCGATCGACCGCGCGGGGATGTCCCGCCTCACGACGGCCGTCACGGCCGCCGCGCAGAACCGCCCGGACGGTGACCCGCACCTGCGCATCCAGGCGATCTACGACGAGGAACGCGCGAGCCTGAAGGTGATCGTCGTCGGCGGGCCGGCCAGTGTGGCGGCCATGCTCACGATGCTCGACGATCTGGCGGCCCAGTCGTGACCGCCGTGTTCACGTCCGTCGAGGGCGCCGGGGCGGTCGAGCGTCGGTACCGGGAGTTCCTGGCGCGCTGGCCCGTCCCGAGTGAGCAGTTCCACGTGCCGACCCGGGAGGGCGACACGTTCGTCGTCGCCAGCGGTCCGCGCGGCGCGCCGCCGGTCGTGCTGCTGCACGGGTCCGCGTCGAACTCGGCGATGTGGCTGGGTGACGTGGCCACCTGGTCGGAGCACTTCCGGGTGTACGCCGTGGACAGCGTGGGGGAGCCAGGGCTCAGCGCGCCGTCCCGGCCCGTGCTGGCCTCGGCGGCGCCGTCGTTGTGGCTGGACGACGTCCTGAGCGAACTGGGCGTCGAACGGCCGTCGCTCGTCGGCTGCTCGCTCGGCGGCTGGCAGGCCGTCGACTACGCCACGCGGTACCCGGGCAACGTCGCCCGCCTCGCGCTGCTCTGCCCCGCCGGGATCGGGCGGCGCAAGTGGCGGGCGCTGCTGGCCGCCGCGGCGCTGGCACCGTTCGGCCGGCGGGGACTCCGGGCGGCGATGACGGTCATGCTCGGGTCCGGATGGTCCAGTGCCTGGCCGGACTTCGTCGAGTTCATGCTGCTCGTCAACACGCACTTCCGCCCCCGGTGGGAGGTGCCGCCGACGTTCGACGACGGTTCACTGCGGCGGCTGTCGATGCCCGTCCTCGCGGTCGTCGGCGACAAGGACGCGGTGCTCGACTCCGCCGGGACCGCGGACCGGCTCGCCGCTTCCGTGCCGCACGCGGACGTGCGCCTGCTGCCGGGCGTGGGCCACGTCGTCGCGGGTCAGAGCGCGTCCGTCCTGGAGTTCTTCCGCACTTCGTGAAACGCCGCAAGCCCGGCCAATTCCGCCCGTAGCTTGAGGGGATGGGCGGAAACGCGGGGGACGGGGCTCCGGGCGGCCGGCTCCGCGACGACCCCGACTTCCGCCGCTACTGGCTCGCCCGCATGGTGTCCCAGGCCGGCGGGGTCGTCACGTTCGTGGCGATGCCCGTCCTCGTCTACACGGTCACGGGGTCGAGCCTGTGGACGGCGCTCGTCACGGTCGCCGAAGGCCTGCCGTACCTGTTCCTGGGCCTGGTCGCCGGCGCGCACGCCGACCGGGTGGACCGGCGCCGGCTGATGGTCGCGTCCGACCTGTGCAACGCGATGTTGCTGGCCAGCGTCCCGGTGGCGTTCGTGTTCGGGGCGCTGTCCCCGGTCCACGTGCTGATCGTGGCGTTCGGCGTGCACGCGCTGTTCGTGTTCTTCGACGCGGCGAACTTCGGCGCCCTGCCCATGTTGGTCGGGCGGCACCGGATCGCGGCGGCGACCGCCACGGTCTTCGGGTCGATGAGCGTCATCGAGCTGGTCGTCCCGGCGCTGACCGGCGCCGCGCTGGTGGTGGTCGCGCCCGCCCCGCTGCTGGCCGTCGACGCGATCGGGTTCGTGTCGTCCGCGCTGCTGATCAGGGCGATCACCCGTCCGCTGTCGAGCCCGGCACGGCCGGCGACCCGGTCGCGATTACGGGACGACATCCGCGCGGGGTTGCGGTTCCTCTGGGCGGAGCCGCGGGTGCGGGTGATGACCGCGATCGGCGCGGTCCAGGCGTTCGCGGGCGGGGCGTTCATCGGCCAGCTCGTGCCATGGGGCGACCGGGTGCTCGGCATCGCACCTACCGGCGACGCGCGCCTCGGAGCGCTGTTCACCGGCTGGAGCCTCGGCGGGCTGGCCGCCAGCGCGCTGCTGCCCCGGCTGATGCGCCGCTACACCGAGGCGCGGATCACGCTGCTCTTCCTGCCGCTCAGCGGCGTCCTCGGGGTGCTGACGTGCTTTACCCGGCACTGGCTGCTCGCGGCCGTCACGTTGATGCTCTGGGGGATCGCGTACCTGCTCGTGCTGCTGTGCGCCCTGACGCTGCGGCAGCGGATCACGCCCGACGCCCTGCTCAGCCGGGTCAACGCCGCCGGCCGGATGCTGTCGTTCGGCCTCGGATCGCCGCTCGGCGCCCTGGCCGGCGGGGTCGTCGCGAGCGTGGCCGGGCCCCGGGCGGCGATCCTCACCGGCGCGGTCGTCCTGCTCGCAGGCTCGGTGCTGGCGTGGTTCTCGCCACTGCGGCGCCTGGTCGGGCGGGAACCGGTGCCGACCGCTCGAAAGGTCGCCTAGGCTGGTCGGCATGCCCGTCCGTACCCAACTCGTTCCCGGCACGATCTCGCCCCGCCGCGAGGTGCCGGCCTCCATCGCGCGCCCCGAATACGTCGGAAAGAAGATGCCGACGCCGTTCACCGGCTCGGACGTCCAGACGCCCGAGGTCGTCGAGCGCATGCGTGTCGCCGGCCGGATCGCGGCCCAGGCGCTGCAGGAGGTCGGCCGGCACGTCGCGCCCGGCGTCACCACCGACGAGCTGGACCGGATCGGCCACGAGTTCGTCCTCGACCACGGCGCCTACCCGTCGACGCTCGGCTACAAGGGCTTCCCGAAGTCGCTGTGCACCTCGCTCAACGAGGTGATCTGCCACGGCATCCCGGACTCGACGGTCGTCCAGGACGGTGACATCGTCAACATCGACGTCACGGCGTTCATCGGCGGCGTCCACGGCGACACGAACGCCACGTTCCTGGCCGGCGACGTCGACGAGGAGGTGCGGCTGCTGGTCGAGCGCACCCGGGAGGCGACGCGGCGGGCCATCAACGCCGTCCACCCCGGCCGCCAGCTGAACGTGGTCGGCCGGATCATCGAGTCGTACGCGCGGCGGTTCGGCTACGGCGTCGTCCGCGACTTCACCGGCCACGGCATCGGCGAGTCGTTCCACAGTGGCCTGTACGTGCCGCACTACGACCAGCCGGAGCTGGACGTCGTCCTGGAACCGGGCATGACGTTCACGATCGAGCCGATGATCACGCTCGGCACCCACGAGTGGGACATGTGGGCCGACAACTGGACGGTCGTCACCAAGGACCGTCGCTGGACCGCCCAGTTCGAGCACACGATCCTCGTCACCGACGACGGTCACGAGATCCTGACGCTGCCCTGATCGGGGCCGCTGAACTACCCGGAACCGCTCAGACCTTCCCGTCGTGGGACTAATGGGACAGAATCGTCTCAGAGGTACGGACCGTCGGGGGAGGTCGCGGTGGGTGAGCGCCGGTGACGACGCTGCTGGTCGTCGAGGACGCCGAGGACACGGCGCTGACCCTGCGGATGCTGCTCAGCCGGGCCGGCTACCACGTCGAACACACGCATGACGGCGGCGCCGCGCTGCGGGCCGCCCGCGCGGTGCGGCCCGACCTGCTCGTGTTCGACGTCGGGCGGCCGGACGGCCGTGAGGTCCTGGCCGCCGTGCGTGAGCTGCGTGATGTGCCGGTCCTCCTGCTCGGTCCGCCCGACCCGGACATAGGCCTGATCGACGAGGCCACCGACTACCTCTCGACACCGTTCGACAACGCCGAACTCGTCGCCCGCGTCGAGGCGATCCTGCGGCGCGCCAACCCCGTCGTCGTCACCGAGACCGTCTACGACGACGGGTACCTGCGGCTCGACTCCGCAGCCCGCACCGCGCAGGTGCTCGGCGTCGAAGCCCGCCTCACGCCGATCGAGTTCCGGCTCCTCGAAGTCCTCGTCGGCAACCACGACATGGTGCTCAGCCCGTACCAGCTCCTCGCCAGGGCCTGGGACGACCCGAGCGGGATCGGGCCGGAGCGCGTGCGGTTCGCGGTCCTGCGGCTGCGCCGCAAGCTCGGCGACCAGGGCGGGAGTTCGCCGGTCGAGTCCGTCCGGGGCTTCGGCTACCGCTACCGCCGCCACCGCTGAGGGCCGGCCCGGCCTCAGCCGCCGGACGGCGGGCCTCAGCCGGCGGGCCGCCGGCGGGCGGTGGCCGGTGGCCGGCGCGCGGCGCGGGCCGGCGCGGCCCGGCGCCCGGCGGGCGAACCGGACTATCGGGACTAGCGGGGTTATCCGCGCCGGGTTTCGGCACGCGAGCCCGGATAGTCCGGTGCGCGCGGAACGGGCGGCCCGGCCTCTGCCGGCCGCCGGCGCCGCGCCGGACGACGCGTCAGCGGCGGTAGCGGTAACCACCGCTGAGACCTCGTGGCCGCGTTCTCCCGGCCCGCCGAGTTTCGGACTTTTGAGGGTCGCGAGGGCCGCGGCACCCTCAAGAGTCCGAAGGTGGGGGCGATAACGCGCGCGGCCCTGTTTCTGCCGGGTCGGCGCCAGACCGGCGTGTCGGGCGGCCGGCGGGCATCGGCTGGTCCGGTAGGTCCGGCTCGGCCGGATTGCGCCCCGGCATCCCCCGGATAGGCGACATGTCACCCCGCGTGATGAGTGAATCCTGCCCGCGTGTCCGACTGTGGAGGCGGTGCGCGCGGCGCACGCTGTGCGGGTGATCAGGGCCGGACGCCAGTCCTGACATGACTCCCGTATCCCGGGACCCAGATCGTCTCCCGACCGGTTAGCCAACCCCCGTGGCCGGTCGGGAGCGCTTTTCCTCAGCCGCGTGCCCGAGTGGGAGGTTTGTCATGCTCCGTCGATTCCTGACCGTCGGTTTCGCGCTCGTGCTCGCGGTCTTCGGCACCGGTGCGGTCGTCGTCTACGCCCGGACGTCAGAACCCCGTGCCGCGGTCACCGCGGACCGTCCGGAGGTGCGCGTCGAGCAGGCGCCCGTCGCCGAGGCGCAGCCGCTCACCGTCCCGGACGGGAAGTTCGCCGTCAGCATCGAGGTACCGGCGGCCCGGCAGGCCGGCGGTAACGTGATCGCCGGCGGCGAGGTCTCGGTGTTCGCGGTCGTCGCCTCGGCGATCCGGGAAGGGGAGGCCAAGCCGGCGCCCGCGACCCGCCTGCTGCTGGCACGGGTGCCTGTCGTCGCGGTCGGCTCCGGCGCGTTCGCCGCGGCCGCCACCCAGAAGCCAGGCGCCCTGGTGACGCTCGCGCTGACCCAGCCCGAGGTCGAGCGGCTGCTCCAGGCCGGCGCCACCGGCACGCTGCACCTCGCCCTCCTCAGCGCCTCGACGAAACCGGCCGTGGGACCGGGCGTCGACACGTCCACCCTGTTCGCCACCCCGGACGCGAGCCCAACGCCATGACCACGATCCACGCCCAGGCCCCGGCCGGCACCGGCCCCGGGCGGGTCGTCACGGTCGTCGCGGCCAAGGGCGGCGCCGGCAAGACGACGATCGCCACCAACCTCGCGCTGGCCCTCGCCGCCGGCGGCGCGCACAAGGTCTGCCTCATCGACCTGGACCTGGCATTCGGCGACGTCGCGATCGTGCTGCAGCTCGACCCCGCCCGGACGCTCGCCGACGCCGTCGCGCTCGACGGGCTGGACGAGGCGGCGTTCCGCTCGCTCATCACCCCGTACCGGCGCGGCCTCGACACGCTGCTGGCGCCCGTCGGTCCGATCGCGGGCGAGTACGTCAGCCGGGCGCTCGTCGGCGACGCCCTGACCATCGCGCGGCGCCTGTACGAGTACGTCGTCATCGACACGCCGCCGTTCTTCACCGACCAGGTACTGGCCGCTCTCGACGGCTCCGACCTGTACGCGCTGCTCGCCACGCCGGACATTCCCGCGCTCAAGAACCTGCGGCTGACGCTCGACATGTTCGACCTGCGCGGATACCCGGACGCCGCCCGGATCATCGTCCTCAATGGAGCCGACGACCGCATCGGCCTGACGACGTCCGACGTCGAGTACGTCATCCGGACGCCCGTCCAGGCCGAGGTGCCGTGGAGCCGGGACGTGCCGGTGTCGCTCAACCGCGGCGTCCCGATCGGTGTCGACGCGCCGGACCACCCGGTGAGCACCGCCGTGCAGGACCTCGCGTCCGAGTGGATCGTGGGCCCGGACTCTTCCGCATCGGGGCGCGGGCGGCACTGGCTGCCGCAGCGCCGGCGGAAGGCCGTGGCGCCATGACGGTGACCGACGTGCTCGCCGACGCGCTGGCCCTGCCCTCGTCGCCGATCGAGGCACTGCTCGCCGACCCGGACGTCAGCGAGATCATGGTCAACGGCCCGTACCGGATCTTCGCGCAGCGGCACGGACGGACGGAACGCGTCGAGGCGCGCTTCGCCGACGACAGCCACCTGCGGGCGACGATCGGCGCGCTGGTCGGGCAGCTCCTGGACGAGACGAATCCCGTCATCGCCGTCCGGCTCCCCGACGGCACCCGCATCGACGCCGTAGTGCCGCCGATCGCTGTCGACGGCACGATGCTGACGATCCGCAAGACCAGTCGCGACATCCGCACCATCGACGATCTGATCTCCTCCGGCACCGTGCGCCGCGCGGTCGCGTACCTGCTCGCCGCCTGCGTCCGGGGAAGGCTCGACATCCTGGTCAGCGGGCTCTCCGGCACCGGGAAGAGCACGACGCTGAACGTCGTGGCCCAGTTCGTGCCGCCGGCCGAACGCATCGCGACCGTCGAGGAGATCGCCGAACTCGACCTCGGGCTGCCGCACGTGCTGCGGCTGGAGGCCCGCCAGCCGCTCGCGGCCGGACCGGTCGAGGTCACCGTCCGGGACCTGATCCGGACGGCGCTGCGCCTGCGGCCCGACCGGCTCGTCGTGGGGGAGATCCGTGACGGCGCCGCGCTCGACCTGCTCCAGGCGACGGCCACCGGCCACGACGGCGCCCTGGCGACGATCAACGCCTCGTCGCCGCGCGACGCGCTCGCCCGGTTCGCCACGCTCGCCCAGCTCGCCGCGCCGGACATCCCCGCGCAGGCCATCCGCGCCGAGCTGGCGTCGTCGTTCGACCTCATCGTCCACCAGGCCCGGCTCCGCGACGGAACGCGCCGGGTCACGCACGTCACGGAGGTGCTCGGCATGGACGGCACGGAGATCCGGACACAGGACCTGTTCGTCTTCGACTACGCCGCCGGCCAGGACGAGCGAGGCCGGCTACGCGGTGGTCTGGTCTACACAGGACTGCGCCCGCGCCTGATCGACAGCCTCGCGGAGGCCGGGATCGCGGTGCCGCACGGACTGTTCGGACTCCAGCCATGAGGCCCCGTCGGGCCGCGATGGCGGGCGCTGCGGCGCTCGCGCTGGTGCTGGCCGGGTCGGTACCGGAGGGGAGCGCCGACCCGGCCCCCGCGCTCACGATCACCGGCGTGCGTCCGTCCGCCGAACGGATCCAGTTCTTCGTGACGGCCAGTGGGACTCCCGCCAGCCCGGCGCTCACACCCCCTGGGCTGGCGGTGAGCATTGGTGGTGTCCGGGTGGACGCGACCGCACGGTCCAGCGGGGTCTCGTCCCCGCCGGCCGGTGCGGTCGCGCCCCGGACCGCCGCGGGCGGTGACCGGATCGCGGTCGTGGTGCTGGACGCGCGCTGGCTGTCGTCCGGCGACCCGATGACGGCCGCGCTCGCCGTCGCGGAGAAGTACGCGCGGACGCTGCCGGACGACGTCCGGCTCGGGCTCGTCGTCGTCGCGGACCAGGTCCGGACCGCACTCGCGCCCACCATCGACCGCGCCGCGTTCAGTGCCGAACTGGACACCGTCATCCCCGAAGGCGACACCCCTTACGAGGACGGCGTCCGCCAGGCGATGTCGCTGCTAGGACCGGCCGGGGCCCGCACCGAGCGGAGGCTCCTCGTGCTGTCCGACGGCAGCGTGACCGGGCCGGACGGGGTGGACGACCCGTCCGCCGGGCCGTCGGCCTCGGGCGAACCGTCGCCGTCCGCCGCCGCTTCGCCGGAGCCGTCCGCGGCGGTCTCGCCTGAGCCGTCGTCGGCGTCGCAGCCCGCGGTGGCCGCGCCGTCCACTGAGCTGTCGCCGTCGGCTGGGGCCTCCGCCGCGGTGTCACCTGAACCGTCAGCCTCGGCGGCGTCGCCCGAGCCGTCGGCCGGGGCGTCGCTTGAGCCCGCGCCCGCACCGCCTGTCGCGGTAGCCGGCGCCCGCGCGGCCGTGGACGTGGTCTACCTCGGCGTCGACACGATCCCAGGCGGGCTGCGCGCGCTCGCCGAGACATCGGGAGGGCAGGTGCACGCCGTGACCGGCACCGACGCATCCGGACGGATCAGCCGCGCGACCGCGAGCACGTTCCCGCCGTCGCTGGTCGTCACCGCCCGCACGCCAGCCCAGTTCGTCGGCAAGGCGACCACGCTCGCCGCCGACATCACCGTCGGCGGCCGCCGCCTCTCCGGCAGCGTCGCCGTCACGATCCCCGTCGCCGGGAAGGACTCGGGCGGATCGGGCCGGCTGTGGTCCGGCTGGCTGCCCAAGCAGATCCCGCCGATCGTCTACCTCGGACTGCTCGTCCTGCCGCTGCTGCTCGTCGCCGGCATCGGACTGACCAAGCTCGCCACCCGCTGGCGCCGACACCGCCGGCTCAAGGCGGTCATCCGCTACCCGGCCGACGGCGCGCCGAAGCCGCTCGCGCTCAGCGCCGCCTCGGCGGACGGCGCCAACGACGACACCGTGGAGTTCGTCCTCGTCGAGCCGCCCGCGTCCGGCGGCGAGGTCTCCGGTGACGGTGCCGGTGGTGACGGTGCCGGTGGTGACGGTGCCGGTGGTGACGGTGCTGGTGGTGACGGTGCTGGTGGTGAGCCGGCGCGCGTGCCGTCGCAGCGCGAGCCGGAGCCGGACCCCGTCCCGGCCATGGCTGCCTCGGGCCCCAACGGCTCCGGGCCGGCGGCCGGTGCGGGCTCGTCACCCGGCGCCGGTGGGCCACCCGGCCCGGTCTCGGTAGCCGGCGCCGGTGGGTCGCCCGGTGCGGGCTCGTCACCGGCCGGCGGGTCGCCAGCACCAGGTCCGTCGCCGAGCGCGGTGCCGGCCACGGGTCCGTCGCCGAGCGCGGTGCCGGCCACGGGTCCGTCCCCGGATGTCGTGCGGATTCCTGGAGCGCCACCGGCGCCGTCCCGGGCACCCGAAGCGGTGCCGGTGTTCGTGCCCGGTCCGCGGTCCGCGCCCGAGGTGTCTGAGCCTGTCACGGGATCCGAGCCTGAGCGCGAACTGGTGGGCGTCGGCATGACCGCCGCGCCGTCGCCGGCCGCGCAGGTGGGATCCCCGGCGGCGCCACCAGTCGTGTCCCCGGCGGGGTCGCCTGTCGCGTCGCCGGTGGAGGCGCCGGCCCGCGCCCCGCGGTGGATGTGGCGGCGGCGCAGCCGGTTCGCGGCCGGGCTGTCGGAGGCGTTGCCGCTGCTGGTCAGCGCCGTCGCGGCGGGTCAGCCGCTGCCCGAGGCGGTCGGTGCGGTGGCGGCGCTGTCGCCGGAGCCGGTGCGCGGCGAGTTCCAACGCGCGCTGGCCACCAGCCGCACCCCGGCCGAGGCCGCCACCCAGCCAAGCAACAGCAGCCGCACGGCAGACGGCAAGGGCGGGCTGACCGGGGCGCTCGCCGCCGTGGCGGACCGGTACGGCAGCTCCGACCTGGCGGACATCGTCCGGGCGCTGCGGTTGAACCCTGCGCTGGGCGCGGATCCGGCGCGTGCCGTCCGCGCGGCGGAGCAGCTGATCCGGGACCGGCGCCGTCTCGACGCGCACGCGCAGGCGCTGTCCGGCGCCGGACGCCTCGCGGCGGGGATCCTCGCCTCCGGTGCGGTCGTGTCCGGTGTGGCGGCGGCCGTCCTGCGCGACGGCGGCGTGCGCCCGTTCTACGCCGAGCCGCTGGGCATGGCCCTGCTCGCCTGCGCGGGACTGCTCGTGGTGCTCGGTGGTCTGTGGATGACCCGGCTGGCGAAGGTAGAGGTGTGAGTCATGGAGTCCTACCTGCTGTACCTGGGGGCGGGCGCGCTGTTCGCGTCGGTGCTGGTGGGCGCGATCGCCGTGGCCACGTCGTCGCCGGCGCGGGCATCCGCCGCGCGGGCCCCGATCGTGGTCGGACGCGGCGCGCACGTCGACCGGCACGGTCCGGCGTCGCTGGTGGCGCTGGGGCGCGCGGTGACGTCCGCGTGGTGCACCGCCCGGTTGCGGCGGTGGCTGGACCGGGCGGGCAACCCGTCCGGATGGCCGTTGGACCGGGTCATCGCCGCACGGGGCGTCGGTCTGCTGAGCGGCGCCGTGGTCGGCGCGGGCGTGGGCACGGTGTACGCCGCCCTGCCCGGACTGGCCGTCGGCCTGCTCGCCGGTGCCCTGCTGGGTCTGCACGCGCCGGGTACGGCGCTGTGGGATGTCGCGGCCCGCCGGCAACGCGAGATCGCCCGTGATGTCAGGCCGACGCTGGAGCTGCTGACGGTCGCGCACAGGGCGGGCATGGGCTTCGACTCCGCGCTGGCCGAGTCCGCGCGCCTCGGCTCTGGCCCCCTGGCGGACGAGGTGAGCCGGGTGCTCGCCAGCGTCCGGGCGGGGGAGTCGCGGTCGGCCGCGCTGCGGACCCTCGCGTCCCGGACGACCGTGACCAGGCTCCGCCGGCTCGCGACCGCACTGGCGCAGGCCGGCGACCTCGGTGCCCCGCTGGAGGACGTCGTCGAGCGGCACGTCGACGACCTGCGCGACGACCGGTGGCAACGGGCCGAGGCGCTGGCGTCCGAGATCCCGCTGCGGTTGCTGGGTGTGGTGCTGGTCTGCTTCGTCCCGGCCGTGCTCGCCGTCCTGTTCGGACCCGAGCTGCTCGACCTGATCGAACGCCGCTAGTGCCGAGCCGTCAGCCCGCACGCAGGTCCGAGGTGCTCAGCAGGCCGCGCCGCACCGCGGTCATGAGCGCCTGGGACCTGTTGTTCACGTGGAGCTTGGAGTAGACGCGGGTCACGTACGTCTTGGCGGTCGACTCGCTCACGTGGAGCACGCCGGCCATGAGCCGCACGCTCGCCCCGTCCTGCATGAGGTCGAGGATCTCGAGTTCCCGGTTGCTGAGCAGGGCGCTGCCGGGGCGGCGCCGGGCCAGCGCGGCGGCGAGGCCGGGTGTGCTGAACGACGTACCGGCGACGGCGGCGTGGCGGATGCTCGACACCACGTCCGTCGCGGGCGCCGACCGGGGCACGAACGCCGACAGTCCGGCTTCGAGCGCGCGGAAGAGGAGGGCGTCGTTCGCGTTCGCGAGGACGACGACGCCGAGATTGGGCAGTTCGGCACGCAGCTCACGGGCCAGGGCCAGGCCGTCGCCGTCGGCCAGCGCGACGTCGAGCGTGACGACGGTCGCCGACGACTCGGGCACGATCCGCCGGGCCTCGGCCGCCGTTCTGGCCTCGGCCACCAGCTCGATGTCGTCACAGCCTGCGACGGCGTGGGCTATCCCCATCCGGACGAGCGCGACGGCGTCGACCGTGACAAGACGAATGGTCATCGTGGACCCCCCAGAGAGCGCGGCAACGGCGTCCGGGGCCCCGTCCCTGGTCGTTCCGTCCAGCCTTCTGACGATAGTTCTCCGCGCTCCAAATGCGACGTGTGCACCGTTGCAGTCGTGTTGCAGTTACGTTGCGCAACTGTCCGAGCACTGTCCGCCTCAATCGACTGACCAGGGGTCAGCTCATCCTTACGGTCAGTATTGGCAGGCTTTTGACGAACGAGGGCACCCCGGCACCTGTGGCGCCCGAATGGATGGCGTCGAAACTGGAGCCTCACCCGAGCGCCGAGGAGAGTTCATGACGCCGACCACTACGGTCTCGTCCGTTACCGCCGTGCCGGCCGCGAGCCCCGCCGAGGCCAACGCCCACTTCGCCCGCCGCCTGTCCGTCGAGACCGACCCCGCCGACGTCGCCGACGCGCGGGCCACCGGAAACGTCGACTTCGTGCTGATCGACGTCCGGGCCGAGGGCGCCTACCGCAAGTCCCACCTGCCCGGCGCGATCAGCCTTCCGCTCAACCAGATCAACGCGGAGACCGTCGCGGCGCTGCCGGACGGGCTGCTCGTCACGTACTGCTGGGGCCCGGCGTGCAACGGCGCGACCCGCGGCGCCGAACTGCTGTCCGGGCTCGGACGCCAGGTCAAGGAGATGATCGGTGGCCTCGAGTACTGGATCCGCGAGGGCCAGCCCACCGAGGGCCGCCGCCCCGTCGACCCGGCCACCGCGACACCCACCCCGAGGGACTACGGCCTGGTCTGCTGAGCGGCGCGCGGCTCCGTCCCGAACCGGACTGTTCGGAATGCCGTCCTGTAACCGGGCGCGGGATACCCCGATATCCCCGACAGTTGGGGGGAGGGCGAGGCGGGCGACGCGGAAACCCGGTTGCGCCGGACGGGGCCCGGCCGCCACCGTGTCGCCCGTGGAGGAACAGCGGCGGGTACGCGCGATCGTCTCGGTGGATGACCGGGTGCTCGGCGTGGTGCCACCGTTCCCCGTCGACAGTCCGTTCTGGGCGGATGTGGAGCCGGTGGTGCGCCACCTCGACGCGATGCTCGGGGTGCCGACCGCGGTGCTGCGTATCGTCCGGATCGAGGGTGGCACGCCGCCGAGCGGCGGTGAGGTGACGTACCTGGTCGAGGCCGAGCGGACGCCGTTGCGACCGGTGGCGTGGGAACCGGCCGCGCTGCCTGACGACCATCCGCTGCGGGCGGCGTGGGCACGGCCCGGCGGCCCGCGCGCGATCGTGGACTGGGCGCGCTCGCATGTGGACCTCATCGGGCCGCCGCTCCAGGTCAAGACGTGGAACCTGTCGTGCGTCCACCAGTTGCCCACCACGCGGGGTCCGGTGTGGAGCAAGGCGGTCGGCGGGTTCCAGACCAGCGAATCCGTCGTGGTGAACGCCGTCGCCGCGGCCGATCCCACACTCGTCCCGGCCGTACTCGCCGCCGATCCCGCCCGTGGCTGGACCCTGCTCGACCACATCCCGGGCGACGACCTCTGGGACGCCGACGAACCCACCATCCGCGCGACGGTCACGCGCTGGGTCACGGCCCAGGCAACCCTCGCCGCCACCGCCGCGCCGGCCGAAGCCGGGCCGGTGGTGGCGGGGCCGGCGGGTGCGGGGCCGGCCGGGGCAGTGCCGGATCGGCGGCTCGGCACGCTCGGCGCCCGGGCGGCGGGGATCGCCGCACGGGTCGCCGACCAGCTCACCGACGCCGAGAACGCCGGGCTGGCGGCACTGCTCGCCGACCTGCCGGGCAGGATCGCGGCGATCGAGGCCGCCGGTCTGCCGGACACGCTCGTCCACGGCGACTTCCACCCGGGCAACTGGCGGGCGGCCGGCGGCGGTCCGGCGCGGATCGTCGACTGGGCGGACAGTTTCGTCGGGCATCCGGCCGCTGACCTGCTCCGGCTCCGCGGCTACCTCCCGGACGAGCGCAAGCCGGTGGCCGACCGTGCCTGGATCGACGCGTGGCGGGCGGCGGTACCCGGCAGCGACCCGGCGGCGGTGATCCCACTGTTCGCGCCGCTCGTCCACCTGTACGGCGCGTGGCTCTACCAGCGGTTCCTCGACCACATCGAGCCCGACGAGCACCCGTACCACCGGGACGACCCGGCAGCCGAACTCCGCGCAGCCCTCGCCACCGCCTGACCGGCGGCACCGGCCTGCCCAGCGTGCGGCACCGGCCTGCCAGCGGCGGGCGGCCCAGGCTCAGCGGCGGGCGGCGACGCTCTCGGCCGGCACCAGCACGTCGATCCGCGCCTCGCCGGACCGTTCGGCCTCGATGCCCGCCCTGGCGACGATCCGCAGCAGGGACCGGACGTCGGTGGGCACCGCGCGCGACGACAACAACGTCCGTACGAGAACGCCTTTGTGGTGTTTGTTGAAGTGGCTGACGATCGCGCGGGACCCGTCGGGCAGCACCGACAGGACCCGGACGGTCACGGCGCCGGGGGCCGGTGCGAGCGCCGCGTAGGACGAGGACCGCAGGTCGATCACGAGCCCGTCGAAGCCGGCCAGGACGGGCGCGAGCGCGGGCTTCCACAGCGCGGCGAGCGTGCCGCAGCCGGGCAGGGCCGAGCCGGCGGAGAGCCGGTAGGCCGGCACCGGGTCGTCGCCGCGTACGAGCCCGAACAGCGCGGACCCGATCAGCACGCTCTCGTGCGCCTTCCGGCGACCGGCCGGGGTGAGCGTGCGGTAGTCGAGGGCGTCGTAGAGGACGCCGGTGTAGCGGCGCAGCGCCGGCGCCGTCGGGCTCGTCCAGAGGTCGGCGTTCAGGGCGATCTGGTCGTCCTGGCGTTCGGACAGGCCGAGCGCGGCCCGGGACGCCGGTACGTCGGCGGCGAGCGTGGTCACCGCGTCCACGAGCTGCTTGCGCAGCGCGCCCAGCTCATCGTCGAAGGGCAGCGCGTCGAGGCGCAGCGGAGCGCCGCGACCCCCGGTCGACTTCGTCTCCGATGGCGGCAGCAGGATGGCGAAACGCGGCGTCACGCGTCACAGCCTGGCACAGAGCGCCGCGGGCCCCACAATGACTGGCATGAGCGTCGAGGCGGAACATCCTGATCACTCCCACACCGACGTGTCGGGCGGGTGGTTGCGGGCCGCTGTCTTCGGCGCCATGGACGGGCTGGTCACCAACATCGCCCTCATCGCGGGCGTGGGCGGGGGCGGCGTCGAGCCGGACGTCATCATCCTGACCGGCGCCGCCGGCCTGGTCGCGGGGGCGATCTCGATGGCGCTCGGCGAGTACACGTCCGTGCAGACGCAGAACGAGCAGGTCGCCGCCGAGGTCGAGAAGGAACGCCTCGAACTGGAGCGGCATCCGCAGGCAGAGCGGCGGGAACTCGTCGAGATGCTGCGGGACCGTGGCCTGTCGCCGCACCTGGCCGAGCAGGTCGCGCAGGAGGTGTCGGCCGATCCGGAGCTGGCGCTGCGGATCCACACGCAGCAGGAACTCGGCGTCGTCATCGACGAACTGCCGTCGCCGTGGATCGCCGCCCTCTCCTCGTTCGTCTGCTTCTCGGTCGGCGCCCTGTTCCCGCTCGCGTCGTACCTGCTCGGCTCGGACGAGCTGTGGATCGCGCTCGCCGTCGGCGGCCTGGGCCTGTTCGGTGCCGGGGCGTTCGTCAGCCGGTTCACCGCCCGCACGTGGTGGCGCAGCGGACTGCGCCAGCTCGTGCTCGGCGGGCTCGCGGCCGGCGCCACCTACCTCGTCGGCCTCGCCATCGGCGTCAACGTCGCCTAGATCCGGAGCCGTTCTACAGGCTGGCCCGTGACGTCCGCGATCAGCTCGAAGTCCTTGTCGAGGTGCAGGACGATGCGCCCCGTGCGCTCGGCGGTGGCAGCGATGAGCAGATCCGGCACGCTCGGAGCCCGATGGATGCCACGATCCGCCAGGATTTTCTGTACCTCGACCGCGCGGTCCTCGATGGTGGGTGTGAGGTACTCGATCGGTAGGAGCGAGAGCGGCGGCTGGGCCGCGCCCGCACGTAGGTCCGTACCAGAGCGTGCCGAGTACCCGATCTCGAGCAACGTCACAGAGGTGACGGCGACCAGTCCGCGGTCGACTCGCCCTGCCCAGTCTTCGGCGTCTCTACTCGCGAAGACGCGCACCAGCGCAGACTTGTCGATCAGCCAGTTCGTCATTCCCATGCCTGGCGCATGACATCCTCGTCGGCGAGGTCCGCGAATACGGTCGAGAAGCGTTTGAAGTCCTCGACGGTGACGTGACCAGCCGGTTTGTTGGCGGCTCTGGCGAGTGTGCGGCGCAGGTGTTCACTGCGGGAGAGCCCGAGCCGTTTGGCGTCGGCGTCGATCGCGGCGACTACGTCGTCCGGTACGTCACGGATCAGTAGGTCAGCCATATCAACCTCCGTCCAAGCGTGATAGCCCATGATATCGCGGGCCTCGGTCACCTGAACAGGTCGCTGACCTCGCCGTCCACGGCACGGCCGCGCTTGGCCAGCTCGGTCGCCTGCTGCTTGAGCCGTTCCCGGATCTCGACCATGTCGGCGCCGGCCAGGTTCGTCTGGTGGGTCGCGTCGGCGCTGCCGCGGAAGTAAGTCCGGGTGAGGAGGCCTTCGGTGACGGCGGCGGCGGTGCGGGCCTCGCCAAGGAGGAGCAGGGCGCCGTCCGTGTCGTACCACTCGGTGCACTTGATCGCGCGTTCGTGCAGCGACGCCGCCGTGCACCAGGACTCGCGGGCCAGCGCGGTGAACTCCCGGCCGCTCGCCTCGGCGAGCCGGGCCAGGTGGGTGTCGCGGAGCCGTTCGTGCCAGCGCGACTCGTCGTAGAGCGCCTTCGTGTGCAGGTACTGGTCGGCGGCGAGCGGCCACTGGGTGGAGAGCGTGCGGGCGTGCGCGATGTAGGAGTCGGCGCTGATCACGCCCATGTCGACGATCAGGTTGTCGATGCGGCGCGAGGTCGGCGTGGGCCCCTGGTTCTGGCGGTACGTGACGACGACGATGTCCACGTCGGTGCCGCCGCGGTCGTCCCGGTGGGCGAGCGCGCCGTGGGCGCCGACGGCCATGATCTCGGCGGGCCAGCGGCGGCACACCTGGTCGGCGATCTCCTCGGCGATGCGTAGCCCGGCCTCTAACATCAGCGCTCCGTGCGCCGTGGCTCCGCTGTTCCTGCCCTCGTTCGGGATGCCTGTCTCCGCGTCGTTGCCCACCGGGCCATCCTGCCCGGTCCGGCGGCCTGAGCGGGGGCGATCCGGATGAAACGCCCGGCGCCTCGGCAATTCGCCGGTGGCTCTAGGCTGGTGCTTTCGTGCGGGCGTGGTGCCCGGTGCGTCGGTGTGACGGAGGATGTCGTGGCGTTGCGGATGTCGACCCTGTTCCTGCGGACCCTGCGGGACAACCCGGCCGACGCCGATGTGCCGAGCCACGCGCTGCTCGTCCGGGCCGGGCTGGTGCGGCGGGTCGCGGCCGGCATCTACTCGTGGCTGCCGCTGGGGTACCAGGTCTACCGGAACGTCGAGCGGGTCATCCGCGAGGAGATGGACCGGATGGGCGGCCAGGAGGTGCACTTCCCGGCGCTGATCCCGCGCGAGCCGTACGAGGCGACGAACCGCTGGACGGAGTACGGCGACGGCCTGTTCCGCCTCAAGGACCGGCGCGGCAACGACTACCTCCTCGGGCCCACGCACGAGGAACTGTTCACGCTGATGGTCAAGGGCGAGTACTCCTCGTACAAGGACCTGCCCGTCATCCTGTACCAGATCCAGGCGAAGTACCGGGACGAGGCGCGGCCCCGCGCCGGCATCCTGCGCGGCCGCGAGTTCGTCATGAAGGACTCGTACTCGTTCGACATCGACGACGAGGGCCTGCAGAAGTCCTACGACCTGCACCGCGAGGCGTACCAGCGCACGTTCGACCGGCTCGGCCTGGAATACCGCATCGTGTCGGCGATGTCCGGTGCGATGGGCGGGTCCGCGTCCGAGGAGTTCCTGGCGATCAGCGAGGTCGGCGAGGACACGTTCGTGGCCTGCACGTCGTGTGACTACGCCGCCAACGTCGAGGCCGTCCGCATCGCGCCGCCGACGGTCGAGACGGCGGACCACCCGCCGCTGGAGGAGCTCGACACCCCCGACACGCCCACCATCGAGACGCTCGCGGCCCACCTCGACATCCCGGCGTCGGCAACCCTGAAGAACCTTCTGGTCAAGATCGTTCAGTTGGACGGGACGTCCGAGCTCGTGGCGATCGGCGTTCCCGGCGACCGTGAGGTCGACATGCGGCGCCTCACCGCGGCGATGGAACCCGCCGCCGTGGAGATGGTCGAGGCCGCCGACTTCGAGGGCCGTCCGGATCTCGTCCGGGGCTACGTCGGGCCGCAGGGCGAGCGTGCGTTCACGTACTACGCCGACCCGCGCATCGCCGCCGGCACCGCCTGGGTGACCGGCGCGAACAAGCCCGACAAGCACGCCCGCAACGTCGTGGCCGGCCGGGACTTCACGGTGGACGAGTACCTGGACGTGGCCGAGGTCCGCGACGGCGACCCGTGCCCGCGCTGCGGCGGAGCCCTCGCCAACGACCGCGCGATCGAGATCGGCCACATCTTCCAGCTCGGCCGCAAGTACGCCGACGCGTTCGAACTCGACGTGCTCGGCCCGAACGGCAAGCCCGCCCGCGTCACGATGGGCTCGTACGGGATCGGCGTCTCGCGGGCCGTCGCGGCCATCGCCGAGCAGCACCGCGACGACTCCGGCCTGCTGTGGCCGCGCGAGATCGCGCCCGCCGACGTGCACATCGTCGCGACCGGCAAGGGCGACCAGATCGCCGCCGCGCTGGCGCTCACCGAGGAGCTGGAGGCGGCGGGCGTCCGCGTGCTCGTGGACGACCGTGCCGGGGTCTCGCCGGGCGTCAAGTTCACCGACGCCGAACTGCTCGGCGTCCCGACGATCCTCGTGGTCGGCCGCGGCCTCGCCGACGGGCTGGTCGAGGTCAAGGACCGGGCGACGGGGGAGCGGACCGAGATCAAGCTGACCGACGCCGTCCCCCACCTGACCGCCCTGATCAACAGCTAGCCGGCCCTTGCGACCGGTGGGATCGTGAAGCCAGGCTTCACGATCCAACCGGTGGGAACGGTGATCCGCCGCCGGTGAGTGCCGCTGCTGCCACGGTGGGTATTGGGCCTGGACAGAACGTGTATTCGTGTCACGTTCTGCTGCTACGCTGCGCGCCCGACAGGTCTAGTCCAGTCCCCTAAGGCAGGTAGCCGGTGCGCAGGTTCGGTAGGGCGTCGCTGATCACGGTCACGTTGCTCGGTCTCGTCTCGGGGACGGTGTTCGTCGCCACCTCTTCGGCGTCGGAGCAGGACGCCAAGCCTGAAACGCAGGCTTGGCGCGGACCGCTCAGCACCCAGGGCCGCTACGTCGTCGACGCGGACGGCAACCGGTTCAAGCTGAAGTCCGGGAACTGGCACGGCGCCAGCGGCACCTGGAACGGCAGCGGCGACATCGCCGTGCCGGCCAACCACCACGCGGGCGAGAAGAGCGACCAGATCCCGCTCGGCCTGGACCGCGCCCCGCTCGGCGAGATCGTCGACAGCTTCGGTGAGCTGGGCGTGAACAGCATCCGGCTGCCGTTCTCGAACGCGATGCTCCACGACACCCGCCCGGTGCCGGACGCGGGCGTGAAGGCGAACCCGCAGTTCAAGGGCAAGACCCCGCTCGCAGATCTACGACGCGGTGGTCGCCGCGCTCACGGCCGACGGGCTCGCGGTGATCCTCAACAACCACACGAACAAGTCCCGCTGGTGCTGCGGCCTCGACGGCAACGAGCGGTGGAACACCAGCCAGAGCGCCCGCCAGTGGGAGGACGACTGGGTCTTCATGGCCCGGCGGTACAAGGACAACAAGCGCGTCGTCGGCGCCGACCTGTACAACGAGGTCCGCCGGAACCTGCTCGACGACCCGAACTGGGGCCTCGGCGACGGCCGTGACTGGCACGCCGCCTCCCAGCGCGCCGGCGACCGGATCCTCCGCGAGGCCAACGCCGACCTGCTGATCATCGTCGAGGGCATCAACTGGTACGGCCTGCCGATCGACGGCTTTCCGCACGGGCGCCCGACCCTGGAGCCGGCCCGCACCCTCTCGCACACGCTCGCGAAGTCCAACAAGCTGGTGTACGCCGCGCACTTCTACGGCTACACCGGTCCGAACCACAGCGGCGCCACCGGCACCGGCGAGACCAGCGACAACCGCTACCAGGACCTGAGCCGCGACGAACTGCTCAAGGTGCTCGACCGCCAGGCGTTCTTCGTCACCGAATCCGGCCAGCACTTCACCGCGCCGGTGTGGATCAGCGAGTTCGGCGTGGGCGGCCGCGACGAGAGCAACGCCAAGGCCAAGGCCTGGTTCGAGACGTTCGTCGACCACCTGATCGCCGAGGACGCCGACTTCGCGTACTGGCCGCTCGTCGGCTTCCACGAGAACAAGCGCGGCAACGGATGGGCGCTCATGCACTGGAACGCGGCGGGCCAGCGCATCGGCGTCCACGACGGCGACGACTGGCGCGAGGCCGCCTGGAGCCGCCTGATCGCGGCGGACGGCAAGACCGGGAAGGTCGCGGCGCAGACCACGTACTCGATGCTGACCGTCGACCACGCCGACCTGTCCCAGTCCACCCGCCCGGCGGGCGACTGGGACAGCGGCGCGCGCAAGGCGTCCTGCCCGGACGGCCAGCGCCTCGTCGGCCTCAGCCACACCGGGAACCGTGGGCTCTGCACGGACGCCGGGGGAGCACTCGGTACCGGCTCGGCGGAGGTCGTCCGGGACGAGCGTCACGTCACGTCCGACTGGGCGCGCGGCTACACGAAGTTCGAGTGCCCGCGCGGCTCGGCGCTCATCGGGTACAGCGTGCGGGGCGCGAACCTGTCCAGCGCTCTGTGCGGATCGGCGGGTAGCGACGCGACGGGCGGCCGCGCGGTCTGGTTCGACCGTGGCGACAACCGTCCGGCCGGCGCCCCGGGCGGCGAGTTCGCTTCGGGCCGTTACAAGGGCCAGTGCGCCGACGGCGAGCGCGCGGCGGGCATCGCCTGGACCAGCCGGTTCGGCAGCCCGGGCAAGCGCCCCGCCGCGCTGCTCTGCCGCTAGTTCGCGTTCCCACCGGTGGGATCCTGCAGCCACGCTTCGGGATCCCACCGGTCGGAACCAGGGGTCTCGTCGGACAGTTCCATCACCCAGTTGAGCAGCCGGTCGTCGTCGACGGCGGTGCTGGCCATGAGTCGAATCCTCACCTCGGTTACGGGGTACCAAGAGAGGTACGCGCGCTACGCCCCGCACGGATCAACGTGTCGTTCTCGTCACATCGGGCGACCATGGGTACATGACCGACACCTGTGCACTGTGCGACGGCCCGGCGGCGGACGCGGAGTTCGGCCGGACACCGGTTTGGGAGAACGACCTGTGGCGGCTCTCGACGACGATCGGGGGCCACAACACGGTCGCCGGGTTCTCGTTCCTGGAGCCGAAACGCCACATCCCCTACATCACCGACCTGGACGGCGAGGAGGCCCGGACCTTCGGCGCCACGATCGCCCGCTGCTCGGCCGCGCTCAAGGAAGCGGCGGAGGCCGAGCTGGTCTGGGTGTACGTGTTCGGCGGCGGGATACCGCACCTGCACGTCCACCTGGCGCCGCACCGCACCGGCGACTCGCTCAACCCGGCGATCATCAAGGGCGAGATCGAGTCGCGGCCGCTGCCGTCCGGGGCGACGGAGCTGATCAGCAAGGACTTCCCGGCCCTGCCCGAGGACGAGCTGCGCGCCTGCGCCGACCGCGCCGCCACCCTGCTCAGCACGTACGGCTAGCCGGCCGAAGCGTGTGGCTTCTGCCGAGCTATAGCTCGCGAAATCCCACACACTTCCGGACGGGGCCGTCAGGTCGGGAACTCCGCACGGAGCGCGTCGCCGTCGGCGTCCAGCTCCGGTGCTGCCGGCCGCTCCAGGGGGTCGTCGAAGCCGGACACCTTCACGACCTGCCCGGGCAGGCGCAGGCCGCCGGCCGTGATGACCATGCGGCGGTCCGCGGTCTGCTCCGCGCCGAGCGCCTCGGGCACGGTGTTGACCGGCGCGTTCGGCACGCCGGCGGCCTCCAGCACGGCCGCCCAGTTGGCGACCGTGTCGGCCGACAGCGCGTCCTCAAGGTCGGCGGTGAGCGCGTGCAGGTGCGCCATCCGGGACGCGTTGTCGCGGTACCGGGGATCGTCGGAGAGCTGCGGCAGCCCGACGACCCCGCACAGCCGGGCCCACAGTTCGTCGTTGCCGGCGCAGATCACGACCTGGCCGTCCTTGGCGGCGAACGCGCCGAACGGGGCGATCGAGCGGTGCATCGACCCGACCCGCGCCGGTACGGTGCCCGCCGACAGTGACTCCAGCGCGGCGCCTTCGAGCAGGCTGAGCGTCGCGTCGAACATGGCGATGTCGACGTGGCTGCCCTTGCCGGTGGCGTCCCTGGCGCGCAGCGCGGCGAGGATCGCGCCGAACCCGTACAGCCCGGCGGCGAGATCGGCGATCGACGTGCCGGGCCGGACCGGGTCGCGGTCGGGCTCGCCGGTGATCGACATCAGTCCGCTCATGGCCTGGATGACGGCGTCGTAGGCGGGGCGCTCGCGCCACGGCCCGGTCTGCCCGTACCCGGAGATCGACGCGTAGACCAGTCCCGGGTTGAGTTCGGACAGCCGCGCGTAGCCGAGCCCGAGCCGGTCCATCACGCCCGGCCGGAAGTTCTCCAGGAGGACGTCGGCCTCGCGGGCGATCGCCACGGCCTGCGCGGTGTCCCGCTTGAGGTCGATCGCGACGGACTCCTTGCCGCGGTTGACGCGGGCGAAGTAGTACGAGCGGCCGTCCTCGGCGAACGGCCCGTACCCGCGCGTGTCGTCGCCCGTGTCCGGCCGCTCGACCTTGACCACCCGCGCGCCCAGATCGGCCAGCAGCATGCCGCAGAACGGGCCGGCCAGCACCCGGGAGAAGTCGGCGACCAGCAGCCCGGCGAGCGGGCCCGCGCTCGGAGTCGTCATGGGACTGGACACTACCGACCAGCCGGATAATCAGTGTTGGCAGCTTTTGCCGACCTGGCATGCTCGAACGCGATGAGTATTGACCCTGTGCGCGCTGACGCCACGAATGCTGACCCGGTGGGTGTCGACGCGGTCCTGTTCGACTGGGGCGGCACGCTGACCCCCTGGCACACGGTGGACCTGGCGGGCAACTGGCGCGCCGTCGCCGCCCTGATCGACCCCGACCGCGCCGACGAGCTGGGTGCCGCGCTGCTCGCCGCCGAGGACGAGGTCTGGCTCCGGGCCCGCGACGAGCACCGCAGCGCCACGCTCGACGAGGTCTGCGCGCTGGCCGGGGTCACGATGAGCGATGTCGCGCACGCCGAGTTCCGGGTCCGCTGGGAGCCGCACTCGTTCACCGACCCCGAGGTGCCGGCCGTCTTCGCCGGGCTGCGCGAGCGGGGCGTCAAGGTCGGCGTGCTGTCGAACACGATCTGGACGCGCGCCCACCACGAGGAGATCTTCGCCCGGGACGGAATCCTCGACCTGCTCGACGGCGCCGTCTACACCAGCGAGATCCCTTGGACGAAGCCGCACCCGGAGGCGTTCCTCGCCGCGATGGCAGCCGTCGGGGCGACCGATCCGGCGCGCTGCGTGTACGTCGGCGACCGCCTGTTCGACGACGTGTACGGGGCACAGAACGTCGGCATGCGCGCGGTGCACGTGCCGCACAGCACGATCCCGGCGCACCAGATCGGCCACACCGAGGGCGCCCCGGACGCGACCGTGCGGCGCCTGTCGGAGCTGCTGCCGATCGTGGACGGCTGGCTGGCTACCCCAGCCGCACGTCGTCGATCACCCAGTACCAGTTGTTGACCGCGTCGAAGTAGCGGAACTTCACCCGGGCCGACGTGGCGCCGGCCGGGACGGTGAGCGCGACGGCCTCGACCTTCGCCACCGCGTCCGCCGTGTAGGTCTTCACGACGGTGTCCGGGCCGCCGTTCCACGACACCAGCACCTGCGCCTTCTGGTTGCCTTCCGCGCGGTAGTGCGTGGCGTAGCGCAACGTGGCGGCGGTGCCGGAGACCGGGAACGGCGCGGAGACCAGCGTCGAGTCGTACGAGCCGGAGCCGTGCGACTTGTCGTCCCACTCGTCGGAGTCGGCGACCGCGAACACGCCCCGGGACCGCACGTTCAGCTCGCGCCACTGGTCGCGCTGCGCGGACGTCCAGAACGGGTCGGTCGTGAACGACCAGCCGCGCCACTCGGTCGTACCGCCGGACGGCACCTTGCTCGCGTCCACGCTCCAGCCGGCCGGCCCGGTGTGGGTGAAGCCGAGGAGCGAAGCGGGGATGCCGGTCTCGTCGACGCGCGCGCCGAGGCTCACCCGCTCGAACGGGTCGGCGCTGCGGCGCTGCACGGGCGCCCCGTCCAGGCCGCTGGGAATGGTGACCCCGAGCTGCGTGAACACCGTGGCGGCGACATCGACGAGCTTGCTGTCGGACGGCCGCGCGCCGGCCGCGATCCCCGGCCCCGCCGCGAGGACGAACGTCTGCCGCTCGGGCAGGCTGGACCCGCCGTGCCCGCCCGAGTCGGTGTGCCCGTGATCGGTCGTGACGATCACCGTCCACCGCTCGTTCGGGTAGCTCGGCCGGGCGCGGATCGTGTCGAGGAGCTGGCCGAGGTAGACGTCCTGGCGGCCGATCGCGTCCAGGTAGGCCTGGCTGGCGGCGCCGGAGCGGTGGCCCGCCTCGTCGGTCTCTCCGAAGTAGACGAACGCGGCGTCCGGGTTCGTGTCGCGCAGCCGCCGCACGGCCTCGTCGCGGACGAGCACGTCCTGCGCGCGGTACCCGAGCCGGTCGCCGTCGAAGCGGACCCGGGCGTCCACCGAGGACGAGAACGTGCCCTGGTCGATGAGCGCGGCCCAGTCGGCGATCGCCAGCGTCGAGTAGCGCGGGTCGATCCGCTCCAGCCGGGTGAGGAAGTCCGGGAAGGCCCCGTAGTTCTTGCCGGCGAACGAGTTGTCCTTCACGCCGTGCCGGTCCGGCCAGACGCCCGTCGCGATCGTCGACCAGCCGGGACCGCTCAACGTCTGCGCCATGGGGGACGTGTAGAGCAGGCTCGTCGCGAGGGTCCCCTCGGCGGTGAGCCGGTCGAGGGTCGGCGCGTTCGCCACCGGGATCCTGTCCGGCCGTAAGCCGTCCATGCCGACGACGAGTACCTTGTCGACGCCGGGATCGGCGCCGGCGCTGCCAGGAACGAGGAGGGCGGCCGCGGCGATCAGGGCAGCGGCGACGGCACGGGTGCTCATGGGCTCACATCCTGGCCCTGTACGCCGTCCGAATGCAGGCTTTTGAATGGATTTCCGGTGAACGGCGCCGCTAGCTCACCGACGGCTGCTCGTTGACCTGGAGCTTCGCGACGCGGTCCCAGAACGCGGTGATCTTCGAGACATGCTCCCCGGACGTGAAGGTGACCGTGGCGACGCCCGGCGACTGCTGGTCGAAGTTGCCGGTGTAGCCCTCGGCCGGCTCGGTGGCGAGCACCTTGACGTCGTTCTCGGCGAACCGGAACCGGGCGGTGCCGCCCTTCACCTTGACGGTCCGCAGGAGGGCCGTGCCGCCCTTGCCGTCGGGGACGGGCGTCCATTCGTCACTCGGTGTGATCGTGAGCGGACTCGACGTGGGGGTCGGGGACGGCGAATCCGGGGTCGGTGTGGGGGTGTCCGTCGTGGGTGTCGGGGCCGGTGCCGGCGTCGCCGACGCGGGGACGACCTTGCGCGCTTCGGCCGCCGTCATGGGGCTCACACGGTCCGGAACCGCCGCGAAACGCACGGATTGGACGCCCAACCACGAGACGAGAACCGCCAGGCTGGTCGCCAGGAGCCAGGCTCCGACAGATCCCAGAGTTCGACGCATGCCGTGCATCCTCTCACCGCAAAGGGGAGATCCATTCACCGATACGGCTGCGCGGGGACTACCGTTCGCATCATGCCGAAGGTGCTGCTAGTCGAAGACGACGCCGTGGTGCGCGGTGCGCTGGTCCGGTCGCTGACGAAGGCCGACCATGTCGTACGCGCGGTAGGGACTGCTCTCGACGCCCTACGCGAGGTCACTGCCGACCGTCCTGACCTGGTCATCCTTGACCTGGGCCTACCCGACCTGGATGGCGCCGACGCGCTACGGATGCTCCGCGGGCTGTGCGAGGTGCCGGTCATCGTCGCCACTGCGCGTGACGACGAGGCCGAGATCGTGAAGCTCCTCAACGCGGGCGCCGACGACTACCTCACCAAGCCGTTCTCCGGCGAACACCTCGCCGCGCGCATGTCGGCGGTGCTGCGCCGGGCCCGTCCGGGTGGCGCCCGCCAGTCGGCGATCGAGGTCGGTCCGCTCCGCGTCGACCTGGCCCGCCGCGAGGCCACATTGGACGGCGAACTGCTGGAGCTGTCCCGCCGCGAGTTCGACCTGCTCGCCTACCTCGCCGCCCGCCCGCACCGCGTCGTCAGCCGCAAGGAGCTGGTCGAGGCCGTGTGGCGGCAGCCGCACATCGGCGGCGACCAGACCATCGACGTCCACCTCTCGTGGCTCCGCCGCAAGCTCGGCGAGAGCGCCGCACAGCCCCGTTTCCTGCACACCGTCCGTGGCGTCGGCGTCAAGCTGGTGGTTCCCCAGCGGTGATCGGTTTCATGAAGGCCCAGCCATGAGGTGGGCGCTGGTCCGGGTCGCGCTGGCGACCACGACGATGGTGGCTCTGGCGTTCCTCGTCCCGCTCGCGTTGATCGTCCACCAGATCGCCGAGGAACGGGCGATCACCGATGCCGAGCGGCAGGCGTCCGCGATGGTCACGGTGCTCGCGATCACGACGGACAGGGCCGCGCTCAACCGCGCGCTCGTCAGCAGCCAGGCCGGCAAGGAGAAGCGGCTCGCTCTGCACCTGCCGTCCGACGACGACCCGCTCGGCACCGCCCACGCCCGCAGCGAGGACGTGCTGCTCGCCGCCGACCGCCGCCGCACGTTCACCGCCGACGCGCCCGGCGGCGGCCAGGTGTACCTCCAGCACACGTCGCTGCCCGAGGGAGCCGACGTGGTGATCGAGGTGTACCTGCCCGAGGAGGACCTGACCCGCGGCGTCGCGCCCGCGTGGGTCGCGCTGTCCGTGGTGGCGCTGACGCTCGTCCTGGGGTCGGTGTTCGTCGCCGACCGGCTCGGCGCCAAGGTCGTCGAGGCGGCCCGTGGCCTGGCCCGCGCCGCGCGCGCGTTCGGCAGCGGCGACCTGAAGGTCCGGGTCGATCCCGGCGGTCCGCCCGAGCTGGCCGAGGCCGGCGCGTCGTTCAACGCCATGGCCGCGCGCGTCGTCCAGTTCCTCGACGCCGAACGGGAACTCGCCGCCGACCTCTCGCACCGGCTCCGCACCCCCTTGACCGCGCTGCGCTTCGACGTCGAAGGACTGGGGGAGGGCACCGACGCCGACCGCATCCGGCTCGCCGTCGGCACCCTCGAACGCGAGATCGACACGATCATCAAGACGGCCCGCCGACCCCTGTCCGAGCGCGGTCCGGAACGGTGCGACCTCTCCGAGGTACTGACCGAACGGCTCAGCTTCTGGTCGGCCCTCGCCGAGGACCAGGACCGCCAGTGGGACCTGTCCGGCGCCGAACGCAAGACGCTCGTGCCGGTCGCCCGCAGCGAACTCGTCGCCGTCGTCGACGCGCTGCTCGGCAACATCTTCCGGCACACGCCGCACGGCACCGCGTTCGCCGTCGCCATGCGGTCCGACCGGCGCGGCGTCACGCTCGTCGTCGAGGACGCCGGACCAGGTGTGGCGAACCCCCGGGCCGCCGTGCGGCGCGGCGCCAGTGGCGGCGGATCCACCGGGCTCGGACTCGACATCGCCCGCCGCATGGCCGAGAACACGGGCGGCTCGATCCAGTTCGACCGGGGACGCCTCGGCGGGGCGCGGATCAAGCTCTGGCTCGCCGTCCCGAACCCGAACGGCACCCGCCACTAGGGGGTTGTTGCCCCGGCCTGGGCCCACGCTCGGCCCGCCGGCGCGGCGCGGTGCTCGCCCGGGCGGCGCGGCGCAGCGCTCGCGCTCGTGCCGGCGGCCGGGCCGCGCATGCGACGCTGGGCGTGTTGGCGAAACGGACTATCGGGACTAGCGGGGTTACCCGCGCCCGCTTACAGCACGCGAGCCCCGATAGTCCGTTTCGGTTGCGGCGGTTGCGGCGGTTGCGGCGGTTGCGGCGGTTGCGGGGGACGGGTGTGCGGCGGGCGGCGTTGCCCGGCACGGGCGGGGCGGCGTCAGACGCCGGGGAAGGGGACTGTCGGGGTCGTGCCCTGGATGCGGCGCCAGCGGGTCGCGCGGACGGCACAGGCAGTGAGGGCCGAGACGGCGACCTGCCGCTGAGGCCCCTCCAGCTCAGGGACGACCGCGCGCCACGCCGCCGCCGTCCGCTCCTCCAACTGGATGGCGAGCTTCAGCGCCGACGCCCTGTTCGCCACGGGAAACGGCAGCGCGTACGCCCGCTCGGCCGGCACCGGCTCGGCCTGGGCCGCGATCAGCAGCGCGGCGACGGCCTCCCGGCGCTCGCGGTGGTCCTGCTCGGCGTCGCCGGCCGCCACCCGGGACTGGCCCGTCAGGTGCGGGCCCAGTGCGCCGTACCCGAAGATCGCGGCGTGCTCGGCCGCGAGCGCGGCCTGCAGGCGCGGCGCGGCGCTCGCCTCAGCGGCGGTCATACGGCAACTCCGGAGTGGTCGGCGGTTCCGCGGGCGCCCTGGCGAGGGCCGGCGGCTCGGGTGGCAGGTCCCCGGCGGCCGGCGCGAGTGGCGGCTGCGCCCGGGCCGGCGGCGGGTGTCAGGCGGGCGGCGATTCCCGGGCCGGCGGCTCGGGTGGCAGGTCCCCGGCGGCCGGCCCGAGTGGCGGTGCCTGGGCGGGGGGCGCGGGTGGGGGTCATGTGAGCACCACCAGGTGGGACTCCTCGCAGGCGGCGATGCTGGCGAGCAGCGCCGCCCGTTCGCCGGTGGCGGCGAGGCAGGCTTTGACGGCCGCCGCGGCGGCGGCGCGTTCGGCGGCGCCCAGGGCGGCGACGGTCGTGGCGGGCGCCGTCTCGGCCGCGGACACCGTGTTCGCCCGCCGCGGATCGAGCCGCGCCCTAAGTGCCTGGGCGTGCGCGGCGTGGTCGGCGCGGAGCTGCGTGAGCGCCGTGGCGCGCGCGGGCAGCGCCTTGATCGCGGCGTCGTAGCTGGCGATCAGGGCCAGTTCGGCGGCCAGCAGCGGCTCCAGCGGATCGGCGTCGGCCGGGGGGACGGCATCGGAATCGGAACCGCCGAGGAGACCGCAGCCGGTCAACGTGCCGGCGGCGAGGACACCGGCGGCCCCGGCGGCGGCGCCGGTGAGCAGTGCCCGGCGGGCCAGGGGCTTCTTCACGACAGACAGTTTGTCAGCCTGTCGCCAGTGTGGTGGTGCGGGACCTCCCCGCACGGGCGGTTACGCTGTGCACATCCGACAACTTCAGAGTGACCGTGAGGGAGGTGCCCGATGGCAGCGGGTGCATCGACTGGCCAACGCGCCCGGATCGCCGCCCTGGTCGAGCCCGTCGTCGAGGCGGCCGGGTACGACCTCGAGGAGCTCGTCGTCGTCGCGGCCGGGCGCCGGTCCCTGGTGAAGGTCGTGGTGGACGCCGACGGCGGCATCACCCTGGACGACATCGCTGACGTCTCGCGGGCCGTCTCCACGGCGCTGGACGAGGCCGACGACGCCGGGCTGGTGGGCAAGTCGCCGTACACGCTGGAGGTCACTTCGCGGGGGGTGGACCGGCCGCTGACGGAGCCACGGCACTGGCGTCGCAACGTCGGCCGGCTGGTGAACGTGCAGGTCGGCGAGGACATGTTGACGGGGCGGATCGTCGAGGCCAGTGACGCGGGCGCGGTGCTCGACGTCGCCGGCGCGCGTCGCGAGGCGGGCTACGCGCAGCTCGGTCCCGGCAAGGTGCAGGTGGAGTTCAGCCGGCCGGGCAAGGCGGGCGACGACCTCACCGACGAGACGACCGACGAGGACGAGGGGGAGGACGCATGAACATCGACATCGCCGCGCTACGTGCTGTGGAGCGGGAGCGGGAGATCTCCTTCGACACGATCATCGAAGCGATCGAGACCGCGCTGCTGACGGCGTACCGGCACACCGAGGGAGCTCACCACCACGCGCGGGTCGAGATCGACCGCAAGTCGGGCGCCGCGCGTGTCTGGGCCCGAGAGCCGGATGAAACGGGCACCACGGAGCGTGAGTTTGACGACACTCCGCATGACTTCGGTCGGATCGCCACGATGACGGCGAAGCAGGTGATCCTGCAGCGCCTCCGCGATGCCCAGGACGAGGTGAACTTCGGCGAGTTCGCCGGCAAGGAGGGCGAGGTCGTCGCCGGGATCATCCAGGCGCACGAGTCCCGCTCGGAGAAGGGCATCGTCACGATCAACCTCGGCAAGGTCGAGGCGAACCTGCCGCCCGGCGAGCAGGTGCCCGGCGAGGTGTACGAGCACGGCGCCCGGATCAAGTGCCTGGTCGTCGGCGTCTCCAAGGGAATGCGCGGGCCGCAGATCACGTTGTCGCGGTCGCACCCCAACCTCGTGCGCAGGCTGTTCGCGCTCGAGGTCCCGGAGATCGCGGACGGCACGGTCGAGATCGGCGCCGTCGCGCGTGAGGCGGGTCACCGGTCCAAGATCGCCGTCCACTCCAAGGTGGCGGGTGTGAACGCCAAGGGTGCTTGCATCGGCCCGCTCGGCAGCCGCGTCCGCGCGGTCATGAGCGAGCTGCACGGCGAGAAGATCGACATCGTCGACTACTCCGAGGACCCGGCGAAGTTCGTCGGCAGTGCGCTGTCGCCGGCGAACGTGATCAAGGTCGAGGTCGTCGACCTGGCGAACCGTTCGGCGCGGGTGACCGTGCCGGACTACCAGCTGTCCCTCGCGATCGGCAAAGAGGGACAGAACGCCCGTTTGGCCGCCCGACTGACCGGCTGGCGCATCGACATCCGCAGCGATGCGGCGCCTGTCGAGCGCTCCGGTGAGCCTGGCGCGCCGTCGGTCGGGGCGGCGGGGTAAGCTTTCGGTGGCTCGCCACACGTCTTCTCTCCCCCCACGACGCGTTCCGGTTCGAACGTGCGTGGGGTGCAGGAAACGCGCGGCGGCCGCCGAGTTGCTGCGGGTCGTCGTCGACGGTTCCCGGAGCGCGGATGGTGACGTACGCGTCGTCGTCCCCGATCCGGCTCGCAGTTTGCCGGGGCGAGGTGCTTCACTGCACCCCGATCCGGCTTGCCTCGCGCTCGCGGAACGTCGCCGCGCCTTCGGGCGTGCGCTTCGAGTGACCGGTGTAGTAGACATCGGTCCGGTCCGCGAGTACGTGGCAGGGCTCGGCACCACCGGTTGTGCGGACAACGAGTCCGCGCTCGGAAGAAAAGTAGGTCGATCGGTATGAGCAAGCGATGAAGTCCCAGCAATGAGCAGGCTTCAGTTGTAAGTAGAGGTCGAGCGGGTCGCCGCCCGGCCTCGGATGAGGAGTCCAGTGGCAGGCAAGGCCCGCGTGCACGAGCTCGCGAAGGAGCTCGGTGTCGAAAGTAAGGTCGTTCTGGCCAGGCTGAAAGAGCTTGGCGAGTTCGTGAAGTCGGCGTCCTCGACGGTGGAAGCACCCGTCGCGCGGCGTCTCCGTGAATCGTTCCCGTCCGGTGGTCAGGCTGCCGCGCCCAGCGCGCCCGCGGCGTCCCCGGTGAAGCCGACCGCGGTTCCCGGTCGTCCGAAGCCGCCTGCCGCTCGTCCTGGCCCGCCGAAGCCCGGTCCCAAGCCCCCGGCTCCCGCCGGTGTGGGCACGATGGCGAGCTCGCACAACGTCGAGGTCGCCGCGGCCGAGGCCAAGGCGGCGGAGCTGAAGGCCGCGCAGGACGCGGCCCAGGTCGCCGCCCAGGCGGCGGCCGCCGAGCGTGCCGCGCACCCGCCGGTCGCGACGCCCGCTCCGGCGCCGTCCCCGGCGAAGCCGGCCGGCCCGCGTCCGGGTCCGCGTCCCGGCAACAACCCGTTCGGCGTGACGCCGGCGGCGTCTCCGCGCCCCGGTCCGCGTCCCGCCGGCCCGAACACCGGTGGCGGTGCCGCTCCGGCGACGCCCGGTGGCGGCGGCGGTGCCCGTCCGGGCCCGACGCCCGGTGGCATGCCGCCGCGCCCGCCGGCTGGTGGCGGCCGTCCGGCTGGTCCTGGCGGTCGTCCCGGTGGTCCTAACCCGTCCAACATGCCGCCGCGTCCCAACCCCGGCATGATGCCGCCGCGTCCGGCTGCTGCCGGTGGCGGTCGTCCGGGTGGTCCCGGTGGCCGTCCGGGTGGCGGTCCCGGTGGTGGCGGCGGTGGCCGTCCGGGTGGTCCCGGCGGTGGCGGCGGCGGTCGTCCCGGCGGTCCCGGTGTCGGCGCCGGTCGTCCCGGTGGCGGCGGCGGTGGCGGTGGCTACCGCGGCGGTCCCGGCGGCGGTGGCGGTGCGCCCGGCGCTGGTGGTCCCGGTGCTGGCGCCGGCGGCGGTGGCTACCGCGGCGGTCCCGGCGGTGGCGGCGGTGGTCGTCCCGGTGGCGGCGGTCGTGGTCGCGGCGGTACGGCTGGCGCGTTCGGCCGTCCCGGCGGTCGTGGCCCGGTCCGTGGCCGCAAGTCCAAGAAGCAGCGGCGTCAGGAGTTCGACAACCTCTCCGCGCCGACGATGGGCTCGGGTGCTCCCCGCGGAAGCGGCGAGACCATCCGGCTGGCCCGTGGCGCGTCGCTGTCGGACTTCGCCGACAAGATCAACGCCAACCCCGGTTCGCTCGTCCAGGAGGCGTTCGGCCTCGGCGAGATGGTCACGGCCACCCAGTCCTGCAGCGACGACACGCTGCTGCTGATGGGTGAGCACCTCGGCTACGACGTGCAGATCGTCAGCCCCGAGGACGAGGACCGCGAGCTGCTCGCCCGCTTCGACATCGAGTTCGAGGGCGAGTACACCGAGGAGCAGCTGGTCAGCCGGCCGCCGGTCGTGACCGTCATGGGTCACGTCGACCACGGTAAGACGAAGCTGCTGGACGCCATCCGCAAGACCGACGTGGTCGCGGACGAGGCCGGCGGCATCACCCAGGCCATCGGCGCCTACCAGGTGACCGCCACGGTCGCGGGCGACGAGCGGCGGATCACCTTCATCGACACCCCGGGCCACGAGGCGTTCACCGCCATGCGTGCCCGTGGTGCGCAGGCCACCGACATCGCGATCCTCGTGGTGGCGGCCGACGACGGTGTGAAGCCGCAGACGATCGAGGCGCTCAACCACGCCCAGGCGGCGAACGTGCCGATCGTGGTCGCGGTCAACAAGATCGACAAGGACGGCGCCAACCCGGCGAAGGTCCGCCAGCAGCTCACCGAGTACGGGCTGGTCGCCGAGGAGTACGGCGGCGACACGATGTTCGTGGACATCTCCGCGAAGTCCCGGATCAACATCGAGGGGCTTCTGGAGGCCGTCATCCTGACCGCCGACGCGGCGCTGGAGCTCACCGCTCCGGTCGACGTCGAGGCGCGCGGTGTGACGATCGAAGGCCACCTCGACCGCGGCCGCGGTCCCGTCGCGACCGTCCTGGTCCAGCGGGGCACGCTGCGGGTCGGCGACTCGGTCGTCGCCGGTGACGCGCACGGTCGCGTCCGGGCGATGCTCGACGAGCACGGTGACCAGGTGAAGGAAGCTGGTCCGTCGCAGCCGGTGCAGGTCCTCGGTTTCGCCTCGGTTCCCGGCGCCGGTGACAACTTCATCTCCGTCCCGGAGGACCGGGTCGCCCGGCAGATCGCCGAGCAGCGGCAGGCCCGCGAGCGCAACGCCGCCCTGGCGAACCGCCGTGGCCGCGCCACGCTCGAAACCCTGCTGGACCGCCTGAAGGAAGGCGAGCGCAGCTCGCTCACCCTCATCCTCAAGGGCGATGGTTCCGGTTCGGTCGAGGCCCTCGAGGACGCCCTGCTCAAGTTGGACGTCCCGGAGGAGATCGAGCTCAAGATCATCGACCGTGGCGTCGGTGCGATCACCGAGACCAACGTCATGCTGGCGTCGGCCTCGGACGCGGTCATCATCGGCTTCAACGTCCGGCCCCAGGGCAAGGCGAGCGAGCTGGCGGACCGTGAGGGCGTCGACATCCGGTACTACTCGGTCATCTACGCGGCGATCGAGGACATCGAGGCGGCCCTCAAGGGCATGCTCAAGCCGGAGTACGAAGAGGTCCAGCTCGGCACCGCCGAGATCCGCGAGGTGTTCCGGTCGAGCAAGCACGGCAACATCGCCGGCACGCTCGTCCGCTCGGGGCTCATCCGGCGCAACGCCAAGGCCCGTCTCATCCGGGACGGCGCCGTGGTGGCCGACAACCTGTCGATCGACTCGCTCAAGCGGTTCAAGGACGACGCGACCGAGGTCCGCGAGGGCTACGAGTGCGGTATCGGGCTCGGGTCGTTCAACGACATCAAGGTGGACGACGTCATCGAGACGTTCGAGATGCGGGAGAAGCCGCGCGGCTGACGTGATCCGGGGGTGGGCGCCACGGTGCCCACCCCCGGTTCCGCCGCTCGCGGCACCACACGATGTTCACAGGAACACTCCACCTGGACGTCCTGCTCCCGGCCGACAGCCACTCGCTGAAGGCCAGGCGCTCGTACGTCCGTCCGGTCGTGGCCGCCTTGCAGCGCCTCGACGTGGCCGTCGCCGAGGTCGGTGACGTCGCCCTGCACGGCCGCGCGCAGTTCGGCGTGGCCGCCGTCGCCCGCGACGTCCAGCACGTCAACGAAGTACTCGACGCGTGCGAGCGGCTGGTCGCCGGCCGCCCGGAGCTGGAGCTGCTGTCCGTACAGCGCCGCCTGCACGGCGCGGACGACTGACTCGCCCGTACAGATGAAGGAGCACGACAATGGCCGACGCCGCCAGGGCGCGCAAGCTCGCGACCCGCATTCGTGAGGTGGTCGCCGACACGCTGCGGACCCAGGTCAAGGATCCGCGACTCGGCATGGTCACGGTCACGGACGCGAAGATCACCGGCGACCTGCGGGACGCCACCGTCTTCTACACCGTCCTGGGCGACGAGACCGAACTCGCCGCGACGGCCGCCGCGCTGGAGAGCGCCAAGGGTGTGCTGCGCAGTGCCGTCGGGCGCCAGACGGGCGTGAAGTTCACGCCGACGCTGACGTTCACGGCCGACATCATCCCCGAGACCGCCCGCGAGATCAGCGACGCGCTCGCCCGTGCCCAGGCCGCGGACGCCGAACTCCAGCGTCTCGCCGCCGGCAAGGAGTACGCCGGCGAGCCCGACCCGTACCGCACGCCGGCCGAGGACGACGACGAGCCCGCGTGACGGCGCGCCGGAACCCGGCGGCGCGGAACCCGGCGGCGCGGACCCCGGTGGCGCGGAACCCGGCGAGTCCGACCCCGGTGGCGCGGGGTCCGGCGGCTCGGTGAGCCGGCGGCCGTTCGCGCGGTTGGCGCTGTCCGCGCTGGTGGTACTGGCCGCGGAACCGCTCTATCTCCTTGTCGACACCGCGGTCGTCGGGCACCTCGGGGAGCTGCCGCTCGCAGGACTGGCGGCCGGCGGCGTCCTGATGACGTCGACCGCGTGGCTCGGCACCGTCCTGGCCTACGGCACCACCGGACGCGCGGCACGCCGCTTCGGCGCCGGCGAGCGGGCCGGTGCCGTCAGCGAAGGGGTCCAGGCGTCGTGGCTGGCGGCCGGCGCCGGCCTGGCGATGGTCGTCCTGGCCCAGATCTTCGCCCGTCCGTTGCTGGGTGTGCTGGTCGGCGGGCCGGACGCGGCGGACATCCGCGCGGCCGCCGAGCTGTGGTTCCGGGTCGCGAGTCTGGGCGCGCCGGCGATCCTGCTGTCGCTGGCCGGCAACGGCTGGATGCGCGGGGTCCAGGACACGCGCCGTCCGGTCCGGTACGTGCTGGCCGGCAACGTCCTGTCGATGGTGCTGTGCCCGCTGCTGGTCTACCCGGCGGGCCTGGGGCTGGTCGGGTCGGCGGTCGCGAACGTGGCCGGGCAGCTCGTGGCGGCGGCCCTCTTCGTCCGGGCGTTGCGGGCCGAGGGCGTGCCGCTGCGTCCGCACGCCCGCCTGATCCGGGCGCAGCTCGCCGTCGGACGCGACCTCGTCGTCCGGACGGCCGGCATCCAGGCGTCGTTCCTGTCCGCCGCCGCGGTGGCGTCCCGGCTCGGCGCCGCGCCGCTCGGCGCCCACCAGATCGCGTTGCAGCTCTTCATGTTCCTCGCGCTCGCCCTGGACTCGGTGGCTATCGCCGCCCAGTCGCTGGTGGGGGAGTCCCTCGGCGCCGGCCGGCGCGGCGAGGCGCGGGCACTCGCGTGGCGGGTCGCCGGGTACGGCGGCATCGCCGGGCTCGTGTCGGCGCTGGCCCTCTACGCCGGACGGGATGCGATCCCCTGGCTGTTCACGTCCGACGCGGACGTGCTGGCGCTGACCGCCACGATCTGGCCGTGGTTCGTCGCGACGCAGCTGGCGGCCGGGGTCGTGTTCGCGCTGGACGGCGTCCTCATCGGCGCCGGGGACACCGGGTTCCTGCGCGACATCACGCTCGTCTCGACGGTCGGCGGGTTCCTGCCGCTGGTGTGGTGGGCGCACCATGCCGGGTGGGGCCTGCCGGGCGTGTGGGCGGGCTTGCTGGCGTTCGTACTGATCAGACTGGTTGGCATGGTGGTCCGGGTGGCCGGACGGCGATGGACCGAGGTAGGGGCAGAGGTGGACACGTGAAGCAGGGTGGCCTGATGGTCGTGGACAAGCCGGCGGGGATGACGTCGCACGACGTCGTGGCGCGGGCCCGCCGCATCGCCGGCACCCGCAAGGTCGGCCATGCCGGCACGCTGGATCCGATGGCGACGGGCGTGCTCGTCCTCGGCGTCGAACGGGCCACGAAGCTGCTCGGCCACCTGACGCTGACGGTCAAGGAGTACGCGGCGACGATCCGGCTGGGCCAGTCGACCGTCACCGACGACGCCGAGGGCGAGGTGACCGGCGGTGCCCCGGCGGACGGCGTGACGCGCGAGGCACTGGTCAAAGGCATCGCCGCGCTCACGGGCGACATCGAGCAGGTGCCGAGCGCGGTGTCGGCGATCAAGGTGGACGGCAAACGGTCGTACGCGCGCGTACGCGCCGGCGAGGACGTGGAACTGCCGGCTCGTCCGGTGACGGTGTCGCGGTTCGAGTTGCTGGGCGTCCGTCAGGAGGGGCCGTTGCTCGACCTGGACGTCCACGTCGAGTGCTCGTCCGGCACGTACATCCGCGCGCTGGCCCGGGACCTCGGCGCCGCCCTGGGCGTCGGCGGCCACCTCACGGCCCTGCGCCGGACCCGTGTCGGCCCGTTCACCCTCGACCAGGCCCGCACGCTGGCCGACCTCGAACAGGAGCTGACGATGGTCGCGCTCGACGAGGCCGTCGCCGCCAGCTTCCCCCGCCGGGACGTCGACGCCGACGAGGCGAAGGTCCTCGGCCACGGCGGCCGGCTCGCGTCGGTCGGCATCGCCGGCACGTACGGCGTGTTCGGCCCCGACGGCGGCGTGATCGCGCTCGTCGCCGAACGCGGCGGCGCCGCCCGTCCGGAGGTCGTCCTCAATCCGCTGACCTGACGGCGCCGACCTGCGGACTTTTGAGGGTCCGGCGGCCGCGCTCACCCTCAAAAGTCCGCAAGTGGACGGCGGTAAGCTTGTACGCTCCCGGGGAATCGTTCCCGACGGGAGTGGGTGTGCGCTTGCTGGGCCTGCCGCTCACGCGCGCGGCCGAGTTGGAGGCCCGCGCGGCGGGTGCCGAACCGGCGGAACGGGTCGCGGTCCTCGTCGAGCTGGTGCTGTGGTGTGCCGACTCCGAGCCCGCACGCGCCGTCGTCCTCGGTCCTGACGTTGTCCGCCAGGCGGAAACGGTCGGCGACGAGGTGCTGGTGGCCCGGGCCCGGTACGCGGACGCGGTCGCCCGCCTGTTCGGCATGAAGAACCTCGCCGAGCCGTACCACGAGCTGGTGGAGCTGTCCCGGCGGTTCGAGGCGTTCGGCCTGCCGGTGGACGCGGCCTGGTGCGAGCACATGGCCGGGATCGCGCTGGAGTTCCTGGGCGACCCGGGCGGCGCGACCCTGTGGGTGGAGCGGTCCCTCGCGAGCTTCCGGCGGCTCGGCAGCATGGCGGGCGAGGCGCGGTGCCTCAACAGCCTGGGCGTCGGCGAGGTCGTGCTCGGCCGCTACGCCGACGCGCTGGCCCGGTTCCGGCGGGCCTCCGAGCTGGCGAAACTCACGCACAGCCTCGGCACGTACGGCCTGGCCCGGATGAACGGCGGCGAGGCGGCCACGCACCTCGGCCGGGTCGCACTCGCCGAAGGCAAGCCGGACGTCGCCCAGACGCTGTTCGCCGAGGCCGACGCCGAGTACGCCGACCTGGAGCTGTTCGTCGAACAGGTCGGCAACCTGCATCTCCAGCCGCTCGTGCCCGCCTACCGGGCGGCGACGCTGCTGGAACTCGGCCGGCACGCCGACGCGCTCGCCGCGTGCGAACGGGCCGGCCGACTGGCGGTGTCGTCGGAGTCCGCGGAGGCGCAGGCGAGCGCCCGGTGCTACGCCGGCGAGGTCCACCTCGCCCTCGGCGCCCCGGAGCGTGCCCGCGACCTGCTGACCGCCGCGCTGGAGGCGTACTCGCAGTGGAACCTGCACTTCGAGACGGTCCGGATCCTGCGCGGGCTGGTGCGCGCCAACGAGGCGCTCGGCCACATCACCACCGCCTATGCGCTGCACAAACAGCTGCTGGCCGCCGAGCTGGCGCTGCGCGACGGCAACGCCCAGCGGGAGAACGAGGTGGTCGCGGCGCGGCTGGAGGTGGCCCGGCTCGAAGGCGACGGCGCCGACCGTGCCCACCGGCTGAGATCGGCCGAACTGCTGCGGCAGAACAGCCGCCTCGAAGCGGAGCGGCGCGCGCTGGAACGGCTCGCGCACACCGATCCGCTCACCGGGCTCGCGAACCGGCGGCACTTCGACGCGCAGCTGTCGCGGCTGGCGGTCCGGTCCGAGCTGGGCGGTCGCGGGCTGGCGCTGATCCTCGTCGACATCGACCGGTTCAAGGAGGTCAACGACCGGTACTCCCACCTGGCCGGGGACGCGCTGCTGCGGCGCGTCGGGACGATCGTCGCCCAGCACTGCGAGTCCGGCGAGCTGGCCGCGCGGGTGGGCGGCGAGGAGTTCGCGGTGCTGCTGCCCGGCGCGTGCGACCAGGCGGCCGTCGCGGTGGCCGAACGGCTCCGGACGGCCGTCGCGACGATGGTCCTCGACGACCTCGCCGACGGTCTCCGCATCACGTTGAGCGCCGGTGTCGCCGTCGCGCCGCCCGGCGAACCGGCGGACGGGCTGTTCGCGACCGCCGACACGGCCCTGTACGAGGCCAAGAACGGTGGCCGGAACCAGGTGCGCCTCGCGGACCAATCTGGCGACGCAGAGTAATCTTCAGGACACCGTCCGGTGATCGGCCGTGACGGCCTTTGCTAGGGTCTTCCCGCAGGACAGGCCCGGGCATCGGGAGCCTGATCCCATGTCCGAGGAACGGTGCACGTGTGCGCGTTGCGTGATCGGTGCGTCGGGTGACGCGTACCGAGATGTTGGAGGCGCGGGTCCGCGCGGCGGAGGGCGAAGAGGCCCGGCTCGTCGCGCTCCTCGACCTGGTCGCCTGGCTCGCCGACGCCGACTCCCGGGACGCGATGGAGCGGATCGGCGAGGTCCTGGCCGCTGCCGAACGCCTCGGTGACCCGCTGCTCCTCGCCCGCGCGCACTGCGTCCACGGCCACAGCCTCCTGTTCGGGGAGAGCCCGCGCGAGGCCCGGGACGCGCTCGTCGAGGCGCGCCAGCGGTACGCCGTCATCGGCCACATCACCGGTGTCGCCTGGTGCGAGGTGTTCGAGGGGATCGCCCTGGAGTACCTGGGCGATCCGGGCGGCGCGATCGTCACGACCGAACGCGCCCTTGCCACGTTCAACAGTGTCGGCGACGCCGCCGGGGAGGCCCGCGCGCTCAACACGCTCGGGATCAGCCAGTCGATCGCCGAGCGCTACGACGACGCGCTGGCCCTGTTCGAGCGCGCGGGCGAACTCGCCGTCACGGCCCGCGACCAGGTCACGATCGGCCTGGCGTGGCTCAACGCCGCCGAGACCCGCAGCGACCTCGGACGCCGTGCCGTCCGGGAGGGCCGCGCGGAGGCCGCCGCCGAGCTGTTCACCGCCGCGCTGGCCGAGCTGCGCGCCGTCGAGCGGCACGCCGTCCGGATCGGGTTCGCCGGCCTCGAACCCGTGGCGATGGCGTACCAGGTCGTGCCGCTCATCCACCTCGACCGGATCGCGGAGGCGGTCGAGGTCGGCGAGCAGTCGATCACGCGCACCGCCACCCTCGAACTCGACGACGACACCGCCGCCCAGGCCCTGCACTACGCGGGTGCCGCGCGCCTGGCGGCCGGCGACCTGACCGAGGCCGTCACGCACCTGGAACGCGCGCTCGCCCTCTACGACCAGTGGGAGCTGATGCACGAGACCGCGCCCGTCCTGGAGCTGCTGGTCCAGGCCCAGGAGCAGTGCGGCGACGTGGCGACGGCGTTCGAGCTGCACAAGCGGCTGCTGGTCGCCAAACTGCGGCTGCGCGACGGGGCCGCCGAGCGCACCGACCAGGTCGCCGCCGCCCGGTACCAGGCCGAACGCGAGCAGAGGGCCGACGAGCGCGACCGCCGCGAACTGCAGCAGCTCGCCAGGGCCAACCGCCGCCTCGCGGACGAGCGCCGCGCGATGGAACGCCTCGCCCACACAGACGCCCTCACCGGGCTGGCGAACCGCCGCCACTTCGACGCCCAGCTCGGCCGGCTGCTGCTCCACGCGGAGCTGACCGGCGAGGAACTGGGGCTCGTCCTGATCGACATCGACCACTTCAAGCGCGTCAACGACCGGCACAGCCACCTGGTCGGCGACGCCGTCCTGCGCACCCTTGCCGCCGAGATCACCCGCCACTGCCGGGTCAGCGACCTGGCCGCCCGCATCGGCGGCGAGGAGTTCGTCGTGCTGCTGCCGAACACCGCGCAGGCCGAGGCGCTGGTCGTCGCCGAACGGCTCAGGGCCTCCGTCGAGGCGCTCGACCTGGACCAGCTCGCACCGCACCTGCGGATCACCGTCAGCGCCGGCGTGGCCGGCACCGCGACCGTCGCCGACGCCGAGGGCGTGCTCGCCGCCGCCGACTCCGCCCTGTACGAGGCCAAGCGCGGCGGCCGCAACCGGGTGCGCAGCGCCCGCCCCGCGCCGGCCTAGTCGCGAGCACTGGGTAGGGTCGGGGCCGTGAGACGGTGGCGTGGGGTGGAGAACACCCCCAGCGGGTGGGGCCGGTCGGTCGTCACGATCGGGGTCTTCGACGGGGTGCACCGCGGGCACCAGCAGATCATCGGGCACGCGGTGGGCCGCGCCCGTGACGCCGGCCTGAACTCGGTCGTCGTCACGTTCGACCCGCATCCGGCAGAGGTCGTCCGGCCGGGCAGCCACCCGGCGATGCTCACGGCGCCGCGGCGCAAGGCGGAGCTGATCGAGGCGATCGGCGTCGACGCGCTGTGCGTCCTGCCGTTCACGCCCGCGTTCAGCCGGCTCTCGGCCGAGGAGTTCGTCCACGACGTGCTGGTCGAGCACCTGCACGCGGCGGCGGTCGTTGTCGGCCACAACTTCCGGTTCGGGCACCGCGCGGCCGGCGACACGGCGCTGCTGGCCACCCTGGGCGGCCGGTTCGGGTTCACCGTCGAGGACAGCCCGCTGCTGGCCGTCGGCGACACGACGTTCTCCTCCACCTACGTCCGGGCGTGTGTCGACGCCGGCGACGTGGCCAGCGCCGCCGTCGCGCTCGGGCGCGAGCACCGCGTCGAGGGCGTCGTCGTCCGGGGCGACCGGCGGGGGCGCGAGCTGGGCTTCCCGACGGCGAACCTGGAGACCCACCCGTACGCGGCGATCCCCGCCGACGGCATCTACGCGGGCTGGCTGGTCAGGGGCAAGGAACGCCTGCCCGCGGCGGTCAGTATCGGAACAAACCCCACCTTTTCCGGACGGGAACGCCGCGTGGAGGCGTTCGTCCTGGACTTCGACGGCGACCTGTACGGCGAACACGTCGGGCTCGACTTCGCCGAACGCCTGCGCTCCACCGTCTCCTTCGACACCGTCGAGGCCCTCGTCGCCCAGATCGACGCCGACGTCACCGAGACCCGCCGCCTGCTCGCCTGAGCGCGCCCACTTTCGGACTTTTGAGGGTCGTACGGCCCGCCGCACCCTCAAAAGTCCGCAACTCGGCGGAACCGGCTGCCGGCGCGGCGCCGGAACCAGCGGTCGGGCGGCGCGCCGATTCTTCCTCCGGGCAGCGCGGCTGGTAACGTGGTGGCCACGCCAGGTTGACCAGGCGGTGTGACGTCTGCCCTCGTGACCTAGACCGAGGGCCACACAGTAATTTGAGGAGAGTTCGTGGCGCTCACTTCTGAGCAGAAGAGCACGATCATGACCGCCCACAAGACGGTCGAGAACGACACGGGCTCGCCCGAGGTCCAGGTGGCGATGCTGTCCAAGCGGATCAGCGACCTCACCGAGCACCTGAAGAAGCACAAGCACGACCACCACAGCCGCCGCGGCCTGCTGCTGCTCGTCGGCCGCCGCCGCCGGTTGCTGAAGTACCTGGCGAAGACCGACATCAGCCGCTACCGCGCGTTGATCGAGAAGCTCGGTCTGCGCCGCTAGCTCGCACGACGGGGGAGTGACCCACCACGGTCGCTCCCCCGAACTGTGCGGCACGATGCCGCACAGAAAAGTACGGCCGGACGACCACGGCACCCGCGCCAGCGGGAAGAGGCGCCGGTCCTCGGCAGTGGTTCTCGACCTCGGGTCGAGGACTTCTCTCGAAGACCGGCAGCGGAACCGCTCCGCAGGGCAGTTGTCGTCCGGCCCTGAAAACAGGAGGACGTCCGTACATGTCGGACCACCCCGTTCACGAGTCCGTCGCCGTCATCGACAACGGCTCGCACCCGTCCCGCGAGATCCGGTTCACCACCGGCCGCTTCGCCCGCCAGGCCGCCGGTTCGGCGACCGCCCAGCTGGGCGACACCTTCCTCATGTCCGCCACGACGGCCGGCAAGAGCCCGAAGGAGCACTTCGACTTCTTCCCGCTCACCGTCGACGTCGAGGAGCGGATGTACGCCGCGGGCCGCATCCCCGGCTCGTTCTTCCGTCGTGAGGGCCGCCCGAGCGAGGACGCGATCCTCACCTGCCGCCTGATCGACCGCCCGCTGCGCCCGAGCTTCGTCAAGGGCCTGCGCAACGAGGTCCAGGTCGTCGTGACGATCATGGCGCTGGACCCCGACTCCCTCTACGACGTGGTCGCGATCAACGCCGCGTCCCTGTCGACCCAGCTCTCCGGCCTGCCGTTCTCGGGCCCGATCGGCGCCACCCGCGTGGCGTACGTCAACGGTGACTGGATCGCCTTCCCGACCCACACCGAGCTGGCGACCGCCACGTTCGACATGGTCGTGGCCGGCCGGGTCCTGCCCGACGGCGACGTCGCGATCATGATGGTCGAGGCCGAGGCCACCCCGGGCGCGGTCGAGCTGGTCGCCGGTGGCTCCCCGAAGCCCACCGAGGACGTCGTGGCGAGTGGCCTGGAGGCCGCGAAGCCCGCCATCAAGGCGCTGTGCGCCGCCCAGCAGGAGCTGGCCGACAAGGCCGGCAAGGCCACCGTCGAGTTCCCGGTCTTCCCGGACTACCAGGACGACGTCTACGACGCGGTGGCCGGCGCGGTCACCGAGCCGCTGGACGCCGCGCTGCGGATCGCCGGCAAGCAGGAGCGCGAGGCCGAGCTGGACCGCGTCAAGGCGCTCGCGTTCGAGGCCGTCGCGGACAAGTTCGAGGGCCGCGAGAAGGAGATCGGCGGCGCGCTGAAGTCGCTGACGAAGAAGCTGATCCGGTCGCGCGTGCTGCGTGACAAGGTCCGCATCGACGGCCGTGGCCTCACCGACATCCGCACGCTCTCGGCCGAGGTCGAGGTGCTCCCGCGGGTGCACGGCTCGGCGCTGTTCGAGCGCGGCGAGACCCAGATCCTGGGCGTCACCACGCTGAACATGCTCCGGATGGAGCAGCAGCTCGACACGCTCGCCCCGGAGACGCGCAAGCGGTACATGCACAACTACAACTTCCCGCCGTACTCCACCGGTGAGACCGGCCGCGTCGGTTCGCCGAAGCGCCGCGAGATCGGCCACGGCGCGCTCGCCGAGCGTGCCCTGCTGCCGGTGCTGCCGAGCCGCGAGGAGTTCCCGTACGCGATCCGGCAGGTGTCGGAGGCGCTCGGCTCGAACGGTTCGACCTCGATGGGCTCGGTCTGCGCGTCCACGATGTCGCTGCTCAACGCCGGTGTGCCGCTGAAGGCACCGGTCGCCGGCATCGCGATGGGCCTGATCTCGGACACCATCGACGGGCGCACCGAGTACGTCACGCTCACCGACATCCTCGGTGCCGAGGACGCCTACGGCGACATGGACTTCAAGGTCGCCGGCACCAAGGACTTCGTGACGGCGCTCCAGCTCGACACCAAGCTCGACGGCATCCCCTCGGACGTGCTGGCCAGCGCGCTCGGCCAGGCGCACGCCGCCCGGCTGGCGATCCTGGAGGTCATGAACGAGGCCATCGACGCCCCGGACGAGATGAGCCCGTTCGCGCCGCGCGTCACCACGGTGACGATCCCGGTCGACAAGATCGGCGCGGTCATCGGCCCCAAGGGCCAGATGATCAACTCGATCCAGGACGAGACCGGCGCCGACATCACGATCGAGGACGACGGCACGATCTACGTCGGCGCGTCCGACGGCCCGTCGGCCCAGGCCGCGGTGGACCGCATCAACGCGATCGCCAACCCGCAGCTGCCCAAGGTCGGCGAGCGGTTCCTCGGCACGGTCGTGAAGACGGCCGCGTTCGGCGCGTTCGTCTCGCTGGTGCCGGGCAAGGACGGCCTGGTGCACATCTCGAAGCTCGGCAACGGCAAGCGGATCGCCAAGGTCGAGGACGTCGTCAAGGTCGGTGACAAGCTCCAGGTGGAGATCACCGACATCGACGCCCGCGGCAAGATCAGCCTGGTCCCGGTCAAGGACGAGGCGGCCGCCCCGGCGCCGGCCCCGTCGGAGGAGCCGAAGACCGAGGACGCGTGAGCTCACGGGCCACCACCCGCACGCTCTCGGAAGGACGGTACGGCGGCACGGTCCGCCGTACCGTCCTGCCCGGGGGGCTCCGGGTCATCACCGAGGCGCTGCCGGCCGTCCGCAGCGTCTCGTTCGGCATCTGGGTGGGGATCGGGTCCCGGGACGAGTCGCCGGTGCTCGCCGGCTCGTCGCACTTCCTCGAACACCTGCTGTTCAAGGGCACGGCGCGGCGCGACGCGCTGGAGATCTCCTCGGCCATCGAGGCCGTCGGCGGTGAGACCAACGCGTTCACCGCGAAGGAGTACACCTGCTACTACGCGCGGGTGCTCGACGAGGACCTGCCGATGGCCACCGACGTCGTCTGCGACATGCTCACGTCGTCGCTGATCACGGCCGAGGACGTCGAGATCGAGCGGGGCGTGATCCTCGAAGAGCTCTCGATGCACGACGACGATCCGGGGGATGTGGTCCACGACCTGTTCACCGGCGCGCTGTTCGGCGCACATCCGCTGGGCCGGCCGGTGATCGGCACGGTCGACACGATCACCGCTATGACCCGCGACCAGATCCACGGCTTCTACCGGGACCGCTACACGCCCGCGAACCTCGTCGTGGCCGCCGCCGGCAACCTCGACCACGACCGGGTCGTCGACGCGGTCGCCGCCGGGTTCGCCCCGCTGCTGACCGGTACCGCCGACCCCAGCGAACCGCGGCGTGGCAGCGAGGTGTCGATGCTGGCGCCCACGACGGTGATCCAGCCCAAGGAGACCGAGCAGGCGCACGTCGTGCTCGGCGGCCGTGGCGTGCACCGGCACGACGACCGGCGGTTCGCGCTCGGCGTCCTCAACCAGGCGCTGGGCGGCGGGATGAGCAGCCGCCTGTTCCAGGAGATCCGGGAGAAGCGCGGCCTCGCGTACTCGGTCTACTCGTACGCGAACCAGTACGCCGACGCGGGCGTGTTCGGCGTCTACGCCGGCTGCGCGCCCGGCCGGGTCGACGAGGTGCTGGGGCTCGTCCGCGACGAGCTGGCCGTGGTGGCGAAGCAAGGCGTCACCGAGGACGAGGTGGCGCGCGGCAAGGGCATGCTCAAGGGCTCGACGGTCCTCAATCTGGAGGACACCGGGTCGCGGATGAGCCGCATAGGCAAGGGCGAACTGCTCTACGGCGACGTGCTCGACGTCGACGAGCTGCTCGGCAAGATCGACGCCGTGAGCGTGGACGATGTCCGTTCGGTAGCCTCCGAGCTGCTGGGCCAGCCGATGTCACTGGGCGTCATCGGCCCCTTTGACGATCATGACTTCACCGAGGTGGTATCGCCGTGACCGAACCGACAACTGAACCGATCCGGGTGGGCGTGCTGGGTGCGCGCGGCCGGATGGGGTCCGAGGTGTGCCGGACGATCGACGCCGCCCCGGACACCGACCTGGTCGCGATGGTCGACGAGGGCGACTGGCTGTTCAACGTCTCCGACGCCGGCGCGCAGGTCGTCGTGGACTTCACCACGCCGGACGTGGTGCTCGACAACATCCGCTGGTGCATCGACCAGGGGATCTCCGCGGTGATCGGCACGTCCGGGTTCGACCCGGAGCGGATCGAGACCGTCCGCGGCTGGCTGGAGCAGCGCTCGGACGTGGGCGTCATCATCGTCCCGAACTTCGCCATCGGCGCGGTGCTGATGATGCAGTTCGCGCAGAAGGCCGCCCGGTACTTCGAGTCGGTCGAGGTCATCGAGCTGCACCACCCGAACAAGGTCGACGCGCCGAGCGGCACCGCCCTGCGGACCGCACAGCTCATCGCCGACGCCCGCGCGGAAGCCGGCCTGGGCGAGCTGCCGGACGCGACCAAGGACCTGATGGACGGCGCCCGTGGCGCGGCCGTCGGCGGCGTCCCGGTCCACTCGGTGCGGCTGCGTGGCCTGGTCGCGCACCAGGAGGTCCTGTTCGGGACGGTGGGGGAGACCCTGACGATCCGGCACGACTCGCTCGACCGGTCGTCGTTCATGCCGGGTGTGCTGCTCGCGGTGCGCGAGGTCGCCAAGCGGCCCGGCCTCACCGTCGGCCTCGAATCGCTGCTGGACTGATGCGCGCGCGGGCCATCGTCGCGGTGCTGGTCGCCGTGCTGGTGGTCTACTTCGTCCTGCTCGGGCACCGGGCCTGGGTGCTGCTGGCCTCGGGCGAGGCCCTGCTCGTCGCGCTCGGGCTCGGCGTGCTGGCGCTCCCGGTCGTCGGTGCCGTCCTGGTCGTCGCCGAGCTGCGGTTCGGCCTGGCCACGCAGCGGCTGGGGGAGCGGCTGGCGGCCGAAGGCGGGCTGCCGGGCGACGACCTGCCCCGACGCCCGTCCGGGCGGGTGGAACGCGCCGCCGCCGACGCCGTGTTCGCGCGGCGCCGCGACGAGGCCGAGGCCGCGCCGGACGACTGGCGCACCTGGTTCAGGCTCGGCGTGGCCTATGACGACGCCGGCGACCGTCGCCGTGCCCGCGAGGCCCTCCGCAAAGCGATCGCCCTCGCCGACTGAGCGGCTCCGGGTGCACCTACCGGGCGGCGCGGCGAAGTGATTGGCTGATAGCGCCTAATCCATACCGAATGGAGGCGCTCTGTCATGTTTCGTCGCTTGATCGTTCCCGTAGCGCTGGCGGCCGTGCTCCTCGGGGGCATGCCAGCCAGTGCCGAGACCGGCGAGTTACCCGCGTCGTTCCCGCTGCCCGCTGGTTTCCAGCCGGAGGGGATCGCGATCGGCCCGGGCCCGGTGGCGTACTTCGGTTCGCGCGCCGACGGCTCGATCTACCGGGCCAGCCTGGCCACGGGCAAGGGTGAGATCTTCAGCAAGGGCCCGGGCACGCCGTCGCTGGGGCTCAAGACCGACGACCGTGGACGGCTGTTCGTCGCGGGCGGTGTCGGCGGCGACGCACGGGTCGTCAGCGTCCGCACGGGTGCCGTGCTGGCCCGGTACGCGCTCAACACGGGGGACACGTTCGTCAACGACGTGATCCTCACTCTCGGCGCGGCGTGGTTCACCGACTCGCGCCAGCCCGTCCTCTACAAGCTCCCGCTCGGCCGGGACGGTTCGCTGCCTGCGACGCCCGTGAGGATCCCGCTCACCGGGGACCTCGTCTACGGCGCCGGCATCAACGCCAACGGCATCGCGCCGACGCCGGACGGGCGTGCGCTGCTGATCGTGCAGTCCAACACGGGCGGCCTGTTCCGGGTGGACCCGCGTTCGGGCGTCACGAAGAAGGTCGACCTCGGCGCCGAGACGCTGGCCAACGGCGACGGGCTGCTGCTGTGCGGGCGGACCCTGTTCGCGGTCCAGAACCGGCTCAACCTGGTCGCCGTGGTCACGCTCGACCGCGCCGGCACGCGCGGTGCGGTCACCGGACGGGTCGGCGACTCGCGGTTCGACGTGCCCACGACGGTCGCGGCGTACCGGGACCGGCTCTACCTGCCGAACGCCCGGTTCACGACGCCGCCGACGCCGACCACGCCCTACGACGTGGTGGCGATCCGCCGTCCGTAGCGGGCCGTCCGTACACACCGTCCGTAACACGTCGTAGTTGTGCAACTGCGAAGTGTTGACGGGTTCGTCCCGGTCCGACAAGATGGCAATGACATTCAAGTGCGAGTGTCCACAGTCGACTCGGTGGCCACTCGGCCCTAGGCATTCCTGGAGGTCACATGTCGCTCACCGTCCCGCCCGAACTTCTCGATCAGGCCGAGCGTGGCGACGTCGCCGAGGACGACTTCGTGCGGTGCATCCGCGACTCCCTGCCGTACGCGTACGACACGGTCGCGGGCCTGGCGGACCGGCTCCGCACCGGTGACGTCGACGAGGGCCTGACCTTCGCCGACAACCGCGTCGAACCGCCGGACGAGCAGGCCCGGGGCCAGCTGCTGCGGGCGATGGCCAGCGACGCGATCCGGAGCGCGCTGGAACGGCACTTCGATGTACGGCTGGCGTTCCAGAACTGCCACCGGGTCGCCGTCTTCCCGACGGACCCGGCTGCGGACGAGCAGCACACCCGGTTCACGTCCGTGCGCGCGCAACTGCTCAACCAGTCGCCGGAGATGGTGAACTGCTGAGCGTGTGCGGATAGGGACGGCCGAGCGAGGGGTGGCGCCGCCGCAGCCGGCCAGCGCCCTATCCGTGCACGCTCCAGGTTTCCCCTTGTGAGCGGCCGGGTCCTCTGCGGGGGACCCGGCCGCTTGCTGTGCGGCGGGCCGGCGCGCCGCGCGGGCGTCGACGGGGCAGAATCGGGGGCATGACGACCCTGACGTGTCCGAAGTGTCAAGGCGAGTGGCGCCAGTACGAGCGCAACGGCGTCACCATCGACCAGTGCACGGAATGTCGAGGCATCTTCCTCGACCGCGGTGAGCTCGACCGCCTGATAGACGCCGAGAACTCCTTCTACGAGCGGGAGGGCGGCCAGCAGGAGGAAGCCGCTCCGCCCGCCCCGTCCGCGCCCGCCCAGGCGCCCGCGAACTACCCGCCGCCCCCCGCGCCGCCGGCCTACCCGCCGCAGGGGCAGCCGAGCTACCCGCCGTCGGCGCCGCCGCAGTACGGCCCGCCGCCGTCGCAGCCCGGTTACCCGCCGGCCCAGGGCTACCCGCCCGCGCAGCCCGGCTACCCGTCGCACGGGTACCACAAGAAGCGGAAGAAGTCCTTCCTGGACGAACTGTTCGACTGACGCCCGGTGGCGGCCGCGCCAGGGCCTCAGCAGGCGCCGGCACGGCCGCCCGGGTCAGCGGCGCCCGGGTCAGCGGCGGCCGCTGGCCGCGGCGCCGAACCAGGCGCCCGGGTCAGCGGCGCGCGCGGGGCTCCGTGCTGGCGCCGACATGCGTGTCGAGCCAGGTCACCAGCGGTGCGACGCCGCGCCAGGCCGTCGCCACCCGCTCGGCGCAGTCGGGGGTGTGCGCCCATTCGGCGGGCTCCCAGGACATCCCGGCGTAGAGGGCCTTGCGCCGCAGCAGCTCGATCCGCGGGTGGTCGGCCGGCCATCCGCGGGGCCGGGTGCGTAGCTGCTCGCCCGCGACCTGGTACCCGGCGGCGGCCAATGTGGCGACGATCTTCTCCAGCGCCGGTCCGTTGACGCTGTCGTCGATGGCGCGACGGAACCGGTCGACCTGGTCGCTCGCGAGCTGGTAGTAGCCGGCGGCGGCGTAGAGGCCGTCGGCGCCGACCTGGACGTAGTACCCGCCGGTGTCGGTCCGGCCGGCGACCGCGCCGGCGTGGTCCTTGTACGGCGACTTGTCCTTCGAGAACCGCACGTCACGGTACGGACGGAACATCGATCCGGCGCCGAACTCGGGCGCCAGGGCGGTGAGCAGCGCCTCCATCGGCTCCTTCACCTGCTCCTGGTACTGCGACACGTGGTCCGTCCAGTACGCCTTGGAGTTGTCGGCGCTCAGGCCGGCGTAGAAGTCGAACGCGTCCTCGCCGAATCCGGTGAACGTCATGCTGGCTCCAGGGACGCGTGGAGGCGGATCTCGTGGACGGTGGTCCCGTCCATGTCGAGTGCCCGGCCGGTGCCGTCGGGCTCCCAGCCGGCCGAGCGGTAGAAGGACTGCGTGACCGTGTCGGCTTCCAGCGCCCAGGTCACCGCGAGCGTGTTGCCCGCCTCTCGCGCCAGGTCGACGGCGGCGGCGAGCAGCCGGCTGCCGTGCCCGCGCCGCCCCCAACGGGCCTCGACGAACAGGGCCCCGATCGCGATCGTCGTGTCGTTGGGCGCGTCGCCGGCCAGGTCGTCGGCGTCGGCGGGGCCGAACGCGGCGAACCCGACGGTCCACTGCTGTTCCTGAGCGACGAGGACGCGATGGGCCGGGCTCGGCGGCGCGGCGATCGCCGCCCGCCAGCGCGCGACCGCGAACGTGTCCGCGACCCCCTCGACGACCCGGGTCGGGACGATGGCCGCGTACGCGGTGCGCCAGATCGAGAGCTGGATCCGCGCGAGCTCCTCGGCGTCGTCGGGGCGGGCGGGTCGCACGTGCACGTCGGCCATGTGCAGACCCTACGATCACCCGGCGCGCCCGTGGGCGTTGGCCCGGCGTTCGCGAATCGGACACGTCGCCGGGCAAGACTCGGCCCGTGACCTCCACGTTGCCATCCGCGCACCCGCGCTGGCTCCGGGCCGGCGGCCTCGCGACGATCGCGACCGTCGTGACCCTGGGCATCTGGTACGGCCTGCAGCACTGGGCGCAGCGCCACGGCTTCTTCGACCTGCGGATCTACCGCGACGCGGTGCAGTGGTGGCTGAATGGCAACCCGCTGTACGAGTTCGTCCAGCCCAGCACCGGCGGGCTCGGCTTCACGTACCCGCCGTTCGGGGCCGCGCTGATGATGCCCCTCGCGCTGCTGGACTGGGAGGTGGCCACCGCGATCGTCTCGGTGGCGAACGCCGCGGCGATCACGCTCGGCACCTGGTACCTGGTGGCGCCCGTCGCCGACCGGAACGGCTGGCCGCGCTGGTTCGCGGTGTGGACGGCGGTGCCGCTGGTGTGCGCGCTGGAGCCGATCCGGGAGACGATGGGCTTCGGCCAGGTCAACATGCTGCTGTTCGGCCTGGTGCTGGTCGACATGTGGGCGCTGAACCGGGGCTACCGCTGGGCGGGTGTCGGCATCGGCCTGGCGGCGGCCATCAAGATCACGCCGGCGTTCTTCGTCGTGTACCTGCTGGCCACCGGCCGGCGGCGGGCGGCGGGAACGGCGGTCGGCACGGCCGTCGGCACCACGCTGCTGACCGCGCTGTTCAGCTTCCCGACGTCCTGGCAGTTCTGGACGGACACGCTGTGGCAGACCAGCCGGGTCGGCCGCTACGACTACGCGAGCAACCAGTCCTGGATGGGTCTGCTGGCGCGGCTGGTCGACGGCGGCGAGCCGGACAAGCTGCTGTGGCTGGCCGGCGTCCTCGTGATCGCGGCGTTCGGGATCTGGCGGGCGCGGCGGGCGTGGCTCGCCGGCGACGACCTGGCCGGCCTCACGCTGGCCGGCCTCACGGGCGTCCTGATCAGCCCGATCTCCTGGACCCACCACCTGTACTGGATGGTCCCCGCGCTGGTCCTGCTCGTCGCCGCGGCCGCCGAGCGCCGGAACTGGTGGTACCTGTTCGTGGCGGCGTGCACCTGGGCGGCGGTGTCCGGGTCGCTGATCTGGGCGTACAACCACGGCCCCGGCGAGCACCACTCGGACGGCTGGGTCGGCGTGCTGGGCGAGAACGCGTACATCCTGCTCACGGTCCTCCTGCTGGCGACGGTGCCGGCCCGGGACCGCGCGGCGGCCCCGGTGAGCCCGGCGGGAGCTACCCGCGCCCCGGCGCCTGCCGGAGCACCTCCGCGAGCAGCGTCACGGCCCGGCGCAGCTGGGTGACGCCGGTGCCGCAGTAGGTCAGTCGCAGGTACGGCGCGGGCGGTTCGCCGGCGTGGTAGCCCCGCCCCGGGCTGACGAGCAGTCCGCGGCTGGCGCAGCGGCGGGCGACGGCGACGTCGTCGGCTCCGTCCGGGAGGCGTACCCACAGGTGCAGCCCACCGTCCGGAACGCGCTCGATCGTGACTTCCGGGACGTCGGTGCGGAGGGCGTCGACGAGCGCGTCGCGGCGCAGCAGCAGTTCGCGGCGGAGCCGGTTGACGTGCCGGGGCCACGACGGTGACCGGAGCAGCTCCACGGCCGTCTCCTGCAGCGGCACCGGGATGAAGAAGTCGTCGACGGCGCGCAGCGCGGCGAGCCGGGCGGCGGCCGGACCGCGGGCGACGAGCGCGCCGATGCGCAGGCTCGGCGCGGCGACCTTCGACAGCGACATGAGGTGGACGACGTGCCCGTCCGGGTCGTCGCGGATCATCGCCGGCAGTGCCCCCGGGGCCAGCGCCAGCTGGCGGGCGCAGTCGTCCTCGATGAGGAACGCGTTGGCCGCCCGGACGACCGCCAGCACCTCGGCACGGCGGCCGGCCGGCATCACGGACCCGGTCGGGTTCGCGTACGTGGGCTGGCAGTAGACGAGCCGCGCGCCGGTGCGGGCGAGCGCGTCCGCGAGCAGATCGGGGCGGAGCCCGTCCCGGTCGGCGGGGACCGGCACGGGCCGCATCCCGGCCGCGCGGGCCAGCATGAGGACGCCCGGGTACGTGGGCGACTCGACGATCACCGGCGCCGCGGCCGGGACCAGCCCCCGCAGGATCGCCGACAGCCCCGCCTGGCCGCCGGGGACGATCAGCACGTCGGCGGCGTCGACCCCGATGATGCCCGCGAGAGCCGACCGGAGCGTGCCGATGCCGGTGGTGGGGGAGCGGTCCCAGCCGCCCGGGCGGCGGGTGGCGTGGGCGATCGCGGTGTTGAGCGCGCGGACGGGTTGCAGGTCCTCGGCGAGGTAACCGACGGACAGCGGCAACTGGCCAGGCTCGGACGGTGCCAGCACGGCCGCGAGACCGTAATCGTCGACGACCCGCTCGGCCAGCGCCGCGCACTGCCAGCTCAGATCGCCCGGCCCGGACGCCGGCTCGGGACGGCGCGGGGCCACGAACGTGCCGCGTCCCGGCTCGGTGACGACCAGACCCTCGCTGACCAGCGTCGCCAGGGCGCGGGACACCGTCATCGAGCTGACCCGGTGCGCGGCCACCAGCTCCCGGGCCGACGGCAGCGGCTCGCCCGGCGCGGCGGACAGCGCGAGCGCGCGCAGGTTGCCGGCCAGACGCTCAGAACTGTTACTCTGGGACATGAGAGCCAAGAGTAACGCTTCTGCCGCGTCGGGAGTCACGGTTCCGCTCGCCGCGTGGGGCGCACTCGGCATCGTGTACGTCGTGTGGGGCTCGACGTACCTCGGCATCAAGGTCTCGATCGAGACGATGCCGCCGCTGGTCAGCGCCAGTGCCCGGTTTATCGGCGCGGCGCTTCTCCTGGGGCTCGTGATCGCCGCCGTCAAACCCGCCGCCTTACGCATGACCCGCTCGCAGGCCGGCACCGCCGCCCTGTCCGGCATCCTGCTGCTCGTCGGCGGTAACGGCATGGTCGTCGTGGCGGAAGAACGCATCTCCTCCGGACTGGCGGCGCTGCTCGTGTCGACGACGCCGCTGTGGGTCGTCGTGCTGCGGACACTGCTGGGCGACCGGCCGTCCGGCGCGACCGTCCTGGGGATCGCGGTCGGCTTCGGCGGCGTGGCCATCCTGATCGTGCCCGGCGGGTTCGGCGGGGACATCGCCCGCAGCCTGCTCGTCGTCGCGGCGGCCCTGAGCTGGGCGGCCGGATCACTGCTCACCGTCCGCCGCGCGATGCCCGAGAACCCCTTCGCCGGGAGCGTCGTCCAGATGGCGGCCGGCGGGCTCGTGCTCGCCGTCCTCGGGGTGGGGCGCGGCGAGCTGCGCGGGTTCACGTTCGACCAGGTGTCCGGCCGGTCCTGGTTCGCGCTGCTCTACCTGCTCGTGGCCGGATCCGTCATCGCCTTCACCGCGTACGTGTGGGTGCTGGGCAAGCTGCCGGTCAGCACGGTCACGACCTATGCGTACGTCAACCCGGTCATCGCGGTGGGTCTCGGCGTGCTGCTGCTGGGGGAGACGGTCGGGGTCAACGTCCTGATCGGCGGGGCGGTGATCGTCCTGGCGGTCGCCGTGGTCGTCACGGCCGAGGGGCGGCAACGCCGCGCCGTGGCCGCGCCGCCGCCGGCCCCGGTCGAGGAGCCGTCCCGGGCCGCGTGACCGTTCGTTGTGTCTGGGCGCGCGGGGCGGCGCGTTGTGTCTGGGCGCGCGGGGCGGCGCGTTGTGTCTGGGCGCGCGGGGCGGCGCGTTGTGTCGTACGTGCTGGGTAGCGTGGCGGCACGTTCGGCGGAAGGAACCAGGCATGGCGGTGATGGTCGAGGCGGCGCCTCAGGCGGCGATCTCGCTGCGGCAGGCGCGGCGGATCGCGCTGGCGGCGCAGGGGTTCGCCGATCGCCGTCCGGCCGGCGTGCCGGACATCCGGGCGCTGCGGCGGGTGCTGGCCCGCATCGGGCTGCTCCAGATCGACTCGGTGAACGTGCTGGTCCGGTCGCACTACCTGCCGTTGTTCAGCCGGCTCGGCACCTACCCGGCGGCGCTGCTGGAACGCGCGGCGTACCGGCGTCCGCGCGCCCTGTTCGAGTACTGGGCGCACGAGGCGTCCCTGCTACCGGTCGCCGTGCAGCCGCTGCTGCGGTGGCGCATGGCGCGGGCGGAGCAGGAGGCCTGGGGCAACATGCGGACGCTCCAGGCGGCGCGGCCCGGCTTCGTCGCGGACGTGCTGGCGATGGTGGCCGACCGCGGTCCGGTCGGCGCCGGCGAGCTGGAGGAGGAACGGCCACGCCGCGCCGGCCCCTGGTGGGATTGGCACGACGCCAAGATCGCGCTCGAATGGCTGTTCTACACGGGTGCGGTGAGCACGGCGAAGCGGCGCAACTTCGAGCGCCTGTACGACCTGACGGAACGGGTCATCCCGGCCGAGGTGCTGGCCACGCCGACCCCCGACCCGGACGACGCGCACCGCGAACTGATCCGGCTGGCCGCCGGCTCGCTCGGCGTCGCGACCGAGAAGGATCTGCGCGACTACTTCCGGCAGAGTCCGGCCCAGGCGAAACCGGCGATCGCCGCGCTGGTGGAGGAGGGCGCGCTGGTCCCGGTCGCGGTCGAAGGCTGGCGGCAGCAGGCGTACCTCGATCCGGCGGCCCGGATCCCGCGCCGGGTGTCGGCCACGGCGCTGCTCTCGCCGTTCGACTCGTTGATCTGGGAACGGTCGCGCACCGAGCGGCTCTGGGGGTTCCGGTACCGGCTGGAGATCTACACGCCGGCGCCGAAACGCGTCCACGGGTACTACGTGCTGCCGTTCCTGCTCGGTGACGACCTGGTGGCGCGGGTCGATCTCAAGTCCGATCGGAAGGGCGGGGTGTTGCTGGTCCAGGCCGCGCACCTGGAGGACGCGCGTCCGGCCGGTCCGGTGGCTGAGGCGCTCGCGGCCAACCTCGTCGAGCTGGCCGGATGGCTCGGCCTCGACGCGGTCGCCCCGCCCGTGACCGGCGACCTCGCCCCCGCGCTCACCGTGGCGCTCCACGCGGCCGGCGCCGTCCCGCGCTGAGGCCGTCCCGCGGCCCGCGCCGCCGCTGACGCGGCCTCGGCGGGCGGCGCCGGGGCCGCGGTCGTGCGCGGGTCGCCCGTTCCGCGATCCGGTGCTGCGGTGCCCGTGTACCGTGGCCATCGAGCGGCAGCAGACCAGAGCGAGGGGCCATGCACCAGCACGACGCGGGTTGCGCACACGCATCGACCGCAGCGCACGCCCCGGCCGCGGAGGTTCCGGCGCAACCGGCGGGTCCCAGGGTGCCGCCGCCGTTCGTGTACCCGGAGCCGCCGCCCGAGTCACGCCTCCAGCGGATCATCACAGCAATATGGACGAAGCCCGCGTGGCTCGCGCCGCTGGCCATCCTGATGTGCGTCGGCGCGGCCTTCACGTACGTGCTCGCGTTCGACCCCACCGACCAGCGGCGCGACCCGTTGGGTCCGTGCGCGTTCAAGGCGATCACCGGGTACGACTGCCCGGGCTGCGGCGGCACCCGCATGGTCTATTACCTGCTGCACGGCAACCTGGGCGAAGCCGCCCGGCACCATGTGATCGCGCTGATCGCGGTCCCGGTCGTCGTGTACTACTTCGTCGCCTGGGCGGCCCGGCGGGTCTCCGCGCTGAGGCTTCCGATCCCGCACATCCCCGGCAAGGCCTGGGGCGCCTACCTGGCGGCGTGGCTCGTCTTCTCGGTGGCCCGCAACCTGCCGTGGGAGCCGTTCAACTACCTGTTCGTGACCTGACCGCCGCGCCGGCGGGCGGCCGCCCGCATCGCGATCTCGCGGGCGGGTGGTGACGCGGCGCGGTGGCGCTGTTCGCTGGTCCGGCGCGTGTACGGGTACAGGACGAAGGTCTCGGCGATCATCGTGGCGCTCCTCGGATCGACTGGCGTCGCGCTTCTCAGGTCGAGCTGACAGGTTGGGTGGCGGCGCGGTGGACGCGGACGTCGCCGCTCATCGTCCGAGCGGTGATCCGCAGATCGCAGCCGGACGCGGGCTGGTGGTCGCCGACGGCCAGGTCGGTGTTGGTCGACCCGCTGGCGGTGGAGACGTCGAGCCAGACGCCGATGCCCGGCGCCACGCCGATCGTCACGTCACCGGACGCGGTGTTGACCTCGACCGTGCCGCTCCGTGTCACGCCGACGGCCACGTCACCGGACGCGCTCCGGGCCCTGACCGACGCGGACGCCGTTCGGATCGCGATGTCGCCGCTCGCGGTGTGGGCCTCCGCGTCCCCGCCGGCCGCGACGACCGTGACGTCGCCGGACATGCTCCGCGCGGACACCGCCCCGCCGACCCGGCCGATCGACAGGTCGCCGCTGGCCGAGTGCGCGGTGACGTCACCGGTGATGTCACCGGTCTGCACATCCCCGGACGCGGTGCGGGCGTGCAGCTGCCCCAGGGGACCTGCGCAGGTGAGGTCGGCGGCGGCCAGCTCGGCGCGCAGCGAGGACTGCTCCGGCGCGATGACCGTCACGGACAGCTTGGGGTAGCGGAAGAGCGAGCCGGCGCGGCGCGGCACGTCGATGACGAGCGTGCCGTCCTGGTAGCTGATGTCGATCTTGTCGAGCATGGCGGCGCCGCCGCTGTTCTCGCCTCGGACGGTGACGGTGGTGGTCTCGGTCGGCCCGGTCCGGACGTCGAGCGTGCCGGCGGGCTGTTCGACCTCGATCACGATCGGCGTGGGCGTGGCGAACTCTTCGGTCCTGATGTCAGACATCGGAATGGTTCCTCTCGTGGGCGGGGACGTCAGCTCTGGGCGAAGCCGGTGATGCGGCGACCGCGGCGGCCACCGAACTGCGGGGGCTGCATGGCCGGCGCGACCGGGCGCAGGCCGGCCGCGGCAGCGCGGACGAGCCAGGTGTTGACCGACATGCCCTCGGCGGCCGCGGCCAGTTCGACCTGGCCTTTCAGTGATTCGGGCAGGCGGAGCGTGATCCGGGCCGTGTCGCCGTCCTGATCGACCGCGGGTTCGGCGGTGGGCGGCCCGGCCGGTTCGGGATGGGTGGCCTCGGTGACGACGAGATCGGCGTCGCGGCCGCGCAGCCGGACGTCGACCTGGACGTCGTCGAGTGCGGCGGTGATCTCCGCGGCCGCTTCCGACAACGCTTCGAGCAAGGTGAGGCGGACGGCGGGCTCCAGGGCACCGGAGAGGAGTTCACCGGCGCGGGCTGCGTCGGGGCCGGCCGCGGCGACGGTGGCGGCGAGGTCTCGACGGAGTCCGTCGAGGAAGGGTGACAGGTCCATGACGTCACTATGACTGCACAGATGATGTCAGTCAAGTGTCGTCATGGTGCGGCGGTCCGCTGGGTAGGCTGACCCGGACCTTCGCCTCACATCCCCGGAGTACGCCGTGCCCGACATCGCGCCCCCGAAGGTCCAGGTCATCGCCTGGACGCAGTTCGACCCGCCGGCTGACGTCCCGTGGGACACCGACGCCGACGGCGGGCAGGCGCTCGCGGAGTTCGCCGGCCGGGCCTGCTACCAGTCGTGGACCAAGCCGAACCCGGCCACCGCGACCAACGCCGGCTACCTGCGCCACATCCTGGAGGTCGGCCACCTGTCGGTGCTGGAGCACGGCAGCGTCAGCTTCTACCTGAGCGGCGTGTCCCGGTCGCTCACGCACGAGCTGATCCGGCACCGCCACTTCTCCTACAGCCAGCTGTCCCAGCGGTACGTGCCGGAGAAGAACGCGGCGATGGTCGAGCCGGACGTGATCGCCGACGACCCGGAGCTGCACGCCAAGTTCATCGCGGCGTCCGAGGCGTCCCTCGCGGCCTACACCGAGCTGCTCGAAGGCCTGGAGAAGAAGTTCGCGGACGTGCCGAACGCGACCCTGCGCCGCAAGCAGGCCCGGCAGGCCGCCCGCGCCGTCCTCCCGAACTCGACCGAGACGCGCATCGTCGTCACGGGCAACTACCGCGCGTGGCGGCACTTCATCGCGATGCGCGCCAGCGAGCACGCCGACGTGGAGATCCGCCAGCTCGCCGTCTCCTGCCTGCGTGAGCTCCAGCGCGTGGCCCCGAACGTGTTCGCCGACTTCACGATCTCGGCCCTCCAGGACGGCACCGAGGTCGCGTCGAGCCCGCTGGTCGCCGAAGGCTGAACCGATACCGAAGGATTTTTCTTCGGCGACGCTGTAACGCGTCCCACAGTGGCCGCGATGGACGAGATGAGCCCCGCGACGTTCCGGACCCCCGACCGGTGCGTCACGGGGTTTCTCATTGTCCAGGCTCGCCGACCACCGCCCCGACGCTGAAACGCAGGTCGGCGGAGCGGTAGCGTTAGCGCCATGAGCAGCGACCCCCGGCGGCCATTCGGCCGCGTCCTCACCGCGATGGTCACCCCGTTCACCCCTGAGGGCAGCGTCGACACCGACGGCGTGCAGCGCCTCGCGGCGTACCTGGTCGACCAGGGCGGCAACGACGGCCTCGTGGTCAACGGCACCACCGGGGAGTCGCCGACGATGACCGACGCGGAGAAGGAGACGGTCCTCCGCGCGGTCGTGGAGGCCGTCGGCGACCGCGCGACGATCGTGGCCGGGGCGGGCAACAACGACACCCGGCACACGGTCGATCTGGTGCGCTCGGCCGAGAAGGCGGGCGCGCACGGGCTGCTCGTCGTGACGCCGTACTACAACAAGCCGCCGCAGGAGGGCCTGTACCGGCACTTCACCGCCGCCGCGGACGCCACCGACCTGCCGGTGATGCTCTACGACGTTCCACATCGGACGTCGATGCCGATCGACACCGAGACGATCGTGCGCCTCGCCGCGCACCCGCGGATCGTCGCGGTCAAGGACGCCAAGTGCGACCTGGCCGGCGCCTCGTCGGTCATGTCCCGCACCGACCTCGCCTACTACTGCGGCGACGACGCCTACAACCTGCCGCTGGTCGCCTGCGGCGCGATCGGCTTCGTCAGCGTCGTGGGCCACGTGGTCGGGGCCCGCCTCCGCGAGCTGCTCGACGCCTACGAGGCCGGCGACGTCGCCCGGGCAAGGGAGATCCACTACAGCCTGCTGCCGGTCTACACGGGTATGTTCCGCACGCAGGGCGCCATCCTGGTCAAGGCCGCGCTCAACGTGCTCGGCCTGCCGGGCGGATCGATGCGCCTGCCGCTGATCGGCGCCACCGCCGAACAGCTCGCGACGCTGCGCGACGACCTGGCCGCCGGTGGCGTGGAGGTGCCCGCGTGAACAACGGCCCGATCAGAACGGCGGACGCACTGTGACTGACCGCGAGCCCCTCGGGCCGCCGCCTGAGCTTCCCCCGCACGGCCTCCGCATCATCCCGCTCGGTGGCCTCGGCGCCATCGGCCGCAACATGACGGTGTTCGAGCACGAGGGCCGGCTGCTGATCGTCGACTGCGGGGTGCTGTTCCCGGAGAACGACCAGCCCGGCGTCGACCTGATCCTGCCGGACTTCTCGGCCATCGCCGACCGTCTCGACGACGTCGAGGCCGTCGTGCTGACCCACGGCCACGAGGACCACATCGGCGGCGTCCCGTACCTGCTGCGGCTCAAGCCGGACATCCCGCTCGTCGGGTCCCGGTTCACGCTCGCGCTCGTCGAGGCGAAGCTGCGCGAGCACCGGATCGACCCGTACACGCTGGAGGTGAAGGAAGGGCAGACCGAGCAGCTCGGGCCCTTCAGCTGCGAGTTCTTCGCGGTCAACCACTCCATCCCGGACGCGCTCGCGGTCGCCATCCGCACCCAGGCCGGCCTGGTGCTCCACACCGGCGACTTCAAGATGGACCAGCTGCCGCTGGACGGCCGCCTCACCGACCTGGGCGGCTTCGCCCGGCTCGGCGACGAGGGCGTCGACCTGCTGCTGTCGGACTCGACCAACGCCGAGGTGCCGGGCTTCGTCACGCCCGAGCGGGAGATCGGCCCGGTCCTGGACAACGTGTTCCGCGGCGCCACCAAGCGGATCATCGTCGCCAGCTTCGCCTCGCACGTCCACCGCGTGCAGCAGGTGCTCGACGTCTCCCGGTCGCACGGGCGGCGGGTCGCGTTCGTCGGCCGGTCCATGGTCCGCAACATGGGCGTCGCCCGGGACCTGGGGCTGCTGCGCATTCCCGAAGGCCTGATCGTCCCGCTCGACGAGGCCGCGACGCTCCCGCCCGAGCAGGTCGTGTTCATGAGCACGGGCTCGCAGGGCGAACCGATGAGCGCGCTCGGCCGCATGGCCAACCGCGACCACCGGCACATCGTCATCGAACCCGGCGACACGATCGTGCTCGCGTCCAGCCTGGTGCCCGGCAACGAGACCGCCGTGTACCGGGTCATCAACGGACTCGCCCGCTGGGGCGCCACGGTCATCCACAAGGACGTCGCCAAGGTCCACGTCTCCGGTCACGCGCCGGCCGGCGAGCTGCTGTACCTGCTCAACGCCGTCAAGCCGAGCAACCTCATGCCCGTCCACGGCGAATGGCGCCACCTGCGCGCCCACGCCAAGCTCGGCGAGCTGACCGGCGTCGACCCGGACCGCATCGTCATCGCCGAGGACGGCCACGTCGTCGACCTCGTCGACGGGCGGGCCAGCATCACCGGCAAGGTCGACTGCCGCTACGTCTACGTCGACGGGCTCGCCGTCGGCGACGTCGGCGAGGCGTCCCTGAGCGAACGGCGCATCCTCGGCGACGGCGGCTTCATCGCCATCACCGTCGTCGTCGACGAGGTGACCGGCAAGGTCGTCGGCGGCCCGTTCGTCACCGGCAAGGGCTTCTCCGACGACCCGGCGTTCGACGCGGTCATGCCCATCATCACCGCCGCGCTCGACAAGGCCGCCGCCGACGGGGTGAGCGACCCGCACCAGCTCCAGCAGGTCGTCCGCCGCACGGCCGGCAAGTGGGTCAACGACACCTACCGCCGCCGCCCGATGATCGTCCCCACCGTCCTGGAGGTCTGACGGCGGTTTGCCGCCGCTTGCGCGGGGCTGCTTCCTGCGGCACACTTTGATGTGCCGAGGACAGTAGTCCTGGGAAGTGAGCCCGGGTGCCCCGCCGGACGACGGGAGCCCGGGCTTTGCGCTGTTCACCGGACCTCGCCGAGATCGGTCACCGCGTCGATCAGCGGTCTAGCGCGCCGGCGCCACTCGGCCCCGGCGCCGTAGCTCCAGGCCATCGCGTCCGCGAGCCAGCGCAATGGTTCCTCGTGCGGTCGGAGATGCATATACGGCAGCTCCTGATCCGTGCCGACCTCAGCGGCGGCGACCCGGATCGCCCTGGTGATGACCTGCCGGTCGGACCGGTCGAGCACATCGCCGCGGCTCTCCAGGACGAGCCGGCCCGCGCCCGCCTTGAGGGCGTCCGTCACCATCTGGTCGAGGCAGGCGCGACGCACAGGCTCCGGTGCGGAGCACCGCCCGGCTCCGCGCCAGGTCGGCCGCGTCGACGATGCCTGCGACAAGCAGGTACGGCCGCCGCTGCGATTCGTCGACGAACAGGTGGGGAGCGGTCATCGCACGGCGTGCTCTAGTGATCGTATGGCTCGCATCGCGTTGATATTAGTACTTGAGACTGCGTTAATGTTGTTCTGGTACGGAAACCTGTGGGGTTCGGGCGTGTTGCTGGGGCGCGGGTGGCCGGACGCGATACCGTCTAGCGCATGGCTGGTCGAGGGGCGTCGTCGCGTTCGCGCACGTCCGCGACTCGGCGTGCCCCGGCGCGGAGCACCGCGAAGAGGGCGCCCGCCCGCCGTTCCACCGCCCAGTCCGGCGGCCTCGGTTCGCTGATCGGCCGCGCGATCACCGGCCTGTGGATGCTGCTCGCCCGCAGCGTCGGCTGGCTGGCCCGCGCGGTCGGCAGGCAGGCCGCGACCGCGCGCGAGCTCGACCCGGCGCACCGGCGCGACGGGCTGGCGCTCGCCGTCCTGGGGTTCGCGCTGGTCACGGCCGTCGCCGTCTGGTTCGACGGGGCCGGGCCGGTGGGCGACTGGCTCTACCACGCCCTGCGCGTGACGATCGGCTCGATGACGCTGGCCGTGCCACTGATCACGGGCGTCCTGGCAGTCCGCATGATGCGGGTGATCCCCGAGGACGAGCACCGCGGCCGGATGATGGTCGGCTGGACGGCGCTCGTCGTCGGTTTACTCGGCCTGCTCCACCTCGTCCGTGACCAGCCGGCGGCCGCCAAGGACTGGTCGTTCGCCGGTGGCGCCGTCGGCCGGTACACCGCCGGGCCGCTCGCCAGCGTCGTCACGTCCTGGGTGGCGTTCCCGCTGCTCCTGCTGGTCGTGCTGTTCGGAGTCCTGGTCGTCACGGCCACGCCGATCAACACGATCCCCACGCGCCTCGCCCACCTGCGGGACGTGGCGCTCGGCCGTGTCGAGGCAGCGCCGGAGCTCGACGAGGACGAGGAGGACGAGGAGGACGAGCCGCCGCTGCGCCGCCGTCCGTCCCGCCGCCGGCAGGCCGCGCTGAGCGGTCTGAGCGAGGAGGAATCGCCGGACGATCCGCCCGCCGGGCTCAAGCGCACTCCGCCCGTCGCCGTGCCGGTCACGCGCAAGGTTCCCGACCACACGCCGGCCCCGACCCGCGCCGAACAGCTCGCACTCTCGGCGACCGACGGCGACTACCGGCTGCCGCCGCCGACCATGCTCGCCGCCGGCCCGCCGGCCAAGACCCGCAGCAAGGCCAACGACACCGTCATCGACTCGCTGTCCGGCGTGTTCGAGCAGTTCGACGTGGACGCGGCCGTCACCGGGTTCACCCGCGGCCCGACGGTCACCCGGTACGAGATCGAGCTCGGCCCGGCCGTCAAGGTGGAGCGGATCACGCAGCTGTCCCGCAACATCGCCTACGCCGTGAAGTCGCCGGACGTCCGGATCATCAGCCCGATCCCGGGCAAGAGCGCGGTCGGCGTGGAGATCCCCAACACCGACCGGGAGAACGTCTCGCTCGGCGACGTGCTGCGCAGCCACGCCGCCACCAGCGACCAGCACCCGATGCTGGTCGCCCTCGGCAAGGACATCGAGGGCGGCTACGTCGTCGCCAACCTCGCGAAGATGCCGCACATCCTGATCGCCGGCGCCACCGGCGCGGGCAAGGCCCTAGCCCTGGACACTCCCATCCCGACACCACGCGGATGGACCACAATGGGTGAGATCCAGCCAGGAGAGCAGGTCTTCGACGAGCACGGCAAAACGTGCACCGTGATCGCGGCTACGCCCGTCATGCATGAGCGCCCGTGCTACGAAGTCGAGTTCTCGGACGGCACCGTCATCGTCGCCGACGCTGATCACCAGTGGCGCACGACGACGAGGGCTCAACGTACCCAGAAGAGTCATAAATGGAGCGACGACTCGTACTGGGCACCGGGCGCTGTCGCTCACGTTGCCGAGCGCGCGGCAGCGGTGCTCGGCGAACCGGATGGCCCCGTGTCGTCCGCCGAGGTAATCGCTGATGTCGGCGCGCAGTTCCAGAACGTGCTCTATCAAGCTGTGCTCGCGGACATGGCGAAGGAATGGAGCTTCGCCACCACGACGACATACAGCAGGGGTGGACGTGAGGTCGTGCGTCGCGTGCCCGCCTACTCCCGCCATCGTGTCTACGCGGCGTTGGCCGAGCATGTCGCGGCGCGTGGCCGCCCGAACCGGCGGATCAGGTTCGACGATAGGCCCGTCACCACAGCGCAGATCGCCGCCACTCTCCGGGTGCCTGGGGCGAGCAACGGGTGGGCCAATCACGCGATCGCGGTGAGTGGGCCACTTGACTACCCTGAGCAGGATCTGCCGATCGCTCCATACACGTTTGGTTGCTGGCTCGGCGACGGCACGACCGGGGGCGCCGGGATCACCTGTGCCGACGAAGAGATCCTCGACCAGATCCGCCTGGACGGATATGCCGTAACGCATCATCCCAGCAGTCAGATCCAGTACACGATCTCCAATCGCTCCGAACGGGATCGCCGAATCGCGGAGGCGATCGACCTCGCCGCACAGGGCATGGGTCTCAGAGGCGCGGCCAGTCACGTCGGCGTCGGACTGTCAGGTGTCGCACGGGCCGCCAAGGGGCAGTTCGCCGTGGGGCGTAACTGCGGGTTCGATCAGACAACGGTCCCGCTCCAGCGGTACCGGACCATGCGGGAGCTCTTCCGGGAGATCGGCGAGAAGCACATCCCCGAGGCGTATCTGCGAGGGTCGGAGCACCAGCGTCGCGCCCTGCTCGCCGGGCTTCTCGACACCGACGGCACGGTGGGCAAGCGAGGTGGCGTGGCCTTTGCTGTCACCAACGAGCGGCTGGCGAGGGACACCCTCGATCTGATCCTTGGCCTCGGCTACCAGGCAACGATGTCGACCAAACGGGTCAATGGTCGCCATGAACACACGTCGATTTGCTACACGATCCATTTCACGCCCGCCGACAAGGTATTTCGTCTGACACGCAAAGTGGTCAGGCAGGTGACCACGAGCCGGGCTACTACTCAGCAGCGGTACATCGTTGACGTACGGCCGATTCCGTCAGTGCCGGTCCGATGCATTGAAGTCGACAGTCCCAGCCATCTCTATCTAGCCAGCCGCGCGTGCATTCCGACGCACAACTCGTCCTGCATCAACACGTTGCTCGTCTCGATCCTGTCGCGGGCCACACCGGACGAGGTCCGGATGGTGCTCGTCGACCCGAAGCGCGTCGAGCTGACGACGTACGAGGGCATCCCGCACCTCGTCACGCCGATCATCACGAACCCGAAGAAGGCCGCCGACGCGCTGCAGTGGGTCGTCCGCGAGATGGACATGCGCTACGAGGACCTGGCGGCGAGCGGCGTCCGCCACGTGGACGACTTCAACCGGAAGGTGCGCAAGGGCGAGATCAAGGCGCCGCCCGGCAGCGAGCGCGTGTACCGGCCGTACCCGTACCTGCTGGTGATCGTCGACGAGCTCGCCGACCTGATGATGGTCGCGCCGCGTGACGTCGAGGACGCGGTGGTCCGCATCACCCAGCTCGCCCGCGCGGCGGGCATCCACCTGGTGCTGGCGACGCAGCGGCCGTCCGTCGACGTCGTCACCGGGCTCATCAAGGCGAACGTGCCGTCCCGGCTGGCGTTCTCCACGTCCTCGCTCGCCGACTCCCGCGTCATCCTCGACCAGCCCGGCGCCGAGAAGCTGATCGGCCGCGGCGACGGGCTGTTCCTGCCGATGGGCGCGAGCAAACCCGTCCGGCTCCAGGGCGCGTGGGTCAACGAGACCGAGATCGCGGCCGTCGTGAAGTTCTGCAAGGACCAGCGCGACCCCGACTTCCGGGAGGACGTGACCGCGCCGGCGGCGTCCGCGAAGAAGGACGTCGACGAGGACATCGGCGACGACCTCGACCTGCTGTGCCAGGCCGTCGAGCTGGTCGTGACCACCCAGTTCGGCTCGACCTCGATGCTCCAGCGCAAGCTGCGGGTCGGCTTCGCGAAGGCCGGCCGGCTCATGGACCTCATGGAGACCCGTGGCGTCGTCGGCCCGTCCGAGGGGTCGAAGGCGCGGGACGTCCTGATCAAACCGGACGAGTTGGACGGCGTCCTCCTGTCGCTGCGCGGCGACGCCTGACGATTCCTGCCGAGAGTGGGCCGGCAGGTAGTCTCAGCGCATGTCCGTTCCCTCTGCTGGCGGCCGCCGGGTCGCCCTCGTCACGCTGGGCTGCGCCCGAAACGAAGTCGACTCCGAGGAGTTGGCCGGGCGGCTCGCCGCGGACGGGTGGGAACTCGCCCCGGACGCCGATGACGCCGACATCGTCATGGTCAACACCTGCGGTTTCATCGAGCAGGCGAAGAAGGACTCGATCGACACGCTGCTGGAGGCGGCGGACTCCGGCGCGAAGGTCGTCGCCGTCGGCTGCCTCGCCGAGCGGTACGGCAAGGAGCTGGCGGACAGCCTGCCCGAGGCCGACGCCGTACTCGGGTTCGACGACTACGCCGGCATCGGCGACCGGCTGCGCGGCCTGATCGCGGGCGAGAGCCACATCGCGCACGCGCCGCGCGACCGCCGCCAGCTGCTCCCGATCACCCCGGTCGAGCGCCAGGCGGCGGACGTCGCGGTCCCGGGACACGGGCTTTCGGATGACTCGGCCGGGCCGGCGTCGGGCCCGCGCGTGCTGCGCCGCCGGCTGGAGGGCGGCCCGGTGGCGCCGCTCAAGCTGGCGAGCGGCTGCGACCGGCGCTGCTCGTTCTGCGCGATCCCCAGCTTCCGCGGGTCGTTCGTGTCCCGCCGTCCCACCGAGCTGCTGGACGAGGCGCGCTGGCTGGCGTCCGAAGGCGTGCGCGAGCTGGTTCTGGTCAGCGAGAACTCCAGCTCGTACGGCAAGGACCTGGGCGACCCGTCGCTCCTGGAGACGATCCTGCGCGAACTCGCGGCGGTCGACGGCATCGAGCGGGTACGGGTGTCGTACCTGCAGCCCGCCGAGACGAAGCCGACGCTCGTGCGGGCCGTCGCCACCACGCCCGGTGTCGCGCCGTACTTCGACCTGTCGTTCCAGCACGCGAGCGAGCCGGTGCTGCGCCGGATGCGGCGGTTCGGGTCGACCGAGCGGTTCGTGGAGCTGCTCGACTCGGCGCGGGCGCTGGCGCCGGAGGCCGGTGCCCGGTCCAACTTCATCGTCGGCTTCCCCGGCGAGACCGAAGCCGACGTCGACGAACTCGAACGGTTCCTGACGCTTGCCCGCCTCGACGCGATCGGCGTCTTCGCGTACTCCGACGAGGACGGCACCGAAGCCGTGGACTTCGACGGCAAGGTCCCGGCCGACGAGATCCAGGCGCGGTACGAACGGATCAGCGCGCTCGCCGAGGAGCTGACCGCGCAGCGTGCCGAGGAGCGGATCGGTTCCACTGTGGACGTCCTGATCGAGTCCGTGGAGGACGGCGTGGCCACCGGTCGCGCCGCGCACCAGGCGCCCGAGGTGGACGGCGAGACCACGGTGTACGGCGAAGGGCTGCGCGTGGGGGACATCGTGCGGGCGGTCGTCACCGGCAGCGAGGGCGTCGACCTGGTCGCCGAAGCGCGCGTGGTCGCCGAGGCGCGCGGCGGCACGCCGTGATCGAAGCCGGGCCGGTCACCCCGCCGTTGGTGAACATCGCCAACGCGCTCACCGTCGCCCGGATCGTGCTCGTCCCGGTGATGACCGCGGCCCTGCTGGCCTCGGGCGGCACGCATGACGGCTGGCGGATCGCGGCGTGCGTGGCGTTCGTCGTCGCGTCGATCACCGACCTCTACGACGGCAAGCTGGCCCGGTCCCGGAACCTGGTGACACCGTTCGGGCAGGTCGCCGACCCGATCGCGGACAAGGCACTCACCGGCGCGGCGCTCCTCGGACTGTCGTGGCTCGGCCTGCTGCCGTGGTGGGTCACGGTCGTCATGCTGGCCCGGGAGCTGGGCGTCACGCTGCTGCGGTTCTGGGTGATCCGGCACGGCGTGATCCCGGCGAGCCGGGGCGGCAAGTTGAAGACGTTGCTGCAGGTCCTGGCCATCGGCTGGTACCTGCTGCCGCTGCCCGACATGCTCGCCGTGCTGGGGCCGTGGATCATGGGCGCCGCGCTGATCGTCACGGTCGTGACCGGCGTCGACTACGTCCTGCGGGCGCTCACCCTGCGCCGCACCAGCCCGCGCGCCCAGGCCAGGCGCGCGAACCGCTCGTGACGTTGCCGGCGGAGCGCGTCCACCGGTTGCTCGCCGAGCGGGGCGAGACCGTCGCCGTCGCCGAGTCGCTGACGGGCGGGCTGCTCGCTGCGACACTCGTCGAGGTACCCGGCGCCAGCGCGACGTTCCGCGGCGGCCTCGTCGTGTACGCCACCGACCTCAAGGCCAGCCTGGCCGGCGTACCGGCCGACCTGCTCGCCGAGCGCGGGCCTGTCGACGAGGACGTCGCCGCCGCCCTCGCCCGGGGCGCCCGCGACCGTTGCGGCGCGGACTGGGGCCTCGCCACCACCGGCGTCGCCGGCCCGGAACCGCAGGGCGGCGAATCGCCGGGCACGGTGTGGATCGGCATCGCGGACGCTTCCGGCGCACGGGCGGAGAAGCTGTCGCTCACCGGCGACCGCGCCGCGATCCGCGACACTACGGTCCGACGAGCCCTCGCCCTCCTCGCCTCCGCGCTCACCGGCTGACCGCGCCGCGCCGCCCGCGGGCCCGCCGGTCGACCGTCGCCGGACGGGGTGGCGCCCGCCGCGCCGACCGCGCCGCGCCGAACCGGACTGTCCGGACTCGCGTGCGATAACCCGGCGCCGGATATCCCGATAACCCCGACAGTTGGTCGCCGGGCGCGGCGCTGGCGCGGCGGCCGGCCCGTGCTGGGCGGCGCTGGGCGTCGGGTGCGGGTTTCATTCCGTTGGCCGGCACGGCCGGGAATGGCGACATCGACTGGCCGGTTGAGGACATTTCGAGGGACCGTCGATTGACGGTGTGCCACTATTCGGGAACACGCCGTAGTGGTTACGCCAACGGCGGAAACGGGGTGTCGTGGCCACGGTGCTGTGCTCCGCTCGCGCGGGCGGGGTAACGTGGCCAGCAAACCAGCGATCATCGGAGAGGGGTGTGTTCATGGTCCTCCTACGCAGGGTCATCGGCGACACGTTGCGTGCGCAGCGTCTCGAACAGCGCCGCACTCTCCGCGAGGTCTCAACCAAGGCGAAGGTCAGCCTCGGTTACCTGTCGGAGGTCGAGCGGGGTCAGAAGGAGGCTTCCTCGGAGCTGCTCTCTTCGATCTGCGACGCCCTCGGGGTTCAGCTCTCGGAGATGCTGCGGGACGTGAGTGACACGCTTGCCCACGCCGAGGCTGGTGTCGGCGTGCTCGAGTCCGTCGGCGAGCGTGACATGGTGTCGGAGCCGCGCGCTCTGGTCAGCGCGCACAACGTGGTGGCCGCGGCCTGAGCCAGCCGCCGGCCGCGCCGGTCCGCACCCCGGGTACCCGGGTGCGTGCCGGGAACGCCATGGCGCGCACCCGTGCCGTCGTGCTGCGTGCGGCCGCCGCGGTGGTGGCCGACCGTGGCACCCGCCGTGCGTCGATGTCGGACATCGCGGCCGCGGCCGGGGTCGCGAAAGGCACGCTGTACAACCATTTCCGCACCAAGGACGAGGTCTGGTCAGCGCTGGTCGGCGCCGAACTGGCCGCGCTGGCGGACGAGTGCCGGGGTCTGCCGCTCGTCGTCGCGCTGGCGCACGCGGCTCAGCGCGTCGGCGCCCACCCGGCCATCCGCCGCCTGGCTGCCGACGAGCCGGCGACCTTCGCCGCGCTCCTCGACCCCGACGGCCGCCACTGGCCCGACGCCCGTGCAGCCGTCGCCGCAGCCCTCACGGCCGCCGGCAAGGACCCCGCCGGCAACGGCCTCGCGGGAAGGGACCTCGCCGGCAACGGCCCCGCCGGCAACGGCCTCGCGGGCAGGGACCCCGCCGGCAACGGCCCCGCCGGCAACGGCCTCGCGGGCAAGGACCCCGCCGGCAACGGCCTCGCCGGCAACGGCCCCGCCCGCCACAGCCCAGGCGGCCACACGCCCGCCGGTAAGGGCTCCGCCGCCGATCTGGTTCTGCGCTGGCTCGCCAGCCACCTCGCCAACCCGAGCACCCACGACGCCACCGGGACGGCCGAACTGCTCGCCGCCACACTCCCTGACCTGGACAGGTCACAGCTTGGCTCCGTCGACCACGCTCAAGTGCCGGGGCCACTGCCGTCCTAGGGTCTGTTTCGAAGTCCCTCTGCCGGCTGCGCCGCGTCCCAGACGACGCCCGGCGGCGTTGTCGCTCCGCCCGGATACAAGAAACGTATCCGGACGAACCTCCGCCTTGCCGGATCGCCGACTGGAACACGCCTCGCTCGACCAGGGACTTCGAAACAGACCCTAGGGCTTCGGCCGGCCCGGCGCGACGCTGCCGGCGTTGTCACGTGTCACGACAGAGTCGGCCACGCAACGACGGCATGACCTCCTCCTCCGCCTTGGCGCCCCCACGCTGGATTCGGCCTCGGGCCCACGTACGACAATGGCCCCAGCACTGGTCAGCGCCTGCCACACTGATCGCGTCGGCGGTCGGTCGGCCGTCGCGGCGACGCTCAGGGGGAATTGGTGGCGTTTGGGGAGGCTCCGCGGCGGCGCAATCCGGCTCCGCTGATCATCGCGGTCGTCGTCGGACTGGTCGCGATCTGTGGCACCTATTTCGTCTTCAAGCCGGGTGGCGACGAGAAGGAGCCGGCCGCGGACAAGCGCCGGGACAACTGCGTGCCGCTGGTCGTGAGCGCGTCGTCGGAGAAGGCCGCGCTGCTGACCGAACTGGCCGAGCGCTACCACGGTTCCGGCCGCACGTTCGGTGGCCGGTGCGCCGACGTGCAGGTGATCAGCAAGGCCTCCGGCGGCGCCACCGACGCGTTGGCGCGCGGCTGGGACGCCGGGCGTGACGGCGGTCCGGTTCCGGACGTGTGGAGCCCCGCCTCGTCGTCGTGGGTCCGGCTGTTGCAGCAGCGGCTCGCCCAGGCCGACCGTCCCGCGCTGGTCCCGGACGGCGACGTGCCGTCGATCGCGCAGACGCCGCTGGTGATCGCGATGCCCCGTCCGATGGCGGAGGCTCTGGGTTGGCCGGCGAAGCCGCTCGGCTGGGGCGACGTGCTCGGCCTGACGGGCAACCCGAAGGGCTGGGGCGCGTTCGGACACCCCGAGTGGGGCAAGTTCCGGCTCGGCAAGACCAACCCCAACTTCTCCACCTCCGGACTGAACGCCACCGTCGGCACCTACTTCGCGGCGACGAACCGGTCCAGCGACCTGTCCGCCAAGGACCTCGCCGACCCGAAGGTCACCGCGTTCGTCAAGGGCGTCGAGGCGGGCGCCGTCCACTACGGCGACACGACGCTGACGTTCCTGTCGAACCTGGCGGCGGCCGACAAGCGGGGCCGCGGGATGGCCTACATCAGCGCGGTCGCCGTCGAGGAGAAGTCGGTCTACGACTACAACCAGGGCAACCCGACCGGCGACCCGAAGCTGTTCGGGAAGGGGCCCAAGCCCCGGACGCCGCTCGTGGCGATCTACCCCAAGGAAGGCACGCTGCTGTCGGACAACCCGTTCGTGACGCTGACGAGCGCGGGCGACGACCGGCGGGCGGCGGCGGACGACTTCCGCAAGTACCTCCAGGAGCCGGCGCAGCAGAAGCGTTTCGGCGAGCTGGCGTTCCGCGGCTTCGAGGGCAAGACCAACGGGGCGATCAGCGAGAAGAACGGGCTGCTGCCGGATCAGAAGTACACCGTCATCGACCCGCCGAGCCCGGCGGTGCTCCAGCAGGCGGTCGACACCTGGGACACGCTGCGCAAGCGGGCGCGGGTACTGCTCGTCCTCGACGTCTCCGGGTCGATGCAGGAGGTCGTGGACGGCGGCGGCTCGCGCATGGAGCTGGCGAAGAAGGCCGCCCAGCAGGCCGTCGGCCAGTTCGCGCCGGACGACGAGGTCGGCCTCTGGACGTTCAGCACCGGCGCGCGGCCCCAGGACGTCCCGTACACCAAGCAGGTGCCGATCGGTCCGGTGCGCGAGAGCGGTCCGAAGATGAAGCAGGTGATCGGCGGTCTCGCGCCGGAGGGCGGCACCGCGCTGTACGCCACCACCCGCGAGGCGCAGAAGTCGATGCTCGCCGAGTTCGACCAGACCCGGATCAACGCGATCGTCCTGCTCACCGACGGCAAGAACGAGTTCCCGCCCGACAACAATCTGGACAGCCTCATCGACGAGCTGGGCGCCAGCGAGGAGCAGACGGTCCGGGTCTTCCCGATCGCGTACGGGGACAAGGCCGACCTGGGCGTGCTGAAGCGGATGGCCGAGGCGTCGCAGGCGGTCGCGTATGAGGCCGTGGACGAGGCCAGCATCGACAAGGTGCTGACCGCGGTCGTCTCGAACTTCTGACCGGGCACACTGTCACCGTGGGAATGCGGCAGCAGCTCAGTGACCCGTGGGGCTTCGTCGCGGGCGGACTCAGCGGCGGGCTCGCCGGCGCGATCGTGGCGGCGTCGGTGGGGTTCCTGCCGGCCGTGCCCGTGGGGCTGGGCGTAGCGGCGCTCGTCTATGGCGTGAAGGTGGTCGTCGGGACGATCACCGACCCGAGAACGCCGACCCCTGGAGCGCTCGGGCCGATGCCCGCACGGGGCACCGCGGCCGACGTGTGGCTCCGGCGCGCCGAGGCCGCCGTCCGGACGCTGCACGAACAGACGGAGTCCCCGTCCGACGCCACCACCCGGGCGCACGTCGGCGACATCGACGACCAGGCCGCCGAGACGCTTGCCGACCTGCGGCGACTCGCCTCCCAGGTGGCCAGCGTCGACGCGGCCGGCGCGCGGATCGACATCAACCGGCTCCACGCCGAGCAGGCCCGTCTCGCCGAAGCCGTGCGGGTGGCCGCCGACCCGGCGCTGCGGGCCGAGCACGAGCGCGCGGCGAGGTCGGTAAGCGACCAGATCGCCGTCCACGACCGGATGCTCGTCGCGCGGGACACGCTCGTCGCCCGCATGCAGACCACCGCCATCGGGCTCGAAGGGCTGATCGCGCGCCTGGCCGAGGTGCTGGCGCTCGCGGCCACGGCCGGCGGGATCGACACGATGACCCAGCGGATCGGCGACCTGGCCGGCGAACTCGACGGGATGCAGGCCGGTTTGCGCGAGACAGAAGCGCTGTCGAGGAAGGTACTGGCGCAGAACGGACAGGAGCCGGCGTGAGCATGCCAAATGTGGGCGCGGCCTGAGACGATGGAACAGCACGTCACCGTAGGTGGCGACGATCAATGGGGAGAGGTCCGAGATGGCGAGCCCGTTCGTCAAGGCATGGAAGTACCTGATGGCGGCGTTCGGCGCCAAGGTCGACGAGTACGCCGACCCGAAGGTACAGATCCAGCAGGCGATAGAGGAGGCGCAGCGCCAGCACCAGGCGTTGACGCAGCAGGCGGCCGCGGTGATCGGCAACCAGCGCCAGCTGGAGATGAAGCTCTCCCGCCAGATGTCCGAGGTCGAGAAGCTGTCGGCGTCCGCGCGGCAGGCGCTGGTGCTCGCGGACAAGGCGCGCGCGGGCGGTGACGAGACCAAGGCCGCGCAGTACGAGCAGACCGCGCAGGCGTTCGCGACCCAGCTGGTCGCCGCCGAGCAGTCCATGGAGGATCTGAAGAGCCTGCACGACCAGGCGCTCGGCGCGGCGCAGAAGGCCAAGCAGGCGGTCGAGACGAACGCGATGATCCTGCAGCAGAAGCTCGCCGAGCGCACCAAGCTGCTCAGCCAGCTCGAGCAGGCGAAGATGCAGGAGCAGGTCGCGAACTCGCTGCAGTCGATGTCGCAGACGGCGGCGCCGGGCAGCGTGCCGTCCCTCGACGAGGTCCGGGACAAGATCGAGCGCCGGTACGCGCACGCGATCGGCCGCACCGAACTCGCCGAGAACTCGGTCGAGGGCCGCATGATCGAGGTCCAGAAGTCCACGTTGGACATGGCCGGGCAGTCCCGGTTGGACCAGATCCGCGCGAGCATGTCGGGCGACAAGCTGGCGGCGGCGCCCGAGCCCACCGCCGTCGCCGAGCCGACCGCCCAGCCGGAGGCGCCCGTGGCCGAGAAGGCAGCTGAGAAGCCGGCCGCGGCCAAGGACGCGGACGCCGCCCAGGGGTAACGCATGCTCCGGCCGTGGGACCCGCGCGCCCGGCACCTCCGGAAGGTACGGCGGAGCCGGGCGATGGCCCAGGTCTGGACGGTGTGGGCGGGCATCTTCGGCGGCGCGGCGGCGGTCGCCGTGCCGTACGCGGGTCTCGGCGCGCCCGACATCGGGTGGGCCGGCGCGGCTGGCGGCGCCATCACGTTCTCGGTGCTGGGCTGGCGGGAACACCGCAGGCTGGCGGCCGCCCCGGTCCCGCCGCCGGCGCCGCACCGTCCGCCGGCGCAACGGATCGCGCGCCGGCTCGGCCCACTCGTGGGGCCGGCGCTCACCGCGATCGTCGACCGTCCGCGCCGGATCCCCGTGCGGCGGTCCTCAGCCGCCGCGCCGGCGGTGAACCGGCTGAACGACGCCAGCCGGACGCTGCCGCAGATCCTCGACAAGCTCGGGCCGGGAGCCGGCGACACCGCGCGGGAGGCGGCCGGTGCGCACGCCGCGCTGCGCCAGCTCGCCGTCCGCATCACCGTCGTGGAGAAGACGCTGCCGCTGTCGCCGGCCGAGTCGCGTGACGGGCTGCTGGACGTCCGCGCCGGTCTCGTCGCGCAGCTCGACCAGGGCGTGGAGGCGTACGAGCGGCTCGGCGCCGCCGCGGCCGAGTGCGTGGCCGCGATGGCGCGCGGCGGCGACACGGTCGCGATCAGCCGGCTCACCGAGGCCACGTTCGCGCTGCGGGGCCTGGCGCAGGGGCTGACCGAGATCAAGGACCAGAACGGCGCCCACGGCCTCTAGCCCCCGCCACACTCCGCCCGGCCGGGCCCGCACCGCTGTGCGCCGCCGCCGTGGGCCACCCGGCCCGCTGTGCCCGCCGCCGTGGGCCACCGGCCCGCCGTGCGCCACCGCCGTGGGCCGCGCTGGCCCGCCCGCCGTGGCGTGCCCAGCCCGCCTGGGTCAGCCGGGCTGGCAGCGGGGGCACCAGTAGGCGCGGCGCGCCTGGACGCCGTCCGGGTCGTCGCCGAGATCCGCCGCGCGTACCGGGGTGCCGCAGCGCCGGCACGGTTCGCCCGTGCGGCCGTAGACCCAGTGCCGTTCGCCGCGCCGCAGCGAGCCGGTCGTGGCCTGCTCGGGCCGCTCCCGGTTCGCGGCGAGCAGCCGCTGGGACAGGCCCACGAGCGCGGCCAGGTCGGCGACCTCGCCGACGGGCGTCCACGGCGAGACGCCGCGCAGGAACAGCACCTCCGCCCGGTACAGGTTGCCGATCCCGGCGAGGTTGCGCTGGTCGAGGAGCGCGGCACCGATCGTCCGGTCCGGCTGGGCGGCGAGCCGCCGCACCGCTTCGGCCGGGTCCCAGTCCGGGCCGAGGAGGTCCGGACCGAGATGTCCGACGAGCGTCGCCTCGTCCGCTGTCGGAACTACCGCCAGCCGCTGGAGGAGATAACCCACCGCGACGGTCTCCGGTGTGGCGAACACCACTCGGATCTGGTGCCCGGGGCCGCCGCGCCAGCGCTCGTCCGGACGGAACAGGTGCCAGGAGCCGTCCATCCCGAGGTGCGAGTGGACCGTCGTCGCGGTTCCCTCGGGACTCATCGTCCGCATAAGCAGGTGTTTGCCCCGGGATGCGACATCGCTGATCAGGCTGCCCGTGAGGTCGATCGTCGCCAGCCGCGGATGGCGCAACTCGGCCCGCGCCAGCCGGCGACCCGCCAGCGCGGCATGCAGGTTGCGCGCGGTACGCCACACCGTGTCACCCTCGGGCATGTACCCATCCTGCCGGGTGGCGCCGCGGAGGGTACCCGAGGCACGCTGGAGTACTGATCCGCCGGTCACCGTGGCGGCGCCGGGTTCGATGAGGAACGATGGCACCGACCGAGAGGGGAAAGTACACCGACATGCCCGGACAGCCAGGGTTCCGATCCCGGCAGGAGATCGAGGGACGCGGACGTGGCCGGCGTCGCGCCCCCAGCAGCCTGACCGGAAAGAGCTTCTTCCTCACCGGGATCGTCATCCTCGTGCTGCTCTCAGCCGGGATGCTCGCCATCCGGTCCCTCGCCGTCGACATCGGCGACAGCGCAGCCGAAACCGGCGAAGCGCCGAAGACGAACAAGCCCTCCGCCACCCAGACGGCCAAGAACACCGACCCGTTCGCCAAGACACCCGCCGCCGACTACCTCGAAGCCGACGCCGGACTCGTCATCCCACCCGGCAAACCCGTCGGCCCGTGGACCGCCGCGCAGGTCACCGACGTCCTCAACCGCACCAGAACCACCCTCATCGCCGCCCGGCTCGACCGCCGCATGCTCGAACAAGGCGACGCCGCCGGCTACCTCGGCACCATCTCCGTCGGCGTCCGGCCCAGCGTCTCCAAGAGCATCCAAGCCGGCGAAGGACTCACCTACGTCAGCCGCCTCGGCGCCGAATACACCCTCACCGGCGAACCCCGGGTCAAAGGCACCATGACCGCCAGCCTCGGCCCCAAGAAAGAACTCGTCGTCAACGCCGACTACGTCTGGGTCTACCCCCTCGACGGCCCCGTCGGCGACAGCGCCCCCACCGGCGCCGGCTCCAAACTCGTCGTCCTCCACACCGAAGAGACCTACCAGTGGTTCGACCCCAAACGGGTCGCCCCCAACGACACCGGCCTCCGCCCCGGCGCCGGCAAGATCTACACCGTCAACATGGACTGCGACCTCGAACGCACCGGCAAACTCGGCCTCCAACGCGCCGCCCCCGGCAACCCCCAGGCCGTCCCTGACGCCGCGGCATACGACCCCGTAGCCAAACCCGACGCCCTCCCGGAAACCTGTTAGCGGCCCGCTGAGGCACCCGGCCTGCTGCGTTGTCGTCGCCTCGCGGCCCCGAGGCCTGCTCGGCTCCTCCGCCTTGCATTCCGGGAACCTCAGCGGGCTCCAGGTTTAGATCTTTCAAGCTTTGGATTCGTTACGGCCGGCAGGTCGGTAGCTCACGGTCTCCGGCCGGCGTGATCGTCAGCAGCCGTTGCCACCTCACGGCCGCGCGGGTCCACGCCCGCCGCGCGCCGTCCGTCGGCCCGGCGGCCGCGCGGGTCCACGCCCGCGCCGCTCCTGCCGGCCCTCTCCGGGGCGGCCGCGCGGGTTCATGACCGCTGGCGCGCCGTCCTGCCGGGGTTCGGGACTTGGGGTGGGATTGGCGAGCCTGACTCGCTGATCCCACCCCTAACCGGCCGGGTGGGGTTACGGCAGGGTGAGGGTGAGGGTCAGCTCGTCGTGGATCGGGATGTTGTACTCGCCGACCTCGGGGATCGTCGGCTTCGCGTCCCGGGCGCGGTCGACGGCGCCGGGCGCGACCGCGGTGATCCGCATACCGCGCCGCTGGTAGAAGCGGACCGCGTCCAGGTTGTCGTTGCTCGTCACCAGCCACAGCCGCCGGCAGCCGTGCCCGCGCGCCTCCTCGGCCGCCGCCGCGAGCAGCGCCGATCCGATACCGCGGTGCCGGTCGATGGCGTCGATCGAGACGATCTCCAGCGCGTCGCCGTCCACGTGGTACGTGAGGACGCCGACCAGTTCACCGACGTGTTCGGCCACGAGCGTCGGCAGGCTCGCCAGGTCGTACGTGGTGTCGTGGGCGACGACGGTGGTCGAGCCCCAGGAATTGATCAGCGCGTCGGTGACCCGCTCGGTGTCGCCGTCGACGGCGGGACGCACGTTGATGTTCACGGCCGTGACCGTAGCAACAGCGCACGCGGAGGCCACGGATTTCTCATGCCCGCAGGCGCAGGCCCCGTGGTGTGGGACGGAATCCGGCCGCTTCCAGGGCCTCGCCGAGCGGCGTCCGGGAGATGGGGGTGCCGTCGGCGCGTTCGACGGCCAGCGCGCCGAGCCATCCGGCGCCGACCGCGCGGGCCAGCCCTTCGGCCGCTGCCTGCAACGTCGCCGGGGCGGCGGACCAGGACAGCAACGTCCGCCCGCCGCGTTCGACGTACAGCACGAGCTGCCCGCCGACCAGCACGACCAGCGCGCCGGCCTTCCTCCCCGGCTGGTGCCCGCGCCCACCGGTCTCGGTCTCCGGCCGGGCCGGCCACGGCAGGGTCGCGCCGTACGGGTTCGCCGGATCGGTCGCCGCCAGGACCAGCGCGGACGCCACCTTCTCGTCCGGTTCGGACGCGATCGCACGGAGCCTGTCGACCGCGCCCGGAGCCGCGAACTGCGCGCCGCCGAGGCCTTCGACGAAGTAGCCGCGCCGGATCCGCCCGGCCTCCTCGTACGCCGACAGCACCGGGTAGACGCCCGCGAAGCCGCCGGCCGTGCCCTCGCCGAGTACCGCGCCACGGGTGAGGACGCCGTACCGCTCCAGGAGGGTCGTCGCGGTGGCGTGCGCCCGGAGTGTCGGATCCGGCTCGCGCTCCGGCAGTCGTGACCACCGCCCGGCCACGGTCGGCGGGCCGCTGCGCGTCGGCAGCGCCATGCGCCGCGCGGGCAGGCGGTACCTGGTGGTGGGCCGCCGCCGGGTGGGGTGCCGGCTGCCGCCCGCGCCGAGCAGGGTCCGCAGCGGTGCGAGCGTGTCGTTGGTGAGCTCGCCGGCCCAGACGAGGTCCCAGACGGCGGCGACGAGCGCGGCATCTGTGACGTCGTCTGGCCCGGCGCTGGCGAGCCGGTCGGACAGCTGCCGGAAGAACAGCGCCTGCCCGCCGTCGAGTGCTGCCAGGACGTCCTCGTGGAGGGGTGTCCGTGCGGTTTCGGTGTCGACCTGGGGCAGGAGCAGCGGCGCGGTGTCGGCAAAGGCCAGGCTGACCCAACCGTCGCCGCCGGACAGCGCGCCGGCGCCGGACCAGACGACCTCGCCGGCCGCGCACACCTCGTCCAGCAGCGCTGGGGTGTAGTCGGCGACACGGGCGGGCAGGACGAGCTGTTCCAGCGCGGACGCCGGCACGGCCACGCCCTGGAGCTGCTCGACCGTCCGGAGGAGCGCGTCGATGCCGCGGTCGCGGGTCGCGACGTTCTGCCACCGCGGCAGGAACCGGGCGTAGGCGGCCGGCGGGACCGGCTCGACCTCCTTGCGCAGCGCCGCGAGGGACCGCCGTCGCAGGGTCCGCAGCACCTCGGCGTCGCACCACTCCGTGCCGGCGCCGCCCGGACGGAACTCGCCCGACACCACCCGCCCGGTCGCCGCGAGCCGCTGCAACGCCCCGCTGACGACCGCGACACCCAGCCCGAGCCGTTCGGCGCAGTCGGTCGCGTGGAAGGGGCCGTGCGTGCGGGCGTACCGGGACACCAGATCGCCCAGCGGATCGGCGACCGGCTCGGTGAACGCCTCCGGCACGCCGACGGGGAGGGCGGTGCCGAGCGCGTCCCGGACCCGGCCGGCGTCCTCGACGGCGATCCAGCGCTCCTCGCCGGCGATCCGGACGCGCAGCAGCCGCCGGGACATCTCCAGCTCGTGCAGCCACGCCGGAGTGGCGCCACGCTCCAGGGCCTCCGCGGTGGTGAGGTTGCCGAGGATCCGCACCAGGTCGGCGGTCGTGTCGAGGTCGCGCGCCCGGCGGGAGGCGACCAGCCGTTGCAGCTCGGCCTCGGTCTCGGCCAGCGCCGCCGGGTCGAGGAGTTCGCGCAGCTCGGCGCGGCCCAGCAGCTCGGCGAGCAGGGTGGAGTCGAGCGCCAGCGCCTGGGCGCGGCGTTCGGCGAGCGGGGCGTCGCCCTCGAACATGAACGAGCCGACGTAGCTGAACAGCAGCGACCGCGCGAACGGCGACGGCGCCTGCGTCTCGACCTCGATCAGCCGGACGGACCGCGCGTCGAGGTCGCGCATGAGTTCGGTGAGGCCGGGCACGTCGAACACGTCCTGGAGGCATTCCCGCATGGTCTCCAGCACGACCGGGAACGACCCGTACTCGCTGGCCACGCCGAGCAGCTGCGCGGACCGCTGCCGTTGCTGCCACAGCGGCGTGCGCTTGCCCGGGTTCCGCCGCGGCAGCAGCAGCGCCCGCGCGGCGCACTCCCGGAACCGGGACGCGAACAGCGCCGAGCCGCCGACCTCGGCCGTGACGATCGGCTCCACCTCGTCCGCGGCGAAGGCGGCCAGCTCGGCGCCGGGGGTGGCGGCGTCGCCGGTGACGTCGGGGATCCGCAGCACGATGCCGTCGTCGGTGTGCATGACCTGCACGTCGAGGCCGTGCCGCTCCCGCATCCGCGCCGCGATGGCCAGCGCCCACGGGCCGTTCACCGGCGCCCCGAACAGCGAGTGGACGGCCACCCGCCAGTCGCCGAGTTCGTCGCGGAACCGTTCGAGGACGATTGTCCGATCGTCGGGGAGGTGGGTGGCGGCGGCGCGCTGGTCGGTGAGGTAGCCGAGCAGGTTCCGGGCGGCACGCTCGTCCAGACCGGCGGCCGTGCAGCGGGCGAACGCGTCGTCGGGGGAGAGCCGGCCCAGCTCGCGGACGAACGCCCCGAGCGCCCGCCCCAGCTCCACCGGACGGCCCGGCGCGTCGCCCTTCCAGAACGGCATCCGCGCCGGCTGGCCGGGAGCGGGGGACACGAGTACCCGGTCGTGGGTGATCTCCTCGATCCGCCAGCTGGAGCTGCCGAGCAGGAACACGTCGCCGACCCGCGACTCGTACACCATCTCCTCGTCCAGCTCGCCGACCCGGGTGGCCTTCTCGCCCACGAGGAAGACGCCGAACAGGCCCCGGTCGGGGATCGTGCCGCCGGATGTCACGGCGAGCCGGTGCGCGCCCGGACGGGCCGTGAGCGTGTTCGTCACCCGGTCCCAGACGATTCGGGGCCGCAGCTCGGCGAAGTCGTCGGACGGGTACCGGCCGGACAGCATGTCCAGGACGGCCTCCAGCGCCGACTCGGGCAGCTCGGCGTACGGCGCCGCCCGGCGGACGACCTCCGCCAACTCGGGAACCGTCCACGGCTCCATCGAGACCATGGCGACGATCTGCTGGGCGAGCACGTCGAGCGGATTGCGCGGGTACCGCATCGACTCGATCGCGCCGTCCCGCATCCGTTCGACGACGACCGCGCACTGCAGCAGGTCGCCGCGGTGCTTGGGGAAGACGACGCCGCGCGAGACGGCGCCCACGTGGTGCCCGGCCCGGCCGACCCGTTGCAGCCCGGCCGCAACCGACGGCGGCGCCTCGACCTGGACTACCAGGTCGACCGCGCCCATGTCGATGCCCAGCTCCAGGCTGCTCGTCGCGACGACGGCGGGCAGCCGGCCGGCCTTCAGGTCCTCCTCGATGTCGCGGCGCTGCTCGCGGGAGACCGACCCGTGGTGGGCGCGGGCGACGATCGTCGGCGCCCCGGCAGCCTGCCCGGACTGCGCCATGATGTCGGCCGGCGGCCGCTGCACCGGCCCCGCCGGCGGATTCACCGGCACCCCCGCCGCACCGGCCCCGCCCGGCCAGCCACCCCCGCCCGGTCCGCCGCCGGCCGGCTCACCCCTGCCCGGCCCGGAGGCGTGCTCGTCCGGCTCGCCGGAGGCCAGCTCGTTGAGGCGGGCGCAGAGCCGTTCGGCCAGGCGGCGGGAGTTGGCGAACACGATCGTGGAGCGGTGCGCCGCGACGAGTTCCAGCACCCGGGCCTCGACGGCGGGCCAGATGGAGGTGCGCGGCGCCGCGCCCGCCGCGTTGCCGGTGAGATCAGGGCTGGGCTGCCCCAGCTCGGTCATGTCCTCGACCGGTACTTCGACCGTCAGCTCCACGGTCTTCGCCGCCGGCGGCTGCACGACCGTGACGGGCCGGGCGCCGCCGAGGAACCGGGCGACCTCCTCCACCGGGCGGACCGTCGCCGACAGCCCGATCCGCTGGGCGGGCCGTTCCAGCAGCGCGTCGAGGCGTTCCAGGCACAGCGCGAGGTGGGCGCCGCGCTTGGTGCCGCAGACGGCGTGCACCTCGTCGACGATCACGGTCTCGACGCCGCGCAGCGACTCGCGGGCCTGGCTGGTGAGGATCAGGAACAGCGACTCGGGCGTGGTGATGAGGATGTCGGGCGGAGTGCGGGCGAACGCGCGCCGGTCGGCGGCGGGGGTGTCGCCGGTGCGCATGCCGACCTCGATCTCGGGCACCGGTTCGCCGAGCCGGTGCGCCGCCTGGCGGATGCCGGCCAGCGGCGCGCGCAGGTTCCGCTCGACGTCGACGGCGAGCGCCTTGAGCGGACTGACGTACAGCACCCGGCACCGTCGCGTCCGCGTGGCGGGCGGCGGCTCGGTGGCGAGCCGGTCGAGCGAGGCGAGGAACGCCGCGAGCGTTTTGCCGGACCCGGTCGGCGCGACCACGAGCGCGTCCCGCCCGGCCGTGATGGCCTCCCACGCGCCGAGCTGGGCCGGGGTGGCGGCGGCGAAGGCGGCGCCGAACCAGGCTCGCGTGGCGGGGGAGAACGCCGTGATGGACACCCGTCCATCCTGACCGATCCCACCGACAATTGCGCCGCAGAGGCGAATCCGTGCAGCTCAGACGCCCACTCGACTGTGCAATATAGACCTTAAGGTCTATACCCGGCCTAATACCCCAGAGCTAAGTTTGCTGCACAGAAGCACCACTGGCGACATGCATCACATCTGTCCCTCGGGATCGGTGTGCTGTCGCCCCGGGGGGAGGTGGTGAGGGGTGTTGGTAGACGCCGCACGGCAGTGCTTACGCCGCGCCCGGCGCGGTTCGACGGTCGGGCGCCCGAGGGCCCCGGCGCATCTCAGCTCACCCGTAGGTCACTGCACACCGGAAGGCACATCATGAACGTGTCGATGTCCAGAACAGCACGTGCCGGAGTGGTCTCACTCGGCATGCTCCTCGGCGGCGGCGGTGCTGCCCACGCCGCGACCGACTACCAACCGCCGGCATCCGATCCCGACGCGCTCGCGCCTGAACCGGACGCATTCATGGCCACCATGCCGGACGCCGGCGCCCTCGCGGACCCGCCGCTACCGTCGCTGCCGCCGCTTCCGCCGACACCGCCGCTACCGTCGCTGCCCGTGGAGCCGCCGCTTCCGCCGTTGCCGCCGCTACCGTCGCTGCCCGTGGAGCCGCCGGTGCCGCTTCCGCCGTTGCCGCCGGTCGGCGGCGGCCTGCTGGACGGTCTCCTGGAGAGTCTCACCGGGCTGCTCAGCAGCCTTCTCGGCAGCTTGACGGGGTTGCTCAGCAGCCTCCTCGGCGGGCTTCCGGGCGGTCTCGGGGGCTGACCGCGCCGGACCCTGTGGAGCGCTGCCACGCAGCGCTCCACAGTCATGTTCGCTGAGTAACGGTCCCGGATGCCGAACCGGACGGCGGGGAGACAGGGATGAGCGGGCAGATTGCGGGTAAACAGGACTAATCTCCACCCTAGGGTGGATCCCCGCAGCGCCTACAACTGGTTACCTTGTCATCACGTTGAGCCACCGAAGTGGCCTGGATCACATCGGCGGAATGGCGCGGACCGTCCTATGTCCAAGAGCGCGAAAGGCGAACCATGAAGCATCTGACGCAGCGGATCGTAGCGGTGGGGTTCATCTCCGCCGGTCTTGTCCTGGCCGGCGGCACCAGCGCGCAGGCTGCGGACCTCACCTCGATCGGGAACGTGGGGGTCCTCAACGGGAACCAGATCTACATGCCGATCCAGATCCCGATCAACGTGTGCGGCAACGCCATCGCCGTCGGGGGCAACGCGGTGGCCTGGTGCGAAGGCGGCGCGTGGGCAGTCATCGAAGACTGACCGGCGCGTCACGGGGGGAGTGACCGCGCGCCCCAATCGGGGGATGGGGCGAACGGTCGCCGGGCGCCGGCAGTATCCGGGAAGGTCGGCGCCCGGCAACGAACGACCGGCGGCATCGTCGCCGCCGGGAGCCGCCAGCGACTGGGGACGCGGGAGCGGCGAACGGTCGGGCCACGTGTGGGGGCACCGGGGGCCGGCCGAGCAGGGGGAGGAACGGGAGACATCGGCGGCAGTGTGCGGGTTCGGTGTGTGGGGCGCGCGAACCCGACGATCCACTGCCCCTCCCGGACGGCGGTGTCGCTGGTTAGGCCACTGGCGACACCGCCGTCTCACGTCTATCGCCGTTCCAGCCGGGCGCGAAGCGCCGCCCCGGCCGCGGGCCACTCGGCGGCGGTCATGCCGAAGACGACGGTGTCGCGGTACGTGCCGTCCGGACGCAGCCGGTGATGCCGCAGCACGCCCTCGCGGGCGGCGCCGAGCCGGGCGATCGCGGCCTGCGAGCGTTCGTTGCGGATGTCGGTGTGCCAGGTCACGCGGACCGCGCCGAGCACGTCGAAGGCCCGTTCGAGGAGCAGTAGCTTGGCCTCGGTGTTGATCGCCGTACGCCACCACGGGCGGCCGAGCCACGTGTACCCGATCGCGAGGTGGTGCAGCTTCGGCTCTGGGAACACCTCGTAGTACGACGTCGTCCCGGCGACCTCGCCCGTCGCGGCGTCGATCAGGGCCCACGGCACGCGCGTGCCCTGCGCGTGGGCGTGCAGGGCGTTGCTGACGCTCTGGGCCATCTCGTCGCGGGTCGCCGGCGGCCCTTCGGAGAGGTACCGCCACACCTCGGGGTCGGCGCCGGCCTTGAGCAGCCCGTCCACGTGCTCGGGGCCGAGCGGTTCCAACCGGACGTGCTCGCCGGCGAGGGGCACGGCGTCGAACCAGGGCGAGCGCTGCCGCGGCGCGCGCCGGTAGTCGGCGAGGTAAGCGGGGGTCGGTGCGGCGGCGGACGGGTCGGGCGCGGGCTCGCCGGCCACCGTCCGCAGCGGGACGACGCCCGCCCAGTACGGCAGGCCCTCGTTGGCGGGGTCGTCGCCCGCCGGTCCGGACCGGACCTTGGCCGACACCTCGGCGAGCGGCAGCGCCAGGACGGATGTCGCCGCCAGCTCCTTGCCGGTCGGCGGGCGCGTGTCGCCGGTACGGCCGTGGGCGACGTGGTCGACGAGGGCGTCCAGCGCGGCGCGCTTCTCGTCCGGGTCGGTGACCAGGTACGCGGTGCCGAGTGCCACGACCGAGCGGTAGTTCAGCGAGTGGTCGAACGCGGACCGGGAGAACACGATCCCGTCGACGAGCGTCGCGGTGACGCAGACCGGCAGCCCGGGTGCGCTGGCGGCGGCCAGCAGCGGCTGGCTACCCGTCGATCCGTGCAGGTAGAGGACGTCGCCCAGGCGGGCGTGCGTCGTCGGGAGGACGCGCGGCTCGCCGTCGACCGTGAAGCCGAGATGGCAGATCAGAGCCTCGTCGAGGATGCCGTGGACGACGTCGGCGTCGTAGGCCGCGCGCTCCCGGTAGCGGCGCGGCGTGGTCCGGGCGGTGGGTTGGTAGGCCACGGTTGCCATCCCTCATTTGTTCTGGTACAAAATTGACTTTGTGCAAACACAATATCGGATCACCGGGACGACGGCGAGCGGTATCGCGGCCAGCGTCGAGGACGGCGTCCTGACGGGCCGGCTCGCGCCGGGCGCGTCCCTGCCCACAGTCCGGGGCCTCGCGGACGAACTGGGCGTGGCCGCCAACACCGTGGCCGCGGCGTACCGGGCGCTGCGCCAGCGCGGCGTGATCGAGACGGACGGCCGCCGGGGCACCCGCATCCGGCCGCGCCCGCCCGCGCAGGCCCGCACGGCCACCCCGCTGCCCGTCCCGGCCGGCGCCCGCGACCTCGCCGGCGGCGGTCCGTCCTCGGACCTGCTGCCGGCGTTCGGCCCGCACCTCGCCCGCCTCGACGCGCCGCCCGCCGGGTACCGCGTCGGCGGCCCGTACGAGCCGCTGCTCGATCTCGGCCGGGAACGGCTGGCGGCGGACGGGGTCCCGACCGGCGCGGTCACCGTCACCGGCGGCGCGCTGGACGGCATCGAGCGGAGCCTGCTCGCGCACCTCTCGCCCGGTGACCGGGTCGCCGTCGAGGACCCGGGCTGGGCCAACCTCCTGGACCTCGTCGCCGCCCTCGGCCTCGATCCGGTGCCGGTCGACGTCGACGACGACGGCCCGTCCGCGGCCGGACTCCGCCGCGCCCTGCGCCATGGCGCCCGTGCGGCCGTCGTCACGAGCCGCGCCCACAACCCGACCGGCGCCGCCGTGTCCGCCGAGCGCGCCGCCGCGCTGCGCGCCGTCCTGGCCGAGCACCCCGACCTGCTCGTCATCGAGGACGACCACGCCGCCGAGCTGGCCGGTGCCGACCTGAACACGCTCGCCGGGGTCACGGACCGGTGGGTGATGGTCCGGTCGGCCAGCAAGCCGTACGGCCCCGACCTGCGGCTGGCGCTGCTCGCCGGCGACGAGACGACGGTCGGCCGGATCGTCGGGCGGCAGCGGCTCGGCACCGGATGGGTCAGCACCGTCCTGCAGCGGCTCGTCGTGGAGCTGTGGTCGTCACCCGACGTGGACGCCGTCGTCGCCAGGGCGGCCGCGACCTACGACGGGCTGCGCACCGGGCTCGTCGCCGCGCTCGCCGACCGGGGCGTGCCCGCGCATGGCCGTACCGGGCTGAACGTGTGGGTACCCGTCGCCGACGAGACGAGCGCCATCGCCCGGCTCCGGGACGCGGGATGGGCCGTCGCGCCCGGTTCGCGGTACCGGCTCCAGTCGGCACCGGCCGTCCGGGTCACGATCAGCACCCTGCGCCCGGACGAGCTGGGGGCGGTGGCGGACGCGGTCGCGGCGGCGGCCCGCCCATCCACGCCGTCCGGCCATAATGTGTAGCCCGCGCTGGCATAGTCGCTGGTATGGACCAGCACCTGTACGCGGCTGAGCACGAGGCGTTCCGTGACCTGTGCCGGACGTTCGTCGAGCGCCACATCTCCCCGTACCACGCGGACTGGGAGAAAGCCGGCATCGTCGACCGCGCCATCTGGACGGCCGCCGGCGAGGCGGGCCTGCTCGGCACGGACGTGGGCGAGAAGTACGGCGGCGGTGGCCAGAAGGACTTCCGGTTCAACGCCGTCCTCGACGAGGAGCTGGTCGCGGCCGGTGCCACCGGTGTGGGCTTCGGGCTGCACAACGACGTGGTCGGTCCGTACCTCAACGACCTGACCACGGACGAGCAGAAGCAGCGCTGGCTCCCCGGCTTCTGCTCCGGCGAGATGATCACGGCGATCGCGATGAGCGAGCCGGCGGCCGGCAGCGACCTGGCCGGCATCCTCACCACGGCCCGCCGCGACGGCGACTCCTACGTGCTGAACGGCTCCAAGACGTTCATCACCAACGGCATCCTCTCGGACCTGGTCGTCGTGGTCGCCAAGACCGATCCGGAGAAGGGCGCGCACGGCATCTCCCTGCTGGCGGTCGAGCGGGGGATGGCCGGGTTCGAGCGCGGCCGCAACCTCGACAAGATCGGGCTGAAGGCGCAGGACACGGCGGAGCTGTTCTTCGACGACGTCCGGCTCCCGGCCGAGAACCTGATCGGTACCGAGAACCACGGCTTCTACCACCTGATGCAGATGCTGCCGCAGGAACGGCTGTCGATCGCGGTGGTCGCCGTGGCCGCGTGCGAGGCGATGCTCGGGGTCACGACCGAGTACGTGAAGGGCCGCCAGGTGTTCGGCCGTCCAGTCGGCGCGTTCCAGAACACCCGGTTCTCCATCGCCGAACTCGCCACCGAGACGACCATCGCCCGGACGTTCATCAACCACTGCGTCGCCGAGCACAACGCCGGCCGGTTCACCGTCGCCGACGCGGCCATGGCCAAGTGGTGGACGACCGAACTGCAGAACAAGGTCGCCGACCGGTGCGTGCAGCTGCACGGCGGCTACGGCTACATGACCGAGTACCCGATCGCGAAGGCCTGGTTGGACTCGCGCGTGCAGAGCATCTACGGCGGCACCACCGAGATCATGAAAGAGATTGTGGGACGTTCCCTTGGCCTCTGACCCCGTCACCCCCGACGCCCTGACCCCGGACGCCGCGCCCGGACCCGTCGTGGCCGGCGATGTGCCGGTGAGCCCCGCCGTTGCCCGGGTGCAGCGGCGGACGCTGCTCGTGCTGGTCGGCGCGCAGATCCTCGTCGGGCTCGGCGTGGCGATCGGCATCGCGGTCGGGTCGTTGCTCGCCGCCGACCTCGCCGGGACCGCGTCCCTCGCCGGGCTCGCGGCGACCGCCGCCGTCGCCGGCACCGCCCTGCTCGCCGCGCCGGTGTCACGCGTGATGGACCGGCACGGACGGCGCCCCGGCCTCGTCCTCGCCTACACCGTCGCCGCCAGCGGCGCGGGCATCGTGGTCCTCGCCGGGATCGTCGAGTCCTTCCCGCTCGCGCTGCTCGGGCTGGTGCTGTTCGGCGGCGGGTCGGCCGGCAACCTCCAGGCCCGCTTCGTCGCCGTCGACCTCGCCACCGTCCGCAACCGGGGCACGGCGCTGTCGATCGTCGTCTGGGCCGCCACCGTCAGCGGCGTCATCGGCCCCAACCTCGCCGACCCGGCCGGGCGGTTCGCCGGGCGGCTCGGGCTCGACCACCTGTCCGGGCCGTTCCTGCTCTCCCTCGTGTCGTTCGCCGGCGCGGCCCTGGTGATCTGGGCGCTGCTGCGCCCCGATCCGCTGCTGCTCGCCCGCGCGGAGCGGGGAGACGACCTCACCGTGGTCCGGCCCCGGACGTCCGTCCGCGCGGCGTTACGCATCGTCGCCGCACACCAGAGCGCGATGCTCGGGCTCGGCGCGATCGCCGTCGGGCACGCCGCGATGGTCGGCGTCATGACGATGACGCCCGTGCACATGGAGCACGGCGGCGCGACGCTGCGCGTGATCGGACTCGTGATCAGCGTCCACATCGCCGGCATGTTCGCGTTCTCGCCGCTGGTAGGCATGGCCGCGGACCGGATAGGCCGGCGGCCCGTCATCGTCGCCGGCACGGTCCTGCTGCTCGTCGCGTGCGCCGTCTCCGGGACGGCCGCCGAGCACGACTCGACCCAGCTCGGCATCGGCCTCACCCTCCTCGGGCTCGGCTGGTCCTGCACGCTCGTCGCCGGATCGACGCTGCTCACCGAGTCGATCCCGGTCGACTCGCGACCGTCCGTGCAGGGCGCCTCGGACGTCGTCATGAACGTCGCCGGCGCCGCCGCGAGCATCGTCGCGGGCGTCGTCGTCGCCGGGATCGGGTACGGCTGGCTGGCCCTGTTCACGGCCATCGCCGTCCTGCCGCTGGCCGCGGCGGCGCTGCGTCCCGCCAGAACGGGTTAACCTTCCTGCGATGAGGCTCACGGAGTTCTGGCGACGGATGGACGCGCGGTTCGGCGCTGCCTACTCCCGGTCCATCGCGTCCGACCAGGTGTTGCCCCAGCTCAGCGGCCGTACCGTCGACGAGGCGCTCGCCGCCGGGATCGACACGAAGACGGTGTGGCGCGCCGTCTGCGACGCGTTCGACGTGCCGGCGCGGCTGCGATGAGGCTGTTACGGACCCTGGCGGCGGCCGCGCTGCTATTCGTCCTGGCCGGGTGCATGACGCTCGATGGCGACCTGACGATCGAGGACGACACGGTCAGCGGCGCCTTCCTCGTCACGGTCGAGCGGGCCGCCCTCGTCGAGGCCGGCGTGAGCGACGAGGAGTTCTTCGCCCGGCTGGAGACGTGGAACCCCGTCCAGCGGCTCCCGGCGCGGCGCCAGGCCCTGGTCGAGACGTACGTGTCGTCGGGACAGGTCGGCAAGCGGTACGTCTATGACCGGGTCCCGCTGGCGGACTTCAACGCCGGCCAGACCTGGCAGATCCAGCACAAGGGCGGCGAGTACCTGGTGACCGGGCAGCTCGACCTGTCCGGATTCGCCGGCGCCCCCGGCGTCGACACCGCCGAGGCGGCGCGCGGCTGGGACGTCACCGTGCGGATGACGTTCCCCGGCGAGATCCGGTCCGCGAACGGCCGCCTCGAAGGGCGCCGGACGGTCGTGTGGCGACCCGCGTTCGGCCAGGCCACCACGCTCAGCGCCGCCGCCGCCGACGGGTCGTCGCCGTTCGCGCTGTCCCGGTTCGGCGTCGACAGCGACAGCCTCGTCGGGCCCGGCCGGTGGGTCGTCGGCACCGCCGTCGCCGTCGAGGTCACCGTCGTGGTCGGCTCGGCGCTCCTGTTCTGGCGCCGCCGCCGTCGCCGGGCCGCCCCGGCCTTCGCGGCCGCCCGCGCGGCTTCTCCGGGCCTCGCCGCCCGCAGCCTGCCGGCGGCATCCACCCGGAGCACCGCACGCACCTGGAGCTCCACCCCGTCGCCCGTCCCAGGGCAGCCCGCGTCCGCTTCCGGGTCGTCCTCGTCCGGGTCGCCGGCGTCGTGGCGGGCGTCGCCCGCGCCGCGTGGCGGCGGCGGCCGCCACCGCGCCCGGTAACCACCGCACCCCCGCCGCTGGCGGGCGTGAATCGCCCGCGCCGGAACGCTCGGCGGCGCCCGCGGTGGAACCTGCCGCGCCCGCACCCGCGGTGGAACCTGCCGCGCCCGCACCCGCGGTGGAACCTGCCGCGCCTGCACCCGCGGTGGAACCTGCCGCGCCCGCACCCGCGCCGGAACCGGACTTTCGGGGATCGCGTGCTGTAAGCGGGCGCGGATAGCCACGCTTGTCCCGATAGTCCGTTTCGTGGACGAGGTGCCGGCCGATCGGCGGCGCCGGGATCGGCGGGAAATTTCCCGCGTGTCGGCGTGGATCTTCGAACATGTGTTCGGCTACTCTCGTCCTACGGGGCGCGGTTGTCCACAGATCGTGTCCGGGCCGGCTTTCTGTCGGACCGACCCCCTAACGTCAACCGCGACGATGTTCCGACGACCACCAAGGCGGCAGGTAAATGGCAGCTCCCGACCGCGGCAAGGCCCTCGAGGTCGCGCTCGCCCAGATCGACAAGCAGTTCGGCAAGGGATCGGTGATGCGCCTCGGTGAGGAAGGGCGCCTTCCCATCGCGGTGATCCCGACCGGGTCGATCGCGCTCGATGTGGCGCTGGGCATCGGTGGCCTGCCGCGTGGCCGCGTGGTCGAGGTGTACGGGCCGGAGTCCTCCGGTAAGACCACGGTGGCGCTGCACGCGGTGGCGAACGCGCAGGCTGCGGGCGGCATCGCGGCGTTCATCGACGCCGAGCACGCGCTCGACCCCGACTACGCGAAGGCCCTCGGCGTCGACACCGACGCGCTGCTGGTCTCCCAGCCCGACACCGGTGAGCAGGCGCTGGAGATCGCCGACATGCTGATCCGGTCCGGCGCGCTGGACATCATCGTCATCGACTCGGTCGCCGCCCTGGTGCCGCGCGCCGAGATCGAGGGCGAGATGGGCGACAACCACGTCGGCCTCCAGGCCCGCCTGATGAGCCAGGCGCTGCGGAAGATGACCAGCGGCCTGAACAACTCCAACACCACCGCGATCTTCATCAACCAGCTCCGCGAGAAGATCGGCGTGATGTTCGGTTCCCCGGAGACCACGACCGGTGGAAAGGCGCTGAAGTTCTACGCGTCGGTCCGGCTCGACGTGCGCCGCATCGAGACCCTCAAGGACGGCACGGAGGCGGTCGGTAACCGCACCCGGGTCAAGGTCGTGAAGAACAAGGTCGCGCCGCCGTTCAAGCAGGCCGAGTTCGACATCGTGTACGGGCACGGCATCAGCCGCGAGGGTTCGCTCATCGACGTGGGCGTCGACCAGGGCTTCATCCGCAAGTCGGGCGCTTGGTACACCTACGACGGCGACCAGCTCGGCCAGGGCAAGGAGAACGTCCGCAAGTTCCTGATCGACAACCCCGACCTCGCCGACGAGATCGAGAAGAAGATCAAGGAAAAGCTGGGCATCGGTGCCGTCCTCGACAACGAGGCGCCCCCCGCCGGCAAGGCCGACGGCAAGGCGGCCGACAGCAAGAAGGACGGTAAGCCCGCCCCGGCCCCGGTCGACTTCTGACCGGCAACAGGCCATTCCGGCGGCGAATGGTGTCGCGCGGCCGCGCGCCAGAGCCGACTCCGGGTCAGCACCCCCTTCCCCCCGCTGACCCGGAGTCGGTAAACCCCAGCGCGCTGCGCCGCCGCTCCACGCGCCAGGACGTGTCCGGACCGAACGGCGACGAGCCCGGAGCGTGGCGGCGACGAACCGCAGCCGGTGAGGAGCCGTCCGCCGATCCTGAGTCGATGGCGCGGGCCATCTGCCTGCGGATGCTCACCGACCAGCCGCGGACCCGGTCCGAACTCGCAGCCGCGATGGCCGAACGTGGCGTGCCGGACGAGGCCGCCGAAACCGTGCTCGCGCGGTTCGACGAGGTCGGGCTGATCAACGACGTCGCGTTCGCCGACGCGTGGGTCGAGAGCCGGCACCGCGGCAGGGGTCTCGGCCGGCGGGCGCTCGCCCAGGAACTGCGCCGCCGCGGCATCGACAACGAGACCGTCGCCGGGGCACTCGAACAGCTCGATCCGGAGACCGAAGAGGCCACCGCGCGGGCACTCGTCGAGCGCAAGCTCCGGTCGTCGCGAGGGCTGCCCACCGCCAAACGCGTGAACCGGCTCGCCGGCATGCTGGCCCGCAAGGGCTACCCGCCCGGCCTCGCCATCCGCATCGTCCGTCAGGCACTGGCCGAGGAGGGCGCCGTCACCGTCGAGGAGATCGACACCCTCGACGCCATGACGGACGAATAACACCGCCCGCCCAGACAGGCCGGCGCCGCGACGAGCCCGCGATTCGCGAGCCCGACCGGGCCACCCCGCGCGGCGGAGCCGCAGCGGAGATGGCGACCGACCTTGGCAGCCCGTGCGGCGGCCTGGTGTTGGCCGGCTGGCCTGAGCGGTCCGGGCTGCGGCATGGGCTGCCCGTGCGGCGGGCCCGGGCGGCCCGCGCGGGGGGCTGGTGGGTCGGCCGGTGGGCCGATGACCCGCCCAATCCACCGGCGCTCCTTGACCGTGCTCTAACCCCGACCTAGCCTCACCGGTACTGAGGAGTAGCCCGCACGCGCGGGAATGACATGCGGCACCACATAGATCACCAACTGATCGACACCACAATTCGGGCACTGAAGCCCGCTGTAGAGGTACCGGCCAGGTAGCGCACCGCACTGTGCGGTTCGCGCCGTTCGTGGCGTACGCCGTGGACGGTTGGTCTGCGTTGCGAAACGCGTGTAGGCGCACTCCTCGTGTGCAGTACCGCCGCGTGCAGGTCACGGGCGACGAGCCGAGGAGGTGCGTGCGCGTGGGGCTGATCGAACTGGTCGTCGTCGCGGTGGTGGTGCTCGTCGTCGTGGTGCTGGTCGTGAGCGCCGGGGCGGTGTTCGTCACCCGCAAACTCGGTGGCGCGCGCGCCGTGGCCACGGACAACGCCGCCGCCGAGGACCCCGTCGCACTTGCTGAACGGCAGCGGCACGAATCGCACCTGGCGTCGCTGCGGACCGCCGCCGACGAGACGTCCGCCGCGATCGAGTCCGCCCGCACCGAGGCCGCGACGGCCCGCGCCGAAGCGGCGGTGGCCAAGGCTGAGGCGCAGCGGTTGCTCGCGTCCGCGCGGTCCGAGGCCGACGAGATCACCGCCCGGGCACGCCGCAAGGCCGACCAGGACGCCGCCGACGCCATCGCCGCCGCCCGCCGCACGGGGGAGCGCGAGGCCGCACGCCTCAGCGAGTCCGTCACCACGCTCAAGGACGACCTCGACCGGCGCGACGTCCGGCTGGGCGAGCGTGAAGAACGCCTGGACACCGAACAGAGCCGCCTGGAGTCCCGCGACCGGGAACTCGCCGACGCCGAGGCACTGCTCGCGCGGCGCGAGGCGGACCTGGCGGCGGCCGCCGACGACCAGCTCGCCGAACTGGAACGGATCGCCGGCCTCTCCGCCGACGCAGCCAAGGCCGAACTCGTCAAGCTCATCGAGACGCAGGCCAAGCGCGAGGCGGCGATCCTGATCCGCGACATCGAGGCGGACGCGCGGACCACCGGGGAGACGCGTGCACGGTCGATCGTCGTCGACGCGATCCAGCGGGTGGCGAGCGAGCAGACCGCGGAGAGCGTGGTCAGCGTCCTGCACCTGCCGAGCGACGAGATGAAGGGCCGGATCATCGGCCGCGAAGGCCGCAACATCCGCGCGTACGAGTCGGTGACCGGCGTCAACCTGATCATCGACGACACGCCCGAGGCGGTGCTGCTGTCCTGCTTCGACCCGGTCCGGCGCGAGATCGGCCGGCTCACGCTGGAGAAGCTGGTCCTCGACGGGCGCATCCACCCGCACCGCATCGAAGAGGTGTACGAGCAGAGCAAGGTCCAGGTCGAGCAGCTGTGCGTGCGGGCAGGCGAGGACGCGCTCGTCCAGGTCGGCATCACGGACATGCACCCGGAGCTGATCGAGCTGCTGGGCCGGCTGCGGTACCGCACGTCCTACGGGCAGAACGTGCTCAAGCACCTTGTCGAGACCGCGCACATCGCCGGGATCATGGCGTCCGAACTGCGGATGGCGCCGACCCTGATCAAGCGCTGCGCGTTCCTCCACGACATCGGCAAGGCCCTCACGCACGAGGTGGAGGGCAGCCACGCCATCATCGGCGCCGACCTCGCCCGCCGCTACGGCGAGCACGAAGAGGTCGTCCACGCGATCGAGGCGCACCACAACGAAGTTCAGCCGCAGACGATCGAGGCCGTGCTGACGCAGGCGTCCGACTCCTGCTCCGGCGGCCGGCCGGGTGCGCGCCGCGAGAGCCTGGAGACCTACGTGAAACGCCTGGAGCGGATCGAGGAGATCGCCGGCACGAAGCCCGGCGTCGAGAAGGTCTTCGCGATGCAGGCCGGACGCGAGGTCCGGGTCATGGTCGCGCCCGAGCACATCGACGACCTCGGCGCGCAGGTCCTCGCCCGGGACGTCGCCAAGCAGATCGAGGACGAGCTGACCTACCCGGGCCAGATCCGCGTCACCGTCGTGCGCGAGTCCCGCGTGACCGAGGTCGCCCGCTAGCCCGCCGACACGCCAGCCGCGATCTGGGCGACATCTTCGTGGCTATGACCAGGAAATGTCGCCCAAACCGGCGAATGGCGCCGCGAGGCACTGCCGGGCGGCACCAGCCGAGCGGCGCCGCCAGGCGGCCGCGGGCGGTGCGCTAGTTGGTGAGGCGTTTGTGGAACTCGTCGACGCTGGCGCTGGCGACCAGTGGCGCGAGGATGTCGGCCAGTTTCGGCGCGAGAGCCGTCGCCAGCTTGTCGTAGTCGATCGGCGCGCCGCCGCCGGACGGTACCGGCTGCTTGTCGAGCCTGGCGAGGATGCCGTCGACGTCGACCTGGATGGCGTCCACGTCCGCGTCGAGTTCGTCGATCGTGGCGAGGCCCTTGCCGAGCGCGCCGCGCCCGACGGACCGCAGGTACAGCTCCATGAGGACGCTGAGCGGGCTGAAGCGCCCGACGCCCTTGACGTCGAGTGGTGTGTTCCAAAGGTCCTGCACGCTGGGCATGTCTTCTCCTGGGTCGTTACCGGGCTTAGGCGTTCCAGGCCGTTCCGGCGGCTTGCCGGGGGCGCCGGGCGTTCCGGGTTTGGGGCCGTTCGGGCCCCAGCCGGCGTAGATGCCGTGGTCGGTCCGGGCGGTCGAGCGGAAGATCGCGAAGTGCGACCAGCTGACGTGGCCGGTGCCGCTGTACCTCTCGGTGCGCCAGTTGCCGGCGGCGCTCCAGTAGAGGGCGGTTCTGCCGTCGAGGCTGCCGATGATCTCGGCCATGCCCTTGATCCGTCCTGATCGGACTCCGGCGACGACGGCCGCGAGGTGCCGCCGGGACGCGGGCCAGTCCATGCCGCCGTCGAGCGCGCAGCAGTACTCGCCCAGCGACCGGTTCTGGGCGCCCGTGGCGAACCGGGGGAGCCGTCCGGCCGCGCCGTACCCGGGGCAGACCGTGTACGTCCGGGAGAACAACGTCACCGAGGTGTCGGACGGCACCGCCTGGTTCCCGATCGCGCGCGGCGGCGTCGCCACCTACGGGCCGGCCGGTCCCGGCTGGCCGCGCCAGACGACGATGCCCGCGTCGGCGCTGATGACGATCAACAAACTGACCGTGCCGGCCGTCCCGTACGCGCGGTCGCTGTTCGTGACGGCGCAGGCGATGCTCCACACGAGCCGGTCGCCCGAGTGGGACCGGTTCGACCTGTTCCTCGTTAACGGCCTCACGACATGGGGGATCGACGTGTACACGCCGCCCGATCTCGCGCAGCTCAACAGCAGGTCGCTCGTCGCTGTCGTGCCGCAGGCGGCGAACGTGCCCGTCGTGCTGGATCTCAACCTGCGACGTGTGGCGGGGTCAGGGGTCGCCATCGCCGGCTACCACCTGCCGTACACGTCGATCAACGTGCTCGCGATCCCCTCCTAAGGAGACACCGGTGCCTGGCTCCCAGTTCGCCCGGTCGCGGTCCCGCTACGCGTACCTCGTCGCGGACCTGCGTACCGGCGCCGTGTTGGACGAGCTGCCGTTGCACGGCGTCTCGTTCAGCACGGTCCTCAACGACGCGGGCGAGTTCCGCGGCCAGCTCGCCATCGGCGACGGGCGGGTCGGCGTCCGTGAACCGCAGCGTGCCACCGAGCCGGGTCGCACCGCCCTCTACGTCGAGCGGGACGGCGTGCTGGTGTGGGGCGGCGTCATCTGGACGAGCAAGTACAGCTCGGCCGAGCGGATGCTGGAGATCGGCGCCGCCGGCTTCCTGTCCTACTTCGACCGGCGGCGCGTGCTGCCGGCGACGTTCAACCCGGACACCGACGACGTCGCGACCCTTGTCACGACCTACGACGGCGTGGACCAGGCGGAGATCGCGCGGTCGCTGATCCGCGCCGCGCAGGGTCATCCGGGCGGCGACGTCGGCGTCCAGACGGACATGTCCACGCCGCCCGGATCGGGGCAGTTCACGGCGATGGTGACGCCGTCCCGGGTGATCGGCACCCCGCGGACGCTCACGTACCGGGGATACGAGCTGAAGAGCGTCGGCGAGGCGCTGCGTGAGCTTTCGGCGCTCGACGGCGGCCCGGACTTCCTGATCGAGGCGGTGTACGGGCCGAACGGGCGGCCGGTGCGCCGGCTGCGCGTCGGCGACCCGCGACTCGGCCAGGACGGCGCGCCGCACTTCTGGGAGTACGGCGCCAACCTGGTCTCGTACGCGTGGCCGCAGGACGGCGCGTCGATGGCCAGCCGCGTGTACGCGCTCGGCGCCGGCAGCGAGGACGGGCAGCTCATCGAGGTGGCGGTGGACCGGTCGAGGATCACCGCCGGGTGGCCGCTGACCGAGTCTGAGGTGTCGCACGTCCACGTGGAGAGCCGTGGGCTGCTCGGCTCGATCGCCGACGCGGAGCTGAGCGTGGTCGCCCGTCCGGTGGTGCTGCCGGAGCTGGTCGTCCGCGCGGACCGCGAACCGATCCTGGGCTCCTACCAGGTCGGCGACCAGGCCCAGATCGTCGTGAAGGACGGGTTCTTCCCGGGTGGGCGGGAGTTCCGGGTACGGATCCTCGGCGTCGAGGTGACGCCGGGTGACGACGCCGGCGAGGAGCTGGTGACGCTGACCGTGTCGCCGCTGGAGGGAACGTCATGACGAGGGTGAACAAGGTCGACTCGCTGGCCTCGGAGCTGCGCGACATCAAGCGGCGGCTGCACGCGCTGGAGACCGCGCTCGGCGCCGTGACGGCGAAGGCCGCGGCCGCCGCGGCCCAGGCCAGGGCCGCGACGGAGGAAGGCACCGACCAGCCTTCTTGACAGCGTGTACTACCAATCTCCGGTGAAAAGCAGGCGGAGGTTCAGTTCACGGCGCGTAGGCGCGTGGGACGCGTACGGCGCTGCGGTGCTCGCGGCGGCGATGGACACGGAGGTGTGGGCGAGGGTCCGGTCGAAGTTCCTCGCCTGGGCGCACCAGGCGTCGTCAGGGCCGGTGGAGAACGTCCTGGACCAGCAGGCCGGGCGGCTGATCGGGCTCAGCGGCGCGGACCGGGAACGGATGCGGCTGATCGTGCTCATGGACTGGCGCGCCAGGCTGGGCGACCTCATCCTGATGAGCCCGACGACCGGCTTCGGCGGCTTCTACGTGATCGCCGACGACGCGCGGGAGCTGCTTCCCGAGGCCGCGCAGGAGTGGGTGGCGGCGCACAAGGAGGAGGCCGTCCACACCGACGTGCCGACAGCCGAGGCGATCGTGGACGCTCGCCGCTGGCACGCGACCCAGGATCCGGACCCCGACCTTGCCGGGGCGCTGGTCGACGTCGCCGCCGCCCTGGAGAAGGCGGGTCGACCCGTCGACGCGGCAGCCGCCAAAGCGGAAGGCATCGACCTCTACCGACGGCTCGCCCGAGCCGATCTCGCGACCCACGGTCCTGACCTGGCCGGGCTCCTCGACAGGCAGACGGACGCCACCGACGACCTCGACCTCCTCGCTGAACTCGTCGAGGTGTACGCCGGTCTCGCCGACCTCGACCCGGCGGCGTTCGGCGAGGACCTCGGCCGCGCCCACGGCCGGATCGCGACGACGTTGTGGCACGCGAACCGGCTGGAGGAGTGCGTTGTGGCGTACCGCCGGGAGGCGGACGTGTACCGGCGGCTCGCGGCGGACGACCTGCCGCTCAGCGGCTACCTGGCATCCACTTGCGAGACGCTGTCCAAGCGGCTGTCGGATACGGACCAGCACGACGAGGCACTGTCCGTCCAGGTGGAGGCGGTGTCGCTGCGCCGGTTGCTGGCCGATCCGGCCGAGGGTGACCGGTACCGTCGCTGGCAGAGCAGTCGGCCCGGCGATCCGCATGAGGATCTCGGGGAGGCGCTCGCCGACTACGCCGCCCGCCTGGCCGGAGTGGACCGGGTCGATGAGGCGCAGACCGCCAGGAACGAGGCCGCGTCCGCGTTCGAGGCGGCCGTCGCGTTGTGCCGGCCGTGGGCCGAGGAAGACTTCGGCAGCCGGGGGAACACGCTCCGCATCGCGCTCACCACGCTGGCCGATGCGCTTCGGAGGGCCGATCGGCCCGACGAGGCGCTGGCAGCCGAGGAGGAGTCGCTGGCGGTCCGGCGGCGGGCGGTCGACCTGGAACCGGACGCCGACCGGCAGGACCTCGGCATCGCGCTGGCCAATCTCGCCCGGGACCTCAAGATCGCGGACCGGCCCGACGAGGCGAACGTCTTCGAAGAGGAAGCGCTCACGATCTTCCGGCCCCTGGCCGAGGAGCGCCCGCATCTCCTCGGAGCCACCCTGAACAACTACGCCTGCTCGCTGTCGATCCAGGGCCGGTTCGACGAGGCCGCCACGGCCAGCGCCGAGGCCGTCGCGATCTACCGGCGGTTGGCAGGGGACGACCCCGGCCGGTACACCGCCACGCTGGCCCGCCTGCTCTGGACGTTCGCCGAGGTGCGGACGGAGGGGCGCCTCGACCTCGACGCCGCCCTGGCCGCCGCCGAGGAGACGGTCGCGATCTACGAGAAGCTGTCCGCCGACGACCCGGCGGCCTACGCCGAGTCGCTGAGCGGCGCGCGCACGGCCGTGGACGAGATCCGGGCCGCGCGGTGAGGAGGCCCCGGGTCCGAACGGCCGCTGCGTACGGCGCGGCGGTGCTGGTCGCGGCGATGGGCACCGAGGCCTGGCCCGGCGTCCGGTCCGGCTATGCGGGCTGGGCCGGCGGGTTGGCTGCCGTCCTGGACGAGCACGCCGCGCGGCTGGCCGACCGGGACGACGCCGACCGGGACGACGCCGACCGGGACGACGCCGACCGGGACGACGCCGACCGGGACGACGGCTGACGCTGACCCTGCTCGCGTACTGGCGGCATCGCCTGGATGCGCTCCCCTCGGACGGGTGGGACACCGGCTCCGACGCGCTGTGGACGGTCGCCGACACCGCCGCCGAGCTGCTGCCCGGTCCCGCCCGGGGATGGGCAGCCGCGCACGGCGCGGGCGACGTCGCGTCCGAGGAGATGATCGACGCGCTGCGCTGGCAGCTCACCACCGACCCCGGTGGGAACGAGGCGGATCTGGCGGGAGCCACGATGGAGCTGGTCCGGCTCCTGGGCTGGGCGGGTCGCGAGGAGGAGCGGGCCGCCGCAGAGCAGGAGGCGTTGAGTCTGAACCGGCGGCTCGCCGTGGCCGACCCGCTCGCGTTCGGGCCTGGCCTGAGCCTGCTGCTGGAAGAGCGCATGGGGCGCACCGACGGTGACGCGCGGATCGACACGCTCGCCGAGGTCACCGCCCTGTACCGGCGCCTCGCCGACCTCGACACCGCGCGCTTCGGGGCCGCGTACCTGGAGACCAGCGGCGATATCGCGACGCGCCTGTGGTTCGCGCGCCGCCATGACGCCGCGGCCGCCGCGGCCCGGGACCATGTCGACGCGTGCCGCCGGTTCGACGCGCCCGGCCACAAGCTGGTCAGCGCGTGCATCCGCGCGGCCCTCATGCTCGGGAGCGTCGACCAGGGCCTGGATGCGCTGCGGTTCCAGGAGGAAGCCGTGGCGGCGCAGCGCGTCCTCGCCGCCACCGACCCGGCCGACGCCGACCTGGCCGACAGGGACCAGCATGGCGATCTGGCCCACCTGCTGGAAACGCTCGCCGACCTGCTGGCGGACGCCGGCAGGGCCGAGGACGCACAGGCTGCGCGCGACGAGGCACTGGCCGCGCGGGAGGTCGCGGTCGGGATCAGCCGGGACCGGGCCGGCGAGGACTTCGCCACGCACGGCGACAGCCTCCGGTCGATGCTCGACGCCCTGGCCCGGCAGCTCGCCGCGCGGGAACGTCACGACGACGCGCTCGCCGCCCACGAGGAGGCCGTGGCGGTGTGCCGGCGCCTGGAACACGAGGAGACCGCGTCGCACCCGTGCGACCTGCCGTGGCAGATCGAGGCCCTGGCCACCCGGCTCGTCGCGGTCGGCCGGCACGACGAGGCGCTGGCCGCCCAGGACGAGGCGATCACCGTCTTCCGACGGCTGGCCGGTGACGACGAGTCACGGTACGGGCGGTGGCTGGCCCGCGCGGCCGCCCGGCAGGCCGATCGCCTCGCTGACGTGCGGCGCCACGCCGATGCGCTTGTGCTCGCGCACGAGGCGGTCGCGATCGACAGGCGCCTGGCCGCCGCCGAGCCCGAGCACGAGTACGAGCTCGCGAGGAGCCTCAACGTCACCGGCAACGTGCTCGGCGGGCTCGGCCGCCACGCGGAGGCGGTCACGGCGAAGGAGGAATCGGTGTCGATCCGGCGCCGACGGGCGGACGCCGATCCGGAGGGGGTCCACGGCAACCTCGCGGCGTCGCTGGCGAATCTCGCCAGGGACCTCAAGCGCGTCGGCCGCGACGACGAGGCGCTCGCCATGGAGCAGGAAGCCGTCGACATCCTGCGGCCGCTCGGCCAGCGGCGGTCCAGGGAGTGGGGGCCGTCGCTCGGGACCGCGCTGAACAACGTCGCCTGCACGATGTCCGCGCGCGGACGGCATGACGAGGCGCTGGCCGCGAGCGCCGAGTCCGTGGCGACGTACCGGCGGCTGGCCGCCGCGCCGGTCCCGAAGTTCGCGGTCACGCTCTGGACGTTCGCCGAGGTCCGCGCCGCCGCCGGCCTGGACCTCGACGCCGCGCTGGACGCCGCCGAGGAAGCCGTCGCGCTGTACGAGCGCCTGTCGGAACACTATGCGGAGTCGCTGCGGGGAGCCCGCGCCACTGTCGCCGATGTCCTCGCCGCGCGAGCAGGTTAGGACTTGGGGCGCAGGCGCAGGCCCTGCATGCCGCCGTCCACCGCCAGCGCCGTGCCGGTGGTGGCGGACGCGTACGGGCTCGCCAGGTACGCGACGGCGTGGGCGACCTCGTCGGCCGTGACGAGCCGCCCCATGGGCTGGCGGGCGTTGAGCGCCGCGCGTTCGGCGTCGGGGTCCGGGGCGGCGTCGAGCAGGCGGCCGACCCAGGGCGTGTCGGCGGTGCCGGGGTTGACGCAGTTGACGCGGATGCCGTCCCCGACGTGGTCGGCGGCCATGGCCAGCGTCAGCGACAGGATGGCGCCCTTGGTGGCGGAGTAGAGCGCCCGTTGCGGCAGCCCGGCGGTGGCGGCGATCGAGCAGGTGTTGACGATCGCCGCGTGGTCGGACTCGCGCAGGTACGGCAGTGCGTGCCGGGCGACCCGCACCATGCCGACCACGTTGACGTTCCAGACCCGCAGCCACTCCTCGTCCGGGTTGTCGGCGACGGTGCCGGCGGCGCCGACCCCGGCGTTGTTCGCGACGACGTCGATCCCGCCGAGCAGCTTCGCGGCCTGGGTCACCGCGGCCCGCACGGACTCGTCGTCGCTGACGTCGCAGGCGATGCCCGTCACGGGCGGGGTGACGGCGTCCGGCCGCAGGTCCAGACCGGCGACGGTGGCGCCCCGCCGGGCCAGTTCGGCGGCGATCGCGGCGCCGATCCCGGACGCGGCTCCCGTCACGACCGCGCGCAACCCGTCGAACTCGGTCACGGTTCGTCCTTCCATTCGGGGCCGTCGGGGTACAGGTACCGGGCGATCGACTCGGCGTGCATCTGGGCTCCCGAGCCGGCCTGGCGCGGCGCCACGTACCGCCCGTCGCGGATCACGACGGGGTCGACGAAGTGTTCGTGGAGATGGTCCACGTACTCGATGACCCGGTCGTCGAGGCGCGCCGACACGGCGGCGTAGTCGAGGAACGACAGGTGCTGGACGACCTCGCACAGCCCCACGCCACCCGCGTGCGGGCAGACCGGCGCGCCGAACTTGGCCGCCAGCAGCAGGATCGCCAGGTTCTCGTTGACGCCGCCCACCCGGCTGGCGTCGATCTGGACGATGTCGACCGCGCCGGCCTGGAGCAGCTGCTTGAACATGACCCGGTTGTGGACGTGCTCGCCGGTGGCGACCTTGATCGGCGCGAGCGCCGTCCGGATGGCGGCGTGGCCGAGGACGTCGTCCGGGCTGGTCGGCTCCTCGATCCACCACGGGTCGTACGGGGCCAGCTCGCGCATCCACGTCACGGCCTCCTCGACACCCCAGCGCTGGTTGGCGTCGACGGCGATGCGGATGTCCGGGCCGACGGCGGCGCGCGCGGCCCGGAACCGGCGGACGTCGTCCACCAGGTCGGCGCCGACCTTGAGCTTGATCTGCCGGAACCCGTCGTCGACGGCCTCGTGCGCGAGCCGGGTGAGCTTCTCGTCGGAGTAGCCGAGCCAGCCGGGCGAGGTCGTGTAGGCGGGATAACCGTGCGCCTCCAGCTCGGCGATCCGCTCGGCCTTGCCCTCCTCGGCGCGGTGCAGGATGTCGAGCGCTTCGAGTGGGGTCATGACGTCCGTCAGGTACCGGAAGTCCACCAGCGACACGAGCTGTTCGGCGCTCATCCCGGCCAGCAGCCGCCACAGCGGGACGCCGGCGTGCTTGGCGGCGAGGTCCCAGGCGGCGTTGACGACCGTGCCGATCGCCATGTGCATGACGCCCTTCTCGGGCCCCAGCCAGCGCAGCTGCGAGTCGCCGACCAGCCGCTGCGACAGTGCGGTGGGATCGGCGCAGAGCGTGTCGACGTCCAGCCCCACGACGTACGGTTCGAGCAGGCGCAGGGCGGCGACCTGCACGTCGTTGCCCCGTCCGATGGTGAAGGCGAAGCCGTGCCCCTCCAGGCCAGGACTGTCCGTCCGCAGCACGCCGTAGGCGGCTGAGTAGTCGGGGTCGGGGTTCATCGCGTCCGAGCCGTCCAGTTCCCGGGAGGTGGGGAATCGGACGTCGAACGTGTCCAGCGCGGTGATCGTCGGCATCGGCTCAACCCTGCGTCGTCGGTGTGCTGAAGATCTGGCCGTGGCGGTCCCGGGACCGCACGAGGTGTTCGCGCATCGCCAGCGCGGCCGCCTCCGGTTTTCCGGCGGCGATGGCGGCGGCGATCTTGCGGTGTTCCGGGAAGGTGCGCCCGGCCTTGGCGCTGGGGTAGTGCAGCCGGTTCAGGTGCAGGTGGGCGTGGAGCCGGGTAAGCGACTCCCGCAGCATCGTGTTGCCGGACGCACCGGCCACCGCGTCGTGGAACTTCGCGTCGGCGGCGGAGAACGCCTTGTACTCCTCGTACGTCATCGCCCCGCCGGACACCGGCTGCACCTGGTTGGCCTCGGCGCGCACGGTCTCGACGGCCTCGCGGGACGCGCGCTCGGCCGCCAGCGCGGCGCCGGCCGGCTCCAGTAGCAGCCGCAGCTCGAACAGCTCCTCGAACTGGTCGCGGGTCAGCAGCGGCGAGGTCGTGTAGCCCTGCATGGCCCGCTTGATGACCAGCCCGTCGGACTCCAGCCGGGCGAGGGCCTCGCGCACGGGCGTGGGGGAGACGTCGAGGCTGCGCGCCAGCACGTCGATCGTGACCTTGGCGCCCGGCGCGAGCACGTGGTCCATGATCAGCGCCTTCACGCTTTCGTACACGTCGTCCGTGAGGGTGAGCCTGCGCGGTCTCGGCCGGCCGGCGAAGAGGTCGTCGGCTGGCTTGGCCGAGGTCACCATCGTCCCTCCCGATTGCGAACAGATCACGCGTGTTGCCAACTCTTGACGCCACGTCGTGTGACGCAGTACACAAGCTACATCGCAGATCCTATAGGATCTAGGGTGTGAGACGCACCCACCGGAGTCCGGAGGTGGAGTACGGATGTTCCAGCGAGTAGCCGCAGGGGCCCTTGCCCTCGCGCTGATCGGTATGGCCGGCTGTAGCCGGAAGGACGACAGCGCCGACGCGGGCGCGAAGCTCGACAAGTCGTCCGATGTGAAGGTGGCGCTCGTCCCTGGTGGCGCGCATCCGTACTTCCAGCCCTGGAAGACCGGTGGCGACAAGGCCAAGTCGGACTTCGACCTCGGCGACGTGACGTACAACGAGACCGCCGGGTGGGAGCAGACCAAGCAGAACAACGTCCTCACCTCGCTCGCCGCGCAGGGCTACAACGCGTTCGGTGTGTTCGGCGTGGCGCCGGAGAACATCAACTCCACGTTCGACGACCTGCACCGCAAGGGATTCACGGTCGCCTCGCTGGCGTCGTGCCCGGCGGGCAACGTCAACAAGGCAGACTTCTGCCTGTCCACCGACGTGGAACTGGCCGCGTACAAGGCCGCGAAGGCGGCCATCGAGGCGATGGGCGGCAAGGGCAACCTCGTCCACCTGACCGGCAACAAGGTCGACTCGAACACGCAGCGGCGGATCGCGGGCGTGGAGAAGGCCGTCGGAGAGTCGGGCGGGCAGGTGAAGATCCTCCAGGTCGTCACCGACATCGACAAGGATCTCCAGACCGCGCAGAAGGCCGTCGCCGACCTGCTCGCGGCCAAGGGCAACCAGATCGCCGGCATCGTCAACACCGCCTACAACCCGGCGGTGGCCTCGGCCGAGGGCGTGAAGCGGTCGAAGCTGCCGATCAAGGTGATCGCGATCGACGACGACGCGACGGTCATCGCCGGCATCAAGGACGGTTCGCTGTCCGGCACCGTCCTCCAGAACCCGGTCGGGCAGTCCTACGTGGGCAGCTACGCGCTGGGCAAGCTCGCCACCGGCTGCGACATGAGCGAGTCGGGCGTGATCATCGACTCCGGGTCGTTCGTCGTGACCAAGGCCAACATCGACACCTTCGAGGCCGAGCGGACCGCCAAGTCCGAGGAGCTGAAGAAGGACTTCGACGGCAAGTACCTGAGCTGCAAGTAGGGGGCGGCGTGCCGATCATCACGAAAGCCGGGGCATACCTCGTCGACGTCGAGGTGGAGACCGTCCGCACCGACGCCGTGCAGTCGTTCGTCAAGCAGGAGACGATCTTCGTCGAGGTGAGCACGGATGACGGGCTGATCGGCACGGGGTACGCGTTCACGATCGGAACCGGCGGCAGCTCGGTCCTCGCGTTGCTGCGGGACCACCTGCTGCCCCGGCTCCCCGGTCAGGACGCGGCACGGATCGAGGCCGTGTGGCGGGACCTGTTCTCCGCCACGCGGTCCACGACCGTCGGCGTGCTCACGTCCCTCGCCCTGGCGGCCGTCGACACCGCCCTGTGGGACCTGCGTTGCCTGCGCGCGCAGTCTCCCCTGTGGATCGTCGCCGGCGGCGCCAAGCCGCGCGTGCCGCTGTACGACACCGAAGGCGGCTGGCTGCACCTCGGCGTCGACGACCTGGTGTCCGGCGCGAAGGCGGCGCAGGCGGCCGGCTGGCTCGGCGTGAAGCTCAAGATCGGCAAGCCCGACGGCCGCGAGGACGCGGAACGGGTCGCGGCCGTCCGGAACGCGGTCGGCGACGGCCTGGAGATCATGGTCGACGCCAACCAGTCGCTCACGGCCGCCGAGGCCCGTCGCCGCGCCGCGCTGCTCGAACCGCTCGACGTGGCCTGGTTCGAAGAACCCCTCCCTCCGGACGACGTCAGCGGCCACGCCGAGGTCGTCCGCGGCACGACGCTGCCGGTCGCCGTCGGGGAGTCGCTGTACTCGATCGGCCAGTTCGCCGAGTACCTGCGTCGCGGCGCCGCCGGCATCGTCCAGCCCGACGCGGCGCGGGTCGGCGGCATCACGCCGTGGCTCAAGATCGCCCACCTCGCCGAGGCCATGAACGTGTCCGTGTGCCCGCACTTCCTCATGGAACTGCACGTCAGCCTGGCCGCCGCCGTCCCCAACGGCCGCTACGTCGAACGGATCCCGCAGCTGCGCGCCATCACGGTGGGCGAGCTGGAGGTCGTCGACGGCCACGCGGTCGCCCCGTCCCAGCCCGGCCTCGGCATCACCTGGGACCGCGACGCCATCGAGGACCGGAGAGTGGCATGACGGTCGTAGCGGCGCCCCCGCCCGACGTGGAAGAGCCACGGGTCGCCCGTCCCGGCGGGCGGCTGCCGTTCTGGGCCAACCCGCGGATCGGGCTGCTCGTCGTCATCGCCGTCCTGATCGCGGTGTTCGGATCGTTGCGGCCGGCGTTCTTCAACGAGCAGCTGACGGTCGTCCCGCTGCTGGCCGACGTCACGGTGTTCCTGATCGTCGGCCTCGCCCAGCTGTGCGTGCTGTCCCTCGGCCACATGAATCTCGCCGTCGGGCGGATGGCCGCCCTGTCGGCGTTCGCGATGGGGTGGGCGTACAGCGCGCTCGGCGTCCCGCTCTACCTCGGACTGGTGATCGGCCTGGCCGTCGGGGCGGCGGTCGGCGGGCTCGCGGGCCTGATCATCGCCCGGACCGGCGTCAACTCGTTCGTCGTCACGCTCGCCCTGGACTTCGCCCTACTCGGCCTCGTCACGCTGCTCTACAACAGCGTCACGGGCGGGGTGTCGTTCGCCGTCCATCCGGACGGCATGGACCAGCTCCGCAACGACACGTTCGGCGACTACTGCGCAGGCGACGTGTGCGGCCCGTCCGCGATCCCGCTCGTCGCGCCGTTCGGGCTGGTCGCCGCGATCGTGGTCGGCTACGTCTTCCGGTACACGCGGCTCGGGCGCGAGCTGCTGATGACCGGGTCCAGCGAGCGCGCCGCCAAGTACTCCGGCATCCCAACCGGCCGTCGGGTCATCGGCGCCCACGCCATGTCCGGCACCCTCGCCGCGCTGGCCGGGTTCCTGCTCGCCATCAACAACGGCGCGTTCTCGGCCACGATCGGCGAGGGGTTCCTGCTGCCGTCGTTCCTGGCGCCCGTCCTCGGTGGCACGCTGCTCGCCGGCGGCGCCGTATCGGTGCTCGGCACCGTCCTGGGCGCCACGCTCACGCAGATCATCTACAAGGGACTGAACCTGCTCGGGTTCGTCCTCGACGAGCTGAAGATCTACCTCGGCGTCGTGCTGATCCTGGCCCTGTCGCTGGACCGCCTCCGGGTCGTCCTCGCCGAACGCCGCGGAGTGAAGCCATGACCACCGCTCTTCCACCCGCCGACCCGACCGGGGCACCGCCGGCCCGCCGCGCTACCCAGGCCAGCCGGTTCTACCGGACGAGCGAGTTCACGCTCGCGGCGATCAGCGTCGTGGGTTTCTCGGTGCTCGCCGTCGCCACGGACTTCAACCTGCTGACCGGCGGCACGCTCGGCGCGTTCTTCCGGTTCCTGGCCGTGCCGATCGTGATCGGGCTGGCGCAGATGGTCGTGCTCGGCGTCGGCCAGATGAACCTGTCGGTGGGCGCGCTCACCGGGTACTGCGCGATGACGGCCGCGTCGCTGATGGTCGAGCACTCGGTGCCGGCGCTGGCGGCGGTCGCGATCGCGCTGGGGCTCGGGGCGCTGGTCGGCGCGGTCAACGGCGTGCTGGTGGTCGTCACGAGGATCAACGGGTTCGTCGTCACGCTCGCGACGATGACGATCCTGGAGGGCCTGCGGTACGGGGTGGCCGGGTCGGGCACGATCCAGGGGTACTCGCCCGGGCTCCAGGAGTTGGGCGACGCGTCCCTGGCCGGCATCCCGGTGATCTTCCTGGCGGCGCTCGCGGTCGCGGCGCTGGTCGCCTTCTACTTCCGGCGCACGGTGTCCGGCCGGAACCTGCTGGCCAGCGGCGGCAACCCGTTCGCCGCGCGGCTCTCGGGCGTCTCCAACGACCGGTCGCTCGTCGTCGCGCACACGCTGTCGGGCCTGCTCGTCGGGGTGGCGTCCGTGCTGGTGATCTCCGGGTCGGGGTCGGTCAACACCTCGATCGGGGACGATCTCCTGCTGCCGAGCTTCGCCGCCCCGATCATCGGCGGGGTGGCGCTGACCGGGGGAGCGGTGAGCGTGGTCGGCACCGTCCTGGCGGCGTTCATCATCCGGATGGTCGACGTGACGCAGGCGCAGTTCGACATCGACCGCCGCTGGGTCGACCTGGTGGTGGGTGTCGTGGTGCTCGGCGCGGTGCTGCTCAGTCGCCTGCGCGAGGGAAAGGCGCCCACATGACAGACCTCTTGGTGGCGGAGAACCTGGTCAAGACGTTCCCGGGCGTACGGGCGCTCGACGGGGCCACGCTGCGGATGCGATCGGGGTCCGTCCACGCGCTGCTGGGCGAGAACGGCGCCGGCAAGAGCACGCTGATCAAGATCCTGACCGGCGTGGAGAAGCCCGACAGCGGCACGATCCACCTCGACGGGCAGGCGCTGACGATCTCGTCCCCGCACGCGGCCGGCGAGGCGGGCATCGGCGTCGTCCACCAGGAGCGCAACGTCATCCCGGCGTTCTCCGTCGGGGAGAACATCGTCCTGCAGGCGATGCCGTCGCGCGGCGGGATCGTGGACCGGCGGCGTGTCCGTGCCGAGGCCCGCCGCTGCATGGACCTGCTCGACCTCGATCTCGACCCGGACCGTCCGGTCTCGACGCTGTCGGTCGCCCAGACCCAGCTGGTCGAGATCGCCAAGGCCCTCTACCTGGACACGCGCGTCCTCCTGCTGGACGAGCCGACGGCCTCCATCACCGGGGACGAGGCCGACAAGCTGTTCGAGGTCGTCCGGCGGCTGGTCGCGGACGGACGGGGCGTCCTGTTCGTCAGCCACAAGCTGGAGGAGGTGTTCGCGCTCTGCGACACCGTGACGGTGCTGCGCGACGGCGCGTCCGTCCTGGAGGCGGCGCCGCTGTCGGACCACGACCGCGACCAGATCGTGAACCTCATGGTCGGACGTGCCCAGGCGACGTTGCGGCTGCCGGAACGCACGGTGTCGGAGTCCACCCCCGCCCTGGAGCTCGACGGGGTGTCCACGGCGAGCGGGCACCGGGACATCTCGCTTGCCGTCCGTCCGGGGGAGATCGTGGGTCTGTACGGGTTGGTCGGCGCCGGCCGCACCGAACTCGCGCGGGCGCTGCTCGGCCTCGACCGGGTCACCGCCGGCACGGTGTCCGTGCGGGGCGAGCCGGTCCGGATCTCGTCGGTGCGCGAGGCGCTGACGAAGTACCGCATCGGGTACGTCACCGAGAACCGCAAGGACGAGGGCGTCTTCGGCGACCAGCCCGTCACCCGCAACATCGGCGTGACGATCTGGTCGAGGCTCGCCCGCCTCGGGTTCGTCCCGGACCGGCGCGAGCGCGAGGTGGTCGCCACCTACGTCGACCGGCTCGGCATCCGGCTGGCGAGCCCCGCCCAGCTCGCCGGGCAGCTCTCCGGCGGCAACCAGCAGAAGGTGTCGCTCGCGAAATGGCTGGCCGCCGACTGCGACATCCTCGTGGTGGACGAGCCGACCGTCGGCGTCGATGTCCGGACCAAGGCCGCGTTCCACCAGCTCATCGCCGAACTGGCGGCGGGCGGCACGGCGATCCTGCTGATCACGTCCGACCTGCCGGAACTCGTGACGCTCGCGGACCGCGTCGTGGTGCTCCGCGACTTCGCGGTGCGCGGCGAGCTGCCGTGCGACCACGACTACGACCGCATGAGCCAGGCGGTGATCCGCCTCATCCACGACGAGGGAGCAGCATGATCGAGCCGACGGGGTTGCGGACGATCCGGGATACGGGTGTGGCGGTGACCGCCCTCGGGGTCGGCACGGCGGGGATCGGCGGCATGTACGCGGCGGTGTCCGAGGACGACGCGCTGGCCACGATCCGGCACGCCCTGGACGCCGGCCTGTCCTACCTCGACACCGCGCCGCACTACGCCCAGGGGCTCGTCGAGGAACGGGTCGGCAAGGCGCTCGCCGGGGTGCCGCGCGACTCGTACACGCTGTCGACCAAGGTCGGACGGATCCTGGAGGACGCCGAGTTCCCGCCCGCGACGATCTTCGCCGGTGAGGTGCCGGCCCGGGAGACGCGCTGGGACTTCTCCGGTGACGGCGTGCGCCGCTCCCTCGACGCCAGCCTGACCCGCCTCGGCCTCGACCGCGTCGACATCGTGTACCTGCACGACCCGGACGACCACGTCGAGCAGGCGCTCAGCGAGGCGTACCCGGCGCTGGAGAAGCTGCGGTCCGAGGGTGTCGTGCGGGCCATCGGGGTGGGCATGAACCAGTCGGCGGTACCGGCCCGGTTCGTCACCGAGACGGACATCGACGTCGTGCTGCTCGCCGGCCGGTACACGCTGCTTGACCGGTCCGGGCTGGCCGATCTGCTGCCGGCGGCGGTCGAGCGCGGTCGGGCGGTCGTCATCGGCGGGGTGTTCAACTCGGGGTTGCTCGCGGACCCCCGTCCCGGCGCCCCGTTCAACTACTTCCCGGCGCCGGACGACATGGTCGCGCGCGCCCAGGAGCTGCGGGCCGTGTGCGAACGGCACGGCGTGCCGCTGACCACGGCCGCGTTGCAGTTCCCGTACTCGCATCCGGCGGTGGTGTCGGTGCTGAGCGGCGCCCGCAGCGTGGCCGAGACCTCCGCGAACCTCGCCGCCCTGCGCTCCGATGTCCCTGAGGCTCTCTGGGGGGAGGTCTCATGATTGACGCTCACCACCACGTGTGGGACCTCGCCGTCCGGGACCAGCCGTGGACGACCGGCGCGCTCGAACCCCTGCACCGGACGTTCACCGTCGACGAGCTGGCGCCGCAGGCCCGTGCCGCCGGGATCACCGCCACCGTGCTCGTGCAGACGGTCACGGTCGCCGAGGAGACGCCGGAGTTCCTGGCCATCGCGGCCGGCTCCGACCTGGTCGCGGGCGTGGTCGGCTGGGTCGACCTGACCGCCCCGGACGTGGCTGGGGCGCTGGCTTCGCTGCGGTCCGGGCCGGGCGGGGAGTGGCTGGTCGGCATCCGTCACCAGGTGCAGGGCGAGCCGGATCCGGAGTGGCTGCTCCGTCCGGACGTCCTGCGCGGCCTCGCGGCGGTCGCCTCCGCCGGGCTGGCGTACGACCTGCTGACCCTGCCGCACCAGCTCCCGGCGGCAGTCGCCTGCGCGGAGCGGCTCCCTGAGCTGACATTCGTCCTCGACCACTGCTCGAAACCGCCCGTCGCGTCGGGCGACGTGGAGCCGTGGGCGGGCCAGCTGCGGGCGCTGGCGGCGCGGCCCAACGTGTCGTGCAAGCTGTCCGGGCTGGTCACGGAGGCGGACTGGGCGTCGTGGACGGTGCAAGACCTCAAGCCCTATGCGGACGTGGTACTCGACGCGTTCGGCCCCGACCGGGTCATGTTCGGCTCGGACTGGCCCGTCTGCACGGTCGCCGGGACTTACGCGGACGTGGTCGCGGCCGCCGAGGAGCTGACATCGGGGCTCGACCCGGGCGAGCGGGACGCCGTCTTCGGCGGGGTCGCTCGCCGGGTGTACGCCCTGCGATGAGGTCCACTGTGGATTACTCGGGGAAATCCACCCTTCGGAGCCGAGGGAAGCGTGGATTTCCCCGAGTGATCTCGTGGTGACGCCGCTGGGGTGCTCCGGGCGGCTGCTGCGCGTCGACCTGGGCACGGGCGCGGCCACGACCCAGCCGCTCAGCTCCGAGGGCCAGCGCACCTACGTGGGTGGGGGGTTGCTCGGCGCGCACCTGTTGCTGACCGAGACGCGGCCCGGCCTGGACGCGTTCGATCCGGACGTGCCGCTGATGTTCCTGTCCGGTGTGGCGGCCGGGGTCCGGGCGGTCGGGCTGGCGCGGTTCAGCGTGGTGACGAAGTCGCCGCTGTCCGGAGGCGCGGCCGAGTCCCGCGTCGAGGGGCCGTTCGGGGTCGCGCTCAAGGAGTCCGGGTTCGACGGGATCGTGCTGGTCGGCGCGGCGGAGACGCCCGTCTACCTCCTGGTCGAGGACGGGCAGGCGACCCTGCGCGACGCCACGGACCTCCGGGGCCTGGGCGTGTTCGCCACCACGGACGCGCTCCAGGAACGGCATCCGGACGGGCACGTCGCCGCGATCGGACCGGCCGGGGAGCGGCGCGTCCGGTTCGCCAGCATCGTCACGGACCGGGACTTCGCCGCGTACCGGGGCGGCGCCGGCGCGGTCATGGGCGCGAAGAACCTCAAGGCCGTCGTGCTGGTCGGCGGTGCCCCGCCCGCGGTCGCCGATCCGGTGGCCGTCGTGGCGCTGACCGCCCGGTACGCGGCGGGGATCCCGGACAACCGGCTCACGCGCATCCAGCACGACCCGCCGGGGTTCGGGGCGCTGTCCCCGCTGGAGGGGTACTACCCGGCGCGGAACTTCAGCGAGTCGGCGCTGACCGGCTATGACGGGCTCGCGGGCGACGCGCTCGCGGCACGCCTCGTCCGGTCCGGCGGCGGCTGCCCCGGCTGCCCCAACGACTGCATCAAGACGTTCTCGTCCGGGGCCGGCGCGGCCGGGTTGCATCAGGAGGCGTTGTGGGCGCTCGGGCCGAACCTCGGCGTCGCTGACCTCGACGCGTTGCTCGCGCTGAACGCGCGGTGCCACGACTGGGGGCTCGACCCGGTGTCGCTCGGCGGGGTCCTCGGGTGGTGGTGCGAGCTGGCCGAGCGGGGACTGCGCGAGGGCGGTCCGATGTTCGGCGACATCGCCGGGCTGGCGGAGCTGGCCGAGGCGGTCGCGTACCGGCGCGGCGCCGGCGACCTGCTCGCCGAGGGAGTGCGGCGGGCGGCCCGGCGGGACCCGGCGACCGAGCCGTACGCGATGCACGTGAAGGGCGTCGAGCTGACGTTCCCCGATCCGCGCGGGTCGCAGGGCCAGGCGCTCGCGTACGCGCTGAGCCCGCTCGGTCCCCGGTACGACGTCGTCGAGCACGACATCGACTTCGATCCGGAGTGGGGGTCCGACGCCTACGTGCGGCGGGCGGGCGCCCCGGCCGGCGGCCTCCCGATGGCCTCGCTCGACCCGGCGAAGGTCGAGCTGACGCACGGGCTGCTGGAGTTGTGGAGCGGCTTCGACGCCCTCGACGTGTGTGTCTTCGCGGGCCCGCCGACCCGGATCCTCACCGAGGACGACGTCGCCGGACTGGTCGGCGCCGTCACCGGTTGGGACGTCACCGTCGACGACCTGCGCGCCTGGGGCCGCCGCCGGTGGGCGCTGCTGCGCGAGTACGCCGCCCGCGAGGGGCACACGGAGGCCGACGAAACGCTCCCGGACCGCTTCTTCACCGAGCCGATCACCGCCGGCCGCCTCACCGGCGCCGTCCTCGACCGCGCCACCTTCGACGCCGCCCGACGCCAGTTCTCCCGCCTGATCGGCTGATCCCCGCCAGATTTCGGGTGGGATCGTGCAGCCTGACCGCCTGTTTCCACCCGAAATCCCCATGTGACCAGCACCGAAGTGCGGGACCATGGCGCCACGACCGGCTCCCGGAGGTGCTCCCATGACGACGGCGCAGGTGCTGACCGGACACGCCGACCGCGTGGACCGTGCCCGCAAGTACTTCACCGAGACCGCCGCCTTCCCCGTCGAGCACCCGATGATCAGACCGGCGGTGTTCGGCGGCGGCGTGGCCCTCCTGGCGGCCGTGGTCATCGGGCTGGTCGGCTCCATGCAGGGCACGTTCGCCCTGCTGGTGGTCGTGCTCGGCATGTTCGGCACGGTCGCGATGATCGCCGGCGGCATCAAGCACGCCGAGTACCGGACGTTATACGTCGCCTCCAGCACGAGCCGCGCGCTGACCGAGCCGAAGGCGACCGACCAGGAGATGGACTACTGGCTCGGGCACGACGTGAGCGGAGTCGTCGACGACGGCCTGGCCCGGTTCGCGCTCCCGGCGGCGGCGAGGCAGCAGGCACTGGTGTTCGTCGGGCCGGCGTACTCGGCCAGCCTGGTCGCCCGCCGCGGGCTGGACCTCGTCACCCGCTTCTCCTCGTACCAGGTCCTCGTCGCCTACCTGCGCGACGGGCGCCTCAGCACGTACGAGTGCCAGCTCGACATGATCAGCGGCAACCGGTCCCAGTGGCAGACGAAGGAGTACCCGGTCAGCGTGGTCGACGGCGTCGAGACGTTCAGCGGGAACCAGCGGGTCAACTTCGTCAACGAACAGCCGTTCATCGGGTCGCTCATGTACCGGCCGCGGACCCACGTCCGGACGCCGGACACGCAGGTCGTGCGGGTCGTCGTGTCCGGGCGGGTGGCCGTCGGCATCGAGATGTCGATCGCGAGCGCCAACCAGAAGGCCCTCGGCACGCTGTCCCGCGCGCAACTCGACGCCAAGGCCGCCCAGCTGCGCGACTACTTACGCCACTAAGTCCAGAGGCCCGCAGCCACTAGGCCAAAGGCCCGCCGCCAGCAAGAGGCCCCGCCGGCGGGATCGCCAGCGGGGCCCAAGCGGCCAGATCGGCTAGATCGGCGCCGCGCCGTGTCCCATCAACGCGCCCTGATCGGGATCCAGGGGCGCCGCGGTCGTCTTGGTGGACCGGCGCGCCCGCTTCTCCAGCCAGTTCGCGAACGCCGACAGCAGCATGCACGTCGCGATGTACACGGCGCCGCCGACGAGCGCGAGCGGGATCAGCGGGAACTCGAACTGCTGCGCGCCGGAGAGGTCCTTGACGGCGTCGAGCAGCTCCTCGTACGTGACGAGGAAGCCGAGGGCGGTGTCCTTGAGCAGCACGACGAGCTGGCTGATGATGGCCGGCAGCATCGCGCGGATCGCCTGCGGCAGCAGCACGCTGACCATGACCTGCGTCTTGCGCATGCCCAGCGCGTAGGCGGCCTCGGACTGTCCACCGGGAACCGACTCCACGCCGGCCCGGAACAGCTCGGCGAGGACCGCGCCGTTGTAGAGCACCAGGCCCAGGACCACGGCCATGAACGGCGTGGTGCGGAAGCCGAGCGCCGGTGCGCCGTAGTAGAAGACGAACATCAGCAGCAGGAGCGGGATCGCGCGGAACAGCTCGACGACGAGGAACGCCGGCGCGCGGAAGAACGCGTGGTCCGAGAGGCGGGCGGCGGCGAGGACGGCGCCCAGCAACACCGCGAGGACCGCCGCCACCCCGGCTGCCCGCAGGGTGGCGACGAAGCCGTCGACGAGGCGCAGCTGCGGGTTCTTGTAGGACAGGATCTCCCACTTCTGGCCGTCGAACTGACCGGTCGTGTAGAAGCGGTAGATCACGTAGCCGAGGATGCCGGCGACCAGCAGCGTGCCGAAGATGCCCAGCAGCCGGTTCCTGGCGCGGGCCCTGGGCCCGGGGATGTCGAACAACACCGTCTGGACGCTCACGGACGCACCTCGCTTCGCTCGGTCGCCGCAAGCGGGCGGAGCTGTGCTCGTCTGGCTCGCTCGCTGCGCTCGCTCACTACCGCGCCACCTTCCAGTGTCGTTCGAGGTTGCGCTGGCCCCAGGACAGCGGGACCACGATGACCAGGAAGCCGATGACGACCCAGGTGAGGCCGGCCACCACCGGGTAGCCCAGCTCGCTGAGGTTCGCCCGGATGGACGCCGCCTCGGCGACGCTGAACCCGGCCGCGATCGTCGTGTTCTTCGCCAGCGCGATCATGATGCTCGCCAGCGGCGGGACCACGGCCCGCAGTGCCTGCGGCAGGATCACGAGGGTGAGCGTCTGGCTGAACGTGAGGCCGATCGCGCGCGCCGCCTCGGCCTGCCCGGCCGCCACCGTGTTGAACCCGGACCGGACGGCCTCACAGACGAACGCGGCCGTGTACGCGCTGAGCGCCACGATCGCGAACGTGAAGAACGACAGGTTGATCTCCAGGTACGGGAACCCGAAGACGACGAAGAAGAACACCAGCGTGAGCGGCGTGTTCCGGAGCAGGGTGACGTAGCCGGCCCCGAACGCGCGCAGCGCGGGCACCGGCGAGACGCGGAACGCCGCCAGGACCGTGCCGACGATCAGCGAGAGGACACCCGACACCAGGAACAGCATGATCGTCTGGCCGAAGGAGTCCAGGAACAGACTCCAGTTGTCGGTCAGCGTTGGTACGAAGTCATTCATCGCGCTCCCCGGGCGGCGAGGTCGTGGCGTGGAACGGCCCGGCCGCGCGCGCTACCGGTGCGCGGCCGGGCCGATGTCATGCGTCAGTAACGCTCGAGCGCCGGCGCCTCGCCCGGGGCACCGGACTTGCCGAGGGTGGCGTCGTAGATCTTCTTCCAGTCGCCATCCTTGGCCGCGGCCTCGATCACGTCGTTGACCTTGTCGCGCAGCGCCTTGTCGTCCTTGGGCAGGCCCACGCCGTACTTCTCGGTCGAGAACGTCTTGCCGACGACCTTGAGCTTGTCGGGCTGCTGCGCCGCGTAGCCCTTGAGGATCGCGTCGTCGGTGCTGACCGCGTCCACCTGCTTGTTCAGCAGCTGGTCGACGCACTGGGAGTACTTCTCGAACTCCACGGTCTGCGCGGTCTTGTACTCGGTCTTGATCCGCTGGATCGGGGTCGAGCCGGTGACCGAGCAGATCTTCTTGCCCGCCATGGTCTCCGGGCCGGTGATCGTGGCCTCGTCCTTGCGGACCAGCAGGTCCTGGCCGGCGACGTAGTACGGGCCGGCGAAGGAGATCTGCAGCTTGCGCTTGTCGGTGATCGAGTAGGTGCCGACGTAGTAGTCGATGTCACCGTTGATGATCGCCTGCTCGCGGTTCGCGGACGGGATCGCCTTGTACTCGATCTTGTCCTCGCCGTAGCCGAGCTTCGCGGCGATCAGGTTCGCGATCGAGATGTCGAAGCCGGAGTACTTGTTCGTCACCGGGTCCTTGAAGCCCAGGTTCGGCTGGTCTTCCTTGACGCCGATGATGACCTTGCCGCGGCTCTTGATCTTGTCGAACGTCGGCGAGCCCTCGACGGTGACGCCGGACTCGACGTCGGTCTTCGGGGCGGCGGTGTCGTCGTCGCCTTCCTTGCCACAGCCGGTCAGCGCGAGCGCGCCCACCAGGGCCGCGACGGCGACCAAACGGAGCTTCATGGTGCGTGTCCCCTCGCTTATCTGGATTTTCAGTGAGTCAGGATCTTCGACAGGAAGTCCTTCGCCCGGTCGGATTTCGGCTTGGTGAAGAAGGTGTCCGGGTCCGCCTCCTCCACGATCGAGCCGTCGGCCATGAACACGACCCGGTTCGCGGCCCGACGCGCGAAGCCCATCTCGTGGGTGACCACGACCATGGTCATGCCCTCGCGGGCGAGCGAGATCATGACGTCGAGCACCTCCTGGACCATCTCCGGGTCCAGGGCGCTGGTGGGCTCGTCGAACAGCATCACCTTCGGCTGCATCGCGAGTGCCCGGGCGATCGCGACGCGCTGCTGCTGGCCGCCGGAGAGCTGCGCGGGGTACTTGTCGGCCTGGTTGGCGATGCCGACCCGCTCCAGCAGGTCCATCGCGCGCTTGCGGGCCGCGTCCGGCTTCTCCTTGCGCACCTTGACCGGGCCGAGCATCACGTTCTGGACGATCGTCTTGTGCGCGAACAGGTTGAACGACTGGAACACCATGCCGACGTCCGCGCGGAGCCGGGCCAGTTCCTTGCCCTCCTCCGGCAGCCGCACGCCGTCGATGGAGATCCACCCGCCCTGGATCGGTTCGAGCCGGTTGATCGCCCGGCACAGCGTCGACTTGCCCGACCCGGACGGGCCGATCACGACGATGACCTCGCCCTTGCCGATGGACAGGTTGATGTCGCGCAGCACGTGCAGATCGCCGAAGTACTTGTCCACGCCGTCCAGCACCACCAGCGGTGTGGCTTCCGTCGCCTGCTCAGACATCTCGCTCCCCGCGCTGTCGACGTCGGTTTCGACTCCCGCGCCGTACATTAGCGTCGGCTTGACGCCGGAACCTCGCAGTGAGGTCACGGACCAGTAACGACGTGTCGCGCCGTACTCTGTAGGGCGTTATGACGACCCTCACGCACGCACCGAGGACCTACGAGGTCCGCACCTACGGCTGCCAGATGAACGTCCACGACTCCGAACGCCTGTCCGGGCTGCTGGAGGACGCCGGCTACGTCCGCGTGGCCACCGGCGCGACGGCTGACGTGGTCGTCTTCAACACCTGCGCCGTCCGGGAGAACGCCGACAACAAGCTGTACGGCAACCTCGGGCACCTGGCGCCGGTGAAGAAGTCGCACCCGGGCATGCAGATCGCGGTCGGCGGCTGCCTCGCCCAGAAGGACAGGGGCGAGATCACCCGCAAGGCGCCGTGGGTCGACGTCGTGTTCGGCACCCACAACATCGGCGCGCTGCCGGTCCTGCTGGAGCGGGCCCGGCACAACGCCGAGGCGCAGGTCGAGATCCTGGAGGCCCTGGAGGTCTTCCCGTCGACGCTGCCGAGCCGGCGCGAGTCGACGTACGCGGGCTGGGTGTCGATCTCGGTGGGCTGCGACAACACCTGCACCTTCTGCATCGTCCCGGCCCTGCGCGGCAAGGAGAAGGACCGGCGTGCCGGCGACATCCTCGCCGAGGTGCGGGCGCTGGTCGCCGAGGGCGTCCTGGAGGTGACGCTGCTCGGGCAGAACGTCAACTCCTACGGCCGCGAGTTCGGCGAGCGCGACGGGTTCGGGCAGCTGCTGCGGGCCTGCGGCGAGATCGAGGGCCTGGAGCGGGTGCGGTTCACGTCCCCGCACCCGCGCGACTTCACCGACGACGTGATCGCCGCGATGGCCGAGACCCCGAACGTGTGCCACCAGCTGCACATGCCGCTGCAGTCCGGGTCGGACGCCGTCCTCAAGGCGATGCGCCGCTCGTACCGGCGCGAGAAGTACCTCGGCATCATCGAGCGGGTCCGCGCCGCGATGCCGGACGCCGCCATCACCACCGACATCATCGTCGGCTTCCCCGGCGAGACCGAGGAGGACTTCCAGGGCACCCTGGACGTCGTCCGCGCGTCCCGGTTCTCCGGCGCCTTCACGTTCCAGTACTCGAAGCGTCCCGGCACCCCGGCCGCCGAGATGGAGGGGCAGCTGCCGAAGGCGGTCGTCCAGGAACGCTACGAGCGGCTGGTGGCGCTCCAGGAGGAGATCTCCTGGTCGGAGAACAAGACACTGGTCGGACGGACGGTCGAACTGCTGGTCGCCGAGGGGGAGGGCCGCAAGGACGCCGCTACCCACCGGCTCAGCGGTCGCGCCCGCGACGGGCGACTCGTCCACTTCGCCGCCGACGCCACGCAGATCAGGCCCGGCGACGTCGTGGAGACGACAGTCACCTACGCCGCGCCGCACCACCTGGTCGCGGACGGCGCGGTGCTCAGCCATCGCCGCACGGCGGCCGGCGACAACTGGGCGGCCGGCCGGGCGCCCCGCACACCGGGCGTCCTGCTCGGGCTGCCGACCGTCGGAAAGCCGGCCCCGGCGCCGGCGTCCGCCTGCGGAACCTGCTGAGGCCCGGATGCGGCTGATGCTCGTCGAGGACGACGACCGGGTGGCGGCCGCGCTCGTCGACGGGTTACGCCGCCAGACGATCGAGGTGGTCCGCGCCAGCACGGCGAAGGCCGCGATGGAGCGGATCGGCGACGGCTCGGCCTACGACGTCGTCCTGCTCGACCTGGTGCTGCCCGACGGCGACGGCCTGACGGTGTGCCGGCAGATCCGGGCCGTGTGCGACGTCCCGATCATCATGGTCACGGCCCGCACCGACATGCGGACGCGCGTCCACGGGCTGCATCTGGGCGCCGACGACTACGTCACCAAGCCGTACGACCTGCGCGAGCTGCTGGCGCGCATCCACGCGGTCGTGCGGCGCAGCGGGCCGTCCCGGGGCGGTGTCGCCCCCGCGCCGGCCGGGCAGGCCGGTGCCCACGGCGTCGAGCTGAACCTGGAGCGCCGCGAGGTCACCGTCGCCGGCACGCCCGTCACGCTGACCCGCAAGGAGTTCAACCTCCTCGCCATGCTCGCCCGCCAGCCCGGTGTGGTGTTCAGCCGCGCGCACATCATCAGCGAGGTCTGGGACTCCGCCTGGACCGGCCACCAGCGCACGCTCGAAGTGCACGTGGCGTCCGTCCGCTCGAAGCTCGGGGTCCCGGAGATCATCGAGACCGTGCGCGGTGTCGGCTACCGCTTCCCGGCGGGCTGACCCGTGCGGGCACGGCTGTTCGTCCTGCTACTGACGTTGCTGGCCGGCGTCATCGGCGCCCTGCAGGTGCCGCTCGGGTTCAGCTACGCCGTCGCCGAGCAGCAGCGCGTGTTCATCGACCGGCTCAACGACACCGACCGGTTCGCCTCGATCGCGGCGGACGGGCTCGCGGCCGAGGACATCTCCGCGCTGCGCGAGGAGGCGCGGCGCTACGACGACGTGTACGAGATCCCGGTCGCGATCCTGGACGCCGACGGCAACCTGGTCGCCGCGTCCCGGACCGGCATCGACCTGGAGACCCCCGAGGTGCGGGAACGGGTCCGCAACGCCCGGGACGGCCGCCGCGCCGAGGAACCGCTCGTCCAGTGGCCGTGGGACACCCGCCCGCTCGTCGTCGCCGAACCGTTCGGCAGCGGCGGCGAGGTGGCCGGCGTGGTCGTCACGATGTCGCCGACGGGCCGGTTCCGGTCCGACGTGTGGCGCGCGTGGACGGTCCTCGCGCTCGGCGGACTGCTGTCGCTGGTCGTGTTCGCGGCGGTCGCGGCCGTGCTGTCCCGGTGGATCCTGCGCCCCGTCCACAGCCTGGACGCCGCCGCCCACGCGCTGGCCGAGGGCGGCATCGACACCCGGGTCCCGGAGTCGGCCGGCCCGCCCGAGCTGCGCCGCCTCGCCCGGTCGTTCAACGAGATGGCGCGGACCGTCGACGCGTCCCTGGAACAGCAGCGGGCGTTCGTGGCCGAGGCGTCCCACCAGATGCGCAACCCGCTGACGGCGCTGCTGCTGCGGATCGGCAACCTCGGCGAGGAGCTGGGGCCGGACGCCCAGCGCGAGTACCAGGAGGTACGGCGCGAGGGGGAACGGCTCCAGCAGGTACTGGAGGAGCTGCTGGCGCTCGCCCGCGCGGAGAAGCACCTGGGCGCCGTCCAGGCCCAGGACGTCGGCCCGCTGGTGGACGACCGCCTCGGCGCCTGGCGCCCGGCCGCCGACGCCCGCGAGCTGATCGTCGTCCGGGAGGGCGAGGCGGCGGCGGTGGCGGTCGTCGACGCCGAGTCGGTGAGCCGCGTCCTCGACGAGATCCTCGACAACGCCGTCAAGTACGCGTCGCCGGGCGGCCAGATCTCCGCGGCCGTCGCGGTGCACGAGGACGCGGTCCGGATCGTCGTCACCGACGACGGCGAAGGGCTGCCCGAGGACGAACTCGCGCGCATCACCGACCGGTTCTGGCGCAGCCCCCGGCACAGCAACCTGGCCGGGTCCGGGCTCGGCATGGCCATCGTGGCGACACTGCTGCCGACGTTCGGCGCCCGCCTCGAAGTGGCGTCGGCGGAGCCGCACGGCCTCGCGGTGACGCTCGTCCTGCCCCGCGCAGCCGCCGAGCCGACCCCCGCGTCGCGACCGGTGGGATCGTGAAGCCTGGGTTCACGATTCGACCGGTGGGATCGTGAGGTTCTAGGGTTTCTGGTCGCGGTAGTAGCGTTCGGCGCCCGCGTGCAGCGGGATCGGCATGGTCGAGATGGCCGAACGGGCGTCGAGCAGCCGGCCGCTGGGCACCTTCGCGCCGATCGTGCCCCGGTGCCGGAACAGGACCTGGGTGAGCTGGTAGACGAGCCGCGCGTCCAGGTCGCCGGTGACGACCAGGTAGTTCGGGACGCCGACCGTGACGGCCTGCGGCACCTGCGGGTACGTCGTGGACGGCACGGTGGCGCGCCGGTACACCGCCCCGTACTTCGCCCGCAGCGTGTTGACCTGGTCGTCGAGCGGCACCAGCCGGATCGGCGTGGTCGCCGCGAGGTCGCCGATGCCGGGAGTGGGCAGGCCGCCGGACCAGAAGAACGCGTCGATCCGGCCGTCGCGGAGGGCGGCGACGGAGGCGTCGAGGCCGAAGCGCCGGCGGACGAGGTCCTTCTCGGGCGCGATCCCGGCGGCGTCCAGGACACGGCCGGCCGTGAGTTCGGTGGACGACCGTTCGGCGCCCGTCGAGACCCGCAGCCCCCGCAGGTCACGGGCGGACCGCACGGGCGAGGACGCCGGCACGACCAGGTGCAGGTACTCGTCGTAGATCCGGGCGATCGCGCGCAGGTTCGGCGCCGGCTGGCTCGGGCCGATCGTGGCCTGGTACGCGGTGTCGGCCGTGGCGAAGCCCAGCTGCGCCCGTCCGCTGCCGAGCCGGTCCAGGTTGTCGAGCGAGCCGTTGGTGTGGACGACCTTCACGCGCAGGTCGGGGACGTCCTGGCCCAGCGCGCGCCGGTACGCCTCGGCGTAGCCGCTGTACACGCCCTGCGCGCTGCCGGACGCGATCGTGATGCCGGCCGCCGGGTACCGGACCTCGTTCCGGTTGGCCGCCGCGCATCCGGCCAGCGCGTGCACGGCCAGCACCGCCACCAGCGCGAGTATCGCCGTTTGGCGGCGGCTGGCACGATCGGGATGCATGTGCCGATCGTCCCACTCCGGTGTCGCGACGCAGGCAGGAGGTGCAGTCCGATGACTGACGCGCACGGTGACGCGCAGGGTGACGCGCATGGTCAGGCCGACATCCTCAGCGACGGCCCCGGTGAGCCGTCCGGCGACTGGGACGAGGAGCCGACGCACGACGCGCCGCGGCGCTCGGAGGCGTGGCGCGCCGTCGGCCGTGCGGTGTTCACCCCGATGGCGCTGGCCGTGTCCGGGCTCGTGCTGGCCGTCGTGCCCTGGTTGGGGATGACCGTGATCGGCCGCCTCGCCGGCGCCGTCACGCTGCCGAACGATCCGGAGCTGGTCTGGGGCGGGCCGACCGCCATCGAGATCACCACCGCCATCTCGGGGTTCAGCGCGGCCGTGTCCGTCCTCGGTGTGCTGCTCGGCGCTCTCGCGCTGTACTTCGCCGATCGCGGGCACCGGGGGACGAGGGGAATGGGTGGAGCGGCCGTGATCGTCGGGCTCCTCGGCGCGGTGCTGCACCTGCTCGTTGTGGCCGCCGGGCCGGTGCCGGGCTACTGGTAAGGCCGGGCTGTTGGTGAGGCCGGGACCCTGCCCCCGTGACGGGATCCCGGCCTGGACCGGAGCGCGGCCGACAGTAAGTACCGTGGCCGGCACGCCACGTTGCGTTTGGGCACCTTGAAGGTAGGCCTCCCGGCCAGGGCGCGAACGCCGCTTGAGGGAGACTTGAGGTTTCTCGGCCGGCGGTGTGCGGCCTCGCTGGAAGCGGTTACGCCGGGCGGGCGGGCAGTGGCATGCCTGGCAGTGGCAGGGCGAGCAGCGCCGCGAGCAGCAGTGCGCGTGGCATCAACGAGTCGACCCGGACGAGTTCGTCCACGATCTCGCCGTCGCGGACGCGCTGCCCGACGCCGCCGAACCCGTCCAGCGTCGGCGCCCCGAGGACACCGGCGTGGTTGGCGTCTCCCGGGTGGCTGTCGCCGGCCGCGCGGGGATCGCAGGCGCTCGCGCCGACGACGGCCATCCCGTGCCGCTCGCCGACGGCCGCCACCCAGTCCAGCAGCGGATTGCGGTCCGGCGCGGGCCAGGCAGGGACGTGGGACAGGGCCTCGACCTGGACGTCCAGTCCGGGGCGGCGGGCGGCCAGCGTGGTGAGCCCGTCGAGGAACGCCCGTTCGCCCGCCGGATCCGTGAACCGCACGCCGAGTTCGGCGCCGGCGACCTCGGCGACCGCGTACGCGTCGAGGCCGCCGCCGATCCGTCCCACGTTGACGGCGGCGCCCAGCGGCACGGCGTTGGCCCGGACCGTGCCGAGCTGGTCGAGCAGTTCCTCGATCGCCGACGCCGGGTGGCCCGAGCCGTCCGGGCCGACCCGCATCAGCACCCGGGCACCGCCCGCGTGACCCGTCGTGAGGACGCCGTCCGGACGCGGCGCCGCCAGCCCCAGGACCGCCCCGGCCCGCGCCACCTCGGCCACCAGGTAGGGACGGGCAGTGGGGCTCCCCATCAGGGCGTCCGCGCTGACGAACAGCCGCACCGGCTGCGCGGGCGCCAGCCCGACGACATTGAGCAGCCGCATCGCCATCTCGGCGACGACCAGCCCGCTGCGGCCGTCGAGGGCGCCCGTGCCGGCCACGGTCGTGTCGCCGTCGGTGCGCGCCTCGGCCCCGCCCGGCACCGTGTCGTGGTGCCCGAGCAGCAGGACGGGCGGCAGATCCTGGTCCGCGCCCGGCCAGCACGCGAGGTGATGGTCGCCGTGCGGGCCGGCGAGCGTCATCGTCTCCGCGCCCGTCTCGGCGAACCCGGCGGTCAGCACCTCGCCGACCGCGTCCAGGGCCGCCGCGTCGCCGTTCGGCGAGGCCTGCCCGACCAGGTGCAGCAGCCGGTCACGCGCCCACGGCATCAGCTCCGCCGCGGTTTCGTGCAGCGCCGCGGCGGCCGCGTGCGACCCCCCGGCGCCGTGCGCACCCGCAGCGGCCGGGCCCGGCGCAACGGCCTGGTCAGCGGCCGGCGAGGCTCCCAGCGGGGCCCAGACGGCCGTGGCGTGCGGGTCCCCGGCGGGCGGGGTGGCGCCAGCCGGGGGAGCGGCCGGCACGCGCGGACGATCGAGGGTTATCTCCGACACGGCGAGGGCCCCTGTCCTCAGCTGGTGCGTTCGGCGAACTGCAGGAACTGGCGCTTGGTCTCCAGAGCCTTCTCCGCGTCGGCGATCCGGCGCGCGTCACCCACCGCGCGGGCCTTTTCCAACTTCCGCTCGGCGTCGGCGACCTGCTCGCGCATCTGCTCCAGCAGCGGGTTGGACTCGGCCGATCCGCGGCGCCAGTCGGCGTCGACCGCGTCGCGGACCCTGTCCTCGACCTCGCGGAGCCGCCGGTCCAGCGGGCCCATGGCCTCGCGCGGGACCCGCCCGATGTCCTCCCACCGGCGGTGGATGTCGCGCAGGGTGGACTGGGCGGCCTTGACGTCGCCCTCGATGTCGAGCGCCTCGGCCTCGACGAGCAGGGCCTCTTTCTTCGCCTGGTTGCCCTTGTACTCGGCGTCCCGCTCGGAGAAGACCTCGGACCGGCGGCCGAAGAAGGCGTCCTGCGCGGCCCGGAACCGCTTCCAGAGCTGCTCCTCGGACTCCTTCGGCGCGCGCCCGGCGGCCTTCCAGTCGGCCATGAGCTGCTTGAGCCGGTTCGCGGTGTCGGTCCACTCGGAGGACTCGGCCAGGCCTTCCGCCTCGGCGACCAGCTCCTCCTTGTGCGTCTGCGCCTGCTTGCGCTGGGCGTCGAGGCTGGCGAAGTGGCTGCCCCGGCGGCGGCTGAACGCGTCCCGCGCGGCGGCGTAGCGCTTCCACAGCTCGGTGTCCGTCTTGCGGTCGACGCCCTTGATCGTCTTCCACTCGTCGAGGATCTCCCGCATCCGGTCGCCGGCGACCTTCCACTGGGTGCTCTCGGCGGCGATCAGCTCGGCCTCGGCGACGAGCGTCCGCTTGCGCTCGGCCGCTTCCTCCCGGGCCTGCGCGCGGGCGGCCTTCTGCTCCTCGGCCTTCGCCGCGACCACCGTGGCCAGCTTCTCCAGCCGGGCCGCTACCGCGTCCAGGTCGCCGACCGCGTGGACCTCTGGCAGCTGCTCCTGCAGCCGCAGGACGGACGCCTGCGTGTGCTGCGGGTCGGCAGCGCCGCTCGCGAGTCGGGTCTCCAGCAGCTCGACCTCGGTGACCAGGTCGTCATAGCGGCGCGCGAAGTGCGCGAGGCCCTCTTCCGGCGATCCCGCTTGCCATGACCCGACGGCACGCTCTCCCGCCGCGGTACGCACGTAAACCGTGCCGTCCGCGTCGACCCGCCCAAAGGCGGTGTTGTCGCCGCCGCTCGTGTTCATGACCATCCTCGTTCCGTTCCCATAGGGGTGCTCAGGGCATTCTCACAGGTTCGTGCACGCAGTGAGCAGCTGATGCGGCCGAACCGTGACCATTCCCGCGAAGAATGCACCCCGCCACGTAGTCTCGGGGCGTGCTCGTCGCCGCCGCCGTATGTCCCCATCCGCCCCTGCTGGTCCCGTCTGTCGCGGCCGGTGCCGCGGTCGAGACCGAGGACCTTCGGCGGGCGTGCCTGAGCGCGGTCGGACATCTCTACGACGCTAGCGCTGATCAGGTCGTCGTGGTGGGCAATGGGCCGATTCCGGGTGCGGCGGACCCGTCGGCCACCGGGTCGCTGGCGCCGTACGGGGCTCCGATCGAGGTGGCGTTGAGCGCGCGGCCGGGGAGCGGGCCGCCCGTTCTGCCCCTGTCCGTGACGATCGGGGCGTGGCTGGTGCGCGAGGCCGGTCACACCGGTCTGCTGCACGCGCGTGTCGTCCGCGATCAGGCCACTCAGGCCGAGTGCGCGGACCTCGGCGCGCGTATCGCCGCGTTCCCCGGGCGGACGGCGCTGCTCGTGATGGGGGACGGGTCGTCGCGTCGCAGCGCCACGGCTCCCGGATATCTCGACGAGCGCGCCGTCCCGTTCGACGACGCCGTGGCGGCGGCCCTCGGCAAGGCCGACACGGCGGCGCTCGCGGCCGTCGACCCGGAACTCGCCCGCGAACTCGACGTCGCGGGGCGCGCGCCGTGGCAGGTCCTCGCCGGGGCGGCGGCCGGGCAGGAGTGGCGCGCCGACCTGCTCTACGCGGACGCGCCGTACGGCGTGGCGTACTTCGTCGCGACCTGGTCACCGGCGGAGTCACCAGCGTGACCGTCGTCGCTGTCGTGGGTCCGACGGCCACCGGGAAGTCGGCGCTGGGCATCGCGCTCGCCCGCGCGCTGGGCGGCGAGGTCGTCAACACCGACTCCATGCAGCTGTACCAGGGCATGGACATCGGCACCGCGAAGCTCACCGAGGCCGAACGCGAGGGCGTCCCGCACCACCTGCTCGACCTGTGGGACGTCACCCGGGCCGCGAGCGTCGCCGAGTACCAGCGGGCCGCGCGGGCATCCGTCGACGCGCTGCTGGCGGCGGGGAAGACGCCGGTGCTGGTCGGCGGGTCCGGCCTGTACGTCCGGGCGGTGCTGGACCGGATGGAGTTTCCGGGGACGGATCCGGCCGTGCGCGCCCGCCTGGAGGACGAGCTGGCCGCGGTCGGCGCGGGGGAACTGCACCGGCGCCTCGCCGAGCGGGATCCGGCCGCGGCGGCGGCGATCCTGCCCAGCAACGGGCGGCGGATCGTCCGCGCGCTGGAGGTGATCGAGCTGACCGGACAGCCGTTCACCGCGACGTTGCCGGGTCCGGAACCGCACTACGACGCCGTCCAGATCGGCATCGATCTCGAACCCGCCGCCCTCGACGCCCGCGTCGACCGGCGCGTCGACCACATGTGGGCGGCCGGCCTGGTCGACGAGGTCCGCGCGCTGGAGAAGGTCGGGCTGCGCGACGGGCCGACCGCCTCCCGCGCCCTCGGGTACGCCCAGGTGCTGCGGTTCTTCGACGGCGACATGACCGAGGCCGAGGCCCGCGCGAGCACGCAGTTGACGACGCGGCGGTTCGTCCGGCGGCAGCGGTCCTGGTTCCGCCGCGACGACCGCGTCCACTGGCTCGACGCCGCCAGCCCCGATCTGGCCGACGCCGCCCACGCCCTCCTGCCCTGACCCTGCCCTGACCCCCGAGTTCCTGACCCCCGCCTGCCCCGACCCTCGAGTTCCCCGACCCCCGAGCTGCCCCGACCGTCGAGTTTCGGACTTTTGAGGGTCGGCGGACCCCCGCGCCCCTCAAAAGTCCGACAGTGGGCGGGGTTTGCTAGCGGCGCGGGCCCGTTTGCGGAAGATTGAGCCTGACTGCGGTACCTCGGGAGGGGCTATGCGTTTAGCTGCTGTGGGTGTCCTCGTCGGCGCGCTGCTCGTGCCGGCTCCGGCTCAGGCGGCGCAGGTGCCCGTGCCGCCCAAGGTGCCGACGGCGGTCGGCACGGGAGGTGCGGTCGCGAGCGTCGACTCCGAGGCCACACGGATCGGCCTGGACGTACTGCGGTCCGGCGGGAACGCGGTGGACGCGGCCGTGGCGACGGCGGCGGCGCTGGGCGTGACCGAGCCGTACTCGGCCGGCGTCGGCGGCGGCGGTTTCTTCACGTACTACGACGCGGCGACGAAGCGGGTCCTGACGATCGACGGCCGCGAGATGGCGCCGGCGGCGTTCACCGAGACGGTGTTCCAGGAGAACGGCGCCCCGATCCCGTTCGCGGAGGCGGTGACCAGCGGGCTGTCCGTCGGCGTGCCGGGTACGCCGATGACCTGGCAGCTCGCCCTGGACCGCTGGGGCACCCGCTCGCTGAAGCGCTCCCTCGCCCCGGCGTCGGCGCTGGCCCGGCGCGGGTTCGTCGTGGACGCCACGTTCCGGCAGCAGACGGCCGACAACGAGGCCCGGTTCCGGGACTTCCCGGCGAGCCGTGACCTGTTCCTGCCGGGCGGCGCGCTGCCCGTGGTCGGGACACGGTTCCCCAACCCGGACCTGGCCCGCACCTACGACGAGCTGGGCCGGCGGGGGATCGGCGCGCTGTACAGCGGTCCGATCGGGCGCGATCTCGTCCGCACCGCGCAGCGCCCGCCGGTCGACCCGGCGTCGACCCGCAAGGTCCGGCCGGGGCTCGTGACCGCCAGCGACCTGCGCGCGTACTACGCGCCGTTCCGGGCGCCGACGAAGATCTCCTACCGGGGCCTCGACGTGTACGGGATGGCGCCGCCGTCCTCCGGCGGATCGACCGTCGGCGAGGCGCTGAACATCCTGGAGCGCTCCGACGTGCCCGGCATGGACCCGGTCCAGTACCTCCACCACTACCTGGAGGCGAGCAAGCTCGGCTTCGCCGACCGGAACCGGTACGTCGGCGACCCGGACTTCGTCGACGTGCCGCTGCGCGAGCTGCTGTCCGACGGCTTCGCGGCCGAGCGGGCGTGTCTCATCAAGCCCGGCTCCGTCCTGCCGGCGCCGCAGGCACCCGGCTCGCCCGACGGCTCCTACGGTGGCTGCCCGGCGGCGGCCACCACCAGGGACGCCGGTGACCACGAAGGACTGTCCACCACGCACCTGACGACCGCCGACCGGTGGGGCAACGTGGTCGCCTACACGCTGACGATCGAGCAGACCGGCGGCTCAGGCATCACCGTGCCGGGCCGCGGCTTCCTGCTGAACAACGAGCTGACGGACTTCAACTTCGGGCCGCCCGCGCCGGGCGTCGTCGACCCGAACCTGCCCGCGTCGGGCAAGCGTCCGCGCAGCAGCATGACGCCGACGATCGTGCTGTCGGGCGGGAAGCCGCTACTCGCCCTCGGGTCGCCGGGCGGCGCCACGATCATCACCACCGTCCTCCAGATCCTCACCGGACGGCTCGACCAGCGCATGACCCTGCCCGAGGCCCTCGCCGCGCCGCGCGCCTCCCAGCGCAACAGCGCGACGACCCAGGCGGAACCGGCGTTCATCGCCTCCGACGCGGGCAAGGCCCTCGATCTGCTGGGGCACGACTACGCGGAAGTGGCCGAACTCGGCGCCGCCACCGGCATCGAGATCGGCCGGGGCGGCAGGTTCGTGGCCGCGGCCGAACCGTGGCGGCGCGGCGGCGGCTCGGCCGGAGTGGTCCACCCACGCTGACGCGGCACGCCCGGGCCGACCCGACCCGCGCCACCCGGCCAGGTCCGGCCGACCGCGCCACCCCGCCGGGCCCGGGCCGACCGCGCCGCCCGGGGCACCCCGGCCGGGCGGACCGCGCCACCCGGCCGGGCCCGGGCTGACCGCGCCACCCGGCCGACCGCGCCACCCGGCCGAACGCGGCGGGGCACCCCGGCCGGTCGGCGGGCCGGTACGGATACGATTCAGGGGTGACCATCGACCGCCCGCTGCGTTTCGCCAAGGGCCACGGCACGGAGAACGACTTCGTCCTGCTGCCGGACCCGGACGACGAACTCGTGCTCGACGCCGCGCTGGTGCGCGCGCTGTGCGACCGGCGGGCAGGGATCGGCGCGGACGGCGTGCTGCGGGTGACGCGCGAGGGCGGCGCCTGGTTCATGGACTACCGCAACGCGGACGGGTCGATCGCCGAGATGTGCGGCAACGGGGTGCGGGTCTACGCCCGGTACCTCGTCCACGCCGGGCTGGCGGAGCCCGGCACGCTGCCGCTGGGCACCCGGGGCGGCGTGAAGACCGTGACGGTCTCGGCGGAGGGCGACGTGGTCGTCGACATGGGACCGCCGGTGTTCACGGGCGAGTCCGTCGCGACCCTCGCCGGCCGTCCGTACGCGGGCGTGGGCGTGTCGATGGGCAACCCGCACCTGGTCTGCGGCACCGCGGCCCCGGTCGCGGACCTGGATCTGAGCGTGCGGCCGGACGTGGACCCGGCGACGTTCCCGGACGGCGTGAACGTCGAGCTGGTGAACATCGTGGAGGCGGTACCGGGCGCCGACCTGCACGTCCGGATGCGCGTGTACGAGCGTGGCGTCGGCGAGACCCGGTCCTGCGGCACGGGTGCGGTGGCGGTCGGCGCGGTGGCGCTGCGGTCGGCCGGGCGTGACGTCGGCACGGTCGCCGTGGACGTCCCGGGTGGGCGGGTGCTGGTGACGGTGACGCCGGAGACCAGCCTGCTGGCCGGTCCGGCGGTGATCGTCGCGGAGGGCACCCTCGACGCGGCCTGGCTGGCGGCGGCGCGCCGCGGCCAGGAGGTCCGCGCGTGACGCTGGCGACGACCGATCTGGAACAGCTCTGTGCCGAGGCGGCCGGCGTCCTGAACGAGGCGGAAGCGGAGTTCCGGATGGGCCTCGGCGCCGGCGAGGAGGTCTCGAAGGGCGTCAACGACTACGCGACGGCCGTCGACCTGGCCCTGGAGCGCAGCATCTCGGCCGCGCTGATCGACCGGACAGGCATCCCTGTCCACGGCGAGGAGTACGGCGGCGGCGCCCTCGACACGGGCCGGACGTGGGTGCTGGACCCGATCGACGGCACCGCGAACTACTCCCACCACATCCCGCTCAGCGCGATCAACCTGGCGCTGATGGTGGACGGCGCGCCGATCGCCGGCCTGACCTGGTTACCGCTGCTCGGCGAGCGCTACGTGGGGATCGCCGGCGGGGGAGTGCGGCGCAACGGCGTGGAGCTGCCGCCGCTCGCGCGCCGCGGGCTGTCTGGGACGGTCGTGGCGTTCGGCACGGTCGCGGCCGGCCAGGCCACCGACTACCGGCTCGCGTTCCTGCGCGAGGTGTCGCGCACCGCGATGCGGGTGCGGCTGATCGGCGCGACGGCGCTGGAGTCCGCGTGGGTGGCGGCCGGGGCGTTCAGCGCGGTGGTCAGCTTCGGTAACAAGCCGTGGGACACGGCCGCCGGGGCGTGCCAGATCCGGGCGGTCGGCGGCGTCGTCACCGACCTGGCCGGAGCGCCGCACGAGCTGGGCAGCCCATCGATGCTGGGGGCCTGTCCAGGCGCTTCGGAGGACCTCCTCGACATCCTCGCGGGCCTCGGCGACCCCGCCAGCTACTGACGCGAGGTCTTTCCGCTCCACGGAAAAGAATGCTCCTACCTTCTTGGATGCGCGGTTGGCCACCCCGCCGGCCAGCTAAACTCAGTCTCGACATTCGTCACTGAACCGGGCATGCGCCACCCGGAATCCGTTACCACGTCTGCGTCCCGCAGGAGGGGCTGTGCTGTCGCTGACCGGAATAGTCACGTTACGTGGTCGATATGTCGCGCTACGGGCCGGTAATAATGTGGCAAGAATCATTCGTGATTCACGTCGCACGCCCCGGAAAGGTGAACTCTGTTCACCGGCAATTACCTCGCGATTCATCGTCTCTTCGTTGCACGGGAATCGTCCTGTATGTTTGCTGAATCAAACAGTCGCGGGGGCGACTGCCCGGGCTCGGGGGATGCCCGGTTCACCATCCACGCGGGGGTCGCGGGGGCGGGTAGGCAAGGGGGTGAGGCACTCCAGCCGGCCGTCTCCGATGTGGAGAGGGCAGTGATGGGGGTGTCTACGACGGTCGGGCAGTTATCTGGCGTCGCGGTGGGGGCCGCGACGCCGGTCGAAGAGTTGTCGCCGCGCGTCGCCAGACCGGTGCGCGTCGTCGTCGCCGAAGAGAACGCGATGCTGCGGTTCGGGCTGCGGACGCTGCTGGCGTCCTCGGCGCGGATCGACGTGGTGGCCGACGTACGTGGCGGAGCGGAGGTCGCCGCGCTGATCGCGAGCCTGAGTCCGGACGTGCTGGTGCTGGGCCTGCGCGCGGGCGGTGACGGGCTCAGCCTGCTGCCTTATCTGGACAGAACGACGGCGGTGCTGGTGCTCTCCGACATGGACGACCCGGTGACCGTGGCCAGGGCCGTGTCCGGCGGGGCGCGCGGCTACCTCGTCCACGACCAGGTCGAGCAGGAGCAGATCGTCGAGGCGGTCCTCGGGACGGCCAGCGGCCTCTCGTTCCTCTCGCCGTCGGCCGCCGCCGCGCTCGTCGACCGGCTCCAGGGGCGGCCCGCGCCGGGCCCCAGCGGGAGCGGCGAGCTCACTCCGCGCGAGCGTGAGGTGATGGAGCTCATCGCCGGCGGACTCACGAACCAGGAGATCGCGGCCCGGCTCGTCATTTCCGGAAAGACCGTGAAGAACCACGTTCATCACGTTTACAAGCGGTTGAAAGTGGCGGGACGGGAGCAAGCGGTCGCGCGCTGGCGCCAGATTTGTCCGGTGCCTCAGGACGCACGTACGGCCCATAGCGGTATTAGCCGTTAGTTCGTTCGACCGGTGCGACTATTGCTCGTCCATTCGGTTAAAACCCCTGCACGGGGCGGTCCCGGGACCGGTCCCATTTCAAAGATGGGTCCTTGATTGTCGGGTGGGGGACCGCTATTTACGGACCCCCGTGGATACTCTGTTGCGCATTGCCGTTGGCTCCACATCAGGAGATATTGTGAGGCGTTCCCGCTTATTGGCATCCGCCCTTTCCGTTGTCTGTGCGGGCGTGATGTTGGGCATTACCCCGACGGCTGCCCAAGCGGCCGGACCGAGGTTGGACCTCAAGGTCCTCGTGATTACGGATCGTCAGCCCGCTGCCGAGGCGATTGCGCGCCAACTCGCCTCCGAAGGCGTTCCGCACACGACCGTCGATCTCACGAGTCCGAGTCGACCGGTGATCAACGCGGCGTTCCTCGCCGACACCGTGAACGGGGTCGCGCGCGGCAAGTACCAGGCCGTCGTGCTGCCGAACGAGAACCCGTTCACCGACCCCGCCGAGCTGACCGCGCTGCACGCGTACGAGAAGCAGTTCGGCGTCCGGCAGGTGGACGCCTACGTCTACGCGAACCCGGCCGTGGGACTGAACTACCCGAGCTACGCCGGCCCGCTCGACGGCATCACCGCGACCGCGACCGCCGCAGCGACCGCCGCATCCGGCCCGCTGCGGTACCTGCGGGGCCCGGTGAAGTTCGAGGACAACTCGCCGGACGTGCAGGAGAGCTACGGCTTCCCGGCGACGCCGCTCCCGGACGACCCGGTGGCCAAGACGTCGTACCAGCCGCTCCTGACCGGTCCGATCCCCGGCGGCACCGGTGACGGCGTGCTCGCCGGCGTGTTCACCAAGGACGGCCGCAGCGAGCTGGCGATGACGTTCGCCTACAACTACTTCCAGCACCAGTTCCGCCTGATCGCCCACGGCCTCGTGACGTGGATGACCCGGGGCATCCACCTCGGCTACCAGCGCAACTACTTCGCCGTCCACGTGGACGACATCTTCCTGCCGGACAGTCGGTGGAGTGTCGACCACAACTGCACACCGGGCGAGGACTGCCGCACGACGCCCGGCGAGCCGCCGGTGACCACGCCGGAGATCCGCATGACGCCGGCCGACGTGACCACCACGGTCGCCTGGCAGCAGCAGCGCGGCTTCACCCTCGACATGCTCTTCAACGGCGGCGGCAGCGACCAGGCCGTGGCCCTGAGACCGGCAGCGACCCGCTGACCACGGCGTTCGTCGCCAACAAGGGCGCCTTCCGATGGGCCAACCACACGTACGAGCACCCCTACATGGGCTGCATCCAGGACTACACGGTCGCGCCCTGGCGCTGCGCCACGAACCCGACGACCGGGCGCGGTGCAGTACATGCCCAGGGCCGCGATCGTCTACCAGATCAACCAGAACAAGACCTGGGCGCGGAACAAGGGCCTCGCGATCCAGGCCGGCGAGCTGGTCACCGGCGAGCACTCCGGCATGCGGATCCTGCCGCAGCAGCCCGTCGACAATCCCAACCTGGGCCCGGCGTTCACGCAGACCGGCGTCCTGTGGGCGGGTAGCGACAACTCCCGCGACCCGCAGCAGCGCAAGATCGGCTCGGCGCAGACCGTTCCGCGGCACCCGATGAACATCTTCTTCAACGTCGCGACGTTCGCCGAAGAGGTCGACGAGTACAACTGGATCTACACCAGCCGGGCCGACGGCGGCAGCGGCATCTGCGAGGACAACCCGGCGACCACGACCTGTGTCGCCCCGCTGGACCTCTCGACCGGCTTCGCCGAGCGGATCGTGCCGCAGGAGACCCGGATCGCGCTGTCGCACGTCCTCGGCAACGACGCCCGCCCGCACTACGTGCACCAGTCCAACCTCACCGAGGACCGGATCGTCCTCCCGGTGCTCGACGAGGTCCTGGGGCAGTACCGGGCGACGTTCGCGGCGAACACCCCGATCGTGAACCAGCGCATGAGTGCGATCGGCCTGCAGCTCCAGCGCGAGGCCGCCTGGCGGGCGGTGGTGAACGCCGGTGCCGTCTCTGGCTACATCCAGGACGGCAGGGTGACGGTGACGGCACCGTCCGGTACCGACGTGCCGATCACCGTCCCCGAGGGCACCCGCAAGAGCCAGCTGCTGTTCCCGCCGCTGTTCGGCCAGGCCTACGGAGGAGAGCGGTCGGCGTACGAGCGGGCCGCGAACTTCGGGCCGATCGTCCTCGTCCTGCCCGCCGGCGCCCTGAACTGACGGCGGACGGACGGGGGAGGCACGGACGGTGGAGATCACGCTCGTGACCGAGGGTACGTATCCGCACGCGTACGGGGGCGTCAGCGTGTGGTGCGACCAGCTCGTGCGCGGGATGCCGGAGCACACGTTCGCCGTCACGGCGATCACCGGCACCGGCCAGGAGCGGATCGCCTGGGAGTTACCCGAGCACGTGACCGCCACCACCGTTGGCCTCTGGGGACCGACGGACCGTGGCCCCGCCCTCCGGGGCGGGGCCGCGCGCCGGTTCGGCGCGCTGTACCGGGAGCTGGTCGAGTCCCTGCTCGCCGATGCCGACGAGCCAGGAGACTTCGACGGCGTGCTGCGGGAGCTGTACGAGCTGTCCCGCTCCGGCGACGTCGGCGCGGCACTGCGCGGCGAGGCGCCGGTGCGCTGGCTCCTCGACGCGTGGACCGCGCACCGGCACCGGTTCGAGGAGATCGGCGTGGTGCCGACCGTCCACGACGCACTCACCGCCGTCGACCTGCTCGAACACGCGCTCCGGCCGTTGCTGCGGCCGGCGCCGACCGGGGACGTCACGCACGCCGTCACCAACGGGCTCGCCGTCCTCGTCGGGCTCGCCGCGAAGTGGACCCACGGCACGCCGCTCGTCCTCACAGAACACGGCGTCTACCTGCGCGAGCGGTACCTGGAGTACCGCGCCTCGCCCTACGGCTGGCCCGTCAAGGCGTTCATGCTCGCGTTCCTGCGCCGCGCGTGCGGGGCCGGTTACCACGCCGCCGACCTCGTCACGCCCGGCAACCGGTACAACCAGCGCTGGGAGCTGCGCGGCGGCGCCCTCGAACACCGGCTCCAGACCGTCTACAACGGCGTCGACCCGTCGCACTTCCCGCCGGCCGGCGAGGAGCCGGACGTCCCGACGATCAGCTGGGCCGGCCGCGTCGACCCGATCAAGGACGTCGAGACGCTGGTCCGGGCGTTCGCCCTGGTCCGGGCCGAACTGCCGGACGCGCGGCTGCGGATGTTCGGCGGCACCCCGAAGGGCAACGAGGGCTACCGCGACCGCTGCCAGGCCCTGATCGACCAGCTCGGGCTCACCGGCGCGGCTGTGTTCGAGGGCCGCGTGGACGAGATCCGCGACGCCTACGCCGCCGGCCACGTCGTCGTCCTGTCCAGCATCTCCGAAGGATTCCCGTACACCTTGATCGAAGCCATGACATCCGGACGCGCGACCGTCTCCACCGACGTCGGCGGGGTCACCGAAGCGGTCGGCGACACCGGCCTGGTCGTCGCGCCGCGCGACGCCGAGGCGATGGCGAAGGCCTGCCTCGAACTGTTCGCCGACCCCGACCGCCGGCACGCGCTCGGCGCGGCGTCCCGTGACCGCGCTCTGGAGTTCTTCACGGTCGAGCAGGCGGTCGACAGCTTCCGCACGATCTACGCCGACCTCGTCGCCGCTCGCGAGGCCGCAGCATGAGCGCCCCGAGGTTCGGACTTTTGAGGGTCCGACCGGGTCGGCGACCCTCAAAAGTCCGAAGGTCGGCACCGTGAGCGGGCGGCTGGGGACGTTGGAGGCGCTCGTCCCGATCCAGGTGCCGTTGCGCCCGGCGCAGGACGGGCCGGAGGATCCCGGTGTCCTCGACGAGATCGACGCTCTCGCGCAGCGGACGGACGCGTTGTGCTCGGCCGCGGTGGACCCGTGGGAGATCGCGGCCGGCCTGGAGGCCGAGGGGATCAACGACGCGCTGGCCGTGTCGACGTACGGCCGGACGGACGTGTTCGCGCTGGCGGAGGAGCTGTACAAGCGGGTGCCCCGGCGGGTGGCCGCGGCGGCGCCGCCCCCGAACCCGTGGCGGAGCCAGGCCACGCACCACCTGTTCCGCGGCATCCTGTTCGGGCTGCCGGGCCTCTGCTACGTGGCCGCGTCCCGGAGCCTGTCCGCGCCGGGCGCCGTCGCGCTGACCGTCGTGTCGCTGCTCCTGTCGTGGGGCGCCAGCGAGGGTCTGTCGTATCTGGGGTATGTGCGGCTCGGGCACGGCGACCGGGCGGGTTCCGCCGGGGTGCTGCGGCGCGGGCTGCTGATCTCGGCGGCGGTGCTGGTCCCGGCCACGCTCGGCGCCGGCGCACTGCTGAACGCGGGCCTGGTCGGCACCGTGTTCGCCGCCGCGCAGGCGCTGTACCTGCTGACCGCGACGGTCGTCCTGGTGAGCGGCGGCGAGCGGTGGCTGCTGGCGGCCCTCGCGCCGGGCGTCGTGGGCAGCACGTTCTACCTGGCGGTCGGCGGCGCGACGCCGCTGGTGTGGGCCACCGGCGGGCTGACGGTCGTCGCGACGAGCGGCCTCGCCTGGTGGCTGACCCGCGGCGCGGGCCCGGCGAAGTTCTCGCGGGCCGCGTTGTGGGGGGCGCTCCCGCACGTGGCGTTCGGGCTGCTCGCCGGCGCGCTGCTGACGTTCACGACGGTCGCCGCGCTGCTGGGCCCCGCGGCGGAGCGCGGTCCGCTGCTGGCCGGCGCGGTCGTGACGCTGCCGCTCTCGCTCACGATGGGCGTGGCCGAATGGCTCCTGTTCCGGTACCGGCGGCGGACCCACGACCTCCTCGTCGGCACCACGAGCCTGGACCTGTTCACCTGGCGGGCGCGCGGCGCCGTCGCCTCCGCGACCTGCATCTACCTGATCGTGCTCGCCCTGACGGCCGACGCCGTCGCGTGGCTCGGCTACCAGACGGGCGCGTTCTCGATGACCCCGCGCCTGTTCTGGACGGCCGTCGCGCTCGGCGGCGGGCTGTTCGTGGCGCTCGCGCTGCGGTCGTGCGGCGTGGTCGGCGTCGTGCTCGGCGCGTTCGGCCTGGCGCTGGCCGCCGAGACGGTGCTCTGGCAGCTCGGCCCGCACGCGGACCTGCCCGTGGTCCAGCTCGGTACCTACACGGTGCTGTTCGCCGCGCTCCTGTTCTACGCCCTCGTGGTGCTCGGTCGCGCGACCAGGCACCGGTAACCCTTTCAAGGAGACATACATGGAGAAGCTCGTCGCCGTGACCGGAGCCGACGGCTTCATCGGCTCACACCTCGTCGAGCACCTGGTGGAGCGGGGATACCGGGTGCGCGCGCTGGCGCAGTACACCTCGTTCGGCACCTGGGGCTGGCTGGACAGCCTGGAGCCGGACGTCCTGGACCGCGTCGACGTGGTCCTGGGCGACATCCGCGACCCCGGGTGCGTCCTGGAGTTCGCCCGCGACGCCGAGATCGTGTTCCACCTGGCCGCGCTCATCGCGATCCCGTACTCGTACGCGGCGCCCCGGTCCTACGTGGAGACGAACGTGCTCGGCACGCTCCACGTGCTGGAGGCGGCCCGGACGCTCGGCACGCCGCGCCTGGTCCACACGTCCACCAGCGAGACGTACGGCACCGCGCGCACGGTGCCGATCAGCGAGGAGCACCCGCTCCAGACCCAGTCGCCGTACGCGGCGTCCAAGCTCGGCGCGGACAAGCTGGTCGAGAGCTACCACGCCAGCTTCGAGATCCCCGCCGTGACGCTGCGCCCGTTCAACACGTTCGGGCCGCGGCAGTCGGCCCGCGCCGTCATCCCGACCGTGGTCAGCCAGATCGCGGCCGGCGCCGAGCGGATCCAGCTCGGCATGCTCGACCCGACCCGCGACTTCACGTTCGTGAAGGACACGGCGGCGGCATTCGCCACCCTCGGCGAGGCGCCGGCCGACGGCGTGGTCGGGGAACTGTTCAACGCCGGCACGGGAGCCGAGATCTCCATCGGCGACCTGGCCGGCGAGATCGCCCGGCTCATGGGCCGCGAGGTCGAGATCGTCGCCGACCCCGCGCGCCTGCGTCCGGAGAAGTCCGAGGTCATGCGCCTTGTCTGCGACAGCAGCAAGCTCCAGCGGCACACCGAATGGCGCCCGCAGTACGACCTCGCGGCGGGCCTGAAGCTCACCATCGACTGGTTCGTGGACCCGGCCAACCTGGCCAGGTACAAGACCGACCTCTACAACGTCTGACCGGGCCTCGCGGCCATGAGCGGAAGCCCGGGCCTCGCGGCCAAGAGCGAAATCAAGGACAGGAGAGGTGTGACATGCACGCGGTGATCCTTGCGGGTGGCAAAGGCGTCCGGCTCCGGCCGTACACGACGAGCCTCCCGAAGCCCCTCGTTCCCATCGGCGACCAGTACTCGATCCTCGAGATCATCATGCGCCAGCTCGCGCAGCAGGGCTTCCGCAGTGCGACGCTCGCGATCGGGCACCTCGGCCAGCTCATCCGCGCCTACGTCGGCGACGGGCGGCAGTGGGGGATGCGCGTCGACTACGCGATGGAGGAGTCCCCGCTCGGCACGATCGGTCCGCTGCTCCAGATCATGGACCGGCTGCCCGAGAACTTCCTCGTCATGAACGGCGACGTCCTCACCGACCTCGACCTCTCCGATGTGCTCCGGCACCACGAGGAGTCCGCGGCGGCGCTCACGGTGGCGACCTACCAGCGCGAGGTGAAGATCGACTTCGGCGTCCTCACCGCCAGCGAGGGCCGGATCGTGAAGTTCACCGAGAAGCCGACGATCGACTACCGGGTCAGCATGGGCGTCTACGGCGTGGCCCGGCGCAGCCTCGCCCGCTACACGCCGGGGCTGCCGCTGGGCTTCGACGAGCTGGTGCTCGACCTGCTCGGCACCAGCGAACCGCCGCTGGAGTACCAGTTCGACGGCCACTGGCTCGACATCGGACGGCCCGATGACTACGACCGCGCCAACGCCGAGTTCGACGTGCTCCGACCCGTACTGCTGAAGGGCGCGTAGGTTGCTCCGCTGCCTGCTGTTCGGCTCGTCCGGGTTCATCGGCGCCCACGTCCGCGGCCTGCTCGCCGCTGACGCGGGCGTCGACCTGGTGATCTCCGCGCGGCCGGCGATCGGGGGCGCCGCGCCGCGCGGGGCCGTGGCCGTGCTCGCCGGTCCCGCCGTGGATCTCGCCACGGCGGCGCCGGCGACGGTCACCGCCCTGCTGCACGACATCGCCCCGGACGTCGTCGTGAACTGCGCCGGCGTGACCGGCGGCGACGCGCCCGCCCTCGTCGCCGGCAACGTCGTCGCCGTGTCGACGCTGGTCCGGGCCGTGGCGGCGGCGGCTCCGGCGGCGCGGCTCGTCCACCTGGGATCGGCGGCCGAGTACGGGCGGGTGCCGGCCGGCGTGGCCGTCGCCGAGTCCGTGCCGGCCGCACCCCTCGGCACGTACGGCGTGACGAAGCTCGCCGGGACCGCCCTCGTCGGCGCCGCCGGGCTCGACGCCGTCGTGCTGCGCGTGTTCAACCCGATCGGCCCCGGCGCGCCCGCCGGCAGCCTGCCCGGCCGGCTGGCCGCCGAGCTGCGGCGCGGCGACGGCGAGGTCCGGGTCGGGTCCCTCGCCGCGCACCGCGACTTCGTCGACGTCCGGGACGTGGCCGGCGCGATCGTCGCGGCCGCGCTCGCCCCCGGGCGCCTGCCGCCCGTCGTCAACATCGGCAGCGGACGGGCGACACCCCTGCGCGAAGTAGCGGACGGCCTGGCCGGGCTGGCGGGCGGCGACCAGCGGATCTCCGAGTCGGCGCCCGGATCGGCGCGGTCCGCCGACGTGCCGTGGCAGTGCGCGGACGCCACCCTGGCGCGCGCGACGCTCGGCTGGACCGCGCGCACCGACCTCGCCACCTCCCTGCGGGACCTGTGGAACGCCACGGCATGACCGTTGTACCCGCGTACTTCCATCCCGCCGTGGCCGGCGCGGACTGGGCCCGCCTCGCCCGGGCCGGCACCGGGCTCCGGGCGGTCGTCCTCAATGTGGACAGCGGTCCGGGCACCGTCCGGGAGGGCGAGCTGGCCGCGGTCGCCGAGACGGTCCGCGCGACGGGCGTCGCGATGCTCGGGTACGTCGACACCGCGTACGGGCGGCGGCGCTCCGGCGACCTCGGCGACGAGCTGCGCCGGTACAGCCAGTGGTACGGCGTCGACGGGTTCTTCCTCGACCAGGCGGCGACCGCGCCGAGCCTCCTGCCCTGGTACGGGGCGCTGACCGCCGACGCCGGCCGGTACGGCACGGTCGTGCTCAACCACGGCGCCCACCCGGACGCGGGCTACGCGGACATCGCCGACGCGCTCGTCACGTTCGAGGGCCCGGCGGCGGCGCACGCGGCCGTCCGCCCGCCGGCCTGGGCGTTGACCCGTCCCGCCGGGAGCCTCTGGCACCTCGTCTACGCGACGCCGGCCGGCCGGGTACCTGCCGTGCTCCGGCACGCCGCGGCCTGCAACGCCGGAACCGTCTACGTCACGGACCGCGACGGCGCCAACCCGTGGGATGGTGTCCCGGACTATTTCGAGGACCTGCTCGTCGAGAGGGCCATGACGTGACCCGCCGCGGTTATCTCCTGGCCGGGCTGGCGGCCGCCGTCTCGGTGGCGCTGCTGGTCGCCGGCTGGACGTTCTGGCGCGCGGACGACGAGCCCTCGCCCCGCGCCGGGTCGGCCACCGCGTCGGCGCCGCCGTCGGCCAGCGCGCAGGCCAGCCCCACGCCGTCCGGGTCGGCGTCGGCCACCCCGTCCCGCTCGCCCCGCACCGCGCCCTCGTCCCCGTCGCCCGTACGACCCGGCAAGCGCTGGCACCCGACCCCGGGCCAGGCCTGGCAGTGGCAGCTCACCACGCCCGTCGACCAGAGCGTCGACGTCCCCGTCTACGACATCGACGGGTTCGACAACAGCGCCGCCGTAGTCCGTGCCCTCCACGACCGGGGCCGCCGCGTCATCTGCTACATCGAGGTCGGCGCCGCCGAGGACTTCCGGCCCGACTACGGCAGCTACCCCAAGGCGATCCTCGGCAAGGAGGTGGACGGCTGGCCGGGGGAGCGCTGGGTCGACATCCGCCGCATCGACCTACTCAGGCCCATCCTCGCCAAGCGGTTCGACATGTGTCAGGCCAAGGGGTTCGACGCGGTCGAGCCCGACCTCATGCAGAACAACATCGAGGACACCGGGTTCCCGGTCACCGCCGCCCACCAGCTCGCGTTCAACCGGTTCGTCGCGCGGCTCGCCCACGAGCGCGGCATGGGCGTGGCGCTGAAGAACGGCGCCGAACTGGTCCCCGAGCTGGTCGGCGAGATGGACTTCGCGGTCGTCGAGCAGTGCGCCGAGTTCGACGAGTGCGACCGCTACCTGCCGTTCATCCGCGCGGGCAAGGCCGTCCTGCACGTCGAGTACGAGCTGGCCAAGTCGGACTTCTGCACTGAATCCCGGGCGAACCGGTTTAGCTCGATGCGGAAATCGCTGGATCTGGACGCTCCGCGCCAACCCTGCTGACCCCGCTCCGCCCTTACCCGCGCACCGCCCCGCCCTTACCCGCGCACCGCCGTCGCGGGGACAAACCGAACTATCGGGACTAGCGGGGCTATCGCCGCCCGGTTTACTGACGCGAGTCCGGACAGTCCGGTTCGGGGTGCGGGCGCGGGCGGCGGGTCCGGTCCGGGGTGCGGGTGCGGGTGCGGGCGGCGGGTCCGGTCCGGGGTGCGGGTGCGAGTGCGGGCGGCGGGTCCGGTTTGGGGTGCGGGCGCGGGCGGCGGGTCCGGTCCGGGGTGCGGGTGCGGGTGGCGGGTGCGGGCGGCGGGTGCGGGCTCGGGGCTCCGGTGTCACGCCGGGGGGACGATGCTTGTCGCCGGCGTGCCGGGCGTCCTGATCGCTATTCGATGTCTGAGTCTTTGTGGGCTGCGGCGCCGGACTTGCGCGCGGCCGCCGTGACGGCGGCGGCCACCGCGGGCGCCACCGCCGGGTCGAACACGCTGGGGATGATGACGCTGGCGTTGACCTTGTCGGCGCCGACGACGTCGGCGATGGCCCGGGCGGCGGCGAGCGCCATGTCGAGCGTGAACTCGCGGGCCTGGGCGTCGAGCAGGCCGCGGAACACACCGGGGAAGGCCAGGACGTTGTTGATCTGGTTCGGCTCGTCGGACCGGCCGGTGGCGACGATCGCCGCGTGCTTGCGCGCCTCCCGGGGATCGACCTCAGGGTCAGGGTTAGCCAGCGCGAAGACGATCGCCTTGTCGGCCATCTCCGCGATGTCGTCGCCGGAGAGGATGTTGGGGGCGCTGACGCCGATGAACACGTCGGCGCCGCGGACCGCGCCCCGCACGTCGCCGGTGAACCGGTCGCTGTTCGTGTTCTCCGCCAGCCACTGCATCGCCGGGTTGAGCCCAGGCAGGTCGGGGTGGAGCGCGCCCATGCGGTCGCACGCCACGACGTGGCCGACGCCCTGGGCCAGCAGCAGCTTGATGATCGCCGTGCCGGCCGCGCCGGCCCCGGACACCACGACCCGGACCTTCGACAGCTCCTTCCCGACCACCCGAAGCGCGTTGGTCAGCGCCGCCGAGACGACGACGGCCGTGCCGTGCTGGTCGTCGTGGAAGACGGGGATGTCGAGGGCCTCGCGCAGGCGGGCCTCGATCTCGAAGCAGCGCGGCGCGGCGATGTCCTCCAGGTTGATGCCGCCGTAGACCGGCGCGATCGCTTTCACGATCTCGACAATCTTGTCTACGTCAGTCGTGTCCAGGCAGACCGGCCACGCGTCGACCCCCGCGAACCGCTTGAACAGCGCCGCCTTGCCCTCCATGACCGGAAGCGCCGCCGCCGGGCCCAGGTCGCCCAGCCCCAGCACGGCCGTGCCGTCGGTGACCACCGCGACCGTGTTCCGCTTGATCGTGAGGCGGCGCGCGTCCTCCGGGTTCTCCGCGATCGCCAGGCAGACCCGGGCGACGCCGGGCGTGTAGGCGCGGGAGAGGTCGTCGCGGGTGCGCAGCGACACCTTCGAGTTGACCTCGATCTTGCCGCCGAGGTGGAGAAGGAAGGTGCGGTCCGACACCTTGCGGACCTCGACGCCCTCCATGCCGCGCAGCGCCTCCGTGACCCGGTCGGCGTGCGCGCCGTCGGCGGTGTCGCAGGTCAGGTCGACGATGACGCGGTCGTGGTCGGAGTCGACCACGTCCAGGGCGGTGACGATCGCGCCCGCGTCACCCACCGCCGTGGTGAGCCGACCGACGGCGGATGCCTCGGCGGGGACCGCCAGGCGCAGGGTGATCGAGAAGCCCGCACTGGGCATCCGGCTGGCCACGGTAGGTCTCCCTCGGGGTTGTGGTGGGCATCATCCTGTCAGGTCAGGGTGGTGCCGCCGCCACCCGTCGGGCCGGAATCTAAGCCGCTCTTTACGTGTTGAGCGTCGTGATGACGACATCCCGCCACGCCGTTACTCGCGTGCACAGCCCGTCCCACCGTGACACCATCGAAAGCACGATGACGAAACCTCTTCACGATCCTCTTGTCGATGCGCCTCTGGACGCCTTCGACGACGCGCCTGGCTTCGACGACTCGCCCGGCTTCGACGGTGAGCAGTTCGACCTGGCCGACCGCCAGGCGCTGCGCCGGGTCGCGGGCCTGTCCACCGAACTCGCGGACGTCACCGAGGTCGAGTACCGGCAGCTGCGGCTGGAGCGGGTCGTCCTGGTCGGCGTCTGGACCTCCGGCACCGCCACCGACGCCGACAACTCCATGGCCGAGCTGGCCGCGCTCGCCGAGACCGCCGGCTCCGAGGTACTCGAAGGCGTCGTTCAGCGGCGCGACCGGCCGGACACCTCCACCTACATCGGCTCCGGCAAGGCCCGCGAGCTGCGCGACATCGTGCTCGCGACCGGCGCCGACACGGTCATCTGCGACGGTGAACTGACCCCCGCGCAGCTCACGGCGCTGGAGAAGGTCGTCAAGGTCAAGGTCATCGACCGGACGGCGCTGATCCTCGACATCTTCGCCCAGCACGCCCGCTCCAAGGAGGGCAAGGCCCAGGTCGCGCTGGCGCAGATGCAGTACATGCTGCCCCGCCTGCGCGGTTGGGGTGAGTCGATGTCCCGGCAGGCCGGTGGCCGTGCCGGCGGCAGCGGCGGAGGCGTCGGCACCCGTGGCCCCGGTGAGACGAAGATCGAGACCGACCGGCGCCGGATCCGCGAGCGGATGGCGAAGCTGCGTCGCGAGCTCAAGGAACTGAAGAAGACCCGCGATACGATGCGCCAGGAGCGCGTGCGCAACGAGGTGCCGAGCGTCGCGATCGCCGGCTACACCAACGCGGGCAAGTCCAGCCTGCTGAACCGGCTCACCGGTGCCGGGGTCCTGGTCGAGAACGCGCTGTTCGCGACCCTCGACCCGACCGTCCGCCGGACCAAGTCCGCCGACAACCGCGACTACACCCTCTCCGACACGGTCGGGTTCGTCCGCCACCTGCCGCACCAGCTCGTCGAGGCCTTCCGCTCGACGCTGGAGGAGGTCGCGCAGTCCGACCTCGTCGTGCACGTCGTCGACGGGTCCCACGCGGATCCGATCGCGCAGGTGAACGCCGTCCGCGAGGTCCTGGCCGAGATCGACGCCGCCTCGGTGACCGAGCTGATCGTCGTCAACAAGGTCGACGCGGCCAGCGAGGAGACCCTGCTGTGGCTCCGGCGGGCACTCCCCGGTGCGGTATTTGTCTCAGCTCGCACCGGTGCGGGGATCGCCGAGCTGCGTGCCGAGATCGAGCAGCGGCTGCCGCGTCCGACCGTCGAGGTCCGGGCCTGTGTGCCGTATGACCAGGGTGGCCTCGTCTCCCGCGTGCACGAACACGGTGAGCTGCTGGCCGAGGAACACACCCCGGACGGCACCGCGATTCACGCTCGCGTCGGCGCGTCGCTGGCCGCGGAACTGGAACCGTACGCCCGGGATTGGTAGAGGTCTGTCAGACTGTCCAGCGTGCGACGGCTATTGGCGATCTCCTCAGCGATGCTCTGCGTGGGCGCTGTCGTGTTCACGCCGGGCGTGGCCGCGGCGGCTCCCACCGTCCTCTGCACGGTGGATGACGACAAACTTCCCAAAATCACCGGTATCACCGCGGTCGACCGCGGGTACGTGGTGGTGGCGGTCAACGACGAGGTCCCGGCGCTGGAGCTGTTCCAGCTCGACGCCGCGTGCAAGCCGAGCCGCGTACTCCGCTCCGACATCAACCCGTTCGCCCCGCAGGACCTCGCCCAGACCCCCGACAAGGCGCTGTGGGTCGCCGACATCGGTGACCCCGAGGCCGAGCGCGAGACGGTCGCCATCCAGAAGGTCGCCGCGGGCGCCCAGAAGGCCGACATCTTCCGGCTGACGTACCCCGACGGCAAGCACGACGCCGCCGCGATGGTCGTCGAGCCGAGCGGCATCCCCGTGATCATCACCAGGGAAGCCGGCAACGTCGCGAAGCTCTACACGACGGCCGCCCCGCTCAAGACGCCCGGCAGCACGACGGCCCTCAAGCCGGCCGGCACCCTGACGATCCCCGCGTCGACCACCTCCGGCGGTCCGGTCGGCCCGGCCGGGCGCGCGGTCGTCACCGGCGCGGCGCTCTCGCCCGACGGTAAGAAGGTGCTCGTCCGCACCTTCACCGACGTGTACGAGTGGGAGGTCAAGGCCGACATCCTGTCCGCGCTCAAGGACAAGCCGCTGGTGACACCGCTGCCCGACGAGAAGGACGGCCAGGCGATCAGCTTCACCGGCGACGGCGTCGGTTACGTGACCCTGTCCGCGTCCAACCCCAGCCAGATGATGGAGTGGACCCCGGCCGCGCGTCCGGAGCCGGCGGGCGGCACCAAGACAGGCGCCAAGCCGAAGGAGGACGACGGCGGCTTCAGCTTCTCGTCGATCGGCTACTCCCAGCTCGGCGCCATCGTCGCCGTCATCGGCACCCTCGGCCTGATCATGCTGATCGCCGGCATCGTCGGGATCGTCCGCTTCCGCAAGCAGCGGGCCGAAGAAGAGGAGCTGGAACGGCGTCCGGGGCGGCCCACGCCGCCTGACATGCTCGGCGCCGAATCGCCCGAGACCGTGATGATGCAGCGTGCCGGCGGGTCGGTGTACGGGTCGAGCGCGGCTGGTTCCGGGCCGGCTGGTTCCGGGCCGGCTGGTTCCGCGGCGGCCGGAGCCGGGGCGGCCGGGGCCGGGCGGGGGACTGTGTACGGCGCGGGTGCTGGTGCCGGGGCTGGGGCTGGTGGTCCTGGCGGTGTGGGCGCTGGGGCTGGTGCCGGCGGGGCTGGCGGTCGGCAGGCGACTGTGTACGGCGGCGGTGGTCCTGCTGCGGGTGCTGATCCGCGCGGCGACGCGGCCTGGGGTGCTGGGGCTGGCGGGCGTGGTGCTGCTGCGCCTGGATCTCCTGCGGGGCCTGGTTCTGGCGCCGGGGCCGGTGCTGGTGATCCGGCGGGCTCGCGCGGGACGGTGTACGGCGGGACGACATACGGATCGAGCGCGGCGCGGCCGACGTCCGGGCAGCCGGGCGGAGCCGCTGGTCAGCCCGCGACGGGGCGGCCCGGGCCTGCGAGCGGTGCTGCCCGTCCGCCTACTGGCGCGGCGGGGCCGCCCGGAGGCGCGGCTGGTGCTGCCCGTCCGCCATCGGGCGCGGCGCGTCCGGCTTCTGCACCTCCCGGCGCGGCGGGTGCCGCACGTCCTCCAGCGGGGCCTCCCGGCGGTGCGGCTGGTGCTGCACGCCCTCCGGCGGGGCCTCCCGGCGGTGGGGCTCGTCCAGGTTCCGGCCCCGCGAGTGGTGCCGCCCGTCCGGCGGGGCACGCGGGTGTCGATCAGGGTTCCGGTGGTGCGCACGCGGCGCCGTCCGGGCCGGTGAGTCCGGGGATGCCGCCGGCGTCCGGTCAGGCGAGGCACGCGGGACCGGCCGGCGGGCAGGCGCGTCCTGCCGGTCACGCCGCGCCGCCGTCCGGCCACGCCGCGCCGCCGCCGTCCGGGCAGGGTAGGCCCGCGGGCCAGGCACGTCCGCCGGCCGGACAACCCGGCGCAGGTCAGGCACGCCCGGCTGGGCAGCCCGGGGCCGGACAGGCGCGGCCAGCGGGTTCGCCGCGACCCCCCGAGCCACCGCGGCCGCCGAGCGAGGGCGATCGGCCTGTCGGTACCACGTACGGCGCGGGCGCACCTCCCACGCGGCCGTCCGCCGCTGGAGCTGCCGGCTCCGCCCAGATGAGCGGTGGCCGGTCCGGTGAGCGTCCGCCGGATGGCGGGCGTCGGGACCCGTCCGGGCGGCGCGCGGAGCCGGAGGAGACGAGCCAGTGGTCAGCCCCGCCGCGCGAATCCCGCGACTGGCGCTCCCGCACCCCGCGCGACTGATTCCCTAGGCCTGGCTCCGGTTCTCTGAGCGTGGTTCCGGCTGGCTCACGCTTGCCGGTCCAACGCTCGCCGGCGGCGCGTCGGGGCCCGGAGCGGCGTGGCTCGGTTGGGATCGCGGACCGGGTTGGCGTTGGTCGGTGGCGCGTCGGGGCCCGGAGCGGCGTGGCTCGGTTGGGATCGCGGACCGGGTTGGCGTTGGTCGGTGGCGCGTCGGCGCCCGGGGTCGCCGGTTTCGGGTGGGATCGCGGAGCCTGACTACCCGATCCCACCCGAAGCTGCAGAACCCACGTGCGCCGCCCGCTTCGCCGGCCACCGGGGCCGCTGCGGCCACCGCCAGCTGCGGCCACCCCGCCGGGCCGCAGCCTCACGGCTGGCGCGCCTATCCACTCGCGGCCGCGGCGGCGGCTGGGATCACCGCCGCTCAGTGCGCGGCCATCGATCGCTCCCGGCCATCAGCGCTTCCAGGCTCCATCGCCTCCAGCCACCCGCCGCGGCCCGGCGGCTCGGTGCCTGCCGTTGCGGCCACCCACGGTCGCGGCAGGCGCCAGCCAGAACTCGCGGCCAGCCAGGGTTCGCAGCCGTTCAGCTTCGCAGCCGTACAGCGGCGCGGCGGTCTGGCGGCACCGGGCCGCGGGTGTGGCCGGCGCCGGTAGAGCTGCGCGCCTCGCGCCCGGAGTGTCAGAGCCGGCGCAGGACCGTGACGACTCGGCCGAGGACCGTGGCTTCGTCGCCAGGGATCGGCGCGTACGCCGGGTTGTGCGGCAGCAGCCACACGTGCCCGTCGCGGCGGCGGAGAGTCTTGACGGTGGCTTCCCCGTCGATCATCGCCGCGACGATGTCCCCGTTCTCGGCGACCGGTTGCTGCCGGACCACGACCCAGTCGCCGTCGCAGATCGCGGCGTCGACCATCGAGTCACCGACGACCTTGAGCAGGAACAGGTTGCCTTCGCCGACGATCTCGCGGGGGAGCGGGAAGACGTCCTCCACGGCCTCCTCGGCGAGGATCGGTCCACCAGCGGCGATCCGGCCGACGAGCGGCACGTACGCGGGGATCGGACGGCTGCCCGACTCCTCGACGGAAGCCTGCCCGCCGGCGGGCTCGCTGTCACCGCCGATGTCGGCGGGGGAGCGGACGTCGACGGCGCGTGGCCGGTTCGGGTCGCGCCGGAGCATGCCCTTCTTCTGCAGCGTCGTCAGCTGGTAGGAGACGCTCGACGGTGACGTGAGCCCGACGGCCTCGCCGATCTCTCGCACGCTCGGCGGGTAGCCCCGCCGCTCGACGGAGTCGCGGATCACCTCGAGGATGCGGCGCTGGCGCGGGGTCAGCCCGCTGGTGTCCGGGCTGGGATCCGGGAACGGCACCGCGCCGCTGCCCTTCTCGCTCGCGTCACCGGTCGCCGTCCTGGCTGGTGTGCGCCCGCGCTTCACCACGTCGCCTCCTGCTGCTCGCCCCGATCGCGCCGCCGTCGGTCCGCTGTGGACGGCGCGTTGGTACAGACGCTAGCGGTAAGCGGCGTGGGATTCAAACAGATGTTCGAAGAACACGCCGCAGATCCTCGATTTTGTCAGAACCACCTGGTAGACATCGTACAGGCGTTCGATCGAACAGTTGTTCGACCAGCGTGATCGGCGCGTCACTGGAGGTGGTCATGAGCGTGGGCCGGATCGAGGGCTCGGCTCTGCCGGTACGGCGGCAGCGGGCACGGAGGGTCGTCCAGCAGCGACCGGCGGGTAGGCGGCGCGGGGGCATCCCGGTGCTCGCCCTGGTCGTCGGCGGCGCGGCCGAGCGCGCCGGACAGCGGGAGGCGCCACCGCAGCCCGGCTCGGCGCGCGATACGGGGCGGGGCCAGGCCGGGGCGGGGACGGCCGGTCAACAGCCGCCCACGCTGCCACGAGGGGCGGATCGCGCGCAGGCGCCGCAGGTGGAATCGCCCGGCGCGCGGCAGGCAGCGGCGAGGTCAGGGGAATCGCAGGCTGCGCGGCAGACGTCGATGGGGCGCGGGGAATCGCCCGGCGCGCGGCAGGCACCGGCGAGGCCAGGAGAATCGCAGGCTGTGCGGCCAGCCCCGACGGGGCGGATCGCGAACGCTGGCTTGGAGGCGTCCCGGGCGGATCTGCTGCGCGCGGGCGTGTCGCGGGCTGACGTGTTGCGCGCGGACATGCGCAGGCTGGAGGCGGTGCGGTCGGAGTCACGCAGGCTCGCCGGGCGGCCCCACGCCGGGCAGGAGGCCGCGCCGTCGAAGTCGCGGGGGCTCGCCGCGCGGTCGGAGGCGCGCGGGCTCGCCGGGCGGTCCCACGCCGGGCGGGTGACAGCGCGGTCGGAGCGGGAGCTCGCCGTGCGACCCCAGCCCGGGCTGGTGCGACGAGCCCGGTCAGGGGCGGAGATGGCCCGACGTCCGGCCAGTCGCGGCGCGGCGCAGTACGCCCCGGTGCGGCTGACCCGCCGCGGCAAGGTGGTGGCCCAGCTGGTGCTGATCGCGGCGGCGCTGATCGCCGCAGCCGGCGTGGTGGCCGGGGCAAGGGCAGCGGGGGATTCCGCCGAGCCGCAGGGGCCGCGTCCGACCGTGGTCGTCCATGAGGGCGACACGCTGTGGAACATCGCGGAGCGCCACGCACCCGGTGTCGACCGTCGCGCGGTGATCGCCGAGATCCGCCGCCTCAACGACCTCGACGACGCCACCGTGGAGATCGGCCAGCAGCTCGTCCTCCCGCGCCGCTGACGCGCGCGGGAAGGTGTCAGCGGTGCGCGGGTGCGGTGTCGGCGGGTGCGGCGTCGGCGGCGCGCGGGAGCAGTTCCGGAGGCGCGCGGAGCGGTTTTGCAGGCGTGCGGGGGCATTTTCGGAGGCGCGCGGCAGCGGGTTTTCGACGGGCGGTCCGGGGGTAGTTGCCGTCCGTGACGGGCCGCTGGGGGCGGTTCGGTGCGACGCGCCGAGGCGACCTGGAGAAACAGAAAACGCGCCGTTGGTGCTTGCAGTTTGCTGGGCATCGGCATAGGTTCAACCCCTAGATGTAGTAGTTACAGGCCTGTAAGTCATCCACAGGTTGGGGTCGTTACCCACAGGGTGATGCACAGGTTCTACCCAGGTTCATGCACAGCCCAGGCGTCTGGCGGGGCGCCTACAGCGGTCAGGAAGGGGGAGCGCCATGCGGTGTCCACACTGCCGGCACCCCGACTCGCGGGTGGTCGACTCGCGTGAGGCCGAAGAGGGTCAGGTCATCCGCAGGCGCCGCGCGTGCCAGGAATGCGGCCGCCGGTTCACGACGGTCGAAGAGGCCGTCCTCGCGGTCGTCAAGCGCAGCGGCGTGAGCGAGCCGTTCAGCCGCACCAAGGTGGTCGCCGGCGTACGGCGGGCCTGCCAGGGCCGGCCGGTCAGCGACGACGCGCTGGCGGTCCTCGCCCAGCAGGTGGAGGAGTCGATCCGCGCCACCGGCTGTTCGGAGGTCGCCGCGCACGATGTCGGCCTGGCGATCCTCGGTCCGCTCCGGGAACTCGACGAGGTCGCGTACATGCGGTTCGCCAGCGTGTACCGCTCGTTCACCTCGCTGGCGGATTTCGAGGCCGAGATCGCCACGCTGCGCGCCGCACAGCAGTCCGACGCGGCGGCCAAGCGCGACGACGGTCCGGTCGCCGCGGGCGACCTCTCGCCGCCGGGCGCCGACCTGATCGACGCCGCGGCCACGAGCTAGCAGCGCGTCGGATCCGAGCCGGCCCGGGGTGGGGCCTGCGCTCACATCAACACCACAGAGCACGAGAGCACTCGGGTGTGCGCACCCGTATCAACGATGAGCAACGGAAGGCAGGGGGACGTCATGACCGAAGCGGTCGGCACCTCACGCGGTGCAGGTGGCGGCGCGCGTGGCCGGGAGTCCAAGGGCGCGGGGGGCGCGGGTAAGGCCGGAAAGGGCCTCACCATCGGTCGGGTCTACACCACCGAAGGCGTGCATCCCTACGACGAGGTCACCTGGGAACGTCGCGACGTCGTGATGACGAACTGGCGGGACGGTTCGGTCAACTTCGAACAGCGCGGCGTCGAGTACCCCGACTTCTGGTCCGTCAACGCGGCGAACATCGTCACCACCAAGTACTTCCGCGGCGCCGTCGGCACGCCGCAGCGCGAGCACAGCCTGCGCCAGCTCATCGACCGGGTCGTGCTCACCTACGTCAAGGCGGGCCGCGAGAACGGCTACTTCGCCTCGCCGGCGGACGCCGACATCTTCGAGCACGAGCTGACGTACATGCTGTTGCACCAGGTGTTCAGCTTCAACTCGCCGGTCTGGTTCAACGTCGGCACCACGGCGCCGCAGCAGGTCAGCGCCTGCTTCATCCTGTCGGTCGACGACTCGATGGACTCGATCCTCAACTGGTACAAGGAGGAGGGGTTCATCTTCAAGGGCGGCTCCGGCGCCGGCCTGAACCTCTCCCGCATCCGTTCGTCCAAGGAGCTGCTCTCCTCCGGCGGCACCGCGTCGGGCCCGGTCAGCTTCATGCGCGGCGCCGACGCGTCCGCCGGGACGATCAAGTCCGGCGGCGCGACCCGCCGCGCGGCGAAGATGGTCGTGCTCGACGTCGACCACCCCGACATCGAGGAGTTCATCGACCTCAAGGCGCGCGAGGAGGACAAGATCCGTGTCCTGCGCGACGCCGGGTTCGACATGGACCTCGGCGGCAAGGACATCACCAGCGTCCAGTACCAGAACGCCAACAACTCGGTCCGGGTCTCGGACGAGTTCATGAAGGCGGTCGAGGAAGGTGCCGAGTTCGGGCTGCGTGGCCGCCTCGACGGCCAGGTCATCGACACCGTCGACGCCCGGTCGCTGTTCCGGAAGATGGCCAAGGCCGCGTGGGAGTGCGCCGACCCGGGCATCCAGTACGACGACACGATCAACGACTGGCACACCAACCCCGAGACCGGGCGGATCACCGCGTCCAACCCGTGCTCGGAGTACATGAGCCTGGACAACTCGTCCTGCAACCTCGCGTCGCTGAACCTGCTCAAGTTCCTCAAGGCGGACGGCACGTTCGACGCGCCCAGGTTCGTCAAGGCCGTCGAGCTGGTCATCACCGCGATGGACATCTCGATCTGCTTCGCGGACTTCCCCACCGAGGCGATCGGCGAGACCACCCGCGCGTACCGGCAGCTCGGCATCGGCTACGCCAACCTCGGCGCGCTGCTCATGGCCACCGCGCACGCCTACGACTCGGACGGCGGCCGGGCGCTGGCCGCGGCGATCACGTCGCTGATGAACGGCACCGCGTACCGCCGCTCCGCCGAGCTGGCCGGCATCGTCGGCCCGTACGACGGGTACGCCCGCAACATCGAGGCGCACAAGCGGGTCATGCGCAAGCACGCCGCGGCGAACGACGCCGTCCGGGTGGTCGGCGCCGATGACCACCTGATCCTGCGCGAGGCGACCAGGCAGTGGCAGGAGTGCCTCAAGGTCGGCGAGAAGAACGGCTGGCGTAACGCGCAGGCCAGCGTGCTCGCGCCCACGGGCACGATCGGCCTGATGATGGACTGCGACACCACCGGCATCGAGCCTGACCTGGCGCTGGTCAAGTTCAAGAAGCTCGTCGGCGGCGGTTCGATGCAGATCGTCAACCAGACCGTGCCCCGCGCGCTGCGCTCCCTCGGCTACCAGGAGGAGCAGGTCGAGGCGATCGTCGAGTTCATCGCCGACCACGGTCACGTCGTCGACGCGCCGGGCCTCAAGCCCGAGCACTACGAGGTGTTCGACTGCGCGATGGGCGAGCGGTCGATCAGGCCGATGGGCCACGTCCGGATGATGGCCGCGGTGCAGCCGTTCATCTCCGGCGCGATCTCCAAGACCGTCAACCTGCCGGAGTCGGCGACGGTCGAGGACATCGAGCACGTGTACGCCGAGGGCTGGAAGCTCGGGCTCAAGGCGCTCGCCGTGTACCGGGACAACTGCAAGGTCGGGCAGCCCCTGTCGGCCGGCGGCAAGAAGGTCGGGGAGGCCAAGGCCGAGCCGGAGACGCTGGTCGAGTACCGGCCGATCCGCAAGCGGCTGCCGAAGTCGCGGCCGAGCACGACCACGTCATTCTCCGTCGCGGGCGCCGAGGGCTACATGACGGCGTCGTCCTACCCGGACGACGGCCTCGGCGAGGTCTTCCTCAAGATGAGCAAGCAGGGGTCGACCCTCGCCGGCATCATGGACGCGTTCTCGGTGGCCATCTCGATAGGCCTCCAGTACGGCGTGCCGCTCGACACGTACGTCGCGAAGTTCACGAACATGCGGTTCGAGCCGGCCGGCATGACCGACGACCCGGACATCCGGATCGCCAGTTCCATGCTCGACTACATCTTCCGCCGGCTCGCGCTCGACTTCCTGCCGTACGACAAGCGGGCCGAACTGGGCATCTTCACCGCCGCGGAACGCGCCGGCCAGCTCGACGCCGAAGAGTCCGGGGCGTCGGTCGACCTGGAAGCCCTGCGCGGTTCGGCGCCGACGGAGGCGCAGGTCGAGAAGAAGGTCGAGGCCGTGCGGGAGGCGCCGAAGCAGGCGCACTCGTCCACGGAGCTGCTGGAACTCGTCCAGGGCAAGGCCGCTGACGCGCCGCTGTGCTTCACATGCGGCACCAAGATGCGTCCGGCAGGGAGCTGCTACGTGTGCGAGGGCTGCGGCAGCACCAGCGGCTGCAGCTGACGCTCGGTAACTTCTTTACCCCTGACGAGGATGGCGGGGAGGCAGCGTTCCGGTCAGGGATCGCGCTTCTGGGTAAGGATCGTGCCCCCAGCTGTCGAGCGAATCCGAATTGCTGTCGCGCTGATCTGCACGAGCCAAGTTCGGTGACATTCATTGCCGCCGGACAGCTTGGCAAGACGATCTTGGCGAACGAGATCGGCCCGTTCGACCGATGCCCCGGCTCGCGAGAGCGGGCCGGGGCACCGCCCGTTCGACCTCCTTCTCGCAGGTGGCCAGGACGGCCTGCGGGTGCGCGCTCCACGAGCGCGACGCCCGGCAAGACCCGCCCGCTCATCGGTTGGCGGGCGGCCAGGACGAAGGAGCATGGCATGGCCACGCACGCATCACTGTTCGAGAAGGCTTTGCAGAACGTGGAGCCACAGCGAATCACCCCTGGCGACGACGCCCACAACGCCAGGTTGGCGCACGCGGAAGTCCGAGAGGTCCTGCAGGCTGATGCCAAGCTCTGCGAAGGCTGGGGTGTTAAGCCCAAGCTCATTGGCAGTTACGCTCGTGACGTTTCCATCCGCCGCATCAAGGATGTCGACGTCTTCTGCCGTTTGACCACGGCGCCAGAGACGCTCGCGCCCGGGCAGGCGATGACGGAGTTCGAGCGAGTGCTGGACGCGGGCTACGACGAGCGCTGCACCCGGCAGCACCGGTCTTTCAAGATTGATTTCCCGGACTTCGACCTGTCGGTGGACGTCGTACCCGCCAAGCCGTGCGGCCAGCACTGGCAGCTGCCTTCCCGTGACCCCGAGGGCCAGCGCGGCACGTGGGTGGAGACCAATCCGCTGCTGCTCAACGACATCACCTCGACGATGAACGGGCGCTTCCTCCTAGGATCGACGGAGCGCGGCATGTACGTCCCGACCGTCAAGCTCGTCCGTCAGGTCCGGCGCCACCTGCTCGAAGATCAGCCCGGAGGACTGTTCCTCGAGCTTATGACCTACCACGTCTTCGACACCAAGATGAGCCTGCAGACGACCGTCGCTGCGTACCTCGCCGAGACGCTCGCTCAACTGGCGGTGCTCTTCGATGACGTCATCGCCGACGGTCTGCCTGACCCCACGATGCCGGGCAAGACTATCGCCACGCGAGCGACGACCGCGGAGCTCAAGACCGCCCGCGCCGCCTTTAACGCCGTCGCCGCCACGGCCGCCGAAGCGCTGGGGACCGACGAGCAGTGCGCCTCGGCGCGATTGTGGCAGCAGGTGCTCGGGAGCAACGGCGACGGGCAGGTCTTCGAGCTGCCCAGCTACTGCTCGAGTGTCGCCGAGAGCGCCAGTGCCGCCGAGGTGCCGGGTCGCAAGGCTGGAGCTGATCGGGTCCCCGCAGGCAGGGAGACCTACGCCTAGGTCGGCGGCGAGACGGCTCCGGGTTGCAGCCGATGAGCGACTTCTTGGCTGGTCATGCGTACGAGAGCGATGCGATCCGCGACGCGCTCGTCGCACGCGGTTTCACCGACGACGGGCAGGCGCTGTTCGGCGACGTCGTCTGGCGTACTGGTGGCATCGAGCTGCACACCGCGGTCCGACTCGAAATGGGGGAGGCCTTTCCGTTCGGGCCCCCCAAGGTTTTCCTCGACGAGCAACGGCGACGCGAGACCGACCCGACACCGACGTTTCACGTCGAGCTCTCCGGGGCCTTGTGCCTATATGGCCGGGACGTAGAGGTGCACGAAGCCTCTTGGCGAAATGCCGACCGTCTGCTGGATCAAGTCGCAGGCTGGCTGGAGCGCTCCGCCGACGGATGGTCCAACGACACCGCCACGGACCTCGAGCGGTACCTGCCGGCCGACACGGAGTTCTTGCTCTATGACGCCGACGAGCTAGAGGGCCGCACCGGTGTGCTTCGCTTCGACGGCGCTCGTGTGCGGCGGCTCAAGCCCGCCGCGCGGCCAAGCGCCAGTTCTGGACGTAAGGGCAAGCGAAAGCGATCTGTCCGCAGTGAGCTGCGGACATCGGGCCCGGCGGGGTACCTGCTCGACGTTGGCGAACTGTCTTCCCCCGTTCTGGGCTGGCCGGACCTGCTCATGGCTGCCGGCGACCAGGGTCGGAAGTTCGAGCGGCTGGTCCGCCTGCGGATCGTCACGGTCGCGGTCCTTCGATACACCCGCTCGGGCCAACCGGGAGTGCTGGCCCTCTCGCTGCGGCCCAGTGCGGAGGTGCCCGGCGGCGTCGCCCTCGCCGCGATCGAGTCAGCCGACGTGTCGCTGGCCTCCCGGGAGCTGCGCTCAGGTACGGCCGCAGCCTCGCTCGCCCGCGTCCGCATCGCGGTTGTCGGCTGCGGCGCGGTCGGGTCCTACGTCGCCGACCTGCTGTTGCGCTCCGGTGTGCGACGGCTTCGGCTCATCGACCACCAGAGACTGCGTCCGGGCAACGTCGTGCGCCACCTGGCCGGGGACCGCTACGTCGGTGCGTTCAAGACCGAAGCCGTGCGGGCGTGCCTGGCTGCGACCGGTCTGCCAGTCGAGGGCGTGAGCGTGGAGTTGGCCCTGATGACGACGGCGCAACAGGCGAGCAACCTGGTGAGCGGTCACAGCCTGGTCATCGACGCCACCGGCGACCAGCGCGCAGCAGCGCTGCTGCAGATGGCGGCTCTCGACGTGGGTGCAGCGCTGGTCAAGGTCTGCCTGCAGCGTGAGGGCGGCATCGTCCGCGTCGACCGCTTCCCGCTGCAATTCGGCGAGAGTCACGCCCCGAGCGTGCCAGTTCTTCCTGGCGCCGTGCGGATGCGCGAGCGCGGCTGCGGGGATGCCGTGAGCCTCACGCCGCCGCACGCGGTGGTCACCGCTGCCGCCCTCGCCGTGCGCACAGCCGTCGCGGTTCTTACCGGTGTCGCGAGCAACGCCTCGCACGTCGAGGTTCTGGCCGTCCAGCCGGACGGCCCCTACCAGCGACTCGGACCCGTCAGGCCACGCGCCGCAGCACCGACACACGTCGGCTCCGTTGCCGGTCAGGGTTCTTCGTCGGCCGACAGATCGGACAAGGACGTCTCGGAGACGGAAGCCCTGGACGGGGACGACCCGAGCGCCACCCCGGTCGACGAGCAGCCCCTGCGATCGCGGTCGCGCAGGTCGGGTCAGCGGGAGGTTCGGCGACGTGAGCGCTGACGAGCACTGGTGGTACAGGCCGATCCGCGCTGTGCATCGCTGCGGCCTGCTCCTCGACGACGGGATCGAGACCGAGCTCCACGTGCTGTCCGAGCTAGCTCACCCGAAGGAGACTGGTGGACTGTTGCTGGGATGGTGGCAGAACGCGGTGCCTGTGGTCGGCGCCGTCATCGAAGTCCCCGATCCTGCGGCCGGACTCAACCGCTGGACCCGCGACGAGTTCAGCGCTACCCGTGCCCTCGAGCTCGTCCGGCGCACCTACCCTGCGCACGTCGGATACGTCGGCGAGTGGCACAGCCATCACGCTGACATCGGGCCGTCCCCGCAGGACTTGCGCGCGATCCGCCGCGTGTCTCGTCAGTTCGATGACGCCCTTGTGCTCGCCGTCGCCCGTCGCAGGGGACGCATCGACACACGTCTCGCTCACCGCGGCCGGCTGACCACAGTCGCGGCTCTCACATCAGTCCATCAGTCCATCAAGCACTAACTGGGAGCCGCACCGTGACCCCATTCGACCTTGCAAAGGCCTTCGCTATCAAACAAGACCAACTCCTTGCAGCGCTTCGTGGCGCGGAGGCTCTGAGCCACCCCGACAACAAGGGCGACATCAGCGAGGGCGCATGGAGCGAGCTGCTCACGGGGCTGCTGCCGGCCAGATACCAGGTCAGCCAGGCCACCGTCGTGGACTGTCACGGGGGCGAGAGCCACGCCATCGACCTGGTCATCCATGACCGTCATTTCAGTCCGCTGGTCTTCAAACAGGGCGGCGTTACCTATGTCCCGGCCGAGAGCGTCTATGCCGTCTTCGAATGCAAACCCAGCATCGACAAGGGCTACCTCACGTACGCCAGCGACAAGGCCGCGAGCGTCCGTTCCCTCCACCGCACGTCTGCGTCGATCGTGCACGCCGGCGGCACAATCGCGACGCCCAAGGCCCCACCGGAGATCCTCTCTGGCCTGCTAACGACCCGCAGCGGTTGGACGCCGCCGTTCGGTGAGACGTTCGCGGGCCACCTGGTGACCGACGGCCCGCGCAGGCTCGATCTGGGGTGTGTGGTGGCGGCCGGCGCCTGGGAGGTGCCGGCCGATCGCACCATAGCCACCACGACGGTAGCCGAAAAGCGAAGCCTGATCTTCTTCGCCGTCCGCTTGCTGGCGCGCCTGCAGCAGATGGGCACGATCCCGGCGATGGACTACGATGCCTGGTCGGCGCCGCTCCGCACGTCGCCGGCAGCCGGCATTGATTGTCAGATGTGATGCTTCGATCATTGCCACAGCACGGCCCCACCTGGGTGTCGCCGGCGTCTGAAGTCGCTGACTGCCACTGCCGCGGTCGGTGGCGTTCCGATGCCACGGTGGCACATGGCTCAGGGGCACGGCGAGCCAGCTTCGCGCAGGCGAGCGTGTCCCTCGATCACCTCTGTGCCGGGCGGTCGCCGCGCGTGCGCCTGAACAACGCGGCCAGCAGGAACGGGACGCCGAACGCCGGTGCGTCCGGCGGCTGTTCCGCCATGAGCCGCAGCTCGACCTCGGCGTAGTCCGAGAAGATCCAGCGGAGCGAGGCGGGCGTGTAGGCCAGCCCGCCGTCCAGGCGGCCGTGGCGGTAGAAGTCCTCATCGGACAGTTCGGAGCCCATCGCGCCGGCGGCGAAGCAGGTCAGGGCCAGGTGGCCGCCAGGGGAGAGCACGCGGTCCAGCAGGTCCAGGTAGCTCACCCGGCGATGCGGTGGCAGATGGTGCAGGCACCCGGAGTCGTAGACCAGGTCGTACCGGTCGTGCGGCAGCTCGACGGAGAAGATGTCGGCGCGGTGGAAACGGACATCGACGCCCGCTGCCACCGCCCGCTCCTCGCCCCACGCGACAGCAGCCGGGGACAGATCGACCGCGTCCACGTCGAAGCCGAGCGAGGCGAGGTACACCGCGTTGCGTCCAGGGCCGCAGCCCAGGTCCAGCGCGCGCCCCGCAACGATCACGCCGCGCTCGACGAGAGACACCAGGTTCTCGTCCGGCTTGGCGACGAAGAAGGGGACCGGCGTCGAACGGTCGGCGTAGAACCGGTCCCACCAGCTGGTTGCGTCGCTCGTCCATCGGTCCGCGCCGTCCGCGAACAACCGGTCAAGCATGCGCAGGACGTCGTCCATCGTGCGGATATGCCGGTCCACGTGCCGAGCCTAGCCGTCACATGGTGATGACGACCTTCGCGCGCGCGTGCTCCCGTTCGAGGTACCGGATGGCGTCGGGGACCTCGCTCAACGGGTACGTCCGGTCGATGACCGGGGTGACCTTTCCGGACTCGGCGAGTTCCCTCAGCGTCGCCAGGTTCGCCGCGCTTGTCGTCGTGGTGAGCGCGAGCAGCCGATGGCGGGCGAAGAGCGCCAGCAGCTTCCCCTTGACCAGGAGGCCGAGCGGCCCGATGAGACTGCCGCCGTCGAACACGCCTCCACCGGACAGGACGAGCGTCCCCGCCGGTGTCAGTGCGCGCCGGCAGTCGGTCAGGGAACGGTTGCCCACGAGGTCGAAGATGACGTCGTACGACCGTCCGCTTCGCGTGAAGTCTTGCTGGGTGTAATCGATGACGTGGTCGGCGCCGATCGACTGGACCAGCTCCACATTCCTCGTGCTGCACACCCCGGTCACCTCGGCGCCGAACGCCTTGGCGATCTGCACGGCGAACGTGCCCACGCCACCGGACGCGCCGTTGACCAGGACGTGCTGTCCCGGCTGCACCTGCCCGACGTCGCGCAGGCCCATGAGCGCGGTGTTCCCGGCGAGGGGTATCGCGGCCGCCTGCTCGAACGTCAGGTTGGCCGGTTTCGGCTCCACCAGGTCATGCGGGACGCGCGCGTACTCCGCGAAGGCCCCGTTGGCGTCGCCGAGGTCGCCGTACACGTCGTCACCGGGACGGAACCGGGTCACGTCCGCGCCGACGGCTTCGACCCGGCCGGAGAAATCCCTGCCGCGGACCTTCGTCTTGGGCCCGCCGAAGCCGATCGCCGGGCGCGCCAGGTACGGGTCGCCGCGCATGACGTGCCAGTCGTAGGCGTTGACCGCGGCGGCATGGACCCGCACCAGCACCTCGTTGGACGCCGGCGCCGGCGTGTCGACGTCCCTGAGCGCCAGGACGTCAGAGGAGCCGTACTTGTCCTGGACTATGGCCTTCATCGGGTCTCCGTATTGAGTTCGCTGCCGGACGGGCCGCCCGGATCAGCACCACCCGCGACGGTAGGGGAGTGCGCTCGGTGCGGCATCGGGGGAAAGCCCTAGGTGACGCTGTCGGCTTCAGCGGGGCGCCACCTGGCGGTCCCGGGCCAGGGGAGCCAGGCCGGCCAGGACGAGCAGTGCGCCGAGCGGGATCAGATCGAGGTTCGCCCCGACCACCGTGAACCCGGCGAATACCAGCACCGGGCTCCAGACCGGAAGGCGGCGCGGCCGTACCGTCGCCAGCATGACCAGGAGGGTCAGCATGCCGAGCTGGAACGAGAGCGGGCCGACCAGCTCCAACGTCTCGGGCAGCGGAGCGGCGTCGTGGAAGGCCGCGGACAGGTCTCCGGCGATCACCCAGAGGAAGCAGCCCGCACCGAACAGTCCGGCGATGGTGGCCGCGCTCGCGAGGACACGGGTCCACCCGGTCTTCGCCGGGACGAGCGCGAGCAACCCCACGATCAGGACACCGAGCAGGACGAAGGCGCCGAAGAACAGCGTGTGGCCGGCGTTCCACGCGAGCCCTGGTCCGTGATCTCCGTCGAGGCCGTCGACCAGCCGGAACACGCCGTACAGGAACAGCAGTACCGGCGCTGCCAGGGCGGAGAACCTGATGAACGGCGGGATGCGAGTCATGTCAGCAGATTCGCAGCCGGGGTCGTCGCCGGACATCAGGGATGATCCTGCTCGTACCCTGAATATGACGCCCAGCTTCCCCGGAACTCGGGCTACCTTTCCAGCTCGGTCGCGAGCAGGTCCCGTGTGGACTCGTCGAAGGCGACCAGGCGGATCCGCGTGACGTTGGTGGGAGTGGACCGGACCGTTGCCACGGCGATCCGGGCCGCCTGTTCGGCCGGGAAGCCGTAGATACCGGTGGCGATGGCCGGGAACGCGACGCTCAGCGCGCCCAGCTCGTCGGCGACTTCCAGGCAGCGCCGATAGCACGAGGCCAGGACGTCGGCTTCGCCGTGGACCCCGCCCTCCCAGATCGGCCCGACGGTGTGGATGACATGGCGGATCGGCGGATCGAGGTCGAAGGCGGGCGTGGCCATCGCCTCGCCCGGCGGGCAGGGTCCGATGGCCGCGCCCGCGCTGGCCAGGCGCGGACCCGCCGCGCGGTGGATCGCACCGTCCACGCCGCCGCCACCCATCAGCGACTCGTTGGCAGCGGTGACGATGGCGTCCACCTCCTCGCCGGTGATGTCTCCCAGGACGACGTCGATCGCAGCCATGTCCCGATGATGTCAGGGCGTGCGCGACGACGGCACGATGCGGGGCGAGTGCACGGCCGCTCGCGACGACGGCACGATGCGGGGCGGGGGACGGTCGCCGGCGACGGCCGGACGACGCGGGCCGGGGGGACGGTCGCCGGCGGCGACCGCTGTCGCGGTTGGCGGGTGGGGGAACCCGAGCCGGTGATCGCGGCGAGCCTCGCGCCGCCGTCGCCGGCGCGCGCTGAAACCGGGGGCTGGTCCCTCTTGCTTGGGCAGCCCGTCGGGGCGATCGTGGCTCGGATGTTCACCGGAGACCTTGTCGTACTGCGACCGATCGAACCTGATGACTATCCCGTGCTGGCGGAGCACGCCAACGACGTCGGGCTTCGCCTGCTGGTCGGCGGCAGTCCGCCGCTGCCGGCGCCCCTGTCGTCCGTCGCCGCGTTGTACGAACGCCGGCGGACCGACCCGGACGAGGTGAACTTCGCGGTCACCGCGCTGGACGACGGCGGGCGCCTGATCGGGCAGTGCGGACTGTTCCGCCACGACCATGTGGCCCGCACGGCCGAACTGGGTATCACGATCGGCGACCACGGCTACTGGGGACGCGGGTACGGGCGCGAGGTCGTGACATTGCTGGTCGGGTACGCGTTCACGATCCGCAACCTGCGCAAGGTCCACCTGTCGGTGCTGGCCACGAACGGGCGCGCGATCCGCGCCTACGTCGCGGCCGGTTTCGTCGAGGAAGGGCGGCGGCGCCGGCACGTGTGGAATGACGGCGCCTACGCCGACCTCGTCCTGATGGCCCGGTTCCGCGACGACGACAGCGGCTGAGCCGGCCAGTACGCCGGCCCGCCGCAGGGTGGGCCGGTCGCGTTGCCGCGCCCGCAGTAGCTCGGCCGTCATGCCGCCGGTCCGTTGCGACGTGGGCCCGGCCGCGCCCGCGGCTGAGCCGGTCGTGGTGCCGCGCCGCTGTGGCCCGGACGATCATCGCGGTGGCCTGGCTCGATGTGGGCCGGTCATGCCGCCGCCGTGCCGTCTACCGGGTTCCGGACCAGTGCGCGGACGGCGATCGGATCGGTGTGGCCGATGGCGGACAGGACGCGTTCGACGACGTCCGGCCGGCAGCCCCACTCGGCGGCCCAGGCGTGGGCCAGTTCGAGGTAGGCGGCGTACTGCGCGGTGGTCCAGTGGCTGCCGCTCGTCGACCAGCCGGCGCCACACAGGTGGTTCAGTCCCGCGGCCACGAATCGGTCGAGGATCAGCGGCTGGCGCTCGCCGGCGACCTGGTCGAAGCCGCTGAAGTACAGCACCTTGGTGCCGAACGACGGACCGAGGTACGGCACGCGCAGCCAACCGTCGCCGTGCAGCGCGTCGTACGCGGCCACCGGCCCGCCACTGCTGTCGACGAGCAACTCGACCGCCAGCGTCAGCCGAGCGCCCACGGTGTCGCCCTCGGCGTCGCCGTAAGTTCCGCCGTCGGTGCCGCTGCCGGTGCCGCTGTCACCGCCATCGCTGGACGTCGACATATCGATGAGCGGGCGGCAGCGCCGGACGACGCCGCGCGCGTGTGTACCGGTGCCCCAGACCGCGGCGGCGACGTACGTCTGGGCGGCGCCCGCCGGATCGGTGGCCCGGAGACCGACGGCCAGGACGCGTTCCCGGTCGACGGACGGCCAGGAGGATCCCGTGGCGTCGGCCGCGAGCTCGTCCGGCCACAGGGACTGGTCGGGCAGGTACTGGCGCCACCGAGCCGGGTTGTACGGGACCGGCTCCCGCAGCACCGCGTGGACGCGATCCGGCGGGTCACCACGGAAGGGCAGGGGATTGGGCATGGCTTCTCCTGACGGCGTGGGAGTGGTTACGGGACGAGCGGTGACACGGAAGCGCCGTCCCACTCAGGGCCCGGCGGCGGAATCACGTCGACAAGATCGGTGCCGGCCTCGTAGTAGCCGTCCAGGGCGTCTGCGGTGCGGCAGCAGCACAGGTGCGGCACACGCCGGGGCAGGGCGGGTGGCCGGAGCAGGTCACCGAGCACGTCACCGAGCGGCGGAAGCGGCACGGTGAGCAGGCCGGGTACCTCCAGCAGGGCGGCGAGCACCGCCGAGGCGAACGGGGTGCGCCAGTGGTACAGCGTGTTGGCGTCGCGGTGGTAGCTGAACGCGTCCCGCAGGGTCGCGACCCGGTCGGCGACCGCGTCCGGATCGACGTCGGCGGGGGAGAGCGCGAACGCGCCACCGCGCCACGCCATCGCCAGCAGTGCCCCGGGCCGGACCTCGGGCAGCCAGCCGTCGGGCCCGAGAAGCACAGGCGACCGCTGCCGGTGCATCGGCGCGAGCCCGAGGATGCCTCCGCCGGCGAGCCGCGCGCCGGACTCGATCAGCGGCACGAACGGGAAGAGGTCGTTGCGCGGCCAGAGATCGCGCCGGCCCGCCGTGGACGCCCGCACACGGTGGGTGAGCACGGCGCCGTCGAGGATCCACGCCATGCAGGTCCACCGGCCGTCCGCGAGGGGTATCGCGACGTCGGACTGGTTGAGTGCGGTGCGCACCGTGGACTCCGGATTGCGCGCCTTGGTGACGCCGGCCGCCTGTGCCTCCTCGGTGAGCTGATCCACAGTGGACGGGCCGCGCCGGCGAACCGCGTTGTCGATGAAGGTGCGAAGTGTGATCGGCATGGGTTCGAGCGTGGGGGAGTTGGCCAGGGCGGCGCGGGCGCCGTCCACAGACGCTGGTCCGTCCACAGATCCGGCGTGCGCTCTTGACATGCGCGCGGCGGTGAGACATTGGATGTCCGTTCGTCACGGAGCGCGACGATTCCAGGCGCTGGCGGGCGCCTTTCGGGAAGTTATAGACATAAGCATCTGGCCCGATCTATCGTTGGGCGCCCACAGGTCAGATGCCTTTCTGAGCGTGGTGTTCGTGCGGGAACAGCTGTTGGGAAGGCGATTCCCCGAGGAGGGACCAAATGGCTGAGAGCACAACCCCCACCCCGCGCGCTACGTGGATCCGGCCCGACTTCGAGCAGTTCGAGACGGCCCCCGAGGTCACCGACTACGCGATGCGCCTGCCGTGACCGACCGGGCCCGTCGCTCCGTGTAGAAGGGCGCGGGCCCCTCACCGCACATGCTTCGTGCACGCCTCCGTCGGCGCGTGCGTCAGGACCCCCGTGTCCCGGCGCCCGCCCGGCGGTGTGCGCCAAGCGCTGGGGCCTGTAACTCCGCTGAGTGACGGACGCGGGCCTCCAGCTGATCATTGCCGGTGGTGGCATGCCCGGATCGGTCCGCCTGTCCGTGCCCGCCACCGGCGCGCCATACGCCCAGGGAGTCGGAGTGATCACGCAGGAATCAGCGCACGTGTCGGCCGTCGGTGAACCCCGCACGACCAGCGAGTTCGTCGCGGAGTTACGCGGGCTGTCCCACCTCTACTGGGACCGGCACCCGTTCCACGCCCGACTCCACGCCGGCGACCTGAGCGAGCGAGAGCTGCGGATCTGGGCGGCGAACCGCTGGTACTACCAGCAGTGCCTGCCGCAGAAGGACAGCGCGATCCTCAGCAACTGCCCGGTCGCCGCCGTGCGGAGGGTCTGGATCGACCGGATCACCTACCACGACGGGCGCGCCGAGGGTGAAGGCGGCATGGCGAAGTGGCTGCACCTCGCCGAGGCTGTCGGGCTCACCCGCGAAGAGGTCCTGGACCAGCGGCACATCGTGCCGGGCGTCCGGTTCGCCGTCGACGCCTACGTCGCGTTCGCCCGCACCAGGCCGTGGACCGACGCCGTCGCGTCCGGGCTCACCGAGATGTTCTCGCCCGACCTCATGAAACGCCGGCTCGGCGCCATGCTCGAGAAGTACCCGTGGATCAACCCGGACGGCCTCGCGTACTTCGAGTCACGCATCGGCGTCACCACCGCCGACGGAATCAAGGCGCTCGACCTCGTGGCCGAGTACTGCACGACCCGCGCCCAGCAGGACGCGGCGATCGAGGCGCTGAAGTTCAAGTGCGACGTGCTCTGGAGCATGCTCGACGCGATCGAGCTGGCCTGCGCGGCGTCGGGACGGGACCCCGCCGCTTGAGCGGCCCCGCTCTCACCAGCGACTCCCGGCCCCGGCTGCGGCGCGGCGTCCGGCTCATCTTCGACGCCACCCGCGGCGCCCGCGTGCTGCTCTACCCCGAGGGGGTGCTCGTGCCGAACGAGACGGCCGCCGAAGTCCTGGCCAGGTGCGACGGCTCGACCACCGTCGCCGGCATCTCCGCCGCCCTCGCCGAGCAGTACGAGGGCATGCGCCCGGACGACGTCCTCGAACTGCTTGAACGCCTTGTCCGCCGCCGGTTCGTCGAGCTGGCCACCGAAGGTGAGCCCGGCCATGCCTGAGCACCCGCCCGCCGGCGGCCAGAACGGAGTCAGCCCGCCGCTCGGGCTCCTCGCGGAACTGACGTACCGCTGCCCGCTGCACTGCGCGTACTGCTCGAACCCGGTGAACCTGGAGTCCTACCGGGACGAGCTGACCACCGAGCAGTGGGCGGACGTGTTCACGCAGGCCCGTGACCTGGGCGTACTGCAGTTGCACCTCTCTGGCGGCGAGCCGCTGGCCCGCCCCGACCTGCGCGAGCTGGTGGCGCACGGCCACGACCTGGGCCTGTACCTCAACCTGGTCACGTCCGCGCTGGGGCTGACGGACGAGAAGGCCGCCGAACTGGCCGAGGCGGGCATCGACCACGTGCAGATCAGCGTGCAGGACGCGGATCCGGTCAGCGCGAACGCGATCGCCGGTGCCCGGGGGCACGACCGGAAGCTCGCCGCGGCGAAGGCCGTGAAGGCGCTGGGCCTGCCGCTCACGGCGAACGTGGTGCTGCACCGGGGCAACCTGGACCGGATCGAGCCGATCATCAACCTCGCCGAGGCGATGGGCGCCGACCGGCTGGAGCTGGCGAACACCCAGTACTACGGCTGGGGACTGCTGAACCGCAACGCGCTGATGCCCAGCCGCGAGCAGCTGGACCGCGCCCAGGCCGTCGCCGCGCAGGCCCGGCGGCGCCTCGCCGACACGATGACGATCGTCTACATCGTGGCCGACTACCACGGCGACCGCCCGAAGCCCTGCATGAACGGGTGGGGGAGCAGGCAGCTTACCGTCGCGCCGAACGGCGAGGTGGCGCCGTGCCCGGTCGCGTCGGTGATCCCGGACCTGAATCCGGAGAACGTCAAAGACATGTCGCTGCGCGAGATCTGGTACGGATCGGAGTCGTTCAACCGGTTCCGGGGGACGGCGTGGATGCCGGAGCCGTGCCAGAGCTGCCCGCAGAAGGAGGTCGACTTCGGCGGGTGCCGGTGCCAGGCGTACCAGCTCACCGGCGACGCGGCCGCGACCGACCCGGTGTGCGGGCTGTCGCCGAACCGGGGGTTGATCGACGACGCGCTCGCCGCCGCCGAGACCGGTCCGGCGCCGGCGCCGGCGCAGTGGGCGTCCCAGGTGATCCCGCGGCGAATCGGTAGGGTGCCCGGGTGAAGGTACGGATCCTCGGCACGGCCGCCGGCGGCGGCGCTCCACAGTGGAACTGCGCGTGTGACGCGTGCGTGGCGACCAGGTCCGGTGCCACGCCACGCCGCACCCAGGACTGTCTCGCGGTCAGCGCCACCGGCGAGAGCTGGTACCTGGTGAACGCGTCGCCGGACATCCGCGCGCAACTGCTGGCCACTCCCGAACTCGCGCCGGGTCCGGGGCGCCGGGACACGCCGCTGCGCGGTGCGCTGCTCACCACGGCCGAGCTCGACCACGTCCTGGGACTCGTCATGCTGCGCGAGGGGAGCGGCCTGAGCGTGTGGGCACCGGCCGCGCCGCTGGCCGGGTTGGCGACGGGTTTCCCGATCAAGGGCGTGCTCGATCCGTACGGGAGCTGGGCCTGGAACGAGGTCGTCCCGGACGAACCGTTCACACTGGACGGCCTCACCGTGACGGCCGTCCCCATCAGCGTCAAGCGGCCCCGCTACGCGACGGGCATCGACGCGCCCGGTCCGTGGGTAGTGGCGTACCGGATCGCCGACGCCGCGACCGGCGGTTCCCTGCTGTACGCGCCGTGCCTGGCGAGCTGGCCGGACGGCTTCGACGCGCTCGTGTCCAGCGTCGACTGCGTGATCGTGGACGGCACGTTCTACAGCCCCGCCGAGATGACCGATGCCACCGGTCGGCCGCCGGAACTCACCGGCCAGGCGCTCATGGGGCACCTGCCGATCGCCGGGGACGGCGGCAGCCTCGCCGCGCTGGGCCGGCATCCCGGTGTCCGCCGGCTCTACACGCACCTGAACAACACCAACCCGGCGCAGCACGCCGACTCGCCCGAGCGGATCGCCGTCGAGGCCGCCGGCGTCGAGATCCCCGACGACGGAACCCTGCTCGACCTCTGACCCGGCCGGCCCGGCGGCGGCCGGCCAGCGGCGGGCGGCGGGCGGTCAGCGGGTGCGCGGCGGCCCGTGTGAGGGGCGCGCGGCCACGCGCGGTGGCCGTCAGGCGGAACGTTGGTTTGGCCGGATCCGTTGTGGGGAAACGGATCTCGTATTGTCGGGGGCCGCATCCGACGATCGAGAGGACCTGCGTGATCCGCGCCGCACGACGCTCCACTGTATACATTGCCCTCGTAGCGGTAACCGCCCTGACCAGCTGTGACGCCACCGGACTGCCCATCGCGAGTTCACCGCCGCCGAGCGCGTCGGCCGGCACCGGCGGCGGCGCGCAGGTCGTCGACCCGCAGGCGGTGGCGAAGGCCCGCGCCGATCTGTCGAAGATTCCGGTGCGGACGGTGCCGGGCAAGGATCCGTCGTACGACCGAGACAAGTTCGGGGACGCGTGGAGCGACGCGGGCGTCGGCATCGCCAGCGCTCGCAACGGCTGCGACACCCGCAACGACATCCTGCGGCGGGACGCGAGGCCGGGCACCGTCCGCGTCAAGGCCGGCACCCGCGAGTGCAAGGTCACCGGCGGCACCTGGATCTCGCCGTACACGGGCGCGACGGTCACGGTGCCGCGCCGGCTCGACATCGACCACATCGTGCCGCTCGCCCGCGCCTGGTCGTCCGGGGCGAAGTCGTGGCCGGCGCAGCGGCGGCTGAACTTCGCGAACGACCCCGACAACCTCCAGGCGGCGGACGCCAGTTCGAACCGGTCCAAGAGCGACCTGGGGCCGAGCGCGTGGCGGCCGCGCGGCCCGTACCAGTGCGCGTACGCGGTGGCCTACGTGCGGCCCGTGGTGAAGTACGGCCTGCCGCTGACCGAAGCGGACGTCGCCGCGCTGCGCGACATGCTCACCCGCTGCCCCTGAGCGCGGCGAGCGGCGGGGCGGGGCGGGGCGCGGGGCGGGGTGGGGTAGGCCCGAGCGCGGCGAGCGGCGAGCGGCGGGGGCGCGGGGAAGGGCAGGGCTAGGCGGGTGGGCCGGCGGCGATCCGGGCACGCGTGCTGTCCGGATCGCCGCGCCACCAGCCGAACGCCTCGATCCACCAGGTCAGGCCGGCTTCGGCGTACCCGTCCGGCACGGCGGCGCCCGCCTCCGTGCTGCCCTCCAGTACCACGTCGATCGGGCCGGCGGCAGGGTCGCGGTGCTCGTGGACGTACGTGACGATGGCCGCGAGCTCGGACGGCGGCATGGTCTTGCCGAGGCCGTACTCGCGGTGCGTGGGCATGACGCCGTCCCAGCGGGCCGCGCGGCGGAACGGGCGCTTCGCCGGCCACGACCCTCCGCACCACACCGGTACGCGCGGCCGCTGGACGGGCGTGAGCGGCATCCGGACGGCGTCCACGTGCACGTGGTCCCCGTCGAACGTCGTCGTTTCGCCGGACCACAGGGCGGTGATGGCGGCGAGCCCTTCGTCCAGCCGGTCGGCGCGCAGGCGGGGGTCGGCGTCGTCGCCGAACCGGGTCCACTCGTCGGTGTAGGAGCCCAGGGCGGCGCCGAACACGAGCCGACCGCCCGAGAGCGCGTCGATCGTCGCGGACTCGGCGGCGAGCTGCCCCGGGTGCCGCCGGGCGACCGCGTTGACCATCACGCCGAGCCGGATCCGCTCGGTGCGCGCGGCGATGGCGGCGACGACGGCCGTGGGGTTGGCGACGGGCCAGCCCGGTTCGCGGTAGAGCAGGTGGTCCCAGACGAAGACCGCGTCCCACCCGGCCGCTTCGGCGCCGACCGCCAGATCGACGAGTAACCGGGGGTCGCCGAACGTCCCGACGTTGGGCAGGCCGACCGCGTACTTCATCACGCCTCCAGCGCCAGGACGAACGGCAGTACCGCGCCGGCGCCGGCCTGGCGCAGGAGCCGGGCGGCCACGGTGAGGGTCCACCGCGTGTCGGCGCGGTCGTCCACCAGCAGGACGACGCGGTCGTCCACGGTGAGACCGGCGGGCAGCACGAACGCGTCGTGGACGGCGGCCAGCCGCTGCGCGCTGTTCGACCGCGCGGGCTCGCCGGGACGGACCGGCTCCAGCGCGCCGAGATAGGGGAGCCGGCCGATCCGGGCGATGCCCTCGGCCAGCGACGTCACCAGCTGCGGCCGGGTGCGGGAGCCGATCGCCACGACCGCGTCCGGACGGCGTTCCCAGCCCCACGACGACAGGACGGTGACGACCCCGCCGAGCACGTCGTCGGTGACCGGCCCGTCCGGTGCCGTGAAGAGCGGCCGCAGCCGGGACCCCCAGCCGATGTCCGAGAGCCGGGCGAGCGCCCGTCCGGAGGAAGCTTGCTCTGTCTTGGGGATCTTGCCTGTGAGGGGCACGCCGAGCGTGGCCATCGCCGTGGGCCACAGCGCGCGGGGATCGACGACGACGCCGGGCTGGTCGAGCCGCTGCCGGGCCGCGCCGACCGCTTCCGCCGAGACGGTGGCGGTGTAGCGCGCCTCGCCGCAGGTGTCGCAGCGCCCGCACGGGGCGGCGTCCGGGTCGTCGAGCTGGCGGCGGAGGAACTCCATGCGGCAGGCGGTGGTGGTGATGTACGTGCGCATGGCGTCCTGCTCGGCCGTGCGGACGGCGGCGACCCGGGCGTAACGGTCGGCGTCGTAGTGCCACGGCGTGCCGGTCGCCGTCCAGCCGCCGCGGACGCGCTTCACCGCGCCGTCCACGTCGAGGACCTTGAGCATCATCTCCAGGCGGGCGCGCCGCAGGTCGACGCGCGGCTCCAGCGCGGCCGTCGAGAGCGGACGGTCGCTGTCCGCCAGCGCCGCCAGCACGGCCCGGACCTGGTGCTCGCCCGGGAACGCCAGCGACGCGAAGTACCGCCAGATGTCGGCGTCCTCGCGCCCGGGCAGGAGGAGGACGTCGGCGCGCTCCACGCCACGGCCCGCACGGCCGATCTGCTGGTAGTACGCCACCGGCGACTGCGGCGCGCCGAGGTGCACGACGAAACCGAGGTCCGGCTTGTCGAAACCCATGCCCAGCGCGGACGTGGCGACCAGCGCCTTCACCTTGTTCTGGAGCAGCGCCTCCTCGGCGGCGAGCCGTTCGGCGGTGTCCGTCTGGCCGGAGTACGCGGCGACCTCGTAGCCGTGCCCGCGCAGGTGGTCGGCCACCTCGCCGGCCGCGGCCACGGTCAGCGTGTAGATGATCCCCGACCCGGGCATCTCGGCCAGGTGCTCGGTCAGCCAGCCGAGCCGCTCGGCGTGGGTGGGCAGCGTCACGACGCCCAGGCGCAGGCTCTCCCGGTCGAGCGGACCGCGCAGCACCAGCGGATCGTCGGCGCCGAGCTGGCTCGCCACGTCGGTGACGACCCGGGCGTTCGCCGTGGCGGTCGTGGCCAGCACCGGCACGCCCGTCGGCAGCTCGCCGATCAGCTGGCGGAGGCGACGGTAGTCCGGGCGGAAGTCGTGGCCCCAGTCGGAGATGCAGTGCGCTTCGTCGATCACCAGCAGCCCGCTCGTGGCGGCCAGTTCGGGCAGGACGGTGTCCCGGAAGTCGGGGTTGTTGAGCCGTTCCGGGCTGACCAGCAGCACGTCGACCGCCCCGCGCTCCACATCGGCCCGGACGTCCGCCCACTGCTCCGCGTTCGTCGAGTTGATCGTGGCGGCGTGGATGCCGGCGCGCTCGGCGGCGGCGATCTGGTTGCGCATCAACGCGAGCAGCGGCGAGACGATGACGGTGGGCCCCGCCCCGGCGGCGCGCAGCAGCGCCGTGGCGACGAAGTAGACCGCCGACTTGCCCCACCCGGTGCGTTGCACGACGAGCACCCGGGACTGGTCGCGGACCAGCGCCGCGATCGCCCGCCACTGGTCGTCCCGCAGCCGTGCGTTCTCGCCCGCGAGGGCCCGCAGGACCTCTTCGGCGTGCTCCCGCAGAGCGTCCGTCACGAGGGCAACGTCGTGGGGGTCGGCCGGTCGTCGCGGACGTACACGACCATGTCGCCGACCTCGAGCTTGTCGGTGTCGGGTTCGCCGAGCTGGACCACGCGACCGCGCCTGACGAGCGCGATCACCACGTCGTCGAGCGAGCGCGGGCTCTTGCCCAGCTCGCCGCGCGTCGCCGACCGGACGGCCAGCGCCATGCCCTCACCCGGCGTGAGCAGGTCCTCGACGACGTCGATGATCGGCGGCGCGGACGTCGACATGCCGAGCAGCCGGCCCGCCGTGGCGGAGGACACGATCACCTGGTGGGCGCCGCTCTGCTTGAGCAGGGGCGCGTTCTCGGCCTCGCGGGCGGCCGTCACGATGCGGACCTTGCCCTTGGTGAGCTGCCGCGCGGTGAGGGTGATCAGGACGGCGGCCTCGTCGGTGTTGGCCGCCACGATCACCGCCTTGGCGCGGCTCACGTGCGCGTCGACGAGGATCCCGGAGCGGGTCGCCGAGCCCTCGACCACCGCGAGGCCGGCCGCGATGGCCTGCCTGATCGCGGCCGGGTCGCGCTCGACGACGAGAAGTTGTTCCTTGGTGAAGCCGCTCTCCAGCAGCGCGCTCACGGCGCTGCGCCCCTTGGTGCCGTAGCCGACGACGACGATGTGGTCCTTCACGCGCTTCCTCCACCGCGTCAGGCGGATGTTGTTCCGGTACTGCTCGGTGAGTACTTCCAGGGTGGTGCCGACCAGGATGATCAGGAACAGCACCCGGGCGGGCGTGATGATCACGACGTTGACGAACCGGGCCGTCGGCGACTGCGGCGTGATGTCGCCGTAGCCGGTGGTGGAGAGCGTCACGACCGAGTAGTAGAACGCGTCGATCAGGCTGAGCCCGTCCTCGTTGACGTCCCGGTAGCCGTCCCGGTCGACGTAGACCACGGCGACGATCGAGAGCACGAGCGCCAGCGCGACGCCCATCCGCAACCCCAGCGCGCGCAGCGGCCCAGCGTACCTGCGGGGCAGGTGCACCATCGCCGGCGTCAGTGCCGTCTCCTGTTGAGCCACGGACACACCGTAGCGAGGTGCCGCACCGGGCACCCGCGCGACACAGTCAGGACACGACAAGGGCCGCTCCACCGAAGAACGGGGGAGCGGCCCTTGTGACGCCGACCCGCCGGGTCGCCTCTCGGCGGAAGGTCGCTCGCGGCGACTTAGTTGGGACCGGGGGCCTGGATCGAGCCGGCGCTGTGCACAACCGTACCTCGGTGGGCGATATTCCGTGCGCGCATGGGCGGTTGGGGGCAAAGACCGGCGGAACGTGCGTACTGTGCCTACCCTGGAGTCCAACCACCGACGCCCCTGGTCACCCGGGGCCGAGACCTCAGGCAGACGACCGCAGGCGCGGGCGCGGCCCAGACCCGAGCGAGGTGTTCCGTGACAGATCACACACGCGCGCCCCGCCCTGTCCTGGCGGCCGACATCGAGCGCCTCGCCGCCGGTGCCGCCAGCGGCGAACCGCACGCCCGCATGGAGCTGGCCCACGCCACCGCCGCGGTCGTCGTGGGCGCCGGCCGGGCTCCCGAGGCCGACGACGCCCGCTCCGCCTCTGCCGACCGGATCGTGCGCCTCGCCGAGGAAGTCGGCCTGGAGACCCTCGCCGAGCTGTGGCGCGACGCCAGCCCCGACTCGCTGCCCGGCGCGCTCTGGACCCTGTACCTGCTCCGCACGTGGTGCCGGGGCAACGGCGCCGAGGTCGCCCGCCTCTACCGGGCCGGACGCGGCCTCGCACCCGTCGACGAGGTCGTCGCCGGCGTCCACGACGACGCCGACCCGGACGCGGTCGGGAGCCTCGCCGACTGCGTCCTCACCGGCGTCTACGGCGGTGACCTCGCGGTCGCCATGGAGCGCGGCGCCGCGTTCTTCCGGGTCGTCGCCGCCGGGCGCGAACACCTCGCCGAAGAGGGCGAGGCAGGCGCGGAGGAACTGCTGCGCGCCAGCCGGAACCGGACGTGCGCGGATTCACTGGCCCGTGCGGCTCAGAGCTGGCGCGCCGGCACCCTGCACTAGCCCTGGCCCTATGGTGGGCCGATGGCATCGGTCAAACAGGTTCAGATCACCTTCGACTGCGCGGAGCCCGAGCGCGTCGCCCGTTTCTGGTGCGAGGTGCTGGGGTACGTCGTACCGCGGCCCCCGGAGGGGTTCGCCACGTGGGACGAGTTCGATCGCACGCAGCCGCCTGAGCGTCAGGGCGCGGCGTTCGCCTGCATGGATCCCACCGGTGTGGGCCCGCGGCTGTTCTTCCAGCGTGTTCCCGAAGGCAAGGTCGTCAAGAACCGGGTGCACCTCGACGTGCGGGTCGGCACCGGGCTCGTAGGTGAGGAGCGCCTCGCCGCGCTTGAGGCCGAATGCGCACGACTGGTCCCGCTCGGCGCGGTACGCGGGCAGCTGCTGCGTGCCGACGGCGTCAATGAGTCCTGCCTCAATATGCAGGACGTCGAGGGCAACGAGTTCTGCCTCGACTGAGTGGCCGTGATGCCGCGGCCGTCCGCTCACGCCACGTAGTGGGCGGGAGCCGTTGGTCCAGCCCGCCGCGGCCGTAGCACGGTCCGGCGGGGGGCCGTGGCGGGCGTCCACAGGGCGACCGCTGTCCACAGATCGCCTCCGGACGCTCGTCCGCGCGGTGTCCGCCGGCCACGATCGGTGCATGTCGAACCTCCCCGCCCGGCCCCTGGACGAGAACCGCGCCAGCCTCGGCACACCGGCCGAACTCGTCGCCGCCCTGCCCTATCTGCTCGGATTCCCGCCCCGCGAGAGCGTCGTCGCCGTCGGGCTCGACGCCGACCACGTCGTCTGCCTGACGCTGCGGCTGGACCTTCCGGTACCGCGATCCGAGCAGGTGCTGGCGGAGCAGGCGCTGGCCGAGCGGGTCGCCGGCCACCTCCGCAACGCCGGTTCCCGGGCCGCGGTCGTCGTTATCGTGACGGAGACGCGGTCCCCGGACGGCCGCCTGCCCCGGATGAGCCTGATCCGCGCGCTGCGGACGCGGCTGGAGCGGGCCGGGATCGGCCTCCAGGACGCGCTGTGCGTCCGATCGGGGCGCTGGTGGTCGTACGTGTGCGCGGATCCGCTGTGCTGCCCGCCGGACGGGCGGCAGGTCGAGCCGGAGCCGCCGGGTGCCTTCGTCGCCGCGATGGTCGCCGGTGGGCGGGCGGTGCAGGCCGACCGCAGCGACCTCGTCGCGTCCCTGACCTCGGTCCGGGCCGCCGACGACGTGACCTGGCAGGCCCTGACCGCCGACGCCGCGCGGCGCCGCGCGGGCAGGGACGCGGTGATCACGCGGGTCGAGGCGGTGCTGGCCGCCCGGACCGAGTCGGCCCCTCCGCTGACCGATCAGCAGGCCGCCGAGTTCTGCGTGGCGCTCGGCGTGGCCTCCGTGCGGGACGCGTGCCTGCGGTGGATGGGCGGGCCGTTCGCCGACCAGGCGGAGTCGCTGTGGCTCGACCTGGTCCGCGCGGCCCCGGAGACGCACGTGGCGCCGCCCGCGACCCTGCTGGCGTTCTACGCCTACGCGCGCGGCGACGGCACGTTCGCCCGGATCTGTGTCGAGCGGGCGCTCGCCGCGTCGCCGGGTTACACGATGGCGGAACTGCTCCGGAACTGCGTCGACGCGGGCGTGGGACCTGCGCTGATACGCGAACTCGCGGGCTGCGTCGAGGTGTGTGGCGGTGATAGGTGATGATGGGCGACCACACGACGCCGGAGAGGCCCGGATCCGGGGAGCACATCGCACATGAATGGCCGTTCGTACGCCGCCGCGCTGGCGCTGCTCTGCCTGCTGGCCGGGTGTGGGGAAGCCAAGCCGGACGCGAAGGACGAACCGCGCAAGTCGGTCGAAGCGGCCGACGCCGCGACGATCGAGGCGGCGGCAGGCGACGAGCCGTCGCCGACGCCGTCGATCACGCTGCCCGTGGCGCCCGCGTCCGAGGCCGGCGGGCTGTGCCGCAAGTTCGACTACGCCAAGGTCGAGAAGGCGATCGGCGTGCGGTTCGACGTGGCGGCGGCGAGCGGGGCGTCCGGCGCGACGCAGGTGTGCGTGCTGCAACGCGCCGGATCGGCGGCGCCGGACCTGGTCCTGTCGAAGATCCCCGTCGAGAAGCCCACGCAGGGCGACGAGGAAGCGGGTTCGCCGGCGGAGGCCGAGGTGGCCGCGTTCCGCGCCGACTACCAGCCGGCGGACGGCAAGCGGGTGAATGGCCTCGGCAAGGCCGCGTACAGCCGGGTCGCGGCGGCGGAGGCCGGCGGGGGAGCCCAGGTCGAGATCGGCTGGCTCGGGACCCAGTCCGTCTACGTGCTCGCGTACACGACCGCTCCCGGCACGAACACGGCCGCCGCCACCAAGGCGATCCCGCGCCTGACCGCCCTCGCGACCCAGGTCGTCTAGCGACGGGCGTCCGGCACGCGGCTTGCCGCGGCCGCGCCGGCGGTTGTCGGCACTTCAGCGCGGCCTATCCGGCACTTTCAGCGCGACCTATCCGGCACCGGATGACATAGTGCTCTGAGTGCCGCCACTCCGGTTCGAGGAGGTCGTGATGAATCTCTTCCGCACGAAGACGGTCGAACAGTCCATCGCCGAGACCGACGAACCGGAGCATCGGCTCAAGCGCAATCTCGGCTGGGTCGACCTGGTCGTCTTCGGTGTCGCGGTCATCGTCGGCGCCGGCATCTTCATCACGACGGGCCGGGCCGCGGCGACGAAGGCCGGCCCGGCGATCACGGTGTCGTTCGTCATCGCGGCGATCTGCTGCGGGCTGGCGGCGCTCTGTTACGCCGAGTTCGCGTCCACGGTCCCGGTCGCCGGGTCGGCGTACACGTACTCGTACGCGTCGCTCGGCGAGGTGATCGCCTGGATCATCGGCTGGGACCTCGTCCTCGAACTGGCGCTGGGCGCCGCGGTCGTCGCGAAGGGCTGGTCCGGGTACCTGATATCGACCCTGGATACGTTCGGGCTAGGCGCGCCGGGCTGGTTCGGCGGCGACACGGCCACGTTCGACTTCGCCGCGGTGCTGCTGATCGCCGTCCTCACCGGGCTCCTCGCGTACGGCACGAAGCTGTCCAGCCGGGTGTCGCTGGTCATCACGTCCATCAAGGTCACGGTCGTGCTGCTCGTCATCGCGGTCGGCGTGTTCTACATCAAGGGCGCGAACTACTCGCCGTTCGTCCCGCCGGCGCAGGAGGGCGGCGAGGCGACGGGCGGCGCCCAGCGCACGCTGCTCCAGTTCATCACCGGCGACGCCGGGACCGCGTACGGATACTTCGGCGTGTTCGCGGGCGCCTCGCTGGTGTTCTTCGCGTTCATCGGCTTCGACATCGTCGCCACGACGGCCGAGGAGGTGAAGAACCCGCAGCGCGACATGCCGCGCGGCATCTTCGGCTCCCTGATCATCTGCACCCTGCTGTACTGCGGCGTCTCGCTGGTCATCACCGGCATGACGAAGTACAGCGACATCGACCCGGCGTCCTCGGCGCCGCTCGCCGACGCGTTCGTCCGGGAGGGCATCGACTGGGCGGCGAAGGTCATCTCCATCGGCGGGCTCGCGGGCCTCACCACGGTCGTGATGGTGCTGCTGCTCGGGCAGAGCCGCGTGCTGTTCGCGATGAGCCGCGACAACCTGCTGCCGATGCCGCTCGCGCACGTCAACCCGCGCACGGGCACGCCGCTGCGGCTCACCGTCGGCGTCGGCGTGGTCATCGCGCTCGTCGCCGGGCTGGTGCCGATCGGCGAGCTGGAGGAGATGGTGAACATCGGCACGCTGTTCGCGTTCATCGTCGTGTCCGTCGGCGTGGTCGTCCTGCGGCGCACCCGCCCGGACCTGCACCGGGCGTTCCGCACGCCGGCGGCGCCGCTGGTCGCGTCCCTCGCCGTCGTGTTCTGCCTGTGGCTGATGCTCAACCTGACGCTGCTGACGTGGCTGCGGTTCCTGATCTGGATGGTGATCGGCGGCGTCCTGTACTTCGCCTACGGTGTCCGCAAGAGCCGCCTCGCGGCCGGCGGCGACCAGTTCACTCCAGACCGCGCGCCATCGCGATGAGCCGGTCGAGCACGCGCTCGTCGCCGATGCGCAACCCGTCGTGCTGGTACTCGTTCGTCAGCCACACCCGCATCCGCGGCAGGACGGACGCGGTCGCCTCGGCGTACTCGCGCTCGACGTACATGTCGTCGGCGTACACCACCGCCGCGCACGGCACGTCGGAGTGGCGCAGCACGTCGGGGTCGTACAGGCGGGGCCAGTTGTCGCGGGCGGCGAGGAGCCGGGCGGCCTCACGCAGGGGCGTCAGCGCCGGATCGACGTCGAACATCCACGGGTAGATCATCTCGCCGGTGAACAGCAGGCGGAGCGCGTCGGGGGAGAACTCGGGGTACTCGCCCCGGACGCGCTCCGCGGCCCACGCCGTCGGTGCCCCCTGCGCGTAGATCGCCTCGTGCAGCAGCGCGTACAGCGGATGCGGCGCGAAGGCCACGATCTGTTGCACGCCGCCGAGGAACGTGTCCGACAGGGCGCCGCCACCGTCCGTGAACGCGTGTTCGAGCAGGTAGTGGACCCGTTCGAACCCCGATGTGGACCCGAACTCGCCGCCGATCTGCTGGAACCGCGGCACGGTGAGCGGACTCCCGTCCGGAAGGCACACGTCGTGGCTGCCGAGATGGTCGGCGATCCGGCGCGCGAGCGAACCGTCGCCGGGGTAGCGGGCGTAGTACGCCGCGTTCCTGTCCTTCACGCGCCGGTACGTCGCCCGGTACACGTCCTCGGCCGTGCCCTCCAGCGGCGGCAGCCCGCCCGTGACGAACGCCTCCCGGACGCCGTCCGCCGCGACCGACAGGTAGTGCAGCAGGCAGAACCCGCCGAAGCTCTGGCCCAGCACGCTCCACGGCGCCCCGCCCGTGACACGCCGCCGGATCAGCTCGGCGTCGGCGACGATCGCGTCCGCGCGGAACAGCGCCGCGTACTCGGCCTGCGCGGCCGGTCCGGCGAGGCGCGCCAGGCTGTGCCGGGTGACGGGGCTGGACAGGCCGGTGCCGCGCGTGTCCAGCAGCAGCACCCGGAAGTCCCGCACGGCCCGCGCCAGCCAGCCCGAGCGGCCCAGCGGACGGTTCGCCGCCATACCCGGCCCGCCCGGGAGGAACAGCAGCCAGGGCAGGTCGGCGTCGGCCTTCTCGGTGGCCACGACCTCGCGCCCGAACACGCTGATCTGCTCGCCGTCGGGGCGGTCGTGGTTGAGCGGCACGGCGAACCGGTGATCGGTCAGGACCAGGCCGGGCACCCGGTGGACGGCGTCGGGCATGAACGCCCCTTCTCGTCGGTCGTCTGCCGCGCCGAGGGTAGTTGAATCCGTCCGTCTACCGGGCCGACACGAACACCAGGTTGGCCATCGCGTGCGGGATCGTCACCGACATGCTGCCGTGTGTCAGCGTCGCGTCGCCGCCGTTCCAGCTCACCGTGACCGACGTGCCGGGCTCGACGCCCGCCTCGTGCAGCTCGTGGATGAGCAGGGTGTCCTTCTGAAGCTGTTCGCTGATGCGCCGCACCACGACGGGCGACCCGCCCGGCGCGTTGGCCAGGGACATCACCGGCTCCGCCGGCTCCGGATCGGACGGCCCGGGGTTGTCGAACTCGTCCAGACCGGGGATGCGGTTGCCGTAGGGGGAGACGTTGGGGCGGCCGAGCAGCTCGTAAACCTTCTGCTCGACCTCCTCGCTCATCACGTGCTCCCAGCGGCACGCCTCGGCGTGCGCGGCCTCGTACTCCAGCCCGATCACGTTGACCAGCAGCAGCTCCGCGAGGCGGTGCTTGCGCATCACGCCGACCGCGCGGTGGCGCCCGGCCGAGGTCAGTTCGAGGTGCCGGTCGCCCTCGACGGTGACGAGCCCGTCGCGTTCCATCCGGGCGACCGTCTGGCTCACGGTAGGGCCGCTCTGGTGGAGCCGTTCGGCGATTCGGGCGCGCAGCGGTACGACACCCTCCTCCTCCAGCTCGAGGATGGTGCGTAGGTACATCTCGGTGGTGTCGATCAGATCGCTCACGCGTGGCTCCTCCCGACGTCGATGTTACCCGCTGTACTGATTTTCTTGAACGGTTCCAACGTTGGCCGTTCCGCCTAGGGCGCCAGCGTGACGGGAATACGGACGAGGTGCGCGTCCGACCCGTCGGCCGCCGACACCGAGAACACCTCGACCGTGCCCCGCTGCACGCCGCTGACCTGGTACCGGACCGCCACCGAGTACCGGCCGCGGCATCCGCTGCCGCACGTCGCGGTCGTGAACGTGGTCGCGATCTGCGCGCCCCGCGCGTCCCGGATCCGGATGCTGACCGTCGCCTCGAACACGTTCGCCGTGCCCGAGATCGTCACCGGGTTGGTGACCCGCTGACCGATCACCGGACCGGCGACCACGATCGGCGGCAGGTGGTCGGCGTAGTCGGCGCGGCTCAGCGGCGCGCTCGTGGCGGCGCCGTCCTTCAGGAAGCCGACCTTCGTGATCGTCGGGTACTGCGTGAGCGTGTAGGCGACCTGCGCCTGCCGGAGCCGGGCCAGGGTGCGGCCGCCGTCGTAGAAGCGGGCGGGCAGGTCGACGGTCGCGACGCCGCCGGTGAGCGACACGTCGAACGGTGTACCGGCGGAGATCGCGCTGGTCACACCGGCGCCGGACTCGGCGGACGTCGGGCCCTCGATCAGCGTGGTCAACGCCAGCCGGGCCGTCGCCGGGGTCGCCGGACGGGTACGCCGCGTCACGAAGATCTTCCCGTCACGGACGAGCCAGACCTCGAACCCGATCGTCCGGCCGGACGAGGACGTCGCCGGCGCGCCACCCGTAGCCGGTGGTGTGGACGACGCGGACGCCGGCCCGGACGGCGACCCGGAGGTCGGCGGGGGCGTCGCCGGGGACGACGACGACCTGTCCGGAGCGGTCGGGCCCGATCCGAGCGATCCCGAGCCGGACGGCCCGCACCCCGCGAGTACCCCCACGACCAGCCCCGCCGAGACCCCCACCACAGCCAGCCGGCGCGCGCCGGCCCCGCGGCACCCGCGCCCACCCACCTCGCCAAGCGCCCGCGCCCGGCCCGCCCAACGCACGGCACGCATCCCGTCATCGATTGGTCTCATCGCGGGCCTCCTTCGTCGCTCCCGTGCCGTTCACCCTGTGCCGTCCGCGCCACCGGGGCTTCACCACCGGGTAACGGTCGTGAAACGGGCAGCGTGAGGTGGAAGGAAGTGCCGACGCCCAGGTCGCTGCTGACGGTGAGGTCGCCGCCGAGGAGACGCGCGTTCTCGCGGGCGATGGCCAGCCCCAGCCCGCTGCCGCCGGCCGTGCGGGACGATTCGGCCTTGTAGAAGCGGTCGAAGAGGTGCGGCAGGTGTTCGGGCGCGATCCCCGGACCGGTGTCGGCGACGACCACGTCGACCAGGGCCCCGTGCCCGCGCACCACAACCCGGACCCCGTCGCCGCCGTGCTCGACGGCGTTGCTGACGAGGTTGCCGAGGACCCGTTCGAGCCGGCGCGGGTCGCTGACGACCGTCACGTCGGCGCCGGTGCGCACGACGCCCTCCCACCCCCGGCTCTGCACCAGCGCGTCGATCAGCGCGCTCAGCGAGACCGGCTCGGACCGCACGTCCCCGCGCCCGGAGTCGAGCCGGGACACCTCCATCAACTCGTCGACGAGGCGCCGCAGCCGGGTGGCGTCGTTGGTGAGCAGTTCGGCGGGGCGGCGCGCGTCGGTCGGCAGGGAATCCAGGTGCTCGCGCAGCAAGGACGCGGCGGCGACCAGCGCGGTCACCGGCGTGCGCAGCTCGTGGGCGACGTCGGCGGTGAAGCGGCGTTCCCGCGCCTGCGCCTCGGACAGGGCGGCGATCTTGGCCTGGAGCGCCTCGGCCATCTGGTTGAACGACGCGGCCCAGGTGCCGAACTCGTCCCCCCGCCCGGCGGGCAGGCGGGTGTCCAGCAGCCCCTCCGCGATCGAGCGGGCGGCCGCGCTGGCCCGGCCGACCGGATCGAGCGTGCGGCGCGCCAGGACCCGCCCGACCAGCGCGGCGAGCAGCACCGTGGCGATCCAGCCGGCCAGCAGGACGGTCCTGAGCTGCGCGAGGTCGTCGTTGATCCGCCGTTCCGAGAACACGAAGTACAGCTCGGCCGGCGAGTTCGGCACCCGGGCGCCGAGCACCAGCAGCCCGCCGGACACGCGCTCGTACCCCAGGTCGCCGTCTCCCACCCGGGACCGCAGCCCGGACGACCGCGGCGGGTCGAACGCCGGGTTGGACGGCTCCGAGGCCCCGCCCCGCACCAGCACCACGTGGTGCCCGGTCTGCTCGTAGCTGGTCAGCAGCTGGGCGCTCCGCTCGGCGTCGAGGGGGAGGAACTGCTGGGTGAGGACGACCTGGAACCGCACGTCCGCCTCGGCGCGGTCGAGCGAGTCGGACAGGCGGGCCTGCCGGACCAGCAGGAACGAGCTCAGCGCCAGCGCACCCGCCGAAACGCCCGCCACCAGCACGAACGCGATGGTGAGGCGCCGGCGTAGCCGGCCCGGGACGACCGGCGGCGCCACGTCACACCGCGTCGAGCGTGTAGCCGACGCCGCGGACGGTCCGGATCAGGCGCGGCCGCGCCGGATCGTCCTCGATCTTGGCGCGCAGCCGCTGGACGGCCACGTCCACGAGCCGGGAGTCGCCGAGGTAGTCATAGCTCCACACCCGTTCCAGCAGGATGTCGCGGGTGAAGACCTGTCCGGGACGGCGCGCGAGCTCCAGCAGCAACCGGAACTCGGTAGCGGTGAGCGTGATGTCACGTCCGGCGCGACGCACCGTGACCCGCGCCGGGTCGATCTCCAGGTCACCCACCGCGATCCGGGTCTCCTCCTCGGGAGCGGCACCCCGCCGCACGAGAGCGCGCGCCCGCGCGACCAGCTCCGGGACCTCGAACGGCTTCTTCACGTAGTCGTCCGCGCCGGACTCCAGCCCGATCACCACGTCGATCGTGTCGGTCCGCGCGGTCAGCATCAGGATCGGGACGCGGCTCGTCCGGCGGATCTCCTTGCACACCTCGTAACCGTCCAGACCAGGCAGCATCACGTCCAGGACGATCAGGTCGAACGCGGTCTGCTGGGCGCGGCTGAGCCCGTCGCGGCCGTCGGCGGATCCCGTCACGCGGAAACCCGCGCGCTCCAACGCGAGGGCGGTCACCTCACGGATAGAGGGGTCGTCCTCCACGAGCAGTACGTGCCCGTCCATAGTGTTCCCAGGGTACTGCCAGCACCCGCGCGGCCGGTGACTCTCCGCACACGCAGGCCGGCGTGTGCACACGGGTGGCGTGGGTAGGGCACCATGGTGGGAAGTCCGTCCTCATATCTCCGTGTGGAGCCGATTCCGTGACAGCCAGCCGCCGCCCCCGCTTAACCCGCGTCCGCCACGCCCTGGTCCTTCCAGCCGTCGCGGCGCTCCTCGCTGTCTCCGCCTGCGGTGACGACGACAAGCGCGGCAGCAGCAGCGACTCGGCGAACCAGACCGAGGGCGGCGGCAGCGTCTCCGCGAAGAAGGACGAGAAGCCGAAACCCAAGTTCACCCTCACCCCGGCGGTCGGCACGACCGGCGTGGCGCCGGCCAGCACCGTCACCCTCAAGGTCGACCGCGGCACCCTCACCACCGTCGCAGTGAAGTCCGGCAACGATGTCGTCGACGGCACCGTCGGCCCCGACGGCAAGACGTGGACCAGCAAGGGCAAGCTCACCTTCGGCGCCACCTACGCCGTCACCGCCGCCACCAGCGAGGCCGCCACCCCGGCCAGCGTCGGCACGTTCACCACGGCCACGCCCGCCAACTCCGTCCGCACCTCCAGCGCACTCGGCGACGGCAAGTCCTACGGCATCGGCATGCCGATCATCCTCAAGCTCAGCAGCGCCGTCCGCGGCGACGCCCAGCGGGCCGCCTACGAGAAGATGCTGACCGTCCAGTCCACGCCGGCGACCACCGGCGCCTGGGGCTGGGTCAACAGCCGCGAACTGCACTTCCGCCCCAAGACCTTCTGGGCCGCCGGCAGCAAGGTCCACGTCGGTGTCGACTCCGCCGGCCGATCCCTCGGCGAAGGCGCCTGGTCCCGCACCGACCTGACCATCGACTTCACCATCGGCACCGCCCGCGAAATGCGCGTCAACTCCGCCAGCAAGCAGATGCAGGTCCTCGAAGGCGGCAAGACCGTCCGCACCATCCCCGTCAGCCTCGGCAAACCCAAGTTCCCCTCCAGCAGCGGAACCATGGTCGTCATCGACAAGCGCACCGAGGCCATGTTCGACTCCTCCACCTACGGCCTCGCCGTCGACGCACCCGACGGCTACCGCACCAAGGTCCAGTACCCTATCCGCCTCACCTGGGGCGGCGAGTTCATCCACTCCGCACCCTGGTCCGTCCGCGACCAGGGCCGCCGCAACGTCTCCCACGGCTGCATCAACGTCGCGCCCGCCCACGCCAAGTGGCTCTACGACCGCGTCCGCACCGGCGACCCCGTCACGGTCACCAACACCGAGGCGAAGCTCAAGGCGGGCAACGGATGGACCGCCTGGTCCGTCCCCTACGCCACCTGGCTTCAGAACTCCGCCTCCGGCGAAGTTTCGACGGCCCGCTGAGGGCTCCAGGTCAGATCAAAGGCGGCAGGTCAACAGCTTCAAACCCTTTTCTGAGGACGCCCGGCAATGGTTGGCGTCGGCGCGGGAGCCGGGCCGGTGTGCGATATGTGCCAGGTTCACGGCGAGGCTGGCACTACGGTGAGCGGGTGCCAAGCGACGCGGCCCGAACCGGGCGGAAAAGATTCCTCACCCGGGACATGATCGTCCGCGCCGGACTGGCCGTGGCCGAGAACGAAGGGCTCGACGCCGTCACGATCCGCCGCGTCGCCACCGAACTCGGCGCCGCCCCCATGGCCCTCTACCGCCACGTCGACGACAAACGCGGCCTCCTGCTCGCCATGCTGGAAGAGATGGCCGCCGACATCCCGTCCCCGACCCAGGGCGGCGACCCGGTCGACCGGCTCGTCGACGGACTCCTGCTCCTCCACGACTTCCTCGTCGAACACATCTGGCTCGTCGAAGTCCTCCAGCGTGGCGAGATGTTCGCGCCCCGCTCCATCGAACACTTCGACCACCTCCTCGGCATCCTCGACGAACTCGGCCTCGACCGCGACCGTGCCCTCGTCGTGTACTCCTCGCTCTGGTGGTACCTCCTCGGGCACCTCTCCACCCTCGGCGGCATGGACCCCGACCGGCGCGCCGCGCGGCTCGCACTCGCCGAGCGGGCACCGCTGGAACGACTCCCGCACGCCACGGCGGCGTTCGCCCGCGTCGGCAGCTTCGACCACGTGACAGCGTTCGAAGACGGTTTGCGGGTATTCGTCCGAGCTCTTGTTGTGGTGTGAGTCTCGGTCCACGCAGAAAAGGGCATTAGGGCTGCCTTAGATCCGTATACGATGTACGCGAGCCCGCCGGTGGGCTGACCTGGAGTTCGTGGGGGAGCTCCGGGGAGGGGCAACGGGGGCGAGCCGAGGGGTCCGTCGCCGGACGAGCCCCTCGGTTCGACCGTCGTCGCTCGCTCCAACCACCCGCGGCCTGCGGCGGCGTGGTGGGATAGGCGGCATGGCCGACGACCTGGATGAGATCACCTCCGCAGCCCCGGTCACCGTCGTGTGGGACGAAGCGCTCCTCGGCTACAACCTCGGCGAGCACCCGCTGGACCCGGTCCGCGTCGAGCTGACGATGGCACTCGCCCGTGCGCTCGGCATCCTCGACAGGTCCAATGTCTCCGTGGTGGTGCCGCCGCCGGCCGACGAGGAACAGCTCCGGCTCATCCACGACGCCTCCTATCTCGCGGCCGTCCGCGCCGCCCCCGACGACCCGTACTTCCACGGCCACGGCCTCAACACCCCCGACAACCCGGTGTTCGCCCGGATGCACGACAAGTCCGCACTGGTCACCGGCGGCAGCATCCTGGCGGCGGAGGCGGTGTGGAGCGGCGACGCGCTGCACGCCGCCAACATCGCCGGCGGGCTCCACCACGCCATGCGCGACCGCGCCGCCGGCTTCTGCGTCTACAACGACCCGGCCGTCGCGATCGCCCGGCTGCTCCAGCTCGGCGCCAAGCGTGTGGCCTATGTGGACATCGATGTCCACCACGGCGACGGCGTCCAGGCAGCGTTCTGGGACGACCCCCGGGTCCTGACGATCAGCCTCCACGAGTCGCCGCTGTCGCTGTTCCCCGGCACGGGCTTCCCGAGCGAGGTCGGCGGCGAGGGCGCCGAGGGGACGGCCGTCAACGTGGCGCTCCCGCCCGGCACCGGCGACGCCGGCTGGCACCGCGCGTTCCAGGCGGTGGTGCCCAGCGTGCTCCGCGCGTTCGACCCGGAGGTGCTGGTCACCCAGTGCGGCTGCGACAGCCACCGCAGCGACCCCCTCGCCGACCTGATGCTGACGGTCGACGGTCAGCGCGCGGCGTACCTGGAGCTGCGCCGGCTCGCGCACGAACTGTGCGGCGGGCGCTGGGTGGCGTTCGGCGGCGGCGGGTACAGCCTGGTCGAGGTGGTGCCCCGGGCCTGGACGCACCTCCTCGCCATCCTCACCGGCGCGCCGATCTCCGCCCGTACCGCGACGCCGAACTCCTGGCGTACGCTCGCGGCCCAGCGGGGCCCGGGCCACCGGGTGCCGACGTTCATGGGTGACGGCGAGGAGCCGACCTGGGAGCCTTGGCAACCGGACGGTGACCCGACCCCGCTGGACCGCGCCATCGCGGCGGCCCGGCGCGCGACGTTCCCGCTGCACGGACTCGACCCCGACGACCCACGGGACTGACCGGTGACCGAACTGGAAGACGTGCCCTACCCGGCGCACCGGGAGGCGGACGTCGTGCTCGCGGACGGCTCGACCATCCACATCCGACCGATCCGGCCCGAGGACGGGGAGGCCCTCCTCGCGCTGCACTCCCGGTTCTCCGAACGGACCCGCTACCTGCGGTACTTCTCGCCCTACCCGCGGATCCCGCAGCGTGACCTGCGGCGGTTCGTCAACGTCGACCACGTCGACCGGGAGGCGTACGTGGCCGTGCTCGGCGACGACCTGATCGCCGTCGGCCGGTACGAGCGGCTCGACCCGGACTCGGCCGAGGTCGCGTTCGTCGTCGAGGACGCCCACCAGGGCCGCGGCGTCAGTTCCGTCCTGCTGGAGCACCTGGCCGCCGCGGCGCGGGAGGCGGGCATCCGCCGGTTCGTCGCCGAGGTCCTGCCAGAGAACGCCAAGATGATGCGCGTCTTCACCGACGCCGGCTACGTGGTGGACCGCCACTACGACGACGGCGTGGTGGCGCTGCGCTTCGACACCGCCGAGACCGCCCGGTCGATCGAGGTGGCGCGCGGACGCGAGCAGCGCACCGAGGCCCGCTCGATCGCCCGGCTGTTGGCGCCGGCATCCGTCGCGGTCGTCGGCGTCGGGCGCAGCCCCGACAGTCTCGGCCGCGGCGTCGTCGCCAACCTGCGGACCGGCGGCTACACCGGCGCGCTGTACGCCGTGAACCCGTCGATGACCGAGGTGGACGGCGTCCGGTGCTACACGTCCCTGCGGGCCATCCCGGACGCCGTCGACCTGGCCGTGATCGCCGTACCGGCCGCCGCCGTGCCGGGTGTGGTCGCCGACTGCGCCGAGAAGGGCGTCCGCGGGCTGGTCGTGATCTCCAGCGGCTTCGCCGAGAGCGGCCCGGACGGCGCGCGCGCCGAGCGTGAGCTGGTCGAGCTGGCCAGGGCCAACGGCGCGCGGGTCGTCGGGCCCAACTGTCTGGGCATCGCCAACACGGCGTCCGAGATCCAGCTCAACGCCACGCTCGCGCCCCGGCTGCCGGGTCGTGGGCGCGTCGGGTTCTTCAGCCAGTCCGGTGCGCTGGGCATCGCGCTGCTGGAGCAGGTGGACCGGCGCGGCATCGGCCTGTCGACGTTCGTCTCGGCGGGCAACCGCGCGGACGTCTCGGGCAACGACCTCCTCCAGTACTGGCAGGACGATCCGGCCACGGACGTCGTCCTCATGTACCTGGAGACCTTCGGCAACCCGCGCAAGTTCGCCCGGGTGGCCCGGCGCCTGGCGCGGCGCAAACCGGTCGTCGTCCTCAAGAGCCGTGCCCGCCCGCCGGGCCTCACCGCGGGCCCCACGGACCGGGGTCTCCAGGCGCTGTTCGAGTCCTCGGGCGTGATCCGGGTCGACAACCTCGACCAGCTCTTCGACGTCGCGCAGCTCCTCGCGTACCAGCCGCTGCCGACCGGGCGGGGCGTGGCGATCGTCGGCAACTCCTCCGCGCTCGGTGTGCTGTCGGCGGACGCGTGCGCCGCCGCCGGCCTGGAGGTGGTCGACGGGTGGCCGGTAGACCTCGGCGCGAACACGAGCCCGGAGGCGCTGGCCGGCGCGCTGCGGGCTGCGGCCGCCGACGAGCGGGTGCACGCCGTCCTCGTCGTCTTCCTACCCGTGCTCTCCACCCCGGGTGCCGCCTACGCTGACGCGCTCGTCGAGGCGGCGGCCTCTGCCGACCTGCCGGTGGTCTCCACGTTCCTCGCGGCCACCGGCGTCCCGGAACGCCTCCGCAGAGCCGGCCCGGACGGTTCCCCGTCGCGCGGCTCCATCCCGTCCTACCCGTCCCCGGAGGACGCGGCGCTCGCGCTCGGCCGGGTCGCCGCGTACGCCGAGTGGCGCCGCACGCCCGGCGGGCAGCTCCCGGCGCTCACCGGGGTGGACGAGCAGGCCGCGCGGGCGGTCCTGGACCGGACGCTCGCCGCCGAGATGGCCTTCGCCGCCAGCGGCGTGACCCACATCGACCCCGTGACCCTCACCGACGAAGATGTCGCCGCGCTGCTGGCCGCGTACGGCATCACGGTGTGGCCCGCCCGCCGCTGTGCCGGCGGCGACGCGGCGGTCGCGGCGGCGGACGAGTTCGGGTACCCGGTGGCGGTCAAGGCCGCCGACGAGGCGCTGCGGCACCGGGTCGACCTGGGCGCCGTCCGGCTCGACGTGCGCTCGGCGCAGGAGCTCCGCGCGGCGGTCGAGTCGATCGAGAACGTGCCCGGCTACTCCGGCGGGGGAGTGCTCGTCCAGCCGATGGCGCCGCCCGGCGTGGCGTGTGTGGTCGAGGTCGCCCAGGACTCCGCCTTCGGACCGGTCGTCGGGTTCGGCCTCGGCGGCGTCGCCACGGACCTGCTCGGCGACCGCGCCTGGCGCGCCGTGCCCTTGACGGACGCCGACGCCCACGCGATCGTCCGGGCCCCGCTCGCCTCCCCGCTGCTGTTCGGGCACCGCGGCGCCACCCCGGTCGACACCGACGCGCTGGAGGAGCTGCTGCTGCGGGTCGGGTTGCTCGCCGACGAGATACCGGAGCTGCGCGACCTCCAGCTCAACCCGGTGATCGCCGGCGACAAGGGGCTGAGCGTGCTGCACGCCGTGGCGAAGGTGGCCCCGCCGGTGCGGCGCGCAGACGCGGGACCCCGCCGCCTCGGCTGAGGTGACGGGGTCCTGGACGTGCGTAGGTCAGGAGACGTACTCGCGCAGCCGCTCGGTGCGGTCGGGCTCGCGGAGCTTGTTCATCGTGCCCTTCTCGATCTGGCGGATCCGCTCGCGGGACAGGCCGAACTCGCGGCCGATCTCGTCGAGCGTGCGCTGGCGGCCGTCGTCCAGGCCGAAGCGCAGCCGGATGACCTCCCGCTCGCGCTCGGACAGCGTGTCCAGGACGCTGCTGACCTCGGCCTTGAGTAAGGCGTAGGAGACATTGTCGGTGCTCGCGAACACGTCGCCGTCGGCGATGAAGTCCCCGAGCGCGCTCTCGCCGTCCTCGCCGACCGTCTGGTCCAGGCTGACCGGCTCGCGGTCGTAGCCGAGCAGCTCGATCACCTTGAAGGGCTCGATCTCCAGCTCGTTGGCGATCTCGAGCGTGGACGGCTCGCGGCCCAGCAGCACCGACAGGTCACGCCGCACCCGCACGAGGCGGTTGATCTGCTCCACCAGGTGGACGGGGAGCCGGATCGTGCGCGACTGGTCGGCCATCGAGCGGGTGATCGCCTGGCGGATCCACCACGTCGCGTACGTCGAGAACTTGAAGCCCTTGGTGTAGTCGAACTTCTCGACCGCGCGGATCAGACCCAGGTTGCCCTCCTGGATCAGGTCCAGCAGCGACATGCCCCGGCCGGTGTAGCGCTTGGCGATGCTCACCACGAGGCGCAGGTTGGCCTCCAGGAGGTGGTTCTTGGCGGCCTGGCCGTCGTTGGCGACCCACTCCAGCTCCTCGCGGAGCGACGGCGTGAGGACCATCGACGTGGCGGCGCCGGCGAGCGCCTCGGTCGCGAACAGCCCTGCCTCGATGCGCTTGGCCAGGTCGACCTCTTCGGCCGCGGTGAGCAGCTTGGTCCGGCCGATACCGTTCAGGTACGCGCGGACCAGGTCGGCGGAGACGCCCCGGTGCGGGTCGACCGGCTCGTCCATGTAGTCCAGAGCCTCGACCTCGACCACGTCGTCCTGCGTGAGCGGAAGTGACACCCGGCTCGCCTCCTCGTGCTGCGGTAGGCCCCCCGCGGGCCGTTGATGAAGACAGACTGCCGATGAGGCCGTGAAACGGCGGTGAGGTCTTTGTGAGATCGGTGTGAAGTTTCGCGTTTTCGTTGGCCTCTACTGGCCTTCGGACGCCCACTAAACTCGGCTAAAGCCGGATTCGGTCCGGTTTGCCGCCGGCACCTTTTACTTCACACCGACTTACATCGCGGCGACTTTCTTCACGCCGACTTCTTCACGCCGATGTCCGTGACCGTATGACCCCGGGGCAACTCCGGCAGGTGTTCTACGTCCCGTAGACTTCATGGCGGACGTAACGGACCTGGGAGGCGGTGCCACGTGGCTCGGCTGGGTGAGCTCGAACGCGCCGTGATGGACGTGCTCTGGTCGGCGGAGGCCCCGCGCACCGCGCGCCAGGTCGCCGACGCGCTGGTCGACCGCGACCTCGCCAAGACCACCGTGCTCACGGTGCTGTCCCGGCTGGAGGCCAAGGGGCGGGTCGAACGCTGCCGCGACGGCTGGGCCCACACCTACGTGCCCACCGCCACCCGCGAGGACTACATCGCCGAGCTGATGCACGAGGCGCTCGGCGACGCGCCGGACCGCGCGGCGGCCCTGGTGCGGTTCGCCGGGCAGGTCAGCCCGGACGAGGCGGCCGCTCTCCAGGTCGCGCTCGACGAGGCCATCCGCCGGGACTAGCCGTGCTTCTCACCGTCGGTGTGCTGGTCGCCCTGGCCGTGGTGCTGCTGGGGCCGGCGCCGGCCGTCCTGGCGTCCGCGCGGTGGGTGAGCCGCGAGCCGCGGGCCGCGCTGGTGCTGTGGCAGGCGCTCGGGTTGGCCGCCGGCCTCACCGCCGTGGGAGCGCTGCTGGCGCTCGGCGTCGCGCCGCTCGGGGGCGATCTCACGGCCGCGCTCGTGACCTGGGGACACGCCGCCGGCGACGGAGACCCCAGCGGCGGCCTCGGACTCGGCCACTCGATGCTGTTCGGCGCCGCCTTCGGGCTGCTCGGCTGGCTGCTGTGCGTGACCGTGACGTCCGCGTGGCGGACCTGGCGTTCCCGCAGCCGGCACCGCGACCTCGTGGACCTGGTCAGCACGCCGTGGCGCGCCGGATCGTCCGCCCGGGTCATCGACCACCCGACGGCCGCCGCGTACTGCCTGCCCGGCCACCACGCGCGGGTCGTCGTCACCACCGGCGCCCTCGGGCTCCTCGACGACGCCGAACTCGACGCCGTCCTCGCGCACGAGAACGCGCACCTGGCCGAACGCCACGACCTCGTGATCCTGCCGTTCACCGCGTGGGCGTCGGCGCTGCCGTGGCTGCGCGGGCCCCGGCGGGCGCGCGAAGCCGTCGAGGGGCTGGTCGAGATGGTCGCCGACGATCGCGCGTGCGTGGGACGGGAACGGCGGGTCCTCGCCGCGGCGCTGGCCCGGGTCGGGTCGGCGGCCGCTCCGGTCGGCGGCGTCGCGTCGACCGAACACGCGTTGCTGCCGCGCGTCCGCCGGCTCCTCGACCCGCCGCGGCGCTCCGGGTCCGCCCGCGGCGCCGCCTACCTCGGCGCCGCCGCGGTCCTGGCCCTGCCGACCCTGGTCCTGGTCATCCCCGCCATCCTCTAGCCCGCCGCGCCGCGCGGGCCGCGCCGCGCCACGCCGGCCGCGCGGACCCGCCGGTGGCCCGCGCCGAACCGGACTGTCCGGACTCGCGTGCTGTTACCGGGCGCCGGACACCCCGATATCCCCGACAGTTGGCGGCGGCCGCCGGCCGGCGCCGCGTGGCGCCGGCCAGCGTGGCGCGGGTCAGGCGAGACTGATCGAGGGGTACAGCGGGTGCGGGGCGAGCAGGTCGGCCGCGCGCTTGCGGGTGTCGGCGGCCGTCGCGGCGTCGAGGGAGTACTTCGCCTTGGACTCGCCCGGCTGGGTGCTGCGCAGGGTCGAGGTGATGAGCTCGGCGATCTCGTCCATCTCGGCGGCGCCGAGACCCAGCGTGGTCAGCGCGGGCGTGCCGAGCCGGATGCCGGACGTGTACCAGGCGCCGTTCGGATCCGACGGGATGGCGTTGCGGTTGGTGACGATGCCGGCGTCGAGCAGGGCCGACTCGGCCTGGCGTCCGGTGAGGCCGAAGCTGCCGGTGTCCAGCAGGACGAGGTGGTTGTCGGTGCCGCCGGTGACCAGCCGGGCCCCGCGCTTGTTCAGGCCCTCGGCGAGCGCCTTCGCGTTGTCGACGATCCGCTGGGCGTAGTCGGCGAAGTCGGGCCTGCGGGCCTCGGCGAGCGCGACGGCCTTGGCGGCCATCATGTGGCCGAGCGGGCCGCCGAGCACCATGGGGCAGCCGCGGTCGACGAACTCGGCGAGTTCCTGCTCGCACAGCACCAGGCCGCCGCGCGGTCCGCGGAGCGACTTGTGGGTGGTGGAGGTGACGATCTGCGCGTGCGGCACCGGATCGAAGTCGCCGGTCAGCACCTTGCCGGCGACGAGGCCGGCGAAGTGTGCCATGTCGACCATGAGCGTGGCGCCCACCTCGTCGGCGATCTCGCGCATGATCCGGAAGTTCACGAGCCGCGGGTACGCGGAGTAGCCGCCGACGATCACCAGCGGGCGGAACTCGTTCGCCGTCCGGCGCAGCTCGTCGTAGTCGAGGATCCCGGTCTCCGGGTTCGTGCCGTAGCTGCGCTGGTGGAACATCTTCCCGGAGATGTTCGGCCGGAAGCCGTGCGTGAGGTGGCCGCCGGCGTCGAGCGACATGCCGAGCATCCGCTGGTCGCCGTAGGCGCGGCGCAGCGTCAGCCAGTCGTCCTCGGACAGGTCGTTGACCTGGCGGACGCCGGCCTCGGCCAGCGCCGGCTTCTCCACGCGCTGCGCAAGGATCGCCCAGAACGCCACCAGGTTCGCGTCGATGCCGGAATGCGGCTGGACGTAGGCGTGCTGGGCGCCGAACAGGGCCTTGGCGTGGTCGGCGGCGAGCTGCTCGATCGTGTCGACGTTCTGGCAGCCGGCGTAGAAGCGGCGGCCGACGGTGCCCTCGGCGTACTTGTCGCTGAACCAGTTGCCCATCGCCAGCAGAACGGCGGGGGATGCGTAGTTCTCGCTCGCGATCAGCTTGAGGTAGCTGCGCTGGTCGTCGAGTTCCTTGCCGATCGCGGCCGCGACCTGGGGTTCGACGCTCGCCACTACCTGAAGCGCGGTGCGGAACGCGATCGACTCGGGCGTGGATTCGGCTGCGGCCATGGTTGCCTCCTGGTCGGGTTCACTCCGGGCCCAGGCGCACGGCAAAACGTCACGGCGACGGAGCCGCTCCCCGATGGTTGGCCCATCCCAGCGCGCCAGTCACGGCCCGCCGAGACCGTACCAACCCTGGCGCCCGCCGCATGTCCCGGGTCAGTCCGAAGCGCTGCTCTGGACGCGGCGGGCGAAGTGGTCGGCGGCCCGCTCGGCGGCGGCGAGGTCGGCCGCGAGTTCCTCGCACTGGCGGCCCGCCAGCTCCAGCAGCCCGACGGCGTTGTCCCGGGGGACGGTCCGTCCGGGCGGCGCCGCGACCTCGGCCGCGAACCGGCGCACCGTCCGGGCGTGCTCGACGAGGTCCGGCCGCAGCGCGACCGCCTCGGCGGCGATCGCGCGCAGGTCGGCGACGAGCCGCTCCAGATCAGACGCCATCGGAGTCACATGCCATCGGTGTCACGTGCCATCGGTGCCGAGCCGCCGGACCGTCGCCGCGGCCTGGCGCAACGTCAGCGACGCGTCGAGGCTGCGGCCGTGGGCGGTGTGGAGGTGCTGGGTCATCGTCCGGTCCTCGCGGCCGGACGCCCCGCCGATCAGGGCCGTCACGGCGGCCGACACCCGGCGCAGCCGGACGGACAGGGCCGCGACATCGGCGGCGATCCGCTCGGCGTCGCGGGCGATGTCCTGAGCGTGGGCGTGGGCGGCGGCGTCAGGGTGCGGCATCCGGAACTCCCTGGATGGCGACGAATGTCATGTGCAATCTACCGCCGGTCACACGTCGAGCAGAACCGTGCGAGGGCCGACATTCACGGACTCGACCAGCATGTGGGCACGGAACCGTCCGGTCTCGACCTTCGCGCCCCGCCGCCGCAGCGCCTCCACGACCGCCGTGACGAGCGGTTCCGCGACCTCGGCCGGCGCGGCCGCGGCCCAGGTCGGGCGCCGTCCCTTGCGCGCGTCGCCGTAGAGCGTGAACTGGCTGACGACCAGCAGCGGCAGCCCGGCGTCCGACGCGGACTGCTCGTCGTCGAGGATCCGCAGCTCGTGCACCTTCCGCGCGAGCGTCTCGGCCTTCGCCGGCGTGTCGTCGTGCGTCACGCCCACGAGCACCAGCAGGCCGTCGCCGATCGCCCCGACGACCTCGCCGTCCACGGTCACGGACGCCCGCGACACGGTCTGCACGACAGCCCTCACGTCGGGTCCTCCGGCATGGGCAGCAGCATGCCCCGCTCGACCAGGTGCGTGACCAGCGGCAACGCCGCCACGGCCAGGGCCGTCGGGTCCGCCTCGTAGGCCGCCGCGAGCACGGCCAGCTGGTCGCCGAGGCGCGCGTGGCCGTCGCAGCCGCCGACCAGCGCGACGGTCAGCGGCTCGACCTCCTGCGCCCAGCGCATCCCGCCGTCCAGGGCGAAGATCTGCGTGCCGACCTCCCAGCCGTCTTCGCCGCGCGACGCGCTCTGCTGGAGCCGCAGCTCCGGCGCGGTGACGAGCCGCGCGTTCAGCAGGTCGGCGTCGCGCAGCCAGTCCTGGCGCTCGAACCAGCCCTGGACGTGCGGTCCGATCGGCTGGTCCAGCGCCTGCCGGGCCTCCTCGACGTGGATCACCGGATCGGCGGCGCCGCCCGCCCGGAGGCTGATCAGGCCGAAGCCGACCGCCTCGATGCGTTGCGCGGCGAACCAGGCCAACCACTCGGCGGTACGGGCGGCGGCGTCCGGACCGGCCAGCTCGCCCGAGTCCCGCAGCCACAGCTCGACGTACTGGGCCGGGTCGGCGAGTTCGCGTTGCAGTACCCATCCGTCGCAGCCCGTCGCGGCGATCCAGCCGGCCACGCGCTCTTCCCAGTCCTCGCCCTCGACGTGGACCCAGTTCGCGAGGAGCTGCATCCAGCCGCCGTCGGCGAGCAGGGCCGGCGCGGCGGCCACGACCTCGGCGCTGACCGCGTCACCCGGACGTCCCGAGTCCCGGTACGTGTGGGTCGCGCGGCCGGGGCCGACGACGAACGGCGGGTTGCACACGACCAGGTCGAAGCGGCGTCCGGCGACGGGTTTGACCAGGTCGCCGGCCAGCAGCTCCCAGTCGAGGCCGTTGAGGGCGGCCGTCGTGGCGGCGAGGCGCAGCGCGCGCGGGTTCAGGTCGGTGCCGGTGACGGCGCCCGCGTGGGTCGACAGGTGCAGGGCCTGGACGCCGCAGCCGGTGCCCAGGTCGAGGGCTGTACCGACCTGAGGCCGCACGGTCGACTGGGCGAGCGTCACCGAGGCGCCGCCGATCCCCAGGACGTGGTCGGCGCGGAGCGGCCCCGGACGGACGTCCGAGCCGAGATCGGAGACGACCCACCAGTCGCCGTACGGGCGCAGGTCCAGCCCGGCGCGCACCCGGTCGCCGTCGCGTTCCAGCAGCCCGGCCGCGTACGCGTCGTCGAGGTCCAGGGCCGCGCCGGCCGCCTTCTCACTCGCCTCGCCGCCCGCCACGAACAGCCGGACGAGCGTCGACAGCGGATCGTCCCCGGCGGCGGCGTTCCGGACGGCGAACAGGTTGCCCCGTGCCAGCGCGGCCGCGGCCGACTCGCCGAGCAACGCGTCGACGCCGGACGGGGTGTAGCCGGCGGAGGTCAGGGCGGCCCGGAGCCGGTCGACGCCGGCGGGCTCCAGCAGCGGTGTGGTCACCCGCCTATCCTGCCGTGCCGCTCACTCGATTTCGTCCACCAGGGCGGCGACGGCCGGGTCGTCGAGCGCTTCGGCGATGCACCGCCAGAGTTCGAGGTTGGCCCGCGACCAGGTGGCGTACTTCCGCCGGGCGTCCTCGTTGTAGAAGTAGATGCCCTCGTCGTCGAGAGGCTGCTGCTCGCCGACGATCTTCGCGGCGAGGTCCCGGATCGACAGCTCGTTCTCGTCCATGTACTTCTTGGCCAGCAGGACCGGCGTCGTGGGCAGGGACTTGAACAGCGTGTCGGCGTCGCTGAGAGCCTGGGCCTCGAGCGAGATGCCGCGGTGCCGGTTGGCGGTCGTCGCCTCCACGACGATCGACTCGACCCTGCCGATGGCGCTCGCGGCGACGCCGGCCTCGCGCAGGATGTCCGCCCGCAAGGTCTTGCCGGCGCTTGCCGCCGACCCGGCCGCGACCACGTAGTTCAGGTCGTGGACGAGGGCGGTCAGCTCCACCAGGACCGCGTCCGAGCCGTTGAGCCTGGCGAACTCCACCGCTTTCGTCCGCACGAACGAGATATGGGTCCAGCCGTGAAAGGGAAGCCGGTCGCTGAGCTCGGCGGACAGTTTCCGCACCGCGGTCTCGACGTGGCGGATCGTGTGTTCGGCCGCCGACTCGGGCAGGGCTGGCACGACTCAGGCCAGGCGTTCGACGAGCAGGTTCTGCCGCTGCTCGATGGGAACGTGTGTGCGTGACGACCGGGAATCCGGGTCGAAGGACATGCTGTGGGGCTGGCGGGCCGCCGATTTGACGAGCAGCGACACGGTTCCGTCGGCCGCGGTGGGAATGCGGTGGAACTCCGTGATCTCGACGGTCCGCACGGATCCCGCCGTCCGTTCGAGTTCCTTGAGCGGGGCGACGTCGACGATCTCGTCGTTGTCGGCGCCCAGCGTCACCGCGAACAACTCTTCGGTGTACCGGCCGTGCAGGATCGCGCTGGTGAACGCGTAGCGGTGGTTGTGGACGACGTTCGCGTAACCGCGCAGCCAGTCACGCTGCGGCTTGTACTCGTTGATCCAGACGGAGTAGGGCCGCTGGTCGTCGAAGACGCACCAGGCGTAGTGCGTGCTGACCTCGCGCGACCGCGCCGCCATCCGCTGGAACTCCTCGGCGGACAGCCGCGCCGTGTCCGCCGCGAGCGCGCCGAGCACGGCCGCCGGATCTTCGACGAATCTCTCCAGGACGGCGTGCGCACCGCTCCAGTCGCTGCCGGCACCGATCCGGTCGAGCTCCTCGATCAGCGGCGACAGGCTGGTAGCGGTGCCGATCAACGTTCCTCCAGGCAGGCCTGCGCGGCGAACCTCGCGCTGAACTCGTCGAACCGCTCGATGAGGTCATCGAGGCAGCCCGCGGTGATCGTACGCCCTGTCACCGCCTCGAAGGCCGCAAGGAACTGCTCCTCGGTCGTGTACGGGTAGATCGTCGCCCGCTTGGTGTTGGGGGAGTTGCACACCCGGAGGAAGTCGCTCCGTTCCATCGTGTAGACGAACGACTCCTTGGTGAACCGGAGCGAGCGCGGGTACTCCGACGCGCGTCCGGAGATGTTGCTGAACTGCGTGATGACGATGGCGTCGTCGAACAGTTCGAACCGGTCGATCGTGGGATTCGGCGTCGCGAAGATGTCGATCTTGTTGCACCGGGTCCTGGCCAGGAAGAGGCCGGCGAGTCCGAGGTCGATGTCGCTGACCAGGCGCGCGTTGATCACCGCGAGGCTCCTGCGGACCTTGTCCTGGAGCTGCGCGTGCTGGGCGCGGGCCGTGAGCGCGTTCGGGTTGCTCGGATCGGCGATGAGGATCCGCACCTCCCAGTTGCGGGAATGCTGGCTCGCCATGAGCCGCGCGGCGGTGTGCCGGGCGGAGAATCCCCGGAACATGAACTGCTGGGAATGCGCGAGGTCGTGCATGAGGACCCGGTTGAACTTGGGGTCGGGGCCGCTCGTCGCCTCGAAGACATGGGTGGGGAAGAACTCGCGGTTGAGGGAACGGTTCTCTTCCGTCAATTCCCGCAGCGCTTCGGCGTTCTGCCTGGCCAGCGTGTCCGCCAGTGCCTCGTGCGCCGATCGCGCGGCGACGAACTGCTGGGCGGTGGTGAATACGGCGGAGGAGAGCGTCCCCGTACCGATGGCGAAGAAGAAGTTCTTCCAGGCGCCCTGGTCGAGTTGGTTCGCGAGAAACAACGTGCCGACGCCGATGGTGAGCATGAGGAAAACGAGCAGGCCGAGTCGCGTCCAGAATAACTCGAGGAGGAGGTTTCTCTGCGCTCTGGTGTGTGGCAGCGCCACGATCGAGCCTCCACTACTATTTGTGATGACTTGCATACTGATCGTAGTTTGGCTGGTTCGCGCCGGCAACGATTCGCGCGAGATCGCACCGAACGGTCCACTCGCGACCACATCGTCCGGCCAGTTGTAGGCTGGTCCGCATGACGCTGCAGCTGGTCCAGGAGCAGGAAGCGGACGCGTTCCTGAGCCGCGACCCCCTCGCCCTGCTGATCGGCATGCTGCTCGACCAGCAGTTCCCGATGGAGCGGGCGTTCGGCTCGCCGTACGTGCTGGCCAAGCGGCTCGGCATCGACCCGGCCGGCGACGGCCGGCTGGACGCTGCGCAGATCGCCACCGCCGACCCGGAGGAGTTCGCGACGCTGTTCGCCGGCCCGCCGGCGTTGCACCGCTTCCCCGGCGCGATGGCGGGCCGCGTCCAGGCGCTGTGCCGGCAGGTCGCGGAGAAGTACGACGGCGACGCGGCGAAGATGTGGAAGGACGCGGCGACCGGTCGCGAGCTGCTGACCAGGCTGCGCGCGCTGCCCGGCTTCGGCGAGCAGAAGGCCAGGATCTTCGTGGCGCTCCTCGGCAAGCAGCTCGGCGTCCGCCCCGACGGCTGGCGCGAGGCGGCCGGCGCGTACGGCGAGGACGGGTCGACCCGCTCGATCGCCGACGTGGTCGGTCCCGAGACGCTGCACCAGGTTCGCGAGTTCAAGCGGGCCGCGAAGGCCGCGGCGAAGCAGGAGTAGGCCGTCACGTAGGTTGTGGCGGTGGATCCGTCGTTGTGGCCCCTAGCCGGCCTTCGCCTGCGCAGCCCGCACATGGAGCTGCGCCCGCCGACCGACGACGACCTGCCTGAGCTGGCCGAGCTGTACCCGCACGACGTCCCGTTCGACCCGACGTTGCCGGTCGCCGAGCAGCCCGAGTGCGCGCGGTCGCGGCAGGCCGTGCTGCGGCACGTGTGGCGGTCCCGGGCCGAGCTGGAGCCGGTGGCGTGGCGGATCTGCTTCGCCGCCTACCACGACGGCCGGCTGGTCGGGCAGCAGGACCTGAAGGCCACCGACTTCCCGACGCGCCGGATCGTGGAGAGCTCGTCCTGGATCGGCGCCGAGTTCCGCGGCCGCGGACTGGCGAAGGCGATGCGGGCGATCGTCCTGTACCTGGCGTTCGAGGGGTTCGACGCGCGCGCCGCCGAGTCCGAGTCCGCCGAGGGCAACGACGCCGCGCTCGGCGTCACCCGGTCGCTCGGCTACACGCCCAGCGGCGACACGTACGCGCTGCACGAGGGCGTCGTCCAGCACATGATGTGGTCGCGGCTGACGCGGGAACGGTGGGCGTTGCAGCGCCAGGGGTACGGCACCGGCCTCATCACGGTCGAAGGCCTCGAACCGTGCCGGGAAATGCTCGGCCTCGACGCGAAGCCCTGACGTCCGTCCCTTTTGGTCGGATCGGCGCTAGAGTCACCCCTGTCCGCGCCAGGGAGGGGAACGTCGTGGGGCTCATCGCGTTCTGTGTGCTCGGCCTGATCGCCGGGGCCATAGCCAAGACCATCCTGCCCGGGAAGCAGCCCGGCGGGATCATCGTCACGATGCTCGTGGGCGTCGTCGGCGCGCTCGTCGCCGGCTGGCTCGCCGGCGTCGTCTTCAACTCCGACCCCCTCGACGAGTTCTTCGACTGTTCGACCTGGATCACCGCGATCCTCGGCGCCGCCGGCCTCCTCGGGCTGTGGGGCCTGATCGCCAAGCGCATGTAGCGCCGCCGCGCTGCGGCGCCCGGTGCGGGGCGTGGCCCGGTGCGGGGCGGGGCCCGGTGGTGCGGGGCCCGGCGTGGTGCGGGGCCCGGTGGTGCGGGGCCCGGCATGGTGCGGTGCGGTGCGTGGCCGGCGGAGTGAGGCCCGCCGGTGCGCCGGGCCGGCTCCGGTGGGACGATGGTCCGGTGAGGCCGAGACGCAAGCCGGTGGTGATCACCGAGGCCGAGCCGAGCCCGGCGGCGCAGCTGCGGTCCCGGCAGATCAAGTACACCGTGATGATGGGCATCCGCGCGGTGTGCCTGATCGTGGCGGCGGTGATCGTGAGCATGGACGTGCCGTACTCCGCGCTGTGGGTCGGCATCTGCATCGCCGGCATGGTCGCGCTGCCGTGGATGGCGGTGCTCATCGCGAACGACCGCCCGCCGAAGAAGGCAAGCCGCTTCACGACCCGGCTGCGGCGCGAGCACCCGGACCGCCCCGCCCTCCCACCCGGCGACGAGTAACCCCGCTCCCAACGGGCTCGGCGGGCTCGGCCGCGCCGCCCGGCGGGCGCACGGCAGGCGCGTGGTGGTGCGGTGGCGTCAGCGTGGGCGGGCACAGAGCGAGCGGCGGGCGCAGGGCGAGCGGTGGCGTCAGCGTGGGGTGGGCGCGTGGCAGGACGGGTGGCGTCAGCGTGGGGTGGGCGCGTGGCAGGACGGGTGGCGTCAGCGTGGGCGGGCGCCGATGGCGGAGGTGGCCAGGGCGCCGAGGTGTGCGCCGGCCCGGAGCGCCGTATCCGGCGTGCCCCCGGCGAGCCAGCACTCCAGCAGCCCGGCGGCGAAGGCGTCGCCGGCGCCCGTGGTGTCGACCACGGCCGTCCGCTCGGCCGGAACCGGTACGCGCAGGTCACCGGCGTACCACGTCGCCCCGTCGCCGCCGCGTTTGACCACGACGGCGCCGGCCGTCGACAGCAGCGCGCGGGCGGCGTCGTCCGGGTCGGGGTGGCCGGTCAGGGCCGTCGCCTCGGCGGCGTTGGCGAGCAGCAGGTCGACGCCGTCGATCCAGTGCCGGAACTCGTCCGGCCCGGCGGCGCGCAGGGGCGCGGCGGACGCGGCGTCGACGGACGTGGTCAGCCCCGCCGCCCGTGCCCGCGCCAGCGCGTGCGAGCCCGCCGGGCGGCTGGTCTCGTGCAGCAGCGTGTACCCGGACAGGTGCAGGTGCGTGGCGCCCAGGGAACCCGCGAAGCCGGCCTCGACGTCGTCCGGGGAGAGGTGTGCGTTGGCGCCACGGTCGGTGAGCATCGTGCGTTCGCCGGCCGGGTCGACCAGCACGACGATCGTCCCGGTCGGCGCCAGATCGTCGACGGCGACCGCGCACGTGACGCCCAGCGCGGCGAGTTCGGCGCGCCGGTCGCGCCCGGCCACGTCGTCCCCGACCCGGGCGATCAGCGTGACGGGCACGCCGGCCGCTGCCAGCCACGCCGCGGTGTTCGCCGCGGACCCGCCGCCCCCGGTCCGGATCTCCGCCGACGTGTCCGACCCGTGCGCCGGCCCGGCTAGCACAGGCCCGGCAAGCACAGGCCCGGCAAGCACAGGCCCGGAGAGCACAGGCCCGTGCGCCGGTCCGCCCGCCGGGCGGACGACCACGTCTGTGACGATGTCGCCGACGACGAGGATCCGGGGCCTCACGTGGACCGCGTGCTCGCGGCGACCGCGATTCGCCCGGCCAACGCGGCGTTGCGGAGGATGATCCGGACGTTCACGTCCAGGCTGCGTCCGCCGGTGGCGTGGTGGAAGTGGGCGAGCAGGTACGGGGTGACGTCCTTGCCGGTGACACCGTCGCGTTCGAGCCCGGCCAGCCCTTCGGCGAGTACCCGGTAGTGGAGGTCCGGGTCGAGCTGCTCGTCCAGGGGGAGGGGGTTGGCGACGACGACCGCGCCGGCGCCGACGTCCAGGGCGCGGGCGGCGTGCAGGACGGCGGCCACCTGCTCGGGCGTGTCCACGCGCCAGTCCAGCGGGTGGCCGGAGTCGGTGAGGTAGAAGCCGGGGAACCGGTCCGTGCCGTACCCGAGGACCGTGACCGACAGCGTTTCGAGGCGTTCCAGCGTGGCCGGCACGTTCAGGATCGACTTGACGCCCGCGCACACGACCGCGACGGGCGCCCGGCCGAGGGCGGCGAGGTCGGCGGATTCGTCGTACGTCTGCTGGGCGTCGCGGTGGACGCCGCCGAGTCCGCCCGTGGCGAAGACGCGGATGCCGGCGCGGGCGGCGATGGCGGCCGTGCTGGCGACCGTAGTGGCCCCGTCCGAGCCGAGCGCCACGGCGACCGGCAGGTCCCGGACGCTGACCTTGAGGACGCCGTCCGTCAGCGCGAGCCGTTCCAGCCCGGCGTCGTCCAGCCCGACCGTGACGGTGCCGCCGAGGACGCCGATCGTGGCCGGTACGGCGCCCGCCGCCCGTACGGCCGCTTCGATCTCCCGTCCGACGCGGATGTTGTCGGGGCGAGGCAGCCCGTGGGACAGGATCGTGCTCTCCAGCGCGACCACGGGCCGGCCGGCGGCGAGCGCGTCCGCGACTTCGGCACCGAGGGTGATGTTCGTGTCCGTCACCGGCACACGCTAACCCGGCCTCGTGCGCGGCCCGGTCCCGCCTGGCAGACTAGGCGCATGAGTAGCCCCGAGATCCTGGAGCGCCCGGAGACGCGCGAGCAGGAGACCGCCACCGGTCCGGAGATGTTCCACTACGTGGACAAGGACAAGATGGTGGAGAGTGCCGTGATGGGCACCTACGTCGAAGCCCTGTGCGGCGCGAAGTTCCCGGTCACCAAGGTGCCCAAGCCCGGTTCGCCGGTGTGCCCGCAGTGCAAGGACATCTTCGACTCCGACGACCTGATGGCGAACCGCTGACGGCTTCAGGACACCGCGAGGCTGTCCAGGAGCGCGACGGCGCCCGGCTGCGGGTCGCCGTCCAGCAGCGGGTTGGCCGACAGGATCGCGTGCTGGAGCCGGTAGAGCTTCGGTGACGGGTCGAGGCCCAGTTCGTCCCGGAACGTGCACCGTAACCGCTGGAAGTGTGTGAGCGCGCACGACCGCCGCCCCGACCGGTGCAGCGCCAGCATGTACTGGGCGTGGATGTGTTCGTGGAGCCGGTACTGCGCGGCGAGCGACGCCAGCTCGCTGAGCAGCTCGTTGTGCCGGCCGAGCCGCAGCTCCGACTCGATGCGCCGTTCGATCGTGGTCAGCTTGCTCTGCTCCAGGCGGACGACGTGCGGTTCCAGGTGCCGCCCCGGCGGCACGTCGACGAGGACGGGACCGCGCCACACGGCCTGTGCCGAGCGCAGCAGCTCGACGCCGCGCGCGTCGTCGCCGGCGGCGATCGCCCGGTAGCCGGACTCGGCGCGCTCCTGGTAGGTGTGCACGTCGAACTCGTCCGGCGCGATCGTGAACCGGTAGCTGCCGCCCTGGGTGACGAGCACGGTCCGGGCGATCTCGGCCGGTGTCCGCCCCATGACGCGCGCGAGGAGCTTGCGCAGGTTCAGGATGTACGTCTGTACGGACGTCAGCATCTGTGCCGGCGGCTGCCCGTCCCACAGTTCTTCGATGATCGTCCGCGCGGGGACGACCTCGTTCGCGTTCATGAGCAGCAGTGCGAGGACTTGGCGAGGCTTGTGCCCGGTTGGTACCTGGGATACGGCCCCGCACCGTAAGTCCAGTGGACCCAGGACGCCAAGCTGCATGTCCTCCTCCGTTCTTGACGGATGAGCGGCTGGTGTGTCGTCCGCACCGGAGAGTGCCACAATGATCCAACGTGTGCTGAACTTTGGCGATTCCAATGCCCTAAAAGGCAAATGCCCTGGTGGGGGCCGGTAATTATCGTGTACGGACAAAGCGGATCAAGCGCGCGTCGAGCGTCTCTCTAACGTAATCGGGCAGGGTCGGTCATGACCCGTGTGCGCCGACGAGAGGCCGCCTTCGTGACGACCAGCGCCGAGATCGTGACCCCCGAGACCCGCCGGCGGACGCCGCGCCCCGTGGCGCTGCTGTTCCCGGGCACCGGCGCCCAGTACCGCCGCATGGCGGCCGGCCTGTACGGCGCCGAGCCGGTCTTCACCGCCGCCATGGACGAGGTCTTCGACGCGCTCGGCGCCGACGGGACCGTGATCCGCCGGGACTGGCTCGCCGAACGCCCGGTCGTGGCCATCGACGCCAACGTGCGGTCGCAGCCGCTGCTGTTCGCCGTCGACTACGCGCTGGGCCGGACGGTCATGAGCTGGGGGATCCGTCCCGCGGCGCTGCTCGGCCACAGCATGGGCGAGTTCGCGGCGGCCACCCTGGCGGGCGTGTTCGAGTTGCGCGAGGCCGTCCGGCTGATGTGGGAACGGGTGCTGACCCTCGGCGACGCGCCGTCCGGCGGGATGCTGGTCGTGGCGGCGAGCACCGTCGAGGTGGCGCCGTACCTGATCGGCGGCGTCGTGATCGGGGCGGTCAACGCACCCCGCCAGGTCGTCCTGTCGGGGCTCACCGCGCCACTGGCCGCCGTCGCGCAGGCCATGGAAGCGGACGGTCGTACGTGCCGCGTTCTCGCGTCCGGCAGCCCGTTCCACAGCCCGGCGATGGCGCCGCTCGCCGCCACGGGGGAGCCGCTGTTCGCCGCCGCGCGGCTGAGCCCGCCCCGGACGACGCTCTACTCGGCGTACCTCGGCGGCGAACTCCCGCACGAGCGCGCCGTCGACCCGCGCTTCTGGGCCGGCCAGCCCGCCGCCCCGGTGCTGTTCTGGCCCGCGCTCGACACCCTGCTCGCGACCGGCGACCACGTGCTGGTCGAGACCGGTCCCGGGCCGGGGCTGGCGAGCCTGACGCGCGGCCACGCCGCCGTCCGGACCGGGGGGAGCGAGGTGGTGTCGCTCCTGCCGGCCCGCCCCCGCGGCGCCGCCGAGGACCGCCAGGCCCTGGCCACGGCCCGCACCACCCTGACCCCCACCCACCGGCCGTAACGCCGCGCCGCCGCCCAGAGCCCGCACGGGGCCGGGGCGGCGGGGGCGGCGGGCGGCGCGGCCGCGTTGCGCCGCCCGCTCGCCGCGCGGGCCGCGTTGCGCCGCCCGCCGCACGGCCGCGTTGCGCCGCCCGCTGCCCCCGCAACTGTCGGGGTTATCGGGGTATCTCGTGTCCGGTTACAGCACGCCATCCCGAACAGTCCGGTTCGGCCGCGGGGGCCGGGGCGCCGGGCCGGCGCGGGGCCGGGCGGCCGCGAGGCCGGGCGCCGCGCCCGGGCGCGGCGGGCTACTCCGGGAGGTTGCCGGTGGCGGGGCCGGCCTCGAACGGGGTGCTGACCCCGTCGTACGTCAGGTGCATGACCATGCCGATCCGGGCGTGCTCCAGGTTGTGGCAGTGGTCCATCCAGATGCCGGGGTTGTCGGCCTTGAACGCGATCTCGTACCGCTCGCCGGGCGCGATGTTCAGGGTGTCGGTCCACCAGGGGCTGCCGGTGGTGGGGCGGCCCTCGCGGCTGAGGACGAGCATCCGGTGGCCGTGCAGGTGCATCGGATGGTCGTCGAGGCTGCGGTTGGCGAAGCTGACCTTGACCAGGTCGCCCTCGCTGACGAGCAGGCTCGGCGTGTGCGGGTAGATCGTGTTGTTGATCGTCCAGAGCATGCCGAACTGGCCGTCGTAGAAGCCGAACCGGGTGCCGAAGACCATCGCGAACGAGCGGTCGTACCTGCTGTCGGGGCCGAACGGCGCCGGCGCCGGGCTGCCGTAGGTGGACGGGTCGAGGATCGGCGCGGACTTCTCCGGTTCAACCGGCGCGCCGGACGGATCGGGCCCGAGCAGCAGCGCCGCGCCGTCGCTGGCCTTGCCGGCCGCCGCGGCGCCGCCGTAGTCGCCGTCCTCGCCGCAGCCTTCGCCGCCGCGGATGTTCGCGTCGCCGGTGATCAGCACCTGCACGGTTCCGGCGGGCTGGCGGTACGTCAGGTCGTACCGTCCGCCCCCTGCCACACGGACCTGGGTACCCGTCACGTCCGTGGGTGCGTTGACGTCGTTGCCGTCGATCGCGGCCACGCGGTACGGCGTCCCGGTGAGGGAGAACGTGCGCGGGCAGTTGTCGGCGTTGACGAGCCGCAGCCGGACGGGCGTCCCGGCGGCGACCTTCTCCCGCCGTACGCCCGTGCTGTCGTCGAGCGCCGTCTTCAGGCCGACGCTGTCCTCGCGGATGTCGCGCGGCCCGCCGACGTCGGCGCCGCCGGTGACGTCCCACGCGTGCGCCACAACGGTCCGGTCCACGGTCCCGGCGGGCGGAGCGGCCTGCGCAGCGGCGGTGCCGGCCGCAGGGGAGACGATGAACGTGCCGAACAGGCCGCGCCCGACCGACACGCTCGACTGCTGGTGCGCGTGGTACCAGAACGTGCCGGCCCGGTTCGGCCGGAACCGGTAGACGTGCTTCCCGCCGGGCCGCACCGCGTCCTGGGTGACGCCGGCGACGCCGTCCTCGGCGTTGGGCACGTCGATGCCGTGCCAGTGGGCGGTCACGCCGCTCTTGACGTCCACATTGGTCAGAGTGACCTCGACCAGCTCGCCGACGCGCGCCCGCAGCTCCGGTCCGGGCAGTTCGCCGTTGAAGGTGAGCGCGTCGACGGTCTCCCCGGACGCGAGCCTCACCTTCTTGCGCTGCGCGGCGAGAGCGAAGCGGTGGTCAGGTACGGCGGTCCGGTCGCCGGTGAGCGTGGTGATGCTCGTGGTCCCGTGGTGGTCCCCGGCGCCGCCGGTGCCGTGGGGTGCGCCGGGCGGTGGTCCGCCGCCGGTGTCGATGGAGCCGTGCGCGTTCATGCTGGTCCGGTCGGGCAGCTTGCTGGCCTCGGCGGCCGCGTAGAGGCCGGCGGCGGCGAGCAGGCACGCGACGGCGGTCGCGGCCGTGCCCTTGACGAGCCGGCCGAGCATGGACGGGCGCGTCCAGTCCGGGGTGGCGAGCCGCGTCGCGCGCCGGTGGTGCCGGACCCCGAGCCCGGCGCCGCCCGCCGCGACCAGCACGAGCATCAGCGCCGTGTCCGGCAGGTACGGCGGCGCGGGCGGGTGCAGCGTCGCGATCAGGCTGACCAGCGCTCCGACAGCCGTCACCTGGACGGGCAGCACGAACCGCAAGCCGCCGGCCACGACCCGGACGTCGCGCGGCGGGGGAGCGGACGCCTCGGCGGGACGCGTGCGGGCGAGCCGCCACAGCGCAGGTACCGACAGCGCGGCGACTGCCAGCGCCGGCAGCACCAGCGGCGGCAGCGTCACGAGCACCATGTCGGCGCCGACGACCCAGCCGCCCTCGTTCGACAGCCACGCCGCCAGCCCGGTACGGAGTCCGACGGCGAGCAGCGCCACGACGAGCAGCACCAGGCCGCTGATCGCGCGCCGCCGCACCGAACGTCCGCTCGGCCGCAACGCCAGCCGCCCGGCGCTCAACGCGGCGAGCCCCCAGACGATGGCCGCCAGCATCGCGGAGAAGACATTGTCCTCGTAGAGGTTTTCCACCATCGCCCGAGAATCCAGCAGCCGGTTCGAGAACCGCTGAATTGTCGATAGAGAGGCGGCCGATAAGGCTCGAGTGTTTCCCCAGTGATCCGCGATGGCCGGCTGACAGCGTCCCGCTGGAAAGCGACCCAGCGGAGGGATGACATGGTGGCTCGGCGTTGTGCAGTGGTGACCGGGGCGTCGCGGGGCATCGGCCGGGCCGTCGCAGCCCGCCTCGCCGGCGACGGCTTCGACGTGGCGTTCTGCTCACGATCGGACAGCCCTGAGGCGAAGGAGACCGTCCGGCTCGTCGAGGCGGCGGGGGCGCGTGCCCACCACGTGGCCTGTGACGTGGCGAAGCTGGACGAGGTCCGCGCGTTCCTGTCGGACGCGGAGGACCAGCTCGGTCCGGTCCACGCCCTGGTGAACTCCGCCGGGATCGTGCGGGACCGCCCGCTCGCCCTGATGGCGGCCGAGGACTGGCACGCGGTCCTCGACACGAGCCTGACCGGCACGTTCAACACGTGCCGCGCGGTGGTGCGGGGCATGGTCGGGCGCCGGGCCGGCGCGATCGTCAACGTGTCCTCGGTCGTCGGCGTGTACGGGCAGGCCGGGCAGACGAACTACGCGGCGGCGAAGGGCGGCATCAACGGATTCACCAAGGCGCTCGCGAAGGAGGTCGCGCCGTACGGGGTCCGCGTCAACGCCGCCGCCCCCGGCTACATCGAGACGGACATGGTCGCGGGGCTCACCGAGAAGGCCCGCGCGGCCGCCGTGAGCAAGATCCCGTTCGGACGGTTCGGCACGGTCGAGGCCGTCGCCGAACTCGTCGCGTTCCTGGCGTCCGACAAGGCGGACTACCTCACCGGCCAGGTCGTCCAGGTCGACGGCGGGATCGCGCTGTGAGGGCCGCCCCGCTGGACGCCGTCGACGAGGTGGACGTGAAGTCCGCGACCGAGGTCCGGGCCCGGAAGCGGATCGTCGCCACCGACCCCTACCTGGAAGGCCACTACCCCGGCTTCCCGATCTACCCGGGCGTGTTCGTGGCCGAGTCCGCGAGCCAGGCCGTCGAGCATCTTGTGCGGGACGTGCACGGGCCGGAGTGGGTCGCCGACCTGGTCGAGGTCCGGTCCGCTCGCTTCACCGGCGCGCTGCTGCCCGGCGACACGCTCATCCTGAACGCCGCCTGCGATCCGGACTGGGTCACCACCGTCACCTGTACCAACGCGGCCGGCGATCCGATCGCCCGGCTCGTGCTGGCCTTCGAGGTCGGCAAAGCAGAGGTGAGAAAAGATGCGTGACCAGGCCGCGCTCCGCACGCTGCTGCCGCACCGCCACCCCGTACTCCTCGTCGACCGGGTGACCGCGTGCGAGCCCGGTACGTCGATCGAAGCCGTGAAGACGATCAGCGCCTCCGAGCCGTGTTTCGCCGGGGTGCCGGACGACGCGCCGCCGTGGAGCTGGGCGTACCCGCCGACGCTGCTGCTGGAGTCGTTCGTGCAGAGCGCCGCCGTGCTGTGGGCGGAGAGCGGCCGTCCGGTGGGGACGCTCGTCCTCGCGTCGGCCACCGGCGTCCGGCACCACCGGCGGGTGTTCGCCGGCGACGCGCTGCGGCACACCGTCCGCCTCACGAACCAGGTCGGCTCGAACGCGTTCCTGACCGGCCACACGACGGACACCGGGACCGGCGACGAGGTGATGACGGTCGCCACGATCGTCCTCGCCATCCGGCCGGCCGGCGCGCTCCGGCCGGCCGAAAAGCTGGGAGGCCCCCGATGACCGCAACGCTGGCCCGCAAAGAAGAAGCGACAGAGGTCTCCGTCTGGTCCCTGTTCCGCAACCGCTGGTTCAGCACGCTCTTCCTCACCGACATGTGGGAGCGGTTCAGCTTCTACGGCATGCAGGCGCTGTTGTTCCTGTACGCCGTGGCGCCCGAACGCGAGGGCGGCCTGGGCCTCGGCGCGGGCACGGCCGGCGCGCTGTTCGGCCTGTACATCTCGGCGACGTTCCTGGCCGGGATGCCCGGCGGCTGGCTCGGCGACCGGGTGCTCGGCACACACCGGGCGATGCTCTGGGGCGCGGTCGGGATCGCGGCCGGCCACTACTGCATGGCGATCCCGGCGCGGTCGACGTTCTACTTCGGACTCGTCCTGCTCGCGATCGGCACCGGACTGCTCAAACCCAACCTGGCAGCCATCTTCAGCCAGATCTATCCCGGCGCGAGCAACTCGCTGCGGGAGGCAGCGTTCTCACTGTTCTACATGAGCATCCAGGTCAGCGCGCTCGTCGGCCCGCTCGTCACCGGACTGCTCGGCGAGAAGGTGCACTGGCACCTCGGCTTCGGCGCGGCGGCGGTCGGGATGACGTTCGGCGTCGCCCAGTACGTGGTCGGCACCCGCAAGCTCGACGGCGTCGGCACCACCCCGGTACGGCCGCTCGACCCGGAAACGGCCCGCAGGATCACGCGCCGGACGGTCGCCGTGACGGCGCCGATCGCCCTGGGCCTCGGGCTGCTGGCCGTGACCGGCGGGCTGACGCTGGAGAAGGTGCTCGCCGTCCTGGGCATCGTCCTGATCGTCGCGCCCGTGCTGTACTTCCGCTTCGTCCTGCGCCGGCCCGACCTGTCGACGTTCCAGCGCAGCCGACTGCGCGGATACCTCTGGGTGTTCGTCCCGTCGGTGCTGTTCTGGGCGATGTACGGGCAGCTCGGCTCCACGTTCAGCCTGTTCGCCCGCGAGCACACCGACCGGGACGTCGGCGGCTTCGAGGTGCCCGCGAGCTGGTTCCAGTCCGCGCACCCGCTGTTCCTGCTGGCGTCGGCGCCGCTGTTCGCATGGCTGTGGATGCGCCTCGGCGACAAGGTGGGGGCACCGGCCAAGCTCGCCGCCGGCCTGGTGTCCGCCGGGCTGGGGTTCGCCGTCCTCGCCGTCGCCGCAACCCAAGGGCCAGGCGTCTCGCCGGGCTGGCTGCTGCTGGCGTTCCTGCTGATGGTCTGCGGCGAGCTGTCGTTCGGACCGGTCGGGCTGAGCGTCACGGCCGAGGTGTCCCCGGCGGGGCACGGCAGCCAGATGATGGGGCTGTTCTACCTCGGCGCGGCCCTGGGCGCCGGCGTCGGCGGCCAGCTCGCCCGCCTGGTGACGGTCGTGCCGCTCCAGGCGTACTTCGCGACGATCGCCGTAGTGGCCGTACTGGCCGGACTCTTCCTCGGAATGTCCGCCCGGAAAGTGATGCGAAAGCTCGCCGGATGAGCTGTCGAGTTGTCCTCGACGGCGTCTCTAGCCGTCCGGAGAAGCATTGAGTCGTGCAATTCCGCACTGGCAGAAAAGGAGAGCGCCGTGGCGCACCGAACGCTGATCGTCGCGAAGATGGACCACAAGGACGCGGACACGGTGGGAAACCTCTTCGCCGAGTCGGACGCGACAGACCTGCCCCACATGATCGGCGTGAAGCGTCGCACGCTGTTCCGTTTCCACGGGCTGTACTTCCACCTCGTGGAGGCCGAGGAGCCGATCAACAAGAACCTCTACAAGGCGCGTAGCCACCCGCTCTACGCCGATATCAACACCAAGCTCGCCGAGTACATGACGCCGTACGACCCGGCCTGGCGCGAGCCCAAGGACTCCATGGCCGAGCCGTTCTATGTCTGGCAGGCCTGAGCCTGGCAGGCGTGACGCCCACCCCGTACCCGAAGGAGATCTCATGCAGACCAAGAGCGTCACCAAGGTCGCGATCGACGACGTTCCGCCGAACACGAAGCGCGGCGGCGACCTGCGCGTCCTGCTCAGCCCGAAGACGTGCGGCGCCACATCCGGGTTCTCGGGCGTCGGGACGCTCGCACCGGGTGAGTTCGTCGCCGAGCACTACCACCCGTACTCGGAGGAGTTCTTCTACGTCGTCAGCGGATCGATCGTCGTCAAGGTGGACGGCGAGCCCGTCGAGCTGAAGGTGGGCGAGTCGCTGATGGTGCCGATCAAGGCGCCGCACCGGATCGAGAACCCGGGCACCGAGCCCGCGTTCGTCGTCTTCCACCTCAGCCCCCTCGCGCCGCGCCCCGAACTGGGCCACGTCGACTGCGAGCCGCTGCCGGGCGAGGGCACGCTGCCCGAGGTCGGGAGCGCGCCGTGACCAGACGGGCCGTCATCACCGGCATCGGCGTCGTCGCGCCGGGGCAGCCGGGACGGGAGGCGTTCTGGGACATGGTGACGGCGGGGAAGACCGCGACGCGCGGCATCACCCTGTTCGACCCGGCCCCGTTCCGCAGCCGGATCGGCGCCGAGTGCATCTTCGACCCCGAGGCGCTCGGACTGTCCTTCCAGGAGATCCGCCGCACCGACCGGGCCGGCCAGTTCGCGATCGTCGCGGCCCGCGAGGCCGTCGCCGACAGCGGCATCGACATCGCGGCGGGCGACCCGCACCGGGTCGGCGTCAGCGTCGGCAACGGCGTCGGCAACGCGATCAGCATGGAGCAGGAGTACCGGATCGTCAGCGACAACGGGTCCACGTGGCTCGTCGACCCGGGCTACGCCACGCCGCACCTGTACTCCTATGTCATGTCCAGCTCGCTCGCCAGCGAGGTGGCATGGGCGTCCGGTGCGGAGGGGCCGACCGCGGTGATCAGCACCGGCTGCTGCGCAGGCATCGACGCCGTCGGGTACGCGTTCGACATGATCGCCGAGGGCTCGGCGGACGTGATGGTCGCGGGCGCCACCGACGCGCCGATCTACCCGATCACCGTGTCCTGCTTCGACACCCTGCGCGCCAGCTCCACCAGCAACGACGATCCCGAGCACGCGTGCCGGCCGTTCGACCGGGACCGCAACGGACTCGTCCTCGGCGAGGGCTCGGCGATCTTCGTCATCGAGGAGCGCGAGCACGCGCTGCGCCGTGGCGCGAAGATCTACTGCGAGGTCATCGGGTACGGCGCGCGCGCCAACGGCTACCACATGACCGGCCTCAAGGAGGACGGCCGGGAGCTGGGCGAGGCGATCGTCACCGCGATGGACCAGGCGAAGGTCAACCCGGCCGACATCGACTACATCAACGCCCACGGCTCGGGGACCAAGCAGAACGACCGGCACGAGACCGCCGCGTACAAGCGGAGCCTCGGCGAGCACGCCTACGGCAAGCCGGTCAGCTCGATCAAGTCGATGGTGGGGCACTCGCTCGGCGCGATCGGGTCGATCGAGATCGCCGCGAGCGCGCTGGCGATCGACCGCGGTGTCGTGCCGCCCACCGCCAACTACAGCGAGCCGGACCCCCAGTGCGACCTGGACTACGTGCCGAACACCGCGCGCGAGATGCGGATCGACACGGTGCTCAGCGTCGGCAGCGGCTTCGGCGGGTTCCAGAGCGCGGTGGTGCTCGCGTCCCCGAGGAGGGCCGGATGACGACCAGACGCACGAGAGCGGTGATCACCGGCATCGGCGTCGTCGCGCCGACCGGGCTCGACACCGAGGCGCACTGGCAGGCGACGCTGGACGGCAAGAGCGGGCTCGGCGTCATCTCCCGCTTCGACCCGGCCGGCTACCCGGTCAAGGTCGCCGGCGAGGCCCCGGACTTCGCCGCAGGCGACCACGCGCCGAGCCGTCTCATCCGCGAGACGGACCTCATGACCCAGTTCGGGTACTCCGCGACGAACGAGGCACTGGCCGACGCCGGTGTCGACACGGACGCGTTCTCCGACCTGGACATGGCCGTCGTCACCGCCAACTCCTCGGGCGGTGTCGAGTTCGGCCAGCGCGAGCTCCAGAAGCTGTACGGCGAAGGCCCGTACGCGGTCGGCGCGTACATGTCGATCGCCTGGTTCTACGCGGCCACCACCGGGCAGCTCTCGATCCGGCACGGCATGCGCGGACCGTGCGGCGTCATGGTCAGCGAGCAGGCCGGCGGCATCGACGCGCTCGGCCAGTCCCGGCGGGTGCTGGACAAGGGCACCAGGCTGGTCGTCTCCGGCGGCACCGACGCGTCGCTGTCCCCGTACGGCCTGACGTGCCAGCTCTCCAACGGGCTGCTCAGCGAGAGCGACGACCCCGGTCGGGCGTACCAGCCGTTCGGGGCCGCGGCCAGCGGGTACGTGCCCGGCGAAGGCGGCGCGATCCTCATCGTCGAGGACCTGGCCGACGCCCGGCAACGCGGCGTGGAGCGGGTCTACGGCGAGGTCGCCGGCTACGCGGCCACGTTCGACCCGAAGCCGGGCAGCACGCGCGAGCCCGGACTGCGCCGCTGCGCCGAACTCGCCCTCGCCGACGCCGGCGTCCGCCCGGACGAGGTCGACGTCGTGTTCGCCGACGGGTTCGGCGTCCCCGAGCGCGATCGGGAGGAGGCGGTGGCGCTGTCCGCGATCTTCGGCCCGTCCGGCGTGCCGGTCACCGTCCCCAAGACGATGACCGGACGGCTCTACGCCGGCGGCGCCGCGCTCGACGTCGCCAGCGCGCTGCTGTCCATCCGCGACAACGTCGTGCCCCCGACGGTCAACGTCGAGGACCTCGCCCCCGGCTGCGACGTCGACCTGGTGCGCGGCGAGCCGCGCGAGCTGGTCTGCGTCCGTACCGCGCTCGTCCTGGGCCGGGGCTACGGCGGCTTCAACGCCGCGGCCGTCATCACCGCCGTCTGATCCCCACCACAATTCCGCAGCCCCACCACAATTCCGCAGGAGGAAGAACCATGTCCCAGATCAACCTCGAGGGCCTGAAGGCGATCATGCTGCGGTGCAGCGGCGTCGACGAGGGCATCACGCTCGACGACACCATCCTCGACACCGAGTTCGGCGACCTCGGCTACGACTCGCTCGCCGTCCTGGAGATCGCCAGCCAGCTGCAGCGCGAGTACGGGCTGAAGATCCCGGACGAGGCCATCGAGGAGATGGAGACCCCGCGGTCGGTCATCGACTACGTCAACTCCAGCCTGGCGGCGGTGTGACATGACCAGCACCGACAACGCGGTCGTCATCGACGCCCCCATGGACCTCGTCTGGGACATGACGAACGACGTCGAGTCCTGGCCACAGCTGTTCAGCGAGTACGAGAAGGCCGAGATCCTCGACCGGACCAACGGCACCATCCGCTTCCGCCTCACCATGCACCCGGAGGAGGACGGCCAGCAGTGGAGCTGGGTGTCCGAGCGGGTCCCGGACCCGGTGACCCGCACCGTCAAGGCGCGGCGCGTCGAGACCGGACCGTTCGAGCACATGAACATCCACTGGTACTACCGCAAGGTCGACGGCGGCGTGGAGATGCGCTGGGTCCAGGAGTTCACCGTCAAGCCCGGACTCCCGTTCGACGACGCGTGGATGGCCAACCACCTCAACGAGAACACGCGGCGCGAGATGGCCCGCATCAAGGGACTCGTCGAGGAGGCGGCCCGGGCCGCGGTGCTGACGTGACCGACACGGCGCTGCGGGTCCTGCTGCAGATCGACATCAAGCCCGGCAACGAGCAGGACTTCGAGGTGCTGTGGCGCCGCCACGCCAACTTCATCAGCCAGCACAGCGACAACCTCGGCCAGTGGCTGCTGCGCCGGACCGACAGTGACACCGAAAGTGACACCGACAGCGGCAGCGGCTACGTGGTCCTGACCGACTGGACCGACGAGCCCGCGTTCCGCGCGTTCGAACAGAGCGACGAGCAGCAGGAGTACCTGAAGCGGCTGTGGCCGATGCGGGCGGGCGGATCGATGATCCTCCTGACCACGCTCCACCACTTTCCGCAACTGGTGCAGGTCACCGAGTAGGGCCCCGCACAGAGGAGGGCCGGCCGGCACCAGCCGCCGGCCCTCCGTGCTGCCCTCAGCGTCCGACCCGGTCCCGCGGGCCGCACGGGTGGACTTGGGGTGGGAACAGCGAGCCTGGCTACGTGTTCCCACCCGAAACCCGCGGCGCCCGCCGCCGCGCGGGAGTGCGGCGGCGCAACGCCTGCCGGATGGTCGCCGCGACCGCGTGGAGGTGCTCCAGGAGCAGCGCGGTGCTCGGGCTCGGGCTGCGCTCGGCGGGCAGGGTCACGCCCACGGTGCGTCGGATCCGCTCCAGCGTTGTGGCGAGCACCGTGAGCTGGGGGTCGGCGTCGGCGATCAGGAACGGCAGGGCGGCGATCGCGTCGGTCTCCACGAGCAGGGTGCGCAAGGTTAGCAGGGAGGTGCACTCGATGCGGTTGGCCGGAAGGGCGAGATCGTGGCGTTCGAACAGCTCCTCCAGTTCGTGCCGCAGCGAGGTCTGCTCGACCGGAATGATCCACGGGTAGGCCACCAGGTCCGCGAGCGACGGCGCGGGCAGCCGCTGCGTGGGGTGCTCGCACCGGGTGACCAGCCGGATGGGTTCCTGATAGAGGCGCAGCTGCCGCAGCCGGTCCGGTGGTTTCGCGGCGGTCAGCCGGCCGACGGTGAGGTCGATCTCACCGGCGAGCAGGTCCGCGGTCAGCCGGTCGGGGGTGGCCTCCCGGACGACGACGGTCACCCTGGGCCGGGCTGCCTTGAGCTGGGCGATGGCCCGGGGGAGCAGCAGGTTGGACCCGGCGAGGTGCGTGCCGACGGTGACCGTGCCCACCTCGCCGTGCGCCAGCTCGCCGAGGTGCTGCCCGGCCTGGCGCAGGTGGGCGAGTACGGCCCGGGCGTGGTCGAGGAACACCTCTCCGAACACGGTGGGAGCCATACCCCGGGGTCCACGGTGGAACAGCTCCACGCCCAGCACGTCCTCGAGCTGGTGCAGCCCGCGGGTCACCACCGGCTGGGTCACGTGCAGGTGTTCGGCGGCCCGCACGACGCTGCCGTGCTCGGCGATGGTGACGGCGAGGACGAGCTGTCGCAGCTTGAGCCGCCCGTCGATCAGCATGTCAGCCTCCTTCGCAGGTCGCTATGCCCGTACGGACATGGCTCCGCTGAAAAGAGTATTGGACATGCATAGCTGCGCGGTCGACGATCCTGCGTAGGCAAGCGTGAACCCTCGGAGAGCCACATGCGATCGATACACCCCAGGTACCCGGTGAAGATCGGTGTCGCCGGTAGTGGCGCGGCACCCGTGCTGCGGAACTTCGTCAACGGGTCCTTCATGGACGGTGCGGCGGTGTTCGACAAGACGAGCCCGGTCGACGGGCGCCTGGTGGCCGTCGTCCACGAGGCTGACGCCGCCGTGGTGGACGCCGCGGTGCGGTCGGGCCGGGCAGCCCTGGACGGTCCGTGGGGGCGCTCGACCTGGCCCGAGCGCGCGGCCCTGCTGCGCCGCATCGCCGACCGGATCGACGAGCGTTTCGACGACCTGCTCGCCGCCGAGGTCGCCGACACCGGAAAGCCCGTGGCGTTGGCCCGCGATCTGGACGTGGCGCGGGCCGCGGGAAACTTCCGGTCCTTCGCCGACACCGTCGCGGCCGCCGGTATGGACGCTTTCCTGACCGAGCTGCCCGATGGGCGCCGGGCGCTGAACTACGCCGTCCGCAGGCCGCTGGGGGTCGTCGCGGTCGTCGTGCCGTGGAACCTGCCGCTCCTGCTGCTCACGTGGAAGGTCGCGCCCGCGCTCGCGTGCGGCAACGTGGTGGTGGTCAAGCCGTCGGAGGAGACGCCCTCCTCCGCCACGGTGCTGGCGGAGATCATGGCCGATGCGGGCGTCCCCGACGGCGTGTTCAACGTCGTGCACGGCTTCGGGCCGCGCTCGGCGGGGGAGTTGCTGACCCAGCACCCGGGCGTGGACGCGGTGACGTTCACCGGCGAGTCGCGCACCGGTGCCGCGATCATGCGCGCGGTGGCGCCGCGGGTCCGGCCGGTCTCGTTCGAGCTGGGCGGCAAGAACGCGGCGGTGGTGTTCGCCGACGCGGACGTCGAGCGTGCGGTGGACGGGCTGAGCCGGTCGGTGTTCACCAACACCGGCCAGGTCTGCCTGTGCACCGAACGCGTCTACGTCGAGCGGCCGATCTTCGATGACGTGGTCTCCGGACTGGCCGAACGCGCCCGGGCGCTGCGTCCCGGCCGGCCGGACGACCCGGCGACCACGACGGGGCCGCTGATCTCCGCCCGGCACCGGGAGAAGGTCCTGTCCTACCTGGACGCCGCCCGGAACCTGGGCGCCAGGATGGTCGCCGGTGGCGGCGTACCCGCGATGGACGCCGACCTCTCGGCCGGGGCGTGGATCGAGCCGGCCCTCTGGACGGGCCTCGACAACGCCGCCGCCCCGATGCGGGAGGAGATCTTCGGCCCGGTCGCCGGCCTCGTGCCCTTCGACGGTGAGGAGCAGGCGATCCGGCTCGCGAACGACTCCGACTACGGTCTCGCCGCCGCCGTCTGGACCGGTGACCTGGACCGCGGCCATCGGGTCGCCCAGCGGATGCGGGTCGGCACGGCCTGGGTGAACACCTGGTTCCTGCGCGACCTGCGCGCCCCGTTCGGCGGCGTCGGCCTGTCCGGTATCGGCCGCGAAGGCGGCCGGCACTCGCTGCACTTCTACAGCGAGCCGACGAACGTGTGCGTCCAACTTCGCGAGGAGGGGCAATGAACCTGGCGGTAGTGCGGCTGGCCGATGCGGCCCGCAGCGGCACGCCGTGCCCACCGGTCCGCGACGTGGTCGCCGGCATCGACGAGGCGTACGCCGTGCAGAGCGACCTCGTCCAGCGGCGGCTCGCGGGCGGGCGGCGGGTGATCGGACGCAAGATCGGCCTGACCTCCGCGGCCGTCCAGCGGCAGTTCGGGGTCTTTCAGCCCGACTTCGGCACGCTGCTGGACGACATGGCCTACGGCGACCGGCAGCCGATGCCCCTGGACCGTTTCCTGCAACCGAAGGTCGAGGCGGAGGTGGCCTTCGTGCTCGGCGCGCCGCTGGCGAGCCCCACCACGACCGTGGCCGACGTGCTGCGGGCCACCGAGTTCGTGCTGCCGGCCATCGAGGTCGTGGACTCGCGCATCGCCGGCTGGGACATCACCCTCACCGACACCGTGGCGGACAACGCGTCCAGCGGTGCTTTCGTGCTCGGCACCACGCCACGCCGGATCGGGGAGGTTCGGCTGGAGGACATGGGCATGGTCCTGGAGCATCGCGGCGAGCCGCTGTCGGTGGGTGCCGGGGCGGCCTGCCTGGGTTCGCCCGTGGTTGCCGTGGCCTGGCTCGCTGGCGAGGTCGCCCGCCGCGGCCACCCGTTGGAGGCCGGGGACGTGGTGCTGTCCGGGGCGCTGGGCCCGATGGTCGGCGTGGACGGGCCGGGGGTGTACCGGGCCCGCCTGGACGGCCTCGGCGAGGTGCACGCGGTGTTCGCCGAGCGCCGGGAGGAGACGCCATGACGGTGCCGGTGGCGATCATCGGGTCGGGCAACATCGGCACCGACCTCGCGGTCAAGATCGCGCGGACCTCGCGCCGGCTGAAGCTCGCCGCGATGGCCGGCATCGACCCGCGCTCGGACGGCCTGCGCCGGGCGGCGCGACTCGGCGCCGCGACCACCCACGAGGGCGTCGAGGGGCTCGTCTCGATGCCGGAGTACGCCGGCGTCCAGATGGTCTTCGACGCCACCTCGGCCGGCGCGCACCCCCGCAACGCCGAGCTGGTCGGCGCGCACGGCAAGCAGATGATCGACCTGACCCCCGCCGCGCTCGGCCCGTACGTGGTCCCCTCGGTGAACCTGGACAAGCACCTCGGCGCAGGCAACGTCAACATGGTCACGTGCGGCGGGCAGGCGACCGTGCCGATCGTGGCGGCGGTCGCCCGGGTCGCGCCGGTCGTCTACGCCGAGATCGTCGCGTCCATCGCCGCGAAGTCCGCCGGGCCGGGCACCCGGGCGAACATCGACGAGTTCACCCGGACCACGGCGATCGCGCTGGAAGAGGTCGGCGGGGCGGGTCGGGGCAAGGCCGTCATCGTGATCAACCCGGCCGAACCGCCACTGGTCATGCGGAACACGGTGTACTGCCTCGTGGCCGGCGCCGAGGAGCGCGAGGTGGTCGCCTCCGTCGAGGCAATGGTCGCCGAGGTGCGCGGTTTCGTGCCGGGGTACCGGCTCCGGCAGCCGGTCCAGTTCGACCGTGTGGAGGAGGCGTTCGTCCCGGCCCTCGGGCACGGCTTCGCCGGGACCCAGGTCTCGGTATTCCTGGAGGTCAGCGGTGCCGGGCACCACCTGCCGGCGTACGCCGGGAACCTCGACATCATGACGTCCGCCGCGCTGCGGACCGCGGAGCGGCTCGCCGAACTGCGAGGACTGGAATCATGACAAAGGTGTACATCCAGGACGTGACGCTGCGGGACGGGATGCACGCGATCGGCCACCGGTACACGCTCGACCAGGTTCGCGAGATCGCCCGGGCCCTGGACGGCGCGGGCGTGGCCGCCATCGAGGTCGCCCATGGGGACGGCCTGTCCGGGGGCAGCGTGACCTACGGCCACGGCGCGCACACCGACGCCGACTGGATCGCCGCCGCCGCCGACGTGGTCCGCCACGCCCGGCTCACCACGTTGCTGCTGCCCGGCATCGGCACCGTGGAGGACCTGGAACGGGCCCACGACCTCGGCGTGACCAGCGTGCGGGTGGCCACCCACTGCACCGAGGCCGATATCGCCGAGCAGCACGTCGGCTGGGCCCGCGCGCACGGCATGGACGTCTCGGGCTTCCTGATGATGAGCCACCTCAGCCCGCCCGCCGACCTGGCCGGCCAGGCGAAGCTGCTGGAGTCGTTCGGGGCGCACTGCGTGTACGTGACCGACTCCGGCGGCCGGCTCACCATGCGCGACGTCGCCGAGCGCGTCGACGCGTACCGCGCCGTGCTGGACCCCGACACGCAGATCGGCATCCACGCGCACGAGAACCTGTCGTTGAGCGTGGCCAACAGCGTCACCGCCGTCGAGCACGGCGCGGCACGCGTCGACGCGTCGCTGGCCGGTCAGGGCGCTGGCGCCGGCAACTGCCCGCTGGAGGCGTTCGTGGTGGTGGCCGACCTGCTCGGCTGGGATCACGGCTGCGACCTGTTCGCGTTGCAGGACGCCGCCGACGACCTGGTCCGGCCGACGCGGACCAGGCCGGTGCGGGTCGATCGGGAGACACTGACCCTCGGCCACGCCGGGGTGTACTCCAGCTTCCTGCTGCACGCCGAGCGCGCCGCGAGGCGGTACGGGTTGGACGCCCGCGACATCCTCCTCGAACTCGGTCGCCGCAAGATGGTCGGCGGCCAGGAGGACATGATCGTCGACGTCGCCCTCGACCTGTCGCGCGAGCGCGGGTCGGAGGTGCGGGCATGAATCCGGTGTCGACCCTGAGCGAGCTCGCGGCCCGGCTCGACCGGGCCGAGCGGACGGCGACCGCGATCCCGCAACTGTCCACCGGACTCGACCTGAGCCTGGACGACGCCTACGAGGTCCAGCGGGAGCTGGTCCTGCACAGGATGGCCCGCGGCGAGCGGTACGCCGGCGCGAAGCTGGGCTTCACCAGCCGGGCGAAGATGGCCCAGATGGGCGTGTCCGACGTCATCGCCGGCCGGTTGACCAGCGGGATGCGCATCGACGACGGCGGCACGGTGGCGCTGGACAGGCTCGTGCACCCGCGGATCGAGCCGGAGATCGCGTTCCGGCTCGGCCGCGACGTCGACCTCGGGCCGGACGCCGACCCCTCCGACATCGACCCCGCCGCCGTCGAGCGCGCCGTCGACGCCGTCGCGCCGGCCCTGGAGATCATCGACTCGCGGTACCGGGACTTCCGGTTCGACCTGGCCGACGTGGTGGCGGACAACACCTCCGCGGCCGGGTTCGTCCTCGGCCCGTGGCGGCCGTTCGGCGGTGACCTCGGTAACCGGGGCGTCGTCCTGGAGGCCGACGGCCTCGTCGCGCAGACCGGCTCGACAGCGGCGATCCTCGGCCATCCGCTGCGCGCGCTGCACGCCCTGGCCGGGCTCGCCATCCGCCACGGTCTGGCCCTGCCGGCCGGTGCCGTCGTACTCGCCGGCGCCGCGACCGCGGCGATCCCGCTCGCCGGCCACGCCACGGTCGAGGCGCACGTCGCCGGGCTGGGCCGCGTGACCGTGCGGACCGAGGGCGGCGGCCGTGGCTAGGGCGGCTGAGGTTAGGGCGGCTGAGGTTAGGGCGGAGGGTCAGGCCAGGACGGTTTCCGGGCTGGCGGTGCCTCGCGGCCGGTTCCCGCACGTGCGGATCGCCGGCGAGTTCGCGTACGTGTCCGGCACGAGCAGCCGCCGCCCGGATGACAGCATCGTCGGCGCCGAGGTGGACGCCGCCGGCACGGCCCGGCTGGACATCCGGATCCAGACCAGGGCCGTGTTCGACAACGTCCGCGCCATTCTGCGCGAGGTCGGCGCGGATCTGCCGGACCTGGTGCAGGTGACCAGCTATCTGGTCAACATGAACGACTTCGGCGGCTACAACGAGGTGTACGCCGAGTTCTTCGACCGGACCGGGCCGGCCCGCACCACGGTCGCGGTGCACCAGTTGCCGCACCCCTTGCTGCTGATCGAGATCCAGGCGGTGGCGTACCTGCCGCGCCGAGCCGAGGAGGGCACGTCATGACGGAGATCTTTCCCAAGGCCAACTTCGCCGAGTGGGTCCGCGAGAACGAGCAGCTGCTCAGGCCACCGGTCAACAACCGGCAGATGTGGGAGAACACCGGTGACTTCATCGTCCAGGTCGTCGGCGGCCCCAACGAGCGCACGGACTTCCACGTGGACCCCTACGAGGAGTGGTTCTACCAGGTCGGCGGCAGCATGCACGTGAACCTGATGACCGACGGCGGCCCGCGGACGGTGCACCTCGGCGAGGGCGACATGTGGCTGCTGCCGCGCAACGTCCCGCACTCGCCGCAGCGCCCGGAACCCGGCTCGATCGGGATCGTGATCGAGCGCGTCCGCGAGGAGGGCACGCTGGAGCGGTTCCAGTGGTACTGCCCGCGGTGCTCGGCCCTGGTCCACGAGGTGGAGTTGCAGGTCCGCGACATCGTCGCCGACCTGCCGCCGGTTTTCGACGGCTTCTACCGCGACGAGTCGGCGCGCACGTGCGGCCAGTGCGGCGCCCTGCACCCCGGCCGTGGCTGAGACGGAGCACACCGGCGCATGACCACCATCGACGTTCACACCCACTACGTCCCCCGCGGCTGGCCGGACCTGGGCCAGGTCACCGGCCACGAATCCGGCTGGCCGTGGCTGCGGACGGACAGCGAGCGCGACGCCATGATCATGATCGGCTCGCGCGAGTTCCGCCGGATCGGCGCGAGCTGCTGGGACGCCGAGGCTCGGCTGGCCGACATGGACGCCGACGGCATCGACGTCCAGGTCGTCTCGCCGACCCCCGTGTTCTTCTCGTACGGGATGCCGGGCGCCGAGGCGCTGAAGGTGAGCCGCATCTTCAACGACCTGGCGCTGGAGATCTGCGCCGCCGCGCCCGACCGGCTCCTGCCGTTCTGCCAGGTGCCCCTCCAGGACCCGGACGCGGCCTGCCGGGAACTCGACCGGTGCCTGGCAGCCGGTCACGCCGGCGTCGAGATCGGCAACCACGTCGGCGACCGCGACCTCGACGACGCACAGCTCATCGCGTTTCTCCAGCACTGCGCACAGGTCGGCGCCCCGGTGTTCGTGCACCCGTGGGACATGGCCAGCTCGCCACGGCTCGACCGGTGGATGGCCCAGTGGCTCACCGGGATGCCGGCGGAGACGCACCTGTCCATCCTGGCGCTCATCCTCGGTGGCGGCTTCGACCGCATCCCGGAGAGCCTGAAGCTGTGCTTCGCCCACGGCGGTGGGTCGTTCGCCTTCTGGGTCGGCCGGATGGACAACGCCTGGCACCGCCGGCCGGACCTGGTCGCCACGTCGCCGCACCCGCCGTCGCACTACCTCTCGCGGTTCAGTGTCGACTCGGTGGTGTTCGACTCCGTCGCGCTGCGGCTGCTGGTCGACAGGATGGGGCCGGACCGGGTGATGCTCGGCAGCGACTACCCGTACCCGCTGGGCGAACGCCCGGCCGGCGAACTGGTCCGCCAGGCCGCGTTCCTGGACGACACCGACCGGGCGAAGCTGCTCGGCGGCAACGCTCAGCGCTTCCTCGGGCTGCGCGAACCCGTCCCGGCCACGGCGGGCGCGGTGTCTCGATGACGTTCACCGAGGCTGACGCCGTGGCCCGCGACGCGGCCGACCTCGGGTACCGGGAACTGTTCCATGTCCCGTCCGCCGACGGCGGTCGCTACCCGGAAGCGGCCTACCTGGCCGGCAACTCTCTGGGCCTGCAACCGAAGGCGACCCGTGCCGAGCTGCTGGAGGACCTCGCCGGCTGGGCGAAGCTCGGCGTCGAAGGCCACGGCGACGCGAGCCGCCCCTGGATGCCGTACCACGAGCTGCTCACCGGGCCGGCGGCCCGACTGGTCGGCGCGCTGCCTGCGGAGACCGTCGTCATGAACTCCCTGACGGTCAACCTGCACCTGCTGATGGTGTCGTTCTACCGGCCGCGCGGGCGGCGCACCCGCATCGTCATCGAGGACACCGCGTTCCCGTCCGACAGCTACGCGGTCCGCAGCCAGGCCCGCTTTCACGGCCTCGACGCTGACGACACGGTCGTGCGCCTACGTCCGCGCCCCGGTGAGGACACCCTGCGCACCGAGGACGTCGTCGCCCTCCTGGACCGCGAGGGCGACACGGTGGCCCTGGTCATGCTGGGCGGCGTCAACTACCTCACCGGCGAGCTGATGGACATCCCGGCGATCACGGAAGCCGGCCGGGACGCCGGCGCGGTCGTGGGCTGGGACCTGGCGCACGCCGCCGGCAACGTCCCGCTGCGTCTGCACGAGTGGGGCGTCGACTTCGCGGTCTGGTGCACGTACAAGTACCTGAACGCCGGGCCCGGCGCGGTGGCCGGCGCGTTCGTGCACGAACGGCACCTCGGCGACAGCGACCTGCCGCGCTTCGAGGGCTGGTGGGGCACTGACGCGGCCACCCGGTTCGAGATGGCTCCGGTGTCCCGGCCGCCCGCGTCGGCCGACGCCTGGCAGCTGTCCAACCCGCCGATCCTGGCCATGGGGCCGGTCCGGACGTCGCTGGCGGTCTTCGACCGGATCGGCATGGACGCGCTGAGGGCCCGGAGCGTCCGGCTCACCGCCTACCTGGCGACGCTGCTCGACGCCGTCACGGCCAGGCGCCCGCTCCGGGTCGTCACCCCGCGCGAACCGGGCCGGCGCGGCAGCCAGCTCTCGCTGCGCCTGGCCGACGGCGACGCCGGCACACTGGCGAAGCGGCTGCGCCACGGGTACGGCGTCATCACCGACGCCCGCGAGCCCGACATCCTGCGGATCGCGCCCGTGCCGCTCTACTCGACCTACCACGACTGCTGGCGGGCCGCCGACGGGATCAGCCGCGAGGTGCCCGGCGCGGGCGTGCGGACGCGGCGGGGCTCCGCTGAGGCCCCCGCCGCGTCACAGCACTAGCCCACGCCCAGGACGGACAGGTGGGAGACGTTGCGCATCGCGTGGGCGTGGAGCTGGACGAGGTAGGCGTCCGCGGTGCTCGCCGCGTCGTGCTGGCGGACGTACGGCACGAGCCAGTCCTCGGTGCTGGAGCGGTACTCCTGGGCGAGGAGGTACTGGACGACGTCGTAGGCGTGCCCGTCGTACTGGACGGCGCGGATCGCGGTGTCGCCGTGGACGAACAGGGCCACGCGGACGATGTTCGGGTGGGCGGCGTCCAGGTCGAGCGTCGGCGTCTCGCGCGGGAAGAGGCCGGCCAGTTCGGCGCCGGCGCCCGCACGCAGCGGGAACCGCAGGGCCACGGTCCCGGAGGCGGGACGGTCGTCCAGCTCGCGATGGTCGAGGACGGTCATGGCGCTGCGGGCGAAGTGGGCCAGGAACCCCTCGGGCGTCTCGGTGTCCCGCGCGGTGCGCAGGTACGGGGCCAGCTTGCGCTCGGCCTCGTGCACACCCTCCTGTGTGGACATGTGCCGGGCGACGTCGTCAACGCCGGCGCCCTGGTAGTGGATGACGCGGACCATCGTGCTGTGCTGGATGAACAGCCCGGTCCCCAGCAGCGCGCCGATCTCGGCGCCGGACGGGTCGGTGATAATCGGCGAGTCGACGCGCTGGAAGTTCTCCGGGGAGAAGATCTCGGCGATCTCGTCGTCGAAGCCGGGCTTCACGTCGTACGTGATCGCGGCGAGCGGCATCGTTCCTCCTAGTTGACGTGTGGCAGTGACGGGCGGCGGCCACGGCGGCCGCCAGGCTGGGATCAGGTCGCGACGACGACCGCGACACTGTTCGCGACGAGCGTGGCGATGGCGAGTGCGGTGCGGATCCGGTGCCACGCGCGCCACGGCGGGCGCGGGTCGCTCCAGTCGGCGGCCGTGAGGGCGTCGTCGCGGTAGAGCGAGCGGTTGATCGGCACGTTGCCCAGGTGGGACACGGCCTGCACACCGACGAGCAGCACGGCCGCGACGGCGAACAGCACGCGGGCCGGCAGCGCCTCGGCGAGGAACGCGAGCGCGATCCCGCTGAGCATCGTGGCGTTGACGAGCAGCGGCATCAGCGGGTGATAGCCCTTGCCGAGCAGCTTGTGGGCCTCGACGTAGGCGCCGCGCGGCATGGCGAACAGCGCGGGCGCGACGCTCACCCAGACCGCGACGAAGACGCCGGTGATCGTGCCGCTGCCCAGCAGTAGCACGACGCTCAACGAGTCCAGCATCTGTCCACTCCGTTCGGTCATGGGACATCCGTGCGCCCGATGGTCGCGTCCGGGGCTCGAGCGCATCTCCACGTCCGCTGGAGGCGGGACGTCCAGCCGTCCTCGAGCCCGTTTCGAGACGTCGCCGTGAGGCTCGACGGGCACGGGTCGCCCTGACCCGTGCCAACCGCGGAGGCAGGGAGGCAGAGGTGGTGCAGTACGTGTTGCCGCTGGCGTTGCTCGGCAGCGGCCTGGCGGCCGGCGGGCTGATGATCTCGGTACTCGGGGGAGCGCCGCTGTTCTTCGTGCTCTCCACCGAGCAGTACGTGCCGGTCCACAAGTTCCTGGTGACGCGGTTCGACCCGTTCATGCCGGCCAGCCTGCTGCTGGGGCTCGTGTGCGACCTGGTGCTGATACCGCTGGCGCCCACGACGGCCAGCCGCGTGCTGGTCGGGTTGGGCGCGGTGCTGGCGCTGTCGACGCTGACGGTGTCGCTGACCAAGAACGTCCCGATCAACCGCTGGATCGCCACGCTCGACCCGGCGGCGCTCCCGGACAACTTCGCCGAGCTGGACCCGCGCGAGCGCTGGACCCGGTGGAACAAGGTCCGGGCCTCGTTCGCCTTCGCGGCGCTGCTGGCCAACGTGGCCGCCGTCGCGGTCCTGCTCTAGACCATCAGGAGGATCACGTGAACGACATGACCGGGGTGGTCGGGCCGGCGATGGCCAGCGCGCTGCCCCCTCACCTGCAGCTCCTGCTGCTGACCGACGGAAAGCGCGTCTCCCAGGTGGTGCACGTCCTGGCGCAGCTGGGCGTGGCCGACCACCTGGCCGACGGTCCGCGCCACGTCGACGAGCTGGCGAAGCTGACCGACACGGACGCCGACGCGCTGGGGCGCGTGCTGCGCGTCGCGTCCGGCTTCGGCGTGTTCGCCGAGGAGGCGGACGGCCGGTGGGCGCTGACGCCGCTGGCGTCCGCCCTGCGCGCCGAGCAGCCCGAGAACCAGCGCGACCTGGTGCTGTTCAACGGCGACGAGATGCTGTGGCGTTCCTACGGCGAGCTGATGTACACGGTGCGTACCGGGAAGCCCGCGTTCGACAAGGTCTACGGCCGGACGTTCTTCGAGCACCTCGAGCACGACCCCGAGGCCGGCCGCCTGTTCGACCGCGCGATGACGCAGATGAGCAGGGCGACCGCCCGGCTGCTCGTCGGGCAGCACGACTTCGGCGAGTTCAGCCGGATCGCCGACATCGGCGGCGGCCACGGCTACTTCCTGGCCGAGATCCTGCGCGAGCACACCGAGGTGCGCGGCACGCTGTTCGACCTGCCGACGGTGACGGAGGAGGCCCGGCGCCTGCTGGCCGACGCCGGTGTCGCCGACCGGGTCGACGTGGTCGGCGGCGACTTCTTCGGCGAGCTGCCCGCCGGGCAGGACGCGTACCTGCTCAAGGCCGTCCTGCACGACTGGAACGACACCGAGGCCGAGTCGATCCTGCGCCGCATCGGCGAGGCGATCGGCGACAACCCGGACGGCCGCCTGTTCATCTGCGAGTTCCTGGTCGGCCCGAGCAACCAGTGGGACCGGGGCGCCCTGCTCGACCTGGACATGCTGCTCCGCTTCGGCGGCCGCGAGCGCACGGTCGAGCAGTGGCGGGTGCTGCTGGCCTCGGCCGGGTTCGAACTCGTCAACGACCCGACGCCCGGCCGCTGGGCCGTCCTCGAATGCCGCAAGGCCTGACCGCACCCATCCGAAGGAGTCCACAGTGGAACTGCAACTGATCGGCAAGCACGCCCTCGTGACGGGCGGCACCCGCGGCATCGGCCGCGCGATCGTCATCGCCCTGGCCAAGGCCGGCGCCGACGTCATCACCTGCTACCGGCAGGAGGGCGAGGCCGTCGAGAGCCTGGCGCGGGAACTGAAGGAGATCGGCGGCGAGCACCACCTCGTCCAGGCCGACGTCAGCGACCCGGCCGCGGTCGAGGCGCTCGTCACCGAGGTCAAGACCCGCTTCGGCGGGCTCGACGTCCTCGTCAACAACGCCGGCGTGATCAGCCACGTCCCGTTCGCCGAGCTGCCGCTGGACGAGTGGAACCGGGTCATCAACGCCAACCTGACCGGCCCGTTCCTGGTCATCCAGAAGGCGCTGCCGCTGCTGTCGGAGAAGGCGTCGGTCATCAACGTCGGCTCCCGCGCCGCCACGGCCGGCATCCCGCTGCGCTCGCACTACACGTCCTCGAAGGCCGGCATCATCGGCCTGACCCGCTCGCTGGCCAAGGAGCTGGGCAAGCGCGGCCTGCGGGTCAACGTGGTGGCGCCGGGCGTCATCGACACGTCCGAGCCGGGCGCGCTGTCCGACGACGAGCACGAGCAGTTCAAGCAGCGGTACCAGAACCTGATGGCGCTGGGCCGCTTCGGCCGCCCGGAGGAGATCGCCGGCGCGGTGCTGTTCCTCGCCAGCGACCTGTCGACGTACGTCACCGGCGAGACGATCCACGTGGACGGGGGCGTCTGAGCATGAGCGCGAACCCGTTCCGCGTGTTCCTCACCGTCCAGGTCAAGCCCGGCCGCGAGGCCGACTTCGAGGCCGCCTGGCACGAGGGCAGCAAGGCCGTGACCAGCCAGTCCGCGAACCTGTCCCACCTGCTCGCCCGCAGCACCAACGACGACAACGTCTACTACGTGGTCAGCGACTGGACCGACGAGGCGACGTTCCGCTCGTTCGAGAGCAGCGACGAGCACATCAGGCACCGCGAGAAGCTGCATCCGTTCCGGGACGGCGGCGCCATGGCGACCATGAACGTGGTGGCGGGAGCGGCGCGGTGAACGACAGTCGTCCGGCGCGGGTCATGCTGTACTGCCGGGCGACCGACGAGGCCGGCGCGGCCGCGATCGAGGACGCCTACCACCGCATCAGCAAGGAGCTCGCCGGCACCGACGGCATGCTCGGCAACGAGCTGATCCGCGACCTGGCCGACCCGACGGCGTTCGTCGTGGTGAGCCGGTGGACGAGCGTCGCCGCGTTCTTCGCGTGGGAGTCCGGCCCGGACCACCGGGACGCCACCTCGCCGATGCGCGAGTACCAGGACCGTTCCCGGGGCACCCCGTTCGGTCTGTACGAGGTCCTCGCGAGCTACTGAGAGCCAGTTTCCCTCCCCGTCCGCCGTGGTGAGCGTTGCCCCCCGCTCACCACGGCGGACCTATGCGCGCCGCCGGACCGTCCATGGTGGATCGCTCGGGGAAATCCACGCCTCACGCCGCGCGGAAACGTGGATTTCCCCGAGTGGACTGCCGCGCGGGGCACGAAGAAGGGCTCCCGCCCCGAGGCGGGAGCCCTTCCGGGTGTGGTGGGCGTCTAGGGGAGGTGCACGATCTGGCCGGCGAAGACGAGGCCGGCCCCGAAGCCCAGCAGCAGCGCGGTGTCGCCGCTGCTGGCCTGGCCGGTTTCGAGCATCCGCTCCATGGCGAGCGGGATGGAGGCGGCGGACGTATTGCCGGACTCGACGATGTCGCGGGCGACCGCCGTCGTCTCGGGCAGTCCGAGTTCCTGCACGAGGTAGTCCGTGATGAGCATGTTGGCCTGGTGGGGGATGAACGCGTCGATCTGGTCGGGCGTGACGCCGGACAGCTCGAAGATCCTGTTGGCGGCCGGCACGAGCGATTCGGTGGCCCAGCGGAACACCTTCCAGCCGGACATGGTGATGGCCGGCCACGTCTGCTCGGGGTGCTCCTGGAGTTCGGGCGTCCAGGGCGACGTCATCTTCAGGGCGTGGTTCTTGGAGCCGTCCGCGCGCCAGACGACCGGTCCGATGCCGGGCGTGTCGGAGGGGCCCACGATGACCGCGCCGGCGCCGTCGGCGAAGAGGAACGCGGTGTCCTTGTCGGAGTGGTCGAGGATGTCGGTCATCCGCTCGGCGCCGATGACGAGTACGTAGTCGACCTTGCCGAGGCGGACCATGTCGGTGGCGAGGGAGACGGCGTGGCAGAAGCCGGCGCAGGCGGCGGACACGTCGAACGCGGCGGACGTCTCGGCGTGCAGCCGGTGCGCCACCTCGACGGCCAGCGCCGGCATCTGCTCCATGTGGGTGATCGTCGCGGCGATGACGCAGCCGAGCTGGCTGGCGTCGATCCCGGCGGCGGCGAGGGCCTTGCCGGCCGCGGCGGTCGCCATCATCGGCAGGGTCTCGTCGCTGTCGGCGTAGCGGCGGCTCCGGATCCCGGACCGCTGCTCGATCCAGGTCTCGTCGAGGCCGGTGTTGGCGCTGATCTCGGAGTTGGGCACGGAGCGCTTGGGCCGGTAGCTGCCGACGCCCAGCAGCCGGGCGTGGCGCTGCCCGGTCTCCTCGCGGATGACGGTGGTCATGAGGTTCCTTTCGAGGCGGGGTCAGGCTTTGCGGGAGCGGGGGGCGGTCTGGACCTTGCGGCCGCGCCGGGTCATGCCCCAGGGCTTGAACGTGGAGAGGATGGTCATGAACACGAGGACGCACAGCGCCACGCCGGCGCAGCTGGCGAGCGCGGTGCCGACCGCGTCGGCGTCCGGGCCGCGGACCGGCACGTCACCGGCGAGCACCATCGTGTTGGCTTCGAGGATCAGCGAGTGGATGGCGCCGAAGCCGAACATCATCAGCAGGATCGTCACGACGAACTTGACCGCGACCCACCAGCGCTGCATCAGGCCCCACTTGGTGCCGGCCGCGCCGATGACCCCGCTGACGAGGGCGAACATGCTGGTCATGCCGAGGAAGATCTCGTCGAGCAGCGACATGGTCGTGTACATGGCGAACTGCGTGCCGCGGTCGCTGGTCGTCGCGCCGGTGACCGCGAGGGCGAACATGCCGGTGACCAGCCCGAGCCAGCCGACGGAGATCGCGACGTGCGCGGTCAGGATGATCTTGCGCAGCCGCTGGGAGATCTGCCGGTTCCTGTCCTTCATCGCCGTGACGAACGCGTTGGCGGACGGCAGGAACATGCACACCAGCCCGAGGACGGACGCCACGAAGCTGAGCCATGCCAGCACGACCTGGACGCCGCCGACGATCGGGCGGCCGCCGAGCCCGGCGAGGCCCAGGCCGGTGAACAGGATGCCCAGCGCGGTGAAGACCGCCAGCATCACCCGGCCCCACTGACGCCCCTTGCGCAGCATCTCGGCGAAGAACCCGAACATCGCGCAGAACGCGATCGTGAGGACGAGGTCCGCCGTGGTCGCCGCGCCGGCGGACCCGGTGTCGAGCTGGTGGCCGATCTCGAAGACGTTGCTGGCGATGGCGGCGAGCGTGCCGACGATCACCATGGCGTAGGCCCACGCGATCGAGGCGGGCAGGCGGTCGCCGGCGCCGGACGGTGGGTCGGCGGACCGCGGCGTCCGGGTGGGGGAGGCCGCGGCGGGCGTGGCGGTGCCCGGCGGTTCGGTCTCCAGGTCGTCGCGTGCGGTGATCACGTCTCGCACCTCCTCAAAGCACCCCGCGGGCGCGGGCGTGCGGGAGGTCAGCGTCACCCGGGCGGCTCGAAGGAGGCTCGAGGTTCCGGCTAGGAGCGGCCGGTCGCCATCGTGGACGTGAACTTGGTGAGCAGGCGGGCGAACTCGCTGCGCTCGTGCTCGGGCCAGCCGTCGAGCATCCGCCGGTAGAACGCCTGGCGGGTGTGGTGCGCGGCGGCGACGACCTGCTGGCCGGACGCGGTCAGCTCCAGGCAGATCCGGCGCCCGTCGCCCTGGGAGGCGACCCGGCGGACGTAGCCGGCCTCGACGGCGGCTGCGACGACCCGGCTGGCGCGCGACGGGTCGATCCCGAGCCGTTCGGCGACGACGCCGACGGTGACCTCCTGGTTGGGCTGGTCGTGCCCCTCCTCGACGGCGTCGACCACCGCGAGCAGGTTGAGGTCCACGGGTCGTCCGGCTTCGCGGACGGCCTGGCTGCCCAGGCTCCGCCGGGTCTGCCGGCGCCGGATGCTGATCATCGCGCGCTCGATGGCGGCGAGGACGGCGGCGTCACCGTCGACGTGGCCGCCGGCATGGCCGGCATGGCCGGTGGTGCTGTCGGTGGCGCTGTCGGCAGTGCCGTTGGCGGCGTGGTCGCCCGCCGGATTGTCTGTTCCACCCATGATCGGAGCCTACCCAACTCCCTAGACCGCGCACTCTTGTGCGTGAGACACTTAGATGCTTAACGCAAATAGTATCCCTTCGTGTAGGAGGTCACCATGGGAACATCGACATCTGACAGGACGGCGTCGACGGCGAAGGCCCGCGGCCTCGCCGTTCTCGCCACCGTCGTGGGCGCCACGATCGTCTGGCTCGTCGCCGTACTCGGGTTCGACGTCGAGCTCAAGGCGCCGATCGGCGGTCCGGGCTCGACCGAGCTGGGCGACGTGCTGCTGCCGACCGTCATCGTCACGGCGATCATCGTCTCGCTCGCGGGCTGGGCGTCGCTGGCGATCGCGGAGCGGTTCGTGCCCCGCGGCCGCACGGTGTGGACGGTCGTGGCGGTGATCGTGCTGCTGCTCTCCTTCGGCGCGCCGCTCGGCGGTGCCGGCCTGGAGACCAGCTCGCGCGTCACGCTCGCCCTGCTGCACCTCACGGTCGGCGGGACCCTGCTCGCCCTGCTGACCCGCACCTCATCCGCCAAGTAGTCCTCCAGCCTCCCTCGAGGGCGTCCGGACAGGCTCGACGCGAACGGGGTCACGCCATCCCGCGATGGGGTGACCCCGCAGCGAGCTCGGACCGCAACCAGGGAGGACCACATGTGCGGAATCGCCGGCTGGGCGACCGTCGGGCCGGACGCCGGCCACGGACGGGAGCTGGTCGAGGCAATGACCGGGACGCTGGCCTGCCGCGGCCCGGACGACCAGGGCGTCTGGCTCGACCAGACCGCCGCTCTCGGCCACACCAGGATGGCCGTCATCGACCTCGCCGGCGGCCGCCAGCCGATGGTCGCCGAGGAGGACGGCCGCCCCGTGGCCGTCCTGACCTACAGCGGCGAGGTCTACAACTTCCAGGAGCTGCGGACCGAGCTCGTCGGCCGCGGCCACCGCTTCCGGACCCGCAGCGACACCGAGGTCGTCCTCCGGGCGTACCTGGAGTGGGGCACCGACTGCCCGCGACGTCTCGAAGGGATGTTCGCCTTCGCCGTCTGGAACCTGCGCACGCGCGAGCTGTTCCTCGTCCGCGACCGCCTCGGCATCAAGCCGCTGTACTGGGCGGAGGCCGGCGGCGCTGTGGTCTTCGGGTCCGAGCCGAAGGCGATCCTCGCGCACCCCGACGTTCGTCCGGTCGTCGACGCGGACGGCCTCCGCGAGGTGTTCTCGATGGCCCGCACACCCGGTGAGGGGGTGTTCCGGGGGATCCGGGAACTACGGCCCGGCCACAGCCTCACCGTGCGCCGCACGGGCCTGGACGAGCGCACCTACTGGACGCTGGACGCCCGCCCGCACACCGACGACCTGGCCGGCACGATCGGCACGATCCGGTCGATGCTGGACGAGATCGTCGCCCGTGAGCTGGTCGCCGACGTGCCCGTCTGCACGCTGCTGTCCGGCGGCCTCGACTCCAGCACGGTCACCGCGCTGGCGGCCAAGGCGCTGGGCGACACCGACGCCGGCCCCGTCCGGACGACGACCGTCACCTACACCGACTACGGCAGCAAGTTCCAGCCGGACCTGGTCCGCAGCGCGCCGGACGCCCCGTACGCGCAGGCCGTCGCTGACCATGTCGGCGCCGACCACACCGAGATCGAGCTGTGCACCGAGGACCTGATGGATCCGGCCGCCCGGCTCGCGGTCCTGCGGGCCCAGGACGTGCCGACGCCGTTCGGCGACATGGACACGTCGACCTACCAGGCGTTCCGCGCGGTCCGGCAGCACTCGACGGTCGCGCTGACCGGCGAGGCGGCGGACGAGATCTTCGGCGGCTACAGCTGGGTCCACATCCCGTCGCTGGCGGACGAGGCGGCGTTCCCGTGGGTCGCGTTCGAGCAGTGGCACCCGGGCACCCGCGACGGTCTCGGCCGGGCGCTGTTCGACCCGGGGCTGCTCGGCAAGCTGGACTTCGACACGTACTACGCCGACCGGTACGCCGAGGCGCTGGCCGAGGTGCCCCGGCTGGACGGCGAGGAGCCCGACGAGCGGCGCGCGCGGGAGATCTGCCACCTGCACCTCACCCGGTGGCTGCCACGGCTGCTGGACCGCAACGACCGGCTGAGCATGATCTCCGGGCTGGAGGTCCGCGTGCCGTTCTGCGACCACCGGCTCATGGAGTACGTGTTCAACGTGCCGTGGTCGATGAAGACGTTCGACGAGCGGGAGAAGAGCCTGCTCCGCGCCGCCGCCGGCGACCTGCTGCCCGAGCAGGTGCTGCAGCGGCCGAAGGCGCCGTTCCCGGTCAGCCAGGACCCCACGTACACTGTTGCGTTGCAGCGGGAGCTGGCCGACGTGCTCGCCGACCCGAACTCGCCGGTCCTGCCGCTGCTCGACCTGGGGGCGGCCCGGGCGGCCGCCACCCCGGACGGGGACGGTGCCGCGCAGGACTGGCTGCATCGCATGAACATCGAGATGGCGCTGCAGGTCAACGCCTGGCTCCGGGAGTACGGGGTCAGCCTGGAGATCTGAGCACGACGCGAAGGGCGCGGTTCCCGGTCCGGGAACCGCGCCCTTCGTCTCGTTCGCCTGGCCGTGACCCGCCGCACAGGGGGAACGGCGGACCACCGTCAGGCGGCGGGGCCGGCCTCCTCACAGGCCAGCGCGCCCTCTCCTAACGACGCGCTCACCGTCCACCCGGAGACGCTGTGGACGGCCAGCCGGACGAGCGGCAGGAACGAGTAGAGAAACGGGTCCGCCGGCTGGCGGGCGTCGACCTCGGCGAGGTGGAACTCGACGAGCTCCTCCAGCAGCGTCTCGGCCGTGTACTCGTCGGTGCCGAGCATGAGGGCGGCCACCTCGGCGGTGATCGGCGCGTCGGAGAGCCGGACGAGCGCCCGGAACGCCGACCGCAGCTCCGGCCGCAGCAGCATGTACCGCCGCTCGACGCTGCACAGCACGTCCAGGTCCCCGCCTCGCAGCTCGTGCAGGCGCCGGTGCTCCGGGTGGAGCTTGTCGACGAGCCGCCGGAGCGGCCAGTGGGGACGCAGCGCGAGCTTGTTCGCCGCGGCACGCAGCGCGACCGGAAGCCCCCCGCACAGCTCGGTCAAGCGCTGTGCCGCTGCCGTCTCGCGTCCGATCCGCTCGTCGCCGACGACCGACGCGAGCAGGTCCATGGCCGCCTTCTCGGCCAGCGGACGCAGGTCGAGGACGGCGCTGGTCGAACGGTCGCACAGCCTGCGGTGGCTGGCGACCACGGTCGCGCAGTTCCGGCCGCTCGGTAAGAGCGGTCCGAGCTGCGCGGAGCTGGCCACGTTGTCGACCGTGACGAGCACGCGCCGGTCGGCGGTCCAGCCGCGGAACAGCCGGATCCGGTCCTCGAGCCCGTCGGGCACGGCCGACCCGGTGAAGCCCACGGCGCGCAGGAAGTCGCCGAGCACCTCGGCCGGCTCGTCCGTGTCGTCGGGGTCGCCGAGCGATGCGTAGAGCTGCCCGTCCGGGAACCGGCCACGGACCCGGTGGGCGACGTGCGCGCACAGCGCCGAGGTCCCCGACCCCGGCGGGCCGGTGACGGACAGCGTGAACGGCGACGGACCGGAGTCCTTGGTGAGGAGCTGTTCCATCGCCGCCACCTCGGCCGACCGTCCGGTCAGCGCCGAGTCCGGCGGCAGGTGCATCGGCGGCTCCACGGCACGGCTGACCTGCACCGTGCCGGCGCCGCCGCTGGGCAGGTCGAGCTTAGGGTCCGATGACAGCACCGACTGGTGCAGCCGCTGCAGCTCCGAGCACGGCTCCAGCCCCAGCTCCGCGGCCAGCACCCGCCGGATGCGGTGGAAGACCGACAGCGACTCCGAGCGGCGGCCCGCCCGGTACAGCGCGAGCATGAGCTTCGCGTGCAGGCCCTCGTGCGTCGGGTTATGGGCGGCGTGGCCGGTCAGCTCGCTGATCAGCTGGTTGTGCCGGCCGAGCATCAGGTCGGCGTCGATGCGCTGCTCCAGCACGCTGTTGCGGCTCTCCTCCAGGCGGAGCGTGTCCACGTGCAGGATCGGGCCGGCGGTGATGTCGCTCAGTGCCGGCCCCCGCCAGACGGCCAGAGCCTCGCGGAGCACGTCGGACGCGCCCTCCACGAACCCCCGTTCCATCTGGGCGCGGCCGCGGCGGGCCAGCTCCTCGAACGTGTGCACGTCCAGGGCGCCGTCCGGCAGGTTCAGCTGGTAGCCGCCCGGTGAAGTGAGCAACGACGCCCCCCGGGTGCCGCCGGCCGGATCGTCGACGAGGCCCTGCATGCGCCGCAGCTGGTAGATGTAGGTCTGGAGCGTGGTCGAGGAGCTGAGCGGCGGCCGCTCCTCCCACAGCTCCTCGATGAGTTGGCGGATATGGACAACGGAGTTGGCGCGCATTGCCAGCAGCGCCAGAACTCTTCGGACCTTGGGCGCGGACGGAGTCACAATCTCGTCGCCCCGGATGACCTGAAATGTTCCCAGCAGTTGAACCTGCACCATCGCCCCCGGCTCCTCCTTAGTGCGAGTGTCATTTTCTTAGGTTCTTCTCAGGCAATTGGAGCGTGGTTCGGCCCACTCGACGACCGCTCGAAAACGACTCAACTCAGCCGCGAGGGCAAATGCGCGCCGATGTCGCGCGATTTTTCCGGGCCGCCATGTATTTGGCGGAGGCTGCGGATCCCCTACCGGAAGGGTGCCGTATCAGCAGGTGAGGCGCATCGCGCGGCATAACGCCCAATCCGTGCAATTCCCCCGACAACCTGTTAATGATTGTGCCGCTGTGACCGATCTGTCACGGTCGGAAGGGGCATTATTCAGGCGTCGGCGACAATTATCCGACATCAAGGGACCTTCGGAATCCGCACTCGCCCGAGGCTGCTGTGCTATCAATATGACGTGCCCGCGAAATGCAGTATTCACGCAAGCGCGAATCGCGAATCGGATTCACATCGGGAGGGCCGGTAAAGGGGTGCGGTGAATGGAGCGGCCGCCTTGTCATCATTCGGACAAGGGTCGGGCCACTCTAGCGTCGCCGGTGATATGCGCAGGAAACCGTTCCGGGCTGCGAGATGAACGTCTCTCGCGGTATTCGACCCACAGTTCCTGTCGTACCGGCGCGATAGATTCGCGTGGTCCGCACGGGACCACGTGCTCCGCTCGCGGCGCGCTGGCCGGAGCTCCGCCCCCCACCTCCTCGGTCCGTCGGTTGTCGACACTACCGCACAAAGGTGCCACTCACCATGCTTGTTCTGGGTAGCAGGTCCATGTGAAGTGCAACTATCTGCTGTTAGCATCTACCGTGCCGGGGTGTCAGCCCCCGGCACGTCACCCGAGGAGGAGCGATGGCGCGAGTCGACGGCCGTGAGGGCCCCGGTGGCCCGGCCGAGCCGGTGCCCGGCATCAGCCGCGACGTCCAGCTGGTCCTGGTCGCGCTGCTGCTGGTCAGTGCGATGTCCATGTTGGACCAGTCGATCGTCGCCACGGCCGGCCCGATCGTCGTGGGCGACCTCGGCGGGCTCAACAGCTACGGCTGGGTGTTCACCGCGTACATGCTCACGCTGAGCGTGACGATGCCGCTGTACGGGAAGCTGGGCGACCTGTTCGGCCGGAAGCCGGTCTTCCTCGTGGCCATCGCGACGTTCCTCGTCGGCTCGATCGCCTGCGGCGCCGCCCAGTCGATGGAGCAGCTCATCGCCGCCCGCGCGCTCCAGGGCATCGGCGGCGGCGGTCTCCAGGTCACCGCGTTCGCGATCCTCGGCGACCTGCTCCACCCGCGCCAGCGCGCGAAGTACCAGGGCTGGTTCTCCGGCGTGATGGTGCTCGCGAACCTCGCCGGCCCTCTCCTGGGCGGCCTCATCGCCGACAACATCGGCTGGCGCTGGGTGTTCTACCTCAACGTCCCGCTCGGGATCCTCGCGGTGCTCGGCGTGGTGCGGTTCCTGCCGCGGGTCCGCCCGGCCGGCAAGCCGCGCATCGACTATCTCGGCGCCGTCCTGCTCACCGGCGCGATCATCTGCGCCGTCCTGCTCACCGACATGGCCGGCACCCGGTTCCCGTGGGGCTCGCCGGTCGTGATCGGCCTCGGCCTGGGCGGCGCGGCGCTGTTCGCCGGGTGGCTGCTGGTCGAGCGGTCCGCCGCCGAGCCGCTGATCCCGCTGCGGCTGTTCCGCGACGGCACCTTCTCCATCTGCGTCGTCGTCGCGTTCGTCGTCAGCTTCGCGTTCTTCGGCTGCATCAACTTCGTGCCGCTGTTCTTCCAGATGTCGGCCGGCACGAGCGCCACCGCGACCGGCCTGCTGTTCCTGCCGGCCATGATCGGGCTCGCGATCGCCTCGATCGTCGCCGGACAGGTGATCGCCAAGACCGGTCGGTACAAGTGGTTCCCGGTCGCCAGCACCGGGGCCGCCGCGCTGGCGGCGTTCCTGCTCTCCACGATGACCGTCGACACGTCCGTGGCGGTCGCCAGCGGCGCGCTCGCGCTCCTGGGCATCGGCGTGGGCCTGTCCCAGCAGGTGACCACGCTCGCCGCCCAGAACACTGCGCCGCGCGCCGACATGGGGGTCGCCACCTCGACCGTCGGCTTCTCCCGCAACATCGGCGTGTCGTTCGGCGCCGCGATCTTCGGTGCGCTGCTGAACGCGCGGCTCGCCGTCGAGGCCGCCAAGAACCTGCCGGCCGACGTGGCGGACCGTCTCACGGGCGGCACCGTCGCGCCCGAGGAGATCGCGCGGCTCTCGGCCGAGCTGCGGCAAGGGTTCGCCCAGGCGTACGCGGAGTCGCTGTCGACGGTGTTCCTCTCCGCTGTCCCGGTGCTGCTCGTCGGGTTCGTGCTCGCACTGTTCCTCAAGGACGTCAAGCTGGAACGCCGTGGCCCCGGCGGGCCGGGTGGCCCCGGCGGACCTGGTGCCCCGGGCGGCGCCGGCGAGGCCGCCCGGCCGGGCGCGCGGCCCGCGTAGCGGGTTCGGACCTGGGGTGGGATCGGGGAGCCAGGCTCCCCGATCCCACCCCAAGTGCTGTGTGCGGGCCGCCCCCCGACTCTTTCTCGAGTTCCCTTCGAGGTACAGCGGTCAGGCTGCTCCAGCATGACGCGACGACAACCCGCTTCACACCGTGGTGCGGCGCGGCGACTCCTGACGGGCGTCGGCCGGCGCATCGTGGCCTTCGGCACCGCACTGACCTGGATGGGACCGGTACACGTCCCAGGCACTTCCGGCTCGGACGCGCGTCCGGGCGGGAGGGCGTCGGGCCCGACGACGACACAGTCCGATCTGGACAGCACGCCGCTGTTCGTACCCCGGGAGTGGACGCTATGACCGCGCAGGTGACTCGCCCCGACCTTGCCGGGGACACCGGCTGGGTGAAGTGCCGCCGCTGCCTCAGCCTCACGTACGGCAAGCGGTTCGCCCGTACGCTGAACGTCTGCCCCGACTGCGGCTGGCACGCGCCGATGACTGCGGCCCAGCGGATCGACCACCTGCTCGACGCGGGTGGCCGGGTATCCGTGGAGGCGCCGCCGTCGCCCACCGACCCACTCGACTTCGTCGACACGGTCCCGTACCGGCAGCGCCTGGAGGACGCCCGCGCCCGCACCGGCGCCGACGAGGCCGTCCTGTGCGCCCAGGGCACCCTGGACGGGCGTCCGGCCGTGGTCGTCGCGATGGACTTCCGGTTCCTCGGCGGCAGCCTCGGCGGCGCCGTGGGGGAGCGGATCACCCGCGCGGCGGAACGGGCGCTGGAGGAGCGGATCCCGCTGATCATCGTCACGGCGTCCGGCGGCGCGCGGATGCAGGAAGGCGCCATCTCGCTCATGCAGATGGCCAAGACGAGCCAGGCCCTCGCGCAGCTGGACGAGGCGGGCGTGCTGACCGTCGCCGTCGTGGCCGACCCCACGTACGGCGGGGTCGCGGCGTCGTTCGCCAGCCTGACCGACGTGGTGATCGCCGAACCGGGCGCGCGTCTCGGGTTCGCCGGCCCGCGGGTCATCAAGCAGACGATCCGGCGCGAGCTGCCCGAGGGCTTCCAGTCGGCCGAGTTCCTGCTCGACCACGGCCTCGTGGACGACGTGGTCCCGCGCGAACGGCTCCGGACGGTGCTCGCCCGCCTGCTCGACTGCGCCCGGCCGGGCCGGCCGTTCGAAGCCCCCGCCGACATCCCGGCGCCGAGGCCCGCGGTGAAGACCCAGGAGCCGTGGGACGTCGTCAAGCTGGCCCGCCACATCGACCGTCCGACGACGCAGGAGTACGTCGGGCACCTGCTCGAAGGGTTCCACGAGCTGCACGGCGACCGGGCGTCCGCGGACTGTGCCGCGATCGTCGGCGGCCTCGGGCTGTTCGACGGGTCGCCGGTCGTCCTCATCGGGCACCAGAAGGGCCACACCACCGGCGACCTGATCAAGCGCAACTTCGGGATGCCGTCGCCAGCCGGGTACCGCAAGACCGCGCGGCTGATGCGGCTCGCCGCCAAGCTGTCCGCGCCGGTCGTCACGCTCATCGACACCCCGGGCGCGTACCCAGGTCCGGAGGCCGAGGAGCAGGGCCAGTCGATCGCGATCGCCGAGAACCTGCGGCTGATGTCGCGGCTGCCGGTGCCGGTCGTCGCGGTCGTCACCGGCGAGGGCGGCAGCGGCGGCGCGCTCGCGCTCGGCGTCGCCAACCGGGTGCTGATCCAGGAGAACGCGATCTACTCGGTGATCAGCCCGGAAGGCTGCGCCGCGATCCTGTGGCAGTCCGCGACCGCGGCCCCGGTCGCCGCCGCGGCGCTGCGCCTGACCGCGCCCGACCTGCTCCGCCAGGGCGTCGTCGACGAGATCGTGCCCGAACCGCGCGGTGGTGCCCACACCGACCACCTCGCCACCGCCGACGCGCTGCGGCGCGCGATCCGCACAGCTCTGGCCGAACTCGCCCCGCTGACGCCGGACGAGCTGGTCGAACAGCGGTGGGCCCGGTTCCGCCGCTTCGGCGCCTGAGCACCACCAACCGCGACACGAAGGAGGCCGACCGTGCAGGACATCCAGCAGGATCAGACCACCGCGGACCTCGACGGAGTCGCCGGCACCGTGATCAGGCTGGTCCGCTCCGTACCGGGTCCGTTGAGCCGGGTACGGGTGCAGATCGGCGAGGTGACCGTCGAAGTCGAGTGCTCGGAACGACCGTCGGGCGCGGTGCCGTCGCCGCTCCTCCAGGCCGAGGAGGTGGTGGAGGCCGCCGGCGTGACCGATGGCCGCCACCACCTCAACGCGCCGATGGTCGGCACGTTCTACCGCTCGCCGGCGCCCGGCGAGCCCCCGTTCGTCCGCGAGGGCGACCTGGTCGAGGCCGGTCAGCAGATCGGGATCCTCGAAGCGATGAAGCTGATGAACAAGATCGAGGCGGACCGCTCGGGACGTGTCGTCGAGGTGCTGGTGGACGACGCCACCCCGGTCGAGTACGACCAGCCTCTCCTCGCGATCGTCCCCGCCGGCGACGAGACGTGAGTGGACCGATGTTCGACACCGTCCTCATCGCCAACCGTGGCGAGATCGCGCTGCGGGTCGCCCGCACGTGCCGCGAGATGGGCATACAGACCGTCGCGGTCCACTCCACCTCCGACCGGTCCTCGGCCGCCGTCACGTTCGCCGACGAGCACGTCCAGATCGGTCCCACCGCGCCGAAGCGCAGCTACCTCAACGTCGCCGCGATCATCGAGGCGGCGCTGCGCACCGGCGCGGACGCCATCCACCCCGGCTACGGATTCCTCTCCGAGGACGCCGACTTCGCCGAGATCTGCGCCGAGCACGGCATCACGTTCGTCGGTCCGCCGCCGGAGGTCATGACGCGGCTGGCCGACAAGGCGGCGGCGCGGGCCGTCATGAGCCGCGCCGGGTTGCCGGTCCTGCCGGGCAGCAACGAGGCGCCGGCCAACCTGGCCGAGGTCCAGCAGATGACGGACGCCATCGGCTACCCCGTGATCTTCAAGGCGGCGGCCGGCGGCGGGGGGCGCGGCATGACCGTCGTCCGGGACCGGCGCGAGGTCAGCCGGGCCTACCAGGAATGCCGGGCCACGGCGCAGGCCGTCTTCGGCGACGGCCGGGTGTACGTCGAGCGGTACCTGGAGGCGGCCCGGCACATCGAGGTCCAGGTCCTCTGCGACTCGCACGGCAACGCCGTCTACCTCGGCGACCGGGACTGTTCCGTCCAGCGGCGCCACCAGAAGCTCGTTGAGGAGGCGCCCGCACCGGGCCTGCCCGACGGCCTGGCGCGGCGGATGGGGGAGGCGGCCGTCCAGGGCGCGCTCGCCGTCGGCTACACCGGCGTCGGGACGTTCGAGTTCCTGGTCGAGCCGGGCGGCGAGTTCTACTTCATGGAGATCAACTGCCGCATCCAGGTCGAACATCCGGTCACCGAGATGGTCTGCGGGCTCGACCTGGTCCGCGAACAGCTGCTGGTCGCCGCCGGCCATCCGCTCTCGATCACCCAGGACGACGTCCAGCTCCGCGGCGTGTCCCTGGAGTGCCGCGTCAACGCCGAGGACCCGGACCGCGGGTTCCGGCCCACGCCTGGCGAGATCACCGAGCTGGTGCTGCCGGGCGGCCCGTTCACCCGGGTCGACACCCACTGCTACGCCGGCTGGACCGTCACCCCGGACTACGACCCGCTGCTCGCCAAGATCGTCGTCTGGGCGCCGGACCGGGACCAGGCCCTCGCGCGGATGGACCGGGCCCTGTCCGAGTGCCGCGTCACCGGCCGTGGCCTCCACACCACCGTGGACTTCCTGCGCCGCGTCGGCAACAACCCGACGTTCCGCGCGGCCGAGCACACCACGTCCCTCGTGGACCAGATGTTCGCCGAACCCCGCCCCGCCCGGGCCGTCTGACCACCACGAAGAAGGGGCCGGCATCCGCCGGCCCCTTCTTCGTGTCGTGCGCTTAAACAGGAGGGTGGTCGAACCACTCGCCGAGCTTCGTGCCGAACAGCGGGCTGCCCCGCAGCTTCAGCTTGCCGGTCAGGAACGCCTTCGCGCCGGGCAGCTTGCCCACGCCCATCAGCATCATGTCCGGCAGCTTGATGCCGATCGTGATGTCCGGCGCGTCGTACTGGCCGCGGCCCACCGTGCACGCGTCGTTCTCGACGTGCACCCAGTGCAGCTTCGTCTCGTCCTTGGCGGTGATCTCGAACTGGAACGTGCCCTTGCCGCCCTTGGCCTTCGCCGGGTTGAACTCGGACGCCAGCAGCTCGAACACCAGGTCCAGCGCACCGTCGACACCGCCCGGACGCTTTCCGAGCACGGCCTCCAGCTCCTTGCCCGGTGTGTCCTCGACCAGGGCGATGAGGGCCTGGACGTCTTCCTTTTCGCCGATCATGGTGCCTCCCAAAGGTGCCGCGTACCCGGCCCTGTCGGCCGGCGATGAGTCGTCACGGCTGCTCTTCGACGAGTCTGCTCAGCCCCCCTCGAAGGCGGCTGGAGCTTGGTTGGAGCCCACTGCGGTCCGTGCGGGAACCGGACTGTCCGGACTAGCGTGCTATCAACGGACACGTGACACCCCGATATCCCCGACAGTTGGGCGCCGCCGGGCCGCCGGGCCGCCGGGCCGCCGGGGCGCCGCCGGGCCGCCGCCGGGGGCGCCGGGCCGGGCGCGCCTAGGATCGGGCGCGGTCGCGGAGGCGGCGGATCGTCTCGATCGGGCGGGGCTTGGAGCCGCGCGGCCAGCGCTGTTCGAGCGTGGCGTTGAGCTCGGCGCCGAGCAGGACGGCGAGCGCGAGCACGTAGAAGTAGAACAGCGCCAGGATCGGGGCGGCGAGCGTGCTGAACACGAGCAGCCGGCTGGCGACGGCGGCGATGTAGACCTGCAGCGCGTAGGACAGCAGCAGGAACAGCGCGAGCGCCAGCGCGGCACCCGGCACCGCGCGCCGCCACCGCAGCCGCAACGGCGTCGACAGGTGGTAGAACGCCGACAGGGCGACGAAGACGATGACGGCCATGACCGGCCAGTACGACACGTGGACCGCGACCGACGCCGCGCTGTGCCACCGCTGCGGCAGCGCGTCGACGAGCGCGCTCGGACCGAGGACCAGCAGCGGCAGCGCCACCGACCCGACGGCGAGGGCCAGCAGGTACAGCCACAGCGCGAGGAACCGGCTGCGGATCGCGCCGCGCAGGTCCCGCTGGCCGTAGGCGATCGTGATCGTGTTGACGAACGTCGCGGTGGCGGACGAGCCGGCCCACAGCGCCAGGATGAAGCTGATCGTCGCCACGCCGCCGCGCCCGTGGCTGAGCAGCTCCGACAGCACCGGCGCGACGACCTGGTCGACCAGCGCCGGTTGCAGCACCTCGCCGGCGATCCGCAGCAGATGGGCCTCGACCCGGGTCATGAGGTCGGGGCCGACCCAGTCGCCGACGTACCCGAGCAGGCCCAGCGTGCCGAGCAGCAGCGGCGGCAACGACAGCAGCTGCCAGAACGCCGCTTCGGCGCTGAGCCCGAGGATCCGGTCCTGCCAGGCCTTCGACAGTGTGGCGCCGATCACGTCCCGGACGACGCGCACCCGGTGGGCGATGCCGGGCCTGCCGACGTACGGCAGAGCTACGGAGGCGGCGTCGGCCGGTTCCGTCGTGCTGACATCGGTGGGCGCAGTGACCATGAGCCCCATCACGGTACGTGGTGTAGGGGCCTGTTGTCGTGCCGCGATGCTTAAGGTCTGCCTCGAAGTCCCTCGACCGGCTGCGCCGCGTCCCAGGCGACGCCCGGCGGCGTTGCCGGTTCGCCGCCTGGAACACGGCTCGCTCGGCCATGGACTTCGAGACAGACCTTATTCTCGCCGGGTGTCTACCGAGGCGTTGCTCACGGTGCTCGACCTGGTCGGGCTGTTCGTCTTCGCGTTGTCGGGCGCTTCGGCGGCCGTCGCGAAGAAACTGGACGTCTTCGGCGTCGTCGTCCTCGGCCTGGTCGCCGCGACCGGCGGGGGAGCGCTGCGCGACGTCCTGCTCGGTGCCACGCCGCCCCTGGTGCTCGTCGACTGGCGGTACCTCGTCGTGCCGTCCGTCGCCGCGGTGTTGACGTTCTACTTCCATCCGCAGCTCGCCAAGCTGCGCCGGGTCGTGATGCTGTCGGACGCGGCCGGCCTGGGACTGTTCGTCGTCGCGGGCACGGGCAAGGCCCTGGAGGCGGGCGTCGCGCCGCTCGGGGCGTGCGTCGTCGGGATGCTCACCGGGATCGGCGGCGGTGTGCTGCGCGACGTCCTGCTGGGCGAGATCCCGGTCGTGCTGCGTCGCGAGATCTACGCCGTGGCGGCGTTGCTGGGCGCGATCGTGATCGTCGTCACCGAGCGGGTCGGCGCGCCGGAGATCGCCAGCGCCGTCGGCGCCGCCGTCCTCGTCTGCGGGTTGCGGGTGATCTCGCTGCTGCGGAAGTGGTCGGCGCCGACGCCACGCGACGTCGGGGGTGTCGGCACGGACGGCCGGGGCGCGCCACGGTAAGGTGGGCCAAGCCCTCGCCGGTGTACCACCCAGGCGGGGGCCTCGTTCTGCCCGGAGACCGCGAGGAAGGGAGTTCATGACCTCCGCGCCCGTCGCCGGTGACACCCCGGTCGCTGCCCCTCCGCTGCGCGCGTGGCAGCGCAAAGCCCTCGTCGAGTACCTCCGCAAGGCCCCGCAGGACTACCTCGCCGTCGCCACCCCCGGCGCCGGCAAGACGACGTTCGCGCTGCGGGTCGCGGCCGAACTGCTCAGGGACGGCACGGTCGAGCAGCTCACGGTCATCGCCCCGACCGACCACCTGAAGACGCAGTGGGCGGAGGCGGCCGCCCGGGTCGGCATCCAGCTCGACCCCACGTTCCGCAACAGCGAGGGCGCCACCTCGCGCGACTTCCACGGCGTCGTCGTCACGTACGCGCAGGTCGGCATGCATCCCGTCCTGCACCGTCGCCGCACCCTGGCGCGGCGCACGCTGGTGATCCTCGACGAGATCCACCACGCGGGCGACTCCCGCAGCTGGGGCGACGGCGTGGCGCAGGCGTTCGAGCCGGCTACGCGGCGCCTGGCGCTCACCGGCACCCCGTTCCGCAGCGACACCAACCCGATCCCGTTCGTCACGTACGAGAAGGACCGCAGCGGCCTCACCCGCTCGCGCGCCGACTCGACGTACGGGTACGCGGACGCGCTCGCCGACCGGGTCGTCCGCCCGGTGCTGTTCCTGGCCTACTCCGGCGAGATGAGCTGGCGGACCAGCGCGGGGGAGGAGCTCTCGGCCCGGCTCGGGGAGCCGCTGACCCAGGAGCAGACCGCGCACGCCTGGCGGACCGCGCTCGACCCCACCGGCGACTGGATGCCGCAGGTCCTGCGCGCCGCCGACGCGCGGCTGACCAGGGTGCGCTCGCACGGCATGCCCGACGCCGCCGGCCTCGTCATCGCCTCCGACCACAAGGCCGCCCGGGCGTACGCGAAGCTGCTGCGCGACATCACCGGCACCGCGCCCGTGGTCGTCCTGTCCGACGACAAGTCCGCGAGCGCCAAGATCGGCGGGTTCGCCGACGCCGACGACCGCTGGATGGTCGCCGTCCGGATGGTCAGCGAAGGCGTCGACATCCCGCGCCTCGCGGTCGGCGTCTACGCCACCAGCGTCAACACGCCGCTGTTCTTCGCCCAGGCCGTGGGCCGGTTCGTCCGGGCCCGGCAGCCGGGCGAGACGGCGAGCGTGTTCGTCCCCAGCGTCCCGGTGCTGCTGCAGCACGCCAGCGAGATGGAGCTGGAACGCGACCACGTCCTGGAGCGGCCCGCACGGGAGAAGCTGCTGGACGACGACCTGATCGCGGCCGCCAACAAGGCCGACGACGAGGACACCGACGAGGACCGCAAGTTCACCGCGCTCGGCGCCTCGGCCCATCTCGACCAGGTCATCTACGACGGCGCGTCCTTCGGCACGGGCGCCAGCCCGGGCACGCCCGAGGAGGAGGAGTACCTGGGCCTGCCGGGCCTGCTCGCGCCCGAGCAGGTGGCCACGCTGCTCGCCAAGCGCCAGGCCGACCAGGTCGCGGCGCAGAAGCGGACGAAGCCCGCCGAGGCGCCGCCGTTGCCGCCCAAGCAGATGACGGCGTTCCAGCGCCGCTCCGACCTGCGCCGCCAGCTCAACACGCTGGTGGCCGCCCAGCACCATCGCACCGGGCGGCCACACGGCCAGATCCACGCCGAACTGCGCAAGCTCTGCGGCGGACCGCCGAGCGCCCAGGCCAGCATCGAACAGCTGGAGGAGCGGATCGTGACGATCCGCTCCTGGTAGTCAGCGGGCGCTCAGCCGGTAACTCTGGCCCGGGGTCGTCGGGAACGAGATGACGCCCCGGGAGCAGGCGTGGCTCACGCGCCGGCCACGGTCGTCCATGACGCTCAGCCTGCCGCTGTCGCCCCACGGGTCGGCCATCGTGAAGCGGTTGCCCTTCTCGCTGGTGACGTTCACGGAGGTGACGACGCCGCCGCGTTGCTCGGCGGACAGGACGAACGCGCCCTTGGTCCGCAGCCGGACGAACTTCGCGTCCCGGCCGGCCGGCCAGTTCGGGAACAGCCGCGTGGTGCCCTGGTAGTTCTGGAGCAGCATCGAGTTGACGGTCTCGATCGACCCGGACGTCTCCTGCCCGCCACCGAACTGCCGCACGGTGAGGTTCGCCCGCCACAGGTTGTTGATGACGGTCTTGAACTTCGCGATCAGATCCTCGGCCGGCCAGCCGACGCGGGCCGCGATCGTGAACGTCTTCGGGAACCCGTTGCCGGACGAGCCGCGCGAGCCGGGCAGGAACGGGTCCACCCACTGGAGCGTGTTGCGCGCCAGCTGGAGCTGCTGCGGGTCGCCGCCGATCGCCAGGTTGTCGCTCGGGTGGACCACGCCCTCCAGGTTGATGGGCTGGTCGTTCTTGTTGAGCAGCAGGTTGCCCTTGATCGGGTTGCTGATCTGCGAGGCGAGGAGGATGACGTTCAGGCCGTCGCGGACCCCGACCGGGTACGGCGTGAGGTTGGTGAGCACCTCCTGCCAGACCGGTCGCAGGCTGGCGTCCACGCCGAGCACCTGGCTGTACTGGATCAGGGCGGTCAGCGTCCGGCGGATGTAGCCGAGGTCGTAGACGGAGTTGACGTCGTCACCGCCCTCGTTGACGCCGCTGTGCTTGACCTCGTACCTGCCGGTGGCCGGGTTCTTCTCGACGAAGTCGACCCAGAAGGCGCCCAGCTCCTTGAGGAACGGATACGCGGTCGTCCGCAGCCACTCGACGTCGCCGGTGTACTCGTACTTCCAGAGGAACGGAAGCGCGGCGAACGTGCCGTTGGTCTGCTGGTCGCTCGGCAGCGCGTCCGGGTTCTTGGCGCCGGCCACCGGGGTCGTGCCCGGCGCCGCCCGCGTCGCGTTGTACGGCGAGACGCTGCGCCTGAATGTGAGGCCCTCGTACCCGGCCGCGTGCGTGGAGTTGCGCGAGTACGGGATCTCGGCCTGGATCACCCGGTAGTACGGCTCGGCCAGCTCCGGCCGGTTCGCCCCGTACACGCCGTAGTACTGCGACTCGGTGTTGTAGTTCAGGAAGTAGCGGTTGCCGAGGTTGGGTGCGTCGAAGGTGCGCCACGGCGAGTAGGTGCCGCCCGGGAAGAAGCCGGCCCGGTTCGCGGCGGCCACCGCGTACAGACCGCCGTAGTAGAACTTGTTCAGCACCGCGTCGCCGGTGTTCACGTACGACTTCATCCAGAACCGCTTCCACCAGTCCCGGTGCGCGGCGCGGACGGTGTCGACGGCCGCGGCGGTGGTGAGCCCCTGCGTGCGGACGTTGGCCCGGGAGCTGAACGTGTTGATCGACGTGGTGTTGTTGTAGGTGCCGTTGCCGTGCACGGAGGACACGACCCGGACCGGCGTGTTCGGCGGCAGGGTGAACGCGAGCCGCGCGTTGGTGCCCGACACGGCGGTCGCGGTGACCCCCGGCGAGCCGATCACGGTCATCGAGGCGGCCGCCTTGGCCACCCAGCCGGTGCCGCCGTCCGCGCCGGTCGCCCGCGTGATCCACACCCGGTTGCCGCCGGCGACCCCGGTGGTGGTGGTCCCGGCCGGTACGGTCGCGTCGACCTGGATCGGTATCTGCTGCGCGCCGGCGTCGGTCCACAGCTCGGTGACGATGAGGTTCTCCCCGTCCGCCGTCCAGGTGCGGCTGTTGACCCGCTGGCCGCCCATGGTGATCGAGCCGCGCACCTCGGCGTTGAGGACGTCCTGCTGCTGGCGGTAGTTCGTGTCGGTGCCGCCCGGGGGAGTGATCACGTTCGTCGAGCCGTTGAACAGCTGCAGGTCCCGGATGTACGCCTTCTGGTTGGGGTCGGCGGGCTCGCGGACCGCGCCGGTGATGTTCAGCCGGAGGTAGCGGGCGGTGAACGCCGGCACGCTCCGGTCGGTCAGCTCGTTGGTGTTGCCCGAGACCGTGTCCACGGTGGTCCAGGACGTCCCGTTTTCGCTGCGCTGGAGAGCGAAGTCCTTGGTGTTGAGCCGCTGGAAGTTGTCGGCCCGCCCGGCGTACCCGTTGTGCCGGACGACCCAGCGGTTGATCGTCTTCGCGGTGCCGAGGTCGACCGTGGCCCACTGCGGGGACGCCGTGCCCGCGTTGGTGGACGACACCCAGCGGGTCTCCGGGTTGCCGTCGGTCACGCAGGAGGCGCTGCATTCCAGGATGTCCTTGACGGCGGCGGTGGTCGCGCCGCCGTCTTGGGGGCTGCGGATGGTGACCTTGCCGAAGTGGAGCTGCCCGCTGGTGGACCACAGGTCCGACTTGGCGAGGTAGTACGACTGGGCGCGGTCACGGGCGTCCGTGGTGACCGCGACGTCACCGTTGCCCAGCAGCAGGCCGGTGGTGTAGCCGGCGTTGACCACACCCGATTCGGCGGGCGGGGCCGTGTAGGCGTCGGTGATGCCGGACAGGAGGGACGTGATCTCGGCCCATTCCTGTTCCGGAGTGGCCGCGGCGGCGGGGCCGCCGGCCGCCGGAATCGACAGTGGAATTGCCGCCAGTGTTAACGCGAGCCCTGCACGGAGACGTTTCACGGTGCCGCTCCTAGCTCAGAGGGAGACAACGGTGCCGGTGTGGCGGGCGCGCTCGGCGGCGAAGACGACACGGTGGCTGTCGACGCTCTCGCCGATCCCGGAGAGGATCAGCTCGGGGCGGCCCTGGTGGAGCGCGTCGACGAACGACCTGGTCAGGTTCTCGTCGCCGCCGGCGTGTCCCTCGGCGGCCGACGAGCCGTCGAGGGAGGTGTCGATGGTGGTCGTGCGCTCGGTGCGGAAGTCGTACACGTGTATGTGCCGGCCGTCGCCGGTGAGCTGGCCGCGGGTCCCGAAGATCTTCGTGTGCCGGTTCTCCAGCGGCGTGAACGCGGTCATCGTGAACGACGCGGTCGCGCCGCCCTCGAACTCCAGCGTCACGACCTGGTGGTCGACGACGTCGTTGTCGCTGGCGTAGACGCACCGGCCGTACGGCCCTTCGGCCAGCGCGCGGGTGACGGCGTCCTCGGTGAGGTCGCCGCCGGTCATGACCCGGGTGAAGTACTGCTTGGTGCCGCCGCGGCGCAGCCCGTCCCGGTAGAGAGTGGTCGCCGAGTAGGCGCACGTGTCGCGCAGCGGGCAGTCGAGGCACCGGTCGGTGGCCCCGGCCGGACGGTTCTCCGGGCGGAAGTGCGACAGGCCGCCGAAGGACGACGTCCGCGTGACGGGCCGTCCCACGACGTAGCCGAGCCAGTCGATGTCGTGGCATGCCTTGGCGAGCAGGGCGAACGTCGTCTCGTCCGTGCGCCGCCAGTTGCCGCGGACGAACGAGTGCGCGAAGTGGTAGGACCCGATCGGCTCCAGGTGCTCGACGCTGACGATCTCGCCGATGTCCGGCAGCAGTTCCTTCATCGCCCACGTGTAGAGCGTGTACCGCATGACGTGGCAGACCGCGACGGTGGCGCCGGTCCGGGCGGCGACGGCGCCGATCGCGACCGCCTCGTCCTCGGTGGGGGCGATCGGCTTTTCCAGCAGGATGTCGTAGCCCTGCTCGGCGAACGCGGTCGTGGGGGCGAGGTGGTCGGCGTCCAGCGTCGCCACGATGACCGCGTCGGCGATCCGGCCGCGCGCGGCGAGATCCCGCCAGTCGGCGAACACGTTGTCCGGGTCCAGCGCGTGCCGGACGGCGAAGCGGTCCCGGACGCCGTCGCGGGCCTCGGCGACGGCGACGATCTCGGCCCGCTCCGGCCACCTCGCCATCAGTTCGGCGTAGGCCGCCCCGCGCGCGCCGGCGCCCACGACGGCGATCGTGACGGGCCGGGCGAGCGGCGTGCCGACGTGCGCGCGCAGGTTCACGTGGGACGGTGTGGCGATGGCGGTCATCCCTTGACTGCTCCCCCCGTGAGGCCCTTCACGAAGTGCTTCTGCAGCACGAGGTAGAACACGAGGATCGGCAGCGTGGCGAGGAACATCAGCCCGAACATGCCGCCGAAGTCGCGCTGGAACTGGCCGAGCGAGCGGTACACGCCGACGGTGACGGTGGTGCCGCCGGACGGCCCGAGGATGATCAGCGGGTTGAGGAAGTCGTTCCAGATCCACACGCCGAGGAAGATCAGGACGCTCGCCGTCGCCGGGCGCAGCAGCGGGAAGACGACCCGCCAGAACGTGCCGAACTTCCCCGACCCGTCCATCGCGGCGGCCTCCTCCAGCTCGATCGGGATCGAGCGGATGAAGCCGGAGAAGACGAACACGCCGAACGGCACGTAGTAGCCGACGTTGAACAGCACGAGCCCGCCGATCGTCCCCATCAGGTGCGTGGTGTTGAGGACCTTCGTGACAGGCACGAGGATCACCTGCGGCGGGATCATCAGCCCGGCGAGCAGGACGAGCAGCGCGATCTGCCCGAACCGGCTGCGCGTGCGGGCGATGTAGTGGCCGAGCATCGCCGAGACGACGGTCAGCACGACGATCGACAGCAGCGTCACCGTCACGCTGTTGATGAGCCCGTTCCAGAACAGCCGGTCCGGCCTGGTGAGGGCGTCGGTGAGGTTGGCGAGGGTCGGCGGGCTAGGCAGCGAGGCGGGGGACGCCGTGATGTCGGGCCCGTGCTTGAACACGTTCGTGACGACGAGGTAGAGCGGGAGGAAGAACGCGCTCGCGACGAGCAGCGCGACGAACGGGCGGATCACCGGCCTCACAGGTCCACCTCCCGGCGCTTGAGCACGTACAGCACCAGCGAGGACACGACGGCGACGATCACCAGCATCGTGACGGCCAGCGCCGAGGACAGTCCGGTCCGGTTCTCGGCGAACCCGATCTGGACGACGTTGAACGCGATGGTCGCCGTCGTCCCGAGCCCCGGGCCGCCGGCGGTGAGGACCTGCACATGGTCGTAGGCCTTGAAGCCGGTGATCAGCAGCATGACCGTGTTGAGGGTCATGGCCGGCGCCAGCATCGGCCAGGTGACCGTGCGGAACCGCAGCCACGGCCCGGCGCCGTCGATCTGCGCCGCTTCCAGCAGCGACGGCGGCACCCCCTGAAGCCCGGCGAGGTAGACGACCGCGCAGAACCCGAGCATCTGCCACGAGATGACGAACCCGATCGTGTAGAGCGCCAGGCCCGGGTCCGACAGCCAGCCCGGCGGGCTCTCCACGCCCACGCGCCGGAGGATCGTGTTGATCAGGCCCTCGTCCGACAGCATGGCCATCCACACCACGCTGACCACGACCGAGCTGAGCACCACCGGCACGAAGAACACGCCGCGCAGGGCGTTGTACAGCCAGCCGCGCCGGTCCAGGAGCAGCGCCACCGCCACCCCGCCCACGTTGGGCAGGATGACGATGACCAGCGTGAGGACGGTGGTCACCCGCAGCGACTTCAGGAAGGCGTCGTCGCCCAGCAGCGTCCGGTAGTTGCGGACGCCCACGTACTCCGTGCCGGTGTTGAACAGGTCGGCGTTGGTGAGGCTGTAGCCGACGCTCAGCGCGATCGGGGCCAGTACGAAGCAGGCGTAGACGAGCAGCCCGGGGGAGGCGAACACGAGCGGGTAGGACCAGCTCGTGCGCCTCCTGCTCCGGGTGCGCGTCGGCTTCTGGGCGAGGAGCATGGCCGGTTACTTACCGCCGGCTTTGGTCCACTCGGCATCGAGCAGCTTGGCCGCCGCGGCGCCGTCGGACGTGCCGGCGATGATCTGCTGCGCGATCGCGAAGACCTTGTCGCCGACGCCGGGCAGGAGGGCGTCGTCGCCGGTCTCCACGGTGAACGCGTTGACCACCTCACCGGATTCGAGCACGTCGAGCGTGGCGCTGTAGACCGGACCCATCGCCGGCGGCTTGTACCCCTTGATCGCGATGATCGCCGCGTCGGTCTTCACCAGGACATCGTTGTTGGCGGCGTTCTGGTTGAACTCCAGCGCGAACGTGCGGGCGGCGGCCAGGTTCTTCGACTTCGAGTTCACGATCGGGCCGCCGCCGGTGTAGGCCGGCACGACGGTCTTGCCGTCGTCGGTGGGCCAGGCGAACACGCCCACCTCGAACGGCGGCTTGTTGGCATCCGCCGAGGCGGCGAACCAGGAGCCCATCGGGTACATCGCGCCCTTGCCGTCCAGGAACGCCTTCTCGGTGGACGGGTAGTCGCGGGAGAGCCCTGCCTTGTCCACGTAGCCCTGCTTCACCAGGTCGGCGAACTTCCGCGTGGCCTTGACGAAGAGCGGGTCGGAGAACGTCACCTTGCCCGCGCGGCGCTTCACCAGGAAATCGGGCTGTTGGCTGTACACGTCGGACCCGACCAGAGCCATCCACAGGTAGCCCGCCGCCCACGCGTCCTTGCCGCCGCCGCCCACCACGAACGGGTTGACGCCCTTGGCCTTGAGCTTGGCGGACGCGGCGAGCAGCTCGGCGTAGGTCTTCGGCGGCGCGGTGACACCGGCGTCCGCGAACAGCTTCTTGTTGTAGTAGACGAGCGGCGTGGGCTGGGTGTTGTACGGGAGCTGGTAGATCTTGCCGCCGAGCGGGTTGGAGCGCGGGAAGTCGTAGTTCTCCAGCTCCTTGTCGCTCCACGGGTAGAGGTTGCCGCTCTCGGCGAACCCTGCCGGGGCGATGGCCTGGAGGACGTCCGGGAGCTGGCCGGAGGCGAGCAGCTGCTTGGCGTAGGCGTTCCGTTCGCCCGCGCTCGGCGCGACGACCTTCTTGACGGTGATGTCCGGGTGCTTGTCGGTCACCCGCTTGATCGCCGCGTCCCAGTACTGTGGCGTCAGGTTGGGGGTCTCGAAGACCAGGAACGAGATCTCCTTCTTGCCGCTTGTGGAGGAGGGCGCTTCGCTGCCCGCCGGTGAGCACGCCGCGAGTGCGATGAGCGCGGCGGCGCTGAGACAGAGTGCCTTCTTCATCGGTTCTCCTGCTTCGACCCGGCCGTCAGAGAGTTATTTAACAGAAGGTTGTTTAATAATTCGCCACTGTCTAGCATCGCGGTCGGGAGTTGGCAAGAGCCGTCGCGGACAGGAGTCACATGGTCAGGCTGTCGGGCGGAGATCCGTCGCTGTTGCGCCGCCTCAACGTCACGGCCGTCCTCCGGACCCTGTACGAGGCCGGCGAGCTGACCCTCACCGAGTTGGTGCAGGCGAGCGAGGTGTCCCGGCCGACCGTCGAGGAGATCGTCGCCGACCTGGAGGTCCAGGGCCTCGCCCAGGAGGTCCTGCTCCCGCCGGAGGCGCCGCGGCCGGTGGGCCGACCGGCCAAGCGCTTCCGCTTCCGGCGGGACGCCGGCCACCTCGCCGGGCTGGACATCGGCCCGCACAAGGTGCTGTGCCTGGTCGCTGACCTGCGCGGCGACATCGTGGCCAGCGCCAGGGCGGAGGTGACGCCCGAGATGAGCGCCGCGGAACGGCTCGCCGCGGCCCGCGCGGTGGTCACGCGGGCCACCCGGGGTCTGGGGAACGTCCGCGCGCTCGGAGTGGGGACGACCGGTGTCGTCGCGAACGGGAAGATCGTGGTGAGCGACCGCCTGCCGGACTGGCAGGGTCTCGACCTCGCCGGGGAACTCGGCGCCGGCCAGTCGTACCCCGTCCTGGCCGGGAACGACACCAAGCTCGCGACGCTGGCCGAGCACTGGCGCGGCGCTGCCCGGGATGCCCGCGACGTCATCTACCTCCTCGTCGGACGCAGCATCTCGCTCGGCCTGCTGATCGACGGCAAGCTCCACGCCGGCTACAACGGCGGCGCGGGCGAGATCGGCGTGCTGCGCCAGGTCGGGTGGTACACCGCGCTCGACCGTTTCCTGTCCTACGGGAAGGACGACCCGGCCGCCGGGCCGTCCAGCGAGGCCGCCAGGCGGGTCTTCGACGCCGTCCGGCGCGGTGACCCGCAGGCCGCGGCGATCGTGGACGCGTTCGTGGCCGATCTGGCGACCGGCGTCGCCGCCACCGTCCTGACCGTCGACCCGCAGCTCGTCGTGATCGGCGGGGGCCTGTCCCAGGCGGGGGATCTCCTGGCCGGGCCGCTGCGGGCCGAGCTGGACCGGCTCTGCCTGTTCCCCGTCCAGGTCGAGGTGTCGGTCCTGGGGGCCGAATCGGTCGCGCTGGGCGCGGTCCGGCTGGCGCTCGACCACGTGGAGGCCGAGCTGTTCAGCGTGCTCTGAGCACGATCGCGCTGGGACATGACGGCGGTGACACCACTTGCTGTGACACGACGAAGGCCCCGGCGCGGTGAGCCGGGGCCTTCGGTGATTATCGGGTTGGGTTGGGGGTCAGTCCTCTTCGGTTCGCGCGATGTTCACAGCGACCTTCTCAAGCTTCGCCGCGTACTTGTTCGCGTGATGTCCGCAGAAGACGAGGTCGCCGCCGCCGGGCAAGACGGCGCGGACCTTCGCAGCCGCACCGCACCGGTCGCAACGCTCGCCCGAAGGCGGCGCCGCAGTCTCGGGCGGCGGGGTGAGGGTCGGGGTCATCGGCCTCCTCCTCTGCTCTCACCGGATGGTGCTGGGTGTCGTGCTGACCTACTCGTGCTGCTCACACATCGTCCAACAGTTCATACGGTGACATCGTTCCCAGAGACGAGAACGCGACACATGTCACACCACTGTTTTCTGATGTCACGCGTGGGGCAGCTGTCGCAAGACTGCCATGTTTGTCGCCGTCCGGGGGCGTACACCGCTCGAATCGGCGAAGAATGGTCGTCCAGCGGACGTCCGGATCGTCTGTTCGCGTACCGGACACAGCCGCACGGCCAGCCCCCGTAACCCCGTGCCTACCTGCGGTAATACGCCCGGACCCCTTGCCAGCCATTCGAACACATGTTCTAACGTGGGGGGCATGGTCAAGCTCCGTCGGGTGAGGCGTCCAGGTCGTCGCTACGACGTCTGGGTCGAGGTGTACCCCGAGCGCTGCCCAGGCTGCGGCGAGCCCTACCGGGGCGGGCACATGGCGGTCGGCTGGCTCGCGTGCGGCTGCGAGGGCGCGGAGCGGGGAGCCCACCGCACCCTGTTCTGCCGGGACTGCCACTTCGAGGTGTTCCTGCCGCCCCACCTGGCCGACCACGGCCCTGGCGCCGTCGAGGACTAGCGCCTCCCGAGTGTGGTGATCGAGACGAAAGCGGCGTCCGGATCGGCGCCGAGGCCCGACAGCAGGCTCACGAACATCGGCACCAGGACGTGCCGCACCCCGTCCTCGCCGAAGTAGCCGCCGACGTCGAGCATCACGTAACCGTGCAGCGCGGTCCACAGCTGGCTGGCGATGGCGAGGGGCTCGGCCGGGCGCAGGCGCCCCTGTTCGACGGCGCGGGCGGCGGTCTCCACCACCTCGTCGAACGTGTACCGGCCGCGCTCCCGCTCGTCGTCGGTCTGCGGGCGGTACGTGCCCAGGGACGCGGTGCCGAACATGACGGCGTACAGGTGCGGATTCTGCCGCGCGTTGACCAGGTAGGCGCGGCCCAGGCCGGCCAGGTCCGTGATCGCGTCGTCCGTGCGCGGCACCTCGGCGAGCAGGGCGGCGAGCCGGGCGAAACCTTCGGCGACCACCGCGTCGGCGAGGTCGGGCATCGAGCCGAAGTGCGTGTACACGGACATGGTGGACGTGTCGGCCTCCGTGGCGACCCGGCGCAGGGTCAGCGCCGAGGGGCCTTCCTCGGCGAGGAGGCGGGCGGCGCCTTCGAGCAGGCGGACGCGCACCGCGGGGTCAGCACGACGTTCGGTCACGAAATGATCCTAGTGCTATATCACTTGCTATGGCGCCTGCTATGGTCTCGGCAGGAGGTGTCTTCATGGACAACTGGGACGCGATCGTCATCGGCTCCGGCCTCGGCGGGCTCACCTGCGCCGCCTATCTCACCGCTGCCGGCAAGCGCACCCTGGTGCTCGAACAGAACCAGGTCGCCGGCGGCTGCAGCCAGGTGTTCCGCCGCAAGGGCAACAAGTACGAGTTCGACGTCGGCATGCACTACATCGGCGAGTGCCACCCCGGCGGGCGCATGACGAACGCGCTGCGCGGCCTCGGGCTGGACGGCCGGGTCGAGTTCCGCCAGCTCGACCCCGACGGGCACTCCACGCTGGTGTTCCCCGACCTCACGTTCCGCGTACCCAGCGACTGGGACACCTACCTCGCCCGGCTGATCGAGGCGTTCCCCGACCAGAAACGCGGCCTGCGGCGCTGTGTCGGCATCCTGCGGCGGATCGGCGCGGAACTGCGCACCACCGCCATGCCGAAGCCGAATCTCCGGGCCATGCTGCGGTTCGTCCGCGCGGCGCCGACCCTCGCGACCGTCGGGCAGGCGCCGCTGACCTGGCTGTTCGCCGTGTGCCGGCTCAGTCCGCAGGCCAGGGCGGTGATCGTGGCCGAATGCGGCGACTACGGGGCGCCTCCGTCCCGGGCCTCGGTCGCGCTGCACGGCGGCTTCCTCGACCACTACCTCACCGGCGGCGCCTGGTACCCGCGCGGCGGCGGCCAGGTCGTCCCGGCCCACCTCATCGACGTCATCCAGACCCACGGCGGCAAGGTACGCACCAAGACGCGCGTCACGCGCATCCTGGTGGAGGACGGCGCCGCGGTCGGCGTCGAGATCGACGGGGGCGAGACGATCCACGCCCCGATCGTGGTGTCCGGCGCCGACCTCAAGCGCACGTACTTCGACCTCGTCGGCCGCGAGCACCTGGCGCCGGCCACCGTCGCCCGGCTGGACAAGTACCGGATGGCATTGCCGCTGTTCAGCGTCTACCTCGGGCTCGACATCGACCTCACCGACCAGATGCCGAACAGCACGTACTGGTGCTACCCGCACACCGACGTCGAGGGTCTGTACCGCGACGCCTACGAGGGCCGCGTCCCGGACGAGGTGCCGATCTTCCTCACCTCGGCCAGCACCAAGGACCCGGGCAATCCGCACGCCGCACCGCCCGGCCACTCCACGCTCGAAGTGATGTGCCTGGCCCCGCGCGGCACGTACTGGCCCGACGGCGACGGCTACAGCCAGAACCCGGAGTACGTCGCGCTCAAGGAACGCCTCACCGAGCAGCTGATCGACCGCGCCACGACGGTGATCCCGCACCTGCGCCAGCACATCGTCTGGCGGGAGGCGTCCACCCCGGTCACGCACGAGCGGTTCACGCTGTCGAGCCTCGGTTCCTGCTACGGCCTCGAGGTGGCCGCCGACCAGATCGGTCCGCGCCGTCCAGGCCCGCGCACCGAGATCCGCGGCCTGTGGCTCACCGGCGTCAGCACCACGTGGGGCGCCGGCATCGTCGGCGCGGTCAGCAGCGGCATGGGCACGGCGGGGGCGATCCTGCGCCGCCGGTTCACCGACGAGGTCAAGGCCGGTGCCGTGATCGCCGACCCGTCCAGGCTCAGCCCGATCGGCCCCGACTGGGACCCGATGGTCGTGTCCAAGCCCAGCTCCCCGCTGCGCCGCCGGTCCGGAGTCGCGGCCGAGTAGCCGGTCGCGCCGGCGGCCGGGTGTGGTCCCGGCCGCCGGCGCGTCGGCTCAGTGACGGTCCCAGAGCGGACGCTTCGTCGCCGAGTAGACGACCAGGTTGTCGTCGTTCTGCACCTGGAAGTACGCGCCGCGGTTGCCGGTCGTCGACGTGTGCCACACCGGGCGGTGCGCCGCCGTGTACATCACCAGGTTGCCGTCGTGCTGCATCTCCAGGCGCGTGCCGCCCTTGCCGTAGGTGTCGCTCGACCACAGCGCGGTCTTGCCGGTGTACAGCACCAGGTTGCCGTCGCTCTGCATGACCAGCTTGTAGCGGCCGTTCGGCGACGACAGGACCTTGTTCGTCTCCAGCACGTCGCCGGGGCGCAGCGTGGAGGTGGTGGTGACGCGGTCCCAGACCGCCTTCTTCCCCGTGTAGACGACGACGTTCGCGTCGTTCTGCACGGCCAGGAACGCCTTCGAACTGCCGGTGGTGCGCGTCGACCAGAGCGCCTTGCGCGCGGCCGAGTAGATGACGAAGTTGCCGTCGCGCTGCATGATCGCGCTGGCGCCGCGGTTGCCGGCGGTCTGGCTCGACCACAGCGCGGTCTTGCCCGAGTACAGCACCAGGTTGCCGTCGGTCTGCATGGCGAACAGGTACCTGCCGTTCGCCGACTTCATGGTCGCGCCGGACTTCAGCCCGTCGCCGGGCTGGAGCTTGTCGGGCGCCGCGGACGCGTACGAGGTGGCGCCGACGGCCAGCGCGCCGCCGATGAGCAGCGTCGCGCCCGCCAGGACGAGCGCCCGGAAACGAGTCCGCGACGCCTTGGTTCCACTCACGATCTGGTGTCCCCTTTGTATTGGACAGTATGGCCGGTCGGCCACTGTGGACATGTGGCCAGTCCGGCCACGGTGGACAATGTGGCCGGTCGGCCACCCGGGGGACCTTAGGGGCGCCACCCCGGCGCGCGGACCTACCGGCGACCAAGGTTGCGAGAACCGGCAAGGGTCGCGATGTTCGCCGCCTGAGCAGGGGCTGAGACGGGTTTATGCTGATTTCTGGTAGACCGCGGTAGCCGGTCGCCGGCCGGTGCCGCGCTCTCACGATCCCTGGGAGGGGTCACATGACAGAGATCCAGCGGTACCTCGCGGAGGAGGTCGCGGAGGACCACGCTGACGGCATCATCACGCGCAGGGAGGCGTTACGCCGCCTCGGCCTGCTCGGACTGACCGGTGCGGCGGCGACGGGGCTCCTCGCGACGTCCGCCGCCGGCGAGGCAGCCGCGGCCGAGTCGACAACCTCGGCTGACCAGGACGGCAAGCGCTCCACGTCGGAGACGGCCTGGGCGCCCGTCGCCCGCGAGTCGATCACGTTCCCGGGACCCCGGGTTCCGCTGTTGGCCGCCTGGGCGGCAGCGACCCGGCCGCGTGGCGGCGTGCTCGTCATCCACGAGAACCGCGGGCTCAACGAGCACATCCGCGCGGTCGCCGGCCGGTTCGCCGCCAGCGGCTACTCCGCGCTGGCGCTGGACCTGCTCTCCGAGGAGGGCGGCACCGGGTCGTTCCCGGACGAGGCCGCAGTGGCGGCCGCGCTCTCGCGGATCCCGCCGGAACGCTTCGTGGCCGACATGAAAGCCAGCGTGACCGAGCTCAAGCGTCGCGTCCGCGGCAAGAAGCTCGCCGCCATCGGGTTCTGCTTCGGCGGCAACATGGTGTGGCGCCTGCTCACCTCCGACGAACCGCGTCTCGCCGTGGCCGCCCCCTTCTACGGGCCGTTCCCGGAAGGCGGCAGCTTCGCGGGCTCACGCGCGGCGGTGCTCGGCGTCTACGGCGGGCTCGACGCACGGGTCAACGCGACCCGGCCCGCGGCCAGAGCGGCGCTTGAGGCGGGTCGCCGGAAGCACGAGCTGCTCACGTTCACCGAGGCCGACCACGCCTTCTTCAACGACACCGGCCCCCGCTTCAACCCGCACGCCGCCACCGAGGCCTGGCGTCGCACGCTGAACTGGTTCGACGCCGCTAGGTGACGAAGAGTGTGAAGGCGACCTGGCGTACCTGCCCGTCCGCTTGGAACTGCAGGTAGACGCGCTGTTCGCCGCGGTTGGCGTACTGGACGTGGAACGTCACCGTGCCGTTCTGACCGGGGCGCAGGGTCGGGTGCGAGTGCGACAGCGCCTGGGTCAGCGCCTCGAACGCCGACGCGTGCGCCGACGCGCCAAGGAACTGTTCGAGTCTGGCCGGCTGTCCGTCCCTGACCACCTGGAACGTGAGCAGGGACGAACGGCCGGCCCGCAGCGGGGTCGCGCCGTCGACGCGGCGGACCGTGTACCCGTCCACCGCCGCGGTGGCGGCCGGCGGGGGCAGGGGGATGAACGTCGTGTCGCCGGCGATCACGAACGACACGCCCAGCACCGTGGCATGGCCCGACCGCCCGGGCGGTGTGAACTCGGCGAACAGCCGGTAGGCGCCGCCGTCCGGGATCTCCACCGACGTCCGCCACACCCCGTCCGCCAGCACCGGATGGAGGTGCTGGTAGCCGCTGAGGTCGTCGCGCACCAGGTACGCGTGCAGTGGCTTGGTGTGGACGATGTCGTACTCCGTCACCGGCTGCTGGTCGCGGCCGAGGATCCGGAACGCCACCGGCACCGCCTTGCCCCGCGCGGTGGGCAGCGTGACCGGCGCCATGACGTAGCCGTCGTGGACGTCGGTCAGCCCGTTGCTGTGCGCGACAGGAGCGGGCGCCGGGTTCGGCGGGGCCGGGGCACGGTTCGCCCCGGCCTGCGCGGCGGCGACCAGGGTCAGCACCACCGCGAACAGCGCCACCTCGACGACCAACGGCGCCCGCACCTTCATCGTGTCGGTCAGCGTCGTGCCGCCGCCGCGGTCGGCCGCACCAGGATGAGGCCCTGCTCGATGCCGCTGATCGCGATCGTGCCGCTGGCGAAGAACGGGTAGGTGTTCCACGCGCCGTTGAACCCGGTGTTGTTGGCGGTCGGGTAGATGTCGAAGTAGCCGACCTCGGTGAGGCTGTTCGACGCGATCCCGGTGATGTCGAGGATCCGTAACCCGCCCCGGTACGCGGCCTGGTACATGCGGTTGCCGATGATGTAGTGGTTGTGGTCCGTCGCGGTGTGGGTCGGCGACCGGTACACGCCCGTGTTGACGGGACGGTCGAGGTCCGCGACGTCCCAGATGAACGTGCGCGTGCCGCCCGAGTTGCTGTCCAGCTCGTCGTTCATGAGCAGCCGCCGGTGGTCACCGGTGAGCCAGCCCTGGTGCGTGTACGCCGAGCCCGTGTAGCCCGTCCGGGACAGCTGCCGCGGCGCGGCCTTGTTCGTCACGTCGACGATCGTCAGGGTGTCGGTGTTGTAGTTGAAGCAGATCTCGCGGTTGACGTAGGTCGTGTCCGGGCCGCGGTAGACGACGCACTGGTTCTCGTGCACGTACCCGTCGTTGCTCACGCACCCGGCCGCCGTCGGCGACTTCGGGGTCCGGACGTCGATCATGTGGACGCCGCCGCTGCAGGTGTTCGTCCCGACGGCGAAGAGGTAGCCGGTCTCCTCGTTGATCGCGAGGGTGTGCGAGCGGCCCACGCCGGTGTAGCGGGCGTCGGGGGTGAACGTCTGCGGCGTCGTGACGGTGCGCAGCCTGGTCAGGTCGAACACCTGGATGCCGTGCGTGCTGATGTTGTCCGCGCCGACGTACGCGTGGTTCTTGTAGACCTTGATGTCGCGCCAGGAGCTGCTGGTGCCGTTGTGCGACGGCAGGTTGCCGAGGTACTTCGGGGTGACCGGGTTGCTGACGTCGATGAACGCGGCGCCGTTCGAGCGCCCGAAGATCACGTACTCCTTGCCGGTGCTGGAGTCGGTCCAGCCCCACATGCTGTTCCCGGCGCCGCCGCCGATACTGCTCAGCGGCAGCACGCTCAGCAGGTCGATGTTCCGGCACGGGTAGCCGGACGCGCTGCCGCCGGAACACGCGACCCTCGCGCCGGCGACCGCCTTGTGGCGCCAGCCCGGCTCGTGGTCGGCCATGATCCGGCGGAGCTCCGCGCGGCCTTCTTCGGTCTCGGGATCGTGGGCCAGCGCGACAGTGCCGGACGCCGCGATCACGACGGCTAACAACCCGGCCGCTGCCGCGGCCTTCCTCAGCGCACGGATCATGGAGCGCTCCTCTGTGGTGGGCCAGTGGGCACGACTCGCGAACCAGGGTAAACGGTAAGAAGACGGTTTATTAAGACCCAGAATTTCAGTACTTGTGACAGCCGGCGCCCGTGCCGGCGAAGGAGGTGGCACATGAGGGTGACCCCGTTCCGCATCGACGTTCCCGACTCCGAGCTGGCCGATCTGACGGACCGGCTGCGACGCACCCGGTGGCCGGACGCGGAGCCGGTGAGCGACTGGTCGCAGGGCGTACCGCTGGCGTACCTGCGCGAGCTGTGCGACTACTGGGCCACCGGGTACGACTGGCGTGCCCGCCGGCCTGGTGCGGATCGAGAAGACCTTCGTCCACACGAAGCCGAACACCAGCGTGGCGCTGACGCCGAGCGGTAGGGAACGCATCGCCAAGCACTGGAGCCAGTTGGAACGATTGAAGAAGCTCGCCGAGCCCTCCGGTGACTAGGCCGCGGAGGCTCGACCGTCACAGGACGAGCAGCGTCACTCCGAGGAGGCCGGTGTAGACGTGCGCGAGGATCGGCGGGTTGAACGGGCCGGCGAACCGGGTGCCGACGAACCCCGCGAGCGATCCCACGCCGACCACGACGCCCACCCAGCCGAGCCACGCCGGGAGGCCGTCCGAGGCAAGTACGGCGCCGCCCAGCAGCGCGAACGCGGCGTACGACGCGACCATGTGCACGACGTACAGGGTGCCGGCCCACGAGTTCAGGGCCTCGAACCCGGGCGGGGGTACGCCGTGGTCGACGGCCTCGGCGGCCGCCCACGGCACGACCGTGAGCCGGAAGGCCAGGAACACGACCAGCAGAGCGGCACCGATCCCGTACGTGACCGCCGCCATCGTCGCGAGGACGGTCGCGACGGGACGGTCGACCACCAGGGCGAACCCGGCGACGCCGGCAGCCGTGGCGAACATCGCAGGCAGCATCCACAGGTGGATCCACATGCGACGGCGCCGGGCGGCGTGGATCAGGGGCAGCGACTCGGGCAGCGGGCGTTCCCACTCCAGCCGCCATGCCGACGCGCCGACCGTGAACACGACCAGGCCGGCGACCAGCACGGCGCCCACGACATCACGCATGGCCGCGGTCCAGCCGGCGATCGAGGAAGGCGAGGACGTCGCCGGCGGCCTGCGCGAGGCGCTGATGAGCGGGACCATCGGGATACTGGGTCGGCGCGACGCTGAGGACGGAGTGCGCCCGCGTCGTGAAGCCGTCCGGGTTACCGGGTCGAGAGTCCAGTACGTCCAGCGTGATGCCTTGGTCGCCTGCTCTGTCGAGCAGCACCTCCTGTCGCCGAAGTGGGCTTTTGGGGTCTTCGCTGAAGCGGGTGAGGTAGACCTCGACGGCGCCGTCCCGCAGGCGCTCGCCGAGCCTCGTCACATCGCCGTCGTCCATGCCGAGGTCACGCGCGCACCACGGGGTGATCCGGGTGGTGTACGGCAGGCTCGGCTGCGATGACACGGCGGCCAGGACCTCCGGGGACGTGGCCAGCGCGAGCGCGAAGCCACCGCTCATGCACATGCCGATCACGCCGACGCCCGCCGATTTCTCTGCCCGCGCCGCGTCGGTGATGAGCCGCCGCAGCGGTCGCACGACGCGGCTTGTCCGTCCCGTGACGAGCACGTTGATCTGCCGCGAGATGCAGCACCGCACCATGGCGCGGGCCTGCCGCATGCTGGTGGTCGCGGGGACCGGCCCGAACAGCACCGGCAGGTAGACGCTGAACTGCGCGGCGGCGACGCGGCGGCCGAACGCGATCACCTCTGGGGTGAGGCCCGTGAGCTCGTGCATGAGGATGACCGGTGGGCCGCTGCCGCGCCGGTACACGGGCCACGGCCACTGCGATCCGTGTGGGGCGTGCACGCGCGTGAATCCGTCGACGGTCTCGGGAATGGACATGTGTTCCTAGCCTGCTGCCGCTGCTTGCGTGGGTTGTTTCCAGGCCACACCCGGCGGGCAGAGGGCTATTGGTCCGCTCAATCGACTCAGCCTCCCGACGCCGCGCCGTGACCAGCGCATCGTCACACCGCGACCGTCGCGAGTGATGTCGGTTCATCAGGTGGTCTTGCGTCACCTCAACGGCCAGCTCAGCGAAGACATGCCGTCTCAGGTGTACGTACGGTGCGTTGACAGCCACATTCTCCAGGAGGAGAAGGACAAGCTCAGCGCGGCGGACCTCGTCGACGCGATCAGAGCGGCGGGCAAAGACCGCGGCGACCCGTTCGACGATGACGAGCACCTGATCGCCATCATGGACGACAACTCCACCAGCGGGATCACGGAGACCGATCCCGTCATGGCGACGGTGGACATCGACGCCGCCATTCTGTGCCACGAGCTGGGGCACTTCTTCCAGCACCTCAACAAGGTCGACAGCAGTCACGCCGACACCCTGCCGCGTTTTCGCCTACTCGAATACGGCGACCCGACCTGCATCATGGGAGCCGAACCGAGTAAGGACGCAGGCGGGCTCGGCACGCAGACGTTCGTCGACGGCCTCACCCTCGGCAGGGACAGCTCGCTCGCCGCCGTGTCGCGCGACCCGCGCAGTATCGATGTCGCCGCCGTGGCCGCCGACGGCACGCTGCACGTCATCTCGGCCTCGTCCGACCCCAACTTCGTGCCCGCCGACCGCCAGACGCTGCGCACGTACGAAGCCATGCTCATCCACGACGGCGCCTTCGTCTCGGCGTTGCCCTTCCCGTTGCAGCAGCACCTCACCCTGTGGAACACCGAGCAGGTGCCCGGCCCGGCCGAGAGGTTCACGATCCACGAGCTCCAGGACGCCAGCGAGACGATCGACGGGACGTTGGTGACCAAGACCCTGGTCGCCGTGCAGGCGGTGAACGGCAGGTTCGTCACCGCCGAGGCCGGCGGCGGATCGATGCTCGTCGCGCGCGCCGACAAGGTCGGCAGCTGGGAGATGTTCAAGCTGTTCACCCACCCGCAGAACAGCGACTTCCGGGTGTTCCAGGCTCTCGGCGGTCACACCTGGCGGGCCACCGGCGACGGGGGCGGACTCGTCGACTGCCGCGGCGTGAAGCCCCTGGGCTGGGAGGAGTTCACGGTCGCCTAGCATGCGGCGTCCGAGTATCGATGCCGTCGCACAGGGTGCGTTGTCGAACCGTACAACCTCGCGAACGCCCGTACCCGTCTGTGGGGTGACAGCCGGGAGGCCAGATGCGTCAATCCGACGACGACGAGTACGTCCGGTACGTAAGCACACGGGGTGCCGCACTGCGCCGCAGCGCCTACCTGCTGTGCGGCGACTGGCACCGTGCCGACGACCTCGTACAGACCGCGATCGCCAAGTTGTACGTGCACTGGAGGAGGGCGAGACGTGCGGACAACCTCGACGCCTACGTGCGACGGATAGTCGTGCGGGTGTTCCTCGACGAGCAGCGGCTCGGCTGGGCGAGGGTCCGCCGATTCGCGACCGCCCCGGACCGCCCCGCGGTCGTGCGCGGCCACGCCGAGGACCGGCTCGTCCTCCTCGACGCGCTCGCTCAGGTGCCACCGCGCCAGCGGGCCGTGCTCGTCCTGCGGTTCTTCGAGGATCTGAGCGTCGCGCAGACGGCGGCCGCGCTCGGCTGCTCGACCGGCACCGTCAAGAGCCAGACCTCACACGGGCTGGCCACGCTGCGGCGTCTCGTCCCGGACCTCGCCCCGAGCCTCGCGACCAGAGGGAGCCTGTGATGACCGAACAACAGCTGTCCGACGGACTCCGGGAGCTCGTCCGCGACCCCGGGGTGCCGCAGCAACTCGACATCGCCCGGGGGATCGCGGAAGGGCGTCGTGCGGCGCGGCGCCGGCGGATCGGCGGAGGCATGGCGGCCGCGCTCGGCGTCTGCGCTGTCGCGAGCGGCGCTGTGCTGGTTCTGCCCGCTTCGCCGGCAGACCGGGCTGTGACACCAGCGGCGACGACGAAAGCGCCGGCGCCGGTCAAGGATCCCCTGTTCACCCGCTCACTCGTGGTCGGATACGTGCCGCCGGGCCTCCCCGAGCGGGTCTACGGGATCTCGCGGCAGGAACAGAGCTTCAACGCACGGGCCAGAAACGCTCCCGAGGGCGGCTCACTGCGCGGACTCAGCGTGGGGGTGGTCCCGCCCGGCGGCAAGATCATGCCGCCGCGGTATCCGATGGTGCCGCAGACGCTCCCGGAGGAAACCGGGACGCCGACCACCCCGGTGAACGGCAAGCCCGCGCGGTGCATCGACGACCCCTGTAAGGGTCTGCTGATCGAGCACTCGCCCGGCCGGTGGTTCAGCGTGAGGTTCGGCGGGGCCGGCGATCAGGCAGCCGTCACGCGGCGAGTGGCCGAGTCTGTCCGGCTCGACGGCCAGGAGCCGGTGAAACTGCCGTTCACAGTGGCGGGCGTACCCAGGGCGCTCAAGCCGTACGAGGTCCAGGTGGAGACCGACTCGCCGAACGGCCCCTGGCGGGTGGGATTGGCGTTCTCCGACAGTCCTGACGGCTTCGACCCGCGGACAAGCCTGCCAAGGGCGTTGTCGATAGGCATCAACCCCGACCCGTCTCGAACCGGCGACGACAAGACGTCGGGCCCGAACACGACCGTCGACGGGCACCCGGCGAACCGGACCGTCAACGACGAGATCGGCGACCTTCTGCAGGTGTTCGACTACCGCGGCCTGCGCGTGTCGGTGACTGCTACAGGTCCTGAGATCGCCCAGATGCTCGGCCCGGACGGAACGGTCGGGATCTTCCGTCAGCTGAGGATCGTCTCCGACCCCGCCGACCAGACCGGTTGGACCGACCGCCCCGTGCGCTAGGACCTCCGGCCGGTGTGGCCTCCCCGCCCGAGCGGGGAGGCCACATGTGGCTGTCTACCAGGAGGCGTTTCGGACACGGACCTCATGTCAGGCGGGCGGCGGAACGGGGTCGAGCACGATCACGTCGGCGTCCGGCGCCACCGACCACGGCACGGTGAGTCCCCGGCGGGCGAGATGGCCTCCCGAGACGGTCGACCCGTCCGGCAGCCGGTAGCACCGGTCCGGACGGGCGGCCGGCACGGTGATCCGATCCGGCCGCGACCTGGGCGCGCCCGCCGGCCGGCAGTCCCAGACCAGGAGCACGAGCTGGTCCTCGCACGCGAACTGCACGCTGTGCAGGCCGATGCGCGGATCGCCGACCCGGCTGACCACGCCTTCGTGGATGACCGGCCGGATCGATCGGTACAGCGCGACCAGCTCACGCGCGGTGTCGAGGTCCGCCGAGGGCCAGCGCGGCAGGTCGGCGCCGATGCCCAGGACGCCGGCCATCGCGACGACGAACCGGAAGCCCAGCGAGGTCGGCCTCGGATCGGCCCGGTCCGGCTCGTCGGTGACCCAGGAGCTCATCACGTGCGGTGGGAAGGACCGCAGGAAGCCGTCCTGGATCGCCAGCCGGTCCCGCGGCCCGGTCTCGTCGCTCGGCCAGACCACGTCGCTGAGCGCCAGCACCGCCGGGTCGACCCGTCCGCCTCCGCCCGCGCACGCCTCGACCGTGACGTGCGGGAAGTCGCGCCGCAGCAGGCGCAGCACGCGGTGGTACCCGAGCACGTGGTCGACGCTCCAGCGCCCGGACGCGGGATCACCCGGCCGGCCGCCGTCGGTGACCGGCCGGTTCATGTCCCACTTGAGGTAGCTGATCGGGTAGCGGGTGAGCAGGTCGGTCAGGGTCTGCTCGATCCACTCGACGACCTCGGTGCGGCCGAGGTCGAGGACGAGCTGCCGGCGCATCGTCGTGAGTGGCCGGTCGCCGGCCCGGTAGACCCAGTCGGGGTGGTCCCGGTACAGGTCGCTGTCCGGGCTGACCCCCTCGGGTTCGATCCACAACCCGAACCGCAGGCCACGGTCGAGCACGCCCTCGGCGAGCGGACCCAGCCCGTCCGGGAACGCGGTCGGGTCGGGGGTCCAGTCGCCGAGTCCGCGGTGGTCGTCGTCCCGTCCCCGGAACCAGCCGTCGTCGACCACGAACACCTCGGCGCCGAGGCGGGCGGCGGAGTCGGCGAGCGCGAGCTGGTGCTCGGGCCGGACGTCGAAGCCGGTGGCGAACCACGAGTTGTAGACGACCGGCCGGTGCTCGGGAGTGGTGCTGCGGCTCAGCACGCGGCGGGCGTACCGGTGCCACTGCCGTGCGGTGCCGGCCGTCCCGGCGGTGCCGTGGAGACCGAGCAGCTCCGGGCAGCGCAGCGATTCCCCGGGGGCCAGCAGCACGGCCAGGGTGTCGTCGGCGAGCCCCATCGAGACCCGCACCAGCCCGGCGGCGGGCAGCGCCTCGGCGACCAGCTGCCACGAGCCGCTCCACGCCAGCTGCATCGAGTACGTGCCGGCGGCCCGGTTCCGGCGGCCGTCCGGGCCGAGCGGCTGCACGTCCAGGACCGGGGCGAACGTGTGGGAGGTGATGCCCTGCCGGCTGCCGAGCCGCAGCTCGCCGGCCCGCAGGTCGACCCGCTGCGGCGTGAACTCGGCCGACCACCGTCCGGCCAGGTAGCGCAGCCGCGCGCCGTGCGGCGCCGGCACGCACCAGCCGCCGGTCATCGCCCTGCGCACCGTCACGACGCGGCCGGCGCTGACGTTCCGGATCTCGGACCAGCGGCGCACGACGTCGTGGTCCCGATGCGTCCGCGTGTGCAGGTCGAGATGGAGCGTGCCGGTCGTGTCGATGAACCGGACGGTCAGCCCGGCGTCGTCGTGCGTGCTGTCGAGGTGGCGCCAGCGGACCCCGACGAGCCCGTCGCCGTGGTCGACGATCAGGTCGGCGTGTGCCGTCTGCCGCGTGCCGAGGCTGGTCAGCTCGACCGGCGCGAGGTCGGCGGTCGGTTCCCAGCTCGTGTTCGTGCCGGGCGGCCGGGACCATTCCGGCCCGGCGGCCGGACCCCAGCCCTCCTGCAGCAACACGGTGTCGTCCAGGCCCAGCCCGACGGTGTACGCGCCGGTGACGGTCCGCAGGGACCACTGCCGGGTCACTTGGTCGACCCGACGAGCAGTCCGGAGATGAAGTGCCGCTGGAAGGCGAAGAACACCGCGGCGGTCGGGATCGCGGCGAGCATCGAGCCGGCCCCGACCACGTTGTACTGGCTGGTGAAGCCGCCCTGCAGGTTGAGCAGCGCCGCCGTGACCGGGAACTTCGTCTCGGTCCGCAGCACCGTGAGCGCCCAGATCAGATCGTTGAAGATCCAGGTGGTGGCGAGCGCGCCGAGCGCGGCCAGTGCCGGGCGGCACAGCGGCAGGATGATCCGCCAGGTAGGTCTGGCCTGTGCCGGCGCCGTCGATCAGGGCGGCCTCGGTGATCTCCCGGGGGATCGAGCGCATGAACCCGTGCAGCACGAACGTGTAGAAGCCCAGCCCGAAGCCGACGTGGATCGCGACCAGGCCGCCGATGGTGTCGGCGATGCCGAGCGACTCGGTGATTCTCGCGACCGGGACCGAGCAGGATCTGCGGCGGCAGCAGGTTGCCGGCGAGCATCATGCAGCAGGATCGTGCGCCGGCCGGGGATCGCGTAGCGGCTCAGCGCATAGGCGGCCATCGAGGCCAGCGCCAGCGACAGCAGCACCGCCGGCGCGGTGACCAGCGACGGTGTTCAGCAGAGCCGAGTCCAGAGGCTGCCCTCGGTGCCGCGCGGTCGCGAAGCCGCTCGAGGGTGAACGAGCCGGGCAGCGCGGCGAGGCCGCTCCTCGGCCATGTCGTCGAACGACCGCACCGCGATCAGCAGCACGAACACCATCGGCGCGATCCACAGCAGCGTGAACGGGATCATCACGACGTGACAGCCACGGCGTCGGACGGCGCGCCGACGTCGTCCGCCGCGTGCCGCGCTCGGGACGAGGTGGGCGAGTCGCGGACATGTCAGTCCTCCTGCCGCAGCGCTGCGGACCAGGTACGTGATGATGAAGACGATCGCCAGCGCGAAGATCACGACCGCCAGCGCGGACGCGTAGCCGAGGTTCAGGAACGTGAACGCCTGCTGGTACATGACCGTGCTGAGCAGCTCGGAGGAGTGGTACGGCCCGCCGCGGGTCATCGCCCAGACGATGTCGAACGTGCGCAGCGAGTCGATCACGGTGACCGCGAACACGATCGCGTTGACGCCGCGCAGCTGCGGCATCGTGATCGCGCCAGAACCGTTGCCACGGCGCCGGCCCCGTCCACCGCGGCGGCGTCGTCGAGCGTGCGGGTCGCAGCCCTTCAGGCCGGCCAGGTAGAGCACCATCACGTAGCCGACCTGGCGCCAGACCGCCGCGACCAGTACGGCGTAGAGCGCGCGTGTCCGGATCGGCCAGCCACTGCCGTTCCAGGCCGCTCGAGTCCGACCACGCCCAGTGTGGCGTTGATCGGCGCCGTGCGGTTGCGTAGAGCACCCGCCAGAACAGGCCGGTGACGGCGAGCGAGAACACCATCGGCAGGTAGATCGCGCTGCGGTAGACGCCCACCCCGCGCCGGGGCCGGTTCAGCGTGACGGCCAGCGCGAGGCCGATGGCGACCGAGAGCGCCGCCGAACCCGACCGCCCAGATCACGTTGTTCCACAGCGCGGTGGCGAAGATCGTCGTCCGAGGCGAGGTCGCGGAAGTTCTCGCAGCCCGACGAAGCTCGGCCGGGCCGAGCGCCGTTCCACTCGGTCAGCGACAGGTAGAAGCTGTTGATCGCCGGCCAGAACACCCAGCCGACCTCGACCGCGAGCGGGACCAGCAGGAACGCCCAGACCAGGCCGCCGACGCCGCGCCGACGCCGGGCGCGGGCGGACGTCGACGCGGCGGTCGAGCGCGGCAATCGCGGTCACGACGCGAAGTACGCGGCTCGGCAGAGCTCTGCCACTCGGCGAGGATCGCGGCGACGTCGCTTCGGGCTCGTCCATGAACCTGGTCAGCGCCGTGTCGGCGGTGGTCTGCAGCTCGTCGCTGGAGTCCCGGTTGAAGAACTGGGTGATCTCGTCGCGCCTTGTTGAGCAGCGCGATGCCCTTCTGCACCAGCGGCGAGAACGTCGACGTGTCGACCTCGCCGCGAGGTCGGCAGGTTCGAGGATTTGGACAGCTCGATGTACTCCTGCTGCGTCTTCGGCGCGGCCAGGTAGGTCAGCAGCTTCTTGGTGCCCTGCGCGGTCGCCGCGTCTTGGCGCTCGCGAAGTACCCGTCGGTCGGTGCCTCCTCCGCGATCGGCTGGTTCGCGTCGATGATCGGGACCTGGAAGAAGTCCAGGTCGTCCACGCACGTCGGCCGGTACGGCCGTGGTGACGAACGCGCCGATCAGGTACATCGCCGGCCTTCGTTGCGGACCAGCGGGGTCACGGCCTCCTGCCAGGAGTAGGAGCGGCCGTCCGGGTCGAAGTAGGGCAGGAGCTTGCCGTAGTGGTCCATCACCGCGCGGACCTCTCGGAGTCGAACCCGTGCTTGCCGGCGAGCAGTTCGCGGTGGAACGTCGGCGCCGTTGACCCGCAGGTTCAGGTAGTCGAACCAGCCGGAGGACATCCACGGGGTGGACGGCAGTGCCCATCGTGAGCGGGTGCGACCTTCCTGGCCTTGAGGTTCTCGCACACACCGAGGAACTCGTCCCAGGTCGTCGGCGGCTTGACGCCCCATTTCGCGAACGCCGACTTCCGGTAGAACACGCCCCACCAGTAGTAGTTGGTCGGCACGAAGATCTGCTTGCCGTCGTCGCCGGTGGACAGCTGCTTGCAGCGCGGCGGAGAAGGACGCGCAGGGGCCGTCGCCGCGCCCACAGGTCGGAGACGTCGAGCAGCAGGCCCTTGCTGGCGTAGTCCCGGGCCACGGAGCCGCGCGTACCAGGTGAGCACGTCCGGCGGGTTCGACGAGCTCAGGTAGGTGGGGAGCTGCGCGCGGAACTGCTCGATCGCCACCGTGTTCAGCGTGACCTCGCCGGAATAGTCGCCGGCGATCGTGCGTAAGGCGTTCTTCGGATCCGGGTCCGACAGGACGACTGCAGCACGAGCGCGCCGTTCCCGCTGCCGCTGCTGCTGGTGCCGGTGGCGCAGCCGCCCAGAATGCCGGCACCGGCGACCAGGCCGGCGGTGCGGAGGAAGTCACGTCGCGAGACGGTGCTCATGGGTTGCCTCCCGGGTTCGCGGCCGTGTCGACGCAGCGTGTGCTGCCGGTGTCATCGCAGCGTGTCGCTGCCATGTCCGTGGCCGGTCATGGCCCCGAATCCTGCGACGCGGAAACAGGGCTGTCAAGATATAGTCATATGAAATTATCAAATGCTAAGTTGCTCGCATGGACTCCGAAGCTCCTGTGCCACGCCGCCTGCCCGGCGCGGTCGCCGTGGTGACCGGCGCCGCCCACGGCATCGGCGCGGCGACCGCCGCCCGCCTGGTCGACGAGGGTGCCCGCGTCTGGCTGGTGGACCTCGACGGCGCCGCGCTCGACGCGGTGGCGCTCGGCACCGACGCGCGGACGGTCGTCGCCGACGTGGCCGATCCGGCCAGCTGGACGGCGCTGGCCGAGCAGGTGACGGCCACGCACGGCCGGCTGGACCTGCTGCACGTCAACGCCTATGCGGCCACGGTGGCGCCGCTGCACGAGACGACCCCCGAACAGTGGGACCGCCAGCTCGCGGTGAACCTCTCGTCGATCTACCACGCGCTGCGCGCTTTCCTGCCGCTGCTGCGCGGCTCAAGGGGATCGGTGGTGCTGACCTCGTCGGTGCACGCGATCCGCGGGGTGCCGGGCCACGCCGCCTACGCCGCGGCCAAGGGCGCGCAGCTCGCGCTGGTCCGCCAGCTGGCGGTGGAGTACGGGCCGGAGATCCGGGTGAACGCTGTCGTGCCCGGCCCGATCCTGACCGGCGCGTGGGACCGGGTGGACGCCGCGGACCGCGCCCGCAGCATCGCCCAGTCGGCCCTGAAACGGTTCGGTCGGCCCGAGGAGGTGGCCGCCGCGGTCGCGTTCCTCGCCTCCGCCGACGCCTCGTACATCACCGGGACGTCGATCACTGTGGACGGTGGCTGGAGCATCGCGGTGGACAGCGTGAACGCTGAAGACAGCACAGCATGAGGGAAGACCTGAGTAGGGCGAGAGAGCGGGGACCTTATGACGGTACGTCGGGGAATGCACGGCACGGTGGTGGACGCCGTCGGGCAGTCGATCGTCGCGGGCGAGCTCCGGCCCGGTGAGGTCATCGACCTGACCGCGCTGGAGGCCGAGCTGGGCGCCAGCCGGTCGGTGGTCCGCGAGGCGATCCGGGTGCTCGCCGACAAGGGCCTGGTGGAGGCCCGGCCGAAGCGCGGCACCGTGGTCCGCGGCCGGGAGTCCTGGAGCATGCTCGACCCTGACCTGCTGCGCTGGCAGTACGAGTCGCGCACGGACATGTCGTTCCTGGCGAACCTCGCCGAGGTGCGCGCGATCATCGAGCCGGCGGCGGTGGCGCTGGCCGCCGCCCGCCGCACCGACGAGGACGTGACCGCGCTGCGGGCCGCGCTGGAGGCGATGCTCGCGCCGGGCGCCACCCCGGCCTCGATCATCCAGGCTGACCTCGCGTTCCACCGTGGCCTGCTGGTCGCCACCCACAACGACCTGTTGCAGAGCATGGAGCTGGTGATCCAGACCGCGCTCCGCACCCGGGACCGAGCTGGTGCACCAGAGCGAGGGCATCGAGCACAGCGGCCCGGCGCACCGCGCGGTCCTCGACGCGGTGGAGGCAGGCGACGCCGAGGAGGCCAGGGCCGCGATGGAACAGCTGCTCGCGCTGGCCGTCCAGGACGAGTCGCTGCTCTGCTGCCGGCCCGAGGGGGAGGCGGTCAACGGATGAAGATCGTCGCGGATCGAGACCTTCCTCGTCCCGCCGCGCTGGCTGTTCTGCCGGGTGGAGACCGACGAGGGGGTCGTCGGGCTGGGGCGAGCCGGTGGTGGAGGGGCGCGCCGAGACCGTCCGGGCCGCGGTCGCCGAGCTGTCCGAATACCTGATCGGCGCAGGATCCGCCCCGGATCGAGGACCACTGGCAGGTGCTGACCAAGGGCGGCTTCTACCGGGGCGGACCGATCCTCTCCAGCGCCGTCGCGGGCCTCGACCAGGCGCTCTGGGACATCGCCGGCAAGCCCTCGGCGTGCCCGTCCACACCCTGCTCGGCGGCCCCGTGCGGGATCGGGCCCGGATGTACGCCTGGGTCGGCGGCGACGAGCCGGCCGAGCTGCGCCGACGCGCGTCGCAGCGCCAGCGTCGACGCCGGCTTCACCGCGGTGAAGATGAACGCCATGCGGCCCGATGGCGCCGATCGCGGCCCCGCGGCGCGGCGGACCGTGGTCGAGCGCGCCGAACCGCGGCCCGGGAGACGCTCGGCCCGGACCGCGACTTCGCGATCGACTTCCACGGCCGGATCGGCTGTCGCGGACGCGGCCCGGTTGTTACCGCTGCTCGGCGCCGCAGCAGCCCGCTGTTCGTGGAGGAGGCGGTGCTGCCCGAGCACGTCCAGCACGCTGCCGGCGCCTGGTCGCCGCCTCGCTCGGTGCCGCTGGCGCTCGGCGAGCGGCTGCTACTCCCGGCACGACTTCCTGGACGCCGCTGCAAGCCGGGGTCGGCGTGGTCCAGCCGGACCTCTCGCACGCCGGCGGCATCTCCGAGCTGCGCCGGATCGCGGTGCTCGCGGAGACCTGCGGCGCGCTGCTCGCACCGCACTGCCCGCTCGGCCCGATCTCGCTCGCGGCCAGCCTGCAGGTCGCGTTCGCCACGCCGAACTTCCTGATCCAGGAGCAGAGCCTCGGAATCCATTACAACGTGGACAACGACCTGCTCGACTACCTCGTCGACCCCACGGTGTTCGCGTTCCGGGACGGTCACGTCGACCGCCCAGTCGCTGCCGGGGCTGGGGATCACGGTCGACGAGCAGGCGGTGCGCGCGGCCGACCGCGCCGGCCACGCTGTGGCGCTCGCCGGTGTGGCGGCGTCCCGACGGTTCGTTCACCGAATGGTGAGGCCCGCCGGCGCCGGGTGGAGCGGGTTCCGCTCCTGGTCGACACCGACCTGGCGCAGGGCGGCCGTTGGACGTCGCTGCGTACGGCCGATCGGGAATGGCTCTGGTCCCGGCCCGACCCGCAACGGGCGTTGGCGCGCCCCGGTGACGAGTTCGTCGACGTCGGCGGGCTGGAGGAGTGCTTCCCGACCGTGCGCGGCGAGCCCGACCACGGCTGGGCCTGGTCGACGCCGTGGGACTCCGGGGTTGCAGCTGACGGGATTCGGTTGGAGCGCGCGTTATCCATTGAGGACGGTGCGGTCATGGCCCGCTATCGCGTGGACGGCCCGCCCGGCTACCGCTTCGTGTACGCCGCCCACGCGCTGCTCGACCTCAGCACCGACGCGTCCATCGAGGCGCCCGCCCGCCGCGCCACGGTCACCGACGACCCCCGGCCGCTCGGCGTCGACGCGAGCTGGACAGGCGCCGTGCCGTGGCCGCGGCCGTGGGGCCTGCCGCTGCACGAGCTGGGCCCGTCCGACGGCACTGCCATCGGCGTGATCCTGGACTGCGCGGAGGCCTGCGTGGTGGACGGCTCCGAGGCGCTGAGCTGGGATATCTCGGGTGACGCTCTGCCGCTGGCCGTGGCGCTGTGGCGGAACCTCGGCGGCTTCCCTTCCGACGGGCCGTACCGCTCGATCGGGGTGGAGCCGATGGTCGGCACCGGCTTCGACCGCAGCTCCGCCGGGGCCGCGACGATCCCGCCCGCCGGCACCGCGAGCTGGACCGTGCACTGCGTCGCGTGGCGGCGGTCCGCATGACCCCGGCGGAGCTGCGGTCGCTGCTGGCCGCCGAACGGCTGCTGGCGATCGTCCGCGGCCCTGACCCGGACCGGCTGTTCGCCTGCCTCGCCGCCCTGGCCGACGCCGGGCTGCGGCTGGTCGAGGTCTCGCTGACCAGCGCGGACGCGCTCGATGTGCTCCGGCGCGCGGCCGCCGAGCTGGGCGACCGGCTGGTACTCGGCGCCGGCACCGTGCTGACCGTGGGCCAGGCCACCGACGCGCACGCCGCCGGCGCCAGATACGTCGTCACCCCGGCGGCGAGTGCCGGTGCCGAGGCGGCGTACCGGCGCGGCATCCCCGTACTGGCCGGCGCGCTGACCCCGACCGAGGTGTACGAGGCGCATCAACGCGGAGCCGCCGCGGTGAAGTTGTTCCCGGCATCGCTCGGCGGACCCGGCTACCTGCGCGCGCTGCGCGATCCGTTCCCGGACATCCCGCTGCTGCCGGTCGGTGGGGTGGACGCGGACGCGGCCGGCGAGTACCTGGCTGCCGGCGCGATCGCGGTCGGGGTCGGCTCGCCGCTGCTCGGCGACGCGGTCTCCGGCGGTGACCTGGGCGGCCTCGCCGAGCGCGTGGCTCTGTTCCGCGCGGCGGTCGCCCGATGAGTGCCGGCTCGGACGGCGGCGGGGCCCTGCTGAGCGGCGGCGGGGTGCTGTGCGTCGGGGAGGCCATGGTGAGCCTGCGGTCCCAGGGGCGGCTGCGGTCGGGCAGCCCGCTGACGATGTCGGTGGCCGGCGCCGAGAGCAATGTCGCGATCGGACTCGCGCGGCTCGGCCACCCGGTCGCGTTCGCCGGGGCGGTGGGCACCGACGAGACCGGCGAGCTGGTCGCCCGCACGCTCCGCGCGGAGGGCGTGGCCGTCGGCCACCTGCGGCGCGACCCCACCCGGCCCACCGGCGTGCTGTTCCGGGAGCGGCGCACCAGCGAGATCGTGCACGTGGACTACGTGCGGCGCGGCTCGGCGGGCTCGGCCCTGGACGAGGAACTGGTCGCCGGCGCGCTCGCCGGCGCGCCGGCGTTGCTGCACGTCAGCGGCGTGACCGCGGCACTGTCGCCGGAAGCCCTGAACACGGTCGCGGCGGCGCTCCGGCTGGCGCGCGGGGCAGGCGTGGTGACCAGCCTGGACCTCAACTACCGCAGCCGGCTGTGGTCCCGCGAGGCAGCCGCCGCGGCGCCGATCCCGCTGCTGCCCGACGTGGACGTGCTGTTCGCCTCGGGTGACGAGCTGCCGCTGGTCTTCGGCGCGGACGGTGTCCAGTTCGGACCGGGTCTGCCGCCCGAGGTCGTGGTGACCCACGGTGCGGACGGTGCCGAGGCGGTCACCGCCGACCGGCAGATCCGCTGCCCGGCCCGGCCGGTCGCCGCGATCGATGTGGTCGGCGCGGGCGACGCGTTCGTGGCCGGGTACCTGTCGGCCCGGCTCGACGGTGCGGACCTGCCCGGGCGGCTCTCCAGGGGTACCGCGGTGGCGGCCGTGGCGGTCGGTACCGACGGCGACTGGGAGGGCCTGCCCACCCGCGCGGAGCTGGCCACCTTCGCCGCCGGCCACGACGGGACGCTCCGATGACCGCGCACCAGGAAACCGGGATCACCACGCTGACCGACCGGCCGCTGGAACTGGGGGAGGGTGCCCGGTTCGTGGACGGCCGGCTGGTGCTGGTCGACCTGCTCGCCGGCACCCTCTACAGCCACCCCGGCCACAGGTCGGCCCCGCTCACGACGGTGCACACGGTCGATTGCCCGGTCGGCGCTGTCGCGCCGGTACGCGGCTGGCCCGGCACCTGGATCGCGGCGATCGGCGACGGCATCGCGCTGCTGACGCGCGCGGGCGGCCCGTGGTGGCTCGGCCGCCCCGAGGCCCGCAACGGCGGCCGGACCAGGATGAACGACGGCGCCTGCGACCCGAGCGGGCGGTTCTGGGCCGGGTCGATGGCCTACGACGGAACCTCGCCCGACGGCGCGCTGTACCGGGTCGAGCCCGACGGCCGGATCGAGCAGGTACTCGACGGCGTGGTGATCGCGAACGGGCCGGCGTTCAGCCCGGACGGCCGCACGATGTTCCTCGCGGACTCGGCGGCAGGCACGATCACCCGGTACGCGGTCGATGACGACGGCCAGCTCTCGGCGCCTCTGGTGATCCTTCGCGAGGAGTCCGGTGCCTCGCCGGACGGGATGACCGTCGACCGTGCGGGCGCGTTGTGGGTGGCCATGTGGGGCGGGTCGCAGCTGCGCCGGTACGCCCCGGACGGCGAGCCGCTCGGCACGGTCGAGCTGCCGGCCGCCCAGCCGACCAGCGTGGCGCTGGCTCGCGGACGGGCGGTCGTGACCACGGCCACGCTCGGCCTGAACACTCCCGGCGCCGCGGACGGCCTCGTGCTGTCCGTGCCGCTCGACGACCTGGCCCCGGACCTGACCGGTGCCCTGGCCCCCGACCCGACCGGCGAACCCGCCCGGTGCTTCCGGTGAGACTGCCCCGATGGAGGACGACGCGATGAGGAAGTTCGTGACGAGCGTGGCGGGGATACTGGCCCTGCTCGCGGCGATGCTGGTCGTGACCGCCGAAGGGGCGGCGGCCGCACCGTATACCGGGAAGCCTGTGCTCAGTACCACGCCGTACCTGGGCTGGAACACCTACTACGGCGCTCGGCGGCGACTTCGACGCGAAGCCGAGGTAAGGAAGTCGCCGACTTCCTTGTCTCGCGCGGCCTGGCGCGAGGCCGGCTACGACATCGTCTGGCTCGACGGCGGCTGGCAGGCCGAGCCGCCGCGCAGCGACCGGCGGGCGACCTGGCAGGCCGACCCCGACCGGTTCCCCAACGGCATGAAGCGCGCTCGTCGACGTACATCCACACCAAGGGCCTGCGCGCCGGCATCTACACCGACGCCGGCCCGTACCTCCCCGGCTCCTGCGGTCTCGGCAGCCACGGCTACTACCAGCGCGACGCCGACCAGTTCGCGGCCTGGGGGTTCGACGCGGTCAAGGTCGACTTCCTCTGCGGGATCGCCGCCGACCTCGACCCGAGGACCGTGTACACCGAGTTCGCGGCAGGCGCTGCGGAACAACAGCCGAGCCAGCGCCCGATGATCTTCAACCTCTGCAACCCGGTGACCTCGCCCGACTGGGGCGACTACCCGCAGGAGCAGCAGTCGACGTACTCCTGGACGCTACGCGCCCGGGATCGCCCAGTCCTGGCGCACCTACACCGACGTGGGCTTCGTCAGCGACGATCAAGTTCCCGGACGTGCTGCGCAACTACGACGCGAACGCGCGGCACCCCGAGGCCGCCGGCCCGGGGCACTTCAACGACCCGGACTACCTCGGCTCCGGAGCTCGGCATGACCGACCAGCGAGTTCCGGACCCAGATGACGCTCTGGTCGGTGGCCGCTGCGCCGCTGTCATCGCGCAGCGACGTCCGCGCACGCTGCAGCCAGAACTCGCGTCGACATCCTCACCGACCCCGACGTGCTGGCGATCAACCAGGACCGCGCCGGCATCCAGGCGCGGCCGCGTCGGCCCGGCCGGCACGACGGAGACCTGGGTCAAGCCGCTGGCCGACGGCAGCCAGGCCGTGGCGCTGCTCAACCGGGGCGACCGACCCGCCCAGGTCGTGACCACCACGGCCCGCGCGGCCGGGCTGCCGCGGCGGTCGGTTCGCCGCTGCTGGACGCGTGGACCAACCGGCGTCACCGCAGACCGCCGGCACGATCCGCGCCGCCGTCCCGGCGCACGGCGCGCGCTGTTCCGGGTCCGCCCGGCGCGCGGCCGTGCGGGCGACCCGCACGTGATCGCTCGCCCCGCCGCGGTATCAAGGTCGGCGGAGCCCCGACGTCGCGCCGACGGCCGGCCTACCGTGGTCGCGGCCGGCGACCAGTTGCCGGGTCGAGGTCGAGGCTGCACGAACGACGGCTGCGCGCCGGTCGCCGCGCCAGCGGTCACCCTGACGGCGCCCGCCGGCTGGACGGTCACCCGGACCGGGTCGGCCGCGCACGATGCTGCGCCGCTGGACGACTCACGGACGCTGTCGCCTTCACCGTGCGACGTCCCGGCCGGGCGCCGGCCGCGGCGCGGCTGACGCGTCGCGGCGACCGCTCTCGTACGCACGGCAGGACCGCCGGCGGACACGACCAGCCGACGTCGGCGCGTGCACGGTCGCCCCGGCGCCGCCGACCGGCCCGACGTCGTGCTGTCGCATCACCCCTGGTTCAGCGCCAGCAGCGGCTGGATGGAGCCCGACGGTGGACCACGAGCGTCGGCGGCGGCTCGCCGCTCAGCATGCTGGGCACCGTCTACCCGACGGGCATCGGCGTCGCCTCGCCCGTCCACGGATCCGGCTACTACCTCGGCGGCCAGTGCACCCGGCTCACCGGGCGGCGTCGGGCCTCGACGACGCCGTCGCGCAACGTCGGCCCGGAGGGCGCGCACGGCGACCTTCGCAGGTCGTCGGCGACGGCGTGCGCGCTGTTCGCAGCGGCGTGCTGACCCGGGACGACGTGCGCCAGCTTCGACGTCGACGTGACCGGCGTCCGGGTGCTGTACCTGGAGGTGGACGACGGTGGCGACGGCGGCTACAACGACCGGACCGACTGGACCGGCCTGGATGTGACCTGCCACGCCTGAGACGGTGCCGGTGCCCACCAGCCCAAGAAAAGGCCCGCGACCTGCATACACGCAGGTCGCGGGCCTTCTGACTCGCTAGCCTCAGTCCAGGTAGTCGCGCAGGACCTGCGAGCGCGACGGGTGACGCAGCTTGCTCATCGTCTTCGACTCGATCTGGCGGATCCGCTCCCGGGTCACGCCGTAGACCTGGCCGATCTCGTCCAGCGTGCGGGGCTGGCCGTCGGCGAGACCGAACCGCAGCCGCACCACGCCGGCCTCGCGCTCGGACAGCGTCTGGAGCACCGAGGAGAGCTGGTCCTGGAGCAGCGTGAACGACACCGCGTCCACCGCGACGACGGCCTCGGAGTCCTCGATGAAGTCGCCGAGCTGGCTGTCGCCCTCGTCACCGATCGTCTGGTCGAGCGAGATCGGCTCCCGGGCGTACTGCTGGATCTCGAGGACCTTCTCCGGGGTGATGTCCATTTCCTTGGCGAGCTCTTCCGGGGTGGGCTCGCGGCCCAGGTCCTGGAGCAGTTCGCGCTGTATGCGGCCGAGCTTGTTGATGACCTCGACCATGTGCACCGGTATACGGATGGTGCGGGCCTGGTCGGCCATGGCGCGGGTGATCGCCTGGCGGATCCACCACGTGGCGTACGTCGAGAACTTGTAGCCCTTGGTGTAGTCGAACTTCTCGACCGCGCGGATCAGACCCAGGTTGCCCTCCTGGATCAGGTCCAGGAACGCCATGCCGCGGCCGGTGTAGCGCTTGGCCAGCGACACCACGAGACGGAGGTTGGCCTCCAGCAGGTGGTTCTTGGCGCGCTCGCCGTCGCGGACGATCCAGTTCAGGTCGCGGCGCATCTGCGGCGTGAGCTTCTGCCCGGCGTCCTCGATCTGGCGCAGCCGCTCCGAGGCGTAGAGGCCGGCCTCGATCCGCTTGGCGAGGTCCACCTCCTCCTCGGCGTTGAGCAGCGCGACCTTGCCGATCTGCTTGAGGTAGGCGCGGACGGAGTCGGCGGAGGCGGTGAGCTCGGCGTCGCGCCGGGCCTGCTTGAGCGCCTCCGACTCCTCGTCCTCGTCGTCCCAGGAGAAGTCCTCCTCCTCGGCCGCCGTCTCGCCCTCGGCCACGACGACGGGCTCGCCGGCGGGACCTTCCTTGCCGGGCTCGCCCGCAGCGGGGGTCTCGCCCTTGCCGGCGGCTGCCTTCTTCGCCGGCGCCTTCTTGGCGGGAGCCTTCTTCGCCGCGGCCTTCGCCGCGGCTTCCTCAGGCGTCGCGGCCGCGTCGGTCGCCTTGGCGGGCGCCGCCTTCGCGGCTGCCTTCTTCGCCGGTGCTGCCTTCCTCGGCTCGGCCGCCTCGGCGGTCGCCTTCGCGGTGGCGGCCTTGGGCGTGGCCTTCGCGGTGGCGGCCTTGGACGCCGGCGTGGTGGACGAGCGGGCAGCAGCCACCCGGGTACGGCGCGGGCGGGTGTCCGCCGAGCCGTCCACGATCACGGTCACCCCGGAGGCACTCAGCCCCTGGAGGATCTTCTTGCCCTGCGCCGTGCTGACACCGGCCTCGCCGAGCACCCTCGCCACCTGCGCCGAGGTGATGGAGCCGGTGGGCTGGGCGTGCTCCGTGAGCGACTCCACGAGCGATCGGACGACGTCGGGTCGTGCGGGAATGCGGTCAGCGGTTGTCACGAACGACCTTCCACGTGTTGGCGCGTACGGGACGCGCCGGACCGACCGGAGGGGCCGGCCGGGCGAGCTGATTCGGGGAATCCCCTCCGGGCCGTGGCTGCGACCGGGGGGGATGGCAAGGAATTGTAACTCCGTGTCTGCTGAGACTTTTGCTGCGTAGGCAAAGATCCGGTTCTCGAGGCTGGTGGCCGCGCCCAGATCCCCTCTACGGTACGTCGGCCCCGCCACCTTCGCAGTCACAGCGACCGGCGCGTCGCGCTCGGGCAGACTGGGTGTCATGACCCACCCCGACCCCCATGACCTGCTCGTTCTCGCCGTCGACCTGGCACGGGCCGCGGGCCGGCTGGCCGCCGATCTCCGCTCCGGCGGGTTGCCGGAGACCGGCAGCAAGTCGACGCCGACCGATCTGGTGACCGCCGCCGACCGCGCCAGCGAGGAACTCGTCGTCGCCGGACTGCGCGCGGCGCGCCCGGACGACGCCGTGCTCGGCGAGGAGGGCGGCGCCTCGGCAGGGGAGAGCGGCGTCCGCTGGCTGCTCGACCCGATCGACGGGACGGTGAACTACGTCTACGGACTGCCCCAGTACGCCGTGTCGCTGGCGGCCGAGGTCGACGGGGTCGTGGTGGCCGGTGTCGTCCACAACCCGGCGAGCGGCGAGGAGTGGACCGCCACGCGCGGCGGCGGCGCCTGGCGGGACGGGCAGCGCCTCACCGGGCCCCGCGCCTCCAGTGTGGAGGCGGCGCTGCTCGGCACCGGCTTCGGCTACGACGCCGGCCGGCGTGCGGAGCAGGCAGGGGTCGTGGCGGCGTTGCTGCCGGAGGTCCGGGACATCAGGCGGTTCGGGTCTGCGGCGCTCGACCTGTGCTTCGTCGCCGAAGGCCGCCTGGACGCCTACTACGAGCGGGGGCTCAACCCCTGGGACCGCGCGGCCGGCGGGCTCATCGCCGAGGAGGCCGGCGTGCTGGTCACCGGCCTGCGCGGCGAACCGGCCGGGGAGGCGATGACGCTCGCCGCCCCGCCCGCGCTGCACAAGGCCCTGCACGACCGCCTCGTCGAACTCCACGCCACGCCCTGACGCCCGCGCCCCGCCGCCCCGCGCCCGCCCCGCGCCCGCGCCGCCGCGCGCCGGGCGCTCGTCAACTGTCGGGGTTATCGGGGTATCCCGCGCCCGGTTTCAGGACGGGATCCCGCATAGTCCGGTTCCGTCGGGCGGCGATGCGCTCGCCAGACGCCGGTCAGCAGCCGGCTTCGCCGTCGTACTCGGGCTTGCCGAGCCGGTCCAGTTCGCCCTGCAGCTCGTCCGCGGGGGTGACGTTCACCGTGGTGTAGTCGTTGCCGAGGATCAGCGTGACCGAGGCGTCCTTGCGGTCGTCCGGCGAGGCGGTGGAGTTCTTGACGTGCGCCCGCACCAGGTAGGCCGCCCCGACGCCGGCGGGCCCGTACCGGACCTCGGCGGTGGCCTCGACCGCGTCGGACGCGTTCCCGAGCGTGATGTTGCGGAACCCGGCCGCGTTGAGCTGGCTCTTGGCCTGCCCGGCGAGGCCCTCGCGGTCCGTGGCGTTGAGCACCTGGAGCTTGACCGAGGCGGCCGGCGGGATGGCCGTCTGCACCTTCTGCTCCTCGGAGCAGGTGTCGGCCTGGCTGGTGGTCGAGGTCTGGCCGTCCTTGACGATGGCCCAGACGACGGTGGACAAGGCGACAATCGCCAGGACGCCGATGACCATCAGCGCCCGGACCCGCGCGAGACTCATCGAACGCTCCCGGTGACGAACATGGACAGAGGGTAACGCTCCTCCGCCACCCGATTCAGCAAGGCCGGGGTGTCGGAATGTTGTCAGTCGACAGCGTTCGACCGCAGCGTTTCGTGACCGAGCGTGACGAGCGGCGCGAGCGCGTCGCCGGCACCCTCGAACCCGTCGCCGACCATCGCGCCGGCCTTGACCCGCGCCGCCACCCCGGCGACGACCACAGCCAGTTTGAAGCACCCGAACGCGACGTACCAGGGGAGGTCCGAGAGGTCCCGGCCGCTCGCGGCGCCGTACCGGGCGGCGATCTCGGCGCGGCTCGGGAAGCCGTCGAGGCGAGTGGTCTGGGAGACCAGCACCGCCGAGCGCCGGGTCGGACCGTCGTCGGCCTGCGCCCAGTAGACGAGCATCAGTCCCAGGTCGGCGAGCGGATCGCCGAGGGTGGACATCTCCCAGTCGAGCACCGCCGCGATCCGGCCCGGCCGCTCCGGGTCGAGGACGGTGTTGTCGAGCCGGAAGTCGCCGTGCACGATCGGGCCGCTCTCCCCGGCGGGTACCGAGCCGGCGAGCGCCTTCGCGAGGTCGTCCAGCTCAGGCAGCGGCTCGCCCGGCGTGGCCTCCCACTGGCGTACCCAGCGCGACACCTGTCGGGCCAGGTAGCCCTCGGGCTTGCCGAAGCCGCCGAGGCCCACGGCGCCCGGTTCGACGGCGTGGATCGCCGCCAGGGTGTCCACGAGCCCGTCGGCGATCGCCCGCCGCTGCTCGGGCGCGTCGGCGTACCCGGCCGGCAGCCCGTCCCGGGCGATCGGGCCCCGGACGTACTCCATGACCAGGAACGGCGCGCCCAGCACCGTCTCGTCAGTGCACAGGTGCAGCGCCTCGGGGACCGGAACGCCCGTCCCGGCGAGACCGGCGATCACCCGGTGTTCGCGGGCCACGTCGTGCGCCGTCGCCAGGATGTGCCCCAGCGGCGGGCGCCGCAGGACGACCTGGCCGGCGCCGCTGGTCACGAGGTACGTCAGGTTGGACTTGCCGCCGCTGATCAGGCCCACCTCGGACTCCGTCCAGGCGGTGTCGCCCAGCACGGACGCGAGGTAGGGCCCGACCACGTTCGGGTCGGCTCCCGTCGAGAGGCTGCTCATCGGCCTGACGCTAGCGGAGCGTTCCGCCGGCCCGTCCGTCGGTCTTGCACTACAGCTAACGGGCCGGTCGGCTGCGGTTGGCCTTGACCAGGGCCTTCCACTTGGCCCGCTGCTCGGCGCGCAGCCGGGCGTCGTACCGGCCGGCGAGCCACGCCTGTTCGCGCTGGAGCTTCTCGTAGCTCTCCAGCCGCCGCGGGCTGATCGTGCCGGCCGCGATGGCCGCACGGACGGCGCAGCCGGGTTCCGCGTGGTGCTGGCAGTCGCCGAACTTGCAGTGCCCGGCGAGTTCGACGATGTCGGCGAACGTCGCCTCGACGCCCTCGGCGGCGTCCCACAGCTGGACGCCGCGCAGCCCAGGGGTGTCGATGACGACCGCGCCCCACGGCAGGGGCACCAGTTCGCGGGTGACGGACGTGTGCCGGCCCTTGCCGTCCTCCCGGATCTCCCCGGTGGCGAGCAGTTCCTCGCCGGCCAGGGCGTTGACCAGGCTGGACTTGCCGACGCCGGACGGTCCGATGAAGGCGCCCGTCGCCCCGGCCGGCAGCAACGCCCGGAGCGCGTCCAGGCCGGTGCCGGCCACGGTGCTGACCGCGACCACCTCGACGCCGGGGCAGGCCGCCGCGACCTCGGCGACGTCGCCGTCCGGGTCGCCGGACAGGTCGGACTTGCTCAGGACGACCGCCGGCTCGGCGCCGCTGGCCCAGGCGAGCGCCGTGAGGCGTTCGATGCGACCGAGGTTCGGCGCCGCGGACAGGGCGTGCAGCACCGCCACGACGTCCAGGTTGGCCGCGAGCACCTGGGCGCGGGCGTCGTTGCGGCCGGCGCCACGGGTGAACGCCGTCCGGCGGGGTAGAACGTCGACGATCCGGGCGCCGTCGAGAAGAACCCAGTCCCCGGTTGTCGGGGACGGCTCGAGATGTTCGGCGAAACCGGCGTGGACCTGCCCGGATCCGGCCTGAACGACGCAATGCGCGCGATCGGTCCGGATAACGCGTCCGGGGCGGGCGGTGGGGAATGCGGTGGCCGCGGCGAGGTCGGCCCAGTGGGACGACCAACCGAGTCCGGAAAGGTCAGAACTGAATGGCAAAGACATGGTGAGGCTCCGATGAGGGGGTGCCGGAGCCGTGGAGCGTGTCAGCGCGCCAGGCTCGGCAAAAGCGTGTGGGACGGGGTACCGTGCGCGCTCACCGAGAGCGCGCCGGTCGACTGAACGGCGTTCATCGGTGTCACCTCCATCACATCGGGAACAGAACGCGCCTCTGGCGCGTATTAGGTGCGCTGGAAACGGTAAGGTTCCGCGCTCGCCGGGTCGATTGAGTTTTCGACGCGGTTAGGCGAAGCCTCAAGCCGCCCAGTGCCCCGGGCGGATACGAACACGGGAGATGAACACCAATATGGCCACCGACTACGACGCCCCGCGCCGTACCGACGACTCTGATCTGGGTGAAGACAGCCTGGAGGAGCTGAAGGCCCGGCGGACCGAGGCACAGTCCGGCAGTGTCGACGTCGACGAGGCCGAGGTCGCGGAAGGATTCGAACTTCCCGGCGCCGACCTCTCCGGCGAGGAACTGACGGTGAAGGTCCTCCCCATGCAGACGGACGAGTTCCGCTGCTCTCGCTGCTTCCTGGTGCACCACCGCAGCCAGCTCGCCGGCGAGCGCAACGGTCAGCCCGTCTGCCGGGAGTGCGCTGCTTGACGCATGCTGGAAGGGGAGACGGACGACCGACCCGTCTCCCCGCCCGCACACGCGCGAGGGAGCTGGCATGACCGAACCGGCCTCGCAGGACGAAATGTCCGCTGCTGTCGCACGCCTGACCGCGTCCGACGTCGAACCTGAGGAGCGGCGTGCCCTGCTCGGCCGGCTCGCGGGCGCGGCGGGTGGCGGGCGCCAAGGCATCCGCCGGTTCCTGGTCGGGCCGCGCGCTGCCGCCAAGTGGGCCCTCGACGCCCTCGTCGACATCGCGCCGCACCTGCCGGTCCGCGATCTGGAGACGCTGCGGCGCCACCACGACGGCAAGACCGGCGACCTGCTCGCCGAGGCGCTGATCCGCAACGCGTCCCGGGCGACGCTGGGAGTCGGCGCGGCCAGCGGCGGTGTCGCCGCGGTCGAATGGGCCGCCCCGCCTACCCTGCTCACGGCGCCCGTCCTCATCGCCGCCGAGACGGTCGCGGTCGTCGCCGTCGAGGTGAAGCTGATCGCCGAACTGCACGAGGCGTACGGCGTGCCGGTCCGCGGGTCGGCGATGGAGAAGGGCACTCAGCTTCTCGGCGCCTGGGCGCAACAGCGCGGCGTCAGCCTCATGCACGCCGGGAGCGGCCTCAGCACCGTCCTCGGCGTCGGTCTGCGCAAGGAACTGCGGGAACGCCTGCTCAAGCGGATGGGCCGCAACCTCACCACGCTCGGCCCACTCCTGACCGGCGCGGCCGTGGCCGGCGAACTCAACCGCCGGGCCACCAAGGCGCTCGGCGAGAAGATCCGCGACGAACTCAGGTACGGGCCGGCAGTGGAAGGTCCAGGGCCGCGACCAGAGCTGCCGGGTTCCGCGAGCTGATCACCCAGTACGGCGTCGGGTCCGCGGGGTCGTCCAGGACGACCCGGACCGCGCCGCCCACCCACGGGCGGTGGACGACGAACGCGAACGGGTGCAGGCCGCTGCCGAGCGCGTCCTGCTTGGCCTCGGCGGCGAGCGGTTCGGCGGCGACGAGGTACCGCAGGGGGATGTGGGCGTCGTCCACGTGCAGCTCCCCGCCGGTGATCCGGACCTGGAGCCGGCCCAGCCACCACAGCAGCGCCGCCGTCGCCGGGATCAGCAGCACGTACGGCAGCCAGCTGCGCAGCCCGTCGTGGCCCAGGTGGATCTCGGCGGCCATGAGGACGGCGGCGCCGAGCGCGCACGGCCAGATCCACCACGCCACGACGAGACGTTCGGAGTAACCGTCGGTCGCCATCCGTCGAGGGTATGCCCGCCCCGCGCACGCTACGCCGACAGGGCAGGATGGCGGCATGACCGACGTGCATGAGATCACCGCTGTCGAGACAGTGGACGTGCTGCTGCGGCGGCTCGACGACGGGCTGCCCGCCCCGGCGTACGCGCACCCCGGCGACGCCGGTGCCGACCTGGTGGCCGCCGAAGACGTGACGCTCGCTCCGGGGGAGCGTGCGCTGGTCAGGACCGGTGTGGCGATCGCGCTGCCCCTGGGGTATGCCGGCTTCGTGCACCCTCGGTCCGGGCTCGCGGCCAGGCTCGGCGTGTCCATCGTCAACGCGCCCGGTACGGTCGATGCCGGCTATCGCGGAGAGATCAAGATCAACCTGATCAACCACGACCGCGACCATGACGTACAGATCCAGCGGGGCGACCGGATCGCCCAACTGGTGGTGCAGCGGGTCGCGCGTGCGGTCTTTCGCGAGGTGCCGGATCTACCGGACTCGGTCCGCGGTGCGGACGGGCACGGTTCCACGGGCGGGCATGACGGGCTACGGCCCGAGGGAGAGGTAGGGGCGTGAGTATTTTCCGACGTCGTCGCGGTACGGAACCCGAGGTTCCGGACGTGGTCGAGGAGGCGGCGCCGGCCGAGACGGCGCCGGTGCGCCCCGGCGTGGGTCCGTGGGACTCGACCGAGGCGCCCGAGGACGGTGTGGCCCGGATCGACTTCGGCGCCATGCAGGTACCGACCCTGCCCGACGTCGAGGTGCGCGTCGAGGCCGCCCAGACCGGCGAGGTGACGGCCGTCCTGCTGCTCAACGGCGGCAGCGGGCTCCAGCTCGGCGTGTTCGCGGCGCCCCGCTCCGAGGGCATCTGGGCCGAGATCCGCACCGAGATCGGCGAGAGCATCGTCACCGAGGGCGGCTCGACCCTTGAGGTCGACGGCGAGTTCGGCACCGAACTGCACGCCCAGGTACCGACCCCGGACGGCAAGCAGACCGTGCGGTTCGTCGGCATCGAAGGTCCCCGCTGGCTGGTTCGCGCGGTGTTCACCGGGTCCGCCGCGGTCGACCCGTCCGCCGACGAGGTGCTGACGCAGTCGCTGCGGGACATCGTCGTCGTGCGCGGCAGCGAGCCGATGCCCGTCCGCGACGCGCTGCCGCTGCGGCTGCCCCGCGAGGCGGTCGAGGAGCCGGTGGACACGAACACGAAGCCGCAGCTCAGCCAGCTGGAGCGGGGCCCGGAGATCACCGAGATCGGCTAGCACTGGGTGCCGCCGGCCGGGCGGCCGCCCTCGCTGGGCCGCCGCCGCGCTGGCGGTGGGGTCGCGCCGGCGGCGGGCCGCGCCCGCGGTGGGTCGAACCGGACTGTTCGGGATCCAGTGCTGTAACCGGGCGTTGGATCCCCCGATATCCCCGACAGTTGGGCGGCGCGGTGCGGGCGGCGCGGTGCGGTGCGGGCGGTGCGGCGCGGCGCGGCGCGGTGCGGTGCGGTGCGGCGCGGGCGGTGCGGCGCGGTGCGCGCGGCGGGTCAGGCGCGGGCGCGGAGGTAGGCGAGGAGGGCCGCGCGGCCGAGGGTCGCGCGGTCGGCGCCGACCGCCGCGAGCCGGGTCTCGACGAGCGCGGCGCGTGGTGCGGTCGCGGCCCACTCCTTGGCGACGGACGCCGGATGCAGCGCGTCGTCGACCAGCGTCGCCACGCCGCACGGCACCGGTACGGCCGCCAGCTCGGCGAGCGACGGCGCCGGCGCGGCACCTGTGGCGCGCAGCGTGGCCGCCAGCTCGGTCCTCTCGTACCTGGGCCAGGCGGCCGTCAGCTCGTCGGCGACCCAGTCCGAGGCCGGGGTCGCGGCTGCGCGTATGCGGGCCAGGACCGCGTCGATGCCGTCCCGCTCGACGTCCGCGGCGGTGGCGGCGGATGCGGCGGCCACAGGGCCGGGGTCCCCGGTCCAGGCTGGCATCGCGAGCAGCAACCCCTCCGGCTGGTGCCGGCCACGCTCACCAGCCGCGCCGGGCCGAGCCGCGCCGGCCCGAGCCGCGCCGGCCCGAGCCGCGCCGGGCTCACCAGCAGTGCCGGGCTCGCGCAGCGCCGGCCACGCCCGCGGGCCACGCTTACCCGCCGCGCCGGGCCCGCCCAGCGCGGAGGCCGCCCAGCGGACCGCGAGGTGCGCGCCGATCGACACCCCGCCGACGAGAACGGGCCGGTACGTCGCGACCGCGTCGGCCAGCGCGGCGAGCTGGGCCTGGACGTTGCCGTCGCGGGGTGGGTCGGCGCTGACCAGCCCGATCCCGAACGCCGCCAGAGGGTCGCCGAACGCGCGGAGCACGAAGTCGGCGGTCGACGCGGTACCGGGGAGCAGCACGGCGAGAGGCCCGTCGGCGGACCCTCGAATCAGTTGCACAGCGTGATCCTCCCGTGCCGGAATGCATCACCAATTTCCTGCGGACTGTCCCAGATGTGACACATGTCACCGGCGCGCCGTGGTGACGGTGAGTGTCGTGTGCATCCCGTCGTACTCTGGCAGTGTGGCCCGGCCTATCGGCGGTGACCCACCACCGCCACGACGGTACGACGACAGCGAGGCAGCCATGGCTCGGACGGGCAGCGAATCCAGACCGGAATCGAAACCGGAGCAGTCCGGCGTGCGCGGGATGCTGCGTCGTTTCGTGGCGTCCGACAGCGAACTCGACGCAGAGAACCTGCAGCAGGCGAGCGCCCGCGCCGGCGCGACACCGGTCCAGGCGTGTACGCGCGGGGGCCGGGTGACGGTGTCCGGCCGGTTGGTGTCAGTGGTCTACACGCCGCGCACGAACCTGCCTACCCTGGAGGCCGAACTGTTCGACGGCAGCGGCACGGTCACGCTGGTGTGGCTCGGCCGGCGCCGCATCCCCGGCATCGAACCGGGGCGTAGCCTCAGCGCCGAGGGTCGCATCGCCGTACGCGACGACCGTAAGGTGCTCTACAACCCCCGATACACCTTGGAGCCGAGCGCATCGTGAGCGTGGACGACAGAACCGAGGGCACCGCCACCGACCGCGACACAGGCCGCGCCGCAGCCGAGGAGAAGCCCGAGCCGACGATGGCCGAGGCGATCCGCGAGCAGCTCGGCGGCCCACGCGGGCTGATCGAGAGCGCCATCCCCGTCACCGTCTTCATCGTGGCGAACATGGCGGCGCCGCTGTGGTCGGCGTTCGGTTTCGACAAGCCGCTGAAGCCGGCGATCGTCTCGGCGGTCGTGGCCGCACTCGTCATCGCCGCGATCCGGCTGCTGCGCCGCGACTCGATCCGGCACGCGGTCAACGGGCTGATCGGCGTCGGCATCGCCGCGTTCTTCGCCGCCCGTACCGGTCGCGCCGAGGACTTCTACCTGCCGGGCATCGTCTTCAGCTACGCCGAGGGCCTCGTGTTCGCGATCTCGGCGCTGATCCGCCGGCCGGTCGTCGGGTACGCGTGGGCGGTCCTCACCGGCGCCCACCCGGACTGGCGGGCGCACCCGAAGCTGGTCCGCGCGTACAGCCTGATCACGCTGGTGTGGACGGCCGCGTTCTGGACCAACAGCTCGATCCAGCTCGCGCTGTACTACGGCGGTCACGAGAACGCACTCGGCGTGGCCCGGCTCGCCGGCCGCTCGTTCTACGTGGCGGCGTTCGCGTTCACGATCTGGTACGGCCGCCGTGCCGTCCGCGCCGAGCAGCCCGCCGAACCCGCGACCGCCTAGATCGCCGGTCCGGAGATCACGTCCTGGACCTCGTCCTCGACCTCGGCCGTGCACAGGAACATCAGCTCGTCGCCGGCTTCGAGCGAGTCGTCGGGCGACGGCACGAGGACCCGCCCGCCCCGCAGGATCGCGACGAGTGCGGTGTCGCGGGGGAGCGTCACCTCCCGCACGGCGTGGCCGACGAAGGGCGCGTCCGGGGCGAGGGTGATCTCGACCAGGTTGGCCTGGCCCTGACGGAACGTCATCAGCCGGACGAGGTCGCCGACGCTGACGGCCTCCTCGACGAGGGCGGCCATGAGCCGCGGCTTGCTGACCGCGACGTCCACGCCCCACTGGTCGGTGAACAGCCATTCGTTCTCGGCGCGGTTGACCCGGGCCACGACCCTGGCGACGGCGAACTCGGTCTTGGCGAGCAGCGAGACGACGAGGTTGGCCTTGTCGTCGCCGGTGGCGGCCACGGCGACGTCGCAGCCCGCGAGCCCGGCCTCTTCCAGCGACGACACCTCGCAGGCGTCGGCGAGGATCCACTCGGCGTCGGGCACGAGGTGGGAGCGCATCATCTTCGGGTCACGCTCGATGAGCATCACCTGGTGACCGTTCTCGATCAGCTCGTTGGCGATGGAGCGGCCCACGTTGCCGGCTCCGGCGATCGCGACGCGCATGGTGTCAGTGGCTCCCCTCGGGCGCGGTGCCCGCGATCTTCGTGACCTGGTCGACCATGTCGTCGGTGACCAGCATGTACACCTGGTCGCCGTCCTGGACGACCGTGGACTCCGTCGGCAGGATCGCGATGCCGAACCGGTTGACGTAGGCCACGCGGGCGCCGGCCGCCTCCTCCAGCGTCCGTATCGGCTGCCCGACCCAGGCGGGGTGCACGGCGGCCTCCACGAGGGCGACCGTGCTGGTCGGGTCGCGCCAGATCTCGATGTTGCCGTCGGGGCACAGCGCGCGGAGCATCCGGTCGGCGGTCCAGCGGACGGTCGCGACCGTGGGGATGCCGAGGCGCTCGTACACCTCGGCGCGCTTCTGGTCGTAGATGCGCGCGGCGACCCGGTGCACGCCGTAGGTCTCGCGGGCCAGCCGCGCGGAGATGATGTTGGAGTTGTCACCGCTGCTCACGGCGGCGAACGCGTCGGCACGCTCGATCCCGGCCTCGACGAGCACACGCTGCTCGAAGCCGACGCCGGTCACCATCGTGCCGCGAAAATCAGGCCCCAGCCGGCGGAACGCCTCCGGGTTCTGGTCGACGACCGCGACCGAGTGGCCGCGTTCCTCCAGGCTGTGGGCGAGCGTCGAGCCGACCCGTCCGCAGCCCATGATGACGATGTGCACGGTGCTTCCCTCCGACCGCAACTACCTCAGAGCGGACGCTACACGCCGAGCCACCGCCACTGCCGGTGACCGTCCCACGTACCCTGGCGCCGTGCCGTCACCGACGTCTGTATTCAAGCGGCTCCTCGTGGGCCGGCCGGTTCGCAGCGACAGGCTGCACGAGACGCTGCTGTCCAAGCGGATCGCGCTGCCCGTGTTCGCGTCTGACCCCATGTCCTCCGTGGCGTACGCGCCCGAGGAGATCCTGCTGACCCTGTCTGTGGCCGGCCTGTCCGCCTACGTGTACTCGCCGTGGATCGGGCTCGTCGTCGTGGTCGTCATGCTCGCGGTCGTCGCGTCGTACCGGCAGAACGTGCACGCCTACCCGTCCGGCGGCGGCGACTACGAGGTCGCGACCGTCAACCACGGCCGGCGGCTCGGCCTGGTCGTCGGCAGCGCGCTGCTCGTCGACTACGTCCTGACGGTCGCGGTATCGATCTCGTCGGCGGCGGCCAACGTCGGCTCGGCCGTACCGTACGTGGCCGAGCACAAGGTCCAGTTCACGGTCGCCGCGATCGTGCTGCTGACCGCGATGAACCTGCGCGGCGTGCGCGAGTCCGGCACGATCTTCGCCATCCCCACGTACGCGTTCGTGCTCGGCGTCATGGCGATGATCGTGGTGGGCGCGGTCCGCCACTTCGTCCTCGGCCACGACATCTCGGCCGAGAGCGCGGACTTCGACCTGCGGGCGGAGGGCGAGCACCTGGTGGGGATCGGGATGGCGTTCCTCATGCTGCGCGCGTTCTCCTCCGGCTGCGCGGCCCTGACCGGCGTAGAGGCGATCAGCAACGGCGTGCCGGCGTTCCGCAAACCGAAGAGCCGCAACGCCGCGACGACCCTGTTGATGATGGGTCTGCTGGCCATCACCATGTTCATGGGCCTGCTCATGCTGGCGAAGATCACCGGCGCGAAGGTCGCCGAGGACCCGGCCCACCAGCTCATCGGCGCGCCCGCCGGCTACGAGCAGAAGACCCTCGTCGCCCAGCTCGCCGGGGCCGTCTTCGACGGCTTCCCGGCCGGGTTCTACTTCGTGCTCGCCGTCACCGGCCTGATCCTCGTGCTCGCGGCCAACACCGCGTTCAACGGGTTCCCCGTGCTCGGCTCGATCCTTGCCCAGGACCGTTTCCTGCCCCGCCAGCTCCACACGCGCGGCGACCGCCTGGCGTTCAGCAACGGGATCCTGTTTCTGGCAGCGTTCGCGATCGTGCTGGTCGTCGCGTTCGAGGCCGAGGTGACCCGGCTGATCCAGCTGTACATCGTGGGCGTGTTCGTCTCGTTCGTCCTCAGCCAGGCCGGGATGCTGCGGCACTGGAACCGGCACCTGCGCACCACCCGCGACCCAGCCGTCCGGCGGAGGATGCGCCGCTCGCAGGCGATCAACGCGTTCGGCCTGTTCATGACCAGCGCCGTGCTGGTCGTCGTGCTCGTCACCAAGTTCACCCACGGCGCGTGGATCGCGATCGTCGCGATGGCCGTGATCTACGTGCTGATGCTGGCGATCCGCCGCCACTACGACCGGGTCGCGGCCGAGCTGGAGCTGCCCGAGGAGCGCGGCGTGCTGCCGGCCCGCAACCACGCCATCGTGCTGGTCTCGAAGCTGCACATGCCGACGCTGCGCGCCGTCTCCTACGCCCGCGCGACCCGCCCCGACACGATCACGGCCGTCACGGTGAACGTGGACGACACCGACACCCGCAACCTCCAGCAGGAGTGGGAGCGGCGCGAGGTGCCCGTACCGCTGACCGTGATCGACTCCCCGTACCGGGAGATCACCCGCCCGATCATCGACTACGTGAAGGACGTGCGGCGCAAGAGCCCGCGCGACGTCGTGACCGTGTTCATCCCCGAGTACGTGGTTGGCCGCTGGTGGGAACACCTGCTGCACAACCAGAGCGCGCTGCGGCTCAAGGGCCGGCTCCTTTTCGAGCCCGGAATCATGGTGACGAGCGTGCCGTGGCAGCTAGAGTCCAGCGGCCGCCTCGACCCGGACCGCGCCGACCGCAGCCCGGGCGACATCCGGCGCGGTGTCGTGCGGGGGCTGCCCGGTGAGCTGGAGTCCGCCGACCAGCTCATCGAGGAACCCACGGACGCGGACGTGACGACGCCCCGTGCCTGAGACAGCCGAACTGGAGCTGGAGGTCGGTCCCGTCGCGCACGGCGGGCACTGCGTCGCCCGGCACGACGGACGGGTCGTGTTCGTCCGGCACGCCCTGCCGGGCGAGCTGGTGCGGGCCCGGATCACCGAGGACAAGGGCGGCGCGTTCTGCCGCGCGGACGCCGTCGAGATCCTGCGCCCGTCCCCGGACCGCGTCGAGCCGCCCTGCCCGTACGCGGGTCCGGGCCGGTGCGGCGGCTGCGACTGGCAGCACGCGTCCCCGGCCGCGCAGCGGGTGCTGAAGGGCACCGTCGTGCGCGAGCAGCTGGTCCGCCTCGGCGGCCTGGCCGACGCCGACCTGGACGCGCTGGGCCTCACCGCCGGCTGGGCCGTCGAGGAGCTGCCGGGCGGCCCGCTCGGATGGCGCACGCGCGTGCAGTTCGCCGTCGACGCCTCGGGCGTGCCCGGACTGCGCCGGCACCGCTCGCACGACGTGATCCCCGTCGACGCGTGCCCGATCGCCACGCCGGCCGTCAACGAGGTCGGTGTGCAGACGGGGGTGTGGCCCGGGGCGGCGTCCGTCGAGGTCGTGGCGTCCGGGGCGGGCGACCGGGCCGTCGTGGTCAGTGCCGGAGACGGCGCCGCGGCCGGCGGCGGTGCGGCGCCCGGTGGTGCGGCGCCCGGTGGTGCGGCGCCCGGTGGTGCGGCGCCGGGCGGGGCCGCGCGTGGTGGTGCCGTGCGTGGCGGTGCGGCGCGTGGTGGTGCCGTGCCGGGGCTGCCGGAGGGGACCGCGCTGCTGGAGGCGGGGGAGCACGGCGCGCTGAAGTCCGTGCACGGCCACGCGCGCGTCCGGGAGCAGGCCGCAGGCCGCACCTGGCAGGTCGCCGCGAACGGCTTCTGGCAGGTGCACCCCGCGGCGGCGGACACGCTGGTCGACGCCGTCCGGGACGCGCTGGAACCCGAGCCGGGGGAGACCCTGCTCGACCTGTACGCCGGGGTCGGACTGTTCGCCGGCGCGCTGGCGCCCCTGGTCGGGGAATCGGCGCGGGTCGTCGCCGTCGAGTCCGACCGGGCCGCCGTCGCCGCCGCCCGGCGCAACCTCCGCGACCTGCCGCAGGTCCGGATTGAGCAGGGCCGGGTCGAGGCGGTGCTGCGCCGCCTGGGCCTGCGCGCCGCCGACCTCGTCGTCCTGGATCCGACCAGGGCCGGTGCGGGCGCGAAGGTCGTCCGGGACGTGGCGGCGCTGCGGCCCCGCGCGGTCGCGTACGTGGCCTGCGACCCGGCGGCGCTCGCCCGCGACGTACGGACGTTCGGCGGGCTCGGCTACCGCCTCGTGGCACTCCGCGCGTTCGACGCGTTCCCGATGACGCACCACGTCGAGTGCGTCGCGTCGTTCCGCCCCTAGCCGATGCGCCCGCCGGGCAACTGTCGGGGCTATCGGGGTATCCGGCGTCTGGTTACAGCACGGCATCCCGAACAGTCCGGTTTGACGCGGCGGGATTGGCGCTAGGGTCGGCGGCGCGGGAAAGGAGCCTCGATGACGACCCTGCCGGACACCGTGGCGCCGTTACGCGGCGCGGACCGCGCCTACGTCATGGCCTGCCTCGTCGGGGCAGCCGTCTCGGCCGCCGCCGCGTGCGGCGTGCTGCTCGTGCGGGTGCCGCTCCAGTCGGTCCCCGCGACCGGGCTCGTCGCCGGGGTGTGCGCGATCCTCGCGCTGGAATGGCTGGTCGCGGCAGGGATCCTCGCCCTGAACGCCACCCGCCGCCCACCGCCGCCGGCCAGGCCGGTCGCGGCCACCGACGCGCCGGCGGTCACCGCGGTGCCGGCCAGGCCGGCCGCGCTCACGGAGGCGGCGGCCACCGACGTGCCGGCGGTCAGCGCGCCGCCGGCCAGGCCGGTCGCGGCCACCGACGCGCCGGCGGTCACCGCGGTGCCGGCCGAGGCCGGGGCGGCAGGCGAAGCGGCAAGAGGGAAGGCAGCGGCGGCGGTGCTGCAGGACCGGATCGGGCGTTTGACCGCCGCTCTGACGCTGGCGGCGGCGGCCGGTGACCTGAACCAGGTCGGGACGATCGTGCAGGACGCGCTGACGGCGGACCTGGAGCTGGCCGGCACGTCCACAGGGGACTGACCGCCGTCCTGTTCGGTTGATGCACCGCGTTCGGCCACGTGCTGGCCATTTCGGGGACAAGTCGGGAAAATGCAATGGCTCAGTTCGGAGAACGCCCACCTTCGATGAACGAGGAGCCTCACATGTCCATGTCCCCGAACGGCGTCGTCTGGCGCAGATTCAGGACCCTGGTCGCGTCGCTCGCGCTGGTGTTCGGCCTGGCGGCGGCCAGTGTGGTCGCCCCTGCGGTGCTCGCGCCGCAGTCGTCCAGCCAGGCCGAGGCGGCCGTCTACAACTGCGGCTGTCCGTCCAGCGCGTACGCGATGTACGACCGCTGGGATTCGCGCAACTGGCCGAGCGGCGCGGCGTGGCGCCAGATCGGAACGAACCAGTGGCTCTACGGCGGCGCCGTGCACTACAACCGTGAGCGCCAGCTGCCGGTGAACGCGAGCTACCGCGAGTACGACGCGCAGGTCTACAGCTATCGCGGCCAGTCCCGGGGCGCGAAGCGGATCGTGATCAACATCAGCACCTACCAGGGCTGGTACACGCCTAACCACTACACCGACTTCTACCGGATGTAGGACCCGCTCAGGCAGGCAGGCGGTCGCCCTCGCGGAGCACGAGGGCGACCGCCCCCAGCATCTCCGCGCGGTCGCCGAGCACACCCTGGACGACCGTGACGGCGTCCACGGCGGACGGCACGGCCGAGCGGCTCAGCGCGTGCCGCATCGGGTCGAGGAGGACGTCGCCGGCCCGGCCGAGTTCGCCGCCGACCACGACGAGGTCCGGGTTGACGAGGTTGACCAGGCCGCCGAGCGCCACGCCGAGGTGGCTTCCCGCGTCGGCGACGAGGCGCCGGCAGGGCGCGTCGCCGGCCACCGCCAGGCGGACGAGGTCCGGCAGGGTCTGCACCTCGGGATGGGTACGCCGCAGCACCTCGACGAGCGCGGTGCCGCCGGCCACCAGTTCCAGGCAGCCGCGGTTGCCGCACCGGCACACGTCGCCCTGGGCGTCGAGCGTCAGGTGGCCGATCTCGCCGGCCGTACCGGAGACGCCCCGGAACAGGCGGCCGTCGATCACCATGCCGCCGCCGATCCCGGTGGCGAGCTTGAGGTAGACCAGGGACTTCGAGGCGCGGCCGGCGCCCCACAGGTGTTCGCTCAGCGCGCCGAGGTTCGCGTCGTTTTCGACACAAACAGGCACTTCGAGCCGCCGGCTCAGCTCGTGCGCCGGCGCGAGGCCGGACCACGCCGGCAGGATGTTCGACGCGCCGATCAGCCCCGTGCTGCTGACGACCGGCGCCGGCAGGCCCAACCCGACCCCGACGACGTCGCTGATGTCGTGGCCCGCCGAGGCGAGCACGTCGTGGACCAGCGAGGCCGCGCGGTCGAGCATGACGGCCGCGGTGTGCTCTTCGTGGGGCGCCAGCCGGAGGCCGTCCTCGGCGAGGACTTCGTGGGCGAGATCGGCGAGGGCGACCTTGAGGTGCCGGCGTCCGATGTCGACGCCGACCGCGACGCCGGCCGCGCGGGACAGTTGCACCACACTGGCCGGACGGCCGCCGGTGGGGCCTGCCGGTGTGGTTCCCCCGGGCTCGACGACGAGCGTGGCGTCGGTGAGGTCGCCGAGGGTGGCCGAGATGGTCGCCCGTGACAGGCCGGTCGCCGCCGCCAGATCCGCCCTGGTCGACGGGCCGAGGATCCGGAGTGCCTCCGTGAGCCGCCGCTGGTTGCCAACTAGGTTGGTCAGGCGCGGCGCCAGATTCATGGTCCGAATCCTGAATCTTCCTCGGAGTTTTGTCAAAGGCTAGGCATAACTGGGTGACAATCAGGCGAATCTCGGCGACTCCTCCGGCCGGATCGCCGCAGTTCACGGCCGGCTAGGTCGATCGAGGCAAGGTAACTCCAAATCGTTACGTCGAGCGCTTGACAGAACCTCGCGTGTTACCAGAAGGTGCCACCAAGGTGCTCATGCCGGCAGGTTCGCCGCCGCCCCGGCGGTTTCGTGGAGGTTCGGTGGTCATCAACCGCGTCACTCTGACGGCCGGAGCCCGTCCCGGCGAGCGGTCGACGTCGACCCCTGGGCGCGGGATCAGCGCGCCCGACTGATATCACCCTGCAAGCGACCGATGACAACGAGAGCCAACAGTTGGAGGAGATCAATGCGCGTCTCGAAGCGGGCAACGGCCGTGGTGGCCGGGCTCGCACTCGTGCTCATGACGGGTGCGTGTGGCGGCGACAGCGATGACGGTGCCGCGAGCAAGGATGTCGAGGTCTTCACGTGGTGGGCCGACGGCGGCGAGAAGCTCGGCCTCGACGGCCTGACGACCCAGTTCAAGAGTGACTGCGCCGACTTCACCTTCGTCAACGGTGCGGTCGCGGGTGGCGCCGGCGCCAACGCCAAGCAGGTACTGGCGTCCCGGCTCCAGCAGTCGCAGCCGCCGGACACGTTCCAGGCGCACGCGGGTGCTGAGCTGACCGACTACATCAACGCCGGTCAGGTCGAGGACCTCAGCGCGCAGTACAAGGAGTGGGGCCTCGACTCGGCCTTCCCCGAGGGCCTGGTCGAGAGCATGACCGTCGACGGCAAGATCTACTCGGTGCCGGCCAACATCCACCGCGCGAACGTGCTGTGGAGCAACAAGGCCGTCCTGACCAAGGCCGGCATCACCGCCGCGCCGAAGACGCTCGCCGAGTTCTTCACCCAGCTGGACACGCTCAAGGCCAAGGGCGTCGCGACGCCGCTGGCGCTGGGCAAGGACTGGACGCAGGTCATGCTGTTCGAGTCCGTCCTGATCAGCGACCTGGGCCCGGACAAGTTCAAGGGCCTGTGGGACGGCTCGACGGACTGGAAGGGCGCCGACGTCACCAAGGCGATCGACGACTACAAGAAGCTCCTGGGCTACACCAACAAGGACCGGGACACCTTCGACTGGACCGACGCCGAGAAGCTGATCATGGAGGGCAAGGCCGGTTACCAGCTCATGGGTGACTGGGAGGCCGCCGACCTCGACGCCAAGGGCTTCAAGGACTACGGCTTCGCCGCCTTCCCGGGCAACGACACCGCGTTCCAGTGGCTGGCCGACGGCTTCGTCCTGCCGAAGGGCGCCAAGAACGCCGACGGCACCAAGTGCTGGCTGAAGACGGTCGGCAGCGCCGAGGGCCAGAAGGCGTTCAACACCAAGAAGGGCTCCATCCCGGCCCGCACCGACGCCGCGCCGGCGGACTACCCGGCGTACCAGCAGGCCGCGATGGCCGACTGGAAGAGCGGTGTCCCGGTCCCGTCCTGCGCGCACGGTTCCGCCTGCTCGCAGGGTTGGCAGGGCGCCGTGAACTCGGCCATGGGCAAGTTCTCCAGCGACCAGGACGCGGCGGGCCTGCAGAAGGCCCTCGCCTCTGCCGCGGAGCAGTTCGCCAAGAAGTAAGACCCGCTCATCGCGGTGGAGCGGAAGGCAGCTTCCGCTCCACCGCACCCGCCACGCAGGGCACAGCACGGAGGTTCTCGTCCGGTGACATCCAGCACGGTCACACCCGCTCCACCAGCCAGTACGCGGGCCCCGAAGCCGCGGCGCCGGTCGGCCTACGGCCGCCTGCGTCACTGGGGACCCGGTCTCCTCCTGCTGTCGCCGTCGCTGGTGGTGCTCGGCGTCTTCGTCTACGGCCTGATCGGGTGGACGACGAAGCTGTCGATGAGCGATCAGCACACCGCGCTCAAGTCGGGTGGCTTCGTCGGCCTGGACAACTTCGTCAACCTGTTCACCAACGACATCAACGGCCGGTTCACCCACTCGCTGAAGAACCTGCTGATCTTCACGGTGGTGTTCCTGGTCGGCGCGCTGGTCATGGGCGTGCTGTGGGCGTTGCTGCTGGAGCGCCCGCTCCCGGGCGAGGGCCTGTTCCGGGCCATCTACCTGTTCCCGATGGCGGTCTCCTTCGTCGCCTCCGGCGTCGTCTGGCGCTGGCTCATGAACTCGGGCACCGGTGAGGCGGCGGGCGGCATCAACCGGATCTTCCACGACCTCGGCCTGACGTTCCTCGAGAACCCGTGGTGGACCCACCCGGACTGGGGCATGGCCGCCATGGCGATGCCCGCGATCTGGCAGCTGTCCGGCTACGTGATGGCGCTGTTCCTCGCCGGCTTCCGGGGCATCCCGCCGGAGCTGCGGGAGGCCGCGCAGGTCGACGGCGCGAGCACGTACCGCATGTACCGGCACGTGATCTTCCCGCAGCTCACGCCCACCGCGCTGTCGGTGCTGATCATCCTCGGCCACATGTCGATGAAGATGTTCGACCTGATCATGTCCATCTCGGGCGCGCAGTGGATCACCGAGGTCCCGGCGGTCTACGTCTGGCAGACGCTGCTCACCGGCGACTACGCCAAGGCCGCGGCGATCTCGATCGTGCTGCTGCTGCTCGTGGCGATCGTGATCGTGCCCTACCTCGTCTACAACAACCGGGTGGAGCGGCGGTCATGACCTCGACGACAACGGCTCCGGCCGTACCCGGGCTCGGCAAGCCGCGCGGCGGCCTCAAGCGGCGCTCGCCGGCCGGCCAGGCCGTGACCTACTCCCTGATCCTGCTGTTCCTGATCATCGTCCTGATGCCGGCCTACGTGCTGGTCGTCACCAGCTTCAAGGCCGGCGGCGAGATCGGCGTCAACGGGCAGTGGAACCTGCCGGACGCGTGGACGCTGGCCTCGTGGGACAAGGCGTGGACGGCGCTGCGGCCGTCGTTCATCCGGACCTTCGAGCTGGCGATCCCGGTCGCGATCATCTCCTCGTTCATCGGCGCGGCGAACGGGTTCGTCCTGTCGCGGTGGCGGTTCCCCGGGGCCGACGTGATCTTCACGCTGATCCTGTTCGGCATGTTCATCCCGTACCAGGCGGTGATGATCCCGCTGCGCGAGATCGTCGCCACGATCGGCCTGCCGCCGGGCATCCCGACGCTGGTGTTCGTCCACTGTGTCTACGGCATCCCGATCTGCACGCTGATCTTCCGCAACTACTACGCCACCACCGTTCCGGTGGAGATCATCGAGGCGAGCCGGGTCGACGGGGCGGGTCTTCTCCGCACGTTCGCCTCGGTGATCCTGCCGATCTCGATCCCCGGCTTCGTGGTGACGATCATCTGGCAGTTCACCTCGGCGTGGAACGACTACCTGTTCGCGATCTTCCTCTCGAACACCACGAACGGGCCGATCACGATCGCGCTCAACGCCCTTGCCGGTGCCCAGTCGCCGGACTATGCCGCGTCCATGGCCGGTGCGCTGATCGCGTCGCTGCCGACCCTGGTCGTCTACATCGTCCTCGGTCGCTGGTTCATCGGCGGCCTGATGGCCGGATCGGTGAAGAGCTAGTTCCGTAACAAGTAACAAGCAAATCCTGGAGGTACCGGTGTCCATTCTTCGTCGAAGCGTCGCCGTGGCGGCGGCCGCGGCACTGCTCGCGTTCGGAGCGACCGCATGCGAGAGCACGACCGATTCCGGTGACAGCGGGGGTGCGAAGACGATCGCGCTGCTGCTGCCCGAGTCCCAGACCACGCGGTACGAGCAGTTCGACCGGCCGCTGTTCGAGGCCAAGGTCAAGGAGCTGTGCTCCGAGTGCAAGGTCAGCTACCAGAACGCGTCCCAGGACGAGGCGAAGCAGCGGTCCCAGATGGACTCGGTCATCGCCGCCGGCGCCAACGTCGTCGTCCTCGACCCGGTGAACGGCGAGACCGCCGGCACCATGGTCAAGACGGCGAAGGACAAGGACATCCCGGTCGTCTCCTACGACCGGCTGATCCTCAACGCCGACGTCGACTACTACGTCTCCTTCGACAACGAGAAGGTCGGCCAGCTCCAGGCACAGGCCCTCGTCGACAAGCTCAAGAAGGACGGCAAGACCACCGGCAAGATCGTCATGATCAACGGCGGTCCGACCGACAACAACGCCAAGCTCTTCTCCAAGGGCGCGCACAGCGTGCTGGACGGCAGCGGCTTCGAGATCGTGCCGAAGCCGGACTTCTTCACCCCGGAGTGGAAGCCGGAAGAGGCGCAGAAGTTCATGTCCGGCCAGATCACGCAGCTCGGCAAGACCGGCTTCATCGGCGTCTACGCGGCCAACGACGGCACGGGCGGCGGCGCCATCGCCGCCATGCGCACCGCCGGCATCACCCCGCTCCCGCCGGTCACCGGCCAGGACGCGGAGCTTGCCGCGATCCAGCGGATCATCTCCGGTGAGCAGTACATGACGGTCTACAAGGCGTACGCGCCGGAGGCCGAGAAGGCCGCGGAGATGGCCGTCGCGCTGGCCAAGGGCGAGGACGTCGCGGGCGCCGACGCCAAGGTGGCCAACGGCCAGAAGGACGTCGCGTCCGTACTCCTGGAGCCGATCGCGGTCACCAAGGAGAACGTCAAGGACACGATCGTCAAGGACAAGCTGTACACGGTCGAGCAGATCTGCACGGCCGACTACGCGGCGGCCTGCACCGCCGCCGGCCTGAAGTAGCGACCAGGCGTCCCGGGTGGCATCGTCCACCCGGGACGCACCGTTCGGGGGGAAGGGGGACGACATGTCGACCGCTCAGGACCAGCAGGTGGCGGAGGCACCGACCGGCGCACCTGTGCTCTCGCTACGCGGCGTCAACAAACGGTTCGGCGCGGTCCGCGCGCTCACCGACGTGGACTTCGACGTCCACCCAGGCGAGGTCGTCGCCCTGGTCGGCGACAACGGCGCCGGCAAGTCGACGCTGGTCAAGGTCATGGCGGGGGTGGACCCGGCGGACAGCGGCGACATCACCTTCGACGGCAAGCCGGCGCACATCGGCTCGCCGGCCGCCGCCCAGCACCTCGGTATCGCCACGGTCTTCCAGGACCTGGCGCTGTGCGACAACCTCGACGTGGTCGGCAACCTGTTCCTCGGCAACGAGGTCACCCGCGGCGGGCTCATCGACGAGGCCGAGATGGAACGCCGCAGCTGGGACCTGCTCAAGCAGCTCTCCGCCAAGATCCCGAGCGTCCGCATCCCGGTCGCGTCGCTCTCCGGTGGCCAGCGCCAGACCGTGGCGATCTCGCGGTCGCTGCTCGGCAACCCGAAGGTCGTGATGCTGGACGAGCCCACCGCGGCCCTCGGCGTCGCCCAGACCGCGCAGGTGCTGAACCTGGTCGAGCGGCTGCGCGAGCGCGGGCTCGGCGTGGTGCTGATCAGCCACAACATGGCCGACGTCCAGGCCGTGGCCGACCGGGTCGTGGTGCTGCGGCTCGGGCACAACGCCGGCGAGTTCCGGGTCGGCGAGGTCAGCTACGAGCAGATCATCGCGGCGATCACCGGGGCCAGCGACAACGTCGTGTCCCAGCGTGCGGCCCGCACGGCGGAGAAGGAGAACCCCGGTGACTGACACCCCAGTGACTGACGCCGCCGTCAACGGCGAGCCGCCGGCCGTCAGCGCCGACCTGCTCGACCCGCGGCTGATCCAGGCCAAGGGCATCCGCGGCTACGTCGACGCCACGGTCGCGAAGCTCCGCAGCGGCGACCTCGGGTCGCTGCCGGTGATCCTCGGCCTGATCGTGATCGTCGCCGTCTTCACGTCCCTGAACCCGAAGTTCACGAACGCGTTCAACCTGGTCAGCCTCGCCCAGCAGGTCGCGGCCACCGCGATCATGGCGATGGGCATCGTGCTGGTGCTGCTCCTCGGCGAGATCGACCTGTCGGTCGGCTCGGTCAGCGGCGTGGCGGCGGCGGTCCTCGCGGTGTCGAACGTCACCAACGGGCAGTCGGCGCTCGTGTCGGTCCTGCTGGCGGTCGCGGGCGGGGCGACGATCGGGCTGATCCACGGCCTGATCTTCACCAAGGTCGGCGTGCCGTCGTTCGTGGTCACGCTCGCCGGGCTGCTCGCCTGGCTCGGCGTCCAGCTGTGGATCCTCGGCAGCACCGGAACGGTCAACCTGCCGCCCAACGGCACGCTCGTCGACATCGGCCAGTTCAGCTTCCTGTCCGGCTGGCAGCCTTACGCGCTCGGGATCGGGCTCACCGTCCTCTACCTGGTCGGACAGCTCGTCAAGGCACAGCGCCGCACGGCCGCCGGGCTGTCGGTGCAGCCGGTCTGGGTCACGGCGACCGTCACGGTCCTGCTGCTGGTGATCTCGGTCGCGGTCGCGCTGAAGCTCAACATCGACCGCGGACTGCCGTGGATCTTCGTGTTCGCGCTGTTCCTCATCCTGGTGATGGACTGGATCCTGCGCCGCACGCGCTACGGACGGTCGATCTTCGCGATCGGCGGCAACATCGAGGCCGCGCGGCGCGCCGGCATCCGGGTCGATCTGGTCCGTACGTCCGTGTTCGTCCTGGCTTCGACGTTCGCGGCGACCGGCGGTGTGGTGGCCGCCACGTACCTGGGGTCGGCGAGCCAGCAGTCCGGCAGCGGCGACGTGCTGATCAACGCGATCGCGGCGGCGGTCATCGGCGGCACCAGCCTGTTCGGCGGCCGCAGCCGGATGTACTCGGCGCTGCTCGGCGCCCTGGTCATCGCCTCGATCACCAACGGACTGAACCTGCTGAGCCTGGAGGTCGAGTTCCGGTACCTCATCACCGGGTCCGTCCTGCTGCTCGCGGTCGTCATCGACGCCGTCTCCCAGCGGGGGCGCAAGAGCGCCGGTCGGTAGACTCGGGGAAACCGCGCTCGGGGGCGCGGACCGGCCGAGGCAGCACCGCAGTGAGGGGCGATCCGTACGTGAACGACCAGGGAAGTCACCAACCCGCGTCTCTCCTGTCGACCATCCGCTCGCCGGAACAGCTCAAGGCGCTGCCCCCCGAGGCACTGCCGACGCTGGCCGCGGAGATCCGCGACTTCCTGGTCGACAAGGTGTCCCACACGGGCGGGCACCTCGGTCCGAGCCTCGGCGTGGTCGAGTTGACGCTCGCGCTGCACCGCGTCTTCGACTCCCCGCGCGACCGGATCCTGTTCGACACCGGCCACCAGGCGTACGCGCACAAGATCGTCACCGGCCGGCACGAGGGCTTCGACCGGCTCCGCCAGCGTGGCGGGCTCGCCGGGTACCCGAACCAGGGCGAGTCCGAGCACGACCTGGTCGAGAACTCGCACGCCTCCACCGCCCTGTCCTACGCCGACGGGCTGGCGAAGGCGTACGCGCTGCGCGGCGAGGACCGGCACGTCGTCGCGGTCGTCGGCGACGGCGCCCTGACCGGCGGCATGTGCTGGGAGGCGCTGAACAACATCGCCGCCGGCAAGGACCGGCCGGTCGTCATCGTCGTCAACGACAACGGCCGCTCGTACTCGCCGACCATCGGCGGTCTCGCCGACCACCTGGCCTCGCTGCGGCTCAACCCCGGCTACGAGAAGGTGCTGGACACCGTCAAGGAGGTGCTCGGCCACACCCCGCTGGTCGGCGCGCCGCTGTACGACGCCCTGCACGGCATCAAGCGGGGCCTCAAGGACGCGATCGCGCCGCAGGGCCTCTTCGAGGACCTGGGGCTGAAGTACGTCGGCCCGGTCGACGGGCACGACGGCGACGCGCTGGAGTCGGCGCTGCGCAAGGCGAAGGCGTTCGGCGGTCCGGTGATCGTCCACGCGGTGACGCGCAAGGGCTTCGGCTACGCGCCGGCCGAGGACGACGAGGCCGACTGCCTGCACAGCCCCGGCGCGTTCGACCCGCTCACGGGCAAGGCGCACGCCAAGCCCGGCACGAAGTGGACGAGCGTGTTCGCCGACGAGCTGGTCTCGATCTGCGACGAGCGCGCGGACGTCGTCGGCATCACCGCCGCGATGGCCGGGCCCACCGGGATCGAGAAGCTGGCCCGCAAGTACCCCGAGCGCACCTACGACGTGGGTATCGCCGAGCAGCACGCGGTGACGTCCGCCGCCGGGCTGGCGATGGGCGGCCTGCACCCCGTGGTCGCCGTCTACGCGACGTTCCTCAACCGGGCGTTCGACCAGACCGCGCTGGACGTGGCGATGCACGGGCTGCCCGTGACGTTCGTCCTGGACCGCGCCGGCATCACCGGCCCGGACGGGCCGAGCCACTACGGCGTCTGGGACTACACGATCCTCGGCGTCATCCCCGGCATGCGCGTCGCCGCCCCCCGCGACGCCGCGACGCTGCGCGAGGAGCTGCGCGAGGCGCTCGCCGTCGACGACGGTCCGACGGCCGTCCGGTTCCCGACCGGTGTCGTGCCGGCCGACATCACGGCCCTGGAGCGCGTCGGCAACACGGACGTGCTGAGCCGTGGGGTGGGCGCAGACGTGCTGCTCGTCGCGCTCGGATCGTTCGTCCCCACCGCGCTCGACGTCGCCGCCCGCGCGGCCGAGCAGGGCATCGATGTGACCGTGGTCGACCCCCGCTGGGTGCTGCCCGTCGGCGCCGAGCTGACCGAGCTGGCCGGCAAGCACCGCCTCGTCGTGACGCTGGAGGACGGGATGCGCGCCGGCGGCGTCGGCAGCGCGATCGCGCAGGCCCTCCGGGACGCCGAGGTGGACACCCCGGTCCGCGATCTCGGCGTCTCCGCCGGCTGGCACCCGCACGGCACACGCGGCGAACTCCTCGCCGATCTGGGCCTGACCTCGCAAGATGTCGCGCGCAACGTCATCGAGTGGGTGTCGCGACTGGACGACGAGCCGGCCGAGCCGGTCCGCCAGGCGCCGCGCCGCCGCGCCCGCTCCTGACGGCCCCTCCTGGCCGCTGCCGGCTCGGGCGTGTCCCGCGGGTGGAGGCGTGGCGCTCCACCGGTACGCTGCGGGCCGTTGATGGCGCGCCGGCGACCCGCCGGCGCGCGCACGGGGGCTGACTGCAGCGGAGGATGACGGACGATGAGACCGGGACGCGTGGGAGTTCTGGCAGTGGCGGTCGTCGGTGTGACGGCGGCGTTACTGGTCGGGCAGGCGGTGGCGGATCCGTCGCCGGAATCGCCCGATCCCGCGCCCAGCACGTCGCCGTCGGCCAGCGAATCGCCGTCGGCGAGCCCGTCGGCCAGCCCGTCGCCGACCACTTCAGGTTCGGACAAGACCGGTACCGACAAGGCGGTGGCCGCGACGACGATCACCGTCACGCCGACCGCGCACAGCCTGCCGGCGGGGGAGCGGCGCACCTTCAGCGGCGTCGTCAGCAACGGCGGCACGCCGCTCGCGGGCGTCAAGGTCACCGTCGTCCAGAAGGCGGGGACGGCGTGGAAGACCGTCGCCACGCTCACGACCGACGCGGCCGGCGGCTGGTCCTACGCGGTGGGCCCGGTGGCCGCGACGACCTGGCGCACCGACTTCGCCGGTGACGCCACGAACCCGGCCGCGAAGTCGGCGGAGTACTCCGCGTCGATCGTCCAGGAGCCGTCCGCGGCCCGCGTCGCGTCGGCGAACGCCTGGATCGCCGGCCGCAACACGTGGGCGTCGTGGGCGCTCTTCGACCAGCTCACCGGCCGCTGGTACTACGACCCGCGCGTGGCGCAGGTGAACAACACCGAGTCGATGATCAAGGTGTGGGTCGCCGCCGACCTGCTGCGCGCCGTGCAGCAGCAGGGCCGGACCACGCTGTCGGCCTACGAGCACAGCCTGATCAGCCGGATGATCCGCAACAGCGACGACCAGGCCACCGAGACCGTGTACCGGGCGCGCGGCGGGAACGCGGTCATCCAGCGCATGATCTCGATCTGCAAGCTCACCGACACCTACATCGGCAAGACGAACCGCTGGTCCTGGACGAAGATGTCGTCCCGGGACGCGGTCAAGCTGGGGCTGTGCGTCATGCCGGGCCGCAACCTGTGGACGCCGCTGGGCAACTACCTCCTCAACGAGATGCGCTCGGTGTCGGCGTCGAACGCGTTCGGCATCCAGCAGGCCTACCCGGCCGGCAACGGCGTCCGGATCGCGGTGAAGAACGGCTGGACCGCGCACGGCGCCACCAGCCAGTGGAACCTCAACTGCCTCGGCATCTGGGGCCCCAACAACCGGTGGGTCCTCGCCATCGAGACCCGGTACGCGGTGAACCTCGGCCAGGCGTACGGCGCGGCGACGTGCCAGGAAGCGACGCGGAGGTTGTTCCGATGACGAAGCGGCGCGCGTTGCTGGTCGCGGCGATCGTCGGCGCGCTCGCGGCGACCGTGGCGCTGGCGTCGATGGCGCTCGGCGGCACGGCGGACGAGAAATCCCGTGACAGCGCCTCCGACAAGCCGCTCGGCGGTCCCGCGGAGACGGCGCTGCCGAAGCCCGGCGACCCGATCCCGACGGTGAAGCCGCCGAGCCCGGAGCCGTCGTCCGGCATCGCCGGTGACCAGCCCGAGCCGAACAAGCCGGGCGCCGGGCCGCGGCCGTGCCCGACGGACGCGCAGGTCGTGTCCGTCTACCGCGACCACCTGAAGGGTCTGGGCGTGGCGGCCGGCGAGTACCGGCTCGGCAAGCGGTCCGGCTGTGCGGACGGCTGGGTCGGCGCGACGCTCACCGAGGCCGGCGGGCAGCCGTTCGTGGTCGTGATCGGCCCGAACATCGGCGGCAAGCCGATGGCGGTCGTCGCCGACGGCACCGACCGCGACAAGGGCGAGCCGTGCTCGGTCGCGCAGCGTTCTGCGGCGCCGGAGCCCGTGCTCGCGTTCTGCCGCTCGGTCGGCTGACCCCCGCCCGGTTGCGTACTCCGGCAGATGTGCCGGCGCACCGTTGTGGGCACGCGCTCCCGTTCCTAGCCTCCCGGACGGCACCTGTCCTGGATCGCTGACGTGGAACGGGGATGAGTTCGTGTCGTTGTTCGTGTCGTTGTCTCGACGCCTGATCACGGCGGGGGTGGCGGTCGCGGTCGCGACCGCCAGCTTCGCCGCCGCACCAACCGCTACCGCTGAACCCGCCGACAAGGCGCCCATTGTGGAGCCCGCGCCGCCGGGCGCGCCCGCGCGCGGGCCGGCGGCGCTGCCGGACTCTGTCGCCCGCGCGGAGATCGGCGCCAACAGCGTCGTCTGCGAAGGCGACGGCGTGGCAGGCAAGCGGGTCGAGCTGCTGTACGTCCGCGAGCCGGGGCAGCCGGACCGCTACGACCGGTACCTGCTGAGTTTCCGCGCCTGGGCCTCGGCGATGGACGACCTGTTCAACGACAGCGCCGCCCGGACGGGTGCCAGCCGGCACCTGCGCTTCGTCACCCAGGCGGTCGCCGGCGGCTGCCAGGTCGTCATCCGTGACGTGGAGTTCGCGCCGGGTACGTTCGCGGCCGGCTGGGGCGCGATGCTCGACGCGCTGCGCGCCCAGGGATACGGCCGCACTGACCGCAAGTACCTGTTCTTCACCGAGAACTCGCCGGGCTGCGGTGGCGCGCAGGGCGACGACGACGACCGTCCCGGCCCGGAGAACCGGTTCAACAGCGGCCCGTTCTACGCCGAGATCCTGGCGCCGTGCTGGGGCAGCAACGCCGCCGCGCACGAGCTGGTGCACCTGATGGGCGGCGTCCTGCCCGGCGCCCCCAACGCGGCGCCGCCGGGCCACTGCACCGACGAGTGGGACCTGCTCTGCTACGGCGATCCGATCAAGGGCTTCGCCTGCGCCGAGAAGGACGCGGACCGCCTGCTGGACTGCGGCGGCCAGGACTACTTCAACACCAACCCGCCGGCCGGCAGCTGGCTCGCGACCCACTGGAACGTCGCCAACAGCGACTTCCTCGTCAAGGGCAGCGTCCCGGACAACGACGACGGACACCTGCGCGGCGGCTGGACGTACGCGATCACCAACGCGGCGACCGGCCAGGCGTTCGACCTGGCCAACGGGTCCACGGCGCCCCTGAACGAGCTGAGCCTGCGGCCCCGGGACACGGCCGCGGCCAGCCAGAAGTGGGTGCTCAACTACGAGACCGGCTGGCAGCTCGCCAACGCGCACAGCCAGCTCTGCGCCGACACGGCCTACAGCCAGACCGACCCCGGGACGCCCGTCATCCAGTACCGCTGCAACGGCCAGGACGGCATGCGGTGGGCGTTCCAGCCCCTGGCGAATGGCCGGTTCGCGATCTTCAACTACCTGTCCGGGCTGGCCGTGACCGACAGCGGCCCGCACCCGGCGCCGCTGCGCCAGGAGAACCACACCGGCGCGGCCACGCAGGAGTGGATCGTCACGCGCCTCGCCGACACGCCGCCGGCCAACAACGCGGTGTTCTACCTGACGAGCGTCGACAACGCGGAGAACGCCGAGGTCCCGAACACCACCGCCGGGACGGACGTCGTCCACAACCCGGCGCACACAGGCACCAGCCAGCGCTGGAAGCTGGAGGCCCGCACGGGCGGGTACTGGCGGATCCGCAACGTCGCCAGCAACCTCTGCCTGCGTACCGAGATCGACAACACCACGCCGGGTACCCGGCTCGAACAGTGGACGTGCGACAGCGGCACCCGCCAGCAGTGGACGCTGCGCCGGCACGCCGACACCCGGTACGGGCTGGTCAACCGGTCCAGCGGGCTGGCGATGTCGCTCACGGACGGCGCCGGGTCGTCCCTGGAACAGTGGCCGTACCTGGGTGGCCAGTCGCCGCGGCTGGTCTGGGCGCTGCGTCCGGTATAGCCCGGGTAACGTCACCCTCACAGTGACTTCACGTGCGTCTTGCGAGGCTGGGGGCCGTTACGTGGTGTGGACAAGGGGAGACGGACTGTGCGGGTGTTGGTCGTCGAGGACGAGCGGACCATCGCGGACGCGGTGGCCCGCGGCCTTCGCCGTGAGGGGATGGCCGTCGACGTCGCCTACGACGGGACGCAGGGACACGAGATGGCGCTCGTGACCCGGTACGACGTGGTCGTCCTCGACCGCGACCTCCCTGGCGTGCACGGGGACACGATCTGCGCCGACCTGGTCGCGTCCGGGGCGCTGACGCGTGTCCTGATGCTGACCGCGAGCGGCACGGTGGCGGACCGGGTCGACGGGCTGTCCATCGGCGCGGACGACTACCTGCCGAAGCCGTTCGCGTTCGACGAGCTGGTTGCCCGGGTGCGTGCCCTGGGCCGCCGTGCCACCCCGGCCGCGCCGCCGGTCCTGACGGCCGGGGACGTCGTCCTCGACCCGTCGCGCCGCGTCGTGACCCGGGCCGGGGCGATCGTCGACCTGACCCGCAAGGAGTTCGGGGTCCTGCAGGTGCTGCTGTCGGCGCGCGGAGCCGTCGTGTCCAGCGAGGAGCTGCTGGAACGGGTGTGGGACGCGAACGCCGACCCGTTCACGACGACGGTCCGGGTGACGATGATGACGCTGCGCAAGAAGATCGGGGAACCGGCGCTGATCGAGACGGTGGTCGGCGCCGGGTACCGGGTACGGGGATGACGGTCTACGGGACGCCCTCGGCGCCGCGTCCGACCCGGCTGCGTCCGACGCTGCGGCTGCGGCTGACGATGCTCAACGGGCTGCTGCTGGCCGGCGCCGGCCTGCTCCTCCTGCTGCTGTCGTGGCAGCTCGCGAGCGGGGCGCTCAGCTCCGGGTCCGAACTCGCGCCCGGGTCGCAGGTCGTGGTGACCCGCGACGGCGGCCGGGAGGAGAACATCGCCGCCGAGGAGTACAAGGACCAGCTCGCGGCGGACACCACCCGCAACATGCTGAGCAAGGGGCTGCTGGCGCTGCTCGTGGTGAGCGCCGCCGGCATCGTGGGCGGCTACCTGGTGACCGGCCGCGCGCTGCGCCCGCTGCACCAGGTCACGGCCACGGCGCGGCGCTTCTCCACCGAGACGCTCGACGACCGGCTCGCCCACACCGGCCCGGACGACGAGGTGAAGGAGCTCGCCGACACGTTCGACGAGATGCTGGACCGCCTCGGCGCCGCGTTCGGCAGCCAGAAACGGTTCGTCGCCAACGCCAGCCACGAGCTGCGGACGCCGCTGGCCGTGATGCGCACCGAGATCGACGTGACGCTGGCCGACCCGAACGCATCAAGGGAGGAACTGCGCCGGATGGGTGTCGTCGTCCGCGACGCGTCCACACGCGCGAACGAGCTGATCGAGGCGCTGCTGCTGCTCGCCCGCACGGAGGCCCAGGCCGGGCGCCGGCTCAACCGGCAGGTGCCGGTCGACCTGGCCACCGGCGTCCCGGTGACGCTCGGCGCGGTCGAGGCCGAGGTGAAGCGCCTCGACCTCACCGTCACCACCGACTTCTCGCCCGCGCTGGTCGTCGGCGACCCGAGCCTGCTGGAACGGCTCGCCGGGAACCTGATCGAGAACGCCGTCCGGTACAACATCCACCACGGGCGGCTCGTCGTCCGGACCGGCGGCGACGGCAAGCACGCCCAGCTCATCGTGGCCAACACCGGGCCTGAACTGGAGCCGGCCGAGGTGCCGGGCCTGTTCGAGCCGTTCCGCCGGGGCGGCGTCGAGCGCACCGGGACCCGGGGCGCCGGACTCGGCCTGTCGATCGTGCGGGCGGTCGTGGACGCGCACGGCGGGACGGTCCGGGCGAAGGCGATTCCGGGCGGTGGCCTGGAGGTCGTCGTGTCGCTGCCGTCCGCCGGGACCACGCCGCTTGCCGGACGAACCGACCGTCCGCGGCATCACTCTCGGTACCAACGGACGTCCGGGGAGATAACGCCTCGGTCGCGATGGCCTCGTAGCGCCCCTCGATCCGGCAGGCTTGGGGGGTGGCCAAGGAGATCCTCGACGGCGGTGCCGCGCCGGACACCGGGAAGCGCCCGTTGCGCGCCCCCAGGTGGTCCCCGGCCGTGCCCGATCAGTCGGGTCCCCGGCCGCTGGTGGGCCTGAAACGGCGGATCGCGCTGGGCGTGGTGGCCGTCCTGCTGGCCGGGGGAGCGCTGGCCCTGCGCCACGGCGCCGGCAACCTCGGCGGACCCGACCCGGACCGCACGACGACGTCGCCGGTGACCGAGGAGGCCACCTGGGTCGCGCCGATCCTCGCGCCGGGCGCCTCGTTCGCGCTGACGGTCGAGGCGGGCCGGCGGCTCGTCCGGATCGAGCACGGCGCCGAACGCACCCAGCAGACCGCGCTGCGCGGCGCCACCGGCTTCGCCTCGGGCGGCTGGGCCACGACCGACGAGACCGTGGTCGTCACCCCCGACCGGGCCGGCGGTGGCGGGCGCGTCGCCACCGTCCTGGACGGCACCGGCCGGATCCTCCAGCGGATCGGTCCGGGCGCCCGCATCCTGCCCGGACCGCAGGGCTGGTCGGCGTGGATCGTCCGGTCCGCGGCCACGGGCGGCACCACGCTCCAGGGGTACGGGCTGGACGGCGCGGTCCGCGGGTCCGCCGCCGCCGTGCCGGCCGGCACCGAACCGGCCGCGATCCTGCGCGACGGCGTCGTCCTGACCACGCAACGCGGCGAACTGTCCCTGTGGCGCCTCGGCGACAGCGAACCCGAGGGGCTGGACGTGTCCGGGCGGGTCGTGAGCGCCGGCCCCGGCCTGATCGTGGTCGCCCACGACTGCGCCGGCACCTGCCGGTACTCGCTGGTCAACACGGCCACCGGCCGCACCACCCGGCTGCGGACGCCGGCCCGGATGCGAGTGCTCGGCGAACCCGTCCTGTCCCGGGACGGCCTCTGGATCGCGACGATGGTCGAGCCGGACGCCGGCGACGACCGTCCCGAGGCCGCGCTCGCGCTCGCGACCGTGTTCGACGGCGGTGGGCGGCCGACGATCGTCCCGGGCACCCGGTACCGCACCGCGCCGGGATCGACGCCCGTCCGGCCCGCGTGGTCCCTCGGTGGTGCGGTGTTCGGCTACGCTCCAGGCGCCGCCGGACTGTACGGGTACCAGCCCGGGGAAGCCGGCGCGAGCCGTCTCGACGTGCCCGGTCTGGGGCCGGTCGCGAGGATCGTTGCGGGATGACCGGAACTGTCCTGCTAGCCTCGCCGCCGAACCGCCGCAGGTCGCGGGTGCACAAGGCGTATCCTGTGACGGGGCACCCCATAGCCCCCACCCACGCGGGCGGCCGGCCCATCCGGTTCACCGCGTGTGGCGCAGCGGCAAGCCGCGTCACGTCCCACCAGGAGAGGAAGCACGTTCCGCGATGGTCATCGGTCTGTCGGTCACGCTCATCATCTCGAGCCTCTTGCTCGTTGCCCTGATCCTTCTGCACCGGGGGAAGGGCGGCGGGTTGTCGAGCATGTTCGGCGGTGGCGTCTCCTCGAACCTCGCTGGATCCTCGATCGCGGAGAAGAACCTCGACCGCTTCACGATCCTGATCGGGATCATCTGGCTCGCCTGCATCATCGGCCTCGGCCTGCTCCTGAAGGCGAACACCGCCTGAGCGCACCCGGGCCGCGTCCTAGCTGACTCAATCCCCCCTCAGTAGTCGAAGAAGGACAAGGAGCGCACAGCCGTGGCTGGTGGTAACGCCATTCGTGGTACCCGTGTCGGAGCAGGACCGATGGGCGAGGCGGAACGCGGCGAGGCCGCACCGCGTGTCCATATCCCGTTCTACTGCGCCAACGGGCACATCACTCGACCCTCGTTCGCGATGGAAGCGGCAGTCCCGGACCACTGGGACTGTCCCCGGTGCGGTCTCCCGGCGGGCCAGAACTCCGAGGCGCCGCCCGCCGCGCCGCGCAACGAGCCGTACAAGACGCACCTGGCCTACGTCCGGGAACGCCGCAGCGACGCGGACGGCGAGGCGATCCTGGAAGAGGCGCTCATGAAGCTCCGCGAGCGCCGCGGCGGAGCCTGAGCCTGCACACGACAGCGGCACGCACCCCTCGGGATGCGTGCCGCTGCTCTGTTTCCAGGTGGGCTGTTTCTAGGTGCGCAGGCTGATCAGGGTCTGCGGGACCTCGGCCGCGGCCTCACGGTCGAGGAACCACAGCGTCCGGACGCGGCCCGTGGCGCCGGCCGCCGGGATCTGCACCGGCCCCGCCCCGCGCAGCGCCATGCCGATCGCGCCGGCCTTCGCGGCGCCGGCGGTCACGAGCCACACCTCGTCCGCGCTCTGGATGGCCGGGAACGTCAGCGTGATCCGCGTCGGCGGCGGCTTGGGGCACCCCCGGACGGCGACCACGGGCCGTTCGTCGTGTGCGGCCGGCGACTCGGGGAAGATCGACGCCACATGCCCCTCGCCGCCGACGCCGAGCAGCAGGACGTCGAAGTGCGGCAGGTCGTGGCCGGGCCGGGCGTGGTCCGCGAGTGTGGCGGCGTACCGGGCGGCGGCCGTCTCGGGATCGTGGCGGCCTGACGCCGGCATCGGGTGGACCCGCGCCGGATCCAGCGGGACGTGGTCGAGCAGCGCCTCCCGCGCCTGTGTCTCGTTGCGTTCCGGGTCGCCGGCCGGCAGGAACCGTTCGTCCCCCCACCACACGTCGAGACGGCGCCAGTCGATGGCGTCGCGCGCCGGGCTGCCACGCAACGCGCGGAGCAGCCCGATGCCGACGCCGCCGCCGGTGAGGACGACCGACGCGCTGCCCCTGGCGGACTGCGCCTCCGCGATCCGGGTCATGAGACGGGACGCGGCCGCCGTGGCCACCTCGTCCGCGTCCCAGTAGACCAGCACCTCGCTCGTACTCACGCCGCCGCCTTCGCCGAGTTTCGGACTTTTGAGGGTCGCTGGGCGGTGCCGACCCTCAAAAGTCCGACAGTGAACGTGTTCAGGACCGTGCCCCGTTGACGGGGGTGGGTTCCATCCATTCGTGGGTCCGGACCGCCGGGCGGCTTTCGAGCCCGGTCATGCCGGTCGCCGCGGACAGGGCGCCCGCGTAGGGCTGGTCCGGGTCGAGCCGCCGCAGCTCCTCGGCGAGCTGGTCGCCGATCTCGCGGCGGTGCAGCGGCAGCCGCCGGTCCTGGACGCCGCTGCGGTGCAGCACCGCCGAGTGCCCGTCCGGGCGGTTGAGCGACAGCGAGGTGCCGTCGTCCAGTGCCAGGGACACCTCGGTGATGCCAGGCCCGGCCGTGTCGACCAGTTCGGGCTGGACGCCGAGCCGCGCCTTGATCCAGCCGGCGATGAGCCACGCCGACGGGTTGCCGGCCTCGGCGCCGATCCGGGCCTTGACGGCACGGCCGGAGGCGCTGTCGAACGCGCCCGCCAGGACCGCGCGCCACGGGGTGGCCCGGGTCCACGCGAGGTCGGTGTCGCCCGGGGCGAAGTCCTTGGCCCGGATGCGCAGCGCCTCGATGGGGTCGGCGGCCTGGGCCGCGTCGGTGACGCGCCGGTCGGCGAACACGCCGAGCGGATCGTGGGCGATCTTCGCGGGCGCTTCTCCGTGCCACCACGTCACGACCGGGACGTCCGAGGCGAGCAGCGGCAGCACGACCGATTCGGCGTGCAGCGCCAGCCGCCCGTACATCCGCATCACCACGGCCTCGCCGGGGCCGAGCCGCCCGCCGACGGAGATCTCGGCGTCCAGCCGCGGCTGCTCGGACTCGATCTGCCGGCGGACGACGATCAGCACCCGGCACGGGTGGGCGGACGCCGCCCGCACGGCCGCGACCTCCGCCTCCGCGACCTTCTTCTCGTCCGCCACCACGACCAGCGTCAACGCCAGCCCGGAGATCATGCTCCCGGCCGCGCGCCGCGCCGATCCGAGGGCCTTGACGACGTCCGTTCCGGTCGTCTCCCAAAGAGTGGTCATGAGCCGGCCTCCGGAGTGAGCATCGCAGCGACGCAGGAGCGAGGAGCGGAGCGGAGGTGGTCGGCGGGGTGCAGAGTCATGAGCCGGCCTCCGGAGTGAGCATCGCAGCGACGCAGGAGCGAGGAGCGGAGCGGAGGTGGTCGGCGGGGTGCACAGTGGTCATCAGGGTCGCCTCCAGTGGCGGCCTTCGCGCGCCAGCATCTCGTCCGCCGCCTTCGGGCCCCATTCGCCGGCCCGGTAGGTGTGGGGCTTGCGACCCGCCCAGAACTCCTCCAGGGGGTCGATGACCTTCCAGCTGGCCTCGACCTCCTCCGCGTGCGGGAACAGCGTCGAGTCGCCGAGCAGCACGTCCAGGACGAGCCGTTCGTACGCCTCGGGTGACGCTTCCGTGAACGCCTCGCCGTAGAGGAAGTCCATCGCGACGTCTCGTACTTCCATGGCGCTGCCCGGCACCTTGGAGCCGAACTTGAGCGTCACGCCCTCGTCCGGCTGGACCCGTACCACGAGCTGGTTGCGGCCGAGGGACTCGGTGTCGGTCTCGGCGAACGGCAGGTGCGGTGCCCGCTTGAACGAGACCGCGATCTCGGTGACGCGGCGGGGGAGCCGCTTGCCGGTGCGCACGTAGAACGGGACGCCCGCCCAGCGCCGCGTCTGCACGCCGAGCCGGACCGCCGAGTACGTCTCGGTGGTCGACCCCGGCGGGACGTTCTCCTCCTGGAGGTAGCCCGGCACGCGCTGGCCGGCGAGCCAGCCCTGCTCGTACTGGCCGCGGATGGCGAAGTGCTCCGGATCGCTCGGCAGGCTGATCGCCGTGAGGACCTTCAGCTTCTCGACTCGGATCGCCTCGGGGGAGAAGCTGACCGGCTCCTCCATGGCGGTGAGCGCGAGGAGCTGGAGGAGGTGGTTCTGCAGCACGTCCCGGGCGGCGCCCGTCTCGTCGTAGAAGCCGGCGCGGGTCCCGATGCCGACGTCCTCGGCCATCGTGATCTGCACCGAGTCGACGAAGTGGGAGCTCCACACCGGCTCGAACAGCGTGTTGGCGAACCGCAGCGCGAGCAGGTTCTGGACGGTCTCCTTGCCGAGGTAGTGGTCGATGCGGAACACGTCCTCGGGCGTGAACACCTCGTCGACCAGCCTGTTCAGCTCCCGGCTGCTGGGGAGGTCGTGGCCGAACGGCTTCTCCACGACGACGCGGCGCCAACCGCCGGCTGTCGCGTTGTCGCACATCTTCGTCCGGTCCATCTGCCGCAGCACGGTCGGGAACATCGCCGGCGGGATCGACAGGTAGAACGCGGCGTTGCCGGCGATGCCGTGGCTGTCGCGCAGCTCGTCCAGCGTGCGGGCGAGCGTGTCGAACGCCGCGTCGTCGTCGAAGCTGCCGCCGACGAACTTCATGTTGCCGGCGAGCCGCGCCCACACGTCGTCCTGCCACGGCGTCCGCGCGTGTTCCTGCGCGGACTTGCGGGCGACCTGCTCGAAGTCGCCGTCGCCCCAGTCGCGGCGGGCGAAACCGAGCACGACGAAGCCGGGCGGGAGCAGGCCCCGCGCGGCCAGGTCGTAGACGGCCGGGATGAGCTTCTTGCGGGCCAGGTCGCCGGTCACGCCGAAGATGACGAGCGCGCACGGCTCCGGTACGCGGGGGAGCCGCCGGTCGGCGGGATCGCGTAGCGGGTTCCCCGGTTTCACCGCGGGCCCCGTCACTGGAAGGCCGCCACGAGCTGGGCGATACCAGCGGCGCGGTCGGTCAGGTGGAGCCGCAGCACCGGCCGGCCCCGCCCGCCGAGCGCCTGGACGTCGCCCGCGGCCTGCGCGGCCTGGAGCCCGCCGAACGTGTACGGCCTGCCGGGCACGGGCAGGTCGTCGGTGACGGCGCCGGTGATCTGCAGGAACGAGCCGACCAGCGGACCGCCCTTGTGGTACTGGCCGGTCGAGTGCAGGAAGCGCGGGCCCCAGCCGAACGTCACCGGACGGTCGGTCCGCTCGGCGAGCAGCGACCGCAGCTTCGCGGTGCCCGAGTCGCCGAAGCGGTCCAGGTAGGCGAGCACGGCGACGTACCCGCGCTCGTCGACGGACTCCAGGAGCGCGGTCAGCGCGTCGGCGATGTCCGAGGCGCCGCCGAGCAGGCCCGCGTCCCCGTACACCTCGACGGCGCCGTCGGTGAAGGCCGGCGCCATCTCGGGCAGCCCGGACTCCAGGATGCGGCCGGTGTTGTCCTTCGACTCGGCCACGTTGGGCTGGTCGTACGGGTTGATGCCGAGGATCCGGCCGGCGATCGCGGTGGCGTACTCCCAGGCGAGGAAGTGGGCGCCGAGCGGGCCGTTGACGCTGAGGTCCGGGGTGGGACCCGCGCCGTAGTCCGGACCGGACCCGGCCCGTACCGATCCGCCGACGGTGGCGAACAGGACGTCGTCGCCGGTGATGCCGTGCGCGGTGGGGGATTCGACCACGACCGGCAGGATGCCCTTGCCGTCCTTGCCCGTGGATTCGGCGATGAGCTGTTCGGCCCAGTCGCCCAGGCCGACGATCCCGGACCCGTCCTCGGCGAGGACCAGCTTGTCGCGGCCCTCAAGGGCTGCGGTGCCGAGCACGGTGCCCAGGGTGAGCGCCGGGCCGTCGCCGTCGAGCGTGGCGGCGAGCTCGGCGGCCTGGTCGAGCAGTTCGCCGACGTCCACGCCGGTCAGCGCGGACGGCACCAGCCCGAACGCGGTCAGGGCGCTGTAGCGGCCGCCCACCTTCGGGTCGGCGAGGACGATGGCGCGGGCGCCGAACTCGCGCGCGGTGGCCTCCAGCGGCGAGCCGGGGTCGGTGACGACGACGAACCGCCGCCCGGCCTCCTCCTCGGTGAGCCCGCTGTCGAGGAACGCCTGGTGGTACGCGCGGCGGTGGCTGTCGGTCTCGACCGTGCCGCCGGACTTGCTGGACACCACGACGACCGTGCGGTCGAGACGGTCCGCGATGGCGCTGCGGACCTGGTGCGGGTCGGTGGTGTCGAGCACGGTCAGTGCCACGCCGAGTGTCCGTGTGATGACCTCGGGAGCGAGCGAGGAGCCACCCATTCCCGCGAGGACGACGTGGTCGAGCCCCTCCGCGACCAGCTCGGCACGCAGCGCCGTGAGACGCTCCACCAGCGGCCTGGACGTCTCGTGGAGGTCGAGCCAGCCGAGGCGGATGCTCGCCTCGGCCTCCGCCGCCGGGCCCCACAGCGTGGGGTCCTTGGCGACGAGCCTCGCCGGGACGCCGTCGGCGAGGATCTGCTTGACGGTCCCGTCCGCACCGGGGACCGCTCCGCCGACGGTGAGGCCACCGCCGGCGGACGTGGGTGTCTGGGTCATCGGGCGGCCCCGTCGAGCTGGTGCTGGACGGACTCCAGGAGCTGGCTCCACGAGATCTCGAACTTCTCCACGCCCTCGTCCTCCAGGACCTGGACGACCTCGTCGTAGGAGACGCCGACGGCGGCCAGCGCGTCGAGGACGGACTGGGCCTCGGCGTAGGCGCCGGTGACGGTGTCGCCCCGGACCTCGCCGTGGTCGGCGAACGCGTTGAGCGTGGCCTCGGGCATGGTGTTGACCGTGCCGGGGGCGATCAGCTCCTCGACGTACATCGTGTCCTTGTACGCCGGGTCCTTGACGCCGGTCGAGGCCCACAGCGGGCGCTGCGGACGGGCGCCGGCGTCGGCCAGGGCCTGCCAGCGTTCGCCCGCGAACACCTGCTCGTAGTGCTGGTAGGCAAGGCGGGCGTTGGCGATGCCGGCCTTGCCCTTGAGCGCGGCGGCCTCGTCCCCGCCGATCTTGTCCAGGCGCTTGTCGATCTCGGTGTCGACCCGCGACACGAAGAACGAGGCGACCGAGGAGATCTGGGCGACGTCGTGCCCGTTCGCCCTGGCCTGCTCCAGCCCGGCCAGGAACGCCTCCATGACCTCGTCGTAGCGCTCGAGGCTGAAGATCAACGTGACGTTGACGCTGATGCCGGCGGCGAGGGTGGCCGTGATCGCCGGCAGGCCCTCGCGGGTCGCCGGGATCTTGATGAACAGGTTGGGCCTGTCCACCAGCCACCACAGGGCCTTGGCCTCGGCGATCGTCTTGTCGGTCTCGCGGGCGAGCCGCGGGTCGACCTCGATCGACACCCGGCCGTCCACACCGTGGCTCCCGTCGTGGACGGGCTTGAGCACGTCGCACGCCCAGCGCACGTCGTACGTGGTGATCGCACGCACCGCCTCTTCGAGGTCGACGCCGCGGACGGCGAGGTCGCGCACCTGCTCGGTGTAGGACTCGCCGTCCTCCAGGGCCTTCGCGAAGATCGTCGGGTTGCTCGTGATCCCCACGACGCTCATGTCCTTGATCAACCGTTCGAGGTTGCCGGAGTTGAGGCGTTCGCGGGAGAGGTCGTCCAGCCAGACGGCCACTCCCGCAGCCGAAAGCTCGGCGAGGGCTCTATTGCTCATCGGTCGGTTCCTTCCCCGGTTGGGTTCAGCGGTTCACGCGCTCCAGGCTTGCGCGCGCGGCGGCCTCGACGGCGCCGGCGGTCAGCCCGAACTGCTCGTACAACACCTCAAACGGAGCCGAGGCCCCGAAATGTTCAAGGCTGACGCTCTCGCCTGCGTCACCGACCAGATCGCGCCAGCTCATCGCGATGCCCGCCTCGACCGAAACCCGGGCGCGAACGGCCGCCGGGAGAACGCTCTCGCGGTATTCGGCGTCCTGGGCGGCGAACCACTCCCGGCACGGCATCGAGACGACCCGGGTCGGCACGCCGGCGGCCTCCAGGGACTCCCTGGCGGCCACAGCGAGCTGCACCTCGGAGCCCGTGCCGATGAGGATGACCTGCGGCTCCGCGGACGCATCGTGCAGGACGTACCCGCCCCGTGCCGCCCCAACCGCGACGGCCGCGTCCAGCACCGGCACGTTCTGCCGGGTCAGCGCCAGCGCGGCGGGCCGGTCGGTGTGCTCCAGGACGGTCCTCCAGCAGACAGCCGTCTCGTTGGCGTCGGCCGGACGGACGACGTCCAGGCCGGGGATGGCGCGCAGGGCCGTGAGGTGCTCGACCGGCTGGTGGGTCGGGCCGTCCTCGCCGAGGCCGATCGAGTCGTGCGTCCAGACGTAGGTGACCGGCAGCTTCATCAGCGCGGCGAGCCGCACCGCCGGCCGCATGTAGTCGGAGAACACCAGGAACGTGCCGCCGTACGGGCGGGTGCCGCCGTGCAGCGCGATCCCGTTCAGGATCGAGCCCATCGCGTGCTCGCGGATGCCGAAGTGCAGCGTGCGCCCGTACGGGCCGCCCGGGAACGCCTTCGTCTGGAAGCTCTCCGGGACGAACGACCGCTCGCCCTTCATCGTCGTGTTGTTGCTGCCGGCGAGGTCGGCCGAGCCGCCCCACAGCTCCGGCAGGACCGGCGCCAGCGCGTTCAGCACCTCACCGGACGCCACGCGGGTGGCCACGCCCTTGCCCGGCTCCCAGGTCGGCAGCGCGTCGGCCCAGCCGTCCGGCAGGGTGCGGGTGGCGAGCCGGTCGAACAGCGCCCGGCGCTCCGGGTTGGCGGCCGCCCACGCGTCGAACTGCTCGTCCCAGGCGGCGTGCAGGGTCTTGCCCCGGTCGCCGACAGCACGGGCGTGCGACAGCACCTCGTCGCTCACCTCGAACGTCTGCTCCGGGTCGAAGCCGAGGACCTTCTTGGTGGCGGCGACCTCGTCGGCGCCCAGCGCCGATCCGTGGATCTTGCCGGTGTTCTGCTTGGTGGGCGCCGGGTACCCGATGATCGTCCGGACGGCGATGAAGCTGGGCTTCGACGTCTCCGCCCTGGCCGCCTCGAACGCGGCGTGCAGCGCGTCGACGTCCTCGCCGTCCTCCACCCGCTGCACGTGCCAGCCGTACGCCTCGTACCGCGCGCACACGTCCTCGGAGAACGCGATGTTCGTGTCGTCCTCGATGGAGATGTGATTGTCGTCCCACAGGACCGTGAGGTTGCCGAGCTGCTGGTGACCGGCCAGCGAGGACGCCTCGCCGCTCACGCCCTCCTGCAGGTCGCCGTCGGAGGCGAAGCACCAGACGTGGTGGTCGAACGGGCTCGCGCCCGGGGCGGCGTCCGGGTCGAACAGGCCGCGCTCGCGGCGGGCGGCCATCGCCATGCCCACGGCGTTCGCCACGCCCTGACCCAGCGGCCCCGTTGTGGTCTCCACGCCCGCCGTGTGCCCGTGCTCGGGGTGACCCGGCGTGAGCGAGTTCCACTGCCGCAGCGCCTTCAGGTCGTCCAGGCTCAGCCCGTACCCCGACAGGTACAGCTGGATGTAGAGCGTGAGGCTGGAGTGCCCGCACGACAGGACGAACCGGTCCCGGCCGGGCCAGGTCGGCTGCGCCGGATCGTGACGCAGCACACGCTGGAAGAGCAGGTACGTCGCGGGCGCGAGGCTCATCGCGGTGCCGGGGTGGCCGTTGCCGGCCTTCTCGACGGCGTCCATGGCGAGGACACGGACGGTGTCCACGGCGCGGCGGTCCGCCGCGGACCACTCGAAGGTCTGATCAGTACTGGTCACAAGCGGTGTCTTTCTGGGCGGACTGGATTGCAGGACCGCGCCCGGCGACGCCGCCGACGGACGCTCGGCACCGACAGTACCTACCTCCGCGGTAACGATGCAGCGGCGCGGCGGGGCGCACCCGTGGCAAACCGTCGACGGACTGTCGACTACTATCGCCCGGCGGGGTGCTTCGCGGCATCCGGCCAGCAGCAGGAGCGTTTGGTGGACGCTCCAGAGCCCGAGTCAGTGGAGAGGTGGACGCACGTGGCGTGTCACCGCCTGCTGGTCCCGAGGGCGGCGCGATGACGTCGGTCATCGAGGCGCCCGTCACCGAGGGCCACGGCACCCGTCCCAACGGTCCGCTCGCCACGGTCGCGGCCTACGTCGCGCTGACGAAGCCGCGGATCATCGAGCTGCTGCTGGTCAGCACCGTGCCGACCATGTTCCTCGCCGAGGGCGGCCTGCCGTCGCTCTGGCTGGTCGTCGCCACGCTGATCGGCGGGTCGCTCGCGGCCGGCAGCGCCAACGCGCTCAACTGCTACCTCGACCGCGACATCGACGAGGTCATGAGCCGCACGTCCCGGCGGCCCCTCGCGCGGCACACCGTGACGCCGCGCAACGCCCTGATCTTCGGCATCGTGCTCGGCGCAATCGCCACCGTGTTCCTGTGGGTGACGACGAACGCGCTCGCCGCACTGCTGGCGCTGGCCGCGATCCTGTTCTACGTCCTCGTCTACACGCTCGTGCTCAAGCGCCGCACGCCGCAGAACATCGTGTGGGGCGGCGCCGCGGGGTGCATGCCGGTGCTGATCGGCTGGGCGGCCGTCACGAACAGCCTGAGCTGGGCGGCCGTCGTCCTCTTCGCGATCATCTTCTTCTGGACGCCGCCGCACTACTGGCCGCTCGCCATGAAGTTCAAGGACGACTACGCGAAGGCCGGCGTGCCGATGCTGCCGGTCGTCGCGCCGGCGCTGACCGTGGCGCGCCAGATCGTCGGGTACTCGTGGGCGATGGTCGCCAGCTCGCTGCTGTTGTGGCCGCTCGCGCCGACCGGCTGGCTCTACGGCGCCGGCGCGATCGTCCTCGGCGCGGTGTTCCTGATCGGCGCCCACCGCCTGGAGCGGGGCATCGCGCACGGCCGCAAGGTCAAGCCGATGACGCTGTTCCACCTGTCGATCCAGTACCTGACGCTCCTGTTCGTCCTGGTCGCCGTCGACGCGCTGGTGTTCTGACCGGCCTGATCGCGCGTCGGTGGTTACCCGCCGGTACCGTGACGCCATGACCGAAGTTCTCAAGGCGTTCGCCGCCTCGCACGGTGGCACCGCCACCGCCGTCGTCTCGCACATCGGGCGGCGCGGGGCCCGCATCGTCCTGGTCGGCGCCGACGGTGCCTGGGGTGACGTCGTCGCGCCCGACGTGGACAGCGCGAAAGCAGCGCTCGACGCCGCCGGGGTGACGGTCGCGGACAGCTGGGGCCGCGAGCTGGTGGAGTCCGTGCGCACCACGCCCGCCGAGTGGCGCCGGATGGGTGGACGCCGGTGAGCCGCTGGACGGCGACCGACATCCCCGACCTGACCGGCGTCACCGCGCTCGTCACCGGGGCGAACAGCGGATTAGGGTTCCACATCGCGCTGGAGCTGGCCCGGGCCGGCGCGGCGACGATCCTGGCCGGCCGTGACGACGCGCGCGGCGCCGACGCGATCGGACGGATCCGCGCCGCCGCCCCCGCCGCCGACGTCGACTGGCTCCCGCTGAACCTGGCGTCGCTGGAATCGGTGCGCACGGCCGCCGGGAAGGTCCCGGCCGAGCTGGACGTGCTGGTCAACAACGCCGGCGTGATGATGCCCCCGCTCAAGCACACCAGCGACGGGTTCGAGCTCCAGTTCGGCGTCAACCACCTCGGCCACTTCGCGCTGACCGGGCTGCTGCTGCCGGCGCTGCTCGCCCGCCCGGCCGCGCGGGTCGTGACGGTCAGCAGCCTGACCCACCGCGGCGGCGCGATCGACTTCGACAACCTCGGCGCCGAACGCGGATACAACCGCACCGCCGCGTACGCCCAGTCCAAGCTGGCCAACACCGTGTTCGCGTTCGAACTGGCCCGCCGCACCGAGGACACGCCGCTGCGCAGCCTCGCCGCACATCCGGGCTTCGCCGCCACCAACCTCGGCCGCGACGGCGGGCTGTTCAACCGCCTCTTCTTCGGCATCGGCATGCGCCTCGGCCAGCCCGGCCGGCTCGGCGCCCTGCCGATGCTGCGCGCCGCCACCGACCCCGACGCCCAGTCCGGCGAGTACTACGGGCCGAGCGGCCCCGGCGGGGCGCGCGGCTACCCGGTCGTGTCGAAAGCGTCGCCCCAGGCGTATGACGCCGACCTGGGCCGCCGCCTGTGGGAAGCCTCCGAGGCCCTCACCGGCGTCCGCACCTAGCCGCCCCGGCGGAGGGCGCGCGGCCTGGGGCGCCGCGCGCGCCCTGGGCCCGGGGCCGCGGCGGGCCGCCGCGTGGGCGATCTCTCTGTCGCCATAGGCGCAGAAAGATCGCCCAAACGCGGTGGATGGGGCCGCGCGTTACGGGGTGAAGGGCTCGGTGCCGAGGGCCAGCGCGACGTTGCCGAGGCCGCCGTGCGCCCGGGCGTACGCCAGCTCGCGGGACAGGTCGCCGACGCCGTTGCTCAGGGCGAGTGGCGCGATGGCGACGGTGCTCAGGGTGCCGAGTCCGCGCCCGTCCTTGTCGAGGAACGCGCTGCCGGAGTCGCCGGGGATGCCGGGCGTGACCGTGTAGACGGTGTGGCTCCAGCCGTTGCCGGCGTCGCCGACGCTGAGACCCTGCTTCGGGCTGAGCAGCGTGACCCCGCCGCGCAGGGACGAGTTGCCGTAGGAGTAGACCGCCTCCGTGGCGGGGGCGCCGGCCGTGTTGAGGCCGGTCGGGCCGCCCCAGCGCGGGATGCTGGGATTGACCTTGGCGACGTCGGCGGCGTCGATCCGTACCAGCGCGAAGTCGTTGAAGGCGCACGTGTCGGCGTTGGCCTCGCCGCGCGCCTGCATCGTCTTCCACGAGCTGTAGGCCAGCACGCCCGGACGGCTCGCGCCGGTGATCTCGACGGGCGTGCCGACCGGCAGCGAGCCGGCGTCGCAGCCGTCGGTGTCGGTGGCCGCGCCGGTGCCGGCGCAGTGGGCGGCGTAGCCGATGTAGACGGCCGTCCCGCTGGTGAAGATGAAGTTGGCGGTGCACTGGGCGCCGTCGGTGAACATCTGCACGCCGGGGTGGACGGTCGCGGTGGCGGCGGGCGCCCAGGCGGCGGCCTGGGCGGGTGGGGCACCGAGTGCCGCCGTGACGAGGACTGCTGCTGCGAGTAACCGGGCAACCAACATGGGCGCTCCTGTCGGGCTGAACGTTCGATCAGGTGCGCGGGATGTTACGGCGATAAACGGTGTTAACGACAGAGTCAGGACGAAATCGGGCGCCTACGGACCGTGAACAGGACCCGGATCGCGGCGATCCACACCAGGCACGCGCCGACCACGTGCAGCGCGACGAGCAGGACGGGCAGGTGCGTGAAGTACTGGACGAAGCCGACCAGTCCCTGCGCCAGTTCGGCGCCGACGAGCAGCGCGACCGGCCCGGTCGGCGCCCGAACGGCCCGGAACGCGAACCAGGTGGCGATGCTCAGTCCGAGCAGCAGGAAGACGGCGTCGGCGTGGAGCTGGCTGACCATGGCCGGGTCGAACCCGGTCCGCGCGGCGGCCTCGTCGCCGGAGTGCGGGCCGCTGCCGGTGACGATCGTCCCGACGACCAGCACCGCCGCGGCGGCGGTCACCACGGCGCGCGCCAGCCACACGAGTGGCGGCGGCACCAGGAACACCCGGTCGCCGTCGCCCTCGCGCGAGCGCTGCCACAGCGCGTACGCGGCGTAGATCAGCCCCATCGAGACGAGGAAGTGCGCGGAGACAGTCCAGGGGTTGAGGTCGGTCAGGACCGTGATGCCGCCGACCACCGCCTGCGCGACGATCCCCACGATCTGGAGCGCGGACAGCACGACCAGCGAGCGGCGCCGGGGACGGGCGAACCACGTCGCCAGGATCGTCGCGCCGACGATCACGATCAGGACGAAGCTCAGCAGCCGGTTGCCGAACTCGATGTAGCCGTGGAGGCCGAACTCCGGCGTGTTGACGTAGCTCGACTCGGTGCACTTCGGCCAGGTCGGGCAGCCGAGGCCGGAGCCGGTGAGCCGGACGGCGACGCCGGTCACGACGATCACCGCGTTGCCGATCAGCGTCCCCAGGCACAGCCGGGCGAGGACGGCCGGGTCCGAGGCGAGGCGCCGGAACAGGCCGGGGGTGCCGACGGGGGCCGGGGCGGTGGTGGTCATCGCGTCACTCCCACCGGAAGAACCGGGCCGCGGCGGCGATGGCGCCGACCGCCCAGCCGGCGAGGACGATCCAGACCCGCACCGGCGCCGCGTCGCCGTCGAGCGTGGCGCGGAGACCGTCGACGAGCGCGGTGATCGGCAGCCAGGACAGCGCGTCGCGGGCGGCGTCCGGGAGCGGCACGGCGACGCCGCCGGCGGCGAGCAGCAGCAGGTAGATCAGGTTCGCGCCGGCCAGCGTCGCCTCGGCGCGCAGGGTGCCGGCCATGAGCAGCGCCAGTCCGGAGAAGGCGGCCGTTCCGAGCGCGATCAGGACGGCGGCGGGCAGCAGGCCGGAAGCGGCCGGTCGCCAGCCCATCGCCGCGCCGACGCCGCCCAGGATCAGGACCTGCGCGGCGAGGACGACCAGCACGGCCGCTGACTTCGCCAGCAGCAGCCCCCAGCGGGGGAGCGCGGAGGCGCCGAGCCGTTTCAGCACCCCGTACGAGCGTTCGTACCCGGTGGCGATCGCCTGCGCGGTGAACGCCGTCGACATCACGGCGAGCGCCAGCACGCCGGGGACGAGGTAGCCGACCCGGTCGTCGGTCGGCAGCGACAGCGCGTCGAGCTTCGCCACGCCGATCAGGATCAGGACGGGGATGACCAGCGTGAGCAGCAGCGATTCACCGCGCCGCAGCGTGAGCGTCAGCTCCATGGCGGCCTGGCGGCGGACGATGTGGATCATGGGCGCGCGGGCGGGCGCCGGGACGAAGGTCACGTTCGCAGCTCGTGTCCGGTCAGGTCGAGGAAGACGTCTTCGAGGGTGCGCTGGCTGGTGCGGGTCGAGGTGAGCAGGGCGTCGTGCTTCGCGCACCAGGCGGCGACGGTCGCCAGCACGGCCGGGTCGACGGGGCCGGTGACGGCGTACTCGCCGGGCCGTTCCTCGGCGACCACGCAGTCGCGGGGAAGGGCGGGGCGCAGCGTCGCGAGGGGGAGGCCGGCGACGGTCGTGAACGTGAGCCGTCCGGCAGCGCCCGCGGCGGTGAGTTCCGCCGGGCTGCCGGCGCCGACCACGCGTCCGGCGTCGACGATCACGACCTGGTCGGCGAGGCGTTCGGCCTCGTCCATGAAGTGGGTGGTGAGGAGCACGGCCACGCCGTCGTCGCGCAGTTCGCCGACGAGGTCCCAGGTGGCGCGGCGGCTCTGCGGGTCCATGCCGGCGGTCGGTTCGTCCAGGAACACCAGCTCCGGACGGCCGACGAGCGCCATCGCCAGCGACAGCCGCTGCTTCTCGCCGCCGGAGAGCCGCCGGTACGGGGTGCGGGCGACCTTGCCGAGCCCGAGCCGGTCCGTCAGCACGGCGACGTCGAGCGGGTGGGCGGCGAACGAGGCCACCAGGCGCAGCATCTCGCCGGCCCTGGCGCTCGGGTAGACGCCGCCGGACTGGAGCATCACGCCGATGCGGGGAGTGAGCGCGTCATGGTCGGCGACGGGGTCGAGACCGAGGACACGCACGGAGCCGCCGTCGGGGCGGCGGTACCCCTCGCAGACCTCGACGGTGGTGGTCTTGCCGGCGCCGTTGGGGCCGAGCAGTGCGACCACCGCGCCACGCGGGACGGCGATGCTCACGCCGTCGACGGCGAGGGTGTTGCCGTACCGCTTCACGAGGGAGTCGACCTCGACAGCGGGACGATCCATGGGCGGCAGTCTACGTGGTGTCGGCGACTCGCCCGACGCACGCCCCGGTAGGCTGGCTCGCCGTGAGCAACCCAGCCGGGACCCGCGGCGCACCGCAACATGTCGTGACGCTGTCCTGCGCCGACCGGCCGGGCATCGTGCGTGCCGTCTCCGGCTACCTCGCGGACGCGGGCTGCAACATCCTCGACAGCCAGCAGTTCGGCGATCCGCACAGCAAGCGGTTCTTCATGCGGGTCCACGTGGAGGAGCTGGGGGAGCCGTCGGGTGCGGTTGCGCTGCGGGGCGGGTTCGAGTCCGTGGCCGGCGAGTTCGGGATGGACTGGCAGCTCCACGACCTGGCCGAGCGGCCGCGCGTCCTGATCATGGTCTCGAAGCTCGGGCACTGCCTCAACGACCTGCTGTTCCGCCGGGAGAGCGGCTACCTGGACGTCGACGTGCCGGCGATCGTCTCCAACCACCCCGACTTCGCGGCGCTGGCCCGCTGGCACGGGATCCCGTTCCACCACGTGCCGGTGACGCCGGACACGAAGGCCGACGCGGAGTCCCGGCTGCTGGAGCTGGTCGACGAGCACGGCGTCGACCTGGTCGTGCTGGCCCGGTACATGCAGGTGCTCTCCGACGACCTGTGCGCGACGCTGACCGGACGGGCGATCAACATCCACCACTCGTTCCTGCCGAGCTTCAAGGGCGCGCGCCCGTACCACCAGGCGTTCGAGCGGGGCGTGAAGCTGATCGGCGCCACCGCGCACTACGTCACGGCGAAGCTGGACGAGGGCCCGATCATCGAGCAGGAGGTTCAGCGGGTGGACCACACGAATCGGCCCGAGGACCTGGTCGGCGTCGGCCGCGACGTCGAGTGCCAGGCGCTGGCCCGCGCGGTCCGCTGGCACGTGGAGCACCGCGTGCTGCTCAACGGCGACCGGACGGTCATCTTCCGGTGACGGGCCGCACGCTCGGGCCGCGGCTGGCGGCGGCACTGGTGTTCGTGGCGTCCGGTGCCGTCCTGGTACTGGAGATCGTTTCGCTGCGGCTCGTCGCCCCCTATGTCGGGTTGACGCTGGAGACCAACAGCGCGGTCATCGGCATGGCCCTCGCGGCGATCGCGGCCGGCGCCTGGGTCGGCGGCCGGGCGGCCGATGTCGTCCCGCCCGCGCGGCTCCTCGGGCCGCTGACGCTCGGCGGCGGTGTACTGGTGCTGGTCGTCGGCCCGCTGGTCCGCTGGGCGGGCGAGTCGGTCCGGGGCGGGGAGGCCAGCGGCGTCCTGCTGATCGGCGGGATCGCGGTGTTCGCCCCGGCGGCGCTGCTGGCGGCCGTGACGCCGGTCGTGGTGAAGCTGCGGCTGTCCACGCTGGCCGAGACCGGCACCGTCGTGGGCCGCCTGTCCGGCATCGGGACGCTCGGCGCGATCGCCGCCACGTTCGCGACCGGGTTCGTCCTGGTGGCGATGGTGCCGACGACCGTCATCCTGCTGGCGCTCGGCGGGTTCCTGGTCCTGGCCGGGGCGGCGCTCACGGTGTGGCTGTGGGGCGCCCGTCCGGTCGCCGCGCCGCTCGTGTTCGCGCTGCTCGCCGGTGGTGCCACGGTGGCGGCGCCGTCCCCGTGCGACGTCGAGACCGCGTACCACTGCGCGCGGGTGACCGCCGATCCGCTGCGCCCGACCGGCCGGGTCCTGGAACTGGACACGCTGCGGCACTCCTATGTGGACCTCGAAGACCCGACGCACCTGGAGTTCGCCTACCTGCGGGGGATGGCCTCCGTCACGGACGCGTTCCGGCCCGCCGGTGCGCCCGTCCGCGCCCTGCACATCGGCGGCGGCGGCATCACGCTGCCGCGCTACCTCGCCGCGACCAGGCCCCGCACCACCAGCCACGTCCTGGAGATCGACCGGGGCGTCCTGGAGGTGGACGCCGACCAGCTCGGCTTCCGGCCCGGCGCCGCCGGCATCACGACGCGCGTCGTCGACGGGCGGATCGGCGTCGCCGACGAGCCCGGCGACAGCCGCGACCTCGTCGTCGGCGACGCGTTCGGCGGCATCGCCGTGCCGTGGCACCTCACGACCCGCGAACTCGTCGCGGACGTCCGCCGGGTGCTCGCCGACGACGGCATCTACGCCGTCAACGTCATCGACCGGCCGCCGCTCGCGTTCGCCCGCGCCGAAGTCGCCACGATCGCCGCCGAGTTTCCGCACGTCGCGCTGATCGCCCGTCCGGAAGCGGTCGCGGGGGACGACGGCGGCAACTTCGTCGTCATCGCCTCCGACCAGCCCCTGCCGCTCGACGCCATCCGCACCAACCTGCTTGACCGCGGCGGCGAGCTGATCGCGTCCGAGGACATGGCCGCCTTCGCCGGCGACGCCCGCATCCTCACCGACGACTTCGCCCCGGTGGACCAACTCCTCACCCCGTACTGACCCGCCCCGCGCCCGCGCCCCGCCCACGCCCGCCCCGCCCCGCCCGCCCGCGCCCGTCCCGCCCGCCCGCGCCGGTTCCGCCCCGCCCGCGCCCGTCCCGCCCCGCCCGCGCCCGCGCCCCGCCGGGACGAACCGGACTGTTCGGGATCCAGTCCCGTAATCGGGCACGGGATACCCCGATATCCCCGACAGTTGCCGCCGCCCGCCGCCCGCCGCCCGCCGCCGCCCGCCGCCGCCCGCCGCCCGGCGCGGCGCCGCGCGGCGCCGCGCCGGGCGCACCGCTCAGCGGCGGTCCCGCCCGCGAGCGGAACCTCTGGGTCGCGGGCGGTGTCTCCTGTGCGGGAGGGATGGCCATGTGGCGGTGCGTTGCGGTGGCGGGCGCGATCCTGGCGCTGGCGGGCGGATGCATGGGGGACACGGGGGAAGGGGAGACGGGGGACCGGCCGGTGCCACGCCGGACCCTCGCCGAGGCGGCGGACTGCGCGCCGACGCCCGGCGGCGGGAACGAGGCGCCGGACGAGGCGCCGGCCGGTACCCCGTCCACGACCAGGCTCGGACCGGGCGGCGCCGTGCCCGGCACAGCCGAGACGATCGCGCTCAGCCGCGCCGGCGAACCGCTGATCGTCACCGGCGTCGTCTACGGCCCGGACTGCCGCACCCCGCTCGGCGGCGCCACGATCGAGGCCTGGCAGACGGACTCGCGCGGCCACTACGGCCCCGGCGAGGACTGCTGCTACCTGCGCGGCGTCGTCCGGACGGGCGGAGACGGCCGGTACACGCTCCAGACGGTCGTCCCCGGCCGGTACGACGAGGGGAACCCGCCGCCCCGGCACATCCACCTCAAGGTCGGCCACCCGGACGCCCGTCCGGTGATGACCGAGATCCTGTTCGCCGGTGACCCGGGCATCGGCACCGCCAATCCCCTCGCCGTGACGCCGAGCACCGGCCAGGACGGGCAGCGCGCCGAGTTCAGGATCGTCCTGGGCGCCCGCTGAGCCACCGGACGCTGGCGAGGCGGGTCGGGACCTGCGCGCGCGTCAAGCGAGTGCGGCGCGCGCCTCGGCGAGGACGGCGGGGGACGTGTCGACCGTGAGGACGTGCTCCAGCGCCGCGCGGTACGCCACGTCGAACGCCTCGCCGGCCGGCACCGCGATGTCGGGCTCGACGCCGGTGCCCTCCCAGTTGGTGCCCGTGACCGGGTTGACCGAGCGGGCGACCGGGACGGTGATCTCGATCGTCGGCGTGATCGGGAAGACGTCCGTCGGGTGGGCGCCGCCGCGGGTGGTCTCGCCGATGAGGGTCGCCCGGCCCAGCGCCTTGAGGTTGTACGCGAACTCCTCGCCGGCCGAGAACGTGAACGCGCTGGTCAGCAGGAAAACCGGGCGGCCGAGGTAGCGCGGCCCCGGCACGAACGGCAGCGTCCAGTACTCCCGGACGGTCTCGGCGTGGACGGTGATGGAGTGGATGGTGTTGAGGTGCGTCTCGCCGTCCGGGAAGAGGTGGCTGTGCCAGAACTGGACGCCGTCCGGCGAGCCGCCCCGGTTCTTCCGCAGGTCGACGATCAGCGCGTGGGACTGCGCGACCAGCTCCATCGCGGCCCCGATCGCGCGGCCCGCGACCGTCGGGTCCGCGACGCCGTGCAGGTCCAGGTAGCCGACGTTGCCGGCCATCCGCCGCACCTCGGCGATGCCGTAGTTGCCGAGCCGGCTCTGCTCCCTGTACGCGGCCGTCAGTTCGGCGTCGGTCAGCTGCTCCTTCATGCCCTCTTCGCGGATGCGCACCCGCAGGTGCTTGTCGGCGCACTGCGCGAACAGCTCGCTGGTCAGGCGTTCGGCGAGCGCCGACTCGTCCAGGCCGTCGTAGTCGCCGGCCGCGCGGCGGGACCTGATCGCGGCGGCCGCGTCCTTCGCCCGGTCCGGGAAGATGTACTTGTCGGTGAGGAGGGCGAGCGCTTCCTCGATGACGTCCACGGGCATGCTCTTCACCCTAGGGCCCACGCGCCGCCCCGGTGCCGGGGTAGCCAGTCGACGGCGAACGCGACGATCTCCGCCACCCCGAACAGCCGCGCCTCCGCGTTGCCCACCCGCCCGGTGTGCGCCGCGCCGGTCGCGGCGAAGTCGGCGCCCAGCTCGGCGAAGTCGTCCTCGTCTGCCACGGTGTCGGCGTAGGTGACCCAGCCCGTCCGGATCGAGCAGGACAGCTCCTCGGTGGGGGCGCCCGGGATCCGGGTCTCGGCGAGGTGCAGGCACGTGCACGAGTCGAAGCCGGCTCCGAGCAGCAGCACGCGCGCGCCGGCCGCCTCGATCGCCGGCATCGGCGACCGGGCCCCGAACCGGCAGTCCAGGTCGTGCGTGGCCAGCAGTTCGGCGGCACGCGCCCCGACGGCCGCGAACGACGCGTGCGGATGGGCGCTGCGCACCGCGCCGGGCCACGTGCGGACGGTCTCAGGCACCCGTCCGAGGCCGCGCGTCGGCGTGATCTCCGGGTCGTACGGCGGCGTGTTCGCCCGGATCACCGGCCACCAGCTCTCCGGGACGGGCGGCCGCGACCACCCCGACGGGTCGGAGTTGCCGAACGACTGCGCCGGCACCACCAGCGTGCCGTCCGGACCGAGCGCGTCGAGCAGCGCACCGACCACCGCCACCTCGCCGCCCACGACCCACCCCAACGACGACAGTGACGAGTGGACGAGCAGCACCTCGCCCGGGCGCACCCCTAGTCGGCGCAGGTCGGCGGCGAGCGAGGCCCGGGTACGCGGCTCGTCGGTACGGTCGACGACGTCGCCCTCGCGAGAGACGGACGTCGCGGGTTCGGTCATGCCGCCGAGTCTCACAGGCGCGCCGGTCGCTGCGCGAGGCGATTTCGCCCGGCACACTGCCCACTGTGTCCATCGCCGCTGGTCCGTTCCTGGTCGTCGCCATAGTCCTGCTGGTGGTGCTCGCGGCCGCCGCGACCGCGCTGGGACGGCTCGGCCACACACGGGGTGTCGTCGTGGCGGCGGCGCGGGCGGTCGTCCAGCTCGGCGTGGTGTCGCTGCTGATCGCGGCGATCGTCACGTCGCTGCCGTGGACGGTCGTGTTCGTCCTGGTCATGTTCGTGGTGGCGGCGTTCACCAGCGCGGGCCGCACCGGCACCGGGCGAAGGGGCGCGTGGGTGGCGGCGCCGATCGCGGCCGGCGCCCTGCCGGTCCTCGCGCTGCTGCTGGCGACCGGCGTGATCGACACGCGGGGGATCGTGCTGGTGCCGGTCGCGGGCATCCTCCTCGGCGGTGCGATGACCGCGACCACGCTCGCCACGACCCGCGCCCTGGACGAGCTGCGCACCCGCCGCGGCGAGGTCGAGGCTGCGCTCGCCCTGGGACTGCTGCCCCGGGACGCGGCGAAGGAGATCTGCCGGCCGGCCGCCGCCCAGGCGCTGGTGCCCGTCCTCGACCAGACCCGCACGGTCGGACTGGTCACGCTGCCCGGCGCCTACGTCGGCATGCTGCTCGGCGGCGCCACGCCCCTGGAAGCCGGCGCGGTGCAGCTGCTCGTCCTGGTCGCGCTGCTCGCGGCCGAGGCGGTGGCGATCGCGGTCGCGGTGGAGGTGGTCGCGGCGGGCCTGGTTCGGCGGACGGCCGCCGCCGGATGAGTTGCGACAGGATGAAAGGCTCGGCGTGGATTGTCGGGAACCACGGGGGTAGGCCGATGTTGCACAACCATGTCCGGATGCTCGTCGCGATGCTCGCCGCCGCGGCCACCGTCGCCGCGACCGCTGGGTTCGCGCCGCCGCCCGAAGCGGCGCCGAAGCCGGCCCATCACAAGGGCCCGGCTCATCACAAGGGCAACGACGAAGGCGCCCGGGACAGCGAGGCGGCCCCGGAGACGCGCACGCCCGTCCGGCCCCGCGGCGCCAACCGCGCACTCGCCGCCGCCGAGGCCGGGTACCCGCGCCGCACCGAGCTGCGCACGTACCCCGAGGACCCGACCGAGAAGACGCTGAAGCTCGGCCTCACGCCGTACTACGGCATCGCGCCGAAGCTCAACGCCCTCCAGGCCGCGAGCGACCGGGTGTCCGTCGAGGTCACCGGCCAGTCCGCGCTCGGCCGCGACATGTACCTCGTGACCGTGACCGCGCCCGAGACGGCCACGCGGGCCAGGCAGCAGGCGCGCTGGCGGGACATGGTCGCCGACGACCCGGCCCGCGCCGCCCGCGACGCCGGTCTGCGCCGGGGCTACAAGGCGCCGCTGCTGATCAACGCGAACATCCACGGCCACGAGACCGAGGGCACGGATGTCGCCCTCCAGCTGATCGAGCGCCTCGGCGCCGCCACGGACGCAGCCACCCTGGACCTGCTGCGCCACCACCGGATCTACGTCAACGTCACCGCCAACCCGGACGGCCGCGCGGTCATGACCAGGCCCAACTCCGCCGGGTTCGACCTCAACCGCGACCTGCTGACCGGATCGCAGCCGGAGTCCGTGGCGACGCAGAAGGTGTTCCACACGACTCAGGCGCTGATGATGGTCGACCTGCACGGCTACGGCGATCCCGGCCCGACGATCATCGAGCCGGCCGGCCCGCCGCACGGCCAGAGCTACGACTACGACCTCTACATCAAGCACGGGTACCCGAACGCGATCGGCATGGAGAAGGCCGTCCTCGACCTCGGGCACACCGACGTGACGAAGGTCGACTTCCCGTTCCGCGACTACGGGCCCGGCGAGTGGGACGACTGGGCGCCGATCTACACCCAGACGTACGGCATGCTGCTCGGGATCATCGGCCAGACCGTCGAGATGCCGCTGCGCACCAACAACGTCCCGTACGACACGCTGCCCATCGAGGAGCTGCGGCGCCGCGTCGCGGTGAACAGCTCGGTCGCGCACGCCGCCGTGAACGCCACGCTCACCTACGCCGCCGCCCACCGGGAGAAGCTGATCGCGGACCGCATCGAGCTGTCCCGCCGCGGCCTGGCCGGCGCGCCGCAGCCGGAGATCCCGGACGGGTTCGTGCCCGGCTTCGGCCCCGAGGACCGTTCCAGCACCACGTTCGCCCGGGGCTACGTGATCCCCGCCGGCTCGGGCCAGCGCTCCGAGCGGGCCGCCGCACGGCTCGTCGACCACCTGATCGACAGCCGGGTCCGGGTGCTGCGCGCCGAGGAGTCCTTCACCGCGGGCGGACGCGAGTACCCGGCCGGCTCGTACGTCGTCGACATGCACCAGCCGCGCCGCGCCATGGCCAACGCGATGCTGGAGGACGGCGGTGACCTGTCCGCGCGGGTGCCGGCCGAGTTCGACATCTCCGGATGGAGCCTCGCCCGGCTCTGGGGCGCGACAGTCGACGCGGTGACCGGCGGCGACCTGCGGATCCCGGGCCGCGCGGTGACCAGGGCCGCGCCGACCGGCGGGGTGGACGCCGCCCCGGGCGCCGACCTGGCCATCGCGCTCCGCGACGGCAGCGACGTCGCCGCGGTGAACGCCCTGCTCGGGCAGGGCCACCCGCTGCGGCGGCTGGCCGGCGGCACCGTGGTCGTTCCAGCCGCGGCGCGCGCGGCGGCCATCGAGGTGGCAGGGCGCTTGGGCGTCCGGTTCGGCCAGGCGTCCGCGGGGGAGTCCACGCCGCTGCGGCGGCCCGTCCTCGCGGCGGCCGTGAGCCCGGACGAGCTGGTCGCCTGGCGCGGGATGGGCTTCGAGGTCCGGCCGATCTCGACGGCCGTCCTCAACGCGGGGTTCGACTGGTCCCGGATCGACGTCGCCGTGGTCTCCGCCGGCCTGAGCTGGACCGCGCTGAACGAACCGGCGCGCGCGGCACTGCGGGCGTTCCTGTCGCGGGGCGGTGTGGTCACCCGGGGAGCCATCGGCGCCACGTTCAACACCGAGGCCGGGTTGCTGCCGGTGACGGTCAAGCGCGGACCGGCGACCGCCAACGGCGTGGTCCGCATGGACGACGGCACGACCTCGTTCGCGTACGCCCCGCAGTGGTTCAGCGGCGACGGCGTCACGGTCCTGCAGCGGTACGCGTCCACCGACGTGGTCGTCGCCGGGCACTGGCTGCCGAACCCGGACGGTAGCGGCGGACCGGAGCAGGCGGCCGGGCAAGCAGCGGTCGTGTCCGGTGCGGCGGGTGGGGCCCGTGTGGTGCTGTTCGGCACCGAGCCGCTGTTCCGCGACCACCCGAAGGGCCTGTACGCCCAGATCGCGGCCGCCGCGTACTGGGCTGGAGGTTAGGTAACCCTAAGTGACGGGGTTCACCCGGAGGGCGGATTGGCAGGCCCTCCCGATATACGTCACACTAGTGTTGTGAAAAACGTCGTGGCATACCCCGGTGCCGCTGTCGGCAGGTCCGACAGCGTCGACGGGCGTACCCGCGACCGCGTCGTCCGGCTCCTCCTGGAGCAGGGCCCGGCCACTGCTGCCGAGCTGGGTGAACAGCTCCGGCTGAGTTCGGCCGCGATCCGCCGCCACCTCGACGCGCTGGTCACCGACGGACGTGTCGACAGCCGTGACCAGGCTGTGCGCGGTCCGCGCGGCCGCGGCCGTCCGGCGAAGGTCTTCGCGTTGACGGAGGCCGGCCGGGAGACGTTCCCCCACACCTACGACGACCTCGCCGCGACCGCGCTGCGCTATCTCGCCCGCCTCGGCGGCGAGCAGGCAGTGGCGGCGTTCGCGGCCGAACGGGTCGCGGAGCTGGAGTCGCGGTGCCGCACCGCGATGGACGGCGCCGGCGACGACCCGATAGCGCGGCGCGAGGCCCTCGCGGCGGCGCTCTCGGCGGAGGGTTACGCTGCCTCCGCCTCGGCGATCGCCGGTGGTGGCCAGCTGTGCCAGCACCACTGCCCGGTCGCGCACGTGGCTGCGGAGTTCCCGCAGCTCTGCGAGGCCGAGACCAAAGCCATCTCGCGACTGGTGGGCAGCCATGTCCAGCGGCTCGCCACCATCGCCCACGGCGACGGGGTGTGCACCACGTACATCCCTGCGCCGACATATCGCAGCGGGAGGACATCCGCATGACCGCCACCACCCCTGAGACCGTCCCCGTGCTCACCCAGGACGAGCAGATCGCCGCGCTGGGCAACTACGAGTACGGCTGGTCCGACACCGACACCGCCGGCGCCACCGCGCGCCGCGGTATCAACGACGAGGTGGTCCGGAACATCTCGGCGCTGAAGAACGAGCCCGAGTGGATGCTCGACCTGCGCCTGAAGGGTCTGAAGCTGTTCGGCAAGAAGCCCATGCCGACCTGGGGCTCGGATCTGTCGGGCATCGACTTCGACAACATCAAGTACTTCGTCCGCTCGACGGAGAAGCAGGCCACCACCTGGGACGACCTGCCGGCCGACATCAAGAACACCTACGACCGGCTCGGCATCCCGGAGGCGGAGAAGCAGCGCCTGGTCTCCGGTGTGGCCGCCCAGTACGAGTCCGAGGTCGTCTACCACAAGATCCGCGAGGACCTCGAGGAGCAGGGCGTCATCTTCCTCGACACCGACACCGGCCTGCGCGAGCACCCGGAGATCTTCCAGGAGTACTTCGGCTCGGTCATCCCGGTCGGCGACAACAAGTTCGCCGCGCTGAACACCGCCGTGTGGTCGGGTGGCTCGTTCATCTACGTGCCCAAGGGCGTGCACGTCGAGATCCCGCTCCAGGCCTATTTCCGGATCAACACCGAGAACATGGGTCAGTTCGAGCGGACCCTGATCATCGTCGACGAGGGCGCCTACGTGCACTACGTCGAGGGCTGCACCGCGCCGATCTACAAGTCCGACTCGCTGCACTCGGCGGTCGTCGAGATCATCGTCAAGAAGAACGCGCGCTGCCGGTACACGACCATCCAGAACTGGTCGAACAACGTCTACAACCTGGTCACCAAGCGCGCCGTGGCGCACGAGGGCGCGACCATGGAGTGGGTCGACGGCAACATCGGCTCCAAGGTGACGATGAAGTACCCGGCCGTGTTCATGACGGGCGAGCACGCCAAGGGCGAGGTCCTCTCGATCGCGTTCGCGGGCGAGGGCCAGCACCAGGACGCCGGCGCCAAGATGGTGCACGCCGCGCCGAACACCTCCTCGACGATCATCAGCAAGTCGGTGGCGCGCGGCGGTGGCCGCACCAGCTACCGCGGCCTGGTCCAGATCCAGGAGGGCGCGACCGGTTCGCGTTCGACGGTGAAGTGCGACGCGCTGCTGGTCGACAAGATCAGCCGCTCGGACACCTACCCGTACGTGGACGTCCGCGAGGACGACGTAGCGATGGGCCACGAGGCGACCGTCTCCAAGGTCAGCGACGACCAGCTCTTCTACCTGATGAGCCGCGGCCTCGGTGAGGACGAGGCGATGGCGATGATCGTGCGCGGCTTCGTCGAGCCGATCGCGCGCGAGCTGCCCATGGAGTACGCGCTGGAGCTGAACCGCCTCATCGAGCTTCAGATGGAAGGCGCTGTGGGCTGACCGAGCCCCGCCACTTCGAACCTTCGACCCTGGAGATAACAGCACTGATGAGCACCGACGCTCTCGCGCCCGGCGCGTCCGTACGCGGGCACAGCCACGGCGGGCAGCCGAACGACGCCCGCAAGGAGGTCGTGCGCTCCTTCGACCTCGCCGACTTCCCCGCGCTCACCGGGCGCGAGGAAGAGTGGCGGTTCACCCCGCTCGGCCGCCTCAAGGGCCTGCACACCGGGACGTTCACCCCGGCGGCCAAGGCGCCCGAGCACCGCGTCGGCGACCTGCCCGAGGGCGTCACCGTCACCACGGTCGGCAAGGACGACGCGCGGGTGGGCAGCGCGCTCACCCCGTTCGACCGGGTCAGCGCGCTGGCGTACGGCACGGTCACCGAGGCGCTCGTCGTGTCGGTGGCCCGCAACGCCACGCCGGCCGAGCCGATCGTGATCGAGATCGTGGGCGGCGGCGCCGACGGCGCGAGCTTCGGCCACACCGTCGTCGAGCTGGGCGAGTCCGCCGAGGCCACCGTGGTCCTCGACCACACCGGCGCGGCCGTGCTCGCCGACAACGTCGAGCTGATCGTCGGCGCGAACGCCCGGCTGCGGCTCGTCTCGATCGCGGACTGGTCCGGCGACTCCGTCCAGCTCCAGCACCAGAAGGCGCTGCTGGGCCGCGACGCCAGCCTCACGCACATCGCGGTGAGCCTCGGCGGCGACCTGGTCCGCCAGTACACGACCGTGGACTTCGCCGGGCGGGGCGCCGAGGTGGACGCCTACGGCATCTACTTCGCCGACGCCGGCCAGCACCTGGAGCACCGCCTGCTCGCCGACCACAGCGTGCCGGACTGCCGCAGCAACGTCGTGTACCGCGGCGCGCTGCAGGGCCAGGACGCGCACACCGTCTGGGTCGGCGACGTCGTGATCCGGGCCGCCGCCACCGGCACCGACACGTACGAGATCAACCGGAACCTGATCCTGTCCGACGGCGCCCGCGCCGACTCGATCCCGAACCTGGAGATCGAGACCGGCGAGGTCGCCGGCGCGGGGCATGCCAGCGCGACCGGCCGCTTCGACGACGAGCAGCTGTTCTACCTGCAGTCGCGGGGCATCCCGGCCGACGAGGCCCGCCGGCTCGTGGTGCGCGGCTTCTTCGCCGAGCTGCTCGACAAGATCGGCGTGCCGGTCGTGTCCGAGCGGCTCCTGGCCTCGATCGAGGCGCGGCTGTCGAAGGCGGGGGTGTGATGTTCGAGCGCGTCTGCGCGGTCGCCGACGTCCCCGCCGACGGGGCGCTGCACGTCGACGTCGGTGACACGCCCGTGGCGGTCGTCAACGCGAGCGGCGAGTTCTTCGCGATCCACGACGTCTGCTCGCACGCCGACGTGCCGCTGAGCGAGGGCGACGTGGAGGGCTGCACGCTCGAGTGCTGGCTCCACGGATCGCGCTTCGACCTGCGCACCGGCCAGCCCACAGGACTGCCGGCCACCACGCCCGTCCCGGTCTACGCCGTGAAGGTCGAGGGCGACGACGTCCTCGTCTCCCTTACCGACAAGCCTTCCCTTACGAACGTTTCCAGCCAGGAGTCAGCCCAGTGAGCACCCTCGAAATCCGCGATCTGCACGTCACCGTGAACACCGGCGACGAGGTCAAGCCGATCCTCAAGGGGGTCGACCTGACGATCAAGGCCGGCGAGACGCACGCCATCATGGGCCCGAACGGCTCCGGCAAGTCGACGCTGGCGTACTCGATCGCCGGGCACCCCAAGTACACGATCACGCAGGGCACCGTCACGCTCGACGGCGAGGACGTCCTGGCGATGACCGTCGACGAGCGCGCCCGCGCCGGCCTGTTCCTCGCGATGCAGTACCCGGTCGAGGTCCCCGGCGTCAGCGTCTCCAACTTCCTGCGCACCGCCGCCACCGCCACGCGCGGCGAGGCCCCGAAGCTGCGCACCTGGGTCAAGGAGGTGAAGGAGGCCATGGCCGCGCTGGACATGGACCCGACCTTCGCCGAGCGCAACGTCAACGAGGGCTTCTCCGGCGGTGAGAAGAAGCGCCACGAGATCCTCCAGCTGGAGCTGCTCAAGCCGAAGGTGGCGATCCTGGACGAGACCGACTCCGGCCTCGACATCGACGCGCTGAAGGTCGTCTCCGAGGGCGTCAACCGGGTGCGGGCCACCGGCACCACCGGCACGCTGCTGATCACCCACTACACGCGGATCCTTCGCTACATCAAGCCGGACTTCGTGCACGTCTTCGTCAACGGCCGGATCGTCGAAGAGGGCGGCCCGGAGCTGGCCGAGGACCTCGAAGCCAAGGGCTACGAGCGGTTCATCGCGGCGGCGGGGGCTGGAGCGGCTTCATGACCACACTGGTCCCGACCGGGCGGCCGGAGGGGATCTCGTTCGACGTCGAGAAGATCCGCGCGGACTTCCCGATCCTCTCGCGGACGCTCCACGACGGCGTACCGCTGACCTACCTGGACAGCGGCAACACCTCGCAGAAGCCGCGCCAGGTGATCGACGCGATCAGCGAGCACTACTCGCTGCACAACGCGAACGTCGCGCGTGCCGTGCACACGCTCGGCACCGAGTCGACCGAAGCGTACGAAGGTGCCCGGGACAAGGTCGCCGCGTTCATCAGTGCCCGGCACCGCGACGAGATCATCTTCACGAAGAACTCGTCCGAGGCGATCAACCTGGTGGCGTACGCGTTCAGCAACGCCGCCGCGTTCGGCGCCGACGCGGCCGCGTTCCGGCTCGGCCCCGGCGACGAGGTCGTGGTGTCCGAGATGGAGCACCACTCCAACATCGTGCCGTGGCAGCTGCTGTGCCAGCGCACCGGCGCGACGCTGCGCTGGTTCCGCATCACCGACGAGGGCCGCCTCGACCTGTCCGACCTGGACACGGTCGTCAACGAGCGGACGAAGATCGTCTCGTTCGTGCACCAGTCGAACATCCTCGGCACGATCAACTCCGTGTCGCCGATCGTGGCGCGGGCCCGCGAGGTCGGCGCGCTGGTGATGCTGGACGCGTCCCAGTCGGTGCCGCACATGGCCGTGGACGTCACCGAGCTGGACGTGGACTTCATCGCGTTCACGGGCCACAAGATGTGCGGACCCACCGGCATCGGCGTGCTGTGGGGGCGGCGCGAGCTGCTCAACGCGATGCCGCCGTTCATGGGCGGCGGCGAGATGATCGAGACCGTCGCGATGGAGGGTTCGACGTTCGCGCAGGCGCCGCACCGGTTCGAGGCCGGTACGCCGCCGATCGCGCAGGCCGTCGGGCTCGGCGCTGCCGTGGACTACCTCAGCGGCATCGGCATGGACGCGATCCGCTGGCACGAGAAGGACCTGGCCGCGTACGCGTTGCCGCGCCTCGAGGAGGTGCCGGGCCTGCGGATCATCGGGCCCCGGACCCCGATCTCGCGCGGCGGCGCCATCTCGTTCGTCGTCGACGCGGTCCACCCGCACGACGTGGGCCAGGTGCTCGACGAGCTCGGGATCGCCGTCCGGGTGGGGCACCACTGCGCCCGGCCGACCTGCGTGCGCTTCGGCGTACCCGCGACCACGCGTGCGTCGTTCTACCTGTACAACACCGAGGCCGAGGTCGACGCGCTCGTCCGCGGCCTGCACCACGTCATCAAGTTCTTCGGATGAGGGATTCGCGGTGACCGACCTGTACCAGGAGATCATCCTGGACCACTACAAGCACCCGCACGGCCGTGGCCTGCGGGAGCCGTTCGACGCCCAGGTGCACCACGTCAACCCGACGTGCGGCGACGAGGTGACGCTGCGGGTCTCGCTGGTCGACGACAAGGTCGCGGACATCTCCTACGACGGGCAGGGCTGCTCGATCAGCCAGGCGTCCGCGTCGGTCCTGCACGAGCTGCTGGTCGGCTCCTCCGTCACGGACGCGTTCGCGGTGCTGGAAGAGTTCAGCGAGCTGATGCAGAGTCGTGGCAAGCGCGAACCGAACGAGGACGTGCTCGGTGACGGCATCGCCTTCGCCGGCGTGTCGAAGTACCCGGCGCGGGTGAAGTGCGCGCTGCTCAGTTGGATGGCGTTCAAGGACGCGACCGCGCAGGCGGTCGAAGGAAGAGGTGTCGTATGACCGCCAAGGCAGCGATCGAAGACGTCGAAGAGGCGATGAGGGACGTCGTCGACCCCGAACTCGGGATCAACGTCGTCGACCTGGGCCTGGTCTACGGCCTGCACGTCGACGACGAGAACGTGGCCACCGTCGACATGACGCTCACGTCGGCGGCGTGCCCGCTCACCGACGTGATCGAGGACCAGACCCGCGCCGCCCTCACCACCGGTCCCGGTGGCGGGCTGGTGAAGGACTTCCGGATCAACTGGGTCTGGATGCCGCCGTGGGGCCCGGACAAGATCACCGACGACGGCCGCGACCAGCTCCGCGCCCTCGGCTTCAACGTCTGACCCCTCAGGCGAGCCGGCGGGTGGTGGGGGTGGCCACGCGCAGCCAGCGGTAGCCGTAGCCGTCCAGCACGATCTCGACGCCGCCGTCCGCGCCGACCTCGATCGTGCCGTCGCAGAGTTGGTCCACGAGCCGGGTCGTCTCGTCGCAGCCGTCGAGCGTGAGCGGCACGGTCCGCGGCTCGGCGCCGAGGTTGTGGACGGCCACGAGGCTGGCGTCGTCCCAGCTGCAGCGGTGGGCGAGCACGGCCGCATGCGGCTGGTCGAGCACCTCGTACTCGCCCCAGCCCAGTTCGGGGCATGCGCGGTAGCGCTGGATCAGCGTCGTGAGGAAGCTCAGTATCGACTCGGGGTCGCGCCGCTGCGCCTCGACGTTGACGTGCTCGGGGGAGAACCCGCCGGTCACGACCGGGGCCGCCAGGCGTGACGGCGGCGCGGTCGAGAAGCCGCCGTTCTTGCCGGCCGTCCACTGCATCGGGGTCCGGACGGCGAGCCGCCCCTCGGCATCCAGGTTCTCGCCCATCCCGATCTCCTCGCCGTAGAACAGGACGGGCGTGCCGGGCAGCGAGAACAGCAGGCTGTACACGAGCCGGATCCGGCGCGGATCGCCGTCGAGCATCGGGGGGAGCCGCCGGGTCAGACCGCGGCCGTAGATCTGCATCTCGGGCTCGGGCCCGAACGCGGCGAAGACCTCCTGCCGTTCGTCCTCGGAGAGTTTGTCGAGGGTGAGTTCGTCGTGGTTGCGGACGAACGTCGCCCACTGCGCCTCACGCGCGATCGGCGGCCTCGACCGCAGGGCGTCGGCGAGGGGACGGGCGTCGTCCCGCGCGAGCGACAGGTAGAGCCGCTGCATGGCGATGAAGTCGAACTGCATGGTCAGCTCGGGCGCCGCGTCGCCGCCGAAGAACGCCAGCTGGTCCTTGTACGGCAGATTGACCTCGCCCAGCAGGATCGCCTCGCCCGCGCGCCGGCCGACGAACGCGCGCAGCACCTTGAGGTAGTCGTGCGGTTCGGGGAGCGCGTCGTCGCCGCCGTCGACCCCGAAGGTCTCCAGCAGGAACGGCACCGCGTCGACCCGGAAACCGGAGATGCCCAGCTCCAGCCAGAACCCCATCACCTTCTCGATCTCCTCGCGGACGCCGGGATTGGCGACGTTGAGGTCCGGCTGGTGCTTGTAGAAGCGGTGCAGGTAGTACTGGCCGGCCTTCTCGTCGTACTGCCAGACGCTCGTCTCCTGGTCAGGGAAGACCGTGGCGACCTTCTCGTCCGGCGGGTCGTCGCGCCAGACGTAGAAGTCCCGGTACGGCGAGTTCCGGCTGGCCCTGGCCGACCGGAACCACGGGTGCCGGTCGGACGTGTGGTTCACGACGAGGTCGACGATCACCCGCATGCCGCGGTCCTTCGCGGTCCGGATCACCTCGACGAGGTCGCCGTGGGAGCCGAGCCGCGCGTCCACGCCGTAGAAGTCGGTGATGTCGTAGCCGTCGTCCCGGTCGGGCGTGGGATAGAACGGCATCAGCCACAGGCAGGTGACGCCGAGTTCGGCGAGGTGGTCGATCCGCTGCGCGAGCCCCGGCAGGTCGCCGGTGCCGTCGCCGTCCCAGTCGAGGTACGTCTCGACGTCCAGGCAGTACACGACGGCGTTCTTCCACCACAGGTCGCTGGTGTCGGTGATCCTCATCGGGTCACCTGCGGCAGCACCTTGGCACCGAACACGTCCAGGAACTCGCGCTGCTCCTGGCCGACGTGGTGCAGGTAGATCGCGTCGAACCCGAGGTCGACGAACTCCTGGAGCCAGGCGGCGTGCCGGGCCGGGTCGGCCGAGACGAGCACCGAGTCGCGCATCGCCTCCGCCGGGACGTGCTTCGCCGCCTCGTCGAAGACCTCCACCGAGTCGATGTCCCAGCAGAGCGGGGGAGCGAAGACGTTCGTGCGCCACTGGTCGTGCGCGATACGCAGCGCCGTGTCCTCGTCGGACGCGTACGACAGGTGCACCTGGACGTTGACACCCCCGCGCCCACCGGCGTCGCGGTAGGCGTCGACGAGCCGGCGCAGGTGGGTGTGGCTCTGCGCGACCGTGATGAGCCCGTCGGCCCAGCTCGCGGCCCATCGGGCGGTCTCGACGCTCACCGCCGCGGCGATGAGGGGAGGCGGTTCCTCCGGCAGTGTCCACAGCCGGGCGCGGTCGACCGTGACCAGGCCGTCGTGGCTCACCTCCTCGCCGGCGAACAGCGCGCGCAGGATGTCGACGCACTCCCGCAGCCGCGCGTTCCGGACGTCCTTGCGCGGCCACCCGCCGCCCGTGATGTGCTCGTTGGAGGCCTCGCCGCTGCCGAGCGCGACCCAGAACCGGCCGGGATACATCGCGGCGAGCGTGCCGGCGGCCTGCGCGATGATCGCCGGGTGGTACCGCTGCCCGGGCGCGTTCACCACGCCGAACGGCAGACCCGTGGCCTGGAGTGCGGCGCCGAGCCACGACCACGCGAACCCGGACTGGCCCTGGTTCTCGCTCCACGGCGAGAAGTGGTCCGAGCACATGGCCGCGGTGAAGCCGACATCCTGGGCGATCCGGGCAGCGTCCAGGAGAGCGGTGGGGTGGACCTGTTCGTGGGAGGCGTGGAAGCCGAACACCGTCATGGACGGCTCTTACCCGGGACCACTCCCCGCAACCGTGAAGCGCACCTGCCGCCGTTCCAGGATCTCGCCGCAGCGGTCGCAGCGCAGGGCCGGGACGAGCCTGTGGTCGCGGTGCGTGATCACGATCCCCGGATCGCCGCCGAGGTGCTCCGACGCCCATCCGACGAGCAGCGCGAACACGGGGAAGAAGCCGTGTCCCTTCGGTGTGAGCCGGTACTCGGAGGCGCCGGACCGGCCGCTCGGCGCGGTCGCCAGGACGCGGAGTTCCACGAGCCGCCGCAGCCGTTCGCTCAGCACGCTCGGGCTGATGCCCAGCTCGCGCTGGAAGTCCGCGAACCGGCGGGTGCCGAGGAACGCCGCGACGAGGATGCCGGTGGCCCAGCGGTCCCCGAGGATGTCCATGGTCTGCGGGTAGAACAGCAGCGGGTCGCCGGCGACCAGTTCCCAGCCCTGGCGCCGGAAGCGGCGGGCGGTGACCGCGACGGCCACCGGCAGGCCCGGTTCCCGCTCGACGGCCGTGTCCCGGGCGGTGACGGCGTCGGCGCACGTGCCGCACGACAGCTCCGGGTTCGTGGCGTCGCCGCAGGTCAGGTGGTGGAGCTGCGGGAGGTCGGCGGCGCGGCCGGGGATCCAGCGGCTCTCCCACGCCCAGACCCCGACGAGGAAGCGCCACAGGTCGAGGCCGCTGGCGGTCAGCCGGTACTCGTGGCGGGTGCGGCGCTCGTCGGCGTACGGGGCCTGCTCCAGCACGCCCGCCTCGAGGAGGCCGCGGAGCCGGGCGGCGAGGACGGCGTCGGCCACGCCGAGGCGCGCGCGCAGGTCCGTGTAGCGGCGCACCCGCAGGAACACGCTCTGCAGGATCAGCAGGCTCCACTGGTCGCCGAGGAGGTCCAGCGCGCGGGCGAGGGGAGTGCCGGTCGCCTGCATCAGCAGATCGTAAGCGAACGCGCGTCCGGGGCGAGGAACGACAGCATCCGCTCCGCTTCGGCTTCGAAATCGGCGATGAGCCCGTCCACGGTGTACGGCATGAGGTAGATGGCGTCCAGCTTGGCCAGCAGCCGCGTCGGTACCGGGGTGTCCTCGTCGGGCAGCGGGCCGCGCGGCACGTCGTAGAGGTCGCGCCCGGACGTGTCGGTGAAGCGGCGCGCGTCGGCCAACGCCGGGTCGTCCGCGACCTCCCGGTGGACCAGCGAGAACTTGCCGTGCTGCTGCCACATCCCCGACGGCGGGACGTGCACCATCGGCACCGTCGTCCGGGCGTAGTCCAGGAGCCACTTGTCCTTGACCGCCTGGTCAACTGGGCCCGCCGCTGGTACCTCGTCGGCTGGGACACCGACCGGGACGACTGGCGCACGTTCCGCGTCGACCGCATCGATCCCCGCACCCCGAACGGGCCACGCTTCACCCCGCGCGACCTGCCCGAGGACGACATCGCGGCGTACGTGTCGCGGCGCGGATCAACCCCGCCGCGGGAACGGTGGAGGCCGTCGACGACGCGACCTGCGTGTTCGTGACCGGCTCCGACAGCATCGACGGCCTGGCCGTCCACCTGAGCCTGCTCGGCCTCGACTTCACCGTCAGCGAGCCACCCGAGCTGGTCGAACACCTCCGGACGCTCGCCGAGCGTTACGCGCGCGGCGCCGCCACGATGACTCATTTTTCCTCATGACAAATCTCGGTAGCACTACCGAGATTTGTCATGGTCGGAAAAGCGTTGGGCGGGGGTACGCCTACTCGGTGCGCAGCGCCACGACCGGGTCGAGCCGCCCGGCGCGGTAGGCGGGGACGACCCCGAACAGCATCCCGACGGCCACCGAGACGCCGAACGCCAGCGCCGCCGACCACCACGTGATGATCGCCGGCAGCGGGCTGAACCGGTCGAGCAGCAGCGACGTCGCGACGCCGAGCGCGATGCCGGCGCAGCCGCCGAGCGTCGTGAGCAGCACCGCCTCCAGCAGGAACTGGACGCCGATGTCCCGCTGCCGGGCACCCACGGCCTTGCGCAGCCCGATCTCCTTCGTCCGCTCCCGGACGGACACCAGCATGATGTTGCTGACGCCCACCCCGCCCACCAGCAGGCTGATGCCGGCGATCGCCGCGAGGACGAGCGTCAGCAGCCCCAGGATGTCGCCCAGCACGCCCAGGATCTGTTCCTGCGTGACGGCCGAGAACTCCTGGTCCGGATAGCGGTCTTCGAGCTCGTGCTCGATGCGGGCGCCGAGCTCGTCGATGCGGTCGGCGTCCGGGGCCTTCACGGCGATGGCGTCCACACGGGTGGTGCCGAGCAGCCGCTGCGCGGTGGTGATCGGGATGTGCGCGTCGAGGTCCTGGTCGACGCCCAGCGCCGAACCCTGCCGCGTCAGGACGCCCGTCACGCGGAAGCGCACGCCGGCGATCGTCACCTGCCGGCCCACCGGGTCGCGGTCGCCGAACAGCCGCGTCGCCGTCGTCGAGCCCAGCACCGCCACCCGGCGGCGGGTGTCCACATCGGAACGCGACAGGTAGCTGCCCCGCGCCACCTGGCGGCTGAACACCGTCACCGTGTTCTCGGTGACACCCTGCACGGTCACGAACTGGTCGCGCGTGCCCGCCCGCACCACCTCGCCGGACGTCAACGACGCCGCCACCCGGTCACGCCCGCCCGCCAGCCGGCTCACGTCCTCGACGTCGGACAGCTTCAACCGGCTCGACGACGGCGCGCTGCCGAAGTTCAGCTCGCCCGGCACCACCAGCAGCAGGTTGCTGCCGAGCCCCTGCACCTGCCGCTCGACCTTCACCTTCGCGCCCGTGCCGATCGCCACGAGGATCACGACCGCCGCCACGCCGATCACCACGCCCAGCATCGTCAGGACGCTGCGCAACGCGTTGGCCCGCAACGCCCCGAACGCCACCCGCAACGCCTCGGCGAGCCTCATGTTTCTTCGACCAGTCCGTCGCGGACGTGGATCTGGCGGCGGGCGCGGCCCGCGACCGCCGCGTCGTGCGTGACGATCACGAGCGCGACGCCCCGCGCGGTGTTCAGCTGTTCCAGCAGCCCGAGCACGTCGGCGCCGGTGCGCGAGTCGAGGTTCCCGGTCGGTTCGTCGGCGAGGAGCACCTGCGGCTCCGTGACGAGTGCCCGCGCGATCGCCACCCGTTGCTGCTCGCCGCCGGAGAGCTGGTTCGGCCGGTGCGTCACCCGGTGCGCCAGTCCGACCAGGTCGAGCGTCGCCGCCGCGCGCCGCCGCCGCTCGGCGCCGCGCAGCCCCCGGTAGACGAGCGGCAGCGCGACGTTGTCCAGCGCGCTGGTCCGGGCCAGCAGGTGGAACGACTGGAAGACGAAGCCGACCGTGCGGTTGCGCACCTCCGCGAGCTGGTCGGGCTTGAGGGCGGCGATGTCGCGGCCGCCGATCCGCAGCGTCCCCGAACTCGGCCGGTCCAGGCCCCCCAGCAGGTGCATGAGCGTCGACTTCCCCGACCCGGACGGGCCGACGATCGCCACGTAGTCGCCGGTCGCCACGGTCAGGCTCACGCCGCGCAGCGCCTCCACCCGCGCGCCGCCCTGCCCGTAGACCCGGGTGACCCCGCTCGCCTCCAGCGCGCTGGTCACGGGACCTCTTGGCGTGCCGTCACCCGGTCGGCGCCCCGCACGACGATGCGGCGCCCGTCGTCCAGGCCGGACGTGATCTCCACCAGCTCCTCGCCCTGCGCGCCGACGCTCACCGGACGCCGTACCGCCCGCCCGCGTTCCACCACCCAGACCGTGTCCTGGTCGCCGTCGCGGACGACCGCCGACGCCGGCACCGCGACGACGTCCACCGCCGTGCGGACGGCCAGCTTCGCCACGGCGCTCATCCCCGGCAGCGGACGGGGAGCGGCCGCGCCGTCGCCGAACGTTCCCGCCGCGAGCGCCAGCCGGACGCGGTAGCTGACGCCGCCGCGCCCGCTCGCCGTCGGCAGCAGCCCGACGGCCGTGACCTTCGCCCGGTACGTGGCGCCCGGCACGGCGTCGAGGTCGACGGTCGCCGTGGTGCCCGCCTTGACCAGCAGGACGTCCGTCTCGTCGACCTCGGCCACCAGCCCGAGCGCCGAGGTGTCGACGACCGTGGCGACCGCCGTCCCCGGCCCGACCGCCGATCCGACCGACACGCCCCCGTCGCCCTGGACCGGCGCCGGCTGCTGGGGTGCCGGCAGCGACCCCGGCTGGCCGGCGGGGAGCTGGCCCAGCAGGCTCGACAGGTCGGGGGTGCTGGCGGTGCTCGTGCCGCCGAGCTGGACGATGCCGGCGACCGGCGCCCGCAGGGTCAGCGCGTCCACCTGCGCCTCGGCCAGTTCGAGCGCGGTCTCCGCCTGGACGCGTTGCGCCGCCGACAGCGCGTTGACGGCCGCACCGAGGCTGCCGATGCCGCGCGCGAGGGCCGCGGCGGCGTTGCGGGCCTGGCTGGCAACCGCCCGGTACTGCTGCTCGGCGGCGGTCACCTGGACGAGCGTCACGTCCCGGACCTGCTTGTCCGGGAGCTTGTTCGCGGCCTGGCGGGCGGCGGCGAACGCCTTCGCGGCGGCGGCGTCCGTGCGGCGCTGGTCGCCGGCGAGGCTGATCCGGCTGGACGGCACGCCGGCCGCTCCGGCTGCCGCGACCGCCCGGCGGGCCTGGTCGCGCTGGCGCAGGACCTGCGGCGCGGTGATCTCGGCGAGGATGTCGCCCGCCCGCACCTGCTGCCCGTCCGTGACGTGCAGGACGCCGACGGTGCCCGTGGACGGCGCGGTGACCGTCGCGACCGTCTTCGCCGTGACGGCCGCCGGCGCCTCCACGATCTCGGCCACGGTGGCCCGGCCGGCGGTGCCCGTCGTGACGCCGGACGAGCCGCCGTCCGTGCAGGCCGCGGCGGACACGAGCAGCAGCGCCACGGTCCACGCCAGGCGTCGATTCACCTGCCCATGCTAGTGCTGGGCGTTACGGCGGCGGCAGGATGCTCTGGAGCTCGCTGCGCAGCGACGGGGTCAGCAGTTCACCGGCCTGCTTCGTCAGCCGCGCCATCTCGTACCCGACGACGCCGATGTCCGCCTCGCGGGTCGCCAGCGCGGCGAGGATCGATCCGTCGCTGATCGTCATGACGACGTAGTAGCCCTTGCCCATCTCGACCACGGTCTGCCGGACGTAGTCGCCCTCGAACAGGTTCGCCGCGCCCCGGACGATGCTCGCGAGGCTGGACGAGATCGCCGCCAGCTGGTCGCCGGCGTCCCTGGGGATGTGCTGCGACAGGGCGATCAGCAGACCGTCGGACGAGACGACCGCCGCGTGCGCGACACCGGGCGTGCGGTCGACGAATCCAGTGACGAGCCAGTTGAAGTTCTGGGCGTCCGGGCTCAGCGCCACCGGGGTGTCGGTACCGTCCGATGTGTTCAGTTGTTGCACGGGGCTGGATCCTCGTCGTCGGCGCGGCGGATGCCGCTGTGGAACGCCGCCAGGGTGCTGCCGACCTCGTCCGGTTCGGCGGGCGGCGGCGCGGTGGGTTCGGTTCTGGTGGGTTCGGTGGTGCGGGGGATCGTGGCGGGTGCCGGCGCCGGGGACGCGCTGGCCCGGGGGACGCGGACCGGCAGTCCGGCGGAACTGGTCTTGGTCGAGGTGCGGCTGGCCGGCGGTGCCGGGGCGCGCCACCCGCTGCCGTCACCGGACCACCACCCACCCTTGGCCGTGGAGCCTCCGGGGGAGTTGGCGGCGGGAGCGCGGCGGGCCAGGAGAGGCGCCGGGCTGACGGGCGCGGGGCTCACTGGCGCGGGGCTCACCGGCGCCGCCGGACTGACCGGCGCGGCGTCGACGATCGCGGCCAGGTCCGCCGTTTCGTCATCGACCCGACGGGTCGGCAGCGGCTGCGTGTCCCCGTCCAGCGAGGTGCGCCCGTTCAGCGGGACGCCCTCGTCCATCGGCGCGCCCTCGTCCAGCTCGCCTTCGATCGTGACGGGCCCCGGCTCGGACCGGGCCGGCCCGAGCGACAGCAGCCCGGTGGGCAGCCGCACCGACGCCGTGACGCCGCCGCCCGCCGCACCTTGGAGTTCGACGCGCATGCTGTGCCGGGCGGCGAGGCGGCTGACGACGAAGTGGCCCATCCGCTCGGACACCGCGACGTCGATGGCGGCCGGTTCGGCGAGGCGCTGGTTGGCGTCCGCGAGCATGCTCTGGGTCATGCCCATGCCGCTGTCCTCGACGGTGATGACGGCTTCCGCGCCGTCGGCGCCGCGGATCATGCGGGCGGTGAGCAGCACGGGCGCCTCGGGCGGGGAGAACGCGGTGGCGTTGTCGAGGAGTTCGGCGAGCAGGTGCAGCAGGTCGGGGACGACGTGCCCGGCGACGACGACGTCCGACGGGCCGTTCGCCTCGACGCGTTCGTAGTGCTCGGTCTCGGCCACGGCGCCGAGGAGCACCTTCGACAGCGGCACCGGTTCGCGCCACAGCCGGTGCGTCTCGCTGGCGGCGAGGACGAGCAGGCTCTCGTCGTTGCGGCGCATCCGGGTGGCGAGGTGGTCGAGGGCGAAGAACTTGGAGAGGCGGTCGGGGTCGCGTTCGTCGGCTTCGAGTTCGTCCAGCAGCGCGAGCTGCCGCCCGACGAGGACCTGGCTGCGCCGGGCGAGGTTGACGAACATGCCGCTGACGTCGCGCCGCAGCGCCGCCTGCTCGGTGGCCAGCCGGATCGCCTGATGGTGGACGGCGTCGAACGCGGTCGCGACCTCGCCGATCTCGTCGGCGGAGTCGACCGGCGGGCTCTCGATCCGGACGTCCGGCGCCGCCACCGCCGCCGTCGACAGCACCCGGATGGCCTCGGGCAGGTCGTGCTGGGCGGCGACCAGGGCGCGGCGGCGGAGGCGGCGCAGCGAGCCGGCCATCGACCGTCCGACGACGAACGAGGTGAGCAGCGCGGCGATCAGCAGCGCGACGACGAGGCCGGCGACGATCCTGGTACGGGTGGTCGCCGCGTCGGAGAACCGGCCGGACGCGCGCACGGCGCGGTCGGTGATGCGGCGTTCCGCGGTGCGGTACGCGTCGACCTGGGCGGTGCTCGCCGCCCACCACTCGTCCGCCTCGAAGGTGAGCGTCGCGCTGTCGGTGGCGCCACGTTCCAGCCGCGCGGCCGTCACCGGCGCGGGACCGCCCGTGACCTCCTCGTACACGGCGAGCTGGGTGGCGTCGGCCTCGCCGCGGAACCGGTCGAGGGCGGCCGAGCGGCGGGCCCGCAGGTCGGTGAACGTCTGCTGGTCGCCGAAGGCGAAGCGGCCTTCCTGGGCGGCGGCCTGGAGCCGGCCCCGGACCTGGGACTGCAACTCCTTGGCCTGCGCGAGGTCGACGAGGCCCCGGACGTTCGGCACCTCGCCGGTGGTCCCGGTGGGCGGGGCTGTGGGCGGTTCGGAGGTGGGCAGGACCCGCAGGAGCGCCGCGATGATGCGCGCGTACCCGTCGAAGACGGCGTTGCCCGGTAACTGGCCCTCGGCGGCGGCCGTCCGGAGTTCGGGCAGTCCGTCCAGCGCGGTGGCGGCGGCCTCGACGCGGCGGGGGAAGACGCCCGAGGCGCCGTCGGCGACCGGTCCGGCGGCCCGCTTGTAGGCGTCGGCGGCCGTGTTGGTGGCGCGCCAGTCGGCGGCGGTGAGCGCGGAGAACGCGCCGACCGCGATGCTCGTGGGCCGGGTGCGGTCGGTCGCCACCAGCGCCCCCGCCGTCCGGTCCCGCTCCCGCTGGAGCTGGTGGACGAGCGCGGTCACCTCGCGGCCCAGGGCGACCTGGTCGGTGTAGCTGTCCAGGGCCTGGCTCGCTCGGAATGTGACATATACCTCTAGCCCGCCCACGGCGACGAACGCGATCGACGGGACGAGCAGTACGGCAGCGAGCTTCGTGCGCACCCGCCAGTGCCGCACGTAGAGCCGCGACCAGCCGCGTGGCCTCCCCATCGGTCCTCCAGCATCCCGGTCGCCGGGCAACCCCCTCAAGGCTCCGAACCCCAGACACCTCACCCGACTCACCCACCCGGTGTCAACCTCCGGTATCGCTGTGAAACCATCCGGATCGGACTCATCCCACTTTTGCGGCGAAGAAGTGGAAGCGCCGGGCACTGGCACGGCACAATGGCCCGCGCCGCCCCGGGTGTCGGGCGGGGAACCACGTCGTCCTGGGGAGGGCGCATGTCCATGCCAGTCCGCGGACTGGCGGTCGTCGCGGCGCTCTGCCTGCTGCTGGGGTGCTCCTCGGCCGGGTCGGGCGACGGGCGGCCCGTGCAGGACATCGGCATCGGCCTGCTGGCCCCGCTGAGCGGGCCCGACGCGGCGCTGGGCACCGAGCAGCGGCGCGGCGCCGAGCTGGCCGCCGAGATCGTCAACGACGACCACGAGCGCGTCATGCTGCCCCTGGGCGCCGGCACCGGCCTGCCGAACCTGGGCGGGGCCCGCTTACGGCTGACCGTCGCCGACACCACCGGCACGCCGTCCAAGGCGGAAGAACAACTCGAAAGACTGGTTACGGACCTCCGTCCGGTGGCGTTGGTCGGCGGCGACCGTGACGAGGTGGCAGCCGCCACGGGCCAGCGCGCCGAGCGCCTGCGCGTGCCGTACGTGGACGCGGGCAGCTCCGCCGGGTACGTCGCCGAGGTCGGCATGGACTGGTACTTCCGGACCGCGCCCAGCGACCGGATGTTCGGCGAATCGGTGTTCTCCCTGCTCACCAGGGTTTCGGCGGGTTCGATCGTGCTGGTGAAGCCGGCCGACGGCGCGCACACCGACCTGGCCGCGCTCATCGGGGAGCTCGCGGGCGCGGCGGGCGTCGAGGTCGTGACGACCGTCAAGGCGGAGCGCGGCGTGGACGGCGCGAGCGCGGCGGCCGGTGCGGCGAACAAGGCCGGCGCCGACGCGGCCGTCGTGATCGCCGCGTCCGGCGACGACGCCGAGCTGCTCGCCACGGCGTTCGGCAAGCGGGCCTCGAAGCTGCCGCTCATCGGGCTCGGCCCCGGATTCGCGGTCGCCGAGTTCGACGACGACGCCCGCGTCCTGCGGCCCGTACCGTGGTCGGCGGAGTACGCGTCGCGGAACAAGGTCGCCGGCACCGTCGACGAGCTGTACCGGCGCCGGTTCGGCGACCCCATGACCCCGGCCGCCGCCAGCGCGTTCACCGCCGTCATGACCCTCGCCACCGCCATCGACGACGCGGCGGCCGCCAACCCGGGCGCCGTCCGCGCGGCCCTGCGCGCCGCCGACGTGCCCGGGACCCGGCTGATCATGCCGTGGGTCGGCGTCCACTTCGGATCGGGCGGGCAGAACGAACGCGCCGCCGCCGTGATCGAACGCGTCGACGGCGACGAGGTACGCCTCGTCCACCCGGCCGAGCTTGCGACGGCCGATCTCGCCTGGCCGTCCGATTCGGCGAAATCGCCGTAGTCCTAACGGTGCCGGCGCCGGCGCGAAAGGGCCGGCGATGTCCGCCTTTTCAGGCGCTGCCTTTGGCCGGTATTGCGTGGTGGGATTGCCCTGTGGATTCACGTCGGGCTTTTGTACCGCGGGAGTTGTGAATGACCGCACTTCGTCAATTCTTAGGTCTCGTACTCGCCGACCCCGACCCCGTCGATCTCCCCGTCGCCGTCCCCGGTTCTCGTGGACCCGGCCGGCAACCCGATCTCCGAGTCGCCATCGCCGGTGGCGGGTGACTCGAACGACAACCCGTCCAAGCGTTTCCTCGTCGATCTGCACACATCCAGCGGCGCCGTCGAAGGCGCGTACCCGGTGACGTTCAACAACAAGCCCTACGACCGGACGATCAGCGTCGGCTGTGGACCGTACGACCGCCCGATCGCGTGGCCGGTCGTCGGCTACAGCCAGTTCAGCGCCACGATCGGCGTCGACGACGACGCCGAGGCGGCGATCGGCACGCAGATCAACGTCTCGTTCACGAACCAGGACAATCAGGCGCTCGGCGCCGCCGAGAACATTTCCCTGGGGCGTTCGCGCACGCTCACGTTCCCCTTGAAAGGGGCCGTCCAGATGCAGTTGTCGTGCAAAGCGCGCGGTGCATACGAGCACCTGGATCTGAGCCTCGGTGATGCGGCGGTGACCCGATGAATAAGAAATGGGTGCGGATCGCTCTTATCGGCGTGGCGTTGTGCGCGGTGCTCGGGGGAGCGGCGGGATTCGGGCTCGCGCGGGTACTGTCCGGATCGGAGTCGCCGACGGTCGTCATCAGGCCCTCGTTCTCGCCGTCCCCGGTGGCGTCGCCCTCGCCGTCGCCGTCGCCCTCGCCCAGCGAGTCCCCGTCGCCGACCGACCAACCGTCGCCTTCCGCGTTCCCGCCGGCGTCCGCGCCGCCGGACGCGTCGCCGGACGTTTCACCGGACGTGTCACCGACCCCGATGCCCGACGTGCCGTCCCCGACCCCTTGACCCCTCGGTAACCGAGCCGGGCGCCCCGCCCGAACCGGACTGTCGGGGATGCCGCGTTGTCCCCAGGCGCGGGATACCCCGATATCCCCCCGGCAGTTCGGGCGGGGCGGCCCCTGGGGTTGGTGCTGTTCAGCTGTCGAGTTCGACGGGGACGGCTATGACGTCGACCATGGCGCCGTTGCGGTAGACGGTGAGCGGCAGCGGCTTGGCGATCGCGTCGTCGAACAGGAGTTTCTGCAGGCTCTGCGCGTCGCTGACCGGCACCCGCCCGGCGGAGAGGAGCAGGTCGCCGGCGTGCAGTCCGGCCTGCGCCGCCGGGCTGCCCGGCACGACCTCGGCGATCCGCAGGCCACGGCGTTGCCCGGTGCGCTCGGCGACGGCGGCCGGCAGCGGCAGCGGCGCGGTGACCAGCCCCAGGTACGCGCGGCGGACCCGGCCGTCGGCGAGCAGCGCGGAGATGATCCGGCGGGTGGTCGTGTTGATCGGCACGGCGAGGCCGACGCCGATGCCCGCGACCGCCGTGTTGATCCCGACGACCCGACCGGCCGAGTCGGCGAGCGCGCCGCCGGAGTTGCCTGGGTTGAGGGCGGCGTCCGTCTGGATCACGTCCTCGATGACGCGGGTGGCCGTGCGGCTGCGCGCGGGTAAGGCCCGCCCGAGCCCGCTGACGACACCCGCCGTGACCGAGCCGGCCAGGCCGAGCGGGTTGCCGACGGCCACGACCAACTGCCCGACGACGAGCCGGTCCGCGTCGCCGAGTTCGACCGCAGCCGGCGTGCCGCTGCCCGCCCGCACGACCGCGAGATCCGACAGCGGATCGGCGCCGACCAGGTCGAACCGGACGTCGGTGCCGTCGCCGAACGTCGCCGTGCCGCCGGTGGAACCGTCCACGACGTGGGCGTTGGTGAGCAGGAACCCGTCGTCGGTGAAGACGACGGCCGAACCGGACCCGTATCCGCGCCGGCCGTGCACGGTGAGCGCGGCGACGTGCGGGCTGACCGTGCGGGCGACGTGCGTGACCACACGGGAGTAGGCATCCAGTGCGCCGGCGTCGATCTCCGTCACGGCACTCACCACCTCGCGTTGATTACAACGTTACACGCGAGGTGGCGACGGTGCGGCTAGCTGACGTTCACCCGGCCGTAGGAGTCCAGCGTCAGCACCTTGCGCGCTTCCTTCTTCTGCGCCATGACGGCCCAGACGATGCCCTGGGCGATCAGCGAGAGCAGCCACACGATGGGGACCACGATCGTCCAGGACAGGCAGACCGCGCACGTCCCGCCGATGATCAGGTTGCCGAGCAGCAGCATCCCGTGCAGCACGTGGTTGATGCTCTTGGCCGTGACCAGGACCGCCTGCGTGGCGGTCCGGGACTCCACCTGCCAGCCGGCTCCGACCCATTGCACGATCGCCGCGGACAGCGGGTCCGTCGGCTGCTCGGGGGAGGGCTGGTGCGGAACGATGCTCATGGATGTCCTCGGCGCATTCCGGTCGGCAGGGTGGGGCGGGATTTCCCCGTTCAGGGCACGCAGCGCTTTGTTCGCGCAGGTCCACGGTGTCGAATACTAGTAGGACAGCGCTACACGCACGGCCGATTACCCCCCGTTGGCAGCCGGAGGCAGCGATGACGCAGCAGCCCGACCACGAGATCGCCGACCTGGAACTGGATCCGAGCGTTCCGCCCCGTCCGGAGGAGGAGATCGCCGACGCCGACGGCCGGCCGCCTGTCGAGGGTGCGGGCGACGCGGATCGGTGATTCTGTCGTAGGTCCGGTGCAGGATGCCCGGCAGGAGCGCGCCCGCGATCTGACGGAGGCGGCATGGAGTACGCGATCGAGGCGACAGGCCTGGTCAAGCGGTACGGGTCGGTCGTCGCGCTGGACGGCCTCGACCTGGCGGTGCCGGAGGGTACGGTCACCGGGCTGCTCGGCCCGAACGGCGCAGGCAAGACGACGGCGGTGCGGGTGCTGACGACCCTGCTCACGCCCGACTCGGGAACGGCGCGCGTCGGCGGGCTCGACGTCGTGGCCGACGCCGACAGGCTGCGCGGCATGATCGGGCTGTCCGGCCAGTACGCGGCGGTGGACGAGGACCTCACCGGCTTCGAGAACCTGGACATGGTCGGCCGGCTCTACCACCTCGGGCCGCGCGTCAGCCGCGAGCGCGCCCGCGAACTGCTCGACCAGTTCAACCTCGCCGCGGCGGCCGACCGGCCGGTCAAGGGCTATTCGGGCGGCATGCGGCGGCGCCTCGACCTCGCCGGCGCGCTGGTCGCCAAACCGCGCGTGCTGTTCCTCGACGAGCCGACGACGGGCCTCGACCTGCGCAGCCGCCTCGGCATGTGGGATGTGATCGCCGAACTGGTCGCCGCCGGCAGCACGCTGCTGCTGACCACGCAGTACCTGGAGGAGGCCGACCGCCTCGCCGACCAGATCGCGGTGATCGACCACGGGCGGGTCATCGCCAGCGGCACGTCCGACGACCTGAAGGACCGGGTCGGCGGCGAGCGGCTGGAGCTGACGGTGGGCACGGTCGCGGAGCTGGCGACGGCGCAGGTCACGCTCAAGCCCCTCGCGTGCGGTGAGGTCGTCGTCGACGAGCAGACCCGGCAGCTGACCGTGCCGGTCTCCGGCGGGGCGGACGTGCTCGCCGAGAGCCTGCGCCGCCTGGGCGGCGAGCCGGTGACGGTGATGGAGATCGGGCTGCGGCGGCCGACCCTGGACGACGTGTTCCTCTTCCTCACCGGGCACGCCGCGGAGGACGAGGTGCCGGGCGGCGACCGCCCGACCGAGCGGAACCAGGACGGTGCGCGATGACCAGCGTGGCCCAGGCGTTCGGCGACGGCATGGTCGTGGCCAGGCGGAACCTCATCAAGATCAAGCGGGTCCCCGACCTGCTGGTGTTCTCCACGATCTCGCCGATCATGTTCGTGCTGCTGTTCGCCTACGTGTTCGGCAGCGCGATCGACATCCCCGGGATGAACTACCGGGAGTTCCTGATGGCGGGGATCTTCACGCAGACCGTCCTGTTCGGCGCGACGATCACCGGCAGCGGCCTGGCCCAGGACATCCAGCGCGGCATCATCGACCGGTTCCGGTCGCTGCCGATGGCGCGGTCGGCGGTCCTCATCGGGCGGACGACGAGTGATCTGGTCAACAACGTGATCGTGATCGTCGTGATGTCGCTGACCGGGCTGCTCGTCGGCTGGCGGATCCGGTCCTCGTTCCTGGAGGCGGTGGCCGGGTTCGCCCTGCTGCTGCTGTTCGCGTACGCGTTCTCGTGGGCGATGGCCGTGGTGGGCCTGTGGGTCCGCAACGCGGAGGTGTTCAACAACGCCAGCTTCGTCGTCATCTTCCCGCTGACGTTCGTGGCGAACACGTTCGTCGACAGCGCGCGGATGCCCGGCCTGCTCAAGGTCGTGGCCGAGTGGAACCCGATCTCGGCGGCCACCCTCGCCGCCCGCGAGCTGTTCGGCAACACCAGCCCGCTGATGGAGACGCCCGACGCGTTGCCGCTCCGGCATCCGGTGATCGCGTCCCTGATCTGGGTCGTCGTGATGCTCGCGGTGTTCGTGCCGCTGGCGATCAACCGCTACAAGAAGGCGGTGAGCCGCTGAGGCGCGGTGGACCGCCGTGCGCGGGTGGGCGATGCTGGCAGGTGTGGCCCGGCGGATCCCTCAGGGTGTGCGGGGCGTCGTCGCAGTACTTGTCGTCGGTGCGCTGATGGTGGGTCCGCTGTGGGCGCTCCAGCGCCGGCTCGTGTACTTCCCGGTGCAGGGGCCGTTGCCGTCGGCCGCCGCGGCGCTCGACGGTGCCCGCGACGTCCGGCTGCACACCGCTGACGGGCTGGAGCTGGGCGCGTGGCACGTGCCCGCGCCGGACGGTGGCATGACCGTTCTGGTCACCAACGGCAACGGCGGCAACCGCTGGGGTCGCGCCCCACTCGCCGCCGCGCTCGCCGCGCGTGGTCTCGGCGTGCTCCTGTTCGACTATCGCGGGTACGGCGGCAACCCCGGACGGCCGAGCGAGGACGGGCTCGCCCGCGACGCCGAGGCCGCCCGCGCCTACCTGGTGGAACAGGCCGGGGTACCGCCCGAGCGGCTCCTGTACTTCGGCGAGAGCCTCGGCACGGCGGTCGCCACCCGGCTCGCCGCCGCGCATCCGCCGGCCGGGCTGGTGCTGCGCTCGCCGTTCGTGGACCTCGCGTCCGTCGGACGGATCCACTACCCGTTCCTGCCGGTCCGGGCCCTGCTGCGCGACCGGCATCCCGTCGCCGACCTGCTCGCCCGCATCGACGTGCCGACGACCGTCGTCTACGGCACCGCCGACCGGCTCGTCCCGCCCGCGCAGAGCCTCGCCGTCGCCGAGGCCGCTGCCGGACCGACGCGGGTCGTGCGGGTGGACGGCGCCGGCCACAACGGCCGGCTCCTCGTCGACGGCACCCAACTGATCGACGCGGTGGTCACCCTCGCCGCCGAGGTCGCACCGTGACGCCGCCCGGCCTCGCCGGGCGCGCGGCGGTCGCGGCGCCAGCCGGCTCGCCGGACAGGGGCCGGCCGTGACGGCGCTGGCGGAGTTCGAGTACCGGCGGCAGGCCGCCGGTGGGCTCACCGTCGCGTGGTTCGGCACGACGTGCGAGCTGATCTCGGACGGCGAGACCGCGCTGCTCGTCGATCCGTTCCTGACGCGGACCGCCGGATTCCTGGGGCTCGCGCTGGGCCGCCGCGTCCTGCGCCCCGACCCGTCCCAGTACGAGCGGTGGATCGCGCCGCTCGCGCCGCCGATCCGGGCGATGCCGGTGACGCACACGCACTTCGACCACATCCTGGACGCGGGTGTGGCCGGCGCCGCCACTGGCGCGGTGCTGGTCGGCTCGCCGAGTTCGGTGGCGCTCGGCCGCGCACTCGGCCTACCACCGCACCAGCTCGACGGGGTAGTACCGGGCGAGGCCGACGGCACAGCCCCGGACCCCGGCGGGGCCCTCAGCCACGGCGGCGCACGGGGCGGGTCGCGGCGGTTCGGGGACTTCACCGTCACGTTCCTGCCGAGCCGGCATTCCGGCAGCGGCGGCCCCGCCGGCGCGGTGACCGGGCCGGTGCGGTTCCCGGCGCGGCTGCGTGACCTGCGCCAGGGCGGCACGTTCTCGCTGCTCATCGAGCATCCGTCCGGGAACCTGCTGTGCCACAACAGTGCGGGCTACCAGCCGGGTGCGTTGGCCGGTCGCCGCGCGGACACGGTGTTTCTCAGCGTCGCCAGCATGCCCGGCGACCTTGACGCGTACCTGCGCGAGACCGTCGACGCCGTCGGCGCCAGCCGGGTGTTCCTGGTGCACTGGGACGACTTCACGCGCGCGTTGGACCGTCCACTGCGGCCGTTGCCTTTCGTGGTCAACCTGCCCAGGACGGTGGCGGCGCTGCGCCGGCTCCGACCCGCGCTCGCCGTGCACACGTTGCCGGTGGGCGAGCCTCAGGCCGTCGGCGCGGAGTGACGCGTTAGGCCGGGCCGGCGCCGACGACGGCCAGTACCCGGTACGTGTTGCCGTCGCGCGTGCGGCGCAGGGCCAGCCCCAGCAGGCGGTCCAGCACCAGCGTCACGAGGAAGAACGGGATCGCCGCGTGGAGCAGGGTCTCGCGCCAGACCAGCCGCTTCCGCGAGGGCGGCCCTGGCCGCCACGGCAGGCGCGGGTCGGGTGCGGCGACGTTCACGGCGAGCGCGATCGCGCCGGTGATGTCGACGGGCAGGTGGGCGATGCCGCGATCGGCGGCGAGGATCGTGAAGCCGCGGTCCTCCAGCGCGCGCGACCAGGTTGTCGAGCGGGATGAGGTGCTGGTGCTGCGGCTGGAAGTACGGCATCCACCACTTGCCGAACAGCGCGCCGAGCCGGGACGACGGGTTCGGCACCTCGATGAGCAGGTGGCCGCCGTCGGGGAGCATCTTGCGGGCGGCGTCCAGCTCCGTCGTACGGCTCGCGGGTGTGTTCGAGGTAGTGGTGCATGCTGACGACGTCGTAGCGGCCGGCGAGGTCGGCGGCGAGGTCGGGGAACATGCCGCGGTGGCCCTGCCCGACCCAGCGGCGCCGCTCGGCCTCCTCGATGGACTCGCTCATGTCGAGCGCGTCGAACTCGGTGTGCGGCCAGAAGTCGCGGGCGATGTTGCAGAAGTGGCCGTGGCCGCCGCCGACGTCGAGCCAGCGACCGGGGTGTCGTGAACGGCCGCACCATCTCCGCGCGGCCCTTGTACGCCGTCCACGCCGTGCCGAACAGCGCCTCGATCTGCTCCTCGCCGAGCCCGTCGTAGAAGTCGCGGTAGTAGAAGTCGAGCCCGGCGATCGACAGCCGCGGGTTCTGGAACACGTGCCGGCACGCACCGCACCGCTCCAGCGTGAACGTCCCGGGCTTGCCCTGGACGAGGTCGCCCGTAGCGCAGCAGCACCGACAGGTCGCCGGATCCGCACCACGGGCACGACGCGCGGCGCTCCTCGAAGAACCGGTCGGTGCCGGCGCCGATCTCGGCGGCGTAGGCCTGCTTGAGCGCCGCGTACGGGTCGGGCTTCGGGGCCGGGCGCCACGCGCCGGTGACGGTCTTCCACCAGCGCAGCGGGTCGGTGACGGGCCGCAGCAGCGCCGTCCGGTGCAGGTCGCGAGGTTTCAGCGACGTGCCGGCGAACACGAGGTACGGCTGGAGGACGAACGCGCCGGCCGCTGCCAGGCCCCAGCGCGGGTTGACGACGGCCCCGGCGACGAGCGCGGCCCAGAGCAGCACCGGCAGCGCCAGGACGATCCGCGACGCGGTGTCGTAGACGGCGCGGAGCACGGCGAGCCGCTGCGCGGGCATGTCCGGACGGGCGCGCAGCCCTGGCGCCACGGCGCGGTCGGCGGTGACGGACGCGTGCCGCTTCAGCCTGATCGTCAGCTCGACCATCTCGACCGCGTCGAGGCCGTCGCATCGGGTGATGCCGGCGCGTTCCGCGACGCCGACGTCCACGAGCAGCGCGTGCAGGGCGCCGCGTCCGGGCGCGAGCCGGTTGGTGCGGTATTTCGCCGGGTTGACCATCCGCAGGAGGTCGAACGCGGGTCCGGACGGCAGGTCCGCGGGCACCAGGTCGAGGACGTCGAGCCGGTGCAGGTCGGCGTGCGCGCTGGCGGCGCGGCGGGTGTCGGCGTCCAGCTCGACGCCGGCCGCCGTGACGAACCGGTGCTGGAGCCGGACCGCGTCGCCTGTCGGGACGAGCGTCGCCAGCCGGGCGGCCCGGCGCCGCAGCCGCAGCCCGTTCAGGACGAGCCCGGCGAGGACGAGCAGGGGCAACCAGCTCATGTCAGCTTCTCCAGTCGGTCGGCCGCGGTGGCGGCACCACCGGCGGCGTCGAACGAGGTACCCACCCGCCGGGCCGCGGCCCGGTACGCGCGGTCGTCGAGGACGTCCATCAGCACGGCCCGCAGCTCGTCCGCGCCGACCCGCCCGTACCGCACGCGGATCCCGGCGCCGGCGTCGACGACCTGCTGCGCGACGATCGGTTGGTCGTCGCGGATCGGCGCCACCACCAGCGGAACGCCGTGCGACAGTGCCTCGCACACCGTGTTGTGGCCGGCGTGCGTGACCACGGCGGCGCAGTACGGCAGGAGGTCGAGCTGCGGCACGTACTCCCGGACGAGGACGTTCTCCGGTACGCGCGGGAACCGGTCGGGCGGCGCGACGACGACGGCCTGGACGCCGGCGCCCATCGGGTCCAGCGCGGCGAGGACCGTGTCGAAGAACCGGTCGCCGGACTCGCGGCTCACCGTCCCGAGCGACACCAGCACGAGCCGCCGCGCGGGGTCGATCCACTGCCACGGGAAGGTGGGGACGTCGACTCGCGCGCCGATCGACGGACCGACGAACGCGTAGTGGTCGCCGAACCCTTCCACCGGCCCGATCAGCGCGGACGTCGTGAACGCGATCACGAGATGGTCGGAGAAGCGCAGGTCGGCGCCGTCGTCCGGGGCGCCGTGGCGACGGGCCAGGTCGAGCAGCTGTTCCCGTGCCCAGTCGCCGAGCTTCGGCATCAGCGCGAACGGGTCGGTGAGCTCGGCCGACGTGGTCGCCGACGTCGCCCACGGCAGCCCGCGACGCCGCGCGACGACCGCTCCGGCGACCGCCTGCTGGTCCACGACCAGGACGTCCGGCGCGTACTCGGCCACCGCCCGCTCGACCGCCGGCACCATGGCGTCGGCCAGGGGGATCAGGAAGTCCCGCCACAGGAACTGGAACGCCGCCGCGCCGCGCAGCCCCCGGGACTGTTCCCGTAACGCCACGATCTCGTCCGCGCCGTCGACATCGAAGATCCGCGCACCGGACGGCAGCAGCCCCGCGACGATGCCCGCATGCCCCGCCCACGCCACCTCGTGACCGCGCGCGGACAGCTCCGCCGCCACGGCCACCGCCGGCAGCGTGTGCCCCGTCAGCGGCGGGACGACGAACAGAAAGCGACTCATGAAGAAACTCCCGTGTGGAGCCAGGCGGCGAGGCGTTCGCGCAGGTAGCCCGTCGCCTCCATCAGGACCGAGTGCGTGCGTCCGGGCAGGACGTCGAGCGTGTACTGCCGCAGCAGCCCGGACAGGGCTTCGGCGTGGTGGAGGACGTCCGAGTCGGCGCCGTAGACGGCCAGCACCGGGCCGGAGAGCGCGCGCAGCCCGTCGGCGGGCAGCGGCGTGACGGCGAGGAGGTCGTCGACGAGCGTCGTGTTGTTGATGAGCTCGTCGGCGTTGCCCGCCATCCGGCCGAGCTTGCGGCCGTGCCGGTTCCGCCACGCGGCCACGTCGCCGTCGCGCAGCCCGAACGCGATCTCGGTGAGCGTGCCGGCCATCTGCTCGCCCCAGCCCTCGATCGCGAAGTGCGCCTCGATGAGGACGAGGCTCGCGACCCGGTCCGGAAACGCGACGCCGTAGGCCAGCGCCACGGTGCCGCCGTAGCTGTTCCCGACCAGGTGGACCGGCCCCCGGATGCGCAGCGCGTCGAGCAGCGCGGCCAGGTCGGCGACGGAGTCGGCCACCGAGTACCCGGTCGGGGTGCGCTGCGAACGGCCGTGCCCGCGCAGGTCGTAGAGGACCACGCGGGCGCCGGCGGCCGCGATCGGGTTGGCGAGGGTGTAGTAGAAGCTCGACAGGTTGTCCATGACGAGCCCGTGCACGAACACCACGGTCGGCCCGGCGTTGTCCTCGCCGAGCAGCTGGACGTGCAGCCGCACGCCGTTCGCCACGACCTCAGCCATCGAGGCTCCGCGTGATGTAGCGGACGAGGTCGCCGACGGTCAGCGCGATGATCTCGCCGACCTCCTTGTCGGCGAGGAAGCCGACGAAGTCCACCCGCTCGCCGTAGGTCTCCCGCAGCCGCGCCGCCAGCGCGACGAACTCGATGCTCTCCAGCTCCAGGTCGGCGTTGAAACCGGTGTCCATGCCGATGTCCAGGTCGAGGACGTACGCCTCGCCGATGATCTCGACCAGCAACCGGCTGATCGTGGCCAGGACTGCGTCGGCCGTGACGGTCTTGACGGCCAGATTCTCAGGCGCCATCGGATGTCCCTTCGAGGTCGGGTACGGTCACCGGCGCGCCGACCCGCACGACGGCTTGGGCATTGGCATCGGCAGTGGCAGTGGCAGCGGTGAGCGTCAGCGTCACGGCGGGCAGGTCGTCGAACGGCCCGGTGATGGCCAGGTCGTCACCCACCCCGATCTGGACGGGGAACAGCGGCCCGTGCCCGCGGTCCCACAGCCACTGGCGGACGGCGTCCTTGACGGCGATCCGGCCCAGCAGCCACGTCCGCTGGGCGCGCGGGTCCTGGCGCTGGTAGGCGGCCCGTTCGGTGGCGCCCAGGTACCGTCGCATGATCAGCTCGCGGGTCGCCGGGTCGCGCCAGCGCTCCCGTACGACGAACGCGCCGTCCGGGCGGTGTTCGGCGATCAGGTGGCGCTCCGGTGACTGGAACACGGGCCAGGTGCGCTCGTCGGTGCCGAACCGGCGGTCCCGCCAGCCCTCGATCCGCGCCCACGCGCCCAGGTCCAGGTCGGCCACCACCTCGGACTCCCCGAACGACGTGACCCGCACGGTGCACGCGAGCTGGTCACCGGGCCTCGGGTGCGGCCCGTACAGGTGGATCGCGTCGATCGCGCTCGGGAACGCCAGCCGGTCGACGTCCGTCCGGAGCATGATCCACAGGCCCATGAGCTGGCCCGCGTTGTCGAGCAGCGCGCCCGGCGCCTCGGGCGTGGTCAGGACGCCGCGGATCCCGTCGTCGGCGACCGGGCCGAGGCCCGTCACGCCGTGGAACGCCGGTCCGTGGAACATCCAGCGATCCGTGTACATCTCGCCGGCGGCGAACGGTGCGGGCCGCTCGGCGGTCAAAGCTGTCTCAGCGGACGCCTCCGGCGCCGGATACGCGTCGGCGAGCAGCACCGTCCCGCGCGTGTAGCCGTCAATCACGACCGTGACTTGCCCGCTCGCGTCCGGGGTGGCGGTGATCGTCACGGTCGCCGCCGGAGCCACCGCCAGCCACCGCAGCGCCCGCACGTCCCGGAACCCGACGACGACGCGGCCCGGCGCCAGGTCGCGGGCGACGTCCGCCATCAGTTCCAGCAACGTCGTCATCGGGACGACGGGGTACCGGTCCGTGTCGTCGGGCCATCCGTCCGGCTGGCGGTAGAAGCAGTGGTCGGCCAGGAACGGCATGGACTCCAGCGAAAGCACGCGCCTCGTGGTGCGGGGCTTCGGCCGTGTCCGGACGGCGAGCACGTCGTGCGCCGCCGAGGTGGTGTCGCGCAGCAGCGCCTCGAACTCGGCGAGCAGCGGATCACCGGGCTGGGCCGCCGCGCCGGACAGGCCCGGGTCGGCGGGGAGGCGGATCAGCGCGGCGCCGAGATCGAGCCGTCGCCCGCGCGGCGTCGCCGTCCTGCGAGTGGGTTGGCGAGGGAAGTCCGGGGTGAGGCCGTCGGCCCAGAGGGCGGCCGCGACGCGGCGAAGCTGGGCGAGGCCGCTGCGTTTCGGGGTGTTGGCGCTGATCGCGAGGTGGTCGGCGTCCGCGAGGGTGTCGCCGACGAAGCCGGTCACGCTGCCGGTGCCGACCTGCACGAACGCGCGGACACCGGCCTCGTGGAGCCGCCGCGTCAGCTCCCGGAACCGGACCGGTTCGACGAGGTGCCGCACGGCGAGGTCCCGGACGGCGTCCGGCTCGTCGGGGTACGGCGCGACCGACGTCGCCGACCACACCGGCACGGTCGGACGCTGCAACGGCAGGGACGCGAAGCTGGCCCGGATCGGATTGAGGTACGGGGCGAGCATGGGGGAGTGGAACCCGGACCGGAACGGCAGCACCTGGCCTTGGACACCGTCCGCGCGGAGCCGGTCCAGGGCCGTGGCGACCGAGTCCTGGGCGCCGCAGACGATCGACTGGTGCGGGCAGTTGTCGTGGGAGACGACGACGTCCGCGAGCCCGTCGAGCGCGGCGCCGGCCGTCTCGGCCCCACACCCGAGCGCCGCGAACACCACGCCCGGGACCTCGACGGACGCCGGGTCGAAGCCGGCAATGAACGCCGCGATGGCCTCGCGCGGGTACAGCTCGGCGGAGATCATGGCGCTCCACTCGCCGACGCTGTGCCCGGCGACGAGATCCGGCACGATCCCGAGCTGTCGTAACGCCGTGTCGAGCACCCGCCCGACCTCGACCACGCCGAGCCCGAACGCCCCCAACGCGTCCGGGGTGTCCGGCTCCAGCCGGGGGGCAGGGAGTCCGAAGTGGAGCGCCACATCGTCCACGCGCGGGGCGAACGTCTCCTCCAGGCCGGGGAAGACGAACGCCAGCTTCCCGCCGCCCGCGCCGAGCAGGGGAGCGGGCGTGAACCACACGTCGCTCCGGCCACGCCACGGCTTGCCCTGCGCGACGATCCGCCGGGCCAGATCGAGCCGGCGCGCGTCGCCGCCGACGATCGCGAGCCGCCACGGCCCGCCATCCCGCCGGGCCTGGGCGTCGTCGCGCTCCAGCAGGTCAGGCTCGTCGAGCTGCCGCAACAACTCCTCCGGCCCGCCGCCCGCGAGCAACACCACGCGCTCCGCCGGTTCCTCCACCACGAGCGGCGCGGCAGGTGCGGGCGCCGCCGCCCCCACGGGCCGTGCGCCGTCCGGCACGATGTCTTTTTCGCCAGCATGACAAATCTCGGTTTGACTACCGGGATTTGTCATGTTCGCAAAAGAGACTCCGCCGCGCGGCGAGCGCATCGCACCACCGGGCGCGGCCTCTTCCAGGACGACGTGGGCGTTGATCCCGCCGAAGCCGAACGCGTCGACCCCGGCCCGCCGCACCGTCCGCGCCTCCCAGGGTCGCGCGGACATGACGGGCTCGAACCGGCCGCCGGCGAGGGCGGGGTGCGGGTCGTCGCAGTGCAGGGTGGGCGGCAGGACCCGGTGGTGCAGGGCGAGTGCCGCCTTGATGAGCCCGGCGACCCCCGCGGCCGGCATCGTGTGCCCGATCATCGACTTGACCGACCCGAGCCCGATCGGCGGCCCGGACGAGCCGAAGACCCGGGTCAGCGAGTCCAGCTCGGTCTGGTCGCCGGCCGGCGTGGCGGTGCCGTGCGCCTCGATCAGCCCGGCGGCGTCCGGGGCGGTCGGGTCGAGGCCCGCGGCGTGCCAGGCCCGTTCCAGCGCGAGCACCTGCCCGTCCGGCCGGGGCGCCATGAGGCTCGACGCGCGGCCGTCGCTGGCGACCCCGGTGCCGCGGATGACCGCGTACACCCGGTCGCCGTCGCGCTCGGCGTCGGCCAGCCGCTTGAGGACGACCATGCCCGTGCCCTCGCCGATCAGGATCCCGTCGGCGTCGCGGTGGAAAGGCCGGATGCGCTGGCTGGTGCTCAGCGCTCCGAGCTGGGTGAACACGCTCCACAGCGTCACGTCGTGGCAGTGGTGGACGCCGCCCGCCACGACCGCGTCGCAGCGCCCGCCGGCCAGCTCGCTGACGGCCTGGTCGACGGCGACGAGCGAGGACGCGCACGCGGCGTCCACGGTGTACGCCGGCCCCTGGAGGTCGAGGCGGTTCGCGATCCGGGACGCGGCGAGGTTCGGCACCAGCCCGATCGTCGCCTCGGGCCGCTCCGGTCCGAGCTGGTCGGTGAACGCGCGGCGGACCCGGTCGAGGTCGGCGTCGGACACCCCCGGCACCAGGTCGCGCAGCGTCGTGACGAGCTGGTGCGCCGTCCGGACCCGCTGGTCCAGCCGCGCCATGCCGGGCGTCAGGTAACCGCCGCGCCCGACGATCACGCCGACCCGCCGCAGGTCACCGAGCCTGTTCTCGCCGCCCGCGTCGGCGATCGCGTCGGCGGCCACCCGCAGGGCGAGCAGCTGGTCGGGTTCGGCGCCGTCGACGGCGACCGGCATGATCCCGAACCGGGTAGGGTCGAAGTGGGCGAGGTCGTCGACGAACCCGCCGCGCCGGCAGTAGAACCGGTCGGCGGTTGTCGCGCCCGGGTCGAAGTAGGACGGATCCCAGCGCCCGGCCGGCACGTCCGTGACCGCGTCGACGCCGCCCACGATGTTGCGCCAGTACGTGTCGAGGTCGCCGGCGCCGGGGAACAGCGCGGCCATGCCCACGATCGCGACGGCGGGCGCCTCAGCCACGGTCGAATGCCTCCGCGGTGCCGCACGCGTACACGACCTGGACGGCGTCCCCGGTCGCCAGTTCGGCCAGCAGGGCGGCGACCCCGGCGTCGTGGTCGATCAGGCCGACGCCGCGCCGGGCGTACTCGCGTTCGAGCTCGGCCGAGACCATCCCGCCGGCCGACGGCGCCCACGGGCCCCAGTCCAGCGCCACGACCCGGCCCTCGAACCGGTGCGCCCACGCGCGGGCGAACGTGTCGAGGGCGTCGTTGGCCGCCGCGTAGTCGGACTGCCCCCGGTTGCCGAAGACGCCGGACACGCTGCCGAACAGCGCCAGGAAGGCGACGTCCGGACGGAGCGATTCGGCGATCGCGCGGGCACCGTCCACCTTGGTCGCGTAGACGCGGGTGAACGACTCGGTGGTCTTGTCCCGCAGCAGCTTGTCGTCGAGGACGCCGGCGCCGTGCACCACCCCGTCGAGCCGGCCGTGCCGCGCGTACACGTCGGCGACCGTGGCCCGGACGGCGTCCGCGTCCCGGACGTCCACCGCGTGGTACCGCACGGACGCCGCCACGCCGTCGAGCGCGGCCAGCGTCGCGCGGATCTCCCGTTCGGCGAGGATCCGGCTGGTCGCCGCCTCCACCTCGGCGGGTACCCGGATGCCGGCGGCGACGAGGGCCTGCCGCAGCGCCACGCGGTCGGCGGCACCGGCGGTGGCCGGGTCCTCCTCGCCGGCCTGCGGCGCGGTCCGGCCGATCAGCTCGATGTGGCAGCCGGACGCCGCCGCCAACCCGATCGCCGCCCGCGCGGTGATGCCGCGCGCCCCGCCGGTCAGCAGGACGACCGATCCGGCGTCCAGCCCGAGCGGACGGGCGTCCACGAGCGGTGTCTCGGCCAGCCGCAGCGTCGTGCGCGCACCGCCGGCGTACCCGACGACCACCGGGCCGCCGCCCACCAGCTCGGCGAGGAGGTCCTGGGCGATCCGTTCCGGTTCCGTCTTGGGGCTGACGTCCACGGCGCGGGCGTCGACGTCCGGGTACTCGCGGGCGATCGTCCGGACGAGCCCGTGCAGGCCGGCGCCGGTCGCGACGCCGGTGTTCTCGATCGTCCCGTTGTATCCGAACCGCCCGCCGGACCCGGTCACGACCAGCAGCTGCCGGACGCCACCCAGCACCGCGCTCCGCAGCAGCTCGACGCCGTCCGGCAGGACGGGCAGCCGGCCCGGGTCGAGCGCGGCGAGGTGCACGAGGATGTCGGCGCCCTCGACGGACCGCTCGTCCGGGTGGATCAGCCGCACGTCGGCGCCGTGCTGGCGGAGCAGGTCGGACAGGACGAGGCTGACGCTCAGCGCGTCCTCGACGACGACGATGCGGCGACCGGCGAGCACCCCCTCGTCCGGCGAGGACAGGGGCGGCAGCTCGCCGACCTCGACGACATACCGCCGCAGGGCGGGCGCGTCGGCCGGGCCGGACCTGCCGACGATCCAGTCCACGATCCCGCGCAGCGTCTTGAGCCGGGCCAGCTCCTCCAGCCCGGAGTCGCCGAGCCCGGCGCCGCCGATCCGGTCGCCCAGTTCGCCGAGGATCTCGGTGCGCTTGATGGAGTCGATGCTCAGGTCCGCTTCGAGGTCGAGGTCCGGATCGAGCATGTCGAGGGGGTAGCCGGTGCGCTCGCTGACGATCCGCAGCACCTCGGCGAGGACGGACTCGGCCGTGATCTCGGCGGCGGGTGCCTCCTCGACCGGGGCCGAGCCGGCCCGATCCAGCGATACGGCCGGCTCCAGCGCCGCGACCGGCACCGTCAGCGCGGGCGGCACCTCGCTGCCCAGGTACCCGAGCATGACGTCACGCTGGGCGGCGACCAGTTCCCGGGTACTGCGCAGGAACTCCAGCACCGCGCCGTCGCGATCGCCGACCGGGGCAGTCACCGGCGTGGCAACGCGCCGGGCCGGCTGGAGTCCGCGCGGGAGGTACGCGCCGTCCGCCGTCCGGACGAGGTGCCCGTTGACGATCCACCCCGGACGGGCCGGCGCGTCGGTGAGCGACACCAGCTTCGCGTCGCGGCCGTGGAACAGCGCGGACGGATCGACGTCGACGCCGGCCGCCGCCAGTTCGGCCACCGCCGTCAGCAGGCGCCGCAGCCCCGGGCCGGTACCGCCGTCGATCGCCACCGCCGTGTGCGGACGGTCGCCGAGGATCGCGCCGACGAGCTGGGTGAGGACCTTCCCCGGACCGGCCTCGACGAACACCCGCGCCCCGGCCTCGTACATCGCCTCGACCTGCGCCGCGAACCGGACCGGCGCGGCCACCTGACCGGCCAGCGTCGCGCGCACACCGTCCGGGTCGGACGGGTACCGCGCCGCCGTCGTGTTCGCCCAGACCGGGAACGCGGGCGCCGCGACCCGGGACCCGGCGAGGACGTCCGCGAGCGTGCCGGCGGCACCGGCGACCAGCGGCGAGTGGAACGCGCACGCCACCGGGATGCGCCGCGCGGTGAGGCCCTGCTCGGCCAGCCGGGCGACGGCCGCCTCGACGGCCGGCGTCGCACCGGAGATCACGGTCTGGGTCGGCGAGTTCTCGTTGGCGAGCACGACGTCGATGCCGGCCAGGGCGGCGGTCACCTGCTCGGCGCCCGCGCCGACGGCCGCCATCGTGCCGGGGTCCTCGCCCGCCGCCGCCAGGATCGCCTCGCCGCGCGCCGCGCTGATGTCCAGTAGCTCGGCCGGGTCGAGGGCGCCGGCGGCGCAGAGCGCGACCAATTCGCCATAGCTGTGGCCGCCGGCCATGTCGGGGGCGACGCCGAGCGAGGAGAGCACGTCGTACGCGGCGAGCCCGGCGATCCCCAGGGCGGGTTGCGCGACGCGAGTGTCGGTGATGGCTGCCTGCTGGCGGGCCGCCTCGTCACGGTCGGACGTCGCGGGCGGGAACAGGGCCGGTGCCCACCGCGCGCCGGTGCGCAGGTGCTTGTGCAGGGGCGGAAACGCGACGAACAGGTCGGCGAGCATCCCCGGCCGCTGGCTGCCCTGGCCGGGAAACAGCAACGCGACGCCGCCCGGCTCGGCCGGACCCGGGAGGAACACCCCCGGCCCCGCCGCCCGCTCAACCTTCGCTGCCAGATCGTCCAGGTCGGACGCCACGATCGCCGCGACAAGGTCTCCGTCGTGCGTGGATATCGTGCGGGCGAGGTCGCGCAACCCCCACGGCCGCCCGGCCGCGTCGTTCGCCGCGACCGCCGCCGCCAGCCGGTCGAGCCCGTCCTCGCCACGCACCAGGAACAGCTCGGCGGGCCACTCGTCCAGCCCGTGCGCCGGCTCCGGCGCCCCGTCGTACCCGGTCAGGACAGCGTGGAAGTTGGTGCCGCCGAACCCGAACGCGCTGACCCCGGCGACCCGCTGGGCGGGCGGCGCCAGCCAGGGCCGGGCGGCGTTGTCGAAGTAGAACGGGCTGCTGGTCCCGTCCCAGAAAGGGTTGGGGGTGTCGACGTTGATCGTCGGCGGACGGACGCCGGCGTACAGGGCGCGCGCCGCCTTGATCAGGCCGGCCAGCCCGGCGGCGCACTTGGTGTGGCCGATCTGGGACTTCACCGACCCGAGCGCGCAGCTCCCCGGCGCGGCGCCGGCCCCGGCGAAGACGTCGGTGAGCGTCGCCAGCTCGGTGCGGTCGCCGACGACCGTCCCGGTGCCGTGCGCCTCGACCAGTCCGACCTCGGCGGGGGAGATCCCGGCGACCCTGTACGCGCGGTCGAGCGCGCGCCGCTGCCCTTCCGGGCGGGGTGCGGTGAGCCCGAGCGAGCGCCCGTCGCTGGACCCGGCGACGCCCTTGATCACGGCGTAGACGCGGTCCCCGTCGCGTTCGGCGTCGGCGAGCCGCTTGAGCACGACGCACCCGACCCCTTCACCGAGCGCGATGCCGTCGGCGGCGGAGTCGAACGGCCGGCACTTCCCCGTCGGCGAGAGCGCGTGGACGGACGCGAACAGCAGGTAGTCGTGGACGGCGTTGTGCACGTCGGCGCCGCCGCAGAGCACCATCGCGGACGATCCGGTGCGCAGCTCCTTGCAGGCCAGGTCCAGCGCGGCCAGGGACGACGCGCAGGCCGCGTCGACCGTGTAGTTGGCGCCGCCGAGATCGAGCCGGTTCGCGACCCGGCCGGCGATCACGTTGGCGAGCAGGCCCGGGAACGAGTCCTCGGTGAGCGGCGGGAGCTGCGCGTCCAACTCGGGCGGAAGATCGCCCACATAGGACGGGTAGAGCGAGCGGAACCCGTACGCCGCCGACAGGTCCGTGCCGGCTTCGGCGCCGAAGATGACGGACGTGTGCTCCCGGTCGAACGGCCGGCGCGCGTACCCGGCGTCGGCGAGTGCCCGGGCGCTGACCTCCAGCGCGAGCAGCTGGACGGGTTCGATGCCGGCGAGCGCGTTCGGCGGCAGCCCGTAGGCGAGGGCGTCGAACGGGATGTCCGGGAGGAACCCGCCCCACTTGGACGGCGTCTTCTCGCCGGTGCCGTCCGGGTCGTAGTAGGTCGCGGTGTCCCAGCGCTCGGCCGGGACCTCCGTCACGGCGTCGCGGCCGCCGACCACCGCCGACCAGAAGCTGGCGAGGTCGCCGGCCTGCGGGAACACGCCGGCCATGCCGACGATCGCGATGTCCAGCGGTTCGGCTGTGCGGTCGGTCGCCGGCCCGGACAGCGCGGCGAGCCGGGCGGTGGCGCCGGGGCCGACGTCGTCGTGGAGGGCGGCGATCGTCGTGGTCGCGTCCCGCAGGGTGGCGGTGTCGCCGATCATGAACATGCCCTCGGCCTGCTGGGTCGCGGCGTCGACGGCTTCGAGGCCGTCCGCGCCGCGCCGCAGCCCCTTGGCGGCGATCCGGAGCCGGCCGAGGTTGAGCTGCTCCAGCTCCTCCCACGCCTGCTCGGCGGGCGTGCCGGCGAGGCGCTGCTTGGCTTCGGTGAACGTCCGCACGTAGGGCGAGTCGACGCACCGGACCGCGTGGCCCGGCGAGGTCTCCAGCAGGACCGTCCGCTCGCAGGCGAGGGCGGCCTCCTGGAAGCCGGGCTGGACCGCCCCGGCGGCGACCGCCTCCTCGGTGAACAGGTACGACGTGCCCATCAGGACGCCGATCCCGGCGCCCCGCTCGGCGAGAGGCGCGGCCAGGGCGGCGACCATCGCGGCCGAGCGGCTGTCGTGGATCCCGCCCGCGAACAGGACGTGGAGACCGTCGCCGGCGCCGGCCGCGAGCAGCCGTTCGACCTGCGCGTCCCACAGCGGGAAGCTCGCGCGCGGCCCGACGTGGCCACCGCACTCCCGGCCCTCGAACACGAATCTTCGGGCACCGTCGGCCAGGAACCGGTCGAGGAGCGCGGGGGAGGGGACGTGCAGGTAGGTGGCGATGCCGGCGGCTTCCAGCGGCGCGGCCTGCGCGGGCCGGCCGCCTGCGATCAGCGCGTACGGCGGCCGGACCTCGTGTACGGCGGCGAGCTGTGCCTCCCGGATCTCCGGCGGCACGAAGCCGAGGATCCCGACGCCCCACGGACGGTCGCCGAGCAGCGCGGCCGTCTCGGCGAGGAGCGGCCGTACCTCCTCGGGCGGCATCAGCGCGAGCGCGAGGAACGGGAGGCCGCCCCCGTCGGCGACGGCGGCGGCGAACGCGGCCCGGTCGCTGACCCGCGTCATCGGCCCCTGCGCGACGGGGTACCGCAGGGTGTGCGCGCGGGCGAAGACGGACCCGGCGCCGAGCGGTTCGGTGCGGACGGCGGCGGCCACGTGGTCGCCGATCGCGGCCCGGACCGCCGTGACGATCCCGCCCGCGGTGACGTGCCGCTCGGCCAGCGCACGCCCGAGCGGAGCGTCCTGGCCGATCGGCAGGAGCTGGGCACGGAGGTCCCGCGCGCCGAGTTCCATGGTGTCGGGGTCCGGCGTGGGCAGGTCGGGGCGCGTGTAGACGCGGTGGCCGCCGACCAGGACCGTCTCGCTGCCGTCCATGGCCCTGATCGCCGCCGCGACGGAAGCGTCAAGCTCCACTTCGGATGACAGCGCGAAGTGCGTGTCCAGCACGACCCCCGCCGCCCCGCCCGCCACGGCCGCGGCCGCCGTGTGGGCGCCGATACCGCCGGCCGCCCAGACCGGCAGTGCCGTCCCGGCCAGGATCTGCTGGAGCAGGACGAACGTCGTGACGTCGCCGACCGGGCCACCACTTTCGGCGCCGCGCGCGATCAGCCCGTCCGCCCGGGCGTTCCGGGCTTCGGCCGTGCGGGCGTCGTCCAGGGACGTCACCTCGACGAGCGTCCGGTGCGGACTCTCCCAGCGCGCCCCGGCCGCCAGGACCACGGTGTCCACCTGGGACGGTAGATCCGCCGGTGTGAGTGGGCACCGCGCGCCGATCCGGACCCCGAAGCCGCCCCGCCACCAGCGGCACACGTCGGACAGGGCGCTGCGGGCCCGGTCCGGATCGTCGCCGAGGTCGAGGACGGCGAGCCCGCCCGCGCGGGCGATGGCGGTCACGAGGCGGGAGTTTGGCTCGGCGAACGGGGTGATGCCGACGACAAGGTCCCGGTCGGAGAGTGTGCTCACAGCCTGCGGTCCTCCCGGTTCGTCACCAGGGTGGTGCGGCGCACGGCCGCCCGTTCGGGTGGACGACCTGAACAAAGGTGGGCGTGACCGACATAGCCGGCAACGCCCGACTTCATCCCGCAGCGCGAGACAGCATGTCAGAACTGGCGAGTAACATGAACCCCGTTCGCGTTAATTTCAGCCGCAAACGACGGATGAAAATGACCGGGTGGTCACCAGAGAGTGGCGGCAGGTGCGCAAGCGGTGAAAACCGGGCGTGGCGCTCCTAGAACGGGCTGAACTGGAAGACCTCGTACGACGTGCCGAAGGTGCAGCCGAGGCGGGCGCCGGTGGCCCGGCCGAACCCCTCCAGGAACTCCTCCGGGTCGAACGTCGCCGAGTTGAGCCCTCGGATGTACGCGTCGTGCGCCAGGAGCGAGGCGACGCCCTTGTCGAACGTGTCCGTCACGTCCACGCCGTGGGCGGACTGCGGCGACGCGCCCGCCCACACCTGCCGCACGCCGGTCCACGGCTCCAGGCCCAGATCGGTGAAGATCCAGCGGTTGCCCGCGTCCCGGACGGCGTCGAGCGTGGCGCGGCCGGTGGCGATGTGGTCGGCCTGGTTGAGCGCGTACGCCCCGTCCCACGTGTCGCGGAAGTTGTTCGTGATGACGACCTCCGGGCGGTGCCGGCGGATCACGTCGGTGAGCACCCGCCGCAGCGGCACGCCGTACTCCAGCACGCCGTCCGGCTGGCCGAGGAACTCCACCTCGGACACGCCCACGATCGCCGCCGACTCCCGCTGCTCCGCCTCCCGGACGACCTTCGCTTCGTCCGGCGTCATCCCGTCGATGCCGGCCTCGCCGCTCGTGACCAGCGCGTAGACGACGTCCTTGCCCTGGGCGGTCCAGCGGGCGATCGCGGCGGCGCCGCCGAACTCCAGGTCGTCGGGGTGGGCGACGATCGCCAGCGCGCGTTGCCAGTCCTCGGTGACGTGCTCCAGCGGAGCGGATTCGGTCATGGCACCAGTATGGCTCCCGCCGGCAGTGCCGGCAGGAGCCGCACCGGCACTAGCAGGTCGTCGGGAGGACGTCCCGCAGCGTGAAGTCGACCCACGCGACGCCGAAGTCCTGCCGGGTCACGCCCTGGAGCTTCGTCGCCATCGTCTTCGGGATCGGCTTGGCCTCCTTGTTCCACCACTTCTTGTCCGGCGCATAGCCGATCTGGTACAGCACGGTGTTGGGGTAGTACCGGTCCGCCCAGGCCTTCATCTCGGCGAGGAAGCCCTCGATCGTGTCGAAGAACTGGCTGTCGTCCACGAAGACGATCCCGCCCCGGTAGGTGGGCGGCATCGACGACTGGTCGAAGTGCTTGAGGAACAGCGAGAACCGCGCCCCGTGCGACTTCACCTTCGTGTCCCACCGCTGGGCGAGCGTGTCCGTCACCGGGTCGTTCAGGTCGGCGCCGCGCGGGTTGAACCACTCCACGTCAACCCCGAAGCCGAGGACGCTCGGGTGGTGCTTGTACCGGTTCATCACCAGGTCGACCAGCGTCGGCATGTCCGCGAACCCGGACTCGACCTGCAGCCACACCTTGACGCCCTGCTCGTCGAAGTAGTCCAGGTACCGCTCGTGCTTGTCCGAGCCGGCGAACTTGATCCGCGAACCGTAGTTGCGGCCGTCACCGGGGTGCGGGAACTGGAGGCTGGTGCCGCTGCCCGAGAGGTTCCCGACGATCCACACGCCCGTCGGCGCCGAACCGGGGTGGTACCCGGCGTACGTCGACATCGCCTTGGTCCAGCCGCACGGGTTCGGGAACGGGCTGATGCCGTAGCTGGAGGACCGCGCGCCGGCGTGGATGATCTTGCCGCCGCTGCCGCCCGGGTCGCTGCCGGTCGTCACGCTGATCTCGGCCGAGTCCGGCGAGGTGCTGCCGCCGTCCTTGGCCCGGACCCGGAACTTGTAGGTGGTCGACGGGGTCAGGCCGACCTGCATCGTGGACGGGATCTCGGCGGTGCCCGTCACCACGCCGTCCCGCTTGATCTCGTACAGGTCGGCGCCGCCGACGGCGTTCCACGTCAGGGCGACGGACGTACCGGTGGTGCCGGTCGCGCGAAGTCCGGTCGGGGCCGGGGGTGCGGCTGCTGCTTCTGGAATGGCGCCGGCTGTTCCTGGGATGGCTGCGGCGACGAGCCCGATGAGGGCCGCCCCGATGCACAGTCTGGTTCGGAGGGTCATGCGCGGAGCTCCTTGTCGGCGACGCGGGCCGGGCACCACCGCGTTACGGAACAGTTAGGAAACTTTCCTGACAAATAATGCAGTACCGGCCCAGACCCGTGTCAATCCTTTCCCGGCCCCACATTCCGTTGTGCGCTCCTTGACCACACAAGCATCTCGCGCCGCGCCGACGCCGCTGCCACCGCCGCTGCGCGAACCGGACTGTTCGGGATGCCGTCCTGAAACCGGGCGCGGGATGGCCCGATATCCCCGACAGTTGGGGACGGGCGGGCAGGCGTGCTCCGCCGCCCGGCCCGGCGCGGGATGTTTGACTGGGCGGCATGACGGTGGCGGGGGTGGAGCGGGGCCTGATGTCGGCCCTGGTGGCCGCCGCCCGTTCGCACGGGGCGCCCGACACGGGCGGCGTGTTCTCGATCCTGTCGACGCGGGCCGGGGCGGTGGTGGTCCGGCTCGGGGACGTGGTCGTCAAGGCGCACCCGGTCGGCACGGATCCGGTCACACTGCGCGCGCGGCTCGCGGTCGCGACCGCGCTGGGCGCCTTGTTCGTGCCGCCGCTCGGCCCGCTCGGCGCGGTCGAGGGTCGCCTGGTGACGGTGTGGCCGGCGGGGGAGCCGGTCTCCCCGGACGATCCGGACCTGGCGCCGTGGGAGGCCGCGGCGACGCTGCTTGCTCGGCTGCACGGCGTCCCGCCGGCGTCGGTCGGCGCGGGGGAGCTGCCCGCGGGGCCGCCCGCGCGGGTCGTCCGCGCCGTTCACCGCGCCCGCCGCGCGGCCCCCGACACGCCCGAACTCGCCATCCTCGAACGCGCCTTCGAGGCCCTCCCGCCCACACTGCCCGCGGCCCCGCGGCCGCCCCACGCCGGCCCAACATCCCACGGGGGCGCGCCCACCGGCCCGGCGCCCGCCAGTCACGCACTCGCGAGCTCGGCGCCGGTTGCGCTGGTGCACGGGGACTGGCATCTGGGCCAGCTGGTCCGGCGGGCCGGCGGGGTCGCGCACTGGCGACTGATCGACGTGGAGGACCTGGGCGGTGGCGATCCGGCCTGGGATCTCGCCCGGCCGGCGGCGTTGTTCGCGGCCGGCGTGCTGGATCCGGCGGCGTGGCACCGGTTCCTGGATGCCTACCGCGCGGCGGGCGGGTGCGCGGTACCGCCGGCCGGCGACGCGTGGCCGAGGCTCGACGCGCCCGCCAAGGCGCTGGCCGTGCAGCTGGCCGCGTCGGCGCTGGCGGACGCGGCGGCGGCCGGCCGGAGCATCGACGATTTCGAGGTTGCCCTTCTGGACACGTGCCGCAGGATCACGGCCGACGGTGGCACCGCTGACGTATCGTGACTGGTGAATGCGTCGTCCGGGCGGGAGCTGAGATGAATCAGATGTTGCAGTGTCCGAAGTGTCACGGCGTGATGCGGACGTACGACCGCAACGGCGTGCACATCGAGCAGTGCGAGCGGTGCCGCGGGATCTTCCTCGACTACGGCGAGATGGAGGCCCTGACCAGGCTGGAGTCGCAGTGGGTGCAGCAGGCGCCGCCGCCGGCGTCCTACGGCCACGGCCAGCCCGCCTGGGGCGCGCCGCAGCACCACGGGCACCACAAGCACAAGAGCTTCGGAAAGATGCTGTTCTCCTCCTGAGAACTCCGCACAACTGAGACTCCGTACGCCAGAAGAGGCCGCCCGGCGCCGGTTTCGCCCGGGCGGCCCGCGGGGCAGGATCGGGGGATGAGACCCCGTTTCCACCTCGCCGTCCCCGTTGACGACCTTGACGCGGCGCGCGCGTTCTACGGCGGTGTCCTCGCCTGCCCCGAGGGCCGTTCCGCCGACACCTGGATCGACTGGGACCTGTACGGCCACCAGCTCGTCACTCATCGCGCGCCCCGCAGCGCCGACGCGCACAACCCGGTCGACGGCCACGATGTCCCGGTGCCGCATTTCGGGCTGTTGCTGTCCGTCGAGGATTTCCACGCGCTCGCGGACCGGTTCCGCGCGGCCGGCACCGCGTTCGTGATCGAGCCGTACCAGCGTTTCGCGGGTGAGCCCGGCGAGCAATGGACCATGTTCCTGCGCGACCCGGCGGGCAACGCGCTGGAGTTCAAGGCGTTCACCGACGACGCCCAGGTCTTCATCACCTGAAGTCCTTAGGTTAGGCTCGCCTAACTTGAGGAGGTGGTCATGTCCGTTCCCACACGCGCCGAGCGCGCCCGGACGGTGCTGCGCCGGGCGTCCGTGGTCGAGGTGCTGTCGATGCCCGACCGGACGGACGTGGTGGACGTCCACGGCACCGACCCCTACGGCCGGCCGTTGCTGCTGACCAGGGACGTATCGGGCCTGGCGGCCGCCGCCCGGGAGGACCCGGAGGGCCTGCTCGCCGTCGTCCACGCCGTTGACGTGTGCCCGGTGCCGATGCCGGACCGCATCCGTGGCGAGGTGTGGCTCGCGGGCGTCGTGACCGAGGTTCCGCCCACCGAGCTGACCGCCGCCACGATGGCGCTCGCCGAGCGTGACCCCGCTGGCGAACTGCTCGACGTGGGCGCCGGGCAGATCGTCCTGCGGATGGACGTGGTCGAGATCCGCCTCACCGACCGGCTCGTCGCGCCGTGCCGGGAGCCCGAACTGGTCGACCCGGACGACTACCGCGAGGCCGTCGCCGATCCGCTGACCGACGGCGAACCGGAGTGGCTGGGCCATCTCGTGTGCGCCCACCCGGCCGAGTTCGCCCAGCTCTGCCTGCGCCTCGACCCGGCCGACAGGCCGCCCGGATGCCGGCTGCGGCCGGTCGCGCTCGACCGGTTCGGCATCCGGATCCGTGCCGAGAGCGACGGCGGCCACCGCGACGTGCTGGTCCCGTTCGCCGCACCGCTGACCGCCGCCGACGAACTCCCCGACGCGATCGCCACCCTGTTCGATCACTGAGACGGTGGTGGCCTGCGCGTAGGGTCGATTCATGGACGCGCTGCTGAAGCTCGCCGCCGACCGGGCCATCCGTTATCTCGACGGGGTGGGCGACCGCCCCGTGGCGCCGACCGCCGAGGCCGTCGCCGGACTGTCGGCGTTCGACATGCCCCTGCCGGAGTACTCCTCCGAGCCCGAGACGGTGGTGCGGCTGCTGGACGAGATCGCCTCGCCGGCCACCATCGGGATGGCCGGACCGCGCTTCTTCGGCTTCGTGATCGGCGGGGCGCTGCCCGCGTCGCTGGCGGCGAGCTGGCTGGCCGCCGCCTGGGACCAGAACACCGCGTTCACCGACGTGACCCCGGCGACGGCGCAGCTGGAGCGGATCAGCCTCGGCTGGCTCGTCGACCTGCTGGGCCTCCCGGCCGGCACCGGGGGCGGCTTCGTCACGGGCGCGACCGTCGCCAACCAGACCGCGCTCGCGGCGGCCCGTCACGCGGTGCTGACCCGGGCCGGCTGGGACGTCGAGTCCGACGGCCTGTTCGGCGCGCCGCCCGTCACCGTCGTCGTCGGCGGAGAGGCGCACCCGTCCCTGTTCAAAGCCCTCGGGCTGCTCGGCTTCGGACGGCGCCGCGTCGTGACCGTCCCGTCCGACGCGCAGGGCCGGATGCGCGCCGACGCGCTGCCGGCACTGGACGGCCCGACGATCGTCTGCACGCAGGCCGGCAACGTGAACACCGGCGCGGTCGACCCGGTCGACGAGATCGCCGCGTGGGCCCACGACGCCGGTGCCTGGGTCCATGTGGACGGCGCGTTCGGGCTGTGGGCCGCCGCAGTGCCGTCGCTCCAGCACCTCACGGCGGGCGTCGCCGACGCCGACTCGTGGGCGACGGACGCGCACAAGTGGCTGAACACGCCGTACGACAACGGGCTGGCGTTCGTCCGCGACCCGGAGCACCTGCGGGCCGCCATGGCGGTGACCGCGGAGTACCTGCCGGCCGCCGGCACGTCCCGCAACCCGTGCGACTACACGCCGGAGCTGTCCCGGCGGGCTCGCGGCGTCGAGGTGTGGGCGGCGCTGGCGTCGCTCGGGCGGGCCGGCGTGGTCGAACTGGTCGAGCGGACGTGCGCCTACGCGCGGCGGTTCGCGGCCGGGCTGTCCGGCGCCGGGTACCAGGTGCTGAACGACGTCGTCCTGAACCAGGTCCTGGTGTCGTTCGGTGACGCGGAGACGACGAAGCGCGTGATCGCGGCGCTCCAGGCGGACGGCGTCTGCTGGTGCGGCGGCACCGTGTGGCACGGCGAGACGGCGATGCGGATCAGCGTCTCGTCCTGGGCCACCACGGACGCGGACGTGACCCGCAGCCTGGAATCCATGCTGCGGGTCGCCGCCGAGCAGACGTCATCGGGGTGATGCGTACACCTCGATCGTGACGTCGAGTTCGGGCGGGATGAAGCCGCGCGAGGCCGTGACGCCGAAGGCCCGGCGGTCGATCCGGGAGGTGGCGACGAACCGGCACCCGTCCGGCTCCGGCATGGCGGTCAGGTCGAGGGTGACGCGCTGGCCGATGCCCCGGACGGTGAGCACGCCGGTGACGCTGTCCGTGCGGACCTCCCGGCTGCTGAACGTGATCGTCGGGTGCCGCGCGACATCGAGGAACTGCCGGCCGCGGAGGCCGTTGTCGCGGCGGCGGTTGCCGGTGTCGATGGCGGCGGCGTCCAGGGTGGCGTGTACCCGGGACAGCGAGACGTCCTCGGCGACGAGCACCGATCCGTCGCGCAGGGGGATCGAGCCGGCGACCTCCACCAGCCCGAACAGCGTGCGGGCGACGAACCGGAGGCTGCTGCGCCGCGCGTCGATGCGGTACGTGGCGGGCGCGATGGCCGGCGCGGTGAGGGTCATGAGACCGCTCCTTCCGGGATGGCGCTTGCGACAACGCGGTACTGCTCCAGGCGGTCGGCCTCGGGGATGAGCGCCGGGTCCTCGCCGGGCAGGAGCTTGGTCGCCATGGCGCCGTCGTGCATCGCGGCGAGAGCCTCCGGGGTGGTGGCGAGGAGGACGACGGCGACCGACCGGGCGGCCGGGTCCCACAGCTCGATGGCGCCGATGTTGCCGGGCAGCGCGGCCACGGCGGGGATGATCCGCTCGTCGTTCGCCCGCGCGGCGGCGGCGATCCGCTCCTCGCTCAGCGGCCCGTCGAACCAGAGGATGGACGCGGCGGCAGGCGCCTCGCCGGCGGCGGCACCGTCCACCTGGCGGGCGACCTCGTACACCTCGTCGCTGGCCAGGGCGGTCGGGCGCGGACCGAGCTGGGCGGCGGTCCGTTCGGAGGCGCGGCGGGCGTCCTCGTCGGTCGCCCAGAGGGTGAGCAGCGTGCCGTGCCCGCCGCCGTCCTGTTCGAGCAGGTAGAGCCCGGCGAAGCCGGGGTGCCCGGCGATCGTGTCGACCAGCGTGTCCGGCGCACCGGGGGGCATGGTCGCGCCGGTGACGGTGACCTGGAGTCGTGCGTGCATCGGGATCCACCTCCTGTGACGGCTATCAGGAGGGAATCGTCAGCCGCGGGTGGCCCCCGGCGCGTCAGTGCTGCCACTGAGATCGCCTACGTAACCGCTGCGGGCGGCCCACCCGGCGACCTGCGTCCGGTTGGCCAGCCCGAGCTTGGCGAGCAGGTTCCGGACGTGCGTCTCCACCGTCCGCTCGGACAGGACGAGCCGCTGCGCGACGGCCCGGTTGGGGAGCCCGGCGGCGACGAGCAGCGCGATCTCGCGTTCCCGCGCGGTCAGCGGCACGTCCGACAGCTCGGCGAGCAGCGCCGCCGCGCCGTCGGCGGTGGGCCGCATGCCGAGCCGCCGGGCGCCACGCAGCGCGTCGGCGGCGAGGGCGGCCGCGCGGTCGCGGTCGCCGGGGCGGTTGCGGGCGGCGAGCACGGTGGCGTGCTGGAGCTGGACGAGCGTGAGGTCGGCGCGGGCTCCGATCAGCCGTTCCCGCTCGGCGGCGGCGGTGAAGTGCCCGTCGGCGCTGTCGAGGTCTCCCAGGCCGGCGGCGAGCGCGCCCAGGACCCGGGTCATCGACCCCGCGCAGCCGGTGGTCGAGTTCAGGTAGAGATCGGCGTACGGCAGGACGGTGCGGTAGCACCACTCGACCGTCGCGCGGTCGCCGAGACCGGTAGCGAGCAGGCCGGTGATGCAGACCGTCGGCAGCCACCGGAGGTCGACCGGCAGCGTGTCGAGCACGGGCCGGAGCCGGGCGAGCTGACGGGCGGCGGTCTCGTGATCGCCCTGCTGGAGGCTGTAGAGCCCGAAGAACGCGCGGCCGACCGGGATCGGCACCGCCGCGCTGAACTCCGTCATCCCCGGTTCGTAGTCGCCGTAGCGGCCGGTGCGGTGCAGCAGCTCGCTGATGAACGCGTAGAAGAGGCCGTGGATCGCGTAGTCCTGGGTCAGAGCGCCGACCTTCTGGAACTCCAGCGCGAGGGACTCGGTCGTGGCGAAGTCGCCCGCGATGAGCGCGCGGGTGGCTTCGGCGCGCAGCAGGTGCCACCGCGCGATCGGCCAGCCGAGACGGTCGACGAGCGCGGCGAGGCCGGTCAGCTCGTCGTCGAACATGACCATGTCGCCGGCCTGCAACGCCGTCTCGAACCGCCAGATGTGGGCCCAGACGGCGGCGTCCGGCCGGCCGGCGGTGACGGCGAGCGCGTGCAGGCGCATCCCGAGGTCGCGCCGGGCGGCGAGATCGGCGGGTCCGCCGAGGGCGTCGTGCCGGGAGTGCAGGGCCTCGATCAGCGCGCCGGAATCGCCGCTGCGCTCCGCCATCGCGAGCGCCCGCGCGCTGAGTTCCTTCGCCTGTGCCGCGTCGGCGTGCTCGGCCATGACCAGCGCGTGCTGGGCGAGGACGCGGGCGTGCCGGGCGGAGTCCTCGTCGCCGAGCCGGGCGCGCGCCCGCTCGCACAGGGACGTCATCGCGAACGCCGGTGGGCCGCCGACACCGCGCACGACAACCGCCGCCTCCGCGAGGAGGTCCGTGCGGTCGAGCCGTTCGGCGAGGTCGGCCACGTCGCGGCACTGGTCGAGCGCCTCGTTCACCAGGCCGGCCCGGTACGCGGTCCCGGCCGTGGCCAGCAGCGTGGTCGCCCGCTCGGTGTCGTCGGCGCCGGCCGCGTCCAGCAGCGCGAGCGCCTGGCGCTGCCAGTGCATCGCGTCGTCGAAGGCGAGCCGGCGGGCGGCGTCGGCCGACGCGTCGCGGCAGGCGGTGATGGCGTCCCGGCAGCTGCCGGCGTCGACGGCCGCGCGGACGGCGTGCCGGGCCAGGTCGCTCGGCGCGCTCGCCGTCCGCAGGGCGCCGGCGATGCGGCGGTGCCAGTCGAGGCGGTCGGCGCGTTCGAGGGAGTCGTACGCGGCCTGGCGGACGAGCCCGTGGGAGAACCGCAGCAGGTTCGGCGTGTCCGGGTCGTCGAGGAGGACCCCGGCGGCGACGGCCTCGGCGAGCGGCGGGCCGACCGGACCAGGACCGGGGTCGGCGGCGGCGAGCAGCGTGAGGTCGACCTCGTCGCCGAGTGCCGCGCATCCGCCGAGGAGCCGGTGGCAGCGCTCGCCGAGCCGTCCGAGCCGGTAGCCGACCAGCCGGCGGAGTTCGGCGGGGACGGGCAGGTGTCCGGCCGGTTCACCGAGCCGGCCCTCCTGGTTCAGCAGCCGGACCAGTTCCCGGACGAACAGGGGGTTCCCGCCGCTGTGCCGGTGCACCTCCTCCGACCAGGACGGATGCGCCGCCGAACCGAGGTAGGCGCCCACGTCGGCCCGGCTCAGCGGCGCCAGCCGCAGGACCTCCACGGTCGGCGCCCCGGTGATCTCGGTGAGCAGCGGCGGCACTCCGGCGGCGCCGTCGGGGTCGCGGACGGTGCCGAGCACGAGCAGCCGCGTGCCGGCCAGCTCCCGGCACAGGTACCGCAGGAGCTGCAGGGACGCCTCGTCCGCCCACTGGAGGTCGTCGAGGACGAGCACCAGCCCGGTGTCCGCGGCGGCGGCGATCAGGGCGCGGGCCGCCCGGTCGATGGCCCGGAACCGTGGCGCCGGTCCGGTCGCGAGCGCGTCGCCGCCGAGGTCGAGCAGCTCGGGGCCGAGCCCGAGCGGTGCGGCCGCGGCCTGGTCGAGCAGGCGCAACCACGGCCAGAACGCGGGGGCGCCGTCGTCGATCACGGAGCGTCCGATCAGGACGGGGACGCCGGCACCGCGCGTGGCCTCCTCGACGATCGCCGTCTTCCCGATTCCGGGCTCGCCGAGGACGAGAACGGCACCGCCGTTCCCCCCGGTCGCCACGTCGGCGACGCGTCGGGTGAGCAGGTCCAACTCCCGGCCACGCCCGACGAACCCGGCCTCCATGCTCCACAGTGTGCGTGGTCGGAGGCCTCCTGGGTGAACCGATTCCGGATCCGAAAACTATTCACATTAGGTGTCCGTCCGATTACCTTTTGGTAACACCTCCCGGTTTGAGAGGAAGGCGCCCATGGCCAGCTTCCCGCTCCAGGAGAGACGGGCCCTACGTCTCGTCACGGCGTTGCTTGTCGGTCTCGTCTCACCCGCCCTCTCGCCATCCGCGGCCCACGCCGCCCGACCCCCCATCCAACCCTTGCCGGCGGCACTGGAGACCCTGCGCGCGCAGGAGGCCCAGCAGCTCTACGGCAGCACCGCGATCCGGCCCATCGAGCAGCGCAGGACCGCGCTGATCACGATGGGTGACAGCGAGATCTCCGGCGAAGGCGTCGGCAACTACGAACCCGGCACCCACCAGCCCAGCAACTACTGCGACCGCTCGCTCGACCAGGCGGTCTGGCGGCTCGGCATCCCGGCCGACGTCCGGTACAACGTCGCCTGCTCCGGCGGCGAGCCCGCCCACCTGGTGTTCGGCGGCCCGCGCCAGTGGAACGAACGCAACCAGGGCGACAACCTGGCGATCAAGGCCCGCAACACCCGGCTCAAGCTCGTCTGGATCGTGGTCGGCGCCAACGGCGAGGGCAGCATCCAGTTCGGGCAGGTCGCGCCCGACTGCGCCCGGCGCCGGATCTTCTTCCAGGGCGCGTGCTGGCCCACCTACACCGACGTGTGGGCGGGGCGGGTCGAAGGGACGCGCCGCAGTGTCGAAACGGCGGTCACGGACGTGAAGCGGACGATGACGAACGCCGGCTACCTGCCCACCGACTACGAACTCGTCCTCATGTCGTACCCGAGCCCCGGCGGCCCGGACGTGGAGGACAACCCGAACTTCCCCGGCTGGTACGGGGGTGGCTGCACGCTGTACCTCGCCGACGCCGCGTTCGCCCGGAACAAGGCCGTGCCGATGTTCGAGCGGGGGATCCGGGCCGCCGCCACCAACCTCGGCGTCCGCTACCTCGACGCCAGCCGGCTCTTCGACGGCCACAGCGTCTGCGACGAGCAACCCTGGGCGCGCGGGATCTACCTGGAGAACGGCAACATCTTCGACGAGAACGCCGCCCGCCAGTCGCTTCACCCGAACTACTCGGGGCACGGCGCGTTCGCGGCCTGCATGACCGCGTTCTTCAACTCCGGCCAGCCACGCGCCACCTGCGTGGACCCCGGCAGCACCAACGGCACGGCCCTCTACAGCGGACTGCTGGAGTTCCGGCAACTCCGCAACGCCGGCAACAACCAGTGCGTCGACGGCGAGGGCTACAACTCGCGCAACAACACGAGGCTGCTGGCCTGGACCTGCCACGGCGGCCGGAACCAGGGCTTCTGGTACGACGCCGGACGCCAGTCGCTGCACGTCGAGCTGTCGCACGACCGGTGCGTGGACGCGTCCGGTTCCAACGTCATCCTCTGGAACTGCCACGGCGGCGCCAACCAGAAGTGGGTCTTCAACGGCGCCACGATCCGGCCGGCGTCGAACTCCGGGCTGTGCCTGGGGTTCGCGAACTCGGCGCTGCGGCTCGTCACCTGCAGCTCCACGGACGCCAGCCAGCGCTGGACGTTCGAGACCCGCAACTACGCCAACCCGGTCGGCTACAACTACAACGACTTCATCGGCTCCCGGGTGTACTGAGCATCCCCCCAGTTTCGGACTTTTGAGGGTTCCCGGCCTCGGCCGACCCTCAAAAGTCCGAAACTCGCGGGGGTTACGCGTGCGCTGCCACGAAGCGGTCCAGGCAGCGTTCGGCGACGGCCGTGATCGTCAGGGACGGGTTGGCGTTGCACGTCGAGCCGGGAATCAGCGCGCCGTCGATGACGTACAGGTTGGCGTACCCGTGCGCCTTGCCGTCGAGGTCACAGGCCCTGCCCATGACCATGCCGCCGAGCGGGTGCCAGGTGACGCGGGACCCGAGGTCCTGGCCACGGTCATAGATGGGCAGCCCGTTGAACAGCCGCCCGTGGCGGCCCTCGGTCTGCCACCACAGCCGGGTGACGAGGTCGCGGCCGGCCTTGTCCGCGCTGGTCTCCATCTCCCGGTACGGCCAGTTGATGCGGGCCTTCCCGGTCGCGGCGTCGTACCGGATCTCGCCACGCGCCGGCGTGATCGACTTGACGAGGTGCGCCATGTTCGTGGTGCCCAGCCAGTCGGGCCACGGCGCGGCCTCCCATGCCATGGTCGTCTCGCCGTACGGGTTGCCGTCGTCGTAGAACTGGGCGACGCCCGGTCCGCCCTGGCGGTTGCCGACGTCGCGGGTGAGGTTGGTCCGGAACACCAGGAAGTCGCCGTTGTTGCCGAATCCCTTGCCGGCCTGGTCGGACAGGCGGGTGAGCCAGCCCTTCGCCTTGGCCGTGACCAGCAGCGACGTGGTGAACAGGGAACCGGCGGCCATGAACAGCAGGTCGCAGGTGACGGTCTTCGTCGCCAGGACCGTGCCGCGCTCGTCGATCTCGCGGACGCGCAGCTCGAACCCGTCCGTCCCGGCCACCTCGTGGATCTCGGTCACCTCGTGCAGCGGCAGGATCGTGACGTTGCCGGTCGCGGCGGCGCGGCGCAGGTAGTTGCGGTCCACGCTGTTCTTGGACCCCGAGTTGCTGCCGTACGGGCCCTCGCCGGCCGAATGCCCCGGCGGCCGCCGCCCGGCCAGTTCCTCGCGGATGACGTCCCAGTCCACCAGGAACGGGATCCGCTCCGCTTCCTTGCCGAACGCGCGGACGTAGTCCAGCCACGCCCGCGCGCCCTTGTACTGGGGGTGGGCGAGGATGTCGTCCGGGATCGTGGAGACGCCCAGCTCCCGCCGGGCGCGCGGCCAGTACACCTGGTTCATCTCGTCGAAGTCGATCCCCGCCGGGAACACGGACTGGAACGACGACCGGCGCGGCTGCGGCATGAACGTGCCGATCACCAGCGACCCGCCGCCGACGCCGACCCCGGTGATCGCGTCGATCCCGTCGCCGGGGATCCGGTCGATCAGGCCGGCGTACCGGGGGATCGTCACGTGCTTGTTCGCGCCGATGTAGGGGTGGTCGGAGAACCAGGCGGCGCGGCCGTCGGGGTTGTTGATCGTGCAGAACGTGGTGCCCGCGGCGTCGACGTCCCAGCGGCGGCCACGTTCGAGGACGGTCGTCCGGACGCCGGCCTGCCCGAGCCGCAGCGCCGCGACCGCCCCGGCGAACCCGCTGCCGATCACGACGGCCGTCCTGCCGGCCAGGGCCGGGACGTCGCCGTAGGCCGCGAGTGCGCCGAGTTGGCCGAAGGCCCCGCTGGCGAGGGCGGCGCCAGCGCCGAGTGCGGTCGTCCGGAGGAATTCCCGCCGGGTGGGCTTCATCGGCGCACCGCCCTTCACGAGCAAGCACTTGTTTGTTACGTCAGGGTCACCCCTCTGTGACGGGACTGTCAACAAGAACGCGTTCTCCCCCCCCGCCCTGCGGCCCCCCACTTTCGGACTTTTGAGGGTTCTCGGCCCCGGCCGACCCTCAAAAGTCCGAAACTCGGCGCGCCGAACAGAAAACTAGAACGTGTTGCATTTTGGGGTCACGGCTCCTTAGACTCGCCGCCATGCGGACATCCGTCGCGGACATGTTCGGCCTGGAACTGCCCCTTTTCGCGTTCAGTCACTGCCGGGACGTGGTGGCGGCCGTGAGCCGCGCGGGCGGGCTCGGCGTCCTCGGTGCCCTGTACTTCACGCCCGAGGAACTGGAGACCGAGCTGGCCTGGATCGACGCGCACGTCGACGGGAAACCGTACGGCGTGGACGTCGTGATGCCGGCTTCGTCGGTTGCCGGAGGCGGCGCGGGTGGTCAAGTGGCTGGAGGGGATGCCGACGATCTCGAAGCCCGGCTGGAGGCGATGATCCCGCCCGGGCACCGCCGGTTCGTGGACGAGACCCTGGAACGGCTCGGCGTCCTACCGCTGAACGGTGCCGCGCCGCGCGGCCGTCACCTGCTCGGCTGGACCGACGCCACCGCCCGTCCGCAGGTCGAGGTGGCGCTCGCGCACCCGATCGCGCTGCTCGCCAACGCGCTCGGTCCTCCGCCGGCCGACATCGTGGCCCGGGCGCACGAGAAGGGTGTCAAGGTCGCCGCGCTCGCGAGCACCGCCCGGCACGCCCGCAAGCAGGTCGAGGTGGGCGTCGACATCGTGGTGGCGCAGGGCACCGAGGCCGGCGGCCACACCGGCGAGATCGCGACGATGGTGCTGGTCCCCGAGGTGGTCGACGCGGTGGCGCCGGTCCCGGTGCTGGCGGCCGGCGGTATCGGCCGCGGGCGCCAGATGGCGGCGGCGCTCGCGCTTGGCGCGGAGGGCATCTGGACGGGGTCCCTGTGGCTGACTGTCGCCGAGGCCGACAGCTCCCCGGTGCTGCGGCAGAAGCTGCTGGCCGCCACGTCGCGGGACACCGTCCGGTCGCGCTCGATGACGGGCAAGCCGGCGCGGATGCTGCGTACCGCCTGGACGGACGCGTGGGAGTCCGAGGACTCGCCCGGACCGCTGCCGATGCCGCTCCAGTTCATGCTCACCGCCGAGGCGTTCCAGCGGATCCAGCGGTCCGAGGACCCGGCGCTCGTCGGTCTCCCCGTCGGGCAGATCGTCGGCGCGATGAACGACGTCCGTCCGGTGCGGGATGTGGTTTTCGAGCTTGTCGAGGACTACCTGGCGGCGGTGGCCAGGCTCAACGCGATCACGGGAGGTGACCGGTGACGGACCGCATGGTCGAGACCCACGTGCTGGAGTTCCCCGGCGGGTACACGCGTTCGCTCGGACCGGTCGTCGGCCGGTACCTCACCGGCCTGCGCGACGGGCGGTTCCTCGGGGTGCGGACGGCGTCCGGCCGGGTGCTGGTGCCGCCGACCGAGTACGACCCGGACACCGGCGAGGCCGTGCTGGACGAGTTCGTCGAGGTCGGTCCGATCGGCACGGTCACCACGTGGGCGTGGGTCGGCAAGCCCCGCCCGAAGCATCCGCTGGACCGGCCGTTCGCGTGGGCGCTCATCCGCCTCGACGGCGCCGACACGGCATTGCTCCACGTCGTGGACGCCCCGAAGGTCCACACCGGACTCCGCGTTCGGCCGGTCTGGCGCGACGAGCGCGTCGGCCACGTCCTCGACGTCGCCTATTTTGAGAGCACTCCATGACTGAACCCGTCACCGGACTGACGTCGCCGATCCGGCTGGAGTATCGGATCGCCGCGGGGGAGACGCGCTCGTCGTTTTTGCGCGGCCTGACCGACGGGCGCCTGACGGGCCGGCGCTGCGACGTGTGCGGCCAGGTGTACCTGCCACCGCGCGGCGTGTGCCCGGTCGACGCCGTGCCGACCGGGCCGGAGGTCGACCTGCCGCACACGGGCACGGTCACGACGTTCTGCGTGGTCAACATCAAGTTCTCGCCGCGCGCACCGGAACTGCCGTACGTGTGCGCGCAGGTCCTGATCGACGGCGCCCACACGCCGCTGTTCGGGCTGATCGCCGGGGTGCCGGCGCGGGAGGTGCGGATGGGGATGCGCGTGCGGGCGGTGTGGGTGGAGCCGGCGGAACGCGGTCCGACGCTGGAGAGCATCAAGTGGTTCGAGCCGACCGGCGAACCGGACGCGGCCTTCGACACCTACCGGGCGTACCTGTGAAGTCCGTCGCCGTCGTCGGGTTCGCCCAGGCGACGTACGCGGCGGGGGAGACGGACCGGGGGATCGTGGAGCTGCTGAACCCGGTGGTGACGGCGGCGCTGGCGGATGCCGGCCTGCGGCGGGACGAGATCGGCTTCACGTGTTCGGGGAGCTGCGACTACCTGGCGGGCGCGCCGTTCTCGTTCGTCGAGGCGCTGGACGCCGTGGGCGCGTGGCCGCCGATCCAGGAGAGCCACGTCGAGCAGGACGCGGCGTGGGCGCTGTACGAGGCGTGGGTGCGGCTCCAGCACGGCGGCCCGGAAGACCCCGGGACCGCGCTGGTGTACGGGTTCGGCAAGAGCTCGCTGGGTGACGTCACGGAGATCGCGACGCTGCAACTGGACCCGTACTACCTGGCGCCGCTGTGGCCGGACACGATCTCCGTGGCCGCGTTGCAGGCGCGCGCGTACCTGGAGGCGACGGGCCGTACCGAGACGGACCTGGCCGACGTGGTGGCGCGGAGCCGGCGGGCGTCGGCGGCGAACCCGTACGCGGTGGCGGTCGGCGCGGACGATCCGCCCGCGCCGGTGTCGCCGCTGAGCCCGGCCGACTGTCCACCCGTGACGGACGGCGCGGCGGCGATCGTGCTGGCCGTGGGGGACAGGGCCCGCGAGCTGTGCGACCGTCCGGCGTGGATCACCGGCATCGACCACCGGATCGAACCGCACTCCCTGGGCGTGCGTGACCTGGCCCGTTCCCGGTCGACCGAGCAGGCCGGCGCTCGCGCGGGAGTGTCCGCCGCCCCGGTCGACGTCGCCGAGCTGCACGCCTGCTTCAGCCACGAGGAGCTGATCCTCGCGGACGCGCTGGGGCTGGGTCCGGACGTCCGGGTGAACCCGTCGGGCGGGCCGCTGGGCGCGAACCCGGTGATGGCGACGGGGTTGATCCGGATCGGCGAGGCGGCGGCGCGCATCCGGTCCGGCGAGGCGGGCCGGGCGGTCGCGCACGCCAGTTCCGGCCCGTGCCTGCAACACAACCTCGTAGCAGTCTTGGAGGGGGTTCATGGGTAACCGGTGTGCGGTCATCGGCGTCGGGCAGACCGAGCACCGCGCCGCCCGCAAGGACGTGTCGCTCGCCGGCCTGGTCCGGGAAGCCGCGTCGCGGGCGCTGGCCGATGCCGAGCTGACCTGGTCCGACATCGACGCGGTGGTGCTCGGCAAGGCGCCGGACATGTTCGAGGGCGTGATGATGCCCGAGCTGTACCTCGCGGACGCCCTCGGCGCGGCCGGCAAGCCGATGATGCGCGTGCACACGGCGGGCAGCGTCGGCGGCTCGACGGCGCTGGTGGGCGCCAGCCTCATCCAGGGCGGTGTCCACGAGCGGGTGCTGGTGTGCGCGTTCGAGAAGCAGTCCGAGTCGAACGCGACGTGGGCGTTGACGGTCAGCCAGCCGTTCCAGGCGCCGCTGGTCGCCGGGGCGGGCGGGTACTTCGCGCCGCTGATCCGCGCGTACATGCGCCGCTCGGGCGCGCCGGACCACATCGGCATGGTCGTCGCGGTGAAGGACCGGATCCACGCGCTGGACAACCCGTACGCGCACCTCAAGATCCCGGACATCGACCTGGCGATGGTGGAGGCGTCGCCGATGCTGTGGGAGCCGCTGCGGTACCTGGAGACGTGCCCGTCCTCGGACGGTGCCTGCGCGATGGTGCTGTCCAGTGAGGACGCCGCCCGGTCGGCGCCGCGTCCGCCGGCGTGGGTGCACGGGGCGGCGATGCGCAGCGAACCGACGATGTTCGCGGGACGGGACCAGGTCGACCCGCGCGCCGGGCGGGACTGCGCGGCCGACGTGTACCGGCAGGCCGGCATCGAGGACCCCCGGCACGACCTGGACTGTGCCGAGGTGTACGTGCCGTTCAGCTGGTTCGAGCCGATGTGGCTGGAGAACCTCGGGTTCTGCGCGGACGGCGACGGCTGGAAACTGACCGAACTCGGCGCGACCGCGGCCGGCGGCGACATCCCGTGGAACCGCTCGGGCGGGGTGCTGTCGACGAACCCGATCGGGGCGTCCGGGATGCTGCGGTTCGCCGAGGCCGCGCAGCAGGTCAGGGGCCTTGCGGGGGAGTGCCAGGTGGACGGTGCGCGGCGGGCGCTGGGCCACGCGTACGGCGGCGGTTCGCAGTTCTTCGCGATGTGGGTCGTGGGAAGCGAGCGCCCATGACCAGAGCGTGCACAGATAGGGCCTGGCCGGCTGCGGCGGCCCCAGACGCCGACCGGCGGCGTTGTCGTCGTCGGCCATGCAACAACGGCATGACCTCCTCCTTCGCCTTGCCGGACGACGCCTGGCATCCGCCTCGCTCGGCTGTCCCTATCCGCACACGCTCTTGAGAGATTCAGCGCGACACCCTCTGGTAATGCGGCTGTAACACGTTCTATTCTGGCCACGCTCCATCCGCTACCGAGCAAGCGCTCGGTTGACTGGAAGGCGCGGCCATGGGACGTCGCGGCGTGGCACTGATGATCGTCGGCCTCGGTGCGTTCTGCGCCGTCCTGGGCGTGGGGGCGAGGTTCTACGTCTTCCCGAACCTCGCCGTCCTGCCGGTCGACCGGTTCGAGCGGACGGAGTCGCGCGCGCAGAACGCGACGTACGTCGACCAGAGCACCGGCGTGCAGCACGCCGGCCGCGAGCTGATCGCGATCAACCGGGTACGCGGCGACGTCGAGAGCAGCACCGACACGACGGCCGTCTGGGAGAGCTTCACCTGGACCAGGGACGGCGGCAGCGGCGCGGATGTGAACTACTACCACACGGTCGTCGCCATGGACCGGAGCACGTTCCACGCCAAGAACTGCTGCGGCCACCACGTCGAGAACGTCTACCTGCTGCCGCGGTCCGGGCTCGTCTACCAGTGGCCGTTCTACGCAGAGAAGACCAGCTACCCGTTCTACGACGAGGTGCTGCGCCGGACGTACCCGATCATCTACCAGCGCACCGAGACCCTGCACGGCCTCGACCTGTACCGGTTCGAGCAGCGGATCGAGCCCACCCTGCTGTCCAGGGTGGACGTACCCGGCAACCTGGTCGGCCATCCGGACAAGCCGACCGTCAGCGCTGAACGCTGGTACGGGATCGAACGCACGTACTGGGTCGAGCCCCGCAGCGGCGTCATCGTCAAGGCCGGCAACCACCGCCGCGAGACCCTGCGTGTGGGCGGCGCCGACGCCCTCACCGTGTTCGACGCGAACATGGTCCTCGGCGACCGTGACTCCGCCCGGATCGCGCGCGAAGCCGGCGATGCCCGGGTGCAGATCGGCCTGATCCACGACGTCGCGTTCTGGGGCGGCCTCGGCCTGGGCGCGCTGCTCCTCCTGTTCGCCGGCCTGCTGGCACTGCGCCGCGACACCCACGAGCAGGCCGAGCCGGAGCGGGAGCCGGCCGCCGAATCCGTGCCAGCCACGGCCCCCGCCACCTAGCGCGACGGCGCGCGTTCGGGCGATCTTTCTGTCGCCTATGGCGACAGAAAGATCGCCCGAACCGCGGAGGTTCGGCTCGCTCGGCGACCAAGCGCGGGTACCAAGCGAGCGCTTGGTCGGGTACGCTGGCGCCCGTACACCCGCCGAGCGCTCGCAGGGGGAGACGTGAAGTTCTCGATCTTTCTCAACCCGCAGATCCCCGGTTCCGGGAACGGTCCGGAGGGGGCCAAGCGGCGGCCGATCGGCCGGGACACGGAGTCCTACCAGGCGTTGCTCGACGAGGTCCGGGAGATCGCCGTCCTCGGCGACCAGGCCGGCTACCACGCCCTGATGCTGACCGAGCACCACTTCCACTCGGAGGGCTTCGAGTTCTCGGTGAACCCGCTGATGGTCCTGGCAGACCTCGCGGCGCGCACGGAACGGATCCTGCTGGCGCCGCTCGGGCTGGTGCTGCCGACGTGGGACCCGATCCGCGCGGCGGAGGACGTGGCGCTGCTCGACCAGTTCTCGAAGGGCCGCGTCCGCCTGGGGGTCGCCCGGGGCTACCAGACCCGCTGGGCGAACACGCTGGGCCAGCGCTGGCAGACGGGCGCCACGGCCAGCGACGGCTCCGTCAAGGACGACCGGAACTTCGACGTCTTCGGCGAGATCCTCAAGATCATGAAGATGGCGTGGACGCAGGAGACGATCCGGTACCAGAGCGAGGTGCTGGGCGGCTGGAGCGTGCCGTACCCGTACGACGGCGTCCCGGACTGGCCGGCGCAGTCGTGGACCCGCCGCTTCGGCGCGCCCGGCGAGCTGGACGACGACGGCAAGGTCGTCGCCGTGTCGGTGTGCCCGAAGCCGTACCAGTCGCCGCACCCGGAACTGTGGCAGCCGTTCACGATCAGCGACCGGTCGATCCGGCGGTGCGCCGAGGAGGACATCCTGCCGTGGATCTTCGTGCCGCGGCCCGAGGACCTCCAGGCCAAGTGCGAGCTGTACCAGGCGGAATGCGCCAAGCAGGGCCGCGACTACGCGCTCGGCGAGCACACCGGCGTCCTCAAGGTGGCGATGATCGGCGACAGCGCCGAGGAGATGATGACGAAGGGCGCCGCCCGGATGCTGCCCGACTTCATCGAGTTCTTCGGCCCGTTCGGCTACCTCGAGGTGATGCGGACGAAGGACGACGACCCGGAGCGTCCGATCGGGCCGAAGCGGGCGTCGTTCCAGCGCATGGCCGATGTGGAGCTGGCGCTCGTCGGCACCCCGGACGACGTCAAGCGCGGCATCGACCGCATGCTCAAGCGCGTCCCGGACCTGGAGTGGTTCGGCCTGTTCATGCAGGGCCAGCAGGGCGTGGCACCGATCGACGACGTGAAGCGGCAGCTGGAACTGTTCGCCGAGCACATCATCCCCGAGTACGCGGACTGATGTTCACCCTCGAAGAGGGGGCGGGGGAGCCGCTGCTGCTCGTCCACGGCTGGGGCTCGGACGGGCACGAGTGGAACCCGCACGTCGCCGCGCTCGCCGAGCGGTACCGGGTGATCGTTCCTGACCTGCCCGGCCACGGCCGCTCGCCCGCGCTGGACCGGACCACGCCCCGCACGATCGCGGCCGAGCTGGCCCGCTCGCTCGACGAGCCGGTGTTCGCCGTCGGCCACTCGATGGGCGCGCTGGTCGTGACGATCCTCGCGGTGGAGCATCCGGAGCTGGTCCGCGCGGTCGTCGGGCTGGACCCGGGGTACGGCGTGCACCCCGAGTGGACGCAGTACCTGACGCCCGTGCTGAGCGGCCCCGATCCGGTCGCGGCAGCGCTGGAGATGGTCGAGTGGTGCTTCCGGCCGGCCACCCCGGCATCCGTCCGGACGGCACACCGTCGCCGGGTCGCGGGCACGCCGGCGCACGTCCTCGTGCAGGCACTGGCCGGCATCTACACCGACGCGGACGCCATCGGGCTGCGGCCCGCCAGCGAGAAGTACCTGGCGCGGCGGCGGTGCCCGGCGCTGAGCATCTGGTCGGAAGGCGACCGGGCCCGGTGGGAGGAGCCGTACGCGACCTCCGTGCGCTGGCGCGGCGTCGGGCACTACCTGCACGAGGAGCGTCCGGAGGAGTTCGTCGACGCGCTGGTCGGCTGGCTTACCAGGGAGGCGGTACCCGATGGGACGGCTTGACGGCAAGGTCGCGCTCGTGACCGGCGGCGCGCGCGGGATGGGCGAGTCGCACGTGCGGCACTTCGTCGCCGAGGGGGCGAAGGTCGTGTTCGGCGACGTCCTCGACGCCGAGGGCAAGGCCGTCGCGGACGACACCGGCGCCCTGTACGTGCACCACGACGTGACCAGCGAGGACGACTGGGCAGCGGCCGTCGGTACGGCGATCGACAGCTACGGCGGGTTGAACGTCCTGGTGAACAACGCCGGCATCCTGCGGTTCGGCTTCATCGACGACATGACCGTGGATGAGTTCCGGAACGTCCTGGAGGTCAACCTCGTCGGCCCGTGGCTCGGCATCAAGGCGGCCGCGCCGGCCATGACGGACGGCGGCTCGATCGTGAACATCTCCTCGATCGAGGGGTTCATCGGCGCGGCCGGCATGTCCGCGTACGCCGCCAGCAAGTTCGGCGTCCGGGGCCTCACCAAGGCGGCGGCGCGCGAACTGGGCAGGCGGGGGATCCGGGTCAACTCGATCCATCCCGGCGGCATCCTCACGCCCATGGTCGCCGACGCCGGTCCGGAGATCTGGAAGCACGTCGACGTGAAGGCGTTCCTGGCGCAGTTGCCGATCCGGCGCTTCGGCGAGGCGTCCGAGATCGCGCAGGTGGCGGTGTTCCTGGCCTCCGACGAGTCGTCGTACTGCTCGGGCGCCGAGTTCGTCGCCGACGGCGGCATGCTGACGGGGGCGGGGTACTGATGAAGTTCTGGCAGGCCGTGGCGTTTCTCCGGACGGAGCAACTGGTCGAGGTGGCCCGTGCGGCCGACGCGTGCGGGTACGACGCGCTGGCCCTGTCCGACCACATCTTCTACGCCGACACGCTGTCGTCGCCGTACCCGTACACGCCGGACGGGCGTCCGTTCTGGAAACCGGACACGGACTGGCCGGACCCCTGGGTGACGATCGGCGCGCTGGCCACCGTCACGGAGCGGATCCGGCTCGCGACGAACGTCTACGTCGCGCCCGCCCGCGACCTCTTCACCGTCGCCAAGCTGGTGTCCACGGCGGCCGTCCTGTCCAAGGACCGGGCCATCCTCGGCATCGGGGCGGGTTGGTGCGCCGACGAGTTCGCCCAGCTCGGCCAGGACTTCGCCACGCGAGGCAAGCGGCTCGACGCGATGGTCGGCGCGCTGCGCGCCCTCTGGGCCGGCGGCCCCGTCGAGTGGCACGACGACTACTTCGACTTCGGGCCCCTGCGGATCTCGCCCGTGCCGTCCGCGCCCGTCCCCGTCCACGTCGGCGGCGACAGCGAACCGGCGCTGCGCCGCGCGGCCCGCCTGGGCGACGGCTGGATCGGCAACCGGTTCTACCCGCCGGACGAGGCCGACGAGGTCCTGGCCCGCCTGCGCCGCCACCTCGCCGACGCCGGCCGTGCGGACGCCGACTTCGAGATCACGCTCGCGCTCGCCGTCGAGCCCGACCCGGCCGTGTACCGGCGCTACGAGGACCTGGGCGTCACCGGCGTGCTGTGCGCGCCCTGGATGGCGGCCCGCCGCAATGGCCACGCCAGCGCGCTCGCCGCCCGCATCGCCGCCATCGAGGACTTCGCCGAGACGGTCGTGGCCCGCTTCTGACCGCGGCTCGGCGCCCCCACTCGCGGACTTTTGAGGGTGCGCGGAGCGGACGGACCCTCAAAAGTCCGAAGGTCGGCGCGAAGGTCGGCGCAAGAGTCCGAAGGCCGGCGCGGCGGTGGCCCAGGCGGCGCGGCGCGGCGACCAAGCAGGCGTTTGTTACGGTCAGCCCGGGGCAGAAGGGGGCGGGCGATGAGTGGTGAGGCGCAGAGAGCGGCCTGGGCGGCGGGTGTGCTGCCGGAGGTCGAGCAGGTGCGGCCGGGGCTGTGGTCGATCCCGGTGCCGATCCCGATGACGGGACTGCGGTACGTGCTGGTGTACGCGCTCGAACTCCCGGACGGCGTGGCGGTGATCGACGCCGGCTGGGACACCGAGGACGCGTGGGCGGCGCTGGTCGGCGGCCTGGCCACGGCCGGGTACACGCCGCAGGACGTGCGGGCGATCATGGTGACCCACATCCATCCCGACCACTACGGACTGGCGGGCCGGCTGCGCGAGACGTCCGGCGCGTGGGTGGGCCTGCACCCTGCCGACGCGGCGCTGATCCCCGGCCGGTACACCGACATCGACACGCTCCTGGACGAGAACCGGCTGCTGTTGCAGCGGATCGGCGTGCCGTCGGAGGAGTCCGGGCTGGCCGAGGTGTCGATGCACGTGAAGGCGTTCGTGAAGACCACCGACCCGGACCGGCTCCTGCACGACGGCGACCGCATGGACCTGCCGGGCTGGAACCTGCGCGCGATCTGGACGCCTGGCCACTCGCCGGGCCACCTGTGCTTCGTGGACGAGGACCGTCGCGTCCTGTTCAGCGGCGACCAGGTGCTGCCGCGGATCACGCCGAACATCTCCGTCCATCCGCAGCAGCGCCCGAACCCGCTCGCCGACTACCTCGAATCGGTGGACAGGCTGGGGCGGCTCACGATCGGCGAGGTGCTGCCGGCGCACGAGTACCGCTTCACCGACCTGTCCGGACGTCTCGCCGAGATCGCCGACCACCACGCGGAACGGCTGGTGGAGATCGAGAAGGAGCTGGCGGCATCGCCGGGCTGCACGAGCTGGGAACTCAGCACGCGGCTGACCTGGTCGCGGCCGTGGACGGAGATCCAGGGCTACATGCGCCGGGCGGCGACGGGCGAGACGCTGGCGCACCTCGTCCTGCTGGAGCAGCGCGGCGTGGCCGTCCGGTCGGGCGGGCGGCCCGAGCGGTGGTGGCTGGCCCGCCAGTTGCTCGGATGAGGTCCGCGGCCCCGGCGGTGGTGGGCGTGCGCCGGGACCGCGGACGGCTGGGTGCCAGTGGCCCGGCCCGGGGAGGGTGTCAGGGGCCGGGCCACCGGCGGGTCAGGGCTGGCGGGCGGCGGCCGGCACGAGGTCGCCGCGCTTCGCCAGCCCGACCGTCCACAGTGCGGCGCTGCCCGGCACGGTGCTGAACGCGCGCGGCGACAGGTCCGGCGCCCGGGTCTGCTCCCAGCGCGTTCCCGCCCGGTTCCACCGCAGTGCCACCGAGACGGCACCCTTGCCGCCGACGGCCCACAGCTCGCCGCGGCTGTTGCGGCCGACGCCGCGCAGGCGCCCGTCCGCGGCCTTCGGGGTCGCGGACGCCTTCCACGCCGAGCCGTCCCAGTGGAGCGCGTAGGGGTGCTCGACGCCGTCCACCATCTTGCCGCCGACCGCCCAGACGTCGTCCGGGCCGAGCGCGGTCAGCGCGCCGATCCAGCTGGTGCCGGCGGCGGGCGCGGCGACGCGCGTCCAGGTCGAGCCGTCGAAGTGCAGGAGCAGGCTCTGCTGCGGCGCGTCGGCGCCGGCGGCGTACGCGACGCCGGCGGCCCACACGTCGTCGTCCGCCACGGCCACGATGGAGAGCAGCTCGCCCTTGCCGGTGTCGGGCAGCGCCTGGCGGCGCCACGCCGTGCCGTCCCACTTCTGGACGGCCGGCACGCCGGTCTTGACGCCACCCATGGCGAGCGCCTGCCCGGCGAGCCACGCCGTCCCGCCGGTGCCGAGGGCGATGCCGTCGGTGCGGACCCGTCCCGCCGGGTCCGGCTCCAGCGGTCTCGGCGTCCAGGTGGTGCCGTCCCAGTGCGCGGCGAACGACCCGGACACCCACACGTCGGTGTCGCTACGGGCGGCGAGAACCTGGGGGAACATGTTGTTCGGGAGGGTGGACGCCTTCGTCCAGGTGCGGCCGTCCCAGCGCAGCGCGACGTGCTCGGCGATGTCCTCGGCGCCTGCCGTGCCGGTCAGCTGGTAGCCGACCGCCCAGGCGTTCGTGTCGCTGAGCGCGGACACGGCCGTGAGGTCGCCCTTGGCGAGCGGGACCGGTGTCGCGCGCCAGCCGCCGGGCGGTGCGGGCGCCGGGGCGGCGTCGAGCGCCGGGATCCCGAGGAAGGCGGCGCCGCCGAGGACGGCGGCACCGGTCAGGGCGGCGGCGGAGTACCGGAGCCGGCGCGTTGTCAGTGCGTGCATCGGTGGTCCCCTGCCTAGACGGTGGTCTTGATGACGAAGTCGAACGTCCCGGCGTACCGGTTGTCCCGGAGCGCGCCGAGCGTGATCGTGCAGGCCCGGTTGAGGATCCGGTCGCCGGCGTTGAGCGCGGCGAAGTTACGGCTGTAGGCCGCCGTGTCGTCGGGGAAGTAGAGCTGCGTGACGAGCAGCGGGCTGCCCGGCGCCTGGACCTGCGTGTGGATGTGCGGAGCGCGCCGCCCCCACCGTCCCCAGTAGTCGCGCGGGACGATCGTCTCCAGGACGTACGCGCCCTTCGCGTCGGTCTTCTGGTGACCGCGCAGCGTGAAGCCCGTCGTGTCGTAGTCGCCGTTGTGGTCGCACTGCCAGAACTCGACCTGCGCGCCAGGCAGCGGCGTGCAGTCCGTGTCGTAGACGGTGCCGCGCAGCGTGAGCCGCACGCCCGCGGTGGCCGGGGTGACGATGTTCGTCCGGGCGGGGGAGTTCGGCTTGAACAGCGGTCCCTCCGTCGAGGCGGGCGTCTCCTGGCCGGTACAGGCCGGGGTCACCGCCAGCGGCCTTGTTGGCGCTTCGCTGGCCGACGCGGTCCGCATGGTGGCGACACCGGTCGCGGCGGCACCGGCTACGGCGGCCACACCGAGTGCGCCGGCACGCAGCACGGTGCGCCGTGCGGGTCCAGGGCGGGCGCTGTCGGGCTCACCGCCGGCCGTTGCGGGGCTGTCGTGGTCGTCGGGCATCGCATCTCCTTGCTGGGTAGCCGTTCGTTCGTGAGCGAACGGTGTAAAACCTCGCGCAAGGGACGCTTCGCCACCTCCGTCAGATGACGGACGTGACGAAACGTCACGACGTATCGGCAGCCCAGGCGGCGAAGCGGGCGGCGATCTGCGCGCGCGAACGCAGTCCCCACTTGTCACGGACGTGGTCGAGATGCGTCGCGACGGTGCTCGCGGCGACGTCCAGCCGCGCGGCGATCTGCCGGTTCGTCAGTCCCTCGGCGACGAGCCGGGCGATCTGGAGCTCGCGCGCGGTGAGCCCGCCGTCCGGCCGCTGCGCGAGGGCGTAGTCGACCAGACGTTCGCCGTGGAGGGACCGTCCGTGCCGGGTCGCCGACTCGGACTTCGCCGTGCTCAGCGCATCCGTCGCCGCCCGCAGCGCGGCGTCGAGCTGGCGCCGCCATCGCGCCTCGGCCGTGGTGTGGAACTGCTCGCGCAGGAACGTGGCGGCGCCGGCGAGCCGGAAGGCCCGGACCGGGTCGCCCGCGTGGGCGGCGATGATCGCCAACCCTTCGAGCGGGTACGCGAGCATGAAGGTGTCCGCGCCCGCGAGCCGCAGGATCGCCTCGAAATCCCGCGCGGCGGCGTCGAGGTCGCCCTTCGCGAGCCGGATCGTGCCGGCGGTGTGCCGCGCGGCGACCTGCGCGCCTCGCGAACCGTCGGCGGAGAGGACGGGTAGGCAGGACGCCATGAGTGACTCCGCCTCGTCGACCGCGTCGACGTTCACGAGCGCCCACGCCAGGTGGTGCTCGAACGTCGCCACGACCAGCGGCGGCCCGACCGGCCGGATCGTCGCCACCGACTCGCGCAGCACGGCGACGGCCGCGGGGAACTGGTCCTGGCACATCAGCGTGTACGCGTGCGCGCTCAGGGCGTTGGCCAGGCTGGCCGGGCTGTCCCGCGCGCGCTCGATGCGGACGGCGGCCGCCGCCAGCTCGGCGCCGCGCTCGTGGTCCGCCTGGATGCACGCCAGCCGGGCGGCCAGCGCCAGCGCGGAGGCACGGTGTCCGTCGTCCGGCGAATCCCGCAGCAGCGCCTCGTCGAGGAGCCGCCGGCCGGCGGTGATGTGGCCGCGCTGCTGCCACGCGCGGGCGAGCGCGGCGGCCAGCAGCAGGTGCCGGCCGTCCCCGTCGTCGGCCGCGTACCGGGTCAGCGCGGCCAGGTTCTCGTGCTCCCGCTGCAACTCCTCGGCGTGCGCTCCGGCCATCAGGAGCGTCCCTTCGACCGGCCGGGCGCGCCGCGCCAGCCAGTCCACGGCGAGCCTGCGTGTCGCCGCCTCCTCGCCGGCCGCGACCAGCCGCTCGCGCGCGTACGCCCGGATCGGCGCGAGCTGCCGGAACCGGGCGGTCTCGCCGGGGACCCGCACCAGCAGCGACTTCGCCTCCAGCGCGCACAGCAACGCCAGCACGTCCGCGACGGCGACGGCCCCGGCATCAGGCCCCGCCCCGGCCGCCGACCCCGGCCCTGTGCCGGGCGCCGCGCCGGCACGTGGCGTCGCGGCGGCGCCGTGCGCGGTGGCCACGGCGGTCGCGCCGCCGACGTCGAATCCGCCGACCAGGACGGACAGGCGGCGGAACAGGATCTGTTCGTCCGCGTCCAGGAGGCGGTGGCTCCACGCGATCGTGTCGCGCAGGGCCCGGTGCCGCGCGGGGCCGGTGCGGGCACCGCCGGTGAGCAGGGCGAGCTGGTTGTCCAGCCCGGCGAGGACGGCGTTCACCGGCAGTGCGCCGACCCGCCGCGCGGCGAGTTCGATGGCGAGCGGCAGTCCTTCGAGCCGCCGGCAGATCTCGGCCACGGTGGCGGCGTCGGCGGGCGTCAGGTCGTGGCCCGGAGCGCTGGCCCGGGCGCGGTCGAGGAACAGGTCGACGGCGTCCGAGCGGTGCGGCGAGGCGCCCGGGGCGGGCAGGGCCAGGCCGGCGAGCCGGAACACGACCTCGCCGGGGACCCTCAGCGGCTCGCGGCTCGTCGCCAGGATCCGCAGGCCGGGGCAGGCCCGCAGCAGGTGATCGGCCAGGCGGGCGCTCGCGTCGAGGAGGTGCTCGCAGTTGTCGAGGACGAGCAGCGCGGCGGTGTCGCCGATCGCCGCGGCCAGCGCGTCGAGGACGGGCATGCCCTCGCGGTCGGGGACGTGGAGCGCGGTGGCGACGACGTCCGCCAGCAGGTGTTCGCGGTCGAGCGACTCCAGCGCCACGACCCACGCGGTCCGGACGCCGCGCGCGTGCTCGACGGCGAGCCGGGTCTTGCCGGCCCCGCCGGGCCCGACCACCGTGACCAGCCGGGCGGACCGGAGTAACGACCGCACGCGCGACAGGTCGGGGCCGCGTCCGACGAACCGGTCGAGCGCCACGGGCACGCCGCGTCCCCGACCGCGACCGCACGCCCCCCGGAACCGGCCGCACCCCCGGAACCGCCGGCTCCGGCCTCCGCGCTGGTCCGGGCGCGGTACGCGCGCTGGCGGCATCGCGCCGAGCAGTACCGCGACGGCCGGCCGGCCTGGGCACCGACGAGACCGGCGCCGCAGACCTCGCAGGTCCGCGGCGCCGGTGTTCGCTCTGGGTTTCGCATGGCTCCGTCTCAGCCGGGGCTATGCATTCAACCCAGTCTGTCGAGAATTGAACAGATTTGCGAGGGAGGAGTGTTTCAGCTCACACCAGCCGGCTCGCGGATCTCCGGACGCTCCACTGTGTGCACTTCCGGACGTCCCTCGACGTGGAGCTGCGGGATCATCCGGTCGAGCCAGCGCGGCAGCCACCAGTTGGCGCGACCGAGCAGGTGCATGACGGCCGGGACGAGGATCATCCGGACCACGGTGGCGTCGATGAGGATCGCGGCCGCCATGCCGACGCCGATGACCTTGAGGAACACGTCCGGCGACGGGATGAACGCGGCGAACACGGCGACCATGATCGCGGCGGCGGCCGTGATGACCCGGCCGGTGCCGGCGAGGCCGCCGACGATCGAGCGGGCGTTGTCGTCGGTGCGGACCCACACCTCGCGCATCCGGGCGACGAGGAACACCTCGTAGTCCATCGACAGTCCGAAGAGGATCGCGAACATGAGGACGGGGATGAACGCGGGCAGCGGTGTCTCGGTGTCGATGCCGAGGAGCTGACCGGCCCAGCCGCCCTGCAGGACCAGTGCGACCAGCCCGTAGGACGCCGCCACCGACAGCAGGTTCATCACGGCTGCCTTGACCGCGACGGCGATGCTGCGGAACGACACGAGCAGCAGGAACATCGACAGCAGGACGACGCCGCCGATGAGCAGCGGCAGCCGGCTCACGACGTCGTCGGTGCTGTCGATCGCGGTGGCGGTGAAGCCGCCGACGTGCACGTCGAGTCCGGTCGCGGCCGGGATGACGTCGTCGCGCAGCGTGCGGATCAGGTCCTCGGTGGCGGTGTCCTGCGGTCCGGTGGTGGGCACGACCGTGAGGACGGCGGCGTCGCCGGCCTCGTTGAGCCGCGGCGGGCTGACGGCGGCGACGCCGTCGGTGGCCCGCAGGTCGCCGGACAGTTCCTCCAGGGCCTTCGCGCCGCCGTCGGGCAGCTCGACGGTGAGGAGCAGCGGGCCGTTGCTGCCCGGGCCGAACGCCTCGGACTGCATGTCGTACGCCTGCCGGTTGGACCGGTCGGCCGGGTCGTTGCCCGCGTCCGGGAAGCCGAACGTGATGCCCAGGAACGGGGTGGCGAGCGCCAGCAGGATCGCGACGCCGGCGACGCTGGCCAGGATCCGGTGGCGGGCGATGCCCTCGCTCCACCGCAGCCACGCCTTGCTCGGACCGTTCTGCGTCGCGGCCTTGCGGCGGCGGGGGAGCGGCAGGCGCAGCGAGTCGATCCGGTTGCCGAGGTAGCCGAGTAGCGCGGGCAGCAGCGTGAGGGAGGCGGCGACCGCGATGGCGACGCCGAGGATCGCGGCGACGGCGGCGCCCCGCATGAACGACAGGCCCATCGCGAACAGGCCGAGCATGCTGACGACGACCGTGCTGCCGGCGAGGAGCACGGACCGGCCGGCGGTGTCGAGCGTGGCGACGGTCGCCGCCTCGTTGTCGAGCCCTTCGCGCCGCCACTCCCGGAACCGGGTGACCATGAGCAGCACGTAGTCGATGCCGATACCGATGCCGAGCATCGCGGCGAGCGCGGTCGACCAGTCCGGCACGGGCATCAGCTCGGCGACGACGGGGATGAGCATGCTGGACACGGCCAGTCCGGCGGCGGCGATGAGCAGCGGGAGTCCGGCGGCGACGAGCGACCCGAACGTGATGAGCAGGATGATCGCGGCGGCGGCGAAGCCGATGCCCTCGGATCCGATCTCGCCCTGCTCGGCGAGCTGCACGGCCTGGCCGCCGAGCGCGACGGTCAGCCCGTCGTCCTTGGCGTCCTTGGCCGTTTCCAGGAGCTTCTCGGTGTCGGCGCGCGGCATGTCGACCGGGTTGGCGACGTCGAGGCGCAGCGCGGCGATGGCCGTCTTGCCGTCGGCGGAGATCGAGCCGGGGATGACGTACGGATCGTCGACGGCCTTCACGTGCGACCGCGCGTCGAAGTCGGCGAGGAGTTCCTCGATCTGCGGCTTGGCGGCGGCGATTCCGGCCTCGGACCGGACGACGACCGTGATCGTGTCGCCGGCGAGTTCGGGGAAGCGCTGTTTGAGCAGTTCCTGGGCGGCGCGGGAGTCGGACTTCGGCGCCGAGTAGTCGGCGGTGTACTCGCCGGCGAACGCGGTCGAGGCGCCGAACGCGCCGACGAGCGCGAGCAGCCACAGCACGACCGTGAGGTGACGGTGGCGGAACGTCCACCTCGCGACGCGGCCTAGCGGCCCGATCCGATCCGCAGGCGCGGCATCTGGCGCGGACCCACGCTCCGGTAACAGGGTCTGTGTCATGACCGGGGCTCCCCCGTGAGTAGTCGTCGTTAGAGTTACGACTCATAACAAACACGAGGGCGTGTTACTTTGTCAATCCTCCTCACGGAGGAGAAGATACGTTACGTTGTGAATCTGTTTCAGGATGGAGTCGTGATGGTTGACGCGCAGGGCACGAGCACGGCGGCCGACCGTGCGTTCGGTCGCGCGCCGGCCCCGAACCGCCGGGAGCGCGCCCGCGCGGCCATGCTGGAGGAGATCAAGCAGACCGCGCACGAGCTGATGCGCGAGCAGGGCAGCCCGGACGTGCGGTTCTCCGACATCGCCCGCGCCATGGGCCTCACCGCGCCCGCGCTGTACCGGTACTACGCCAACCGTGACGAACTTCTCACCGACCTGATCGTCAACGGGTTCGACGACCTCGCCACCCGGATGGCCGCCGCCGTCGAATCGGTCGGCGAGGACGACGTCGGCGGCCGGCTCTTCGCCGCCGCGACCGCGTACCGCCTGTGGGCCGACAGCGAGCCGCTCCAGTTCGCGCTGATCTTCGGCCAGCCGGTCGCCGGGTACCACGCGCCGCAGGAGGGCCCCACCACCAGGGCCGCCGAGCGGGCGATGGCGAACCTCGCCGCGCTCGTCACGCTCGCGGCCGAACGCGGTGAGCTGCGCGCGCCGCTCGTGCCGGAGGCCGGGCCGGTGCTGTGCGCGGCCGCCGCGGACAAGTCGGCGGCCATCGGGCACCCGATCCCCGGCAACACCTACCAGGCGATGCTGCACGCGTGGGCCGGCCTCCACGGCTTCACGTGCCTGGAGGCGTACGGGCACCTGCAGTGGCTCGACGCCCAGGCCCGCGACGAGATCTTCGCCACACAGGTACGCCTCGCCGCCATCGCGATGGGACTGCCCGAGCCTAAAAAGTAATCACCGAGCGGGCCACCTTGCCGGCCCGCACCCGCTCGATCGCCTCGTTGACGTCCGCCAGCTCGACCTGTTCGGTGACGAGCGCGTCCAGTTCGAGGCGGCCGGCGAGGTAAAGGTCGACGAGTTTCGGCAGGTCCCGCGCGGGGACTCCGTCGCCGCCGGAGCAACCGCGCAGCGTCCGGGAGAAGAAGAGTTTCTGCGGGGGTATCTCGATCGGCGCGGACGGCGGGCTCCCCACCATGACCGTGGTGCCGCCGTCGCAGGTGGCGGCGAACGCGGCCGCGAGGACGCCCGGCGCGCCGGTCACGTCGAACGCGTAGTCCACGCCGTCGGGCACCACGTCCAGGATCGCCGCCGTGAGGTCGCCGTCCGGGACGACGGCGTGGGTGGCGCCGAAGTCGCGGGCGAGCGCCGCCTTGTCGGGCGCGGTGTCGACGCCCAGGATCATCGCGGCGCCGGCCAGCCGCGCACCCTGGACGACGTTGAGCCCGACCCCGCCGCAGCCCACCACCGCCACGCTCGACCCGGGCGTCACGCGCGCGCTGTTGACGACGGCGCCGATCCCGGTGATGACGCCGCACGCGAACAGGCACGCCACGTCCAGCGGCACGGTGTCCGGGATCGCGACCGCCATCTGCTCGTTCACGACGACGTACTCCGCGAACGCGCCGATGCCGATGAACGGCCGCGCGGGCGCCCCGTCGACGCGCAAGCGGGTCGTGCCGTCGGTCATCAGCCCCATGATCGAGGCGCGCGTCGGGCCGCCGCAGCGGGCGAACGCGCCCGCGCGGCACCGGCGGCACCGTCCACAGGGGCCGGTCATGGCCACCACGACGTGGTCGCCGGGCGCGACGGTCGTCACGCCCGCGCCGACCGACTCGACGACACCGGCGCTCTCGTGCCCGGGGATCAGGGGCAGGTGCGGCGTGACCGGACTCTTGCCGTCGATGGCCTTGAGGTCCGACCCGCAGATCCCGGACGCGGCCACCTTCACCCGCACCTCGCCCGGCCCCGGTTCGGCGACCTCGACGTCCCGGACGACGAGCGGGGCGTTGAACGTCTCCAGCACGGCGGCGCGCATCACAGCTCGATCCAGACGGACTTGAGATCCATCCACTCGTAGAGCCCCTGGACGCCGCCGGCCGGATGGTTGCCGCTCTCCTTGAGGCCGCCGAACGGGACGGTCCAGTGGATGCGCCGGTACGTGTTGACCCACACCGAGCCGGCGCGGAGCCGCGCGGCCATGCGGTGCGCGCGGCCGAGGTTCTGGGTCCACACGCCTGCCGCCAGCCCGTACGTGGTGTCGTTGGCGATCGCCACAGCCTCGTCGTCGGTGTCGAACGGCATCGCCACCGCGACCGGCCCGAAGATCTCCTCCTGGCAGATCCGCAGGTCGTTGCGGGGGACGTGGAACAGCGTGGGGGCGACGAAGTAGCCGTCCGTGCCGGGGACGACGTCGGTGCCGGTGCCGCCGCCGAACGCGAGCCGGGCGCCCTCGCGCGGGCCGAGTTCCAGGTACGAGCGGACCTTGTCGTACTGCTCGGCGAACGCGATCGGGCCCATCGCCGTGGCCAGGTCCATCGGGTCGCCGACGGCCAGCTTCTCGGCGTGTTCGCGCAGCCGGGCCACGAACTCGTCGTACACCGGCGCCTCGATCAGGACGCGGGAGCCGGCGATGCACGCCTGCCCGGCGCCGCCCGTGTAGATGCCGGCGGCGACGCCCGCGGCGGCCGCGTCCAGGTCGGCGTCGGCGAACACGACGTTCGGCGACTTGCCGCCGAGTTCGAGGGCGAGCCGCTTGAGGTTCGTCACGGACCGGGCGGTGATCGTCCGGCCGGTGTCGGTGGAGCCGGTGAAGCTGATCGCGCCGACGCCGCGGTGGGTGACGAGCGCGTCGCCGGCGGTCGGGCCGTCCCCGGCGACGACGTTGACCAGACCTTTCGGGAGGCCGAGGTCGTCGAGGAGTGCGGTGGCGGCGAGGATCGAGCAGGACGCCTGCTCGGCCGGCTTCACGACGACTGCGTTGCCGGCCGCGAGCGCGGCGGACACCTTGGCGAAGAACATCGCCAGGGGCGCGTTCCACGGGATGATCACGCCGACCACGCCGACCGGCTCGCGGACCGTGTAGTTCACGCTCTGCGCGCTGAGGTGGACGGTGTCGCCGGTGACCTTGTCGGCGAGGCCGGCGACGTAGTGGACGAGTAGTGCCGATCCGGGCAGGTCGCCGAGGCGGGTCTCGCGCAGCGCGCGGCCGTTGTCGCGGCTCTCCAGTTCGGACAGTTCCTCGCCGGCACGGGCGATCTTGTCGGCCCACGCGCGCAGGATCATCGCCCGGCGCATCGGGGGAGTGGCGGCCCAGGCCTCGGTGGCGCCCTGCGCGGCGGTGACCGCGTCGTCGACGTCCGCGGCGTCGCTGGCCGGTATCCGTGCCCAGGTCTCGGCGGTCGTGGGGTTCACCGAGTCTATCCAGGCGCCTGATCGGGCCGGCCGCCGCTCGCCGCCGATGTAGTTGCCGAACTCACGCATCGCGGGCTCCCGTCTGTCGCGGTTCACGCTAGCACCAAGCGATTGCTTGGTCAGCCGTTCCGGCCGTACGATCGCTAGCCAAGCGAGCGTTTGGTCAAGCGTTCTGATCGAGGAGGTGGCCCGATGAGGCTGGTGCCGATGATGGCGGCCTTCCTGCTGGTCGCGGCGTGTGCGGTGAGCCCGGACGCGCCACCGCCGGGCGGCGGCACGAACACCCGCGGCGTGACGGACGACGCGATCAAGGTCGGCGGCCTGCTGCTCAAGACGTCGCCGAGCGGCTACACCCTGGCCGACACCGAACTCGGCGCGAAGGCCCGGTTCGCGCGCGCCAACGACGAGGGCGGCGTGCACGGCCGCACGATCGACTACATCGGCTCCGAGGACGACGGCGGCGACCCGGCCAAGGACCTCGCCGCGGCCCGCAAGCTGGTCCAGCAGGACGAGGTCTTCGCGGTCGTGCCGGCGAACAGCCCGTTCATGGGCGGCGCCGACTTCCTCGTCCAGAACCGGGTGCCGTTCTTCGGCTGGGCCGTCAACCCGCAGATGTGCGGCAACACCTATGGGTACGGGTTCTCCGGCTGCCTGGTGCCGAGCAAGGGCAACAACACCCAGACGTGGTGGGGCCACCAGATCGCCGAGCACCTCGGCGGCGCCGCAGGCAAGAAGGCATGGGTGCAGGGCTCGGACAACGACGCCAGCCGGTTCGGCGTCCACACGCTCGAACTGTCGTTCAAAGGCGCCGGCTTCGGCATCGCCGGGACCGCCGCCAGCATGCCGAGCAAGGCCGTGCCGACCGACTGGTCGCCGTACGTCAACGCGATCCTCGCCGCGAAGCCGGACGTCGTCGTCTCGGTCATGACCACACCGTTCAACATCGGCCTGTACGGCGGGTTGAAGAAGGCGGGCTTCAAGGGCGTCTTCACGGACGCCGTCGACTACGACCCGAAGCTGCTCGCGCAGCCGGCGGTCCGGGCGGCGTTGCAGGGCGGGATCACGGCGACGCAGTTCGCGCCGTTCGAGTCCGACGTGCCCGAGGTGGAGCGGATGAAGGCCGACCTGCGCAAGGCCGCCGGCAAGCAGGACCTGGCGTTCACCAACCCGATGGCGATCGGCTACTGGTCCGCGGACCTGTTCCTCGCCATCGCCGAGAAGGCCGGCCCGAAGCTGACCGTCGAGAGCTTCACCGCCGTGCCACGCAACGGCTTCACCCACCGCAACGACGGGCTCGGCGAACTCCAGTTCCCCGAGGACTGGAAGGACCCGGCCGGGTGCGGCGCGCTCGTCCAGCTCGCCGGTGACGAGTACCGCGTCGTCCGGCCGCTGAAGTGCTTCCCGACGACGCCGTTCGCCTGAGCCCATGGCAGAACTCGCCGGGTACGTCCTGTCCGGACTCGTCGCCGGGGCGCTCTACGCGCTGATGGCGTCCGGGCTGGTGCTGTCGTACTCGGCGTCGGGCGTGTTCAACTTCGCCCACGGCGCCATCGGGTTCCTCTGCGCGTTCGTCTTCTTCGAGCTGCACACCGGACTGGGCTGGCACGTGGCCGTCGCCGGCCTGGTCACCGTCGGGCTCGTCGCCCCTGGCCTGGGGTACGGGCTGCACCGGCTCATGTTCCGCCGGCTCGCCCGCGCGGGCGAGACCGCGCAGATCGTGGCGACGATCGGGCTGTCGATCGCGCTGCCCGCACTCGGCGTCTGGACCGTGGAACGGCTGGTCGCCGCCGGTGCCGACCTGCCGCTCGCCGACAACCAGTTCGCCGTCCCCGGACTGGGCCCCAGCCCCGCCGAGGACTGGCGGCTGTTCGGACGGGTCCCGCTCGACTCCGACCAGGTCGCCACGTTCGTCGCCGCCGCACTGTGCGCCCTCGGGCTGTGGGTGCTGCTCAGGCGGACCCGGATCGGGCTCGCCATGCGCGCCACCGTCGACCGGGCACCGCTCGCCGCCCTGCGCGGTATCGACCCGGACGGCGCCTCCGCCGTGGCGTGGACCGTCAGCGCCACGCTCGCCGGGCTGACAGGCGTTCTCGCCGCGCCGCTGCTGGGACTCGACCCGAGCGCGTTCACCGTCCTGCTGCTGATCTCCGCGACGGCGGCGGTGTTCGGGCGGCTGGCCTCGATCCCCGTCACGTTCGTCGCCGGGCTCGGACTCGGCGTCGCGCAGAACCTCGTCGCCGCCTACGCCGACTTCGCCCGCGACCTCACCGGGTTCCGGACCGCCGCGCCCGTCGTGCTCCTGTTCGTCGGGCTGCTCGTCCTCGGCCGTGCGCGCGGGCGGGTCGCCGGATCGGTCGCCGAGGACCCGCCGCCACCCGACCACCTCGCCGACCTGCCCCGCTGGCGTCGCGTCCTGCCGTGGGCGGTGTCGGCGGCGCTGCTGCTGACCTGGGTGCACACCGTGGCGCCGCCGTTCTGGGTCGGGCTCGTGACGCAGGGGCTCGCGTTCGGGCTGATCTTCCTGTCGTTCGTGGTCGTCACCGGGATCGGCGGCATGGTGAGCCTCGCCCAGGCGACGTTCGTGACCGCCGCCGCGCTGGTCGCCGGGCTGCTCGTCGCCCGCGGCGTGCCGTTCGTCGGGGCTCTCGTGCTGGGCGTCGGTGCCGCTGTGCTGATGGGCATCGTGGTCGCGCTGCCCGCGCTGCGCCTCGGCGGGCGGGTGCTCGCGCTCGCCACGCTCGCGTTCGCGCTGGTCTGCGACGCCGTCCTGTTCCAACTCCCCGCACTCGGCAACGGCACGCTCGGCTGGCCCCTGCCCGGACTCGCGCTCGGCCCGATCGACCTGCGCGACCCCCGGCTCATGGCGACGTTCCTGCTCGCGGTTGTCGGGCTCGTCGTGCTGCTCATCCGCAACCTGGAGAACTCCAGCTCCGGACGCGCGATGCTCGCCGTACGGTCCGCGCCCGCCGCCGCCGCGACCGCCGGCATCTCCCAGACCCGGACCAAACTCACCCTGTTCGCCGTGTCCGCCGGCATCGCCGGACTCGGCGGCGTCCTGTTCGCCACGTTCAACACCCGCATCACCACCTCGGACTTCCCCGCACTGGCCGGATTCGTGTGGCTCGCGGTCGTCGTCGTCCAGGGGGTGCGGCGGCCCGGGGCGGCGGTGCTCGCCGGGCTGGTGGTCGCCGTGCTGCCGCACGTGCTCGCGCCGCTCACCACGTCCCAGCACGTGCTGGCGATCCTGTTCGGACTCGGCGGGATGGTGCTCGCCCAGAACCCGGACGGGCTGGTCGCCCAGTTTTCCGCGTGGCGCCACCGCCACCGCACCCGCCCCGTCGAGTTTCGGACTTTTGAGGGTGTGGCGGGCCCCGCCACCCTCAAAAGTCCGAAGGTGGGCGCGGGGTCCGGCGTGGGCGCGGGGTCCGGCACCGGCGCGGGGGACGGTGGTGCGGGGGACGGCGGCGGGTTGCGGCTTGATGGGGTGTGGGCCGGGTATGGGGCGGGGCCGGTGTTGCGGGGCGTGTCGTTGGAGGTCCGTCCCGGTTCGGTGACGGCGCTGCTGGGCGCGAACGGTGCCGGCAAGACGACGACATGCATGGCGGCGGCCGGCCTGGTCGTCCCGGACCGCGGCCGGATCTGGCTCGGCGGCGCCGACGTGACCGCCACGCCGCCCCACCGCCGGACCGGCCTGTTCACCGCGCCGCAGGGCCGGGGGATCTTCGCCGGCCTGACCGTGGACGAGAACCTGGCAGTGTGGCTCCCGGACCCGTCCGACCGGGCACGGGTCTACGACCGGTTCCCGATGCTGGCGCAGCGCCGGCGGCTGGCGGCGGGCGTGCTCTCGGGCGGCGAGCAGCAGATGTTGACGCTGGCACCCGCGCTCGTCCGGCCGGCGGGTGTGCTGGTCGCGGACGAGCCGTCGCTGGGACTCGCGCCGAAGGTCACCGACGCGCTGTTCGCCGTCCTCACCGAGCTGCGCGACCGGGGTGTGGCGCTGCTGCTGGTCGAGGAGAAACCCGCCGAGGCCCTCGCCATCGCCGACACGGTCGTGTTCCTGCGCGCGGGCGAGGTCGTCTGGTCCGGCCCCCGCACCGACGTCGACGCCGACCGCCTCGGCATGGCCTACCTCGGCCTCGCGGGCCAGCCCTCATGACCGCCCCCCGCGCGGACACGGCGCCCGGCCCCGACAAGGCGCCCCGCGCGAACGCGGCGCCCGGCCCGGACAAGGCGCCCCACGCGAACGCGGCGCCCGGCCCGGACAAGGCCCCCCGCGCGAACGCGCCGGCTGGCCCGGCCGCAACGCCCGGCCCGGATACGGCGCTCAGCTCGGAAGGCGCGCCCCGCGCGGACAGGGCGCTGGCTCCGGGCTCCGCTGCCACGCCGGCCGGGCCCGCGCTTTCCGTGCAGGGCGTCACCGTCCGCTTCGGAGGGGTTGAAGCTCTTTCCGGGGTGAGCCTGGACGTCGCCGCCGGCGAGCTGTGCGGCGTGATCGGCCCGAACGGGGCCGGGAAGACCACGTTGTTCGACGTCGTATCGGGCCTGTGCCGGCCCGCCGCAGGACGGATCGAGCTGGGCGGCACCGACGTGACCAGGACGAGTGCGGTGCGTCGCGCCCGGCTGGGGATGCGCCGCACGTTCCAGCGGCAGCAGGTGTTCGGGCGGTTGACGGTCCTGGAGAACCTCCTCGCCGCGATGGAGTGGCGCGACCGGCGACTCGCGGCCGACCTGCTCGGGATCCGGACGGCCAGGCCGGAGCGGCGGCGCAGAGCACTCGACGTCCTGGAGCTGTGCGGCCTCGCGGACAAGGCCGGCGAGTACGCCGCGCGGCTCCCCGCCGGGCCGGCGCGGCTGGTCGAGGTCGCCCGCGCCGTCGTGGACGAGCCCACGGTGCTGCTCCTGGACGAACCCACGTCCGGCCTGGACGCCGCCGAGTCGGACCGCCTGGCCGGCGCGATCACCCGCCTCGCGCCGGAAGCGGCGGTCCTGCTCGTCGAGCACGACGTGACGTTCGTGACCGGCCTGTGCCCGCGCCTGGTCGTGCTCGACCTGGGCCGGGTCCTGGCCGACGGCGCGACGCACCAGGTGCGTGCCGACCCGCGCGTCCGCGCCGCCTACCTCGGAGAACGCGCCGGAGGGGAGCCGACATGACGGTCCGCTACGAACGGAAGGGCCCCGTCGCCATCGTCACGATGGACCGGCCCGAGTACCGCAACGCGCAGAACAGCGCGATGACGTACGCGCTGGACGACGCGTTCTACCGCGCGGTCGACGACGACGCCGTCCGGGTGATCGTCCTGGCAGGCGCGGGTGACCACTTCTCGGCCGGCCACGACATCGGCTCGCCGGGGCGGGACGTCGACACCCCGTACCCGCGCCGCGCGAGCCTGTGGTGGACCCACGTCGGCAAGGCGGGCGGCGAGGCCCGGTACGCCCGTGAGCAGGAGGTCTATCTCGGCATGTGCCGGCGCTGGCGCGAGATCCCGAAGCCGACGATCGCCGCCGTCCAGGGCGCGTGCGTGGCGGGCGGGCTCATGCTGGCCTGGGTCTGCGACCTGGTCGTGGCGGCGGACGACGCGTTCTTCGCCGACCCGGTCGTCCGGATGGGGATTCCGGGGGTCGAGTACTTCGCCCACCCGTGGGTGATGGGACCGCGACAGGCCAAGGAGTTTCTGTTCCTCGGTGAGCGGGTGCCGGCCGCGCGGGCGCTCCAGCTCGGCATGGTGAACCAGGTCGTGCCCCGCGCGGAACTGGAGCCATCCACATTGGACCTGGCGACCCGGATCGCCCGGATGCCACCGTTCGGGCTCGCGCTCGCCAAGAAGGCCGTCAACCAGGCCGAGGACCAGATGGGGCTCCAGTCCGGCATGGATTCGGTGTTCGGGCTGCACCACCTCGCCCACGCCCACAACGCCGAGACCGCCGGGGACGCCCTCGCCGGCATGGACGCCCGCGCGATGAAGAACGGCAGCCATGGACCTGACGTTCACTGACGCCGAGCAGCGGTTCCGGGCCGAGGCGCGGGACTGGCTCCGGGCGCACGCCGAAGAGCTCCCGTCCATGGACACGCGCGAGGGCTTCGCCGCGCACCGCGCCTGGGAGCGGACCCTGTACGACGCCGGCTACGCGGCCGTGTCCTGGCCGCGCGAGTACGGCGGGCGCGGCGCGAGCCTGATCGAGTGGCTGCTGTTCGAGGAGGAGTACTACGCGGCCGGCGCGCCGCGGCGGGTCAGCCAGAACGGCGTGTTCCTCCTCGCGCCGACGCTGCTGGAGTTCGGCACCGACCAGCAGCGCACCCGGTTCCTCCCGCGGATGGCGCGCGGCGACGACGTGTGGGCGCAGGCCTGGTCCGAGCCCGAAGCGGGCAGCGACCTGGCGTCGCTGAGGGCCCACGCCACCCGCGGCGACGGCGGCTGGCGCCTGCACGGCCAGAAGACGTGGAGTTCGCGGGCGGCCTTCGCCGACTGGGCGTTCGGACTCTTCCGCACCGACCCCCTCGCCCGCCCCCGCCACCGCGGACTCACGTACTTCCTGGTGAGGCTCGACTCGCCCGGCGTCACCGTCCGCCCGATCGCGCAGCTCGACGGGGAGCCCGGGTTCGCGGAGATCTTCTTCGACGGCGCGTACGTGCCCGACACCGACGTACTCGGCGCCGTCGGCGACGGCTGGCGCGTCGCCATGACCACGGCCAGCTCGGAGCGCGGCCTGACCCTGCGCAGCCCCGGGCGCTTCCTCGCCACGGCGGCGAAACTCGTGGACGTCTACCGGCAGCACCCCGACCCCGCGCTGCGGCACGATGTGGCCCGCGCCTGGGCCGACGCGCAGGCGTACCGGCTGCACACGTTCGCCGCCGCCTGTCACCCCCGGCCGGGCGCGAACACGAGCATGACAAAGGTGTTCTGGTCCGAACTGGACGTCCGCCTCCACGACATCGCTCTCCAGCTCCTCGGCCAGGACGTCACCCCGGACTGGCTCGACGGCTACCTGTTCGCCCTCGCCGGCCCGATCTACGCCGGCACGAACGAGATCCAGCGCAACGTCGTCGCCGAGCGCGTCCTCGGACTGCCCAGGGAGCCGCGATGAGGTTCGCCCCCAGCGACGAGCAGCAGGCGTTCGCGGCCACAGTGCGCGAGGTCCTGGCCGCGCACTGCCCGCCGAAGCTCGTGCGGGCGGCGGCCGAGGAGCCGCAGGCCCGGCGCGGCGACCTCTGGCGCCACCTCCAGGACGTCGGCCTGTTCGACGGGCTCGACGAACCCGACACCGTCCTCATCTTCGAAGAACTCGGCCGCGCCGCCGCCCCCGGACCCTTCGTCGACACCGTGCTCGCCGCACGGCTCGTCCAGACCTCCTGCGCCTCGGTGGCCGCCCCCTACGCGGCGGACGCCGACATCGCCGACCTCGTCCTCGTCCTGACCGACACCGCCCTGCACGCCGTCACCGCGCCCGTCCTCACCGCACACCCCGGCGCCGATCCGTCCCGCAAGCTGTTCGCCGTCGCCGGGGGTTCGAAAACCCTGATCACGGACGATGGGCAGAAGCTGGCATCGGCGCGGGACCGGGGCACGCTCGGCACGTCCGCCCAGCTCATCGGCGTGGCCGCGCACTTGCTGGACACGACCGTGGCCTACGCGGGCGCCCGCCGCCAGTTCGGACGCGCGATCGGCCAGTTCCAGGCGGTGAAGCACCGGCTGGCGGATGTGGCGATCGCGCTGGAGTTCGCCCGTCCGCTGGTGCACCGGGCGGCGTGGGCGCTGTACCGGGGGGAGCCGGCGGCGAGCCGGGACACCTCGGCGGGGGCGGCGGCGGCGATCGAGGCGGCGGATCTGGCGGCGCGCGCCGCGCTCCAGGTGCACGGGGCGATCGGGTACACGGCCGAGCTGGACCTGCACCTGTGGCTCCGTCGCGTGTGGGCGCTGCGGACGGCGTGGGGGACGGCGTCGTGGCATCGCAGCCGCGTGGCCCTCGACCTGCTCGGCCCGTAGGCTTCCTGGTCATGAGCGCCGTCCCCACCAGCCCGGACGGGCGGCGGGCGGCGGGCGAGGCGACCAGGGCCCGGCTGATCCGCACCGCCGGGCGGCTGTTCGCGCGGAACGGGATCGACGCGGTGCCGGTCCGGGCGATCACCGACGCGGCCGGCGTGAACACCGCCGCGATCCATTACCACTTCGGATCGAAGCAGGGCCTGGTGCAGGCGATCATCGAGGACTGGGCGGCCGAACTGGCCGGACGCAGGGCCCGCTGGCTCGACCGGCTCGACGCCGGTGCCGACCTGCGGACCGTCGTCGAAGCGCTCGTCCACCCGATCGCCGAGCTGGCCGGCGACCGTCGCCGGGGCGGCCAGGACTACGTGGCGTTCCTCGCGGCGGTGACCCGCGACCCGGCGTACCTGCCGTTCATCGTGGACGCCTACACCGACCAGACCGCGCGCGAACTGGCGGCGCTGGAGCGGGTGACGCCGCACCTGAGCGAGGCGGAGCGGATGATCCGGTTCAGCCTGGCGAAGGACCTGGTGAACCGGACGCTAGGCGACCCGAAGGGGCCGGTGACGCTGTGGCTGGACCGCCACGCCGCCGGCACGGATCTCCCTGCTGAACTCGTCGCCTTCCTGACCGCCGCCTTCGGCCCGTCCACCTGACCGCCGCCCGCACCGCACCCGCTGCCCGGGGTACCCGCGCTGCGACCGGTGGGATCGTGAAGTCAGGCTTCACGATCCGACCGGTGGGATCGTGAAGTGGCGGGCGGCGGCGATGGTGGTCGCGGCGGCGGCGAACGTCCGGTACAGGGGGATGCCGGCGGTGCGGGCCATGGCGCGTGCCTCGTCCTCGATGCCGGGCGGCCCGCACTCGGCGTTGCGCAGCACCAGCGTGACCCGGAACGGATGGGCCCGTTGCAGGTCGGCGACCGCGCCGACATAGCTGAGCAGCGGTTTCATGCTGCCGGTCCCGAACGTGACGAAGCTCTGCACGTTCGCGTGGGCGACGACGTCCGGGTAGGGCTGGACGGCGTCGATCTGGGTGACGACGTCGTACACGAGGTCCGGTCGGCCGCGCGGCCCGACGGCGATCTCCAGGGGGTTGGTGAGCGTCGTCCCGGCGCCGAGACCGGCCGCCCGCAGCGCCTCGCGCGCGGGCGCGGGTACCGGTTCCAGCACGAGCCCGGCGGCGTCGAACCGGTCGGCGGCGAGCACCCCGGCCCCGCCGCTGGGCCCGATCACGAGCGTGCCGGCGCCGCGCGGGACCCGACGGTGGCCGTGCTGGTCGAGGAAGTCGAGCACGCCGAGCAGGTCGTCCTGGCTGTCGACCAGCACGATGCCGGTCTGGGCGGCGAGCGCCCGCCAGATCCGGTCGTCCGACACCATCGCGCCGGTGTGCGACGCGGCGGCCTGCGCGCCCTGCCGGCTCCGTCCGCCGACCAGCGCGACGACGGGCAGCACCCCCCGGACGGCCCGCAGCGCCTCGAACAGGCCACGCCCGTCGCGCGGATTCTCCAGGTACAGCCCCACGGCCGCCGTGTCCGGATCGCCGGCCAGGTACCGGACCAGCTCGGCGACCGTCACGTCGACGCTGTTGCCGAGCGTCGCGACCTTGCTGAACGTCAGCCCGCGCCGCTCGCCGACCGTGATCAGCTCGCCGGCCACGCCGCCGCTCTGGGTGAGCAGCGCCGTCCGCCCGGGACGCCCCGGCGGGCTGCCGAGGAACGTCTGCCCGCCCGCCGGGCTGTACACGCCCATGCAGTTCGGGCCGAGCAGCCGCACGCCGGCCTTGCGCGCGGCCGCCAGCAGGTCGGCTTCGAGGGTGGTGCCGCCGTCCTCGCTGAAGCCGCCGCTCATCACCTGCACGAACGTTCCTGCCCGTGCGGCCGCCACCACCGGCGGGCACTGGGTGGCGGGCACAGCGACGAGCGCGTAGTCCGCCGCGACGTCCGCGAGCGAGGGAACCGCCGCGACACCGTCTACATCAGACGCTTCCGGATGGACGGCGACCAGCTGGCTGCCGAACCCGGCCCGCCGGTAGAAGTCCAGGAACATGTTGCCGAAGTTCGGCCGCCGGGTGGACGCGCCGACCACGGCCACGCCGCGCGGGGCGAACAACGGTCCGAAGTCCGTCTCGGGCACTCGTGGGGACGGCACCGCCGGTGAGGCCCGCAACAGGCGCGCGTCGACGGCGACGGCCCCGTCCGGCGTGGCGATCACGGGGTTCAGCTCGAACTCGGCCACGTCCGGACGCAGCGCGATCTCGCCGACCGCCACCAGCACCCGGACCAGCGCGTCCTGGTCGACGGGGCGCCGCCCGCGACCGCCGTCCAGCAGCGGGCGCCCGCGCAGGCCGGCGAGCATGTCCACGGCGTCGGCGGCGGTGATCGGCGCGAGCCGCAGGACGGTGTCGTCGAGGGCCTCGGCCCAGATCCCGCCGAGCCCCACCAGGACGGCCGGCCCGAACGTCGGGTCCCGGACGGCGCCGACCAGCAGCTCCACTCCGTCCGGTGCCTGCTCCTCGACCAGGTAGCCGGACGGGTCCAGCGCGGCGAGTTCGGACGCGGCGGCCGCCGCCTCGGCCGGGGAGCGGCAGCCGAGGCGGACCGCGCCGACGTCCGACTTGTGGACGAGTCCGGGGCGGAACGCCTTGACCACCAGCGGCGCGCGCAGACCGGCGGCCGCCGCCTCGACCTCACCGGGCGAGCCGGCGACCACCCCGCGCGGCACCGCGATGCCGAACTCCGCCACCCACCGCTTGACCTCGTGTTCCGGGACGTAGATCCCCGGCCCGGCGGCGCGCACGTCACCGTGCTGGTTCGAGGGCGTCGCCCCACCGTGCCCGGATCTCGCGCCGCAGCAGCTTGCCCTTCCCGCCGGACGCGTCCTGGGCGTGCGGCAGCTCGTCGGTGACGATCACCAGGTCCGGGTGGGCGCGTTCGGGCAGGTGTTCCCGCAGCGCGGCGGTGACCGCGTCGGCATCCAGGGTGTGGCCCTCGCGCGGGACGACCGTGACCAGGATCCGCTGCTCGTCCGCCCCCTCGGGCACGCCGACGGCGCCGGCTTCGGCGACCCCGTCGAGCGCGGCGGCGGCCTCCTCGATCTCGCTCGGCTGGGACCAGGCCGCGTTCTTGCGGATCGCGTCCTCGCGCCGGCCCAGCACGGTCAGGATGCCGGCCGCGTCGACGATGCCGAGGTCGCCACCCACGTACCAGCCGTCGTGCAGCACCTCGGCCGTCTTCGCCGGGTCGCCCGCGTACTCGCGTAACAGGTGCGGCCCGGCGAGGCGGATCTCGCCGACCTCGCCGACCAGCCGCTCGCCGTCGGCGCCGGTCACCGCGACCGCGCACGTCGTGCGGGCCCGTCCGGACGAGCCCGGGAGCTGGCTTCCGTCGTCGAGCCGGCCGAAGCACGTGTACGGCGCCTCGGTCTGGCCGTAGTAGGAGTAGATGCGGGCGTCCGGTACCCGTTCGACGATGCGTTGCAGCAGCGACGGCAGCAGCGGTTCGCCGCCGACCAGGATCGCCCGCAGCGAACTGAGGTCGACGCTCTCGTGCCGGTCGTCGGCCAGCAGCTGGGACCAGAAGCTCGGGATCACGCTGATGTGCGTGACGCGTTCGCGCGGCGCCACCGTGAGGAACTGCGCCGGCCCGAAGTCGTTCTCCAGCGCGAGCCGCACGCCGCCGTACAGGGCGGGGCCGGCGATGGCCGTGAAGCCGATGCCCCAGATGATCGGGCCGGTGGCGAACACCGCGTCGTTGCCCTTCGGCACGTCGAGCCAGATCTGCGCCACGCTGACGCTGCTCGCGTGCGTGTGCGCCACGGCCTTCGGCAACCCCGTGGTTCCGGACGTGTAGAAGTACGCCATCACGTCGTCGCCGTGCGCGCCCAGCTCGGGCTCGTCGGAAGGGCTGGCCGCCGCGAGGGCGTCGAGGTCCGTCGACCCGTCCGTCGGCCCGCCGACCCGGAGCCACTGGGTGACGCCGGGCAGCCGGGGCCGGATCCGGGCGACGAGGTCGTCGAAGTGCGCGTCGTAGACGAACGCCGGGCAGGCCGCGTGCTCGACGACGCCGACCAGGACGTCCTCGGGCCAGTACGGGTTCATGGCCGCGAGTACCACGCCCAGCTTGGCTTCGGCGAGGTACAGCTCGGTGACGTTGAGGGTCTCGTGCAGCAGCGAGGCGACGACCGTCCCGGGCTTGACGCCGGCGCTGACCAGGGCGTGGGTCCGGCGGTTGACCCGCTCGTTGAGAGCGCCGTAGCTGATCTGCTCGGTGCCGCAGTACGTGATGGCGATGGCCTCGGGCGCGCGCAGCGCCTGGGCGGTGAGGGTGGCGTAGGCGTAGTTGCCGTACGGCGACTGACCGTTCGTCACGGTGGTCTCCTCTCAGGCGGGCGAGTATCAGGCGGGCGAGTACAGGACGACGACGTTGCCGGCCGGGTCGCGCAGCGCCGCCCGGACCTCGTGAGGGCCCCGTGCGGGGCCGCGTAGGAGCGTGGCGCCGGCCTCCGTGGCGCGCGCGACGGCGGCGGCCACGTCCGGCACCTTGATCGCGGCGGCGGGTGCGCCGGCCGTGACGTCCTCGTCGGCGCCGACGAGCGCGAGCGTCACACCGCCGCCGTCGAGCCCGGCGAACCGGTCGCCGTCGGTGAACCGCAGGGGCAGGCCGAGCCCGTCCCGGTAGAACGCCACGGCGGCGGCGAGGTCGTCGACCGGGTACAGCACGTTGCCGATCCGGGGAGCGTCCACGGCGACCTCTCAAACGGCTGGACGGAACTGGGGGATGGGGCCGAAGCCGGGGCGGTCCTCGAAGCAGACCTCGACGGCTTGTCCGATGTGGACAATTTGGCTGCCGGAGCTGTCACTGAGGACGTTGCCGAACGCGCGGAGGCCGGGCTGCTCGACCAGCTCGACCCAGGCGATGACGTACGGCGTCGCCTGGTCGTATCCCGGCGCGAACGACCGGTGGACGACGCTGAACGTGTGGACGACGCCCCGGCCGGACACCGGCTCGAACGCCAGGTCGGTGCGGAGGCAGGCCGGGCAGGCCGGCTCGGGGAAGTGGACGAACCGCCCGCAGGCTCCGCACCGCTGGATGGCCAGTACGCCCCGCTGGCACGCTTCCCAGTACGGCGCTGCCAGCGGGGTGGGGGAGGGAAGCGGTCGCTCACTCATGGGCCCCCTTTTGCTAGGCTGCCAACCTAGCGCATGCTTGGTAAGGCCGACAAGGGTGGTGCCATGGAGCTGACCGGACGGACCGCGCTCGTCACCGGGGGAGCCGGCGGCATCGGCGCCGCGATCTGCCGCGACCTCGCCGCGCTGGGTGCGCACGTCGCCATCGCCGACCTCGACGAACTCGCCGCCCGCCGGCTCGCGGCCGAGCTGCCCGACGCGACAGCGATCGGCGTCGACCTGGACTCCACCGAGGACGTGGCGGCGCTCGTCCGCTCCGCCGGTGCCGTCGACGTCCTGGTGAACAACGCCGGGATCAGCGCGGTCGAACGGTTCGTGGAGAGCGATCCGTCCACATGGGACCGGATGTGGCGGGTGAACCTCCGCGCGCCCATGCAGCTCGCCCACGGGCTCCTGCCCGGCATGCTCGCCCGGGGGTGGGGCCGGCTCGTGTTCATCTCCTCCGACGGCGCCCGCGCCGGATCCGGCGGCGAAGGCGTCTACTCGGCGTGCAAGGCCGGGCTGCTCGGGCTCAGCAAGACGCTCGCGCGCGAGGCCGCGGTCGCGGGGGTCACCAGCAACGCCGTCTGCCCGGGTCCGACCGACACGCCTATGCTGCGCACGATCGCCGCCGCCAACCCGACCCTCGTCGACAAGCTCGCCCGGCAGATCCCGCTGAAGCGCCTCGGCACACCGGCGGACGTGGCGGCCATGGTCGCGTTCCTGTGCGGGGAAGGCGCCGGCTACCTCACCGGGCAGACGTTCAGCGTGAGCGGCGGCATCACCATGCACTGACCGGCGCCCGCCCGCTGCGCCGCCGCCCCGCCCCCCCACTTTCGGACTTTTGAGGGTCGCCGGGGGCGCCGGACCCTCAAAAGTCCGAAACTCGGCGCCGCCGACCCGCCGAAACTCGGCGCCGCCGACCCGCCGAAACTCGGCGCCGGCCGCCCGGGGCGGGCTAGAGGCTGGCGTAGAGGGCGGCGAGGAGGTCGGTGGAGCGGCGGTCGGCCGAGACGCCGCTGCCGAGCCGGTTCGTGACGTACGCGAGCGTCACCCCGTGCGCCGGATCGGCCATCCCGACGGACCCGCCCGCACCGGTGTGCCCGAACGCCGCCACCCCCGCGGTCGGTACGGGGAACACCATCGACGGCAGCATGTACCCGAGCCCGAACGCGCTGTCCAGCAACAGCACCCGGTCCTCGCCGCGCGAGTGCGGCACCAGCGCCGCGGCCAGGGCGTCCAGCGACAGGATGTCCCCGGCCAGCAGCGACGCGTACCACCGCGCGAGCGCCGACGCGGTCGTGACCCCGCCCGTCGCGGGCCACTCGGACGCCAGCACGTCACGCCGGTTCGCGCTCATCGGGCCGGCCAGCAGCGGCGGGTTGAGCAGCGCGGTGTGGGTGAGGCTGGTCGGGTCGGCGAGGGCGGCGACCAGCGGCGCGATGGGTGTGCGGGGTGCTCCCATCGGCCGCCCCGACCGGTCGGACGGGAGCCGGCTGGCGAGACGCGCGGTCCGCTCGACGACGTCCGGGGGAGCGCCGATCCACAGGTCCAGGTCCTTGAGGACGTCCTCGCGGGCGAACGTGCCGAGGCTGCGCCCCGACACCCGCCGGACGAGTTCGCCGACGAGCCAGCCGAACGTCAGCGCGTGGTAGCCGTGCAGCGACCCGGGCGTCCACACGGGAGGTTGGGCGGCGAGGCGCCGGGCCATCAGGCCGGGCCGGTTGGCGTCGTCGAGGGTGGCGGGCGCGGCGAGGGCGGGCAGGCCGGCCCGGTGCGAGAGCAGGTGCCGCACGGTCACGGACTCCTTGCCGGCGGCGGCGAACTCGGGCCAGTACGTGGCGACGGGGGCGTCCAGGTCGAGCTGGCCCCGGTCGGCGAGCAGCAGCGCGCACGTCGCCGTCACGGCCTTGACGCACGAGAACGCGAGGCACGGTGTGTCCTGTTCCCACGGGCGGCGGGTGCGGTGGTCGGCGACGCCGGCCCACAGGTCGACGACCAGTTCGCCGTCGGCCACGACCGACACGGCGGCGCCCAGCTCTGCGCCGGCCGAGAACTGGGCGGTGAACGCCTCCAGGACCGGTGCGAACCGGGGCTGGCAGTCACCGTGCACGGTCGTCGCCATGGCGGACCCCTTCCTACAGGACGGCGAGTGGGTTGAGGGCGCTGCCGGTGCCGCCTTCGATCGGCAGCGGCGCCGCGACGAACAGGAACTCGGTCCGGCCGGCAGCGGCGAGTTCCTCCAGCCACAGCAGTTCGGCGAGGTGGATGCCGTGGCGCCACAGGAACAGCAGGTGCAGGTCCTCGTCGGTGTTCTCGTCGGTGCCGCCGGCCGCGTTCATGCCACTGATGGACGCGTTGTCGCAGGCCACGACCGAGACGTCTCGCTCGGCGAGCCACCGGCCGGCGGCGTAGGACAACCCGGGCTGCCCGGCCCAGTACTCGTCCCGCGAACGGTCGAACACCACCGGCCACCCGGTCCGGACGACGGCCACGTCACCCGGCCGGACGTCCACGTCGCAGGCGGCCAGCTCGTCGGGGGAGATCCGCGCGTCCACCGGCAGGTGCGGGACGCCGCGCAGCCCGGCCACGTCGAAGAGGACGCCGCGCGCCACGATCCCCGACGCCTTGTCGATCCCGCACCGCGTGGCGCCGTAGCTGCGGACCCGGTTCGCCGGATGCCCGTTGTACAGCTGGTCGCCATGCCACAGGTGGGCCAGCGCGTCGAGATGGGTCGTGGTGCCGTGCGGCGACACGATCAACGCGTCGTCGGCCACGCACAGCCCGGCGCCGACCGGCCGCACGCCCGCGCAGTAGTCACCGCCGTCCACCGACATGAAGTGCTGCGGCAGCGGACGTCCGCGCAGGTGCGGGACCGTGCCCGCCACCGCGCTCGACGTCGACCCGCGGATCGGCATGGCCAGGCTGATGACCCGTCCCTCGCGGACCGTGGCGGCGGCGGCCACGACGACTTCGGGCGTCAGCAGGTTCAACGCGCCGCGCTCGTCGTCAGGCCCCCACCGGCCCCAGTTGTGCGGCGGATCCACAGCGCCTCCCGCTCCTGGCCGCTCGGGCCGCTGGCTTCCCGCTCCTGGCCTCGCGGGCCGCTGGCTTCCCGCTCCTGGCCGCTCGGGCCTCAGGTACCCGGGTAGCCACCGCCGCCGTACGCGGCGTCGAGCGCGTCGTAGTCCGGGGCGTAGCCGCGTTTCGGGATGGCGTCCGCGAACTCGATCCGGGACGGCTTCTTGTACGAGGCGATCGCGTCCTTGCAGTGGACGACCAGGTCCTCGGCGCTGGCCTCCCCGGACAGGACGACGACCGCCACGACCCGCTGGCCCCAGGTCGCGTCCGGTTCGCCGATGACCGCGCACTCCGCCACGGCCGGATGGGACGCGAGGCAGCGCTCCACCTCGACCGGGTAGATGTTCTCCGCGCCGGACTTCAGCATCCGCAGCCTCGGACCGAGGAACGACAGCGTGCCGTCCGTCTCGCGCCGGCCGAGGTCGCCGGTGTGGTGCCAGCCGCCGGCCTGTTTGGCGGCCGTCAGCTCGGGCCGGTTGTGGTACCCGCTCATCACGTGCAGCCCGCGCGTGACGATCTCGCCGATCTCGCCGGACGCGACCTCGCTTCCGGACGGGTCCAGGATCCGCACCTGGACCAGCGGCGACGAGCGCCCGTGGGTGCCGATCCCGCCCACGCCGTACCCGGAGTACGTGAGCATCCCGCCGACCTCGGTCTGCCCGTACCCGGCGAACGCCCGCGCCCACGGGCTGGTGTCGACCGTGATCATCGCGTTGAACGCCGCGCTCCCGGAGGGCGCCTTGAGCGAGGTCAGGTCGTAGCCGGTACCCGCCTCGACCAGGGCGTCGACCATCGGTCCGAACAGGAACGCGCCGTCGCAGCGCTCGGCCTCGATCAGCTCGGCGGCCCGGGCGGCGTCGAACGCCGGCAGGAACACGGTCCTCCCGCCGAGGCAGAACGTGGCCAGGCAGAACATCATCGTGCCGACGTGGAACAGCGGCCCGGAGGCGAGGTAGGCGAACCCGGGTTCCATCTGGCGGGCGAGCGCCAGGGAGGTGCTGTGCCCGATCAGCGCGGAGTGGCTGAGCAGGGCGGCGTTCGGCGTGCCGTCGAAAGCGGCCGTGTAGAGGGCGAGGACCGGGGACTCCGGGTCCACGTCGGTGTCCGGGTCCTCGGCGCTGCCGGCGGCGACGAACTCCTCGTACTCGGTGCCGTCCGCGATCCACAGGGACGTCGCACCTTCGCGGACTTCCGTCACCGCGTCCATCGGCTGCCAGAGGACGGCCGCCGGCGCCAGGTCATCGAGCACGAACCGCAGTTCCGCCGCGCTCTGCCGCCAGTTCGCCACGCACAGGACGGCGCCGAGCTTGGCGGCGGCGAGCAGCGACTCCTGGACCCGGAACGAGTTCTGCCCGAGCCAGAGCAGGCGGTCGCCCGTGCCGACGCCCTTGGCCGCCAGCGCGGACGCGAGCCGGTTCACACGGTCGTCCAGCTCGGGGTAGGTGAGCCGGACGTCGCCGTCGACGACGGCCGTCGCGAGCGGCCAGCCGCGGCGGTGTTCGCGGAGCAGGTCGCCGAGGGTCAGGCTGTGCAGGGGGTTCATCAGGCCTCGCTTCATCGAGCCGGTCGGAAGGCGGGCATGACCTCGTCGGCGAAGAACGTCATGGTCTTCTTCAGCTCTTCGAGGGGGATCGGGCGCGTGCTGCCGAAGTCGCACATGAGATGGGAGAAGCCGAAGTCGCGGAGCATCGCGATCTGGCCGATCACACGGTCGGGGTCGCCGATGATCTCGAGCTGGTCCCAGCGGAAGTCCGGGCCGACCTCGCCGCCCTTGAGGTAGCGGTCCTGCCAGTACTCGAAGCCCTTCGCGACCTGGCCGGTGCGGCTGTCCACGGGCGCGCTCTGCGCGTTGAAGATGCGGCTGCGGTCGAACAGCTGCTCGAACCGCTGCTGGTCGGCGCGAGCGGCCTCGATCGTCGGCGCGACGTAAACGGACCGCGACACGACCAGCTCGGCGCCGGTGTCGTGGCCGTGCTCACCCGCGACGCGGCGCCACGTCTCGGCGGCGGCGGCGACCTTCTTGAACGGCGCCGCCGGGTCGGCGAGGATCGGCAGCCCGCGCGCGGCGTACATCTCGACGGTCTCCGGGCTCACGGCGGCGACGTGGATCGGCGGGTGCGGCTGCTGCACCGGACGGGGCACCAGCGAGACGTCCCCGACCCGGTAGTACTTGCCCTCGTGGGAGAACCGGGGCTCCGTCCACAGTCCCCGGATGACGTCCAGGGCCTCGTCGAACCGGTCCCGCGCCTCGGCCAGGTCGACGCCGAACCCGTCGAACTCGACGCTCTGGTACCCGCGCCCGACGCCGAACTCCACCCGCCCGCCGGACAGCACGTCGACCTCGGCGACCTGCTCGGCCACCTGGATCGGGTCGTGCAGCGGCAGGACGTACACGCCGGACCCGAGCCGGAGCCGGGACGTCTTCGCGGCGAGATAGCCGAGCATCGCCGCGATCGACGGCACCGTGCCGTAGTCGCGGAAGTGGTGCTCGCCGATCCAGATGCCGTCGAAGCCGACCTCCTCGGCCAGCTCGGCCAGGGCCACGTGGTGGTCGTACACCTCCTTCACGCTCTGGTGCTCGAAGCGGTGGAAGAGGTGGAACGTCGAGAACCGCATGGGCTGAGCTCCCGTCTCGCGTGCCGAACCAAGCGCTCGCTTGGGTGAGCGTAGCAGGTGCGCGGGAGGCGGCGAACAATTCAAACAAGCGCTTGCCTAACTCGCTTGGCCGGTCCTACCGTGAGGGCATCCGGACCTGGAGGAGGCACTGCCATGACCGCACGGATCATTTCGGCCGACTGCCACGTCAACGAGCCGCCGTGGGTCTTCGACCGCGTGCCCGAGGAGTTCAAGGAGCGGACGCCGAAGCTCACCCGGGGCGCCGACGGCGGCGACGGCTGGAGCTTCGACGGCAAGCCGCCCAAGCGCACGTACGGCGTCGAGGCCATGGCCGGACGCTCCAAGGAGGACTTCAAGGAGTCGGGGCTGCGCTTCGACGAGATCCGGCCCGGCAACTACGACGGCGCGGCGCACGTCGCCGACATGGACATCGACGGCGTCGACGTCAGCGTCGTGTACCCGGCGAACGCGATCTTCGCCTACCTGGAGCCGGACCGCGCGCTCGCGATGGCCTGCATGCGCTCCTACAACGACTGGCTGCTGGACGACTTCCAGGCCGCGAACACGCAGCGCATCGTCGGCCTGCCGATGCTGCCCGTCGACGACGGCATGGACGTCACGGTCGCCGAGGTGGAACGCGTCCTCGCCAAAGGTGCGAAGGGGCTGTTCATCCCCGGGCTGCCGCAGAAGCCGTACAACGACGACTACTACGAGCCGCTGTGGCGCGCGGCGTCCGACGCAGGCGTGCCCGTCACGTTCCACCGCACGTTCGGCGGGCGCCCGACCGACCAGCAGTACGACGAGATCCTGTCCGGCAAGATCAACCTGGCCGGCACCGTCAACCGGTTCTTCGCCGCGATCAAGCCGTTCACCTACATGATCTACGGCGGCGTGTTCGAGCGGTTCCCCGGCCTGAAGATGGTGGCCGGCGAGGTCAACTGCGGCTGGGTGCCGTTCTGGGCGCAGACCATGGACCAGACCTACGAGACCGAGGCCGCCTGGGCCAACCTGCCGATCAGCCGCAAGCCGAGCGAGTACCTGGGCGACAACGTGTTCGTGACGGTCCTCGACGACCTGATCGGATTCGAGCTGGTCCGCCAGGGCTTCCCGCGCCTCGCCGACACGATCATGTACTCCACCGACTACCCGCACAGCATGTGCCTGTGGCCCGAGTCCAAGGACTGGGTGACGAAGCTGACCAAGGGCCTGACCCCCGAGGACACGGAGAAGGTGGTCGCCGGCAACGCCGCGCGCGTGTACGGCGTGTAGGCAGGTATGGCGTGTAGGCAGGGCTTCTCCGGGCGGGCGGCCGTCGCGGGTGTCGGCATGACGGCGCTCACCCGCGACTCCGGACGGTCCGTCCTGGAGCTGGCGGTGGAGGCGTCACGGGCGGCACTGGACGACGCGGGGCTGGTGCCGTCCGACGTCGACGCCGTCCTGACGTACCACCTGGGCGACTCGGTGCCCGTCACCTACCTCGCCCGGACGCTCGGCATCCGGGAACTGGGCTGGCACAACGAGATCCACGGTGGCGGCTCGCAGTGCGCGTCGATCCTGGGGGACGCGGCGATGCTGGTGGACGCCGGCGTCGCCCGGACCGTCCTCGTGTACCGGGCGCTGAACGGCCGCTCCGGGACGCGGCTCGGCCAGGCGGCGCTGCGGGTCGGGGACGGCGCCGAGAGCCAGTTCACCCTGCCGTACGGGATGCTCGGCCCGGTGCACCTGTTCGCGCTCGCCGCCCAGCGGTACCTGCACGAGACCGGCGCCGACCTGGCCGACGTGGTGATCCGGTCGCGGGCGTACGCGGCGGCGAACCCGCGAGCGCTGCGCCGGACGCCGATGACGCGGGACGACTACCTGGCCAGTCCGATGGTGGCGTCGCCGCTGCGCCGCGCGGACTGCTGCCAGGAGACGGACGGCGCCTGCGCCCTGGTCGTCACCGCGCCGCGCGAGGGGGCGCCACGGATCCACGCCGCCGTGCGGGGCGGCAGTGCCGTGACGATGGACAAGGCGCCGGACGTGACCCGGACGTTCTCCGCCGACGTGGCACCGATGCTGTACGCGGCGGCGGGGATGGGGCCGTCCGACGTGGAGGTCGCGCTCCTGTACGACGCCTACTCGTACCTGGTGCCGGTGCAGCTGCGGGACTTCGGCCTCGACGCGGCGGTGCCCGTGAACCCGCACGGGGGGTTGCTGTCGGAGGGGTACGTGCACGGGCTCAACAACATGGCGGAGGCGGTGCGCCAGGTGAGGGCCGGGGCCGGGACCGCGCTGTGCACGGGGTTCGGCGGCGGGTACGGCAGCGCCGCGGTACTCGTGGGGTGAGGCGGGCCGGCGCCGCGGTGGGGGACGCGCGCGCCGGCCCTGAGAGTGGCTAGACGATGACGCAGTCGACGCCCCACTGCTGGCCGGCCGCCCCGCGCAGCTCACCGCAGACTGACGACCCGGGCGGAACGCTCAGGCCGCTGGTATGGACGGTGATGGCCTGGCCGGGGGCGAGATCCTGCGGTCCGGCGATGTAGCGGAAGCCGGACGCGCTGCTGTAGACGTGCGCGTACGCGTCGTCGAGCGTGAAGCTGCACACGTTCTTCACGGACACGGAGTGGATCTGCTGGCCCAGCCGGGTCACGGTCGTGTCGGCGCACCAGTCGACGGCCGCGGCGGTCGGTGCCGCCGCGGCCGGCGCCGCCCCGAAGCCGGCGAAGGCCAGCGCGGTGACGGCACCGGCGAGTGCGATCTTCCCTGAGCGGATCACAGTGACTCCTCACTTTGTCGGTCAGTTGGAATTGCGCGTGCAGATTTGCACGCGTGACCGACGCGGTGAACAATTCGCCCGGCGAATTGCCAGAAGTCGCAAATCGTCCTGTCTCCGCAACCTTTCGCGCGATGTCAATTCCTTTTCCCGGCGGGCTGAACCGGTGGCCGGAATGCTCAGCGTGTGGTGATGCCCTCGAAGAGGATGGCGCTGAACTGGTCGGCCAGCTGCTTGGTGGAGAGCCGCCCGCCCGGGCGGTACCAGCGGACGGCGACCCAGATCGTGTCCCGGAACAGCCGGTAGGTGAGCTTCGGGTCGAGGTCGGCGGAGAACGTGCCGTCCTTGACGCCGCGCTTCAGCTCGCCGATCCAGATCCGTTCGACCTCGGCGAGCGTCTTCTGGAGGTAGTCGAAACGCTCCTGCTCGCGGAAGTAGTTCCAGTCGTTCTGCAGCATCATGATCGCCGCGCGGTGACGCTCCAGTGAGTCGAATCCGGTGCGGGCGATCTTGCCCAGGGTGGTGCGCGGGTCGCCACCCTCGGCGAGCGCGGACCGGTAGTCGACCAGCACCTCGTTGAGGAACTTCGACAGGATCTCGTCCGCGATCGACTCTTTCGAGCTGAAGTGGTGGTAGAGGCTGCCCGAGAGGATGCCGGCGGCGTCGGCGATCTCCCGGACCGTCGTCGCTCGGAAGCCCTTCTCGGCGAACAGCTCGGCCGAGAGCGAGACGAGGTTGTCGCGGCGCTCCGACGGCAGCGCGGTGCCCGCCTCGGCGGCGGCCCGGGCCCGCGGCCTCGCGGCCGCCTTGGCGGCGGGTTTGGCGGTCGCTCTGGTCGCCGCCGCGGTCGCGGGTTTGGTGGCCGTCGCGGGGCGCGCGCTGGCCGCCGCGGCGGGCCGGGCGCCGCGCGGCTTCGGGGTCTTCGGCATGGTCACCTCGTCATTATCGGTCCGGACCGGCCGGCTCGCCCAATCGCTTGGTTCGGGCGTGTCGGAAACCGCTCCTGACACAACCAAGCGCTTGCTACAGTACCGGAGTCGCCGGAGACCGGGAGGAACCATGGCCGAGGCCTACCTCGTGGGGGCGGTCCGCACGCCCGTGGGCCGCCGGGGCGGCGGGCTGGCGGCGGCGCATCCGGCCGATCTCGGCGCGCACGTCCTGACGGCGTTGCTCGGCCGGGCGGACGTCGATCCGGCCGCCGTGGACGACGTCGTGTTCGGCTGCGTCGACACGGTCGGCCCGCAGGCCGGCGACATCGCCCGCACGTGCTGGCTGGCCGCCGGGCTCCCCGAGGAGGTGCCCGGGGTGACGGTCGACCGGCAGTGCGGGTCGTCCCAGCAGGCGGTGCACTTCGCCGCGCAGGCGGTGATGAGCGGCACGGCGGACCTGGTCGTGGCCGGCGGCGTCCAGAACATGAGCCGGATCCCGATCGGCGCGGCGATGATCGCGGGCGCGCAGTTCGGCGAGGCGAGTCCGTTCGCGGGCAGTACCGGCTGGCAGGCGCGGTACGGCGGGGAGGAGATCTCCCAGTTCCGCGGTGCCGAGGCCATCGCCGCCAAGTGGGGGATCGACCGCGCGGAGATGGAGGGCTACGCGCTCGCGAGCCACCAGCGGGCCGTGCGGGCGCTGACCGAGGGCAGGTTCGCGGCGGAGACGGTCCCGTACGGCGACGTCGCCGCCGACGAGTGCCCGCGCCCGTCGACGTCGCTGGAACGGATGGCCGCGCTCGACCCGCTCCAGCCGGGCGGACGGCTGACCGCCGCGCTCGCCAGCCAGATCGCGGACGGTGCGGCGGGGCTGCTCGTCGCGTCCGAGGCGGCCGTCCGCGAGCACGGGCTGCGGCCACGGGCCCGGATCCACCACCTGAGCGCGCGGGGCGCCGACCCCGTCCTGATGCTGACCGCGCCGATCCCGGCGACCGCCCACGCGCTACGCCGCGCCGGACTGACCCTCGACGACATCGACCTGGTGGAGATCAACGAGGCGTTCGCGAGCGTCGTGCTCGCCTGGCAGCGCGAGACCGGCGCCGACCTGGCACGGGTCAACGTCAACGGCGGCGCGATCGCGCTCGGCCATCCGCTCGGCGCGACCGGCGCCCGGCTCATGACCACGCTGCTGCACGAGCTGGAACGCACCGGCGGGCGGTACGGGCTCCAGACGATGTGCGAGGGCGGCGGCCAGGCCAACGTCACGATCCTCGAACGCCTCTAGCGCGGCCGGCGCCCGGATTTCGGGTGGGAACACGCAGCCAGGCTTCGCGATCTCACCCCAACTCCGCGCACTGGAAGGGCGGGACCGCGCTGACGACCGTGGAGGTCGATGGCGGGCCAGGACGAGATCCGGCAGCACGTAAAGTGGCTCGACCTGTCGGGCTGACAGACGAAACGGCCAGCGAGCTGGTCGACGCACTACGCGACGCGCGGACCGAGTACCGCTCCTGGAAGGCGGCCCGACTCGCACCGGATCGCCTCGCCCGCGCCCAGCAGGAGACGGGCGAGGACGACACCGCGACCCAGCTGCTGCGGTCCTTCGAAGTGACGATCGTGCCCGGACCGCTCCAGACCGCCGACCATGCCCGGAGCGTCCTCACGGCGATCACCGGGCTGTCCCGGCGTGATGTGGAGCAGGCGGTTACGGCGCGGGTGCGGCGGCAGGAACTGCTGTACGACAGCGCTCATCAGTTCCGGTTCCTCCTCTGTGAGGCCGCGCTGTACATCACCGCCGCGTCCGCGGCCGTGATGCGCGCGCAGCTCGATCGCCTCGCTGTGGTGGCCGGGCTCGCGAACGTCGAGGTGCGCGTGCTTCCGGCCCGATCTGAGCTGTCGGCTGGGCTGATGAACGCCTTCACGGTGCGCGACGACCGAGTCGTCGTGATCGAGACAACCGCTGGCGAGTTCCGCTTCACGAAGCCGGCGACGTCGCGGCGCACACCCGGGTGTTCGACGATCGATGGGCGATCGCCGCCGCTGGCGATGACGCGGTTGCGCTCGTCGGACGCGCGGTCCGGCTGCTCGCCGGGTCGGATGACGGGTGACTAAGCCGAGATCAGGTACTCGACGATGGCGGCGTCGATGTCGTCCTGGTTGCTGAGGACGACCACCCGGCGGCCCGACTCCGGCAGCCACGCGTTGAACGCCTTGAAACCGGCGTTGTCGCCCGAGTGGTGGAACCATTCCTCGCCGGCGACCGAACCGGCGAACCATCCGTACCCGTAGGCACGCGACTCCGGCCCCATGCCGGTGGGCGCGTGTTCGGTGAACATCAGCCTGACGGACTCCTGGCTCAGGAGCTGGCCGGCGTGCAGGCGGTCGTTCCAGGCCCGCATGTCGCCCGCGGTGGACCAGACGTCGCCCGCGCCCATGCCCACCGAGTCCAGCTCGAACGAGCGGACCTGACGCTGACCGGCATACCCGCGCGCGACGTTGTCGCGATCGCCCGGCGCGCCGGCGAACGTGCGGTCCATGCCCAGCGGCGCGAAGACCTGCCGCGCCAGGACGTCGCTGTACGGCTCACCGGCGGCGCGCTGCACGACGTGGGCCAGCAGCACGTAGCCGGGGCTGCTGTAGTGCCATAGCGCCCGAACCGCAGCTGGTCTGGAGACGGCCAGCAGCGCGTCGGTTCCTCCAGGCCGTGAGGTCGATCTCCGGGTAGCGGGCCAGTGCCCCAGACCGATTGCGCCAGGAGGTGGTGCAGGGTGATCGGCTGCCAGGAGTCCGGGCATCGGCCGATCCAACGGCCGATCGGATCGCCAAGTGCCAGGACGCGTCGCTCCGCCAGCAGCAGGACCGCCGCGGCCGTGAACTGCTTGCTCACCGACGCGAGCTGGAACCGGGTCTCCCGGGAACATGCAACGTCCGCATCCGCCGGACCGCCGTGGAACTCGGCGATCACGTCGTGGCCGCGCGTGACCAGCACGGAGCCTTGGACCGGTGGAATCGTTGGCATCCACCGACCTTAGGCGTCGCCGCTAACAGCTGGGCAGGCCCCGCAGGGTGGTATCGGCCTCGGACATGATGCGGGCGACCAGCTCGGCCACCGACGGCAGGTCGTCGATCATGCCCACCACCTGACCCGCTGACATGACGCCGAGGTCGGGACGTCCGTCCACCATGGCCGCCCGCAGCAGCATCGGCGTGTTCGCGGCCATGAGCACCTGTGGCCAGGTCAGGTCCCGGTCGGCGCGCATCGCCCGGCCCTCCCGGACGAACGCCGGCCACGACGCGCCGGTGAGCCGCCGGAACCGGACCGCGCTGCGCAGCGCCCGGAGGTACCCGCCGTGGCCGAGGCGGTCCACGAACGGGGTCCGCAGGACGCGGTGCGGCACGCCGTCCACACGGGTGGTCACGACCGTCCCGGTCACGGGCGCCGCCAGATACTGCTCCTTGACCTCGGCACCCACGGGCGAGTCGCTGGTCAGCAGGAACCGTGTGCCCATCGCGATCCCGGCCGCGCCGTACGCCAGCGCGGCGACCAGGCCCCGCCCGTCGAAGAACCCGCCGGCCGCCACGACCGGGATGTCGACGGCGTCCACCACCTGCGGCAACAGCAGCGTCGTCGGCACCGGACCGGTGTGCCCGCCGCCCTCGCCGCCCTGCACGATCACCGCGTCCGCGCCCCAGGCCGCGACCTTCTCGGCGTGCCGCCGCGCCCCCACGGACGGGATCACGACGATGCCCGCGTCCTTGAGCCGCGCGATCAGCTCCTGCTTCGGCGCCAGCGCGAACGAGGCGACCGGCACCTCCTCGGCAGCCAGCAGTGCCACGCGCGCGGCGGCGTCGGGCGCGTCAGCGCGCAGGTTGACGCCGAACGGCGCGTCCGTCCGCTCCCGGACCCGGTGGATCGCCGCCCGCAGCTCGTCGACGGACATCGTGGCCGACGCGATGATCCCCAACCCGCCGGCCGCCGACGTGGCCGCGGTGAGACGCGCGCCGGCCACGTACCCCATGCCGGTCTGCACGATCGGGTGCCGGACGCCGACCAGCTCGGTGAACGCCGTCCTCACCCGGGTACCTCGGCGCTTCGCCGGGCGTCCGGATCAAGGGTTTCGCGGATCAGCCGCAGCTCCTCGCCGCTCGGGAGCCGGGTCACGCCGGGATCGTCCACGACGAGCGGGAAGCCGGTGGCGGTGACCACCTCCTCGACGGTCACGCCCGGGTGGACGGACCGCAGCCGCATCGCGCCGTCCGGGGTGGCGAAGTCGAGCACGGCGAGGTCGGTGACGACGACCCGCAACGCGTGGAACGGTCCGCCCGCGCGGTCGTTGCCGACCCCGCACACCACGTCGACCCGGTCGACGAACACCCGGGGCGAATGCCGCGGCACCCAGTAGCTCACCGGATGGTTCACCGTGTTGCCCGGCGCCCCACGCACGCCGATGAGCTGCGCCTTCGGCCGCGACCAGTCGCCGACGCACGAGATGTTCTGGTTCCCGTACCGGTCGAGCTGGCTCGCGCCCATCATCACGTGCCGCCGCCCGGACGCCACCAGATCGAACACCGCCCGGTACGGCAGCCAGCCCTCCACGTCGCCGTCGGCGGTGAGCAGGTACGCCTCGCCGTCCGACAGGAGCAGCTCGGGGGAGAACGTCGCGCGCGCCAGGCGCGCGCCCAGCGCCGGGATCACCCCCATCGGGCTGGCCAGCACCGCCCCGTCCCCCCGCCAGGCCTCCGCACACGCGACGACGCACACTTCTGCCCGCTGCGCTCCCTGATTCGCTCGCTCCGCGCCGCCTCTCTGCGGTGTCGACGCCGTGCGCCACACAACGGCTTCGCCGGTGCGTCGCCCGGCTTTCGACACCGCGGCGGCGCTCTGCTCGCTCATGACACTCGTCCGTAGGCGTGGAGTTCGCGGACGGCGTCGCGGTACTCGTCGTCGCCGCAGTCCAGGTACTCCGCGCGGAACGCCCGCCACGCGTCCGGACTCGCCGCCGACGCGGCGTAGGCGCGCTGGAACGGCTCGTCGCGGCCATAGTCCGGGGCGCAGCTCGTGAAGTGCGCGCCGCCCGGGGATTCGACCACGGCGTCGACCATCGTCCGGTTGAGAAGCAGGCTCTGGACGGGCGCTTCGCGCAACAGATCGGCCGTCGCCACGACGCGCTCGCACGAGACGTACCGGCGGTCGGCGGCCTGGCAGAACAGGTCGTCGAAGTACGGGTCGGGGCCGAGGTACTGGCCGTTGCCGGCGGCGTCCGCCCGGTTGACGTGGACGAGCGCCGCGTCGAGCCGCAACGCGGGCATCGCGACCAGTTCCTCGCCGTCCGCGTAGGGGGAGCGGACGGTCCGCAGCTCGGGGTTGATCCGCAGGACGTCCGAGCCGAGGCCGGCGCGGATCGCCACGAACGGGAGCCGCTGCGCCGCCGCCGACAGTCCGGCCCGGAACATGCCCTCGTCCACTTCGGTCAGGGTGAGAGCGCCACGCTGGCGGGCGGCCCGGAAGTGCGGTTCGAGGGGGATCGAGTCCAGCGACACGAACCCGCACACGACCCGGCGTAGCTTGCCGGCGGCCGCGAGCAGGCCGATGTCCGGGCCGCCGTAGGAGACCACCGTGAGGTCGTACAGGTCCGAGCGGACGATCGCCCGCACGAGCGCCATCGGCTTGCGCCGCGACCCCCACCCGCCGATGCCGATCGTCATGCCCGACCGCAGTTCGCCCACCACCTGATCCGGCGTCATGAGTGCCGCCATGTCACCGTCCCTCCACGAAGTCGCGCCGGGCGGCGTCCGGTACGTCGGTGAGGTTGAGCTCGAACGTGAAGCCCTGCTCGTACCGGTAGCTGCGCATCACGTCCACCGGGTCGATGCCGTTCAGGGACTCCTTCGCGCACCGGATCAGGCTCGGGTGCTTGGCCGCGATCTCGGCCGCGACCTTGTGGGCGGCGGCGCGCAGTTCCACCCGGGGCACCACGTCGAGGACGGAGCCGAAGCGGTGCAGCTCCTCGGCGGTGACCGTCCGGCACGTGTAGACCATCGCCCGGACGAGGTGCTGCGGCACGAGCCGCGCCAGGTGCGTCGCCGCCCCCAGGGCGCCCCGGTCGACTTCCGGCAGCCCGAACGTGGCGTCGTCGGCGGCGACCACGATGTCGGCGTTGCCGGCCAGCCCCACGCCGCCGCCCAGACAGAACCCGCCGACCGCCGCGATCACCGGTACCGCGCACTCGTACACGGCGGCGAACGCGGCGAAGCAGCCCCGGTTCGCGCCGATCAGCGCGGTGTGGCCGGGCGTCCGCTGCATCTCCTTGATGTCGACGCCCGCACAGAATCCGCGGCCTTCGGCGGCGAGCACCACGACGCGCGTCCCGGGATCGTCGCCGGCGGCGCGCAGGGCGTCCGCCAGGTCGAACCAGCCCTGGACCGGCACGGCGTTGACCGGCGGGAAGTCGATGACGACCTCGGCGACGCCACCGGCGCTGCGCACGTGAACGCCCACAGGTCTCCCTCCTCCCCGACCTTCGGACTTTTGAGGGTCGCGGGGACCGCGGCACCCTCAAGAGTCCGAAACTCGGTGGGCGGCTACGAACCTAGCGTTTGCTTGGTACGGTAGCACGCATGGGGCAGGCTGTGATCGTCACCGGAGGGACGCGCGGGATCGGCGCCGGCATCGTCCGGGCCTTCCTCGCGGAGGGCGCCGACGTGCTGGTGTGCGCGCGCCACGAAGGCCCGATTCCGGACGGGGCCCGGTTCGTCGCCGCGGACGTCCGCGACCCCGACCAGGTCGGCCGGCTCGTGGACACGGCGGTCGCCCTGTTCGGGCGGCTCGACGTGGTCGTCAACAACGCGGGCGGCGCGCCGCCCGCCGATGCCGCGACCGTCTCGCCCCGGTTCCACGCCAAGGTGATCGAGCTGAACCTGGTCGCGCCGCTGCACGTCGCCCAGCGGGCCAACGCCGTCATGCGCGACCAGCCGGACGGTGGCGTGATCGTCATGGTCGGCAGCGTCAGCGGGACCAGGCCGTCGCCGGGCACGTCCGCGTACGGCGCCGCCAAGGCCGGGCTGCACCACCTGGCCGCCAGCCTGGCTGTCGAGTGGGCGCCGAAGGTCCGGGTGAACACGGTCGTGGCCGGGATCGTCGCGACCGAACAGTCCGCGCTGCACTACGGCGACGAGGACGGGCAGGCAGCCGTCGCGCGGACCGTCCCGTTAGGACGGATGGCCACCCCGGACGACATCGCGGCCGCGTGCCTGTACCTCGCCTCGCCGGCAGCCGCGTACGTCACCGGCGCGCAGCTGCTCGTCCACGGCGGCGGCGAGCGCCCGGCATTCCTGGCGGCGGCCCGCACGTGAGCTGCGGCCGGGCCGGCACCGGGCAGGGCTGCCGCCGCGGCTCGGCGGCACATCGGCCAGGCCGGGAGGTGGTCGGCCGGCACGCGGCCAACCGGGAGGGTGGCGCGGCAGCCGCCCGCGATTGGGGCGATCTTTCTGTCGCTGTAGGCGCAGAAAGATCGCCCAAACCGAGGAGAGGAGGGGCGGATGGACGGGCGGGTGGTGATCGTCACCGGCGCCGGGCGGGGGATCGGCCGCGCGCACGCACTGGCGTTCGCGGCGTGCGGTGCCCGGGTCGTCGTCAACGACTGCGGTACCGCGCTCGACGGCCGTGGCCACTCGACCGGTCCGGCGGCGGACGTGGTCGCCGAGATCCGCGCGGCCGGCGGTACGGCCATCGCGAACACGGACGACGTCGCCGACTGGAGCGGATCCGGACGGCTCGTCCTGACGGCGTTGCGCGCGTACGGGCAGCTCGACGTCCTCGTCAACAACGCGGGCTTCGTCCGGGACCGGATGCTCGTGAACCTGACCGAGGACGAGTGGGACGCCGTCGTCCGCGTCCACCTCAAGGGCCACGCGCTGCCGCTGCGCCACGCCGCCCGGCACTGGCGCGACCGCGCGAAAGCGGGCGACGTACCGCAGGCCCGGGTCGTGAACACCAGCTCCGGCGCCGGGCTGCGCGGCAGCGTCGGGCAGGCGAACTACTCTGCGGCCAAGGCCGGGATCGCCGCCCTGACGACGGTCGCCGCCGCCGAACTCTCCCGGTACGGCGTGACCGTCAACGCCATCGCGCCCGCCGCCCGGACCCGCATGACCGAGCAGGTCTTCGCCGACACGATGGCCGCCCCGACGGGCGGGTTCGACGCGATGGCGCCCGAGAACGTGTCGCCGCTCGTGGTGTGGCTCGGCGGCGTCGACTCCGGGCACGTCACCGGACGGCTGTTCGAAGTGGAGGGCGGCACGATCAGCCTCGCCACGAGCTGGCAGCGCGGACCGTCCGTCGAGCACGCCGGCCGCTGGGACCCCGCCGCCATCGGCCCCGCCGTGACCGGCCTCCTCGCCGCGGCCCCCACCCCACCCCCGGTCTACGGCACGTGACCGCCGCCCGCCCACGCATTGCCCGTACCTCACGCCCACCTTCGGACTTTTGAGGGTCGCGGCGACCGCGGCACCCTCAAAAGTCCGAAACTCGAGGTGGCGCGGCCAGGGGCGCGGCCGGGTGGCGCGGCCGGGTGGCGCGGCCGGGTGGCGCGGAGGGGCGCGGGCGGCGCGGCGGGGGTCAGGCGCGGTTCAGGGCGCGGCCGGCGGCGGCGACCAGGGTGGTCACGAGCACCCAGCCGGCCGCCATCAACGCGACGGCCGCCAGCTTGTCCCAGCCGACGGGGTCCCAGGCCTTGTCGTGGCCGAGGTCCACGACGGGGATCAGCAGGTCGAGCGTGTACAGGGCGGGGTCCCAGGCGGGGTGCTCGTCCGTCTTGATGGGACACACACCGGCCTGGTCCGGCGAGGGGCAGTGCGCGCGCGAGAACCAGTACGTACCGGCCGCGATCATGCCGGCGAACCAGGCGACGGCCCGCCCGGGCTGGTACCCGTACCCGACGGCGATCCGCTGGGTCCATCCCCACAGGCGGGCGAGGCGGCCGGCCGCGCGATAGTGCCGCCGGGTCTTCTCGCGCAGGACGCGGCGCGCCTCGCGTTCCCGTCCGGTGGCGCGGTAGCAGGCGGCGAGCTGCTCGTACGGGCCCGGCTCGAACGTCGGTGTGCAGCGCGCGAGCCAGGCAACGCGGTCGTCGACGTCGAGGGGCGATTCGAGCCGCTGGTAGGTGAACCCGTCGAGGACGACGGGCCGCCCGTCCTCGGGCATCGGCGTGACGGTCTCCGGCCAGGACGCGGCGTGGTCGACGAGCACGTCGACGGTGGCCCCGGCGAGGCTGACCCGTCCGCCCGGCGGCTCGGCGAGCCGGATCCGCAGCTGGGCGGCGCGCATCCCGGTGCCCCGCAGCGATCGGCCGCCGGACCCCCGCAGGACCGCGTCGCTCAACCGGACGTGGTCGGTCACCTTCGCCACCCGCATGTCGAGGCACCCGGAGATGTCGATGCCGTCCAGCTCGGCGCTGCCGCCCAGCGTCGCCCCCGCCAGCAGCAACGACCCGCTCCCGGCGTGAGCCGCCGGCGCTCCAGCACCGGCCGAACCAGCACCGGCCGAACCAGCACCGGCCGAACCAGCACCGGCCGAACCAGCACCGGCCGAACCAGCACCGGCCGAACCAGCACCGGTCGAACCAGCACCGGTCGAACCAGCACCGGTCGAACCAGCACCGGTCGAACCAGCACCGGTCGAACCAGCACCGGCCGAACCAGCACCGGCCGAACCAGCACCGGCCGAACCAGCACCGGCCGGCCGAGCGTCGGCAGCCCCAGCCCCAGCGGCGACAGCGTCCCGGAACCGGGCGTTGCTCATCCGCAGGTGCGCGGCGACCCGGGCGGTGGACAGGTCGACGGTGCCGGTGACGCGCAGCCCGCTCGCGCGCAGTTCGCTGCCGACGACGACCCCGTTCGCGGCCAGCGCCACGGCGCTGCCGTCGTCCGCGACGTGCGCGGTCAGGTTGGCGCCGGTGAGGTCGAGCGGCCCGCCGATCTGCGCGTGGGAGAGCCGGAGCTGCCCGACGAACGTGAACCGGGTCGCGAAGAAGCCACCCGTCGAGGTGACGCCGGAGATGTTGAGCGCGCGGTCGTCCGGTGACTCGATCGCGCCCCGCCCCAGGATGATCGGGCCGTCGATCCGCGCGTCCCGCAGGACGACGGAGCCCAGGGCGCTGAACCCGTCGAGGGCGAGGAGGCCGCTGCCGATCACCGAGCGGTCCGCTTCGAGGGCCCTGCCGTCGGCGTTGTCCAGGTCGGACCCGGACAGGTTGAACGTGCCGCCGATCTGCGCGGTACTGAGCCGGATCTCGCCCTGCGTGCTGGCATACCGCAGCGACAGGTCGCCGCGCGTGGACAGGCCCTCGCCGATGAGCGCCTCCAGGCCGCGCCCGTTCCGATAGGCCTCGCTGCCCGGCAGCGGCGGGACGCCGTTGAGCTGCGCGCGGTCGAGGACGATCCGGCCGCCGATGGACGCGGTGCGCAGGTTGACGATGCCGTTCGTCCGCATCCGGTACAGGTCCAGGTCGCCGCCGCACGTGATGCCGGTCAGCCACAGCGCCCGGTGCCCGGCGCCGAGCACCGCGTCGCCGAACCGGATCCGCCCGTCGACCCGGGCGCCGGTGAGGTCGACCCGGTCGGCGGCGAGGCGCCGCCCGTCGAGGTCGCCGCCGACGGTCGCGCCGACCGCGTCGAGGGATCCGAACGCGCATTCCTTCACCGCGAGGCGCCGGCCGACGCGGGCCTCCGTCAGGTAGACGGGGCCGGCGACCTTCGTGCCGATGATCCGGACGCTGCCCGCGGTCGTCAGCCAGCCGAGCGACATCGCCGGCGCCGCGCAGTCGATCAGCGCCAGCTCGGGCAGCTCGGATCCGGTGAGGGCGAACGTGTCGGTGAGGACGCAGTCCCAGAGTAAGAGCGCGGTGCCGGTCGTCACTGCGAGGAGGTCGAGCGGGCCGGTGATCCGGGCGCCGCGCAGCCGGACCCGCTTCTCGCCCTCCGGTCCCAGCCCGCTGGTCATGAGGGTGCGGATCACGCTCGCCCGGACGGTCTGGTCGGGGCCGGGCGGGTTGGCGGCACGCCCGCCCAGGTCGACGATCTCCCCGGACCGGACGGCGGACCACAGGCGACGTTCCGGCCCGGTCCAGCCGCGTGGCACCCTGGTCTCCGCGCGCCCCGTCCGCATGGCTGACGATGATCGCACGCGCCGTAACACCGGGGTAACGCCGCACCTGCCAGACTGCGGGGCATGCGGTTGACCCCACACGAGCAGGAACGGCTGCTGATCCACGTGGCCGCGCGTCTCGCGCAGGAGCGGCGCGACCGTGGGCTGCGGCTCAACCATCCCGAGGCCACGGCCGTCATCACGTCGTACCTGATGGAAGGCGCGCGCGACGGACGGTCCGTCGCCGATCTGATGAGCGCCGGGCGCGAGGTCCTGACCCGCGACGACGTCATGGACGGCGTCCCCGAGATGCTGGCCGAGGTCCAGGTCGAGGCCACCTTCCCGGACGGCACCAAGCTCATCACCGTCCACCGGCCGATCCCGTGATCCCCGGCGAGATCCTGCCGGGCGCCGGGACGGTCCGGCTCAACGAGGGCCGCCCGGTCACGGTGCTGGTCGTCGCGAACACGGGCGACCGTCCCGTCCAGGTCGGATCGCACTTCCACTTCGCCCAGGTCAACGCCGCACTGGAGTTCGACCGCGAGGCCGCGTGGGGACTCCGCCTCGACATCGCCGCGGGGACGGCCGTCCGCTTCGAACCGGGTGTGGAACGGGAGGTCGCGCTGGTGCCGCTGGCCGGGAACCGCATCGTGCCGGGCCTGCGGATCGGCGGCGCGGGGGAACTCGACCGTGGCTGAGGTGAGCCGGGAGCGGTACGCGCTCCTGTACGGGCCGACCACCGGGGACCGCATCCGGCTCGCCGACACCGACCTGCTGATCGAGGTCGAGGACGATCTCGCGCGCGGCGACGCGGCCGGCGACGAGGTGGTGTTCGGCGGCGGCAAGGTGGTCCGCGAGTCGATGGGGCAGTCGGTCGCAACCCGCGCGGACGGCGCCCCCGACCTGGTCATCACCGGCGCCGTCGTGCTCGACCACTGGGGCGTCGTGAAGGCGGACGTCGGCATCCGCGACGGCCGGATCGTCGCGCTCGGCAAGGCCGGCAACCCGGATACGATGCCGGGCGTCCATCCGGGACTGGTCATCGGGCCGTCGACGGAGATCATGGCCGGCAACGGGAAGATCCTGACGGCCGGGGCGATCGACTGCCACGTCCACCTGATCTGCCCGCAGCTCGTCGACGAGGCCCTGGGCTCGGGGATCACCACGCTGATCGGCGGCGGCACCGGTCCGGCCGAGGGCACGAAGGCCACGACCGTGACGCCCGGCGCGTGGCACCTCGCACGGATGTTGCAGGCCATGGACGGCCTGCCGGTGAACGTCGTCCTGCTGGGCAAGGGCAACACCGTGTCCGCCGAGGCGATGTGGGAGCAGCTGCGGGCGGGCGCGGCCGGCTTCAAACTCCATGAGGACTGGGGTTCGACACCGGCGGCCATCGACGCCTGCCTGCGCGTGTGCGACGAGGCCGGCGTGCAGGCCGCCCTGCACAGCGACACGCTCAACGAGGCCGGTTTCGTCGAGGACACCCTCGCCGCCATCGCCGGACGGGCCATCCACGCGTACCACACCGAAGGTGCCGGCGGCGGGCACGCGCCGGACATCATCACGGTCGCGTCGCATCCGAACGTGCTGCCGTCCTCGACGAACCCGACCCGGCCGCACACCGTCAACACGCTCGACGAACACCTCGACATGCTGATGGTGTGCCACCACCTGAACCCGGCCGTGCCCGAGGACCTGGCGTTCGCCGAGTCGCGGATCAGGCCGTCCACGATCGCCGCCGAGGACGTCCTGCACGACCTCGGCGCGATCTCCATGATCGGCTCGGACTCCCAGGCGATGGGACGCATCGGCGAGGTCATCCTCCGCACCTGGCAGACGGCGCACGTGATGAAACGCCGCCGGGGTGCCCTGCCCGGTGACGGCGCCGCCGACAACCACCGCGCGCGCCGGTACGTCGCCAAGTACACGATCTGCCCCGCGGTCGCGCACGGTCTCGACGGCGAGATCGGGTCCGTCGAGACCGGCAAGCTCGCCGACCTGGTGCTGTGGGAGCCGGCGTTCTTCGGCGTACGTCCGCACGCGGTGCTGAAGGGCGGCATGGTCGCGTGGGCGGCGATGGGGGACGCGAACGCGTCCATCCCGACGCCGCAGCCGGTGCTGCCGCGTCCGATGTGGGGTGCCTCACCGGCGGTCGCCGCGCGGACGTCGCTGTCGTTCGTGGCCCCGGCCGCGCTGGAGGACGGGCTCGCCGACCGGCTGGGGCTTGTCCGCGACCTGGTGCCGGTCGCGGACGTCCGCCGGCGGGGCAAGGCCGACCTGCCCGAGAACACCGCCCTGCCGCGCATCGAGGTCGAGCCGGACACGTTCACCGTCCGGATCGACGGCGAGATCGTGGAGCCCGCGCCGGCCGCCGAGCTGCCGATGGCGCAGCGCTACTTCCTGTTCTGATGACGGGCCTCGTCTCGCTGCTGGCGCTCGCGGACTCCCGCCTGCCGGCCGGCGGGCACGCGCACTCCGGCGGCGTCGAACCGGCCATCGCCACCGGGATCGTCCAGGACCTGGACGACCTCGCGGTGTTCCTTCGCGGCCGGCTCCGCACGACCGGCCTGGTCTCCGCCGCCCTCGCCGCAGCCGCCTGCCACCGGGTGCGCGCGGTCGGCGCCGGCCGCCGGGCCGACGTGGCAGCTGATGCCGGCCGTCGGGCCGATGCGGCAGCTGATGCCGGAGCCGCTGGCGCTGCCGGCGACGGCGCGAGGTCGGCGGTCGACGCCGGCGTGTGGGCCGCGCTGGACGCCGAGGCCGACGCGCGCAGCGCCTCGCCGGCCCAGCGGGCGGCGTCGCGCCAGCAGGGGCGGGCGCTCCTGCGCGCGGCCCGCATCGCCTGGCCGGCCCCGCACCTCGACGCCCTGGCGCGCTGGGCCGCCGCGCCACCCACGCTGCCGGGCCGGGCACCGGCCGGGCCGCTCGTGCCCGCCGTGCTCTCGCCCGCGCCACCCCCGAACCGGACTGTTCGGGAACGCGTGCCTTCAACGGGCGCGCGTAGCCACGCTAGTCCCGACAGTCCGGTTCGGGAGAGGGCACCGGCCGCGGCGGGTGGGGTGCATCACGCTGTCGTGCTGGGGGCGGTCGGTGCGGCGGCGGGATGCGCGCCGGACGGTGTGGCGCACGTGGCCGCGTACCTCGCGATCTCCGGTCCGGCCGCGGCGGCCGTCCGGCTGCGGGGGTACGACCCGTTCGCCGTCCAGGCCCTGCTCGCCGCCCTCACCCCGCAGGTCGAGGACGTCGCCGAACAAGCCGCCGCGGCCGCCGACGGCCCGTTCCGCGACCTGCCCTGCGCCACCGCGCCCCGCCTCGACCTGCTCGCCGAACTCCACGCCGCCTCGGAGGTGCGTCTCTTTGCCTCATGACCACGACGGGCGCGACCCGTACGAACCCCCGGCGCCGGCCGGCCGCGCGCTACGCGTCGGCATCGGTGGCCCGGTCGGCAGCGGCAAGACCGCGCTGGTCGCCGCCCTGTGCCGCACGCTCGGCGAGCGCCTGAGCCTCGCCGTCGTCACCAATGACATCTACACGACCGAGGACGCGGATTTTCTCCGTCACGCCGGCGTCCTCGATACGGACCGCATCGCCGCCGTGCAGACCGGCTGCTGCCCGCACACCGCGATCCGGGACGACATCTCCGCCAACCTGGACGCCGTCGACGCCCTGGAGGCGCGGTTCACCGGCCTCGACCTGGTGCTGGTCGAGAGCGGCGGCGACAACCTGACGGCGACGTTCAGCTACGGACTGGTCGACAAGCAGATCTTCGTGGTGGACGTGGCCGGCGGCGACAAGGTGCCGCGCAAGGGCGGTCCGGGCGTGATCCGCTCGGACCTGCTCGTCATCAACAAGACCGACCTCGCACCCCTCGTCGGCGCCGACCTGGCCGTCATGGAACGGGACGCGCACGCCATGCGCGGCGACCTGCCCGTCCAGCTCGTGTCGCTGCGCGAGGAGCCGACCGCGCCGACCGTTGCCGGGTGGGTCGAGGACCAGATCCGGGAGCGAGTCACGCCGTGAGGGCCCGCGCGGCGCTGCGGGCGGAGTCCGACGGCAACGGCGGTACCCGGCTCACCCGGGTGATGTCGCAGGTGCCGCTGGTTCTCCGTCCAACTGCCGAAGGGGTCTATCTCGCCGCCGCGGCCGGTGGCCCGCTGGGGGGCGACGACCTGGAACTGACCGTGGACGTCGGTCCACAGGCGACACTCACGCTCCGGACGGTCGGCGCGACGGTGGCGCTCCCCGGACCCGGCGAATCGACCTTCACGCTCCGGCTCCGGGTGGCCGGGCGCCTGTCCGTACTCCCCGAACCGACCGTCGTGGCCGCGCGGGCGCGGCACCGCACGATCGTGGACGCCGAGGTGGTGGACGGCGGCGTGCTGCGCGTCCGCGAGGAAGTGATCCTGGGCCGGCACGGCGAGACGGGCGGCGCCTACCGGGGCCAGCTCCGCGTCGACGTGGACGGTGCGCCGCTGCTCCGCCATGAACTCGTCCTGGACGGCGCCGACACCGCCCGCGCCAGCGTGACCGGCGCCCGCGCGTGCGGATCGCTGCTCGTCGTCGACCCCGCCTGGACGCCCGCCGCGCACGCCACGGAGACCGTCGCCGTCCTGCCGCTCGCCGGCCCCGGCACCCTCGTCACCGCGCTCGCCGCCGACGCCCGCGCACTCCGCGCCAGTCTCACGGGTGCTGGTTGCTGACCGACACGACCTCGCCGGTCAGGTAGGAGGAGTAGTCGCTGGCCAGGAACACGATGACGGTGGCGACCTCCCACGGTTCGGCGGCCCGGCCGAGCGCTTCGCGGGCGGTCAGGTCGGCGAGGAGTTCTTCGCTCGTCACCTTCGCCAGGTGCGGATGCATGGCCAGGCTCGGCGCGACCGCGTTCACCCGGACCCCGTACGCCGCCGCCTCGACCGCCGCGCACCGCGTCAGCGCCATGACGCCCGCCTTCGCCGCCGCGTAGTGCGCCTGCCCGGCCTGCGCCCGCCAGCCCAGCACCGAGGCGTTGTTGACGACGATCCCGGACCGCTGCTCCCGCATGATCCGCAGCGCCGCCCGGGTGCACCGGAACGTGCCGGTCAGGGTCGTGTCGAGGACGGCGTGCCACTGGTCGTCGGTCATGTCGGCGAGGTCGGCGGTGCCACCGAGGCCGGCATTGTTGACGAGGACGTCGAGCCGGCCGACGGCGTCCAGGGTGGACCGGAACAGCCGCTGGACGGCGTCCTCGTCGGTGACGTCGCACGGGATGCCGACGGCGCCCAGCTCGGACGCGGCCTCGGCGAGCCGCCGCTCGTGCCGGTCGCTCAGGACGACGACGGCGCCTTCCTCGGCCGCGCGGCGCGCCGTGGCGAAGCCGATCCCGGTGCCGGCGGCCGCGGTGACCAGCACGGTCTTGCCGGCGAGGAGTCCGCGCGGGTCGGGCGGCTTCATGCGCGGGGGAGGCCGAGGACGCGCTCGGCGATCAGGGTCCGCTGGATCTCGCTCGACCCGGCGTAGATCGTGTCGGCGCGGCTGAACAGGTACAGGCGCTGCTCGGGACCGAGATCGTAGCCCGGGTCGGTGGTGAGGCCGTCGGCGCCGAGTACGTCCATCGCGAGGTCGCCGAGGTCGCGGTGCCACGTCGACCAGGCGAGTTTCGTGATCGCCAGTGCGGTCACGTCCCCGGCCAGCGCCCGGACGGCGTTGAGGCGCAGCAGCTCCAGCCCGATCCACGCGTCGGTGAGGCGGGCGCGCAGCGCCGGGTCCTCGGCGGCACCGTTCTTCACCGCGATCGCGATGATCCGGTCCAGCTCGCGGCGGAACGCGAGCTGCTGCCCGACCGTGGAGACGCCCCGCTCGTGCGCGAGCGTCGCCATCGCCACGCGCCACCCGTCGCCAGGTGCGCCCACGACGTTCGCGGCGGCGGTGCGGGCGCCGTCGAAGAACACTTCGTTGAACTCGGACGTCCCCGTGAGCTGCCGGATCGGCCGCACCTCCACGCCGGGCTGGCGCATCGGCACCAGCAGGTAGCTCAGCCCGCGATGGCGGGTGCTGCCCGGTTCGGTGCGCGCGAGGACGAAGCACCAGTCGGCGACGTGCGCGAGCGACGTCCACACCTTCTGGCCGGTGACGATCCACTCGCCTTTCAGGTCGGCCTTCGTGGCGACGGCGGCCAGGTCGGACCCCGCGCCCGGCTCGGAGTAGCCCTGGCACCACAGCTCCTCGCCCGCGCGGATCGGCGGCAGGAAGCGGGCGCGTTGCTCGTCCGTGCCGGCCTCGATCAGCGTGGGGCCGAGCAGCGTCTCGCCGATGTGTCCCACCCGGACCGGCGCGTCCGCGCGTACGTACTCCTCGTGGAACGCGACCTGGTCGGCGACCGGCGCGCCACGGCCGCCGTGCTCGACCGGCCAGCCGACGCACGTCCAGCCCGCGGCGCCGAGCCGGCGTTCCCACCGCAGCCGGACGTCGAACGACTCGTGCTCACGCCCCGGGCCGCCCAGGCCCCGCGCGTCCGCGAACTCGCCGGTCAGGTTGGCGGCCAGCCAGGCACGGAACTCGGCCCGGAGGCCGGTCATGCCGTGAAGCTGCCGTAGCCGCCCCGGAAGAACAGCAGCGGAGCCTGCGCCGCGTGGTGGCTCAGCTGCCGGACCCGGCACACGACGATCACGTGGTCGCCCGCGACATGCTCGGCGTCGATCGCGCACTCGATCCAGGCCAGGGCGCCGTCGAGCAGGGGAGCGCCGCCGGGGGAGGGGCGCCACCGCAGGCCGCGGAACTTGTCGCCGCCGCGCGTGGCGAGCTGCTGGCACACCCCGCCCTGGTCGGCGGTCAGGACGTTGACGGCGAGGAGGCCGGCGGACCGCAGTGTCGGCCACGTCGAGCTGGTGTGGGCCACGCAGAACGCGATCAGCGGCGGATCGAGCGACACGGACGTGAACGCGTTGGCCGCCAGCCCGGTCGGGCGCGACGTCGCCGGATCGATCGCCGTGATCGCGACGACCCCGGTCGCGAAGTGGCCGAGCACCTGGCGGAACCGCGCCGAGTCGAACGGCTCGGTGGGCGCCTCGGTGCCGTTGGGGCTGCGCCAGGCGGCGAACGCCCTGCTGGTCATGGCGGCCATCCCTCCGTGGGTTGCCCAAGCGCTTGCTTGGTATGAGGTTAAGGCGGCCCGCGGTGGGTGTCAACTGGCCCGATCTGGCGGCCGGGCGGACGATCTCCGGTGCCGTGCCGGCGGTATGTGGCAAGGGTTTGACTTTGCCCGCCCGCGGCTCGCAGAATTGGTCAAGCGCTTGTTTGATTACTGGGGAGGCTGCCGTGGCGTTCCGGGACCGCGCGGCGATCGTCGGGGTCGGGTACGCGCCGTTCAGCAAGGACTCGGGCGTCAGCACGCTGACCCTGGCCATTGACGCGGTGACAGCCGCGGTCTCCGATGCGGGTCTGACGATCGACGACGTGGACGGCTTCGCCACGCACCGGGTCGGCGACTCGACGCCGCCCTGGGTGCTGGCGCCCGCGCTCGGCCTGGACGACGTGCGCTGGTATCTCGACCAGTTCGGCGGCGGCAGCGTGTCGCACGCCGTGGTGGCCCAGGCGGCGATGGCGTGCGCGCTGGGCCTCGCCGACGTGATCGTCTGCTACCGGGCGATCAACGCCCGCTCCGAGTTCCGGATGGGGGCGACGGGGCGGGGCGCGTCACCGACGTACGACGCGCAGTACCAGGCCCCGTACGGCTACTTCGCGCCGCCGCAGCAGTTCGCGATGGCCGCCCGCGCCCACATGACCGCCTACGGGACGACCACCGAACACTTCGGGCAGGTCGCCGTGCAGCAGCGGGCCAACGCCGTGCTCAATCCCCGGGCGATGCGCCGCGACCCGATCACCGCCGCCGACCACGCCACGTCCCGGATGATCGTCGACCCGTTCCGGCTGCTCGACTGCTGCCTGGAGACGGACGCCGCCTGCGCGGTCGTCGTCACCAGCGCCGACCGCGCCCGCGACCTGGCCCGGCCGCCCGTGACTATCACCGCGGCGGCGTGGGGCGGCGGGCACATGATCATCAACGAGGGCCGGCGCGACCTCACCGCCACCGGCGCCGGCGCGCTCGCACCCCGCCTCTACGCGCAGGCAGGCCTCGGACCGGGCGACATCGACGTCGCCGAACTCTACGACTGCTTCACGTACTCGGTGATCGTGCAGCTCGAGGAGTACGGGTTCTGCGGCAAGGGCGAAGGCGGGCCGTTCGTCGCCAGCGGCGCCACCGCCCTCGGCGGCGCGCTGCCGGTGAACACGCATGGCGGGTTCCTGTCCGAGGGGTACGTGCACGGCATCAACCACCTCGCCGAAGCCGTCGCCCAACTGCGCGGCGACGCCGGCGAGCGGCAGGTTCCGGGCTGCGAGGTGGCGCTCTCCACATCGCAGCCCGGCTACGTCATGGGCAGCACGTCCGCGCTGATCCTGAGCGGGCCGCGATGAGCGCGGCGGGGCCGGCGCGGCGGGCTGATTCCGTGCGGGCGGCTGATTCTGTGCGGCCGGTTGATTCCGTGCGGTCGGCGGGGCCGCCGCCGGGGCTCGTGCAGCCGGCCGTGGATCGGGACTCGGCGCCGTGGTGGGCGGCCGTTCGGGAGCACCGGCTGACCGTGCAGCGGTGCTCCGGCTGCGCGACACCCCGGTTCCCGCCCCGGACGATCTGTGCCCGGTGCCGCTCGCGCGAGTGGTCCTGGATGGACGTGTCCGGTCGCGGCGCCGTCGCGAGCTGGATCGTCACCCGGCACGCGTTCCTGCCGGACCTGCCGGTGCCGCACGTCGTCGTGCTGGTCCGGCTGGTGGAGCATCCGGAGCTCGTGATGTACGGCGACATGCGGGACGTGGCGCCCGGAACGTTGGAACCCGGGCTGGCCGTCCGGGCCGTCTTCGACGACATCGACGCGGACCTCACGCTGGTCCGCTGGACCCCGGACGGGCGGGCGTGATGCGCGTAGCCGTGCTGGTCAAGCAGGTGCCGGCCCTGGAGGAGATGCGGCTCGGCGCGGACGGGCGGCTCGTGCGGTCCGGACTGGCACGCGAACTCAACCCGTACTGCCGGCGGGCCGTCGCCAAGGGCGTCGAGCTGGGGGAGTGCGTCGTGTTCACGCTCGGTCCACCCGAGGCCGTCGAGGTGTTGCGCGAGGCCGTCGCGTGGGGCGCCGACCGGGGCGTGCTGATCACCGACCCCGCGTTCGCCGGCTCGGACACCCTCGCCACCGCCCGGGCGCTGGCCGCCGCGCTGCGCCGGGAAGGTCCGTTCGACGTCGTGCTGACAGGACGGAACTCCGTCGACGCCGACACCGGCCAGCTCGGTCCGCAGGTCGCCGAACTGCTCGGCCTCCCGTTCCTCGGACCCGTACGGACGCTCGACGTTGCCGGCGACGTTGCCAGCGACGTTGCGGGCGCCGGGGCTACCGATGGGGCCGGCGACCTGGCCGGCGCCGAGGTCCGCGCCCGCTGCGAGCGGGACGACGGGTACGTGCACGCCGTGGTGCGCCTGCCCGCCGTGCTCAGCGCGGCCGAACGGCTCTGCGCGCCCGCGAAGGTACCGGCCGTCGAACGGGCGCTGGTCGCCGCGCACCGGATCACCGTGCTCACGGCCGCCGACCTGGGGCCGGGGCCGTGGGGGGAAGCCGGCAGCCCGACGCGGGTGGGGCGCACCCGCGTGGTGAGCGTCGAGCGGGCACGGCAGCGCGGCACCGGCACCCTCGCCGACCAGGCGGCCCAGGCGGCGGTGGCGATGGCGCCCTTCCTGCGCGCCGGCGCCCCAACCGCCGTCGAGCCGCCCGCCGTCGAGCCGCCCGCCGTCGCCCCGCCCGCCGTCGCCCCGCGGGCCGCTGGCGGGTCGGCGGGTGCTGGTGGGTCGGCGGCGGGGGTGGCAGGCCGTGGTGTGCCGGCGGCCGGCGGGCGGGCGCGGGTCGTCGTCGTGCTTGCCGAGCCCGACCGGGACCGGGCGACCCGGGAACTGCTCGGCGCCGCCCGCCGGCTCGGCCGGGCCGTGCTGGTCGCCGACCCGACCCTCGACGCGCGCACGGCATGGTCCTGGGGCGCCGACGAGCTGGTGTACGTCCCGGCCGCCGCCCCCGAGGACATCGCCGCCGCCATCGCAGCCGCCACCTGGCCGGCCGCCCGGCGCGGCACGGCATCCGGGGTCAGCGCCGGGGCGAGCGGCACGGCATCCGGGGCCGTTCTCCCGGCCGCCGTGCGGCCGTGGGCGGTGCTCGCTGCCAGCACGTGCCGCGGCCGGGAGGTGGCGGCACGGGTCGCGGCGGCGTTCGGGGCGGGGCTCACCGGCGACGCGGTCGACCTGGAACTCGACGGCGACCGGCTCGTCTGCTGGAAGCCGGCGTTCGGCGGGCAGCTCCTCGCGGCGGTGACGGCGACGTCGGCGACGCAGCTCGTGACGGTCCGTCCGGGTGCGTTGCCGTTGCCGGGGTTGCGATCCGGCGCCGCGAGCCTCCCGGTACGGACCCTCGCCTGCGACCGCGCGAGCCGGGTCCGGGTCACCGAGACGATCCGCGACGACGACCCCGACGCGCTCACGCTCGCCCGGGCGGTCGTCGGCGTCGGCCAGGGCATCGACCCGGCGGACTACCCGGACCTGAAGCCGCTGCTGGACGTCCTCGGCGCCGAACTGGGCGCCACCCGCAAGGTCACCGACCTCGGCTGGCAGCCGCGCAGCCGCCAGATCGGCGTGACCGGCGCCAGCATCGCGCCGGACGTCTACGTCGCGCTCGCCGTCCACGGGAAGTTCACGCACCTGGCGGGCGTCCGCCGGGCCGGCTTCGTGCTCGCCGTCAACGCCGACCCCGACGCGCCGGTGTTCGACGGCGCCGACTTCGGCATCGTCGGCGACTGGCGCGAGGCGCTGCCGCTGCTGGTCCGGGCCCTCACCGCACTCCGCTGACACCGCACTCTGCTGACACCGCACTCCGCTGACACCGACCGCCGCCGCGCGGGCCACCGAGCAGCCGGCCCCCGCCACAACCGCGCGCCGGGCACGGCCGCCGCGGAGCGCTACCGCGCTGCGCTGAGCGCCCGCAGGGCCTTCTTGTCCACCTTGCCGTTGGTGTTCACGGGCAAGGCGTCGAGCGGGATGATCCGTCGCGGCACCTTGTAGTTCGACATCGTGCCGCGCGCCCAGTCGAGGAGCCCGTCGAGGCCGCATCCGGCGGCGGGCACGACGTACGCCCAGCCGACCTCGCCGAGCGTGCCGTCGGGCACCCCGACCACCGCCACCTGGGCGACGGACGGATGCCGGCTCAGCAGGTTCTCGATCTCCGCCGGGTAGGCGTTGAAGCCGCCGACGATGAACAGGTCCTTCTTGCGGTCGACGATGGACAGGTTGCCGGCCGCGTCGAGCACGCCGATGTCGCCGGTGTGGAGCCACCCGTCGGCGTCGACGGTCTCGGCGGTCAGTTCGGGGGCCTGCCAGTACCCGCGCATCACGCCGTACCCGCGGACCAGCACCTCGCCGCGTCCGTCATCCGCGCCGGCGATCCCCGCACCGTCGATGCGGACCTGCACACCAGGCATCGGGCTACCGGCCGTCGTGGCCACCACCTCGGGCGGGTCGCCGGCCCGGGTCATCGACACGACGGTGCCTTCGATAAGCCCGTACGCGTTGATGACCCGTCCGAACCGTTCGGTCATCCGGTGCACGAGCGCGGTCGGCACCGAGGCGGCGCCGACGATCGCCACCCGCAGCGACGACGTGTCGAAGTCACCGAGGTCGGGACGGTCCAGCAGCCGCGCGAACAGCGTGGGCGGACCGGCGAGCAGCGACAGCCGCTCCCGCGCGATCAGGCCGAGCGCCGCCTCCGGGTCGAACGCCGCGACCGGCACGATCGTCGCGCCCCGCAGGACACAGGCCAGCAACCCGGCGTTGATCCCGAACCCGTGCGAGAACGGCGCCACCACCGGGTACCGGTCGCCCGGCCCGAGCGTGACGACCTCGGACCAGTCCCAGTACCCGCGCAGCAGCTGGGAGTGGTCGATCATCACGCCTTTCGGCGCGCCGGTCGTCCCGGACGTGCACAGGATCTCCGCCAGGTCGTCAGGCTCGATGTCCGGCAGGGCGCCACCGGAGAAGGGCGCGACCTCGGGCAGCGCGGCGCCGGCGGAGGCCGCTTCGGCTAGTTCCTCGATCAGCACGAGGTGACGCAGCTCCGGCAGCTCCGCGTACGGCCAGGGTCCGTACTCCGCGTCGAGCAGGTCCAGGTACCGGGTACCGAGGAAGCTCTCGGCGGACACCAGCACCCGCGCGCCCGTGCTCGCGAGGACGGCACCCGCTTCGGCGGCCTTGAACCGGCTGCTCAGCGGCACGATGACCGCGCCCGCCGCCCAGATCCCGTACGCGGTGACGACCCACTGCCAGCAGTTCGGCGCCCACACGGCCACGCGGTCGCCGTGCGCGACGCCCCGGTCGGCGAGCGCGCGGGCCACACCGCCCGCCCGCGCGGCCAGTTCGGCGACGGTCAGGCTCACCGTGCCGTCCCGTACCGCTTCGGTGTCGGGGTGGTCGACCGCCTGGGCGCGCAGCATCGCCGGGATGGTGCCCCACTCCGGTACCGGCCGCACCGTGCTCACCCCGCCGCGGCGCGGTCCGTGCCGAGGTGCTGCCCGCGCTGGTCGGTGACCGACGGCGGCCGCACGTCCTCGCTGGCCTCGGGGACGACCGTCACCGCGATCGCGACCGGTGTGACCGCGGCGACGGCCTGCTCGAGCCGCCGCGTCCACAGGGGATTGCGCAACAGTGACGCGCGGGAGAACGTGACGTGCAGCGTGGCCTGGTCGAGCGTGCCGGTACGGGCGATGACGAGGTCCCAGTGGGCGATGCCGTCGATCCGGGCGAGCGCCTGGCCGAGTCGCGGGAGCGACATCCACTGGCCCCGGATCAGCACGTGGTCGCCGACGGTGTGGGTGGGCGCCGGGATCGGCGGCCCGATGGCGACCTGTCCGGTGCGGATGGCGTGTCCGTGCAGGCTGCTGTGCCAGCGCGGCGTGAGGATCAGCTCGGCGCGGCCGTCGGGCGGTCCGTCGTGGGTGAGCGCCGCGAGCGTGAGGAGGTCGGGCCGCAGCGGCGTGAGGGCGGCGCCGGTGACGGTGGCGGCGGGCAGTCCGAACACCGGATCCGTGTACAGCTCGGTGACCTCGGCCTCGAACTCGGCGGCGAGATGCCGCGCGGTGCCCGGGCTGGGGATCTCGCCGGTGAGGACGATGCGCCGCAGCCCCAGATCCAGGGGATCGACGAGGAACTCCAGGTGGAGGCGGGCGAGCAGGTCCATGGCCCCGGTGGGCGTGGCGACCAGCGCCGTCGCGCCGAGGGCCCGGAGGACCGCCAGCAACCGCATCCGCCCGCGTGGACCCGGCGCCGCTGCGGCGGCCCCGACGTCCGCCGCGGCCTGGGCGAGGAGCGCGCCGGTGAGTCCGCCGTCGCTGTTCAGGGCCACGGCGACCCGGTCGGTGCCGGTGATGCCGGCGGCGTCGAGTCCGTCCCGGGCGAGGGTCAGCGCACTGGCCAGGTCGTCCGAGGTCAGGGGGACGGCGGTATCGCCCAGCGGCGAGAGCAGCAGCAGGCCTTCGCTGTCCGCCTTCAGATCGGAGCGGGTCGCCCAGGTTTCCGTCACGGTGTGGCCACCTCGGCGGCGAACAGCCGGATGGCGTCCATGACGTGCTCCTGCGCCAGCCCGCCGACCTGGAACTGGCAGATCAGGTCGGTGGCGCCCGCCTCCTGCAACCGCTGCATCGCCTTGCGGGAGCCTTCGACGTCGTCCAGCACGACCATGTGGTGCGTCCGCAGCGTCTCCACGCACTCCTCGGGCGGCAGCCCGGCGGCGAGCTGGCCGAGGACGCGGTACGAGGCGTGCCGGGCGTCGTAGTAGTCCGGCGGCGTGACCAGGTTGACCTGCCGGCGGATGTACCAGAGGACGGCGTCCACCGAGCGCTCGTACGCCTCGTCACGCGTCGGCGCGACGTGCCACGGGATCATCATCGCGACGCGCCGGGTGTCCGGGTCGTGGCCGTGCTCGGCGAGGGCACGGCGGTACGCGGCGATGTCCTCGGCCACGTCGTCCAGGCCCTTGAGCATGGTCATGCCGAGCAGGTTGTGGCCCTTCGCGGCGGCGGCGAGGTACCCGTCGAGGCTGGTCGACGCCGTCCACAGGGGAGGGTGTGGCCGCTGGACGGGCCGGGGATACACGGCCACGTCCGGCACGTTCCACAGCTCGTGCTCGATCGTCACCGGCTCGCCGTCCGCCTCCCAGATCGCGAGGACGGCGGCCAGGTTGTCCTCCCAGATCTGGCGCGACTGCTCGAACGGGCGCCCGAACGCCTGGTACTCCAGCGGCGACGCGCCCCGGCCGGTGCCGAACTCGACGCGCCCGCCGGACAGCACGTCCAGGGTGGCGACCCGTTCCGCCGTCCGCACCGGGTGCTGGAACGGCAGCAGGACGACGCCGAGGCCCAGCCTGATCCGCGACGTGATCCGCGACAGGGCGCCGAGCACGATGTCGGGGGACGACGAGTGCGAGAAGCCCCGGGTGAAGTGGTGTTCGACGAACCACGCGGTGTCGTAGCCGAGTTGGTCGCCGAGAACCACCTGGTCGAGGACGTCGTTGAAGGCCTTCTGCTCCACCTCGGACGAGCGGCCCCTGACCTCCAGCTCGAATCCCATGCTTACCCGCATGCGCGCCTCCTGGCAGCTTGACCAAGCGCTCGCTTGGTAAGGTATCAGGGCGCAGTGGGGAGCACTAGTGCCGCGAGCCTGTCCCGGTACCGGGCCGGCGGGCCGAACAGGGTGGCGGAGCCTCGCGCCCGCTTGAGATGCAGGTGCGCGTCGTGCTCCCAGGTGATGCCGATGCCGCCGTGGATCTGGATGTTCTCGCCGGCCGCGAGCAGGTAGGCGGCCGAGCCGGCGACGCGGGCGACGGCGGCGTTCGCCGGGCTGACCGGCCGGCCGGTGGCCGCGCGGGCGGTCTCCACCGCCACCAGCACGTCGGCGCACCGGTGCTGGATGGCCTGGAACGTGCCGATCGGGCGTCCGAACTGGACTCTGATCTTCGCGTACGCCACCGCCATCTCCAGGCAGCGGTCCGCGCCGCCGAGCTGTTCGGCCGCGAGCAGGGTGGCCGCGAGATCACGGGCATCATCCGGACGGCCGTCGAGGCGCGTCGCGGGTGCGCGGTCGAACGTGAGATGGGCGAGGCGGCGGGTCTGGTCCATCGTGTCGAGCGGCGTCCGTGCGAGCCCCCCCGCGGTGCCGTCCACGAGGAAAAGCTCGCCTCCGGACGCGACGACGACAAGATCCGCGAGGTGCCCGTCGAGGACGTGCGTCGCCTGGCCGCTGAGCACGTCCTTGTCGTTGCGGACCGTCCCGTCCAGGGCGACCGTCGCGATCGTCGTGCCGTGGGCGATGCCCGGCAGGGGAGCGGTGTGGCCCGCGTCGAGCAGCACCTGGCCGGCGATGGCCGTGGCCAGCAGAGGCGCGGGCAGCAGCGCCCGACCCGCCTCCTCCAGGACGGCCGTCAGCTCCCGCAGCCCGAGCCCCGCGCCGCCGTACTCCTCGGGCAGTGCGACGCCGGGGAGCCCCAGGTCGGCGAGCCGTCGCCACAGCGCGGGGTCGTAGCCGTCAGGCAGAGCCATGATCCGGCGGACCTCGGCCGACGGCACCTGTTCGGCCAGAAACCGCCGCGCGGCGAGCCGCACCTCATCGGCGACGCCGGCGCCCGGACCGTCACCGGCGCCCGGGTCACCGGCGCTCGGGCCGTCACCGGGGCTCCCGGGTTTGGGGTGGGAATGTGGAGCCTGGGTCGCTGATCCCACCCGAAATGGGGTCGGCCGGTCGGCGGCGTCGGGGTTCATGGGGCCTCCGCGGGGTTTGACCGACCCGGAACGGGGCCGCTAGCGTACCAAGCGAACGCTTGGTTGGCAGGAGGTGCATCCATGGACGTCGCCGCACTCGCCGGTCGCCAGCTCGGCACGAGGACGATCACCTACGACGATCGGGACGTGATCCTGTACGCCCTGTCCGTCGGCGCACGGGCCACCGACCTGGATCTCGTCTTCGAACGGGACCTGCGAGTCCTGCCGACGTTCGCCCTGACGCTCGGCGTCTGGGCCGCCGACGAGCCACGCCGCCTCGGCGCCTACGAAGCCGCCGAGGCGCTGCACGGCGGCCAGACCCTGGAGATGTCCGCGCCGCTGCCGGTCCCCGGCGAGATCGACCTGTCCGGACGGGTGGGCGCCGTCTGGGACAAGGGCGCCTCGGCGGTGATCGAGGTCGTCGTGGAGTGCGCGTACTTCGCGGCGACGTACGCGCTGTTCGTACGGGGCCATGGCGGATGGGGCGGCCCGCGCGGACCGGCGGCGCAGGTGTCGGCGGCCGGCAGCGCGCCGCTGGGACGGTTCGTGACCACGTCCGAGCAGGCCGCGCTCTACCGTCTCACCGGCGACCGCCACCACCTCCACATCGACCCGGACGCCGCCCTCGCCGCCGGCATGGACCGGCCGATCCTGCACGGACTGTGCACGCTCGGCATCGCCGCCCGCGCCGTCGCGTCCCAGGCCGGCGCCCACCCGGCCGACCTCCGCGACCTCCGCGCCCGCTTCGCCGCCCCCGTCTGGCCCGGCGACACCCTCGCCCTCACCGGCTCGACGCTTGCCGGCTCGGCCCCGCCCGCCGTGACGCCCGCCGATCCCACCGGCGCGGCTCCACCTGCCGCGACGCCCGTCGGTCTTCCCGGCGCCGCGCCATCCGCGACGCTCGCCGATCTGCCCGCCGCGGCTCCACCTGCCGCGACGCCCGCCGATCCCACGGGCGCGGCTCCAGCCGCGCCACCGCCGGTCGCGGCGGGATCCGGGGTGGTGGAGTTCGCGGCGAGCGTCGGCGACCGCGCGGTGCTGACGAGCGGCTATGCCCGCTTCGGATGATCGTCGACGGCGTCCCGCAGTTCCTGCCGCCGCTCGGGCGTGAGGTACCGCCAGTCGATGCCCTCCAGGGCGCCTTCCATGGCCCACAGGTAGTTGAGCGACAGTCCGGGGACCGCGGCCGCCCGTAGCCGGCGGTACGCCTCGACCGGCCCGACGTCGGCGAGCGTGTCGACGTCCTCGATACCGACCGACTGGAGCCAGTGCTCGCTCCTCGGTCCGAGGTTGGGCAGGTCACGCAGGCGCACGCCCCGACCGTACGCGCGTCAGCCGACCCGCTCCAGGACGGTCGCCGGGGCCAGCGCACCACCCGCGCACAGGGTGACGAGCGCGGTCGACAGGTCGGAGCGCTCCAGTTCGTGCAGTGCCGTCGTGACGAGCCGTGCGCCGGTGGCGCCGACGGGATGTCCGAGGGCGATGGCGCCCCCGCCGACGTTGACGCGGTCCAGATCGGGCTGGTGGACGTCCGCCCAGGACAGCACGACGGACGCGAACGCCTCATTGACCTCGAACCGGTCGATGTCGCCGATCGCCATACCGGCCTGGCGCAGCGCGCGTTCGGTCGCCTGGACCGGCCCGTCGAGGTGGAAGTACGGATCGCCGCCGACGAGACAGTGCGTGACGATCCTCGCGCGGATCGGCAGTCCGAGCGCCCTGGCGCGGTCCTCGGACATGAGCAGGACAGCAGCGGCACCGTCCGACAGCTGGGACGACGTCGCCGCCGTGTGGAAACCGCCGTCGAGCACCGGTTTCAGGGCCGACACCGCCTCCAGGGACGTGTCGCGCAGGCCCTGGTCCCGGTCGACGAGGCGGGTTTCGCCGGTCGGCTGCCCGTCGCCGTCGATGATCGGCGCGGTGACCGGCGCGATCTCGGCGTCGAACCGGCCGTCCGCCCAGGCTTTCGCCGCCCGCTGCTGGGACCGCACGCCCCATCCGTCCAGATCGGCGCGGGTCAGGCCCCGCTGCCGCGCGATCCGGTCGGCGCCGGTGAACTGGTCGGGCAGGTCGATGGACCAGTCGTCCGGGCGCGGACGGGCCGGCCGGACGTTCGAACCCAGCGGCGCCCGGCTCATCACCTCCACCCCGCACGCCACGCCTGCCGAGATCGTGCCCGCCGAGATCAGCGACGCGACCAGGTTGACGGCGTGCAGGCTCGAACCGCACTGCGCGTCGACGGTCGTCACGCCGGTCTGCCACGGAAGTCCCGCGTACAGCCAGGCGTACCGGCCGACGTGGCCGCCCTGCTCACCCGCCTGGGTGACGCACCCCGCGAAAACCTGTTCTACCTCGGACGGGTCGAGCCCGGCACGGTCGATGACGGCGCGCTGGGCGTGTGCGAGCAGCGCGACGGGCTTGATGCCGGCCAGCCAGCCTCGGCTCTTGCCGATCGGGGTCCGTACCGCCTCGACGATCACCGGAGTCGCCATACCGTCCTCCTCGGCACGTGGATGCCGATAACGGTAACAGGTTCTACTTTCGTTGCGGGGTGCCGCGGCGATTCCGCGCCCGGTTCGCACGGTTCGCCCTAAATTGTTCGTCCACAGTAGAACACTCGGGGGAATCCACCTCTCGTTGCGCGTTCAGACGTCGATTTCCCCGAGTATTCCGAAGTGGACAGTCGCCACGGTGCGCTGCCGGCGGAACAATGCGGACATACCCCGCATTGGGCGGCGCAGGCCGTGCCGGCGAGCGGGCGGGGGGAGCCTGAGGGAAGACCCGGACCTGGGCGGGCCGCGCCGGGCAGCGAACCGGACTCCAGGACTTGCGGGGCTACGCCCGCCCGTTGACCGCACGTCGAGCCCCGAAAGTCCGGTTCGCCAGGCCGGGCTGCGCCCGCCGGGCTCCAGGGCGGCGGGACGGGGGTGCGGGGGTGCCGGGCTCCAGGGGCGGCGGGACTGGGGTGCGGGGGTCCGGGGTGCGGGGGTGCGGGGGTCCGGGGTGCGCCCGCCGGGGTGACGAAGTTAGAGGTCGCCGAGGAGGCGGGCGGCGGCCAGCTCCAGGTGGCGCTGGGTCTGCGCCAGGGTGTGCTTGCCCTTGAGGAGCTGGAGGAGTTCGAACACCCACACGCTCTGCAGCAGGTACGCGAGGTCGAGTTGGCTGGCCGGGGCGTGGTCCCCGGCGTCGCGGCCGAGGGCGGCGTGGATGAGGAGCCGGTCGACGCGGGCGCCGAAGTCGACGTCGATCTTCTCGGACGTCAGCAGCATCGACCGGACGAGCGCGTCGGCGAGTTCGGGTTCGCGCATCAGTCCGCGTGTGGCGCGCATGAGCACTTCGACGGCGCGTTCGGCCGGGGTGGTGCCGGAGAGCGGCCGGCGCTCGATGCTGTCCTGGAGGAGGTCGAGTTCCTCGGAGATGACCGCGACGACGAGATCCATCTTCGACGGGAAGTACCGGTAGAGCGTGCCGAGGGCGACGCCGGCGCGTTCGGCGACCGTCCGCATCTGCATGGCTTCGATGCCGCCCCTCGACGCGAGCGCGGCGGCGGCCTTCACGATGCGTGCGCGTCTCTGCAGCTGGTTACGGGCGCGGAGCCCGGTCGGCTGGGTAGCCCCGTCTACGGTCATGCACCCATTCTGCCACCCGGGACGAGAACACGTTGCCGGCACGCCGTAGGCGACGGAACCGGTTCAGTGGACGAAAACTAGAATGCGTTCTAGTCTCGGCGTGACGCGATCTGCCGGAGGTGTCTGGAGTGGATTTCTCCCTGGAAGAGCCGCACGCCGAGTTGCGAACCCTCACCGCCGACCTGCTCGCCCGGGAGGCGAGCGTGGAGCGGGTGACGACCTATGAGCAGTCCGGTACCGCGTACGACCGCATCACGTGGAAGGCGATGGCCCAGGCCGGGCTGCTGGCGCTCGTCCTGCCCGAGGACGAGGGCGGGCAGGGCTTCGGCGCGGTCGAGCTGGCGGTCGTGCTGGCCGAGGTGGGTCGCCGCGCGGCGCCCGTCCCGGCGCTGGCGTGCCTGGCGCTCGGCGCGCTGCCGGTCGCCCGCTTCGGCACGCCGGAGCAGCGTCGCGCCCTGCTGCCGGCCGTGGCCGAGGGCGAATCCGTCCTGACGGCGGCCATCCGCGAGCCGGACGGCGCGCCCCCCGTGACCGCCCGCCCCGACGGCGCGTCCCCCGTGACCGCCCGCCCGGACAGCACCGGCACCGGCCGGGAGCACCACGGCCGGTACCTGCTCGACGGGGCCAAGGTCGCCGTCCCGTACGCGTCCGTGGCCACGAAGATCCTGGTCACCGCCGGCGACGGCGTGTACCTCGTCGACCCAGCGGACGTGACGCTCACCCCGTCCCACACCTCACACGGCCATCCCGAGTCGCGCGTACAGCTGAGCGGCACACCGGCGGAACGGCTCGGCGACGCGCCGGCCGAGTTCCTGGTCCAGCACCATGCCGCCGCCCTCTGCGCGACCGGCACCGGCGTCCTCGGCGAGGCGTTGCGGCTCACCACCGAGCACGTCCGGACCCGCGAGCAGTTCGGCCGCCCCATCGCCACGTTCCAGGCGGCGGCGGGCGAGGTCGCCGACGTGTACATCGCCAGCTCGGCGCTCGACGCGGCGACGGCGTCCGCGTGCTGGCGCCTCTCGACCGGACGGGACGCCCGCGCCCACCTCGGCGTCGCCGCGTACTGGCTGGCCGAGCACGGCGTGAAGGCCCTCCACACGTGCCAGCACCTGCACGGCGGCATCGGTGTGGACATCACGTACCCGCTGCACCGGTACTTCGCCTGGACCCGCCACCTCGCGCACACCCTCGGCGGCGCCGGGTACCAACTGGAAGCGCTGGGCGCCCTGGTCGGCGACGGCGCGGGGGAGGTGGCCTGATGTTCATCGACCTCACCGACGACCAGCGCAAGCTCCGCGACGAACTCCGCGAGTACTTCGCCACCCTGATCACGCCGGAGGAGCGGGCGCAGATCTCCGACGAGTTGAACGGCGACACGTACAAGGCGGTCGTGCGGCGGATGGGCGCCGACGGCTGGCTGGGCGTGGGCTGGCCGGTGGAGTACGGCGGTCGCGGGTACGGGCCGGTCGAGCAGCAGATCTTCGTGAACGAGGTGAACCGGGCCGAGATCCCGTACCCGGTGATCACGTTGCAGACGGTCGGTCCGACGCTGATGACGTTCGGGGACGACGCGCAGCGCCAGTTCTTCCTGCCGAAGATCCTCGCCGGGGAGATCCACTTCGCGATCGGCTACACCGAGCCCGGCGCCGGCACCGACCTGGCGTCGCTGCGCACCCGGGCCGTCCGCGACGGCGACGCGTACGTGGTCAACGGGCAGAAGCTCTACACGACGGGCGGCCACACGGCCGACTACATCTGGCTGGCGTGCCGCACGGATCCGGACGCGCCGAAGCACAAGGGCATCTCGATCCTGGTCGTCGACACCACCGCGCCCGGCTTCTCGTGGACCCCCATCGTGACCAGCGACGGCCGACACCACACGAACGCCACGTACTACAGCGACGTGCGCGTGCCGGTGGAGCGCCGGATCGGGCCCGAGAACGCCGGCTGGCGGATGATCACCACCCAGCTCAACCACGAGCGGATCGCGTTGGGCCCGGCCGGCGCGCTGGCCCGGTTCCACGACCGGTTCCTGGCATGGGCGCAGCAGGAAGGCCCGGGCGGGCGCGCGCCGATCGAGGAACCGGCCGTGCGGCGGGCCGTCGGCGAGGTGTACACGGCCGTGACGGTGAACCAGCTGTTCAACTGGCAGGTCGCGGCGGCGGTGGAGGCGGGCGGGTACGGCGTCGCCGAGGCGTCCGCTACCAAGGTTTTCGGGTCTGAATCTCAGCAGCGGATCGGCGCGCTGGTCGCCGACGTGGTCGCCCGCTACGGCGACCCCGGCGATGAGCACACGGCCGAGATGCAGCGCTGGATCGACCGCGCGGCCAAGAGCAGCCTCGTGCTGACGTTCGGCGGCGGCGTGAACGAGGTGCAGCGCGAGCTGATCGCCCAGCTGGGACTGAAGCTGCCACGGGTGCCGCGGTGACGACCGTCCTCACCGAGGCGGAGGCGATCGCCGCCGAGGCGGACCGGATCGCGGCGACCGGCGAGAGCGCACCCGCCGCCGCCCGGTACCCGGTCAACGAGGCGATGATCCGCCACTGGACGGACGCGATGGGCGACCGGAACCCGGTCTACAGCGACCCGGACGTCGCCACGTCCGTCCATGGTGGACCGGTCGCGCCGCCCGCGATGCTCCAGGTCTGGACGATGCCAGGCCTGCACCGCCCACCCGAGCTGACCAGCCCGTTCAGCGAGATGCTCGCGGTGCTGGACCGGTACGGGTACACGTCCGTGATCGCCACGAACAGCGACCAGACGTACCGGCGGTACCTGCGGCCGGGCGAGGTCGTGACGACGTCCGTGCGGCTCGACGGCGTCAAGGGGCCGAAGCGCACGGGCATGGGGGAGGGGTACTTCGTCACCGCGCGCTTCACCTGGCGGGTCGGCGCGGAGACCGTCGGCGAGATGCTGTTCCGCGTCCTCAAGTTCCGGCCGCCGGAACGCGTCGCACCCGCGACGCCGTATCCGCTGAAACCGGCGATCAGCCAGGACACCGCCTTCTTCTGGGACGGGCTGCGCGCCGGCGAACTGCGGATCCAGCGCTGCGGCGGGTGCGGGGCGCTGCGGCATCCGCCCGGGCCTATGTGCCCGCGTTGCCAATCGCTGGAGCGGGGTCATGTCGTGGCCGGTGGCGGCGGTGAGATCTACAGCTACGTCGTCCACCACCATCCGCCGGTGCCGGGCAAGGACGCGCCGTTCGTGGTGGCTGTCGTGGCGCTCGACGAGGGGGTACGGATGGTCGGCAACATCCTCGGCGAACCGGACGCCGTCCAGGTCGGCGCGCGCGTCCACGTCGAGTTCGAGCGCGTCGACGACGAACTGGTCCTGCCGTCGTGGAGGTTGCGATGATCGGGACGGTGCTTCCGGAGCTGGTCCTGCCGCTCACGCCGACGCTCATCGTCGCGACGGCGATCGCGACCGTCGACTACCAGGACGTCCACCACGACGCCGAGGCGGCGCGGCGCCGGGGCGCCCCGGACATCTTCATGAACATCCTGACGACCACCGGACTGGTCCAGCGCTACGTCACCGACTGGGCGGGACCCCAGGCGCTGGTGCGCGGCGTCTCGGTGCGGCTCGGCGTGCCGAACTTCCCCGGCGACACGATGACGCTCACGGGCCGCGTGACGGCCAGCGACGGCCGGGAGGTGACGGTCGAGGTGACGGGCGAGAACCGCCTCGGCGACCACGTCACGGGCACCGTCACCCTGGAGTTGCCGTGACTGGGCTCGCGGGGCGCGCGGCGATCGTCGGGATCGGGGCGACCGAGTTCTCGAAGGAGTCGGGGCGGACCGAGCTGCGGCTGGCCGTCGAGTGCGTGGGGGCCGCGCTGGCCGATGCGGGCGTGGCACCGTCCGAGGTGGACGGTGTGGTGACCTACACCCAGGACACGAACGCCGAGATCGCGGTCGCGCGGGAACTCGGCATGGGTGAGCTGCGGTTCTTCAGCCGGATCGACTACGGCGGCGGGGCGGCGTGCGGCGTCGTCCAGCAGGCGGCGATGGCGGTGGCGACGGGCGTCGCGGACACCGTCGTCTGCTACCGGGCGTTCAACGAGCGGTCGGGGCGGCGGTTCGGCCAGGTCGGGCCGCCGACGACGAACCGGGTCGACGCGAGCTGGCACCATCCGTTCGGGCTGTCGACGCCGGCCGCGTGGGTGGCGATGGCCGCGCGCCGCTACATGCACACCTACGGCGCGACCAGCGCGGACTTCGGCGCAGTGGCGGTGGCCGACCGGCGCCACGCCGCGACGAACCCGAACGCGTGGTTCTACGGCCGTCCGATCACCCTGGACGACCACCAGGCGTCGCGGCCGATCGTCGACCCGCTGCGGCTGCTGGACTGCTGCCAGGAGAGCGACGGCGGCGTGGCCCTCGTCGTGACCAGCGTGGAGCGGGCGCGGGACCTCGCGCAGCCGCCGGCGGTGATCCGGGCCGCGGCGCAGGGCTCCGGCGCCGACCAGTACGTGATGACCAGCTACTACCGCGAGGACCTGACGACGCTCCCGGAGATGGGCGTGGTCGCGCGCGAGCTGTGGTCGATGGCGGGAACCCGCCCCGCCGAGATCCAGGTGGCGATGCTGTACGACCACTTCACTCCGTTCGTCCTCGTGCAGCTTGAGGAACTGGGCTTCTGCGGACGGGGCGAGGCGAAGGACTTCGTCGCCGGCGGCGGGATCGAGCTGGACGGGCGTCTACCGGTGAATACGCACGGTGGCCAGCTCGGCGAGGCGTACATCCACGGGATGAACGGCATCGCCGAGGCCGTGCGTCAGGTGCGTGGCACGGCGGTGAACCAGGTGTCGGGAGTGGAGCAGGTATTGGTCACTGCGGGTACTGGTGTGCCTACGAGCGGTCTCATTCTCGGGCAGGACAGTGCGTAACCGTCCAAATACACTTGTTTGGTGTTGACCCGGCTTGGTTCTATGGTTCCTCCGCACCCGTAACAACGGGTGAACGAGAGGAGAATGCCCGTGCCCACGGTCACGTTCCGGGACGAGTCGCCGAGCGGCCGCGAGCTGGCCCGGTTCGCCGTCGGTGACCTGCCGCCGTCCGCGACCGCCCGTGAGCTGATCCGCTGGCGCATCCGCGCCGAGGTGGAGCGGCACAACACGCGCCCCGGCCAGCCGTACCAGGGCCTCGTGCAGCCGCCGCGCACCGAGGTCGAGCTGAAGCGGCGCGTCCTCGACTGGGAGAGCCAGGCGGCCGTCGCCGAGCGGGCGTTCGCGCGCAACGGCTTCTTCCTCCTGCTCGACGGCGAGCACCTGACCGACCTCGACACGCCCGTCGACCTCGGGGGCGACCCGGAGATCTCGTTCGTCCGCCTCGTCCAGCTCGTCAGCCACTAGCGTCCGGGCGCTCCGCGCCTAGCGTCCCTGGCGCTCCGCGCCCTGCGACCGGTGGGATCGTGAAGCCAGGGTTCACGAACCCACCGGTCGGAACGGCGGGTCATACTGCTGCCATGTCGACGCCCGCCCTGGACGCGCTCGCTGTCGCGAACGTCGCGCACCGCGTCATCGAGTACGGGCCGGTCCGCAGCGTGGCCGAGGCCGCCACCGCGCGCGGCGTCGAGCCGGCCGACGTCGTGAAGACCCTGGTGGTACGCCGTGGCGACGACGACTACGTGTTCGTCCTCACGCCCGGCGACCGCACGATCTCATGGCCGAAGCTGCGGGACCTGCTCGGCGCGAGGCGGCTGTCGATGCCGACCGCCGACGTCGCGAAGCGCGCGACCGGGTACGAGCGGGGCACGATCACGCCGTTCGGGTCGGCCGGCTCCTGGCCGGTCATCGCGGACGAGCGTCTCCGCGGCCGGACGATCACGCTCGGAGCCGGGCGGCACGGCCTTGCGGTCGCTGTCGATGCCGACGAGGCGCTGCGAGCGCTCGAAGCGCAGGTCGCGGACGTCACCGAGCCGTAGCCGCGGCTCGCGGGCGCTGCCCGTGCTGCGACCGGTCGGATCGTGAACCCTGGCTGCACGTTCCCACCGGTGGGAACGGTGGCGGCGTGGCGGGCGGTGGCGGCGTGGCGGGCGGCGGGCGTGATGGCGGGCGGTGGCGGCGCGGCGGCGAGCGGGCTGCGGTGCGGTGGCGTGGTGACGGGCCCGGCGCCCGGAGCTAGCGGCCCTCGTAGTGCGGGGGGCGTTTCTCGGCGAAGGCGCGGGTGCCCTCCTTCGCGTCGGCGGTGCCGAAGATCGGCAGCCCGATCTCCAGTTCGACCTTGAGCGCTTCCTCCTCGGGTAGGCCCTCGGTCGCCTGCACACTGCGCTTGATCGCCTGGACGGCGAGCGGTCCGTTGGCCGCGATCCGGTCGGCCACGCGCAGTGCCTCGTCGAGGGCCTGCCCGGCCGGCACGACGCGGCTGATCAGCCCGATCCGTTCGGCTTCGGCGGCGGGGATGTGCTCGCCGGTGAGCAGGATCTCCATGGCGCGCGCGTACGGGATCTGGCGCCGCAGCCGCACGGTCGACCCGCCGACCGGGAACAGCCCGCGTGTGACCTCGGCCAGCCCGAACACCGCCGTGTCGCCGGCGATCCGCACGTCGGTGGCCTGCAGGATCTCGGTACCGCCGGCCACGGCGTAGCCCTCCACGGCGGCGACGAGCGGCTTGCGGAGCTGGTGGTTGCGCAGCATGGCCTTCCACGCGATGCCGGCGTCCTCGCGGAGTGCGGCACCGAACTTGTCGCCCTGCTGGTTGGCGTACATCGCCTTGAGGTCGGCGCCCGCGCAGAACACGCCGCCGGCGCCGGTGAGGACGGCCACGCGCACCTCGGGGTCGTTGTCGATCTCGTCCCAGGCCTCGGCGAGCAGGACCAGCATCTCGGGCGAGAAGGCGTTCCGCGCCTCGGGTCGGTTGAGGGTGACCACCACGACGTGGCCACGTCGCTCGACGAGCAGATGCATGGTCGTCCTCCTGACCGGTCCAGATAGAACGTGTTCTCTATTTGATCACGGAGGTCTCTTGACACGCCAGCAACCAGGCCGAAACACTGCCTCAGAACTTGCTGCTGGCTAACGAGAACGTGTTATCGATAGGCCGAGCGAGGGGGAGGGCCGCGACGTGGCCGACCTGGGGTTCTGGACGATCGCCGAGCAGGAGCCCGACCGCCTCGCGGTGGTCGGCCCGGACGGTGACACGACCACGTTCGGCGCGCTGTACCGGCGCGCGAACGAGCTGTCCAACGGCTTACGCGCGGCCGGTCTCGATACCGGTGACGTGGTCGCCACGGTCCTGCCGAACAGCGTCGAGGCGGTGGCGTTGACGCTGGCCACGGTGCAGATCGGGCTGTATATCGTCCCGGCGAACTACCACCTGACGGCCGCCGAGATCGGCTACATCGTCGGCGATTCCGAAGCGAAGATCCTCGTCGCGCACGAACGGTTCGCCGCGGCCGCGGGAAACCTGGCGGCGGATCAGCGGTTCGCGGTCGGCGACATCGAGGGCTTCACGCCGTTCGCCGCCCTGTGCGGTCCGGACACCCTGCCGGCGGATCGCACGGCCGGCGCGCTGATGACCTACACCTCGGGCACGACCGGCCGGCCGAAGGGCGTGCGGCGGCCACTGTCCGGGATGGACCCGCACCAGGCCGGCGTGTACGGCACGTTCCTGTTCCAGGTGTACGGGATCCCGATGCTCGGCGACGGCGTCCACCTGGTGACGGCGCCGATGTACCACACGGCCGTCACCAACCACGTCACGGCGTCGCTCAACAGCGGGCACGCGGTCGTCCTGATGGACAGGTGGACGCCCGAGGGGATGCTGGAGCGGATCGCCGCGTACCGGGTGACCAGTACGCACCTCGTCCCGACGATGTTCCACCGGATGCTGCGGTTGCCCGAGACGGAGCGCGCCCGCTACGACGTCTCGTCGATGAAGCACGCGGTCCACGGCGCCGCGCCCTGTCCCGTCGCCACCAAGCGGGCGATGGTCGACTGGTGGGGCCCGGTGATCTACGAGTACTACGCGGCGAGCGAGGGCGGCGGCACCCTCGCCACCCCCGAGGACTTCGAGAAGAAGCCCGGCTCGGTGGGCCGGCCGTGGGCGATCAGCGAGATCGCGGTGACCGACGACGACGGCAACCGCCTGGCGCCCGGCGAGGCCGGCACGGTGTGGATCAAGATGGGCGCCCAGACGTTCCGCTACCACGGCGACGAGGCGAAGACGAAGGAGTCCTGGCGCGACGGGTTCTTCACCGTCGGCGACGCCGGCTACCTCGACGGCGACGGGTACCTGTACCTGTGCGACCGCAAGTCCGACCTGATCATCGCGGGCGGCGTGAACATCTACCCGGCCGAGATCGAGGCCGTCCTGCTCCAGCACCCGGACGTCGCCGACTGCGCCGTGTTCGGCGTCCCGGACGACGACCTCGGCGAGCAGGTGAAGGCGGCCGTCGAGCCGATGCCGGGCACCGAGATGGACGCCGAGCGGCTGATCGCGCACTGCCGGGAGTCCCTGGCGCCGTTCAAGTGCCCCCGCTCGATCGACTTCCTCCCGGACTTCCCGCGCGACCCCACCGGGAAGGTCCACAAGCGACACCTCCGCGACCCGTACTGGGCAGGCCGCGACCGCCAGATCTGAGGAGGTACCGATGGAGTACAACCTCGCCGACCTGTTCGAGAGTGTGGTCGACACCGTCCCCGAGCGGGAGGCGCTCGTCTGCGGCGCGCAGCGGCTCACGTTCGCCGAGCTGGACGCCCGCGCCAACCGCCTCGCGCACCACCTCGCCGCCCATGGCGTCGGACACGGCCAGCACGTCGGCGTGCAGCTCTACAACGGCACGGAGTACGTCGAGACGATGCTCGCGTGCCTGAAACTGCGCGCCGTCCCGGTGAACATCAACTACCGGTACGTCGCGGCCGAACTCGCCTACCTCTACGACGACGCGGACCTGGTGGCCCTCGTCCACGACGCCGAGTTCACCGACCGCGTGGCACAGGCGCGGAACGCCACCCTCACGCACGCGCTCGTCGCCGGACCGGACTACGAGAAGGCGCTCGCCGCCGAATCGCCCGAGCGGGACTTCGCCCCGCGGTCCGGCGGCGACCACTACATCATCTACACGGGTGGCACCACGGGCATGCCGAAGGGCGTCGTCTGGCGCCACGAGGACCTGTTCTTCGCCGGCATGGGCGGCGGCGAGCCGATGGGGGAGCCGGTCAAGGCGCCGGAAGAGCTGGCCGTCCGGGTGGCCGCGTCGTACCCGCTGGTCATGTTCCCGGTCGCGCCGCTCATGCACGGCGCCGCGCAGCTCGCCACGTTCATCGCCTTCTGGGGCGGGCGCAAGGTCGTGCTGGTGCGCCGGTTCGACGCCGCCGAGGTGATCCGGACGGTCGAGCGCGAGAAGGTCAACGCCGCCAACGTCGTCGGGGACGCGATGGCGCGCCCGATCGCCGACGCGCTCGCCGGCCCACTCGCCGGTACCGACATGTCCACACTGCTCGCGATCAGTTCGACGGGGGCGGTGCTGTCGGGCGCCGTCCGGGACAAGCTCCAGAGCCTGCTGCCGAACACGCTGCTGCTCAACAACTTCGGGTCGACGGAGTCCGGGTTCAACGGGACGGGTGTGCCCGGGACCGAGTCCCGCCTGCGGTTGACCGTCAACGCGCGCACGACCGTCCTGGACGACGCGCTGCGGCCCGTCGAACCCGGATCCGGCCAGGTCGGGCGGGTGGCGCAGCACGGGTACGTCCCGCTCGGCTACCACAAGGACCCGAAGAAGACCGCCGAGACGTTCGTCGAGATCGACGGCGAACGCTGGGCACTGCTCGGCGACATGGCCAGGGTCGAGGAGGACGGCACCGTCACCGTCCTGGGGCGCGGTGCGGTGTGCATCAACTCCGGCGGCGAGAAGGTCTTCCCCGAGGAGGTCGAGTCCGTCCTGAAGGCCCATCCGGCAGTGTTCGACGCGATCGTCGCGGGCGCCCCGGACGAGCGGTTCGGCGAGCGGACCGCGGCCGTCGTCCAGCTCCGTCCGGACATGCCCGCCCCGGACGCCGCCGAACTGGAAGCGCACTGCCGGCGGCTGCTGTCCGGGTACAAGGTGCCACGGTCCTATGTGGTGGTCGACGAGGTCGTCCGCTCGCCGAGCGGGAAGCCGGACTACCGGTGGGCGCGAGAGGTCGTTGCGCATTGACGCAGGCACCGGCCAAGCGGTTGCTTGGTTAGCTGGCCGCGGTTACGTTGGGGGAGACACCCGACGCGACGGAGGGCGCCCGGTGACCGCTCGATTCCCCATGTCCCCCTACCCGACCGGCTGGTACGTCGTCGCCTACTCCGACGAGCTGCCCGCCAAGCAGGTGCTCCCGCTGCGCTACTTCGGCACGGAGCTGGTGCTGTTCCGCGCGGTCGACGGCGTACCGGCGCTGCTCGACGCGTACTGCCCGCACCTCGGCACGCACCTGGGCCACGGCGGCACCGTGGACGCCGGCGGGCTGCGCTGCCCGATGCACGGCTGGCGGTTCGACACCGCCGGAGCCTGTACCGCCGTGCCGTACGCGACGGGCCTGCCCCGTGACGCGGGCGCGACGGCGTGGCCGCTGGTCGAGCGGTCCGGGCTGCTGTGGACCCACTACCCGGCGACCGCGACGCCCGGCTGGGAGCCGCCGGAGATCGCCGAGCACGGGGCGGCCGACTGGACCCCGTTCAGCGACGACGGCAACCGCTGGCGGGTGCGCACCCACGCGCAGCTGATCCAGGAGAACGCCTGCGACATCCAGCACCTGCGCGAGCTGCACGAGTTCCCGGAGCCCAAGGTCGGCGACGTCGGTGCCGACGGGCCCGTGTTCCACTCGGCGTTCACCCACCAGCGGGTCTACGCCGAGGCCGGGGTCGCCGACCCGATCGAGGTCGCCACCCGGATCGCCATCCACGGCCTGGGGCTGTCGAAGCAGAACTCGGTCGCCATGGGCGTCATCGAGTCCACGTCGCTGTGCACGACCACGCCGATCGACGAGGACCTGGTCGACCTGCGGATGGCCAGCGCGGTGAAGCACGTCGGCGACGACGACACGACCACGCTGGTCCACGACCAGGTGCTGGCCACGACCAGGACGACCATCGAGGAGGACATCCCGATCTGGGAGACCCGCACGTACGCCAATGCCCGGTACTTCGCCGGCGACGCGCCGATCACCGCGTTCCGCCGCTGGGCCGAGCAGTTCTACGGGGAGAACACGACATGACCACCACACGGTTCCCGATGCAGCCGTATCCGACGAGCTGGTACCGCGTCCTGCAGTCCGACGATCTCAAGCCGGGCGAGGTACGCGGCGTCCGGTACTTCGGCCGCGAGCTGGCGCTGTTCCGCGACGAGTCGGGCACCGTCAGCGCGCTCGACGCGCAGTGCCCGCACCTCGGCGCGAACCTCGCGGTCGGCGGCCGCGTCGAGGAGGGCGGGCTGCGCTGCCCCTTCCACGGCTGGCGGTTCTCGGGGACGGGCGAGTGCCTGCACATCCCCTACAGTGACCGGGTTCCGGCGCGGGCCCGCGCGCGCAGCTATCCCGTCCGGGAGCTGAACGGGGTCGTCGCCGTCTTCCACGACGACCTGGGGCGCGACCCGGACTGGGACGTGCCGGCGATCGCCGACTACGACGACGAGATCGGCTGGGGACCGCGCGCGTGGAAGACGTGGCGCATCCGGACGCACGTCCAGGAGATCTTCGAGAACGGCCCGGACTGGGCCCACCAGAAGACCCTGCACTGCTCGCTGGACTTCCCGACGGCGACGTGCGAGGCCGACGGCGTGCGGTTCCGGGGCTCGTTCAGCGGCACCTACGACGCGGGTGAGGGGCTGCCGATCCGCGAGGTGTACCAGACCACCCACTACGAGGACATCGGCCTCGGCTTCACCCACCTGTCCATGCGGCTCGACTACGCCGGCCTGGTCGTGGACCGCGAGATCCAGTTCTGCCTCACGCCCATCGACGACGAGTACGTGGACGCCACGCTGTCCACCCGTACCAAGAGCCTCGGCAACGAGGAAGCAACGCTCGCGATCAGCGAGGCGACCGCGTTCCACACGTGGCGGTCGTTCGAGGAGGACATCCCGATCTGGGAGAACAAGATCTACCGGGCGCTCCCGGCGCGGGTCGAGCACAACCGCGGCGAGGAACCGGCGGTGCTCTGCGCGGGCGACGCCGGCATCGCCCAGCTGCGCCAGTGGGCCCGGCAGTTCTACACCGACGACGTGTGCGCGGTCTGACCTCGGGCGCACCGACCCGGGGCACGAGCGGCATTCAGGGAGGCTGGCCATGGTCGAGAATCAGGGAACCGTCGAGGCGATGACCGAGATGGAGTGGATCAAGTTCCTCGGCGTCGAGGCCGGTGAGGTCGGTGACGGCCTGGCGGTCATCCGCATGGAACCGAAGCCCGTCCACCTCAACCACAACGGCACGGTCAACGCGGCGGTGCTGTACGGCCTCGCCGAGGTGGCCGGCGCCGGCGCGTTCGTGGCCGGGATGATCGAACTCGCCGCGCAGGCGTACACCGTCGTGGAACGCGCCACGATCGAGTACCTCGCGCCCGCACGCGGCGCCGTGACGGCCACCGGCACCGTCGATCCGGACGAGTTCGCCGCCGGCAAGGCGAAGGTCACCGCCGGGGAACCGGCATCCGCCACCTGCCACGTCGAGATCGCCGACGCGGCCGGACGGGTCGCCGCGAAGGTCACGCTGATCACGGCCATCCGCCCCCGTCGCCGCTAGCTGTCGCCCTGGCCGCGCGCCCAGTTTCGGACTTTTGAGGGTGGCGAGGCCGCCCGGACCCTCAAAAGTCCGAAGGTCGGCGGGCGGCGGGCGCAACTCGGCGGGCGGTCGGCGGGCGTTACGGGTCGCGGGGGAGGCCCAGGATCCGCTCGGCCAGGATGTTGAGCTGCACCTCCGTCGTGCCGCCGGCGATCGACATGGCGCGGGTGCCGAGCATCAGCCCCGGCCACAGCGCCGTGTCGCCGGCCACGACCGCGCCGCCGGCGCCGAGCAGCGACCAGCCGTACTCGGCCACGGCCTGCGCGTGCCGGATCCCGAGCAGCTTGCGGACACTGGACGTCGGCCCCGGCTCCAACCCGGACAGCCGCCGCAGCGTGGTGCGGAGTCCGAGCAGGACGAACGCCTGCTCGGCGCAGACCAGCCGCCCGAACACCGGATCGGCGCCGCCGGTGACGAGGGGGGTGAGCTGGGTGACGCCCGCGCCCATGGCCCAGCCGCTCGACAGTGCGACCCGCTCGTTGGCGAGGGTGGTCCGGGCGAGGCGCCATCCGTCGCCGGGTGCGCCGACCACGCAGTCGTCCGGCACGTGGACGCCGTCCAGGAACACCTCGTTGAACATGGCCCGCCCGGTGAGCTCCCGAAGTGGGCGCACGTCGATGCCGGGCGTCCGCATGTCGACGAGGAAGTACGTGATCCCCTTGTGTCTGGGCACGTCCGGGTCGGTACGGGCGAGGCAGATGCCCCAGTCGGCGTGCTGGGCGACGGACGTCCAGATCTTCTGGCCGGTGAGCCGCCAGCCGCCGTCGACGCGTTCGGCCCGGGTGCTGAGCGCGGCGAGGTCGGAGCCGGCGCCGGGTTCGCTGAACAGCTGGCACCAGGTCAGCTCGCCGCGCAGGGTCGGCGGCAGGAACCGTTCGCGCTGCGCGTCGGTGCCGTGGCCGACCAGCGTCGGCACGACCCACGCGCCGATCACCAGGTCGGGCACGGAAACGCCCGCCGTCGTGAACTCCTGCTGGATCACGAGCTGTTCGAGCGGACCGGCGTCGCGACCCCACGGCGCCGGCAGGTGCGGCACGATCCACCCGCCGTCGGCCATGGCCCGCCGCTGGTCCGGAGCGGCGGCCAGTTCGGTGGCGGCCGCGCGGGCGGCTGCCCGGTACTGCGAGGCCTCCGGGGGCAGGTCGAGGGTGACGTCGCGCCGGGTGCCCGCCAGCGTGGCCGCCTGCCGGGCCCAGTCGTCGGCCCGGCCGGCGAGCGCGCGCAGGGTCAGCGCGCGCCGCAGGTACAGGTGGGCGTCGTGTTCCCAGGTGAAGCCGGTGCCGCCGAGGATCTGGACGCAGTCCTTGGCGCACCGCACCGCCGCGTCCGGCGCCAGTACGGCGGCGACGGCCGTGCCCAGCGGCGTGGGCTCCCTCGCGGCGTCCCAGGTCGCGGCGCGCGCCTCCTCCAGCGCGAGCAGCATCTCGGCGCACCGGTGCTTGACGGCCTGGAACGCGCCGATCGGACGTCCGAACTGGACCCTGACCTTCGCGTACTCGCTCGCCGTCGCCAGGCACCACGCGGCGACGCCGCACGCCTCGGCCGCCGCCAGCACGGCCGCGAGCCCCCGCACGTCCACTCCGGTCAGTACGTCCGAGGCGGGCACGAACCGGTCCACGGTCACGGATGCCGACCGCCGCGTCAGGTCCAGGCTCGGCAACGGGGTCGTCGCCACGTCACCGGCCCGGGCCAGAAACCACACGTCTCCCTCCGGACGGCGCGCGCACAGCACCAGCACGTCCGCCACCGCTGCCCCCGCCACGGGAGACGTCGTGCCGGAGACCACGAACCCGCCGTCGGCATCGCCGGCGACCAGGCCAGGCTCCAAGCCCACGGCGGCCGTCGCGCTGCCGTCGGCCAGTGCCCGCAGTGGACCGTCGGCGCCGGCACGGCTGAGAACGGCGCTGGTCAGCACCGTCGGCAGCACCGGGCCCGGCACGAGCGCGCGGCCCAGCTCCTCCAGTACCACGGCGAGTTCTTCGAGGCCGTACCCGCCGCCGCCGTGCTCGACAGGAACGTGCGGCGCGAGGAATCCCTGGCCGGCGAGCTTCTCCCAGAACGCCGGCAACTCCTCGGAGCCGGACTCGGCGGCCTGCCGGACGACGTCGCGGCCGGCGTGCCGGCCCGTCCATCCGCGGACCGCGTCGCGCAGGGCCTCGTGCTCGCCGCTCAGACCAATCATGGCGCTCTCTCCGTTCGCGCGAACGCGTGCTCGTGGGCCATGGCTTCCGCTCGGCTACCCGCTAGTGTAGAACGTGTTTCAGTTCCGTGGAATCCCGCGCCCAAGGAGGCGGCACCATGGCGATCTCCCTGAAACCCCATCGCGACGCGGCCGGACTGGACGGCGGCGCACTCCTCATCGACGGCGAGGCCCGCGCGGCCCTGGACGGCGCCACCTGGACGCAGGTCCATCCCGCCACCGGGGAGGAGATCGGGCAGGTCCCGGTCGCTGGGCCGAAGGACGTGGACGCCGCCGTCCGGGCGGCCCGCCGGGCGTTCGACGAGGGGCCGTGGCCCCGCTCGCGGGCGACCGAGAAGATCCGCGTCCTGCGCCGCACCGCCGAGGCGATCCGCGCGCACGCCGACGAGCTGACCGCGCTGATCGCCCTGGACAACGGCGTCCCGGTGAGCTTCGCGCAGATCTACGCCACGTCGCCCGAGTGCGTCGCGGACGTGTTCGACCACCACGCCGGCTGGGTCGACAAGATCGCCGGCGACACGCTCCCGCCGTACCAGGGCGGCGACCATCTCGTGATGACGCTGCGCGAACCGGTCGGCGTCGTCGCGGCGATCGTGCCGTGGAACCTCCCGCTGCTGCTGGTCGCGCAGAAGCTGGCGCCGGCGCTGGCCACGGGCTGCACGGTCGTGCTCAAACCGTCCGAATACGCGGGTTTCGCGGTGTTGCGGTTGGTGAACCTGCTGGTCGAGGCCGGGCTACCGCCGGGCGTGGTGAACGTGGTGACCGGCCCCGGGACGCCGACCGGGGAGGCGCTGATCACGCACCCGCTGATCGACAAGATCAGCTTCACGGGCAGCCGCGCGGTAGGGCGGCGGGTCATGGAGGCCGCGTCGGTCGGTATGAAGCGGGTGGCGCTGGAGCTGGGCGGCAAGAGCCCGTCGATCGTGTTCGCCGACGCGCCGAGCGTCGAGGGCGCCGCCGCGACGACGATGGGCATGGTCACCCTCGGCCTGTCCGGGCAGGCGTGCGTGGCGCACACCCGGGCGCTCGTCCACCGCGACGTCTACGACACGTTCCTGAACACCGCGCTGATGATGGCCGGCCTGGTGACCTACGGCGACCCGTTCGAACCGACCACCACGGCGGCACCGCTGATCAACGGCCGGCAGCTGGACAAGGTCCTCGACTACATCGGCAAGGGCCAGGACGAGGGCGCCCGGCTGGTGTGCGGCGGGGAACGGGCCGGCGGCGACCTCGCGGGCGGCAACTTCGTCACGCCCACGCTGTTCGCCGACGTGGACAACCAGATGGCGATCGCGCGCGACGAGATCTTCGGTCCCGTGCTGTCCGTCGTCCCGTTCACCGACGAGGACGAGGCGATCCGCCTGGCGAACGACACCGAGTACGGCCTGGGCGCCACGGTCTGGACGAACGACGTCCGGCGGGCCATGCGCGTGGCGAAGGCGGTGCGCGCGGGCACGTTCGGGATCAACGGGTACCAGCTCGAACCGCACGCGCCGTTCGGCGGGCACGGGCAGTCGGGGATCGGGCGCGAAGGCGGCCGCTCGGCGGTGGAGGGCTACACGGAGCTGAAGACGGTCATGCTGCCGCTCACCGATACCCCGATGTGACCTTTCCTTGACGAGAACGCGTTCTCGTATTAGAACGTGTTCTAATGATTTTCCCAGCGAGCGGGGAGGCGCGCTGTGGACGACGTGAGCCGTGCGTTGGACGGCAAGGTAGCGGTCGTCACCGGCGCGGGCAATGGGCTGGGCAGGGCGGAGGCGCTCGCGCTGGCCGCCGCCGGCGCGCGGCTCGTCCTCAACGACGTGACGCGCGAGGCACTGGAGGCGGTGGCGGGCGAGATCCCCGGGTCGGTCGTGGTGGCCGGCGACGTCGCCGAGTACGCCACCGCCGAGCGGCTCCTCGCCGCGGCCCTGGAGTCCTTCGGCGCCCTGGACGTCCTGGTCAACAACGCGGGCTTCGTCCGGGACCGCATGGTGTTCTCGATGTCCGAACAGGAGTGGGACGACGTCGTGCGGGTCCACCTGCGCGGCCACTTCGTCACGACCCGGGTGGCGACCGCGCACTGGCGGGCGGCGAGCAAGGCGCGCGGCGGCCCGGTGTACGGGCGGATCGTGAACACGTCGTCCGAGGCGTTCCTGGTCGGCTCGGAGGGCCAGCCGAACTACGCGGCGGCGAAGGCCGGGATCGTCGCGCTCACGGTGGCGACGGCGAAGGGGTGCGCGCGGTACGGCGTGCGGGCGAACGCGATCTGCCCGCGCGCCCGGACCGCGATGACGGCCGGCGTGTTCGGCCCGCCCCCGGACGGCCCGGACCCGCTTGCCCCGGACCACGTCGCCCCGCTGGTCGCCTACCTCGCCGCGCCGGGCGCCGAGGCGGTCACGGGCCAGGTGTTCGTCGTCCACGGCTCGACGGTGCTGCTCATGGCGCCGCCGCGGGTCGAGAAGCGGTTCGACGCCAGCGGGGAGGGCTGGACGGTCGGCGACCTCGACGCGGCCCTCGGCGCGCACTTCACGGGCGATCCGCGCGCCGGGTTCGTCTGCGAGGAGACGATCACGCTCGCTTAGCACGTCCCCTTCGAAGGAGGTACACGAGATGGCCGGTCCGCACATCGACCTCTACGACCCCAGCGTGTACGAGCGCGGCCTCCCGTACGAGGCGTTCGCGTACCTCCGCCGCGAGGCACCGGTGTTCTGGAACCCGGAACCGGCCGGCACCGGCTTCTGGGCGCTGACCCGGTACGAGGACGTGGTCGCCGCCTCCCGCGACGCGGCGACGTTCTCGTCCTATGTGGGCACCGCCCTGCTGGACGACCGCGACGAGGACTCCCTCAACGCGCAGCGGCTGATGATGCTCAACCAGGACCCGCCCGACCACACGCGCTTACGCAGCCTCGTCAACCGGGGATTCACGCCCCGGATGATCGCGCGGACGGAGGACCGGGTCCGGAGCCTGTGTCACGAACTCGTCGACGACCTCACCGCGAAGGGCACCACGGACTTCGTCCACGACGTGGCCGCGCAGCTCCCGCTCGTCGTCATCGCCGACATGCTCGGCGCGGAGGCGACCGACCGGGACAAGATCTTCGACTGGTCGAACCGGATGATCGGCTTCGACGACCCCGAGTTCCAGACCTCGTACGCGGACGGCCAGGCGGCGGCCATCGAGATCTTCGCCTACGCCAACGAGCTGGGGCGCCAGCGCAAGGAGGTCCCGGCCGACGACATCGTCACGAAGCTGCTCCAGCCCGACGCCAACGGCGACGTGCTGAGCGAGATGGAGTTCGACCTGTTCTTCGTCCTGCTCGCCGTGGCCGGCAACGAGACGACCCGCAACGCCGCGTCGGGCGGGATGCTCGCGTTCCTGGAGCACCCGGACCAGTGGCGCCGCCTCCAGGAGGACCGGTCCCTGCTGCCGAGCGCGGTCGAGGAGGTACTGCGGTGGGCCACGCCCGTCATGCAGTTCCGCCGCACCCCCACCCGCGACGTCGTTGTCCACGACCAGAAGATCGCCGCCGGCGACAAGGTCATCCTGTTCTACTCCTCCGCCAACCGCGACGAGACCGTGTTCACCGACCCGGAGACCTTCGACATCGGGCGCGACCCGAATCCGCACATCGCGTTCGGCGGCGGCGGCCCGCACTTCTGCCTCGGCACGCACCTCGCCCGGCTGGAGCTGCGGCTGCTGTTCGAGACGCTGCTGGACCGCGTCCCGGACCTGGAACTGGCCGGCCCCGTGCGGCGGCTGCGGTCGAACTTCATCAACGGCATCAAGGAGATGGCGGTCCGGTGCGCGTGAGGACCGGCCTGACCGGCGACGAGACGGCGGCGCTGCTCGCCGAGGGGACGAAGCTGCACCTCGCGACCGTCAACCCGGACGGCACGCCGCACCTCGTCACGATGTTCTACGCGCTCGTCGACGGCCGGATCGCGTTCTGGACCTACCGCGCGTCCCAGAAGGCCCGCAACCTCGAACGCGACCCGCGCGTGACGTGCCTGGTCGAGGCCGGCGACGACTACTTCACGCTGCGCGGCGCCCAGGTGAACGGCGTCGCCGCCCCCACCGACGACCCGGACGAGGTCGCCCGCATCGGCGCCCTCGTCGTCGCCCGCTCGGCCGGGCTGCCCACCGAACACCTCGACGGCTACGTCGCCCACACGGCACCGAAGCGGCGCGGCTACCACGTCGACCCCGTCCGCACGGTTACCTGGGACCACCGAAAGCTCGGCACATGACCGGGTTCGCGCGCGGCTGTGGGCGCGAACCCGCGCGAACGGAGAGAGCGCCATGAGCAGGGTTTCCGTTGACGCAGAGGTCTGCGAGGCGTACGGGCGGTGCGTCGCGACGGTGCCCGCGGTGTTCGCGCTCGACGACGAGGACGTCCTGCACATCCAGCAGCCGCCGGAGGACCTGGTGCCGAAGGTCCGGGTCGCGGTGTCGCTCTGCCCGAAGCTCGCCCTGACGCTCCACGACTAGCTGGGAGGTGGCCATCGTGCGTGCCGCGGTGCTGAACGCGAACGGTGACGAGAAGCTCGAGATCCGGGACGACGTGTCGACGGTGGACGTGGGGCCGGGCGAGGTCCGGCTCAAGGTGCGCGCGGCGGGGGTGTGCCATTCGGACGTGTCCGCGATCAACGGGACGCTGCCGACGTTGACGCCGGGGATCCTCGGCCACGAGGCGGCCGGCGAGATCGTGGAGGTCGGCTCGGACGTGACGGACCTGGCCGTCGGCGACCGGGCGATCCTGTCCTGGGTCCCGCCGTGCGGGTCGTGCCCGGCGTGCCGGCGCGGGCAGCCGCACCTGTGCATGGTCCACGTGCTCCAGGCCTACGCGCGGCCGCGGTTCGTCGTCGGCGGCACACCCGGGTTCGGCATGGCCGGGTGCGGCGCGTTCGCCGAGGAGGTCGTCGTCCCGAGGGAAGGGGCGGTGAAGGTCCCGGCGGACACGCCGTTCGAGGTGGCGGCGCTCGTCGGCTGCGGGGTGTCGACCGGGGTCGGCGCGGTGATCAACACGGCCCGGGTCGAACCGGGGTCGAGCGTGGTCGTGATCGGCTGCGGCGGGGTCGGGGTGGCGGCCCTCCAGGGCGCGCGGCTGTCCGGGGCGTCGGTGATCCTCGGCGTCGACCCCGTGCCGGCCAAGCACGCGCTCGCCGCCCGGTTCGGGGCCACCCACACGTGTACCCCCGACGAGCTGGTCGCCCGCACGGCCGAGCTGACCGGCGGCGAAGGCTTCGACTACGCGTTCGAGGTGGTGGGCGCCCCGGCGACGATCCGCGCGGCCTGGCAGGCGACCCGCCGCGGCGGCACGACGGTCGTGGTCGGCGTCGGCGCCATGGACGCGAAAGTCGAGTTCAGCCCGTTCGAGCTGGTGTTCGACGGCAAGGCGCTGCTCGGCTCGCTGTACGGGTCGGCCGACGTCCGCCGCGACTACCAGCGGCTCCTCGGGCTGTGGCGGGCCGGCCGCCTCGACCTCGACGGCATGATCAGCCGGCGGCTGCGCCTGGACGACGTCAACGACGCGCTGGCGGCCCTGCGCGGCGGCGAGGTCGTCCGGCAGGTGATTCTGTTCGATTGATCCCTAGGTTCCCTGTGGCCGCCTCGACCTCGCCCCGTACGGTGGGCGCATGAGCATGAGCGTCCGACAGCGCATCAAGTCCGGGTTCCGGCGACTTCTGGAGAAGCCCGGCACCACTGTCAACCTGGCCCCGTTGCAGGCGGTGCTGCCGGCGATCGCGGAGCTGGAGGACCGGTACTCCGCGATGTCGGACGAGGAGCTGACAGCGGCCGCGGTGGCGCTGCGGGAGGCCGGCGGCGACGTCACCTCGGACGAGGACATGGCCGAGCTGTTCGCCCTGGGCCGGGAGGCGGCGCGCCGCGGCCTGGACGAGCGCCCGTTCGACGTGCAGATGCTCGGCGCGATCGCGATGCTGTCCGGCCACGTCACGCAGATGGCCACCGGTGAGGGCAAGACCCTGGCGGCGGCGCTCGCCTGTTTCGGGTTCGCGGTGCGGGGCGAGCGGGTGCACGTCCTGACGGTGAACGACTACCTGGCCCGCCGCGACGCCGAGTGGATGGAGCCGGTCTACACGCTTCTGGGTATGACGGTCGGCTGGGTCAACGAGCTGTCGACGCCGGAGGAGCGACGCGCGGCGTACGCGTGCCACGTGACGTACGCGTCGGTCAGCGAGGCGGGCTTCGACTACCTGCGCGACCAGCTCGCGCTCACCGAGGACGAGGTCGTCCAGCAGCCCCTGGAGACCGTGCTGGTCGACGAGGCCGACTCGATCCTGATCGATGAGGCGCGGGTGCCGCTGGTGCTCGCCGGCGCCGTGGCCGACCTCGCCGACCCGACGAAGGCCGCCGCCGAGGTCGTGCGCGGGCTGCGTGCCCGCCAGCACTACCGGGCCGCCGCCGACAAGCGCAGCGTCCAGCTCACCGACGCCGGCCTGTCCAGGGTCGAGAAGGCGCTCGGCGGCATCAACCTGTACGAGCCGGACCACCTGACCGAGCTGACCAGCGTCAACGTCGCCCTGTACGCGGAGGCGCTGCTGACCCGCGACGTCGACTACATCGTCCGGGACGGCAAGGTCGAGCTGGTCGACGAGTTCCGGGGCCGGGTGGCGCAGCGCCGCCGCTGGCCGGACGGGCTCCAGGCCGCCGTCGAGGCGAAGGAGGGCCTGGCGGCCACCGCCGAGGGCGAGGTGCTCGGCACGCTGACGATCCAGTCGCTGCTGCGGCTGTACCCGAAGACCGCGGGCATGACCGCGACCGGCGTCCTGGTCGGCGAGCAGCTGCGCGAGTTCTACCAGCTCGAAGTGGCCGTCGTGGAGTCGAACGCGCCGTGCGTCCGGGTGGACGAGCACGACCGCGTGTACGGCAACCGGGAGGCGAAGGAGAAGGCGCTCGTCGCGGAGGCGGTCGTCGCGCACGAGAAGGGCCGCCCGGTGCTGATCGGCACGCTGGACGTGGCCGAGTCGGAGCGGATCGCGGCGGCGCTCGAAGAAGCGGGCGTCGAGTGCAAGGTGCTGAACGCGAAGAACGACGCCGAGGAGGCGGAGATCATCGCCGAGGCCGGCACGTTCGGCGCCGTGACGGTGTCGACGCAGATGGCCGGCCGTGGTGTGGACATCCGGCTCGGCGGCAGCCACGAGGAGGACCGGGACCGCGTGGCGGAGCTCGGCGGCCTGTACGTGATCGGCAGCGGCCGGCACGACAGCCGGCGCGTGGACGACCAGCTCCGTGGCCGGTCCGGGCGCCAGGGCGACCCCGGCGGCTCGGTGTTCTACGTCAGCGTCGAGGACGACCTGATCGCCCACCACGGCGACAAGGGCATCGCGGCCGGCGTGGCCGCCCAGCCGGACGGCCGCCTGACGGACAAGAGCGTCGACGCGGCGATCGAGCACGCGCAGCGGGTCAGCGAGGGCATCAACTTCGAGATCCACCGCAACACGTGGCGGTACAGCCTGCTGGTCGAGCGCCAGCGACGGGTCCTGGCGCAGCGGCGCGACGCGCTGCTCACCTCCGGCGCGGCCGCCGAGCTGATGGGCGAGCGGAGCAAGGACAGGTACGCGGAGGTCACCGAGGAGATCGGCGAGGAGGCGGCGGCGCGCGCGGCCCGCCTGATCGCCCTGCACCACCTCGACCGCGGCTGGGCCGAGCACCTGGCGCTCCTCGCCGACGTGCGGGAGGGCGTGCACCTGCGTGCTCTGGGCCGGCTCGACCCGCTGGACGAGTTCCACCGGGCGGCCGTCCCCGCGTTCACCGAGCTGCTCACCGAGATCGACGACCGCGCGGTGGCGACGTTCGACGAGGTGAAGATCGACGGCCCGGAGTGGGACCTGGAGGACGCCGGGCTGGTCCGGCCGACCGCCACCTGGACGTACCTGGTCCACGACAACCCGTTCGGCTCCGAGCTGGAGCGGTTCTTCACCGCCGCCGCCAAGGCCGCGCTGGGCCGCAAGTAGCCGGACAACAGAAGGGGGCCGCGCCTGGTTGGCGCGGCCCCCTTCTTCATGCCCGGGTCAGTCGGTGGCGCGCTGCTTGCGTGCCGGCTTGGCGCAGGCGTTGCCGAGGTCCACGGTCTGGCCGCGGTCCACGATGACCTGGCGGACGCTCACCAGCGCACCGTTCGGCTTCTCGCAGGTCAGGGTCCAGGACTCCTTGACGCCGACCAGCGGCGGCAGCGGGTTCTCGAACGTCACCTTGCCACCGGACCAGTCGTCGTACGGCTGGCCGTCGACCTGGTCGTAGTTGACGACGATCGCCCGGTAGTCGCCCGGCAGCGGGTCGATGAGCGCCGCGTCCTCGTCGGTGTCGCCGAACGACGCCGACTGGCCGACGATCTTGCCCTCGGCGTTGAGGATGTAGAGGTCCCAGTCGTTCTCCGGGTTGGTCCACTGGATGTGGATGTTCGCCTTGCCGTTGTCGACGGCGGGCGGCGCCTGGATCGTGAACGGGATCACCTCGTGCGGCCCGTCGAGCGGGTTCGCCTCGGTGTTCTCGGCCGGCTGCCCGTCCGGGTTGGCGAGCGTGACCGGCGTCTGCGGCGGCCCGGCGGGCTTGCGGCCGAACCGTCCGGCCACGTGCGGCCGGGTCGACGGGTTGAGCGCGAAGCTGAACCGGCCGCCCGGCGCCTTCAGCGCGGAGCCGAGGACGTCGGTGTACATGATCGGGTCGCCCACGGTGCCGTCCGGCTGGATCACCGGGGACGTCGGGGTCTGGAACTCCTTGCGGACCCGCAGCTTCCAGCCCTTCGGCGCCGTGCCGGTGACGGTGGCGTGGTGCGCGGCGTTCGCGGTGGACTCGGCCATCGTGTAGTACGCCTCGCGGTTGCCGCCCTTGCCGGCGCCCGCCGCGCCGCCCGTGCCCAGGTACTCGTCGACGACCGCCGTCTCGAACGCCGGGTGGAACCCGTCCGGGCCGATCTCGAACGTGTAGCCGAGACCGCCGGTGACCCAGAAGCTCCAGTCCTCGGTGCTGCCGGACGTGTCGTAGAGCTGCCAGCCGGCCTGGTTCTCGTACGCGTTGCGGCTCGACATCGCGGCGCCGAGTTCCTTGGCGAGCGGCTCGTCCAGCGGGGGACGGGTGTCGAGGATGCTCGGCGCGCGCAGCACCAGGTTGCCGAACGTGTGGTTGGTGATCAGGTTCGTCACCTGCCGCTGCTGGATGAGCGCGCGGACCGCCTTGACCTCCGGCTCGGAGAACGGCGCCGAACCGCGGTAGGTGTCGCTCGCCTGGCTGGAGCTCGCACCGGGGCCGCCCCAGAAGCCGCCGTAGTTGCGGTTCAGGTCGACGCCGCGGATACGGCCGCCCGGGTTCGCCGCGCACACGCCGACGCGGTCCGCGGGGGGTGCGTCCAGCGTCTGGCAGTTCTTGCGCTTCATCTCGTAGTCGAACTTGCTGAAGTCGCCGAGCGGCATCGCCTCGCGGGAGACGGTGAAGCCGTCCGGGTTGACCAGCGGCACGACGATGTTGCGGGTCGTGTCCACCAGACGGGAGGTCCGCTTGCTCTTCTTGTAGTTCTTGACCAGGTCGTACGCCCATTCCAGGGTGTGCTCGCCGGCCGGCCACTCACGGGCGTGGTGGACGCCCATCATGAAGAACACCGGCTTGCCGTCGTCGACGTTGGCGGCGTTCGCGGTGATCTCCAGGCCGTCGATCGTGCGGCCGTCCACCGTCTTCTCCGACAGCGTCAGCGGCTTGACGAGCCACGGGTGCGCGCGGGCCAGTTCCTTCATCTCGTACTGGTAGTCGGCCAGGCGGCGGTAGGTGGTGCGACCGCTCGGCAGGTTCGAGACGGCCTGCTTCTTCGCGAAGCTGGCGTCGGCGGCGCGGTTGGCGGCGATCCGCTTGCGCAGGTCCGGGACCTTCACCGTGTACGTGAAGCCGGCCTGGCGCAGCTTGGCCGCGTCGGCGTCGCCGTGCAGCACCACGTCGATGGTCGTGGCGGTGGCGAACTCCGTCATGTCCAGGTCGAGGGACTGGAGGCGGCGCTTCGCCGCGCGGTCGGCCGTGCGGACCGACACGAGCTGCGACGGGCCGGCGGCCGGCGTGGTCGCGACGCCGACGAAACCGATGCCGTAGTTCACCGTCTTGGCGGGGCCGGCGTAGCGGCACGCCTGCACGATCAGCTGCTGGCCCTTGGTGACGAAGCCCTCGGCCAGCTCGCTGCTGCGGAAGCCCGACGAGCCGGCCACCGCGCGGCCGGTCGCCTTGTCGAACACGGCGACGTCCCAGTCGCCGCCGCCGTCCAGCATGACCCGGACGAGGCCGGTGTCGGTGGCCTCGACGGCACGGTTCGCCACGCCCGCGGCCGACCCGACCGGCTTGGCGAAGCAGTTGCGCGCGACCGCCTTGTCCGCGCTGAAGGTGGGCTGCGGATCGGCGTCCACAGCGGGTGAGGCGACCAGCACCCCGCCGGCGACGAGCGCGAGCGCGGCGAACGCCGCGGTCTTGGCTCGCGTCGACAGGCCGCCGTTGGCCGGTGCGATCTTGTCCGGTGGGCGCACGAGCTCTCCTTCGTGCGGGGCCCCCGGGACAGGCAGCCCCCAGCGGAGGGCGCCCCGCGATCCGCGCGCACCGTACACCGGAATAACAACCGTTAGGACGACTTGACGCCATAAAGATGCAGGCGGGACGGGGTTCGCGCCGGGCTATGTCCCTACGCTCGGCCGGTTATGTCCCGGATGGCACCAGTTCGGCGGTGGCCCTGCGCAGGCGAGCGGCGGCGGCCCGGTCGAAGTGCTTCGCGAACGTGCCCGAACGGGTATCGATCCGGCGCGTGACCCGGTACGCGGACAGGCCCTCGCTCGGCAGGGCGTCGCTTGGCCCGCGGTCGCTCGGCCCGCCGTCGCCTGGCCCGCCGTCGAGGAGCGCCGTCAGGCGCTGGGCCGCGCGCTCCGGTGACGCCGCGAACAGGCGGAACAGCGGTCCGGTCAGTTGCCGCCACGGCGCCGGGAGGACGAGCCGGTCCGCGTGGGCGAGCTCGGCGGCGACCCGTTCGTTCTCGCTGACCAGGCTCAGGTCCGCGCGGAGGAACCGCACGTTCCCGGCTTTACGCAGCGCGGCGCCGCGCGCGGCGTCCCGGCCGATCGCGGTGACCTGGTGGCCGTGGCGGGCGTGATGGTGGACGAGCGCGCGGCCGATGCCGCTGGTACCGCCCGTGACGACGACATGCATGGAGACCCCCGTGGTCGGTTTTACAATCCGATCGGACTGTAACCAGGCATGAGCTACTGTGACAATCCAATCGGATTGCGAAAATGCGCGAGTTCGACGAAAGGCGGGGCGGTGCCGAAGAAGGTCGACCACGAGCAGCGCCGGCACGCCATCGCCGAAGCCGTCTGGCGCCTCGCCGCAGGCCACGGGCTGGAAGCCGTCAGCCTGAACGAGGTCGCCGCCGAGGCCGGCGTCTCCAAAGGCATGGTCCAGCACTACTTCGCGACGCGCGACGACCTCGTCCGCTACGCCGCCCGCCGGGCCGGGCAGCGCCGCTGCGCGCGCGTCCTGCGCGACGTCCCCGACCCCGACACCCCGCTCGACCTGCTCCGCACCGCGCTCGCCGCGTTCCTGCCCACCGACCCCGAGAGCCGCGCGGACGTCCTGCTGGAGAACGCCTTCCTCATCCGCTCCGTCACCGACGAGCGGCTCGCCGTCGAGGTCCGGCGCATCCACGAACAGACCGTCGGGGTGCTCGCCCACCTCCTCGCCGCCGCGCGCGACGCCGGCCACCTCCACCCCGACACCGCGCCGGACCTCGAAGCGCCACGCCTCCTCGCCCTCACCACCGGCCTCGCCACCCACCTGCTGCTCGGCCACCTCGACGCGGCCGCCGCGCTCGCCACCCTCGACCACCACCTCGACCTCCTCGCCCCCGCCCGCCCGCTCGTGAAGGACGCCCGATGACCGCACCCCGCACCCGCTACCGCTTCGACGCCGACACCCAGGTCGCCCCCGCCGGGGACGGCCGGTGGCGGGCCGACGTCGGCGACGGGTGGAGTGGACTCGAAGGACGCCCCAACGGCGGCTACCTGTTCGTCACGGCGCTCGCCGGCATCACCGAGGCACTGGACGGCGCCCAGCCGCTGACCGTCACCGCGCACTTCCTCCGCCCCGGCTCCGTCGGCCCGGCGGAGGTCGACGTCGAGGTGGTCCGCCGCGGCCGCACGATCAGCACGGCCACGGCCAGCCTGCGCCAGGACGGCACCGACCGGCTCCGGCTGCTCGCCGCCTACGCCTCGGGCCCGGCGCCGCTCGCCGCCGGCTCCTCCGGGTTCTCGACCGCCATGACCGCCGGCTTCGCCACCGAAGCCCCCGCCATCCCCGGCCCCGACGAGTGCCGGTCCCTGCCCATGCGCACGGCCGCCGGATCCATCACGATCGCCGACCGGTTCGACTACCGCGTCACGCCCACCTCGCGCTGGATCCGGGGCGAGATGTCCGGCACCGCGCAGCTCGACGGGTGGATCCGGTTCGTCGACGGCCGCGCACCCGACCTGGCGTCCGTACCGCTGGTCGTCGACGCGTTCCCGCCGGTGATCTACGAGGTCGCCGACGGCGTCGTGGTCCCCACCGTCGAGCTCACCGTCCACTTCCGGCGCGAGCCCGTCGACGGCTGGCTGCAGGCCAGGGTCCGCAGCCACGCCCTCATCGGCGGCATGATCGAGGAGGACGTCGAGCTGTGGGACAGCGCCGGCCAGCTCGTGGCCATGTCCCGCCAGCTCGCCCAGGTCCAGCCGATCCGGTAGTCCAGCCGATCGGGGAGACACGTACCACTGTGGAGTGATATCGCCCCCGGCACTCCGCCGGCGTGACAGCATGCCCTCATGCCACCCACCGTCCACGTCCGCACCGCGGGTGGTGACGGCCCGACCCTGCTCCTCCTGCACGGGCTCGGCGCGACCGGCGACGTCTGGGACGGCGTCGCCGCGCTGTGGCCCGGCCGGGTGATCGTCCCAGACCTTCCCGGCCACGGCGCCTCGGCGCCGCTGCCCGCCTACACGTTCGCGAGCATGGCGGCCGCTGTGGCCGGTGCCGTGCCGGGCCCGGTCCACGCCGTCCTCGGGCACTCGCTCGGCGGCGTCCTCGCCCTCGAACTCGCCAGCGGACGCCACGGCCCACCGCCCCGCCACGCCGCCGGCCTCGGCATCAAGATCGCCTGGACCCCGTCCGAACTCGAACGCGCCGCCGCGCTCGCCGCCCGCCCCGCCCGGACGTTCGCCACCCGCGCCGACGCCGTCGACCGCCATCTCGCCGTCGCCGGCCTCACCGGCCTCGTGCCACCGGACGACCCGCGCGCGCTGGCCGGCGTCCGTCCGGCAGGGGAGGGCTGGCAGCTCGCCCTCGACCCCGCCACGTTCGGCGTCGGCGCACCCGACATGCCCGCCCTGCTCGCGGACGCCCGGTGCCCGGTCGTCCTCGCCGCCGGCGAACACGACCACATGGTCGACGCCGCCGCGCTGCGCGCGCTGTTCCCCGAGGCCGTGATCCTGGCCGGAGCCGGTCACAACGCGCACGTCGAGAGCCCGGCCCTGCTCAGCGGCATCATCCCCGCATGGGAGGATTCACCGGACGGAGAGACCACGGCGAAGGAGGCCCGGTGACACGTCGACCTGGGCCACGCGCGTGACCGTGCGGACGCCCCCCGACGGGCAGGTGAGCACCCGCGTCCTCACGCTGCCCAACCTGCTCAGCCTGCTCCGGCTGCTCGGCGTGCCGTTGTTCCTGTGGCTCATGCTCGGGCCGGAGGCCGACCTGCTCGCGGTCGCCGTCCTCGTGTTCAGCGGCTTCTCGGACTGGCTCGACGGCAAGCTCGCCCGCGCCTGGGGCCAGGTCAGCCGGATCGGGCAGCTCCTCGACCCGCTCGCCGACCGCCTCTACATCGTCGCGACCGTCGGTGCCTTCCTGATCCGCGACATCATCCCGCTGTGGGTCGCCGCCGTCATCGTCGGCCGGGACCTCGTCCTCGCGCTGACCCTGCCGATCCTGCGCCACTACGGCTACGGCCCGTTGCCGGTGCACTTCCTCGGCAAGGCCGCCACGTTCAACCTGCTCGCGTCGTTCCCCCTCCTGCTGCTCGCGCACGTCGACGGGCTCGCCGGCACGATCGCGGCGCCGTTCGGGTGGGCGTTCGCTCTCTGGGGCACCTCCCTCTACGTTTGGGCCGGGCTCCTCTACCTCGCCCAGGTCGCCGGCCTCGTCCGCGCCGAACGCCGGCAGGAGGTGACCGGATGAGCGAGCCGCCACGGCGCAAACCGTCCCCGTCGCTGCGCGGACCCTGGCGCGGCGCCCCGCCCTCGCCCGGCCTGGCCATGCTCGCCGAGCTGATGAACAACCACCTCGACGCCGGGTACGCCGCCGCCGCCGAGCGCCGCGAACGGGAACAGCCGCCCAGCGCGCTCGTCCGGCGGCTCCGCTCGGCCGTCACCGCGCTCACGCTCGTCGTCCTCGGCGCCGTCCTCGCCATCGCCTACCAGCAGACCGTCGCCCGCGCCCCCGACGCCGCCCAGGCCAAGGCCAGCCTCGTCGAGGACATCAAGGTCCGGTCCGCCGAGTCCGACCGGATGCAGCGCCGCGCCGACGACCTCCGCGAACAGCTCGCCCGCGACCGCGAGACGGCGCTCGCCGACAGCGCGGCCGGCCAGCAGACCTCGCGCCAGCTGGAGCAGCTGGAGACCGTCACCGGCCTGTCGTCCGTCACTGGCCCCGGCCTCGTCGTGACCGTCGGCGACGGCCCGCCGCCCGTCGACCCCGTGACCGGCGAACCCACCGACGAACTCGACCTCGCCCGGATCCTGGACCGCGACCTGCAGGAACTGGTCAACGCTCTGTGGAAGGCCGGCGCCGAGGCCGTCACGATCGACAACCAGCGCCTCACGCCCACCAGCACGATCCGGCTCGCCGGCGAGGCCATCCTCGTGGACCTGCGGCCCGTCACCAGCCCGTACGAGATCAAGGCCATCGGCGACGCCGACCAGCTCGCCGACCGGTTCGCCTCGTCCAGCGTCGCCCGCCGCTTCCGCAGCTACATCGAGCGGTACGAGATGACGTTCCGGGTCCGCACCGCCGAGGAGCTGTCGCTGCCCGCGTCCGCCGGGTCGCCGCTGTCCTACGCCCACGTGCCCGGCGCCGACCCCGACGGCTCCACCGGCACTGATGACTCCGGAAGCCCCAGCACCAGCCCCACCCCTGGTCCGACCGGCAGCCCGACCGGGGCCGTACCCTCACCCACCGGAGGTGGACGTTGATCCCCGCAATCGCGCTCGTCGTCGGGATCGCGGCCGGGCTGCTCATCGAACCGAGCGTGCCGGCCGCGCTGCAGCCGTACCTGCCGATCGCGGTGGTCGCCGCCCTCGACGCGGTCTTCGGCGGCATCCGCTCGAAGCTCGACGGGATCTTCGACGACAAGGTCTTCGTCGTCTCGTTCGTCTCCAACGTCCTCGTCGCCGGGCTCATCGTGTACCTCGGCGACAAGCTCGGCGTCGGCGGCCAGCTCTCCACCGGCGTCGTCGTCGTCCTCGGCGTCCGCATCTTCGGCAACGTCGCCGCGATCCGCCGGCACGTGTTCCGGGCATGAGCCGCGACCGCCGCCCCCCGGCGCCCGAACCGGACCAGCCGACCTCGAAGCCGGCACCGGAACCCCGCCGCGCCCCCACCCCCGCCGCCACCACATCTGACGCCGCCGCCGGCCCCACGCCGGACACCGCGACGCCCGACGACCAGCCGACCGTGAAGCTGACCGACGACGCGGCCGCCCCGGACGACCAACCGACGGTGAAGCTGAGCGTCGAGACCCCCGCGCCGGACGAGCTGCCGACGGTGACGCAGGACGCCCAGGCCGAGGCCGAGCCGGGCGCCGCCAACCCGGCCGTCACCCGCCCTGCCGCGGCTGAGCCGGCCGTCACCCGCCCGACCGGCGTCGCCGCCGAACCCGTCACGCCAGCTTCGCCGGCGCCCGCCGCCGCCGCACCAGAGCCAGCCGCCGCACCAGAGCCAGCCGCGGCACCAGAGCCAGCCGCGGCGACCGAAACACCGGCCGAGACAGCACCGGCCGAGACGGAACCCGCCGAGACGGCGCCGGCCACGATCGAGCCGGCCGCGCCCCCGGTGCCCGTGAAGAACGCGAAGAAGCGGTGGAAGGCCGGCGTCGTCGTCGCGTTCCTGGTCGCGTCGCTGGGGTTCGCGCTGGCCGCGCAGCTGCAGAACAACGAGGGCGAGTCGCAGTTCGCGAACGCGCGGCAGAGCGACCTGGTGCGGATCCTGGACGAGCTGAACTCCCGCGAGGAGCGGCTGCGGGACGAGATCACGGACCTGGAGTTCCGCCGCCAGACGATCAACTCGGAGGCACAGGGGTCGGAGGCGGCGCTGGCGGATGCGCGGCGCCGGGCGACCGAGCTGGGCATCCTGGCGGGCACGCTGGAGGCCGAGGGGCCGGGCCTGGTGATCACGGTGGTGGAGAAGCCGGGGGAGCGGCTGCCGGGGTCGACGCTGCTGGACACGATCGAGGAGCTGCGCGGCGCCGGTGCCGAGGCGATGCAGGTCGCCGGGAAGGGGTCGGCGGCGGTCCGGATCGGCGCGTCGACGTACTTCTCCGACACCGCGGACGGCATCGAGGTCGACGGCGCGAAGCTCGTGGCGCCGTACACGATCTCGGTGATCGGCGACCCGGCGACGATGGAAGGCGCGCTGAAGATCCCGGGCGGGATCGTGGAGAGCGTGCGGCAGGAGTCCGGAGAAGCGCTGATCGAGCAGCGCCGTACAGTGCAGGTCACCGCGGTGCGGAAGGTGCGGGAACCTCGGTTCGCGCGGCCCGCGTCCTGACGCTGGAGCCACCTTGAGGAGAGGACTGACGTGATCCCTACCGACCTTCGCTACACCGCTGAGCACGAGTGGGTGCGCTCGACCGGGGAGGGCACGGTGCGCATCGGCATCACCGATTTCGCCCAGGACGCCCTCGGCGACATCGTGTTCGTCCAGCTGCCCGACCCGGGCACGGCGGTGAAGGCCGGCGACACGCTCGGCGAGATCGAGTCGACGAAGAGCGTGTCGGATTTCTACGCACCGCTGACCGGCACGGTGGCGGCGCGCAACGACGGGCTGGAGAGCGAGCCGGAGCTGATCAACAGCGATCCGTACGGCGACGGATGGATCGTCGAGCTGACGCTGGACGACCCGTCGGTCGTGGACACGCTGCTCGACGCGGCGGCCTACGAGGAGCTCACCAGCCAGGGCTGATGGGGTGCGCGCGTCCGGTCCGGTACCGCCGCGCGTGCCCGGTTGACCCCTTCTTCACGCCCTGACTAGGCTCGCCGGATCACAGGGTGAACCTGCCGCCCACGTCGAGACTTTCCCTCGGTGCGGCGGCACTAGCATTGACACAGACACACGAACGCTCCTTGGGAGGCGAAAGACCTTGATGGGTGCCCCGCCAGCCACTGTTCCGCCTCGGTTCGTCGAGGTCGCGCACCACGGTGAGGCGCAGCGATGAACCGGCGCCCCGAGAACGACCTGCCCCCGCTCGACTCGTCGTCGACGCAGATCCTCGGTGCGATCGAGGATGTCGAGGTCAGCGAGTCCGGCGGTGGCGGTGAAGTGGAGGGTTCGCGGCTGGCCGCGACGTTGCCGCCCGGCTCGGCGCTGCTGGTGGTGCGCCGCGGCCCGAACGCCGGTAGCCGGTTCCTGCTCGACACCGACGTGACGACCGCCGGCCGGCACCCGGAGAGCGACATCTTCCTCGACGACGTGACGGTCTCGCGGCGGCACGCGGAGTTCCGGCGCGAGGCCGGCGTGTTCACCGTCCGTGACGTGGGCAGCCTCAACGGCACGTACGTCAACCGGGAGCGCGTGGAGTCGGCGACCCTGGCCAACGCCGACGAGGTCCAGATCGGCAAGTTCCGGCTCGTGTTCCTGTCCGGCCCGAAGCAGGGCGCGGAGGGGGTTTCGCAGTGAGTTCGTCCGGGGCTGCGGCACGGGCTTTCCTGAGCATCGGTGAGGTGCTCGCTCAGCTCCGGCCAGAGTTCCCGGACACGACCATCTCCAAGCTCCGCTTCCTGGAGTCCGAGGGGCTGGTCGAACCCGAGCGCACCGCCGCCGGGTACCGCAAGTACTCGCGGGAGGACGTGGCGCGCCTGCGCTACGTCCTCACCGCGCAGCGGGACCACTACCTGCCGCTGCGGGTCATCCGCGAGCAGCTGGAGGGTCTCGACAAGGGGCCCGACAGGGGGTCCGCGCCGGTGCTGGACCGGGGACCCCGCGCGCTGGTGTCGGCGGAGTCCCTGCCGACCCCGGAGGACTTCGCGCGCGACACGGCCACGGTGCGGCTGTCGCGGGGCGAGCTGCTGGAGGAGTCGGGCGCCACCGAGGACCTGTTGCGCCAGCTGGAGCAGTTCGGGCTGGTGGTGAAGCGCCCCGGCGGCTTCTACGACGCGGACGCGGTGCTGATCACGCAGCTCGTCGCACAGCTCGCGGCGTACGGGCTGGAACCGCGGCACCTGCGCGCGTACCGGTCCGCCGCCGACCGCGAGGTGGGCCTCTTCGAGCAGGTCGTGGCGCCGCTGATCCGCCAGCGCGGGCCGGAGGCGCAGGCCAGGGCGCAGGAGACGGTGCGCGAGTTGGCGGCGCTGTCGGTGCGGCTGCACGCCGCGTTGGTGCAGGCGGGGTTGCGGTCCACCCTGGGTGGCTGATCCGGTCCCCGAAGCCGGCGCGCTGAGCGCGGGCGCACCGTGTACGTTCGTCAGTGAGGAAGTTTGGTCTGCGTACCGGACCGCCATCTCGGCGCGCGCCGGGCACCGAGGACGGAGGCGTGGTGAAGGAGCTCAACGTGGTCGGCGTCCGGGTGGAGCTGCCGAACAACCAACCGATCGTCCTGCTCAAGGAGGCGGTCGGCGACCGGTACCTGCCGATCTGGATCGGGCCGGTGGAGGCCACGGCGATCGCGTTCGAACAGCAGGGGGTGCGCCCGTCGCGGCCGCTGACCCACGACCTCCTCAGGGACGTGCTGAACGCGCTGAAGTCGCCGCTGCGCAAGGTGGAGATCGTCGAGCTGCGCGAGAACGTCTTCTACGCCGACCTGGTGATCGGGGACGGCGTCCGGGTCAGCTCCCGGCCGTCGGACGCGATCGCGCTCGCGCTGCGGGTCGGCGCGGCGATCTCGTGCGCGGAGGCGGTCCTCGACGAGGCCGGGATCGTCATCCCGGACGAGCAGGAGGACGAGGTCGAGAAGTTCCGGGAATTTCTGGACACGATCTCGCCGGACGACTTCGCCGGGTCCTGAAGCCCACACCAATTGTCGGGTTTAGTCTGGAGTGTGACGCTCGTCATCGCCTGGCCGGCTCGGAGTGTCTCGACACGCCGTCGGTCAGCGTTGACCGGTGTTCACCAGACTCTTACCGTCAAGGAAACTCCCCGGACGGTCAACCGGGTCTGCCCAGGGTGGAGGTCTGGTCGTGGTCGAGCGCGACAGCATCGGTGAGCTAGCCGGGCGGCCGCAGGTCGCTCCTGAGCAGGGCGTGCTGTTCAGCGAGGGGCTGCGCAAGGCGCCGGACGAGATGATCGGCTACCGCGGTCCGACCGCGTGCCACGCCGCCGGCATCACGTACCGCCAGCTCGACTACTGGGCCCGCACGAGCCTGGTGGAGCCGTCGATAAGGTCCGCGCACGGTTCCGGCAGCCAGCGGCTCTACTCCTTCCGCGACATCCTCGTCCTGAAGATCGTCAAGCGGCTCCTGGACGCGGGGGTGTCGCTGCAGAACATCCGGGTCGCCGTCGAGCAGCTGCGCGCCCGGGGCGTCGACGACCTCGCCAAGATCACGCTGCTGTCCGACGGCACGACCGTGTACGAGTGCACGTCACCGGAGGAGGTCGTCGACCTGCTCCAGGGCGGCCAGGGCGTCTTCGGCATCGCGGTCAGCGGCGCGTTCCGCGAGATCGAGGGCTCCCTCGCCACGATGCCGGGCGAGCGTGCCGACGGTACCGAGCACACCTCTGCGGCCCTGTCCGCCGCCGACGAGCTCTCCGCCCGTCGGGCCCGCCGCACCGGGTGATTTGACCCCGTCCGCCACAATCGCGGAATGGCCCGTTGGTGTCGCGGATGGCGGTTGGTGCTCGTCCTCGTCGTAGTGGCCGCACTAGGAACTGTTGCCGGCCCGATCGGGTGGATCGCGTCCACGTCGGCCGGGCACCGGCACGGCGTGGGTGAGGCGCCGAGCGCGCCGGTGGTGATCGTGTTCGGGGCCGAGCTGGCGCCGGGCGGGCAGCACCCGAAGTCCTTTCTGGCCGGTCGCCTCGACATCGCCGCCGAGCTGGTCCGCACGGGCAAGGCCAAGGCTGTGCTCGTGTCCGGTGACGCCGCCGGCGGGTCCGGCAACGAGGTCTCGGTGATGACGGACTACCTGGTGGAACGCGGCGTCCCCAGGGATCGCATCGTCACCGACCCGTACGGCCTGGACAGCTACGACACGTGCGCGCGGGCGGCCCAGGTGTACGGCGTCCGGAAGGCGCTGCTGGTGAGCCAGGCGTTCCACCTGCCGCGTGCCGTGACGTTGTGCCGCCACCACGGCGTCGAGGCCGAGGGCGTCGCGGCCCGCTGCCACCCGTGCCGGCAGGTGACGCTGCGCAAGAACAAGACGCGGGAGGTGGCCGCCGCCGCCAAGGCCGCGCTGGACACGATCCGTGACCGTCCACCTGCAGTTGAGTCACCGCCGGACCCTGCGGTCACGGACGTGTTGCGACGGTGACGTGTGTGGCGCGTCCCACCCTGCGGGGGTGGCCGCCCGCTGGTACCGTGAAGTGCGCCGATAACCCCCACGCGGGAGAGACCCCGGACAGCCAGTGCCGGGGCGCCGAAGGAGCAACCCTCCCCGGAACCTCTCAGGCGAAAGGACCGTGTGGGTAGGCGACTCTGGAAAGCAGGCGCGCGGATGCGCCTCACCGACGGTGAAAACCCGGCTCCTCGGGTGAAGCTCTCAGGTTCCGATGACAGAGGGGGAGGCTGGCCCGCGGGCCACGGCAGCGCCGTGCCCCGCCCGCACCTCCCGGAGCGCCCCATGACCGATCGGCCTTCCCTCACCGAGCTCGCCGGCGGTGTCCCGTTCGCGCGGCGCCACATCGGCCCGTCCGCGGAGGACAAGCAGCGGATGCTCGCCGCGATCGGCCAGCCCAGCGTCGACGCGCTGCTGGAGGCCGCCGTCCCGGAGGTGATCCGATCCCACGAACGGCTCGCGCTGCCGGAGGCCGCCACCGAACCCGAGGCGATCGCCGAGCTGCGTGCCCTCGCCGCGCAGAACCGGCCGATGACGCAGATGATCGGCCTCGGCTACCACGACACCCACACCCCGCCGGTGGTGCTGCGCAACGTCCTGGAGAACCCGGCCTGGTACACGGCCTACACGCCGTACCAGCCGGAGATCTCGCAGGGCCGGCTCGAGGCGCTGCTGAACTTCCAGACGATGGTCGCCGACCTCACCGGCCTGCCCGTCGCCGGCGCCTCCCTGCTCGATGAGGGCACGGCCGCCGCCGAGGCCATGACGCTGGCGCGCCGCGCCACCAAGGTCAAGACCAACACCTTCATCGTGGACGCTGACGCGCATCCGCAGACGATCGCCGTCCTCGCCACGCGCGCCGAGCCGCTCGGCATCGAACTCGCCGTCACCGACCTGACCGCCGGCCTGCCCGACGGCGAGTTCTTCGGCGTCCTCGTGCAGTACCCGGGCACGTCCGGCGTGGTCCGCGACCACGCGGCGCTGATCGAGCAGGCGCACGGGCGTGGCGCCCTGGTCGCGGTCGCCGCCGACCTGCTCGCGCTCGCGCTGCTCCGCGCGCCCGGTGAGGTCGGGGCGGACATCGCCGTCGGCTGCGCGCAGCGCTTCGGGGTGCCGCTCGGCTTCGGCGGCCCGCACGCCGGGTTCATGGCGGTGCGGCAGAGCCTGCAGCGGATGCTGCCGGGGCGGCTCGTCGGGGTCAGCGTCGACGCCGACGGCCAGCCCGCGTACCGGCTGGCGCTCCAGACCCGCGAGCAGCACATCCGCCGGGAGAAGGCGACCAGCAACATCTGCACGGCCCAGGTGCTGCTCGCCGTGATGGCCAGCATGTACGCGGTGTGGCACGGCCCGGACGGGCTGCGGCTCATCGCCCAGCGCGCGCACCGGATGGCCACCGTCCTGGCGGCCGGGCTGCGCGACGGCGGCATCGAGCTGGTCCACGACGCGTTCTTCGACACCGTCCAGACCCGCGTGCCGGGCCGCGCGGGCGCCATTGTGGACGCCGCCGCCGAGGCCGGCGTGAACCTGCGCCTCGTCGACGCCGACACGATCGGGCTCGCCTGCGACGAGGTGACGACCGTCGCCGACCTGCACGCCGTCTGGGGCGCCTTCGGCGTCACCGTGGCCGACGTCGCCGCGCTCGACACGGCCGCCGCCGACACCCTGCCCGACGGGCTGCTGCGCGACAGTGAGTTCCTCACCCACCCGGTGTTCCACAGTCACCGGTCCGAGACGTCGATGCTGCGGTACCTGCGCCGGCTCGCCGACTACGACGTCGCGCTCGACCGGGCGATGATCCCGCTCGGCTCGTGCACGATGAAGCTCAACGCCACCACCGAGATGGAGCCGGTGACGTGGCCGGAGTTCGCGCGGATCCACCCGTTCGCGCCGTCCGAGCAGGCCCGCGGGTATGCGTCGCTCATCGCCGACCTGGAGCGCTGGCTCGCCGAGGTCACCGGGTACGACGCGGTGAGCCTCCAGCCGAACGCCGGTTCCCAGGGCGAGTTCGCCGGGCTGCTCGCGATCCGCGCCTGGCACCTGGACCGGGGTGAGGACCACCGCGACGTGTGCCTGATCCCGTCGTCGGCGCACGGCACGAACGCCGCGTCCGCCGTCATGGCCGGGATGCGCGTCGTCGTCGTGGCCTGCGACGAGGCCGGCAACGTCGACCTGGACGACCTGCACACCAAGATCGACGCCAACGCCGACTCACTCGCCGCGCTGATGGTCACGTACCCGTCCACGCACGGCGTGTTCGAGACCGCCATCGCGGACGTGTGCGCGGCCGTGCACGAGGCCGGCGGCCAGGTCTATGTGGACGGTGCGAACCTCAACGCGCTGCTGGGGCTGGCCAAGCCCGGCAAGTTCGGCGCCGACGTGAGCCACCTCAACCTGCACAAGACGTTCTGCATCCCGCACGGCGGCGGCGGTCCGGGCGTCGGGCCGGTGGCGGTGCGCGAGCACCTGGCCGGCTACCTGCCGACCCACCCGTTCGCGCCGTCGCTCGGCAAGGGCCCGGTCGGTCCGGTCGCGTCGGCGCCGTGGGGTTCCGCCAGTATCCTGCCGATCTCCTGGACGTACCTGCGCCTGATGGGTCCGGACGGGCTGCGCGACGCCACCGGCACCGCGATCCTCGCCGCCAACTACATGGCCACGCGCCTGAACGAGCACTTCCCGGTGCTGTACACGGGCCAGGGCGGGCTGGTCGCGCACGAGTGCATCCTGGACCTGCGTCCGATCACGAAGGCCACCGGCGTCACCGTGGACGACGTCGCGAAGCGGCTCATCGACTACGGCTTCCACGCACCGACGATGTCGTTCCCCGTCGCCGGGACGCTGATGGTGGAGCCGACGGAGTCCGAGGACCTGACCGAGATCGACCGGTTCATCGACGCGATGATCGCGATCCGGGGCGAGATCGACAAGGTCGCCTCGGGCGAGTTCGGCAAGGAGGACAACCCGCTGCGGAACGCGCCGCACACCGCGGCGATGGTCGCGGGGGAGTGGGACCACAGCTACGACCGCGAGACGGCCGTGTACCCGGTGCCGGAGCTGAAGCGGGCGAAGTACTGGCCGCCGGTGCGGCGGATCGACGGCGCGTACGGCGACCGGAACCTGGTCTGCTCCTGCCCGCCGCCCGAGGCCTTCGCCTAGCGCCCCACTGTCGGACTTTTGAGGGTGCCGCGGTGCCCGCGCCCCTCAAAAGTCCGAACCTCGGCGTACGGACGGGCTCGCGGCGGTTGTGAGGCGCGTGTGCGCGGGAGGCTCGCGGCGGGTGGCGTGTGCGGCGGCGCGGGTGTGGGTGCGGCCGGGTGGGAGGATGGCGCCATGAGGACGGGCGATGCAAGGGTGCGCGCCATCGCGGAGAGTTGTGACAACGTGAGACGGCGCGCGGCGGTGCGGCGCGCGCCGGTTTCAGCGCAGCGTGATCAGGCGGCGGCGTGGCACGGTTCGGGTCGGGCGGGGGCCACGGAGCGGCCGTCGGGGAGCAGTTCGCCGGTGTCCTCGAAGACGATCACCCCGTTGCACAGCAGGCTCCAGCCCTGCTCGGGGTGTGCGGCCACCACGTGGGCAGCTTCCCGGTCAGACGCGCTGTATGGCGGGCAGGACGGCGTGTGCGGGCACATCGGGGGTCTCCGGTCGACGTATCGAGGTGTGGTACTGCTCACATCATGCTCCACCATGGCAAGTGGATTGCGGGGTAACTCCGTCAGGTTGCGGACAACAAATTGAGAACGCTTCGTCATCCGCACGCTGGTTCTGTCGATTCTGAACAGAACCGGCTGGAGTGGTGGGTTGGTGATCCGGGCGATCCGGCCCTCCTCCTGGAGGACTTTCTCGCCGCCGAAGGACTTCCTGTCCGTGATCTCACCGCCCTGGCCAACGACCTGGATGTGACGAAGGTTACGGCCGGCGCGCAACCGTACGCGGAGCTGCTGATCTCCGCCGCCGCGGGCGCCGCGATGGTCGGCGCGCCGCCCGGACCGCCCAGTCCGGCGCCCGGCGTACCCGACCTCGTGGCGGTGATTCGTCACGGAGAGCAGCCACAAACACCGCAAATCGAGCGTGCGGGCCAGTCACTGTGGGTAGGGGACTGGGTGCGGTCGTGGACGGACGCCGAGCACGCGGCCGCCGTCGAGACGGTCCGGGAGGCGATCAGCCGCGGGGACGTCTACCAGGTGAACGTGGTCGGCCACCAGAGCGCGCCGTACACGGGGGATCCGTCCGGGGCGCTGGCGCGGGTCGCCTCGCTGCCCGGGGCGGTCTACGGCGGCCAGCTGGCGGGCGCGGGCTGGGCGGTGGCGACCGGGTCGCCGGAGTGCCTGGTGACGGTCGCGGGCGGCGAGGTCGTGACGCGCCCGATCAAGGGGACGCGCCCGCGCGACGTGCGGGGCCGTGCCGAGCTGTACGCGTCGGCGAAGGAGCGTGCCGAGCACGTGATGATCGTCGACCTGGAACGCAACGACCTGGCGCGGGTGGCCCGGACCGGGACGGTGCTGGTCGAGGAGCTGTACGCGCTGCGGCCCTGGTGCGACCTGTGGCAGGCGGAGTCGACGGTGCGGGCGGCGCTGCGTCCCGGGGTGGGGCTGGCGGAGTTGCTGCGTGCCGTGCTGCCGGGCGGGTCGGTGACCGGTGCGCCGAAGCTGGCCGCGTTGGATGTGATCGCGGCGCTGGAGCCGGTGGGGCGCGGCCCGGCGATGGGTGCGCTGGGGTACCTGTCGGCGGACGGTCTGGACCTGGGCCTGACGATCCGCACGGTCGCGGCCACGGACGGCCGCCTGCACGTGTGGGCCGGCGGCGGCATCACCTGGAGCAGCGACGCGGACGCCGAGGTGGCCGAGGCGGCCGCGAAGGCGGACCCGGTGCGCCGGGCCCTCGCCGGCGACTAGCGCTGGTCTCGTCGCGCAACTGTCGGGGTTGTTGGGGTACCCCGCGTCCGGTTACAGCACCGCATCCCGAACAGTCCGGTTTGTCGCGGCGGGCGGCGGGCGGCGGGCCGGCGGCGGGCGGCGGCGGGCGGCCGGTGAACCCGGCCGCCCGCCACGGCCTACTGGCTGCCGAACAGGGCGGCGAGGAAGACCTTCTCGACGTCCTGCGGGTTGCGGGAGATGAACGTGCGGCCACCCGTGGCGCGGGAGATCTCCTGCAGCGAGCTGACGTCCGCCTCGGACCCGTACGCGATCGTCACGATCTGCACGGGACGGTCGGGCCGGGACGCCTGCTTGAGCTGCGCGATGAGCTGGTCGCGCTTGAGCCCGTTGACGTTGTCGTCCTGGCCGTCGGTCATGATCACGACCAGGTTGAGCCGGTCGGCCTCCCACTGCTCGACCGCGGACTTGTAGGCGGCGATCGTCGTGTTGTACAGGCCGGTGTTGCCCTTGGCCTGCAGGCCGCGGATCGCTCCGCCCATGACCTGCCGGGTGGGCACGCCGTTGACCTTGCCGCCCATGAGCGTCATGGGGACGAGTTCCTTGTAGTCGGTCGTGGGTGTCCGGTTGGTGGAGAACTCCCAGAGGGAGATCTTCGTGCCGTCGCTGAACAGGCTGGTGGCCTTCCCGGCGGCGAGCTGGACGATCTGGAGCTTCGAGGCCGGGAAGCCTGGTGGCTTCTCGTTCATCGAGCCGGACGTGTCCAGCACCGCGAGGATGTTCGCGCGGCGCCGCAGCGCGGTCCACGAGACGACCGTCTTGGTGACGGATTCGGCGGCGAGCACCTCGCGCGACTCCGTGGCGATGTTGGACTGGAAGCCACGCTCGGCGGTGAGGTCCGGCGCGTCGGCGGTGGAGCGGTCGGGGCTCCGGAAGCCCGCCTCGCCGTAGGCCTTGCGGCCGGTCTCGCTGCGGAGGAAGTCCAGGAACTCGTTCGCGATCCGCTGGCGCTCGATGTCCACCCAGGGCGCCTTGAGCACCGTGTACGGGTAGTTCGCGTCGGCGGTGCCTTCCTTCGGGTAGATCGGGGCGAGCGGCACCTTCGGGTTGGTGTTGTTGTACGCGGCGACGTCGCTCTCCAGCGCGGGGAACGCCGAGACGTAGCCGAGGGCGTTCTCGCGGCTGACGGCGTCCTGCTTGGCGAGGCCCTCGAACAGCTTGCTGCTGTCGCTGACGTACGTGGTGACGGCGCGTTCGAAGACGAGCCCGGCCTTGATCTCCTCGCTGCTGACTTCCTGGTCGTTGTTGAAGTCGGTGATGGAGAACAGGGCGTGCAGGCCGGCCGTGGAGCGCGCGGGGTCGGTCATGCCGATGCGGAAGCGGCCCCAGTTCTCGTTCTCGGCGAAGTCGGCCCAGGTCTTGCCGGCGCCGAACGTGCCGATGATGTCGCGCCAGCCGAGCTGGGCCTGCGGCCACTTCAGCGCCTCGGCCATCGGCTTGGGCATCGCGATGACGACGGGCGAAGACGCGAGCTTCGTCGGGTTGGACGGGAGCATCGCGGCGGCGTCCGGGCGGTCGGCGGCGACGAGCAGCCACGCCGTCGACTCCGGTGCCCACACGTCGGGCCGTGGCCCGTCGCGGCGCGGGTCCCAGGCGGGGCCGAGGGCGGCGGCGACGTCGGCCGCCTCCTTGCGCTCGACGACCGCTCCGATGCACTTGCCGTCCATCTCCGGCTCGGACTGCACCCACTCCTGGGCCAGCGCCGACATCGTCTTGAACTGGTCCGGCGAGGCGACGACGGTCACCGAGGTCGGTGTGCCGTCGCAGCCGCTCTTGGCGAGCATCAGGTACCCGAAGGACATGCCGCCGAGCAGCAGTGCCACCACTACCGCGACCACGATCCAGGGCGCGAGCGCCAGCCGTCGGCCGCGCGTCCGGGACTGCCGGACGGCGCGCACCGCACGCAGATGGGGGGCGACCGAGCCTCTGTGGCGGCCACCAGCCATGGTTTGTCACATCCTCCGCGAATTGCGTGACGGCATAGCGCCGCCCCAAGGTCGGGCGCAAGTGTACGCGCGGGAAATCGCAGGTTGAGACACGATGAGAGAGATCGTGACGGTGTGCGCCAGCACGTAATTACGTGCCTACCCTGCGTGGCTGTGTACGCGCTTTCGTGCCGCTTCGCCGGGTCGCGGTCCGCCGCCTTCGGCGTAGTCGCGTGATCACGATTGGTCGAAGATTACGAGTCGATGTCGCGGTGGCCGCGATCCCCTGGTTAGCCTACGTGCCGTGACCAGCAGAGGTCGCGCGGTGGCCGGAGTGCTCGCGGTACTGATGAGCCTCACGGCCTGCGCGGACGACAGTGCGCCTCCCGCGGCGCCGGGTGACCAGCCCGACGCGGCGTCCTCGGTGCTGCCCAGCGCCGTCCCCGCGCCCGTGGCGGACCCGAAGTCCAAGCAGCGTGACGACGCGGGCGCCGAGCAGTTCGTCCGCTACTGGTTCCAGGCGCTGGACTACGCCACCCAGACCGGCGACATCACCCGGCTCACCGCCGCGAGCGGCGCCGGCTGCCGGCAGTGCGAGAGCCTGATCAGCAGCGTCCGGCAGAACTACAACGACGGCGGGTACCTCCAGGGCGGCACGCACACCGTCCGGTCGGCCGACGCCGAGGAGTTCGCCCCGGACGACCGCCCGATGATCGTCGTGTCCTTCGACCGTTCGTCCCGGTCGGCGTTCGGCCCTGACGGCCAGGTGCGCGGCAGCCTCCCGGCGGCCACGTTCGTGTCGTGCCAGGTCACCGTCGCCTGGCAGGGGAACGGCTGGCGGGTCGCCACCATCACCGGCGAGACCCTCCCCACCTGATCCACGCGGCTGCCTGATCCAGGCGGCTACCTGATCCAGGCGGTGGCCGCGACCGCCAGGGCAACCCCCGGCAGGGACGCCGCGGCCAGCCACTGCGCGGGCCTCGCCGCCGCCCCGCCGGTCGCCGGCAGCGTCCCGGTGTAGCCGCGGCTCAGCATCGCCACGTACACGCGCTCGCCGCGCTCGAACGAGCGGATGAACAGGGCGCCGACGGAGTGCGCCAGTACGGCGGCGTGCCGCAGGCTCCGGGCCTCGAAGCCCCGCGCGGCGCGCGCCGTCCGCATCCGCCGGGCCTCGCCCGCGACCACGTCCCCGTACCGGACCATGAACAGCGCGATCTGGACGAGCTGCTCCGGCGCACCGAGGCGGCGGACGCCGTCCAGCAGGTCCCGCGCGCTGGTGGTCGCGGCGAGGACGACCGACGCGGCCACCCCGAGGGTCCCCTTGGCGAGGATGTTCCAGGCGGCGAGCAGTCCCGGCACGCTCAGCGCCACGCCGGCGACCTCGACGCGCTCGCCGGCGACGAGGAACGGCAGCGCTGCGGCGAAGACGAGGAACGGCGCCTCGATCGTCATCCGGCGCAGGACGAGCAGTGGCGGAAGCCGGGCGAGCGCGACGGCGGCCACGATCAGCACGGCGTAGGCCCCGAACGACCAGTACGCGGTGCGCGGGGTCGCGACGACGGCCAGCACGAACACCAGCAACGCGGCGACCTTCGCGTGGGCCGGCAGCCGGTGGACGGGGGAATCCCCGGGACGGTGGAGCTGACGGCCGTGCCCGGCGCTCACCCGCGCCGCCCGGCGCTCCGGTCAGCCTTCGCCCGGCGCCCGGCGCTCATCCGGCGCCGCCGTGCCGGCGGCGGGCGAGCCAGAACACGCCGCTGGCGAGCGCGAACGTGACGGCGACGCCGACCGGTGCCGCGAGCAGCGACCAGCCCTGGTCCTCGGGTGGATGCTGCCGCGTCGCCTGGGAGCCGTGGTGGGCGGACGGCGGGGGAGCGGCGGGGTCGGCGACCCGGTACGCGACGCCGGCGAGGAGCACGAGCCCGACGAGCCCGAGCAGCAGCCGGACGAGCACCACGCGGCTCACGGCGCGCCCACCCGCGCCGGCCGGCACCCCGGGTGGCTCATGGCGTGGCCACCCGCGCCGGCCGGACGGTCAGTGGTGTGGCGAGCCTGCCACGGACGAGGTCCGGGCGGACGGCGAGCACGCTGCGGACGGTCAGCGCCGTCAGGACCGCCTCGGCGACGGCGACGAGCAGGTGGGCGCCGACGACGGCCGCGAGGACCGTCCCGAGCGGGATCCCGGCGGTGCCGCCGACCGCGACGAGCCCGGTGAACGCGAGCGCGCCGGCGAGGGGGGCGACGAACGCGCCGATGCCCGCGGCGGCGGTCAGTCCGGCGGGTGAGCGGGGGAGCAGCGCCCGGGCGGCGAGGAAGACCCCGTACCCGACGGCGATCGGGACGAGGTCCATGACGACCATGCTGGCGCCGGCCGCCGTGACGCCGCCGTACGCCATGACCAGGCACTGGACGACGAGCACGACGGACGTGCACAGCAGCGCCGTGTACGGCCCGACGAGGATGGCGGCGAGGACCCCGCCGAGCAGGTGGGCGTTGGTGCCGGCGGCGATCGGGACGCTGACGAGCTGGGCGGCGAAGACGAACGCGGCGACGAGGCCGGCGAGCGGCGCGGTCCGGTCGGCGAGTTCGCCGCGGGCCTTGCGGAGGCTCACGGCGATGGCCAGGGCGGCGGCCGCGCCGGTGGCGACGCTGGTGGGGACATCGAGAAATCCGTCGGGGACGTGCATTTGGGGTGTTCCCTCCTGCGTGCGCCGGCGAGTGGTTTCCAGGGTAAGGGCCCGCTAACTCCGAGTACACAGTTGGTTGCTGAATGAAGTGACCTGAATGTCTTTTTCAACCGGTGGCCGCACCGGCCCCCGACGGCCGCCGTGCGGGGACTGTCACGAACGTCACCGTCGCCAGTTCACAACGGGGAAACACGCCGTTCCTACCGTCGACCCCGATAGCGAGTGACGGCCTGCGCCGACGCCCCCTGACCCCCTGACCATGCCGGAGGGCACCCGTGACCGATCTGCAGACAGCACCCGCGCCGGACATCGCGCCGCCCGCCGCCCGGCGTCGCTGGATCAGCGACTGGCGGCCCGAGGACGAGTCGTTCTGGGCCGCGACCGGGCGCCGCGTCGCCTGGCGCAACCTCGCGTTCTCGATCTTCGTCGAGAACCTCGGCTTCTCCGTCTGGTCGATCTGGAGCATCGTCGTCGTCTCCATGCCGGCGGCCGGCTTCACCTTCGACCCCGGATCGCTGTTCCTCCTGGTCGCGATCCCACCGTTCGTCGGCTCGATCCTGCGCATCCCCTACACGCTCGCCGTCCCGAAGTTCGGCGGTCGCAACTGGACGATCGCCAGCGGCCTGCTCCTGCTGATACCGACCGGGCTGCTCGCCTACGCGGTCACCGACCCGACCACCCCGTACTGGGTCTTCGCGGTCGCCGCCGCGTTCGCCGGACTGGGCGGCGGCAACTTCTCCTCGTCCATGGCCAACATCTCGTTCTTCTTCCCGGAGAAGAGCAAGGGCCTCGCGCTCGGACTGAACGCCGCGGGCGGCAACGTCGGCGTCGCGTTCGCGCAGCTGTTCGTGCCGCTGGTGCTCGCCGTCGGGGTGGTGGGCGCGGGCCAGGCCACCGGCCTCCACCTCCAGAACGCCGGCCTGCTGTGGATGCCGCTGATCGTCCTCTCGGTCGTGTGCGCCTGGTTCTTCATGGACAACCTGACGGTCGCCAACTCCTCGCTCCGCTCGCAGCTGGTCGTGGCCAGGCGCCGCCAGACCTGGATCATGTCCGTCATCTACATCGGCACGTTCGGCTCGTTCATCGGGTACTCCGCCGCGTTCCCGCTGCTGATCAAGACCCAGTTCCCGACCGCCGCGATCGCCGGCATGGCCGGGGTCAAGCTGGCGTTCCTCGGCGCGCTCATCGGCTCGGTGTCCCGCCCGTTCGGCGGCTGGCTCGCCGACCGGCTCGGCGGCGCGAAGGTCACCGTGTGGGTGTTCGGCGGCACCGCGGCCGGCATCCTCGCCGTCCTCACCGCCCTGAACCTGAAGAGCTTCCCGCTGTTCCTCGCCGCGTTCGTGGGCCTGTTCTTCGCGACCGGACTCGGCAACGGCTCCACGTACCGGATGATCCCCGCGATCTGGCGCAGCCAGGCGCTCGCCGAGGTCGACCCGTCCGACACCGCCGCCGTCGAGGCCGCCACCCGCAAGGCCCGCACCGAAGGCGCCGCCGTCATCGGCTTCGTCGGCGCGATCGGCGCACTCGGCGGCGCGTTCTTCCCGGTCGCGTTCAAGCTGGCGGGCGTCGCCGCGGTCAGCACCGCGTTCTACGGCTTCCTCGCCTTCTACGTCCTGTGCGCCGGCCTCACCTGGTGGTGCTACCTCCGGCGGACGCTCTTCGTCGCCCGCGTGCCGAGCCTGGCAGCGGCCGGCGTCTGACCTCCGTGCGGCCGGCGGCGTGGGTGACCATCCTCACGCCGCCGGCGTTTCCCCTGGTCGCACGCTCGTCGCCCCGTCCGGGTGCGGGCCAGTTTTCCGGCCCGAAACAGGAGGGACCTCATGCCGAAACCCCGCACGCGGAACCTGACTGGCATGACAACCACTGCTGAGCGGACGGAGGGCGTGGCCACCCACTGCCCTTACTGCGCGCTGCAGTGCGGCATGACGCTCCACGCCGTGGAGACCGCTGCCGGTGACGCCCGTGGCCTTCGGGAGCGGGCCATGGGCGTCACCGTCGAGCCTCGCGCGACCGTCACCTCGCCGGGTGGCGGCCTGTGCCAGAAGGGCTGGACGGCCGGCGAACTGCTCCACCCCGCCCGCCGCCTCACCACCCCGCTCGCCCGCGCCCACCGTGGCGCCCCGCTGGTACCCGTCAGCTGGGACTACGCGCTGGACCGCGTCGTCACCGAGATCCGCCGCACCCAGGACGCGCACGGCCGCGACGCGGTCGGGATCCTCGGCGGCGGCGGCCTCACCAACGAGAAGGCGTACGCGCTCGGCAAGTTCGCCCGCGTCGCGCTCCGTACCCGCGAGATCGACTACAACGGGCGGTTCTGCATGTCGTCCGCCGCCGCCGGCCAGAACAAGGCGTTCGGCGTCGACCGGGGCCTCCCGTTCCCCCTCACCGACCTCGCCGCCGCCGACACCGTGTTCCTGGCCGGCAGCAACCTCGCCGAGACGATGCCGCCGGTCATGCGGCTCCTGTCAGAGCAGAAGGCCCGTGGCGGGCACCTGATCGTCGCCGACCCGCGCCGCACCCCGACCGCCCGCGAAGCCACCCTCCACCTGCAACTCACCCCCGGCACCGACCTGGCGCTCGCGCTCGGCCTGCTTCACATCGCGCTCGCCGAGTCCCTGGTGGACACCGACTTCATCGCCGCCCGGACGACCGGCTTCGACGCCGTCCGCCAGCTCGCCGCCCAGTACTGGCCCGAACTCGTCGAGCGGATCACGGGCGTGCCGATCGCCGCCCAGCGCAAGGCCGTCCGGCTGCTCGCCCGCGCCGACCGCGCGCTCATCCTCACCGCGCGCGGCGCCGAGCAGCAGGCCAAGGGCACCGACACCGTCCTCGGCCTGATCAACCTGGCGCTCGCCCTCGGGCTGCCCGGCCGCGAAGGCTCCGGGTTCGGCGCGCTCACCGGCCAGGGCAACGGCCAGGGCGGGCGCGAACACGGCCAGAAGGCCGACCAGCTCCCCGGGTACCGCATGATCACCGACCCGGCCGCCCGCGAGCACGTCGCCGCCGTGTGGGGGATCGACCCGGCGGACATCCCCGGCCCGGGCCGGTCCGCGTACGAGCTGCTCGACGCGCTCGGCACCGACGGCGGCGCCAAGGCGCTGCTCGTCTTCGGCACCAACGTCGCCGTGTCCGCCCCGCGCGCCGGCCACGTCCAGCGCCGCCTGGACGCCCTCGACTTCCTCGCCGTCGCCGACGTCGTGCTGTCGGAGACCGCCGAGCGCGCGGACGTCGTCCTGCCCGTCGCCCAGTGGGCCGAGGAGGAGGGCACGATGACCAACCTCGAAGGCCGCGTCATCCGGCGCCGCCGCACCCTCACCCCGCCGGACGGCGTCCGCACCGACCTGGAGATCATCGCCCGCCTCGCCGACCGCCTGGGCCACGGTGCGCGGTTCAGCGCCGAACCGCGCGCCGTCTTCGACGAGCTGGCCCGCGCCAGCGCCGGCGGCATCGCCGACTACGCCGGCATGTCCTACGACCGCCTGGACGCGGCCGAAGGCCTCTGCTGGCCCTGCCCGACCGAGGACCACCCCGGCACCCCGCGCCTGTTCGCCGAGCGCTTCCCCACCCCGGACGGGCGCGCCCGCTTCCACCCCGTCCGGCACCGGCCCGTCGCCGAGGACATCGACGCCGACTACCCGCTCTACCTCACCACCGGACGCGTCCTCGCCCACTACCAGAGCGGCGCCCAGACCCGCCGGATCGACGTCCTCAACGACGCCGTCCCCGAGGCCTACGTCGAACTCCACCCCGACCTCGCCGAGCGGATGGGCGTCGCCGCGGGGGAGGAGATCCGCGTGGTCAGCCGCCGCGGCGAGGCCATCGGCGTCGCCCGGTTCAGCGAGACCCTGCGCACCGACACCGTCTTCATGCCGTTCCACTTCGCCGGGACCGGCCGCGCCAACCTGCTCACCAACCCCGCGCTCGACCCCACCTCGCGCATGCCCGAGTTCAAGATCTGCGCGGTCCGACTGGAGCCAGCCGTCCTGCTCGAAGCAGCCGTGCACACGGGGGAGGCCGTCGCGTGAAACTCGTCGTCATCGGATACGGCATGGCGGGCAGCCGCCTCGTCGAGGACGTCCACGCCCGCGACCCGCGCGTCGAGATCACCGTCCTCGGCGCCGAGAAGCAGGCCGCCTACAACCGGGTCCTGCTCTCGGACGTGCTCGCCGGCCGCGCGGACGCCGACAGCATCGCGCTCGCCGACCCGGGCTGGCCCGCCGAGGCCGGCGTCGACCTGCGCCTCGGCGCCGCCGCCACCCGCATCGACCGGGAGGCGCGGGAGGTCGTCGTCGACGACGGCAGCCGCGTCCCGTACGACAGGCTCGTGCTCGCCACCGGCAGCAACGCCTGGCTCCCGCCCGTGGACGGCCTCGACACCGACCGCACCGGCGTCACCGTCTTCCGCACCCTGGACGACTGCCACGCGATCATCACCGCCGCCGGCAGCGCCCGCCACGCCGTCGTCCTCGGCGGCGGACTCCTCGGCCTCGAAGCCGCCCGGGGACTCGCCGGCCGCGGCCTCGCCGTCACCGTCCTGCACTTCGCCGGGCACGTCATGGAACGCCAGCTCGACGAGGGAGCCGGCGCCGTCCTGAGCCAGACCCTCGGCCAGCTCGGCGTCGAGATCCGCACCGGCATCACGATCACCGGGCTGACCGGCGACCCGCTCACCGCCGTCCAGCTCTCCGACGGATCCACCCTGGACACCGACCTCCTCGTCGTCTCCTGCGGCGTCCGCCCCGAGGTCGCGCTCGCCCGTGACGCCGGGCTGGAGATCGGTGCCGGCGTCGTCGTCGACGACTCCATGCGTACCGTCACCGACCCCGACGTCTACGCCATCGGCGAGTGCGCCCAGCACGACGGCCAGGTGTACGGGCTCGTCGCCCCCGCCTGGGACCAGGCCCGCGTCGCCGCCGACCAGATCACCGGCACCGACACCCGCTACTCCGGGTCCCGGGTCGTCACCCGCCTCAAGGCCGCCGGCGTCGATCTCGCCGCCATGGGGGAGACCAGCGGTGACGACGCGGAGGTGCTCCAGTTCGCCGACCCGACCCGCGGCACCTACAAGAAGGTCGTCCTGCGCGACGGCAAGGTCACCGGCGCGATCCTCCTCGGACAGATCGACACGGTCGGCACCGTCATCCAGCTCTTCGACCGGGGCGCCCCGGCACCCACCGACCGGCTCGCCCTGCTGTTCGGCGACCGGGGCGCCCCCGCACCCGCCCAGACCCCGGCGCTCATGCCCGACCGCGCCGTCGTCTGCCAGTGCAACGGCGTCACCAAGGGCGCCATCACCACGTGCGTGCTCGCCGGCGCGCGCACCGTCCCCGACGTCGCCAAGGCCACCCGCGCCACCACCGGCTGCGGCAGCTGCGTCGACACCGTCGCCGGAATCACCGAGTGGCTCGCCCAGGCAGAGCCCGACCAGCCCGCGGAGGTCACCGCATGAAACACCTCGTCGTCGCCGGCAACGGAATGGTCGGGCAGCGCCTCGTCGAGGCCGTGCGGTCCCGCGACACCGGCAGCACCTGGCGCGTGACCGTCCTGTCCGAGGAGCCGTGCACCGCCTACGACCGCGTGGCGCTCTCGTCCTACCTCGCGTCCCGGGACGCCTCCACCCTCGCGATGGTCGAGGACGGCTTCTACGACGGCGCCGCGTTCACCGCGCACCTTGCCGAGAGCGTCGTGTCGGTCGACCGGGCCGCCCAGACCGTGACGACCACCGCGCGGACCCTCGCCTACGACGCGCTCGTGCTCGCCACCGGCTCCCGCGCGTTCGTCCCGCCGACCCCCGGCAACGACCTCCCCGGCTGCCACGTCTACCGCACCCTGGACGACCTCGACGGCATCCACTCGGAAGCCGTCGGATCCCACTCCGCCGCCGTCATCGGGGGCGGGCTCCTCGGCCTGGAGGCCGCCGGCGCACTGCGTGACCTGGGCGTCGACGTCCACGTGATCGAGGTCGCCGACCGGCTCATGCCCCAGCAGGTCGACGCCGGCGGCGGCGAGGCGCTGCGCCGGCACATCGAAGCCCTCGGCGTCACCGTCCACACCGGAGCACCCGCCAGCGCCATCGAAGCCGGCGAGGACGGCCGCGTCGCCCGCATCGTCGTCGGCGGCACCGCCCTGGACGTCGACCTCGTCGTGTTCTCCGCCGGCATCCGCCCCCGCGACGAACTCGCGCGGGCCAGCGGACTCGCCGTCGCCGACCGGGGCGGCATCGCCGTCGACGAGACGTGCCGCACCAGCGACCCGGCCATCTACGCCGTGGGGGAGTGCGCAGCCGTCGACGGCCGCGTGTACGGCCTCGTCGCTCCCGGCTACGCCATGGCCGAAGTGGTCGCCGACCGCATCCTCGGCGGCGACGCCGTGCTGGCCGAGCCCGACACCGCCACCAAGCTCAAGCTGCTCGGCGTCGACGTCGCCAGCTTCGGCGCCATCGCCGGCCCGCTCGACGTCGTCTACGCCAACCCCGTCGACGGCGTCTACAAGAAGCTCGTCCTCTCCGACGACGCGCAGACGCTGCTCGGCGCCGTCCTCGTCGGCGACGCCAGCTCCTACGCCGGCCTGCGCCCGCTCGCCGGCCGGCCCCTGCCGTCCACCCCGGACCAGCTCCTGCTCCCGGCCGGCGACGGCACCCCGCTCAGCCTCCCCGGCGACGCGCAGGTGTGCAGCTGCAACGCCGTCACCAAGGACGACATCGTGGCCGCCGTGGCGTCAGAGAACCTGGTCGACGTCGCCGGCGTCAAGGCCTGCACCCGCGCCGGCACCGCCTGCGGCAGCTGCGTGCCCATGCTCAAGACCATCCTCACCGAGTGCGGCGTCCACCAGAGCAAGGCCATCTGCGAACACTTCGCCCAGAGCCGCGCCGAACTGTTCGAGCTCGTCCGCGCCAGCGACATCCGCACGTTCTCCGAACTCGTCGCCCGCCACGGCCAGGGCCAGGGCTGCGACCTCTGCAAGCCCGCCGTCGCCTCCATCCTCGCCAGCCTCGGCACAGGCCACATCCTCGACGGCGAGCAGGCCAGCCTCCAGGACACCAACGACCACGCCCTCGCCAACCTCCAGAAGGACGGCACGTACTCCGTCGTCCCGCGCATCCCCGGCGGCGAGATCACCCCCGACAAGCTCATCGTCATCGGCGAGGTCGCCCGCGACTTCGGCCTCTACACCAAGATCACCGGCGGCCAGCGCATCGACCTGTTCGGCGCCCGCCTCGACCAGCTCCCCGCCGTCTGGAAGCGCCTCGTCGACGCCGGCTTCGAATCCGGCCACGCCTACGGCAAGGCGCTGCGCACCGTGAAGTCCTGCGTCGGCGACACCTGGTGCCGCTACGGCGTCCAGGACTCCGTCACGCTCGCCATCGACCTCGAACTCCGGTACCGGGGCCTGCGCGCGCCGCACAAGATCAAGTCCGCCGTGTCCGGCTGCGCCCGCGAATGCGCCGAGGCCCGCAGCAAAGACTTCGGCATCATCGCCACCGAGAACGGCTGGAACCTCTACCTCGGCGGCAACGGCGGCTTCCGGCCCCGCCACGCCGACCTGTTCGCGACCGACCTCGACCGCGACACGCTCATCACCTACATCGACCGCTACCTGATGTTCTACATCCGTACCGCGGACCGGCTCCAGCGCACGTCCACCTGGCTCGAATCACTCGACGGGGGCCTCGACTACCTGCGGACGGTCATCGTCGACGACGCCCTCGGCATCTGCGCCGAACTCGACGCCGCCATGACCGCCCACGTCGCGTCCTACTCGGACGAATGGGCCGACGCCCTCGGCGACCCGGACAAGCTCCGCCGCTTCGTCCCGTTCGTCAACGCGCCCGACGCCCGCGACCCGAGCATCGTCGTCGTCCCCGAACGCGGCCAGATCCGGCCCGCGCGCGCCGACGAGAAGCCCACGCTCATCGCCGGAGCGAACCTGGAGGTGGTGACCCGATGACACTCGCGCTGTCCCGCGAAGACACCGAGACCCAGCAGGACTGGCGCCGGATCTGCCGCGTCGACGACCTGCTGACCGGGCGCGGAGCCTGCGCGCTCCTCGGCATCGAGCAGATCGCCGTCTTCCTGCTCTGGGACGGCACCGTCCACGCCGTGTCGAACTACGACCCGTACGGCGGCGCCTACGTCATCTCCCGCGGCATCGTCGGCACCCGAGGCGACGTACCGACCGTCGCCTCGCCCCTGTACAAGCACGTCTTCGACCTGCGTACCGGCCAGCCGCTCGACGACCCCGGCGGCACCGGACTCACCTCCTACGAGACGCGCGTCGTCGACGGCATCGTCGAGGTGCGCCTCCTGTGACCGTCCCGCCCCTGGCGGGCTTCACCGTCGCGGTCACCGCCGACCGCCGCCGGCACGAACTCGCCACGCTCCTCGAACGCCACGGCGCGAAGGTGATGCTCGCCCCGGCGATCCGCATCATCCCGCTCGCCGACGACGAACTGCTCCACGCCGCCACCCGGCGGTGCCTCGCCGCGCCCATCGACATCGCCGTCGTCACCACCGGCATCGGCTTCCGCGGATGGATGGAGGCCGCCGACGGCTGGGGGATCGGCGACCCGCTCCGCGAACGCCTCGCCGCCGCCCATGTCGTCGCCCGGGGACCCAAGGCACGGGGCGCCATCCGCGCCGCCGGACTCGCCGACGGGTTCCACCCCGAATCCGAGGCGTCCGACGAGTGCCTCGAATACCTGGTCCGGCGCGGGGTCGCCGGGCAGCGCGTCGCCGTCCAGCTCCACGGCGAACCCATCCCCGGCTTCGCCGAAACCCTCCGCGACGCCGGCGCCGACGTCGTCGAAGTGCCGGTCTACCGCTGGGCACCCCACGAGGACGGCGCCACACTCCGCCGCCTCGTCGAACTCACCACCGCCGGCGCCGTCGACGCCGTCACCTTCACCAGCGCACCCGCCGTCGCCTCGATCCTCGCCACCGCCCGCGCCACCGGCAACGAGGACGAGTTCCTCACCGCACTGCGCGGCCCCGTCCTCGCCGCCTGCGTCGGCCCGGTCACCGCCGCGCGGCTCGTCCGGCTCGGCGTCGACACCGTCCAACCCGAACGGTCCCGGCTCGGCGCCCTCGTCCGCACCGTCACCGCCGAACTCCCCGCCCGAGCCCGCCGCCTCGCGATCAACGGGCACGAGGTGGAGATCCGTGGCCACGCGCTCGTCGTGTCCGGGAACCTCTACCCGCTGCCACCCGCGTCCCTGGCCATCCTGCGGGCGCTCGCCGACCGGCCCGGACGCGTCTACTCCCGCGCCGAACTCGTCGCTTCCCTCCCCGCCCTGGAAGCGGGGGAGCACGCCGTCGAGATGGCCGTGACCAGGCTCCGCGCCGCCGTCGGCCCGGACGTCAAGCTCGTCGAGACCGTCATCAAGCGCGGCTACCGCCTCATGACGGACCTGCACCGCGAGGAGAGTGCCTGATGGAGCTCGTGGCAGCCGTCCACGGCACCCGCGACGGGCGCGACCGGCCCACCGTCGAAGCGCTGCTCGACCGCGTCCGGCAGCGGCGCCCCGGGCTTCCCGTCCGGGCCGCCTACCTCCAGTTCTCCGCGCCGTCCGTCACGTCGGCGCTGGTCGAGGCTCGGCACGCGGTCGTCGTCCCGCTCCTGCTTTCCACCGGGTACCACCTGCGCGTCGACCTGCCCGCCGCGCTCACCGCCGCCCGCGGCTCGTTCGCGCTGGCGCCCGCGCTGGGCCCCCACGACCTGCTCGCCGACGCCCTCATCAGCCGCCTCGTCGCCGCGGGCTGGTGCAGCGCTGCCGGGGGGTGTGGTGCCCCGATCGTCCTCGCCGCCGCCGGATCCACCGACCCGCGCTCCGTCGTCGACGTCCGCCGCATGGCCCGGCTCCTGGCGCAGCGGACCCGAGCCCGCGTCGCCATCGGCTTCGCGTCCGGCGCCTCGCCGACCGTCGCCGAGTCCGTCACCCGGCTCAGGGGAGACGGTCCCGTGGCGATCGCGTCGTACCTCATCGCGCCCGGGCAGTTCCACGACGCCGTCCAGACGGCCGGCGCCGACATCGTCGCCGGCCCGCTCGCCGACCACCCGGCACTCGCCGAACTGGTCCTCCAGCGCTACGACGCCGCAGCGCCCCGTCTCGCCGCCACGGCCTGAGCGCCCGGACGCCGTCCGCTGGCCGGCGTCGGATTTTGCATGTGCGATCCTTGACCACTCAAGCATCTCGCCCAACGCACCCCGACTTTCGGACTTTTGAGGGTCAGCGCAGTGCCCGCACCCTCAAAAGTCCGAAAGTCGGGGGGGGGGGGCTGGACCGCCGGCCGCCGCCCGCGACGGCACGGTTGAGCGCGACGACGGGGGACGAGCTTTCTCAGGACCAGGCGTCGACGGCCGCGGGGGAGAGGCGGTGCCGGGCGCCGGTGAACAGCGCGCGCAGGCCAGGGCCGTGCCGGGCATCGAGTTCGGCGCTGTGCGTGATGACGTCCAGCTCGTTCGCGGCGCTGATCTCGACGAACGCCCGGACCGCCAGTTCGTCGGGGTGGTGCGTCTCACCGGTGAAACGGTCGCGGAACGGCACCGGATCCGGCGCGGACAGGCGCGGGTAGACGGCCGCCCGGTCGCAGCTGCCGTAGAGGTAGACCAGTGCCTCGGCCTCGGCGCCGATGACGCCGGCGAGCGTGTCCCGTTCGCTGACGTCGAGCAGTGAGGGGGCGAACCCGTCCGTGCCGTACGTCGCGTGGCACAGCCCGGCGGTGCGGACGGTCTCGTCGGCGCCCCACGCCGCGAGCATCGCCTCGACGCGGCGAAGGTGCTGGTAGAGGGTGCCGCCGACGTGTTCCTGGCGATCGGCGTGGCGGGACAGGAGGAAGTCGAGCGCGGAGTCCGTCATGCCCCGATTCTGCTCGCCGCGGGCACGGCCGTCACTCGGCGCCGGGGGAGGGGAGGCCCGTGGCGCCGAGCCGGGTGAGGAGATGGGTGAGCGTGTCGACCTCGCGTTGCTGCCAGCCGAGCGCGAACGTCTCGCGGCTGATCCGATCGGCCGTGGCACGGGCTTCGCGGAGGCGTTGCCGGCCGGCTGGGGTGAGGGTGGCGTAGCCGACCCGGGCATCGCGGGGGTCGGTCTCCCGCGCGACGAGCCCGAGCCGTTCCAGCGGCACCAACGCCCGCGTCACCCCGGACTGGGAGAGGAGCAGCCGGACCGCCAGGTCGACGCGCCGCATCCGGCCGCCGCGCGCACCGTCGAGGTTGAGCAGGATCGTGAGGTCGTTGAGGCTCACGCCGTGCACGGCGCCGAGTTCCTTGTCGAACCGGCGGGCGACAGCGGCCTGCACGCGGACCAGTCGGAGACACACATCGAGCGGATCGGCCGGCATCCGACACTCCTATAATTGTGCGGTCCTTGACCACTCAAGTATCTCGCCTCTGGCCCACAAAAGCAAACACCCTGGCCCCGACAAGACCGGATGGGCTTGCGGGTCGGGGGTACGGTCTCGGCGAACTTGGCCAGGGGAGTGGGGGAGTGATGTACGGCTTCTCGTCGTACTACTGGGAGCCGGACGGGCTGAACGCCGACGACCTCCATGCGCTGCGGACGTTGGACGACGTCACGCCCGAGCTGCCGAGCGCCGGCTACGTCACCCGGGACCAGGAAGGCCTGCTGGCCGCCTACACGGTGTTGCTGCGCAGCGGTGACGCGCGCGCACGGGGGATCGCGCTGGACCAGTACCACTACTCGGAGGCGCAGAGACGGTGGGGACAGGACAACCCGCTGACGGCGTACGACGACGAGGTACTGGCCCAGGCACGGGCGTTCCTGGCGCTGCCGCAGGACACGCCTGACGGGGTCGCCGCGTGGTCGAGCGCGCTGGCGGCGCTGTGCCATCTCGGCGAGGGCAGCGACCTGCCGCGGCTCATGGACGTGCTGGACGTCGTCGTCGCCGAACCGGACGAGTTCGAGTCCTACCTGGCATTCTGGGCGGTCTACCGCTGCCTGCTCGACGCCGACGAGGCGACGTGCCGCCGGATCGGGGCGCGGCTCGTGGCGCTGGCCACAGACGACACCCTGGAAGCGGACCTTCGGACGGGCGCGTTACGCCCGTTCCACGACGAGCGCATCGCCTCCTGCCTGGGGCAGGAGCCCGCCCTGGTCGCGCTCCTCGACGACGCCGACATCCGGGTCTCGATCGACGCGGCGTGGACGCTCGTGAGCCGGCCGGACCACCAGCCGCGTGTCCGACGCACGGTCGCCGCCTGGCCGGACGACGCACCGTACCCGTCGCACGAGGTCCGCCGCGCACTCGACGAACTGGACCAGCCGGACTAGCCGCCCGGGGCCGTCATGATGTCGCGGACGACCCGGTAGGTGCGGTTGGCGCCCGCCGCGGCCCGCTGTTCCCGCGCGGTCGAGTCGATGTAGGACTGGCTCGTCGTGATGGACACGTGGCCGAGCAGGGCCATGATCTCGCTGGCACTGGCCCCGTCCTCGGCGAGCCTGGTCGCGTAGGTGTGGCGCAGGGCGTGCACGAGCGCGCCGGTGGCGCGGCGGTCGTTCAGGCCGGCGGACCGCAGGTTGGTGCGGACCAGGTACTGGAGCCCGCCGCGCTGCAACGCCTCGTCGCGCCGGTCGACGAACAGCGGGACCGCCGGGCCGAGGCGGTTGCGGGGGAACCGGAGACGGCGATTCGCGAGGTAGGCGTCGAGGACGACTTCGAGGGGCTTCTCGACCGGCACCGACCGGGACTTGCCGCCCTTGCCGACCACGTGGAGCCGCCGGTCACCGGCCGGGCCGACGAGCGAGCCGAGCGTGAGGCCGAGCAGTTCCGCGGACCGGACGCCCGTCAGCAGCAGGGTCGCGAGCACGGCCAGGTCGCGTTCGGGCCACGGGTCGCGGCCGTCCTTGCGTTGCGCCACCGCGGCGAGGAGCCGTTCGGGCGTGTCCTCGCCGCGGAGCGGTTTCGGGGCGCGGCGGGGGATTCTGGGGCGCGCGACACCGGCCATGGGGTTGCCGGGGATCCGGCCGTCGCTGACGCAGAACGCGAAGAACTGGTTCCAGGTGGACCAGGCGCGGCTGATAGACGTCTTCGCGCGTTCCTCTGAGTAGTGGGCGAACGCGACACGCAGGGTGGGGAGGGCGAGGTCGTCGAGGGTGAGCGCCGCCGGTTCGGTTCCGATGTGGACGGCGCACAACCGGCCGATGGTGTCGAGATCCCGCTGGTAGGCGGCTGTGGTGTGTGGACTGTCCTTTCGGGGCTTGCGGGCAAGGAAGAAGCCGGCGACGGCGTCGGCGAGCAGGGCGGGGGAGTCGGCGGTCACGGGGCAAGCATCGCGGACCGGTACGACAACACGGTGCCCGGTTACTCCCGGTACGGCCGGTACGTGGTGGGGTAGTTGCTCAGATCTACCTCAAAGTGCTCTGGTGGGCTGCTGTGCCGGGGCCATGCTTCGGTCAGGCCGGTGGGGAGCCGGTCACGATCAGCGGGAGGTGCGCGATGATCCGGCGTATCGACGTTGCGATGCGGAGCGAGCTTTCCGCCGCGCCGATTGACCGTTCGCTGGCGTTGTTCGAGGCGGCGATGATGGGCCGTTGCGCCGCGTTGCCGACGCGGGCGCCTGGCCGTCCGCGGGCGGCTGGTGGGTTGACTCTGGTGGGGGAGCCGGGCATTTCGGGGGTGCTGGTGGAGTTCGCGTCGGCCGACGCGGCGCGGCGGTACCGGGCGGCGGTGGCGCCCCTGACCGCCGATGTGGCGGTGCACGAGCGGCAGCTGGGGTGGCGTCACCAGTACGAGGTGCACGAGGTGTCGGTGCCGGTGCGGCTCGAGCCGATGGTGACGAACCGGCTGCGGCGGGCGTGGCAGGCGGGCGCGGACGTGCTGGTGGACCGGCGTCCGATGCAGTCGGAGAAGCGGCGTGCGGTGGCGCGGGCGGCGTGGCGGGCCGCGTTGCTGGTGGTGGGGCCGGGCAGGGGAGTGGCGTGCGTGCGGCTGCGCCTGGCTGATCTGAAGGTGATGGAGGTGCTGCTGATCGCGGCGGCGGAGCTGGGGCTGTCCGCGCAGGCGCAGCGCCGGCCGGGGGGTTACCTGGTGACGGTCGACGGGGTGGAGCGGGTGCGTCGGCTGCTGGACGAGGTCGGTTGCGTCTCCGAGATCCCGCAGCGTACGCCGGCGTAATTCGATGGGCGCCGGTCGGCCGGTCGCATACGGTCGGCCGGTGCGTGATCTGCGGGGGCTGCCGAAGGCCCATGTCCATGTCCATCTGGAAAGCGCGGTCCGTTGGTCGACCGTCCGCGAGTTGGGCGGTCCGGACGGGTCGGCGGTCGACGGCTTCGACGCGTTCTTCGGGCTGCGGAAGGGCGTCGTGTCGTGCCTGCGGCGGCCGGAGGACTTCCGGCGGGTCGCGACGGAGTTCTGCGCCGACGAGGCCGTCTCCGGGACCCGGTACGCGGAGGTGTCGTTCACGGCGGCCGCGCACGGCGAACGTCTCGGGGATCTGTACATGCCGCTGGTCGCGGTCCTGGAGGGGCTGGAGCGGGGTCGGGCCGAGTACGGGATCGAGTGCCGGGTGATCCTGGACCATTCCCGGCGGCGTCCGGTGGACCGGGCCTGGCGGACGTTGGACCTGGCCAAGCGGTACGCGGCGGACGGTGTGGTGGCGATCGGCCTGGCCGGTCCCGAGGAGTACCCGGGGGAGCCGTTCGTCCAGGTGTTCGAGGCCGCCCGGCGGGGCGGCGTGCACGTGGTCCATCACGCGGGTGAGGCGTATGGGCCGGCGAGCATCCGGCAGGCGGTGACCGGCGGCCAGGCGGACCGGATCGGGCACGGCATCACGGTGCTGGAGGACGAGGCGCTGGTGGCCGAGCTGGTGCGGCGTCGGATCCCGTTGGAGGTGTGCCCGTCGTCCAATGTGGCGTTGGGGTTCGTGCCGTCGCTGGCCGCGCATCCGTTGCCGGCGCTCCGGGACGCTGGGCTGCTCGTCACCGTCAGCACGGGCATTCCGTCGGTGATCGGGGTGTCGCTGGTGGAGGAGTACGGGCGGCTGCGGGACACGTTCAGCTTCGACGACACCGTGCTGGCCGAACTGGCGACGAACGGCGTCGACGCGTCGTTCTCCCCGGAGAGCACGAAGTCGCGGCTGCGCGAGGAGATCCGGGCCTGGGCGTCCTAGCGGTTCCGCCCACATCCCCCGAGTGCCCCTCTGCCTCACACCCCTACCCCGGCGTACGACGCTCTTTGTATATGATGCATAAGCAAGCTTATGCATCATAAGTGGGGCATACCGGTAGATCTGGGATCTCGGAGAGTGTTGCCGGACCTTCTGGGGTAAGCGCGGATTCCGCCGCGCCGGTTAGCCTGGCCGCGCGCATCGTTGTCCTGACGGGTTTCCGTTGGCCGTCGGACTGTCCGGTCTGGCGGCGGGCCGTCCACAGGCGAGGGTCGAGCCCGGATCCTGTTGCCCGGCAAGGCCTCTGCGCCTCTGTGCCCGCCCTGAGCGCGTCCCACCCGAGTGGTGCGGGGACCACCCCTGAACCTTCTACTTGACATAATGTATCTTATCGGCGCACACAGAACGCGAACGGGAACCGAGCCCGTCAAGTCTCGTAGCGTGTGGCGAGCGCGGCGGCGCGGTTGTGCAGGGACGCACGTAGCCACTGCGGGGGACACCTCCAGCTCGCGGGCCAGCGTGTCCGCGGACAGCCGACCGCGCTGGCGCAGCAGCAGCACCAGCGAGACCAACCGGTCGGCGCGCATACGGAAACTCTACTGAGATACACGACAGAGGATGTCGTGATTTGTTGCGAGGCTCATGACGTCGAAGACGGTCACGATGAATCGAATGGAGCTGATGTGGCAGTGGAGCGAGCGGCGGTCAACCCGTGGGCGTGGTCGGTGCAGATGGGGTACAACCAGGGTGAGATCGTCGCCGGGCACGCCCGGACCCTGTATTGCTCTGGGCAGACCGCGATGAGCGGCGACGGCAAGCCCCAACATGACGGTGACATGGCGGCACAGCTGGCGTTGAGCCTCGACAATCTGGAGGCCGTGCTCGGCGAGGCCGGCATGTCCCTCGCCAACCTCGTCCGCCTCAACATCTACGCCACCGACGTCGACCTGCTTTTCCAGCACTACGGCGTGCTGGCGTCGCGGTTGGGCGCCGCCGGGGTGGCACCGACCACCACCATGCTCGGGGTGGCCCGGTTGGCGATCCCCGTCCTGATGGTCGAGCTTGAAGGGACTGCCGTCGCGTGACGCTCCCCCGCCGCCGGCTGGGTATCCGGATGGTCACCATCGGCGTCTACGGCTTCACGGCCGAAACGTTCCTCCAGAAGCTCGCCGGCGGCGGCGTGGGCTTGCTGCTCGACGTCCGTCAGCGCCGCGGTGTTCGCGGCCCCGACTATTCCTGGGCCAACTCGGCGCGGCTCCAGCGCGCGCTCGCCGCGGCCGACATCGGCTACCGGCACGTGAAAGAGCTGGCGCCGACGACCGAGCTGCGCCAGCTCCAGTACCGCGAGGACGACAGCCAGGGCGTGGGCAAACGCGACCGGTCGCGCTGGCGCCCGAGTACGCCGAGCGTTACACCCGCGAGATCCTCGACCCGTTCGACCTCGACGCGCTGGTGGCGGAACTTCCGGGCGACTCGGTGATCGCGCTTCTCTGCGTCGAGCGCGATCCGGAGGCGTGCCATCGCTCACTCGTGGCCGCGCGCCTGCGGGGCGCGCACGGCGTCCCGGTCACGAACCTCCGCCCGGACTGAGCCACGCCGTTTATTCGCGTGCGTGGTGGGCCAGGAGCGCCTTAGCTGTACTGGTGACTGCTCACCTCTTCGCGCTGTCCTTCGATGCGAACGACCCCCTCCCCCTCGCGCGTTTCTGGGCCGGTGTTCTGGGCCGCGAGCTGGTCGACGATCCGCAGGACGGCATCGCGCTCCTGCCGAGCGATGACACCGGGTTCCGGATCCGGTTTCTTCCCAGCCAGGAGAGGAAGGTCGGCGAGAACCAGATGCATTTCGATCTGACGAGTACGTCCCTTGAGGACCAGCGGGAGACGGTGGCGCGGGCGCTCGGGCTCGGTGCCCGGCACCTCGACATCGGTCAGGGGCCGGACGCGGAGCATGTGGTGCTCGCCGATCCCGAAGGCAACGAGTTCTGCGTCATCGAGCCGGGCAACAACTTCCTCGCGGGCTGCGGGTTCATCGGCGCGCTGGCGTCGGACGGTTCGCAGGAGGTCGGGTACTTCTGGAGCGAGGCGCTGGGGTGGCCCCTGGTCTGGGATCAGGACCAGGAGACCGCGATCCAGTCGCCGCGCGGCGGTCCGAAGATCACGTGGGGCGGTCCCCCGCTGATGCCGAAGACCGGGAAGTACCGGCTGCACTTCGACCTCGCTCCGCCTGCTGACGGTGATCAGCAGGCGGAGGTGGACCGTCTCGTCTCCCTCGGGGCGACGCGGGTCGACATCGGCCAGGGCGATGTCAGCTGGGTCGTCATGGCCGATCCCGATGGCCATGAGTTCTGCGTGCTGACCCCCCGCTAGCGCCGGTCGGCGCCGATGTAGGTCGCGAGGTGCTGGCCGGTGAGAGTTTTGCGCGCGGCGACGAGGTCGGTGGGTGTGCCCTCGAAGACGACCTGGCCGCCGTCGTGGCCGGCGCCGGGGCCGAGGTCGACGATCCAGTCGGCGTGCGCCATGACCGCCTGGTGATGCTCGATGACGATGACCGATTTGCCGGAGTCGACGAGCCGGTCGAGCAGGCCGAGCAGGTGTTCGACATCGGCGAGGTGGAGGCCGGTGGTGGGCTCGTCGAGGACGTAGACGTCGCCCTTCTCGGCCATCTGGGCGGCCAGTTTGAGCCGTTGCCGCTCTCCCCCGGACAGGGTGGTGAGCGGCTGGCCGAGGCTGAGGTAGCCGATCCCGACGTCGGTGAGCCGCTGGAGGATCTTGTGCGCGGCCGGCACGCGTGCCTCGCCCTGGTTGAAGAACTCCTCGGCCTCGGTCACCGACATCGCGAGCACCTCGGCGATGTTCCGGCCGCCGAGGGTGTACTCCAGCACCGCCGCCTGGAACCGCTTGCCCTCGCAGTCCTCGCAGGTGGACTCGACCGTGGCCATGACGCCCAGGTCGGTGTAGATGACGCCGGCGCCGTTGCAGGTGGGGCAGGCGCCCTCGGAGTTGGAGCTGAACAGCGCGGGCTTGACGCCGTTGGCCTTCGCGAACGCCTTGCGGATGGCGTCGAGGAGCCCGGTGTACGTCGCCGGGTTGCTGCGTCGCGAACCGCGGATCGCGCCCTGGTCGATCACGACCACGCCGTCGCGGCCGGCGACCGAGCCGTGGATCAGTGAACTCTTGCCGGAGCCGGCGACGCCCGTGACGACGCAGAGCACGCCGAGCGGGATGTCGACGTCCACGTCCTGGAGGTTGTGCGTCGACGCGCCGCGGATTTCCATCGTGCCGGCAGGCTTCCGGACCGACGTCTTGAGCGCCGCCCTGTCGTCGAGGTGGCGGCCGGTGATCGTGTCGCTGGCGCGAAGCCCGTCGACCGTTCCTTCGAAGCTGACGGTGCCGCCCGCCGTGCCGGCGCCGGGGCCGAGGTCGACGACGTGGTCGGCGATGGCGATCGCCTCCGGCTTGTGCTCCACGACGAGCACGGTGTTGCCCTTGTCGCGCAGCTGCAGGAGCAGGACGTTCATCCGCTCGATGTCGTGGGGGTGCATGCCGATCGTGGGTTCGTCGAAGACGTAGGTGACGTCGGTGAGCGAGGAGCCCAGGTGGCGGATCATCTTGGTGCGCTGCGCCTCTCCCCCGGACAGCGTGCCCGCCGGCCGGTCGAGCGAGAGGTAGCCCAGCCCGATCTCCGCGAACGAGTCGAGGAGGTGCTGCAGCCCGGTGAGCAGCGGCGCCACGGACGGCTCGTTGAGGTCGCGGACCCAGCCGGCCAGGTCGCTGATCTGCATCGAGCAGACGTCGGCGATGTTCTTCCCGTTGATCTTCGACGCCAGGGCCTCCTGGCTGAGCCGCGTGCCGTCGCAGTCGGGGCAGGTCGTGAACGTGATCGCCCGCTCCACGAACGCGCGGATGTGCGGCTGCATCGCGTCGACGTCCTTGGACAGGAACGATTTCTGGATCTGCGGGATCAGGCCCGCGTACGTCAGGTTGATGCCTTCGACCTTGATCTTGGTCGGCTCCTTGTACAGCAGGTCGTGCAGTTCCTTCTTGGTGTACTTGCGGATCGGCTTGTCCGGGTCGAAGTAGCCGCAGCCGCGGTAGATGCGGCCGTACCAGCCCTCCATGCTGTAGCCGGGGATCGTGAGCGCGCCCTCGTTGAGCGACTTGCTGTCGTCGTACAGCGCGGTCAGGTCGAAGTCGTTGACCGAGCCCATGCCTTCGCAGCGCGCGCACATACCGCCGTGGTAGACGGCGTTGCGCACGACCAGCCGCTCGCCCTTGCCCTTGTCGACCTGCATCGCGCCGGTCGCCGTGCGCTTCGGGACGTTGAACGAGTAGGCGGTCGGCGGTCCGATGTGTGGCTGCCCGAGCCGGCTGAAGAGGATGCGGAGCATCGCGTTGGCGTCCGTGGCGGTGCCGACGGTGGAGCGGGGGTTGGCGCCCATCCGCTCCTGGTCGACGATGATCGCGGTCGTCAGCCCGTCGAGCACGTCGACCTCGGGCCGCGCCAGCGTCGGCATGAAGCCCTGCAGGAAGGCGCTGTAGGTCTCGTTGATCATCCGCTGCGACTCGGCGGCGATCGTCGCGAACACCAGCGAGCTCTTGCCGGAGCCGGAGACGCCGGTGAACACCGTCAGCCGGCGCTTCGGGATCTCGACGCTGATGTCCTTGAGGTTGTTCACGCGCGCGCCCTGCACGCGGATCAGGCCGTGGCTGTCCGCGACGTGCGGCGCGGGCGCCTGCGTGTCCGTCCTCGTGCGCGTGCTCATGGTGCCTCCATCTGGCTCGATCTGATCAGCCTTGCACAGGCGGGTGTTCACCTGTCCTGAAGCAGCCCGAGGACGTTGCCGTCCGGGTCGGTGACGGTGGCCACCAGCCGGCCGCCGCCGACGTCGTGCGGGGACTCCTTCACGGTGGCGCCGGCAGCGGTCACCTCGGCGAGCTTCGCCTCGATGTCCGTGACGTGCCAGTAGGCGACCGGTGAGGTCATGTCCTGCGGTCCGCCGGTCGGCACCAGCCCGATCTGCTGGCCTTCGGCCTCGAAGCCGACGTAGTAGGACGAGTCGGTCTGCGGGGGCATGCCGAGCAGGGCGGCGTACACGGCCTTGGCCTTCGCGAGGTCGGAGACGGGGTGCAGCACGGTCTTGATTCCCTGGGTGGTCATGGTGACTCCTTTGATCTGGTGTGTAGCAGTCACGCTAGGTGCGGCGCGGCGGCAGGCGCTTCTCGATTCCTGACCGGTCTCGTCGTGTCAGCAGCAGGACGCACGCGACCACGCCGAGCACGACGGTGGCGAGGCCTGAGCCGCTGAGCGTCGCGCGGGGGCCCAGTGCGGTGGTGAGCGGTCCGCCGAGTGCGGTGCCGAGCGGGGCGGCGGTGAGCAGTACCGCGCTGCGGGCGGCGAGCATCGCGGCGAGGTGCTGTGGTGGCGACGTCGCCTGCGTCAGCGTGACCGAGAGCGCGACGAACGGTCCGTAGATCGCGCCGCCGAGGGTGAAGCACGCGACGGTGACGGCCGTCGGCACGTCGAATCCGAACGGCAGCAGCACGAGACCCCAGGCGACCACGATGCCGATGGTCACCGGCCAGAGCGGCAGCCGCTGTAGCGCGCCGACCGCGAGTCCGCCGAGCACCGCGCCGATGCCGAACAGCGTCCAGTAGAGGCCGAGCAGTGTGCCCGGTGCATGCAGGTCGTCGGTCACGTGGAGGGGTAGCGCGACTTCGACGGGTCCGTACAGGAGGTTGAAGAACCAGGTGAGGGTGAGCAGCCCGAGCAGTTCGGGATGGGACCGCATCAGCGCGAGCCCGCCGCGGGCGGCGGCCTGGTCGACGACGGAGACGTGCCCGGACTCCGGCAGTCGCAGCCGCGCGACGAGGACGGCGAGGAAGACGTAGGTGAGGGCGTCCAGGCCGAGGACGAGCGCGGAGCTGACGTACGTCACGAGTACGCCGGCGATCGCGGGCCCGGCGATCGTGCCGGCGAAGTTGAGCGAGCTGACGAGGGTGTTCCCGGCGAGCCGCTGCTCGTCGGGGAGCAGTTCGGCGAGCAGGGTGTACTTGCCGGCGCTGCCCCACGCGTGCAGCAGGGACGAGACGGCGAGCAGCGCGACGTAGAGGGGCAGCGTGAGCTGCCCGGCGAGCCAGGCGAGCGGGATGGCGCCCAGGAATACGCCGCGGACGAGGTTGTCGACGAGCAGCAGCCGCCTGGCCGGCACGCGGCGCAGCCAGCGTCCGAACACCAGTGCGCCGACCACGCCCGGCAACGTGTACGCGGCGACCGCGCCGCCGACCCACAGTCCCGCGGTCTCCTGCGGCGCGAGTTCGATGGCGAGCCACGCCACGGCGACGAAGCTCATCCCGTCCCCGAGGTAGGAGACGGCGAAGCCGAGGATCAGTCGCCGGAACACCGGGTTGGCGAGGACCGGTTGGTAGGCGGAGGGGACGAGGCGTGGGAGCATCAGCGGTCAGTCACGTCCGCGGGCATGTTCATGCCGGTCACGCTACGTGCGGCCCGGGAGCCGGCGCTTCTCGATTCCTGCTCGGGTGGCTCACGAAATGTGGTGGCAGCCGTGCGGGATGGCGGTGAAGATGTGCCGGTGAAGATGCATGCCGACCAGATCGACATCACCGCCGGCGTGGTGGCCCGTCTCGTCGCCGATCAGTTTCCGCGGTGGCGTGACCATCCCGTGCGCGCGGTTGCCTCGCACGGGACGGTCAACGCCCTGTTCCGGCTGGGCGACGAGATCGTCCTGCGGTTCCCGCTGCAACCCGGCCCGGACCAGCGTGCCGAACTCGTCGACGAGCAGGACCACGCCCGTCGCTTCGCTGCGCACGTGCCCCTGTCGGTGCCGGAGCCGGTCGCGATGGGCGAGCCGGGCGAGGGGTACGACGGCCCGTGGGCGGTGTATCGCTGGATTCCGGGTGATGTGGTGACCAGTCAAAACATGGGCGACCCTGACGTGTTCGCCCGCGATCTCGCCGGCTTCGTCAAGGCCGTCCACGGCATCGACACCGGGGGCCGTACGTGGAACGGGCACGGTCGGGGCGGCCCGCTGCACCGGAGGGACGGTTACCGTGCGCCGTGCTCTCGTGGAGAGCGCGCACCTCACGGACACCGTCCGGCTCGCGACCGTGTGGGAGCGGTGTCTGGAGGCCCCGTCCGACGCCGGCGACGTGTGGATCCACGCCGACCTCATGCCGGGCAACCTGCTCGTGCGTGACCGCAGGCTCGCCGCGGTGATCGACCTCGGGGTGGTCTGTGTCGGCGACCCGGCGGTGGATCTCATGCCGGCGTGGAACCTGCTGGCCGGCGGTGCGCGGGAGACGTACCGGCGCGCGCTCGGGGTCAGCGACGCGACGTGGGAGCGGGGCCGGGGATGGGCGATCGTCCAGGCGATCGTTGCGCTCCCGTACTACGTCGACACCAATCCCGTCATGGCCGAGACCGCCCGGCGCACCCTGGACGCTGTCCTGGACTAGCGGTTGGGGTGGGATCGTGGAGTCAGGCTCCCCGATCCCACCCCAAGTCGGAGGGGTCAGGCGAGGGAGACGGCGACCTGCTCCAGGTAGTCCAAGGCCGACTGCATACCGGATTCCATGCCGGAGGCCAGGACGATGTCACGGATCTCCTTGGTGCGGTGCTGTGCGAGGGCGGTCACGGTGGTTCGCCCGTCGACCTCGGTGAACGTCACGTAGTTGACGGCCGCGTCCTCGGGGGACGCGTCGGGCGCGCCTTCGTAGATCTCGGTGTAGACGAGGCGTTCGTCGGGGACGACCTCCCGGTACTCGCCGTGGAAGGCGACCTCGAATCCCCCGTCCGCCACCATCACGTACCGCCAGGTGCCGCCGACCCGCAGGTCGATCTCGGCGGACGTGACGGTGCCGAGGTTCGACGCCCACCAGCGCTTGACCAGCTCAGGTGTCGTCCAGGTCTTGTAGACCAGGTGCTTCGGCGCGTTGAACTCGCGCGTGATGAGGATCTGCTCGTCCGTGGGCAGCGTGACTTTCGCCGTCCCGGTGCTGGTTGCGGTCATGGTTGTTCCTCCGTCGATTTGAGTTCTTCGAGCACGGTGTCCATGAGGTCGAACCGCTCGGACCACATGCGCTCGTAGTTCTTCACCCAGTCGTGGATGGGCTTGAGCGCGTGGCCGTTGAGCCGGTACAGCCGTTGCCGTCCTTCGTCGCGCACGTCCACCGCCCCCACTTCCCGGAGCACCCGCAGGTGTTTGGACACCTGCGGCTGGGCCAGCCCGAGCACCTGCACGAGGTCGTTGACGGGGCGCTCCCCCGCGGCGAGGACGTCCAGGATCTGCCGCCGCCGGGGTTCCGCCACCGCGTTGAACACATCGGTTGTCGTCGCTGCTCGGGCCATGGACAGAATCGTATACCCATATGGGAATGTGTCAAGGCTGGGGCGCCGGCGAACTGGGTCAGCGCAGGCCGATGTAGTCCGTCATCTGCTCGACGGCGTACTCGAAGATCGCGTCGCTCGGGTCGAAGCTGCCGACGAGCTGCCCGAACAGCTCGAAGCTGACCATGCCGAACAGCTGCGTCCAGGCCACGACCGTGCGGGTGAGGACGGTCGCCGGCAGGTCGGGCGCGATGGTGGCGGCGAGCCGCGTGGCCTGATCGTCGAGCACCGCGTCCAACGTGTCGCCGCTCGGCCGCAGCGTGCCTGCCTCCCACGATTCCCGGACCAGTCCGACGAACAGCAACGGCACCCGCGCGGCCGGCGCCACGGTGTCCCGCGGTGCGCTGTACCCCGGAATCGGTGAGCCGTAGATCAGGGCGTACTCGTGCGGATGTGCCGTCGCCCAGGCCCGGATCGCCCGGCACGCGTTCCGCCAGCGCGCGCGGCGGTCCTCCCCCGTCGCGCCGGCCTCGGCGGCGCCGCCGAGCGCGTCGTACGCGTCGACGATGAGCGCGGTCAGCAGGTGGTCCTTGCTGGGGAAGTACCGGTACAGCGCGGAGGAGACCATGTCGAGCGAGCGCGCGACCGACCGGAGCGAGAGCCGCTGCGGGCCCTCGGCGGCGAGCTGGCGGCGCGCCTCGTCCTTGATCAGGAGGGTCAGTTCGGCACGGGCCCGGTCTCGGGCGGTACGGACGGCACTCATGCCGCGATCGTGCCATCGATTGGAGCAGTGTTCAAGAACAAGAGCACTGCTCTTGACTCGGACGGTGAAAGCGCGGTTCACTGATCTCAACGGAGAGCAGTGCTCTCGCTATTGATCGGGAGGTCGCACGATGCGCTACATCGAACCTGGCCGGCTCACCGGCCTGTTCAACCGGCTGGTCGCCGCCCTGACCCGTATGGGCCTGAGCCTGTGGGGCAGCCGCGTCCTCGCCGTGCGGGGCCGCACGAGCGGCGAGTGGCGCACCACCCCCGTGAACATGCTGGAACACGGCGGCGCCCGGTACCTCGTGGCGCCGCGCGGTGAGACCCAGTGGGTCCGGAATCTGCGCGTCGCCGGCAGTGGCGAGTTACGGGTCGGACGCCGCGTCGAGGCCTTCACCGCCGAGGAACTCGCCGACGCCGACAAGCCCGAACTGCTGCGCGTGTACCTCAAGCGGTGGAAGTGGGAGATCGGCGCCTTCTTCCAGGGCCTGGACCACAACTCGCCCGAGGCCGACCTGATCGCCGCCGCGCCGGGCTATCCGGTCTTCCGGATCCGGTAACTCCGGGCTATCGTCGAAGGGTAATACGCGCGTAGTACGTTCTGGGCGTGGGATATGAGTGGCAGGGTTGGGCGCTCGACGCGTTACGCGGGCTCGAGCCGTACGAGGTGCTGCAGGCGCTGGGTGCGGAGCGGAGGTGGCCCCGATGGGCCGTCGCTCCGAACGGCGTGCGGGTGCTGACGGTGTGGGCGCGCAGTGACGCCGGGCGGCCGCTGATCGTGGCCGTGCGCCAGATCGACGCCTGGGACTGGCAGATCATCGGCGCGCGGGTGATGGACGGCGGAAACGTCGCCGAGTTCGAGGAGTGGGAGGCGCGGGGCGATGACTGACTTCATGGACGAGCTGACGTTCGGTCCGGAGCGGGCGGAACTGCCGCCGGTGCCGGGTACCGAAGAGAGCATGGTGGTGCGGTCGCTGCGGCTGCCGCTCGATCTCGACCGCCGCCTCAAGGCCGCGGCGGCGGCACGCGGCGTCGCCATGTCGACGCTGGTCCGGGAGTGGATCGAGCTTGAACTGACCACCCTGGAGCGGGACCAGCCGATCTCCCGTGCCGACGCGCTGCGGGCGCTGGCTTCGTTGCGCCCGGTCAACGGCGTGGCTTGAGCCTCGGCTAGGCGGCCTTCCGGGCGACCACGAAGACGCGGCGGAACGCGAACAGGACGTGGCCGTCCGCGGCGGGGTACTCCCCCGCGAGCAGCTCGCCGAGGCGTGCACGGAACCGTGGCCAGTCCTCGGCGGGGAGGTCTGCCCGGACGGGGCGTAGCGCGGTTCCGTCCATCCAGCGCAGCACCGGGTGTTCGGGCCCGCCCGCGAGGACGTGCAGGTACGTGGTCTCCCACGCGTCGACGGTGCAGCCGGCGGCGAGGAGCAGGGCCGCGTAGCCGTCCGGGGCGAGGACGGGTTGGTCCCGGAGGAAGCTGGTGAGCCCCCATTCGCCGGCGAGCGCGCGCAGCGCCCGATGCGACGGTGCGTCGAAGTTGCCGGGCACCTGGAACGCGATCGTCGCGCCGGGCGGCAGTGCACGGACCCAGCGCTTGAGCAGGTCGATGTGTTCGGGCACCCACTGCAGGGTGGCGTTGGAGACGACGACGTCGGTGCGCTCGTCGGGATGCCAGTCGCGGACGTCGCCGACCTTGAACGTGACCGGCCCGGCCGGTGCCTGGGCGATCATCTCGGGCGAGGAGTCGATGCCGGTGATCGTCGCGTCCGGCCAGCGGGCGGCGAGGGTGGTGGTGAGGTTGCCGGGGCCGCAACCGAGGTCGACGACGGCTCGCGGGTTCGAGGCGGTGATCCGGGCGGTCAGGTCGTGGAACGGTCGTCCGCGTTCGTCGGCGTAGGCGAGGTAGGTGGTCGGGTCCCACATGGCGACTCCTAGCAGTACGCTTGTCCTGTTAGTGTCGACGGTAGCCGGTGCCAAGATAGGTGCCGATCGACCCACCGCCGACCCGCCCGCCGACCGAAGGAGTGCCGGTGTCTGACCAGCCGTGGAACGTCCTCGCGTTGCCGCCGCTGCATCCGGAGCTGCTCAAGGCGTTCCTCGCGCCACTGGGCGAGGCGGTCCGGCTGAGCCTGCCCGCCAGCCGGGACCGGGCCGGCCTGCACGGCGGCCTGGCAGACGCGGAGATCGTGCTGGGCGACTTCACCGGCCTGCTCGCGCTGGACGCCGCGGCGGTGGCGGCGGCGCCCCGGCTGGCGTTCGTCCAGCAGGTCGCGGTGGGCGTGGACGGGCACGATCTGAACGCGATGGCGGCGGCGGGCGTGCCGATCGCGAACACGGCGGGCGCGAACACGATATCCGTGGCGGAGTGGTGCCTGGCGGCGACGTTCACGATGCTGCGGAGCGCGGTCTGGGCCGACCAGCAGGTCCGGTCCGGTGGCTGGCCGCAGCTGGAGATCGCCGGCCGGGCCAGCGAGCTGGCGGGCAAGCGCGTCGGGCTGGTCGGATTCGGTGCGATCGGGACGGCCTGTGCGACCCGGTACGCCGCCCTGGGCTGCGACGTGTCGTACTGGTCGCGGCGGCGCCGGTCCGCCGCGGACGAGCACGGCGCCAGGTACCGGGAGCTGGACGATCTGGTGGCGTCGTCGGACGTCCTCGTGGTGGTTGTCGCCCGCACCCCGGAGACGGCGGGGCTGCTGGACGGCGACCGGCTGGCGCGGCTGCCCCACGGCGCGTACGTGGTGAACGCGGCGCGCGGCGGGATCGTCGAGGAGGCGGCGTTGCTGAAGCTGCTGGACTCGGGCCAGCTGGCCGGTGCCGCGCTCGACGTCTACGAGACGGAGCCGCCGCCGCTGGACGACCCGATCCGGTCGCACCCGAAGCTGCTGCTGTCGCCGCACGCGGCGGCGGTGACCCCGCAGGCGCAGCTGCGGCTGCTGCAGGCGACGCTCGCGAACGTGACGGCGGCGATCGAGGGCCGCCCGGTCGTGAACGTGGTCAACGGCGCCGACCCGCTGGTCCGCCGCCGCTGAGCCGTCGCTGGGTTGCGCACCCCCACTAACGTCGCCCGGCCATCAGGGGACGACGAGTGGGAGGGCACATCATGTCAGCGGTCGGGGAAGAGTTCGGCCCGCCGGATCCGGCGGGCGGCGGCTGGTACCGGGACGGGTTCCTGTACCTGTCCGGCGAGGGGCTGGAGGAGCTGCGCCCGTGCCTGGACGCGTGGTCGTTCCTGGTGCCGTCGGGCGGGGACAGGACGGTGCTGGGGCGGAACGCCTACGGCGCGCTGATCGTGGAGGGCCCCGGGCCGGACTCGGTGTGGATCCTGGACCCGTTCACGGTGTCGTACACGCGCGTGGCCGTCGACGCGCTGCCGCCGGGGTTCCTGGACGGCTCCGCGTACCGGGGCTGGCTCGACCAGCACGGCCTCGACGGGATCGAGTTCCGGGACGTCCTCGGGATCAAGGTGCCGAAGGGCCTGGGTGGTGCGCTGGAGGTGGACAACCTCCAGATCGAGGACATCGTCGACTACTACGAGTCGACGGGCCCGATCTACGCGGACGCGTTCGCCACGTTGCTTCCGTAGAAGGCGCCCGCGCCGACGCTGAGCGCGCAGGTCGAGACGGCGCGTGAGATCGCGGACGAGACCGAGCGGGCCGGGCAGGCCGCGGAGGCCGGTCACGTGGAGGCCAAGGCCCAGCTGGAGGCGCTGCGTGGCATTCCGGCACCGCCGGGATTCAGTCTCGACTAGAGGTTGAGTCTTACTCCCCTCGACCTGACTCAAGGTGTCCTCGCCGAGGTGCGGGGCGTGGCACCATGCCCGCGTGACCTCGACCGATGCCCGCGTGCAGGACGATCCAGCCCCGACGGACGCGGCCGAAGCCTGGCGCCCGCCGCTGCTGTGGCGGGCGCTGCTGGTGCTGGCCCGCCTGGCGACGCCGCTGTTCTGCCGGCTGCGGGTCACCGGCGAGGTGCCGCGAGGGCGTCCGCTCGTGCTGGCCTGCAACCACATCGGGATCTTCGACCCGATCTCGCTGGTGGCGGCCGCGCGGGTCCTGCGGGTCGCGCCGCGGGTGATGACGACGGCCGGCGTGTTCCGGGTCCCGCTGGTCGGGGTGGCGATGCGGCGGTGCGGGCACATCGCGGTGGACCGCCGCAACGGCACGGGCGGGGCCGCGTTCGGCGCCGCGCTGGAGGCGGTGCGGGCCGGCTCGGTCGTGGCCGCCTACCCGGAGGGCCGGATCACACTGGACCCGGGCATGTGGCCGGAGCGGGGTCGGACGGGACTGGCGCGGCTCGCGCTGGCGTCCGGTGCCGTCGTGGTGCCGGTGGCGCAGTGGGGCGCGCACGAGGTGCTGGCCTGGGACGGCGCCGGGGCGATGGCGGGCACGGCGGTCTCGTCGCTGTGGCGCCGTCCGGTGGTGCGGGTGCACTTCGGTCCGCCGGTCGACGTGAGCGGGCTTGACCCGGAGGCGGCGACGGACCGGGTCATGGACGCGATCATCGCGTCGCTGGCGCCGCTGCGCACCGGTGAGCCGGGACTCCCCCGCTACGTCGACCCGACCCGGCCGGTCAGTTCCGAGCGGACCTACCGACCGGCCCGATCCGGCTGAGCTCCGCGACGAGCTGATCGGTGACGTGTGCGTCGGGGTCCACGGTGGCGACGACCCCGGCGCCGCGTTCGGCGGCGAGGACGGCGTCGGCGGCCGCGGTGGCGTCGTCCACCAGTCCGACGTGGACAGCGCGCCGGCCGGAGATGTCCCAGGGCGTCTCGGGCAGGTCGAATCCCTCGTGGACGTCCCAGCCGTCCTCGGCGAGGCGCCGGGCGAGCGCGACGGCCTCGATGACGGAACTGAGCACGTACAGCGGTGTCACATCGAGCATCCTCGCAGGTGCGGACGCTGCCGGGGACCTCCGGACCGGCCAGCGCGGAGGCGCGGGCATACTCGGGCAGGTGAGCGCCGCATGTGACTTTCCGTATCTGGACAGCCCGGTTCCCCTGGCGTTCGCGCACCGGGGCGGTGCGGCGGCGGGGCTGGAGAACACCCTCGCGGCGTTCGCGCGTGCGGTGGAGGCCGGCTACCAGTACATCGAGACGGACGTCCACGCGACGGCCGACGGCGAGCTGGTCGCGTTCCACGACCCGTGGTTGAACCGGGTCACGGACCGGACGGGCCGGATCGCGGCGCTGCCGTGGTCGGAGGTCCGGCAGGCGCTGGTGGGCGGCCAGGAGCGGATCCCGTTGCTGGCGGACGTCCTGGCCGCGTGGCCGTCGGTCCGGGTGAACATCGACGTGAAGTCGGACGCGGCGGTGGAGCCGCTCATCGAGGTGATCACGCGGGCGGGCGCGATCGACCGGGTCGGCGTGGGGTCGTTCTCGGACGCGCGGCTCGCGCGGATGCGGGCAGGGCTGGGTCCTCGGTTGTGCACGTCGCTGGGGCCGCGCGGGGTGCTGCGGCTGCGGTCGGCGTCGTGGCGGGGGCGGGGCGGCGCCGGCGGGACGCCGGGGGTGCCGCTGGCGCAGGTGCCGGCGAAGTTCGGGATCGTGGACCGGCGCTTCGTCGACCACGCGCACGGGTTGGGCATGCAGGTCCACGTCTGGACGATCGACGATCCGTTCGAGATCAATCGGCTCCTGGACCTGGGCGTGGATGGCATCATGACGGACCGGATCGACACCTTGCGTGAGATCTACACAGCCCGTGGCCTCTGGGCCGCCTGAACCTTGTGAGGCAGCGATAGTGGCCAGCGGCGCCCCGGCCGAGACCGACCCAGACGCCACGGAGTACGGCACGACGCGGGAGCGGCGCGGCTGGTACTTCTATGACTGGGCGAACTCGGCGTTCTCCACGACGGTCATCACCGTCTTCCTCGGTCCGTACCTGATCTCGATCGCGAAGAACGCCGCCGACGCGGACGGCCGGGTGTACCCGCTGGGGATCCCGGTGGCAGCGGGGTCGTACTTCCCGTACCTGGTGTCGCTGTCGGTGTTCCTGACGGTGTTCGTGCTGCCGGTCGTGGGCGCGATCGCGGACCGGTCGGCGCGCAAGAAGCAGCTGATGGCGGTGACGGCCTACATCGGCGCGGCGGCGACGGTCGGGCTGCTGTTCGCGACCGGCGACCGGTACCTGCTGGGCGGGGCGCTGTTCCTGGTCGCGAACATCTCGTTCGGGGCGAGCGTCGTGGTGTACCACTCGTTCCTGCCGCAGATCGCCGAGCCGGACCGGCGCGACTCGGTGTCGAGCATCGGCTGGGCGATGGGCTACCTCGGCGGCGGGCTGCTGCTGGCGCTGAACGTGGTCGCGCTCGCGTTCAAGGACTCGCTCGGCGTGTCCACTGCCGACGTGGCCCGGTTCAGCATGGCGTCGGCGGGCGTGTGGTGGGCGGCGTTCACGACGATCCCGCTGCTGACGTTGCGCAACCGGCCGCCGGTCGCCGGTCCCCGGCAGGGCGCGGCGCTCGTCGACGGGTTCCGGCAGCTGTGGCACACGTTGCGCGAGCTCAAGGCGTACCCGTTGACGCTGTTCTTCCTGATCGCGTACCTGATCTACAACGACGGCATCCAGACGGTCATCACGCTCGCGAGCGTGTACGGCGCGGAGGAGCTGGAGCTGTCGCAGGAAGTCCTCGTGCCGACGATCCTCATGGTGCAGTTCCTGGCGTTCGCCGGCGCGCTGCTGATGGGCGCGCTCGCCAAGCGGGTCGGCGCGTGGAAGACGATCCTGTTGAGCCTGGTGCTGTGGACGGTCGTCCTGGGCATCGCGTACTTCCTGCCGGCGCGGCAGGTGTTGCCGTTCGTCGCGCTCGGCGGGCTGATCGGGCTGGTGCTGGGTGGCAGCCAGGCGCTGTCGCGGTCGCTGTTCAGCCAGCTGATCCCGAAGGGCAAGGAGGCCGAGTACTTCGGGATCTACGAGATCAGCGACAAGGGCACGAGCTGGCTCGGTCCGCTGCTGTTCGGGCTGGCGTACCAGGCCACGGACAGCTACCGGATCGCGATCATCTCGCTGGTCGCGTTCTTCGTGATCGGGTTCGTCGCGCTGGCGGCGGTGCCGGTCCGCCGGGCCATCGTGCAGGCCGGCAACACGCCGCCAGCGGTGGTGTGATCAGCGCCGCCTGAGCAGTCCCTTCACCGCGGGTGGGGCCGCGCTCAGCCGGGCGGTGGTCGCTGCGGTCGGCAGCGCGGGCCGGCCGGCCGTGAACAGCCAGGCGTCGAAGAGCGCGTCCAGCTGCTGGCCGGAGATCCGCTCGGCCAGCCGCAGGAACTCGGCGGTCGTGACGTTGCCGTCCCGCTGCGACGACGTCCAGGTCCGGAGGACGCGGAAGAAGTCGTCGTCGCCGACGGCCAGGCGGAGCTGGTGCAACGTCATCGCGCCGCGGGCGTAGACGGCGAAGTCGAACAGGTTGTCCGGTCCGGGATCGCCGATCGTGAGGTTCCAGAACGGGTCGTCCGCCGGGAACGCCACGCCGTAGAGGACGTCGAAGATCTCCTGCGCGGTACCGAGGCCCTCCCGTTCGCTCCACAGCCACTCGGCGTACGTCGCGAAGCCCTCGTTGAGCCAGATGTGCTGCCAGCGTTTCACCGCGAGGCTGTCGCCGTACCACTGGTGGGCCAGCTCGTGGACGACCACGCTGTCGCCGGAGAACGAGTCGCTGAAGAAGTCCCGCGCGTAGATCGGCCGGGTCTGGTTCTCCAGCGCGAAGCCGAGACCGGCGACGTCGTCGACGATGCCGCCCGCGGCGGAGAACGGGTAGCGGCCGAACCTGCCGGCCAGGAACGTGATGATCTCGCCCTGTCGCGCGAACGAACCCTCGGCGATCTCACCCGGCGGCGGCGGCGCGTCGGCCGGCGTACCGGCGATCCAGTCGTTGTCGTTGCCCGGGCTGCCGGGCGGCGGGCCGGGGACGGCCCAGCCGTCGAACGGGTCGGCGTCCGGTTCGAACGAGGTGCTGCCCTCGCCCGTGGAAACGACCACGTCGTCGACGAACAGGCCGCGGCCCTGCACCGACTCGTCACTCGCGTAGCTGATCGACACCTCGACGGACTGTCCCGCGTACGGCGCCAGGTTCACCGCCCACTGCTCGTACCCGTCACTCGCCCCGCTCGCCGCGTGCCAGACGCCGCCGCCGCTCCCGGTCGGCGCGCACGTGCCGTCGCCGTTGTCGGTCTGGTAGCGGGTCAGGAACGGGTGCAGCCCGTGCCAGCCCGGGCACGAGGCGCCGGTCTCCTGGCCGGTGTGCCCGTTCACGTCGGGCAGGGTCGTCCAGTCGTCGGCGCCGACGGTGTGGGCCTCGACGAACGCGAAGTCCCAGTCCTGCTCGGTGTCGCGGGCCATCCAGAACGACAGGGTCGCGCCGCCGGCCGGGACGGCGATCGTGCGGCTCAGCCGCTTGTAGGACGAGTCGGCGGCCTGCGACAGCGCGAACTGGGTGCCGGTGCGCGGCGGGGCGACCGGGTCGAACAGGTCCGGGTCGAGCGCGTCCCAGATCCGGACGCCGCCCGCGCGGTAGGCGCGCAGGTCGAAGTCGCCGATGGTCGCCGTGGCGAGGTACGACGCCATGGGTTCCTTCGCGCGCCACGTCCAGGTCGTCCAGCCGCGCGTGGTGCGCCGGTCCTCCAGGACGCCGTTGGCCACGCCTTCCAGCCCGGCCGGCACCGTCACCTTGATCGTGTACGACGCCTTGTCGACCGGGTGGTCGTTGACCGGGAACCAGGTGGCGGCGACGTCCGGTTCGCCGATGACGACCGCGCCGTCGTCGGTGTGGATGAAGCCGGACCCGTCCGGCAGCGTCTGCGGCACCCCGTCGTAGCGGACGACCGTCGTGAAGTGGCTGCCCTTGCGTAGGCCGTGCCGGGGACGGACGGTCAGCTCGGCGCCGCTCCGGGTCCAGCTGGCGGACCGCCCGTCGACCTTGATCGAGTGGACGGTGAGGCCGTCGAGGTCGAGGTTGAACCGGGACAGGTTCTGGGTCGCCCGGGCGCTGATTGTCGCGACCCCGGTGAGGACGTCCGTGGCCGGCGCGTACGCCACGTCGAGCAGGTAGTGCGTGACGTCGTACCCGCCGTTGCCGTCGAGCGGGAAGTACGGGTCGCCGACGCCCGGTGCCCCGGGCTGGTACCGCGACGGATGGTCCGCGGCGAACGCCGCCCCGGGCGTGACCGCCAGGCTGAGTGAGACGGAGAAGATGAGTGCGGCTCTGCGTAACATCCGGGCCCCCTTGGCCGGTGTGATGCCCCCGCGCGCCGCGATCGACTCTAGGCGCCCACCCCAGAGGTGGGAAGGTGCGCGTGCCGTAGGCTCACCGCCCGTGACTGACCCGACCAGCGCGCTGTCCGCTGTTCCGGCCGCCGGTGACCGGCGGGCCGGCGGGCAGCGCGCCGCGCTGAAGTTCTTCCACGGCCCGATGGACTGCGGCAAGTCCACACTCGCCCTGCAGATCAACTACAACCACGCCCGCCAGGGCCGGTGCGGGCTCCTGCTGACGAAGCTGGACCGCTCCCGCGCCGGACGCATCAGCAGCCGGATCGGGCTCGGCGCGCAGGCCCTGGAGGTCGACGACACGACGGACCTCCGCGAGCTGGTGCGGGCCCGGTGGGCGCTCGGCGAGCGGGTGGACTACCTGATCTGCGACGAGGCGCAGTTCTACACCGTCGAGCAGGTCGAGCAGATGGCGGACCTGGTCGACTGCTCGTGCGTGGACGTGTACGCGTTCGGCCTCGCCACGGACTTCCGCAGCGAGCTGTTCCCGGCGGCGAAGCGGCTGTTCGAGCTGGCGGACGAGCTGCTGCGGCTCCAGGTCGAGGTGCTGTGCTGGTGCGGGCGGCCGGGGCAGCTCAACGCGCGGGTGGCGGGCGGCGCCATCGCGCGGGAGGGCGACCAGGTGGTGGTCGCCGACACCGATCCGCTGGACGAGGTCCGGTACCAGGTGCTGTGCCGGCGTCACTACCGCGACGGGGACCTGGGCCCCGCCACGGTGCCCGCCGGCCAGCTCCAGCTGCCCTGACTACGTCGCCTGGGGGGCCATCAGCCGCGGCAGGACGGACCACAGCAGGATGCTCGCGACGACGATCGACCCGACGTGGAAGATCAGTTCGATCGCGACGAGCCCGCTGACGTCGCTGCCGAAGTGCCTGTGCAGCGCCGTGTGGGGCCACCACGAGCCGAGCAGCCAGGCCGAGGCGAGCCACGCCGCGGTGGCGCGGCGCTTCGACGTGGTGATGCGCTCGAACAGCGGCCGGCCCAGGATGAGGACGGCGAGCGCGAGCCCGAAGCCGACGGCCTCGACGAGGCCGAATCCCATCAGGGCGGCGAGTTGGGCGCCGGCCGGTTCGGGGTCGGCTTCCTCGGGTCGCCAGAAGCCGCCGAGCGGCCCGTCGGGGCCGACCAGCATGGCGAAGACGGTGCCGGCGACGACGATGCCACCGGCGACGAGACGCGTGTTCATTCGGGGCCTCCTCCGCGGATGAGCGTGCTCTCGCGCGAAGTATGTGCCTCTGTGCCCGGTTTCGGATATCGCCTGTTCGGCTCAGGTTCGCGACTTGGTGCGTTCCTGCTTGGGCTTCTCGGCCTTGCTGCCCTGCTTGTCGGTCGGGTTGTCGTCCGGGTCGCGGGGCGGCTCGGGGCGGCGCACGACGAGACGGCCGTGGAACTGCCGGTCCAGGTCGATGAGGTGGCGGGCGACGTCGGTCCAGGGCGTCAGGCCGAGGAGGCGCGAGAGCGGGTCGGCGAGGCGGAACACCGCGGACTCGGTCTCGGAGTACCAGGTGACGGCCCAGCTCGGGTCGTGCGCGAGCTGCTCCAGGAACGCCCAGCCCTGCCGGCACCCGAGGCTGAGGAAGTCGTGCAGGTCGGCACCGACCACATAGTTCGGTTCGGCGGCGAGCGGCACGGTCATGACGACGGCGCCGGTGTCGAGCGGCCGCCCCTCCTCGGCGAGGAACCCGAAGTGCACGCCGTTGACGCCGGTGCTGGCGAAGGTGACGGTGTTGACGGGCGTCGCCTGGTACAGGTGCGTCAGGTCGAGGTCGCCGATGATGAGGCCTGCCTCCTCGAACAGTTCCTTGTGCTCGGGAGCGTCGGCGAACTCCAGGAGCCGCGGCCAGAGCGAACCCACGTTGTCTACGGTCGGTGATCCCACCCCCTGAGTGTTGCTCGCCGACGCGCCGGTGAGCACTGTTTAGGCTGAAATTAAGGGTCACGTTGTGTGACTTCTGGATGCCTGCTGGTAGTGGATGACAGACTGGCGGGATGGAACGGTTCGTCCAGACCTTCGCCCCCCAGCCCGATCTCTACGCCGATGACCACGTTTTGCGCTCCACGCTCGACCGTCTCCTCGGCGCGGACGGCCACGCGACGGCGAAAGGGCAGCTCAACGCCCTGGCCGCCGACGCCGTCGGGCCGTTGCGCGCCGCCCACGCCGACGCCGAGGCGCATCCGCCGGAACTGGTCCGCTACGACGGGTGGGGACGCCGCGTCGACCATGTCCGCACGTCCGCCGGGTGGGAGACGCTGCGCCGCGCGGCCGCCGAGTACGGCCTCGTCGCGCTCCCGTACGACGACGACGCCCGCAAGACGTGGGGCGCCGGCGCGCGGGTCGTCCAGCACGCGCTGCTGCACCTGTACGGGCCGGAGTCGGCGACGTTCACGTGCCCGGTCGCGATGGCCGACGGTGCCGCCGCACTGCTGTCCCGTCCGGACACCGACGCCGCCGTGCGGGACGCGTGGCTCCCCCGCCTGACCGCCCGCGACCCCGACCGCGCGACGTGCAGCGGCCAGTGGATGACCGAGACGACCGGCGGCTCGGACGTCAGCAAGACCGGCACCGTCGCCCGCCAGGACGCCGACGGCACCTGGCGCCTCACCGGCGAGAAGTGGTTCTGCTCGGCGATCGACAGCGACATGGCGATCGCGCTGGCCCGTCCCGAGGGGGCAGGTTCGGGCAGCCGCGACCTGGTGTGCTTCCTCGTCCCCCGCTACGCCGCCGACGTGCCCGGCACCCGTGGCCTGGCCCCGCGTGACACCGCGCCCGGCCTGCGGCTCCACCGGCTCAAGGACAAGCTCGGCAACCGTGCCGTCCCGAGCGCCGAGGTGGGCCTCGACGGTGCCTACGCGATTCCCGTCAGCGACCCGGGCGAGCCGGGGCTGTCGAAGATGATGACGCTCGTCCAGGTGACGCGGCTGCACAACGCGGCCGCCGCGGCGGCCGGGATGCGGCGCGGGCTGGTGCTCGTCCGGCAGCACGCCGAGACCCGGGAGGCGTTCGGGCTGCGGCTGTGGCGCCAGCCCCTGCACCGGGAGACGCTCGCCTGGCTGGCGATCGACGCCGAGGCGATGTTCGCCCTGACCTCGCTGTGCTTCTCGGCCCTCGGCAAGGTCGAGGTGGACGCCGACCCCGACGCGGGCGCGCTGCTGCGGCTCGCCGCCACGCTCGCGAAGGCCGGTACGGGCAAGCTCGCCGTCGCCTCCGCCAGCGAGTACCTGGAGTGCGTGGGCGGCAACGGCTACATCGAGGACACCGGATTTCCCCGGCTGCTGCGCGACGCCCAGGTCCTGCCGATCTGGGAGGGCACCACGAACGTGCTCGGCCTGGACGTCCTGCGTGCCCTGGCCCGCGACACCACCGCGCTCCCCGCCTACCTCGCCTACCTGGACGGGACGATCGAAGCCGCGAACAGCACCGGCGAACGGTGGCTGACGGGTGTCGCGCAGGACCTGGGCGCCGTCCGGGGCGGCATCGCCGACGACGCGGCCGCGGCAGGGGCCAACGCCGCCAGCGACAAGGCCCAGGCCGCCGCGCGGGTCCTCACGCTGCGGATGGCCAACACCCTGGCCGCCGCCGCGCTGCTGGAGCAGGCCACGTTCGACGCCGCCGCCGGCAACGCCCGCACCGCGCTGGCCGCCGGACTGTTCATCCGCCGCCGGCTCCTCGGCGACGACTGCGCCGGCGAAGGCCACCGCGGGTTCGCGCACCTGGTCGACGCCGAACCGCTCTGACCGGCGCCCGAGTTTCGGACTTTTGAGGGTTCCCGGCGCCGGCCGACCCTCAAAAGTCCGACACTCGGGGCAGTGCGGCTAGGCCGGCGCGACCGTCACGGCGAGGTCGGTGGCGTCCACCAGGGCCACCGACGTCGCCAGGGTCTCGCCGGCGACGAAGTCCTGGTGGGCGCGGACGGCGGCGAGCACGTCGTGCGGGCCGGCGACCGTCAGTGCGATGCGGTCCGCGATCTCCAGGCCCGCGTCCCGCCGCGCCTGCTGGACGGCCCGCACGACGTCACGGGCGGTGCCCTCGGCGGCGAGTTCGGGCGTGATCGCGGTGTCCAGGGCGATCGTCACCCCGCGCTGGGACTCGACGACCCATCCGCTGCGCGGCACCTCGGTGACGACGACGTCGTCCGGTCCGACGGTGATGCCGGCCCCGATCAGTGCCTCGCCGACCACAGCCTCGCCGTCTGTGCGGAGCCGGTCGACGAGGTCGCGGGCGTCGGCGGCGAGGACGGCGTCCGCGACCTGCTGGGTCTGCTTGCCGAACCGCCTGCCGAGTGCCCGGAAGTTCGGCTTGACGCTGATGTCGACCACAGTGCCGTCGAGCGGTGCGAGGGTCTTGACGTTCAGTTCGTCCGCCACGTCGGCGAGCAGGTCCGGCGGCAGGTCGACGCCGCCGACGAGCGCGCGCCCGAGCGGCTGGCGGATCCGCACCTTGCTGGCCTTGCGCGCCGCCCGGCCCGCTTCGGCGAGCGCGCGGGCGGTCCGGACCTGCGCGGACAGTGTCGGGTCCAGCAGGGCCGGCTCGGGTTGGGGCCAGGTCGCCAGGTGCACGGATTCGGGCGCGTCGGGGTCACCGGGCCGGACGGCGTGCTGCCAGACCTCCTCGGTGATGAACGGCACGAACGGGGCCAGCAGGCGGGTCAGGACGTGCAGGCATTCGTACAGGGTGGCGAGGGCGTCCTGGTCGCCGGCCCAGAACCGCTGGCGGGAGCGCCGCACGTACCAGTTGGACAGGTCGTCCACGAAGTCGGCGAGCAGCCGTCCGGTGCCGGCGGTGTCGTAGTGCTCCATCCGCTCGTCGACCGCGCCGGCGAGCGCGTGGACCTCGGCGAGGACCCACCGGTCGAGCACGGGACGGTCGCCCGGTGCGGTGGCGGTGGACGGCTCCCAGGTGGCGTGGCTGGCGTAGAGGGTGAAGAAGGACGCGGTGTTCCAGTACGTCATGAGGACCTTGCGCGCGATCTCGTCCAGCGGGCCGGGCCCGACGCGGCGCGACGACCAGGGCGAGCCGGAGCAGGCCATGAACCAGCGCAGAGCGTCCGCGCCGTGGGCGTCCATGAGCGGGATCGGCGCGAGGACGTTGCCGAGGTGCTTGCTCATCTTGCGGCCGTCCTCGGCCATGATGTGGCCGAGGACGACGACGTTCTCGTACGACGACCGTCCGAACACGAGCGTCCCGATGGCCATGAGCGTGTAGAACCAGCCGCGGGTCTGGTCGATCGCCTCGCAGATGTACTGGGCCGGGTAGCCGCGCGCGAACGCCTCCTCGCTGCCCGGCACGTGCGGGTAGCCGAGCGAGGCGAACGGCATGGCGCCGGAGTCGTACCAGGCGTCGATCACCTCGGGGACGCGTGTAGCCGGCTCGCCGCAGTCCGGGCAGGCGAACGTGATCTCGTCGACGTACGGGCGGTGCGGGTCGAGATCGGACAGGTCGGCGCCGGCGAGGCGGCCCAGCTCTGCGCGGGATCCGACGGCCGCGACGTGGGAGTTCGCGCACCGCCACAGCGGCAGCGGCGTGCCCCAGTACCGCGAGCGGGACACCGCCCAGTCGACGTTGTTGTCCAGCCAGTCGCCGTAGCGGCCGTGCTTGATGTGCTCTGGGTACCAGGTGGTGCGCTCGTTCTCGCGGCGCAGCTCGTCGCGGAGGGCCGTCGTGCGGATGTACCAGGACGGCTGCGCGTAGTACATGAGCGGCGTGTGGCACCGCCAGCAGTGCGGGTACGGGTGCTCGTAGGACTCGGACCGGAACAGCAGCCCGCGGGCGTCCAGATCGGCGACGAGCATGGCGTCGGCCGTCTTGAAGAACACGCCGCCGACCAGCGGGACGCCGTGCAGGAACCGCCCGTCCGAAGCGACCGGGTTCACCACGGGCAGGCCGTTGGCGCGGCACACCGCGAGGTCGTCGGCGCCGAACGCGGGCGCCTGGTGGACCAGGCCGGTGCCGTCGTCGGTGGTGACGTAGTCGGCGAGGACGACGCGGTGCGCGTCCGGGATGTCGACGAGGTCGAACGGGCGCCGGTACCGCAGCCCGTCGAGGTCGGCGCCGGCGACGGTGGCCAGCGTTTCGGCGTCGTCGCCCAGCACGGCCGGGTCGGCCACCACGAACGTGCCCCGCGCGGTACGGGCGATGACGTACGAGACGTCGGGGTGCACGGCCACCGCGGTGTTGGAGACCAGCGTCCAGGGGGTGGTCGTCCAGATCAGCAGTTCGACGTTCTCGTACCCGGCCAGCGGCGCGTCAAGCGGGAACCGCACGTACACCGACGGGTCGGTCACGGTCTCATACCCCTGGGCGACCTCGTGGTCGGACAGCGTGGTGCCGCAGCGGGTGCAGTACGGCGCGACGCGGAAGTCCTCGGTGAGCCGCCCGTCCGCGTGGATCCGCCGCAGCGACCACCAGACGCTGTCGACGTACTCCGGCGACATCGTCCGGTACGGGTGCGCCAGGTCGATCCAGTAGCCCATCCGCTCGGTGAGCTCCTCGAACTCGCCGACGTGGCGCTGGACGGACTCCCGGCAGCGGGCGTTGAACGCGGCGACGCCGATCTTCTCGATGTCCGGCTTGCCGCTGAGCCCCAGCTCCTTCTCGACCGCCAGCTCGACCGGCAGGCCGTGGCAGTCCCAGCCGGCCCGGCGCGGTACCGAGTAGCCCTTCATGGTCCTGAAGCGCGGGAACACGTCCTTGAAGACCCGCGCCTCGACGTGGTGGGTGCCCGGGGAGCCGTTCGCGGTCGGCGGGCCCTCGTAGAACACCCAGCTCGGGCCGTCGGCGGTCTGCGCCAGGCTGCGGGCGTAGACGTCACGCTCCTGCCACCACGCGATGATCCGGCGGTCCAGCGCGGGCAGGTCCAGCCGGGCCGGCAGCGGCGCGAACGGCTGGGTCATGGGCGGCTGGGTCATGGGCGGCGGAGAGCACGGGCGGCGAGCGTGAGGCTGACCGCCCCGGTGAGCGCGACGACGGCCAGGGCGAGCCCCCGGGCCGCGGGTACGTGGCGGGCGCGGGTGGCGGCGGCGAGCGCCGCGGCGTCTCCGGCGTCGCCGATCGCCTGGGCGACGAGCCACGGCCGGACATCGCCACCGTTACGCAGCGCATACAGGGCGCCGAGGCCCAGGGCGGCCTCTCGGGCGGAGAAAAACCTGGTCAGTGGGGCCGCGCGGCGGGCGGTGCCGCGATCGACGCCGAGCACACGCGGTAGTGTTTCAGGTCGGACGAACGTGGCGGCACCGATCACCACACGACCCAACGACGTGATCCCGGCAACGACCTGAACCTTTCTGGCCGGATTCGCGTCATAGTTGATGCGCACGTTCGTCCTTCCTTTGCGGCGTAGAACACACCCGCCAGCTTGGCGGCCTAAGGAATCTTCTGCCGCTGACCGACGTTAATAGAGAAGCTGACCAGCAACGCCCCGGAGGGGATGGGACACATGGGCGAGCGCACGCTGCGCGGCAGCCGTCTCGGCGCCGTGAGCTACGAGACCGACCGCAACACCGAGCTTGCCCCGCGGCAGCAGGGCGAGTACCAGTGTCCGAAGGGGCACCGCTTCACCGTACCTTTCGCCGCCGACGCGGAGATTCCCGCTACCTGGGAGTGCCGCGCCGACGGTTTGGTCGGGAAGCTCATCGACGGCGCAGAGCCGGAGGCGAAGAAGGCGAAGCCGCCGCGGACCCACTGGGACATGCTTCTGGAACGGCGCACCGTCGCCGAGCTGGAAGAGGTCCTGGCCGAGCGGCTCGAGGTACTCCGCGGTCGGCGGACCAAGTCGGCCTGACAGCTAGGCCGACCATCTAGGCGATCAGCGGCGCTGCCCCCTCGGGGGTGGCGCCGCTTTCGCATGTCCGGGGCTCAGCTGTTCGGGGCGCCGGGCTCGGCGCTCAGGGTTCGATCTCGCCCTCGATGACCTTGCCCTCCCCCTGCGGCGGCACCGGCGGGGGCGGGGCGCCGGGCCCGCGTCGGGACTTGACGCGCATCGGCCCGAGCAGGTCGGCGGCGAAGTCGGGCGGCAGGCGGCGGACGACCCGGTGCAGCGCGAACCGGGCGCCGAGCCGGCGGGTGGGCGGCACCACCAGCAGCAGCCCGAACAGGTCCGTCACGAAGCCGGGCAGCATCATCATCAGGCCGCCGACCACGACGAACAGGCCCTCGATCGCCTCCAGCGCCGGGGTGCGTCCCTCCTGGGAGGCGGTACGCAGGGCGTGCAGCGTCCTGGCGCCCTCCCGGCGCAGCAGCCAGGTGCCGACGACCGCGCTGCCGAGCAGCAGCAGGACGGTCGCCAGCGGCCCGATCTGCTGGCCGACGGACACGATCACGGCGATCTCGACGATCGGCACCACGATCAGCGCCACCAGCAGGAGCAGGCCCCAGCGCATCCGTTACCGCCGTGGCCGTAGCGCGCGTCGCACCGCGTCCGTGCGGGCCTGCACGCCCCAGGCGGTGACCCGCCACAGCGCCTCCCGGACGATCCGCGAGCTCATCTTGCTCTGACCCCGCTCCCGCTCGGCGAACGTGATCGGCACCTCGATGATGCGGAAGCCTGCGCGCCACGTCCGGGCGGCGAGGTCGATCTGGAAGCAGTAGCCCTGCGACCCGATGGCCGGCAGGTCGAGCTTCTCCAGGACCTCGCGCCGGTACGCCCGGAAGCCGGCGGTCGCGTCCTTCACCGGCAGGCCCAGCGCCATCCACGTGTAGAGGGAGCCGCCGCGCGACAGCATCTCGCGGTGCTTCGGCCAGTTCACGACCTTGCCGCCCGGCACCCAGCGCGACCCGATCACGAGGTCGGCGTCGCGGAGCGCGTTCAGCAGCCGCGGCAGTTCCTCCGGGGCGTGCGACCCGTCGGCGTCCATCTCGATCACGACGTCGTACGCGCGGTCCAGCGCCCACTTGAACCCGGCGATGTACGCCGCGCCGAGGCCCTGCTTACCGGGACGGTGCAGCACGTGGATGTGGTCGTCGGCCGCGGCCAGCTCGTCGGCGATGTCGCCGGTGCCGTCCGGGCTGTTGTCGTCGGCGATGAGCAGATGCGCCTCGGGGACGGCGGCGCGCAGGCGCGCGGCGATCTGCCGCACGTTGTCGGCCTCGTTGTAGGTCGGCACCACGGCCAGGACCTTCCCCAACCCGGGGTAGTCCTCACCTGTCGGCGTGGCCGCGTTCGAGGTCACGCATCCTCCTTCTGCTTCTCCGCCTTGTCACCCGTGCTGGGCTTCTCGCCGTCCTGCTCGTCCGGGTCTGGTTCGTCCGTCTCCGGGGTGTCGTCGCTGCTGGATTCAACGGACCTGGCCCGACGTTCGTGCCCACGGGCGCGGCGGCGCAACCACAGCCCGATGATCAGCGGTAGGACGGCGAGCAGCGACAATACCGCCTCGGGGATCCCGCCGACGATCGTGGCGAGCGTGCGGTGCTCGCCGAGTCGCATCGAGCGGACGAACGTCGCCTGCGTGAACAGGCCCGACTCGTCGAGGATCTCGCCGCGCGCGGTCACCGTGGCCGACACGCCGCTGGTGGAGGACATGATCGCGGCGCGCCCGTGCTCGACGGCCCGCAGCCGCACCATCGCGAGCTGCTGCGCGCTCTCCGGGGACCGGTCGAACGTGGCGTTGTTCGTCTGGACGACGATCAGCTCGGCGCCGGCGGTCACCGTGTCCCGGACCAGCTCGTCGTAGGCGACCTCGAAGCAGATCACGTCGCCGACCTTCGCCGGGCCGACGTCCATCGTGCCGACCTTCGAGCCGCCCTTGAAGTCACGCCGGACCAGGTCGACCTTGTCGCTGACCTTCCGCGCGATCGACCGCATCGGCATGTACTCGGCGAACGGCACCGGGTGGCGCTTCGCGTACTGCTCGCCGGGGCCCTCCGCCGGGTCCCAGACGATGCCGGCGTTGGTCACGAACCGTCCGGGGCCCTCCAGCACCGCGCCGACGAGGATCGGCGCCTTGATCTCGGCGGCCGCCGTGCTGATCAGGTCGCCCGCGTCGGAGTCGACCAGCGGGTCGATGTCGGACGAGTTCTCCGGCCAGATCACCAGGTCCGGCTGCGGCTCGTCGCCGGCCTCGACCCGGCGCGCCAGGGCGCGGGTAGCGTCCACGTGGTTCTCCAGGACCTGCCGGCGCTGGGCGTTGAAGTCCAGCCCGAGGCGCGGGACGTTGCCCTGGATGATGGCGACCGTCACCTTGGTGCCGCCCGGCTCCGTGATCGGCACGGCGAAACCGGCCGCGGACAGCGCCACGGCGAACGTCACCAGGACCAGCGCCCGGACGCTGCGCCGCTGCCGCACCGGCCGCACCGCCGCCGCCGCCAGCAGACCACCGGCGAGCGCGACCGTGAACGTCACCAGCGGCGCCCCGCCGATCGACGCCAAGCGCAGCAGCGGGGATTCGTCCTGGGAGAACGCGATGCGGCCCCAGGGGAAACCACCGAATGGGATCCGGGACCGCAGCGCCTCCTGCCCGACCCACAACAGCGCGGTGACCAGCGGCGCCGTCCAGGGGGCCGCCGCGACGAACCGGCTGCTGCCCGCCGCCGCGGCGCCGAGCAGCGCCAGGAACACGGTCTGCAGCCCCGCCAGGAGGATCCACGGCGGCCAGCCGACGTGCAGGCCGGTCCAGTACAGCAGCGGGACGAAGAACGCGGCACCGTGCAGGGCACCGAGCCACGCGCCGCGACGGATCCGCTGGGCGCGGGTCGCGAGCGCCAGCAGCGCGACCGCCACTGGAGCTAGCCACCACCAGCCGTACGGCGGGAACGCCGCCAGCATGACCGTGCCGGACAACGCCGCCAGCGCCGCGGCGGGGAGCACCGGCATGCCCCGGCCGGGCGTGGGGGGCGGCGGGTCGGGCTGCGCCCAGCTCGGCAGCGCGGCGCTGTCCGTGTCGTCCAGATCGCCCTCGCCGTCTTTCTCGGCCTCGCCAGCGCCGTCGTCCGTCGCCTTCTCGTCGCCGGCTTCCTCGTCGCCGGCGATGTCCTTCTTCCCCCCGCCGCCGCTCTTGCCGCCGTCGTCGTCGTTGGCGTCATCCGCCTTGGCGGTCCTGGCATCCGCCTTGGCGGCATCGTCCTTGTCGCTGTCTGTCTCGGCATCGTCCTTGGCGGTGTCCGGCTTGTCCGTCTCTGGCTTGTCCGTCTCTGGCTTGTCGCCGACGGGCTTGCCAGCACCGGCCCGGCGGGTGCGGCGCTTCGCCCCCTCGGCCTCGGCGGCCCCAGCCTTCGGCTTCTCGGCGGCGGCCGCGTCGCCCTTGTCACTGCCCGACGCGCCAGCCCCAGACTCTCGGTCAGTCCCGGCTGCCGGCCGCCCAGCGGCCTTCGCCGCCGACTTGGCAGCGGGTTTGGCGGCGGCGGGCGTGGCCGCGGCGGCTGCCTTCTTAGCGGCGACGCTGGCCCCGGCGGCGGGCCGCTCAGTGGCCGCGCCACTGTCGGCCGTTGGCGCGGTAGTCGCGCTGGTGGGGGCCGCGGGTGGTGTGGTCGAGGGGTCGGGCGGGGCGGGGGTGGTCGCGGCGCGGTCGTCGTCGGTGGCCGGTGCAGGTTTCGCTGCGCGGTCGGAGCGTGACACCGCGTCTCTCCCTCCCGACCCGGGAGGGGCCGTTCACCCTGGTGGTGCTGTCGCGTCGATTGTCGCCGATTGTCCCAAGCCGCGTGGAGGCAGTGTCGGCGCAGTGGCGTGACCGGGGGCGACATGCGGAAATGGCAGGGGCGCGGCATATGCCGCGCCCCAGACTTCCAACTCCTCGAACGATGCTGCGAGGACGGTTCTGTTGACCTTCGGACCGACTCCGGCACTCGCTGGATGCGACCGCCGCGCCGTTGTCTACTGGCCCCCTGAACCCCCCTGCGCGTGCACCTGGTCACGGTTGTGGCGTCGCCGTTCCGCCACCCCTCGCGCACTGGACCTGGCCCCCGCGGTGCCGGCACCGCATTGCCCAGCTCGCAAAGGAACGAAACGCCCCCTGACCGCTCCCCGAGTGAGACAGGGGAAACGGTAGTTGGCCCTGCGAGGATGTCAACACCCGTCCTGACCAGGCGATTTGCGCGTTTTCCCAGGTCAACGCCGGAATGGTGGGAAGGGGTGGCGCGGTAACTTCCGGATAGTCCCTGGCGTGTCGTCGGCGTGTCAGCCCTGTTGTTGTCCGGAAGTACGAGCGTGTCGCCGTGTCAGACCGCATCGTCCCTGGTAGTTGGCCCTGTGGACGTCCTGTGGAGGGACTTGTGGACAGTGCCGCGGAGGTGGTTTTCGAGGAGCCGCGCGGCCGCGACGGGGTGGTCGTCGGCGAGCAGTCCGGCGGCGGCGAGGACGTAGTGGACGTCGACGGTCGTGGCGGCGCGCTCGGGGAGGAGCCAGCCGCCTGCGTGGTCGGTCAGGGCGGCACGCAGGACCGCGTCGCGGCGGCCCTCGCCGGCATGGCGGAGGACACCGCCGGACCCGACCACGAGCCGGACCTCCCGCAGGTCCTTGCCGCCGCGTGCGGGACCGGTCTCGGGGCGGGCGTGGCGGCGCAGGGCGACCGTGATGGCCAGGGCCGCGAGCGCGTCGTCGGCGGCGCGTTCGGCGTCGCTGTCAGGGAGGTAGCCGGTGTCGGCGGCGCGGCGGGCGGCGGCTTCCTCCAGCTCGTCCGGGACGGCGAGGCGTTCGGCGCGGGCGGCGGCCACGATGCCCGGCGCGTTCCAGCGCATCCCGAGATCGCCTTCGACGGTCCGGCTGCGCCACAGCACCTCGACGACCTCGCGCCGCAGGGCCGCTTCCTCGGCGTCCGGGGTGACGACGGAGTACACGTCGGTGGTGGCGCCGCCGATATCGACCACCACGACGTCTCCAGCTCCGCTGTCGGCGAGCAGCTCGACGCCGGTCAGGACGAGGTCCGGGGTGGCGCCGCGGACCATCCCGGCGAACCGTGGCCCCTGGGACAGCCCCTTCCCGCCGATGACGTGCTTGAGGAACACCTCGCGGATGGTCCGGCGCGCGGGCGTGGGGTCGAGGACGCCGATGCGGGGCAGCACGTTCGCGGTCGGGAGGACGGTCCGCCCGGCGAGGATCGCGCACACCTCGTCGCGGGCCTCGACGTTGCCGGCCACGACGATCGGGACGTCCAGCGCGGCGGCGGCGAGCGCCCGGGCGTTGTGGAGCAGGATCTCGGCGTTGCCGCCGTCGGTGCCGCCGGCCAGCAGGATCACGTCCGGCCGCGCGGCCGCCAGCGCATCGATGGCGACGGGGCCGGCGGAGACGTGGACGACGCGGGCGCCGGCGGAGAGGCCCACGCGGTGACCGGCTTCGGCGGTGACGGCGCGTTCGTAGCCGACGACCGCGAGCCGGAGGCCGCCGCCGGCACTCGAACAGGCGCGGACGTCGTCCAGGGAGACCCCGGGCAGCGCGGCGGACAGTTCGGCGAGGAGCGCGTCGACGCCGTCGAGGACGTCCGTAGCGATGGTCGTGGGGTGTGACCCGGTCGCGAGGAGGTTTCCGCTGGTCACGTCGATGACGGCGGCCTTGGTGAAGGTGGATCCGACGTCGACGCACACCACGGCGTCCCGAAGAGTGGGACGGGGACGTGAGATCGGGGTGACGGTCAAGGCACCACGACGGTCCCCCGCGCGGTCACCGCGACCACCGGCGGGTCCAGCACCTCGGCGGCCGAGGACGACGTGTCGGGGCGGCCGCGGCAGATCACGGCGCAGGTGAACGCGATCTCGCGGCTGCGGCTGCCCATCCGGACGACCTCGGCGGTGATCTCCAGGACGTCGCCGGCCTGCATCGGCGCCGCGAACTGGACGTCGGAGTAGGACGCGAACAGGCCCTCGTCGCCGTCGGTACGGATGCACACCTCGGTGGCGACGTCGCCGAACAGCCCGAGCGCGTAGGCGCCGTCGACGAGGTTGCCGGCGTAGTGGGCGTGCGAGTACGGCACGTAGCGGCGGTGGGTGACGGTCAGGCCGACGCTCATTCAGCGGTCTCCTTCGAGGAGCGGCGTGGACGAGGTAGCTGGCGACCTCGCCGGGGGTGGTGCCGCGGCCGAAGATGCGGTCGACGCCCAGTTCGGCGGTCATCGTCTCGTCGAAGCGGGGGCCGCCGACGACGAGCAGCGGCCGCCGGTCGGCCGGGAACGCCTCGCGGAACGCCGCCGACATCTCGCGGGTGTTGTGCAGGTGCGCGTCGCGCTGGGTGACGACCTGGGAGACGAGGACGGCGTCGGCGCGGTCTTCGCACGGCGGCGGCGACCAGTTCGGGCACGAGCGACCTGGGCGCCCAGGTTCACGACCGTGAGCTCGCGGTAGTACTCCAGGCCCTTCTCCCCCGCGAACCCCTTGACGTTGAGGATCGCGTCGATGCCGACGGTGTGGGCGTCGGTGCCGATGCAGGCGCCGACGACGACGAGCTTGCGGCGCAGGCGCTGCTTGATGGCGGCGTTGACCTCCTTGGCGGACAGCAGCGGGTACTCGCGCTCGATCGACCTGCACCGCCGAGAGGTCGACCAGGTGGCTTGACGCTGCCGTAGACGACGAAGAACGTGAAGTCCGGGCCCATCGCCTTGGCGTGCACGAGCATCGCCGGCTCCAGGCCCATCTTCGCGGCGAGCTGCAGCGCGGCGCCCTCGGCCCGCTTGTCGTGCGGGACGGGCAGGGTGAACGACACCTGCACCATGCCGTCGCCGGTGGTGTCGCCGTAGGGCCGGACGATCGTCGTCATGCGCCGGACTCCAGGATCTCCGTGGCCGGGTTGTAGTAGCCGTCGGCCTGTTTCGGCGACGCCGTCGAGGCCCTTGCCCTGTCGGCGGGGCGTTTCGTGATGCCGAACGTGCCGTCGGCGATGGCGTTGAGCAGGCCGTCGTCGCTCGATGCGGCCGAGCAGGTCGACGGCCTCGGCCAGCACCTGCGTGGCGCGCTGCTGCGATGAAGCCGTCCGGCGGCGGGTGGAAGTCCTCGTGCGAGGCCTGCCGGCGGCGTCCAGGACGTAGCGGACGTTCTGCAGCGCGATGTCGCGGTCGGACAGCAACGGGGTGACGACGGCCTCGGTCATCATGCCGACGAGCAGGATGCCCTGGCCGGTGAGGGCGCCGACGAGGTTGAAGAAGCCGTCGAGGAGGTAGCCGCGGAACACGTCGCCGGTCATGTGCTTGGTCGGCGGCATCCACTTCAGCGGCGCGTCGGGGAACAGTTCGCGGGCGAGCAGCGCGTGGGCGAGTTCGAGCCGGAACGAGTCGGGCAGCTCGGGGTTGATCTCGAAGGCGTGGCCGAGGCCGAGCTGCCAGTCCGCCAGCCCGGCCTCGTGGGCGAAGTACTCGTTGAGCAGCTGGGACACGGTGACGGTGTGCGCCTCGTCGACGGCGTCGGCGGTGGTGAGGTAGTTGTCCTCGCCGGTGTTGATGATGATGCCGGCGCGGGCGTGGACCTGGCGGGAGAACCGCTGGTCGACGAACGTCCGGATCGGGTTGATGTCGCGGAACAGGATCCCGTACATCGAGTCGTTGAGCATCATGTCCAGGCGTTCCAGCCCGGCGAGGGTGGCGATCTCGGGCATGCACAGCCCGGACGCGTAGTTCGTCAGCCGCACGTACCGGCCGAGCTCGCGGGAGACTCGTCCAGGGCGGCGCGCATCAGCCGGAAGTTCTCCTGGGTGGCGTACGTGCCGGCGAAGCCCTCGCGGGTGGCGCCCTCGGGCACGTAGTCCAGCAGCGACTGCCCGGTCGAGCGGATCACCGCGATGACGTCGGCGCCGGCCCGCGCGGCGGCCTGGGCCTGCGGGATGTCCTCGTAGATGTCGCCGGTCGCGACGATCAGGTAGATCCACGGCTTGCGCGGGGGCGTCCCCGATCTGGCCGATCAGCCGCTCGCGGGCGCGGCGGTTGGCGTCGATGCGGGCGCATGCCCTGCGGCGACCGCCGCGCGGGCCGCTTGCGCGCCGCGGCAGCGTCGGACGGGATGCGGAAGCGACAGCGCGCCGGCCGCCGCCTTCTGCGCCAGCAGCGTCGATGTCGTCGCCAGCCCTCGGTGACCAGGGCGTCGAACACCGGCAGCGCGACGCCGTGCTCCAGCCCGACCTGGTCGCGGACGGTGTCGACGAGCCGGTTCACCCACGGGATCCCGTCCGGGTCGGCGCCGGTGATCCCGGCCAGCCGCAGCACGGCACGCTCCACCGACACGGTCGTGTGGGTGCGTGCCATCTCGACCACGGGCGCCCCGGCCCGCTGGGCGAGCCGGCGGGCGGTCGCGACGGTCGCCGGGTCGAGGCCGAGTTTCGGCTCCACGGTCATGTGCTGTCTCCAAAGATCGTCGTTCCCCGGACGACCGTGCGCAGGCACACCGGCAGCGCCGTCTCCGGGGACAGGTCCGGCAGGCCAGGGACGGCGCCGCGCGGATCGGTGCTCCACCGGGCGACGCGCTCGTCCGGTGCCTGCACGACCACCTCGTCCGTCGCCCAGACGGCGAACGTGGCCGGTGCGCCGGGGGCGAGCACGCCCTCGTCGTCGCGGTCCGACCGCGCGCCAGCCGCCGCGGGTGTGTGCGGCGAACGCCGCGCGGACGCTGATCGCGTGGTGCGGGTTGCGGTGCGTGCCGCCGGCGCGGACGGTCGCCCCACGGGTCCAGCGGGGTCACCGGCGAGTCGGACCCGAACGCCAGCGGGACGCCGACCCCGGCCATCGCGCCGAACGGGTTCAGCGTCGAGCGCCCGCTCGACGCCGAGCCGCTGGGCGTACATGCCGGTCGGTCGCCGCCCCACGCCGCGTCGAACGCCGGCTGGACGCTGGCGACGACGCCGTACTCGACCATGCCCTTGATCGCGGCGGCGTCGACCATCTCGGCGTGCTCGATGCGGTGCCGCGCGGCCCGGAGCCGTTCGATGCCGACCTGGGCGGCGCCTTGGCGAACCCGTCGAGGACGGCCGCCGAGCGCGGCGTCGCCGATGGCGTGGAACCCGCCCTGCATCCCGTGGGCGGCGCAGTCGACCAGGTGCGCGGCGACCTGGTCGGCGTCGAGGTAGCCGTGGCCGCTGCCCGGGGCGTCGGCGTACGGGGCGTGCAGGCACGCGGTGCGGGAGCCGATCGCGCCGTCGGCGAACAGGTCGCCGCCCGCGCCGATGGCGCCGAGTCGCGACCGCACGGGCGGCGCCGTAGTTCGCCCCAGTACCCGTACACCTCGGGGCCGGCCTCGGCGGCGGCGAGCGCGAGCAGCGCGGTGAAGTCGTCCTCGCCGGCGATGTCGGGGCCGCCGCACTCGTGGATCGCGCCGATGCCGACCTCGCCGGCGTGCGCGCGGGTGGCGCGCTGGGCCGTCGGCGCGCTGGGACGGGGTGATCGTGCCCAGCGCGACCGCCGCGGACCGCGTGGTGGGCGTCGCACCGACAGCGAGCCGTCGGCGCCGTAGCCGGTACGTCCGGCCAGGTCGGGCACGGCGGCGAGCAGCGCGGACGACGCGAGCGCGGAGTGCATGTCGACCCGGCTCAGGTACACGCAGCGCGCCGGCGGCGGCCCGGTCCAGCTCGGCGACGGTCGGCGGGCGGCCTTCGGGCCAGGCGGTCTCGTCCCAGCCGTGGCCGAGGACGGGCGCGCCGGGGTGGCGGGCGGCGGACGCGGCGATCGCGTCGAGGGCTTCGGTGAGGGTGCGGGCGCCGGCCAGGTCGAGGCCGATCAGGGTGAGGCCGGTGGCGGTGGCGTGGACGTGGGCGTCGACGAACGCCGGGGTGACCAGCGCGTCGGCCAGGTCGACGGTGCGGTCGGCGGTGAAGCCGGCCGCGGCGTCGTCCGAGCCGAGCCAGCGACGCGATCACCGTCGACGAGGAAGGCGGTGGCGTACGGGCTGCTGGGGCTGTAGATGCGGCCGCCACGGTAGAGGGTCGTCATGGACACCAGTCTTCCGTGCCGGCTCAGTGCTGGCAGCCAGCCGCGCGGTGAACAGCGTCCTGCACGCCCGTGTCCGCGCGGAGCAGGTCGAGGGCGTAGCCGGCGTGGCCGGGCACGTACCCGTTGCCGATCAGCATGGTCACGTCGGCGGCGAGCCCCTCGGCGCCGAGCGCGGCGGCGGAGAACGAGGTGGCCATGGAGAAGAAGATGACGGTGCCGCCCGGCGGCGGTGGCGAGGATCGCGCCGTGCTCGCAGCCGGGGACGTCGACGCACACCACGACGACGTCGGCGGGCGGCGCCTGATCGCGGCGGCGAGCGCGACGGGGTCGCGGGCGTCGGCGAGGGCGATGTCGTCGGCGAGTCCGGTGGGCGCGAGCCGGTCGGCCTCGGCCTGCACCGGGACGACGCCGACGGTGTGCGCGGCGCCGGCGCGCCGGGCGGCGGCCAGCGCCAGCGAGCCGCTCTTGCCGGCGGCCCCGATCACCGCGACGGTCGGCTTGTCGTACTGCTTCACGACGCGCGCGGTGAGCGCGGGCGCGCCGCACACGTCCAGGACGGCGAGCGCGAGTTCGTCGGGCAGGTCGTCCGGGAGGGCGGCGGCGATGGAGCGGCCGAACAGGATGGCGTGGCCGGCGGCCGGGACCTGCTCGGACAGCCCGTCCCAGGCGGCGAGGTCGTCGGTGATGCGCAGCGGCGTGAGGGTGAGCGAGACGAGCGTGGCGACGCGCTCGCCGGGTTGCAGGCCGAGCGGCGAGTCGGGGCCGACCTCGGCGACGGTGCCGATGAGCATGCCGCCCGATCCGGTGACCGGATTGTGCATCTTGCCCCGGGTTTCGATGATGTCGAGCACCTCGGCGCGGATCGCGGCACCGTCGCCGCCGTGCTTCGCGTGCAGCTGCCGGTAGGATCGCGGCGTCGAGATTGAGGCGTTCGACGTCGATGCGGACCTCGTCGGCGCGCGATTCCGGGCTCGGCGTCGAGCCGTTCGGCGGCCTGCGGCAGCACCCCGGCGGGGGCGAGCACCCGGTGCAGCCCGACCGGGGACGAGTGTCACGTACGGCCTCCAGGTGCGGTTGTGGAAATCCTCCGGCAGGATAGTCGGCTAGACAGGAGTTTTTCCATTACCCTCTCGCTATTCAAGCGGGATGGGACGAGGAGGTCCGTGGTGGAGCACATCGAGCAGCCGTACGTCTACGAGCGGCGTGAGCTGGTCGAGCCCGACTGGCGCCGCCTCCCCGGCTGGCGCGATGTGACCGAGGCCCAGTGGCGCGACGCGCAGTGGCAGCGGGTCAACTGCGTGAAGAACGTCCGTCAGCTCAAGGCCGTCTTCGGCGACCTGCTCACCGACGCCTTCTACGCCGACCTGGAACGCGACCAGGCCGAGCGCGCCACCATGTCGCTGCTGATCCCGCCGCAGATGGTGAACACGATGGTCCCGGACGAGGTGCCGTCCGACGCCGCGTTCTACGCCGACCCGATCCGCCGCTACATGCTGCCGGTCTTCTCCGACCGCGACACCGAGTGGCCGAGCCACCCGCACTCGTCCCGCGACTCGCTGCACGAGCACGAGATGTGGGCCGTCGAGGGGCTGACCCACCGCTACCCGACGAAGGTGCTCGCCGAGGTCCTGCCGACCTGCCCCCAGTACTGCGGCCACTGCACCCGCATGGACCTGGTCGGGAACTCGACCCCGCAGGTGCAGAAGCTCAAGTTCGACCTCAAGCCGGTCGACCGCCTCGACGCGATGATCGACTACCTCAAGCGCTCCCCCGGCGTCCGCGACGTGGTCGTCTCCGGCGGCGACGTGGCGAACATGCCGTGGCGCAACCTGGAGTCGTTCGTCATGCGGCTGCTCGACATCGAGACCGTCCGCGACGTCCGGCTGGCCACGAAGGCGCTCATGGGCATGCCGCAGCACTGGCTCCAGGACGACGTCGTCGAAGGCCTGGAGCGCGTCGCCCGCACGGCCGCCCGCCGGGGCGTCAACCTCGCGATCCACACCCACGTCAACCACGCGAACTCCGTGACGCCGCTCGTCGCCGAAGCCGCCAAGACGGCGCTCGAAGTCGGCGTCCGTGACGTCCGCAACCAGGGCGTGCTCATGCGCGGCGTCAACGCCACCCAGGGCGACCTGCTCGACCTGTGCTTCGCGCTCCAGGGCGAGGCGAACATCCTGCCGTACTACTTCTACATGTGCGACATGATCCCCAACAGCGAGCACTGGCGCGTCTCCGTCGCCGACGCGCAGGCGCTCCAGCACGGCATCATGGGCTACCTGCCCGGCTACGCGACCCCGCGGATCGTGTGCGACGTGCCGTACGTCGGGAAGCGCTGGGTCCACCAGATCGAGGAGTACGACCGCGAGCGCGGCGTCTCCTACTGGACCAAGAACTACCGCACCGGCATCGAGCTGGCCGACCCCGAGGCGTTGACCCGCACCTACGAGTACTACGACCCGATCCACTCGCTGCCCGAGGCCGGTCAGGTGTGGTGGCGCGAGCACGGCACGGTCGAGGCCGTCGAGGCCGGTCACGCCGCGGCGGCCACCTCCCGCGAAGCGGCCTCGGCGCTCGCCTGACACCGGTGGATAGGCTCGGTGCGTGACCCTGGACCCCGCGCGGCTCGCCGCGTTCCTCGCTGAGCGGCACCTCGCCACCATCACCACGACCCGGCCGGACGGCACGCCGCACGTCGTCCCGGTCGGGTTCACCTGGGACGGGACGCTCGCGCGGGTCATCACGTCCGGGGCCAGCCGCAAGGCCGCCCACGCCGACGGTGCCCGGGTCGCGCTGTGCCAGGTCGACGGGGGCCGCTGGGTCACCCTCGAAGGCAAGGCGGTCGTCAGCGCCGATCCGGACCGGGTCGCCGAGGCGGTGCGGCGCTACGCCGAGCGGTACCGGCAGCCGCGCGTGAACCCGGCGCGCGTCGTCATCGAGATCAGCGTCGACCGCACGATGGGCCACCTGCCGGCCTGAGCCTGTCCCAGGCCCAAGCGTGTGAGATTTCGCGAGCTATACGTCGCGAAATCCCACACACTTCCGCGGCGGGCGGCGGGCGGCGGGCGGCGGGCGGCAACCTGCCGGTCTAGGCGGCGCGCAGGACGGTTTCAGCGTTGAGGCGGCCCCGCACCGGGTCGCGCGTCAGCGTGCCGCCGGTGAGCAGGGAATGGACGGCGCGGGCGGCGTCCTCGCCGCGGTACATCGTCCGGGTGGCGGTGTGCTCGCGCAGTTCGGCGAGCGTGCGCGGTTCCGTCCGGACGAGCGCCAGCAGGGCCCGGCGCAGCGGCCCGATCGGCGGGGTCGCGGAGATGTCGAGCAGTTCGCTGTCCGGGTCGCGGGGATCGCGGTACCGGATGCCGGCGTACTCGTCGACCGCCCACAGCTCGGCCTTGAACTTCTCCAGGTTCTTCGCCGACCGGGTCCCGAACAGCAGCAGCTGGGTCGCCCCGGCCGCGTCGACCAGCTCCACGTCCAGGACCTGGGTCAGGCCGGCGTCCAGTAACGACTCACGCCCCCCGCCGGACGGATCCACCACGATCAGCGCCTCGCTCGCGCGGTGCCGCATCAGAGCGCGCAGCCCGTCCGGGACGGCGTCGAGGTAGGCGAAGACCGGGCCGGCGGGCGTGGCCGGGATCCGGGACGACAGGCTGATCGTCACCCCGGGCGGTACGCCGTCCAGGTCGCCGGTGACGGCGCCCACGAGGACCATCTCCAGTTCGTGGCCGGCGAGCCGGTCGGCGAACTCGGCGAACACACGCAGCGCCGCTTCGGCCGAGGCCGCGCCGGTGCCGTCGACGTAGCAGACCTGCCGGGCACCGTGCAGCACGGTCGGCGTCCACGCGTCGAGATACCGGGTCAGGAGCTCGTGCCTTACCGCCGTATGCGCGGCCATACACCGTTTGTACGGCTACCCGCCGGTAAAAGCTAGAGCACGGGCGAAAGCTAGAGCGCGGGCGGGCGGGCCTCGTACGGGGTGCTCAGCACGACCGTCGTCCGGGTCGACATGCCCGCCTCGCGGATCTCCGTCAGCAGCCGTTCCAGGTCCGACGGGCCTGCCACCCGGACCTTGAGCAGGTAGAACTCGTCGCCGGCGATGCTGTGGCACGCCTCGATCTCGGTGAGGTGCTTGAGCCGGTCGGGGGCGTCGTCCGGAGACGCGGGGTCGATCGGCTTGATCGCGATGAACGCCGCCAGGGGCAGCCCGAGCGCGTCGTAGTCCACCCGGGCGCTGTAGCCCTGGATGATGCCCCGCTGCTCCAGCCGCCGTACCCGCTGGTGCACGGCGGACACCGACAGGCCGACACGCTCCGCGAGATCGGTGAAGCTGCACCGCCCGTCGGCGGTGAGCGCGGCGACGATGGCCCGGTCAGTGTCCTCCATGCACGCAGACGCTACCGAAGCCCTCGTCACCGCACCCGGCGACGTCCTATTTGACCAGCGAGCGGGATATGACGAGTCGTTGCACCTGGTTGGTGCCCTCCACGATCTGCAGCACCTTGGCCTCCCGCATCCACCGCTCGACCGGGTGGTCCTGGACGTAGCCGGCGCCACCGAGCACCTGGACGGCGTCGGTCGTGACGCGCATCGCGGTGTCCGTGCAGAACAGCTTCGCCTTGGCGGCCTCGGTGCCGTACGGGCGCCCGGCGTCACGCAGCCGTGCCGCGGCGAGGTACAGCGCGCGGGCGGCGGAGACGTGCGTGGCCATGTCGGCGAGCAGGAACCCGATGCCCTGGAACTCGGCGATGGGCCGTCCGAACTGCTCGCGTTCCTTTGCGTAGGCGACGGCGTAGTCCAGGGCGGCCTGCGCCAGCCCGACGGCGCACGCCGAGATGCCGAGGCGGCCCCCGTCGAGGGCGGACAGCGCGACGGAGAAGCCCTGGCCCTCGTCGCCGAGGCGGCGGCTGGCGCTCACCCGGGCGTTCTCCAGGACGATCTGCGCGGTCGGGCTCGCGGACATGCCCATCTTCTTCTCGGGGACCTGCGGCAGCAGCCCGGGCGTGGCCGCGTCGGCGAGGAGGCAGGAGATGCCGCGCGCGCCGTCGTCGGACGTCCGGACCATGAGGTTGTAGAAGTCGGCGGCGCCGCCGTGGGTCACCCACGCCTTCACGCCGTTGACCAGGTATTCGTCGCCGTCGTGGACGGCCTTCGTGGTGAGCGCGGCGGCGTCGGACCCGGACTGCGGCTCGGACAGGCAGTAGGCGCCGAGCAGTTCGCCGCCGAGCATGTCGGGCAGCCACTGGCGCTTCTGCTCGTCGGTGCCGAAGGCGTACGTCGGGAAGCAGGACAGGGTGTGGACGCTGACGCCGAGTCCGACCGCCAGCCAGGCGCCGGCCAGTTCCTCCACGACCTGCAGGTACACCTCGTACGGCTGGGCGCCGCCGCCGTACTCCTCCGGGTAGGGCAGGCCGAGCAGGCCGGCGCGGCCGAGCGTCCGGAACACCTCGCGGGGGAACTCCGAACGCGCCTCGAACTCCGACGCCCGCGGCGCCAGTTCCTTCTCGGCGAGTTCGCGCGTCAGTTCCAGCAGCGCCTCGGCCTCGTCGCTCGGCAGGAGTCGTGTCGCGGCGGGGCTCACAGGATCACCAGCTCTCGCGGCGCCAGGTTGAGCCGGTCCACACCGGACTCCGCGCACACCACGATGTCCTCGATCCGCGCGCCGTGCAGACCCGGCAGGTAGATCCCCGGCTCGACGCTGAACGCCATGCCCGGCTCCAGCGGCTCGTCGTTGCCGGCGATGATCCACGGCTCCTCGTGCCCGTCCAGGCCGATGCCGTGGCCGGTGCGGTGGATGAAGTACTCGCCGTAGCCGGCCTCGGTGATCAGGTCGCGGCAGGCGGCGTCGACGTCGTGCGCGGTCACGCCCGGACGGACGGCCGCCACCCCGGCCTCCTGCGCGCGCCGCAGCACCTCGTAGTAGGCGCGGAACTCCGCCGGCGGTTCGCCGATCGCGTACATGCGGGTGTTGTCCGAGCAGTACCCGGCGGCGGTGACGCCACCGATGTCGACCACCACCGGGTCGCCGGGCTGGATGACCCGGTCGGAGACGGCGTGGTGCGGGCTGGCGCCGTTGGGCCCCGAGGCGACGATCACGAAGCTGACCCGGACGTGACCCTCGGCGATGATCGCGTCGGCGATGTCGCGCCCCACCTCGGCTTCGGTGCGGCCGGCGCGCAGCCACTCGCCCATGCGGGAATGGACCCGGTCGATCGCGTGCGCCGCCTCGCGCAGCGCCTCCACCTCGTCGGCGGACTTGCGGGAACGCAGCGCGCGCAGCACGTCGCCGGCCAGGCCGAGTTCGGTGCCGCGCAGCGCGTCCCGGAACGCGAACGCCTGCTCGGCCCACGTGCGGTTCGAGAGGCCGACGCGGCCCGGGGCGCCGCCGAGGAGGTCGTGGACGAGCGCGTACGCGTCGCCGCCCTCCGGACAGGCCACGATCGGCAGGTCGGCGGAGACGGCGGCTTCCGCGGCGGCCTTCTCCAGCTCCGGCACCACGAGGGTGGCCGGGCCGCTCGCGGGCAGGACGAGGCAGGTCAGGCGCTCCTGCGCGTGGGCGTCGTAGCCGGTCAGGTAACGCAGGTCGGCTCCGGGGGTGAGGAGCAGGGCGTCGAAGCCGGCGTCGGCGGTGGCCTTGTGGGCACGCGCGACCCGGTCGTGAAGGTCGGTCATAGGGCCAGCCTAGTCGTGGCGCGGATCACAGAATGATCGTCCGGAGCCGTGTGTGCGTACTCACAGTCACCCTGCCCCGCCGCCGTGGAGGACGACCCGGACATGCTGCGCCCCACCCCCGCACTGGATCGAGTGCTCGACACCGTGATCGCCCGGAACCCCGGGGAGGCCGAGTTCCACCAGGCCGTCCGCGAGGTCCTCGACTCACTCGGCCCGGTGCTGGCGAAGCACCCCGAGTACGTCGACGCGAAGGTGATCGAGCGGATCTGCGAGCCGGAGCGCCAGCTCATGTTCCGGGTGCCGTGGGCCGATGACCGCGGCGAGATCCACGTCAACCGGGGATTCCGCGTCGAGTTCAACTCCGCGCTCGGCCCGTACAAGGGCGGGCTGCGCTTCCACCCGTCCGTCTACCTGGGCATCGTCAAGTTCCTGGGTTTCGAGCAGATCTTCAAGAACGCCCTGACGGGGATGGCCATCGGCGGCGGCAAGGGCGGCGCCGACTTCGACCCCAAGGGCCGCTCCGACGCCGAGGTCATGCGCTTCTGCCAGAGCTTCATGACCGAGCTGTACCGCCACCTCGGCGAGCACACCGACGTGCCGGCCGGTGACATCGGCGTCGGCGCCCGCGAGATCGGGTACCTGTTCGGCCAGTACAAGCGGATCACCAACCGGTACGAGTCCGGGGTGCTGACCGGCAAGGGCCTCGGCTGGGGCGGCGCGCGCGGCCGCGCGGAGGCCACCGGGTACGGCACCGTCTTCTTCCTCCGGAACATGCTGCTCACGCGCGGTGAGGATCTGGACGGCGCGACCGCGCTGGTGTCCGGGTCCGGCAACGTCGCGATCCACGCCATCGAGAAGGTCCACGCGTTCGGCGGACGGGTCCTGGCCTGCTCCGACTCGGCCGGCTTCATCGTCGACGAGAAGGGCATCGACCTCGGCGTCCTGCGCGAGATCAAGGAGGTCGAGCGCGGCCGCCTCGCCACCTACGCCGAGCGGGTGCCGCACGCCGAGTACGTCCATGGCACTGAGACGTTCTGGCACGTGCCGGCCACGATCGCCCTCCCGTGCGCGACCCAGAACGAACTGACCGAGTCGGACGCGGTGAAGCTCGTCGGCAACGGCTGCCGCGCGGTCGCCGAGGGCGCCAACATGCCGTCCACCCCGGGCGCCGTCCGGGTGTTCCAGGACGCCGGTGTGGCGTTCGCGCCCGGCAAGGCCGCCAACGCCGGCGGGGTCGCCACGTCCGCGCTGGAGATGCAGCAGAACGCCGCCCGCGAGGAGTGGACGTTCGAGCGCACCGAGGCCCGGCTCGCCGAGATCATGACCGACATCCACGGCCGCTGCCACGCCGCCGCGGACGAGTACGGCGCGCCCGGCGACTACGTCCTCGGCGCCAACGTCGCCGGGTTCCTCCGCGTCGCGGAGGCCACCGTGGCGCTCGGCCTGGTGTAGCGCCTGACGTCCGTGCCCTGGCGGGCCGGCGGACGTCAGCGCCCCGAGCGTCGACGGGGGCGTGCGGTTGGATCGTGCCGCCAGAGGCCGCGATCCAACCGCACGTGTGGCAGGCTCGGGCCGTGACTGGTGCACCCCTGATGCTGCTGGACGCCGCGTCCATGTACTTCCGCGCCTACTTCGGCGTGCCGGAGTCGATCAAGGCGCCCGACGGGACCCCGATCAACGCCGTCCGCGGCTTCCTCGACATGACGTCCACGCTGGTGACCCGCTTCTCCCCCACCCGGCTCGTGGCCTGCCTCGACGAGGACTGGCGACCGGCGTGGCGCGTCGAGCTGGTGCCGTCCTACAAGGAACACCGCCTCGCGGTCGGATCCGGTGAGGAAGAGGCCGTCCCGGACACCCTCGCGCCGCAGGTGCCCATCCTCCTCGAAGTCCTCGCCGCCGCCGGGATCGCCGCCGTCGGCGCCCCGGACTGCGAAGCCGACGACGTCATCGGGACGCTCGCCACTCGCGCGAAAGGGCCGGTCGACGTCGTTACCGGCGACCGCGACCTGTTCCAGCTCGTCGACGACGACCTCGGCGCCCGGGTGCTCTACATCGGACGCGGTGTCGCGAAGCTCGAGATCATGGACGGCGCCGCCGTCCGGAAGAAGTACGGCATCGACCCGCACCAGTACGCCGACTTCGCGACCCTGCGCGGCGACCCCAGCGACGGCCTGCCCGGTGTCGCCGGCGTCGGCGAGAAGACCGCCGCCGGACTGCTGACCACGCACGGCAGCATCGACGCGGCCATGGCCGAGATCCAGCGCGGCGGCGTCGGCATCGCCCCGGCCGTGGCCCGGCGGCTCGCCGACGCCCGCGACTACCTGGCGGTCGCGCCCCGCGTCGTCGCCGTCTCCCGCGACGCCGCCGTCCCGGACGTCGACGACGCCCTGCCGACCAGCCCCCGCGACCCTGAGGCGCTGGCCGCCCTCGGCGAACGCTGGGGCCTGGCCAGCGCCATCGACCGCCTCCACAAAGCCCTCGCCTGGTAGCGCAGCCACTCCTCCGCGCCCCCCGCGCCCGTCCCGCCCGGTGGACAAACCGGACTGTTCGGGATGCGGTGCGATAACCGGGCGCCGGATACCCCGATATCCCCGACAGTTGCGGCCGGGAAGCTGGCGATATCTCGTATGAGAGATATTCTGCAACGGTGAGCGACGACGACACGCTGCCTGCCCTCCCCGGATTCCGGGAGATGGCTCAGCGGCGGCGCCAGCTCCTCGCCGACCTGGCTGAGCAGCGCCGCACCGCCGGGCTGTCCCAGACCGAGGTGGCCGCCCGTATGGGCACGTCACAGTCGTCCGTGGCCCGGCTGGAGGCCGGCCTCGCCGACGTGCGCGTCTCCACGCTGGAGCGGTACGCGGCGGCGATCGGTGCCCAGCTCGGCTGGCGATTGGAGAAACCATGACCGTCCCGATCCAGGACCACCAGGGCGACCGGGGCGAGTGGCTGTACCGGCAGCTGCTCGACCGCCGGATCGTGCTCGCGCAGGGCACGCTCGACGCCGAACTGGCCACGATGCTGTGCGCGCAGCTCCTCACGCTCGACGCCGAGGGCGACGGCGAGATCCGGCTGCACCTCAACACCCCGGACGGTGAACTCGGCGCGGCGTTGACGGTCCTGGACGCGATCGACGCGATCCGGGTCCCGGTGCGGGCGGTGGCGACCGGTGCGGTCGGCGGCCCGTGCCTGGCGGTGCTCGCGGCGGCGGACGAGCGGGACAGCTACCGGCACGCCACGTTCCAGCTGCGCGAACCCCGTACCGAGGCGAAGGGCACCGCGAGCGAGGTCGCCGCCCACGAGGCGAACCACCGCGGCCTGGCCGAGGACCTCTACGCCCGGATCGCCACCGTCACCGGCCGTACCGTCGACCAGGTGCGGGCGGACGCGCGGAAGGGCACCTTCCTCACGGCTGAGGAGGCGCTGGCGTACGGCCTCCTGCACCGTCTCGTGTGACGCGGGCGGCGAACAGGGGCCACAGCACCAGCGGCACGGCGATCGCGACGGCCGCCGCCGCGATGGTGTCCGAGAGCCAGTGCACCGACAGGTAGGTGCGGTCCCACGCCATCACCAGCGCGGTCACCGCCGTCAGCACCACGCCCGGCCACAGCCGGCCCCGGTGCGCGAGGACGATCGCGACCACCGCGGCGAGCACCGTCGCCGACGAGACATGCCCGGACGGGAACGACTGCCCCACGACGTCGACCACCGGGTCGGGCGGGCGCTGCCGGTCCACGAGGTACTTGCCCACGTTGACGACGATCCGCACGACGACGGCGCTGACCAGCACGAACATGGCCAGCACCCGTTCGCGCCGGACCAGCCAGTAGGCGGCGAGCGCGAGCCCGACGATCGTGGTGCCGAGCGTGTTGCCGCCGGTGTGCAGGGTGCGGGCGGTCCAGGTCAGCGCGCCGGTGCGGTGCGCCGCGAGGAGGTCGCGCCAGGCGGTGTCGATCCCCTGCCACGGCGGTGACGCCGATGCGGACGCGACCACCAGCGCGGCGCCGAACAGAACCGCCAGTACCGCCGCGCCGATCCACCGCATCCGGCTACAGCCCTGTGTAGGCGATCACGCCCCGCCGCATGGCGGTGATGGCGTCGCGGGCGGTCGTGCGCAGCGCGGTGTTGTCGCCGGCCGCGGCGGCGACCTGGTCGAGCAGGTCGAGGACCTGGCGGCACCAGCGGACGAAGTCGCCGGCCGGCATCTCGCCCTCGGCCGTGGCGGCGGACCGCAGGACCTTCTCCAGGGACTCGCCGCGCGCCCACCGGAACGCGGGCCAGACGAAGCCGACATCGGGCTGGCGGGTGAGCTGGAGCCCGCGCTCGGACTCGTCGCTCTCCAGCTCGGCCCACAGCCGTGCGGTGGCGGTCAGCGCGTCGCGGAGCGGACCGGCGGGCACGGGGCCGTCGGGGTCTTCGGCGCGGCGGGCCTCGTAGACCAGCGCGGAGACGGCGCCGGCGAGTTCGGCGGCGGACAGCCCGTCCCAGACTTTGTGCCGCAGGCATTCGGCGACGAGCAGGTCGGACTCGGACCAGATGCGGGCGAGCCGCGTCCCTTCGCCGGTGACGGTGTCCTCGTGGAGGTAGCCGCGGGCCTCCAGCAGCGCGCAGACCCGGTCGAACGTGCGGGCGAGCGACCCCGTCCGGTTGTGGACGCGCTGTTCCAGGGCCGCGGTGTCGCGGGCGAGCCGCTGGTGCCGCTCGGCCCAGCGGGCGTGTTCCTCCCGCTCGTCGCAGCCGTGGCAGGGGTGCTGGCGGAGTTCGGCGCGCAGCCGCGCGAGCGTCTCGTCGTCGGCCGCGGACGAGCGGGCGCGCCGGCCGCGCGGATGGTCGAGGCCGGAGCTGACGGTGCGCAGGGCCGAGGCGAGGTCGCGGCGGGCCTGTGGCGAGCGCGGGTTGAAGTTGCGGGGCACCCGGACCTTGCTGATCGCCTCGACCTCGCTCGGGAAGTCGGCGATGGACAGCCGCCCGGCCCAGCGGTCCTCGGTGAGGACCATCGGGCGGGAGTCGCCGAGGGGCTGGTGCCCGGGTTCGAGCACGATCGCGAGGCCGGCGCGGCGCCCGCCGGGGACCCGGATGACGTCGCCGACCTTGAGCCGTTCCAGGGATTCGGCGGCGGCGGCGCGGCGCTGTGCGGCGCCGCTGCGGGACAGGTTGGCCTCGCGGTCCTTGATGGCGCGGCGCAGTTCGGCGTACTCGGCGAAGTCGCCGAGGTGGCAGGCCATCGACTCGGCGTAGGCGTCGAGCGCTTCCCGGTTGCGCTGGACCTGGCGGGCCAGCCCCACGACGGCCCGGTCGGCCTGGAACTGGGCGAACGACGTTTCGAGGAGTTCGCGGGCGCGTTCGCGGCCGACGGTGGCGACCAGGTTGACGGCCATGTTGTAGGACGGCCGGAAGCTGGACCGCAGCGGGTACGTGCGGGTCGAGGCGAGCCCGGCGACGTGGCGCGGGTCGATGTCCGGGTTCCACACCACGACGGCGTGCCCCTCGATGTCGATGCCGCGGCGACCCGCGCGGCCGGTGAGCTGCGTGTACTCCCCGGGCGTCAGGTCGGCGTGGGTCTCGCCGTTGAACTTGACCAGCTTCTCCAGGACGACGGACCGGGCCGGCATGTTGATGCCCAGCGCGAGGGTCTCGGTGGCGAACACCGCCTTGACGAGCCCCCGGACGAACAGCTCCTCCACGACCTCCTTGAAGACCGGGAGCATGCCGGCGTGGTGGGCGGCGATGCCGCGCTGGAGCCCGTCCAGCCACTCCCAGTAGCCCAGGACCTGGAGGTCTTCGGCGGCGAGGTCGCCGGTGCGGCCCTCGGCCAGGGCGCGGATCTGCTCGCGTTCCTCCGGGGTGGTCAGGCGCAGGCCGGCGCGCAGGCACTGCTGGACGGCCGCGTCGCAGCCGGCCCGGCTGAAGATGAACGTGATCGCGGGCAGGAGCCCTTCGCGGTCGAGCCGTTCGATGACGTCCGGACGGTTCGGCACCAGGCCCTTGTGCCGCGGCCCGCCGCGCCCGCCCCGGCGGACCGGTTCGAGCCGGCGCACGATGTCGCGGGTGTGCCGCAGCAGCTCCGGGTCGACCTCGCGGGCCTTGGCCTCGCCGCGCGAGGAGAACAGGTCGAACATCCGCTTGCCGACCAGCATGTGCTGCCACAGCGGCACCGGCCGGTGCTCGGAGACCACCACGGCCGTGTGGCCCCGGACGGTCACGAGCCAGTCGGCGAACTCCTCGGCGTTACTGACCGTCGCGGACAGCGACACGAGGGCCACCGACTCCGGAAGGTGGATGATCACCTCCTCCCAGACCGCGCCGCGGAACCGGTCGGCGAGGTAGTGCACCTCGTCCATCACCACGTACCCGAGGCCCGCCAGGGTCGCCGAGCTGGCGTAGAGCATGTTGCGCAGCACCTCGGTGGTCATGACCACCACGGGCGCGTCGCCGTTGATCGCGTTGTCGCCGGTCAGCAGGCCGACGTTCGCGGCGCCGTACCGGCTGACCAGGTCGTTGTACTTCTGGTTCGACAGCGCCTTGATCGGCGTCGTGTAGAAGCACTTGCGCCCCTGCCGCAGCGCGAGGTGCACGGCGAACTCGCCCACCACGGTCTTGCCGGCGCCGGTCGGGGCGGCCACCAGCACGCCGGCGCCTTCCTCCAGCGCGTGGCACGCCTCGACCTGGAACTCGTCCAGCTCGAAGTCGACGTCGGCGGTGAAGTCGGTGAACGCCGGGAAGGCTGCCCGCCGCCGGGCTGCCTGATACTGCTCGGCGGGGGTGCTCATGCTCCTAGGCTACGGGACCACGCCGACACGTTACGTGGTCACTTGACCCATCCAGCGGCACGGACCTGCCGAAACGGTCGCGCCGACGCGATTGAGCTGCCAAGATGCGAGCCCGACTCAGGTTTTCGAGGCGAAGGGTGCGCAGCATGGACTCGGCACTGACCGCGATCTTCTTGCCGGTCGCTCTCGGCATCATCATGCTCGGGCTCGGCCTTGGCCTGACGACCGCCGACTTCAGCCGGACGGTGGCCTACCCGGGCCCGGTGTTCGCGGCGCTCGGTTGCCAGGTCGTGGTGCTGCCGCTGATCTGCTTCGGGCTGGTGCGCGCGTTCGACCTGCCGCCGCTGCTGGCCGTCGGCATGATGCTGCTCGCCGCCTCCCCCGGCGGTACGACGGCGAACCTCTACAGCCACCTGTTCGGCGGCGACGTGGCGCTCAACATCACGCTCACCGCGATCAACTCGATCCTCGCGGTCTTCACGCTGCCGATCATCGTCAACGTGTCGCTGGCCTACTTCGTGGGCGGCGCCGACACGATCGGGCTCCAGTTCAGCAAGGTCGCGCAGGTGTTCGCGCTCGTCCTCATCCCGGTCGCGGTCGGGATGCTGGTGCGGCGCCGCTGGACGCGGTTCGCCGACTGGATGCACCGTCCGGTGAAGATCCTGTCCGTGATCGTGCTGGTGACGGTCATCGTCGCGGCGGTCGCCAAGGAGCGGGAGACGCTCGCGGCGCACGTCGGCGAGCTGGGCGTGATAGTCGTCCTGTTCAGCCTGCTCAGCCTCGGCATCGGCTACCTGGTGCCCCGCCTGCTGCGGATCGCGCCCCGCCAGGCCATCGCCTCCTCGATGGAGGTGGGCATCCACAACAGCACGCTCGCCATCACGATCGCGCTGAGCCTGCTGGAGAGCACCGAGATGGCCGTGCCGCCCGCGCTCTACGGCATCGCGATGTTCTTCACCGCCGCGGCAGTCGGCATCATGATCCGGCAGCCGGCCGAGGCCAAGGAACCCGCTACGGTGCCGTGATCACGCGCAGCGCGCCTGGCACACACACCGTCCGGACGGGCAGCGGACCGAGCCGTTCCCCGTCCGCGTAGGCGGTCGTCGCCGGGGCGGTCAGCGTCACCGACCGTGCCCGGCGGGTCGTCACCTGCGGATGGTCCACGTGGGTGCCCTCGTAGATGCGGGGCTTCGTCCGGATGAGCGTCGCCCGGCTGATCGGGCCCACGATCGTCACGTCCAGCACGCCGTCGTCGACCTGCGCGGACGGGCACATCCGCATCCCGCCGCCGTAGCTCGGACTGTTGCCGACCGCGACCAGCACCGCCGGCCCGCTCCACGGCTGGCCGTCCAGCTCCACGGTGAAGTCCCGGGGCGCCAGGCGGGCCAGCTCGGCCAGGATCGCCAGGTCGTAGCGGACCGGGCCGCGCGGCCACCGCATCCGGTTGGCCCGCTCGTTGACCGCCGAGTCGAAGCCGGCACACAGGATCGTGCTCCACCAGCGGGTCGTGCCGTCCGCCGCGGTGGCCTGGACGGCGTCGACGTCGCGGGTGGCGCCGGCGGCGATCGCGTCGGCCGCGGCCAGCAGGTCGGACGGCACACCGACCGCGTTCGCGAAGTCGTTGCCCGTGCCCGCCGGGATGATCCCCAGCGGGACGCCCGTCCCGGCGACCGCCTGGAGCGCGAGGTGCACGGTGCCGTCGCCGCCGAACGCCACCAGCGTGCCGGCGCCGCCCTCCACGGCCTCGCGCGCGGCAGCCGCGGCACTCGGCCCGTCGTGCGCGGTGAGCAGCGTCGCGGACGGGCCGAGACGGGCGAGGACACCGTCGAGCAGATGGGCGCTGCGGCCCTTGCCCGCCGTGCGGTTCGCCAGGACCGCGATCCTCACCTAGCGTTCAGGATTCTCGACCGGGGTGGGCGGCTCCACGGGTTCGACCTCGTAGTCCAGTTCGGACCGCTCGTCGTCGTGGATGGCCTCGTGCTCCTCGGCGATGCGCGCCCGGGCCCGGCGCTTCTCGTTGAGGAACGCCGCGCCGACCGCCGCGAAGTACAGGATCGACATGGGGATCGCCAGCGCCGTCATGCCGAACGGGTCGGGCGTCGGCGTCACGATCGCGGTGAACACGAACGTCAGGAAGACCGCGATCCGCCACCAGCCGAGCAGCCGCTTCGCGCTCACCACGCCGGCCAGGTTCAGCATGAACACGATCAGCGGGAACTCGAACGCCACCCCGAAGATCAACAGCATGCCGGTGACGAAGTCGAAGTAGCCGTTGATGTCGAGGTTGATCGCCACCGACTCGTCCTGCTGGGCGAGCAGGAAGTCCAGACCCTTGCCGACCACGAAGTGGGCCAGGATCGCGCCCGCGACGAACAGCGGCACCGCCACCGCGACGAACCCGTACGCCCACTTCTTCTCGTTGCGGTGCAGGCCCGGCGTGATGAACGACCACAGCTGGTACAGCCACACCGGCGAGGACGCGATCAGCCCCAGGTACAGGCCGACCTTCAGGTTCAGCAGGAACGGATCGACCGGGGACTGCGCGTTGAACGGACACTTCCCCACCGGGAACCGGTCACAGTAGGGCTGCTGGAGGAAGTCCAGCGTCTCGTTCGCGAAGAACAGCCCGACGCCGAGGCCCACGAGGAGCGCCAGCGTCGCCTTGAACAGGCGGTCCCGCAGTTCGAGCAGGTGCTCGATCAGCGTCATGGAGCCGTCGGCGGCTCTCCGCTGACGGTCTCGACCGCCGCGGCGCAGGAGGGGACTCACCCGATGCCGGCCTGGCGCCTCAGCGCTCGTCGCGGCGCTGCTCGAGGGGTTCGGTCTTCGGCAGCGGCGACGGCTGGTCGTCCGGGATCTCCGGAGTGATCACCCGGTTGTGCTGAGCCTCAGCCTTGCCCTTGACGTCGTCCTCCATGAGGTTCTTCGTCTCGGCCTTGAAGATGCGCAGCGACCGGCCCAGCGAGCGAGCGGCGTCGGGGAGCCGCTTGGCGCCGAACAGGAGCAGGAACACCCCAACGACGACAATGATGTGCCAGGTCTGCAACCCGCCCATGATGTGCCTCTCAGTTTCGGGAAACTTTCCTCATCGTACGGGCTGCCTGTCACCGCGTACGCGGGGATGTCACGGCTGCTCAGCGATGGGGCATTTTCGCCATCTGCTGTTCAACTTTGCGGTTGACCTCGTCGATGCGGCCTTGCAGCCCGTCGAGGCGTTTCTGCAGCTCATCGACGTGGCTGGCCTGCTCCTGGAGCCGCTGGGCGGCACCGCGCAGCGGACTGAGGCGGCGCAGCAGCGCGACGGCGGCCAGGAGCAGCAGCACGAGGCCGAGGACGACCGCGCCGACGGCGATCCAGGCAGGGAAGGTCACGTCGCCGACTCTATCGCTGAGGGGCCAGATACGCCGCGAGAGCCGCCGACGCCTCGCCCTGGATCGCCACGGCCAGCTCGCGCGGCGCCACCACCTCGGCGTCGGACCCGAGCCCCATCACGAGCCGCCGCGCCCACGACAGGTCGCTCGCGCGCAGCTCCACGAGCCAGCGTCCGTCCGGCTCCTCGGTGACCGACTCGCACGGGTAGTACTCGGTGATCCACCGCGACGCCCGGCCGACCCGGACGGTGACCAGCGGATGGTCGCCGGACGGCTGGAACACGCCCTCCCGGACATCGGAGGTGGTGGCCTCCGGCGGCGGCGCGGACGGCTCGTCCAGCTCGGTGAGGGCGTCGATGCGGTCCAGCCGGAAGCGGCGGACCGCCTCCGCGTTACGGCACCACGCCTCCAGGTACGACTGGCCGCCGACCAGCAACAGCCGCATCGGGTCCACGACGCGGTCGGTCGTGGCGTCCCGGCCGGCCGTGTAGTACGTCAGGTGCAGGGCGTGGCCGCGTTCCAGCGCGCCCCGGACGGCGCGGATCGTCGTCTCGTCCGAGTAGAACGTGCGCATCGCGACCCGACCCGCCGCGCCGGCCGCGTCCCCGGCGGCGGACTCCAGCTTGGCGAGCGCCCGCTCCACCACGTCGCCGGAGGTCAGACCCGGCACCTCCGCGAGCGACCGCAACGCCACGACCAGCGCCATGGCCTCGTCGGCGGCGAGGCGCAGCGGGCGGTCCATGCCTGCGTCGTAGGTGATCGTCACGGTGTCGTCGTCGAGCGACATGTCGATGAGGTCGCCGGGCCCGTAGCCGGGTAGACCGCACACGAACAGCAGCTGGAGGTCGTCGCGGAGCTGCTTGTCGGTGACGCCCAGGTCGTCGGCGGCGTCCGCGATGCGGATGCCTGGGCGGGCCAGCAGGTACGGGACGAGCGCCAGCAGGCGGGCGAGCCGGTCGGTGGTGCTCATGCGGACCGTCCCGCGATCGTGGTCAGGCGGCGGACGACCGCGTCGCGCACCTCGGGCGGTTCGAGCGCGACGACGGCGGCGCCGTAGCCGGCCAGGCGCGAGGCCAGGGACTCCGGGTCGGAGTAGCCGAGCGTCAGCACGTCCCAGCCGTCGACGTCGGGTTCGACCGTCTGTGCCCAGCGGCGCAGGCCGGCGCCGGCTCCTTCCCGGACGCGGATCCGGGCCTTGCCGCCGTGGTCCGGCGCGCCGGCGTAGGTCGCGACGTGGTCGAGCAGGTTGACGCCCTCGGGTGGCGTGTACGCGCCCGGCTGCCCGGCCGCCGTGACCGTGCCGACCACGCGGGACAGCCGGAAGCAGCGGGTCGCGTTCCGGTCGGTGTCGTGGCCGACGACGTACCAGCGGCCCCGCCACGACACCGCGCCCCACGGCTGCAGGTGGCGCAGGGCCGCGGCGTCGTCGCGCGGCGTGCGGTACTCGAACCGGACCGCGCGGCGCTCGTGGATGGCCGAGAACACCGTCTCCAGGGCCGGTTCGGCGTTGACGACCGGCTCGATGCCCAGCGTGGCGTGCGGATCGACGTCGATGCCGCCGGCCCGCAGCTTCAGCAGGCCCGCCGACGCCGCCGACGCCAGCCCGGCGTGCTGCCACAGCCGCGCGGCCAGGCCGACCGCCGCCGCCTCGTCCGGTTCCAGGTGGATCTCCGGCAGCGCGTAGTCCCGCCGCGCGATGCGGTACCCGGGCTCGGACTCGAACACGCTGTTCGTGCCCGTCTCCAGCGGAACGCCCAGGTCACGCAGTTCGGCCTTGTCCCGCTCGAACATCCGCTGGAACGCCTCGTGCGCCTTGGGGTCGTCCTCGTCGTGCTCGTATCCCGGCACGATTCTGGCCACCTGCGCCGCGGTGAGGAAGCGGCGGGTGGAGAGAAGGCAGATCACCAGGTTGACGAGACGTTCTGTGCGTCGACGGGACACGAGACATGACGCTAGCCGACGCGGCGCGCGGTTGCCGGCCCGGGCCTACTCCCCCGTCGCGCCGTCGATGCTCTCGCGCAGCAGGTCGGCGTGGCCGTTGTGCCGGGCGTACTCCTCGATCATGTGGGTCAGGATCCAGCGGAGCGAGAACTCCTCGCCGTGGCGGTTCGTGCCGGAGGCGTCCAGATCCGCCGCGTTCGCCACCGCGTCCCGCGAGGCGGCGCACTCGGCCTCCCACGTCGTGAAGGCCTCCGCGACGTCGGCCGAGTCGACGTTGTCGAACTCCCCGTCGGGCTCGTCGTCGGAGTAGAACAGCGGCGGCGCGGCCTCGCCGTTCAGCGTGCGCCGGAACCAGCCGCGCTCCACGTCGGCCAGGTGCCGGACCAGCCCCAGCAGCGACATCGACGACGGCGGCACCGCGCGCGTGCGCAGCTGCTCGTCGGTCAGGTCGGCGCACTTCCAGGCGAGGGTGGCGCGCTGGAAGTCGAGGAAGGCGGTGAGCGTCGTGCGCTCGTCGGCCTGCGCCGGCGGTTCGGGGCGGGTGTCAGTCATGCCCGGAGCCTAGTTACGGTGTCCCGGTGATTCGCTGGCGGACCGGGACCGTGACCGCAGAGCGCCGCCGCTGGTCCGGCGCGCTCGAACTCGACGTGGAACTTGATGGCGAACCAGGCGGGGAGCCGGCGCGGGCGCTCGCCTACCCGGCGCTCGTCGGGGAGCCGAGGCCGGGCGACACCGTCCTCCTCAACACGACGGCGCTCGCGATGGGCCTCGGCACCGGCGGCTACGCGATGGTCGTCGCCGTACCGGACCGCTTCCCGGACGACCCGTCCGGCCCCGGCCACCTCGTCAAGGCCCGGTACACGCCGCTGCAGGCCGTCGTGCTCGGCGTGGACGAGCAGGACTCCCCGCACCACGCCACGATCGCCGCCGCCACCTCGCTGGAAGGCATGCCGGTGATCGTCGCCGACCTGCACTCCGCGCTGCCGGCCATCCTCGCCGGGCTGTGGGCCGACCGGCCCGGCGTCCGCGTCGCCTACGTCATGACCGACGGCGGCGCCCTGCCGATCTGGTTCTCCCGTGCGGTCAGCGACCTCGCCGACCGGCTCGCCGGCACGATCACCGTCGGCCAGGCCCTCGGCGGCGACCTCGAAGCCGTCACCCTGCACACCGGACTGCTGGCCGCCCGCTGGGTCCTCGACGCGGACGTCGCGATCGTCTGCCAGGGACCGGGCAACCTCGGCACCGGCACGCCGTGGGGCTTCTCCGGGGTGGCCGCCGGCGAAGCCGTGAACGCCGTCGCCGCGCTCGGCGGACGGCCCGTCGCCGCCCTGCGCCTGTCGGACGCCGACCCGCGCGAACGCCACCGCGGCGTCTCCCACCACTCCCTCACCGCGTACGGGCGGGTCGCGCTGGCCCCGGCCGACCTCGTCGTCCCCGGTGGGCTGCCGGCGGCACTGGCCGCCTCCGTCGAGGCAGACCTGGCACCCCTCGCCGGACGGCACCGGATCGTGCACGTCGGCAGCGACGGGCTCGACGCGGCGCTACGGGCGTCCCCGGTGAAGCTGTCCACGATGGGGCGCGGCCTCGACGGCGACCACGCCTACTTCCTCGCCTCGGCCGCCGCCGGCCGTCACGCCGCCGCCCTGCTGTCCTGACCCGAGCTCAGCCGGTCGCGACCCACCAGATCCAGGCGCCGACGAGAACGGCGAGTATGACCGCGTAGACCCACGTCGGGATGAAGCCGCGCCGGCTGCGCTGGACCCCGCGGGCCACCCGCTCGTGGCGGCGGTCGACGAAGCCTTCGTCCGGGCCCTCTGGGTTGGCCGGGTCGAACACCGGAACCACCTTCTTACATGCTGGCGATCAGGCGATCCACGCGCTCGTCGACGGAGCGGAACGGGTCCTTGCACAGGACAGTGCGTTGCGCCTGGTCGTTGAGCTTGAGGTGGACCCAGTCGACGGTGAAGTCGCGGCGGCGCTCCTGGGCGCGGCGGATGAACTCGCCGCGCAGCCGGGCCCGCGTGGTCTGCGGCGGGATCGACTTGGCCGAGAAGACGTCGAGGTCGCGGCTGATGCGGTCCACGGTGCCCCGCTTCTCCATGAGGGAGAACAGGCCCCGGCCGCGCCGGATGTCGTGGTAGGCGAGGTCGAGCTGGGCGACCCGCGGGTGCGACAGCGGCAGGTTGTGGCGCTGCCGGTACCGCTCGATGAGGCGGAGCTTGGCGACCCAGTCGATCTCGCGCTCGACGCTCGTCAGGTCGTCGGTGTCGACGGCCTTCAGGACGCGGCCCCACAGGTCGACGACCCGCTGGGCGACGGCGCCGCCGCCGTGCCGGTCGACGAACTCGCTGGCCTTGCTCTGGTACTCCTGCTGGATCTCCAGCGCCGAGATCTCCCGGCCGGTTGCGAGGCGGATCTTGCGGGACCCGCTGACGTCGTGCGACACCTCGCGGATCGCCCGGATCGGGTTCTCCAGCGTCATGTCCCGCAGGATCACGCCGGCTTCGATCATGCGCAGGACCAGGTCGGCGGTGCCGACCTTGAGCAGGGTGGTCACCTCGCTCATGTTCGAGTCGCCGACGATCACGTGCAGGCGCCGGAACCGCTCCGCGTCGGCGTGCGGCTCGTCGCGGGTGTTGATGATCGGACGCGACCGCGTCGTCGCCGACGACACGCCCTCCCAGATGTGCTCGGCACGCTGGGACAGGCAGTACACGGCGCCGCGCGGGGTCTGCAGCACCTTGCCGGCGCCGCAGATCAGCTGGCGCGTCACCAGGAACGGGATGAGGACATCCGCCAGCCGCGCGAACTCGCCGTGCCGGCTGACCAGGTAGTTCTCGTGGCAGCCGTAGGAGTTGCCGGCCGAGTCGGTGTTGTTCTTGAACAGGTAGATGTCGCCGGCGATGCCCTCGTCACGGAGCCGCCGCTCCGCGTCGACGAGCAGACCCTCCAGGATCCGCTCGCCCGCCCGGTCGTGGACGACGAGGTCGTCGACCGAATCGCACTCCGGCGTCGCGTACTCCGGGTGGGAACCCACGTCGAGGTAGAGCCGGGCGCCGTTGCGCAGGAACACGTTGCTGGATCGCCCCCACGACACGACGCGGCGGAAAAGGTAGCGCGCCACCTCGTCCGGGGACAGCCGTCGTTGGCCCCGGAACGTGCACGTGACACCGTATTCGGTCTCGAGACCGAAGATCCGCCGCTCCATGTATAGACCCTAGCCGCCTGCGGCCCGGTTCGACGGGCATCCCGGCCTTAGGCCGTGCCGTCCCAGCGCATGAGATTGGCGAACAGGTCGGCCTGCTCGGCGGCGTCGTCGAGCGCGTTGTGCGTGTGCCGGCGACGAGAGTGCAGGTGGCGGGGCATGGACCGCTTGCCGGTGCCGGTGATCGGCACCCCGGCCTTGACGGCGTACAGCGTCTTGACGTCCAGGCACGACGAGTGGCCGAACGGGCTGCGGCCAGCGAAGCGCATCAGGTACCAGTAGACGAACATCCAGTCGAAGCCGAGCGGGTACGCCACGAACACCGGACGCGCGCCCGCCGCGACGTCCTCGACCCAGCGGGCGAAGTCGGCCATGGCGGCCGCCGGATCGGCGCCCTCGCGCTCCAGCCGTTCCCGGTCGAGCCCGGCGACGGCCGCCGCCGCGGGGACGAAGTCCGGCGAGATCGGGCGCAGCTCGCGGTAGAACGTCTGCTCGTCGGGGTCGGCGGCCGTGAACACCGAGCCGTCGAACGTGCCCGCGACGGCCGCGCCGAGGCTCGACATCGAGTACGGCCCGGGGATCGGGCCGTCGGCCTCGATGTCGCAGGAGATGTAGAGGTCGCGCCGGTTGCTCACGCGCCGTCGGTGGACTCCGGCGCGGCCGGCGTCGACTCGGCGACGAGCCGCTCCAGCGCCGCGCCGACGATGCGGCGGAACGCCCGCCCCGGACGGCGGCGCTCCAGGACGGCGACCTCCAGCTGGGCCGCGCTCAGCGCGCGAGGCTTGCCGTTCTCGCCGCCGACGCTGCCGAGCGCCGAGATCGCGAGCTGGAGCGCGTCGGCGAGCACCAGGTCGGTGCGGTGGCCCTTGCGCAGCACCGTGGCGATGGCCTCGGACTGGCCGCCCATCGCGACGTAGCCCGGTTCGTCGCCGACCGAGCCGTCGTAGGTGAGCCGGTACAGCTCGTCCTGCTCGGGCGTCTCGCCGACCTGCGCGACGCAGATCTCGACCTCGAACGGCTTGGTCTGGTCGGTGAAGATCGAGCCGAGGGTCTGCGCGTAGGCGTTGGCGAGGCCGCGGCCGGTGACGTCGCGCCGGTCGTAGGAGTAGCCGCGCGTGTCGGCCAGGCGCACGCCGGCGACCCGCAGGTTCTCGAACTCGTTGTAGCGGCCGACCGCGGCGAAGGCGATCCGGTCGTAGATCTCGCTGACCTTGTGCAGCGCCGTGGAGGCGTTCTCGGCGACGAGCAGGACGCCGCCCTCGTAGGTGAAGACGACCACGCTGCGGCCGCGCGCGATGCCCTTGCGCGCGTACTCCGAGCGGTCGCGCATGATCTGCTCGGGTGAGGCGTAGAACTGCATGGCCACGGTGCTCGTCGTCTCCTCGGTCGGTGGGGTGGGCGGGGTGGGGCGCGTGCTCAGCCGCCCGGGTTGGTCATCCGTGCCTCGACGACGGTGGCGACGACCTCGCTGACCTCGGCGTCGGTGAGCTGCCGCAGTCCGTCGGCGTCGACGACCATCACGATCGGGTAGATGTTGCGCGCGAGGTCGGGGCCGCCGGTGGCGGAGTCCTCGTCGGCGGCGTCGTAGAGGGCCTCGATGAGGAGGCGGACGGTCTCGTCGGCGTCGGAGCCGGGCCGGTAGCGCTTCTTGATCGCGGACTTGGCGAAGATCGAGCCGGACCCGACGGAGTGGAACTGCTTCTCCTCGTACCGGCCGCCGGTGACGTCGTAGCTGACGATGCGGCCGGCCGCGGACGGGTCGGCGGCGTCGAGGTCGTAGCCGGCGAACAGCGGGACCACGGCGAGGCCCTGCATGGCGGCGCCGAGGTTGCCGCGGATCATCGACGCGAGCCGGTTGGACTTGCCGTCCAGGCTCAGCGTCGTGCCCTCGATCTTCTCGTAGTGCTCCAGTTCGACGACGAACAGGCGGACCAGCTCGATCGCGATGCCGGCCGTGCCCGCGATGCCGACGCAGGAGTACGCGTCGGCCGGGAAGACCTTCTGCATGTCGCGGCTGGCGATCATGTTGCCCTGGGTGCCGCGCCGGTCGCCGGCCATGACCACGCCGCCGTCGAACGTGGCGGCGACGATCGTCGTGCCGTGCGGGGCCAGGTCGGCGGCGCTACCCGGCGGGAGCGCGCGGCGCCCGGGCAGCAGATCCGGCGCCGTGGCGGCGAGGAAATCCATGAACGAGGAGCTACCCGGAGTGGTGAACTCGTGCGGTAGACGCCCGGACTGACCAAGACCCGCTGCCACGTGGTTCCCTCTCCAGTTGACGATCGCCCGCCGGAGCAGGCAAGAACTCTTGTTGAACCTTACCGGGGACGGCACGGCCGCCGACCGGGTCGGGTCACCGCCGCGCCGCCGCCGAGACGGATCGCTGCCCCGAGCGCGGCGGCTCAGGGCAGCGATTCAGCTAGTTACGGGCTGAGTGCGACAAATGTCTCACTCGCCACCTTTTTGGACATATCCACGGACGAACTCTTCGGCGTTCTCCTCCAGGACCGAGTCGATCTCGTCGAGCATCGCGTCGACGTCCTCGGTCAGCTTCTCCTGGCGCTCGGCTACCTCGGGGTTGGCTTCGGTGGCGGGAGGAGCCTCGTCGGTCTCTTCGCGATTACGGCCGGTCTGCGCCTGGCCGCCAGTGTCTCGTGTGGTCATGGCACTCCCCTTGTCCGGTTGTACTCGACGGTACCTCGCCGGTACGACAATCCGCCCGCATATGACCGTCCCGTTACCACTGCGGGGTGTGATCGTTGGGTAACAGAACGCCTTCATCGGCGGCCGGGGGGCAGACCGAGAGCGCGCAAGTCCACTATCAGGAGCTACCAGGTTGACTGAGCCACCGCTGCCGTCCGCGGCCCGTGGCGGGGCGTCCGAGCGGCGCCGTCCTCACCGTCACGCCGCCCCACCTCGCAGCCGGCGGGCACGTCGCAGGTCGACGTTGCTGATCGTCCTCGCGGTCATCGTGCCGCAGGTGATCCTCGCCGGCGTCCTCGCCACGGCACTGGGCGTCCTGCCCGGCCGGGACCGGTCGTCGACGGCCAACGCCGACAACCGCCACGCCGAAGCGCCGCTCGCCGTCGGCGACTGCGTCCGGCCACGGCCCGGGACGACCGACCTGTTCGTCCGGGTGTCGTGCCAGGACCACCGCGTACGCGGCGCGGTCATCGCCATCGTCGACGGGCCCCCGACGGCGACCGAGGCGTGCACCGAGCCCACCGACTTCTTCGCGACCCAGCCCGGCCAGGTCATCTGCCTGCGGCGGTCGTCCGGCGAGCACCTGGGCGACCCGGGCAACGGCGGCGGCGTGTACCGGGCCGGGGACTGCGTGGCCGCCGACGCGGCCACCGGCGTGAGCGAGGTGGCGTGCGGTGCCCCCGGCGAGTTCGAGACGGTCGTCGCGCGGGTGGCGACCGTGGCGGAGTGCCGCGACCCGGCCGTCCGGTTCGCGACGCTGGAGAACGGGGCGGCCCGGATCCTGTGCCTCGGCGACGGGATGGGCATGGCGGGTGACGGCGAGTGCATCGGCGACCCGCGGCGCCCGCCGGTGACGTTCGCGGCGATCCCGTGCGGCGATCCGGCGGCACGGGCGACCGTCCTGAAGCGGGTGGCCAGCCCGGCCGCGTGCCAGGCGGTGCCCGGACAGACCCACTATGTGGAGGATCCGAGCGGCCTCCCGGCAAGTCGGGTGGTGTGTCTGCGTACGTTGCGTTAATTCCTGTTGCGCAGGTCAGCTACGTTAGCTCCGCCTTGGACGCGTCCGCGTCCGACCGACGGAGTGACGATGACGAACCTGCCGCCCACGCCCGATTCCAACCAACCGGGCAACACGCCGCCCGGCTACACCCCGCCGCCCGCTCCCGGCTACGGCCCGCCGCCTGCCGCTCCGGCGCACGGTCAGCCACCTGCGGCTCCCGCGTACGGCCAGCCGTCGGCACCGGGGTACAGCCAGCCGCCGCCCGGGTGGACGCCGCCGCCTCCGCCCGGCCAGCCCGCGCCGCCGGCCGGAAAGAAGAGCCGGGCGGGGCTGATCATCGGGATCATCGTGGTGAGCGTGCTGGCGCTGTGCGGCATCGGCGGCACCCTCGGCTTCCTCGCGCTGAGGACCGGTGCGGAGAAGGCCTCGGAAAAGGCCGAGGAGATCGCGCAGAGCATCGGCGACATGGAGGAAGGCGACTGCATCCGCGCGGACGCCGTCCCGGACCGCTACTACGGCGTGTCCTGCTCCAGCTCGAAGAAGATCGGCACGATCACGAAGGTCTTCACCGGTACGACCAGCCAGAGCCAGGACTGCCCGGCCGACACCGACCTCCTGCTGGAGGAGGCCGGCACGATCGCCTGCGCGAAGAGCACCACGTCGGAGAAGGCCGGCCAACCCGGCAAGGGCGGCGGCGTCATCGTGGCCGGCGACTGCCTGGGCTCCGACGGCCCCGGCGCGGCGGCACAGTACGTCGAGGTGGCCTGCGCCGACCCGAAGGTGTTCGAGAAGGTCACCGCCCGGGTGAACGCGACGGCCGAGTGCAAGGCGCCGGCGGTGCGCTACCTCGACCTGCCGTCGACCACCCAGAAGATCGTGTGCCTCGCCGACGGGCCGGGCAGCGCGGGGCCCGGAGAGTGCCTGGGCCCGATCGAGGCGGTCACCTCGTTCGACGCGGTGCCGTGCGGCGACCCGAAGGCCGGCGCCAAGGTGCTCGCCCGCAAGCCCAGCAAGGACGCGTGCGAGTCGGTGCCGGGCCTGACCCACTGGCTGGAGGACACGGCCGGCCTGCCGCCCACGAAGTTCGTCTGCGTCAAGGAACTCTGAGCCTGTTTCATTGGGGCGACATGTTCCCGGCGATGACCGGGAGCATGTCGCCCAGACTGCGCTGCAGCTATGGTGACCCTCCGTACCCCTCCGCCGGAGATCGCCCGTGACCAGCACCAGTCCGCCCCCGGGCGAGGAATCCCCGCATCGCAGGACGGTTCTGATTCCGGCGCCCGTACCTCCACCGCCGGCGAAGAAGTCCCGCTCCGCCCTGCGCGAAGCGGTGGTCGTACTCGTGGCCCTGGGATTCCTCGTGTCGGTCTGTGGCGGGACCTACTGGTGGTTCGTCGGCGAGAAGGCGGAGAAGACGCCGTTGCTCGTGGCGCAGCTCGAACCCGGACACTGCGTCTCCGGTGGTTCAGACAGTCGCGCTCTCGGCAGTCGCCATGGCTACCGCTACGTCGACTGTTCCCTGAGCGACGATCTCGTGGTTACCAGAGTGTTCGAGGGGCCGCCGGAGCACGCGCAGAGCTGCCCAGAGACCAGCGCCGTCATGCTGGTGGACGCAGGCTGGATCGCGTGCGTCGACGCGACCGCCGCGGAGCACCGCGGGTCGCCGGGCAAGGGCGGCGGCGTCATCGTGGCTGGGGACTGCCTGGGCAGCGTCGACGGTGATCCCGACTTCTACAGGGAGACACCCTGTGCTGACCCGTTCGTGTACGAGAAGGTCACCGCTCGTGTCGACACGCCGACCGAATGCGCGGCGCCGGCGGTGCGGTACAGCGAAATCCTGCGTCTGGACAGCTGGAAGGTGCTCTGTCTGGTCGACGGGCCGGAGAGCGCCGGACCGGGCGAGTGCCTGGGCGACCTCGACTCCATCGAATCGTTCGACTCCGTCCCGTGCACCGATGAGGCGGCCGGCGCGAAGCTGATCGCGCGCAAGGCCGATAAGCGCTCGTGCGAGTCGATCACCGGCGTGACCGATTGGGTCGAGGACGCGTACGGGCTGGTCCCGACCCGCTTCCTCTGCCTGCAGGAACTCCGCTGACTACCTGCTAGGAGGGGCGGCGGCCGGTGATGGCGTCGATCAGGGCCGTCGCCGTGTCGCTGCGGTCCAGCAGCGCGCCGACGTGCTGCTTCGTGCCCCGTTCGGGTTCGAGCATCGGCACCCGCACCAGGGACTCCCGGCCGATGTCGAAGATGACGGAGTCCCAGCTCGCGGCCACGACCTCCCGCGTGTACTTCTCCAGGCAGCGGCCGCGGAAGTACGCGCGGGTGTCGGTCGGCGGGTGGGTGATGGCGGCGGTGATCTCGTCCTCGCTGACCAGCGTCCGCATGGCGCCCCGCGCGACGAGCCGGTGGTAGAGGCCCTTCTCCGGACGGACGTCGGAGTACTGCAGGTCCACGAGCTGGAGCCGCGGCGAGTCCCAGCCGAGGTTGTCGCGCTCGCGGTAGCCCTCCATCAGCCGCAGCTTGGCGACCCAGTCCAGCTCGTTGGCGCACAGCATCGGGTCGCGCCGCAGCCGGTCGAGGACTGACGCCCAGCGGTCCAGGACGTCGCGCGTGTCCGGGTCGACGTCGTTGCCGAGGCGGTCGGCGACGAACGCCTCGGCGCGCTCGCAGTAGACCTCCTGCAGCTCGACGGCGGTCATGCGGCGGCCGTCGCGCAGCGACACCTTGTGCTGGAGCCCCGAGTCGTGGGACACCGCGCGGAGGTCGCCGACCGGGTCGGACAGCATCAGGTCGGGGGTGAGCCAGCGGTTCTCGATCATCGCCAGCACCAGCGACGTCGTGCCGACCTTGAGGTACGTGGCGATCTCGGACAGGTTCGCGTCGCCGATGATGACGTGGAGCCGGCGGTACTTCTCCGCGTCCGCGTGCGGTTCGTCGCGGGTGTTGATGATCGGACGCTTGAGCGTGGTCTCCAGGCCGACCTCGACCTCGAAGAAGTCGGCGCGCTGGGAGATCTGGAAACCGGTGCCGGACCCGTCCTGGCCGACGCCGACCCGGCCCGCGCCGCACATCACCTGGCGTGTCACGAAGAACGGCGTCAGGTGGGTGACGATGTCGTTGAAGGGCGTCTCGCGCGGCATGAGGTAGTTCTCGTGCGCGCCGTAGGAGGCGCCCTTGTTGTCGGTGTTGTTCTTGTACAGGTTGATCGGGGCGGCGCCGGGGACGGTACCCGCGCGGCGCGCCGCCTCGGCCATGACCCGCTCCCCCGCCTTGTCCCAGAGGACGATGTCGCGCGGGTTCGTCACCTCGGGCGTCGAGTACTCCGGGTGCGCGTGGTCCACGTAGAGGCGGGCGCCGTTGGTCAGGATGACGTTCGCGAGGCCCAGGTCCTCGTCCGCGAGCGCCTCGGCCGGGTCGTAGAGGGCGCCGCCGAAGGTGAAGCCGCGCGCGTCACGCAGCGGCGATTCCTCTTCGTAGTCCCAGCGGGCACGGCCGTTGCGGGTCAGCTCTGGACGGGCCCCGTAGGCGTTGACGATCTGGGAGGAGGTGACCATCGGGTTCGCGCCCGGCTGGCCGGGCACGGAGATGCCGTACTCGACCTCGGTACCCATGATCCGTCTGACGCTCATGCCCGTCCTCGCTTCGCTGCGGGCGGGCATGAGGCACCAGGTCGCGCTGTGCCTATGGTTCGCTCGCGTTGCTCGCTCATCTCACACACCCTACGTACCCAGAAAAAGCGGCGCGGCCCGGGCCTGATGGCCAGAGCCGCGCCGTGGACGGTCGTCAGAGGTACTGGCCGGTGTTGGTGACGGTATCGATGGAGCGACCCGCCTCCGGGCCCTTGCCGGAGACCAGGGTGCGGATGTAGACGATCCGCTCACCCTTCTTGCCCGAGATCCGCGCCCAGTCGTCGGGGTTGGTCGTGTTGGGCAGGTCTTCGTTCTCGCGGAACTCGTCGACGCAGGAGTCCATGAGGTGCTGCATCCGGACGCCCTTGTTGCCGGTCGTGAGGAAGGCCTTGATGGCCATCTTCTTGGCCCGGTCGACGATGTTCTGGATCATCGCGCCGGAGTTGAAGTCCTTGAAGTACAGGACCTCCTTGTCACCGTTGGCGTAGGTGACCTCCAGGAAGCGGTTCTCCTCGGTCTCGGTGTACATGCGTTCCACCGTGGCCTGGATCATCGCGCTGACGCACGCCTGGCGGCAGCCGCCGTTCTCGGCCAGGTCGTCGGCGTGGATCGGGATCGTCGAAGTGATGTACTTGGAGAAGATGTCGCGCGCGGCCTCGGCGTCCGGACGCTCGATCTTGATCTTCACGTCGAGGCGGCCGGGCCGCAGGATCGCCGGGTCGATCATGTCCTCGCGGTTGGAGGCGCCGATGACGATGACGTTCTCCAGCCCCTCCACGCCGTCGATCTCGCTGAGCAGCTGCGGGACGATCGTGTTCTCGACGTCGGAGGAGACCCCGGAACCGCGGGTGCGGAAGATGGAGTCCATCTCGTCGAAGAACACGATGACGGGCGTGCCCTCGGACGCCTTCTCCCGGGCGCGCTGGAAGATCAGCCGGATGTGCCGCTCGGTCTCGCCGACGTACTTGTTGAGCAGCTCCGGGCCCTTGATGTTGAGGAAGTAGGACTTGGCGTGCTGCGTGCCGTCCTCACCCCGGACCTCGGCGACCTTCTTCGCGAGCGAGTTCGCGACGGCCTTGGCGATGAGCGTCTTGCCGCAGCCGGGAGGGCCGTACAGCAGGACGCCCTTCGGCGGCCGCAGCTCGTGCTCGCGGAACAGGTCGGCGTGGAGGAACGGCAGCTCGACGGCGTCGCGGATCATCTCGATCTGCGACGCGAGGCCGCCGATCGCGGTGTAGTCGATGTCCGGGACCTCTTCGAGGACGAGCTCCTCGACCTCGGACTTGGGGATCCGCTCGTACGCGTAGGCCGACCGCGGCTCCAGCAGGAGCGCGTCGCCCGCCCGCAGCGTGGTGTCCTGGAGGCTGTCGGCGAGGTGCACGACCCGCTCCTCGTCGGCGCGGGACAGCACCAGCGCGCGGTCGCCGCCCTCCAGGATCTCCTTGAGCATCACGACCTCGCCGGCACGCTCGAACCCGAGCGCCAGGACGACGTTGAGCGCGTCGTTGAGCATGACCTCCTGGCCACGCCGCAGCGTCTCGCCCTCGACCGACGGCGACACCGTGACCCGCAGCTTGCGGCCGCCGGTGAAGACGTCGATCGTGCCGTCCTCGTGACGTTCCAGGAAGACGCCGTAGCCGCTCGGCGGCTGCGCCAGCCTGTCTATTTCTTCCTTCAGCGTGAGAATCTGCTCGCGCGCCTCGCGCAGCGTGGAGACCAGCTTCTCGTTCTGGTCACCCAGCTTGGCGACGCTGGCCTGCGCCGCCGCGAGCCGCTCCTCGAGGGTGCGCACATGTCGTGGCCCCTCGGTCAGCTTTCGCCGCAGCAGGGAAACTTCCTCTTGCAGGAAGTTCACCTGGGCGGTGAGGTCGTGGACCTCCTTCTCGTACCGCGCGGCGCGACCTGCTGCGTCGTCTCGGCTCGTGCTCATGAGCGCCCACCTCCCCCGGGATACCGGTCCCTCAACACTAACGGGTGTGACGACGCCATGCTGGGCATACATGTCCGCTCTCACACTTGCTGCCTGAATCAGTGCCCTCGTTGCGGTCCTCCAGGGCACCGCGCCTACGCTGGAGAGCATGGGCGAGGCGTTGAAAGTCTGGATCGACCAGGATCTCTGCACTGGTGACGGGCTGTGCGTGCAGTACGCACCCGAGGTGTTCGAGTTCGACATCGACGGGCTGGCCTACGTCAAGGGCGCCGACGGCGAGCTGCGCACCGACGTGGGGTCGCGGGTCGATGTGCCGGACTCGCTCCGCCTGGACGTGATCGATTCCGCCAAGGAGTGCCCGGGCGAGTGCATCCACGTGCAGCGGGCCGACGACGGTAAGCCCGTCGCCGGCCCGGACGCCGAGGCCTGACCAGCCGGCCCGGCTAACCCACCGTCACGCCGGACAGGCGCGCCACCAGGTGCGCGAACTCCGTGAGCCGCCGCATCTGGCCCTGCCCGCCGGCCTCCATCGTCTTCCCGAGCCGTATCGCGTCGTGCCGGATGACCAGGGTGCTGTCGCCGTCCCGGCCGGTCTGGCCGGCCTCGTCGAGCGATTCGAGCAGGATGTAGACGTCCACCCCGTGGACCCGCTGGGTGCCGTCGTCCTCGCGGACGAGCAGCTGCCGGTACCCGATCTCGGTGACCCGCGACAGCGGCACGGCGCGGATCGCGGAGGTCATGGCGCCGCCCGGGTACTCCTCGTCCGGGACGTCCTCGCCGTGCCACAGGACGATGCGCTGGCCGTCGCAGACCGCGGCCTCCTGCCACACCATGCCGTCGTCGGAGACCATCCGTTCGAGGGTGAAGCCCAGCACCTTGCCGTCGCCGAGGGCGCCGCCGAGCGCTTCGAGGGCCACCTCGGGGTCGCGGAAGTAGGCGCTCGCCGCCTCCGGCAGGTCCTCGTACGGCGACCAGTCGGGGAAGACGAACTCCTGGCTCGACTCGGGGCCACGTTTCGGGCCGAACATCACGCTTCCTCGTCGTCGGTCGTCGCGACGCCGTTGATCTCCGGCGCGCGGCTGCTGCTGTTGGTGGGGCGCCCGCTGGCGCGCAGGGCAGCGTACGCCTCCGCGCCCTTCGACGGTTTGCGCTGCCGGCGCGGCGCCACGACGCCCTCGGCGAGCCGGCGGCTCGACACGAGGAAGGCGGTGTGGGCGACCATCCGGTGGTCGGGGCGGACGGCGAGGCCGTCGACGTGCCAGTCGCGGACGAGGGTCTCCCACGAGCGCGGCTCGGTGAAGCCGCCGTGCTCGCGCAGCGCCTCGACGACGGCGGAGAGCTGCGTGGTCGTGGCGACGTAGGCGATGAACACGCCGCCGGGGATCAGCGATCTGGCGACCGTCTCCAGGGCCTCCCACGGCGCCAGCATGTCGAGGATGACCCGGTCGACGTCGCCCACGTCTGCGTCGGCGACGTCACCGACGGTGATCGACCAGGCGGGGTGCGGGCCGTGGAAGAACCGTTCGACGTTCTTCTGGGCGATCTCGGCGAAGTCCTCGCGGCGCTCGAACGAGTAGACCCGGCCCTCGTCGCCGACCGCGCGCAGCAGCGAGCAGGTGAGGGCCCCCGATCCGGCGCCGGCCTCCAGGACGCGCGCGCCGGGGTAGATGTCGCCCATCGCGACGATCTGGGCGGCGTCCTTGGGGTAGATGACCTGGGCGCCGCGGGGCATGGACAGGACGAAGTCGCTCAGCAGCGGACGCAGCGCCAGGTACGCGGTGTTCGAGGTGGACGTGACGACGGTGCCCTCGGGCCGGCCGATCAGATCGTCGTGGGCGAGCGCTCCGCGGTGCGTGTGGAACGCCTTGCCGGGTTCGAGCACCACCGTGTGCAGCCGCCCCTTGGGGTCGGTGAGCTGGACGCGGTCGCCGGGGGCGAACGGGCCGCGGCGGGTGTGGACCGCCAGCTCGCTGGTCACGGTGGGCGCGCCAGCCTGGGGCTGGGCGGCTCGCTCGGCAGCCTCGGGGGCGTGTGCCCCGGCTCCGGCAACAGTCATCGAGTGCTTCCCTTGGGATCGAGTGTGTCGGCGACGTCGGTGGTGACGAGCACCCCGACGACGCGGTCGGCCTCACTGACGAGGTATTCGGTGGTCGGATGGACCCGCAGCGCGCGGATCAGCCCTTCCCCGGTGAGATCGGCCGGGACGATCATGCCTGGTTCCAGCGTGCGGGCCACGCTCGACACCGGCACCCAGGGACGGCGCTCCACCGGCACGGCCGACGCGGCGTGCTCGGCGACGACGCCGGTGGCGACCCCGTCGGCGTCGACGACGACCAGGCTGCGGGCGCCGGCCTCCTGGGCGCGGCGCAGCGCCTCGGCCAGCGGCAGGTCGCCGGGGACGGTGAGGCAGGGGCGGGCGAGGCGGCGCGCGTCGAGCAGCGGGAGGCGGACGGCGAGCCGGCCGGCCTGGATCGCCTGGGACGCGCCGAACCAGAGGAACACGCCCACCATCAGCGTGAAGATCAGGCCGGTGGTGCCGAGGCCGGGGCCGTCGCCCAGCGACAGGAGCAGGCCGGACACGATGACGAGGACGGCGACGATCCGCCCGGACCAGCCGGCCACGACCGTGCCGGTGTTGCGGCTGCCGCCGAGGCGCCACACGGCCGCGCGGACGAGGCTCCCGCCGTCGAGCGGGAGGCCCGGCAACACGTTGAACACCGCCACGGACAGGTTGCTCAGGGCGACCTGCAGCGCCAGCTCGTAGGAGACCCCGCCCTGGTCGAACAGCACCACGCCGACCAGACCGAGGCCGCCGAGCAGGAACGACACGGCGGGACCGGCGGCGGCGACCAGGAACTCGCCGGCCGGGGTGTGCGGCTCCCGCTCCATCTCGGTGTAGCCGCCGAGCATCCACAGCGTCATCGCGCGGACCCCGATGCCCTGTCGCTTGGCGACCACGGCGTGCCCGAGTTCGTGCAGCAGGACCGAGACGAACAGCAGGACGGCGAAACCGGCCGCGGTGGCGTAGGCGGCGCCGGTGGAGATGCCGGGCAGCCGGGACTCGACCAGCGGCGCGTAGGCGATGACGATGATCACGGCGATGATCAGCCACGTCGCCGAGACGTGCACGGGGATGCCGAGGATCCGCCCGATGCGGATGCCGCGGCCGCCGGTCGGTGCGCTGGGCCGGTTCTGGTCCATGGCGACGATGCTACGGGGGTACGGGGTGGGCGCGGCGACGCGCCGGGTCGCCCTGTGGACAACCGGCGACGTGTTGTCGGGGGTCTCCCCTAGCCTTTGTGCCATGACGGTTTCGCCCGCTGCCGATCCATCCGCGACGGCTCTACCAAACACCGCCGAGCCGGGCTCGCGCCCGCTGCTGCCCGTGGTGGGGTCGCTGTCGCCGTCGCGGGCGAGCGACTTCAAGACGTGCCCGCTGCTCTACCGGTTCCGCAGCATCGACCGGCTCCCGCAACGGCCGACGCGGGCGGCGACCCGGGGCACGCTGGTCCACGCGGTGCTGGAACGGCTGTTCGACCTGGCCCAGGGCGAGCGGACGCTGGACGCGGCGGCCGCGCTCGTCGAGCCGGAGTGGGCGCGGCTCCTCGAAGCCGAGCCGGCGCTGGCGGAGATGTTCGACGAGCAGGAGCCGGTCGGGCCGTGGCTGGAGTCCGCGGTGTCGATGCTGGAGGGCTACTTCACCCTGGAGGACCCGAACCGGCTCGCCCCGGCGGAGCGTGAGCAGCTCGTCGAGGTGATGCTCGACTCCGGGCTGCTGCTGCGGGGCTTCGTCGACCGGCTGGACGTGGCACCCTCGGGAGACATCCGGGTGGTCGACTACAAGACCGGTGCGGCGCCGCGCGAGTCGTTCGAGGGCAAGGCGCTGTTCCAGCTCAAGTTCTACGCGCTGGTGATCTGGCGGACGCGCGGGGTCGTGCCGCGCAAGCTCCGGCTGCTCTACCTGGGCGACCGGGAGGTGCTGGACTATGAGCCGCACCTGGACGAGTTGGTCCGGTTCGAGCGGACCGTCCAGGCGCTGTGGTCGGCCATCGACCGGGCCACCGAGGCCCGCGAGTTCCGCGCGAACCGCAGCCGCCTGTGCGACTGGTGCGACCACCAGGCGATCTGCCCGGAGTTCGGAGGCACGCCGCCGCCGTTCCCGGAGCGGGTACCCGAGCCGTCCGACGCCCCGGCGACCAGCCCCGCCGCCGAGGACTGACCCTGGACCTGCAGGCCAGGGCCGGCGGCGCTGGCCCGCCCTGCGGCCCAGGCGCTCCGGGAACCTGCCCGGCGGTGCGGGATACCGGCCCGGCGTGCGGACCGGCCTGGGCGCTGCGACTACCCGGCCCGGCGGTGCGGGAACCGGCCCGGCGGTGCGACTACCCGGCCCGGCGGTGCGACTACCCGGCACAGGCGCGGCGGCGCCTTGGCCGTGGCCGGGCCGGGAGCCCTGCGCGGACGACGGGGTGTCGGGGGGTCTCCTCCTTGCGCACGACACCAGGATCAATCCGCGTGCTGAGAGAAAACCAGTTGCGCTGGATAGGTTTGTGACATGCCGATTTTGACGCCTGGCCGTGGTTGGCTGCGGGCCCATCCGCTCGCAGCCGACGGGTTGCTCGCTGTCGGCATCCTGGTGCTGTTCGTTTCGGCGATCAGTCCGGGCGGATTCGAGTACCTGGACGACCAGCCGCTGGGCCTTGTGGTGGCGGTGTCGGTCGCCGGAGTGGTGCCGGTCGTGGTGCGGCGCAGGTGGCCGTGGGCGGCGGCGGTGGGGCTGGCGATAGTCATGCTGGTCAGCGCCGTGCTGGGCCTGCGGACGTTGACCGAGGGCGTGTCGCTGCTCGTGGTCGTCTACACGGTGGCGGCGCACATGGCGCTGCGTCAGGCCGTGGCCGCGACGGCCGTGGTGGGCGCGGCGACCGCCGTCGTGATCGCCCGTACGCCGGGCGTGACCGCCGGCATCTGGTTCTACAACGCGCTGCTCGTCCTGGTGTGCTTCTTCATCGGCCGGACGGTGTTCACGCGCCGCGCGTATGTCGACGCGCTCGAAGAGCGGGCGGTCGCCGCCGAGGCCACCCGCGAGGCGGCCGCGCGCGAGGCCGTGCTGGAGGAGCGGCGCCGGATCGCCCGCGAGCTGCACGACGTCGTCGCCCACCACATCAGCGTCATGGGGGTGCTGGCCACGGGCGCGCGCCGCACGCTGAGCCGGGACCCGGTCGCCGCCGACGAGGCGTTGAGCACGATCGAGGCGACGGGCCGGGCGACGCTGCGGGAGATGCGGCGCCTGCTGGACGTGCTGCGCCGCGACGACGAACCCGACGCGTCGCTGGAGCCGCAGCCGGGCGTGGCCGGCCTGGAGACGCTGGTGGAGAAGGTCCGCGAGGCCGGCCTGAACGTGCAGCTGCGCGTGGTGGGCACGCCGCGCACCCTCGACCCGGGGATCGACCTGACCGTGTTCCGCATCGTCCAGGAAGGACTGACGAACGCGCTCAAGCACGCCGGCCCGGCGTCCGCGGAGGTGCGGGTGGAGTTCCGTCCCGACCGGCTCCTGCTGGACGTGGAGGACAACGGGCGCGGCGAGGACGCCGGCAACGGCCGCCGCACGGGGCACGGGCTGGTCGGCATGCGTGAACGGATCTCCCTGTACGGTGGCACCCTGCGGACCGGGTCCCGCCGTGGCGGCGGCTACTCGGTCGCGGCGAGCATCCCCCTCGACCCTGCCCCCGAGGACACCCGGCGGGCGGCTGTGCGCGAGACAACCCGAGGAGCTAACGCGTGACCGACCCTGCCCCGACGATCCGGGTCATGCTCGTCGACGACCAGCCGCTGCTGCGGACGGGCTTCCGGATGGTGCTCGGCTCCGAGTCCGACCTGACCGTGGTCGGCGAGGCCGGCGACGGCGTCGAGGCCGTGGACCTGGCGCGGCGGCTCCTGCCGGACGTGGTGCTCATGGACATCCGGATGCCGCGCATGGACGGGGTCGCGGCGACGAAGGCGATCGTGGACGCGGGCCTGCCGGTGCGGGTGCTGATCCTCACGACGTTCGAGCTGGACGAGTACGTGGTGGGCGCGTTGCGCTCAGGCGCGAGCGGGTTCCTGTCGAAGGACGTGCCGGCGGAGGACCTGATCGAGGCGATCCGCACGGTTGCGGCCGGCGAGGCGGTCGTGTCGCCGCGGATACTGCGGCGGCTGCTCGACAAGTTCGCCGACCGGCTGCCGGACCCGAACGCGACTCCCCCGCAGGCGCTGGACTCCCTCACCGACCGCGAGCAGGAGGTGCTGGTGCACATCGCGCGCGGCTTCTCCAACGCGGAGATCGCCCGCGAGCTGTTCGTGAGCGAGACGACGGTGAAGACCCACGTCGGTCACGTGCTGACGAAACTGGGGTTGCGCGACCGCGTGCAGGCCGTCGTCCTCGCGTATGAGAGCGGTCTCATCCGCCCGGGGATCTAACCGGCACTAATCGGACACACCCGGGTTCGCATGGGTGATGGCCCCGAGCCCGCCCTCCACCGATAGTCGTACCGCCACACCCTTCGCTTCGACGACGCGATCCGCTTGCCTTCTCCCTACGTTAGGGAGCGAGGCTGCGGGGAGCAGTCCGACCACGATGATGGAGAGTGCAGTGACGATGACCGTAACCGCGACAGGCGTGGCCGCTCGCGCGGTGGACGTGTGGAAGGTGTACGGAAACTCGGAGGACACCAGGGTCAATGCTCTCGCGGGGGTGAGCGTTGACTTCCGCCGTGGACAGTTCACGGCGATCATGGGTCCGTCCGGGTCCGGCAAGTCGACCTTGATGCACTGCCTCGCGGGTCTCGACCTGGTCAGCCGCGGTGACGTCTGGATCGGCGACACGCAGGTGAACGGCCTGGGCGACCGCGGCCTCACGGAGCTGCGCCGCAACAAGGTCGGGTTCATCTTCCAGCAGTTCAACCTGCTGCCGACGTTGACGGCCGAGGAGAACATCACGCTGCCGCTCGCGATCGGCGGCCGCAAGCCCGACACCGACTGGCTGGACCAGGTCGTGAAGACGCTGAACCTGGGCGACCGGCTCAAGCACCGTCCGACGCAGCTCTCGGGTGGCCAGCAGCAGCGGGTGGCGTGCGCGCGGGCGCTCGCGTCCAAGCCCGAGGTGATCTTCGCGGACGAGCCGACCGGCAACCTGGACTCCCGTTCAGGCGCCGACGTGCTCCAGTTCCTGAAGAACTCCGTCCGGGACTTCGGCCAGACGATCGTCATGGTCACCCACGACCCGAACGCAGCCTCGTACGCCGACCGGGTGGTGTTCCTGGCGGACGGCAAGGTCGTCGGCGAGATGCTGGAGCCGACCGCTGAGGCCGTGCTCGACAAGATGAAGCACCTCGACACCTTGCACGGTGACGTCTGATGATCAAGGCAACTCTCAAGAGCTTGCTGTCCCGCAAGCTCCGGCTCGTCCTGTCGGCGCTCGCCGTCGTGCTCGGCGTGATGTTCGTCAGCGGCTCGTTCGTCCTCACGGACACGCTCGGCAAGTCGTTCGAGAACCTGTTCACCAGCGTCAACCAGACCCTGGACGTCCAGGTGATCGGGCAAACCCAAGCTCGACGCGCAGAGCGACGCCGACATCCCGACGAACATGCCGGCCGCGGTCGCGGAGAAGGTCGCGGCCGTCGCCGGGGGTCGAGAAGGCCACGCCGTACGTGTTCTCGGCCGGCGCGAAGATCGTCGGCAAGAACGGCAAGGTGCTCGTCCACGTTCGGTCCGCCGCAGTTCGGCATCGAGCTGGACGGGTGAGGACGACCTCATCGAGCTCCGCGAGGGCCGCGGCCCGGACGGCGCCGACCGAGATCGTCATGGACGCCGCCACCGCGAAGACGTCGAAGTACAAGGTCGGCGAGAAGGTGCCGGTCCTGACCCTGGACTCCAAGAGCCGTGAGTTCACGCTCGTCGGCATCTACGGGTACGCGGGCAACCGGGACACCATCGGCGGCGCGCAGATCGTGGCGTTCACGACGGAGGCCGCGCAGGAGCTGCTGCTCGGCGAGAAGAACGTGTACAGCAACGTCGACGTGATCGGCGCAGGACGGCGTGTCCCACACCGCGCTGCGGGACGACATCCAGAAGGCGGTCGGCGACGAGTACGTCGTGAAGACGCGGGAAGAGGTGAACGAAGCCAACTCCTCCGACATCAAGGAGGCGCCTGACGTTCTTCAACTACATCCTGCTCGGATTCGCGGCCGTCGCGCTGTTCGTCGGGATCTTCCTGATCCTCAACACGTTCTCGATGCTGGTCGCCCAGCGGACCCGGGAACTGGCGCTGTTCCGCGCGATCGGCGCGAGCCGGCGCCAGGTGATCAACTCGGTGCTGATCGAGGCGACGCGTGATCGGGCTGATCGCGTCTGTGGTCGGCCTGGCCCTGGGCGTCGGGGTCGGCGCGCGCGCTGGCCTACTTCTTCGGGAACTCGGGTGGCGCCAAGCTCGAGCTGGCGATCGGGGTACCGGTGACGGCGGTCATCGCCTCGTTCGTCGTCGGTCTCGGCGTCACCCTGATCGCGGCGCTGTTCCCGGCCATCCGGGCATCCCGCATCCCGCCGGTCGCGGCGATGCGGGACGCGGCCACGCCGGACAAGCCGCTCACGATGATCACCTCGATCGGCGCGGCCGTGTTCGCGGCCGGCGCCGGACGTGCTCGGGTGCCGGCCTGGCCGGGCGTCGGCAGCAGCACGACCACGCTCTGGCTGATCCTCGGCCGGCGTGCTCGTCACCTTCATCGGCGTGGCGCTGCTGACGCCGATCATCAGCCGCCCGATCGTGTCGCTGCTCGGTCGGGTGTTCTCCTGGTCGGTGCCGGGGATGCTGGGCCGCCGCAACTCCGCGCGCAACCCGCGCCGGACGGCTGTCACGGCGGCGGCGCTGATGGTCAGCATCGCGCTGATCACCGGCGTCAGCACGGTCCTGTCCTCGGCCACGACCAGCATCAGCGCGGCGGTGAAGAACCAGCTCAAGGCCGAGCTGATCGTCTCCGGGCAGCAGACCGGCCCGATCGCGCCGTCGTTCAGCCAGGAGGTCCTGGACGAAGATCGAGCGAGACCGACGGGGTGCGCAACATCGCCGCGTTCACCTACGACGGCGCGAAGATCCAGGACAAGAACAGCTTCGCGGTGGCCGTGAACGATCTGCGGAGCGTCCGTGAGGTGCTCGGGCTCAAGGCCAAGACCGGCAACCTCGACACGCTCGGCGACAACGAGGTCGTCGTCGACGAGAAGACCGCGAAGGACGGCGCGCTCACGGTCGGCGACACGATCAAGGCGCAGTTCATGCGCGGCGGCGAGCAGACGTTCACCGTGTCGGGCATCTACGAGAACGAGCGAGACGTCGCAGGGCTACCTGTTCCCGGAGAGCACCGCGAAGAACTTCCGGTCGGCGTCGCCGAACCAGGCGTTCATCCAGCTGGACTCCGGTGCCAGCCTCACGGCGGTCCAGGACCGGATCGACACGCTGCTCAAGGACAGCCCCGAGGTGTCCGTGCAGGACCAGAGCGCGTTCGTGAAGCAGACGACGGGCATCTTCGACACGATCCTGCTGATGATCCAGATCCTGCTCGCGCTGGCGATCGTCATCGCGGTACTCGGGCATCATCAACACGCTCGCCCTGTCGGTGATCGAGCGGACCCGGGAACTGGGGCTGCTGCGGGCCGTCGGCCTGCGCCGGTCGCAGACGATGCGGATGATCACGGTCGAGTCCGTGGTGATCTCGGTCTTCGGCGGGCTGCTCGGGGTCGGCGTCGGCGTCGGGTTCGGTGCGGCGATGGTCCAGGCCCTCAAGTCCGAGGGCATCACGGACCTGTCGCTGCCGTGGACGCTGATGTTCTCGTACATGGGACTCGCGGCGATCATCGGTGTCGTCGCGGCCGTCCTCCCGGCGATCCGGGCGGCGCGGCTGAACGTCCTGAACGCGATCTCGTACGAGTAGTTCTCTAGCACCTGGGTCGGCCGGCGCATCGTCGGGGTGCGCCGGCCGACCCCGTTTCGCACAGCCACTCGCCACGGATATTACGATGTCGTATTACCTGTCGCGGGGTGAGCCGAGGAGAGCGCCATGACGAAGCAGCAGCAGGGCACTGACGACCCCCTGATCTCGCGCTGGGTCCAGGACGTCCCGGAGATCGACCCGCTCGTGGAGGGCGTCGTGGAACGCGTACACCTGCTCGCCCGATACCTCGACACCGTCTGCACCACGCTCGCCGGGCCCCACGGCCTCAGCGCGCGCGACTACGACCTGCTCGCACGGCTCTACTGGATCGGCGCACCGCACCGCCTCAAGCCGACCCAGCTCGCCGCCGGCACCCAGGCCCCCACCACCACCATCACGAGCCGGCTCGACCGCCTGGAGAAGCACGGCCTGATCCGGCGGCTCGCCGACCCGCAGGACCGTCGTTCCCTCCTGGCCGAACTCACCGACGACGGGATCGAACGGTTCCGCGCGATCGTCGTCGAACAGGCCCGCGTCGAGCGGGAACTCCTCGGCGCCCTCCCCGAGGACGACCTGCGCACGCTGCGCGAACTCCTCCAGAAAGCGATGGACGCCTGCGAGACGCGGCTCGGCCCTGTGCCCCGCCGCGTCGACCTGGCCCTCGGCACGGCCCCCACCCGCTGACCGCCCGCCCGCCGGCGCGCGGCGCCGGGGCGCTACCGCGCCCGGGGCGCGGCGCGCGCTCCCACCGGTGAGATCGTGAAGCCAGGCTTCACGATCCGACCGGTCGGATCTGCCGGCCCACGGCACCACCCGCCCGGCGCTGCGGCGGCCGCCGCGGCGCCGGGCCGCGCGGGCGCAGCTCGCGGCCGGTGCCGCGGGCGGCGAGGTTGGCCGGCTAGGCGCGGCCGGCCGGCCGCTAGGCGTGGTCGGTGTGCAGCGTGTGGAGGTCGGCGAGGCCGATGCCGGAGAGGCTGGGGCGGATCGTCCGGCGGAGGCCCGGCGGTACCGGCACCTCGCTCGGTACCGCCAGCACGACGCACCCGGCCGCTTCGGCGGCGGCGGCCCCGGTCGGCGAGTCCTCGACGGCGACGCAGCGCGCCGGGTCGACGCCCAGGAGCCGCGCCGCGTGCAGGTACGGCTCGGGGTCCGGCTTGGCGCGGGTGACGTCGTCGCCGCAGACCACCACGTCGAAGTGTTCCGGGCCGAGCGTCGGCAGCATCACGTCGACGACGTGCCGGTGGGTGGCGGTGACCAGCGCGGTCGGCACGCCGGCGGCGTGGATCTCGTGCAGCAGTTCCCGGGCGCCGACCTGCCACGGCACGCCGTCCCGGAACAGCTTCTTGACCCGCTCCTCCAGCTCGGCCTGGCTCTCCGCGATGTCGCCGTCGAGACCGAGATCGTCGTGGAACAGGCGCATGGAGTCGGCCATGTTCGTGCCGACCATCGCCATCCGCGCGGCCTCCGACAGCGCGCCGCCGTAGTGCGTGGCCAGCTCGTCCAGCGCCACACCCCACAGCCGCTCGCTGTCGACCAGCGTCCCGTCCATGTCGAACAGAACCGCCTGCAGGGTGCTCGCCACATGCGTCTCGCTCATCGTTTCCTGTTCATCGGGCCGCGAAGTATTTCGCCTCGGGGTGGTGGACGACGATCGCCGACGTCGACTGTTCGGGGTGGAGCTGGTACTCCTCCGACAGCTTGACGCCGATCCGGTCCGGGTCGAGGAGCTCCACGACCATGGTCTGGTCCTCCAGGTCCGGGCAGGCCGGGTAGCCGAAGGAGTAGCGGGAGCCGCGGTAGCCCTGCCGGAAGATCACGTCCAGGTCGGACGAGTCGTCGTCGGCGGCCGACCCGCCGGCCGGGAACGCCAGCTCGGACCGGACGCGCGCGTGCCAGTACTCGGCCAGCGCCTCGGTGAGCTGCACGGACAGGCCGTGGACCTCCAGGTAGTCGCGGTAGTTGTTGGCGGCGAACAGCTCGTTGGCGTACTCGCTGATCGCGCTGGCCCATCGTCACGACCGTGAACGACACGACGTCGATCTCGCCGGACGAGCGCGGCCGGAAGAAGTCGGACAGGCACAGCCGCCGGTCGCGGCGCTGGCGCGGGAACGTGAACCGGCACCGCGTCGGAGCCGTCCTCGCGCCAGGACGATCAGGTCGTTGCCCTCGGACACCGCCGGGAAGTAGCCGTAGACGACGGCGGCCTCCAGCACCCTGTCGGCGATGCAGCCGGTCGAGCCAGTACCGCAGCCGCGGCCGGCCCTCGGTCTCCACCAGCTCCTCGTACGACGGGCCCTTGCCGGCCCGGGCGCCCTTGAGGCCCCACTGGCCCATGAACGTGGCGCGCTCGTCGAGCATGCCGGCGTAGTCGGCGAGCGGGATGCCCTTGACGACCCGGTTGCCCCAGAACGGCGGCATCGGGACGGGCACGTCGAGCGGCCACGTCGGACCGGGTGGTGTCGTCCACCACCGGCTCCTCGGCGTCGGCGGCGGCCTTGCGGGCGGCGGCGATCCGCGCCGACCGCTCGTGCCGGTCCTTGCGCTCGGCCGCCTTGCGCGCCTCGTCCTCGGTGATCTCCGGCGTCGCTCGCCGCGCTTGGCCAGTCATCAGCGCGTCCATCAGCCGCAGGCCCTCGAAGGCGTCCCGGGCGTAGCGGACGTCGCCGGCGTAGAGCTCGGCCAGGTCGTTCTCGACGTACGCGCGGGTCAGGGCGGCGCCGCCGAGCATGACCGGCCAGCGCGCGGCAGACCCGCGGGAGTTCATCTCGGCGAGGTTCTCCTTCATGATCACCGTCGACTTGACCAGCAGGCCGGACATGCCGATCGCGTCGGCGTCGTGCTCGCTCGGCGGCGTCGAGGATCGCGGTGATCGGCTGCTTGATGCCGAGGTTGACGACCGTGTAGCCGTTGTTGGACAGGATGATGTCGACCAGGTTCTTGCCGATGTCGTGGACGTCGCCCTTGACGGTGGCCAGCACGATCGTGCCCTTGCCTTCGCGTCGGCCTTCTCCATGTGCGGTTCGAGGTAGGCGACGGCCGTCTTCATGACCTCGGCGGACTGCAGCACGAACGGCAGCTGCATCTCGCCGGAGCCGAACAGCTCGCCGACCGTCTTCATGCCGGACAGCAGCGTCTCGTTGATGATCGCCAGCGGCGAGCGGGTCGTCATCGCCTCGTCGAGGTCGGCTTCGAGGCCGTTGCGCTCGCCGTCGACGATGCGGCGCTGGAGCCGCTCGTCCAGCGGCAGCGCGGCCAGCTCCTCGGCGCGGGACTGCTTGGAGGACGTGGACGTCGACGCCCTCGAACAGCTGCCAGGTACCTCTGCAGCGGGTCGTAGGCCTCGGTCGCGGCGGTCGTAGATCAGGTCGAGGGCGATCTGGCGCTGCTCCGGCGTCGATCTTGGACATCGGCAGGATCTTGCGAGGCGTGCACGATCGCCGAGTCCAGCCCGGCCTCGCGGCACTCGTGCAGGAACACCGAGTTCAGCACCTGCCGGGCCGGCCGGGTTGAGGCCGAAGGACACGTTGGACAGGCCGAGCGTGGTCTGCACCTCCGGGTAGCGGCGCTTGAGCTCGCGGATCGCCTCGATGGTCTCGATGGCGTCGCGGCGGGTCTCCTCCAGGCCGGTGGCGATCGTGAAGGTCAGCGCGTCGATCATGATGTCGCTCGACGCGCGATGCCCCAGGTGCCGGTCAGGTCCTCGATCAGCCGGTCGGCGATCGCGCACCTTGTCCTCGGCGGTGCGGGCCTGGCCCTCGCTCGTCGATCGTCAGCGCGACGACGGCGGCGCCGTGCTCGCGTGACGATCGGCATGATCCGCTGGTAGCGGGAGTCGGGGCCGTCGCCGTCCTCGAAGTTGACCGAGTTGACGACGCTGCGCCCGCCGAGCATCTCCAGGCCGGCCTCGATCACGTCGGCTCGGTGGAGTCCAGCATGATCGGCAGCGTGGAGGCGGTGGCGAACCGGCCGGCGATCTCGCGCATGTCGGCGGCGCCGTCGCGGCCCACGTAGTCGACGCAGAGGTCGAGCAGGTGCGAGCCGTCGCGGGTCTGGTCGCGGGCGATCTCGACGCAGTCGTCCCAGCGGCCGGCGAGCATGGCCTCGCGGAACGCCTTGGAGCCGTTGGCGTTGGTGCGCTCGCCGATCATCAGGACGCTGGCGTCCTGGCGGAACGGCACCGACTGGTACAGCGAGGCGGCGGACGGCTCGGACGGGCCTCGCGCCGGGCCGGGGTGAGGCCCTCGACGGCCGTCGACGACCTGGCGGATGTGCTCCGGCGTGCGTGCCGCAGCAGCCGCCGATCAGGGCGGCGCCGTACTCGGTGACGAAGCGCTGCAGCGCGGCGGCCAGCTCCGGCGGGCTGAGCGGGTAGACCGCGCCGTTCGGGCCCGAGTTCGGGCAGGCCGGCGTTGGGCATCACCGACAGCGCGATCCGGGCGTGCTGCGACAGGTACCGCAGGTGCTCGCTCATCTCGGCCGGGCCGGTGGCGCAGTTCAGGCCGATCAGGTCGATGCCGAGCGGCTCCAGGGCGGTCAGCGCGGCGCCGATCTCCGAGCCGAGCAGCATCGTGCCGGTGGTCTCGACCGTGACCTGGCAGATCAGCGGCGACCTGCCGGCCCGTCCTGGCCATCGCGCGCCGGGCGCCGATCAGCGCGGCCTTGGCCTGCAACAGGTCCTGGCAGGTCTCGACCAGCACCGCGTCGACGCCGCCGGCGAGCATGCCCGCGACCTGCGTCTGGTAGGCGTCGCGGAGCAGCGGCGTACGGCGCGTGGCCGAGCGTCGGCAGCTTCGTGCCGGGCCCGACCGAGCCGAGCACCCAGCGCGGCCGGTCCGCCGTGGAGAATCCGTGCGCGACCTCACTGGCCAGGCCGGGCGCCCGCCTCGGCCAGCTCGTAGATGCGCTCGGCGATGCCGTACTCGCCGAGGTTGGCGTAGTTCGCGCCGAACGTGTTCGTCTCGACCAGGTCGGCGCCGGCGGCGAAGTAGGCCTCGTGCACGCCGCGCACCACGTCGGGCCGGGTGACGTTGAGGATCTCGTTGCAGCCCTCGTGGCCCTGGAAGTCCTCCAGGCCGAGGTCGGCGGCCTGCAGCATGGTGCCCATCGCGCCGTCGGCGACGAGGACGCGCTCGGTCAGCGCGGCGAGCAGGGCGGAGTCCGATCGTGTGGCCACAGGCCCAAGGCTACCGATCCGGTCACGGGGAGGTCTCGACGCTATCCACAGGTGTCCCGTGCTGCGGGCAATGCCGGGAGCGCCGGGACACGTAGGGTGAGACCCATGCTCACTTCGGAGGCCGCCTCATGACCGAGTTCGACGGGTTGCCCACGCTCCGCTCCCCGGTGGTCGTCGCCGCGTTCGAGGGGTGGAACGACGCCGGCGACGCCGCCACGGCCGTGGTCGAGCACCTGGAACAGGAGTGGGACGCCAGTCCGCTCGCGGTCCTGGATCCGGACGACTACTACGACTTCCAGATGAACCGGCCCACGGTCGCGCTGATCGACGGCGTCACCCGGCGGATCGAGTGGCCCACCACGCGCGTGTCGGTCTGCTCCCCGCCCGGCTCGGAGCGCGACGTCGTGCTGGTGCGCGGGCTGGAGCCGAACATGCGCTGGCGCGGCTTCTGCGACGAGCTGCTGGAGCTGTTCCACTCGCTGGAGATCGAACTCGTCGTCCTCGTCGGGGCGCTGCTCGCCGACACGCCGCACACCCGCCCGTTCCCGGTGACCGGCTCGGCGTCCGACCCCGACCTGATCAGCAAGTACGACCTGCGCCAGTCCCGGTACGAGGGCCCGACCGGCATCGTCGGCGTCCTGCACGACGCCTGCTCGCGCGCCGAGATCCCGGCCGTGTCGTTCTGGGCCCAGGTGCCGCACTACGTGAGCCAGCCGCCGTGCCCGAAGGCCACCGTCGCGCTGCTGCACCGGCTCGAGGACGTGCTCGACCTGCGCATGCCGATGGGCGAACTGGCCGAGCAGGCCGCCGCCTGGGAGACGACCGTCGACGAACTCGCCGGTCAGGACGCCGAGATGGCCGAGTACGTGCGCGCCCTCGAACAGCGCGACGGCGAGCCGCAGCTCAAGGAGGCCAGCGGCGAGGACCTGGCGCGCGAGTTCGAGAAGTTCCTGCGCCGCCGCGGCGGCTCCGACGCAACCGGAAGCTGACCAGCTAGAGGCGGATGCCGAGCAGGGCGTCGACGGTGTCCCGGATCAGCGCCGGGGCGCTCTCGTCCGGTCCGCCGCGGGTGAGGGTTTCCTCGGCCCAACGGTCCACGGCCGCGAGCGCCGCCGGGCTGTCGAGGTCGTCGGAGAGCCGGTCACGGACGCGGGCCAGCACCGGCGCCGCGTCCGGGCCGCTGGCCGCGCTCGCGGCGGCGCGCCACCGGGCCAGGCGGTCGCCGGCGGCGGTCAGGACGTCGGCGGTCCAGGAGCGGTCGGTGCGGTAGTGCTCGGTGAGCAGCGCCAGGCGGACGGCCATCGGGTCGACCCGGTCGCCGCGCAGCCGTGACACGAACACCAGGTTGCCCTTGCTCTTGGACATCTTCTCGCCGTCGAGGCCGATCATGCCGGCGTGGACGTAGTGGCGGGCGAACGGCCACTCGCCGGTGACCGACTCGGCGTGCGCGGCGGACATCTCGTGGTGCGGGAAGATCAGGTCCGAGCCGCCGCCCTGGACGTCGAACGACATCCCGAGGCGGTTGAGCGCGATCGCCGCGCACTCGATGTGCCAGCCGGGGCGGCCCGGGCCCATCGGCGAGGGCCAGCTCGGCTCGCCCTCGCGCTCGCCCCGCCACAGCAGCGCGTCGAGGGGATTGCGCTTGCCGGCGCGGTCCGGGTCGCCGCCGCGGTCGGCGAAGAAGGACAGCATCGTCGCGTCGTCGTAGCGGGACTCGTAGCCGAAGCGCGGGGCGGCGGTCACGTCGTAGTAGATGTCGCCGGTGCCGTCGTCGAGCCGGTACGCCGATCCGGCGGCGAGCAGCTTCTCGACGAGTTCCACTACCTCGCCGATGGACTCGACCGCGCCGATGTAGTGCGCCGGCGGCACGACCCGCAGGGCTTCCATGTCCTCGCGGAACAGCGCGGTCTCGCTCATGCCGAGGACGATCCAGTCGGCGTGGTCGCGGTTGGCGCGCTCCAGCAGCGGATCGTCGATGTCGGTGACGTTCTGGACGTACAGCACGTTGTGGCCGCCGTCCCGCCACACGCGGTTGACCAGGTCGAAAGTGAGGTACGTGGCGGCGTGGCCCAGGTGGGTAGCGTCGTACGGGGTGATGCCGCAGACGTACATGCGCGCGGTCGTGCCCGGCGCCGTCGGCCGGACCTCCCCCGTCGCGGTGTCGAACAGGCGCAGGGGGACGCCGGCGCCGGGAAGCGCCGGCACGACAGGTGCGGACCACGTATCCATGCCCGCTAGCGTAACGGCCGTACCGCTGGGGTGCGCCGGGTCAGGAGCTGGAACCCGCGTACGCCGTGTTGTCCACCACGGTCGTGACGCCCTGCGACCGTGCGCAGTGCGCGCCGCAGTAGAAGTGACCGTCCGCCTCGGTGCCGTGCCCGATGACCTTGCAGCCGCAGCTCTCGCAGATCGGCGCCATGAGGTGCGCCGCGCACTCGAAGCAGTCGAACGTGTGGACCGCGCCCTGCGCGTGGACCTCGAACGACATCGCGTAGTCGTTGCCGCAGACCTCACAGCGTGCCATCGGAACCGATCCCTTCCCCGGGTGAACTCTCGACACGGCTAACTGTGACAGAACGGCACGAACTGCCCAAGCCGGCGCGCGGCTTGCGGCCTTGTGCGACGCTTGGCCGCTGTCGTGGGATCCGAGCCTCGCTGGCGCGCTCGGCTACCCTGCGGCGATCCCTCGCGCCCACAACGAAGGAAGTTCCATGCGGTCACCTCTCGCGTCGCGTCTCGCGGCCGGCCTGGGTTGCGCGTTGGTCGCGTCCCTGAGCGCCGGCATGTTCGCGGCGCCCGCACTCGCCGAGGACCCGGTCGAGCACGCCCCCGCCGTCCAGCCGGCGCCCGAGCCGGCGGCCGTCCAGCCATTCGCCGTCGACCCGGCGCCCGAACCCGGGGCCGGTTCCGGGTCGGGCCCGGTCCGGGTCGTGCCGATGACGGAGTCGTCCCCCAGCGCCTCGCCGAGCACCTCGCCCAGCACCAGCCCCAGTGCCAGCCCGCCGCCGGAGCCGCCGGCCGCGCCGCCGGCGGCCCCGAAGGCCCCGCAGACGGCCGCCGCGCCCAAGCTGGCGTTCCTCGACGCGTCCTCGGACGTCCGTGTCGCTCCGGGCGCCACCGGCAAGCCGTTCACCACCACGATCGGGAACATCGGCGAGGGCGTGGCCGCGGGCGTCGTCGTGACGATCGACGTGGCCGACGTGTCGGACGAGAAGGTCGTCACGATCCTGCCGTCGAGCGGGTGCACGATCACGGACACGCGTGCCCGGTGCGCCCTCGGCGACGTGGCGCCGGGCAAGGCGGTGCGGACTCCGGCCGTACTCCTGCGCGGCGTGCCGGGAGCGGCACCGGACGCGGCGGGCGAGATCACCGTCGCGGTCGAGGCGACCGGCAACCCGGAGCTGGCCCAGGCCTGGACCGTGCACCTCGCCGTGCCGGGCGCGGACCTGGCCGTCACCGAGATCGACCCGCTGACCGTCACCCCCGGCGCGACCATGTCGCTGCCCGTGGAGATGACCAACTTCGGCGACGACACCGCGGCGACCATCTCCGTGTTCGTCGGGACGCCGCGCTACGCGACGTTCAAGGACCGCCTCGCCGGCTGCACGTACGACGACGAGTCGCTGTCCATGGAATGCCAGCTCAAGGACGTCAACCTCAGGCCGGGCGAGTCCCTGGAGCTGGTCAACGTCCGGATGGCCATCGGCGCCACCGCGCCCGGCCCGCTCGACATCGGCGAGGGCACCGTCTTCGTGAACCCCATGACGGGGACGAAGCCGGAGCAGCGTGCGGCCGCCACCACGAGCGGGCTGCGTTACGTCCGGAAGGCCGCCCCGCCGGAGCACCTGCCCGACGTGGACGACCGTGACAACCAGACGAACTTCGTGATCCGCACCACCGCCAACGCCACCGACCACGCCGCGCTCGGCGCCAAGGTCACCGGCAAGGTCGGGGCGGTCGTGCCGGTGACGGTCGGGCAGACCAACCACGGCCCGGCCGACAGCGCGCCGCTCGGCGTGGACGGGTGGGGCAACACGCTGGTCGTCGCGGCGCCGAAGGGCACGGAGTTCGTCGCCGCGCCGGCCCGGTGCGTGGCGGTCGTGGCGAAGCGGAAGTACAGCTGCGAGCCCGAAGGCGGGCTGGCGCTCAAGGCCAAGCAGAACTGGGCCTTCAAGCTGAAGATCACCTCGGCGACCGTCGGCAAGGACGGCACCGTCACGGTCGACGGCGGCGCGCTGGACGTCGACAAGGGCAACAACGCCGCGACGCTGGTCGTGACGGCCGACGCCAGCGGCACCGGCGGCGGCACCCTGCCGAACACCGGCGCGAAGATCGGCGTCGCTCTCGGCGCCGGCGCCGCGCTGGTCCTGCTCGGCAGCGTCATGCTCGTGTTCGGCCGCCCGCCGTCGCGACGCACCCCGGCCCCCTGACGCGCCGGGCACTGACATCGCCGAGCACATCGCCGGGTCTGCGGTCCCCGCAGGCCCGGCGACAGGCGTGCTCTAGGCTGGCGCGCCGAGCCCGGAGTCGGGCTCGGATGGACGCGTCAGGGAGGCAGTACGTGGAGCAGTTGGCGACCGAGCCCCAGAACAGTGGTGGCCGGACCGGGACGACGGTCGGCATCATCGCGGCAGTGCTGGTCGTCCTGGCCGCTGTGACCATCGGCGGTGTGTACGTGCTGCACCGCGCGTTGTCCGACGACAGCGACGCGGCGGGCAAGAGCTGCACGTACGCGGAGTCCGGCGAGAGCGCCGCCCGTGACGTCGGCACGCCGCCGGAGAAGGCCGGCGCCAACAGCCGGAACGTCACCATCGACAGCAACGTCGGCGAGATCGGCCTGGAACTCGCCGCCGAGGCGCCCTGCACGTCACGCAGCTTCGCCTACCTCGCCGGCAAGAAGTACTTCGACGGCACCGAGTGCCACCGCCTCACCGACGAGGGCATCTTCGTCCTCCAGTGCGGCGACCCCACCGGCAGCGGCAGCGGCGGACCGGGCTACCAGTTCGGCACCGAGAACCTGCCGACCGGCGAGGCCGACCCGTACCCGGCCGGCACGCTCGCCATGGCCCGCGCCCAGGACCCGAACACCAACGGCAGCCAGTTCTTCATCGTCTACCAGTCGAGCCCGCTCCCGCCCGAGTACACCGTGTTCGGCAAGGTCACGTCCGGGATGGATGCCATCAAGACGGTGGCCGCCGCCGGACACGACGGCTCGATGGACCAGATCGCCGGCGGCGGCAAGCCGAAGAAGCCGGTCACCCTCAAGAAGGTGACCGTCGGCTAGCGGCTTTGGGGTGGGATCAGCGAGCCAGGCTCCACATTCCCACCCCAGATCCGCGGCCCGCTAGAACGGGGGCCACGGCACCGCCGGGCGTCCGCGCCCCGGCACCGGGTGCCTGCCCGCCCTCAGGAGCCACTGGACGCGGCTGGCCATCGCGGTCACCTCGCGCCGTGTGAGGTGCTCGTGCAGCTCGTCGCCCAGATCGCCGTCGAGGTCGGCCGCCAGCGCGGTCAGCACCTCGACCGCCTCGGCCGCGAGCGGTTCGCCGGCCCAGCCCCACAGCAGGGTCCGCAGCTTGGGTTCGGCGTGCAGGCAGATGCCGTGGTCCACGCCGTAGAGGGCACCGGCGGCGTCGAGCAGCAGGTGCCCGCCCTTGCGGTCGGCGTTGTTGAGGACGACGTCGAGTACGGAGAGGCGCCGTAGCCGCTGGTCGTCGGCGTGCACGACCACGACCTCGCGGCCAATCGTGTCCTGGCCGCGCATCACGGCGAGCCACCCGTCCGGGACGGCGTTCAGCGACACGACGTCCACCAGGGACGTGACGTCGGCGGTCTCGATCCAGAGCTGGCACATGCCGGGGCCGAGCGGTCCGTCCCGTAACACCGTCGGCGGTACGAGCGCCCAGCCGGTGGCCTGGCTGACGAGGTAGCTGCCGACCTCGCGGCCGGCGAGCGTGCCGTCCGGGAAGTCCCACAGTGGACGCTCGCCCCGGATCGGTTTGTACACGCACAACGCGTCCACGCCGTCGAGGCTGACCTGGCACCGCAGCGTGGTGTTGCTCGCGTCGACGAGACGGCCGTCGATCTCCAGCCCACCCGTGGTGAGCAGGACCAGCGCCTCGTCGAGGCCGAGCGCCCCGGTCAGCGCCGGTACCCGTTCTGGCGTGGGCAGACGTGCCCGGCCGGGTCGAGCGGCAGCCCGCAGAACGGGCACGGTGGCCGCCCGGCCGCGACGAGCCGCTGGGCCCGGACGACGAACGCGCGCGTGTCGGCGGGAGTGAGCCGCACGCGGAGCACGTCCAGCTCCTCCTCCGGCAGCTCGTCCTCGCCGTCGGGCTGGGTCGCGGTGGCCTCGACGATCACCGTGGAGTCGGCGGCGTCCCAGGCCAGGCCGAGCGTGCCGACGCGGAACTCCTCGTCCACCGGCGTTTCGAGCGGGTCGACGTCGAGCTCGTCGGGATCGACCTCGGGCACGGACGCGTCCAGGCGGCGTTCCGCCTCGTCGAGCAGGTCGCCGAGGCGGTCGGCGAGCGCGGCGACCTGGACCTTCTCCAGTACGACGCTGACCGTGCGGCCACCGCCGCTGGCCTGGAGGTAGAAGGTGCGCTCACCGGGCTGGCCGATGGTGCCGGCGACGAACCGCTCGGGCGGCTCGAAGGCGTAAACCTGACGTGGCATGTCTCGACCTTAGTGCGAGCCGCCGCCGACGACCGCGTCGGAGTTTGCCTTGCGGCGACGCGTGCGTTTCGGCGGGACGAGCGTGGCGACCTCGCCGCCCGTGTCGTTCATCCGCAGCACGAACGGTCTGGTGTCGGTGTAGCGGATGACGGTCAGCGAGCACGGCTCGGCGACGATCCGCTGGAACTGGTCGAGGTGGAGTCCGAGGGCGTCGGCGACGATCGCCTTGATGACGTCGCCGTGGCTGCACGCGAGCCAGGTGGCCTCGGGCCCGAGGCGGGCGTTCCAGTCGCGGACGGCGGCCACCGCTCGGGCCTGCGTCTGCGCCAGCCCCTCCCCCTCCGGTCCGGGGAACACCGCGGCGGACGGGTGCTGCTGCACCACCTTCCACAGCGGATCCTTCGCCAGCTCCTTCAGGGGCCGGCCGGTCCAGTCGCCGTAGCGGCACTCGCCGAACCGTTCGTCCACCGTGGCGGTGGTGCCGTTGCGGCTGGCCAGCACGGCGGCGGACGTCTCCTGGCAGCGTTGCAGCGGGCTGGTCACGACCGCCGCGAGCGGTACGGGCGCCAGCCGGGCCGCGACCGCCTCGGCCTGCGCCCGGCCGACGTCGTCCAGGCCGATGCCCGGTGTCCAGCCGGCCAGGACGCCGGTGGCGTTCGCCGTGGTCCGGCCGTGCCGCAGCAGTACGAGGGTCGTCACGGCACGAGCTTAGAGCGCACACCGATAGGGCACCTTACCGGCTGCGGCCGGCCCTATCGGCGCACGCTCTATTGCGCTTCGATCGTGCCGGTGCCGACCAGCGTGAGGACGATCGATCCGAGGATGACCCGGTACACGATGAACACCGTGTAGGAGTGCTTCGCGACGAACTTGAGCAGCCAGTTCACCGCGAAGTACGCGACGATGAAGCTGACGACCGTCGCGGTGATGGTGGCGGGCCAGCCGACGCCGCCGGAGATGTCGTCGTACTTCGTGGCGACCTGGAGGATGGTGGCCGCCGTCAGCGCGGGGATCGACAGGAAGAACGACAGCCGCGTGACGGTGACCCGGTCCAGGTCGCGCAGCAGGCCGGCGGACATGGTGGCGCCGGAGCGGGACACGCCGGGGATCAGCGCGAGGCACTGCGTCACGCCGATGATCAGGGTGTCCTTCCAGGTCACGTCCTTCTCGCCGCGTTGCTGCGTGGCCGCGTGGTCGGCGAACCACATGACCGCGCTCCACACGATCAGCGCGATGCCGACGAACCAGAGGCTGCGCAGCGTCGTCTCGATCGCGTCCTTGAACAGCAGGCCGATGACCGCGATCGGCGCCGAGCCGAGGATCACCGCCCAGCCGAACTTGTAGTCCAGGTGGTCGCGCCACTGCGCGTTGAACAGGCCGCGCACCCAGCCGGTGATGATCCGCCAGATGTCCTCGCGCAGGTAGATGATCGTCGCGAGGACGGCGCCCGACTGGATGATCGCGGTGAACGCCGTGACGTCCGGGTCGTCGATCGAGTAGCCGAGCAGCTTCTCGAGGATGGTCAGGTGGCCCGTGCTGGAGACAGGAAGGAACTCCGTCAGCCCCTCGACCGCGCCGAGAAAGGCTGCTTCCAGGATGTTCAAGAAGCCAGTCCTGCCTTCTCGATGGCCTCGGTGGCGGCGCGCACGGTGGCGATCTGGCGTTCCAGCCCGACCGGGCTCACGGCGACGTTGAGCGTGGTGACGCCCGCGTCCGCGTAGGCCTGGAGGCGGTCGGCGATCCGCTCGACCGGGCCGAGCAGCGCGGTCCGGTCGATGAACTCCTGCGGGACGGCCGCGGCGGCGCCGGCGTAGTCGCGGGCCAGGTACTTCTCCTGGATCTCGGCGGCTTCGGCCTCGTAGCCCATCCGGACGGCGAGCTGGTTGTAGAAGTTCTTCTCCCGGCTGCCCATGCCGCCGATGTAGAGGGCGCAGTACGGGCGGACCTGGTCCGCGCACGCCTCGATGTCGTCGCCGAGGACGACCGGCACGTTCGGAACCACGTCGAAGGTCGACATGTCGGCACCGGCCTTGGCGCGGCCCGTCGCGATGTTCGCCAGGAGCTCGCTGGCGAACTCGGGTGCGTAGAACACCGCGAGCCAGCCGTCGGCGATCTCGCCGGTCAGCTCCAGGTTCTTCGGCCCGACCGCGGCCAGGTAGATCGGGATGTTCTCCCGGACAGGATGCACGGTGAGCGTGAGCGCCTTGCCCGGTCCGTCGGGCAGCGGCAGCGTGTAGTGGGCACCGTCGAAGCGGACGCGTTCCCGCTTCAGCGCCGAGTTCACGATCTGGACGTACTCGCGGGTCCGACCGAGCGGCTTGTCGAACCGGACGCCGTGCCAGCCCTCGGACACCTGCGGGCCCGAGACGCCCAGGCCGAGGCGGAACCGGCCGCCGGAGAGCGTGTCGAGCGTGGCCGCGGTCATCGCGGTCATGGCCGGCGTGCGGGCGGGGATCTGCATGATCGCGCTGCCGATGTCGATCCGCTCCGTCTGGGCAGCGATCCAGCTCAGCACTGTGGGCGCGTCGGAGCCGTACGCCTCCGCCGCCCACACGACGGAGTAGCCGAGCTTGTCGGCCACCCGGGCCAGCTCCAGGTTGTCCGCGTCGTTCCCCGCACCCCAGTAGCCCAGGTTCAGTCCGAGTCGCATTCGTGCCTCCGTGCCCAGCCCGTGATCGTCTGACGCAGCGTATCGGCGGGTCGCGTGACCGCTGCGCGGCGGGGCACCGAAGTCCGCCCGCGATGTCACGGTACGGTCCGCGCCATGGAGCAGCGCGTCCTCGGTCACAGCGGTCTCATGGTGTCCCGGCTCGCCCTGGGGACGATGACCTGGGGACGCGACACCGACGCCGAGGACGCGGCCGCACAGCTCAAGACGTTCGCCGACGCCGGCGGCACCCTGATCGACACCGCCGACGTGTACGCGGACGGCGAGAGCGAGTCGCTGATCGGGTCCCTGCTGGAGCACGTCGTGCTGCGCGAGGAGGTCGTGCTCGCCACGAAGGCGGCCGTCGTCCCGCACGCGCACCGCCGCCGCGACGCGTCCCGGGGCCACCTGCTGCGTGCTCTCGACGGATCGCTGCGCCGCCTCGGCACCGACTACGTCGACCTGTGGCACCTGCACGCCTGGGACCCGCAGACGCCCCTGGAGGAGACCCTGTCGGCCGTCGACGTGGCGATCAGCAGCGGCCGGGTCCGCTACGCCGGCGTGTCGAACTACTCCGGCTGGCAGACCGCGAAGGCCGCCGCGTGGCAGCTGGCGCGCGGCGGGCCCCGGCTCGTCTCCACCCAGGTCGAGTACTCCCTGGTCGAACGGGGTGTCGAGCGCGAGGTCGTGCCGGCCGCCCTCGACGCCGGTCTCGGCCTGCTCCCCTGGTCGCCGCTCGGGCGGGGCGTCCTGACCGGCAAGTACCGGCACGGCACGCCGGCCGACTCCCGCGCCGCGTCCCCGCACTTCGAACGCTTCGTCGGACGGTTCCTCGACGAGCGGTCCGCCCGGATCGTCGAAGCCGTCGCCACCGCCGCCGACGGGCTCGGCGTGTCGCCGCTGGCCGTCTCGCTGGCGTGGGTCCGGGACCGGCCGGGCGTCGTGGCGCCCGTCATCGGCGCCCGCACGGTCGGCCAGCTCATCGGATCGCTCCAGACCGACGACCTGACCCTGCCGGGCGAGATCCGCCTCGCCCTGGACGACGTGTCCGCCCCCAAGGTCGGCTACCCCGACACGATCGGCTGACGCGCCCACCGCCGACACCGTGTAGGCGGTCGCTCGATAGGGTCTCTACTCGTGCGTGTGACGCGAGCGGTACTGACCGCGACGATGACGCTGCTGCTGGCGGCGTGCTCGACCGTCGACGGCGGCGAGGACGCGGGATTCCCGCCCGCGACGCCGGCCGCCGCGCCGGAGCCGAGCGCCAGCCCGTCCGGTGCGGCGTGGGTGGCCGGGCCAGGCGCGGAGGGCATCGCCGTGGACGGCGGCACGCGGCGCGTCGCGGTGGCCGTCCGGGATCCGGACCGGCTGCTCCTGCTCGACATGACCAGCGGCGCCGTCGCCCGCACGGTCCCGCTGCCCGGCCGGGCCACCCACGTCGCCCTCGGTCCGGGCGGATCGGTGCTGGTCGCGGCAGGTCGCACGCTGCTGCGCGTCCCGACGGTCGGCGACGGCGAACCCACCGAGCAGAAGCTTCCCGCGGACGGTCACGAGGTCGCGCCGCTGCCTGACGACGCCGCCCTGGTCAGCCTGCCCAGCCAGGGCCGTGCCGTCGTGGTCGGACGCGACAAGCAACCCTCGCTACGGACGGGCGACCACAGCGCGGGCGTCGCCGTCAACGGCAAGCTGCTGGGCGTCCTGGACTCCGCGCAGAGCACCCTGACGGTGTTCGACGACGCGGGCACGCTCGTCCAGCAGACCCGGGCCGGCGACGGTGCCACGCACGTGGTCGTCGACAAGCGCGGACGGTTCGTCGTCGTCGACACGCGCGGCGGCGAGCTGCTCGTCTTCACGACCGATCCGCTGTTCCTGCGGCAGCGGCATCCCGTCGGCGACTCGCCGTACGGGGCCGCCTACGACAGCCTGCGCGACGTCCTCTGGCTGACCCTCACGGCCACGAACGAGCTGGTCGGGCTCAACATGTCCGGCGGCGAACCGCGCGAGGTCGCCCGGTTCCCGACCGTCCGCCAGCCCGACAGCGTGGCCGTCGATCAGGTCAGCGGAACGGTGTACGTGGTGGGCCGCGCGGACGGCGTCGTCCAGGCGATCCCGACCGCCTGACGCGCGCCACGACCGATGCGCTCTGTGGCCAGAGGTTCTCAAACCGTTGCCGAGTACGTCAGTATGACCAGGTGCCCCCGGATTACGAGTACGCACCGCTGAGGTTGCCGCCCGGTACCGATCGGGTGACAGCCACTGTTCAGCTGTCGTTGCATGCCGAGTTCGGCGGATGGGAACTGGCGCGGGTGCGCCTCTACGCCGACGGGACCCGCAAGGTGATCCTGCGGCGCCGAAGAAGCAGCGACCTGCTCCCCGGGCCCTCGACGTAGGTCCTTACGGCGTCAGCACGATCTTGCCGACGACCTTCCGTCCGGCGAGGTCGCGGTAGGCATCGGGTGCCTCGGTGAGCGGGCGCTCCTGGCCGACGAGCGGGCGGATCGCGCCGTCCGCGTAGAGCTTGAGCAGTTCGGCGTGGACCTGGCCGATCAGTTCGGGCTGCTTGCGGCGGTACAGGCCCCAGTGCAGGCCGAGGATCGAGTAGTTCTTGACGAGCGCGTGGTTCATCGGCGCCTCGGGCATGCGGCCGGAGGCGAACCCGACGACGACGAGCCGGCCCTCGAACGCGATGCACTTGCGGGACGCGTCGAACACGTCGCCGCCGACCGGGTCCCAGATGACGTCGGCGCCGCGGCCGTTCGTCGCCGCCTTCACGGCCTCGGCGATGTCCTCGCTGTTGTAGTCGATGGCGATGTCGGCGCCGAGGTCACGGCAGGTCGCCGCCTTGTCGGGCCCGCCGGCGGTGGCGATGACGGTGGCGCCGGCGGCCTTCCCGAGCTGGATCGCCGCCGAGCCGGTGCCGCTCGCGCCGGCGTGCACGAGCAGGGTCTCCCCCGCCTTGAGCCCGGCGCGGCGGTGCAGGCCGAAGTGCGCGGTCTGGTACGTGATGAACAGGGCGGCCGCCTCGCTGGACGGCATGTCGGCGGGAACCGGGAACGCGCCGCCGGGCGGCAGTACGGCCTGCTCGGCGAGCCCACCGGACGGCATCGGCGCGCCGAGGACCCGGTCGCCGATCGCGTACTCGGCGCCGTCACCGACGGCCACGACCTCGCCGGCGACCTCCAGCCCGGGGATGAACGGCAGCGGCGGGCGCTCCTGGTACTGGCCCGCGCACAGCAGCAGGTCGGGGAAGTTCAGCCCGACCGCGTCCACCCTCACCCGGACGGCGCCCGGCCCCGGCTCGGGCACCGGAACCTCACCGAGCGTGAGAACGTCCCACGCCGCGCCGTGTTCGTGTACCTGCCAGGCCCGCATCGTCTGCTCCGTCACGGGCCCGACATTACCGGTGGGTCGCGGCGTCCCTGCCCGAGGGCTCTTCGACGTCCGCTGTATCGTCCCCGGCGCCGTCGGCTTCCTCGACGATCTCCTCGTCCAGGCGGTAGAGCAGCGTGTCGGTGGCGCGCAGGCGGAACGGCTCGTCCTCCTCGGACTGCGCCGCCTCGCCGAACGACAGCGGGTCGCCGACCGCGTTGACGAGCAGCACGCCGTTGCCGGGGATCAGCTCCGGGTAGGCGTCGAGCGCCGCGAGGGAGCCGTCGCCGGCCAGGACCAGCTCGTAGACGGCGTCACCGAGCGTGGTGACGGGCGACTGGGCGTACTGGGGGTCGTGCGCCGACCAGTTGTGTTCCCGCTGGTGGCTGCCGAGCCGGATGAGCGCGTCGATGTCCGGGACGAGGAAGTCGCGGCGCTGCCGTACGCAGATGGCCGTCACCGGCCTGTCGAGGTCGGGCGCCGGCAGCTCGATGTCCGTCTCGGTGTCGGTGTCAGAGCCCTCCTCCGGTTCCACGTACTCGACGTCCCAGGGCGTGACCTCGTCGTACTCCTGGCTGATGAGGTCGTCGTAGCGCACGGAGGCGTTGTTCAGCGCCACGTAGGCTCTCGCCAGCTGCTGTTCGGTAGCCCGGTCCCCGGCGCGCAGCAGCGCCAGGTGTGCCCGCGCGGCGACGATCACCGCGTCGAGTGCGGTGTCGATCTCAGCGTCGGTCGGCATCGGTTCTCCCCTTGTGAGCGGCGGCGCACCGGGCGGTGTGACGGCGCGATTCAGCAGCGAGACAGGAAACGATCCAGTACGCGGACCCCGAAGCGCAACGCCTCGAGCGGAACGCGCTCGTCAACGCCGTGGAACAGGGCGGCGAAGTCCAGGTCGGCGGGCAGCTTCAGCGGGGAGAAGCCGAAGGCGCGGACGCCGAGGCGCGCGAACGCCTTCGCGTCGGTCCCGCCGGAGAGCATGTACGGCACCGGACGGGCGCCGGGGTCCTCCGCGCGCAGGGCGTCGGCCATCGCGTCGACGAGGTCGCCGTCGAAGCTGGTCTCCAGCGCCGGCTGGTGGACGATCCACTCCCGCGTGACGTCCGGGCCGAGGAGCGCGTCGATCTGCTCGGTGAACTGCTGTTCCTGGCCGGGGAGGAACCGGCCGTCGATCGTCGCCTCGGCCGAGCCGGGGATGACGTTCCCCTTGTACCCGGCGTCGAGCATGGTCGGGTTCGCGGTGTTGCGGATCGTGGCGCCGACGATCCGCGCGACCCCGCCGAGCTTGGCGATGAGCAGCTCGGGCTCGTCCGGGTCGAGCTCGATGCCGAGCGCATCCGACACCTCGTCGAGGAAGCGCCGCACCGTGTCGGTCATGACGAGCGGGAACTGGTGCCGGCCGACCCGCGCGACCGCCTCGCACAGCGCGGTGACGGCGTTGTCGTCGTGGACCATCGAGCCGTGCCCGGCCCGCCCGGCGGCCGTGACCTTCATCCAGCCCAGGCCCTTCTGGGCGGTCTCGATGAGGTACAGGCGCAGGTCCTCGTTCAGCGAGACGGAGAAGCCGCCGACCTCGCTGATCGCCTCCGTGCACCCCTCGAACAGCTCGGGGTGGTTGTCGACCATGAAGTGCGCGCCGAGGGCGCCGCCCGCCTCCTCGTCGGCGAGGAACGCCAGGACGATGTCGCGCGGCGGGGTGCGGCCCTCCCGCGCCCACTGGCGGACCAGCGCCAGCGTCATCGCGTCCATGTCCTTCATGTCGACCGCGCCGCGGCCCCACAGGTAGCCGTCGCGGATCTCGCCCGCGAACGGGTCGACGGTCCAGTCCGCCGCCTCCGCCGGGACCACGTCCAGGTGCCCGTGGATCATCAGGCCGCCGCGGCTGGAATCGGCGCCCGGGATCCGCGCGACCAGGCTCGCCCGCCCCCGCTCGCTCTCGAAGATCTCCGACGCGATCCCGACCTCGTCCAGCTTGGCCGCCACGTACTCCGCGGCCGCCCGCTCCCCCGCACTCGTCGCCGTGTCGCCGGTGTTGGTCGTGTCGATCCGGATCAGATCACGCGCGATCTCCGCGACCTCCTGCTCGGCGGTCGGGTATGCGGAGGCAGTGGTAGTCATGTCCCTTTCCTACCAGCTCGGCACGCGGGCGGCGGTGCCACTGAGGGGAACCGTAATCCCCGCGTTCAAGGCCCGACAACGCAGTAACGCGCCGGGGGTACCGAGTTGGGGCCGGGGCACCTCGTTGGGTATGGTTACCCGAGCAGTCACCCCATCGGGGCGGCTCCACCTTGTCCGGGTGGCGGAATGGCAGACGCGCTAGCTTGAGGTGCTAGTGCCCGAAAGGGCGTGGGGGTTCAAGTCCCCCCTCGGACACTCTTCTCACCCACACGGTGCGGCGCCTTGGCCCGCACCGTTCGTGTTTCCGGCTGGTCTCTTCGACCAGGCGACTCCACGACTGGCGTGACGTTGAGCCGGTGGCCGCTCAGGACCACGGGCCGAGAATGATCGCCGCGTCGACGAGATGGCCCACTACCGGAACGCACTCGCCACACCTGACCGTCGACAAGCGACCGCCGAATCACGGTCAGCCGCGGCCTGCTCGCCGAAGTCGAAGCCGGCCTCGCAGTCGACCGACCGGCGTGGTCTGGAGATGGGTAACTTCTCCCTGCCCGCTGGCGCGACGACGACGCGTGAACTCCGCACGATGGGAGATCGACAGCGAGCGATCACGAGAGCCGCCTGGCCGGCCTGCCCGCGATACGGCGCCGGAAACGTCCGGCCCGGCCAGATCGCCGCAGGGCGACCTGGCCGGTGGTGCCACAGGTCGGAGCGGTCAGGAGCCCATCGCGGCGAAGGCCGCGGTGAACTCCCGGGGGTCACGGCCCCACAGCTGGCCCATCTGCTCCGACACGGGGTCGGGATAGATGTCCTGCTGGCCCGCGGCGAGACCGTCGAGGATCGCCTCGGCGACGGCGCTGGGGTCGGCCTTGGGAACGTCGAAGCCGGCGAGCATGTCGGTGTCGATGCCGCCGGGGTAGACGCCGTGCACGCTGATCCCGGCGCGGGTCAGAGCCGGACGCAACGCGAGTGTCAGCGAATGGGCCGCGGCCTTGGAGGCGGAGTAGCCGGCCATCGGCGGTGCGGGTGCGTACGACAGAAGGGTCAGCACGTTCACCAGGGCGCCCTTTCCGGCGGCCAGGGTCGGGGTGAACGCGCGGATCATGCGGTACAGGCCGGTGAAGTTCACCGCGAACTCCCCGGCGACGGCGTCGAGGTCAGCGTCGAGGGCCGGCGCGAACGCCGCGGTGCCAGCGTTGTTGATCAGCAGGTTGACATCGGTGGCCGTGGCAGCCAGTGCGTCGATGGACGCGGCGTCAGCCAGGTCGAGGGCGACCGCGACGACCCGGTCGTCGCCGCGCACGCCCCGCGGGTCGCGGGCGGCGGCGTACACCCGGGTGGCGCCGCGGTCGAGAAGGGCGTCGACGATCGCGCGGCCGAGACCGCGGTTGGCGCCGGTAACGAGGGCAGTGGTGGAGGTGAGTTCCATGAACCAAACCCTGCCGCTCACCATTGAGAGCATCAATGCTCGAAATACCCAAGTTCTTGTCTCAAAGTCTCATCAGGCCCGCGCGACCACCGTCCGGGGCGTACGTTGGTACGCATGGACGTGCTGGGTGACGTGCTTGCGATCGCCCGGGTCGACGCGGCCCTGATGGCCACCTACGACGCGCGGGCCCCATGGGGCATCGAACTCCCCGCGCGCCAAGGCGCCACGTTCCACGCCGTCGTCGCCGGCACCTGCTGGTTCACCGCCGACGGCGCGCCACCCCGCCAACTCGCACCCGGCGACCTGGTGCTGCTGCCGACCGGCGCACGCCACGAGCTCGCCACCGCACCGGACCAGCCGCTGCGCCCGTTCGACGAAGACCTCAAGCGAAGCCTCATCCAGCCCAGCGGGGAGCTCGTCCTCGACGGGCCCGGCGCCCGCACCCGGATCCTGTGCGCCGGCTACAGCTACGACACCCACCTTGCCCACCCCGTCCTCAGCCTGCTCCCGCCCGTCCTGCACGTCGCGACCGCACAACCCGACACCGGCCCCTGGCTGCGTGCTCTGCTGGACCTACTCACCCACGAAACCCACACGAACTCCGCGACCGGCTCCGCCACCGCCGCCGTCCGTCTACTCGACCTCCTGCTCATCCACGTCGTCCGCGCCTGGCTGAACACCGGCGCCGGCACCGGCGACAGTCCCGCCGCCTCATGGCTCAACGGCTTGCGCGACCCCCTCACCGCCCAGGCCCTCGCCCTGATACACGAACGGCCGGCCAACGACTGGACGCTCGACACACTCGCCGCCGCGGTACACGTCTCCCGCGCCACCCTCGCCCGTCGCTTCACACACCACGTCGGCGAACCACCGCTGAGCTACCTCACCCGATGGCGCCTCGAACTCGCCGCCCGCAAACTCCGCGACACCGCCCTGCCCGCCGCCCACATCGCCCGCGAGGTCGGCTACACCTCCGAATACGCCTTCAACCGTGCCTTCACCCGAGTCCGCGGCTGCCCACCCGGCCGCTACCGCCGCCAAAGCCGCCCCTGACCCAGCCGCGACCCGACTTTCGATCACCGCACAGGCCGCACAACGATGCGCGCGCACGGCAAGGGCATCGAGGACCTGACGTGCGCGGCCGGCACCTCGATCCAGCCGGACCGTATCGCCGTCCGGGGCGAAGGTGAAGAACGAGCAGCGCACGCTCTCCCCGAGCGGTCAGGTCCCGCGCTACCGCCTCGGCCGCCGGGTCCAACCGGCGGCCGACATCGCACGACGCCGGTTTCCGGCTCCCGGCAACAGAGCGGTGGCGAGTGTGTCCGGGGCCCGACCTGGATCCGGTCCGCGTCGGCGGTGCAGCGTGTCGGTCATGACGACGACGGTGGTGGAGGCCGAAGGGCTGACGAAGTTCTACGGCCGGCAGCGCGGCCTGGAGGACCTGAATCTCGCGGTTCAGCAGGGCGAGGTGTTCGGGTATCTGGGTCCGAACGGCTCTGGCAAGACGACGACGATCCGGTTGATGCTCGATTTCATCCGCCCCACCCGCGGCAGCGTCCGGGTGCTGGGCGTGGCGCCGCGCGGCGACGGCGGCGTGGCGGCACGGCGGCGGATCGGGTACCTGCCGGGCGAGTTGTCCTTCGACGGCCGGGACCGCGCGGGAACCTTCCTCCGTTTCCTGGCGGATGCGCGGGGCGGGGTGGCGCAGCGGCGGATCGAGGAGCTGGCACAGCGTCTGGAGCTGGATCTGTCGCGGCCGATCCGGGCGCTGTCGAAGGGGAACAAGCAGAAGGTCGGGTTGGTGCAGGCGTTCATGCACGTCCCGGAGCTGCTGGTGTTGGACGAACCGACCAGCGGCCTGGATCCGTTGATGCAGCAGGAGTTCCTGGAGCTGGTGCGGGAGGCCCGCGCGGCGGGGCAGACGGTGTTCATGTCCTCGCACGTGCTGGCGGAGGTGCAGCAGGCGGCGGACCTGGTGGGGATCGTCCGGGATGGACGCCTGGTCGCGGTGGAGCGGGTGGAGTCGCTCGGCAAGCGGGCGGTGCGTCGCGTGGAGGTGCATTTCGAGGCGCCGGTGCCGGCCGCGGAGTTCGCCGGTCTGCCGGGCGTGCGTGAGGTGGAGTCGGTGGGGCCGATCCTGCGGTGCACGGTGGAGGGGCGTCTCGATCCGTTGGTCAAGGCGATCGCCCGGTTCCCGGTGGTGGACCTGATCAGCACCGAACCGGACCTGGAGGAGACGTTCCTGTCCTACTACTACGACGCTCCGGAGGTATCTCGTGGTGCCTAGCCTGGTCCGCAAGACGCTCCGGGACGACCGGCGGGCGCTGCTCGGCTGGGCCGCCGGGGTCGGCGTGTTCGTCGCCGTGTACGTGTCGTTCTACCCGACGTTCCGCGGCGACACGTTGCAGGCGCGGCAGGACGCGGTACCGGAGGGGTTCCGGGACTTCCTCGGCGCGGCGGACTTCACCAGCGGCGCCGGCTACCTGCAGGCGACCGTGTACAGCCTGGTGCCGCTGATCCTGCTGGTGCTGTGCGCGACGCTGCTCGGCAACCGGGCCGTCGCCGGCCCGGAGGAGGCCGGCACGTTGGATCTGCTGCTGGCCAATCCGGTGAGCCGGCGCCGGTTCGTGTTGCAGCGGTTCGCCGCGCTGGCCGCGGGAATCGTCGCCGTCGGCATCGTGCCGTGGGTGCTCGTGGTGGCGTTGGAGGCCCGGTTCGAGATGGGTGTCGGCGCGGTCAATGTCAGCGCGGCGTCGCTGGGGATGTTGCTGGTCGCGTTGTGCTTCGGCACGCTTGCGTTCGCGGTGGGCGCGGCGACCGGCAGCAAGGCCGCCGTGCTGGCCGTCACCGGCGTTGTCGCGGTCGGCACGTACGTCCTGAACGGCCTCGGCGGCCTGGTCGAGGGGGTGCGTCCGTTGCGCTGGCTGTCGCCGTTCCACTACTACCTCGGTGGTGACCCCCTGCACAACGGCTTCCAGGTCGGCCACCTGCTCGTGCTCGTCGGGCTCGTGGCGGTGCTGGTCCTTGTCGCTGCGGTGACGTTCGAGCGGCGAGACGTCGGTGTGTGACGGTTCACTCGTAGAGTCAGCGGTGTGGAGTCGACGGTGAGCGGCGGGCGGCGTCTCACGCTGCACGCCGTACCCGACGCCGCGACCGCGGGCGGACCAGTCCCGGCGGAGTACCTCGCCGGCTACGTCGAGCTGCTCGCCGGCGCGGCCGGCACCGGACGGCTGCTCGGCGCCGCCGACGTCGAACGGCTGCACCGAACGGGCGCCAGGGCCGCCGAGGCATCCGTGGCCCTGCGCGCCCTGATCGACGCGCACCTCCTCGCCGCCGAACTCGCGTGGAACCTACTGCCCGGGTTCGGCGGCGCACCGACGGCATCAGCCGCGAGCAGCAGCGGAGCCGCCGTCCTGGGAGTCGCCCGGCGAGCGGTGTCGGCGCTCGCCGACGGCTACGAACGGTTCCAACGGCAGGCGGTGCGCGCCGAACACCAGATCCGCCGCGAGTTCGTCGACGAACTCCTACAGGGGCACGGTGACCTCGGCCGCCTCGCCGAGCGCGCCGAACGGTTCGGGATGCTGCTCAACGGCGGACACGTCACGGCCGTCGCCCGCGCCGCCCGCGAGTTCCGCGACGGCGACGCGGCGTCGGGCCGGATCGAGACCGCACTCACCGCCCGGTTCGGCGCGCGCAATGTCCTCGTCGGGGTCCGGGACGGGGAGCTCGTCGCGATCCTGCCGAGTTCGCTGCGCGGCGCGTCCGGCGAGTTCGCCCACCAGGTACTCACCGCGCTGGGTACCGACACCGCTTGGCGGGTCGGCGTCGGTCGACCGCACCAGGGACCGGGCGGAGTGCTGCGGTCCTACGAGGAAGCCCGCAACGCCCTGCACCTGGCCGACCGGCTCGGGTTCCGCGCACCCGTCCTGCACGCCGCCGACCTGCTCGTATTCCCGGTTCTGCTGCGCGATCAGGCCGCCATCGTCGACCTCGTCCACACGGTGCTCGGGCCGCTCGCCGAAGCCCGGGGCGGCGCGGAGCCGCTGCTGGACACGCTCACGGCGTTCTTCGCGTGCCAGGGCAACAGCACCGCCGCCGGACGGGAACTCAACATCAGCGTCCGGGCCGTCACCTACCGCCTCGACCGCATCCGCCGCCTCACCGGCTACGCCCCCACCGAACCCACCCAACGGTTCACACTGGAAGCGGCGGTCCTCGGCGCACGCCTCCTCGACTGGCCAGCCCAACCGCTACCGGCGACGTAGGCGGGCCCTGTCCACGCGTGCACGACGCAGAACGGTGGCAGCACGGCGAAGCCCCACGCGGCGGCGCCGGTGACCCACCACGTGGGGACGGCCTGTTCCGGCGGCGCGAGTCGTGCACCCTGGGGCGCGCGCTGATCGCGGCGGACCGGTGCCTAGAACGAATTGGTGTATGGGTGAACGCTTCTGTGCCCCGGTCCGTACCACCGACCACGCGGCGCTCCCGTCGCGTGGTCGGCGAGGAGGACGGCATGCATGAGACCCGCAGGGCCAACGCTGTGACCGGGCGCAATGCGCCGATGAAGGTAATCACCGCGGCGGCGATGGTGGTGGCGTTAGCCGCGGTCTGGGCTGCGCGCGACGACCTGATGGGTGAATCCACCGAAGCCGTCGCCTCCACCGGTGCCCCCGTGACCGGCACGCACGGCGTATCCGGAGGCGACACCGCATTCAGCGACGGCGTCTCGGTGACACCCCGGCAGGCGCAGGCAGCCGGTCCGATCAGCGAGCTGGACAAGGAGCTGCTCACCAAGGTCCGGCAGGCGAATCTGTGGGAGCTGCCGGCGGGCCGGCTCGCGCAGAGCAACGCCTCCAGTGAGCAGGTCAAGCGCGCCGGACTGCATCTCATGGAGGGGCACTCGCGGCTGGACCAGATCGTGCGAGAACTCTCCGCCGCGCTGGGCGTGCCCATCCCGAACGAGGCCACCGAGGAACAGCAGGGTTTCGTCCGCCGGATGGAGAACTCGCGCGGGGCCGAGTTCGACCACTTCTTCGCCAACCAGCTCCGCGACGCACACGGCAAGGTGTTCGTGATCATCGCGAAGGTGCGCTCCACCACCCAGAACAGCCTGATCCGGGATCTGGCGATCGAGGCCAACCTCGCCGTATCCGATCACCTGGAGGTCCTGGAGGACACCGGACTGGTGGAAACGAAGACGCTGGAGAACGTCGAGGCCGCTGTCGTCAAGTAGGACGGCCGGGTCCTGGAGGGCGACGTGATTGGCACGTACCTGTGCGACGATTCGCGGATGCCGTCTTCCCCGACGCGGCGTTCGACGCCTGCGGGCCGTGTGCCGCCGGATGGTCCATCCGTGACCGCGCTCGTGGACGCGCTGATGCCAGTGAGTCGGGCGCTCGTCGCGTTCACCGCACGCTCCCTCGGCCAACTGGACGTGGACGTCACGCTGTCGCAGTACCGGATGCTGGTCGTGCTCGCCTCACAGGGCCCGCAGCGAGTGGTGGATCTCGCCGGCGAGCTGGGCGTGCAACCGTCTACCGTGAGCCGCACCGTCGAACGGCTGGTCCGGAGGGGGCTGGTGCAGCGGCGGCAGCGGGCGGGCACCGATCGCCGTGTCGTCTGGGTGCTGCTCGCCGAGAATGGCCAGGCGCTCGTCGGTGACGTGATGCGATTGCGCCGGGAGGCGATTGCCGGCCTCGTTTCCGGCGCGGATATTCCCGACGCACACGCGGCAGCGGTCGCCCTGACCACGCTCGCCGCTGCTGCGGGCGAGCCGCCCGACCCGCAATGGTGGTCCCGATGGGAGGCTTCCACCGAGTTCGGCCCGGCGCGCAACGGCTAGGCCAGAAGCGGTAGCGCGGCCAGGTAGCCGACCCCCACCGTCGTCACCGGACTTACACCAACCTACCCACACCGGCCTATGCGTCGGGGCACCGGCGGCGGCGTTCCCCTCGCCGCCGTCGGCGCCTCCGCGGGTCCGCGACGGGCGGAGAGGTGAGGCCACCCGTCGCGAACCTGGCCATGCGGCGCGAGCCGGCCCACTCCACCGCGAACGACCCGCAGTGCCGTACGGCCGGCGCCCAGGCAACCGTGCTCTGGCCCGCCGGTGCAACACGTTTAGCGACGTTGTCACGAGACTGACATGAGCGGCTTCACGCGCTCCGCTGTGACCGTTCCAGCCGGCTCACGAGCGCGCTTCCAGCGGCTGTCAGCGCCACACAGACCGTCCGGCGCGGCGCGGCGCTCACCTGCTGGAACCGGTGTACGAATCCGCCGCTCACGAGCTGGCCGCACAGCCGCGCGACGACGGCGGGCTCCATGCCTAGCTCGGTGGCGAGCTCATTTGTACGCCGCGGACCGCGCGCGTCTAGCAGGACGAGCACACGGAACTGTACGTCCGTGACGTCACGGGCCGCGGCGAGCCGGGCACGTGGTGAAGAGCTGTTCGGCCGGGAGGCGTTTTGTGACACAGGCGAGATGGTTGCATGGATACAGGTGGTTGGCGGGCGCCCCGGCACATGACGATCCTGTGACGAAACGGGCCCCGAGTCTCCAGCCATAAGCTGGTCGCAAGGCAGCTGACCTGTGTAAACGTCGCCCGGCGCGGTCGTACGGCCGGATCCGGTTCCGCTTGCGGCAACCCCCGGCCGCGACCACCGTGGAGGCGCAATGGCGTGCGGGACCCGACTTCGCAGGAGGCACGATGGTGACGCTGACCCCGACGGCCGCGAAGGTGATCCGCGACCTGGCGGCCCGTCCGGGCGTACCGAGCGGCGCCGGCGTGCGGATCGACACCGGATCCGGCGATGGCGCACTGACGATCGCCGTCGCGCCCGGCCCTGTCGACGGCGACCAGGTCCTCGATGACCACGGTGCCCGGCTGTTCGTCGGAGCGTCCGCGGCCCCGTTCCTCGACGACAAGACCCTCGATGCCGCGGTCAACGCCAGCGGCGGCGTGCAGTTCACCGTGGCGAACGCGCCCCGCTGAGACCCCGATCGGCCGTGCGAAAGGCAACATCGTGAACACCCACCCGCTACGGCGTGACCGCCGGCACCACCGGCTGCTGCTCGCCGCCCGCGACGGGGACGTCGAGGCGTTGCGGCTGCTGGCTCGCGCGTGGGGGCCGCGCGTGTGGCGTGTCGCGGCGCTGCTCGTTGGGGAGGCGGCGGCCAGCGAGCTGACCGCCGCTGTCTTCCAGGCTGCGCTTGCCGACCGGTCGCCCCTGCCACGGCCGGCCAACGTGCGGGTTCACCTGTTCCGGACGCTGTACACACTCGTGGCCGCATCGCCACCGGCTGAGTCCGGACTACTCGAGATGTTGCCCATGCCGCTGCGGGCGTTCCACGCGATGAGTCAGCTCGAAGGGCTGGACTACCAGCAGATCGCGGCCGTCTGCGATGTCGAGGTTGTCACGGTCCGCGAGGGTTGTGCTGCCGCGCGGAGCATCCTGGTCGCTGAGATCGGCACCTTCCGCGACGGGCTGACGGACGCGCCGCACCGCACCTGGCTGTCGACCTCCAGCGGTTCCTTGCCGGACCCGGCGGCATGAGCGGCGCCCATGGCGGGGAGGACGACGCCGGCGACAAGATTTCCGCGCGGCTGATCGCGGACCTCGCGCGGTTGCGGATGCGGTCTGCGGCGCTCGCCGCCGAACTCGCTGGGCTGCGCGCCAGGATCGCCGAGCTCGAGGGCAAGGTGACCGAGCACCAGCCGGCCACGCAGGATACCGGCCAGGCTCGTCACGGCCGCAGTTGACGCGGCCGACCGACCGATGACGGACTCAGACGAGCCCGGCGAGGACACAGGGGCGATACTGGAGGACGTGCGCCGCCAACTCCTGCTCGTCGAGGACGATGCCCGGGTCCGCCGTGCCCTGCGGCTGGCGCTGCAGGACGAGGGCTACGCGATCGACGAGGCCGCCACAGCGCGGGAGGGTCTCGCCCGGCTCGACGCGAGGCAGCCGGACGTGGTGTTGCTCGACGTCATGCTGCCCGATGCCGATGGTGTGGCCGTGTGCCGCGACATACGCCGCCGCTTCGACGTCCCGGTGATCATGGTTACCGCGCGGGCCGACAGCCAGGACATCGTCGCGGGGTTGGAGGCGGGCGCCGACGACTACGTGACCAAGCCGTTTGTGGCGAGCGAGCTTTCGGCGCGCGTCCGTGCGCTGCTGCGGCGCGCGCAGCCTTCGACCACCAATCAGGTCTTTCAGCTGGGTGACCTGGAGATCAATGTCGGCGAGTGCCGCGTCACCCACGGCGGCACGCCGCTGGAGCTCACCCGTACAGAGTTCCGGCTGTTGTGCGAACTCGCGGCGGCGGACGGCCGGGTGTGTACGCGGGAGCACCTGCTGGAGCGCGTCTGGGAGTACGACTACTTCGGCGACAGCCGGGTCGTGGACGTGCACATCCGCCGCCTCCGCACCAAGGTGGAGGCAGAACCAGCGGAGCCGCGTCACGTGGAGACGGTCCGCGGTCACGGCTACCGGCTCACGGGCTGATCGTTCCTCGCGTGCCCCGCCTCCGCCTGCGATTCCCGTTCGGGCTCCGTGCCCGCATCACGGTCGGGTTCGGGCTGCTCGGCCTCGGCGTCAGCCTCCTTCTGGCGCTGGTCGTGTGGAGCATCGTTCCGACCTATCTGCTCGCGCAACGGGAGTCGACGGCGCTCCGGCAGTCACAGCTGAACGCGACGGCGCTGGAGCGCGGACTCGCGGTCGAGCGACCGTCCGTACCCCAGCTGCTCACGAGCCTGCCGGCGACCGAGGACACCGCCTCGCTACTGTCCTACGAGGGCAGGTGGTACGCCGGATCGCTGGACACCTCGCCCGACGCGCTCCCGGGCAGCCTGCGCCGGCTCGTCCTCGACGGGACCGCCGCCCGCCAACGGGTCTCGCTACGCGGCTCGCCGGTGCTGGTCGTCGGCCTTCCACTGCGCTCCGTGGACGGTGCGTACTTCGCGATCTACCCGCTCAGCGAGCTGGACCGGGCCTACCGGGTGGTCAGCATCAGCCTGCTGATCGGGGTGGCGGTGACAGCGTTGGTCGGCATGGCCACCGGGCGCCTCGCCAGCGGCCGCGCACTCCGCCCGCTGACCGACGTGAGCCACGCCGCGGCCGCCATCGCACGGGGCGACTTCACCGCGCGGCTGCCCACCCACTCAACCGACCCCGACCTCGCACCCATCGCGCGCACCTTCAACGCGAACGCCGCGGACCTCCAGCGCAGGGTGGAGGCGGACGCGCGGTTCGCCGGGGACGTCAGCCACGAGCTTCGGACCCCGCTGACCACGATGGTGAACTCCCTCGAGCTGCTCCGGACCCGGCGCGCTGCCCTTCCCGCCGAGGCCCGCGAGGCCGTCGACCTGCTCGGTGAGGACCTCGACCGGTTCGGCCGCATAGTCACCGACCTGCTCGAAATCTCCCGGGCCGACAGCGGGCCACACCTTCTTGCCGGCGAGCAGGTACGCATCGCCGAACTGGTACGGCGATCGGCCGACGCCGCCGCGATGCGGCCGGTCACACACGTCTCCGAGGCCGCCGAACCGGTCACGCTCCAGGCCGACAAGAGGCGGATCGAGCGGGCGGTCACCAACCTGGTCGAGAACGCCGAGCGGCACGGCCACGGCTGCCGGCAGGTGCTCGTCGAGGCTACGAGATCCACGGTCCGCATCGTGGTCGACGACGCCGGACCGGGCGTTCCGGCCGACCGGCGCCAGCGGATCTTCGAGCGGTTCGCCCGTGCACCGGGCGCGGAACCAGGCCCCGGCGCCGGCCTCGGCCTCGCGATCGTGGCGCGCCACGTCGCGCTGCACGAGGGCACCGTCCGGGTCGAGGACAGTCCGTCCGGCGGTGCGCGGTTCGTCATCGAACTCCCGACTGGCGCGCCGTGAGAGCGGCTCGGGCGTGCACGTCAACGCTGGCCGCCACGCTGCTGGCAGGCGCGCTCGCGGCGTGCGCAGTGCCGCTGCAGGACAAGCCTCAGCTCATCCACCTGGGACAAGGCGGATCGGCACGCACCGCCGCGCCGGGTCCCACCGCCCACAGCCTGACGACCACGGGCGTCTACCTCATCCGGGCCGACAAGCTCGTCCGGGTCATCCGCCCGGTTCCGGCCGGTGATCGGACAGAGACCGCGCTGGACTCCCTGCTGACCGGCGTCCTGCCGGAAGACAGCGCCCAGCAACTCCGAAGCGCGATCCCCGCCGCCGTCGCCGACGTGAAGCTACGTATGGACGGGGACGTCGCGATCGTCCGGGTCCCCGACGCGTTCCTCGAACTCGCCGGGCCCGAGCAGGTCTTCGCCGTGGCGCAGCTGGTCTGGACCGTCAGCGAGAGCGGCGACGTCTCCGGCCTGCGTCTCGTCGACGAGCGGTCGACGCCGATCGCCGTACCCATCGCTGGCGGCGACCTTGTGTACCGCCCCGTTCGACGAAGCGACTACCGCTCGCTCGGCCCACCCTGAGACGCGACGGACCGCGCTGCCGGCAACGAACGACGTCACCAGGCTTGGTGTACCACCTCCGGCCGCGTTCAGCCCCTCAATGGGACGAGAGTGCCCTAGGGTGCGGCGTGTGAAGGTCGTCGTGCCGCGCGAGAGCAGGCCCGGGGAGCGCCGTGTCGCGCTCGTGCCGGCGGTTGTGTCCCGGTTGACCGGCGCCGGGCTCGATGTCGCCGTCGAGCCGGGCGCCGGTGTCCACGCTCACCATTCGGACGACGACTACCGCCGGGCCGGAGCGTCGGTGACGGACGACGCGCTGGCCGGTGGGGACGCGTTTCTCGGTGTTCAGCCGCCGACGGCGGCCCAGGTCCGGCAGCTGGCGGCGAACGCGTTGACCGTGTCATTTCTGCCAGCGGCACAGGAGCTGGACCTGATCCGGGTGGTGCGCGACACGGGCCGATCAGCGTTCGCGATGGAACTCGTGCCCCGGATCTCCCGCGCGCAGTCCATGGACGCACTCTCCTCGCAGGCGCTCGTCGCCGGCTACCGCGCCGCGCTGGTGGCGGCCGACCGGCTACCCCGTTTCTTTCCCCTCTTCATGACCGCGGCGGGCACCGTCCCGCCCGCGCGCGTGCTCGTTCTGGGCGCGGGCGTGGCCGGGCTGCAGGCCATCGCCACCGCGCGACGCCTCGGCGCCGTCGTCTCGGGCTACGACGTCCGGGACGCCTCGGCCGAGGAGGTACGCAGCCTGGGCGCACGGTTCGTGGACCTCGACCTGCCGACGCTGGAAGGCGCCGGCGGATACGCCCGCGAGATGGGCGAGGATCGCGCCCGCCGGCAGCGGGAGTTGCTGGCACCGCACGTCGCGGACGCCGACGCGCTGATCACCACCGCCGCGGTCCCAGGTCGGGCGGCACCGCTACTGGTCACCCGCGACATGGTGGCGGCGATGCGGCCCGGTTCGGTCTGTGTGGACCTCGCGGCCGAGCAGGGCGGCAACATCGAGGGCGCCCGGCCCGGCGAAGAGGTCATGATCGGCGACGTCATGGTGTGGGGCGGCGCGAACGTGCCCAGCCAGATGCCCGGAGCCGCCAGCCAGCTCTACGCCACGAACGTCGTCAACCTGGTGCTGCTGATGTGCGCGGACGGCGCGATCGCCCCGGACCTGGGCGACGAGGTGCTGGCCGGCTGCTGCGTGGTGCACCGCGGCGACGTGCGGCACGACGCCACCCGCGCCCTGCTCGATCCGGAACGGCCCGAGGAGGCGTAGGTGGACGGCGTCACCCTGCTCACGATCTTCGTACTGGCCGCCTTCGCCGGCTACGAGGTGATCTCGAAGGTGTCCTCCACGTTGCACACGCCGCTGATGTCCGGGTCGAACGCCATCAGCGGCATCATCCTCGTCGGCACGGTCATCATCGCCGGCGAGGCCGAGTCGACAACGGTTCTCGTCTTCTCCCTCGTCGCGGTGGCGCTGGCGGCCGTCAACCTCGTGGGCGGCTTCGTCGTGACGGACCGGATGCTCCGGATGTTCCGGCGGCGCGACGACCGCCGGCCGGAGCCACCGGCATGAGCATCGACTGGGCGGGCCTCGCCTACCTGCTCGCCGCGGTCTGCTTCATCATCGCGCTCAAAGGCCTGTCCGCTCCACGCACCGCCCGCACGGCCAACTGGATCGGCGCCGCCGGCGCGACGCTCGCGGTGGTGGTCGTCTTCGGCGTGGAACGGCCCGACAACCTGCCGCTCATCCTGGCCGCGCTGACCGTCGGATCGGCGGTCGGCGTCGTGGCGGCCCAGCGCGTCGCCATGACCGGGATGCCGCAGATGGTGGCCGCCTTCAACGGCGTCGGTGGCGCCGCGGGCGCACTCGTCGCCCTGGTCGAGGTCGCGGAAGGGACCACCGGCGGGCAGCTGGCCGTGGCCGCGTTCACGGTCGCCGTCGGCGGTGTGACGTTCTCCGGGTCGATGCTCACGTTCGCCAAGCTGCAGGAACTCATCACCGGCCGCCCGCTGATCTTCCCCGGCGGTCGCTGGGTCTCCGTCGTCACCGTCGCAGCTGCCGTGGCTGGCGGGGTATGGGTGGCGCTGGGCGCGCCGTTCTGGGTGGCCGCGCTGCTCGGCGTCCTGAGCCTCGTCCTAGGTCTGCTGCTGGTACTCCCGGTCGGCGGCGCGGACGTCCCCATCGTCATCTCGCTGCTCAACGCTTTCAGCGGCGTCACCGTCGCGGCGAGCGGCTACGTGCTCGGCAACGCGCTCCTGATCGTCGCGGGCACGCTCGTGGGTGCCTCCGGGACCCTGCTCACCACGTTGATGGCCACCGCCATGGGCCGCTCGCTGGCCAACATCCTGTTCGGAGCGTTCAAGGGCGGCTCGACGCTCGGTGCCCTCACCGCAACCGATCGGCCCGTGCGCGCGGCCAGCGCCGAGGACGTGGCGATCCTGCTCGCCTACGCCAGCAAGGTCATCGTGGCGCCCGGATACGGCCTCGCAGTCGCGCAGGCCCAGCACGCGCTGCGTGACCTCGCCGACGTGCTCAGCGACCGCGGAGTCGAGGTCCTCTACGCGATCCACCCCGTCGCCGGACGGATGCCCGGACACATGAACGTCCTGCTCGCCGAAGCCGACGTGCCGTACGAGCGGCTCATGGAGATGGACACGGTCAACCCTGAGTTCAAGACCGCCGACGTCGTACTCGTCGTCGGCGCCAACGACGTCGTCAACCCCGCCGCTCGCACCCTGCCCGGCTCCCCCATCTACGGCATGCCCATCCTCGCCGCCGACGAGGCCCGCGCGGTCGTCTTCCTCAAACGCTCACTCCGGCCCGGATTCGCAGGCATCGAGAACGAGCTGCTCCACGACCCCAAGACGACCCTGCTCTTCGGGGACGCCAAAGAGTCCCTGACGCGGCTGATCGGAGCCGTGAAAACGCTCTGAATGTCAGGTCGTGAGCCGCCACGAACTCGGCGCCCGCCCGGTCTCGCGCTTGAAGGCCCGGCTGAACGCCTCTGGCCGTCGCCGTACGGCAGCACGATCACGTCGCCGGCGCTGGCCCAGTGGCGCTCGCCGTCGTACGTCTCGATCCACGCGCGGCCGGACGCGATCACAGGGAAGAGGATGACCCGCCACGCGCCGGGCGAGAGGACGGCCAGCGCGTCCCGAGGAGGACACCGAGTCGTACGCCCACGCCTCGGTGTCCTCGACCCGCAGGAGGATGGCGCCCTGGAGCCGCAGACGCGCGAGCGCTCCCGCCAGCGTGGCTGAGCGGTCAGGTACCGCGGGCGTCCGGTCATGGCCTGTCAGCTGGCCCGACATGAGACTCATCGTGAGACACACGATCGGGAAGGAGAGAGCGATGCCACTGTTCATGGATGTCCACGAGTCTCTGCCGGAGGGCGCGACCGTCAACGACGTCGCCGAGGCGCACAGGGCCGATCTGAAGGTTCAGGACCAGTACGGGGTCAAGTACCTGCGCTACTGGGCGGACGAGGCGAACGGCAAGGTGTTCTGCCTCGCTGAGGCGCCCGACGCCGACGCCGCGATCGCCGTGCACCGCGACGCGCACGGCCTGCTGGCCAGCCGCATCTACGAGGTGGTGGAAGGCAGCTGACCGTCCGCCGGAGCGGAACGCCGGCGGACGGTAGGAAGGCGTGGCCGGGCGGAGCGGTGAGTTGCGCCGGGTCCGACGCGGGTGGCGGGATAATGCGGTCACGATGTCCGTTGCTGAGCGTGACCAGGAAGAGCCGCCCGCGTCGCTGGTGGGCCGGGCGGCGGTGCTCGACGTGCTGGGCGCGGCGCTGGACCGGGCTGTCGCCGGATCCGGCGGCTGCGTCCTGCTGGCCGGTGAGCCGGGCATCGGCAAGACCGCCGTGGTGACCGAGCTCGCCCGGATCGCCGCGGGCCGGGGCGTACGGGTCGCCTGGGGTGCCTGCTGGGAGGACGCGGAGGCGGCAGGGTTCTGGCCGTGGACGCAGGTGCTGCGGGCGGTCCTGGGCGACCTCGATCCGGCGGGTCACCCGCGTCGCGACGACCTGGCCCCGGTGCTTCCGGAATGGAAGGCGCCTCGATCGGCGGAGTTGGGACCCGACCGGTTCCGCATCTTCGACGCCGTCGCATCGACCCTGATGGACGCAGCCGCGACGCCGCTCGTCGTGGTCCTCGACGATCTCCAGTGGGCCGACGCGGGTTCGCTGCGGCTGCTGGAGTTCGTCTGCCATCTGGCGGGACGCTCCCGGCTCCTGGTGGTCGGCACGTACCGCGACATCGAGGTGGATCGGCCGAGCCATCCCCTGCACCGGCTGCTGGGTTCGCGCCCCGGCTCGTTCCAGGTCGTCGGCCTGAGTGGCCTGTCGGTGGCGGAGGTCGGACAACTGCTCGACCGCCTCGGTGGCGAGCACCGCGGCGCGGACCTGGCCGCGGCGACGCATCGGCGGTCCGGCGGTAACCCGTTCTTCGTGCAGCAGCTCGCCGGACTGCCGGCATTGGAACGCGACGGCGGCGCGGTGCCGGCCGGTGTCGAGGACGTGATCACGCGCCGGCTCGCCCGCCTGCCGCAGTCCACCGCAGACCTCGTCGTGGCGGGCGCGGTCGTGGGCCGCGAGTTCGACGCGGCACTGCTGGCGCTGGTCAAGGCCTTGACCAGCGAGGACGCGGTGTCCGCCCTGGAGCCCGCGGTTCGGGCGCGGATCATCGAGCCGGCCGGCGCCGCCGGTGTGTACCGCTTCGTCCACGATCTGTTCAGGGAGGGCGCGTACGGCACCTTGGGCCCGGCCGCCCGGATGGGCCTGCACGGCCGGGTCGCGACGGTGCTCGAAGCCGCGGGAGGCGACCGGTCCCAGCTGGGCGAACTGTCCCGCCACTACGGGCTGTCACTGCCCGTAGGCGACGCCGCCAAGGCGTTGCGCTACGCCGACGAGGCCGCCCGGGAGAGCACCGCACGGCTTGCCTACGAAGACGCGGTGCGGCACCGGGAGCGGGCTGTCCGCGCGGCGGAGATCATCGACGGATCGCCCCCTGCCAGGTTGCTGCTCGACCTGGCCGAGGCCCGGCGTTCGGCGGGCGACCTGGCGTCGGCCCGAGCCGGCTACGCCGAGGTCGCCGAAGTGGCGCACGACCGCGGCGAGGCCGACGTGTTGGCCGGCGCCGCGCTCGGCCTCCAACTGGTGGGCACGGGCGTGGAGGACTCCAACCGGAGCGCCGCCCGTTGGTTGGAGACGGCACTGACCACGCCCGCCGCCGTGCCCGGGCCGACCGTCGCCCGGTTGCGGGCGGCGCTCGCGCGGGAGCTCGCCGACGGCCACGACCGCGACCCGGCCCGGGCGCTGCGCCTCGCCGAGGAGGCGGTCGAGGAGGCGCGGAGCTGCGGCGACCCGGCCGCGCTGGGCTTCGCGCTGTTCGCGATGCACGACGTGCTGTGGGCCCCGGGCACGGCCGGGCGTCGGCTCGACCTCGTCGCGGAGATGACCGTGGCCGCCGACGCGGCCGCCGATCCGGATCTGCGCTGGCAGGCGCGCTTCGCCCGGTTCGTCGCACTGACCGAGCTGGGTGACCCGCAGGCAGCGGGCATTCTGCGGGAGCTGGAGAGGTTCGCGGAGGAGTCACGCCAGCCGCGGCTGCGGTATGCGGCGTTGTCGCGTCGCGCCGCGCTCACGATTCTCTACGGTGACTACGACGCGGCGGACCGCCTCGTCGAGGAGGCCGCGACGCTCGCCGGGATGCTCGGAGAACCCGACGGGCACGGGGTCCGCACCACCCAGCTCCTCGTGCTCGCGATGGCGCGGGACGGCTGGCCAGGCGTGGCCGAGCTGGAGCGACGCTTCCCCGGCAGCGTCGCGCCGGCCGAGTTCGCGCCCGAGATGCGGGCGTTCCAGAACCTGGCCGCGGGCGAGACCGCTGCCGCCGCCGCGGTGCTGCGGGGATTGCCGCCGGCGGGCGAACGCGCCATCTACCGCTGGCGCGCCCTCGCGGCGGCTGCCTTCGACGCCGAGGCCGGTTCGGCGGCGGGAGCCGCGGACGTCTGCGATGAGGCGTACGCCGCGTTGGAGCCCTACGCCGACGAGTGGGTGGTGATCGGCGGGGCGGCGGCCGTGGTCGGGCCGGTCGCCCTGCTCCTCGGCGTGGCGGCCGCGACGGCACAGCGCTGGGACGTCGCCGTGACCCACCTGGAGGACGCCCTGGACAGAGCGCGCCGGGTCGCTGCCCGGCCGCTCGTGGCCAGAGCCTCCTACGAGCTCGCGCGCGCGTTGCTGGGCCGAGGTCGCCCCGCCGACGCGGACCGCGCCGCGCATCTCGCCGCCGCCGCCGTGGAAGCGGCGGAGCAGCTTGGCATCGAGCCGGTCCGGGAAGGCGCTGCCCAGCTCCTCCTCGCGAGCCACCCCGAGAATGTGTTCCGGCGCGACGGTGAGGTGTGGAGCCTGCGCTTCGCCGGCCACACCGCGTTGCTCCGCGACACCAAAGGGCTGCGCGACCTGGCCGCGCTGCTCGCCGCGCCCGGGCAGGAGATCCCGGCGACCCGTCTGCTGGCCGGTGTGGACACGCCCGCCGAGCCGGACACCGGCGCGGACCCGGTGCTCGACGCCCAGGCGCGAGCGGCGTACAAGGCACGGCTCGCGGACCTGGACGTCGAGATCGCCGAGGCGGAGGCCGACCACGACGAAGGCCGGCTGGAACGCCGCCGCGACGAGCGAGACGCACTCGTGGCAGAGCTGGCGCGCGCATACGGGCTCGGTGGGCGGTCCCGCCGGCTCGGCGATCCAGGCGAGCGCGCCCGCACCGCGGTCACCGTGCGCATCCGGGATGCCCTGCGCCGCCTTGACGGCGAGCATCCCCCGCTCGCCGCGCACCTCCGCGCTGCGGTCCGGACCGGGCGGAACTGCTCCTACCGACCGGACGGGCCGGTGCGCTGGCGGCTGTGAGGCAGTGCTCTTACCGGGTGTGAGTCGGGAACTCACGCCTACCGGTCATCAACCGTCCGAGAGGGGATGACCGCGATGATCGACATGACAAGCCTCGACCCGGCCAAGCTGGACCAGGCCGTGGGCAAGGTCTTCGGTGAGCTGGGGGTCGCCGTCACCGGACCGCTCATCGTCCTGGGCGACCGGCTCGGCCTCTGGCGGACGCTGGCCGGCGCCGGACCGCTCACACCGTCGGAGACGGCGCAGCGCACCGGGCTGGCCGTACGCTACGTCCAGGAATGGCTCCGCGGTGTCGCCGTGGCGGGTTACCTGGACTACGACCCGGCCAGCGACGCCTTCACGCTGACCGACGAGCTGGCCGCGGTGCTCGCCGAGGAGGATTCGCCGACCGCGCTCATCGGCGTCTTCGCCGGCTTCACCGCCTTCTGGGCCGACCTCGACCGGCTGGAGGGCTTCTTCCGAACGGGCGGCGGCATCGGCTGGGGTGACCACCACCCGGCGCTGAACGACGCCCAGGACCGCTTCAGTCGGCCCGCGTACCTGCACGGACTGGTGCCCGCGTGGATCCCGGCGGCCGACGGTGTCGCGGCCTTGCTGGAGGCCGGCGCGAAGGTCGCCGACATCGGCTGCGGGTACGGCCTGTCGACCAGGGTTCTCGCCGAGGCGTGGCCGGAGTCGACGTTCGTCGGCTTCGACCTGCACGACGGTTCGATCGCGCGGGCCCGCAAGTCCGCCGCCGAGGCCGGGCTCGGTGACCGGGTGAGCTTCGAGGTCGCCGACGCGACGTCGTTCCCCGGCACGGACTACGACCTCGTGCTGTTCACCGACTCGCTGCACGACATGGGCGACCCGGTCGCGGCCGCGGCACACGCCCGCCAGTCGCTGGCGGACGACGGCGTGGTGCTGCTGATCGAGCCGCTGGCCGCCGACCGGTTCGAGGACGACTTCGCCAACCCGTACGCCCGCATCGGGTACGCCGTGTCCACGATGGTCTGCACGCCGTCGGCGCTGGCCCAGGGCGGCTCGGCGCTTGGCACGATGGCCGGCGAAGCACGCCTGCGCGAGGTGCTCGCGGCGGGAGGGTTCACACGCGTCCGTCGGATCGCGCAGGAGGCCGCGCCGTTCAACATCGTGCTGGAGGCGCGGCCGTGACCACGCACCCCGCCGCCCTGTCGCCGTCCGATGTGGAGGAACTGGGCAGGCTGGACGCGACCGCCCAGGCGGCTCTGGTGCGCTCCGGCGAGGTGACAGCCGCCGAGCTGGTCGACGCCGCGATCGAGCGGATCGAGCGGCTGAACCCGGCGCTGAACGCCGTCGTCACGACCGTGTTCGACCGGGCCCGCCGCGAGGTGGCGACGGGCCTGCCGGACGGCCCGTTCACCGGCGTCCCGTACCTCCTCAAGGACCTGGCGGCCGAGGACGGCGGGGTGCGCTTCACCGAGGGCTCCGCGTTCCTGCGCGACAACGTCTCGGTGCACGACCAGGAACTGGTCGTGCGGCTACGCCGCGCCGGGCTGGTGATCCTCGGCAAGACGAACACACCGGAGTTCGGGCTCCAGCCCACCGTCGAGCCGGCGTTGTTCGGGCCGACCCGCAACCCGTGGGACCTGACCCGCACCACCGGCGGGTCCAGCGGAGGCTCGGCCGCCGCGGTCGCCGCCGGCATGGTGCCGTTCGCCCACGGCAACGACGCGGGTGGGTCGATCCGCTACCCGGCATCGTGCTGCGGCCTCTTCGGGTTCAAACCCACGCGAGGCCGCGTCCCGCTCGGCCCCGCGTACGGCGATGTGTTCAGCGGGATGGCCGTCGAGCACGCCCTTACCCGGTCGGTACGCGACTCCGCCGCCCTGCTCGACGCCACCGCCGGTCCTGATCTCGGCGACCCGTACGTCGCACCGCCGCCCGAGCGGCCGTTCGCGGACGAGGTCGCGCGCGATCCCGGGCGGCTGCGGATCGGCTTCAGCCTGCGCCCCGCCGAGGGTCACTCCGTCCATCCCGACTGCGTCGCCGCCCTTCATGACGCGGCACAGCTGTGCGCGGATCTCGGCCACACGGTCGTCGAGCGCGACCTGGTGCCTCTCACGCCCGAGGTCGGCGCGGCCGTCGGGACGGTCTATGCGGCAGCGGTCGACTGGATCCTCCGGTACTGGATCCGGCGGCTCGGCCGCGAACCCGGGCCGGACGAGATCGAACCGCTCACCAGGGAGTACTGGGAGCAGAGCAAGGCGGTCAGCGGCGGCGACTACCTGACCGCCGTCGAGACCCTGCAACGCTTCTCGCGCTCCGTGGCCCGGTTCCTCACGACGGTCGACGTGTGGCTCACGCCCACCCTCGCGCAACCGCCCCTCCCCCTCGGGAGCATGCCCGGCCGCGCGGGTGAGTTCGTCGCCTTCGCGGGTGTCGTCGCCAACATCACCGGCGGACCCGCCATGTCGGTCCCGCTGCACTGGTCGGGCGCGGGGCTGCCCATCGGCGTGCACTTCCTCGGCCGGTACGGAGACGACGCCCTGCTGCTCCGGTTGGCCGGTCAGCTCGAGGCCGCACGCCCCTGGGCTCACCGCTGGCCCGGGTCCGGGTGATCGAGAGCTCGACGGCACGGCCGCGATCGCCGGGCAGCTGACCGGTGCCCGCCAGGCGACTACGTCATGGCCGGCGCTGCCGGGCGATGAGCGCGGTCCACGTGGCGCCGGCGGCGGCGACGGCGGCCGCCGCAGCGAAGGCCCACGGGATGCCGGCGGCGTTGGCGACCAGGCCGAGCAGAACGGGGCCGACGCCGATGCCGAGGTCGAGCATGCCGCTCGCGGTGCCCGCGGCGGCGCCGCGCTCTGCCGGGCCGGCGGTGGCGAAGATCGCCGAGAAGAACGCAGGGGTGCTGAAGGTGATGCCGACGGCCAGGAGCACGGTGCCGCCGATCAGTCCGGTGGGCGTGGGCCACAAGGTCATCACGGCCAGGCCGGTGCCCATCGTGGCCAGCGCGGCGGCGCCCAGTGGAAGCGGCGGTACCCGGTCGGGGACCTTGGCGAACACGATCCGGCAGGTGACGACCACGACCCCGTACGTGAATAGCGGGAGGCTGGCGTTGCGCAGCCCGACGGCATCGGCGTGCAGCGCGGCGAACGCGAGGAAGCCGCCCATCGCCACGATCGAGGTGAAGAAGCCGAGGCCGGCCGGGACACCCTTCCAATGGATCAGCCCACCGTGTCCGGCCGTTGGCGCGTCCTGCCGGGTCTCGCCGATTCTCGTGGCGACGACCGCCGCCACGACCGCCAGCGCTGCCGCTCCGTACCAGGCGGCGGTGAAGCTCCAGCGCTCGACCAGAAGCTCGCCCAGCGGCGGCCCGAGCGTGAGTCCCAGGTACAGCCCGAGCGAGTTGTAGCTCAGCGCCTCTCCCATCCGGCTGGGCGGCGCCAGGTCGGCCAGCGCCGCCATCGCCGCGACGAAGAACGCCGCCTCGGCCACCCCGACCAGCAGGCGTAGCGCCACGACCAGTGACAGCGCGTCCACGTGCGCGCTCAGCACCGAGCTCGCGGCGAACAGCAGTGCGCCGCCGAGCAGCATCGGCCGCCGGCCGCGGGTGTCGCACAGCCGGCCGCTGAACGGACGCAGCACCAGCGCGGTCACCGCGAACGCGCCGAACGCCAGACCGGCACCGGCCGCGTCCGACCCGACCGGTCCGGTGACGTAGAGCGGCAGCGCGTACACCGTGACGCCGGTGCCGGCGAAGTACGCCAGTTCGGCCAGCGACAGCAGGACGAACGGGCGGGTGAGCAGGCGCGGAGTGGCCTCGCGCGGGGGGAGCGTCGTCGCCATTCGTCGAGCATGGCGAGGCCAGCGTGGGCGGCGCATTGGTAGGTCTACCCAGGTTTTTCGAGCAGTCCGTGTTCCATCGCGAACAGCGCTGCCGCGGCCCTGGTGGAGGCGCCGATCCGGTGGTAGATGTCCTGTACGTGCCGTTCGGCCGTTCGCCGCGAGATCACCAGCCGCTCCGCGATCTCCCGGTTGGACAGCCCGGCGGCCACCAGGCGCAGCACAGTCACCTGACGATCGGTCAGGCCGGCCGGACGTTGCCGGCGTACGCCCGTGGTGTGTCCAGCCGCGCCGAGGACGGCAGCCACGGCGTCACCGTCCAGACGCCCGGCACCGGCCTCGGCGTTGAGCGCGGCGGCCGCCTCGGACGGCGTGGCGGCCGGACGGTAGGGGCGCGGCTCAAGCTGGCTGCGGTAGCGGTCGGCCGCCGCCAGCACGCGCGCCGGCATCGGGAGCTGGGCGGCCGGCGCACCGCGGTGGTATCCGGTGCCGTCCAGGTGCTCGTGGTGCGCACCGGCGAGTGTGGCGACCTCGGCCAGCTCCGGTACCCGGGCGAGTATGCGCTCGGTGTGGTACGGATACAGCCGCACCTGATCGCGCTCCGTCGCGCTGAGCGGGCCGGGTTTGTCCCAGATACGGCTGGAGACTCCTGCGCGTCCGAGGTCGTGCAGGTGGCCGGCGAGCCGCAGCGGTGTCTCGTCCAGGCCGAGGCAGCGGCCCGCGCCAGCGGCCAGATCGGCCACGGCAGCGGAGTGCCCGAGCAGCCACGGGCTCTTGAGATCGACCAGGTCGCCGAAGGTGGCGACCACGGTTTCCAGTGTGGCTCCGTCCACCAGCCGGACAGGGTCGGGTTCGAGCTGAAGTACCAGGTCGTACGCGTCGACGTCGGCGATGCCCGTGAGCAGGTCGGGGTCGAACGCGGCGACCAACTCGGGGTCCAGGTACGTGCCGGATCGGCGGCGGAGCTCGGCACGCGCCACGTCCTCGCCGGCGTGCAGTGCGAACAGGACCGCGGTGCTGGCCACGTGCGTGATCCGTGCGGACGGCTCGATATCCGTGCCGGCGACGCGCGGATAGCCTTTGCCGTTCCACATCGCCAGTGCGTGGAACACGCTGCGGCTGACGGTGTCGCCGAGCCCGAGCCGGTACGCCGCCTGCCTCGCCACCTCGCACGTGGCCCGCATGTTCGTGCTGTCCGCCCGCAGGGTCGCCGCCAGCACGCGCGCCTTCGAGCGTCCGGTGCCCTCGGCAAGCCCCGGCACCCAGGTGCGCAGCACCTCCAGCGGCCGCGTCAGATCGGTCAGGAACGCCAGCCGCGTCACGAGGATCTCGTCGCCGAACGCCCCTGCTGTCTCGTGCGCATACGCCGAGCAGCCCAGGTGTTGCAGCAGCGAGCCGTACACGACGTCCGCCACCTCGACGTCCTTGCACCCGACGGCACGCGCGAGTCGCGCCGCCACGACGGCGCGCCGCAGTGACTCCTCCAGCGGCGCGCCGGTGCCTAGGTCGGTCACCACCGACAGGCCGCCGAGCAATCCGAGCAGACGGAACACACGTCCACCCTCGCACCGCCCCTCCGCATCCGGGTAGATCAAGCGCGTGATCCGCCGCCGTGTCGTGCTGGGGCCGCTGGCCTGGACGGGCCGGCGGCCCCGGTGAACAATCGCCGGATGTCTCTCACCGTCTCACCGGATTACGGCAGCCCGCATCTGTTCTGCGGCGGCAGCTACTGCTGCCGCAGCGGCGATGACATGCCCTACGCCGTCGAACTGCTGGCTGACGCGCCTACGAGCGATCCGGTCGCCTTGGTCGATCAGCTCCAGGTGGAACTCGTCGACGACGAGGACCTGGAGGAGGACTGCCCGAAGGTCGTTCCGCACCTGGTGCGGCTGGTGACCGACCGTGCCGTGCGCGCCGATACCCGGGCCGCCGTTCTCGGCCTGCTGCGCACCGTCGCCGTAGTGGCCGAGGCGGATGAGGAGTCCGCGGTGTTCTCGCACACGCATGCCGCGTTCGCCGGCGCCGCGCGCGAGCTGGCGACGTTGCGCGACGACGCCGACCCCGGCGTCCGGGCCGCGGCCGACGCCCTCGCCCCGCATCTCGACCGCTCGGCGGCGTTGACAGCGCGGTGCGTGGCCGACCTCGCGGCCAAGCTCTCGGTCGAGACCCGGGTCGGCCGGCGGATGTACTACGTGCGGGAGCTGGGCGTCCTCGGCGGCTACGACTCGATCCGCCCCAGCCTCGACGACGCGTCGGTCGACGTGCGGGAGGCCGCCGTCACCGCGCTGCTGCCGGTCGAGGCGCCCGGCTCACCCGTCTGGGAGGGGATGCGGGCCGCGATAGGACGGCTGGTGGAGTTCCGCACCACGCCACGACCGCTCGGCTCCAACCCCGACGACGACCCGGACCGGCCGCGGATGAGGGGCGAGGACTACTTGAAGGCGCTGCGCGACACCGGTGCCGACCGCGCCCGTCAGATGCTGCCCGAGATCCTGCGGCTGGTCGGCAGCGCCGAGCGGGCGACGGAGCTGCTGCCGGCGCTGGACACGTTCGGCCCGGAGCAGGCGTCGCCTGACCGGCTGACCCCGGAACAGAGCGCCATCCTCACCGCGATCAGCCGCAACCGGCACTTCTACCGCGGATCCACCGAGTTCCTGATGCTGCTCGACGACCACGGCCTGCCCAACCGGCCGGGCGCGTTGCGGGCCCTCGCCGCGCGCGGCCACGCGTCCTCGGTGCCGGCTCCGCCGGAACCAGGTCCGGCCGCGCTCGAACTGGCCCACCTGGCGGGCGGGCAGGAACCGGGGTCCGTGTCGTTGTTGCAGATCTCGTTCGTCGCCACTGACGGGCTGCTGGCACTGTTGCCCACGTACACCGCGCTGCGACAGCTCAAGATCGGCAGCTCCCCCGTCACCGCGGCCGGGCTGGCTCACCTCGCGGCCCTGCCGGCGCTGACCGACCTGATCCTCGAGGACCTGACGCTCGACCCCGCCGCCGGGCGGGCACTCGCCGGCGTCGGCGCGCTCGGCGACCTGCGGCTGATCGACGTGACGGCCGAGCCGTCGGCACTGGCCGAACTCGGTTCCGGGCTGCGCTGCGAGACCCTGTTCCTGGCGGGGTTCACCGGCATCACGTGCGGCCCTCGACGCGCTGCGCGGCTGCGACCCGCGAACCCTGTCGCTGTTCGAGAGCCACCTGGAACCCGGGGCGCTGGCGGCGCTGGCCGCCTACTCCCGGCTGGAGGAGCTGCGGATCGGGACGGTCGACGTGCCGGCCGACGACCTCGCCGAACTGCGCGCGGCGCGGCCCGGACTGGAGGTCACGACGGAGTGACCTGAGGAACCACTCCCAGTACTCATCCCAGGAATGTGACTCAAGGTAGCGATTCTCGGCGGCCGCCGACGGCTGGACATCGCCCCACTCGCTGTCGAGCACGTGACGGGGTTCCCCGAAACCGCTGCTCATACACGCGCTCAGGCTGTGCGGCGCCGACCTGCGGTGTTACGTTCGTCGCGGAGCAGAGCCAGGCTGCGGGGTGGCTGGCGGGGGGCCGAGGGTGCCTGGTCGCCACTATCGGGCGCCCGAGGGGGGCTCAACGATGCGTCGCCGAGTCAGGTTCATCGCCGTTGTCTCCACTGCCGCCTTACTCGCCCAGCCCGGCGTGACGGCGGCTGCCGACGAGCCCGCGCCGGGGCTCTCGACGCAGGACCGAGCCCTCGTGGCGGCGGCCGGCGACAGGACGGTGACGCTGCTCGTGGCAGCCGGGCCGGGCAAGGCCGGCCAGGTAGGTAGCCAGCTTGAGCGGCTCGGCGGCACCGTCCGGTACCGCGACGCCGACCTGGACTACCTGCGGGTCACGCTGCCTGCCACGAAAGCGGTGGGCGCCGCGCGGCTCACGGGCGTCGACGCGGCCGGCCTCGACCGGGTCGTCCGGCTCGACGACCCGGTGGTGACCGGCGACATGCCGCCGCTGCCGATCACGGCGCCGGACGCGAACACCCCCGCCGACAACCCGTACCTGCCGGTCGGCGACATCGGGGCCGCCCAGTTCGTCGCCGACCATCCGAGGTGGGACGGCCGCGGCACGCGGATCGGCGTCATCGACTCCGGCATCGACATCACGCACCCGGCCTTCGCCACCACGACGACCGGCCGGCGCAAGGTCGTGGACTGGATCAGCACGCATGACCCGGTCACAGGCTCCGAGCCGACGTGGGTGCCGATGGGCACGACGGTGCGGGGACGCACCTTCACCGTCGACGGCGTCGAGTACACCGCACCGTCCGGTGGCCGGTTCAAGTTCGGGCTGTTCGACGAGCGGAACCGTCCGGCGGACGCCTCGTACGCCGGGGATGTGAACCGTGACGGCAACCCGCCCGGCAGCAGCGGCCTGTTCGGCGTGCTGTGGGACGGCGGCCGCCGGGTCTGGGTGGACACCGACCAGGACCATTCGTTCGCCGACCAGCCGGGCATGCGGCCGTACAAGGAAAGGTTCGACGTCGGCCGCTTCGGCGTCGACAACCCGGCGACGCCGATGGTCGACCAGGTGCCGTTCGTCGTGCAGATCGACCGGGACCGGGAGTTCGTCAATCTCGGCATCGCCGCCCACCAGCACGGCTCGCACGTCGCCGCGATCGCCGTCGGTCACCGGATCCTCGGCGGGGCCATGAGCGGTGCGGCGCCCGGCGCCGAGATGGTCTCGGTGCAGGTGTGCGACGCCGCGAACTCCTGTCCCTTCCAGGCGATCAACGAGGGCGCGATCTACGCCGCCAAGGTGGCGAACGTGGACGTGATCAACATGTCGATCGGAAACCAGCTCGAACTGAACGACGGGAACTCGCCGGCGACGCTGCTCTACAACCGGATCACGGCGAGGTACGGCGTGCAGTTCTTCTTCTCCGCCGGCAACGCCGGCCCGGGCGGGAACACGGTCAACGAGATGGCCAACGGGAGCGAGCTGATGAGCGTCGGCAGTTACATCTCCGACGCGACCTGGCGCGAGAACTTCGGCTCGGTCGTCCCGTTCGCCGACAACCTGCACCCGTTCAGCAATCGAGGGCCCCGCGAGGACGGCGGGTTCAAGCCGGACCTGGTCGCGGCGGGGGCAGCGGTGTCGGCGACGCTGACGTGGCAGCCCGGCGGACCCTCGCTGTTCCCGCTGCCTCCGGGCTACGGCCTGCTGAACGGCACCTCGATGGCGAGCCCGGCGGTGAGCGGGGCCGCCGCGCTGCTGATCAGCGCCGCGAAGGAGCAGGGCATCGGGCACTCCCCCGCGCAGCTCCGGCAGGCGCTGAGGTCGTCGGCGCGGTTCCTGCCCCGGTACGGCGCGTACGAGCAGGGCGCCGGCCTGGCCGACGTGGCTGGTGCCTACCAGCTGCTGCGCCAGGGCCTCAGGCCCGTGGACATCAGCACCCGTGTGCCGGTGAAGACCGTGCTGTCGCACCTGCTGCCCACCCCGGACGTCGGCGCCGGCATCCACGACCGGGAAGGCGTCACGGTGGGTGAGCCGTACACCCGTACCTACACCGTGACCCGCACCTCGGGTCCATCGCGGCCGATCACGTACCAGCTGTCGTGGACCGGCAATGACGGCACCTTCAGCGTCGCGCCGTCGATCAGGCTCCCACGCGGTACGGCTGTCTCCCTGCCTGTGGACATCAACCCGGCGACGCCCGGCGCACACTCGGCGCTGCTGCGGTTCGACGACCCGGCCACTCCCGCCGTCGAGTTCCAAAGGATGAACACCGTCATCGCCCCGCACGAGTTCGCGGCGGCGAACGGCTACGCGACGACGATCAGCGGGACGATCGGCCGCAACCAGGCGCGGCAGTACTTCGTCCGGATCCCGCCCGGCACGCCGTCGTTCACCGTGGACTTCAGCGGCCCGAGCGCAACTCCGGGCACAGGCCAGGCGCGGTTCCTGCGGTTCCACCCGCACGGCCTGCCGATCGAGACGACCGTGGTCGGGCACTGCTACAGCCCGCCCCCACCCGGCGGCTTCTGTGAGAACGGCACTCCGTTCAGCCGCACGCTGACCAACCCTGCCGCGGGAGTGTGGGAGCTGACGGTCGAAGCGCGGCGCACCTCCGACCTGGACTTCACGCCGTTCACCCTGACGGCGTCGATCCCGGCGGCGTGAGGGGGTTGCTCAGTCCGCGGCGGCCAGCGGCGGGTGTGCGGTGTCGAGCTGCTGGCTGGCCTGGTGGGCGATCTCGATGCGGGACCTCGCGCCGAGCTTGGCCAGGATGTGCGACACGTGAGTTTGGACGGTCCGCCGGGACAGGTACATGGCGGCGGCGATGTCGGGGTTGGAGCGGCCTTCGGCGACGTGTTCGGCGACGCGGAGTTCGGTGGGCGTGAGGGCGTCCCAGCCGGTGGTGGGGCGGCGCCGGGTGCCGCGTTGGCCGCGGTGCAGTCCCAGTGGGCGGAGGCGGGCGGCGGCGCGGCGCAGGTCGTAGTCCGCGCGGAGCTCCGTGTAGTGCGCGAAGGCGTCGTCGAGCGCCGCGCGGGCGGCGTCATGGTCGCCGTGCTCGGCGAGGAGGACGGCGGCGTCTTCGAGGGTGTTGGCGAGTTCGAGGATGCGGCCGGTGGCGCGGTACCGGTCCGCCGCGGCCAGCAGCAGCGCCGGATCACTCTCGATAAGGCCTCGGCAGCGTTCAGCGGTCGCGATCCTGCTGGGCAGCGGTTCCCGCTCGGCCTTGGCGACCGCGGCGTCGGTGATGGCGCGGGACGTGACGAGGTCGCCGGTGGCGAGGGCGAGCCGCACCGCATCCGGAAGCCAGCGTGATGCGTAGGGATACGGGGCCGTCTCGGCGATGTCCATCGTGCTGGTGAGTTCGGCGAGCGCCAGCCCCGGGTCGCCGTCCCGTTCTGCCACCAACGCGCGCGCACGATGCAGGTACACCGAGTGGATCGTGCTCTCGCCTCGTGAGATGTCGGCGGCGGCGACCGCCCGGAGTGCCTGTTCGGCCGCGGTGCGGTCGCCGCGGTGGATGGCGATGAGCGCGCGTATCCCGGAGACGAGGACGTGCTCGGCGGCGTAGCCGAGGTAACCGGCGTCGGTGTTCTCCAGCTCGACCAGCGCCTCGTCCCACTGTCCCACCATGAAGAGCAGCTGAGCCTGCAGCGCTCGCTGCGATTGGCGGCGAACCCGTGACCCGGCCAGCTCGACCGCGCGCATGGCCTCCCGGCCGGCCGCTACCGCTTCGGTGGGCCGGTCGAGGTCGTCGAAGGTGATCGCGCGGTTGATGAGGAGAAGGAGCCGGAGGTCGGCGGTCTCCGGGTGCTCACCGACGGTGGCAAGCGCTCGCTCGACGTAGGCCAGGCACCCGGTCTCGTCGGCGTGTGCCCGCGAGCGGATCAGCGACAGGGCATGGAGCGCGTAGCCGGCCGCGAAGTGGTCGCCGAGGTCCTCGGCCGCCGTCAGCGCCTCGTGCCCGGTGACTTCGGCCTCCTCGTACCGGCCGCCGTTCATCAGGATCAGTGCCTGGAGCGCGCGCTGCCGGGTACTCCAGAGGCTGTCGATGCGCGGGTCGGCGAGCGCCTCGGTGCAGGCGGCGACCGCCGCGTCGTACTGCGACGTGCGGCCCAGCATGTAGGCGAGCGTCCAGGCGGCTCGCGCCGTGCGCGCCGGGTCTGTGGCGTGCCGGAGTACCTGTCTGGCGCGTCGCTCCACCTCGTCGTCCCGCCCGTCGAGCCATGCCGCGGTGACCAGCAGCTCCCCCAGGATCTCCCACTGAGGGTCGTCGGTGGCGAGCCCGTCGAGCACCCGTCCGAGCAGGTCGAGCGCGGTCTGCGGGGCCCGGTACACCAGGCGCGGACCGATCTCGACCAGCCAGTCGAGCACCCAGCCTTCCGCCAGACCCGGCGCGTCCGGGCCGGCCAGCAACTGCTCCGCGACCCGTTCCATCGACGCGCTGGCGGTGACCAGCGCCTGGGCGGCCTGCAGGTGCAACTCGGAGCGCAGCCCCGCCGGGACGGCCTCGCTGAGGGCCTGGCGGATCAGCGCATGCCGGAACACCAGTCGCAGCCCGGACTCGCTCAGCACGCCGCTGGAGAGCCCTTCCTCGACGACGGGGACCAGGTCCAGCGGAGCATGCCCTGTGATCGTCGCCAGGTCCCGCACCGTGAACTCCGGCCCCAGCAGGGCGGCCAGCTGCAACGTCTCCGACGTTCCCGGCGACAGGAATCCCAACCGGTCGGCGATCGCCGCGCTCAGGGACGTCGGCGCGTTCACCTCGCCGGTAGCGACCTCCGCGACGCCGTCGCGGACCGCGGCCTGATCCTCGCGGACCAGGGCGTCCACGAGCTCGCGCAGGTAGAGCGGGTTGCCGCCCGCGCCCTCGGCCAGCTGCCGCAGCCCTGGCCCGCAGGCCGCGCCGAGCAGCCCGGCCACCAGCCCCGCGGACTGGTCCGACGTCAACGGGTCCAGCGTGAGCACCAGACCGCCACCAGACCGCACGCCCCGGCGCAGCGCCACCATCGGCGAACGCCGTCCCACCGACCGGCACGCCGCCACCAGAAGCAAGGGCAACTGCCCCACCGAGCGGGACAGCCGGTGCCACACCGCGACGCTCGCTTCGTCCGCCCACTGCAGATCGTCCACGACCAGCACCACCGGCGCGGCCGCGCACATCCGGTCCACCAGCGCCAGCAGCGCCTCCGACGCCGGCACCACCGGATCACCGGAGGCGACCCCCGAACCCGCCCCGCGCAGCAACGCCGCGATCTCTGCCCGCCCGCGATCCGGCGAGTCCTCACTCACCCCCAGGCACTCCAGCAGGACCCGCAGCGGAAACCGCCGGCCCAGCTCGTGCGCAGCCCCCCGGAAAACCTGACATCCGGCGCGTTCCGCCCCCGCCAGCGCCGCCTCCAGCAACGCCGACTTGCCGATCCCCGGCTCGCCCTCGACCCACACCGCTCGGCCACGCCCACCGGCGACTCCGGTGACCAACCCGCCCAGGTTCGCGAGCTGCTCATCCCGCCCCACCAGCGTAGTCCCCACACCAGCCAGCCTAGACCGGCTGGTCAGGAGTAGATGGCGACCTGGAGCTTCGGCATCCCGCCCCAGACGGTCGGCTCGAACGAGATCCGGGCCAGGGGCCCGCGCCGCGCGGCGGACGCCAGGACCGACTCGACCATGAGCTGCTCCGCCTCGTCGAGATAGAGCCAGACGAGGCTGTGCCACACGACGGTGACGACGCCGTCCGGCGCGGGGCGCTCAAGGGTCTCGCTCAACCAGTCGGCCGCGCTGCCCGTGGCGATCTTCATGCCGGACCTCCGCGCCAGGGCGAGCGCTTCGTCGATCTTGACCAGGTCCTCGTCGTGCTCGGGCGGGATGAACGAGCGCAGGATCTGGACGTCGGCGTCGCTGGCCGGATCGCGCGGGTCGAGGTCGCAGCCGGCGCGGTCGACGATCTCGATGGCGCCGGGTGCGGGCCCGCTGCCGGTGAGCTCGACGGGTGAGTGGGGATCGCCCCAGGTCCAGTCGGGGCCGGTCCACGCGTACTGGTCGAGCCGGAGGTTCAGCCCCGCGCAGGCGCCGATTTCCAGCAACCGGACCCGCGGCGCCTGCAGCATCGCCAGTCCGCGTAGCAGAAGGTGGGCGCGTTGCGGCAGGTGCTGCTGGACCGGGCGGTCGAGTGCGGCCACGACCTGCTCGGCGTTGGCGAGGAACGCGGACCGGGCCACCGCCCAGATCTCACCGTCGTTGACGTTGTTGTCGCCCTTGACCAGCGCGTCGAGATCGGGCGCGGCGCCCCCGAGTAGGGCGTGGTTCAGCCCGGCCAGTGCCCGGATGCCGAACAGGGGCGTGCCGGCGGCCGGGTGTTCGAGGAGGATGCGGCCGACCGGGCCGTCGCTGTCCACATCGGAGGCGAGGTTGGCGAGGATCACGGCCGAGCGCGGCGCTGTCGGCTTGAGCGCCCGGGCGAACTCCCGTAGCTGGCTGCTCGCCTGGTCGGCGATGCTCACGTCGCGGGCTGATCTCATGGTCGGGACTCCCTTTCCTGATGGGGCACGGCGCGCCGCGCCGAGGCGTTTAGCCCGTACCGCAGCGCGTCGCGGTAGATCGACGGGGCGGCGAGCTCGTCGAGGAGCGAACAGGCCGTGCTGTGCAGCGCGGCGAGCCTGCGGAGGTATCCGGTCGTCGCGTCCGGCGCGAGGAGCGTGCGGCGCAGCGCGGCGCGCGCGTCCAGGTCGGTCATCGCCGCCTGGCGCAGCGCCAGCAGGGCACTGCGTAGCGCGGGCGACGCCTCCTCCAGAGTGCTTGCCAGGAGCAGGGTCGGGGTGCCGTTCGCGAGGTCTTCGTCGTCCTCGGGGCCGCACTCGACGTTGTCGTTGTGGAGCTGACGCAGGACGCCGAACAACTGCCCGAACGCGCGCCAGCCACGCAGGGCTTCAGGGGCGGCGTCGGCGAGCTGGGCGGCCATGACGGCCTCGCGTGCGTACGCGGCTCCGGACTTGCCGACGTAGGCCGTCATGACGCGGGCCCAGGTGAGGGCTTCGTCGTCGCGGGCGATGTCGGCGAGCTGGCCCGCCGCGGCGGCAAGCGATGCCTGGAGCATCTCCCCGCTCCACTGTCCACGGAGAGCCGCGGGCAGTTCGGCGGCGTCGATGTAGTTCCGTGGGACCAGTTCCATGCAGGCGATGGCCGCGACCAGCAGTTCGGAGGGTGGCAGCAGCGCCGGGACGGCGGCGCCGGACACCGAGTCGGCGAGATCGTCGAGCGCCTCGGCGCCCGACCACCAGAGTGTCGAGACGACGCTGACCGGGACCGCCGGCAGCGGGTCCCCGGTGAGCGCGCCCAGCACGCCCATGCCGAAGAAGCGGTTGGAGTTGGCGCCCAGGGCTTCGACGTGCTGCTCGACGATCCGCGTGACGGGGTCGTGCAGCCGGGAGTCACTCGGGCAGCTGAGCGCCACGGCGGAGGCGACGGCCGAGTGGACCGTGTCGGCGTGCGTCGTCACGCAGTGCCAGGGAGCGGCGAGGGTACTGGTCACCAGAGTCCTTTCCGGCGTGTGGATATAGGGAGGGCCGGCCTCCGAAGAGGCCGGCCCGCCCGCTGCGGCTATGTGGAATCAGCAGTAGTTCGTCGGGTCGCCGCCGCTGGCGGTGATCTCGAACAGGTACTCGAAGTCCTCGGTGAGGGTCTCGCCGGACAGGACGCTCTCGACAGCTTCGACGATCATGGCTACCTCCTGGGTAGATCGGGGGTGTTGCTCTGACGTCACCAACAGTCCGGGGCGCTCGGACAACTGCCCAGTCAGCCGTTCCCCTAGGCGGAACGCCTGCTGATCCTGCCCACGCACTATCCACAACGGATCAATGGCTGTTCCGCCGGGAGGGACAGGTCATGGCCGGTCAGCGCAAGTCATAGGACGGTGGGCTGTTACCGGGCGGCCGACCGCTCGCCTGTCGCCGAGCGAGGAGTGCCGTCACGATGACCCAGGTGCTAGAGCTGCCCACACTCACCACGGCGCGTCAGACGGTGCTGCCGGCGCTGCGGTCCGCGGCCGACCGGCTCAGCCCGGAGATCCGTCACATCGTGGGCTACCACCAGGGGTGGCTGGACCACCGCGGCGCCGACACGGACGCTGGTGCGGGCAAGGCGCTACGCCCGGCGCTCGCGCTCCTCGGCGCGAAGGCAGGCCCGTCACCTGAGCGGGGCATCGCGGCCGCGGTCGCCGTGGAGCTGATCCACGACTTCTCCCTCCTGCACGACGATGTGATGGACGGCGACACCGAGCGCAGGCACCGGCCCGCCGCGTGGACCGTCTTCGGTACGTCCGCGGCGATCCTCGGCGGCGACGCGCTGCTGGCGTTGGCCCTCGAGGTGCTTCTGGAGGCCGAGTCGGAGGCCGGGCCCGCCGCCGCGCGCGAGCTCGCCGTCACCGTGCGCCACCTCATCGACGGGCAGTCCAGCGACCTCGACTTCGAACAGCGCCGCGACGTGAGCCCCATCGAATATCTCGTCATGGCCGGTGGCAAGACCGCCGCTCTGCTCAGCGCCGCGCCCGCCTTGGGGGCGCTGCTGGCCGGTGCCACCGAGAAGGCCGTCGCCGCGCTGGCCGACTTCGGCGCCCACCTCGGCCTCGCGTTCCAGCTCGTCGACGACATCCTCGGCATCTGGGGGAAACGCGACGTTCTCGGCAAGCCTGTCCTCGCCGACCTGCGGGCCCGCAAGAAGTCCGCGCCTGTCGTGGCCGCGCTCCAGGCCGGCGGCACCGCCGGCCGCCGCCTCGCCGAGCTGTACTACAGCCCCGCCTCACTCGCCGACGACGATCTGCTGGTCGTCGCCGGCCTGATCGAGGCCGCGGGCGGTCGGCGGTGGGCCACCCGCGAAGCGGCCCGCCAGCTCGCCTGCGCGATCGATGCCCTTGACGAGGCATCCCTGCCCGCCGACGTCAGGGCCGAGCTGCTCGCCACCGCCCGCTTCGTCACCGAGCGGAACCGCTGATGCGCCGGGTGCTGCTGGCCGGCCCACGGTCGTTCTGCGCCGGCGTCGAGCGCGCCATCGAGATCGTGGAGCGGGCGCTGGAGCGGTACGGGTCGCCGGTGTACGTGCGCAAACAGATCGTCCACAACGTCCATGTGATCAGTGACCTCGAAGGGCGCGGCGCGATCTTCGTCGACGAACTGGACGAGGTGCCGACCGGCGCGACGGTGGTCTTCTCCGCGCACGGCGTCGCGCCGGCGGTGCGCGCCGATGCCCGGCGACGGCGCCTCACCGCCATCGACGCCACGTGCCCGCTGGTCACCAAGGTGCACAGCGAGGCGCGCCGCTACGTCGAACGCGGCGACACCGTGGTACTCATCGGTCACGCCGGCCACGAGGAGTCGGAAGGCACACTCGGCGAGGCGCCGGGGCGCATCCAGCTGGTGGAGACCGTCGCGGACGTGGCCACGGTCCAGGCGGACGGCGCGGTGTCGTACCTGATGCAGACCACCCTCGCGATCGACGAGGCCGCCGAGGTGGCGGATGCCTTGCGCGAACGGTTTCCGGGCGTCGCCGCGCCCAGATCGGACGACATCTGCTACGCCACCACCAACCGGCAGCAGGCGCTGCGCGCGATCGTCGGCGAGGCCGAGCTGGCCCTGGTCGTCGGGTCGCTGAACTCGTCGAACTCGGTGCGGCTGGTCGAGCTGGCGCACCGCGAAGGCACCGCCGCACACCTCATCGACGGACCGGAGGACATCGACCCGGCGTGGCTCGAGGGTGTCACCACTGTTGCGGTCACCGCGGGCGCGTCCGCGCCGCCGAGCGTGGTCGAGGCGGTCGTGGAGGCCCTGCGCGCGCTGGGTCCCATCGAGGTGCAGGAGCGCAGCGTCACCACCGAGTCAGTCCAGTTCACCCTGCCGAAGGAGGTCCGATGATGACGCTTCTCGACCAGATCCACGAACCATCCGACCTGCGCGGTCTGGACGGCGCCGAGCTGCGGACGCTCGCCGCGGAAGTCCGGGCGTTCCTGATCGAGAACGTGTGCCGGACCGGCGGCCACCTCGGCGCCAACCTCGGCGTCGTCGAGCTGACGCTCGCGCTGCACTGCGCCTTCGACTCGCCGCGTGACCATCTGATCTGGGACACCGGGCACCAGTGCTACACGCACAAGCTCCTCACCGGACGGCGCGATGGGTTCGCCACCCTGCGCCAGGCCGGCGGACTCTCCGGCTATCCCAGCCCGATCGAGTCCGCGCACGACCTGGTCGAGAACTCGCACGCCTCGACGGCGCTCTCCTACGCCGACGGGCTCGCCAAGTCCCTCGAACTGCGCGGCGCCACTGATCGGGCCGTCGTGGCCGTCGTCGGCGACGGCGCCCTGACCGGCGGCATGGCCTGGGAGGCGCTGAACAATCTCGGCGCCGCACAGCGGCGTCCGGTGATCGTGGTCCTCAACGACAACGGACGCTCGTACGCGCCGACCGTCGGCGGGCTCGCCCACGCGCTGCGCTCGGGGGCCGCCGCTGCCTTCTTCGACAGCATCGGCATCCGCTACCTCGGCCCGGTCGACGGTCACGACGTGCTCGCCGTCGAGTTCGCGCTGCGCCAGGCCCGCGCGCTCGGCGGTCCGGTCGTCGTGCACTGCCGCACCCGCAAGGGCGAGGGGTACGCGCCCGCGGCGGAGAACGACGCCGACCGGCTGCACGCCGTGGGCGTGGTCGACCCCAGCACCGGCGCCCCGACCGGTACGCGGGTCCGCACCTGGACCGACGTGTTCGGCGACGAACTCGCGCGGATCGGTGCCGAGCGCCCTGACGTCGTCGCGGTCACCGCCGCCATGCTCGAACCGGTCGGGCTCGGCGCGTTCCAGGAGGCGTTCCCCGACCGGACGTTCGACGTCGGCATCGCCGAGCAGCACGCCGTCACGTCCGCCGCCGGGCTGGCGCTGGGCGGCCTGCACCCGGTCGTCCCGATCTACGCGACGTTCCTCAACCGGGCGTTCGACCAGGTGCTGATGGACATCGCACTGCATCGGCTGCCCGTGACCCTCGTCCTGGACCGGGCCGGGGTCACCGGCGACGACGGCCCCAGCCACAACGGCGTCTGGGACCTGTCGATGCTCGGCGTCGTCCCCGGCCTGCGCATCGCCGCCCCGCGCGACCCCGTCACGCTCCGCGCGTTGCTGCGCGAGGCGGTCGACATGGACGGTCCGACGATGATCCGGATCGCGAAGGCCGCCGCCGGCACGGAGGTGCCCGCCCGCACCACTGTGGACGGCGTCGACGTACTCGCGGACGGCGCCGCGGTGCTCATCGTGTCAGTCGGCGCGCTCGCCGGCGCCTGCCTGGGCGCGGCCGAGCAGTTGCGCGCCGCCGGGATCTCGGCCACCGTCGTCGACCCGCGCTGGGTCGCACCCGTGCCGCCCGTGCTCGCGGATCTCGCCGCCCGCCATGCGCTCGTCGTCACCGTCGAGGACGGCGGACGCGTCGGCGGGGTCGGCACCGCGATCGCCCAGTTGCTGGTTGACCACGCAATCGGCACCCCGGTCGTGAACTGTGGCCTGCCGCGCGAGTTCCTCGCCCCGGGCAGCCGGGCGCACGTGCTGCGGGCGCACGGTCTCACCGCCGGCGGCATCGCCGGCGCGGTGCTCGGCCGGTTGGGTGTCCGGGCGGCGGCGTGAACCGGGACTTCCGCCGCGTCTGGGCCGCGGCCACCATCAGCGGCCTCGGGGACGGCGTCCGCATGTTCGCGCTGCCGTGGCTCACCCTGCTGTGGACCGGCGACGCCACCGCCGTGGCGATCGTCGTGGCCGCCGAACAACTGCCGTGGCTGCTCTTCAGCCTCCACGCGGGTGCGCTCGCCGACCGGTGGAACCGCCATCGCGTCCTGGTCGCCACGAACCTGGCGCGGGCCGGCGTGATCGGCGCGTTCGCGCTCGCCGTCGCGCTCGGCGCGCAGTCGGTCGTCCTGCTGGCCTCGCTCGGGTTCCTGCTGAGCTGCGTCCAGACGTTGGCCATGAGCGCGGCGTCGGCGATACTGCCCGCCGTCGTCGAACCAGGCGACCTGCGGCGCGCGAACAGCCGCCTCGCGGGTACCCAGATCCTCGCCGTGCAACTGATCGGTCCGTCGATCGGCGCGGCGCTCACCTCGATGTCCTACGCGCTGCCGCTCGCCGCCGACGCCGCGTCCTTCCTCGTCGCGGGCCTTCTCATGGTCGGGCTGCGGGATTCCACGACTACCCGCCCGGCGACGAGACCGCAGCGGATGCACGGCGAAGCTGTCGAAGGCCTGCTGCGGCTCAGCGGGCGGTACGCGCCGACCGGCTTCCGCCTGCTCGGGCGCCACCGTCCCACGCGCCGTCTCGGCGTGCAGGTCGGCCTCGTCAACCTGGCCACGTGCCGATCCAGGAAACGGGATCTCCCCCCTGGCGGCGGCCGGCACCGCGCGCTGCGCCGTCTGGGGCTCGACGTCGGACTCGTCAACGTCGGGACGGGCGACGTCGTCGCCGTTCTCGCGCTGTTCCCCACCCGCGGCGCTGGACGCCACCACGCCGCGCGTGGCCTGAGCGTGCAGGTCGACGTCGTCAACCGGCTCCGCCGCGAGATGCTCGACGGCCTCAGGTGGCTCTGGCGCGACCGGGAGCTCCGCGGTCTCTGCGTGCAGGCCGGCATCGCCAATGTCGCGTTGGGCGGCATCACGGCCGTCTGCCTGCTCTTCGCGACGGAGGTACTCGGTGTCGGCGCGCTCGGTACCGCGTCGTTCGCGTCGGCGGCCGCCATCGGCGGAGCGCTGGCCGCGGCTCTGGCACCCCGGTTCGCCGACTGGGTCGGAGGCGCCGTGGCGCTGCGCATCAGCAGGCTCGGTGCGGCCCTGGCTGTCACCGTCGGGTCGCTGACGTCGTCGGTCGCCGTCGCGCTCGGCACGATGGTGCTGTTCGGCGCGGCCCACATGGTCTTCAACGTGGTCGCGAACGCGTACCGGCAAGCTGCCGTCCCCGCCGAGATGCAGGGCCGCGTCGCCAGCGGATACTGGCTGATCGCGATGTGCGCCGTGCCGATCGGCACCCTCGCCGGAGGCGTCCTGGCCACGGCGGCCGGTGTGCGAGCCCCGATCATCGCCGCAGGGCTCCTTCTCTTCGCGGGCTACTGGTGGATGCCGAGACTTGAACCAGCTCTCGAGCCAGTGGCAATCCGTGCCGGCGAACCAGAACTCGTGTTGAGGAGAGCATCGTGACAGTTGTGTCGCTGGGCATGCCCGCCCTGCCCGTTGCGAAGCTTGCTGTGCGTCGTCGGTCTCGTCAGATCAGGGTGGGGTCGGTGTTGGTGGGTGGGGATGCGCCGGTGTCGGTGCAGTCGATGACGACGACGCCGACGACGGATATCAATGCGACGTTGCAGCAGATCGCGGAGTTGACGGCGGCGGGGTGTCAGATTGTGCGGGTGGCGGTGCCGTCGGCGGATGACGCGGAGGCGTTGCCGATCATCGCGCGGAAGTCCCCGATTCCGGTGATCGCCGATATTCATTTCCAGCCGAAGTATGTGTTCGCGGCGATCGAGGCGGGGTGTGCGGCGGTGCGGGTGAACCCGGGCAACATCAAGGCCTTCGATGACAAGGTCGGGGAGATCGCGCGGGCGGCGGCGGGGGCGGGGGTGCCGATCCGGATCGGGGTGAACGCCGGCTCGTTGGATAAGCGGCTGCTGGAGAAGTATGGGCGGGCGACGCCGGAGGCGTTGGTGGAGTCGGCGTTGTGGGAGTGCTCGCTGTTTGAGGAGCACGATTTCCGGGACATCAAGATTTCGGTGAAGCACAACGACCCGGTGGTGATGGTGCAGGCGTACCGGCAGTTGGCGGCGGCGTGTGACTATCCGCTGCACCTTGGTGTGACGGAGGCCGGGCCGGCGTTCCAGGGCACCATCAAATCGGCGGTGGCGTTCGGGGCGCTGCTCGCTGAGGGGATCGGGGACACGATCCGGGTCTCGCTGTCGGCGCCGCCGGTGGAGGAGGTGAAGGTCGGTAACCAGATCCTGGAATCGTTGGGTCTACGCGAACGTGGTCTGGAGATCGTGTCCTGCCCCTCGTGCGGCCGGGCGCAGGTCGACGTCTACACGTTGGCTGAGGAAGTGTCCGCCGGGCTGGAAGGGTTGCCGGTGCCGCTGCGGGTCGCGGTCATGGGCTGCGTGGTGAACGGCCCGGGTGAGGCGCGTGAGGCCGACCTGGGGGTCGCCTCCGGTAACGGCAAGGGCCAGATCTTCGTCAAGGGCGAAGTCATCAAAACCGTGCCCGAGTCCCAGATCGTGGAAACCCTGATCTACGAAGCGCTGCGCCTGGCTGAGGAGATGGGCGCCGACCTCCCCGACGAACTCCGCGGACTCACCCCCACAGTCGAAGTCCACTAGATCGCGGAGCGCCACATTGACTGCCGCCCCGGCCTGGCGAGTTCACCAGGCCGGGGCGGCAGTCGCTATGTGGTGGTGCTATCAGATAACCGCGCCGGTCTCGCAGTCGGTGCGAAGAATCTCGGGGTCGAGCGTGGTGCCCCACGTGTCGAAGCAGTAGTCGGCCGCGTCCTTCGCGGTGCCGGCGTCGTACCACAGCTCCTTGCCGGCTTCGATCCGGAAGTAGAACTCGATCTCCCGGTCCCCGTCCACGACCTCCTGGGACTCGAAGGTCTCACCGAGGGAAACGGCGTCCTTCCCGGTAGTGCCCCAGATGAACTTGTCGTCGGTCTTGTACACCATCGTGACGTGGAGGCCGTACCAGGCGTGATTGTGGATCCGCACCTTCTTGTAAAGGGCTTCTCCGGCGCTGGCCGGCTGTGCGTTGATCGTCAGTGTCGCGACCACCGCGATGATAATAGCCGCGGCGATTCCACCGAGTCGGGCTATTCGTGTCCGAGTGTGAAGTTCGGCCTTTGTGAGCGCGTTCATCTCGTCTCCTTGAGATTGGCGTTGCGGACACCACAACTATTCATTACGCCGAACGAATCGCTTATTTTTCTGTTCCGGTCACCGGAACGCGAAGCGGCGGAGCCAAATCGAATTTCACGCTCGGTCTATTTGCCGGCACTCTATGTAGTTCGACTTTCGACCGCGCGGCCGCTATTTCACATTCACCGTTTTATGATTGCGTGGCGCCGCATTTACTCTGCGCAATGCCGACATGCTTTCCGTGACGTTTCCGCTACGTGTTGTAGGGTCCGGCATTCCTGCCAGGCTTGGCCGCCTACGAGGAACGCGTCACGGGGCACGTCGAGCGGATCGACGTCGGCGTCGGTGTAGGTGCCCCGCGAAGCGGTCCTCGGGCCGACGTTCATCCAGGGTGCCGAGTAGGCGAGCATTGCCTCGACGTAGCGGGTGTTCGCCTCCTCGCGACGCTGCTCGGGGAGGGCGAACCCGAACCGCCAGCTCGGTGACGGTGGCGTCGCCCGCCGCGAGCCGGGCAAGGATGGCCCGCCGGGTCGGGTCGGCGAGTGCCGCGGACGTCGCGTCCAGCGTGCCGCTAGCCACCATGTCGATAACTCTCCGGTTCTATAACCTTGTGGTTCTGTAAGTGCTGAGGTCTGGTTGTGTCAACGGGCGCACGTGAGATCCCGGTCCGGCAGCGCGCCGGTGTCGAGGTAAGCGTTGACCGCGTCGTCGACGCACGCGGCTCCCTGGAACAGGTAGACGCCATGGGTCCGGACTCCCCCGAACGTGACCAGCCGCGAGCCCGTCAGCGCATGGCGCATCGCGACGCCCTGCCCGTAGTCGGCGTTGATGTCCCCGGTGGCCTGCACGATGAGCACCGGCACACCGTTGCGCACCCGGACCGCCGGTCCCACCGGGTCGGACGGCCAGAACGCACACGGCGTGATGGTGCGGCTGAGCGGGCCGAACAGTGGCGCCTCCGCGCGGTGGCGCTGAAGGTCGCGCCAGTACCAGGCCGGGTCGCGGGGCACCGGTGCGTCCGCGCACATGATCGCGGCGTGCGCGCTGCGACTGGCCGATTCGGCGCCGGTCAGCAGGTTGGTCAGGGTGGCGTCGAGGTCGGGCGTCGGCTGGACGGGGCGGCCGGCGGCGGCATCGGTGAGCAGCCGGACGATGGTCGCCAGCTCGGCGTTGCTGCCGTCGTCGTCATCGCTGAGCGGGTTGATCAGCAACCCGGGCATGACGGTGTCGTCGACGTGGTGCCGGCCGATCCGCAGCGGGCGCCGTGCCGAGGCCCGGTACACCCGATCCACAGTGGAGAGCACCGCGGCGGCCGTTCGGCCCAGGGAGTACTCGTCGTCGTGCCGGGCTGCCCACTCGGCCCAGGTGGACAGCGCCGCCTCCCGGATCGGCCCGTTCCCGCGCAGCCCCGGGGTCCCGGGGCGGGCCGGGTCGATCGCGCTGTCCAGCACCATCCGGCCGACCCGGCGGGGAAACAGCTGGGTGTACACGGCGCCGAGGTAGCTGCCCTGCGAGTAGCCGAGGTAGGACAGCGTCGGTGCGCCCAGCGCGGCGCGGACCACGTCCAGATCGCGGGCGGCGTTCACGGTCGAGGCATGCGGCAGCAACGCGCCCTGCGTACGGGCGCACTCGCGGGCCAGGTCCCTGGACAGCCGGACCATCCGGTCGAAGCTCCCCCGGTCCGCACCGGCCGAGCGCGGGATCCAACTGGACGACCATCCGCAGTCCAGCGGTGTGCTGCGCCCGACGAACCGCCGGTCCATGCCGATCAGGTCGAATCGGGCGCCGGTCTCGCCCATCGCCTGCCGGGCGTCCGGAGGCGTGGCGAGCGCGGAGAGTGCCGGTCCGCCCAGGTTGATCACCATCGGCCCGATCCGGCGGGCGGTGTCGGTGGCCTTCAGCCGGGAGATGGCCACGGCGATGCTGCGCCGGCCGGGTCGGGAGTAGTCCAGCGGCACCGCGACATCGGCGCACTGCGCTCCCGCCGCGTCCAGCGCCTGGCCCTCCTCGTCCTGCGGTCCGCGCTGGCACCCGTGCCAGTCGAGGCGCTGCCCGTAGAACCTGGCCAGGGCGCCCTCCCCCGGTTCGCCGGCCCTCACCACCGCGGGCACGCTCAGGCCGGCGGCCAGGGCCGCCAGGGCGGCGAGCGCCGCGAATCCGTGTCGTGTCGTGCTCATCGGTCGATCTCCTTGGCGTCGAAGTCGGGGTCACGCGTCGCGGTGGCGCAGGCGCCAGGCGCCGAGGCCCAGCAGCACGGCGACGTACAGGCAGAAGACACCGAGCCCGGTCCACGGTGCGAGCAGTGCCGTGGGGTCGGGGTGCACGGTCGTGACGGCGGTGCCGGCGGGGACGGGCAGGTACTTGTAGACGTGGTCCGACCAGCTGCTCGGCAGGAGTCCGACCACGATCTGGAGCCCGAACAGCAGGCCGAACAACGCGGAGATCGCGCCGGCCGTGTTGCGCAGGGCCGCGCCCAGGCCGAGCCCGAGCAGGCCGACGGCCGCGAGGTACAGCGCGCTGCCGAGCACCGCGCGTGCCGCGCCCGGATCGCTCAACGTGGTGTCGAGGTGCTCGGCCGACAGGATCGACTGCCCGACGAGGAACGCCGCGAGCACCGCCGGGGCGCACAGCACGAGCGTGGTCAGCCCGAAGGCGATGGCCTTGCCCCACAGCACCGGTAGCCGCCCCGGCACCGCCGCGAAGCTGGTCCGGATCGAGCCGGTGGCGTACTCGCCGCTGATCAGCAGCACGCCGAGGACGCCGATCGCCAGCTGGGCGAGCTGGACGCCGCTCAGGCTGACCGCCGTCGGGTCGAAGGCGGCCACGTTCGCGGCCCCGCGTGGTGGCCTGGTCACGCGCACCACGCTGTACAGCGCGCCGAAGCCGACGATCAGCACGACCGCCGCCAGCAGGGACCAGGCGGTCGACGGCAGCGAGCGCAGCTTCGTCCACTCCGAGCGCAGCACCCGGTACTGGGTGACGCGCTGCTCCGCGGTGTTCGTCATCGTGGCGCTCCGGTGGTCGTGGGGTCGCGGTACTCGACCGCGTCCCGGGTGATGTCCATGAATGCCTCCTCCAGCGAGGCCTGCCGCGCGGCGAGTTCGAGCAGCGTGATCCCGGCCGCGCCGGCGAGCGTGCCGATCTGGTCGGTGGTCAGCCCGGCGACGGTGAGCGCGCCGTCCTCGTCGCGCGTCACCTCGACGTCGGGCCGGTGGAGCAGTGCCGCCAGCCCGTCCGGGTCGGCGCTGCGGACCCGGACGACGTCGAGGGCGGCACCGGCGATGAACTCGTCGACGCCGGTGTCGGCGATCAGGCGCCCCTGGCCGATCACGATCAGGTGCTGCGCGGTGAGGGCCATCTCGCTCATCAGGTGCGAGGAGACGAACACCGTCCTGCCGTCCGCGGCCAGGCGCCGCAGCAGCGCCCGGATCCAGCGGATGCCCTCGGGGTCGAGGCCGTTGATCGGCTCGTCGAGGATGATCGTGCGGGGGTCGCCGAGCAGCGCCGTCGCGATGCCCAGCCGCTGTCCCATGCCGAGGGAGTAGCCGCCGGCGCGCCGCCCGGCCACCGCGCTCAGGCCGACCGCGTCGATGACCTCGTCGACCCGGCCGCGACGGATTCCGTTGCTCCGGGCGAGCGCCAGCAGGTGGTGGTACGCGCTCCGTCCTGGGTGGACGGAGCGGGCGTCGAGCAGCGCGCCGACCTCGCGCAGCGGCGCCGCGTGCCGCTGGTACGGCTCGCCGTTGACGGTCACCGAGCCACGGGTCGGTGCGTCCAGGCCCAGGATCAGCCGCATCGTCGTGGACTTGCCGGCGCCGTTCGGGCCGAGGAAGCCGGTGACCACCCCGGGCCGCACGGTGAAGGTCAGATCGTCGACCGCGACGCTGTCCCCGTACCGCTTGGTCAACCCGCGCGCTTCGATCATGTCGTCCTGCCTCCTCGATGGTCCGGTGTCTGGCAACGAGGCTGCCGGCGACCGACCGCGCTGTCGTTGTGGCCGGCAGCCGGCGCGGGGTGGGGTTTTCCTCAATCCGGCGGCAGGCCGGCCCCAGTGGCCGCGTCGGCGGTGGTGTCTACGGTGAGCACATGGGCCCGATGAGAGCGGTGGCGGCGCGGAGCTGGCGTGCGACGCTGCACGCGCTGGCCGGGCTGCTGCTCGGCCTGGGCGCCTTGGCCGTCCTCGGCGGCATCGTCGTGGTGTGGGCCGCCGCGATCGCCAGCCTGTTCGGCGGACAGCCGGGCGGCTGGGAACTCGTCGTGCTCTACGTGCTGGTCGCCGTGCTGGGTCCGATCCCGGTGCTGTGGGTGGTGCGGGCCCTGACCGCGCTGCAACGCGCGCGGTTCCGGGCGACGCTCGGCGTGGAGATCCCGGTGGTGCGCGAGGTGGCGGGGCGCTGGCCGCTGCGGGTGGCGACGGCGTGGCGCTCCCCCACGACCTGGCGCCAGCTCGGCTACCACCTGCTGACGCTCCTCACCGGTATCGGCGGCGGCCTGCTGGTGCTGAGCTGCTGGTCGGCGCCGCTGCTCGCGGCCGGGTCCGTCGGGGAGCTCCGGGACCGTGGCCTCGGCCTCGGCGGCGGCGTGCTGGCGGCGGCGATGCTGCTCGCCGCCCCCTGGGTGGCCACCGGCCTGGCCCGGCTGGACGAAGCCGCCGCCCGGGCACTGCTCGGCCCCAGCCGCAGCGACGAGCTGGCGCTCAAGGTCGAGTCGCTGGCCCGCAGCAGGGCCGAGATCGTCGCCGCGACCGACGCCGAACGCCGCCGGATCGAGCGCGACCTGCACGACGGCGCGCAGCAGCGGCTGGTCTCGCTGGCGATGAACCTGGGCATGGCCCGGGCCGGCCTCACCGACGCCTCCGACCCGGCACGCCAGGCCATCGAATCCGCCCACGACGAGGCGACGCTGGCACTGGCCGAGCTGCGCGAGTTCGTCCGGGGCCTGCACCCGGCCGTGTTGAACGACCGGGGCCTGGACGCGGCCCTCTCCGGGATCGTGGCCCGCGCGCCGCTGCCGGTGACGCTGCGGGTCGACGTGGAGACCCGGTGCTCGCCGAGCATCGAGGCGGTCGCCTACTTCATCGTCTCCGAGGCGCTCACCAACGTCGCCAAGCACGCCGGTGCCACGCGCGCCGAGGTGACCGTCGAGCGCGACGGCGACCGGCTGCTCGTCCGCGTCACCGACGACGGCCATGGCGGCGCCACAAACAGCGCCACCGACAGCGCCACCGACAGCGCCGCGGGCAGCGCCGGCAGCGGGCTGCGCGGGCTCGCCCAACGGACCGCCGCGGTCGACGGAACCCTGACCGTGCACAGCCCGGCCGGCGGGCCCACGACGATCACCGCGGAGCTGCCATGCGAATCGTGATCGCCGAAGACTCGGTCCTGCTCCGCGCCGGCCTGACCAAGCTGCTCACCGACGCCGGCTTCGACGTCGTCGCGGCCGTGCCCGACGCCGACGCACTGCTGCGTGCCGTTGCCGAGCACGGGCCCGACCTCGTGCTGGTCGACGTCCGGATGCCGCCCACCCACACGGACGAGGGCATCCGGGCCGCGCTGGTCATCCGTCGGCAGCACCCGACGGTCGCGGTCCTGGTGCTGTCCCAGTACGTCGAGGAGAGCTACGCCACCGACCTGCTCTCCATCGGGACCAGCTCGGTCGGCTACCTGCTCAAGGACCGTGTCGCCCAGGTGTCCGACTTCCTCGACGCGCTCCGCCGGGTGGCCGCCGGCGGCACTGTGCTCGACCCCGAGGTGGTCGCCCAACTCCTCGTCCGCCGTCGCGACGACCCGATGGACCGGCTCACCCCGCGCGAGCAGGAGGTGTTGCGGCTCATGGCCGAGGGACGCTCGAACAACGGCATCACCGACGCGTTGCGGGTCAGCCCCAGCGCTGTCGAGAAGTACATCAGCAGCATCTTCGCCAAGCTCGACCTGCCGCCGACCGACACCGACCACCGCCGCGTCCTCGCCGTCCTGAGGTACCTGCGCGCCTGACGGCCCGCGCGGCCGGCAGGAGTCAGATTATCCGGAGCGTCACCTGACCAGGCTCTAGACCTGAGGTGTCGACGGTGTCGTCGCCCTGCAACGTTTCGATCCGCAGGAAGTCGTGCGACAGCGCCCGCGACCGGCATGGCTCGTCGAGTGCACCCGACGTCACGATCATCCCCGTGCCGTCCGATTCTCTTCCTGCCTGAGTGCTTCGCCCGGCGCCGCCGCGGTTCCCGACAGCTCGCGCGCCCGCCGGAGCGCAAGCACGCCCGTCACGATGACCACACCGTGGATGGCGATCCAGACGACGTACCCGGTGACCTCGATTCCACGGGCGATCATATAGACGTCGTTCACGACTCCGCGCAGTAACTCGATCCCGAGTACGGTCCACGCCACGGCCCTGGCCTGCGCGGGAATCCGGGAAACCACCAGCAGCGCCGCCCCGATGGCGCCGACCTCGAGCCCGAATGTGAACCAGGTATCGACCAGGAACCTGGCGGTCGGGTCCCCGCGGGAGGCCTGGGTCAACGCACCCTCTGGCCCGAAAGTACGGATCGGAGCCTGGACAAACACCATCATCACGGCCTGCAGCAGGTAGAACATCCCGACGATCCGTAGCCACCATCCGAGTCTCGTCATTTCGGCACCTCCTCGTGAATCCGCGTTGGCGTGACAAGATCCATGGTTATGGCGCGGCCTTCGTGGAGCCATGATCGGGAAACCGCTGATCCTGACCGGAACCTCAGCGCTCCGGCGCCGCTTGATGTCGCCCTCGAACGCCTCCGCCTGGAGGGTGCGATCTTCTTCCGGGCCGAGTTCACCGAGGGGTGGGCGTACCAGTCACCGCCACCCGAGCTCGCAGGCCTGCTCCACCCTGGTGCCAGGCGGCTGATCCAGTTCCACATCGTCGCCCGCGGCACCTGCTGGGTGGCGCTGGACGACGGCGAGCGACGGTGGGCCAGCCACGGGGACGTGATCGTCGTGCCGTACGGCGATCAGCACTGCGTGGGAGGCGCGGAGCCGGCCGAGACGGTGCCGATCATGACGCTGTTCAGTCCCCCGCCGTGGGCGACGTTGCCTGTCCTGTGCCACGGAGAGGGCGGTGACCGCACCGACCTGGTCTGCGGCTACCTGCACTCCGAGGACCCGCTGTTCGATCCCGCCATGGGTGCGCTCCCGCCGGTCTTCGTCGTGCGAACGCCCGAAGGGCCTTTGGCGCACTGGGTCCGGTCGAGCATCGACTACGCGCTGGCCGTCGGCTCGGCTTCGCTGCCCGCGGAGCCACCATCCACAAGGCTCCCGGAACTGCTGCTCGTCGAGGTCCTGCGGCTCCACCTGAGCACCGCCCCCGCGATCGAACGTGGCTGGATCGCCGCCCTGCGCGACCCGGTACTCGCGCCGGCCATGGCCCAGCTCCACGCGAAGCCCGACCGCAAATGGACGGTCGCGGACCTGGCCGCCAGCGCGGCGGTCTCCCGCTCGCTGCTGGACGAGCGGTTCCGGCAGGTGCTCGGGCTGTCGCCGATCCGCTACCTGGTCGAGTGGCGCATGCACCTCGCGGACGAGCTGCTCGCGACGACCGACCACGCCCTCGCGACGGTCGCGCGCCGCGTGGGCTACGAGTCAGAGGAAGCGTTCAGCCGGGCGTTCAAGCGCCGTCGCGGCGCCGCACCCGGTAGGTGGCGGGCCGCACGCAGGCAGGGCTGAGCCGCCGCGGCGGGATGGATCCCTCCGCGGCGGCCCGGTCGACGTTCGACATGTCGATCACCGTGCCGCGGGGCATCACCGCGATCGGCAACGGCCGGCTGCTGTCGAGCGCGAGCATGACGGCAGGACAACCTGGCGCTGGGCGGAGGACTCGCCGATGGCTCCGTACCTGGCCACGGTGACGAACGGGGTCTTCGACCTGCGGGTCGACTACGCGGGACAACTGCCGCTGTACCACGCCGCCGACCCGAGGGAGAAGTCCGCGCTCGAAAGCCTGGCGCCCGAGGCGGAGATCATCGACTTCTTCTCCGGCATCTACGGCCCGTACCCGTTCACCAGCGGCGGCGGGATCGTCGATCACGCGTCGCACGTCGGCTACGCGTTGGAGTCACAGACCAGATCGCAGTACGACCGGACCCCGGAGCTGTCGACGGTCGTGCATGAGGTCGCGCACCAATGGTTCGGCGACAGCGTGACCCTGAGCGTGTGGCCGGACATCTGGGCGGCCCGGAGTTCCTGTTCACCACCCCGCCCCTGGACCGTGGCGCGATGACGTTGCAGGCGCTGCGCGTCAAGGTCGGCGATCCGACCTTCTTCTCGATCATGCGTGCGTGGTACGCCCGCAACCGTGGCGGCAACGTGACCACCGCCGACTTCATCGCGCTCGCCGAGCGCGAGGGCGGGGTCCGGCTGGACGCGTTCTTCCGGGTGTGGCTCTTCGAACCGGTCAAACCCACGATCTGGTAGGGGTTTCGGCGAGGTGCCTAGCGCGGGACGACGACGGCGCGACCGCGCAGGCCACCCGTCTGGAGTTTCGCGTACGCCTCGCCGGCATCGTCGAACGCGAACTCCTCGACGTCGTTGCGAATCAGCCCCGCGTCGGCCAGTGCGAGGACCTCCTGCACGTCGGCGATGGTCGAGCCCTGGAAGGTGAAGACCTCACCGTCCTTGGGCAGGGTGCCGTACCAGGCGCGGTCGAGCGTGCCGCCGGCGGCGCCGACCAGACCGAACGCCCCGCCCGACCGCACGGCCGCGACCCCTGCGGCGATCGTGGCGCCGACGCCGACGAAGTCCAGGACGGCGTCCGCCCCACGGCCGTCGGTCAGCGCCCGAACGCCGGCCACAGTCGACTCGTCGACTCCGACGAGCGTGTCGTGGGCGCCCAGCTCCCGGGCGTGGTCCAGACGCGCCTGTCTGCTGTCGACGGCGACGACGCGCGCGGCGGTGAGGATTCGCAGGAACTGGAGGGCGAATGCGCCGAGTCCGCCCGCGCCGAACACCACCGCCGTGCCGCCGGGGAGGATCCGGGGCAGCGCACGGCGCACCGCGTGGTAGGCCGTCGCGCCGGCGTCGGTGAGCGGCCCCGCCGTGCGCGGGTCGAGCGCGTGCACGGTGAGCAGGCCACGGGGATCGTCGACGAGGACGTAGTCGGCGAGACCACCGTCACGGCCGTAGCCGCGCCCGACCAAGCCCTGAGGGCAGGAGTTGTCGAGCCCTCGCACGCAGTACCAGCAGGCTCCGCACGACGTCCCGGACACCAAAACGACCGCGTCGCCCTCCGAGAACCCTGCCACGCCGGCACCGGCGGCGGCGACGTGGCCACCGGTCTCGTGGCCCAGCGTGTACGGCATCGACCAGCCCAGCTGCCGGCCGAGGTCGCCCGGCAGGTGCCGCATCGTCAGGTCGGAGTGGCACAGCCCGCAGCCGGCGACCCGCACCAGAACCTGACCGGGGCCGGGCTCGGGCACGGCGACCTCGACCGCCTCGGGCGCGCGCAGCCAGTCGGTCATCCGGAACGCGCGCATCGTGCGGGTCATCGATCGTCCGGTTCCCTCGTGCGCCGGTCGAGGAGCCCCAGCACCGTGGCCGCCATCGCCGCGGCGTCACCGCTGCCTGGCCGCAGGACCAGGTCGGCGGCGTGCGGAGGCTCGTAGGGATCGTCCACTCCGGTGAATCCCGTGATGCGTCCCGCACGGGCGCGCGCGTACATGCCCTTGGGGTCGCGCGCCTCGCAGACCTCGACGGGGGTGTCGACGAAGACCTCCACGAACGGCAGGCCCGCCGCGGCGTGGCTCGCGCGCACGCGTTCGCGGTCGGCGCGGTAGGGGCTCACCAGCGAGACGACGGCCACGACGCCGGCATCGGCGAAGAGCCGGGCGACCTCCCCCACCCGCCGGACGTTCTCGGCGCGGCCAGAAGCATCGAACCCGAGGTCGGCGTTGAGTCCGTGCCGGAGGTTGTCCCCGTCGAGCAGGTAGGCGGGCCGGCCGGCGGCGAGCAGCCGCCGTTCGAGCTCGACCGCGACGGACGACTTGCCTGAGGCGGGCAGGCCGGTGAGCCACACCGTGGCGCCGTGCGATGCCCGCTCGTCCCGGCCGACCGCCCCCGGGTGCCAGACGACGTTCGCCGCAGGCAGGCTCGGAGCGGTGATCATGCCGGCGGCCACCGTGTTGTGGGTGACCTCGTCGACGAGGATGAAGCTGCCCGTGGTCCTGTTGCGACGGTAGGGGTCGAACAGCAGCGGTTGCTGGGTGCGGAGCCGGATCCGGCCGATCTCGTTGACCGACAGCGACCGGGCCGACCCGTCACGGTGCAGGGTGTTCACGTCGAGCCGGTAGTCGATGTCCCGGACGTGCGCCTTGGTCGTGCGCGTGGTGTGCCGGATCGTGTACCGCGCGCCCACGGTGAGCGAGGACTGCTCGGTGAGCCAGCAGACCATGGCGTCGATGTCCTGGCCCAGGTGCGGGCGGTTGTGGGGGCGGCAGAGGACGTCGCCGCGGCCGACGTCGAGGTCGTCGGTGAGCCGCACGGTGACGGCCTGCGGCGGGAACGCCTCGGTGACGTGGTCACCGCCCGGCCCGTGGATCGACCGCACGGTCGAGGTGAGCCCGGACGGCAGCACGAGTACCTCGTCGCCCGGCTTGAACACGCCGCCCGCGATCGTGCCCGCGTAGCCGCGGTAGTCAGCGTTGGCCGCGCGGATCACGTGCTGGACGGGGAACCGCGCGTCGATGAGGTTGCGGTCCGAGGCGACGTGCACCTCTTCCAGGTGATGGAGCAGCGACGTGCCCTCGTACCAGGGCATGTTGGCGCCGCGGTGGACGATGTTGTCGCCGTGCAGCGCCGATACCGGTACGAACGCGAGGTCGTGGACGTCGAGTTTGATCGCGAACCGGCGGAAGTCCTCGCGGATGTCCTCGAACCGCTCGTGTGACCAGCCGACCAGGTCCATCTTGTTCACGCACAGGACCAGGTGCGGGATGCCGAGCAGGCTGGCGAGGAACGCGTGCCGCCGGGACTGTTCGAGTACCCCCTTGCGCGCGTCGACCAGGATCAGTGCGAGGTCGGCCGTCGATGCCCCGGTGACCATGTTGCGGGTGTACTGGATGTGCCCCGGCGTGTCCGCGATGATGAACTTCCGCCGGGGCGTGGCGAAGTACCGGTGCGCGACGTCGATCGTGATGCCCTGCTCCCGCTCGGCCCGCAGGCCGTCGGTGAGCAGTGCGAGGTTCGGGGTGTCGTCGCCGCGGTCGCGGCTGGTCTGCTCGACCGCGGCGAGCTGGTCCTCGAAGATCGCCTTCGAGTCGTACAGCATGCGGCCGATCAGGGTGGACTTGCCGTCGTCGACGCTGCCCGCGGTGGCCAGCCGGAGTAGCTGCGGCATCAGAAGTACCCCTCCTTCTTGCGATCCTCCATGCCCGCCTCGGAGATGCGGTCGTCAGCTCGGGTCGCGCCGCGTTCGGTGAGGCGGGTGGCGGCCACCTCGCAGACCACTGCCTCGGCCGTCGCCGCGGTGGACTCCACGCACCCGGTGCAGGTGGCGTCGCCGACCGTGCGGAACCGCACCATGGCCTCGAACGGCTCCTCGCCGTCGAGCACCGTCACGGGTGGCGTGAGGGCGAGGAGCATGCCGTCGCGCTGGAACACCGTCCGCCGGTGCGCGTAGTAGAGCGTGGGCAGCTCGATGCACTCGTCGCGGATGTACTGCCAGATGTCCAGTTCGGTCCAGTTGGAGAGCGGGAACACGCGGACGTGCTCACCGGGGCGGTGCGCTCCGTTGTAGAGGTTCCACAGCTCGGGCCGCTGCCGCCGCGGGTCCCACTGGCCGAACTCGTCGCGCAGGCTGAACACCCGCTCCTTGGCGCGGGCCTTCTCCTCGTCCCTGCGGGCGCCGCCGAACACCGCGTCGAACCCGTTCTCGCTGATGGTCCGCAACAGGGCACCGGTCTGGAGGCGGTTCCGGCTCGCCTTCGGCCCTGTCTCCTCCACCGCGCGGCCGGCGTCGATGTCGTCCTGCACGCGAGCGACCACCAGGCGCAGCCCGAGCCGGCGCACCGTGCGGTCGCGGAACTCGATCACCTCGTCGAAGTTGTGCCCGGTGTCGACGTGGACGACGGGAAAGGGTACCGGCGCCGGCCACAGCGCCTTGGTGGCAAGGTGCAGCATCACCACGGAGTCCTTGCCGCCCGAGAACAGCAGCGCCGGCCGGGCGAAGGTGGCGGCGACCTCGCGGAAGATGTGCACGGCCTCGGCCTCGAGAGCGCGCAGGTGGGACAGCTCGTAGGTCGTGCTCACGCCGGCACCTGCCCTCCGGGCCCGATCTGGCTGTGGCCGAAAGTAGAACACGTTCTCCTCGACGGTCAACCCCATGGCACACGCGAGCCGTTGACCCGAATCTAGAACACGTTCTAGGCTGGCGCCCCGACCAGAGGGAGCCGCCCGTGCTCACGCAGCCGTTCGCGGAGGCCGTCGCCCAGGCCGAGAAGGTCATCGCCGGGGCGCCCCACGTGCGCACCGAGCAGGATCTGCTGGAGGGCTACGACTACCTCGCCGGGAGCATCCGGGCGTCGTTGCAACTGGCGTGGGCCTACGAACGCGACTTCCCGTACTTCGCGCAGTCGACCGGGCCGTACACCAAGATGGGCCTCGACAACCCCGACACGCTGTACTTCCACGCCTACATCCGCGACGACGCGGAGTACGTCGTGTCCGGGCGGCGCGGCACCACCGCCGATCTCAGCTTCCAGGTGCTGGCCGGCGACTACTCCCCCGTCGACGTTCCCGACAGCGTGACGGCCTTCGACGACAGGGCGATCGACATCGCCGAGGACGGCACCTTCGCGCTGCGGTTCGGCCCCGCCATGGCCGACCCCGGACCGAACTACGTCACGATCGGCGCCGGTTCGGCGATGCTCGTCGTCCGCGAGGTCTACAGCGACTGGGCCACGGAACGCCGCGGCATGATCCGCATCCAGCGGGCCGACCGCAGAGGCGTCGCCCCGCCCGCCCTGGCCAGGGACGGGCTCACCAAGCGCTACGGTGTGGCCGGCAAGATCCTGCTCAGCCGCATCAGGACGTTCCTGGCGTTCCCCGAGTGGTTCTACCTGAAGCTGCCGGTGAACACGATGACCGAGCCCCGGTCGACGCCGGGCGGCCTCACCACGCAGTTCTCCTCGGCCGGGCACTACGACCTCGACGACCACCAGGCCATGATCGTCACGGTGCCGGCGTCGGACGCGCCGTACCAGGGCATCCAGCTCGGCAGCATGTGGTACGTCTCGCTGGACTACGTCAACCACCAGACCAGCCTCACCGCCGACCAGGCCCGCGTCGACCCAGACGGCAAGCTGCGCTTCGTGATCAGCGAGCGCGACCCGGGCGTCGTCAACTGGCTGGAGCGCACGGGCCATCGCCGCGGCTACGTCCAGATCCGCTGGCAGCGGCTGTCGCGCGAGCTGAAGCCCGACGACGGTCCCGTGGTCGAGGTGGTCGACGTGGACGAGCTCGCGGCCCGGCTGCCGTTCTACGAGCAGGCGCGGGTCACGCCCGAGGAGTACGCGGAGCGCATCGCGGCGCGGCAGGCCGCGGTCGCCAGCCGGATGCTGGGGTGACGGGATGCTGAACGGCAAGGTCGTCGTGGTGTCGGGGGTCGGCCCGGGGCTCGGCCGGTCCATCGCCGTGCAGGCCGCGCGGGCCGGTGCCGACGTCGTGCTGGCGGCACGCACCGAATCCCGCCTGGTGGACGTGGCGAAGGAGATCACCGATCTCGGGCGCCGCGCGGTGACCGTGCCCACCGACATCAACGACGACGCCGCGGCCACGCGGCTGGCGGACGTCGCGATGGAGACGTTCGGCAAGGTGGACGTCCTGGTCAACAACGCCTTCGCGCTCCCGCCGCTGGGCGATCTGGCCACAGTGGACCTCGACCAGGTGCGCGGAGGATTCGAGACCAACGTCCTCGGCGCCCTGCGGCTGACGCGGCTGTTCGTCCCGGCCCTGGCAGCGAACCGGGGCTCGGTGGTGATGATCAACTCGGCGGTGCTGCGCCATTCACGGCAACCGTTCGGCGCCTACAAGATGGCCAAGGCGAGCCTGCTCGCGCTCGCCCAGAGCCTGTCCAGCGAACTCGGGCCGCAGGGCGTCCGGGTCAACTCGGTGGCGCCCGGCTACATCTGGGCCGACTCGCTCAAGTGGTACTTCGGCTACCTCGCCGCCGAGCGCGGCGTCCCGGCCCAGCAGATCTACGACGAGACCGCGGCCAGGATCGACCTGCGCAGGCTCCCCGAGCCGGACGAGATCGCCGACGCCGTGGTGTTCCTGGCCTCCGACCTGGCCCGCGCGATCACCGGCCAGTGTCTCGACGTCAACAGCGGCGAGTTCCACCACTGACCCCAGGAGTGACGATGGGCACGGGACGCGACAGTGTCGGCACCGTCGAGGATCTGCACGCCTCCGCCACCAGGATCACCGGGCTCGACGACTTCGGCGCACCGGATTACCACGAAGCGCTCGCGGTGCTGCTGGAGTCCTACGCGCGCGACGCCGCGCTGACCCCGGTCGGCAACAAGGCGAAGCGGGCCTTCCTGCGCGGCGCGCTGGTGGCCCGGCTCCTCAGCGAGGCCGGGTCGCGGCAGCACCCCGAGAGTGCGGGCGCCCCGATCGAACGGCCGATCTTCGTCACCGGCCTGCCGCGCACCGGGACCACCGCCCTGCACCGGCTCCTCGTCGAGGACCCCGCCCACCAGGGCCTGGAGCTGTGGCTCACGCAGGTACCGCAGCCGCGCCCGCCGCGGGACACCTGGGCGAACAACCCGATCTTCGCGGGCATCGAGGCGGGATACCGCCAGCACCACGTCGAGCATCCCGAGTTCATGGGGCTGCACTACATGTCCGCGGACCAGGTCGAAGAGTGCTGGCAGCTGGTGCGGCAGTCCGCGCGGTCGATCTCGTACGAGTGCCTCGCCCACCTGCCCACGTACTCGGCCTGGCTCGCCGGACAGGACTGGACCGAGCCGTACCGCAGGCACCGTCGCAACCTCGAACTGATCGGCCTGCCGGACCAGGACCGGCGGTGGGTGCTCAAGGACCCCAGCCACCTGTTCGCGCTGGACGCGTTGCTCACGGTCTACCCCGACGCGCTGCTGATCCAGATGCACCGCGCTCCCCGCACCGCGATCGCCTCCATCTGCAGCCTCAACGCGACAGCGGCCAAGGACTGGTCCGAGGTCTTCCACGGCGAACTCGTCGGCCGCAGCCAGCTCGACCTGTGGGCCCGCGGTCTCGACACGTTCGCCGCCGATCGCGCCAGGTACGACCAGGCACGGTTCTGCGACGTGTACTACGACGACTTCGTCGCCGACCCGGTCGGCACGGTCGAGAAGGTGTACGCGCACTTCGGGTTGCCGCTGACCGGTGAGGCGCAGGCGGCGATGACAGCCCTGCACGCGGAGTCGGCGTCGGGCGATCGCCGCCCGTCCCACCGCTATCAGCTCTCCGACTTCGGGCTGACCGGCGAGGAGGTCGACGAACGCTTCGCCGGCTACCTTGCGCGCTGGCCTTCCCGCTCTGGCTGATCGGCTACCGCGTCAGCCGGGCGTGACCGCTGCGGTCGTGCCGGAACTCGGAATTGGTCCGGTAGACCTGCATACGGGCACGGTTGATCGGTCCTACGGGACGGTGCTCGACCCGCGCGTGCCCCGGTGAGAAGCTCAGCTCCTCGGAACGCTGGTCGCGCTCCGCCGTGCGGAACACCTGCGCCGGGATGGTGAGCGTCGCCACCGTGCGAAACGGCGAGACCGACTCGTCCCAACGGGGAGCGGCGTCGTGGACGTGCATACCGTCGGCCCGGAACTGCACCGCGAACGCGAAGCGGACGTCCTCCTGAGAGAGCCGGGTCTCCATCGCCCGGCTCAAATAGTCGTCGGGCAGCGGCGACGGCGGGAGCGGGCTCGTGGCGTCGGACATCGGCAGCAGCGAGTACTTGACGATCCGGTCGGCGCCGAACCGGTACGGCGTCGTGCTCCAGTACCGGATCTCCAGCGGGGAAGTGGGCCGGATACGGAGCGCGTCCAACTCCTTGAGTAGGCGCGACCTGCCGGTGAGGAACATCTTGGCGGCGAACAGCAGCGGCGAGTACCGGATGCTGTAGACGATGGCGTCGTGGAACAGGCGGAGCGTCCCCAGCGGCATGTTGGGCGTGCTGAGCACCACGAAGTCCTGCGACTGCTCCTCGTCGCTCTCCGGGATCTTCGCCCCCGGCACGTCGAGCAGCTTGATGGCCAGACCCCGAACATCCCGGACGGCATCGGACTGCGGCTTGGCGCTCGCATTCGACGTCCGGACCCACACCCGGTACGACCGTGCCTCCGCGAACACGCCCACCCGCAACTCGGCCGGCAGATCCGGCGCGACCTCGAACGTCCCCTCGAACAGCCCGGTGTGTTTGGGGTGCGCATCCCGTCTTGTCGCGGCCGGCGCGTAGTCCTTCTCGAGCTGCCGCCGCATCGTCCTGGCTATCCGCGCGACGAGCGCGTCCTCATTGGCTTCACGCGGATCGTCGACCTCGGTGGAGGGCTCCATACGGCCACCCTACGTCTCGGCTGGTCCAGAACCGCTCAGCCGACGCCGACGGTCTGTCGCCCCGGCTCGTACGTCGTGCGGCCCGCGACCGTGGTGCCGCTGCACAGGTGGCGCCGGTACCGCTCAAGCGTGGCAGGTCACGTCCAGCCGGGCCTTGTCCGCTTGCGAGGCACCTACCATCGCCGCCATGGCGAAGCAGCGCAGGACCGGCCGGCGCGGGCGTGGGGAACCGCTCTGGCGCTCCGGGTGGACGTGGGTTCGCGGCCTCCGTCCGGACGAGATGGTCGCGTTGGTGCTCGTGTCGGCGCTGGCGTCGCTCGCGCTGGTCGCGGTGGGGTCGGGCGCCGCGCGGGGCCTCGCCAACCTCGGCAGCGATCCGTTGCTCAGCTACGAGGAGGACGGCTACGCGATCGACGTACGGCCCGACGACGGTTGCCTGGTCACCTGGCGGCAACGGCAGCGGTCGGACAGGAAGCTGCTGGACTACTGCGCCTGGGCCAAGCCGAAGGACGTGGACGCCTGGGTGCCGGCGACGAAGGAGTTCTACCGGCTGGACAAGGATCGCCGGCACGCCGTCGAACTGGTCGCCTTCGGCCTGCTGCCTGAGGACGCCCGCACGGTCCGGTACACCCTGCCGGGCGGCGAGGTCGTCGAGGCCGAGGCGCGCCGGCACGAGGACCTCGAGCGGCCCGCGTACTGGATACACCTGAAGCAGGTCAGGCTTCCCGTCGACATGAAGCCGGTCGACGGTGAGACGGTCTTCACGCGGTTCCAGGTCATGGACGCGGCCGGACAGGAGATCCCCGTTGTCTAAGCCTCGCCAACGCTGGGCAGGCAACATCTTCATGGCGGTGCTGCTCGCCGGCGCCGGGTACTTCCTCTGGCCGCGCGACCCGGCCGGGCCCGTCCTGGTGGTCCACCACGGCACCGTGGGCGAGTCGCGGTGGGCGGTCCTCGCCCAGCAGGGGCCGGACGGGGCGTGCTTACAGGTCCGGGTCGACGGCGCCCGGCGCGAGCTCATGTGCGACCTGGACTGGGACGTCCCCAGGGTCCACCTCTGGCACGGCGACATGCCCGAGCCGCGCCCGTCGTACATGCGGCCGCCGTCGCTACTCCGTGTCAGCTTTCCCGGTTCGGACGACGTGCTCGTGGTCTCGGTGCTCCCCTCGGAGATCGTCCGGCTGCAGCTGGCCGGCGCCGGCGGGAAGGCGGCCACTCCCGTTGCCGTCCGCCGGCTGCTCGAGTCCGACGTGAACTACGTCACGGCGGTGGTCGACCGCGCTCAGCTGGGCGAAGTCGAGGCGTTCAGCCGGGAGGGCGGGCCCATCTGGTACGAGATCATGGACGGCCCCAGCGTCAGGAAGTGACGGCCGTTGCGTAAACCTGCAATATCAAGCCGGCCGCGGCCGTACGCCAGTGACGGCTCCGGCCGGCTGTGGTTGCATCTCGTGCTGTGAGTCCACGTACAGAACGAGGAGCAATGAGTAACAGGATCTCCGTACGACGCCTGATCGGTTCCGCCCTGCTGGTCACCGGCCTGACCCTGGCCGGGATCGTGGCGCTGGGATTCACGCCCTCGAGCGCGGCCCCGGCGAAGCAGCAGTGCCACCGCTGGGGAATCCACGAGATGTCCGTGGTGGCCGACGGGCCGGGCGCGGTCCGGGTCGACGGTGTCGCCGTCGCCGAGACGATCGTCGGTGGCACGCACTGCCGCCGGAAGGTGGAGGTCATCGGCTACAAGCTCGACCGTACCGAGCTCTCGTCCGACCTCGTCACCGGCCCGTCGTACCCGTTCTGGGACGGCGGCGACGCGTTCACCAAGCGGTTGAGCGTCCCGGTCGGCACCGAGGCCGTGTGCCTGCGCACCGAGATGGGCACGCACGTCGGCTGCTACGCGGTCGAGGTGCCCGCGGACGAGAACGGCTCGCCCGGGACGCCGGTCGTCGGCGAGCAGATCCCGTTCGGCCGGCCGCCGACCGGTGAGGACGACGGACCGATCGACATCTGCGGCAACTGCGTCTGATCGTGCCGGGAGCCGGGCCGCCAGCGCGACGCTGGCGGCCCGCCGTGGGGTCGGCACGGGGAGTCAAGGCGCGACGCCCGGTTGTCGGGTATCCGCCACCGGGTCGAGGTAGAGCCGCACGAGGCTGTGCCAGACCACGGTGACCACGCCGTCGTCGACGGGCTGTTCGAACTGATCGCGGAGCCAGTCCGCGGCTCCCGCGCGGGTGACCTTGGTGCCGGCACCGGCGGCCAGGGCGGGCGCGGCGTCCAGTTCCTGCCGGTCGCTCGTGTGCTCGGGTGGGATGAACGAGCGCAGGATCCGGGCGTCCGCCGGATCGGCGGGGTCGCGCGGGTCGAGGTCGCAGCCGGCGCGCTGGACGATCTCGATGTCGCCGGGCGACGGTCCGTAGGCGGGGAGCTGGACCGCGGACGCGCTGTCGCCCCACGTCCAGTCCGGGCCTGTCCACGAGTACCGGTCGAGGCCGAGGTTGAGGCCGGCGCACGCCCCGATCTCCAGCAGCCGCACGCGTGGCGCGTCCAGCATCGCCAGACCGCGCAGCAGGTGTGCGGCCCGGTCCGGCTGGTGCTGCTGGACCGGGCGGTCGAGCGCGGCGGTCACGCGGTCGGCGTTGGCGAGGAACGCGGACCTGGCCGCTGCCCAGACCAGCCCGGCCTCAACCTCGTCCCGCTCGACCAGCTCGGCGATGCTGACGTCACGGGCGGATCTCATGGCTGTGCCTCTCTGGTGTGGGTGCGAGCGGAAACAGCGAGGGCCGGCCAGGGTTCTGGCCGGCCCTCGTCGCTCAGCAATGGTTCGTCGGGTCACCGCCGATGACGGTGACCTCGGACGATCAGCAGTAGTGCGTCACGTGGTCGGGGTTGCCCTCGGCGCTGATCTCGGTCGGGAAGTTGAACTCCCGACCCGGGACGACATCGCCGGCGAGGAGTTCCTGGGCGGTGGCGGTGATGACGGACATGCGCTGCCTCCTTGGGCATCGGGTGTCGCTATCGGACGCCGCACCGGGTGGTGCGGTCGATGTCAACAGTTCGGCGGCCGGCGCCGACCTGCCACGGACCCGTTCCGTCGAGGGGAACGGTCGCTGGCGTTCAGAGCCTGGCGCGTACTCGTGGTGCGGAAGCCCCTACTCTTGGTAGTCACCGTTGCGGTAGCGGGTCTGCCGTCAGGACGTCGCCACCACCGTGAATCGCCGGCGCCGATGCGCGGGGCGCTCGGTCTCGTCCGAGCGACGGCGGCGCCGCCGCGGAGGCGTCAGCTGCGCCGCGAGGATGGACAGGAGCGCCAGCGCGAACCCGAGGGCCTGCACGGCGGTCAGCGACTGCCCGAGGACCAGCCAGCCGAGCCCGGTGGCGACGATCGGCGAGAGCAGTGCGAGGAAGGACACGGCGACGACCGGCAGCTCACCGATCCCCCGGAACCACAGCGAGTACGCGAGCAGGGCACCCACGATCGCGAGCCAGGCGTACCCGCCGAGCGCCTCGACGGTGAGCGACGGCGGCGGCCCCTCGATGAGCAGCGCGATCGGCAGGAGGAACAGGCCGCCGGCCGTGAGCTGCCAGCCGGCGAAGGTCACCGCCCCGACCGGCCGCCCCCAGCGACGGGTGAGCACGACGCCGGCGCTCATCGCGACGGGTCCGGCGAGGCCCGCGACCATCCCGACCGCGTCGAATCCGGCGTCCGGGCGCAGCACCATCAGGGCGACCCCGACGATGCCGCCGGCCGCCCATCCGAGCCGCCACCGGGTGGGCCTGTCGCCGAGCAGGACCAGCGCGAACCCGGCGGTCGCGAGCGGGCCGACGGCGCCGAGGGTTGCCGCGACGCCTCCTGGTAGGCGGTACGCCGCGAGGAACAGCAGGGCGAAGAACGCGCCGATGTTGAGGACGCCGAGCACCGCCGCGCGCCACCACCACGACCCCTTCGGCAGCTGGCGCCCGATCGCGATGGCGAGGATCCCCGCGGGGAGCGCGCGGAGCACTCCCGACAGCAACGGCCGGTCGGGCGGCAGCAGTTCGGTGGTCACGAGGTACGTCGTGCCCCAGACCACGGGCGCGAGCGCGGTGAGCGCGGTGCGGGATGCGGTACCCATGAGCCAACCTCTCAACGTTGAAATGTTCAACGTTGAGAACGTACCAACAGTGATACCTTGACGTCAAACAGTTCAACGTTGAGGAGTTCTCGTGACGCGTGACGCCGTGGACCGCATCGTCGAGCAGTGGGCCCGTGCCCGCCCGGACCTCGACGCGTCCCCGATGCGGATCCTCGGCCGTCTCGCCCGGCTGGCCCGGATCATCGAGCGCGAGCTGCAGACGGTCTTCAGCGAGTTCGGGCTGGAGCGGGGCGAGTTCGACGTCCTCGCGACCCTCCGGCGCGCGGGCTCACCCGATGGCATGACCGCCGGTGCGCTGGCCCGCTCCTCGATGGTGACCTCGGGCGCCGTCACCAACCGGCTCGACCGGCTCGTCGCCAAGGGCTACGTCACGCGCGACGTCGACCCCGCCAACCGGCGCACCGTCGTCGTCGCCCTCACGCCCGCCGGCCGCGAGCTCGTCGACCGCGCCGTCGTCGCCCACGTCGCCAACGAACGACGCATCCTCGCCGCGCTCGACCAGCACCAGCAGGACGACCTCGCCGCGACGCTGCGCACCCTGCTGCTCAGCCTCGGCGACGACGCGAGCGACACCACGGCGGCCGGCTAAGGACGCCGCGGTGGCCAGCGCGCCGGCGACAACCACGCGGCGGTCAACCTCGGCGGGCGAGGAGCAGGCGCGCCGCTGGGCGGTGGCGCCACTCGCCCGTCGGAGCGCGGCGAAGGAACGCCTCGCGCAGCTGGGCGACGAACGCGTCCCCGCGCGCGATCGCGAGCGCCCGCAGGGGCCCGGCACGGTCGAAGGCGTCGAAGAAGGCCGCCGCGTCCACGTGGGACATGCCGTGGACGAGCCGCTCGTCCCGTTCGACCGTCGCGCCGGCGTCCCTCAGCGCCGTGACCAGGTCGTCCTCCCACGTGCTCTCCCCCGCCGACGCGACAACGTCCGACAGCAGCGCGAACGGTCCCTCGGCCTCGGTGATGTGCGGCCAGAACAGCACGGACAGCCTTCCCCGCGGGGCGAGCGCCGAAGTCCATGACCGCAGGGCGGCCAAGGGTTCCGGCAGCTGCTGCAGTCCGAACGCCGACACCACGGCACCGCACCGGCCCGACCAGCGCGCGTCGAGGGTCGAGGCGTCGGCCACGACGGCGCTCGCCCGCGGCCACCGCGCCGCGCGTTCCTGCGCCAGGCGGATCATGCCCGGGGACAGGTCGATCCCGACGATCTCGCGGTCGGGGAACCGCCCTGCCAGCAGGTCCACCTCGGGGAACGTGCCGCAGCACGGGACCAGGACCGGTCCGTCGGGCAGGGCCGCGTCCGTGATCGCCGCCACCGCGTCGCGTACCCAGGGAGCGAACCGAGGGACGAAGTAGGCGTCGTAGCCGTTTGCGGCCTCGTCCCAGGCCTGAGCGAGCCGGTCGCTCATCGCGATCCCACCCGCAGGCCGGCACCGCGCAGCTCCAGCGCCGCCAGGGCGTCCAGGACCGCCGGGTCGCCGGAACGCCAGCCGCCCGCCGGGTCGTCGCCGACCTGCCGCAACCGGCGGAGCGACTGCGACGTGAGCGCACGCAGGGCGAGCAGGTCGCGGCCCGCCGGCTGGGCGCGGAGCCGGGCGGCCACCGTCGCCCGCCGGATCCACCGTGCCCGCACCGGCAGCCAGCTCACCAGCACGACGAGGAACGTCACCACGAGCACGACAGTGGCCAGCAGGCGGCCCGTACCTTCGACCGCGTCCTGATAGGACTGCCCGGCCCGGACCAGCGCGTCGGCGGCGTCGGTGCCGGTCTCGAACGGCGCGGCGAGCACGCGACCCACGCCGGGTGCCCGCCGCGCCTGCTCGCCCGCGTCCGAGAACCGGTCGGCAAGGTCGCCGCCCGTACGCTCCAGGGCCCGCCCGGACTCCGCCAGGCCGGAGGCGCGGTCGCGTATCCAGTCCGCGAGCCAGAGCCCGCCGCCGATCCAGGCGACGATCAGCGCGTCGGCGAGGAGCTGACGCAGGCGGCGAGCTGGCAACTCCGCGTAGATCTTCATCGTCAGATGATGCTGCACGCCCCCGATCTAGGGCGCGGGCGACTCGAACGCCCGAACCGTGCGGAGCAGGAAGCCCGGCAGGGTGAGCGCCTGGCCGCCTGTCTCGGCGGCCACGTCGATCCGCTCGATGCCCGTGTCGACCCACTCCGGCTCGGGGAAGGCCGCCCGCAGCAACTCCTCGGTGCAGCAGGCCGGAGTCGAACACCGAGTCGAACGGTGCCGACGGCAACGACAGCTGCGTGGCGTCCTGGACCTCGAAGTGCACGGTCAGGCCCTCGCCGGCGGCCTTGGCGCGGGTGCCGCAGCCGATGTCGAGCACCGTCGGGCCCATCGTTGCATCGTCACTCCACCGTTCGCTCCGTGGCTTCCTCGCCAGCGTGAGGCATTGTCCTGCCTGTCGTCGAAGACGCTCTCCCCGGCGTGCCGGCCCCGGCCAGGGTCGCTCGGCGCCGTCTACGGAGTGACCGGGATGTTCGTCAGTCCGGTCACGGCGTTGGTCACGGTGTTGGACGCGTACACGATGTTCGGGTTGCCGGAGCACTGCGACGTCGAGGCGATCTTGATGGCGTACTGCCCGACGCCGCCGAGGTCGGACCGGTTGTCGCGCCACACGTTGCCGCAGCCGTTGGCGAACGGCGGCGACGTGTTCGGGTTGTGCGTCTCGTGGCCGTTCGCGAGCGTGCCCGGGCTGCGGAACGTGCCGGTGTTGTTCTCGATCAGGTAGCCGATGCCCTTGGCGTCGATCCACGAGTCGGCCGAGTTGTCACCGGAGATGCCCTGGCCGTCGAACCGGTTGCCGCGGATGACGCCGGCGGTCGTGCCTTCCTTGATGTCGATCGCCTCGGCGGCGACGTTCGGGCCGATGTCGTTGTTGACGACCTGCACCCGGTCGGACCTGTCGACGCCGCCGGAGTTGCCGTGGCAGGCCCAGTTGGAGGCGGCCGAGCCGACGTAGACGCCCTCTCCGTAGCCCTTCTGGACCAGCCCGGTGGACTCGATGCGGGAGTCGCGGATCACGCCGTCCGAGGACGACCGCCGGAAGTGCACGGCTTCCTCGTCGACGTGGTGCACGTGGACGCGCTCGATCGTGACGTGGTGGGAGTCGTCCAGCACGATGCCCTTCTTGGAATCGGCGACGGTGAAGCCGGCGAGGTTCCAGTGCGGGGCGCCCGACAGCCAGAGGCCGTATCCGGAGTCCCAGCCGGTGGTCGGCGCCGGGCAGGACGGCGCGGTGCCGGACGGGCCGTCGTTGACCAGTACGGCGCCCGCCGGGCCGGTCAGCGTGATCGGTTGCGACGCGGTACCGGCCCGGCTGGTGAGGAACGCTCCGTGGTACGTGCCGGCGGCGAGGCGGATGGTCTGGCCGGCGTTCACGCTGGCGAGCGCCGCCTGGAGCTGCTCGGCGGTGGACACGTCCACCGTGGACCCGCCACCGGAGGACGGGCTGGTGGTGGCCGTGACGGCGGTGCTCGTCGCGGAGACGTTGCCGGCCGCGTCGCGGGCCCGGACCGTGAACGTGTACCCCGTGCTGGCGACCAGGCCGGTCACGGTGGCCGCCGGCGCGGTGGCGGTGGCCCGCACGGCGCCACCGGCGAGGACGTCGTACCCCGTGACGCCGACGTTGTCCGTGGACGCCGTCCAGGCGAGCGACACCGCGCTGGTCGTGACGCCGGTCGAACGCAGCCCGGTCGGCGCGGTGGGCGGCTGGGTGTCCTCCCCCGGGCCGGGTCCCCCGCCGCACGGCGCGCCGTTGACCGTGCAGTTGCTCGGGGTACCGGGGCCCCGGACGTTGAAGCCGAAGCTCTCGGACGCTCCCGGTGCGATGTCGCCGTTGTACGCGGCGTTGGCAAACCGGTAACGCTGCCCGTTCTGGGTGCGGACGGAGTTCCAGGAGCTGGTGACCGCCGATCCGGCCGGCAGGTCGAACTCGACCACCCAGCTGGTGATCGGCGCGGCACATCCGTTGCGGACGGCGTACGAGGCGCCGTAGCCGTTGCTCCACGTCGATCCCTGCGTGAACGTCGCGGTCACGCATGCGCCGGGCCCAGGCGTGGGCGACACGGACGGCGACGACGTCGGGGTTCCGGTCACGGACTTGAGGAACAGGGACGCCGCCGGGTCGGTGCGGGTGGCGTCGACGCCGTGCCCGCCGGTGTAGTCGCGTTGCTCGTTGGCGGCCCAGTCGGCGATCGGGGTGCCGCCGGAGTCGAGGTGTTTCCAGCCGGTGCCGTTCCAGCCGAACTGGTAGATGCGGTTCCGGTCCGGGTAGTACGCGGCATACGGGCCGTTCGCGGTGGCCTGCTTGGTCATCGCGTTGTTGAAGAACACGTTCCGCGGACCGGACGAACCGGACCACTTCACCGCCTTCTTGCCGGCGCCCCACCAGATCGGGTACCAGGTGGACGCGTCAGGACCGCCGCCGCCTTCCTCGCCGCAGTTCGCGCGGCAGCTGGCGGACCGGTGGTCGTACGGGACCCGGACGGTGTTCAGCTCGAACAGGTTGTTGCGCTCCCAGCCGCCGTGCAGGTTGAGGTCGGAGTCGAGGTCGTTGCCGATGACCACGTTGCCGGACGCGGACCACTGGAACGTGAAGTGCCGCAGGTCGCGCGAGGTGTTGCCGGCGTAGAGGGAGTCCCAGACGCGGGAGCCGCGGAAGTACCCGTTGCCGCCCTTGCCCTTGTTCCAGGAGCCGACCAGCTCGTTGTCGACGATCTGGAGGTTCTTGGCCTCCTCGGTGACGATCGGGTGGGAGCCGGCCATCTCGGCCTTCATGCCGCGGACCCAGGAGTTCGCCGCCCACTTGAACACGATGCCGTGCATCTCCTGGGCCGGCGACATGTTGCCGTAGTTGTGGTGGGCGTCCGCGGGGTCGAGCCCAGCCATGGCCTGGGTGAACGAAAAGTTCTCGAAGCCGACGCCGACCACCGGGTCGACGAGCGGCGAGGCCTTGGAGTCGTACACCGCGCCGCCGATCGCGGCCGATCCGTCCGATGTGGATGTGACGGGAACGTCGAACTCCAGCGGCTTGTCCAGCGTGAGGGTGCGGTTCGCGGTGTCGACCGAGGCGATCGTGAAGATCTGCTGCCGCATGTGCTGGTTGAGCAGCGGTTGCTCGGTCGGGAGCGCTTCCTGCTGGCGGTAGAAGTTCGTGCTGTTCGCCGCGCGGATGTTCACGAACGAGCCGGCGGTGAACGCGCCGGCGGCGGCCAGGTGCACCACCCGTTCCCCCGCCCGCGCCGCGTGGGCCGTGTCGCCCGTCATGCCCCGCAGCTTCACGCCGGCCTTCCAGTGCACGTTCACGGTGCCCTCGAAGATGTCCTTGCGGTTGGCCGGCGCGGACGCGTACGCGCTGCTGTAGCTGCTGTGCACCCCTCGGGACTGCACCCGGAACAGGCCACGGCCCGGCCAGAGCCAGCCGCCCTTGCCGTCCGCGTGGGTCATGCCGTCCTCGTCCCAGTCCGAGCCGTCGGGGGTGAGGGTGTCGTAGACCGTGTTCGCGTCGGGCCGATAGACGACCCGGGTCGCGGCGGCACCGGCGCCGCGCAGGATCAGGTAGTCCGCGTCGACGTGGATCTCCCGCGACACCGCCAGTTCCCCGGCGGGCAACGTGATCAGGCTCAACCGGTCGTAGCTCGCGCTGGCGGAGCAGCCGGTGCGGATCGCGTCGATCGCCGCCTGCAACCCGGTCGTGTCGTCGGCGCCGTCGCCCGGCCGGACGTTGAACTGGCTGGCCAGCTCGTCCGGGGTGATCTGGCAGGTCACGCTGGGGTTCACGTCTGCCGCGCCTGGCAGTGGCGCGCCGCCGCGGTAGCCGGCTCGGGACCAGTCGTACAACCCGGGCACAGGCGCCCGGCGGTTCCCGGCGGACAGGTCGAGCCCGGTCATCGCGCCGACGCCAGGCGCGGCGCCGGCCGAGTGGATCGCGCTCGCCGCCGCCAGAACCAGCACGGTGCCGAGGACGAGTGAGCGTCGAGCAGGTGCGGAAATGGACACCGTGGCCTCCGAAGGATGGGCGCTCGGACACAGGGATGCGCGCACCTCACAGGCCTGTTAACGGCTCGTTATAAGGGACGGTGTCCAACAGGTCAACACCTGTCCACGTATATGAACTTGTAATCGGACTAACCTGATGAACAGAGGCCGCAAATCGCAGGTCGATACCCCATCGGCGCTCACCCAGGGGTACCCCCGTGCGTGAACGGACCGAGAAATCCGATCGACGCGCCCTGTTGACAGATCACCACGAAAGGCGCTTCCATCTGGCAGGAAACTTTCCTAACCATTCCTCCGTCCTCCCGGTGCGGTGAGGGCAACCCGTACGGCGCAGTGACGACAGGTGCGTCCGGCAAGGACGCGCCCGGCTGAGGAGTGCACATGAAACGACGAACGGCTCTCCTGCGGACTGCCATCGTGGCCGGCCTCGTGCTGGTCGGCGGCGCGCTCTGGTTACCGCACGCCCAGGCGGCGTCCGTGACCGCCACGATCACGAAGAAGTCCGTCTGGGACGGCGGCTTCACCGCTGACGGCGCGATCACCAACGGCACCGGCAGCGCCGTGACCGGCTGGAAGGTCGAGTTCGACCTCCCGTCCGGCTCGGGCGTCGGGACGTACTGGGACGCGCTGATGACCCGCAGCGGCAACCACTACACGTTCACCAACCGCGAGTACAACCGCACGATCAACCCGGGCCAGACCGTGACGTTCGGCTTCGTGGGCAGCGGTACCGGTAGCCCGACGAACTGCACGATCAACGGCGCGTCCTGCTCCGGCGGCACCACGCCGACGAGCTCACCGACCGTGTCGCCCACGGTGTCGCCCACGGTGTCTCCGACCCCGTCCCCGACCCCGTCCCCGACCGTCTCCCCCACACCCGGGCCCGGCGGCACGCCGGTGGCGATCAACGGTCAGCTGCGGGTGTGTGGTCTGAAGCTGTGCAACCAGTACGGCAAGCCGATCCAGTTGCGCGGCATGAGCACGCACGGCCTCCAGTGGTACCCGCAGTGCGTCAACAACGCCTCCATGGATGCCCTGGCCACCGACTGGAACGCCGACGTCATTCGCCTCTCCATGTACATCCAGGAGGGTGGCTACGAGACGAACCCGCGGCTGTTCACCGACCGGATGCACAGCCTGATCGAGGCCGCCACCGCACGGGGCATGTACGCCATTGTGGACTGGCACCAGCTCACGCCCGGTGACCCGAACTACAACCTCGACCGCGCGAAGACGTTCTTCACCGAGATCGCGCAGCGGCACGGCAACAAGACCAACATCCTGTACGACGTCGCGAACGAGCCGAACGGCGTCAGCTGGAACACCGTCCGCAACTACCACCAGCAGATCATCCCGGTCGTTCGCGCGCAGGACCCGGACTCGGTGATCCTGCTGGGCACGCACGCGTGGGGCTCGCTCGGCGTCTCCGACGGCCGCAACGAGACCGACGTGATCAACAACCAGGTGAGCTTCGGCAACGTCATGTACACGTTCCACTTCTACGCCGGATCGCACGACGACGAGTACCTCGACACCCTGTCGCGTGCCGCCGACCGGATCCCGATGTTCGTCACCGAGTTCGGCACCCAGACCGCCTCCGGCGACGGTGGAAACGACTTCGCCATGTCCCAGCGATACCTCGATCTGATGGCGTCGAAGAAGATCAGCTGGGTCAACTGGAACTTCTCCGACGACTCCCGTTCAGGTGCGGTGTTCACGAGCGGCACCTGCCCGAACGGACCCTTCGCGGGCACCTCGCGGCTCAAGCCCGCAGGCGTCTGGGTCCGTGACCGCATCCGCACCCCGGACAACTTCCCGACCAGCTGAGCGGACGACGGTCCGGTCCGCGCCGATCCTGGTGCGGACCGGACCGTCCCGCGCCGCCCACCGCCCGCGGCTCTCCGCCCACCGCTTACCCGCGCAGCTGCGCGTTGAGTCGTGCGGCCTGTCGCGTGAGGTGGTCGCGTTCGGGGAGGCTGGGTGCCGATCGGGCAGCGTCGGCGTAGAGCCGTGCCGCGGTCGCCGGGTCACCGTCGCGCTCGTGCAGGTACGCCGCGACGGCGGTGTAGCGGGGCAGGGCGGGGTCGAGGCCCGCGAGGGCGGCCAGGCCGGCCCGCGGTCCGTCGGCCTCGCCGACCGCGACGGCCCGGTTGAGGCGGGCCACCGGGCTGTCGGTCAGGCGCACCAGTTCGTCGTACCACTCGACGATCTGCACCCAGTCGGTCTCGTCGACCGTCCGGGCGTCGGCGTGGAGCGCGGCGATGGCGGCCTGGGCCTGGAACTCGCCCAGGCGGTCGCGGGCGAGCGCGGCCTGGAGGATCTCGACGCCCTCGGCGATCAGACCGGTGTCCCACAGGCCGCGATCCTGCTCGGCGAGCGGGACGAGGCTGCCGTCGGGGCCGGTCCGTGCCGGGCGCCGTGCGTGGTGGAGCAGCATGAGCGCGAGCAGGCCCGCGACCTCCTCGTGATGGGTCTTGGCCGCCAGCTGGCGAGTGAGCCGGATCGCCTCGCCGGCGAGGTCGACGTCGCCGGAGTAGCCCTCGTTGAAGACCAGGTAGAGCACGCGCAGCACCGTGGCGACGTCACCGGTCTGGTTGAACCGGACGTCCGAGACGGTCCGCTTGGCCCTGCTGATCCGCTGGGCCATGGTCGCCTCCGGCACGAGATAGGCCTGGGCGATCTGTCGCGTGGTCAGGCCGCCGACCGCGCGTAGCGTGAGCGCGACCGCCGACGCCGGTGTCAGGGACGGGTGCGCGCACAGGAAGTACAGCTGGAGCGTGTCGTCCACCACCTCGGCCGGGCCGGGCGCGGGCTCGTCCTCGACGCGTACCTCACGGTTCCGCCGGGACGTGTCAGCGCGGGCGGCGTCGAGGTACTTGCGCCAGGCCACGGTGACCAGCCAGCCCTTGGGTTCCCGCGGTGGGTCGTCCGGCCACACGCGTACGGCCTCGACCAGGGCGTCCTGCACGGCGTCCTCGGCCGCCGCGAAGTCGGCTCCCCGGCGGACGAGAACACCGATCACCGCGGGCACCAGCTCCCGGAGCAGCGACTCGTTCACTCGGTGGCCGTGGCCTGCTCGGCGTAGAAGGGGCGCACCTCGAGCCACTCCTGGACCGGCTTGCCACCCGCGCCCGGAGCCGCGGACAACTCGCCGGCCAGCTCGAGCGCCCGCTCGTAGGTCTCGACGTCGATCACCATCCAGCCGGCGATCAGGTCCTTGGTCTCCGCGAACGGGCCGTCGGTGACCGGCGGCCGTCCCTCGCCGTCGTGGCGGACGAACGTGCCCTCCGGGGACAGCGCCGCGTGGTTGACGAACTCGCCGGTGGCTTCGAGTCGAGCGGCGAAGTCCCGCATGTACTGCACGTGGGCCGTGACCTCCTCCGGCGTCCACTCCTCCATCGGTGCGTCGTTGACCGATGCCGGCGCGCCCCGGTAGTGCTTGAGCAACAGGTACTTGGCCATCATGTTCTCCTCAGCGCGGTGTCAACTCAGCGTAGTTGCCTCCACGGTGGACAATGCGTGCCGCCGGGCGCCAGCTCCGAGACCCTCGAAGGGCGCGGCCGCCCGGGTGAGCCGTCAGGGGTTCCTCGGGAGGGCGGCGGCGAAGCGCGCCGCCACCGCCGCGACCGCGGCGCGGAGTTCGTCGCCGCCCTCGACGCGGAACGCGAACGGCACGGTCGCCAACCACTCCTGCGCGTACATGGCCGGATTGCTCGTGCTGCCGACGAGCACGCACCTGTCCCCCGCCGGTTCGAGCCGTCCCATGGGCGGCCGGATCCACGGGGCCACCTCGGTCAGCGGAGCGTCGAACACGACGCAGGTGGGGAACTCCCAGCCGGTGCCCAGGTTCTCCTCCAGCACCGCCACCGGGTCGAGCCCGTCGGGCGGGTCGAACACGTGCGTGGTCTGCTGGATCGAGTGGATCCGGTCGACCCGGTAGGTGCGGATCGCGTCCGCGCGGTGGGAGTGGCACAGGAGGTACCAGCGCCCGTGGCGGACGACGACCGCCCAGGGATCCACCTCGGCGTCCCACTCCTTGCCGGACTCGCTCCGGTACGTGACCAACACGCCACGGCGGGCCGCGACGGCCGCGACGAGTGCGCTGGTCGTGGCCGGGTCCGGACGGGCCGAGTGCCGGTCGGGCACTGCCGACGCGTGCTCGCGCAGCGTTGCCGCCTGCCGTCCGACGCGTTCGGGCAGCGCCTGGATGACCTTGCCCAAGGCGGTGCCGACGAGGTCGTCGACCGCCGGCTGGCTGTGGAGCACCGCCATGACCAGGCCGAGCGCCTCGGCCTCGGTGAAGACGACCGGAGGCAGCCTCGTCCCGCGCCCCAGCCGGTACCCGCCGTGCGGGCCCCGGGCCGACTCGACGGGGACGCCGGCCTCCCGCAGGATCCCGACGTACCGGCGCGCGGCCCGCTCCGTGACACCCAGTCGCTCGGCCAGTTCGCCGGCCGTCGTGCCGGGGCGGGTCTGGAGGATCCCGAGAGCACGCAGCGCTCGTGCGGTGGGGCTGAGATCGGTCGGCACGCGAGCAGATTAGGTGGCCGACGAGATAATCCGGAAGTAGATCGTCCGGAACTGGTCCTAGCCTGGTGCCCATGACCGAAAGGGACCTGACCATGGACATCCTGCTCATCGCCGGCCTGTGGCTCGACGGATCCGCCTGGGACGACGTCGCGGCCGAACTCGAATCACTCGGCCATCGCCCCGTGCCGCTCCCCCCGCCCGCTGCGTCCGCCACGCTCGACGACCAGGTGGCGGCGGTGCTCGCCGCCGTGGACTCAGCATCCGGGAAGCCGTTGGTGGTGGGGCACTCCGCCGGCTGCACGCTGGCGTGGCTGGCGGCCGACGCGCGTCCGGAGAAGGTGGCCAAGGTCGCTCTCATCGGCGGTTTCCCGACCGCCGACGGGGAGCTCTACGCCGACTTCTTCGAGATGGAGGATGGCGTCATGCCCTTCCCTGGCTGGGGTCCGTTCGAAGGGCCGGACTCCGCGGACCTCGACGAGGACGCCAGGCGCAGCTTCGCGTCCGCGGCGATCCCGGTTCCCGAGGGGGTCGCCAGAGGCGTGGTGCGCCTGGCGGACGAGCGGCGCTTCGATGTCCCTGTCGTGCTCGTGTGCCCCGAGTTCACGCCCGCCCAGGCTCAGGAGTGGATCGCCGCCGGCGAGACGCCCGAGCTGGCCAAGGTCAAGCACCTTGACCTCGTCGACATCGATTCGGGCCATTGGCCCATGGTGACCAAGCCGGTCGAACTCGCAGGGCTCCTCGCCGAACAGGTGTGACACCGGTCAGCAACAGTGGTGACCACGCCAGGCGTCGCGGCCTTCCTTGACCGCGACGCCGGCGATCGCCAGGGCGGCGATCGGGTCGGCCCACCACCAGCCGAACAGGCTGTTCACGGCCAGGCCGACCAGCAGCACGGCGGACAGGTACGTGCACAGCAGGGTCTGTTTGGAGTCCGCGACCGCCGACCTCGACCCGAGTTCGCGGCCGGCCCGACGCTGCGTCGCCGACAGCACCGGCATGACGACCAGCGACAGCGCGGCGAGGAACAGGCCCACCGAGGAGTGGTCCGGCCGGTGCGCCCCGACCAGGGCGGTGACCGACTCGTAGCCGACATAGGCCGCAAGGGCGAAGAACGACAGGGCGATGACCCGCAGCGCCGCGCGTTCGCGGCGCTCGTGGTCGACGACGGCGAACTGCCAGGCCACCACGGCCGCGGACGCGACCTCGACGATCGAGTCCAGACCGAAACCGATCAGCGCGGTCGAGCCGGCCACCGTCCCCGCGGTCAAGGCCACGGCGGCCTCGACCACGTTGTACGTGATCGTCGCGGCGACCAACCACCGCACCCGGCGGGCCAGTAGCCGGCGGCGATCACTCGGGGCGGCGGCGGGTTCGCCGCCGCAGCAGCCATCCGCACAGGTGTCCCCTGCCGTGGAGATCGGCGGACTCGGGGTGGTCGGCTCGCTCACGACGCGCTGACCGGCTGCTCCGGAGCGCATGCCGCGCTCGGGTCCACCGCCAGCACCACGGCGAGGAGTTCCCGCAGCGCCGCGCCCAGATGCGGATCGGCGATGTCGTACCGGACCTGCCGGCCTTCATACGTGGCCACGACCAGGCCGCACCCTCGCAGGCACGCCAGGTGGTTGGACACGTTCGACCGAGACAGGCCCAGACCGTCCGCCAGCTGCGCCGGGTATCCCGGCCCGTCCAGTAAGGCGAGCAGGATGCGGCAGCGGGTCGGGTCGGCCAGCGCCCGCCCGCATCGCGCAAGGGCGTCCTCCCGCGCCTCATAGTTCAGCATGGGTCGGACTATACAGCGAATAGTGAATCGGCTTGACCGCGACGACTCGGTTAGTGCACTCTAACCGTTAGTGGATGCTAACCGAGCTGGTGACGGATGGGACGCCCTGGCCGATGGCACGAGGCGCGCCATCGTCGCACGTCTGGCCGAGGGCCCGAGCGCTGTCGGGCAGCTGGCGGACGGATTGCCCGTCAGCCGCTCCGCCGTCTCGCAGCACTTGAAGGTGCTCAAGGACGCTGGCCTGGTCACCGAGCGCGCGGCGGGCACCCGCCGGATCTACCGCCTGAACCCCGTGGCGCTGGCCGCGCTGCGGGACCAGCTCGACACCTTCTGGCAGCGGGCGCTGACCAGCTATGCGGATGTCGTCGAAGAATCAACCGAGGAGAGTCCATGACCCAGGCCGAGGCTGCCGTGGTTCGCAGCCAGATCGTGGTCGACGCATCGATCGACAAGGCGTTCGCGGTGTTCACGGAGCGGTTCGGCGACTTCAAGCCGCCGGAGCACAACCTGCTGGGCGCACCGATCGCCGAGACCGTGTTCGAGCCGAGAGTCGGCGGGCACATCATCGACCGGGCGGAGGACGGCAGCGAATGCCGCTGGGCACGGATCCTGGCCTACGAGCCGCCGGACCGGGTCGTGTTCAGCTGGGACATCAGCCCGCAGTGGCAGATCGAGACCGACCAGGACCTCACCAGCGAGGTCGAGGTCCGGTTCGTCGCCGAGACCCCGCACCGCACCCGCCTCGAACTGGAGCATCGGAACCTGGACCGCCACGGCCCCGGCTGGCAGTCCGTCAGCGAGGGCGTGCACGGCGACGACGGCTGGCCGCTGTACCTGACGCGTTACTCCGCCCTGTTCAGCGAGGGCAGCTGAGCGCGTGGTGTGACACCTTCACCGCCGTGAACGCTGATCAGGCGGCAGGAGTGTTGCCCGCGCCAGCGGGCGGCAGGTGTTCATACGGAGGTTTCTGGTGACTGACAGTGCACTGCAGGGGCGCGCCAACGGGTTCGGAGGCGCATCCCCGGCGCATGGGGCTCCCGAGCCCGCTGCCCAGCACCAGGCCGTCCAGGTCCTCACGCTGGCGCAGCGGACGGCCGAGGAACACATCGCCGGTGCTCGGCACGACGCGGACAGGATCTGCGCGGAGGCCCGTGCCACGGCGGAGAAGATCATCGGGGACGCCCGCGCACACGCCCACGGTCTCCAGAAGGAGGCAGAGAAGGCGCTGTCCGGCGCGCACGCCAAGTCGGCGCAGGTGGCGCGGGACGTCCAGGCCCATGCCGACGACGCTCAGCGCAAGGCCGCGGAGATCCTGTCCGACGCGCAGGCACGGGCGGACGAGATGGCCAAGAACGCCCAGACGAGATCCGATGAGCTCCGGAATCAGGCCCAGCAACGCTACGAGGACGTCGTCGGGAGCCTCGCCGCCAAGCGTCTGGCGCTGCAGGAGCAGATCGAGGCGCTGGAGCAGTTCGACCGGGAGTACCGGGGCCGGCTCGCGGCCTTCATGCAGAACCAGCTGCGGGCGCTCTGGGTGGACGCGCCGCAGGTGGCGGACGCACAGGAGACGGACGCAGCGGAGACGGAGCAGCCTGACCAGGTCGCGGAGACCGCACCCGAACCGGCGCAGGCGAGCCACGCGGACCAGTCGTCGTAGCGGCCGTGGCTCGCCCGTCGCGGATCAGTCCTCGCACAGGACCTTGGTGACGTCGGAGCCGGAGCAGACGTCCCTGCCCCCGTTGCCCACGGCCCGCTGGTTCCGGCCCGATCCGGCGTCGAGCCGGTCGTTCCGGGCGCCTCCGATCAGCACGTCGTTGCCGTCGTTGCCCTGCAAGGTGAGGCGCTCCTGGTAGGAGGTGGCCTCCAGGTTGTCGTTGCCCGACCGGCCGTACGCGCGCAGCGTGGCGAAGCCCTCGGCGTGCAGGAGGTCGTTCCGGTTGCCGAGTTCCAGCGTGACGGACGTGATGCCGGTGCACCGGACGATCGCCCCGTCCACAGTGCAACGGCTCCGGGCCGACGCGGCAAGCCTGACGGGCGCCGCGCTGTCGATCAGAGCGAAGAAGCGGTCCCGCGTACTGAGCACCTCCAGGTTGTTGGCGACGTCGTTGCCGGCCCGGAAGGTGACGGAGCCGCCCTGCACCGACACGGTGCCGGGCGACGCAGCCTGGGCCGGAGCGGCGCCGGCGAGGACGGTCGCCAGCGCCGCGGTACCGACGATGAGCAGTCTGAACATCGCTGTTCCTCCTAGCCTCTGCTTCGTTTCCGGCCAGTGAAGCGGCAGCCTGTTGGAAGGTGGTTGGCGATGGATTGGAACGGGTTCAGCTGGCCGCCGCCACGGTGTAGCGGATGACGACGTTGCCGGAGTTGTCGAAGCTGCGGACGCCGGCGGTTTCGAGGTTGACCGGCTTGCCTGCCGTGAACGCGGGGGTTCCGTCGCCCAGGGCAAGCGGGCCGACCATGAGGTGGAGCTCGTCGACCAGGCCGGCTTCGAGCAGGTCGTTCCACAGCACGTGACTGCCGAAGACCAGGATGTCGCCGCCGCTGGTCTGCTTCAGGTCGGCGACGACCTGGTGAGCGTCCGCGCGGCCGACGATGCGGGTGGTGTCGGTCCACGGGTCGATCGCGCCGGCGTCGAGGCTGTCGGAGATGACGACCTTGTCGATCGCGTTGTCGCGGCGGGAGATCTCCCGCTGGTCGTCACTGGCGGCGGCGTTGTCGGCGACGGCGGGCCAGAAGCTGCGGAACAGCTCGAACGTGTTCCGGCCGAGCAGCAGCGTGTCCGCGGTGCCGAGCCGCTCGGCGCAGTACGCGTCGAACGAGGCGTCCATCGGCAACGCGAGGACGTTGCCGCCCGGGCCCTCGAAGTAGCCGTCCACCGACACGATGTTGGTCACGATCAGCTTGCGCATGGTAGGTCTCTTCTCTTCAGCGGCCGGTGCGCGGTTCGCACCGTTCATCAGGGCAGAGACACCGACCCGCTCGGATTCATCGCTTCCGGCGAAACTTTTTCCGGGGAGAACGTGAACCGATTCTTTCGGCTCGACTGGCCGAGATCGTCGCCGCGCTTCCGCTGCGGAGAGGCATGCGTGTGCTGGAGATCGGTGGCGCGCCGGGCGTCCGTGCCTGCCTGGTCCCCGGAGGCCGCCTGTTCATCGACGGTGGGGCGCCCTCGCGCGAGATCCCCTGGCCTGATGCGGCGGCCGCGGTCAGCGCGCCGCGTAGTGGAGGATCACGTTGTGCACGTGCTGCGTCTTGTCGGCGCCGCGAAGCTCCACCTCGTACACCTGCGTTCCGACATGAATGGCGATCGTCCCGCTGCTGAAGAAGTTGCCGGCCCAGGACTTGTTGCTCACGACGGAGACCGCGCCGATCCTCGCGTAGGGAATCGAGGTGATCGCGACCCGCTTCCCCGCGAACGACTTGTCCTGGAGGATCACCCGACGGTCGGTGAGGCCGATGAATCCAGTGCCGAGCCCGATGGCGTCGTACACGGCGATGATCGACTCGCCCTGGAGCAGCCCGGAGGCGATCTGGTCGTGCTGATCCCGCTTGTCGAACACAGCGCTGGCCACGGTGAAGAGGCTAGCCTCTACCGCGCTGGCTCTTCCACCACCACGGGAGTGGCGACCATGAAGAAGCCCCTGCTCATCGGCGTCGGAGCGTTCCTGGTACTCGCGGGACTCCTGTGGACGCTCCAAGGACTCGGCTACGTCGGCGGCAGCGCGATGACGGGCGTGACCCTGTGGGCCGTGGTCGGCCCGGTGGTGGCCGTCGTCGGTGTGGTGATGATCGCCGTGGGGCTCCGCGGTGGCCGCACCGCCCGATAGACCGATGTACGGCCTGATCGGGCGGCTCGCCGAGGCCGAGCGCCGCGAGCTGCTCGACGAGCTTGTCGGTGCTCGGACCTAGTATGCGGAGCATGACGCGGTATGTCGACGAGGATCTGCACGGTGCGGAGTTCCGCGAGTGCGATCTGACCGGGGCACGCCTGATCGGCGTCGTCATGCAGGATGCCGTGATCGACGGGCTCATCACCAACCTCGTGGTGAACGGTGTCGAGGTCACCGAGTACGTCGAGGCAGAGCTCGACCGGCGTCATCCGGTGCGGGTGCTGATCCGCTCCGAGGACCCTGCCGATCTGCGCGAGGCATCGCGTCAGCTCCATGCCGGCTGGGCGGCCACGATCGAGCGAATCCGCCGTACACCCGACATCGAGCGCCGCAGCGTGAACGACGAGTGGTCGGCGGTGCAGACGATGCGCCACCTGGTCTTCGTCCACGACTCGTGGTTCCGCCGCTGCTGCCTGGGCTCGACGGAGCTGTTCACGCCGATGGGCATCGGGCCGACCGTCGAGCCCTACCGTGGAGCGCACGGGCTTGACCTCTCGCTCGATCCGGCCCTCGACGAGATCGTGAGCGTGCGTGACGCACAGGCCGCCGAGCTCGAGGCCTGGCTCGACGAGGTCACCGCTGTGCAGCTCGCAGCGCGAGCGCCGGTGCCCGACGACGATGTCTGGCCGCCGTACGCCCGGGGCCGCTTGGTGCGGCAGTGCCTCGGCACGGTGCTCAACGAGACCTTCGAGCACCACGGCTTCTGCGTCCGCGACCTCGACCTGATCGAGGCACAGGACGCTGAGTAGGGCCGGCTACGGACTCAGCATCTTGCGGATGCGGGCATCGCTGACCGTCTGCGCGGTGCCGAGCTGCTGGGCCCAGAGCTGGAACGGTTCGCACAACCGCCCCGACCGATCGGCGTGCACGCACCCGGGCACGTCGCCGCGACCGACGAGCAGGCACGCGACGAGTTCTGGTCGCACTACCTGGACGTACTCCGCCGCCACAGCAAGATCTGCGGATTCGCGGTCCCGACCAAGGACTCCTTCGCGTACGAGGTCGGGCCGCACGGGGCGCTCTTCGTCGGGTCGCCGGAAACCGTCGCCCAGAAGATCGCCGCAAATCTCCCCGCGCTCGGCGCGACCCGCTTCGACCTGAAATATGGCATGGGAGGCCTCCCGCACGGTGCGCTCATGAGCAACATCGAGCTGTACGGGAGGCAGGTCATCCCTCGGGTCCGCGAACTACTCGACTGAGCGCGCTCGCGGCGGTCCGTCGGTCGACGCGACCGGGCTGGTCGTCGGTGGTGCCAAGGTGAGCCATTAGGTGTTGCGATGGCGCCATAGTGGTGCCATAGTGGTGCCATGGATCTGAGGCAGTACGTCGAAACGCTTCGCAACGAGTTCGCCGTCGCCGCGGAGGGAGCTGATCCCGCCGGCCGGGCGCTGGCCGAGCGGCTCTTCACGCAGTTGGAGGCGGCGACCCGGCTCACGCTGCTCGAAGCGCTCTCCGACGCGGCCGACGAGATCACCCGCGAACTCGCCCCGGGCTCGGTTCACGTGCGGCTGCGCGGGCGCGAGCCCGCCTTCGAGGTGACGCTCGCCAGCCCGCAGCAGGACCAACCCGCCGAGCCGGCCGCGCCACCGCTGGTGGCGCCCGACGGCGACGAAGGCGGCACGTCGCGGATCAACCTCCGCCTCCCCGACCACCTGAAGGCCAGCGTCGAGGAGGCAGCCACCCGGGCCGGGCTGTCCGTCAACGCCTGGCTGGTACGCGCCGCCGCCGGCGCTGTCGGAGCCGGCGATCCCGACAGGCGGCCGCCGGCACGGCGACCCGAGTCGCGATCCGGCCAGCACATCACCGGCTGGGTCCGCTGACCACACACCCATCGACCACATTTCTGGAGACCCCCATGCCTGTTTTCGACACACCAGAACCGATTTCCGTCCAGGTCGACCTGCCCGTCGGCGACGCCTGGATCACCGCGACCGACCGTGTCGACACCGTGGTCGAGGTCCGGCCACGCAACGCGTCGAGCAAGTCCGACGTGAGCGCCGCGGAGCAGACCACCGTCGAGTACGCCGCCGGCCGGCTGACGATCAGGGCGCCGAAGAGCTGGCGCCGCTACGTCAGCTCGGGTCCCTCGGTCGACGTCCTGATCGAGGTACCGAGCGGATCGAGCGTGCAGGCCGAAGCGTCCTGGGCGGCGTTCCGGTGCGTGGGCCGGCTCGGCGAGTGCCGGTTCAACACCGGGGGCGCGATCCGGCTCGACGAGACCGGGCCGCTGGACATCGACACCAGCCACGGCGAGGTGGTGGTGGAGCGGGTCGCCGGCCCGGTCCGGGTCAAGACCTCGTCCGGCAAGGTGCGCCTCGGCGAGGTCGACGGGACCGCCGACGTCAAGAACTCCTCCGGCGACTGCTGGATCGGGGTCAGCACCGGGGACGTCCGGGCCAACACCGCGTACGGCGACATCACAGTCGACCGGGCGCACGCCTCGGTCACGGCGCGCACCGCCCACGGCAGCGTCCGGATCGGCGACGTCGCGCGCGGCTCGGTCGATCTGCAGACCAACTACGGCGGCATCGAGGTCGGCGTCCATCGCGGCACCGCCGCGTGGCTCGACGTCAACTCCCGCAACGGCCGGGTGCACAACGCGCTCGACTCGACCGGCGAACCGGGGCCGGACGACGACAAGGTCGAGGTCCGGGCGAGCACGTCCTGGGGCGACATCATGATCCGCCGCGCGTGACCGGTCCCGATCCCTTTCCACGAAACGAGGACACCATGACCAGCACACCGGCGATCGACGTCACGGGGCTACGCAAGTCCTACGGCGACAAGCTCGTGCTCGACGGCATCGATCTGCACGTCCCCGAAGGAACGATCTTCTCGCTGCTCGGCCCGAACGGTGCCGGCAAGACCACCGCCGTGCAGATCCTGTCCACGCTCATCTCCGCCGACGCCGGCGAGATACACGTCGGCGGCCACGATCTGGCCCGTGACCCGGACGCGGTGCGCGCCGCGATCGGCGTCACCGGCCAGTTCTCCGCCGTGGACAACCTGCTCACCGGCGCGGAGAACCTGATCCTCATGGCCGACCTGCACCGCCTCGGCAAGGCCCGGGGCCGCCGCGTCGCAGCCGAGCTGCTGGAACGCTTCGATCTGGTCGAGGCGAGCACGAAGCTCGTCGGCACCTACTCCGGTGGCATGCGGCGCCGGCTCGACCTCGCGATGGGTCTGGTCGGCAGTCCGCGCATCATCTTCCTCGACGAACCCACCACCGGCCTCGACCCGCGCAGCCGCCGCACCATGTGGCAGATCATCCGCGAACTCGTCGACGGCGGCGTCACGGTCTTCCTCACCACCCAGTACCTGGAGGAGGCCGACCAGCTCGCCGACCGGATCGCGGTCCTCGACCACGGGAGGCTGGTCGCCGAGGGCACGCCGGACGAGCTCAAGCGGCGCGTCCCCGGCGGGCACATCCGCCTCCGGTTCGCCGACGCGGACGGGCTGCGCCTGGCCGCGGGCACGTTCGCCGAGGGATCCGTCGACGACGACGCGCTCACCCTGCACGTGCCGAACGACGGCAGCGTCCTGTCGCTGCGGGCCCTGCTCTACCGCCTCGAGGAGGCCTCACTCGACGTCGACGCGCTGACGGTCCACACGCCGGATCTCGACGACGTCTTCCTCGCCCTCACCGGCCGCCCCCAGAACGAGAAGGTCACGACATCATGAGTGCTCTCGCCTACGCCGTCACCGATTCGGCGACGATGGTGCGCCGCCAGCTGCGGCACATCGTCCGCTACCCGTCCATGACCCTGTTGCTCGCCGGCATGCCGATCGTGTTCCTGCTGCTGTTCGTCTACGTCTTCGGCGGCACCCTGGGCGACGGTCTCGGCGGCCAGGCCGGCGGCCGCGCCGCGTACGTGAACTACGTCGCCCCCGGGATCCTCCTGATGACCGTCGCCGCGGCGTGCAACGGAACGGCGATCTCCGTCGCGATGGACATGACCGAGGGCATCATCGCCCGGTTCCGGACCATGGCCATCGCCCGCGTCTCGGTCCTCACCGGGCACGTCGTCGGCAGCGTGATCCAGACGATGCTGAGCGTCGCGATCGTCGTCAGCGTCGCGCTGCTCATCGGGTTCCGGCCCACCGCCGGCGTCGTCGAGTGGGTCGCCGCGGTCGGTGTCCTCGCGGCACTCACGTTCGCGCTCGTCTGGCTGGCCGTCGCGCTCGGCCTGGTGTCCAAGAGCGTCGAGACCGCGAGCAACCTGCCGATGCCCCTGACGTTCCTGCCGTTCCTCGGCAGCGGCTTCGTCCCCACCGACTCGCTGCCGACCGCGCTGCGCTGGTTCGCCGAGTACCAGCCGTTCACCCCGGTCATCGAGACGCTGCGGGGGCTGCTGACGGGCACCCCGATCGGGAACAACGCGGTCATCGCCCTCGCCTGGTGCGCCGTCATCAGCGCCGCCAGTTACCTGTGGGCGAAGCGGCTCTACAACCGCGAGGCCTGAATCAGCCGACGTGGATGGCGGGACGGCGCTCCTGATCGGGCTCGGCGGAGCGGATGATCTCGCGCACGACGGGCGCGGTGTCGCCGCGTCCGAGGAGGAGGTACCGGAACAGATGTCCGAGCGGATTGCCTTCGGCCCATTCGAAGTGGCAGTGGGGCCGGACGCCGGTGGCGTCGCGCAGGGCCAGCAGGATCGCCGCGATGGCGTTCGGCACCGCCGGGCTCTCCGTCCGCATGACCCGGTGCCCGTCGACCTCCACACCCCGGACGCGCAGCACGTTGCTGAACTCCGACGGGTCGATGACGTCGACCTCCAGGAACACCACGTCGGCGCGGCCCGGCACCGGGTTCATCTCCCGCTGGCCCGCCTCCTTGGCCGCGTACTCGGCGACGTCGCCGGTCTGCCGCCGGTTCGCGATGATGTTCAGCGCACCGTCGTAGTTCAGCGAGTCGGTGACGAACCGTCGCGCGTCGTCGTCGAACTCGATGCGGTCGGCGCGCAGCTCGGTCGTCCGGGTGACGCGCGAGATGAGCGACACGGCGATGATCCCGGCGATGAACACCGCTGAGATCGCGATGCCGTCCGGCTTCTCGATCACGTTCTCGACCAGCGCGTACAGAAGGACCAGGGTCAGGACGGCGAACCCGACGGTCGCGCGGCGTTGCCGGCGGCGCAACGCCGAGATCGTCACCGCGACGGAGCCGGAGACCATCATGGCGAGGATCCCGGTCGCGTAGGCGCCGGCCTGCGCGTTGACGTCGGCGCCGAACGCGATCGTGATGCCGATGCTGATCGCGGTGTAGACGATCACGACCGGACGGACCGCGCGGCCCCACTCCGGCGCCATCCCGTACGCCGGCAGGTACCGCGGCACGATGTTGATCAGGCCCGCCATGGCCGACGCACCGGCGAACCAGAGGATCAGGATGCTGCTGATGTCGTACGCGGTGCCGAACAGCTCGCCGAGGTGTTCGTGCGCCAGGTACGCCAGTGCTCGGCCGTACGCCTCGCCTCCCGGCTCGAACTCCTCAGCCGGGATCAGCACGGTCGTGATGAAGCTCGTCGCGATCAGGTACACCGACATGATCAGGGCGGCGACGGTGAGGAGCTTGCGGGTGTTGCGGACCCGCGACGCCATCCGCGCCTCGGCGTCGTCGCCCTCGGCGGCCACCAGCGGCATCATGCTGACGCCGGTCTCGAACCCGGACAAACCCAGCACGAGCAGCGGGAAGGCCACGATCGCCGGGCCGATGACGCCGCCGAAGCCGTCGCGGCCCTCGGTCAGCGCGTCCGTCCATCCCGACAGCGCGCCCGGCATGGTGAACACCTCGTACGCGCCGACCACCACGACGACCGCGTTGAGCGCCAGGAAGATCGCCACGAGCGGGATCGCCACCCCGACGGCCTCGCTGAACCCGAGCAGGAACACCCCGCCCAGGACGAGGAGCAGGACGACGGTGACCGCGACCTCGTGCCCGTGCAGGAACCCGGGAAAGTACGGGTTCTCCAGCATGTGGACGGTCGCGTCGGCCGAGGACAGCGTGATCGTGATGATCCACGACGTCGCCACGAACCCGAGCAGCGTCAGGACGAACAGCTTGCCCTTCCAGAACGGCAGCAGGTTCTCCAGCATCGCCACCGACCCCTGCCCGTGCGGGCTCTCCTTCGCGACCCGCAGGTACATCGGCAGCATGCCGAGCAGGGTCAGCGCCACGATCAGCAGGGTCGCCAGCGGCGACAGCGCGCCGGCCGCCAGCGCGGCGATGGCCGGCAGGTAGGACAGGGTGGAGAAGTAGTCCACGCCCGTCAGGCACATCACCTTCCACCACGCCTGCGGCTTCGCGTGCGCCTCGTCGCTCTCCGGCCCGACCGGCCGCACCCGGTGCTGCAACAGCCAGCGGGCCAGCGCGCTCGACGGCTCCGGCGCCTGGCCGGGCGTGTCGACGGACGCCGGTACCGCGTAGTCGGGTGTGGTGCTCACGCGCGCTCCTGGCCGGCTCGTCCGCTGGGTCGACGACAAGGATGCAGCATGCCGGCCGGCTGGCGTCGCTGAGCCCCTGGTCAGGGCTGGAAGCGGTAGCCCATGCCGGGTTCGGTGAGCAGGTAGCGGGGACGGCCGGGGGTGGGTTCGAGCTTCTGCCTCAGCTTGGCCATGTAGTAGCGGAGGTAGTTGGTCTCGTCGTGGTACTCCGGGCCCCACACGTCGGCGAGGATCTTGCGCTGGCTGACCAGCCGGCCGGGGTTGCTGAGCAGCAGTTCGAGGATGCCCCACTCGGTGGGGGTGAGCCGGATCGGCTCGGGCTCGGCGTCGCCGGCGCGCCGGGTGACCTTGTGGTCGAGGAGGTTGACGACGACGTCGCCGAAGCTGACTTCCGGCGCCGAGTCGGCCTGGGTCGCCCGCCGGCCGAGTGCGCGGAGGCGGGCGAGGAGTTCGTCCATCGAGAAGGGTTTGGTCAGGTAGTCGTCGGCGCCGGCGTCGAGGGCGTCGACCTTGTCGGCCGAGTCGGTGCGGCCGGACAGCACGAGGATGGGGATGGCCGTCCAACCGCGAAGCCCGGCGATGACGTCCTGGCCGTCGAGGTCGGGCAGCCCGAGGTCGAGGATGACGATGTCCGGATGCTTGTGCGCCGCGATGTCGAGCGCGGCGGTGCCGGTGGCGGCCGTCTCGACCTCGTAGCCGTGCGCCACGAGATAGATCCGCAGCGCGCGGACGATCTGCGGCTCGTCGTCGACGACCAGTACCCGGGTCACGATGTCCTTTCCTCGTCGCGTGCGATGTGAGCCTGCCGCAGCGCGGCCCGCTCGTCGGGGACGGCGCGCAGGGTGACGACCATGGTGAGGCCGCCGCCGGGGGTCTCCTCGAAGTCGATCACGCCGTGCATCGCTTCGACGAGCCCGCGCGACAGCGAGAGGCCCAGCCCGACGCCGGTGCTGTTGTCCCGGTCGCCGAGGCGCTGGAAGGGCCGGAAGACGCGTTCCCGGTCGTCCTCGGAGATCCCGGGCCCGCGATCGATGACGCGGAGTTCGACCTGGTCGTCGAGGACGCTGGTGGTGATGAGCGGACCCGCCTCGGGTGGGCTGTACCGCAGCGCGTTGCCGACGAGGTTGACGATGACCCGTTCGAGCAGTGCCGGGTCGGCGAGGACCTGCGGGATGAAGTCCGTCTCCCGGACTTCGACCCGGTTGGCGTCGGGTCCGATGTCGTCGAGCGCGCGCGGGATCAGCTCGTCGAGCGCGACCGGATGCAGCGAGATGGACATGGCCCCGGACTCCAGCCGGCTCATGTCCAGCAGGTTCTCGACGAGGCGGGTCAGCCTGTCGAGGGACTCGTCAGCGGTGGCGAGGAGTTCGGCGCGTTCGGCGTCGGTCCACTCCACGTCGCTGCTGAGCAGACCGCCGACGGCGGCCTTCGCCGAGGCGAGCGGGGTGCGCAGGTCGTGGCTGACGGCGTTGAGCAGCGCGGTCCGCATCCGGTCGGCCTCGGCGAGCGGTTTCGCCTCCTCAGCCTCCCGGGACAGCCGCCGCTGTTCGAGCGCCACGGCGATCTGCGCGGCGAACGCGCCCAGCACGCGACGGTCCGAGGCGGGCAGCGGACGGCCGCGCAGCGCGAGCATCGCGTCGTCGCCGACCGGCAGCTCGATGTCGGCGTCGGCCGGCACGAGGCACGGCTGCGTACCGGCAGTCGCGACCACGGACCAGAGCCGCTCGTCGCGGGAGGCGTCCAGGCTGGTGTCCCCCGTGCGGCGCAGGAGCGTCGCCGACGTCATCCCGAACGTCTCCCGGAGCCGTTCCAGCAGCGCCGGGAGCGCCTGCTCACCCCGCAGCACGCTGCCCGCCAGCACCGACAGGGTTTCGGCCTCGGCGCTCGCCCGCGCGGCGGCACTGGTGCGGCGGGCCGCGAGATCGACGACGGAACTGACCATCGACGCGACCGCCACGAAGATGACCAGCGCGACGGCGTTGTTCAGGTCGGCGATCGTGAACGTGTGCACAGGTGGGGTGAAGTAGTAGTTGAGCAGCACCGTGCCCAGGATCGCGGCGAGCATGGCCGGATAGAAGCCGCCGATCAGCGCGACGCCGACCACCGCGAGCAGGTAGATCAGGATTTCGCTGGTCAGGTTCAGCTCGGCGTGGATCGACCGCAGCAGGACGGTCAGCAGCGGCAGCCCGACCAGCGCGACCACGGCCCCGATGATCCGCCGCCTGACCGTCAGTCCGCCGGTGAGCGACGGCAACCGGCGCCCTTTGCCGGCGTGTTCGTGCGTGACGATGTGGACGTCGATGTCGCCGGAGAGCCGGGTGGCGGTCTGGCCGATGCCGGCGCCGCCGAACAGCGTCGCCAGGAAGCCACGCCGGCTGGTGCCCAGGACGAGCTGCGTGGCGTGCTCGGCGCGGGCGAAGTCGAGTAGCGCCGTCGGGATGTCGTCCCCCACGACCGAGTGGAACGTGCCGCCGAGGGACTCCACGAGCCGGCGCTGGTCGGCGAGTGCGGCCGGGGAGGCGCCGGTGAGCCCGTCGCTGCGGGTGACGTGCACGGCGAGGACGTCGCCGCGGCTGGACCGGGCGGCGATCCGCGCGGCGCGTCGGATCAGCGTCTCCCCCTCGGGGCCGCCGGTGAGCGCGACGACCACCCGCTCGCGGGCCTCCCAGACGCGGCCGATGTGGTGTTCCTCGCGGTACCGCTGGAGCCCTTCGTCGACCCGGTCGGCGAGCCAGAGCAGCGCCAGCTCCCGCAGGGCGGTCAGGTTGCCGACGCGGAAGTAGTGCGACAGGGCGGCGTCGACCTTGTCGGGCGCGTAGATGTTGCCATGTGCCATCCGGCGGCGCAGCGCCTCCGGGCTCATGTCGACCAGCTCGATCTGGTCGGCGGCGCGGACGACGGCGTCCGGCACCTTCTCCCGCTGAGGCACGCCGGTGATCTTCTCGACGACGTCGTTGAGTGATTCGAGGTGCTGGATGTTGACCGTGGTGATGACGTCGATGCCGGCGTCGAGGATGTCGTCGATGTCCTGCCAGCGCTTCTCGTGCCTGCCGCCGGGCACGTTGGTGTGCGCGAGCTCGTCGATGAGCACGACCTTGGGGCGGCGGGCGAGGACGGCGTCGGTGTCGAGTTCGCTGAACTCGCCGCCGCGGTAGGAGCGGTAGGTGCGCGGAAGGACCTCCGGCTCGCCGATGGCCGCCTGGGTCCTGGGCCGGCCGTGCGTCTCGACGAATCCCACCACGACGTCGGTGCCGCGCTCGAACCGCCGGTTGCCCTCGCCGAGCATCGCGAAGGTCTTCCCGACCCCGGGTGCCGCACCGAGGTAGACCCGCAGCCGGCCGCGCTCTGGCATCCGTCCTCCCTCGCTAGTCGTCGGCGCGATCGAGTGCCAGGTTGAGCTCCAGCACGTTCACGTGCGGGGCGCCGATGAACCCCAGCGCTCGTCCCTCGATGTGATCATCCACCAGCTTCCGGACGGCGGCGGGGTCCAGCCGGCGCGCCGCCGCGACCCGGTTGACCTGCAACAGTGCGTACTCGGGGCTGATGTCGGGGTCGAGGCCCGAGCCGGAGGCGGTGACGGCGTCCGCTGGCACGTCGGCCTCGTCGACGTCGTTGAAGTCGGCCACTGCGGCGCGCCGCTCTGTGATCGCCGCGATCAGATCGGGGTTCTCCGGGCCGAGGTTCGACGCTCCGCTGGCCAGCGGGTCGTAGTCCCCGGCGGACGGGCGGGGCTGGAACCACTCGCGGAGCGGCGCACCGTCGCCGGCGGCGAAGTCCTGCCCGATCAGCCTGGATCCGACGACCGTGCCGTCCCGCTCGACCAGCGAGCCGTCGGCCCGGCCGCCGAACAGGCCCTGGGCGACGCCGGTGACGAGCAGCGGGTACGCGAGCCCGAGGATCACCGTGAAGACGAGCAACGCGCGGACGGCCGCGAGGTGCTGGCGGAGGAGGGGAGGAATGATCATGAGCCGATCCCTGGGACGAACTGCACGATGAGGTCGATGAGTTTGATGCCGACGAACGGCGCGACGAGCCCGCCGAGGCCGTAGATGCCCAGGTTGCGCCGGAGCATCGACTCGGCCGAGGACGGCGTGTACCGGACGCCGCGCAGCGCCAGCGGGATCAGCGCCACGATGATGATCGCGTTGAAGATGACCGCCGAGACGATCGCCGACTGCGGGCTGGCCAGCCGCATGATGTTGAGCGTGTCCAGGCCCGGGTAGACCACGGCGAACATGGCCGGGATGATCGCGAAGTACTTGGCCACGTCGTTGGCGATCGAGAACGTGGTCAGCGACCCGCGCGTGATCAGCAGCTGCTTGCCGATCTCGACGATCTCGATGAGCTTGGTCGGGTTGGAGTCGAGGTCGACCATGTTGCCGGCCTCCTTCGCCGCCGACGTTCCGCTGTTCATCGCGACGCCGACGTCGGCCTGGGCGAGCGCCGGGGCGTCGTTGGTGCCGTCACCGGTCATCGCGACGAGCTTGCCGCCGGCCTGCTCGCGCTTGATCAGCGCCATCTTGTCCTCGGGGGTGGCCTCGGCGAGGAAGTCGTCGACGCCGGCCTCGTCCGCGATGGCCTTGGCGGTGAGCGGGTTGTCGCCGGTGATCATCACCGTGCGGATGCCCATCCGCCGTAGCTCGTCGAAGCGTTCCCGCATGCCCGCCTTGACGACGTCCTTGAGGTGGATGACGCCGAGCGCCCGCGCGGGCCGGCCGGTCTCGCAGACGGCGACGACCAGCGGGGTGCCGCCACTGGCGCTGATGCCGTCGACGGCCGGGCCGACCTCGTCACTCGGGTGCCCGCCGTGGTCGCGGACCCACTTCATGACGGCGGCCGCGGCACCCTTGCGGATCCGGCGACCGTCGGTGTCCACGCCGGACATCCGGGTCTGCGCGGTGAACTCCACGAACGTCGCGTCGCCGAGATCACGCGCCCGCAGGCCGTACTCGTTCTTCGCCAGCACCACGATCGAGCGCCCCTCGGGGGTCTCGTCGGCGAGGCTGGCGAGCTGCGCGGCGTCGGCCACCTCGGCCGGCGTGGTGGTGCCGACCGGCAGGAACTCAGCCGCCTGCCGGTTGCCGAGGGTGATGGTGCCGGTCTTGTCCAGCAGCAGCGTGTTCACGTCGCCGGCGGCCTCGACCGCGCGGCCGGACATGGCGAGGACGTTGCGCTGGACGAGGCGGTCCATGCCGGCGATGCCGATGGCGGACAGCAGGGCGCCGATCGTGGTCGGGATCAGGCACACCAGCAGCGCGACCAGCACGATCACCGGCTGTTCGGCACCGGCGAACACGGCGAGCGGCTGCAACGTCACCACGGCCAGCAGGAACACGATCGTGAGGCTGGCGAGCAGGATGTTCAGCGCGATCTCGTTGGGCGTCTTCTGCCGGGCGGCGCCTTCGACCAGGGCGATCATCCGGTCGATGAACGTCTCCCCCGGCTTCGAGGTGATCTTCACGACGATCCGGTCGGACAGCACCTTCGTACCGCCGGTGACGGCGCTGCGGTCGCCGCCGGACTCGCGGATCACGGGCGCGGACTCCCCCGTGATCGCCGACTCGTCGACGCTCGCGATCCCCTCGACGACGTCACCGTCACCAGGGATGATCTGCCCGGCCTCGACCACGACGAGGTCGCCGGGGCGCAGGTCCGTCGCGGGAACCCGCGCCTCGTGGCTGCCGTCGACGAGCCGGCGGGCGACGGTTTCGGTGCGGGTCTTGCGCAAGGTCTCCGCCTGGGCCTTGCCGCGTCCCTCCGCGACGGCCTCGGCCAGGTTGGCGAACAGCACCGTGATCCACAGCCAGGCCGCGATGACCCACGCGAAGACGCTCGGGTCGAGGATCGCCAGCACGGTGCTGAGCACCGATCCGATCTCGACGATGAACGTGACGGGGTTGCGGTACAGGGTGCGCGGGTCGAGCTTGCGGAGCGCGTCCGGCACTGAGCGGACCAGCTGTGTGGTGGTCATGGGTCAGAGCCCCTCCGCGAGCGGCCCGAGCGCGAGCGCCGGGAAGTACGTGAGTCCGACGATGATGAGGACGACACCGGTCAGGAGGCCGACGAACAGCGTCTTGTGGGTGGCGAGCGTGCCGGCCGTGACGGGCACCGTGCTCTGCCTCGCCAGCGAACCGGCCAGCGTCAGGACGAACACGATCGGCAGGAACCGGCCGAACGCCATCGCGAGGCCGAGCGCCGTGTTGTACCAGGTCGTGTTGACCGAGATACCCGCGAACGCCGAGCCGTTGTTGTTGCCGGCCGAGGTGAACGCGTACAGCACCTCCGACAGTCCGTGCGCGCCGTCGTTCAGCATCGACGCGCGCTGCCCCGGCATCGCCATCGCCGCGGCCGTTCCGATCAGGACGATCGCCGGCGTGGTGAGGATGTAGAGCGACGCGAGCTTGATCTCCCGCGCGCCGAGCTTCTTGCCCAGGTACTCCGGGGTGCGGCCGACCATCAGCCCGGCGACGAACACCGCGATGACCGCCAGCACGAGCATCCCGTACAGGCCGGAGCCGACGCCGCCCGGCGCGACCTCGCCGAGCATCATGTTGAAGATCGCCACTCCGCCGCCGAGCGAGGTGAACGAGTCGTGGAACGAGTTCACCGACCCGGTCGACGTGAGCGTGGTGGACCCGGCGAACAGTGCCGACAGCGGAATCCCGAACCGGGTCTCCTTGCCTTCCATCGCCGCGCCGGCCAGCTCCGGCGCCGCCCCGTTGCCCGCCATCTCCGCCCAGGTCATCAGCGCGATGGAACCGGCCCACAGCAGACCCATCACACCCGCGATCGCGTAGCCCTGGCGGACGTCGCCGACCATCCTGCCGAACGTGCGCGGCATCGCGAACGGGATCATCAGCAGCAGGAAGATCTGGAACAGGCTGATCCAGGACGACGGCCCCTCGAACGGATGCGCCGAGTTGGCGTTGTAGAAACCGCCTCCGTTGGTGCCGATCTCCTTGATCGCCTCCTGCGAGGCCACCGGACCGCCCGTGATCGTCTGCGCGTGACCCGCGACCGTGGTGACCTCGGTGTTGCCGGCGAGGTTCTGGATCACCCCGCCCGCCACGAACACGAGCGCGACGACGAACGCGAGCGGCAGCAGGATCCGCAGGCTGGCCCGGGTCAGGTCGACCCAGAAGTTGCCGAGCTGGTCGGTCCTGGAGCGCGCGAACCCGCGGATCAGCGCCACCGCCACCGAGATGCCGACCGCCGCCGACACGAAGTTCTGCACCGCCAGCCCGGACATCTGGACCAGGTGACCCATCGTCGACTCACCGGAGTACGACTGCCAGTTCGTGTTGGTGACGAAGCTGACGGCCGTGTTCCACGCCTGGTCCGGCGCGACGGGGTCGAACCCGAGCGAGAACCACAGCCTGTCCTGGACCCGCTGGAACACGTACAGGAACAGGACGCCCACCGCCGAGAACGCCAGCACGCCGCGGAGGTAGGTGGACCACGTCTGATCCGAGTCCGGGTCGACGCCCATCACCCGGTAGAGACCGCGCTCGATGCGCAGGTGCCTGGTCGAGCTGAACGTGCGGGCCATGTAGTCGCCGAGCGGCTTGAAGACGGCGACCAGCGCGAGAACGAGCAGGCCGGCCTGGAGCCAGGCGGCGCCCATCAGAACCGCTCCGGGAACAGCAGGGCCACCACCAGGTAGCCGACGATCAGCACGGCGACGACGAGCCCCACCACGTTGTCCGCGTTCACAGCCGTTCCATCCCTCGCGTCACGAGCGCGAGCGCCGCGAAGACGAGGATCGTCACCGCGACGAAGGCCAGGTCGGCCATCACTTCTCCTTGACTCTGGGCGGGTTGCGGGATCACTAAAGCCCAGCGACAGGGGCGGTTCCGGTTTGCTGACGCGCTTCTAACGCGGGTCAGGCGGGACGCCTACGCGTTTCTAACGCCCGGGTGAGGCGCGTCACGCTCCACGGGCGTGAACGGTCAGTTCACCGTGCTGGTGAAGTGCGCGTATCTAGATGGCCAGGTGGACGTCGAGGCGGGTGACGCGGCCGCTCCGGCCGAAGACCTGGTCGCTGGTGGGGGCGTCGAGCACCAGACCTGCCCGGGTGACCACGGAACCGTCGGCGGCGGTCACCTTGACCCTGGCCGGACCGCCCGCGTGGACGATCACCGGGACGCCGCACACCGTCAGACCCACCGCACCGGCCGGCACCTCGATGCCGGCGAACGCGGCCGGCGCGGTCAGCAGCTCGACGGCGCGGAACAGATCGGGGCGGAAGACCAGGCTGCCTCGGCGGACGGTCACCCCCAGCTCACCGAGGCGGCAGAGGATGTCCTCCTTCACCTGGCCGGTCATGCCGGGCTGCTGTGCACCGGCGAAGCCGGGCGTGTGCGAGTACGGGTCCGTCGGGAACGCGCCGTGCACGGCCGGTGACTTGTGCACGCCGATGCCGTCCCGGATCTGCTCGTAGTGCGCCCGGAGCCGGGCACCGTCAGGCCCGGTGGAGCCGTCGGCGAGGAGTTCGTGCACGGCGAGCCGGAGCTTGCCGACCAGGTGCCAGTAGATGCAGCCCAGGCCCTCGTACTTGAACAGGGTGCCGGACCGGCCGGTGTAGGACTGGTGGTCGTAGACCTGCTCGAACAGCTCCGCCGCGTCCTGGCCGGGATCGAGCGCGGCGAGGTCCCGGGCGTTGCGCAGGCCGGCGGCGAAACGCACCGTGCCGGTGCCGTCCCGCACGACCGCGCCCGCGGCCAGCAAGCGATCCACCAGAGGCGCTGGTGCGTCGGGGCCGATGACGCCCGTCTGGACCAGTCCCGGCAGCTCGCGGTCGGGGTAGAGCAGGTAGCTGTTCTGGTCGGGCCGGTAGAGCGGGCTCGCCCGCAGCGCGTCGAGGACGTCCGCGCACTCGGCGGGGCTGAGCACGCCGGCGCTGAGCACGGCGACCTGCCCCTCCAGCATCGGGTACAGCCGCCGCGCCGCGACGCCGTCCTCGGTGAGGCGCATGAGGTTGTACGCGTCGTAGAGCCCGTCCGGCCGGTGGCTGGCCCGGATGGTGGAGTCGAGGTGGCGCAACGCCACGTCGCAGAACGCCCGCAGTTCGGCGGGTGACACGGCGATGCGGGTGTCGCCGATGCCCCTGCCCGTACACCTCGGCGCGGTACCGGCTGCCGGCCTCGCCGAGCAGGTCGAGCAGGGCCCGGCGGTCACGATCGGTCGGTTCGATCCTCGGGCGGCTCGTGCTTGCCGAGCGCCGCGACGACGTCACGCAGCATCGCGGTGAGCGGCTGGGACAGGTCGATCGGCTCGTCACCGCCGAACAGGTCACGGCAGAACGCCAGGTACCGGCGCAGGTGGCAGACGGTGACCACCGAGACGCCGTACCCGACCAGGGCGTTGTTGCCGTCGTTCCACTCCGGACGCTGCGTGTTGAGCCAAATGCCCAGGCCGGGCACGTAGTTGGTGAGCTTGACGGCGGCCGCCAGCAGCAGCTTCTCGCCGAGGGTCACCCGCGTCGGCGTGCCGTCGGGATCGGCCAGCAGGGTGCCGTCGGTGCCGCGCGCGGCCTTGCGCCGGGCGAGTTCGGCGTCGTGGGCGAAGTCGAAGTCGATCGTGTTGCGGGCGTCGCGCACCTGCGACTCATGGTCCCGGATGCGGTACGGCACGTCGGCGTACACGAACAGGCGCCGGCGCAGCAGCTCGGTCACCGCACCGGGTCGGAACCGGGTCGCGGCCTCCAGCAACCGGAGCAGGTACACCACCTGGTGGTCGCCCCAGTAGCCGAGGTACAGCGGCGACTGTCCCGGCTCGATCCGCTCCCAGTCGAATCCGTCCTGGGTGAGGTACAGCGGGTTGTAGCCGTCCACTGTGGAGGCATTGACGAACTTGGCGATCATCGCGTCGAGGTAGCCCGGGTACGAGTACGCGAGCGCTTCCCAGTTCTGGAAGATGTCGCGCCAGTTGCCCTCGTAGCCCAGGGCGTCGCGGCGGATGCTGAAGTCGTTCCACGGCCGGCTCGGGTCGCCGTGCCGGCGGCTGTGCCGCAGCGGCAGGTACTCCCGGGCGACACGTTCGGCGGCCGGCCCTTGACGGGCGGCGTGCGCGATCAGCTCGGCACGGGACAGCCGCTCGGGCAGGTCCGGCAGCTCGACCCCGGGCGAGACGGCCGCGAGGTAGGCCAGCAGCGGTTCGCGCCGGACGCGGTAGCCGTCCTCCGGTTTGCCGCCGCGCAGCACGTTGAACGTGGTGTTGGCGAAGTGGCGGGCGGTTTCCAGACCGTCGGCGGTGCACTGGACGCCGTCGGCGTCGGCGACGAAGGACTCGACCCGCGCGGCGGACCGGGCGACGTCGGCCTCCACGTCGGCGACCAGCTCCGGGCCGTGGCGCAGGGCGTCCCGCAGCTCCACGACGGTCGCGGCGTCGGCGCCGATGTCGGCGACGGTCATCCAGCGGCAAGACGCGCCAGGTTCCGCCACGACCAGACCGCTGACCAGGTACGCCCCGCGCCGGCCGCGCATCCGGTGCTCGGTGCTGACGGTCTTGCCGGCGCGGAACCGGCCGACCTGGGCGGTGCAGAGCAGCCGCGGACCGGCGCCGAGGCCGACCGACCACACCGTGTTGGCGCGCAGCGACTCGGCCGGCTCGGCGTAGTCGCTGCGCAGCGCGCTCAGGCGGAACAGACCAAGCCCGCTCCGGACGTCGAGTTCAGCCCCGGTGAGGCCGTCGACGAGCGTGCCGAAGCGGAGCTGGCCGAGGTGGTCGGCGCCGCCGGGCAGCACGTCCCGGACCCCGTCCAGGACCTCGGCCGCGACCGGTGCGGCACCGGTGTTGGTGAGAACGCAGCGGCGGACGAAGCCGTACCGGTCGCTGGTGGTCCACGACTGGGCGAACGTCAGGCCCAGGTCATGGCGGGTCTCCTCGTACACGACGGTGGTGCCCCGCACGTTCTTGGCGAGCGTCCGGCTGCGGCGTGGGTCCGGGTACGGGTCGGCGAACGGTTCCCAGATCGTCCCGTTCACCCGCAGCGTCGTCGTTCCGCCGGTGCGGCCCTGTCCCTCATGGACCCGGTCCTCGGCGCCGTACGGGAACAGGGCGCCGTCCGGGTCGCGCCGGCCGGCCGTCAGCGACCCGTTGCTGGACGCGAAGAACCAGTGGTCGGACCCGCTGACCAGCGTCAGCAGGAACGGCTCCATGGAGTCGGCGTCACGGACCAGGTAGTAGGGCTCGCCGTCGATCCGGACGAGGCCGCCGGTGGCCGTCATCGCAGCCACCGGCGCAGCGTGGCCGCGACCGCGTCCTGCGCCTCGACGGCAGCGTCGAGCTCCCCGGTCATGGTGAAGAAGCCGTGCGCCGTCCCCGCGTAGCGGCGCTGGTCGACGGGGACGCCGGCGGCGGCCAGGGCGACCGCGTACTCCTCCCCCTGGCCGCGCAGGGGGTCGTGCTCGGCGGTCAGCACGAGCGCCGGCGGCAGGCCGCGGTGGTCGGATGCCCGCGCCGGCGACGCGCGCGGGTCGGCGGCGTCGGCAGGGTCGGCCAGGTAGTGCCCCCAGTACCAGGCGACCGACGTGGCGTTGAACGGGTGGCCGTCGGCCGGGGTGAGAGCGGCGCCGACATCCGTGTTGGGGTAGATCAGCGCCTGCCCGGCCAGTGCCGGACCACCACGGTCGCGGGCCAGCAGGGCGGCGGCGGCAGCGAGGTTGCCGCCGGCGCTGTCCCCGGCGACGGCGATCGGGCCGCCGAAGCGTTCCGCCGCCCAGCGCACGGCGGCGTAGCAGTCCTCGACGGCGGCCGGGAACGGATGCTCGGGCGCCAGCCGGTAGCCGGGCACGACCACCGTCGCCGGGACGCGGTTGGCCAGCCGGCGGGCGATCGCGTCGGCGGTGTCGACACAGCCGAGCGTCCAGCCGCCGCCGAAGAAGTAGACGACGACAGGGCCGCCGCTGGCTGGCCCGTACACGCGGACCGGCCGCGAGTCGTCCGGGCCGGGATAGGTCAGGTCCACGACCTCGGCGACCGGCTCGCCGCCGCCCGCACCGGCACGGATCGAGGCGAGGTCGGCCGCACGGGCCTCGGCGACCGACATCTCGTACAGCGGTCTGGTCATCGCAGGTCTCCTAGCAACGTGGCGAGACGGCGGACACCCTCGACGATCCCGTCCGGATCGAGCGCGCTGACGGACAGGCGGATCGCCCGTTCGCCGCCCGCGCCCGCGTAGAAGAACCGCATCGGGGTCCAGATCACGCCGTACTCGCGGGCGGAGATTTCGAGCAGCTTCTCGTCGGCGGGCAGCGGCACGTCCAGGACGGCGAAGAAGCCGCCGGCCGGGTTGTTCCAGCTCACGTGCGGGTCGTCGCGGAACGCCACGGCGAGGGCCGCGCGCAGCACCCGCAGGTTCCGGCGGTAGAAGGCGCGCTTGTCGCGGTTGGCCGCCCGCAGGCTGCCGCCCGCGTCCAGCAGGATGCCGCCGATCACGGCTTCCGCGATGGGCGACGTGTTGACGGTGAGCATGCTCTTCACCGCCGACAGCTCCTCGGCCAGCGACCGGTGCCGCCCGGCCGGGTCCACCACCGTCTGGTCGGCCACCAGGAACCCCACCCGCGGACCGGGAAAGCACGACTTGGCGAACGAGCCGAGGTAGAGCACCCGCCGCTCGGTGTCGAGCGCCTTCAGGGACGGGACCGGATCGTCGGCCAGGCCGAACACCCCGTACGGATCGTCTTCCAGGATCAACAGATCCTCGGCCGCGGCGACGGCCAGCAACTCGCGGCGCGTGGCAACCGACAGGCAGACGCCGGACGGGTTCGCGAAGTTCGGAATCACGTACAGGACACGGGGCCGCAGCCCCCGCGCCCTGGCTTCAGCCGCCGCTGCGGCCACCGCCTCCGGCGCCAAGCCGCCACCGCCGGCCTCCGGCACCAAGCCGCCACCGCCGGCCTCCGGCGCCAAGCCGCCACCGCCCGGCTGCCGCCCGGAACCGCCGGCCGCCGTCGGCAACGGACCACCGCGCGCTTCCGGGACCGGTACCACCGGCACGCCGAGCACGCGGGCCGCGCCGGTGATGCCGACGTAGGTGGGCTCGACCGCGAGCACCGCGTCGCCCGGCTGGGCGCACAGCCCCCGGAGGGCGATGACCATGGCCTCCTGGCAGCCCACGGTGACGGCGATCGCCCCCGGGTCCACGTGGATGCCCTCGTCGACGGCGAGGTACCGGGCGATGAGGTCGCCGATGCGCCCGTTGGTGCGGCCGTACTGGGTCAGGTCGTCGTCGCGGCTGGCGGCGTAGCGGGTCAGGTAGCCGACGATGTCGTGGACGTCGTAGAAGCCGTCGCGCGGGCGCCCGGCGGCCAGCGAGATCGCGTCGGGGTACCGCTCGGCGACCTCGTTGAGGAAGTTCATCGTGCCGGCGTCCGGATCGGACACCGAGGCGTGCAGGTCCTCGCGGCGGAGCATGACTCCCTGACGCGGTGTCACGGCGGTCATGACGCCGCCCCGCGCCGGCCCCACCTGTCGTCGGTGATCGTGATCAGCGCGTGCACCCTGGACGGCAGCAGCACCGCGATGTGCAGCAGGCCGTAGGCGGCCAGGCGCAAGGCGCGGGGGCCGTGGTGGCGCCACCCGTACCCGCTGTGGGCGAGGCCGACCAGGGCCAGCCCGCCGCCGTACCAGAGCAGGTCCCCGCCGCCGCGCGCCACGTGCACGGCGAGCAGCAGCAGGGTCAGGCCGAGCAGCACCGGCGCGAAGATCTGCATGACCGCGTCGAAGAGCACGTACGGGCCGAACGACGGCAGGTGCCGGGCGATCCCGATCATGTCCCGGTACGTGCACCGGTTCCACCGCAGCTGCTGGCGGAGGAAGGGCCGCATCCGGTCCGGCGCCACGGTCAGCGCCCGCGCCTCGGGGGCGTACGCGGTGCGCATCCCCGTGCGCAGTACCAGGTTGGTGAGGTAGCGGTCCTCCCCCTGCACCGTGCGCCGGCCGAGAAACGTCTGGTTCAGGTAGTCGTCCAGGACCTTCTCCAGCACCGTCCGCCGGTAGGCCGAGAACGGTCCGCAGCAGCACAGCACCGCCCCGAACGTGCTCAGCGCGGCGGAGACCTGGTTGCACGCGTACCAGTAGCGCTGGTCGATGAGCAGGGTGAGCCAGTTGGCCGAGGCGTTGATCGCGCGCATCTCCCCCATCACCGCGCCGACGCGCTGGTCGTCGAGGGCCGCGACGATGTGCCGGAGCGCGTCCGGGGCGAGGTCGGTGTCGGAGTCCACGTTCACGACGATCTCCGCGTGCGTCGTCGTGATCACCTCGGCCTGGGCGTAGCGCTTGCCCACGTTGGCCGGCAGCCGGACGATCCGGAACCGGTCCTCATAGGACGCGAACACGGCCTCCAGGGTGGCACGGTTGGACGATCCGTCGTCCACGACGTGCACGTTGATCTCGCCCTGGTAGTCCTGCGCGGCGAGCGCGGCGAGGCAGGACGCCAGGGTCTCCGGCCGCTCGTTGTAGCACGGCACGATCACGTCGACGGACGGCGTGCGGCGCTCGACGACGACGGCCGGGCGCCGGCCCCGGTTCGCGAAGCGGGCCTGGAGCCCCAGGTAGACGGCGACCGTGACGAGGTAGACGCCGAAGACGACGGTCAGCACCGGGCGACTCCTCTGCACGGGACGCCGGCGGGTGAGGCGACAGCGGTTGGTGGGACAGCGGTTGGTGGGACGACGGCGCGCAGCGCGGCCGCGAGCTGCGCCGGCTGCGGTTGCAGGGCGCGATCCAGCTCCAGGGCGTACGGCAGCACCGCGCCGTCGGGCCGGGTGATCCGGCGCGCCGGGGCGTCCAGCGGCCAGCCCTGTTCGGCGGCCACCGCGAGAATCTCGGCGCCGAGGCCGCAGAACCGGTTCCCGTCGTCGAACACGACGAGCCGCCGGGTCCTGCCCACCGACGCGGCCAGCCCGTCCCAGTCGAACGGGTACAGCGTGCGCGGGTCGAAGACCTCGGCGTCGATGCCGGTCTCGGCCGCGACGGCCAGTGCGTCGGCGACGAGATGGCCGGTGGCCACGACCGTGACCTCGGTGCCGTGCCGGGCGATGCGGCCGCGCCCCAGCGGTCGGGGCGCCAGTGCGGTGTAGTCGGCGTCCACCCGGGACGGCAGCGACGCGGCCGGGGCGAAGACGATCACCGGGTCGTCGTCGCGGATCGCCGTCAGCAGCAGGCCGTACGCGTCCTGCGGGGTCGCCGGCAGCACCGTCTTGACGCCGGCGTGGGCCAGCAGCGCGTACGGCTGGTCCGAGTGCTGCCCGGCCCAGCCGGCCTTCGAACCCGATCCGGATATCAGGTAGGTCACCGGCACGCGAGCCTGCCCGCCGGTCATCAGCGCGAACTTGTGCGCCTGGTTGACGATCTGCTCGAAGGTCAGGAACAGCAGCGACGGTATGGCGAACTCGACCACCGGCCGCCACCCGGCGAGCGCCGCCCCGGTGGCGAAGCCGGTGAACGCCTGCTCCGACAGCGGCATGTCCAGCACCCTGTCGGGATGGCGGACGGACAGTCCGGCGGTGACGCCCGAGGCGCCGATCCTGACGTCCTCCCCCAGCAGGAACACGCGCGGATCGCGCGCCATCTCCTCGGCCAGGGCCCGGTTCAGCGCCTTGGCGTACGACAACCAGGGCACGTCAGCCCACTCCTGACCGGGTAGCGATGGCGGTGGCGTACAGGTGCGCCATCGGGTCGGTGGGACGGGGACCGGCCAGGGCGTACGCGACGGCGGCGTCGAGGACGGACTCGACCTCGGCGTCGATGGCGTCGCGGCCCGCGACCCGGGCTCCCTGGATCTCGACCGGATCACGCCGCCGGCCCGCCTCGATCTCCTCGGGCGTGCGGTACCGGGGCCGTGTCCGGTACTCCCAGGTGTGGTGCACGTCGAACCGGTACGTGGCGCACTCCAGGAACGTCGGTCCGCCGCCCGACCGGGCCCGCTCGACCGCCTCGGTCGCCGCGTCCCGTACGGCCACGGGGTCGGCGCCGTCCACGTTCCGCGCCGGGATGCCGAAGGCCTCCGCCCGGCCGGTGATCGACCCGGCGACACCGTCCGCCACGGTCAGGCTGATCGCGTACCCGTTGTTCTCGCAGACGAACACGACGGGCAGCGCCATCAACGCGGCCAGGTTCAGCGACTCCAGGACGACACCCTGGTTGACCGCGCCGTCGCCGAAGAAGGCCACGGCGACCCCGTTGCCGACCTGCGCCGACGCCCACGCCGCGCCGAGCGCGATCGGCACCCCGGCGCCGACGATCCCGTTGGCGCCGTAGATGCCGAGGCTGAGGTCGGCGGCGTGCATCGACCCTCCCCGTCCGCGGTTGAAGCCGGTGGTCCGTCCGCACAGCTCCGCGAGCAGTCGCGCGGGGTCGGCGCCGCGGGCCAGCACGTGCCCGTGCCCGCGATGGGTGCTGGTGAGGACGTCCCCGTCGCGCAGGGCCGCGCACACGCCGGCGGCCACGGCCTCCTGCCCGAGGCAGGGGTGGATGCCGCCGACGATCTCCCCGGCCGCGACCAGCTCGATGGCCCGCTGCTCGAAGCGCCGGATCAACCGGACGGTCCGGTAGAGCCGGGCGTCCACCGTCACGGTGCCTTGATCGCGGAGAGAATGCCGTCCCACAGTCGCAGCCGGGCGCTCAGGGCCTTGTTGACGGCACCGGCGGCCTGACTCCACCTGACGCCGTCGTCACCGCACAGGTCGGCGACCATCTGCATGGCCATCGGCGTGTGCTCCTCGCCGTCCACCTCGATGTGCCGCTGGAGGTAGTCGACGAACGTGCCCAGCGGGTATCCCCGGTCCTTGACCGCGACGACCTGGGAGAACATGTCCGGGATCAGGTCCTCGCGGCCGAAGGCGAACGCGGCCGCCTGGCAGTGCACGGGCTCGGTGGTGATGAACCGCCACGTGGTCCGGACGAACTCGGCGGACACCTCGGGCACGTGCGCCTCGTCGAGCGCGCTGGTGACCTCCCAGCCGTCGCGCAGGTGGGCGATGAAGGTGTCGACGACGGCGGTGTCCGCGCCGGCCTCGGCCATGCCCGCGACGTACAGCTCGAAGTGGCTGAGGAAGCCGCCGCCGATCTCGTCGCTCTCCTCCACCAGCGTGATGTCGTTGATGAGGCGGCGGCTGACCGTCGGGCCGGTCGGCACCCACGGCACCTCCACGCAGGTCAAATGCCGCTGCAGCGACTTGAGCAGGGACATGAAGTCCCACACGGCGTACACGTGGTGCTCCAGGAACGTGACGATCGCGGGGAAGCTGTCCAGGTTGGCGTAGAGGGGGTGCCCGACGACCTGCTCACGGGTCGCGGCGATGTCCCGCTTCAGCTGCTCGATCCGGGGGTGGCTGCCATCCCACTGGTAGCGCGACATGCGGTCTCCTCACGAAGGTGTCAGTTGTCGCCGGCGCGCCAGAGCACCGGGCAGAACTCCGGATCGGCGTAGTCGGGCCGCCCGTCGGCCGTGCGGCGGACCAGGGCGTCGTGGTTGTAGCCGACGACGCTGCCGTCGGAGAGCCGGAACGTGCGGTGCTCGTTGGCGCCGTCCTGAAGGTGCAGGGAGATGGCGCGCCGCGGTTGGTCGCTGCGGTTCGGTCCGCTGCCGTGGTACGTGCGGCAGTGGTGGAAGCTCATGTGGCCCTTGGGAATGACCATCGGCGTCGTGTGCACCTCGGCTCCGTTGTACGCCGCGTTCTCGCGCAGGGTCCGTTCGAGATCGGCGCGGTCCCGCTGGGCGAAGTGCCGGGTGGTCGAGTCCTTGGCGGCGGTCTCGCGCCACCGGTGGCTGCCGTCGACCATCGTGATGGTGCCCATCCGCTCGTCGCAGTCGTGCAGCGGGACGAACGCGGTCAGCATCCGCTCGGACGTCGAGGACTGCCAGTAGTGCTTGTCGAAGTGCCATGGCACGAGGTTGCTCGGCTCGTCCGGCAGCGGCGGCTTGTAGATGAGCGTCGTCTGGAAGACGCGGATCTCGTCGGCCTGGGCGAGCCGGGCGGCGACCGCGCCGACGACCGGCTTGCCGAGGATCCGGGCCACGGCGTCGCACTCGTAGTGGATGTAGTCGTTGTGCCGCTGAACCGCGCCGTGCCGCGGTTCCCAGTAGGCCAGGCGCGGCGGCCGGGCCGGCAGGGTCCGGTCGCGGGCGCCGTCGTAGAACTTCTCGGTCGCCTCGACCAGCTCGTCGACCTCGTCGTCGGTGAGCAGCTTCCGGCTCAGGTACCAGCCGTCGCGCAGGTAGCCCGCCACCTCGTCGTCGGTGGGCAGGAGGTCCGGGTCCACGCTCACGCCGTCACCGCCCGGGCGGCGGACAGTTCGCGCTCCTTGGCCGTGTACAGGGCCCGGATGTTGCTGGTGCCGAAGGTGCGCGCGCCGTGCCGCTCGATGAGCTCGTGGAAGTACGTGCTGCGGACGTGCGTCGAGCCGGCGAAGATCTGGTACAGCTGCCCGCCGTGGTCGGCGTCGACGAGGATCCCGCGCCGGCGCAGGGTGTCGATCGGCACGTCGGGGACGCCGAGCCGGTCGGTGAGTGCGTCGTAGTAGCTGGCGGGCGCGGGCAGGAACCGGGCTCCCCGGGCGGTGAACGTGTCGACCGCGGTGACGATGTCGGCGGTGCGGAAGGCGAGGTGCTGGACGCCGGCGCCGCCGTGCCAGCGTAGGAAGTCGTCGATCTGGCCGGCCTGGCGCGTCGTGTCCGGCTCGATGAAGGTCAAGGTCGCGCCGCCGGACGGGCTCTGCACCACCTTCGACGCCATCGCCTGGCCACCGACCTCGATGTACTCGGTGAAGATCTGGTCGAACCCGAACACGTCGCGGTAGTAGGCGACCGTCATCTCCAGCTGGCCGGCGGGCAGGCAGATCGCCGCGTGGTCGACGACCTCCAGCAGGCGTTCGGTCTCCGGCGCGTCGATCTCGTTGAGCAGCCCCGGCCAGAACGCGTCGCCGTGGCGCTCGACCAGCCGGTGCGAGACGTCGGCGAACCCGCCGATGGTCGCGGTGACGAGGCCGGGGTACTCGCGGGGCGGCTCGATGCCGGTGGCGCCGAGCGCCAGCGCGGACCGGTAGGCGTCGGCCACGTCCGGTACGGCGAAGGCGATCACGGCCACGCCGTCGCCATGCCGGGCCACCCAGGCCGCCACCGGGTCGTCACCGGTGAGCGCGGACGTGAGCAGCAGGTGGACGTCGCCGTGGCGCACGTGCAGGGTGCGTGTCGTGCCGCCGGGCCCGCTGTCGCCGACGACGCGGAAGCCGTAGGCGGTGCCGAGGAGGTACGCGGCCTGTCGGGCATCGCCGACGTAGAACTCGACGTGATCGACGGTCTGGACCTTCATGATTCTCCCTAGACGGGGCGGAGGCGAGTGGTGCCCGGCGGGCCGAACGCGAGGCTGACGTTGTGCCCGCCGAAGCCGAAGGAGGTGGACAGCGCGCACGCGACCGCCGCCGGCCGGGGGCGCCGGCGGATGTGGTCGAGGTCGCAGGCAGGGTCGGGGTCGTCGAGGTTGTGCGTGGGCGGGAGCGAGCCGCGGCGCAGCGCGACGATGGTCGCCGCCGCCTCGACCGCCCCGGACGCCCCGAGCAGGTGCCCGGTGACGGCCTTGCTGGAGCTGACCGGCGCCACGATCCCCGCCCGGCGGATCGCCAGGGCCTCGGCCGCGTCGCCGAGCTTGGTACCCGTGCCGTGGGCGTTGAGGTAGCCGACGTCGCCCGCCTCGATGCCCGCGTCGCGCAGGGCGGCGGTGATGGACGCGGCGGCGCTCTCACCGTCCGGCCGGGGCGTCGTCGGGTGGTGCGCGTCGGTCGTCATGCCCCAGCCGAGCAGGTCGGCGTATCCGGCGGCGCCGCGCGCGGCGGCGAACTCGGCACGCTCGACGACGAGCACGCCAGCCCCCTCGCCGAGCACGAAGCCGTTGCGGCGACGGTCGAACGGGCGGCAGGCCTCCGCCGGGTCGTCCCAGCCGCGGGCGAGCGCGCGGGCGTTGCCGAACGTGTCGGCGAGGGTGGCGAACAGCGGCGCCTCGGCCGAGCCGCAGACCACGACGTCCGCGTCGCCGCCACGGATCAGCCGCAGCGCCTCGCCGATCGCCTGCGCGCCGGCCGCGCACGCCGTGCCGTGTGAGGTGCTGTAGCCGCGCAGCCCGTGCCGGATCGCCACCCGCGCGGCGCCCATGTTGGGCAGCATCCCGGGCAGCAGGTACGGGCTGACCGCGAAGCGGCCCCGCTCCTCGCGCGCGACGGCCTGATCCGCCAGGGTGCCCAGCCCCCCGGTTCCGCTGATGACCGTGGCGACCCGATGGGGGTCGACGTTGCCGCCCGGTACCAGGCCGGCATCGGCGATCGCGGCGTCGGCGGCGGTGAGCGCGAGAACGATGTACCGGTCCACGGTGCGGACCTCGGGGGCCGGCACGACTGTCGCGGGATCGATCGGCGGGGCGATACCGGCCGCCTCGACCACACCGTGCAGCGGATGGCCGGGCGGCGGGCGACGGAGGCCGGACCGGCCGGCGCACAGCGCGTCGAACAGCGCGTCCGCGCTGCTTCCGGCGGGAGTGATCAGGCCGATGCCGGTGACGGTGGCCGCGTTCACGGCGCGCCTGGCCTGGTCGGCGGCCCGGGTGGCGCGGTTGGGCCGGGTGGCGCGGCGGGCGTGGTGGCCCCCGCGGCTGTCCGGACCGGTTGGCAGGGCCTGCACGAGGACCGCATGGGCGCGGTCCGGGTCCTGGTCGGCGACGATCACCAGCGCCGGGTGCTCCGTCTCGGCGAGTCCTTCGGCCAGCGGATCGCCGGTGCAGGGGCTGATGCAGATCAGCGGGCCGTCGAGGCCGTGCCGGGCGGCCACATGGCCGAGTACCGCGTTCGGCACGGACTGGAAGAACATCAGCGGGCTGATCCGCCGGCCGGCGCCGACCGCCTCGGCGACCGCACGCGCCGAGGCCAGGTCCCCCCGGGCGGTGACCAGCACGATCGCGGTCCCCAGCGGGATCGCGCCGGCCCGGCTGAGGCACCGCTCGGCGACGGCGGCGACGAGCGGGCTGAACGTGGACGCCACGAACCCGGCGATCGGAGGCGGCTCGACCGGATCGCCCGGCTCCGGCCAGCGCGCCTCGGCGAGCAGCCGGGACAGACAGGCCGGCACGGCCGGGTTCAGGGCGGGCGTCAGGGCCGGGGCCGGCTCAGGGCGGGAGCCGGGGCCGGGTTCATGGCCGGGTTCATGGCGCGCCGACCAGGAGTGCGGTGTTGGCGCCGCCGAAGGCGCAGTTGACCGACATCGCGTACGCGGCGTCCGTCGTGCCTGGACGGTCGATCACGTCGACCGGGCAGTCGGCGTCCGCCGCCCGGTAGCCAGCGTTGACGGGCAGGCGGCCGTGCCGCAGCGATTCGACGGTGGCGATCAGTTCCACCAGCGCGGAGGCTTCGAGCGCCTGACCGTGCACGGACTTCGTCGAGCTGACCGGGGTACCGGGCAGGACACGGTGCAGGGCGTGGGCCTCGGCCCGGTCGCTGTGCGGGGCCCCGGACCCGTGCGCGTTGACGTAGCCGACGTCGGCCGGCCGCACGCGGGCCCTGGCCAGCGCCTCGCTCATCGCGCGGGCGAGCCCCGTGCCGTCGGGGTGGGGACGGGTGACGTGATGGGCGTCCCCGGTAGCCCCCCAGCCGTGCAGCCAGCCGTGCGACGTGTGCCCTCGACGAGCGAGCGCGGCGGGCGATTCGAGGACGACGGCCGCGACGCCGTCGCCGAGCAGCAGGCCGCTGCGGTCGGCGCTGAACGGCCGTACCTGGCCGTCGGCGGCGAGCGCCCGGGCGGCGTCGAAGAGGGCGAACTGGTCGGACTCGACGAGGTACCCGGCGGCGACGACGACCCTGTCCGCGCCGCGCTCGATCCAGGTGGCGGCGCTGGCGACCGCTGTGCTCGCGGCGACGCACGCGCTGGTGTACGCGCGGAGCGCCGGCCCGGTACCGGCGCCGGCCGCCACCACGTCGGCGAGGTCAGCGGCGCCGCGCGGCCGGCCGGGTTCGCCGTGCACGGCGAGGACCAGCGGCGTCCCGGCCAGCTCCCCGGCGGTCAGGCCGGCGTCGGCCGCGGCGGAGGTGACCACCCCGACGAGTTCAGTTGCCAGTTCACGCCGGGGGCCGGTCGCGGCCACCCGCACCCGCCGCTGGGTCACGTCGAAGCGGTCGACGGATGCGAAGCCTGGACGGCCGGCCCAGACCGCGTCGAGCAGCGGCGCCACGCCACGCCCGAACGCGGTGGTAACGGCCAACCCGGCGATCGCGGCGCTCACGACGGCAGCACCCGGCGGAGGACCGCGATGGCGGCATCCACCGTGGACATGGTGGACAGGTCGTCGTCGGAGACGTCGAGCGCGCCGTAGCGCTGTTCCGCCTGGTGCAGGAGCCAGGCGAGCTCCAGTGAGTCGATGCCCTCACCGACGGCGCTGACCGGCCGGTCGCCGTAGGACGCGAGCATGACCAGGACGTCGGCGCGGGTCACGGCCGGCGCCGCGTCGTGCTCAGGCGACAACGTTGCGCGCGGCGACGGCGGCCACCAGGTAGTCGGTGAGCTCGCCGACGCTCATGGCGGCGACCTTCTCCAGGTCGTCCTCGGCGAACGTGACGCCGTACTGCTCCTCCATCCGGATGGCGAGTTCGGCGAGGGCCAGCGACTCCAGGTCCACGCCGGCGGGTCCGAGCATCGTCGCGTCGTCGATGCCGTCGACGTCGTAGTTCATGGCGCGCAGCGAGTCGACGATGAAGGTCGAGATCTCATTCCGCATGGTCGTGCCTCTCGGTCTCGGGTGATCGCAGTTCGCGCAGCGCCGCGCGGTCGCGAAGCAACTTTCCGGTGGCGGTGCGCGGCAGGCGCCGCACGGTGTGGAGGTGGCGCGGACGCTTGTAGGCGGCGAGCCGTTCGACGAGGGCGTGCCTGACCGGGGCCGGATCAGCGGTCTCCACGTACGCCTCGATCCCGCGGTCGAGGAGCACGACGGCGCCGCCGACGCCGGGTAGTCCGGCCAGTACCTGTTCGACCTCGGTCAGGTCGACCTTGAGTCCGCCGACGGAGATCTGGGAGTCCTGCCGGCCGTGGACGGTGACGTTGCCGGTGACCGGGTCGACGGAGCCGGCGTCCCGGGTGTGCAGCCATCCGTCGACGAACCGGGTCGGGTCGGCGAGCCCGACGTACGGGCTGGCGGGGAGCCGGACGACGAGTTCGCCGGCCCGCTCGGCGACGGTGATGCCGGGCGCCGGGGCGAGGGACGGTCGCAGGTCGCCGTACATGTCGGTGGCGATGACCCCGAGCTCGGTCATCCCGTACATCGTGCCGAGCGGGACGCCGTACCGGGTGGTGAAGGCGTCGTGGACGGCCGGCCGGACCAACTCGCCGCCGGTGGTCATCCGCTTGAGCCCGGGCAGTGCCGGCGGTGCGGCGCCGGAGGCGAGCAGTTCGAGGTGGAACGGCACGCCCAGCACGGTGGCCGGGCGATCGTCGGCCAGCAGAGCCTGGTGGATGCCGTCGACGGTGAGCCGCCGCGGCAGCACGACCCGGCATCCGGACCGCAGGCCGAACAGCAGTCCGCCGACCAGGCCCAGCACGTGCACCATGGACGCCAGCAGGACGATGCGCTCGCCAGGCTCGGGAGAGCCGTCGATCTTCGCGTACCGGTCCAGCTCGTCGGAGAGGCTCCGCGCGGTGCGGCCGATCACCTTGGACGGTCCGGTCGACCCGCTGCTCAGCTGGAGCAGCACATGGTCGGTCGCCGCCGCGCGCCCGCCGGGCAGCGCGCGGATCTGCTCGCTCACGTCGGTGTACGGGCGCAGTGCGACCGGCGCGACATCGGCCGTGACGAGGACCTGCGGAGCCAGCCTCTCGACCGCGCCGGTGACTTCGTGCGCGGTGAGGCGGTGATCGAGCAGGAGGACCTGCGCGCCGATGCGCCACGCGGCGAAAAGGTTCGCCACATACGCCCACGAGGGCGGAAGATTGATGGCGACCGCGCCACCGGCACGCAATCCGGCCACGGCCAATCGGTCCTGCCGTTCGGCGACCAATTCGCGGAGATCGACGCTCCCGGGCGCGTCGCCGAATTGCAGTTCGCCGCCGGCCTCCAGAATCTCGTCGACCCACGCTGCCATTGCCCCCGCCATTCCCCATCGATTTCTCGGCCAGTGCGGGCGGCAGCGTATGCCCACTGCCAGCGCGTTCTCCACGGATTGCACGAAACGCTGCAACGGTCGCTCCGGCGCACGCTTTCCGCCTTTCCGGCATGGATCCATGCAATGGTTTTCAGCCGAACGGATGAGGTCCCGCGCCAATTCTTGTGGCAGTTTTCGGGACCGCGCGAATGCGACGAGTTTCGGGATCTGCGTGAATGCGACGAGAAGGAGAGATCGTGTCGCTAAAGGCAATTCGGGCGCGCCTTGCCGCCGACCTCGACGTCGGGGCGGGCAACGTCCTGCCGAAGCTCCTCGAACACGGCGCCGACCCCGCCGGGCCAGGGCTCACCTTCGATGCCGATGTGGACGGACACCCCGCCTGGCATGCGCTCAGCCTGGGCGAGCTCGACGAGCGGGTACGGGCACGCGCGGCCTGGTGGCACGAGCGCGGCGTCGGCCCCCGCGACCCGGTGGCCGTCTACGTCGGCTCGTCCGCCGACCTGTTCCTGACCTTCCTCGCACTCAGCCGGCTGGGCGCGATCCCGGCCCTGGTGAACCCGAACCTGCCCGGCGACATCGCGACGGCGTACATCCGCAAGCTGGACGCGGTCGCCGTGGCGACCGACGCCGGCCGGCTCGCTGACGCCCATCCGGTGATGTACGACGTGGCCGACTCCGGGAGCGGTGATCCGGCCGCCGCACCGGCGGCGTACCGGCACGACGCCGACGACCCGATCGCCATCACCCACTCCTCCGGGACGACCCGGATGCCGGCCGCGGTCGTCCACTCCCACCAGAGCCTGTTCACGGCGATCCGGCAGATCCGGCTCTCCGGGCCGCGGGCGCAGGGCACCGAGCGGGTGCTCAGCGCGCTGCCCACGGCGCACGCCGCCGGCATCATGACCGTGAACATGGCCCTCGCCAACCGCGCCGACCTGCTGTACCTGTCCCGTCAGGACGGAGAGGCCGTGCTGGCGGCGATCGAACGCTGGAAGCCGACGGGTGTGTACGGCTTCGCCGTCGCCTGGGCGGACCTGGCCCGCTTCGACCTGACCTCATACGACGTCGACTCGGTGGCGCTGTGGTTCAACACCGGCGACTGCGCGCACGAGACGCACGTCCGCCGGCTGGTCGCCGCCGGCAGCCGGCAGGTCGTGACGCGCGAGGGGGTGAAGCGGGTCCCTGGTTCGACGTTCGTCGACGGGCTCGGCTCGACCGAGATGGGGCATTCGGCGTTCCACATCACGCACACCCCCGACACCGACCGGTACGGCCGCTGCGTCGGCAAGACGCACCGCTTCGCGGAGGTGGCGCTGCTGGACCTGACCACCGGCGAGGAGGTGCCGGTGGGCGAGGTCGGCCACTGCGCGCTCAAGTCGCCGACGCTCGCACCCGGCTACTGGAACGACTCGGCCACCACGTACCGCAACCGGTTCCGCGGCTACTACCTCACCGGTGACCTGATGTACCGCGACGCCGACGGCTACCACTACCACGTGGACCGGGCCGTCGACGCGGTCGACCTGGGCGAGGGCGACTGGCTCTACACCGCCGCGTCGGAGGAACGGATCCTGGCAACCTGCCCGGACGTCCGCGACTGCACGATCGTCTCCGCCACGGCCGACGGGCGGGTCGTCACCGACGTGCTGCTCAGCCTGCACCGCGACGCGGACCCCGACGCCGACCGGACCGACGCGGTCCTCGGCGCGCTCAGCGAGGCGGCCGGCCGTACGCTGCGGCAGGTCAGGGTCGTCGCGGACGACGCGATCGTCGTCGGTCCCACCGGCAAGGTGCGCAAGTTCCTCATGCGCCAGCGCCACCTCGCCTCCCTCGGTAGCCCACGATGACCGGCACCGGGTCGATGGCCAGCACGGTGAGCACCGCCAGCGTCGAGCGGGTCGTCGTGGCGTTCCACGGCGAGGGCGCAGGCGACGAGGAACTGGCCTGGGGGCAGAGCGAGCTGTTCCGGGCCATGACGCGGCAAGAGTCGTGGTTCCCGATCGGCGGTGTGCGGCCGCTCGACGCCGCTACCACCGTCGAGGACATCACCGCGGAGCTGGCCTACCTGGTCGGCCGCTACCAGACCATGCGGACCCGGCTGCGGTTCCCGGCCGGCGGCCGTCCCCGCCAGACCGTGCACGACAGGGGCGAGATCGTCCTGGAGGTGGTCGACGCCGGCGAGAGCGATCCGGACGAGGCGGCGCAACAACTGCGGCTGCGGTACGAGACGACGCCGTACGACTTCGCCGGCGAGTGGCCGGTCCGGATGGGCGTGATCCGCAAGGACGGCGCCCTGACCCACCAGGTCTCGATCATGTGCCACCTGGTCACCGACGCGTTCGGCGGTGCGGTGATGTTGCGCGAGGTGGGTGCCGGCGAGACGGCGCCGCCCACCGGCCGGTCCTCGCTGGACCAGGCCCGCTGGCAGCGGTCGCCGGCGGGCACCCGCACCAACGAGGCGGCGCTGCGGCACTGGGAAGGCGCGCTGCGAGCCCTCACCCCGCCCCGACACGTCTCGGCCGACCCGCGCAGCCCCCGGCACTGGCAGGGCGAGTTCGCCTCCCCCGCCATGCACGAGGCGGTCCGGGCCATCGCCGCCCGGGTCCAGGTCGACACCGGTCCGATCGTGCTGGCCCTGTACGCGATCGCCTCCGCGCGGGTCACCGGCGACCATCCGGTGGTGACCCGGCCCGTGGTCGGCAATCGGTTCCGGCCGGGGCTCGCGGGCGTGGTCGCCAACATCGCCCAGAACAGCATCTGCCTCCTGGACGTCGCCGGCGCCGTCGACGAGGCGATCGAGCGGGTGCGGCGGACCGCGGTGGTGGCTTTCAAGCACGCGTACTTCGATCCGATCGCACTCGACGAGCTGGCCGCCCGCGTGTCCGAGGATCGCGGCACCGACGTCGACGTCCGCTGCTTCTTCAGCGACCGCCGGCTGCCCACGTCCACGACGGCGCCCGGGCCCGACCCCACCCCGGCGAGCGTGCGGGCGGCGCGCTCGCTGACCACCCTCGAATGGGTGTCCAAACAGGACAACCCCCTGGAAACATTCATGCTGTACGTCGAGAACGTGCCGGACACCCTGCGGTTCACCGTCTTCGTCGACACCCACTACCTGTCACCGGACGAGATGGAGGCGGTGTTCCGCGCCATGGAGGACGTGGCGGTCGCGGCCGCCTTCGACCCGACGGCCCGCACGCTATGACCGCCCTCGACGCGATCGCCACCTACCTGCCGCCGACCCGGGTCCCGATCGAGCAGGCCGGCCTGACGCGGATGCAGGCGCGCGTGTTCCGGCGGTACTACGGCCTGAGCGAGGTCGGCCGCGCCGACGGCACGGTGCTGGACCTGCTGCTCGGCGCGGTCGCCAACCTGGACGGGCTGCGGGGCAACGAGCAGCGGGTCCGGTACGTCCTGTGGGCGCGGTCGTTCGGGGTCGTCACGCCGTACCCCGTGAATCCCCTGGACGAGCTGTGCCGGCGCACCGGCCTCGGGCACGCGATCGCGTTCGCCGTCACGCACCAGGCGTGCGCGTCCGGCCTGCTGGCCCTCGACGTCGCCGGGCGCCTGCTCGCCGCCGATCCGGAGGCGCTGGCGCTGGTCCTGGCCGGGGAGAAGGCGTTCACCGGGGAGACCGCGGTCGTGGTGGACACGTCCGTGTTCGGCGAGGGGGCGTCGGCGTGCCTGGTCAGCCACGACGGTCCGCGCAACCGGGTGCTCGCGTTCGCCGCCGACCAGCGCGGCGAGTACGACCGCGACGCCACGGGATTCGCCGACGAGTACCCGGCGGCCCTCGCGAAGGTGATCGAGACGGCCGTGGCCCGGGCCGGACTGCGGATGGACGACATCGCGCGCATCGTGCCGCACAACGTGAACACGGTGGCGTGGCAGCGCACGTGCCGGCGGCTCGGATATCCGATCGAACGGGTCGTCCTGGACAACCTGCCCACCACCGGCCACGTGTACTGCGCCGACGCGTTCCTGAACACCACCCGTGCCGACCTGGGGCCCGGCGACCGCTACGTCATGGCCGCGGCCGGGGCCGCCCCCGGTGCCACGTTCTCGGCCCTGGTCCTGGAGGGCTGAGGCGCATGGAGCACGACCGGCTCGTCGCGCACATCTGCGCTCTCCTTCCCCGCGTCCTCAAGCGCGACGTGGCCGGCGCGACGGCGACGACCGCCCTGATGACCGACCTCGCGATGAACTCGACCACCGCCCTGGAGCTGATGCTGGAGCTGGAGGAGGAACTGGAGATCGAGATCAGCGTCGAAGACCTCGACCGGGACGACTTCGGCACCGTCGGTTCGCTCGCCGGCTACGTGGCCCGAAACATCGTGACCGTGACCGTCGACACCGTGGCCGGCTGATGCGCGTCCGATCGGTCACCCGCCGCGCCTTCGACGGCCCGTCGCCACTGGCCGCCGACCCGGAGCACCGCGCCCGATACGCCACGTACCTGGCCGACCTGCTCCGCCCGTACGGCATGACCGCCCGCGATGATCTCACCGGCCAGTCGTACGGCGAGATGGCGGCGGCGGTCCTGCCGCCGGAGCCGGTGGACCTGCTGGTGCTGGCGTTCGCCGGTCCGGACATCGTGCCCGGCCGGGCCACCGCGACCTGGCTCGGCTCGCTGTGCACCGGTGACCCGCTCGCGTTCGCGGTCTGCGACCAGGGCAGCGCGGCGCCGTTCACCGCGCTGCGGATCCTCCGCGACTACGGTCGGACGGCCGTGCTGCTGGTGGTGGAACAGGCGGACCTGCCCTACCCGGCGCCGGTTCCGGCCGGGCACACGGCCGTGGCCGTCCGGCTCGATCCCGGCGGCGTCGCCGACCTGCGCCAGTACGCCGACGTCGACCCCACCGACGTGCCCGGCCTGCTCGGCGGAGACCTCATCGTCAGCGCCAGCGTGGCCGCGCCGGCCGGCGCGCGCGTCGCGGATCCCGGCAGGCCGGTCACCGGGGTCTGGTGGGAACTGGCCGACACGACCCACGCCGGCCAGGTCACCCTCGCCGACTACGACCCACGCCTGCGCCGGCTCTGCGTCGCCACCATCGACATGGCGACCGCCGAGACGGCCACCGGCGCGTCCGTGCCGCCGGTCAGCCAGGTGGTGGGCCCATGACCCAGCCCTGGCACACCACCCGGTACTCCGCGGCGCCCTCGGCGGCGACGGCCAGGTGGAACCCGTCCGGGGCCGGCACGTCCGCCAGCCGTACCCCGTCCACCACGTCCAGGCCGAGCACCGGTCGCGACAGGCCGCCGGCCAGCGTCCCGCCGCGCGCCTTGACCAGCGCCTCCTTGCGGGTCCACAGCGTGGCGAACCGCTCCGGCGAATCGGCGACCCAGGCCGCCTCGTCCGGCGGGAAGTACCGGGCGGCGAACGCGACCACGTCGAGCGCGGGCAGCGCCCGCTGGAGGTCCACGCCGACGCGGCGGTTCGCGCAGACGGCGACCGCGTTGCGGTCACCGGAGTGCGACAGGCTCACGTGCACGCCGGTCAGCTCGGGCTTGCCGTGCGGCCCGCGCGTGAACCGCAGCTGGTCCGGCGGTGCGCCCAACGCCTGGCCGGCGATCATCCGGAGCGCGCCGTGCGCCACGACGAACCGGTCCCGGTCGGTCGCCCCTCTGAACGCGTCGGCGCGCCCGCGCTCCTCGTCGTCGAGGACGGCCCGCAGCGCTGCCATGACCGCGTCCGGCTGCCCCGCGTCCGCCAGAAACACCCGCACCTCGTCCACGATCGGAGAAGTTACGTGACGACCCTCAACGGCGCGGTCGAGCGGTACTACGACACGACCCTCGACCTGTACGAGCGGATGTGGGGCCAGCACGTCCACCACGGCTACTGGGAGCCGGGCGAGACCCCGGCCGACGACGGCGCCGACCGCCACGCCGCCCAGGACCGTCTGGTGCACAGGCTGGCGGACTTCGCCGGCGTCACGCCCGGGTCGCGGGTACTCGACGTCGGCTGCGGCGTCGGCGGTCCGGCGCTGTGGCTGGCCGGTGACCTGCGCTGCGACGTCACGGGCGTGACGCTCAGCGCCGCCCAGGCTGCCCGGGCCGGCGAGAAGGCAGCCGAACGCGGCCTGGCCGAGCGGGCCCGGTTCGACCAGGTCGACGCCCTGGCCACCGGGTACGCCGACGCGTCGTTCGACGTCGTCTGGGCGCTGGAGAGCGTCATGCACATGGCCGACAGGGCGGCGTTCTTCGCCGAGATGTGGCGGCTGCTGCGCCCTGGCGGTGTGCTCGCGGTCGCGACGTGGGCGGTCCGGGACGGCACGCTCACCGAGGACGAGCGTCACACCGTCGACCTCATCCTGCGGCACCAGGTGATGCCGAGCTTCTCGTCCCTGGAGGAGCACGCGAGGCTGGCCACGGCCGCCGGCTTCGACCAGGTCCGCCTCCAGGACTGGAGCGCGGCCGTCGCGGGCTCGTGGGACCCGGCGTTCGCGCTGACACCGCCGGTCGAGCGGGGCAACGCGTACATGATGGACCTGGCGCGGGAGAAGGGCGTGGACGTCCTCGGCTTCTTCTACGCCGGTCCGCTGATGCGTAAGGGCTTCGCCACCGGCGCGATGACGTACGGTGCCCTGGCCGCGGTACGGCCATGATCGAGGTCTTCCGCCAGATCACCGGCCTGGACGTCGCGCCCGGCGACCGGCTCGACGGCGACCTGCGGCTGGACAGCATCGACCTCGCGGCGCTGTGCCTGCGCCTCCCCGGACTGGATGCCCACCTCGCCTCGCTGGAACTCGACCAGCTCATCGACCTGACCGTCGCCGACGTGCTCGCCTGGGCCGAGCACACACCACGAGGGCACGCCACGAGGGCACCCACGATGAGGGTGCTGTGCGTGTCCCTCCCTCTGAGCGGGCACGTCAACCCGATCTCGGCGGTCGCCGCCGAGCTGACCCGGCGCGCGCACACGGTGGCCTGGGCGGGGTCGGAGTCGTTCCTGCGGCCGGTGCTGGGGCCCGGCGCGACCGTGTACCCGATCCCGCTGCGGCTGCACCGCGGCCAGTCCGACCGGGGGTTCGCGGCCGTCCGGTCCCGGTGGGCCGGCTACATCGTGCCGCACGCCCGGTACACGATGCCGGCGATCGAACGCGCCGTCCTGGACTTCCGGCCGGACGTCCTCGTCGTCGACCAGCACGCGGTGGGTGGCGCGGTGGTGGCGCACCGGCTCGGGCTGCCCTGGGTGACCGCCGCACCGACCGCGATGGAGCTGACCCGGGCCTATCGTGCGTTCCCCGAGGTGGAGCGCTGGATCGCCGAGCGGCTCGCCGAGTTCTGGGTCGACGGCGACCCGCGCTTCTCCCCGTACCGCGTGCTCGCCTTCACGTGCGAAGAGCTGTCGGGTCCCGCAGATGTGCCGGTGACGTTCGTGGGCGCGGTGCTCGGGCCCCGGCCAGCCGCCGCCCCGGTGGCCCTGGAGGACCGCCGCCGGGTCCTGGTCACCATGGGCACGCTGGCGCAGGACCTCGCCGCCGACTTCTACGGTCGGGCGGCGGCCGCCCTGGCAGACCTGGACGTGCAGGCGATCCTGGCCACCCCGGACCGCCCCCCGGTGCCCGTCCTCGACCTGCTGCCGCACCTCCACGCCGTGATCGGTCACGGCGGCCTGAACACCGTCTGCGAGTCCCTGGCCCACGGCGTACCGCTGGTCGTGGCGCCGGTGAAGGACGACCAGCTGGCGAACGCCTCGCGGGTCGCAGCCGTCGGGGCCGGGATCCGGGTCAACGTCGACCGCGCGACGCCCGACGAGCTGCGCGCCGCGGTCGGCAAGGTCCTCGACGACACGTCCGGTGCCCGCCGGATCCAGCAGTCCCTCCTGGCCGCCGGCGGTGCCCCGGCGGCCGCCGACGCCATCGAAAGGCTCGCGTCATGAAACTCCTCCGCGACACCTGGCTGGTCTTCAACCGCCACATGCTGCTGATGCTGCGGGTCCCGATCTGGGTGGTCCTCGGCGTCGTGCAGCCGATCGTCTACCTCGTGCTCTTCGCGCCGATGCTCAAACCCGCGCTGGCGTCGCTGGGCACCACGTCGATGGCCGACGCGTACCGCATCTACGTACCCGGAATGCTGGTGGCGCTCGCCATCGGCGGTGGCCTCTACGTCGGCTTCGGACTGCTCACCGAGCTGCGCGCCGGCATCGTCGAACGGGCCCGGGTGACCCCGGTGAGCCGCCTCGCGCTGCTGCTCGGCCGCGCGCTGCGGGACGTCGTGTCCCTGCTGATCCAGGGCGCGATCATCACCGTCCTCTCGCTGCCGTTCGGCCTGTGGGTACACCTTCGCGACCTGCTGCTGGCGTTCCTGCTGCTCGGCCTGATCACGCTCATGACCGCCGCGATCTCGTACGGCATCGCCCTGAAGGTCGCCAACGAGGGGGCGCTGGGCCAGGTCATCAACAACCTGGCGCAGCCGCTGATGCTGCTCTCCGGCTGCCTGCTGCCGATCGCGCTGGCCCCCGGCTGGCTGCAGGCCATCGCCGCGTGGAACCCGTTCGGCTGGGCCGTCGACGGCATGCGCGCCCTCTTCGTCGGCCGGGTCGGCGACGACTCGGTCTGGCAGAGCACGGCCATCCTCGCGGTGCTCTGCGTGCTCGCGCTCGCCTGGTCCGCACGCCTGTTCGCCCGCACCGTCCGCTGAAGGGGACACCCATGATCAAGATCACGAACCTGCGCAAGTCCTTCGGCGCCGTCGAGGCCGTGCGCGGGGTCGACCTCGACGTGCGTGCGGGCGAGATCTTCGGCTTCCTCGGTCCGAACGGTGCCGGCAAGACCACCACGCTGCGGATCCTCGCCACGCTGTTGCAGCCGGACGAGGGCGACGCCGTCATCGCCGGGGTCGACCTACGGACCGACCCGGGCGAGGTGCGCCGGCGCATCGGCTACGTCGCGCAGGGCGGCGGGACCTGGGACGACGTCACCGCCCGCGAGGAGCTGGTCATCCAGGCCCGGTGGCACGGGCTGGCCAAGGCGGAGGCCATCCGCCGCGCCGATGCGGCGCTCGCCGCGTTCGACCTGTCCGAGTACGCCGACCGCCGCTGCAACACCTACTCCGGTGGGCAGCGCCGCCGGCTCGACATCGCGCTGGGCGTCATCCACCAGCCGCGGGTGCTGTTCCTCGACGAACCCACCGCCGGCCTGGACCCGCAGAGCCGCGCCCACATGTGGGACGAGATCGCCCGCCTGCGCGCCGAGGGCATGACGATCTTCCTCACCACCCACTACCTGGACGAGGCCGACGCCCTCTGCGACCGCGTCGCCATCATCGACCACGGAACGGTCGTCGCCCTGGGTACGCCGGCCGAGCTCAAGCGGGAGATCGCCGGGGACGTGGTGATCGTCGGGGTGGCCGGCAACGCGGAGAAGGCCGGGGAACTGCTCACCGGCCAGCCCTACCTGCACTCGGTGGACGTCCGCGACGACACGACGCTGCGGCTCTACGTGCACGCGGGCGAGACGGCGATGCCGCAGATCATGAAGGCGCTCACCGGGTCCTCGATCGACCTGACCACGATCGCGCTGCACCGCCCGACCCTCGACGACGTCTTCCTCACCAAGACGGGCCGGTCGCTGCGCGAGTCGTGAGGCGCCGCGCGTCCGCCGGGCCGGCGCACCCGGCGAGCGCGAGCGCGGTGTCGAACTCGGCGGCGAGGAGCCGCAGGACGGTGGCGACGCCGTCCTGCCCGTCGAGCACCAGCCCCCACATCGGGGGTCGGCCGACCATGACCCCGTCCGCGCCGAGGGCGAGTGCCACCAGCACGTCGGTGCCCGTCCGCACGCCGCCGTCGAGGAGCAGCTCGCACTGCTCCCCGACGGCCGCCCGGATCGCCGGCAGCATCGTGGCCCCGGCCACCGCGGCGCTCAGCTGCCGTCCGCCGTGGTTGGACACCACGATTCCGGCCGCTCCCTCGTCCACCGCGTGCCGTGCGTCGTCCGGGTGCAGAACGCCCTTGAGGACGATCGGCAGCCGCGTACGTCCCCGCAGCCAGGCCAGGTCCTTCCAGCTCAGCGACGGGTCGAACTCGGCCGCCGTGTGGGCGGCGACGGCGCTGACGTTCGCGGCCCGCGAGTGGGCGGCCCCTGCACCCGCCAGGTGGACGGGAACGACGTCGGGTGGCAGCGCGAACCCGTTGCGCACGTCGCGGAGCCGCCGCCCCATCACCGGCACGTCCACGGTGAGCACGATCGCCAGGGCGCCGGCGGCCTCGGCCCGCGCGATCAGGTCCTGGGTGACTCCCCGGTCGCGCAGCCAGTACAGCTGGAGCCAGAGATCCGCACCGGTCGCCGCGACGGACTCGATCGGCACGCTGCTCAGCATCGGGATCACGAACGGCACCCCGGCGACCTTCGCACCCTGCGCGGTGGCCCGCTCGCCGCCCGGGTTCAGCAGCCGCTGGTAGGCCACGGGCGCGACCGCCACGGGCATGGCCGCCTCCCGACCCAGCAGCCGCGCCGCCGTGGAGCGGGCCGAGACGTCCCGCAGCACCCGTGGCACGACGGTGACCGCCCGTAGCGCGCGGGCGTTAGCCTCGATGCCCCGCTCGTCGTCGCTGCCGCCGGCGAGGAAATCCCAGACTTCGGGAGCGACCGAGCCGGCCGCGGCGGCCTCGACATCGCTCACGCTGGTCATGGCGGTCCTCTCGGGCCGTGGCGGTCGCGGCACGATACCCAATTCCACCCCCGCTCGAGCCGCAGACCACCAGACTCTGAAAGAGTGGAGCGGACTCCAAACCACACCGAGGATCACGCCGTGCTCGAAACGCCGTCGCTACGCCCTGACGCGACTGAAACGCTGTCCGATTTGCTCCGGTCGCGGATTCTCGTGCTCGACGGTGCGATGGGCACGATGATCCAGCGGCACGTCTTCAGCGAAGCCGACTACCGGGGCGAGCGGTTCGCCGACTGGCCGAGCGATCTCAAGGGCAACAACGACCTCCTGACGCTCACCCAGCCGGAGGCGATCAGCGGGATCCACCGGGCCTACCTCGATGCCGGCGCCGACCTGATCGAGACCAACACCTTCAACGCCCAGCGGATCTCCCTCGCCGACTACGGCATGGAGGATCTCGCCTACGAGCTGAACGCCGTGTCGGCCAGGCTCGCGCGGGCCGAGTGCGACCGCGCCACGGCCGCGAACCCGGACAAGCCACGGTTCGTCGTGGGCGCGTTGGGCCCGACGAACCGCACCGCGTCGATCTCGCCGGACGTCAACGACCCGGGCGCGCGCAACGTCACCTACACCGAACTGGTCGAGGCGTACCTCGAACAGGCGAACGGCCTGGTCGACGGCGGCGCCGACATCCTGATGATCGAGACGATCTTCGACACCCTGAACGCGAAGGCGGCGGTCTTCGCCGTCGAGACGCTGTTCGAGGAGCGTGGCCGCCGCTGGCCGGTGATGATCTCCGGGACCATCACCGACGCCTCCGGCCGGACGCTGTCCGGCCAGGTCACCGAGGCGTTCTGGAACTCGGTCCGGCACGCCAAGCCGCTGCTGATCGGCCTCAACTGCGCGCTCGGCGCCCAGGAGATGCGCCCCTATCTGGCCGAGATGTCCCGGATCGCGGACTGTTTCGTGTCCTGCTACCCGAACGCCGGGCTGCCCAACCACTTCGGCGAGTACGACGAGGCCCCGGAGCAGACCGCGTCGGTCGTGCGCGAGTTCGCCGAGAGCGGCCTGGTGAACATCCTCGGCGGCTGCTGCGGCACGACGCCGGAGCACATCGGCGCGATCGCCGCCGGGATCGAGGGCCTCGCCCCGCGGGTGCCGTCCGAGCGCGAGGTGGCCTGCCGGCTCTCCGGCCTGGAGCCGCTCACGATCACGCCCGAGTCGCTGTTCGTCAACGTCGGCGAGCGCACCAACATCACCGGCTCGGCGAGGTTCCGCAACCTCATCCGCGACGGCGACTACACCACCGCGCTGTCGGTCGCGCGCCAGCAGGTCGAGAACGGCGCGCAGGTCATCGACATCAACATGGACGAGGGCATGATCGACGGCCTCGCCGCGATGGACCGCTTCGTCAAGCTGATCGCCAGCGAACCGGACATCAGCCGCGTCCCGCTGATGATCGACTCGTCGAAGTTCGAGGTCATCGAGGCCGGGCTGCGCTGCGTGCAGGGCAAGCCGATCGTCAACTCCATCTCGATGAAGGAGGGCGAGGAGAAGTTCCGCGAGCAGGCCCGGCTGTGCCGCAAGTACGGCGCGGCGATCGTCGTGATGGCCTTCGACGAGGAGGGGCAGGCCGACAACCTCGAACGCCGCAAGAGCATCTGCGAGCGCGCCTACCGGATCCTGGTCGACGAGGTCGGCTTCCCGGCCGAGGACATCATCTTCGACCCGAACATCTTCGCGGTCGCCACGGGCATCGAGGAGCACGCCAACTACGGCGTCGACTTCATCGAGGGCACCCGCTGGGTCAAGCGGAACCTGCCGGGCGCGCTGGTCTCCGGCGGCGTCTCGAACGTGTCCTTCTCCTTCCGCGGCAACAACGCGGTGCGCGAGGCCATCCACGCCGTCTTCCTGTACCACGCGATCTCCGCCGGCATGGACATGGGCATCGTCAACGCCGGTGCCCTGGTCGTCTACGACCAGGTCGACGTCCGGCTGCGCGACCGGATCGAGGACGTGATCCTCAACCGGCGGCCCGACGCCGCCGAGCGGCTGCTGGAGATCGCCACCGAGTTCGCGGGCGACGGCAAGAAGGCCGAGGCGGTCAACGACGAGTGGCGGTCGTTGCCCGTCGGCGAGCGGATCACCCACGCCCTGGTCAAGGGCATCGACGACTACGCCGAGACCGACACCGAGGAACTGCGCGCGCTCATCGAGGCCCGCGGCGGCCAGCCGATCGAGGTGATCGAGGGCCCGCTGATGGCCGGGATGAACGTGGTCGGCGACCTGTTCGGCGCCGGCAAGATGTTCCTGCCGCAGGTGGTGAAGTCGGCCCGGGTGATGAAGAAGGCCGTCGCCTACCTCATCCCCTACATCGAGGCGACCAAGTCGCCCGAGGACGCCGGTCGCAGCAACGGCACCGTGATCATGGCGACGGTCAAGGGCGACGTGCACGACATCGGCAAGAACATCGTGGGCGTGGTCCTGCAGTGCAACAACTACGACGTCATCGACCTCGGCGTGATGGTCCCCGCGCAGAAGATCCTCGACGCGGCCAAGGAGCACGACGCGGACGTCATCGGCCTGTCCGGGCTGATCACCCCGTCGCTCGACGAGATGGTCAACTTCGCGGTCGAGATGGAGCGCCAGGGCCTGGAGATCCCGCTGATGATCGGCGGGGCGACGACGTCGCGCGCGCACACCGCGGTCAAGGTCGACAAGAAGTACCACGGGCCGGTCATCTGGGTGAAGGACGCGTCGCGGTCGGTGCCGATCGTCGCGGCACTGATGTCGGACGAGCAGCGCCCGTCGTTGCTGGCGGAGATCCAGACCGACTACGACTCGCTGCGCGAGCGGTACGCCGCCCGCAGCGACGCGAAGGTCATGCTGCCGATCGCCGCGGCGCGCGAGAACCGAACGCCGATCGACTGGTCCTCCTACCGCCCGCCGCGGCCGCGGTTGCTCGCCCAGCAGGCACCGGACGTGCACCACGACGGCGAGAAGCGGAACACCTGGGCGACGCAGTTCGTCAAGACGTTCCACAACTACCCCCTCGCTGAGCTGCGCGAGTACATCGACTGGCAGCCGTTCTTCAACTCCTGGGAGATGAAGGGCAGGTTCCCCGACATCCTCAACAGCCCGGCCACGGGCGAGGCCGCGCGCCGGCTCTGGGACGACGGCCAGGCGATGCTCGACAAGCTGATCGCCGAGAAGTGGATCAGCGCGTCCGGCGTGATCGGCCTGTTCCCCGCGAACGTGGTCGGCGACGACGACATCGAGATCTACACGAACGAGGCGCGGACCAGCGTGCTCACCACGCTGCACGAGGTGCGCCAGCAGACCGAGCACCGGCCGGGCGTGCCGCACCGGTCGCTCGCCGACTTCGTGGCGCCCAAGGAGACCGGCCTGCAGGACTACGTCGGCGCCTTCGCGGTGACCGCGGGTCTGGGCATCAGCGACAAGATCACCGAGTTCAAGGCGGCACTGGACGACTACAGCGCGATCCTGCTCGAATCGCTGGCCGACCGGTTGGCCGAGGCGTTCGCGGAGCGGATGCACGAGCGCGTCCGGACCGAGTTCTGGGCCTACCAGCCCGACGAGGACCTCGACAACGAGGCGCTGATCAAGGAGAAGTACGTCGGCATCCGGCCGGCCCCTGGCTACCCGGCGTGCCCCGAACACACCGAGAAGCAGACGATCTGGGAGCTGCTGGACGTCAAGACCAACACCGGCATCGAACTGACCGAGAGCATGGCCATGTGGCCGGGCGCCTCCGTCAGCGGCCTGTACTTCTCGCACCCGCAGTCGCAGTACTTCGTCGTCGGCCAGATCGGGCGTGACCAGGTCGAGGAGTACGCGAAGCGCAAGGGCTGGACCGTCGCCGAAGCGGAGCGCTGGCTCTCCCCCAACCTCGGCTACCGCTCGGACGACGAGTAGCCGCACGCGCCGTCAGAGCCGACCGGTCAACCGGCGGGCCAGCTGCGCCAGCTCGATGCGGCTCGACGTCCCGGTCTTGCGAAGCATGTTCGAGATGTGCACGCTCACGGTCTTCTCGCTGACGTAGAGCTCGGTGGCGATCTCGCCGTACGTTCGCCCGGCGACGACGTAGGTCAGGATCTCCCGCTCCCGGCGGGTGAGGCCCGGCAAAGAGGCGGCTGCCTCGCCGTGGCCGATCGGGTCCAGCGACACCCGCGCGGTGCCCGCCAGGGACTCGATGTCCGCCAGCAGCGGTGCCGCCTCGAGGTCGACGGCCAGCGCGTAGGCCCGACGCAGCGCCGCGTCCCGGGCTGGCCGTTCCTGCGCCGCCTCGGCAGCCCGCCACCACGCGTATGCCTCGTCCCAACGGATCTCTCCCTCGGCGCAGGCCTCCGCCGCCATGATCCATCCGGCGGCCGCGTCCACCGTCGGCCAGACCCCGCAGCATCTCGGCGTCGTAGAGCGCCTGCAGAGCGCGGACCTGTGACTTGTACATCACCCCAGGTCCAGGCTCCTCGGTGATGGTCGGGTACCGGCGACGCATCTCACGCAGGCGCGACACCGCAGGCGCGGGGTCCTCACCACGGTCGCGGAGCGCCTGCGCCTGGTCCGCGGCGGCACGGGCCGCGAACGGGATGAGCCGATCGGCCTCGTCAGGCAGCAGCCCCTCTCCCTCGACACCTGCCAGAGCAACCGTCATCGCCCGGTCGGTGTCGCCGACGGCCAGCGCAAGCTCGGCCCGGACCGCATCAAAGTTCAAGGCGAGAAACCTGGAATGCTCGGCGAACAGCTCCTCGGCGCGAGCGAGGTGCGCCTCGGCTTCCCCCAACCGGCCTTGCCGCGTGGCGAGCTGGGCCGCTCGCAGCCGGGCATTCGTGTCGGCCAGCGGGCCGGGCGTCGACCCGAGCACCACTCGCAACCGATCGACGCAGGCGCGCCACTGTCCCAGCTGGAGGAGGCCGACGGCCTCGCACGAGGAGAGCCATGCGACGTACGTGTGCGGCGCACCGAGCGCGGTCATCCGTTCGCGGCCCTGCCGCCAGATCTCGTTCACCTGCCGGCTCGCCGCACCGTCCAAGCAGTTGCCCCACCACAGGGTGGCATTGACGAACGCCCAGAAGTCCCCGGCCTCCGCGGCCGCTGCCTGCGCCTCCTCCGCTTCGGCCATGCCGCCGCCGTCCTCCAGGATGGCTCGCGACATCGCTTTCGCCGTCAGCGCGTACGACAGTGACCTGGGCGAGCCACAACGTCGCGCGAGCTGGACCGCCTCCCCGGCCCTCGCGTGGCCCGATTCCACGCCGTGCCACAGCTCGGCGTGTGCCAGTTCCCCCATCGCCCACGCGTGAACGGCACTCTCCGGATGCGTGGACGACAGTTCGACCGCTTCCCGTATGTTGGCCAGGCCCGCGAACTCCACGCCGGTGGAGAGCCGGAGCTCACCCCGCCGCACGAGCAGTTCTGCGGCAAGCAACGGCTCCGATTCGCGGTCTACCAGCACCAGCAGGTCCTCGACCGCAGCCAGTTCCTCCTCGTACGCGCCAGCCCGCTCGGCCGCCGCCCTGATCTGATGCAGCAGGTCGACACGGGATACGGCGTCCGGCACCTCGTCGCGGAGCGCCAGCGCCCGTCGCAGCAGCCGCAGCATCTCCGTCGCGCCGCCCGCGCGTCCAGCAGCCTCGGCGCCCCGCAACGCCCACTCGTAGGCCTCCGGCCGGTGTCCCGCGCGGTGATGGTGGTCGGCGAGGTCAACGGCCTGCTCGACATCGAGCTGCCCCAGCGCGAGGCCTTCCGGAGCCAACGCGGCCGCGAACGCCGCGTGCAGGGTCCGCCGCTCCTCCGGCAGCAGACCCTCCTCCAGCACCTCCGCCAGCAGGGGGTGGACGAACCAGTACCCGCCATCGGCAACAACGTGCAGGACGGCGCCATCCACGGCCGCACGCAACAGCCGAACCACGTCGCCGTCGATTCCGGTGGCACCCGCGACCGCCCGAAGTTGGTCAGCACGCTGAGGGTGACCCGCTACCGCGATCAGCCGGGTCAGCTCGCGGGCAGGCAGCGACAGTCCGTGCCAGGCGTGGGCCACGGCGTCCCGCAACTCGATCGGCAGCCCGGCCGGTAGCGACACGGAATCAGGTGGTAGGCCCCGGACCAGCAGCGTCGTCATGTACGCGTTGCCCTGCGTGCGGGCGAACACCCCGTCGACCAGGCTCTGATGCGGTGGTTGTTGCAGGAGCCCGGCCATCTGCGCGGCCGTGGCCACACGGTCCAGCCGGCCGAGGCCGAGCTCGCCGACCCCAGGCAACCGGCGGACGTCGGCCAGCCACCGCCGCAGCGGGTGCCCCTCCCCGACCTCGCCTGTACGAGCCGTCGTCACGACGGCCAGGCGCCGGCCGGCCAGTCCTGCGATGACGTACATCAGCACGTCGAGCGTGCTCTGGTCCGCCCAGTGCAGGTCGTCCACCGCGAGCAGCACCGGGCGCGTGTCACACAGGTCGTCGAGCCAAGCGTCGAACTCCACCGGACAGTCGCCCGCCGCGCGGTCAGCGGACGGGCGCATCACCGGAACTGGCACGTCGCGGCCCGCCGCCCACTGCCGTAGCGCCGACGTGAGTGGGAGGAACGGGACGGCTAGCGACGTCAAGGGCAGGCATTGCGCCCACAGCACCTCGGCCACGTCCGTGACCTGTGAACAGGCCTCCCGCGCCAAGGCTGTCTTGCCGACTCCAGCTTCGCCGGACACCAGCAGCGCTCCCGGGTGACCGCCAGCGGCGTCACGCACGAGACCCACCACACCCGCAACCTCGGCGACGCGCCCGACCGGCCGCGGGCGGCCCAGTTCGGCGCTGACCGCCACCCGGCCAGTCTCCCACCGTGACGACCCTTGATCGCCGATCGTCCGGCAACCTTTTACGGCCAGCTCTCTCGTCCCTTTTGCCCCGCAGAACCGCGCGCCGAGTCACGATCCGGCACTAAGGGGCCAGCGCGCCGATCTGAGGGTTGGTCCTCGATGTGGCGCGGGTATCGCGGCCCGCAGTGTTGGGCCCATCGGAAATCACGCCTGAGGAGGCAGATCATGAAGCACATGTCACGCCACATCGCAAACGGGCTCGCAACGGCCGGAGCGGTCGCGTTTCTCCTGGCGACGGCATCACTACCGGCAGCGGCCAAGCCGACCTGCGACTGCGCTGGCAGCCCGCCGGCGAAATCGGCCACCGTCGTGGTCAAGGAGGTCAAGGTCCCCGTCGACGACACTGGCACGGAGATCACGCAGATGGGTCTGGCCGCGGCACTGGGCGCGATGCTCACGGGCGGCGCAGCTCTCGCACTGCGGCGACGCCAGCCACGCGGCGCCCCGCTGACGCCCCAAGGCGCTGGCGCCAGCTGACCGCCGCTCAACCCGGGTGGGATTCGCGAGTCACGATCGCGGATCCCACCCGAACCATGCGGTGCACGCGCTGGATGCGTGAGGTCGTCGGGACGGTGGGCATACCGTCAGGCCATGACCGATGAGAGCGAGCAGGCCCGGCTGAACGACGTCCGACGTCGGACCTATGCGAAAGAGGCTCCGACGTACGACCAGGCGATGGACTTCTGGGAGCGACGGGTCTTCGGCGCCGAGCATCGCGGCTGGGCGTGCTCGCAGGCCACCGGCGACACACTCGAGGTCGCCATCGGCACCGGACTCAACCTGCCGCACTACCCGGCCGAGGTCCGTTTCACCGGAGTCGATCTCAGCCCGGAGATGCTCGCCCTGGCCGAGCGCCGCGCGCAGCGGATAGGACGCACCGTCGAGTTGAAGGAGGGCGACGCCCAGAACCTCCCCTTCGCGGACAGCTCCTTCGACACCGTCGTCTGCACCTACGCGTTGTGCAGCGTGCCCGACGAGGCCCGGGCCATCGCCGAGATGAAACGGGTGCTCAAACCCGGCGGGCGCCTGATACTGGTCGACCACGTCGGCAGCACGGTCAAGCCGCTGCTGTGGCTGCAGCGCGTCGTGGAGTTCATCCCGTCCCGTACCAAGGGTGAGCATCTGACCCGACGACCAGGGCTGCACGTGATGAACGGCGAGTTCGACGTCCTGGCGCACGACCGGCTGCGCGCCGGTGTCATCGAGCGCCTGGTGGCGCGGTCAGCTTCCGCGTAGTCCGTCCCGGACGGCTGGGCTCCCGGGCGACCGGACCGCCGGCGGCCTGCGCCGTACGGCGTCCCAGACGGCCTTTCCGCAGGCGAAGTAGTCGCGGACGGTCTTCTGGGCGAGCAACGTCAGCGAGCAGTCGGGACAGCTGGCTTCCACTCCGTCGACGTCGAGGCCGAGATGTCGACACAGCGTCACCGCCCGCGCGAGGTGGTAGGACTGCGTCACGATCAAGGCTCGCGTGACCCCGTACACCTCGCGCGCGCGGGCGCAGGTGTCGTAGGTGTCGAGGCCGAACGGGTCGGCGACCACGTGCCGCGGGTCGATGCCGCGAGCGGTCAGGTACGAGGTCATCGCCGCCGGCTCGTCGCCGGACGCACCGCTTCCATCCCCCGACACGAGGACGACCCGCGCCCGCCCGCTGTGGACGAGCGCGACGGCGGTCCGCAGCCGGCCGCCGAGCCGCGTTCCAGGCTTGCCCGCTGCCACTTCGGTACCCAGGACGATGACGACGTCCGCGGCCGGCGCGTCGGCCTCGCCGTACAGGTGGCCGTGGGCTGCGATCCGCGTCCACAGCCACGGGAGGCTGACCAGGAGCACAGCGACAAGGCCCGCGGCTACCACGCGCCGCCGATTCGCCGCACGTTCGATCGGCGCCACGACCCACCTCCTGGGAGGCGATCGTAGGGTCGCCGCGCAACATGCGTGCCTAGCTAGCTAAGCGTCCAGGTGACGGGGCGGAAATGGCCGCTGGTGCGCGCCGAAGCGATCCGCTGGCCGCACGGGAGTCACCGGCCGGTGCCGGCCTGCCGCGCCAACGGCCCAGGTCAGGCACCCGGGAGGCGATGACACCGACCGCTTCCGTCGGCGCGCGGGTCAGCTGGCGCGGGCCGCGTCTGACCACAATGGAACGGACGTCCGCCCGACGTCGCCGCCGACCGGGAATCCCCGGCGCACCCGGCCCCGACCGGAAACGTGCGCGCTCTTTCCGGAGCCCGAGTTTCTCGACGCCGCCCGGGATGGCGAGTTGTTGCTGATCGTGATGGGTATGGCCGAGACTGGCCGCGTGGTCGCGCCACCCGGACGGGCGCACGGCGTTCGGACGTCATGCGTGAGGCGCTCGCACGGTTCGTGGCCGAGCAGACCGCGCCTGTCCCCCGTGACGAGGCCGAACACGCTCTTGACGTCCTGCGGCGGGTCGTCGCCAAGGTAACGGGAACCACCGGCGCCGCTTGACGTGCCCAACCTCAGTCGCGGGCTGAGACGTACCTTCGTACCGCGTCGATCATGCTTCCCAGGCCGGCGATGACCGGGTCGAACTGGCTCGCGTAGTCGCGGCTCCGGGCTGCCCTTTCCTCTTCCTCCCACTGCATCCGCAGCAGGACGGGGTTGATCGAGCCGTCGTCGAGCCCGGGACCACGCGGCGTGTAGGTGAACATGCGGCGCAGCCGTTCCACGTCCTGGCGCAGCTGGTCGAGTTCGTCGAGCGCCGGCGCGCGGGTCAGGGTGATCGCCTCCAGGCGCTCGGCCCATTCGCCCTTTCCCGGGGCGGTCACCGTGGCCAGCGCGACCAGCACCGTGGCCCGCTCGCGGTAGACGTCGTCGAGGCAGGTCTGGAGGTACTCGGCGCGCCGCTTGCTGGCGATGTCCGCGTTCAGGTCGTTGATCCGTCCGGTCGCCGCGATGGCGTCGAGATGAGCCTTTCGGATCCTTTTGTCGCGCGCGTTCCAGAACGGATCACGGTAGTCCCCGATGCGATCGCTCATGGCGGCCTCCAGCGGCAATCCCTCCGTCGAGGGTAGGCCGTCACAGGCCGTAGACGCGTGTCGCGTTCTCGACTCCGATCATCCGGGCGAGTCGCACCGCGTCGTCGGCGGACCATTCGCCGGCGGTGATCCGGGCGTCGAGCAGGTCGGTGAGCGCGCGCCGGAATCCGAGCGCACCGAGGTGGTACAGCTCGGGCAGGCCGAACGCGTCGGACGAGTAGAGCATCTTGCCGAACGGCGTCACTTCGAGGGCCTCGGCGAGGACGGCCACGGCGCGGCTCGGACCGACGTGGGTCAGCGTGAGCCCGACGTCGAGGTACGCGTGCGGCAGTACGGCCGTGAGGTAGCTGGCTTCGCGCTGGTACGGCCAGCAGTGCAGCAGCACCACGGGCACCCGGTGCGGCACGGCGCGCAGGAAGTCGGTGAGCAGCGACGGGTTGGTCCGGTGCAGGCGGATGTCGGCGTCCCCGTACCCGACGTGGAACTGGAGGGGCCGGCCCAGCTCGACGGCCGTCCACAGCAGTGCCCGGATCAGCGTCGGATCGGCGAGCCGGTACGGCGCTCCCCCGCGCAGCCACTCCCCCACGGCCGACGCGACCTCGTCGCGGGACGGCGGCCGAGGGTCGAAGTCGAACCCGTACCGGTACGCGGCGATCGACTTGAACCCCACCGCGCCGGACGCGGCGAGCGCCTCCGCGTACTGGTCCAGGAACCGGCTGGCCTCCACCCCACGCCCGGCCAGCACCTCCGCGACGGATTCGAGCCGGACGATCTCGTGCGCGTCCGCACCGGCAGCGGCCCCGAGTTCGCCGGGTGAGAGCAGCTCGTCGCCGCGGTAGCCCGTGTCGACGAGCAGTGTCTGGGCGCCGGCCGCCCGCAGCAACCGCGCCGTCACCTCGACGACGCCGAGCGCGGACCGGCGATCCAGGTACGCATCCGGACTGGCGTGCGGATCGAGGTCGAGCACCGGCGCGCAGTGCCGGCGGACCGCGACGCCGAGCGGGGTGTCGAAATGGGTGACGCCGGGCGGCGGAGGGCCGGCCTCGCTCAGCAGCGCCTCGAAGCCGGGCCGGTCCAGTTCGTGCCGGACCACGCCGTGACAGTGGTGATCGATGAGGCGTAGGCGTTCGAGCACCACCGCGGTACCCATGTCAGTAGACCCACCGCAGCGCCGCCACGACCTCCTCGGCCGTGCTGTCCCGGAACCGCTCGGCCTCCGCCCGGCGGACGGCGACCACGGCGTCGAACAGCGTGTCGCCCATCGCCCTCCGCAGGACGGCGCTGCCGGACAGGGCATCGGTCGCGTCGTCCAGCGTCTGCGGCAGCCGGCTGATGCCACGGGCGGTCAGCTCGTCGCCGGAGAAGCGGGCGGGGTCGCCGGTCACCTCGTCCGGGAGCCGGAGACCCTGCTCGATGCCGTGCAGCCCGGCGGCGATGAGCGAACCCGCCAGCAGGTACGGGTTGGCCGCGAGGTCGACGCACTTGACCTCCAGGTTCGCGGCACGGCCTTCCGTGCCGGCGAGCCCGGTGACGAGCCGCAGCGCGGTCTCCCGGGTCTCCCGGCCCCAGCAGGCGAACACGCCGGCCCAGTGGGACGGGACGAGCCGCAGATAGCTGGCCGGAGTCGGCGCCCCGATCGCGCAGAGCGCCGGCAGCTGATCGAGGATGCCGGCGGCGAACGCCTCGGCGTCGGCGGTCATGCCGTACCGGCCGGGACCGCCCGCGAAGAGGTTCGCGCCGTCACGCCACGCGGACAGGTGGACGTGGCCGCCGTTGCCGACGTGCCCGGCGACCACCGACGGCGCGAACGACGCGCGCAGACCGTGCGCCGCCGCCACCGCGCGGATGGTCTGCCGGACGACCACGCTCTGGTCGGCCGCCGCCACGGGGTCGGCTGCCTCGATCGATACCTCGAACTGCCCGTCCGAGTACTCCGGGTGCAGTTGCTCGACGCCGAGCCCTTGGGCGTCGAGCGCGACGAGGACGTCACGGGCGTAGTCGCTCAGCTCGACCAGCCGGGTCATCCCGTACGCGGGACCGGCGCAGGCGGCGGTGAAGTCGTCGGCCTGGCCGCGACTCAGCGCCCATTCGACCTCGATGGCCAGCTTGAACCCCAGGCCGGCCTCGGCCGCGCGGGCCACGGCATTCCGCGCGAACGTGCGGTGGCACGCGGCGTACGGCTCGCCGTCCTGGGTGATCCGGTCGACCGGCGCCCACGCCCATCCCGGCTGGGCGGCGAGCACGGTCAGCGCGTCGAGGTCGGGGATGAGCCGCAGGTCGCCGTCGGGGCTGCCGAGGCGATCGGTGCTGGTGACCGAGTCGTCGGACAGGAACGTGTCGAACACCGGCGACATGCCCACGCCCAGGGCCGCGACGGCCGGCAGCCGGCGCAGTGGCACGGTCTTGATCCTGGTGATGCCGGCGGTGTCCACATAGCCCAGTACGACGCCGTGCACGTCGCGTGTCCTGAGCTGCGCGGCCAGTTCCTCCGCCCGGGCATCCGTCACTGGTCCACGTTCCAGATCAAGCAGAACGGCTTGCCCGCCGGATCGGCGTAGACGCGCCAGTTCTCGCCTTCGCCGGGAAGCCGCGTGGCGCCGGCGGCCAGCGTGGCCGTCTCGGCCGCGTCGACGTCGTCCACCGCGATGTCGAGGTGGAACTGCTGCGGGTGCGCCGGATCGGGCCACCGCGGCGCCGTGTACTCCTCCACCTGCTGGAACGTCACGGGCTGTTCGCCGTCATGGCCGACCATCGCCATGCCGTCGCTCTCGTAGGTGATCGGCTTGCCGAGCAGCTCGGCATAGAAGGTGCTCAGCGCCTTGGTGTCCGGGCAGTCGAGCATGACGCCCATGACCGTGGTCCTCGGATCGTCGGCTTTCAGGCACAGGTCGAACGGGTGCCCGGCCGGGTCGGCCAGTGTGTTCCACGTCTCGTTCTTCCTGAGCAGGGTCGCCCCCAGCTCGACCGCACGGGCGGTCGCGGCTTCGACGTCGGGCACGCGCAGGTCGAGGTGTGCCTGCTGGGGGTGAGCGGGGTCCGGCCAGCGCGGCGGCACGTGGTCGGGGGCGAACTGGACGCTGATCCGCCAGCCGTCGTCCGTGGTCATCGTGGTCCACTCGTCGTCGGCGTGGATCTGCCGCCAGCCCGCCAGCTCGGTGTAGAAGGCGGTGAGGGCGGCGATATCGGGCGCGTCCAGGACGACGGCTCGTAGCTTTCCGATCATCTGTCACTCCCTCGTGGCTCTGTCACATTCTTACCGGGCGGCCGCAACAGAAAAGGTCTGCGGCGTGTCAAGGGGCGAAATTACGCCGGCTCGCCGACGCCCGAATTCGGCCAGTATCGGAACCGTTCTGTTTTGCAGTCTCGTACTGCTCGATGTGTGAGGTGCGCTTGTTACCACCATTACTACGACGGCTCGGTGTCGGCGCGGCCTTCGCCGGCATCCTGGCGATCACCGGGCCGCCGACGACAGCCGAGGCCGAGCCGCCCGCCCGCGGCTCGGCGGACCGGTTCTCGGTCACCCTGGTCACCGGCGACAGGGTCACCGTGCGACACCTGCCCGGCGGCCGGCACGCGGTCGACGTCGCGATGGGCAAGGGGCGGGAGCGGATCCCGTTCACCACGCGCCACACGCCCAGCGGCCTCCTGGTCACGCCCGCGGACGCCGTGCCGCTGCTGGCCGGCGACCGGCTCGACCCCCGCCTGTTCGACGTCCTGCTGCTCAAGCGCCTCGGGTATGACGACAGCCGCCGGAAGGACCTGCCGCTGATGATCAGCGGCGGTCGTGCCCCGGCCGGCGCCCGCACGCTGCGCACCCTTCCGAGCTTGGGCATCGCCGTGGTCCAGGAGCGCAAGCGGGACGCCGTCGCGTTCTGGGCCGGACGGAAGCGGGCGCCCGGCAAGCTGTGGCTGGTGGGCAAGCTCAGGCCCACGTTGGACACCAGCGTGGCGCAGGTCGGCGCGCCGTCCGCCTGGAAGGCCGGCTTGACCGGGAGCGGCGTGACGGTCGCCGTGCTGGACACCGGGTACGACGCCAAGCACCCTGACCTGGCCGGTGTCGTGGCACAGGCCAAGGACTTCACCCGCGTCCCCGCGGGCGTCCAGGACACGAACGGCCACGGCACGCACGTGGCCAGCACGATCGCCGGGCGCGGCACCGCGTCCAAGGGCCGGTTCACCGGGGTGGCCAAGGGCGCGAAGCTGGCGATCGGCAAGGTGTGCGACTCGGACGGCTGTCCCGAGGACGCGATCCTCGCCGGCATCGAGTGGGCGGCGTCCACCGGCGCCAAGGTGGTCAACCTGAGCCTCGGCGGACCCGCCGGCGAGGGCGTCAGCCCGCTGGAGCAGGCGGTCGCCCACCACACGGCCAAGAGCGGCATGCTGTTCGTGATCTCCGCCGGCAACGACGGGCCGGACCCGGAGACCGTCGGGTCGCCGGGCACCGCCGACGCCGCCCTCACGGTCGGCAGCGTCACGAAGTCGGGCGCGTTGAGCGACTTCTCCAGCCGCGGTCCGCGGGTGACGCCGAGCCGCCGGTCCGACTACGCCGTCAAGCCCGACCTGACCGCGCCCGGCCAGGACATCGTCGCCGCCAGGGCCGCCGGCACGCTGGAGGGCATACCCGGCGCGCCGCAGTACGCGAGACTGTCGGGCACGTCGATGGCGAGTCCGCACGTCGCCGGTGCCGCCGCGATCCTGGCCGGGAAGCACCCGACGTGGACGCCCGCGCAGCTCAAGGCGGCGTTGATGTCGAGCGCCGCGCCCCGCGCCGGCCTGACCGTCTACCAGCAGGGCAGCGGCCGGCTCGACGTCGCACGCGCGGTCACCCAGACGGTCCATGCCAGCGCCGGCAGCATCAGCCTCGGCTACTTCCCCTGGCCGAACGCCGGCGCGCCGACCGTGCACAAGCCCGTCACGTACACGAACACGGGCACGGCCGCCGTCACGCTGAAGCTCGACCTCGCGACCGACGCACCGGCCGGGATGATCACGGTCAGCCCGCCGACGCTCACCGTCCCGGCGGGTCGGACCGCGACCGCGACGCTGACGGTGACGCCGGCGGGTGCCCGCGCGGGCCTCTACGGCGGCGCGCTCACGGCCACGGCGCCAGCCGGCATCGCCGTCCGCACGGCGCTCGGCGCGTACCAGGAACCGGAGAGCTACGACCTGTCGGTCACCACGCTCGGCCGCGACGGCAAGGCCGGCGTGTCCGAGGTGATGATCGCCGACGTGCGGACCGGCACGATCATGTTCGACTCCATCAACGGCACGCTCGTGCGGCGGCTCCCGGCCGGCCGGTACACGGTGGCGGCGGCGACGTACGACGGCGCCGACGCCGACGCCGATGTGACCACGTCCGTGCGCGACGTCCAGCTCGGCCGGGTGAACGAGGTCGTGCTCGACGCGCGCAAGGGCAAGCCGCTCACGGTGGCGGTCGATCGCCAGGACGCGGTGATCGCCGGGTCCGTGGCGGTCGCCGTCTCCCAGCGCACGACCCAGAAGGGCGGCGGGCAGAGCGTCAGCGCGGCCAGCGGTCACGTGTACGCGGAACCGTCCGGTCCCGTGCCCGGCATGGAGTTCGCCGTCTCGACCGCGTTCGTGAAGCGTGGGACCGGTGGACCGGACCAGCCGCCGACGCCGTACACCTACCGGGTGCTGTCGCCGGTCACGGGCCAGATACCGGCGAACCTCGGCTTCCGCTTCGCCGACCGGGACTTCGCGGCGGTGAAACGGGTGATCTCGCGGCAGGGCCCGCGCGAGCAGCGGTACCTGTACAGCCACGCGTTCACGGACCTCACGCCCACACCGACCCGCGTGTTCCCGCTGGGCGGGCTGCGTGAGCGGGTGGACCACCACCTCGTGGCGCCGGGCGTCCGGTACGAGACGGTGTTCGATTCCCACCAACCCGGCGTCGGCGCGTCGACCGTCCGAGCCGAGCCGGTGACGTACACGGCCGGGCAGCGGGTCGAGGCGTGGAACACCGCCGTGTTCGGACCGGCCTTCGACCCCGCGGCGGCGCCGAGCCGTGAGGGGAACACCCTCGACGGGATCGTGCCGCTGGTCGGGGACAGCCAGCCCGGCCACAGCGGTACGCCGAGCCTGGACGACACCGGAGAGACGGTCCTGCGACGGGACGGCAAGGTCGTCATGTCCGTGCCCGACCCGGGCTACCTGCCGCCCACGGTCGTGCCGCCCGGCGTCGCCACGTTCCGGTTGGAGACGCGACTCCGTCGTGCGGCGGCGCCGTTCTCCACGCAGATCCACGCGGCGTGGACGTTCCGGTCAGGGCATGGCGCCAAACCGGTCGTGCTGCCGCTGGGGGTCGTCCGGTACAGCCCGCCGCTGAACGCCGACAACAAGGCGCCGTCCGCCGGCGCGTTCACGATCCCGCTCCGCTACGAGCGGTCGCCGGGTTCGACGGTAGCGCCGTTGCGGAGCATCGCGGTGCAGGTGTCCTACGACGGCGGCAAGACGTGGACGGCCGCGGCGCTCAGCGGTGCCGGTGACCGGCGGGTCGCCACCGTCCGGCATCCGGGAAGGGCCGGGTTCGCGTCGCTGCGCGCCACCGCGGTCGACACCGCCGGCAACAGCGTCGAGCAGACCTACGTCAACGCGTACGCCTTGACGTAGCCCGAGCAGGGCCGCTGGGGCCGGGGGCGGCCCCAGCGGCCCGCTGCCGTCCGGCGGAAGTGCCCGTACCGTTGCGACATGCCCCAGACGCGATTACCCGTCATGATCGCCGCCGGTGTCGCGCTGTCGCTGCTCATGGGCGGGTCCGCCGTGGCCGCGCCGCCGGCGCCCCGGTTCGTCAACGGCTGGCTGCCGTACTGGACCATGGACGAGTCCCTGGAGTCGGCCACCGACAACGCAGACCTGTGGAGCAGCGCCTCGCCGTTCTGGTACAAGGCCACGGGCGCGACCACGCTCAAGCGCCACCGCGGTGCCGGTGACGAGGACGTCGTCGACGCCTTACGCGACGGCAACATCACGGTGATTCCCACCGTCACCGAAAGCCTCGACACGCCGGCGATGGCGGCCCTTCTCGGCGACGAGGACCAGCGCGCGGCGCACGTCCGGATGCTGACGGACCTGGTAGACACCCACGGCTACGACGGCATCGACCTCGACTACGAGTCGATGAACTTCGGCGGCACCGTCGCGGACCGGCAGGCGGTGCGCGCCGGCTTCGTCGTCCTCGTCCGCGAGCTGAACGACGCGTTGGACGGGAAGGTGCTGTCGGTGACGGTCGGGCCGCGTACGCGCGCCGACGACCCCAACTGGCTGGTCTTCGACTACGACGGCATCGGGGCGGCGGCCGACCGGGTCCGCATCATGACCTACGACTACCACTGGCGCGGCGGCCGGCCCGGCGCGGTCGCTCCCCTGGTCTGGGTCGAGAAGGTCCTGACGTACGCCGTCACGGCCATCCCGGCCGGCAAGATCGAGGCCGGCGTGCCGCTCTACGGCTACGACTGGCCCGCCGACCCCGCCCAGGCCGACGGCCACGGCAACGCCACCGCGCTCTCCCACGCCGGGGCGGAGCGGCTGCGCGAGCGCCACGACGCTCCGCGCCAATGGTCTGATGCCGCCGCCGCGCCGTCCTTCACCTACACCGACGCCGAGGGTGTGCGGCACCAGGTCTGGTACAACGACGCCGAGTCGACCAGGGCGAAGTCGGGCCTGATCGAGAAGTACGGCCTGCGCGGCCTGGCCTTCTGGGCCGTCGGCGCCGAGGACGCCGGCCACTGGCCGGCCCTGCGCACCCTCGCGGCCGACACACGTTAATTGCGGAAAGCCGCAAGCCGCCCATCTGCGTCCATTGCCGGCGCGAAGATGCAGGAGAGGGTTCGACTACACACGGGGAGGCACGACGTGGTCACCAGGCCCATCGTCGACTTACGGCAGCTCGGCACGGACTTCACCCGGGATCCCTATCCCGTCTACGCCAGGCTCCGTGCCGAAGGCCCCGTCCACCCGGTACGTGATCCGGACGGCGAAGACATCTGGCTGATCGTCGGCCATGACGCGTGCCGGGCCGCGTTCGTCGATCCGCGGCTCAGCCGGGACTGGCGGAACTCCGGGAACATCGGCCAGATCGTCAACGCCGAGCAGGACACACCCGTCCTCGCCCACATGCTGATGTCGGACCCGCCGGACCACACCCGGCTGCGGCGGCTCGTGGCCAGGGAGTTCACGCCGCGCCGCATCGACGCGCTGGCGCCGCGCATCCAGCAGGTCACCGACGAGCTGCTGGACGCGATGCTCGCCGGGCCCGACCGCCGCACGGACCTGATCGGCTCGTTCGCGTTCCCGCTGCCCATGACCGTCATCTGCGAACTGCTCGGCGTACCGGAGCTGGACCGTGACGCCTTCCGCGGCTGGTCGAACGAGATGGTCGCGCGCACCAGCCCGGAGGCGGAGGCGCTCGCCTACCAGGAGATGCCGGCCTATCTCGCCGAGCTGATCGCGGCCAAGCGCGCAAACCCCGGCGATGACCTGCTCAGTGCGATGATCCACACCCTCGACGAGGGCGGCGACAGGCTCTCGCCGGCCGAGCTGATCGGCATGTCCGTCCTGCTGCTCATCGCGGGCCACGAGACCACCGTCAACCTCATCGGCAACGGGATGCGGGCCCTGTTTGCGCATCCTGACCAGCTCGCCGATCTCCGCGCCGACTTCGGCCTGCTCGACGGGGCCATCGAGGAGATGCTCCGCTACGACGGCCCGGTGGAGACCTGCACCGACCGGCTGGCACTGGAGGACGTGGAGATGGGCGGGGTGACGATCCCGGCGGGCTCCACCGTCCTGATCGCCATGGCGGACGCCGACCGCGACGGTGAGCGCTTCGCCGAGCCGGACCGCTTCGACATCCGCCGTGATGCCCGCGGCCACATCGCGTTCGGCCATGGCCTGCACTACTGCCTGGGCGCACCGCTGGCGCGGCTGGAGGGGCGCATCGCGATCCGCAGCCTGCTGGAACGCTGCCCGGATCTCGCCCAGGACGCGGACGAGGCCGAGCTGCCGTGGATGCCCGGGCTGCTGATCAGAGGAGTGCGGAAGCTGCCCGTCCGCTGGTGATCAGGTGACCGGGAACGGCGGCTGCCACCACGCGGGGGCGGTGTCCAGCTCGATCCGGTCGACCCACCCGGACCCGCGTACAGCGTGACGACGCAGATCCCGGCGAGCAGTGCCCCGGTGGCGCTGAGGGTCGTCGACCTCGCCGTCACCTACCCCGACGGCACGCGCGCCGTGCGCGGGGTGACGCTGACCGTCCACATCGGCCAGTGCCTCGCCGTCGTCGGCGAGTCCGGGTGCGGCAAGACCACCCTCGCCCGGGCCGTACTGCGGCTGCTGCCCCCAGGCACGCGGATCTCGGGTGCCCTGCCCGTCGACGGCCAGGACATGCTCGGCAGTGACCATCGCGGACGAGCCGACCAGCGCCGACGAGCCGACCAGCGCGCTCGATTCGGACCTCGCCGACGACGTCCTGACCACCCTGCGCCAGGCCAGCCAGGCGCTGCTGCTGGTGAGCCACGACCTGTGGCTGACCGCCCGCCACAGCGATCACCTCGCGGTCATGTACGCCGGCAGGGTCGTCGAGACCGGCCCTGGCTGCTCGTTCGCGGTGCGGTGCGACCGTGCCACCACCCGGTGCGGCGAGCGCCAGCCGGAAGTCATCGACGGTGTGGCCTGCTGGAGCGCCGATCCGCTGTGAGCGCCGATCCGCACGTCGTCGCGGCCGACCAGGTCACCCGGGTCTACCGCACCGCCCGCGGACGCGGAACCGCCATCGCCGTCGTCAGCCACGACACCGACTGGCTCGACAGCCTCGCCCACCGGACACTCCGTATGTGAACTCCGGCCTGTTCGCCGGTGACGCCCGCCGTCCGACCGGATGCCGTCCGCCGTTCGACCGGATGCCGTCCGCCGGGATTGGGGGCACGATCAGGCCGTGGACGATCTCGTGGTGTGGCAGGCGCTCGGGGTGGCGCTGGCCGCCGGCCTGCTCATCGGCGGTGAACGCGAACGCAGCCGCCATCCCGGGGAGGCCGGCGTCCGCACGTTCGCGCTGGCCGCTGTCGCCGGTTGCGTGGCGGCGCTGGCCGGCCCCGCGGTGCTCACGGCCACCGTCGCGGCGGCGGGCGTCCTGATCGTCGTCGCCTACTTCCGCACCAGCGCGCAGGACGTCGGCGCCACGACCGAGACGGCGCTGCTGCTCACCGTGCTGCTCGGCGGGCTCGCGGCGAGCCGTCCCGCGCTGGCGGCCGGCGCGGCGGTCGCGACCACGATCGTGCTCGCCTCGAAGGAACGGATGCACCGCTTCCTCCGCGACCAGGTCACCGACATCGAGCTGACCGACGCGCTGAAGTTCTTCGTCGTCGCGCTGATCGTGCTGCCGCTGGTGCCGCACGCCGAGCTGGGCCCGTACGGGGTGATCGACCCGCGCCGCATCTGGACCCTGGTCGTGGCCATCACCGGCATCGGCTGGCTCGGCTACCTCGCCGTGCGGCTGCTCGGTCCCAAGCGCGGGCTGCCCGTGGCCGGGTTCGCGGGCGGGTTCGTGTCCGGCGCCGTCACGACCGGGGCGATGGCGCGGCGGGCGCTGGCGGCCGCGTGGCGGAATCCGGCGCTGGCCGGGGCGCTGCTCGCCAGCCTGGCGACGCTCGTCCAGCTCGTGCTGGTCACGGCCGTCGCGGACGTCGACGTGACCGTGCGGCTCATCCCGGCCGTGGTGCTCGGCGGCCTCGCGCTGGTGGGTCAGGCGATCTGGCTCACCCGCCGGGCCCGGGCCCACGCAGACGACGAGGACACCGAATCGCACGAGCACGAGACCGAGCAGCGGCCGTTCGCCTTGCGGCCCGCGCTGGTGCTCGCCGCCGTGCTGACGGTGATCCTCGTGGTGGCCCGCTGGGCCGAGGACCTGTTCGGGCCGCAGGGCGTCGTCCTGGCCTGCGCCGCGGTCGGGCTCGCCGACGCCCACGCCGGAGCCGCCGCGGCCGCGACGCTGTCCCGGTCAGGGGCGATCGAGGTGGACAGCGCGCTGCTGGCGGTCGGCGCGGCGCTGCTCACGAACACCGGGACGAAGATCGCGCTGGCGTTCTCGGCCGGCGGGCGCCGCATCGGGGCGACGTTCGCGGCGCTGCTGGCCGTGCCCGTGCTGGCCGTGACCGCCGGTCTCGTCATCGCGCTTCTTGCCTGGCCGGAATAGTCGCCTGGCCGGATTAGGGGCGTCAGGCAGCTTGCTCGGCGAGGACGAGGCGGGCGTCGTGGGCGTGGCGGATGCCCGTCCGCCCGATGTACGCGCACACCCACGCCACGACCGCCGCCGCCGTGGCGAGGACGAAGGCGCCCGGTACGCCGAAGACCTCGACCACCGCGCCGGCGGCGGCCGTACCGAGGGAGCCGCCGCCGTAGGCGATGGTCGTGAGCCAGGTGAAGGACTCCGTGGTGGTGCCGGGTGGGGCGAGTTCGGCGACGAGGCCGTTCTGGACGATGATCACCGGCGCGAGCGCCACCCCGAGGACGAAGGTGAACGGCACGATCCACAGCCCGGGCGTGAGCGCCAGCGGGACGACCGCCACGGCGGCGACCAGCAACCCCCACCGCCACTGGTCACCCAGCGGCCGGGTGATGTGCCGCGTGCCGAACCAGACCCCGCTGAGCACGCTGCCCACCGACCAGACGGCTAGCAGCGCTCCGCCGAACCACCGCTCCCCCATGTGCTCGGCGTGGGCGGGCAGGCCGACCTCCATCGCGCCGATGCCGAACATCAGGGCGCCGGTTCCGCCCAGCAGCGTGGCCATCCCGGTCGCCCGCAGCGGTCCGCTGGCGCGTGGCGCGTCAACGTCCCCGTGCTCCCACCGGCGGATCGCGTCGCTGAGCGCGACCGCGATCGTGCCCACGAGACACACCCCGGCGGCCACGAGGATGGCCGCGACCGGCGAGCCGACCAGCAGCGCGCCGGCGACGATCAGCGGCCCCAGTACCCAGCACAGCTCTCCGCCGATCGAGTCGAGCGCGTACGCGGCGGCACGCTCCGGCGAGCCGGCGGCCACGACCTGGCTCCACAGCGACCGCACCGTCGGACCGACGACCGGGAGGGACGCGCCGGCCGCGGCCGCGCACGCGTACACCGCGCCGACGGGCAGCGGCGACACGAGCACGGCGACCAGCGCCACCAGTGCCGCCGGATGCAGAACCCCGGTCACCAGCAGCACCTGGCGCGGGCCCCGCCGGTCCACGAGCCGCCCCATCACCGGCGCCATCACCGCGAGCGAGACCGTGTACGCCCCGGTGGCGATCCCGGCCGACGCCCACGAGCCGGTGCGCAGCTGGACGGCCGACAGCAGGGCCAGCGGCAGCATCGTCACCGACAGGCGGCCGAAGAAGCCGCACAGGATCAACACCGGAGCGCCGGGCAGCCGCCATACTTCGAGGTAGCGGCGCACTGGCGGCTCCTTCCGCTGCCGATGAACCCGACAGTCCCACGCTAGCGACGGCCGCCACCGGGTTTCTCCAGGGAGACGCATGGACCTGACCGTCGTGGACGCCGCGAACGTCGTCGGCTCGCGCCCGGACGGCTGGTGGCGCGACCGCGCGGGCGCGGCCGGCCGGTTGCTCACGCGGCTGGCCAGCAGCGAGCTGTCGGATCAGGCCGACATCGTCGTCGTGCTGGAGGGCGTCGCGCGCGAGGCCGCGCCGCCGGGCGTCCGGGACGGGATCCGGGTCGACCACGCCCCCGGTTCCGGTGACGACCGCATCGTGGAGCTGGTCGCCGAGGCCGCGCCGGCCCGTCCGGTCACCGTCGTCACCGCGGATCGCGGGCTACGCGACCGGGTGACCGCGCTCGGCGCCACCGTGACCGGTCCGCGGTCGCTGTGGAACCAGCTGGAGCCTGCCCGGTTCAAACCCGGACGGTGACGCGCGGCGATACGGTCTGGGGTGGCCGAACACGCCCCTGTCCGTGTGCCCCGGGAGGATCCGATGTCCAACCCGTTACCCGTACCTCGTGTCAGCCGCCGTGCCGTCCTCGCCGGAGCCGCCGCGGCCGCCGGCGTCACGGTGCTCGACGTGCGGGCCGCGCACGCCGAGCCGGTCCGCCGGGATCCGTTCACGCTCGGCGTCGCCAGCGGTGATCCCCTCCCCGACGGTGTCGTGCTCTGGACCCGCCTCTCGCCTGTGGGCGGCCGGCCGGTACCCGTGCAGTGGCAGGTCGCCGCCGACCCGCGGTTCCGGCGGATCGTGCGGCGCGGTGTCACGGTCGCCCATCCGAAGCTGGGGCACTCCGTCCACGTCGACGTCCGCGGCCTCGCGCCGGCCCGCGAGTACTGGTACCGGTTCCGGACCGGCCACCACGTCAGCCCGGTGGGGCGGGCGAAGACGGCGCCGTCCACGTACGCGCACCCGCGGCGTCTCCGCCTCGGCGTGGTCAACTGCCAGGACTTCCAGAACGGGTACTGGCCCGCGTACCGGGCGCTCGCCGCCGAGGACCTCGACGCGGTCGTGCACCTGGGCGACTACATCTACGAGTACGACCCGGACAGCATCTACGCCGACCGCCGCCACACCACACCCGAGACGCCCGGCCTGGACCAGCTCCGCACGCTCGCCGACTACCGGGCCCGGCACGCGCTGTACAAGTCGGACCTGGCGCTGCAGGCCGCGCACGCCGCGTTCACCTGGATCGTCACCTGGGACGACCACGAGGTGGAGAACAACTACGCCGACCGGATCGACGAGCAGGACACGGGTGCCGCTCACCAGACCCCGGAGCAGATGGCGCTGCAGCGCGCCGCCGCGTACCAGGCGTACTACGAGCACATGCCGCTCCGCCGCCGCGTCGTCGCGGGGTCCCCCTTCTACCGGCTGTTCCGGCGGTTCGACTTCGGCGACCTGCTCCGGCTCAACGTGCTCGACACCCGGCAGTACCGGACCGACCAGCCGCCGGGCTTCTTCTCCGACTTCGGGCCGATCGAGTCCGGGGTGAACAACACGGCCGGCACGCTGACCGGCGCGGGACAGGGCACGTGGCTCCGGCAGGGCCTCGCGCATTCCCGTGCGCGCTGGAACGTGCTCGCGCAGCAGGTGATGATGAGCCAGATCCGGTTCCCGAACTTCCTCGACCCGCAGCACCCGCTGCCGCCGATCGCGAACCTCGACCAGTGGGACGGGTACCACCCGGAACGCCAGCGGCTGCTGGAGTTCCTGCGGGACGCCAAGGTTCGGAACCCGGTCGTGCTGGCCGGCGACATCCACTCGAACTGGTTCAGCGACCTGCGGATCAACCGGGACGACCTCGGCAGCCGGCCGGTCGCCGTGGAGTTCACCGCCACGAGCGTCAGCTCCGACTTCCCCGTCCAGTTCGACGGTCCGCTCAAGGCCGCGAACCCGCTGCTCAACCCGCACGTCAAGTTCTTCGACGGACTGCGGCGCGGGTACCTGCGGATCGACGTCGACCGCGAGCGGCTGCGCACCGACGCCCGGACCGTGGACAGCATCGCGGTGCCGAACTCGCCGGTCTCGACGACCGCGTCCTGGGCGGTTCCGGCCGGCCGTCCGGGCCTCGTCCCGGCCTGACCGGCCCGCCGGCCTCCGATCAGGTCAGCGGCTGGAGAGGCCCGCCATGGCGGCGTCGACGAGCTGGTCGGCGTAGTCGGCGGTCAGCGGCGCCACCTGCAACAGCAGGCGGTGGTAGTAGCCGCCGTAGAACAGGTCGACGGCGATGTCGAGGTCGACGTCGCCGTCGAGCTGCCCGGCCTCCTGGGCCCGGACCAGCCGGCGTTTGCACGCGTCGATGCGGGGCGCGACCACGCGCGCGAGCAGTTCCTTGGACAGGGTCGGGTCGTGCTGGCTGGCGCCGATCAGGGCGCGTAGCGACGGCCCGACCGCCGCGTCGCCGGCCAGCGCGATGATGCCCCTGATCTGGGTCTTGATGTCGGCGGCGAGGTCGCCGGTGTCGGGGAACTCGCCCTGGAGCTCGACCTGGTCGGCCCACATGTCCAGCACGACCGCGCCCTTGGACGGCCACCAGCGGTAGATCGTCTGCTTGCCGACGCCGGCCTCGGCGGCGATGGCCTCGATCGACATGGCGTCGTAGCCGACGGTCCGGCTCAGCTCGCGGGTGGCCGCGAGGATCGCCGTGCGGGCGCGTTCGCTGCGCCGTGCGGGGTCCGGGTTGCGCTGGGTCATGGGTGCCATCGTACCAGCAACAAGACGAGACGGACCGTCTTGACGGCAGCTAGACGCCGTGTCACAGTTCGTCCAACAAGACGGCCCGTCTCGTCTTGTTGGACCATCGAGTCAGGAGGAACACGTGATGGCATGGCAGGCAACGAAGAAGGCCGCGCGGCCGGTGCGGTGGCTCGTCCCACGCTGGCGCGGGTCGGCCCGGGCGCCGCGCCGGCTCAGGACGGTGGCGACCAGCCAGCAGGCCACCCGCTCGTCGACGCGGCGCTAGCCGATCGGTCGCGCGCCACGCCACGCCACGACGGTCCCGGCCTGGCTGGCGTGGCTCACGTACCGTGGACGTAGCCGCAGCTAGGGAGCCGCCGTGATCCTGCGTTTCGTCGCCCACCTGGTCTCCATCGCGATCGCCGTGTGGGTCGCGACGGCCCTGCCCGGCATCGCCGTCGGCGGCGACTCGCTCGCCGCGACGATCGGGACCCTCGCCGTCGTCGCGCTGCTGTTCGGCATCGTCAACGCCGTCATCAAGCCGGTCATCCAGGTTCTCGGGTGCGCGTTCTACATCCTCACCCTGGGGCTGTTCGCCCTGGTCGTGAACGGCCTGCTGTTCTGGTTCACGGCCTGGCTCGCCGACCGCCTCGGCCTCGAGTTCACGGTCGACGGATTCTGGGCCGCGTTCTGGGGCGCGCTGATCGTCGGCGTCGTGAGCTTCGTCCTGGACCTGGTCCTCACGCCTCGGGAACGCCAGGTGCGCGAGTCCCACGACTAGCTCGACCGGGTGTCGAGTTGATCACGTTGGTGCGATCAAGTTAGGCGAGGGCCGACGGCGCCGAGTGGATGGCCGGCGGCACCTACCTCGTCGCCCGGCGCATCCGCATGATGGTCGAGACCTGGGACCGCACGTCGCTCACCGAGCAGGAAGCGATCATGGGGCGGGTCAAGGGCTCCGGCGCGCCGCTCACCGGCATGAACGAGTTCGACGAGCCGGACTTCGAGACGTTCGGCGCCGACAAGGAACCGGTGATCGGCGAGGTCGCGCACATCCGCCTCGCCCACCCGGACTTCAACGACGGCGCCCGGCTGTTGCGACGCGGCTACAACTTCGTGGACGGGTCCGACGGGCTCGGCCGGCTCGACGCCGGGCTGTTCTTCCTGGCGTTCCAGCGGGATCCGCGCACGCAGTTCGTGCCGGTCCAGCGCAGCCTGGCGCGCGCGGACATCCTCAACGAGTACATCAAGCACGTGGGCAGCGGCGTGTTCGCCTGCCCGCCCGGCGTGAAGCCCGGCGGTTACTGGGGCGAGACCCTCTTCGGCTGACCGCGTACTGGCCCGGACTGGCTAGGCTCGGCCAGGTGGACACGTCTTACGGGGTGGACGAGCCGACGCTGCTGGCCACGGCGCGTGACGGCGACGAGCTGGCGTTCGAGCGGTTGGTGGCCGGGTACCGGTCCGAGCTGACCGCGCACTGCTACCGGATGCTCGGTTCGCCGCACGACGCGGAGGACGCCGTGCAGGAGTCGCTGCTCAGCGCCTGGCGCGGTCTGGCGCGGTTCGAGGGCCGGAGTTCGCTGCGTACCTGGCTGTACCGCATCTGCACGAACGCCTGCCTGCGGGTGAGCGCGAAGCGTCCCCGGCGGATGCTCTCGCCGGACCACGGCCCGCCGCGCCGCGACACCGCCGACCTCGGCGAGCCTGTCGCCGGGCCGGTGTGGCTGGAGCCGTGGCCCGACGACGTGGCGGCGGACGAACCCGGCCCGGCGACGAGCTACCTGCGCCGCGAGAGCGTGGAGCTGGCGTTCGTCGCGGCGTTGCAGCACCTGCCCGGCACGCAGCGCGCGGTGCTGATCCTGCGGGAGGTGCTGGAGTACTCCGCCGCCGAGGTCGCGCAGATCCTGGACACCACGCCGGCCTCGGTCAACAGCGCGCTCCAGCGCGCCCGGAAGGCCGTGGAGGAACGGGTACCTCCGGTCACGCAGCAGGCCGAGCTGGCCGCCCTCGGCGCGGACGGGCAGCGCGCACTCGTGGACGCGTTCGTCGCCGCCTGGGAGCGCGCCGACGTGGACGCCATGCTGAGCCTGCTGGCAGACGACGCCCGGTTCACGATGCCTCCCCTGCCGGCCTGGTTCGACGGTCGGGAGGCCGTCGGGCGGTTCTTCGCCGAACGGGTCTTCGCCACCCCGTGGCGGCTGGTGCCGATCCGGGCCAACGGGCAGCCGGCGTTCGCCTGCTACCAGCAGGACCCGGACGACCGCCGGTTCCGTCTCGGCGCGGTCAACATCCTGGGTCTGCGCGACGGCCGGATCGCCCACATCGCCGGGTTCCTCGACCCGGACCTCCGTGGCGTCTTCGGGTTGCCGGAAGAGGTTCCGGGGTAAGCCTTCTAGGCGCAGCGTGCGCACCCTAGGAGGGAACCTTGATGAACGCCGGCAGTGCGTTAGGGCGCGAAGCGGGTCATACCGCGAGACAGGCCGCCAGGAGCGGACCGGTGCAGGCGCTCGGCAGGATCGGCCTGGTCGCCTACGGCACCGTGCACCTGCTGATCGCCTTCCTCGCCCTCCAGGTGGCCACCGGCGAGCGCGGCGAGAAGACCGACAAGAGCGGCGCGCTGCACACCGTCGCCGAACAGCCCGGCGGCGTGTTGCTGCTCTGGGTGATCACCGTCGGCCTGGCCGCGTTGACGGTCTGGCAGCTCGTCGAGGCGATCTGGGGACACCGCTCCGCGCCGGCCGGCAAGCGCACGGTGAAGCGGATCGTCAGCGGTGGCAAGACCCTGCTGTTCGCCGCGCTCGGATGGAGCGCGTACAAGGTGGCCTCCGGCGCGCACAGCTCGTCCGACCAGGGCCAGACGTTCACCGCGAAGGTGCTGGCATGGCCGTTCGGTCAGGTGCTCGTCGGCGCGGTCGGCCTCGCGATCATCGCGATCGCGGCGTTCGTGGTCGTCTACGGCGTCAGGAAGAAGTTCCTGGAGGATCTCGACTTCGGCGGCGCCAGCCCGGCCACCCGGAAGACGGCGACGCGGCTCGGCCAGGTCGGCTACCCCGGTCTCGCTGTCGCCTACGGCAGCATCGGCGCGCTGGTCGTGTGGGCGGCCGCCACCTTCGACCCGGCCAAGGCACAGGGCCTGGACGGCGCGTTGAAGACGCTCGTCGCCCAGCCGTACGGTCCGCTGCTGCTCGGGCTCGTCGCGGTCGGCCTTGCCTGCTACGGCGCGCACTCCCTCTTCGCCGCCCGGTTCCACAAGGTCTGAGGTGCGCGCCGAGGACTGGTTCCTCACCGCCGAGGAGCGCGGCAACCCTGCCACGCGCCTCGGCGCCTGGTCCGAGGGCAACCGCGCGGAGCCGCTCGTGCACGGCGCCGTCTACTTCGACCGGTTGGCCGAGGTGGTCGAAGCGCTCGTCGCCGGTGACCACCTGTTCTTCACCGACTGGCGCGGCGACCCCGACGAACGGCTCCGCCCGGACGGCCCGACCGTCGGCGAACTGCTCTGCCACGCGGCGGAGCGCGGCGTCGTCGTCAAGGGCCTCGTCTGGCGTTCGCACCTGGACAAGCTCCAGTACAGCGAGGCGGAGAACCGGCACCTCGGCGAGGAGATCGAAGCGGCGGGCGGCGAGGTGCTGCTCGACCAGCGCGTGCGCCGCGGCGGATCCCATCACCAGAAGCTGGTGGTGGTGAGGCATCCCGGCGAGCCGGAACGCGACGTGGCGTTCGCGGGCGGCATCGACCTGTGCCACGGCCGCCGCGACGACGCCGACCACGACGGCGATCCGCAGGCACAGCCGATGTCGGAGGCGTACGGGGAACGGCCGCCGTGGCACGACGTCCAGCTCGAACTGCACGGACCGGCGGTCGGCGCGCTGGACACCGTCTTCCGGGAACGCTGGGAGGACCCGACACCGATCGACGCACACAGCCCGCTCGCCTGGATCCGCGACAAGCTCGGCCACGCCGACCTCTCCCCCGGCGCGCTGCCGGAGCAGCCGCCGGATCCGCCACAGGCGGGGCCGCACGCCGTGCAGATCCTGCGGACGTACCCGGCGCACCTGCAGCGGTACGACTTCGCGCCGCAGGGCGAACGCTCCATCGCCCGCGGGTACACCAAGGCCATCGCCCGCGCGCGCCGGCTCATCTACCTCGAAGACCAGTACCTGTGGTCGACGGAGGTCGCGAACCTCTTCGCCGATGCCCTACGCGCCAATCCCGACCTGCACCTGGTCGTCGTCGTGCCGCGCCACCCCGACGTCGACGGACGGTTGGCGCTGCCACCGAACAAGGTCGGGCGGGCCGAGGCCATCGACGTCTGCCGCCGCGCCGGCGAGGACCGGGTCCACGCGTTCGACGTGGAGAATCACGCGGGCACGCCCGTCTACGTCCACGCCAAGGTCTGTGTCGTCGACGACGTGTGGGCCAGCGTCGGCAGCGACAACTTCAACCGGCGGTCCTGGAGCCACGACAGCGAACTGTCGTGCGCCGTCCTGGACACGACCCGCGACGAGCGCGCGCCCACCGATCCGGCCGGGCTCGGCGACGGCGCCCGCGTCTACGCGCGTGACCTGCGGCTACGCCTCATGCGGGAACACCTCGACTGCGCGGACGCCGATGTGCTCGATCCGGACAAGGCGGTCCGGGTGATGGTCGACGCCGCCGAGGCGCTCGACGCCTGGCACGCCGGCGGACGGACGGGACCTCGGCCGCCGGGCCGGCTGCGCGTCCACCAGCCCGAGCGGCTCCCCCTGCACACGCGGATCTGGGCGGTGCCGATGTACCGGCTGATCTACGACCCGGACGGACGCCCGTGGCGCGAACGCCGTCGAGGTATCTGGTGAGTCAGGAGTCACGAGCCGTCGGGGTACTGGAACACGTCGTCGAGCGGCACCTCGAACACCCGCGCGATCTGGAACGCCATCTCCAGCGAGGGCGAGTAACGGCCCTGCTCGATGGCGATGATCGTCTGCCGGGTCACGTCGATCCGCGCCGCGAGTTCCGCCTGCGTCATCTCGCCGTTGGAGAACCGCAGCGCGCGGATCGAGTTGGTGACCTTGGTCGGCTTGCCCATGTCTCTACAGCCCCCGACGGTAGGCGACGAGCTTGACCGACGCGCCGACCAGCGCCGACACGACGAACCCCGCGTAGATCGCGTTGGCGATCCAGAAGTGGTCGCGCTCCGCCATGGACAGGACCAGCGGCACCACCATCGCGACGCCGAGGACGAGCCCGCCGACGTACTCGCCGAACCGGTTGATGTCCCTGTCGCGCGCGTCCTTCTTGTCGGCCTCGCTGGGCTTCGTGATGGCGATCACGATGGAGCCGACGATCGCCAGGACGATCGCGAGGCCGATGGCCCAGAGCATCGCCGCGATGTAGGGCACCTCGGTGAGCGGCACGTCCTGTGCCCGGCCCAGAATGACCGCGACGTACGCCACGTAGGTGCCGAGGCTGACCACGAGGTAGACCCACGTGCCCTTTTCTTCGTATGACATGTGCGCTCCCAGGTTGTCCTGGAGTGAATGTAAGTTATAGCTGACATCATGTCAAGAATGCTTGACATTCATGCTGGGCGCTCGACCAATTGACAAATTTTTCTGTCGAATGGTTGGATCGGGACATGGCAGGTTCCGAGATGGCGCTCGTCGAGGAGCCGGAGCGGGTGCGGCTCGCACTGAACCCGTTGCGGCGGCAGCTGCTCGACCGGCTGCGCGAGCCCGCCTCGGCCTCCCAACTCGCCGTGGAGCTGGCACTCCCCCGCCAGCGCGTGAACTACCACCTGCGCACGCTGGAGAAGGCCGGCCTCGTCGAACTGGCCGAAGAGCGGCAGCGCCGCGGTTGCACGGAGCGGCTGATGCGGACGACCGCCGGCTCGTTCGTCGTCGATCCGTCCGTGATGGGCGCGGGTACCAACACCGATGCCGCGCGGCTGCGCGCCGGTGACACCTACGCCGCCGAGTACCTGGTGGACGTCGCCGCCGGCACCGTCCGTGACGTGGCCCGGATGCGGTCCGGCGCCGAGGTGGCGGGCACGCGGCTGCTGACGTTCACGATCGAGACGCGGGTGCGGTTCGCCGAGCCCGCTGACGTCCATCGCTTCACCGACGCGCTCACCGCCGCCGTGGCCGACACCGTCGCCGCGTTCGACATGCCGGGCGGCCGGCCTTACCGACTCGTCGTGGGAGGCCACCCGGCCCCCGCCCAGACCCCGGAGTAGAGCAATGACCGGAACGCCAGAGCCAGGGTTCGAGCTTCAGATCGTCATCGCGGCGCCGCCTGAGGTGGTGTGGCGCGCGCTGCGCGATCCCGCGGAGATCCGCCGGTGGCACGGCTGGCACTTCGACGGGCTGGACGCCGAGATCGCCCAGGTCTTCGGCGAGCAGAACGTCACGTCCGAAGAAGGCAGGTGGGTGGAGCTCCAGGCCAGCGACCGGTTCACCCTGACCGAGGTGGACGGCGGCACGATGGTGCGGCTGACCAGGGCGCCCAAGGGCAACAACCCTCAGTGGGACGAGTACTACGAGGACATCAACGAGGGCTGGACCACGTTCGTGAACCAGCTCCGGTTCGCGCTCGAACACCACCGCCACGAGGACCGCGCCACGGTGTACCTGTCGAGCGAGACCGACCGGGCCGCGGCACTGCGGCTCGTCGCCAGCATCGGCGAGTCGGCCGTCGGCCGGCGGTACGCGCTCGACGCGCCGACCGGTGAACGGCTGTCCGGCGAGGTGTGGTTCCGCTCGGCGAACCAGGTCGGGGTCACCGTGAAGAGCTGGGGCGACGGCCTGCTGATCATCGGCCGGCACGAGTCCTCGCCGCGGCATCCGCAGGGCAACGCGATGCTCGTGCTGACCACGTACGGCCTGGACGCCGCCGCGTTCGCCCGGCTCGAAGCCAACTGGACGGGCTGGTGGGCCGCCGCCCACTGAGCCCACGATCAGCCGGGCACCGGCGCGCGCTCGTCGATCAGCCCTTCGCCGCGCAGGTCGTGCCACACCTGGGCCGGCACATCGGTGTGGAACGACGCGACGTTGCGCTGTACCTCGTCGGCGGAGCGCATGCCGACGACGATGCCGGCGACCACCGAGTGAGCGCGCGGGAACGCCATCGCGGCCTGCGGCAGCGTCACGCCGTGCGCCTCGCAGACGTCGGCGATGCGGTGCGCCCGCTGGAGCATGTCGGGCGAGACGGTGGCGTAGTCGAAGCGGGCGTCGGCGGCCGGGCGCGGCGCGGCGAGGACGCCCGAGTTGAAGATCGCGGCCGCCAGCACCGCGACGCCGCGTTCGGCGCAGGCCGGGAACAGGTCGTCGAGCGCGCTCTGCTCGAGCAGCGTGTAGCGGCCGGCCAGCATCACCACGTCGACGTCCGCCTCGCGGACGAGGGTCGTCAGCATGTCGCAGTGGTACATCCCCGCGCCGATGGCGCCCACCACGCCCTCCGCGCGGAGTTCGGCGAGCGCCGGGTACCCGTCCCGCAGCGCGGCGTCGAAGTGCTGCTCCGCGTCGTGCAGATACAGCACGTCGATGCGGTCGACGCCGATGCGGGTGAGTGAGTCCTCGACGCTGCGCCGGACGCCGTCGCGCGTGAAATCCCACACGCGGCGGTGCGTCGCCGGCACCTCGAAGCCTTCGTCCCTGCGGCCGGCCGCGTCCTGCGGGACGAGCAGCCGGCCTACCTTGGTCGACAGCGTGAACCGGTCGCGGGGTCGCTGCCGCAGCATGCCGCCGACGCGGCGTTCGGAATGCCCGATGCCATAGTGCGGGGAGGTGTCGTAGTACCGGATCCCGCCGTCCCAGGCTGCGGCGAGCGCCGCCGCGGCGGTGTCGTCGTCCAGCGGTTCGAAGAGACCGCCGAGCGGTCCGCCGCCGAAGCCCAGCTCGGTGACCTCGACCCCGGTTCGCCCCAGTTTGTTCCTGCGCATGCGCTGACCAAACCAGCCCGCGGGAACTACCGCCACCGGATTTCGATCGGGACGCCTCCTAGCGTTGAACCGGGTCCGCTACCCGCAGGTGCTCGTCGAGGTACCGGGCGGCGGTGTCGTCCTCGATGGCCTGGACTCCGGTGAGCGGCGTGACCGAGACGTAACCGGAGTCCACCAGGCCCTCGTCGGTCGTCGGATCCAGCGGCAGCGGCGAGACGTCCACGGCGAGCGCCAGCTGCCCGTCCGGCGCCGTCGTGGCCGTCCTGCGCGCGCGCCCGAACGCGGCGAGCCGGCCCCATCGGACGCCGCGCAGCGCGTCGGGCGGCAGGTCGGGCACGTTGACGTTGAGTACGGTCCGCTTCCGGGCGGCGACGAGCCAGCTCGTGGCGGTGGCCGCGACGGCGGACGCCGTGTCGAGGTGCTGGGGCCGCCGTGCGTCGATGCTCACGGCGAGGCCGGACATCCCGAGCGTCGCGGCGGTCAGCGCCGCGGACACGGTGCCCGAGTGCAGGACGGACCGCCCGGCGTTGACGCCGAGGTTGATCCCCGAGACGACGCACCACGGCGGCGGCCCGAACATGCCCAGCCGCGCCATCGTGACCGCGAGCGCGGGCGTGCCGCCGATCCCGGTGAACGGTACGCCGTCCACTGTCGACTGCCGCGTCGGGACGGTGCCGGCGGCGAGGTCGGCGGACCCGTACAGGGCGGAGCCGACGCCGCTGCGGTCGTCGAGCGGGGCGACCACGAACACGTCGTGGCCGAGCGCGGCGACAGCCGCCGCCAACGCGCGGATGCCGGGCGACTCGACGCCGTCGTCGTTCGTGACGAGGATCCGCCTCATGCCACCCGCGTGGCCCGGTCGGCGGCCAGCCGTGCGAACGTGTCGACATCTGGCGCGTCGAACGCGTCCGTGACCGACACCTCCGAACCGCACTCGTGCCGGACGAGGTCCACGATCTGCACGATGGCCAGCGAGCTCGCGCCGAGGTCGAAGAAGTCGTGGTGCACGTCGACTGCGTCGACGCGGAGCACGCGCCGGACGATCGCGAGCACGGCCGTGTACCGGTTGTCGTCCACGGAAGGTTCCCCCGTCATGTTGTGGCGGTCGTGCGGAGCGATTCCACGATGCGCGTGACGATCGTTCCCGCCGCGTCGCGAACGAAGAAGTGGCCGCCGTCGACGAGGTGGATCTGGCTGGGCCCGGTCGTGTGGGCAGCCCAGCCGGCGAGGTCCGCCGGCGCCACGAGCGGGTCGTCGGGGCTGGCGAACGCGGTGATCGGGCAGCCGAGCTGCGCGCGCTGGTGGTACCGGTATGTCCCGTACCAGGTGAAGTCGGCGCGCAGCGTAGGCAGCAGCAGCTCCATCAGCTCGGCGTTGCCGGCGATCTCCGGCGCCATGCCGCCGCGCTCCTTGACCCGGTCGGTGAACGCGGCGTCGTCCAGGTCGTGCAGCGTCATGTCGGGGCGGGGCGCCTCCGGCGGCGGCTCGGCGGAGACGAACAGGTGGATCGGATCCGGCAGCGCCCGCGCCAGCTCGTAGGCGAGCAGCGCTCCCCCGCTGTGCCCGAACAGGGCGACCGGGCAGTCCAGGGTCGGCGTGATCGCCTCCACCAGCTCGGCGACGATCGCGTCGACGCTGGTGGACGGCTCGTCGAGGAACCGGTCCTCGCGGCCGGCCAACTGGATCGCGGACAGCTCCACATCGGGGGGTAACTCGTCGGCCCAGGGCAGGAACGCGGAGGCGCCAGCACCGGGAAACGGCAGGCAGAGGAGCCGGTATCGCGCGCCGGGCTGGCGCACGCGGCCCACGGAAGGGGTCTCGAAGTCGAACGTCGCCACGGCCCCAGCTAAACAGCCGGACGCGGCGATGCCGAGGAATTTGCCGGAATCAGCAACTGATGGGCGATTACCGTGAGCGCTCATACGATGGCCGGCATGAGTCGACGGGGGTTGTCTTTCAGCCAGGAAGCACTGTGGTTTCTCAGCCAGTTACAGCCGGAGAGCCCGTTCTACAACGTCTCGCGCGGCTACCGGCTGCGCGGACCGCTGGACCGGGGCGCGCTGGAGCGGGCGTTCGCCGACGTGGTGGGCCGCCACGCGATCCTGCGTTCCCGGGTCGTGGAGACGGACGGGCGGCCGGAGCTCGTGGTCGATCCGCCGCCGTCGTGGCCGGTCGACACGGTCGACCTGAGCGGGTCGCCCGCCGAGCTGCCCGCAGCGCATCTGGAACAGTCGCGGCGGCCGTTCGACGTCGCCCGTGACCTGCCGGTCCGGGCGCAGCTGATCCACCTCGGCGAGACCGAGCACGTTCTCGACGTCACGTTCCACCACCTCGTCGCCGACCGCTGGTCGGTGGACGAGGTGTTCGGCCCGGAGCTGGCAGCCCGGTACGCCGCGCACGTCGACGGCGACCCGGCACCGATGCCGGCGCTGGCCGGCCAGTACTGGGACTTCGCCGCGTGGGAGCGCGGCTCGCTGACGGAGGAGCGGCGGACGGAACTGCTGGCGTACTGGCGGCACACGCTGGTCGGCGCCCCGGCGGTACTGGACGTGCCCGGTGACCGCCCGCGCCCGGCCGAGCAGTCCTTCCGCGGGGCGGTCCTGCCGTTCACGCTGCCGGCCGCTCTGGTGGCCGGTGCCCAGAACCTGTCGCGGGCCGCGCGGACCACGCTGTTCACGACGATCCTCACGGCGTACGCGGCGACGGTCGCTGGCGCCGCCGGCACCGACGACGTGATCGTCGGCGTGCCGGCCATGAACCCCGGCCGGTCGCTGTACCCCGACCTCGTCGGGATGTTCGTGAACACGTTGCCGATCCGGCTGGACCTGCGCGGGGACCTGTCGGCGCGTGCCGCGCTCACGCGTGCGCGCACGGCGATGCTCGACGGGATCACCCATCGCGAGCTGCCGTTCGACCAGATCGTGGACGAGCTGGACCTCGACCGCGACCTCAGCCGCAACCCACTGATCCAGGTGGTGTTCCAGTTCGCCGGGGAGCCGCCCGAGGCCCGGTTCCCCGCCGGGAGCGTGTTCGCCGAGACGGTCGCCGTCGACGAGGACTCCACCCGCTTCGACCTGGAGATGCACGCGTGGCTGGCGCCGGACGGCGGCATCGCCGGCAAGGTCGCCTACGCCACCGACCGCTACGACGAGGCGACGGTCGCCGCGCTCCTGCGGCGGATGGAAGCCGTGCTGGGCGCAATGGTGGCTGACCCGGACGGCGCGCTCGCTACGCCGCCCACGGTGGCGCCGCAGCCCCTGGTCCGCCTCAAGGAGCAGCGGACGAGCCTCGCGTTGCCCGCCCGCACCAGCGCGGAGCGGCTGGTGCTCGACGTGTGGCAGGACGTGCTCGGCGTCACCGGTCTCAACGCCGGCGACAACTTCTTCCACGTCGGCGGCAGCTCGCTGCGCGCCACCCGGGTCGCGGCCCGGCTGCGGCGGGAACTCGGCGCGGACGTGCCGCTGCGGCTGCTGTTCGAGCACCGCACGGCGGCCGCGCTCGCCGCCGCGCTGCCCGGGGCCGCACCCGCCGCCGACGACGACCTGACCGGCACGGCCCGCCCGGACTCGCCGCCGCTGTCGTTCGCACAGGAGCGGCTGTGGTTCCTCGACAAGCTGGTCCCCGGCAGCACCGCGTACATCATCGACGTCGGGCTCTGGCTCAAGGGCGACCTCGACCGGGACGCCCTGGAGCGTGCCTTCACAGAGCTGGTCCGGCGACACGAGATCCTCCGGACGAGCCTGCCGGCGGAGGAGGACGGGCGGGCGTGGCAGGCGATCGCGCCGCCGGCCCGCGTGGAGCTGCCGGTCGTGGACGTCGTTCCCGAGCCGGACGAGGACGTCCAGGAAGCGGTGATCCGCGCCGCGCGCGAGCGCATCCGGGGCGGGTTCCCGCTGGAGGCGCCGCCGCTGTGGCGCGCCACGCTGTTCCGGGCCGAGCCGGAACGGCACGCGCTGGTCGTCAACGTGCACCACGCGATCTTCGACGGCGTCTCCATCGGCCTGATGGTCCGCGAGCTGGCGGCGCTCTACACCGAGTTCACCGGCGGTCCGGCGGCGTCGCTCCCCGACCTCCCCGTCCAGTTCGCGGACTACGCCGGGTGGCAGCGGCGCCAGGTCGCCGACGGCCGTTTCGCGTCGGACCTCGACTACTGGCGCCGGCACCTGGCCGGCGTGACGCCGCTGGAGCTGCCGACGGACCGGCCGCGCCCGCCCATGCAGAGCCTCGCGGGCGGCCGGCACGAGTTCAGCTTCCCCGAGGACCTGACCGCCGCTGTCCGCGACCTCGACGACACGCCGTACGTCGTACTGCTGGCCGCCTACTCGGCGCTGCTCGGCCGCCACGGCGACCAGGACGACGTCTGCGTCGCCACGGCCGTCGACAACCGCAGCCGGCCGGAGCTGGAGCAGCTCGTCGGGTTCTTCGCCGACACCCTCGTCATGCGGATCGACCTCAGCGACGACCCGTCGTTCAGGGAGCTGCTCGGGCGGGCACGGGACACGTTCCTGGCGGCGCACGAGCACCGGAACGTGCCGTTCGAACGCCTGGTCGACGACCTCGACGTGCCGCACGACGCGAGCCGCAACCCCCTGGCCCAGGTCTCGCTGGTCTTCCACGACGAGCCGCTCGCCGCGTTCGACCTCGGGCCCGTGCGCGCCGAGCCGTTCAGCCTGTCCGACCCGTCCACCCGGTCCGACCTCGAACTGCACGTGCGGATCGAGGACGACCGGCTGCACGGCATGCTCGCCTACGCGACCGACCTGTTCGACCCCGACACGGCGGTGCGGCTGACGCGGCAGCTGGAGACGCTGCTTGCCGGGGCGGTCGCCGAACCGGACCGTCCGCTGTCCGAACTGGACCTGCTCGACGCGGCCGCGCGGCACGAGCTGCTGGTCACGCGCAACGACACGGCCGTGGACCTCGGCCCGCCCGCGACACTCCACGGGCTGGTCGAGGAGCAGGTCCGCCGCACGCCGGACGCGCCGGCGGTGGTGTCCGAGGACGGTGTCCTGTCCTACGCCGAGCTGGACGCGCGCGCGAACCGCCTCGCGGCCGGCATCGGCGCCGGCCCGCTGGTCGCCGTCTACCTGGAACGGTCGCCGGAGCTGGTCGTGGCCCTGCTCGCCGTGCTCAAGGCGGGGGCGGCGTTCCTGCCGCTGAGCCCGGACGATCCGCGCGAGCGGACGGTGGCCCTACTCCGCGACGCCGGTCCCGCCCAGATCGTGACGGCCACGCCGCTGCGCGACAAGGTCCCGGACGACATCCCGGTGGTGCTCGTGGAGGACGCCGGTCACGATCCGGCACACGCCCGCCTGGTCGAGCCGAGGCGGGCCGCGTACGTGCTGCCCACGTCGGGTTCCACGGGCACGCCGAACGGGGCCGTCAACACCCACGCGGGCATCGTGAACATGCTGCGCTGGACGCAGTCGGAGTGCCCGCTGGGCGCCGACGACGCGATGCTGCAGCGGACGCCGGTCACGTTCGACGTGTGCCTGCAGGAGATCTTCTGGGCGCTGATGGCGGGAGCCCGGCTCGTGCTGCCCCGACCGGGTGGGCACCGCGACCCGGCGTACCTGTTGCGGCTGATCCGCGAGCATCGGGTCACCACGTTGCAGATGGTGCCGTCGCTGCTGCGTTCGCTGCTCCGGGAGCCGACCGTCCGGGCCGACTGCGCGAGTCTGCGGTGGATCCTGTGTGGCGGCGAAGCCCTCGACGCGGCGCTGCTGAGGCTGTGCCGGCAGCTGGTCGACGCCGAGGTCTACAACATGTACGGGCCGGCGGAGGCGGCGGTGACCGCGACGGCGTGGCGCTGCGCACCAGGCCCCGTGCCCGATGTGGTGCCGATCGGCCGCCCGATCGGGAACACCCAGGCGTACGTGCTCGACGCGCGCCGGCGCCTGGTGCCGATCGGCGTCCCCGGCGAGCTGTACCTGGGCGGTGTGGGCGTCGGCCTGGGCTACCACGGCCGAGACAGCCTGACCGACGAGCGGTTCGTGCCCGATCCGTTCGGGTACGGCCGTCTGTTCCGCACCGGTGACCGCGTGCGTCACCGCTCGGACGGTACGCTCGAATACCTGGGCCGGCTCGACGACCAGGTCAAGCTGCGCGGCGTCCGGATCGAACCCGGCGAGATCGAGGCGGCACTCGGCGCCAACGCGGGGGTGCGCGCGGCCGCCGTCGCGCTGCGGCGCGACGATCCGGACCGCCCCCAGCTCGTCGCATACGTCGTGGCGCAGGACGACGTCGCGACCGGCCGGCTCGGCATCGACCTCACCCGGTACCTGCGGAACCGCCTGCCGCTGCACATGGTCCCGACGGGGTTCGTGATCCTCGACGAGCTGCCGCTGTCCCGCAACGGCAAGCTCGACCGCCGGCGGCTCCCGGCCCCGGCGGACAGTGAGGTCGAACGCGACGCCGTGCCGCCCCGGGACGACGTCGAACGGACGCTCGTCGGCCTGTTCGAGGAGCTGCTGAGGGTCTCCCCCGTCGGCGTCACCGACGACTTCTTCGCCCTTGGCGGCCACTCGATCGTCGCCGCCCAGCTGATGTCCCGGGTCGAGCAGAAGTTCGTGCGGCGCCCGCCGCTGGGCGAGTTCTTCGAGGATCCGACAGTGGCCGGCCTCGCCGGGATCGTGCGGACCGGCGGCGACCCGAACGCGCCCTCTGACGGCATCATCGTGCGGCTGCGCGCCGGCGCCGACGGCATCCCGCCGCTCCTGCTGTTCTCCCCGGTCGGCGGCGGGGTGCGCAGCTACCGGGGCATGATCGAGAAGCTTCGTCCCGGGTCGGCGATCTACGGCGTGCGCGCGCCGGGCCTGGATGTCGGCACGGTGCCGGAGTCCGACCTGCACCGCCTCGCGCTTCGGCACGCGGAGGCGATCCAGCGGCTGCCGTTCGCCACGCCGTACCGGATGGTGGGCTGGTCGTTCGGGGGGATCGTCACGATGGGCGTCGCGACCGAGCTCGCCCGCGAGGGACTGCCGATGCGCCCGCCGGTCCTGATCGACACGTATCCGAACATGCCGCCGACGTCGATGGCCGAGCGGGCCGCCTCGTTCGTCGAGGTGCTGACCGGCGAGCGTGGCATTCAGCCGGCGCCCGAGGCCGAGGACGAGCCGTGGGAGTGGATCCTCGGCGAGGTCCGCACGCTGGGACTCGGCAAGGACGAGGAGACGAGGGAGCAGCTGGGCCGGTACTGGGCCGTCTACAAGGCGAACCTCATGGGCTACGAGCGGTACCGGCCGATGCGCTACCCGGGCTCGATCGTCCTGCTCCGGCCGTCACGGCCCGGGCGCCCGGAGCTGGGCCCGTACAACGGCTGGGACGAGTTCGTCGACGGTGACGTGATCGTGCGGACGATCCCCGGCGACCACTACGCCATGGCCGCACCGGCCGGTGCACGCGCGGTCGCCGAGTTCCTCGACGAACCCTGGCCGTAGCCGGCGCGCGGGCGGGGCCGCAGGGCCCCGCCCGCGCCCGGGTCAGCTGGCCAGGGTCAGCCCGCCAGGGCCGTGGCGAGGCCGCGCACGGTCGGGTGCTGGTACAGGGTCCGCAGCGGCAGCTTCCGCTCCAGTCGCCGCGCGACGAGGTCCTGCACGAGGATCGTCGACATCGAGTTCCCGCCGACCTCGAAGAAGCTCTCGTCACGCCCGATGAACCCGCGGCCGAGGACGTCGCACAGCACCTGCGCGAGGTCCGCCTCCAGGCCGAGGGCGGGCGGTTCCGTCCGTGCCGCGCCGTCCCGTCGGGCGGACCGGGCCAGGGCGGCGACGTCGATCGCGCCGTCCGGGGTGCGGGGCAGCTCGGCGAGCGGCGCGACGAGTACCGGCACGTCGGCGCCAAGGACGTCCGCCGCGGCCTGCCGTACGGCGTCGAACCGCGCGGCGCCTCCCACGTAGCCGACGAGCGCGGCGGGCCGGGTCGCGTCGGCGACCAGCAGCGGGGTCACGTCGGCGTTGCGCGCGTCGATCCCGACGAGGAGGCGACGGTCACCGCTCGCCCGTGCCACCACCAGCGACCCGATGCCCTGGGCCGGCGTGATCGGGCGGAACCCGCGCGCCGTGGCGGCGGTCGTGGCCGGGCCGCCGACGTTCATGCCGACGTCGGTCCAGTGGCTCCACGCCAGTGACTGCACGTCCCGGCCGTGCCGGGCCGACCACTGCTCGGCGAAGACGTCCTGGAAGCTGCTCGCCGCCGCGTAGGCGCCGAAGCCGGTGCCGCCGAAGTACCCGTTCACAGAGGAGAACAGCAGCAGGAACGCGCCGGGACGGTCGTCGAGCAGGCGGGCGGCGGCGACCGTGCCGTGCACCTTCGCGGCGAACATCCGCTCGAACGCACACGTTGGCTCGCGCGCGACCAGGTGCGCCTCCAGGTCGTCCATCTGGCCGCGCAGCGATGCCCCGGCCAGGTGCAGCACCCCGGTCAGCGGCTGGCCCCAGTCCCGTTCGGCGCGCTCCACGGCGGCCCGCAGCGCGTCGGCGTCGGCGACGTCGACGCGCTCGTACCGGACGTCCACCGGCAGGTCCGTGGCCGGCGAACGGCCGGCCAGGAGGACCCTGGCGCCGCGAGCGGTCACCAGGAACCGCGCGACCTCCCGGCCGATGCCGCCGAGCCCCCCGGTGACGAGGTAGCACCCGCCGGTGGGGAACGGGTCGCCGACATTCCGCACGTCGGCGGCCGGTCCGAGCCGCGCGGCGAACCGCTGCCCGTCCTGGTAGCGCACGAGCACGTCGCCCGGGGTGCCCGCCTCGGCCGCCAGGTCCGGTGGGTACGCGTCGCCGGCCAGGTCGATCAGCCGGGTGATGCCGGCCGGTCGTTCGGTGGCGATGGTCTGGACGAGCCCGACGAGCGCGCCGTTGGCGAGCGCGCCGTCGAACCGCGTCAGGACCACCAGCCCGGTGTCGCGCTCACCCATGGCGCGGGCCAGCCGGACGACCGAGTGCAGCCCGCGCCGTAGCCCGCCGCGCAGATCCTCGGCGTCGCCGGCGGTGCTCCACGCGTGCACGATCCCGTCGAGCGGCCCGGCTTCCGCCAGGATCCGCGCGTAGCCGTCCTCGTCGTCCGGGTTGAGCCAGTAGTCCCCGTCGAACCGGGACTCGCCGTCCGTCGGCCGCACGGTGACGGCTCCCGGTACGGGTTCGTCGGCGAAGACGAGCAGCGCGCCGTCCGCCCCTGAGGGCAGGGGACTCGCTTCCCACGCGGGCGTGAAGAACCAGGCCGGCAGCGTGTCCGGGCCTTCCTCGGCGATCTCCAGCTCGCGCAGGCGCGCGGCGTACTCGCCCGCCGCGTACGCGGCGATCAGGCGTCCACGTTGGATCTTTCCGGACTCGGTACGGGGAAACTCGGCCGCCGTCACTGGCACGATCGCGTCGGGCGCGATCCCGATCCGGGCGGTCACCGCCGCGCGGATGCCCCGGACGGTCCCGGCGGCGTCGGTGCCCTCCTCCGGCACGAAGAAGACCAGCAGCCGGTCGGTGCCGATGTCCGTCGAGAACAGGCCGCCCGCGGCGGTTCCCGTCGGCACGACCCCAGGAACCCCGCTGACGACCGCTTCGATCTCGTGGCAGAGGTAGTTCGCGCCGTTGACGATGATGAGGTCGCGTTCCCGGCCGGCGATGACGATGCCGTCGTCCCAGACGAACGCGAGGTCCCCGGTCCGGAACCAGCCGTCGGACGTGTAGGCCTCGGCGTTGGCCGCCTCGTTGTTGAAGTAGCCGGTCATCATCGTGTCGCCGGTGACTTCGAGGCGCCCGACCCGTCCGCGTGGAACGAGCTCGCCGTCCGCGTCCACGATCCGCAGCACGCATCCCGGCATGGGCCCGCCGACCGCCGTGAACGTGACGGTCTGGCGGCTCTCCACCGTGGCGGCGCGCAGGTCGCCGCCCATCGACGCCTGGTCGATCACGACCACGCCCTGCCTGAGGTCCGTGCGCGTCATACGGGCGTAGGTGACCCCCGACCCTGTCTCCGACATGCCCCAGGCCGGCACCATGGCGTCCGCAGGCAGGCCGTGCGGTGCCAGGAGCGTGAGGAACGTGTGTGCGGTCCGGCTGACGACCGGCTCGCCGCCGTTGAAGACCAGCCGAAGCGTCCGCAGGTCCCACGTCCCCGCCGCGATCTCGTCGGCGTAGCCGGTCACCAGCGCGAACGCGAAGTTCGATGCGCCCAGGTTCGTGATCCGGTACCGGTCGGTCCAGTCCAGCCAGTTCAGCGGGCGGGCGATGAACAGCTCGGTCTTCACGTTCACCTGCGAGCACCGCAGGAACACGTCCCGGATGTGCAACATGACCGAGCCCAGCACGTGATCCATCGCAGCCGAGTTCAGCGTGACCTCGTCCGCCGTGAGCCCGTTCTCGACGGTGTCCGCCCACGTCCGCCGGACGATGCTGCGGTTCGCGTGCCGCACGCACTTCGGCACGCCGGTGCTGCCCGACGTGAGCAGGTTGAGCACGGGGCTGTCCGGCCTTGCCGGGAACCAGGCCTCGTCCCGGTCGCCGGCCAGGACGTCGGCCAGCGCGACGACCCGGACGTCCTCTCCCCACTGGCGCGCGAGCGTGCCGGCCAGCTCGGCCGCGTCGAGGTCGGTGAGCACGAGCGGACGGTCCAGCAGCGTCCACGTGTTGTGGAGCTTGCCGGCGCCGGTCTCGTAGTCCGGTGCGACCGCGAGCGGCGTGGGCAGGAATCCGCCGAGCACGCACGCCCAGTACGCCGTGATGAACGCGTGGTTCTGGTCGAACTGGAAGATCACCGAGTCACCCGGACGGAGCCCCCGCGCGCGGAGCCCTGCCAGGCCGCGTTCCGCGTCGGCGAGGAGCTGGGGGTAGGCGACGTAGTTGGTCTCGCCGTCCGGGAGGAGGTAGGTGATGCCCTTGTCCGGGGAGTCCCGGGCCGCGCGGGCGAGCGCTTCCTGGAGGGTGCGCGGATAGTCGTCCGGCAGGACGAGTGGCCCACCGTCGAGGAAGGACGGTCCCGCTTCGCTGGTCGCGGGCCCGGCGACGGCGGTCTCCGGGGCGGGGGCCGGAGCCGCGCCAGTGGGAGCTGTGGCCGGCGGCAGCAGGTCGGCGAGGTGGCGGCCCGGCCGGGGCGACGGGTCGCGCCACGGCGCCACCGCGACGTCGGTGACCTGCGGTAGGGCCAGAACCGCGGTCCTGACCTCGTCGAGCTTGTCTGTCACGTCTCTCCCCCGGTGATCGTGGCGCCACTGAGCGCCCTGTCGGTTGTGGATGTATCGGCACGCCCTAGCGGACCCAGCCAGAAACACCAGGTCACGAGGGCGAACAGGATCGCGATGCCGGCGTACACGGCGGAGATCCGCCCCGTGGTCTGGATGACCCAGGCGCCGGCGAGCGCGCCGACGGGCTGGGCCGACCACGCCAGCACCTGGGCGATCGTCTGTACCCGGCCCAGCAGGTGGTCTGGCACGAGTTCCTGGCGCAGCGTGATGGTCCGGACCGCGTACGCGGACGGCAGCCCGGCGGCTGCCGTCCAGAACGCCGCCGCGACCCAGAAGTCGGTGCTGAGGGCGAGGCCGAGCACCAGGCCGCTCCAGCAGAACATGAGCCCGAGGGTCGCGGCCCGGAACGAGAGGCGGGGACCGAGCCGGCCCGCGGCGAACACGGCCACGGCGGTGCCGAGCGACCCGCCCGCGAAGAGGATCCCGACCTGTGCGCCGCCGGCATCGAGCCGGTCGTGGGCGAACAGCACGAGCTGCGTGAGGACGGTACCGCCGACCAGGCTGTACAGGGCCGCGTGCAGTGCGACGGCGCGCAGGACCGGATCCGCGCGGACGTACGCCAGGCCGTCCCGGATGTCGGCGGCCACGGACCGGCGCGCGTCCGTCCGCTCGATGTTCAGCCGGGTACGGACACCGGCCATGATCAGCGCCGCCGCCGCGAACGAGACCGCGTCGACCGCGAACACGGACGTGACGGGCAGGCCGCCGCCGATCAGCGCGCCGGCGAGGAGCGGCCCGAGGACCTGGCACACCGCGTACGTGGCGCGGAGTCTTCCGTTGGCGTCGCCCAGCGCCTCGCGCGGGACGAGGCTCGGCATGGCGGTGGTCTCGATGGCCGCCGACACGACGCCGAGCGAGGCGTTCACGAACGCGATCGCGTACACCCACCAGATCGTCAGCGCGCCGGATGCCGCGAGCACCGGCACCGCGCTGATCGTCACCGCGCGGGCGATGTCGGTCGCGATCATCGCCCTCCGGCGGTCCACGCGGTCGACCATGGCGCCGATGACGAGGCCGAACAGCAGGTACGGCAGGAACCCCGCCGCGGTCGTGAGGGCCAGGTTCACCGCGGACCCGGTCAGCCGGAACACCAGGAGAGGCAGCGCGAACACCGTGAAGGACGATCCGAGGTTCGAGATCGCCTGGCTGGTCAGGAACAGCCGGTAGTCGCGCCGGCTCATCGTTGGCGGAGCCTGATCCCGGCAGCGAAGTCGGGGTCGAGCTGGTTGGTGCCGTCCGCGCCGACGCGGGTGGCCGTGATCGGAACCATGGCGAACGGCTGGTCCGCGCCGAGCAGGGGCGAGTACAGCGGGACGAAACCCTGGTCCGTGAGTGAGACGTGGAAATCGCAGCAGATGATGCCGCGTGCGTCGACGGCGCCGGTGGAGTGAGCCGGAGTCGGGCCGTGGCCGAGTGGCCGGAACCCGGGCCGGCCGCGGCGTTGGCGCGCGGTGAGCCAGAACGTGCCGGGCATGGCCTGGCCGCGGTGGTCCAGGAGCAGGTCGGCGACGTAGGCCGACGTGTAGTCCAGGACGTCGTCCCAGGTGGTCCGCAGGATCTCCCGCCGGGTCCGGGCCACGGCCGCGTCGACCTCGCGGCCCACGTCGTAGATGTCGTCGTAGACGGCCTTCGAGTCGATGCCGGCGGGCACCGGCACCGAGTGGACGATGGACCGGAACATCTCCGCGAACGTCCGGTGCGGATCCACCTCGGCGATCTCGCGGAGCACGCCGACCGGGTCGGCGGTGATGTCGAGGTGCCGGTAGAGGTGCACGTACTCCGCGCGGATGCGGGCCTTCTCCCTTGCGTACGCCGCGAGCGTGTCGTCGCTCATGGACCCGGCGGCCTCGGTGTCCAGATCGGTGATGTCGATGGCGTCGCCCGCGACGGCGCGTGCGTACGTGCGCAGCGTCGCCATCCCGGCCTCCATGCGGGCATGCGGGTGGCGGCGATTGTGTTCCCCGTCGCTGACCAGCGAGAACCGGATCCCATGCGGGTAGACACGCTGCAGCGTCGCCACCAGTTCGGCGATGCGCGCCAGCGTCGCGAGTTCGGCGAGGTCGGGCAGCAGGCCGTCCGCCTTGAGCCGGCTGTGCCCGAACTTGTTCGGGAAGATGAGCATCGCCACGTGCAGGGGCGCACCCCGGGTGACCGTCGGCAGCAGGTCGGCGCGCGCGTGGTCGAGCGAGTAGTCCGACCGCCGGCCACCCCGGAAGTGGTCGCGTTGCAGGACGTCCCGGATGAGTTCGCAGTACTGCCCGCTGCCGTGGGTGGCGAGCGCCTTCGCGGCGGTGCGGTCCGCCGCGTCGCCGGCCGCCGCGACGAGCCGGGCGACGAGCGCGTCGGTCTCGGCGCCCGTCCAGCGCACGGCGAACCGTTCGCTGACGAGGTTCGTGCGCAGTTCGCCCAGGCGCAGGCCCGCGATCGACGACGCCTGCGACAGGTGCGGGGCGCGGGACGACGGCTCCCGCCAGGTGCGCGGCGCCCGCTCGAACGTCCGCACGGGTGCGCCGCGCCCGACGGCGACATCGGGTTCGGTTCCCGCCGCGCCGTGCGGGACGACGTGTAACTCCGCGCCGAAGTGGAAGATCTCCCGTCCGAACCGGGCCAGCCCGGCGGGCGCGGCGGCACCGGCGTGCGCGACCCGGACGACAGGCGCCGGCGCGGCGCGGTCGCTGCGGTGTGCCGCCGCCCGCGACCGGACCCGCGCCACGACCCGTTCCAGCGCGGCTTCCTGCTCGACCGGGACACTGTGGACGTGCTGTGACCAGCAGGGTTCGCCGGCGAGCGCCGCGGCGGTCGCCGGCTGGAGGTAGCGCAGCTCGGCGGCGATGACGTCGTCGATGAGTCGGCGCACCGCTGTCTCCGCCGGCCAGCGGCGGACCCGCGTGAACGCGGTCACCAGTGTGTCGATCGCGGCCAGCCGGGAGGCCGGGACGACGTGCCCCGGTGGCGGGCCCGCCAGCAGCACCCGTCCCGTGGGCGCATGGTCGCGGGTCAGCTCGAACGCGAAGCCGCCGAGCGCCGGATCGACCAGCGGCCATCCGTACGCTTCCAGCGAGACGCGGAACACACGCAGCAGCGGGCGGACGAAGTACTCCAGCAACGTCTGTTCGCCGGTGGTGCCCGATGTGGTCGGTCGGGTGAACACGCCCGATGCCAGCCCGGTGTCCCAATGCAGGCGGTCGACGGTCACCGCGACGTACCCGTCCGCGGCGTCGGGATGCGGCGGCTCCGGGCGGGCGCCGGGCACGGGAACGAGGGCGGCATGCATGCGGAGCATCGGGTCGTCGTGCAGGGCCCGGCGGACGGTGCGCGTGGACGTGCCCCACGGCGACGGGCGCCTGCCGTCCCCCCGAACCGTTGACTCCGCGTCATCGAAATCTGGTAGCGACACGCGGCTACGGTATAAAGAAAACGGTCACGGACGGCCGAACGATGACGTCCGTTGCGAGAACTGGCAAACATTGCGAGATAACGCAAAACGGCGTCCGAACCGCGGGGAGACACTGTTGTCGTTAGTGACCTTCGGCGAGCGCGTCGCGCAGCTCGCCGCCGAGCATCCGGCGAAGCCCGCCGTGACGTCCGTCGCCGCTGATGGCACTGCCGCCTCGTTGACCTGGGACGATCTGGAGCGGCGGACCAACGTCGCGGCGCGCGGCCTCGCCGAGTTCGGCGTCAGCGCGGCGAGCACCGTCGCGATAGGACTGCCGCCGGGCCTTGACCACGTGGTGGCGACCATCGCCGCGTGGAAGCTCCGCGCGCTGGTCGTCGCGTTCGACCCGAACGCGTCCGAGGCTGAACGGTCCGCGCTGGCCGTCGCGCTGGGTGACCATGTGGCGATCGGCGACACCGACTGGGCGACCGTCCGACCCGGCTGGTGGCACGGCAGCGGCCACAGCGACGGGCCCGTGGCGGTCGACGGACTTCCGCGCGCCGCGTCGCTGACCGGTGGGACGACCGGCCAGCCGAGGGTGATCATGCGGCCCCGGCCGTGGGCGTACGAGCAGGGCACGTGGCTCGCCGGCCACGAGCGTGCCCAGGGCATGCGGCTCGGGCAGGTTCAGCTCGTCGCGCTGCCGATGTACCACACCGGATTCCACGCGGTGTACCAGGGAATCGCGCTCGACCACCACGTGATCGTCATGGAGCGGTTCGTGCCGTCCCTGTTCCCGAAGCTCGTGCAGGAGCACCGGGTCAGTCACGTGCGGCTCGTGGCGGCACTGATGCGGATGATCCTCGACGTGCCCGACCTCGACGGCTACGACCTGTCCAGCATCGAGTCGCTGCACCACGGCGCCGGGCCGTGCCCCGAGCAGGTGAAGCGGCGCTGGCTCGACCTGGTCGGGCCGGAGCGCGTGTATGAGGTGTACACGAGCCAGGAGCGGGTGGGCCGGACGGTCATCCGCGGCGACGAGTGGCTCCAGCGGCCCGGCAGCGTCGGCCGCCCGTCGGGTTGCGAGATCCGCATCCTCGACGAGGACGGGAACGAGCGGCCGGCCGGCGAGGTCGGCGAGGTGTACCTGGGATCGCCGACCTCGAAGCAGCCCGAGTACGTCGGCGGCGGCCCCCCGCTGGCCGAGCGGGACGGCTTCTTCAGCGTCGGCGACCTCGGCTACCTGGACGAGGACGGCTACCTCTACCTGGTCGACCGCAAGAGCAACGTCATCAACGTCGGCGGCTCGAACGTCTACCCGGCCGAGGTGGAGGCCGTCCTGCTCGAACGTCCCGAAGTGGCGGACGCCGTCGTGGCGGGGCGGCCGCACGACTACCTGGGCCAGACGGTGCACGCGATGGTCGTCCCGTCGGTGCCGGTGGCCGTCACGGTCCTCGACGAGCACTGCCGGGAGCGGTTGTCCACGGCCAAGGTGCCGATGTCGTACGAGTTCGTGGCCAGCGTCCCGCGCCGCAGCAGCGGGAAGGTCCGCCGCGCCGAGCTGTGATGGCCCGGACCCAGCGCTCCGTCCACCTGCGGGCGTCGTGCGGGTCTTCCGCGCGCAGCAGGATCTGGCTGAGCGGTAGCCGGCCGGCGGCGACCGTCCGCGATCCCCACGCCAGGGCGAAGCCGGCGAACACCACAGCGGCCGGGCACAGCAGGCAGACCCAGGCTGCCGGCGAAGGAGCCGCGCCAGGGCGATGTCGACGTCCTGCACGTGGAGCTCGATCCATGTCACGAGGTCGCTCGTCCTCGTGACCTCGACGCCGCGGGCGGTCGGCTCGATGACGAGGTGGGCATGCTCGCCCAGCTCCAGGACGGCGCTCGCCAGGGTGTGGGCGGTGATCTCACCCGTACGGAGTTACGTGTCCCAGAAGAGCATGCGGCCGTCCCTTCCGTCACAACAGTCCCAGCACGGTATCGACCGGCTGGGCCGTGTCAGGCGGGAACTCGTCAATGCTGGCCCAACGGAGGATTCTCTGACTAAAGTCAGAGAATGGATGGCGTCCTGGTGGATCGGGTACGGCGGTTCAACCGGACCGTCACGCAGCGGATCGGCGCCCTGGACGACGCGTTCCTCGCGCGCGCCCGTCCGCTCGGGCAGGCGCGCGTGCTGTGGGAGATCGGCGTCGACGGCAGCGAGGTCCGGGCGCTGCGGTCGCGGCTGGACCTCGATTCCGGATATCTGAGCCGGCTGTTGCAGACCCTCCAGGCGGACGGACTGGTGGTGGTCGAGGCCGACGGCGCCGACGCGCGCGTGCGCAGGGCCCGGCTCACTCCCGCCGGCCTCGCCGAGCGGGCCGAACTGGACCAGCGCTCCGACGACCTCGCCGCCTCCATACTCCAGCCGCTCGACGCGCACCAGCGCGAGCGTCTGGTCGCGGCCATGACCGAGGTGGAACGGCTGCTCGTCGCGTCGATGGTCCAGGTGGCGGTCGTCGACCCGCGCCATCCGGACGCCCGCTACTGCGTCCAGGCGTACTACGCCGAGCTGGCGCGCAGGTTCGACGGCGGCTTCGATCCCGAGCACACCCTGGCACTCGATATCGGCCTGTTCCTGGTGGCCACGCTGCACGGCGATCCGGTCGGTTGCGGCGCGCTCAAGCTCTATCCGGACGGTGGCTGGGCCTACCTGAAACGTATGTGGGTCTCCCCCACCGTCCGGGGCCTGGGGTTGGGCCGGCGGTTGCTGGCCGAGCTGGAGGCACAGGCTGCGGCCCAGGGGATGAACACCGTCCGCCTCGAAACGAACCGCGCGCTGACCGAGGCGATCGCGCTCTACCGAGCGGCCGGATACCGCGAGGTGGACGCGTTCAACGACGAGCCGTACGCCCACCACTGGTTCGCGAAGACCCTGGGGGACGCATGAACCACGACGAACTCCGGCGCCGGTTCGCGGCGCTGACCACAGCCCATCTGGCGGACGCGTGCCTCCGCGCCGGGATCCCGGTCCGCAGCACGTCCTTGCGGTCCGTCGTCCCTGGTGACCGGGTCGCGGGGCGGGTCTGCCCGGCGCGGCACGTCGGCAGCGTCGACGTGTTCCTGGAGGCCTTCGTCGGCGCCGAACCCGGCGACGTGCTGGTGGTCGACAACGCCGGACGGCTCGACGAGAGCTGCGTCGGCGACCTCGTCGTCATCGAAGCCCGGACCGCCGGACTGGACGGCGTCGTCATCTGGGGGCTGCACCGCGACACCGCCGACATCCGCGCGATCGGCCTGCCGGTCTTCAGCCTGGGGACGATCCCGACCGGGCCGCAGCGCCTCGACGACCGTCCGGACGACGCGTTCGAGTCCGCCACCGTCGGCGATTGGGCGGTGAGCCGCGACGACCTGGTCCTGGGCGACGACGACGGCGTCCTGTTCGTGCCGGCTGCACGCGCCGACGACCTGTTCGCGCTCGCGGAGTCCATCCGGGACACCGAGCGGCGCCAGGCCGCGCGGATCCGGTCCGGTACGTCGCTGCGCAGCCAGGTCCGGTTCGACGCCTACCTCGCCGAACGCGCCCGGACACCGTCCCTGACCTTCCGCGACCACCTCCGCGCCGTCGGCGGCGCCATCGAGGAGTAGCCGCCGTCGCCGTTCGCCCGATGACGGCCGGCGTGCGCGCGTTCAAGGGGCGGGCGCCGTCGCGCGACGCCCGGCCCGATGAGGACTTACGCGTACGGGGCCTTGGCGATCGAGGCCACGTGCATGAGCGCGGGCAGGTTGCGGTTGAACTCGCCGCCCGTGCAGGAGTACGCCGGGGTGAAGCTGTTGCAGCTCCCCAGCTCGATCGTGAAGCTGGCGATGCCGAGTTCGCCGTAGGTCCAGTCGTCGCTGGTGCCCGAGGCGTTGTACAGGATGTCGCCCGGCTGGCCGAACTGGTAGCCGTTGAAGCTGCTCATCTTCTGGGCGATCGCCCGGAGCTTCGCATGGTTCGGGCTGTCGGTGTTCGTGTAGCCCCACGGGAACAGGTTCATACCGGCGTAGGAGTGGATGCTGATCATCGCGCCGCGGGTGTTGGCCGGTGCCGGGTCGGTCGCGCCCGGTCCGCGCTGGTCGGCGAACAGCTTGCGGAACAGTCCGTTGATGGCCTTGGTCTCGGGCTCGCTGTCGGGGCCGGTGCCGCGGTAGGTCTGGGTGCACAGGCTCGTGCTCGAACCCGCGCCGCCCCAGCGGAACGACGTGTTGCGGTTGAGGTCGACGCCCTTGTGGCTGGACGCGGTGGGCGGGTTCGCGCAGCCGGAGCCACGGACGTTCTTCCGCTGCAGGTACGGGCGGTTGCCGCCCTGCTGCACGACGTCCACGCCATCCGGGTTGACGATCGGGACGACCCACACCTCTGTCGTGTCGAGCAGCGCCTTGACCTGCGCGTTCGACGCGTAGTTGTTCGCGAGGTGGTCGATGAAGCGCCACGCGACGTCACCGGTGACGATCTCGCGGGCGTGGATCTGCGTCATGAGCAGGAACCGGGGCTTCGGCGCCGTGGGCGTCTGCGCGCAGTCGCCGGCCTGCTTCTTGGTCAGGCAGATCGCCTTCAGGTCGTACCCGGTCGCCGGGTTGACGGTCTTGAGGTACGAGTCGCCGTAGTCGACGACCGTCGCCAGGTCGGGATGGTCGGTGACGACCTTGTCCAGGTGGGCGTGGTGGGCGCGGACCGTGCGGTAGCCGCCGTAGTAGGTCTCGTCGATCGGCGCCAGGGCCGGCGGCGCGGCGTTCGGCACGAGCCGGGTGGACGGTGCTTTCCAGGTGGCCGGACGTAACGTCTCGACCACTCGCGGCGCGAAGCCCTTGTCGCGTAACGCCGTGGCGGTCCGCGCGTCGCCGAGGACGAACAGCGAGGCGCCGTCACGGTCTTCGAGGACGTCGAATCCCGCGTTGACGAGCCGCTGCGCCGCCGCCTCGGACGCCGCCGTGACGCGGTAGATCTGGAGTTCGTCGGGCTGGGCGACGGCGGCGGACATCTGTGGACCGCCGACGGCGAGTACGACGGCCGTCGTGGCAGCCGCGAGGGTGAGCAACGTGCGCGATCTACGCATGGGGCACCTCCAGACCGGCCGGGTGCGGTGGGCTGCGGTCCCAGCCGTTGACGATGGGTGGTGGGTCACCGGTTGGAATACCGTAGTGCCGCGCGGCCCCGATATCTACGGCAAATGCGAACGACGTTCGCGTAACGGGAATTTCCAGGTGCGGAGCGTCCTCTTGGCAGCACGGTTCGTCAGGGCCAGAGTGGTGGGCACCAACGCTGGAGGTCGTCATGCGCGAAGGCACGGAGAGCCCCGAGGCGGTCGAGTACGCCGACGGCGACTACGGCTACGACCTGGTCCACGAGACTCTCGGCGACACCGGCGCCGCCCCGGAACCGCCGCCGGTGGCTCCGGCGCACTTCGAGCCGGTGCCCGGGGACTCCGACGGCGACTACGGCTACGACCTCGCGCACGACATGCGCGAGCCCTAGACCGGGTACTCGTAGGAGATGAAGCCGTTGAACCGCGCCACCTTGTCATAGAGCGCGCGGGCGGTGACGTTGTCCTGCTGGGTGTGCCAGTACAGCCGGGGCAGTCCCCGGTCCCGCGTCGCCTGCGCCACGTGTTCGATGAGCGCCCGCGCCACTCCGTGACCGCGCGCCGCCTCGTCCACGAAGAGGTCCTGCAGGTAGCACGCGCCGGGCGACCACACGTTCGCGTGGAAGAGGTAGTGCGTGATGCCGACCAGCTCGCCGTCGACGCGCGCACCGGCGCCGTGCACGTCGTCGCCGCGCAGCAGCCGCTCCCACGTCTGCTCGTACCCGGCGTCGGGTTCCGTCGTCTCGTAGAACTCCTTGTAGCCGCGCGCCAGCACTTCCCACCGCGCACGGTCGTCGGGACCCAGCGGACCGATCTCAACCATGGGCCTGATCCTCCCGCACGGCGGCGACGATCGCCCGGACATCGTTGATACCGCCGAGGTGCTCCGCCACCGTCGCCAGGCGGCCCGTCATGATCTGCAGCTCCGTGCAGGTCGCGCTGGCCAGCACCGACCGGTACACGGCCAGCGCGGTGTCGTGGTCGACGTCGAGTGCCCGCGCCAGCACGGCCTGCACCTCGCTCACGTCGCCTGCCCCGGCCAGAGCGAGCCTGAGGTCGTCCTCGGCCGGGTCGTTCGTGGGGGCCGCGTCCTGCGTGGGCTGCGCGGCCAGCGGCTCGCGCATCTCGGAGATCACGTAGCGGACGTCGTCCTCCAGCGACGCGGGCGCATGGGTGGCGACGGCCGTCAGCACGGGCTTCTGGAGCCGCGGATTGGGCCAGGTCAGGACTTCGAGCAGGACCTCGCTGAGCAGCGTCTCCGGAAGGAAGGGGACGAGACTCGCGATGGTGTGGCAGCGGTAGACGTCGTCGGTCAGCTCGATCGCCAGCCTCAGCGCGGCGCCGGCCGCCGTCGCGGGCACGCGCGGCAGCGATTCCAGGGCGTCGTGGCGGTAGAACTCGTCGGTCAGGCCGCCGATCGCGGCGACGAGCGCCGGGAAGGCCTCGTCCGTCGCCACAGCCGCCAACTCCAGGGCGAGCAGTTCCCCGCGCTGCTCCTCGCTGCGGATCGCGGTCACGGTCGCGAGCGCCTCGTCGAACACGGCCGGGTCGCGGTCCGCGATGAACGCCAGCGCCTGTGCCCTGACGGCCGGGTGGTCGAGTGCGCGCGCCTTGGCCAGCGCGGCCGCCAGCAGCTCCGCCCCCTCGTCGTCCGGGAGGAGGTGCGCCGGGCCGGCGAGGGCGAGGGTGTCGTAGAACGGGTCGGCGCTGGCCGCTTCCGCGGCGCGAGCACGGCGCAGCGCGTCGCGGTACTCGTGGCCCAGGCTCGGTCGCATCCGGGGAGGATGGCACGCCGACGCAACACCGTAGGCTCGTCGCGTGCCTGAGGAACTGGCCCTGCGCGGCGACTGCGAGCGGTGTTTCGGCCTGTGCTGCGTCGTGCCGGCGTTCGCCGCCTCGGCCGACTTCGCGATCGACAAGCCGGCCGGCCAGGCGTGCCCCAACCTGCGCCAGGACTCCCGCTGCGGCATCCACCGCGACCTGCGGCAGCGGGGATTCACCGGCTGCACCGTCTACGACTGCTTCGGTGCCGGCCAGCAGGTCGCCCAGGTCACGTTCGGCGGGCGGGACTGGCGCGAGGATCCCTCGTCCGCTTCACGCATGTTCTCGGTGTTCCCCGTGATGCGGCAGCTCCACGAGCTCCTCTGGTACCTGACGGAAGCGTTCGCCCTGGCACCGGACGACGACGTCAGTACGGCCCGGGCCGACATCGAACGGCTGACCAATCTGGACGCCGATTCGCTGCTCCGCCTGGACCTGGCCGCACGCTGGCAGCACGTCAACACCCTGCTGCTGCGGACGAGCGAAGCGGTGCGGGGCGCCGTCCGGAGCAAGAAGGTGGAGCGGCGGGGTGCCGACCTGATCGGAGCCGACCTGCGGGGTGCGGATCTCCGGGCCGCGAACCTGCGCGGTGCCTACCTCATCGCCGCCGACCTGCGCGGCGCCGACCTGACCCTCGCCGACCTCATCGGCGCCGACCTCCGGGACACCGACCTGCGCGGCGCCGACCTCACCGGCGCGCTCTTCCTGACGCAGCCGCAGGTGAACGCCGCCAAGGGTGACGACGCCACCCGCCTCCCGCGCTCGGTGACCACCCCCGGCCACTGGCTCAACCGCTGACGCGGCGCTCCAGGAACTCCCGTTCGGCGGCGTTGCCGGTGCGCGCGATGGCCGCCCGGTACGCCTCGGCGGCTTCGGCCTGGCGGCCCAGGCGGCGGAGCAGGTCGGCGCGGGTGGCGTGGAACAGGTGGTACCCGTCGAGGTCGAGGCCGTCGACCAGCGCGAGCGCATCGTCCGGCCCGTCGACCTCGGCGACCGCGATCGCCCGGTTCAACGCCACGACCGGACTCGGGGCGACCGCCATGAGCTGGTCGTAGAGCCGGCGGATCTGCCACCAGTCGGTCGGCGCCTCGCTGTGGACGGCCTGGATCGCCGCCTGGATCTGGTACGGGCCGGGCTCGTTCCGTCGCAGGCACGTCCGAACGAGCGCCTGGCCTTCCGCGACGAGATCCGGGTCCCAGCGGGTGCGGTCCTGGTCGGCGAGCAGGACGAGTGCGCCGTCCGGGCCGGTCCGGGCCGCACGCCGCGACTCGACGAGCAGCATGAGCGCGAGCAGTCCGGCGGCCTCCGGCTCGTCGGGCATCAGCTCGGTCAGGAGCCGGCCCAGCCGGATCGCTTCGGCGCAGAGGTCCGCGCGGACGAGCCGGTCCCCCGCGCTGGAGGTGTAGCCCTCGTTGAAGACCAGGTAGACGACGGCCAGGACGGCGCGGAGCCGGTCCGGGAGGTCGGCGTCGCGCGGGACCCGGTACGGGATGCGGGCGTCGCGGATCTTGCCTTTAGCGCGGACGAGGCGCTGCGCCATGGTCGATTCCGGCACCAGGAACGCGCGGGCGATCTCCGCCGTGGTGAGCCCGCCGAGCAGGCGGAGCGTCAGGGCCACCCGTGCCGCGCTGCCGAGCGCGGGATGGCAGCAGGTGAAGATCAGTCGCAGCCGGTCGTCACGCACGGGGCCCTCCTCGGCTGGCTCGTCGCGGGCGTGCAGCAGGGCGGCCTGCGCCTGCTTGTCGTCGCGGGACGCCTCGCGCCGGAGCCGGTCGATGGCCCGGTTGCGGGCGGTCGTGATGATCCAGCCGGCCGGGCTCGGTGGCAGGCCCGCGGTCGGCCACCGGCGCAGGGCCTCGGCGAACGCGTCCTGGACCGCGTCCTCGGCGACGTCGAGGTCACCGAAGACCCGGGCGAGGACGGCCACGGCGCGCCCATGCTCGGCACGGAACACCTGCTCGACATCGAGCATCGTCAGCCCTGGAACGGGCGCACTTCGATCGGCAGGGTCGTCGCCAGCGCGAGTCGGCGGCCCCATTCGAGGGCGGCGTCGAGGTCGGGGCAGTCGACGATCGTAAACCCGCCCAGGTGTTCCTTCCCCTCGGCGAACGGGCCGTCCGTGACGAGAACGTCGCTGTCGTCGGGCCGCAGCACTGTCGCCGTGCTGGGCGGGAACAGGCCGCCGGCGAAGACCCAGGCGCCAGCCTCCTTGAGATCCGCGTTGAGGGCGTCGAGTTCGCCCGCGATCGTCGCCAGGACGTCGGGGGCGGGTACTGGTCCGTCGGGCTGGTACACGCTGAGCAGGTACTGCGTCATGGGTTGTCCTCCTGGGCGTCGGCGCTGTCACCCACTACACGAACGGCATCACGCCGGATCGACATCCGTCTACCGTTCGGGAAGGCGGGTGGGCTCGCCCGAAGAGCCCACCCGCCGCCCGGTCACACCCTGGCCAGGCTGAACCGCTCCTTCTCGCGGTCCACGTGGAGCACGCGAACCGTGACGACCGAACCGGGTTCCGCCGTCTCGCCGTACAGCAGGCCGACCTTGCCGCCGGGACGTTCGACGAACGAGCCGAACGCGACGACCTCGGTCACGACGCCGTCGAAGACCTCACCGATCTCTGGATACATGCGCAATCACCTCCTCTCCCGTGCGCAGGTCCGTGGGAACGCTCTGCGCTCGGGGCGGCGGGCCTCTCGCCCGCCCGGTGATCAGGACGCGGCCGGGTAACCGTTCCGCTCACGGCGCGAGGCCGACCCGGCAGTCATGTGACACACGATACCGGAGGTGCGCAACGTCACTTCTGGCTCACCTGATGGGACACCCCATGAATCCCACCTACTCGGTAGGTATTCTCGGCCGGACATGAGATCTCTGTTCCGGCGAGAGGGGGCGGTATGCCGTTCGACTACCAGGTCGCCATCGCCGGGCTGCTGATCGGGTTCTGCATAGGTTTGACCGGTATGGGCGGCGGTGCCCTGATGACGCCGGTCATGGTCCTCGGGTTCGGCGTCCCGCCGAGCGCGGCGGTGTCCAGCGACATCGTGGCGTCCGCGATCATGAAGCCGTTCGGCAGCGCGATCCACCTGCGGCGCGGCAACGTCGACATGGGCCTCGTGAAGTGGCTGGCGCTCGGGTCCGTGCCGTCCGCGTTCGGCGGGGTCTTCGTCAACCGCTCGCTCGGCGTCGGCGAGCAGATGCAGGAGCGGATCAAGTACGCGATGGGCGCCGCCCTGCTGCTCGCCGTCGGCGCGATCGTCGCGAAGATCCTGCTGGAACGGGTACGGCCGGCGGCTGTCGAGTCCGTCGGGCCGGTGCGGGTGCGGCGGCTCGCCACGGTCACGATCGGTCTCGTCGGCGGCCTGCTGGTCGGGATGACGTCCGTCGGGGCCGGCACGGTCGTCATCGTCCTGCTGATGATCGTCTACCCGGAGCTGCCGATGCGGCAGATCGTCGGGACGGACCTGGTCCAGGCGCTGCCGCTGGTGGCGTCCGCGTCGCTGAGTCACGCCCTGTTCGGGGATCTCCAGTTCGCGCTGACCACGGCGCTCACCATCGGCGGCATCGTCGGCGTGATCCTCGGCGCGTTGGTGTCGTCACGGGCGCCGAGCCGCGCGATCCGGCCGGCCCTGGCGTTCCTGCTGCTCGCGAGCGCGCTGAAGCTGCTCGACGTGCCGACCGCCGTCGTCGGCGGCGTCATGGGCGCCGTCGCCGTCGCCGGTCTCGGGACGTGGGGGGTGACGGTGCTCCGCCGCCGCGCGGGCGAGGAGCCGCGGGAACTCGCTACAGCAGCGTCTCCCGGCGGCCGTGCGTCCGGAGGTTCGCGGCAAGGCTGATCGCCTCAACGGCGGCCGAAGTGGCGGGCGGTCGGCGCCAGCGCGGCGGCTGCCGGCGCGGCCACGCAGATCACCGCGCAGGCGCCGAGAACCGCCCGGACGCCGAACGCCTCCATCGCCGGCGCGATGAGCGCGAGCCCGACCGGCGCGAGCCCGTACGAGAGCAGGAAGTCCAGCGACGAGACCCGCGCCAGCTTGTCCGGGGCGACCTCGCGCTGGGTGGCGGTGAACCACGGCACGTTGAACAGCTCGATGCCCAGCCCGGCGACGGCGTACGCGGCGGCCACGACGATCGGGTGCACGGGCGCGAGCAGGCTGAGCGGCGCGAACCCGTAGCAGGCCAGGCCGGCGAACGCGGCCCAGCCCTGCGAGCGCGGTGTCCAGCGGGTCAGGAGCACCGCGCCGGCCAGCGCGCCGGCCGTGTAGGCGGTCATCGCGCCGGCGAGGACCAGCTCGGTGCCGTACCGGTCCCGGCTGACCAGCGGCAACGCGACGCTGGTGGCCGAGTACCCGGTCGCGATGACCGCGGTGAGGGCCGCGAGCCCGGCGACGAACCACGGGTGCCGCCGCGCCTCCCGGACACCGTCGCCGAACTCGGCGACAAAACGGCGGGCCGCCGGCACCGCGCCGCCGCGGCCGGCGGCTTGGGCGGTCGGCGCCGCGCCGGCCCGGGCCGTCCACTGTCGGACTTTTGAGGGTTCCAGCGGCCTTGTGACCCTCAAAAGTCCGCAACTCGGCGGGGCGGGGCGGCGACTCGGCGGGGCGGGGCGGCCCGGCGGTGGGAGGAGGGCGGCGGCGAGCCACAGCAGGCCGATGCCGAGCAGCAGCGCCGGCATGTCCAGGACGGTGGCCAGCAGCGCCGTGAGCGCCGGCCCGACGAGCGTGGTGACCCGGACCGACAGCGTCATCGCCGCGTTCGCCCGCTGGCGCTGCGACTCGGCGACGACCTCGGCGGTGAGCGCCTGGAACGCGGGCCGGCAGGCGCCCTGTCCCGCTCCGGCGACGGCCGCCGCGACGGCCATGAGCGGGACGGATCCCGTCGCCATCACGGGTAACGCGAGCGCCGCCGCGATCCCGGACCAGGCCACGACGGCCCGCCGCGAATGCCGGTCGGCGAGGACGCCGCTGACCGGCACGGCGGCGAGGAAGCCGGCGGTCCGGGTGGCGAGCACGAGTCCGAGCCCGGCGGCCGTGAGGGTCCGGTCGAGCACGGCCAGTCCGAGGACGAACGGCAGCGCCCAGGTGGCCAGTCCGGACGCCGTCGTGCCCGCCCAGAGCCGCAGGAATGCCGGGTCGCGGAGCACGGACGGGGCGTCGGAGGTGGTGGTCACGCGGTTGCTCCCGGGATTCGAGGTTCTTGACCCAGGCAGGCTACATGAAAATGATTGTCGTTATAGTGTGGCCCGAACCCCTCACGACCAGGAGGCCGGATGCCCCGCTCAGCCGCTCTACTCGCCCTCGCGGTGCTCGCCACGAGCTGTGCCGCCGCGCCCGCGACGACCACCGCCGACGACCGCGCGGCCGTGACCGTCACCAGTTGCGGCCAGGAGCTGACGTTCGCGCGGCGCCCGGAACGCGTCGTCACGCTCGACCAGTCCGCGACGGAGACCCTGCTCGCGCTCGGCGCCAAGGACCGCATGGCCGGCACCGCGAACCTCAAGACGAAGATCGCGCCGCAGTACCAGGCGGCGTACGCCACGGTGCCGGTGCTGAACCCGAAGATCCTCACCGGCGAACAGTTACGGGCGGCCACCCCGGATCTCGTCGTCGCGTCGTTCGCCACCCTGTTCACCAAGGACCGGGCCGGCACCCGCGCGGAACTCGCCGCGCTCGGCGTCCCGACGTTCGTGAGCGCGGTCGACTGCCCGGCCGCGACGCCGGACCTCACCCCGTTCGACCGGCTCCGGCAGGACTACGACAACCTCGGCCGGATCCTCGGCGCGAACGTGTCCAGCGTGGTCGCCGAGCACGAGGCGGCGCTCGCGCAGGCGAAAACCGCCAAGGCCGTGGACACGCCGTCGATCGTGTGGCTGTACTCGGCCTTCGAAGGCGTGCCGTACGTCGCCGGCAACGGCGGCATGCCGAGCGACATGAGCCGGCTGATCGGCGCCCGGAACGCCTTCGACGACATCGACGAGGAATGGCCCGAGGTCTCCTGGGAGGAGATCGCCCGCCGCGACCCGGACGTCATCGTGATCGGCGACCTGTCCGAACGCGGACGTCCCGGCGACAGCGCGGCGGAGAAGCTGGCGATGCTGCGCGAGCACCCCGTGGTCGCGAAGCTGCCGGCCGTCCGGGACAAGCGGATCATCGAGGTGCCCGGCGTCGAGATGGACCCCTCCGTGCGGACCGTCCACACCCTCGCCCTGCTCGTCGACGGGATGCGCGAACTCGGCCATGTCCGCTAGCGCCGGCACGGCCATGTCCGATAGCGCCGGCACGGCCATGTCCGATAGCGCCGGCACGGCGGTGTCCGCCAGCGCCCGGCTGCTCCTGGCCGTCGCGGCGCTCGCCGGATCCATCGTGGCGTCGTTGCGCCTCGGCGCCGCCGACGTGAGCTTCGCCGACGTCGGACGCGTCCTCGGCAGCCATGTCGGCGCCCCGGTCGCGCCGCTCCCGCCGCTGCTCGACTCGCTGGTGTGGGACCTGCGACTCCCCCGCGTCCTGCTGGCGGCGCTGGTCGGTGCCGCGCTGGCGGTGTGCGGCGCGGCGCTGCAGTCCGTCACCCGCAACGCGCTCGCCGACCCGTACCTGCTGGGCGTCTCGTCCGGCGCGTCGGCGGGTGCCGTCGCGGTAGTCGTCCTGGGCGCCGGCACGATCGGCGTGACAGGCGGCGCGTTCGCCGGTGCGCTGGTCTCGTTCGCGCTCCTCATGGTGCTGCTGCGGCGCACCGGGCTGGACTCCGTCCGGATCGTGCTCACCGGCGTCGTCGTCGGCCAGCTGTTCGCGGCGCTCACCGCGCTGGTGCTGATGGCGGCCGGCGACGCCGACACCACCCGCGCGATCACGTACTGGCTGCTCGGCTCGCTGGCGTCCGCGCGGTGGGACGCGGTCGTGGTGTGCGCGGTCGTCACGGTGATCGGCGGCGTCGTGGTGTGGCTGTGCGCGTCCGCTCTCGACGCGTTCGCCTTCGGCGCGGACACGGCGGCCTCGCTCGGCGTCGGCGTGCGCGCCACCCGGACGGTGCTCATGGTCACCACGGCGTTGCTGACCTCGGTCGCCGTGGCGGCGGTCGGCGCGATCGGGTTCGTGGGGCTGATCGTGCCGCACGGCGTCCGGTTCCTGGTCGGGCCGTTGCACCGGGCGCTGCTGCCGTTCGCCGCCGTCACCGGCGCGGTCTTCCTCGTGTGGACGGACGCGCTCGCCAGGGTCGCGTTCGCGCCGCGCGAGATCCCGGTCGGCGTGGTCACGGCCCTGCTCGGCGTGCCGCTGTTCCTGCTGGTCCTGCGCCGGCGCGGTGAGCTGTGAGGATCACGGTCGAGCACGTGACCTGGGCGCCGGCCGTCCGGGACGTCTCGATGGACGTCCGTCCCGGTGAGACGGTCGGGCTCGTAGGCGCGAACGGGTCGGGCAAGTCGTCGCTGCTGCGGTGCGTCGCCGGCCTGCGGACGCCGCTGGCCGGAGCGGTGCGCTTCGACGGCGACGACATCCGCGACTGGCCCGCCCGGCGGATCGCGCGGTGCGTGGCGTTCGTCGAGCAGTCCGTCGAGGTCGACAGCGACCTGCGCCTGGGCGACGTCGTCGGGCTCGGACGCACGCCTTACCGCGACCGTTGGCACGGCCCCACCAGCACCGACCGGGCGGCCGTCGCCGCCGCGATCGACCAGACCGGCCTGACCCACCTGAGCGGCCGGAGCTGGCGGACGCTGTCCGGCGGCGAACGCCAGCGCGCCCACCTCGCCCGCGCGCTCGCGCAGCGGCCCCGGGCGTTGCTGCTGGACGAACCCACCAACCACCTGGACGTCCGGCACCAGCTCGCGCTGCTGGAACTCCTCGCCGCCACCGACCAGACCGTGCTCGTCGCGCTCCACGACCTGGCGCTGGCGGCCCGGTACTGCGACCGGCTCGTGCTGCTCGACGGCGGCACGGCGGTGGCGACGGGCGTACCCGGCGACGTCCTCACCCCGGACCGGATCCGCGCCGTCTTCGGCGTCCATGCGGACGTCGGCCACGACCATCTCGGCAACCTCGCGGTCACGTACCGCGGCCCCACCCCGGAAAGGCTCTCGCGTGGAACGCACGGTTGAACAGCTCATGGACGACGTGCTGGCCGGAACCGCCGGTCCCCCACCGTCCGCCCTGGTCGCGACCAGCGTGTTCTGGCTGCACCACGGCACCCGCCTGGCCGGGGGGACGACGACGTACCGGAACCAGTACGTCCTGGTCCGCAGCGGACGGTCGTTCGGCGCCTGCGCGTTCGAGCCCGGCGAGGTCGACCCGGCGATCTGCCACGACGCGTCCGGCAGTCCGCTCGACGTCCTGCTGAGCGAGACGCCCCGGGCCGTGCGGATCGCCGCACTCGACGCCTACCTCGCGGAGGTCGAGCCGCACACCGGGGAGCCTGTGACCTTGCCGGCCGGCCCGCCTGAGGTGCGCGCCCGCGCCCGGGACGCCGCCATCGCCGGGCTACTGGACATCGAACCGGGCGCCAAGGTGGGACTGATCGGTGTCGTGAACCCGCTGGTCGCGGCGATCCGCGAGCGCGGCGGCGTGTGCCTGCCGTGCGACCTGAACCTCCCGGCCACCCAGTGGGGCGATCCGGTCGCGGGCGACATGGCCGAGGTGCTGGACGTCGCCGACGCCGTCGTGGCCACGGGCATGACGATCGGCAACGGGACGTTCGACGAGATCCTGCGCCGATGTCGCGAGCGTGACGTGCCGCTGATCGTGTACGCCCAGTCCGCCGCCGCGGTCGCCCGGGCGTTCCTCGGCGCCGGGGTCCACGCGCTGTCCGCCGAGCCGTTCCCGTTCTCCCAGTTCAGCGCCGACGAGACGGTGCTGTACCGGTACCGCGCGGCATGAGGGGCGCCGGACACGCCACCTGCCACCACGGCGAGATCCTGCAAGGCGCGTTCCGGGACGGCGAGGGCCGGCCCTGTCTCGGGCTCGTCACGCTGCCGATGACCGGGCTGGGCAGCAGCGCCGAGTTCACCCGCGGGAACGGCCGGCTGACGGTGTTCCCCGAGGACCGCGTGAAGGCGCTGCGGGCGGCCGAACTCACCGTCCAGGAGTGCGCGGACGAACCGTGCGGCGGACACCTGCGGCTGCACGGCGACATCCCGGTCGGCCTCGGGATGGGGTCCTCGACCAGCGACGTCATCGCGGCGGTGCGGGCCGTGGCGGCCAGCTTCGGCCGGACGCTGCCGCCCGAGACGATCGCCCGGTTGGCGGTGCGTGCCGAGCGCGCGTCCGACCCGCTGATGCTCACCCACCGGCCGCTGCTGTTCGCGCAGCGCGAGGGGCGCGTCCTGGAGGTGCTGGGACGGGCGCTGCCGGCGGCCGTCGTGGTCGGCTGCGTCACCGGGAACGGGCGACCCGTCCAGACGCTCGCCGTCCCCGCCGACTCCTACGGCGACGACGACCTCGACGCGTACGAGCGGATGCGGCGGCAGCTCCGGGTCGCGGTCCTGTGCGGCGACGTCGGGCTGCTCGGCCGGGTCTGCACCGAGAGCGCGCGGCGGCACCAGCGGTTACTCGCCAAGCCGGAACTCGACGTGCTGGTCGACATCGCCGCGCGAGCCGGTGCGGCAGGCGTGCAGGTCGCGCACAGCGGCAACGTCGCCGGGCTGCTGTTCGACCCGTCCACACCGGACCTGCGGCGCCGCCTCGCCCGGTGCACGCGCGCCCTCAACGCCGCCGGCACCCCCGTGACCAGGATCTTCACCACCCGAGAGGACTCGCATGTACGACCACGTCGCGGAGGCGATCGGCCAGCCGGACCTGGTGCGGCTCGACGACGGGCTCGTCTGCCTTCGCTTTGAGACGATGAAGGTCGTCTCGGCGATGGCCGCCGTCCGGCACCTGCTGGACGAGGGCGTCGTGGCCCCCGGCGACACCCTGCTCGACAGCTCCAGCGGGATCTACGCGTACGCGCTCGCGCTCGCCTGTCACCGGTACGGGATGCGGTGCCACATCGTCGGCTCCACGACCGTCGACCACACGCTGCGCACCCAACTCGCCGTCCTCGGCGCGCACCTGGAACAGATGGATCCGTGCGACAACCTCAAGCTGGACCAGAGCCGCCGGGTCCAGCGGATCGCGGAGATCCTGTGCGAGAACCCCGGGTTCCACTGGATGCGGCAGTACCACGACCGCGTCCACTACCTCGGGTACCGCGCGGTCGCCGAGCAGATCGCCGCGGCCGTCGACGGGCCGCTGACGGTCGTCGGCGGGGTCGGATCCGGCGCGTCCACCGGCGCCCTGGTCACCTACCTCCCGGACGGAACCGAGCTGGCCGGCGTGCAGCCGTTCGGCAGCGTCACGTTCGGCAGCGAGCACGTCCACGACCCGGACATCATCATCGCCGGCATCGGCAGCTCGATCCCGTTCCAGAACGTTGACCACGGGCTGTACGACACGATCCACTGGGTCGCGTTCGACGCGGCGCTCGCCGGCAGCGTCGACCTGCTCCGGCGGCACGCGGTGTTCGCGGGGTTGTCCGCCGGGGCGGCGTACCTGGCGGCGCGGTGGGAACGCCGCCGGGACCCCGCCCGGACCGTCGTGTTCGTCGCCGCCGACACCGGCCACCGGTACGCGGACTCCGTGTTCGCGCGGCACGCCGAAGCCGCCCCGATCGACAGCCTGGCACCCCGGGACGTGGGAACGCTGGACGAGCTGGCCCGCCCCTGGTCCCGCATGCCCTGGAACCGGCGCCTCGTCGCCCGGTTCGCGTTGCGACCGGTCGGATCGTGAAGCCAGGCTTCACGATCCGACCGGTCGGATCACGTAGTGGCGAGGAGGGCGCGGGCGCGGTCCCGGACCTCGGCGTACGCGGCGCGAACCGCTGCCTCCCGCCCCGCGCTCCGTCCGGCCACGTCACCGGCCGGGCCGCTACCCGCGGCGGGCCGGGCCGCGCTATCGGGGAGGGCGGCCGCCGCGACGGTCCATTCCGGAGGCTCCGGGGTGCCGGCAAGGGCCCAGGCGGCCTGACGGGCGGCGCCGAGCGCGACGTACTCGGCCGGTTCCGGTACGGCGACGGGCAGCCGGAACAGCGGGCCGGCGATGTGGCGCACCGCCGCGGACCGGGCGGCGCCGCCGATGAGCAGCACCCGCCGCACCGGCACGCCCTGCGCCCGGACGGCGTCGATCCCGTCGGCCAGCCCGCACAGCATGCCCTCGACGGCTGCTCGCGCGAGGTTGGCCGGCGACGCGTTGTGGCGGGTGAGGCCCTGGACGAGCCCGGTCGCGGAAGGGAGGTCGGGGGTGCGTTCGCCGTCCAGGTACGGCAGGAGCACCAGCCCACCCGAGCCCGGCTCGGCGGACAGCGCCAGTTCATCGAGCCTGGTGAGGTCGACACCGAGCAGGTCGGCGGCCGCGCTCAGCACGCGAGCGGCGTTGAGCGTGCAGACCAGCGGCAGGTAGTGGCCGGTGGCGTCGGCGAACCCGGCCACGGCGCCGGTGGGGTCGGCGGTCGGCGACTCGGACACGGCGAACACGGTGCCGCTGGTACCGAGCGACACGACGACGTCGCCCGGCCGCGCGCCCAGCCCGAGGGCGGCGCCCATGTTGTCGCCGGTGCCGGGCGCGACCAGCACGCCGCCGGACGTCTCCCCGACCGCCCCGGCCGGCGCGGCCACCGACGGCACGGCGAGCGACCGGCCGAACGCCAGCCGCAGCAGGTCGTCCCGGTACCGCTCCTCGGCCGGCGACCAGTACCCGGTGCCGGACGCGTCGCCCCGATCGGTCGTCGGCTCCGCACGTCCGTCCGCGAGCTGGTGGGTGAGCCAGTCGTGCGGCAGCAGCACGCGTTCGACCCGCGCGGCGGCGGCCGGCTCGTGCTGGGCCAGCCACCGCAGCTTCGTGACGGTGAAGCTGGCCACCGGCACCGAGCCGACCGCACAGGCCCAGGCGGCCGCGCCGCCCAACTCCGTGACCAGCTCGGCGGCGGACCCGGCGGACCGCATGTCGTTCCACAGCAGCGCGGGCCGCACCACGGCGCCGTCCGCGTCGAGGGTGACCATGCTGTGCTGCTGCCCGGCGACCGCGATGGCCCGGACGCCGTCGAGCAGCCCGCCGGACGCGTCCGCGAACGCGTGCCACCACGTCGCCGGGGCCACCTCGGTCGTGTCCGGGTGCGCGGCGCGGCCGGTGCGCACGACGGCACCGGTCTCCGCGTCGCACACGAGGACCTTCGTGGACTGGGTCGAGCAGTCGACCCCCGCGACCAGCTCCATCACCGCATTCTCCACCTCGATTGTCGGACTTTTGAGGGTCGCGGACCCCGCGGAACCCTCAAAAGTCCGAAAGTGGGCGTTCACCCATGCGGCAGGACCTGGGTCTTGAGCCCCGTGCCCGCGCGGAACGCCGCGAGCGCCGCCGGGTACTCCGAGAGCGGCAGCCGGTGCGTGATCATGGCCTCGGCGTCGATCGCGCCGCCCGCGAACAGCTCCCCCGCGCGCTCGAAGCTGTGCAGGACGGCCATCGACCCCACGATGGTGATCTCCTCGTTGTAGATGCGGAACGGCGAGAACCGGGCCTCCGCGCCCTCGTCGGACACCCCGAACTGCAGGAACGTGCCGCCCTTGCGGACCCGGCCGAAGCCGTCCTCGATCGCGGCGACCACGCCGGTGCAGTCGATCACGACCTCGAAGGACGGTCCCAGCTCCTCGGCCGAGGCAGCCACCGACGAGGCGCCGAGCAGCTTCGCCGTCTCCAGCCGGCCGGGATTCAGGTCGACCACGGCGACCGAGGCGGCGCCGGCCCGACGAGCCAGCTGAAGCATCATCAGCCCCATCGTCCCGGCGCCGTAGATCAGGTAGTGCTCGCCGAGCCGGCGCGGCAGCGTGTCGTACCCCCGGACCGCGCACGACAGCGGTTCGACCAGCGCCGCGTCCTCCACCCGCACGCTCTCGGGCAGCCGGAAACAGTTGGCGACGGGCGCCACCGCGTACTCGGCCGCGCCGCCCGCACGGCTGACGCCGATCGCGGCCCAGCGGTCGCACAGGTTGCCCCGTCCGTGGCGGCAGAAGTGGCACTCCCCGCAGAACAGGGACGGGTCGACCGCGACGGGATCGCCCACGCGCAGCTCGGTGACGTCGGCGCCGAGCGCGACGACCCGTCCGGAGAACTCGTGCCCCGGGATGATCGGCAGGCTCGGGGCGAACTCGCCGTCGGCGATGTGCAGGTCCGTCCCGCAGATGCCGCACGCGGCGACCTCCACGACGACGTCGCGCGGCCCCGGTGCCGGATCGTCGACCGTCTCGACGGACACCTGTCCTGGCGCGTGGATGACGGCTGCCCTCACTTGACGGCTCCCATCGACAGTCCGCGGACGAGCTTGTTCTGGGCGATCCACCCGGCGATCAGCACGGGCAGCGACACGAGCGTCGCGGCCGCGCACAGCCGGGCCAGGAACAGGCCTTCGCTGGTGATGAAGCCAACCAGGAACACGGGCGCGGTGGCGGCGTTCGTCGACGTCAGGTTGACGGCGAAGAAGAACTCGTTCCAGCTGAAGATGAAACAGATCAGCGCCGTGGCGGCGATCCCGGGCGAGACGATCGGCGCGATCACCCGCAGGAGCTGCGTCGGGAGCCCGGCACCGTCCAGTGCGGACGCTTCGAGGAGTTCCTTCGGCACCTCCAGGAAGAACGAGCGCATGACCCAGATCGCCAGCGGCAGGTTCATCGCGGTGTAGAGGACGACGAGCGTCCAGATGTTGTCGAGCATCCCGAGCGTCTTGACCGTGATGTAGATCGGCAGGATCGCCGCGACGATCGGCAGCATCTTGGTGGAGATAAAGAAGAACAGCACGTCACGCCACTTGTCCACCGGGCGCAGGCTCAGGGCGTACGCGGCCGGCACGGCCAGCACGATCACCAGCAGTACCGAGAAGACGCTCGCCATCGCGGAGTTGAGCAGGTACGGCGTGATGTCCCGGTCGAAGATGGCCCGGTACTGGTCGAGCGTCGGCGCGGTGAACACGGTCGGCGGGTTGGTGGCCGCCGCGGACTCCTGCTTGAAGCCGGTCAGCACCATCCACAGCACCGGGAAGAAGAACACGATCCCGACGAGCCACGCGACGCCTGACCAGACGTGCCCGGCGCGGAGCCTCACGGCGGTCATGTGGACGCCTCCTTGAACAGGCTGGAGATGACGCGCAACGCGAACGTGGAGACGATGATCGTCGCGATCACGACGACGACGCCCAGCGCCGCGGCCTGGCCGATGTCGAAGGCCCGGAACGCCTCCAGGTACAGGAAGTACGGCAGGTTCGTCGTGGCGGTACCCGGGCCGCCCTGGGTGATCGTGAAGATGGCGTCGAACGTCTGCACGAGGTAGATCGACCCGAGCAGCAACCCCAGCTCGATGTACTGCCGCAGGTGCGGGAACGTGACGAACCGGAACGCCTGCCACGGCCCGGCGCCGTCGACCCGCGCCGCTTCCATCGTCTCCATGCTCTGGCTCTGGAGACCGGCCAGGACGATCAACGTCATGAACGGCGTCCACTGCCAGACCAGCACGGCGACGATGGAGACGACCGGGAACGAACTCACCCAGTCGGTCGGATCGGCGCCGAACAGCGCGGCCGGCGCGTTGAGCAGCCCGAACACCGGGTTGTACGCCGCGTACTTCCACAGCAGCGCCGCCGCGATCGGCATCACCAGGAACGGCGAGATGAGCAGCGTCCGGACGAGGCCCCGCCCGACGAACTTGCGGTCCAGCAGCATCGCGCAGCCGACGCCGAACAGCATCGAGACGAGCACCGCGCTGGCCGTGATGAGCACCGTGTTCCAGGCCGCCGCGCGGAACGTGGCGTCGGTGAACGCCTGGGTGTAGTTGCTCAGCCCGACGAATGTCTTGCCGTCCTCCGGGTGGAGCAGGTTCCAGTCCAGCGTCGAGTAGTACAGCGTCACCACGAACGGCAGCTGGGTGACGACGATGGTCAGGACGAGCGCGGGCAGCAGCGGCACCCGGCGGACGAACCGTTCCCGTGCCGGCCGCACCGCCGGCCGGTGCGCGTGCCGGGTCGGCGAGCGGGTGGCTGTCAGTGTCATTTGCGGTACTTCTTCGCCACGGTCTCGGCCTCCTTCTGGCCGGCGGCGAGGGCGGCGTCGACGGTGGTGCGTCCGGCGATCGCCGCCGAGACCTGCTGGGAGACCTTCGTGCCCAGGTCGGCGAACTCGGGGATGCCGACGAACTGCACGCCCGGCGCCGGTCGCGGCTGCACGCCGGGGTTGTCCGGGTCGACCTGCTCGATCGCCTGCAACGTCACCTGCGCGAACGCCTTGGCCGCGTCCTGGTACTCGGGGATCTCGTACGTGGACTTGCGGGCTCCCGGCGGCACCCGGGACCAGCCGAGCTTCTCGCCGACCAGCTTCTGGTACTCCTTGCCGGTCGCCCAGGCCATGTACTTCCAGGCGGCGTCCTGCTTCTTCGAGGTCTTCGGCATCGCGAGCGCCCACGCCCAGAGCCAGCCGGAGCTCTTGGTCTTGTTCACCGGTGCCTGGACGTAGCCGACCTTCCCGGTGACCTTGCTGACCTTCGGGTCCTCCAGGGAGCCGGCGGCGACGGTCGCGTCGTACCACATCGCGGCGTTGCCCTGGCTGAACGCGGTGAGGCACTCGGAGAAGCCGGAGTTCGGCGCGCCGGGTTCGCCGTGCTGGCGGACCAGATCGACGTAGAACTTCACGGCCGCCGTGAACTCCGGCGCGTTGACCTTGGCGTTCCAGTCCTCGTCGAACCAGGTGCCGCCGAAGGTGTTGACCACGGTGGTCAGGGGCGCGAAGACCTCGCCCCAGCCGGGGAGGCCACGCAGGCAGATGCCGGCGGTGCTGCCCTGGTCGAGCTGGGCGGCGTACTGGGCCACCTGCGCCCACGTCGGCGCCTCCGGCATCGTGATGCCCTTGGCCTGGAACAGGTCCTTGCGGTACATGAGGAACGAGGACTCGCCGTAGAACGGCACCGCGTACAGCTTGTCCTCGTACGACAGCGCCTTGCGCATCGGTTCGAGGAGGTCGGCCTTGTCGTAGGCCGAGTCGCCGTCGGCGCGCTCGTCGAGCCCGACCAGCCAGTCGTTCTTCGCCCAGATCGGGGCCTCGTAGGCGCCGATCGTCACCACGTCGTACTGGCCGCCCTGGGTGGCGACGTCCTGGGTGACTTTGTCGCGCAGTTCGTTCTCCGGGAGGATGTTGTACTTCACGGTGATGCCGGTCTTCTTCGTGAAGCCTTCCTCGGTGAGTTTCTCGATGTCCTGCATCTGCGGGTTGCCGACCGTGGCAACCGTGATCGTCTCTTCGTCCCCCGAGGTGCCGGTCCCCCCACCGGCGCCGCTGCACCCGCCGGCGACGAGCACCACGCACGTCGCCAGGGCAAGGGTCGCCCGTGTTCTCCGCATGTTGACCTCCTGGTGTGGCCCTCAGACTCGGAGGACGTGAGGGCCGAGCAACGAGTACCGGTGCGCTTCCGACGCGGACAGCCCGGTGTCGGTGATGACGAGCTCGAAGTCGCTGACCTCGGCGAACCGGCAGAAACTGCTGATGCCGAACTTGGTGTGGACGCCGATGAGGACCCGGCGGTGCGCCGACCGGATGGCCTGCGCCTTCACCTCCGCCACCGCCGGGTCCGGGGTGGTGAGGCCGTGGTCGCGGGAGATGCCGTTGGCGCCGACGAACGCGAGGTCCACGACGAACCCGGCCAGCATGTGCGCCGTCCAGTGCCCGACGGTCGCCAGCGTGCGGCCACGGACCCGGCCGCCGAGCAGCAGCACGGTCATGTTCGGGGCCGTGGCGAGCGACGTCGCGACCGGCACGGACGCGGTGATGAGCGTGAGTGGCCGGTCCGTCGGCAGTGCCTCGGCGACGAGCTGCGGGGTGAACCCCTCGTCCACGAAGACGCTCTCCGCGTCGCCGAGCTGTTCGGCCGCCGCCGCGGCGATGCGGCGCTTCTCGTCCACGCGGACGGTCAGGCGGCTGGCCAGGCTCGTCTCGAACCCGGCGTTCTCGATGGGATAGGCGCCGCCGTGGACGCGCCGGAGCAGGCCTCGCTTCTCCAGCACTTTCAGGTCGCGGCGGACGGTCTCGGGCGCGACGGTCAGCTCGGCGGCGATCTCCGCCACCTCCACCCGGCCGTCGGCGCGGGCGCGGACGACGATGCGGTGCTGACGCTCCTCCGCGTGCACGGCCGTCTCCCTCGCCACGATGTGGGTTCGGGCAGCGTCCCGCCCGAATGTGTTCGTATCTCTGTGTCTACCGGGTCAAACCGCAGGTGAACAGGGCCGCACCGGGCCGGGTTCTGCCCGTTTGCGCCCGTTCGGGCATCGCGCATCAGCGCTGGTCAGCCCGTTGGCGCGCGCTTACATGCGCGCAGCGCAATGCCCGTTTCCGCCCCCGAAGCTGTGGTTCGGGTTCCACAGGGCGGACCAGGGGAGGGGGCGGGTGGACGGCGTTCACCGCCCCGACGGATGATTCGGGTCATGCGCGTGCTGATGATCGCTCCACCAGGTGCTGGCAAGGGGACGCAGGGAGCGGTGATCGCCGCCCACTTCGGCATCCCCCACATCGCCACCGGCGACCTGCTCCGTGACCACGTGGCACGGGAGACAGAGCTGGGCCGTGCCGTGAAGGAACGCCTCGACCGCGGCGAGCTGGTCCCGGACGAGATCGTGCTGGACATGGTCCGGCAGGCGTTCGTCGCCGCGAAGGAGGCCGGCGGCGGGTACGTCCTCGACGGCATCCCCCGCAACATGGAGCAGGCCCGCGCCGCCTACCTCATCGGCCTCGAACTGGAGATGACGGCGGACGTCGCGCTGCACCTCAAGGCGTCCGATGAGGAGCTGATGCGGCGGCTGCTGGCCCGTGCGGCGCTCGAACACAGGTCGGATGACACCGAGGACGTGATCGCGCGCCGGCTCGCGCTGTACCACGAGGTGACGCACCCGATCGTCGCCTGGTACGGCGAGCGCGGGATCCTCGTCTCCGTCGACGCGATGCGCCCGGCCGAGCAGGTGGGCCGCGAAATCCTTACCGCGCTGGAGGTCATGCGCCCGCTGGTGGACCACGTGCCCGCGGAGGCGCGGCGGCCGGTGGACCTGACGAGCCTCGGCGTGGCGTTCGGCCAGCGGTAATCGCTCTCCCGTCCGGCTCAGAAGCTGATAGCGCATTCATCTGACATCGATGTCAAAACTTTGCCGGAACCGTTGACATGACGGCAGAAGAACTGGTCTAGTCCGGTCCCCACGGGGGTTTCAACGCCGCCTGACGTGCACTGTCGGCGGTTCCGTGAGGGAGAGGTGCGGTGCGGATCACCTATTGGCGTAGCGGGTTGTCACGAGCACTGCTCGGAACCGCGCTCACTGCAATCGTTCTCACAACCCCTGGCGCGGCGCCAAGCGGCGCAGCCACTCCGTTACCGGCCGTCTATCCCACACCCCAGTCCGTCCAGCCGCGCGGCGACTCGCTCGCCATCCCCTCGACGGTCCACCTCGCCACAGGCGCCACGGCGGATCCGTCCGCGCTCGCGGTGGTCCGCGAGGTGCTGCGCGGCGCCGGGGTCCGCACGGTCCGCGACGGGTCCGGTCCGTTCACCGTCCACGTCGGCGGCGGCAGCGGCGCGCTCGGCGTCACCGGGCCGGCCGGGATGGCCGCTGAGGGCTACGTCCTGGCCGCCGGCCGGGGACGGGACGGCCGCCGGCACGTCGTCCTGGACGGGGTCGACCCGGCCGGCACGTTCTACGCCGCCCAGACCCTGCGGCAGCTCGTCGCCGGCTCGCGGCTGCGCGGCGTGGAGATCCGCGACTGGCCGTCCCTGCGCTGGCGCGGCGTCGTGGAGGGCTTCTACGGTCCGCCGTGGTCGCACGAGGAGCGGCTCGCGCAGCTCGACTACTACGGCCGTACGAAGATGAACCTGTACGTCTACACCCCCAAGGACGACCCGTACCTGCGCGCGGAGTGGCGCAAGCCGTACCCGCCGGAGCAGATCGCGCCGCTGAAGGCGCTGGTCGATCGGGCCGCGGCCAACCACGTGGACTTCAGCTACGTCCTCTCCCCCGGGCTGTCCGTCTGCTTCTCGCGGCCGTCCGAGGCCGACGCCCTGACCAGCAAGTTCGACACGCTCGCGGCGATCGGCGTCCGGACGTTCGTCGTCGCGTTCGACGACATCGACTACGAGCGCTGGCACTGCGACGAGGACCGGGACCGGTTCGGCACCGGCGCGGCCGCGGCCGCGAAGGCCCAGGCGTACCTGGTCAACCTGGTCCGGCGTCCGGGTCTCCAGATGGTGCCGACCGAGTACTGGAACATCGGCCGCACCGAGTACAAGCGGGTCCTGTCCAGCGACCTCCACCCGGACGTGGTCGTCCAGTGGACCGGCATGGACGTCATCGCGCCGACTATCACCCGCGCCGACGTGGCCGCCGCCAAGGACGTGTTCGGCCACCCGATCCTGCTGTGGGACAACTACCCGGTCAACGACTACGTCCAGGGCCGGCTCCTGCTCGGTCCGTTCGTGGGCCGCGAGCCCGGCCTCGGCACGTCCGCCATCGGGCTCACCGCCAACCCGATGCCGCAGGCCCAGGCGTCCCGGACGTCGCTGTTCACGGTCGCCGACTACACCTGGAACGACGCGGCGTACGACCCGGCGCGCTCCTGGGCCGCCGGCCTGTCCGACCTGGCCGGCGGCGACGCACGGACGACGGATGCGCTGCGCGCGTTCGCGGACGTCAACTACTCGTCCCGCCTCGACCAGCGGAAGGCGCCCCGGCTGTCCGCCGACGTCGCCGCGTTCTGGTCGGACTGGTCCACCGGGCGCACGTCCGCCGCCGACGCGCTGCGCCGCACGCTGCGGCAGGTGCACGACGCGCCCACCGTGCTGCGTGACCGTCTCGACAACCCGCGCTTCCTGACGGAGACCAAGCCCTGGCTGGACGCCACGGAAGCCTGGGGCACGGCCAGCCTGGCGGCGCTCGACCTGCTCGCCGCGCAGCGCGCCGGGGACGGTGACCGCGCCCTGGCGATCCGGACGTCCCTGCCCGCACTGGTCGCGCACGCGAGGTCGTTCACGTGGGTCGGCCTGGACCCGAACCGCGTGTTCGCTGTCGAGATCGACCCGGTCGTGGACTCGTTCGTCAAGGACGCTCTCGCCGAGAGCGACCGGTGGCTCGGCGTCACCGCCGCGACGGCCACCACCAACCTGCCGCCGCTGGACGACAGGTTCCCGGCCAGCAACATGGTCGACGGCGATCCCGCGTCGTACTTCTGGGGCGCCACGGGCGCGCAGCCGGGTCACACCGTGGGCGTCGACCTGGGCCGCGCGCGGCAGGTCGCGGGCGTGGACGTCCTGATGGGCAAGAGCGACAGCCCGGACGACTACCTCCACCACGGCGTCCTGGAGCACTCGACAGACGGCGTGACCTGGACCAGCGGACCGGAGTTCTCCGGCAAGGCCGAGGTGTCGCTCGACCTGCCGGCCGGCACGACCGCCCGGTACGTGCGGCTCCGCGCGACGCAGGGCCAGGGCAACTGGGTCGTGGTCCGCGAGTTCTCCGTGCGGCGCGCCGACACCGGCACCATCACCGGAGCCCCCGAGCCGGCCGCCGGCTCCTCACTCGGCCGTGCCGCCGACGAGAACCTGGCCACCGGCTACCGGGCGGCCCGGGTACCAGCAGCGGGCGAGGCGCTCACCCTCTCCCTCCCCAGCGCCCGCCCGCTGCGCTCGGTCCTCGTCGTGCAGGACGGGAACGCCCGCGCCGACGTCCAGATCCGCACCGGAACCAGCTGGCGCACGCTCGGCCGGCTCTCGGGCGCCTACACCGAACTTCCCGCGGGTGGACGGGAGACCCAAGCCATTCGCCTCGCGTGGGCGGGCGGGTCGCCGGCGCCATCGGTGACCGAGATCGTGCCCGTGTTCGCCGACGCTCCCCCGGTGACGCTGTCCCTGGCGCCGGCCGGGCTCGATCTCGACACGGGCGGCTCGGCGACCGTGAACGCGCTGGTCAGCGCGTCCGGTACCGGGCCGGTCACCGTGGAGGCACGGCCGCCGGCGGGCATCACGGTCAGCCCGGCGCGCCAGTCCTTCATCCTCCACCGTGGAGCCCGGGCGAGCCTGCCGCTGCGCGTCACGGTCGGCGCGGGCGTCGCCACCGGTGTCCACCAGGTGCCGGTGACCGTGCGCGGGGTGACCAGCACGCTGGCCGTCACGGTGTGGCCGCGCACGAGCGACACCAACGTGGCCCGGACCGGCACCGCGACCGCGTCGCAGGTCGAGGACGACCTGCCGCAGTTCGCCGCCGGCAAGGCCATCGACGGCGACGGCTCGACGCGGTGGTCGTCGCCGTGGTCGGACAACCAGTGGCTCCAGGTCGAGCTGGCGGCGCCGCAGCGGGTCGGCCGCGTCGTGCTCAAGTGGGAGGCCGCGCACGCCGGCGCGTACGAGATCCGCACGTCGGCCGACGGCGTCACCTGGACGACCGCCGCCTCGGTGAGCGACAGCAAGGGTGGCACGGAAACCGTCCGGCTGGACGCGCCGGGCACCCGGTACGTGCGGATGCAGGGCCTGTCCCGGGCGACCGGGTTCGGCTACTCCGTGTACGAGCTCGAGATCTATCCCGTCACCTGATTCCTGGAGGACCTGTGCGTGTAGCCCTGGCCGTCGCCGCGCTGGCGGCGGGAATGCTGGTACCAGCGACACCCGCGGTGGCGGACGTCGATCCGACCACCCTCGTCCGGCCGTTCGTCGGCACCCAGAACTTCGGCAACACGTTCCCGGGCGCGAGCGCGCCGTTCGGCATGGTGCAGGTGAGTCCGGACACCGGCGGCCAGGGCGGGTACGACTACCACCAGAACACGATCTACGGCTTCAGCCAGACGCACCTGTCCGGCGTCGGCTGCGACGTGGCCGGCGAGCTGCCGATCATGCCGACCACCGGCGCGGTGACCACCGTGGACCCGAACGCGTACCGGTCGACGTTCTCGCACGCCGACGAGCAGGCCACGCCCGGCTACTACCGGGTCGGCCTGGCGAAGTACGGCGTCGAACGCCGAGCTGACCGCCACCGAGCGCACCGGCTGGCAGCGGTACACGTTCCCGGCCACGGCCGAGGCGAACGTCCTGTTCAACACCGGCAAGGCCAACCAGAACGTGTTCGACTCCGAGATCGCACGTCGTCGGCGACCGCACGATCGAGGGCCGGGTCCAGGCCGGCAACTTCTGCGCCGGCGACGACAAGCACACCGTCTACTTCATCGGCCAGCTTCGACCGGCCGTTCGCCGGCCACGGCACCTGGCGGGGCCTGACGCCCGACGCCGGGCAGCCGGGACGCCGCCGGCGCGGGCGGCAACGGCGCCTGGGTCACGTTCGACGCGACCGGCCGACCGTGACGTCGTGGTCAAGGTCGGTCTCTCGTACACCGGCGCGGACGGCGCCCGGAAGAACCTGGCCGCCGAGACCGCCGACTCCTACGACTTCGACGCGACCCGCGCCGACCTGCACGACACCTGGGCCGCGCAGCTGCGCGCGATCAAGATCGACGGCGGCACGACCGACCGGCAGAGCGCCTTCTACACGTCGCTGTACCACTCGCTGCTGCACCCGAACCTGGCCGGCGACACCGACGGCGCGTACCGGCGGCTTCGACGGCGAGGTGCACATCGCCGAGGGCTACACGCCGTACCAGAACTTCTCGCTCTGGGACACCTACCGTCCGCAGAACCAGCTGCTCGAACTGCTGGAGCCGAAGGTCGCGCGGGACGTCGCGCTGTCGGTGCGTGGCGACGGGCCGCGACGGCGGCTGGCTGCCGCGCTGGGCGCTGGCCAACAGCGAGACCAACATCATGACCGGCGACCCGGTGACGCCGTTCCTCGTCGAGGCGTGGTCGAAGGGCCTGCTGGCGCGGGTACGAGCGCGAGGCGTACGCGCTGCTGAAGAAGAACGCGACCGAGACGCCGCCGGCCGACTCGCCGTACAACGGGCGGTCCGGCCGTGACGTACTACGCCGAGCGCGGGTACATCCCGTCCGGGCTGGAACTCGGCACCGACTGCGCCGCACAAGGGCGGCGACAACGACTGCGTCCACCCGGCCTCGGCGACCCTGGAGTACGCGGCCGCCGACGCGTCGCTGGCGCTGATGGCCGACGGGCTCGGCCACCGCGCGGACGCGCCGCATGTTCGCCCGCCGCGGCCAGTGGTACCGCAACCTGTGGGACGCCTCCATCGAGCAGTTCCGGCCGCGGACGGTCGACGGCACCTGGCTGACGCCGTACGACCCGGTGGCGGCGAGCCACCAGTTCCACGAGGGCGGCGCGTACCAGTACCAGTGGCTGGCGCCGCAGGACCCGGCCGGGCTCGTCGACGCTGATGGGCGGCCGGCGGGCGACCGAGAAGCGCGCTCGACGAGCTTCTTCGTCTACGACAAGCTGCTCACCGACCCGGCCGGCACCGCCCGCACGGACTGGATCACCCAGCCGTACGACTACTACGGCAAGCCGACGTACAACCCGAACAACGAGCCGGACCTGCTCGCGCCGTACATGTACCTCTGGGCGGGCACGCCGGCGAAGACCGCGACCGTGGTCCGGGCGGCGATGACGCTGTTCACCACCGGCCCGGACGGCATGACCGGCAACGACGACCTGGGCACGATGTCGGCCTGGTACGTGTTCTCCTCGCTCGGCCTGTACCCGACGATGAGCGGCGGCGACTTCCTGGCGCTGTCGAGCCCGCAGTTCTCGTCCGTCCGGATCCGGGTCGGGAAGGACCGCGCGTTCACGATCACCGCGCCCGGCGCCAGCGACGCGAACCGGTACGTGCGCAAGGTCGCCCTCAACGGCAAGGACGTCCGGAAGACCTGGCTGGACTGGGACGCCGTCGCGCGCGGCGGCCGGCTCGGCTACACGCTCGGCACGACGCCGTCGTCCTGGGGTACCGGCAAGGGCGACGCGCCGCCGTCGGTGAGCGACGCGTCGAACGACAGCCGCAAGCACGTGGACGCGTCGCTGCGGGAGAGCTCGACGGTCGTCCCGACCAGCGACGCGCCGCAGACGGCCACGCTCACGCTCGACGTCCTCGGCCAGGCCCCGGACGACCTGAGCGTGCGCGTGACGCCCACGGTCCCGGCCGGATGGTCGGCGCGGGCGACGTCGCGCCTGAGGTTCGAGTCCGACACTCTGCCCGTCCAGAAGACCGTGCCGATCGACGTGACCGTGCCGGCCGGGACGGCACCGGGCTCGTACCCGGTGCGCGTGGTGGTCTCGGGGCCGAACACGGTGACCCGGGAGGCCACCGTCGAGGTCCGCACGGCCGCGGTGTGCGCCACGACCGGTGAGCAGTGCGCCGTGGACCTGACCCGGGAACTGAACCACGACGGCGTGGCGACGGTGGCCGGGTCCGACCAGGGCAACTTCGACGGCGTCGGATGGAGCTTCGACGGCGGGCTGCTGCCGCCGGCCGGCCCCGTCGCGGTCGGCGGCGTCACGTACAACGCCCCTGACACGACCGGCGTCGCGCCGAACTTCGTCGAGGCGCGGGGCCAGGCGCTGCTGATGCCGGCCGGCAGGTACGGCAGCGCCCGGCTCGTCGCGGTGGCGCACCACGGGACCGTGGCGACTGAGCTGACCGTGCGCTACACGGACGGCACCACCGCGCGGCTCCCCGTCACGGTCGGCGACTGGGCAGGCCCTGCTCCGGACGGCACATCGGTCGTGTTCGACATGCCGCACCGGATCAAGGCCGGGCAGGGAGTCGACGGTCCGCCCGTGCGGATCTTCGGCCAGTCCCTCACCCTGGACCCGGCGAAGACGGTGCGGTCCATGTCCCTGCCCGACGACGCGCGCGTCGAGATCTACGCGATCACGCTGGCATGAGCCACCGGAACGCCTGGGCGCGCGACACGCGCGCCCAGGCGGCCTCCCGGTCCTCAGAACGAGTAGCACATCGCCGACTCGAAGAACTTCCGGCAGTCCACGACCTTGCTGGCCTGCGCGGTCTGGTTCTTGCTGTCCCGGACGGTCAACGTGACCGTGTACTTCGCCGTCGCCGACGGGTACGTGTGGACCACGCGTACGCCGGTTCCGCTGGTGCCGTCACCGAAGTTCCAGCTGTAGGTGAGCGGCAGGCCCTCGGGGTCGCTGGACGCGGCCGCGTCGAACGTGCAGCTCGGCTGGGACACGCAGTTGTAGCCGGAGATGCTGGCACTCGGCGGCACGTTGCCGGCCTTGACCTGCTGGCGGGACTTGTGGACCTTCCCACTGTTGTCAGTCACGGTCAGGGACACCGAGTAGTACCCGGACTTCGCGTACCGGTGCGAGGCGGTCCGGCCGCTGCCCGTGGCTCCGTCGCCGAAGTCCCAGGCGTAGGAGCTGATCGTGCCGTCCGGGTCGCGCGATGCGCTGCCGTCGAACGAGCAGGTCGGCTCGTCGTTCGAGCAGGACGCCGTGAACGCGGCCGTCGGGGCGCCCGGATCGGCCGGCTTCGGCGGGAAGACGGCCCGGTTGGACAGGTCGAGCAGGGGCTCCTTCGCGTTGTCGCCCGAGGTGTCCGTCCAACCGAAGTTGCCCTGCGCCACGAGCGTGTCCCGGACGGCCAGCGCCCCGGCGCGCGTGGTCGGCTTGTTGCCGTTGGTGGTGAGCCACGCCGCCGCGCCGGCCGCGTGCGGCGCCGCCTGCGACGTGCCGCTGTAGTTCGAGTACCCGCCGTTCTTGAACGCCGACTTGATGCAGTCGCCCGGTGCGGCGAGGTCCACGCCCGCACCGAAGTTGCTGAAGTTGCTGAGCGTGTCGTCGGTGTTGCGGTTGTTCTGGTTGCACCAGGCGAAGCCGCCGCCGGTGCCGCCCGGATTGCCGTCGGAGTCCGACAGCGACGACACGGTGACCGCGTCGGCCACGTTCGCCGGCGTCTGGTTCCGCACGTCGGTGCGGTTGTTGCCGGCCGAGACCGTGACGACGACGCCCCTGGCGATGGCGCCGTTGATCGCGTCCTTCACCGACTGCACGTCCCCGTTGAAGCCGAGGCTCAGGTTGGCGACGTCGATCTCGTCCGCGTGGGCGGCGACCCAGTCGATCCCGGCGACGATGCCCGCCTCGTTGCCGCTGCCGCTGGCGTTGAGCACCTTGACCGACCACAGCCGGGCGCCGGGCGCCACGCCCACGAAGCCGATGCCGTTGTCGAGCGAGGCGGCGATCCCGGCCACGTTGCTGCCGTGCCCGTGGTCGTCGTCGCCGGTGTTGTCCGTGCAGCTGGTCGCGTTGAGGCAGTTCGTGCGCTTGACGACGTTGAGATCGGGATGGTCGAAGTCGATGCCGGTGTCGAGGATCGCGATGTCGGCGTCGACCCGCTCGTCGGCGCCGTCGCCGATCTTCAGGTCCGGGTTGCCGGCCGCGAAGATCCGGCGGACGCCGTTGGCGGTCTCCTGGGCGGTGATGTGCGCCGTCCGGGTCGCCTCGACGTAGGCCACCCGCGGATCGGCGCGCAGGGCCCGCGCCGCCGAGGCGGTCAGGTCGGCCGAGAAGCCGTCCAGCGCGGTCCGGTAGACGTGGCCGACGGTGACGCCGTCGAGATGACGGGTAACCGCCGCCGTGTCGCCGTGGCCGTCCCGCAGCACCACGATGTAACTATTCGTAGTGTTGTCGGCGGGCGGTGCGGCAGCCGCCGGCGACGAACCGGCGACGAGCAGAACGGCGGAGATGGTTCCTAACAGCGTGCGTCTCATCGCGACTCCTCAAGTCGTGGGGTGGGTGACCGGGCTCGGATGGGCGACGAGCCTGCGGAGGAAGCCGGGTATGCGAACTGGAACGTACTGGTCAAATGCCGGCGAATGCACTGTCGGATTGCCGAACCGGTCGGCATGCCGACAGGCGGCCCGATGACCCGGCCCGAGGCCCTGGACGGCCGTCTGCTCGCCGCGCTGGGGGTCCCCGCCGACGACGAGGCGCTCTACCGGGTGCTCCTGCGGAGTCCACACGCGACACTCGCCGACCTGGGTGAGGCCACCGGCTGGCTACCCGCCCGGCTCCGCCGCCACCTGCGCGGACTGGAGTCGATCGGGCTGCTCACCAGGACCCCGACCCGGCCGGTGCGGTACATCCCGGCGGCCCCGGACGCGGCGGCCGAGGTTCTCGCCCTGAAACGGCAGGAGGAGATCGAACGGTCCCGGGCCAGCGCGGCCCTCCTCGCCGAGGAGTTCCGCGTGGCGTCCGGCGACGCGTCCCCGGTGACGATCGTGCGCGGACGTGAGGCCAACGCGCACCGGTTCTTCCAGACCCAGCAGGCCACGCGCAACGAGATCCTGATCCTCGACAAGGCGCCGTACCTCGTCGAGCCGGTCGACCGCCAGCTCGCCGTGCAGGCGTCCCAGCTCCGCCGCGGCGTGTCCTACCGGACGATCTACGACGAGACCTCGCTCGGCACCACCGAGAAGCTGATCCAGGCGCGCGAGCTGGCATCGCAGGGCGAGCAGAGCCGGGTACTGGCCGACGTCCCGCTGAAGCTCGTGGTGAGCGACCGCAAGATCGCGCTGGTCCCGTTCGTGCTGGCGACCGAGCAGGAGACGATGGTCCTCCAGTCGTCCGCGCTGCTCGACGGCCTGATCACCCTGTTCGAGCTGCTGTGGCAGCGGGCGACGCCGCTGTGGTCGCCGGGTCCGCGCCAACCCGGCCCGGGCACGCTGACGGAAGAGGACGAGCTGCTGCTCGCCCTCTCCGCCGCGGGCCTGACCGACGAGGCGGTCGCCCGCCGGCTCGGCGTGGCCCAGCGGACGGTCGAACGGCGCATGCGCCGCGTCATGAACCTGCTGGGCGCGCAGACCCGGTTCCAGGCCGGCCTCCAGGCCGCCCGCCTGGGCATCCTCGGCTCCCCCTAGCCGGTTCCCCCGGTTTGGGCGACATCTTCGTTGCCATAGCCACCAAGATGTCGCCCAGAAGGCGCAGGCAGCGCGCGCGGCGCGTTAGAGGCCGGGGCCGCCGACGGGGACGAGGTCGATGCGCTCCATGCCGCCGTCCACCAGCGCGAGGACGTCAGCCGGCGACACGTCCGACTCGGCGGTGGACGTGAGCGCGGCGTCCAGGTCGGCCTGGCTGCGCCACACCTCGGTGACCCAGACGGTGTCCGGGTCGCCGGCCGCCTGGTTCACGACGTAGACCTCGCAGCCGGGTGTGCCGCGCAGCGACTCTGCCACCGTGAGCAGCAGTTTCGCCAGCTCGTCGCCGCGCCCGGCCTTGGCCTGCGCCTTCATGTACCGTCCCACCCTCGTCATGGCCGCGACGCTACCGGCGGTCTCCCGCGTGCCATTGGACAAACGCGACCGGGCCCTTGCACGTTGGGTTCGCGTCGACGTCGAGGCGCTGAACGATCCGCGGCAGTTGCCCACTGCCGTCCGATTCGGGGGTGCGGAAATCGGCTTTGTCCTTGCCTGCCCTGAATGGCGGTGCTTTCTTCTCCCGGAGCGGCACGCCGCCGACGCCGACCGCGAGGAGTGCACGATGCGACACGAACAGCCCAGGGTGACCCGGCGGCACTTCATCGGCGGGACGGCGGCCGCGGCGGTGACGACCGTCGCGTTACCGGCCGGCCCGGCCGCCGCTGAGAGGCCCGCGGCCACACCTGGACGCCGCCCCCGCGACGCGTCGGAGGCGCTGCTCATGCAATGGGCGGAGGCGAACGGCGTGCACCCGCTCGTCCCGGACATCTCTCGCGCCGGCCACTGGCTCGGCGAGACCCCGCCCCGCTACCGGGTCGTGACGCGGGTGACCGACTTCGGCGCCCGCCCGGACGGCCGCGACTGCGCACCCGCCTTCAACGCCGCCCTCCGCGCGGCCGGGGAACGGGGCGGCGGCGCCGTGCTGGTACCGCCCGGCGTCTTCACGCTGCGGTCGCCGGTCTTCGTGCACTGGTCGGACACCGTCCTGCGCGGGTCCGGGCGCGACGCGACCGTCCTGCACTTCGCGCTGCCGCTCGACGACGGGTACCGCCAGTCGCGGCAGTCCAACGGGAACAGCCGCTGGTCCTGGACAGGCGGGCAGATCTGGTTCGTCTCCGAGGCGCGCCGCGCCCGGTCCGAGGCCGAGAACTTCGCGGCGACCGAGGGCTGGCTGATGGGCGACGTGCTGGCCGAGGTCGCCACCGCGCAGCGGGGACAGTCCACGCTGATGGTCTCGGACACGAGCCTGCTCCGCGAGGGCGACATGGTGGTCCTGGAGTGCGAGAACCCGCCGGACGCGAGCCTGCTGCGGCACCTCGCCGGCGACGTCCCCGGCACCCGCGCCTACGACTGGCCGCGCCGCGCGCCGCAGCTCGTCACCGGGTCGGGTGGGCAGTACGTGCAGTACGCGACGCCGCAGTGGCCCGTCCGGATCGAGGCCGTCCTCGGTGAACGGCTCGTCATGCTGTCGCAGCCGCTCAAGTACGACCTCCGGCCGGGCTGGCCGGCGCGGCTGCGGGCGGCCGGACCGACGGTCCACGACAGCGGCGTCGAGCAGTTGACCGTCCGGAACGAGCTGATCCCCATGACCGCGCACAACCGCCACCCCGGTTCCAACGGGGTCTGTTTCCAGGCCGTGCACGACTGCTGGGCGCGTGACGTGCGCGTGGAGAACTTCGACCTCGGGTTCGGGTTCACGTCCGCGAAGTCGAACACGCTGAGCCGGGTGGCCGTGGGCGGCCGAAGCGGCCACCACAGCTTCGCGTGCCGGATGCAGTCGCACGACAACCTGGTGGACGACTTCGTGATCGAGCCGTTCACCGTCCCGGTGCCGAGCGGCGCGGTCCACCATGGACTCAACCTGGAGGGCCTGTCGTCCGGCAACGTGTGGCGCCGTGGCCGGATGTCCGAGGGGACGTTCGACACGCACCGGGCGCTGCCGTTCGAGAACGCCCGGACGAACATCACGCTGGTCAACAACGGCCGTGTCGGCGGTTCGGCGGCGTCCGGGCCGCTGTTCGGCGCCCGGATCGCGCACTGGAACATCCAGATCACGAACGGCAGCCCGTACGCGATCGCCGTCGCGGACGTCGCTCCGCGCAGCGTGACCGTCGGCGTGCAGGGCACGACCGGCACCGACAGCGAGCTGACCCCGGACTTCTCCGGTGACCTCGAAGCCGTCATCGCCGACCACGGCGTTCGCCCCCGGGTGACCGACCTGTACTCGGCCCAGCGGAGCGTCTGACATCCACCGCTTGCCGTCGCGACCTACCCACCAGGGCTATTAACGGACAGCGTCCTAACTGTTACGCTGTGTAGAACTCACAGCGGACAGTTGGGCGGTAACCACGTGAAGTGGGAACCGCAGGTCACGCTTGTGGTACGGGCCGTGATGCAGCGCCGCCGGGTCCGGAATGTCCTTACCGGGAGGGGGCACGATGGCGGCTGTCGCGGTGAAATCGCTCGCGGCCGGTGAGCCGCCGATCAACTTCGCCGCTCACCAGTTCCGCGCCGGGAACATCGCCGGCGCCCGCGAGGACTTCGAGCAGATGCTGGCGATGCTGGTCGCCGCCACCCGCCCGGGCGGACGGCTGATCGCGGCCAACCCCGGCGACTGGGGCATCGACGTCCTGGTCGGCGACCTGTCCGGCTCGGTCGTGATCTGGCAGGCCAAGTACTTCTGGCCGGCCGTCACGACGACCAAGCGCGCCGCGATCCGGGACTCGTTCGCCTCGGCGGTCAGGGCCGCCGCCCAGCACGGGTACCGGGTGAGCCGCTGGGTGCTGTGCGTGCCGTCCAGCATGGACGCCCCCACGGCGAAGTGGTGGGACGCCTGGCGGGCGCGCAAGCAGCGCGAGACGAACGTCGTCATCGACCTGTGGCACGAGACGGAACTGCGGAACCTCCTGGCCACGCCGGACGCGTCGTTCGTGCGGCGGCACTTCTACGACCCGTACCAGGCCGGTCCGCTCCCGCCGGAGGACCGTCCGGTCGAGCCGCTGCCGGACGACGTCCTGCACGACTCGTCGCTGTTCGTCCGCCAGTTACGCGCCGCCGGCCACGTCGAGGTCACCGCCGCGCGGCGCGAGTACTTCAACGCCGACCTCATGGCCCGCGAGATCGCCGACAAGGGGTTACCGCACGAGGTCGCGGCGCTCCGCGCGGCGGACGCGGTCACGCACGGCATCTGGGAAGCCGGCTTCAACGCGGCCCGCCAGCGCGTCCCGGACGTGCCGACCCTGCCAGGGCTCCACACGGAGGTGATGCGCGACCTCCGGGAATCACGCTCCTTTCCCACCGCGCTGCGGGCCGGACCCGTGCATCGCTGCGGACTGATGCACCGCATCGTCGAGGACCGTCGCGGCGGCTGGGTCCTCCACTGGCGGGACATCGCCGCGGGAGGCACGGCATGACCGGCCCGCCGCCCGTCGAGGCGGACGCCGCGTACCGGCGGGCGCGCCTGCTCCTGCTGCTGCGCGCGGCCGGCGACGCCCACCCGCTCGGCCTGGACGAGGAACGGCTCGGCGCCTACGACTTCCTCGCCGCCCATCCCCTGCTCCTGGCCCGGCGCGCCGACGACCCCGACCGCGCCGACCTGCTGTTCCACGGCGCCGACCCACGCTCGCTGGGCTATGCCAGCCCGGCACAGCGGTTCATCGCCGGGCAGCTCGCCCTGCCGGCCGACCTCGCGTACCTGGTCGCCGCCGGACTGGTCGCCTGCGTCGCCGCCGGCCGGGTCCGCTACCGGCTCACCGAGTCCGGCCAGGACGTCGCCGCCGCGTTCACGAGCGTGCACGCCCAGGCATACGGCGCGGCCGCCGCGATGGTCGTGGCCCGGCTGCGTCGCGTCAGCGGCCTGCGACTGCGGCGAAGGTTCCGGGACTGGTCGGCCGCCGGTCCGGGCCTGCTCGACCCCGCCGACCTCGTTGACCTGGATCGCCCACGCGAAGCCACCCCGTCGGTGTAGCCGATGGTCCTGGGGAGGACACGATGAACGACGCTCCGCTCGCGATGACGCCGTCACACGGGATCCGGATCCGGCGGCTCCGCCTGCACGGGCCGGACCGCGGCTACGACATCGACTTCCGCGCGCCGCACGGCACGCCACGGTCCCTCGCCGTGATCGCCGGCGCGTTCAGCACCGGCAAGACGACGATCCTGGAGTTCGTCGACTACTGCCTGGGCGCCTCGCGCCACCCGCAGCACCCCGAGATCACGCCGAAGGTCAGGGCCGTGACGCTCGAGGTCGAGCTGTCGGGCCGCCCGCACCTCATCGAGCGGGCCGTCGGGACGCCGTCCACGTTCGCGTCCGTCCGGGCCGGCCGGATGGACGAGGAGGGCGGACCGGTCCAGCGGCGTCCGCTGCGGCCCGCCCACCACCCGGACAGCCTGTCCAGCCTGCTGCTGGCGCACTGCAAGCTCCAGGGCGTGCAGCTGCGCGGAGCCGCGTCCCCGCTGGCCGGCACCGACCCGCTGAGCTTCCGCAGCCTGATGTGGCTCTGCTTCCTGCCGAACGGCCGCCTGGACGACCGGAACCTCCTGCTGGAAGACACGCCGCTGAAGAACCTCAAGCTGCGGCAGGTCTTCGACGTGGTGTTCGACGTGCACGACGACCGGTCGGTCGAGCTGGGACGCGCGTTACGGGCGGCCGAACTCGACCTGGACGCCGCGCGCACCGCGCACGCCGTCGCCGAGCAGGTGGTACTGGAACAGCACCTCGGCGACCGCGCCGACCTGGACGCCGACCAGCAGCGCGCCAAGGCCGAACTCGCGGCGACCGAACGCGCGCTCGCCGGCGTCGACGCGCAGGCCCGCGGGACCACCGGGTTCGCCGCCGAACTGCGCGAGCGTCACCGAACCGCGGCCCTGGAGGCCCGGCGCGCCGCCGCCCGGCAACGCGATTGCGAGACGCAGCTGCAACGGATGGTGCCGCTGCGCGCCCAGTACGCCCAGGACGTCACCGGCCTGACGATGCTCGCCGAGGCGCACCGGCTCGTCGATCCGTTGCACGTGACGACGTGCCCGGCCTGCCTCACGCCGCTCAGCCGTCCGGCGACGATCTCCGAGGGCCGGTGCACGCTGTGCCAGAGCACGGCGCCCGGCACCGAGGAGCAGGTCGACGTCGGCGGCGAGCTGCGGGCGGCGAAGGCCCGGCTCACCGAGCTGACCGGGTACATCGAGGAACTGGAGCGGACGCTGCCCGCCCTGCGGACCCGGACCGAACGCGCCACGGCGGCCGAGGCGCGCGCCGCCGCCGAGGTCGACACGGCCTGCGGGCCGGCCGTGACGCCGTACCTCACCGAGCGGGACGCCCTGGCGCGCCGCCGCGAGGACGCCGCCGCGACCCTGCAACGCGCGACGATCGGCCTCCAGCTGACGGCCGCGCTGGAACGCCGCGCCGGCGACATCACGCATCTGGAAGCGTCGGTCGCGGCCCTGCGGGCGGACCTCGTCGACGCCAGCCGGACGCGGACCCAGCTCGACCGCGCCGCCGTGGTCCGCCGGGTCAGCGGCCGGTACCGCGACATCCTCGCGGCCTGGCGGTACCCGAAGCTGACGGGCGCCTACCTGGACGACGACCTCACCCCGTTCGTCCGGGACAACCCGTACACCTCGGCCTCGTCCGGCGGGCGGACCCTGATCTCCCTGGCATGGCAGCTCGCCGTCTTCGAGGTCGCCTGGGAGACGGGCTCCTCGCACCCCGGGTTCCTGCTGCTCGACAGCCCCCAGAAGAACCTCGGGACCGAGTTCATCGACGCGGCCACCATCGTGGACATCTACCGGCACGTGCAGGCGTGGCTCGCCGGGCCCGGCGCGGGCGCGCAGGTGATCGTCGCCGACAACGCGCCGCCGCCGGAGGCGGACCCGGACGTGATCGTCCGGTTCAGCCGCCGCCCGGACCAACCCCCCTACGGCCTGATCGACGACGAGACGGAGTAGGTCAGCCGGCCTGCCCGCCTCGTAGCCACGCCGTCAGCTCCGGGGGCGCCAGCGACCGGAGCAGTTCGTCATAGCCGTGAAGGTCATCCTCGGTGAGGATGGTCGCCCACTGTCCGGACGCACCGGAGCGGAAGAAGCTCCGGACGTCGGTGAACAGGCCGAGCCGCTCATCGGGAACGAGCTCGGCCGCCCGGGCCCGCATCCGGTCGAACGTCGCCGCCTGCACGAGCGCGGGCCATCGTTCCTCCGCGACGCCGATACCGAGGCGTTCGGCCAGGTGTCGCATCTGACCTTCCAGATCCCGTGACAGATCACGGTGATGCACGAGAATGACCGCTGGATCATTCCGGCGCTCCCAGGCGCCGCGGAGATGCCACACCATGCCCCGCAGCGAGCCCAGGTACTCGGCCGCGGGCCGCTCGTCACGGATCCACTGCAACACACGCCCACGTTGATCTTCCGGCTGCGCCGCGGCGCTCGGCTCGGCCGGTGTCTCGCTACCGGGGACCTGCGCCAGTAGGGACTTGAGGACGTCGCGATCCATGTTCGCGTGATGGTGGTCCAGCGACACCGCGGCATCGAGCGGGTCACGGCCGACCGCCACGTACGAGACGCCCTCGACGGATGGCAGCCCGTCCAGCGGGGTGTGGGTCTTGATGAAACGGCGATGTGTCTGTGCGCCGTATATCCGCAGGACGTCGTCGAGGGGACGGAGCCGCATGTCCAACCACGGCGACAACGTGGTCAGCGCGGCGGGTAGCTCCGCATTCTGGAAGATCAGCAACGCGCAGATCATCTGCGTCCACGTCGTGCCGCATTTCGGCGGCGTACTGATGACGATGTCGCCGGCCCGGAACGGAAACCGCTCCCACCGGCTGCTGTCGGTGAGACCGCTGCGGTAGACGACCGGCGGGGTGATGGGCATCGTCGGTCACACGCGGTACTTGTTGAGCATCCGTTCCATCGCGCGGTCGCGGCTGCGGCGCAGCACGGCCAGGAGCGCGTCCCGGACGGACAGCTTGTCGCGGGCGTCGAACGTGATCAGCGGCGTGTCGTTGTTGATCGCGAGCGCCCAGCGGACGTCGTCGAGATCGTGCACGAGGTTCCCGTCGAAGCAGTTGACGGCGACCACGAGCGGCAGCCCCTCCTGCTCGAAGTAGTCGACGGCCGGGTAGCAGTCGTCGATCCGTCGCGTGTCGACGATGACGAGCGCCCCCAGCGCGCCCCGCGAGATGTCCCGCCACATGAAGCCGAACCGGTCCTGGCCGGGCGTGCCGAACAGGTACAGCTTGATGTCGCGGTCGATCGTGATGCAGCCGAAGTCCAGCGCGACCGTGGTGGTCGTCTTCGCCGGGACGTCGCCGGTGCGGTCGATCTGGGCGGAGACGGACGTGATCGCGGCCTCGGTACTCAGCGGCGTGATCTCCGAGATCGCCGAGACCGCCGTGGTCTTGCCGACGCCGAACCCGCCGGCGATGACGAGCTTGACCGGTGTCGGCGGCCGCGTCGCGTCGGACGGGTCAACGAATGTCTTGGAGTCCACGGATCACCTTCTCGATCATTTCGACGTCGTCGGGGAGCCCGGTGGCTGGTCGCCGGACCACGAGATAGCCCGCGGCGGCCAGGTCCGCGACGAGGACCCGTGCCACACCGATGTGGAGCCGGAGCTTCGCCGCGACCTCCGCGACGGACACCGGCGTGGCGCAGAGCGTGACGATGTCCTGGTGCTCGAACGCGAGTCCGCCCTGGAGCGCCGAGTTGAGCTGGCTGGTCAGGACCTGCGCCTCGATCTCCAGAGAGTCGTCGACCGGCTCCGCGCGCCCGGACGTCAGCAGGTACGGCCGCAGCGGTGACACGGTCGGATCCCCGCTCTGGGCCGGCACGGGCGGCCGGTCCAGGTACGGGCGGACGGATCTCCCGTCCGGGGAGGTGTCGTCGGTCATGCGGTCAGTGCCTGAGGGTGTGTTGCAACTCCTGGATCAGCATCGGCGAGAGCACGGTGCTGGCACGGTTGGCGAACAGCGCCATCTCGTACGCGATCGTGCCCAGGCTCGCGTGCTTGTACGCGAGCACACCGAGCGAGCAGCCGATGCTGATCGTGCAGACCAGCAGGTAGCCGTCGGTCATCTCGATGACGACCTTGTCCGGCTGCCCCAGCGGATGGCACTCGGACGCGCCCATCGCCAGGCTCAGCATCGCCGAGCTGATCGCCGCCAACCGGTCAGCGCTGGCGCGTTGCAGCGCGGGCGAGGACGCGATCAGCAGCCCGTCGGACGACACCGCGATCGCGCCGATGATCCCCGCCGTTTCCTCGGCGAATCGGCTCACCAGCCAGTTGAAGCTCTGCGCGTCGGCGCTTACTCCTGGTACGGACGACGTGCTCATGGGTGGATCTCCTTCTTCGGTTCCCGGTTCAAGGGCTGGTCTCCGCGTCGGCACGGGCCAGTCCGGCCGCGTACGCGTCGAACACGGCACGGTCGAGTTCGGGATTGCGCTCTGGCACGGGACCAGTGTCGCGCGTGGACTTCGCGGGCTCGGAGCGGGTCACCTCGTCGCGCCGCAGGGTCGCGGCGAGGTGAGCGCCGGGCACCCGCCGGGCCAGGCCGGATCGTGGGGTCCCTCCCCCGGCCGGCGCGCTCGCGGCACCGACCGCTGCTGGTGCCGGGACGGACGGTGGCGCCGGGACCGGACGGTGGCGCCGGGACGGACGGTGGCGCGGGCGAGACGGGTGGCGGTGCCGGTGACACCGGCCGGGCGCGCCCTAGCGCCCTGGGAACCGCGCGGGAATCGGCGGCGCGTGGATCGACGGCCGGGGAATCTGCGACACGGGAATCTGTGACACGGGAATCGACAGCACGGAGTTCCGGGGCGCGGGGTTCGGTGGCCCGCGCGATCCCCGACTGGTAGGCGTCGAACGCGTCGCGGGCGGTCGCCGCGTCGTGCTCCGGCGAGGTGCGCGCCTGCGCGCCGGGCGGCGTCGGGTCGGGGTGGTTCGCGAGTCCGGCCTGGAGCTGCGCGCCGGGCACCCGCCGGATGAGCCCGTTGCGGGCGGCGATCTCGGACGCCTGCGCGGGCAGCGGCGGCGGCAGCGGCCGTTGCAGAGCCGGCCGGGCATCAGCCGCCGGTGCGGTCGCGGCCGGCCGGTCGACGGGCGGCGGCGCGGAGGCAGCCGGGGCAGCGGGCCGGGCGGCAGGCGGCGGACCGGCCGGCAGGGCCGGGGGCAGCGCGCGCGGCTGGCTGGGTGCCGCCGCCGGCTCGTCCTCGTCATCCTCGGTATGGGTGAACCAGGAGAACGTTCCGTCCGAGGTGGCCTCGGGAATGACCAGCGGCTGCGCGGGCACGAGGGGCTGCCGCCGCCCGCCGGTGACAGGTGCGGGCGCCGGGAGGGTGCCGGGCAGCGCGGTGGCGGCGGTGACGAGCGACGCCGGGATCGTCAGGGCCGCGGTGACGCCGCCGCCCTTGGTCTCGGACAGTTCGACGGCGAGCCCGTGGCGCCGGCTGAGGCGGCCGACGACGAACAGTCCGAGGACGCTGGTCGGCGCGATGTCGAGGCGTTCGCGCTCGACGATGCGGCCGTTCTCGTCGGCGAGGCGTTGCGGCGTCATGCCGATGCCGTGGTCGACGACGGTCACGGTGCAGCCGTCCTCGTCGCTGACGGTCGCGCGGACCTCGACCGCCGACCCGGGCGGCGAGAAGGCGGTGGCGTTCTCGACGAGCTCGGCCAGGACGAGCACGAGGTCGGATCCGAGGCGCGGCGCCACGGTGGCCTCGGGAATCGGTCCGATGCGGACGCGCTGGTAGTCCTCGATCTCGGCGAGGGCGGACCGCAGCGCCGTGGCCAGCGGCATCGGGGTGGCGAGGGCGTTCTGGTCACGGGCACCGGCGACGACGAGCAGGTTCTTGGCGTTGCGGCGCAGGCGGGTGGAGAGGTGGTCGAGCCGGTACAGCTTGGTGAGCAGCGCCGTGTTCTGCTCGTCCCGTTCGAGTTCGTCGATGACGACGAGCTGGCGGCCGACGAGGTTCTGGGTGCGCTGGGCGACGTTGGCGAAGATCAGGCTGACGTTGCGGCGCGTGACGAGCTGGCGTTCGAGCAGCATCGCGGCGGTGGTCTGGACCCGGTTGAACGCGGTCGCCAGCTCCCCCACCTCGTCGCCGGAGGAGACGTCGATGGCCGCGACGCGTGGTGGCTGCTCGTCGGCGTGCTCGACGTCGGCGACGCGCAGCAGTTCGGTGCGGGCGACGTCGGCGACGGTCGTGGCGGCCACGGTGAGCCGTTGCAGCGGCTGGGAGATGGACCGGCTGACGACCACGGCGAGGGTCATGACCAGCAGGAACAGGAGCGCCGTACCGAGTCCGACGGTCCAGGCGGCGCCTTCGGCCTCGGCGGCACGCTTGGCGGCGGTGTCGGCGATCTCGCGGGTCACCCGGTCCTGGACGAGGCGGCGCAGCGTGGACTGCGCTTCGACGGCCGCGAGCGCGCCGGCGACAAGTTCGAGCTTCGGCTTCGCCGTGGGTGAGGTGTCGAGGTCGTCCACCATGGCCTCGACACGGCGCGCGGCCTCGCCCTGGTCGACGAGGACGACGAGTCGCGCCTGCTCCACGTCGGACTGCTGGACGAACCGCACGGTGAACATCTGCGCCTGCGCCGACGCGTCCTCCAGGATGCGGAGTCCGACCTGCGGTTTGGTGGCGGCGGCGATCAGCGCCATGCCGCGCAGCGCGTTCTCCTCGTTGGCGCGCAGGAGCGCGTCGATCGCGGTGAGCTGCCGGGTGCCTTCCGCGTCGCTGGTGCGCTGAACGGCGAGCCGGAGCGCGTCGACCACGGCGCCGATGATCGCGTGGTACGTGCGGGCCACGCTCTCCAGCGAAACGCCCCGTTCCAGCGCGCCGGCACGCAAATTACCGAGCGACTCCACCCGGGCCAGCGCCTCGACCATCTCGTCGGACGCGTCGGACCCGAGCGAGGCGCCGATGTCCTCGACGGAGTCGACGACGGTCTGCTGCTGGAGCCGCAGCGCGACGCCGTCGTCCGTCGGAGACGTGATGAAGCCGGCGGTGAGGAGCCGTTCGCGCTGGAGTTCCCACACGAGCCCGCCGAGCTGGCGGGCGTTGCGGGCGGCGTCGGCCGTGGCGTTGGCGGACCGCGCGTCCTCCGCCTGGACGGCGACGAACGGCACCGCAACCAGCACGACCGCGGCCAGCGGCAGCGCGAGCAGGAAGTTGAGTTTGCCCCGGACGCGGAGCCTGCCGAGGATCATCCCTGGGACCGCCGTGGCGCGGCCAACGTGGCGCCGGCGAGGACGGGTTCCTGCCTGATCAGGTCCCGGGCGTCGACCACGTCCGCGGCGGGCGGCGGTCCGGACCGGACGCGGCGGATCGCCCGGCTACGCAGCACCAGGATCGGCATCGCGACCAGAGCCAGCAGTGCGATGACGAGCGCGAGGGCGGCGCTTCGCCGCTGGGACGCGATGTCGCCCGCGCGTCGTTCGAGCAGGTCGTCGAACTCGTCGAGGACGGCCGCCCCGAGCGCGAGCGCCGTCGTGCTGACCTCGCCGGTGGCGGTGTCGACCTCGGTCTTCGCGTTCTTGCTGTTGGTGGACAGCCCCGTCGATGCCTTGACCAGGCCGTCCACGGCGGCGACGAACTCGTCCAGCGGCTTGAGGACGGCGGCGCCGAGCGAGTCGCTGCCGGCGGCCTCCGAGCCGGCGCGCAGGCCGAGGCTGATCGCCTCCGCCGAGCGGGCGACGCGGTCCTGCACGACGGCGATCTGCGGGTTCCGTCCGGACACCCGACTGTTCGGCGCGGCGGTCGCGCCGTGAGCGAGGGCGCCGACGTGGGCGGTGTCGAGGAGGACGTCCGGGATGCGCAGCAGCGCGGCGTCGGCCAGGTGGTACCCGTCGAGTTCGGGGTCCTTGAGGACCCTCGCCGTCTCGCCGATCTCGCGGAGGAGCCCGTGGGTGAGGCCGATGGGCCCGGCGTACGCGCGCTGCGCCGGCTGGCCCTTGCCCTTGTGCTTGAGCGCGGTCTCGATCTGGCCCGGTAGCGGACCCCAGCGTTCCCTGATGCCGAGCGGGTCGGTGCCCTCGCGGTCCAGCTCGTCCACGGCCTGGACGGCGTCCCGCACCGCCGTGGCGTTGACGCTCGTGCCCCGGACGGCATCGACCTGCGCCGCCGCGAGGCGGGCGAGCAACGCGCTGAGCTTGTCGGCGTACTCGATGCCGTTCCGCTCGGTGGCGACGAAGTCCGTCGCCTCGTCGGAGGCTGTCCACGCGCGGTCGAACAGGTACCCCAGCGGCAGCACCAGCGCGACGACGAGCGCCAGGGCGACGAGCGCACCGGCTCGACGCCGTGGCTTCGGGGCGCCCGTCCGGTGCGTCGCGGTTGGGGTGGTCACGATGGCCGTCCTCCTTGGAACCCGATCTGGATCAGCTGCTGCTGCGAGCGAGGTGTTTGCGGTGCTGGGTCCGGACCATGTCCTCGACGGAGGCCCGGAGCTTGAGGAACTCGGGAGTGCGCTTGATCGCCAGCTCACGGACGTCCTGGAGGTCGACGGTGATGTCCGCCGCCACCCGGCCCGGGTCGCAGGCGAGGACGACGACCCGCTGGCCGAGGAACACCGCCTCCTCGACGTCGTGGGTGACCATGAGGACGGTCGTGCCGGTGTCGCGCCAGATCTGCCGGACGAGCACCTGCATGTCTTCCTTGGTCTGCACGTCGAGCGCGCCGAACGGCTCGTCGAGCAGCAGGACGTCCGGCTCGCAGGCCAGCGCGCGGGCGATCGCCACCCGCTGCTGCTGCCCGCCGGAGAGCTGCTTGGGCAGCGAGGCGCGCAGGTCGGCGAGGCCGATCTCGTTGAGGTACCAGTCGACGCGGCGCCTGCGGTCCTGGGCCGCGAGCGGCAGCAGTTCGAGGCCGAACGCGACGTTCTCCTCGACGGTCCGCCAGGGGTACAGCGAGCCCTTCTGGAACACGAGGCCGCGGTCGGGGCCCGGCCCGGTCACCGGTCGGCCGTCGACGGTGATCTCGCCGTCCGTCGGCTTCGCCAGGCCGGCGACCAGGGAGAGCAGGGTGGACTTGCCCGAGCCGCTGGCGCCGACGACGCACACGAACTCGCCGGCCGAGATCCGCAGGTCGATCCCGTCGAGGACCCGCAGGGTGCCACGCCGGACCGGGAAGTCCTTGGTGACGCCGCGCAGGTCGAGGGCGCCGGTCACGCCCATCGCCCGACCCGGTCGCGGAGCAGCCGCAGCGTGAGGTCGATCGTCAGCCCGAGAACGGCGATGACGACGAGTACCGCGAAGATCTTGTCGGTCTGGATGAAGCGCTGCGCCCGCACGATCCGGTAGCCGAGGCCGGCGGTGGCGGCGATGAGTTCGGCCACGACCACGAAGTTCCAGGCCGCGGCGACGTTCACCCGGATCGCGTCGATCATGCCCGGCAGGGCGTGCGGAAGGATCACCTTGCGCAGGACCTCGCCGCGCCGCGCGCCGAGCGTGTAGGAGACGTCGATGAGCGCCGACGGCACGTTGCGGACGACGTCGGCGGTCATGAGCGTGTTGAAGAAGACCGTGCCGATGAACAGCAGGGCCACCTTGGACGGTTCGCCGAGCCCGAGCCAGATGATCAGCAGCGGGATGAACGCGCTGGCGGGCAGGTAGCGCAGCGCGCCGATGACCGGCTCGAACACGGCCTGGCCGGCGCGGAAGGCGCCGATGAACACGCCGAGCGGCAGCGAGACGAGCACGGCGAGGCCGAAGCCGAACAGGACCCGCTGGACGGTCGCCCAGAGGTCGGCGGCCAGCTCGCCGCTGGCCGCCATCTCGACGCCCGCGGACCAGACGGCGGCGGGTGTCGGCAGGAACTTCTCGTAGTCGGTGCCGACGTAGCTGTTGCTGAGTACGAACCAGACCGTGAGGGGGACCACGATCGACAGGACGGTCAGGATCCACCGGCCCGCCGCGGGGATCGGCGCGCGGATGGCGAGCAGCGACGGGGTCCAGCGGGGCTGCGCGCGGCGCGGGAGCGGCGTCCACGCCGTGCGGCCGAGGCTGGCGCTGGGGGCGGCCGTGCCGCGGCGGGCGCCGGCGCCCGCCGCGGCCATGGCGTTCACTCAGGCACCGCCTTGACGAAGGTATCGTCCAGCAGCCCGTCCAGCTCGGGTCGCTTGTCGACGAGCTTGGTGTTGACGAGGAAGTCGGCGATCTCCGAGGCCTGGAAGTTCAGGTGCGCCGGTGTGGTGCCGGGGGTGAAGGCGTCGAGGTTCTGCTGGCGCGTGAAGATCGTCGTGCCGGCGTCGTAGGACTTGTACTCCTCGGGGCTCACTCCCCCGCGCTTGGCCATGATCGCCGTCGCGTCGTCCTTGTTGTCCTTGATCCACTTCAGCGTCTCGAACCAGGTGTTGACCAGCGCCTGGACGTCCTTCGGCCGTTCCTTGGTGAGCTTGGACGCGACGACGAGGTGGTCCGGGATCGCGCCGGGGAACTCCGCGGACGTGGTGATCGCCCGGCTCCCGGCGCGCTTGAGAGCCTCGCTGGTGAACGGCGCGAACACGCCGACGGCGTCCACCTTGCCGGCGACGAACGCCGCGGCGGCCTGGTCGGTGACCATCGGCGTGAGCTTGATGTCCTTCTCGGTGAGACCGGCCTCCTCCAGCGCGAGCAGCAGCAGGTAGTGGTCCACCGTGCCCTGCTCGACCGCGACGGTCTTGCCCTTGAGGTCGGTGACGCTGGTGATGCCGGGCTTGGCGATGATCTGGTCGTTGCCGGTGGAGTTGTCGTTGACGAGGACGATCGTCTCCTCGGCGCCGCCGCTGACGGAGGCGAGCGTGTCGTTCAGCGTCTGGCTGTTCGCGTCGACGGCGCCGGTGGCCAGGGCGTTGAGGCTGTCGGTGTAGCTGTCGAAGTACTTCAGCTCGACGTCGACGCCGTTCTTCTTGAACAGCCCCTGCTCTTCGGCGACCTTCCAGGGGAACCAGCCGGGCCACGCGCTGTACGCGATCGTGATCTTGCCTTTGGTGGAGCTCTCGGCCGGTGAGCACGCTGCGGTGGCGACGAGCACGAGGGTGGCCGCCACCGCGGCTAACACGCGGTGGAGAGGACGAGGGGTCAAGGCGAGCTCCTGTAGAGGGGGTGCGGACCTTAGGTGGTGCGGACCTAAGTGGTGGTGCGACGCCGGCGGGGCAGGTGACCCGCGCGGACCAGGCAGCCGAGGGTGTCGCAGATGACGCGGGTGGCGATGAGCGACGTGATCTCGGCGTTGTCGTACGGCGGGGAGCACTCGACGACCTCGATGCCGGCGAGTGGCCGCTCCGCGATGAGCTGGATGAACTTGAGGACTTCGCGCGGCAGGAAACCGCCCGGCTCGGGCCAGCCGGTGCCGGGGACGAACGCCGCGTCCAGGCAGTCCACGTCGAACGAGAGCCAGACCGCCTCGGCGCCGTCCCAGGCGACCTCGAGGGCCTTGGCCGCGGCCGCCTCGATGCCCATCTCGACGCAGTCCGTGACGGTCATGATCGTCGTGCCGCGTTCCCGGCCGACCTTGACGCCGGGCCGGGGCGCCTGCCAGCCGCCGATTCCGATCTGGACGAGGTTCTTCGGCGGCACGTTGGGGATGTCCGTGGCGTGGAACCACGGCGTGGTGTGCATCCGCTCGTCGAGGTCGGTCTCCTGGGTGTCGACGTGGCGGTCGAAGTGGATGATGCCCAGGTTGCCGTCGAGGTGCTCGGCGACGCCGCGGACCGTCGGGTAGCCGATCGAGTGGTCGCCACCGAGGACGATGGGGAACGCGCCCGAGGAGTACACGTGGCTGACGGCCTTGGAGATCTGGTCGAACGTCTTCTCGATGTTCGCCGGGATCGTGAACACGTCGCCCAGGTCGGCGATCGTGATCGACTCGCGGAGGTCGACGCCGAGCTCGAAGCTGTACGGCCCGTACAGCGCCGAGATCTTGCGGATGCCCTGCGGCCCGAACCGGGTGCCGGACCGGTACGTGGTGCCGCCGTCGAAGGGCGCGCCGAGCACCGCGACGTCGTACTCGCCGCAGGTGCGGACGTCCTCGACGTACGGCGCCTTCAGGAACGTGTTGATGCCGGCGAAGTGCGGGAGTTCGCCGCGCGAGAACGTGGGAATCCTGCGGTCCACGATGGAGTCGGCGCCTTGAAGCCCCAGTTCAAGGCCACGCTCGATCTCGCGTTCCCAATTGGTGGTCGGTAGCTCGGCCTCGCGGGCCACCGCGTAGCGAGCCTCCGGGCCGTAATTGTCGTGCAGTTGCTCGTCGCCTTCGTCCGGCACTGGCTACGTACCTTCCCCCTCGATGCGGCCGGCGGGACTACCGGGCCGGTACTGGTCGTGCATCGTGCCGTTTTGTCTTCTTCCTTCCCCAAGCGATCCGTACGTCCTGATCACGGAACGTACATGTACGCACCACATTGGTGAAGTTGCGGCCAGTATAGGGAGAGTTCTGGATGGTCGCGACGGGTTCGCAAGTGCTTTTTTGCCCAATCGAGCACAATGATTTCTGGCGTGTTAACGGTGTGAACTGGGCGTATGACATTGCGTGTTCGTTATAGAGCCCTGAGTGCCCAAAATTGGCGACGGAAACCGTAGACGAACTGTTCATGGCCAACCGGCGGACGCGTCAGTACTATCCCGGCTCATGACCGCTCGCCGGCTCATATCGTTACTGCTGGTACCCGCACTGCTGATCGCCGGAGTGCCCGCCGCCGCGCCCGCCGCGCCGCCGCCCGCGACCGACGACGAGGGCGGCACCGCCGCCTTACGGGCCAGCCTCGACGTCGCCAACCGCGGTTACAGCGCGGCCAAGGCGAAGCTCGCGTTGTCGCGGCAGCGCCAGGACGCGCTGTCGAGGCAGCAGAAGGCGACCGAGGCCAAGCTCGGCGCGCTCGCCGAGGATGTGGACGCGCTGGCCAACGCCGCCTACCGGGGCGGCCGGCTCACCGCGTTCTCCGCCGCCCTCGACAGTGGCTCGATGGTCGCCTACCTGGAGCGCGCCGCCCTCGTCGACCACCTGTCGGCCCGCGACCGGCAGCGCCTCTCCGCCCTGATCAAGGCCAAGGCGACGCTCGCCGACCAGAAGCGGCAGATCGACCGCGAGGTCGGCGTTCAGCAGGCGCAGGAACGGACGATGGCCAAGCGCAAGGCCGACGCCGAACGCGCACTGGCCACCGCGATCCGCGAGGCGGCGGCGAAGGCGGCCAAGCCGGAACCGGCCAAGGCGCAGGCGCCCAGCGGTGCCCCGAAGCGCGCCGGCCGGTCGGCGCCGCGCCGCTCCGACGGCTCGTTCCCGTCCGAGGGCTGCTCCCTGGACGACCCGACCACCGGCGGCTGCCTCACCGGCCGGATGGCCAACACGCTCTCGCAGGCTCGCGCCGCCGGCTTCACCCGCTACACGAAGTGCTTCCGCCATGCGTCGTTCGGCGAGCACGGCAAGGGCCGTGCCTGCGACTTCTCCGCGGCGAAGACGACGTTCGGCGGTGCCGCCACCGGCGCCGAGCGGACGTACGGCAACAACCTCGCCGCCTGGGGAATCTCCAACGCCGACCGGCTCGGCGTCCTCTACATCATCTGGTACCGCCGGATCTGGATGCCGAGCACCGGCTGGCGCGGCTACTCGGGCAGCGGCAGTCCCTCCTCCGAACACACCAACCACGTCCACATCTCCGTGGAGTAGCTCACGCTCGGGAAGTGCGCCGGCCTGAGGTGCGTTCAGGCAGACGTGGACACGGACGTGATCGTGATCGGCGCCGGACAGGGCGGCCTGTCGGCGGCGTACCACCTGACGCGCCTGGGCCTGGCCCCGGTCGTCCTGGACCGCAACACCGAGCCGGGCGGCGCCTGGCAGCACCGGTGGCGGTCGCTGACGATGCGCGACGTCCACGGCATCTTCCGGCTGCCGGGCATGCCGGTGCCCGAGGCCGCCGCCGACGAGCCCGCCAGGGCCTTCGTCCCCCGCTACTTCGCCGAGTACGAGGCCCGCTTCGGCCTGTCCGTCGTGCGGCCCGTGGTCGTGAACGAGGTCCGGGAAGCGGGCGACGGCCGCCTCGACGTCGTCACGGACCGGGGCACCTGGACCGCCCGGACGGTCGTCAACGCCACCGGCACCTGGAACCGCCCGTTCCTCCCGTGGTACCCCGGCATCGAGACGTTCCGCGGCCGCCAGCTCCACACCGCCGACTACCGGGGCGCCGACGAGTTCGCCGGCCAGCACGTCGTCGTGGTCGGCGGCGGCCACTCGGCCGTCCAGCTGCTGGCCGAGATCTCGGAGGTCGCGACCACCACCTGGGTGACCCGGCGGCCACCGCTGTGGCGCACCGGCGAGGAGTTCGGCCCGGACCAGGGCCGCGCGGCCGTCGCGATGGTCGAGGAGCGGGTGCGGGCCGGACTGCCGCCGCAGAGCGTCGTCAGCGTCACGGGCCTGCACCTGCGGGACCAGGAACAGGACGCGGCCGCGCGCGGCGTCTACCAGGCCGAACCGATGTTCGCGCGGATCGTCCCGGACGGCGTCGAGTGGCCGGGCGGTCGTACCCGGCACGCGGACGCCATCGTCTGGGCCACCGGGTTCCGCGCCGACGTCGGCCACCTCGCTCCCCTGCACCTGCGCGAGAAGTCCGGCGGGATCCGGCTCGACGGCACGCGCGCCGTGCGCGATCCGCGCGTCCACCTCATCGGGTACGGGCCGTCCGCGAGCACGATCGGCGGCAACCGCGCCGGGCTGGCCGCCGCCCTCGCCATCCGCGACACCCTCCGCGCCGCCGCCTGAACGGCAGCCTGAACAGCCGCCTGAACCGATTGGGTCACCGGGCGGCGGCCTTGCGGGCGCGGTAGGCGGCGACGGCGGCCCGGTTGCCGCAGCCGCTCTCGCAGAACCGCTTCGACCGGTTCTTCGACAGATCGACGACGACGTTCTCGCAGTCGGGCAGCGCGCAGATCCGCAGCCGGCTCAGTTCCTTGCTCCGGATCACGTCGACGAACGCCATCGCCGCCTCGACTGCCATCCGGGTGGCGAGCGGCGCGTCGGCGGGCGTCGCGTGCAGGTGGTAGTCCCAGGTGTCGTGCTTGACCAGCTGCGGCAGCGCCCGGGCCTCGCGCAGCAGCTCGTTGACGATCTCGACGGCCCGGTCCTCGTCGACGTGCCAGACCTCGCGCAGCCGGGGCCGGAGGTCGCGTACCGCCTGGAGTTCGGCCTCGTCACGCAGGCGGACTCCGGTCCAGCCCCAGGTCTGGATGAACTCGTCGAGCGCGGCGACGTCCGGCAGGTGTTCGTCGTCGCCGTCCTCGGTGTTGACGTGTGCCGCGGCAGCGGCCAGCGCCACTTCGGTGTCATGAGCAAAAAGCATCTTGACTCCTGTCGCCACCCGGTCGTAGTGTCATTGCCATAACGGCCCTTTACTTATTACACCGCAGGAGGATCGGATGCGCCAGCAACGCGCCACCGCGGCTGGGCTCGGCCTGGCATTACTGTCGTCCGCCACCTTCGGCACCTCGGGCTCGTTCGCCCGGTCCCTCACCGACGCGGGCTGGACGTCCGGCGCCGCCGTCGCCGTCCGCATCAGCCTCGCCGCCCTCATCCTGGTCGTGCCGACGGTGATCGCGATGAACGGCAAGTGGCGCCTGCTGTGGCGCGACTTCGGCATGGTCTCCGCGTACGGCCTGGTCGCCGTGGCCGGCTGCCAGGTGTTCTTCTTCAACGCCGTCCAGTACCTGTCGGTCGGCGTGGCGCTGCTGCTGGAGTACCTCGGCACGATCCTGGTGGTCGGCTGGATGTGGGCCCGGCACGGGCAGCGACCCGCCAGGCTGACGATCGCCGGCGCGGCGGTCGCCGTCCTCGGCCTGGTGTTCGTCCTCGATCTGGCCGGTGGCGCCCGTCTCAACTGGGTCGGCGTGCTGTGGGGTCTGGGGGCGGCGTTCGGGTTGGCGACCTACTTCGTCCTGTCGTCCTCGGGTGACGGCGACCTGCCGCCCGTCGCGGTCGCCAGCGTGGGCATGGGCATCGGCGCGGTCGCGCTGTTCGCGCTGGGTGCCGTCGGCGTGCTGCCGATGCGGGCGACGTTCGGCACGGTCGACTTCGCGGGCCACACCGCGCACTGGCTCGTGCCGGTGATCGGCCTGTCCCTGGTCGCCGCCGCGATCGCCTACGTCGCCGGCATCGAAGCGGCGCGGATCCTCGGCGCGAAGCTGGCGTCCTTCGTCGGGCTGACGGAGGTCGTGTTCGCGATGCTCTTCGCGTGGGTGCTGCTCAGCGAGCTGCCGACGTACATGCAGCTGATCGGCGGCGTCCTGATCGTCGGCGGTGTCGCGCTGGTCCGCATCGACGAGCTGCGGCCCGCGCCACTGCCCACCGCCGAACTCGTCACCTCGTCCCGCTAGGAGCACCGCCCGCCCCGGGCTCGGCCAGGGCGGGCGGCGCGGTGTTCAGCAGCAGGCGGAGCGGGCGAGGATCGCGGCCGACCGCGCGGGGGCGGTCGGCGCGTTCGCCGCTTCCTCCACATCGGCCAGGATCTGCTCCCGCTCGGCGCGTTCGATGAGCCGGCCGCGCACCACGACGGCGTGGATCCGCTGCGTGTTGCGGATGTCGGCGAGCGGGTTGGCGTCGAGGACGAGCAGGTCGGCGGCCTTGCCGGCCGTGACCGTCCCGACCGTGTGCGCCAGCCCCAGGAACCGCGCGGCGTCGCGGGTGACGGTCTGCAACGCGCGCATCGGCGACAGGCCGGACTCCACCAGCAGCACCAGGTCGTCGTGGGTGCCGAAACCCGGGATGCAGTACGGGTTGAGCGCGTCGGTGCCGCCGATCACGCCGACGCCCGCGTGCGCCGCCGCCCCGACGAGCCGCTGCTGCGACGCGAAGAACACCCGGTACTGCGCGATCTGCTCGGGCGTCTTCGGCGCGAACAGCCCGAGCCGGTCCGCCCAGAACTGCTTGATCCAGGCCGGGATGTACTTCAGGCGCGGGTCGTTCGCGAACCGGTCCGCCGGCGAGCTCATCACCTGGAGCACCTTCAACGTCGGCGACTGCCAGCTCCCGGCCGCCGCCAGCCGTTCGAACACGCGGCGGGCCTTCGCCGGGCTGAACGTCAGCGCCGACTGGCGTTCCAGGTCCCGGGCCAGGTTGAAGAACGTGCGCGGGTTCGCCGGGTCGAACGGGGTGGCCGCGAGGGTGGCCAGGTACTCCGACTCGCGGCTCGACGTGGCGAACGACAGTCCGAACAGGTGCTCGAACGACCGGTGACCGGCCTCGGCCGCTCCCACGTACGACGTCCGGTAGGCCCAGTGCCCGGCCACCGGCAGGCCAACCTGACGCGCCTCGTCGATGATCGCCGCGTGCTCGGCCGTCCCCAGGTAGCTGTAGGTCTTCATGAAGTCCGAGCGTTCGGCCTTCGCCGTGCGGACGGCCGCGCGCGCCTCAGCCTCCGTGCCCACCTTCGTCACCGGCGGCCCCAGCAGTGACACCGGACCGTCGATGATGCTGCTGGCCATGATCATCCGCGGTCCGAGCAGCTCGCCCGCCTCGATCTGGTCGCGGATCGCGCGGTTCTCCGCGTACCCCCACATCTCCCGGACGCCCGTCACCCCGTTCGCGACGAACAGCGGCGGGAAGATGTCGACGATGTCGCTGCCGTGGCTGTGGGTGTCCCACAAGCCCGGAACGACGAACTTGCCCCGGATGTCGACCACCCGCGCATCCGCCGGAACCGGCACGTCCCGCTGGCCGCCCGCCCACACGATGCGGTCGCCGACCAGCACGATCGTCGCGTTAGGACGGGGCGGCGCGCCCGTACCGTCGATCACCGTGCCGTTCCGGAGCACCGTCACGTCCGGGTTGGTCGCCGCCGCCGTGGCGGGTAACGCCATGCTCGCCGCGACCCCGACACCTGTCATGGACAGCCAGCGCAGGAACTCGCGCCGGCTCCGCTCAACTTCGGACATCCCCGTGTCTCCCCTCGTGAGCCTGCCCGGCCAGTCTCACCCGACAGGCGGCCGCGTGCGCCCACCTGCGCATTCCAGCAAGCGGGCGGGCGGGCGGCCGCGACTGCCCCGCCCGCCCCGCCCGCCCCCGGTTCGGGCGACATGTTGGTGGCTATAGCGACAGAGATGTCGCCCAAACCGGGAGGTGCCGCGGTCAGGTCTCGGTGTCGATCCAGCGCAGGTAGGCGGCTGAGCCGGCGTCGATCGGCAGCCGGATGATCTCCGGGACGTCGTAGGTGTGCGCGTCGGCCAGTGCCTGGGCGAGCGCGTCGTACCGCTCGGTGCGCGTCTTGAACCAGACCTGGTACTCGGCGGCGTCGTCGATCTCGCCGTCCCACCGGTACACGCTCTCGATCGGACCCACGATCTGCGCGCACGCCGCCAACCGGGCCGCGACGACGGCGCGCGCGAGCGCCTGGGCGTTGTCCTTGCTGTCGGTCGTGGTGAGCACCACGCAGTAGTCAGCCACGGGAGACAGTAGAGCATCGTTTCTACACTGGGCGGCGTGCGCAGAGCCTCCGCAGCAGCCGGTGCGTCCCTGTTCTTCGCGTTGGCTCCGGGCGTCGTCGCCGGGCTGGTGCCGTGGTGGATCACGGGGTGGGACGCGCGTCCCACCTGGCTGCTGCTGCGGGTGGTGGGCGGCGCGTTGCTCGTGGTGTGCGTGCTCGTCCTGGTGGACGCGTTCATGCGGTTCGTGATGGAGGGGTCAGGCACCCCCGCGCCGGTCGCGCCGACGGAGCGGCTGGTGGTGGGCGGGCTGTACCGGCACGTCCGCAACCCCATGTACGTCGCGGTCGTCGGCGCGATCCTGGGCCAGGGGCTACTGTTCGGCCGTCCGGCGCTGCTGGTGTACGCGGTGGTCGTCTGGGCCGTCACGGCCGCGTTCGTCCGCTGGTACGAGGAGCCGACGCTGCGCCGCCAGTTCGGTGCCGACTACGACGCCTACCGCGACGCCGTGCCCGCCTGGTGGCCGCGCCTGAACCCGTGGCAGGGCGGTACGCCATCATGACGCGGATGACGATCGAGAGCCGGATGGCCGGCGCGCTACTGGGAGTCCATGCCGGGGACGCGCTCGGCGCGACGGTCGAGTTCTCGCCCTGGGCGAAGATCCGCGACACCTACCCGGACGGGCTGCGCGAGATCGTCGGCGGTGGCCCGTTCGACTGGCCGCCCGGCCATGCCACCGATGACACGGACCTGACCCGCGCCGTCCTGCTGGCGTACCTGTCAGGGACGGCTGACGTGGTCCGGGAGGCCGCCGACAACATGATGGCGTGGGTGCTGGGCGACTGGCCCGACCGCGAAGCACGGTCGGCGCCGCGCGACATCGGCAACGCGACGGCCGCCGGGCTCGGCCGGTACAGCGAGACGGGCGATCCGCGTGCGGCCGGCGCCGGCGTCGGCAGGGCTGGCAACGGATCGCTCATGCGGTGCATCCCCACGGCCGTCGCGGTCCGCGACCGTGACCAGCGCCTGCGGGAGTCGCAGGAGATCTCGGCGATCACCCACGACGATCCGCGCTGCACGGTCGCGTGCGCGGCGTACAACGAGATCGCCGCCGCGCTGATCGACGGCGGGTCCCCGGCTGACGCGGTCGCCGTGGGTATCGCCGCCGCGACCGAACTCGGCAACGACGACGTGGTCGCCGCGATCCGGCACGGGCAGCGCGTCGAACCCGCCGTGATGGCCGCGACCGGCGAGACCGGGCTCGCCGACAACGGTGCCGGGTACGTCCTGGATTCGCTCAGCCTGGCGATCGCCGCCGTCCTCGACGAACGCGGGCTGGTGGACGTCCTGGTCGACATCGTGCGGCTCGGGTACGACACCGACACCAACGGCGCCATCGCGGGCGGACTCCTGGGCGCGCGCGACGGCGCGGCGGCGATCCCGGACAGGTGGCGTGACCTGCTCCAATTCGGCGCCGAGTTCACCGCTGGCGCCTACCAGCTCGCGCAGCGGCGGGGCTAGCGGACCCGCAGTACCCTCCCGCCCGTGTTCAAGACGAGTGAACAGGCGCACGCGCACGTCGCCGCGCTCCTGCACTCCCGCGCCGCCGACCTCTGGCTCGCGCGATGGGGCGGCCTCCACGACGGGCTCCCCCTCCTCCCGGCAGCCTCCCACGGGTGCCACGACGCGGGGCTCAGGGACGTGGTCGGGCACCTGCTCGCCGCCGGCCGGGCGGACGACGTCCACCGGTTGCTCCTTGCCGAACGGGACGGCGCCAACGTCTGGTTCGACGCCCACGAGCGTCGCGGCCTGCTCAGGGGCTACCGCGACGACGTGAACGCCGCCCGCAAGGCCGCCGCCGCACAGACCGACCGCGACCTCGCCGCCGGCCGGCTGGCACCGTCGTTCGGGCGCGAGCTGCGGTACCGCGTACTCGCCGACCAGGCCGCTCTCACCCAGCCGATCGACGGGCAGTTCGCCGCCCGCCTGGTCGAGAGCGGACGCTGGACGACGCGCCGCGCGATCGTGAACGCCAACGCCCTGACGAACCCGGCCGACCGCTGCCGCGCGTTCGCGGCCCTGCTGCCGGCGCCTGCGCCGGGCGGCGCCGCGACCGCCACCGGGCCGACCGCCAGCAGACCAGGCGACGGCTCGCCGGGGGACGCCGCTGCCGTGCTGGGCGCCGCGCTGGAGGCCGCCACCGCCAGCTGGCAGGACGGCCGCGTGCGGACGTCCGACCAGGCTGCCCTCGTCGCCCTGCTCGGACCGCACCTCACTGGCCCGCAGCTCAACGACGTCATCGCCTTGTTCACCAGAAACGAGCGCGACGGCCTGCTGGCCAGCCTCGTGCCGTACCTACCGGCCGGCCTCCACGGCGCCGTCCTCGACGCGGTCGCCGCTTTCGAGTACCCGGCGCACGACACGCTCCTCGCGCTGGCGCCGCGGCTCACCGCCGACCTGCGTCCCCGGGCCAAGGCGGCGATCGACGCGATCACCGACCCGAACCGGCGCGGCACCCTCCTGCTCTCCCTGTACCCGGCCCAGCACGCCGAGGCGCTGGCCCTGTTCCGGACCGTCGAGTACCCGATCGCCAGGCGGTCCTGCCTCATCTGGCTTCTGCCGTTCCTCCCCGCGGACGACCGCGCGGCCGTCGCCGCCGAAGCCCTCGCCCTGAGCGACGGCTCACCACAGGCCCTGCGTGAGCTGGCTCCGTACATCGACGGGTTGACCGTCCCCACCGAGGATGCCCCCACGCCGGCCGTCGAGCGGCTGGAACGGGTACTGCCCGACCTCGACTACGAGAACTACGCCAGCACCGGGATCGGCCGGCTGGCGCCGCACCTGCCCGAGGACCAGCTCGTCCGGGTGATCCGCCTGGTACGGGACGGCCAAGGGCCCAGCTACCTGGGCCGGATGCTGACCCGCGACGCCCGCCACTACACCGGCGTGGCGCTGGCAGAGGCGCTGGACGCCGCCCGTGGCGTGACCCGCGCCGTGCACCGCGCCCGCGCGCTCGCCGCCCTCGCGGCCCAGCTCCCCGCCGCCGCGCCGCCCGAACCCGACGCCGCCGCGCCGCCCGAGCCAGACGTTGTCTATGCCGAGGCGGTCGCCGCTGCCCGCGAGGCCGGTTGGATCGTTCTCTGGGCGGAGTTCGTCGAGGAGTTACCCGTCCGCTGGCGCGACGAGTGCCTGGCGGAGGCCGACGCCTGCCGGCTCCGCGACCAGTCCCGTCCGTCCGCAAGCGAGATCCGGACGATCCTCGGCCCGCACGTGGTCACCGCAGAACTCGCCCGCGCCATCGCCCGCATCCGCGACGAGCCGCGCGCGGAGACCCGGATCGGCTGGTTCGCGCACGCGTTCGCCCGGCTGCCGAGCGCGGAGCAGCGCACGGAACTGCCCAGGTTGCTGGCCGACCTGCGCGCCGTCGGCGACGAGGACGAGCGCGCACGGCTCTGCCGCGCCCTCGCCCGGCATGTTCCGCTCGCGGACCTGGTCGAGGTGGTCCTGGACATCGACGACGAGTTCGCGCGCGGCCGGACCCTGGCCGAGCTGGCGCCCACCCTGCCCGCCCGGTTCCACGACCGGGTACTGGACACGGAGTTCCACTACACGGAATGGCTGGCCGGCGTCCTGGCCGGGCTCGCGCCGCGCCTCAACCAGCGCCAGCTCCGCCGGGCGGCGCAACGGGCCAATGCCATGACCTACGAGCCCGACCGGATCGCCGCCCTCGCCGGACTCGTCCCGCACCTACCGCCCACCGAGCGCGCCGCCGCGTTCGCCACGATCCTCACCGTCGTGGCCGAACGGGACGCCGACGTCGGCGAAAGCTGGCCGCTCCTCACGCTGACCGACCGGGCCGCCACTCTGACCAGCGCCGAAACGAAAAGCCTGACCGGCTTCCTCGCCACACTGTCCGATCCGGACACCCAGATCAAAGGCCTGAGAGCCCTCATTCACCACCTCCCCGCGGACGCCGTGGACGACGCACTCGCCCTCGCCCGCACGTGGAGCGACCCGGATCTGCTCGCCAGGATCGCCGCCCGGCAGGGCACCTCGTACGCCGAAGCACGGGCCGCTGTCCATCCCACGCGCCGAGCCGACGGATACACCGAGGTGGCCGCCATCAGCCGCGACCCGGACGACTGGGCTGCCGTCCTGGCGGCGGCCGATGCCATCGAGGAGCCGGGCTACCGCGCGCTGGCGTTGCAGAAGGCCGTCCGCGCGGCGGCTCAGCACCCGTCGGCGGCCGCTGTCTATCCCGCCGCCCTCGCCGCAGCGGCCGCGATCGAGGATGCCGGTACGCGCGGCAGCACGCTCGCCTGCCTGGCCGGCGACCTCCCCGCCGACCAACTGGAACAGCTCCTTGCGGTCGCCCGAGACGCCGGCGCCAGCCCAAGTCAGGTGCGGACATCCGACGCCGGCGCCAGCTCCGGTCTGGTGTGGACGTTCAACACGCTCGCCCGGCGCGTGCCGGCCGGGTTGGTCGGCGAGACGCTCGCGGCGGTCCGCGCCGTGTTCACCCGGGACACGGACCGGATGTCGCCGCTGCTCAACCTCGCCCCGCGGCTGCCGGACGCCGAGCGCTGGGCGGTCGTCGCCGAAGCCCTGGCGATCCATCCGGCGACGGTGACCTGGTTGCCCGCCGCGCCGCCGTTCGGGCACGTCCCGGCGCACGGCCATCGCGACCTGATCCGCGCCCAGCGGGCATGGCGCCGGGGAGCAGGCCGCCGCGACATCGTCGCCCGGCTCCGCGAGGAGAAGCCGGAGCCGAGCGACGAGTGTGCGGTGTTCGCGGCGGCCGCTGCCGAGTTCGGTGGCGTCGACGCGGCCCGCGAGTACGTGGACGCGATCCTCGACGTCTACCGCTGGTGGCCGTGAGCTAGCCGCAGTGCTTGTTGGTCCACTTCTGCGAGCTGATGAAGCCGCCCGTGTTCACCCGCGCGCCGAAGCTGATGCAGTCGTTGGGCGCGTGGATGCGGACCGGACCGGCCCATGTCGTGAACGACTGGCTGCAGTCGCCCTTGCGGGTCGCGGTGTCGGAGAAGCCGGCGCACAGGCTGCCGCCGCCGGGTGCCGGGATGTCGGCGGCCCGCTTCGACACGGCGATACCCATGCCGGCCGCCTGGCCCCACGAGTCGCCGCGCGTGCGGTTGACCAGGCAGTTCGTCGTGCCGTTCTCCAGGTAGACGTCGACCTGGGCGTAGCCGCCCGCGTAGACGTACTCCTCGAGGAGGGTGCCGCCGCAGCCCTGCGCGGCCTGGGCCGGCGCGGCGCCGACAACGGTGACTGCGGCGGCGGCGGCCACAGCGGCGATGCTGGATAACGCGAGTTTGATACGAGACAACGTGATGCCCCCCGTTCAGGTGCGGTCATTACCGTGCCGCACGCTACTGAGCCGACCCCGCCGGAATCCCGCGCGACACGCGGTTCAGTACGCGGCGAGCATGGTCGTGATGGCCGATTCGGTGGTCGACTTGTCGATGCCGAGCCCGGCGAGGACGCCGTCGCCGTCCTCCTGCTCCAGCAGCGCGAGAAGGATGTGCTCGGTGCCGATGTAGTTGTGGCCCATCCGCAGCGCTTCCCGGAACGTGAGTTCGAGCGCCTTCTTGGCGTTGGCGTCGAACGGCACGAGCTCCGGCACCTCGTCGACCGCCGGCGGTAGCGTCGCGGTGGCCTTCTCTCGGACGGTGTCCAGCGTGATGTCACGCGCCACGATGGCCCGGGCGGCGATTCCGTCCGGCTCGGCCAGCAGCCCCAGCACGAGGTGTTCCGTGCGGATCTGGTCGTTGCGCGCGGCCCGTGCCTCGTTCTGCGCCGCGATCACGACGTTGCGTGCCCGCGGGGTGAAGCGGCTGAAGCCCTGGTTCGGGTCGAGGTCCGAGGCCTCCCCCGGGTCCTTCGGGACGAACCGCTTCTGGGCCGCCTGCTTGGAGACGCCCATGCTCTTGCCGATGTCGGTCCAGGACGCGCCCGAGCGGCGTGCCTGGTCGACGAAGTGGCCGATGAGATGGTCGGCCAGCTCGCCGAGGTGGTCGGCGGCGATGACCGCGTCGGAGAGCTGGTCGAGGACGTCCGGATGGACCTTCTTGATGGCGGTGATGAGGTCGTCGAGGCGTACCGGGGGCGTGAGCTGCGTGGGATCCGTCATGTCGTCAACCCTAGGTTGACGCACTCTGATCGTCAACCCGGAGTTGACGCACCCAGTCGTCGAGTTTCGGACTTTTGAGGGTTCCGCGGGCTCCGCGACCCTCAAAAGTCCGAAGGTGGGCGTCAAGCGGTCAAGCCGTCAAGCGGTCAGGCCGGGTTGGCGGCGTGGGTCAGGGTCTCCCAGGCCACGAACAGGTTGTTCGAGCCGGCCGGCCGTTGCTGCTCGGTGAGCTGGCGCGTGTTGGACATCTCGATCCCGAGGCGGGTGTTGAGGTGGTTGTAGCCGACCTCCGTCACCGGGCCGAGGCCGCGCGTGATGCTGCCGCCGCACAGCCAGGACGGCGCCGCCGTGCCGAGCTGGTACTTCGCGTGGAAACCGAGCGCGTGCCGGATCCGGTCGCGGCTCTCGCCGTACAGGTCGAGGCCCTGGTGTCGGGCGGTCTCGGCGATGTGCGCGATGGCCGCGATGCCGTAGCCGGTGTGGGTGAAGTCGCGGCACGTCTCCTGGGAGAGCCCGTCCACGAACGTGTTCTGGTCGTGCCAGTAGTTGACGATCTCCGCGCGGGTGTCGTGGCCGGTGCCGGGTGCCGCCTTGGGGTACGCGCCGTCGCTGGTCAGGTAGATGTACGCGGGCACGCGGGTGCGGAACTTCGCGACGGCCTTGTCGAAGGCGGTGCGGTCCTCCAGGAACACCGCGATGCCGATGGTGGCGTCCATCATGCTCAGTTCCCAGTTGCCGTTCGTGGTGGTGCTGCCGTTGACGATCTCGGGCAGGTACACGTTGCGCAGCATCGTGCCGAACCGGCTCACCCGGTCGGCCGGCCAGCCGGTGTAGGTGTACCGGATGATCTCGGCGGCCTTGGGCCACGAGGTGCCGGCCCAGGCGGTCTGCAGCTTCGCGTTGCTGTTGGTGTGGTCGCGGATGACCCCCGACCAGGCGTCCATGATCGCGATCGACTTGGTGGCGTACCGCGCGTCCCGGCTGATGTACCAGGCCAGCGAGAGGGTGTACGCGGCGATCGCGTCCTGGCGTTCGTCCGTGCAGCCGAGGTTGGGGTTGGAGTACGGCCCGCACTCGACGACGGCGCGCGGCTTGGGCGTGCGCGACAGTGACGCGTAGGGGCTGGCGAGCATGGCGTCGTAGGCGCGCTTCCACGGCTGTGCACCGGCGAGAACCTTGCCCCGGACGAAGTCCAGCTGCGCCTTGTTCACCAGCACGCCGGGATGGGCGAACACCGCCGGTGCGGCGGCGGCCCTGGTGCCGGCCAATGCCTGGTGCGTACCGGCGGTCGTCGCGACGATCAGCAGGAGGGCGAGGGCCAACCGGCCGCTCAGGCGTCGTCCGGTCATCGTTCTCCTCCTGGCTGTCGGGTGGGATTTCCGCACGTCAAGAGAGTGCGCGCAGTGTGCATGGTCTAGACCATGCACGTCAAGGCTTCGCGCGTGTCCGCGCTGGTACGCGCCGTCAGACGGGACGGATCCGCCACGCTCCGCGGCAAACGTGCGGCGGGCCTACGCCCTGGCCACGTCGACGAGGTTGTCGTGGAAGAGCGCGCCGCCGCCCATGTCGGCGTCACGCTCCTCCACGGTCGCGTTGACGTTCGTCCCGCCGCGCACGTTCTTGAGCCAGTGGCCCTTCGTCGAGGCGATCACGCCCGGCCGCACGCGGTCGGACACCTCGACGTCGGCGAGGAAGCTCCCCCGGTCGTTGAACACCCGCGCGGTGTCGCCGGTCCGCAGCCCGCGCGCGGCCGCGTCGTCGGCGTGCAGCTCGATGCGCGGGCCGCCGGCACGCTTCATCAGGTCGGGCTTGTTGGCGAACATCGTGTTGAGGAACCAGTGCGAGGCGGTCGCGATCAGCGTGAGCGGATGCCCGCCGGTCCGCGCGGGCGGGACGTAGCCCGGCAGCGGGTCGCGTGGTCGAGGTACCCGTTGACCTTCGCGCAGAGCGCGCCGGCGGTGAACGGGTGCTCGCGGTTGCCCCGCAGCCGGACGGCCTCGCCGTTCTCCACAGTGACGACCCAACTACAGCCGTCGGGACAGTCGAGCGGGCACGCGCCGAGGACATCAGTCACGCCTCCCACGCTACTTACCCGGTTCTACGGTGAGCCGCTGGTCCCGATGTCGACGGACGCGTAACGTCGACACGAATCGGCGTAAGGGTGGAAGGACGCGGTGGCCGCGATTTCCGGGGCAAGGCCGGCTACATTCCCCGGATTCGACGTGGTCTCCGAACTCGGCCGGGGCGCCGAGACCGTCGTCTACCGCGTGCACCGCGACGGTCGCGAGTACGCCCTGAAGCTCCTCACCGCAGCTGGCGCCAACAACAGCCACGCGCTGGCAGCCGTACGACGCGAAGCCGCCCTGCTCGCCAGCGTCGGCCACCCGCTGCTCCCCCGGATCGTCGACGTCGGCCAGATCGACGTAGGTCCGTACCTCGTCCTGGAGTACATCGCGGGCAGCCCGCTCTCGGAGATCGTCCGCGACGGGGCGGTGGACGAGACGATGGCGGTGCGCATCGTCCGGGACGTCGTCGGGCCGCTCGCCGCCGCCCATCGCGCCGGCCTCGTCCACCGCGACGTCAAGCCCGACAACATCATCGTCGGGACGGACGGCACCGCGCGCCTCATCGACTTCGGCCTCGCCGCGCGCGGCGGCAACCAGGGCGGACGCGTCGCCGGCACGCTCCTCTACAGCGCGCCCGAGCAGACCGGCATGCTCAAGCGGCCGGTGGACGGCCGGTCCGACCTGTACGCGCTCGGCGTCGTCCTCTTCGAATGCGTCACCGGGCGGACCCCGTTCCAGTCCCTCGACGCCGGCGAGCTGATCCGCCAGCACGCGACGGCGCCCGTGCCCGATCCGCGCGCGCTCCGCCCGGGACTGTCACCGACGCTCGCCAACGTCATCGGCAAGCTCCTCGCGAAGGACCCCGACGACCGGTACCAGACCGGCGAGAGCCTGCTCGCGGACCTGGATCAGCTCACCGCCCGCCCGGGTGCCGTGTTCGACATCGGCCGCGGTGCGCAGGATGCTCCCCGGTCCCCGTCGAACGTCCTGGTCGGACGGGCGCGCGAGGTCGTCGACCTGGCGAGCCGCTGGCTGGACGCGCGGGAAGGGCGGGGCGGGTGCGCACTCGTCCAGGGGCCCAGCGGCGTCGGCAAGACCCGGCTCGTCCGGGAGCTCACGAACGCCGTCGCCACCGACGGCGATCTGCTGCTGTACGGAAAGTGCCAGCCGGACGACCCGGTACCCCTCGCGCCGCTGCGGCACGCCGTCGAGCGGTACCTGCGCAGCGTGGACGAGCTGCCGGCGCCCGAGCGCGAGGTCGCCGTCGAACGGCTGCGGCGGGCGGCGGGGCGTGGCGGTCCGCTGCTGCGGGCGCTGTCGCCGATGCTCGCCGTCCTCGTGCAGGCCCCCGACCTCGGCGCGAAGGACCGCCACGAGCAGTTCACGAACGCCGTGGCCGCGTTCCTCGTCGACCTGGCCGAGGAGTGCGGCGGCGCCGTCCTGCACGTCGACGACGTCCAGTGGCTCGACGGGCCGACCCGCCGTGTCCTGCACCAGGTGTCGACGAGGCTGACCAACGCGCCGCTGCTGGTGATCGCCACCGGCCGCGACGACGGGCACAACACGGCGGCGCTCGACCGGTTCGCCGACGACATGGGCGCCACGCTCGACACCCGCATCCCGCTCGCGCCGCTCGACGAGGACGCCGTCGCCGACCTCATCAACCTGCACCTGGGCGGCGTCCACGTCGCTCACGAGCTGACCGACGAGCTGGTCGCGCGGATCGGCGGCAACCCGTTCACCGTCGTCGAGTTCGTCCGGGCCGTGATCGACGCCGGCCTGATCACGCCGTCGTGGGGGCAGTGGCGGCTCGACCTGGCCGGCGTCGACCGCCTCGACCTCACCGGCGACGCGCAGGAACTGGTCCTGCAACGCATCGCCCAGCTCGGACCGGAGGGCCGGCGCCTGCTCGCCGCCGCGGCCGCCACCGGTCGGCGGTTCCCGGCGGCGCTCGTCGCCAGCGTCTGCACCGTCGACCCGAAGTTCGCCGCGAACACGTTCGCCGAGGCGGAGTCGCGCCGGCTGATCACCGGGGCAGGCCCCGGGAGCTACCGGTTTCTCCACGACCGCATCCGGGAGGCCCTGCTCGGCCAGCTCGACGCGCCCACCCGGCGGCAGCTCCACCAGCGCATCGCCGAGGTGCTCGAACGCGAGGCCCCGGACCTGCCCCAGTGGGTGTACGCGATCGCCCAGCACTACGCGCGCGGCGAGACCGCCCGCACGCCGGACAAGGTGTACACGAGTGGGCTGGCCGCCGGCCGGCTCGCGCTCGCCGACCACGCGCCCGCCGAGGCCATGGCGTTCCTGGAGACGGCCGGCGCCGCCGCCCGCGCCGCGGGCGTGTCCCCCACGGCCGACTTCCACGTCGCGCTCGGCGTGAGCTGCGCCCGCACCGGCCGTTTCGCGGAAGCGCTCGAACACCTCGACCGCGGCCTGGACGCCGAACCGGACGCGCTGCGCCGCGCGGCGACCCACATCGAGATCGCCCAGGTCCACCTCGGAGCCTGGGACCCGGGCCGCGCGTTCGCCACCGTCCGGCGTGGCCTCGCCGAGCTGGGCCGTCCGCTGCCGAAGGGGCGCTTCACGCTGCTCGTCAGCACGCTCACGTCGTTCGTCGTCGGGCTGACGATCGGCGCGACGAAGATCGGCTTCGGCAACGCCGTGGGCCGCGACCGGGAGCGGTTCCGGCTCCAGTCGATGTTCTACGACATCGGCGGGTACGCGTCGACGATGCGGATGAACGTCAAGATGCGGGCCGTCATGGCGTTCCGCTCGCTGTATGCCATCAACCGGCTCGGCCCGGGCACGCAGTACAGCCGGCACATGGCCGGGTTCGGCATCGTCGCCTCGCTGATGCGCAAGGACAAGCTCGCCGAGCGCATCTTCGACCGGGCGGCGACCGCCGCGGCCGACCGTGGCGACCCCGTCCTCGTGGCGCACGTCGAGTTCAGGCGGGGCGCCGGGCTGTTCATCAGCGGCGCCGACGACGGCCAGGCCTGGGTGCGGACGATCACCGAGCACGAACGCTGGCTGGAACTGGGCGACTACCTCACGGGCGTGTCCGGCGAGTGCGTCCGCCTGCTGCAGTGCGGGGCGACGCGGGAAGCGCAACGCTGGTTCGCGCGCGGCCAGGCCCGCCTCGGTGCCGGCGCCGAGGCGGAAGGCGCCGGGTTCGGCGCGGTCGCGGCGGCGCTGCCGGCCCAGTTCGGGCGGCCCGAGGACGCCACCGCCGGGCTCGACGCGCTCCGCCGGTACCTGACGCTGAACCCCGACAACCGCACGCAGGTCGTCAACCTGTTCAGCGCCCGGATCCTGACCCTGGTCGAGAAGGGCGAGCTGGGACTGCCGTTCGAACAGGTCGTCACCGAGTTCACGCAGCTCGGCATGGCCCCGAAGGACATGCTGCCGATGCAGCGCGTCTTCTTCATCTACCAGGCGTACGGACGGCTGGCACAGTGCCACCGCGCACCCGTCGACCAGCGGGACGAGCTGATCCGCACGGCGGAGCACGCGGTCGAACAGCTGGAAGCGAGCGCGACGATCCGGATCCTGCGCGCCCACCACTTCGTCGCCCGCGCCGACCTGGCCGTCCTCAAGGGACATCCGGCCGACGCCATGCACGACCTGGTCAGCGCCGAGCTGGAGATCGTCACCCTCGACGCGCCGCTGATCGCGTTCGAGGCGGCGCGCGTCCGGGCCCGCGCGCAGTGGACGCTCGGCCAGACCGACGCCGCCGAGTCCCAGGCGCGGTTCGCGCTGGCCGTCGCCATCGAGCAGCAGTGGCCGCACCGGATCAACTGGGTACGGCAGGAGTTCGAGCTCGCCGACCCGCCCGCGCCGCCGCCACCAGTGCCGGTGCCCGTCGCGCCGGCGCCGCAGCCCGCGGTCGGGGACAGCAACGACGCCCTGAACCGGCGCCGCCTGGCGGCGTTGCAGCAGGTCAGCCTCGCGGCGGCGACCATCCTGGACCCGCGCGAGCTGGCCAGGGTCGCCCTGGATGAGACCGTGCGGATCCTCGGCGCCGAGCGGGCCTACCTGTTCCTGGTCGACACCGACCTCGGCCAGCTCGTCCCCCACCTCGGGCGGGACCTGCACGGCAACGACATCGACATCCTGACGGGCTACGGCTCCACCCTGGTCGACCGGGTCCGCCGCACCGGCACGCCGATCGTCGTCACCGGCAGCGAGGAAGGCGAGGCACTCGGGTCGGTCAGCGCCCAGGTGCACGGCCTGCGCAGCATCATGATCGCGCCGCTGCTGTACGAGGGACGCCTGCTCGGCATCGTCTACCTGGACAGCCGCGTCGCGAAGGGCATGTTCACCAAGAGCGACGTCGGCATCCTCACGGCGATCACCAACCACGTCGCGATCTCGCTGGTCACCGCCCGCGCGGCCCAGCTCGCCGTGGCGGTGCAGGCGACCCGCCGCCAGCGCGACGTCGCCGAGACGCTGCGGGCCGCGATGAAGGAGCAGACCGAGACGCTCGACCCGGGCGAGGTCATGCACCGCCTGCTCGAATCGCTCACCCGGACGCTCGACGGCGACGCCGCCGTCCTGCTGGCGTGGGTCGGCGAGCACCTCGTGGTGACCGCGTCCCACGGCGGGGCCGCGCCGGCCGGCACCCGCATGGACCCGGTGCCGCCGCAGCTCCTCGACCTCGGCCTGCCCCGCGCGGGCACCGTCCCGGACGGCGAGTTCGCGCCGTTCCTGCCCGTCCTCGGCGCGCTCCGGAGCTGGCTGGCGATCCCCGTCACAGGACGCGGCGAACCGCTCGGCATCCTGCTCATCGCCTCCGCGAAGATCGACGCCATGCAGGAGGAGCAGGTCGAACTGGCCGCCGCGCTCGCCGGGCAGGGCATGACCGCCTATGACAACGCCCGGCTGTTCAGCGAGGTCCAGCGGCTGGCGACGATCGACGGCCTGACCGCGCTGTTCAACCGTGCCTACTTCTTCGCCGAAGCGACCAAGCTGGCCCGGATCGCGCAGCGGTACGCGCGACCGTTCGCCGCGATCATGATGGACGTCGACCACTTCAAGATCATCAACGACACGTACGGGCACCCCGTCGGCGACGAGGTGATCAGGATCGTCGCCGCCCGGCTCCGTGCCACCGCCCGCGACAGCGACCTGCTCGGACGGTACGGCGGCGAGGAGTTCGCGCTGGTCACGCCCGAGACCGGCGGTTCGGCGACACTGCTGGCCGAACGGATCCGCACGGTCATCGCCGCCGAACCGGTGATGACCGCCGCCGGGCCGCTCGCTGTCACGATCAGCGTCGGCGTGGCCTCAGTGGACTCCGGCGAGCAGGACCTCGGTCAGGTGCTCGCCCGCGCCGACGCCGCGCTGTACGAGGCGAAGCAGAGCGGCCGTAACCGGGTCGTCGCCGACAGTGCGGAACTGGCGTGATCTAGGCAACGCGGCGTTGCCGGTATTTGCGGGGCGCTGGTATCCATAGAGTCCGGACCGTCCTTCCCACGGCCGAACTCCTTGCCCGTACCGCGCCCCGCTCAGGGGATCCGTCGCCATGCCCCGAAGGACGTTCGCTGTGCCTGTGCTCCCGGCCCGCCGCGCCACCCGTGTCGCGCTCGCCACCGCTCTCTTCCTCGCCGCGCTGCCGGCCGCGTCCGCACTCGCGGACCTGTCGAGAGAACGGTCCGCCACCACCTCGACGACACCGCACCTGGACACCGTCGAGGCCGCCCTGCGTGACGTGTCGCCGGGGCTCGAAAGGTCGGTCTGGGAGCGGACGGCCGGCAACCGCATGGGCGGCTCCGACTGGGTGCTCCAGACCCCGGGCTGCTGGGGCGACAACACGTGCGCCGACCGGGCCGGCACCGACCGGGTGCTCACCGCCATCACCGACCACATCGCGGGCGCCGAGCGCACCGTCGACCTGAGCACGCTCGCGCCGCTGCCCGAGGCAGCGTTCCAGGACGCGATCGTCGCCGGGCTCAAGTCCGCCGCCGCGTCGCGCAAGGTCACCGTGCGGATCCTGGTCGGCGCGGTACCGCTCGGCCACCTCGGCGTCGTGCCGTCCGCCTACCGCGACGAGCTGGTCGCCAAGCTCGGGCCCGCCGTCGCGGCGAACGTCACCTTCCACATCGGCTCGATGACCACCGCGAAGGCCGCGTTCTCCTGGAACCACTCCAAGATCCTGGTCGTGGACGGCCGCAAGGCGATCGTCGGCGGCATCAACATGTGGAAGGGCGACTACCTCGAGACCGGGCACCCGGTCAACGACACGTCGATGGCGATCGAGGGGCCCGCTGCCGGGTCGGCCGCGCGCTACCTCGACCGGATCTGGGGCTGGACGTGCGCGAACGCCGCCAACACCCTGCTCGTGTGGCACGCCGCCACGGGCAACGCCGCCTGCCGGTCCACCCTCCACCAGGGACTCGCGCCGGTCACCGTCGACGGCGGCGACGTCCCCGTGATCGCCGTGGGCGGCCTCGGCGTCGGCATCGCGAGCGTCGACCCCAGCTCGACGTACAAGCCGACGCTGCCGACCGCGCCCGACACCAGGTGCGGCATCAGCCTCCCCGACCGGACCAACGCCGACCGCAACTACGACACGGTCAACCCGGAGGGCGTCGCGCTGCGGGCACTCGTCGGCAGCGCGCGCACGAGCGTCACGATCTCCCAGCAGGACCTGCACGGCGGTTGCCCGCCGCTCCCCCGCTACGACATCCGGCTGTACGACCAGCTCGCCGCCAAACTCGCGGCCGGCGTGAAGGTCCGGATCGTGCTCAGTGACCCGCTCAACCGCGGCTCCGCCGGCAGCGGCGGGTACTCGTTCATCAAGTCGCTCGCCGAGGTCAGCACCGCGCTGCGGAACCGGCTCGCGCTCGTCACCGGCGACCAGGCGTCCGCGCGGGCGGCGATGTGCGGCAACCTCCAGCTCGCGTCGTTCCGGCACGCGCCCGAGGCGACCTGGGCCGACGGGAAGCCGTACGCGCTGCACAACAAGCTGGTCGTCGTCGACGACTCCACGTTCTACGTGGGATCGAAGAACCTGTACCCGGCGTGGCTCCAGGACTTCGGCTACATCGTGGAGGACCGGGCGGCCGCGCAGCAGCTCAAGGCCGAGGTCCTCGACCCGGAGTGGCGCTACTCGGCCGCGGCCGCCACATTCGACCACACCCGCGGCATCTGCCCCGCCTGACCCCTGTCGCGGCCCGGCGGGTCAGTGGAAGACGCGCTTGATGAGGCGGGCCTCGCCCGGGGTGTACCGGCGGTTGCGCACGGTGTAGCCGTCCTGGGCGGGGCCCCGCACGCCGTGGGCCTCGACGACCTCCACCTGGTTGTTGTCCCAGTTGCGGCCGAGGTAGATCGTCACGTGGTCGTACTGGCCCCAGGGCGCTTCCTTGTCGTAGAACAGCAGGTCGCCGGGGACCGGGGCGGGCACCGCCGTGCCGAGCGCGCTGAACTCGTGCGCGGGGCGGTCGGTGAGGCGCATGCCGGCGCGGCCCAGCGCGTAGTGGACGAGGCCGGAGCAGTCGAACCCGGGACGGCTCCACGTGCACTGCGAGATCGACGTGTCGCCCGGCGTGGGGCCGTTCAGGTCACCGCCGCCCCAGCAGTACCGGACGCCGATCTGGTCGACCGCCGCCTGGGTGAACGTCCGGGCGGCGCGGGCGTCCTCCCAGATGTAGACGCGGGCGCTGGCCGGCGGGGCGGCCGTGGCGACGGTCGCGGCGGCGATGGCGCCGACCAGGACGGTCCGGGCAGCGTGGCGTAACGATCCGAGGTTCATGGGGACTCCTGATCCGGCCGTCGGTCGGCGACGGCTACGACGCTATCGGATAGTCCCAGATCGGATCAATGACCCTGAGGTCATCTCGGCCGGGCTGTCGGCGTTCCGACCATGACGCGGCCGACGCACACACCCTGCGTCACGCCGCCGATCTGGACGGTGTCGCCCTTGCCGTCCAGCTGCACGAACACGTCGTTGACGCCCGGCCGCAGCGTGACCTTCTGCGTCGACGTGCCGAACGTGATCTCGGCCGGCGTCTCGGAGCCCGTGTAGTAGGCGACCTGGACCACCCACATCCACCCGTACGCCGGCTTGGCGAGCGGGATCGTCGTCGTCTGCCCTGGCAGCACGCGCCAGCCGCAGTTCGTCGCCGTGCCCGGCTTGGATTCGAACCCGGTCACGGTTCCTGGGCGGAGGTGGCCGGCGCTGTCAGGCGCCAGGAACGCGTGGGTCCAGGTCGGGAACCGGGGCTTGGTCGGCATGGCGCCCGTCAGCTCGCTGAGCCGGTTCGCCGGTTGGACGAGCGGGTCCACGATGTCGGGCGGCACGACGGTGTCGAACATGTCGGTCCGGCCGACGCGGGCGTCCAGATCGGCGCGGAGCGTGGCGACGTACTCCCGGGCGGGCGCGTCGGCCCACCGTCCGTACAGGTCGGCGGCGCAGATCGACCCGCTGATCGCGATGGCCGCGACGACGACACCGACCGTGACCGCCGACGGCGTCGGGTACCGCCGCGCCCACCGGAACGGGCCTGTCGGCGTGGTCGGCGGGTCCGCCTCGGGCGGTGCGCCGGGTCCGCGCAGGGGCAGGAACGCCAGGCCGACGACCAGCGCCGCGACGAGCGCCACGTCGGACAGGTACCGGTCGGACAGCCCGACCAGCGCCCCCATCACCGACAGTCGGGCGCTCGCCAGCAGCGCCACGTCGATGGCCAGGTAGACGATCAGCAGCAGCCAGGCGCGGTGCGCCCGGACGCCGGAGAACATGCTGAGCGCGATCACGCCGAGCGTGAGCGCGCCGCAGATCCACATTGCGGTGTTCGACGGCGCCGCGAACGCGTTCTTCGCGACGCTCCCCTCGCCCCACGACCACGGTCCGCCCCACACCTGGGTGTTGAACGACCGCAGGACGACCTGCCTCGTGAGTTCCCCCAGCGCCCCGGCGGACGTGGGTGGCCGGTGCACCGACTCGACGGTCGTCAGGTAGAGCCAGGAGTAGCCGCCGGCGACCAGCACGTGGCCCGTCCACACAGGCCAGGCGATCGTGACGGTCCGCAGGACGCGCCGCCACAGCGGCCCCCGGACCCCGTAGAGGAGCGTGAACAGGAACACGACGATCGGGATGACCACGGCCTTCGTGAAGAAGATCGCCCCGACCGCCACCAGGACGGCGGAGATCACCGCATCGAGGATCCGCCGGTCACGCAGCCACCGCAGCTGCGCCAGCAGCGCGCCGCTCAGGCAGATCTGCATCGGCACCCACAGCGCCGTCGCCGACCACCAGAGCGTGGTCGTCGTGGTCATCGCCCACGACAGGTAGAGCACGAGCGGCACGAGGACGGCGGGCGTCTCGCCGAACAGCCGCCGCAGCAACCGCCAGAACAGCACGGCGGACGTGGCCAGCAGCCCGATCATGATCAGCGCGGCGGGCCACCGCTCCAGCGGCGCGATCTCGGTGATCACCCAGGACAGCGCCCAGCAGCCGATCAGCAGGTGACCGGCGACGCCGCTGGTGACGAGGTCCCAGGTCAGCGGCTCGCCAGCCGACCCGAGGATCCACGTGAAGTCGTCCTCGGCGAACCAGCTCCCGGTGACCCACACCGCACGGATCGCGAGGTGCAGCACGATCAGCGCGGCGCCGACCGCTGCGACAGGACGCCGTCTCGCCCACCGTTCGATCGGACCGCCCGGTGGGGCCCCCTCCGCGCTAGTAGAAACAGCCGCGTCCGTGTTCACTGCGCCACCCACGGCAATGAGTGTGACCCGGGAGGGCAACAACCGTGGGGCAACGCTGAACTCGGGGCGGGTGTGTCGCGTGTCAGATGCGGGCATCCGGGGAACAATCGGAACCGGTGCGGCCCTCATCCACCGAGAGGACTCCGACCATGGTCAGGCGCCTGATCGTCCTGCTCACGGCGCTGGCCGTCACCGCTGGCTGCCTCGTCACGTCCGGCCCGGACCAGGTCAGCCCGCAGGCCCTGTCCGTCGACGAGCAGACCGCGGTCGACGCGACCGAGGCGTTCTGGCAGGCACGGTTCGAGAAGCTGTTCGGCACGGAGTACCGGCCGCCGCGCGTCGAGGGCCCCTATGCCGGCACAACAGGCCCGTCGTGCGCCGGCCAGGCCTCGGTCCCGTTCAATGCCTTCTACTGCCCGCCAGGGGACTTCATCGCCTGGGACGAGCAGCTCATGGCGGCCGGTTTCGAGAAGATCGGCGACGCCTGGGTGTACCTGATCATCGCCCACGAGTGGGGTCACGCCATCCAGGCGCGGCTGGACCGCGGGCTCGTGTCGGTCGCCGCCGAGCTGCAGGCCGACTGCCTCGCCGGCGCGACGCTCGTCGGCGCCACCGAGGACGGGATCATCCGCATGGAGCCGGGCGACGACCAGGAACTCGCCAGGACGCTCGTGGCGGTCTCGGACGACTTCCCCTGGACCAACGAACGCGACCACGGCAACGCGCAGCAGCGGATCAGCTCGTTCAACGTCGGCGCCGGCGGCGGACCGGCGGCCTGCTTCCGCTAGCGCGCCAGCGCGACGGGCACCCGGGCGTCATACTGGACGAAGCATTGACCAAGGGGGCGCAAATGGCACAGGGCAAACCGATTTCGCCGCAGTCGGCGAGGCGGCGTGGGCGGCTTGCGGCCGCCGCACGGGTGCTGCGGGAGTCCCGCACGCCCGGCGCACCCGGCATGGGCGCGCGGATCGCCGCGATCCCCCGCATGATCGGCGCCACCGTGACCGGCAGGTACCCGGGCCTGAGCCGCGCGAAGCTGCTGCTCTACGGCGCCAGCGCCGGCTACATCATCTCCCCGATCGACGCCGTCCCGGAGGCGTTCCTGCTGCTGCTCGGCACGGTCGACGACATCGGCGTCGCGATCTGGCTGGCCAGCGCGATGCTCGTCGAGACCGACCAGTTCCTCGCCTGGGAACGCGGCAACCGCGTCGTCGACGGCGCGCCGCCGCAGCACGTCAAGTCCGAACGGCTGAAGTGATTTGCTGAAGCGCCTCCTCGGCCGGCTCGCACCCAAACGCGGCCGCCGCACGCTCGTGTACGCACCGCAGCTCGACGGCCAGGCCGACCCGGGCGAGATCGTCTGGACCTGGGTCCCGTACGAGGACGACCCGTCCCAGGGCAAGGACCGTCCGGTGCTGGTGATCGGCCGCGACGGCCGGACGCTGTCCGGCCTGATGCTGTCCAGCCAGCACGAACGCGACGGGCAGCGGCACTGGCTGGCGCTCGGCCCGGGCACCTGGGACAGGGAGAACCGGCCGAGCTGGATCCGCCTGGACCGCGTGCTGCAGGTCGCCGAGGACGGCATCCGCCGCGAGGGCGCCGTCCTGGACCGGACCCGTTTCGACCAGGTTGCCGCCGCGCTGCGCGCCGACTACGGCTGGAACTGAGCGATCAGGTCCTGCACGCGCTGGTAGCTGGGCGCGGTGCCGCCGGTCCGGTCGCCGCTCCGGATGGTCGTGGCCGTCGTTACCGCTGCGTGCAGGGCCTCCCGGAACAGCAGTGAGCCGGTGCTGACCCGCCGGGCCCCCAGGTCGGCCAGCTCGGCGAGACCGCGCCGGAATCCTCGCTGTACCCCGCTTCGAGGTCGACGGTCAGCAGGCAGGGCAGCCGCCCGAGCAGCCGGGCCAGCGTGACGGTCTCGTGCCGGCCGTGGCCCTGCGCGTCGGGCAGGCCCTGCGCGGCGGCGATGCCGAGACTCGTCGTGCCGAGGGCGGCGAACCCGGCGTCGACCAGCGCGGCGGCGGACGCGAAGTCCCACGCGTCCGGCAGCAGCAACGGCACCGCCCCGTCGTGCAACGCCCGGAAGGCAGCCCTCTCACCGCTCGTGCGAGCCGTCACCGCGCGACCCGCAGCGCGTCGAGGACACCGGCAGCGCCGCCGTTGCTGAACCGGGACACCGATGCCCGCAGCCAGGCCATCCCGGACTCGCCGCGCGGGGCGCCTGCGGGACCGGTGCGGTGCTGAGCGCCGCCGGTACGTCAGTCGTGTGCATGGAACGAACGCCGCCCGCACCTGGCCGGCCTGGCCGGCGCCGTCCTCTGCGCGCGGTTCCGGGACAGCGGCTGGATCCGACCGGTCGGCACCAGCCGCGCCGTCCGCCTCACCCCGACCGGGCAGGACGCGCTGCGCCGGCTACTGGACGTCCCAGTGCTCGACTGAGACCGTCGCGGGCAACCCCAGGAATTCGCCGTGGCTGGCGGCGGCCGCGTGCAGGGCGTCCGTCCGGGCGGCGTCGAACGGGTGGTGCAGCAGCGCGTCGATGTGGACGGAGTCGCGCTTGACCGTCCGCTTCCACCGCCCGGCGACCTGCGTACCGGCGAGCATGACGTTGTTGTACGCGCTCTCGCGGGGCGGCAGCGCGGCGGCGGAACCGTCGATGTCCAGCAGGTGCTTGCTCTCGGTGTAACCCACGAGGTACTCGTCGTACGGCTGGAGCAGCGAGATCGCCGGCACGTCACCGTCGGGCACCGGCCCGGCCGCGAACCAGTAGGTCAGGCCGTCGACGTCGGCGCTGTCGAGCCGGTCGGCGGCCAGCTCCAGCCCGCGCTGGATCTCGCCGAGGGTGAGGCTGGACCACCAGCGGAAGTCCTTGGCGGTCGCCGGCCCGTGGCTGGTGAAGTAGCGGGCGGTGAGTTCGGCGAGCGCCTCGTCGCGGGTGAGTGACACCGCGTCGGGCGCGCGTTCCTCCAGCAACGCGTACGTGTGCTGCTTGCCGGCGAGCGCGCCGCTGCAGACCACGCCTTCCAGCTCGGCGTACATGATGATGTACGCCAGCCGGGGACCGGCGGCCTCCACGCCGGCGCCCGCGAGGAGCGCGACGACCTGCTTGCGGGTGAGCTGGTTGCCGCCCCGGAGCGCGTCGGCCAGCAGCATGGCGCAGCGCGCGAGGAGCGGCTGGTCGAGGCCGAGCTGGTGGTAGTAGTACGAGTTGAACACGTGTACGCGCGGCCCGGTCAGCTCCAGCATCCAGCGGATGTCGGCGGGCGTGACGAAGTGCCACGTCGGCCGGAGGACGTGCGTCCGCAGGATCGTCCCGTCCGCGAGCGCCCGGTCCAGGTCGGCGTCCGTGGCACCGGCCGTCCGGGTGCCGACCGACCATTTCGCCGGCCCGTAGTCCTGGGACTGCGCGGCGCCGAACCACGCCACGACGTCGCCGGGGCCGTCGAGCGGCGGCCCGGCAAGCCGAACATTGTGGGTCCGCCAGTGCATGAGCCCCGTGGTGTCCATGCCCGCATCGTAGAAGCGGGAGGGCCGGCGCCTGGAGGGGTGGCGCCAGCCCTCCCTGGTGGGCGGCGGTGGTCAGGTCAGATCTGCAGCCAGAGGGCCGGCGTGTTCGGTGGCTCCCAGCTGACGATCGAGGTGTGGGCCTGGCGGCACTGGTACCGGATGCCGCCGTACGTCACGACCGCGCCTATCCCGTAGGCCGTGTTCGGTGCCCACGTCGTACCGCCCGGTGGCTGGGTCGGGCCCGGCGTCGTCGGGTTCGGGCCTGGGGTGGAGCTCCCGGTCGGGCCCGGGGTCGGCGTCGAGCACGCGCCGTAGACCTCGAACTCCCAGAGGGAGTGCCCGTACGGTGTCGCACGCGTCTGGCCGTTCATCCGGACGTATCTGGCGGTCCTGTTGATGCCGATCTCCTCCACTCCACCGCTGCCGAAGTTCGACGACGCCTCGCTCCACGTGGACCCGTTCGTCGATGTCAGGATCTGGTACGAGGTCGAGTACGCGACCTCCCAGTTCAGCCGGACCTTCGACAGGGCACGCGAGCTGCCCAGGTCGACCTGGATCCAGTGGTTGTCGCTGTGCGTGCTGGACCAGCGGGTGCCGGGATTGCCGTCGACCGCGTACTGCGGCGCGAGCGACGCGCTCTCCTGGCTGGACGCCGTCGCGGGACGGTTCAGCGCCAGGTTCGGACCGCAGGTCGGCGGCGCCGGCGACTGCGTCGGATCGGGTCCGCCGCCGGACCTGGTCCATGCCGCCACGTAGTCGATCACCATCGGCACGCCGGGCTGGATGCCCGGGCCCGGGGTGCGGGTACCGGAGTAGTTGTCGGGGAACTCGCCGCCGATGGCGACGTTCAGGATGATGAAGTAGCCGGCGTGGCCGGTCATCTGGGCCCAGGCACCGGCCTCGATCTGGGCCTGGCTGACCTGGTGGAACAGCTGCCCGTCGACGTACCAGCGGAGCTGGTTCGGGTTGACGGAGCGGTCCCACTCGAACCGGTAGGCGTGGAAGGTGCTCTGGCAGCTACCGTTCGGGCACGGACGGCTGTTCGCGATGCCGTTCTTCTCGTTGCACGTGCCGCCCGGGCTCGTTCCACAGTGGAGCACGCCCCACACCCGGTCGACACCGTTGACGTTCTCCATGATGTCGAACTCGCCGATGCCGGGCCAGTTCCACCAGTTGCCCCGGTACGGGGAGCCGAGTGCCCAGAACGCGGGCCAGTAACCGAGCGCGCCGGCACCGCCGACGTTCGGCATCTGGATGCGGCCTTCGATCCGCAGGATGCCGCCGGCGGGCGCCTTGAAGTCCTGCTTGTTGGTCTCGATGCGGGCGGACGTCCAGTTGCCGGCGCCGTCGCGGCGAGGCGTGATCCGCAGGTTGCCGGCGCCGTCCAGGCTGACATTGGCCGGGTTGTTGGTGTGCGCGGCGATCTCGCCGGTACCCCAGTTCGGCGGTCCGCCGGGGTAGCTGTGGCCGAGGGAGAAGCGCCAGTTCGCGCCGGACGGGAGCGAACCGGAGCCGCCGGTGAAGTCGTCGGAGAACACGGTGGTCCACCCGGCGGGCGGTGGCGGGACAGCCGCGTTCGAGGCCATCGTTGGCACCAGTGCGGCGGATGCCACGAGTGCGGCCGCCGCGGCTGCGGCGGCGAGACCCGGCCGTAACCGGCGTCTGCGGGGAGGCGGAGCGGGAGGCTGCGGAGTGCTCATGGATGACCTCTCTGCGGAGCGGGGCTCGAAAGCTCGCGCCGAGGCAGGGCGCGCGGTGGCAAGAACCGGATGAGCTGTGAACCGTGCAGAAAGCGCTCTCACAGAACTTGATAACGAAGAATTAATCGTGTGTCAACACCAGAGACCTGGTCAGCTGATATCAAGCTCGGTCATAGTGGCAGCACTGCTCGGCGCGCCACGCTCAGGATTCTCACCCCGCACTCGGGCCGCCGGCGCCCCGGTGGCCCGGTTTCGGAGAGCGCTCTTACGCTGGCTTGCGGCGGAGCAGCCCGAGGCCGCCCGCGGCGAGGATCAACGCGCCCACGGCCGCCACCACCACACCCGCGACGAGCCCGTTCTCCAGGACGTTCGACAGCGCCGTGGCGGGCACCACCAGCGCCGTGAGGGTGGCGGGAACCAGCCACGGCCAGCCCCGGCCGGCGAGGTAGGCGCCGAACCCGGCGGCGACGAACACGACCCCCAGCGCGAGGCCGTACAGGGCGACGGCGTCCGGCTCGGCGGTCGCGGCGGTCTCCCCCGCGACGAGTCCGATCGCGCCGCCGACGAGGCCGGCCGTCCCGCGCTCCGTCACGGCCGGGGTCATCGCCACCGCGAGCCACGCCGCGCCCAGTACGGCGAACCCCGTCGCCCACCACGCCTGGTCGTCCACGCCCGCGCGCTCCAGGGCGGCGAAGACGGTCAGCGTCGACGCCAGTCCCGCCGCGGCCAGGAGCGGCGCGCCACGCAGCAGCGGGTACAGCACCAGCGTCACGACGAGGGCGGCGCTCGACGCCAGCAGGAACTCCAGGCGGTCCGGCGAGAGGACGGCCGCGACGGTCGCGGCCCCGCCTGCCGCCAACGCGCCGAGCGTCGACGCCAACCGCGCGGCATTCGCCGCCACCCGCCTACGCGGCGTCCCGCCGTCGGTGGCCCTGGCAACCGAGGACCCTGCCGCAGCCGCCGACCCGCCATCGGTCGCACCGGAGCCTGAGGGCCCGGCCGTTCCCGTCGCCGGCGAGCCGCCGGCGGGACGTGGGCGCCAGGGGCCGCCGATGCCGAGCGCGGCGGCCGCCAGCAGGACGGTCATCGCGACGGCGATGGCGAGGCGGGCGCCGAACGCGAGGTCGTCCCAGGTCGGCACGACGATGAGTGACACGCCCCCGAGCAGGAGCGCGCCGCCGAGGTAGCCGGCGAACTCGACGAGCACCGACCTGCCTGGCGCCGGCCCGGTCACCCGCAGACGCGCGAGAACCTGGTCGGCCTGTTCCTGGGTGAGCGTGCCGTCCTCGACGAGGCTCTGGACGGCGTCGCGTGCCTGCTCGGTCATGGAGAGATCATCGTCCCCGGAGGCGCCGTTCACCTGAGTTGAACTGCTTAGGATTGCGGCGTGGCGACTCTCGATCTCACCCCGGACCAGCTGCTGACGACGACCCGATCGGTGCGCAAGCGCCTCGACCTGGAGCGGCCGGTGCCGCTGGAGCTGGTGAAGGAGTGCCTGGAGATCGCGCTGCAGGCGCCGTCGGGCAGCAACCGCCAGCAGTGGCACTGGGTCGTCGTGACGGACACCGACCAGCGCGCGGCGATCGGCGACCTCTACCGCCGGGCGGTCGAGCACTACCTGGCCTCGCCGGCATCCGCCGCCAAGCAGTTCTCGGACGATCCGGCGCGGTCGGCCGTGCAGTCCCGGGTGGGCGACAGCGTGGCGTACCTGGGCGAGCACATGGGCCAGGTGCCGGTGCTGGTCATCCCGTGTCTGAAGGTCAACCGGCTGCCGGAGGGGAACCAGGCCGGCGTGTGGGGATCGATCCTGCCGGCGGCGTGGAGCTACATGCTCGCGGCGAGGGCGCGGGGTCTCGGCACGGCGTGGACGACCCTGCACCTCCTGCACGAGGCGGAGGTCGCGGCGCTGCTCGGGCTGCCCGGCGACGTCCGGCAGGCGGCGCTCATCCCGACGGCGTACTCGGTCGGCACGGACTTCAAGCCGGCCCGCCGGGAGCCGCTGGAGAACGTGCTGCACGTCGACCGCTGGTAGCCCCGCTCCTTCCCGCCTGACGCACGCCCATTCCGCCGTACTCATCAGATCACTCAGGCAATCGGCGCCGGCCTTGACAGATACTCACACCTTTGTAACCTGCCCTCGCAGCCCCGAGTTTCGGACTTTTGAGGGTATGGCGGGCCGCGCGACCCTCAAAAGTCCGAAAGTCGGCGGTTGTGAGTGCCCGCGTAAAGGTCGGACCACCCTTTGGTAGCCGAGGAGCGCACATGCCGCAGCCGATCAGCAGGAGATCCGTTCTCAGGGCGGGGGCGCTCGTCGCCGGTGGAGCAGCCGCGGCCCAGCTCTTGCCGGGCGGGTCCGCGTTCGCGGCGTCCCGAGCCGTCCCGGTCGCGCCGGCGCCGACACTGCCGTGGCCGGCCGCCAACCAGATCGTCGCCGAGACGAAGATCCCGGTCTTCCCCGACCTGACGTTCAACGTCCTCGACTACGGTGCCAAGGCCGACAACAGCACCGACAACACCCTGGCGTTCGCGCGGGCTATCCAGGCGGCGAACCAGGCGGGCGGGGGCCACGTCCTCGTGCCCGCCGGCACGTACGTGACCGGCGCCATCCACCTCAAGAGCAATGTGGACTTCAAGTTACAGGGCGCCACGCTGCGGTTCAGCGGTACGGCGTCACGCTTCCCGGTCGTCCTGACGCGGTACGAGGGGATCGAGTGCATGAACCGCTCCCCCATGATCTACGCATACAACCAGACGAACATCGCGCTCACGGGCACCGGGACGCTCGACGCGGCCGCGACGTCGTCCTGGAACAAGGGCAACGACCGGGCCTGGCTGGAGACGCAGGTGTCGAAGCCGCCGCAGGAGCGGATCGTGCCCGGCTCCGGCCACGACATGCGCTCGACGTTCATCGAGCCGTACCTCTGCGACACCGTCCTGATCCAGGGCGTCACGGTCCGGAACGCGATGTTCTGGCAGATCCACCCGACGCTGTGCAAGAACGTGACGATCGACAACGTCAACACCGACGCCAGCACCGCGCGCAGCAACACCGACGCCGTCGACCCCGAGTCGTGCGACCACGTCGTGATCCGCGACTCGAACCTCGGCGCGCACGACGACAACGTGGCCATCAAGTCCGGCCGGGACGTCGACGGGCGCCGGATCAACGTGCCCTCCCAGAACATCGTGGTCTTCGACTGCCGGATGAACGGCAACTGGGGCGCGATCACCTGCGGCAGCGAGCAGACCGGCGGCATCCGCAACGTCTACGCCTACCGCTGCACGATGGTCGGCGCCCTCAAGTACGCGCTGTACGTGAAGTCGAACACGCGGCGCGGCGGCTTCAGCGAGAACATCAACCTCGACAGCTTCTCCGGGACGCTCGACAGGTCGGTGGCCTTCGTCAACCCGGTCTACAACGGACAGACGGGCAGCTTCCCGTTCCGGTTCGGCCCGTTCTCGATCAGCAACTCGACGTGCACGCGTGCCGGCCGGAAGGCGTTCGACGTCGCCGGCCTCTCCAGCAGCCACGTGCACGGGTTCGTCGTCCGCGACTGTGACTTCCGCGGCGTGGTCGACACGGCGAACAAGTTCGACTTCGTGGACGGCCTGCGCCTGATCAACGTCAAGATCAACGGCGTGCAGGTGGGCGAGCCACCCGCGCCCGGGAACCGGTACGAGGCCGAGTCGGCGACGATCACGGGCGGCGTGGCCGAGTCCAACCACACGGGCTACTCCGGCACCGGGTTCGTCAACTACGACAACGCGACCGGCAGCTACGTGCAGTTCGCCGTCACCGCCGCGGCGGCGGGCGCGGTCACGCTGCGGTTCCGGCACGCGAACGGGACCACGACGAACCGTCCGCTCGCCATCAGCGTCAACGGCGCCGCCCCGACGACCGTGAGCTTCAACGGCACGGGCGCCTGGACGACCTGGCAGACGGTGACGGTGCCGGCCACGCTCAACGCCGGTGCGAACACCGTCCGGGCCACGGCGACGACCGCGAACGGAGGCCCGAACCTGGACTACCTCGAGATCGCCTGACGCGGCGCGGCGAGGTAGGCATACTCTGGGCGCCGTGAGCGCCGGGACCTGGCCGGTCACCTTCTGGGCCGTGGCCGAGCCGTGGCCTGGTCCGGTGTGGCAGCAGACGTTCACGGCGCTGTGGCCCGGGTACCGCAGCTGGTACCTACGCGACGGCATCACGACCCGTCCCGGCCGCGCGACCTGCGAGCGGGCGCTCGCCCTCCACATGCCCGAGCTGCTGCCCACCTGGCACCGCCTGGTCGAGCTGGCCGGCGGTGCCGACCTGCCGGCCCGGATGCTGTCCCTCTACAACCCGCCCGCCTACCTGGCCGGATGCTCGCAGGCAGTCCACACGGCGGGCCCGCTCGCGCTCGTCCGCAACTACGACTACGCGCCCCAGCTGCTCGACCGGATCGTGACGGGCACCTCGTTCACCGGCCGGCCGGTGCTCGGCATGAGCGACTGCCTGTGGGGGCTGGTCGACGGCATGAACGACGCGGGGCTGGTCGCGTCGCTCGCGTTCGGCGGGCGGCGCGAGGTCGGCACGGGCTTCGGCATCCCGCTGGTGCTGCGGTACGTGCTCGAAGTCTGCGACACCGCCGCGCAGGCCCGTGAGGTGCTGGCCCGGCTCCCCGTGCACATGGCGTACAACGTGACGGTCCTGGATCGCCACGGCGAGTACTTCACCGCCTACCTCGGCCCGTACCGCGACGCCCGGTTCGTGGCCCTGCCGTACGCGACCAACCATCAGGAACAGCTGGACTGGCCCGAGCAGGCGCACGCCACCCACAGCGTCGAACGCGCCGCGACCCTGGCCTCGCTGGTGGGGCGGTCCGATCTGGACGGCCTGGCCGCCCGGTTCCTCGAACCGCCGCTGCACTCCACGACGTTCGAGGCCGGCTTCGGCACCCTCTACACGGTCGTCTACCGGCCGGACGAGCTGTCGGTCGAGTACCGCTGGCGCGACTCGACGTGGCGGCACGAGCTGGCCACGTTCACGTCCGGCCAGCACGAGGTCATGCTCGGTTCCGCCCTCACGCCATCTTGAACGCGAGCGGACCGACCGGCGGCGGGTCCTGCGGGGTGAGCGGCGTCCCGGCGAACTGCGACCGGATTCCCGATGCCCACTGCTTGCAGCGTTTCTCCAGCTCGTTGTCGTCGGTCTGCAACCGGCCGCGGGTGACCAGCGCGCCCAGGTCGGCGCCGTGGTAGCGGTAGTCGCCCGGTGAGTGGATGCGCAGGTAGAACGCCTCGGACTCGTTGACGATCCCGTGCCAGTCGTTGCCCCAGCGGCGGAAGCTCACCGCGCCGTCCTTGCCCAGCTGGTAGATGCCGGTGTGCGGGGCGGCGGTGAGCAGCTCGACCTCGTCGCCGGTCTCCTTGACGATGATCTGGCTCCACACGTCGACGGCCGCCTCGCGCGACCAGCGCTCGTTGATCTCGTCCACGTCGATCTCGTAGTCGACATCGAGGTATTCGAGCAGGTGGAACAGGAACAGCGGCAGGTCGGCGTAGGCGCCGGCGGTCACGTTCGTCATCGAGCTGATGCCGCTGATCCGGGGGTTCAGCTCCCCCAGGTACAGCTCCCCGGTGTCGAGGTCGACCAGGTAGTCCACCTCGAAGAAGCCCCGGTAGCCCTCCTGCGCGAGCCGGTCGCCGAGCCGCCGGGTCAGCTTGCGGGCGCGCCGCTTCTGCTTCGGCGTCAATGTGGCCGGGTAGTCGTTGCCGGCCCACCCGCCCCGGTACGGCGTGAGTTCGGGGTGGCCGGTGATGTCGTTCATCAGCGGCCCGACGAGCGTCCCGTGCCGGGTGAGCACGGCCTCGACGGCGATGGCGCGGTGGTTGATCCGGCGCATCACCTTCAGTTCCTGCTCGTGCAGCGGGTCCTTCGCGGCGCACTTCTCCCAGTCCGCCTTGGACCTGATGAAGAACGTGGTCTTCCCGGAGTCGCCGTACGGCATCTGGACCACGAGGTCCTTGCCGAGACCCGCGCTCTTCGCCAGGTTCTTCAGCTCCTTGTAGCTGCGGGCACGGCCGAGGACGTTCGGGACGCTCGGCACCCCGGCGTCGTTGCCGAGCTGCGTGGTGACGATCTTCGAGTCCAGCCGGTGCCGCAACGCCGCCGGCGGATGCGCGACCGTGAGGCCGGCGTCCGTGGCGAGGGCTTCGGTCTCGGCGTCGAACATGACGAACGCGCAGCGTCCGCCCGTGCCGTGGCTCTTGACGAGGTCCAGCACCTCGCGGTGGCTCAGCAGGTAGTTGCAGATCTCCTCGATCGAGGTGAACTCGCGCGCCTCACGCTCGCGCGGCACGAACACGTTCGGGTGACCGCCCTCGAACGAGTCGAAGTAGCTGACGTAGTGGAAGTTGCGGACCCACCGGTCGATGCCGAGCAGGTTGAACGGCGTCGGCGAGACGAAGTAGATCGGCGTCTGGTTCGTGCGGAAGAACTCGCGCAGGTCGGAGACGCCGCGGAGCGTGGAAGGCAGTCCGGACATGGTGGCCTCCTCAGGTCATGACCTGCTCGATGGTGTGGGCGGCCGCGAGTACCCGGCCGTCGTCGCAGCGGGCGCCCACGACCTGGAGCGATACGGGCAGCCCGTCGTCGCCGCGTCCCATCGGCAGGGCGCAGGCGGGCAGGCCGGCGAGGTTCGCGTCGTAGAGGAACGGCGCCCAGTCCAGGTCGGGCGGGCCGATCGGGACGCCGCCGATGGCGTCCGGGAACCGCTGGCCATGCGGGAAGGCCTCGCAGCCGAGCGTCGGCGTGAGCAGGGCGGTGGCGCCGGTACGGGCGAACAGGTCGGCGTAGGCGCGGTGGACGTGCTCCCTGGCGAACTGCGCCCGGACGTACTGCTCGGTCGTGACGTAGCTGCCGGCGGTCAGGTAGTCGACGGCGTCCGGGGTGAGTTCGTCGCGGCGGTGCAGGAACTCGTCCTGCTCGGCGTGGTACGCCTCGGCCAAGGCGATCGCGCTCCACGTGTGGACGGACGTGGGAAGCCCCGGCCGGTCCTCGACGATGTCGACGCCGGCGGCGGCGAGCCGTTGGACGGCCGTCCGGAACGCGCGGCGGACGTCGTCGTCCAGTGGGGCGAAGCCGAGGTCCTCGGAGACCACCAGCCGGAGCGGACCCGGTTCCGGATGCAGGTCGACCGGTGGCAGGCTGTGCCGGTCGCGGCGGTCGAAGCCGGCGACGGCGTCCAGTAACAGGCGGGTGTCGGCGACCGTCCGTGCCATCGGGCCGACCGCGACCAGCGTCTTCCAGCCGGCCGTGGACGGCTCGTGCGGGACGAGGCCGAAGGTCGGCTTGAAGCCCACGACCCCGCAGAACGCGGCGGGGATCCGGATCGAGCCGCCGCCGTCGCCGCCGAGCGAGAGCGGCCCGCATCCCGCCGCCACCGCGGCCGCCGCTCCCCCGGACGATCCGCCCGCGGTGCGGTCGAGATTGTGCGGATTGGCCGTCCGGCCGAACAGCGGCGACTCCGTGACGCCGAAGTAGCAGAACTCCGGGGTCGTGGTCCGGGCGAACACGACGGCGCCTGCCGCGTCGAGCCGCTCCAGCGCGCCCATCGTCTCGGGCGGGACGAAGCCCTGGCGAGTCCGCGACCCTGCCGTGGACTCGACACCGGCCATCCAGTGCGAGTCCTTCGTGGACACCGGCACGCCCGCCAGCGGACCGGCTTCGCCACGGGCCAGCGCGGCGTCGGCGGCGACGGCGGCGCGGTGGGCACGCTCGTCCAGCCGGACGGTGAACGGGTTGACCGTGCCCGCGATCTCGTCCGCGCGGCGCAGGACGGCTTCGAGGGCCTCCACGGCGGTGAACTCGCCACGACGCAGCGCGGCGCCGAGCTCGACCGCCGACAGCTGGCAGATGTCCATCGAGAGTCCCGTCCGCGGATAGCAGGGAGTCCCGGTGGTGGGACGCTCCGCGACGAGCGTAGGTCGCCGTGGCCTGCCGGGGTTATGGCTCAGATGGACAACTTCGGCCGCGCGGTTGGACTAACCGGCGAGCCTGAGCGTGACGACGCCCAGCACGAGAAGCACCAGCGCGGTGACCAGCCCGATGCTGTCGTAGCGGCGAAGGGGATGACTCCCGTAGTCCTCCGGCCTCCACCGGCGCTCCAGCCGGGCCGCCACGATGAGCCCGCCACAGAATGACCCGAGGACGATCACCGACCGGGTCCACTCCGAGGGCGTCGTCGCGGCGAGCTGGCGGCACATCTCGCGCTTCCGTTCGAGGTACGAGGCCGGGTTCAGCTCGTCGGGCCCGGCGGGGATGTCGTCGCAGTCGGTGAGGGCGCCGAGCGTCCCGGACACCGCTTCCGGGAGCCGCGGCTCCACCAGCCGGGTCGAATCGCCGACGCGGAGCTGGTCCTGGGCGGCCGTCCAGGTCCGCGCCGGAACATCGGGACCTGCCAGCAGCCCCTGTGTGATCCCGGTCAGCGCCTGCCCCAACCGCGGCGTGCTGGGCGGCGTATACCGGTCCGTCACCTCTGACGGACCGAATCCGAAGCACACGACGACAAAGGTCATGAAGCCGAGCGCCGCCAGCCCTGCCGACGCGGCCCGCAGGGCGGACTTCCGCGCCTGCAGCACGGCGATCCCCGCGACGACGCTGATCACCGCCCACCAAGCGGCCAGTGGCCGGTAGCTCGCATCCAGCCCGGCCAGCGTGTGGAGAAGGCTCAGCGGGGCGGCGATCAGCGCGCCGAGGAAGATCAGACAGAGACCGATGCCGAAGTACCTGCTCGCCACCTCAGACGGATCCCGATCGTCGTCGAACCATCCGGCGACCTGCGCGGCGGCGAGGACGGCCACACCCCCGACGAAGAACGTCAGCACGCTGGTCAGGACGGGGATGCGAACCTCCTTGACCAGCTCAGCCAGGGAGTTCTCGCCGGCCACGGCGAGGAACGTTCCCGCGACACCGAGGAGCGGCACGGCGACGGGAAACCGGTTCGGAGCATCGGCCGGCCGTGCCCGTGTCGCCTGCCGGTAGCGCTTCGCGCCCTCGAACAGAATGCCGAGCAGCCCGCCGACCAGCGCGGATATCCACACGTCGCGGAAATCGGCGACGAGAATCGCCACGGCCACCCAGATGAACCAGCCGCAGGTGGCACCGAGCGCGCCGAACATCCCGAAGTACAGGGCCTTCCGCGCGCCGGTCGCCCCGCGGTGGTCTTCACTGAGCCATTCGCGGACCTCGCGCAGTCCCATCCGCTAGCCGGGGCGGCCGTCGAGCAGGGTCGGCGGGATGTCCGCCCAGGTCCCGCCGCCCCGGCGGTACGCGATACCGGACAGTGCCTCCAGGATCACGCGGTTCGCCAGGAACGCGGTGACGTCGGCGCTGTCGTACGGCGGTGACACCTCCACGACGTCCATGCCGACGACGGGCAGCTCGATCGCGATCCGCCGGACGGTGTCCAGCAACTGGCGCGGCGTGAACCCGCCCGGCTCCGGGGTGCCCGTTCCCGGCGCCGACCCCGGGTCCGTCACGTCGATGTCGACCGAGAGGAACACGCCGTCGCACTCGTCCGTGGCGATCGCGAACGCCTCGTCCAGGCAGTCGGTGAGGCCGCGCCGGACGATCTCGTGCATCTCGAACGACCGCATCCCCTGCTCGGCCATCCAGTCGAGCACCGGCGGGTCGGGCCAGTAGCCGCGCAGCCCCAGCTGGAGGAACCGGTCGCCGCGGCACGCACCGGACTCGATCAGCCGCCGCATCGGCAGCCCGTGCCCGATCAGCGAGCCGAACTGGCGCTCGCCCGTGTCGGCGTGCGCGTCGAAGTGCAGGACCGACACCCGGCCCCAGCCGACCGCGCGCGCCACACCCGTGACGTCCGGCCAGGTGATCGTGTGGTCGCCGCCGAGGACGATCGGGATCGCGCCGGCGTCCGCCACGGTCTGTACGGCCGCCTCCAGGCGGTCCAGCGGCACCCGGGCCTCCACGCCCGGCATGTCGACGTCGCCCGCGTCGAGGACGCGCAGGTCCCGCAACGGGTCCACGCGCAACGCCAGATGCGGACGGGCGGAGTCGTGCGGCAGGTAGTCGGCCGTGCGGATCGCCTGCGGTCCGAACCGGGCGCCGGCGCGGTAGGAGGCGCCCGCGTCGTACGGCGCCCCGATCACCACCGCGTCGGCGCCCCGGAAGCTCTCCTCGTCGGCGAGGTCGCAGCGAGGAATGCCCAGGAACGTGACGTCCGGCCCGAACATCGCCATGCCCGTAGGCTAGCGCGCGGGGCCTATCCGAGTGCGACGATCCTGTGCGCCGACGTCACGTAGATCCGCCCGTCGGCGGCGGCCAGCGTGACGGCCGACGGCAGGTTCAGCATCTCGGCCTTGCCGCACGGTTCACCCTGGAACGTCCAGCGTGCGGTGCCGGTCGCGGCGTCGACCGCGTGGACGGTGCCGTCGACCGTGGGGACGTGCACCAGGCCGCCGGCGAGCAGTGGCGCCGCGGCCGGCGCCGACCCGAGTCCGTACACCGCGCGCGGTTCGCCGCCGGTCGCCGGCACCGCCCAGAGTGTCCCGGTGTCCACCGCCTGCGCCACCCACATCACGGCGTCCTCGTCGTCCACTCGGGACGTCGTGAACCAGACCGTGCCCTGCTCGACCGCCGCCGGGTGCCCCGGGCACTGCCGCGCGGGCAGATCGCGGCTCCACACCAGCGCGCCGGTCCGGGCGTCCAGCGCGACCAGGGTCCGCCGGATGTCGGCCGTGTTCTCCTCGTCCCACCACTGGTCGCCCTCGAAGACGAACACGAGGCCGTCGGCGACCGTGGGGTGGTCGGGGTTGATCAGCCGCTCGTCCGTGTCGTCGGAGTAGTTCCACACTTCCTCGTCGCCGGTGGCGAGGTCGGTCGCCTCCACGCTGGCGGTGAACGCGTTCCCGCCGGAGTAGCCGCCCTGGGTGTGGATCACGAGCCCGTCCAGCACGGCGGGGCAGGACGGGGCCGGCCCGTCGCTGTGCGGCGTCGTCCACCAGCGACGCTCGCCGGTCTTCCGGTCGAGCGCGCTCAGGGTCCACGCGGACCGGCACACCAGCAGGTCGCCGGCCACCGTCGGGTGGACCGTCGTCGACGGGTGGTCGCGTTCCAGGTAGTGGTCGCTGTGCGTGACCCGCCACACCTCGGTGCCGTCGCTGAGGTCGAGCGCGTGCACCTGGCCGCTGAACTCCGCCGCGACGAGGACCTGCCCGTCCACGACCGCCGCGCCGGACACCGGCTTGTCGAACTCCCGCTGCCACGCCACGCCCGACAGCTCCTGCACGCCGCTGGCCCCGTGGGAGCCGCTGCGGCCGAGATCGCCCTTGAACATCGCGAGACCGTAGCCAGCGCTGTCAACAGGGCAGCTCTACGACCAGGCGGGCGCCGTCGTGGTGGTCCGGATCGACGCGGACGGTGCCGCCGTGCCGCCCGACGATCTCGCGGACGATCGCCAGTCCGAGCCCGCTCCCGCCGTCGGTACGGGCACCGTCGAGGCGGGCGAACCGCTCGAACACCCGCTCGTGCTCGTCCGGCGGGATGCCGGGACCGTCGTCGGTGACGGTGAGGACGGCGTGACCGTCCTGCTCCGCGACGGTCAGGGTGACGACCGTGCGGGCGTGGCGCGCCGCGTTGTCGACGAGATTCCGGACCGCGCGGGCGAGCTGGCCGCCGTCGCCCCGCACCTGCGCGGCCGAGACGCCGCTGGTGTCGACCGTCAGCCCATCTACCGTGCGGGCCTCTGCGAGGACGACATCGTCCAGGTCGACGGGTCCCTGGTGCCCGTCGCCGCCGCGCGCCAGCTCCAGCAGGTCGTCGACCAGCCGCTGCAGCGTGGTCGCCTCGTCCAGGACGCTGCGGTGCGTCGCGTACGGGTCGGCGGTGCCGGGGTGGGCCAGGTCGACCTCCAGCTCCGAACGGATCCTCGTCAGCGGGCTGCGCAGCTCGTGCGAAGCGTCCGAGACGAACCGGTGCTGGCGCGTCGCGGCCTCCTCGACCCGGTCGAGCATGGCGTTCATCGTGCGGGCGAGCCGGGCGATCTCGTCGCGGCTGGCCGGTTCCGGCACGCGCCGGTGCAGGTCGTCGCCGCCGATCGCGGCCACCTCGGAGCGGATGGCCTCGACCGGCGCCAGGGTCCGGCCGACCAGGGTCCAGATCAGCGCCGCCAGCGCGGCCGTCAGCGCGGGCACCGCCACGAGCAGGATCGTGGCGAGGGTGCCGACGCTTTCGTCCACGTCATCGAGCGAGCCGCCGACGTGCACGACCGCCCCGTCGACCCGGGTCGTCACCACCCGGAACGGCCCGTCGTCGACGGGGATGTCGTCCATCGTGCGGACGCCTGTCCCGGTGAGCGCGGGGGCGTCGCCGAGGTTGGCCGTGGCGTCGAGGACGGTGCCGTCCGGGCCGACGATCTGCGCGAACAGGTCGTCGTCGCCGAGATCCCCGAGGATGCTCCGGGCGGTGATGCCGTCCGCCCGGAGCCGCAGGGCGTCGTCGAGGTTGCGGGTGAGCAGGAACCGCTCGGCCAGCACCAGTCCGATCCCCGCAACGGTGAGCACGGCCAGGACCGCGAGCGCCGCCAGCGCCGCCACCCGCAGCCGGACGGTCACGGCTCACCCAGGCGATAGCCGGCGCCGCGCACGGTTTCCAGCTGGTCCGTGCCGATCTTGAGCCGGAGCCGGCGCACGTACACCTCGACGATGTTCGGATCGCCGTCGAAGTCCTGCTCCCAGACGCCGCCGAGGATGTCGTACTTGGACGCGACCTGGCCGGCGCGGCGGACCATGTACTCCAGCACCGCGAACTCGCGCGCCGTCAACGCCAGCTCCTCGTCGCCGCGCCACGCACGGCGGCGGCGGGAGTCGATCCGCAGATCGCCCACCGTGGAAGGCGCCGGGGCCCGGTCGGCACGGCGGAGCAGGGCACGGGCCCTCGCCAGCAGGACCGGGAACGCGAACGGCTTGGCGAGGTAGTCGTCGGCACCGCAGTCGAGCCCGCGCGTCTCCGACCGGGGGCCGTCGAGCGCGGTGAGCATGAGGATCGGCGTCCAGTCGCCGGCGGCCCGCAGCGCCGCGCACACGTCGTACCCGTCCCGGCCCGGTAGCAGCACGTCCAGCACGATCAGGTCGAAGCTGCCCTCCGTCGCGAGCCACAGGCCGTCCACACCGTCGGCCGCGTGCTCCACCGTGTAACCCTCGGCGCGCAGCCCACGGGTGACCGCCGCCGCGACCTTCGCGTCGTCCTCGACCAGCAACAACTTCACGGCTCAGTATCGCTCACCACCGCTGAACAGGCGCTGAACCGCGACACTGGACGGCATGGAACCCGTGAACCTGACCGCTGCCCTCGCGACCTTCGACGACGTCTACAGCCCTCGCATCGTCGCCCGCATGAACGACTACGACGTGCGGGTCGCCCACGCCAAGGGCGACCACGTCTGGCACGTCCACGACGACACCGACGAGTTCTTCCTGGTGCTCGACGGCCGGTTCGACATCGCCCTGCGCGACGCCGACGGCACCGAGACGACCGTCGTGCTGCGCACCGGCGATACGTTCGTCGTACCGAAGGGCGTCGAGCACAAGCCGTCGTCGCCGGGCGGGTCGATCCTGATGTTCGAACCGTCGGGCACGTCCTCGACCGGCGACCGCCACGAGGGTGAGATCCCGTCGCACGTGGACACCACGACCGGCCGCTCGCTGACCTGATCCACCGTGCGCGGCCGCCGCCGTTGTTGCGACCGGTCGGATCGCTTCGTCAGGTGACGTTCAGGACGCCTGGCGCACGATGCGGGAGTCGTACAGCCGGAAAGGGAGCACCCATGAACAAGCGGACGAAGATCATCCTCGCGGCATCGGCCGGTGGCGCCGTGATCGCGCTCGGCGCGACCGGAGCCGCGGTGGCAGCCGGCGGCGACGGCGACCAGCCGCTGACCGGCGCGACGAAGGACAAGGCCGTCGCGGCGGCGCTGGCACACACCGGCGGCGGCACGGTCACCGAGACCGAAGCCGGCGACGACGGCGCCGCCTACGAGGTCGAGGTCCGGCAGGCGGACGGCCGGCAGGTGGAGGTACAGCTCGACAAGAACTTCGCCATCGTCGGCACCGAGGCGGACGACGACAGCGCTGGCGAAAAGGACGATAGCGGCGACAACTAACCGCAGCCGTAGTTGACAGGGCGTGGATGATTGGTTCCGTGCCCGTCGTTCGGCGGCCTCGTGTCCAGTGGAGGGATACACTCGTTGTCAGCATCGTTCGCCTACGACGTGGAGGTTGCTTCCATGGCCGAGATCCACGTCAACGTCGACAGTGAAGCCCTGGCCGAGGCCGCCGAGATCCTCGGCACCGACGGCGCCGAGGAAACGATCAACGCCGCGCTGCTGGAGATGTCCGCGCGCCTCAAGCGCCGCCGCGGGTTCGAAACCCTCGTCGAGATGGCCAAGACCGGCCAGTTCGACGAGTTGCTCGTGAAGTCGAACTACCGCCGCCCGTGACCGACCGCTACCTCGCCGACACCAGCGCTCTCGCCAGGCTCATCCACAGGCCCGGGGCGACGAAGGGGTGGAAGAAGCGGATCGACGCCGGCCTCGTGTCGGTCTGCCCGCCGGTGGAGCTGGAGATGATGTTCACCGCCCGGTCGGTCGCGAACCGGGACAAGCTGGCGCGGGTGTTACGCGAGACGTTCCCGTGGGTGCCCGCGCCCGAGCGCGTCTTCGAGCGTGCGCGCGAGGTACAGGCCGAGATGACCGAGCGGGGGACGCACCGGTCGGCGGGGCCGGTCGATCTGCTGATCGCGGCCACGGCCGAAGCGCACGACCTGACCCTGCTCCACTACGACCGTGACTACGAGCATGTCGCGGAGGTGACCGGGCAGGAGGTGCTGTGGCTTTCCTCACCCGGGACGCTGAATTGATCGGCGCTGGATTTGCCCGGATAAGGTGGCGGACAGATTCCTACCCGGAGGTCCCGCAATCGTGACGGTTCACGACATCCCGATCCGTACCCTCACCGGCGAGCCCGGTTCGCTCGGCGACCTTGCCGGCAACGTCCTGCTGGTGGTCAACGTCGCGTCGAAGTGTGGCCTGACCCCGCAGTACAGCGGCCTGGAGCGCCTGCAGGAGAAGTACGCCGAGCGCGGCTTCTCCGTCGTCGGCGTGCCGTGCAACCAGTTCGGCGGGCAGGAGCCGGGTTCGGCCGAGGAGATCCAGACGTTCTGCTCGACCAGCTACGGCGTGAGTTTCCCGCTGTACGAGAAGGTCGACGTGAACGGCGCCGGCCGGCACCCGCTCTACGCCGAGCTGACGAAGACCGAGGACGCGGCCGGCACCGGCGGCGACGTCCAGTGGAACTTCGAGAAGTTCCTGATCGCCCCCGACGGCACCGTGGCGGCCCGGTTCCGGCCGAACGTGGAGCCGGAGGCGCCGGAGATCATGGCGGCGATCGAGGCCTTGCTCCCCCGGTAGGTCTGTTCGACCCTGAGTTCTCCCTGATCTGCCCCGCAGGAGGACGCCGCGACGGCGTTCCTGTGTCAGGGTGGATCGGTGACGGGCGGTGATCACGCACCTCGCCCAGACAGTGAGGCCGGGGGCAGAGCGCAGGGTGTGCTGCGTATCGGGCTGGACATGCTGCGCGAGTGGCGTCCGACCTGGGCGCGCACGCGGTCGATGCTGCGCGCCGGCATCACGTCGTTCATCGTCCTGAGCCTGACGCTGTGGGCGTTGCCGAGCATCCATTCGACGGGCATCCCGTCGATGGTCCGGCTGGTGTTCGTGGTGGCGATCGTCGGCGCGTTGCTGCGTCCGCTGCTGGTGGCGTGCGCGGTGGCGCTCGGCGGGGTCGGTGCGTTGCTGCTCGGCATCTGCGTGCAGGCGATCGTCCTGTGGGTGGCGTTCGCGCTGGACCCGGGCGTGAACGCGCCGAGCCTCCCGGACGTCTTCGTCGCCTCCTGGATCGCCGGTGTCCTCACCGCGCTGATCAACTGGCTCGCCGACGCGGGCAGCGACGACGCGTTCCTCGGCCAGGCGCTCAAGCAGATGGCACGGGACAAGCGGCGGATGCCCCGGGCGGGTGGTCCGGGCGTGCTGATCGTCCAGATCGACGGGCTCGGCGCCGACCTGCTCGGCTGGGCGGTCAAGGCCGGGAACCTGCCCAACCTGGGCCGGTGGCTGCGTGAAGGCTCGCACCGCACGGTGGCCTGGCACACCGGGCTGCCGTCGACGACGCCCGCGAGCCAGGCCGGGATCATGCACGGCAACGTCACGGACGTGCCGGCGTTCCGCTGGTACGAGCGCGACACCGGGCGGCTCATGGTGACGAACCGTCCGAGCGATGCGGCCGTCATCGAGAAGCGTCTCTCGGACGGGCGCGGCCTGCTCGCCGGCGGCGGCGCCAGCATCAGCAACATCTTCTCCGGGGACGCCACGACCAGCCTGCTCACCGTCAGCAACGCGGCCCTCCCGGGCCGGTCGGCGCGCGGGTACGCGGCGTTCATGGCCAACCCGTACGGGCTCGCGCGCGGGCTGATCCTCTCGGCCGGCGAGATGGTGAAGGAGATCCACCAGGCGCGGAGCCAGCGCCGGCGCGGCATCTTGCCGAGGGTGCGGCGGGGAGGCGCGTTCATCGTGCTCCGCGCCGTCACGAACGTGCTGCTCCGCGACCTGAACGTCGCGCTGATCGCCGAACAGATGGCCCGTGGCACGCCGGTCATCTACTGCGACTTCGTGGACTACGACGAGGTCGCCCACCACGCCGGCCCGGCCCGGCCCGAGTCGCTGCACGCGCTCGAAGGCGTCGACCGGGTGCTCGGGACCCTGCGCCGGCTGGCCCGGGGCGCCGCCCGCGACTACGAGATCGTGGTGCTGTCCGACCACGGTCAGAGCCAGGGCGCGCCGTTCCGCCAGCGCTACGGCGAGACCCTGGAGCAGGTCGTCCACCGGCTCATGGCGAGCAGCGAGGCAACGAACAGCGAGGCAACGGACGGCGGGGCCCCGGACGGCGATGTCACGAACAGCGAGGTCACGAACGGTGGCGGTGACCACACCGCGGCGGCGACCGGCGACGTTGAGGACTGGGGCCCGCTCAACACGCTGCTGACCAGCGTCGCCGGCCAGCACGGCCCGACGGGCGCCGCCGCCCGCGCCGCGATGCGCACCCACATGGCCGGCGGTGGCGTCGTCCTCGGCCCGGCCGAGCGGGAGAGCGAGGCGATCGAGCGGGGCCACCCCGAGGTGGTGGTCGTGGCGTCCGGCAACCTGGCGATGATCTACCTGCCTGTCCGGCATGCGCTGGAGGACCTCGCGACGGCCCACCGCGCGCTCGTGCAGGGCCTGGCGAACCATCCCGGGATCGGGTTCGTCGTGGTCGACTCCGCCACGCTCGGCCCTGTCGCGCTCGGCGCCAGGGGAACCCACGCGCTGCGGACGGGCGCGGTCACCGGCGACGACCCCCTGGCCCCCTACGGGCCGCTCACCGCCCGCGACCTGCTCGTCCACCAGCGCATGGGGCACGTCGGCGACCTGGTCGTGGTGAGCCGCATCGACGAGGGCACCGACGAGGTGGCCGCGTTCGAGGAGCTGGTCGGCTGCCACGGCGGGCTCGGCGGCGGCCAGACCGACGCGTTCCTGGCCTACCCCGCCGCGTGGAAGATCGAGCCCGGGCCGCTGATCGGCGCGGACACCGTCCACCACCAGCTCGTGCGGTGGCTCGACGGGCTAGGGCTGCGCGCGAGCCTCACGCCACCGCCGGACCCATCCGCCGACGAGCGAGATGAGGACGACGAGGACCACGACGGCGACGATCCCCTGCCAGGGCTCGGGGAACAGGGCCCGCCCGGCGAGGCCGATCGACGCGTACACCGCTGACCACAGCAGCGACGCGAACAGGTTGGCGACGGCGAACTCCCGCCACGCCACGCCGTACAGCGCGGCCGCCAGCAGGACGGGGACCCGGCCGCCCGGGATGAGCCGCGACACGAGCAGCACCGGGATCGGCCGCGCGGCGAGCTTGTCGGCGGCGCGTTGCGCGGCGCCGTTCGCCCGGAGCCAGGGCATCCGCCGGGCGGCACCGTCGCCGCCCCAGCGCAGCATCGCGTAGGTGACGCCGTCGCCGACGTACGCGCCGGCCGCCCCGGCGGCGACCACGCTGAACAGGCTCGGGACGCTCTGGTGCGCCGCCACGACCGCCGCCGCGCTCACGGCCGCCCCCGTGGGCAGCACCGGCACGATCGCGCCGAACGCGACGAACGTCAGCAGCGAGATGATCGCGGCCGGGTCGATCTCCCAGCTCATGACGGCGGCTCCAGGCTGTCGCCCGGCCGCAGTACCCGCACCTGGACGTGCGGCGCGGCCTCGGCGACCAGCGCCGCGAACTCGTCGCCGGGCGCGTGGAACCGTTGCGGCCGGATCCGGTCGCACCCGACGGGCCAGAACGTGCCGAAGTGGATGGGCACCGCCCACACGGGGTCCGCGCGGCGGGCGGCCTCGGCGGCCGCGATCGGATCCAGGTGGCCGGGGCCGAGCGTGGGGCCCCACCCGCCGACGGGGATCAGCGCCAGGTCGAGCGGTCCGAGCCCGGCCATCTCGTCGAACAGGTCGGTGTCGCCGGCGAACCACGCAGACCGGGTGCCGTGGACGGTGTAGCCGACGGCCGGCGCGCGATGCCGCGACCACGGCGCCCGGGCGCCGTCGTGGTTCGCCCGCACCGCCCGCACCAGGACGTCACCGACCTTCAGGTCCTCACCCGGCGACAGCTCCTCGCACCGTCGCGCCAGCGCGGGGTCGACCCGGCTGAGGAAGGCGGCGGCGCCACGCGGCACGACGATGGGCACGGATCCGCCGAGCCGGCGCAGCGAGACGAGGTCCAGATGGTCGGCGTGCAGGTGCGAGATCAGGACCGCATCGGGCTGTACCTCGTCGAGGGCCGGCGTGCGGCCACGGCGCCGGCGCAGGTGACCGAGCCGGCCGCGCAGGACGGGGTCGGTGAGCAGCCGGACGCCACGGTCCTCGATCGCGACCGTGCTGTGCCCCCACCATGTCACCCGCACCTCCCCCATTGTCCGGATCGGACGGGCCCACGTCACGCGAGCACGGCGCAGAGGACGTCCAGAGCCCCCGCGAACGCGTGGTCGGGCGGAGTGCCGTACCCGACGACGAGCGCGTCCGGCCCGTCCCCGTACCGGCGCAGCGCGTCCAGGGCGAGCCCACGGGTCGCCGCCCGGGCGACGACCTCCTCGGCGTCGCCCGGCAGCTCCACCAGGACGTGCAGGCCGGCGGCGATGCCGGTGACCTTGGCGTGCGGCGCCCGTGCGGCCAGCGCCTCGACGAGGCGGTCCCGCCGACCCCGGTAGTGCGTGCGGCAGCGCCGGACGTGCCGGTCGTACGCGCCCGAGCCGATGAACTCCGCGAGCGTCAGCTGGTCGAGGACGCCGCTGCCGTGGTCCGCGAGGGACTTGGCGGCAAGCACCGGTTCCAGCAGCGACGGCGGCACGGCCAGCCACGCCAGCCGTACCCCGGGCACGAGGCTCTTGCTCGCCGTCCCCGCGTAGACGACGTGGTCCGGGTCGAGATCCTGGAGCGCGCCGACGTGCTGCCGGTCGTACCGGAACTCGCCGTCGTAGTCGTCCTCGACGATCACCGCGCCCCGGGCGCGCGCCCAGTCGACGGCGGCGGCCCGGCGATCCGGGTGCAGCGGGACGCCGGTCGGGAACTGGTGGGCCGGGGTGAGCAGCGCCGCGCCGGCGCCGGTCGCGGGCAGGGCGTGCGTGGCGGCGCCGTAGTCGTCCACCAGCAGCGGCACGGTACGCAGCCCGCGTGCGGTCACGACGTCGCGGTGCAGGTCGAAGCACAACGACTCCACGGCGATCGTCCGGACGCCGGTCTCGCGCAGCGCCGATGCGACCAGCCCCAGCCCTTGGACGAAGCCGGAGCAGACGACGACACGGTCCGGATCGGTGCGGACCCCGCGCGCCCGGCCCAGGTACTCGACGAGCGCACGCCGCAGTTCGATCCGTCCGCGCAGGTCGCCGTAGCCGAAGGCGTCGTGCGGGGCGGCGGCCATCGCGCGTTTCGCCGCCGCCATCCAGGCTGTCCGGGGGAACGTCGACAGGTCGGGCCTGCCGGGCCGCAGGTCGTAGGCCACCGGCGGTGCTGTGGGCGCTGCCTCGGGCCGGCCCGGTGCCGCGCTGAGCGCCCGGTCCGCCACGCGCGTGCCCGAACCCTGGCGGGCGGTCAGCCAGCCCTCGGCGACCAGCAGCCCGTACGCGTCGGCGACCGTGTTGCGGGCGATCCCCAGGTCCTGGGCGAGCGACCGGGACGACGGGAGGCGGGTACCGGCGGGCAGCCGGCCGGTGCGGACGGCGTCGCGCAGGGCCTTCTCCAGCGCCGTCCGCACCCCGGCGCCGGCCAGGTCGAGGTGGAGGTCGGCGCCGAAAGTGGCCCAGTCATCCTGCATAGGAATGGACCATAGTCCTGGGCTAATCGGCCCGTAGCGTAAGGGCCATGACAATCACACGCGTCAAGCTCAAGAAGCACTCCCCGGCCGTCTACCAGGCCATGCTCGCCCTCGACGAGGCCGCCGGCGCCGGTCTGGACAAGCCGCTCGCCGAGCTGGTCCGGGTCCGGGCCTCGCAGCTCAACGGCTGCACGTACTGCCTCGACACGCACACCAAGGACGCGCGCGAAGGCGGCGAGACCGAGCAGCGCCTGTACCTCGTCTCGGCGTGGCGCGAGAGCGGCCTGTTCACGGAGAAGGAGCAGGCGGCGCTGGCCCTGACCGAGGCCGTGACCCTGCTGCCCAGCGGGGTCTCGGACGAGGTCTACGAGCGGGCCGCCGCACACTTCCCCGACGGCGAGCTGTCCCAGCTGATCAGCCAGATCATCATGATCAACGCCTGGAACCGGCTCGGCGTGACGACGGGCCTCGGCCCGTCGTGACCGCCGGGACCGCAGGGGCGCCCCGGCTCGGGGGCGGGGCGCCCGACGTGAGTGCCGCCGCGCTGCGGGCGCTGCACCACGGGACGGCACCGCTCGTCCTGCCGAACGTGTGGGACGCGGTGAGCGCCCGCGCGTTCGCCGACGACGGCTTCCCGGCGCTGGCGACCAGCAGTTCGGCGGTCGCCGCCACACTCGGCTACGCGGACGGCGAGGAGACGCCGCCCGCCGAGATGTTCGCGGCGATCGCCCGGATCGCGCGGGTGGTGGATGTCCCGGTGACGGCCGACATCGAGGCCGGCTACGGGCTGGCCCCGGCCGAGCTGGTCGAACGGCTGCTCGGCGCCGGGGCCGTCGGCTGCAACCTGGAGGACTCCTCCGGCGGCGCGCTGACCGATCCGGAGTGGCAGGCAGACCGGCTCTCGGCGGTGCGGGTCGTGGCCGGCGATGCGCTGGTCATCAACGCGCGCGTCGACACGTACCTGTTCGGCGGGGACGACGCCGACGCGATCGCCCGGGGCCGCCGCTACCGCGAGGCCGGCGCCGACTGCGTCTACCCGATCTTCGCCCCGCCCGCGTCGCTCCCGGTGCTCGTCGGCGGCGTCGGGGCGCCGGTCAACGCGCTCTACCGGCCGGGCGGGCCGTCGCCGAAGGAGCTCGGGGCGCTGGGCGCGTCCAGGGTGTCGTTCGGGGGCGGCCTCCACGCGCAGATAACCGACGCGATCATCGTCCTGGCCGGTGCCACACCCCGGTGAGCGATCGCCGCGTGCCTGGGCTCAGCGGCGGGCCAGGGTGACCGGGCGCGTCTCGCCCGAGGTGAGGGCTTCGACGCAGGCCTCGGCGACCGCCGTCGCCGCGTATCCGTCCCACGCGTCTGGGCCGCCTGGCTCCCCGTCGATCCAGGCGCGCAGCTCGGCGCGGTACGCGGCCGCGAACCGGTCCCGCCAGTCCCGGGCGACCGGTTCCCGCCGCAGCTCCACCGCGCCGGACTCCCCGACGACCTCGCACCGGATGTCGTAGCCGTACCGGGCGTTGACGAACACCTCGACGTCGACGAGCACGCCGCCGGCCGTCCGGAGCAGCACGAGTTGGGGGTCCAGCAGCCCGGCGGTGCGGGGTGTGCGGACGGCGACCTCGACGATCTCCTCGCCGAGCAGCCACCGCACGATGTCGAACTCGTGCGCGGCCGAGCTGGTCAGCAGCGCCGCCGACCCGAACGACGGCGGCGCCGCGGCGTTGCGGTGGACGCAGTGCACCAGGAGCGGCGCGCCGATCCCGCCGATCTCCTCCCGCAATGCGAGGTACCCGGGGTCGTACCGGCGCATGAACCCGACCTGGATCAGCCTGGCGGTGTCCGCCCGGGCCAGCGTCAGCGCCGCGGAAGCCGTCACGGCCAGGGGCTTCTCGCACAGCACGCGGCGGCCGGCGTCGAGGCACATCCGGACGTATCGCTCGTGTGTGTCGTCCGGGGAGGCGACGACCACCGCGTCGACGGCGGCGACCAGGTCGGCGGGGTCGTCGTAGGGCCGGCACCCGTCGATCGTCGCGACCGGATCGCTCACGCCCGCGAGATCGACCCCGGGCAGGTCACGCAGGGTCCGGGCGTGGTCCGCCCCCATCACTCCGGCGCCGATGAGGCCCACCCGTACCGTCATGCCGCCATCATCCGGCAGACTGCCCCGCACGCGACGGAAGGTGGTAACCGGATGATTCCGGAAGACGCGACGCTCCGCGAGGTCGTGGCGACGCTGGCGGCCGTACCGGACCGTGGCTCGGCCCGCCCCGGCGAACGGGACGCGGCCGAGTGGCTGGTCGAGCGGTTCACGAAGCTCGGCTGCGACGCCCGGGTGGAGACCGAGCAGGCGCACGGCTCGTACTGGTGGCCGCTCGGCCTGCCCAGCGCCGCCGCGCTCGGCGCCGGGGTCGTGGCGCTCGCCAAGGGGTCGCGTTGGCCGGCGGCACTCGTGGCAGGCGCGGCGGCGGCGACGATCGGCGGCGAGGTGACGTCCCGCGTCCGCTGGTTGCGCCGCCGGCTTCCGCAGCGGACCTGCTGGAACGTCGTCGCCGAAACCGGTGATCGGACGGCCGACCGCACCGTGGTCGTCCTGGCCCACCACGACGCCCCCCGCACCGGACGCCTCTTCGACCAGACCGCACAGCGCTGGGCCCACGAACGCTTCCCGGACGTCATGGAGCGGATCACCACGGCACCGCCGCTCGTCTGGCCGCTCGTCGGCGGGCCGGCCCTCGTCGCGGCCGGCGCGCTGACCGGCCGAAAGGGGATCACGGCCGTCGGGACGGCACTGTCCGCCCTGGCCACGGCGATCTTCGCGGACGTCGCCCGCAGCCCCGTCTCCCCCGGCGCCAACGACAACCTCTCGGGCGTCGCGGGCCTGGTCCGCCTCGCGGAGCTGTTCCAGGAGAACCCTGTGCAGGGGATCCGGGTCCTGCTGGTGTCGTGCGGGGCGGAGGAGTCGATGCAGGAGGGCATCCTCGCGTTCGGCGCCCGCCACTTCCCCTCGCTGCCGACGGCGACGACGCACGTCGTGAACCTGGAGACGATCGGATCACCGCACCTGATCCTGCTCGAAGGCGAGGGTCCGCTCGCGATGCAGGACTACCAGGAGCCGTTCAAGGATCTCGTCGCCGAGGTGGCCGCCGACGAGAAGATTCCGCTGTGGCGGGGGCTCCGCGCCCGGACGACCACGGACAGCCTGATCACCAACCGCGCCGGCTACCCCACCGCGACGCTCGTGTCGGTGAACGACTACAAGGCGCTGTCGCACTACCACCTGATGTCCGACACCCCCGAGAACCTCGACTACGACACGGTCGGGTCGGCGACCCGGCTCGCCGAGGCGGTGATCCGGCGCCTCGCCGGCTAAGCGCAGGGTGAGACAGCGGTCACAGAGCCGGGCGGTGGTGTCCGAGTTAACCCGCGAGTAACTTCGGGGAACGCGACCGGCGAAGGAGTTGTCACATGACGAGTGTCGAGAAGAGCGGTACGGGCGGGCTGCTGTTCAACCCCCGCACCTACGAGCCGACGCACCTCGACGCGCGGTCGCGCGAGATCATGCTCAAGACGATCGACTTCTTCGAGACGCGCGGCAAGCAGACGCTCCTCGAACACGACCACCAGCGGCTCTGGTACGCCGACTTCCTGGAGTTCGTGAAGGACAACAAGGTCTTCGCGACGCTGCTGACCCCGGCCGCCGAGGCCGGTGACGACGCCGACAAGCGCTGGGACACCAGCCGGATCTGCGCGTTCAACGAGATCACGGGCTTCTACGGCCTCGCGTACTGGTACACGTGGCAGGTCTCGATCCTGGGGCTCGGACCGATCTGGCAGAGCGGCAACGCCGAGGCCCGCCGCCGCGCGGCCGAGCTGCTCGACGCCGGCGCGATCTTCGCGTTCGGGCTGTCGGAGAAGGAGCACGGCGCCGACATCTACTCGACCGACATGATCCTCACCCCCGACGGCGAGGGCGGCTTCCGGGCGAGCGGCGGCAAGTACTACATCGGCAACGGCAACCTGGCCGGCATGGTGTCGGTGTTCGGGCGCCGCGCCGACGTCGAGGGCCCGGACGGGTACGTGTTCTTCGCCGTCGACAGCCAGCACCCGAACTACACGCTCGTGAAGAACATCGTCGACTCGCAGATGTTCGTCAGCGAGTTCCGCCTCGACGACTACCCGGTCACCGGGGCCGACATCCTGCACACCGGGCAGGCGGCGTTCGACGCGGCGCTGAACACGGTCAACGTCGGCAAGTTCAACCTGGGCTTCGCCTCGATCGGCATCTGCGAGCACGCGTTCTACGAGGCGATCACGCACGCCGACAACCGCGTGCTCTACGGGACTAAGGTCACCGACTTCCCGCACGTACGGCGCATGCTGACCGACGCGTACGCGCGCCTGGTCGCGATGAAGCTGTTCGCCGACCGTTCGATCGAGTACTTCCGCGCCGCCGGGCCGGACGACCGCCGCTACCTGCTGTTCAACCCGATCACCAAGATGAAGGTGACGACCGAGGGCGAGCGGGTCGTGACCCTGCTGTCCGACGTCATCGCGGCCAAGGGCTTCGAGAAGGACACCTACTTCGACCTCGCCGCGCGCGACATCCGGGCGCTTCCCCGCCTGGAGGGCACCGTCCACGTCAACATGGCGCTGGTGCTCAAGTTCATGGCGAACTACCTGTTCAACCCTGGCACCTACGCGGAGGTGCCGGCGCGGGCCGAGGCCGGCGACGACGCGTTCCTGTTCCGGCAGGGTCCGACCAAGGGGCTCGGCAAGATCCAGTTCGGCCCGTGGCGGCCGGTCTTCGAGACGTTCGCCGACGTGCCGAACGTGGCCCGCTTCCTCGCCCAGGCGGACGGGCTCGGCACCCTGCTCGCCACCGCCGCCCCGGACGCCGACCAGCAGAAGGACCTCGACTTCCTCCTGACGCTGGGCCAGCTGTTCACGCTGGTGCCGTACGCCCAGCTGATCCTGGAACAGGCGAAGCACCAGGGCGTCGACCGGGACCTGGTCGACCAGATCTTCGCGGTGCTCGTCCAGGACTTCTCCGCGTACGCCGTCGAGCTGCACGGCATGGCGTCCACGACCGAGGCGCAGCAGGCGTGGGCCCGCGACCAGGTGCGCAAGCCGGTGCCGGACACCGACCGGTTCACGCGCGTCTGGGAGGGCGTCCGCGCCCACGCCGGCACCTACGAGATGCGCCCGTAGCTCGCCGCTGGTTCCGACCGGTCGGATCGTGAAGCCTGGCTTCACGATCCGACCGGTGGGATCGTGCACGTCACGGCAGGTGGTCGGCGACGCGGTCGCGGAACGGACGGCGGTCGAGTGCGGCGGCGACCTCTCTGAGCAGCGTCTCCAGCGGCATCGAGAGTTCGGCGTCGAGGCCGCGTAGGGCGGCGGCGGTCGCCGCCCACTCCGTCTCGATCGTCGGCCTCAGTGCCACAGCCGCGGGCGTGAGGTGGACGATGCGCTGGCGGGCGTCCTCCCCCGGTTCGAGCGTGACGAGATCCGCGCGGGCCATCTGCGCGACGGTCTGGCTGGCGGCGGAGTGCGTCACGCCGACGGCGTCGGCGATCGCGCGGATCGGAAGCGGCCCGGCGGCGACCAGCGCGCGGACGACCGGCGAGTACCGGGGCCGGTAGTCCGTCAGCCCGAGGTCACGGCCGACCGCAGCGACGTCCCCGTCGAGCAGTTCGAGCACGTGACGTAGCAGCGTCCCCACCGCGTCCCTCATGATAGAAATCTAACAGCACTGTTAGATCACCGGGAGGGAGCCCCGATGTACCCGGAGACCGAGCCGTACGCGCACGGGACGCTCGACGTCGGCGACGGCCACCAGATCTACTGGGAGACGTGCGGCAACCCGGACGGGAAGCCCGCCGTCGCGCTGCACGGCGGTCCCGGTTCGGGGTGCGCGCCCGGCTGGCGGCGGTACTTCGATCCGTCCGCGTACCGCGTCGTCCTCTTCGACCAGCGCAACTGCGGCCGCAGCACGCCGCACGCCAGCGAACCCGACATCGATTTGTCGACCAACACCACCGCGCACCTGATCGGCGACATCGAGCAACTGCGGACCGAACTCGGCATCGACCGCTGGCTGGTCTTCGGCGGCTCGTGGGGATCGACGCTGGGTCTCGCGTACGCGGAGCGGCACCCCGAGCGCGTGTCCGAGATCGTCCTGTTCAGCGTCGGCACGACCACCGCGCGGGAGGTCGAGTGGATCACCCAGGACATGCGCCGGGTCTTCCCCGAGGAGTGGGCGCGGTTCCGCGACGGCGCCGGCGGCGGCCACCCGCTCGTGGACGCCTACAGCCGTCTCCTCCACCACCCCGATCCGGACGTCCGCGACCGCGCGGCCCGGGACTGGTGCGCGTGGGAGGACGTCCACGTGTCCGTCCGCTCGGACCGCAGGCCGGACCCCCGGTACGACGAGCCGCGGTTCCGGATGTGCTTCGCGCGCCTCGTCACCCACTACTGGCGGCACGCCGCGTTCCTCGACGACGGCGCGCTGCTGCGGGACGTGGGCAAACTCGCCGGCATCCCGGGCGTGCTCGTCCACGGCCGCGCGGACGTCAGCGGCCCGCCCGTCATCGCGTGGGAACTCGCCCAGGCCTGGCCGGACGCCGAACTGCACCTCGTGGACGACGCCGGCCACGGCACCCGCGACGCCGGCGTGGCCGAGATCCTGCTCGCCGCCATGGACCGCTTCGCTATGTCACCATCGAAGCGTGTGGGATCTCGCGACCTATAGCGCCGAAAATCCCACACACTTCGGGGAAGCGGCGGGCGGGCCGCTGAAGAGGCCGGCAGCCGCGGCGGCGGCGACCGCCTCGGCGGCGAGGTCCGGGAACGGGTCCGTCCGGAGCAGCACCATCGCGTGGTAGACCGGCGCGGTCGCCGCGACCAGCAGCCGGTACGCGTCCGCGCCGGCCGGGATCTCCCCCGGGACTCGGCGCGGGTGACGACGACCGCGCATCGCGCGTACCGGTCGTCCCAGAACTCGCGGAGTGCCCGTGCCGCCTCCGCCGACCGGAACGACGCGGCGACCAGCGCTGATGTGACCGGCGGATCGGCGTCGAGCGCCTCCACGATCTCCCGGTTCATGGCGGCGAGATCGCCGGCGAGCGTCCGGCGATGAACGCCGACCTGGTCGGCCGGATCACCGGCGCCGGAGAGCTGATCGGGTACCCGCTGCGCACGACCGGAGCGTTCGCGGCGGGCATCACGGCCGGTCCAGATCGCACCCTCTGGTTGGCGTTGAACCAGGCAAACGCTGTTGCGCGCCTAACCCTCAACGGCAGCGTGAGGCTTTTCCCGCTGCCCACGGACGGTGCCGCGCCGGTCGGCATCGCCGCCGGTCCGGACGGCACGGTGTGGTTCGTGGAGATCGGCGCCGGCCAGATCGGACGGATCACCGCCGGCCGTGCCGTCGAGGAGTTCCCGCTCCCCGACCGCGCCGCCCGTCCGCACGCGATCGTCACCGACCCGGACGGCGGCGCCTGGTTCACCGAGTGGGCCGCCGGCCGGGTCGGCCGGATCACCCCGGACGGCTCGATCGAGGTCCGCGAACTGCCCGGGGAGGAGCCTCACGGGCTGACGATCGGGCCGGATGGCGCGGTCTGGGTGGCGATGGAGTCGGGTTCCATCGTCCGGGTCGAGCGCTGAGGCCGGATCAACCTTTCTTCCGATGTGTGGCCCTTTCCGGGGAGCCTGGGAGGATCGGAGGCATGGCTCTCTCCTCCCTCATGGTGCCGCTCGGCACGCCCGCCCCCGCGTTCACGCTCCCGTCCGTCGAGGGGCCGGCCGTGTCGCTCACCGACTTCGACGGCCAGCCTCTGCTGGTGATGTTCCTGTGCAACCACTGCCCGTACGTCCGGCACGTCGAGACGACGCTCGGCAAGCTGGTCGCGGAGTACACCGGGCAGGGCCTGAGCGCGGTCGCCATCACCAGCAACGACGTCGAGAACTACCCGGACGACGGCCCGGCCGGCACCGCCGACCAGATCGCCCGCGCCGGCTTCACGTTCCCGTACCTGCTGGACGGCGACCAGTCGGTGGCCGCCGCGTACCGCGCGGTCTGCACGCCCGACCTGTTCCTCTACGACGCCGGGCACCGGCTCGCCTACCGGGGCGCGTTCGACGAGAGCCGTCCGCGCAGCGAGACGCCGGTGACCGGCGATCTGCTGCGGGCCGCGATCGAGCACGTCCTGCGCGGCGAGCCGGTGCCGGAACCGCACGTCCCGAGCATGGGCTGCGGCATCAAGTGGACGCCGGGCAACGAGCCTGCGTGGATGAGCGGCCTCTAGCTTTCGACGACTTCGGTCGGGGCGCCGTGCACCGCCGGGATGGTGCCCATCCGGCCGCGCTGGAAGTCCTCGAACGCCTGGATCACCTCGGCGCGGGTGTTCATCACGAACGGGCCGCCCCACGCGACCGGTTCGCGGATCGGCCGCCCGCCGAGGACGAGCACGTCCAGGGTCTGCGTGCCGGCGTTCACGGTGACGTGGTCGCCGGCGCCCAGGACGGCGAGCTGCCCGGTCCGCACGGGGTGCCCGCCGACGCTGCCCGCTCCGGACAGCACGTACACGAGCGCGTTGAAGTCCGTCCGCCACGGCAGGTCGAGCCGGGCGGTCGGCGACACCGTCGCGTGGACCATCGCCATCGGCGTGTGCGTGCTCCCGGGGCCTGCGTGCGTGACGGTCTCCCCCGGCGCGTCGCCGGCGGTGACGATCTCGCCGGCGATCACCCGGACGAGCGCGCCCGCGTCGGGCGTGGTGAGCAAGGCGACGTCGCCGCCGCGCAGGTCCTGGTACCGCGGGTCGGTCCACTTGAGAGTCCGGGGCAGGTTCACCCAGAGCTGCGTGCCGTGGAACAGCCCGCCGCTCGCGACGAGCGACTCCGGCGGCGCCTCGATGTGCAGCAGCCCCGACCCGGCGGTCATCCACTGCGTGTCGCCGTTGGTGATGACCCCGCCGCCGCCGTTCGAGTCCTGGTGCTCGAACACGCCGTCGATCAGGTACGTGACGGTCTCGAAGCCGCGATGCGGGTGCCAGGACGTGCCCTTCGGCTCACCGGCGGCGTACTCGACCTCGCCCATCTGGTCCAGGTGGACGAACGGGTCGAGGTCACGCAGGTCCACGCCCGCGAACGCGCGGCGGACGGGGAATCCCTCGCCCTCGAACCCGGCGGGCGCGGTGGTCACCGTGCGGACTGGTCGCGCGGTGCCTTGGGCGTGCACACGAGGAAGGACGGTCAGGTCGTCAACGGTCACGGCCGGCATGTCGGCCTCCCAGCTCAGTTGGCTACCCACTCCAACAGTAGTTGCACGCGCAACATTCCTAGCGGCGGACCCGGGTGATCGTCGGCAGGTCCGCCGGGTCGAACGCCCAGGCGGGCCGCTCCGGACGCGCGTCCAAGGTGCCCACCGACGTCGCCGGGAACCCGTCGATCACGCTCCGCGCCTCGAACTGTGCACGCTGCTTCACGCAGGCCCCGGCGCGCACGACCGACTCCGCGCCGACCCGGCTCCAGTCGCAGACGATCGCCGCCGGCTCGACGACCGTCCCGGCGCCGAGGTGGCAGCCGTGGATCATCGCGCCGGGACCGATCACCACGTCGTCCTCGACGGTCAGCGCGTTGTCCGGCAGCAGGTGAAGGACGGTGTTCTCCAGGATCTGCACGCGCGCGCCGATCCGGACGGGGCCGTGCGAGTCGCCGATGATCTTCACGCCCGCCCCGATGATCGAGCCGGCGCCGACCACGACGTCCCCGGTGATCTCGGCGCTGTCGAAGAGGACGGCGTCCGGCGCGATGTCCGGCGTCTTGTCGCGGTAGGCGTAGAGCTGCCCCATGTCGACTCCTGCGGGCGGGCGGCCGTGCACGGGCGTGCCGGGATGGTCGGTCAGGTCGAGCTGGTGCTCGCGCAGGGCGGCGACGCGTTCGCGGTCGGCGTCGGTCGCGGTACGGAGGACGTGCGGCGGGCGTCCGACGAGGACGGTGCCCGGCGGGATCACGGTCCCGGGCGGCACGAGCGTCCCCTCGCCGAGGATGCAGCCGTCACCCAGCCGCGCGCCGGGCATCAGGATCGCGCCATTGCCGATCTCGCACAGGTTGCCGACCGTCGCGCCGACGACCTGGCAGCGGTGCCCGAAGACCGTGCGCTGCCCGATCCGCACCGGACTCGCCGCCCAGCCGACGATCACCCCGTTCTCCAGGACGGCCGAATGGTTGCCGATCGACACCTGGCCCTCCCCGTGCGAGCGCACGGTCAGGCCCTGGGCGAGGATCACCCCGGCGCCGAGCTGGATCGGGCCGGCGAGCACCGCCGAGTCGGCGACCGTCGCGGCCGGCTGCTCGGGACACGCGCGGTTCAGGCTCATCCGCCACCACCTCCACCGGCCTAGCCAGGCTACTCCCGTGCCTCCCGCAGATCCCGGCGCGCGAGGTAGTCCGCCAGGCTGAGCGGCTCGTGCCCGGACAGCTTCGCGACGTGGTCGGTGACGACGTCCAGCTCGCCGGCGCCGACGGCCGCATACGACGTGACCCAGCCGGCGACCTCCCAGTCCGGTGCGCCGTAGCTGGCCCGGGAGGCGTACGCCTCGTCCAGGGTCTCCGCCTCGTACCGGACGGGACGCCCGGTCGCCTGGGACAGTTCCGCCGCCGCCTCGGCGAACGTGAACGCGTACGGCCCGGTCAGCTCGTACGTCTCACCGTTGTGCCCGTCGCCGAGCAGGACGGCGGTGGCGGCGTCCGCGATGTCGTCGCGGGCCACGGCGGCGACCCGCCCGGTGCCAGCCGGTCCGCGGATCACGCCGTCGGCGCCGGCCATCATCGGGACGAAGTCGAGGTAGAGACTGTCGCGAAGGAACGTGAACGGCACGCCGGTGGCCCGGATGTGCTGCTCGGTGTGCCAGTGGTCGCGGCCGAACGTGAACGTGCAGTCCGGACCGGCGGCCAGGAACGAGATGTAGACGATGCGCTTCACGCCGGCCGCGACGGCCTGGTCGACCGTGGCGGTGTGCAGGGCGACGCGGTCCGGGGATTCGGACGCCGACACCATCAGCAGGGTGTCCACGCCGTGCAGGGCGTCGCCGATCGCGCCGTAGCTGCCCGTGGCGACCTCGGCGCCCGGCAACTCCGGCGCGCGCGACGGGTCCCGGACGATGAGCCGTTGCGGCACGCCGCGGTCGGCCAGCCGCCGGGCGACCCGGCCGCCGAGGCCGCCGGTCGCGCCGGTGACCGCGATCATCGGACCCAGCTGACGGTCAGCTCGCTGCGCGCGCCGAACCGCTCCAGGTGCGAGCCGACGACTTCCTCGACGCGGCTCAGCCCCTCGGCGTCCTCGGCGGCGGCGCGGAGCACGAGCGCGCCGTCGACCGGCTCCAGCTCGCAGCTACCCACGCCGAGGACGATGCGGTTCTCCTCCTGGACCTCCAGCTTGCGGCCGAGATGGTTGACGAGCTGCTTGGCGTAGCGCTCGGGGCTGTCGGTGGTGACGGTGGCGATGGAGGTGTGCACGGAGTTCCTCTCAGGAAGTGGCGGGGACCGAGATGCCGATGCCGCCGCGGGTCTGGCCGCCGTAGCGCGCCTTCTCCCTGGCGAGGTCGAGCGGGCGGATTCCCTTGCGCTTCTCCAGCTCCTCCTTGTCGAGGAGGTCGGCGGGGATGATCCAGACGATCTCGAACTCGAGCCCGTCGGGGTCGCGCCCGTAGAGACTCTTGGTGGTGCCGTGGTCGGAGGCGCCGACGAGCGCGTTGGCCGCGGCGAGATCGTGCGCGGTCTGCTCCAGCTGGTCGAGCGTCTCGACCTCCCAGGCTAGGTGGTAGAGCCCGACCGTGCCGCGTCCGGCGAGCGACGGGCCGGCGGCCTCGCCGACCTCGAACAGGCCGAGGTCGTGGTCGTTGGTGGAATCCGGCGCCTGGAGGAACGCGGCACCCTTGAAGCCCTCAGGCGTCATGTTCACCGGACGGAAGCCCAGGACCTCGCTGTAGAAGCGCACCGACGCCGCGACGTCGCGGACGTACAGCACGGCATGATTGAGTCGGAAGATGCCCATCGTGGCTCCCAGTCATTGTTGAACTCTCAAACACAGTATCCCAACTATGTTGAGAGTTCAACAACTCCGGTATGATGGGTCCATGACGCGATGGCTGACCGACGACGAGCAACGCGCCTGGCGTTCCTTCCTTCAGGCCAACCAGGTGCTGTTCAGCGGGCTCGACGCGCAGCTCCAGCGCGAGGCCGGCCTGCCGCACGCCTACTACGAGATCCTCGTCCGGCTGTCGGAGGCCGAGGGCCGCACGCTGCGCATGGGCGACCTCGCCACCGCGTCCAGCTCCAGCAAGAGCCGGCTGTCCCACGCGGTCGCCCGGCTGGAGGAACGCGGCTGGGTCCGCCGTGCCAACTGCTCGTCCGACCGGCGCGGCCAGAACGCCACACTGACGGACGCGGGGTTCGCGGCACTGGCCGCCGCCGCGCCCGGCCACGTGGCCCAGGTGCGGCGCGGCGTGTTCGACGTGCTCACCCCGGAGCAGGTCGACCAGCTACGGCAGATCAGCGAGGCCATCCGCCAGGCCGGGGAGGCCGAGTGCTGCAACCGGCCGGAGCACGACCGCCAGCCCTAGCCGCCGGGCCGTGACCGCCGGGCCGTGACTGCTAGGCCGTGACTGCTAGGCCGTCTCGCGGACGATCAGCTCGGTCGGCAGGATCACCGGCTCGTCCACCTGCTCCCCCACGCTCAGCCGCAGCACGAGCCGGACCATCTCGCGGCCCATCTCGATCGTCGGCTGCCGGACGGTCGTCAGCGGCGGTTCGGAGTACTGGGCAGCGTCGATGTCGTCGAAGCCGACCACGGCGACGTCGTCCGGGACGCGCCGGCCAGCCTGGCGCAGTGCCCGCAGCGCGCCGAGCGCCATCATGTCCGAGGCCACGAACACCGCGTCCAGCTCGGGATCGTCGGTCAGCAGCTGGCGCATCGCCTGCGTGCCGGACTCGCGGGTGAAGTCGCCGACCGCCACGATCGAGCGCCGGTCGGAGTCGCGCAGCGCCGCGCGGTAGCCCGCCAGCCGGTCGATGCCGGCGATCATGTCCTGCGGGCCGGCGATCGTGGCGATCCGCCGCCGGCCGGTCGCGAGCAGGTGCTCGACGGCGGCCGCGGCACCGCCGACGTTGTCCATGTCGACGTACGGCATGGCCAGGCGCGCGAGCGGGCGGCCGCTGCCGACCACCGGGATGCCCATGCGCGACAGTGCCCCCGGCAGCGGGTCGGCGCCGTGCACGGACGCGACCAGGACGCCGTCGACGTGGCCCGCGGTGGCGTACCGCTCCACCCGGTCGTGGCTGGCCTGCGATCCGGCGAGCATCAGGACGAGCTGCTTGTCGGCCGCCTCCAGCTCCTGGCCGACGCCGCGGATGATGCCGGCGAAGAACGGGTCGTCCGAGAAGACACGGGTCGGCGGCTCCGAGACCACGAGCGCGAACGAGTCGGTCCGCTGGGTCACCAGGCTCCGCGCGGCGAGGTTCGGCACGTAGCCGAGCTCGTCCACGGCGCGCATTACCGCGTCCCGGATGCCCGGGGCCACCCGGGTCGAACCGTTGACGACACGGGAGACTGTCGCCCTCGACACCCCGGCCCGCGCCGCCACCCGCTCAAGGGTCGGTCGACCCGTCATGTGCGTCCCGCCTCTCCGCGTGCGGCTGCCCGGCGAGCACCGTGCCGGGTCGACGTCCACGCTTCGCTCCTCGACATTGTCCACCAGTGGTCGCGCAGCGTGCGGGCGGTAGACCGTATCGGCCGGCCGCGTCGCTGAGAGCGCTCCCAGACGGTTATCGATCTCGAACGTATCACGAGTGTGAGAGCGCTCTCTGCAACGCCCGCCACGCCGTGTCGCGGCGGGGCAAACGGTGGGGCGGGCGCACTGACCAGCGAGGACGGAACGGTTGGCAAACCTTACTAATTACCTCATAGGCGGTACATGAATCAATGTCTAGAAATAGTTACTTAAGAGTCGCTAAGGTGCCGGGGCACCTTCCGCGCGGACATACCCCCACGAGCCCCACAGCGCTCGCCTGCCTAACCGGCTGACGAGCCGAAACGGGGTTCCCGTCCCGATCGGCGGCAACCCCACACGCCGGTCGGGTGATGCCGAGGAGGCACCCGATGGGTAGTCTGCGCACGCCCACGCGCCGATTAATCCGTGCGTCCGCGCTAGGCGCGTTCGCCGCGGCAGTAGTGATCGCGGCGGTTCCCGCCTTCGCCGCGCCCACCGAAGGCGAGATCCGCAACGCCGGCGGCCAGGGCGCCATCGCCAACAGCTACATCGCCGTCCTGAAGCCGACGAGCACGCTGCGCTCCCGCGGCGTCGCGGCGACGGCACGCGATCTCGCCAGTCGCCACCACGGCGCTATCAAGCACACCTACACGACGGCGGTGCAGGGCTTCGCCGCCACGATGACCGAGGCGGACGCCAAGGCGCTCGCCGCCGAACCGGCCATCGACTACGTCGAGCAGGACCACGCCGTCCGGATATCCGGCACCCAGCCGAACCCGCCGTCGTGGGGCCTCGACCGCATCGACCAGATGAACCTGCCGTTGGACAACTCGTACACGTACCCGAACACGGCCGGCAACGTGACGGCGTACATCGTCGACACCGGCATCCTCATCAGCCACAACACGTTCGGGACCCCGAGCAGGGCGCGGCACGGCCGTGACACCGTCGACAACGACAACGACGCCACCGACTGCCACGGCCACGGCACGCACGTCGCCGGCACCGTCGGCGGCGCGGAGTACGGCGTGGCGAAGGACGTCAAGCTGGTCGGCGTCCGCGTGCTGAACTGCCAGGGCTCCGGCTCGAACGCGGGCGTCATCGCCGGCGTCGACTGGGTCACGGCCAACGCGGTCAGGCCGGCCGTGGCGAACATGAGCCTCGGCGGCGGCGTCAACGCGGCGCTGGACACCGCGGTCACCAACTCGATCGCGTCCGGCATCAGCTTCGCGGTGGCGGCGGGCAACGGCGACATCTTCGGCAACCCGCAGAACGCGTGCAACTTCTCCCCCGCGCGCACGCCGAACGCCATCACCGTCGGCGCCACTCAGCGCACCGACGCCTCGGCGAGCTTCTCCAACTTCGGCACCTGCCTCGACATCTGGGCGCCGGGCGTGGGCATCACCTCGTCGTGGATCGGCAGCAACACGGCGACGAACACGATCAGCGGCACGTCGATGGCGTCGCCGCACGTGGCCGGCGCCGCGGCGGTCTTCCTGTCGGGCAACCCCACGTCCTCGCCGCAGCAGGTCCGGGACGCGCTGGTGAACGCGGCAGCGGTCGGCAAGGTCACCAACCCTGGCACCGGTTCCCCGAACCGGCTGCTCCAGATCACCGGCACGGGCGGTCCCAGCCCGTCGCCCACGGTGTCGCCGACCACGTCCCCGACGTCCTCGCCGACGCCGGGCCCGGGCGGCTACTTCGAGAACGCCGACAACATCAACATCCCCGACCTCGCCACCGTGAACAGCCCGGTCCTGGTGAACCGTGCGGGCAACGCCCCGACCGGTCTCCGGGTCGGTGTCGACATCAAGCACAGCTACCGGGGTGACCTGGTCATCGACCTGATCGCACCGGACGGCACGGCCTACCGGCTGAAGAACAACTCCAGCAGCGACTCGGCCGACAACGTCATCGCCACCTACACCGTCAACGCCTCCTCCGAGGCCGCCAACGGCACCTGGAACCTCCGCGTCCGCGACGCCTACGCCGCTGACACAGGGTTCATCGACAAGTTCAGCCTGCAGTTCTGAGCTGCTGACGACGGTGCCCTTCCCGCCGGGGAGGGCACCGTCGCCGTGTCAGGCCTGGGGCGTCGACTGCTGGACGATCTCGAACTCGAGCAGGCTCGACCCGGTGCCGACCGGCTTCGCGCGTTCGCCCGAGTGCGCCTCGCGCGCCGGGCCGCCCATCCACGCCTGGAACGACGCGTCGTCGGCCCAGCGGGTCATCACGAAGTACCGGGTCTCGCCGGCGACGGGCCGCAGCAGCTCGAACCCGAGGAACCCGGGCTGCCCGTCCACCGCGCCGAGCCGCGCGGCGAACCGCCGCTCCAGCTCCGCGCCCGCGTCGCCGTCCGGAACCTCGATCGCGTTGATCTTCACGACTGCCATGCCGCCAGCTTAGGGCCACGGCCGGTTTCGTAAGCGCGCGGCAACCGTCCGTGGTGTGGTGACGAGGGTCACAGCCTGGCGGTAGGGCCGGCTCGGACGGCTGGCTACCATGGCTGCGATGACGTCCCTTCGCCGCAGCTGCGCGCCGCCCATCGGGCGAGGCGCGTGACGAAGCCGCCCGCCGCTCCCGCTACGCGCCTTCTCGGCGCGGTCCTCGATCCCCGGATGCGTCTCGCCGCGCTCGGCGTCGTGATCGCCATCGCCACCCTGGTTCTCGTGAGCACGGGCGTGCCGGAACCGTCACGGGTCCAGGCGGTGCTCGCGTCCGGGGCCGCGTGGGTGCCGGTGGTGACGATCCTGTCGATCGCGACGATGGCCGTCCTGCTGTTCCCGCGATCCGGGGTGGCGATCCTCGCCGGGCTGCTGTTCCCACCGGTCGCCGCCGTCTGCTACGCGATCGTCGGGACGGTGATCGGCGCCAGCATCGCGTTCGGGATCGGGCGCGTCCTCGGCCGCCCGTACCTCGCCCAGCGCACGGCCCGCACCGCGAACGGCACCCGCCTCGTCCGCTTCCAGCACTGGCTGGACCGGCGCGGCGCACTCGCCGTCGTCACGGTGCGGTTCCTGCCGATCCTCCCGTTCGGGCTGGTCAACTACGCCTTCGGCGCCACGAGCGTCCGGGCGCGGTCGTTCGTCTTCGGCACGACTGTCGGGCTGCTCCCGAGCACGGTCGTCAACGTCCTCGTCGGCGCCACCGCGACCAACCCGCGCTCGCCCGCCTTCCTGCTGTCGGTCGGCGCGAGCCTGGCGCTGGCCGCGTTCGGCGCGCTGCTCGTCCGCATGCACCGCACCCGGCCCGTGCCGGTCGCCACGCCGCCGGCGCCCGAGAAGGAACTCGTCGCCGCCTAGGGCAGGAAAACCCGCCTGGGGCTTGCGTTAGAGCGCGCGCGAACTTCTAGCGTCGTCGTATGACGACCATGGAGTACAGGTTCCTGGGCCGTACCGGCCTGAAGGTGAGCGAGCTCTGCCTGGGCGCGATGACGTTCGGCCGGGAGGCGGACGAGTCCACCAGCCACGCGCTGCTCAACCGGTTCGCCGAGGTGGGCGGCACGTTCATCGACACGGCCGACGTCTACAGCCGGGGCGTCTCGGAGGAGATCCTGGGGCGCTGGCTCAAGACGGTGGACCGCGACCAGTTCGTCGTGGCCAGCAAGGTCCGCTGGCCGATGAGCGACGACGACCCGAACAAGGTGGGGCTCAACCGCAAGCACATCGTCTCGGCGGTGGACGCCAGCCTGCGCCGCCTCGGCACGGACTACCTCGACCTCTACCAGGTCCACTCGTGGGACGGCGCCACCGCGCTGACGGAGACGCTGTCCACGCTGAACGACCTGGTCCGCGCCGGCAAGGTCCGCTACCTGGGCGCCAGCAACTACAGCGGCTGGCAGCTCCAGAAGGCGATCGACCTGAGCGAGCGGCACGGCTGGGAGCCGTTCCGGTGCCTCCAGCCGCTCTACAACCTGCTCGACCGGGACACCGAGTGGGAGCTGCTGCCGGTCTGCCGGAACGAGGGCCTGGGCGTGATCCCGTGGAGCCCGCTGCGGGGCGGCTGGCTCTCCGGCAAGGTCCGCCGCGGCGCCAGCGCACCGCCGGCCGGCACGCGCCTGGAGTCGGCCGAGGGGCGCGGGCTGAGCGAGCGGTGGAGCGCGTACGACAACGAGCACACGTGGACGGTCATCGACGAGCTGTTCGCCGTGGCCGACGACGCCGGGAAGACGCCCGCCCAGGTGGCGCTGCGGTGGCTGCTCCAGCGCCCCGGCGTGACCGCTCCGATCGTCGGCGCCCGCAGCATGGAGCAGCTGGACGCGAACCTCGGCGCCGCCGGCTGGTCGCTGCCGGACGAGCAGATGGCCCGGCTGGACACGGTCAGCGCCAAGCCGCTCCCCTACCCGTACGCGTTCATCACGTCCGACCCGGAAAGGATCTAGCCGGACGGGAATTATGCGCCCACGTGGGTAGGTTGCCGGGTCAGAAGCGACACACGGGAGGCACGGATGCGCGCAGTGGTGGTTACGGCTCACGGTGGAGCCGACGTACTGGCCGTCGAGGAACGCGAGACGCCGGCGCCCGGCCCGGGCCAGTTGCTGGTCCGGGTGGGCGCGAGCGGCGTCAACTTCATCGACACCTACCAGCGGACGGGCAAGTACCCGATCCCGACCCCGTTCGTGCTGGGGGTGGAGGGCGCCGGTGCGATCGAGGCCGTCGGCGAGGGCGCCACCGGCTTCGCCACGGGCCAGCGCGTCGCCTGGGCCGCCGCGCTCGGCAGCTACGCCGAGTACGTGCTCGTCGCCGCCGAGGCCGCCGTGCCGGTGCCGGACGGCGTCTCCGACGAGCTGGCCGCCGCGTCGATGCTCCAGGGCATGACCGCGCACTACCTCACCCACAGCCTGTACGAGGTCAAGCCCGGCGACACCGCCCTCGTGCACGCCGGCGCGGGCGGCATGGGCCTGCTGCTGACCCAGATCGTCAAGCTGCTCGGCGGCCGCGTGATCACGACGGTCTCGACCGGGGAGAAGGAGAAGCTGTCCCGCGAGGCCGGCGCGGACGAGGTGATCCGCTACACCGACGTCGACTTCTCCGAGGAGGCCCGGCGCCTCACCGGCGGGACCGGCGTCGCCGTGGTCTACGACGGCGTCGGCAGGACGACGTTCGACGGCAGCCTCACCAGCCTCAAGCCGCGCGGCATGCTCGCCCTCTACGGCGCCGCCAGCGGGTCCGTGCCCCCGGTCGACCCGATGCGGCTCAACGCCGCCGGCTCCCTGTTCCTGACCCGTCCGACGCTCGCCCACTACCTCGCCACCCGCGAGGAACTGCTGTGGCGGGCCGGCGACGTGCTGACGTGGGTCGCCGACGGCACGATCGACGTGAACATCGGGCACCGGTACCCCCTGGCGGACGCGCGCCAGGCCCACGAGGACCTGGAAGGCCGCCGCACGACCGGCAAGGTCCTCCTCCTGCCGTAGCGCCGGGCGGCGCGGGCCGGGCGGTGGCGGTTACGTCGGGCGTTCCAGGGTCAGGGCGAAGAGGTGCTGGCGGGGCGCCGCCGCGGCCGGCAGCGTGATCGCGGTCAGCTCGCGGCCGGGGTCCAGGGCCACGACCTGATGGAACACGACGGCTTGAAGCGGCTGCGGCCCGGTGCGGGCGTGGATCGCCCGGGTCCGCAGCGCCTCGCTCTCGCCGTACGCGGCGCCGCTGGTCCAGGCGGTGAGTTCCAGGGCGGCGGTAGCGGTGCCGTCGGCGTAGGTGAGCGTGACCGCCCGGCTGGCGTTGCCGGTGTCGGCCGCGCCGAGGACGTGCAGTCGCGCGTACCTGCCGGCCGGCACGGTGACGTTCTGGCCGGCGGCGACCGCGTTGTTCACCGTCCCCTCGGCACCGTTGACGAACACGAACGGGACGCCGTCGTCGGTGAGCCCGCCCGTCTGGGGCAACTGCGCGGCCGGGTACGTGCGGCCGGTGCCGTCGAAGTCGCCGTCGCCCATGTAGAACTCGCTGGTGATGCCGTCGTTGTCGAGGTGCGCGGCGAGGTCGACGGGCACGGCCGTCCCGGTCGGGGGCAGGGCGGGCAGGCCCCAGGCCGGTGCCGGCTTCGTGACGCGGACGGGCGCGATGACCAGGTCCGGGCACCGTCCGGAGTAGACGACGACCTCGGACCCGCGCGGCAGGTCCATCTCGATCTCGCCACCGCCGACGTCACGCCAGGCCGGATCGCGGCCGTGCAGCGCCCGGACGGTCACCCGCCCGGCCAGCCCGTGCCGGAGCCGGCACGGCGCGCCCGCGAGGCTCCGCACCCGGACGAAGCTGGTCTTCCCGCGCCTGCGCACGGCGCTGACCGCGAACGCGCCCTCGGTGCGGAAGTCGTGCAGGGTGACGTCCGACCACTCGGCCGGCACGGCCGGGAAGATCCGGATCACGCCGCCCCAGCTCTGGCACAGCATGTCGTGGATCGACTGGGCGCCCGAGAGCGGCGTCTCGATCACGGGTCCGGCCTCGTAGTACATCGTGTTGGCCTGGACGAACCGGGCGACGAGTTCCCGCAGGTACGTCAGCGCGTCGTCGCCGCGTCCCAGCTGAGCCGAGATCGACGCGGCGCCGGTGAAGCTGTAGCCGCGCAGGGCGCCCTCGAAGCTGATCCAGTGCTTCAGGGACCGTTCGATGAGGGCGCGGCTCTCGGGCTGGTCCCAGTTGACGAGGTACAGCGGGTAGACCGCGAGCAGGTGCGAGTAGTGCCGGTGGGACTTGTCGAAGGGGACGCCGGCGCCGACCATGAACCCGTTCGCGTCGACGGGGTAGTCGACGAGCGTGTCCAGCACCTCGCGCCAGCGGGGCTCGAGCGGGTCGTCGATGCCGAGCAGCTCGGCGGACTCGATCAGGGTCCGGCAGCTCCACCGGAGCAGCGCCAGGTCGAAGTTGCAGTCCGGCGCGTTCCCGAACTCGGGCGAGAACGTGTACGGCAGGTGCAGCTTGCCGTCGTCGCCGGTGAAGAGGAACTTCAGGTAGTAGTTCGTCGACTTGCGCAGCAGCGGGAACACGATCTCGCGCAGCATGTCGGTGTCCATGCTGTGCCGGTAGTTGAGCCACACGTTGTGCAGTGCCCACGGCAGGTCGCCGGCCTCGGGCTGCGGCGACGGGCGTCCGGGGGCGCCGGCGAACCCGGCGTCGTCCATCTGCGCGTCGGTGCTGCGGCGCAGGGCCATCATCGTGCCGTCGCGGTACTCGGGACGCAGCGCGCCGACCAGGATGTCCTGGTGCTCGTTGAGCGTGCGCGGGATCGCGTCCAGCTCCAGATGGTTCGACCCGTACGCGGCCCAGTACTCCAGCTGCACGTTCAGGTTCCACCAGACGCTCGGCCACGGCGTCGGCTCCAGCCACGGCCCGGTCGTGGCCATGACGGGTGAGTCCTCGCGGCTGGCGCACGCGAACTTGTAGAGCTGGATCCAGTAGAAGCTCTGCAGCAGCCCGTCCGGTACGGAGAGGAAGCTCTTGCGGTAGAACGCGTGCCACCACTCGCGGTGCGCGCGGAGCAGCGACGACGCCGGGAGCGCGCCGGCCCGGCGCACCGCCGCCAGCGCGGTCGCCTCCGCCGTGGACTCCGGGTACGAGTGCGCGACCGAGAGCAGCAGCGTCCGCTCGGAGCCGTGCGCCTTCTCCCGGTACGCGGTCGCCGTCTGGCCGCCGACGTGCAGCGGCTGGACCGCCAGCTGGATGTCGCCTTCGGCGCGTGTCACGGGCGGCGGGTTCGGCGGGAAGTTCGCGGGCGGTGGTTCGCGCACGATCCGGGGGCTGACGGACGCGGCCGGGTGGTAGACCCAGCGGAAACCGCGCTCACCGGCCGTCGGCGCCACGGTCACGACGAACACACCCCGGTCGTTCTGGACGAGCGCGCGGATCGTGAGCCGCCCCCGCTCGGTCACGATCGTGCCGCGCAGCTCGGCGTTCCAGAGATCCAGTCGCAGGTCGACGCCCGTGATCCGGCCGACCGGTTCGAGCGTGAGGTGCCCGACCGGCAGCCGCGCGACGCCCCACTCGTTGCCGAAGGACGGTCGATGGTCCTGCACCTCGCCGTGGTCCACCTTGAACCGCACCGCGTTGGCGCCCGGCTCCTGGTAGACGCCGACCGCGAGGAACCCGTTGCCGAGGAACGCGCCCTCGTACCAGGTGCGCGGCAGGCGCTTCCAGACGAGGTCCTGGCCGGCGAGGAACGCGGTCCACTCGCGGTCCGTCCGCATCTCGTTGCGTAACCGGGGGGCCGCCGCGACCGCTGCGTCCGGAAGGGCTCCGACCGCCGCCACGCCCGCCGCCGCCGCGCCACCCAGCAAGCCTCGCCGTGAGACCTCCATGCGCCACCTCCCGTAAAGATCGGATCTCTTGCTCGTCGGCGACGCTATGGGGAGGCCCGCGCACGGTCAAGGTCACCATGAAACGGATTTTTCTGGGCAGGAAAGTCTTGACGACCGCTGGCCTACCGCTGCCATGCTTCGACGCCCCCAGACGTTGCGGAGGCGTGACGGAGATGACAAGGCGTCGACCCGCCCGGGCTACCGCTGGCCTCGTCGTACTCGCCCTGCTCGCCACACCGGCCCCGGCGCACGCGGCTCCGGAGACCCAGTGGCAGCTGTCCGCCGGGCAGGTCGGCGCCACCGTCGCACTCTCCCGCAACGGCACACCGACCATGACGGTGCGGCACGGACGGACCACCGTGGTCGAACCGTCCGCCCTGGGGCTGCGCGTCCCGGACGTCGACCTGTCGACCGGACTGCGTTTCACCGGACGGTCCGAGCGGCGGATCGACGAGACCTACACGACCATGTCCGGGCGGCGCCTGAAGCACGTCGCGCAGGCGCGCGAGACCACGCTGCGGTTCGCGAAGCGCGGGTACCGGCTGGATCTCGTCGTGCGGACCGCCACCGACGGTGTCGCCTACCGGTACGCCGTCCGGGGCCCGAGCTGGGTCACGGTGCTCGGCGAGGCGTCCGAGTTCGCGGTACCGACCAGCGCCGACGCGTTCCTTCTCCCCTACGACAACGGGCGCGGCGACTACGAGTCCGTTCACACGCACAAGACGGTCGCGGCCGCCGAGCCGGTCGAGTACGGCTACCCGTCGCTGTTCCACGTGGGCGACAGCTGGCTGCTGCTCACCGAGTCCGATCTGGACGCCCGGTACGGCGGTTCCCGGCTGACCCTCACCGCCGCCCGACGGTTCCAGCTGACCCTGCCCGACCCGAACGAGACCAGCCCGGCGCCGCTCGTCACCCCCTGGCGGACGATGATCGTCGGCGACCTGGCCACCGTTACCGAGAGCGACCTCGTCACCGATCTGGCCGCGCCGTCCAAGGTCGCCGACACGTCCTGGATCAGGGCCGGCACCGGCGCGTGGTCGTGGTGGTCCGAAGGCACCGGCACCCTCGCCCGCCAGAAGCAGTACGTCGACTACGCCGCGCGCATGGGCTGGCGGTACAACCTGGTCGACTCGGGCTGGAACGCCGCCTGGATGCCGGAGCTGTGCGCGTACGCGAAGGACCGCGGCGTCGACGTCCTCGCCTGGGTGCGGTGGCAGACGATCGACGCCCAGAGCGAGCGGGACCGGCTGTTCCCCCAGTACAAGTCGTGGGGCGTCGCCGGGCTGAAGGTCGACTTCATGGAGTCCGACAGCCAGGACCGGATGCGCTGGTACGACGCGGTCCTCGCCGACACCGCCAAGCACCGGCTCGTCCTGAACTTCCACGGCGGCACGATCCCGCGCGGCACCGAACGGACCTGGCCCCACCTGCTCACCGTCGAGGCGGTGCGCGGCGGCGAGGGCACCCGCCCCAACCCGACGCGCGTGCCGTACCCGCCGGAGCACTACGCCACCCTGCCGTTCACCCGGAACCTGCAGGGGCCGATGGACTTCACGCCCGTGACGTTCAGCGGTGTCCGGCTGAACAGCGCCGGGCACGAGCTGGCGCTCGGCATCGTCTACGAGTCCGGGATCCAGCACCTCTCCGACATGCCGGAGAACTACGCGCGGTACCCGCTCGCCGAGCGGCTGCTCCGTTCCCTGCCCGCCGCCTGGGACGAGACCGAGCTGCTGGCCGGCGATCCGGGCCGGCTCGCGGTGCTGGCCCGCAAGCGCGACGCGGACTGGTTCGTCGGCGCGATCACCGCCGGCCCGGCGCAGACCCTGACCACACCGCTGGACTTCCTCGGCGCCGGCGAGTGGCTCGCGGAGGTCTACCAGGACGGTCCGGACGGCGCCCAACTCGTCCTGACCACCCAGCGCGTGAGCAGCGGCGACACGCTCATCGTCCCGGTCGCGCGGCACGGCGGCTACTCAGCTCACCTCTGCCCCGCCGCCCCGGGGCGTACGAGTTGCGGCGCGGGCTGAACGCCGCCGCTACGCGGGTGGGGCCGGCCGGGGCGCGCCGGCCCCACCCGTTCGCGTTCTGGCCCGTCGGGCGCCTACTGGATGCCGGCGTCCACGACCAGCGTTCCGGCGGCGGCGTCGATCGTGGCCTTCGCGCCGAGCGGGATCGTGAGTTGCCCGTTGCCGTGGCCGAGCCGCAGCCCGCCGACGACGGGGACGCCCAGGCCGCCGAGCTTGTCGGTGAGCGTCTCGGCGGCCGTCCAGCCACCGGGCGCCGGGGTGCTGCCCAGGATCTGCCCGATCGCGACGCCGGCGATCCCCCGCAGCGCGCCCGCGCGGTGCAGGTGCGTGATCATGCCGTCGAGCCGGTACGGCGCCTCGTCGACCTCCTCGAAGAACAGGATCGCGCCGGTGAGGTCCGGCAGGTCTGCGGTGCCGACGGCACGGTCGAGCAGGGTGAGGTTGCCGCCGAGCAGCGTGCCGCGCGCGACGCCGTCGACCTGGACGGCCGCGCTCGGTTCGGCCGGGTCCCGGGTGATGGTGATCGGCTCGGTGGTCATGACGGCCTTGCGCAGCGCCTCGGCGGAGTCCGGGCCGGTGCGGCTGTCGCTCCAGTTGACCATCGGGCCGTGGATCGTCACGAGGCGCGCCGCCCGCCACAGGTGCGTCTGGAGGCTGGTGATGTCGCTGAACCCGACGATCACCTTCGGGTCGCGGCGCACCGCGCGGACGTCCACGTCGTCGACGATCCGCTGCACGCCGTACCCGCCGCGGGCGGCGAACACCCCCCGGACGGTCCGGTCGGCGAGCGCGGCGTTGAGGTCCGCGAGCCGGTCCTCGTCCGTGCCGGCGAGGTATCCGTGCACGTCGAAGACGTGCGGCGCGACCTCGACCGTCAGGCCCCAGCTCGTCAGGATCTCCACACCGCGTGCGATCAGTGTCGGGTTCGGCTTGCCGGCCGGTGCGACCACGCGAACGATGTCGCCGGCCCTGAGCGCCGCCGGCTTGAGCACGTGGCCCGCGGTCTCGGTGGCCTCGGCGACGGCGGGCAGCGTGCCGCTCAGGACCGCACCTCCAGCGACGGCGGCGCCGAGCAGCCCTCGGCGCGAAAATCGGATGTTGCTGTCGGACAGCACAGACATGGTCCCCTCGTCGTGGGCGCCCCCGTCGACCGCCCGACATGTCCACCGTGGCCAGTCATAGAGGCGCGGGTCAACCCGCCCGCCGTCCGGATTGCGCGATTCGGCAGCGGGTGGCGGTACTCCGACGCGACGGGAACACGACCGACGCCGATGTGACGGAGTCGTGCGTCGGGGGCCTATGCTCAATTGCTCGGATGTATCTGGAGGGAGAGGGACTGGCGTGGCGGTCACCGACGAGGCCATCGACAAGATCAAGGGCATGATCGTCTCGGGCGAGCTGCGCCCGGGCGACCGGTTGCCGAAGGAAGCCGATCTCGCCGAGCGCCTGGGCCTTTCCCGCAGCTCACTGCGCGAGGCCGTGAAAGCGCTGTCGTTGATCAGGGTGCTCGACGTCCGCCAGGGCGACGGGACCTACGTGACGAGCCTCGAACCCGAGCTGCTTCTCGACGCCATGACGTTCGTGGTGGATTTCCACCGGGACGACACCGTGCTGCGGTTCCTGGAGGTCCGACGGATCCTGGAGCCCGCCGCCACAGCGATGGCTGCCCAGCACATGACCGACGACGACATCGCCGGCCTGCGCCTCCTACTCGACAAGCTCGACGACGACACGGACGTCGAGGCGCTCGTGGCCAACGACCTGGAGTTCCACCGCCGGATCGCGGCCGGCTCCGGCAACCCGGTCCTCTGCTCGCTGATCGACGGCCTGTCCGGGCCGACGACACGCGCACGCGTCTGGCGCGGCCTCACGCAGGAGGGCGCGGTCGCCCGTACCCGCGAACAGCACGTCGCGATCTACGAGGCGATCGTCGCGCGCGAGCCCGAGCTCGCCCGGTCCTGGGCGACCGTGCACGTGGCGGGCGTCGAGACCTGGCTGCGCCAGGCCCTCTAGCCTGCGCCGGGCGCTCTAGCTGGCCAGCGGGTACTGGGTCGCGCGCGCCTCGTCGAGGATCGTGCGCTCCAGCCGGCCCCGCACGTCGGAGTCGGCGTACCCGCCGAGCGGCGACCAGCGCTGGGCGAGCCGCAGCCACGCCAGCTCGCACGCCATCGCCGCGCTGTCCTTCGGCAGGCCGGCGGCGAGGGCGTACCGCCACACGTGATCGGCGTGGGCGTCGACCAGGTCGAGCCACCGCGCCTGGGCGCTGAAGCTGCTGAAGAACACGTCCAGTTGTTCGGCCGTCGACACCGGTCCCCCTTGCCACGCACTGACAGTTGCGCTGCGTGGTACGGCCCCGGACCCAGACCGGTTCAGTTGGTGGAGGGGGCCACCCAGCCGGGCTGCGGGGCACGCTCGGCGAGCACCGACATCGCGACCTCGGTCAGCAGTTCGAGGCGCAGGACCTCGGCGCGGTGGAACTCCGGTCCGGTGGACCGCGCCACGAGCAGCACCAGCCCGGACGCGCCGAGCGGGGCGGCCGCCAGGTGGACGCCGTCGCCGTTGGTGAACGCGCGTGGCCGCAGCGGGACGAACGGCGGCGGGTCGAGCGGGCCCGGTGCCTGCCAGGTCGCGTGGACGATCTCGCGGGACGCGTCGGCGCGCGCCACCACGGACCAGTCGGCGCTGAAGATCCCCGGTGCCGCGTCGGCGAGGGTGATGACGGCGCGCTCCGGGTTGCTGGCGACGTGGCCGAGTACGTCCAGGTCAGGGAATGCGCCGGGCGGCTCGGACGTGACCCAGATCGCCTCGACGCGGACGCCCTGGATCGTTTCCAGCCCCTCGGCCATCCGGTCGTGCGGCAAGGTGCCGGTCCATGCCACGGTGAACTCGTCGAGGGCCCGCCCCGCCTCGCGCTCCAGCACGGTCATCTGGAGGATGTCGGCCCCGATCGCGCCCAGCGTCCGGGTGACACGGCCGAGTGCCCCAGGACGGTCCGGCAGGCTGATCCGCAGGCGTAGCAGCATGACGCTCCCTTCATCGTGAACGAGTTCCCAGCCTGACCCGTCCACGTTTCCACTCCGTTGCCGTCCCGTCACCCCCTGGAGGCGTTCCGTTCGAGGTCGGCGGGTGTGTCCACGTCGTCCGGTGAGCCGGTGCCGTCGCAGGGCACGAGCGTGACGAGCCCCGGGTTGGCGGCGAGGAACGCGCGGGCGCCGACGTCCGCCTGAGCGAGACGGGCGGCCTCGGCGAAGTGGTCCCGGCCCAGGAGAACCGGGTGCCCGCGCCGACCGTCGTACGTGGCCACCGCCACCGTCGCGCCCGCCTCGAACGCGGCGACGACCCGCCGCACCGCCTCGGCGCCGAGCCATGGCGTGTCCACGGTGACGAGGACGACCGCACCTGCTCCGCTCATTGAAGTGAGCCCCACGCTGAGCGACGAGCCCATGCCGCTGCGCCACCGCGGGTTGTCGACCACCGTGGCGCCGTCCACCTGGAGCGGGACGGCGCCGGACACGACGACCACGGGCGCGCAGCCGCCGTCCCGGAGCAGGCGGACGGCCCGGTCCACCAGCCGCTCGCCCTCGTACCGGGCGATGGCCTTGGGCCCGCCGAACCGCCGGCCCTCCCCCGCCGCCAGCACCACCCCCGCGATCGTCACCATGCCCCCCAGTTTCGGACTTTTGAGGGTGCCGCGGCGCCCGCGACCCTCAAAAGTCCGAAACTCGGCGGGGGGCTGGCGAGGCGGGCGGGCGAGGCGGGCGGGCGAGGCGGGCGAACACGCTAGGACAGGTCGACGATGGCGGCGACGGGGCCGCCGCCGTCCGGGCCCTGGTGCGCGGCCGAGACCGACACGAACACCGCCGGATCGCCGGTGACCGCCGCCGTCACCCCGCCGACGCACGCCTTGATCTGCCGGTGCCAGTGCACGTCGGAGTCGTCGAGCATGGCGTTGCGCCGGCCGCGGACGGTGCCGTCCTGGCTGACCTCGCACTTGAGGAAGACGTTGACGAGCCGCCCGTCCAGGTCGGTGTGGTGCGGGCGGTCGGGCAGCTTGAGGCCGGCGTCGCGGATGGCGTCCCAGATGCCGTCCGCGTCGAGCGCGTCGCGCATGACGGCGTGCCCGATCCGGTACCGGCCGCCGACGCCGCGCGCGTTGCCGACGACGACGACCTGGGCCTGGTCCAGCTCCACACCGGACGAACACGACGCGACGGACGAGAACAGGGACCGGTCGTGCATGACGTCGGCGTCCGTGGGCGGCTCGATCTCGCCGAGCGCGACGGCGATACCGAGCGCCGTGGTGCCGTTGGACAGGTCCATCGACTCGTGGGTGTGCTCGGTCCAGACGGTCTGGCCGCGGCTCTTCGCGTCGCGGATGGTGTGGATGGTGAGCAGCGGCGTCTTGGTCTGGACGTAGTGGACATCGGCGGGGTCGTCGATGCCGGCGCGTTCCATCGCGACCCGCACGGCGGCGGCCACCTTGTCGACCATCGGCCGGCGCCCGATCTCCTCCGGCAGCAGCGTGTCGCTCATCGCGAACCCGACGGTCAGGCGCGGTTCGTCGCTCGGCGGCGCCGACCCGGCCGGCACGGTGGCGAAGATCGTGGCGTGCGGCGAGAGCACGCCGTCGGTACCGCCGGACCACACGATCGGCACCTGGGCGACCTCGTCGGCCGTCCGGGTGCCCCGCGCGACCAGGACCTCGCGGAACGCGCGGTCGGCGATGATCCGGGTGTAGTCGTTGACGCCGCCGTTCCCCTCGGTCTTGCCGATGACGGCGATGACCCGGTCGGCGTCGAGCACGCCGGTGTCGACGAGTTCGGCCAGGCCGGACGCGTCGCTGACGTGCTTGATCGGCACCTTGCGGACTTCGATGGGTTCGGGCACGGTCTCAATCCCCTCTGATCTGTGTTCCGGCGCCGCCGTCGACGGCCTTGGCGATCGCGTCGAGCGAGCAGATCACGGCACGCCCGCCCCCGGCCTCGACGAACCGGCAGGCTGCTTCCATCTTCGGCCCCATCGACCCGCTCGCGAACTGCCCTTCGGCTGCGTACCGGCGCGCCTCGGCGACGGTGACCTCCGTCAGCGGACGTGCGTCCGGGGTGCCGTAGCCGAGCATGACGTGCTCGACGTCGGTGGCGATGACCAGCGCGTCGGCGCCGGCCGTGCGGGCGAGCAGCGCCGCGCCGAGGTCCTTGTCGATGACGGCTTCGACGCCGCGCAGCGTCCCGTCCGGGTCGCGGACCACGGGGATGCCGCCGCCGCCGTTCGCCACCACCACGAACCCGGCGGCGATCAGCGCGGCGACGGCCGGCGCGTCGACGACCTCCACGGGGTCGGGCGAGGCGACGACGCGGCGCCAGCCACGCGGGCCCCTGTCCTCCCAGACCTGGCCGTGCTCGATCAGCAGCTGGACCTCGTCCGCCGGCAGGTACCGGCCGATCGGCTTGGTCGGGCGGGTGAGGCCCGGGTCGTCGGCGTCGACCAGCGTGCGGGTGACGAGCGCGGCCGTGGGTCGGGCCACGCCACGCGCCGCGAGGGCCCTGTCCAGCGCGTTCAGCAGGATGAAGCCGATCGTTCCCTGGGTCTGCGCGTCGCACCAGTCCAGCGTCACGGGCGGCACCACGGCGGCGGCCAGCTCGTTCTTCACCAGCAGGTTGCCGACCTGCGGGCCGTTGCCGTGGGTCAGCAGGACCTCGTCGCCCCGCGCGGCCAGCTCGGCGATCGGCTCGACGGCGCGCGCGATCGCCGCCAGCTGGTCAGCCGGCGTGGCCCGCCCGTCCGGCGCCGTCATGGCGTTGCCGCCCAGCGCGATCAGTACCCGCACGGACTGGACTCTAGAGACGGCGTCCCGCCCGGGGCGTTGGCAACACTTCACGAACTCGGGCCGGGCGGACGCGGTCACCGACCGATGCGGCGGTAGCGGGCGGTGCGGGCCGCGGCCCGGTCGGCCGGCGGGACCTCCAGGAGGACGGCGAGTTCGTACTCGATGGCCCGGGAGAGGCGGCTCAGGAACGCCTCGGGCTCGTCGGCGGCGTCCGGCCGCTCGGGGACGATCCGGTCCACGATGCCGTTGGCGAGCAGGTCCGCCGACCGGACGCCCTGGGCGGCGGCCATCTCAGGCGCCTTCTCGACCGTCCGGTGGATGATCGCGGACGCGCCTTCCGGCGGCAGCGGCGACAGCCACGCGTGTTCGGCGCACAGCACGCGGTCCGTCGGGACGAGCGCCAGCGCGCCGCCGCCCGTGCCCTGGCCGAGCAGGACGCACAGCGTCGGCGCGTCGAGCGTCACCAGCTCGGCGAGGCAGCGGGCGATCTCGCCGGCCAGCCCGCCCTCCTCGGCCTCCTTCGACAGCGCGGCGCCGGGCGTGTCGACGACCGTGACCAGCGGCAGCCGCAGCTCGTGCGCGAGGCGCATGCCGCGGCGCGCGGCCCGCAACGCACCGGGGCCGAGCGGCGCCTCGGGGGTCTGGCCGCGCCGGTCCTGGCCCAGGACGACCGCCGGCGCGCCGCCGAAGCGGGCCAGCGCGAGGATCAGGCCGGGATCGCTCTCGCCCTCCTGGGTGCCGTGCAGGGGCACCACGTCCTGCGCGGCGTGCCGGAGCAGCCGCCGTACGCCTGGACGCTCGGGGCGCCGCGACCGGGTGATCGACTCCCAGGCCGATGCTCCAGCCAGCGGTTCCGGCATAACCGTCAAGGGCAGGGTGAGACCTCGTCGGGGCGCGCAGAGCACGCGCAGCGCCCGGTCGGCGATCTCGGCGACGTCCTCGGGCGGGAGGACCGCGTCGACCAGCCCGTGCCGGTACAGGTTCTCGGCCCGCTGCACGCCGGCCGGGAACTCCGCGTCGTAGAGGGCCTGGTAGACGCGCGGCCCGAGGAACCCGATGAGCGCGCCGGGCTCGGCGACCGTGACGTGCCCGAGCGATCCCCACGACGCGAACACGCCGCCCGTCGTCGGATTGCGCAGGTAGACGAGGTACGGGAGCCCGACGGCGCGGTGCGCGGCGATGGCGGCGCTGATCTTGACCATCTGGAGGAACGCGACCGTGCCCTCCTGCATCCGCGTACCGCCGGAGATCGGCGCCGCGAGCAGCGGCAACGCCTCGGCCGTGGCGCGCTCGACGGCGGCGACGAGCCGTTCCGCCGACGCGACGCCGATCGAGCCGGCCAGGAAGGCGAACTCGCACGCCACGACGGCCACCCGCCGCCCGCGCAGCAGCCCCTCGCCGGTGATCACTGACTCGTCGAGCCCGGTGCGGGCCCGGGCCTCGGCCAGTTCGGCGGCGTACTCGGGGCCGATGCCGCCCGCGTCCTGGACGGGTTCGTCCCAGGACGTCCAGCTGCCGGCGTCGAGGGTCGCGTCGAGCAGCTCGCGGGCGGTGAGGCGGGACGGGCTCAAGCAGGGCTCCCTGGTACGCGGGACAAACCACGAGCGTAGCCGCGACAAGGGCTGCCACTATGGACGTATGTACGCGTTGCGCGCGGGGGCCGTCTTCGACGGGCATGCGCTTCTCCCAGGTCACGGCACGGTGCTCGTCGACGCCGGGCGCGTCGTCGCCGTCGGGGAACCGGTCCCGGACGGCGTCGAGACCGTCGATCTCGGCGACGGCGTCACGCTGCTGCCGGGGCTGGTCGACCCGCATCAGCACCTGTGCTTCGACGCCGGGGCGGACGTGGTCACCTCGCTCACGGAGGCGTCCGAGGAGGCGCTGGGTGCGCAGATCCGGGCGGCGGCCGGGATGGCCCTGGCCGGTGGCATCACGACCGTCCGCGACCTGGGTGACCGGAACTACATCACCCTTGCGCTGCGGGACGAGCTGGCCGGTGACCCGACCGCCGGCCCGGAGCTGCTGGTCGCCGGCCCGCCGATCACCACGACCGGCGGCCACTGCTGGTTCTTCGGCGGCGAGGTCGACGACCCGGCCAAGGTTCGGGACGCCGTCGCCGAACGCGCCGACCGGGGCGTGGACGCGATCAAGGTCATGGTCACGGGCGGCGGGCTGACACCCGGATCCGAGCCCCACCTCCCCCAGTTCGACCGTGCCGCGCTCGACGCGATCGTCGACGAGGCGCACCGCCGCGGCCTGCCCGTCGCGGCGCACGCCCACGCGGCCGCCGGTATCGCGGACGCGGTCGCCGCCGGCGTGGACAGTGTCGAGCACTGCAGCTTCCTCACCGCCGACGGCGTCGCCCGGGACGACGACACGCTGCGGCTGATGATCGGGCGGGGCACGATCGCGTCGCTCACGTTCGGTGTCCTGCCGGGCGACTTCGCGCTGCCGCCGAAGCTCGCCGCCGCGATGCCCGCCCTGATCGCGGGCACGCGGCGCATGATGGAACTGGGCGTCCGGGTGACGATCGGCTCCGACGCCGGGATCGGCGCGCTGAAGCCGCACGACGTGCTGCCGTACGGCGCGTGCGCGCTGGTGGACTTCGGCGCCGCGCCGTCCTGGGCGCTGACGGCGGTCACCGTGACGGCGGCCAGGTCCTGCGGCGTCGCCGATCGCAAGGGTGCGCTCAAGGCCGGGTACGACGCCGACGTGCTGGCCGTCCGGGGTGACCCGACCACGGACATCGGCGCGATCCTCGACATCGTCGCGGTCTACCGCGCCGGCGTGCGGGTCGCCGGCCCGTCCCGCCGGGAACCGTTCCAACCCATGTCATAGCAGCGGCGGCACCGGTGTCCGCGCGTCGCCGCTGCACATCCACGCCTCGACCGCCCCGGCGTCCATGCCGATAGGTTCGCCGATCGCCTTCCACGTGCCGCCCCGATGCCACTTCTCGGTGCGGGCGGCGTACATGAGCAACAGCCGGGTGCTCCGGGCCAGCTCGACGCCGTACAGCGCGTTCGGCCCGGCCACGGCGCCCAGCGCCACCGCGCGCCGCTGGAGCCCGCCGATCTGGACGACGAACTCCTCGGGGTCGGTCCTGGGCCGCCGCCACGGCTGCGACGCGGGAAGGTTCCAGCAGGTCCACCGCTCGGCGGCAACCGGTTCGCCCAGCGCCGCCGCCTCGGCCAGGTGCACGGCGACGTCACGGGCCCGGGCGGAGAGCCGGGCGGCGGCCAGCTCGTCGCGCGTGCGTCCTTCGGCCAGGTCGGCGGGCTCGTAGTAGGCCGTCCGCGTGGTCCTGTCCGGGCTTCGACACACATGGCAGGACTTGGGCGGCACGCCTGTCCTCCTTTCGTCCGGCGTTCGACCTTAGGACCTGTCCGCCAGCGCGCCGCGGTGCGAGGATCCGGAGTGCGGACGACGACGACGCCGCCCGCTTCCGTCACAGGAGGCATGGCATGAGCGAGACCACGTACGCGTCGGGCACCCCCTCCTGGGTCGACCTGACCACCCCTGACCTCCAGGCCACCATCCGGTTCTACGAGGGCCTCTTCGGATGGACGAGCGAGACGGCCAGCGAGGAGGAGTACGGCGGCTACACGACGTTCTTCAAGGACGGCAAGGCCGTCGCGGCCGCGTCGCCGCCGATGGGCGACGCCCAGCCGCCGGTGTGGACGACGTACTTCGCGATCGACAACATCGAGGGCGCGACGAAGCTGGTGCAGGACGCGGGCGGCGCCGTGCTGATGGAGCCGATGGAGGTCCCGCCGCACGGCACGATGGCGGTCTTCGCCGACCCGACCGGCGGCGTGTTCGCCATGTGGCAGGCGGACCAGATGCAGGGCGCCCAGCTCACCAACGCGCCCGGGTCACTGGCCTGGACCGAGCTGGCGACCCGCGACGTGGACGCCGCGAAGGCGTTCTACGCGGCCGTGTTCCACCTGGTGCCCGACACCAAGGACGACGGCACCATGGCTTACACGCTGTTGCAGCTAGACGGCAAGGGCGTCGCCGGCGTGTTCGACATGAGCCAGTTCCACCCTGCCGACGTGCCGCCGCACTGGCGGGTCTTCTTCGACGTCGAGGACTGCGACGCCACCGTCGCCAGGGCGACCGAGCTGGGCGCCCAGGTCGACTCGCCGCCGATGGACACGCCCGCCGGCCGCTTCGCGTCGCTCCGCGACCCGCACGGCGCCTCGTTCTGCGTGATCAAGTCCCAGCCGATGGAGTGGTGACGAGCTGATCGACATCGGCGGCGAGCCGGCCGCCCGACAGCACCGGGTAACCCGGTCCGCGGTCGAAGAACGGCTCGTCGCCGGTGCGGTCCGCGCGGGCGGCCGCGCGCGCCGCCTCGGTGGCGTCCACGTCGCCGATCACCACGCCGTAGTCGGCGAAGGCGCCGGCCACGGACACCTTGCCCCACTCCACGTCGCGCACGACCTCGTCGTACGGCCGCTCCAGGGGGTCGCCCCAGCCGCCGCCGCCCGTGGTCCGGATCCGGATCACCTCACCGGCGCGCACCGGCTCGGCGTCGGCGAGGGCGTCCACGCGCCGCTCGTGCGGGCCGCCCGGATCGATCGTCACCTCGAACGGCCGTCCGGCCCGGCCCCCGCGGACGCCCCAGCACGCCAGCAGCGCCCGGTCGGCGATCGACATGAAGTGCGCGTCGCGCAGCATCCGGATGTGCTTCTCGTAGCCGAGCCCGCCCCGGTACCGGCCCGCGCCGCCCGAGTCGACCGCCAGCCCGAGCCGCTCCACGATGAACGGCCAGCGCGATTCGGCGAACTCGACCGGGATGTTCCGCGAGTCCGGGACGACGTGGATCGTGTCCTCGCCGTCTGCGTAGTACCGGCCGCCTGATCCGCCGCCGAGCACCTCGCGCATCAGGTACGGGGCCCCGTCGGCGTCCGTGCCGTAAACGCCGGTATAGCGGATCGTCTCCTGGTCGGCCGGCATCCGGCCGTCGACGGCCTTGGCGATCACGCCGGCCAGGACGCCGAGCAGACGCAGGATCACGAACGTCCGCGCGTTGGTCGGCGCCGGGAAGATGGGTGTCAGGAGGGTGCCGGGCGGCGGGAAGCGCATCTCGATCAACTCGACGACGCCCTCGTTGACGTCCAGTTCGGCGGCCCGTTCGGGGCTGTCGGCGAGGTTGCGCAGGATCGGTGCCAGCCACTTCTTGAGGAAGTTGCCGTCGGCGTAGTCGCCGCAGTGGTTGATCGGGCCCTTGGCCTGCGGCGAGGTGCCGGTGAAATCCAGGATCAGCTTGTCCGGGACCTTCGTCAGCGTGATCCGCTGCGTGTGCAGGCGCGGCTCGTCGACGCCGTCGTGCTCGGCGTAGTCCTCCCACACGTACGTGCCGTCCGGGATCTTGCTCAGCAGCTCGGTGCGGAACGTCGTCGCCGTGTTGGAGATGATCGCGTCGAAGCACGCCTCGACCGTCTCCCGCCCGTACCGGGTGAAGAGGTCGCCGAGACGCCGCGCACCCATGAGGCAGGCCGAGCACTCGGCGTCCAGGTCGGCGGCCAGCGAGTCGGGCATCCGTGAGTTGCGGGTCATGATCGTGAGCGCGGCCCGGTTCGGCACGCCGGCGTCCCACAGCTTGATCGGCGGGACCATCAGCCCCTCTTCGTACACGCTCGTGGCGTGCGACGGCATCGACCCGGGGACGGCGCCGCCGATGTCGTCGTGGTGCCCGAACGCCTGCACGAACGCGACGACCGCGCCGTCGTGGAAGACGGGCACCGTGACGCACAGATCCGGCAGGTGGCCGATGCCGCCCTCGGACAGGTACACGTCGTTGTGGAAGTACACGTCCCCCGGCCGCATCTCCTCGATCGGGAAGTCCCGGACCACCGGGTGGACGAGCGCCGAGTACGACCGTCCGGTGAGCTTGCGCAGCTTCGCGTCGTGGATGCCGGCCCGGTAGTCGTGCGCGTCCCGGATCATCGGCGAGCGGGCGGTCCGGCCGATCGCCGTCTCCACCTCGCGCTCGATCGAGCTGAGCGTGCCCTCCACGATCTCCAGCACGATGGGGTCCGGCCTTGTCACAGGTGGGCTTGTCACGGGCGGTCTGGTCACGAGCGTGCCTCCTTCGTGACGATCACGTTGCCGAGACGGTCGACCTCGGCGGTGAAGCCGGGGTGCAGCGGGACGGTGGAGCCGTACTCCTCGATCACTGCCGGGCCGGTGAGGCGGTGTCCCGGACGGAGGTCAGGGCGCCAGTAGATCGGCGTGTCGACGTAGCCGCCCTCGAAGCACACCGGCCGGGTACTGGCCGGCGCCAGCGGCGCCCCGTCGGCCGGGAGCGGGCGCAGCGCCGGCCGGCGGATCGGCCCGACGCCGGTCACGCGCAGGTTGACCCACTCGACCTGCTGCTCGGGACGGTCCCGGAAGCAGTACCCGTAGAGCTGCTCGTGCGCGTCGTGGAAGGCGCCGGCGACCGTGGCGGCCCAGTCCGTCGTGATCGGACCGTCCGGGGCCGACACCCGCACCTCGTACGCCTGCCCGTAGTACCGCAGGTCGGCGGTGCGCAGGTACCGGTGGTCGGCGCGGGCGAACCCCTCGGCGTCGAGCGCCGCGCCGGCGGACTTCTCCAGCGCGCGGTAATGGCCACTGACGGTGTCGAGGTCCAGCGCGGTGTGCCGGGCGACGGCCGTCTGGACGTAGTCGTTCTTGACGTCGACGGTCAGCAGCCCGAACGCCGACAGGTTGCCGGGATCGCGGGGAACGACGGCCGCGCGCAGCCCCAGGATGTCGATGAGTCGGCACAGCAGCAGCGACCCGGAGCCGCCGAACGTGGTCATGACGAACTCGCGCACGTCCAGCCCGCGCTTGACCGTGACCTGCCGCAACGCGTTGGCCTGGTTCCACGCGGAGATCTCCAGGATGCCGGCCGCACACGCCGCCGGGTCGAGGCCGAGCGTCGCGCCGAGCGCCGTCACCCCGTCGCGCGCCGCGCCGGCGTCGAGCGGTACCTCGCCGCCGAGCAGGTGCGGCGGGATCCGGCCGAGCAGCAGGTGGGCGTCGGTGATCGTCGGTTCCGTGCCGCCCTTGCGGTAGCAGAGCGGACCGGGATCGGCACCGGCTGAACGCGGCCCCACCTTGAGCGTCCCCTCGCGGGACAGCCAGGCGATCGAGCCGCCGCCTGCACCGACCGTCACGACGTCGATCATCGGGATCTTCGACGGGTACGCGCCGACCGTCCCTTCGGTGGTGAGCGTCGGCTCGCCGTCGAGCACCACGCTGACGTCGGTCGAGGTGCCGCCGCCGTCCAGGGTGAGGACGCGGTCGAACCCGGCCTCCCGGGCGACCAGCGCGGCGCCGAGCGCGCCCGCCGCCGGTCCGGAGAGGACGGTCGTGATCGGCTGGTGCACGACCTCGGCGGCTGAGAGCACTCCCCCGTTCGACTTCATGATGTAGAACGGCGTGCCTGCGCTCACCTGGTCGAGCTGCGCGGCGACGCTGGCGACGTACCGGGCGACCTTCGGCTTGACTGCGGCGTCCACCAGCGTGGTCATCGCCCGCTCGTACTCCCGGTACTCACGCAGCACCTCGCTGGAGATCGAGACGACCGCGTCCGGATGCTCGTCGGCGAGGATCCGCCGCATCCGGAGCTCGTGGTCCGGGTTGGCGTAGGCGTGCAGGAAGCAGACGGCGATCGTGGCTATCCCCTGGTCGCGGAACCATCGGGCGGTCTCGCGCGCGGCCGTCTCGTCGAAGGGTCGCAGTTCGGCGCCGGTGTGGTCGAGGCGGCCGCCGACCGTGCGGACCAGGTCCGCCGGGACGATCCGCGGCGGCTTCACCCAGAAGTAGCTGTTGCCGTAGCCGTCCGGGACGCTCTGGCGGGCGATCTCCAGCAGGAACTCGTAGCCCTCGGTCGTGACGAAGCCGAGCGTGTCGACCTTGCCTTCGAGCAGCTGGTTGGTGGCCACCGTGGTGCCGTGGCTGACGGCTACCACGTCGGAGCCGCCGGCGCCGATCTGCGCGAGGACCTTCCGCACGCCGGCGATAAAGCCCTGCGCGGGGTCGGCGGGCGTGGACGGCGTCTTCGTCGTGACGGTCTCGCCGGTGTCCTCGTCGAACGCGACGACGTCCGTGAAGGTGCCACCGGTGTCGATACCGATCCGGATCCGCCGCGCCATGGCCCCGCTCCCTCCGTGCTGTGGGAGCCAGTAGAGCGGGCAACACCCGCCGGGATCGCCGTCAACTTCTGACGAACGGAGGGGGGCGAAGACGGCGAGAGCGCCCGGCCGCGGTGGCCAGGCGCTCTCGTCAGGTCAGCGTGTTACCCCCACTGGTAGGTGATGGCGGTGTTGCAGGTGATGACGCTCGGTCCGCCGACGACGATTCCGAGCACGTTGTTGCCGCAGATCGTGATCGGGATGATGTTGTTGACCTGGTTGATCGTGTGCGGGCCGTGGGCCTGGGCCGGCGCGGCGACCAGGACGAGCCCGGTGGCGATGGTGCCTACCGCTACAGCGATCCCTGTCTTCTTCAGCACGGTGGAACAGCCCCCTCGAATGACGTGGGATGGCCCGGGTCGACCCTGGGCCGTGAAACGGACGAGCGTTACTATACGCCCGATCACAGCTTTTAGTAGTGGTAACGACACACTTAGTAACTTTCGCCCAGACACGGCGATAGCGCCGGGGTGCTCGGGCCCCGACGCTATCGACTAGGTCTTGCGGATAATGCTGGGAACTACTCGCCTGCCTGCACGGTGGTGGCGGTCGTGCATGCCACGTGCTTGGGCGACAGCACGCCGGTCACCGGGACCTGCACCGCGAGGACAGCCACGCTCACCTGGTTGTCGCACGCCGTGATCGGAACCAGGTTGTTGGTCTGGTTGACCGTCTTGGGCGCGTCAGCCGAGGCGGGACCGGCCATCATCAGGAAACCGGCCGCGACAGCGAGCACAGCTCCGGCGATGCGCGTCTTCTTCAGCACTTCGAACTCCCCTGGATAGGGTTTGCCCGGGCCCGAGAAACCCGGGCACGAATAACGGACGAATCGAACTATAGCCACTTTCGCCACATATGCGACCCCGCCGCGCCGCCCGGGCCGCCGCCCACCCCGCCGCCCATCACCTGCCGCGCCGCCCACCTTCGGACTTTTGAGGGTCGGGCGCGCCCGCGGACCCTCAAAAGTCCGAAACTCGGCGCGCGGGAAAGGGGGCGAAAAAATAGCGATAGCGCCGGGGTGCTCGGGCCCCGACGCTATCGACTAGGTCTTACTGGTACTGCGGGTCGTACTTACTTGCCGGCCTGCACGGTGGTGGCGGTGTCGCACTTGACAGCCTTCGGCGACAGAACGCCGGTCACCGGGACCTGCACCGCGAGAACGGCAACCGCAACCTGGTTGTCGCACGCCGTGATCGGAACCACGTTGTTGGTCTGGTTCACGGTCTTGGGCGCGTCAGCCGAGGCAGGGGCGGCCATCATCAGGAAACCGGCCGCAACAGCGAGCACGGCACCAGCGATGCGCGTCTTCTTCAGCACTTCAAACTCCCTGGATAGGGTCGCCCGGGCCCGAGAAACCCGGGCACGAATAACGGACGAGCAGAACTATAGCCACTTTCCAGGCATATGCGACCCTGTGGCCTATTGGTGATAGCTATGCATTTCTCTTATCACCGGTTATCCGTGCGGAAAGGGGGTCTTCGCCTCGCCGAGGAGGTCGTCGGCGTGCCGCCGGTACAGCGCGAGGTTGCGGTCGGCCAGGTGGTCGAAGCCCTGCCTGATGTTCGATCCCGGGGTGAGCGACGCGAGCGCCGTGTCCGGGTCCAGGACCGCGCTGACCCACCCCTCGTGGGACGCCGCCCGCGCGATCACCTCGGCCACCGGCGTGACGATCATCGAGTTGCCGAAGTACAGGACCCCGGCCGGGTCGACGCCGGTGGCGTTCGCCGCCACCACGAACACGTGGTTGTCGTACGCGCGGGCACGGCTGGTCAGCTCCCAGATGTCCGCCGAGCGGAGCAGCGCCGACGGGCGGCAGATCACCTCGGCACCGCGCACGGCCTCGATCCGGGCCAGCTCCGGGTAGTCGCCGTCGAAACAGATGATCAGGCCGATCCGGCCGAGGTCGGTCTCCACGACGAGGGCGTCGTCGCCGGGGGTGACCCAGCCGCCGCCCGGGACGTCCTCGCCGCAGAACAGGTGCGTCTTGCGGTACGCGCCCAGCACGTCGCCGCCCGGTCCGATCAGGACCGCCGTGTTGTACACCGTGCCGCGCTCGCCGCCCCGCTCGTACGTGCCGACGACGACGTGCACGCCGAGCCGCGCGGCCACCTCCTGGACCGGCGCCGTCACCGGGCCGGGTACCGCGCTCACCAGGTCCCACAGCTCCTCGGGCGGGATGCCGGGCGTGAAGCCGGTCGTCGCCGACTCGGGCAGCACGACGAGCTCGGCGCCCGTCGCCGCGACGCACCGCTCGACATGGTCGACGCACCGGGCCAGGTTGGCCGCGACACTCGCCGCCGTCAGCGGCCCGGGCACCGGCGCGATCTGCACCGCCGCCGCTGTGAACGCGCGCATGGCAACCTCCTAGGACCGTCGGCGGCCGGCCGCCCAGCCGCCCACCAGGGCGCCGAGCAGCGCGACCGCGGCGCCGAAGACGGCCCCCTTCAGGAAGTCTCCGCCCATCGCGGCCGGTGTGCGCACCGGGGCCTCGAAGACCGCCGGCGCACCAGCCACGGCAGGCGTGGACACGGCCGGGGCCGCGACGGCCGGGCCGGTCAGGACGTCGTCCACCGCCTGGAAGAACTCGGCGGCGGTCTTCTTCGCCACGCCGGAGAGGATCCGCTGGCCGACGCCGCCGATCATGCCGCCGACGATCGCGTCCGCGTCGTAGGTGAGGACGGTGGTGCCGTCGCCGCCGTCCGCGAGCCGGACCTTGACGTCCGCTGACACGGTGCCCGGCCCGCCCGACCCGGACGCCTTGAGGACGAACGCGTGCGGTTCCTGCAGGTCGGTGAGCTGGACGTCGCCCGCGTAGGTGCCCTTGATCGACGCCACGCCGGCCGTGACGGTCATCCGGTAGGAGTCCCGCGCGACCTCCTCCAGCCGCTCGCAGCCCGGGATGGTCCGGACGAGCACCGCCGGGTCGTTGAGCGCCGCCCACACCCGAGCGGGCGAGGCGTTGAGCGTGGCGTTACCGGAAACCTTCATTCAGGAGCCCCTTCGTCGGCGGCCAGGCGGCGCAGGTGGAACAGGTCGGACGGCGAGATCGGCATGCGGGTGATCGTGATCCCCTCGGCGTCCTCGATCGCGGCCGCGAGCAGTGCCGACCCCGGGATCACGCCGGCCTCGCCCGCGCCCTTGATGCCGAGCGGGTTGAGCGGCGACGGCGTCTCCAGATGGTCGGTCTCGATCGTGGGCACCTCGGACGCGTACGGGATCAGGAAGTCCATGTAGGACGCGTTGAGGAGCTGCCCGTACTCGTCGTAGACGATCCGCTCGTACAGCGCGCCGCCGACGCCCTGGGCGACTCCCCCGTGCACCTGGCCCTCGACGATCCGGGGGTTGATCATCGGTCCGCAGTCGTGGACGACGCAGTAACGGAGGATCTTGATCTCGGCGGTGTCCGGATCGGTCTCCACGATCGCGGCGTGCATGCCGTTGGCGAACGTGGCCTGCATCGGCGAGTAGTAGTCGGTGGCCTCCAGCCCGGGTTCGTCGTCCTCGTCGACCGGGGGCTTCGACGCGTCGCCGACCGCGAACTGGGTCGCCGCCTTGGACTCCTCGTCGAACGCGTACCGCAGCGGGTTCGACAGCACGGCGACCGTCCGGAGCGGGATCTCGCCGCCGGGCGCGCCGGGCGGATGCCCCTTCACCCGGACGGTGCCGGCCACGACCTCCAGATCACCGGGGTCCGCCTCCAGGGCCTCGGCGGCGATCCGCAGCGCCTTGGCCCGGACCTTCCGCGCGGCGAGCGCCACCGCGTTGCCGCTCATCACGGCCGCTCGGGACGCGAACGTGCCGACCGCGTACTTGAACCGCCGCGTGTCACCGGTCGTCACGGACACGTCGTCCAGCGGTACGCCCAGCTCGTCGGCGGCGATCTGCGCGAACACCGTCTCGTGGCCCTGCCCCTGCGTGGTCAGGCCGGTGGAGACCACGACGTGGCCGGACGTCTCGACCCGGATGTGCGCGCCTTCGTACGGCCCGACGCCGGTGCCCTCGACGTAACACGCCAGGCCGATGCCGACCCGGCGGCCTTCCGCGCGGGCCTGCTGGCGCACCTCGGCGAAGCCGTCCCAGTCGACCAGCTTCTTGAGCTTCTCCAGGGACGCCGGGAAGTCGCCCGAGTCGTAGATGAGCGGACGGCCGTCCTGGAACGTGAGCTGGTGGTCGTACGGCATCTCGTGGGGCTGGATGAAGTTGCGTTCCCGCACCTCGGCGCGGTCGAGGCCAAGCTCGGCGGCAATGGCGTCCATGGTGCGTTCCATCGCGTACACGCCCTGCGGACGGCCCGCGCCCCGGTACGGCGTCACGATCACCGTGTTCGTGTACAGCGAGCGGAACTCCACCCGGTACGCGCCCGGCTTGTACGGGCCGAGCAACTGGGTGGACGTGATGATCGGGACGATGATCCCGTACGGCGTGTAGGCACCGTTGTCGTGCCAGAACTCGACGTCCAGCCCGAGGATCCGGCCGTCGTCGTCGAAGCCCACGCTGACGTGCTGGCGCTGGCCCCGCTCGTGTGCGGACGAGATGAAGTGCTCACGCCGGTCCTCGGCCCACTTCACCTCGCGGCCGAGCCGGATCGCCGCCCACGGCACCAGCACCTCCTCCGGCCACGGGTGCACGATCTTCACGCCGAAGCCGCCGCCGACGTCCGGTGCGATGACCTCGACCCGGTCGACGGGGATGTTCAGCTTCGCCGCGAGCGCGAACCGTACCGACGTCGACGTCTGGGTGGACGAGTAGACGCGCAGCGAGGAGTCGGCGGCGTCCCAGCGGGCGTAGACGCCCTTGCCTTCCATCGGCATCGACGCGCTGCGTTCGATCTCCAGGTCGAGGTCCAGCCGGTGCGGGGCGGCGGCGATGGCCGCCCGCGCGTCGCCGACCTCCTGCACCATGTGGGCGGCGACGTTGTCCGGGACGTCCTCGTGCACCGCGTGCGTGGCGTTCACCGCGTTCTCGATGCCGACGACCGGCGGCAGGAACTCGTAGCTGACCCGGATGAGCCCGCACACGTCCTCGGCGACATACCGGTCGGTGGCCACGACCATGACGATCGGTTCGCCGACGTGCTTCGCCACGTCCTTGACCAGGGGGTACGCGGTCCGGGGCGCGGTCAGCGCCGGATGCGGGATCAGCAGCGGCAGCGGCTCGGCGACCCGGGTTCCGGTGTCCTCGGCCAGGTCCTCGTAGGTGTAGATCGCGACGAGACCGTCCACGTCGAGCGCGTCGGTGACGTCGATGTCGGTGACCCGCGCGTGCGCGTGCGGGCAGCGGACGAACGCCGCCGCCAGCGCCGTCGGCCCCAGGTCGTCGAGGTAGCGGCCGGCGCCGGACACCAGCCGGGGATCCTCCCTGCGCTGGATCGGCTCGCCGAACGTCCGGGCGCTCACGGCGTTCCACTCTGGAGCTCGGCGGCGCGCAGCACCGACTTCACGATGTTCTGGTAGCCGGTGCAGCGGCACAGGTTGCCGCCGATCGCCTCGCGGGCCTCCTCCGCGGTGGGCGCCGGGTTGTCCCGCAGGTACGCGGTGATCGTGGTGATGAACCCGGGCGTGCAGAAGCCGCACTGCAGTCCGTGGCACTCCAGGAACGCCTGCTGCACCGGACCGAGCCCCCCGCCGGACGCCCGGCAGCCCTCGGTGGTCGTCACCTCGGCGCCGTCGGCGGATACCGCGAACATCAGGCACGAGCGCACCGGTTCGCCGTCCAGCAGCACCGTGCACGCGCCGCACACGCCGTGCTCGCAGCCCAGGTGGGTGCCGGTGAGGCCGAGGTCGACGCGGAGGCAGTCCGCGAGCAGCCGCCGCGCGGGCACCCGCACCGTCTGGGGCACGCCGTTGACGACGAGCCGGACCTCGTGCAGCTGTTCGGTGTTCGGCGATTCGGTCACCACGCCGCCCTCCCCGCCGCCTCGGCGCCGGCGCGAGCGGTCAGGACGCCGGCCAGGTGGCGGCGGTAGTCGGCGGTGGCGTGGATGTCGTCCTCCGGCTCGATCCTGGCGCGGACCAGCGCGGCGGCGGCGGCCCAGTCCGCGTCGCCGTAGAGCTGCCCGGCGACGGCGTCGGTCAGGTCCACGTCGACGGGCGTCGGGCCGACCGAGATGAACGCCGCCCGCGCGTGCGCGATCCGCAGGTCCTCGTCCAGGGTGACCAGGACGCCGACACCGCAGAGCGCGTAGTCGCCGTGGCGGCGGGCGACCTCCAGCCACGCCGTGCCGGTGTGGTCCGGCACGGCCGGGAAGTGCGCCTCGACGGCGAGTTCGCCGGCGCGGAGCGCGGACTCCAGTGGTCCGACGAAGAAGTCCTTCGCTTGGACCGTGCGGGTTCCGGCGCGCGAGGCGAGGGTCACCGACCCGCCGAGCAGGGTCAGGACGGCCGGTGCCTCGCCGGACGGGTCGGCGTGGACGATGCTGCCGAGCGTGGTGCCCCGGTTCCGGATCGTCGGGTGCGCGACCTGGCCGATCGCCTGCCGCAGCAGCGGCACGGCCTCGTAGGCGTCGTCGTCGCGTTCGACGGCGGCGTGCCGGGCGAGGGCGCCGATGCGCACCCCGCCCGGGTCCGTCCGCACGTAGGACAGGTCGCTGAGCCGGTTGATGTCCACCAGGTGCCCGGGTGCGGCGAGCCGCATGTTGAGCACCGGCACCAGGCTCTGCCCGCCGGCGAGCACCTTCCCGTCGGCGCCCACGTCGGCGAGGACGTCGAGCGCCTCGCCGACGCTGGTCGGTCGGTGGTAGGTGAACGGCGGTGGCTTCAATTCTCTCCCCGGTTACTTGTCTCGCTCGTCGGCCTTGTACGCGCCGGGTGCGTCGACGACGATCGCGGCGCCCTCGGCTGGTTTGGTGGTTCGGGGTGGCCTCTCTGCCTGTTGCTGTTCGCGCAGGTGCGGCGGCGCGAGGACGCGGCACAGGTGGTAGCCGGCGATGGTAACGATCGTGCCGAGCGCGATCCCGGCGAGGCTGAAGTTCTCGGTGAAGTCCAGGGTGGTGTTGCCGATCGCGATGACGATGCCCGCGGCCACCGGGACCAGGTTGATCGGGTTGCCGAAGTCGACGCCGTTCTCCCGCCAGATCTTGGCGCCGAGCAGGCCGATCATGCCGTAGAGCACCACCGTGATCCCGCCGAGCACGCCGCCCGGGGTGGCCGAGATCAGCGCCCCGAACTTCGGCGAGAACCCGAACAGGATCGCCACGACCGCCGCCACGTAGTAGGCGGCCGTCGAGTAGACGCGGGTGGCGGCCATGACGCCGATGTTCTCCGCGTACGTGGTGGTGGGCGAGCCGCCGACGAGGCTGGTCAGCGCGGTGCCGAAGCCGTCGCCGGCGATGGCCTTGCCCATCACCGGGTCAAGGTCGGTCTCCGTCATCTCCGCGACCGCCTTGACGTGCCCGGTGTTCTCCGCGATCAGCGCGATGACGGCCGGCAGCACGAGCAGGATGAACGTGAACTTGAAGTCCGGCAGGTGCCAGCCGGCGATCTCGCCGCCGTCCGGGCCGATGCTGGTCTGCGGCGGGAAGCCGATCCAGTCGGCGGACTTCACGCCCGCCCAGTCCACCCGGAAGTGGTTGGTCGCCTCGCCCGCCACCGGCGAGAAGGAGTTGATCCGGCCGAAGACCAGATCGAACACCCACGAGAGGACGTAGCCGAAGACCAACCCGAGGAAGATCGCGATCCGACCCAGGAAGCCGCGGAAGCCGACCGCCATGACGATCACCGCGACCATCGTGATCAGCGCGATCCACTGGTCCTGCGGCCAGTAGATGTCGGCGACGACCGGCGCCAGGTTGAACCCGATCAGCATGACGACCGCGCCCGTGACCACCGGCGGCAGCACCGCATAGATCACCCGGCTGCCGACGAAGTGGATCACCACGCCGACCGCGAGAAGGACCAGGCCGGCGACGAGGATCGCGCCCGTCACGTCGGCCGAGTCGCCGTTCTGTGCCCGGATCGCCCCCACACCGCCGACGAACGACGCCGACGTGCCGAGATAGCTCGGCACCATGCCCTTGACGATCAGCAGGAAGCAGATCGTCGCGATGCCGCTCATCATGATGGCCAACTGCGCGTTCAGGCCCATGACCAGCGGGAAGACGAAGGTCGCCCCGAACATCGCGACCACGTGTTGCGCACCCAGACCGATGGTCCGGGGCCAGGACAGCCTCTCGTTGGGACGGACGACGCCACCCGGCGGCGGGGTCTTGCCACCGTGGACGACGTCCCATCCGACGCCGATCGAGCGCATACCCATGGGCTTCCGGCCTTCCTCCTCCAGGGAGACTTCGCAATTCTCGATGAGGATGGGGCCAGTGTGACCCGCATCTCATGAGCAAGAAGCTCCTAACCGGCCCCCTTTCACCTGGCCAAACCTGCCAACGGTCACAAGCCGCGCATCTCCAGGACGCGTAGCGCCAGCGCGAGGTCGAGCCGGAGCGTCGCGTCCTCGGTGAACGGGCCGACCATCTTCTCCAGCTTGCTGATCCGGTAGCGCAGCGTGTTGTAGTGGAAGTGCAGCCGCCGCGCCGCCTCCGCGACGTTGAGGTTCGTCTCCAGCAGCACCGCCAGGGTGTGCCGCAGATCGACGTTCTCGGGGCTCTCCGCCGCCAGCTCGCCCAGCGCCTCGTCGACGAATCCGCGCAGCTCAGCGGTGTCGGGGATCAGCGACAGCAGCCGGTGGACGCCGAGCCGGTCGAAGCTCGCGCGCGCCCCGTTGCCCTGGAGCCGCCGCCCGATCTGGACGGCTTTGCGCGCCTGCTCGTACGCGCCGGGCAGCTCGTCCGGGGTGCCGGCCAGCCGGGACACGCCGAGGGAGAACGAGCGGCGCCCGCCGCCACCGTCACCGGACACCTGCCGGACCAGGTCCGCGACGAGCCGGTCGACGTCCCCGTCCCCGGGCGGCGGCAGGATCACGACGACCTCGCGGTTGAAGTTCACGACCGGGGCGGCGGCGTCCCGCCAGCGCACGACCGTCTGCCACGCGGCGGCGAACCGCTCGTGCACCGGACGCAACTCGGTGCCGGGGTCCTCCGCCGGCACGTCCTCCGGGTCGAGCTCCGCGACCACAGCGAGCACGGGCCGCTCGATGTCCCAGCCGAGCGAACGGGCGTGCGCGACGGCGGCCTGGGCGTCCTCGACCCGCCCGGTGAGCAGGTCGCGCAGGAAGTCCGCACGGTACTTGCCCTCGACGGCCGCGATCGCGAGCTGCTTGGTGATCGCCAGCGCGGCGACCGTCGCGGCCCGCTCCAGCGCGTGGACGTCCGTCTCGGTGAGCGGACGCTGCGAGAACGCCACGATCCGCCCGTGGTCGACCCGGCCGGCGACCACCGGCACCACCGCGTGGAACCCGGCGCCGTGCTCGCGGGCACCCCGGGGCTCGTCCTCGGCGTGGAACCGGCCGGTCGGGTCGAAACAGTCCGGGTGGGCGGCGCGTTCCAGCTCGGCGTGGTCGCCGGCCTGGGCCACGACCCGCCCGTCCGGCGTGGTGACCATGACGGCGCCGCCGAGGATCCGGGCCAGCTCGGCCGTCAGGTCCTCCAGGCCGCCGCCCTCCAGCACCACGTTGACCAGCGCCCGGTGCACCTCTTCCGCGCGGGCAAGCGCCGCCGCCTGCCTGTTCAGCAGGTCGCTCAGGACCTCGTGCATGATGTCGTCGAACCCGACACCGGCCGGGATCTCGATGATCGGGAAACCGCGCCGGTCGGCCTCGGCCAGCATCTCCTTCGGCAGCTCGTCGAGGTACCGGTGAAGCTTGATCGCCATCGCCGCCAGCCCCCGGTCGTCGAGGTCCCTGACCAGGTCGGTGAGGCAGTCCGGCTCGTGCCGCAGCGGGTAGCCCGTGGTGAGCAGCAACTCGTTCGGCTTCACCCACGGCAGGATGTCCGGAACCTCCATGACGTTGAGGCGCAGCACGACCCGGTCGAGGCCCGCCGCACCCGCGTGGAGGACGGCACCGGTCAGCGAGGAGGCGCCCAGGACCTCGCGCACCGTCGGCCCGTACGCGGCGGCGGTGTCGGGTTGTGGTGAAGCAACCCGGGAATCCTTGGCAAGTTTCTCCATGAACACACGGTACGACCGTGACCTACCGTCGCTGCGACTATCGCCGAAAATCGCCGGGGGGTGGCTACGTGCGGACCGTGCCGGGCGCGGCCTCGTCCGCGCTGATCGAGGTGCTCACCGGGCCGACGCGCCAGGTGGAGGTGGTCGCGGCGCTGCCCCAGGCGGTGTACCTGCGCGTCGCGGGAGGGCTCCCTCCGGCGGTGTGTCTGGTGACGCCGAGTGCTGTGCGGGTGCCGCCGGCGGTGGTCGTGGACGGGCTGGGGTACCTGCCCCCGGGTGGGCTGGGGGGCCTGCCCGTAGGCGCGCGGGGAATCGCCGGTGACGGGCGGATCACTCTGCCCGGACTGGTGGTCAGGGTGGCGCGATGGTGGCGGGTACCCCAGCCTTCACTGCGGGGGCCCCTGGCGCCCTCGGCGCATCATCCACAGTGGAATACTCGGGGAAATCCACGTCTCACAGCGGATTCAGACGTGGATTTCCCCGAGTATTCTCAAGTGGACGGTCTGGCAGAGGCACTTGTGGGGCGCGGGCCGGGCCTCACACCGCTCGGGGACGACATCCTCGCCGGGATGCTCGTGACGCTCCGGGCGATCGGTATGCCGTCCGCCTCCCTGGCCGACGCCGTCCTGCGCCGTGCCGACCGCACGACCTTCGTGTCGTCCGCGCTGCTGTGGCACGCCGCACGGGGTGAATGCGTGCCCGAACTCGCCGCCCTGTTCCGTGCCCTGGACAGCGGACGGGGCGTCGCGGCGGCCCGCGCTGCCGTCCTGCGTCTCGGCCACACCTCCGGCGCAGGCCTCCTGCACGGCGTCGACCTGGCCCTCGACACCCGCGCCACCGCCCGGCGCCGAACCCGCCCATGGTGTCGGCCTCGCGCAGGGCGAGGGCGGGACGCCCGGCGCCGAACCCGCTCCTGGCGTGGTCGAACCCGGCCCCGGCCTGGGTCTCGCGCTTGGCGCGGGCGCGGCTCTCAGCGCCGACCTCGCGCTCGGCGGCTGGCCGGCCGTCGGCGCCGATCGCGTCATGGCAGCCGTAAGCGGCGCCCTCTCGCTCGGCGCCTGGCCCGCCGTCGGGGTGCTCAGAAGGGATTGCGCGTGAGCCTGCACGTGGAGCTGCGACGGGGAACGTACCGGGACTCGGTGAGCCTGATGCAGGTGAGCCGCGCGGTCGGCGCCGAACCGGGAATCGAACGCGCCCTGGTCGCGATGGCCACGGACCTGAACCTGAGCCTCCTCGCCGGCATGGGTTTCGACGCTCCGGACGGCGCTACACCGAACGATCTGGTGGTCGCGCTCGCCGCGACTGACGACGACGCGCTCGGCCAGGGGCTCGCGAGGCTCGACGCCGAGCTGGCCGGGCCGACGGCACCGGCGGTGGGGTTCGGCGCGGTCCCGCCGCCCCGGACGATCGGCGCCGCCGTCCGGCGTTCCGGGGCGACGCTCGCGCTGATCTCCACGCCCGGCCAGTACGCGTTCGTCGACGCGTTCGACGCGCTGGAGTCCGGCGCGTCGGTGCTCGTGTTCAGCGACAACGTGCCGATCGAGCAGGAGGTCCGGCTCAAGGACGAGGCGGCGCGGCGCGGCCTGCTCGTCATGGGCCCGGACTGCGGGACGGCCGTCGTCGGCGGTGTCGGGCTCGGGTTCGCGAACGTCGTCCGGCCTGGTCCGGTGGGTGTGGTGGCCGCCTCGGGTACGGGCGCCCAGCAGGTGCTGTGCCTCCTGGACGCGGCCGGGGTCGGCGTCAGCCACTGCCTCGGCGTCGGCGGCCGGGACCTGTCGAGCGAGGTCGGCGCCGCGTCCACGCTCGCCTCACTCGACGCCCTCGACACGGACGCCGAAACCGAACTGATCGTCGTCGTGTCGAAGCCGCCCGCCCCGAAGGTCGCGGCGAAGGTCAGGGCGCACGCGGCCGGCCTCGCCACCCCGGTCGTGTTCGCCCTGCTCGGCCAGGACCAGCCCGACCTCACCGCCGCCGTCACCACCGCCCTGACCCGCCTCGGCCACCCTGCCCCCCGCTGGCCCACCTGGCCCCCGACCGCCACCACCGACCATGCCCCGCCGAGCGCCCCGCCGAGCGCCCCGCCGACCTTCGGACTTTTGAGGGTGGACGGGGCCGCCGCACCCTCAAAAGTCCGAAACTCGGGGGCGGGCGCGGCAGGGGCCGGCGCGGCGGAGGCCGACACAGCAGGGACGGGGGCGGCGGCCGATACGGGAGGGGCGGGCGCGGAACGGCTGGGCGGGCGGCGGGCCGGGCACCTGCGCGGGTTGTTCAGTGGCGGGACGTTGTGCGACGAGGCCATGGTGATCGCCGCGGCGGCGCTGGGCCCGATCGCGTCGAACATCCCGCTCCACCCGGACTGGGCGTTGGGCCCCGACCTGCGCGCGGACGGCCACGCGATGATCGACTTCGGCGACGACGAGCTGACGCGCGGCCGCGCGCATCCGATGATCGACGGCACGCTGCGGCTGGAGCGCTTCGCCGCCGAGGCGGCCGATCCAGGGTGCGGCGTGATCCTGCTGGACGTGGTCCTCGGACATGGCGCCCACCCGGATCCGGCGGGTGAACTCGCGCCGGCGATCGCACGGTCAACGGCCGACGTCGTGGTGTCGCTGTGCGGCTCGTCCGGCGACCCGCAGGGCCGGGACCGCCAGGCCGAGGCGCTGGCCCGAGCCGGCGCGGCCGTGTTCCTGTCCAACGCCGAAGCGGCCAGGTACGCCGTCTCCCGCCTGGAGGTGCCCCGATGAGCCGCCCGCCCGCCGGCCAGGTAGACCCGCTCGCCCGCCCGCCCGCCGGCCAGGTGGGCCCGTTCGGCGGCCTGCTCGACGGCGAGGTGCGCCTCGCCGCCGCCGGCGCCGACCTGCTCGCGGACGCGGTCGCCGGCCAGGCGGTCGAGGTCACGCGCGTGGACTGGCGCCCGCCGGCCGGTTCGGCGACGGATCTCGCCACGGTCATCGCCGATCCCCGCCGTCCGGATGCGAATGCCGAAGCGGCGCGAAGGATGCTGGCGGCGGGTGCCACGCTCGTGGACGTCCGGTCGGCGAGCGAGGTGATCGGGCTCGGCCGCGGCGAGTTCTGCCACGCCGGGCCGCCGATCGGTTGGGACCGGGCGTCCGGCCCGATGCGCGGGGCGCTCATCGGCGCGGCCCTGCTCGAAGGCCTCGCGGACACGCCGGAGGCGGCCGAGACGCTGCTGGCCGGCGGCGCCGTCCACCTGGAGCCGTGCCACCACCGTGGCGGCGTCGGGCCGATGGCCGGCGTGGTCTCGCCGTCCATGTGGGTGTTCGTGCTGCGCGACGAGGTCAACGACCGCACGTCCTGGTGCACGCTGAACGAGGGCCTGGGCGCGGTGCTGCGCTACGGGGCCTACTCCCCCGAGGTGATCGACCGGCTGCGGTGGATGTCGTCCGTCCTGGGCCCGGCGTTGCAGGCGGCGGTCCGCCGGCACGGCCCGGTCGATGTGAAGGCGCTGATCGGCCAGATGGTCCACATGGGCGACGAGGGCCACAACCGCAACCGCGCCGGCACGCTCATGCTGCTGCGCGACCTGCTGCCCGACCTCGTCGAATCGGGGGTGGCGGGGGTCGCCGACGTCGCCCGGTTCATCGGCGGCAACGACCACTTCTTCCTCAACCTCGTGATGCCGGCGTGCAAGCTGCAGACCGCGGCGGCCGCCGGTATCCCCGGCTCGACGGTCGTCACGACGATGGCCCGCAACGGCACGGACTTCGGCATCCAGACGGCCGGCACGGGCGACCAGTGGTTCACCGGCCCCGCCGCGATACCGCGGGGGATGTTCCTCGGCGCCTACACCGAGGCGGACGCCAACCCCGACATCGGCGACTCGGCGATCACCGAGACGGCCGGGCTGGGCGGGTTCGCGATGGCCGGTGCGCCCGCGATCGTGAAGTTCGTCGGCGGCTCGGTGCCGGACGCGCTCCGCACGTCACGGGAGATGTACGAGATCACGGTGGCGGAGAACCCTGCGTACGCGCTGCCGATCCTGGAGTTCCGCGGGGCGGCGACCGGGATCGACGTGACCAAGGTCGTCCGGAGCGGGCTGTTGCCGCAGATCAACACCGGTATGGCCGGCAAGGTGGCCGGGACGGGGCAGGTCGGCGCGGGCCTGGTCCAGCCGCCGCTGGAGTGCTTCACGGCCGCGTTGGCGGCGCTCGCGCGGTCCGTTGCGAGTTTCGGCACCAACCGCACCTTTTCGGCACCGAAGCCTTGAATCGGTTCCCCTACCCGACGTACTGGTAGAGGCGGTTGCGCTCCCTGGCGCAGCCGCACCGCTACGTTCTGGAACGGGGGAACCATGCTCCATCGACGTACGGCAGTAGGATTCGCCGGCGTTCTGGCGATCGTCACGATCGGGGCCGCGCCGGGCGCGGCCGTCGCGGAAGCCGACCCGACAGCCACGCTGAACGGCCTCGTCGGCGATCTGCTCAGGGCAGAGACCGCTGCCACCCTCCCCGCGGGCAACCGGCCCGCGCAGACCCGGAACCCGGCCGTCACGGCCGGTGCCACCCCGAAGCTCGCGCTGCGCTGGTCGCTGCGCCAGGACAGGGAGTTCGCCGCCACCGTGGCCGGCGCCAGCCTGTCGGGGGCGTCCACCAGGACCCGGATCGCGAAGGTCCGGGCGGACGGCTTACGCCGCACGGCCGAGGTCATCGAGGACACGGCCTACACGAACGCCGACGGCTCGGAGGGCTACTCGTACACGGCTCGGCACCGCGTGACGTTCGCGCGGGACGGCATCTGGAAGATCGCCGACATCACGGCGCTCGACCCGGCCAGCGAGCTCAGCGACGCCCGGCTCGCCGCCGCGGCGAAGACGCCCACCGCGCAGCGCCGCGCCGCGATCGCCCAGCGGATCACGCAGGTCAAGGCGTCGATCGATCTGAACCGCGCCGCGCTGGCGGCCGGCGACAAGACCAAGCTGGCGGGCAAGCGGGTCGCGGCGGGCAACGCCGTGGCGCGCCCTGGTGCCCCCGGCAAGGCCACCGCGCCGGCGGCCGGCCTCACCGGGAAGCGCCTGACGAACACCGTCGAACCGCTCGGCGGGGAAGGGCCGCCGTACGACTACCAGGCGATGGTCAACTACGCCACGTACTACGCCAGGGACAACGCCGTCCCCTACGCCCGGGATGAGAACGACTGCACGACATTCATCTCGTGGACGCTGTGGAACGGTCGCTACGCCGAGCGGGGCTCGGAGGCTTGGCCCGACTACCTGTTCAACTACGACGACTACGACACCTGGTACTGGCGCTGCGACGACTGCACGCCCAGGCACAGCTACGCGTGGGGCGGCGCGACCAACTGGAACATCTTCGAGTACAACTACGGCGGCCGCGTCACGTTCATGGGCAGCCTCGGCGACCTGCTGCTCTCCGACGTCATGCAGATGGAGATCGACGGCTACGGCGAGGTCGACAAGCCCGACCACACCATGATGGTGACCGACCGGGAACCGAGCGGTTGGCCGAAGCTCAGCTACCACACCGAGGACACCCGGAACAAACCGCTCTGGGACATCATTGACGACCATGACGGCCCGTACTGGGCCGCCCGCACGTAGTTCCCCCACCGTGCCCGCCGCCTGTGCCCGCCGCCTGTGCCGGGCGGCGGGCACGGTGCCGCGGCGGTAAACCTCTTGACTGAGTGAGTACTCACTCACTACCGTTGACCGCATGAACCCGCCGCTGACCCGCCGCCGCGCGCCCGCGATGAGCCCCGAGCAACGCCGCGAGATGATCATCCAGGCGGCCGTCCCACTGGTGACGGAATACGGCGGAGCGGTCACCACCAGCCAGATCGCCCGCGTGGCCGGCATCGCCGAAGGCACGATCTTCCGCGTCTTCGCCGACAAGCACGAGGTCCTCCAGGCGTGCTTCGCCGAGGTCACCAGCCCGGACCGCCTCCAAGCCGAACTCGCCGCCATCTCCCTCGACCAGCCGCTCGCCGACCGTCTCGCCGAGGCCGCCGAGGCGCTCGACGCCTACTTCGGCCGGCTCGGTGCGCTGTTCGGCGCGGTGCGCGCGTCCGGCTACACGCCGCCCCGCCCGGACCCCGACGACTGCGCACCGCCCACCCCCCAGTGGACCGAGCTCGCCGACCTGTTCGAGCCCGAACGCGACCAGCTCCGGCTGCCGGCGGCGCAGCTCGCCTCGGCGTTCGTCGCGATCCTCATGCAGTGCGGCCGCAACCAGGGCGACCCCGCCACGCCCTCCGTACCCGACGCCATCCAGCTCCTGCTGCACGGCGCGCTCCACCCCTCCCCCACGGACAAGGAGTCCTGAGATGACAAGCACCGTCACCACCGCCGCGCCCACCCGCGCCAAGCCGGACCGTCGCCTGCGCCTCTACGGCGTCGTCGCGGCCGTCGTCCTCGCCGCCGTGACCTGGGTCCTCGGCGCCCAGGCCTTCGGCGCCGAGATGGTCGTCGAGGACGGCGCGGGCAAGGCGATCGAGATCGGCATCGGCCCCGTCCTGTTCATGGCGACCGTGTGGTCCCTGGTCGGCTGGGCCGGGCTGGAGATCCTCGAACGGTTCACCCGTCACGCACGACTGATCTGGACGATCGTCGCGGGCGTCGTCATCGTCGCGACCTTCATCCCGCTGGCCGGCCCGATGAGCGGGGGCACCCGGGCCACCCTGGCCGTTCTGCACGTGGTGGTCGCCGCGCCGCTGATCGCGGCGTTCTGGCGCAGCGCGCCTCAGCGGTAACGACCCAGCGGCAACGGTCACGGCGGGCGCGGCTGTCACGGCCGCGCCCGCCGCGTACGGTGAGAGCCATGAGCGAGCTGGTCGCCGAGCTCCGGGCCGGCATTCCCGAGGGGTCCGTCGTGGACGACCCCGACCGGCTCGAGTCCTACCGCTACGACAAGGCCACGTTCTGCCCGGCCGGCACCCCGGCGGTCGCCGTCCTGGCCCGCGAGACCGCGCACGTGCAACACACTCTCCGGACGGCGTCTCGCCTCGGTGTCCCCGTCGTCCCCCAGGGCGCGCGGAGCGGGCTGTGCGGTGCCGCCAACGCGATCGACGGCTGTATCGCGCTCAGCCTCGAACACATGGACCGGATCGTCGACATCGACGTCGCGAACCGGGTCGCCGTGGTCGAGCCGGGCGTGTTCAACGCGACGCTGTCCCGGGCGGTCGCCGAGCACGGCCTGTTCTACCCGCCCGACCCGTCCAGCTGGGAGTTCTGCTCGATCGGCGGCAACCTGGCCACGAACTCCGGCGGGCTGTGCTGCGTGAAGTACGGCGTCACGACCGACTACGTCCTCGGCCTGGAGATCGTCCTGGCCTCCGGCGAGGTCCTGCGCACCGGCCGCCGCACCGCCAAGGGCGTCGCCGGGTACGACCTGACGCAAGCTGTTCGTCGGCAGCGAAGGCACGCTCGGCGTCATCACGCAGGCCACGTTGTCGCTGCGTGCCGCCGCGCAGGCTCCGGCGACCGTCGCGGCACTGTTCGCCTCGGCACCAGCCGCCGCCGAGGCGGTATCCAAGATCGTCGCCTGCGGACGGGTACCGAGCCTGCTCGAGTTCATGGACCGCACATCCCTGCGCGCCGTCAACGACTGGAAGCGCCTCGACCTCCCGGACGACACCGCCGCCATGCTCGTCGCGCAGTCCGACGCGGGCGGCGAGGCGGGAGCCGCCGACATCGCCGAGTTCGGCCGGCTGTTCGCCGAGGCGGGGGCGAGCGAGGTCGTCGAGGCGTCGGATGCGTCCGAGGGCGAATCGCTGCTCGCCGCCCGCCGCGCCGTCATCCTGGCCCTCGAACGGACCGGCACCCTGCTCATCGACGACGTGTGCGTGCCGCGTACCCGCCTCGCCGAGCTGGTCACCGGCGTCGAGAAGATCGCGGCCGACCACGGGCTCGTCATCGCCGTGTACGGCCACGCCGGGGACGGGAACTTCCACCCGACCGTCGTCTTCAACGCGTCCGACGAGGACCAGACCCGCCGCGCCAAGCAGTGCTACGACGCCGTCATGGCGCTCGGGCTCGACCTCGGCGGCACGATCACCGGCGAGCACGGCGTCGGCCTGCTGCGCCGCGACTGGCTCGCGCGGGAGGTCGGGCCGCTGTCGCTGCGGCTGCACCGGGACATCAAACGCGTCTTCGACCCGGACGGCATCCTCAACCCCGGCAAGGTCTTCACGCCCTGACGTCAGCCCCCGAGTTTCGGACTTTTGAGGGTCGCGGAGGCCGCGGCACCCTCAAGAGTCCGAAGGTGGGCGCTAGGAGAGGTCGGCGACGGCAGTCTCGATGGCGCGGTGGAGCGTCGGGTAGGCGTAGATCATGTGCCGCAGCCGCTCGATCGGCACCTCGCCGTGGACCGCCACCGCCAGCCCGGACAGCACCTCGCCGCCCGAAGGGCCGGCGGCCGTCGCGCCGACCAGCACGCCCCGGTCGGCGTCGGCGACCAGCTTGATGAAGCCCTCGGCCTTGTGGATCCAGCCGCGCGCGGACGTGGCCAGGTCGGTGTGGCCGATCTGGACGTTCACGCCGGCGTCGCGCGCCTGCTTCTCGGTCTGGCCGACGGCGCCGATCTCCGGGTCGGTGAACGTCACCCTGGGCAGCGCGCGGTGGTCGGCCGGCGGTCCGTCCTCGCCGAGGATCTCCCGGACGACGATCGCCGCGTGGTACATCGCCACGTGCGTGAACGCGCCCTTGCCGACCACGTCCCCCACTCCCCACAGGCCTTCGGCCGCGCGGAGCCGGTCGTCCACGGGCAGCGACCTGGCTCGGGGATCGAGCCCGACGCTGGCGACGCCGAGCGCGTCGAGATCGATGCGGCGGCCGGTCGCGACGAGCATCCGTTCGGCGCTCAGTTCCTCGCCGCCGTCCAGGGTGACCGTGAACCGGGCGCCGTCATGCCGGACCTGTTTGGCGCCGGCGCCGGCCCGGACGGCGATCCCCTCCTTCTCGAACACCGACGCGACGAGCGCGCCCGACTCCGGCTCCTCGATCGCCAGCAGCCGGTCCATCGCCTCGACGACCGTCACCGCGGCGCCGAACCGGGCGAACACCTGCGCCAGCTCCAGCCCGATCGCGCCGCCGCCCAGTACCAGCAGCGAGGCTGGCACCTCGGTCGCCCGGACGGCGTCCCGGTTCGTCCAGTAGGGAGTGTCGGCCAGCCCGTCGATCGGCGGTACGGCCGGTGCGGTGCCGGTCGCCAGCACGACGCCCCGCCGCGCGGTGAACACCTGGTCGCCGACGGACACCTGGCCCGGACCGGTGAGCCGGCCCCGGCCCCGGACGAACCGTCCGCCCTTGCCGACGAGCCGGTCCACCGCGACGGTGTCGTCCCAGTCGTCGGTCGCCTCGTCCCGGATCCGCGCCGCCACCGGACCCCAGTCCGGTGCCACGTTCGCCGTGCCCGCCAGCCCGGGAATCCGCCGGGCCTCGGCCAGCGCGTCGGCCGCGCGGACCATCATCTTCGTCGGGACGCACCCGAAGTACGGGCACTCGCCGCCGACCAGCCGCTCCTCCACGCCGACCACGGAGAGCCCGGCCTCCGCGAGCCGCCCGGCGACCTCCTCGCCGCCCGGACCCAGCCCAACAACGACAACATCCACCTCGTCGGCCATGTCCCCCACCTTCGCAGAGCGGCACCCGCCCGTCACGCGGCCCGCGCCGTCCGGCCTGCGGCGTCAGACCGTGGCCGGTTCCTTGACAGCCGGCACGGTTGCCCGGCTGGGGCGGGCCGCGACGATGCCGAGCGTCGCCAGTCCCAGCACCGTCCACACGGACAGGACGACGAGCGGCCAGGTCGCGGCGGCGCCGTCGAAGAAGGACGTGGAGCGGAGCAGGCTGCCGCCGGCGCCGGGCGGGAGGGCCTGGCCGATCGCGCGCGCCGCGTCCGGCAGCAGTTCGGGCGCGGTCGCCACCCCGGAGAACGGGTTGCCGACGAACACCATCAGCAGGGCGCCGAGCGGCAGTCCGGGACGGCCCAGGAGCGCGCCGAGTCCGGCGACGGTCGAGGCGATCGCGAGGACGGTCATCGCCAGGACACCGCTGTTCGCCAGCCAGTTCCCGCCGAGGACGCCGAGCCAGCCCTGCGCGACCCCGACCGCGACGAGGCCGGTGAACGTGGCCGCGGCGACCAGCGCACCCACCCGCTCGCCCGGACCGGAACCGAGCAGCGACACGACGACGCCGATCAGGACACCGGCCAGTACCAGGGGAAACAGGGCGGCGCCGAGGGCGGCACCGCGCGGGTCGTCGGGATCGGCCGGGACGACGTCGACCACCGTGGCGGACGGGCCGAACGCCTGCCCGAGCATCTGGGCGACGACCGGGCTCGCGGCGGACGCCGTCAGGACGGTCACGCCGGCCGGGCCCGTCACGACCGCGCCGTACACCTCGCGGTCGCGGATGGCGGCCCGCGCGTCCGATTCGTCGTCGTACCGGTGCGGGTCGAACGCGCCGGGATGGTCGCCGAGCTTCTGCTCGACCGCCGCCGCGCCGGGGCCGGTGACACCGACCGGCAGGTCGCGCGGTGCCGTCCGGGCGGCCGGCCAGGCGAACGCCGCCAGCGCGAGGCCGATGAGCAGGGGAATCAGGACGATGGCGGCGACCAGCGGGCGCCGGTTCGTGCTTGGGGACATGACCGACTCCTAAAAGAATGAGCGTTCGTTTTATCGATGCCCCACTGTGCACCCGGCACGACCTACTCGTCAAGAGCGAATGTTCGTTCTATATTGAGTCCCATGCCACGCGTCTCCCAGCAGCACCTCGACGACCGCCGCCAGCAGATCCTGGACGCCGCCACCCGCTGCTTCACCCGCAACGGCTTCCACGCCACGTCGATGCAGGACGTGCTGTCCGAGGCCAACCTGTCCGCCGGGGCGGTCTACCGCTACTTCCGTGGCAAGGACGAGATCATCGCCGCGATCGCCACCACCAACATGGGCGCGGTCGCCAGCGCGTTCACGACGGTCGCGGCCCCCGACCCCACCAGCACCGACCCGCTCCCGCCCATCCCCGACCTGCTCGCGGGCGTGTTCGAGACCATCGAGGCGATGGACCGCGAGCACGGCACCGGCCGCATGATCATCCAGGTGTGGGCCGAGGCCCTGCGCGACCCGGTCCTCGCCGAGGCGATCACCAGCCGCATCCGGACGGTCGGCGAGGACGTCACGAAGGTCGTCGAGCGCTACCAGGAATGCGGGCTGATCGCCGACACGGCCCCGGCCGAGTCGGTCGCGCGGACGCTCATCGCGCTGCTCCCCGGCTTCATCGTCCAGCGGGCGCTCCTCGGCGACGTCACGGCCGAGATGTTCCACGACGGCCTCCGCGCGCTGTTGCCGCGCTAAACGACTGGACGGGTGTGTCATGGTCGATCCCGTGGACGACTACCGCGCGGTGAACATGGCCAACTGGGACGAGCGCGCTCCCGCCCACGCGGCGTCGCCGGACTACGGGCTCGACCGGTTCGCGGCCGACCCCGCGTTCCTCAGCGACGTCGTCCGCTTCGACCTGCCGCTGCTCGGCGACGTGTCCGGGTTGCGCGGCGTCCACCTCCAGTGCCACATCGGCACCGACACGATCTCGTTGTCGCGCCTCGGCGCCCGGATGACCGGGCTGGACTTCTCGGCCGCCGGTCTCGCGGAGGCCCGTGCCCTGACCGCGCGGACGGGAGACGCCGTCGACTTCGTCCAGGCCGACGTGTACGACGCGGTCGACGTGCTCGGTGCGGAGGCGTTCGACCTGGTGTTCACAGGGATCGGCGCGCTGGGCTGGCTGCCGAGCATCGACCGGTGGGCGCGGACGGTCGCCGGCCTGCTCCGTCCGGGCGGGCGGCTGTTCATCCGCGAGGGCCATCCGATGCTGTGGTGCCTGGACGAGAAGGCGCTGGTCCCCCGCTACTCCTACGTCGAGCACCCCGAACCGATGGTGTGGACAGAGGGCGGCACGTACGTGGAGACCGACGTCGAGTTCCAGCACACCGTCACGCACGAGTGGAACCACGGCATGGGCGAGATCGTCACCGCGCTGCTGGACGCCGGCATGGAGCTGACCGGGCTGGTCGAACACGACAGCGTCCCGTGGGAGGCGCTGCCCGGCCACATGACCAAGGACGACACCGGCGAGTGGCGACTCACCGAGAACCCGGCGCGGCTGGCCGCGTCCTACACGATGCAGGCGCGCAAGCGCTAGGAGCGCCCGGCCAGCAGGAGCGCCGCGACGCGGGTCGTGGTCGCCAGGCCCTCGTTGTAGGCGCCCTCACCGTCGAGGCTGTTCATCATGGCCAGGGTGTACCGCTCGTCCGGCCCGGCGAACCCGACGGAGTTCATGACCCAGCCGCCCTGCTCCTCCGACCAGCCGTTCTTGGTGCCCGGACGAGCCGCCGGCCCGGCGCCCCACACGCCCCACTGCTGGTTGGCGCCGACGCCGCGCATCTGACCCAGCACGTCGGCGCGGATGTCGGCGGGCAGCCGGTCCAGGACGTAGGTCATGAGCCGGTCGAGGTCGGCTGGCGTGCACTTCATGAAGCCCCAGTACTTGGGGAACCCGTTCACGAACGTGGCGCCCGTGACGCCGTACGTCGGGAAGCGGGCGCTGAACTCGGAGCGGCCGTGCGCCCGCCAGATCGCGTCCGCGGCGTTGTCGTCGCTGGTGTGCAGCATCGCGCGGATGTTCGCCCGGTCGGCGGCGGTGAGCTTGACGGTGCCGGTGCGTTCCCGGACCAGCAGATCGACGGCCATCGCGAGCTTGATCGTCGACGCCGTCCACACCATGCGGCCGGCGTGCTGGTTGCGCCACACGGCGCCGGTGCGGCGGTCGCGCAGGATGACGCCGACCGTGCCGGGGCGCTGGGCGAGGTACTGCTGGACCTCGGCGATCCGCCGCTGCCCGTCACAGTCGAAGCCAGGAACCGGCGTTGGACACGCGGACGGAGACGCCGACGCTGCCGCGCGCCCACCGCCGGACGCCGTCATCGCGCTGGGTGACGCCGAGGCCGACGCCGTGGGGCTGGCGCTGGAGCTGGATTTGGATTCGGTGCCCGCAAGCTGGTCTTCCTCGCACTGGGCGCCGCACTTGTCGCCGCCGCATGCCGCCACGAGCGTCAGTACGGCGACGGCCGCGACCAACCGTAAATATGCCATCGCGGACACTCTATTCGGCCGTGCAACCGGCGCCGTTACGGCTCCTCGTCGTCGGACAGGTAGGCGCTCACGGCGTACGTGGCGTGCCGGTCGAGCGAGTGCCGGGCCCGGTCGTAGCGGCGGGTGGTGCGCGGGTCGGCGTGACGGGCGTAGTCCTGCACGTCGCGGAGGCTGACGCCGGCGTCCAGGGCGGCGGTGATCGCGGTGTGGCGGAGCGAGTGCGGCGAGAGGCGCCCGGCGATGTCGGCCAGTTCGGGACCGGCGTCGGTCGCCAGCCGGCGCAGCAGCCGCCAGATCGCGCCCTGGTCGAGCCGTCCACCCGTGGCGGTGGCGAACAGGGGGCGGCGCGCGCGGGCCCCGGCGGCGAGGGCCGGCAGGACCTCCACGTCCCGGCGGGTCGCGAGGTAGCGGTCGATCGCGTCGGCGGTCGCGGGGGCCAGCGGGACGGTGTGGACCCGGCCGCCCTTGCCGGTCACCCGCAGCGTGCGGTGGCCGCGCGCCTCGCCGAGGTCCTCGACGTCCAGCGCGATCAGCTCCCCCACCCGCAGCGCGTTGGCGAGCAGCACGCGGACGAGCGCCCTCGTGCGCGGACCGGTCGGACGGGCGTCCACGTCAGCGCAGGCCAGCAGCGTCTGGGCCTGGTCGCGGCTGAGGCCGACCGTGCGGGAGTCGTCCTGGTCGACGGTCGGGCGGGCCACCCGGGTCGCGGGGTTGCGGGTCACATGGCCTTCGGCGACCAGCCACCCGTACCAGCTCGCGACGGCCGCGAGCCGCCGTGCCCGGGACGAGGCCGCGGCGCCGGCCAGTTCCTGCGCGCGGAGCCAGGCATCGACGTGCTCACGCCGTGCCTCGGACGGCAGGATCGACGACGCGTGGCACCACCCGAGCCACGCGGCGATGTCCTGCGCGTACGCCCGCCGCGTGTTCGGCGACGCGAACCCGATCAGCCACGCGCCGACCAGTGGCCCGGTCCCGTCACCGTCCGCCCATGGCAGTACTCCGCCCACGCTGTCTCCTCCCCAGAAGGTCCACATGCTACGACCCTGGCCGGCGGCGGGGTGCGCACGACCCGTTTTCCGAATGCCGGAGTGCTATTCCGCGGCCAATTCCGTATTCACGGAATTACACCTTCACAGGGTCCCGTGAACCCGGATTGACAGTGCTCTGGCGGGCGCCCGATGATCGTCGCGAATGCGCACCTGGGGAGGAGCAGCATGACCAGGGGAAACCTGGAGATAGTCCGAGAACTCAGCAAGATCTTCAACCACGGCGACTATGCGCTGGCGCCAAAACTCCTGGCCCCGGACTTCTACGACCACGAAGCGGCCGGCGGCAACCCGCACGGTCCGGAGGGTTACGTCCAGACGGCGCGATGGCTACACAGTGTGGTAACGGACGCGCGTTTTGTCGAAGAGGACGGCATCGCCACCGATGACCGCGTCGTGATAAGACTCCGTTTCTCCGGACGGCAGACAGGCGAATTACTCGGGGTCGCCGCGACCGGCCGGACATTCTCCGTGACCCATGTCCACGTGTACCGGCTCGCGGACGGCATGATCGTCGAGCACTGGGCGGTTCGGGACGATCTCGGCATGTTGCAGCAACTGGGCGTGGTGCCCGGAGAACACGCGTGACGGCATCCGTAGGCTCGGCGTATGAGCACTCTCCCGCTGGCGCAGGCAGGGGTCGACCGCGCGGCGACCCGGCGGCTCGACCAGGACTGGCTCGCGTCGGCCTGGCTCGACCCGCGGACCCGCGTGATGGTGGTGTCGGGCGCCAGGGCTGCCGTCCGTGGCGAGGACCTCGACCTGGTGCCACCGGCTGACGCGCCGGCAGGTGAGCGGTACTTCCTCGGGACGGCCGGCGACGAGAACTTCTTCGCGGTCGCCGTCCCGGAGCACGTGGTGACCGGCGGTGCGCGCCTGGCCGGGCTCCGGGAGGTGGGCACCATCCTGTCCGACCGTGACGCCGGCCTGATGGTCCACGCGATCGGGCTGGAGGCCTGGCACGCCGCCCACGCCTTCTGCGGACGGTGCGGGCACGCCACCGAGGCCGCCGCGGCGGGGCACGTGCGGCGCTGCGCGTCGTGCGCCGTCGAGCACTTCCCGCGCCTCGACCCGGCCGTGATCATGCTGGTCACCGATGCCGACGACCGCTGCCTGCTCGGGACGTCCGGCACGGCGGCGGTCAACCGCTGGTCCACCCTCGCCGGGTTCGTGGAGCCTGGCGAGTCGCTGGAGCAGGCGGTCGCGCGGGAGGTGGCCGAGGAGGCCGGCGTCACGGTCGGGTCGGTGACGTACGTCGCGAGCCAGCCGTGGCCGTTCCCGTCCAGCATCATGCTCGGGTTCTTCGCGCGGGCGACGGACACGGCCATCACCGTCGACCGCGACGAACTCGCCGACGCGCGCTGGTTCAGCCGCGACGACCTGCGCACCGGCATCGAGACCGGCACGATGCTGGCGCCGACCGGGCTGTCGATCGCGCGCCGGCTGGTCGAGCAGTGGTACGGCGGTCCGCTGATCGACCAGCCGGGCTAGGACGCGGCTTCCGTGCCGCCTGGCCGCCTGGCCGCGAACTTCTCCCAGAACCCGCTCGTCGCGCGGCCGCTCACGTCGGTGAAGCCGTACTCGGCCGCCAGCTCGACGACCGTCCGGAGCCTGCCGGTGTGGCGGATCACGTCCGGGTCGGCCGCGAGCGCCGCGATCGCCCGCCCGACGAACTCGGGTGACTCGGTGTCGGCGGCCTGGGCATCGGTGAGGTCCATCGCCTCGGTGTTCATCCAGCCGGGCGAGACGGCCAGCGCGGTCACCCCGTGCGGCCGCAGTTCGGCCGCGACACCGACCGGGATCCGGTTGATGGCCGTCTTCACGACGTCGTAGTACAGGTGCTCGTGGTAATTGCGCCCGACGGCCCAGGTGGTGAGGACGACCAGCGCGTTGCCGGTGTCGATGAGCAGCGGCGTGGCGCGCTGGATCGACAGCAGGTGCGCGCGGAGGCCGGCCTTGACCATCAGGTCGAAGTGCGCCGGGTCGAGCGACCAGAACGGCTCGACGCGGACCTCCTTCTCGTAGCCGCCCCACGCGTTCGACACCAGCAGGTCGAGCTGGCCCTGCTCGGCCCGGACCCGGTCGAACAGCGCCCTGACCTGCACTTCCTCGGCATGGTTGCAGCGGACGGCGATGCCCCGGCCACCGCGCGCGGTCACTTCCTCGGCGGCGTCCTCGATCGTCTCCGGGCGACCGGTCGGGCTGGAACCGCCGCGCGCCGTCCGGCCGGTGACGTACACCGTGGCGCCTTCCTCCCCCAGGACCCGGGCGATCCCCCGCCCCGCGCCCCGGCTGGCGCCCGTCACCACCGCGACCTTGCCTTTCAGCCGCATCACCGACTCCCCTCGTCGTCCCCCACACCTTCGACGCAATCATCACGTCCGGCAAGTCTGTAGAGGTTCACGAGCGTGCGCGCGACCTCGGCGAGTTCGTCGCGGAGGGCCTGGGGTTCGACCACCTCCACCTCGGCGCCGAAGCGGATGAGCTGGTGGACCGCGTGGCCGACGGACTCGATCGGCACGGTGACCGTCAGCCAGCCGTCGCCGTCGGGCTCGGCACCGGCACCGGCACCGTCGACGGCACTGTCGACGGCCTTCAGCAGATCGAACGCCGACATCTCCGCCAGCCGGGGCCACAGCCGGGGCGAGATCCGGACGACCGCCCGATCGGTGAACCGGCGCTGTTCGAACTCCTCGAGGTGGTCGTCCCAGTGGCGGGCGAGGTCGAAGCCGGGCTCGCGCGGGAACTGCTCGGCGGTCGGGGTGAGGCGCAGGATGTTGGAGACCCGGTAGGTCCGGAAGCCGCTGGTGCCCCGCGAGACGACGTACCAGGCGCCGTTCTTGAGGACGAGACCGTACGGTTCGAGCGTGCGTTCGACCTCACGCGGCGCGGCCCAGCGGCGGTAGACGACGTCGACGCGGCGGTCGTGCAGCACGGCCTCGGCGATGGCCGGCAGGTGCGGCGAGTTCTCGGCGTCGCGGTACCAGGCCGGCACGTCGAGGTGGAACCGGTCCTTGAGGCGGCCGGCGCGGTCGCGCTGGTCGGGGCCCAGGGCGGCGAGCAGCTTGAGCTCGGCGGCCGTGGCCGGGCCGGTCAGGCCCAGCGCGGCGGCCGGCCCGGGCATCCCGACCAGGAACAGCGAGTCGGCCTCCTGCTCGGTCAGCCCGGTCAGCCGGGTGCGGTAGCCGTCGACCAGGCGGTATCCCCCGGCGCGGCCCTGCTCGGCGTAGACCGGGACACCGGCGGCGGCCAGCGCCTCCACGTCGCGGTAGACGGTGCGCAGCGACACCTCCAACTCCTCCGCCAGTTCGCGGGCCGACAGCCGGCGACGCGTCTGGAGCAGGAGCAGGATCGACAGGAGCCGGCTGGAACGCACAGTTCGAGGTTAGTCCGGAACACTGACAGTCGCTGTCAGGTATTGCCGCGACGCTGACGCCATGACTGATTTCGATTTCCTCAACGGCACCTTCGACATCGCCCACCGTCAGCTGAAGAAGCCCCTCACGGGCAGCGACGACTGGGAGGAGTACACGACCACGAGCATCGCGCGGACGCACTTCGACGGCGCGTTCAGCATCGACGAGACGTGGTTCCCGACCAAGGGCAGCTTCGGCATGTCCATCCGGCTCTACGACAACTCCTCCGGCGAGTGGACGGTCTACTGGGTGAACAGCCGCACCGGCACGCTCCAGCCACCCGTCCGGGGCACGTTCGCCGACGGGCTGTTCGGTGAGGACGAGCACGACGGGCAGCCGGTGCTGGCCAGCTACCGCTGGTCGGACATCACCGAGCGGACCGCGCGCTGGGAACAGGCCTTCTCCGTCGACGACGGCAAGACCTGGGAGACGAACTGGATCATGAACCTCACCCGGCGCGACGACGAGCCGCCCGCCCCGGACGTGCCGAAGGTGACCGGCGACTTCGACTTCTTCACCGGACCGTGGAACGCCGCCAACCGCCGCCTCGTCGCACCGCTGACCGGCACCGACGAGTGGTACGAGCTGCCCAGCTCGTCGCACGGCTGGACGTACTTCGGCGGTGCGGTGAGCGTCGACGAGATCGAGTTCCCGACCCTGGGCTTCCGCGCGCTGACCGTCCGGCTGTTCGACCCTGTGGACAAGACCTGGTCGATCTACTGGCTGCGGGACGACGCCAACGGGCAACTCGATCCGCCGGTCCGGGGCCGCTTCGACGCGGACGGGCACGGCTACTTCTACGGCCCCGACACGTTCCACGGGCAGGCGATCGACGTCCGGTACCACTGGGACAAGGCCGGCCCGACGTGGGAGCAGTCGTTCTCCACCGACTGCGGTCAGACCTGGGAGAGCAACTGGCGGATGGACTTCAGCCGGCCCTGACCAGCTCGACCCGCCGCATGCAGACGCGAGGCCACCGGTCCAGACCGTGCTCGGCCTCGCGGCGGCGGATCGCGCGCAGCCCCGGCGTCCACTCGGACTCGGCGAGTACCTGGAACCCGCACCGCGCGTAGTACGGCGCGTTCCACGGCACGTCGACGAACGTCGTGAGCGTCAGCGGGACGTCCGGGGCTGCGTGGTCGATCAGTGCCAGCCCGATGCCGCGCCGCGCACCACGGGGGTGCACGGAGACCTGCTCGATGTGGACGGCGCCGTCGACCGGTTCCGCGAGCAGGTAGGCAGCCTAGGAGCGGAAACGCGGTTGTCCGAGCCAATTAGGGTCAGGGCGTGATCGAGATGCGCGTGCTGACCCCGGACGACTGGCCGCTCTGGCGCGACCTCCGGCTGGCTGCCCTGGCGGAGGCGCCGGACGCGTTCGGCTCCTCACTCGCCGACTGGACGGACGCTCCGGAGCAGCGCTGGCGTGACCGGCTCGCGCTGCCCGGCTCCCACAACCTGGCGGCGATCCTCGACTGCCGCCCGGCGGGTATGGCGAGCGGGCTGCCCGGCCAGGACGGCGTCGCCGAGCTGATCTCGATGTGGGTGGCCCCGCACGCGCGCGGGCACGGCGTCGGCGACGCGCTCGTGGCGGCCGTCGTGGCCTGGGCTGCGGCGAACGGGGCGGCGGCGGTCGAACTCAACGTCGTCGAGACGAACGCCGCCGCCACGGCACTGTACGAACGGCACGGATTCGCGGTGACCGGCGCCCAGGACGAGCTGCTGCGCGGCACCCACCGCGAACTGGTGATGACCCGCCGCGCCTAGCTGGTACGCCGGCGGAACAGGAAGGCCGACGCGGCCATCCCTGCTGCGGTGATGCCCGCGCACCAGGCCAGCGCGAGCCAGCCGCTGTTGCCGATCGGCTGGTCGAGGAGGAGTCCGCGGAGCGCTTCGATCACCGGCGTGAACGGCTGGTTCTCGGCGACGCCGTGCAGCCACGACGGCATGGTGTCGACGGGGACGAACGCGCTGGACGGGTACGGCAGGAACGCCAGGAAGAACGTGAACCCGCCGGCCGCCTCGGGTGACTTCGCGAGCAGCCCGACTGCCGCCGCCAGCCAGGAGATGGCGACGACGAACGCCAGCAGGACGCCGCCGGCGGCGAGCCATCCCGCGACGGTCGCCTGGGGACGGAACCCGATGGCGGCGGCCACCGCGAAGACCAGTACGGACGCCGCCAGGTTGCGGAGCACCGACGCCGTCACGTGGCCGGTGAGGACGGCCGTGCCGCTGACGTCCAGGGAGCGGAAACGGTCGATGATGCCGCTGGTCATGTCCTCGGTGACGCTCACGGCGGTGTTGCCGGCGCCGAACCCGGCGCAGAGCACGAGGACGCCGGGGACGACGTACTGCACGTAGGCGCCGTCCGTCGCGATCGCGCCCCCGAACAGGTAGACGAAGACCAGCATCAGCATCACGGGCAGCGCGAGCGCCGTGATGAGGGCGTCGACGTGGCGGGCACTGAGCCGGACGGAACGGTCGATCATCGTGAGGGCGTCAGACACGACTGGGCTCCTTGGCCGCGGAGTGGCCGGTCAGGGCCAGGAAGACGTCGTCGAGGGTGGCGCTGTGGACGGCGAAGTGGTCGATGAGGCCGCGGTCCGGGTCGAGCAGGTCGAGCAGCTCCCGGACATGGCCGGCGCGGCCGGTCGTCGCCACGCCGAGGACGAGCTGGTCCGGGTCGCGGCGGGTGACCAGCGCGTCGAGCCGGTCGGCGATCTGCTCGTACGCCTCGATGTTCGCCATCGTCAGATCCAGCCGCTCGCCCGCGACGCGCTGCTTCAGGTCGGCGGCGGTGCCCTCGGCGACGATCCGGCCGCCGTCGATCAGGGCGATGCGGTCGGCCAGGCGGTCGGCCTCCTCCAGGTACTGCGTCGTCAGGAACACGGTCACGCCCGATCCGGCGAGTTCCGTGACCATCTCCCAGACGTCGAGGCGGCTGCGCGGGTCGAGGCCCGTGGTGGGCTCGTCCAGGAACAGGACGGCCGGTTCGCCGACGAGGGACGCCGCCAGATCCAGCCGACGGCGCATGCCGCCGGAGTAGGTGGAGACCCGACGGCGCGCGGCGTCGATCAGGTCGAACCGCGCGAGCAGGTCGTCGGCCCGGCGGCGGGACCGCGCCCGCGACAGGCCGGACAGGCGAGCCATCATGCGCAGGTTCTCGGAACCGGTCTGGCCCTCGTCCAGTGCCGCGTACTGGCCTGTGAGGCTGATGACCCGGCGCACCTGCGCGCGTTCGGCGGCCACGTCGTAGCCCGCCACGCGCGCCTGGCCGGCGTTCGCGTCCAACAGGGTGGCGAGGATCCGGACGGTGGTCGTCTTGCCCGCGCCGTTGGGCCCGAGCAGGGCGAACACGCTCCCCGGCCGGACGGTGAGATCCACACCGTCGAGTACCCGCAGGTCACCGTAGGTCTTCACGAGGCCGCGCGCCTCAATGGCCGCTTCGTCCATCTCGTCACCCCTTCTGCGTATGCCATACACGCTACTGCGTAGACCGTACACTATTCTGTGTATGACATAAACTCGCCGGCATGGACAGCGCCGGCTCGGACAGCGACAGCCCGTTCCCGCCCAGCCTGGAGGCCGCGTGGGGACTGCCGTCGCGTCCACGGAAGGGGCCCAAGCGAGGGCTGAGCCTCGACAGCGTCGTGACGGCGGCCGTGGCGGTCGCCGACGCCGAGGGCATCGACGCCGTCTCGATGAGCCGCGTCGCCCAGGAACTCGGCGCGTCGACGATGGCGCTCTACCGGTACGTGGCCACCAAGAACGAACTCCTCACGCTCATGGTGGACGCCGCGATCGGCCCGCCCCCGCCGTCACCCGAGGGCGTCGGCTGGCGGGCCGGGCTCAGCCACTGGGCGCACGCGATCCGGGCGGCGATCCTCGCCCGCCCCTGGACGCTCAGGCTGGTGGCGACGAACGTCCCGCCGGCCACGCCGAACCAGCTCGCCTGGCTCGACCAGGCACTGTGGACGCTGGACGGCACCGGACTGTCGTACCCGGCGAAGCTCGCCACGGCGCTGCTGATCAGCGGCCATGTGCGGGCCGACACGGCCGTCGTCGTGGAGATGATGGCCGACCCGGACGGTCACCGACGCTGGGCCGAGTACGCGCCGTTCCTGCTCCGCGTCACCGGCGACGGCCGGCTACCGACCCTGCGCGCCGCCGCCGAGGCGGGCACGTTCTCCGACGTCGATCCGGACACCGGCGAGCCGTTCGACACGTTCACCTACGGCCTCGAACGCGCGCTCGACGGCATCGACGCGCACATCCGTTCCCTCGCCTAGTCGGCCAGCAGGTGATGCAGGTACCGGCCCGGGTCGGCGAGGAAGCCCCTGGTCAGCGCGACGGGTGCGGCGTCGTCGTAGGCGACCCGGCTGATTCGGCCGTCCGCGTCCACCTGAAGGATCCGGGCGCTGGGCACAGCCAGCAGGATCGGTGAGTGCGTCGCGATGACGAACTGCGAGCCGGCGGCGGTCAACTCCACGATCCGCCGCAGCAACGCCGTTGTCGCCACCGGTTACGGGGCTCGCGGGTGCTGCCGTGACTGTCCACAGCCGAGGAAACAGCAAAGGCAAGGAGCTCTCGCACTCCCTGCCACTATTAACGTATAGCGCACGGGGGGCCTTGCGGCAAGACCCGGGTCGTGGCGCAGAATCGTCGGCCGAAGCCACTACCTGGGGAAATGGTGTGTTGATGATTGACGTGATCGTTGCCGGCGGTGGCCCGACCGGCTTGATGCTCGCCAGTGAACTGCGGCTGCACGGTGTACACGCGCTCGTGCTGGAGAGGGACGCCGAGCAGACCTTGGTCGTCCGCTCGCTCGGTCTGCACGCGCGCAGCATCGAGGTGATGGACCAGCGCGGCCTGCTGGAGCGGTTCCTCGCGCACGGCCAGCAGTACCCGCTCGGTGGCTTCTTCGCCGGCATCCGCAAACCGTCGCCGGAACGGCTGGACACCGCGCATCCCTACATTCTCGGTATCCCGCAGACCACCACCGACCGCCTGCTGAACGAGCACGCCGTCGAGGTCGGCGTCGAGATCCGGCGCGGCTGCGAACTGGTCGGGCTGAGCCAGGACGAGGACGGGGTGACCGTCGAGCTGGCCGACGGCACGCACCTGCGCTCGCGCTACCTCGTCGGCTGCGACGGCGGCCGCAGTACGGTGCGCAAGCTGCTCGGCGTCGGTTTTCCCGGCGAGGCCACCAAGCGCGAGTGGCTGCTGGGCGAGGTGGAGGTGACCATGCCGCCGGAGGAACTGGCGGCCGTGGTGGCCGAGGTCCGCAAGACCCAGCTGGCGTTCGGTGTCGGACCCGCCGGGAACGGGATGCACCGCGCCGTCGTGCCCGCCGAGAGTGTGGCCGAGGACCGCACGGTCCCGCCGACCATCGACGAGCTGGCACAGCGGTTGCGGGTGGTCGCCGGCACCGACTTCGGCGTGCACTCGCCGCGCTGGCTCTCCCGCTTCGGCGACGCCACCCGGCTGGCTGAGCGCTACCGGGTCGACCGGGTGCTGCTGGCCGGCGACGCGGCGCACGTCCATCCGCCGATGGGCGGGCAGGGGCTCAACCTCGGCGTGCAGGACGCGTTCAACCTCGGCTGGAAGCTGGCCGCGGAGGTCAACGGCTGGGCACCGGACGGCCTGCTGGACACCTACCACGCCGAACGGCATCCGGTGGCCGCCGACGTGCTGGACAACACCCGCGCGCAGGCCGAGCTGATGTCCGTCGACCCAGGTCCGCAGGCGGTGCGCCGGCTGGTGTCGGAACTGATGGACTTCGAGGACGTGAACCGGTACCTGACCGAGAAGATCACGGCGATCGGCATCCGCTACGACTTCGGCGACGGGCATGATCTGGTCGGCCGGCACATGCGGGACGTGGAGCTGACGCGCGGTCGCCTCTACGAGCTGATGCACGGCGGCCGCGGGCTGCTGCTCGACCAGACCGGCCAGCTGTCGGTGGCCGGTTGGGCGGAGCGGGTCGACCACATCGTCGACGTCAGCGAGGAGCTGGACGTGCCCGCCGTGCTGCTGCGGCCGGACGGGTACGTGGCCTGGGTCGGTGAGGACCAGCAGGATCTTCTCAGCCAGCTGCCCAGGTGGTTCGGCGCTGCCGTCCGCTGAGGTGCCGCCGCTCGCCGCTCATACCGAGATCGACATCCCCGCACCGCCTGCCCTGGTCATCGCGAAGGCCGTGACGACCCGCAAACCGCGGACCCGCTACACCATCGGCCGTGACGCTGCCCTGGTCACCTGCCTGGCCCGGATGCTGTCCGACCGCACGCTCGACCGTGTCAGCGCCGCCAACCTGCGCCGCCACTACCCAAAGAGAGCCGCAGCATGACCACAGGCGGGCCCTTTCTCACCGTCTTTGGCGCATGGTCCAGGTACCCCCCGCGACGTCGATTTACGTGATAATCCCAGCGCGCTGGCCACGAAATCCCCCGCCGCTTCGTGGTGGGAGCAGCCTCGTCCCTGATTCGTCGTAGTACGCGGACTCGAAGGTCCGCACTCCGCGCGTCGCGTCAGCATCGCTGTCCGGGATAGGTGTCGGCGCCCAGCCGACGAACGACCCGCGATAGAGGACGCCGATTCCGAGCATGGCGGCCGGATGCCGCTCCCTGTACCTCTCCAGCAGCATCGAGGTCCCCGCGCCTTCGCGAACGTTGCACTGTGTACACAGCAGGCCCCGTATCCACCCCGAGTCATGGTCGTGATCGAGGATCAGGCGCGACACACGGCCACAGAGAGCGCATCGTCCCTGCTGCCACTCGCCGAGCAGGACGACCGCGGCGTCCAGCGTCGCCGATCGTCCCTTCGCTTGTAACAAACGCTGCCGCAGGGCCGAGAGGTCATCGACCGGCCACAGCCAGCAGGCCGGTCTGTCGTTCTCGTCCCGCCACCGCTTCTCTCTGATCGCGCGACGACGGGCGCGGACGCTGGCCGCGCGATACGCCGTCGCCTCCTCCGCCGTGAGGTGGCTCCTGCAGGAGCCTGCATCTTGTCCTGCCGCGGCGGAGGTGCTCGTCGAGCGCTGTCGCCGTCTCCGCCCGCCAGTCGGTAATCGGGACGTACGTCAAAGCTTGACTCCGGCCATCGGATGGTTGCGCCACCGGTCGACGGTGCGGAAGTAGCCCAACGCGGATCTGGATCCGTCGATCCAGCGGCCGATACGTGTGATCTCCAGCGTGTCGCCGCCGAGTAGTCGGGCGCCGGTGGCACCGCCGGCCCGGAGGGAGTGGGCCGACAGTTCGGGCAGTGCCGGGAGGTCGGCCTGGCGAGCCCGGCGCTTGAGGATCAGGTCCACGGCCTGCCCGGCGATGCGTGACGTTTCGCCGTTGCGGCCAGCGAAACCGGGCTCTCCGGAGAGACGGCCGTGCCGGTCGATCCGACGGAACAGCGCACCGGTCGTGTGGCCACGTGACGCCAGCAGCGCGAGCCACGCCTGCACGAGCCGCACCGGGCAGGCCTCCGCGCGCGCCCAGTACGGGATGGGAACCTCGACGCCCTCCCCGCTCTGGTCGGTCTTGGAGAAGGCGACGTAGACAATGAGGCCGTTGGGATCAGTCCGGATGTCTTCGATGTTGAGTGCGGCGATCTCGGACCGGCGGCCCATCATGGCCCAGCCGAGGACGAGCAGCGCGCGGTCGCGGGCGCCGGCGACCGTAGCCGGATCGCAGACCTCGATCATCAGGCCGAGGTCCTCGAGGGTGAGCGCGGCGGCCTGCTTGCGGCGCTGGCCAGCTGCGGCTCGGGCGCGGCCGTAGGAAACGAGCGCGAGCTTCACGGCGTCCATCTCAGGAGCCGGGTGTCCTGCCTTTCTGTGACGGTCCCTGATCGCCGTCGTCGCACCGGTGATCGTCGACTTGGCCAGGTCCAGGGTCATGAGGTGGTTCGCGTACTCAAGGAAGGTGTATGCGGTGCACGGGAGCGGAGTGCGACCCTCGTGCGCGCACCAGTCAGTGAAGCGGCGCCAGTGACCTTCGTAGGCGGCTGCAGTCGCCACCGCGCGGCCGTCGCGTACGCGCTCTGCGGCGGACTCGGAGACGACGAGGTCCGCAATTGTGTGGTTGACGTGCTCGATGCCGCCACTGATCGGCGGCTGTCCCGAGTCCGGATTCTGAGTCACGAGAAGAAACTCTATCGGGAGTCTGCGCAGGTTCCGGGAGGCGCGCCCGACAATACTTTTCGAGTTCTGTTTCGTTTTGTCGTTACGTTTTGGACGTATGACATATGGAACTAGGCCCTAGGATGACGGCGTGGATCTGGCGGAGAAGGTGTGCAAATACCCGGGGTGCGAGAACCCGGCGGCAACGGCGATAGGGCCCGGACGCTCCCCTGAGTACTGCGAGGAACCGGGACACAACCGGAGCACCGCCTACCAGGAACGCCGCCGGCTGGCGCTGGAGCGGACCGACGAACTCGGCGAGACACCGGAGCTGACCCGTCCGGTGAGCCTCGCCGGCGCTCGCCTGGAGACGAACGTCGAGCGGTTCCTCGCCGCGGCGACCCAGCTTCACGAGTTCGGCGAACGGGTCCTCGCGGATCTGGGCACTGTCCGGGATCCGGGTGCGCTCGCCGCCGAGGTGACGACCGTCCGCGCCGAATCGAATGCCGCCGTGGCCACCGCGGAGGCGCGTGCCGTCGAAGCGGCCAACACCGCCCGGGCGGCGACGGCCGCGCGGGGACAGGCCGAAGCCGAACGCGAGGCCGCCGCCAACCACGCCCGTGACCTCGAAGCACGCGTCGGCGCCCTGGAGCTGGCCCTCGCCGAAGCAGGGCAAGCGCTGGAGGCCGCCAACACGGCGACCGAGACCGCCCGCGACCAGGCCGCGTCCGCGCGCGAGCAGGCCGCCGCCGCCAAGGACGACGCGGACCTCGCCGCCGCGCGCGCCACGGATGCCGAACGCGTCGCCGCCGACCTGGTCACCGAACGCGACAGCGCCCGGGCCGATCTGCGCACCGCCCGAACCGACCTGGACGCAGCGCGCAGCGCCGCCGAACGCGCTCGCGCCGACGCCGGACGGGCACAGGCGACCAGCGACGCCGAACGGACCCGCGCCGACGCGGCCGCCGCCGAGCTACGCACGATCGGGGCGCAGCTCGCCGCCGTCCGCGAGCAGGCTGTCCGGGACCAGTCGCTGCGCGAACGCGCCGAGTCCGACCGGGACGCCGCCACCGACGCGCACCGCGCCGCACTGGCCGACGTTGCGGACCTGCGCCGGCAACTGGCCGAGCTGACCAGCGAACGCGACACCGCCCGCCACACCCTTGCCGCCGACCGCACGCACGCCGCCGATCGCCTCGCCGACCTGCGGACCGCCTACGAGGAGCGGCTCGCCGACCTGCGGTCCGAACGGGACACTGCCCAATCCGCGGCCCGCGCGGCCGAACGGACCGCCGACCAGCTCACGGCCGAACTGGACACTGTCCGCCGCACCGCCCCCGCCTGACCCGCTCCCCCGCGCGACATCTTCGCGGTTGGCGCCGGCAGCATGTAGCCACAGTGGCGCCGGGCCCTGCCTGTGCGTCGGTGCCTGCCCCCGATGCCCAGGGCATCGACGCTCCTCAGCGCGGGCTTGGCGGCGAGGCGGTCATCGCAGCGCGCCGGTGAGAACCGGGTGGCCACCGCGGCGCGGTCTGGCGCGACCTGACCCGGGCCGGGTCCGCCCGCGCCCGGGGGCCGGGCGGTGCGGGTCTCGGGCGGCGCGAGTTCGGTCGCGTCCGCAGAGCTCCAGGTCGGCGATTCTCAGTGCCCTCCGTGGGCTTCCAGCTCGGCGATGGCTCTGGCGAGCTGGGCGGCGCGGCCCGAGTCGGTGCGGGTGGTGATGAGTTTGAGGATCACCGCGTACTGCTGGGTCTTGTTGAGCGCCTCGAACGTCTTCGTCGCGTCGGGGCTGGCCGCGAGCGCGGCGGCGAGATCGGGTGGGACGGTGGCGTTCCGCTGCGACTCGTAGGCGGCGGCCCAGCGCCCGTCGGCCTTGGCGGCATCCACCTCGGCCTGGCCGGACGGTCGCATCCGCCCGGCCGCGGTCAGTTCTTCGACCTTGTCCACGTTGACCTGTGACCAGCGGCTCCGTGGCCGGCGCGGCACGTACTTCTGGAGGTAGTAGGTGTCGTCGTACGACTTGCGCTGGCCCGAGATCCAGCCGTAGCACAGCCCGACATCGACGGCCTCGTCGCTGGTCAGCGACGGGATGCCCGATCCCTTCTTCGCCATCTTGAGCCACACCCCGGCCTGCACGTCGACATGCGCGTCCAGCCAGGCCTCGAACGCGGCAGCGTCGCGGAACACGATCACGTCGGCCTCGTCGGCGGCGGGCTTCGTGGGCACGCGTGACTCCTTCGGTCGGCCGGGTTCCCCGAGCGTATCCGCCACCTCCGACACAACCGGCCGGCCGCCGCCCAACCCGTCGACGCCGGGCGGCGGCCTCAGCGGGAGACCCGGCCGGTCAGGAGCGGGTGGCCTCGGCTCGGCGGCGGAGGTGGCCGATCGCGACATCCACCAGGACGAACGCCGCCAGGCTGAGGCCGAGCAGCGGCATCGCCCATCCCACGGCCACAACCACTGGCACGCCGATGACGAGTACCGGCCACGGCACCTGCCGCCACGCCCCGCGCGCCGGCGGCTTCCCGACGAGCCCGTCGCGGCGCTCCCCGCGCGGACGCCGCTGCCACCACATCCGGTAGCCCCACACGATCACGGACAGCAGTCCGAGGGCGAGCGCGGCGAGCAGCAGCTGGTTGGCGAGCCCGAACAGCCGTCCCATGTGCGCCTGGATGCCGAGCTTGCTCAGCTTGGCGACGGCCGGGTAGTCGGCCCAGCGGGAGCGGGCGATGACGTCGCCCGAGGCCGGATCGACGGCGACCTGGTCGAGCCGGACGGGCCACTGGTTGTCGGTCTGCGCCACGGTCCACGTGCTGGCCTCGTCGGCGGGGACGGTCACCTTCACCGGCCCGGTCAGTCCGGCCTTGCGCGCGCTCGCCAGCACGGCGTCGATCGCGACCCCGGAAGAAGGCAGCCCGGCGCCCGGCGCAGACCCGTGGTCCCCGTGCGACCCCGCCTCAGTGGACGGTGTGGCGCCCGGCAGCGCGGTGTCCAGCACCGGAGCCTCCGACCGCAGCGCCGCGCGCGCGACGTCGAAGTTCGCGCCGGCGTACGTCGACCAGGTGAGACCGGTCGCCGACAGGACGAACAGCCCGACGGCGATCCACACACCGACCGTGCCGTGCCAGGCACGGCTACGACGGACGCCGCGCGTGGACAGATCCGGCACGACGGCGTTGCGGGCTGGCGCGCTCCCCCGGTACTGGCGGCGCCGCCCGAGCCACATCAGCAGCCCGCCGAGCGCGATGACCCACAGCCAGCTGGCGGCGAGTTCGGAGTAGATCCGTCCGGGCTCGCCGAGGTGCAGGTTCTTGTGCAGGTCGCCGAGCCAGGTGGTGAGCGGCGTGGCACCCCAGGACGTGGTCAGCGCACCGCGCACCTCGGCGGTGTACGGGTCGACATAGACCGTCCGCTGCTTGTCGCCGAGCGCCGGCACGGACAGCACGACCTGGGTGGTGGATTCCCGGTCGGCGGGCGGGATGACGGACGCCACCGTGCCCTCCGGGTGAGCGCCGGTCGCGGCGGTGATCTGCTCGGCGAGCGGGCGCGGCGTGCCGGTGGCCTGCTCGACCCGCAACTGCTCCGCGTAGACGAGACCGTCGAGCTGCGGGGTGAACGCGTACAGGAATCCCGTGAGGGCGGCGAGGACGAGGAACGGCGCGATGAACACACCGGCGTAGAAGTGCAGGCGGGCGATCAGCGCCCACACGCCGGACCGCGAACGGGGGGCCGGTCGCGGGGGCGTGGCAGTGCCGGGCGGGGACAGCTCGACAGACGTGGACATGGGTACTCCAAGGAGAGGCGGCGCGTGGCCGTGTTCGACGAGGCGAGGGGGTGCGTCCGGACGCACAGCGCCGGAGCGGCGGTGCGTCAGGGCACGGTCGTGCGCCGGCAGCAGCCGGCGCTAGCTCACGAACAGGGCACGCGGCGGTCCACGCCGAACTACGACGTGACGCAACGCCAGCCGGGAGGGCCGTGCCCACCCCGACATCTCGACCCGCACCGGGCGCGCGGAAACCGCGACAACGGGCAGGGCCAGGCCGAAGACCTGGAACAACGGCAGCAGGACGGACCGGCACAGCTCCCAGATCGCCGCTTCACCCTGCCGCAGCCACCAGGCGGCGATCAGTCCGGCGGCGATGTGCGCCAGCAGCATCCCGGGCGTGATCCCGGCGGTGTGCGGCTCGACCGCGATGGCGACCCCGTGGCCCACGTGCGCCGGCCCGACAGGATCCACCTGGCCGGCACCGGCCACCGGCGGCACGGCGTTGAACAGCAGGTGCAGGCCGATCTGGGCCGCCCACACACCGACCGTGATGTCGCCTAAGGAGCGCTCGCGGCCGGTGAGGTACCGGGCGATCAGCAGGAGCAGTCCGGCACCGGCCAGGACGGCGGCCGGCTCGGGCGCGTGGCCCGCCGAGAGGCCGTGGCCGACGGCGGTGAGCAGCACGCAGACCGCGGTGAACACCACCGCCCGATACGTCCGCAACGCCCCATGCTCCGCCATAGCACCGCCGATCCTCTCACGAGGTATACGGACGGATGGCGCGGACGGCTCAAGGCGCCGGGCTTTCCGCGGACGGCTCGGACGCCGGAGGGCTGGAGGGACTCAGTCGGCGGGGTGGAGGGCCAGGACGCTCTCGATCGTGTCGGCGTCCGCCGCGGACTTGTCAGCGCGGTACCCCTTGACCCGCGCGAACCGCAGCGCGACGCCGCCGGGGTACCGGGGGCTGGACTGGACGCCGTCGAAGGCGATCTCGACGACCATCTCGGGCCGGACGTGGACGACCCAGTCGGTGCGGGACACGGCGATATCGAGGAACCGTTCGGTCTGCCAGCGCAGCAGCTCGTCGGTCATGCCCTTGAACGTCTTGCCGAGCATGACGAACCCGCCCGGCTCCCCCACCAGGCCGCCGGGGTCGCGGGCGCCGAGGTGCAGGTTCGACAGCCAGCCGCGGCGCCGCCCGTGGCCCCACTCGGCGGCGAGGACGACCAGGTCGAGCGTGTGACGCGGCTTGACCTTGAGCCAGCCGCCGCCGCGCCGCCCGGCCTCGTACGTCGTCTCGAGGGATTTCACCATCACGCCTTCGTGGCCCCGGCGCAGCGCCTCGGCGAGGAACGCGGACGCCTCCTCCGGATCGCCGGTGATCGTGCGCCGCACGCGCAGATCGGCCGGGACGGCGCGTTCCAGCGCCGCGAACCGGGCCGCGCCGGGCTGGTCGAGCAGGTCGTCGCCGTCGAGGTGCAGGACGTCGAAGAAGGCGCAGCTCAGCGGTGTCTCGGCGCGGGCGGTCCGGCTGCCGAACCGGCTCGCGGTGACCTGGAACGGATGCGGACGGCCGTCCGGGCGCAACGCGATCGCCTCCCCGTCGAGCACCACGTCACGGACGGGCAGGCTGAGCACCGCCTCGATCAGCTCCGGCACCCGGCCGGTGATGTCGTCGAGGCTGCGGGTGAACACGGCGACGTCGCTGCCGGCGCGGTGCACCTGGACCCGGGCGCCGTCCAGCTTCTCCTCGACCGCCGCGGCCACGGCGGCGCCGGACGCGGCGCCGGGGCTGACCTTGGCGAACGCCGCGGCGATGTCGTCGGCCGGCTGGGCCAGCATCGGCGCCAGCGGCCGCCCCACTTCCAGCCGGAACGCGCCCAGGCCGGCGCTGCCGCCGGTGAGCGCCGCGACGGCCACCTCCCGCAGATCACCCCGGAGCAGGAACGCCCGGCGCACCTCGCTCACCGGTACCTCCGCCGCGCGCGCCACCGCGTCCACGACGACGCCTTCCAGCGCGCCCTGGCGGAGCTCGCCGAGGAGTAGCAGCCGCAGGAACTCCTGTTCCTCGGCGGTGGCGGCGGCGAACAGCTCGTCCAGGAGCCGGCGGCGCTCGCGCTGGGAACCGGCGCCCGCGCACCGGCCGATCGCGTCGAAGCTCGCGTCCACCGCCACGACCGTCAGCGAGGCCTCGCGGGCCGGCGGCGGCACCTCGCGCAGCGCCGCCCACCCCACACCGATCTGGCGTTGTCGCAGCTCACCGCACAGGTAGGCGACGCCAGGCACGATCTCCTCGGGTGCCAGCGCGCGCAGCCGTTCGGCGATCAGACCGGCCTTCGCCAGCCGGGACCGCGTCGCGGCGACCGCCCGCCACGTCGTCGCCAGATCCAGGAGCAGCACGCCGCCGATCATGCCCGCCGGCACCGACAAATACGATTGCCCAGTGCGTACCGACTTCGACCCGGCGTCCCTGGGCGTCCGCGCGTTCTACAAGCTGCTGACCTCGGTCGTCGTGCCCCGGCCGATCGCCTGGATCTCCTCGACGTCCGCCGCCGGCGTGGACAACCTCGCGCCGCACTCGTTCTTCACGGTCTCCTCCGACGACCCGCCGGTCGTGCAGTTCACGTCCGTCGGCCGCAAGGACACGCTGCGGAACGTCGAGGCGACCCGCGAGTTCGTCGTGAACTTCTCGCCGGAGCCGCTGCGGGCGGAGATCAACGCGACCTCCACGGATTTTCCGCCCGAGATCAGCGAGTTCGACGCGGTGGGTCTGACCCGGGAACCGAGCCTGCGGGTGAAGCCGCCGCGGGTCGCCGCGTCGCCCGTCGCGCTGGAGTGCCGCCTGCACAGCACCGTGTCGTTCGGTCACGCGACGGTGGTGTTCGGGCAGGTCGTGCATGCCGCGGTGGCTGAGGAGGTACTCGTGGACGGGCTGCCGGAGGTCACCTTGCTGCGGCCGCTGTCGAGGCTCGGGAAGAACGAGTGGGGCACCGTCGCCGGTATCGTCCCGGTACGACGCATCCCGTTCTCGGAATGGCCAGCCAATGGGAACTCCTAGCGAGCGGCCAAGTACCCATCGTAAGGTGGCACGACCGGGAGTCCGGTGGCTAGCGTCGCTGGACGTGTTACACCGGGCGCCGCGCGTGCGCCCTCGCCGGCGAGGAGCCCGATCATGTCCGACTCCACCCCGTTGACCCAGGTAGTTCATTCACCCATCTCCGCGCTCGCCCGACATCGCAGCGGCGCGCCGCGGGGCAGCGCGCTGGTGCTCGCCGACGGCCACGGCGGCTGGCGGCTCGTCGGGCCGGGCGCGAACGCCCGCAGCGCCGGCGTCCGCTTCCGCGACGTGGCCAGAGGGCGGTACCGGTCGATCTACGAGGTCCGGCTCGGCGAACGGTTCAGCGCGTTCGGGCTCAACCTCGGTACCGGGGACGGCAACCGCATCGTCGAGGCCGAGGTCCAGCTGTCGTGGTGGGTGTCCGATCCGGTCGCCGTGGCGGCGTCGCGGATCTCCGCCGGCGAGCCGCTGGTCCGCCGCGCGGTCGCCGCCCGTCTCCAGCGGATCGTCCAGACCCATCCGGCGTCGGCCGTCGCGGCGGCCGAGCAGGCCGCTGAGCTGGAACTTCAGGCGGTCGCGAAGCTGCCGGACGTCGGGCTGTCCTACGGCAACGGCCACGCCGTGCTGCGTCTGGCCCAGCCGACGCGCGCCGAGTCCGACGACGACGACCTGCGCCGCGAACTCCGGGCCGAGGACGCCAAGCTGGAGCTGCAGCGCCGCCGGACGGTGTTCTTCGGCGAGCTGCTGCGCGCCGGACACCACGGGCTGCTGGCGTACTGGCTGGCGAACAGCAGCGCACCCGACGACGTCCGCGAGATCCTCGACCGCCTGCCCACCCCGGCGACGGCGGCGTGGCCCGAGGCGTGGAACGAGATGGCCGCCGCGGCCGCCGCGGCGCAGGAGCAGTCCTCGCTGCTGCCGGCCGCGCTGTTCGCCGAGCTGGAGGAGTACGAGCGGGACCACCTGCGCAAGGTGATCGTCTCGACGCTGTTCTCGATGGGCCGCGAAGACTTCGCCAACGCCCTCGTCGAGCAGGGCTGGCCCGGCGACGGCGCGCGCCACGGTGCCGCGTAGCGCCTGTTAACGTCGGGGACATGACCGACATCTGGGGTAGTCCGACGTCGCCGGCCACGGTCCGGGCGGCGCACTTCCGTCCCAGCCCGGTCTTCCTCGGCATCGTGGCGGCGTTCGTGGCGTCCGGATGGGCGCTGTGGACCGGCACCGTCGCGGCCGAGTACGCGGCGTTCTTCTTCGTCCTCTCCGGCTGGCTGCTGTCGCTGTGCCTGCACGAGTACGCCCACGCGCTCATGGCGTACCGGGGCGGCGACCGGTCGGTGGCCGCGGCCGGCTACCTGACGCTGGATCCGTTCAAGTACGCCCACGCCGTCTACAGCATCCTGCTGCCGCTGGTGTTCGTGCTGCTGGGCGGCATCGGCCTCCCGGGCGGCGCGGTGCTGGTCAACCGTGGCGCGCTGCGCAGCCGGGTCCGGGAGAGCCTGGTGTCGGCGGCCGGACCGCTCACGAACGTGGCCTTTGCCGTGGTGACGCTCCTCCCGGTGGCCGTGATCGCGCCCACCGACGAGGCGCACCTGCCGTTCTGGGCGGCGCTGAGCTTCCTTGGGTTCCTCCAGGTCACGGCCAGCATCCTCAACTTCCTGCCGGTGCCGGGCCTGGACGGGTTCGGCGTGGCGGAGCCGTGGCTGCCGGCCGACTGGGTCCGGGCGGCGGCGAAGGTGGGGCCGTTCGGCGTGCTGGCCGTGTTCGCGCTGCTGTGGGTGCCCGCGCTGAACAACGCCTTCTTCGAGCTGATCTTCCTGGTGATGGAGCCGCTGCGGATCCCGCCGGGCCTTGTCGCCGCGGGTTACGAACTGTTCCGGTTCTGGAGCTGACGGGAGTAACCCAAAGTTACGGAGTTATACTGTTGAGTAATCGAGTAGCGCGGGAGGCCGTATGAGTGACCGACGACCCCGCGTGCGACAACCCAGCCCGGGGTACACCCGCCTCACCGTCGACGTGACCGAGCACGACGGCTACGCCGTGGTCACCGTGACCGGCGAGGTGGATGTCACCACCGGATTCCAGCTACGCGACCCGCTGTACGACCTCGTCACCCTCAAGGTCCACCACCACGTCGTGGACCTGCGCGCCGTCACGTTCCTCGACTCGACCGGGCTCGGCATCCTGGTCGGCAACCACAAGCGCCTGCGCGACCGGGGCGGCTCGCTCCAGATCGTGTGCGGCCCCGGCCTGGTCTCGCGGGTCTTCCGGCTCACCGGCGTCGACCGGATCATCCCCGTCCGCGCCTCCGTGGAGGACGCGACCACCACGATCCGCCGCGCGAGCTAGCCCGACAGCGCCGCTTGCTCGCCGCCGCGGCGACCGCCGCCCACGTCCGGCACCGGTGTGTCGAACTCGCACCACACCGCCTTGCCGCCGGGCGCCGGACGGGCACCCCAGCGATCGGCCAGGCGCGCCACCAGGTGCAGGCCACGCCCGCTCTCGGCCTTGAGATCGGCCGCCCGCGGATGCGGCATCCGGGCGCCGTGGTCGAACACCTCGATCACGACCTGGCGGGACGTCCGCCGCAGCCGCAGCTGCTCGGCCGCTCCCCCGTGCAGGATCGCGTTCGTCACCAGCTCGCTCACGACCAGGACGATGTCCTCGCGCTTGTGCTCGGGCACCTGCCAGGTGCTCAGCACGCCGTGGCAGAACGCCCGGGCCCGCCGCGCAGGCTCCCGGCCCTCGGCGAGGCCCAGCTCGATGCTGCGTGGCGCCCGACCGGCGTCCATCTCGCGCCGGCCGATCACGACGAGCATGGCGTCGCCGCCGCCGTCCTCCCGCTTGCCCTCGGCCAGGCGGTCCAGCACGGCGTCACACCGTTCCTGGAGCGTGCCGCGCGGTTCGCCGAACGCGTCGACCAGCGAGTCCACCGCGCGGTCGCCGAGCAGTCCAGCCGTGTAGAACGCCACCAGAGCACCGTCCTTGAGGGACCACACGTCTTCGGAGTAGGCGCCTCGACGGTTGCCGAGCGGCGCGCCGACGGCCGACAACAGCGGTTCCACGCCGCCGTCCGCGCCGAGCAGCACCGGGGGTGCCTGCCCCGCCGACGCGTACGTCAACGTGTTCTCCGCCGGGTCGTACACGGCGTATCCGCAGTTCACGGCCGTTGCCTGGGGATCGTCGGCGACCAGGTCGTCGAGCAGGCGAAGGACTTCGGCCGGCGGCAGGTCGAGCCGTGCGTACGCCCGGAGCGCGGCGCGCAACTTGTTCATGACCGTGGCCGCGACCGAATCGCGCCGGTCGACGTCGCCGATCACGATCGCCGTACGGCCGGCGCCGAGCGGCACGACGTCGTGCCAGGCACCGCTGACCCCGGCGCCGGACCGGCGGCGGGCGATGACCTGCAGCTCGTCCGGCTGGTGCGGCGACACGGCCGACGGGCCGGGCTGGAGGCGCCGGCCACGCAGCGACATCGTGACGTCGACCGCGACGACCAGGACGCCGGACACCGCCCGGTGTGCGGCCCGTAACGGCAGGTAGACGAACGTGAAGAACCCTCGGCGGGACCGGCCGTCGGTGGCCACTAGCGACACCGGGACCGCGCGTACGCTGTGCGGCCGCCCGGACCGGTAGACGTTGTCGAGGACGGCGAGGGACGCTTCCGCGCTCAGCTCGGGATGCGCGCCGCCCTGGCCGGAGCCGAACACTTCCAGGTAGGCGTCGTTGGTGTAGACGAGTTCATGGGCCGGGCCGTCGGTCACGGCGACGAGCGCGGGAACGCCGGCCAGAGCCTCGGCGACCGTCGCCCAGCTCTCCGCCTGCGCCGCGTGTGTCTGGTCCGGGTCCACTACCGGCTCCGCGCCAGATCCTGCGCCCACCAAACCACGTCCTGTCCCCCCAGAATTGCTCCGGGCCGATCCAGAGCCCACCGATCAGAGTAGGGGCATCCAGCACTAATGGCGCCCAGTACTGCCCGAACGGGCAGTGATCCCGCCCACCGGATGGGACCCGCCATCAGCCTTCACATCAGCTGAAACCCTATCTGACCCGCTCAAGCAGTACACGGCGAAGGCCTTGCGAATTACCGGCTGCGCCACGTTCCGCACCCGGACGCCGCCCGGGGTGATGCCGTGTTCGGTGCCCAGGTGCGCGTGGCCGTGGATCGCCAGGTCGGCGCCGGCATGGTCGATGACCTCGGCGATCAGGTAGCTGCCGAGGAACGGGAAGATCTCCGGCGGCTCGCCGCGCAGCGTGTCGTTCACCGGGGAGTAGTGGGTCAGGGCGATGCGCCAGTCACATCCGTCCAGGCTTTCGAGCGCGTCCCCCAGTCGCGCGGCGATGTCCCTGGTGTGGCGGATGAACGCCTTCATCTCGGGTTCGCCGAACTCGCTGGCGCACTTGCCGGCGAATCCGCCGCCGAATCCCTTCACACCCGCCACGCCGAGCCGTTCGCCGTCGATGTCCAGCGTGACGGCGGTTCCCTCCAGCACGGTCATGCCGTGGTCGGTGAGCAGCGCGGCGATGTCGCCGGCCGCGTCGCCGTGGTGGTCGTGGTTGCCGAGCACGGCGACGACCGGCACCGGCAGGCCGGCGAACTCGTCGGCGACGGCGCGGGCCTCCTCCAGGGTGCCGTGCCGGGTCAGGTCGCCGGCCAGCAGCAGGACGTCGGCGTGGTCGCCGAGGTGTTCCAGGGCCGGACGGAGCCGGCCACGGGCGCTGTCGTCCAGGTGCACGTCGCCGACCGCCGCGACGCGGATCACGGCAGGGTCTCCCGTCCGGTCGGCTCGCCGCAGTCGACGACGTGGATCTCGTTGTGGATCCGCAGGTCCGGGACCAGTTCGCCGACGACCTCGGCGATGCGGTCGCGCCGGTCCTCGGTCAGCACCTCGCCGCGCAGGAACACCTCGCCGGGTCGGACGGTCACCTTGATGCCCAGCTCGGTGGTGCGCGGATCGTTGGCGAGCGCGTCGTGCAGGTGTGCCGCCGCGTACTGCGGCGCTTCCTCGGTCATGGGGACACTCCTCGGAGCCGCGACGGGCGCTCGGTCACCGGCGGTGCCAGCCCGAGCCGGTCGCACAGCAGCAGGAACGACTCCGCGTACGGCGAACCGGCGGTCTCCTCCCGGACGGCCGCCCAGTCGATCTGCTCCCGCAACGCCCGCGCCAGCGGCAGGACCGTCGCGAAGTCGCAGTAGTGCTCGGCGAACGCCAGGAGCTTGTTCGCGAGCAGGTCCGTGGCGGGCAGGACGGGCATCCGCACCGACCCGACGGGCAGCTCGTCGCACCGGGCCAGCATGGCGGCGTCGACCGGCCGCTCGGACGGGCGGTGGATCAGGTCGACGAGCCGGTCCTCGTCGTAGACCTTGACGAGCCAGTCCTCCGGCGGGGTGACGACCCGGAATCCGCGCGCGGTCAGCAACTGCACGACGCGGTCCACGTCCGACTGCTTGAGCATGATGTCGACGTCGTGCTCCGACGCCGGCCCTCCCCGGGCGTACACGCCGTAGCTCCCCCCGACGGCGAACGGGATCCCGACCTCCTTCAGCAGGGACCCGACCGTCTTCAACGTCTCCAGCAGCGCGTCGCTGGTCGCGTTCAGCGCAGTCATGTGCCTTGGTTGCCCGCCGACCCGGCAGCGAAACGCGGCTCACGGCAGTTTCGGGCGGTCCTTCGCGAGCAGTGGCGCGAACAGGTCACCGTGGGCGGCGATCCGTTCGAGGACGTCGGCGGTGGTGAACCGGAGCAGTCCGCCGGCCCCGACCTCGTCCCAGGACAGCGGGGTGGACACGGTCGGCTCGGGACGGGCCCGCGCCGAGTAGGGCGCGACGGTCGTCTTGGCCGTGTTGTTCTGGCTCCAGTCGATGAGGACCTTGCCCGGCCGCAACGTCTTCAGCATCCGGGACACGACCAGGCCAGGTTCGCGCGCCTCCAGCCGCTGGGCGAGCTCCTTCGCGTACACCGAGGGTGCCTCCGGGTCCGCCGGCCTGATCGGCGCGTACACCTGCATCCCCTTCGACCCGGACGTCTTCGGGTAGGCGTCCAGCCCGTCGGCGGCCAGCTCGTCACGCAGCCACAGCGCCACCTGGCAGCACTCGCCGATCGCAGCCGGCGGGCCCGGATCCAGATCGAAGACCAGCAGGTCAGGGCCGTACACCTTGCCGCGGGCGCCGACCTTCCACTGCGGCACGTGCAGCTCGATCGCGGCCATGTTGGCCAGCCACACGAGCGTCGGCAGGTCGTCGGCGACCACGTAGTCGATCTCGTCCCTGTTCATCGTGCTGCCGGGGACGGGCAGCCGCGCCGTCCGCACCCAGTCCGGGGTGCCGTTCGGGGCGTTCTTCGCGAAGAAGCCCTTGCTCTCCACCCCGTCCGGATAGCGCTTCATCGACACCGGACGCCCCGCGACGTGCGGCAGGATCGCATCCGCGACCTTCGCGTAGTAGTCGATCAGCTCGCCCTTGGTGAACCCGGCGTCCGGATAGAGCACCTTCTGCAGGTTCGACAGCGCCAGCCGCCGGCCGGCCACCTCCACCGTGGTCGAGGACCCCACCGCGCACCTCCCTGGACCCAAATGTTTGTCTCACCGGTTTACCAGGGGAATACTCCGAATATGCGCAGCATCTGGAAGGGCGCCGTGTCGTTCGGGCTGGTCACCATCCCGATCAAGCTCTATTCGGCCACCGAGGAGCACGACGTCCCCCTGCATCAGGTCCACGCCAAGGACGGGGCGCGGATCCGGTACAAGCGTTTCTGCGAGGCGGAGGGCGCAGAGGTCGCCTACAGCGAGATCGCCCGCGGGTACCAGCTGCCGGACGGGGACACCGTGGTCCTGAGCGGCGACGACCTCGCGCAGCTCCCGATCGCCAGCAGCCGGACGATCGACGTGCTGCGGTTCGTGCCGTCCGACCAGATCGACCCGGTGTACTTCTCCAAGAGCTACTACCTCCAGGCGGACGGCCCGGGCGCCAAGCCGTACGTGCTGCTGCGCCAGGCGCTGGCCGACGCCGGCACGTACGCCCTGGTCAAGGTGGCGCTCCGGCAGCGGGAGTCCCTCGCGGTGCTGCGGACGATCGACGACGTCCTCGTCCTGCAGACCATGCTCTGGCCGGACGAGATCCGCGACGCTGCGGGCCTGGCACCCGACACCGACGTGGAGATCCGGCCGCAGGAACTGAGCATGGCCGCGTCCTACATCGACACGCTCACCGGCGACTTCGAGCCGGAGGAGTACACCGACGAGTACGCCAACGCGCTCCGGGAGGTCGTCGAGGCCAAGGTGGCCGGGCGCGAGGTCACCCAGGCGCCGGAACCGGCCGGCCAGGGCGCCGACGTGATCGACCTGATGGCAGCGCTGGAGGCCAGCGTCGCCGAGGCGAAGAAGGCCCGCGGCGGCGCGCCGGCGAAGAAGACGGCCCCCGCGAAGGCCTCCGCCAAGAATGCCGCGCCCGTCAAGAAGACGGCGGCGAAGAAGGCCCAGCCGGCCAAGAAGGCTCAGCCGGCCAAGACGACGGCGGCCAAGAAGGCACCGGCGAAGAAGACGGCGGCGCGCAAGAAGACCGCCTAGCTCGATGAGGAGCTGGTGCCGGACCGCCAGCGGTCTACCAGCGGCAGCCCGAACCAGAACACGACGAACCACGCCGCCGCCCCGGTAGCGAGGACCACGGCCCAGGTACGGGTCAGCACGACGTCCGCGATGAACAGGATCGAACTCGTCAGCGCCGCCATGAGGACGGCGAGCCCCGCGATCGCGAGCCGGTTCGCGGCGTTCACCAGCTGCGGACGCATCTGCTGCCGGAACGTGATGCGGTGGTACCCGACCGGCGCGATCATCAGCCCGGTCGCCGCGGCGGTCAGGACCAGCGTGAGAACGTACAGGTCGCGCTGGAACGCGGTCACGTCGCCGAACCGTTCCGTGAACGCGAGCGTCAGCAGGAACGCGAAGAGGATCTGGACGCCCGTCTGGGAGACCCGAAGCTCCTGGAGGATCTCGGAGAAGTTCCGGTCGAGCCGTTGCAGGTCGGTCTCGCCCCGCTCCTCGTTGTTCCATTCCTCGTTGGGGAGGCTCTTTCCGGCTGTGGTCGTCTCGGCTGCCATCTCGTCACCGTTCCCCGGGAGGGCCAGGGGCCAAACGCTAGGAGACGCTGGGCTCGTCGGCGAACCGCAGGATCAGGCTCTCGCCGTCGGCGTCGAACTCGTCGTCCTCGAAGTCCACCATGTGCCGGAACAACGGGATCACCGGCGCCAGCGCCGGCTCGTCGTCGTACCGCTGTGGCTGCATCCGCATCGTGACCTCGCACCTGTCGCATCGGCTACCGTCCCCGGGTAATACGGACCAGTCACGCGGACGGCTCACCCTGACCCGCTCACTCCGGGTAGTACCTGGTCAGGTAGGTGTGCAGCGCGGCTGATGCCTGCAGGCGGCGGAGGCTGAGCTGGTGGATCTGCTCATCGCGCCGCGACAGGTGGGCGAGGGCATGTTCCAGGCTGCCGCTGGCGCGCATCGTCGCGATGGCGGCGTCGATGATCGGAAAGGTGAAGCCTCCCGCGCGCAGGACGGCGACGAGGTGGGCGGCGCGCCGCTCGGCCGGACCGTAGAGGCGGTAGCCGTTGGTCGGGTGCCGTTGGGGTTGCAGGAGTCCACGCCGCTCCCACAGGCGTAGGACCGGGGTACGAACGCCGGTGTCGGCGGCGACCTGGCCGATGCGGGCCTGGCGCCGCGTGGCAGGGGCGGCGCCGTCCGCCACGCCGTCCGCCACGCCGTCCGCCACCTGGGTGAAGGCGTGCGTGGCGACGGCGATGGTGGCGCGTTCGCGGGCGAGTTCAGCGTGGCTCTCGTCGACGGCGGCCAGGGCGGCGGGGATGTCGCCGTCGTGGACAGCGCTGAGGATCGTGCGAGCGCGCGACCAGCCGTGACCGGCGGCGAGAACGCGCACCGTGCGGAGCGCCTCGGCGTGGTGGTCGGTCAGGATCCGGTAGTTGTTGGCGGCGCGCTCGGCGGGCGGGAGCAGCCCCGCGGCCAGGTAGTTGCGTACCTGCTGCTCGGTGATCCCTGCCATCTCGGCCAGCTGGACCAGCCGCCACCGTCGCTCACCCACGTTGCCAGCATATTTGAGGGTTCTCCGCGATGCCTGTCGAGGCTTCCCGGCAAAGTCTCTAATAGCACTTCAATGAGAAAATTGAAGCATGGATGCCGACGAAATGAACCGGTACATTCGCGAGTCCTTCGACGGGGTCAACGCCGTCGACAGCTCCGACGACACGTTCTTCCTGTACGACCCGGACGGCGATCTCCCCGCCGAGCGTCAGATCCCGTTCGCGACGACCGTGACGGGCGATCACTACGACAACGTCTCCAACCTCGACAGGCCAGGTGCCTACCGGCTCAACATCGGGCTGACCAAGGCCACGTACACCGCGATGTTCGGCACGGCGCCGGCGCCGGACCATGCGGCCGTGGACACCGTCATGCCGCATCCGACCTACGCCTCCCAGCACTGGGTGTCCGTGGTGAATCCGGGCGAGGCGACGCTGGACACCGTCCGAACACTGCTGGCCGAAGCGCACGCGTTCGCGGCCCGCAAGTACACGAACCATCAGGCCAGGCGGGATCACCGACCCGTCCGGAACTGACGCACGCGCGCCGTAGCCTCTCCTCGATCACCGGCGCCGAGCGATCACCAGCGCCGGGCGGGAGGGGCGCGCATGGACACGCTGGACTGGTCGCCGACCGGCGCGCTCGCGGCCATCGACCGGGTCCTCTCCGACGAGCCCGGCTGGCCAGCCGAGCCCGGCGAGCCCAGCGGCACGGGCCCGGTGAGCTGGGTGAGCCGCTGTTGGACGGCCCGGCGCTCACCGCGCTGGCGACCAGCTGGCTGCACGCCCCGCCGAGCCGCCTCACCGGCATGGTCCGCGACACCCTCCACATCCAGGACGACACGATCGGCCGGATCGAACGGCATGCCGCCGTGCTCCGCGCGCTCGACGGCCAGGTGTCCGGCGACACGCTCATCGCGGTAGTCCGGGCGGAGCTGCGGCTCGTCGCGACGCTTCTCACCGAGGCGTCGTTCACGGCCGGCATCGCGCGCCGCCTGTTCCTCACCGCCGCCGACCTGGCCCACCTCGGCGGCGCCACCCTCAGCGGCGCCACCGGTAGCGCCACGCTCGACAGTGCCGCCCTCGAGGGTGCCGCCCTCGACACCGGGCCGGCCCAGCGCCACTACCGCGCCGCCCTGCACGCCGCACACGCCGCCGGCGACCGTGCCCTCGGCGCCGTCTGCCTCGCCGACCTGGCCCGCACGCTCGGCGATCCGGTCGACGCGGGTGTGCTCGCGGCAGTCATGGCCCAGGCGGCCGGTGCCGTGGCACCGTGGGCGGCGGTGCCGGTCGCCACGGTGCGGCACTACCCGGTGGCCGACCCCACGGGTCCGGTCCGGTCGGGGCAGTGGATCGGGCTGGCCAGCACAGGTCCGGCGCGCCCTGGGTCGCGAGCTGACCCGGCCCCGCATCCTCCCCCAGCCGGCGGAGCGCCCCCGCGACCGTGACCCCGTCCTCGTACCGGTCGACCACCCGGGGATCCACATAGGACGAGCGGCGGACCGCCGGCGTGTTCCCCAGTTACTCCGCCACCTCGCAGTACGCGCGCCGCACCGTCCGGCGCCGCGCGGTCACCGAGGTACCGGCACGCTGGGATCACCTGGCCGCGACCCGGTCGAGGTCGGCGCCGGAGATCCGCCCGCCGTCCGGCGACCGGTAGGCGAACCCGCGCCCGTGCCGGCGGCGAGTGATCCCGGGCGTCGTCAGGTCATTGCGCCGCAGCCGCGGCATGTCCCGCCTCGGCGCCGGCCGCCTCGTACACCCGGACGGTGTCGGTGGCGACCCGGTCCCACGCGTACCGGGACCGCGCCCGGTCCGCGCCGGCGATGCCCAGCGCGTCGCGCAGCACCTGGTCACCGAGGACCTGTCCGAGGGCGTGGGCGAGCGCGGCCGGCTGGTACGGCGGCACCAGCAGCCCGGTCACGTCGTCGACGACCGTGTCGGTCATCCCGCCGACCGCTGTCGCGACGACCGGGACACCGCACGCCATCGCCTCCAGCGGCACCAGCCCGAACGGCTCGTACCAGGGGGCGCACGCGACGACGTCCGCCGACCGCAGCACGTCCGGAAGTTCGTCCCGGCTTACCGCACCCAGCAGCGTCACGCGGTCGCGGACCTTGAGCCGCCGAGCCAGGGCACGGAGCCGTTTCACTTCCGGGTCACGGTCGAGGGGGCCACCGCCTACCGGCCCGCCGGCGATCACCAGCTCGGCGTCCGGCAGCGCGCGCAGCGCCCGGATCAGCTGGTCGAACCCCTTGCGCGGTACGAGCCGCCCGGCCGCCACGATCCGTGGCCGGGTGCCGGGGGCGCGGCTGTGGTCCGGCTGGAACCGGTCCAGGTCGACGCCGCTCGGGACGACCGCCACTCCCCCACGCGGGATGCCCATGCGCACCAGCTCGTGCGCCTCGTCCGTGCACATCGCCACCGTCCGCGCCACGGTCTGCCCGATCGCCTGCTCGGCCCGTTCCCGGCCGGGCGGGCTGGTGTCGTGGCTCTGCTGGTAGCGCCGCCGGACGGTACCCAGCGCGTGGAACGTCTGCACGACCGGCACGTCGACGTCGCGGGTGGCCGCGAGTGCGACCATCCCGGACATCCAGAAGTGGGCGTGCACGACGTCGGGCGGGAAGCGCCGCCACCGTTTCGCGAGCGCGTGCGTGAGTTCCGGCAGGTGCGGCAGGAGGCTCTCGCGTGTCACCTGCTCGGGAGGCCCCGCCGGTATGTGCACGACGCGGTACCCGTCGAGAACCACCTCCTCCGGGACCCGACGGTCCGCGCGCCGCGTGTACACGGTCACCCGGTGACCTTGCGCGGCCAGCGCCCCCGCGAGTCCGGCGACGTGGACGTGCTGCCCGTCCGCGCCGGCCGATCCCGGCGCGGCGAGCGGACTGGCGTGTCCGGACACCATTGCGATCTCCACGTGCGTGGGGTTCCTCGAAACGGGTCCGGCTCAAACATGGCATGTGTCACGTGTAGCGCCAGAAGCGCCCGGGTAGCCCAGTAGTGCACCAACAAGCCGAGGGAGAGGAGCGAGATGAGCACGATCCAGAAGTCCGTTGAAGTCGATGTGCCGGTATCCACGGCATACAACCAGTGGACGCAGTTCGAGTCCTTCCCGAACTTCATGGAGGGCGTCGAGCGGGTCACCCAGGTGGACCCGACGCATACGCACTGGTACACGAAGATCGCTGGCGTCGAGCGTGAGTTCGACGCGGAGATCACCGAGCAGCACCCGGACGAGCGCATCGCCTGGCACACGATCGACGGTCCCCGCCAGGCCGGCGTCGTCACGTTCCACCGGCTCGGCGAAGGCCGCAGCAAGGTGATGCTGCAGCTGGACTTCGAGCCGGAGGGCGCGGTCGAGAAGGCCGGCGACCTGACCGGTGTCGTCCAGCGCCGCGTTGCCGGTGACCTGGAGCGTTTCAAGCAGTTCATCGAAGAGCGCGGCCTCGAGAGCGGCGGCTGGCGCGGCGATGTGGAACGTCCGCCCGGTTAACCATCAGGTGGGTTGGGCGGGCCTCCGCGGTCGGCGCACGATAGCGTCAGCCGAGGTGGAGGCCCGCCACCCTTCGAACACGACCGAAACGACGAGGTGCAGCCCCGTGCAGGAACCGATCGCGGCAACGGCCACGGAGGGCGAGGTCATCGAGGTACGCCTCCCTGCCGCGCCCAACCACCTGCCGGTGCTGCGCACCTTCACCGCGGATCTGGCGGCCCGGCTCGACTTCAATCTCGACGAGGTCGCCGACCTGCGGATGGCCGTCGACGAGGCGTGCGCCGGCCTCGTCGCCCGCGCCGAGAAGAACAGCCAGCTGATCTGCGCGTTCCACCTCGGGCCGGAGGCGCTGTCCGTCGTCGCCGCGGCGCGCACCACCGACGGCAAGCCGCCGGCCCGTGACACCTTCGGGTGGCGGGTGCTGACCGCGCTGGTCGACACCGTCGACACCGAGGCCGACGGCGACGGGCTCGTGACGGTGAAACTCTTCAAGCGGCGCGCCGGGACGGTCACGTGACCGAGGAGCCCCGCGACACGGAGCCCACGGCGGCCCAGGCCCTCTTCACGGAGTTCGTCACTCTCACCGAGGACACACCCCGCCGCCAGGCGGTCCGCGACGAACTGGTCACGATGCACCTACCGCTCGCGCGGCACCTCGCGCGCCGGTTCAACAACCGTGGCGAGCCCCTGGAAGATCTCGTGCAGGTCGCGACCGTCGGCCTGATCAACTCCGTCGACCGCTTCGACCCCGAACGCGGCGTCGAGTTCCTGTCCTACGCCGTCCCGACGATCGTCGGCGAGATCAAGCGCCACTTCCGCGACCACGGCTGGGCGGTGCGCGTCCCGCGGCGGCTCAAGGAGCTGCACCTCTCGCTCAACTCCGCCGTCGCCGAACTGTCGCAGCGCAACGGGCGCGCGCCGACCGCCTCGGAGCTGTCGGAGTACCTCGGCATCTCCCGCGAGGACGTCCTCGAAGGTCTGCAGGCCGCCAACGCCTACCGCAGCAGTTCGCTCGAAGACCCGGTGCGCGGCAACGACAGCCTTCCGTCGCTGGCAAACACCCTCGGCGACGAGGACAAGGCCCTTGAGGGCGTCGAGTTCCGCGAGTCGCTGCAGCCGCTGCTCAAGCAGGTCGCGCCGCGCGAGCGCCGCATCCTCATCCTGCGGTTCTTCGGCAACATGACCCAGTCGCAGATCGCCGAACAGCTCGGCATCTCGCAGATGCACGTCTCCCGGCTGCTCGCGCAGACCCTCGCGCAGCTCCGCGAGAAGCTCCTCGTCGACGAGTAGACGGGTGGGCGGGTGGTCACACCCCGACGGTCATGACGCCGAGGTAGCCGTCGCCGTCCTTCGACAGCGTGAGGATCAGGTTGTCCTCGAAGATGCCGTCGTCGCTGTTCTTCCGGTCCTGCTCGCCCTTGGCCGCGTACGGCTGTTTCGCGTACACGGCGGCGGTGACCTTCTCGTCGAAGAAGAACTGGGTGGTCAGGACCTCTTCCGAGTTCACGTGGATCTTCACGTGGATGTGCACCGTCCGGCCGCCGTACCAGCCCGGGTACACGGTCATGAACTGGACGATGCCCTCGGCGTTGGTGACCTGGGCACCGCGCAGGTACTTCTCCTCATCTGTGCGGCCCCGGCCGCCGTTCCCGCGCGAGGCGGACTCGAAACCGGAGTACACGCCGGCCGCGTCGCAGTGCCAGATGTCCACCACCGCGTTCGGGACGGCCGCGCACTTGTCGGTGCTCTGCACCCGCACGGCGAGCCGCAGCGGCGTGCCGGGACGATCCTCCCGGATGTCGCTGCGGATCGAGTCGGCGTCGAAGTAGTACGGGCCCTCGGTCAGCTCGCGGGTCGCCGTGCAGCTCGCGGCGCCCGCGAACAGGTCGGACGTCGCCGGGCTCGGTGTCGTCTGCGGCGAGACGGTGGCGGTGCCGCCGCTGGTGGTGGGCACCTCGGCGCTCGTCGTCGGATCGCTGTCGCTGCGGCCGCATGCCGCGAGCAAGGCGCCGATGCCGACACTGCCGAGCGCTGCCAGGGCGCCGCGCCGGTTGATCTGGGTGGTCATCTCGTGCTCCTCGCTGTCGTTCCCCGAGCATGCACCCGGTTTCTGGGAGCGATCTGAGAAATGTTTCGGGTACTACCCGCGGGTAACTACTGAGGAGTAGCCTGTCGGCACCAAGTGCGACGGTGGGAGAGCCCATGACCGCAGTGGAACCAGATGTTGCCGGACCGGTGACCGAGCGCGACGCGCGCAAGGTGGCCGAAGACGCTCGCGACATCCCGTACCAGAAACCGAGTTTCGGCAAGGAACTGTTCCTCGGCCGGCTCCGGCTCGACCTGATCCACCCGCATCCACGCCCCGGCACGGACGCCGACAGCAAGGGCGAGGCGTTCCTGCAGCGCCTCCGCGAGTTCTGCGAGACGAAGATCGACGGCGGCCTCATCGAGCGCGAGGCCCGCATCCCGGACGAGGTCTTCGCCGGGCTCAAGGAGATCGGCGCCTTCGGGATGAAGATCGACGAGGCCTACGGCGGCCTCGGCCTGACCCAGGTGCACTACAACAAGGCGTTGATGCTGGTCGGATCGGCGTCGCCGGCGATCGGCGCGCTGCTGTCGGCGCACCAGTCCATCGGCGTGCCGCAGCCGGTCAAGATGTTCGGCACCGAGGCACAGAAGAAACAGTTCCTGCCGCGCTGCGCCCGCACGGACATCAGCGCGTTCCTGCTCACCGAACCGGACGTCGGCAGCGACCCCGCCCGCCTGCACACCACTGCCGTCCCCACCGAGGACGGCAGCGCCTACGTCCTCGACGGCGTCAAGCTCTGGACCACCAACGGCGTCGTCGCCGACCTGCTCGTCGTCATGGCGCGCGTGCCGAAGGCCGAGGGGCGGCGCGGCGGCATCACCGCGTTCGTCGTCGAGGCCGACTCCGAGGGCATCACCGTCGAGAACCGCAACGCGTTCCTCGGGCTGCGCGGCCTGGAGAACGGCGTCACCCGGCTCCACCAGGTCCGGGTGCCGGCCGAGAACCGGATCGGCCGTGAGGGCGAAGGGCTCAAGATCGCCCTCACCACGCTCAACACGGGCCGGCTGTCGCTGCCCGCGCTCTGCGCCGGATCCGCCAAGTGGTGCCTCAAGATCGCCCGCGAATGGTCGACCGAGCGCGTCCAGTGGGGCCGTCCCGTCGGCGAGCACGAGGCGGTGTCCAGCAAGATCGCCTACATCGCCGCCACGGCGTTCGCGCTGGAGGCGGTCCTCGACCTGTCCAGCCAGATGTCCGACGACGCCGCCAACGACATCCGGATCGAGGCGGCGCTCGCCAAGCTGTACTCGTCCGAGCACGCCTGGCTCGCCGCCGACGAGCTCGTGCAGATCCGTGGCGGCCGCGGGTACGAGACCGCCGACTCCCTCGCCGCCCGCGGCGAACGCGGCGTCCCGGCCGAACAGGTGCTCCGCGACCTGCGCATCAACCGGATCTTCGAGGGCTCCAGCGAGATCATGAAGCTCCTCATCGCCCGCGAGGCCGTCGACGCGCACCTGTCCGTGGCCGGCGACATCATCGACCCGGACGCGAGCCTCGGCCGCAAGGGTCGCGCGGCCGCCCGCGCCGGCGGCTTCTACGCCAAGTGGCTGCCGACGCTGGCGTTCGGCGGCGGGCAGATACCCACCGCGTACTCCGAGTTCGGGCCGCTCGCCCGGCACCTGCGCTACGTCGAGCGGTCCAGCCGCAAGCTCGCCCGGCAGACCTTCTACGCCATGTCGCGGTGGCAGGGGAAGATGGAGTACAAGCAGGGCTTCCTCGGCCGGATCGTCGACATCGGCGCCGAACTGTTCGCGATGAGCGCGGCGATCGTCCGCGCCGAGATGATCCGCACCGACACCGGCGGCGACGAGGGCAAGGCCGCGTACGAGCTGGCCGACGCGTTCTGCCAGCAGTCCCGGCGGCGCACCGAGGAACTGTTCGACCGGCTGTGGCGCAACACCGACGACGTCGACCGCCAGCTCGCCAAACGCGTGCTCGGCGGCCGGTACACGTGGCTGGAGGACGGCATCCTGGATCCGTCCGTCGAAGGCCCGTGGATCGCCGACGCCACACCGGGCCCGACTCAACGCGAGAACCTCCGCCGCCACCCGTAGAGCCTCCGGCACGGCTGCCGGGCGGCGGCGGTCAGCGGGCGCCGAGGGCGTAGCAGGCGACGGCGGCCGCGGCGGCGACGTTGAGGGAGTCGACGCCGTGGTGCATCGGGATCCGCACCCGCACGTCGGCGGCGGTCAGTGCCTTGCCGGAGAGCCCGGGGCCTTCGGCGCCGAGCAGCAGCGCGGGTCGTTCGGTGTCGGTCAGCTCGCGCAGTGAGACGGCGTCCGGGTCGGGGGTGAGCGCGAGCACGGTGAAGCCGGCGGCGCGCACCTCGGCCAGGGCGTCGGGCCAGGGGTCGAGCCGCGCGTACGGCACGGCGAACACCTCCCCCATGCTCACCCGGACGCTGCGCCGGTACAGCGGGTCGGCGCACGACGGGGACAGCAGCACCGCGTCCATGCCGAGCGCGGCGGCGCAGCGGAAGATCGCGCCGACGTTCGTGTGCGTGTTGACGTCCTCGAGGATCACGACGCGCCGCGCCGACGCGAGCAGTTCGGCAGCCGACGGCATCGACGGGCGGTGCACCGAACCGAGGATCCCCCGGTGCACGTGGAAGCCGGTGATCTTCTCCAGGACGGCCGGCGTGGCGGCGTAGAGCGGCGTTCCCGGCGCGACATCGGTCACCGTCGCCGCCCGCTTGACGTCCACCAGCATCGACCGCAGCCGGTACCCGGCCCGGACGGCCCGGCGCAGCACCAGTTCCCCCTCGGCGATGAACAGGCCGTGGGGCGGTTCGAACGCGGTCCGCAGCTTGACGTCGGTCAGCTCGCGGTAGTCGGCGATGCGCGGATCGTCCGGATCGGTTATCTCCTCAACCACGCGCTGACCCTACTCAGTGGCGTGGCGGCCGGCTCGCCGGATCACCAGCACGGCCGTGTCCACGCGCGGCGGCGGGGTGAACGCCCGCCGGGGCAGGCGCAGCCCCAGCTCGCTGCGGTAGCGGCGTTGCCAGCGAACGGCGCCGGGCGCCTGCGGCGACGTCCACCGGGTGACCACCGCACGCTGGAGGACCAGGTCGGCGCCCGTCATCCGGGAGCCGGGTCCGAGCAGGGCGCGCAGCAGCGGCGACGAGATCCCGAACGGCGGGTTCGCCACCACCCGGAACGGGCGGTGCGGCAGCCGCAGGTCACCGGCGGCGTCGGCCTGGACGACCGTCACCGGATCGTCGGCGAAGCGGCGTTTCAGGCGCGCGACCCGGTCGGCGTGGAGTTCGACGGCGATGACGCGGGCACCGGCGCGGACGAGCGGCGCCGTCAGCGCACCGTGCCCCGCGCCGATGTCGAGGACGAGTTCACCGGGGCGGATCCTGGCGGCGTCGACGATCCGCTGCGCCCATGCCCTGTCGAGCGGATGCCAGCCCCACGTGCGCCGCGCGGACACGACGCACCATCACGAAGAAGCCCATACGCCGCACGGTAGGCCGCGGCACCGCCCGTGCGCGACCGCTTTTCCCCGCGCCGACCGCTTTTCCTGCGACCGGTCGGATCGTGAAGCCAGGCTGCACGATCCGACCGGTCGGAACCCAGGGGTCAGCGCGGGGTCAGGAGGAACACGCGGATGTGGCGACCGCTGCGGGTCTCGTACGTGTCGTACGCCGGCCACACCGCCGTGACCGCGCTCCACAGCCGTGCCCGCTCGTCCCCTTCGGCGAGTCCGGCGCGGACGGGGATCTTCCGCCCTCCGATCTCGACCGACGCCTCCGGGTTGGCGAGCAGGTTCCCGGACCAGGCCGGGTGGTGCTGCTGCCCCCAGTTGGACGCGGTGACCACATAGGAGTCGCCGTCGGCGGCGTACAGCAGCGGCACCGTCCGGGGCAGACCACTCTTGGACCCGACGGTGGTGAGCAGCAGGGTCGGCAGCGACCGGCGACCCAGCTTGTCGATCCGCCCCTTGGTGATCCGTTGGAGCGCGCGGTCGACCGGCACGAGCCGCCGGCCGACCGCAGCGAACCAGGGCTGGTGCCCCAGCCAGTGGGCCAGCTTCGTCACGCGCTACTCCGCCGCCGGCGTGCGGGTGTTGGGCGACTGGGCGTCCGGCCCGGCCGCCTTGGTCTGACCGCTGAAGGCGTTGCCGAAGCCTTCGAGCGCCTTGCCCAGTTCGGCCGGGACGATCCACATCTTGTTGGCGCTGCCCTGTGCGAGCTGCGGCAGCATCTGGAGGTACTGGTAGGACAGCAGCTTCTCGTCGGGGTTGCCGGCGTGGATGGCGCTGAACACCGTCTCGATGGCCTTGGCCTGGCCCTCGGCCTCCAGCATCCGCGCCTCCCGCGAACCCTGGGCCCGCAGGATCGCCGACTGCTTCTCGCCTTCGGCGGTGAGGATCTGGGACTGCTTGACGCCTTCGGCGGTGAGGATCGCCGCGCGCCGGTCGCGCTCGGCCCTCATCTGCTTCTCCATCGAGCTCTGGATCGACTGCGGCGGGTCGATCGCCTTGAGCTCCACCCGGTTGACGCGGATGCCCCACTTGCCGGTCGCCTCGTCGAGCACGCCACGGAGCCGCCCGTTGATCTCGTCGCGGCTGGTGAGCGTCTGCTCCAGGTTGAGGCCACCGATGACGTTACGGAGGGTGGTGACCGTGAGCTGCTCGATCGCCTGGATGAAGTTGGCGATCTCGTAGGTGGCCGCCCGCGGGTCGGTGACCTGGAAGTAGATGACCGTGTCGATGCTGACCACGAGGTTGTCCTCGGTGATCACCGGCTGCGGCGGGAACGAGACGACCTGCTCGCGCAGGTCGATGAGCGGGCGGACCTTGTCGATGAACGGCACGACCACGGTGAGGCCGGGCGTCAGGGTCCGGCTGTACCGGCCGAGCCGCTCGACGACCGAGGCCCGCGCCTGCGGGATGATCCGCACGGACTTGGCGAGCACGACGAGCACGATGATGATGGGGATCGCGACCAGCGCGAGCCCGACGAGCTCCATTACGGTTGCCTCCAGACGAGGGCGGTGGCGCCCTTGATATCAATGACCTGCACTTTCTGGCCGGGTTCGAGGGTCTGGGTCGCGTCGAACACGCGCGCCGTCCACTCCTCGCCACCGATCTTCACCAACCCCTGGTGCTCGTCGACGAGCTCGAGGACCACAGCGGTGGAGCCTTTGATCGCGTCGATCCCGGTGCGGGAGGCGTCGCTGCTGGGGTGCAGCCTGCGCTGCGCCATGGGCCTGGCGACGACCAGGGCCAGCACCGAGACGACGGCGAAGACGAGTGCCTGGACGAACAGGTTGTCGACCACGGCGGCGGTGCCGGCAGCGGCGATGGCCCCGGCGGCGAACATGATGAGGACGAGATCGAGGGAGAAGATCTCCGCGATCACCAGTCCGACAGACACGATGAGCCAGATCAACCAAGCGCGCATGTAAAGATTTTCCCACCTGCTCGCAACGAAAGAGCAACGAACTGCCGGACCGAACGGGCAGAATCCTCAGCTCAGGCTCAATCGGCCGTGACGAAGTCAATCAGCCGTTCCACCGCGCCGAGCAGCGGGGTGTCGAGGTCGGTGTAGGTGTCGACGGCGCCGAGGACCCGGCGCCACATGTCATGGACGTCGCCGACGCCGAGCGCCGCGCACACGCCCTCCTTCCAGGGCACGCCCCGCGGGACGTCGGGCCATGCCGCGATCCCCACGGCGGCCGGCCGGACGGCCTGCCAGATGTCGACGTAGGGATGCCCGGTGACGAGCACGTACGGGTGCTTCACTCCGGCGACGATCTGGCTCTCCTTGCTGCCGGCCACCAGGTGGTCGACCAGGACGCCGAGCCGCCGCCCCGGACCGGGCGCGAAGTCGCGCACGACGGCCGCGAGGTCGTCGATCCCGTGCAGCGGCTCGACGACCACGCCTTCGATCCGCAGGTCGTCGCCCCATACCCGTTCGACCAGGGCTGCGTCGTGCACGCCCTCGACGTAGATGCGGCTGGCGCGGGCGACCCGTGCCTTCACGCCGTCCACGGCGATCGATCCGGACGCCGTCCGGCGCTTCGCCTCGGGCGCCGCCGTGGTGACGGGCCGGGTCAGCGTGACGACCTTGCCGTCCAGCAGGAACCCTGCCGGGACGAGCGGGAACAGGCGCCGCCGCCCGTGCCGGTCCTCCAGCGTGACGCCGTCCTTCGCCACGGCGACGACAGCCCCGCAGAACCCGCTGCCCGCCTCCTCGACGACGAGGTCGAGGTCGGCGGGCAGGGTGGGGACGATCTTGGTACGACGCCACTCGCCGGCGAGCACGTCCTGGCCATAGTCCTTGCTGTCCACGCGCCGACGGTATCGGCTGTTCCCCGAACGGACTCGTCAGGCACGCCGCGTTCCGGCTATCGGCGTGCCTGACCCAACGTCAAGCGTTGAAGATGCTGACGCCGCCGGGCCCGACGAGCAGGCCGACGATGATGAGGACGATCCCCCACAGCATCTGGCCGCGGACAAGGGACACGATGCCCGAGACGACCAGAACCACCGCGATGATCCACAGGATGAATTCCATGTCAGATGGAGTAGCCGGATCGCGGCCGCTCCAAACCTTTCGAGGCTGGGTAACCTGGCACGGTGCCGACCCTGTACCAGCCGCGAGTGGCCGTCCTGTGTGGATGGTCACGCTGACCGCCGTCCGTTCGGCCGTGCTCGCCGCGTGGATGCGATCGTGGCGCGCCGGACTTGTCTCCTATGACGAGGTAGTGGACGAAGTCGGCGCAGATGACCTGCTCGACGCCGGCACCCTCGCCAGCGGGCTCTCGGCGTTCGCCCGGTTGGGTCCCGACGACGTCTGGCTCGTCCTGCCCAGCCCCGGCGACCCGCGCGGCCTCCCCGGCCCGGGGCCGTTCACGATCGCGGCGCTCCTGGCCGGCGAGGGCGTCCTGTGCGGCGCGACCGGACTGGTACCGGAGGCGACGACCCACACGTCCGGGTCCGGCGACGCCTGGACGACGGTCACCTGGCAGAGCACGGCGGTCACCACCCCCGACCCCGTGGCGATCGCCCGCCGGGGCGCGCCGACCCTCGCCGAGGCCGACCACGACCTTCTGGTCGCGCTGCACGACGCCACGGACGTCCTACGCCGCCTCGACGTGGCCCGGTGGCGCCCGGAACTCGCCGCCGAGCTGACGGGCCTGCGCCGCGACGCCGAGGACCCGGACCTGCCGCCCGGCTACGACCCGCGCGCCACCCGCCTCGCCGGCCGGGCCGCCACGGTCGGGCGGATCGTGTCCCTGGCGGCGGGTAACGCGCCGGGCGGTGCCGTGAGCGCGTTCGAGGCGAGCGAACGCGACGCCGCCCTGCGCCCGCTGGCGACGGCCGCCCGCCGCGCCCACACCGCCGCCATCAACGCCCCGCTGATCTAAACCCGTGCTGATCTAAAACCCGTGCTGACCTAAATCCGTTGGGAGCCGGCGGTGCCGGGACGCACAATCGGCCGGTGACCGCCCCGCTGACGCCCATCGCCCGCCGTGCCCTCCTGGCGTGTGCCTTCGGCGCCTTCGGTACCGGATTCACGCTCCCGTTCCTGCTCGTCTACCTGCACACCGTCCGGGGGCTGTCGCTCAGCGTCACCGGCACGGTCATCGCCACGATCGGGCTCGCCGGGCTGGCGCTCAGCCCGGTCGCCGGTACCGCGATCGACCGGTTCGGCCCGAAACGGGTCCAGCTGGTCTCGGCCGCGATCCTCGCCGGCAGCTGCCTGTACCTCACCCAGGTCGAGACCACCGCCGAGGCGTTCCTCGCGGCCGTCATCATGGGCGCCGGGCAGTCCGTGAACTGGCCGTCGTCCAACGCCCTGCTCGCCTCCGTCAGCGTCCCCGAGCAGCGGCAACGGCTCTACGCGATCCAGTTCACGCTCATCAACCTCGGCATCGGACTGGGCGGCGTCATCGGCGGCTTCCTCGCCGACGTGTCCCGGCCGGCGACGTTCCAGCTCCTGTATGTCATCGACGCCGCCAGCTACGTCCTCGTCGCGGCCGTGCTGGTGACCCTGCGCGGCGCCGGGAACGCCGTCGCGAAACCGGACGGCAGCGTCGGATCGGCCGGCGGATGGCGCGCGGTGCTCGCCGACCGGACGATGCTCTGGACGAGCGCCCTGTTCCTGATCGTCGTCATCGCCGGCTACGCGCAGGTCGAGTCCGGTTTCCCCGCGTTCGCGACCGAGGTGAGCGGCGTGTCCACCCGGGTGCTCGGGTTGGCGTTCGCGGCGAACACGTCGGTGATCGTCCTCGGCCAGATCCTCGTGCAGAAGCGCCTCGAAGGACGCCGCCGTACCCGCGCCATCGCCGGCTTCGGCCTGGTACTCGCCACGTCGTGGGCGATGTTCGGGCTGTCCGGACTCCTCGACGGCACCACCGCCGCGACGCTCGTCGTCGCGTCGATGGGGGTGTTCGCGTGCGGCGAGACGCTATGGGCTCCCACCGGGAACGCGCTGGTCAACGATCTGGCGCCAGCCCATCTGCGCGGCCGGTACAACGCCCTGTCGGCGCTCATGTGGCAGGTCGCGATGGCGATCGGGCCGATCCTGTCCGGGTTGATGCTCGACGCGCGTCTCGTGTGGCAGTACATCGCGCTGCTCGTGGCGGCGTCGTTCGCCGTCGTCGCGCTGGCGCTGTACCTGGAGCGGCGCCTCACGCCGGCCCAGAACGGCCAGTTCGTCCAGGAACCGTCGGTCGTCTAGACCGCGCGGACGGCGCAGCAGCCCTCGGTACCGCAGGCGAGGTTGATGCCGATCCTGCTCAGTTCGCGGACGGGGCCCGGCGGGTCGAGCCGCTCGGCGACCAGTTCACGCACCATCGCCACGAACCGCGGGTCGGTGCCGGGCGTCGCGGCGCGCGCGTACCCGAGGTCGAGCTTGCGCGCGGTGTCGGCGGCCTCGTTGTCGAGGTCCCAGACGACCTCGAGATGGTCGCTGACGAACCCGATCGGCGCCACGACGACAGCGGTGACGCCGCCCTCGCCCGCGATCGTCTCCAGGTGGACGTTGACGTCCGGTTCGAGCCACGGCACATGCGGCGGGCCGCTGCGGCTCTGCCAGACCAGGTCCCACTGGAGATCCGGCGCGGCGTCGGCGGCCACGAGCGCGGCAGTGGCGAGCAGCTGCGCCCGGTACAGGTCGCCGTCCGGGCCGGCCGCGTCGTTCATCGTGACCGGGATGCTGTGGGCGGTGAACACGAGCCGGGTGGTGGCGTGCCGCGCCGGGTCCAGGCCGGCGAGCGCGGCGCGGACCGCGTCGGCGTGCGACTCCACGAAACCCGGGTGGTCGAAGTACAGCCGCAGCTTGTCCACGACGGGCGCGTCCGGGCCCACCTCGGCGCGCGCGGCGTCGATGTCGTCGAGGTACTGGCGGCAACCCGAGTACGACGCGTAGGCGGACGTGGCGAACGCCAGCGCCCGCCGCACCCCGTCCGCCCGCATCTGCCGCAGCGTGTCGGCGACGTACGGCGCCCAGTTGCGGTTGCCCCAGTAGACCGGCAGGCCAAGGCCGTGCGCGGCGAAGTCGTCACGGATCGCGGCGATCAGCGCCCGGTTCTGAGCGTTGATCGGGGACACGCCGCCGAAGTGCTGGTAGTGCTCGGCGACGGCGAGCAGCCGCTCGCGCGGCACTCCCCTGCCCCGGACGACGTTCTCCAGGAACGGCATGACGTCGTCCGGGCCCTCGGGCCCGCCGAAGGACAGCAGCAGCAGGGCGTCGTACATGGGGTCCATCCTGCCGGATGGCGACCCTCAGGCGCCGACCGCGTGGAAGCCGCCGTCGACGTGCAGGATCTCGCCGCTCGTCGCGGGCAGCCAGTCCGACAGCAGGCTCGCGCAGGCCATCGCGGTCGGCGTCGGGTCGGTGAGGTCCCAGCCGAGCGGGGCGCGCTCGGTCCACGTCTGCTCGAACTGCTCGAAGCCGGGGATGCTCTTGGCGGCCATCGTCTTCAGCGGACCGGCGGCGACCAGGTTGACCCGGATCCCCTGCGGACCCAGCTCGCGCGCCAGGTACCGGGAGCAGGACTCCAGGCCCGCCTTCGCGACGCCCATCCAGTCGTACACCGGCCACGCCTGGGCGGCGTCGAACGTGAGCCCGACGATCGACCCGCCGCGGCCCATGAGCGGCAGCGCGGCGACGGCCAGGGACTTGAACGAGTACGTGGACACCTGGACCGCGGTCGCCACGTCCTCCCAGGGCGCGGTCATGAACCCGCCGCCGAGGCAGGACTGCGGCGCGAACCCGATCGAGTGCAGCACCCCGTCGAGCCCGTCGACGTGCTCGCGGACCCGGTCGGCGAGCGAGTCGAGCTGCTCGGTGCTGGTGACGTCCAGCTCGACCACGGGCGCGGTCTCGGGCAGCCGCTTGGCGATCCGCTCGACGAGCGACATCCGGCCGAACCCGGTCAGGACGACCGTGGCGCCCTGCTCCTGCGCCACCTTGGCGACGTGGAACGCGATCGAGGCGTCGGTGATCACCCCGGTCACGAGCAGCCGCTTACCCTCCAACAGACCCACAGGTATCTCCTTGTTCGTTCCAGTTTCGGACTTTTGAGGGTTCCGCGCGGTTCTCGACCCTCAAAAGTCCGAAAGTCGGCGCGGGACGGACGGTCGGCTCAGTGGCCCATGCCGAGGCCGCCGTCGACCGGGATCACGGCGCCGGTGACGTAGGCCGCCGCGTCGCTCGCGAGGAAGGTGACGACGCCGGCGATCTCGTCCGTGGACGCGTACCGGCCGAGCGGCACCGAGCTGAGGATCTGCTTCTTGCGGTCCTCGGACAGCACGGCGGTCATGTCCGTGTCGACGAAGCCCGGGGCGACCACGTTCGCGGTGATCGAACGCGACCCCAGCTCGCGGGCGATCGACCGGGCCATGCCCACCAGGCCGGCCTTGGACGCGGCGTAGTTCACCTGCCCCGCCGAACCGGACAGGCCGACGACCGAGGAGATGAAGATGATCCGGCCACGCTTGAGCGGGCGGATCATCTTCGACGCGGCCCGCTTCGCCACCCGGTACGAGCCGGTGAGGTTCGCGTCCAGGACCCGCGTGAACTGGTCCTCGCTCATCCGCAGCAGCAGCGTGTCGTCGGTGATGCCGGCGTTGGCGACGAGGATCTCCACCGGGCCCTGCTCGGCCTCGATGGCGGTGAACGCGGCGTCGACGTCCTCCGTCGACGTCACATCGCACTTCACGCCGAACAGCCCGTCGGGGGCACCACTGCCCCGATGGGTCACCGCGACCTGGTCGCCCTGCGCGGCGAACGCCCGCGCGATCGCCAGCCCGATGCCCCGGTTGCCGCCGGTGACGAGGACGCTGCGCCCCACTCCGTACCCCTCTCACGGTGGATCTGCCTGAGGGCGAGGCTATGGGTTACCCACCAGTAGCCGTTAGCGGGCACGGGCGTAGGGTCGGTCACATGCGCGCGATTCAGATCACGGAATTCGGTGGCCCTGAGGTACTCACCCACACCGAGCTGCCCGACCCTGTCGCCCCCGAGGGCTTCGACGTCCTCGACGTGCTGGCGGCCGGCGTGAACTACGCCGACACGCACGCCATCGAGGACTCGTACCTGGCGAAGCAGAAGCTGCCGATGGTGCCCGGCGGCGAGGTCGTCGGCCGGCGCCCGGACGGCACGCGGGTCGCCGCGCTGCTGCTCGGCGGCGGCGGGTACGCCGAGAAGGCCGTGGCGCACCCGGCCGCGATGTTCCCGGTCCCGGACAAGGTCAGCGACGGGCAGGCGCTCGCGCTGGTCCTCCAGGGGCTCACCGCGTGGAACCTGCTGAAGACGAGCACCCACCTGCAGCCCGGCGAGTCGGTCGTCGTGCACGCCGCCGCCGGCGGTGTCGGGACCCTCGCCGTCCAGCTCGCGAAGATCTTCGGCGCCGGGCGGGTCATCGCGACGGCGTCCAGCGAGGAGAAGCGGCAGCTCGCGCTCGACCTCGGCGCCGACGTGGCCGTGGACCCGGCCAGCGAGGACCTGAAGGCCGCGCTCATCGAGGCCAACGGCGGCAAGAAGGTCGACATCGTCCTGGAGATGGTCGGCGGCACCGTATTCGACGCGAGCCTCGCGGCGCTGGCCCCCTTCGGCCGCCTCGCCACCTACGGCATGGCCGGACGCGAGCACCCCGAGCCCGTGCAGCCGGGCGCCCTGATCGGCACGTCCCGCGCGGTCATCGGGTTCTGGCTCACGCACTGCGCCGGCAAGCCGCACATGTGGACGGAGCCGATGCAGGAGATGTTCGGCATGGTCGAGCGCGGCGAGCTGCGCCCGGTCGTCGGCGGCACCTACGCCCTCGCGGACGCCGCCCAGGCCCTTGAGGACATCCGCGCCCGCAAGACCACCGGCAAGCTCGTTCTGGTCCCCTGAGGGCGGCCCGCTGAGGCACCAGGTTGGAGATCAGAGACTTCGGGGCCGCGGCGGAGCGCCCACCACCAGCCGGCGTTCCGCGCGACGCGCGCCAGCCCGGCGAACCGGTCCCAGCCACCCGCGCAAGCCGCCGCCTACGGGATGCGGGAGGTCCAGAGCAGGGACATGACCGCGCCGGCGAATCCGAAGAGGAGCGCCAGTCCGGCGAACCACTGGGTGATCTCCTTCGGCGTGGACCGGAAGCCGACGGAGCTGCCGAGGTCCTGGTAGACCTCCTTGAGCTCTTCGGCGGTGACGGCCTCGTAGAACTTGCCGTCGGTCTGGGTGGCGATCTTCGCGAGGGCGTCGCTGTCCACGGGGACGGGCGTCCGGCTGCCGTTGAGGTCGACGATGCCTTCCTGGGTACCGAACGCGATCGTGGACACCGGGACGTTGGCCTCGGCGCAGGCTTTCGCGCCGTCGTCGTTGGGACGGCCGAACGTCGTGAACCCGTCGGACAGCAGCACGATGCGGGCGGGCGGCGGCCCGGCCGCGCCATCCGCCGGCACGCTCTGGACCGCCTGCAGCGACGCGAACATGGCCTCGCCGATCGCTGTGGACTCCTGGAGCTGGAGCCGGTCGATGGCGTTGATGACCTGACCGTGGTCCTTGGTGGGCGAGACCGCGACGGTGGCGCTCTTGGCGAACGAGACGAGCGAGAGGTTGTAGGAGCGGGGCAGCTCCTCGACGAACAGCTTCGCCGCCTCCTTGGCCGCTTCGAACCGGTTCGGGTCGATGTCGGTGGCCTGCATGGACAGTGACACGTCGATCGCGAGCACGATCGTCGCCCGCTCCAGGGGTTCCTCGACCTCGGTGGATGGCTTCGCCATGCCGGTGGCCAGCGTCATGAGGCACAGCAGGAACGCGGTCGCCGCGATGTGCCGGCGCCAGCCCGGGTTCTTCGGCGCGATCGACTGGAGCAGCGCGAGGTTCGTGAACCGGACCGCGTAGGTCTTGCGGTGGAACTGGAGGAACACGTACGCCCCGGCGAGCAGCAGCACCAGCGGCACCAGGAGAAGCCAGAGCGGCTCGAGGAAGCGGATCATCGGGTGGTCCCCCTGCTTCGCCCTCGTCGCTGGGCGGCGACGAAACGAACGATGTCGAGCAGCCAGTCGGAGTCGGTTCGCAGGCGCAGGTGTGCGGCGCCGGCCCGGCGCATGGCCGCGTCGATCGCCGCGCGCTGCTCCGCCGCCGCCTTGGCGTACGCGTCGCGCAACTTCTTGTTACCAGTTTGCACCTCGTGGAGCCTGCCCGTCTCCGGGTCCACGAGGGTCAGCACGCCGACCTCGGGAAGGGCCAGCTCACGCGGGTCCACGACTTCGATCGCGAGCACGTCGTGGCGGACGGCGAGCTTGCGCATCGGCCGTTCCCAGTCCGGGTCGGCGAGGAAGTCGGAGATGACGACGGCCATGCCGCGACGCCGGGGCGGGCGGTTGAGCAGGTCGACGGCCGCCGCCAGGTCGGTGGGCTGGCCGGGTTCCGCGCGGGGGGTCTGCACGATCCGGCGCATCAGGCCCTGGGCGTTGAGTCGGCCCGGCCGTGCCGGCATCCGGACGGTGCGTTCCCCGTTGGTGACGACCGCGCCGACCCGGTTCCCGCCCCGCACGGTCAGGTGCGTGATCGCGGCGGCGGCCGCGACGGCCAGATCCCGCTTCTCGCACTGCGCGGTACCGAAGTCGAGGCTGGCGGAGAGGTCCAGGCAGATCCAGGTCTCCAGTTCGCGGTCGGCGACGGTCTGCCGGACGTGCGGGACGGTCGTGCGGGCCGTGACCGGCCAGTCCATGCGGCGCACGTCGTCGCCGGCCCGGTACTCCCGCGACTCCCCCGCCTCCGACCCGGATCCGGGCAGCAGCCCCAGATAGTCGCCCTGGAGGAGCCCGTCGAGCTTCCGCGTCACCAGCAGCTGGAGGCGGCGCAGCACGACCTCCGCCCGGTCGCCGTCCAGGCGCGGGGGCGGACCGCCGGCAGCGCCCGCCCGGCGGGCGGCACCGACGATCGACATACCGAGGCGACTCACGCCGGCCGCTCCGACTGTGCCGGCTGGGCCGGCCAGCCCTGGCCCTGCGGCCCGGGAACCATGTGCGGCGGCACCTGCGGGCGCCGGTCGGACTGCTGGCGCGGCGTCACCGTCGGCAGCGGCACCGTGGCCAGGACCCGCTCGACGATGTGCTCGGACGGCACCCCGTCCGCGAGCGCGTCGTAGGACAGGACGAGCCGGTGCCGCAGGATGTCCGGTGCCACGTCCTGGATGTCCTGCGGCAGCGCGTAGTCGCGACCGCGCATCAGCGCCAGTGCCCGGGTCGCGGCTATCAGGCCCAGCGACGCGCGCGGTGAGGCGCCGTAGGAGATCAGGTTCGCGACGTCGGGCATGCCGTGCTCGGCCGGCACGCGCGTGGCCAGCACCACCCGCACGGCGTAGTCCACCAGCGCGTTGTGCACGAACACGTTGTCGGCCGTGGTCTGGAGCCGCAGCAGCTCCTCGGGGCTGAGCACCTGCGTGGCCTTGGGCGGGTTCACGCCCATGCGGTAGACGATCTCGCGTTCCTCGACGTCCGTCGGGTAGCCGACGACGATCTTCATGAGGAACCGGTCCCGCTGGGCCTCGGGCAGCGGGTAGACGCCTTCCTGCTCGATCGGGTTCTGGGTCGCCAGGGTCAGGAACGGGCTGGGCAGCGGGTGCGTCTTGCCGCCGATCGACACCTGCTTCTCCGCCATGACCTCCAGCAGCGCCGACTGGACTTTCGCGGGCGCCCGGTTGATCTCGTCGGCGAGGAGGAAGTTCGCGAACACCGGGCCCAGCTCGACGTCGAACGTCTCCTTCGACGCCCGGTACACGCGGGTGCCGAGGATGTCGGCCGGCACCAGGTCGGGCGTGAACTGGATGCGCGCGAAACTGCCGCCGACCACCTTGGCGAGCGTCTCCACGGCCAGGGTCTTCGCCACACCCGGCACGCCTTCGAGCAGGCAGTGACCGCGCGCCAGCAGGCAGACCATCATCCGTTCGATCATCCGGTCCTGGCCGACGATGACCCGCTTGACCTCGAACAGCGTCTTCTCGAGTTGCGTCGCGTCCTGCGCAGGGGTGTTCTGCTGCGTCACGGATGGCCTCCCAGCCCGATTGGCGCTCCCAGCCCCACCAGCTTTTCACGCCACCGCGCCAACTGCCTTCAGCGGGAGCTAAGAGCCTGCTAAGGACCGCGCCCGCGGCGGCGTTGTGGCACCCTGCGTGGGTGGACTGGCTTGAAGCACTGCACGTGCGCGCCACCGAGGTCCAGCCCGAGTGGCTGACCGCCTACATCGACTCCGGTGCCGGCGACGAACTCACGGCCGGCGAGGCGAGCCCCGCATGGGACCGGATCCGGATCCGGCCGCGCGCGCTCGTCGACGTCAGCAGCGTGACGACCACGACGACCGTCCTCGGCACGGAGGTCGGCACGCCCGTCCTGGTGGCGCCCACCGCGCTGCACCGCTCCATCCACGAGGACGGGGAGGCCGCGACGGCCGCCGGATCGGCGGCGGCCGGATCCCTGTTCTGCCTGTCGTCGCGGTCCGGGACGCCGATCGAGAAGGTCGCGGCTGCCGGCGGGCCGTGGTGGGCCCAGGTCTACGTCGTCCGCGAACGGGAGATCACCGCCGCGTACGTTCGTCGCGCCGTGGCCTCCGGCGCCGGGGCACTCGTCCTGACCGGGGACACGCCCGTCGTCGGCCGCAAGCCCCGCTCCGACGCCCTGGCCGGCGACGCGGAGATCCCACCCGAATACACCCGGATGAACCTCGACTGGGACGAGGGCGCCGACGACTTCCCCGACCCGACCGACATGAGCCTGTGGCAGGCGCCGGACATCACCGTCGAGACGATCGAGTGGCTGTCCGCGATGTCCGGCCTGCCCGTCGTCGTCAAGGGCGTCCTACGCGGGGACGACGCCCGCCGCTGCGTCGACGCCGGCGCGGCCGCGGTCGTCGTCTCCAACCACGGCGGACGCCAGCTCGACGGCGCCGTCAGCACCGCGTCCGCCCTCCCTGAGGTCGTCGCGGCGCTCGCCGGCAGCGGCGCCGAGGTGTACGTCGACGGCGGCATCCGCCGTGGCAGCCACGTTCTGCGTGCCCTCGCGCTCGGCGCCCGCGCGGTCTTCGTGGGGCGTCCGGCGCTGTGGGGCCTCGCAGCGGGCGGCGCGGACGGTGTACGCACCGTGCTCGACGGCCTCACCGACGAGCTCGTCCACGCCATGATGCTCGCCGGCGCACCCACCCTCGGACGGCTCACCGCCGATCTCGTGACCGATTCACTGTGACGGATCCCATCCTTTGACTGGACAACCACTACATCAGGCGGTGTAAACTTCAACCTGATGTCGGGCGGCTTCCCCCGTGGCCGCCCGACATCTTTTTTGTCTCCGCACCGGGAGCTGCTGTGAACACCCCAGAGCCGCCGGTCTGCTCCGCCAAGGGTTGCCGCGACACCGCGATCTGGGCGCTCCGCTGGAACAACCCCAAGCTCCACACCGCCGACCGGCGCAAGACGTGGGTCGCCTGCGACGCGCACCGCGCCCACCTCAGCGACTTCCTGTCCGCCCGGGGCTTCCTCCGCGACGTCGAATCGCTGTGACCGCCTAGGCTTGCAGGCGTGGAGCAGCCCAGCGCAGCACCGACCGACTCATCACCGTATGAATCAGCACCGTCTGAATCGGCAGCCCTCTGGCCGTCCGACGTCACGTGGCGCCCGGTGTCCCCCAAGCTGCTCATCGTGCGGCGCCTCGCCGTCGCGTTCTGGAGCGTGCCGGTGATCGTGGGCAGCGTCCTCGCCGTCCTGCTCCTCGACCAGCTCTGGCTGCGGATCGCCATCCCGCTCGCCGGCGTCGCGCTCATCGCCTGGTGGCTGCGCATCGCGACCCGGTCCGTGCGCGCGTGGGGCTACGCCGAACGCGCCGACGACCTGCTGGTACGGCGAGGTGTGCTGTTCCGGCGGCTCACGATCGTCCCGTACGGGCGGATGCAGTTCGTCGACGTCAAGGCCGGGCCGCTGGACCGCGGCCTCGGCATCGCCACCGTCCAGTTGCACACCGCCGCCGCGGCGACGGACGCGCACATCCCCGGACTGTCGTCGGAGGAGGCGGCGCGACTGCGTGACGTCCTGACCGCCCTCGGCCAGGCCCGGGCGGCAGGCCTGTGAGCGAACCAACGGTACAGAGCGAACACGCGGCCACGGCTGCCGACACGGGGCTCCGGCGGTTGCATCCGCTGACGCCGCTGGTCCGGGGCGCGAAGGTGTTCGGCGGACTCGCCGCTATCGGGATCTACCAGGCGTACCAGACTATCCAGCAGGTCGGGATCGGTATCGCGTTCGTGGGTGTGCTGGTCGCGATCGTCGGCGCGTTCACCGTCAGCTGGATCTCGTGGCGTTTCACCGGCTACCGGGTGACCGGCCGCGAACTGCAGGTCCAGGAGGGCATCATCGCCCGACGGCACCGCACCGTGCCGCTGGAACGGGTGCAGGCGATCGACGTCGTCCGGCCGGTGCTGGCGCGCCTGCTGGGCCTGGCCGAGCTGCGGCTCGAAGTGGTCGGGCAGGGCGACACCGAGGCGCCGCTGGCGTACCTGTCCTATCCGGAGGCGATCCGGCTCCGAGCGAACCTGCTCACACTCGTCACGCCCGGCGCTGCCGCCGCCCCCACCGAATCCGCCGAATCCGCCGAGACGCAGGCACCGGCGCCGCCCGAGCGCTGGCTGTTCTCCGTCGACCGGCGCGAGCTGATGCTGGCGCAGCTCCTCACGCCGAACACACTCGCCCTGCCGTTCATGGCCATCTTCCCGCTCGTCGGCCTGATCCACGATGGACTGTCGTTCGCCGCGTTCTTCGGCGCCGCGTCCGCGATCATCGGCCTGGCGCAGCTACCGGTGCGGCGGATCCTCAACGAGTACGGCTTCACGGTCACCGACACCGCCCAGGGCCTGCGGCTGCGCCACGGACTGCTGGAGACCCGGACCCAGACCGTGGCGCCGGGCCGGGTCCAGGCCGTGCGGATCTTCCGTCCGCTGCTGTGGCGCCCGTTCGGCTGGGTCCGGGTGGAGATCGCGGTCGCCGGGTACAGCGCGGCGGGGCAGCAGGAGCAGCGGACGGGCGCCCTCGTGCCGGTCGCCAGCGAGGCCGTCGCGTTCGCGCTGATACGCGAGGTGATGCCCGACCTGCCGGACGACCTCGACGCCGCGCTGACCTCCGTCCCGGAGCGGGCCCGCCGCTGGCTCGCGCCCCTGTCCTACCGGCGCCTCGCCGCGGGCACCACGGACGCCCTGTTCATCAGCCGCGGCGGCGTGTTCGCCGTGCGCCACGAGATCGCCGTCCGGAGTCGGATCCAGAGCGTCCGCTACGAGCAGGGGCCGCTGCAACGCCGCCACGACCTCGCGTCGGTCTACGCGGATCTGGCCGGTGACCACGGCACCACCGCCGCCCACCACCAGGACGCCGCGACGGCCCGTCACCTCGTCGACGTGCTCAACTCGCGGCCGTAGTCCGGCAGGGTGATGGCGCTCGCCGCGCGGGTCGTCATCCTGTTGAAGAATCCGCCGAGGACGCGGGAGTTGAGGATCCGGTACGTGCGGTTGCGGCGGCGGATCTTCGTCTCGGTGGCCGGCGCCAGGTACGGGCCGACGCCGTCGGAGATCTTCTGGCACCCGTCCGCGTACTTCCGCATCCGCTCCTCGTACCGCGTGAACGCGGTGCGGTGGTCGCCGCCGGCCGCGGCCAGCTCCCCCGCGAGCACGTACGCGCCGACGATCGCCGATCCGGTGCCGAGGCCGCCGCACGTCGCGCCGTAGGCGGCGTCGCCGACGAGCGCGACCCGCCCGTCCGAGTAGCGGTCGATGTGGACCTCCGCCGAGGAGATCGGGCGCATGCTGCGCGCCGTCGACGACACGCTCGACGACGACGCCGCCCAAGCCATCGGCGGGCTCTACTACACGCTGCTCAACGGCCTCATCCTGCAGTGGCTCGTCGACCCGGAGAACCCGCCGTCGGCCACCGACCTCACCACGGCCCTGCGGGCCCTGGCCAAGCCCTAGCTAGTGCCGGGCGGCGGGCGCCGGCTCGCGGAGTTCAGCGTCCAGGTCCCGCTCGACGGAGGCGACCGTGGCCTCCGCCGCGGCCGTCACAGCGGCCGCGCGGCGGGCGCGCCACCATCGCTCACCGAAGTTGACCAGCAGGTACACGACGCCGACGTACGTCCAGCCGACGAACGCGTCCACCATGTAGTGCTCGCCGGTGTAGGCCAGCACGACCGACATCGTCACCGGGTAGGCGATCAGCAGCGGCAGCCACCGCTTGCGGACCCGCGTGAAGAAGAACGCCACCACGCACAGCGCGAAACCCGAGTGCAGCGACGGCATCGCCGCCACCGGGTTCGACAGAGCCTGCCCGACGTTGAGCATCTTCCCCGCCGTGCCCAGGCCGATCGCTTCCCAGCCGCGGCCGGACATCCGCTCGACGTGCTCGGTGAGGTAGCCGAACTTCGACGCCCACCACGGCGGCGCCGCCGGGTACAGGAAGTACGTGGCCAGGCCGGCGGCCGTCAGCCCGAACCAGCGACGCATGAACGCCGCCCACAGCTGCCGGCGCCGCACCCACAGCACGGCCGCGACGCTGAAGCTCGCGACGAAGTGCGAGAAGTAGACCCACGACGCCACCACGTCCCACCAGTGCACCTGGTTCGGGTCGTAGAAGTGTTCCTGCAGCCACAGCGTCGGCAGCTCGCCGCCGAAGAGCCACCGGTCGGCGTTGATCATCTCTGTGACGTGCGGCGCGCTGAGGTTGTCGGCCCAGCCGCGGCTGAAGTCGTAGACGATCAGCAGCCCGAGGATCGGAGCCCAGTCGCGCGCGAACAGCAGGTGATCACGCCACGGCCGCTCGATGCCCCACGCGATCGTCGCGACCCACAGGAAGAGGATCGCGACCATCGGATCGGTCGGCAGGCCGACGAGCTTCCAGTACAGCAGGAACAGGACCGCATAAGCGGCCAGTGCATAGGTGCGACGTGGGATGCGAGCGAGGCGGCCAGGGGTCCCGGACGCCTCCTTCGGTACGTCAGTGTCCGGGAGAGCCATTCCGCACAGCTTAACGCAGGGCGACTACCCGGTGGACGCGGCCGGCGGCTGGTCGGTGACCTCGCCCACAACCTGCGGCAACACAGTGCCGATAGGACCGTCGAGCCGCGCGTCCGCCCGGTTGTCGTACGGCGTGCGCTCGGCGTTGACGATCACGACCTTCGCGCCGCGCCGGCTCGCCACGTCCACCAGCCCGGCAACCGGCTGGACGGACAGCGACGTGCCGACGGCCAGGAACACGTCGCAGTCGGCCGCCGCCCGCCGCGCGGCCTCGAACACCGCCGGCACCAGCGGCTGCCCGAACGAGATCGTCCCGGCCTTGAGGATGCCGCCGCACCGCAGGCACGCCGGGTCCTCCTCCCCCGCCGCGACCCGCTCCAGGGTGTCGGACATCGCCGAGCGGGCGCCGCAGGACAGGCACTCGACCTCGTACAGCGAGCCGTGGACCTCGATCACGATGTCCTCGCTGTTGCCGGCCAGCTGGTGCAGCCCGTCGATGTTCTGGGTGACGATCGCGCGCAGCTTGCCGGCGTTCTCCAGGTCGACCAGCGCGTAGTGCGCCGCGTTGGGGCGCGCGGTCCAGGCGGCGTGCTCGCGACGGATCCGCCAGGCCTCCCGGCGGATGTCCGGATCGTCAAGGTAGTCACGGAGGGTGAAGAGTCGCTGGCTGCCTGGATTGCGCGTCCACAGCCCGTTCGGACCCCGGAAATCCGGTATTCCACTGTCCGTACTGATGCCAGCCCCGGTCAGCACCGTCACCTTGTTCGCCCCGGCGATCCATGCCGCGACCGTCTGCACGTCCCTCATGGGGGTTGACGCTAGGCCGTCCGGTCCTCGCATTCCAGTCGGACGGCGGTTTCCGCCCTAGGCTGCCCGCATGAAGTTGCGCACCGGACTCGCCGCTCACGTCACTCTCGTCGTCGAACCGCAGGATACGGCCGTCGCGCTGGGCTCCGGCGACGTTCCGGTGCTCGGCACGCCCCGGGTCGTGGCGCTCGCCGAGGAAGCCACCGTGGCCGCCGTCAACGGCCACCTGCCGGCCGGCCGGACGTCCGTCGGGACCCGTGTCGAGATCCGCCACCGCGTCGCCACCGCGCCCGGCCGGGAGGTCTCCGCGGACGCCCTGCTCGTCGGCGTCGACGGCCGCAAGCTCGTGTTCGACGTCACCGTCCGTGACGGGGACGACGTCGTGGCCACGGCGGTCGTCGAACGCGTGGTCGTCGACCGCGACAAGTTCCTGAAGAGCCTCGCATGACCACCCCATTCGCTGAGGTGGCCGACCGGGTGTTCGTGCTGCGGTACCCCGTCCTCGACGTGAACGCCACGCTGATCGTCGGCGACGGCGCCGCGCTGATGGTCGACACGCTGTCCTCGCCGCTACAGGCCGCCCACCTCCGGGACGCCGTCGAGTCCGTCACGCGTGCCCCGCTGACCGTCGTCAACACGCACCACCACTTCGACCACACGTTCGGCAACGCGACGTTCGGCGTACCGGCCTGGGCGCACGTCCGCTGCGCCGCCATCCTGCGCGAGCACGGCGAGGGGTTGCGGCACGCCGCCGCCGAGGCCTTCCCGGACCTGGCGGCCGAACTCGCCGACGTGACCCTGAGCCCGCCCGCCCACGACGTGCACCTCAGCGCGGACCTGGACATCGGCGGCCGCCGCGTCCTCCTGCGCCACCCCGGCCGGGGCCACACCGACAACGACCTCGCCGTCCTGGTCCCGGACGCGGGCGTGACCGTCGCGGGCGACCTGGTCGAGGTCGGCGCGCCGCCGTCGTTCGAGGACTCCTGGCCGCTGGAGTGGGCCGCCACGCTCGCCGAGCTGATGAGCCTCAGCGCCGCCGAGGGCGCCGACACGGTGTTCGTACCAGGACACGGTCCCCCGACCGGCGCGTACTACGTCAAGGCGCAGCACGCCGATCTGGCCCGGCTTGAATGGCTCTGCCGCGACGGGCACGCCGACGAGGCGCCCATGGACGAGGTCGCCGCGCGGTCCCCGTTCGGCGCCGAGGCGTCCCGGGTCGCGGTACGCCGCGCCTACGCCGATCTGGACGGCAAGCTCTAGGGGCTGGTCGCCGACAGCGTCCGGAGCACGGCGGCATCGCGCTCCACCGCCTCCGGGGTGTCGCCGGGCACGAACTCCAGCAGCGCGTCGAAGTCGCGCGGCTCGGCCGCCAGCCGGGCGAAGACGCGCCGCCACAGCGACGTTCGGGCATCCAGCGGCAACCGCTCCCGCTCCGGCCACCACGAGAACACGTGGACGGCGCGCACCCTCTCGATCACCTGCTCCAGGCCCGCCAGGGCATCGTCGTCCGGGGCGGCGACCGGCGGCTGCCAGTAGGTACCGGCCTCGGTCCGCCCGAGCAGGTCCAGGCAGCTTTCGGCGGTGTCGGTGAGCGTGCCGCCGTGGTACTCGAACGCCAGCTCGACCCCGCACGACGCCGCGGCGTCGACGGCGGCCACGACCGCTTCCCAGTGCGCCGGGTCGGCCTGCGCCGAGCCCAGCCAGCCCGCCCAGATACGGATGCGGGGCGCTCCCAGCGCGAGCGCGCTGTCCAGGACGGGCGCGAAGTCGTCCACGCCGCGCCGCAGGAAGTACGACCCGTACGAGGCGACAGCCAGCCCGGCGTCCTCGGTGCGGCGCCGGACCGCACCGGCGATCGCGACGTCACCGGCCGGGACGTGGACGTCACCGCCCCACTCGATCGCCGCCAACCCGGCCCGCGCCGCCACGTCGACGACGTCACCGGCGGGGAGCTGCCGCAGGGTCACCGAGCAGATCCCCGGCCGAATCACGGTGTCAGCGGGCGTGCCGCGAGACAGCCGGCGCCGGACGCGGGTCGATCCGCCCCTCCACGAAGATGGCGTGCCAGACGCAGAACACCAGCACGGTCCAGATCTTGCGGCTGTTGTCGGCGTCGCCCCGCTTGTGCGCCTCCAGCAGCGACAGCGCGTACGGCAGGTCGAGCAGGTCGCCGGCCGCCGAGTCGTCGATGATGCCGCGGGCCCAGTCGTACATGATGCCCTTGAGCCACACCCGCGTCGGGACGGGGAAGCCGAGCTTCGGCCGGTTCACGATCTGCGGCGGCACGACCTGCTCCAGCGCCTGGCGCAGCGCGTACTTCCGGATCCCCTTCTGGGTGACCTTCAGCTCCTGCGGGATCGTCTTCGCCACATCGAACACGCCCGTGTCGAGGAACGGCACGCGCAGCTCGAGGGAGTGCGCCATCGACATCCGGTCGGCCTTGACGAGGATGTCGCCCCGCAGCCAGGTGAACAGGTCGATGTACTGCATCTGCGTGATGTCGTCGAGGTGCGCGGCGGCGGCGTAGTGCGGCGCGGTCACGTCCGTGTACTGCACGGCCGGGTTGTACTGCCGCATCAGCCGCTGCTTCTCGGTCTCCGTGAAGATGCGGGCGTTGCCGAAGTAGCGCTCCTGCAGCGGCGTGGTGCCGCGCTCCAGGAAGCTCTTGCCCTTCACGCCCTCCGGGATCACCTTCGAGACCGCGCGCAGGCCCTTCTGGAGCGGGTCCGGCAGGCCGGTGATCGGCTTGAGCGACAGCGGCTCGCGGTAGATGCCGTAGCCGCCGAAGAACTCGTCGGCGCCCTCGCCCGACAGCACGACCGTGACGTGCTCGGCGGCCTTCTTCGCGACGAAGTACAACGGCACGAGCGCCGGGTCGGCGACCGGGTCGTCGAGGTGCCACACGATCCGCGGCAGGGCGTCCATCATGTCCTGCGCGGTGATCAGCGTCGGGATGGTCGTGACCTCGAGCCACTTCGCCGAGTTCTGCGCGACCTGGATCTCGGAGTACCCGTCGACCTCGTACCCGACGGTGAACGTCTTGATGTCCGGCTTGTGCTTACGCGCCAGCGCGACGATCGCGGTGGAGTCGATGCCGCTGGACAGGAACGCGCCGACCGGCACGTCACTGCGCAGGTGCAGCTCGACCGACTCCTCCAGGGCCTCGCGGATGCGCCGGAACAGCGCCTCAGGGTCGCTCGTCGGCGTGGGACGGAAGTCCGGCTGGTAGTAGCGGTGCCGCAGCAGCCCGGCGTCCGGGGTGTAGGTGAACGACTCGCCGCACTCGATCCGCGAGATGCCCTTGGTCAGGGTCTCCGGCTCCGGCACGTACTGGAGCGTCAGGTAGTGCGACAGCCCGGCCAGGTCGATGCCGGCGTCGCCCTGCTTCGCCGCCGGGGAGAACGGCCACAGCGACTTCTTCTCGCTGGCGAAGTACACGCCGTCGTCGGTGACCAGGTAGTGCAGCGGCTTGATGCCGTACTGGTCGCGGGCGCCGAATGCGCGCTGCTCGATGCGGTCCCAGATGACGAACGCGAACATGCCGCGCAGCCGGCCGACGAACTCCGCGCCCCAGTAGTGGTAGGCCGCGACGAGCGCCTCGGTGTCGCCGTCCGTGGCGAACTTCGCGCCGTGGTCGCGCGCCAGCTGCTCGCGCAGCTCCAGGTAGTTGTAGATCTCGCCGTTGAACGTGATGACGTACCGGCCGTCGTCGTACTCGAGTGGCTGGTGGGAGTGCTCGACGTCGATGATCGAGAGCCGCTTGAAGCCCAGCACGACATCCGAGCCGGAGACGGTGACACCCGTCTCGTCAGGGCCGCGGTGGTGGATGCTCTCCAACGCCTCGGCGATGCCGTCCCGGTGCTTGCCCGCTTCACTGCAGGCGCTGACAAAGGTGAGCAGTCCGCACATGGCCGCCATCCTTCCATCCCCCCGAAAGGGGCCGCCGTCTGGCCGGGGCGTCGGCCATAACGTTACGGTCGTACCGGGACAGACGACGACGGGGACCAGGAGTGACCGCATGACCGATAACGACGAGCTGAAGACGTCGAGCCACGATCTGCCGGTCTCCGACCGGCTCGCCGAGTTCATGCGCACGGGCTGGGCGGACACCGAGGCCCGCGACCTCGCGCCGCTGGAGAATGCACCGTTCCACGCCCGCCGGCGGGCGGCGCTGGCCGCGCGGTTCCCCGGCGAGACGCTGGTGGTCCCGAGCGGCGTGCCGAAGGTCCGCAACAACGACTGCGACTACGAGTTCCGCCCCGGCACCGACCTCGCGTACCTGACCGGCGACTACGAACCCGGCTCCGTGCTCGTCGTGGGCCCGGCCGGCGAGGCCACGCTGTACCGGCAGCCGCGCTCGTCCCGCGACACCGACGAGTTCTTCCGCAGCCGCGCCGGCGAGCTGTGGGTCGGCCGCCGCTGGTCCCTCGCCGAGACCGAGACCCGCCTCGGCATCGGCTGCGCCGACCTCGACGACCTGGAGAAGGCCCTCACCGACCTGGACCCGGCCACGACCCGCGTCCTCCGCGGCTTCGACACCCGCGTCGACGCGCTCGTCGGGCTCGCCGACGACGGCCTGCGCGACGGCGTCCTCGTCGCCACGCTGTCCGAGCTGCGCCTGGTCAAGGACGAGTGGGAGTCCGTCCAGCTCGCCGAGGCCGTCGACGCGACCGTCCGCGGCTTCGAGGACGTCGTCCGCGCGCTGCCCGCCGACCGCGAGTCGTCCGAGCGGCTGGTCGACGGCGTCTTCGCCCTGCGCGCGCGCCACGACGGCAACATGCCCGGCTACGGGACGATCGCCGCGGCCGGCGCCCACGCCTGCACCCTGCACTGGTGGCGCAACGACGGAGTGTGCCGTCCGGGTGAACTGCTGCTGCTGGACGCCGGCGTCGAGAACCCGCACTTCTACACCGCCGATGTGACCCGGACCCTGCCGGTGGACGGCCGCTTCACCGACGTCCAGCGCCGCGTCTACGACCTCGTGTACGCCGCCCAGGAGGCCGGCATCGCCGCCGTGAAGCCCGGCGCGAGCTGGCGCGACATCCACCGCGCGTGCATGACCGTCATCGCGCGCGGCCTCGACGAGTGGGGCCTGCTCCCGGTCAGCGCCGAGGAGTCGCTCGCCGACGACTGCGGCCTGCACCGCCGCTGGACCCTGCACAGCTCCGGCCACATGCTCGGCCTCGACGTCCACGACTGCGCGAAGGCCCGCTCCGAGACGTACCTCGACGGCGTGCTCGAACCCGGTCACGTCCTCACGGTCGAGCCGGGCCTGTACTTCCAGTCCGACGACCTGACCGTGCCCGAGGAGTACCGGGGCATCGGCGTCCGCATCGAGGACGACATCCTCGTCACCGCCGACGGCAACCGGAACCTCTCCGCCGGCCTCCCGCGCCGCTCGGACGAGGTCGAGTCCTGGATGGCCGCTCTGCGGGCCGAAGGCACCCGCCTCCCGGGCTGAGCACCCCGCCTCGACGCCGAAGTGTGTGGGATTTCGCGAGCTATAGCTCGGCCGATCCCACACACTTCTGCGTGGTGCCCGGTTGGGCGGTCGGGCCGGGCGTGGTGGATCATCAAGTCGCGGCCCGGCTCGCCGGTGTGTCGCCCTTGCGGCGCTAGCAAGACGGACGTACTGTTTGGTTAACGACGGGTCCCGCCCGCTCCGCGCGTTCCGCGCCCGGCCGGTGGATGCGGGACACTGCCAGGTAGCGGCCCGGCAGGTCAGACACAGCAGGTCAGACGAAGGAGCGCAACGTGGCCCACGGCACCAGCATCGACAGCTTCGGCAGCAAAGCGCAGCTGCAGGTCGGTGACGAGTCCTACGAGATCTTCCGACTCAGCGCCGTGGAGGGGGCCGACCGCCTCCCCTACAGCCTCAAGGTGCTCCTGGAGAACCTGCTCCGCACCGAGGACGGCGCGAACATCACCGCCGATCACATCCGCGCGCTCGGCGGCTGGGATCCCAACGCCCAGCCCGACACCGAGATCCAGTTCACGCCGGCCCGCGTGATCATGCAGGACTTCACCGGCGTGCCCTGCGTCGTCGACCTGGCCACCATGCGTGAGGCCGTCGGCGACCTGGGTGGCGACCCGGCGAAGATCAATCCCCTCGCGCCGGCCGAGCTGGTCATCGACCACTCCGTGATCGCCGACATCTTCGGCCGCCCGGACGCCTTCGAGCGCAACGTCGACTTCGAGTACGAGCGCAACTTCGAGCGCTACCAGTTCCTGCGCTGGGGCCAGACCGCGTTCAACGAGTTCAAGGTGGTCCCGCCCGGCACCGGCATCGTCCACCAGGTCAACATCGAGCACCTCGCGCGCGTCGTGATGGCCCGCGGCGGCCAGGCCTACCCCGACACGCTCGTCGGCACCGACTCGCACACCACGATGGTCAACGGCCTCGGCGTGCTGGGCTGGGGCGTCGGCGGCATCGAGGCCGAGGCCGCGATGCTCGGCCAGCCGGTGAGCATGCTGATCCCGCGCGTCGTCGGCTTCAGGCTGCACGGCGAGGCGCCGCTCGGCACGACCGCCACCGACCTCGTCCTGACGATCACCGAGATGCTGCGCAAGCACGGCGTGGTCGGCAAGTTCGTCGAGTTCTACGGCACCGGCATCACGGCCGTCCCGCTGGCCAACCGCGCCACGATCGGCAACATGAGCCCCGAGTTCGGCTCCACCGCGGCGATCTTCCCGATCGACGCCGAGACGCTGGCCTACCTCAAGCTGACCGGCCGCTCCGAGCAGCAGATCGCGCTGGTCGAGGCGTACGCGAAGGAGCAGGGTCTCTGGCACGACCCCTCGATCGAGCCGGTCTTCTCCGAGTACCTGGAGCTGGACCTGTCCACGGTCGTCCCGTCGATCGCCGGCCCGAAGCGCCCGCAGGACCGCGTCTCCCTCACCGAGGCCAAGCACAAGTTCCGTGGCGCCCTGCCGGACTACGCGAGCCACCCGGTGGGTCGGCACGGCATGGCCGACGAGGCGTCCGAGCAGTCGTTCCCGGCCAGTGACTCGCCCGCCATCGGCCACGACACCGAGGAGGACGCGCCCGAGAACGGCACGTTCGCGCCGGTGGCCGGCCGCCCGTCGAACCCGACGAAGGTCGTGCTGGAGGACGGCACCGAGACCATCATCGACCACGGCGCGGTCGTCATCGCCTCGATCACGTCCTGCACGAACACGTCCAACCCGCAGGTCATGCTCGGTGCGGCGCTGCTCGCGAAGAAGGCCGTCGAGCGGGGCCTCACCTCAAAGCCGTGGGTCAAGACCACGCTCGCGCCCGGCTCGCAGGTCGTCATGGACTACTACGAGAAGGCCGGCCTCATCCCGTACCTGGAGAAGCTCGGCTTCCACCTGGTCGGCTACGGCTGCACCACCTGCATCGGCAACTCCGGCCCGCTCCCCGAGCCGGTGTCGGCCGCCGTCAACGAGGCCGACCTGGCGGTCGTCTCGGTGCTGTCCGGCAACCGGAACTTCGAGGGCCGGATCAACCCGGACGTGAAGATGAACTACCTCGCGTCCCCGCCGCTGGTCGTGGCCTACGCGATCGCCGGCTCGATGGACGTCGACATCACCACCGAGCCGCTCGGCACCGACACCGAGGGCAAGCCGGTGTACCTCGGCGACATCTGGCCGACGCCGCAGGAGGTCCAGGACGTCATCGCCACGGCGATCTCGGCGGAGATGTTCAGCAAGGACTACGCGGATGTGTTCGCGGGCGACGAGCGCTGGCAGTCGCTGCCCACGCCGACCGGCAACACCTTCGAGTGGGACCCCGAGTCGACGTACGTCCGGAAGCCCCCGTACTTCGAGGGCATGCCGGCGAGCCCGAACCCCGTCACCGACATCTCCGGGGCCCGCGTCCTGGCGAAGCTCGGCGACTCGGTCACCACGGACCACATCTCGCCCGCCGGCGCGATCAAGCCCGACTCCCCCGCCGGCACGTACCTCACCGAGCACGGCGTGGAGCGGCGCGACTTCAACTCGTACGGGTCGCGGCGCGGCAACCACGAGGTGATGATCCGGGGCACGTTCGCGAACATCCGGCTGCGGAACCAGCTGGTCGAAGGCGTGGAGGGCGGCTTCACCCGCAACTTCCTCGCGGACGGCGAGCAGACGACGATCTACGACGCCTCGGTCGCGTACCAGGCGGCGGGTGTGCCGCTGGTGATCCTGGCCGGCAAGGAGTACGGCTCCGGCTCGTCCCGTGACTGGGCGGCCAAGGGCACCGCGCTGCTCGGCGCCCGCGCGGTCGTCGCCGAGTCCTACGAGCGGATCCACCGTTCGAACCTGATCGGCATGGGCGTGCTCCCGCTCCAGTACCCGGAGGGCCAGAACGCCGAATCGCTGGGCCTCACCGGCGAGGAGACGTTCGCCATCACCGGCGTCACCGCGCTGAACGACGGTACGACCCCGCGCACGGTGAAGGTCACCACGGACACCGGCGTGGAGTTCGACGCGGTCGTCCGGATCGACACGCCCGGCGAGGCGGACTACTACCGCCACGGCGGCATCATGCAGTACGTCCTGCGCTCGCTGCTGGCCTAGCGGCAGCTGGGCGACCTCCCCGACGCCGGGGAGGTCGCCCAGACCAGGTCCCGCAACCCGTACGTACTGTTTGCTATCCGTCCACTCTGCTGAGACGATCTGTCCATGCCCAGGGTCAGCCAGGACCACCTCGACGCGCGCCGGCAGGAAATCCTCACCGGAGCCCGTGCCTGCTTCGCCCGCCACGGCTACGAAGGCGCGACCGTACGCCGCCTCGAAGAGGAGACGGGGCTCTCCCGCGGCGCGATCTTCCACCACTTCCGCGACAAGGAATCGCTGTTCCTCGCGGTGGCCGAGGACGACGCCGCCGAGATGGCCGACGTCGTCGCCAAGCACGGCCTCGTCCAGGTCATGCGCGACCTCCTGTCCGAGACCCCCGGCACCGTCGACAAGGCCGGCTGGCTCGGCACCCAGCTCGAGGTGTCCCGCCGCGTCCGTACCGACCCGGACTTCGCCCGCCGCTGGGCCGCCCGCTCCGAGGCCGTCACCGCCGCCACCCGCGACCGGCTGGCACGCCAGCGCGAGGCCGGTGTCCTCCGCGACGACGTCGACCTGACGAACCTCCAACGCTTCCTCGAACTCACCCTCGACGGGCTGGTGCTGCGGCTCGCGATGGGCACGGCCGCCGACGACCTGAACCCGGTCCTGGACCTGGTCGAGGAAGCCGTCCGCAAGCGGTGAGGTTCAGCGCGGACGAGCTGGCCGCCGCCCGCGACCGCACGATCCCCGACGTCATCGCGCCCGACCTGCGCGTCCTGTTCTGCGGTATCAACCCTGGGCTGTACTCGGGCGCCGCCGGCCACCACTTCGCCCGTCCGGGCAACCGGTTCTGGCCGGCGCTGCACCGGTCCGGGTTCACGCCACGGCAGTTGCGACCGGACGAACAGTCCGCCCTGCTCGATTACGGGCTCGGCGTGACGAACGTGGTCCCCCGTACCACCGCCCGCGCGGACGAGCTCAGCCGGGACGAACTTGTCGCTGGCGGCGTCCGCCTCCGGGCCGCCGTCGGGACGTACCAGCCCACCTGGCTGGCCGTCCTCGGCGTCACCGCCTACCGCGTCGCCTTCGCCGCTCCCCGGGCGACCATCGGGCCACAGGAAGCCACCATCGGGACGACCCGGATCTGGGTGCTCCCCAACCCCAGCGGCCTCAACGCCCACTACCAGCTCGACGCCCTGGCCGCCGAGTTCCGCGCCCTCCGCGAGGCATCTACCGCCTGACCGGCCGCCGCCACGCGCGTGGCCGCCCCCGCCCATCCCCCGACCTTCGGGGCGCGGTCGCCGTCACCCTCCCAACGCTTGCGTGCCGGCCCCCGCCCCCGACCTTCGGACTTTTGAGGGTGGCGGGGCATCTCCACCCCTCAAAAGTCCGAAGGTGGGCGTCGGCGCCGTGGGCGTCGGTGCGTCGGTGCTTGGGGTTTGGGGTGCCGCCCGTCGGCGAGATACTTGAGTGATCAAGGATCGCTCAATTTTATGCACCGAGGATTCGGTAGTCGGTCCGGCCGGTGGGATCGTGAAGCCTGACTCCGCGATCTGACCGGTCGGACGCGCCGGGATACCGTGCGCCGCGGCGCCGTGGAAATACCGGACGTTCGGCCCACTACTCCCCTATTCACCAGACCTGCGTGCGGGTCGAATTCCGGGACGTCCGACAAACCCGGTGGCAGTGCGCCGGAATTCCCCTACCCTCCCCCGCCGGCATTGCGCGTCGACCCATTCGGTGCCAGGTGCGACGCGCGCGATACTTGAGTGGTCAAGGAGCGCACAATATTAGGCCGAGAACGAGGCTTCCCTGCCGAGATGTAGGGAGTGCGGACCCTGGCGGCACCGCGGTTCCGAGCGCCGCGCTTCACTACCGAGAGTTAGTCCACGAATACGCTAAGCAGCGTGATTTACTCAGTTTCCTGGTGATTTGCCCGGTCTGACATGCGTGCTACGGGGATGACCGCTCCGATGCCCGCGATGTCGAAGATCTCGGCCACGGCGGGGAGCAGGTCGACCACGCGCAGGGCTCCCCCGTCCAGCAGCGCACGACGGGCATGGGCAGCCAGCACACCGATTCCGGTCGAGTCGCAGTACGTCACCTGGCTCAGGTCCAGCGCGATCCGGTATTGGCCGTTCCGGTGCAGGTCATCGAGGGCCGAGCGTAATGTCGCCGACGATGCGACGTCGATTACGCCGGCAAGCTTGAGTACCTGAAATCCCTCCGGATCGTTGACCGCATCCGCCGATATTGATAGATCCATACCGTCAGCCTTCCAGCTCCACGAGGAACTGACGAGGATTTCCGCCGAGTCGTTCTGGAGTTGAATATGGGCACCGAAACCCAGGAGAGCACAAATGCGTCAGCAGGCTCGTACTCGAGCCTCGTGCTCCCACCCGACGAGGAGGACCGGATCGCGGCCCTGCGCCGGTACAACGTCCTCGACACCCCGCCGGACGGCGCGTTCGACCGGGTGGCCGAGCTGGCCGCGCGGTACTGCAACACGCCGGTCGCGACGGTGACGTTCGTCGACGCGAACCGGATCTGGTTCAAGGCGACGCACGGCCTGGACGTCTGCGAGGTGCCGCGGGACAACGGGCTCTGCTCGTCGGCGATCCTCGGCGACGGTCCGTACGTCGTCCGGAACGCCGCCACCGATCCCCGCTCGCTCGACAACCCGCTCGTGCGGGGCGAGTTCGGGCTGCGGTTCTACGCCGCCGCGCCGATCGTCACCAGCGACGGGTACCGCCTCGGCACGGTCAACGTCGTCGACGTCGCCCCCCGCGAGGCCAGTGACGCGGAGGTGGCCACCCTGACCCAGCTGGCGCAGATCGTCGTCGACGAGCTGGAGCTGCGGGTAGCCGCGATCAAGGCGGTCGACATCGAGCGCGAGCGCACGGAGATGGCCCGGCGCGAGAAGGACCGGCTGGGCCGCATCGCCCGCACGCTCCAGCAGACGCTCGCGCCGCCCGAGCTGCCGACGATCCCCGGCGTCGAACTGGCGGCCGCCTACCGGCCGGCGGCCGAGAGCGAGGTCGGCGGCGACTTCTACGACGTGTTCCCGCTCTCGGACGGGCGCTGGGCCGTCAGCATCGGCGACGTGTCCGGCAAGGGCGCCGAGGCGGCGGCGCTCACCGCGCTGGCCCGCTACACGCTCCGCGGAGCGGCGATGCGGGAGTCCGAACCCGGCACGGTGCTCTCGGCGGTCAGCGACGCCGTGCAGCTCGACCAGCGCGACGCCGAGCACGCGCGGCACTGCACGGCCATCCTGGCGATGCTCGACGTCCAGGACGGACAGGTGTCCGCCCACCTGGCCAACGGCGGGCACCCGCCAGGGCTGCTGATCTCCCCCGACGGGGTGGAACCACTCCAGCCGAGCGGTCCCATCCTGGGCTGGATGCCGGGACTGTCCTATCCGGACGTCCGTCGCCAGCTCCGCCACGGCGACGTGCTCGTCCTCTACACCGACGGCATCACCGACGCCCGCCGCGACGGAACGCTCGTCGGCATCGACGGGCTCCGCGCGGTACTCGCCGGGCTCACGAATCCCAGTCCTGCCACCGTGATCGAGGCGTTGCGGCGCCTCGTGGAGGATCTCGACACCACACACAGCGACGACATCGCGGTCGTGGCCATCGGCGTCCCCCGCGCCTGACATGCTGGGTACCGGGCGGACGTCCGCTCACCGCACGCGCGTCAGACGGGCGAGCCGGCACCCGGAGGGAGCCCACGCTCCTGTGGCCACGCTGAGAGTGCACACGTACCGCCAGAGTGGCGCGCCCGGCGCGACGCGCCACTGGCTGGACGTGGCCGGGCTACCCGCCGGGCGCACCGTGGTCACGGCCGGCGCGATCGCCGTCACCGTGCCGCACAGCGGTGATCTCGTCGGCTGGCTCACCGAGGAATGCCGGACGACCGCGCTGCGCGACCGTCCGCCGCCGGCCGCTCTCAACGAGTTGGGAGCGGTGGCGTCCGGCAGCGCCGCGCACACGGTCGCCGCGGCGTACCTGCGGCACGACCCGGATCTGGAGTCCGTCCGGTTCGCCAACGCGGGCTACGGCACCGTGTTGATCGTGGCGCCGGACGGGAGGACGGACGTCGTCGCGGTCAACAACTCCCGGCCGCTCATCGGGGTGCCGCGCCGGCGGACCGCGATGTCGGCGGCCTTTCCGATCGGGTCGTCGCTCGTCCTGCACGCCCACACCCCGGGCTGCTCCTCCCGGGGACCGTCGGCCGACGACCTGCTGGCCGAGGTCAACGAAGCACGCCTGGCGACACGCGGCGCCACGTCGCAGGCCGCGGTGTGCGCCGTGCTGGCCCGGGCCTTGCGCTGTGACAACGAACGGGACGAGAGTGTGGTCGTGCTGCTCACCGCGACGGGCGAAGGCGAGGGCGGGGACGAGCCCTTCAGCGTGTTCGCCGGCCGCCCCGAATCCGCGGCGGCCGCCCGCTCCTTCGCTCTCCGCGCCATGGACGAGTGGCGGCTCGTCGGCGCGGCCAACCGCGCGGCGGCCATCGTGGGTGAGCTGGCCGCGAACGCCATCCAGCACGCCGGCACGCCGTTCTCGGTCCGGCTGACGCGCCGCGCCACCGCCGTGACGGTCGAGGTGGCCGACGAGAGCCCGGAGCTTCCGCAGGTCGTCCCCGCCGGCCCGTACGACTCTGGCCACCGTGGACTGCTGATCGTCGAGACCCTGGCGCAGCGGTGGGGCGTGCATCCCACCGAGCGCGGGAAGGCGGTCTGGGCGGAACTCCTGGTCTAGAGGGCCGGGCCGGGTTCGACCACGGCGAGCGCCGGCGAGTCGTGCCGGGCGAACTGCGTGCGGTACAGGTCGGCGTAGGCCCCGCCCGCCGCCAGCAGTTCCTCGTGAGTGCCCCGCTCGACGATGCGGCCGCTGTCGACCACGAGGATCTGGTCGGCGCCGCGGATCGTGGACAGCCGGTGGGCGATCACCAGGGACGTCCGTCCCGCGAGGGCCTCGTCCAGTGCCCGCTGCACCGCGACCTCGGACTCCGAGTCCAGGTGGGCGGTCGCCTCGTCCAGGATCACGATGCCGGGGCCCTTGAGCAGCAACCGCGCGATGGCCAGCCGCTGCTTCTCGCCGCCGGACAGCCGGTAGCCGCGGTCGCCGACGACCGTTTCGAGCTGGTCGGGCAGGGACCGGACGAGCCCGGCGATCTGGGCGCGCTCCAGCGCCTCCCAGAGCTCGGCGTCCGTCGCATCCGGACGCGCGTACGTCAGGTTGGCGCGGATCGTGTCGTGGAACAGGTGCGCGTCCTGGGTGACGACGCCGACCGCGTCGCGCAGGGACTGCAGCCGCGCGTCCTTCACGTCGACGCCGCCGATCCGGACGTGGCCCGACACCGCGTCGTAGATGCGCGGGACCAGCTGGGAGATCGTCGTCTTGCCCGCGCCGGACGGGCCGACCAGCGCGACCAGTTGCCCCGGCTCGGCCGTGAAGCTGACGCCGTGCAGGACGGGCTGGCTCGGCGCGGTGTCGAGCACGGCCACGTCTTCGAGGGAGGCCAGCGAGACCTCCTCGGCCGTCGGGTAGGAGAAGTGGACGTCGTCGAACTCCACCGACCGGGCACCGGTCGGAACCGGGACAGCGGCGGGCTTCTCCGCGATCATCGGCGGCAGGTCCAGCACCTCGAACACCCGCTCGAACGACACGAGCGCGCTCATGACGTCGACGCGGACGTTGCTCAGCGCGGTCAGCGGCCCGTACAGGCGGGTCAGGAGCAGCGCGAGCGTGACGACGGTGCCGGCGTCGAGCGACCCGGACAGCGCGAACCAGCCGCCCAGCCCGTAGACGAGCGCCTGGGCGAGCGCCGCGACCAGCGTCAGCGCGACGAAGAACGCCCGGCTGTACATCGCGGACGTGACGCCGATGTCGCGCACCCGGCCGGCCCGGTCGGCGAACGACCGCGCCTCGGCCTCCGGACGCCCGAACAGCTTGACGAGCAGCGCGCCCGCGACGTTGAACCGCTCGGTCATCGTGGCGTTCATCGACGCGTTGAGCCGGTAGTCCTCACGGGTGATGGCCTGGAGCTTGCGCCCGACCGCGCGGGCGGGCAGGACGAACACGGGCAGCAGGACGAGCGACAGCACGGTGATCTGCCAGGACAGCGCCAGCATCACGGCGGCCGTCAGCACCAGGCTGATCACGTTGGACACCACGCCGGACAGGGTGGAGGTGAACGCGCGCTGGGCACCGACGACGTCGTTGTTGAGGCGGCTCACCAGGGCGCCGGTCTGCGTCCGGGTGAAGAACGCGATCGGCATGCGCTGGACGTGGTCGAAGACGCCGGTGCGCAGGTCCAGGATGATCGACTCGCCGATGCGGGCCGAGTACCAGCGCTGGACGAACGAGAGGACCGCGTCGACGACCGCCAGGCCGGCGATGGTCACGGCGATCCACACCACGACCGAGCGCGCGCCGCTGGAGGTGATCGCGTTGACGACGCGGCCGGCGAGGACGGGCGTCGCGACGCCGATCGCCGCCGAGACGACCACCGTGAGGAGGAAGTACGTGATCTCGAACCGGTACGGCACGGCGAACGCCAGGATGCGCCGGGCGGTGCCGGGCGCGAGCTTGTGGTCCTTGACGTCCTGGTCGCGCCGGCTCAGCGAGCGCAGCATCTCCCACCCGGGTGAGCGCATGGTCATCACGCATCACCTCCTTCGGCCAACAGGAACGCTGGCTCAGCCAGTTCTACTCCCCCGCGCCGACAAGATCGCGCAGCCGGCGGACCTGGGCGGCACGCTCGGCTGCCTCCTGTTCGTCGCGGTCACGCCCGGCGGCGGCGGTAATCAGCGCCTTTGTCTCGGTAACGGCGTTGCGGAGCGGGGTCAGGAGGGCGGCCGTGAGGTCCGTCACGGCGGCGTCCAGCTCGGCCGCCGCGACGACCAGGTTGGCGAGGCCGATCCGTTCGGCTTCGGGGGCGAACACCTTGCGTCCGGTGAGGCAGATCTCCAGCGCGCGGGAGGTGCCGACGAGGTCGACGAGGGGCTTGGTGCCGGTCAGGTCGGGGACGAGCCCGAGCGTGGTCTCCTTCATGCTGAACTGGGCGTCGTCGGCGACCACCCGCAGGTCACAGGCCAGGGCGAGCTGGAACCCGGCGCCGATCGCGTGGCCCTGCACGGCCGCGATGGAGACGATGTCGTTGCGGCGGAACCAGCGGAAACCCTCCTGGTACCGATCGATGACGGCGTCGCAGTCGGCGTCGGACATCTTCGCCATCTCGAAGAACGACGGTCCGCCTTCGAGGGGGGCGCCGGTGAACGCGGACTTGTCCAGGCCGGCGGAGAACGACCGGCCTTCGCCGCGCAGCACGACGACGCGGACCTCGCCGGTGAGGGACCGGCCGATGTCGGCGAGCCGGGCCCAGGTGGCCGGTGTCTGTGCGTTGAGCACGTCCGGACGGTCGAGGGTGACGGTCGCCACAGCGCCGTCGATGTCCAGGCGGACCCCAGCCTCAGTACTCACGCGCAACTCCTCCAGACGGCGACACCCGAGCCTATCCAGCCACCCGCTGGGCCTTTGACGTGCGGGGTCGTGCCACCATGTCGCGCATGAATGAGATTCGGTACGACCTGTCGGTCGGTCAGCGCATGATCTACCTCATCGCCGGCATCGTGATGGTGGCCGCGGGCGTCCTGGCCACGCTCGCGGGCCGGTTCTCGATCTTCCTGGTGATCGGGCTGGTGTTCATCGCGTACTTCTTCCTGTTCGCCAAGTTCGGCGCGACGATCGACACGACGGGCGTGCACGTGCGCGGGCTGTCGACGAAGCACATCCCCTGGCAGCAGATCCAGGGCGTGGAGACGTTCTCGATGCTGGGCACGAAGGGCGTGAAGCTCGTCCTGGCCGGCGGCGGCTCGAAGAAGCTGCGCGCGCCGATCACCGGCATCGGCCAGAAGGACCCGGAGTTCGACACCAAGGTCGCGACGATCCGCCAGTGGTGGCAGCACTACACGGCCGCCCAGCCCGTCTAACGGGCATCCCTGAACGACTTGGGGTGGGATCAGCGAGTACAGCTCGCAGATCCCACCCCAAACGCCTTTGATCCAACCTGGTGCCTGGGCGGGCCGCTACGCCAGGGTAATGAGGTCGGAGAGGTCGTCGGACCAGTTGTCCTCGATGCCGTCGGGCAACATGATGACCTTCTCCGGCTTGAGGGCTTCGACGGCACCGGGGTCGTGGGTGACGAGGACGACGGCGCCGGTGTAGGTGGCGAGGGCGTCGAGGACCTGGCCGCGGCTGACGGGGTCGAGGTTGTTGGTGGGTTCGTCGAGAAGTAGGACGTTGGCGCTGGAGCAGACGAGCCCGGCGAGGGCGAGTCGGGTCTTTTCGCCTCCGGAGAGGACGCCGGCGGGTTTTTCGACGTCGTCGCCGCTGAAGAGGAAGGCGCCGAGGATGCGGCGGAGTTCGCCGTCGCTGGCTTCGGGTGCGGTGGCGCGCATGTTCTCGAGGACGGTGCGGTCGGTGTCGAGGGTTTCGTGTTCCTGGGCGTAGTAGCCCATGCGGAGGCCGTGGCCGGGTTTGACCTCGCCGGTGTCGGCGGATTCGGTGCCGGACAGGAGCCGGAGCAGGGTGGTCTTGCCGGCGCCGTTGAGTCCGAGGACGACGACGCGGGTGCCGCGGTCGACGGCGAGGTCGACGTCGGCGAAGACCTCGAGTGATCCGTACGACTTGGACAGTCCTTCGGCGGTGAGCGGTGTCTTGCCGCACGGCGCCGGGGTGGGGAAGCGCACCTTGGCGACCTTGTCCGAGACGCGGACTTCGGCGAGCCCGGCGGCGAGGCGTTCGGCGCGCTTCTCCATGGAGTGGGCGGCCTTGGCTTTGGTGGCCTTGGCGCGCATCTTGTCGGCCTGGCTCATGAGCGCGCCGATCTTCTTCTCGGCGTTGGCGCGTTCGCGCTTGCGGCGCCGCTCGTCGGTCTCGCGCTGGGTCAGGTACGCCTTCCAGCCCAGGTTGTAGATGTCGACTTCGGCGCGGTTGGCGTCGAGGTACCAGACCTTGTTGACGACGGCGTCGAGCAGTTCGGCGTCGTGGGAGATGACGACGAGGCCGCGCTTGTGCTGGCGGAGGTAGTCGCGGAGCCAGGTGATGGAGTCGGCGTCGAGGTGGTTGGTGGGTTCGTCCAGCAGCAGCGTCTCGGCGTCGCTGAACAGGATCCGGGCGAGTTCGACGCGGCGCCGCTGGCCGCCGGAGAGCGTGCCGAGCGTCTGGACGAGCACGCGGTCGGGCAGGCCGAGGTTGGCGCAGATGCGGGCGGCGTCGCTCTCGGCCGCGTACCCGCCGAGGGCGGCGAACTGGTCTTCGAGGCGCCCGTACCGGCGGACGAGCTTGTCCCGCTCGGCGTCGGTGGCGGCCTCTCCCATGGCGACCTGGGCCTTGGCCATGTCGTGGAGCAGCGTGTCGAGGCCCCGGGCGGAGAGCACCCGGTCGCGGGCCGTCACGTCGAGGTCGCCGGTGCGCGGATCCTGCGGGAGGTAGCCGACGGGGCCGCGCCGCTCGATGGTGCCGCCGTACGGGCTGCCCTCGCCGGCGAACACCTTCAGCGTGGTCGTCTTGCCGGCGCCGTTGCGGCCTACGAGCCCGATGCGGTCGCCGGGCTGGACGCGCAGCGTCGCGTCGGAGAGCAGGATGCGGGAGCCGGCGCGCAGCTCTAGCGTGGTGACGGAGATCAAGGGGATTTCCTCGCAGACGGGCAGCGCGGGACGGCCACGGATTAGGACGGGCAACGGTGGCGGTCGGCGGCCTACGAGCAACGCATGGCGCCAGTCTACCGGTCCGCCGCGAGTGCTTTTGCCACGCCGCCTGGGCCGGGCCGGCGTTTCGTCCCCGGGTGCCTCGATACGGGACGGTCCCGCGTCGTACGCTCTGCGCGAAGCCAGGAGGGCGGAGGGGCCATGGACTTCGACAAGGACGCCGAGATCGACACGTCCCAGATTGACGATCTACGCGGGTCCGGTCCGGTCGGTGGCGGGGGTGCGAGCGGCGGCGGGCTGCCTATTCCCGGCGGCGGCAAGACGATCGGTGGCGGTGTCGTCGGGCTCATCCTGGTCGTGCTCCTGAGCCTGCTGGGCGTGAACGGCGGGTTGCCGAGCCTGGACAGCGGCTCCAGCACGGGCGACAACACCGCGCTGCAGCAGAAGTGCGCGGCGGCCAACACCGACCGGTTCCGCGACGCCGACTGCCGCCAGGCGGCGACGTTCAACGACCTGCGCGCGTACTGGAAGGCGAACCTGTTCTCCACGCTCGGCACCCAGTACGCCGAGCCGCGGTTCGCGCTGTTCGACGGGGGCGTCAACACGGCGTGCGGGCAGGCGACGTCGGCGGTGGGCCCGTTCTACTGCCCCGGTGACCAGCGCATCTACATCGACCTGAGCTTCTACAACGAGCTGGCCGAGCGGTTCGGCGCGCCCGGTGAGTTCGCCCAGGCGTACGTGATCGCGCACGAGTTCGGCCACCACATCCAGACGATCACCGGCACCGAGCAGCAGGTGCGCCGCGCCCAGCAGCGGGATCCGGGCCGGGCCAACCAGTACTCGATCGCCATGGAGCTGCAGGCGGACTGCTTCGCGGGCGTGTGGACGAAGGCGGCGTCGAGCCCGGGCGGGCTGGTCGACACGGTCGGTGAGCAGGAGATCCAGGAGGCACTCCAGGCGGCGGCCGCGGTCGGTGACGACAAGATCCAGGAGAAGACCAGCGGCCAGGTCAACCCGGAGAGCTGGACGCACGGCTCGGCCGAACAGCGCCAGCAGTGGTTCTTCCGCGGGTACGAGACCGGCGACCCGAAGGCCTGCAACACGTTCGGCACCGGCTGAGTAACTCTCCGTCGATGATTTGGTCGGCGGCGAGATCGTGAGTTGACTCTCACGAAACATCACCGTGGGTGATGGCTCGGCCACGAGCGCCCGCGATACCCGGTGGCATCGGTCACGAAACACGCGACCGGTGTGGCGGAGGTCACGAAACCGGAATGGCGGTTCTCTTTCACGATTCGGCATTGCGCGGATCTGCTATTAGCGTTCGCCGGGTCCTGAAGGAAGTGAACGCAGCGAGTGCTGCCAGCGCTATGTCCGCCAAAAGGATGGACGCAGCGCTGAACCGCCGGCGACACCGGCGCTGACCGGACCGGGTGCGTCTTTCCCTGGTCCAGGAATGGCCTGATGAGAATTACCAAGCAGTCGACGATCCGCTATGCCCTGACGGCGACCGCCCTGGTGGCGGGCGCTGTCACGATCGGCGCCTCGACGCCGCAGTCCTCGGCAGACGAGCTCTCTGTCGCTACCGCACCACGCACCATCGAGGATCCCCGGCTGGAAGCCCAGACCGAGGCCCGCCTGCACGCGCAGCAGCTCGCGCAGGCAGCCGAGGCGGTCCGGGCCGCCAAGGCCGACGCGGACCGCAAGGCCGCTGCCGCGCGCGCCGCGCGGAGCAAGTCCGCCGCCAAGAAGGCCGCGGCCGCCAAGGCCGCCGCCGCGAGGGCCGCCGCGGCCAAGCGGCTCCCCGCCTGGATCCGCCCGATGCGCGGCGACCTCACCAGCGGGTTCGGCTACCGCTGGGGCACCAGCCACGAGGGCGTCGACATCGCCAACGGCGGCGGCACCCCGATCTACGCGGCCGCGAGCGGCGTCGTCGTCGAGGCCGCCTGCACCAGCCCCAGCTGCTCCGGCCCCGGCAGCATGAGCATGTCCGGCTACGGCAACAAGGTGGACATCAAGCACGCCGGCGGCGTCGTCACCCGGTACGGGCACATGACGCGCTACGTCGTCCGCACCGGCCAGCGGGTCACCGTCGGCCAGCTCATCGGCTACGAGGGCGAGACCGGCAACGTCACCGGCCCGCACCTGCACCTCGAGGTCCACATCGGCGGTTCGCCCGTCAACCCGATCGCGTTCTTCTCCGGCAAGGGCGTCAACCTGCGGCAGGGCTGACCGGCCCGTCACTGATAGGCCCGTCACTGACCCGGATCCGGACCGCGCGGAACATCGCCGGTGCCTCCTCCAGCACCGCGCGTTTCGGATCCGGGACGGTCAGGAACGGTTCCACCACCTTGCCCGGTACGGCCACGAGGCGGCGGTCGGCCAGTACCAGGTCGATCGCGCGCCGGTCGCCGCCGAGCACCACGGCCTCCAGGGTGGACAGTTCAGGTACGAGCAGCCGCGCGGCGAGGTCGGCCGCGTGGCTGACCAGGTCGCGGATCTCGTTGTCGTGGCGGCGGGCGAACCGCTGCTGCGACGATCCGCCCTTCTTGTGCCGCGCGTGCACGAGCCGGGAGTCCACCTTGGACGTCACCAGGTCGGCGCCTTCGAAGATGCCGGCCGCGTAACCCCCGAGCCGGACGAGCAGGACCCCGACCCGGCGCGGGGCCCGCGCGTGGGCGATCAGCGACGACAGCGCCGGCCCGTCCGGCGCGACGGGCGGGAACGGTGCGCGCAGTTCGGCGATCGCCCCGTCCGCCGCCGTGATCGTGACCCCGTCCGCCGTCCGTTCGGTGCCGAACGCGCCGTGCCGGTCGGCGAAGTTGTCGAGCCAGCGGGAGAGGCGCTCGGGCGGTACGTCCACCTCACGGCCTCCACCGGCGGCTTGGCGCGCTCGGGTGCTCACTCCCCCATTAAAGCTGCTCCCGCCAGCGGTGCGGCCACGCCGGCGGGAGCAGGCCTCTACGCCCCCGGCGCGCCCAGGTCGGCCAGTGCCTTCTTCGCTCCCGGGTGGAGCGGGATGTCACCGGTCTCGGCGGCCGTGTCCAGCACGATGTTGCTGGCCTCCTTGTGCACGGCGGCCAGCTGCACCTGCTTGTCGAAGATCAGCTTCACGAGCTTGCCGGCAAGCTCGTCGTCCATCTTCTCGCTGACGACCAGCACGTTCGGGACGAGGATCGTCATGACCTCCGGGCCGCGCGTGCCGTAGGCCGACCCCGGGATGGAGCCGGGCAGGTACGAGTCGCCGTACGTGGCCTGGAGCTTCGGCAGCTCGGCGCTCAGCGGCAGGAACGTCGCCTTGGTGCCCAGCGCGGCGAAGAGGTCCTTCACGCCGGCTGTCGGGAGTCCGCCGGACCAGAACATGCCCTGGATCGAGCCGTCCTTCATGCCCTCGACGGTCTCCGGCAGCGACGCCTTCTTCTGCTTGACGTCCGACACCTTGAGGTTGTTGGCCTCCAGCAGCCGGGTCGCGATCAGCTCGGTGCCGGAGTTCGGGGATCCGGTGGAGATGCTCTTGCCCTTCATGTCCGCGATGGACTTGATGCCGCTGTCGCTGCGCACCAGGACCTGCGTCGTGTTGCTGTAGATCCGCAGCAGGGCCCTGACCGGCTGCTTCGCCTCGAACGAGTGCTCGCCCTTCACCGCGTCGGCGGCGGTGTCGGCGAGGGAGAACGCGATGTCGTTCTGGCCGGCGACGACCCGCTCCACGTTCTCCTTGGACGCCCGGGTCGCCTCGGCCGTCGCCTTGTATCCCTCCAGGTCGCTGGAGATCACGTTCGCGAGGCCGCCGCCGAGGATGTAGTACACGCCCGTGGTGTTGCCGGTGGCGATGGTGAGACGCCCGCCGGACCCGGACTCGCTCGCGCCTTCCTGCTGACCACCGCACGCGGTCACGGACAACGCGAGCGCCAGCACACCGGCGACCGCCAGCTTTCCGCTCCCGGCCGCTCGGCCCAGGTTCCTGTTCACGAACCCACCGTTCCTTCCGTCATGGGGACGTCGCCGGCGGTACGCCGGCGGCGGAGTACGAGGTGGAGCGCGACGGCGGCGGCGACCAGTGCGGCGCCGGCCAGGACCGTCGGTGTGGCGAGGTAGAGCAGCAGCACGGCCGCGACCGCGCACAGTGCCCGCTCGGGCCAGCCGGCCGGGCCGAAGATCCAGCCACCGGTCACGATCGCCAGGGCGGCCACGCCGAGCGCGCCCGCCACGAGCGCGACGCCGATGTCGCCGGCGGACGCCTCCAGCAGCAGTCCCTCGCCGCGCGGCGTCAGGACGAACGCGCACGGCACGAGGAAGGCCGGCAGCGTGTACTTCCAGGCCTGCATCATCGTCCGGAACGCGTTGCCGCCGGTGATGGCGCTCGCGGCCACCGCGGCGAGCGCGGTCGGCGGGCTCACCTCCGACAGCACCGCGTAGTAGAAGACGAACATCGCGACGGCCGGCAGCGCGACGCCGAGGTCGAGCAGGGCGGGCGCCACGATGACCCACGAGATGATGAACGACGCGGTGACCGGGACGGCCAGGCCGAGCAGCATGATCGCGACGGCCGAGAACAGCACGGTGAGCGCGAGGACGGCCGTCTCGCCGCTCGCCAGGGCGCCGGCCGCGCCGACGACGATGTCGGCCATGCCGAGGCCGAGCCCGGTCTGGGTGACGACGCCGACGATGATGCCGGCGGCGGCGCAGGTGGCGGCCACGGGCAGCACGCCGCGCGTCCCGGTGGCGAGCGCCTTGCCGAGCCGCAGCGGGGTCAGCCGGTGTTCGGGGTCCAGGTAGGACAGGACGATCTGGAGCGCGATCGCGGCGACGACCGACTTGAGCGGTGAGGTCACGCCGGTCGCGAGCAGGAAGACGATGAGCCCGAGCGATGCGAAGTGGTAGCCGAAGCGGCCGAGCAGGCGCAGCGCCGACGTCGAGGACTGCTCGACCTCGCGGGTGCCGAGCCGTCGGCTGTCGATCTCGATCGCGAGGATGATGCCGAGGTAGTACAGCAGCGTCGGGACGCAGGCCCACAGGAGCACGCGGCCGTACGAGACGTCGAGGAACTCGGCGATGATGAACGCCGCCGCGCCCAGCGTCGGCGGCGACAGGATCGCGCCGATGCCGGCCGCCGCCAGCACGCCGCCGGCCTGGTCCTTGGGGTAGCGGGCCTTCTCCAGTACCGGCCAGGCGACCGAGCCGAGGCTCACGGCCGTCGCGGTGCCGGAGCCGGACACGGTGCCGAGCAGGAAGCCGGCGAGCGTGACGGTCCGGCCCGGGGCGGTGCGGCTCCGCTTGAACGCCGCGAAGCTCAGATCGATGAAGAACTTGCTCGCACCGGACGCGTCCAGCACGGCGCCGTAGATCGTGAACAGGATGATGTACGTGGCGGCGACGTCGAGCGGGATGCCGTACACACCCTCGGTGCCGCCGAGCGCCTGCCCGACGATCGCGTCGAAGTTGAAACCCCGGTGCGCGATCGTCCAGTCCTGCGGCAGGAGGCCGCCGTAGTAGGCGTACGCGACGAACATCAGGCAGACCGCCGGCAGCACCCAGCCGGTGGTGCGGCGGCACGCCTCCAGGACGAGCACCAGCAGGACGGCGCCGAACACCACGTCGAGCACCGGCGGGCGGGCCGACCGCAGGATGTACTCGTCGAACACGACCACCGGGTAGACCGCCGCGGCGAGCGCGGCCGCCGCCAGGATCCAGTCCACGACGCCCGGGTTGTCGCTCTCCGTGGACGTGCGGCGCCGGCCCGCGCGGTAGCACAGCAGGGTCAGCGGCAGGACGGCCGCGAGGAACAGCATCCGGTAGTGCTGGGTGCCGTCGTCGTCGGGCCAGAAGACCTGGGCGATCACCCAGACGGACAGGAGTCCGCAGATCACCGTGACGGCCAGGTCGTGCCAGCTGCCGAGGTGCCGGGCCGGACGCTCCTCGTCGTACTCGGCCAGCACCTCCTCGGCGTTGGCTACGCTCACGCCGTCCTCGCGTGCCTCGGTGCCCCTTGGCTCGCGTCGCTCGGTGTCCTGCCGCTCGTCGGCCATGTCCGGCCTCCCTGATGTGACGCCCATCACGCTCCTTCCCGAGTGGAGGCAGGCTACAAACGCGTTACGGGGCCATGACCGGTTCGAGTGCCAGACTTGACGTAGATCTGACCTAGCAGGCTTGGGGAGGTGGCGTGACCGCGCGGATCCTGGTGGTCGAGGACGACGACCGCGTGGCGAGTGCGCTGCGTGCGGCGCTGGAGCGGGCCGGCTACGGCGTGACCCGTGCCGGCGACGGCGCCGAGGCGCTGACCGCGGTCGGCAAGGGCGACCTCGACCTCGTGCTGCTCGACATGGGCCTGCCGGACATGGACGGCCTGGAGGTCTGCGCCCGGATCCGGTCCGGCAGCGGCGTGCCGGTCATCGCCGTGACGGCGCGGGGAACCGAACGCGACCGCGTCGACGGGCTCCGCACCGGCGCCGACGACTACGTGGTCAAGCCGTTCGCGCTGGCCGAGCTGCTGGCCAGGATCGAGGCCGTGCTGCGCCGGACCCAGCCCGCCGGCCAGAACCTGGCCACGACGATCGGCTCCGTGACGGTCGACACGGACGCGCGCCGGGTCACCGTCGACGGCGAACCGGTGGACCTGACCCGCAAGGAGTACGACCTGCTGGTCCTGCTCGTGCGGCGGCGCGGCACGGTCGTCGGCCGGGACGAGATCCTGCGCGCCGTCTGGGACACCGACTGGCCCGGCACCGGCCGCACCCTGGACGTCCACGTCGCGTCGCTGCGCCAGAAGCTGCACCGTCCGGACCTGGTGCGTACCGTGCGCGGCGTGGGGTACATCGTCGACGCGGACGGGTGAGTCCCGGTGCACCGCCGCCTGCTGGTGCTGGTCCTGGGCCTGCTCACCGGGATCTTGTTCGCCCTGGAGCTGCCGTTCGCCGTGACGTACACGCAGCAGGTCTCGCTCGACCTGTTCGTCACCCAGCTCACCGACACGACCCGGTTCGCCACGCTCGCGGAACCGGCGCTGCGCGAGAACCGGCCCGGCACGCTCGACTTCGAGATGCGCCGCTACGACGACCTGTACGGCGTGGCCGTGCTCGTCGTGGACCGGGAAGGCACCGTCGTCCTGCGGTCCCGCTCCGCGCTCGACCCGGAGTCGCCGCCCGTGGCCGGTGCGCTGGCGACCGCGCTCGCGGGACGTCCGGCCGAGCGTCCGCATCTCGCCTGGCCCTGGGACGACCGCCCGTACGTCGTCGCGGAACCGGTCGGCCGCGACAACCAGGTCTCCGGCGCCGTCGTGACGGTCGGGCCGACCGATCCGGTCCGCGGCGACATCCTGCGGCGGCTCCTGCTGCTGGTCGGCGCCGGCCTCGTCACCCTGGCCCTGGCCGCGTTGCTGCTCGGGTTCCCGACCGTGCGATGGGTGCTGCGGCCGGTCGCCCGCCTCGCGGACGCGGCCGGCGAGATCAGCCGGGGGCGGCTCGACGCCCGGGTCAGCTCCGACGCGGGCGGCGCGCCGGAGCTGCGGGCGCTGACGTCCGCGTTCAACACGATGGCCGACAGCGTCGAGCGGGCCCTGGACCGGCAGCGGTTCTTCGTGTCGCAGGCGTCCCACCAGCTCCGGAACCCGCTCACGGCGCTGCGCCTGCGTGTCGAGATGCTCGGCGGCCACGTCGCGCCGGAGGGAGCCGACGAGCACCGGCACGCCGTAGCCGAACTCGACCATCTCGGCGAACTGCTCGACGCGCTTCTCCGCCTCGCCGGTACCGACGCCCGGCGGGCCGAACGCTCCGACGTGGACACCGCCGCGGTGGCGCGCAGCCGGGTCGAGGCGTGGCGACCGGCCTACGAGCAGGCGGCCACGCCCCTGGACCTGTCCGCACCGGAGGCCGGGCCGGTCGTGCGGCTCATCCCGGACGTCCTCGACCAGGTCCTCGACGCGCTGCTGGACAACGCGCTCAAGTTCGCGCCCGGGACGCCCGTCCGCGTCGAAGTGGGCGACGGCGCTATCACCGTGACCGATCAGGGGCCCGGACTGTCCGATGACGACCTCGCGCACGTCGGCGAACGGTTCTGGCGCAGCCGCAGCCACCAGAACGTCGCCGGGACCGGGCTCGGCATGGCGATCGCGGTGGCGCTCGTCGCCGCGTGCGGGGGGACGCTGCGGCTGGAACGGGCCGAGCCGCGCGGCCTGCGCGCGATCGTGGAGCTGCCGGCACCGCCGGTTCGGGAGCCTGTCGCCTAGCGCCGTGCCCGCCCCCGAGGTTCAGGGTGGCGGCGCGGCGCGGCCTCCCGAGTTTCGGACTTTTGAGGGTCGAGCAGGCCCTTGGACCCTCAAAAGTCCGAAACTGAACGGGTTCAGGGTGGCGGCGCGCGCGGCGGCTGGCGGGTTAGCGGCGGGTCTCGCGGTACCAGCGGGTCGCGCCGGGGTGCAGGTCCAGCGGGTACGTCGAGATCGCCGTGCGGACGGACAGCCGGCGGCCCTCGGGGTGCGCGCGGGCCAGGATGTCCGTGCGGCCGAACAGGGCGCGGGTCAGCCGGTAGGCGACACTTTCGTCCATGTCGCGGCGGACGACCAGGTAGTTCGGCACGCTGACGGTGGAGACCGGCGCGGCGAGCGAGTAGGGGCTGGCCGGGATCACGGCCTCGGAGTAGAGGCCGCCGTACCGCTCGGCGAGGCGGCGTACCCATTCCGCCAGCGGCACGACCCGGATCGGCGTCGCGCGGGACAGCGCGGCCACTGCCGGCGTCGGGATGCCGCCGAAGAAGAAGAACGCGTCCAGCTCGCCGGCGCGCAGGGCCTGGCTCGACGGCTCCAGGCTCATATTGACGGCCTTGACGTCCGTGCCTTGCCGCAGCGCCGCCAGCTCCAGCAGCCGGTCGGCGACCAGGTCCGTGCCGGAGCCGGGCGCGCCCGTCGACACGCGGCGTCCGCGCAGGTCGGTGAGGCTCCGGATGGGCGACGACGCCGGCACGACCAGCTGCACGTAGTTGTCGTACAGCCGCGCCAGCGCCACGACGTCGACCGGCCCCGCGAAAGGCCCGGTGCCCTCGACGGCGTCCGCGGCGGTGTCGGCGAGCGTGAAGGCGACTTCGGCGTCCCGGGCACCGAGCAGCTTCAGGTTCGCCACGCTGGCGTCGGTCGCCAGGGCGCGCGGGCGCAGCTCCGGCGACTCGGCCCGGACCGCGTCGGCGATCCCGGCCCCGTACGCGTGGTAGACGCCGCCGACCTCGCCGGTGGCGATTCGCAGGGGCCCGGCCGGTGCCTGCTCGTCCTGACCGGCCGGGCAGCCCGCCACGGCGGCGGCGAGGACGACCGCCGTGCCCAGGCGCAGCCACCGGTTCATGCGAGCAGCGTAGAGCGTGGCCGGCCGGGGGCCACGCCGTGCGGTGCGGGCGTCGCCGCGTGGGGCGAGCGCCCGTGCGACGCGTTCGGCGATGTGGGCCATCGTCGCGGGGGCGCTCGGCGGTGCGGTGCGTTTGAGCGGTGCGGTGCGTTTGAGCGGTGCGGACGCGTCCGATGTGCCCGTTCTTGCCCGCGACCGGCCGCGTCACCGCGACAATGACGGCAACCGGGCGGAGGCGGTGGCAGCGGTGCGCGAGCGGGTGGCGCGATACGGGCAGGCGCTGTGGGCGCTGCGCTGGGCCGTGCTCGGCCTCACCGGGACGATCCTCGTCTCGACGGTCGCCGGCACGCTGTTCGGGCGGGGCACGGCGTGGGCCGGAATCGCCGGGACCGTCGTGTTCATGATCGCGATCATCGTCGGGTCGCTCGGGTACAACGCGGGCGACGCGGCCATCCCCGGCGAGCAGCCCGGGTACCTGGCCATGTCGTTCACGCTCGTCGTCCTCGCCGGCACGATCGCGATCGGCGTCACACCGCTCTACCAGGCGGCCTGCGGCCTCCGCACGGACGCCGTCGTCACCGGAACCGGCACCGCCACCGACGAGTTCGACGGCGCCTGGATCAGCTACCGGGTGGCCGAGAGCGGCACCGGCCGCGACCTGGGCTGGCTCCTCTACCCACCCGCGCAGAAACGCCAGGTCGGCGAACAGCTCGACGTCTACACCGATCCGCGCGCGTGGTTCTCGACGGTCCCGGTCGCGCACTCGACAGGTGTCGCGGTCGCGACCAAGATCCTCGGCTGGGGAGCGCTGCTGGTCGCGGCGGGCCTGGTCGGAGCGCGCGTCGCGAAGCAGGCCGCGAAGCAGGCCGCGAAGCGCTGACCTCGGGATTCGCGGCGGCCACCGGCGACGCGGACCGGTGCGGCGGCACGGGACCGCGCTGTGCCGGGCCGGCGACGGCCGGGCGGGTTGGCGACGGCGGGTCAGGTGCGTTCGAGGACCAGGGCGGCGCCGGAGCCGGCGGCGCCGCTGACCGCCGCGACGCCGTACCGCCCGCCCGCGCGGTGCAACTCGTCGACGCACCCCGCGGTGAGGATCGCGCCGGTGGCGCCGAACGCGTGTCCCATCGCGATCGTGCCGCCGTTCGGATTCAGCACCGCGTCGTCGATCCCCAGTTCGCGCTGGAGCTTGAGGCACAGCGCGGCGAACGCCTCGGCGAACTCGACCACGTCGAGCTGCCCCGGTTCCAGGCCGGCGCGCCCCAGCGCACGTCGCACGGCGATCTGGCCGGCGACCAGCATCCGGACGGGGTCACCGCCCGCACTGGCGGACGCGACGATCCGGGCCCGGGGCTCGACGCCGAGGCGTCCGGCAGCGGCGGCCGAGCCGACGAGCACCAGGCCGGCCCCGTCCGCCATCGACGGGGATGTGGCCCTGGTGTGCAGGTGCCGCACCTCGTCCAGCGGCGCCGCGGCAGGGTGGCCCGCGGCAGGGTGGCCCGCGCAGGTGGCGCCGCGGAGCGGCGTGGCCCGCGGCAGGGTGGCCGGCGCCGGTGGCGCCGGGAGCGGCATGGCCCGCGCCGGGATGGACCGCGCCGGGGTGGCCGGCGCCGGATGGACGGCGGAGGGCTGCCAGCCGGGGTGAGGCGGCGGAGGGCGAGGGCGTCCTGGCCGGCGGCGCCGAGTTCGGCGAACGCCGGTTCCAACGCGGCCACCGCCGCCTCGGACACGTCGGCGCGGACGTGTTCGTCGTGGTCGAGGTCCGCCTCGGGCACGAGGACGAGGGAGCGGTCGAACCGCCCGTCCTTCCACGCGGCGGCGGCGCGGCGCTGGCTCCGCAGCCCGTAGGCGTCCAGTTCGGCGCGGGTGTAGCCGTCCTCGGTGGCCACGACGTCGGCGGCGATTCCCATGTGGACGCTGCCGATCCGTTCGACCATCTCGGCGTCGCACCACAGCGGACCCCGGTCGGCGAACAGCGGCACGCGGGACACGGATTCGACGCCGCCGGCCACGACGAGATCCGCCTGGCCGGAGCGGATCAGCGCGGCCGCCAGCGCGACGGCGTCGATCCCCGAGGCGCAGTACCGGTTGACGGTCAGTCCGGGGACGTGCGGTGGCCAGCCCGCCGCGAGCACGGCCGTACGGGCGATGCCGCCGCCCTGGTCGCCGATCTGGCTCGCGCAGCCGACGATCACGTCGTCCACCATGGACGGGTCGAGGCCGGTGCGCCGCTCCAGCGCGGCGAGGAGCACCTGGAGCAGGCGCACCGGGGTCACGTCCGCCAGGCCGCCGCCGGGTCGGGCCTTCCCGCGCGGCGTCCGGACGGTGTCGAGCACGTACGCCTCGGTCATGCGCCGGTGCGGAGCTGGTCGGCCCGGAGCTGGTCAGCCCGGATCCACGCGCCATGGAAGCCGAGCGGCACGCGCTGGGGCAGCAGCACCCGGCCGACGGGGCCGCGGGTCACGTCCGCAGCGTCGTAGATCGCCAGTTCGGAGCGGCCTTCCCGTTCGTCCTGCACGAACGTCACGAGGTACCCGTCGTTGTCGCCGGTCGAACCGTCGCGCGGGGCGAACGGCGCCTCGCTCCCCCACCGTCCGGGGCCGAACATGGCGGTCTGCTTGGTGCCGGCCACGGTGTCGTACGCGACGAGCCCGTCGAACCGGAGCGTGCTCTCCGGAGAGATGTGCACGGCGTAGGCGTGCCGGCTGGGACGGCCGACGATGCGGGCGTCGACGCTCGGGAACTCGGTGTTCGCGTCGTCGCACGGGCCCTCGGTCGTCGCGCCGGTCCGCAGGTCGAACCGGTAGCGCCACAGCTGCGCGTCCAGCCGCAGGTAGGCGAGCATCTTGGCGAGCGGCGTCGTGGCCTCGGGCGGCGGCGCGGGCCGCTTCACCCGGCACACGTCGAGGACGATCTGCTCGCCCTCCTCCCACGCGTTCACCACGTGGTAGATGTAGCAGGGCGACGCCGTGAACCAGCGGACGTCCGTCCCCTTGCGCGGGATCACGCCGAACCGCGCCGGGATGTCCCGCTCGAACACGATCTTGTGCCGGCCCTCGCGCGCCGCCGTCATGTCCTGGAACAACGGCAGATCCATGAGGATCGCGTACCGCTCGGTGATCGCCATGTCGTGCGGCAGTCGCGGCCCGGGCAGCTCGATGTCCGTGACGTGGGTGACCTCGCCGGCCGGCCCGATCACCCCGTACCGCATGTACGGCGGGCGCGGCCCGTAGTCGAACCAGAACAGCTCGCCGGTACGTTCGTCCACCTTGGGGTGCGCCATCATGTCGCCCGTCAGCGTGCCGAGGAAGTCCTCGGCGCCGACCGTCTCCAGGCTGAGCGGGTCGAGCCCGTACGGCGATCCGCACAGGTACCACGTGGCCAGGACCTTGCCGCGGTGGAAGACGACGTCGGTGTTGGCGGCGTCCTTCAGGTTGAGCCCGTGGTTGTTGCCGAACGGGTTCGCCTTCGGGTTCTCCATCACCCCGGACCAGAGCGTCCGCCCCGCCGCCGACTCGGCCTCGAACGCGCGCGTACGGACCCAGCGGTTGCGGTACCGGGCCACCCCGTTCTCCAGGTGGACGGCGTGGATCATCCCGTCGCCGTCGAACCAGTGGTAGCGGCCGCGCGGCTCGAACCGGGGGTTGGGGCCGTTGCGGAGGAAGATGCCGTTGAGGTCCTTCGGGATCTCGCCGATCACCGTCAGGTCGCCGGCGGTGATCTCCTCCTGGACCGGCGCGAACACGCCGAGCAGGTACGGGTTCGGTTCGTCGCCGACGACCTGGGCGACGGCCACGGGTTCGGTCATGATCACTACTGTAAACGAAGTCAGCAGAGCCCGGTAGCGGCACCTGTTGTTCACCTTCTAGTGGTAGACAGGTCGCTACGTGTTCACCGGGGGTTGCCTCCGCGACCGGAAGGAGGCAGCCGTGTCCGCCGATCCCGTGTCTGCTGCTCCCGTGCGCGCTGACCTCATCCCGTTCCCGACCGGGCGGCGGCGCCCCGTCCGGCTCCAGTACCGCACGATCCACGGCTACCGGCGCGCGTTCCTGATCGGCGGCCAGGGACCGGCCGTGCTGTTCGTGCACGGCATCGGCGACTCGTCCGGCACCTGGCAGGACATCCTGCCGATGCTCGCCCGCGACCACACGGTCATCGCCCCCGACCTGCTCGGGCACGGCGCGTCCGACAAGCCCCGCGCCGACTACTCCGTCGCCGCGTACGCGTGCGGGATGCGGGACCTGCTCGCCGTCCTCGACATCGAGCGCGTCACGGTCGTCGGGCACTCGCTCGGCGGCGGTGTCGCGCTGCAGCTCGCGTACCAGTACCCCGAACTGTGCGAACGGCTCGTCCTCGTCAGCACGGCCGGCGCCGGGCGTGACGTGGCGCCCATCCTGCGCGCGGTCGCCTCCCCCGCCGCCGAACTGATGCTGCCGCTCGTGACGCCGTTCGCGGGGCTGGCACCGGTCACGTGGACGCTGCGCGCCGCCGGGTCGCTGCTACGCCGGTTCGGATCGCCGCTCGGCGACGGCGTCGAGGACCTCATCACCGGGTACCGCCGGCTCCGCGACCCGGCCACCCGCAGCGCCTTCCTCCGCACGCTGCGCGCGGTCGTCGACCCGCGCGGGCAGGTCATCACGATGCTCGACCGCAGCTACCTCGTCCGCGACATCCCGACCCAGCTCATCGCCGGCGACCACGACCCGGTCATCCCCGTCCGGCACGCCGAGGTCGCCCACGCCGCGCTGCCCAGCAGCCGCCTCACCGTCTTCGCCGGCGCCAACCACTTCCCGCACCGGCACGACCCCGGCCGCTTCGTCGCCGTCCTGCGCGAGTTCCTGGGGAATACCGAGCCGTACCGTCACGATCCTGACGCCTGGCGCGCCCTCCTCCGCGAGGGCGGGGCGACCATGCCAGCGCACGACACCGCGGCGCCCACCGCCCTGGAGCCCAGCGGCACCTGACCGCCGCCGACCGCCCCGCCGCCCCGCGCCGGCCGCCCGTTCAGCGAACCGGCCGTTCAGCGAACAGGACTGTCCGGACTAACGGGGCTATGAGCGCCCGGTTTCAGGACGGCATCCCGAACAGTCCGGTTCGGGGTCGGCGGGCGGCGGTTCGGGGTCGGCGGGCGGCGGTTCAGGATCGGCGGACGGCGGGCCAGGATCGGCGGACGGCGGGCCAGGATCGGCGGACGGCGGTCCGGGGTCGGCAGGCGCAGGTAGCAGCCGGCGGGGTCAGGATGGTGGGGTGCAGGTGGGGCAGGTGCCGGGGGCGCCGCCGGATCGGGCCGCCTGGAAGCCGGCCTGGAAACGGGTGTCGGCGCCGAGGTCGTCCATCAGCGCCCGGACGCGGCGTTGCACCGTGCGGAGCCCGATGCCGAGCCGCCGCGCGATGGTCTCGTCGGTCATGCCGGTGAGCAGCATGGTGAGCAGGTCGGCGGTCTCGTCGGTACCGGCGGCGTCGGCGAACATGGGGATGGCCCGCTGCCACTGCTGCTCGAACAGCGTGACGAGCCCGTCCAGCAGCGCCGACGAGCGGATGACGAGTGCGTGTTCGGCGTCGCCGGACGAGATCGGCACGACGGCCCACGTCCGGTCGACGAGGAGCAGTTTGAGCGGGAGCCTGGGCAGCACCCGGGCTTCCTCGCCCGCCTCGACGGCCCGCCGGACCTCGTCGAGCCGTCCGGCGACGTCGAGGCTGGAGCGTTCGTAGACGGTCCGGTACGTGATGCCGCGGCGGAGGGCGCCGTGCTGTGCCGGCCCCGCCCCGGACTGGGCGTGCGGCGGCTTGTCGAAGATGCAGACCGCCTCGCGCGCTTGGGCGTGCAGCTGCTCGACCCGCTCCGCGATGGCGTCGCGTCCGCGCAGGGTCTCCAGGAGGTGCCCAGCGGCGTCCGCGCCGGCCTCGCCGCGCTGGTACGTCGTGACGTAGTGCCGGACGAGCCGCTGCAGCGACCTCAGCCGCCGCTCGCGCCGCTGGATGAGCGCCCCGATCGCCACGTCGGGGGGCGGCGCGACCCAGCGCTTCGGCGTGCCGGAGAGGCAGGTCACGAGGCCGAAGCCGGCCAGGGAGGCGAGGCTGCGGCGGACGTCGTCCGGGGGTCTGCGCAGCCGGTTGGCTAACTCGCTCACGGTCGGGTTCGCGTGCCGCAGGACACACTCGTACAGCTCTTCGTCGTCCGCTTCGATCCCGAGCTCCTCGAGCAAGGCAGCCGTTCCTCCTGTGGCGGGTCCGTGGGCACCCGGGACGCCGACGGATGCGACGGCGACTCCGGTTCACCCCACCCTGGCCTGTGGTACGTGGGGGCCGAAGCAAAGGCGTTACACATTTCGCTGTGATCTGCGTCACATTTTGTCTCCATAGCCCCGTTGGTTACCCGGAAGTAGTGCAGAAATCGACGCCCTGTACTCGTCCGACCGCTTCGTGTAGTTGGTAGGCGGTTTGATGCCGATGGCGCGATTACGCCGGTTTTCCCCGGAGTCAGCCGGCCGTCCCTAGTTTCCAGCGACAGGAGCAACGCTCACCTGCTCCCACCGCTAGGAAAGGACTTGCCTTGAACGTGAACCGCCGCCGACGCCTCTCCGTCGGCCTGGCCGGGGCAGCAGCTGCCGTACTGGCCGCTGGCTTCGTCGTGATCAGCACACAGGTCTCCACCGCGGGCGCCGCCGAACAGGACGCCGCCGCGGGCAAGTTCCACGCGTTAGCCGGGCCCGGCGCCATCGACGACAGCTTCATCGTCGTCCTCAAGGACCCGAAGGTGTCCGTGCCCGCCACGAGCAAGGCCCTCGCCTCCGCCCACCAGGCGAAGATCACCCACACGTACGACTCGGTGGTGCGCGGATTCGCCGCCACGATGTCCGAGGGCGAGGCACGGGAGTTGGCCGCCGACTCCCGTGTCGCGTTCGTCGAGCAGAACAGCGTGGTGAAGGCGTCCGACGAGCAGGCCGACCCGCCGAACTGGGGCCTCGACCGCTCCGACCAGAAGCAGCTGCCGCTCGACAAGAAGTTCACGTACGCGAGCAAGGCCGAGAACGTGAACGCGTACATCATCGACACCGGCATCAACACCAAGCACCAGGACTTCGGCGGACGGGCGTCGGTCGGCACCGACACCGTCGGCGACGGCCGTAACGGCGAGGACTGCAACGGCCACGGCACGCACGTCGCCAGCACCGTCGGCGGCGAGGCCCACGGCCTGGCGAAGGGCGCGAAGCTGTTCGCCGTCCGGGTGCTGGACTGCCAGGGCAGCGGCACCAACGCCGGCGTCATCGGCGGTGTCGACTGGGTGACGGAGAACGCCAAGAAGCCGGCCGTCGCCAACATGAGCCTCGGCGGCGGCGCCAGCGCGGCGCTCGACTCGGCCGTCAAGAAGTCGATCGCGGCCGGCATCACCTACGCGGTCGCGGCGGGCAACGAGAACTCCGACGCCTGCAACTTCTCCCCCGCCCGCACGGAGGAGGCGCTGACGGTCGGCGCCACCTCGATCAACGACGACCGCGCCGACTTCTCCAACACCGGCACGTGCGTCGACCTGTTCGCGCCGGGCGACCAGATCACGGCGGCGTGGATCGGCGGCACGACCCAGACCAAGACGATCAGCGGTACGTCGATGGCGTCCCCGCACGTCGCCGGCGCCGCCGCGCTGTTCCTCGCCGGGAACCCGACGGCGACACCGGCTCAGGTCCACGACGGGCTCGTCGGCTGCGCGACCGGCGACGTCGTGAACGGTCCGGGTACCGGCTCGCCGAACAAGCTGCTGTTCGCGACCTGTGAGGGCGGCGGCACCCCGGAGCCGCCGAACCCGACCGAGTCGCCCGAGCCGACCGAGTCCCCCAAGCCCACCGAGTCCCCGGAACCCACGGAGTCGCCGAAGCCGACCGAGTCACCCGAGACGCCGTAGTCCTTCCGGCAGCGGCTCGGGTTCCCTGAGCGGAGCGGCGGTACTGGTCCTCGGGAAGGTGGGCCGGTACCGCCGCTTCGCGCTGCTAGGCGCTGATGACTAGGCGCTGATGACGTGGACGCCGGCGTCGGTGAGGGCGCGCACCATGTCGCCGGTGGCGGCGGTGTCGGTGACGACGGTGTGGATCGCGCGCAGGTCGCAGATCCGGGCGAATGCGCGCAGGCCGAGCTTCGAGCTGTCCGTGACGACGACGACCTGGCGGGCGCGTTCGGTCATCATCCGGTTCACGGCCGCTTCGCCCTCGTGGTGGGCGGTGGCGCCGCGCACGGCGTCGAGCCCGTCGACACCGATGAACGCGGTGTCCAGGGAGACCTCTTCCAGCGTCTCGGTGGCGTAGGCGCCGGTCAGCTCGTAGGACTGCGGCCGGACGACGCCGCCGGTGACGACGATCTTGATGTGCGACCGCACGGTCAGCTCGTTGGCGATGTTGAGCGCGTTCGTGACGATCGTGAGCGCGGGCGCGGGCCCGTCGCCGTGCAGGTCGGTGCGCGTGCCGAGCGCGCGGGCGGTCTCGGTCGTGGTGGTTCCGCCGTTGAGGCCGACGATCGCACCGGGTGCCACCAGCGCGGCGGCGGCGGCGCCGATCCGCTGCTTCTCGGGCGCGTGCCGGGCCTTCTTGTACCGCAGCGGCAGGTCGTAGGCGACGCGCTGCGCGACGGCTCCGCCGCGCGTCCGGGTGACCATCTGCTGTTCCGCGAGCTGGTCGAGGTCGCGCCGGATGGTGGCCGGCGACACGCTCAGTTCGTCGGCGGCGTCCTCGACCTGGAGCCGGCCACGGTCGGCGAGCAGTTCCAGCAGCGCGTTCCAGCGTTCGTCCCTGCCCACATCCAGCCCTTTCGTGCTCGTTCGTGCTCGAAAGCATGGCAGATCGCCGCCCATTCTGCGCGGAACCACCCGTCCGGCGCGAAAGCTTTGCTTTTTTCTGCACTTTGGTAGCCTCAAACGAGCATCTACATGCAAGGGGGAGCCGTGGGTACGCACACCGAGACGGAGATCGCCAGCCAGCCCGACTGCTGGGAACGGGCCCGTGGCCTCGCCCCCGAGGGGCTGCCGGCGCGGGGTGAGCGCGTGGCCGTCGTGGGCTGCGGCACCTCGTGGTTCGTCGCCCAGTCCTACGCCGCGCTGCGGGAGTCCGCGGGCCATGGCGAGACCGACGCGTTCGCCGCGTCCGAGGCGCCCGTGTACCGCCCGTACGACCGGATCCTCGCGCTGAGCCGGTCCGGCACGACGACCGAGGTGATCGACCTGCTCGCGGAGGTGCGCGGGCGGATCCCCACGACCGTCGTCACGGCCGTGCCGGGTTCGCCGGTCACCACCCTGGCGGACCGGACCGTCACCCTCGACTTCGCGGACGAGACCTCGGTCGTCCAGACCCGCTTCGCCACCACGCAGCTCGTGCTGCTCCGCGCGCATCTCGGCACCGACCTCCGGGCGGCCGTCGCCGACGCGCGGTACGCCGTGCAGGCGCCGCTGCCGGACGGCCTGGTCGCGGCCGAGCAGTTCACGTTCCTCGGCCAGGGCTGGGCCTACGGGCTGGCGCAGGAGGCGGCGTTGAAGATGCGCGAGGCGGCCGGCGCCTGGACCGAGGCCTACCCGGCGATGGAGTACCGGCACGGTCCGATCGCGATCACCGGCCCCGGCCGTGCGGTATGGGTGCTCGGCGCGCCGCCGCCCGGGCTCGTCGGCGACGTCGAGGCCGCCGGCGGCACCGTGGTCAACGACGACCTCGACCCGCTGGCGGACCTGATCCGGGTGCAGCGCCTCGCGGTGGCCATCGCGCACGCGCGCGGCCTCGACCCGGACTCGCCCCGCAACCTCTCCCGCTCGGTGATCCTGAGCGCGAGATGATCCTGGCCGTCGCGCTCAATCCGGCGGTCGACATCACCTACCGGCTGCCGGCCGTCCGGTGGTCGGAGACGAACCGCGTGACGGACGTGCACGCCCGCGCGGGCGGCAAGGCGGTCAACGTCGCGCGCGTGCTCACCGCGCTCGGCCAGCCCGTCACGGTGACCGGGTTCGCCGGCGGGCGCCACGGCGACCAGGTCCGGTCCGAACTGGACGCGGCCGGCATCGCGCACGCGCTGGTGCCGACCGCCTGCGAGACCCGGCGGACGGTGACGATCGTCGAGGCCGACGCCGTGACCGTCCTCAACGAGCCGGGGCCGACCGTCACGGACGCGGACTGGCGCCAGTTCCTCGACCTCGTCGCCGACCTGCTGCCCCGCGCCAGCGCGCTGGTGCTGTCCGGCAGCCTGCCGCCGGGGATCCCCACCGATGCCTACGCCACGCTCGGCGCCCTCTGCGCCGACGTCCCGACCGTCCTGGACTCCGACGGCGCCGCCCTCAATTTCGGCGTGACGGCGCGGCCTGCGATCGTCAAGCCCAACAGCGACGAGCTGACCCGCGTGACCGGCGCCACCGACCCGCTGACCGGCGCGGCGGCGATGCGGCAGGCGGGTGCCGCGGCGGTGGTCGTGTCGCTCGGACCGCTCGGGATGCTGGCCTCGACGGAGTCCGGCTGGTGGCGCTCGCGTCCGCGGGAGACGCTGCTCGGCAACCCGACCGGGGCGGGTGACGCCGCCGTCGCCGCACTCGTCGCCGGCCTGGTCGCCGGCCAGGACTGGCCGGAGCGGCTGGCGCACGCCACCGCCGCGTCAGGCGCCGCCGTGCTGAGCCCCGTGGCCGGCGACCTCGACCTCGACACGTACCGCGCGCTGCTCGGCCGCGTCGCCGTGACCCGCCTGGAGGACACCCCATGCCCCTTGTGAAGACCGCCGAGCTGGTCGCCTCCCCGGTGGCCGCCTTCAACGTGATCACGCTGGAACACGTCGAAGCGGTGCTGGCCGGCGCCGAGGCAGCGGGCCGGCCGGTGATCCTGCAGGTCAGCGAGAACGCCGTCTGGTTCCACGGGCAGCTCGCGCCGATCTCGGCGGCGTGCGTCGCGGCGGCCTCGGCGGCGGCGGTGCCGGTGGCGCTGCACCTCGACCACGTCACCGACGTCGCGCTGCTGCACCAGGCCCCGGACGCCGGCTTCAGCTCGGTCATGTTCGACGCGTCCACCCTGGACTACGCCGGCAACGTGGACGCCACCCGCACCGCCGCCGAATGGGCGCACGCGCGTGGGCTCTGGCTGGAGGCGGAACTGGGCGAGGTGGGTGGCAAGGACGGCGCGCACGCGCCCGGCGTCCGCACCGACCCGGACGAGGCCCGCGACTACGTGGCCGCGTCCGGCGTCGACGCCCTGGCCGTCGCGGTCGGCAGCAGCCACGCCATGACCAGCCAGACCGCGTGCCTCGACCTGGATCTCATCGCCCGGCTGCGCGACGCGGTGCCGGTGCCGCTGGTGCTGCACGGCTCGTCCGGGGTGCCGGACGGGGAGCTGACCCGCGCGGTCGCGGCCGGCATGGTGAAGATCAACATCGGCACGGCCCTGAACGTGGCGTTCACCAGTGCGGTCCGGCGCCGGCTCCGCGAGGACGCGACCGTCGACCCGCGCAAGTACCTGACCGTGGCACGCACCGACATGGCCGCGACCGTCCACCGGCTTCTGCTCGCGGTCACGCCGTAAGGACGGATCCCCCCCATCGCCGAGAACGAGGGAGACTCGATGTCACAGCGCTCGATGTCGCAGCACGAGTTATCGCAAGGCCTCAGCCGCCGCCTCTTCCTGACCGGCACCGCGCTGGGCGCGGGCGCGCTGCTGGCGCCCGCGCTGGTCAGCAGAGCCCTGGCGGCGCCCGCCCGCCCCGACTACGAGCCGACGCGGGAGTCGCTGGACACCCATCCGGTGCCGCGCTGGTACAAGGACGCCAAGTTCGGCATCTTCATCCATTGGGGCGCCTACGCCGTGCCGGCCGGCACGAGTCGCCAGCAGGCGTCGGAGTGGTACCTCTTCTACCAGCAGTGGCGCGACACGCAGCCCTGGTCGTACCACCGCGAGACCTACGGCGAGCAGTTCGTGTACGACCAGTTCATTCCACAGTGGAAGGCCGAGCGGTACGACCCGGACTCGTGGGTGCGGCTGTTCGAGGAGGCCGGCGCCGAGTACTTCGTGCTGACGAGCAAGCACCACGACGGTTTCTCCCTGTTCCCCAGCGCGGTCACCGACCGCAACGCCGTCGCGATGGGCCCACGCCGCGACCTGGTCGGCGACCTGGTCGCCGCGGCACGCCGGCGCGGCACGGTCCGGGCCGGTCTCTACTACTCGCTCGGCGAGTGGTTCAACCCGTCGATGGGCCGCCCGATGCGCAACTTCTACACCGGCGAAGAGATCCCGCTGGTCGGCTACAAGCCCGTCAGCGACTACGTGCGCGAGTACGAGCACCAGCAGCTACGCGAGATCATCGACCGCTACGACCCCGATCTGCTCTGGGCCGACGGGCAGTGGACCGGGCTCCGCCCGCCGACCGGGCCGTGGCTCAGCGAAGAGCCGATCGCCCACTACTACAACCAGGCCAAGAACCGACCCGTGCCGAAGGGCGTGCTGGTCAACGACCGCTTCGACACGCACCTGGACTTCCAGACCTACGAGCAGCACACCGCGCCGGTGATGGTGTCGAACAAGTGGGAGCACTGCGTCACGATCGGCTACTCGTGGGGGTACAACAAGCACGAGCTGCCGGAGGACTTCAAGACGTCGCAGTTCCTGGTCCACCGGCTCGTCGACGTGGTGAGCAAGAACGGCAACCTGCTGCTGAACATCGGTCCCCGGGCGGACGGCACGATCCCGGAGATCCTGCAGGAGCGGCTGCGCGACATCGGTGCCTGGCTGGACGTCAACGGGCACGCGATCTACGGCTCGGCGCCGTGGATCCGGTCCGAGGATCCGGGCGTCCGCTACACCGTGACGCCGGGGAAGTTCCACATCGTCGTCCTCGACTGGCCCGGCCAGGAGCTGCGGCTGCCCGGCGACCTGCCGATCGCCGCCGGCGCGCGGATGCGGCTGCTCGGCCGGCCGGTGCCGTGGTCCCGCCGCGACGGGACGGTCGTGGTCACGCTGCCTTCGACCCCGCCCGGCCGGTACGCCCACACCCTCACCGTCGACTGGAACCGCTGAGCCCGGAAGGAGCACGCTGATGACCGCATCGACCGATGCCACCTACAGCCCCGAGCTCGACAGCCTCGGCCCTCGCCTCACCGTCACTGTGTCACCCCGGGAGCCGGCGGCCGGCCAGCCCGTGGAGGTCACCGCGACCCTCACCAACGACTGCCCGTTCACGCTGCGCCGGACCGTCCTCCACCTCGGCGGGGACGCGCGGGCGTACAGCCTCGGCGACGTCCGGCCCGGCGCGGTGGTCACGAGGGTCCGGCAGCTCCGGCTCGCGGATGACGCCCAGGGCACCATCACCTACACCGGCCACGCCGTCTTCGACGTGACCGCCCGCAGCTCGGACTTCGCACGCGGGACCGCCTCGGTCTCGCTGCCGTACCTCTCGCTGCGCGGCGCGTTCGGCAACGCCGGCATCGCCGACGACGGCAACGTGGGCGCCGCGAACATCGACGGGTCGGGGTCGAGCCTGTCGGCGCAGGCCCTCGCCTCCGTCGGATGCGGCCCCGGCGCGGTGATCACTCATGACGGCGTCAGCTTCACCTGGCCCGACACGACGCCGGGCCAGAAGGACAACGCCGTCGCCTCCGGCCAGACCGTGCTGCTGTCCGGATCGGGCACGCGGCTCGCGTTCCTCGGCACCAGCACCTGGGGCGAGGGCAAGGGGGACGGTGCCGTCCTCTACACGGACGGCACCAGCGAACCGTTCTCGGTGGCGGTGAAGGACTGGTACGGCACCAGCGCCGACGCGGCCGTGGTCGCGCCGTACCGGAACATCGCGTCGGGGCGCGACGACGTGCCGGTGAGCCTCTTCGCCTTCTCGGTACCGCTGCTGGACGGCCGGCAGCCCCGCGCGGTCGTACTGCCGGACGTCAGCCCGGACGTGCGGGCGGGCGTGCCGGCGCTGCACCTCTTCGCGATGACCCTGGCGTAGCCGCCCCGACCCTCAGAACGTGATGAGCGGGTCGCCGATGAAGTCGGCCACGAAGTTCACGAAGAAGAAGCCGAAGAACAGGAAGTTGGCGGTCAGGAGCACGTAGGACAACCAGCCCGGCCTGGCCGCCCTCGGCAGCTTGCTGTTGAGGTACATCAGCATGAACGGGTACATCAGCGCGCCGAGGTTGGACATGTTCGCCGACCACTGGACGAGGTTCACCGGCACGGCCAGGTGCAGGATGATCCCGATGATGACGAGCAACGTGAACATGAACGGGTAGTAGAACCGCCGCGGGTCCCCTTCGAGGCGTTTGCGCAGCGTCGGGCTCGTCGCGTGCGCGGCATCGGTGGTCACCCGCACCATGGCCTCGAAGATGCCGAGCTGCGTGCTGAACAGGATCAGCACGCCCACGACCAGCGCCACGTAGAAGACGAAGCGGCCGTACTCGGCGTCGAGTGCCGCGGCCACGAACGTCGGCACGGTGGCCGTGGTGGGGGTCTCGCCGGACAGCGCGACCGCATGGCGCATCAGGATCGTCGGCAGCAGCATCCCGAGCATCGCGCCGATGAAGAACACGCCCCACATGTCGACCAGCAGCAGCCGGTACCAGCGGCGCCAGAGCCCGGCGTTGCGCTCGTCGTCGGGGAAGGTCACGCCCGTCGGCATCAGCTCCCGACGCTCGCCGCGGAGCCCGGAGATGAACCCCGTGCGGTAGCCCATGCCGTAGCCCTTGTCGCGGTAGTGCCCCATGACGTACCAGTTGAGGCCCGACGCGAGCGCGGTGAACCCCGCCAGGCCGCCGAGCTGGGTGGCCGTGATGCCCTCCGGCGGCGCCGACAGCGTGACGAACCCGCGGATGCCCTCCCACCACACGTCCAGCGGCACGACCACCAGGTCGACGATCAGCAGCGCCACCAGGATCGCGCCGATCATGCCCCAGTTCACCAGCTCCAGCGTCCGGCTGATGCGGCGCGCGGCGGCCGTGATCAGGAACACCAGTACGAGCAACGCGATCGCGTAGATCCGCGTCTCCTCAAGCTCCCCTGACGCGGCGACCCGGCCGTGGACCAGCGCGAACACGCCCTGTCCCGCCGAGGCCGCCCAGCCGCCCGCGATGAACGCGAAGATCACCACGAAGACCGAGAACGGCACCCACAGGAACCACCCGGGCGGCACGCGCCCCCAGCCCACCACCGGAACCTCGCCGGTCGCGACCACGTACCGGGAACACTCCACGTTGTAGAACGTCTGGAGCAGCGCCGACACGAGGATGACCCACCCGACGCCGACGAAGCCGTACTGGCCCACCGACAGGGGCCCGAGCAGCCACTCGCCGCTGCCGATCGAGATGCCGAGCGCGATCAGGCTGGGCCCGACCGCGTACTTGAACAGCTGGACCGGCCCGATCCGGGGGACGCCGAACACCTCCTCCGGCGTCGGCAGGTCGGCGAGCGTCAGATCTGGGCGACTCACACCGAGCGGGTAGGTGCGGACTGGCTCTACGCCATCGGCCATGGCGGCCTCCCTCGGACACCACTTGGGACAATCCGGTGGAAAGAGCGTACGCCCCCTCAGCGATTCGCGACTGTCGAGCGATTCCTGACGCTCGGGCTGCGCAGGCCGGGTGCGCCGGCCGCGAACGCGTCGAAGTAGGCCGTGTTCACGGTGCCCGGGGTGTTGAGGTTGACGGCGCTGGCGAACATGCCGGCATCCCCGGTGCCCTGCGCGGACGGGACCTCGGCGGCGCCGATCCTGTTCCACGCCACGCCGTCCTCGCTGGCGTACGCGGTGTAGGTCGTACCGGCGCGAACCAGCTTGAGCCACACCGGGAAGTAGCTGCGGCCGCCGCCGGCCCAGCCGTCGAGCTTGCCGTTGCCGTCGCTGTCCCACATGAACTCGACGCCGTAGCCGGCGGACATGGCCAGGACGGCGTAGCCGCCGCTTTCCGGCGCGGTGACGTCGTTGGCGACGACCAACCCGGCCTTGGATGCCGGTCCGCTGCCCTTCTCGCTCACGAGCCGGGTGATCACCGCACCGTTCTCCGCGAGCGAGTCGGGTCGGTAGACGACGCCCTTCTCGTCCAGCCAGCCCGAGACGTCACGGCCCTGCGCGAAGACCGCGAACCGCTCCCCCGACTGGGCGAACTCCGCCTCGGCGGTGGCATGGGTGGTGAACGGCGGCTGGACCTTGTTGGTCTGCGGATCTGGGCGGACGGTCAGGCTTGCCTCGTCGGTGTCCTGCCCGCCGCGGAACACGGCCCGGGCCAGCAGGTCCTGGGCGGACCAGTCGGCGTCGGGCCCGACCGTGACGCGCCAGGTCGTACTCGCGCCGCCCAGCGCCGGGACCCGGGAGAACGCGGTGGCGCCGACCGGCTCGACCGTCCAGCCGTACGGGGCGACGACCCGCATCGTCACGTCGCTCACCGCCTGCCGGCGCCAGTTGGCGAACAGGGTCGTCACCTCGAACCGCCGGCCCTGGACCACCTCGCCCGGCGTCCCGACCAGGGTCACGACGGGCGCCGGCTGGACCTGCGCCGCCACCCGGTTCGCGACCGTGTACGGGTCGCCGGACGGGGTGGTCCGGAACGTGTCGTGGCGCCGGGTCCACGCGTCCTCCCAGGCGAACCAGTTCACCGGTGCGGGCTGCTGGCCGGTCGCGAGCGCCGTGTCGAGCGTGGCGAGGTACTTCGCCCAGCGGGCACGGTAGAAGTCGGCCATGAGACCGGACCACTCGCGGTTCGCGTAGTCGTGCAGGCCGCCCCAGTCGGCGGCCCGTTCCGGACCCCACACGGTGAGCATCGTGCGGGCGTCCCATTCGAGCTGGTCCCGCTCGGCGGGGCTCGCACCCCACGTGCGCGCCTCAGCCAGCCACGCGCCGAGCAGGAAGTCGCGGTGCGTCGCCAGGACGGACTCGGACGAGTCCATCAGCGCCAGGAACTCCGAGGTCCGGGCCCGGAACGCGGTGAGGTCCCCAGCGTCGTAGGCGGCCTTGATCCGGGGCAGCGCTGTCCGGCTGCGGTTCGACAGGGCCTGCCGGGTGACATCGACCAGGTCGTACCGGTAGGTGTCGATCGTGGACAGTCGCGGCCCCGCGCGCAGGAGCAGGCGCCACGCCTCGTCGAGGTGTTCCAGGTCGTAGCGGACGGCCGCCGGCCCCCACGTGGACGCCTTGGTCGCGTCCAGCGCCGGACGGGCGGCGAACAGCGACTCGGCCGCGCCCATCACCCCGGCCACGCCGTCGCGGCGGGTGGCGTACGCGGTGTCGCCCAGTACCTTCCACGCGGCGAGTGCGTCCGGGTCGCGGGTGCCGTAGCGGCCGTGGACGTAGTTGGCGGTCCACTCCGGCAGCGACACCGGGGTGTCCCGCCAGACCATGTCGGCGATCAGGTCGAGGACGACCGGGTTCTGGCCGGTGCCCTCCATCGCCACGGCCATCGCGTTCAGCCTGCCCCGCCGATCGTTCTTGAGGACGGCCGGCAGGGTCTCGGCGATCTCGGTGAGGTTGCCGTACAGGCCTGTGCGCCCGCCTGCGTTCTGCAGGACGCCCCACGCCCAGGGCGCGCCCCAGAACGCGTCGGTCTCCGACCAGCGCGGATCGTTGTCCGCGTTGATGTCGAGCACCAGCAGCTTGTCCTTGTCGACGGCGTCGACCAGCTCGCGCCGCGGGTTCTCCTGCCACGCCTGCGTGACCCACAGGCTGGACGGGTCGGCCGCGCGCATCGCCTTCTCGATCGCCTTCGCGGCCTCGGCGACGTCGACGCCGCCCTGCTGACCGCCCTCGTGCAGGATGTCGACGCCGTAGGCGCCCGTCTTGCCGAACCGTTCCTGCTGGTGGCGGTAGAAGCTGGCGGCGACGCCGGCGAACGGGGCGCTGGTGGGGTCGAGCCAGTCCGGACGGTCGAAGCCGACCCAGTCACCCTGCGGCACCACGTTCGCCCCCGGGTTCTTCGCGGCGAACCCGCCGGGCACCATGCCGCCGAAGCCGGGCAGGACGGGGGTGATGCCGAGCGACCGCATCCGGTCGACGACCCGGCGGCCCAGCGCCGCGCGCCGCTCGATCAGGCCGGCGCTGACCGGCCCGCCGAAGCTCGACATGTTCGCCATCCATTGCCACGGCTGGTGCCCGGGCAGGACGATCCACTGCCGGATCTCGGCGTCGGAGTAGCCGAACTCGCGGAACGTGTCGTACCAGACGGCTTCCTGGCCGACCGTGACCAGCACGAGGTTCATGCCCTTGGCGGCCAGCAGGTCGATCTCGCGTTCCCAGCGGGGCCAGTCCCAGTACGGCGAGGTGTAGCCGAACTGCGTGAAGTTGTACATGTACCGGTGCGTGTACGGGCTCTCGCGGGTGATCGGGGCCGTCGGCGCCGGCAGTGTGGCGCCGAGGTTGAGCTGGTCGCCGTTCCAGGACACCTGGCCGTGCGCGACGTACCGCAGGTAGTGGTCGAACGCGGCGGTGATGGCCGTCGGGCTCGTGCCGGCCAGCTCGATCCGGCCTGCGCGGCCGGCGATCTCGAACCGTTCCTTGCCGCTTCCGTCCAGCGCCCGCACCGCGATCTGGCCGGCGTACCGGGGCGCGAGCCGGGCGATCGCGTCCTTGGCCGGTGCCGGGTCGAACGCCGCCGCCGCGCCCCGGGCCGTTTCCGCGCGCGCCGGGGGTGCCACGAGCACGCTCGCCAGCAGGATCACCGCGAGCAGTCCCCGGGCGCCGGTGGTCACCGCGCACCGCCGAGCGCGGCGACCACCAGCGCCCTCGCGCGGGCGAGATCCTTCGGATCCTTCGACCGCCCGTCCAGGTCACGGGTGGCGAGAGCGAGCGCCTCCCGCACCGAGGCGCCATCGACCCCCGCCACCCGGACCAGCTCGAAATCCTCTATCCCTTCGCGCAGCTGCTCCCACCGGACGCTGGACGTCGGACCGTCCGTGCCCGGGTAGACCAGGTACTCGTCGCCCTGGCTGAAGAGGAACACCGGATCGGCGTACGGATCGGCCGTCCAGCTGTTGTAGGACCAGCGCAGGAACCCGTCGAATCCGCGCTGGGCGGCGATCCACGGCAGCATCCGCGCCTCGGCGGCCGGCGAGTACGACAGCGTGTTCGGATGGGCCGGCGACCCGTACACGTAGAACGTCGTCACCTTGCCGGCCCTGCGGCGCTCGTCGATCGCCGCCGGTGTCATGGCGTCGATCCCGCCCCAGTCGACGGACAGGTTGTTCGCGATGCCGGCGGTGTTCGCGGAACCGGCGACGGCGATCCGGTCGGCGAACTCCGGGGCGGCGCGGCGGACGAAGTCGCGGACCACCGTCATCGTCGCGAGCGGACGTTCGTCGAACGACAGCCACGTCTGCGCCAGCCAGCCGTTGGTACGCAGATGGGCGGTGAACGCGGCGAGAAAGTCGCCCCAGGCCTCCTGCCAGCGGGTACTGCCGAGCGTGACGTCCTCGCGGACGACCCTGCGCGTCCGGGTGTCGGTGTAGGTGAGGTGTTCGGCGTCGTGGAACGCGAGCATCGAGTACGCGTGGATGCGGGGGCCCGCGCCGGCCCGCAACGCCGTGCGGACGTACCGGTCGAAGCGGCTGAAGTCGAAGGCGAAGGTCAGCCCGTCATACCTCCACGCGACCATCGAGCCGTACGGCAGGCTGGTCTGGGAGCGTTTCCGGCCGAGTGACCAGTCGTGCGCCCACGGGTCGTCGACGATCGTCGTGTTGACGACCTTCTGGCCCCGCGTGGCGAGATCCCGCTGGTAGGCCTCGATGAGCGTCCAGTGTTTCGTGGACCAGGGCGCCACGCCCGCGGCGGCGGCGATCGTCTCGGGCTGCGCCCACACGTCCAGGTAGAAGCTTCGGGTGGCCGGCAGCGTGACGTCCGCGACCGTGATCGTCAGCGGGTACGTCGCGAGGGTGCCGCCGTTGCCGGTGACCGTGATCGTGCCCGTGTGCTCGCCGGGCGCCGCACTGGCCGGAACCTGGAACGTGAACCACAGCGGCTGGGCCGCGTACGCCGGCACGTCGACGGTGCTCCGCGCGACGAGCGGGTCGCCGACCACGTCCGGGTTGCGGTCGCCGGAGATCTCGCGCTCGCCCGCGACGTCCTCGATCTTCGCCGACCAGGTCAGCTCGCTCTTGGACCGCGCGACCGGCACGTAACGCACGAACCGCACCTGCGCGGCGATGCCACCCAGGCCGCTGACCGTGGCTCGCAGCCCGTCGACGTCGTGGCTGGCGGCCACCGCGAGCTGCGCGGACACCTGCTCGCCCCGGACCGCCGCGAGCGTCAGCGCGGTGGTGTCCCGGCCGTCGATCCGGAACGGGTACCTCGGCACGCGGACGTCGGCCGAGCTGGCGAAGTCGCCGGTCGGGACCCAGCTCACCACGCCCTCGCGGCCGAGCGCGTCGCCGACCTTCGCCGTGAGCCACGTCGGGGTGGTCCGCTCGCCCGGGTCGGTGGCGGCGCCGACGGCCGTGACCGCCGAGGCCACCACGACACCAGCCACGAACGCCGCCGCCGCGACAGGCCACGTGCGTTTCACGGGGTCACGCTCACGTTGTCGAACACGGCGCGCGTGTTCTGGCCCGGGTAGTTCAGGTTCACCGCGCTCGCGACCACCCCGGCGTGACCAGGGCCGGACGCCGACGCGACGGTGGCCGTGCCGACCTGCCGCCAGTCGGTGCCGTCCGTGCTGCTGTAGGCGGTGTAGGTCGTGCCGGCGCGGGTCAGCTTGAGCCACGCCGGCCGGAAACTGGCGCCGCCGCCCGCCCAGCCGTCGAGCTTGCCGTCGCCGTCGCCGTCCCAGAGGAACTCGAGTCCGGCTGTGTCCGTCATGACGAGGACGGCGTAGCCGCCCCGCTCGGGCGCGGTGAGGTCGTTGGCGACCGCGATGCCGGCCTTGGCGATCGGGCTGCCGCCCTGCTGGTCGACGACCCGCGCGACCACGGTGCCGCCGCCGTCGCGGTAGATCGTCGCCTTCTCGTCGACCCAGCCGGACAGGTCCCGGCCGCCGGCCCAGAGCGCGAACTGGTCGCCGGCCTGCCCGTACCGGGTGTCGGGCGCGGTGCTGTGCGTGCGGTAGCCGCCGCCGACCTCCCCCGGCGTGGGGACGACCGTCACGCCGCTTCCGCCGCGGGCCTGCCCACCCCGGTACGTGGCCGCGGCGCTGACGTCGTACCGGGCCCAGCGGGCGTTCGCGGGTGGCGTCACCGTCCAGGTCGTCGTGGCGGTCTGTCCGTACTCGACCCGCGCGAACGTGGCCGGCGTGGTGGCCACCGCCGTCCAGCCGGCCGGCACGGTCAGGCTCGCCGCCACGTTGGTGAGCGGGCGCCGCTGCCAGTTCGTGACCGCCGTGGTCAGGGTCGCCGGGGCGCCGGCCTCGGTGCTGGCCTCGTTACCGGTGAAGCGGATTCCGCCGGGGGCCACGTCCGTCCGGCGCAGTGCCGCCGACGCCTGTTGCGCGCCGGGGGCACCGAGCCGGACGAACGCCGGAGTGACGCCGATCGGCACCGGGTAGCCGGTCAGCGTCGCCGGTCCGGTGACCTCCGTGCCGTGGTTGACGTCGAGCCAGCGACCGGCGGGAAGTTGGATCGTGCGGTGGTTCCCGGGGCTGAGCATCGGCGCGGCGAGCACGGCGGGGCCCAGCATCCACTGGTCGCTCACCGTGTAGAAGCGTTCGTCGTCCGGGAAGTCGAAGAAGACGGGGCGCATGATCGGGTCGCCGGTACGGACGGCCGCGCGGGCCTGCTCCCACAGGTACGGCGCGAGCCGCTCGTGGGCGCCGATGGCCCGGCGGTACTCGGCGACGGTCTCCGCGTCGTAGTACGTCCACCTGCCGGTCTTGGCGTCCGGGGCGCCGAGTGGCGAGGTCGAGGAGTACATGATCGGGGTGAGGGCGGCGCCCTGCGCCCACCGGATCAGCACGTCCTTGGCGGGCGGCGGTTCCATGACCGACCCGCCGATCATGTCGGTCTCGACGAACGGGTAGCCCAGTGTCGACACGGTCATCGCCTGACGGAACGACGTTCCGAGCCCGGCCCACCCGGTGCCCTGGTCGACGGTGCGGGTGACGAACCCGTACTTCTGCGGACCCGCCCAGTGGACCCGGATGCCGGCGCCCTGCAGGTCGAACTGGTCGGCCATCTCGGCGCCGAGCCGCTGGTAGTCCCGCGGCTGGTGCCCCGGCGCCGGGGCGCACGCGTCGTTGAAGAAGGCGGTGTCGAACTTGAAGCCGTCGATGCGGTAGTCCGACATCAGGGTCTTGAGGTTTCCCTCGTACCATGCCTTCGCCGCCGGGTTGCCGAGGTCGACGACGCCGGCCTTCCCGTTCCACCACTGGACGGTGCAGGGCTTGGACGGATCCGTGCCGTCCTTGAGCAGGTAACCGTGGTCCGCCGCGTACCGGTACCGCTCGGACGTGAGGTTGATCCACAACGTCACCCAGATACCGAAGTCGAAGCCCATCGCGTGGATCCGGTCCGACATGGCCCTCGGATCCGGGAACGTGGCAGGGTCGAACGTCAGGTTGCCGTAGTCGGACTCCCACTTGTCGTCGAGCTGGATCGTGTGGCCGCCGACGCCGTTGCGGGACAGCCCGTCGGCGTAGTCGAGCAGCGAGGCCTGCGTGACCTTGGTGTAGTACTGCGCCCACGAGTTCCAGAGCGGCTTCGCCACCTGCTCGTACGTTGCATCGATCTTGGTCGGCTTGCCGACGACGCCGATCCAGTCGCGGTAGACCGCCAGCGGCGTTTCCTCGACGAACACGGTCGCGGTGTACGGGCCGCCGTCCTTGACCGTGAACCGCCCGGTACCGTCGCCGCCGGCGTTGACGCCGACGTCCATGACGTTGCCGGTGTCGACCCACAGGCCGACCGCCTTCGACGTGTACCAGAACGGCTCGACCATGTCGTAGCTCGCGGGGCTGTGCGCCTCCTGCCGCACCTGGCCGGTCTCCAGCGGCCAGGGCTGGCTCCAGATCTCGCCGTGGCCGTACCAGTGGCCGGCCGCGCGCAGGTCGTACGCCAGGCTCAGCTGCTCGGCCTCGCCGCTCACCGACCACACGAGCGTGTACCGGTCGTCGAGCGGGGTGATCCGCCCCTCGACAGTCCGGCCGGGCTGTGTGGTGGCGGCGGTGAACCGTAACTCGCCCGCTGACCAGCTCGTGCTCGTGAGCATCGTCGCGTGGTGCCATGCGCCGCCTGCCCGGTACCGGAGGCCGCCGGTACCGGACGACGCGAGGACCGTCCCGCCACCGCGGGTGGTCGTGATCCGTACGGGGTCGGACGCGACGTCCACGACGTAGCCGGGCGCGGCACGGGTGGCCGCCACGGTCGCGGTGGCGGCCTTCTCGCCGGTGCGGACGCTCACCGGAGCCCCCTGCGCCGCGGCCGATGCCGGGAGCGGGCCGGCCGTGGCTGTCGTGGCTGTCGTGCTGAGAACTGTCGTGCTGAGAACCACGACGGCCACGAACGCCGCCAGGCCGTGCCGTACCAGTCGTAACACTGCGACCCCCTGAGCGAGCCGGCCCGTATGCGCGTTGCTGCAACATACTGTGCGACTTGGAGCATTTGTCAACATGCAATCCCGAGGTATGGGCACGGTTTGACCGTTGACAACGACAGCCAGCCTGCACAAACATGCACGGAATTACTCATGAACGCGCACTTCTGAACATCTTCGGTGCGTATAGGCAAGAGGAGACGCGCATGCCCGGACGCTCAGGGCGGTTCCGGCCGCTCACCCTGGCCGTACTGGTCGCACTGCTGCTCTCGCTCGCGCCGCAGCTCAGTGCGCCCGCCACCGCGGCACCTCCCGCCGCGCCCGCGCAGGCCCACACCGTGACCTACGACAAGTACTCGGTGCGGATCGACGACCAGCCCGTCTACCTCTGGTCGGCCGAGTTCCACTACTTCCGCTTACCGAGTCCGGACGCCTGGCGCGACGTCCTGCAGAAGATCAAGGCCGCCGGCTTCAACGCCGTCTCGCTGTACTTCGCCTGGAACTACCACTCCCCGGCGCCCGGCCGGTACGACTTCACCGGCGTCCGCGACGTCGAGCGGCTGCTGACGATGGCCGAGGAGACCGGGCTGTACGTGATCGCCCGTCCGGGCCCGTACATCAACGCGGAGATCTCCGGCGGCGGCTTCCCCGCCTGGCGCGGCACCCGGCCGGGCGTGAACCGCACGTCGGAGCCGGCGTACCTGGCCGACGCGCGCGAGTGGCTGTCCCGGATCAACCCGATCATCGCCCGGCATCAGCTCACGCGCGGCACCGGCTCGGTGATCCTGTACCAGGTCGAGAACGAGTACCAGGGCGGCCGCCAGGACGCCGACTACATGGAGACGCTGGAGACCTGGGCCCGCGCGGACGGCATCGACGTGCCGACGTTCGTCAACGACGGCGGCGCCAACGGCAACTGGACGTCCGGCAAGGGCGCCGCCGACATGTACGGCTTCGACGCCTATCCACAGGGTTTCGACTGCCGCGACCCGCAGGCGTGGCGGAACCTGCCGGACTACAGCTGGGTCCGTCAGTGGGTGCCGAACACGCCGATGATGATGCCGGAGGCGCAGGGCGGCGCGTTCGACGGCTGGGGCGGGCACGGCTACGGCAACTGCCGCACGCAGACCGGCGTCGACTTCACCCGCGTGTTCACGTCGATGAGCCTCGCGGCCGGCGTCACGTTCAAGAACTTCTACATGACGTTCGGCGGGACGAACTGGGGCTGGCTAGCGGATCCGAACGCCGGCTACTCGTCCTACGACTACGGCGCTCCGATCACCGAGTCCCGGCAGCTCACCGCCAAGTACGACGAGTTCAAGCGCCTCGGCCACTTCCTCGCGGCGGTGAAGCCGATCGCGCGCACCGATCCCGCGACCGCGCCGTCACCGTCCGACCCCGCCCTGCGCGTCGATCGGCGCGTCAATCCGGACGGCGGCACGCAGTTCTTCTTCGTCCGCCACGCCGACACCCGCGTCACGGCGACGCACCGCACGACGCTCACGCTCTCCGGCCGCGACGGCTCCTACCCGCGCGTGCCGCAGCTCGGCGACGTCGCCGTGGCCGGACGGGACGCGAAGATCCTCGTCGCCGGCTACGACCTGGGCAGCCAGCGGCTCGTGTACTCGACGTCGCAGCTCATGACCCACGCGCGGATCGCCGCCCGGGACGTCGCGATCCTGCACGGGCGAGAGGGCGAGAGCGGCGAGACCGTGCTGCGGTACGCCTCGCGGCCGACCGTACGGGTGATCGCCGGCTCGATCACGTCCACGTGGGACCCGGCGCGCGGCGACCTGCGCCTCAACCACACGCACCGCGGCCAGGCCCGGCTGCTGATCTCGGGCGGCGGGCGCCCGGCGCTGGAGCTGATCATCGGCGACGACGCCGAGGCGGCGAAATGGTGGCGGCAGGACACGTCGTCCGGTCCGGTGCTGGTGCGCGGGCCCGCGCTGGTGCGGTTCGCCCGGGTGCAGGGCGGCGTGCTGGCGCTCACGGGCGACACCGCGGCGGCCGGCCCGCTGGAGGCGATCGCCCCGGCAGGGCTCGGCATGGTCACCTGGAACGGCGCCCTCGTCACGACGAGCCGCGTGCCCGGGCCGGCATCCGTGCAGCTCCCGGCGCTGACCGGCTGGCGGACCCAGGCCGAGGCACCCGAGGCGGCGGCCGACTTCGACGACGCGTCCTGGACGGTCGCCGACCGGCTCACCGCCGTGCACCCCACGCTCGCCGGCTCGCTGCCGGTGCTCGCGGCGGACGAGTACGGCTACCACCACGGCGACATCTGGTACCGGGGCCGGTTCCGCGCCACCGGGGCCGAGACGTCCGTGGCGCTCACCGCCATGCCCGGCAACAAGGGCGTGTACGCGGCCTGGCTGAACGGGCGGTACCTCGGCAGCGGATCCGACCGGAGCACCCGCCTCGACATTCCGGCCGGTGTGCTGCGGGCCGGCGCGGACAACGTCCTCGCGGTGCTGGTCGAGAACATGGGCCACAACGAGGAATGGGGCCACGACTTCTCGAAGGAGCCGCGCGGCCTGCTGTCCGCGTCGCTCGCGGGTGGTCCCACCACGATCACGTGGAAGCTCCAGGGCAGCACCGGCTGGGACACCGTCCGGGGGCCGTTCAACTCCGGCGGCCTCTACGGCGAGCGCGCCGGCTGGTCACTGCCAGGCTATGTGGACAGCGGCTGGTCACCGGCCCGGCTGCCGGACGGCGACCGCTCCCCCGGACTGCGCTGGTACCGGACGCAGTTCGACCTCAGCCTCCCGCGCACCCAGGACACGGCGGTGGCGCTGCGGTTCGACGACGCCACCGAGAAGCACTACCGCGCGCACGTGTACCTCAACGGCTGGCTGGTCGGGCGGTACATCAACGATGTCGGTCCGCAGCGCGAGTTCGTGCTCCCGGCGGGGATCCTCAAGCGCAACGGACGGAACACCCTGGCCATCGCGCGCTGGGCGACGGACTCGTCCGGACTCGGCGCCGTCCGGCTCGTCAGCCAGGGCAGCGTCGCGGGCGGCGTGCCGATCGCCGACGTGCCGGCACCGGGCTGGAACGCGGCCGCGCACACGTTCCCGGCCGCGGCCGCGTCACTCGCCGTCGAGGCCGGGCCGTACCAGCCGGCGGGACAGGAGGCCGAGGTGACGACGGGATTCACGGCGGTCCGGGCGGCCACGGACGTGACCCTGTCCCTGACCGCACCGGACGGATGGACCGTGCGCGCCGCGGGCCCGGTGACGTTCCCGACCGTGCCGGCGGGGCAGACCGTCACGACCCGGTGGATCGTGACGCCCGCCGCCGGCAGTCCGTACGTGCTGCTCGCCGGCGCGGCGGCCTTCCGGCAGGGCGGTCGGGCGTCGATCCTGCGCGAGCGGCGCGCCGTCCAGGTGCCGCCGCCCAGCCCGGCCGGCGACCACTACGTCAGTGACCTGCCGCTGGTCCGCAGCGCCAACGGCTGGGGGCCCGTCGAGGTCGACCAGTCCAACGGGGAGGACGGGGCCGGGGACGGGCAGCCGCTGCGCGTCGACGGCATCGCTTACGGCAAGGGGCTCGGCGTCCACGCGGCGAGCAGCGTCCGGGTGTGGCTCGGCGGGCGGTGCTCGACCTTCAGGGCGGTCGTCGGCGTGGACGACGAGGTCGGCGACACCGGAACCGTGGTCTTCACCGTGACCGGCGACGACCGGCAGCTCGCCCGGACGGGGACGCTCACCGGTTCCTCGGCCGGCGAGACCCTCGACGTGGACGTCACCGGCGTGCGATGGCTCGACCTGGACGTGACGGACTCGGGCGACAACAACTGGAGCGACCACGCCGACTGGGCCGACGCCCGCCTCACCTGCGCGCCCTAGTGGCGGTGGCAGCCGAGCGGGTTAGCCGCGCGGGGCTGCGACATGGGTCAGGCGGGCCGTGCCCGCGCCCAGCGCCGTCCACGGGCCTGTGAAGGCCAGCACCGCGATGCCCGAGGTAGGGAACTTGGCCCGGAGCTTCTCGAGGGCGTCGCCGTCGGCGCTGCCCGTCAGCGTCATGGCAAGGTCGTGGAAGCCCGGGTTGTGGCCGACGAGCAGGGCGGTGGGTGAGTCGTCGCCGAACTCGTGCGCGACGAGGAGCAGCTCGGCGACGGTCGCGTCGTAGACCCGCTCGTCGAAGCGGACGTCCGGGACGGCGCCCAGTTCGGCGGCGGCCAGGTCCCAGGTCTCACGGGCCCGGCGGGCGGTCGAGCAGACGACCTGGTCAGGGACGCACCCGCCGTGGTGGAGCCACCGTCCGGCGGCCGGAGCGTCGCGCCGCCCGCGCGGACCGAGCGGACGGTCGTGGTCGGGCACCCCGGGCGGCCAGTCCGACTTCGCGTGCCGCAGTACCACCAGCCGCCGGAGCCTCTGTACGTCCATGCCGAACCTCTGTTCCCGTCGCCCGTCCCGCCCGATCGCACCACAGATCCGGCGGTCGCGGCAGTGCGCCGAGCGGCTGGGGTCGGGGTCTCTCTTTTACGAACCTGACAAATCCCGGTGTGACTACCGAGATTTGTCAGGTTCAGAAACGAGGCACCATGACGCGGCGGGCAGGCCGCGACGGCTAGGCGTACTCGGTGACCGCGTCGATCAGGAACTCGGCCAGGTACTCGGCGAACGACGCCCGCACGAGCAGCCAGTAGACGTCGCCGTCGCGCGGCACCAGGACGATCGGCGCCCGGGCGTACGTCGTCTGCGCGCACTGGCCGGGCCCGAACACGCGCTGGTGCGTGTCCAGCGTGCACCCCTTCGCGAGGACGTCACGGGCACGCGGACCTGCGATCTCCAGTGCGGTGCGCTGCCCCGACACGTCGACCAGCGCGCCGAGTCCGACGACGCCGGCGAGGGCTTCCTCGACCGCACCGAGTACGAGCCATTCGTCCGGACCCAGCCAGAACGCCTCCGCTCCCCCGGGCTCGCCCGCCACGGTGTTCGGCTCGACGGGCAGGCTGAACCCGAGCGCCGCGCCGACGGCGTCGAACCCCGGGCCCTTGGGGTCGGCCCGGAGCGTGAGCTGCCGGACGAACGGCACCTCGGCGATGCGGACCCGCGACCCGGAGGCCTCGGCCAGGCGGTCCTCGTAGTGCGCGAGCGGACTCGTGCGGCGTAGCTCGGCTCCCGTCGTTCCGGCGGCGGGCTCAGCCATCGCGGCGCGTTCCTTCCTTGTCGTACAGCACGGATTCGGTGATGGTCGCGGCGACCACGCGGCCGCCGAGCGGTGCGTGGACGGTCTCGCCCGTGCGGTCGCGGCCACGGGCGACGAGCGCGAGGGCGAACGTCCGTCCGAGCGCGGCGCTGCGGTAGCTGGACGTGACGTGCCCGACGGTCGTGGTGGACGCCGGCTCGTCGACGAGTTGCGCGCCCTCGGGCAGCAGCGCGTCCGGGTCGAGCGGCAGGAGCCCGACGAGGTGGTGGCGGTCCGCCCGGGCGGTGTCGGGACGGGCGAACGAGCGCTTCCCGATGAAGTCCGGCTTCTTCTTCGAGACGGCCCATCCCATGCCGAGGTCCTGCGGCGTGACGGTGCCGTCGGTGTCCTGGCCGACGATCGGGTACCCCTTCTCGGCGCGCAGGACGTGCATCGTCTCGGTGCCGTACGGCGTGGCGCCGTGGGCGGCGACGGCCGCCCACAGCGCCAGGCCGTACCAGCTCGCCACGTTGATCTCGTAGGCGAGTTCGCCGGAGAAGCTGATCCGGGCGATCCGGGCGGGCACCCCGCCGACCAGCGTGTCGCGCCAGGTCATGAACGGGAACGCGTCGTTGCTCACGTCCAGGTCCGGCGCCACCGCCCCGACGACCGCGCGCGAGCCCGGACCCACGACGGCGACCGTGGACCAGTGCTCGGTGACGGACGTGAGGTGGACGCGCAGCTCCGGCCACTCGGTCTGGAGCCACTCCTCCAGCCATTCGAGGACGGCCGCCGCGTTGCCCGTCGTCGTCGTGATCACGTACCGGTCGGCGGCGATCCGCATGGCCACGCCGTCGTCGAACAGCATCCCGTCGAGCCGGCACATCAGCCCGTACCGGCAGGCGCCGACGGCGAGCGTGCTCATCATGTTCGTGTAGACGCGGTCCAGGAACTCGCCCGCGTCCGGGCCCTGGACGTCGATCTTGCCGAGCGTGGACGCGTCCATCATCGCCACGCCCGTCCGGGCCGCCGCGCACTCCCGCAGGACGGCGGCCTCCATGTCCTCGCCCGGTTCCGGGTAGTACCGGGGGCGGCGCCACTGGCCGACGTTCTCCCACACCGCGCCGTGCGCCGCGTGCCACGGGTCGATCGACGTGACCCGAACCGGATCGTGCAACCGGCCCCGCTCGCGCCCGGCGAGGACGGAGAAGCTGACGGGCGTGTACGGCGGGCGGTACGTGGTGGTGCCGAGCCCGCCCACCGATCCGCCGAGCGCCTCCGCGACGATCCCGGCGGCGTTCAGCCCGGACGTCTTGCCCTGGTCGGCGGCCGTCCCGATCGTCGTGTACCGCTTGACGTGCTCGACGGACCGCAGCCCGGCGCCGGTGGCCCGGACGACGTCCGCCACGGTGGCGTCGCGCTGGAGGTCGACGACCTGGCTGGCCGGATCCTCGCCGGGCACGAGCCACAGCACGGCGGGCGGGGTCACCGGCGGCTCGTCCACCGCGGGCGGTTCCGCCGGAACACCGGGATCGAAGTCCGCGGCGGCGCGCGTCCCGGCCGCCGCGCCCGCGCGACGCGCGCCAACATGCGTGCCGTCGCCGGTGATCGCACCGGCCAGGTGCTGCGCCTGCACCGAGCGGTCCGGGACGAACGCCACCAGGTCCTCGTCGTAGCGCAGCGTGCCCCGGGACTGGCTGAACAGGTGCACGGCCGGGTTCCAGCCGCCGGAGACCAGCAGCAGGTCGCACGGCAGGCCGCGCACCGACCCACCGTCGCTGACGTGCGCGCGGGTGATCCGCTGGCCACCCGAGGTGCCGACAACGACGTGGCCGGGCAGGACGTCGATGCCGGCCTGGGCACAGCGGCCGGCCCAGTACGCCGGAGCCTCCCCGCGCGCGTCCACGACGCCGTGCACGGTGGTCCCGGCGGCGGCCAGGTCGAGCGCGGCGGCGTACGCGGAGTCGTTGGTGGTGAACACCACCGCGTCCCGACCGGCCAGGACGCCGTACCGGTGCAGGTACGTACGGGCGGCACCGGCCAGCATCACGCCGGGACGGTCGTTGCCCGCGAAGACCACGGGACGCTCGTGCGCGCCGGTGGCCAGCACGACCCGCCGGGCCCGGATGTGCCACAACCGCTGGCGGGACACGTTCGGCGGCGCGTCGGCACCGAGGTGTTCGGTACGCCGCTCGACCGCGAGCAGGTAGTTGTGGTCGTAATAGCCGGTGACGGTCGTCCGGGTGAAGACGCGGACCTCGGGCAGTGCCGCCAGCTCCGCCACCACCTCGCGGGCCCATCCGGCCGGCCCCAGACCGCCCGGCGCCGGCTGCTCGTCCATCAGGATGACGCGCGCGCCGGCACGACCGGCCGCGCGCGCCGCCTCCAGCCCTGCCGGGCCGGCGCCGACCACGAGGACGTCGCAGTGCGTGTAGACCTTGTCGTAGATGGCCGGCGGCGTCTCGACGAGCCGTCCCTTGCCGCGCAGGCTCTCGGCGCGCAGCCCGTCGTACAGCTCGACGGTCGTGGCCGGCAGCATCGGCACGCCGTCGACCTGGACGAGCGCGTTCGGCTCCTCGACGCCCGCCGCGACGATCCCGCGCGGACGGCCGAGCAGCGGGCTGCGGGTCACTACGCCCACCCCGTTCGCGAGCAGCGCGGACGCGACCGTGTCGCCGGCGAAGCCCGGGTACTCGATGCCGTCGTAGGTGAACATGAGCGGGCGGGTCCGGTCGATCCGGTCGCCGCCGTCGACGCGGCTCACGGCCGTACCTCGCCGGCCCGGTACGTCACCCGGATCTCGTGGCTGACGGTGTCCCGTTCGGCGTTGAACCAGCGCCGGCAGCCCGCCGAGTGCACCCAACGCTCGGCGAACGGGCCCTGGGGATTGGCGCGGAAGAACAGGAAACGCGCCCACTCGGCGTCGGACAGCGCGGCCGGATCGTCCGGATAGGACACGTGCGCCTGGCCGCCGTAGTGGAACTCGGTCTCGTCGCGCGGCCCGCACCACGGGCAGCTGATCAGCAGCATCGTGGCTCCTAGTGCGCCACGGCGGCGGCGCCGTGCTCGTCGATGAGGGCCCCGGTCGTGAACCGCTCCAGGGTGAACGGGGCGTTCAGCGCGTGCGGCTCGCCGTGGGCGATCGTGTGCGCGTAGACCCAGCCGGCGCCGGGTGTGGCCTTGAAGCCGCCGGTCCCCCAGCCGCAGTTGACGTACAGCTTCTCGACGGGCGTGAGGCCGAGGATCGGCGACGCGTCCGGGGACACGTCCACGATGCCGCCCCACGTCCGGACCACGTGCGCCTGCGCGAAGATCGGGAACAGCTCCAGCGCGGCGCCCATCTGCTGCTCGATGACGTGGAACGAGCCGCGCTGCGCGTAGGAGTTGTAGCTGTCGATCCCGGCGCCCATCACCAGCTCACCCTTGTGTGCCTGGCTGACGTACACGTGAACGGCGTTCGACATCACCACGCACGGATGGACCGGCTCCAGCAGCTCCGACACCATCGCCTGGAGCGGGTGGCTCTGGATCGGCAGCGCGACACCGGCCAGCTCGGCCAGCACCGTGCTGTGCCCGGCGGCGGCCAGGGCGACCGCGCCGGCGGCGATGTCACCGCGCGACGTCCGCACCCCGGTGACCTTTCCGCCCGACACGTCAAGGCCGGTGACCTCGCAGTTCTGGATCAGGTCCACGCCGAGCGCGTCGGCGGCCCGGGCGTACGCCCACGCCACGTGGTCGTGCTTGGCGATGCCGCCGCGCCGCTGGAGCGTGCCGCCCAGCACCGGGTAGCGGACGTCCGGGGAGATGTTGACGATCGGGCAGAACGCCTTCACCTCCGCAGGCGTCAGCCACTCCGCGTCGATCCCGTTCAGCCGGTTCGCGTTGACCCGGCGGTTCCCCTCGCGCACGTCCTGGAGCGTGTGTGCCAGGTTCAGCACGCCGCGCTGGCTGAACAGGACGTCGTAGTCCAGCTCCGCCGACAGGCCCTCCCACAGTTTCAGGGCGAACTCGTACAGGCCGGCGCTCTCGTCCCACAGGTAGTTCGAGCGGATGATCGTCGTGTTCCGCGCCATGTTCCCGCCGGCCAGCCAGCCGCGCTCCAGCACGGCGACGTTGCGGATGCCGTGGTTCTTCGCCAGGTAGTAGGCGGTGGCGAGGCCGTGCCCGCCGCCGCCGACGATCACCACGTCGTACGCGCGCTTCGGCTCGGGATTGCGCCACAGGAACCCCGGATGAGTCATGCGAGGCGCTCCTGGACCCAGGCGTGGAACGCGCCGATGTGGTGCTCGCTCGGCACGAGGACGCCGCCCTTGGCGTAGGCGCGGCTGCTCATCGACGGCTGGCAGCGCTCACACGCGTCGAAGTCCTGCCGGTTGACGCGGTCGAACAGCTCGACGGATCGCGACACGTCACGGCCTTCGGCGACGACGTGCGGGAGGTAGAGCCAGTCGCACTCGACGACCGTCCGGTCGGCGGCCATCGGGAACATGCGGTGCACGATCACGTGGTCGGGGACCAGGTTGACGAACACCTGCGGCTTGACGGTGATCGCGTAGTACCGGCGGTCCTGGTCGTCCGCGACGGTGGGGATGCGGTCCAGCCCGGCGCTGCCGTCCACGGTGAAGCCCTCGATGCCCTCGCCGAAGGACGCGCCGTGGCCCACGTAGTACTGGGCGGCGTACCCGCCGGCGAACTCGGGCAGCACCTCGGTCAGCTCGGGGTGGATCGTCGCGCAGTGGTAGCACTCCATGAAGTTCTCGATGATGAGCTTCCAGTTGGCGCGCACGTCGTAGGTGATGCGCCGGCCCACCTCCAGCGTGTCCACGCCGTACCGCTCGATGGCCGCCGGGTCGCCGAGCCGCTCGGTGCAGGCGCCGATCACATCCGCCTCGAACGAGGGGGGCTCGTCCGCGAGGCACACCCACGCGTACCCCAACCACTCCCGGACCGCGACGTTCACCAGGCCGTACTCGACCCGGTCGACATCCGGCATCTTCGTGAGGTTCGGGGCGGCGACCAGCGTGCCGTCAAGGCCGTACGTCCAGGCGTGGTACGGGCACTGGAACGCCCGTTTCACCTCGCCCGACTCCTCGGTGCACAGCGTCGCGCCCCGGTGCCGGCACACGTTGAGGAACGCCCGTACCTGCCCGTCGCGGCCACGCGAGACCAGGACGCTCTCCCGGCCGACGGTGACCGTCCGGAACTGGCCCGGCCCCGCGATATCGGCCGTCCGGACGGCGCAGAACCACATCGTCTCGAAGATCCGCGCCTGCTCGGCGGCGAAGATCTCCGGGTCGGTGTAGGCCGGACCCGGCAACGTCCGGATCAAGCTGGGAGTGGCACCTGGTATGACACTGGTCAACGAAACCTCCTCACCGACGGATGCGGGCCATCTGGGGGTCGAACAGGGGTTCGGCGGCGACCGTCGCGGGCAGCTTCTCGCCGAAGTACTCGATGCTGACGCCGGTGCCGACCGGGAGGATCGGCAGCCAGGCGTACGCGATCGTGCGGCCGATCGTGTAGCCGAACGCGGCGCTGGTGACGTACCCGGCCGGGGCGCCGTCCACGGAGACCGGTTCCTTGCCGAGGACGTTCGCGGCCGGATCGTCGAGCGTGAGGCAGGTGAGCTGCCGGGTCGGTTCCGGCCGGGCTTCGAGCGCTCCCCGGCCGACGAAGTCGCCCTTGTCCATGCGGACGGCGAATCCCAGCCCGGCCGAGAACGGGTCGTGCTCGGGCGTCATGTCCGTCCCCCAGGACCGGTAGCCCTTCTCCAGCCGGAGGCTGTTGAACGCGCTGCGGCCGCCCGCGACGATGCCGTGGCGCTGGCCGGCGTCCCACAGGGTGTCCCAGAGCTTGAGGCCGTTGTCGGCGGTCGTGTACAGCTCCCAGCCCAGCTCGCCGACGTACGAGAGGCGCATCGCCGTCACCGGGACGTTCCCGATGTACGCCTGCTTCGCCCGGAAGTACCCGAAGCCCTGGTGGGAGAAGTCGGTGCGGGTGAGCGGCTGGACGAGGTCCCGGGCGAGCGGCCCCCACACGCCGAGGCAGCAGGTGCCGGGCGTGATGTCCCGGACCTGGACGCCGACCGGCGCGTGCTGGCGGAACCAGTCCAGGTCGAGGTTGCCGTTCGCGCCGACCTGGAACCGGTCCTCGGCGAGCCGGGCCACCGTGAGGTCGCTCAGGACGCCGCCGGTGTGGTCAAGCAGCAGCGTGTACGTCACCGAGCCGACGGACTTCGCCAGGTTGTTCGTGGTCAGCCACTGCAGCAGGTCCAGCGCGCCGGGGCCGGCGACCTCGATGCGCTTGAGCGGCGTCATGTCGTACAGGGCGACGTTCTCGCGCGTGGCGTGCGACTCGGCGGAGGCGATCGGCGACCAGTACCGCGCCGACCAGTCGTCACGCGCGGGCAGTTCGAGGCGGGGCAGGTCGGCGTTGGCCTCGTACCAGTGCGGCCGCTCCCAGCCGCTCGCCTCCAGGAAGACCGCGCCCAGTTCGCGCTGGCGCGGGTAGAACGGGCTCGTGCGCAGCGGGCGCGGCGCCTCCATCGGCTGGAGCGGGTGCAGGATGTCGTACACCTCGACGAAGTTCTGGCAGCCGCGCGCCTCGACGTAGTCCGGCGCGAGGTGGATCTCCTCGAACCGGTGCAGGTCGCACTCGTGCAGGTCGGTGCTCGGACGGCCGTCGACCAGCCATTCGGCCGTCGCCTTCGCCACCCCGGCCGAGTGCGTCACCCAGACGGCCTCGGCCACCCAGAACCCGGCCAGGTCGCGGTGCTCGCCGATGAGCGGGAAGCCGTCCGGGGTGAACGAGAAGATGCCGTTGATCCCCTCCTCGGCCTTGGTGTCGGCGAGGCCGGGCAGCAGCGCGACGGCGTCGTCCCAGGCGGGCGCGAAGTCCTCGCGGGTGAACTCCAGCACGCCGTGGGTCAGGCCGGTGGGGTCGACCGGCATCGGGCGGTGCGCGTACGAGCCGACGCCGATCCGGTCGCCGTGCTCGCGGAAGTACAGGTCGCGGTCCTGGTGGCGCAGGATCGGCGCGGTGGCGTCCTCGGAGGCCCCGGCCAGTGCCGGCACCGGCCCGGTCTTCGCGTACTGGTGCGCCATCGGCTGGAGCGGCACGGTCAGGCCGACGAGCCGTCCGACCTCCGCGCCCCAGAACCCGGCGCACGACACCACGATGTCGGCCGCGAACGTGCCCTGGTCGGTCTCGACAGCGGTGACCTTGTTCCCGTTGCCGACGACCCCGTTGCCGACGACCCCGTCGCCGGCGATCCCGGTGACGGTGTGCCCGCCGAGGAACCGCGCGCCCCGCTCCATCGCCGCCCGTGCCTGCGCCTCCCCCGCGCGGACGGCGCTGGCCAGCCCGTCGGTCGGGACGTGGAGGCCGCCGAGGATCGCGTCCTCGTCCAGCAGCGGGTGCAGCGCGACGCACTCGGACGGCGTCCGCAGGAACGCCTCGACGCCCCACGACGTCGCGAACCCGTGCCGCCGCTTCAGCTCGGCCAGCCGCGCGGGCGTCGTGGCCACCTCCAGGCCGCCGACCTGGGCGAAGCAGTCCAGCGCGGTGTACTTGGCGACCGTGTAGGCGGCGAACTCCGTCATGGTCTTCGACGGGTTGGTCTGGAACACGAGCCCCGGCGCGTGGGAGCTGGAGCCGCCCGTGGCGAAGAGCGGGCCCCGGTCGAGGACGGTCAGGTCGGTCCAGCCGCGGGCGGTCAGCTCGTCGGCGAGCGCGCAGCCGACGATCCCGGCTCCGATGATCACCACACGCGGCATGGCGCCCTCCAGTGTTTCGTCATATGCAACGCGCGCTGCTGTACGCAACAGCTTCCGGTCGTGCGGGTGCCCGTGTCAACGATCCCCTGTTGGTTTGGGCGATCTTTCTGGCGTCATAGCGCCAGAAAGATCGCCCAAATGCCGGCGGTCGGCCGGGCCGGGCGTCAGGTCTTGGGGACCCACGCCTTCCAGGTCGACTCGTTCGCCTTGACCCACTTCTCGGCGGCGTCCTCGGCCGAGAGCTTCTCGTTGATGATCATGTTCGAGATCTCGTCCTGGTCCTCGTTCGTCCAGGTGAAGTTCTTGACCAGCTCGTAGGCCGGGCCGCCGCTGTCCGCGAACTTCTTGCTGACGATCTTGTCCAGCTCGTACGGCGGGTAGTCGCAGGCGACCTTCTTCGGGTCGGCGTCGCAGCCGGCCGTGTACGCCGGCAGCTTGACCTGCACGAGGTCGATCTGGGCGTGGAGCCACTGCGGCGAGTAGAAGTAGAACAGCAGCGGCGTCTTCTGCTTGTCGGCCTGCTGGGCGGCCTTGATGATCGCCGCCTCACTGCCCGAGTAGACGACCTTGAAGTTCAGGTTCAGGTTCTTGACCAGCGCCTCGTCGTTGGTGACGAACGACGGGTCGCCGGCCAGGAACTGGCCCTTGCCAGCCGACTCGGATGTCTTGAACAGGTCGGCGTACTTGTTCAGGTTCTTGGAGTCGGTGATGTCCGGGTACTTGTCCGCCATCCACTTGGGGACGTACCAGCCGATGACACCGTCGTTGCCGGTCGGGCCCGCGCTGACGGCGACCTTCTTCTCCTCGATGTACTTCTTCTTCAGATCCTCGTGGCCCCAGTTCTCCACGATGGCGTCGACCGTGCCGTTCTCGAAGCCCTGCCAGGAGACCTCCTCCTTCAGGTTCTTCTTCTCGACCTTGTAGTCCAGCTCGTTCTCCAGGAGGTGGGCGATGACGGCCGCGTTGGCCTCGTACCCGGTCCAGTTGTTGATCGCGAGCTTGACCGTGCCCTTCGAGCCCGCCGGCGCGTCGTTCCCCGCGTCGGTGGTCACGCCGCCGCAGCCGGCGAGGGCCAGGCTCAGCCCCAGTGCGGCCGCCGCCAGGCGGAGAACCCTGTTCGCTCCCATGTTCCCTGCGTTCCCTTTCGGTTGTTCTTGCGGTGTGGGGATCAGCCGGCGTGACCGGCCTGAGTGGACAGCGAGCGCTCCCCCGGGCGCTGGGTGAGACGGTCGAGGACGACGCCGAGGAGCACGATCGCCACACCGGCGGCGAGCCCCTTGCCGAAGTCCTCGGACTGCGCGAAGCCGGCGACCACGTCGTACCCGAGGGCACCGGCCCCGACCAGGCCGCCGACGACCACCATCGACAGCACCATGACGATTCCCTGGTTGGTGGCGACCAGAAGGGCGCGCCGCGCGACCGGCAACTGCACCTTCCACAGCAGCTGGACGGGCGTCGAGCCCACCGACGTGGCCGCCTCGACGACGGTCGCCGGCACGCCGCGGATGCCGTCCTCGACGAGTCGTACGACGGGCGGCACCGCGAAGATCACCGCCGCGATCACGGCCGTGAACCGGCTGGCGGAGAACAACGCGACGGCCGGCAGCAGGTAGACGAACGACGGCATGGTCTGCGCCGCGTCCAGGACCGGCCGCAGCAGCGCCGCCAGCCGGTCGTTGCGCGCCGCCGCCACGCCGAGCCCGATGCCGACGGCCATCGTCAGGGCGGTCGCCACCAGCACGATCGCGAGCGTCTCCATGCTGTGCTGCCAGAGTCCGAGCCAGATGACCGCGCCGAGGCACGCCACGGCCGTCACGGCCGCCCGGACCCCGGTGACCAGGAGCCCGACCGCGAGCACCGTACCGAGGACGAGCCACCACGGCGCGCTGGTCAGCACGGTCTGCAGCGGGTTGAGCAGGCCCTCGGTGACAACGTTCTTGAACCAGTCCGTAACGGCGAACGCGTTGGTCTCAACCCACTCGACGGCGGTGTTCACCGGCTCGGCGAAGGAGAACTCCAACGCCTCGGGGAACTCCGGTACCGAACGGCCGGCGACCGTGGCCACCGCGGCCCCGGCCAGCGCGCCGACCACCACGAGCCCGCGCTTGCCCGGCTCCCGTCGCATGTCCAGCCGTTCGCTGGCGCCGGTGGTGATCCGGTCGAGCACGATCGCCATGACGACGATCGCCACGCCGGCGTCGAACGCGGTGCCGACGTTGACCCGCTCCAGCGCCCGCACGATCGTCACGCCGAGCCCCGGACCGTCGATCAGCGCGGTGTACACGACCATCGACAGCGCCAGCATGATCGTCTGGTTCACGGCGAGGACGATCGTCCGCCGGGCCATCGGCAGCTGCACCGTCCGCAGCATCTGCCAGCGGGTCGATCCGAGCGAGGCCGACGCCTCCATCGTGGCCGGCGACACGCCCTGGATGCCGAGCGACGTGATCCGGATGGCCGGCGGGATGGCGTAGATCAGCGTCGCGATCGTGGCCGACGGCGCCCCGATCAGGAAGATCAGGGCCATCGGGGCGAGGTAGGCGAACGTCGGCATGATCTGCATGACGTCGAGGACGGGCGTCAGCACGGCCCGCAGGCGCCGGCTCCGTCCGGCCGCCACGCCGAGCGGGATGCCCAGCAGCAGCGACAGCAGGACGGCCGTGACGGTGAGCGCGAACGTCTCGATGCTCTCGTCCCACAGCCCCAGGACGCCGAACGAGGCGAACCCGGCCGCAGCGAGCAGCCCCCGCCGCCAGCCGGCGAGGATCAGGCCCAGCGCGCCGCCGAACGCCACGACGCCGGCCCAGCCGAGGCTGACGAGCAGGCCGTGGATGGCGCCGTACAACTCGCCGATGAACAGCCGGATGCCGTTGACGAAGAACAGGAACACCGGACTGGAGTTGCGGTTGGCGTCGACCCAGTCCCTGGCCTCGTTGAGGGTCTGGAACGCGCCGGCGTCCTCGCTGTGCGGGAGCGTCGCGGTGCCGCTGAAGACGACGTACAGGACGGCGGCCGCCAGTGCCACCACGGCCGCGCTGATCCCTCGCACCCGCCCCCAGTTTCGGACTTTTGGGGGTGCGCCGGCCTCGCCGGCCCTCAAAAGTCCGACAGTCGGGGGGTCGGCGGTGGCCACGGGCGCGTCCCCCGCGGTGCCCACGGGCGCGCCCCCCGCGGTGCCCACGGGCGCGTCCCCCGCAGTGCCCGCCGGCGCGCCGCCTGCGGTGCTCACGGGAGCGGGCCGCCGGCTACGACCGACAGGAGGCGGACGCGGTCGACCACGCCGACCAGCGTGCTGCCGTCCGTCACGCGCAGGGGCTTGTCGGTTTCCAGGGCGATCTGCACCGCGTCGCGGATGACGGAGCCGGCCGGGACGAGCGGCCCGTCGAGCGGTTCGCCGCGCTCGGGCGGGCGGGCGATCTGGCGCAGGGTGAGGACATTGCCCTTGGGGACGTCCCGCACGAAGTCGGCGACGTAGTCGTCAGCCGGGGAGCCGACCAGGTCCTCCGGGCGGCCGACCTGGACGATCTCGCCGTCGCGCATGATCGCGATCCGGTCGCCGAGCTTGAGCGCCTCGTTCAGGTCGTGGGTGATGAACACCATCGTCTTGCCGACCTCGCGGTGCAGGCGGATGACCTCGCTCTGCATGTCACGCCGGATCAGCGGGTCGAGCGCGCTGAACGGCTCGTCGAACAGCAGGACGGCCGGGTCGACGGCGAGCGCGCGGGCCAGCCCGACGCGCTGCTGCATGCCGCCGGACAGCTCGTCCGGGTAGCAGTCGTCGTTGCCGTCGAGCCCGACGAGGCTGATGATCTCGCCGGCCCGGCGCCGCCGCTCCGCCTTGCCGACGCCCTGGATCTCCAGCCCGTAGGCGACGTTGTCGATCACGCGCCGGTGCGGCAGCAGCCCGAAGTTCTGGAACACCATCGCGACCCGGTGCCGGCGCAGCTCGCGGAGGCGGGCACGGCTGGCGGCGACCACGTCCTCGCCGTCGATGCGGATCTCGCCGTGGGTGGGCTCGATCAGCCGCGTCAGGCACCGCACCAGCGTCGACTTGCCGCTGCCGGACAGGCCCATGACGACGAACATCTCGCCGGGTTCCACCTCGAACGACACGTCGCGGACCGCGAGGATGCAGCCTGTCTTGTCGCGCAGGTCCGCGCGGGCCAACTGGGCGTGCGGGCCGCCGACGACCTTGCCGGCCCTGGCGCCGAAGAGCTTCCAGAGGTTGCGTACGGAGATCGCCGGCTCCGCGGCTGCCGTCATCGTTGCTGTCCTCTTTGCTGTCCTGGCGGTAGGCGGTAGTACGCGACCGGCTCAGGTGGGAGGGGCGTGTTGCCGAGGATCAGGTCGGCGGCCTTCTCGGCGACCATCATCACCGGGGCGTAGATGTTGCCGTTGGTGACGTACGGCATGACGGAGGCATCCACCACCCGTACGCCGTCCACGCCGTGCACCTTCATCGTCGCCGGATCCGTCACCGCCATCGCGTCGGTGCCCATCTTGGCGGTGCACGAGGGGTGTAGGGCGGTTTCGGCGTCTTTCGCAACCCAATCGAGAATCTGCTGATCGGTCTCGACGGCCGGGCCCGGGGATATCTCGCCGTCGTTGAAGGCGTCGAACGCCGGCTGCCGCAGGATGTCGCGGGCGACCCGGATCGCCTCGACCCATTCGCGCTTGTCCTGGCCGGTGGAGAGGTAGTTGAACCGCAGTGCCGGGTGCGCCTTCGGGTCCATGGACGTGATCTTCACCGAGCCGCGCGCGTCGGAGTACATCGGTCCGATGTGGACCTGGTAGCCGTGGCCGCCGGCCGGCTGGGTGCCGTCGTAGCGGATCGCGATCGGCAGGAAGTGGAACATCAGGTTCGGGTAGGCGACGTCGTCGTTGCTGCGGACGAACCCACCGCCCTCGAAGTGGTTGGTCGCGCCCGGTCCGCTGCGCAGGAACAGCCACTGCGCGCCGATCCACGGCCGGCGGTACCACTTCAGCGCTGGCGCGATCGACACCGGCTGCTTCGAGATGTGCTGGACGTACACCTCCAGGTGGTCCTGGAGGTTCTCGCCGACGCCGGGCAGGTCGTGGACGGTCTCGATGCCCAGGGCGCCGAGTTCGGCGGCGTTCCCGATCCCGGACAGCTGGAGGACCTGCGGTGTGTTGATCGCGCCGCCGCACAGCACGACCTCGGCGGCCCGGACCTGGTGCGTCCGACCCCGCCGCGTGTACTCGACGCCCACGACCTTCCTGCCCGCCGACTTCGTGCCTTCGAACAGCAGCCGGGTGACGTGCGCGCGGCACTCGACGGTGAGGTTCGGGCGGCGCATGACCGGGTGCAGGTACGCGCGCGCGGCCGAGAGGCGGCGGCCCCGGTGGATGTTGCGGTCGAAGCGGGCGAAGCCCTCCTGCCGCTCGCCGTTGACGTCCGCGGTGAGCGGGTAACCGGCCTGCTGGACAGCCTCGAAGAACGCGCCGAACAGCGGGTTCGTCGCCGGCCCGCGCTCCAGGACGAGCGGCCCGTCGTCGCCGCGGTACGCGTCGCCGCCCGCGAGGCAGTTCTCCATGCGCTTGAAGTACGGCAGGCAGTGCGCGTAGTCCCAGCCCTCCATGCCGGGATCGGCGGCCCAGCGCTCGTAGTCGAGCGGGTTGCCGCGCTGGAAGATCATCCCGTTGATGCTGCTGGAGCCGCCGAGAACCTTGCCGCGCGCGTGGTAGATCCGGCGGCCGTTCATGAACGGCTCCGGCTCGGAGTTGTACTTCCAGTCGTAGAACCGGCTGCCGATCGGGATCGTCAGCGCGGCCGGCATGTGGATGAACACGTCCCAGCGGTAGTCGGGACGGCCGGCCTCCAGGACCAGGACGCGGTTGGCCGGATCGGCGGAGAGTCGGTTGGCGACCGCACTGCCTGCTGAGCCGCCGCCGACGATCACGAAGTCGTACATGGTCACCCCGCGAACCAGCGCTGCGGGCTGGGGTCGATGTTCTGGTAGACGTGCTTGGCCTCGCGGTACTCCGCCAGCCCCGACGGGCCCAGCTCGCGGCCGATCCCGGAGCGCCCGAACCCGCCCCACTCGGCCTGCGGGAGGTACGGGTGGTAGTCGTTGATCCACACGGTGCCGTGTCGGAGCCGTCCGGCGACGCGCTGCGCCTTGCCCGGATCGTTCGTCCAGACCGCGCCGGCCAGTCCGTAGTCGGTGTCGTTGCCGAGCGCGACGGCCTCGTCCTCGCCGGTGAACCGCTCGGCGGTGAGGATCGGGCCGAACGTCTCCTCGCGGACGACGCGCATCTCGCGATGGCAGTCCGCGAAGACGGTCGGCCGGTAGAAGAAGCCCTGCTCGCCTTCCCGGCGGCCGCCGGCCAGCAGCTTGGCGCCCTCCTCCAGGGCGGACGCGACGTAGGCCTCGATCTTGTCGCGGTGGGCCTCAGAGACGAGCGGGCCGGACTCGACGCCCTCCGTGAGGCCGTCGCCGAGCCGGACCAGCTCGGCCCGGCGCGCGACCTCGGCGACGAACTCGTCGTAGATCGCGTCCTCGACGAGCAGGCGGGTGCCGGCCGAGCACACCTGGCCGGAGTGCAGGAACGCGGCGGTGAGCGCGTAGTCCAGGGCGGTCTCGCGGTCGGCGTCCGCGAACACGATGTTGGGGTTCTTGCCGCCGAGTTCCAGCGCCACCTTCTTCACGTTGCCGGCGGCGGCGCGCATGATCGCCTGCCCGGTGGCGAGACCGCCCGTGAACGAGACGAGGTCGACGTCCGGGCTCTCGGCGAGCGGCGCGCCGGCGGCGGGGCCGGCACCGAGCACCAGGTTCACGACACCGGCCGGGACCCCGGCCTCCTCACAGGCCTTGACCAGCCGGATCGTCGACAGCGGGGTGACCTCGCTCGGCTTCAGGACGACCGTATTGCCGGCGGCCAGCGCGGGCGCCAGCTTCCAGGACGCCTGGAGCAGCGGGTAGTTCCACGGCGTGATCAGCGCGCAGACCCCGACCGGCTCGTAGACGACCCGGCTGATCGCGCCCGGGTTGCCGGTGTCGACCACGCGGCCGGGGTCCTTGTCGGCCAGGTCGGCGTAGTACCGCAGCACCCGGACGACGTCGTCCACGTCGATCCGTGCTTCGCCGAGGGTCTTGCCGGTGTCGAGCGTCTCGGTGCGGGCGATGTCCTCCTTGTCCCGGACCAGGATGTCGGCGATCCGGTCGAGGACGGCGGCGCGTTCGGCGGTGGGGGTGCGCGGCCACGGTCCGCTGTCGAACGCGGTGCGGGCGGCGGCGACAGCGCGCAGGGCGTCGTCCGGGCCGGCTTCGTCCACGGTGGTCAGGACCGTGCCGTCGGCGGGGTTGATGACCTCGCGCTGGCCGGCGGTGTCGGTGTCGGTATCGGTGTCGGTCACTGGGCCGGTCCAGGTGCCGTCGATGAACAGGTGCGGCACGGCGCCTCCATCTCGCCGAAGCGGCAGTGTCGTTGCGGCAGAGTGCTGTTGCGTTATACGGAACGAGTGCTTATGGCGCAACAGCTTGTCCGGTTTGAGGCGCGCCGTCAATGACGGGCACTCCCGACCTTCGGACTTTTGAGGGTTCGGCGGGGCCCGCGACCCTCAAAAGTCCGAAGGTCGGGGGCGGGGAGGCGGCGGGGCGGGGCCGGCGCGGGGCCGGCGCGGGGCCGCCGCGGGGCGGGCCGCCGGGCGGGGAGGCGGCGGGGCGGCGCCCGGCGGGGGATTAGGCGAGGTGGCCTATGCGGGCGCTGATCTCGGCGGCGCCGGCCACGACGGCGGCGGCGATCTCGGGCACCGACTCGGACGCGAGCCGGTACGACGGGCCGGACACGCTCACGGCCGCGACGACGGCGCCGCCCTGGCCGCGCACCGGGGCGGCGACCGCGTTCAGCCCGAGTTCCAGCTCCTCGGTCGTGACGGCCCAGCCGCTGCGGACGATCTCGTCCAGGCTGGCGCGGAGTTCGTCGGGGTCGGTGACGGTCCGGGGGGTGTACCGGGCCAGCTCGCGCCCGATCAGCTCGTCGCGCAGGGCGGCCGGCTGGTACGCGAGCAGGATCTTGCCGCTGGACGTGGCGTGCAGCGGCGTCCGCTGGCCGACCCAGTTGTGGCTGCTGACGGCGGCGGTGCCACGGACCTGGCTGATGTTGATGGCGTACCCGTCGTCCAGGACGGCGAGGTTGACGGTCTCCCCCAGGTCGGCGGCGAGCCGTTCGCAGACGTGGCGGCTCTCGCGGCTGAGGTCGAGCTGGGTGGCCGTGGCGCCGGCGAGCCGGATGATGCCGAACCCGAGCCGGTACTTGCCGCGGTCGACGGTCTGCTCGACGAGGCCGCGGTTCTCCAGGACGACGACCAGCCGGAACGCGGTGGACTTGTGGACGCCGAGCTCGGCGGCGAGCTCCGTGACACCGGCCTCGCCGCGGCGCGCCAGGATCTCCAGGACGGTCACCGCCCGGTCCACGGACTGGACGAGCGCGACCTGCCGCCCCTCGCCGTTGTTGCTCATGGCGGAACAATATGCCACACAGGTACCTACTCCCCTTGACTTCCGCGCAGATTCCCCCGCACCCTGTTGCGCAAAGCAGTAGTAGTTGTGCGATCCGCAACAACTGCTCGGGCCGCCGGGAGCGTTGCCGTGGACCATGTCGAGACCCCACCCCGTACCGCCGTCGAGGTGTGCCGCCTCGCCGACCTGCCGCCCGGTGAGGCGTTCCGGGTCGACCGGTCCGTGCCGATCGCCGTGTTCAACGCCGACGGCGACCTGTACGCCGTGGACGACACGTGCACCCACCAGGACGCGTCGCTCGCCGACGGATGGCTGGAGGGCTGCGCCGTGGAGTGCCCGCTGCACGCGTCCTGCTTCGATCTCCGTACCGGCGAACCGACCGGACCGCCCGCGAAAATCCCGCTGCGCACCTATCCTGTGAGCATTGTCGACGGGGTGATCTACGTCCATGTAGGGACGGACTGATGCACACGATCGCCGTCGTCGGCGCCTCCCTGGCCGGCCTGTCGTCCGCTCGGGCCCTGCGTGCCCAGGGGTACGACGGGCGCCTCGTGCTGGTCGGCGCCGAAGCCCACGCCCCGTACGACCGTCCCCCGCTGTCGAAGGACTTCCTGCTCGGCGAGGTGACCAGCGGCGACATCGCGCTCGGCTCACCCGGCGACGACGGGCTCGCGCTGACGTGGAAGCTCGGCCACAGCGCCGTCCGGCTCGACCAGCGCGGCCGCACGGTCACGCTGGACTCCGGCGAGGAGATCGCCGTCGACGGCGTCGTCGTCGCGACCGGTGCCCGCGCCCGTTCCCTTCCCGGCAGCTCCGACGTCTCAGGCGTCCACACGCTCCGGACCCTCGATGACGCCGTGGCGCTGCGGGAGGCCCTGCGGCACGGCGGCTCGCTCGTCGTGATCGGTGCCGGGTTCATCGGCGCGGAGGTCGCCTCGACGGCCCGGCGCCTCGGACTGAACGTCACCGTGGTCGAGGCGATGCCGACCCCGCTCTCCGGTCCGCTGGGCCCCGACCTGGGCCGGATCTGCGCCGAGCTGCACGCCGACAACGGCACCCGTCTCATCACCGGCGTCGGCGTCGCCGGACTGATCGGCGCGGGCCTGGGCGGACGCGGCCGGATCCTCGGCGTCCGTCTGGAGGACGGGCGTCAGCTGCCCGCCGACACGGTGCTCGTCGGGGTCGGCGCCCGGCCGAACGTCGAGTGGCTGGCCGGTTCGGGGCTGCGGATCGTCGGCGGCGTCGTGACCGACGAGACGTGCGCGACCGGCGTCCCCGGCGTCGTCGCGGTCGGCGACTGCGCGGCCGCCTTCCAGCCCGCGACCGGCCGTCACGCGCGGTTCGAGCACTGGACGAACGCCCTGGAGGCACCGGCGACCGCCGCCGCCACGCTGCTGGCCGGTTCGCGCGGCGGGCGTCCGCACGAGGCGGTGCCGTACTTCTGGTCCGAGCAGTACGGGGTACGGATCCAGTTCGCCGGGTACCGGGGCGACGCGGACACCGTCCGGGTCGTCGAGGGGGACACCGCCGAGCGGCAGTTCGTCGCCGTGTACGAGCGGGGCGGCCGGCCGGTCGCCGTCCTCGGCATGAACTCGCCCAAGCTGTTCACCCGGCTGCGCCGCCAGCTGGGCGCGCCGCCGCCGGCCGGCGTGGTCGCCTAAGATACATCCGACCTATAGGACTTAGCGTCGGAGGTACCTCGTGAAACTGCTCCGGGTTGGACCTGCCGGATCCGAGCGCCCCGCCGTCCTGGATGACGCGGGCACCGTCCGGGACCTGTCCGGGGTGGTGGCGGACATCGACGCCGCGTTCCTCGCCGGGGACGGGATCGCGCTCGCGCGCGCGGCGCTGGCGGGCGGCGAGCTGCCGGTCGTCCCGGCCGGTGAGCGGATCGGGCCGCCGATCGCCCGTCCGGGAAAGATCGTCTGCATCGGCCTCAACTACCGCGACCACGCGGCGGAGACGGGCGCCACGCTGCCGTCCGAGCCGGTGCTGTTCTTCAAGGCGCCCAACACCGTGATCGGCCCGGACGACGAGGTGCTGGTCCCGCGCAACAGCGAGAAGACGGACTGGGAGGTCGAACTGGCCGTGGTCATCGGCCGCACCGCCCGCTACCTGGACGGCCACGAGGCCGCGCTGGCCTGCGTCGCCGGGTACGCGGTCGCCAACGACGTGTCGGAGCGGGAGTTCCAGCTGGAGCGCGGCGGCCAGTGGGACAAGGGCAAGTCGTGCGAGACGTTCAACCCGCTCGGGCCGTGGCTGGTCACGGCCGACGAGGTGCCGGATCCGCAGGCACTGGGGCTGCGGCTGTGGGTCAACGGCACGGCCCGCCAGGACGGCAGTACGAAGAACATGGCGTTCGGGGTGGCCGAGATCGTCCGGTACCTGAGCCAGTTCATGGTCCTCGAACCCGGCGACGTGGTGAACACGGGCACGCCGGCCGGCGTCGCGCTGGGGATGCCGGATCCGAAGCCGTACCTGCGCGCGGGCGACGTCATCGAACTGGAGATCGACGGGCTGGGCCGGCAGCGCCAGACGGTCGGGCAGGCATGAAGCAGCCCCTTCGCTTCGGGCTGCTCGGCACCGGGTACTGGGCTGCGGAGACGCAGGCGGCTGCGCTCGACGCCCATCCGGACGCGGAGTTCGTCGGCGTCTGGGGCCGCGACCCGGCCAAGGCGGACGCGCTCGCCCAGCGGTACGGGGTGCGGGCGTTCGCCGACGTCGACGCGCTGCTGCCCGAGGTGGACGCCGTCGCGGTGGCGCTGCCGCCCGACGTCCAGGCGCCACTGGCGGTCCAGGCCGCGCGGGCCGGACGGCATCTGCTGCTGGACAAGCCGACCGCGCTGACGCTCCCGGCGGCGGAGGAGATCGTGGCCGCGGTCGATCAGAGCGGCGTGGCGTCGGTGGTGTTCTTCACCAACCGGTTCCAGCCGGAGATCGCCGCGTTCCTGGACGGCCTCGGCCCGCAGGACTCCGCCCGCTTCACGCTGCTCGCCTCGATCTTCACGCCCGGCGGCCCGTACGCCGCCTCGGCGTGGCGCAAGGAGCACGGCGGGCTGTGGGACGTCGGTCCGCACGCGTTGTCGGTGCTGCTTCCCGTCCTCGGTCCGGTGGAGAAGGTTTCGGCTTTCCGCGGCCCGCACGACACGACGCACGCTCTCCTGAGCCACCGTGACGGGGCGGTCAGCACCCTCGCGCTCAGCCTCGACGCGCCGCCGGACGCGGCGACGTTCGAGTGCGTGTTCCACGGCGACCGGCCGCTCCCGCTGCCGGACGTCGCCGGCTCGGCGGTGGACGCGTTCGGGGTGGCGATCGGCGAGCTGGTCGGCTCGGTCGGCGCCGGGCATCCGTGCGACGTCCGGTTCGGGCGGGACGTCGTCGCCGTCCTCGCCGCCGCGCAGGAGGCCCGGGACCGTGGAACTGTGGTGGTACTGCCCGGAGAGTGATGGTTCGCCCTACCCGCAGTCACGGACTGAACGGACTCGCGCGACCTTACGTTCCCCTTAAAGAAGGCGGGGTACCGCGTCCGACCTGTGCCCCGCCAGGTCGCCGGGGAGGGGACGTCATGAAACGCCGGGTCCGGACCGGGTTCCTGGTTGCCGGGGTGTTGATCCACGTCACGATCGCGTCCGCCGGCGCCGGCATCCTCGTCAACCGACACGCGCTCGACCGTCCCGCCGACAGGCAGGCGGTGGCGACCGCGCGGTCGAGCGACGCGCCGCCTCAGGGCGCCTGCGTCGTCACGGTCACCGAGCGGGACCGCTGGCAGACCGGTTTCACCGCCGGGCTGGTCGTCACCAACCGGGGCGAGGCACTCAACGGCTGGGAGCTGCGCTTCACCTCCCCCGGCGTCCGAGTGCTGCACGGCTGGAACGGCGTCTGGACCCAGCAGGGCGACGAGGTGATCGTCCGCAACATGGCGACGAACGCCGCCCTGGCGGCGGGCGCGTCCACCACGATGAGCCTGTCCGCCGCCCTGACCGGGCAGGCGCAGCCGCCCCGCGACTTCACCCTCAACGGCGTCGACTGCGCCTGAAACCCGGGGTCAACCAAGGTTGACGCTTCCGTGGTTGTCAATTAACGTTGACGCATGAGCGACGTAGCCGATCTCGCGACCGCCGCCAGCGGCGCCGACGCCCGCACCGGCCTCCGCGCCGCGCTGGCCCTGCGCCGCCTCGCCGAGCAGCTGGAGGCGCTGCAGGTCGCCAGCGCGCGCCGGCAGGGCTGGTCCTGGCAGGAGATCGCCGACGCGCTCGACGTCAGCAAGCAGGCCGTGCACAAGAAGTACGCCAGCCGGACACGGGAGGACTAGATGTTCGAGCGGTTCACCGACAAGGCCCGGGTCGTGGTCGTCTGCGCTCAGTTGGAGGCCCGTGAGCTCGGCCACCGCTGGATCGGGACGGAGCACCTGCTCCTCGCGATGCTCCGCCCCGACAGCGGCATCGCCTACGACGTCCTGCACGCCGCCGGCGTCGACCACGACACGGTGCGCGCGGACATCGTGCGGCGGATCTCCACACCGCTCGGGCCCGAGGACGCCGCAGCCCTCCGCACGATCGGTATCGACCTGGACGAGGTGCTCGGCCGCATTCGCGAGTCGTTCGGCCCAGACGCCCTGCGCGAGCCACCCCCACGGCGCCGCCGCGGCTGGTTCCGGCGCAAGATCGACAGCCCCAGCCACCTCCCGTTCAGCCCGCGCGCCAAGAAGACCCTGGAGCTGTCGCTGCGCGAGGCGCTGCGCATCAAGCACAAGCACATCGGGACGGAACACATCCTGCTCGGCCTCATCCGCGAGGGCGACGGGCTGGCCGCCCTGGTGCTGGCCGACGAGGGCGTCGACCTGGCGGGCCTGCGCGAGGCCACCCTGACCGCGCTGGGCAAGGCCGCCTGACCTGCCCCCGGCCCCCTTCCCGAAACCGGACTGTTCGGGAAGTCGTCCTGAAACCGGGCGCGAGATACCCCGATAACCCCGACAGTTGGGGGCGTCAGCGATACCGGAAGCCGTCGAAGAAGCGCCGGAAGACCCCGCCGTGCCGGGGCAGCGGCGCGGCGGGCGCCGGCGCGGTGGCGCGCTGGCGGGCCACCGGCTGGTCGTAGTCGGTGCGGCTGATCGCGTCGACGACCTGCGCCTCGTCGAAGTGCTCGGAGCCGCCGATCACGGGCACGAACCCGACGAGCATCCCGTTGCGCATGACCTGCGCTTCCAGCCCGGCGGTGCCGTCGGTGTCCCACAGGGCCTCGCGCCCGTCCCGCAGCGCGACGCGCACGCCGAACTGGTACACGCCCGCCTTGGCGATGTGCGCGTCGACACCACGGTCGCGCAGGGTGTCGACCACGCGTCTGGCCCGGTTCTCGTCCATGTTTCCCAAGGTAGCGGCCGAATCCGGGAGTGGCCGGGGCGGGCGGTGCCTTCTTAGCGACTTCCTATCCGGACGAAGCCGGGTAGCGTCGCGGATACCGATCCGAGGAGGAGCTAGGCGATGGCCACCACCCGCACCGCGCAGGCACATTGGGAAGGCAACCTCACCGAGGGCAAGGGCACCGTGGCGCTGGAGTCGTCCGGGCTGGGCTCGTTCGACGTGAGCTGGCCGGCGCGCACCGAGCCGCCCGCCGGGCTGACCAGCCCCGAGGAGCTCATCGCGGCCGCGCACTCGTCCTGCTACTCGATGGCGTTCTCGAACATCCTGGCCAAGGCCGGTACGCCGCCACAGTCGCTCGACACCAGGGCCGACGTGACGTTCCAGCCCGGCACCGGCATCACCGGCGTCCACCTGACCGTGCGGGGCTCCGTCCCCGGCATGTCCGCCGAGGCGTTCGCCGCCGCCGCCGAGGACGCCAAGGTGAACTGCCCCGTCAGCAAGGCCCTGACCGGGACCACGATCACGCTGGATGCCGCCCTTTCGTAGACTCGGGGCATGGCTGCCTACGACTACCGCTGCCGGTCGTGTGACCGGGTGTTCGAGGTCCGGCGTGGTGTGCACGAAGAGGCACCCGCCGTGACCTGCCCGGACGGGCACGGCGACGTGACACGGCTGTGGTCCGCTGTGTCCGTCGGCGGGGTCGCGACGGTGTCCTCCGCCGCCCTGTCCGGCGGACCAGCGCCGGCTTCGGGTGGCGGGGGCTGTTGCGGCGGGGGTTGCTGCGGCTGATGGGCACGCCGTCCGGCGCGGGCGCCGGCTGATGGTCGCCGCCGAGGAGGTGCGGCGGTTCGCCGCCGCCCTGCCGCGTACGGAGGTGGCGCTGGTCCGCGACCGCGTGAAGTTCCGGATCCGCGGCATCGTCTACGCCGCGCTGTCCCGCGACGAGACCACGATGGGCTTCGGCTTCCCCAAGGAGGAGCGGGCGGCGCTCATCGCGTCCGAGCCGGACAAGTTCTTCCCGCCGATCCCGTCGGACGAGCGGTTCCACTGGGTCCAGGTCCACCTGGCCGCGATCGGCGAGGACGAGATGCGCGAGCTGATCCTGGACGCGTGGCGCATGGTCGTGCCGAAGCGGGTCGCCGCCGAGTACGCCGCCCGAACCTCGGCCGTTGAACCTGGCGCCGGCCGCCCAGCCGAGACCGAGGGCTGATCGTGCTGGCCGTGGCGCACCGGGCCGGGAACAACCTGGCCGACCTGCGCGCCGCCCTGGACGCGGGCGTCGACCTGGTCGAGGCGGACATCCGGCTGTTCCAGGGCGCGCTGGAGGTGCGGCACCACCGTTCGCTCGGCCCGCACCTGCTGTGGGACACGTGGGAGCTGGCGTGGCGCCGCGACATCGCGCCGCCGCCGCTGGCCGACGTCCTCGCGTCCGAGGGCCGGCTGATGCTCGATCTCAAGGGGACGACCGTCGCGCTGGGAACGCACGTCGCCGCCGCGCTGCGGTCGCTGGCCCCCGGACGTCCGATCGCGGTGTGCACCAAGGAATGGCGGATGCTCGACGCGTTCGCCTGCGACCCGCACGTCCGGCAGGTGTACTCGGCGAGCAACCGCGTGCAGCTCGACCGGCTCCGCGCCCGGCTCCGCCGCCACGGCGCCTACGGGGTGTCGATCCGTCAGCGGCTGTTGACGCCGGAGATCGTCGCCGAGCTGCGGACGTCCGTCGAGCACGTGCTGGTGTGGCCGGTCGACACGGCCGGTGCCGTGGACGACGCCCGCCGGCTCGGTGCCACCGGCGTCATCGGCAAGGACCTCGACCTGTTGCGCCAGGTCATCGCCGCTCGCTGACCGGCGAAGCTGCCGCCGCCCAGGAGCAGCGCCGGGATCCACGGCAGCAGCGCGACGAGCGCGACGGCCCCGAGCGCGGCCGTCCACGTGACACCGAGGGACGCCAGTCCGACCGCGATCGCGCCGCTGCGCGGGTTGGCGCCGTCGAGACCCGGCAGCACGCTGGCCAGCTGGCTCGCGCCGAACACGGCGAGGAACGCGAGCGGTTCGACCGTCGCGCCGACCGCCGTGACAGCGCCGAGGACCAGGGCCGCGATGCCGGCCTGGTAGCCGAGGGACAGCACCAGCCCGAGCGCGACGACGCGCGGCGCCGGGAGCGGACGGCGGCGCAGCAGGTCGGGTCGCCGCCACCGCAGAATCACCACCAGTACCGCGACCGCCAGACCGACTGCGGCGAACACCGCCAGCAGGTGGGCGGGAAGCGCGATGCCGGTGCAGACGACGCCCAGTCCGATGCCGGCCATCCCCACCAGGCGGTCGAGTCCGACCTCGGCGTAGGCGACCGCGCCGGCCAGCCCGACGCGGCGGAGCCGGTGCGCCCGCCACAGATCGGCCGCGGCATGGACGGGCGCGGCCAGGCCGACCAGCTCTCCCTCGGCGTAGGCCCGGACGTGCCACCAGCGGTTCTGCCCACCGACGGAGAGGGCATGCCAGCGCAGCGGACACAGGACGTACTTCCCGACGGCGAACGCGGCCAGCCCGAGCAGCGCCGGCACGGCGGACGCCTCGGGCACGCGCGCGACGCTCCACAGCGACACCCCGGCGGTCGCCGCGAGCGCCACCGCGCAGACCCAAGGGTTCGTCGCGGCGCGGCGCCACCTGTCCATCCGTCGAGGCTCCACCAGCGACGACGCCGTAGCGCGACGTGACGGTTACGCCCAGGCGAACGCTCCCTGCACGATCCGGCCGCGTGACCCCATCGGAAGGGGTCTGTCGCCTAGCGGACAATCCATTGAGTAGCCATCCGACCGCGAGGAGTATTCACACGCACCCAATTCGGGCCAAGAGCGCTTCAATCCAGCCGAATTGCTCTACGGGTAGTAGTGGGTGCAGCACGTTCCGCAGTTCCGTCCACACTCAAGTACTGGAGGACCCGTGGGAACACGCACGCTTCGCTGCCTCGGAACAGCAGCGTTGTTACTCGTCGCGATGGTGACCGCCACACCGGGCGCCGTCGCGGCACCGACCGGCTCCACCGCGGACCACCCCGTCACCGTGAAGGTCCGCGAGGCGGCGAACGGCCCCAGCAAGGCGTCGACCGGCGCCGCGCAGACCGAGGTACAGAAGGCCGCGGACGCGCTCCGCGCCTCGACCAACGCCGCCCGCGCCGTCTGCTACAACGCGCACCTGCAGGACATCGGCTGGCAGGGCGTCCGCTGCAACGGCGAGATCGCCGGCACGACGGGCCAGTCGCGGCGGCTGGAAGCGATCGTCATCGCCGTCTCCACCGACGTCGGCAACGTCTGCTACAACGCCCACCTGCAAGACATCGCCTGGCAGGGCGTCCGCTGCAACAGTGAGATCGCCGGGACCACCGGCCAGTCGCGGCGGCTCGAAGCCATCGCCATTGCGGTGACCTTCGGCGACGTCTGCTACAACGCGCATCTCCAGGACATCGGCTGGCAGGGCGCGCGCTGCAACGGCGCCATCGCCGGTACGACCGGGCAGTCCCGCCGCCTGGAAGCGATCGCCATCGCCGTTTGAGGTGGAGCCGTTTGAGGTATCGCACGCGAGCTGCCCGGGCCACCACCGCCGGGCAGCTCGCCCGCGCGGCACCCCGCACGCCTCGCGCCGCGCCTCGCCCCACCCGCGCCGCGCCTCGCCCCACCCGCCCCGCGCCCGCACGCCCCGCGCCGCACCGGCGGGCCGGGCTACTGGGTGGAGAGGGCGTGGGCGGTCAGGCGCTGGAGCCGGTCGGCGGGCGGGCGGCGCGGGCAGCTCGTGCACTTATCGCAGTCCGGGGCCTCGTAGATCAGGCAGCACGACGCGCGGCGGACGTACCGGCGCGGCGGCGTCACCGGAATCTCGACGTACCTCGGCACCGGCATGACCGGGCCGACCGCACGCGCCACCGCCAGCGAGACGTCCACCGCCCGGTCGACATCAGCCGTCGCGGCGCCCGCCCGCAACGCCCACGTCGCGAGTGAATCGGTGGCGATCGCCCACAGCGCCCGCTCGGTCGCCCCGGACACCTCGGACAGTGGCGCGATCACCGCCCCGAGCGCCCCGCGCAACGCCTCCCCCAACACCCCCGCACCGCTGGCCAGGCCAGCGGCGGCCAGGCGGGGCGCCACCGCCGCAGCGCCGCCCACGCCGCCTGCCGCCAGGCCGGGCACCGCCGCCGCAGCGCCACCCACGCCGCCCGCCGCCAGGCCGCGCGCCACCGCCGACGCAGATGCCGCCGCCGGGCTAGACGCTGCTGCCGCGGCACGCGCCGACGCAGATGCCGCCGCCGGGCTGGGCGCTGCCGCCGGGTCGGGCCCGGTCGGCAGCAACGCGCGGGCCCGGGCGCCTGAGAGGTAGCCGTCGGGGCGGAGGCCGAGCGTCAGTCCGTCGAGCGCGGGGTCGGCCGCACGGCCGGCGACGACCAGCGTGGTCACGGGCGGCGCCAGCAGGGTCGAGCTCGCCGAGTACCACCAGATCGTGCCGACGGCGCGCCGATCCGCCACCGACCACTTGTCCGCGGCGGCGGTGACGCGGTCGTCGAGCCACCGGGGGTCGGCCAGCACCGCGCCGGGCAGCGATCCGGGCGCCACGAAGGCGGCCAGTTCGGGTACGGCCGCGCACGCCCGCGCGTACACACCGTCGAGAGTCACGGACGCCAGCTAAGCCGACGCACCCACCCAGGTCCAACCGCGCCGCGCCGCGCCGCCCGGGACGCCGGCCGGCCGCCGCCACACCCCGGCCAGCGCCACACGTCACGGCCAGCGCCACACCCCGGCCGGCGCCACGCCACGGGCAGCGCCACGCCACGGCCGGCGCCACGCCACGGGCAGCGCTGTACGACGGCCGCTACGCCACCCTGCCGGCGCGCACGCCCGGCAGGCCGGTGGCGTGGCAGCAGATCCCGCGCGCCGCCACGCCACCGGTACCGCTCAGGCTCAGGCCGCCTTGCGCGCGGCCGGCACCGGCGCCTCAGGCGTCAGCTCGCCGTCGGTGACCTTCCATTCGAGGTTGAGCGGCGGCAGCGGGAACGTCTTCTCGAAGATCGAGATGCCGAGGATCTTCAGCTGGACGAACAGCGATCCGCCGAGGTCGAAGCCGGCGTAGAGGGCCCATTCGAGCCGCTGCTTCGGCAGCGCTTCGGCGGCGACCTCGGCGCGCAGGTACGGCGCCCACTCGACCGACGCGCCGACGGTGCCGTACAGGGCGACCTTCAGCTCGGCGCCGATGGTGGCCTTCGCCTCGGCCTCGCCGGCGATCCGCAGCGCCTTGCCGACGGTGGTGGTGCCGGTGGCGACGGGGAGCTGCTGCCAGCCCTTGCCCTTGGTGTAGCTGGCGCCGAGCGCGACCTCGCCCGTCGTCTTCTGCTCGCTGTCGATGCTGATCCGGCCGTCGGCGGTGACCTGGTAGAAGTACGTCAGGTCGGCGTCGACGACGATCGGGAACCCGCCGACGAACAGCGTCGTGTGGACGTGCACCTCGGCGAACGGCAGCCGCAGCGGCTGGCGCCCGGTGTCGGCGACGCCGCGCAGGGCCGCGTGGAGCTTCCAGCCGTAGTCGTAGGCACCGCCGATCCCGATGGACGCCTTCGACGGTTCGAGGCTCAGCGTGTGGTCACGCTCGTACGTGAAGATGACCTGCGGCTGGAAGTGGACCCAGCCCTGGAGCGTCGGCCCGCCCTGTGCGGTGGGCACGAACCCGTCCTTGGCCGAGAGCGGGATGTCGAGGTCGAGCCGCAGCTCGCCGCCGACGTTGTGCCGGCCGGGGACGTCCGGCAGTGGCGCCGGCGCGACCACCCCCGCCGCCGCGCGGGACTTCGAAGCCGGCGCGGCCGGGGTCGGCGTGGTGCTCGGCGAAACCGACGGCGAACCCGACGGCGACGCCGGCGCCGGCTCCTCGACGGCCGCCTTCACGCCCTTGAGCAGCGGTTTCACGGTCAGGTCCGACGGGCTGACGGGCGTCGCCGAGTTGATCTTGGCGTCGCCGAGCAGTTCGGGCAGCGTGGCCGGCTGGACGGAGACGGCGCCACCCGCGTCCGACTTCGGGTCGGTGACCTTGACGAGCGCGCCTTTCGGCAGGTCCTTGGTGCGGCCGCTGACGATCACGTCGCCCTTCTTGACCTTGGGCGTGCCGCCGGCGAGGGTCGCCTTGCCGGTCGTCGGGTTGTACGTGGCCAGCCGGACGTCCTCCTTGCCGGTCACGTTCCGCACGCCGCCGGCGCCGTCGCCCCGGGCCACGGCGGTCGTCGAGGTGGTCTCGGCGACGGCCGTCGGTAACGCCTCGGGGGTCTCGTCAGCGCTCGGCGCGTCCGGGACCAGCATCATGCCGCCCGCGAACGCCAGTGGCGTGGCCACCGAGACGGCCGCTGTCCACACCAGCAGCCGTGGCCACGATGTTCGCTTCACCCATTCCTCCAGCAAGTCAGCACCGTCCGCATATCCGGCGCCCCCGGACGCGAAACGGATTCACGTTGGCGGAATGAATACCGCAGCACGGGGTCAGCTGTACAGATGGGACATCTCACACTGTTAACAGTTGATAACGGAAGCGTCTACACCGCGCCGGCGTCGTGGGCGAGGAGGGCGACCTGGACCCGGTTGTTCAGTTCCAGTTTCGTCAGCACCCGGGACACGTGCGCCTTGACCGTCGCCACGCTCATGTACAGCTCAGAGCTGATCTCTGCGTTGGACTTGCCCTGCCCGATCGCCACCGCGACGTCCCGCTCCCGCTCGCTGAGCCGGCCCAGCAGCGCGCGGGCGCGGCGGCGACCGGCGTCCGGGTCGGCACTGCCCGCGACACGCGCGATCAGGCGGCGCGTGACGGCCGGCGACAGGATCGGGTCCCCCGCCGCGACGAGCTGGATCGCCCGGACGATCTCCACCGGCGGCGTGTCCTTGAGCAGGAACCCGCTCGCACCCGCCCGCAGCGCGCGCACGACGTGGTCGTCGGCGTCGAAGGTGGTGAGCATGATGACCTGCGGCGAGTCCGGACGGCCGCGCAGCGCCTCGGTCGCCGCCAGGCCGTCCACCTTGGGCATGCGGATGTCCATCAGCACGACGTCCGGGCTGTGCGCGGCGACGGCGGACGGCACCTCGGCGCCGTCCGCGGCCTCGCCGACGATCGTGATGCCGTCCGATCCGGCGAGCATCATCGTCAGGCCGGCGCGCACCAGCGCGTCATCGTCCACGATCAGGACGCGGATGGTCATGCCGGCCAGGGTAGCCAGACGCTCAAGCGGAACTCGCCGCCGGCGCGCCCGTGGCGGAGCCGTCCGCCCGCGAGGTTGACCCGTTCGCCGAGTCCCACCAGGCCGGCGCCCGCACCGGGGATGCTCGCCGCCTCCTTCGCCGCCGGGTTCCGGATCTCGATCCGCAGGCCCTCGCCGGCGCCGCCGTACAGCCGCACCGACACCGCCGAACCGGGCGCGTGCTTGCGGGCGTTGGTCAGGCCCTCCTGCACGATCCGGTAGGCGTTGCGGCCGACGTTCGCGGGCACGGTGGCGCTGTCGTCGACCCCGTTGACCAGCCGGACCTCGGCCCCCGCCGCCAGCGACTCGGCGACCAGGTCGGACAGATCGGCGAATGTCGGCTGTGGACGGTCCGGGCCGGTCGGGGCGCCGGCGGGCTCGCCCCGGAGTACCCAGATCACCTCGCGCAGGTCCTGGAGTGCCTGGTGGGCGCTGTCGCGGATCACGCCGGCCGCGCGTGCCACCTCGTCCGCCGGTGCCCCGGGCCGGAACTCCAGCGCGCCGGCATGGACGCTGAGCAGCGACAGCCGGTGGGCGAGGACGTCGTGCATCTCGCGCGCGATCCGTTCCCGTTCCTGGTGCCGCGCCTGCTCGACGCGCAGCTGCTGCTCGGCCTCCGCGCGCTTGGCCCGTTCCCGCAGCGACAGGACGAGCTGGCGCCGCGCCCGCACGATCACGCCCCACGCGACGATGACGAGCGTGAGGAGGGTCGCGATCGTCACCTCGATCCAGAAGTTCAGCCGGGCGTCCACGACGAGGCCGTAGTAGATCGGGATCGTCGCGAGGTTGAGCAGCGTGATCACCAGGACGGTCGGGAACCGCCGGTGCACCGCGACCGTGAACAGCGCGACGACCGCGGCGCCCGCCGACGACGCGGAGACCATCCCGATCAGGAGCATGCCGAGCGCCAGCCCCACCGGCCATCGTCGGCGCAGCCAGACGGCGAGCACCGCGACGATCCCGATGGCCAGGTCGAGCGCCTGCCGGGATTCGGTCGGGACGTAGCCGTCCTCCACCGCTATCGCGAACACGCTCAGGCCGAGCAGGATCGCGAAGAGGAAGACGCCGATGTCGACGAGCCAGTCGCGGGTCGTCCGGCGCACGCGGCCGCGCGGCCCGTCCAGCTCCGGGTCGTACGTCAGCACGGCCGGCAGCAGGGAACGGTAGGCGCGGTCGATGCTGGTCACGGCACTCACGAGGACCAGGCTACGGTCGCTACCCCCTTCGCGGACCCGACCAAAGTCGACGCGCCGCTAGACCTTGGTCAGGAACCGGCGCCTGCCGGCCGACGCGCGCGGTAGCCCGTCCGGAGCAGGCTTGTGGCCATGACGACCTGCGAGCCACCCGTGCGGCACCGGACCGACGGACTGCCGCTGCTGCTCGGGGCCGCACTGCTCTTCCAGGGCGCCGGTCACGCCGCCGGACTCGATCGGATCTGGTTCGTCATCGACCACCTGGACTTCCTGCGCGGGCACGAGACCCTCGCCTCGGTGGCGCTCGCCGTCACCGGGCTGATCGTGCTCGCCACGCGGTAAGGCCCGGCCCCGCTGCTCAACGGGGGGCAGCGGGACCGGGCGGTCCGTCAGCCGAACACGCGGACCACGGACGCGAACCGGTTGCTCTCCGGCACGGCGACCTCACCGACGCTCGTCGTGCCGCGCGGCGGTGCCGCCTGCAACATGCGGTCGTCGCCGACGTAGAGGCCGACGTGCGAGGTGACGCCGTCGGTACCGAACAAGATCAGGTCGCCGGGCCTGCGCTCGCCGTACGGGACCTTCCGGCCGGTGCCGTACTGGGCGCCGGTGTGCGCGCCGATGTCGAACCCGGCGCCCTTCCAGTACGCGTGCAGCGTGTAGCCGGAGCAGTCGTAGCCGAGCCGGGCGTAGTCGACGTACCCGCCCGGACTGGCGGCGGCGATGCCGCAGGACGCGCCGCCCTTGCCGCCGCCGCCCCACGCGTAGCTGTAGTCCCGGCCGGTCTGCGACCGTGCGACGTCGAGCACCCGCGCGATCTTCTCCTCCACCGTGCCGCCGCTCGGGCCCGCCGGGCCGTCGATGCGGCCGTGCCCGGGCGCGCACTGCGGCGGCTCGGACGGCTGGTCGCCGTCGCACCGGGGCATGCCGGGGACGAAGCCCGCGTATCCCGTCTTGACGTAGTGGTCGGCGACCCAGAGGTCGTCCGTGGTCCGGTCCCAGATGAAGGAGCCGTACGCCCACTCGCCGTACGCCTGGCACGTGATCTCGACGGTGCTGCCGGCGGCGTGGGTCCTGACCTCCGTCGCCGCGGTGGACTTCCGGTCCCGGCCCGCCAGTTCGGCCTTGGCCGGGTACCCGGTGGCTGCCGTCTCGTCGGCGGCCGCCGTGCCGGTGCCGTACCCGCCCACCCCCGTCGCGACGAGACCGGCACCGGCGACGAGCAGAGCGACCAGCAGCAGCCGGACCCGCACGCTCAGCACCACTCCGCGACGGCGACCGCCGGCGTACTCCAGCCGGCAGCCGCCGCGATCCTGGTTCCCCGTGTAACCGCCATGTCTTTCCGTCCTCCGAATATCTGATGTGCGGATTCCCGCAACCACCACACCAGTCCCGGCGGCGACCCGACAGGTGACGAAAAGGCGCCGTTTTCCTCCCCCCGGCGTGCGGCGCCCCCACCGGGCCAGGCACGATCAGGGCACCATGTCGATCACCCAGACGCTCACCGACCGCCTCCCGGCGAGCCCCGACGCCGACGCCCTGTACGACGCGTTCACCGCGTGGGCCGCCGGCGAGGGCCTCGATCTCTACCCGGCGCAGCAGGAGGCGCTGATGGAGATCGTGTCCGGGGCGAACGTGATCCTGAGCACGCCGACGGGGTCGGGCAAGAGCCTGGTCGCGGTCGGCGCGCACTTCACGGCGATGGCGCAGGGGCGGCGCAGCTTCTACACGGCGCCGATCAAGGCGCTCGTCTCGGAGAAGTTCTTCGCGCTGTGCGCCACGTTCGGGCCGGCGAACGTCGGCATGATGACGGGCGACTCCAGCGTCAACGCGGGCGCGCCGATCATCTGCTGCACGGCCGAGATCCTCGCCAACATCGCGTTGCGCGACGGCGGGGCCGCCGACGTCGGCCAGATCGTCATGGACGAGTTCCACTTCTACTCCGAACCGGACCGCGGCTGGGCGTGGCAGGTGCCGCTGCTGGAGCTGACCGGCGCGCAGTTCGTGCTGATGTCGGCGACGCTCGGCGACGTCGCCCGCTTCGAGAAGGACCTGACGCGCCGCACCGGCCGCGACACCGCCGTGGTCAGCTCCGGCGAGCGGCCGGTCCCGCTGCACTTCTCGTACGTCATGACGCCGCTGCACGAGACGATCGAGGATCTGCTCGGCACCCGGCAGGCGCCGATCTACGTCGTGCACTTCACGCAGGCGTCCGCGCTGGAGCGGGCCCAGTCGCTGATGAGCGTCAACGTGTCGACCCGCGCCGAGAAGGACGCCATCGCCGAGCTGATCGGCGAGTTCCGCTTCACGGCCGGGTTCGGCAAGACGCTGTCGCGGCTGGTGCGCCACGGCATCGGCGTGCACCACGCGGGCATGCTGCCGAAGTACCGCCGCCTCGTGGAGCAGCTCGCGCAGGCCGGCCTGCTCAAGGTCATCTGCGGGACGGACACGCTGGGCGTCGGCATCAACGTCCCGATCCGGACGGTCGTGTTCACGGCGCTGACCAAGTACGACGGCGTCCGGACCAGGCATCTGAAGGCACGGGAGTTCCACCAGATCGCCGGGCGGGCCGGACGGGCCGGGTACGACACGGTCGGCAACGTCGTCGTCCAGGCGCCCGAGCACGTGGTGGAGAACGCGAAGGCCCTGGCGAAGATGGGCGACGATCCGAAGAAGCGCCGCAAGTGGGTGCGTAAGAAGGCGCCCGAGGGGTTCGTGTCGTGGGGCGAGCCGTCGTACGAGAAGCTGGTCGCCGCCGAGCCCGAGCCGCTGACGTCCAGCTTCGGGATCAGCCACGCCATGCTGCTCAACGTCATCGGGCGGCCCGGCGACGCGTTCGCCGCGATGCGGCACCTCGTCGAGGACAACCACGAGTCCCGGCACGCGCAGCTCAAGCACGCCCGCCGGGCGATCGCCATGTACCGGGCGCTGCTCGCGGGCGGCGTCGTCGAACGGCTCGACACGCCCGACGAGGAGGGCCGGTCGATCCGGGTCACCGTCGACCTCCAGTTCGACTTCGCGCTCAACCAGCCGCTGTCGCCGTTCGCCCTGGCCGCGATCGGGCTGCTCGACCGCGACTCGCCGTCATACGCCCTGGACGTGCTGTCCGTCATCGAGTCCACCCTGGACGATCCGCGTCAGGTCCTGTCCGCGCAGCAGTTCAAGGCGCGCGGCGAGGCCGTGGCGCAGATGAAGGCGGACGGCATCGAGTACGAGGAGCGCATGGAGCTGCTCGACGAGGTCACCCACCCCAAGCCGCTGGCCGAGCTGCTGAACCACGCGTACCAGACGTACAAGCGCGGGCACCCGTGGGTCGCCGACCACGAGCTGTCGCCCAAGTCCGTCGCCCGCGACATGTACGAGCGGGCCATGACGTTCGTGGACTACGTCGCCTTCTACAACCTGTCCCGGTCCGAGGGCCTGGTGCTGCGGTACCTCGCCGACGCCTACAAGGCCGTCAAACAGACGGTTCCGGACGAGGCGAAGACCGAGGAACTCCAGGACCTCGTCGAATGGCTGGGCGAACTGGTACGCCAGGTCGACTCCAGCCTCCTCGACGAGTGGGAGAAGCTGACCAGCCCCGGCGCCGTGCCGGCCACGGCCCCGGTCGACGAGCGCCCGCCGGCCGTCACGCGCAACACCCGCGCGTTCCGCGTCCTCGTCCGCAACGCGCTGTTCCGCCGCGTCGAGCTGGCCGCGCTGCGGCGCTGGTGGGACCTCGACGAGCTGGATCCCGACCTCGGCTGGGCCGAGGCTCTGGCGCCGTACTTCGCCGAGCACGACCAGATCGGCACCGGCCCGGACGCCCGCGGCCCGAAGCTGCTGATGATCGACGAGCAGCCGACCAAGTGGGTGGTCCGGCAGATCTTCGACGACCCGGCCGGCGACCACGACTGGGGCATCAGCGCGGAGGTCGATCTGGCCGCGTCCGACGAGGCCGGCACCGCCGTCGTCACCATCACCGCCGTCGACCAGCTGTGAAACGCGGTATCCGGACGCTGCCCAAAGCGCATCTGCATCTCCATCTGACGGGCGCGATGCGGCCGTCCACGCTGGCCGAGCTGGGCGGGTCGGTGCCGCCGCTGGAGCCGGGAACCGTGCACGCCTGGGACGCCTTCCAGGGCCGGTACTCCGCCGCCCGCGCCGCCCTGCGCACGGCCGGCGACATCGCCCGTGTCGTCGTCGAAGCGGCGACGGACGACGCCGCCGACGGTGCCGGCTGGCTGGAGATCCAGGTCGATCCCACGTCGTACGCCGCCCACCTCGGAGGGCTGGAACCGGTCGTCGAGGCGGTCCTGGACGGGGCCTCGCGGTCGCCGATCCCCGTCGGCGTGATCGTCGCGACGAGCTGGGCGGCGCCGCCGGACGTGACCGTCGCCGCCGCCCGCGTCGCCGCCGCGTACGCCGGCGTGGTCGGGTTCGGGATCTCCAATGACGAGCGGCGGGGAGACGTGGCCGCGTTCGCGCCGGCTGCGCGGCTCGCGCGCGACGCGGGGCTGCTGGTGGCGCCGCACGGCGGGTTCTATCTCGGCGCGGGCCACGTCCGGGAGTGCGTCGAGCTGCTGGGCGCGCGGCGCGTCGGCCACGGGCTGCGCGCGGCCGAGGACCCGGCGACGCTCGATCTGCTCGCCGCGGCCGGGATCGCACTGGAGGTGTGCCCCACCTCGTACCCGCCGTTCGGCGGCCCCGCGCTGGACGCCGTGCCGCTCGCCACCCTGCGCGCCGCCGGGGTACCGGTCGTCCTCGGCAGCGACGACCCGCTGATCTTCGGGACCGGCCTCGCCGGCCAGTACGCGATCGCCCGGGACCTGCTGGGCTGCACCGACACCGACCTCGCGGATCTGGCCCGCGACTCCGTCCGGGCGTCCACCGCCCCACCGGACATCGCCGCTCACCTCCTCGCCGGCATCGACACCTGGCTGGCCGAGTAAACCCCGCGCCGCCGTCGCCGCCCGCTGCCGCCCGACGCCGACCGACGCCGCCGCCGACGCCGCCGACCACCCGCCGCCGCCCGCCGCCGCGAACCGGACTGTTCGGGATCCCGTCCTGTATCCGGACACCGGATACCCCGATATCCCCGACAGTTGCGGCGGAGACAGTTGCGGCGGGCCGGCGCCGAGCCGACGCCCGGAGCGGCGCCCGCTGCCGGCGGCCAGCCCGGCGGCGAGCGGCGCTACAGCTCCGTCACCTTGCCGGCGTCGACCTCGAAGCGGCGGTTGGTGGTGACCGAGTCGAGCATGCGGCGGTCGTGGGTGACCAGCAGCAGCGTGCCGGGGTAGTCCGCGAGGGCGGCTTCGAGCTGTTCGATCGCGGGCAGGTCGAGGTGGTTGGTTGGCTCGTCGAGGATGAGCAGGTTCGTGCCACGGGCCTGGAGCAGCGCGAGCGCGGCGCGGGTGCGCTCCCCCGGTGACAGGGTGGCGGCGGGCCGCAGCACGTGGGCGGCGCGCAGGCCGAACTTGGCGAGCAGGGTCCGGACGTCGGCCGTCAGCAGGTCCGGCACGGCCGCGCCGAACGCGTCGATGAGCGGTTCGTCGCCGAGGAACAGCCCGCGGGCCTGGTCGATCTCGCCGACGACGACGCCGGGGCCGAGGGACGCGTGCCCGGCGGCGAGGTCCACCCGGCCGAGCAGGGCGGCGAGCAGCGTCGACTTGCCAGACCCGTTCGCGCCGGTGATCGCGACCTTGTCGGCCCAGTCGATCTGGAGGTCGACCGGCCCGAGCGTGAAGTCGCCGCGCGCAACGACAGCGCCGCGGACCGCCGCGACGACGGCCCCGGCCCGGGGCGCCGCGGCGAGTTCCATCCGCAGCTCCCACTCCTTGCGGGGCTCCTCGACGACTTCGAGCCGCTCGATCATCCGGTCGGTCTGGCGGGCCTTGGACGCCTGCTTCTCGGTCGCCTCGCTCCGGAACTTGCGGCCGATCTTGTCGTTGTCGGTCGCCTTGCGCCGCGCGTTCTTGACGCCCTTCTCCATCCACGCGCGCTGGGTCCGGCCGCGCTGTTCGAGGGCTGAACGGGTGTCGGCGTACTCGTCGTAGGCCTCGCGGGCGTGCCGGCGGGCGACCTCGCGCTCCTCCAGGTACGCCGCGTACCCGCCGCCATAGGTGCGGACCTGCTGCTGGGCCAGGTCGAGTTCGACGACGCGCGTGACGGTCCGGGCCAGGAACTCGCGGTCGTGGCTGACGAGCACGGTGCCCGCCTGGAGGCCGGTGACGAACCGTTCCAGCCGGTCGAGGCCGTCCAGATCGAGGTCGTTCGTCGGCTCGTCGAGCAGGAACACGTCGTAGCGGGAGAGCAGCAGGGACGCCACGCCGGCGCGGGCGGCCTGGCCGCCGGACAGCGCGGTCATCGGCTGGTCCAGGTCGACGGCCAGGCCGAGATCGGCGGCGACCTCGCCGGCACGGTCGTCCAGATCGGCGCCGCCGAGGGCGAGCCACCGCTCCAGCGCGTGGGCGTACGCGTCGTCGGAGCCGGCCGCGCCTTCGGTCAGCGCGCCCGTGGCGGCGTCGAGTTCGGCCTGGGCGGCCGTGACGCCGGTGCGGCGGGCGAGGAACGCGCGGACTGTCTCGCCGGGACGGCGGTCCGGCTCCTGCGGCAGGTGGCCGACGGTCGCCGCCGGCGGGCTGAGCTGGATGGTGCCCTGCTCGGGGACTGCGAGACCGGCCAGCATCCGCAGCAGCGTGGACTTTCCGGCACCGTTGGCGCCCACCAGCCCGACGACGTCGCCCGGCGCGACGACGAGGTCCAGTCCGGAGAAGAGGGCGCGGTCGCCGTGCCCGGCGGCGAGGTCTTTGGCTACGAGAGTGGCGCTCATGAGACAGCCGACGCTACCGGAGGGCCGCGTACGATCTCCCACGGCGGTGCCACCGTGTGACGTGAGGAGGGGCCGATGCCGACCCCGCGTCGCTGCGAATTCTGCGACGGCGAACTGCCCGCCCCCGACGGCCGCGGCGGGCGCACGGGCCGGCCGGCCCGGTTCTGCTCCAACGCGTGCCGGCAGCGCTCGTACCGCCGCCGGGCCAAGTCCCCGGCCCCGGCCGCGCCGCCTCCCCGGCCGCCCGCGTTGCCGGCCGCGCTCGACCCGCTCGTCGGCCGGGACGTCGAGGTCGCCAACCTGGAGCGGATCCTGCGCGGCTCCCGCCTCGTCACGCTGCTCGGGACCGGCGGCGCGGGCAAGACCCGGCTCGCGTACGAGGTCGCGGCGCGCGTCGGCGGCCGGTACGCCGGGGGCGTCTGGAGCGTCGAGCTGGCATCGCTGACCAGCGGCGACCTCCTCCCCCAGTACGTGGCCGCCGCCATAGAGGTCCGCGAGCAGGCCGGCCGGGCGATGCCGGAGTCGATCGCCGAGGCCCTCGGCGGCGGCCCGGCACTGCTGGTGCTGGACAACTGCGAGCACGTCGTGGCGGCGTGCGCCGATCTCGCGGCCGAGCTGCTGCGGGCCTGCCCCGGCCTGACGATCCTCGCCACCAGCCGCGAAGCCCTCGACGTTCCCGGCGAGCTGAGCTACCGGCTCGGCGAGCTGACGCTGCCGATGTCGTCCGGGCGGGCGGGGCTGCTCGCGTCCGGGGCCGTGCGGTTGTTCGTGGAGCGGGCGCGCGCGGTGTCGCCCGGGTTCCAGCTCACCCGGGACAACGGCCCGCACATCGCCGCTGTCTGCGCCCGGCTCGACGGCAACCCGCTCGCGATCGAACTGGCCGCGCGGCGTATCCGGCTGCTGCCGGTCGAGGAGATCCACGACCGGCTCGACGACCGGTTCGGGCTGCTCACCGGCGGTTTCCGGACGGCCGCGACCCGCCACCGCGACCTGCGCGCCGCGATCGAGTGGAGCTTCGACCTCCTCGAAAAGGCCGAACAGGCGGCGTTCCGGCGGCTGTCGGTGATGGCGGGCGGATTCACCGTCGACGGCGCGACGGCCGTCTGCGCGGGCGAGGGCGTACCGGCGCACCAGGTCCTGGACCTGCTCGCCAGCCTGGAGGCGAAGTCGCTGGTGGTCGCCGAGCCCGGCGGACGGTTCCGGCAGCTGGAGTCGATCCGCCTGTACGGCCGCGATCGGCTCACCGCGGCCGGCGAGAAGGACGACGCCTTCGAACGGCTCGTGACCTGGCTGATCGACCTGGCCGATCCGATCGTCGGCGAGCGGGTGCACCGCTCGTACGAGGAGATCGAACCGTTGGACGCCGAGCAGGACAACCTCCTGCACGCTCTGGAGTGGACGGTCGAGTGCACGGACGATCGCCGCATCCTCGTCGCCGCCGCGCTCGGCCGCTGCTGGCGGCAGCACGGCCACGCCACCGAGGGCCGGCGCATCCTGCGAGACGCCCTGGCAGCCACTGGCCCGGCCTACCCGGGTCGCGCCGCCGCGCTTGCCCACGCCACCTGGCTGGCGCTGATGCAGGGCGACCAGGCCGAGGCGCAGACGCTCGTCGACGAAGCGCTCATCCTGGAGGACCCCGCGACCCACCCGCTGCGGTACGTCCGCGTGGTCAGCGCACTGGCATCCGTCCGGGCCGCGAGCGGGGACCATGCCGCCGCGTACGAGTCACGGCTGCGGTGCGTCGAGCTGGTGCGGCCGCTCGGCCAGCCGCTGGACACGGCGGTGTGCGTGCAGAACCTCGCGTACGGCGCCGTCCAGGTGGACCGGTACGAGCAGGCGGCCGCGCTGATGGACGAGTGCATCGCGCTGTACCGGGAGCACGCCCGGCAGCCGCTGCCGCCGGAATGGCTGCACACCAGCGCGATGCTGGCGCTCGCCAACGGCGACACGGAGACCGCGGAGGACCGGCTGAAGGAAGCGCTCGTGCCGGGCGTCCTGACGAGTGTCGGGCTTGTCATGATCGAAGGGCTCGCGGTGACCGCGCAGCGGCGGGGCGACACCGTCCGCGCGCTGCGGCTCGGCGGGGCTGCCGCCGCCCTGCGCCGCCGGCAGAGCAGCGAACCCGAGACCGACCTGCGCGAACAGTTCGCCGAGGCCATCGTGGCCGCGCGGGCTCAGGCCGGCGCCGCCGCACGGGGCCACGAACTGGCCGGCGAGCAGCTCGACGCCGACGCCGCACTCGCGTACGCGGCCAGCGGCGAGTGGCGCGAACCAGGCCGGAGCGACGGCACCGGACTTACCCGCCGCGAGCAGACCGTTGCCCGCCTCGTCGCCGACGGGTTCACCAACCGTGAGATCGCCGCCCGGCTCCGCATCGCCGAACGGACCGCCGAGTCGCATCTGGAGCACATCCGCGCCAAGCTCGACCTGCGGTCCCGTGCCCAGGTCGCCGCGTGGGCCGTCCAGCACGGCCTCAGCACACAGCACTAGACGGCGGTCAGGCCGCGTTCCTCCAGCGCGACACGCAGGGCGCGGAGCGCGTAGTGGGCCCGGGACTTCACCGTGCCGACCGGCACGCCGAGGGAAACTGCGGCCGCCTCGGCCGTAGCGCCCCGGAAGTAGATCTCCCGCAGTACGTCCCGGTGGGACACGGACAGCGAGGCGAGCGCGTCCGAGACGGCCAGCGACGACAGCAGCTCGTCGACGTCGTCCGAGCCGGGCAGCCATTCCAGCACCGCGTCGCCGACCTCCGCGGGGCGGGCGGACTTGCGGCGGTATCCGTCCAGCACGATCCGGCGCGCGACCGTGAACAGCCACGACCGGACGGGCGGCTGCGAGTCGTCGACCTTCACCGCCGACCGCCAGGCCCGCAGCAGCGTCTCCTGGACGACGTCCTCGGCCCACTGGTGGTCTCCGGAGGTCAGCCTTCTGGTGAAGCTGAGCAGCGCGTGCCCGTGCTGCCGGTAGAGAAACGTGACCAGCCCTTCGGCGCTCAGTGTGCCGACGCTCATGCGGTGCGACCTCCCCAGTCGTGTCCCGACCCTGATGAGGATGGGGGGAGGTGGCACCGGCGCACATCGCGAGAACCCGCACGGGAAAACGGGCGGCGCCGACCCGCGTTTCCGCAGGTCGGCGCCGATTCGTACGGTCTAGCGCGTTACGAAAGTCGCTCAGCCGGTCGGGAAGTCGTCCGGTGTGCGGATGCGGTCACGGACCCAGACGCCGGCGGGCTTGAGCCGGCTGGTTCCGGTGAACGGACCACCCGGGCAGGTGCCGCTGGTGAAGACGGCGCCTGACCGGGAGTCGTCGGAGAAGTTCCAGTTGACCCAGCTGATCTTCTTCGACGCCATCAGGTCCAGGTACCGCTGGGACATCGTGAAGTTGTTCCCACCGTCCCCCGTATAGGTTTGCGTGCCGAACTCGGTGACGAACATCGGGATCCGGTCGGCTGCACGGGACAGCGTGTTGAGGTACTCGTCGCCGTGCGAGGCCGCGTAGAAGTGGAACGTGTAGAGCACGTTGCCGAAGCTCACCTGGTTGTTGATCACGTCGGTCTCGTTGCGGCCGTCGGAGACGCCGAGCGAGCCCCAGCCGTGGGTGCCGAGCAGGATGACCGAGTCCGGGTCCTGCGCGCGAACGACCGGGATGATCTGCTGGTGGTAGTTGCGCACGGTCGCCCAGCTGACGCCGTTCGGCTCGTTCGCGACGTCGTACAGGATGTTCGGCTTGTTGCCGTGCCGCTGCGCGATCTCGGTGAAGAACGTCTTCGCCCGCGCCAGGTTGTAGTTCGGGTCGCCGGGGCTGAGCTGGTGCCAGTCCACGATCGCGTACATGCCGCGCGCCGTCGCCGCCTCGATCAGCGAGTGCATGAGGTCGGTGAACTTGCGCGGGTTCGTCTCGTAGCCACCCTCCTGGATGTACATGGAGAGGCGAATGACGTCGGCGTTCCAGTCCGTGGCCAGCGCGTCGAGCGAGGCGTTGTTCACGCACTGCGGGTACCACTGCAACCCGTGCGTGCTCATGCCGCGCAACTGGATCGGCTTGCCGTACTGGTTGCACAGCTTCAGACCACACACCCGCAGCTGACCGTTGATCGCCACCGGCGTGCTGCCGCCGCCCGTCGGCTTCGTGCGGGTGCCGAGCGTGTTCGAGGACTGCGACCGCAGCCCGGCGGCGTCGTAGGCCCGCACCGTGTACGAGTACGCCGTGTCCGGGGTGAGGCCCGAGTCGGTGTGGCTCGTGACGTTGCCGACCTGCGTCCAGGCACCGCCGTTGCGGCTCAGCTCGTAGCCGACGACGCCGACGTTGTCCGTGGACGCGTCCCAGGCGAGGGCGATCGACGTGCTGGACTGGCTCGGCGACCGGAGGTTCCCCGGAATTGTCGGCGGCTGGGGGTCGGGGCCGTCGGCGGTGGTCACGGACAGGCGGTCCAGGTTGGGTCCACCGGCGGCGAGGTTGGCGGTCGCCTTGACGGTGTTGGCGCCCGCGTTGAGGTTCGCGGTGATCGTGGCGGTCTGCCACGTCGTCCAGGCGCCCGTGCCGGGGAAGGCCAGCGCGGCGTTGACGACCGTGCCGTTGACGGCGATCGACATCGGACGGCTGGCCGTCGTCCCGTTCGCGAACCGGAACACCAGCGTCGCCTGCCCGGCCGCCGGCGCGTTCACCGACAGCGTGACCGAGCTGCCTACCGCGTTGTCGTAGTTGACGAACCCGCGTCCGTTGAACCCTGCGTGGTTGGACTCGACGACGCCCTGGCTGATCGTGCCGTCCTCGGCCTCGTAGTTCACGGTTGCCGCCGAGGCGGGCGTGCTGGCCGGTATGACCAGCGCGGCCAGAGCGGCGGCGGCTAAGACTGCGATCGTTCTCCTGCGGTCCATCGGGCGTTTCTCCTTCCGGCGGAGTAGCCCACGGGTTCCGCACCACCCACGGAATAGTTAGGAAAGTTTCCTGCCGAAATGGAACCGCCGCGACGGGGCATTGTCAACGATTCGGGTCGTACCAGGATGATGCAGGTATGTGGGAAGCGGCGGGATGGGGATTCGTCGGCGGTGCGGCGCTGCTCGTCGGCGCGGGCCTGGGGCTCGTGTTCCGCGTGCCCGGACGGGTGATCGGGCTGGTCATGGCGTTCGGCGGCGGCGTCCTCATCAGCGCCGTCGCGTTCGAACTCGCGGCGGACGCCTTCGCCCAGGGCGGCACGTTTCCCCTGGTCATCGGGGTCGCCGCCGGGGCGCTCACGTTCTTCGCCGGCGACTGGCTGCTCGACCGCCGGGGTGGCCTGCACCGCAAGCGGTCCGGTGGCCAGCAGAGCGCGGGGGTGGCCAGCGCGATCGTGCTGGGGACCGTCCTGGACGGCATACCGGAGTCGGTCGCGATCGGCGCCTCGCTGCTCGACGGCGGGAACATCGGCGCCGCCATGGTCGCGGGCGTGTTCCTCTCCAACGTGCCCGAGTCGCTGTCGGCGGCCACCGGGCTGCGTACGGCCGGGCGCAGCGCCGCCTGGATCCTCGGGCTCTGGCTCGGCGTCGCGGTGCTGTCCAGCGTGGCGGCAGGCGCCGGGTACGCACTGCTCGGCGGGGCCTCGCCCGAGGTCGTGGCGGTCACGCAGGCGTTCGCGGCCGGCGCGATCCTGACGATGCTCTCGGACACGATGATGCCCGAGGCGTACGAACACGGCGGCAACACGGCCGGGCTCCTGACCTGCCTCGGCTTCACCACCGCCTTCCTCCTGAGCCAACTCTGACCCGTCGCCCGCCCGAGCCCAGCCGTCGCGGCCCCTGCCTGTCGGCGGCTGGCCGCACAGGCTGTCCGCGGAGGTGGCCGCCCGAGCGGCGGCGGGGGCCGGCCGGCGAGACAGCCATTCCCGCCCGCGTCACGGGACTGACCCGTCCCGCCCACCGCGCGGGTCTAGCGTTGGGGCATGGTGGAGATGCCGGAGTCGGTGCGCGCGGTGGTCGAGTCGGGCCGGTTGGCCCATCTGGTGACGATCAACGCGGACGGGAGTCCGCACGTCACGCTCGTCTGGGTCGGCCTCGACGGCGACGAGATCGTCATCGGCAAGCTCGCGCCGGACCAGAAGCTCCGCAACATCGGCCGCGACGAGCGGGTCTCGCTGTCCATCGAGGCCGAGGGCGAGCAGTACGGCATGCAGCACTATCTCGTCGTCGAGGGCACGGCGCGCGTCACCGACGGTGGCGGGGCCGCCCTCCTCCAGGAACTGGCGTACCGCTACATCGGGCCGGGCGTCACCTTCCCGCCGATGCCGAATCCCCCCGACGGCTTCATCATCCGCATCGCGCCGACCCGCATCCGCGGCATGGGCCCCTGGGGAATCACCCTCTAACCCGCCCGCGCCGGCCATCCCCTCCCGACCTGGGCGATATCGCTGAACCGGGGTTGTAGCCGCTGACGGGTCTGAGCGGGTGTGAAGGCACCACCTCGCCGCCCTGAGGACCCAGAGATGGTCCACATTGGAGAACTCGGGGAAATCCACCATTGAGTGTGCCGCGAGACGTGGATTTCCCCGAGCATTCTACAGTGGACGCCCGGTCGGTGCCGCCGGAGTGTCCGGAACGTCCCCTCGTGCGGCAGCGCCACGGGCTGGCCGATCCCGTCGAGCGCAGTACGTCACGCTCGGCACAGCCGTCCAGTGGGCCGCCCGCGCGAGCCCCGGGCCGGTGCGCGCGAGCACTGGCGGGTCGGGCACCGTCCCGGGGCCACAGGCGGAGCGGGCACCATCCGGGGGAGCACCGGCGGAGCGGGCGGGGCGCAGCGAGCGGATCAGCCGGCCTGGAGGAGGCCCAGGCGGTGGGCCAGGGCAGCCGCTTCGCCGCGACTGGACACGGCGAGCTTCGCGATGATGCGGGAGACGTGCACGCTGGCGGTCTTCGGCGAGATGAACAGCGTCTCGGCGATGCGGCCGTTGCTGTACCCCTCGGCGACGAGGCGCAGCACTTCCCGTTCCCGTCCGGTCAGTGTGGTGTCGCGGCCGCCGGTGGGCACGGCCGGGGTGCGGATGCCGATCCGGCGGGCGAGCGTCAGCGCGTCGGTCCGCAGCGGTTCGGCGCCGACGGCCGTCGCGAGGACGATGACCTCCTCGACGGCGACCGTGCTGGCGGAGCGGTCACCGGCCGCGGCCTGTGCCGCCGCGAGGCGCAGCAGCGCGCGCCCGGTCTGGTACGGCTGCCCGTCGGTACGCCAGGCCGCGACAGCCGCGGTGTGGGCGTCGACTCCCCCGTCGAGGATCGCGGTGACGTCGGCGGCGTAGGCGCGTTCGGCCGGGTGGTTGACGGGCACCGCGGCGGCGATCTCGGTCAGCGTGGCGCGCAGGGCGGCGTCGCCGGTGGCCAGCACCACGTCGCCGATCATGCACAGCACCGGCCACGCGTACCGGGGGAAGCGCGGCAGCACCGGGTCGGCGAGCGCGGCGGTCGCCGCGTCGACGGCCTCGCCCGACTCCCCCTGCGCCATCAGGTACGCCACCCGCAGCTCCAGCAGCGGGAGCCGGAACTGGGCGTCGACGTACGGCCGGCTCAGGTAGGCCAGCGCCGGGTTGACCGACTCGGCGGCGGCCGCATCGCCCCGCGCGAGCCGCAGCCAGGACTGCGGGATGAGCGCGGACAGCGCCAGCACGCCGGGCGGGTCGAACCGCAGGACGTCCTCCAGCAGCGCGGCGGCTTCGTCCCACCGGCCCAGCGCGAGCAGCGCGTCGGCGTGGTTGCCGACCAGGTACACGCTGCTGGTCTTGCCGATGCCGACCCGGCGGATCTCGTCGCCGGACGCCCGCACGGTCTCGGCGGCCTCGCTGTAGTGGCCCAGCTCGTACAGCACGTCGGAGATGTTGACCCGGGCGTGGGCGAGCCCGTCGAGGTCGCCGGTGCGTTCGGCCAGCTCGGCGGCCCGGCGCATGTCGGCGAGGCCCTCGTCCAGCCGGACGTAGTGGCTGCACACCCGTGCGTACGTGATCGCGGCGCTTACCCTCTGGGCCGCGTCACCGATCTCGCCGGCGGCGGCGATCGCAGCCGATGCCGCGGCGTCGATCTCCTCCGGGGTGCCGCCGCGCATGAGCCCCGCCGCCACGGCGGCCAGCACCTGAGCGGTCTCCCGGCAGGCGGGCAGCGGCGCCACCAGCGCGTGGGCGCGGCGCAGCTCGGTGAGGCCGTCGCTCTTGGCCATCAGCCGCAGTACCTTGGCCCGCTGCTCCAGCAGGCGAGCGGCGCGCAGCGGCGCGGCCTCGAGGTCGACCTCGGCGAGCCCGGCCTTGGTGAGCTTGAGCGCGCGCATGAAGTCGCCGGCGCCCAGCGAGGCCGCAACGGCGTTCTCCAGGACGGCGAGCCGGTCCAGGCCGGTCTGCTCGGCGGCGTCCGGCACCAGCTCCCACAGTTCGAGCACGCGCTCCAGCAGGCTGCCCTGTTCCGCGAAGGCGTACCGCTCGCCGGCGTCGGCGGCGGCCAGCGCGCCGGCGACCAGGGCGCGCGGACGGTCGTGCGCGGCGTACCAGTGGTGCGCGATCTCGGCGGGCGCACGGGCGGCGCCGACCAACGAGCGGTCGGCTTCGATCGCGGCCGCGTACCGGGCGTGGAGCCGGGCGTGCTCGCCGGGGAGCAGGTCGTCGTGGACCGCCTCGCGGACCAGCGCGTGCCGGAACCGGTACCCGTCGCCGTCGGCGTCGGCCACCACGAGTTGGGCGGCGACGGCCGCGCGCAACGCACCGTCCAGCTCCGGTTCGGACACCCCGGCGACCTGGCTCAGCAGCCGGTGGCCGAGCCGCCCCCCGCCGGCGGCGGCGATCCGCAGCACCTGCTGGGCGGTTTCCGGCAGCTCGTCGACCCGGGTCAGGAGCAGATCGCGGAGCGTGTCCGGCAGGCCGCAGTCGCCCTGGGGGTGCCCGGCCAGCTCCTCGATGAAGAACGCGTTGCCCTGGGACCGCTCGTAGATGCTGTCGATCACCGCCGGGCGGGGTGCCTCCTCGCGCAGGTCGGCGATGATCGCGGCGGTCGCGTCCCGGTCGAGGCCGGCCAGTTCCAGCCGCTCGACGCTGCGGACCCGGTCGAGTTCGGCGAGGAACGGCCGCAGCGGATGGCCGCGGTGCAGCTCGTCGGTGCGGTACGTCGCGACCATCATCGCGCGCACGCCACGCCCGGACCGGAGCAGGAAGCCGAGCAGGTCACGCGTCGACCGGTCGGCCCAGTGCAGGTCTTCCAGGATCAGCAGCAACGGCCGCTCCGCCGCGAGCCGCTCGAACAGGGACGCCACCAGCTCGAACAGCTGGCCGCGCCCGGCGACCTGCGGACCGGCCGGCCCCAGCTCCGGCAGCAGCCGGGCGAAGTCCTGGTCCTGCCCGCCGAACGCGGCGGGCCCGTCGGTCCGCAGGATCTCGCGGAGCGCGGCGACGAAGGGCGCGAACGGCAGCCCCTCCTCCCCCAGCTCCACACACCGGCCGAGCAGTACCCGCACGCCCCCCGTGGACGCGCGGGCACTGAACTCCTCGACAAGCCGGGTCTTGCCGGCACCGGCCTCGCCGCCGACCAGCACCGCCGCCGCCTCGCCGGACCGCGCCCGCTTGAGGGCAGCGGAGAGCTGGGACAGCTCGTTGTCCCGCCCGACGACGGCGGTGCTGCTGGTGCGGATGGTCACGAGATCGAGCATGCCACGCCGCTCCGACAACTCGACGACGCCACCGGCCGAGCCGCCGCCGACGCCGCCGGAAGGCTGGCTCACGGCCGGAGCGCTACGCGCCGGGCTCCCGCGGCCGGTACGGATTCGTGCCCCCAGAACCGGATGCGTTGCCGCCACCAGCGCGCCCCGTTCTCGACGGGCTCGGTGCGGACCGCCGCGACAAGCCGCTCGTGGTCGGCCTCGGCCCGCAGCCGGGCGCCGCGGTCCTCGCCACCGGGGAGAAGGAGTGTGTCGTAGGTGCTGAGCATCGTGCCCACCTCTTCGTGTCTCGTCGTCTCGCTGTCGAGTACGACGATCCGCGTGAAGGTGGGGCCGCCACATTGGGCCGATGCCTCATCTTGGGCGGGCGCAGCTACCTTACGCGGCCGTACGGGCGGCCTGAGGCGACGTAAGGTACCCGGCCGGGCTAAGACCGCCCACTACCGAACAAAAACCTACGAAGGTCTGATCAATTTCGCGGGAATTTGTTGACCTTCCTCGCACTTCATCGGCACCCTGTAACCCGCCCGACATGTTAAGTCGGACCTTTCGCCGCCTCAGGTCGGAGAGGACGCGCCATGCAACGGAGATTTCGCAGACGGTTCGTTGCCTACGCCACCGCCTTGGCGGTCGCCGCCGGATCGTTGGTCGCCCTGGTCGAGACCCCGGCCGCGCACGCCGAACTCACCCATCCACGGCAGGAGTTCCTGCGCAGTTCGACCGCCGGCCTGTTCCTGCACTGGGGGATGCGCACGTCGCCCGCGCACACCAGTTGCAGCGCGTGGGAGTCCGCGGTGACCAGCGGGGGGTGGGACCCGAACTACTGGGTGCAGGAGGCGAAGAAGCTGCACACGCAGTACCTCGTCTTCGCCTCGTTCCACAGCCGCCTCGGCTACGCGCGGGCGTGGCCGTCCTCGATCCCCGGCAGCTGCCGCACCAACCGCGACTTCCTCGGCGAGACGATCGCCGCGGCCACGGCCGGCGGGCTGAAGGTCATCCTCTACATGACCGACGATCCACAGTGGTGGAACGAGGGCCTGGGCTCCGGGCAGAGCTGGCTCAACTCCTCCGCGTACTCGTCCTACAAGGGCAAGAGCGTCAACCTGCACGAACGCCCCGGCTTCGGCGAGTTCAGCCAGGACAACTTCATCGAGGTGATGCAGCGGTACCCGAACCTCGCGGGCTTCTGGATCGACAACGACAACGCGTACTGGGAGCAGAACGGCCTCTACCAACGGATCCGCCAGGACCGGCCGAACTTCACGCTCAGCAACAACAACGAAGACACGCCGATCATGGACATGATCAGCAACGAGCAGAAGACCGGCATGACGCCGAACTACGACTACCCCCAGGCCGTCTACACGGCGGCGCCGCGCCTGCTGGAGGCGTGCTTCAAGCTGCCGAGCGGCGGCCCGTGGTGGTACGGCGGCTCGGACACCTCCGTCGACTACAAGCTGACGCTCGGCCGGCTCATCACGAACGTCGGGTCCAACGTCAAGGCGCTGATGGCCGAGACCGCCATGAAGAACGGCCGGTTCCCGCCCAACCAGGTCACCTTCAACAACTTCGCCAACGGGTACCTGGGGCAGATCTGGGAGTCGCTCGGCCCGGTGAACGGCGGCGGGTACGAGTGGGGCGGGCTGGACCCGGGCTTCTGGAACGACGGCGCGCACGGCGTGACGACCGTCAGCAAGACGAACCCGAACCTGCACTACATCCACGTCATCAACCGGCCGTCCGGGACCACGCTGCGGCTGCGTGACAACGGCTACAAGATCAGCCGCGTGACGAACCTGCGCGGCGGCGCGGCCGTGAGCTTCACCCAGTCGGGCGGCACGCTGACGCTCAACGGAGTGTCCAGCTGGGACCAGTACGACACCGTGTTCAAGGTGGAGACCGCCGGCCGCGAGGGCATCTACCCGGCGTCGTCGTACACGATGAGCGCCAGCTCGTCGGCGTCCGGCCACACCGCCTCGCACGGCGCCGACGGCAGCTACCTGACCTACTGGGACAACAACGGCACGATGCCGGCGTCGCTCCGGTTCGACCTCGGTTCGTCGAAGCGGATCCAGTACCTCGGGATCAACCAGCGGGAGAACTCGGTCACGTACCCGGCCGGCTCGTCCGCCCGGATCAACGGGTACCGGGTGTACGTCTCGGCGAACGGCACCGACTGGGGCACGCCCGTGAAGACGGGCAACCTGCCGAACCACCGGGGCGTCCAGATCATCGACATCCCCGCGACGACGGCCAGGCACGTCCGGCTGGAGGCCACCAGCGTGTACTCCGGCAACCGGGTGCGGATCGACGACGCGTGGGTGGCCGGCAGCTACGCGGCCAGCGGCAACCCCGACCCGGATCCGGAACCCGGCCGTTTCGAGGCCGAGAACGCGACGATCACCCAGGGCACGGTCGACTCGAACCACGCCGGCTACTCCGGCACCGGGTTCGTGAACTACGCCAACACCGTGGGCAGCGCGGTGCAGTGGAGTGTTCCCGCGACGGCGGCCGGGCCGGTGACGCTGCGGTTCCGGTACGCCAACGGCACGACCGCCGACCGGCCCATGGAGATCCGCGTGAACGGGACGGTCGTCGCGGCGGCGCTGTCGTTCCCCAGCACCGGCGCGTGGCCGTCCTGGGCCACGGTCACGCTGCCTACCGTCCTGTCCGCCGGATCGAACACGGTGACGGCCACGGCGACGACGGCCGGCGGCGGTCCGAACGTCGACTACCTGGAGATAGCCCAGGGCTGACCCGCCCGACTGACGCGGCGCGCCGGACCGCACCGGCGCGCCGCGTCGCACCTGTCGGGAATGTCGGGGGGTGCCTGATGGAATCGCCCACCGACCCAATACGGTTATCGCCGTTCACCACGGACCATTGTGGAGGCACGGCCACGTGGGGCGGCACAACAACGAACGACGCGAGATGGATGCCCGGCGGCCACCCGCGGCACGGGCTCCATCATGGATGGACCGACCGCTGGGCTGGAAACTGCTGGTACTGAGCATGGTGGTGCTGCTGGTGGCCATCGCGCTGGGCACCGGCCCCGCGACGTACTGGTTCCGGTCCGAACCGGAGGGCCGGGGCTCCGGCGGCATCACGCTGCCCGGGCCGGAGCCGACCGGCCGCACGGGCAGCCCCGAACCGGGCGTCTCGCTGACGGTCGGGCCCGAGCAGAGCCCGTCCACCAGCACGTCGCCGTCCTCGTCGACGCCCCCGGTGATCAACGAACCAGGCGGCGACGACGCCCCGTCGGGCAACAGGCCACGACCCCGGCCCAGCCAGGGAACGCCGACCCGCCCGCCGGCACCGGCGATCGACTGCCGGGTGGCCTACACCCGCACCTCGTCGTGGGAGCAGGGGCACCAGGTCCGCCTCGAACTCACCAACCGCGGCCGGGCGACGGTCAACGGCTGGGCGGTCCGGTGGAGCTTCCGGGGCGACCAGGTGGTCCGGCAGGCGTGGAACGCCCGGCACAGCCAGAGCGGGCGCGCCGTGACCCTCCGCGACGACGGCTGGAACGGCCAGCTCGACTCGGGCGAAACGGTCACCGTCGGATTCGAGGCGACGGCCGCGGACCCCAACACCGATCCGGTCAGCTTCAGCCTCAACGGCTCGCCGTGCGGCACGGGGCGGGACGGTCAGCGGGCCGATCCACGGTAGTCTGTTCGGGTCCAAACGTTATCGGCCCTGGAGGCGGCAGTGGACCTGAGGCGCTGGCTCGGCACGGCCGTCGACGCCCACGAGCAGTGGGCGGCGACGTACGGCGACTACACCACACACCCGGCGCTCGACGTCAGCCAGGAACGCTTCGACGAGGCGTTCGGCGAACTGGCCGAGCGGTTGCGCGACAACTACCCGTTCTTCCACCCGCGCTACGCCGGCCAGATGCTCAAGCCACCCCACCCGGCGGCGCTCGCCGGGCACCTCGCGGCCGCGCAGATCAACCCCAACAACCACGCGCTGGACGGTGGCCCGGCCACGGCCGCGATGGAGAAGGAGGTCGTCGCCGCGCTCGCCGCGATGTTCGGGTACGGCGAGCACCTCGGCCATCTCACGACCAGCGGCACGATCGCCAACCTCGAAGCGCTGTTCGTGGCCCGGGAGACGCACCCCGAGCTGGGCGTCGCGTACAGCGCCGACAGCCACTACACGCACGCGCGCATGTGCCAGCTCATCGGCGTCAAGGGCCATGCCGTGCCGACCGACGCGGGCGGCCGGATGGATCTCGACGCCCTGGAGGACCTGCTGCGCGGCGGCCGGATCGGCACGGTCGTGCTGACCACCGGCACCACGGGGCTCGGCGCGGTCGACCCGGTGCACGAAGCCCTCGCGCTGCGCGAGAGGTACGGGGTGCGGCTGCACGTCGACGCGGCGTACGGCGGCTTCTTCACGCTGATCGCCGACGACAGCGCCGACGGGGTCGCCGCGGCTCCCTGGCGGGCGATCGCGCAGTGCGACTCGATCGTCGTCGACCCCCACAAGCACGGGCTCCAGCCGTACGGGTGCGGTGCCGTGCTGTTCCGCGACCCGTCCGTGGGGCGGTTCTACCAGCACGACTCGCCGTACACCTACTTCACGTCCGACGAGCTGCACCTCGGCGAGATATCGCTCGAATGCAGCCGGGCCGGCGCGGCGGCGGCCGCCCTGTGGCTGACGTTCCGGCTCATCCCACCCACCCCGGACGGGCTCGGCGCGGTACTGCGGCCCGGCCGCCGGGCGGCGCTGCGGTGGGCCACGCTCCTGGACGAGTCGCCCGCGCTCGCGCTCTACCAGCCACCGGAGCTGGACATCGTGACGTACCTGCCGCGGGTCACGCCGGCGACGCTGTCCCGCATCGACGCGGCGTCCGGGTCCATCATGGACCGTGGCATGGAGGACAAGGACGACCCCGTCTTCCTCGCCACCTACGCCGTCACCGGCGACGCACTGGGCACGCGCGGCCACACCGTCGAGGCGGACGTCGAGCGGGGCCGCATCCTGCGCAGCGTCCTGATGAAGCCGGAGAACGAGGACCACCTCGACTGGCTCCACGCGCGGATCACCGCCCTGGCCGCCGACGCCTGACCCGCCGCCCCGCGCCCGCCCCCGCGAGCGCCACGCCCCCCAGTTTCGGACTTTTGAGGGTCGCAGCGGCGCCCGCACCCTCAAAAGTCCGAAAGTCGGGGAGGGGGCGGGCGCCGCGTGACTACCTCAGATCAGAACTGCAGGGTCCACGAGTTGATGTAACCCGTGTCCGCCGCGTACAGGTCCTGGGCGCGGAGCTTCCAGGTGCCGTTCGCGACCTCGCTGGAGGCGTTGACGGTGTACGTGGCGGCGACGTTGTCGGACGAGTCCGCGCTGGAGGCGGCCTTCAGCCGGTACGCGGTGCCGTCCGGGGCGACCAGGTCCAGGACGATGTCGCCGCGGTAGGTGTGCCGCACGTCGACCGTGACCTTGAGCGTGGACGGCGCGTTGCCGCTCACACCGGTGACCGCGATCGAGCTGGTCACGGCGGCGCCGGCGTCCGGGATCGCGACGTCGGTGCCGTTGGTGAACGTGCCGCCGCCCGGGCTCGCGGTGGGCGACGGGGTCGGCGTGGTGCCGGTACCGGTGTAGAGCAGGCGGTTCGGCGATCCGGTGCCGGCGCTGGTGACGACGCCCGTCGTGGCGCCGTTCACGAGCGCGTCCCGGACCTGGGCCGGCGTGGCCGACGGGTTGGCGGCCAGGTAGAGCGCCGCCGCGCCGACGACGTGCGGGGTGGCCATCGACGTGCCACTGATCGTGCTGGTGGCGCTGTCGCTGGTGTTCCAGCTCGACGTGATGCTCGATCCGGGCGCGAAGATGTCGAGGCACGAGCCGTAGTTCGAGAAGTCGGACGCGGCGTCCGTGCGGGTCGTTGAACCCACCGTGATGCCCTCGGGCACCCGGCTCGGCGACTGGGTGCAGGCGTCGACGGTGTCGTTGCCCGCCGCGATGCCGTACGTGATGCCGGCCGCGATCGAGCGCTTCACCGCGTCGTCCAGGGCCGTGCTGGCGTCGCCGCCGAGGCTCATGTTGGCCACGGCCGGCTTCTTCGCGTTCGTGGTCACCCAGTCGATGCCGGCGATGACGCCCGCGTCGGTGCCGAACCCGTCGTTGTCGAGGACGCGGACGCCGTAGAGCGTCACGCCCTTCGCGACGCCGTACGTCGAGCCGCCGATGGTGCCGGCGACGTGCGTGCCGTGGCCGTTGCCGTCGTCGGAGTTGGCGTCGTTGTCGATGAAGTCGTACCCGGACTTCGCCCGGCCGCCGAACTGGCTGTGGCTGGCGCGGATGCCGGTGTCGACCACGTACGCCGAGACGTTGCTGGCGGTCGTGCCGTACGTGTACGTCGTCGACAGCGGCAGTGCCCGCTGGTCGATCCGGTCGATGCCCCAGGTCGCGCCGCTCTGCGTGTCCGAGGCGCGGACCTTGCCGTTCTGCTGCACGTAGGCGACGCGCGAGTCCTTCGCGATCTCCCGGGCCTTGGCCTCGGAGACCGTGGCCGAGAAGCCGCGGACGCTCGACGTGTAGGTGCGGCCGAGCTTGGCACCGTGCTTGCCGGACAGCTCACGCGCGGCGCTGCCGACCGTGGCGGTGGCGCGCAGCGAGGCGGTGTCCTTGAACACGACGATGTAGCTGTTCGGGATGGCACGGTCCTTCGACGCGGCGATGAAGCGGCCGTCCTGCGGCGCGGACGCGGCCGCGCCGGGGACGATCAGCGCGGCGGCTAGACCGGCGGCCGCGGCGGATCCTAAGACCCTGGCGATGTGACTTTTAGTCACAGATTTCCTCCTGGTGCTGGTGGGCTAGGCGTGGAGGTTCGGACAACTAGAACAGAAAGGGGTATACGCGAGTTCAGCTCACTACGGGAAGTAGGCGTCAATCAGTGAATTACTCACCAGTAACCCGGATCACACGCTACGTGTTCCACTCCGTGGGACGGGGCGCCCCTAGTCCCAGTGCCAGCCGATGCCTACGCCACCTGCGGTAATACCGGCCACAGCCAGGTGGGCGGCGTGGTAGGCGGACAGGGTCAGGTCGCCGGAAACGCGCCGGTCGGCGTCCAACCGCTCCTGGGTGAAGCCGAAGCACCGTAGCGGGAGCGCAGCGGCGTCGAAACGTACCTGCAACACGAACTGGTCGACGCGGCACCGGAACCCGTGGCCGTGCTCGGACGTCAGGTCCGCCGTCCCGTCCACGAACGCGAACTCGAACAGGTGCGTCTCCCCCGCGGCCAGCTCGCCGCCGAAGCGCAGCTCGGCGACCACCACACCGGCGTCCGGGTCGCGCAGTACCCGGCCGACCTCGCAGTCCGCCCGCGCCTCGATCCCGACGCGGTCGGCGTCGCAGCCCGGGTCGCCGTGGTAGACCGCCACGTACCGGTCGACGCCGTCGATCCGCGCTTCCGCCAGGGTCCGGCTGCTGAGGTGGTCGAGGCGGCCGGCGCCGTCGAGGTGGACGGTCTCGTGCTGGCTCACCAGGTCCAGGGCGTGCAGGCGCGACCCCGGCAGCTGGTCGAAGATCTCCGACAGCGGCGCGCCGAGGCCCATGACCTCCTCCGGACGCTCCGGGAAGACGCCCCGCAGGCTCCGCGGACCGCGCGGGCGGGGTGGGCCGAGCAGCGCCAGCAGCGAGCCGGCCGGCACGTCCAGGACCTCCTCCAGCACCCCGAGCGCGCGCAGCGAGTCGGGGCGTTCCGGTTGGGTGCGGCCGTGCTGCCAGTAGCTCAGGCTGGTCATCGACACGCGGATGCCGCGCTGCGCGAGCCGGTGCTGCAACCGTTCCAGCGTCAGGCCGCGCGCCTCGATCGCGGCGCGCAGGGCGACGTGGAACGGCATGCCCTGGGTGCCGTCGCCGTGCCCGGACACGTCCGCTCCGGCCACGACCTCGTCCACGACACTCCTCACCCGCACAACCCCCGTCCGGCATCATCGCCCGCCTGCCGCAGTTTGGCCACCGCCGGCCGCCGTTCCGGCGTAGGAGCCGGTACCGGGCGGTATGGTCCCGGCATGAGTAGCCGGCGGTTCGCGACCTCCATCAAGATCGAGGCAGACCCCGAACGTATCTGGGACACGCTCGTCGACGTCGAGCGGTGGCCGGAGTGGACGGCCGGCATCGATCGGGTCGAGCGGCTCGACGCCGGTCCGCTGGACCTCGGCAGCACCGCGCGGATCACGCAGCCGAAGCTGCCCATCACCGACTGGCGGGTCACCGAGTTCGCCCCCGGGGTGTCGTTCAGCTGGACGGCGACGGCCCCGGGCATCAGGACAGTCGGCGGCCACCACGTCGTCGCCGAGACGGGCGGCAGCGCGACGGTCGTCCTGAGCATCGAGCAGTCCGGATTCCTGTCGCCGCTGCTCTGGCTGTTCACGGGCGCGCTCACCCGCCGGTACGTCGAGATGGAAGCGCACGGGCTCAAGCGGCGGTGCGAAGCGCCCGTCCAGCACTGAGTTCTTGTCCTGCTTCCTGCCTGGTCAGCGCCGTTTGACCAATGTTCAAGGCAAATAAATGCCCTTCAGGGGTTGCAGTCACCCATGGTGATCGAGTAGACACTCTTCTGCGGGCCCGTGGTGCAGGCACTCCTCGTGAGTACCAGAACCACGGGCCCGTCCAATATTCAGCGAGCTCCCAGGTCTTTCCCAGGTTGTTCCCAGAAACGGTCGACACGATCTGGGCATGACCTCTACCGAACCGGGCACGCGACTGCTGGTGGTCGACGACGAGCCCAACATCGTGGAGCTGCTGTCGGTCAGCCTGCGCTTCGCCGGCTTCGACGTCGCCAGCGCCACCAACGGCCGCGACGCCGTGGCCCGGGCGCGCGAGTTCCGGCCCGACCTGGTGCTGCTCGACGTCATGCTCCCGGACGTCGACGGCTTCGACGTGCTGCGGCGCATCCGCGGCGAGGGCGCCCGCGTCCCCGTGCTGTTCCTGACGGCCCGCGACGCCACCGAGGACAAGATCACCGGCCTCACGCTGGGCGGCGACGACTACGTGACCAAGCCGTTCAGCCTGGAGGAGGTGATCGCGCGGATCCGGGCCGTGCTGCGCCGCGTGGGCGACGGCGTCCCGGCGCCCCGGAAGGCGTTCGGCGACATCGAACTCGACGACGACACCCACGAGGTGTGGAAGGCAGGCGTTCCGGTCGCACTGTCGCCCACCGAGTTCGAGCTGCTGCGGTACCTGCTCGCCAACGCCGGCCGCGTGCTGTCGAAGGCGCAGATCCTCGACCACGTCTGGCACTACGACTTCGGCGGCGACGGCGGCATCGTCGAGTCCTACATCTCCTACCTGCGGCGCAAGGTCGACACCACCGAGCCCCGGCTGATCCACACGCTGCGCGGCGTCGGGTACGTGCTGCGCCTCCCCCGGCCATGAGCCTTCGCCTCAAGCTGGTCGCCACGCTGGTCGCGCTCGCCACGGTCGGGCTCGTCGCGGCGGGCGCCACCGGCGTGATCGCCCTGCGCGGCTACCTGATGGACCGCGTCGACGCCCAGCTCGAGGCCACCGCGCCGAGGGCGGCCCAGGGATCGCCGCCCCCGAACGGCGCCCGGCCCGCCCCGCCGACGGCGTTCTACCGGCTGATCACGAAGCCCGGCGGCACGATCGACGACGAGGACCTGCAACCGCCGGGCGAGGGACTGCCGGGCCAGTCGCCACCGGACATCCCGGACGGCCCCCCGGTCGGCGTGCCGTTCACCGCGTCGCCGACCGGCGCCGGCGCCGACTGGCGGGTGCTGGTCGAACACCTGCGCGGCGGCGAGACCCTCACCGTCGCCATCACGCTGAACGAGGTGGACGACACGGTCAGCCGGCTCGCGGCCATCGAGCTGGGCGTGGGCATCGCCGTCCTCGTGGTGCTCGCCGTCCTCGGGTACCTCGCCGTGCGGTCGAGCCTGCGGCGCCTCGTCGAGGTCGAGGTGACGGCCGAGGCCATCGCCGCCGGCGACCTGTCGCGCCGGGTACCCCGCGCCGACGGCCGGACCGAGGTCGGACGGCTCGCCACCGCGCTCAACACGATGCTCCACCAGATCGAGTCGGCGTTCCGTGCACAGGAGGCGTCCGAGTCGCACGCGCGGGCGTCGGAGCAGCGGATGCGGCGGTTCGTCGCGGACGCCAGTCACGAGCTGCGCACCCCGCTCACCTCCATCCGGGGATTCGCCGAACTGCACCGGCAAGGCGCCGTCGAGGACCCGGACGACGTGTTCCGCCGCATCGAGGACGAGGCCGCGCGCATGGGCCTGCTCGTCGAGGACCTGCTGCTGCTCGCCCGTCTCGACCAGCAGCGGCCGCTGGAACGCCACCCCGTCGACCTGCTCGCGCTCACCGCCGACGCCGTCACCGGCGCCAAGCTCGTCGCACCCGACCACACGATCACGCTCGTGGCCCGCGGCGGGCCTTCGCCGCCCGTCGTCCTCGGCGACGAAGCCCGGCTGCGCCAGGTACTGGGGAACCTCCTGTCCAACGCCGCCGCCCACACGCCGGCCGGCACGGCGGTCCAGGTCGAGCTGAGCACCAACCCGGCCACCGCCCGCCTCTCCGTCGCCGACGACGGCCCCGGCCTGGCGCCCGAGCACGCCGACCGGGTCTTCGAGCGCTTCTACCGGGTCGACTCCGCGCGGGTCCGGCGCAACGGGGGCACGGGCCTCGGCCTGTCGATCGTCGCCGCCCTCGTGGCGGCGCACCGCGGCACCGTGGCCGTCCGGTCCGCGCCGGGCGAGGGCACCACCTTCGACGTCGACCTGCCGCTGCTGTGCGGCGAAGGCTCCCAGGCAACTCCCAGCTAGCGTCCAGGGCGGTCCCAGGCTGGGCCGGCAGCGTGGCCGCCATGACGACAACCACCTGGGGTGAGCCACCGCCCGCCGCCCGACCGCCCGCCGCCGGCCAGCCTGACGCCTCCGCCCTGCCGCGCGCCGCGGGCCAGCCTGACGCCGCCGCCCTGCCGCGCGCCGCCGCCCGCGCGCTCGCCGTCGAGATCGTCGTGCCGGTCCACAACGAGGCGTCCACGCTGGAGTCGAGCATCCGCCGGCTGCACGCGCTGGAGCTGCCGTTCCCGGTCCGGATCACGATCGCCGACAACGCGAGCACCGACGACACCTGGTCGACCGCCACGGCGCTCGCGTCGGAGCTGCCCGGCGTCCACGCCCTTCACCTGCCGGTCAAGGGCCGGGGGCAGGCGCTCCGCGCGGCGTGGGCCGCCTCGGACGCCACCGTCCTCGCCTACATGGACGTCGACCTGTCCACCGACCTGTCGGCCCTGCTGCCGCTGGTCGCGCCCCTGCTGTCGGGCCACTCCGACCTCGCCATCGGCACCCGCCTGTCGCGCGGGTCGCGCGTGGTGCGCGGCGCCAAGCGGGAGCTGATCTCGCGCTGCTACAACCTGCTGCTGCGCGGGACACTCGCCGCGAAGTTCTCCGACGCGCAGTGCGGCTTCAAGGCGATCCGCAAGGACGTCGCCGACGAGCTGCTGCCCCTGGTCGAGGACGCGGGCTGGTTCTTCGACACCGAACTGCTCGTCCTCGCCGAACGCGCCGGGCTGCGGATCCACGAGGTGCCGGTGGACTGGGTCGACGACCCCGACAGCCGGGTCGACATCGTCGCCACCGCGATCGACGACCTGCGCGGGATCGCCCGTCTCGGGCGCACCCTGTCCAGCCTCCCGCTCGCTCCGCTGCGCGAGAAGCTCGGCCGCGCCGACCTACCGGCCGGTCTCGTCCCCCAGCTCGTGCGGTTCGCCGGGATCGGCGCGTTCACCACGGCAGTCCACCTGGGGCTGTACGCCGGGCTGCGCGGCGTCCTCGGAGCGTTCGGCGCGAACCTGCTCTCGCTCCTCGTCGCCACGGTCGTCAACACCGCCGCGAACCGTCGCCTCACGTTCGGGATCACCGGGCCACGCCGCCGCTGGCAGCACCAGGCCGAGGGCCTGTTCGTCCTCGGGCTCGGGCTGGCCCTGACCACCGGCGCGCTCGCCGGGCTGTCGGCGCTGGTACCCGACGCCGGCCGGGCCGCCGAGCTGGGCGCCCTCGTCGCCGGCAACCTCGCCGCCACGGTGCTCCGCTTCCTGCTCTTCCGCGCCTGGGTGTTCCACCCGCGCCGTTCCCGCTGAACCCTGGAGACCCGACCATGACCGCGACCACGCCCGCCTTCCACGCCGCCCCGATCTTCGGGAGGCGCCGCCGCACACGACCCGACGATCCACGCTGGGTACGCCCGGCGCTCCTGGCCCTGCTCGCCACCACCGCCGTCCTGTACCTGTGGGGCCTGTCCGCCTCCGGATGGGCGAACAGCTTCTACGCGGCGGCCGTCCAGGCCGGCAGCGAGGACTGGAAGGCGTTCTTCTTCGGATCGTCCGACGCGGCGAACTTCATCACCGTCGACAAGCCGCCCGCGTCCCTGTGGGTGATGGCGCTGTCCGCGCGGATCTTCGGCGTCAACGCCTGGAGCCTGCTCGTGCCGCAGGCGCTCGAAGGAGTCGCGGCGGTGGCGCTGCTGTACGCGACCGTCCGGCGCACGTCCTCGGCCGCGGCGGGGCTGATCGCCGGCGCCGCGCTGGCACTGACCCCGGTCGCGACGCTCATGTTCCGGTTCAACAACCCGGACGCCCTGCTCACGCTGACCCTCGTCGCCGCCGCGTACTGCACGCTCCGGGCGGTGGAATCGGCCAGCACGCGCTGGATCGCGCTGGCCGGCGCAGCGATCGGGCTCGGCTTCCTCACCAAGATGCTCCAAGCGTTCCTGATCGTGCCGGTACTCGCGCTCGTGTACCTGGTGGCGGCGCCCACGCCGGTACGGCGACGGATCGTCCAGCTGCTGGCCGCCGGCGCCGCCCTCATCGTCTCGGCCGGATGGTGGGTCGCGATCGTCGAGCTGTGGCCGGCGGCGAGCCGCCCCTACATCGGCGGATCGCAGAACAACAGCGTCCTGGAACTGGTGCTGGGCTACAACGGACTCGGCCGGCTCACCGGCGAGCAGACCGGCAGCGTGGGCGGCGCGCCGGCTGGCGGCAACGGCGGCAGGTGGGGCGAGACCGGCTGGACGCGGATGTTCGACGCCGAGATCGGCGGCCAGATCGCATGGCTCGTCCCGGCCGCGCTGCTGTTCGCCGCCGTCCTGCTCTGGCGGACCCGCGGACTGACCCGCGCCGCCACGCTGCTCTGGACCGGCTGGCTCCTCGTCACCGGCCTGATCTTCAGCTTCATGCAGGGCATCTTCCACGCGTACTACACGGTGGCGCTGGCGCCGGCCGTCGCCGCGCTGGTCGGGATCGGCGTGGCGTCCGTCTGGAAATGGCGCAGCGCGCTGTGGGCCCGCGCGGTGCTGGCCGTGGCACTCGGGAGCACCGCCGGGTGGGCGTACGTCCTCCTCGGACGGTCGGCCGACTGGCTGCCCTGGCTGCGGACGGCTGTGCTGGTCGCGGGGCTCGCCGGTGCGGTGGCGTTGCTCGTGCGGCTGCCCCGGCGGCTCGGTTCGGTCGTCGCCGGGGCGGCGCTCGTCGTGGCGCTCGCGGCGCCGGCCGCGTACTCGGTGCAGACCGCCGGCAGCGCGCACGTGGGCGCCATCGTGACGGCCGGGCCGCAGGTCGCTGGCGGGAACGGGCCACGCCTGTTCCGCCGCCCGCCGGGAGCTTCGTTGCCCGGCGGCGGTGCTCCGGGGGCTGGTCCTGACAGTGCTGGGCGTAACGGTGCTGATCCTGACGGCGCCCGTCCAGACGGCGCGGGCCCTGACGGTGCTGGGTCCAATGGCGTTCCTGACGATGCCGCTCCGAGTGGCGGGCCGTTGCGGACCGGGGTCGGGCCGGGCGGGGCGCTCGGCGGGTTGCTGCGCGGCAGCACGCCCAGCGCCGACCTGATCGCGCTGCTGAAGCGGGACGCCTCCCGCTACACGTGGGCGGCGGCCGCGGTCGGATCGAACGCGGCGTCCGGGTACCAGCTCGCGACGGGCGAACCGGTCATGGCGATCGGCGGGTTCAACGGCAGCGATCCGGCGCCGACGCTCGCGCAGTTCCAGGAGTTCGTCCGGGACGGCAAGATCCACTACTTCATCGGCGGCGGACGGATGGGCAGCCCCAACGGCGGCAGCGACAGCAGCGCCCGCATCGCCGAGTGGGTCGCCGCGAACTACACCTCCACAACCGTCGGCGGCGCCACCGTCTACAACCTGACCCCGTAAACACCCCTTCGCCACCGCCACTGCCCGCCGCCCCGCCCGCCGCCCGCCGCCACCGCCGCCGCCGCCGCCACCGAACCGGACTGTCCGGACTAGCGTCCTGTAACCGGGCGCCTGACACCCCGATATCCCCGACAGTTGGGCGGCCGGCGGCGCGGCGGCGGGGCAGCGCGCGGGCTGGCGGCGCGGGCTAGCGGCGCGGGGCGGTGGCGCGGGGCCGGCGGCGGTCCGGGCTAGCGGCGCGGGGCGGTGGCGCGGGGCGGCAGGTGGCGGTCGGCGGCGTGGGGCCGGCGGCGGCAGGCGGCGACATGGGCGGGCGGGCGTCCGCGGCGGCTGCTCGGCTTAGCGGGTGAAGGCGGCGAGGAGACGGTCGGCGGCCAGGGCCGGCGTGAGCGTCCCGGCGAGGACGTCCCGCTCGATGGTCGCCGCCAGCGACGCCACGGCCGGGTGGTCGCGCAGCTCGCCGAGTAGCCGGTCGCGCACCAGCATCCACACCCAACCGACCTGCTGCCGGGAGCGCCGCGCGGCGAGTTCGCCGCTGGCCGACAGCGCGTCCTGGTGGGCGACGACGTGGCCCCAGACGTCGTCGAGCCCAGCGCCGGACAGTCCGCTGCACGTGAGAACGGGCGGCGGGTCGGGGCGCATGAGCCGTAGCGCACCGGCGAGTTCGCGGGCGGCTTTGCGGGCCTCGATCTCGTGCGGGCCGTCGGCCTTGTTGACGGCGACCACGTCGGCCAGCTCCAGGACGCCCTTCTTGATGCCCTGGAGCTGGTCGCCGGTCCGGGCGAGGGTGAGGAACAGGAACGTGTCGACCATCTCGGCGACCGTCGTCTCGGACTGTCCGACGCCGACGGTCTCGACCAGCACCACGTCGTACCCGGCGGCCTCGACCACCACCATCGCCTCGCGGGTGGCCTTGGCCACGCCCCCGAGCGTGCCGGCCGTCGGCGAGGGCCGGACGAACGCCGACTCGTCGGACGCGAGCCGGGTCATGCGGGTCTTGTCGCCGAGGATGCTGCCGCCCGTCCGGGTGGACGACGGGTCGACGGCCAGCACCGCCACCCGGTGGCCCGCGCCGGTGAGCGTCGATCCGAGCGCGTCGATGAACGTGGACTTGCCGACCCCGGGGACGCCGGTGATCCCGACGCGACGCGCGTGGCCCGCGTCGGGGGTCAGCGCGACCAGCAGCTCCTGCGCGGCTGCCCGGTGGTCGGCGCGTACCGACTCGACCAGCGTGATCGCCCGCGCGATCCACGCCCGTGACCCGGCCTTCACCCCGGCCGCATACGCCGCGACATCAATCTCCCGCGCCACCTCAGCCACCCACGCGACTCACGACGCCCCGGCCCCACGGCCTGTCCGCGCCACGCAAAGCGCCCGCCCCGCCCGGGGCGCCACACCCAGTCGCCGCCCAGCGGGCCACACCGCCATCAGCGCCCGCCCCGCCCGGGGCGCCACACGCATCGCCGCCCAGCGGGCCGCGCCGCCATCAGTGCCCGCCCCACCGGGGGCGCCACACGCAGTCGCCGCCCAGCGGGCCGCGCCGCCGCCAGTGGCCGCGCCGGGGTCACTGGCCGGCCGCCGGACCACGCCGCCGCCGAGGGCCGGACCCGGCACGCGGCTGTCAGTGGCCAAGGTGGGCGGACAGGTCGCCGAGCAGGTCGAGGGCCGCGTCGGCGATGACCGTCCCGGGCGGGAAGATCGCCGCCGCGCCGGCCGCGCGGAGCTCGTCGAAGTCCTGCGGCGGGATGACGCCGCCGACCACGATCATGATGTCCTCGCGCCCGAGGGCCGCCAGTTCCTCGCGCAGCGCGGGCACGAGCGTGAGGTGTCCGGCGGCGAGCGAGGAGACGCCGACGATGTGCACGTCGGCCTCGACGGCCTGGCGGGCGACCTCGGCGGGCGTCTGGAACAGCGGACCGACGTCGACGTCGAAGCCGAGGTCGGCGAACGCGGTGGCGATCACCTTCTGGCCGCGGTCGTGCCCGTCCTGGCCCATCTTCGCGACCAGGATCCGGGGACGGCGTCCTTCCGCGTCGGCGAACGCGTCGGTCGCCGCGCGGGTGCGCTCGATGTTGGTGGCTGGGCCGGCCTCGTCCCGGTACACGCCGGAGATCGTACGGATAGCGCCGGAGTGCCGCCCGTAGACCTTCTCCAACGCGTCGGAGACCTCGCCGACGGTGGCCTTGGCCCGGACGGCGTTGATGGCCAGCGCGAGCAGGTTCTCGGACGGATCCTCGGCGGCCTTGGTGAGCGCCGTGAGCGCGGCTTCCACGGCGAACGGATCGCGCTCGTCCCGGAGGCGCCGCAGCTTCTCGATCTGCTGGGCCCGGACCGAGCTGTTGTCGACCTTGAGGACCTCGATCGGCTCGTCGGCGTCGGGCCGGTAGCGGTTGACGCCGATGACCGGCTGCCGGCCCGAGTCGATCCGGGCCTGGGTGCGGGCCGCGGCCTCCTCGATCCGGAGCTTCGGGATGCCCTCGTCGATCGCCTGGGCCATGCCGCCCGCGGCCTCGACCTCCTGGATGTGCGACCACGCGCGCGCGGCCAGGTCGTAGGTGAGCCGCTCGACGTAGGCGCTGCCGCCCCACGGGTCGATGACCCGGGTGGTGCCGGACTCCTGCTGGAGCACCAGTTGCGTGTTGCGGGCGATCCGGGCGGAGAAGTCGGTGGGCAGTGCCAGGGCCTCGTCCAGCGCGTTGGTGTGCAGCGACTGGGTGTGGCCCTGGGTGGCGGCCATCGCTTCGACGCACGTCCGGATGACGTTGTTGTAGACGTCCTGGGCGGTGAGCGACCACCCGGACGTCTGGCAGTGCGTCCGGAGGCTGAGGGACTTGGGGTTCTTCGCGCCGAACTCCTTCACGAGCTTGGCCCACAGCAGCCGGCCGGCCCGGAGCTTGGCCACCTCCATGAAGAAGTTCATGCCGATGGCCCAGAAGAACGACAGGCGCGGTGCGAACGCGTCCACGTCGAGGCCGGCGTCACGGCCGGCGCGCAGGTACTCGACGCCGTCCGCGAGCGTGTAGGCCAGCTCCAGGTCGGCGGTCGCCCCGGCCTCCTGGATGTGGTACCCGGAGATCGAGATCGAGTTGAACCGCGGCATCTCCTTCGAGGTGAACGAGAAGATGTCGGAGATGATCCGCATCGACGGCGCCGGCGGGTAGATGTAGGTGTTGCGGACCATGAACTCTTTGAGGATGTCGTTCTGGATGGTCCCGGTGAGCTGCTCGGGCTTGACGCCCTGTTCCTCGGCGGCGACGACGTACAGCGCGAGCACCGGCAGGACGGCACCGTTCATCGTCATCGACACGCTCATCCTGTCGAGCGGGATGCCGTCGAAGAGCTGGCGCATGTCGTAGATCGAGTCGATCGCCACACCCGCCATGCCGACGTCGCCGGCCACGCGCGGATGGTCCGAGTCGTAGCCGCGGTGCGTGGCCAGGTCGAACGCCACCGACAGGCCCTTCTGCCCGGCGGCCAGGTTGCGCCGGTAGAACGCGTTGGACTCCTCGGCGGTGGAGAAGCCCGCGTACTGGCGGACCGTCCAAGGCTGGGTGGCGTACATCGTCGGGTACGGGCCGCGCAGGTACGGGGCGATGCCCGGGTAGGTGCCCAGGAAGTCGAGTCCGTCGAGGTCGGCGGCCGTGTAGAGCGGCGGGACGGTGATGCCCTCGGGCGTCTCCCACGCGGCGGGCTCCTCGCCGGACGCCGCTCGCCAGTCGTCCAGGCCGCCGCCGGCCGCCGGGGCGCCCAGGTCCAGTCCGGAGAAGTCCGGGATCATCGGGCGACCTCCAGCGTTTCGGTGAGCACCGCGATCGCGTCGCAGCCGGCGTACACGTACCCGTCGACCGCGTCGTACGAACCCTTGCCGGCCAGCCAGATCGTGCGGGCGCCCGCTGCCTTCAGCGCCGCGGCGACGGCGGCGGCGTACTCGCCGTACAGCGCGTCGCTGGAGCACAGGCAGGCGACGGTCGCGCCGCTGGCCGTGAACGCGGCGGCGATCGCGCCCGGGTCGATCGACGTGCCGCCAGTCGCGGTGCCGCCGGTCACGGTGGCGATGCCGCCCGCCTGGAACAGGTTGGCGGCGAACGTGGCCCGTGCGGTGTGCGCGGCGACCGGACCGATCGTCGCGAGGAACACCCGCTGCCCGTCGGCGCGGTCCCGCAGCTCCTCGAAGTCCTGTCCATAGTGGACCACCGGCAGCCCGCCACCCCGCGCGGCCGGAGCCCCGACACGCACCGGCAACGTCTCGGCCAGGTTCGGGAACTCGCTGACGCCGGTCAGCGGATCGCGGCGGTGCGCGAGGTTGGCGCGGCGCGTGGCCCACGTGGCGGCCAGGCGGTCGGCGATCAGGCCGGACTCCAGCGCGGCGGCGAACCCGCCGGCCCGCTCGATCTCGGTGAACCACTCCCACGCCGCGCCGGCGAGATCCTCGGTGAGCTGCTCGACGTACCAGGAGCCGCCGGCCGGGTCCATGACGCGGGCGACGTTGGACTCGTCCAGCAGCAGGGACTGCGTGTTCCGCGCGATCCGGCGGGCGAACCCGTCGGGCAGCCCCAGACGGGCGTCGAACGGCTGGACGGTCACCGAGTCGGCACCGCCGACACCGGCGCCGAAGCACGCGAGCGTCGTCCGGAGCATGTTCACCCACGGGTCACGGACGGTCATCATCGCCGACGACGTGACCGCGTGCTGGCGCTGGCCGGCGGTGGTGCCGCACGCCTCGGCGACGCGCGACCACAGCCGGCGGGCGGCGCGGAACTTCGCGATCGTGAGGAACTGGTCGGCGCCGGCGGCGTATCGGAACTCCAGCTGACCGAAGGCCTGGTCGACGGAGAGTCCGGCGTCGGTGAGCGCGCGCAGGTAGGCCACGCCGGCGGCCAGGGAGGCGCCCAGTTCCTCGGCGTCGCTGCCGCCCGCGTCGTAGTGGACCGTGGCGTCCACGGTGATCGCCCTGACCTGTGGGAACGCGTCGACGCAGCGGCGGGCGAGCCCGACGGCGGTGTCCAGTGCGGCGGGCGCGCCGGTGCGGGCGCTCCAGCCGAGCGGGTCGGCGCCGAGGTTACCGGGCGCGTCCTCGATGCCACGCTCAGTGAGGATCGCCAGGAACGCGTCCGCCGCCCCGGCGGTCTGCGCGCCCGCGTCGATCGTGACCGGGGCCAGGTCGACGAACACGCCGCGCAACGCCTCGGCCAGCCCGGCGACGGGGACCCCGGCGTCACCCACGGTCAGCCAGAGCGCGCTGACCCCGTTCTCCAGGTCGGCGAGGATCGCCTCGCGGGTCGCGGCGGGATCGGCCAGCCCGTGGCGCTGCCGCACCAGCCAGGCGCCGCCCGTCCGCGTGCCGCGCGTGTAGGGATGGACGCCGGGTACACCGTCGGCAGTGCCTGTGTCATAGAGCGCGGCCACGGTCACGCCGTCGTACGTCGTCCGCGAAAGTCGTTGTTCTACCTGGTCAGCGGCCAGATCGGGGCGCGACTTGCGGAGCACGCCCAGCGCCAGCTCACGCCAGTCGTCGCGGGTGCTCGGCGGGAACTCGGCGGCCAGGAGCAGTTCCTCGGGCGGCACGGTCATGCGCCGCAGATTAGCCGCCCTAACGCCCGTTCAGGCGCTCGCGTGGCCTTCGTCACGCGTGGCGGCGCGCCGGGGTAGCGACGAGGGGGCCCCGCACGTTAGACCTTCCTTAACTCTCGGTGTAATACCTTGGCAATACCGCCTCATGTGGGAACGATCACAGGTAGCCACCCCCGGCAGCGAGAATCGAAGGTCTCCAGCAATGTGCCCGCACCAGCCCGCCTGTCCCCCCGCCGACGCCAACGACCATGACGCCGCCCGCCCCGTAGCCGCTTTCCCGGCGCAGGGCTGGAGCCTCCTCTGCAACGGCGTCATCGTCTTCGAGGACACGGGCGAACTTCTGCCGGACGGTCGCACGATCGCGCCGCACCGCCCGGTGCGCCGTCTCGTCACCGCCTAGACACCGCACCGCCTTACCCTTACCTGTAGGGACCCCCCAACTAGGCACGTCCGGCGGTCGCGCCGACGATCCAGGGATGCAGCCCAGCAGCCCGCCCATGCCGCTCCTTTCGACGTCGGCGCTGACCGTCCGGTACGGCGGGGTCCGCGCCGTCGACGGCGTCAGCCTCGACGTCCCCGCCGGCGCGCTCGTCGGCCTCATCGGACCCAACGGCGCCGGCAAGACCAGCCTCGTCGACGCGCTCACCGGACTCACGCCGTACACCGGCGGGGTGTCCCTCGACGGCACGCCGCTGGACGGGCTCCCGCCGCACGTCCGGTGCCGGCGCGGGCTGATCCGCACGTTCCAGGCGGTCGAGCTGTTCGACGACCTGGACGTCCTCGGCAACCTGGTCGTGGCCGCCAGCCGCAGCACCTGGTGGCAACCGCTCGCCGACCTGGTGCGGCCGAAACGGTCGCTCGCGCTGCCCGCGGTGGAGCGCGCGGTCGACGTCCTCGGCATCGGCCACCTGCTGCGCCGCTCCCCCGCCGAGCTGTCCGAGGGCGAGCGCAAGCTCGTGGGGCTGGGTCGTGCGCTGGCCGGCAGCCCGCGCGTCCTCGTCCTCGACGAGCCGGCCGCCGGCCTCGACACCGGGGAGAGCCGCGCACTCGGCGAACGGCTGCGCGCGATCGTCGACACCGGCGTCGCCATCCTGCTGATCGACCACGACATGGACCTCGTCACAGGCGCCTGCGACCACCTCTACGTGATCGAGCACGGTGCTTTGATAGCCGCGGGCAGGCCACGGCAGGTGGTTCAGGACGAGCGCGTGGTGGCCGCATACCTCGGCTCGGCGAAGATCACCACGGGAGGACTGCGATGACACCGCTGCTGGAGGTCGGCAACCTGCGCGCCGGATACGGGCGGAGCGAGGTGGTCCGCGACCTGTCGTTCACCGTGGGCGAGGGCGAGGTCGTGGCGCTGCTCGGCCCGAACGGCGCCGGCAAGACGACCACGCTGCTCACCGTGTCGGGGCTGCTGCCCGCGCTGGGTGGCCGGATCCGGTTCCTCGGCGCGCGCGTCGATTCGCGGGCGCCGTACCGCAACGCCCTGCGCGGACTCGCACACGTCACCGAGGGCCGCTCGCTGTTCGGCGGCCTGACCGTGCGCGAGAACCTGCAGCTCGCCGCGCGATCCCGGCGGCTGTCCGAGGTCGGCGAGTACTTCCCGCAGCTGGAAGCGCTGATGGACCGGCGTGCCGGGCTGCTGTCCGGCGGCGAGCAGCAGATGCTCGCCATCGCCCGGGCGATCGTGTCGCGGCCCAAGCTGCTGATGATCGACGAGATGAGCCTCGGACTCGCGCCGGTCGTGCTGGAGCGCCTCGCGGTCACCGTCCGGCGGATAGTGGAACGGACCGGGATCGGCGTGCTGCTGGTCGAGCAGCACGTGCCGGTCGCCCTCCAGGTCGCGGACCGGGCCATCCTGCTCCGGCACGGGCGCGCGGTCGCCGAGGGCACGGCAGCCTCGCTCGCGCTGCGCCCGGAGGTCGTCCACGCGAGCTACCTGGCCGGAACGGGCGCCTGATCAGGTCGAGGAGGACCCGATGACGCAGCCGCCGCAACTGGTCGGGCGCGAGCTGGACCTGGCCGTCCTCCTCGCGCAGCTCAAGCGCATCGAGCGCGGCGCACCGGCCGCCCTCCTCGTGCGCGGAGAGGCCGGCATCGGCAAGTCACGCCTGGTCGCCGAGCTGGCCGCCCGCGCCCGCCAGCTCGGCTATCCGGTGGTCGTCGGGCGTGCCGACGACCTCGACCGCGGCATCCCGTACGCCGTGTTCCGGGACCTCATCGCCCGGCTCACGACCGGACCGCAGCGCGGGCGGGTCACCGCCCTCGCCGACGAGTTCCGCCGCCGCCTCGACGGCGACGCCCCACCACCCGACACCGCGCCACCCGACACCGCGCCACCCGACACCGCCGGCTCGTCGGCCGGCACCGCCGCGCCGGTGGAGGACAACGGCGACCTGTCGCTGGTCTTCGCGTCCGGGGTGGCGCTGTTCCGCGAGCTGGCGGCGCGTGGCCCGGCGGTCCTGGTCGTGGAGGACGTCCACATCGCCGACCGCGAATCCCTGACGCTGATCGCGCTGCTCGCGCGCCTGGCCGACGTGCCGATGCTGACGGTCGTGAGCCTGCGCCCGGACTTCGCGACGAGCCGCGACGTGGAGCGGCTGCTGGAACGGATGGCGTTCGACGGGCGCGGCGCCACCGTCGACCTCGATCCTCTCGACCGGCACGAGACGCAGGCGCTGGTCGCCGCCGTCCTGTCGGCCGCCCCGGACGACCGCCTCACCGGCGCGGTGTTCGCGGCCAGCCACGGCAATCCGTTCTTCGCGCGCGAGGTCGTGCAGGTCCTCACCGAGGACGGCGCGATCGTGGTGAACTCCGGTCGCGCCCGGCTCCAGGTGGACGCCGGCGCCGCGATCGGGCTGCGTCCCAGCTCCGGGGTGCTGCGACGGCTCGTCGGCGGCGACGCGGGCGACGTCGACCTGGCGCGGGTCATGGCCGTGTTCGGACGGTTCCCGCTGCGGCACCTGGCGCTCGTGGGGCGGCTGTCAGGGCACTCGTCGGACGAGGTGGCGCGGTCCTTCGACCGCCTGGTCAAGGCCGGGCTGGTGGCGCAGACCGCCGACGGCGGCTACGAGTTCACGCACTCGATCGTCCGGAACACCCTGTACGAGGACATCGGCCCGGCCGAGCGGCGCCGCCTGCACGCGGCGATCGCGACCGAGCTGGCCACGGACCGTCGCGCCGGCTTCGTCCTGGACGTGGCGCAGCTCGCCACGCATGTCGCGGAGTCCGCGGAGCCCGGTGACACCGCGGCCGCCGAGGTGCTGCTGGACGCCGGGCGGGCCGTCTCGGCGACCGCGCCGCTGGTCGCCGCCGAACACCACCGGCGCGCGCTGGAGCTGTTGCCGGCCGGCTCTCCGCTCCGGGCCGACGCCCTGGCCCGGCAGGCACGATCGCTCCACATCGGATGCCGGGCCGCCGAGGCCGCCGCTGTCGGCCGCCAGGCGCTCACCCTGCTCGACCGCGGCGAGGTACGGCGCGCCACGGCGGCGATCGTCGTCGGCGACCTGTTCACCTGCGGCGACGTGGACGAGGCGCTGCGGGTCGTCGACGCCGAACTGGGCCGGGGCGGCGAGACGTGCCCGCTGCTGGCGCTCAAGACCCACCTGCTGTTCCAGTCCGGACGCCCTGCCGAGGCCGAAGCGCTGTGGCCCGACGCGCTGGCGACAGCGCGGGCCGACGTCCCGGCGTCCACCCGGCTCACCGCGCTGACCCAGCTCATCCAGTACGCGAACCACCGCGGCCACGTCGATGCCGCCGCCGACCTGCTCGACCAGTTCGCGTCGCTGGAGGGGCAGGGATCCCGCACCGTCCAGCTCACCCTGCACGAATGGGTCGGGCAGCTCGACTGGCGCCCAGGGCTGGTGGGCAGGCTGGAGCGCCACCTCGCCAGCGCGGGCCGGCTCCGCCTCGACAACGCGGCACTGAGCATGGCCGGCGGGCTCGAGACCGACCTCGTCGTCCTGCACTCGTTGCGCGGCGAATGGGACGAGGCGCTCGACGTCGTCCGCAGCGCGGGTTTCGATCTGCGGGAACGCCAGGCCGTCACCGGCGCGCAGCTGGTGCTGGCGAGCGGCTGCGAGATCCTGGTCGACCGGGGCGCGGTGGACGAGGCCGCCGAGCTGGCCGGACTCCTCGTCACGTCGTTCCAGGCCATGCGGCGGAGCGCGGCGCTGGTCAACGCCCGCCTACGCCACGCCGTCGGCGACAACCAGGGCGCGCTGACGTTGCTGGCCGCCGAACGGGAGAGCGGCGGGCCGTGGCGGCTCGGCCTGATCCTGCGGGAGCAGGTCGAGATCCTGCTCGAAGAGGGCCGCCACGGCGAAGCGGCCGACGCCGCGGCCGAACTCGACGCGCTCGCGGCCCGGACCGGGTGGCCGGAGTCCGCGCTACCCGCCCTGCGCGCACGCGCACTCGTCGACCGGGACGTGGACGCCGCCCGCGCCTACCTCGCCTACGCCGAGCGCGAGTCGTACGAGGTCGAGCGCGCCCACGCCCTCCTGATCCTCGGCGAGCTGGACGACGACCCGGGGCGGAACCTCGCGTCCGCCTACAAGCTGTTCGACACGTTCGGCGCCGCTCCCCTGCGCCGCCGCGCGGCTGCCGGACTCCGGGCTCGCGGGCGCGCCGTGCCACGGCGGCCGGCACAGCCCAGTTCCGCCCTGACCGACACCGACCTGCAACTGATCCGCCTGGTCCGGGACGGGCTGTCGAACCAGCAGATCGCCACCGCCATGCATTTCAGCCCGAAGACGATCGAGGTCTACCTGTCCCGCGTGTACGTGAAGACCGGGTGCGCGTCGCGCCTCGCGCTGATCCGGGCGGTGGACACGGGCGCGATCCACATCTCCTGACGCCGTCACAGGTACCGGGTGTAGCTCGGGAAGTTGCCGTGCAGCGGGTCGCCGGCCGGACCGTCCGTCACCGCGCGGACCAGCAACGACCCGCCGACGAACGCGCCGCGCCAGGACGCGCCCTTGCCGCCGAACACCTCGTCCTTGTCGCCGCGGGAGCGCGGCTTGTTGACGCCGACCTTGAACGCCTGCAGCTCACGGGAGAGCCGCGCCGCGGCCGCGCCGTCGTCGGTGGCGAGCGAGGCGACGAGTGCCCCGTTGCTCGCGTTCATCTGGGCGAGCAACTCCGCCTCGGTGTCGACGAGGACGATCGTGTCTACCGGCCCGAACGGCTCGGCGTGGAACAGCACCGACGACGGCGGCGGGGAGAGGATCGCGGCCGGCGCCAGGTATGCGGAGGTGTCCTGCCCGTCGAGGAACCGCCCGGCGCCCAGGTCTCCGCGCCGCAGCGGGATGCCGCCCTTGTCGATCGCCTCGGCGACGGCCCCACCGAGGTCCTTCGCTTTGCCCGCGTTGATGAGCGGACCGAAGTCCAGCTCGGGCAGCGGGTCGTCGGCGTTCGCCACGGCGAGCGGATGGCCGAACCGCAGCCCGTCGAGCACCGGCAGGTACGCGGCGAGGAACTGGTCGAACAGCGACCGCTGGACGACGTAGCGCGGATAGGCGGTGCACCGCTGCTTGCCGTACTCGAACCCCTTGCGGAGGTGCGCGGCGAGGCCGTCCCAGTCGCTGAAGTCCCAGACGCCCCAGCAGTTCAGACCCTCCTGCTCCAGCATGTGCCGCTTCCCGGGATTGACCAGCTGCTCGACCCGGCTGCCGGCTTCGCGCCCGCCGATGAACGACACGCAGGCGACCTCGTCCGAGCCGACGAGCACCGGACCGAGTTCCGAACCCGCCCCGCTGACCAGGCTGATCGGCAGCCCCTCGCGCGCGGCCAGCGCGCAGGCCAGCGTGAGGCACGCGACTCCGCCGTCGGTCGGCGTCTTGGCGATGGCCGCGTTGCCGGCGAGTACCTGGACGAGCATCGCGTGCACGAGGACGCTCATCGGGTAGTTCCAGCTCGCGATGTTGCTCACCGGGCCGGCGAGCGGCGTCCGGCCGTCGGTCATCCGGTCGATCTCCTCGACGTACCAGCGGACGCCGTCGAGGCACCGGTCGACGTCGGCCAGCGCGAGACGCCACGGCTTGCCGATCTCCCAGACCAGCAGCAACGCCAGCAGCTCACGGTGCTCGGTCATCGCGTCGAGCGCGGCGGTGACCCGGCGCTGGCGTTCGACGAGGGGGACGTCGCGCCAGCGCCGGTGCTCGTCCGCGCTGGCCGCCACGACGGCGACCGCCTCCCGCGCGGTCAGGAACGGCGGGCCGGCGATCTCCGTCCCGTCGACGGGGGACGAGGCCGGCGCGGGCACGCCGTCGCGGTGCCACCGTCCGCCCCACAGGTTCAGCACGCGGTCGCCGTGGAATGCCTCGGGCGCGGCGGTCACGCAGCGGGCGTAGGTCTCGGTCCAGGTCGTGCCGGGCTTGAGGTGCAGGCTCATGGGGGTCGCCCTTTCTCAGACGGTGTCAGGCAGGGAGGCCGGTCACGGCGATGCCCGAACGGGCCCCGTACCGCCGGTTGACCGAGATGAGGACGGCGGTGAACGGCTCCAGCAGCCGCGCCAGGCGCAGCGCGCCCACGTCGACGCCGGGGCGGCCGGTCACGGCCCTGGACAGGTCGACGACGATCCGTTTGGCGTCGGCGTCGTCGCCGCAGACCAGGATGTCCTCGTGGTCGAGACAGCCGGTGAGCAGCGCGTCCGCCGAGAGGTGGTGGAACGCGCCGACCACGCGGCTGTCCGGCAGCAGCAGCGCGGCCTGCTCGGCGGCGCTGCCCTCCGGCACGTCCAGCCCGAACGGGCCGTGGCGGTCGAAGCCGAGCGGGTTGACGCAACTGACCACGACCTTGCCCGCGAGGGGGTCACGCAGGGCGGTCACGGTGTCGGCGTGCCCGTCCCACGGGATCGCCAGCACCACGAGGTCGCTCTCCTCGGCGGCACGCGCGTTGCCAGCCCCCCGAACAACACCCCCTCGAACAACGGCGCCCCGGGCGGCAGCGCCCCGGACAGCGCCGGCCTGACCAGCGCCGGCTCCGGCCAGGCGGGCGTTCACCGCGTCCGCGGCGGCGGTGGCGCGCCCTGCCGACCGGGACCCGAGCGTGACGGCGTGCCCGGCGAGGGCGAACCGGTACGCCAGGCCGCGGCCCTGCGGTCCGGTCCCGCCGATCACCCCGATGGTGTGCGTCACGCGTAGATCCGGCTCAGCGCGTCGGCGACGCACACGGGCTTGGCCTGGCCCTCGGCCTCGACCGTGACCCGGGCGAGGAGCTGGACGCCACCCTGCACGTCCTGGACGTCGCGCAGCTCCGCACCCGCGCGGAGCCGCGACCCGACCCGCAGCGGCGCGGGGAAGCGCACCTTGTCGAGCCCGTAGTTGACGCCCATCGACACGCCCTCGATCCGGTAGATCTCGGCGCTGAGGGCGACGACCATCGAGAGCGTGAGGTACCCGTGGGCGATCGTGCCGCCGAAGGGGCCCGCCGCCGCCCGCGCCGGATCCGTGTGGATCCACTGGTGGTCGCCGGTGACCTCGGCGAACTGGTCGACCTGGTGCTGGTCGACGACCCGCCAGCCGCTGTGGCCGAGGTGCTGGCCGGTTGCCGCCCGAAGCTCGTCGATCCCGGTGAAGGTGCGCATACCCCGTCGTCCTCTCTCGCTGTGGCTCTGCCGTAGACGCTCCCGCCCGGACGGTCGTGCGGTAAGTCGGGGGCGCCCTACACCGGCACGGTTCGGCGCGCGGCCAGGTGTTGCCGCAGCGCGGCGACCTGTTCCCTGGTCTGGCCGGCGATCCCGCGCTGGTTGGCGATGGCGGTGACGACGAGCAGCACGCCGGAGATCAGCAGGTAGTACGCGCCGAGGTCGGCGTGCCGGTCCAGCAGGACGTACCCGATGCCGAGCGGTGCCAGGACGCCGGCGACCAGCGCGCCGCCGATGCTGGTGATCCCGCCGAGGTAGGCGAACGCGAGCAGGCTGAGGCTGACGAACACCCCGAACGAGTCGGCCGACAGCTGCCCCCGGCTGTACCCGATGAGCGCGCCGCCGAGCCCGGCGAGGAACGACGACAGCACGAAAGCGGTGAGCTTCGCGGCCGCGACGTCCACGCCGAGCGAGGCCGCCGCCCGCTCGTTGGACCGCACGGCGAGCAGGGACCTGCCGGTCGCGCTGCGGCTCAGGTTGGCGACCGCCAGCGCCGCCAGGGTGAGGACGACCAGGACGAACACGCCGAACTGCCAGCGGGCGATGTCGGTGCCCTGGCGGATGCCGAGGTCGAACCCGAACAGCGACGGGCTCGGTACGGCGTTCCCGTCCACCGAGGACAGGTTCGGGTTCCGGAACACGAACTGTTCGATCGCGACCCCGGCGGCGAGGGTCACCACGGCGAGCTGCGCGCCCCGGATCCGCAGCGCCGGGATGCCGACGAGCAGGCCGAGCGCGGCGGCGGCCAGGGCCGCGAGCAGCGTCGAGATCGGGAACGGCAGGGCCGATCCGATCTTGGACAGCGCGAACCCGGCGGCACCGGCGAACGCGGCCTGTGCGAGGGAGATCTGCCCGACGAACCCCGTGAGGACGACCAGCGACAGCGCGAAGAGGGCGAAGATCATCGACGTGATCACGCCGAACCGGTAGCTGCCGCTGGTCAGCGTGACCGCGAGGATGCCGGCGAGCACGAGCGCCACCGTGGCGGCGGGTCGCGGCACGGCAGGGAGGACCTTCGGCAGCGGCATGGTCACCGTGACGCTGCGGCCGGGGAGCCGGCGTCCGAACACGAACAGCGCCACGACGATGACCAGGAACGGCACCGACTCGCCGAGGCCGACGCTCGCCCACTCCGGCCACCACGACCGGGTGGACAGCAGGGTCACCTCGGCCTGGAAGCCGCCGAGCAGCAGGCCCGCGCCGGCGGTCGCCCACACGGACGTGAGCCGCCCGATCAGCGCGCACGCCAGCGCCGGGACGACGAGCAGCGTCCAGGTGATCGGGTCGAGCCCGAACGTGGGCGCCACGAGGATCGCCACGACGCCGCCGACCACCGGCGACAGGATCCAGGTGGCGGCCGCCAGCCGGTCCGGCGAGTAGCCGAGGACGACGGCGCCGGTCTCGTTCTCGGCGGCGCCGCGCGTCGCGAGTCCGAGGCGGGTGTACTTGCCGTAGGCCCAGAGCAGCGCGGCGAGCGCGGCCACCGCGAGTGCCAGCCAGATCCGGTCCTGGGCGAAGCTCAGCGCGCCGATCCGCACCTCCTCGCCGGACAGGATCGGGATGACGGCCCGCTGGTCGGGCCCGAACCGCAGGACGACGAGCGCTTCCAGCACGATCGTGAGCCCGACGGACGCGACGACCCGGGCGAGTACCGGCGCGCCGCGCAGCGGCCGGAACACGAGGACGTGGGCGAGCAGTCCGAGCCCGGCGACGGAGGTGAGGGCGATGGCGAGCGCGGGCCCGACGCCCACGCTCGTCCCGAGGTCGAGGCGGCCGATCGGCGCGACGAGGTCGCCGGTGGTGCGCAGCTCGTCGTAGACGAACGCCGCCCACATCGCCATGGCGCCCTGGGCGATGTTGAGAACCCCGGTGCCCCGGTACGTGGTGACGAGCGCCATGCCGACGGCGGCGTACGCGGCGCCGGCCCCGAGCCCGACGACGAAGAACAGCAGGACCTCGTTCACGATCCCGCCTCCGGAGTGAGCATCGCAGCGACGAAGGAGCGGGGAGCGGAGCGAAGGAAGTGGGCGGGGTCCTTGGTCACGAGGTGAGCTTCGAGATGTCGAGGAAGTTGGCCGTGGAGGCCTTGAGCGAGCCGTCGCGCTCGTACCGGTAGAACAGCAGGCCGGTGCTGCACGCCGAGTTGCCCTGCCACGCGTGGTCGCAGGTGATCTGCGGTCCGAGGAAGCTGTCGAGGCCCTTGGTGGCGCGCAGCGCGGCAGCTGTCGAGGGGCCGTCCACCGGGCCGGCGACGGTGGCGAGCACCTTGGCGAGCGTGAGCGTGTCGGCGAAGGTGATGACGGCGTTGCCGGGCGCCTGCTTGACCTTGCCGGCGGCGGTCATCGCCTTGACGTAGGCCGCGATCTCCTGCTGCTTCGCGGGCGGCGCCGACGCGGGGTCGCCCTGGTTCCAGTGGTCGAGGTCGATGTCGACGCCGACGGCCTGGGCGCCGAGGGTGCGGTGCAGGTCGGCGCAGGACGCGGCGAGGATCCGGCCGCGGTACGCCACGCCGCGCAGGGCCCGCACCAGCGAGACGCACTGGGCGTCGGTCGCGGCGATGCTGCCGGTCGCGTCGGGCCGGTCGGCGGCCACGGTGGCCGCGAGCACGGACCAGTTCGGGGACGCCGCCGGGTAGTAGACGGTCTTGTAGTCGATGCCCAGCTTGCCGGCGATCGGCTTGAGAGCGGTGTCGGTGAAGGAGTGGCTGGTCGGCACGTCCGGGAGGAACCACCGGATCGACTTCACGTCCTGGTCGGCGTAGAACTTCAGCGCGGCGGCCCCGTAGGCGAGCGCGGCGGCGCCGAAGAAGTAGGCGTTGGGGTCGAACATCTGCTTCGGACCGAACTGGACGTGGCCGACGAACGGGATCTTGGCCGCCGCCAGGATCGGGAGCGCCGCGTCGGCGCCGAGGTCCACGCCGACGAGCACGGCGGCGACCTTGGCCTCCACCAGCTTGTTCGCGCAGTCGATCGACTTCTCGGGCGATCCGTCCGAGGCGCACCGCACGACGGTGAGCGGCCGTCCGTTGACGCCGCCGAGCGTGTTGTTGAGGTAGTCGGTGGCGACCTCGTTGCCGACCCGCAGCTCCGGGACCGAGAACGCACCGCCCTCGTTGTTGAGGAAGCCGATCGTGATCGGCGTCCCGGTCGCCTTCTTCGCCGCGATGTCCGGCGCGCCGGCGACGGACGTCGGGTCCGTCGGCTGCTCGGCGCACGCGGCGCTCACCAGTCCGAGGACCGTCACCAGCGCGATCGCGGCGCACCTTGCTGCACGTGGACGGGGCATAACCACTCCTTCGTCGATGTGGTGAGCAAGGCTTCGCCCGCGCGCCCGTGGCAGGTAGTAGGACCTCCCCTACACACCGGAGCTGGCCCGTGCGGATGCCACCCGGAGATCCGATGTAGTGCGGCGATTGGCCCGACCTCGACAGGAATCCTCCCGATCTGCCAGGGTAGAGATCCGATCTCTCGGTGGAGGTTTCGATGACGGTCGCGCGGCGCGCACTGGCCCTCTGCACGGCGGCCCTGTTAGCCGCGGGCACCCTCGCGGCCCCGACCCGGGCGAGCGCGGCCGGCACAGCGGCCGGCCCCGGCACGAACGCGGGCGCCGACACGAGCGCGGGTGCGGGCACCGGCAAGGCCGCCCGGGCGTGGGTCGTGCGCGCCCAGAGCGGCCCGACGGCGACTCTCCGCCTCGACGCGGCCGGCGCGCTCACGCTCGCGATCTCGCGCGCCGGGCGGACCGTCGTCGAACCGTCCCCGCTCGGCATCGTCACGGACCAGGTCGATCTGTCGACGGGCCTCACGTTCCGGGGCCGTAGCGACCGCTGGATCGTCGACCGCTACCGGACGACCGTCGGCAAGCGCCTGGACCGCACGGCCACCTTCCGCGAGGCGACGTACCGCTTCGCCGGCACCGGCGGCGCGCAGGTCCACGTGGTCGTCCGGGCGTCCCGCGACGGCATCGCCTACCGGTACGTGCTCCCCCGCGACTACGGCGACGTGCTGCGCGAGGCGTCGGCGTTCGTCCTGCCCACCGACGCGCCGGCCTGGCTCGCCCTGTACCGGCGCGACTACGAGAACCCGTACGTCCAGACCACGGCCGGCGGGGCGGCGACGGCCGAGTACATGCATCCGGCGCTGTTCGAGTCGGGCGGCAGCTACGCCCTGCTCACCGAGTCCGATGTGGACGGCCGGTACTCGGGTGGGCGCCTGGTCAAGGACGGCAGCGCCTACCGCGTGAGGCTGTGGGACGAGAAGGTCACCGTGACCGGTCCGCTGGCCACGCCGTGGCGCACCGCGATCGTCGGCGATCTCGCCACGGTGTCGACGTCGACGCTGGTGGACGACCTGGCGCCGCGCTCGCAGGTCCGCGACACGTCCTGGATCAGGCCGGGCGCGGTGTTCTGGAGCTGGCTCGCGGGCGGCCGCGAGGCGGGCCAGAGCCTGACGACGCAGAAGCGGTACGTCGACTACGCCGCCGCGCACGGATGGCCGTACGCGCTGGTCGACGCCGGCTGGTACTTCGACCCGAACTGGGACTACGACCCCACGTGGGAGACGACGAGCTGGATCCCCGAGCTGATCCGGTACGCGAACGCGCGCAAGGTGAGGATCCTGCTCTGGATCCACTTCAACGAGCTGGACACGGCCGAGGAGCGCGCGTCCCGGCTGGCGTTGTTCCAGCGCTGGGGCGCCGCCGGGCTGAAGATCGACTTCATGGACTCGGACGCCCAGGAGCGCTTCGCCTGGTACGACCAGATCCTGCCCGAGACGGCCGCGCACAGGCTGACCGTCAACTTCCACGGCTCGACGCTCCCCCACGGCATCCACCGGACCTGGCCGCACGTCATGACGATGGAGGGCGTCCACGGCGGCGAGAAGTCGAGCAACCTCACGACCAGCCACCTGACGGCGCTGCCGTTCACCCGGAACGTCCCCGGCTCGATGGACTACACGCCGATGGCCTGGCACCGGCCGAACCGCCCCACCTCGGACGCGCACGAGCTGGCGCTGTCCGTCCTGTTCGAGTCCGGGCAGCAGAACTACGCCGGGCGGGTCGACGGGTACACCTCGCGCCCGCAGGCCGAGCGGTACCTCGACCAGGTACCGACGGCGTGGGACGAGACACGGATGCTCGCCGGACGCCCCGCCGACCACGCCGTGTTCGCGCGGCGCAGCGGCGACCGCTGGTTCCTAGGCGGCGGGTACTCCGGGGCGCCGCGGGTCGCGCCCGTCCCGCTGGACCTGCCGCGCGGGCGCTGGCTCGTCGAGCTGGTCGGCGACGGGCCGAACGGGCTGGTCCGGACGGCACAGGTGCTGAGCGGCGGCGACGTGTTCACGGTCAACGTGGTCGCCGGCGGCGGGTTCGCCGGCATCGCCTGCCGGTGGCGTACCGGTCTGACGACCTGTGACCAGCCCGTCAGCGGAGTGCCGCGGTCGGCTGTCGCCGTCCGTCCGGGGAGAGTGTCTGTGAAACCGGGCGAGCCGTTCACGGTGGCCGGGACGTTCACCCCGGAGGTGCCGGTCAGCGCGGTCACGTTGAACCCGCGCGTACCGACCGGATGGGCGGTCGCCGGGCCTGCGGTCACGGCCGGGAACCTCGGGGCGGGCCAGTCGCTGACGGGAACCTGGGTGGTGACGCCGCCGGCCGACGTCGCCGGCGGGTACCGGGACGTGCCGATCGTCGCCGCCTTCGTCCACGGCGCCCGGCTCGAGAGCGAGGGCACGATCGCCGTCCACACCTGGCGACCGCTCCCCGCCGGCTGGTCGTACCTCAGCGACCGGGACTGGCTGTCGGCGACCAACGGCGACGGGCCGGTCGAACGGGACCGCACCAACGGCGGCGCGCCCGCGGGCGACGGGCGCGGTATCGCCGTGCGCCAGGCGACGTACGGGAAGGGGCTGGGCGCGCACGCGTCCGGCGAGGTGTCGTTCGCCCTGGACGGAGCGTGCACGGCGTTCGCCGCCGACGTGGGTGTGGACGACGAGGCCGGGCTGGACGTCGCCCGGCAGCGCGTGGGCGGCACGGTCGCGTTCACCGTGCTCGGGGACGGCGTCGTGCTGGCCGAGAGCGGTCCGGTGGGCGTCCGGACGCCGGCCCGCGCGCTCGCGGCGGACCTCACGGGCGTCCGGACGGTGGCCCTGCGCGTGAGCGACGGCGACGACGGCACGCAGAACGACCACGCCTCGTGGGGTGACGCCCGAATCCACTGCCAGTAGCCGTTCCGGCACCTACCGCGTTTGTGACCGCTTTCGCATCACGAGCTGTCCACGGATGTGGGCGAAGGGACGGGGTCGCCCGTACCGTAGCTATGTGGTGACGTTCGAGGAGGCCAGCGACCGGCTGAAACGTGGCCGGCGCACGGGCCTGCACGCCGCGCCGCCGCAGCACCGGGACACGATCGTGTACCTCCTGATCACCGCCGTCATCCTCGCCGTGTACCCGTTCGTCACCGACACCGGCCGCATGATCGCGTTCCTCGTCGTGTCGTTCGCGACGGTCCCGGCGGTGCTCATCGGGATGAGGCGCACCGAGCCGGCCGACCGCCTGCCGTGGCGGTTCATGCTCGCCGCGCTCGTGATGCTCAACCTCGACAACATCGCCTGGTACTACTACGTCTACTTCCAGGGCCAGCCGACCGCCGACGGGACCATCTCCGACCTGTTCGCCAGCGTCGGCCACATCTTCATGCTGCTCGGCGCGATCAGCGTCGTCGCCCGGCGCGGACGCAACGACATCGGCGGCCTCATCGACACGAGCATCGTCTCGATGGCCGCCGGAGGCCTCCTCTGGGACTTCGTCCTCCTGCCCCACATGGAGTCCACCGGCGCCAGCGCGCTCGCGCAGACGTCCATGTGCATCGACATCTTCGTGCTGACCGGCGTCCTGGGCGCCCTCGTCCGGCTGATCTCCACCGCCGAGGAGTTCCTGCCCGCGCTGTGGTTCCTCGTGTCGGCGCTGCTGTCCGCGCTGGTCGGCAACGTGCTCGTCACGCTGACGATCGATCCGCTTACCGGCGCGCGTCCCGACTGGACCGACATGCTCTTCGTCGTCTCCTACACCTCGCTGGGCCTGTGCGGCCTCGACCGCTCCGCCGCCAAGCTGCTCAAGCCGGGGCCCACCCCGAAGGACGACCTCACCACCGGCCGGCTCGCGTTCCTCGGCCTCGCGCTCGCCGCCGTACCGATCGTCGGCGGGGGTCGCCAGATCTTCGGCCTGGACGTCGACGGGGTCCTGCTCGCGATCGGCACCGGCTCGATCACGCCGCTGGTGATGATCCGGATCGGCCGGCTGTCCGCCGCGCGGGCGCGCGCCGAACGGGCCCTGATCCACGAGGCCACCCACGACGCGCTCACCGGCCTCGCCAACCGGCGCGAGTTCACCCGGCGGCTCAGCGGCGCCGTCGCCGAACGCCGGCGACTCGTCCTGCTGTTCTGCGACCTGGACGGGTTCAAGGCCGTCAACGACCGGCTCGGCCACTCCGCCGGCGACCTGCTGCTCATCGACGTCGCCAACCGGCTGCGGCGCTGCGTCCGCGAGGACGACGTGGTCAGCCGGTTCGGCGGCGACGAGTTCCTGATCCTCTGCACGGACGCCACCAGCGCCGACGCGTCCGAACTGTGCGTGCGGATCGACCACATCATGCGCGACCCGATCATCCTCGACGGCGAGGCCGTGCACATCGGCGCCAGCATCGGCGCGGTCGTCGGGGACGGCACCGCCGAGGTGGAAGAGCTGATCCACCGCGCCGACGCCGCCATGTACGAGGCGAAGCAGACCCGCCGCAACGCGCCCGGGGTGCGCACGGTCGTCGCCTGAGCCGTTCGCCGGGCGGGTATTTGTTCCTTATGACGGGAAAATTGGCGTTTAGATGCCGCCTTGGCTCACTACGGTGCGGACGCAGTGCTCGACCAGAGGTCCTTGCGCTTGGTGCGCCCACGTGAGGCCCGGAGTGACGATCCGGATGTACAGGCCTGGCGACGAGGAAACGCTACGCGCGCTCAACGCGTACGGGCTTGCGGCCGCCGGGATCCCGGCTGGAGCGGACTACTACGCGGGCGTGGCAGCGGACTTCTCCCCCGCGCCCGGCGGCGTTCTGCTCGTTGGCGAAGTCGACGGCGCGATCGTCGCCATGGGCGCCATGCGCAGATTGGACGACGCCACCTGCGAAGTCCTCCGCATGCGCGTGTATTCCGATCATCAGGGCCACGGCTACGGTTCGGCCATTCTCGTCCGCCTCGAAGATGAGGCTCGACTGCTCGGCTATCGGCGAACGACTCTCATCACCGGCGAGGAGCAGCACCCGGCGGTGGATCTGTACGCGCGCCACGGCTACACCATCGAGCGGAGAGAAGTCCTCCTCGGCATTCCGAGTGTCCACATGGGCAAGAACCTGGCACCGGCGTGACCGGCGTGGCGCCGGCAGGCGCCCGGGATCTGGGGTGGGAATAGCGAGCCAGGGTCGCTGATCCCACCCCAGATGTGCCCGTACTGGCAACGGGGCCCTGGCGGGCGTGCGGGATCATGGCGGCATGGCCTCCCGACCGCCCAGCGTGACGTCAGTCCTGCTCGGCCACGTGTACGTCCTCGCGGTCGTCGGCGGCCTCCTGCTGCTGACCCGGTGGCTCTGGCCGGAGCGGAGCATCGAGTGGGTGTTGACGGTGCTCGCCATCGTCGGCACTGTCGGCCGGATCCCGTGGCCGAAGCGGCGCCGGGTCTGGGTGGTGCTCCTCGCCGGCTTCACCCTGCTCACGGTGTACCTGGGCGCGCTCGGCCTGTTCAACTTCATCGGGCCGGTGCAGTGGGCGAGCTACTTCGCGATCTGCGTCGCCGTCATCGTGATGACCCTGGTCGCCATGTCGACCATCACGATGCCGGCCGGGCCACCGGACGGATCGATGCCGGCGTGAGCACACGTCGCGACGGCATCGCCGACGCGCTGTCCTACCAGGCCATCGTGCTCGGGCTCATGGGCGTGCTCATCCTGGTCGCCTGGCTGGTGCTGCCGACGGAGTGGCACGCCGAGCGGCACATCCCGTTCCTGCTGGGCGGCGCCGCGTTCGTCGGGCTCCGGCACGAGCGCCCAGGTTGGCGCTGGTCCTACCTGGTCGTCGGCAGCCTCGCCCTGTCACTGTTCCTGGGCGGGCTGGTGGTACTCGACGGGACGATGCCCCGGACCTGGACCGTCTATCCCGCGTTCAGCGCGGCGATCCTGCTGGCCACGCCCGTAAGCGTCCTGCTGGCCCGACGCGCGGCCGGGCATGACGGTGGGGAGCCGTCTCTCGACGACTCCCCACCGGGTGGGCGCAGCTAGCCGTTCTTGACCGCGGTGACGAGCTCACCGTTGGTGGTGTCGCCGCTGAACTCCCAGAAGAACGCGCCGCCCAGACCCTGGCCACGTCCCCAGGACATCTTCGAGCGGATCGTCGCCGGGGTGTCGTACCCCCACCACTGGTTGCCGCACTTGGCGTACGCGGTGCCGCCGACCGTGCCGTTGGACGGGCACCGTCCCTTGAGGACCTTGTAGTCCTCTACGCCGGCCTCGTAGGTGCCAGGCGCGGCGCCGGTGGCCGAGCCGCCGGGACCGGACTGGGTCACGCCGCTCCAGCCGCGGCCGTAGAAGCCGACCCCGATGAGCAGCTTGCTGGCCGGGATCCCCTTGCTCTTGAGTTTCTGGATCGCGTCGGCCGTGTTGAAGCCGGCCTGCGGGATGCCGGGGTACGACGTGAGCGGCGAGTGCGGAGCGGTCGGGCCGGTCGCGGCCCAGGCGCCGAAGAAGTCGTACGTCATCGGCAGGTACCAGTTGACGTACTGGGCGGCGCCGCCGTAGTCGGCCTTGTCGATCTTGCCGCCGGCCGAGGCATCGGCGGTGATCGCGGCGGTGACCAGGTTGCCGGATCCGAACCGTGCGCGCAGGGCGCCCATCAGCGTCTTGAACGAGCCGAACCCGCTGGTGTCACAGCTCAGGCCGCACGCGTTGGGGTACTCCCAGTCGATGTCGATGCCGTCGAACACGTCCGCCCAGCGCGGGTCTTCGACGAGCCGGTAGCAGGAGTCGGCGAACGCGGCCGCGTTGCGGGACGCCTCGCCGAAGCCGCCGGACCACGTCCAGCCACCGAAGGACCAGAGCACCTTGATGTGCGGGTACGCCTTCTTCAGCTTGCGCAGCTGGTTGAAGCTGCCGCGCAGCGGCTGGTCCCAGGTGTCGGCGACGCCGTCGACGCTCTGCGCCGCGGTGTAGGCCTTGTCGTAGTCGGCGTACATGTCACCGATCGTGCACCGTCCACCCTGGACGTTGCCGAAGGCGTAGTTGATGTGCGTGATCTTGCTTGCCGAACCGCTCGTGACCAGGTTCTTCACGTGGTAGTTGCGCCCGTAGACGCCCCACTCCGCGAAGTAGCCGAGGACCTTGTTGCCCGGGGCCATCGGCCCGATCTCCGGCGCGGGTGCCGCCGCGGTGCCCGGCCCGGCCGACGCGGGGGCCGACAGTCCTGCCGCCACGAGTAAGGCCACGGCGGTCGCGGCGACGACCCTACGCCCAGCTTGTCTGAACATCGCTCTCCTCGGGGGTACCGGACGGCGGTGCTGCGACCGCCGTCGAAGGGTGGCGAACGACTAGCTGCCCGTCCTCGGCTTCCCGGAGAACCTAGGACAAAGTGGGCACGAGCACGACATTAGGTGGACTAGACCATTTGCGTCAATGGTCTGGACCAAGAACGATCGGACGTTTAACGTGAGTCCGCAACCGATTCAGGTCCTGAGCAGGCCCAACAGGGTCTTCCCGGCGCTGCCCGACACCGACTAGTGTTCGCTTCCGCTTCGCCCGGACGGCATCGTTTCCGGGCGGAGAAGCCAGTACCCAGTACACGTGCATGCCCACCACGCCCGTCCTGGAGACATCATGCGTCGGAAACTGCTCCGCTTTGCCCTCCCCGCCGCCGTGTGCGCGGCCCTCGTCGCGGCCCTGGGGTGGTTCGTCCCCGCCAGCGCCGCCGAGCCGCCGCGCGACCTCGCGCTCACCATCCAGAGTGTCCCCAACGGAACCATGGTCGACCTGGCCGGCAGCAACACCAGCCAGGGCGCCGCCATCAACGAGTGGACCTACAACAACGCCGCCAACCAGCAGTGGTGGCTGCAAGGCTCCGGCAGCCGCTACAAGATCAAGAGCAACATCAACGGCGCCTGGTGCCTGACCCGCGCCCGCGACGGCGATCTCGCCAAGATCGTCCTCGGCAACTGCGACACCCGCGCCGACTGGGACTTCATCGACCTCGGCGGCGAGAAGTGGCAGATCAAGGATCCGGCCGGCAACTTCTACCTGCACGTGTGGAACGAGACCGCCACGCCAGGGCGGGAGCTGGTGACCAGCACCAACACCAACATCGGCTCGGTGTGGTTCCTCACCGACCTCAACGTGAAGCGCCGCGCGATGCCCAGCGACCCGCGCCTCGACCAGACCACGTTCCTCACCACCCACAACGCGATGGCCAACACCGACGAAGGCTTCTGGGGACGGTTCCCGAACCAGTCGTACAGCCTGCGCTCGCAGCTCGATCAGGGCGTCCGGGGCATGCAGATCGACGTCCACTCCTACGGCGGCGGCGTGCGGATGTGCCACAACAGCTGCTGGGGGAACGAGCGCACGTTCACCGCCGGGCTGAACGACATCGTGAACTGGCTGAACAGCCACCCGTACGACATCGTCACGCTCTTCCTCGAGGACTACACCTCGGTGGCCGAGCTGCAGACCGCGGTGAACGGCGCGAGCGGGGCCGCCAACCTGATCTTCCGCCCCGACCAGTGGAACGTGCGCGGCAACGGCTGGCCCACGCTCACGCAGATGCGCGCGAACAACAAGCGGCTGCTGATCCTGTCGCAGCGGTCGGGCCGTGACAGCTTCGGCGTGTACTACGACCGCGACTGGACGGTCGAGAACTACTGGAGCCTCGGCAGCTCGGGCGCCAACCAGAACTGCTACAGCCGCTGGAACGACATCCCGCTGAGCAAGGAGGAGTCGCGGTTCGTCCGGCTGCACGTGATGAACCACTACCGGGACATCGGATCCGAGGGCAACGCCAGCGCCGACAACGGCGGCAAGCTGGCGAACCGCGTCAACCGGTTCTGCGGGCCGGCGGCGCGGCACAAGCCGAACTACGTCGCCGTGGACTTCTTCCAGAAGTCGAACGGAACCTCGACGAGCGGCCTCGTCTCGGGCATGAACACGTACTTCTGACGCACCGGTCGGGCGCACCACCTCCTCCCAGGAGTTGGTGCGCCGGCGCCGCTTCGAGCAGCTCGCCGCCGAAGGGCGCCTCGCCGCCTGCCAGATGACGACGATGGAGTGCCTCAACGGCGCCACGATCCTGCACTACGACGCCGACTACGACCGGATCGCCGCCGTCACCGGACAACCCACCGAGTGGGTGGCGCCGCGCGGGTCGCTCTAGTCGCCGGCGCGGAACCAGAAGCCGGGTTCGATGCCCAGCTCGCGCAGCCACGACCGTTCGCCGTGGCGGACGATCATCTCCGCGTTGGTCTGCAACAACGCCAGGACGTCATCGTCCGGGGCACCGCCGAGGGCGGCGATGACGCGCGGCACGTCCGCCGCCTCAACGGTGACGTCGTACTCGTACTCGGCGCCGTAGAAGTTCGTCAGCAGGTCCTGGCCCTCGATGACGAGGCGCCCGTCCGCGCGGAGCACGGCGTTGACGTAGATCCTGTTCCGCGCCCACAGCTTGACCCGCCGATCGCCGTCCATGACGACGAGTATCCCGGGCGGCGCCACCGCCGCCCGGGACGGATGTTCAGGACCGGAACGGCCCCGTCACCTCGTACGTGATGCCGCCGGAGGACGATCCGCTCGTGCCGCGCTGCGACGAGAAGTAGAAGCGCGTGCCGGACGGCGAGAACGCCGGCCCGGTGATCTCCGACGAGCTCTGCCCGGTGATGCGCAGGAACGGCGCGACGATGTCGTCCGGAGTGATGATGTTGATCTCCATGTTGCCGCCGTCCTCGGCGACGAACAGGTCGCCGGAGCTGGCGCCGGTGACGTTGTCCACACCGGTGAGCGGCGGCGACCCGGGGCTGACCAGGCTGTCGTCGTAGGCGAGTTCGTAGGCGTTGGTGACGCAGTTGACCTGCCACACCCGGTTGTCGCCCTTGGTGGTGAACCAGACCGTGTCGTTGGCGTAATGGCAGCCCTCGCCTCCGTTGAACCGCTTCACGCCGGACACCTGGTTGCGGGTCCTGGTCGGCGAGCCGTCCGGGTCGGGAACGGTGGCCCAGGTGAGCGTCCCGGACGTGGCGGTGCCGGCCTTCGCGACCTGCAGGGTGCCGCTGGACAGGTTGCCCCATGTGGTGGGGATGAAGCGGTAGAAGCAGCCGTTGGACTCGTCCTCGGTGAGGTAGATGACCTGCCGGACCGGATCGGCCGCGGCGGCCTCGTGCTTGAACCGCCCCATCGCCGGACGCTGCGTCGACGTGCCGCCCCACGGGTTCGTCTCGTACACGTACCCGAGGTCGACCTCCTCGCACGACAGCCAGGTGTTCCACGGGGTCGCGCCGCCCGCGCAGTTCTGCCGCGTGTTGGACAGGATGCGGTACGCCGACGTGACCGTCCCGCTGGAGTTGAACTTCAGCGCAGACGCGCCACCGCTCGGGTTGATCTCCGAGTTGGACACGTAGATCCAGCCGCTGCCGTCAGCGAAGCAGGCGCCTCCGTCCGGCGCGTCGTGCCACGTGTAGCCGGCGACGGCCTGCCGCGAGCGCGCCACGATCCGGCTGGTGAAGCCGGTCGGGAGTTGGATCCCGTTGGCATCGGCCGCTTGCAGCGCACCGTACGGGCTGGTGCCGTTCTGGGCGGGCGCGGCGAATGCCGCCGCGCCCTGCCACAGGCTTCCTGCGAACGCTGCGCCGCCCGCTCCGGCGAGTGCGGCTTGTAAGAAGGATCGGCGTTCCATGACGGACCTCCGGGGCTCGGTGGGCAAACCGGCACCGAAGTTAGAGTTCCGCCGTGCCGCGCCGTCGATCAGCAGGTGAACGCCGCGTGTCCACCCGCTGACCAGCCGAGTCACGGATCGCGCCCCCATCCAGCACGCCCCGTAGTGGGCCTACGGGCTTTGCGCGTGGGTCAACGTCTCCCAGGCGAGGAAGTAGTTCGCACCGGCCGGACGCTTGCTCAGCGTGTAGCGCTCGCTGGTGGGCATGTCCAGGCCGAGCCGGTTCTGGTAGTGGTTGAGCACGATCTCGGTGGTGGCGCCGAACCCGAGCTTGACGCTGCCGTCGCACAGCCAGGACGGGGCGCTCGTACCCAACTCGTAGCGGCTGTGGAAGTACACCGCGTCCATCAGCCGCTCCTGACCCTCGGCATAGAGGTTCACGCCCTGGTGCCAGGCCGTCTCCGCGACGTGCGCCGCGGCGGCGATCCCCCAGCCGGTGTGGCCGAAGTCGCGGCACGTCTCCTGGGCGAGCCCGTCGACGAACGTGTCCTGGCCCTGCCAGTACGCGACGATCTCGGCCCGGGTGTCCTTCGACGAGCAGGTGGACGGTGCCCGCGGCTGCGATCCATCCGATGCCTGGTAGACGTAGCCGGGCAGCCGACCACGCCAGATTCCGGCCGCCTTGTCGAACGCGGCACGGTCGTCGAGGAACACGGCGATCCCGATGGCCGCGTCCATCATGATCAGTTCCCAGTTGCCGTTGGTGCAGCCGCCACCGTTGCGGATCTCCGGCAGGTAGACGTCGCGGAGCATGCCGGAGAACCGTGCCAGCTGCGGCCAGCTCGGGTACGTGTACCGGATTATCTCGCCCGCGCGGGAGAACGGCGCGCCGGCCCAGCCGGTCTGCAGCCGCGCGTTGTGGTTGGTGTGATCCCGGATCACCGCCGACCAGGCGTCCATGATCGCGATCGACTTCAGCGCGTGCCGGCTGTCGCGGGTGATGTACCACAGGAGCGCGTGGGCGTAGGCGGCGTTCGCGTCGGCGCGCTCGTCCGTGCACCCGTAGTTCGGATTGGACGATGGTCCACACTCGACCACCGCCCGCGGCTTGGGCGACCACGACAGCGACGCGTACGAGCTGGCCCGGAGCGCGTCGTACGCCGCCTTCCACGGCTGCGTACCCGCGCGGGCGCGCGATGCCATCGTGTCGAGCTGCGCCTGACTGACCAGGACGCCCGGATGGTTGAAGACCGCGGCGGCGGTCGCCTCCTCTTCGGTGGCGTACGCCACCGGCACGGCCAGGGCCGAGGCGACGACGGCGCCGGCCACCAGCGAACCCAGGATCTGACGTGACTCCGAGAGCGTCATGACCGCTCCTCACCGCAAGGGTGGATGGGCGGCCACACCATATATGGTCTATACCATGCCGGCAACTGGTCCAGACCATTGCGGGAAATACATCAGACGCGTGCCGGCTTACGGTGCCGGCGCCAGCAGGTCGCGCATGCCGGGCGTCATCCGGGTGCCGCCGTCGGCGAGCATCACGAGCGCGTCGTAGCCGGCCAGCGATTCGAGCCAGTCGAATCCGTCCGCGCCGCGGGCGCACGCCGCCGTGGCGTACACGTCCGCCCAGAGCAGCGACGGTCCGACGACCGTCACGGCCCTGACCTCGGTGACGTGCCGGCCGGTGGCGGGGTCGACGATGTGGGCGCCGCGGTGCGCGGTCCCGGACGTGGCGATGCCGCCGCCGGTCAGCGGCAGGACGCCGAGCAGCCCGCCGGGACGGTCCGGGTGCTCGACGCCGATCCGCCAGGCTTGGCCGTCCCCGGCACACCGCAAAGCGATGTCGCCGCCCGCGTTGAGGTAGTGGTCGTCGGCGGCCAGCGCCGCGAGCCGGCCGGCGGCCCGCTCGGCCGCCCAGCCCTTGACCAGCCCGGACGGGTCGAGGTGCACCGCGCCGTCGGCGTCGGGCAGCCAGATGTCGAAGTACCCGTCGGTGCGGACCCGGGCCGTCTCGCAGAGATCCAGCACCTCGCGGACGGTCGGGTCGCACTGGCCTACCGTCACGTCGCCGCGGTCCAGCGCGCGGACGTCGCTGTCCTCGCGGTACGTCGAGAAGATCCGGTCGACCTCGCGCAGTTCGTCGTACACGGCGTCCACGGTGGCCATCCGGTCGGCCTCGGACGCGCCGCCGCGCAGGTGGATGCTGATCGGCATCCCCATGATCTGTTCCACCCACGCCTGCCGGGTGGCCGCCGTGGCGCTCATCCGAAGTTGGCGGCGTCGAGCGCGGATTGCAGCGACTGCTTGTAGCCACCGCTGGTGGCCGTGGCGCCGCTGACGCCGTCGATCGCGGCGCTCTGCGCGGCCAGGGCCTGCGCGCGGAGCTTCGGGATCGAGAACGCGCTGATCTCGTCGTGCCGCTGGTCGCCGCCCGGCTTCTGCAGCGCCGTGACCTGGGTGATCTTGCCGCCGGAGATCGTGACCTGGACCTGCACCGGGCCCTGCTCGGTCTGGGCGGTCTGGCCGTTGACCGTCACGTCCTGCTGCTGGTTCTGGTTCTGCTGCTGGTTGCCCGTGTTCGGGTCGGCGCCTGCCTGCGGGCTGGCGGACTGCGACGGGGTCGGGTTGCCGGGCTGCTGGACGATCCCGGCCTGTGCGCCCCCGGTGTTGTTCTGGGCGACCTGGACCACTTCCGGGCCGCTGCTCGTCTTGTAGCTGAACAGCAGGACGAGCGCGGACACGGTCGTGACGACCGCCAAGGTGATGCGACGCATGGAGTCAGTTCCTTTCGAAGGTCGGGAGGCCGGTCACCACGCGAACTCCTCGATGTGGATGCGGTCGGCCGGAACACCGGCCTGGCGCAGGGCGATGCGGGCGGCGTCCATCCAGGGCGGCGGTCCGCACAGGTAGGCGTCGTGGTCGGCGATGCCGGGGACGAGCCGGGTCAGGGCCTCGTCGTCCTCCAGGTCGTAGCAGTCGGCGGGCAGCCAGGACTTGCGGCGGCCACGGGCGCCGTCGACGTAGATCACCTGGGCGCCGCGGTCCTCGGCGAGCACGTCGAGTTCGTCGGCGAACACGGCCTCGGCCTCCGTGCTGGTCCGGTAGATCAGCGTGGCGTCGCCGGGCGCGTAGTCCAGGTCCTCCAGCAGCGACCGGATCGCGGTGATCCCGACGCCCGCGGCCATCAGCAGGACCTTGCCCTTGCGCTGCCTGGCCCCGGTGAGCGCGCCGAACGGCCCTTCGATCAGGACGCGCGTCCCGCGGCTGAGGCGGGCGACGCGCCGGCTGCCGTCGCCGACGTCCTTCACGGTGATGCGCAGGCGGTCCGTGGTGGGCATCGCGGACAGGCTCCACGGGTGGGCGCGCGACCAGCCGGGCCCGTCCATGAACCGCCACAGGAAGAACTGGCCGGCGCGGACGCGGAGCTTGTCGAGGTCCTTGCCGCCGATGTGGACGGACACGACGCCGGGTACCTCCTCGACGACGTCCGTGACGCGCAGGTCGTGCCGGTACGACCGCCACACCGGCAGGCCGATCCGGAAGATCAGCACCGCGGCGAGCGTGCCGATGTACAGCGTCACCCAGTAGGTCTGGGTGAGGTACGAGGCGGTGAAGTCGGCGCCCGTCCAGATCTGGTGCGGCAGCGCCAGGCCGACGCCGAGGTAGGCGTACAGGTGGATCAGGTGCCACGACTCGTACCGCAGCTTGCGGCGCGCGGCCCGGATCGACAGGCCGACGACCATCACGAGCAGCACCAGGCTGGCGGTCGCGAGCAGCATGCCCGCGTACGTGGTGACGAGCGACCAGAGCTGGTCCAGGAACGTCGCGTTCACCTGCTGCGCGTACCCGAACGTGACGAGCGCCACGTGGGCGATCATCAGCCAGAACGACGTGAAGCCGATGACGCGGTGGCGGCGGGCGAGCGTGTCCTGGCCGTACGCGCGCTCGACCCACGGGATCCGGGCCATGAGCAGCACCTGGATCAGCATGAGGTCGGCGGCGACGAGTCCGGCGAGGCGGGCGGTCGTGATCGCCACGCCACCCGTCCCGGAGAAGTTCTGGACCCCTCCGTTCGACAGCCACAGCGCGACCACGGCGACCACGCTGAACACCGCGAGGGACCCGGCCAGATCGGCCCACCAGCGGCGCGGCCCCCTGGGCGGGACGACGCGGCGACCTTCGCCGATCCTCGTCAATGTGGGCAGAGCGGCAGTCAACAGGACCCCTCCTTCGCGGAACTGCTCGATGCACCTACCTGAAACCACGTGTAGAAGCGCCATAAAGGTCACCGAGAGATCTGGGAAAGTTCTGAGAACCCTCGTGCGACGATTCCCCCGTGATGGAGACACCGCCCGACGAACCGGGGTTCCAGACCGCGTTGTTGCTGGTAGAAGACGACGCGCAGCTCTCGGAACTCCTCGTCGAGCTGCTCACGGACGCCGGGTACGGCGTGGATCTCGCCCGTGACGGCCAGGCCGGGCTGCACCGGGGCCTGACCCGTGACTATGACGCCATGGTGATCGACCGGGGACTCCCCGCGATCGAGGGCCTCGACCTGGTGTCCCGCCTCCGCTCACGCGGCGTGGCGACGCCGATACTCTTCCTCACCGCGCGGGGCACCCTGGCGGACCGCGTCGACGGCCTGGACGCCGGCGCCGAGGACTACCTCGTCAAGCCGTTCGAGATCGACGAGTTGCTGGCCCGGATCCGCGCCCTGCTCCGCCGCCACGGCGACCGCGCCAGCTCGCTGCAACTCGGCCGGCGGCGTCTCGACGTGTCCGGCCGCCGGGTCGTCGGCGACGGGTTGGCGCCCGTCGAGTTGTCCGGGCGGGAGTGCGCGCTGCTCCAGGTCCTCGCCGCCCGCCCCACCCGCGTGTTCACCCGCGAGGAACTGCTGCGCCACGCGTTCGACGACGAGGCCGACAGCACGGGCGCCGTCGACACGTACGTGTCGTACCTGCGGCGCAAGCTCGGCAAGAGCGTCGTGCAGACCGTGCACGGCCTGGGGTACCGGATGGGCGAGACATGAGACGCACCTCCGGGGACGCCCGCCTCGTCCGCCGCGCCGCGCTGCTCGTCGCCGCCCAGACCGCGGTGGCGGTGGCGATCGTCGTGGCGGCCGTCGCCATGCTGGCGCTGTCGCTCACGGTCAAGGAGCAGGGCGACGACACCGAACGCCGGACCAAGACGGCAGCACTTGATCCGAAGTCCTTCTACCACCCGCCGCCCGGGATCACGATGCTCGCCGCCTACCCGGATGGCGAGCGGAGGACGAGCCCCGGCGCGGCGGACGATCTCGCCGCGCTCGACATCACCGCGGTCAAGGACGGGCACACCCGCCGGACCGTCGGCGGCAAGAAGTACCAGCTGTACGTGTGCGACGTGCCGGACCGTCGCGTCGCCGCGGCATTCGATCTGGACGTCGCCGACCGGGAGGCCGACCGGCTGGAGAACTCGCTGCTCATCGCCGGCGCGCTCGGCTGCCTCGCCGCCGCGCTCGTCGGATGGGCCCTCGCCCGGCGGGCGGTCCGTCCGCTCGGGGACGCCCTCGCGCTGCAACGGCAGTTCGTCGCCGACGCCAGTCACGAGCTGCGGACGCCGCTGACGATCCTGCACACCCGCGCGCAGCTGCTGCGCCGCCGCGCCGGCCCGGACGCCACCACGGCGGAGGGCCTGGACCGCCTCGTCGCCGACACGCGTGCCCTGACGGAGATCGTCAACGACCTCCTGCTGTCCGCCGAGATGGAGCACCGCCCGGACGCCCGCGCGGACGTGGACCTCGCCGTCCTGGCCCGCGACGTCGCCGACGCGTTCGGCCCCGCGGCCCAGCAGGCGGGCGTGACGGTCGAGGTGCGGGCCGAGCCGGTGACGGTGGCCGGCGTGTCGGCCGCGCTGCGCCGCGCCGTGTACGCGCTGGTCGACAACGCGCTGGGACACAACCACCCCGGCGGGACGGTGACGATCACGGTCGAACAGCGCGGCGACGACGCGGTCCTGGCGGTCGTCGACGACGGCGACGGGCTCGACCCGGCCAAGGCCGAGGCGCTGACCAAGCGGTTCGCCCGCGGGACGGGCGCCGGGCGGGGGCGGCGGTTCGGGCTCGGCCTGGCGCTCGTCCGCGAGGTCGTGCAGACCCACGGCGGCACCCTCACCCTCGACGGACGTCCGGGCGAGGGCGCCACCGCCACGATCACGGTCCCGCGCCGGTGATTCTGTCGGGGGTATCCGGTTAGTTGTCCGGTATGACGACGACAACCGTCCGGCTGGAGCTGTGGAACGAGGGCGACCTCGACCTGCTCCGCCTCACCAACGCGCCCGACCAGACCGAACACTTCGGCGGGCCGGAGTCCGAGCAGGAGCTGCTCGACCGGCACCGCCGCTATGTCGACCTGGCCGGGACAGGCACCGGCGAGATGTTCAGCATCTGGGCCGACGGCGAAGCGGCGCCCGTCGGCAGCATCGGCTACTGGGAACGCGAATGGCGCGGCGCGACCGTGTACGAGGGCGGGTGGAACGTCCTGCGCCCGTACCAGGGGCGCGGGCTCGCCGTGGCCGCCGTGAACGCGCTGGTCGAGCGGGCCGCCGCCCGGCGCACCCACGAGTACCTGCACGGGTATCCGAAGGTCGACAACCCGGCCTCGAACGCCGTGTGCCGCCGCGCCGGCTGGGAACTGCTCGGCGAGTGCGACTTCGAGTACCCGGCGGGCACGCCGATCCGCTGCAACGACTGGCGCATCGCGTTGACCGCGCCGTAGGGCCTGTCAGGTCCGTTCGAGCACCGGTCGGCCGGTCGGGACCCGCAGCGTGTAGCTCGTCCGCACGCCCGCGTCCGCCGTCAGCTTGTCGACCTGGCGGTAGGAGAAGCGGGCCTCGGCGGCGCCGACCTCCAGGACGCCGTACCCGTGCTGGACCATGTCCACGAGCTTGAGGTGCGGGTTCCGGCCCAGCCGCGCCTGCTCCTCGGTGCGGGCCGCGGCCTCGCCCTTGCTGTCACCCGTGTTGGTCGAGGTCACCGACGGCACGACGAACTCCACGGCCGCGCGCTTGGTCCCCGCCGGGTTCGCCGGGGCGCCGCCGGGCGCGAACCCGGTGTTCCACAGCTCCGCCGCCCACGTGTCGTGGTCGTCGCCGGTCACCACGACGACGTCCCGGACCCGGTCGGCGACCAGCGACAGCAGCTCGGTGCGCTCGGCGCCGTACCCGTCCCAGCTGTCGAGGTAGGCACGTTCGCCGGCCGCGCCGGTGACCATGCCCATCATCATGTTCGGGTTGGCGAGCAGCTTCCAGCGGGCATCCGAGTCGCGCAGCCCGCCGAGCAGCCAGCTCTTCTGCTGCGCGCCGAGCATCGTCCGGGCCGGGTGGTCGGCCTCGGGGCAGGCCTTGGTGCCGCCGTCCCCGCAGGGCTGGTCGTCCCGGAACTGGCGGGTGTCCAGCGCGAACAGCTCGGCGGTGCGGCCGAGGCGGATCGACCGGTAGGTGCGGATCAGCTGCTGGTCGGCGGTCGGGACCGGCATCCGCTCGAACCACGCCCGCCACGCCGCCTGCTTCTTCTGCTGGAAGAACGGCTCCGGGAACGACCACTTCGTCCGCGTGTAGTTGTTGCGGAACTCGTGGTCGTCCCACAGCGGCACGAACGCGTGGGCGGCGTGCATCGCGCGGAGGTTCGCGTCCCGGCGGTAGAACGCGTACTTCGCCCGCATCGCCGAGAGCCCCTGCGGGTACAGGTTGAAGTCGATGCCGCGCACGCCCGGGACGGTCGCCTCGTAGACGTAGTCGCCGAGCCCGACGACCAGGTCGAGGTCCTCGGCGGCGAGGTGCCTGTGGGTGGCGTAGTAGCCCTCGGTGAAGCCCTGGCACGTGAAGAAGCCGATGCGGACGGGCTCGGCGGAGTCCGCCGGGCGCAGCGTCCGGAACCGTCCGACGGGCGATGCCGTGTCCCGGCCCCGGAACTGGTAGTGGTACTCCTCCCCCGCCCGCAGGCCGGTCGCGGGGAAGTGCACGGTGCCGTCGGCGCTCTTCGGCGCGGTGACGGTCGTGACGATGTCCGGGCTGGTCAGGTCGTCGTTGCGGGAGACGACGAGCGCGAGTGTGGCGTCCCCCTCCAACGCGCCGCGCGGAACCTGGGTCCACAGCGTCGCGCCGTCCGTCCTCGGGATGCCGGCCATGACACCCTCCGGGAACGTGGGTGCCCTGGTGAGGTCCGGCGCCGCGTCGGCGGCGGTCGCGAGCAGCGGGGTTCCGGTGCGCCAGGCCGACTGGGTGCGCCAGGCCGACTCCGCGGCGGCGGCCACGGGGAGGGCGACGGCGCCGGTCAGGGCGGCCAGGAACGCCCGGCGAGAGGTGACAGAACGGTCGTTGGTCTCATCCACGCCGCGCAGTATGGTGCCTTTTTCCGAACTCGCGAGTAACTATTCAGCAAATCTCGGTGACGTTTCACCGCCACCTGGCCCGATCCCTGCCGCCCTGTCCATTTCGGACAGGCAGGCTCTTTACGGTGGCCGCCACACCTGGCAACCTCGCCGACGCGGCAGGTGAACCCAACCGAGGGGACTCAACGATGAGACGGACACGCACACTGCTACTCGCGGCCGTGACGGCGGCGGTCACGACGGTGGCGCTGATGCCCGGCACGCCGGCGCTGGCGGCGCCGTTCGAGCACCTCGACCCGGGCGGGCAGCCGACGCTCACCGAGCGCGTGCCGGTCAACGTCGTGTTCCTCGGGTACTCGGAGGCGCAGGTCAAGCGCTCGCCGTACCTCGCCGCGCTGCCGAAGACGTACGAGCCCGTCGTCCGGTCGCGGCTCGCGTACGGCACCACCGAGAAGCTGGGCCTCACCTACACCTACGACTACTCGGTCCGCTACACCGCCGCCGCGTACGAGAACCGGTTCTTCGGCGAGCTGAAGCGCCTCGCGAAGCCGGCGCCGCTCACGGAGTACCAGACCGCGTACAACGCGCAGCAGAAGAACGTGCTCGACGTGGCCGGCAACCACGAGATCGACGCGCCCAGCGTGGAGCGGTGGCTGGCGCTGAACCCGCCGGCCGGCGTCGACACCCGGCGCAACACGATCTTCTTCGTCAACTGGTATGGCCGCGCCGACTTCAAGCACCACGTCTACACCAAGACGGACGAGCCCGACCCGGACACCGGCTACAACTTCGGCGTCCAGCGTGACAGCCGCAAGCTGATCGCCTGGGGCGGCACGACGGCCAAGGACGAGGAGAACGGGCTCGGGTCGAGCCGGCGCGTGTGGTTCCACGACCTGTCCGCCGGGCCGGAGTCCTGGACGCAGAACTGGAACGTCGACACCCCCGACCTGGACGAGAACGGCGTCGAGGACTACCGCATGCCGCCGACCTGGGAGTACCGGGCCGGCGGGTACCGGGCCCCGGCCGCGCTCACCGGCGACCTCGCGAAGATCACCCGGTACGTCGCGCTGAACCTGCTGTTCACCACCTCGCCGCTGTACCCGGTCGAGCTGCCGACCACCGAGCCGCCGCGGTCGATCAACATCGACAGCAACACGTACGAGGGCTGGACCGGCGTCAACGCGTCGCAGAAGTACATCAAGCCGAAGCTGCTCACCGACGAGCTGAGCGAGCTGCGGTGGCGCAACACGCTCGACTACGACAACCAGGACCTGCCGTACACCGGCGACGCCAAGCGCTGCTACCTCGACCTGCTCAAGGACGTCTCCTGCTACCCCGAACTGGGGTACCCGCCGTTCGCGAACGTCTTCCTCCAGAACACGTTCCAGCTGCGGCGCACCAAGGACGACGCCGGCCGCGTCGACTACGAGCTGCCGATCTTCAACTACGCCATCGACGAGGGCGTCGGCTCCCCGGCGCTCGGGTTCGCCGACGACAACTACCGCGACGGCACCCAGTCGTACGTGTTCGCGTTCGTCTCCCCCGAGATCGTCCAGGCCGGGTACGGGCTGACGACGACGCTCATCCACGAGGTCGGCCACCACGTCGGCATGAGCCACCCGCACGACGGCTACGACAGCACCAGCGGCGTCGACTACGGCCCGGGCGACGAGTTCTTCTTCGCGTGGGCCGGCGACGAGTCCAACTCGATGATGAGCTACATCGACCTCAACTGGGACTTCAGCCAGTTCGACCAGGACAACAGCGACCGGTTCCTGATCGCCGCCTACAACGAGGCCGCGAACCGGCTGGCCGCCAAGGTCCTCGCCGACCCGGACGCCGCCAAGGCCGCCGACGAGCTCGCCGCCGCAGACCGGCTGCTCGGCCAGGCCAAGGCCGCGCTCACCCGGCACGAGTACCGGACCGCGCACGTCCACGCGCAGAACGCGTACCGCAAGGTGGCCGAGGGCGCCAAGGAGGTCGGCCTCCCCGCCGACGCCGTCACGAAGGAGATCGCGACGACCGCACGGGCCGCCCGCGCGAGCAGCGCCGTCCACGAGACCCACGAGTTCATCGACACCCTGGGCCCGGACAGCCCGCGCTCCAAGCCGTAAGACCCGGCCGGGGTGCCGCCGCCTTGTCGCGGCGGCACCCCGGCACCACGAGCCCGATCTCGACATACGTCGTCCCTGACGGAGAAGCGCGGGCTCGACTGGGTGCCTGTCGGCGAGCGGATCGTGTTCAGCGCCGCAAGCATCGTCAGCCCGGACTCCACCGACCACGATCTGTGGTCGATCCACGCCGACGGCCGGTACCTGCGCCGGCTGACGGACACGCCGTCCGTCGCCGAGGACCATCCGGTCCACTCCCCCAACGGCGCCCGCATCGCCTACAGCCACGGCACAGCGTCCAGGACGACGATCGGCATCATGCACGAGTACGGCCGCCACCCCCGGTCGACCGGCGTCACGGGTGTGCCGATGTCGTGGCGGAACTACTGACCGCCGGTGCCCACCAGCGGCGCGACAGGAGGGCCGCGAGCACGGCGCCGAGCGTGTTGACGAGGACGTCGTCCACAGCGGACACCCGTCCGAGGTCGAGCGCGTACTGGAGGACCTCGATCGCGGTCGAGGCGGGCACCGCGACCAGCAGGATCCGGGCCGGCGCCGCCATCGCCGGGTAGCGCACCGGCAGGCAGAAGCCGAGTGCCGCCAGCACCATGAGGTTCCCGCCGATCTGCACCGGGAGCGCCGCCGGATCGAGGCTGAGCAGGTCGCGGATCGGGACCAGGCTGAGCCGCCGCGCGGCGACCGGATCCGGCCACATCGTCATGACGATCCACGGCAGCGTGCCGACGACGGCGCCGACCTCGGCCAGCGACCGCCGGAACGCGACCGGGGCACCGTCCCCCGCCGCCAGCCGGCGACCGTACCGCCAGCGCCACGCCAGCACGAAGACCGTCACGGTCACCGCGAAGCCGATCGCCAGCTCCGTACGCCACAACCAGACCGCCGCCACCGGACCACAGTGGCAGCCCACCGCCACCCGCCCACCCGCCCGCGACCGCCGGCCCCGCCACCCCACAGCCGGCCCGCCACCCCGCAGTTTCGGACTTTTGAGGGTCGCGCGACCGCCCGAACCCTCAAAAGTCCGAAGGTGGGCGGCGACGGGGCGACGGGCGGCAGGGCGCGGTGCGGGCGGCCCGGGGGGCCGCGGTCGGCGGCGGGCGCGCGCGGGCGCCGGGCGGCAGGGCGCGGTGCGGGCGGGGCGGCGGGCGGGTGCGCACAGGCGGGGCACGGTGCGGGTGGGAACCAGGCAAGTCAGGAATTAGGGCGGTAAGTCTTGACAGAGCGTGTCGGGAACGGCACGGTCAGAGCCCTGCTGACAACGATGTCCGGCGACCGTGCCGCTCCCGCTCCGGCGTGCCGCTCCGCCGCCGGCATGCCTTGCGAAGGAGCCTCGATGCGCCGACTCGTCATCCTCGCCACGGTCGCTGCGTTATCCCTGTCCGCGTGCGGACTCGGCGACACCAGTTCGGAGACCGCGCCGCAGGGCCGGATCCCGGGCGAGGTGAAGGGCAGCATCACGTTCCAGACGTGGAACCTGCGCGAGAAGTTCGCCGACTACTTCAACGGCGTCGTCGCGGACTTCGAGAAGAAGTACCCGGGCACGAAGGTCAACTGGGTGGACCAGCCGGCCGACGGATACGCCGACAAGCTCCAGGCGGACGCGGCGGCCGACGCGCTGCCGGACGTCCTCAACACGACGCCGGACCTCGGGTACCCCCTCGCCAAGGCCGGGCTGCTGATCGACCTGGACAAGGCGACGCCGGAGGCGAAGACCGACTACCTGCCGAACTCCTGGACCGGATTCGCGCCCCCGGACAAGAAGTCCGGCACCTACGCCTACCCGTGGTACCTCAACACCGGGCCGGTCTTCTACAACAAGGAGCTGTTCCGCAGGGGCGGGCTCGATCCGAACAAGCCGCCGACGACGTACACGGAGCTGCGCGACCAGGCCCTGGCGATGTCGAAGAAGAAGATCGCGATGCTCGGCCAGACGCCGAACATCGAGGACTTCGGGCTCTACGGCGTGCCGCTGATGAACGAGGCCGGCACGAAGTTCACGTTCAACGACCCCAAGGGCGTCGAGCTGGTCGAGATGTACAAGCAGCTGTACGACGCCAAGGCCCTGCTGCCGGAGGCGCTGACCCAGACCTACACCGGCAGCGGCGCGAAGTTCATGGCACAGCAGGTCGCGCTCAGCCCCGGGTCCGGGTACGACCTGGACAACTTCCGCACGAACGCGCCGGGCCTGTACAAGAACGTCGGCATCACGAAGACGATCACCAACACGGGCAACGCGAACATGTACCTGCAGGGGATGTCGGTCGCGGCGCACGGCAAGAACCGGGCGACGGCGCTGGCGTTCGCGCGGTTCGTGACCAACGCCGAGAACCAGCTCGCGTTCGCCAAGATCGTCACGATCTTCCCGAGCAGCGCGGGCACGCTGGAGGATCCGTACTTCACCACCGACGGCGGTACGGACGTCGGGCGCGTCCGGGTCGCCGCCGCCGCACAGCTCAGGACGGCCGTCAACTACACGCCGACGCAGCTCAGCGAGCAGATGAAGGACACGCTCCAGCAGGAGGTGGCCGCCGCGATGCTCGGTAAGAAGCCGGCGAAGAAGGCCCTCGACGACGCCGTGGCGAAGTGCAACTCGCTCCTCTGACCCGCGGCCGCCGCGGCCCATCTGGGCGAGGTTTCGGTCGCTATGACGACCGAAACCTCGCCCGAACCGGCGGGCCGGTCATCAGGCGGCACGCGCGGACCACGCCGTGGCTGTTCCTGGCCCCGGGCCTCGCGGTGGTCGTCTCGTTCAGCCTGTACCCGTTCCTCAACACGCTGGTGCTGGCGTTCACGGACGCCCGCGTGCTCGGCGGCGGCACGTTCACCGGCGGCGCCAACTTCGACCGGATGGTCGGCGACCCGCTGTTCTGGACGGCCCTGCGCAACAGCACCATGTACGTCGTCGGCGTCGTGCCGGCGCTGGTGCTGCTGCCGCTGCTGCTCGCGCTGCTCGTCCAGAAGCAGGTACCGGGCATCGCGTTCTTCCGGACGGCGTTCTACACGCCGGTCGTGGCGTCGATGGTCGTCGTGGGGCTGATCTGGACGTGGCTGCTGGACAGCCGTGGCCTGGTGAACAGCGTCCTCACGACGCTGGGGGTGGTGAGCGAGCCGGTGCCGTTCCTGACGGACGAGTGGCTGCTGCTGGCCAGCGCCATGCTCGTGACGGTCTGGAAGGGCCTCGGGTACTACATGATCGTGTACCTCGCCGCGCTGGCGAACGTCTCCAAGGACCTGCACGAGGCGGCCGCGATGGACGGCGCGGGGCCGGTGCGGCGATTCCTGTCGGTCACCGTGCCGGCCGTCCGCTCGACGATGGTGCTGGTCGCGGCGCTGTCGGCGGTGGCGGCGTTCCGGGTGTTCTCCGAGGTGTACCTGCTGTCCGGCGCGTCCGGCGGTCCGGCCGGCGCCGACACGACGCTGGTCATGCTGATCCGCCAGGTCGGCACCGGGCTCTCCGGCGAGCTGGGGTACGCGTCCGCGTTGAGCCTGGTGCTGTTCGCCTTGACGCTGGGGCTCCTGCTGGTGACGATGCGGCTCAACCGCGCCGAGGACGTGGAGTGAAGAGGGCTCTCCGCTACGTCGCGCTCGTCGCGATCCTGCTGCTGTGCGTCGGTCCGTTCCTGTGGCAGCTGTCGACGTCACTGAAGGGCCTCGGCGAGGACATCTACAGCAACCCGCCGCAGCTGTTCCCGCTCGAACCGACCGTCCGGAACTACACGCGGGTCGCCGAGGTCGTCCCGGTGTGGCGGTTCGCGCTGAACTCGCTGCTCGTGGCCGTGGCGAACGTCGCGCTGAACTGCGCGGGCGCGGCGATGGCCGGGTACGCCCTGGCCCGGCTGCCGTTCAGGGGGCGGCGGGCGGCGCTCGGCGCGTTCGTCCTGAGCCTGCTGGTCCCGGGCGAGGCGATCATGATCTCGCTGTTCCTCATGATGCGGTCGCTCCGCCTCGACGACACGCTCGTCGCCGTGGTGCTGCCCGGGGCGGTGGCCGCGCTCAACGTCCTGCTGATGCGCAACGCGTTCTCGCGCCAGTCGCGGGCGGTGGAGGAGGCCGCGCTGATCGACGGCGCGAACACCTGGCAACGATTCACCCGCGTGGCGTTGCCGTCCGCGGGCGGAACGCTTGCCGTCGTGGCGATACTGTCGTTCATGTTCAGCTGGGACGACTTCCTGTGGCCGCTCATCGTCCTGCGCGACCCCGGCAACTACACGCTCACGATCGGGCTCAACTATCTCCAGGGCACCTTCGCCAGCGACCAGCGCCTGGTCGCGGCCGGCACGATCATCGCGGTGGCGCCGCTGCTCACGCTCTTCGTCTGCCTGCAGCGGTACTTCTTCCGCGGCGCCGGCGAAGGCGCGGTGAAGGGGTGAGGTTCGGGGTCAACTACACGCCGTCGCAGGGCTGGTTCCACCACTGGCTCGACTTCGACCTGGACGACGTCCGCGCCGACCTCGACGCCATCGCCGGGCTGGGCCTCGACCACGTCCGCGTCTTCCCGCTGTGGCCCGTGTTCCAGCCGAACCGGGGCGTCATCCGCGAGGCGGCCGTGGACCAGCTCCTGGCCGTGGTCGACGCGGCCGGCGAACGCGGGCTCGACGTGAACGTCGACGCGCTCCAGGGCCACCTGTCCAGCTTCGACTTCCTGCCCGCCTGGACGCAGACCTGGCACCGCCGCAACCTGTTCACCGACATGGCGGTGATGGCCGGCCAGGCCCACTACATCCGGACCCTCGCCGAGGCGCTGCACACCCGGCGGAACTTCCTCGGCATCACCCTCGGCAACGAGGTGAACCTGCACGTCGGCGAGAACCCGCTCACGGAGAAGGCGGCCGAGCAGTGGCTCGACTACCTCCTGGAGACGTGCGAGGAGGCCGCGCCGGGGCGGCTACACACGCATTCGGAGTACGACGCTGTCTGGTACGAGCCGGGGCACCCGTTCACCCCGACGCACGCGGCGACGCTCGGCGACGCGACGACCGTCCACTCGTGGGTGTTCAACGGGACGTCCGAGCGGCACGGGCCGGACGGCGCCGCCACCGAGCACCACGCCGAGTACCTCATCGAGCTGGCGCACGCCTGGGCCGAGGATCCCGACCGGCTGGTGTGGCTCCAGGAGGTCGGCGCGCCGGCACCGGACATCCACGCCGACCGCGCGGCCGACTTCGCCGAGGCGACCGTGGCCAACGCGCTGACGTGCGAGCGGTTGTGGGGCGTCACGTGGTGGTGCTCGCACGACATCGACCGCGCGCTCGTCGACTTCCCGGAGCGGGAGTACGACCTGGGGCTCATCACGGTCGACCAGCGGGTCAAGCCGGCCGGCAAACGCCTGGCCGAGATCGTCGCGGCGTGGAAGCCGGTGCCGGTGCCGGCGCGTATGACGGCCGTCCTGATCCCGCCGGGCGATTCCCGCGCGGCGTGCGCCCCGGGCGGCGCCGTGTTCGAGACGTGGGCACGGCTGGCGGGCCAGGGCCTGCGGGCGGGGCTCACCCGCGACGGGCGCGGCTACGCCCAGGTGGTGGCGCCCGACGCCTAGTGGCGGGCGGGCCGCGGTTGCAGGCCGGCCGCGCGGTACACGTCGTCGATGAGGCGCATGGTCGCGACAGCGTCCCGGGGCGTGGTCAGCACCGGGGCACCGTCGCGGACGGCCGCCAGGAACGCGCGGAGCTGGTGGGTGTAGGACGTCTCGCCCGGCACCCGTTCGCGCGTCGTCACGCCGCCGGACCGCACGCTCAGCCGGTGGTACCCGTGCGGCAGCACGTAGTTCAGGACGCGCAGTTCGCCCTCCTCCCCCACGACGTGCAGGCCGATGCTGAGCAGCCGCGCCGACCAGAGCGACGCGGTGATCCGTCCGGTGGAGCCGTCGGGGTAGAGGAACGTGGCGCGCATGTAACGGTCGATCTGGGTGCCGAGCAGCTTGGCGGTGGCGTCGACGACCTTGGGTTCGCCGTTGCCGAACGTCCGGAGGGCGTGGATCGGGTAGCAGCCGGCGTCCATCGTGGCACCGCCGGCCAGGTCGAGCCGGTACCGGATGTCGTCGCGGCGCGGCAGCGGGAAGCACAGGCTGGACTCGATGTGGCGGATCTCGCCGACCACGCCCGCGTCCAGCAGTTCCTGGACGCGCACGGCCAGCGGGTGGTACCGGTAGTGGAACGCTTCCATGACGACCCGGTCGGACGCCTCGGCCGCGTCCGCGACCCGCTCGGCCTCGGCGGCGTTGGAGGTGAACGGCTTCTCGCACAGGACGTGCTTGCCGGCGGCGAGCGCCTTGAGTGTCCACTCCGCATGGTGGGAGTTCGGCAGCGGGATGTAGACGGCGTCCAGGTCGGGGTCGGCGACGAGCGCGTCGTAGCTGTCGTGGACGGTCGGGACCTGGTGCTTGGCGGCGAAGGCAGCCGCTCTTCGGGGATCCCGGGCGGCGACGGCGGCCAGTTCCACGCCGTCGACCGCGCGGGCCGGCTTGACCAATGCGTTCGGGGTGATGGCAGCGGCGCCGAGGACGCCTAACCGCAGTGCAGTCACGCGGCCAGAATCTAGCGGGCCCGCGCACCCCCTCTGCGCGCGGGCCCCGGGGTCACCAGTTGGCCGGTTCCGCGAGCGCGTAGGTGGACGCGATCCGGGCGTGATCGTGGAAGATCGACAGGACGCTGCCGCCGGCCGGCGTCCCGTCGCGCCACGCCGTGCAGTAGATCCCGGACGACCAGCGGACGGTCTGCGCGGTCTTCGGCAGGAACGCCATCGACGGCCGGCTCACCAGCCTGGATCCGTTCATCCAGACCTCGAACGCGCCGGCCGAGGCGTGCAGCCTGATCCGGACGACCAGCCGGATCCAGGTGCCGCGCAGGTTCGTGATCTTGCCGACCACGCCACTGACGCCGCAGGAGCCGCCGAACCGGATCTCGTCGGACTGGACGAACATCAGCAGGCACGGGCCGCTCGGGTCCTCCGGCGACCACTGCTGGAACGTCACGTTCTGGTTGTGGAACTGCCAGTTCGGCGCGAGGTAGATCGCCTGGCCGTAGTAGCGGTCCTCGCCGACCCGCTGGGAGCCGCGGTCGACGCTCTCGGAGTGGTAGCCGCCGGTTTCGTTGACGTACGTCTGCTGCGCCTCGATCGCGGTGCCGCCCTTGTAGACCGGGCTGCTGACGTTGCGGATCACGCCCTGCTTCTGGGGCCGGGTCGGGTAGTTGTCCCAGCCCTGGATCGTGCCGGTGTCCTGGAAGTACACCCCGGCGGGGCGGCCGAGGCGGGTCTGGCCCCAGTTCTGGTTCGTGGCGTTGGTACGGCAGGTCCAGGTCGAGACGGCGGTGCCGTTGGGGCTGTTGCCGCCGCCGGTGACGTCCAGGCACAGGCCGGACTGGACGCCGATGGCCTGCCCCTCGTTGTTGATCGTCCACTTCTGGTTGTTGTTCCCGCTGCACGTCCAGATCTGCACCCGGGCGCCTGGGGTGGTCTGTCCCTCGTGGACGTCCAGGCACTTGACGGCGCCACCGCTGTAGACGCGCAGCTCGCGGGCCGCCGTGTACGTCCAGTGCTGGTTCGCGCCGCCGTTGCAGTCCCAGACGATGGCACGGGCGCCGCTGCTGGTGCTGGCGCCCTGGACCGTCAGGCAGCGCGCGGAGGCCGAACTCACCATCTCGGTGGAGACGCCGGTGACGACGGCCCCGCCGGAATGGGCGAGAACGACGAGGGTCGTCGCGCTCATGGCAGCGACGGCCAGCACGGCGGTGATCGGACGTCGAAGGCTCATCTCGAATCCCCTTCCCACGGGCGCCGGGCAGGGCGACGCATGGTCTAGACCTTGCATGGTCTAGACCTCATCGGGATTATGCAAGGAGTCTCGAATATTCGTCCTACATCGCGGGACGGGCCCGCATGCCGGAGCGTGCGGGCCCGCCGTCGCGGTTCACCACTTGTGCGCGACGTCGATCACGATCCTGCTGTGCGTACCGGGGCCCGCGAGGGTGAACACCCGGAACGGCAGGTTCGCCCGGACGCCGACCGCGAAGGTGGTGTAGCCCTCGAAGCTGCCGCCGAAGACGATGTCCCGCAGGGTCTGGTACCGCAGGACGTTGGCGACGTGGTCGCCGACGCGGGCGTCGAACGTGGCGTTGTGCTGCGCGTCGTAGGCCGGGGCCCGCAGCGACACGTTGAGCAGCGCGCCGCCGGCGGTGTACGGCGACAGGGGCAGGCCCTCGCCCTCGGTGTACGTCTCGCCGTACTGGACGCTGTAGCCGTTGGCGGAACCGTTGAACTCGAACACGACCCGGTCCCAGCACTCGTGCCGGCCCGTCTCGGCAGTCAGTAACGGCGCCGAGCTGAGCGTCCCGCCGGACTTCGGCAGGCTGCCCCAGGTGAGGCCGCAGTACGGCGCCGCGGCGGCGGCCGGTGCGGTGAGTGCCACGACGGCGGCGGTCAGGATTGCGGACGCGGCGGCGAAGATGCGGTTTCTCATGGTGCCCTCCCGTGTGGTGACGATCCCGTGTGGATGGTGTGCGCCACTCACGGTCGGGCCCCCTCGATACCGCACCTTCACCGCCGGGTAACGGTGACGTAACAGCTACTGGGGCAGCGCCGCGACGCGGGCCAGCCGTTCACGTTGCGGGAAGTCGCCGACGGGGACGCGGGCGATCTCCTGCGCGGTGTCGTACCTGATCACGGACACCGTGTCGTCGTTGCTGTTCGTCACCAGGCAGTGCTCGCCGTCGTGGCTGGTGACAGCCCAGTACGGCAGCCGGCCCGACGGGACCAGCCGGTCGGTGGTCAGGTTCGGGCGCGACAGGATCGCCACGTAGTCGTCGATCGTGCCGGCCGCGCACAGCTTCGTGCCGGCGCCGTTCATCGCCAGGCCGTGGTGGGCGGAGTTCTGCGGGTAGTCGTCCGGCTTCATCGCACGGCCCGCCTCGCTGAACGGCAGCTCGACCGTCCGCACGATCCGGCCCGCCACCAGGTCGTACTCCACCAGACCGTTGAGATAGGACAGTTGGGCGTACATCGTCCGCTCCCCCGGCACGAGGACCCACGGCCGGATGCCGTGCTCGAACTCGTATGTGCGGATCGTCCGGAACGTCGTCGCGTCCACCACAGTGATCCGGCGCGGGCCCTTCATGAACTCCAGCGCCTTCGGCAGGAACGTCGTCCCGATGCTCGCGTTGTAGATCTTCGTGCCGTCGGCCGAGTACGCGTTCTCGTGCGGGTAGGAGCCGGTGTCGAACCGTCCGACCTGCCGGCCCGTGGCCGCGTCGATGACCTGCGCCTCGTTCGTCGTCGTCGCCGACACGACCAGGCGTGCGCCGTCGGGCGAGATCGTCATGTGGTCCGCGTGGAACCCGCTCACCTTGAACCGCCACACCTGCCGGCCGGAGGCGATGTCGAACGCGGCCACGTCCGTCAGGTTCGCGCGCGACACGTACAGGGTGCGGCCGTCGGGCGAGACGTACATGTCGTCCGCGAACTTGTCGCCGAGGCGGCCACGGACCACCTCGTACCCGGTCCGCTCGACCAGGTTCATCCCGGCCAGGCGTTCCTGCAGGTCGGGCACGATGTTCAGGGTGCCGAGGTTGGCGAAGGTGTGCCCGTCGAGGAACGACACCGTCCCCTCGACGCTGTTGCCGATCAGGACGACGTCGCGAAGCTGGGCTGGGTTCGCCTGGGCTGGGTTCGCCTGGGCGGGGGCTGCCTGGGCGGGGGTCGCCGCGGGGGCGAGAAGGGCGAGGGCGGCCGTGGCGGCGAGAAGCCCGCTCCACCGGCGCGTGAACCGTGACTGCATCGGAGTCCTTCCAACGAGGTGGTGCCAGAGGACGAATGACGCGCGGTGTTACTGGCCGGTAAACTACCCGCTCAGAGCCCTAACGCGAAAGATCCTCACGTATTTCACGCCGCGCAACTGTCGGGGTTGTCGTTGTGTCCCGCGCCCGGTTACAGCACCGCATCCCGAACAGTCCGGTTTGTCCGCGCGGCGGCGGGCGGCGCGGCGGCGGCGGCGCGGCGGCGGCGGGCCGCGGGGCGGGCGGCGCGGCGGCGGCGGCCCCGGGTCAGCGGCGCCACTCGTGGGTGAGGAGCCACGCCAGGTACGCGCCGCCGATCACGCCGGTGGCGATGCCCACCGGGAGCGGCGTCGGCGCGAACAGGCGCTGGGTCGCGAGGTCGGCCACGACCAGCAACGCCGCCCCCATGAACGCGGCGGGCAGCAGGCCGGCGCCGGACGTGCGGGTCAGCCGGCGCGAGAGTTGCGGCGCCGCGAGCGCCAGGAACGGGATCGGCCCGGCCGCCGCCACCGCGACGGACGCCAGCGCCACGCTCACGACCACCATCACGAGCCGGCTCCGCTCGACCGGGACGCCGAGCCCGCGTGCGGCGTCGTCGCCCATGCCGAGCAGCGCGAGGTGCCGTCCGTGGTGCAGCGCGATCGGGACCAGTACGAGCAGCGCGGCGCCGACCGCCCACACGTGGCCCCAGCCGCGCCCGTTGAGGCTTCCCGTCAGCCATGACTGCGCGGCGATCGCGTCGTGCAGGACCGCGCGGGTGATCAGGAAGTGGTTGACGGCCAGCAGCAGCGCGCTGACGCCGATGCCGACCAGCACCAGCCGCCCACCGGACGCGCCGCCCCGGTACGCGAGCGCGTAGACGACCACGGCCGTGGCGAGCCCACCGACGACGGCCCCGGCGGCGATCTCGGCCATGCTGCCCCGCAGGAGCAGGATCACCAGCAGCGCGCCGGTCGCGGATCCGGTCGTGAAGCCGATGACGTCCGGGCTGCCCAGCGGGTTGCGGGTCAGCCCCTGCAACATCGCGCCGCTCACCGCCAGGGCGGCACCGACCAGCACGGCCGTCAGCAGCCTCGGCAGCCGCAACGTCGTGACGATGAACGCCGTCCCCGGATCGGCCTGCCCCACGAGCGCGCGGAGCACGTCCGGCACCGGCACGGGATAGTCGCCGGTCGCCAGCAGTCCCGCGCCGCCGAGGGCCGCCACGACGACCAACCCCAGACACACCACCACCGAGCGGACGTCGATCCGCAGCGAAACGCGCTCATCGGAGCTCCAAAGCACCCGCACCGCACTCACAGCGCCGCCAGCTTCCGGCGCCGGCACAACGCGATGAACACCGGCGCGCCGACGAATGCCGTGACCACGCCGGCCTGGAGTTCGGCCGGGGCGGCGACGACCCGTCCGGCGATGTCGGAGGCGAGCAGCAGGATCGCGCCGAGGACGATCGAGTACGGCAGGGCCCAGCGCAGGTCCGGGCCGGCGACCATGCGGGCGACGTGCGGCACGGTGAGCCCGACGAACGCGATCGGTCCGGCGGCGGCCGTCGCGGCACCGCACAGCAGCGTCACGGCGACGGCCGTGAGCACCCGGACGGTGCCGACGTTCGCGCCGAGCGCCCGCCCGGCGTCCTCGCCGAGCGCCAGGACGTTCAGCGACCGCGCCAGTCCGAGGGCGAGCAGGGCGCCGGCGATGATGAACGGCGCGACCTGGGCGACGACGTCGCCGCCGCGTCCGGAGAGCGAGCCGACGTTCCAGAACCGGAACTCGTCGAAGGCGGCCGGGTCGAGCAGCATGACGGCCGAGTTGAACGCGAACAGCGCGGCGGTGATCGCGGCGCCGGCGAGGACGAGCCGCTCGGGCGTGGCGACGCCGCGTCCGGTCGATCCGAGCGCGTAGACCACCACGGCGACGGCCGCCGCGCCGGCGAACGCGAACCACACGTACCCGGCGACGCTCGACAGTCCGATGTAGGCGATGGCGAGCAGGACGGCCGTCGAGGCGCCCATCGTCACGCCGAGCAGCCCCGGCTCGGCGAGCGGGTTGCGGGTCAGCGCCTGCATCAGCGCGCCGGCCAGCCCGAGCGCGGCGCCGACCAGCACGGCGAGCGCGGCGCGCGGCAGGCGCAGGTTGTGGACGATCACGGCCTCGGTCGATCCGTCGTTGCTCCAGAGGACCTGCCAGGTCGTCGCGAACGCGATCGTCCGGGACCCGATCCACAGGCTCAGGACGACCATCGCCCCCAGCGCGACCACGGCCAGAAGCAGTCCCGCTGCCCGCTTCACGCCAGCAGGTCCGTGCCGTGGGCCACGGCGCCGTCGACGAGCGTGGCGACCACCTCGATGTCGCCGATCCGGGACGTCTCGACCCGGCGCGGATCGTCGCCGAGCACGACGAGGTCGGCGCGGCGCCGGGGCGCGATGCTGCCGAGCGTGTCCTCGCGGTGGCAGGCGTACGCGGCGTCGGCCGTGTAGGCGCGCAGGGCCTCGTCGACGGTGATCGCCTCGCCGGGGCCGACCGTGCGGCCGGATTCGGCGGTCCGCTCGACCATGAACTGGATCGCCCGCAGGGGCGCTCCGGCGGTGACGGGACGGTCCGAGCTGCCGACGAGCCGGACGCCCGAGTCGAGGAACGCGCGGCCCCGGTAGAGCCAGTCCATCCGGTCCGGGCCCATGATCGCGGCGTAGTCGTCCCCGAAGTACCGCAGGAAGTTCGGCTGCACGACGGCGGCCAGGTTGAGCCGCGCGAACCGGGCGAGCTGGTCCGGGCGGACGAGTCCGGCGTGCTCGATCCGGTGCCGGGCGTCCGGGCGGGGACGCTCGCGCTGGGCCTTCTCGACGGCGTCGAGCGCGAGGTCGACGGCACGGTCCCCGATGGCGTGGATGGCGAGCTGCCAGCCGGCCAGGTGGCCGGTGACGATCTGGGCTTCGATGACGTCCGGGTCGTCATACAGCTGGCCGGACGACCCGGTGCCCTCGTACGGGCTGGTCAGCGCGGCGGTGCGGGCCATCATGCCGCCGTCGGTGAAGATTTTGAGCGCGCCGAGGGACAGCCGGTCGCCGCCGAGTCCGGTGCGCAGCCCCAGGTCCAGGGCGCGGGCGACGCCGTCGGAGGCGTGCGCGTCCACCTCGCGCAGGGCCACGGCGGCGACCATGAGCTGGACGCGGATCGGGAGCCGCCCCTGCTCGTGGGCTTCGAGGTACGCGGCGGCCTCGACGGGGGTGTGGCTGATGAGCCCGCCGCCGATGCCGGCCTCGGCCGCCGTCGTGACGCCCTCGGCCAGGCACGTGCGTCCGGCGGTCTCGACGGCGTCCACGAGCTGCGTGAGCGGGTACGGCAGGCGCAGCCTGCGCACCGCCGCCATGCCCTGTTCGGCGAGGAAGCCGTCCGTGTGGGTGACGCCGTCCGGCAGGAGCGCGAGGACGGCGCTGTTCACGACGCACGCGTGGCCCGAGTCGTGGATGAGGAAGATCCTGCGGCCGGCGCTGACGGAGTCCAGCTCGGCGCTGGTGACGTGCCGGCCGAGCGGCCGCTGGTCGTAGCCGACCACGTCGACCCACTCGCCCTCCGGCGTGGCCTCGGCGGCCCGGCGGACGGCCGCCAGCACGTCCTCGATCCGCGCGGACGGCGCCACGCTCGGCGCACGCGCGGCCAGGCCGGCCCAGCACAGGTGGGTGTGGGCGTCGATGAATCCCGGCACGACGGTGGCGCCGTCCAGGTCCACGACCCGGCGGGCGGGCAGCGCCGCGACCGCGTCGTCCACGCCCACGACCTGGCCGTTCCACAGCCCGATCTCGCGCGCTTCGGGGTGGTCCGGGTCCATCGTGATCGCCGTGCCGTTGACCAGCCGGACGTCGAGCATCCACACCCCTCACTCCCACCAACCCGGTTAGGTTAGCCTAACCTCCTCGACGTCTGGACGGGGACACAACGCATGGACACCACACCGACGACCGGCGCCGCCGTGCTCCGGCGCGCCGTCACCGGACAATGGCGCCACGTCGCGACCGGTGCAACCCTCGCCGCCGGGCACCAGGCCGGCGAGGCGCTGGTTCCGGTGCTCATCGGCGTCGTCATCGACGAGGCCGTGTCGACCGGCGCCACGTCCTCGCTGGCGTGGTGGATCGTCGCGCTCGCGGTCATCTTCGCCGGCCTGTCCTACAGCTTCCGGTTCTGCGCCCGCGCGGCCGAGCGGGCCGGCGAGCAGGCCGCCCACGGGCTCCGCCTCGGCCTGACCGCCCGGATCCTCGACCCGCGCGGCGGTGCGGAAAAGGGGCAGCTCGCCGGCGGTCTCGTGAGCATCGCGACCGGCGACGCCCGCCGGGTCGGCGAGGTGAACTCGGCGCTCACGTTCGGGCTGGCGGCGCTGGCCGGCGTCCTGGTCAGCGCGGTGCTCCTACTGCGGATCTCCGTCCCGCTGGGGCTGCTCGTCCTGCTCGGGACGCCGCCGCTGCTCCTGCTCACCCATCTCATCGGACGTCCGCTGGAGCGTCGCAGCGGAGTCGAGCAGGAACGGGCCGCGCACGCGTCCGGGCTGGCGGCGGATCTCGTCGGCGGGGTGCGCGTCCTCAAGGGCATCGGCGCGGAGTCCGCCGCCGTCGACAGGTACCGCCAGGTCAGCCGCTACTCCCTGGCCTCCACGTTGCGGGCCGCACGCGCCCAGGCCTGGCACAACGGGGCGATCCTCGCGCTCAACGGCGCCTTCATCGCGGTCGTCGCGCTGGTCGGCGGACGGCTCGCGGCCGACGGCGACATCACCGTCGGCGGGCTCGTCGCCGCCGTCGGACTCGCGCAGTTCCTGCTCGTGCCGCTGTCGACGTTCGCCTGGGCTGGTGGCGCCCTGGCCCAGGGCCGAGCCTCGGCCGCACGGGTCGCCACCGTCCTCGCCGCCGCCCCGGCCGTCGGCCCGGGCTCGACCGCGCCAGGCGGCCTGGGCCCGGCCGGCGGTGGCGCGCCGGGGGTGCGGCTCAGCGGGGTCACACACGGCCCGCTCGCCGGGCTCGACCTGGACGTCTCGCCCGGCGAGCTGCTCGGCGTCGTCGCGCCGGACCCGGCGGACGCGACCGCGCTGCTCGAATGCCTCGCCCGGGACGTCGATCCGGCCGCCGGCAGCGTCGAGCTGGCCGGCGTCGCGCTCTCCACTCTGGACCCGAGCGCGGTGCGGACCGCGATCCTCGTCGCCGACCACGACGCCGACCTGTTCGAGGGGACGCTGCGCTCCAACATCGCGGGCGAGCCGGCGGCGGTCGACCGCGCGATGGCCGCGGCCGGCGTGGACGAGGTGGCCAGCACCCTCCCGGACGGCGTGGACACCGCGGTCGCCGAACGCGGACGGTCGCTCTCGGGCGGGCAGCGCCAGCGGGTCGCGCTGGCCCGGGCGCTGGCCGCGGAACCGCCCGTCCTCGTCCTGCACGACCCGACGACGGCCGTCGACGCCGTGACCGAAGCCAGGATCGCCACCGAGCTGCGGTCGGTCCGCGACGGGCGTACCACGCTCCTCGTCACGACCAGCCCCGCACTGCTCGCCGCCACCGACCGGGTCGTCGTCCTGCGCGACGGCCGGATCGACGTCGAGGGCAGCCACCCCGATCTCGCCCGCGACCACGAGAGCTACCGCGCGGCGGTGCTGTCATGACCGAGGACGTACCCATGACCCGCGACCTTCTCCCCACGGCCACCCCGGCACGGACCCGCTCGGCGGTCGGCGAGCTGGCACGGCCGCACCGCGCGCTGGCGGCCGGGGCGTTCGCCGTCCTGCTCGGGTCCACGGCCGTCGGGCTGCTGACGGCGCCGCTGCTCGGCCACATCGTCGACCTGGTCGCCGAGGGGCGGGCGGCGAGCGCGGTGACGGTGCCCGTCATCCTGCTCGCGGTCGTCGCGGTCGTGCGGGGCGCCACCAGCGGCCTCGGCATCTCGCTCGTCGCGCGTCTCGGCGAGAGCATGCTCGCCACGCTGCGCGAACGGTTCGTCGGGCGGGTGCTGCGGCTCCCGTTGGAGCGGATCGAGAGGGCCGGGTCCGGCGACCTGAACGCGCGCGTGACGAACGACGTGACGGTGATCGCGAAGGCCGTCCGCAACGCGCTGCCGGAGCTCGGGGGCGCGGTGCTGACGATCGTCCTCACGCTCGTCGGGCTGGCGGTGCTGGACTGGCGGTTCCTGCTCGTGGCGCTGCTCGCGGCGCCGATCCAGCTGCACACCGTCCGGTGGTACACGCGGCGGGCGGCCCCGCTGTACGCGACGCAGCGCCGCACTGCCGGCGATCTCCAGCACCAGCTGCTCGACACGATCGACGGCGTCCGGACGGTGCGCGCGTTCCGGCTCGCCGAGCCGCACCTGGCGCGGGTCGGTGAGCGGTCGCAGGTGGTGGTCGACCTGGCGCTGGCCGGGGTCCGGCTGCTGACGCGGTTCTGGGCACGGCTCAACCTGGCGGAGTTCGTCGGGCTGACGGGCGTCCTGGTGGCGGGGTTCGTGCTGGTCGGGAACGGTTCCGTCAGCATCGGTACGGCGACCGCCGCCGCGCTGTACTTCCACAGCCTGTTCAACCCGATCAACATCGCGCTGGCGCTCGTCGACGACGCGCTGGCGGCCACGGCCAGCCTCGCCAGGCTGGTCGGCGTCGCGGACCTGCCCGCCGAGACCGAACCAGAGCAGCCGGCGGTGCCGTCCGACGCATCGGTGAAGGCGTCCGGGCTCAGCCATTCCTACGTGGACGGCCACGAGGTCCTGCACGACGTCGACCTGGCGCTCGCGCCGGGCGAGATCGTGGCGCTGGTCGGCGCGAGCGGGGCCGGGAAGACGACGCTCGCGAAGCTCATCGCCGGCGTCCACCCGCCGACCGCCGGGACGGTCACCCTCGGCGGCGCCGACCTGGACGCGCTCGGGCCGGCTGCGGTCCGGCGGACGATCGCGCTGATCACCCAGGAGGTGCACGTCTTCGCCGGTCCGCTGGCCGACGACCTGCGCCTGGCCGACCCCGGCGCCACCGACGAGCATTTGCGCGCCGCGCTCGCCCGCGTCGGCGCGCTGGACTGGGCCGACGCGCTCCCGGACGGGCTGGCCACCCCGGTCGGCGACGGCGGTCACCGGCTCACCGTGACGCAGGCGCAGCAGCTCGCGCTGGCCCGGCTCGTGCTCGCCGACCCGCCCGTCGCGATCCTCGACGAGGCCACCGCCGACGCGGGCAGCGCCGGCGCGCGAGTCCTGGAGGAAGCCGCCCGGCGGGCGCTCGACGGGCGCACCGGACTCGTCGTCGCGCACCGCCTCACCCAGGCCGCGGCGGCGGACCGGATCGTCGTCCTCGACGCCGGCCGGGTCGTCGAGACCGGGACCCACACCGAACTGGTCGCCGCCGGCGGCCGCTACGCCGCCCTCTGGTCCGCCTGGTCCGCCAACCGCTGACGGCCCAGGCCAGGCGCGACGGGCACGGGAGCAGCGCGGCTAGAGTTCGGGGCATGGAGGAGCTGCTGCGCGCGTTGGCGCCGCAGGTTCTCGGCCCGGTCGTCCGGCGCTCCGGTGACTTCGACGCCGCCGAGGACGCCGTCCAGGAGGCGCTGCTGGCGGCGTCGCTCCAGTGGCCGGCCGAGGGCGTGCCGGACAACCCGCGCGGCTGGCTGATCCACGTGGCACTGCGACGCCTCACCGACCAGGTGCGCAGCGAGCAGGCCCGGCGCCGCCGGGAGGAACTGGCCGCCGCCCAGGACGTCCCGGCCGACGACGTCCCGGACGCGGACGACACGCTCACGCTGCTGTTCCTGTGCTGCCATCCGGCGCTGACGCCCGCGTCGGCGATCGCGTTGACGCTGCGGGCCGTGGGTGGCCTGACGACGGCCGAGATCGCGCGCGCGTTCCTGGTGCCGGAGGCGACGATGGCGCAGCGGATCAGCCGGGCGAAGCAGCGGATCAAGGCGTCCGGCGAGCCGTTGCGCCAGCCCACCGGCCGGATCAGCGCCGTCCTGCACGTCCTCTACCTGATCTTCAACGAGGGCTACACGAGCACGGTCGGTCCGAGGCTGGCGCGGGTGGAGCTGTCGGGCGAGGCGATCCGGCTGACCAGGTCGGTGCACGCGCTGCTGCCGGACGACACCGAGGTCGCCGGCCTGCTCGCGCTCATGCTGCTGACCGACGCGCGGCGACCGGCCCGCACCGGACCGGACGGCGAGCTGATCCCCCTGCCCGAGCAGGACCGGACCGCCTGGGACAAGGATCTCCTGGCCGAGGGCATCGCGCTGATCTCGGCGACGCTGCCGCGCCGGCGAGTCGGCCCGTACCAGCTCCAGGCGGCCATCGCGGCCGTCCACAGCGAAGCGCCGCACGCCGACGAGACCGACTGGCCGCAGATCCTCACCCTGTACGAGCTGCTGGAACGCGCGTCGGACAACCCGATGGTGACGCTCAACCGGGCGGTCGCCGCCGCGATGGTGCACGGGGTGCCCGCCGGGCTCGCGCTCCTGGACCAGCTCGGCGAGAAGCTGGCGGGCAGCCACCGCCTCGACGCGGTCCGCGCGCACCTGCTGGAGATGGCCGGCGACGTCGACGCGGCCGCGAAGCACTACCGGGCGGCGGCGAGCCGCACGACGAGCATCCCCGAACAGCGCTACCTGCGGATGCGTGCCGCCCGGATCAGCCGGCCTGGGCCCGCAGGCTGAGCGGGCGCAGGTCCGTCCAGTTCTCCTCGACGTAGGCCAGGCAGGCGTCCTTGGTGTCCTCGCGGAACACGACGGTCCACCCGGCCGGGACCTCGGCGAACGACGGCCACAGCGAGTGCTGGCCCTCGTCGTTGGCGAGGACGAGGTAGCGGCCGTCGCGGTCCTCGAACGGGTTGGTGGTCATGCGTCACTCCTCAGAATCGACAGCGGGCGGTCGGGGTCGGTGGTCGCCGCGCGGAGGACGGCGGCCAGTTCGTCGGCGAGCCCGGCGACGGTCGACCTGTCGAACAGGTCGGTCGCGTAGATCAGCTCGCAGTGCACGGGCGCGCCGCGCGGCGGCTCGTAGAAGCTGAGCACCAGGTCGGACTTGGCGGCGCCGGTCGGCACCGAGTCGAGCCGGCCGAGCACGTCGTCGAGGTCGCCGAGGCGGGCTTCCTCGTGGTGGACGATCACGACCTGCGGGTACACGTCCTGCGGCACGTCCTGGTGGTCGAACGCGCTCAGGTCGGTGTCGCGGACGCGGCCCAGCAGCTCGGTGAAGCTCGGGTCGCCGGCGGTGTCGGTCCGCAGCACGAGCGTGTTGACGAAGCAGCCGATCAGGCCGGCGAGCGCGTCCTCGGACCGTCCGGCGACGAGCGTGCCGATCGGCAGGTCCGTCCCGGCTCCGCGGCGGGTGAGCAGGGTGGCGAGCGCCGCCTGCATCACCATGAACAGGCTGGTGCCGCTGCGCCGCGCGAGCGCGTCGATCCCGACGTGCAGCTCGGGATCGAGCACGAACTCGACCGTGCCGCCCCGCCCGCTGGGTACCGCCGGCCGGGGCCGGTCTGTCGGCAGCGCCAGTGCGGTCGGTACCCCGGTGAGTGCCCGCGTCCAGTACGCGCGCTGCGCCGGGCCCACCCCGGCGACGACCTCCGCCGACCAGAGCGAGTAGTCGGCGTAGCTCACGGGCAGCGGCGTCCAGCCCGGCGTGCGACCGGCCCGGCGCGCGCTGTACGCGGTGGCCAGATCGCGGAGCAGCGGCACGACGGACCACTCGTCCACGCCGGCGTAGTGCATAGTCAGGAGCAGGGCCTGGGCACCGTCGGCGCCGGTGACGAGCCGAGCCCGCAGCGGCGGACGTCCGGCCAGGTCGGCGCCTTCGGCCGCCAGCGTGGCGAGGTCGGCCGGGTCGGCCAGGCTGCACCGCTCCAGCACCGGGCCGGGTGCTTCCCGCTGCCACAGCGCCCCGTCCTCGAAGGCCAGCACCGTCCGCAGTGGACGGTGACGCGCCACGACGTCGGCAAGCGCGAGATCCAGCGCGGCGGCTTCCCAGGCAGGAGCCCGGAGCACCAGGGCGATGTCGTCCGCCCGGGACCGCTGGTGCAGCTCCCACTGGCGCTGCTGGGCGGGCGAGGCCGGCAACCGCGCCGGCAGGTCCACCGGCCGCAGCGGCGGGCGGCTCGCGGACGCGCCGGCCACCGCGTCGGCGACCTCGGCCACCGTCGGCGCGTTGAAGACCGTCCGGATGCTGAGGTCGACCCCGAACACCGCGCGGACCTTCCCGACCAGGCGCATCGCGGCCATCGAGTGCCCGCCGAGCGCGAAGAAGTTGTCGTGGATGCCGACGGTCGGCAGGCCCAGGACGTCCGCGAACAGCGCGACGATCCGTTCCTGCTCCGGCGTGACCGCCACGGCGTCACCCGCGAGGGCGGCGAAGTCCGGCGCCGGCAGGGCGCGCCGGTCCAGCTTGCCGTTCGGGGTCAGTGGCAGCGGCCCGTCGAGCCCGATGACGATGGCCGGCACCATGTAGTCCGGGAGCTGCCCGGCCACGTGGTCCCTGAGCCCGGCCAAGTCCAGAGCGCCGCCCGATGGCACCACGTACGCGACGAGCCGGGCGATCCCGCCGTTCTGGTCGGCGACCACGGCCACCTGCGCGACCGACGGATGCCGGGCCAGCGCGGCCTCGATCTCGCCGAGTTCGATCCGGAAGCCCCGGATCTTGACCTGGTCGTCGACGCGCCCGAGGAAGTCGATGTTGCCGTCGTGGCGCCAGCGGGCGCGGTCCCCGGTGCGGTACATGCGGGCACCGGGCGGACCGTACGGGTCGGCGACGAACCGGTCGGACGTGAGCCCCGGCTTGCCGAGGTACCCGCGGGCCAGTCCCCGGCCGCCGACGTACAGCTCCCCCACCACGCCGACCGGCACCGGCCGCAGCGACGAGTCCAGGACGTACGCGACCGTGTTCGGGTCGGGCCGCCCGATGGGGACGGCGGAGTCCCAGTCGGGGACCCCGTCCCAGAGCGTGGAGTTGACCGTCGCCTCGGTGAGGCCGTACGCGCCGAACAGCCGCAGGTGCCCGGCCCAGCGCCGGATCAGCTCCGGCGGCACGGTCTCGGTACCGACGAGCAGCACGGCGCCGGCCGGCAGCGCGCACTCGCCCGGCAACGCCGACACCAGCGACGGCGGCAGGATCATGTGCGTGACCCGGCGCTCCCGCAGGAAGTCGGTGAGGGCCGCGCTGGGCGCCCGCGCCTCGTCCGGGACGAGGACCAGCCTGGCGCCGGTGCACAGCGCCATCGCCACCTCGAACACCGCCACGTCGAAGCCGACGGACGCGAACTGGAGGACCCGCGAGTCCGGCCGGACGCCCATCCGGTCGACGGCCGTGGCGACCAGGCTGCCGATCCCCTCGTGCGCGACGACGACGCCCTTCGGCTTGCCCGTCGACCCGGAGGTGTAGATCACATACGCGGCGGTGTCGAGCCCAGCGGCAGTATCGAGCCCAGCGGACCTGTCGAGCCCCGCCGGGCCGTCGAGCGGCGCGGCGTCGAAGGCGGTCAGGTCCGTCTGGTCCAGGAGCAGCAGGTCGCCGGGCACCTGGTCCGCGACGGCCGTCGTGGTGACGACCAGCGACGCGCCGCTGTCGGCGACCATGTACGCGAGCCGGTCCGCCGGGTGGGTGAGGTCCAGCGGGAGGTACGCGGCACCGCACTTGAGCACGCCCAGGATCGCGGCGACCATCTCGGCGGAACGCGGCACGGCCAGGCCCACGACGGACTCCGCCCCGATGCCCCGGGCGGCCAGCAGCCGGGCGATCCGGTTCGCGTCCGCGTCGAGCCGCGCGTACGTGACGGACCGCAGCCCGTCCACGACGGCGACCGCGTCCGGCGTCTCGACGGCGCGCCGGGCGAACGCCACGTGCAGCGGCGCCTCCTCGACGTCCCGTGCGGTCGCGTTGAAGCCGGCCAGGACCTGGTGCCGCTCGTCGCCGTCCAGCACGTCGATGCGGCTCACGAGCGCGTCCGGTGCCGCTACCGCCGCCGTCACGAATCGCGTCAGGCGTGCGCCGAGCCTGGCGACCGTGTGCGCGTCGAACAGGTCGGTGCGGTACTCCAGGACGCACCGGAGCTGCCCGTCCCCGTCCTCGACGAACCCGAAGACCAGGTCGAACTTGGCCGTCGCGGTCTCGACCGGCTCCCACTCGACCGTGAGGCCGGGTAGCGCGAACTCGCTGGTCACCGGCTTGCGGTAGGAAACCATCACCTGGAACAGCGGGTTCCGGGACAGCGACCGGACGGGGTTGCACGCCTCCACGACGGCCTCGAACGGCACGTCCTGGTGGTCGAACGCGGCCAGGTTCACCTCGCGGGACCGGCTCACCAGGTCGGCGAACGTCGCGTCGCCCGGTACGTCGTGGCGCAGCACGAGCGTGTTGACGAAGAAGCCGACAAGGTCGTCCAGGGCCTCGTCGGTGCGGCCCGCGACCGGCGCCCCGAGCGGGATGTCGTGCCCCCCGCCGAGTGCGGCGAGCAGTCCGGCGACGGCCGCCTGGAGGACCATGAACGCGCTGGCGCCGGTCCGCTGGGCGAGCGCGCGGACGCCGTCGCTGGCGTCCGGGCCGAGCGGCGTCTCGACGGTCGCGCCACCGGACGCCGGCTGTGCCGGGCGGGGACGGTCGGTCGGCAGCGCCAGTTCCTCCGGCACACCGGCGAGCTGGCGGCGCCAGTAGTCGAGCTGGGTGGTGGTCCGCTCCGGCCCGAGGAGCTGCTGCTGCCACAGCGTGTAGTCGGCGTACTGGACCGGCAACGGTGTCCACTGTGGTGCGTCGCCGCCGAGGCGCGCGGAGTACGCGGCGGCGAGGTCGGCCAGGAACGGCCGGTCGGACCACTCGTCCGTCGCGATGTGGTGCAGGACGATCGCGAGCAGGTGCTCACCGTCGCCGGCCGGCGCCACGGCGGCGCGCACCGGCAACTCGATACCCAGGTCGAACGGGCGGCTCAGAACGCTGTCCAGGCCGGCGCCAGGCTCATTGCCGCCGTCGAGAACTGCGACCTCGACGGCTCCTGCCGGCAAGACCTGCTGGAACGGCTCGCCGTCGCGCACGGCGATGACCGTGCGCAGCGCCTCGTGACGGGCGACGACGTCCGACAGGGCCGCACGCAGCGCCGGCATGTCCAGCGCGCCCCGCAGCCGGAGGACGAGCGGGAAGTTGTACGCCGCCGAGTCGGGCTCCAGCTGCTGGACCATCCACAGCCGCCGTTGCGCGAACGAGAGCGGCAGCACCTCGGGGCGCTGTGCCGGAGCCAGCGCCGGCCGCGCGTCCCCGGTCCGGTCGGCGAGCCGCTGCGCCAGTTCGGCGACAGTCGGCGCCTCGAACAGGTCTCGGATGGCGAGGTCGGCGCCGAGCGCGGTCCGGGCCCGGCTGACGAGCCGGGTCGCGAGCAGCGAGTGACCGCCGAGGTCGAAGAAGTTGTCGTCCACCCCGGCCCGCTCCAGCCCCAGGACCTCGGCGAACAGGCCGCACAGGACCTCTTCCTCGCGCGTGGCGGGTTCGCGGCTCGGTGCGGCGGCGGTGATCACCGGCGCGGGCAGCGCCTTGACGTCGAGCTTGCCGTTGACGGTCAGCGGCAGCTTCTCCACGGCCACGAGCGCAGCCGGCACCATGTACTCGGGCAGCCGGTCCTTCAGGTACTCACGCACCCCGTCGACCGCCCCGACGACATAGCCGACGAGCCGCTTCACGCCTCCTGGTCCGGTGTCGACGATCACGGCCGCGTGGGCGATGCCCGGATGGGAGTCCAGGGCCGCCTCGATCTCGCCGAGTTCGACGCGGTAGCCGCGGATCTTGACCTGATCGTCGGTACGGCCGAGGAAGTCGAGGTTGCCGTCCGGACGCCGGCGCACGAGGTCGCCGGTGCGGTACATGCGCTCGCCCGGGGCACCGTACGGGTCGGCGACGAACCGGTCGGCGGTCAGGCCCGGCCGGCGATGGTATCCCCGCGCCAGCCCGACGCCGCTGATGTACAGCTCGCCGGGCGCGCCGACGGGCACGGGCCGCAGGCAGCGGTCCAGGACGTACGCGCGGGTGTTCCAGATCGCGCGCCCGATCGTCGGGGTGGCGCTGTCGGCGGTGCCGCCGCCGAGCGTGTTGATCGTGTACTCGGTCGGCCCGTACAGGTTGTAGCCGAGCGTGCTGTCCGCCAGCCGCGTCCAGACGGCGTCGGACACGGCCTCGCCGCCGAGCAGCACGAGCGGTGGCACGTGCGGACCGTCGAGCAGCCCCTCCTCTATCAGGTGGTGCGCGTACGTCGGCGTGACGTTGATGACGTCGATCTCGTACCGGCCGCAGTACGCGACCAGCGCCTCGGCGTCACGGCGCAGCTCCTCGTCGCAGACGTGCACCTCGTGGCCCTCGACCAGCCAGAGCAGTTCCTCCCACGACATGTCGAAGGAGAACGACACGGTGTGGGCGATCCGCAGCCGCCGGCCGCCGGCCGCCGCGACCACCGGGTCGAAGATGGCCTCACGGTGGTTGAGCTGCATGTTCGTCAGGCCCCGGTACGGCGTGACAACGCCCTTCGGCTTACCCGTCGAGCCGGACGTGTAGATCAGGTACGCCGGGTACTCGAGGCGGTGCTCGTCGGTGAACCGCTCGCCGGCGGCCAGCGGCGCACCGGAGTGCGCGTCGCCCTCGGCCAGCAGGATCCGCCGCACGCCCGCGTCGGGCAGGGTCACGGCCGGGCTGGTCAGCACGCACAGCGGGTCGGCGTCCTCCAGCATGAACGCGATCCGCTCGGCCGGGTAGTCGAGGTCGATCGGCAGGTAGGCGGCGCCGGTCCGCAGCACCGCGAACAGCGCCGCGACCATGTCCGCCGAGCGGGGCAGCGCCAGGGCGACCACACGCTCCGGACCCGCACCGGCCGCCAGCAGCAGCCGGGCGAACTGGTTGACCCGGGCGTCCAGCTCGGCATACGTCCAGACCTGGTCGCCGAACACCAGCGCGGTCTCGCCGGGGATGCCGGCGGCACGCTGTTCGAGCAGGTCGGCGACGGTGTCCTCGCCGATGTCGTGGACGGTCGCGTCCCACTCGCCGGCCAGCGCCGCCCGCTCGACCGCCGGGACGACGTCGAGCGTGCCGACCTTCGCCGTGCCGTGCGTGGCCAGCTGCTCCAGCACCATCGCCAGCCGCGCGAGCAGCGCCTCGGCGGCGGCCGGCGTGACCACGTCCGGACGGTGGTCGATCGTGAGCCGCAACCGATCCTGCGGCGCCACGACCAGGGCGAGCGGGTAGTGCGTGGCGTCGATGCTGCCGGCGCCGACGATTCCGTGCCGGTCCTTGAGCCCGGCCAGATCGTTCTCGCCGCCGCTGAAGTTCTGGAGCACGAACAGCGTGTCGAACAGCTGGGTGTGGCCCGCCGCCCGCTGGATCGCGCCGAGCCCCAGGTACTCGTGGGCCATCAGCGCGGCCCTCTCGGACTGGGTCCGCCGCAGCAGGTCGGCGACCGTCTCGCGCGGGTCGAGCCTGATCCGCGCGGGCACCGTGTTGAGGAACATGCCGATGACCGTCTCGACGCCCGCCACGTCCGCCGGGCGGCCCGCCACGGTGGTGCCGAAGACGACGTCGTCCCGCCCCACCACAGTGGACAGGACAAGGCCCCACGCGGACGTGAGCACGGTGTTGAGCGTGACCCCGTTGGCCCGAGCGGCGGCACGGACCGCGTCGCTGACCTCGCGGCTCAGCGTCGTCACGGCGCGGCGCGGAATCACCGGCTCGGTACCCGCCTGGCCGAGCAGCGTCGGCTCCTCCAGGCCGGCCAGACCCTTACGCCACGCCTCGGCGGAAGCGGCCGCGTCCTGCTGGTTCAACCACGCGAGGTAGTCCCGGTAGGTGCCGGGGACCGGCAGGCCACGGTCGTCGCCGCGCCGCTCGTACAGGGTGAAGAGCTGCTCCAGGAACAGTTCGACGGACCATCCGTCCCACAGCAGCAGGTGCCGGGTGATGACCAGCCGGTCGGTGTCGCCGAGGCGCAGGACGAGCAGCCGGAACAGCGGCGGGGCGGCGAGGTCGAACCTGCGCGTCCGCTCCTCGGCCATAACAGCATCCACGTCGACGGTCGCGCCGTCGACGACCCGGACCGCCAGCTCAGGTTCGGCGGCGATGAACTGCACCGGCTGGCTCAGGCCGTCGCTGGTGAAACCGGCCCGCAGGCTGGGATTCCGGCGCAGCATCGCCGCACCGGCGGCGCGCAGGGCGTCGAGGTCGATCGGCGTGGACAGGTCGAAGTAGTCCTGCGCGGTGTAGACGTCCAGTCCGCCGGTGTCGTAGCTCGCGTGGAAGTACAGACCCTCCTGGAGCGGCGACAGCGGCCAGATGTCGGCGATCGTTCCGCCGCCGGCGGATTCCACCGTCCCGATCTCGGCCTGCGTCAGCGTGACGGTGGCCAGGTCGGACGGGGTGATCCGTCCGGACAGCGCGCGCAGCGCCTCGGCCCAGGCGTCCACCAGCGCGTCCAGGTCCTCCGCGGGCAGGGAGCCCGTGAGGGTGGCGACGAGCCGGTCCCCCTCGGACCACGCGTCGACCTGGAGCAGGTACGGCAGCGGCAGATCAGCGTCGGGCGCGATGCTGAGCGGTTCCGCCGTCCACGGGGTCCCGCCGGACGGCATCGCGCGGCCCAGGTAGTTGACGAGCACCTGGGCCCGCGCGCCGGCGGCGAGCAGCGGCGCCGCCTGGGCGTTCGCGTACCGCAGCATCCCGTAGCCGATACCGCTGTCCGGGACGGCGCGCAGCCGCTCCTTCGTCTCGTCGAGCGCCGCGACGGCATCCGCGACTGCCGGCAACCGCACCGGGTGGACGGCCGTGAACCAGCCGACGGTCCGCGCCAGGTCGATGCCCGGCGCGATCTCCTCGCGGCCGTGCCGTTCGAGGTCCACCAGCAGCTCGGTGCCGCCGCGCCAGGCGTGGACGGCCGTCCCGAGCGCGGCCAGCAGCACCTCCGTCGGCGCGTCGCCGACCAGCGGCGGCAAGGAGACGGTCCGGCGGGTCGCGGCGCCGAACGTGCTCATGCCGCTGTGGCCGGCGCCCGCACCCGTGCCGCTGTGGCCAGCGCCTGTGCCGGTGCTCGCGGCGGGGACGAGGTCGGCGCCGGGTGCCGTCGTCGCGAGCCAGTGCGTCAGCTCGTCGAGGCGGCCGGCGGACTGTTCGTGCACGGTCCGGGAGAACGACCGCAGGGTGGTGCCGACCGGGTCGAGCGGGCGGCCGTCCCAGGCGGCGGCGAGGTCTTCGCCGAGGATCCGCCAGGACACCCCGTCCACGGCCAGGTGGTGGACGACGAGCAGCAGCCGCCCGGGCTCCGACGGCCCGGCGTCGAACCAGACGGCCTGGACCATCGCGCCCGCGTCCGGGTCGAGCCGGTCGGCGGCCGCGTCCGCGTGCTCCGCGATCGAGTCGAGACCGGTGGCGTCCACACGGGTGAGCGCGGCCATGACCGCACCGGCCGGCCGCACCTCCTGCGACCACAACACCGGCACGGGACGGGTCAGCCGCAGCCGCAGCGCGTCGTGGTGGTCGAGGACCGTCTGAAGTGTGTTCTCCAGCCGATCCGCGCCGGCACCGGCCGGCACCGTACCGGCCGGCAGGGTGAACAGCGCGGCCTGGCTGAACCGGCCGATCGGACCGCCGCGCTCCCGCAGCCAGTGGACGACCGGCAGCGGCGGCACGTCGCCGATCCCGTCGGCGCGCACCGGGGCCTTCTCGGCAACGGGCGGCGACGCGGCGGGGGCAGGCGCGGCGGCGGCGAGTGCGGCCGGCGTGCGCTGCTGGAACACGTCACGCGGGCTGATCGCCAGGCCCGCCTTGCGGGCGCGCGAGGACACGGTGATCGACAGGATGCTGTCGCCGCCGAGCGTGAAGAAGTCGTCGTCCGGGCCGACCCGCGGCAGGCCCAGCACGTCCGCGAAGATCCCGCACAGCGTCGCCTCGCCGGGGCCCCGCACGTCGCGGGCGACCGCCGGGCCGGCGGCCGGCGCCGGGAGGGCCCGGCGGTCCAGCTTGCCGCTCGGCGTCAGCGGGAACGCGTCGAGCACGACGAACGCGTCCGGCACCAACGCCTCCGGCAGCGCAGCGCTCAACCCCTCCCGCAACACGGCCGGCGTCACCCCGCCCGCCGGAGCGCCGGCGATGACGTAGCCGACTAGGCGGGCGCCGCCCGGACCGTCCTCGCGGACGACCACCGCCGCCTGGGAGACGCCCGGCTGCGCTGCGAGGGCGGCCTCGATCTCGCCGAGTTCGATCCGGTTGCCGCGGATCTTGACCTGGTGGTCGGTACGGCCGAGGTACTCGACGGCACCGTCGGCGCGCCACCGCACGAGGTCGCCGGTCCGGTACATGCGCTCCCCCGGCGCGCCGCAGGGATCGGCGACGAAGCGGTCGGCGGTCAGGCCGGGTCTGCGGTGGTAGCCGCGGGCGAGCTGCACGCCCGTGAGGTACAGCTCGCCGGGGACGCCCTCGGGCACCGGCCGCAGGTGCGCGTCGAGCACGCGGAGGCCGGTGTTCCAGACGGGACGGCCGATCGGCACGGTGGAGCCGCTGTCGCACGGCCACCAGGTGACGTCGACGGCCGCCTCGGTCGGCCCGTACAGGTTGTGCAGCGGGACGCCGGTCAGGCCCAGCCACCGCCGTGCCGACTCGGCCGGCAGCGCCTCGCCGCTGCTGAACACGCGCCGCAGGCTCGCCATCCAGGCGCCGCCGGTGACGGTCCGCAGGAACGCGTCCAGCATGGACGGCACGAAGTGCAGCGTCGTGACCTTCTCTGCCTCGATCAGCTCCGCGAGGTAGCTGGGGTCGCGGTGGCCGTCCGGGCGGGAGAGCACGACGGCGGCGCCCTCGCACAGCGCCCAGAAGAACTCCCACACCGACACGTCGAAGCTGGACGGCGTCTTCTGGAGCACGCGGTCGGAGGCGTCGAGCCCGAACTGGCCCTGCATCCACGCGAGCCGGTTGACGATCGCGCGGTGGGTGACGGTGACGCCCTTCGGACGGCCCGTCGAGCCGGACGTGTAGATCACGTACGCGGCGTCGTCCGGACCGGCGCGGTACCCGGGCACCGCCGGACCGTCGCCGGCCGGCCACGGCACCAGCGCCTCGACGCCGTCGACAGGCGGGAGCCGGTCGGCGACGGTCGTGACCACGGTCTTCGCACCGGAATCGGCCAGCATGAACGCGATGCGGTCGGCCGGGTAGTCCAGGTCGAGCGGCAGGTACGCGGCACCGGCCTTGAGGACGCCGAGCAGCGACACCATCAGGTCGAACGAGCGGGGCACGGCGACGGCGACGATCTGGTCCGGGCCGCAGCCACGGGCCCGCAGCCGCCACGCCAGGGCCTCGGCGCGCCGGTCCAGTTCCGCGTAGGTGAGATGCTCGCCGTCATACACGACCGCGGTGGCGCCGGGCGTCCGGGCGACCTGCGCGGCGAACAGGTCGGCGAGCGTCGTGACGGGAACGTCCACGGCCTCGCCCGTCAGCTGCGGCGCGGTGCCGAGGTCGACGCGGGCGACCGGCTGGTCCAGGTCGGCGGCCAGCGCGGCGGTGAGCTGCGCGGCCAGGCTCCGGACGGTCGCCGCGTCGATCCGCGCCGGGTCGTGAGCGATGCGCAGCCGGAGCCGGTCGCCGGGCGTGACGAGGATCGTCAGCGGGTAGTGCGTGGCGTCGACCGTGTCGCTGCCGGCCACGCGCACCTCACCGGACGGGTCCGTCAGCTCACCGCCGAGCGGGTAGTTCTCGACGATCACCAGCGTGTCGAACAGCTCCCCCGCCCCGGCGGCGCGCTGGATCTCGCCCAGCCCGACGTGCTGGTGGTCCAGCAGCGCGGACTGCTCGTCCTGGAGCCGCGCGAACACGTCCCCGACCGGCTCGGCCGCGCTCCAGCGCTGGCGCACCGGCAGGGTGTTGATGAACAGGCCGATCATCGACTCGCTGCCGTCCACATCGGCCGGACGGCCGGCCACGGTGGTACCGAACACCACGTCGTCGCGGCCGGTGCGGCGGCCCAGCACGAGCCCCCACGCGCCCTGGACCAGCGTGGACAGGGTCAGCCCACGCTCGCGCGCCCGCGCCACCAGCGCCGCGGTCAGGTCGGCCGGCAACGCGATCCGAACCTGCTCGGCCGGCCGCGCGTTCTGGCCCTGCTCCGCAAGCACTGACACCGGCCCGGGCTGGGCCAGCACCGACGCTTCGGCACCCGCCAGCGCGCCGGCCCAGGCCGCGCGGGCGCCGTCACGGTCCTGCGCGGCGAGCCAGGTGAGGTAGTCGACGTACGGCGCGACGGGCGCGAGCGGCGCGTCCCCGTACAGCGCCAGCAGCTCCCGGACGAAGATCGACTCGGACCACCCGTCCGACACCAGGTGGTGCAGCGTCACGACGAGCTGGTGCGCGTCGTCGCCGGTCCGGACCAGCGCGCAGCGCAGCAGCGGCGGGCTCGCCAGGTCGAACGGGACGGTGCGTTCCTCGGCCGCGACGACCTCGACCGGCCCGGACGCCTCGCGCCACGGCACCGTGACGTCCCCGGCGATCACCTGGATCACCCGTCCGCCGTCGAGCTGGCGGAACCCGGCCCGCAGCGGCGCGTGCCGCTCGACCAGGCGCTCGACCGCGCGGCGCAGCAGGGCGGCGTCCAGCGGTCCGCGCAGGTCGATCGTCTGCTGCGGCACGTACACGCCCGCCGACGCGTCGTCGAACAGGGTGTGGAAGTACAGGCCCTCCTGGAGCGGCGTGACCGGCAGCAGGTCCCGCGCCGGCATCGCGTCCACATCGGACTGCGCCAGCGCCACGAGCGGGAAGTCGGACGGCGTGTGCCCGCCTGTGTGCGGCGCCGTGGCCAGTGCCGCGAGCGCGGCGAACCAGGCGTCGGCGAGCGCGGCCACGTCGGCCTCGTCGAGGATGCCGTCCGGCCAGGTCCACGTGGCCGACAGCTGCGGCACCCCGTCGACGTCGCGGGTGACGGCGTTGACCTCCAGGACGTGCCCGAGCGCCATCCGGGGGTCGAAGCCCTCGCCCATCGGCTCGTCGGGGTCGGCGGCCGTCCAGTCCTGATCGCCGTCGACGGTGAAGCGCCCGAGGTAGTTGAACAGCAGCTGCGGGACGGGCCGCGCGGCGAGCCCCGGCGCCGTGGCCGGGTTGAGGTGGCGCAGCAGGCCGTAGCCGAGACCGTGGTCGGGGACAGCGCGCAGCTGCTCCTTGACCCGCTTCAGCGCACCGGCCTGCGCCTGGCCGCCCGCGAGGAAACCGTCCCAGTCGGCGGTCCCGGGGTCCAGCCGGACGGGGAACACGCTCGTGAACCAGCCCAGCGTCCGGGACAGGTCGGCGTCGCCGATCTCCTCCCGACCGTGGCCTTCCAGGTCGAGGACCAGCTCGCCGGCCGTCCCCCAGCCGCGGTCGCGGCGCCAGCGGGCGAACGCGACGGCGAGGCCGGTGAGCAGCACGTCGTTGACGGCACCGTGGTACGCCGCCGGAACGCTGCTCAGCAGCGGCGCGGTCAGCCCCGCCGGCAGCGTGACGGTGAGCGAACGCGCGGTCGCGGCCGTGTCCCGGACGGGGTCCAGCGCGCGCCGCCCGATGCGCGGATCAGCGCCGGCCAGCGCGTGCTCCCACAACGGCAGTTCGGCTTCGCGGGCGGCCGTCCGGGCATCGGTGTGCAGCAGTTCGGACCAGCGGCGGAACGACGTGCCGACGGCCGGCAGCGCGACGGGACGGCCCGCGCGGACCGCGTCCCACGCCTCGGCAAGGTCGGACGCGAGGATCCGCCAGGTCACGCCGTCCACGATCACGTGGTGCAGGGCCAGGAACAGCCGCCCCTCGGTCCGGACCGCCTGGATCATCACGCCGTTGCCCGGGTCGAGCCGACCAATCGCCGCCTGGGCGCCGTCGCGGCGGAGGACGTCCTGCGCCCGGACCGCGCCTGGCGGCGCCACCTCCAGGGACCAGTCGTCCCGCAGCCGCGACCGCAGCAGGTCGTGCCGGTCGAGCACCGCCTGGAGGATCGCGAGCAGGCCGGCGTCGTCGAGCCCGTCCGGCGTCCGGAACAGCATGGACTGGTAGAACGTGCCGGACTCGCCGCCCAGCTCGCCGAGCCACCGCACGATCGGCGTCGGCGCGACCACCCCGACACCGTTGTCGGACGGCGCCACGACCTTGCGGTCGGCTGCCGCAGAAGCCAGGCGGGCCGGCGTGCGCAGCGTGAACACGTCGCGTGGCGTGATGACCAGCCCGGCGCGCCGCGCCTTGCTGACCAGCGAGATCGCGACGATGCTGTCGCCGCCGAGGGAGAAGAAGTTGTCGTGGACGCCGACCCTCGGCAACCCGAGCACCTCGGCGACCAGGCCGGCGAGCAGTTCCTCCTCGGCGGTGGTCGCCGCCGCGTCGCCCGCGAGCGCGGCCCAGTCCGGGGCGGGCAGCGCCGCCCGGTCGACCTTGCCGTTCGGGGTGAGGGGCAACGGCCCGTCGAGGACGACGACCGCCGGCACCATGTACTCCGGCAACGACGCGGCCACGAACTCCCGCACGTCGACGGCCAGGCCCGCGCCGGCCCGCACCTCGGACGCCGTGCTCCCAGCCGCCGGCGCGCCCGCGATGACGTAGCCGACAAGGCGCTTCACGCCGGGCTGGTCCTCGCGGACGACGACCACGGCCTGCGTCACGGCGGGGTGCTCGGTGAGGGCGGCCTCGATCTCGCCGGGCTCGATCCGGTACCCGCGGATCTTGAGCTGGCCGTCGGCGCGGCCGAGGAAGTCGATGTTGCCGTCGGCGCGCCAGCGGGCGCGGTCGCCGGTGCGGTACATGCGGGCACCGGGCGGGCCGTACGGATCGGCGACGAACCGCTCGGACGTCAGCCCCGGCCGTCCCAGGTATCCCCGGGCCAGGCCGCGGCCGCCGACGTACAGCTCGCCGACCTCGTCGATGCCGACGGGCCGCATCAACGAGTCCAGGACGTACGTCCGGGTGTTGGGGTCGGGCACGCCGATCGGCAGCGGCCCCTGCCAGCCCGGCTCCGCGAGCCACAACGTGGAGTTGACGGTGGCCTCGGTGAGCCCGTAGGCGGCGACCACGCGCAGCCGCTCGGCCCAGCGCGCGATCAGCTCCGGCGGCACCGTCTCCGTGCCGACGACCAGGACGGCGCCGTCGGGCAGCGTGCACTCCGGCGGCAGGGCCGCGACCAGCGACGGCGGCAGGATCATGTGGGTGGCGCCGTGCTCGGCGATGTAGCCGGTCAGCGCCTCGCCCGCGACGCGGCGCTCGGACGGCACCACGATGACCCGGCCGCCGACGCACAGCGACATGCAGAGGTCCCAGACCGCCACGTCGAACCCGACGGACGCGAACTGGACGACCCGGCTGGTCTCGTCGACCCCGAGCCGGTCGACGGCCGTGGCGACGAGGCTGCCGATCCCCTCGTGCGAGACGACGACGCCCTTCGGACGGCCCGTCGACCCGGACGTGTAGATGACGTACGCCGCGTCGTGCAGCGCGACGTCCACATCGGGCCGTGGCCCGGGTCGCACGTCACCGAGCAGCAGCACGTCGAGCGGCGGCAGGTCGGCGGCCAGCTCCGGGACGGACACCGCGTGCCGTGCACCGGCGTCGGCCACCATGTAGGCGATCCGGTCGGACGGGTGGTCGAGGTCGAGCGGGAGGTACGCGGCGCCGGCCTTCAGCACGCCGAGCAGGGCGACGACGAGGTCGGCCGAGCGGGGCAGCGCGACAGCCACGACGTCGCCGCGACTGACCCCCCGGGCGACCAGCGCGGACGCCAGCCCGTTCGCGGCGGCGTCCAGCTCCGCGTACGAGAGCCGCACGGACTCGCAGACCACCGCGACCGCGTCCGGCGTCGCCGCCGCCCGCGCCTCGAACGCCGCCGGCCACGTCAGTTCGACGACTGTCCGCTCGGCGCCCGCGAACCGCTCCAGCACCTCGTTGCTCACCCTCAACCCCTCCTCGACACGCGTGGCGACGCCCGCCGGCCAGATCGGCCGGCGGGCGCGGATACCCCTGTTACTTGGCTGCCAGCAGCGGGACGACCGCCTCGATCGCGTACGGGATGCTCAGCACGGTGTTGAACGACATCGCGCCGCCCAGCGGGGGCTCGTTGTACGGGAGGAACTGGGCCCGCTTGTCCGTGGTGACCTTGAGCCGCTGGTACACGGGGTCGGCCTTGATCCGCTGCTCGGACGCCGGCTCGACCAGCCAGATCAGCTTGTCGACGTCGAGCAGGTCGAGACGCTCGGATCCGAAGTCGGTGAAGCTCTTGGTGCCGGCCAGCTTCGCGATCTCCTCCGACGGCTTGAAGCCCAGTTCCTTCATGAAGACGGTCTTCGGGTCGGTCGGCGAGAACGCCGAGTACTTGCCCGGCTCGTAGCTGTCGGCCACGGCGACGGTCTGGGTGGCGAACTCGGGGTGCTCCTTGCGGACCTTCGCGAACCGCTCGTCGATCGCGGTGATCAGCTCCTCGGCCTTGTCGGCCTTGCCGAGCGACTTGCCGGTGAGGCGGGTCATGTCCTTCCACGGCGCCGCCCAGTCGTCGTGGCCCTTCGGCTGGCCGACCACCGGGGCGATCTTGCTCAGCGTGTCGTACTGCTCCTTCTTCATCCCGGTGTAGAGCCCGATGATGAGGTCGGGGCGCAGGGCCGCGATCTTCTCCACGTTGAACTCGTCGCGCTCGCCGACGATCTCCGGCTTCGCATCGCCCCACAGCGACTCGGCCCACGGCCACTTGCCGTACGGGCGCTCCTTGAACCAGTCGATCGCGCCGACCGGCTTCACGCCGAGCGCGAGGACGGCGTCGTGGTCGCTCAGCCCGAGCGTGACGACGCGCGCGGGCGCCTTCTCGATCGTCGTCGTGCCGTACTTGTGCTCGACGCTCACCGGGAAGGTGCCCGCGTCACCGGCCTTCACCGTGCTCGCGGTGGTGTCCTCGGTGCCGCTGCAGGCGGTGAGTCCCGCCGCGGTCACCAGCGCGACGAGCGCCAGTGCCAACGCACGGGGTCTGGCGGGTGCGGACATGCGTGTACCTCGATCTTCTCGGTGGGACGGAACTCGGGAACTCAAGCCGGGACGGCGCTGTTGGCCAGCGGAGCCGCCGCCTTCGGCGCCACTGCCGGCGTGCGGGCGTTGACCGCGCCGAGGATCTCCCCGGCCCGGACCGCGGTGTTCGACAGCAACGACGACGTGATGCCGTGCGTGTGCTCGGTGCCGCCCTGCAGGTAGATCCCGCAGCGGACGGACGGGTCGGTGACCACGGCGTAGTCGCGCTCGACGAGCGGACGGCCGAGGTCGTCACGGTGGCAGTACCGGGCGACGTCGGCGAAGGACGCGAACGGGTCGGCGGGCCGGTACCCGGTGGCGCAGACGACGGCGTCCGCGTCGAGGACGGTTCGCTCGCCGGTGAGCAGCGACTCGACGGTCGCGCGGACGCCGTCGCCGGTCTCGACCAGCTCGGTCACGCGCGACACGTTCAGCAGTCGCAGCCGTTCCCGGCCGAGCACCTTCTCCTGGTACACGCGGCCGTAGATGTCCTGGATGAGGTCGCCGTCGACGACCGAGTAGTTCGTGTTGGCGTGGTAGCCGAGCATCATGCGCTTGGTCTCGTCCGGAGCGCTGTAGAACTCCTCGACGGCGGCCGGGTCGAAGATCCGGTTCGCGAACGAGCTGTCGTCGGCCGGGCTGTACCCGTACCGCGCGAAGACCCCGCACACCTCGGCGTCGGCGAACTCGCGGTGCAGGTAGGCGAGCGCCTCGGCGGCGCTCTGCCCGGCGCCGACGACCACGAACCGCTTCGGCGACGTGCCGGCGAGGTCGCCGACCTTGTGCAGCAGGTCGCGGTTGTGCCAGACGCGGTCGGAGGCGGTCATGCCGTCCGGCAGGTTGGGCACCAGGCCGGTCGCGAACACGAGGTTGCGCGCGCGGTAGACGCCGGCGCCGGCGTGGACGTCGAAGTACGCGAGCTCGCCGTCGACCACGATGGGCTCGACGGTGGTCACCTCGTGGCCGTACAGCACCAGGTCGTCGACCTTGGCGGCAGCCCACTCGAGGTAGTCGTGGAACTCGATCCGTAACGGGTAGAGGTTCTTGTGGTTGATGAAGTCCATCAGCCGGCCCTGGTCGCGCAGGTAGCACAGGAAGCTGTACTCGCTTGTGGGGTCGCGCAGCGTCACCAGGTCCTTGAGGAACGAAACCTGCATGGTGGCGTCGTCCAGCAGCATCCCGCGGTGCCAGCCGAAGCGGGGCTGGCGCTCCAGGAAGACGGCGGTGGTGGTGTCGGCCGACCGCGCGTTCTGCTCGGTGACCGCGACGGCGAGGGCCAGGTTGGACGGCCCGAAGCCGATCCCGACGATGTCGTAGACGGGCATCTCGTCGTGCTGGATCGCCTGTGGCATGCGGGTCCCATCACTCGGCCGAGTCACGTGCTCGACGGCGCTGACTTCTTAGGGCGGTCGAAGGCGGGACATGCTGCGACCCACCGTCGAACTTAGGTGAGCCTAACCTTAGTGGATTTGCCAGATCAAGGGGCCCTGCGATTGCGGGCTAAGGTAAGCCTTGCTTAACTTTGATCCTCCCACCCCCGCCTCGTCAAGGAGGAACCCATGCGGGTCGTCATGTTCGGATATCAGACCTGGGGCCACCGCACGCTCCAGGCACTGCTCGAGTCCGAGCACGAGGTGGTGCTGGTGGTCACCCATCCGCGGAGCGACCACGCCTACGAGAAGATCTGGGACGACTCCGTCGCCGACCTCGCCGCCGAGCACGGCGTGCCCGTGCTGCTGCGCGAGCGCCCCGACGACGAGGAACTCGTCACCGCGCTCAAGGACGCCGACCCGGACGTCATCGTCGCGAACAACTGGCGCACCTGGATCCCGCCGCACATCTTCACCCTGCCCCGGCACGGCACGCTGAACATCCACGACTCGCTGCTGCCGGCATACGCGGGCTTCTCCCCGCTGATCTGGGCACTCATCAACGGCGAGCCAGAGGTCGGCGTGACGGCGCACCTCATGAACGACGAGCTGGACGCCGGCGACATCGTCCTGCAGCGGTCGGTGCCCGTCGGGCCCGCCGACACCACGACCGACCTCTTCCACCGGACCGTGGACCTGATCGGACCGATCGCCGTCGACGGTCTCGCCCTGATCGCCTCAGGTCAGACCGAATGGGGCAAGCAGGACCGGTCCAAGGCCAGCTTCTTCCACAAGCGGTCCGTCGAGGACAGCCGCATCGACTGGACGTGGCCGGCCGAGGAGCTGGAGCGGCTGGTCCGGGCCCTGTCCGACCCGTACCCGAGCGCGTTCACGTACCACAAGGGCGAGCGGCTGCGGATCACCGCGGCGGCCGTCAGCGAGGGCCGGTACGGTGGCACGCCCGGGCGCATCTTCATCCGCGAGGGCGACGGCGTGGTGATCGTGGCCGGCGCGGAGTCCCGGCGCGGGCGCAGCCACGGCCTGCTCGTCAAGCGGGTCCGCACCGAGGACGGCACGGACCTGGCGGCCACCGACTACTTCCGCACGATGGGCGGCTATCTCACGAGCGAGAGCGGGCGCGGATAGGGACGGCCGCGCCGCCGCAGCCGGCCAGCGCCCTATCCGTGTTCGCTCTTCGAGGCTTCCCGCCGGACCTCGTCCATGTCGACCGCCCGGGCCTGCTCGATCAGGTCGTCCAGGACCGGGCCGGTCAGGGCACCCGGCTGCGAATAGAGGACGACGCGGTCCCGGATCACCATCAGGGTCGGGATCGAGCGGATGTTGAACTCGGCCGCGAGCGCCGGCTGCGCCTCGGTGTCGACCTTGCCGAACAGCAGGTCCTCGTTCCGGTTCGACGCGCTGTCGTAGACGGGTGCGAACTGGCGGCACGGGCCGCACCACGCCGCCCAGAAGTCGACGAGCACGATCCCGTCACGTCCTACGAACTCGTTGAAGTTCTCCGTGGTGAGCTCCACCGTCGACATGCCTGACCCCCTCCGGTCTCACCAGCCACCAACCCCCGCCTGCCCGTAGACATTCCCACCAGACAGCGGCTTGGGCGACATGTTGCCGGCCACAGCCGTGAACATGTCGCCCAAACCTGGAACTGGCTACTGCTGGATCGGGACTCCGTTCGTGCCGCAGATGTAGCCGGCGTTGATGCAGTCCCGCACCCGGCGCTCCAGCTCCGGCTGCTTCCACGCGTTGAAGAAGTCGCCGTGGAAGGTGTAGCCGGGAGCGGTGGTGACGTTGACTCCGTTGCGGGTACCGCCCAGGGTCAGGCCGGTGCCGTTGACGGGATAGGTGATGAGGAACTCGACGCGGGGCACCGCGATCGGGTGCGAACTCGGACAGCCGTGGCCGATGCCGGGCGAGAACGCCAGGTGGCTCCGGTGGTCGGGGCTGTCGAGACGGCCGTCCCAGCAGGTCGGGAAGTCGAGGTAGGTCTCCAGTTTCGAGCCGGGCGGGCAGTTGACGAAGTCCCGGTCGGCGAACGAGTGGCCGCGGCACGACCAGCGCGCCGACGGGTTCTCGTCCTTGTTGAGGGCGGCGGCGTTACCGACCACGACCTTGAGTCCCGGCGGGTAGGCCCGGGCGGTCGTGGGGTTGGTGATGCCCTGGTAGTAGACGATGACGCTCTCCGGCGCCACCGCGACACCGTTCTTGTACAGGGTCGGGACCCAGTACGCGGAGAGGTCGGTGCCCGGGTCGCAGTTGGTCGTCGCGGCGCCGAGCGACTGGAGCGTCGAGTTGGCGTTGGTGCTGCGGTTGCCGAAGAACTCGTGGATGTGCGACGCGCCGGTCTGGCCCGGCTTGACGATCGGGTCGTTGCCGCCGCGGTGGCTGCTGAGGCAGTTCGCCCGGAACTCCGACCCGCGGACAGGCGCGGCCTGCTGCAGTTCGATGGCCTTCTTCTGCGCCTCGCTGAGCTGCACCGAGTGGCCGGCGTGGATGTCCGCCGCGCGACCTGCCGCCGCCGCGTCGGCGACCGCCGCCTGTGCGGCCCTGGTCTGGGCGGCCGCCGCACGGGAGTCGGCCTCGGCGGCTCTGTTGCCGAGCACCGCTGCCGTGGCGACCAACGCGAGCGCGGCGACGACGACGGCCAGCCGCCGTCCGGAGCCACGTAAGACGGTTCCGTTCATCGATCCTCCCAAGCTCTAGTGGCCGAAGGTGAACCAGTTGACGCTGACGAAGTCCGCCGGCTGCCCGCTGGTGAAGGTCAGGTAGACGTCGTGCACGCCCGTGACCGCGTTGATGTTGGCCGGCACGGTGCGCCAGCTCTGCCAACCGCCGGTGTTGGCGACGGCGAAGCTGCCGACGGGTGTGCCGGTCGGGCTGCCGAGGCGGACCTCGACCAGTCCGCTCACGCCGCCGCCCGCGCCGCTGGCCACCCGCGCGCTGAACTGCCGGGCCGCGCTGGAGCCGAAGTCGACGCCGCGGTAGAGCGCCCAGTCACCGTTGGCGGCGCCGGAGATGCCCTGGCCGCCGCCGGTGTCGGTCACCGACTGGGTCGCCAGTCCGGTCAGCTGGTTCGCCGACTCGGCCTGGATCGTGCTGTACGCGTCGCGGCTGCCGGGCCCGGACGTGGGGCCGGGCGTCGTCGGCGTCGGGCCCGGTGTGCTCGACCCGGTCGGTGTCGGGCCAGGTGTCTGCGACCCGCAGGCGCCGTAGACCTCGAACTCCCAGAGCGAATGTCCGTACGGGGTGGCTCTGAGCTGGCCGTTCATCCGCACGTACCGGGCTGTCGTCGAGACGTTGAGGTCTTCGACCCCGCCAGATCCCGAGGACGTCGAGTAGCGCTCGGTCCACGTCGTGCCGTTGGTGGACGTGAGTATCTGGTACGCCGAGGAGTACGCGGCCTCCCAGTTCAGCCGGACCCGGCTGATCGCGCGGGACGATCCGAGGTCGACCTGGATCCAGTGGTTGTCGCTGTGCGTGCTGGACCAGCGCGTGCCGGGGTTGCCGTCGACCGCGTACTGCGGCGCGAGGGCGGCGCTCTCCTGGCTGGACGCGGTCGCCGGACGGCCCTGCGAGATCAGCGGACCGCAGGTGGGCGGCGCCGAGGTCGGTGGCGTCGTCGGGTCCGGTCCGCTGCCGCGGGTCAGGACCGTGACGTAGTCCACCACCAGCGGGTGACCAGGCACGATGCCCGGACCCGGCGTGCGGGTACCGGAGTAGTTGTCGGGGAACTCGCCGCCGATGGCGACGTTCAGGATGATGAAGTAGCCCTCGTGGCCGGTCATCTGGTTCCACGCGCCGGCCTCGATCTGCGACTGGCTCACCGAGTGGAACAGCTGCCCGTCGACGTACCACCGCAGCTGGTTGGGCGCGATCGACCGGTCCCACTCGAACCGGTACGTGTGGAAGCCGGCCTGGCATGTCGAACCCGGGCACGCGCGGTTGTTCGCGATGCCGTTCTTCTCGTTGCACGTGCCGCCGGGGCTCGTTCCACAGTGGAGCACGCCCCACACGCGGTCGACGCCGTTGACGTTCTCCATGATGTCGAACTCGCCGATGCCGGGCCAGTTCCACCAGTTCCCGCGGTACGGGGCACCGAGCGCCCAGAACGCCGGCCAGTAGCCGAGCGCCGCGGCGCCGCCCACGTTCGGCATCTGGATCCGGCCCTCGATCCGCAGGACGCCGTTCGCCGGCGCCTTGAAGTTCTGCCGGTTCGTCTCGATACGGGCGGACGTCCAGTTGCCGGCGCCGTCGCGGCGAGGCGTGATCCGCAGGTTGCCGGCACCGTCCAGGCTCACGTTCTGCGTGCTGTTGGTGTGCGCGGCGATCTCGCCTGTACCCCAGTTCGCGGGGCCGCCCGGGTAGCTGTGGCCGAGGGAGAAGCGCCAGTTCGACCCGGACGGCAGGGTGTTCGCCGCCCCGGTGAAGTCGTCGACGAACTGGGTGGTCCAGCCTGCCGGCGGTGGCGGGACGGCGGCCCGCGCGTCGATGACGGCGGTGAGCCAGGCTCCGACCAGCACGAGCGCGGCGAGCGCCGCGAACAATGGCCGGGACCGTAACCGAGACGTGACCGAGCTTGCGGTCATGGGGTGCGGTGATGACGCCATAGCTGCCCTCCGGGGCGCGAAGCGACGGATCGGGGAGGTACGGACCACGTCGCAACCGCACGCTGGACGTGTCCGTGTGAGAGCGCTTTCTTTCCGTTGAACGAGCGTCACCGTAAACTTCCCGTGAATCATTGTCCAGACCTTGTTGGGTGATTATCCCGAGGAAACGCCGTATATCCGGTTCTGAGGGCCCAGACGTCCGACGCGTTCGTCGCACAGTGGAAACATTGCCGAGAGCGCTCTCCCGCGCCGTGCAGGCGTAACCGGGGCAGCCCGGGCCCCGGCCTGGCACGATCGCCGGATGACTCCGCGCCTGATCCGGCCGTGCCCGTCACTGCCCGCCACCGTGCCGCCGCCGCTGGACGGCCGGTGGGCGCCCGACGACACGCGGCTCGACGCCGTCGAGACGTTCCCGCTCCCCCGCGGCACCGGCCCCGAGGACGTGGTCGTCGACGCCGAAGGCCGGATCGTCGCCGGCGCGGAGGACGGCACGCTGTGGCGCTGGCCCGCCGAGCCAGAGCCGGGGCAGCAGCCGGAACTCATGGCCGACACCGGCGGGCGGCCGCTGGGCATCGAGGTCGATCCGCGCGACGGAAGCCTGGTCGTGTGCGACGCGCGGCGCGGGCTGCTGCGGGTCACCGATGACGGCACGGTGACGCGGCTGTGCGACTCGGGTGCCGGGCGTCCGCTCGTGTTCTGCAACAACGCGGCGGTACGGCGGGACGGGACCGTGCTGTTCACCGACAGCTCCGACCGGTACGGCGTCGACAACTGGAAGCGGGACCTGCTCGAACACCGTCCGAACGGGCGGCTCCTGGCGTGGACGCCGGGCGCGGCCGAGGCCGAGCTGGTCACCGACGGGCTGCACTTCCCTAACGGCGTGGCGCTGACCCCGTCCGAGGACGCCGTCCTGCTGGTGGAGACGACGACACACCGGCTGGTACGGATCCCGCTCGGCACCGGCGTACCCGAGGAACTGGTCGACCTGCCCGCGTACCCCGACAACATGGCGCCGGTCGGCGACGGCACGTACTGGATCGCGCTGCCCAGCCCGCGTGTCCCGATCGCCGAGCGGCTGCTGCCGTACCCGCGCGTGCGGCGGGTCGCGTCCCTGCTGCCCGACGCCTGGCTCCCGGGGCCGGTGCCGTACGGGCTCGCGGCGCTCGTCGACGGCGACGGGCGCCTGCTGCGGACGCTGCACGGACCGTCCGGCGGGTACCGCATGATCACGGGCGTCCGCGAACACGACGGCGTGCTGTGGCTGGGGAGCCTCACGGAATCGGCCGTCGGTCGCGTCCGGCTGTGACAAGGGTCTAGGACCCGTCGAGTTCCTGCCGCCGCCCGCGGCCCTCCCCCGCCGGGCCCCTGGGTGCGACAGCCCACGGGGAGGCGGCAGGACATGGACGGACAGATCAACGGCGCGCAGTTCCTCAAGGGACCGGCGGCGATCGGAGCCCACCGCCGAGTTTCGGACTTTTGAGGGTTCCCGGGCCCGCCCGACCCTCAAAAGTCCGAAAGTGGCGGGCGGGCGGCGGGCGGGCGGGCGAGCCCCGTGGCGGGCGGGCGGCGGGTGGCGGGACCGGTCAGCCGATCGTGATGCGGTCCAGGTCGGGGGCGTACGCGGTGTCGTTGCCGAACCGGATCGTGTTGGACCCGGCCGCCAGGTTCACCGTGACCGTGGTCGTGACCGGGTTGGCCCAGCTGGTGCCGGTCAGGGTCACCGTCTGGGCGGCGCCGCCGTTGACGCTGATCGAGAACGCCCTGGTACCGCTGAGCAGGTACTGGATCGTCATCGTCTTCGCGCCGGCGGTGGCGGCGGTCACCGGCAGGGTCACGTGGTTGGCCGCGCCGTTGCCGATGAAGCCGACCTTCTGGCCGCCGGAGCACGCGGCACAGGAGCCGAGCCGGGTGGCGCCGGCCACGGTGCCCGCCTCCGCCTCGACGGTCGTGGTGGGCGGCGGTGAACCGGCGCCGGTGACCACGTCCAGGTAGTCGAGGTTCGGTCCGCCGTCAGCGGTGGTGGCGGTGGCGCGGATGACGTTCGCGCCGGCGTTCAGGTTGACCGTCACATGGCCGGTCTTCCACAGCGGCCACGCGCCGGTGCCCGGGAAGTTCACCGCGGTGGCCGTCCCACCGTTGACCGTGACGTTGAGCGGCCGGTTGACGGTGGTTCCGTTGGCGTAGTCGAAGACCAGGGTGGCCTGGCCGGCCTCGGCGGCGTTGACCGTCCACTGGATCGCGCTGCCGACCGCGTTGTTGTAGTTGACGAAGCCGGTACCGGAGAAGCCCGAGTGGTTCGACTCGACAGCCCCGGACGTGATCGTGCCGGCCTCGGCCTCGTACCGCGTCGCGGTGCCGGTGCGGGACACCCGGTACAGGACGGTGGCGTGGGCCGGGACGCTCGCGCTGATGGCGCTGGTCGTCGTCCGGTTCGACTTGGTCCAGAGGTCCTTGAGGTTGTACGACGCCGAACCGCCGAGGCCGATCGCGGCAGCCGTGGTGCCGATCGTCGCGGTCGCCGTGGTCTCGTTCGACAGCGCGACCGCGCGGTCGCCGTTCGACAGGACCTTGCTGTAGACGACGAGCCCGCCGCTGGCGCTGATCACGGTCGCCTGCCGGCCGAGCCGGTCCTGGTCGACGGCGATGACATCGGTGTTCCTGAGGATCGTGAACGTGTCCTCGCTGACGTCGCGCAGGTCGGACCCGATGAGCAGCGGCGCGGCCATGACGGCCCAGAGGCTGAAGTGCGTGCGGTACTCGGCCGGCGTCATGCCGCCGTTGCCGACCTCCAGCATGTCCGGGTCGTTCCAGTGGCCCGGCCCGGCGTACTGCGGCAGGTTCCGGTTGAACTGGGCCTTGCCGATCATCGAGCCCCAGTTGTCGGAGATGTCACCGGTGGTGCGCCACAGGTTGCCGACCGGCTTGCCCCACTCCCAGACGCGCGGCGGGCCGGTGCGACCCCACTCGCAGATCGAGTAGACGATCGGCCGGCCGGTGTTCGCGAGGGCGTTCCGCATGGCCGTGTACCGCTGCTGGGCGTCCACGCCCTGGTTGTTGCAGTTGTCGTACTTGAGGTAGTCGACGCCCCAGCTCGCGAACAGGTTCGCGTCCTGCTGCTCGTGGCCGAGCCCTCCGGGGAAGCCCGCGGTGTTGCACGTCTTGGTGCCGGCGCTCGTGTAGATGCCGAACTTCAGACCCTTGCTGTGCACGTAGTCCGCGACGGCCTTGATGCCGTTCGGGAAGCGGGCCGGGTCGGGCACCAGGTTGCCCTGCGCGTTGCGCTGCGGCAGCGCCCAGCAGTCGTCGATGTTGACGTACTGGTAGCCGACGTCCTTGAGGCCGCGCGACACGAAGATGTCCGCGATCCCCTTGACCATCGCCTCGTTGAAGTCGGCGCGGCAGTGCGTGGTGTTCCAGTTGTTGAAGCCCATGGGCGGGGTCAGCGCCAGGCCGTTCGGAAGGGCCTGCGCCGGCGTCGCCGTGGTCACCACGGCGGTGGTGACCACGGCGACGACGACCGTGAGCGAGGCTGCGGCTGCGGTGGCCACCGCGGTGACGGCGGCCAGCATCGGACGGAGTCTTCGGGACGCTCTCATGGCGTGCTCCTCGGGGTGGGCGCGGATCGGGCCGTGCCGGCCGAGGCGTCGATCCATCCGATGACACCGCACCGCGAGGCCTTCCTCGCACGCCACCACACGCGGTATCTCGGCATACCATCGCTCCGGCCACCGGGAAACATATGAGGACTAGACCACCGAGGTCAAGGCCCCGGCGTGGCGCCGCAGCCGGGAATCAGGGTCGCAGCGCGCCTCCCGCCCTGCGTTCGAGCGCCGGGTTCCACGAGTCGAGCGCCGGGATGGTGGGCGCGACGGCACTGCGCGCCGCCGCCGGCGCGGACACGCCCGCCCACCGCTGGATCGCAGCGGTCGCCTCGGTCTGCTCCGGCGACGTCAGCAGGCTGACGTTGGCGCCGTGGTTCGCGCCCGCGGCCTCGTACCAGTACGCGTCGCGGGTGCCGCGGCCGAGCCGGAACGGTTCGGCGCCCCACGGGTCGTTCTGGCCGTAGACGAACATCAGCCGCTTACCGGATCCGCGCACCCACTCGTCGATGTCCGCCATCGCGTGGCGCTGGAACGTCATCGGGATCGACCGGGGCACGTACGAGCGGGGCCCGTTGGTGCCCGGGTAGCGCAGCTTGCCGGCCAGGTGCGGCGTCTTCACGTCGGGCGCGCCGAGCTGGGTGCCGGCCTGGAAGTAGTACGGCACGTACGGCGTCAGGCCCTCGTCGGTGTAGCTCGCCATGCCGGCGACGTTGTCGAGCCATGCCAGGATCTCGTCGTTCGTCGCGGTCGTGGCCGGCACGGTCGCGCAGTCCGCCGCCTTGCCGTACTGCCAGAACGCCCACGGCGCGTCCAGGACCATGTACTCGAACGCGTGGTCGACGTCGCCGACGATCTCCTCGAACGTCACCTTCTCCGCGGCCGCCCACGCCTCGTACTTCGCGACGAGGTACGGGCGCCGGTTCAGCGCCTCGAGCTGGAGCCGCTCCATCGCCTTGCGGCACTCGGCGGTGCCGACCTTGCCGAAGAACCGGTCGTAGGCCCGGTCGGCGTCGTTGCGGACGTCGTTGGGGGCCACGTACGCGACCGTGCCGTCGACGTCGCGCGGGTAGAACCGGCGGTGGTAGATCGACGTCATGCCGCCCTTGCTGGCGCCCGTGGACAGCCACTTCGCGGCGTAGATCGGCTTCAGCGCGGCGACGATCCGGTGGTGGTCGGTCGCGGCCTGCCAGATGTTGAGCTTCGACCAGTCGGCCGGTTGGGGGCGGGACGGCGTGAAGAACCGCTGCTCCACCGAGATCTGGTTGCCGTCGACGAGGCGGGTCGGCTCCGACCGGAACACCCGGATCGGCACGTTGTACCCGGTCGTGTGCAGGACCATCGGCCGCGCGGTGTCCCGGTGCAGCAGGGTGAACTGCTGCTGGAACGTGCCGGCCCTCGTGCGGCGGTGGTCGGTGTACTGGGTGTACTTCAGGACGAAGAAGCGGAACGGCGCCGGCGCGGCCTGCTCCTCCACCACCGTCAGCCCCGGTACGGCCTTGAGCCGGGTCAGGATGTCGTCCTCAGGCGCTGCCGCGGCCGGGCTGGTCGGCGCGGCGCCGAGCGCGCCCAGGGCCAGCGCGCCCACCATCAAGGACCGTAATAAACGTCGCATACGCGCTCCTCCATAGGTATTTGCCACGATATTGCCGTGCCGGGGCAAAATTTCACACAGGAACGCGGTCACCGGCGTACCGGCGGGCCAGGCGGACCAGCGCCGCCCGGTCGGCCTGCTTCGTCCGCGTCAGCAGGCTGGCGACGTGCTTCTCGACCGTGCGCGGCGACAGGAACAGCCGCTGCGCGATCGCCTGGTTGCCGAGCCGGTCCGCGAGGAGCATCAGCACCTCGTGTTCGCGGACGGTCACGCCGGCGCGGCGCAGCTCGTCCGGGATCGCGCTGCTGCCGGCCCGGCGTTGCCTCGGCGGGGCGCCCGCCTGGCGCAGCAGGGAGCGGCACGCCGCGGCGGCGCGGGGCAGGTCGTTGCCGTGGAAGAAGTCCTCGGCGGCGCGCAGCCAGGCGATCGGGTCGCCCCAGCCGTCGGCGAGCGCAGCCTCGGCCGCCAGCCGGCGGACCAGCGCCCGGCCCATCGGCAGCCGCTCGGCGTAGACGATCGCCTCCTTCATCGACTCGCCGGCGGCGTCGCGCTGGCCGTCCCGCCCGAGCAGGACCGCCCTGGTCGCGGCCAGGAACGGCTGGTTCCAGTTGACCTTGGCGAACTGGGACGTCGCGAACTCCTCGTACTCCGCCCAACCCTGGGTGCCTTCGATCGCGCCGACCAGCAGGGCCGGGCCCCGGTATCCGGAGGCGCGGAGCGTGGCGACCGCGAGGTCCTCCGGCTCGGCGCTGGAGAACTCCTCGATGGCGCGCTCGCGGTACTCGGTCACGAGCGAGCACACGCCGCCCGCGCAGGACAGCACCTCGTTGCCGTAGTTGAACTTCGCGCCTTCGGTCTCGCACACGGCGAGGGCCTTCTCCACCTCCGCGCGGCGGCCCTGCGCGCCGGCGATCCCCGCCAGGGACCCGGTCGCGAGGACCCGCAGCTGTGGCAGGCGCAGCCGCGTGGCCATGTCGACGACGCGCTCCGAGCAGGCGGTCGCCTCGTCGTAGTCGCCCCGGACGAGGTGGACGGTCGAGAGCTGGAGATCGGCCCAGCACGCGGTGATCAGCGCGCCCGCGCCGAGCGCCGCCTCGCGGGCCTGGATGAGCCGGGCCGGGTCGCTGTAGCGGAGCTTGTCGATGACGCCCAGTTCCATCAGCGCGCGGATCCGCCAGATGGTCAGCGAGTTCCGCTCGGCGATCCGCAGGGCGTGGCCGAAGTGTTCCTCGGCGACGGCGAAGTCCGTCTGCCGGGTGCAGCGGCCGAGGACTTCCAGGGCCTCGCAGGCGACCTCGGGAGCGTCGTCGGCAGCGGCGAGTGCCCGCCGGGCGAGCTCGGCGGCGGTGACGAGCCGGTCAACGCCGCGGCCACTGAGTACGAGGCGGGACGCGACGGCATCGAGCTGCGCGAACAGCTTCGGGTCGCTGCTGGCGCAGGCGAGCGCCCGGGCGGCCTCGACCTCGGCCAGGCCGAACTCCCACCGCCCGCCGATCGCCGCCGCGCGGGCCCGGAGCAGGTGCGCCTCGGCGCGGCGCGCGTCCGGTGCGCCCACGGCGGTCAGGACGGCCACGAGCCGGTCGCCGGCCGCCAGCGCGCGGGCGCAGTCCCCGGTGAGGGTCAGGGCGTGGACCAGCCCTTCCAGCAGCTCGACGATCTCGATGCTGGGCGACCCGGACGCGTCTTCGAGCGGACGCAGCCCGCGCTCGAACAGGTCGACGGCCGTGACGAGCGCGCCGCGGTCGGTCGCGCGGCGGCCCGCGCGGGCGAAGAACCCGGCGGCGCGGCCCGGCTCGGTGCCGGCCAGCCACAGTTCCGCTGCGAGCTGCGGCCAGTCGTCGCCGACGTGCGTGGCGCCCGCCTCGACAGCCTCGGCCGCGCGCCGGCACAGCTGCGCGCGCTCGCCCGGCAGGAGGCGGTGCAGGATCGAGTCGCCGGTGAGGGCGTGGCGGAAGGCGTACCAGTCCGGGTGGCCTTCCGGGTCGGGGACGATGAACTCCGACCGGACCGCCGCGCGCAGCAGCCCGAACACCTCTGAGGCCGGAACACCGGCCACCGCCGCGGCCACCGGCGCGGGGAACCGCCGGCCCAGCACCGCGGACGCCTCCAGCAGCGACACGCACCGGGTGTCGAGGCGGGTCGTGCGCTGGAGGATCGCGGCCGTGACGGTCGCGGGAACCTCGGTGGCGACCGTGCGGTCCACCGTCCACTCGCCGCCCCGGGACACCAGCCGGCCGCCTTCGACCATGGCGGTGAGCAGTTCCTCCACGACGAACGGGACGCCGTCCGAGTCGCGGCTGAGCCGGGTGACGACCTCGGTGGGCACGCGGGAGACGGAGGTGCCGAGGCGGGCGGCGGCCAGCTCGACGGTCTCGGCGTCGGTGAGGCGGCCCAGCGGGATCGTCCGCGCGGCACGGCGGGTGGTGGCGGCCATCGCGGCGTCCAGGGCGGGACCGGGGTCGGGGCGCAGCGTCGCCATCAGCAGGACCGGAGTGCCGGCGAGGTTGTCGATCAGGTAGTCGACGACGGCGAGCGTCTCGGCGTCGGCGTCGTGCAGGTCCTCCAGCAGCAGCACGCAGCCGGCCGACCGGCCCAGCGCGCACAGCAGCCGGAGTAACGCCTCGGCCCGCAGGACCAGCGACTGCTCGGCCGGCGCCGCCTCCTCGTAGCCGGGCAGCCCCGGGTCGAACCGGGCCAGCACCGGCCAGTACGGCTGGAGCCACGCGTCCTGCGGCGGCGCCTGGCGCAGCACGGAGTGGATCGCCTCGGACAGCGGCCGGAACGGCACCGCGGCACCCGCCGACGCCGCTCTGCCGCGCAGCACCCGCGCCCCGGCGGCGACCGACGGGTCGCTCACCTCGGCCGCGAGCCGCGACTTCCCGATGCCCGGTTCCCCGATGAGGAACACGCTCGAGCCCTGACCTTGACGCGCCGCGTCGACGGACGCCACCAGCGCCGCACGCTCCGCTTGCCTACCGACGAGAACCCCTGGCCGCAACGACATCTCCCCGCCATCATTTTCGCCGCCGCGCGTGGCGCGGCAGCTGCCCGGGTTTTCGTTCCCCGACCGAGCGGGAGCCGAGTCTAGGGCAATGCTTCAACCCGCATTCGCCCGGATTGCGCAACTGCGCATCGCCCCAGGTCAGCCCGTCTTTTCCGGATATCGGACAGGCCTTCGGAATCCGTCGTGACCGCCGCATGCGCCCGCTTCGGAAAACACCGTTTACCCAGAAATGACCGGCGGGTCGGGACGCGCTATTTCCGAATGGCCCGTCAGCGGCGGGTGGGGCTGTTCGCGCCCGCGGTCGCGGCGAGCAGTACCTCGGCGACGGCGCGCGGCGGCGGCAGCCACCAGCCGATGGTCACCGGCGGCCGCACCCAGCGGACCGCACCGGCAGCAAGGGGGGTAGGCGGGAGGGGCACCCAGGACCCATCGGTGTGGTGCAGGGCACCCGCCCCCGCCAGCCGGCCGGTGAGATCGCCGGGGGCGACCGCGGTGAACAGCAGCGCCCTGCCGTCGGGCAGGAGGGCTGCGGGGCCCGGCGGGGCGACGGGGAGCACCCGCCGGGCGGTCTCGGGTGCCAGCTCCAGCACGTCGGCGAGCTGACCGGTCGGGAAGAGCACGGAGTACGGCCGGTGCGCCCAGCGGCGGAAGACGGCGGCCGCGGTGCTGGCGGCGGCGCCGGCGACGCTGACCTGGCACCGCCGCAGGATGCCGCCTGCGCCGGGAAGCGTCGGGTGCAGGCCGTGGGTCACGCAGCCGGGTTCGTCGCACCGGTAGCGGGCCTCGCTGGCGTCCCACCAGGCGCCGGGTGTGACCGGCCACCCCGCACCGACGTACTCCCGTGCCGCCGAAGCGAGCCGGGAGCGTAGCCGGAGCCGGGCGGCGGCGCGGATCACAAGGCGGCGCTCCGGCCGGACCAGGGGCCGCGGCAGGGTCGCCGCCACACGTCTGGCGAGTCGCCGTGGGATCTCGCGCCGTGATGCGTCGCGGTGGTGGGCATGTCGTGCCGCCGGCACGCGTCCATCATGGACCCGAGCAGGTCCGACCACGGTGGGAGGACGCGGTGCGAGTAGGGAACGGGTGATTCGATCCAGCGCGCGTCGCGCGCGGGCGGCGCCGTGACGTACTCCCCCGCGCCGCGGAACCGGAGGCCGAGGTCGCGGTAGCTCTCCACAGTGGAGAGGTCAGGCGACGGGTCCGGCGCGGTCCAGACGAGGAGCCGCCCGGCGCCGGTCATCGCGATCGGGCCGAGCCGGCAGCCGCTGCGCCGCAGTTCGTCCAGCGCGCTGGCGGCGGCGTAGGCGGGGACGTCGATGACGGAGAAGGAGAGGCCCACCGCGAGGAGCACGGGGGCGCTCCGCGCCTGCCGCCACCACCGGTAGATCGTGTACTCGTTGCGCGTGGCGAGGCGTTCGAACCGCGCGGCTACCGGGTGGGGCCCGGCGACGAGACAGTCGTCGCGCCCGCAGCGGCGTCCGCTACGACCCTGATGGCAGCCGGGCACGACCGCCCACCCCATCGCGCTGGCGTACTGCAGCGCGGCCGATAAACGGCCGAGAACCGAGCCTTCGACTACCGAGCGTGCGTTCTGCACGGTCATTGGCCCTTCCTGATCACCGACCGTAATACGGACCTCGTGCACATGCGCTAGCATCCCCTCCGTGCCTTGCAGAAGCAAGAGCGGATGCACGTGCAGATGCGCGTTTTGTTCGTCGGGCACGTCCACGGCACCACGCGGAGATACTGATGAAGCAGAGTGGAAACGGCGTACCGGCCGGCGAGCTGCTCGGCGTCACGTGGCAGAAGAGCCACCGCAGCAGCCCCAGCGGCAATTGCGTGGAGCTCGCCCAGTTACCTCACGGCGGCGGGGTCGCGGTCCGGAACTCTCGCGATCCCGAGGGTCCGGCACTGATCTATACGCACGACGAGATCCGGGCCTTCATCCTCGGCGCCCGCGACGGCGATTTCGATCACCTCATCGCTTGAGCAGATCCCGGCCCATCACAGGTCATCCGCAGACATTCCGGGCGCCGCACGGACCAAACGCGACAGAGGTACGGTTCCGGTCTCACATTTTTGGGAGCATTACTCTCCCGGCATGGCATGCTTACGCACGGCATTGGGGTAGCGTGCCGTGCCGTTAGGCTGAGCGGAGCATCCGGAGGTCGGTCAGGTGACGACGGCTCAGCCCCAGGACGGGTCCGCGGGCGGACCCACGGTCCTGAGGATGTTGCTCGGCGCCCAGTTGCGCCGTCTGCGCGAGTCCCGCCAGATCACGCGGGAGACGGCCGGGTGGGAGATCCGGGCGTCCGAGTCGAAGATCAGCCGCATGGAGCTGGGACGCGTCGGCTTCAAGGAGCGCGACGTCGCCGACCTGCTCACCCTCTACGGCGTCGTCAACCACGAGGAACGCGCGGCGATGCTCGCGCTGGCCCGCAACGCCAACCAGCCGGGCTGGTGGCACCGCTACGGCGACGTGCTGCCGAACTGGTTCCAGTCCTTCGTCGGGCTGGAGGCGGCGTCCGCGCTGATCCGCACGTACGAGGTGCAGTTCATCCCGGGCCTGCTGCAGACCGAGGAGTACGCCAGGGCGGTCGTCATGCTCGGGCACGGCTCCAGGCCGCTCAGCGAGATCGAGCAGCGCGTCCGGCTGCGGATGGCGCGCCAGCAGGTGCTGACCCGCGCCGCCAACGCGCCCCGGCTGTGGGCCGTCCTGGACGAAGCGGCGCTGCGGCGCCCGATCGGCGGTCCGAAGGTCATGCGCGCGCAGCTCGAAGCGCTGCTGGACGCGTCCACCATGCCGAACGTGACGCTGCAGGTCATGCCGTTCCGGGCCGGCGGCCACGCGGCGTTCGGCGGCGCGTTCACGATCATCCGGTTCCCGGACCAGGACCTGCCGGACGTCGTCTACGCCGAGCAGCTCACCAGCGCGCTCTACCTCGACAAGCGCGAGGACGTCGACGACTACGCCGCAGCGATGGACCGGCTGTGCATCGAGTCCGAGCCGCCCGCGCGCACGCACGACGTGATCAACGAGATCCTCAGCTCGATGTGATCGACCGGGTCGCGCCGATCGAGGCGCCGACCACGCAGCAGACCGCCAGCCACTGCACCGGCTGCAGGTACTCCCCCAGCACCGCCACGCCCACCAGCGCCGCCACGGCCGGCCCGAGGCTCATCAGCACCCCGAACACGCGCGGCGGCACCTTGCGCAGCGCCTCCAGTTCGAGGGTGTACGGGATCACCGAGGACAGCACGGCCACGCCGAACGCGATCAGGAGCACGCGCGGCTCCAGCAGCGTCGCGCCGGCCTCGGCGATACCGAACGGGAGGATCAGCAGGGCGCCGACGGTCATCGACACGGCGAGGCCCGATCCGCCGCTGGTCCGCTCCCCCAGCTTGGCGCCGAGCAGGATGTAGGCGGCCCAGCAGGCGCCGGCGCCGAGCCCGAACGCCACGCCGGCCGCGGAGATGTCACCGTCCACTGTGGTCAGCAGCAGCACGCCCGCGCCGGCGAGCGCGGCCCACAAGGCGTCCAGCCAGCGCCGCGACCCGAGGATCGCCACGGCGAGCGGCCCCAGGAACTCGATCGTGACGGCGACGCCCAGCGGGATCCGCGCCAGGGCCTCGTAGAACAGCAGGTTCATGGCGCCGAGCACCGCGCCGAAGCCGACCACGACCGGCAGCGCGCGCCAGCCGAGGGCCCGCGTCGGGCGCCAGAGCAGCAGCAGGACGACCGCCGACAGCGCCAGGCGCAACGCGACCGTCCCGGCGGCACCGGCGACGGCGAACAGGTCCTTCGCGACGGCCGCGCCCACGTGCAGGCTGAGGACGCCGCCCAGCACCAGCCCGGTCGGCGGGACGGCGCCCAACGCCCGGGCGGCGAATCCGGGCACGCCTCCGCCGGGCAGCGGGACGCCGTCGGCGTGGGCCATGACCATGGCCCCACCGTACTCAGGCGGGGCCGGCGCGTTTCAGGCCGGCGCGTTTCAGGCCGGCGCGTGGAGCGCCGTCTGGAGCGCGTACAGCTCGGCGTACCGCCCGTCGGCCGCGAGCAACTCCTCGTGCGTGCCCTGCTCGGCGAGCACGCCCTTGTGCAGGAGGAAGATCTGGTCCGCGTGCCGGACGCTGGCCAGGCGGTGCGTGATCAGGACGACCGTCCGCCCGGCGCTGACGCGGCGCAGCGACTCGTACACGGCGTACTCGGCGCGGGCGTCGAGCGGTGCGGTCGGCTCGTCCCAGATCAGGACGGGGCCGTCGCGGTAGAGGCCGCGCGCCACGGCCAGGCGTTGCCACTGCCCGCCGGAGAGGTCCTGGCCGTCGCGGAAGTACCTGGACAGCAACGTCCGCCAGTGGTTGGGCAGCGCCGCGACGACCTCGTCCGCGCGGGCACGGGCGGCGGCCTCCAGCAACGCGGCGGCGCCCGGGTCGTCGCGGTCGTGACGGCCGATCCGGACGTTCGCCTCGGCGCTGTGCGGCCATTTCACCGGGTTCTGGAGCACCATCACGACCCGGTCCGTGACGCTCGCCGGGTCGAACTCGGCGACGTCGGTGCCGTCCCACAGGATCCGCCCGGACGTGGGCTGGTACAGGCCGGCGATCAGCTTCGCGAGCGTCGTCTTCCCGGACCCGTTCTCCCCGACGAGCGCGATCGTCTGGCCGGCGTACATGGTCAGGTTGACGTCGCGCAGCGCGAGGGGCCCGTCCGGGTACTGGAACGTCACGTCGTGCAGCGCGATGTAGCGGGGCGACGCCGGGGCGCTCGTGCCTCCGGACGGGCGTTCACGTTGCCGGGCATCCGCGAGAAAGTCTTGGTAGTCGGCGATGTAGAGGCCGTGTTCGAGGATCTGGTTCGAGGCGATGACCAGCCGGGTCAGGGCGCCTGTCGCGGCCCGGATCGCGAACACCGCCGCGCCGGCGGCCGCGAGGGGCATCCAGCCCGCGTTGAGGAGGAGCCCGAGCGCGGCGAACGTGGCGCCCAGCCCGAGCCCCGCTAGCGCGCGGCCGAGCAGGTTCGTGCGGGCCTGGCCGAGGCCGACGCCGATCTCGTGGTCGCGCAGGGCGTCGGCGACCTGGCGGTACTCGCCGAGCACGAACGGCTCCGCCTGGCAGGCCCGGATCTCCGGCGCGGCCTCGCGGCCCGTCAGCAGGTCGGCGATCATCGCGACCCGGCGGCGCAGCGTGATCGTGCGGGCCATGCCGCCGTACTCCAGCCGGGCCGACCGCAGCACGGCCCAGCCCTGCGGCACGACGGCGAGCGCGAGCACCGGGACCAGGGCCGGGTGCAGGACGGCCAGGCTGCCGGCCGCCGCCAGCACCGCGATGGCGGCGCCGATCAGCTCGACGAGATCGTCGGCGGCGCGCTCCAGGTGGTAGAGGCCGCGGTCGTTGGCGCGATGGAGGCGGTCGTAGAAGCCCGGGTCGTCGAAGGCCGCCAGGTCGGCCCGCAGGCTCGCGTCGAGCAGCTGCTCCTCGGCCGCGCGACGGACGGCCGGCACGAGCCGCGCCTGCGCCATCGCGACACCCGCGTCGAGCAGGCCCCGGACGGCGAACGCCGCCACGACGAGCGCCAGCCCGGGCAGGGCAGCCGCCAACCGCGACGCCGTCGGGCCCGCCGTGAGCAGCCCTTCGAGGACGGCCGTCGTGGCGAGCAGCCCGAACGCCACCGCTGACCCGGACGCGACCTGCAGGACGAGGACCGCCGCGGCCGGACGTGGTGCGGCCCGCCGGACGATCCCCCCGATGGGTCGCACGACGGACCGCAGTCTGGTGAGGAGCGGCCGGTCCGGCTCGTCGTCGAGACGCCAGTAGGGGCTGTCCAGCTCGTCCTCGTCGGGGATCACGGCACGTCGCCACCTGGGATGCTGTCGCTCGGGCCGTCGCCGCGCGGCACGCCGCCGCCCTGGATCAGGACCGACGGCAGGGTGGTGGCCGGGTCCATCCGCAGGAGCTGGTAGGCGACGCCGCCGAGTCCGGGCAGGAGCCCCGGCGCGAAAGCGTCGCGGGCGATGCCGCTGACCGGGCCGTTCTCCTCGATGCTGCCGACGATCCGGGCGTCGAGCGCCGTCCGGTCGAGGCCCGCGGGCCCGACCCCGGCGGCGAGCGCCGCGTCCAGGACCTCCCAGGCGCCGAGGTCGCCGTGGCACAGCGTGTGGTTCCAGCCCAGGCCCTGCGTCCACGCCGCGGCGGCGGCCCGCCGCAGTACGTCGGCGGCCCCGTCCGGCGCGCCGGCGGTGCCGGAGCGACCGCCGGCGGCGGCGCTCGCGCGGCCTGTGGCGGCAGCGGCGCTGCTCGCGGCGCCTGTGGCGGCGGTGGCGGTGCGGCTCGCGGCGGCGAGGCCGATGCCGACGGCGCCGTGACACCATGCGGACGCGGTCCGGTCGGCCTCGCGCAGGTCGGTCCAGCCGCCGGCGGACCCGTCGTAGAGCCCCTCCTCGAACGCGAACCCGGCCTCGGCCATGGCCGCGAACCGCCCGTCGCCGGTGGCGCGGGCCAGCCGGTCCAGTGCCCAGGCGATGCCGGTGGCGCCGTGCGCGAAGCCGCCCAGGCCGTCCGGCCAGCGCGGCGACGGCCAGCAAGCGCCGGGCGGCGTCGTGGTGCGCGCGCCGGGCGGCGTGGTGCGGGCGGCGCCGAGGAGCTTGACGCCGATCTCGGCGGCGGCGTCCGTCCAGCGGTCCTCGCCGGTCGCGGCGGAGAGCCCCAGCAGCGGCACGATCGCCCCCGCGGACCCGAGCAGCAGGTCGTGGTCGTCGTCGGCCTTGACCGCCGCCGGCAGCAGGTCGGCGAGCGCGCGGGCCCGATCCAGGCCGTCGGGGCCGGCAGCGCCGAACTCCTGAAGGAGGAGCCAGGCCCAGATCTGCGAGCCGAGTCCGATGTAGCCACCGGCGGGCGGCGGGCGCAGGTCGGTGCCGGCGCGGCGGGCGCGGTCCCGTTCGTCCTCGGCGCGGCGGACGGTCGCCAGCGCACCGGCCAGCAGCTCGTCCACGCCGTCGACGGCGTCCGCGCGGCCGGCCGCGACCTCGCGTTCGTAGCCGGCGAGCAGGACGGCCACGCCGGGCGTACCGCCGTACAGGTCGGGGCTGAGCGGCTGGACGGCCCAGCCGGTCTCGCTGAGGACGGGCGCGATCCAGGCGGCCGTGCCGTCGTGGCCGCGCAGCGCGGCGTCCACCACCTGCCGGACGATCCCGGCGGCGAGCCGGCGCCGACGTGGTGCCAGATCGGCGGGGGTCAAGTCGGGTTCGGGGAGCTGGTCCTCGTCCGGGAGCCAGCCGTCGTTGAGGTAGGCGCCGACGAGGGCGGCCTGGATGACGCGCCGTTCCAGCGGCAGGTCGGCGGCGCGCCACCGGTCGAGGGCGTCGGCGACCAGGTCGGACTCGGGGAGCCAGTGCGTACCACCCGGCCCGTCGAGCTGGCCGCGGCGCGGGGTGGTGGTGAAGAACGGCACGTCGCCGTGGAGGAGGTCGTCGATCTCGGCGGCGACGACGTCCGGGGTGTTCGGGGCGCCGGGCATCCGCTCGGTCATGGCCACGAGCAGCCGGGTCGCACGGTCGATGCCGCCCGCCTGGTCGTGCAGCGACACCGGGTGCCACAGCATCCGCGCCAGCTCGGCGTACACCTCGGTCGCGCGCGGCACGACCCGGATCGGGCAGTCGGCGAACGGGGCGAGCAGCGCCGCGAGGTCACCGGCGTCGTCCAGCGCGCGGAGGCGGCCGGTCAGCTCGCCGAATCCGTCGAGTACCTGGTCCCAGTACCGGGCCAGCGCCGGATCGGGGCTGGGGTGGTTCTCCGCCACGGCGTCGGCCGCGACGAGTTCGGTGCCGAGCCGGGCGGTGTCCGTCCCGGCGTCCACGATCACGGGCTGCTCCCACGCGGGCTGCTGCCCGGGCAGCGAACCCACCGCCGAGGAGTCGACGCCGCGCCAGCCGAGGCCGAGTCCGCGGCCGGGCAGCAGGCCCGTGCGGAGCACCGTGCCGCTGACCAGGTCGCCGGCGAGGTCGACGGCCGCGCCCAGCCCGGACGGCGGCGCCGGCGGCAGCGGCGTGAACAGGGTCTCGCAGTCGACGACGACAGGGACGGGCCCGCACGCGATCAGGTTCTCGCTGTGCAGGTCGCTGCCGCCGAGCAGGCGCATGGCCGCCAGCCAGTGCCCGATGCCCCGGTAGAACGCGGCGAGTTCGGCGTCGCCGTCGCAGTAGCGGTGGCTCACGCGCTCGACCCAGCCGTAGCCGTCGCGGACGTCGACGGCGGGCACGCGGATCCGCCGGTCGGCCGGCACGTCGTCCAGGACCGCGTCGAGGAAGCCGGTCAGCGCGGCGTCGATCGCCACCGACCGGGGCTTGTAGACGACGGATCCGGCGTCGCCGCGCAGGATCGCCACGGACTGGCCGCCGCGGTGGCTGTCGCCGGCGCCGATGTCCACGCCTGCCAGCTCGCCGACCGGGGGCCGGTCGGCGGCGAAGCGGCGCGCGAACAGCAGCGTGGCGGCGCACCGGTTGTCGACCACGGTGCGCAGCTGGGCGCGGAACGTCGGGTAGTGCGCGTCGAGGGAGTCCCAGAACCCGGGCGTGGACGAGTACACCAGGAACTCGTCCCACCGGTCGTGGGCGTCCGCCGCGCCGAGCTTGCCCGTCACGCGCGCGGCGTTGAGCTCCAGCACCAGGACGCGGCTCACCTTGCGGTGCACTGTGTCGACCAGCACGGGCGTCAACCCGTCCAGCACCGCGCGACGCTCGCCCGCGCCCAGGCCACCGACCGCCCCCAACTGGGCTGCCAGCCCGGCGAGAGCCGGATCGATCAGGCAGCCCAGCGAGGCGGTGAAATCACCGGATGTCACTAGATCAGCAGCACTGCCGGGTACGGGAGTACGTACACGCCGTGCCGCACCGGCCCGATTCGGGCCACCCGGCGACGATGATGTCCGCTTCGGCGTACTCGCCGCTCGCGTACAGCGGTCCTGCCGGGTTGTCAGCGCCCGCGCTCGTCCGCCACTGGGCGACGACCGCCTCGGCCCTCTCCAACATGTCCGTAGCCATCGCTACCTCCTGTCATGTTCCGACGCCGTCGGGCCGGCCGGGATGCCGCCCCGTTCGTCGATGCCGATGGAATCAGCGGTTGACGCAGGTCAGCCGGTTCCTGCCCCATGAGGCAGGAACCTTTGCGCTGCGCGGCAAGGCATACCGTCCGATTTCTCGCCGACCGTCCGCTATTTCCGCGGTGCCAGGTACTGGCAGACTGAGGGGCGTGCCCGACGACCTCACCCGCCGCCGGACCTCGTCCCCCTTACGCGCGGCGACCGCCGTCGTCGGTCTGGTCGCCCTGCTGTGGGCGGTGGAGATCGTCGACGCCTCGATGGGCAGCGCCCTCGACGTACACGGCATCTCCCCGCGCGACCCGGCCGAACTGCCTGACATCGTCACGGCGCCGTTCCTGCACGCCGGATTCGAGCACCTGGCGGCGAACACGATGCCGATGCTCGTCCTGGGGTTCCTGGCGGCGCTGCGCGGGCTCGGGCGGTTCCTGGCCGCCAGCGCGATCGTGGTCGTCACGTCGGGTCTCGCGGTGTGGCTGCTGGCGCCGCCGGCCACCGTCACCGTCGGTGCGAGCGGGCTGATCTTCGGCTACTTCAGCTACGTCGTGCTGCGGGGTTTCCTCGACGGGAACGCCGTCGACATCGCGGTCGGCATCGTCGTGGCGCTGCTGTACGGGTCGATCCTGTGGGGCGTGCTGCCGACCCAGTCCGACGTGTCGTGGCAGGCGCACCTGTTCGGACTCGTCGGCGGGGTCATCGCCTCCTGGGCGCTACGGCGCTAGTCGCCTGGGCGCTGCGCCGCTGACCGTGTCCGCGCGTCGGGGCACGGATCGTGCGCGGGCCAGGCACGATGGCGGGGTGGCACACGCTCTCAACGACGCGGGCGACCCGCACCTCTGGCTGGAAGACGTCACCGGTGCGGCGGCGCTGCGCTGGGTGACCGAGCACAACACGGCCGCGGTGGCCGACCTCACCCCGTCGCCGCTGTTCGACAGCCTGCGGACGGAGATCCGGGGCGCGCTCGACGCCGAGGACCGCATCCCGTACGTGGTACGCCGCGCTGACCACCTCTACAACCTGTGGCAGGACGCCGACCACCCGCGCGGACTGTGGCGGCGCACCACCCTCGCCGACTACCGGACGGACTCCCCCGCCTGGGACGTCGTCCTCGACCTGGACGCGCTCGCCGCCGCCGAGGGCGAGAACTGGGTCTGGCGCGGCCCGCAGTTCCTCGAACCGGGGTACGAGCGGTGCCTGCTGTCGCTGTCGCGGGGCGGCGCCGACGCCGTCGTGGTCCGCGAGTTCGACATGGCCACCCGGACGTTCGTCGCCGGCGGGTTCGCCGTCCCGGAGGCGAAGACCACCTGCGACTGGATCGACGCCGACACGCTGTACGTCGGCACGGACTTCGGTCCCGGCTCGATGACGGACTCCGGGTACCCGCGGATCGTCAAGCGATGGCGGCGCGGCACCCCGCTCGCCGACGCGGCGACCGTGTACGAGGCACGGAGCAGCGATCTCATCGTCTCGGCGGTCCGCGACCAGTCGCCCGGCCACGAGCGCGACCTGCTCTACCGCAGCGTCCACTTCTACCACAGCGAGCTGTACCTGATCCTTACCGACGAAACCCGTGGCGACGAACTGCTCCGCGTCGACGCCCCCGACGACGCGAGCCTCACCACGCACCGCGAGTGGCTGCTGATCGAGACCCGGACGCCGTGGACCGTCGGCGACGTCACCCACCCCGCCGGTGCCCTGCTCGCCGCCCGCCTCGACGACTACCTGGCCGGCGGGCGCGACCTCGACGTGCTGTTCACACCCACCGAGCACACCGCGCTGACGTCGTACGACTGGACGCGCGACCACCTGCTCGTGACCACGCTCTCCGACGTGCGGTCCCGGGTCGAGGTCGTGACGCCCGGCCCGGACGGCTGGCGCCACGCCGCCCTGGAGGACCTGCCCGAGTTCGCCACCGTGTCGGTCGTCGCCACGGATCCGCACCACAGCGACGAGTACTGGCTGGCCGTCGACGGGTTCCTCACGCCGCCGACGCTCCAGCGCGGGCAACTCGGCACGTCGCCGCCCGAGGACGTGAAGTCCTCGCCGGCCATGTTCGACGCCACCGGACTCGCCGTCACCCAGCACATGGCCACGTCCGCCGACGGCACCCGGATCCCGTACTTCGTCATCGCCCGCCCGGGCGCCACGGGCCCGACGCTGCTCACCGGGTACGGCGGGTTCGAGGTCGCCAGGGTGCCCGGCTACGACGCCGCCGACGGGCGCGCGTGGCTGGCGCGCGGCGGCATCTACGCGGTGGCGAACATCCGCGGCGGCGGCGAGTACGGGCCCCGCTGGCACCAGGCCGCGCTGCGCGCCGGACGCCCGCTCGCCTACGCCGACTTCGCCGCCGTCGCCCGTGACCTGGTCGAGCGGGGCGTCACGACCCGCGACCAGCTCGGCATCCAGGGCGGCAGCAACGGCGGCCTGCTCATGGGGAACATGCTCACCACGTACCCGGAGCTGTTCGGCGCCGTCGTGGCGCAGGTGCCGCTGCTCGACATGCGCCGGTACCACCAGCTGCTCGCCGGCGCGTCCTGGATGGCCGAGTACGGCGACCCGGACGACCCCGCCGACTGGGCCTTCCTCCGCGGCATCTCGCCGTACCACAACCTCGCGCCGGGACGGCCGTACCCGCCGGCGCTGTTCACCACGTCCACCCGGGACGACCGCGTCCACCCGGGGCACGCCCGCAAGATGGTGGCGGCGATGGATGCGCTGGGCTGCGACGTCCGGTACTACGAGAACGTCGAGGGCGGGCACGGCGGCGGCGCCAACAATGAGCAGCTCGCGTTCATGGAGGCGCTGGTGTTCAGCTTCCTGTGGAGTCGCCTGACGCGGTGACGAGCCGGGCCTTCTCGCCGCCGACCGCGACGACGTCGCCGTGGCGGAGCTGGCGGCCCCGGCGTTCCTCGGGACGGCCGTTGACGGTCACCTCGCCGGCGTCGAGCAGTTCCCGGGCGTGGCTGCCGTCCTCGGCCAGGTCGGCGAGCTTGAGGAACTGGCCGAGCCGGATGGTGTCGTCGTCGATCGCGACGGAGCGGATCACGACGGCAGGCTCCAGCGCTGGTACTCGCCGCCGGTGCAGTACCAGATCTCGACGGTGACGGGGTTGTCGCGGTTGTTCGGACCGTCCATGCACGTGCCCGAGCGCCCGTTGCGGACCGACCCGTCCGCGCCCTCGAACCACTGCTGCGTGTCCGCGCCGTCGCACCCGGCCAGCACGACGCGGGTGCCCTTGGCCGTGCCGCCGCCCTCGGCCTGGATGCAGCCACCGAGGGTCCGGAGCGTGCCGTCGAAGCCGACCGTCCAGCGCTGGTCGGCGCCGCCGTCGCACCGCCGCAGCTCGACCACGCCGGCGCCGGCGTCGAGGCAGTCGCCGAAGATGCCGGTGATCTGCCCGGACGGCGGAGCCGGCACGCGCGCGGGCGGCGGCTTCGGCGCCGGCGGCTGTGGCTTGCGGGGAGCCGCCGTGGGCGACGTCGACGCGGACCGCGACGGGCTCGCCGACGGCGACGGGGACGGGGACGGGGATTTCGAGGCCGAGGGGCTGCTCGACGCCGACCCGGACGGGCTCGCCGGGTCGGTGGCCGGGGGCAGCTCGAGCGGCTGGTCCGGCTCCCCCACGCTCAGGACGACATCACGGTTGGCGTCGTCGCCGAACGGCACGGCGTGGACGAAACCGGCCACGACCAGGCCGGCGGCAACCCCCGCCAGCAGCAGCATGCGGCGCCGTTGGTTCGGCTGGTCCAGCGGTACCGGGAAACCCGAACGCCGCAGCGGACGGGCGACCTCACCGCGATAGGCGGCGCGGCCGGCGCTCTCCGCCTCGGCGAGGACGCGCGCGGGCAGATCGTCCGGCAGCGGCGTCAACCCGCCGCGCGTGGGCATCACGCGGCGTTCCAGCACGGCCGTCTCGGCCTTCAGCGCGAGCCCGCGGGCCCGCCGGACGGACGTGCCCAGCACCGCCGCCACGCCCCGGTGGTCGAGCGCGTGGGCGTGGATCAGCTCGGCGACCTCGCGCAGGACACGGTCTTCCCGCAGCGGGTCGACGGCGTCGCCGTCCTCGCGGTTCGCGCGATCGATGCGCAGGCACTCGTTGCGGGCCAGCGCCATCAGCCACAGTTCGAGCTTGTGCGGGTCGGCGAGGTCGCCGATGCGGTCCGAGCCGGCCAGCAGCGCGTTGCTCACCGCGCGGGCGGCGGCGTCGCGATCGGACAGGAGCGTTGTGCAGTAGTGGTATAGCTGCGCTGCGTAGTTCTCGACGAGTGGTGCGACCGGGGTCCCCGCTCCCGACGTTCGCTCCTCCTCGTCCATCGCCGCACCATAGCAGCGGCCTCGCCGACACGCGGGCGGTGCTACACGGGCGGGGACATGCGGTGACAGCCCGTGCACGGATACTGGTGGCATGACGTCCACCCCCGACAGCCCCACCACGTTCGCCGACCTGTCGCTCCGCGACGAACTCCTGGCCGCGTTGACCAGCCTCGGATACGAGGAGCCGACGCCGATCCAGCGCGAAGCCATCCCGCGGCTCCTCGAAGGCCGCGACCTGCTCGGTCAGGCCGCCACCGGGACGGGGAAGACCGCCGCGTTCGCGCTGCCCATCCTGCACCGGCTCACGACCCCCGGATCCGGACCTGGACCACACGCGCTGGTGCTCGTCCCGACGCGCGAGCTGGCCGTGCAGGTGTCGGAGGCGATCCACCGGTACGGGCGCGACATCGGCGTGCGCGTGCTGCCGATCTACGGCGGGCAGCCGATCGTCCGGCAGCTCCGCGCGCTGTCGGCGGGTGTCGACGTCGTCGTGGCCACCCCCGGTCGGGCGCTCGACCACGTCAAGCGCGGCACCCTCGATCTGTCCACCCTGGACACCGTCGTCCTCGACGAGGCCGACGAGATGCTGGACATGGGCTTCGCCGAAGACCTGGAGGCGATCCTCGCCGAGACGCCCGAGCAGCGGCAGACCGTCCTGTTCTCCGCCACGATGCCCGCGCGGATCGACGGCATGGCCCGCCGCCACCTGCGCGAACCGATCCGGATCCTGATCGAGCGCGAGTCCGCGGCGCCCGGCGAGGCGCCGAAGGTACGCCAGAACGCCTACCTGGTGCCGCGCGCCCACAAGCCGGCCGCGCTCGGGCGTGTGCTCGACATCGAGTCCCCCACCGCCGCGATCGTCTTCTGCCGCACCCGCGACGAGGTCGACCAGCTCACCGAGACGCTCAACGGGCGCGGATACCGCGCCGAGGCCCTGCACGGCGGCATGAACCAGGAACAGCGCGACCGCGTCATGGGCCGGCTCCGCGCCGGCACCGCCGACCTGCTCGTCGCCACCGACGTCGCCGCCCGCGGGCTCGACATCGACACGCTCACGCACGTCGTCAACTACGACGTGCCGTCCGCGCCCGAGTCCTACGTGCACCGGATCGGGCGGGTCGGACGCGCCGGCCGCGAAGGCGTCGCCATCACCCTCGCCGAACCGCGCGAACACCGCATGATCAAGACGATCGAGCGGGTCACCAAGCAGAAGATCCCCCTGGAGAAGGTGCCGACGGTCGCCGACCTGCACGCCCGGCGCCTCGAACTCACCCGCGCCGCACTCCGCGAAAGCCTCCTCGAGGACGACCTCGAACGGTTCCGGAGCGTCGTCGAGACCCTGTCGGACGAGTTCGACGTGATGGAGATCGCACTCGCCGCCGTCAAGCTCGCCCACGAGGCCAGCGGCGGATCGGACGACGAGGAGGAGATCCCCGAGGTCACGCCCCGGCCCACCCGGGACGACAAGCCCGCCGCCAAGCGCTCGCGTCCCCAGGCCAGCGGCATGACCCGGCTCTACGTCGGCGCCGGCCGCGCCGCCAAGATCCGCCCGCAGGACCTCGTCGGCGCCATCGCCAACGAGTCCAGCCTGCGCGGGCGCGAGATCGGCGCGATCGAGATCGCCGAGCGGTTCTCGCTCGTCGAGGTCCCGGAGACGGCCGCCGACGAGGTGATCGCGGCGCTGCGCGGCACCACCATCAAGGGCCGCCGCTGGACCATCCGCCGCGAACGCTGACGGGTGTGGGATCGCGAAATCCCGCACGCTCGCGTGGGGTCAGAGGAGGGCGCGGGCCTCGGCGGCGTCGGGGCTGCCCAGCTCGGTGAACAGCGCCGCCGCCTCGTCGGCGTGCGCCGCCGCGCCGGTCAGGCGGGCCAGGAGGAGGTGGGTCGCCGCGCGGCCCAGCCGGTGCCCGGTCTCCTCGTGCACGGCGAGCGCGCGCGTCGCCAGCTCCACCGAGCCGGCGGCTTCGGCGGCGGCGGTCAGCGCCAGCCCCTCCAGCAGCCGGAACCCCGCCTCCGACGTCAGCGCGAGCGCCGCCCTCGCCGCGTCCACCCGCGCGGCCCCGCCGGGCGCGCCACCACCCGCGACGCCGGCCGCCAGACCCGCACCGTCGCGCGCCGGACCCGCGGCGTCGGGCCCAGGGCCGGTGGCGTCGGGCCCAGGGCCGGTGGCGGTGGCGGTGGCGAGGCCGATCAGGGCCTGGGCCTCGCTGTGCCGGGCACCGGCGTCACGGGCGAGGGCGAGCGCGCGCTCGTAGCAGGCGACGGCGCGCTCGGGGTCGCCCGTCCGGTCGTGGATGGTGGCGAGGGTGGTGCACGTGTCGGCTTCGAGCCGGTAGTGCCCGGTGTCCTCGGCGAGGGTGAGCGCGGCGTCGGCGGTGGCGCGGGCGTCGCCGTAGGCCCCGGTGTCGCGGTGGAGCGCGGCGAGGCAGCGCAGCGTCTCGGCCTCGCTGCCGCGGTCGCCGACGTCGCGGTGCAGGATCAGCGCCTGCTCCAGGTGCTCGCGTGCCTGCTTCATGTCGCCGAGCAGGTGGTGGACCTCGCCGAGGTTGGCGATCGTGGTGGCTTCGCCGGCGCGCGAGCCGATCCGCCGGTAGAGGTCGAGGGCATGGGCGTACGCGTCGGCGGCGTCGGCGAGGCGGCCGAGCTCCCAGTACGCGATGCCGAGGTTGGACAGCGCGGCGGCTTCCCCGGCGGCCCGTCCGGCGAGGCGGTTCTGGTCGAGCGCCTGGGTGAAGTGGTCGATGGCCTCGTGCCAGCGCGCGGCCTGCCGGTAGAGCAGCCCGAGGTTGGACAGCGCGGCGGCCTGGCACTCGATCCATCCGGACGCGCGTGCGTGCGCCAGTGCGCGCCCGTACCGGGCTATCGCCTGATCGCGGTCGCCCCGGAACCAGTACAGGTCGGCGAGGCTCAGGTGGGACGCGGCCAGCGCCGGGACGTCGCCCGTGGCCTCGGCGGCGGCGAGTCCGGCGGTGGACGCCGCCAGCCAGTCCACGGCGGACAGCCGGAGGAAGAAGTAGCCCCGGAGCCCGTCGGCGAGCCGCCACACGATCGGCCCCGTGCCGGTACGGATCACGGCGAGCAGGTTCCGCCGCTCGGCGTCCAGCCAGGCCGAGGCACCCGCGTGGTCCAGCCCACCGGCCGCGACAGCCGCGCCGGGACCGGCGGCACCGGCGGCACCGGCGGCACCGGCGCGAGCCTCCACACCGGACGGAAGGCGCAGCTTCTCCGGGTACAGCAGGCCGGCCGCCGCCTCGACGCCGTCCAGGTAGTACTCGTGCAGGCGGGCGGTCGCCGCCGCGCACGCCGCCGCCCCGTCCTCGGCGGCGGCCAGTTCGGCCGCGTAGAGGCGCAGCAGGTCGTGGAACCGGTACCGGCCGCGCCCGCGCCGGTCGACGAGGTGGGCGTGGGCCAGGCGGGCGAGCGCCTGGCCGGCCTCGACCTCGCCGCAACCGGTGAGTGCGGCCGCGGCGGCGGCGGTGAAGTGCGGACCGGGTACCAGCCCGAGCAGCCGGAACAGGCGCCGCGCCGGCTCGCCGAGGGTGGCGTACGACAGCTTCAGCGCCGCCCGGACGACCGCCTGCGCGTCGCCCTCGACCTCCAGCGCGGCGAGCCGGTTGCCGGCGGCGAGCCGCTCGACGTACTCGGCGACCGTCCCGTCCGGCTCGGCGACGACGTTCGCGGCGGCGATCCGCAGGGCGAGAGGAAGGTAGGCGCAGAGTCGCGCCAGGTCGGCCGTCGCGTCCGGTTCGGCGGCCGCGCGCTCGTCGCCCAGGACCCGCCGTAGCAGGGAGCCGGCTTCGTCCGGGGTCAGCACGTCGACGGGCAGCCGGTGGGCGCCTTCCCGGGCGACGAGTCCGGACAGGGCGTCGCGGCTGGTGATCACGACCATGCAGTCCGGGCTGCCGGGCAGCAGCGGCCGCACCTGGTCGGGGCTGGCCGCGTTGTCGAGCACGATCAGGACGCGCCGGCCGGCGAGCAGCGTCCGGTACAGGTCGGCGGCCTCGTCGGCGCTGGTCGGGACCCGTTCGGCCGGCACGCCGAGTGCGCGGAGGAACCGGGCCAGCGCGTCGATCGGCTCCATCGTCGGCCCGGAGGAGTACCCGCGCAGGTTCACGTAGAGCTGCCCGTCCGGGAACCGGTCGGCGACGCGGTGCGCCCAGTGGACGGCGAGTGCCGTCTTGCCCACACCTGCCGTGCCCGTGACGGACGCGATCGTGACCGCGCGGGACGCCGTCCGCAGCAGGGCGTCGAGCTCCGCCATGTGCTCCTGGCGCCCGGTGAACGCCGGGACGTCGGGCGGAAGCTGTGCCGGCACGGGCTGCGAATCCACCGTGGTGGCCGGCTGCCCACGCAGCACGCGGAGGTGCGCGTCGGCCAGTTCCGGACCTGGTTCGATACCCAGCTCGTCGGCGAGCCGCTCGCGCACCGTGCCGTAGAGCTGCAGCGCCGCGGCCTGCTCGCCCGCCACGGCCAGCGCCAGGACGAGCCGCGACGCGACGCCTTCGTGCAGGGGCTCGTCCGCGGCGGCGGCCCGCAGGTGTGCGGTCGCGGCGTCGGCGTCACCGGCGGCGAGGCTCTCGTCCGCGGCGGCGAGGACGGTGGCGATGCGGCGCTGCCCGACCGCGATCACGACCGGGTGCGCCCGTAGACGCTCCCCCGCGTCGGCGAGGACCGGTCCGCGCCAGGCGTCGAGGGCGTCCGCGAGCGCGCCGGCGCCGACCAGCTCGTCGAAGCGGACGAGGTCCAGCGACTGCGCCGGGAGGTCGAGCCGGTAACCGCCGCGCAGGTGCCGCAGGACGCCGCCCGCGTCCCGCCGGGACCGGTCGGGTTCGAGGAGTTCGCGCAGCTGGCCGACGTACCCGTGGACGAGCCGGACGCACGTCCGCGGCGGTTCCTCGCCCCACAGCACGTCGACGATCTCGTCCCGGGAGACGAGCTGGTTCGGCTGGATCGCCAGCAGGCCGAGGAGGTCCCGGACCATCGCGGACCGGATCTCGACGGGCGCGCCGTCGCGCAGCACCGACAGCGGGCCGAGGACACCGACCTGCAGGGCGCCTCCGCCGGTCTCGCCCGACATCGCGGCGAGGACGAGGTCGCGGTCGGTGGCCGGCAGGTCCAGGGCCGCGACCAGCCGCTGGACGGACTGCGCGCGCGGACGCGCCACCCGGCCCTGTTCGAGATCCCGGAGCGCCCGGACGCTCATGCCGGCCCGGGCGGCGAGGTCCTGCTGGGACAGCCCCGTCCGCAGCCGGAACCCGTACAGGAGCGCGCCGAGACCCGTCCTCATCGCCGCGTCCTGCCCCCGATCCGACCTCGTGCCCGTAGCCACGATCTTGCCGGTTCCTGCCGGGCACACCGATACCCGCCCCCTCAGGGGCGGGAATCGGCCGAGGTCAGGCCTACTGCGCCGGGGGCGGTCCCGCGCCGGGCCGCACCAGCGTCCGGCGCGTCAGTGGTTGCGCAGCGCGTCGATGAGCTGGCCGCGGTTCATCGACGAGCGGCCCTTGATCCCGATCTCCTTCGCGCGCCGGTAGAGCTGGTCCTTCGTCATGTCGTCGTAGTCGCTGGCCCGGCCGCCCTTGCGCCCGACGGCCCGCCGTGACGAGCCGGCCGACGCGTTGGCGATCCGCGCGGCCTTCTCCTTGCTGGCACCTTCGCGGCGCAGCGCCTGGTACTGCCGTTCGTCCTTGATCTGCGCCCTGGGCATCGCGCACCTCCTGGTCCGGATACGCGAGGGGTACCCGGACAGCGAGGCGCTACTCGCCGGCCGCCAACTGGTCTTCCATCTGAACGGCCGGCGCGCGGTCGCCGTCGCCGGTCAGCGGGCCGGGAACCCCGCGGAACTGGTACGGCTCGCCTTCGCGTCCGTGCTGGAGGTACCAGCACTCGCCGGTACGTCCGCTGGTGAGCGCGGCCATGAACGTGTCGACGACTGCCTCGACGGGGATCAGCGGCACGCCGGCCTGGTCCAGCAGCTCACGGATCGGCGTGACGATCGCGGTCTCGGCGAAGGCGGGGCACAGCCCGTTCACCCGGATGCCGTACTGCTCCCACGCCGGTCCGAGCGCCCGGACGAGCCCCACGACGGCCGCCTTGTTGGCGCCGTACACCGGGTCCATCGGCATGGCGACGAGGCCTGCGAGGCTGGCGGTCGCGATGATGTCGCCGCCGCCGCGGGCCTTCAGCGCGGGCAGCGCCGCGTGGGCGCCGAACACGACGCCGTCCAGGTTGATGCCCATGACGGACCGGTACCGGTCGGCGTCGAAGTCGTCCTCCAGGCCGAACCCGGTGGCGACGCCGGCGTTCAGCGCGACGATGTCCAGCCCGCCGAACCGCTCGACCGCGGCCGCCACCGCCGACCGGTTGGCCTCCAGGTCACGGACATCGCACGGGACGAACGCGCCGCCGATCTCGTCCGCGACCGCCTTGCCGCCCGCCGCGTCCACGTCGGCCACCATCACCGACGCGCCGAGACCCGCCAGCCGGCGCGCCACAGCTGCCCCGATGCCGTTCGCGCCGCCCGTCACGAGCGCGACCTTCCCGTCGAACCTCACCGCGTGCCTCCTCTGGTCCCTGTCACCCCGACTCCACAACCTGGGGCTGCGGGCAGTCAACAGGGGAAGGATCACGTTGACAAGTGACCGACGCGTCAGTTAGTTATGACGCATGGACTTCGAACCCAGCGCGAAGGCACAGGAGTACCTCGGCCTGCTCCGGGACTTCATGGACACGCACGTCTACCCGGCCGAGCCGGTCTACGCCCAGCAGCGGCGTGACCTGGTCGCCACCGGCAAGCCGCACGACCTGCCGGCGGTCGTCGCCGAGCTGAAGGTCGAGGCGCGCAAGCGCGGCCTGTGGAACCTCTTCCTCCCCGACTCCACCGACCCGGCGCACGGCCTGTCCGTGACCGACTACGCCTCCCTCGCCGAGGTGACCGGCCGCTCGCAGAACCTGGCGCCCGAGGCGCTGAACTGCGGCGCGCCGGACACCGGCAACATGGAGGTCCTGCACCTGTTCGGCACGCCCGAGCAGAAGGAGCGCTGGCTCCAGCCGCTGCTCGACGGCGAGATCCGCAGCGCCTTCGGCATGACCGAGCCGGACGTGGCCAGCTCCGACGCCACCAACATCGCCACCCGCATCGAGCGCCAGGGCGACGAGTACGTCATCAACGGCCGCAAGTGGTGGACGTCGGGCGCCGCCGATCCGCGCTGCAAGATCATGATCCTGATGGGCAAGACCGACCCGGACGCGCCGGCGCACCAGCAGCAGTCGATGGTGCTGGTGCCGTTCGACACGCCGGGCGTGGAGATCGTCCGCCCGCTGCCGGTGTTCGGCTACCAGGACCAGCACGGGCACTGCGAGGTCGCGCTGACGGACGTCCGGGTGCCGGTGAGCAACCTCATCGGCGAGGAGGGCGGCGGGTTCGCCATCGCGCAGGCCCGGCTCGGCCCGGGCCGGATCCACCACTGCATGCGCGCGATCGGCGCGGCCGAACGGGCCCTGGAACTGATGTGCACGCGGGCGGCGTCGCGCGTGGCGTTCGGCAAGCCGCTCGCCGAGCAGGGCGTGGTCCAGCAGTGGATCGCCGAGTCCCGGATCGCCATCGAGCAGGCCCGCCTCCTGACCCTCAAGACGGCGTGGCTCATCGACAAGCAGGGCACCAAGGTCGCACGGACCGAGATCGCCGCGATCAAGGTCGTCGCCGCGCGGGTCGCCCTCGACGTCGTCGACCGCGCGATCCAGGTGTACGGCGGCGCCGGGGTCTCCGACGACACGCCCCTCGCCGACATGTGGGCGCACCTGCGGACGCTGCGGCTCGCCGACGGCCCGGACGAGGTCCACCTCCGGACGGTGGCCCAGCGTGAACTCCGCGCGTACGTCCCCCGCTGAGGCGCGGCCGGTCCGGCGCCGGCTGTCGTCGGCGTCGCGCCGCGAACTGCTGCTGGTGGCCGCGCTGGAGGAGTTCGGCCGCCGCGGCTTCCACCTGACCCAGATGGAGCACGTGGCCGCGGCGGCCGGCGTCTCCAAAGGGCTGCTGTACCAGCACTTCCCGTCGAAGGAGGAGCTGTTCACGGCGGTCTGCACGGCGATCGTCGACGACTTCACCGCCCGGTTCGCCGCCGCCGTGGACGAGGCCGAGACCCCGGTCGACCGGGTCCGCGCGGCCGTCCGGGTGATCCTGGACTACGTGACGGAGCGCCCGGCGGCGTGGTCGGTCGTCCTCGGGCACCTCGACAACCCGGAACTGGGAGTCGTCCGGGAACGGCTGGGCTCCTCGATCGCCGAGGTCATGCTGCGGCGCGGCGACGACGACCCGCGCCGGCTGGCGGCCAAGCGCCGTGCCGTTCCGCTCCTGGTCCCCCAGATCACCGGCGCGCTGTTCGGGCTGGTCGCGTGGTGGCTGGAACACCCCGACACGCCGCGGACGCGCGTCGAGTCCGCGGCGGTCGACTTCATCTGGCTCGGCCTCGAACGCCTGCGCGACGGCGAGCACGCGCGGTAGGCCGAATACGTGGTCTCGCTAGCCGAACCAGTGGCTCGGGGCGGCCGACTGCCGCGCCGGCAGGGTGGCCAGCAGCGGCCGGATCTGGGCCGCGACCGGGCAGCTGACGTACATCTCGCCGCACGAGCACTGCGCGCGCGGCTCGGGGCCCAGCGGATGGTGCTGCTCGACGAGGATCGAAAGGAACTGGGCGAGCACCCGAGGGTCCTCGATGCGCTCGGAGTGGCTGACGGGATCGGCGTGGTGAGCGCTGTCGGCTAGTGCCATGGTTCCTCCCCGGGACCTTGCACCGTAGATCTGGGCAGACTCGCGCATTGTACGAATTGCCCGATTTGCCCCCGCTGCTCGAAGCCGAGTTCTGTCTACCACCACCGCCGGTCGATAACTAGTGGCTGTCGGTTACCGGCAGGTTAAAGCCTGATTCGCCGCCCGCCGTGGGCGCGGCGCAGGGCCCTGTCGTAGGCGTATGCCGAGGCGGCGATGCCGGCCGCACCCAGCACGGACGTCGTCGGACTGGCGGCGACGAGCCCGACCAGGACGAGGACCAGCCCGGCGAGCGCCGCGGCGAACACCGGCCAGCGCCGGTCACCGGCCGGCGGGCAGGGCGTGCCGTCGCGCATCCCGTCCGCGAACCACCGGTCCGTCAGCCAGATCTCGCGCTCGATCTCCTCCAGCCGGTGCTGATCGTCCTGACTGAGCATCGCGTCCGTACCTCCACCGTCACGCACCACACGTACAGAGAGGAGTTCGGCCAGCGGCGGCGACCGGTTCAATGGTCGGTCCGGCGAGCAGGTCAGGGCGCGACGAACGGCTTGATCAGCGGGCGGTAGTCCTTGGCGTCGGCCTCGGTGACGTACTTCGTCTCGTCCTCCTCGCCCCGGTTGAACGTCATGTACGGGCAGTCCTTCGAGGACTTCGTGCCGGCGTGGTAGAGCAGCGTCTTGCCGGTCTGCGCGTCCAGCACCCGGACCAGGTAGGAGCTGTCGAACATCCGGAGCGTGAACGGCTTCTTCGTGGCGCGGTGCTGCATCTGGCAGGTCTTGCCGTTCGCGAACTCGCGGACCTTCTCCACGCACACGACCAGCTCCACCTTCTCCGGCGTCTGGCCGGTGGCGAGGAACCAGGTGCCCGGGTAGTCGTTGCCGATCAGCCAGTCCTCGTGCCAGTCGCCGTCCCGCTTCTCCATCAGGACGGCCTGGTGGATGACCCCGGGCGCCTTCGTGTACGCCGGCTGCGCGGCGAAGCCGAGACCGTCGGCGCACGTCCGCTCGAAGTCGTCGGCGGCGCGCGGCTTCTCCGGGCCGACCGTCGAGCTGACCGTCGGGCCGGGCGGGTTCGCCGCGTCGGAGCTGGACACCCCCATGCACGAGGTGGTGGCCATGGCGACCGCGAATCCGAGCCCGACGATCCTGACGCGCTTCATCCGTACTCTCACTCAACTCGACTTTTCCGGCACCCCAAGCCTCCGGGAACGGCGTCGCGGTGACATGCGGGCGGAGCCCCCATATTCCTGACCTGCGAACCGTACGGAACGTAATCACAAGCGCCGGATTCGTAGTTACGTACGGTTACGGGTGGATCCCCCGTCGCCCTACGGGGGTACGCATGGGCATGCTCGTACCGAGGAAAAAGCCGCATCCTTCCCCCGCGAACTGAGGTCAACCGATGTGCTCCCATCACCCGCCGTGTCCGGCGGCCACCACTCCGGGTCACGCCGCCGCGCGCGTCAAGACCCGACACCCCGAGCAGGGCTGGAGCCTCCTCTGCAACGGCGTCGTGGTGTTCGAGGACACGGGTGAGCTGCTGCCGGACGCCCTCGTGGTGGCGCCGCACCGCCCCCGGTGCCGCCCGCGCCTGACCCGCGCGGCCTGAGGACTTCGCGTGCGGGGCCGTCCCCCCGCCTGCCCCGCACGCGAGCACAACGCCGGTTCGTGCCGGCTGGGCCCCCGAACCGCCGGCACGAACCGCGCTTCCCGAGCTGTTCCGCACGGACACCCGCAGTGACAGGCTGGAGCCATCCCCGCCTTCGAGGAGGCAACGATGGCCACCGCGACCACCCCACCCCTGACGACCGACGCGTTCGCTGACCGCCTGTTCACCGCGGCGCTCCACACGGCCGAGGTGATGGCCGTCTACCTCGGGGACCGGATGGGCTGGTACCGCGCGCTCGCCAGCGGCGGGCCGGCGACCGCCGCCGAGCTGACCGGCCGCGCGGGCGGCGCCGACCGCTACGCCGAGGAGTGGCTCGAACAGCAGGCCGCCGCCGGGTACGTGACGGTGACCGGGGACGGCCGGTTCGCTCTGGAGCCGGCCGTGGCCGAAGTCCTCACCGACCCGGACAGCCTGTCCTACCTGGCGCCGCTCGCCCGCATGTTCTGCGCGGCGGGCATGCAGCTTCCCGCGTTGCTCCAGGCGTACCGCACCGGCGAGGGCGTCGGCTGGATCGACTACGGCACCGACATGCGCGAGTCCCAGGCCGACATGAACCGGCCGTGGTTCCTGCACGCGCTGCCGGGAGCGCTCGCTGGCGTGCCCGACCTCCACGAGGTGCTGGGCCGTCCCGGCGCCCGGATCGCCGACATCGGCTGCGGCGGCGGCTGGTCCAGCCTGGCGCTGGCCCAGGCGTACCCGGACAGCAGCGTCGAAGGGTACGACCTCGACGTCCCGTCGATCGAGCTGGCCACGGCCAATGCCAAGGCCGCCGGCCTGGACGACCGCGTCCGGTTCTACCTGGCCGACGCCGCCGGCCTGGCCAAGGACGGCTACGACGCCGCGTTCGCGTTCGAGTGCCTGCACGACATGCCTGCGCCCGTGGACGTGCTCGCCGCCATGCGCCACGCCGTCAAGCCGGGCGGGGCCGTCGTCGTCATGGACGAGGCCGTCGCCGACCAGTTCACCGCGCCGGGCGACGACATCGAACGGCTCATGTACGCGTTCAGCGTCCTGATCTGCCTGCCCGACGGCATGGCCCACCAGCCGAGCGCCGCGACCGGAACCGTCATGCGCCGCGACACGCTCCGCCGGTACGCGCACGACGCCGGATTCGCCGACATCGAGACCCTCCCGATCGAGGACTTCGGCTTCTGGCGCTTCTACCGGCTTATTTGACATTGTCCAGGTACGCCGCATTGGTCTATACCTAGGGGGTTGGTGCCGCGCTCGCCGCCCCGGGAGGCCCCTGTGACCGTTGCCCGCCGCCTGATCGCCGCCTTAGCCGTCCTCGTCCTCCTACCCGCCGCCGCGCCACAACCCGCGCACGCCGCGCCGCCGGGTGACCTCGCCGCCGTGATCCCCGCGCCGGCGTCCGTCCGGCCGAGTCCGCACGACGCGTTCCGCCTGCGCCCCTGGACGGCCATCCAGACGTCACGGGAGGCCGGCACCGTCGGGCGGCAGCTCGCCGCGATCCTGCGGCCGTCGACCGGGTACCGGCTGCCGGTCGTCCGGGCGGGGCACCGCCACGGCCGCGACGGCATCGCGCTGCTGCTGCACGGCGCGCCGCGCCACGTCGGCGCCGAGGGGTACGTCCTCGACGTCGACCGCCGTTCCGTGGTGATCCGCGCCCACACGCCCGCCGGCCTGTTCGCCGGGGTCCAGACGCTGCGGCAGCTCCTGCCGGCGCGGGTCGAGTCGGCGCGGCGCCAGGCAGGTCCGTGGATCGTCCCGGGCGGGCGGATCACCGACCAGCCGCGCTTCGCCCACCGGGGCGCGATGCTCGACGTGTCCCGGCACTTCTTCTCGGTCACCGAGGTCAAGCGGTACATCGACGACATCGCCCAGTACAAGGTGAACCGGCTCCACCTGCACCTCGCGGACGACCAGGGCTGGCGGATCGAGATCCCGGGTTGGCCGCGCCTCACCAGCTACGGCGGCAGCACGGAGGTCGGCGGCGGCCCCGGCGGCTTCTACACCCGGCGCGACTACGACGAGCTGGTCCGCTACGCCCGCGCGCGGTTCATCACGGTCATCCCGGAGATCGACATGCCGGGCCACACCAACGCGGCGCTGGCCTCGTACGCGGACCTGAACTGCGACGGCATCGCTCCCCCGCTCTACACGGGCACCGCGGTCGGCTTCAGCTCGCTGTGCGTCGGCAAGGAGATCACCTACAGGTTCCTGGACGACGTCATCCGCGAGCTGGCCCGGATCACGCCCGGCGAGTACCTGCACATCGGCGGCGACGAGGCGCACGCCACCACCGACCCGGACTACCTGACGTTCATGGGCCGGGTCCTGCCGATCGTCGCGAAGTACGGCAAGAAGGTCACCGGCTGGCACGAGTTCATCAAGGCCTCGCCGCCCACCACCGCGGTCCCGCAGTTCTGGGGGACCTCGGACAACGACCCGTCGATGGTCGCGGCCGCCGCGCGGGGCCACAAGATCCTCCTGTCGCCGGCGAACAAGGCCTACCTCGACATGAAGTACGACAAGAACACTCGGCTCGGCCTCGACTGGGCCGGCTTCATCGAGGTCGCCGACGCCTACGGCTGGAACCCGGGCGGCTACCTGCGCGGGCTCGACGAACGGTCCGTCCTCGGGGTCGAGGCTCCACTGTGGTCGGAGACCCTGACGGACATCCGCGACATCGAGTTCATGGCGTTCCCCCGGCTGCCCGCCGTCGCCGAACTGGGCTGGTCACCGGCCGCGACGCACGACTGGGCGGATTTCCGGCAGCGCCTCGCCGGCCACGGGCCACGATGGACGCACCAGGGCGTGAACTTCTACCGGTCACCACAAATCCCCTGGGACTAGCCCATACCGGCGGTAGGGTGGCGTTCCCCGCGTCGTCCTGGAGGCAGAGTGCCCGCGCTCCCCTGGATCTCGGTCAGGCCGGTTGACCCCGGCACGGAGTGCATCGTGATGGCGTCGCGGCTGCCGCTGCGGTCGTACCTGCGGATCCCGGCGTTCCTGGTGTGGACGTCACGGATCCGCCGGCAGCTCGCGACGACACCCGGCCTGGTCGGCTACGCGCTGGACGCGCGCCTGCTGCGCAAGACGTTCTGGACGGTCTCGGCGTGGACGGGCCGCGCCGAGCTGGGCCGTTTCAACCGGACCGATCCGCACCGCGCCGCCACCGACACGATCCGCCGGGGCATGCTGCCGTCGACGTTCGTGGTGTGGACGGTGCGGGCGGCCGAGCTGCCGATCCACTGGGACGAGGTCCGCGCCCGGATCGGCGCTCCCTCTCAGCGCTGATAGGTCCCGACGAGGATCGCCCTCGCGAGCGTGTGGAACGCGAGGTTGAACGAGACGACCGCCGGGCTGGCGTTCTCCTCGACGTCGAGGCGGTCCACGTCGACGGCGTGCACGACGAAGTAGTAGCGGTGGACCTGGTCACCGGCCGGTGGGCCGGCGCCCTCGAACGCCGACAGCCCGCCGTCGCTGCGGACGTGGAACGCACCCTCGGGCACGTCCGCTCCGGTGGCCAGCTCGGTGGTCGTGGCGGGCACGTTCACGAGCACCCAGTGCCAGTACCCGGACGGCGTCGGTGCGTCCGGGTCGAAGCAGGTCACGACGAAGCTCCTGGTCTCCGCCGGGAACCCTGACCACGCCAGCTGCGGCGACACGTTCGCCGGAACCGCCTGCGCGTCCCCCATCGGCTGGCCGTCCTGGACGTCGGTGCTCGTGACCTCGAACGTCCCGGCGGCGGGCATCAGCTCGTACGGATCCGGTGCCTGCGGTCGCTCCAACGACATCGCTCGTCCCTCCACTTCGGTGCCAGTCACATTCCGCACGATATCGGGAGCGGCGGGGCACCGACAGCTGCCAAACTGTGCTCGCCGCGTACCGGACCGTGAGGGGGCCGCGCCGTGCGTCCATACCCGTTCAGCCCACCGGACCGCCTCGACCTCGACCCCACCTACGCCTACCTGCGCGAACACGAACCGCTGTGCCGGATCGCGCTCCCGTACGGCGAGCACGCCTGGCTCGTGACCCGGCACGACGACGCCCGGACGGTGCTCGGCGACCCGCGGTTCAGCCGCGCGGCGGCCCTGGAGCACGACCAGCCGAGGCTCACTCCCGACACACCGCCGCTCGGGCTGCTCGACATGGACGCACCCGACCACACGCGCCTGCGCCGGCTCGTCTTCAAGGCGTTCACCACGCGCCGGGTCGAGCGGTTACGCGCCCGCATCCAGGAGATCTGCGACGGGCTGCTCGACGAGATGGTCGCCGCCGGTCCGCCCGCCGACCTGGTGACGTCGTTCGCCGTCCCGCTGCCGGTGACGGTCATCTGCGAACTGCTCGGCGTCCCGTTCGACGACCGCGGCGACTTCCAGAAGTGGTCCGAGGCGCTGCTGACCACGACGTCGCTCACCAACGACCAGCGCCTCGACTACCTCGGCAGACTCGGTGCCTACATGGGCGGGCTCGTCACCCGGCGGCGCGCCGCACCGACCGACGACCTGCTCGGCGCGCTCGTCCAGGCCCGCGACGAGCAAGACCAGCTCTCCGAGGACGAGCTGCTGTTCCTCGGCATCGGACTGCTCGCCGCCGGCCACGAGACGACAGCCAGCCAGATCCCGAACTTCGTCTACGTGCTGCTGACCCACCCCGACCAGCTGGCGCTGCTGCGGTCGGACCCGACCCTGCTGCCGGGCGCGGTCGAGGAACTGATGCGGTACGTGCCGTTCACCGCCACCGCGTCGATCCCCCGGTACGCGACCGAGGACGTCACGCTCGCCGGCGGGGTCGTCGCCGCCGGGGACGCCGTCTTCGTGTCCCGGTCCGCCGCCAACCGGGACCCGTCCGTCTACCCCGACCCCGACCGGCTCGACATCACCCGCGACACCGCCGCGCACGTCGGCTTCGGGCACGGCGCGCACCACTGCCTCGGCGCCCAGCTCGCCCGGCTCGAACTCCAGGTGGCGCTCGGCTCGCTGCTGAACCGGCTGCCCGGCCTGCGGCTCGCCGTCCCGGAGGCCGATCTGCCGTGGCGGACCGGCCTCCTCATGCGCGCACTCCACGCCCTCCCGGTGACCTGGTAGCCACCCCCACCCCGCCGCGGGCTGGACGGCGGCGCGAGCGCTGGCGTCCGGCGCTACGGCAGGTCCAGGCGGTCCAGGTTCGGGCCGCCGTTGGCCGTCGTCGCGGTGGCGCGGATCATGTTCGCCCCGGCGGTCAGTGGCAGCGTCACGACCGCGTCCTGCCAGGACGTCCACGCTCCGGTGCCGGCGAAGTTGACCGCCACGGGCGTGCCGCCGTTGACGCTGATGTTCATCGGCCGGTTGGTGGTCGTCCCGTTGGCGAACCGGAACCTCAGCGCCGTGTTGCCGGCGGCGGCTGCGGTCACGGCGAACTGGACGTACGACCCGGTGGCGTTGTCGTAGTTGACGAAGCCCGTGCCGGAGTAGCCGGTGTGGTTGGACTCGACGACACCCTGGGAGATCGTCGCGTTCTCCGCCTCGTACCGCGTGCCCGGCGGCGTCGTGCCCCCGCCGACGAAGTCGGAGCCGAGCCACATCTCGTCGATCCGCAGCTTCTTGTAGTAGTTCGGCGCGCCGGACCCGGCCCAGATGCTGTTGACGTTGAGGCGGACGTACCGGGTCGAGGCGATGTTCAGGTCGACGAACTGCACCGCGCGGCGGCTCGGCATCGTCGCGGTGCGGACGGTCGTCCAGGTGGAGCCGTTGGTGCTGGTCTGGATCGTGTAGTCGCGGATGCGGGCGGAGTCCTCGGGGCGGCCGAACGTGGTCCGGGCGTGCGTCGGCGACCACTCGCGCTGGTTCAGCGCCAGGTAGGCCACCTTCTTCGCGCTGCCCAGGTCCAGGGTGATCGCGGCGGGCGTCGTCGTGTTGTTGTCCCAGTAGGTCAGATAGTTGCCGTCCGCGAGCGCGCCGGCGGGGTGCCCGCTGGCCGACACCGACGCGGTAGCCGTCACCGAACCGGCCGGATAGATACCTTCGCGTCCGGCGGTCTCGACCTTCAGGACGGTGTCGTACGGGTCCCAGTTCGTGATGCCGCTGATCACGACCGAGCCGCCTGCCTGGGTGAACGGCCGTGCGGCGCCGGTGCGCAGGTCGGTCACGCGCGTGATCTTGTACCCGTTGTCCCGCACGGTGACCGAGCTACCCGACGCCCGGTCGATCACGTGCACGTAGTGCAGGTTCGGGTTGGCCTTGCTGATCGTCGTGGCGCCGTACGCGCCGTTGCCGAACGGCCCTGGTTGGAGCCCGCCGTACATGTACCCGCCGCCCTCGACGCCTTCGAGGGACTCCCAGATCGGTGGCAGGTACGTGTTGGCGAAGTTGTTGAAGTTGGCCTGGTTGGACGGGAACCGCCCGTTCACCATCGCCGTCTCGGCCATGTGCGACTTGATGGACGCGCCGGCGTTGCTGACGAGGCGTCCGATGTTGAGCTTGGTGTCGACCGTCGTGTTGGAACCGCCGTACCACCACGGGCCGCCGCTCGGCAGCTTGTAGCAGGCCTCGGTGAGCCGGGGCTGCGGCACGCCGATCGCGGACGCCATGTCGTAGCTCGGCGTCATGCCCGTCTTCTGCTCGTTGCTGACGGTGTCCATCTCGGGCGTGTCTTCGTTGTTGTTGCTCAGCAGCATGTGCGGGCGCTGCTGGTGGATCTTCTCGTACAGGTCGTTGTTCTCCCAGAACGCGTTGTCGTTGTCGATCCAGAACCCGTCCAGCGTCGGGTAGTTGGTCATGACCTCGAAGAAGTTGTCGTAGCTGAACTCGCCGAAGCCGTCGCGGCTGTGCAGGTTGACGCTGCGGCCCTTGTAGGACGAGTACGCGGAGGAGTTGAGCCAGCTCTGCCCGGACGGCAGCCCTTCGTTGTACCACTGTGGATCGTCGGTCATGTAGAGGATGACCTTGAGGTTGTTCGCGTGGGCGGCCGTGACCAGCTCGCCGAGGTAGTCGCGCCTGGTCGCGCAGCTGCCGGGGATCTTCGACGGCCAGGCGCGCGAGTAGCCGAGCCGGCTGTGGAACGACGCCAGCACCATGTACTTCGCCTTCAGCTTCTTCGTCTCCTGCACCCAGTAGTCCGCGCTCCAGCCGCCGCCGGTGACCGCGTTCTCCCACGCGGTGCAGGACGTGTAGCCGGGCGAGGTGCGCATGCCCCAGTGCAGGAACAGGCCGGACGCGGCGGCCCGGAGCCAGTCCTGGCGCGGGTGCTGCACCTCGGCCCGCGCCGGTGCGACCGGCAACCCGATCGTGGCGAGCAGCAGCGCGGCGACGAGGCCGGCGCGCACGGCGATTGACGTGGTTCGCATGCGAGCATCACCCACAGACATCCAAGGAGTGGACCGTTGGAAGTGCAACCGCGGCCCGCACGCCACGACAACCCGGGGGAAACATAGGATCTCTATCCGCTGAGCGTCAAGGTCTAGACCTGTGGAAACGCCGCTTTCACACAAGTCACAGCGGTTCACCCTTGCTTCGCCCGTTGCGAGATGGAATGTTGGGGCCCGCGCGCACGGCGTGAACGCGTACAAACACCCTGGGTCATACCAACGGGGAGAGGAGACCTCGCGGTGCATCCACTGGCCGACGAGTTCTTCAGGCTCGCGCACAACGACGTGTCCGGACGACCCAGGCTGAACGCCCGCGCGACCGAGTTAGGGCTCGCCTCCGCGTTACTCGCCGAGCTGGTCACCGCACGCCGGATCAGCCTGCGCCGCGGCCTGATCGACGTCGTCGACGACACCCCGCCCCGCGACGCCGTCTCGCACGCCGCGCTCGACCAGCTCGTGAGCCAGCCGCAGCACACGGCCGTCCGCACCTGGCTCGACTTCCTCAGCCGGGGCGCGTACGACGGCGTGGCGCAGCGCCTGTGGCGGGCCGGGCACATCCGTCCGGAGAAGACGCGCAGGCTCCTGCGGCAGGTCACCCTCTGGGTCCCGACGGACGTGAACACCGCCGCCTGGCCGTGGGCCCGCCTCTCCCACAGCCTGTCCCGGTTCGAACCCCTCGACGCCGCCGACGCCTTCCTGCTCGGCCTCGCCGCCGCGACCGGCCTCGACCAGGACCTGCTCGAAGGCGGACCGCAGGCGGCCCAGCAGCACCAACAGCTGCGCCGCCTCGTCTCGCTGGCGCCCGCGCCGCTGCAGGAACTGCTCGCGCACACCCACGCCGCGATCGGCGACGCCGTCCTCAGTTACCGCACCTGACCCGAACACGGAGGCATCGCAATGGCAGTACTGGAGTCGCCGCCGAGCTACAGCCCGGTGGCCCGCACGCTCGCCGCGAACCGGCTGGGCGTCGCGGCGGTGGTCTTCTTCGTGATGAGCGCCGCCACACCCCTCACGGTCGTCGCCGGCGTCGTGACCACCGGGTACTCGGCCACCGGGCTGACCGGCATCCCGCTGTCGTTCGTGCTGGTCGGCGCCGTGCTCGCGGTGTTCTCCGTCGGGTACGTGGCGATGGCGCGGCACGTCGCCAACGCGGGCGCGTTCTACTCCTACATCAGCCAGGGCATCGGACGTCCGTTCGGCGTCGGCGCGGCGTGGATCGCGCTGCTGGCCTACAACGCGCTCCAGGTCGGCCTGTACGGAGCCATCGGATCGGCGGCGGCGCCGCTGCTCGACCAGTGGTTCGGCATCCAGCCGCAGTGGTGGGTCATCGCGATCGTCGCGTGGGCGCTCACCGCGCTGCTCGGCGTCCTGCGGGTGGACATCAACGGGACGGTCCTCGCCGTCCTGCTGCTCGCCGAGGTCGCCGTCATCCTCGTGTACAGCGTCGCCGACCTCGCCAACCCGGCCGGCGGCCAGATCTCGTTCGAGACCCTCTCGCCCGGCAACCTGTGGGGGCCGGGGGTCGGCGCGATCCTCGTGCTGGCGGTGCTCGGGTTCGTCGGCTTCGAGTCCGCCGTGGTGTTCTCGGAGGAGTCGAAGGACCCGCGCCGGACGATCACCACCGCGACGTACCTCTCCGTCGGCCTCATCGCCGCCCTGTACGCGTTCGCGTCCTGGGCGATGACGGTGGCGACCGGCCCCGAGAACATCGTCCTGTCGGCCGGCGAGCAGGGCCCCGAACTCATCTTCAACCTCGCCGGCAGCCACCTCGGGCAGACCGTCGTCGACATCGGACACGCCCTGTTCGTGACCAGCATCGTCGCCGCGATGATCTCGTTCCACAACACGACGTCCCGGTACATGTTCGCGCTCGGCCGCGAGCGGGTGCTCCCGGCGGCGCTGGGACGGACCGCCCGGAGCACCGGCGCGCCCCGCAACGCCTCCCTGCTCCAGAGCGCGATCGGCCTCGTCGTGATCGTCGGCTACGCCGTCGCCGGCTGGGACCCGCTCGTCCAGCTGTTCTTCTGGGGCGGCACGTCCGGCGCGCTCGGCGTGCTGTTCCTCATCGCGTTCACGTCGATCGCGGTCATCGTGTTCTTCGCCCGCAACCAGCACGGCGAGAACGTGTGGCGCCGGCTCGCCGCGCCCGCGGCGGCGACCGTCGCGCTCGGCGTCATCGTCTACCTCGCCCTCGACAACTTCGCCACGCTGCTCGGCGTCGACCCGTCGCACGTGCTGGCGTGGGCGGTGCCCGTGGCCTACCTCGTGGCGGCCATCGCCGGCATCGGCTGGGGGCTGCTTCTCAAGCTCCAGCGGCCGGACGTGTACCGGGGCATCGGCCTCGGCGCCAAGTCCGCCACCATCGGCATCGAGCCGCCCGCCCCGGCCGCGCTCACGGCCGCACCCGCGGCGGTCCCGGTCGTGCGGGCCACGCACGCCGACGCCGACCTCGCCGCCGACCTCATCGCCGAGGCGTTCGCCGGCCTCGACGCCACGGCCTGGCTCGTGCCCGACCCGTCCGAGCGGCGCGCCGTCCTGCGCGACAACTTCCGGATCTTCGTCGACCACGCCCTCGAACACGGCGAGGTCCACCTCGCCGACGGCGGCACCGGCGTCGCCGTCTGGTTCTTCGCCGACCGCGAGATCCCGCAGCCGGCCGACTACGACCAGCGGCTCGCCGAGGCGTGCGGCGTCAACGCCGACCGGTTCGCCGTCCTCGACACGCTGTTCGCCGACAACCACCCACACGAGGCCCACCACCACCTGGCGTTCCTCGCGGTCCGGCCGGAGCGGCAAGGAGCCGGTATCGGGACGGCACTCCTCGCCCACCACCACGCCCGGCTCGACGAGCACAGCATGCCCGCCTACCTCGACGCGAGCAGCACCGGCAGCCGCGAACTGTACGCACGGCACGGGTACGAGCTGCGGGAGCCGTTCCGGCTGCCGGACGGCACCGCGTTCTGGCCCATGTGGCGCCCGCCGGCCGGCTGACGCACTGGGCCGCCGGCCCGCACTTCGTTGCCCGCCGTCGCCGCGCGGACAAACCGAACTGTTCGGAATGAGGTGCTGTAACCGGGCGCCAGATACCCCGATAAGCCCGACAGTTGGGAGGGGTCAGGCACGCGACCGGGAACGGCCGTCCGTTACGCCGCGTGGGTGAGGGGCCGCGCGGCGACGCGGCTCGCCGCCCAGCCGACCGGCCCGCGGCGCGTCCCGACGATCACCGCCGCGACCAGCGCGAACGCGGCGACGCCACCGGCCCACCCCAGGACGTGGATCAGGACGCTCGCGACGACAGCGCCACCGAGCCCCAGTCCGAACACGGCGGCGAGGAACAACCCGACGAACCGCCACCCGGCGGAGCCACCGCGTGCCGCAGCCTGCCAGCGCCAGCACATGCCCAGCAGGATCGGCACGAGAACCGCTCCCATCGCGTACAGGGTCAGGGCGACGTCCGAGGTGAACCAGTCACCGAGGCGGGCGCGGTCCCAGGCCCGGAAGTCGGCGGCCGTCGCGGAGAAGAAGCGCTGATAGCCGGTTCCGTCCCAGCCGTGGACCAGGACGAAGAACATCGCGAAGTAGCCGGCCACCAGCTGGAGGCACGCGAGCCGCACCCTGTCGCGTCCCAGGAGCCATCGCGTGACGACGAACCCGAGGACGGCCTGCGTCGTGTTGGTCACCGTGAACAGGGCGACGAGCCAGCCCGGCACCGTGTCGTAGCTGCCGGCGTGCATCGTCTCCCAGCTGGTGAACTGCCATAACAGCCACGCACCGCTCGGCCCGAACACCGCCGCCGCGTAGATGACGGTCGCGGCGAGAAAGGGATCAGCGCCCGACCCGCGCCCGGCATCCCCCGATCCGGCGCCGCCCGCCCGGCGCGCGAGCCGGCCCCGCTGCGCGAGCCGACGCCACTCGAACCCACACCACCATCGCTGCTCGCACCACCCGACTCCACACCACCCGAACCCGCACGCGAGCCAGCGCCAGCCGAACCGGCGTGCGATCCGGCGCCAGCCGAACCAGCGCCGCGGGAGGCGGCGGCGCGGAGCTGGGTGGCGGCGGCGAGCGCGAACCCGGCGCCGATCCCGTACGACCAGAACACGTCCACCTGGACCATGATTCGCCCCTTTCGCACGATCGGAATGATGTGTCATTCTCTCTCACGCCGTGCCGGCTTGGGGTGGGATCAGCGAGTCAGGCTCGCCGATCCCACCCAGATCCACAAAGGACAGCCGGAACGCTGGTCTCCACCGGTCGGATCGCGCAGTCAGGCTTCACGATCCGACCGGTCGGAACCTGGCGACCGGGGTGCGGCGGGTGCGCCAGGCCGTCGGCGGGCGCTAAGCCCAGGCCTGGGCCGAGGAGCCCTGGGAGGCCGGGCGCGCGAGGTACTCCGGCGGGCGCCCGGAGGCCGGCTCGGCGCGGACCGGGCTCGGGAGGCGGGCAGGCCGGGGCTGGGAGGCCACGCCCGACCAAGGTCGAGAGGCGAGCCCGACCAGGGCTGGGAGGCCACGCCCGACCAAGGTCGAGAGGCGAGCCCGACCAGGGCTGGGAGGCCGGTTTGGCGTGGCCGGGGCAGGGAGGGCCACACCGGCCCGGGTCGGGAAGCGGGCCGGGCGGGGTCAGGGGGCCGGTCTGGCCGGGCCGGGATCGGGGCCTGGGGCGGGGGTGGATCCGGCGCCCGCGTGGTTCAGCTCCGCGATCGCCTTGTCGATGTCCTTCACGAGCAGGTTGATCTTGGTGACCTCGGCCTTCATGGCCGCCCGCCTGCTGCTCATCTCCTCGAGGAGCCGACGGCCGCCGTCGGTCCGGCCGACCGCCGCGGCGACCAGGTTTTCGAGTTTCCCCATCATGACGACGCCCTGGAAGCCCTTCTGCTGGGCGTTCGTCAGTTTCTGCTTGGCTTCGCGGAGTCCCGCGATCACCTCGGCGCTGGCGGACATCAGCGGCCGAACGCGTTGCGCACGTCGGTCTTCACGTTCTGGATCCGCTGGGATAATCCGAGGATCGCGCCGAAGGCTGTGTTCACGGCGCTGGTCTGGGCGTCGATCCGGCCGCCGAGCGCCTTGTCGGGCAGTCCGCTGCTGATCGAGTCGACGATGACCCGCGCTTCCTTCATGAGCGTCACCGCGCCGTCGCCGGCGCCCTTGACCCGCGGTATCTCGCGTTCGGCCTGGTCCAACATCTCGATGATCTTTCCTACCGTCGACACGGTGCGTCCCTCCTTCAGTGCGGCCCGGCGCAGCCGTCGAGCATCAGTGTGGTCACGCCCCTGACCCAGCGGTCGCGTTCGGCGGCGGGGTCGTCGAACCGCAGGGCGGCGACGGCTCCCGCCGTGATCATGCCGTTCACCGCGCGCGCCGTCACGGCGGTGTCGAGGTCGGCCCGGAGGAACCCCTTCCGGACGCCGTTGCGCAGGTACGCCTCCGTCAGCCCCGCCATCGCGTCGTGCACGGCGAGGACCCGCCCGGTCATCTCGGCGTCGACGGACATCGACTGCATGAAGAACACCGGCACGATCTGGTGCTCGTCCACGAACAGGGTGAACAGGGCGTCGCCGATCCGTCCGACCTGCGCGCGGTACTCCGCCAGGGTGTTCGCACCGTCTGGGTCGCTGCCGGCGAGCACGGCGGTGATGCGTTCCCCGGCGTAGGCCAGGACGTGGTCGAGGATGTCGCGCTTGTTCGTGAAGTACCGGTAGAACGTGCCGTGGCCGGCGCCGACCTCCTGCGCGATGTCCGCGATCCCGGCGTTGTGGTACCCCCGCTCGGCGAACACCTTCAGCGCGGCGGCGAGGATCCGCCGCCGCCGCTCGTCGAGAACCGCCTGTCTCACCACAACAACAGAGCCCCTACGGACGCCACCAGCACCGCGACCGCCGTCACCGCGCTGGTCCACAGGAAACGCGGCCACGCCACGTCCACGCCGGCGGCACGGCACCGCTCCAGCCACAGGATCGTGGCGAGCGACGCCCACGGCAGCACGATCGGCCCGACGTTCGTGCCGATGAGCAGGCCGAGCAGCTGGTCGTGGTTGGCGAGCGGGATGACCGCCTCCCCCGCCACGTACGCGGGAAGGTTGTTGATCAGGTTCGACAGGCCGGCGCCGGTCGCCGCCGCCCGCCACACCCCGTCGGCACCGGCGGAGCCGCCGATGACCGTCCGCAGAAGAGATCCCGAGCCCGTGCTCGCTGACCGTGCCGACCACGAGGAACAGCCCGCTCAGGAACACGACGAGCCGCCACGGCACCAGGTTCCACGTCAGCCTGTCGCGTGCCCGGATCGCGTACGCCACCAGCAGGACGACCGCGCACGCCGCCGACACGACCGGCAACGACGCCCCGGCCAGGACCGCCACGACGAAGCCGACGCAGTTCAGCGCCGCCACCCGGAACAGCACCCGGTCGCGCGGGACGTACGGCGGCGGCGGGGTGTACCGGTCGTCCGCGCGCAGCCCGCGCCGCCAGTAGAACAGCCACAGGCAGGCGGCGGTCGTGGCGACGGCGGCGATCTGCGGCAACGCCATCCGCTCGGCGAACCGCAGCACCGGCAGGCCGACCCGGTCGGCGGCGAGCAGGTTCGTCAGGTTCGACACGGGCAGCAGCAGGCTGGCGGTGTTGGCCAGCCAGACCGTCGTCATGGCGAGCGGCATCGTGGCGATTCCCGCGCGGATGGCCGTCGCCAGCAGTACCGGCGTGAGCAGGACGGCCGTCGTGTCGAGGTTGAGGAAGACGGTCGTGACCGTCGCGAACGCGACCGACAGCCCGAACAGGCCGGCGTAGCTGCCGCCGGCCCCGATCGCGACGCGCGCGGCGACCACGTCGAAGAAGTTCGCGTCCTCGGTCAGCTCGGCCATGATGATGACCGCGAACAGGAACAGGACCAGCGGCGCGATCCGCCGCAGCGTCGTCTCGGCGGCGTCGCTCGGCAGGAGGCCGGCCGCGACGAACAGCACGCCGGCGGCGAACAGCCCGATCGCGATCCAGTCCAGGACGCCGAGCCGCGCGGCACCCACCCGGACGGTGGGAAGCACCTATAACTCCGCGTCCACGGCGACCTGGCGCACGTCCGTGAGGTACGGCGTCAGCTCGCCCGGCTCGAACCGGCACAACCCGACGACGTGCCAGAACTGCCCGGCCACGTCGCCTTCCAGCTTGTAGGCGCCACTCGGCGACAGGGCGGCCCAGCCCTCGGCCAGACCCAGCAGCGTGGCGCGCAGCTCGGGCTCGGCCCGGTCGGTCAGGTCCCAGATCCGCACGGTCCCATCATCGCCGCCGCTGGCCAGCATCGTGCTGTCGGGGCTGAAGTCCACCGAGGACACCCGCCGGGTGTGCCGGGTCAGGGTGTGCAGGTGCTCGCCGGTACGCGGGTCCCAGAGCCGGACGACGAGGTCGTCGCCGGCGGTGGCCAGCATCGTGCCGTCACCGCTGAACGCCGCCGACCAGAGCCGCCCGGTGTGGCGGGTCAGCACGTGGACGAGCTGCCCGTCGGCGACGTTCCAGATGCGGGCGGTGCCGTCGTTGCTGGCGCTGACAAGGAGGGTCCCGTCGGGCGAGAACTCCACGGTGTACACGCGGTCGCCGTGGCCCTCCAGGATGGCGCGGCAGGTTCCCGACTCGACGTCCCACAGCCGGACCTGGCGGTCGTCGCAACCGGTGGCGAGCAGGGTCCCGTCCGGGCTGAACGCCACCGAGCGCACCCGGCCGCGGTGCTCGCCGAGGATGCGGATGCGGCGCCCGGTCGTCCGGTACCAGAGCTGGACGGTGTCGTCGTCGTTGGCGGTCGCGAGGATGTCGCCGTCCGGGCTGAACGCCTCGGCCCAGACGTGGTCGGTGCCGACGTCCATCTCGCGCTCGTTGGCGCCCGTCTCCAGGTTCCACAGGTACACGGTGCCGTCGTTGCTCGCGCTGGCGAGCAGGGACGACTCGGGCGTGAAGATCGCCGACACGAGCCGGTCGGCGACGCCGACGAACTGCCGCTGCCGGCGCCCCGTCCGGGGCTCCCAGATCCGGACGACGCCGTCGTTTCCGCTGGTCGCCAGTGCGGTGCCGTCCTGGTTGAACCGGACGGACGTGATCCGTCGCCCGTGGCCGTGCAGCACCCGCAGGTACTCGCCGGTCGCCACGTCCCACAGCCGGGTCGTGCCCTCGTTGCTGCTGGTGACGAGCTGGGCGCCGTCCGGGCGGAACACCATGGGCCACAGCGAGCCGCGGTGGCCGGTGAGTTCGTGCCGCAGGTCGTAGTCGTACGCCGACTCCCACAGCCGGACGACCCCGTCGCTGTCGCCGGTCGCGAGGACCGCACCGTCAGGGCTGAAGACGACGCGGTACACGGCGCCGCTGTGGCTTGGCAGCGTGCGGACGTTCTCGCCCGTGCGCGTGTCCCACACCTTGAGCGAGCCCTTGGTGTCGCCGCTCGCGAGGAGCGTGCTGTCCGGGTGGAAATCGATCGAGTACACCGAGGTGCGGTGGCCGCGCAGCTCGTGGCGGAGCTGGCCGGTCTCCGCGTCGAACAGCCGGACGGTGCCGCCGTGGTCGGCGGTGGCCAGCAGCTCCCCGTCGTGGCTGAACGCGATCCGGTACACCGACCCGTCGTGGCCGGGCAGCTGGTAGCGCAGGACGCCGGTGCTGGCGTCCCAGACGCGCACGGTGCCGGTCATGTCGCCGGTGGCGAACAGCGGCCGGCTCGGGTGGAAGCCCGCGGTCCAGACGTGGGACGGGAACCCGCCCAGCTCGTGCCGCAGCTCGCCGGTGTCGGCGTCGTGGACGCGCATGACCCCGCTGCTGTCGCCGGAGACGAGCAGCCGCGCGTCGGGGCTCAGGACCAGCGGCCAGACCCAGTCCTGGTAGCCGTCGATCGCCGCGCGGAAGTCGCCGGTGACGGAGTCCCAGAGGTGGACCCGGCCGTCCGCCGCGCCGGTGACGAACAGGTCGCTGCCGCCCGCGTAGGCGACGGCGTAGACGCGGCCGCGGTGTCCCTGGAGGGTCCGCAGCGGGTGCCCGGACCGGGCGTCGCAGATCAGCACACCGCCGTCGTCGCTGCCGATCGCCAGGGTCTCGCCGTCACCGCTGTAGGCGACCGGACGCGGGATCCGCCCGGACTCGAACCCGAACGAGACGCCGACGGCCGCCGGGGCCAGCGCCGCGTCGACCGGTCCGTCCGGGGTCATCGCCGCGCCGCGCAGCTCCGGGGCGGCGAAGAACCCGGGATCGGCGACGGCCTCGATCACCGACGCGCGACGCCACCGGCTGCCGGTGACCGTCACACCGGTCAGGTCGGCGCGCATGAACCTCGCGCCGGTCAGGTCGGCGTCCGTGAGGTCGGCGCCGGTCAGGATGGCCTCGTTGAGCCGGGCGTGGGTCAGGCGGGCGCCGCGCAGCACGGCACCGGTGAGGTCGGCGCCGGTGAGCTGGGCGTCCGTCAGGTCGGCGTCGGTGAGGTTCACGCCCTGGAGGCTGCGGTAGGACAGGTCCTCGCCCTTGAGGACGGCGCCGCGCAGGTCGGTCTGCGCGGGCGTCCGCAGGCGGGTGCTGACCTTGATGGCGTTCGACCGGGACACGTCGCCCGCGTTCCGGTCGGCGAGGGTCCGCTGCACCCAGTGCCTGGTCACCCGGGCTTCGGCGAGGTCGCAGAGGAAGTCGACGGTGAGCTGGGACAGCGGCCGCGCGGCGAGCTGCGGCGGGTCGGCCTCCCCCGCGCCGAACCGCCGCGCGATGTCGCTGGCGACCAGCCATTCCACGACGGAGGCGTGGATGAACCCGAACAGCCCTTCCTCGGTACGGACGAGGAGGCTGCCGGCCCCGACCGCGTGGGTGGTCTGCGCGGCGGACAGGTCGGCGCCGAGGAGGCCGGTGAGCGCGCCGGCGACCTCGCTCAGCTCCTCCAGGCGCAGGTACGACTCGTTCGTCTCCCAGAGCCGTAGCGCCAGGTGGGTCACGGCCTCCCACAGCTCCTCGACGGCAAGCCCGCGCGGCGAACCACGGACGCCCTGCGTGCGCCGCTCCTCATAAAGCAGCCACGCGCGCAGGATCTGCTGGTACAGGTCGGCGGCGCTCAGCGTGCCGGGCGCCGCCGCGACGGCGTGCAGCTGCTCCGGGTCGAGGTCGGCGATGAAGCTGAGCATGCGCGGGTTGCGGGACAGGCCGAGCAGGTCCTCGATGCCGCCGAGCATGTCGTAGCGCTCGGCGGCCGCGCGCTCCCCGCCGTACCGGTTCACCAGGTACGCGCGGATCTGGTCGGCGCTGAACTCCTCCAGGCTCAGCACCCGGCGGTGCGGCAGCAGCCCGACCCGTTCGCCGAGGGCGGTGAGCACCTGGGCGTGCGTCCGGAAGTGCTGGGTCCGGCTGGCGAGCACCACCTTCGCCTTGCCCTGCGCGGCCTTGAGCAGCGTCTCCAGGTGGTCGGCGGCACGGTCGTAGCTGACGCGGGTGACCAGCTCGTCGAAGCCGTCGAACAGCAGCACGATCCGGCCCTGGCGCAGCATGTAGTGGAACGCCTTGAGATCGATCAGCTCGTGGCCGTGGTTGGCCAGGTGCGCGGCGACGAGCCCGTCGATCGAGTGCGCCTTGTCCAGCGCGCGCAGCTCGATGAGGATCGGGATCAGGTGCGGCAGTTCGGCCGGCACCCGCCGGGCCAGCTCGCGCAGCGCGAACGTCTTGCCGCGGCCGAAGTCGCCGAGGACGAGCACGAAGCGGCCGTCGTCGGAGCCGAGCTGGCGCATCACCTCGGCGAGCAGGTCGCCCCGGACGCTCGGATCGGGGCTGCCGAGTTCCCGGAACCGCTGCGGCACGTACAGCTCGGGCGCGTACGCGCCGCCGGCCCGCAGCCGGGCGTTCTGGCCGCCGACGTACTCGCGCAGGTCGAGCAGGCCCTGGAACTCGATGAAGCTGCGCAGCCGGACGCCGCGCCGCAACGCGTCCTCGCGCAGCACCTGGGACGGCGGGTGCCCCTCGTACACGAGTTCCGCGCCGGCCTCGGTGTCGGCGGCGTGGACGTAGCGGATGAACGCCTCGACGTCGTCCGGGGTGGGCTGGCCGGCGACCGCACCCACGCGCAACTGCCGGACGAAACCCTCCTCCTGGTACGTGACCAGCAGGTGCGGCGGATCGCCGTCCACGCGCCGGATCTTCGCCCGCTCGTACCGGGCGTCGCAGATCTCCACGATCCGGTTGAGCAGCAGCGCCGCGGGGCCGAGCGCGCGGACGGTGTCGGTGGCGACCGACGCCGGCTCCGGTTCCGCCGCCGCGACCGGCGCCTCGACGGACGTGAACGTGGCGCCCACGGCGTGCCAGAGCCGCTCGACCTTCTCCTGCTTGGCCGCGGCGGCACCCTGCGGCACACCCGGCCAGCGCGTCATCGATCCGGCCGAGAGCTGGAGGAGCTGGTAGCGCACCAGCGGCGGCGGCGGGACGACGAGCAGGTTCGACGTGAGCGACGCCGTACCGGTAGTGCGCGCCTCCCCGCCGTGGATCAGCATGTTCAGCCGCCGGCCGAGCAGCCGGTCGAGAGTGCCGCTGTCCTTGATCATCACGCGGTGGTCGTCCGGGTCGCGGCGTGGCACCGCCGGGATGCCGTTCACGGCGCCGATCCGCAGCCAGCCGGCCGCCTCGAACGGCTGGAGCCGCTGGGCGAACCACGCCGCCTGGGTCTCCCCCACCCATCCGTAGTGGTCGTCGTCGCGGTGCGACTCGGCCATCGTCGAGTTGATGCCGGCCACGACGACCTGCAGATCCGGGACGGCGAACAGCGTCCACGGCTGCTCGCTGTCGAACACCGGCCCGTCGAGGCCCTGGTACAGCTCCTCGAACAGGCGGGCATAGTGGCGCCACTTGTGCCAGTACGGCGGCTGCGGCGCGATGTCGTCGGCCTCGCAGTTGGAGAAGTACGCCCGGCACGCGGCGTGGTTCACGTCGTGGCGGCCCGGGACGATCACGAGCCGGTGCGGTTCCAGTCCGAGGAGGACGCGCAGCCCGGTGAGGAACGTCAGCGCCTCGGTGAACTCGCGCCGGCTCCCGGACTCGGTGAGGTCGCCGGTGACGACCATCAGGTCCGGGGACGGCGCCCCGTCCCCGGCGAGGTGCGCGAGGTCGCCCCAGATCCGGGCCTGCAGCTCGCCCGCGGTCGCCGGGGTGTCGGGACGGATCAGGCCGCGCCCGAACCGGGGACCGGCCACGTGCAGGACGGTCAGCGCCGACCGGGGTTGCCACGACGTCGGGATGGCCGGCGGGTACTGCGGCGGCGTGACCGGGGCCCGGCGCGACCGGCGCGGCGCCGCCGGCACACCCGGTGCCGGCGCACCGGGTACGGCCGGGCCGCCGTTCGGGAAGGCAGGCCGGTGCGCCGGCTTCGCCCGCCCGGCCAGGGCCTCCCGGATGCGGTTGAGCAGCAGCGTGCGCGCTTCGTCGGGCTCGACGACGTCCACCAGGTCGACGTAGGTGATCATCGACAGCAGCCCGTCCAGCGGCGCGTCCTCGATGCGGATCGTCACGAGCTTGCTCGACGGGTTGTCCGGATCGGCACGCAGCGCGGCCTGCCATTCGAGGCGCCCGTACCGGCTACGGGCGTAGTTCTGCGACAGGACGGCGATGACGACCGTGGCTTCGCTGACGCCGCGGTCCATGAAGTCGATGAAGTTCGTGCCGGGGACGAAATCCCACGCCTGGAGCATGGTGCGGTAGCCCGCCCGTTCCAGCTCCCAGGCTATCCACGTCGCCCAGCGCTCGTCGGCGGGCGAATAACTGATGAAGAAATCCAACGACCGGTCCCCGTCCGAGGCGTGAACTCGCCCTGTCACCACCGGTCCAGTATGGCCATTCCGCGACGGGCGCGTGGCTACCAGCGCGGAATCGTGCCGGACACCAGCAGGTCGGTGATGGTCGGCTCGACGCGCTCGGCGCCTGTGACCAGCGCGAGCAGCCGGTCGATGTGCTCCGGATGCCCGGCGACGAAGTTCCGCTCCTTCTGCGGCAGGCCCAGTCGCTGGTCGAACGGCTCGCCGTCGAAGCCCCGGATCTCCATGCCGGCCTCGGCCGCGATGAGCAGCCCGGCGGGCAGGTCGATGCCCTCGGCCTGGTAGCCGATCATCGCGTCGATATCGCCCCGGGCGAGCATCGACCAGGCCACCAGCGGCGCCCAGAGTTGCAGGACCCGCCGGGCGGACGTGTCCAGCACCAGCTTCAACGCGCGGGCCACGCCGTCGTCGCTGGTGACGGTGTGGCCCTGTGTCCAGCCGATGACGGGCCCGTTCGCGGTGGAACGCGGCCTGGCCGACAGGCGGCCGGACGGGCCGAACGCGCCGCCGCCGCGCACCGCGGACCACGTCCGGCCGGCGATCGGATCGTGGACGACGCCGACCACCGGCACGCGGTCGCGGCACAGTGCCACACCGACCACGTACGCCTGGAGGCCGATCGCGAGATTGTTCGTGCCGTCGAGCGGATCGACCAGCCAGACCCACGCGTCGTCGTTGCTCGGATCGACGACGCCCGCTTCCTCGCCGACGATCTGGTGGTGCGGGAACGCCGTCCGGATCGCCTCGACGATGACCTCTTCGGACGCGAGATCCAGCTCGGTCACGACGTCACCGGCGTCGCCCTTGGCGTGGATCGAGAACCCGCCGCATGCCCGGGCCTTCAACAATCGCCCCGCCGCCTCGGCCGCCTCCACGGCGACACCGAGCGCTCGGTCGATCTGGGCACGGACAGGCTCGTCGACGGTCACAGTCATCGGGTCCTCCACTCCGCACCCCGCTAGGCGTGCTGCACGAGCCGTTCTACGACGATACGGGCTGCGCGGGCGGTTTCCGCCGCGTCACAGTATTGCCGCCGCACGTGATGTGTGCGGCCCGCGACGGGTCCGAGCGAGCGGTCTGTGCCGTCGACGAGGGTTTCGCCCAGGACGGCGGTCGCGGTGCCGTCCGCACCCTCGACTGTTGTCATGTGGAATACCCCGGCGGGCAGCGTGTAGACATCGCCGGCGACGCGCACCTCGACGGCGCCCTCGGTGCACCGCACGACCTGCGAGGTGGCGCGCAGTTCGTCCACGCCGTCGGCGCTGTGCACCTCGTAGACGCGGTGGGTGGGTTCGTCGGCCGCGTCATCCGCGCTGATCACGGTGTTGCGGACCCGGCCGTAGAGGACCTGGCTGTGCAGGTCCCAGCTGTGGCAGTGGACGTGCGAGGTGGTCGGCTCCGCCTGGGCGACCTCGCCGGTCCACACGTGGACGCACAGCCCGACCGGTCCCTCGCGCTGGATCGGGAGGCACAGGAACCCCAGCGGATGCCGGACGGCTGCCACCGGAGTGTCACCCTCGGCCACCGCGCGTAACGCGGCCGTCAGCCATTCGAGGCTGACCGTCCACGTCAATTCGGGGCTCTCGTACCGCATGTGGGCGCCGTCCGTCATCGGTAGGGGTTAACTGCCTGGATCGCCTTCTGGATGATCTGGGAAATGTCGCCGTCGGAGAATGCCTTGGGCAGCGGAAGCTTCAATTGTACGAACAAGTTCCGGACCATCTCGGCCGTCGGCTCGTCACTGAGCTGGACCGCCCGCGCGGCATCCGCGACGACCACCTGTCTGGCCTGCGCGAAGCTGCTGCGGAGTTCGGTACTCCAACGGTCGTAGTAGGACGTGCCACGGTTGAACAACAGCGCGGGCACGTGCGGATCTTCCTGCGTGATGATAATGCAACTGCTCGACAGATCCCACCGGAATGTGGTCACAACGGACGACAATCGCACGTCGATATCCAGCAGGTCGTACTGCTGCCGGTACCAGCACGCTGCGACGATCGTCGCGAACGCCTCCTTGCGGGTCCGGTCGAGCGTCCAGATCTCGCCGATGCCGTCGGGACCCGCCGCCAGCGCGGTACGGAACCGGGCATACCGCCCGCACGCGTCCTCGTTGGTGGGGTCGATGATCTCCAGCCGCATCTCGACCGGACGGGCCTCGCGCCGGGCCGCCGCCACGCATTCCGGCAGCGTCACGGCCCGGATATAGGTGCCCGTGCCGCCCTTGAACATCCACGTCCCGGTGGTCTTGCGCGCTTCTTCCAGGGCTTTCGCGACTTCCCATCCGTGCAATACCCGGAAACCGGCCAATTCCTCCGTGGCCGCGCGCATCCGGGCCACGGTCTCTTCCATTGTCCGGACCTCCGCGAGCCGCTCCGGAATCAGTTCCAGAGTGGCCGAGGTGTCGTGCAGAACCTGCTTGACCTCGCGTTCCACCGAACGGCCGTGCAAACGGTCACGGAGCAGCACGACCGCCATCACCGCGAGAATGAGCAGGGTCGCCTCGCTGACCTGGTCGGTGCCGACGACATCGGCCAGGCCGAGAACACCGATACAGACCGCGAGTAACAGTGCGATCAGGCCGTCGGCGTTTCTCCCCAGCCACGACACGAACCTCGCCACGAATTGCCCCCCGCCGGAAATCGCCGATAGCCCAGGTTATCGAGACGGCGGGACCGCCGGGGGGCGAAACGCGGCGGTGCCCCCCGCCGGACGCGAGGGGCACCGCCGTCGATCGACCTGCTAGAAGCTGAACACCTGGAACTCGGACACGTTCACCGTGCGGCCGGCGGCCGAGGTGGCGCAGTCCGTCGTGGTGCGCGGGTCGTTGTCCAGCTCACCGGCGTACAGCGGCCCGCCGGTGCACTGGCTGTGCACCGCCTTGAGCCGGACGTGCGTGGCGTACGTCGGCCGCACCGTGAACGACCGCATGACGAGCTGCGGCGTCTTCGGGCGGTAGGCGACGCCGGGGAACGCGTCCGCGGCGCTCGTGTACGTCAGCCGGTAGTTCGCCTCCTGGGTGCAGTCGGCGCCGCGGCTGGCGTCACAGGTCAGGACCTGGAACGAGCGGAGCGCGGTGAACGTCCGCCCGAACGCGCTGACCTGGACCCGCGAGACCAGCTGGGCGGTCTCGCCGGACAGGTCGACCGTGGCCTGCTTGCCGGCCACGCCGCTGACGCTGTCCCAGTTGGACGTGTTCTCGGCGTCGTCGATCAACGCGGCGAGGTTCACGCCGTCACCGGTGACCGTCGCGCCGGACGCCGCCGACGCGTGGTTCGCCGCCATGACGACACCCGCCGTCGTGCTGCCGCCCGGCCGGACCACGAACGTGAACCGCTTGTGGCCCAGGCCCTTCCCGACGGCGAGCAGCTGGTAGGTGCCGTTCCCGAGGATGGCCGTGTCCGGCAGGGCCGTCGCCGGGTCGGTGTCCGCGACCGGGACGGTGCCGGACTGGTAGTTGCCCACGTAGAACGTGACCGGCTTGCCCTTGAGGTCGCCGAGACCCTTGAACGTGATCTCCTGGCCGGGCGAGTACGGCGAGACGAAGCTCGGCTCCGGGTCCTGGGCCTCGGGCCCGCCGGTCGCGCCTGCGCCGAGACCGCGGGCGGCGAACGCGTTCCACAGCAGCTCGGCGTTGGCGCCGTCGAAGCGGAGCGCGTCGGCGGTGATCATGTTGTCGCGCATGTCGACCCAGCTCACCGAGCCGGTGGCCTGGAGCAGGAACGAGTCGAACACGAGCTGGGCCCAGCGCCGGTTGCCCGGGCAGGCGTCCGGCGGGGTCAGGCCGTTCGCGCAGGACTCCTGGAGCGCCCGCGTGCCCGATCCGTACTTCGCGAGCAGCGCGCGCCGCACCTCGAAGTTGATCGCGCTCCAGATCTCGCCGTCCGCGTGGACGGCCGCGCCGCGGTCGTACCCGATGTTCGAGTAGTTCAGCGGGCTGGTGCTCATGTCGTGGTTGCGGATGCCCGTGTCGAGGTCCCCGGTGACGTAGGCGCCCGTGACGTACGGGGTCCGTCCGCGCGGCGTGTAGCCGCTCTCGAACAGGTACTCCATCGCCATCAGGTCGGACCAGCTCTCGCCCATCGCGCCGCCCTGGAACGACGAGATGCCGCTGTCCGGGCCGGCGACCATGCGGTTGCTGATCGCGTGGGTGTACTCGTGGCCGATGACCGTCATGTCGAAGTCGCCGTCGACGCACGGCGGGTACGGGCCGCCGCCGAACGGCTGCCACATGTACATGTTGGTCTGCGGCACCATGCCGTCCGGCGGGGTGCCCTGGTTGGCGTTGTTGCGGGTGGTGGCCGTGGCCGCGCCCTGCTGGGCCCGCCCTAGCTCGGCGTCGCCGCCCTTGCCGTCCACGCCCACGTTCACCTTCTGCAGGTTCCAGGCGCTCTCGGTGAAGCCGAGGTGGTACGACCAGTCGTGCATGCGGTTGTGCATCGCGAACAGGTTCGCCGTGGCCGCGTCGACGTCCGCCCGGTCGGGCGAGGTGAGCGAGGCAGGGTCGCACTTGCTGTTCGCCCACTGGTTCGTGAACGGGTAGAGGTAGTCACGCGTGGCGCTCGGCGTGGCCTTGCCGGGCGGGTTGCCGGCGCCCCACGCGTACTCCGTGTCGGCGGCGTTGCCCGTGGAGGTGCCGGTGGACGTGCCGGTGGTGTGGTCCAGGTCCCACGCCTTGCCGGTGGCTGGCTCGTTCACCACGCGCAGGCAGCCCGGCGTCCCCGGCTTCGAGCACCACAGCTGGCGCGTGTCCGAGCCGGTCGTGCCGGGGTTGGCCGGGAAGACCTTCCACTGCGGGTTGTCCTCCGCGAAGTCCACCAGGTTCTCGCGGACGAGGATCGAACCGTCGCGGGCGTCCACATAGGTCGTGTACCCGACCGGGTGGTCGGCGCTCTTCGACATGAGCACGACCTGGTACGCCGCGCGCGGCGCGGCGCCGGGCATCGGCATCGCGACGAGACGGACCCGCTTGGCGGAGAGCTGCTTCGCCGTGAGGCCCGCGTCCTTCAGCGCCACCGACAGCGCCTTGGCGGACTTCAGGCGCGCCGGCGCCGGCTTGCGGACGTCACGGGTGAGGGACGACGTCGCGTGCAGGACGGCGCCGTTCTTCACCGCGACGGCCACCAGACCGTCGTGGGCGGCCGGCAGCGACCCGAACTTCTGCCGCAGCAACACGACCGTGCCCTTGCCGACCTTGTTCTCGCCGACCTTCTCCAGGTCGCCGACCGCCTGCGAGGACAGGCCGAACAGTCCGGAGCTGCGGGTGAGGTACTGGCGCGCCGCCGTCTCCGGATCGGCCGCCAGCCCGGCCACTAACTCGCCGTCCGCCGCCGTCACCGCCGACGGCGTGCCGAACTTGTTCCACCGGGCCGCGACGCCGCCCCGCGCAAGGCCGCGCTGCTGCGCGGTGGGCGCGACCGAACCGCCCCGGTTGTCGATCTCGGCGTACTCCTCCGGCAGGGGCTCGCCCTGCTGCGGCACCGCCCTCTGCCGTTCGTCCGGCGCGGCCACCGCACCTGCCGGAACAAGACTGATCACTACCGCCACCGCGAATAGTGCGGCTAATCGTGACGACCTTTGCTCGCGCACGCGTGCCTCCTTTGGCTGATGCGTCCGGTATGGCTGTACTGGTGGGGGGCGTTCCAGACCATAACGGCGTATACCTGCCGTGGGCACTAAACCAGTATTTCCGGGCTTTCCTCCCGCCCCGCCCGCCCCGCGCCCGCCGCGCGGTGGGGGCGGCGCAGGGCGCAAAACGGACTGTCGGGACTAGCGGGGTTACCGGCGCCCGGTTACAGCACGCGATCCCGGATAGTCCGGTTCGAGCGCGCGAAGAAGTCGGCCAGCCGGCGTCGTAGGGCGGGCGCCGCTGGGACGAAGGTCTGCCCTCGCAGACCTGCCCCGCCGCCGGGCGCCGGCCGTACCGTGCGCTGTGAGCTACGCACGTGACCGGCGCAAGCCGCCGCCCGCCCGGCGCCCGCCGCCGCCACGACAGGTCGAGGCGGAGCAGCCGAGCCCGCTCGCGCACCTCCAGCGGTACGCGGGAAACAGGGCGGTGGCGGCGCTCGTGCGGCCGCGGCCGGTCGCCGTCCAGCGCAAACCGGGGTGGTCGGACGCCGACGGATGGAACGCGGGCGAGAAGACCGTGCCCGGGACGGCGGTCCGCCGGATCCCTCTCGAAGGCCTGTCCGGCGGCCACCAGGAGGAGTCCCAGGGCGACGCGGGGAGCAGCCACCTCACCGACGAGTCCGCCGCCGGACGGGCGATCGTGATCGTGCCGGCGTCACTCGACCCGACGAAGCCCGTCGACGCGCTGCTGCACTTCCACGGCTACGCCGAGACCGAGAAGCGGCCGTTCGCGGGCTGGCGGGAACACAAGGACGACGACACCGTCCGGGACGTCGCGCTGGACCAGATCGAGCAGCAGCTCCACGCCACCGGCGCCACGCAGCTCATCGGCGTCCTGCCGCAGGGCGGCCACAAGTCCCAGTTCGGCGACATGAAGATGGACTCGTACCTGCGCCAGATACTCGACCGGCTCGGCGACGACGGCGTGCTCAAGGCCAAGCCACCGTCCGGACGGGTCATCGTCTCGGCGCACAGCGGCGGCGGCCACCTCGTCAAGCGGGTGCTGGACCGCAAGGCGCTCCCGAAGGGCTTCGGCGCGCTCGTCCTGTTCGAGGCGATCAACAACGACAAGGAACTGGCGACGGCGCAGAGCTGGGTGACGTCCCGGCTGGACGCCGACCTCACCGTCCTCGCCGACCCGGCCCGGACCGCCCGCGACAAGGAGGCCTACCTCACCACCAGTACGCGGTTCCGCGGCTACTACGGGACGGCGTCGAGCAAGAAGTACGGCGAGCGGTACGAGACGCTGCACACCACGATCAAGACCTGGTTCCTCGCCCACGCGGCCCAACTCGGGCCGTACTCGGCGGCGCTGCGCGAGCACTACCAGGTGATCGCGTCGAAGGGCCTCGGCCACGAGGAACTCATCCGTGGACGCAAGCGCAAGGACAAGTCCAATCCGGGCGAGGGCAACGTCACCGACGCCGTCCGGTCCTTCTACGGAAAGGCTCCCGCTGGTGCCGCTCCGGCCGGTCCTGCTCCGGCAGGCGTTGTCCCGGCCGGGGCGAAAGCCGGCGGGCGCGCGTCGGGAGGCGGGCAGTCGCTCATCGGTTCGATCACCACGATCACGGGCGCGGCGGTCGCCGCCGCGCTCACCGGGTTCACGGACGAGAACGAGGTCACCGACCTGGTGTTCGCGATCCGCCACCCCGAGCTGCCCGGCGGGAAGATCCCGTCCGGCGCCACGGCCCTGCAGCGGGAGTGGATCGCGATCCGGCGCGACGTGGTGCGGCCCGCGCTGAAGGCCACCCCGAAGCCCGCGCCCAGCCCCGCCGTGCCCGCGCCTGGCCGACCCGTCACCGTGCCCGGCCAGCCCGGGCCAGCGACCGCGCCTGGTCCGGTGAAAGCGGTGGCGCCCGGGGGTGTCACGCCGGCCGCCGCCGCGAGCGGCATGACCGCGGAGAAGCGGGCCGCGTTCCTCAAGAAGGCGATCGAGCAGGGCACGGTGGCGACGGGCAAGGGGAAGCAGCTGGCGAAGTCCCAGGCCGCGATCGACGCGATGGCAAAGGACTTCACCAAGGCGGGCACCACCGCGACCGACTGGTTCGCGAACCTCAGGCCGGACGCGACGTTCCTGGGGCTCCCCATCAAGGCGAGCGGGGCGAGTGCCGCGCCGGGCGTCCACGCCGAGCTGGCGGCCGTGTTCGCGAGCGCCGAGGGCACGCTGATGGCGAAGCATCCGGGGAAGACGCCGATCCAGGTGGCGAAAGAGCTCGGCGTGTACGCGATCGTCGGGCTGCGCCGGCCGAAGAACGCGACGGGCGGCAAGCAGCCGAGCATGCACTGCTACGGCCTCGCGGTGGACATCAACTACGCCGGCAACCCGTTCGTCGGACGTCCGCGCAAGGGCGGCAACCCGGTCGTCGAGGCGACGAAGCGGGCGACGGCGCTGCTCAGCGGCACGGAGTACACCCTGGACGCGATGCCGCCCGGGCTGTCCGGCGGCGCCACGAAGCGGTCGACCCAGATGTGGGACCACCTGCACGGCGCGTCCGAGGCGCTGCGGGCCTACCTCAGCCTGAGCGACGCCGACCTGGCCGCGCGGGTCGCGGCGAACGGGCAGGGGCACGACCTCGCCTGGTGGCGCGAGCAGCTCGCGGCGGACCGGGCGATCAGCAAGGACTCCGAGTTCGACGGCCACACCGACCCGGCCAAGGGCGGATTCATGGATCTGAGCCGCGAGCTGGTCGAGGTGCTCGTCGGCGCCGGCCTGACCTGGGGCGGAACGTACCGGGGCGGGAAGGACATCATGCACTTCGACCTCCGGTCCGGCACGATCAGCAGCCGCAAATAGCCTGACTGACCGACAGAGAATCGGTATCCCGTGCTGTTAGGTCATAAACAGGACCTATACCGGGAGGCTCCGATGCGCGTGCTCATGCTGGTCCTGGCCCTCATCCTCACGAGCGCCGTCCCGGCCTGGGCCGCCGACCCGCTGCCCACCACGGAACGGATCTCCCTGGCGACCGACGGCACCCAGGGCGACCCCGGCAACGGCGGCTCCGTCGATGCGGCGATCAGCGCCGACGGCAGGTACGTCGTCTACTGGTCCGAGGCGACCACGCTGGTTACGGGTGACACCAACGACAACTGGGACGTCTTCGCCACCGACCGCTGGACCCGCAGGACCACGAGGGTGTCCGTGCGGAGCGGCGGCACCCAGTCCAGCGGCGACAACAGCGAGGCGACCGCGCCGCCGGCGGTCGACGCGAACGCCCGCTACGTCGCCTTCGCGTCGGCCGCCGACGACCTCGTGCCAGGTGACACCAACGGCGTCATGGACATCCTGGTCCACGACCGCTGGAACAGGACCACCGCGCGGGTCTCCGTCACCAGCAGCGGCGCCCAGGCCAACGGCGGTTCGCGGGCGCCGGCCATCAGCGCCGACGGCCGCTACGTGACCTTCGTGTCGATGGCGACGAACCTGGTGCCTGGCGTCGACGGCGGAGTCTTCCGCCACGACCGCACGACCCGTCGCACCACGCTCGTCGCGGCCAACACCCCGACGGCGATCAGCGCCGACATCTGGGCGGCCATCAGCGCCGACGGCAGGTTCATCGCGGTCACGTCGGATTCGTCGTCGCTCGTGCCGGGCGACACCAACGGCGTCGCGGACACGTTCGTCCGCGACACGGTGGCCGGCACGACGACCCGGGTCTCGGTCGCGAGCACCGGAGCGCAGGGCAACCAGGGCTCGCTCGGCGTGGCGGCGCTCAGCGAGAACGGCAGGTACGTCGTCTTCACCTCGTTCGCGTCGAACCTGGCGCCTGGCGACACGAACGGCATCCTCGACGTGTTCTTCCACGACCGCTGGAGCCGGGCGACGACGCAGATCTCGCCGTCGACACCTGGACCGCACGGAACCGAGACGCAACTGACCTTCTATCCGGCGATCAGCGCGAACGGGCGATGGGTGGCCTACACGTCGGCGGTGAGGGACTTCCCGTTCGGCGATCAGCACGGCCTGTCAGATGTGTTCTTCCACGACCGCTGGGCCGGCACGACCAGGAGGATCTCCGTCCCGGACGCCGGCGGCGACGCGGACAACGGCGCCGTGCGGCCGTCGCTGAGCGCGGACGCGCGGTTCGTCAGCTACTACAGCCCTGCGGAGAACCTCGTCCCCGGCGATACCAACCAGGTCTCGGACATCTTCGTCTGGCGACGGTTCTGAACAATTCGTAGGTACGGGCACGAGTCGGCGTAATACGGTCTGAAGCGGTAGGCCCCGACTCCGGAGGTGCGCGTTGCACGACGACCGTCGCCAGGTTGAGGAACGGCTCGACCGGGCCCTGAGCCAGCGCATCCGCCCCGCGCAGTACGCGGCGTCGATCCCGTTACGGCTGGAGGCGTGGCAGGTGCCGGACGAGCCGGTGCCGGTGGCCACGGCGATGCAGGCCGACTACCAGCCATTCTCGGTCGGCACCCGCTGGGGCGCTCCCTGGTCGACGCTGTGGCTGCGTGCCTACGCGACGGTGCCGGACGAGTGGGCGGGTCGCCGCGTGGAGGCCGTGTTCGACCTCGGGTTCGTCGGCAACTGGCCGGGCGGGCAGGCCGAGGCGCTCGTGTACGACCTCGACGGGCAGCCGATCAAGGGCATCTCGCCGCGCAACCAGTACATCCCCGTCGCCACCGAGGCCGAGGGCGGCGAGTCCGTCGGGCTGCTGATCGAGGCGGCCGCCAACCCGGACGTCCTGGCCGGCGGCTTCGTCCCCACCCCCCTCGGCGACAAGGCGACGGCCGGCGACGCGCCGCTGTACACGTTCGCGCGCGCCGACCTGGCGGTACTGGACGAGACCGTGTGGCACCTGGCGCTGGACATCGACGTGCTCCGCGAGCTGATGCGGCAGCTCCCCGTCGCCGACCCGCGCCGGCACGAGATCCTGCGCGCCCTGGAGCGGTCCCTCGACGCGCTCGACGCCCACGACGTCGCCGGGACGGCCGCCGCCGCGCGGGCGGAGTTGCAGACCGTCCTCAACCAGCCGGCGCACGCCTCCGCGCACACCATCTCGGCGGCCGGGCACGCGCACATCGACAGCGCCTGGCTGTGGCCCGTCCGGGAGACGATCCGCAAGACCGGACGGACGTTCGCCAACGCGACCGCGCTCGCCGAGGAGTACCCGGAGCTGGTGTTCGCCTGTTCCCAGGCCCAGCAGTACGCCTGGGTGAAGGAGCACCAGCCGGCCGTGTTCCAGCGGATCGCCGACGCCGTGAAGGCCGGCACCTGGGCACCGGTCGGCGGCATGTGGGTCGAGTCGGACGCGAACCTGCCCGGCGGGGAGGCCCTGGCCCGGCAGCTCATCCACGGCAAGCGCTTCTTCCTGGACGAGTTCGGCGTCGAGTGCGAGGAGGTGTGGCTGCCCGACTCGTTCGGCTACACGGCGGCGTTCCCGCAGATCGCCAGGCTGGCGGGTGCCCGCTGGTTCCTCACCCAGAAGCTGTCGTGGAACCAGACGAACAAGCTGCCGCACCACACGTTCTGGTGGGAGGGGATCGACGGGACCCGTGTGTTCACGCACTTCCCGCCGATCGACACGTACAACGCGGAGCTGACCGGCGAGGAGCTGGCGCGCGCCGTCACCAACTACGCCGAGAAGGGGCGTGGCACGCGGTCACTCGCCCCGTTCGGCTACGGCGACGGTGGCGGTGGCCCCACCCGCGAGATGATGGAGCGCGCACGGCGCCTCCGTGACCTGGAGGGATCGCCGAAGGTCATCGTCGAGCGGCCGTCCGAGTTCTTCCGCGCGGCCGAGGCCGAGTATCCGGACGCGCCTGTCTGGTCCGGCGAGCTGTACCTGGAGATGCACCGCGCCACGTACACGACGCAGTCCCGGACCAAGGCCGGCAACCGCCGCAGCGAGCACCTGCTGCGCGAGGCCGAACTGTGGGCCGCGACGGCCGCCGTGCGGACCGGCGCCGAGTACCCGTACGACCGGCTCGACGCGCTGTGGAAGACCGTCCTGCTCCAGCAGTTCCACGACATCCTGCCGGGCAGCTCGATCGCGTGGGTCCACCAGGAGGCCGAGGCGAACTACGCCCGGGTGAAGGCCGAGCTGGAGGAGATCGTCACCACGGCCGCCGGCTCCCTGCCCGGCGCGGTGTTCAACGCGGCGCCGCACGCCCGCGCGGAGGTCGTCGGCGACTCCTATGTGGAGGCTCCGGCGCTCGGTGCGGCGACCGTCCGCGCGTTCACGGGAGCGCCGGTCCAGGTCACCGACCGCAGCCTCGACAACGGGATCGTCCGCGTCGAGCTGGACGACGACGGGCTGTTCACCTCGGTCGTCGCCGGCGGGCGCGAGGTCCTGGCCGACCGGGGCAACCTGCTCCAGCTCCACCCGGACCTGCCGAACAAGTGGGACGCCTGGGACATCGACGCCCACTACCTCCGCCGCCGCACCGACCTCACGGACGCCGACGCGATCACGGTCGTCGAGTCCGGGCCGCTGCGCGGCGCCATCCGCGTCGACCGCTCGTTCGGGGCGTCGCGGGTAACCCAGACGATCCGCGTGACCGCCGGCAGCCCCCGGATCGACGTCGAGACCGAGATCGACTGGCACGAGTCCGAGAAGGTGCTCAAGGCGGCGTTCCCGCTCGACGTCCACGCCGACCGGTCCACCGCCGAGATCCAGTTCGGGCACGTCCACCGGCCGACCCACACCAACACCAGCTGGGACGCCGCCCGGTTCGAGGTGTACGCGCACCGCTGGATGCACGTCGGCGAACCGGGCTTCGGCGTCGCCGTCCTCAACGACTCCACGTACGGGCACGACGTCAGCCGGACCACGCGCGACGGCGGCGGCACGACGACGACCGTCCGGCTCAGTCTCGTCCGGGCGCCGCACTCCCCCGACCCGGACGCCGACCAGGGGCTCCATCGGTTCACGTACGCGCTGCTGCCCGGCGCCACCATCGGGGACGCCGTCGCCCACGGATACGCGCTGAACCTGCCGCTGCGGGTCGCCGGCGGTGCCGGCACGGTCGAGCCGCTGGTCAGCGTCGACAATCCGGCGGTGGTGGTCGAGGCCGTCAAGCTCGCGGACGACCGGTCGGGCGACATCGTGGTCCGGCTCTACGAGTCGCTCGGCGGTCGCGCCGCCGCCACGCTGCACGCCAACATCCCGGTCACGTCCGTCGACGTCGTCGACCTTCTCGAACGTCCGCTGCACCCGGCCGAACCCGGAACGGACGGGGTCTCCCTCGACCTCCGCCCGTTCCAGATCCTCACCCTCCGCCTGCGACGGCTCTGAGGGGCTGCGCCGCTCTAACTGATGATTTCCACGCAGCCGGTGGGGACGTAGCCGCGGACGGTTCCCACCCGCACGCCCGTCCAGCCCTCGTCGGCCTCGCACACGTCGTACGGGCTCCCCGGCACCTGGTTGCAGGGACCGCGCCCCGGCGCGGAGTGGGTGACCTCGCCCACCACCGGGGAGCCCGTCGACGCCAGTTCGTACACCGCTGTGGCCGCCGACCCGCGCGGGTAGACCACGCAGCCCGTGTCCGCGCTCGCCGCGGCGCCAGGCAGAAGCAGTGCCGCCACTGCCAGCGCCACTGCCAGCGCCACTGTCAGCGTTCCTGTCAGCGCCCCTGCCATGACCGTTCGTGTCCGTCGTCCCAGCACAGCGCACCCCTTTGCCCGTCGGGAATGTCGCGGCGACCGTACTGAAACGGGCCTTGCGGGCAGGTTCGATTGCGCCTTTGCGCAGGGCGTTTTGCCACATCACGCAACGCGGCCCGCATCAGCTGGCCATATTGCACCCAGTGGTTACGCTGCCCTCGCCGATCGGCAAGATCCGCCATCGGTGGACAAAACGGCACCGGAGGGTCACGGTCCGTGACCGGCGCCGACAACGGGGAACCCTGACGTTCCATGGAGGACGAATGACGCTGCCCATCCGCCGGCGATACCTGGTCGCCGGCCTGACCGTCGCCGCGCTGCTCGCCACCGGCCTGACCGCGACAGCCCAGGCCGGTGAGAAGGGCGCCAGCAAGTCGACGAACTGGCGGAACGCCCGCCTCGCCGTCGAGCTCCGCCAGGCCATCCGGGACCAGCAGTTCGAGGCCGTCCTCGACAAGGCGCCGCCCGGTACCGCCATGGCCGCGAAGATCGCCGCCGACACCGACGAGGGCTACGAGGCCGGCCCGCGCCGCCGCGCGTTCGCCGCCGCGGCGGCCGCCGCGCCCATCCACCAGACGCCGAACGTCGACGCCACGGTGATCGAGCTGGCCGCCAACGGCCGCACCCTCGCCGCCGCCAACGTGCTGCTCAGCCCGAAGTACCCGAACGGGAAGATCGTCCCGCTGGACCGGAACCTGTCCACCGAGGACGTCCGGTGGCGCAAGTGGGACGACGCCGGCTGGGACGCCAACGCCGGTCAGGGCACCGTCGACGCCGTGCCGGGCCGCGAGAACGCGTCCATGGACTTCATGTCGCCGTACCCGGCGTCCGTCCTGAAGCTCATGGTCGGCTACGGCATCCTGCGCCTCGTCGACCAGGGCGTCATCACCCTCGACGAGAACTACGCCTACGACCGCACCGGCGCCCCGAACACCGCCTGCGGACTCAACGTCACCAAGCCGATCCGCCAGTTCTTCGACGAGATGCAGACCGTCTCGCGCAACGAGTCGACGTGCGCGCTCATCAAGCTGCTCCACCAGAAGAACGCGATGGACCCGCTGAACCAGCACTTCAAGGACCTCGGCCTGCCGATGCTCCAGCTCGTGAAGACGCGGACGGTCGACGGCGGCGGCTGGGGCAACACCCAGATGAACGCCCTGGACACCGCGAAGCTGCTGCTGATCGTCAACGGCGGCCCCGGCACGCTCTGGACGGCGCCCGACGGCACCCGCGTCACCAAGGACCTGCTCAGCGCCTCGTCCCGCGAGTTCTACCTCAAGACGCTCGGCGAGCAGGGCCTCAACCAGGTGCTGTCCACCACCAACTGGTGCGGCCGCGCCTACCCGGCCCAGGGCATCAAGCAGCGGACCGCCGAGCGCTGGATCAACCCGGCCGACGGCACCATGAAGGTCGACCACCGCGTGTACGGGCAGGACGTGCGCCCATGCCAGACCACGGCCGAGGTCGAGTACCTGCACAAGACCGGCCTGGTCGACACCGCCGGAAACGACGCCGGCATCGTGAACAACCTGCCCGGCAAGGCACGCCGCCACTTCATCGTCGTCGTGCACTCCAACCTGGGTGACCGGTACTCCGACGCGAACCGCCCGGCCGACCCGCCCGGCATCTACCCCGTCGCGTACACCGAGAAGTACGCCACGCTGGGCGCCGCGATCGACAAGCTCGTCACGAAGCACCACAACCCGTAGAAACACCGAAGCGGCCGCCCCTTGCGTCGGGGCGGCCGCTTCCCTGTGTTCCGCTTCCCTGTGTTCTAGCCGCCGTTGTTCGGGCGGTAGGTGGGCGTGCGGAACGTACGGGCCGTGGCGGCGCCGCTCAGCTTGTCGACCGCGTCCAGGAACGCGCGGCCCATGCCCGCCCGGGCCTGCACGGCGGGGTGGGTCGCGCCGAAGTCGTCGGGGTTCGCCTGGCCGCGCGCGAACAGCGAGTACGTGACGACGGGCTTGCCGGCCTTGTCGAAGATGACGCCGGCCTCGTTGCGGCCGTCGGCGAACCAGCCGGCCTTGGTGGCGATGCGCGCCCGCTCGCTGGAGGACATGTTCCGGCGGATGCCGTCGGTGAACGCGATCTGCGAGCGCAGCGCACCCAGCAGGAACTCGGTCGAGGTCGCCGACAGCAGCGTGCCCTTGACCAGCGCCTGGAGCAGGTCGTGCATCTCGCGCGGCGTGGTCTTGCCGAGGAAGAACCGGTTGGGGTTGGCCACCGGCGTCACCTGGGTCTTCGGGAAGCCCTTCGCGACGAGGATCTCGTTGATCTCCTTCGCGGGCGCGACCAGCCCGGACAGCCGCACGGCCGTGTTGTCCGAGACCGTGAGCAGCGCCGCGAGGGCGTGCCCGACCGTGACCGAACTCGGGTAGGCGCGGTCCAGGTGGAAGATGCCGTCGCCGTCGGCGATGACGATCGCCTGCGTCACGTCGACGGTCTGCGCCAGGCTGAGCAGCCCCCGGTCGACCTTGTCCAGGACGGCGACCGCGACGGGAACCTTGTTCACGCTGTACGCCTCGACGACCTCGTCGGCGCCCTGGTCGACGGCCGCCAGTAACGGACCGGCCGGGTCGGCGACCGTGACGTAGGAGTTCCACGTGCCGCCGGCCTTCAGCGCGGCACGCTCGTGCTTCTTGCCGATCCGCCGCTGGGCCTGCTTCGGCGTGGTCGGTGTGGGCTCCGTCGCGGGCGCCTCCTCGGCGTTGGCGACGGCGGTGCCGAGCGCGACGGAAGCCGCTGTCGCGCCGGTGAGCCCGAGCGCCGTGCGCCGATTGAAGAGTGCTGACACGGTGTGATCTCCCCGTAGGTCTGGTTGCTGAACGCAGACCATCCAACCAGCTCAGGACAACCTGGGTACTGGTACTCATCCGCCACAGCCGTCCCGGGACGCATGATGAGCCCATGAATCAGACATACCGCTACCTGATCGGCGGCCTGACGTTGGCCGCCCTGTCCCTCGCCGCGTGGTGGGCCTGGCTCGGCTGGGACACCGAGTACCAGGTCGACCCGGCCACCGGCCAGGCGTCCGGCCCGTACACCACGGCCCAGGTCGTCGCCTGTGTGCTGACGATCGTGGTCATCGCCGCCGTCGGCGGGATGCTCGTGCCGCCGTGGATCGTGGTGCCGGCGATGACGATCCCGTTCACCGTGGCGTGGGCCGTCCAGGCCGCGACCACGGACGACTCCGGGCTGTGGGTGGTCGGCGCCGTCCTCCTCACCGGCGGCATGACCGCGGGAACGGCGGCATGCAGCTTTACCGCCCACGCGCTGAGCAAATAGGCATAAACTGCCGGCTTCACCGCACAGTGCGCACCCAGGAGGATCCTCGTGTTCCGTGTCTTACCTGTCGCCGCCACCGTGTTCGCGCTCGTCGCCACCGGCGCCGCGCCGGCCGCGGCGGACCCGCCGGAGACCACCCCCGGCCCGTGCGCCTACACCGCGACACCCGACGACCCGGCCGCCCGCCCGGTACCGCTGCCCCCCGACCCGCGCCGCACGCCGAACCGCGGCATCGCGAAGGTCACGCTCAAGACGAACCACGGCAAGATCGGGCTGACGCTCGATCGCGCGAAGGCGCCGTGCACCATCCAGAGCTTCGCCCACCTTGTCCGGTACCGGTTCTACGACCGCACGATCTGCCACCGGCTTACCGCGTACCCGACGCTGTCGGTGCTGCAGTGCGGCGATCCGTCCGGCACCGGCTCGGGCGGCCCGGGCTACCGGTACAAGGACGAGCTGCCGACGGACCTCCCGCCGGCGCCGACCGATCCGACGGGCGTCCGGAAGGTCTACAAGCGCGGCGTGCTGGCGATGGCGAACGCCGGACCGGACACCAACGGCAGCCAGTTCTTCCTCGTCTACGCCAACTCCGCGCTGCGCCCGAACTACACGATCTTCGGGACGGTCGACGAGGCCGGCCTGGCGACGCTGGACCGGATCGCGGCGGGCGGTATCGCCCCGACCCCGGAGAACCCGGCGCCCGTGGACGGAGCCCCCAAGCTCCGCACCGCGATCGAGAAGGCCAAGCGCACCTGCTGACCCGTTTGGGCGATCTTTCGGTGGCCATGGCGACCGAAAGATCGCCCGAACCGTGTGGCGGCGCCGCACCGGTCAGCCGGCGCCGAAGCAGACGAAGCTGCTCAGCGGCTCGGTCGACGCCGCGCACGCGAGCGCTTCGGCGGGTGAGTGTTCGCCGGCCAGGCGGTGGTACGCGGTCATGACCGTGGCCGCCGTCTGGTCGGCCACCCGGCTGACGCTCGCCACGACGGTCGCCGTCCCGGTCGTGAGCAGGGCGGCGACCATGCCGAGCGCCTCGTCGCCCGGCCGGACGTCGGCCAGCCCCAGATCGCACGAGGACAGCACGACCGTCGTCGGCGGCACGGCGAGGCGCTGGACGTCGTAGCCCATCAGCGGGCCGCCGGCCAGGTCCAGCGACGAGAACAGCGCGTTCTCCGGCTCGTGGTGCCCGTGCGCGGCGACGTGCGCGAGGCCGGCGCCGTCCATGCCGGCGAGCGTCGCGGCCGGCGTCGCCGCGGCCCCGGTCAGGACCGTCGCACCCGGCAGCAGCGCCGCCACGGCCCGCGCCTCGGACTCCCCCTGCGCGTTGCCCGGACCGGCGACCACCAGCACGCCGCCGCCGGACCGCGCGACCCGCCGCCGTCTCGCCTGGAGCCACGTCGTCGCCGACGGAACGACCGTCACCGGACGGTCGGCACAGCCCGGCAGCAGCCGCCACGGCACCGTCACCAGCACGCCCGTCGGGACCGCGACCAGATCCCTGTCCCCCACGAGCCGCAGCAGCGGATCGAGCACGAGCGCGCCGAGCCGTGCCGCGTCCGCGCGGGTGGCCGCCACGGCGGCGTCGAGCATCCGCGCGGGCAACGCGCGCCCGGACACGGCGTCGAGGTCGGCCCGGAGCCGGCGCACGGCCTCCGCCGCCTCGGCATAGGACCCCAGCGGCACCAGCGTGACCCGCTCCCCCACGACCAGCGCGTAGAGCGCGTCGCCGTCGCACAGGTACGTCACGACGACGGCGCCGCCCAACTCCGCCCGGACGTCGTTCAGCGTGGCCACCCGCGTCGCCGCCCCGGGCCCGGCGGCGAACCAGGCGTGCTCGCGGATCGTCCGGCGCAGCGCCTCGCACCGCGCCCGCAACCCGCCCACCGGACGCCGTGCCAACTCGGCCTGCCGCAACGCGGTACGGGCATGGCGCAGCTCTTCCAGCGCGGCCGCCGCGGCCGGGTCCTCGGGCGGACGGACCGGCGGCAGCAGCATCGCCTGCGCCCGCGCCCGCTCGCTCCACCCGAACACCGCCACGGTCGATCCGCTGGCCAGCGCCGCCGACAGGCCCGCCCGCGCCAGGTCCTGGCCGTGCACGGCCGCGCCGGTCTGCAGGTCCAGGCAGCCGAGCTGCGACCGGTACCGCTGCAACTCGTCCAGCCCGGCCCGCAGGTGCCGCGCCGCGACCCCGCCGGCCTTGGCCGGGTCGACCCCGCCCCCGCCCGCCTTGCCCCGGCCCGCCGCGCCGCCCACGCCGCCCGCCGCCCGCCGCCCGCCGCCCACCCTGCCGGCCGCGACCCCACCCGCCGGGGTGCCCGTCGCGACCTCGGCCTGGGCGAGGCGCCACAGGAGGCGGGTGTCGAGCCGGTCGGAGCGGCGCGCCGTGCCGGCATCGGCCAGCACCCGTGCCGCCTCGCGGCCCCGCCCCGCCGCGACCAGCGCCCGGACGCCGACGAGCGCGGCGACGCGGCCGTCCTCGTCCAGGTCGAGGGTGGTGAAGACCGTGCTGAGCCGCAGTGCCCGCCGCGCGACGGCGGACGGGTTGGCGCCGGCCGCGAGGTCCGCGCGGAGCACGACGAGCGCCGCGAGTGCCGCCCACAGCGCGTTGCCCCGGCGGAGGAACCGCGCCCGGGCGCGCGTGGCCCATTCCCGCGCCGGTTCGGGCCGCCCGGACAGCAGTGCCGCCTCGGCCCGGGCGAGCTGTGCTTCGGCGTGGTCCTGGCTGAGGTGCTGGGCGGCGAAGCGGTCCAGGACGGCCGCCAGTTCGCGGTCCGCCTCGTGGAAGAGCCCGGCGGCGAGCAGGACGCGGGCGCGGTCCAGGCCGAGGACCGGGACGAACGCCGGCGCCAGGACGGCGTACTGCCGGTCGACCTCGTCGAACGCGCGCAGGGCGGCGGGCAGGTCGCCGGCGAGGTAGTCGAGGTAGCCGAGGTTGTGGCGGGCCTTGGCGGCGATCCGCCCGAGGTCGTGCCCGGCGGCGACCTGCTCGCACCGGCGCAGGTCGGCGCGGGCGGCCCGGGCATCGGCCGCACCGAGGTGCACGACGCCCCGGTTGAGGAGCGCGCGGGCCAGCTCGGCGGGCTCGGTCTGGAGGACGGCGACGGCCGCGTCGAGGTCGTGCAGCGCGTCCTGGCGCCGTCCGGTCCGCAGGTTCAGCAGCCCGCGCTGGCCGTACAGGACGCCGCGCCGCTCCGGCGGCAGCAGCGACGCCGCCTCGCCGAGCAGGCGCAGGCCCACGCGGACCCGCCCCTGCTCGGCTTCGGCATGCGCCAGGCTGACGAGGACGCGGCCCCGCAGCTCGGGTTCGTCCGCTCCCGGCAGCAGCCGCATCGCCGCCCGCAACTGGCGGCGCGCGACGGCCGGACGCCCGTCGGCCGTGGCCCGCACACCGGCGTCGTGCAGTGCGCGGGCCCGGTCGACGGGCGATCTCACAGCAGGATCGACGGGGTCACGACCCGGCTGGCGAGGTCGACCCCACTCCCGTCCGTGGGGTGGACGACCAGCTGTGCCAGACCTTTCGGTACCTCGTCGACGACGAACCGGCCGCCCTCGTCGGCGGTGACGGCGCGCGAGCCGTCCGTCGTGCGCAGTTCGATCTTGAGCGGACCGGGCGGAGCGAGCCACCCGTCGATCCGGATGCCGCCCTGACGCGCCTCGGCGATCGTCACCATGATCGTGAGGCTGTCGCAGTCGAACGTGACGGTCCGCGTGCGTTCGGCACCGCGCGCCCCGGACCCGACCATCAGGTCCTCGGCGATGCGGGAGATCAGCACGTCCGCGTCCATGTTCTCCAGCGCCGTCGTGAACTGGATCCGCTTGACCAGGTCGACGGGCGGCGGATCGGTGAGCGCGTAGAAGCCGCGCACATCCGCCAGCATCGCCAGGTCGAAGTCGTCCAGGATGCCGTCGGGACCGTCGTCCCGTCGCCCGGTCACCGCGGGCTCCAGGCCGGGTCGGCGAGCAGCAGCGCCCGCAGCTTCGCCAGGCAGCGGCCGCGCGTCGGGCCGATGCTGCCGGACGGCATCCGCAGCGCCTGGCTGACCGCCGAGTAGTCGGGACGGTCGATCATCGCCACGATCCGCAGCAGCTCGCGGCACCGCGCGGGCAGCTCCTGGAAGTTGCGCCACAGGCTCCGGTACCGCTCGCTGCGGCCGACGATCTCCTCGATGTCGAGGCCGGGGTCGGCGATCGCGTCGAGCAGTTCGGCCGGCGCGCTGGCCTGGCGCCGGCGGCGGGTCCGGACGTGCCACGCCTCCCGGCGGGTGGCCGTGACCAGCCAGGCCGTCAGGGCCTGCGGCGAGCGGATGTCGTGCATCCGCCGCACCAGTTCGAGCCAGGTGGTCTGGACGGCGTCGGCGGCGTCCTCGGTCGAGAGCCCCTGCCCGCGGGCGACGTGCCACAGCAACGGCGTCAGCGCTTCGACGATCTCGTCCAGGGCGTGCTGGTCGCCGGCGCGGCCCCGCTCCAGGCACTCGGCGAGGTGGGCGTGCTGGTCGGTGGCGCCGGGCTGCGGCGCGCGGGTGTTCACGCTCCCACGTCCTTGAGAACGGTGGCCGCTCGCTTCCCGGCCGCCGCCGGTGCGACGTCACCGAGCTGGCCGGCCCGGCGGCCCCGGTCCGCGCCGGAGATCAGCGCGCGGGCGATCCTGGCCGCGAGGACGGGCGCCGCGAACGACGTGCCGCTCCAGCGTCCGAACCCGCAGGAGTAGTCGTCCGGGTCGACGGACTCGCGGGGCATCCGCCGCTTCGACGCGGCATCGGACAGTCCCAGCGCGGGCTGCACGCTGCCCTGGAACGTGGTGGGCAGCGTGCTGACGAGCGCGGTGCCGCAGGCCCAGGCCGTCACCCAGTCGCCGTCGTTGCTGTACATCGCCGTGGTGTGGTTCGGGTTGGTCGAGCCGACGCTGACCAGCGGCGTCCGCGGCTGGTTGGTGCCGATCGCGAGCGCGGCCGGGAACAGCGGCCGGGTCGTCGCGTCGTTGCCGGCGGACGCGACGATCGCCACGCCCAGGTCCGCGATCTCCCACAGCACGGTCGACAGCAGCGACGTGTACGCGAGGTCGTTGGGCTGCTCGTGGTAGTAGCCGAGCGCGAGGCACACCACGTCGACGAAGTTCTCCGGCTTTCCCGTCCGGATGCGGTCCCGCAGCGCGGTGAGCGCGGCGAGCAGGTCGCCCTCGCGGACCACGCCGTCGGCGTGCATCACCCGGATGGGCAGGACCCGCGCGTCGGGCGCGATCTGGCGGACGATGCCCGCGATGAACGTGCCGTGGCCGGCGTGCGAGTCCAGGACGCCGACGAGCGGGGCGAGCAGCCGTCCGCTGTCGTCGGGGTCGGGGATGGGGGCTATCGGGACCCACGGAAGGCTGGACGGATCGACGAGGAAGTCGGCCTGAGCGGGGCTCGGGTCGAGCCAGGGGTGCGACCCGATGCCGGTGTCGAGGACCGCGACGACCGGACGGCGCCCGCCGCGCAGCTCCTTCACGGGCCGGCGCGCGGGCGCGTCCGCGACGACGACGAGCGGGACGCGGCCCAGGAAGCTGAGCGCGCCGCCCGCGTGGCCTTCGGTGGCCGGATGGCCCTCGGTCGCGGGGTGTCCCTCGGTCGCCGGGTGGCCTTCGGTGGCGGGGTTACCGCCGATGGCCGGGCCGAACCGGGTAGCACCGAAGAGAAGGTGGTCCAGCGACAGCCGCGCGATGACGGCCTTCGGCGCCCGCGGGTCACGCTCGGCGCGGAACCGCAGCGTCTGCATGATCCGCCAGGCGTCGATCGGCCTGTCGACGACGTCGTCGCGCTGGTCGCGCGGCAGCGGCTCGAACCGGAACTCGCCGGCCACCGAGCGGCGCCGGTCCTCCGGTTCCTCGGCGACGCGCAGCCGGTAGACCTGGGCCGCCGTCTCGGCGACGAACTCGGCGAAGCGCCGGTCGTCACGGTCTGCCCGGGGGACGAGCAGCGTGTCGGTGCGGTACACGGTCGGCTGGATGGCAGCGCCGTCCTCAGGCGGGTTCGACTCGTCCGGCCACAGGACGCGTGCTCCGTAGCGCCGCAGGACCGACGGCGGCGGCATGGGGCTCGGCGGCGCGGACCAGCCGTCGTCCCAGACCGGCACACGGGGCGGCCCGAAGCCTGGTGACTTCCGGCTCTGACCCGGCATAGCTACCTCCACAGGTATCTCTCACGAGTGCCGCTCCCGGACGAAACGGCCGTGTGAAGACAGGTGGTGGCACGCCTCAGCCAGATACCGCGGATTCAATCACGCTGAAAGGCACCCAGGCTGTCGGTTATCCGTCCTGTTCCGACTGTCTCTGCCTGCGGTGTATCTGCGCAGGCCGGACAGCCACTTCACTGGCGCAACCGGCATGACTTGGAGGGGACCACCATGAACCACTACGCGACGCAGCCACCGCCCGAGAGCATGGGTGAGCTCCGGCACCGGCTGGCGACGCTGGGCAACCCGTGGACCGCCGACCCGGACCTCGCCGACGAGGAACCACTGCCCGACCCGCCCCGCGGCGGGCGTCTGGAGGACGTGCTGCACAAGCGGGTCCGGATCACGAAGGCCCAGGAGGGCACGGGACTGGTCGGCGACGAGCCACCCGCCAACCCGTACCTGCGCGCCCGGTGGGCCGAACACGGCCTGCTCGCCGAGACCGACGTCGATCCGCTACGCAACGCGGGGGGCGAACGGACATGAAGGTCGACTGGCGGAACCGCTTCGGACGGCCGTGGATCAGCACGGTCCGTGACCAGGGCGGATCGCAGAACTGCTGGGCGTTCGCGATGACCGGCCTGTACGAGGCCATGGTCCGGATCGAGCACAGCCTGTGGTGCCGGCGGTCTGAGGGGGAGACCGCACGCGGCACGGGCAAGCAGGCCTGGGACCTCGGCAACCTGGGTGAGGCGGGCACGTTCGTCGAGCGGTACGGGCTGGCCGATCCCGACTGCTTCCCGTGGAGCGAGGCCGCCGCGCTGTACACGGCGAAGCCGCACGGCGCCGGGCTCGTCGCGACGCCGCTCTCGCCCACCCCGGACCGCGCGGGGCGAACCCTGCGCGTCCGGGCCGGCGCGCTGACGTCGCTGTCCACGGCGGAGCAGAAGAAGGAGTGGCTCGACCTGGTCGGGCCGTTCGCGGTGATGATCACGCCACCGAACGACTTCGGCGCGCTGCGCGACGGGGTGTACGTCCCGACCACCGCATCGCCTGGGCCGGCGCACGCCCTGCTGGTGGTGGGCTTCGACGACGACCAGCAGTGCTGGATCGTCAAGAACTCGTGGGGTACCGGCTGGGGCGTCGGCGGCTTCGGCAAGGTCGGGTACAAGGCGAACATCGTCGAGCCGGCCGGCGGGATGGGTGTGCGCGGCACCAACCCGGACCCGTGGACGCGGCGCCGGCTCCGTACCGGCGTCCTCGTCCAGGGCGGCAACGGGGCGCTGCGCAACAACTTCGAGCTGTTCGTCCGGCGGGGCCGGAGCATCGAGCACTGGTACCGGGACGACGGCGACGTGAAGCTGCCGTGGCACCGCGTCGGCGTGGTCCGGTCGGTGGACGTCTGGCGGGACACGTTCCGGGCAGACGCGCTCGACAGCCCGGCGGCCGTCCAGAGCACGTTCAACCGCAACTACGAACTGGTGTACCGGTCGGCGTTCGGGAGCCTCCGCCACGTCTACCTGGACCAGTCGTCGGGATGGTGGAACGACGCCACCCTGTTCGGTCCGGCCGACCCGGTCGGCGTCCCGGGGTTCGTGCAGAGCAACCGCGGCGCTCCCGGCGACTTCGAGGTCGTCGTGGTCACCGCCGACGGCAGCGCCGAGCACTGGACGAAGCACAACAGCGCGCCGTGGACCCGCCCGCCGGGCACCTGGTACCGGCAGGCCCGCTTCGGTCGCGACATCGCCCACGGCGGGCCGGCGCTGGTCCAGAGCCGACTCGGCGTCACCGGCGTACCCGAGAACGGGCAGGGCGAGCTGCACTACGTCGCCGCGACCGGCGCCGGCCGGCTCGACCACTTCGCCCGCACGGCGGCCGGCTGGCAGCTGCTCGGCAGCTTCGGCCAGCAGGTGACGAGCGCACCGTGCCTCATCGAGGGCACCTACGGCGCGGGCGACGAGGTACGGGTGGGCAACTTCGAGCTGTGCGTCGGCGTCGCGGGCGGACGGATCGAGCACTGGTGGCGGCACAACGCCGGGGGCGGCGCCTGGGTGCGGTCGGCGGTCTTCGGCACGGGGGTGGCCCGCGTCCTCGCCCTGCTCCAGGGCACGTACGGCACGAACCTCGAACTGATCGCCGAGCGGACCGACGGCGGCTACCAGCACTACTGGCGCGACGCCACCGGCTGGCACCCCGGCGTCGTCGTCGCGTAGCTCTCTGGCGGTGCCGCGGGAGGGGGCGGCACCGCCAGAGTCAGACGTTCATTCCGTCCATTCGCATCCCGGCGAATAAGGCATAAATGGTCTAAATATATTAGGTGCGAAAAAATGCGGAAAAAGCTTGTAAGTAGCATGGACAAATCGCTACGATCTCGCCCGAGATCGATCTCTTGGTCCATTATGTACATTCACCGCGCGAGGAGCGCCATGCCGTGGCGACGCGGCATCGCGCCCCCGCGACCGGAGGGGGCAGCACCAGAACGGGGACAGGGGGGACTCACCATCCCAGCGACCTAAGAGGTGCCTGATGAATGCCATCCGGACCGGCGCGAGACGGACTCTGCTCGGCACACTGGTAACGGTCCTCGCCGTGGTCCTCTCCGGTCCCGGCGCGTCCGCCGCGACCACGCAGGACACGCCACCCCCCGGCAGGATCACCATCGACGTCGTGACCGTGAACGGCTCCGGCTGCCGGCCCGGCACCGCCGCCGTCGCGACAGCGCCCGACAACACCGCCTTCACCGTCACGTACAGCGAGTACCTGGCGCAGGTCGGCGTCGGCGCCGAGCCGACCGACTTCCGCAAGAACTGCCAGCTCAACATCCTCGTCCACGTGCCGCAGGGCTTCACCTACGCGATCGCCAAGGCCGACTACCGCGGCTTCGCCCACCTTGTGTCCGGCGCCACCGCCACCCAGCGCGCCAACTACTACTTCGCCGGCGACGCCGCCACCGCCCGCGTCGCCCACCCGTTCCGCGGTCCGTTGAGCGACAACTGGCAGACCACCGACGCGACGCCGGTCGCCGAGCTGGTCTGGTCCCCCTGCGGGATGAACCGGAACCTGAACATCAACACCGACCTGCGGGTCGCCGCCGGCACGTCGAACCCGAACCACACGACGAGTTTCATCACGATGGACTCGACCGACGGCAGCGTGAAGACGATCTACCACTTCGCCTGGAAGCGCTGCTAGACCCAGGCAGTGTGAAGCGCCGCGCCGGATCCGGCACGGCGCGGCGCTTCACCCCAACTCAGCGCCTGCGGCCGGTCAGCCACACCGCCACCGCGCCGAAGAACGCCACCGCCCCGGACGCCGACAGCCAGTAGACGAGCCTCTGCTGCGCGTCCCGGGTCGCGTCGCACTCCGGGTCCTTGCCGGTCAGCACCGTGACGAGCCGGTCATCCCCCAGGACCGACGGGCACGCCAGACCGTCCAGGTTCTCCAGCCCCTGCGTCGCGCGCAGCAACGCCAGCGCGCCGAGCCCCACGGCCAGTACGAGCAGGGCGATCGCCACGGTTCTGGAGCTGATCGCCGGCATCCGGCCACCGCTCCTCGGCGACATCGCCGCTGATCCCGTGACGGACATGAAACGGTCACCTGCAGTCTGCTCGGACATCGCGCAGTGGTTCCTTCCGGAAAGGGGTACTCGATTAGCGCTCGCACCGACGATTTCGTTGCGGTCCGCGGCCCGAAACTGTCCGATCGTCCCCGTAGGGTTCGGCCGATCAGTCAAAACCCGTACGCAATTCCTGGGAACGGGTGATTGGCTGGTAGCAAGTGTGCTGCACCGAGGGGGCCGGGCCATGGACATGGAAGTCACCGCGTGGACGTCGCTGTACCACGCCATGAACGCGCAGGAGGACAGGCGGCCGTTCTCCGTCGCCACCCTGCGCCGCATCGCGCGCTTCGCCCGGCCGCACAAGCGGCAACTCGCCGGATTCCTGCTGCTCAGCGTCGTCGGGGCGATCACCGCCGTGGCCACCCCGGTGCTCGCCGGCCGGGTCGTGAACGAGATCGTCGGCCGTGGTGAGCAGCGAATCGTCCTCGGGTTGGCCGGGCTCATCGCGGCCATCGCGATCGCCGAGGCGGGGCTCGGCATCCTCACCCGATGGCTGTCGGCCCGCATCGGCGAGGGGCTGATCCTCGATCTGCGCACCGCCGTCTTCGACCACGTCCAGCAGATGCCGATCGCGTTCTTCACCCGGACCCGCACCGGCGCGCTCGTCAGCCGGCTCAACAACGACGTGATCGGCGCGCAGCGCGCGTTCAGCGACACGCTGTCCGGTGTCGTCGGCAACCTCGTCACGCTGGCCCTGACGCTGGCCGTGATGCTCAGCCTGTCCTGGCAGATCACCCTGCTCGCGCTCGTGCTGCTGCCGGTGTTCGTGCTGCCGGCCCGGCGGATGGGCAACCGGCTGGCCCGCATGGAACGCGAAGCCGCCGACCACAACGCGGCGATGAGCACCCAGATGACGGAGCGGTTCTCCGCGCCCGGCGCGACGCTGGTCAAGCTGTTCGGACGACCGTCCGAGGAGTCGGCCGAGTTCGCCGCGCGGGCGGCCCGCGTCCGCGACATCGGCGTCCGGACGGCGATGGTGCAGTGGGTCTTCATCACCGCGCTCACGCTCGTGTCGGCGCTGGCGCTGGCGCTCGTGTACGGCCTCGGCGGCTACCTCGCGCTGCGCGGCCAGCTCGACCCCGGCGCGGTCGTCGCGCTCGCCCTGCTGCTCACCCGCCTCTACGCGCCGCTCACCTCCCTCGCCAGTGCCCGGGTCGAGCTGATGAGCGCGCTGGTCAGCTTCGAACGGGTCTTCGAGATCCTCGACCTGACGCCCCTCATCCGGGAGAAGGACGAACCCGAGCAGGTTCCGGACGGGCCGGTGTCGGTCGAGTTCGACGCGGTCCGGTTCGCGTACCCGTCCGCGGAGAAGGTCTCGCTCGCCTCGCTGGAGGAGGTCGCCAAGCTCGACCAGCGCGGCGGCGTCGAGATCCTGCACGAGGTGTCGTTCCGGGCCGACCCCGGGCAGATGGTGGCGCTCGTCGGGTCCTCCGGCGCCGGCAAGTCGACGCTCGCCCAGCTCGCCGCCCGCCTCTACGACGTCGACTCCGGATCCGTGCGCCTCGCCGGCATCGACATCCGGGAGCTGTCGTTCGACTCGATCCGCGACACGCTCGGCATGGTCACCCAGGACGGGCACCTGTTCCACGAGTCGATCCGCGCCAACCTGGCCCTGGCCAAACCCGGCGCGTCCGACGCCGACCTGTGGGACGCGCTCCGCCGCGCCCGCCTCGCCGACCTCGTCGAATCCCTCCCGGACGGGCTCGACACCGTCGTCGGCGAACGCGGGTACCGGCTCTCCGGCGGCGAACGGCAGCGGCTCACGATCGCGCGGCTGCTGCTCGTCCAACCGCGCGTCGTCATCCTCGACGAGGCCACGGCGCATCTCGACTCGACGTCCGAGGCCGCGGTGCAGGCCGCCCTCGCCGAAGCGCTCGCCGGGCGGACGGCCGTCGTGATCGCCCACCGCCTGTCCACCGTCCGCGCCGCCGACCTGATCCTCGTCGTGGAGGCCGGGCAGGTCGTCGAACGCGGCACCCACGCCGAACTCCTCGACGCGGGCGGCCGCTACAGCGAGCTCTACACCACCCAGTTCGAGCCAGCCCCCACCGGCTGACCACCGTCGCCGGGCGCGGTGATGGCCGCGCCCAGCACGGGGGGGCAGGCGCAGCGCGCGGACGGCGGCGACAGCCGCACCGCCCGTCGCCAGGCGGCAGGCCTCCGGCCGCTGGCGCGGCACCAGCCCACCGACGCGCCGCGTGGTGCCAGCCCACCGGCCGCTGGCGCGGCGCCAGCCTACCGACGCGGCGCGTGGCGCCCGGCCTCCGCCGCGGCGCGTGGTGCCCACCGACCGGCCCGGCGCGTGGTGCCCGCCGACGCGGCGCGTGGTGCCCGCCGACCGGCCCGGCGCGTGGTGCCCGCCGACCGGCCCGGCGCGTGGTGCCCGCCGACCGGCCCGGCGCGTGGCGCCCGGCCTCCGCTCACCTGCCGGCGCTGCCCACGGCGCCCCGGCGGACGATCCGAACGCCCGCCGGCGCTCACCTTCCCGCCGGGCCGCGCCCGCCTGCTTGTGCAGCATCCGCGCGGCGCGGCCAGCGGTGCCGGTGGTTTGGGGTGGGATCGCGGAGCCTGGCTCGCCAATCCCACCCGAAATCCCCGGCCGCGGCGGGCACGGGCACCGCTCGCGGCCGCCGCCCCACCACTTGGGGTGCGATCGCGGAGCCTGGCTCGCCAATCCCACCCGAAATCCCCGGCCGCGGCGGGCACGGGCGCCGCTCGCGGCCGCCGCCGCACCACTTGGGGTGGGATCGCGGAGCCTGGGTCGTTGATCCCACCCGAAGTGCGCGCCGGACGCGAAGCGGGCGCTAGTAGCGGCGGGCGGAGACGCGGGCGTGGTGGGTGCGGCTGGCCGCCGTGCGGGCCTGGCCGAGGGTGGTCACGCCCCGGTCGGCGAGGGCCGGCAGCAGGCGCAGGAAGATCTCGCCGGTGAGGAGCGCGTCGCCGAGGGCGGTGTGCCGGCCGAGCACGCTGACGCCGAGGCGGGTCGCGATGGCTTCGAGGGTGTGGTCGTCGTGGTCGGGATGCGCGACGGCGGACAGCAGGAGCGTGTCCAGCACCGGCTGGCGCATCTCGACGCCCTTGCGCGCGAGGAAGGCGAGGTCGAAGTCGACGTTGTGGCCGATGAGGACGGAGTCCTCCAGAAAGCCGGTGAAGCGCGGCAGCACCTCGGCGATCGGCGGCTGCCCGGCGAGCATCGCGGATGAGATCCGGTGGATCCGTTGCGAGGCGGCCGGCACCGACCGGCGCGGATCCACCAACTGCTCGTACGTCTCCTGGCGCAACAGCCGCCCACCCACGATCCGGACGGCGCCGATCGAGATGATCTCGTCGCCGCCGGCCGGGTCCAGGCCGGTCGTCTCGGTGTCGATCACCGTGTAGGCCAGCTCCGCCAGCGGGCGGGTGTCCCCGCTCTCCGAGGCCGCCGCGACCAGGCTGAAGTCGTAGAACTCGGGCCGGCTCGTCGTGACGGCCCGCGCGCGCGGCGCCGCCACCGGCCCGCCCCGCGACCACGGCAGCAGCAGGCGCACGTACGGTCCCCGCTCGTCGGACGCGAACCACGCCTCGCCGTCGTGCCGCGCCACCAGCGCGACGGTCCCCGGCGCCGCGATCCACGCCCGCGCGGCCCGCTCCACCCCACCCGCCGACCCGGCCCCCGGGCCACCTTCCCCAGCCCGCGCGGCCCGCTCCACCCCACCCGCCGACCCGGCCCCCGGGCCACCTTCCCCAGCCCGCGCCGCACCCGCCGGCCCCGCGCCGGCCTCCGCCGCTCCCCCGCTCTCGGCGCCAGCCCGCGCGGCGGCGCCCTCCACCCCGGGCCAGCGGATGTCGAGGGCGGCGTGGGCTCCGGCCGGGACGACCGCGAGCTCCACCGTGTCGACGGCGTGGCCGGCGTGGAGCCGGTGGATCAGTCCGGCGATCGCCTGTGCGATCGGGTACGTCTCGGCGGCGAGCCACCGCTCGGCGTCCGGTCCGGTGACGGACACCGCGACGCCGTCCACGCCCCGCGCGACCGTGTCGAGCAGGTCGGCGGCCCGGACGTCGTCGAGCTGCCAGCGGTCCGTCAGGTACGCGGACGAGTCGGCCACCGTGCGTTCCAGATGGTCGCTGAGCCGGTGGGTCTCGTCGCGGACGATGCGCACGAACCGGTCCCGGTCGTCCGGTGCCATGTCGGGGTAGTCGAGGATGTTCTCGATGGCGGCGCGGATGGCGGCCAGCGGCGCGCGGGTGCCTTCGCTGAGCGCGCGCAGCGCCTCGTCGCGGCGCCGGCCGGCCTCGGCCCGGCGGGTCACGTCGTCAAGGGTGATGACGTACCCGGTCGGTTCGCCGCCGACGGGCGCGATGCGGACGCGCAGCAGCCGGCCGTCCCGGCCGGTGGTCGCGGTGTGGAACGCGGGCGCGCCGGCACGGATCCGTCCGAGCGCGTGCGCGAACAGCCCCCGGTCCAGGACGCCGAAGACCGAGCGGCCGAGCCCGATGTACGCGCGTTCCGCCGGGCCGGCGCCGAACAGGTCGCGGGCGGCCGCGTTGTACAGCAGGATCTGGCCGTTCACTGTGCACACCAGGACGGCGAGCGCCAGGTCGGACATCAGCGCGGCGAGCCGGTCGCGGTCGGCTTCGAGGTCGGCCCGGTCGGCGGCGTTCCGGGCCTCCGCCACGCCCCGTACGGCCTGGTACCGCGCGGCGAGCTCGTTGGCGGCGTCGGCCAGGACGGCCAGCTCCTCGGGACGGGCCGCGTCGAGCCGGTGCCCCGGATTGACGCTCGTCACCAGCCGGATGTCGGCCGCGAGCCGCCGCAACGGAGACACGTACGCGCGGGCGAGCCGTCCCAGCAGCAGGCCGAGCACCCCGACCAGCAGGACCCCGCCGATCACCAGGAACACCGCCTGGCCCCGGACGGCGCGCACCAGCGCCCGCTGGTCCTCGGCACCAGCACCCGCCCACACGCCGGCAGCCAGCAACGCCACGGCCGCCAGGACCGCGCCCGCCAGCACGGCCAGCGCCAACCCGAACCTCGCCCGCGAACTCACAGATCCCCGTCGCGCGAATCGCCGCCGCGCGGCTCCGGACCGCCGGACGAGAGCAGCTGCGCCACCGCGTCCACCAGCTCGCGGGTGGAGAACGGCTTGGTCACGTACGCGTCGGCGCCGACCGCCAGTCCTTTCGCGACCTCGGCCTCGCGTCCCTTGGCGGTGAGCATGATGATCTTGAGGTCGGTCCAGCCGTCGGCGCGGAGCCGTTGGCACACCTCGAACCCGTCGCGGTTGGGGAGCATGACGTCGAGAAGCACCAGGTCCGGACGGAACACCGCCACGGCCGTCAGCGCCTCGTCGCCGTCGCGCGCGACCGCCGTGGCATGGCCGCTGCGTCGCATCAGGAACTCCAGCGACGTCACGATGTTCGGCTCGTCGTCGACGATCAGGACCTTGTGCGTCATACGTTCTCCTCCGCTGCCGCGACCGGCAGTGTGAACGAGAACGTAGCGCCATTGCCCGCGACACTCTCGACCCACAGCGTTCCGCCGAGATGATCGATGATCTGCCGGCTGATCGGCAGCCCCAGCCCGGTGCCGGGCGGCCGGTTGCCCAACAGGCCGCCCTGGCGGAACTTCTCGAAGATGGCCTGCTGGTCGGCGGCGGCGATGCCGGGGCCGTTGTCGGTGACGTCGACGCGGACCACGCCGTCGTCGGTGCGCACGCCGATCGTGACGACGCCGGCGGAGAACTTGGCCGCGTTCGACAGCAGGTTCAGCACCACCTGGACGACACGGTCCCGGTCGGCGGCCACGAGCGGGACGGCGGTGGGAACGGAGACCTCCAGTCGCGCTCCGGCTTCGGCGAACAGCCCCGCCGTCTCGGCGACCAGATCGCGCACGACGCCGGCCACGTCCACCTCCCCGACGTGCCAGTCCGCCCGGCCGGACTCCAGCTTCGACAGGTCCAGGACCTGGTTGATAAGCCGGGTCAGGCGTTCGGTCTCGTCGGCGACGATCCGCAGGTAGTGCTCGCGCTCGTCCGCGGGAAGGTCGGGGTTGTCGAGCAGGATCTCCGAGAACGCCCGGATGGACGTGAGTGGCGTCCGCAGCTCGTGGGTGACGGTGGAGACGAAGTCGTCCTTGAGCCGGTCCAGGTCCGTCAGGCGCTCGTTGGCGGCGCGCAGCTCGCGCGACGCCCGCTCCAGCTCCCGGCTGTACGCGCGCACCTGCGACGCCTCGTCCAGGATCTCCATGACCTCGCCGATGCCGAGCGGTTCCTCCCGCACGACGGACGCGATCATGACCCGCGACGACGCCGCGCCGACGGCCCCGGCGAGCAGCGTCTCGACGTGGTGGACGAGATCGGCGTCGGCGTCGACCGGCGGGCGGGCCAACCCCCGGCCGCGGGCGTAGGCGTGAAGTGCGTCGCGGGCTCCGTCCGTACCGAGAAATCGTTCGAGCAGTGTCTGAAGGTCGGCCACGGACGCACTGCCGCGCAGAACGCGCGGGCCCTCGTCGACGAACAGCGCCGCCTGCGCGCGTTCGGCGGCACTGGGCCGGCGGGCGAGCGACACCCCGACGTACGCGCCGATGTTGGCCAGCGCGCTCCACACCATCGCGTGGCTGATCTGGTCGAGGCCGTCGAGCCCGAACAGCGCCTGGGGCCGGAGCAGCGCGATCCCGAACGGGCCGTCCTCAGTGAACGACCGCGGCGGCCATCCCGTGTCGGACAGCGACGGCAGCAGCAACGTGTACAGCCACACGCCGAAGCCGGCGAGGAGCCCGGCGAGCGCGCCGTTGCGGGTACCGCCGCGCCAGTACAGCCCGCCGATGAGCGCGGGCGCGAACTGGGCCACGGCCGCGAACGACACCAGCCCGATCGAGACGAGCGCCGAGCCCTGTCCCGCGAGCCGGAAGTACAGGTACCCGAGCAGCAGCACCGCGACGATCGTCACCCGCCGGACCCCGAGGATCACGCCGCCGAGGTGCGCGTGCCGCGGCCCCCAGCGGAGCAGCATCGGCATGACCAGGGAGTTCGACACCATGATCGACAGCGCGATCGTCTCCACGATGACCATGCCGGTCGCGGCGGACAGCCCGCCGAGGAACACGAGCAACGCGAGGGCCTGCTGCCCCTCGGCCATCGGCAGCGCGAGGACGTACGTGTCGGCGTCGACCGTGCCGGACCCGAACCGGGCCAGCCCCGCGAGCGCGATCGGCAGAACGAAGATGTTGATGGCCAGCAGGTACAGCGGGAACAGCCACACGGCCCGCGCGAGGTGGCGCTCGTCGACGTTCTCCACGACGGCGATCTGCCACTGCCGCGGCAGCAACAGGATCGCGAGCATCGACAGGACGATGAGCCAGGCCCAGCTGCCGTAGTCGACCCCGCCGCCCAACGAGGCCGCCGCCGCGTCCGCCAGGTTGCCGAAGCCGCCGAAGATCCCGAACGTCACGAACACGCCCGCGACGAGGAACGCCACGAGCTTCACGATCGACTCGAACGCGATCGCGGCGACCATGCCCTCGTGCCGTTCGGTGGCGTCGAGGTGGCGGGTGCCGAAGAGGATCGTGAACGCCGCCAGCAGCAGCGCGACGTACAGGCCCGTGTCGTGCAGGACGGGTACCTCGCCGAGTTCGCGCGTGGACACGATCTCCGGGTACCGGCGCACGATCCCGAACGTGTTCGACACGGCTTTGAGCTGCAACGCGATGTACGGGACGATCCCGACGACGGCGATCACCGTCACCAGGCCGCCGAGCAGCGCGCTCTTGCCGTACCGGGCGGAGACGAAGTCTGCCAGCGACGTGATCCGGTGCGCCTTGCTGATCCGGATGATCTTGCGCAGCAGGAACACGCCGAACGCCAGCATGATCGTCGGGCCGAGGTAGATCGGCAGGAACGCGACGCCGCTGGAGACCGCGCGGCCGACGCTGCCGTAGTACGTCCAGACGGTGGCGTACACGGCAAGGGACAGCGCGTAGATCGACCCGTTGCTGATCAGGCTGCGGCCCGTGGCGGCGCGCCGGTCGCCGTAGTGCGCGACCGCGAACAGCAGCGCCAGGTACGCGGCGGAGACGGCGACGACGACCCAGGTGGACAGCATGCCTACCGCCACGTCCGGGCGAGGGCCGCGACCAGGGCGATGAACAGCGCCCACGCGACGAACAGGTAGACGGCGAGCGCGACAGGGCCGCCGTCGAACACGGCCATCACCGGGTACCCGAAGAGGATGATCCCCAGCGCGCCGAGGGCGACGACCCGCTCCACGGCTAGCTCACCGCGTCCGTGCGGTACCGCAGCGCGGTCACCTCTTGCAGGTCGCGGACCGCCCGCAGCGCGCGTGCCAGTTCCTGGCGCCGCTCCGCGTCGAGGGCGTCCAGCCGCAGGTCGTTGCCGTGGCGCAGCCGCAGGTCCAGGAGCACCCGGTACGCGTCGGTCAGGCGGGCGGCGCCGCCCAGGCTGAGGGTCCCGCCGGCGGCCGCCGCGGCCAGCCTGTCCACGGTCGGCCGGACGGTCGAACCGGCGGCGAGGGCGTAGAGCCGCGCCAGCAGGACGATGCCGGCGATGCCCGCGCGCTTCAGGTCGAGCCGCCCGCGGTCGACCCGGATCCGGCCGAACATCCCCAGCGGCGGTTCGAACGTCACCGCCGCGCGCGCCATCCGGACCGCGAACCGCGGCCGGTCGCCACCCGTCCGCACGATCTCCTCCAACCGGACGAGGGGCAGCGCGCCGTGCACCGTCCGGAAGTCGAGCAGCACCTCGGCGTCGACCAGTCCCTGCGGGTCGGGGCGGGTGAACCACGCCCGGAAGATCCGTTCCCACTCCCCCAGCGGATGCCGCCAGCGCGTCGCCACGTAGCCACCGGGGCACCGTGGCAGGCCGGCGTCCGCGAGCGCGGAGACGACCGTCTCGGCGAGGTCGGCGAAGTACGGACCGGCGTCCGCGTCCTCGTACGCCACCGCGTTGTCCTGGTCGGAGTGCAGCCACTCCTCACGCCGCCCGCCCGAGCCGAGCACCAGCCACGCGTAGGCGCACGGCGGCGGGCCGAGCCGGGCCTCGGCCAGAGCGATGATCCGGACGGTGAGTGCGTCGTTGACGTCGGCGAGCGCCAGCCCGACCGCGGCGGCGCCCTGATCGGCGAGGCTGGCCGACATCGCGGTGAGTAGCGGGCGGTAGCCGTCCAGCCCGGCGAGGTCGTCGACGGCCGCCACCCAGGCCAACGCCGGTCGCGTCGCCTCGGTCGGGGCACACTCCGCTGACTCCACATCGCCCCCACTCGCCGGTGGGCCGTCACCCGGAGCTTAGAACGTGCGCCGCCCCCGCGGAGGCCTGTCAGCCACGCCACGGCGCCCGCGCGGACCGCCCTCGCCCCGCCGCCGTCCGTAGCCGGAGTGGTTTGAAACCGGTTACACGCTGCCCCCTGGGGCTTATTTACCTGCACTTTCCCAGAATCTGTGGTCTAGACCTTGTGCGGCCGGTGGCGGACTTCCCACAATACGAATCCAGTGCCGCACTGCATCGGTGCCTGAGTACCCGCGCTCCCCAACAGCCCTGGAAGGTGCTCCATGCGTATCCGAACGAGACTGTTAGCCGCGGTCGCCGCCACACTTCTGGCGGCGGCCGGCCTGAGCGTGCCGAGTCCGGCACATGCGGCCAACCTGCTCACCAACCCGGGCTTCGAGACCGGGACGCTCTCCGGATGGTCGTGCGGCGGCGGCCTCGGCTCGGTCGTGACGAGCCCGGTCCGCAGCGGGACCAGAGCGCTCGCCGGCGCGGCCAGCGCCTCGAACCACGCGCTGTGCACACAGACAGTCACCGTTCAGCCGAACACGGCGTACACGCTGTCCGGGTGGGTGCGGGGGAACTACGTGTACCTCGGCGTCACCGGCGGCGTGTCCACCTGGACCCCGTCGGCCGCCGCGTACACGCAGCTGAGCGTCTCGTTCACCACCACGGCATCGCAGACGAGCGTCCAGGTCTTCCTGCACGGCTGGTACGGCCAGGGCACGTACTACGCGGACGACATCAACCTCGACGGCCCCGGCGGCAACCCGAACCCGAACCCCGGCGCGCCGGGCGTTCCGGGAACACCGAGCGTCACCAGCACGACCGGCTCGTCGATCGCGCTGAACTGGGGCGCCTCGTCCGGCACCGTCACCGGGTACCGCGTGTACGAGGGGACGACCGTCCGCGCCACCGTGACCGGCACGTCCACGACGATCACCGGCCTGGGTGCCTGCACGTCGCACACGTACACGGTGGCCGCGTACAACGGGAACGGCGAGTCGGCCAAGTCCGGCGGGGTGACCGCGTCCACGACCGGCTGCCCGACCACCGGCGGCGCGATGGCCACCCCGTACCTGTACATGGGCTGGGGTGACCCGCCGAGCGCCACCACGGTCATGTCCGCGACGGGCATCAAGCAGTTCACGATGGCGTTCATGCTGTCCGGCGGCGGATGCTCGCCCGCGTGGGACGGCAACCGGCCGCTGACCGGCGGCGTCGACCAGAGCACGATCAACGCCATCCGCGGCGCCGGCGGCGACGTCCAGATCTCGTTCGGCGGCTGGAGCGGCAACAAGCTCGGCCCGAACTGCTCGTCCGCAGCGGCCCTCGCCGGTGCGTACCAGCAGGTCATCAACGCCTACAACCTCAAGTACATCGACATCGACATCGAGAACACGGACGAGTTCGAGAACGCCGTCGTCCAGGACCGCATCCTCGGCGCGCTGAAGATCGTCAAGCAGAACAACCCCGGCATCAAGACGATCGTCACGTTCGGCACCAGCACCACCGGGCCGAACTTCTGGGGCAGCCGGCTCATCACCCAGGCCGCCGCGCTGGGCGCCAACATCGACAACTTCACGATCATGCCGTTCGACTTCGGCAGCTCGAACATCGGCACCGACACGGTCAACGCCACCGAAGGACTCAAGAACTCCCTCAAGTCCGCATTCGGATGGTCGGACGCCACCGCGTACGCCCACATCGGCATCTCCGGCATGAACGGCCTGTCCGACCAGCAGGAGATGACCTCCGTCCAGACCTGGACTGACATCCGCAACTACGCCAACTCCAAGCACATCGCCCGGCTGGCGTTCTGGTCGGTCAACCGCGACCGGCCGTGCCCCGGCGGCGGCGTGGTCAGCAACTGCTCCGGCATCGCGCAGAGCAACTGGCAGTTCACCGCCATCACCGCCGGCCTGACCGGCTGACGGACCCGCGGGCGCCCGGCCTCCCCCTCCCGGGCGCCCGCACCCTCCTGGGCGCGCCCCCTCCCTCCCCTCCCTCCTGGGCCGCCCGGGAGGGCCCTAACGTCCCGCCCCGCCGCGAAGCCCGCCCGCCCACCGCGGCGGGCCCGCCGCCGTGAGCGCCCGCCGTTGCCGCGCGAGCGGGCCGCCACCGCAGCGCGGCGATGTCCTATGTGGAATACTCGGGGAAATCCACGCCTCATCCGCGCCCCAAGGGTGGATTTCCCCGAGCGTTCTACTGTGGACATACAAGCCCGGCCCCGATACTGCCTGTGGACAACCGAAATCCGCGCCACGAAAGCTGACATCGTCACACCGTGGCCAGAACTCCCGCACGCCCCGACGCCCTGGTCGGCACCGTGTTCCGCGCCAAGGACGCTCGCGACCATGGCCTCCTCACCGCCCGCCAACTCGACGGCGGAGCCTGGCGGCGGTTGCTGCGGGGGGTCTATGCCGACGCGGAGCTGCCCGTCACGCACCGGACCCGCTGCGTCGCCGCCCACCTGCTGATGCCCGAGCAGGCCGCCATCGCCGGACGATCCGCGGCGTTCCTCCACGGCGTCGAGCTCATCGACACCGGCGATCCCGTCGAGGTCGTAGTGCCGTGGCAGCACCGATTCGGCCCGGTCGCCGGCCTAAAGATCCGTTTTGCCGATCTCACACCGGGCGACGTCGACAAAGCGACACCCCGCTCCACCACGCCCGAACGGACCGCGTTCGACCTGGCCCTCGGCACGGACCTCGTCGAAACCGTCACGCTGCTCGACGCGTTCGCCCAGAGCGGCGTGCTCCGTCCGGGACATCTCGACGCGCTCCGCACCCGCCTGGCCGGCGCGCGGGGCGGCCAGCGCGGCCTACGGGCGCTCGACCTGCACGATCGTGCCGCCGAGTCGCCGCAGGAGTCGCGGCTGCGCGTCCGGCTCGTGCTCGCCGGGCTGCCGCCGCCGGTGTGCCAGCACGTCGTCCGGGACGCCGCGAACGCGTTCGTCGCACGGGTCGACCTCGCCTGGCCGGCCGTACGGCTCGCGGTCGAGTACGACGGCGAGTGGCACGCCGAGGCGACCCAGCTCCGCCGCGACCGCCGCCGCCTCAACCGGCTCGTCGCCGCCGGCTGGACCATCCTCCACGTCACGGCGGACAGGCTCCGCCACGAGCTCGACAAGGTCGCGGCCGAGATCGCCGCGGAGATCACCCGCGGCGACGACCTGGCGAGAACGACACGCCGACCGCACCGGCCACGACGGCGTGTCGCGTCCCCTAACGCCCGTCCCGTACAACGATAGTGCAAATAATTTTCATCGCTCTCGGTGACCGAGTTGCCCTAATTAACCGCTCATGGGGCATACTCGCCCGCGCCAGGCCACAGTTCAGGTAACAGTTTGGATAACTGGTCTAGACCTGTTGACAAGCTGGCTCCGTTGGTAAGAATTTTCACCACGAGCACGGACCCTGTCGCGGCAACGATCCGAGGAACCCGATGATGGCAGAGCACGAGGGCGAGCTGACCGCCGCCGACGGCGTGCTCGGCCGCGTCCGCGACATCCGCGGCGAGCTGCCCGGGGCGCTGCAGAAGGTCGCTGACCTGGTGCTGACCAACCCCGCGGCCGCCGCCCGCGCGACGATCGTCGAGCTGGCGGAGCGCAGCGGCACCTCCCCCGCGACCGTCACCCGCTTCTGCCGCGCGCTCGGTTTCGACGGCTACGCGGAGCTGCGGCTCGGTATCGCCGCCGAGACCGGCCGGGCCGCCCGGGCCGCCGGGTGGACGGTCGACATCGGCCGGGAGATCCTGCCCAACGATCCGCTGGAGCGGGTCCTGGCCCAGATCATCGCCGCCGACTCGCGCGCCCTTCAGGACACGTCGGCCCGCCTCGATCTCACGGCCGTCGACCGTGCCGCGAGCGCGATCGCCGAGGCCAAGCGGGTCGACATCTACGGCATCGGCGGCAGCGCGCTGGTGGGCGCCGAGCTGCAGCTGTGCCTGCACCGCATCGGGATCCCGTCGTGGGCGTGGACGGAGGTCCACAACGGGCTGGCCAGCTCCGCGCTGCTGGGCCCGGGCGACATCGCGCTGGGCATCTCCAACAGCGGGCAGACGCGGGAGACGATCGAGATGCTGGCCGAGGCCGGCAGCCACGGCGCCACCACCGTGGCCCTGACGAGCTACCCGGACTCGCCGCTGGCGGACGTCGCCGATCTCGTCCTGCTGACGTCCACGCACGAGACGACGTTCCGTCCGGACGCGCTGTCCGCCCGCCACCCGCAGCTGGTCGTCCTCGACCTGGTGTACGTGGCCGTGGCGCAGCGCACCCACGAACGCTCCGACACCGCGTTCCAGGTCACCGCGCGGGCGGTCGCCGGACACCGCGCCGAGGAGGTGAGCACCGATCGCCGTCTCTCCTGAGCCGCGGTACGGCCCAGACCCCTGACCGCCGCCCGCGACCGCACCACCGTGACACGTCCCCGGCCGACCGGGACACCGCAAGACCTCGCGACACGCCGCGCCTCCCCAACGGGCGCGACGCCCTGATGAGAACCGAGGAGATCTGATGCCAGAATCCACCCACCCCTCGCTGCTGAGCCGGCGGGCACTCCTGCGGCGTGCCGCGGCGGTCGCCGTGGTCGCCGGTCCGGCGGCCGGACTGCTCAGCGCCTGCGCCACGAGCGGCAGCGACGACAAGGACACGTCGGGCGGCGGCAAGAAGTCCGGCAAGAACCCGTTCGGCGTGAAGGACGACGCCGCGCTCGAGGTCATCATCTTCAACGGTGGCTACACCGACAAGTACGCGGTCGAGGTCCACGAGCCGCTGTACAAGAAGGCGTTCCCGAAGGCGGAGATCAAGCACGAGGCCACGCCGGACATCAAGACAGTCCTGCAGCCGCGCTTCGCCGGTGGCAACCCGCCGGACTTCGTGAACAACTCCGGTGCGGGCTCGATGGACTTCGGCGCCCTCGTCGCCGACGGCCAGATCCTCGACCTCACCCCGCTGTGGGACGCCCCGTCGGTGGACGACCCGAACAAGAAGGTCCGCGACACCGTGGTGCCCGGCACCATCGACGCCGGCTCCTTCAACGGCAAGCCGTACGTCCTGTACTACGTCTCGACGGTCTTCGGCCTGTGGTACTCGGGCAAGCTGTTCAAGGAGAAGGGCTGGACGGCCCCGACCGACTGGGACAGCTTCATCAAGACGCTCGACGCGATGAAGGCCGCGAAGGTCATCCCCTACGCGTACGCGGGTGCGAACGCCCCGTACTACCAGTGGAACGTGATCCTCACCCACGCCGCCAAGATCGGTGGCGCGGACGTCCTCAAGAACATCGACAACCTCGAGGACGGGGCCTGGACGACGGACGCCGTCAAGGAGGCCGCCACGATGTGGGCCGAGGTCGGCGCCAAGTACATGGACAAGAGCCACGAGGGCCTCAAGCACACCGACGTCCAGCTCCAGCACAACCAGTACAAGATCGGCTTCTACCCGTCCGGTGACTGGCTGGAGAACGAGCAGAAGAAGGACGCTCCGGCGGACTTCGAGTACCAGGTGATCCCGGTTCCGGCGAAGCCGGGCGGCAAGCTGAGTGCCGCCGCGGTGCGCGCCACCGCCGGTGAGGGCTACGTCGTGCCGGCGAAGGGCAAGAACAGCGCCGGTGGCCTGGAGTACGCGCGCCAGATGCTGTCGCAGGCCGGCGGCAAGGGCTTCGCGGAGCTGATCAAGTCCCCGACCGTGGTCGTCGGCGCGTCGGACTCGGTCGACTTCCCGCCCGGCACCAAGAGCTCGCAGGCCGCGCTCAAGGCCGCCGGCCAGGACGTCGTCAACATCTTCTTCGACGGCTGGTACAAGGACCTCGACACCGAGGCCCGCGCCGCCACCAACGAGCTGATGTTCGGCCGCATCAAGGCCGACGCGTTCGTGGACCGCATCCAGAAGAAGGCGGACGCCATCAAGAAGGACTCGTCCGTCACCAAGTTCAAGCGCTAAGCACCGGAGCGTAGTGATCATGCGGCACGGCAGATATCCCTTCATCATCGGCTTCTTGTTCGCGCCGGTGACGCTGTATGTGGTCTTTGTGATCTGGCCCTACATCCAGGCGTTCTACATCGCGCTGAACGCCTGGAGAGGCTTCTCGGTCCCGCCGCGGTGGGTCGGTCTCGACAACTTCTCCAAGATGTTGTTCGAGGACGACCGCTTCTGGCGATCCGTGTCGCACAACGGGATCATCCTGATCACCCTGCCGCTGATCACTATCGTCATCGCCCTGTTCTTCTCGTTCATGTTGAGCGTGGGCGGTAAGTCCAAGGGCGGCGACATGGCCGGGGTCTGGGGGTCGAAGTTCTACCGGGTGGTGTTCTTCTTCCCCCAGGTCCTGGCCGTGCCGATCATCGCGGTGCTGTTCCAGACGGTGTACCGCCCGAACGAGTCCGGTCTCATCAACGGCATCCTGATGAAACTCGGGCTCGATCCGATCCTGTTCATGATCAATCCGAAACTCGCGCTGCCGTCGATCATCGCGGTGCTGGTGTGGCAGGCCGTCGGCTTCTACGTCGTGCTGTTCTCGGCCGGCATGGGATCGATTCCCAAGGACCTGTACGAGGCGGCGGAGCTGGACGGCGCCAGCCGCACCCGCATGTTCTTCAACGTCACCCTGCCGCTGCTGCGCGACACGCTGCAGGTCGCCTGGGTCTACCTCGGCATCGCGGCGTTCGACGCGTTCGCGATCGTCAACGTCCTGGCCATCGTCGACGGCGGCCCCGACGGCGCCACGACCGTCCTCGCACTGGAGATCTACCGGGCGTACAGCAAGAACGACTTCGGCTACGCGTCAGCACTCGGCGTCGCGCTGTTCTTCCTGACCATCACCTTCGCTGCTCTCACCCTCCGGGTGACCAAGCGCGAAGCGATCGAGTACTGACGAGGGCCGGCACATGACGACAACCGTAGAGAACACGGCACCGGCCCACGCCGAGAAGACCCGCCGCCGCAAGTCCGTCCGGTCCCAGGTGAGCCTGTTCAACGGCATGGGCCACCTGGCGCTGTTCTTCTGGACCCTGATCGTGGTCGTGCCGATCCTCTGGGTCTTCCTGGCGTCGTTCAAGAACACCACGGAGATCTTCAGCAGCCCGTGGACGCTGCCGGCCGAGCTGCGGTGGGAGAACTACTCCCGGGCCTGGACGAAGGCGCGCGTCGGCGACTACTTCATCAACAGCGTGTGGGTCGTGGCGTGGAGCACGTTCGGCACGATGCTGCTGGGCTCGATGGCGGCCTATGTGCTCGCCCGGTACGAGTTCGTCGGGCGTCGCGCGCTGTACTTCTTCTTCGTCGCCGGCATGGCGTTCCCGACGTTCCTGGCGATCGTCCCGCTGTTCTTCGTCGTCCAGCAGATCGGGCTGCTCAACACGCACACGGGCCTGATCCTGGTCTATATCGCGTACTCGCTGCCGTTCACGGTGTTCTTCCTCAGCGCGTTCTTCCGAACGCTGCCGACGTCGGTGGCCGAGGCGGGCATCATCGACGGGTGTTCGCACACGAGGCTGTTCTTCAGCGTCATGCTGCCGATGGCCAAGCCCGGCATGATCAGCGTGGCGATCTTCAACATCATCGGCCAGTGGGCGCAGTACCTGCTGCCGCTGGTGCTGGTCGGCGGCGTCCGGGACAAGTGGGTGCTCACCCAGGGCATCGCGGACATCTCCACGACCGCCGGGTACGAGGCCGACTGGTCCGGGCTGTTCGCCGCCCTGACGATCTCGATCCTGCCGATGATCATCGTGTACGCGATCTTCCAGCGGCAGATCCAGTCCGGTCTCACCGCCGGCGCGGTCAAGTAGGCCGTCAGGTATTCAACCGTTCGTAACGTTCCTGCGTACTCCACAGCGCGAGGGGGCACAGCCCTCGCTCTGGATCACGGGCTGTGGAGGGCTGCATGCGCCGTACGGTGGCGAGTGGCGGGAAGCGACGTACGGCGGTACTCGGGCTGGCGGTGGCGGCGGTGTTCATGGCCGCCACGCCAGGGTCGGCCGCGCCGACGGCGATCGATCCCGAGGGGGGCACACCGAGCCTGCGGAAGGCGCTGTCCGACGCGTCGCAGGGCTACGCCGCCGCGCAGGGGCGCCTGGTGGCGTCGCAGCGCAGGCAGGCCGAGCTGGTCCGCCGGCAGTCCGAGTCGACGGCTCGCGAGGCCGCGCTGAGCCGCGAGGTCGACCGGCTGGCCAACGCGGCGTACAAGGACGGGCGGCCGTCGGTGTTCAGCGCCGTCCTCGACAGCGCGTCGATGCCCGCGCTGGTCGGACGGTCCGAACTGCTCGACCAGCTCTCGACGCAGAACGCCGAGAAGATCTCCGCGCTGGCGAAGACCCGCGACGAGCTGACCAGGCAACGCCGCCAGCTGGAGGACGAGATCGTGCTCCAGGCCGCCCAGGCGCAGGCCATGGCGAAGCGGAAGTCGGACGCGGAGAAGGCGGTCGGCGTCTCGACCGCCGGCTTCTCCGGGTCGGGCTCCCGGCCGGCCGCGGCGTCGGCGAAGCGCAACGCCGACGGGTCGTTCCCGTCGCAGGGCTGCACCGCCGACGATCCGACGACGTCCGGCTGCCTCACGCCGCGCACCTTGAACGCGTTGCAGCAGACAAAGGCCGCCGGCTTCACCCGGTTCGTGGCGTGCTTCCGTCAGGCGTCCTTCGGGGAGCACCCCAAGGGCCGCGCCTGTGACTTCTCGGCGGCGCAGAACACGTTCGGCGGGGTCGCGACGGGCGCCGAGAAGGCGTACGGCGAGGAGCTGGCGGCGTACTTCGTCGACAACGCCGACCGGCTCGGCGTCCTGTACGTGATCTGGTTCAAGCAGATCTGGCTCCCCGGCACGGGCTGGCGGGCGTACCAGAACGGCAACGGCGACCCGGCGTCCGACCACACGAACCACGTCCATCTCTCGGTCCAGTGATCGCGTAATTGCGCAATCCGCAATATTGCGTGGTACGCAAGTAACCGGCTAGGGTCTCGTCCATGGACGAGCCCGCACCGGACCTGCGCACCCGCAAGAAGCAGGCGACCCGCGAGGCCTTGAGCCGGGCGGCGCTGCGCCTGGCGCTCGAACGGGGCCCGCAGAACGTCCGGGTGGACGACATCGCCGCCGAGGCGGGCGTCTCCCCCCGGACCTACAACAACTACTTCGGCAGCCGCGAGGAGGCGATCTGCGCGGTCGCGTCCGCGCGGGCGCAGCAGGTCGGCGAGGCGCTCGCCGCCCGCCCGGCCGAGGAACCGCTCGCCGACGCGGTCGTGCACGCCATGCTCGCCGCGCCCGCCGGCGCCCCCGCCGAGCCCGACCGCGACACGCTCGCGCTCTTCCTCCACGATCCGGCGCTCCGCGCCCACTTCATCAGCAGCCACATGAGAATCGAAGAGGTCCTGGCCGAGTCGATCGCCGCCCGGCTCGGGATCGAGGTCGACGTGCGCTGCCGGGTCCTCGCATCCAGCGCCGTCGGCGCGTCGCGGGTGGCGATCCGCACATGGCTGCACGGCACGCCCGACGTGCCGCTGGCCACCGTCCTGCGCGAGACGATCACGCTGGCCATGCACCGGCTCGCCGGGCTCGAGGAGACGCCGTGCTGATCCGGCTGCTGCGCACGTACCTGCGCCCGTACCACGGCACGATCGCGCTGGTCGTCGTCCTGCAACTCGTCCAGACGCTCGCGACCCTGTTCCTGCCGTCGCTCAACGCCGACATCGTCGACAACGGGATCGTGCTCGGCGACACCGGCTACATCGTCCGGACCGGCGTCGTCATGCTGGCGGTGTCGTTCGTCCAGATCGTGTGCGCGGCCGGCGCCGTCTACTTCGGGGCGCGCACGGCGATGGCCGTCGGCCGGGACCTGCGGGCCGCCATCTTCCACCGCGTCCAGGACTTCTCGACCCGCGAGGTCGGCCAGTTCGGCACGCCGTCGCTGATCACCCGCACGACCGTGGACGTCCAGCAGGTCCAGATGCTCGCCCTGATGACGTTCACGCTGATGGTGTCTGCGCCGATCATGGGCGTCGGCGGGATCCTCATGGCGCTGCGCGAGGACGCGCCGCTGTCGAGCCTGCTGCTGGTGATCGTCCCGGCGCTGGGCGCCGTCGTGGCGCTGCTCGTCGTGGGGTTGCGGCCGCTGTTCCGGACGATGCAGGTCCGCATCGACGACATCAACCGGGTACTCCGCGAGCAGATCACCGGCGTGCGCGTCATCCGGGCGTTCGTCCGGGACCGCGCCGAGCAGCAGCGGTTCGCCGTCGCCAACGACGCGCTGTACGACGTGTCGCTCGGCGTCGGCCGGCTGGTGGCGATGATGTTCCCGGCCGTGATGCTGGTGATCAACGTGGCCAGCGTCGCGGTGATCTGGTTCGGCGCGCACCGGATCGACAGCGGCGAGATGCAGATCGGCGCGCTCACGGCGTTCCTGAGCTACCTGATGCAGATCCTCATGTCGGTCATGATGGCCACGTTCATGTTCATGATGGTCCCGCGCGCGGAGGTGTGCGCCGAGCGGATCGCCGAGGTGCTGGACACCGACTCCAGCGTGGTGCCGCCCGCGAACCCGGTGCCGGCGCTGGGCCTGCACGGGCGGCTGGAACTGCGCGACGTCGAGTTCCGGTATCCGGGCGCCGAGGAGTCCGTGCTGCGCGGCATCGACCTGGCGGCCGGGCCGGGTGAGGTCACGGCGGTCATCGGGAGCACCGGCAGCGGCAAGACGACGCTGCTCAACCTGATCCCCCGACTGTTCGACGCCACGGGCGGCGCGGTGCTGGTCGACGGGGTCGACGTCCGCGAGCTGGATCCGGACATGCTGTCGCGGGCGGTCGGCCTCGTCCCCCAGAAGCCCTATCTCTTCTCCGGGACGGTCGCGACGAACCTGCGCTACGGCAACCCCGACGCGACCGACGACGATCTGTGGCACGCCCTCGACACCGCCCAGGCCAGGGCGTTCGTCGAACACCTCGCCGACGGACTGGACGCGCCCGTCGCGCAGGGCGGCACGAACCTGTCCGGCGGGCAGCGGCAGCGGCTGGCGATCGCCCGTGCGCTCGTGCGCCGTCCGGAGATCTACCTCTTCGACGACGCGTTCTCGGCGCTCGACTACGCCACGGACGCTGCCCTGCGGGCGGCGCTGACCCGTGACACGGCGTCGGCGACGGTCGTGATCGTCGCGCAGCGCGTCAGCACGATCCGGCACGCCGACCGGATCGTCGTCCTGGACGAGGGCCGCGTCGTCGCGACCGGCACGCACGCCGAGCTGATGGACACCTCGGACACGTACCGCGAGATCGTCCTGTCCCAGCTCACCGAGGAGGAAGCCGCGTGAGCGAGCGGAGCGGCGCCGCGGCGCCGAAAGTCGGGCGAGCGAACCAGGAGGGGATGGCGTGACGGTCCAGGGTGAGCGGCCTACGCCGGCGCGGAGCCCCGGGCCGGGCGCGGCGAACATGGGGCGGGGTCCGGCGTCGTTCATGGCGATGTCGACGGAGAAGTCGCTGGACTTCCGTGGCTCGGGCCGGCGCCTGCTCCGCACGTTGCGTCCGGAGCAGGCGGCGGCGACGGTGGCGCTGCTGATCTCGTCCGTCAGCATCGGCCTGTCGACGCTGGCGCCGTGGATCCTCGGCCGCGCCACGGACCTGGTGTTCGCGGGTGTCGTCGGCGCGCGCCTGCCGGCGGGGCAGACCAAGGCGGAGGCCGTCGCGGCGCTGCGCGATCAGGGCAGGGACACGCTCGCCGACATGCTCGCGGCGATGGACGTCGTGCCGGGGCGCGGCATCGATTTCGGCGAGGTCGGCCGGGTGCTGCTGCTGGTGCTGGCGATCTACGTCGTCGCGGCGCTGCTGTGGCTGGTGCAGGGCCGGTTGATCGCGGTGATCGTGCAGCGGACCGTGCTCCGGCTCCGCGAGGCGTGCGAGGCCAAGCTGTCGCGGCTGCCGCTGCGGTACTTCGACCGGCAGCCGCGCGGCGAGATGCTGAGCCGGGTCACGAACGACCTCGACAACGTCACCCAGACCCTCCAGCAGGGACTGAGCCAGCTCATCGGTTCTCTGCTGACGATCGTCGCGGTGCTCGCGGTGATGATCGCGATCTCGCCGCTGCTGGCCCTGGTCGCGGTCGTCACGGTGCCGCTGTCGGTGGCGATCGCGGCGATGATCGGCAAGCGTGCCCGCCCGCAGTTCGTCAAGCAGTGGGCGACGACCGGCCGGCTCAACGGGCACATCGAAGAGGCGTACACCGGTCACACGCTGGTCAAGGTCTTCGGCCGCCGCGAGGAGGTCCAGAAGGCGTTCGCCGAGCACAACGAGTCGCTGTACGCGTCGAGCTTCCGGGCGCAGTTCATCTCCGGACTGATCCAGCCGGCGATGATGTTCGTCGGCAACCTCAACTACGTGCTGGTCGCGGTGGTCGGCGCGTTGCGGGTGGCGTCCGGCACGCTGTCGCTCGGCGACGTGCAGGCGTTCGTCCAGTACTCGCGCCAGTTCAGCCAGCCGTTGACGCAGATCGCGGCGATGGCCAACCTCCTCCAGTCCGGGGTCGCGTCCGCCGAGCGGGTGTTCGCCCTCCTCGACGCGGACGAGCAGGAGCCGGACCCGGCCGAGCCGGTGCGTCCGGACGGCGTCCGGGGCCGGGTGGCGTTCGAGCACGTGTCGTTCCGCTACGACGAGAACGTGCCGCTGATCGACGACCTGTCGCTGGCCGTCGAACCGGGCCAGACCGTGGCGATCGTCGGGCCCACGGGCGCCGGCAAGACGACGCTCGTCAACCTGCTGATGCGGTTCTACGAGCTGAACAGCGGGCGCATCACCGTCGACGGCGTCGACATCACGGCGATGACCCGGGAGGACCTGCGCGACCTCACCGGCATGGTCCTGCAGGACACGTGGCTGTTCGGCGGCTCGATCGCGGAGAACATCGCCTACGGCGCCGCCGACGCCAGCCGCGAGGCGATCGTGGAGGCGGCGAAAGCGACGCATGTGGACCACTTCGTCCGGACCCTGCCGGACGGGTACGACACCGTGCTCGACGACGAGGGCACGAACGTCAGCGCGGGCGAGAAGCAGCTGATCACCATCGCGCGGGCGTTCCTGTCCGAACCGGCGATCCTGATCCTGGACGAGGCGACCAGCTCGGTCGACACCCGCACCGAGCTGCTGATCCAGCGGGCCATGCGGTCGCTGCGGCAGGGCCGGACCAGCTTCGTCATCGCCCACCGGCTGTCGACCATCCGCGACGCCGACCTGATCCTCGTCATGGAGGACGGCCGGATCGTCGAACAGGGCACGCACGGCGACCTCCTCGGTTCGGGCGGCGCGTACTCCCGCCTCTACGCGGCCCAGTTCGCGCAGGCGCTCGCCTAATCCGTGGACGGCGTCGGGGCGGAGTGAGACCATCGGGTCATGCTTCGACATTGATCCTCACCCCGCCCCGACGCACCACCCCACCGCGCGCTCGCGCGCCGGTTCTACCTGCTCGCGTTCGTCGACGAGTTCGTGCCGCTGTACCCCGTCTACGCCCTGCTGTTCGCGAGCGCGGGCCTCAGCGCCGGCCAGATCTCCGTCCTGTTCGCGCTGTGGTCGGTCACGGGGTTCGTGGTCGAGATCCCGTCCGGCGCGCTCGCCGACCGGGTGTCGCGGCGGCACCTGCTGGCGGCGAGCACGCTGCTGCGGGCGTCCGGATTCGCGTTGTGGCTCCTCTGGCCGTCCTTCGCGGGGTTCGCGATCGGGTTCGTGCTGTGGGGCGCCAGCAGCGCGGTGATCTCCGGCACCTGGGAGTCGCTGCTCTACGACGAGCTGGCCGCGGTCGGCGCGAGTGACCGGTACGCCCAGGTCGCCGGCCGGGCGCAGGTCGCCGAGATGCTCGGGACGTTCGCCGGCACCGCCGCCGCCGCTCCGCTGATCGCGTTCGGCGGGTTCCAGGCCGCCGGCTGGACGAGCGTCCTGATCTGCTGTGCCGGCGCGGTCCTGCCGCTCACGTTGCCCGCCAAGCACCAGGTCGAGGTCGACGGCACGGGCTTCGCCGGATACCTGCGGACGCTGCGCGCCGGTGTGACCGAGGCGGCGCTGCACCGGCCGGTGCGCCGGCTGCTCGTCGCGGCGGCGCTGCTGGCCGGCTTCGACGCCGTCGACGAGTACCTGCCGCTGCTCACGGCCGCGGTCGGCGTCCAGGCCGCCCTGACCCCGCTCGTCATGCTGGCGCCCTACGCCGCCATCGCGGTCGGTGCCGAGGCGGCGTCCCGTGCCGAGAACCTGTCGCCCCGCCGGATCGCGCTCGTCACGGGCGTCGGTGCGGCGCTGTTCGCGGCCGGTGCGCTGGTCGGGCATCCGGCGGGCTTCGCCGCGATCGCCGTGGGGTACGGCGCGGTGTCGTGCGTGTCGATCGTGCTGAGCGCGCGGCTGCAGGACGCCATCACCGGGCCGCGCGCCACGGTCACCTCGGTCTCCGGATTCGGCGCCGAGACAGCCGCGCTCGCGCTGTTCGCCACGGTCGGTACCGGCTCGGCGGTGGCGGGCCTGCCGGTGCTTCTCGCCCTCGCCGCCGTGCCGATCCTGGTGGTCGCGGCGGTGCTCCCCCGCTGGCTCCGGACTGTCGCCGGCCCGGCTGAACACGGACGCGGGCGGTGACCGGTCACGCTGGTCACCGCCCGCACCGACACACTCAGCAGCTGAGGTTGCCGCCAGGGGTCGTGCCGAGGATCTGGACGAACCGCTGGTAGGCGTCGATCCGGCTCTGCACCTGCGCCGGGTTCCGGCCGTTGCACTCCAGCGAGCCGTTGATGCTGCGGATCGTCTCGCCGAAGCCGCGCTGGTTGGCCATCGCGTCGTGCGGCGTCATCGTGCCGGGGCCGTTCTGGGTGTTCCAGTACCAGAGGCCGGTCTTCATGGCCACGGCCGGATCGTTCTGCACCATGTCCGGGTTGTTCAGCAGCGGCAGCCCGAGCGCCTCACCGGCCGCCTTGTAGTTGAAGTTCCAGCTCAGCTGGATCGGGCCGCGACCGTAGTACTTGTCGTGGCCGGCCGGGCACCCGTACGGCTGGCTGCGGTCGCAGTAGTGCGGGTAGTTGGCCGTGTTCTGCTCGACGATGTGCACCAGCCCGCCGGTCTCGTGGTTCACGTTGGCGAGGAACGCCGCCGCCTCCTGCCGCATGACGGTGTCGCCGCCGGTCTTGGCGAACGCCGGGTACGCGGACAGCGCGTCCACCAGCCCCCTGTACGTGTAGAACGGGTTCCGGTTCGGGAACATCTGGTTGAACTGGGCCTCGCTGACGACGAACCCACCCGGTGCCGGCGGGCTGGTCGTGGGCGGCGTGGTCGGCGGGGTCGTCGGCGACGGGCCGGGGTCGGTCCCACCGCCGCCGCACGCGCCCTTGTCCGCCCAGACACCCCACTCGCCGGTCGTACCTGGCGTCTCCCCCTGGGTCCACCACTTCGCCGTCCAGTTGCGGCCGTTGTGCGAGGCGGACGTCCCGCCGTGGTAGACCGTCGACGAACGCCACGCCGCCGCGCAGTCGGCGGCGGACGCGGACATCATCGGTAAGGCGACCGCCATCACTCCTGCCAGGGCGACAGCGGCGAGAGACGCCATGAGGATCCGGAACTTCGACACTCGATCACTCCTTCGTGTGGCTCACGCACACGATGTGGACGGACGTTGACGGGCCCGCGTCAGCGGCAGGGGTCCACCGCGGGTTGAAGGAACTCAACCGGAGTGGTCTATACCAGTCAAGGTTCGTCTACTTATGTGATCCTTAAAGTTCTCTTGTCCGTTGAACCGCAAGGTGTTCGGCGAGCCGGTCGAGGAAGACGCGCTGCCCGGTGAAGATCTTGTCGCGGGCCGTCGCGAGGTCGTACCAGGCGACCCGGTCGATCTCAGGGAACTCCTGCTGGCGGCCCGAGCGCGGCGGCCATTCCATCGTGAACGTGTTGCTCCGCGCCTCGGCGATGTCCAGGTCGCCCTCCAGCGCCCACACGGTGTTGACCTTCCCGTGGGACGTGGCGTGCCCGAGCGGCACAGGGTCGCCGGGCGGCGGCGCCATACCCAGCTCCTCCGCGAACTCCCGGTAGGCGGCGGCGAGGGGCTCCTCACCGTCGGTGTACTCACCCTTGGGGATCGACCAGTCGTCCTTGCGGGCGAAGTACGGCCCGCCGGGGTGCCCGAGCAGGACCTCCACCTCGTCGCCGGCCCCACGCCACAGCAGCAGCCCCGCGCTCACCTTCCCCATGAGGCCACGGTAGTGCCCTAGCCCAGGAGCTGCTCGAACGGCGTCAACTCGTCGAACGGATCGCGCGGGCCGGTGGCAGCCGCCGTCTCGATGAGCGTCGCGAGCTCGCCGGCGGCCCGTTCGACGCGCTCCACGAGCCCGCTGTCGGCCCAGTCCTCAGCCGCGGCGAAGACGCCCGTCGGGACGACGGCCGCCCGCAGGTAGGCGAACAGCGGCCGCAGCGCGTAGTCGAGGGCGAGCGCGTGCCGTGGCGTACCGCCGGTGGCGGCGATCAGGACGGGCTTGCCGACCAGCAGGTCCGGGTCGAGGACGTCGAAGAACGTCTTGAACAGTCCGCTGTAGGACGCGTTGAAGACGGGCGAGACCACAATCAGCCCGTCAGCCTCACGGACGAGGTCGATCGCCCGCGCCAGTTCCCCGGCCGGGAATCCGGTGAGCAGCGCGTTCGCCAGGTCGTGCGCGTGGCGGCGCAGCTCGACGGTCTCGACGCGCAGGCCCGGCAGCGCCTCGGCGGTCGCCGCCGCGAGCCGGTCGCCCAGCAGGCGGGTGGACGACGGTTCGCGTAGGCCGGCGGTGATCACGACCAGCGTCCGCCCGGTCATCGGACGACCGCCTTCCCGGCCTTCAGGCCCTCGTGCGTCGGCGCCTCGGGGACGTGCGCGGGCCGGAGCGCGTCGAACTCCTTGCGCAGGACGGGCACGACCTCCTCGCCGAGCATGTCCAGCTGTTCGAGCACCGTCGCCTCGGGCAGGCCGGCGTGGTCGACCAGGAACAGCTGGCGCTGGTAGTCGCCGAAGTGCTCGCGGAACGACATGGTCTTGTCGATCACCTCCTGCGGACTGCCGACCGTGAGCGGCGTCTGCTCCATGAACTCCTCCAGCGACGGCCCGTGCCCGTAGACCGGCGCGTTGTCGAAGTACGGGCGGAACTCGCGGACCGCGTCCTGGGAGTTCTTCCGCATGAACACCTGCCCTCCGAGCCCGACGATCGCCTGGTCCGCGCTGCCGTGGCCGTAGTGCTCGAAGCGGCGCCGGTACAGGTTCACGAGGCGGATGAAGTGCTCCTTCGGCCAGAAGATGTGGTTGGCGAAGAAGCCGTCGCCGTAGTACGCGGCCTGCTCGGCGATCTCCGGACTGCGGATCGAGCCGTGCCACACGAACGGCGGCACCCCGTCGAGCGGACGCGGCGTGGACGTGAAGCCCTGCAGCGGCGTCCGGAAGCGGCCTTCCCAGTCGACGACGTCCTCGCGCCAGAGCTTGTGCAGCAGCGCGTAGTTCTCGATGGCGAGCGGGATGCCGTCGCGGATGTCCTGGCCGAACCACGGGTAGACGGGACCGGTGTTGCCGCGGCCCAGCATCAGGTCCACCCGGCCGTCGGCGAGGTGCTGGAGCATCGCGTAGTCCTCGGCGATCTTCACCGGGTCGTTCGTGGTGATCAGCGTGGTGGCGGTCGACAGGAGGAGCCGCTCGGTGCGCGCCGCGATGAAGCCGAGCAGCGTCGTCGGCGAGGACGGCACGAACGGCGGGTTGTGGTGCTCGCCCGTGGCGAGGACGTCGAGGCCGACCTCCTCGGCCTTCAGCGCGATCGTCACCATCGACCTGATGCGCTCCGCCTCGGTCGGCGTGCGCCCGGTCGTCGGATCGGGGGTCACGTCGCCCACGGTGAAGATTCCGAACTGCATGGCCGCCTCTTGATTGTTGAACCGTCAACTATACTGCCGTCAACCGTGGGTCCCCCCGGTTCATTCCCATCATCCGCCCTGTCGTACGGGTACGGGATACTCGCGCCGTGACCACGAACGAGCCGCTGCCGTCCCGGCTGATCGGTGCCGCCGCCCGCATCCCATGGTCGTTGTCGCAGCTCGAAGGGCCCGCCCAGGGGCTGGTGAGCCTGCCCGTGCGGCTGGCCTGGTCCGGGCCGGGCGAGTTCGACGTCAGCGACCCTGGCCAGCGGCTGACGCTGTACTGCACCCTCCTCGACTGCGGCCAGCGCGACGACATCGTCAGATATGTGAACGCCGAGCTGTTGCGCCGGGACTGGCCGCGCATCCGTCGGCTCACGTCCCGGCGCCTGATCGCGGTGTGGGAACGGCGCCTCCCCGGCCTCGCCACCGGGGACTGACCCACGTGGACGCACTGCACCAGGAACTGCTGCGCATAGGTTTCGGCGCCGACCTCGATCTCGTCCTGGCCGGCGGCTACGCGCTGGTCGCCCACGACCTGCTCCATCGGCCGTCGCGCGACGTCGACTTCGCGACGGCGACCGCCCTGCCGCTCCCGGAGGTGGCGGACAGGCTCGCCGCCGAGTACCAGGCGGCCGGCTTCACCACGACGATCATCGAAGCCACACCGCGAATGGCCCGGCTTCTTGTGTCCACACCGACCGGCGACTGCGAAGTGGACCTCCTCAAGGAGGCGATCGGCCCGCCTTCGTTGCTGGGCGTCGGTCCCGTCCTGGCCTTCGACGACGCGGTCGGTCTGAAAGTCAGGGCGTTGCACGACCGCGCGGCCCACCGCGACTACATCGATGTTCGCGCGGCGAGCGCACGCCTTTCCTGGACAGAGCTGGAGACGCGCGGTGCCAGGCACACGGCCGGATTCTCGCTGGACGAACTCGCCGACCGGCTCGGCGCCATCGGCGAACGCGACGACCACACGTTCACGTCGTACGGGCTCGACGACGAGGGCATCGCGAGCCTGCGGCACTGGGCCGCTGAGTGGGAGGCGGACATCCGCGAACGGATCGCGGCCGGTGAGGACGGTCCCACGGGCGCGGCCGACAGCGTCTGGGACGCATATCTCGACGAGGCATGAAGCGGGGAGGCCGCCGGGTGGCGGCCTCCCCGGTGGCTGTTACGCGTACGCCTCCAACTCGTAGATGCGGGCGGCGCCGTCCGTGGTCTGGGTGGGCGTGGTGACGTTCAACCGCACGTACCGCGCGCTGACCGTCACCGGATGGGTGGTCACGGCGGCCGTGTTGGCGGTGACCGTCGCCCGTGTCGTCCAGGTGGTGCCGTCCGGGCTGGTCTGGATCGTGAAGTCACGGGTGTTGAACGTGGCGCTCTCCCCGCCCGCGCTGGCATGCCGGACGGTGAAGCTGGTCAGCGCCGTGCTCGCGCCGAGGTCGACCTGGAGGAACTTGGTCGCCGCGGCCGAGCACCACTTGTCGGTGTTGCCACCCGACACGCTGCCGTTCACGGCCTTCGCGGGGCCTTCGTTGGCATTGCACGAGGCCGATCCCGTCGCCGGCTTGCCCAGCGCGACGTTGGTCGGGCCGCCGACGCCACCGCCGTACACCTCGAACTCGTAGATCCGGGCCGCCGTGTTGCCGTTGTTCGAGGCAGTCGTGACGTTGAGCCGGACGTACCTGGCCGAGCGCGACGCGATCGGGTGGTAGCTGCGGCTCGACCGGGCTCCGGAGACGGTCGTGACCGTCGTCCAGTTCGTCGCGTCCGTCGAGGTCTGGATGGTGTACGCCCCGGTGTTCCAGCCGGAGTTCTCGCCGCCCAGTCCGGCGTGCTTGAGGACGAACGACGACACGTTCTGGTTCGAGCCGAGGTCGACCTGGAGGAACTGGCCGGTCCCGGACGCGCACCACTTGCTGTTGTTCTGCAGCGAGCCGTCGAACGCCTTCGCCGCGGCCTCGTTGGCGTTGCACGACGCGGACGACGTGGCCGGCCGGTTCAGCGCCAGGTTCGTGCCGAGGGCCGGTGCCGGGGCCGGCGGGGTGAAACCGTCCTGGTAGGACGGCGGCACATCGGCGGCACCCGTTCCCCACGCGCTCGGGCTCGATCCCATCGTGAAGTTGAGCGTCGCGTTTCCGGCGACGTCGCCGTACCGGAGCCAGCTCCTGGTCGTCGACGTGCCGTTGACGCTCAGGTTCTGCACGTACTGCGCCGTCGAGCCGCCGTTGATCTGCAACGTCCCGGAGGGACGCGTGATCGTCACGGACGGGAACAGCGGACCGTGCAGCGCGAGGACGTCCGCGCCGGGCGTCGGCGGGTACATCCCGAGCGCCGCCCACACGTACCAGGCCGACGTGGCGCCGAGGTCGTCGTTGCCCGGCAGCCCGCCCGGACCGGTGGTGAACGACTCGCTCATCACGCGCCGGACGGCGGAACTGGTGCCCTGCGGGTAGGCGGCGTAGTTGTACGCCCACGGCACACCGTGCTCGGGCTCGTTGCCGATGTAGAAGTACGGCCGGGTGAGGCCGCCGTTCAGCTCGGTGAAGTGGTGGTCGAGGCGCTGGATCGCCGTCTTCGGTCCGCCCATCATGTTGATGAGGCTGGCGAAGTTGTAGGTGACCATCCACGTGTACTGGGCGGCGTTGCCCTCGGTGTAGCCGGAGTCACTGGCGGGGTCGAGCGGCCACGTCCAGGTGCCGTCCGCGTTGCGCCGGTGGACGTAGCTCGACTCCGGGCTGAACACGTTGCGCCACCACTGGGCGCGCGTCATGTACGTGTTGTACTTCGCGGTGTCGCCGAGCGCCCGGGCGAACTGGGCGACGGCGAAGTCCGACGCGGAGTACTCCAGGGAGTCGGACGGGTCCTCGTAGACGTAGTTGCGGCTGACGTACCCGGCCTGCCGGCCACGGATCGCCTGGCCCTGCGTGGTGCCGCCGTTGGAGCTGCGGTCCATCAGCGTGAGCGCGGCGGCCGTGTCGAAGCTCCGCGCGCCGAACGCGTACATGCTGCCCAGCACGATCGGTCCCGGGTCGCCGGTCATGACGAAGTGCTCGTTGTGGTTGTGCGACCACTTCGGGATCAGTCCGCCCTGCTGGCCGTCGAGCACCATGGACTTGGCGATGTCGTTCGCCTCCGCCGGTGCCAGGAACGCGATCAGCGACGCCCACGACCGGTAGATGTCCCAGCCCGAGTAGTTCTGGTAGACCGGGTGGGACGCCGTCCGGATCACGTTGTCGAAGCCGCGGTACTGGCCGTTGACGTCGCTGGCGATGTTCGGGTTCGCCAGCACGTGGTACAGCGCGGTGTAGAACTTCTGCAGGTCGGCGGTGCTGCCGCCGGTCGCCTGGACGCGGTTGAGGATGTTGTTCCACGCCGTGTCGGCGGCCGTGCGCCGGGCGTTGAAGTCCCAGCCGGCGCTCTCGGCCGCCAGGTTCGCCTGCGCGCCCGCGAGGCTGACGAACGAGATGCCGACCTTCACGTTGACGACCGGGTTCGCGGTCGTGTTGAACGTGACGTACCCGCCGGAGTTCACGCCGCTCGTGCTCGCGGACCCGGCCGAGACGGTGCCGCCGAGCCACGTGCCGAACCCGGTCGGCGCCTGGTCGAACTGCATCACGTAGAACATCGGGTACGTCTTGGACGAACCGCAGAAGCCGCCGCCCGTGAACGTCCCGGTGATCTGGCTGCCGCTGATGCTGATCGATCCACTGCGGTTGCCCGTGGCGCTGCGGCTGGCGTTGACGAGCACCCGGGCCGTCGTCGTGCCGGGGTAGGTCAACCGCATCGACGCGGTACGGGTCGTCGCCGTGAGTTCGGCCTGCGTGTTGCCGTAGTTGCTGAGCACCGTGCGGTAGTAGCCGGGCTCGGCGGACTCGTTCGCCTTGGTGTGCGTGGCCGCGTAGCCGGTCCAGCCGGTGCCCGGCGAGGTGCCGATGTTGCCGGTGATCGGGAGGATCCCGATGTCCTCGTTGTTGCCGCAGCCCGCCCCGTTGAAGTGGGTGAGGCTGAACTCCTGGATGCTCGTGTCGCTGTAGCGGTAGCCGGACGGCGAGGCGGTGGGCGTGTCCGGTCCGAACTGGACCATGCCGAACGGCAACACCGGCCCGGGGACGGTGCTCCCGCCCGCGCCGCCGGGGACGGGGTTCGGCGAGTTGCTGTCGTCCGTCCCGATGAAGGGGTTGACGTACTGGGTGAGGTCGAGCAACGCCGCCTGTGCCGGCGTGGGGACGGCGACCAGGCTGGCGCCGAGCAGGACCCCCGTGACTAACGCGGCCAATCGTGGGGCGGACTGTCTTCCGAGCATCGTGACCCTCCCTGTCTCCTCGTCCGCGTCGGTCGCGCGGACGGGCGGTGCGGGCTGTGCATGACAACGTTGTCGCCGCTGCTCGGATTACTGACCAGGCCTGCTGGGGGGTGATAAGACTGGGCGCCGAACCGACAAGTTGCCGTGGCGACACCTAAGTACCGGCCCGGGCCGCTGTCAAGAGCACCGTGGGTGACCGGGCAGGTCTGCAGCCCTGCCCGGGCGTTCCTACAGGTTGCGCTCGGCGTAGACGGCCATGGCGTCGCGGACGAACACCGCCGTGCCGCCGCCGTGCTGGTCGTAGTTCGCCGTGAAGCGCGGATCGTCGACGTACAGCTGGCCGAGCCCGGCGAAGTACTCAGCACTCGGGCGCTTGCCCTGCCCCGTACCCGACAGCCAGCGGTAGTGTCGCCCGGTGATCTCCTGGGCGCGCTCACCGTCGGCCGGCTCACCGGCGGCGTGCGCCTCGGCATAGGCCGTCGCGATGTCGACCTGCTCCTGCTTGAAGCGCGCCTTGTCCTCATCGGACAGGGAACGCCACCAGCGGTCGCCGCTCTCGTAGGCATCGCGACCCCACCGTTCGACCACCTCGTCCTTGTACTGGGTGTGGTCGAAGCCGTCGAAAACCTCGTCTGCCATGAGTTGCTCTCCTCCTTCTACCTTGCGCAGCGTGGTCCGTACCGACGCGATCTGGCGACCGATCCGTTCCTGCTCCTGTTCGAGCAGGTCGAGATGGGTCTGGAGGGCCGCGGCGGCGTCGCGCTGCCCCTGGAGCACGTCGGCGATGGCCGGGAGGCCGATGCCCAGTTCGCGCAGCAGCAGGATCCGTTGCAGCCGCACGAGCGCGTGCTCGTCGTAGTAGCGGTAGCCGTTGCCGCCGATCCGGCTGGGCTTGAGCAGGCCGATGTCGTCGTAGTGACGCAGGGTCCGGCTCGTCGTCCCGGCCGAGCGGGCGACGTCCTGGATGGTCCATTCCATCCCGCGACACCTCCTGATCCGTCGGTGTCTTCGACGGTAGAGGTTGACGTTACGTCAAGGTCAAGCGCTACTCACCGTGACGGGCGCCGCTGCCGGATCGACTCGTACAGCACGACCGTCGCCGCCGACGCCGCGTTGAGCGAGCTGGCCGCGCCGACCATCGGGATCCGGACGGCCCGGTCGCACGCCTGCCGCCATCCCGCACTCAGCCCGCGGGTCTCGTTGCCGATGACGACCACCGTCGGGCCGGTCAGGTCGTGGCCGGAGAGGTCGACGTCCCCGCTCTCGTCGGCGCCCAGCAGCTGCGCACCCGCCTCCGCCGCCCAGCCCACCACCTCGCGGTGGGAGTCCACCCTGACCACCGGCACCGCGAACAGCGAACCCGTGCTCGCCCGGACGGCCTTCGGGTCGTACGGATCGGCCGCGTGACCGGTCACGACCACGCCCGTCGCGCCGAACGCGTCCGCCGAGCGGATCACCGTGCCCAGATTGCCCGGCGCGGTCGGACGGTCGAACACCACGACGAACAGGTCCGGGCGGGCTGGGATGCGGGCGAGATCGTCCGGGCGCTGGCCCACGATCCCGAGCAGCTCCGGCTCGCTGTCTTCCTTCTCGCCGAGCTCCCGGAGCAGGTCCGGCGCCACCGCGAACTGCTTCGTCTCGACGCGGTCGAGCATGCCCTGTGCCCAGGCCGAGAGCGGTACCCCGTCCGGATACAACAGCGACCGCACCGGCCAACCGTGCTCGGCCGCCAACGTCAACGGGCGGACGCCCTGCACCACGAACTCGCCGGCCCGCTGCCGCTTCGTCCGATTCGTGAGCAGCGCCTGCCACTGCTGGAAGGTCGCGTTTCGTGTCGTCACCCGCAGAACCATTCAGGCGACCCTAGTCGGCGCGGCGGCCGTCACGGGCACCGCCGCCGGCGGCGTGGGTGGCGCGCGTTGCCGGGTGGCGGCGGAGGGCGGCGAGCGTGGCGCCGACGATCGCGCCCGCGAGGGCGAGCGCCATGTCCTTCTGGCCGTCCCAGGCGTCGCCCTGCTGCCCGTTGTACGCCTCGGCGGCGCCGGGGGCGAGCGTCAGGGCGATTCCCCACTCGAACAGTTCGTAGAGCGCGCTGGTGGAGAGCACGATCTCGACGGCCGCCAGCGCGCACCAGCGGGCGCGCCACCCGTGCACGTCCCGGAGGTACCGGACGAGGACCGGCGCCAGCAGCAGCCCGTAGCTGGCGTGGACGAGCCGGTCGAAGTGGTTACGGTCCCAGCCGAACTCATCCGAGAGCCGGATGCCCGCGATGGCGTCGGCCCAACGCGGTCAGGATGCGCCACTGCACACGGGTGAAGCCTGCGACAGTGTCCACGGCGGCGACCGTAGCCAACCGTGGCAATGGCCTTGCCGCGCGTCACTAGCCTGAGGCGGCCTCGGTGATTTCGGGTGGGATCGCGTGGCCAGGCTCCCCGATCCCACCGCAAACGCTGGGAGGACATCCGGATGGTCGAGGACCCGGCGGACTCGCTGTTCGGCGGCCGGCTGGCGTACGACATGGGCTGGTCGAAGTACGAGTTGGCCGGCATGGACATGGGAGTCTGGGCCGTCGCGCGGCGGCTGCCGCACATGGTCGGCCGTGCGTGTCGCCTGGCGTGGCACGCGGATCGTCGCGCGCTGCTGGCCGTCCTCGGGTGCGAGGTCGGGCGGGGCACAGCGGCGGCGTTCGGGTTGCTCGCGACCAACGAGGTCCTGGTCGAGCTGCTGAGTTCCGGTCCGACGGCCGACCGGCTGCGGGCGGCGCTGCCGGCACTCACGTGGGTCGCGCTCTCGGCGGTCGCGGCGAGCGTGATGGGCGCGGTCTCGGTCGCGGCGGCGGGCCGGCTCGAACCGCGGGTCGAGCGGCCGGCCAACGTCCGGCTGCTGTCGCGGGCGGCACGGGTGGAGCTGGCGACGATCGAGGACACCTGGTGGAGTGTGCGGATTCCCTGCTGACGAATTGGTGTGTTCAGGGGTCGCGCGTGCCGCCAGACCTTGACGGAGGACAGAAGCAGAAGCGCTGCGAGAGTCGGGATGAGCACGGCTTCAGGGATGACGCCGAGGAGCAGACCGCCGATGACGGAGCCGGTGACGAAGCCGGCGGCGAGGGCACCCGCGAGCCGGGCGTGGCGGCGTAGGACGATGAAGCTGCCGTCGCGGCTGTAGCGGGCGAACGCGACGATCATCGTGGGCAGCGACACGGCGAGGGAGAGGCTTCCGGCTTCTTGATGTCGGTGCCGAACAGCTGCACGATCGTCGGGATTAGTAGTTCGCCGCCGGCGACGCCCATGATCGCGGCGACGACCCTGATGAAGATGGCCCCCGCTCGCAGCTAGTTTCGTGAGTCGTCAGTTCGTTGGCAATACGCGGTGAGGGGGGTTCGCGAAAGGCTGGGCGGCGCCTCGGACGCGTCGATGCGGCCGCATCGCAACACCTCGACGCGCCAACGCCCGCGCCGGGTTCGGGTTCGGTGCGGGATCCCTGGTGCACGACCTGGTGCGGTGCGACTTAGCAGGCCGTGATGACTGCGGCCACCGCTAGACGATCCCCAGTCAACACAGCTCCGGATCATCGAACGGTGGCCGCGCTACGTCCGGGGCTGTCAAACCGCCGGACCACGAACTACGACTGGAGCACTACCAGCGGCTCAGTACCACTTCTGGTAGTTACCGCCGTTGTACGCGTGGACGTAGACCTCTCCTTGAGAGTTGCTGTCGAGCATCCCGTTCGCGGTTGGCGCCGACCTGATCATGCCGTTGTCGAACCGAAGCCAATTCTGATTGTTCCCGCCGTTGCAAGGGTGGGCGTACACTTCCAGGTTGGAATTACTGTCGAGGCAATTCCCCGTGGACCTGTTCACGAGGGTCCAGTTGTATATCGAACCAGTACCCGCCCGCCATTCCCACGTCTGGTCGTTGTCATAACGGCACGGAGCTGTTCCGATGTTCCGGCCGGGTGTCTCCTCCAGACAACGCCCAGTGGCTTGGTTCCTCACATAGCCCCACGCCATCGCCGCGTTCGCATCGCGGACCGAAAGATAGCCAACTCCGTCCGTCGGCTGCGGAGGGGCGGCCGAGGCCCCAGCGATCGGGGCGGTCACCGCGACCAGCCCTGCAAAGATCATTGATCCTAGTATTACCCGAATCCGCATACGTTCGCTCCTTTGTGGATCGTTGCGCTGCCGTCCCAACGCTAAGGACAGCCAGGAGCCAGCTCAAGGCATAACCCCCACTGTTGCGCAGACCAGCAACAAATGGGCGTGGCGGCGCCGCCAGACAGGAACCGTCGCGCTAGAGACAGGGCCTCAGCGGGTCGGCGCAGGCGAGAGTCATTGCGTAAAGGCGTCCTCGGCGAGGGCCGCCGTGATCGCTGTGCCGACGGTCGCCAGTGCGGCGGAGATCGTCCGCGACGGCGTCAGCCTCCAGACCATCCGCAAACGACTCGGCCACCGCAAGATCCAGACCACCCTGGCCTACGCCGATCACTCCGACCAGGCCGCCGACGACGAACTACGCGCCTGGCGACGCCGCGCCCGCCCGTTCCGGGACGCGCGGATCCTCATCTGCGACGAACCGACCGCGTCGCTCGATCCGCGCGCCGAGATCGAGGCGTTCGAACGGATCCGGCGGCTGGCCGGCGACGGGCACACGGTCGTCCTGATCACGCACCGGCTGGCGTCGGTGCGCCACGCCGACCACATCTACGTCCTGCATCGCGGCCGGGTGCTCGAACACGGCGACCACGCCGGGCTGATGACGTCCGGCGGCACGTATGCCCAGCTCTTCGCGTTGCAGGCGGCTCAGTACGGGATCATCTGACGAACTCGGCGCGGACGCCGACGAGACGGACCGGACGCCGTCCGGTGAACAGCTCCAGCGCGACGAGCGCACCGTCCTCAAGGGACTCGGGCGGGGTGAGCGGCCGGCTGTGTGTCTCGGTGAAGAACGGCGCCCACCGGACCTTCACCGCGACGCGGACGACCGGCCGCGGCTCCCCGGCGATGTCGTCGGCCACCTCCCGTGCGAGCCGCCGGACGGCGCCACGCACGTCGTCCCAGTCCTCCAGGTTCTGCTGGAAGGTGGTCTCCCGGCTCCGCGAGCGGGGGACGTACGGCGTGTCGTCAACGGGCGAGTGGTCCACGCCGTTGCCGAGCCGGACCAGCCATGGCCCGGTCGCCGGCCCCAACACGGCGGCGAGGGCCTGCGGATCGGCGTCCGCCAGCTGCCGGACCGTGTCGATGCCCAGTTCGTGGAGGCGCTTCGCCGTCTTGCGCCCGATCCCCCACAGCGCGTCCGTCGGCCTGTCGCCGAGGACGGCGAACCAGGTCTCGGCGGTCAGCCGGTACACGCCGGCGGGCTTGCCGAACCCGGTGGCGAGCTTCGCCCGCAGCTTGTTGTCGCCGATCCCGACCGTGCAGTCGAGCCGGGTGGCCTCGCGCACCCCCGCCTGGATCCGCCGAGCGACCACCTCAGGATCGTCGCCGTCCGGCGCGAGGAACGCCTCGTCCCAGCCCATCACCTCGACCATGCCGAACTCGCGCAGCGCCCCCATCACCGCCACGGACGCTTCGTCGTACGCGTCGCGGTCCACGGGGAGGAACACCGCGTCCGGGCAGCGGCGGGCGGCGACCCGCAGCGGGACGCCGGATTCGACGCCGTACGCGCGCGCCTCGTACGACGCCGTGGCGACGACGCCGCGCTTCGACGGATCGCCGTCCCCGCCCACGACGACCGGCCGCCCCCGCAGTTCGGGGCGGCGCAGCACCTCGACGGCCGCGACGAACTGGTCGAGGTCGACGTGCAGGACCCACCGCGTCACGGACCCAGTCTGCCCCAGATCGCGCTGTGCCCCAGGTCATGGCTGTGCCCCGGGGCGCGGAGGGTCGCCCCGGGGCACAGGTTCCTTCTCAGGTCAGCGGAGGAGCTGACCCCGCACGGCGCCGTCCTTGAACTCGGCGTTGTGCACGTTCACGTAGAACCCGCGGGGGTTCTTGCGGATCCCCTGGACGACCGCCGCGTCCTGGTCCGCGGCGACACCGGAGATCGCGAAGATCGTGCTCGGGACGGGGGTCGTGAACAGCTCGACCTTCACCGGACCGTTGACTCCGCGCACACCCTCGTGCAGGTGACCGACGGTCGGCGGGGCGATCCCGACCCAGGCGAGCGAGTAGCCGACGCTGGTGCCCTTCGGACGGATGAACGAGACGGCGTGCCCGTTGGGGTCACCGACCGGCGAACCGCCAGGCTTCTGCACTTCCTGGTCGGCGTCCAGCAGGGCGCGGAACCCGCCGCCCGACACGACCTTCAGGACGTCCACCTTCCGGTTCAGCTTGGTGAGCTGGCCACGGACGGCGCCGCCGGGGAACTCGGCGCTGTGCAGGTTGACGTAGAAGCCGCGCGGGTTGGTGCGGATCGACTGCGCCAGCTTGGCGTCGTCGACGTGCACGGCGCCGGCGGCGGCGTTGACCGTCGCGGGAAGCGCGGTACCGAACAGCGTGACCTTGACCGGGCCGTTGACGCCGGCCTTGCCCTCGTGGATGTGGCCGAGCGAGGGCGCCTGGATCCCGGAGTAGCTCACCGAGAACGACACCCTGTCGCCCTTGACCCGGACGAGGGCGACGCCCTTGCCCTGCGGGTCGCCGACCGCCGGGCCGCCCGCCGTCGGTACCTCGGCCGCGCCGGACAGCGAGGCGGCGAGGAACGTGGAGGGCGCCTTGGCGCTGACGGCCTTGAGCGGAGCGGCCTTGTTCCCCGAGGCACCGTGACCCGAGCCGCCGTGACCCGAGCCGCCGTGACCCGAGCCGCCGTGACCCGAGCCGCCGTGACCCGAGCCGCCGTGACCCGAGCTGCCGTGACCCGTGGCGCCGTGACCGGCGGCCTGGACCGGCGCGGCGGCGACCATTCCCAAGGCCACTGCCGCGACCGGCAGTGCGAGCAGAAGCTTGCGCATGTCGTCGTCCTTCGTCGATGTAATTGCGATTGACAGTGCTGACACGCGGCCCGCTCGCCGGGGAGTTCAATAGTCCGGAGAAAAAGAAAATCGCGCACCCATTGAATCTTTCGGCGGCGGGATACGTGGTGGATGCAGATGCCTCTCACACGGACACACGAGGAGACCGACCCCATGCGTATCCGCATTGCTCTCGCCGCCGCGCCGCTGCTCGCGCTCGGCCTCGCCGCCTGTGGCGCGGGCGCCGACACCAGCACCGAGGCCGGCAAGACCCCCGCGAAGAACGCGCCGGCAGCGCAGCAGCAGCCGGTGGAGGCCGAGGTGAAGATCGTCGAGTCGAGCTTCGGCCCCATCCTCGCTGACCAGGCAAATCGCACGCTCTACGCGTTCGCGAAGGACAAGGGCGGGTCGAGCGCATGCTCCGCCGACTGCCTGGCCACCTGGCCCGCCCTCACCTCGGCCAAGCCGGCGACCCCGGGTGCCGGCACGGACACCGCGCTGCTGGCGAGCATCCCCGCGAGCGAGGGCAGCACGCAGGCGAGGTACGGCGAGTGGCCGCTGTACTACTACGCCGGCGACGTGGCCGCGGGCGACGTGAACGGCCAGGGCGTCGACGGCGAATGGTTCGTCGTCAAGCCCGACGGCAAACTGATCAGGACCGGCGTGTAATTCACGTCACATGAATTGCCATCCCGGCCGGGAATAAGGTCGGGATGGCAATTTCATTGTGTCGGACCTGCGCGCGGGTGCGACGATGCCGCAATGGCATCCCTCGACCATCTCGCCCATCTCCGCCGCGAACTCGACAGCTTCGCCGCCTGCCTCGGCGGTGACCTGGCGGCGCCCGTCGAATACTGCGGCGACTGGACCCTCTACGACCTCGCCGACCACCTGGGCGACGGCAACCTCTGGGCGGCCACGGCCATCACCGAGAAGCACGGCGACCGCCAGAACGAGCCCGCGCCCAGCGACCACGACGGACTGGCGACCTGGTTCGCGCACACCGCGGCCGTCCTGCTGGACGCGGCGAGCGCCGACCCCGACACCGCCGCGTGGACGTTCTACCCGCCGCACACCGTCGGCTTCTGGCGCCGCCGCCGCGCCCAGGAGACCCTCATCCACCGCTGGGACGCCGAACACGCGCTCGGCCTGCCCAGCACGTTCGACCCGGACCTCGCCGGCGACGGGATCGCCGAGGTCATCGACACGACGATGCACCGGATGATCGCCCGCGGCCGGGCCCGTCCGCCGGAGCAGGCCGTGCGGTTCGTGGCCTCCGGCACCGGCTCGTCGTGGATCCTCGGTCCGGGCCGGCCCGTCGCCACGGTCACCGGTACCGCCCAGGACCTGCTGCTCATGCTGTGGAACCGCAAGAGCGCCGACGACCCCGCCATCGGCTGGGACGGCGACCGCGCGGCCGCCGCGGCCGTCCTCGCCGGCCCGCTGGTTCCCTAGGCGGGCGGCTTCTCTCGGTGGGCGGTTGCCTTTGCGGGCGGTTTCCTAGGCGGGCGGCGGCCCCGGGTCGGCGCCCGCCCAGGGGTCGTAGTCGACGTCGAGCGGTTCCTGCGACGGCCGGTCGGCTTCGGGGACGTTGCGGAGGTTGAGCCGGATCCGCGTCCAGTTGGTGCTCTTGCCGCGCATCGAGTCGACCATGACGTCGAGCGGCCCGAGCAGCGGCCAGACGTCCGGGTGGCGTGCCTTCCACGTCTCCAGACCGGCCATGGCCTCGTCCGTCGTGGCCGCGCGGGCGACCTCGATCAGCGGCATCGACGTGCGGCGCCGCCCGGACGCGCCGTACGTCTTGCCCGGAGCCGGCGCGGCGACAGCGCCCTCGGCGGCGACCCGCTGTTTGGCTTCCGCGGCGGCCCGCTTGGAGGGCTGGACCCGGGGCGGCTCCCCCGGCTGCTTGGCGTAGTGCGGCGGCCAGGGCGCGTCGCCCAGCCCTTCGTCGGCGTGCCGTTCGGCCAGTTCGAGCAGCGGCGCCAGCGATCCGGCCGACGCGTCGATCCCCGCGGTGAGGTCGCCGAGCGCGGCGTACCGGGCGGGCACGGTGTCGATCGTGAAGTCGCCGGGTTCGCAGTCCGGGACCTCGTCCCAGGTCAGCGGCGTCGACACGCGGGCGTCGGCGGTGGGGCGGACGGAGTACACCGACGCGACCGTCCGGTCCTTGGCGTTCTGGTTGTAGTCGATGAAGACGCCGTGCCGCTCCTCCTTCCACCACTTCGTCGTGCAGAGGTCGGGCGCGCGTCGCTCGATCTCCCTGGCGAGCGCCACGGCCGAGCGGCGTACCTCGTCGAACGTCCACTGGCGCGCCAGCCGGGTGTAGATGTGGAAGCCCTTCGACCCGGACGTCTTGGGCCAGCCGGTGAGGCCGACGTCCTCCAGTACCTCCTTGGTCACCATCGCGACGTCCCGGGTCATCGACCATGGCACGCCGGGCATCGGGTCGAGGTCGACGCGCAGCTCGTCGGGGTGGTCGAGGTCGTCGTCACGGACCGGGTGCGGGTTCAGGTCGACGCAGCCCAGGTTGACGACCCAGATCAGCTGCGCGACGTCGCGGACCACGACCTCGTGCGCCGAGCGCCCGGAGGGGTACTTCAGCTCGACCGTCTCCACCCACGGCGGCCGCGACTCGGGCGCCCGCTTCTGGAAGAACGGCTGGCCCTCGATCCCCTTGACGTAGCGCTTGAGTGCCATCGGCCGGTGCGCGACGCCCCGCACGGCACCGTCGGCCACCGCGAGGTAGTACTGGACGAGATCCCACTTGGTGTGGCCGCTGCGCGGGAAGTACACCTTGTCGGGATTGGTCACCACGACGTCGTGACCAGCCAGTTCGAGCTCTTCCCGCCGGGTGGGCATGCCGCCACCCTACCCAGAGAGCTGCGCCAGCGCGGCGATCTCGCGGCTCGCCAGCACGCGCTCCGGCGCTCCGGACCGTGCCACCGCGAGCATCGCCTGTCCGATCTCCTCGGTCGTGGTCACCGAGCCGGGCATCAGCCGGCGCAGTAGCGGGTAGAGCGGCGCGACCACCCGGTACAGCGCCGAGTACAGGCGCGTCTTCGAGCGGACGCCGTGCAGCGGCTGGATGTAGCCCGGCCGGAACGCGTACGCGTGGAACGGGAGGGCGAACAGGTGGTTCTCGGTACGGCCCTTGACCTGGGCCCAGCGGGCGCGGGCGTGTTCGTCGGTGCCCTGCCCCGACACGTAGACGAATGTCAGGTCCGGGTTGGTCCGGGCCAGGACGCGGCCGGCGGCGATGGCGTAGTCGTGGGTGATCCGCTCGTAGTCCTCGGGCGACATGCCCACCGACGACACGCCCAGGCAGAAGAAGCAGGCGTCGTACCCGGTCAGCTCGGCCTCGATCGCCGTGAAGTCCGTGAAGTCGCGGTGGATCACCTCGCGCAGCTTGGGATGCCGCTCGCCCGTCGGCGTCCGCCCCACGACCAGCACCCGCTCCACGCCCGGATCGAGCAGGCACTCCCGCAGCACGCCCTGCCCGACCATTCCTGTCGCCCCGAAGACGATCACACTCTCCACATCGCTATCGTCCCACCAGCGCAAGGGCGGCGGCGACGATTCCGCCGGCGTCGATGCCGGCGGCGTGCAGTTCCTCGGCGGGCGTCCCCGAGACCGGCATCTCCCGGACGGCGAGCCTCGCGAACCGCGGCACCGGCACCCCGCCGTCGAAGCTGGCGAGCACGGCGTCGCCGAGGCCGCCCTCGGCCCAGTGGTCCTCGACGGTCACCAGCCGGCCCGTGTCGGCTGCTGCCCGGTGCAGCGTCTCGGCGTCGACCGGCTTGACGGAGTACAGGTCGATCACCCGGGCGGCGACGCCACGCTCGGCGAGCTGGTCGGCGGCGGCGAGCGCCTGGTGGACGGTGACGCCGGCACCGACGATCGTCACGTCGTCGTCCGGGCCGGACCGCAGCACGCGGCTGCCGCCGACCGGGAAATCCTCCCCCGGCTCGTAGATCACCGGGGTGTCGCCGCGGGTGGCGCGCAGGTACCTGATGCCCTTCAGGTCCGCCATCGCCGCGACCAGCACGGCCGTCTGGTTGGCGTCGCACGGGTAGAGGACGGTGCTGCCGTGGACCGCGCGGTACGCCGCCAGATCCTCCAGGCCCATCTGCGACGGCCCGTCCTGTCCGATCTCGACACCCGCGTGAGTACCCACGAGGCACAGGTCGGCACGGCTCACGGCCGCCATCCGGACGAAGTCGTACGCCCTCGTGTGGAAGGCCGCGAACGTCGTCGCGAACGGGGTCCAGCCGCGCACCTGCATACCGACCGCCGCGGCGACCATCTGCTGCTCGGCGATGTAGCACTCGAAGAACCGTTCGGGATGGTCGTGCGCGAAGTACTCGGTACGGGTGGAGTCGGCGACCTCGCCGTCGAGGACCACGACGTCCGGGCGGGCCGCGCCGAGGGCGGTCAACGCCTCGCCGAACGCTGTGCGGGTCGCGACCGCCTCCCCCACCTGGTACGACGGCAGCTTCACCGGCTCGGTGCCGAACCGTGGGCGTGGTGCGGCGGCGTCCGGACGGGCGACGGTCACGCGGATCTCGTCCGGTGCGCCGAGTTCTTCGATTGCCTTGTCGGCGTCCTTGAGCGGCTTGCCGTGCGCGCCTTCCTTGTCCTCGACCGCCGAGACGCCCCGGCCCTTGCGCGTGCGGGCCAGGATGACCGTCGGGCGGCCCGTCGTGGTGACCGCCTCCCGGTAGGCGGCATCGATCGCGGCCACGTCGTGCCCGTCGATCTCGATGGTGTGCCAGTCGAACGCGCCCATCCGCCGCGCGTACGCGGCCGTGTCCCAGCCGTGCCGGGTCGGGCCGCGCTGGCCGAGCCGGTTCACGTCCACGACGACGGTCAGGTTGTCCAGCCGCGCGCGGCCCGCGTGCTCGAACGCCTCCCAGACCGACCCCTCGGCGAGTTCGCCGTCGCCGCACAGCACCCACACCCGGTACGGGATGTGGTCGAGGTCGCGGCCCGCCAGCGCCACGCCGACGCCGACCGGGAGGCCCTGCCCCAGCGAGCCGGTCGCGACGTCGACCCACGGCAGGCGGGGCGTCGGATGGCCTTCGAGCCGGCTGCCGGCCTTGCGGAAGGTCAGGAGTTCTTCGTCCGTGATCGCGCCCGCGGCCTTGTACATCGAGTACACCAGCGGCGACGCGTGGCCCTTGGAGAAGATGAGGTGGTCGTTCGCCGGGTTGTCCGGGGCGTCGAAGTCGTAGCGCAGGTACCGCGCGAGCAGCACCGCGGCCAGGTCGGCGGCCGACATCGACGACGTGGGGTGGCCGGATCCCGCGGCCGCCGAGCACCGCACCGAGTCCACCCGCAGCCGCTGGCCGAGCGTCGCCAGTTCATCGAGCGTCATGTTCTCAGGCATACGTGAGCGCTACCCGCTCACCGCGGGTTGACTCACGTCCGGAAGACGCCTTTCAGGCCCAGCCCGCGGGCCGCGACGGCGTGGCGCACCTCCGCCTCGACGACACGCACCGACGCGGTGGCGACGACGCCGTCGACGAACAGGTCCAGCAGCCAGCCGTCCCGATCGGCCTTGCTGAACAGCAGGAGCTTCAGCCTGGCGGCGTGCGCGACCGTGACGCGCATGCCGACATGCTCGTCCCTGCCGTCCGAGAGCAGCCCCCTCGGCGCCAGCCGCAGGCTCGCGCGCAGGTGGTCCAACGTGGGCTGGTCGACCGGTCCGACGATGTCGAACAGCAGAGTCGGACGGAACGGCATCGCATCTCCTTTCACGGGCGTGCCGGCGGGACCGTGGCGGGGTCGATGCCGTGATCGGACCGAGCGAACCAGCCAGTCATTGGAGCCTGGTTGGAATCCGCTGTAACCGGGTCGGACCGGCCGATAGGGTGGCCGCCCGGCCTGCTAGCCCGTCCGGTCGGCGAGGAAGTCCTCCCAGGTCCGGCGGCCGACGGCGTGGTCGGGGGCGAGGTTGGCACCGGCCCGCATCGCGCGGGCGGCACCGCCGGGGAGCCTGACGGGCATGACCGGCCGGCGCCGGCCGGTGGCCCTCAGGTAGCCGCGGACCAGCTCCTTCATCTCGTACACGCGGGGCCCGGCGATGTCGGGCACGAGGCCGGCCGGTTCGCCCAGGGCGAGCTCGACGAGCCGGGCCGCCACCTCACCGGTGTCGACCGGCTGGAATCGGATGCCGGAGGGCGTCGGGATCACCGGCAGCTTGGCCATCTGCCGTGCCGTCGCGAGCGTCAGGTCGTGGAACTGGGTGGCGCGCAGGGTGGTCCACGGCAGTCCGGAGCCGGCCACGATCTCCTCGGCGGCCCGCTTGGACGCGAAGTAGCCGAACATGGCCCGGTCCGCCCCGCTGACGACCGGGACCTGGTCGGCGCCGACGACCGAGATGTACACCACGTGCGGGGCACCGACCGCGGACGCCGCCCGCACCAGGCTCCGGGCCTTGTCCTCGTCGCCCTTGGCGCTGCCGGCGCAGTGCACGATCGTGTCGACGCCGTCGACGGCGGCCTCGATGCCCTCGCCGGTGGCCAGGTCGCCGGTCACGTACTCGATGCCGTCCGCCGGCTCGCGGCCGTGCCGGCTCAGTACGCGCACCGTGCGGCCGGCGTCCAGCAGGAGGGGTGCGACGAGGCGTCCCAGCGTGCCCGTGCCGCCGGTGAGCAGGATGTATGACGTCATGGTTTCTCTCCGAACTCGGTGGGGTCTACTTCTCTGACACCCCGCGAGCGAGGAATGTGACGTGACGGACGAACGTGTTGAGCTGATCGAGCGTTTCGAGGCCGACCGGGCCCGCCTGCGGGCGGTGGCGTACCGGATGCTCGGCTCGCTCAGCGAGGCCGACGACGCCGTGCAGGAAGCCTGGCTGCGCCTCAGCCGCGCCGACACCCGCGACGTCGAGAACCTCGCCGGCTGGCTGACCACAGTGGTGGCACGGGTGTGCCTGAACATGCTGCGCGCACGCGAGTCGCGCCGCGAGGACCCCTTCGACGTGCACGTGCCCGAGCCGGTCGTCGCGAGCGACCCCGAGCAGGAAGCGATGCTGGCCGACTCGGTCGGGCTCGCGCTGCTCGTCGTGCTCGACACGCTGACGCCGGCCGAGCGGCTGGCCTTCGTCCTGCACGACCTGTTCGCCGTGCCGTTCGACGAGCTCGGCCCGATGATCGAGCGTTCCCCCGCCGCGGCCCGGCAGCTCGCGAGCCGGGCCCGCCGCCGCGTCAGGGGCAGCGCTCCGGCCGACGCCGACCTCCCCCGGCAGCGCCAGGTCGTCGACGCCTTCCTGGCCGCCTCCCGCGACGGGGACTTCGACGCGCTGGTCGCCCTGCTCGATCCCGACGTGGTGCTCCACGCCGACCGGGCGGCCGGCCCCACCCCGGCGCCCATCGTGCTGCGCGGCGTCAACGCGGTGGCCAAGGGCGCGTCCGTCGCGGCGGCCCGGGTCCGGTTCACCGAGCCGGCGCTGGTCAACGGGGCGGTCGGGCTCGTCATGGCCCCGCTCGGCCGGCTGCGTCTGGTGCTCACCTTCACGGTCACGGACGGCAAGGTCACCGCGATCGACGTGATCGCGGACCAGGACCGCCTCCGCGACCTGGATCTCGCCATTCTCGACACCTGATCCACTCGAACATATGTTCGAACATCGTGTACGGTGGTCGTCATGTCCATGCCCCTTCAGGCGTCCCTGCTCGACGTCGCCGAAACGCCCGGGCTCGGGTCGCTCAACGCCGTCCGCCGCACGTCGTTGGACCACGGTGCCTGGATCGACGTGCTGCCCGGCTGGTTGACGGGCGCCGATCTGCTGTTCGAACGGCTCGTCCGGGACGTGCCGTGGCGGGCCGAGCGCCGCGCGATGTACGACCGGGTGGTCGCCGTCCCGCGCCTGCTCAGTTTCTACGAGGAGGCCGACCCGCTCCCCCATCCGATCCTGGACGCCGCGCGCCGGTCGCTGAGCCGCCACTACGCGGCCGAGTTGGGCGAGCCGTTCCGCACCGCCGGCCTGTGCTTCTACCGCGACGGGGCGGACAGCGTCGCGTGGCACGGCGACACGATCGGCCGTGGCCGCCTCGAGGACACGATGGTCGCGATCCTGTCCGTCGGGGCGCCCCGCGCGCTGCTCCTGCGGCCGCGCGCCGGCGGCGGTGTGGTGCGTTACCCGCTCGGCCACGGCGACCTGATCGTCATGGGCGGCTCGTGCCAGCGCACGTGGGAGCACGCGGTCCCGAAGACGAACCGTCCGGTGGGCCCGCGCGTCAGCATCCAGTTCCGCCCGCGCGGTGTGCGGTGACGCCCGGCAGGCCGGTGAGCTGCGGGTCCTGGCGGTCGCCCACTCGGGCGCCGGCTGCTGCCCTCGCGCCTCTTCCGCTCGGGAGCCGCGCGGCATAGGGTCCGGCAACGGCCAGCAAGTCGGCATATCGCACTCGAAGCTGCCATTTTGGCGGCATTGGGGGACGCGGTATGGATTCCGGGCCGGCCGCACCGCACAAAACGGGAGGACTTACGTGGGCAAGTTATCTGTGGGGCTCGCAGCCCTGACCCTCGCCGCAGGCACCCTGCCAGCTATGGCCAGTCCTGCCACCGCGGCGCCCGCTCCGCGGCCCGCCACCGGGGACAGCGTCGAGCACGTCCGCGGGCACGAACTGCCGAACCCCTTGGAGGAGAAGCGGCGGGCGCTGCGCGAGAAGGCGCTCAACCTGGTCCTGTCCGGCAAGGCGACGCCGCGCAAGCGTGGCGCCAGCACGGTCGTCAAGGTCGGGCAGGGGCCGGCCCGGCGCGGATTCGCCGCCGGTCAGCAAGCCGATCAGTACGTTGAGTTGCAGCGGGAGAAGACCGACCGGATCTTCGTGATCCTCACCGAGTTCGGCAACGACCGGCACCCGGACTTCCCCGACGTCGACACCAACCCGAACACGCCGGGCCCGGTCGTCTTCGACGGCCCGATGCACAACGGGATCCCCGAGCCGGACCGGTCGAAGGACAACTCGACGATCTGGCAGCCGGACTACAACCGCCAGCACTTCCAGGACCTGTACTTCTCGCGCAAGGCCGGCGCGGAGTCACTCGCCACGTTCTACCAGCGGCAGTCCTCAGGCCGGTACAGCGTCGAAGGCACCGTGACGGACTGGGTGAAGGTCCGCTACAACCAGGCCCGGTACGGGCGTGACATGCCGAACGGCAGCGACAACACGCCTGAGCTGGTCCGCGACGGCATCGCCGAGTGGGTCGCCGCCCAGCGACGCGCCGGCCGCACGGATGAGCAGCTGCGCGCCGAACTGGCCACGTTCGACCAGTGGGACCGCTACGACTACGACAACGACGGCGACTTCAACGAGCGCGACGGCTACATCGACCACTTCCAGATCGTCCACGCGGGCGACAGCGAGTCCAACGGCGATCCGCTGTTCGGCGAGGACGCGATCTGGAGCCACCGCTCGTACGCGTTCCGCTCCGACGAGGGCCGCACCGGCCCCGACTTCAACAAGCGCGGCGGCGCCCCGTTCTCGGAGCTGGGCATCTGGGCCGGCGACTACACCGTCCAGCCGGAGAACGGCGGGCTCGGCGTGTTCGCCCACGAGTACGGCCACGACCTGGGCCTGCCGGACCACTACGACACGGCCGGCGGCGAGAACAGCACCAACTGGTGGACGCTGATGGCCCAGAGCCGGTACGCGGCAGCGTCCGACCAGGGGATCGGCACCCGCGCGGCCGACCTCGGCGCGTGGGACAAGCTCCAGCTCGGCTGGCTCGACTACGAGGTGGCCGTCGCCGGGCAGAACAAGCGGTTCGAGCTGGGTCCGCACGAGTACCAGTCCGACAAGGCGCAGGGCCTCGTGGTGGTGCTGCCGAAGAAGCAGGTCACCACCGAGTACGGCCGCCCGGCCGCCGGCGCCCGGATGTGGTGGAGCGGCAAGGGCGACGACCTCGACAACACCCTGACGAGGCCGCTCGACCTGACCGGCGCGACGTCCGCGGCGATCACGCTCAAGGCCCGGTACGAGACCGAGGCCGGTTTCGACTACGTGTACGCGCAGGCCTCGGCGGACGGCGGCCAGACCTGGACGTCGCTCGACGGCACCAGCGGCGGCAAGCCGTTCACCCGTGACGCCAGCGGCGCACCCGCGATCGACGGCAGCACGAACGGGCAGTGGGTGGACATGTCCATCCCGCTGGACGCCTTCGCCGGCAAGCAGGTGCAGTTCCGGTTCCGGTACCGGACCGACGGCGGACTGATGATGAACGGCTTCTTCGCCGACGAGTTCGTGGCCACGGCCAACGGCTCCCCGATCGCCACCGACGGCGCCGAGAGCGGCACCGGCGGATGGACGGCCAAGGGCTTCATCACCACGACGGGCACGGAAACCAAGCTGTTCGACAACTACTACCTGGCGTCCAACCGGGAGTACGTGAGCTACGACCGGTACATCAAGTCCGGGCCGTACAACTTCGGCTTCCCCGCCAAGCCTGACTTCAAGGAAGGTTTCCCGTACCAGGACGGCCTCCTGGTGACCTACTGGGACACGTCCCAGACCGACAACAACACGAGCCGGCACCCGGGTCAGGGCGAGGTGCTGCCCGTCGACGCGCACCCCGGGCTGATCTACAACCTCAACGGCACCGCGTGGCGAGCCCGGATCCAGGGCTACGACGCGCCGTTCGGGCTGGAGAAGGCCGACTCGTTCACGCTGCACATCGGCGGCAAGGCGAGCTACATCCGCGGCCAGGCCGGCCAGCCGGTGTTCGACGACACCCAGTCGTTCTGGAACCCGGCCCTGCCGGGCGCCGGCGTCAAGCTGCCGGCGATCGGCGTCGGTCTCCGCGTCGTCAAGGAGACGGGCACGTCGGTGACGGTCGACCTGTTCTCGAAGTAACCGCACCGCTCACGGCCCGGTTCGCGTCCACCCAGAGGGGCGCGGACCGGGCCGTTCCCATGTCTGGCGGGCGGCGGAGCCCCGCGAGCCTGCCGGGCCGGGGCCGGGGCCGGGGCCGGCGGTCCGGCGGGGCCGGCGGGGCCGGCGGTGCCGGCGGACTTGGGGTGGGATCGCGGAGCCTGACTCCCTGATCCCACCTGAAACGGTGACGGATCCGCGATGCCCGCGCCGCCGGTCCCCGCCCCGCCCGCCACCTGCGCCACCCGCGCCACCCGCGCCACCCGCGCCGCCGCGCCGCCGCGCCGCCGCCCGTCCTCGATGCGTGGTAGGGAGGCACGACCTGGCGCCGCAGGCGGTTAGGCGGTGCAGACCGTGGTCATCTCGTGCCCGGCGATTCCGCCGGTCGCGCAGGCTCGGAGCACTCCGGCGGCGGGGTGCTCGGCCGTGCTGACGGAGATGCCTTCCCGGTCCCAGCTTTCGGCACGCGCGACGACCTCCCATTGCCCTGCCGCGTTCTTCCGTTCCAACGTCGTCACCACTCGCACCACCCGCAGGTACTCGTGCATCTCGATCGCGCGCCCGTTCGCGTACACGTTCCCCGGTGCCGCGCCGGCGCTGTTCACGCTCGCGCACACCAGGATCTCGGCACCGTCCGACACCGTCAGCTCGCACGTCTCTGTGGCCGCTGACGCCGGCGCCGTCCCTGTCGTGACCGCCCCCGCGACGATTGCGGCACCAGCCACGGCCTGGATCGCTCGGATCATCACTCTCTACTCCCCGTGTCGAGAAACCCTCTCGCCGAGACCGTAACGACGACCCGCAACCAGCCAGCCCGGCCCGCGTGCACGTCAGCGCCGGCTCGGTCGTGACGCGATACCCGCAACACGCCGGTCACGCTCCGGACGTTCCCTTGTCACGGGAAAGCGTTGACGGCCGACGCGACCGCCGAGAAGTCTGTCCCGACTGGGACAAATCGCCCTATCCCGGCGCGCGGAGGTGCCGCATGACCCACTCCAGGAACCGGCAGGCCCTGACCGTCACGGCAGCCCTGGCTCTCGCGGTGGCGGCAGCCTGGCCCGCGACCGCCGCCGAGCCCACCCGCGCGGCGAACGCGGGAACCGCGGCCGCTGCCGAGCCCGCGCGGCGGGTGGTGGCCGTCGCGTCCACGGGCCAGCTGAACGGCGCGCTCGCGCAGGCGCGTCCCGGTGACCGGGTCGAGGTGGCGGACGGCGTCCTCGCGGCCGGACGGATCCGGGTACCGCGGGGCGGCACCGCGCAGGCGCCGGTCACGATCACCGCGGCCCGCGCCGGCGGCACCGAACTCCGCCCCGGCACGACGTTCGACCTGGCGGGCGCCTCGCACGTCACGATCCAGGGCTTCCACTTCAACGGCGCCACAGTGGACGTCCCGCCGAGCGCGCAGGCCGTCCGGGTCACGCGCAACACGTTCACCGGCGGCAGCGGCCACATCGTGACGGTCAGCTCCGACGACAGCGAGGTCGATCACAACACGTTCCGCAACAAGACGTCCGAGGGCGTGTACCTGCAGATCACCGGGCCGGGCAGCGGCATCGCCAAGCGCACGAAGGTCCACCACAACTACTTCTTCAACCACCAGTTCAGCGGCGCGAACGGCGGCGAGTCGATCCGGCTCGGCTACAGCCACAAGCAGCACCAGCAGGCGTTCGCCGTGATCGAGAACAACCTGTTCGAGCGGGCGGACGGCGACAACGAGGCGATCTCCGTCAAGTCGTCCGACAACGTCGTCCGCTACAACACGCTGCGCAACAGCGAAGGCGAGATCACGCTGCGGCACGGCAACCGGAACCGCGTCGAGGGCAACTACATCCTCGGCGGCGTCTCGGGAATCCGGTTCTTCGGCAACGACCACGTCATCGTGAACAACGTCGTGCAGAACAACAGCGGCAAGGCGATCCTCGTCGGCAGCGGCGCGCTGCGCGACGACACCGGGAGCACCACGGACCACGAAGCGGCCGACCGTTGCCTCGTCGCGTACAACACGTTCGTGGCGAACCACAGCACGGTCGTGCAGGTCGGGAACGGTAAGAAGTACGCACCGGACCGGATCACGATCGCCAACAACATCGTCGTCGGCACCGGGACCCTGACCAGGATCGCCCAGGGCACCAACCTGAGCTGGCAGGGCAACATCACGCACGGCGGCAGCGCCGGCATGCCGTCCGGCGGGTACCGGGCGGTGAATCCGCAGCTCGTCGCAGGTACGGGCGGGCTGTTCCGGCTCCAGTCCGGCAGCCCGGCGATCGACACCGGCACCGGCTCGTACGCCCAGGTCGTCCTCGACATGGACAGCGAGCAGCGGTCGGCGGCCAAGGATGTCGGCGCCGACGAGTACAGCTCGTCCGGCACCCAGCGGCGCCCACTCACCACCGCCGACGTCGGCCCCGCCGCCCCCTGACCACCGCGAGGCGACCCAGGCCGGGCCAGACCAGCGCGACCCAGGCCGCGCCGCCGCGGGCGTGGCGCGCGCAGGTCCGGCCGGTCCGGGCGCAGGTCGGCGCAAAGTGCGACCAACCTGGACCCTTGACGCGCGCCGAACCACCTCTGTACGGTCTGGCAAGCGCTTTCGGAAGCGCTTGCGGAAGCGCTCTCGAACCCTGACGACCGATGGGTGGGGGCGGCATGACCAAGTCCAGATGGTGCTTACCGACGGTGGTGGCCGTCCTGCTGGCCACATTCGTGGCGCCACCGGCAGCGCGCGCTGACGATCCGATCGCGGATCCGATCCCGCAGGACCCGGTCCAGTCCCAGCTCGCGCTGACCCTCACCGAGTACGCGCAGTTCCCGAAGTCGGAGCCCGACCCGGCGCCGACGGATCCGCGGATCATGCGGCACGCCCGCATCAACTACCTGAGCGAGCTGCCGGACGGTTCGCGCCGCATGGCGGTGCCCGACCTGAACGGCATGCTCTACCTCGTCCGCGACGGGACGCCGACGCCGTATCTCGATCTCAAGGCAGCCGTGGGGCCGGACTTCTGGTCGCACCGCGGCATCGGCAGCGGCTTCGGCTTCGCCGCGTTCCACCCGGACTTCAAGCGCAACGGCAAGTTCTACACCGTGCACAGCGAGGCCCGCGACGCGCTCACGAAGACCCCTGACCTGCCGCCCCAGGCGAACCCGCAGGTGCACGGCGTCGTCATCGAGTGGACGGCGGCGAACCCGGCCGCCGACACCTTCGTCGGCACCCGCCGCGAGGTGCTGCGGCTGGCGCTGCGGAACTTCTTCCACGGCATCCAGCAGGCCGACTTCAACCGGCACGCCACCCGCCACGACCCGGACTACGGCCTGCTGTACGTCGCGGTCGGCGATGGCGGCGCGGGTGTCTCGGGCCAGGACGCCCAGAACCTGGGGATGCCGACCGGCAAGATCCTGCGCGTCGACCCGCTCGGCACCAACGGCCCGACCGGCCGCTACGGCATCCCGGCGTCGAACCCGTTCGTCGGCCGGCCCGGCGCGCTCGGCGAGATCTACGCCTACGGCCTCCGCAACCCGCACCGCTTCAGCTGGGACGCCCAGGCGACCTGGACCCACGCCGCGGCCGGCACCCCGAACGCCGGCACCACGGCCAGTGGAGGCGCGGAGCGGCACCGCAAGCACCACCGCATGTTCCTGGGCGTGATCGGCGAGCACAACGTCGAGGCGATCTACGAGGTCCGCGCCGGCGACAACTTCGGCTGGACCGAGCGTGAGGGCCCGTTCGTCATCAAGGAGGGCGACCCGACGTGCAGCGTCTACCCGCTGCCGGCGGACGACGCCCAGTTCGGCTACACGTACCCCGTCGCCGGCTACGACCACGAGCGCCCGCCCGGCACGCCGCCGTGCCGTGACCAGGGTTACGGCGTCATCGGCGGCTTCGTCTACCGGGGCCACAAGCTGCCGGCGCTGCGCGGCAGGTACCTGTTCGGCGAGGACGTGCGCGGCAACATCTTCGCGACCGACACGCGCGAGATGCGCCGGGGCGGCCCGCTCGCGCGGATCGACGAGCTCCAGCTCCTGGACGCCGCAGGCAAGCGCGTCACGATGATGGACCTGGCCGGCGACCACGTCCGCGTCGACCTGCGCTTCGGCCAGGACGCGGCCGGCGAGCTGTACGTCCTGTCCAAGGCGAACGGCAAGATCTGGAAGGTCACCGGCACCAGGCGACTCCCCCACCAGCCGGACGTGGCGCCGTCCCTCAAGCGGAACCTCGTCGCGTACTACGACTTCGAGCACCCGGTGCGCGGCAACCCGGCGCTGGAGGCCGACCAGGGCCGCTCCGGCACGGACATCGCGCTCATCAACGGCGGCCAGGCGATGCGCAACTCCGACGGCGCGTACCCGCACAGCCGCGGCTCGCTGCAACTCCAGCAGGTCAACCCGACGACGGCCGGCAACGACGACCACAAGGCCGGTGTGTACTCGGCCACGGGCGTCCCGACCCTGAACGCCTTCAACGGCGTGCAGGGCACGACGGTCATGGGCTGGTTCAAGATGACCGGCCAGAACCCGAGCCCCAACTCGAACTCGGCCAACCCGGACGACTTCTTCGGCGCGATCGGCCTGGCCGGCGTGCTGTCGGGCGACTCCGACGGGCACGGCGTGCGGGCGCTGCTGGAGCTGATCAACGTGAACGGCGAGCTGAAGGTCGTGGCGCTCGGCCGGCGCCTGGACGGCAAGAGCTCCCAGACGTTCGCGGCGAGCGCGCCGTGGCAGGAGATCCTGCCGCAGAACGAGTGGGTGTTCCTCGCCGCCACGTTCGACTTCAGCAAGGGCACGATGGCCCTGTACCGCAACGGCGAGCGGCTCGACGGGTCCTACGTCCTGGCCGGCGACCCGTGGGAGGTGGGCGGGCCGGGCAGGCACCGTGCCTCCCCCACCGATCCGCGCGGCATCAAGATCGGCGGCAGCTTCCCGCAGAACACGCGGGAGAACAATCCGTGCAACTGCCGGATGGACAGCCTGATGTTCCTGGACCGGTCGGCGTCGGCCGCCGAGATCGGCCAGCAGTACCGCCGCGCGACGACGGCCAAGCCGTGAACCCGCGCTGGCTGCCGGTGAGCATCGCGGGCGCGGTCGTCGCGCTGCTCGCGGTGCAGCTGGCGCCCCCGACCGAGGCGTCGCGCGGTCCGCACCCGCGCGACGCCTCCGGGCCGTGCCATGGCCTGGATCCGCGCTGCTACCGCGAGTGGGACACCGCGTTCCGGCGTGATCCGGCGCAGCGGATCCTCGTGTACAGCCGCACCGGCTCGTCCCGGCACGCCCATCTCGGGCCGGTGCTCCCGCCCGGCCTGAACCCCCCGCTGGGCGAGGCGAACGTCGCCCAGAAGGCGCTCGTCCGGTGGGCGGGCGAACGCGGCGTCGCCGCCGACTGGACCGAGGACGTCGCGCAGCTCGACTCCCCCGGCAAGCTGCTCCGGTACGACGGCGTGGTGTTCCTCAGCACGTCCCGGGACATCCTCGACGACTCGGCGCAGACCAGCCTCATGCAGTACATGCGGGCGGGCGGCGGGTTCGTCGCGATCCACAACACGCTCGGCACCGAGTACCACTGGCCGTACTTCCTGGGTCTGCTCGGCAACGCCGCCTTCTACGACCACGGCCCGCACCGCGACGGTGTCGTCCGCACCACCAACCGCCGCGACGTGTCCACCCGCGACCTGCCACGCCAGTGGGCGTTCAAGGACGAGTTCTACAACCTCGAACCCTTCCCTACGGACGTTCGTGAGCTGCTCGCACTTGAACCCGGCTCTGCCGGCGAGGGGCGCGGATTCAACGGCCATCCCGGTCACGGCCGTCACCATCCGCTGAGCTGGTGCCAGTACTACGACGGCGGCCGCTCGTGGGTGACGTCGCTCGGCCATGACAGCGGCGACTACACCGATCCGCCGATCGCCGGCGGCGAGCACTTCAAGGCGCACGTGATGGGCGGGATCCTCAGCGCGATCGGCGCAGCCCCGTTCTGCCGCTAGAAGCTAGAGGTACGGCTCTACCAGCGTGGCGTAGCGGCGGGCCATCGTCGCCACGACATCCGCGGGAGCGGCGGCCCAGACATCGGCGTTGAAGATCTCGACCTCGACGTCGCCGGTGTACCCGGCCGCCGCCACCTCGCGGGTGAACGCGGGGAAGTCGATGTGCCCGTCGCCCATCATGCCGCGCCCGAGCAGGGTGTCGGCCGGCAGCGGCGTGATCCAGTCGCACACCTGGTAGCTGAGGATCCGCGCGCCGGCGCGGACGATCTGCTCCTCGATGCCAGGCTCCCACCACAGGTGGTACGTGTCGACGACGACGCCGACCACCTCGGCCGGGAACTGCTCGGCCATGTCGAGCGCCTGGGCGAGCGTGGAGACCACGCCCCGGTCGGCCGCGAAGATCGGGTTCATCGGTTCGATGCCGAGCCGGACACCCCGCTCGCGCGCGTACGGTGCCAGCTCGCCGAGCGCGTCCAGGACGCGTTGCCGCGCGCCCGGGAGGTCCTTGTCCGGCATCCCGCCCGGCACGAGGACCAGGACGCCCGCCCGCAACGCGGCCGTCTCGTCGATCGCCGCGCGGTTGTCGTCCAGGGCGGCCTTCCACGCGGCCGGTTCGCTCGCGGTGAAGAACCCGCCCCGGCACAGCGACGAGACGCGCAGTCCGGCGCTCTTGAGCCAGCTCCCGACGGTCTCCACGCCCGCCACCGCCACCGGCTCGCGCCACAGCCCGATCGAGCCGAGGCCCGCCGCGACCGCGCCGTCGATGGCCTCGCGGACGGACCATCCGGCGGTGGTGCGCTGGTTCAGCGACAACCGCGCCAGGCGCGGATCCCCCGGTTCGGGCGTGTCCATGGTCGCCGCCTGGCCGCTCGGTACGTCAAAAATCACAGCGCCCCCACGCGAAGATCACGGAGCTATCCCGGCCGCAGCGAGCATAAGGCCGAGACGGTGCGCGGCAAGGTCAGGATCCGGCAACAACCGGGCGTCGTTCGCCAGCGCGAAGATCGTCGACAGGTGCGTGACCGACCGGGCGGCCTGCAACCCGCCGACCATCGCGAAGCCGTCCTGGTGGCCGGTCAGCCAGGCCAGGAACGCGATCCCCGTCTTGTAGTAGAAGGTGGGCGGCGCGAAGATGTGCCGCGACAGCGCGAGGGTCGGCGCCATCTCCGCGTCGTAGGCGTCGAGGTCGCCGGCGTCGAGCGCGGCCAGCGCCGCCGACGCGGCCGGGGCGATCGCGGCCAGCGCTCCGAGAAGGGCGTCCGAGTGGTGGGTGCCGTCGCCGCGGATCAGCTCCGGGTAGTGGAAGTCGTCGCCGGTGTAGAGGCGGACGCCGTCCGGCAGCGCGGCGCGCAGGCCCACCTCGTGCTCGGCGGACAGCAGCGACACCTTCACGCCGTCGACCTTCGGCGCGTGCGCGGCCACCAGGTCGAGGAACGTGGCGGTCGCCGCGGCGAGGTCGTCCGATCCCCAATACCCCCGTAGCTGGGGATCGAACGCCTCACCGAGCCAGTGCAGGATCACCGGCTCGCTCACCTCGCCCAGTACCGCGTCGTAGGCGCTGAGGTAGTCGTCGGGGCCTGCCGCCAGCGCCGCGAGATGCCGCGAGGCCATGAGGATCACCTGGGATCCGGTGCCCTCCACGAACGCGACCTGCTCCCGGTACGCGCCGATGACGTCGTTCACCGTGGACAGATCCGTGCGGTGGTCCGTGCCGGCGCCGGAGGCGATCCGCGCCCCGACGTCCGCGGCCTGGGCGGCGCTGCGGCGGACCAGTTCCTGCACGGCCGGCCAGTCGAGGCCCATGTTGCGCTGCGCGGTGTCCATCGCCTCGGCGACGCCGAATCCGTACCGGAACAGGTGCCGGCGGAACGCGAGCGTCGCGTCCCAGTCCAGGACCGCGGGCGCGCCCGGCACGTTCTCCGCGAGCGGATCGGCCACGACGTGCGCCGCCGCGAACGCCACCCGCGACCCGAACGGTTCCGGGTGTTCGGCCCAGGCGCGCGGCTCGGCCAGCTCGACCGTCCGCCAGCCGCCCCCGGACACCGGGATCTTCACAGCGCCACCCGCCGTCCCTCGGCGGACGACCGCAGTCCTGCCTCGGCCAGTTCGAGCCCGCGCACACCGGCGGCGAGGTCGTACGGGTGCGGACGGCCGAGCGCCACGTCTGTGAGGAACTGCTCCCACTGGGCGCGGAACCCGTTGGTGAAGTCCTGGTTGTCGGGGACCTGCTGCCACTGCGCGCGGAAGTCCATGTCGGTCCGGACGTCGGGGTTCCACACGGGCTTCGGCGTCGCCACGCGGGGCTGGACCTTGCAGCCGAACAGGCCGGCGACCGCCGATCCGAGCACGCCGTCCACCTGGAACTCCACCAGCTCGCCCCGGTCGACCCGTACCGCCCAGGACGAGTTGACCTGCGCGATCACGCCGCCGTCCAGTTCGAAGATCGCGTAGGCGGCGTCGTCGGCGGTTGCGTCGTAGGCGTTGCCGTCCTCGTCCCAGCGCTGCGGGATGTGCGTGACGGCCCGCGCGGTGACGGCGTCCACGCGCCCGAACAGGTTCTCCAGGACGTAGTTCCAGTGGCAGAACATGTCCAGGACGATGCCGCCGCCGTCCTCGGCACGGTAGTTCCAGCTCGGCCGCTGCGCGGGCTGCCCGTCGCCCTCGAACACCCAGTAGCCGAACTCGCCCCGCACGGACAGGATGCGGCCGAAGAAGCCCGCGTCGACAAGTCGCTTCAGCTTCACCAGTCCGGGGAGGAAGAGCTTGTCGTGGACGACGCCGTTCACGATGCCGGCGGCCCCCGCGGCCTCGGCCAGTTCGCGCCCGTCGGCGACGGACTCGGCGATCGGCTTCTCCGTGTAGATGTGCTTCCCGGCCTCGATCGCGGCGAGGATCGCCTTCTTGCGCTCGCCCGTCACCAGGGAGTCGAAGTAGACGCCTGTGCTCTCGTCGGCGAGCGCGGCGCCGAGATCGGTCGTGTACTCGGCGATGCCGTGCGCGCGGGCGATGCGGGCGAGCTTGTCCTCGTTGCGGCCGACGATCACCGGCTCGACCTGGAGCCGGTCGCCGCCCGGGAGCACCACGCCGCCCTCGTCCCGGATCGCGAGGATCGACCGGAGCAGGTGCTGCCGGTACCCCATGCGTCCGGTGACGCCGTTCATGACGATACGGATGTTGCGGGTGGCCATTTCCCCGTCACCTCTTCGGCGAGATCGGCGGCTCGGCGGGCCGTCCGCCGAGGTAGAGCTCGCTCAGTTGCGGATCGGCCAGCAGCTCGGCGGCCGGGCCGGACACGTGCACCTTCCCCAGGTCCAGGACGCACCCGATGTCGGCCGTCTCCAGGGCCCGCCGGGCGTTCTGCTCGACCAGCAGGACCGCCGTACCCGCGTCGCGCATCCGGACGATCTGCTCGAACACCGTGGTCGTCGTCTTCGGGTCGAGCCCCATCGACGGCTCGTCCAGCAGGACGACCTTCGGGTTGACCATGAGCGACCGCGCGAACTCCACCTGCTTCTGCTGGCCGCCGGAGAGCAGCCCGGCGAGGGCCGTCCAGCGCTCGCCGACCACCGGGAACAGCTCGCACACGGACCTGACCCGCTCGGCGACGACGGCCTTGTCCTTCACCGTGTACGCGCCGAGCAGCACGTTCTCGGCCACCGTCATCTCGCGGAACACGCTGTGCCCCTGCAGGACGTGCGCCAGCCCCGACGCGAGCATCTGCTGCGGACGTTGCCCGGTGACGTCGCGGCCGTCGACGAGGATCCGCCCGGATCGGGGCACCAGCAGCCCGCTCGCCACCTTCAGCACCGTGGACTTGCCGGCCCCGTTCGGCCCCACCAGGCAGACGATGCGGCCCGGCGGCACCTGGACGGTCAGGCCGCGCAGCACCAGCGCCGCCCGCCCGTATCCGGCGTGGACGTCGTCCAGTTCGAGGAGCAGGTCAGACGCCAAGGTAGGCCTCGAGGACGTTCGGGTCCGACCGGACGACCGACGGTGGCCCAGCCGCGATCGGCCGCCCACGGTCGAAGACGACGACATGGTCGGACAGGCTCATGACGAGGTCCATGTTGTGCTCGACGATCAGGAACGTGCGGCCCTCGGCGTTCAGGTCGCGGACGAGCGAACCGATCCGCTCGATCAGCGACGGGTTCACGCCGCCCGCCGGCTCGTCCAGCAGGATCGTGTCCGGGTCACCCATCAGCACCCCCGCGATCTCCAGCAGCTTCTGCTGCCCCCACGACAGGTTCCGCGCCTCGGCCCGTTCCAGGTGGTCGATGCCGACGCGCGCCAGCCAGCTCCGCGCCCGCTCGATCTCCGCGCGGTTGCGGGAGCTGCGCACCTGGGCGGCGAGGCTCCCCGGCCGGACCGCCACCAGCAGGTTGTCGAGGACGGTCATCCGCGGGAACACGCGACACAGCTGGAAGCTCCGGCCGATGCCCGCGCGGGCGACCCGGTGCGGCGCCCACCCGGTGACGTCGTGGTCGCCGTAGCGCACCCGGCCGGAGTCGGGCCGGATCATGCCCGTCACACAGTTGAAGAACGTCGTCTTGCCCGAGCCGTTCGGCCCGATCAGCGCGTTCACCTTGCCGTGCTGGAACCTGACGGACGCCCCGTCGACCGCCGTCACCCCGCCGTACCGCTTGGTCAGCTTCTCCGTCTCGAGAACAGTCACCTGCTGTCCTCCTGGGTCACTCGCTGCGCGCCGCCTTTATGCGGTGTCGACGCGTCTCGCCGCGCCCCGACTTCGTCGGCGCGTCGATCCGCTTTCGACACCGCGGCGGCGCTCCGTTCCTCCGCGAGTTCGGCCGCGGTCACCTCGCGGATCGAGCTCTCCTCCGGGCCGAAGAAGCGCCGGTACAGGCTGATCAGCGCCGGGATGACGCCGTCCGGCATGAACATCACGACGACGCCGAGCAGCAGGCCGGCGGCCACGAGGTGCAGGGGCGTGTCGCCGTACTCGAGCTTGAAGTACTCCAGCCCGTACCCGACGACGAGCGCGCCGAGCAGCGGCCCGAACAGGTGCCGGACCCCGCCGAGCAGCGCCATCAGCACCATGTACGCGCCGGTCAGGATCGAGAACTGGAAGATCGGGTCGAGGTCGCCGAACCACAGCGCGTACATGCCGCCGCTGAGCGCGGTGAACACCGCCGAGACGACGAACGCGATGAGCTTGTACGCGAACGTCGGCACGCCGAGCGCCTGCGCCTTGTCCTCGTCCTCGCGGACCGCCTTGAGCCCCATGCCGAACCCGGACCGGTCGACGAGCCACCACACCAGCAGCGTCGCGCCGAGCAGCGCGGCGAACAGGTAGTAGAAGACCTCGTGGTGCTCGGGGCGCAGCAGGCCAGGGAACGGGCGGGGCACGACCAGGCCGTTGGAGCCGCCGGTGAACGACCCCCAGCTCTGCGCCACGAGCAGCAGGATCAGGACGAGCGCGATCGACACGATCACGAACGACGCGCCCCGGACGCGCAGCGCGGCGAACCCGATCGGCACGGCCAGCGCCCCCACGATCGCCGCCGCGGCGAACAACGCGACGAAGCTGGGCACGTCGGCCTTCGTCACGAGCAGGCCGGTGCCGTAGGCGCCGAGCCCGAACAGGGCGCCGTGGCCGAGCGAGATGTAGCCGGTGAAGCCGCCGACGAAGTTCCAGGCCGTGGCGAGCACCGCGTAGTTCGCGATGATCACGCCCGCCGACAGGATGTACGCGTTCGGCGCCAGCGACGGGAACGACAGGATCAGCGCGGCGCCGACGGCCAGCGCAATCAACCTAGAAACGTTGCGCAAGGCGACCCCCGAAGAATCCCTGCGGACGGATCGCCAGCGTCGCGAACAGCGCGAGGTAGAAGACGGTCTGCGCCCACGTGGTGCCGAACGGGATCTGGAGCATGCTCTGCGCGATGCCGAGCGCCATCGCGGCCATCGCCGCCCCCGGCACGCTGCCCAGGCCGCCGACCACGATGATCGCCATCAGCGGGCCGATCCAGTGCCAGTGCAGCGACGGGTAGATCGTCGTGTCCAGCGCGAGCGCGGTGCCGCCGATCGCGGCGGTCGCCAGGCCGAGGCCGAACCCGTAGCCGGCGATCCGGTCGGTGTCGATGCCGACGAGCTGGGCCGCCTCGCGGTGCTGGATGGTGGCGCGCAGCGCCTTGCCGAACCGGCTCCGCGTCATCAGCAGGTACAGGGCGAGCATCGCGGCGGCGGCCAGGCCGAACGCGATCAGCTTCACGACGGCGATCCGGGCGCCGAAGAAGTCGAGGCTGGACCCGCTGTAGCCGAGTTGGATGCGGCGCTGCGTCCCGGTGAACACGTACCCGAGGAGCCCCTCGATGAGCAGCGCGATCGAGAACGTGAGCAGCACCGACATCATCGTCAGCGTCACCGGCCGCAGCCGGGCCAGCAGCAGCCGCTGCATCGCCACGCCCGCGACGAAGAACAGCGGGACGGTGCCGATCAGCGACAGCAGCGGGTCGATGCCGGTGCTGTCGTGGAAGTACCAGGCGAGATACGCCGCGAGGATCAGGAACGCCGAGTGGGCGATCATCACCACGCGCATGATCCCGAAGTACAGGGTCAGGCCTGCCGCCAGGAGGGCGTAGAGCCCTCCCAGCAGCACGCCCAGAACGAGGCTCTGGAAGGCGAGAGCCGTGTTCACCAGGCCGGCTTCGGGTAGACGATGTCGGCTTCCTTGACGTCGGCGGGCAGGACGATCTTGATCTCGCCCCCGACCCACTGCTGGATCATGTGCGCGCCCTGCGGCCGGCCTGCCTCGTCCCACTTCAGCGGGCCGACGACGGTCTCCACCTCGTTCTCGTGGAGCCACTTCACCAGCTTCTTCTGGCAGTCGCCCTGCTCGGCGCACTTCACGGCCTTGATCGCCGCCGCCACGACCTGACCGGTCGTGTAGCCGTTGGCCTCGTCCTCCTCGGGCGCCTTGCCGAACTGCTTCGTGTACTTCTCGACGAACTCGACGTTGCTCTCATACTTCGCCTGCTGCGTGTACCCGGTCGGCGACAGCACGCCCTCGGTCTTGTTGCCGATGGCCTTGGCGAACTCCGGGTTGGTCGGCGCCGTGGAGAACGCGGCCAGCTTCGGCTGGAACTTGAGCTGCTGCAGCGCGATGATCAGGTTCACGCCGTCCTGGTACTGCGAGCCGCCCACGACGATGTCGGCCTTGGACGCGGCGACCTTCGCGGCGATCGTGCCGAAGTCGGTCGTGTTCGGTGGGTAGACCTCGTCCGCGACGGTCTTGACGCCTGCCTTCTCCAGCTTCTCCTTCAGTCCGTACGCGGTGCCCTGGGCGAACGGGTCGTCCATCGCCGCGTACGCCGCCGTCTTCGGGCGCTGGTCCGCCGGCAGCCCGATGATGTGCTCGGCGAGGTGGTTGTAGTGGTCGCCCGCCACGGCCGGCGCCGCGTAGAACAGGTTCTTGAAGCCCTGCTCGAAGACCTGCTTCGCCGCCCCCGCCGGTTCGACGAACAACATGCCGTACTCCTCGGCGACGCGCGCCGACGGGACGACGAGCCGCGTCGAGAACGGCCCGAACACGAGATCCACGCTGTCCTTGCTGATCAGCTGCTCGTAGTCGGAGACGACCCGGTCCGCGTTGGACTGGTCGTCGAGGATCTTCAGTTCCACCTGCCGCCCGAGCAGGCCGCCCGAGTCGTTGACGGTCTTCGCCCACGCCTCGTACCCGCGCTGCACGCCCTTGCCCGGCTCGGAGAAGTCGCCGGTGAGCGGCAGCGAGATGCCGATCACGATCGGGTCGTCACCGTCGCCGGAGTCACTGTCGGAACCGCAGGCGCCGAGCGCGAGCACGAGCGCGACGGCACCCGCGGTGACCCGTACGCACCGCCGGGCCGTGACCGCCCGCCCCGCTGAGCGGGCTGACCTCGTTGCGTTCATCACTGGACACTCCTTGTCCGCAGCTACGCAAGCGCTTTCGTAAAGCGCTTGCGTAAGATATTCTCCGACCAGCGTCCCTGGCAAGCGCCGGGGACCAATTGATGCGAAAAAGTCTCGGAGGTCCCGACGGTGCCCAGGCCACGTTCCGCTCTGCGCCTCATCGACGTGGCCGAACGTGCCGGCGTCTCGCTGGCGACCGCGTCCCGCGCGCTGGCGGGCCGGGAGGGCGTCAGCGAGCAGGTGGCCAACCACGTCCGGGAGATCGCCCGTGACCTCGGCTACGTCGCGAACCTGCACGCGCGCACGCTCGCGGGCGGGTCCACCTCCAGCGTCGGGCTGATCGTCCACCAGATCGACGACCCGTACTTCTCCGAGATCGCGGGCGGCGTCCTCCAGGTCGCGGGCGAGCAGGACCTGATGGTCCAGATCACCCATTCCGGCCGGGACCCGCAACGCGAGCTGAAGCAGATCCGCCACCTCATCGCCCAGCGCGTCGGCGTGATCATCGTCGCCGGCTCCGGCTACATCGACCCGCGGCTCCAGGCCGACACGAAGGCCGAGCTGACGGCGTTCCAGGAGTCCGGCGGCCGGGTCGCCGTGATCGGCCGGCACTTCCTCAGCGCGGACGCCGTCCTGCCGGACAACGAGGCCGGTGGCCAGGTCATCACCGAGCACGTCCTGTCGCTCGGCCACCGCCGGATCGCCGTCGCCGCGGGCACCGAGCGGCTCACGACCGTGGTCGACCGGCTGGCCGGGGTGGCCGCCGCGCTCAAGGCCGAGGGGCTGGCGCTGGCCGGCCTGCCGGTCGTCCAGACCGACTTCACGCGGGACGGCGGGCGCGTCGCGGCCGAACGGATCCTCGACGAGCACCCGGACACGACCGCCATCCTCGCGCTCAACGACGCCATGGCGATCGGCGTGCTGCACACGCTGCGGGCGCGCCGCATCGCCGTCCCCGACCAGGTGTCCGTCGCCGGCTTCGACGACGTGTCGGTGGCCGCCGACCTCGCCCCGAGCCTGACGACCGTCCGGCTGCCGATGGGTGAGATGGGGCAGCTCGCGCTGTCGATGGCGCTGAAGCCCCGGTCGTCGCGGCCTCGGCGGAAGTCCACCGGCCACGCCCTGATCGTCCGGGACTCGACCGGCCCCGTGCGCTGAAACCCGGTTGGGCACTCGACGGCGGCCGCCCACACTGACTTCATGCCGTCGGCCTTCGTCTCGACCACGATCCCGTACGTGAACGCGCGCCCGCACCTGGGGCACGCGTTCGAGTTCGTCCAGGTTGACGCGTACGCACGGGACATGGCGGCGCGCGGCCAGGACGTTTTCGTCCTGAGTGGATCGGACGAGAACAGCCTCAAGAACGTGCTCGCCGCCGAGCGGGAGGGCGTCGACGTCCGGGAGCTGGTCGAGGGCAACGTCACGGCGTTCACCGACCTGGCCGCGGCGCTGAACCTCAAGCTCACCCGCTTCATCCGCACGAGCGTCGACGCCGACCACCTCGACGGCGCGGCCGGGATCTGGCGGCGGATCGCGGCCAACGACGACCTGTACCTCAAGGACTACGAGGGCCTGTACTGCGTCGGGTGCGAGCAGTTCTACGGTCCGTCCGAACTGGTGGACGGGGTATGTCCCGACCATCTCGTCGCGCCGGAGCCGGTCGCCGAGCACAACTACTTCTTCCGGCTGTCCCGGTACCAGGATCAGCTGCTCGCCGCGCTGGAGTCCGGCGCGCTGACGGTGGTTCCGGCGAGCCGGGCGAACGAGGTGCTGTCGTTCGTCCGGGCCGGGCTGGAGGACATCAGCGTGTCCCGGTCGACCGGGCGGGCGCGGGGCTGGGGCATTCCCGTCCCGGACGATCCCAGCCAGGTCATGTACGTCTGGATCGACGCCCTGACGAACTACGTCAACGCGCTCGGCTGGACGCGCGGGGCCTCCGACTTCCAGCGCTATTGGGCGGGCGCCGACCGGCGCGTGCATGTGGTCGGCAAGGGCGTCATCCGGTTCCACGCCGTGTACTGGCCCGCGATGCTGCTCGCCGCCGGGCTGCCCTTGCCCACCGAGATCGTCGTCCACGGGTACATCACGGTCGGCGGGGCGAAGCTCAGCAAGTCGCTCGGCAACGCCGTCGACCCCGCCGAGCTGATCGAACGGTTCGGCGCCGACGCCGTCCGCTACTTCCTGCTCGCCGAGTTCTCCCCGTTCCTGGACGGCGACTTCACCGAGGAGCGCCTGGTCGCCCGGTACAACGCCGACCTGGCGAACGGGCTCGGCAACCTGCTCAGCCGGGCGACGAGCATGATCGCGCGGTACCGGGGCGGGGTCGTGCCGGCGCCCGGCCTACCGGGCCCGGCGGAGGCGTCGTTGGCGGATGCCGTCGCGGCGGCTGACTCGTCGTCCGCCGCTGCCATGGACGGGTACGACCACCGGGAAGCGCTGGCCCGGATCTGGGACCTGGTGCGCCGCACCAACGCCTACGTGGACGAGCGGGCGCCGTGGCATCTCGCCCGGGACGGCGAGTCCGTGGCGCTCGACACGACGCTGGCGTACCTGGTGGGCGCGGTCCGGCAGCTCGGGCGGCTCCTGGGGCCGTTCCTGCCGGACGCGAGCGCCGCGATCCTGCGTTCCCTGTCCGCGGACCGGGTGCCGGCCGCCGGCGCCTGGCTGGATGGTGTGGCGGGCGCGACGGTCGTGAAGTCGCCGCCGCTGTTCCCCCGCCTGGGCTGATCGTGGCGCGCTACTCGAAGCGGGAGGGGTCGCCGGCGCCGCGGCGGATGATCTCGGGCTCGCCCTCGGAGAAGTCGATGACCGTGGTCGGCTCGGTGCCGCAGTCGCCGGAGTCGATGACGGCGTCGATCTGGTGGTCGAGGAGGTCCTTGATCTCCCAGCCCTGGGTCATCGGCTCGTCCTGGCCGGGCAGGAGCAGGGTGGTGGACAGCAGCGGCTCGCCGAGCTCCGCCACGAGGGCCTGCGCGACGACGTGATCGGGGATCCGCACGCCGACCGTCTTCTTCTTCGGGTGCATGAGCCGGCGCGGCACCTCTTTGGTCGCCGGCAGGATGAACGTGTATCCGCCCGGCGTCGCCGCCTTGATGGCCCGGAACACGGCGTTGTTGACGTGGACGAACTGGCCGAGCTGCGAGAAGTCCTCGCAGACGAGCGTGAAGTGGTGGCCACCGTCGAGGCGGCGGATCTCGCGGATGCGGTCGAGCCCGTCCTTGTTGCCGAGCTGGCACCCGAGGGCGAAGCAGGAGTCGGTGGGGTACGCGATCAGGCCGTCCGACCGGACGATCTCCACGGCCTGGCTGATCGAGCGCCGCTGGGGCGTCTCCGGGTGCACGTCGAAGTACTTCGCCATGCGCGGAGCGTACGGGTCCGGCGGCCGTCCCGCCGGACCCGCCCGCGCAGGTCAGTCGCAGTAGTACCAGAGCGCCTGCGCCGGTCCCCCGGCGACGGCACTCGCCACACCGGCCGCCGCCACGAGCGCCGCCGCCGCTATCCCCGTCCGGGTGGTTGGGCGTCCATAGTGGAATGCTCGGGGAAACCCACCCTTCAGCCGGCGATGAAACGTGGATTTCCCCGAGCGTTCTACAGTGGACGGATCGCGTTACTCTCTGCGCGCGACAGCCTCCGGAGCGTGGCGGCGCGATGTGGTCTGGCCCACACTGGCGGGCATTTGTCCAGCAAACCGCCCCCATGGCGGGAACCTGCCATCACAACGAGCGAGCTGTGACGAACCCTCCGGCGGGTCTGTCCGTAGCCACTAGGGAGGTCTGACCGCAACCAACCAGACAGGGGGCACCCGCCTGTGGTGAAGCTTCGCGGCCTGGCAGGGCGTTTGGCAGTAACCGTGACGGCCGTGGCGATCGTGGTGGGCGCGTCCGCGTCGCCGGCGGCGGCGGCCGTGGAGGTCCGCGCGGACAAGCCCCGCGCCGGCGCCACCAACGTCCTCGTCTCCTTCCTCGCCGACGCGAGGTCCCAGGTTTCCGGCATCGCGTTCCTGCGGGTCACGCTGCCGGCCGGCATCGACTCCGGAGACGTGCAACTGGTCGCCGCACCGGACGGATGGCAGCTCAGCACGACCCCGGAGGGCTACAACGTCGGCGGCCCGCCGCTGGAAGTCGGCGAGGACGCGCTGTACCGGGTCCGGATCGACCGGCTGCCGTCCAACGTCCGCCAGCTGCCGTTCAAGACGCTCCAGCAGTACAGCGACGGGCGCGCCGAGCGCGACGACCGCGTGCCGGTGCTGGTCCTCTCGCCGCCTCGGCAAGCGCCGCCGCCCCAGCAGCCCCCGGCGCCGCGACCCGAGCCGGTCGAGCCGGTCCAGCCTCCGCAGCCCGAACAGCCGCCGGTCGAATCGCCGATCGAGGTGCCGCCGACGACCGAGGCGCCGCTGCCGACGTACTCCCCGTCCTACGAGCCGCCGCTCGTCACGGAGCCGCCGCCGTCCAGCGTGGCGACGGCACCGATCTCCCAGCAACGTCCGCTGCCGCCGTTGTGGGTGTGGATCGCCGTCGCGGTGGGGCTGGCGGTCGCGGGCCAGCTCGGCTACCTGCTCTGGGCACGGCGCCGCCGTAGCCCGTCACGACACCACGCCTGAGCTCGGCGCCGGGCCGGCGGCGCGCCGGCCGGTCAGGTGGGGGTCATGCCCAGCCACGCGGCGCACCGGCGCCAGGCGTCCGCGGCGTCGTCCGGCCGGTGTGCCGGACGTGCCGGGTCATGGACGAACCCGTGGTCGGCGTCCGGGTACCGCACGACGGTGACACCGGTCGCGGCCAGGTCGTCCACGTCGGCCGCCGGCAGGAGGCGGTCGCGCTCGCCGACCAGCGCCAGGACCGTCGCGCCGTCGATCCGGTCGAGCGCCGGCTCCTGGGCGGGGCCGAGCGCCGGCCGGACAGGACCGTAGAACGCGACGACCCGTTCGAACCGGGCGAGCCCGGACGCCTTGTACGCGTACGTCCCGCCCTGGCAGAACCCGAGCAGGACGACGCGCGGGCAGCCGGTGGCGTCGGCGGCGGCCACGATGTCGGCGAGGCGCCGCGCATCCGAGACGAGACGCGTGGCGCCGAGCCGGACGGACAGGTCGGCGGTGGACTGGGTGCCGGGCATCAGCTCGGGGGCGCACACGGCCACGCCCCACTCGCGGGCGAGCCGCGCACACAGGCTGTCGAACAGCGGACGGAGTCCGAGGATGTCCGGCAGCAGCACCAGCCCGGCACCGGCGGCTCCGGGTGGCCGCGTGAGCACCGCCTCGGTCCCGGACGGCAACACGATCCGCGTCACGACACCCCCTCACACGAGGTAGGACTCCAGGGTCTCAGGTGCGAACAGGTCCTTCGGCTCGAACTGCCGGTCGACCAGGCCCTGCTCGTGCGAGTACCGCGGCAGCGTCCGCAGGGCGTGGGCGATTGACCGGCCGCCTCATCCCCGCGTAGCGTGCGTTGTGCGAATGGTTGTTCGTATAGCGAACAGGAGGCGGACCGTGGCTCAGCTGCTCCCCCTCGCCGACGCCGTGGCCGAGGTGGTCCGCGACGGCGACACGGTCGCGTTCGAGGGCTTCACGCACCTCATCCCGTTCGCCGCCGGCCACGAGGTGATCCGGCAGGGGCGCCGCGATCTCACGCTCGTCCGCATGACGCCTGATCTGATCTACGACCAGCTCATCGGCGCCGGCTGCGCCCGCAAGCTCGTGTTCTCGTGGGGCGGCAACCCTGGCGTGGGCTCGCTGCACCGGTTCCGCGACGCCGTCCAGAACGGCTGGCCCGGCCCCCTCGAACTGGAAGAACACAGCCACGCCGGGATGGCGAACCGGTACGTCGCCGCCGCGTCCGGGCTGCCGTTCGCGGTGCTGCGCGGGTACGTCGGCACCGACCTGCCCGGCCAGACCGGCAACGTCGCGCCGATCGCGTGCCCGTTCACCGGCGAGATCCTCACCGCCGTACCCGCGCTCGATCTGGACGCCGCCGTGATCCACGCGCAGCGGGCCGACCGGGCCGGCAACGTGCAACTGTGGGGCATCACCGGCGTCCAGAAGGAGGCCGTGCTCGCCGCGGCCCGGACGCTCGTCACGGTCGAGGAGATCGTCGAGCGCCTGGATCCGGTGCCGGGCGCGGTCGTCCTGCCGTCCTGGGTGGTCGGGTACGTGGCGCACGTCCCCGGCGGCGCGCACCCGTCCTACGCGCACGGGTACTCGGTCCGCGACAACGCCTACTACCAGGAGTGGGACGCCGTCAGCCGGGACCGGTCCACCTTCCAGGCGTGGCTCGGGACGCTGGCCGCATGAGCCCCTACTCAGCGGACGAGATGATGACGGTGGCCGCCGCGCGGGCACTCCGGGACGGCACGGCGTGCTTCGTCGGGATCGGCCTGCCGAGCACCGCCGCCAACCTGGCCCGCCGCACGCACGCGCCCGGACTGGTGCTGATCTACGAGTCCGGGACGATCGGCGCGAAGCCGGCGAGCCTGCCGCTGTCGATCGGCGACGGCATCCTCGCCGACACGGCCGATGCGGTGATCAGCGTCCCGGAGGTGTTCAACTACTGGCTCCAGCCCGGCCGGATCGACGTCGGGTTCCTCGGCGCCGCCCAGATCGACCGGTTCGGCAACATCAACACCACCGTGATCGGCGACGACTACCGCGCCCCGACCGTCCGCCTGCCGGGCGCCGGCGGTGCCCCGGAGATCGCGGCGTCGTGCGGCGAGGTGATCGTGGTGGTCCGGCAGACCCGGCGCGCGTTCGTCGACCGGGTCGACTTCGTGACCTCGCTCGGCTACGGCCGTGGCCACGGCGACCGGGAACGCTACGGCCTGCGCCGGGGCGGTCCGAGCCGGATCATCACGGACCTCGGTGTGCTACAACCCGAGCCGGAGACCTGCGAGTTCGTCCTCACCCACCTCCATCCGGGCGTGGCGGTCGAGCAGGCCGTGGCCAGCACCGGCTGGTCGCTGCGGGTCTCCGACGACCTGGCGCGCACCGATCCGCCGAGTACGGGCGAGCTGGCGGCGTTGCGCGCGCTCGTGGCCACCAAGGGAGCTGCCGCATGACCGATGTGTTCATCGCCGACGCCGTCCGCACACCGATCGGACGGTACGGCGGCGCGCTGGCGGGCGCCCGCCCGGACGACCTGGCCGCCACGGTCGTGCGCGCCGCCGTGGACCGCACCGGCGTCGATCCCGTCCTGATCGACGACGTGGTGCTGGGCGACGCCAACGGTGCCGGCGAGGACAACCGGGACGTCGCGCGGATGGCCGTCCTGCTCGCCGGGCTGCCGGTGACCGTCCCGGGCCTGACGGTGAACCGGCTCTGCGGCTCCGGCATGGAGGCCGTGATCGGCGCGTCCCGGGCCATCGCCGTCGGCGACGCGTCGATCTGCGTGGCGGGCGGGGTCGAGTCGATGAGCCGGGCACCGTGGGTGATGACGAAGCCGGAACGCGGCTACCCGCGCGGCCACGAGACGCTGCACTCCACCACGCTCGGCTGGCGGATGGTCAACCCCGCCATGCCTCCTGAGTGGACGGTCGGGCTCGGCGAGGCGACCGAGCTGCTCGCCGACGAGTACAAGATCGACCGCGAGGCCCAGGACGCGTTCGCCGTCCGCAGCCACCACCGCGCCGCCGACGCCTGGGAGTCCGGGGCGTTCGCCGACGAGATCGTCCCGGTGGGCGACGTGGCGCGGGACGAAGGCGTCCGCGCGGACACGTCGGTCGAGGCGCTGGGCCGTCTCAAGCCGGTGTTCCGCCCGGACGGCACCGTCACGGCCGGCAACGCCTCCCCGCTCAACGACGGCGCCGCCGCGCTGGTGCTGGCCGATGCCGCCGGCCTGGAGCGCACCGGCGGCCGTCCGCTCGCCAGGATCGCCGCCCGCGCCGTGCACGCCGTCGACCCGCGCTTCTTCGGTATCGGGCCCGTCGAGGCGGGCCGCCGGGCGCTGGAGCGGGCCGGCATCGGCTGGGGCGACCTGTCCGTCGTGGAACTCAACGAGGCGTTCGCCGCCCAGTCGCTCGCCTGCCTGGCCGAATGGCCCGACCTGGACCCCGAGATCGTCAACCCGAACGGCGGCGCGATCGCACTCGGCCACCCGCTCGGCTGCTCCGGCGCGCGGATCCTCGGCTCGCTCGCCTGGGAACTGCACCGGCGCGGCGGCGGCTGGGGCCTCGCCGCGATCTGTATCGGCGTCGGCCAGGGCCTGGCCGTCGTCCTGGAGGCATGAGGAGACACGATGCACCTGCCGACCTACCGGCGTGACGACGAGTCGCACCCGCCCCTGGATTTCGCGGGCTACGCGTCCACCGCCCTGCGCGCGCCGGCCAGGCCGCTGCGTCCGCTGCCCCAGTGGCTGACCGAGGTGACCGGTCCGCTGCTGGGCCGCGACCGGGTCGGCGAACTCGACCACGACCTGACCCGCCAGCACGCCGGCGAACCGCTCGGCGAGCGGATCACGGTGAGCGGCCGGATCCTCGACGGCAACGGCCGCCCCGTGCCGAACACGCTGGTCGAGGTGTGGCAGGCGAACGCGTCCGGCCGGTACGCGCACAAGGTCGACCGGCACGACGCCCCGCTGGACCCGAACTTCAGCGGGGTGGGCCGCACGGTCACCGACGCCGACGGGTCGTACTCGTTCGTCACGATCAAGCCGGGCGCCTACCCGTGGCGCAACCACGACAACGCGTGGCGGCCGGCGCACATCCACTTCTCCCTGTTCGGGACGGCGTTCACGCAGCGCCTCGTCACCCAGATGTACTTCCCCGGCGATCAGCTGTTCGCCCAGGACCCGATCTACAACTCGATTCCTGACCCGCGCGCCCGCGAGCGCATGGTGTCCCGGTTCGACCTCGACACGACCGTCCCGGAGTGGGCGCTGAGCTACCGGTTCGACATCGTCCTGCGCGGCGCCGACGCCACCCCGTTCGAGGAGGACCACCCGTGAGTACCCCTTCCCAGACGGTCGGGCCGTTCTTCGCGCTCCCGGACGGGTTGCCGTGGCCGGACGGACCGGACGTCGTACCGGACGGCACGCCCGGTTCGGTCGTCATCGCCGGCCGGCTCTTCGACGGGGCCGGGGACGCGGTGCCGGATGCCATGATCGAGACGTGGCAGGCGAGCCCGACGGGCCGGTTCGCGCACCCCGACGATCCGCGCGGGGCCGTGGACGAGGGGTTCCGGGCGTTCGGGCGGTGCGCGACGGATCCGGAAGGGCGATTCTGGATCCGGACGGTGAAGCCAGGGCCACTGCCCACTCCGGACGGTCGTACCGAGGCGCCGCACCTCGACGTGACCGTCCTGTCCCGTGGCCTGCTCCAGCGGCTCGTGACCCGGCTCTACTTCCCCGACGAGCAGGCCGCCAACGCCGCCGACCCGGTGCTGTCCTCGATCGAGGACCCGTCCGATCGGGCGACGCTCGTCGCCATGCCGGACGGCGACGGGCTGCGCTTCGACATCCGCCTCAGGGGCGACCGTGAAACCGTCTTCTTCGCCGTCTGACGGCGCACCCGCCCCGCTGCCGGCCGGTCACGGGCCGGCCGGTCACGGGCACGCAGGCGGCGATCTGGCAGGCGCCGGACTGGCGGACAGCGGCTTGGCCGGCATCGTCCCGGGCACGCTGTTCGGGGCGCTGTCCGGTGACGCGCGCGTCGACACCGCGACGGGCGACGGGGCGTGGCTCCAGGCGATGCTCGACTTCGAGGGAGGGTTGGCCGCCGCACTGGCGACGGCGGGCCTGATCCCGCGCTCCGCCGCGTCCGGCATCGCCGCCCGCTGCCGGGCCGACTGGTTCGACGCCGCCGGGCTGGGCGCGCGGGCGGTCGCCTCGGGCAACCCGGTGGTGCCGCTCGTCCGCGACCTCACCGCGCTCGTTCCCGAGAGCGCCCGCCCGTACGTCCACTACGGCGCCACCAGCCAGGACGCCCTCGACACGGCCGCCTGCCTCGTCGCGTACCGCGCGCTGGGCCCGGTCCTGGCCGACCTGCGCGCCGCCGCGGACGCGTGCGCCGACCTGGCCGTCGCGCACCGCGGCACCGTCATGGCCGCGCGGACGATCCTCCAGCAGGCCCTGCCGACAACGTTCGGGCTGAAGTGCGCCGGCTGGCTGGTGGGCCTGGACGAGGCGGGTGCCGGGCTGGCGCGGGTCCGGAGCGGGCGCCTCGCCGTCCAGTACGGCGGTGCGGCCGGCACGCTCGCCGCGCTCGGCCCGGACGGCGAGCGGGTGCCGGCGCTGCTCGCGGCCGAACTGGGCCTGACCGAGCCGGCGCTGCCCTGGCACACCGATCGGACCCGCGTCGGCGAGCTGGCCGGCGCGATCGCCGTGACGATGGGTGTCCTCGGCAAGATCGCCCGGGACGTGACGCTCCTCGCCCAGACGGAGGTGGGCGAGGTCGCCGAGGCCACGGGCGGCGGGTCGTCGGCGATGCCGCACAAGCAGAACCCCGTGCGCTCCGTACTGATCGTCGCCGCGGCCACGCGCGTACCGGGCCTCGTCGCCACCCTGCACGCCGCCGCGAGCCCGGAGCACGAGCGCGCCGCCGGCACCTGGCACGCCGAGTGGGAGACGCTGACCGCGCTGCTGCGGCTGGTCGGCGGCGCGGCGGCCCGCACCCGGGACCTGCTGTCCGGCCTGCTGGTCGACCGCGACCGGATGCGCCACAACCTGGACGTGACCGGCGGGCTGCTCCTCGCCGAGCGGATCGCCGGGCTGCTCGCACCCGCGCTGGGCCGCGGCGTCGCCCAGGACCTGGTCGCGCAGGCCTGCATGTACGCGGACGGGTCCCTGCGCGACGCGCTGCTCGCCGACCCGACGATCCGCGCGCACCTGGACGCCGCCGCGATCGACGAGGCCCTCGACCCGACCACGTACCTCGGCAGCGCCGGCACGTTCGTCGACCGGGCCGTCGCCGCACACCAGAAGGTGCCCGATGCTCCACTGTGACCTGTCCGGGCCGCCGGACGCGCCGGTGCTCGTGCTGGGCAGCTCGCTCGGTACGACGGGCGCGATGTGGGAACCGCAGCTCCCGGCGCTGGAGCGGCACTTCCGGGTACTGCGGTACGACCACCGCGGCCACGGCGCCTCGCCCGTGCCGCCCGGCCCGTACACGATCGACGACCTCGGCGGCGACGTCCTGGCGCTGCTCGACGCGCTCGGGCTGGAGACCGTCAGCTACGCCGGACTGTCGCTCGGCGGCATGGTCGGCATGTGGCTGGCGGCGACAGCGCCCGAGCGGGTCGACCGGCTCGTCCTGTGCTGCACGTCCGCCCGGTTCGACAGCGCGCAGCCGTGGCTCGACCGGGCCGGCGCCGTCCGGTCCGGCGGGACGGCGTCCATCGCGGCCCAGGTCGTCGCCCGGTGGTTCACCCCCGCGCTGGCCGACGAGGCGCTCATCGAACGGGCCCTGGCCTGGATGGCGGCCGCGCCGGACGACGGGTACGCGGCCTGTTGCGACGCCCTCGCCGCACTCGACCTGCGGCCGCTGCTGCCGGCCATCACCGCGCCGACGCTCGTGATCGCCGGCGCCGACGACCTCGCCATCCCGGTCGAGCACGGCGCGGCCATCGCGGCGGCCATCCCGGACGCGCGGCTGGCGGTCGTCCCGGGGGCGGCGCACCTGGCGAACATCGAGGCCAGCGAGGCCGTGACCCGACTACTCCTCAACCACCTGGCGCCCAGCCCCGGAACGACCGTCCGGCGCGAGGTCCTGGGCGACGCGCACGTGGACCGCGCCACCGCCGGCACCGACGCGTTCACCGCCGACTTCCAGGACCTCATCACGCGGTACGCGTGGGGCGAGATCTGGACACGCCCCGGCCTCGACCGGCGCACGCGCAGCGCGATCACCCTCGCCATGCTCGCGACGCTCCACCACGACGACGAGCTGGCCATGCACGTCCGGGCGGCGCTGCGCAACGGCCTGACCAGGGACGAAATCAAGGAGATCCTGCTCCAGGTCGCGATCTACGCCGGCGCGCCGGCCGCGAACCGGGCATTCGCCGTGGCCCGACGTACGTTCGCCGAGCTGGGTTAGGGTTCCCGACCATGACCGAGCGCGCGCCGGCTTTCGTCCAGTCCCTGGAGCGGGGACTGGCCGTCATCCGCGCGTTCGACGCCGAGCACCCCGAGCTGACCCTCAGCGACGTCGCCCGCGCGACCGGCCTGACCCGCGCGGCCGCCCGCCGGTTCCTCCACACCCTGGTCGACCTCGGGTACATGCGCTCGGACGGGCGGCTGTTCGCGCTGCGGCCCCGCATCCTCGAACTCGGGTACGCGTACCTGTCCAGCCTGACCCTGCCCGAGGTGGCCCAGCCTCACCTCGAAGCTCTGGCCGGCGCGGCGCACGAGTCGTGTTCGGTGTCCGTGCTGGACGGCGACGAGGTCGTGTACGTGGCGCGGGTCCCGGCCAAGCGGATCATGTCCGTCTCGATCAGCGTCGGCACCCGGTTCCCCGCTTACGCGACGTCGATGGGCCGCGTCCTCCTCGCCGGGCAGCCCACCGGCTGGCTCGACCAGTACCTGGCGACCGCCGAGCTCCGCCCGCTCACCAGCCGGACCATCACCGACCCGGCCCTGCTGCGGAAGGAACTGGACCAGGTCCGCGAGCAGGGCTGGGCCCTCGTCGACCAGGAACTGGAGGAAGGCCTCCGCTCGATCGCCGCCCCGATCGCCGACGGCGGCGGCGCCACCGTCGCCGCCGTCAACGTCTCGGCCCACGCCAGCCGGGGCAGCTCGGACACCATCCGCGACGAACTACTCCCCCGCCTGCGCGCCACCGCCGCCCAGATCGGGCAGGACCTGCGCGGCCGCTGAACTCAGCGCACCCCAGACTCAGCGCACCCCGGCCCAGGCGCCGATCGGGACGGCCCAGTCGGTGTCGGCGGCCGTGGCGTAGTCGACCTGCAGGCGCGCGTACGAATCGCGTCCCGCCGTGAACATCCCGCCGCGCTTGTCCGCTTCCAGGATCACGTCCATGCCGGTCGGACCGGCGAGGAACGTCACCTCGACCTCGTTGATCCCCCGGACGTGGCGCGGCGGCAGGAACTCGATCTCCTGGTAGAACGGCAGCTGCTGGTGGACGCCCCGGATCCGGCCGCGCTCCAGGTCGGCGTTCTTGTACCGGAATCCGAGCCGGCTGAACGCGGTCAGGATCTGTTCCTGCGCGGGCAGCGGGTGGATCGCCACCGGGTCGAGGTCGGACTTGTCGATGGCGCGGGCGACCGACAGCTCGGTGCGCACCCCCATCGTCATCCCGTAGAGCGGCTGCCCGTACAGCGCGGTCAGCGGGGTCTCGAACGGGACGACCATCTCGAACGGGATGCTCCGGCGCTCACCGGCGGCGAGGCTGAACCGCCCGGTCGCGCGGACGGTGTGGAACTCGACCTTCTGGTCGTACTCCACGTCGTCGGTCTCGACCTCGACGCGCGTGACCAGCCCGACCGAGACGTACTCGATATCGGCGTCCGCCGAGCCGCCGACGAGGTGGATCTGGCCGCGCAGCGTCTCGCCCGGACGGGCGTTCGCGGACTCCAGCACGGTGTCGACCGTGGGGCCGCCCACGCCCAGCGCGCTCAGCATCTTCTTGAGAACCATCGAGTACTCCCCTGTCGGTATTATCGGTGCCGCCTGTCAAGCATCCGGCAATCACGATCCCGACGAGCCGTCCGATCACGCAGGATCGCCCCTGCGATCTTGCCGGTTACCGGCAATCAGTTGGGGTGGCGGTGGTCCTGCGTGCCCGTGCCGGTCGTCGCCGCCAGCTTCGGCGCGCCACCCGGTTCCACGACGACGAACTGGCCCATCATTCCCTGGTCCTCGTGGCGTAGCAGGTGGCAGTGGAACATGTACCCGGCCTCCGGGTCGGCCCGGTCGCTGAACGTAGCGATGAGCCGCATCGTCCTGTCCGGGACGGCGTACACGGTGTCCTTCCAGCCGCGCAGGTGCGGCGGCGGACGCTCGCCCGCGATGTCGAGCACCTGGAACTGCACGTCGTGGATGTGGAAGTTGTGCGGCGCGCCGCCCGCGTTCAGGACCTCCCAGATCTCGGTCGTCCCGCGCTCGACCACGGCGTCCGCGCGGCCCATGTCCATCTTCTGGCCGTTGATCCGCGTGCCCGAGAGGCTGAACCGCCGGCTGCGGACGGCGTCGCCGGCCGCCAGGCGCGGCACGTCGACCAGCGTGGCCGGTACGGCCGCCGACGTGCGGAGCGTGGACGAGGCCCGCAGCTGGAGGATGTCGAGCGTGTCGTCGCCGCCGCCGAAACGGTCCTGGAAGAAGTCCGTGCCGAGGTCCTGGGGGTAGCTGCGCAGGACGGTCCGCTCGCCGGTCCTCATGGTCACGACGATCTCGGCGCGCTCGCCCGGCGACAGCATGACGCTGTGCGTGCGGTGCGGCGCGGCCAGGAGCCCGCCGTCGGTGCCGATCAGGTCGAAGTCGCGGCCGTTCGACAGGCCGAAGTTGTACACGCGTGCCGTCGATCCGTTGAGCAGCCGCAGCCGGACGCGCTCGGACGTCACGTCCAGGTACGGCCCCCGCACCCCGTTCACGAGGATCGTGTCGCCGAGCCGGCCCGTCGAGCTGAACAGTTCCTGGCCGCCGGTCAGCCGTCCGTCGTCGAAGCGCTTGTCCTGGACGACGACAGGGACGTCGTCGACGCCGTAGGTCTTGGGCAGGTCCAGGGCGGACGCCTCGGGGTCGTCGATCAGGAACATGCCGGCGAGGCCCCGGTAGACGTGGTCCTCGGTGTCGCCGTGCGGGTGCGGGTGATACCAGAGGCTCGACGCCGGCTGGTCGATCGTCCACTCCGGCGCCCACTTCTGACCGGGCGCGACGAGCTGGTGCGGACCGCCGTCCATCTTCGCGGGGAGGCGCATGCCGTGCCAGTGCAGCGTCGTGCCCTCGTCGAGGGAGTTCGTGAAGTTGACCTGGACCTTCTCGCCGCGCGCCGCCCGCAGCGTCGGGCCTAGGTAGTCGCCGTTGATCCCGTACGTCTCCGCGCGGACGCCCGGGAAGAACTCCTGCCGCCCCTCACGTGCCTCCAGGTCGAACACCCGCCGGCCCTGGCCGTCCACCCGCGACGGCGCGAGCGGCGGGACCGTCAGCTTCTGGGCGAAGTCGACATCGTTCACCGTGTCCGTGCTCCCCCGGACCCAGGCGTAGGCCATGAGCCCGACGCCCAGCCCGCCGCAGCAGGCGACGAGCACGAGCGGGACGACGATCAGCAGGACCAGGATGCGACGCGACCGGCCGGGTCGCGCGGGCGGTGCCGCCTGAGGGTAGGAGTACATGACCGCCACGCTGGCAGAGCTCCGCGCGCCGGCCATCCGGGATCACCCTGGGCGGTTCCCCGGACTTTTCGCCAGGGTATTTCAGTCTTGACTTATATAAGTACAGGGTGAAATGTTGGGCGGGTGCACGCGTTCGACATCCTCGGCGACCCGGTCCGCCGCCGGATCCTCGAGCTCCTGGCCAGCGGAGAGCTGACCTCGGGCGGGATCTGCGCGGTCGTCCGGGAGGAGTTCGGCATCTCCCAGCCGGCCGTCTCGCAGCACCTCAGGGTCCTCCGCGAGAACGATTTCGTGAGCGTCCGCCCTGAGGGTGCCCGCCGCCTCTACGCGGTCCGCGACGAACCGCTGCGCGAGGTCGACGCGTGGCTCGACCATTTCCGTCGCCTGTGGACCCCACGGCTCGACGCCCTGGCCACCGAGGTGGCGCGGGGTAATCGCGCCCGGAAACGACTTGAGGAGAACAGCCCATGATCGACGTCACCCACCAGATCAGCGCCGTCACGCGGCAGGTCGGCCGGCGCGCGCTGCCGGCCGGCGAAGCGCGGGTCGTCACGATCAGCCAGACCTACGACACCACCGTCGACGACCTCTGGGACGCATGCACGAACGCCGAGCGGCTCCCCCGCTGGTTCCTGCCGGTGAGCGGCGAGCTGCGCCTGAACGGGCGGTACCAGTTCGAGGGGAACGCCGGCGGCACGATCGAGCGGTGCGACCCGCCGAAGGGCCTCGCCGCGACCTGGGAGTACGGCGGCGAGGTGAGCTGGGTCGAGCTGCGGCTCTCCCCCGAGCCGGACGGCCGCAGCCGCTTCCAGCTCGAACACACCGCCCACGTCGACGACGAGAAGTGGGCCGAGTTCGGTCCCGGCGCTGTCGGCGTCGGCTGGGACATGGCCGTCAACGGGCTGGCCGTCCACCTCGCAACCGGCGAATCGGCCGAGGCGGAGGCCGGCATGGCATGGGCGATGTCCGAGGAGGGCAAGAGGTTCATCACGCTCAGCAGCGAGAGCTGGCGCGACGCGAACATCGCCGGCGGCGAGGACCCGACGGTCGCCCGCGAATGCGCCGACCGTACGACCGCTGCCTACACCGGCACGTAGAAGTAGCCGCCGCCGACGGTCAGGGTGTAGCGGCCGAGATGCTCACCGGCGAGCCGCCGCTGCACCCCGGCGAACCCCCGTTCGAGGTCACGCTGAAAGGCGACGAACACCAGACCCTCTTCCGGACGGCCCGTCGGGCCGGAACCGCGGTACCCGTAGCCCCGCCGCAGCATCTCCGCCGGCCCGGACTTCGCGAGACCGACATGGGATTCGTGCGGGATGTCGGTCGCGGGCCGTTCGGCGCCGGGGCGGGTGCCGTCGAGCCAGCGCCCGTCGCGGCGGCGCCCGATGATGCGCTCCTGGACGTCGACCGGGTCGGCGTCCCAGAGTTCGGTGGCGAACCGGATGACCCGGACGACCTGGTACGTGCCGCCGACGGCCCACTCCGGTTCGCCTGTGCCCGCCCGTACCTCGACGGTGTCGGGAAGGCGCCGGCCGTACGGGTTGCCGTGGCCCTCCGTGAAGCCGAACAGGTTCTCGGAGAGGCCGCGGCCCGCCTCGACCCGGTTCCCAGCCCGGAACCCGGACTGGGTCCAGCGGACCGTCATGCCGTCCGTCACCGCCCGGACCACCGCCTCCGCCGCCGTGGCCGAATCGGCGCCGACGGTGAGCAGCAGGTCCCCGTGGCATCGGCCGGGGTCGAGGACGTCGCCGTCGAAGGTCGGCATGGCCGTGAGCTGGCGCGGACGCTCGTCCATCCCCGGACGGTCGAACAGCGACGCGCCGTACCCGATGACCGTCTCCACGCTGCTGTCGATGCCGGCGAGGCGGCCCCTGATCTCGCGGAGGGCCTGGGCGACCTCGGCGGCCGTCGCGGCGTCCAGGTCCAGCGCGGCAAGGACGGCGGCGGGCGGCGGGGGCGCCGAGAGCGCCGCCACCTGTGCGGCCCTCGTCCGTTCCTTGTCCTGGGTGGACCCGGCCAGCAGCCAGGGGGCTCCCACGGCGAGCGCCCCACCACCCAGCACGGCCCGGCGCGACACGTTCCTCAGTTCCACGCGCGCCATCATGCAGGCACCGGCACACCGCCGTCATGCGGGCGCGGCCCCTACATTTCGACGCCGCGGAACGTCAGGGAGACGCGGCGGCCGCGCGGCCGCTGTTCGTCCCCCCGTACTACCGTCTCGACCAGCGGTTGCAGACCACAAGCGGGAGGAGCCCCATGCTGACGCAGGTCGCGGAAGGTGTGCTGGTCCACCAGAGCGAGTTGATCCAGAACAACACCGCTGTCGTACAGGGCAGGGGCGGCGTACTGCTTATCGACGCCGGGATAACAGGCGATGAAATGGTCTGCCTCGCGAACGACCTTCGCGAGTTGGGCCAGCCCGTGATAGCGGGCTTCTCGACGCATCCTGATTGGGATCACGTGCTCTGGCACGCCGATCTCGGCGAAGCGCCCCGTTACGGCACAGCCCGCTGCGCGGCCTACATGCGAGATCAGCTGTCGAAGCCGGACTGGAAGGCCCGCGCCGCCGAGGGGCTACCGCCGGAAATCGCCGACGAGACACCGCTGGACCTGTTCGGCCTCATTACCGGTCTGCCCGCCGGGACTACGAAGATTCCTTGGGATGGCCCCGAGGTCCGGATTATTGAGCATCCGGCACACGCACAGGGCCATGCGGCGCTGCTGATCGAAGACCGCGGGGTTCTCGTCGCAGGCGACATGCTCTCTGATGTCCTGATTCCGATGCTCAACGACACCGACGACGCGATTGAGGACTACCTCGTTGGGCTGCGGGTGCTCGAGGGCGTGGCGGACGACGTCGATGTCCTCGTGCCCGGTCACGGGTCCGTCGGCAGAGGTGCTCAGGTACGCGCACGGATCGACCAGGATCGGGCGTACGTGCATGCCTTGCGTGACGGCCATGCTCCCGATGACCCGCGGCTCGGCCCATCGGCCAAGCCCGGCTGGGAGTGGGTCAGTGACATACACACCGGGCAGGCCCAGAGCCGCGCCCGACGAAGCGAGCGCGACGGGAAGCCCGGCTAGAGATCAGCTTCTACTCGTCGGCGTCGAGGACGTCGACGAGGCGGCTCATCGCGGCCAGCGCGTCCCGCAGCTCGCCGGTGCCGACCTCGGCGCCGATCCGGTCGGCCCACGGTTGCTGCTCGACGGAGATCTGGCGGATCGCCCAGTACCCGGCCTCGGTGCAGGCCAGCAGCTTGGCCCGCCGGTGCTCGGGATTCGGGCGGTACTCCGCGAGGCCGCGCTCGACGAGCAGGTCGGCGACGCGGAGCACGCCTTGGCGGGTCACTCCCATGCGGCGCCCGATCTCCGCCACGCTGCGCGGCTGGTCGAGGACGCCGCCGAGCACCTGCCACCAGGCAGCGGTCAGCCCGCCCGCCGCGGCGAGCCCCTGGGCGGCGTCCATGAGCCGGGCGTTGAGGCGGAACGTGGTGAGGATGACCTCGGTCAGCACCGCGCCGGCATCGGTCAGCGGCGGCGGCACGGGCCACTCCGCCCGCGGCGGGACACCCGCGTCCGGGGCGCCCCTGGGCGCCGCGGCTGGGCCGGCGGCCGCGGCTGGGCCGGCGGCCCGGTCGTCCTTGGGCGCGGGCGCCGCCGCGGCCTGGGCGGCGGTCATCCGCCGACCAGCGCCGGGAAGGCGGCCGGGTCGGCGCGGTGGAAGACGCCCTCGTAGGCGTCCAGCACCTGGTCGGATGCCAGGCCGAGACGCCCCAGCGTCGCCCGGGCGAACTGGACCGGCGACTGCGGGCCGGCGGTGATGAGGTCGCCGTCGACGACCGCGCGCTCGTCGACGTAGTGGTCGGCGCCCGCGTACCCGGTCGCCGCGATGGCGTCGGGATCGGCACTGGTGTGGCGGCGGTTGTCGAGGATGCCGGCCTGCGCCAGGCCGAACGTGGCGCCGCAGATCGCGGCCACCGGGACCCCGGCGTCCAGGAACCGCGCGGCGGCAGCGGCCCACGCGCTCCCGCCGTCCCCGTCCCAGATCTCGGCGCCGGGCAGGATGAGCAGTCCGCTGTCGGCCGGGTCGAGGTCGGCGAGCAGCGCGTCCGGCAGGACGCGCATGCCGCCCATGGTCGTGATCGCCTCGCGGGACTCGGCGACCGTGACGATCTCCCACGGCGTGCCGGTGAAGCGGCCCGTGCGGAGTTCGACGAGCAGGTGCCCGATCTCCCAGTCGGCGAGGGTGTCGTACACGGCGAGGTGCGCTGTCGTAGTCATAGCAACATGTTGTCATGATGACAACATGTTGTCAATGGGTCGGGGCCGGCTGAACTGTCGGGGATATCGGGGTGTCCCGCGCCCGGTTACGGGACCAGATCCCGAACAGTCCGGTTTCGGGCGCGGGGCGCGGGGTGCGGCGGTGCGGCGCGCGAAGGCGGTCAGCCCTCCTGGATGACCGACAGGATGTTGCCGGCGGGGTCGGTGAACCAGGCGATCAGCGGGCCGCCACCCCGGAAGATGCCGCGCTCGTCGGCCTCCATACCCTCGTACCGCTCGAACGTCACGCCGCGCGCGACCAGCTCGTCGACGGCCTTCTCCACGTCCGTTACCGGGAAGTTCAGGATCGTGTAGTTGGCCGGGGCGTGGTCCGGCTTGGGGTAGATGAGCACATCGCGGCCGCCCGCGAGGTGCAGGTTCAGCATCCCGTTCTCCTCCGACACGTCGAGGCCGAGCGCCTCGCCGTAGAACGCCTTGGCCTTCTCGATGTCGGGGGCGGCGAATCCGCTGAACGCCTTGCTGTCCTTCAACATGTGACCGCTCCTCGTTCTGGGTGCGTCTCCTTCCGACGCTAGTCCTGTCGCCCGGATGCCGCGCGACGTGACGCGCAGGACGTTCGCCCGAGGTTCAGCCATCTCATGCTGCTTGGTCATGTTTGACCGAATTAATGGGGCGCGTCCGGCTTTCACCGCACGAAAGGCACAGCTCCCATGCACCGACGCACGTTACGGCTCTCTGTCCTGGCGCTCGGCGCCGCGCTGCTCGTCGGAACCGCCGTCGCACTGCCGCTCGGCACCGGCAGCGCGGTCGCGGCACCCGGCGGCGACGGGCGCGTCCAGGCGCTCGCGGCGGCCGGGTCCGACACGACCCAGGACGTCGTGGGCGCCGTCCTCGACGCCTACCGCGCCGACACCACCGCCAACCCGGACGGCGACCTGACCGTCAACATCCCCGTCACCGGCACGACCGTCCCGGCCGACGAGACCTGCGAGCAGCGGACGTACGTCCCCGCCGCCGAGGCCGCCCCGCCCACGACCTACCCGGCACCGTCCGGCTCGGGCGCCGGCAAGAACGCACTGAAGGACCCGGCCAACCTGACCACCGCGTGCGTCGACATCGCCCGGTCCTCCTCGGCGCGGGCGGCGAGCGACCCGGCCGAGTTCGAGTACTACGGCTACGCGAAGGATGCCGTCAGCTTCGCCCGCTACCCTGGCGCGGCACCCGGCGACCTGACGCTCGCGCAGCTGCGCGGCATCTACGACTGCACGATCACCAACTGGAACCAGGTCGGCGGGACGGACGCGGCGATCGTGCGGTACCTGCCGCCCGCCGCGTCCGGAACGCGCTCGTTCTTCGTCGGCACGGTGCTCGGCGCGGAGCCGTCCACGAGCTGCGGCGAGGTCAAGGTCGCGGCCGAGAACGACGGCACGGCGGTGCCCGCAGCCGACCGGCCGGCGGCGGTGCTCCCCTACTCCGTCGCCCAGTGGGTGGCCCAGGCCAACGGCGCCGTCACGGACGTGCGGTCCGGTGTGGAGGTCGGCTCGCTCGGCGGTGAGAACCCGGTCAGCGGACCGGACGCCGCCGGACGGTACGAGCCCAACGCCGGCGTCATCAACGGCGGCACGTTCCCGGGTGTCCGGACGGTCTACAACGTCCTCGACACCCGCCTGCCGAGCTACGGCCAGGCGCTGCGCGTCGTCGGCTTCGACGCCACCGGCCCCGGCTACCTGTGCTCCGGCAGCACGGCCGTCACCGCCGTGCTGAAGACCTACGGCTTCACGCCGCTGCCGGCCGACGCCACCGGCAACACCTGCGTCCGCTCCTGACCCCTCGGCACCGGGCAGCTCCCAGGGCCAGCGCCTCAGGGCTGCCCGGTGCGCGGGCGGACGAGGCCGTAGTCGTAGGCCAGGATCGTCGCCTGGACGCGGTCGCGAGCGCCGAGCTTCGTCAGTAGTCCGTTCACATGGGTCTTGACCGTGCCGGTGCCGACGCCGAGCCGTTCGCCGATCTCCGCATTGGACAGTCCGGCGGCGATCAGCAGCAGGACGTCGCGTTCCCGTGGCGTGAGCGCGTCGAGCGCGTCCCCTGCTGCCGGCGGCGGGGACAGCGACCCGCTCGCGAACGCGTCGATGAGCCGGCGGGTCACGGCCGGTGCGAGCATCCCGTCCCCGGCGGCGACGACGCGGATGGCGGCCAGCAGATCGTCCGGACCGGCGTCCTTGAGCAGGAACGCCGACGCGCCGGCCCGCAGCGCCTCGAACACGTACTGGTCGAGGTCGAACGTGGTGAGCACGATGACGCGGGCGCCGTCGCCGGACGCGGTGAGCAGGCGGGTGGCGGTCAGGCCGTCCATGCCGGGCATCCGGATGTCCATGAGGACCACGTCCGGCCGGGTCTCCTCCGCCAGCGCGACAGCGGCGGCGCCGTCCCCGGCCTCGCCGACGACGCTGAAGTCGGGTTCGGAGTCGACGATCGCGACGAAGCCCGCGCGGACCATCGGCTGGTCGTCGATCACCAGCACGCGAACGGTCATGACGGCACCTTATCGACGGGTCCGCGCAGGCTGCCGAGCAGTTCACGCATCGCCGCGAGCGCACCGCGTGCCTCGTCCGCGACGGCGTCGAGCCGGCCGTCCTTCGCGACGTCCACGACCCGCGCGGCCTGCTGGAGGACTGCGCCGCGCAGCTCGGCGGCGATCGCCAGCCGCTCGTCGTGCGCCGCCGCGACCGCCTCGTCGGTGGCACGGGCGAGCGCGACGGCCTCGGAGGTGAGCACGCGGTCCCGGCGCCACCGGCGGACGTACGCCTCGCCCCACACCACGGCCAGCAGCACCCCCAGTGCCACACCGGCGACCACCTGACCGGCGGGCAGCGCGGCGCCGAGGTTGGCCGCCGCCACCGGCACCGCCAGCCAGGACGTCCAGCCCTTGCGCCCGTACGTCGCGACCGCGTGGACCGCCACGAACTCCGCCACACCGCCGGCCAGCAGCAAGCCCGCCACGTCGTCGGGAACGTGCCGGGACGCGGGGACGGCCACCCACGCCGTCGCCGCCACCGCCGCCAGGACGGCCCACGGCGCGCGCCGCCGCCACAACAACGGCACCGTGTGGACCGCGATCACCCCGGTCACCAGCGCGACCCCGTCGAACACACCGGTCGCCACCGCCACGAGCAGCGGGAACACGACGAGCCCGACGACGATCGCCGCATCCGCGACGCGCTGCACGTCCCATCGTCGCCGGCTCGGCGCCGCGGCATCCGGCAGCAGCACCGCCCGGACCCGCCATCCACCCCCCGGACGCGGACCAGCGCTGAGCGTCCCGCCGGCCGCCTCGGCCCGCTCCCGCGCTCCGGCCAGGCCACGGCCGGACCCGAGCGACCCGCCGGACGGCGCCGTCCCGGACGCGTCGTTGTCGACCACGACCTCCCGGTCCGCGACGCTGATCCGCACCATCGAACCCGGCGCGTACCGCAGCACGTTGGTCAGCGCCTCGCGGACAATCCCGTACACGGTCTCGTCGGTCGCGGGCTCCGCGTCGAGCGTGATGTCCAGTCCCAGCCGCGCGAAGCCGTCGACCAGCTCGTCGAGGCGGTGCACGGCGTCGTCCTCGGCCGTCCGCATGACCGCGACCAGCCGCCGCAGCGACTCCTGCGTCTCGCCGCCGGCCTGGACGGCGAACTCCAGCGCGTCGGCGGCCAGCTCGGGACGCTTGTCGGCGAGACGGCGGGCGGCGTCGGCGGTCACGACGATCGACGTGAGGTGGTGGGCGCTCACGTCGTGCAGTTCGCGGGCGAGCCGCTGCCGTTCCACGACCGCCGCCCGCAGGCGTTCGGCCTCGGCGCGAGCCAGGCGCTCCGCCGCCGCGCGCCGACCGGCCAGCCAGGTGCGGCGGCCGTGGCCGCCGCCGGCGACCATCACGTACTCCACGATCCGAAGATCACCGACCTCGCCCGTGACGGCACCGAGCAGCGCGTGCCAGGCCACCAGCGCCGTGATCGCGCCGACCAGCACCGGCCACCGGTACCGCAGCGCGACGACGTACAGGGCCGCGATCTCGGCGAGGCCGAGCAGTAGGAGCGTGACGTCCGGTGTCAGGGCCTCGCCCGCGCCGAGCGCGACCGCGACACCCGCCAGGGCCGGCAACGGTGCGCGGCGCCGCCACGTGAGCGCGGCCGCGACCAAAGCGGTCGCCACGACGGCCACGATGGCCGCGGACAGACTGACCGGCTGCCCGAGCCACAGCGCGACGCCGGGCCAAGCCGCCAGCTGCGCCGCGGCGATCAGCGCCGGCAGCGCCCAGCTCGGCAACCTGTCCATAGGGACGTGACTCTATCGATGGGTAGAGCCCGGGATCCGGCTGGCGGGCGACGCGACGGCGCGCGGATGGCCCGACCCTTGTAGGTATGACGACGACGACGCCAGTACCCGGCTCCCCCTTCCACCGACTCGCGCGCACGCCCGCCCACCGCTGGTGGCTGACCGTCCTCGGCACGCTCGCGATCCTCGTGGGCTGGTCCGTGGGCGGATCGTTCCTGGTCGGGATCGACCTGACCGTGGCCTCCGGCGTCGAGGACGGCGCCATCGACCTCCCCACGTGGGCCGTTGAGCTGATCAGCACGACGACCGGCATGGCGGCGATCGCCCTGCTCACCCCGCTCGTGCTGCTCGCCGCGCGCCTGTTCCAGCGACGCCGCCCCGGGACCGTGTCGTCGGTGACCGGCCGGCTGCGATGGCGCTGGCTGGGCACCTGCGCGCTGATCGCCGTGGGCACCTCGCTCGCGGGGATGGCCGGCACTGCCACACTGCTGTCCGCGTACGACATCACGATGTTCGACGGCGACTTCATCGGCTGGACGCCGTTCCTCATCAGCATGGCCGTCCTCGCGGCGATCATCCCGTTCCAGGCCAGCGCCGAGGAGTACCTGTGCCGTGGCTGGATCCTCCAGGCGGTCGGCGGACGCGCGCCGTGGCTGGCGGTCGCCGTACAGGCGCTGGTCTTCGCGGTGGCGCACGGCTGGCAGGGCGGGTGGGCGTTCGTGTTCTTCCTGGTGTTCGGCGCGGTGGCGGGTGTGCTGACCGTGCGCACCGGCGGCCTGGAGGCCGGCATCGGCCTGCACGTGGTCAACAACATCGTCGTGATCAGCACGTACACCGCGTCCGGAGTGCTCGACCAGATCGGCAAGCCGTCCGTGGCCGACTGGCAGCACATCGTCGTCGACGCGCTGATGGTCGGCGTGTACCTCGCGGTGGTCCTGTGGCTGGCCCGCCGCCGGGGCATCGCCACGACGACCGTCCCGGCGAGCACCCCGGCCCAGCAGGTTCCCGTCGCCGCCTGAAGCAGCTGCTGCCGATGCTCCCTAGTCGGGGAGCATCGGCATCGCCGGTCCCGGCTGGCGGCCGAGCAGCGCCGCGCGGGTGACCGACGACGATCCGAACCTGTCCCGGACGGCGTCCACGGCGGTGTCGAGTTCGGCGCCGCTCTGCTCGTCGAACGGGAGCAGCAGCTGGACGGCGCCGCCGCTGTCGAGGTTGCCGACCGCGACGCCGATCATCGTGATGCCCTGGCGTTCGATCAGCGGCATCGCGACGGCGAGCACGCCGCGCGCGGTGTCGAGGATCGTCTGGGTGTGGGCGGTCGGGCGGGGCAGGGTGTGGGACCGGGTGGCGCGGGTGAAGTCGTCGAAGCGGAGCCGCAGGACGACCGTGCGGCCGGTGCGGCCGGCGGCCCGCATCCGGCGGGTGACCCGGTCGACGAGCCCCGCGAGGAGCGCGTCCAGGTCGGCGGGTGTGCGGGGCCGCCGGCCGAGCGCGGACTGGGACCCGATCGATCCGCGCCGCCGCCCGACCTGCACCGGACGGGGATCCCGGTTGTGCGCCAGCGCGTGGAGGTGCCGCCCGGCGCCGGCACCGAGGATCGAGACGAGCGCCGCCTCGCCGAGCCGCGCCACCCGGCCGACCGTCAGGATGCCGCGCTCACGCAGCTTCCCGGACGTCACGGGGCCGACGCCCCACAGCCGTTCGACCGGGAGCGGATGGAGGAACGCCAGCTCCTCGGCCGGGTCCACGACGAGCAGGCCGTCCGGCTTCCCGACGCCGCTGGCGACCTTGGCCAGGAACTTCGTGCGGGCGACGCCGACGGTGATCGGCAGGCCGACCTGGTCCCGGACAGCCAGCCGCAGCCCGACCGCGATCTCGCGTGGCGTGCCGGACACCTGCCGCAGCCCGCCGACGTCCAGGAACGCCTCGTCGATCGAGATGCCCTCGACCAGCGGCGTGGTCTGCCGGAACACCTCGAACACGGCCTTGCTCGCCGCCGTGTACGCCTTGAAGCGCGGTTCGACCACGATCGCGCGCGGGCACAGTGCCCGCGCCTGCCGGCCACCCATCGCGGTGCGGACGCCGCACGCCTTCGCCTCGTAGCTCGCGGCGAGCACCACCCCGCCGCCGACGATCACCGGCCGGCCGCGCAGCCTGGGATCGTCCCGCTGCTCGACCGACGCGTAGAAGGCGTCGAGGTCGGCGTGCAGGATCGTCGCCCCGGCCACACGCTCGAACACATGTTCGAATATAGCTCAGTGTGGCGGGTTCCGACGTCGGGCACTCAGTGCCTGGTCTCGTACCTGGTCAGGACCACGCCGTCGGGAAACGTCCGGGTCTCCACCAGGGTCAGGTTCACCCAGTTGTCCAGGGCCGTGAAGAACGGCGTGCCGCTGCCCACCAAGACCGGTGCGGTGGCCAGCACGTACTCGTCGATCAGCCCGGCCCGCATCGCCGCCGCGGCGAGTGTGGCGCCGCCGATGTCCATGGCGCCGCCGTCCTCGGCCTTGAGCCGGGTGATCTCGGTGACCGCGTCGCCGGTGACCAGGCGGGTGTTCCAGTCGACCGTGCTGATCGTGGAGGAGAACACCACCTTCGGCATGTCCTGCCAGCGGCGGGCGAACTCGATCTGCGCCGGTGTGACGCCGGGCTGCTGGTCGGCGGTCGGCCAGTGGGAACTCATCGTCTCCCACAGTTTGCGCCCATACAGCGCCAGGTCGGTCGCCCCCACCCGGTCGGACCACCACTGGAACAGCTCGTCGCTCGGCACGCTCCAGCCGAGGTCGTCGCCGGGCGCGGCGATGTAGCCGTCCAGGCTCACGTTCATGGCAAAGGTCAGTTTCCGCATGGCGTCAGCCTCCCGTGAGTCGGCATTCGGCGTACAGACCAGCACGGCGGGGGGAAATCATCGGTCAGGCCACGCCGAGGGCCGGTTGACCACCACGCCACGCGGATGCTGCCTACGGAAGGGAACCCCCTAGTACCCCGCGAACTCCTTGACGCCTGACATCAGTCGTCGCCCCGGTTCGCGCAGGTCGGGACAGTTCGGGTGACGGTCCGGCTGATGCCGCGCCGGCCGTCCGGGCCGACGGCGACCGCCGTGATCGAGACGCGGCGGCCGAACGGCAGTCCGGAGACGGTCGTGCGGTAGCCGCCGCTGCTGGTGAGGGTGGTGCCGACCGTCCTGGTGGGTTCGCCGGGCGCCGACCACGCCACGGTCACCTTCTGCGCCGCGCCGCCGCCGACCCGTCCGAACGCGAAGGCCCGCCAGGTGGTCGGGCAGCCGCGGCCCCGCCGGACGACGGACAGGCCGACGTCGAGCGGCGGCCGCGCGTCCTGGGTCGGCGTCGGGTCCTTCGACGGTGTGGGCGTCGGGCGCCTGGGAGCCGGCGGGCTCGCGGTCGGGCTCGCGGTCGGGCTCGGGCTCGGGCTCGGGGTGTACGGGACCGGCGGCGAGGGTTCCGACGACGTGGTGGGCGGCTCCTGCGGTGGCGGCCGGAGTCCCGCCTTCTCAGGCGCATCGCTACGGTCCGGGCCGCCGATGACCACGACACCGGCGCACACCAGCACGGCCACCGCGACGGCCGCGAGCGCCACGAGCCGCTGCGGACGGGGATCAGCCGACGCCGGGAAGCCCGACCGCGCCAGCGGGCCGGCGTGCTCGACGACGACGGCCACCAGCCCGGGATTGCCGAGCGACGCCGCGATCTCCTCGGGTAACCGCGCCGGCATGGTCGCGTGCGGCGACGAGGGACGCCCGTTCTCGGCGAGGCCACGGACCTGCGCGACGAGTTCCTGCGCGCGGCCGGCGCGGATGCCGAGCACGGTCGCGACGTCCGCGGGGCCGAAGCCGTGCCGCAGGACGAGATCGAGGACGCCGGGCGCCTTGACGTCGAACGCCATCACGGCCGGGTCCAGCTCGTTCACCGGCCGCATGCGGCTCGCTGTTCCGGTTCCCGCCGCACGCCGCCGCATGCCCTCGTTGCGGACCAGCGCGTACAGCCACCGTTCCAGTTCCTGGGGGTCGCGCAGGCGGCCGGCCGCCGCCACCGCCTGGATCAGCACGTCGTGGACGGTGCCGCCCGCACCCGCGTGGTCGGCGAGCAGCCCGAGCGCGTAGTCGTACAGCGCGTCGCCGTGGCGCTCCAACACCGCGGGTACCCCGGAACCGGGATCGGACCGGAGCATTCGGACGAGATCGGGGGAATCCACCGTGGGGAGACTAGTGATCATGGTCCGGACAGGCCAGACGGCGGGGGTGCCGAAGTCCCCCGCCGCCCGAACCGGATCACGCGCCGGCGAACTCCGTCCGGCCCGGCGGTGACGGCAGCGCCACCACCAGGACGAGCTGCGTGAACAGTTGCACCAGCGCGACGATCCACGGGCCGAACAGCGCCTGCACCGCGACCGCCGGCAGGAGCACGAGCAACGCGCCCCGGTACGCCACCGGCCACCGCCCGAGCGGGGCCGCGACGGCGACCAGCACCAGCGTCGGCAGCGCCAGTCTCAGCCACACGTCACCGATCACCGCCGACGCCACGTCGCCGTCGTACACCGCCAGGTACAGCAGCGAGTCGAGCGCGTGGAGACCGGCGACCGTGGCCGCCGCCCGGATCAGCCAGCCCGTCACTGGTACACGCCGTCGATCCAGGTACCGGTCGAGTTCGGCGCCAGCGGCACCATCGCCCCCGGCCCGGCCCACGTCTGGGTGTCCTGCACGAGGAACCGGGGGTCGTGGTCCGGCCGGTACTGGATGATCTCCAGGTCCGGATAGGCGTCCCGGTCGATCGACACCTCGGCCCGGCCGCCGCTGAACTTCACGCTGACCTCCCCGTTCACCGCCGGCGCGTACGGGGCGAGCGCGTCCCGGCCGCTGTATTCCAGCGTGTACGTGTCGCCGTTCTTCTTCATGCTGAAGCTGGTGGCGTCCGACCAGGTCTGCGCCGCGCACTCGTTGTCGAGGTAGCAGCTCTTGGTCGTCTCGTACGTGAGCTGGCCGGTCTCGGTGTTCCACGCCACGGCCACCCGGAAACCGGCGTCCGGACTGGTGGAGAACCCGCGCCCGTCGCCACGGAAGCCGAAGCCGGCGTCGCCGTCCCGGATGAACACCCGGAGCAGGATGATGCCGTTGCCCGGCGCGAGGCGGTCCTCCAGCCCGGCGCCGCCCTTGAAGATCCGCAGGCTCCCGTCCGGCAGCCGGGTGTACTCGAAGTAGCGATCCTGCGCGTCGTCGACGGACACCCTGCGCTGCCTGTCCGCGGCGATGCGCAACGCGTCCACGGCTGCCGCGTCGGCCGCCGCCGCGTCCTTGCCCGCGGCGAGCGCGGACTCCTTCGCCTCCTTCGCGGACGCGAACGCCGCGTCGGCGAACGCCCTGGCCTGGTACGCCGACGCGGTCGCCCGCGCCGCCGCGCCGGTCGCCGCCGCCGCCGACCGCTTGGCCGAGGCCGCCGCCGTGCGTGCCGTGCGCGCGGATGCCGCCGCCGCGTCGGCCGACGCCTGTGCCTGCTGCGCCGACTCACGCGCCTGGGCGGCGTACCCGGCGGCCTCGTCGGCCGACTCCTGCGCCTGCCGCGCGTACTCGGCCGCCTCGGCGGCCGCGTTGCGGGCGATCGCCGCCACCCGCGCGGCCTCGGCGGCGTTCTGCTGCGCGGTCGCCGCCGCGCCGGCCGCCTCCGCGACGTAGCTCTTGACCCGGGCGACGTGCGTGGTCGCCTCGTCGTCCCGCTGCTTCGCCTTGAACTGGATGACGACGACGAACTCGCGCAGGTACGACCTGGGGCCGGCGAGCGCCACCCGGGCGGCCGCCTTCACCTCCGGACCGCCGGCGGTGCTGATCTGCGCCGTCAGGATCCGGTCGTCGTGCTCGGTCGCGGCGTGCTGGCCCGTCCGGAGGAACGCCGTCCGGTCGGCGTCGGTGCCGTCGAGCGCCTTCTGGGCGGCGGCCCTGGTCGCCGGTCCGCCGGTGCTCATGATTCGGGCGATCGCCAGCCGGTCGTCGTCGTCCTTGCCGACGTACCGCCGGTTCACGAGGAAGTCCCGCACCGCGGCCGGGGTGGCCACCAGCGCGGACTCGGCTGCCGTCTTCACCGCCGGCTTGCCGGTCTGGGACAGGTGCCCGACGCGCGCCCAGTCGTCCCGTTCCGCCGCCGCCTGGACGCCCGTCGCGACGAACGCGCGGACATCGTCGTCGGTGCCGGTGAGGGCCCGCTCGGCTGCCGCGCGGGTCGACTCTCCCCCGCTGCGCAGGAGCCGGACCGCGGCCCGGCGCCCGTTGTCGAGAACCGCGTCACCTGCTGTGGCTGCCGCGAGCAGGCGCTTCGTCTCCGCGTCGCGGCGGTCCGCCTCGGGGACGTCCCAGGCGATCGCCGACTGGAGCGTGGACTCCGCGTCCTTGGCATCCTCGGCGGCCTGCACCGCCAGTTCGGTGCGGACCTCGAGCTGGCCTGCCTCGGTCTCGCGGGCGGTCTGCTCCACGGTCGCGGCCTTCTCCGCCGCGTCCGAGGCGGCGTCCGCCGCGCGCTTGGCCGCCTCCGCATGCGCGGTCGACCTGCGCGCCGCTTCCGCCGCCTCACCGGCGTGCGCGGCCGCGTCGTCCGCCGCCGCTGCCGCCGCCTCCGCGTGCCCGGCGGCCGCGTTGGCCGCCTGGTGCGCTTCGCGTGCGGCCTGCGCGGCGCTCGACGCCAGCCGGTTCGCGGTGCCGGCGGCCGCGGTCGCGCGCTGCGCCGCCCGCTGGGCCGTGGCCGCCTCGCGCCGTGCCCGGGCGGCTTCCGCCTCCGACACGTTCGCCTGGTTGCCGGCCTCGGCCGCCGCGGCCGCCGCCGCCGCAGCGTGGGTGCCGGCGCTGGCCGCCGCGCTCGCCGCGCCGCTGGCCGCCTCGGCGGCGGTCCCTGCGGCCGACGCCGCCTCCGCGGCCTTGCGGGCGCCCGCCGCGATGTTCCGCGCGTTCACGGCCGCCTGCCGCGCGGCGCTCGCCTTGCTGGCGTCCGTCGCCGCGGCAGCCGCCGCGTTGTAGGCGCCGGCCGCCGCCTGGCCCGCCAGGGTTGCCGCCGACGCCGCCCGCGCCGCCGCGTTCGCGGCCGCCTGGGCGGCGGTGCTCGCCTGGTTCGCGGCACCGATCGCGGTCCGGGCCGCCTGCGCGGCACCCCTCGCCGCGTCCGCCGCCCGCCCGGCCGCCGACGCGGCCTTGGCGGCGTTGTCCTTGGCGGCCTTCGTCTCCGCCTCGGCCCGCTCCGCGGCCTCCTTCGCCAGCCGCGCCGCGTTGACGGCCTGGTCCGACGCCTGCTTCGCCGCCTCGGTCTCCTGGGCGGCGAGCGCACCGGCTTCCTTGGCGAGGTTCGCCAGCCCCGCCACCGTCATGAGTTCCTGGTCACGGGCGCGCGCCACGTGCTGCCCTGTCACCAGGAAGTCCCGGACGTCCGACGCGTCTCCGGACAGCGCCGTCTGCGCCGCGTCCTTCGTCGCCGGACCGCCGGTGGCCAGGATCTGGCCGACCCGGATCCGGTCGTCGTGCTCGCGCGCCTCGTGCTGGCCGACACCGAGGAACCGCCGCACGGCTTCGTCCGAACCGTCGAGCGCGGCCTGCCCGGCCGTGCGCAGCGTGGGTCCGCCGACGGCCATGAGCTGCCCGATCCGCGCCCGGTCGTCGTGCTTCGTCGGGCCCTGCCAGCCGTTCGTCACGAACTCCCGGACGTCCGTGGCCGAGCCGCCGAGCGCCGTCTGCGCCGCCGTCCGCGTCGCCGCGCCCCCGGCGCTGAGGATCTGCGCCAGCCGGACCCGCTCGTCCTGTTCCCGTGCCTGCTCGTACCCCGTACCGAGGAAGGCCTGTAGATCGGCGGCCGTCCCCAGCAGCGCCGCCTCGGCCGCGCGCTGCACGCCCGGGCCGCCCGTCTTCAGCAGAGCGACCGCGCGGGCCCGGTCGGCGGCCGCGTCGGCCTGCGCGGGCGCGGCCATCCCCCCGACCGCGATCACGGCCGACAGCGCCGCGGCTGCCCACCTTCGTTGATGTGTTCGCATGAACGATCCCCCCTGGGAACGTGATTTGGACAAAGCAGTGGCCCGGGCACGAGACCGTGCCCGGGCCACTGTGGATCCTTGGACGTGCTACTTCAGTTCGCAGCCGTCCGGCGCCGACGTCAGGTTGTACTCGCCGTGCCATCCGGAACCGACGTGCCTGCCGATGTCTCGCCCGGTGTCCGCCCACGTGTCGGTCTCGGGGAGGTACCGGTACCAGACCAGCTCGCTGCCGTTGCCGCCCCACGCGCCGTAGAGCGTGTCGCCGCCCGCGGAGAACATCGCGCTGAACATCTCCCAGCCGGCACCGCTGGGCTTGGCCGTCTGGAGCCACTGGTCCGTGTCCGCGTCGTACACGTGACGGAACAGGTGGCCGTTGGGCTTGCGGGAGTAGATGACACCCTTGCCCGCGGCCACGATCAGGTCGTACTGACCCCAGTCGCCGGTCAGCGTCCGGTGCGCCCACGAGCCGGTGCCCGGACCGTCCGTCCACTTGCGCCAGTGCAGCTTGCCGTCGGGCTCGACCGTGTAGATGTCGCCCTTGGTGTCGACCGTGATCCGGTTGCGGTACGCGGCGGACGCGTAACGCTCCCAGCCCCGGTCGATCGTCCGGTACTGCGCGGTGCCACCGAAGGTGTCCCAGGACTTGTTCTGGGCGTTCCACCGGAAGCGACGCAGGTCACCGTTCTCGACCGCCGCGTAGACGACGCCGTTCGGGCCGGCGATCGTACGGGCGCCGAGCCAGCCCTGACCGATCGTCTCCCCGCCCGCGTTCACCCAGGAGAACGAGCCGCCGGCCGGGTCCTTGTGCTGGTACCAGCGCAGCAGGCTGTTCTGGCCGGTGATGAACACCGACGTGGCAGGCTGGCACTCGGCAACGAGGGCCGTCTTCTCCTGGATCCAGGCACGGATGTCGTCGACCCGGGTCTCGGTCGCCCCACGCCGCGTCTCCGTCGACTCGTAGCAACCGCCCTGCCAGGACGCGTTGTTGAGCGCGACCAGCTGAGCGACGCCGTCGACCTCGCGGAACGCCGGGCCACCGGAGTCGCCCTTGCAGATCGCCGCGCTGCCCTGGCCGGTCACGTTGAGCTGGTTTCCGGCGACCGAGTCGACCGTGAACTGTCCCGTGTGAAGCAGGTCCGGGACCCATTCGGTGGCCGTACGGCCGTAGCCGGCGACCTTGATCGTGTCGCCCGCGGCCGGCGCCGCCGCCGAGATCGCCACCGGGGTGACCCCCGGGACGGCCGTCGCGAGCCGCGCCAGGACCAGGTTGCGCTCCGGGCGGGCGATCAGGTCGGTCACGGCGGCGACATGACCGGTCGTGGCGGACAGGTCGGTACGACCCACCGTCACGGTCGTCGCCTTCACCGGCGCACCGGTCGGCGCGGTCTTGCCCGCCGGCACGTTCTCCGGGAAGCAGCTGGCGGCGGTGAGGATCCACCGCGGCGCCACCAGTGCGCCCGTGCAGCTCCGCACGCCCTCGACGTCGACCTTCGCGACGAACGCGTAGCTACCGGCGGCCGCGGGGGTCCCCCCGCTGATCGCCTGCGCGGGCACGCTGCCGGCCACACCGGCCGCCACCGCCGCCGCGACGAGGATCGCCGGCTTCCTCACCGGACGCCCGCCAACAGGGTGCCGCTGCTCCACTCCCAGTTGCCGGCGCCGGAGTTCCAGACGCTCTTGATGTACGGCGAACCGCTCGTGGCGACGTGGTCGAACACCCACAGGCTGGTGTTGCCACCGGTGTAGTTGTAGAACGCGCCGATGTCGACCTTGCCGTCGTCGTCGAAGTCGCCCGCGACGGCCTTGGTGCGGTCCATCGCCCAGTTGCCGGCGCCGGAGTGCCACGGGTTCGTGATCTTGACCGTGCCGCCGATCTCGTCGAAGACGAACATCCGCGTGTCGGCGCCGTCGTAGTCGTAGAACGACGCGATCTCGGCGGTGCCGTCACCGTCGAAGTCGCCCGCCAGCGGCGTGCCGCGGTGCCACTCCCAGTTGCCGGCGCCGGAGTTCCAGACGCTCTTGATGTACGGCGAACCGCTCGTGGCGACGTGGTCGAACACCCACAGGCTGGTGTTGCCACCGGTGTAGTTGTAGAACGCGCCGATGTCGACCTTGCCGTCACCGTTGAAGTCGCCCGCGACGGCCTTGGTGCGGTCCATCGCCCAGTTGCCGGCGCCGGAGTGCCACGGGTTCGTGATCTTGACCGTGCCGCCGATCTCGTCGAAGACGAACATCCGCGTGTCGGCGCCGTCGTAGTCGTAGAACGACGCGATCTCGGCGGTGCCGTCACCGTCGAAGTCGCCCGCCAGCGGCGTGCCGCGGTGCCACTCCCAGTTGCCCGAGCCCGAGCTCCACACGTTGCGAGGCTTCGGCGCGGCGCCGTTGACGTCCTCGAACAGCCACAGGCTGGTGTTGCCGCCGTCGTAGTTGTAGAAGGCGGCGATGTCCGGCTTGCCGTCGCCGGTGAAATCACCGGACACGGCCTTCGCCCGGTTGATGTCCCAGTTCCCGACGCCGGAGTCCCACGGCATGCTGATCTTCTGGCCCTCGGGGCGGCCGACGTGGTCGAACCGCCACAGGCCCAGCCGGTAGTCGCCGTAGTTGTAGAACGCGGAGATCCCCCGGAACCGCGTCCTCTCCGTGATCCAGGCGCGAAGGTCGTCGACGCGCGTCTCGGCGGCGCCGCGCCGCGTCTCCGTCGACTCGTAGCAGCCCCCCTGCCACGACGCGTTGTTGATCGCGAGCAGCTGCGGAGCACCGTCGACCTCGCGGAACGCCGGGCCGCCGGAGTCACCCTTGCAGACCGCCGCGCTGCCCTGGGGCGTGAGGTTCAGCTGCTGCCCGGTCGTGCTGTCCACGGTGAACAGTCCGGTGTGGAGCTTGTCCGGGACCCACTCGGTCGCCGTACGGCCGAAGCCGGCGATCTTCAGCGTCTCGCCGTCGGCCGCCGCCGTCGTCGCGATCGGCACCGGGGTGACGTCCGTGATCCGGGTCGCGAGCCGGCCCAGGACAAGGTTGCGGTTCGGGTGGCCGACCAGCTCGACGACCTTGACGGCGTGGCCGGTGGTGGTCGTCAGGTCGGAGCGCCCGATGATGGCCGTCGTGGCCTTCTTCGGCGCGCCGGTGGCGGCGGTCTGCCCGGCCGGGATGTTCTCCGGGAAGCAGGTCGCGGCCGTGACGATCCACTGCGTGTCGATGAGGGCGCCGGTGCAGCTGCGGTCCTCGCCGACCTGGACCTTCGCCACGAACCCGTGGCTGCCGGAAGGCGCTTCCGTACCGCCGGCGAGCCCGTACGCGGGCGCCGCGCCGAGCGCGCCGACCAGGAGAATCGCAATGCCGGCGTAGCCGACTCGTTTCGTTAACACGATGCTTGTTCCTTCAGTTCCCGGCCGTCAGGCCACGCGCAGTTCGACGACAGTCGCCGGACCACTGTCGGGGTCGTTGCCCTCGCCGACACCCACCCAGGTGTTCTTCGGGACGTTCACGCTCTCGGTCTCGCCGTCCACGGTGATCTTCGCGGCGACGGTGTGGCTGTCACCACGGATCAGGTACGCCTCGGGAACCTCGAGCGTGAGGTAGCCCTTCGCGCCGCGGATCCGGAAGCAGAACTCGCCCTGCGCCCCGGGCCACTTGCGGCTGACGACCTTCAGCTGGTCGGCGCCCGTGACGCAGTCGGTGAACAGGATGTGGCCGTCGCCCTTGATGAGCTTGATGCCGCGCTGCGCGAAGATCTGGTCCGCGAACGGGTAGTCGTGGTTCTCCTCGATCGGCGGCGGCGCCTCGTCCGCGATGGCGGCACCGGTCGGCACGCTGCCGAACAGGGTCACACCGCCGAGTGCGCCGAGCAGGAAGAGCTTGGAGATAGACCGCACGGAATTACCTCTCTCTGACGTGAACTGGACATGCGTTCGGACAGGCGTCACGCCCCGCACCGCCATGGCTGGCGGCTGCGGCGCGCACCGCGCCGCCACCGCCTCTGGGCAGCACTCATCGAATCCCCCGTGAACGACATCGGTTCTGCGAACGGCGCCGTGCCCCACTTTTTCGGCGCGGTCTTCCGTCCGCCGGGGCAGATATTGGTCGGCGCGGACGGTCCCCGCCATGGTCCGGGGACGCTTATCTGCCGACCTTGCAGAAACACGCAACGGCCCAGGCGGACGCGGGCCTGGCCGCGCTACCCGCGCCGTGGCCGGGCCTGGCCGCGCACCCGCGCACGCCGTGGCCGGGCCTGGGCGCGGCCTGGCCGCGCACCCGCGGCGCGCACCCGCGCAACTGTCGGGGATATCGGGGTTTCCCGTGCCCGGTTACAGGACGGCATCCCGAACAGTCCGGTTTCTCCGGCAGGCAGGCAGGCGGTCGGAGGCGGCAGGTGTTACGGGGCGAGGGTGGGGTCCTGGGCGGTGATCCAGGGGATCATCGCGTCGATGCGGGCGGTCGTCTCCTGGCCCGCGTGCGGGCAGGCCGGACCGGCGATCTCGGTGGCCACCAGACGGGCGCCTTCGGGCCCTTCGGTGAAGTACGGCGCGCCTGAGTCGAACGGGCACGCGCTGGTGACGTTGGCGGGCGCGATGCCGCGGACGAGCACGGTGCCGTCGGTGAGGCCGTCCACGACCCAGACGCCGGTCTGGAGCCGGTCCGGCCGCTGGTCGAGGTCGGAGGCGCTGGTGGCCGAGCCCCATCCGGTCATGCGGACGGTCTCCCCGACCGTCGGCGGCTCGGTGCTCAACGCTATCGGCGCGATGTCGGTGACCGGTTCGGCCAGGCGGAGCAGGGCGAAGTCCACGGTCGGGCTCTGCCGGACGTCGACGACCTCGATGGCGACGCCGCCGGGCCCGTTGATGGTGGCGCGGCCGACCGTGGCGATGACCGGGTAACGCGGCTGGCCGCCGACCCGGGTCTTGGCGGCGGTGGCGTCGTGGAAGCAGTGGCCGGCGGACGCGACCCACTCGGGCGCGACGAGGACGCCGGAGCAGGCGCTCGCCCTGGTGCTCCCGTCCGGCTCGGGGATCTGCGGCATGGACAGCAGCACGGCGAAGGGGAACGCGCCGTCAGCCGCGTCCTCACCGCCCGAAATCGCCCATGACGTCGGGATTCCGATCGCGGCGAACAGCGCCAAAGACAGACCGGTCAGCGTCCACTTCAGCTTTTTTCGAGCCACCATGCCGGGTAGTACGCACGTTTCCGTAGTTCGGTTGAGCGGCCCGTCAGGAAGTCGTGCGGCCGAACGTGTGGATGGCCGTGTTCTGGGCACGGCGGGCGCGTGGCAGGTCCTCGCTGATCGCCGCGACCGCCATGATCACCGGTATCGCCGCGAGCTGCGCCACGGCGACGAGGTGCCCCAGCGGGATCGTCGCGAGGATCACGGCCGCCGCCGTGAGCCGGTACACCGCGCCGCTGATCCCCAGCAGGCGCAGGAACCAGGCGTGTCCGACCAGGTAGAGCGCCGTCCCGGACGCGAGCGCGACGGCCGGCGCCCAGGCGAGCGGCTCGAACGCGTGGCCCACGGTCTTCTTGACGCCGGCCGACAGGACGACGATCCCGAGGATCATCGCGACGTGGGCGTAGCCCCAGGCCAGGACCGCGATCCGGGCCCGTCGCGCCGGATCGGTGATCGCGGTGAGCGCGTGCTCGGCCCGCTCCTCGTCGCCGGCGAAGTACGCCCACCACAGGTAGTACGCGAGGCAGAGCCCGAGGACGGCTACGGTGACCGCGCCGAAGTCGATCCTCAGCCCGGCGAACCCCAGCCCGATGGCGACGATCGACTCGCCGATCGCCACGATGACGACGAGGCCGTGCCGCTCGACGAAGTGCCCGGGCCGGATCGTGAAGCCCGACACTCTGCTCACATACGGCGTCACGACCTGGAGCGCGAACGCCGCCGTCCACAGCCCGTACCGCCACCCGGCGGGTGCGAAGCCGCCGCCGAGGACGAGCAGCGCCGACACCATGTTCATCGGCGCCAGCGAGCGGATCGCGCTCGGCGCTCCCCGGACGAACAGCGCGCTGTGGACGAGGTTGACCAGGAAGTATCCGGCGCCGAACGCCCATCCGGTGTCGCCGAACGCGTCCGGGACGGACAGCGCGATGACGAGGAAACCCGCCATGCCCGCGAGCAGGAACGTGCGGCGGGTGGTGCTGCTCGGCGCGACCGCGTTCGTCAGCCACACGTAGCCGCTGTACATCCACCAGATGAGACCGAGCATGACCAGCGCCTGGGCGAGCCCGACGCCGTCGAGATGATGGACGAGCACGTCGGTGAGCTGCGTGACGGTGAACACGAACACGAGGTCGAAGAACAGTTCGAGCGTCGACACGCGGATCGCGGGATCGGTGTCCGGCGTGGGGGTAGTCTCTGTCGCCACGGGCGAAGCCTAAGCCCGCGGCGGGCCCGGTCCGTCGTGGTACCACCTTTGTCTGAATTGACGGATAGGCGTACCGTCCTGGGCACACGTGGGTGTGGAGGCGGCGTGGCGGTTCCGGTGACCTTTCCTGGTTTCGACGTGCTCGCGGAACTGGGACGTGGTGCCGAGACCGTCGTCTACCGGGTCCGGCGGCAAGGTAGGGATTACACCCTCAAGCTGCTGGCCTCAGACCGCGGCGACAGCGACCAACTGCTCCGGGCCCTTCGCCGCGAGGCGGCCCTGCTGGGCTGCGTCTCGCACCCGCTCCTCCCCCGGATCCTCGACGTCGGCCAGGTCGAGGCGGGGCCGTACCTCGTCCTGGAGTACGTCGACGGGCAGCCGCTGTCGGAACACCTCCGCACCGGACGGTTCGACGAGACGCTCGCATTACGGCTGGCCAGCGACGTGGCCGGCCCGCTCGCGGCGGCGCACCGCGCCGGCCTCGTCCACCGGGACGTGAAACCGGACAACATCATCGTCGACCGCGACGGCACCGCCCGGCTCATCGACTTCGGCCTGGCGGCGCGCGGCGGCCACCGGGACGACCGGGTCGCCGGAACGCTGCTCTACAGCGCGCCCGAGCAGGCCGGCATGCTCAAGCGCCCGGTGGACGGCCGCAGCGACCTGTACGCGCTCGGCGTCGTCCTGTTCGAGGCCGTGACGGGCCAGCCCCCGTACGTCTCCTCCGATGCCGGCGAACTCATCCGGCAACACGCCACGGCTCCCGTGCCCGATCTCCGCGCGCTGCGTCCCGACCTGTCGCCGACGTTCGCGGCCGTCATCCGCAAGTTGATGGCCAAGGACCCGGACGACCGGTACCAGAGCGGCGAGAGCCTGCTCGCCGACGTCCAGCGCCTGTCCGGCAACCCGGTCGCGATGTTCGACGTCGGCGGCCACAGCCCGTCGGTCCCGGACGGGCCGGACGCGATGATCGGCCGCGGCGACGACGTCGGGAACCTGGCGAGCCGCTGGCTCCGGGCCCGGGAGGGCGTGGGCGGCTGCGTCCTCGTCCAGGGCTCGGCGGGCATCGGCAAGAGCCGGCTCGTCCGCGAGGTGACGTCGGCCGTGACGGCGGACGGCGACCTGCTCATGTACGGCAAGTGCGTCCCGGACGACCCGGTGCCGCTGGGCCCGCTGCGTGGCGCCGTCGAACGCGGCCTGCGCGCGCTGGACCGGCTGCCGCCCGTCGAGCGGGACCTCGCCATCGAACGTCTCCGCCGGGCGGCGGGCCGTGGCGGTCCGCTGCTGCGCGCCCTGTCGCCGATGCTCGCGGACCTCGTCCAGGCGCCGGGCCTGATCGAGAACAACCGGCACGAGCAGTTCACCAACGCCGTCGCGTCGTTCCTGCTCGACCTGGCGGACGAGGTGGGCGCCGCGGTCCTGCACCTGGACGACGTCCAGTGGCTCGACGGGGCGACCCGGCGCGTCCTCCAGCAACTCGCGCCACGGATGTCCACCGCGCGGATCCTCCTGATCGCGACCGGCCGCGACGACGACGAGAACCTGCCCGCCCTCGGCCTGTTCGCCGCCGACATGGGCGCCGCGCTCGACACCCGGCTCCAGCTCTCACCGCTCCCCGACGACGCCGTCGCCGACCTGGTCAGGCTCCACCTCGGCGACATGGACATCAGCCCGGCGGCGGCCGCCGAACTGGCCGCGCGGGCCGGCGGCAACCCGTTCACTGTCGTCGAGTACGTCCGGGCGGTCATCGACGCGGGCCTGCTCACGCCGGGATGGAGCGGCTGGCAGATCGACATGGCCGGCCTCGACCGGCTCGAACTGTCCGGCGACGCCGTGCACCTCGTCCTGCAGCGCATCGCCCAGCTCGACCCGGCCGGCCGCGAGCTGCTGGCGGCCGGCGCGGCGACCGGGCGGCGGTTCCCGGCGGACCTCGTCGCGACGGTGTGCGGCATCGAGGCGCGCCGGGCCCGCGAGGCCCTGTACGACGCCGAGTCCCGCCGGCTGGTGACCGGGTCCGGCGGCGCGTACCGGTTCCTGCACGACCGGGTCCGGGAGGCCGCGCTCGCCCACCTCGACGCGCCGGCCCGGCGCCGGCTGCACCAGCGCATCGCCGAGGTCCTCGAAGCGTCCGTCGCGTCCGATCCGAGCTTCGCCTACGCCACGGCCCGCCACTACGCCCTCGGCGAGGCCGACGAGACCCCGGAGAAGGTGTACGCGAGCGGGTACGCCGCCGGGAAGCGCGCGCTGGCCGACCAGGTGCCGGAGGAGGCGCTCGGGTTCCTCGACATCGCCGACGCCGCCGCGCGGCTGGCCGGCGTGAACCCCGACCCCGGGTTCCACCTGGCGCTGGGCGTGAGCTGCAGCCGCACCGGACGGTTCGCCGACGCGCTGGAACACCTCGAACACGCCCTCGACGCCGAACCGGACCCGCTGCGGCGGGCGGCTGTCCTCGCCGAGATCGCCTGGCTCCACCTCAGCGCCTGGGACCCCGGACGGGTGTTCGAGGCCGTCCAGCGCGGGCTCGCCGAACTGGGCCGCCCGCTGCCGCGCGGGCGCTTCCTGCTCACCGTGACGACGCTCGGCTCGTTCCTCGGCGGGCTGGCGGTCGGCCGCAGCAGGTCCCGGTTCGGCACGGCCATGGGCGGGACGCGCGAGCGGTACCGGCTCGAAGCCGTCTTCTACGACGTGGCGACCTACGCGGCGACCATCAAGATGGACACCCGGATGCGCGCGATGATGTCGTTCCGCGCGCTGCACCCGGTCAACCGGATCGGCCCCGGCGTCGAGTACGCCCGCCACATGGCCGGGTTCGGCGTGATCGCCAACCTCGTCCACCTGCACAAGCTGGCCCGCCGGACGTTCCGGCGCGCGGCGGACGCGGCGGCCGACCTCGGCGACCCGTCCGTCATCGCGCACGTCGAGTGGCGGCGCGGCGTCGGCGCGAGCCTGGGCGCGGTCGACGACGGCCAGATCTGGTCGCGCGCGGTCCTCGAACACGAGCGGTGGCTCGATTTCGCCGACTTCCTCACGGGCGTCTCCAGCACGATCGTGCGGCTCCTCCAGCGCGGCGCGACGCGGGAGGCCCAGCAGTGGTACGACCGTGGCCGCCAGCGGCTGGGTCCGGACGCCGAGGCGGAAGGGGCGGGCTTCTGCTCGGCCGCCGCGTGCATCCCCGCCCAGTTCGGCCGTCCCCGGGAGGCGGACGAACGCATCAACGCGCTCCGCCGGTACCTCAGCTTCAACCCAGGCAACCGGACGCAGCTCGTCAACCTGTTCGCCGCCCGGCTCGTGGCCCTCGTCGAGCGAGGCGAGGTGGGCGAGCCGTTCGAGGCGGCGGCGCGGGAGTTCGAGCAGCTCAAGGTCCGCCCGTCGGCGCTCCTGCCGGAGCAGCGGATGTACTACATCTACGAGGCCTACGGCCAGCTGGAACGCTGCCACCGCGCGCACCGCGACAACCGCGTGGAGCGGCTCCAGACCGCGACCGCCGCCGTCAAGCGCCTGGGTCAGGGCGCGACCAACCGGATCCTCATGGCGCACCACCGGGTCGCGACCGCCGATCTGGCGGTCCTGCGCGGCGAACCCGAGGTCGCGCTCGGCGAACTCGTCGGCGCCGAACTGGAGATCCTCCAGCTCGACTCGCCGCTGATCGCCTTCGAGTCGGCGCGCGTGCGGGCCAGGGCATGGTCAAAGCTCGGCGAGCAGAAGCAGGCCGCGCTCCAGGCCCGCCTGGCGCTCGCCGTCGCCACCGACGAGCTCTGGACGACCCGGGCCCGGTGGGTACGCGACGAGTTCGGCGTCCGCGACCCCGAACCGGAAGCGCACGCCGCCATATCCGCCTCGCGCGACGTCGCCACCAGCCGGGACGCGCTCAACCAGCGGCGGCTCGCCGCGCTCCAGCAGGTCAGCTACGCCGCCGCGACCATCCTCGACACCCGCGAACTCGCCCGGGTGGCGCTGGACGAGACCATCCGCATCCTCGGCGCCGAACGCGCCCACCTGTTCCTCGTCGACCCGGACCTCGACAACCTCGTCTCCGAACTCGGCCGGGACGCCGCCGGCAACGACATCGACCAGCTGACTGGCTACGCCTCCACGCTGGTCGAACGGGTCCGGCAGAGCCACCGGCCCGTCGTGATCACCGGCAGCGACGAGGGCGTGGTGCTCGGCTCCCGCAGCGCCCAGATCCACGGGCTGCGCAGCATCATGGTCGCGCCGCTGCTGTTCGACACCCACCTGGTCGGCGTCGTCTACCTGGACAGCCGCGTCGCTACCGGCATGTTCGACGAGAACGACCAGGACACGCTCATGGCGATCACCAGCAACATCGCCATCTCCCTCCAGACCGCGCGGGCGGCGCAGACCGCGATGAGCGTCGAGGTTGCCCAGCGCCAGCGCGATGTCGCCGAGACACTGCGGGCCGCCCTCGCGGAACAGAGCGCAACCCTCGATCCGGACGAGGTGATGCGCCGGTTGCTGTGGGCGCTCACCCGGACCCTGGGCGGCAACGCGGCCGTCCTGCTCGCCCGGGACGGCGACGCGCTGGTGGTAACGGCCTCGTCCGGCGGGCTGGTCGAACCTGGCACCCGGCTCGACCTGGACCCGCGCGAGCTGACCGGCGCCGGCCTGTACGTCGGCGCGGGCGGTCCCGTCGCCGCGTTGCTCGGAAGCCCGGCGAGCTGGGTCGCGATTCCCGTCATGGCCCGGGGCGACGGGAACAGCCTGCTGATCGTCGGCTCCGCCCACCCGCAGGCGCCGCAGGAGCTGGTGCAGCTCGCGGCGGCGCTCGCCGGCCAGGGCATGTCCGCGTACCAGAACGCGCGCCTGTTCAGCGAGGTCCAGCGCCTGGCCACCATCGACGGGTTGACAGGGCTCTACACCCGGAACCACTTCTTCATCGAGGCGAGCAAGCAGGCCGCGATCACGCAGCGGTACCACCGTCCGTTCGCCGCGATCATGATGGACATCGACCACTTCAAGCAGATCAACGACGCGCACGGGCACCCCGTCGGCGACGAGGTGATCCGCGCGGTCGCCGCCCGGATCCGCTCCGCCGCCCGCGACACCGACCTGCTCGGCCGCTACGGCGGGGAGGAGTTCGCGCTGGTCACGCCCGAGACCGGCGAGGAGGCGGCCATCCTGGCCGAACGGCTGCGGACGACGGTCGGCGACCTGCCGATCCCGACGGCCGCCGGGCCGCTGAACGTCACGATCAGCGTCGGCCTGGCCACCGCAGACGGGAACGAACTCGACCTCGCCGAGTTGCTCGGCAACGCGGACACCGCGCTCTACGAGGCCAAACGTGGCGGCCGGAACCGGGTCGCCACCGCGCGTCCGCTCGTCTCGTGAGAGCCTGCGCGACATGACTTCTGTCGGCATCACCTTCCCGGACTCGGGCTTCCACATCGCCGTGCTCGGCTGCCTCCTCGACAGCGGTGTCATCAGCGAGGACCAGATCGTCGCGGTCCTCGGCGACATCGGCGGCGACGACTGGGTCGCGCGGGTCGACGAGGCGGCGACCCGGCTGCACGCGATCCCGCTCGACCCGGACGCGGTGGGGCACATCCAACGCCTCGACGCCGACGGCGGCAACCAGATCTACCTGCTGCTCGAGCGCGGCGCCGACGTGTACACCGGCGGCGAGGACGACCTGTACTACCCGCGCTCCATCGAGGGCATCGGCGCGCTGACGGCCCTGCGCCGCCTCGACCTCGACTGCTTCGCGGACGTGACGCTCGACCTCGGCCCGCTGGCGGGCCATCCCACGCTCGCGTCGATCACGCTCGCGGACGCGTCCGGCGTGGCCGTGCTGGAGACGATCCCCACGCTGGTGGAGGTCGACGCGCGGCTCGGCACCGTCGACGACCCGACCGTCCTGGACCGGCTCGCCGCCGACTGCGTCAAGGTCGTCCGGTGAGGGATTTCGACATCGTGCTGTTCGGGGCGACCGGGTTCACCGGTGCTCTGACGGCCGAGTACCTGGCCGCGCACGCACCGGCCGGCACCCGCTGGGCCCTCGCGGGCCGCAACCGGGACAGGCTCGACGCGGTCCGTGACCGGCTCGGCGTCGATGTCGGCGTCCTCGAAGCGGACGCGGGCGACCCGGCCGGACTCCGCCGCATCGCCGAGTCGGCGCGCGTCGTCGCGACCACCGTCGGCCCGTACCTGCGCCACGGCGAACCGCTCGTCCAGGCGTGCGCGGAGGCCGGGACGGACTACCTCGACATCACCGGCGAGCCGGAGTTCGTCGACCTGATGTACGTCCGGCACCACGCCACCGCCGAGCGGACGGGCGCCCGCCTCGTCCACGCCTGCGGATTCGACTCGATCCCGCACGATCTCGGCGCGCTGTTCACCGTCCAGCACCTGCCCGAGAACGCGCCGATCCGGCTGCGCGGGTACGTCCGGGCCGGTGGACGCCCGTCCGGCGGGACGCTCGACTCCGCGCTCACGGCCATGTCACGGGGCCGGCAGGCCTCGGCCGCGTACAAGCAGCGCCGCCAGCTCGAACCACCGCCCGGTGCCCGCAAGGCCCGCGCGGTCGCCGGCCGGCCCGGGTACGACGCGGCGGCCCGCGCCTGGGTGTTACCGCTGCCCACGATCGATCCGCAGGTCGTGGTCCGGTCCGCCCGCGCGCTCGACCGGTACGGCCCGGACTTCACGTACGCGCACTACGCCGCCCTGGGGAACCCGCTCGTCGCGGCCGGGCTCACCGCCGGTGTCGGCGGGGCGTTCGTGCTCGCCCAGACCCCGCCCACGCGAGCGCTGCTGCGGCGCTTCCTGCCGTCCGGCGCCGGGCCGTCGGCCGAGCAGCGCGCCAAGAGCTGGTTCACGGTCCGGTTCGTCGGCGACAGCGGCGACCAGCGTGTCGTCACCGAGGTGGCCGGCGGTGACCCCGGGTACGGCGAGACCTCCCGGATGCTCGCCGAATCGGCCCTGTGCCTGGCCGGCGACGCGCTGCCGGAGACTGCCGGCCAGGTCACCACCGCGGTCGCGATGGGCGACGCCCTCCGCACCCGCCTGGAACAGGCCGGCATCACCTTCCGCCTGCTGTAACCCGCCTCCGCGCCGCCGGGAACTGCCGCGCCACCACCCATCGCCCGCTGGCCCCGCCGCACGCCGCTGGGCGAGGGTTCGGTCGCTTGGCGACGAACCCTCGCCCGAACAGGTGGGAAGGGGTCAGATGCGGACGTGGAGGGCCGTCAGGCCGCGCAGCAGCGGGTCGTCGCGGAATTGGGGTGCGGGCTTGTCCGGATCCAGCCGTAGGTTGGGGAAGCGGGCGGTGAGGCGGCCGAAGTATTCCTGCCCCTCGATCTTGGCCAGTGCGGCGCCGACGCAGTAGTGGATGCCGAACCCGAAGCTGAGCTGGCCGTTGGGTTCGCGGGTGATGTCGAGGCGTTCCGGGTCGGGGAACCGGGCCGGGTCGCGGTTGGCGGCGCCGACGACCGGGTAGAGCAGCTGACCCTTCTTCACGTGCTGCCCGCCGATCTCGACGTCGGTGTCGGCGAGTTGCGGGGTCATGATCGGGGCCGGCCCGTCGTAGCGCAGCAGTTCCTCGGCCGCGTACTCGGCGAGCGACGGGTTGTCGCGGAGCAGCCGGAACTGGTCGGGGTTCCGCAGCAGGGCGAGGGTGCCGTTGCCGAGGTAGTTGGCGGTGGTTTCCAGGCCGGCGTTGAGCATCGCCATGCAGTTCAGAACGAGTTCTTCGACGGTGAGCTCACCGGTGGCGATGAGCCTGGACAGCAGGTCCTCGCGCGGTTCGGCGCGGCGCCGGCTGATGAGCGCGGTCAGGTACTCGGTGAACTCGTTCATCGCCGCGTGCGCCGCCCGGGCGATGGCCGGCGCGTCCTCGGCGTACTGGGCCCCGAGCAGCGCCATCATCTCGGTCGCCAGGAACGTCATCCGGGCGTGGTCCGGTGCCGGTACGCCGATGAACTCCATGACCACGGTCGACGGCAGCGGATAGTTGACGGTCGAGATCAGGTCGCCGCCGCCGGAGGCCTCGATCTTGTCCAACAGCCCGTCGGTGATCTGCTGGATCCGCGGGCGCATGGCCTCCACCGCCCGCGGCGTGAACGCCTTGCTGACCAGCTTCCGCAACCGGGTGTGATGCGGCGGGTTCGTGAACGGCAGCGCCATCCCGAGCTGCCGCTCGAACACCGCCATCTCGTCGCGGTCCGCCTGGGGCACGGATGCGAACAGGTAGTCGGTGACCGGCGGGCGGATCACATCATGGTTACGCAGCATGGCTGACACGTCGTCGTAGCGGGTGAACACCCAGCCGCCGAGCGTGTCCTCGTAGTGGATCGGCGCCGACTCCCGCAACGACCGGTAGAACGGATACGGGTCGTTGAGGAACGCCGGGTCGGTCGGGTTGAACGCGACCGTCGACTCCGCGACGGAGTCGGCGGACACCGTGGTGTTCGCGCCGCGGTGCCCCTCCTCGGACAGGCAGCGATGGACGGCCGCGGCCACGATCTCGTCGTTGGGCTCCACGAACATCGTGAAGTGATCGCCGGGAATCTCCTCGACGCTCAGCTCCCCCAGCTCGACGTGCTCCCAGCCGTTGGCCGGGTCATCCAGCTTCAACGCCGTGTTGCGGTGCGGCTTCATCACCGGCGGGAAACCGCCGGTGGCCTTGAGCAGCGTCACGTTCAGATCCGACGGCCGCGGCTGGTACTTGGTGTTGGCCTCCAGGTTGGCCTGATACACCCGGAGCATGTTCGAGATGTGGTCCTCGACCGGCAACGCGCCGTTCGCGCCGAGGAACCGGCCGAGGCGTTCCTTCTGCTCCTTCACCGCCAGCGACGGGTCGATCTCCACCCCGGCAGGACCTCCGGAGGAGAACGCGAGCCGGTTCATCGTCAGCAGCTCGTCCAGAGCGGCGGGTTCGTCCACCGGCGGCAGCGGCTGACCCGGCTCCGGCACGTAGGCGTCCAGCAGCACGACCCGCGTCACCTCCTCACCGGCCTCACGCAGCTGGCGACCCATCTCGTAGGCGACCACACCACCGAAGGAGTGCCCGCCCAACAGATACGGCCCGTACGGCTGCACCATCCGGATCGAGGCGACGTACCGCGCGGCCAACGCCTCCACCGTGTCCAACGGCTCCTCGCCACCGTCGTAACCCGGCGCGCGCAGACCATAGAACGGCCGCGCCGCGCCCACGTCACGGGCCAGCTGCAGCAGGTAGTACGCCGCACCCAACGCACCACCCACGCAGAAGAACGGACGGGCGGCGGTCAGGCCGAGCAGTAGTGTCGCGGGCTGTTCGGCCACGGTGGACACCGCCTCGGCAGGCGCCAGGTGGGCGGCCACCGCGTCGATGGTCGGGTGCTCCAGGAACAGCGTGTGCGGGATCCGGAACCCGAGCCAGTCGGAGAGTCCGGCCTGCAGCGCCGCGACGGAGATGGATTCCAGCGCGAACGTGTCGAGCCGGGCGTCCGGGGCGACCTCGTCGGTGGGCACGCGGAGTTCGGCGGCGATGTGCTCGACCAGCCAGTCGCGGAGCGTGTCGACGCTGGGCCGCGGACGCTCCAGAGCCTCGGCGACGGCGACGGCATGGCCCTCGACCTCTCCGCCGACCCCGCCGAAGTGGTCCCGGACGAGCTGGCGGGCGTAGGCGACGTTGCATTCGACCAGCTCGTAGGCGGGCAGGCTGCCGGCGTGGTAGGTGTGGTTCTCGCCCTGGAGCTGCTCGATCCGGTCGTAGATCCCGTTGGCGAGATCTTCACTGCCGAAGTGTGGCAGGAACTTCCAGCGGCGCTGGGTGTGCACCTCGCCCATTTCGCCGCCCATACGTTCCACATTGGAGCGCAGGTGCTCGGTGATGTCGTCGCCGTCCATGCCCGCGTCGCCGTAGGAGTAGCAGGCGTAGACGTCCTCGCCGGGGTAGCGGTGGTGGAAGGAGACGGCGTCACCGACGGGCGCCTCGGGCTGGGTGAACTCGTCGACCAGGTAGAACGCTTCCTCGGGCAGGCTGGTCGCGGACATGACGGTCGTGTAGTAGTCCATGACGCGGACCCGGCCGGCGAGGTCCCGCTCCTCCCGGCTGGCGTCCAGGACACCGAGGAGCTGGTCGACCGGGACGGTGATCACCAGGTCATCGGCGATCACGTCGCCTTGGAGAGTTTCGATCGTGACGCCGCCGGTCTCGGCATCGGGGTCACGGTCGATCGCCGTGATCGTCACCCCGCACCGCACATCCGACAGCTCCGCCGCGACCTTCTCCCACAGCACCTTGAAGCCGCCGAGGATCGTGAAGCTGCCGGTGTGGCCCAGCAGTTCGGGCTTGGACGACAGCAGGCCGGTCATCTCGGCGTACTTCACGAAGTACAGCGCGGGCAGATCCCCGGCCAGGTAGCCGTACCCCGCCGCCGTGTAGCCGGTGCCCAGCGACTCCGCGAGCGATTCCAGCTGATGCTCGGCCAGCCACTCCGACACCGGCTTCGCCAAAGCCCGCGCCGAGTGCGCCAGACCGGCTTCGGCGATGTCCGGGAACTGCGTGGAGCGCAGCTCGGCGTAGCGGCTGAAGCTGTCGCGCTGGAAGAACGCGGCGCTCTGCGGCGACGCCTCCCCCGAGGCGATGTCATAGACGCGGTGCTGGGTGGTGTCCTCGGTCGCGACACCCAGTTCGACGGCCAGCCTCGCCACGTTCTCGTACTGGGTCGTGCAGACGTGGCCACCGAGGTCGTAGGCGTGGTCGTGGACGTCGATCGACGCGCACTTGCCGGCCACCTCGGGCAACGCCTCCAGCACGATCGCCCGATGCCCGGCCTTCTCCAGCTCACGCGCGATGCTCAGACCGGCCGGGCCGGCGCCGACGACGGCCACCGTCCGGGACCGCGGCGTCGCAGCGCCGCTGAACGGGCAGCCGGCCACCTCGGTCCGGGCCTCGCCGGTCGCGGCGTAGACCAGCGCGCGCAGGTGGTTCACGGACGCGTACTCGTGCGGTGACGTGGCCAGCACGATGCCCAGGCTGGCCGGACGGTTCGCGATGTTGAACCGCAGCGACTCGACCAGCTCGTCGTCAAGCAGCGCGTCGAGCCGCAGGACGGCCAGGTTGCGCCACGGCTCGTCCCACGGCTGGGAGCAGTCGAGCGCGGCCTCCGTCACCGGATGCAGTTGGACCTGGATGACGCCCTGGACACCGCCGCCGAGGACGCGCGCCCTCAGGTCGTCGTGGAGGAACGACGCCGGCCGCTCGTCGGCTGGGTCGCGCTCCATCTGGCCGGGCGGGTCCGGCGGGAGCCAGAGGTCCCCCGGCGTGTGGTCGCCGGCCGCCGTGGCCTCGCCGAACGGCACGAGGCGGTAGCGGACGAGCCACTGCTGCCCGCTCGCGTCCACGTACGCCGTAGGGGCCTGCGAGTAGTACTCGTACTCGGCGAAGGAGACCGCGTCCTTGTACATGCTCCACACCTGCGCGCGGAACTCGTCGGTCTCGGCGCCGATGCCGGCCTTCTGCTCCGGCGTACCGGACATGTCGACGAACATGCGGGCCGTGCGGGCGACGAAGATCTCGCCGGTGTTCAGGGTGAGATCGAAGAGGCTGTCGTGGACTCCGCCACGCCGGAGAGTGCCGGGTTCGAGCAGGCGCAGCGTCACACCGCGGATCGCGGCGGCGACGTCGTCGCTCTCCTGGCTGTTGCCGTATCGGGCGACCACGTCGAACCGGCGGCCCGGACGGAAGAAGTCGTGCACCGGCAGGTCCAGCCCGGGGAGCAGCTCGACGGTGCCACGCGCGCCCGTCGCGCCCTTGCCGTGGAACGTGCGCCGCTTGAGCGCGCGCGACGCCGCTGTCAGCGGTTCCAGTTCGGCGAGCACCTGCCGGAAATCGTCGTCGACGTCGTGCAGCCGTGGGTCGCCGGGACCGGTGGCGATCCGCAGTTCCGTCACGATGCCTCCAGGAAGTCGAGGTCGGTGTGGCGGCTCTGGACGGCCACCCGCAAGGTGGTCGAGGCCGCGGCGATCTCGCCGCTGACGTACGCCTGCTTGCAGGCGATCCGGCGGACCTTCCCGCTCGTGGTCTTGCGGACGGTGCCGGCCTGGCCGACCACTACCGCGTACACGCCCAGCTGGTACTCGCCGTACACCTGGCGACGCACCGACTCGACGACCTCGTCGATCTCCTGGGCGGACAGCTTGTCGCGGCGGGACTCGACGAACAGGACGAGCTGCTCGGTGCCGTCCGCATCGATGGCGAACGACGCGATGCCGCCCGGACGGATTAACGGGTGGCAGTCCCGGACGCTGTCCTCGATGTCGACCGGGTACAGGTTCCTGCCGCGCATGATGATCAGGTCCTTGCAGCGTCCGGTGATGAACAGCTCGCCGTCGTGGAAGAAGCCGAGATCGCCGGTGCGCAGGTACTCGACGGGGTCGTCCTCGCCGGCGACGCGCGCGTGGAAGGTGTCCGCGGACTGCTCGGGCAGGCCCCAGTAGCCGACGCCCTTCGTGGGCGAGTCCACCCACACCTCGCCGATCTCGTCCGGCTCGCACGGGCGGTGGGTCTCGGGGTTGACGATCCGGACGGTCGCGTCGGGCTTGGTGATCCGTCCGCATCCGACGTAGCTGGGGCCGTCCAGCGACGGCACGACCTTGCCCTGCTCCAGCGCGGACTTGTCGATCCGCAGCACCGCGTCGCCGCCCATCGAGACACTGACGGTGTGCTCGGCCAGGCCGTACGCGGGGAAGAACGACTCGGGCCGGATCCCGGTGACCTCGAACGCGTCGAAGAAGGCGTCCATCGTCGTGGTGCGGATCGGCTCGGCGGCCGACATCACGGCGTGCAGGGCCGAGAGGTCCCAGCCGGCGCGCTGCTCGGGGGTGGTCTTGCGGACGGCCAGCTCGAACGCGAAGTTCGGCGCCGCCGTGTGGGTGGCGGCCACCCGGGACATCACGTCGAACCAGATCGCCGGCCGCTGCAGGAACGTGAGTGGCGAGATCAGGGTGGTCTTGGAGTTCCCGGCGATCGTCGAGAGGATCACGCTGATCAGGCCGAGGTCGTGGTACTGCGGCACCCAGAACACGCCGCGCGCGTCCGGGCCGAGACCGAGGTCGTTGGCGTTCGCGACCACCTCGTACGCGAGGTTGCCGTGGCTGATGATCACGCCCTTCGGCACCGCCGTCGAGCCGGACGTGTACTGGAGGAACGCGGGCTCGTCGTCGCCGGCCGGTATGTGCCACGCGGGCGCCGTCGCCGGGTCGCGGAGCCGGTCCGTGCGGTGCCACGGCAGGTCCGGCCAGCGCGGCGCGTCCTTGCTGAAGAAGCTCGTGACGGCACCGGCGGTTCGGGTCCGGTCGTAGGAGGAGGTCGTGAGGATGCCCTTCGCGCCGGCGTTCTCGGCGATGGCGCTGAACGTCGCCAGGTCCTTCTTCAGCTTGAACGGGTTCGGCGGGTACACCGGGACCGGGATCACGCCCGCGGCCATGCAGCCGAGGAACGCCTCGATGAAGTCCAGCGACGGCGGGTACACCAGCAGCGCCCGGTCACCGGCCTCGAACCCGAGCTTCCGCAGCGACGCCACGACCCGGTCGGCCGCCTCACCCAGGTCGCGGACGGTCAGGTGCGCCTCGTCGCGCCCGTGGTCGTCGACGTAGGTGAACAGCCGGCGCTCCGGCTCGGAGTCACGCAGCCGCAGGAAGGACGACAGGATGGTCTCGGTCACGATGGTGGCCTCCAGAATCCGGGCAGTACTGACCTGCGAAAAGAGTGATCGGGATCGAGGCACGGCGCCTCGTGCTGTGCCGCTCGGCGGAACGCCGGACGGCAACTAACTGACCGTCACCACTGACGGAGAGTGGCTAGCTGACCGTGACGCCCTCCGGCGTCTCGGCGATGTGCACGGGCGCGCCGGTCACGTCGACGGCGGACGGGTGGACCCGCAGCTGGCGGGCGATGTGGTCACGGACGGCGATCTCGGCCAGGTGGTCGACGCCGCGGGCGCCCTCCGGGAGGCCGTACGCGGCCGCGACGGTGCCGGCCAGCCAGTCGCACTGCTGGACGTCGGTGACGCTCAGACGGGTGACTCCGCCCTCGGTGCGGGACAGGCCGAGCCCGTCCGCGTAGACGCGGTCCCGGAGGAACGCGCGCCGCTGGGCCGGATCCGCCGACCCGAACGCCCCGGTCGGCATCAGCACCTCGACGAGGCGCAGCGCCACGAGGACGCGGTCGCCGTCGATGATCTGGACGTCGACGACCGGGAACCGCCGGTCATCCCGGTCGAAGCCGACGAATCGGGCCTCGACCCGCACCTCACCGGCGTCCGGAAGGGGCTCGAACTGCTCGAACACGCTGATCCGGTGCGGGTAGGCGACCACGCCGTGCGGGATCTCGGGTGACCACTCCCAGAACCGGTCGTGCGGGATCACGTGCGTGGCGGCGTCGAGGAGACCCTGGTGGAGGGTGCCGCGCGGCACGGTGCCCTTGGCGGCGTCCAAGGTGCCGGTAGCGCCGGACGGTCCCCGGCGCAGCGCGGTCAGGTACTGGAACGCCGGCCCGTGGAACAGTGCCCCGGACGTGTAGAAGTCCGTGACGGGCCGCGCGTCCGCGAAGGGGGCGAACGGCGCCGGCCGGGTGCCGGGCGCGGCAATCGTCCCGGTGGCGACCGGTTCGTACCGCGAGAGTGCCGCTATCCGCGCTTCCCGCCAGGCGAGCAGGGTGACGGTGTCGCCGTCCTGCTCGGTCTTGAGCCTCGCCGGCCCGGTGAGGGGGATCCAGCGGCGCAGCTCGACGTCGCGCAAGGCGAATGCGGTGCTGCCGCTGGTCGGGCCGGCGAGGCGGTCTACCACCGACATCATGGGCAGCACGGGGACTGTCCAGGTCGGACGGTGGTCGCCGACCCAGGCGTCCTCAGCCGCCGAGGCGTCAGGGGTCGCGGCGTCGTCGCGGACGCGGACGCCGATGTCGATAGAGCTGTAGATGCGGCGGCCGTCGACCCAGAGCCACGCCTTGGCCAGCGCGTACCGGCCCTGCTCGTCCTCGCCGAACTCGGTGATCTCCATCTCGGTGGAGATGACGCCGTGCGACGGGATGACCTGGCCGCGGTACTTCCACACCAGCGGCTGCTTGTCCATGAGCAGCTCGAACCGGGGGTTCGCCATGCCGGCGCCCGCGTCGCGGTCGAGCAGGTAGAACTGGAGCAGCTGGTACATGGCCTCGATGCCGAGCGAGCCGGGCTGGACGGGGTCCTGGAAGAAGTGGGCCTTGAAGAACCACTCCCCCGCGTCGACGTCCTTCTCGGCGGTGAGGCGGCCGAGGCCGGCGGCGCCGGCGGTGGGTTCGTACCCGGTGACGCGGTCGAGCATGAGCAGCATCGGGCCGGCGAGGCGCAGCGGGCCGCCGCAGTACTTCTCGGGCCGCGCGGTGAGGTCGACGGACAGGCCCGTCGGGGCGGCCAGGGCGGCGCGCTCCTCGTCGCTGGCCGGGAGGCCGGGCTGGTCGACGAACGCCTCCGGCGGGAAGAACCCGAAGACGGTGTCCATCACGAAGATCTTCTCGTCGTCGGCGAAGCACTCGACGTCGAAGGAGACGATGATCATCGTCCCGGTCTTGGAGATGTCGCGGAGCTTGGCGTGGGTCCGGACGACCTTCGTCTCGGGCGTGACCTCGCCGAGGACCGTGCCGGTGCCGTCGAGGTTGCGGAACAGCAGGTCCTTGTCGATCTCGACCGCGCAGCCCGCGTAGGAGGCGAGCCAGCCGCACGGCTGCAACGCCACCTCCATGAGGACCGCGAGGGGCATCGTCGGCTGCCCGCTCTGCTCGAAGTACCAGGTGCGGTCGGGGATGTCGTACTCGGCGACGCAGGCGCTGCCGACCTCCATCCCGCCGAGCCGGCCCTCGGTCTCGGTGATCCGGGTCATGAAGTGGTACGGCGGGCCGGGCAGCCGGGCGACCCGGCGGTGGCCGTCGAACCGCTCGTACAGCTCGCCGAACGCCCCGGTGGGGCGGCCCCACGCGCAGGCCAGCAGCGACTCGTAGTCGAAGCGGACGCCGTCGGACTCGGCGATCGTCTTCTCGTCGGAGTATCCGACGAGCCCGCCGAGCGTGTGGACGGGCACGGCGACGCCGGTCTCCTGCTCGGCGACCGGGCCGAGCGCGCGCCACTGGTCCATCGGCCAGTCCGGGACGAGCCGCAGGCCGACGCGCTTGGCGTGGAACGCCTTGACGCCGTCGACGGTGCACAGGACGTCCGCGTACACGGTCGGGACGGGGCCGGCGATCAGCTCGGAGACGAACACCTCGTACGTCAGGTTCTTGCTCTCCGGCGTGACCTGGCCACGGCAGCGCATGGCGTAGCCCTCGCCGGTGACCGGCTCGAACCGCCACGCGTCGTTGCCGACCGTGAAGCCGCTCGCCGACAGGTAGAACGCCATGGCCTGGAGGCAGCCGTCGAACATCAGCGTGCCGGGCATGCACGGGTCGTTCTTGAAGTGGCCCTCGAAGAACCAGTCGTCGGACCTGATCGGGGTCTCCGCGCGCAGGTAGCCACGGCGCCACGGGCCGCCGACCGGGTCGAACTCCGGCACCTGGCGCAGCAGCTGCAGGTCGCCGTCGCCGATGCGCGGGGTACGGACGTGCGACTGCGTCGTCTTCCACGCCGGACCGAACGTCTCCCACGGGCGGCCCTCGGCGAACGCCCGGACGGCGTCCGCGTCGTAGCTGCGCGGCGCGCCGGCGATCGCGGGCGGGTCGACCGGGGCGTCGGCGGTCGGCAGCTCCAGCTCCGGGTTCCAGATGACCCCGGCGGTGTTCGCCAGCTCGGCGTCGCTGAAGAACCCGGCCTGGCCGTTGCGCACGGACAGCCGCAGCTCGTCGCCGACGTAGCAGTCGTAGTGGAAGAAGAACAGGCGGATGCCGTTGTGCTCGGCGTGGTCATCGATGTGGATCTCGTACCGCAGCGTCTCGCCGGGCTGCGGCGGGCTGCCGTGGTAGGTCAGCTCGCAGCCGAGCAGCCGGTAGATCCGGTCGCCCTGGTTGAGCAGGTCGATACCGAGCCAGCTGATCAGCAGCAGGTCGGCCTGGCCGGCCTCGATCATGATGCCGGCCGGCATCCGGCCGGTGTGGTCGAGGTACCAGGCGTCGTAGGTGACATCGGTCTCGGTCCAGATCGTGCCCGTCCCCATCGACGCGGGGACGGCGTCGATGCCGGTGACCCGGTCGGCCAGCAGCATCGGCGGCTCCGGCATGCGGCACTGGCGCGCGTAGCCGTCCTGCGCGGTGAACTGGGGGCCGAACAGGTCGGAGATCCGTCCGGACGCGAGGTGTTCGAGGTCTTTCCGGTCGAACTTCGGACCCGGCAGCCCGGGGGTCTGCTCCTGCACCGGCGCGGGGGCCGGCGCCGGCTCGCCGAGCACCTGCGGGAGGTGCGGCGCGCGGGGCATGTGCTCGGCGGGGATCTCGGCGGTGGGCAGCGGGGGCAAGACGACCTCCGGGGGGTGTGCGGGGAGCGTGAGCACGCGCCCCGGGGCGTCGGCAGCCGCCTGGGCGCTGCCGAAATGAGCGGTTTCGAGGTAGGTGAGGAGCGCGCCTGAGTCGACCGGGACGCCGGCGGCGACGAGCTCGGCGGCGACCCGGACCAGCTGGCGCACGCTGCGCCCGTCCGGAGCGTCCAGGGAGAGCGCCAGGTGCTCGCGGTTGCCGAGGGTGCGGCGGATCCAGTCCGCGCAGAGCCCCTTCGGGCCGTGCTCGACGAAGATCCGGACCCCGTCGGTCCAGGCCTGCTCGACGGCGCCGGCGAAGTCCATCGTCCCGACGGCCTGGGCGGTGAGCGCGTCGGCGACCCGCTCGGGCGTCGGCAGGTAGGACGAGTCCGTGGCGCAGCTGTAGAACCGGACGCCCGGCGGCGGCGTGGTGGGCCGGCAATGCAGCCGCCACCACTCGTCGCGGACCTCCCCCAGCTCGGGGACGTGGACGGCCAGCTCGTACGGGATCGGCAGGCTGTAGTCGGCGTCGAGCCGGTGCAGCGCGCGTTCGCACGCGGCGACCTCGCCGCCGATGACGACGGAGTCCGGGGAGTTGACCGCGATCAGGTGTGCGGCCGGCTCGCCGTGGAGCACCTTGCGGACCTGGTCCGGGTCGGCGCCGACCAGGTAGTTCTTCCAGCGGTCGCCGACGATCCCCTTCTTCGCCCAGGCCCGGCGTATCGCGGCGAACTCGCCGGCGACCTGGCGGCTGAACATGCCGGACGCGGTCATCTGGGCGACGAGCGTCCGCATGTCGGTCCAGACACCCATCGCGACGAGCGCGTTGGACTCACCCGCCGAGTAGCCGAGCGCGGCCTGCGGCGTGATGCCCAGGACCTCCCGGCTGATCGCCGCGTGGACCTGGCTGAGCATCGCGGTGCCCCAGATCTGGTCCAGGACGGTGCGCGGCGCGCTGTCCGGGCCCTCGAACGCCCATCCGGCGACCTCGCGGATCGATCCCGAGTCGGCCTCGATCCGCTCGATGAGCTGCGGGAACGCCAGCAGCAGCTCGCGCCCCATCCCCGGGTACGCCGCCAGCCCGCCGGTGAACACGAACCCGACCTCGCCGGCGATCGGCGCTGCGCGGAACGCGACACCGTCCGGCTGCGGGCCGCCCCTGGCGAGCCAGGTCCGGGCGGCGTCCGCCCTGTTCTGGCGCTCGGATTCGTCGGCGGCGATCAGGACGAGGCGGGCCGGTCCGTCCGGCGACTCCTGGTTGGTGTCGAGCGCGGCGAGCGCGCCGGCCCTGTCGGCGCCGGAGTAGACGTGCAGGCGCGGCGGGCGGTCGCCGACCCAGGGCGCGGTCGTGGCCGTCCGGAGCCGTACCCGCTGTTCCGGGCCCTGCAACGGCTGGACGGCGACCTCGGCGGTGGTGACGTCGAACGTGGGGTCGGCGGGGCGGCCGTCGCGGATGGTGGCGCGGTGCCGCAGGGTCAGCGCGGCCGCGGCCACGTCGAGCAGGCCCTTGGCGGCGTGCGGGGAACCGAACAACGCGGCGGTGTCGACGTTCGCCTGCGGCTCGTCGTCGGAGTCCAGCAGCGCGATGATCTGGTCCTCGGGGACGTCGGCGACGCGCTTGAGGACGAGCACCACGGCGGCGTCGCCCGGCGCGCGGTCGACACCCAGGTCGGCGAGAGCCTGCTGGTGCACGGGTTCGTGCGACAGGTCGACCGCGCCGACCACGGCGGCGTCCGCCTCGCCGGTGCGCAGGGCGCGGGCGGCAAGGTCAAGTGCCACGAGTCCGGACGCCTCCTCGGCGGAGACCGTGAAGCTCGGTCCGGCCAGGTCGAGGAACGCGTTGATCCGGTTCGCGACGATGTTCGGCATCGTGCCGACGACGCCGGCGCTCTGGAGGACGGGCGTGATGCCGTCCCTGGCCTCGGTGTCGGGGGTGCGCCAGCGCGCGCCGTACCGGGCGACCTCGGGGTCGCAGCCCATGCCGGCCAGGACCATCGTCCGGTCGCGCGGCAGGTCGATGCCGGTCACGGCCTCGCGGGCGGCGGCCAGGAGCAGCAGCTGCTGGCCGAGCGTCTGCTTCAGGTCCAGCGGCGGGGTGCGGAGGCCGTCGAGCGCGATGTCGACGGTCTCCCGCTTCGCGGTCGAGCCGGCACCGGTGAACAGGTCGCGGCGCAGGTCACGGACGTTGTCGCCGGTGCCGACGCGGGCGCCGATCGCGACGATCGCCACGTCCTGCTTGACCGGCTTGGCGGGCGTCGGAAAGTCGAATGAGCCTTCCTGCCAGGCGTCCACGACCAGGTGGGCGTTGTTGCCGCCGAACCCGAACGCGCTGACCGCCGCGCGGCGCGGCCCGGTCCACTCCTCGGCCTCGTGCAGCAGGCGCAGCGGCGTACCGTCGAGCGCGTCGATGGGCTCGTCGGCGTGCAGCGTCGCCGGCCGGATGCCGTCCCGCATGCCGCCGAGCACCTTGAGCAGCCCGGCGACGCCGGCGGCGGTGATCAGGTGGCCCATGTTCGACTTCGCGGACCCGGCGGCGAGGCCGGTGTGCGCGCCGAACACGCGGGCGGCGCTGCGGGCCTCGGCGGCGTCCCCGACGGGCGTTCCGGTGGCGTGGCACTCCAGCAGCGACACCGACTCGGGTGCGACGCCGGCCTGCTCGTACGCGAGCCGCATCGCCCGCTCCTGGCCCTCCTCAGCGGGGGCGAGGAACCCGCCGCCGCGCCCGTCGTTGGAGAGCCCGACGCCCCGGATCACGCCGAGGACCTGCTTGCCGGCGGCGAGCGCGTCGTCGAGGCGCATCAGCGACACGAACGCGGCGCCCTCGGCGGGGACCAGCCCGTCCGCCTCGCGGTGGAACGGGCGTGACTGGCCGGTCCGGCTCAGCGCCGAGAGGGCGGAGAAGCCGACGTGGATGAACAGGTCGTCCGCGCAGTTCGCGGCGCCCGCGACCATCAGGTCGGCGGTGCGGTCGTGCAGGCGGTCGCAGGCCAGCTTGATCGCGTACAGCGAGGACGCGCAGGCGGCGTCCAGGGCGAACGCCCCGGCGCCGAGCCCGAGCGCGCGGGCGGCCAGGTGGGCGGGGAGGCCGGACATGAACCGGTTGCGCGCGTCCGTCCGCTCGCCGCCGCGCCACACCCGTTCGGCGTACTCGGCCATGCCCGCCGACGGGAACGACAGGTTGCCCATGACCAGCCCGGCAGCGGGAGCCGGACCGTCCTGGCCGGCCTCCCGCAGTGCCTGGCGGACGCCGTCCAGAACCCAGTGGAACTGCGGGTCCAAGCCGGCGAGCTCGGCCGGCGGGAGAGCGAACCCGCTGGCGTCGAACTCGAAACCCCGGACGTACCCGCCGATGTCGCTCCACGTACCGTCCGCCGGCGCCTCGGGCGTCGTCAGGACGGACTCACGCGCGACCCGCCAGCGGCCCTCGGGCGCCGGGCCGAGGCAGACCCGCCCGGCCACGACGTTCGCCCAGAACGTGTCCGGGTCGTGAGCGTCGGGCAGGACGGCGCCCCGCCCGACGATCGCGATGGGTTCGAACCGCATCCTCAGCTCCCCTACGCCGGCCGCAGCACGAGCGAGACACCGATCAGTTCCGCGCGGACAGCGCCGTCCTCACCGAGGAACGCGATGTCGCACTGCGCACCGTCCGACCAGATGTCGCGGGCCTTGACGACGCACCGGGTCGGGCCGTCGTACAGGCCCGCGTGGTAGGCCCGGTACTCCGCGACGCCCATCGGCAGTGACGCGCCGCCGAGGACCTGCTCGGCCCAGAGCAGCGCGAGCTGCAGGCCACCGTCGACAGCCGCCGGGTCGGTGTGCCAGCCGGCTCCGCTCCAGCCCAGGTCACGGGCCCCGGCGAGGGTCGCGACGGCGCCCTCGGCCGAGATGCCGTCGATGTGGCGGATCACCTGGAACTTCGGGCCGTGGAACAGGACGCCGCCGTCGTAGATGCCGTCCCTCGCGGGCTTCAGGCCCTGGGGCGTCTCCCAGCGCGACGGGCTTCCCTGGCTCGGGGCGGCGTGGGCGCGGTAGTGCTTCGCGTCGCCGTCACCGAGCAACTCCAGGTTCAGTGGCGTACCCGCGCTCTGGCTGCCCTGCACGGTCAGGCGGTTGCCGCCGTTCGTGTAGCGCTCCAGTCCGATCTTGCGCAGGACGCTGACGTCCTTGATCACCGCCGGGCCGGTCAGCCACGCGTTCGCCGCCGCCGTGAACCACTCCAGCACCAGGGCGACCGGGACGACCGGTGTCCCCTCGATGCCGTGGTCCGCGAGGTACGGGTGCGAGCGCGAGTTCAGCTGGATCTCGCCCTTGGAGTGCTGGGTCGCGTTGCCGTCGATCGGGCCGGCGGTCTCGCCCGCCGTGATCACCACGTGGGTGTCGGCCGGCGCGCCGGTCAGCTCGGCGACGAACGCCCGCGCACCTGCGGCCACCGGGATCAGCGGCACGCCCTGGGCGTGGAAGTGCTCGGCCAGCGCGGGGCTGACCATGCCGCCCTCCCAGGGGCCCCAGGCGACCGACCGGACCAGCAGGCCGGGCCGGCTGGCACGCTCGGCGTGCGCCACCTGGTTCAGGACCTCGTTCGCCATCGCGTAGTCGCACTGGCCGGGATTGCCGACGTGCGCGGAGATCGACGAGAACACGCACAGGACGGTCAGCGGATCGCCGGCCGTGGCGTCGAGCAGTGCCCGCAGCCCGTCGACCTTGGTGTCGAAGACCCGGTCGAACTGGTCGTCGGTCTTCTCCGCGATCCGCTTGTCGGCCAGGACGCCGGCGCCGTGGACGATGCCCGTGACCGGGCCCCACTCGCTTCTGACCTGGGCCAGCGCCGCTGTGATTGCCTCGGTGTCGCGGGCGTCGACCGCGACGTACTTCACCGGGGACCCGGCTTGCTGGATCTTTGCGATCGTCGCCCGGACCTCCCGCGCGGCCAGTGTTCTTGCGACCTCCGCGTTCACCTGGGCCGGCGCGGGGGGCTTGCCGGTGCTCTGGCGGGTGTGCTCGATGACGAGCCGCTTCAGAGACATCTCGTCCGTGGCTCCGGCCAGGTGGGCGGGCTCGTCGGCGAGCGGCGAGCGGCCCAGCAGGACCAGCTTCGGACGGTGGGTCCGGGCCAGCTCCGTCAGCGCCTCGGCGGTGACGCCGCGGGCGCCGCCCGTGGCGACGATGACCGAGTTGCTGTCGATCTTTGCGGTGCTTGGTTCCACTGACGTGGGCACTGCCTCGATCGTCGTGCGGGTGCCGTCTGCGCCGAGGCCGACGTCCACGGTGGACCCGCCGGTGAGCAGCTCCTGGACGATCGCGCCGGCGATGGCGCTCGGGTGCCGGTCGCCGCGCTCGCAGTCGATCGCCTTCACGGAGGCGGCCGGCCACTCGCGGGCGGCGGTACGGGTCAGGCCGGCCAGACCGCCGATCCAGGCGCGCTCCGGGGAGCGGCCGCTGACGCCGAAGTCGCCGCCGGTGTCCTGCACGGTGACGAACACGCCCCCGTTCGCCGTGATGCGCTCGGCGACGGTACGGGCCGTACGGAAGGCCTCCTTCTGGACCTGGATGGCGCTGTCGATCGACGGCACCGCGGCCAGGCCGCCCAGGAAGATGACGCCGTGCGCGTCGGCGGGGACCTCCGCGTGGACGTCCGCCTTGATGCCGTTCGCGCCCAGCAGCGCCACGACCTGCGCGGCGATGCCGGTGCCGTCGTCGGTCACCGCGATCGGGCCGGTCCGGAGACCAGCGAGCGCGAAGCCCGGCGCGGTGGCGGGGACAGCGCGCACGGCGCGCCGACCGAGTTCTGCGGGCTCGTCCGTGGGTGTGGCCGTCGCGGCCGGGGCCGTCGGAGCCGTCGGGGTGGCGCCGGTCGCGGCGCGGAGCCGGTCGATGATCTCGCCCAGCGTGCGCAGCTTGCCCAACTCGACGGGGTCGACCTCGGGCAGCTCGGGCGCCTGCCGCCGAACGGCGCTCAGGATCTCGACCCGCTTGATCGAGTCAATCCCCAGGTCGGCCTCTAGCTCCATGTGCCCACCCAGCATCTCGGCGGGGTAGCCGGTCTTCTCGGCGACGACGTCGAGCACAAGCTGCTCCAGGTCGATGCCGTTCGCGGCGGGAGCCGTCGCCACGGCCGGGACCGGGGTGGCGGCCGGGGCCGGCGTGGCGGCCGGAACCGTCGGGGCAGGCGCCGCGGCGGGAACCGGGGCCGGCGTGGGGGCCGGAACCGGGGTGGCGGCCGGGGCCGCGGCGGGAACCGGGGTGGCGGCCGGGGCCCGCACGGCGGCCGGAGTTGCCGCAGCCGTCGGGGTGGCGCCGGTGGCGGCGCGGAGGCGGTCGATGATCTCGCCCAGCGTGCGCAGCTTGCCCAACTCGACGGGGTCGACCTCGGGCAGCTCCGGAGCCTGGCGCCGAACCGCGCTCAGGATCTCCACCCGCTTGATCGAGTCAATCCCCAGGTCAGCTTCCAGCTCCATGTGCCCACCGAGCATCTCGGCGGGGTAGCCGGTCTTCTCGGCGACGACATCGAGCACCAGCTGCTCCAGGTCGATGCCGCTGGCGGCCGACTCCGTCGCCGGAGCCTGCGCGACGGCAGGCGCCGGCGTGGGGGCCGGAACCGTCGCGGCAGGCGCGGCGGAAACCGGGGCCGGCGTGGGGGCCGGAACCGTCGCGGCAGGCGCGGCGGCGAAAACGGGCGCAGTCGTCGGGACAGGGGTGGCGGCGGGTTCGGCGCCGTGGCTGGGGCCGGGGTGGCGCCGGTCGCGGCGCGGAGGCGGTCGATGATCTCGCCCAGCGTGCGCAGCTTGCCCAACTCCACCGGGTCGACCTCGGGCAGCTCGGGCGCCTGCCGCCGAACGGCGCTCAGGATCTCGACCCGCTTGATCGAGTCGATCCCCAGATCGGCTTCCAGCTCCATGTGCCCACCCAGCATCTCCGCCGGGTATCCAGTCTTCTCCGCGACGACGTCGAGCACCAGTTGTTCCAGGTCAGTGCCGCTGGCGGCAGATTCCGTCGCCGGTGCCACAACTGGGGTCGTCGGGGCAGGCGTGGCGGCCGGGACCGTCGGAGCCGTCGGCGTGCTGCCGGTGGCGGCGCGGAGGCGGTCGATGATCTCGCCCAGCGTGCGCAGCTTGCCCAGCTCGACGGGGTCGACCTCGGGCAGCTCGGGCGCCTGGCGCCGAACCGCGCTCAGGATCTCGACCCGCTTGATCGAGTCGATGCCCAGATCGGCCTCTAGCTCCATGTGACCGCCCAGCATCTCGGCGGGGTAGCCGGTCTTCTCAGCCACGACATCGAGCACCAGCTGCTCCAGGTCGATGCCGTTCGCGGCGGCCGTCGCCACGGCCGGGACCGGCGCAGCAGCCGGAACAGTCAGCGCGGGAGCGGCGGGAACCGGCGCAGCGGCCGGAACGATCGGGGCAGGAGCGGCGGGAGCCGGGGTGGCGCCGGTCGCGGCGCGGAGGCGGTCGATGATCTCGCCCAGCGTCCGCAGCTTGCCCAACTCGACGGGGTCAACCTCGGGCAGCTCGGGCGCCTGGCGCCGAACCGCGCTCAGGATCTCGACCCGCTTGATCGAGTCAATCCCCAGGTCGGCTTCCAGCTCCATGTGCCCACCCAGCATCTCCGCCGGGTAGCCGGTCTTCTCCGCCACGACGTCGAGCACAAGCTGCTCCAGGTCGATGCCGTTCGCGGCCGGAGCCGTCGCAGCGGCCACGGCAGGCACGGGGGTGCCGTTCGAGGGCGCCGGCACGGCGGGAGCCGGGGTGGCGCCGGTCGCGGCGCGGAGGCGGTCGATGATCTCGCCCAGCGTCCGCAGCTTGCCCAACTCCACCGGGTCGACCTCGGGCAGCTCGGGAGCCTGGCGCCGAACCGCGCTCAGGATCTCGACCCGCTTGATCGAGTCAATCCCCAGGTCGGCTTCCAACTCCATGTGACCGCCCAACATCTCGGTCGGGTAACCGGTCTTCTCCGCCACGACATCGAGCACGAGCTGCTCCAGGTCGACACTGGACGGGGCCGGAGCCATGAGGACGGCAGCCAGCTCGGTGTCGGGCGTGGTCCGCGTGATCAGCCCGTGCCCCTGCACGTCAGCGGCAGGAACGGCAGCAGCGGCCGGCGGCGCGCTCACCGGCACCCGCGGCGCAGGCACCTGCACCGGAGCAACAGGCAGAGTCGGAGCAGACACAGGAGCAGCAGGCACAGGAGCAGCAGGCGCAGGAGGAACGGCGGCCACGACGGAGACCTCGGGAGCCGCCACAGCGGCGCGCTCGGCCAGGTCGGCTGCCGTCACCTCGGGGTACGGCTTGCCGTAGTTCGCGCCGGACAGCATCTTGATCAGCCGCGGCTTGCCGCTGTCCTCGACGACGACCGGGGGCGCGTGCGACGTCCACAGCGCGGCGAAGTCGATGCCGACGCCGTTGACCGCGAGCCGGCCGAGGGCCTCGTGCAGCGCCGTCACACCGTGCTTGCCCTTGCGGTCGAGGCTGACGGCGAGGTGCGGACGGTCGCCGAGGATCTTGCCGACGAGCCCGGTGAGGACGGATCCGGCGCCGACCTCGACGAAGGTGCGGACGCCGGCCGCGTACATGGCTTCGATCTCGTCCACGAACCGGACCGGGGCGGCAAGGTGCTGAGCCACACGGTCACGCACGGCGTCCGCGCCGGCCGGGTAGACGGCGGCGTCGGTGTTGCCGTAGACGGCGGACCGCAGCACGCCGACCTCGACACCCGCCAGGTAGTCCCGCAGCGAGTCCGCCGCCGGCGCGACCAGCGGGGAGTGGAACGCCGTGGCGGTGTCGAGCCGCTTGGACGCCACACCCGCGGCGGCCAACGCGGCCTCCACGGCGGCGATGCCGTCGACAGTCCCGGACACGACGACCTGCGTCGGCGCGTTGTGGTTCGCGACCCAGGCACCGTCCACACCGGACACGACAGTCTCGACCTCGGCGATCGACGCCGACACGGCCAGCATCACGCCGGGAACGGAAGCGGCGTCGCGCATGGCCTCGCCCCGCTTGCGGGCCAGGCCCACGAGCGCGTCGGCGGAGAAGGCACCGGCGGTGTACAGCGCGACGAGCTCGCCGAAGCTGTGGCCGGCGACGGCGTCCGGGGTGACGCCCAGGCTGTCGAGCACGCCGAGCTGCGCGAGGCTCTGGACGGCCAGCGCCGGCTGCGCCCACTCGGTGGCGGTCAGCGCGGCCTGCTGGGCGTCCCGGTCTGCGTCGTTGAAGACCGGGACCGGGAAGACCACCTGGTGCAGGCGGCGGTCGCCCTGCTCGGCGGCGGCGGCGCGGTCCCATGCCGCGCGGGCCGCCGGGAACTCCATGGCCAGGTCGGCGCCCATGCCGACGTACTGGCTGCCCTGCCCGGAGAAGAGGAAGCCCACCTGGCCGGGCGAGACCGGTCCGGCGGCGTAGGAGATCCCGTCCGGGGTGGACATCGAGGGGCCGCCCACGAGCGAACCCGCACGCGACAGCTTGGCCGCCAGGTCCTCGACGGAGGATGCCACGACCGCGAGCCGCACGGAAGCACCAACGGAGAAGGTCGCCTGTGACGCCCGCGCGATGTCAGCCAGATCCATCGATGTGTCGACGGCCTCGACACCCGCGACGAGGTCGGCGGCGGAGTCGGCGGAGAACAGGACCAGCTCGGACGGCACCGTCCGGGCCCGGAACGGCGACTGGCCGCCGTTCGCCGGCATGTACTCCTCCAGCGTCAGGTGGAAGTTGCTGCCGCCGAAGCCGAAGCTCGACACGGACGCCCGGCGCGGGTGCGAGCCTTCCTCGCGGATCCACGGCCGCGCCTCGGTGTTGAGGTACAGCGCGCTGTCCTCCAGTCCGAGCTTGGGGTTGGGCTGCTCGACCTTGATCGTGGGCGGCAGCACCTTGTGGTGCAGCGCCATGACGGCCTTGAGCATCCCGGCGGCACCGGCAGCGGACTTGGTGTGCCCGATCTGCGACTTCACCGAGCCGAGGGCGCACCACTGGCTCTCGGGACGTCCGGACTCGGCGAACACCGTCTTGAGGGCCGCGAACTCGGCGGCGTCGCCGGCGACCGTGCCGGTGCCGTGCGCCTCGACCAGCTCGACCGACTCCGGCCCGTAGCCGGCGCCTTCGTACGCACGGCGCAGCGCGCGCGCCTGGCCCGCGGCGTCCGGGGCGTAGATGGCGCCGCTACGGCCGTCGGAGGCGGTACCGACACCCTTGATGACCGCGTAGATCTTGTCGCCGTCGCGCTCCGCGTCCGCGAGCCGCTTGAGGGCGAACATGACGAGACCCTCGCCCAGGATCGTGCCGTCGGCGCCGTCGGAGAACGGCTTGCAGTCGCCGGTCGGCGAGAGCGCCGGCGTCTTGCTGAAGCACATGTACATGGTGATGTCGTTGAGCGTGTCGACACCGCCCGTGATGACCAGGTCGGCCTGGCCGAGCGCCAGCTCGTTGACGCCGGCCTGCAACGCCGCGAGCGAGCTGGCGCAGGCGGCGTCGGTGGTGTTGTTGGTCCCGTGCAGGTCGAACTTGTTCGCGATCCGGCCGGCGACGACGTTGCTGAGGAGACCGGGGAAGGACGCCTCCTGCCACGGCACGTAGTGGTCGGAGATCCGGTCGCAGATGGCGTTCGCGTCGGCCTCGGAGACGCCGCTCTCGCGCAGCGCCTTGAGCCAGACGGGGCGCTGGAGGCGGCTGGCCATGGTGGCGAGCAGCTCCAGCGGCGCGGTGCCGAGGATGACGCTGACCTTCTCGCGGTCCAGCTCGGACAGGCGGTTGCCGGTGGCGTCCCGCAGCACCTGGTCGGCGACGAGGAGGCTGAGCAGCTGGGTGGTGTCGGTGGCCGCGAGCTGGTTCGGCGGGATGCCGAAGGCCAGCGGGTCGAACTCGACGGGGTCCAGGAACGCGCCGCGCCTGCCGTACGTCTTGTCCGGCGCCTTGGGGTCGGAGTCGTAGTAGTCCTCGACGAGCCAGTGCGTCTCGGGGACGTCGGTGACGAGGTCCTGACCGGTGAGGACGGAACGCCAGAACCCGCCGACGTCCTTCGATCCGGGGAGCAGGGCGCTGACGCCGACGACGGCGATCTCGAGCGGGCTGGGACGAACTGCAGACATGTGCGACACCTCAGGTCAGGTTGCGGGGCGAGAAGGCGAAGGCCTGGGCGGGTACGGGCACTCCGTACGTGCGGAGCTGGTGGGCGCGGGTGATGGCGGCCGCGCCTTCGAGGAGGTTGCGGGCGACCTGGACGACCGTCCGGTTGGCGGGCTCGGCGAGGAACGTGCCGGCGGTCCACCGGTTGAACGCGCCCATCGCGGGTCCGCACCAGATCTGGTAGTCGAACTTGCGGGACGCCTCGCCGTCGATGGCCCAGCGGCTGGCCTTGCCGAGGTACCAGCGGAAGACGAGCGCCATCTGGTGCTTCGGGTCGGCTTCCGCGCGGGCCAGCTCCTCCGGGTCGCGGTCGCGCCAGAAGGCGGCGGTACCAGCCCAGATGTCGGCGATCGAGGTCTGGAAGACCTCCTTCTCCAGCCGCGCCCGGACCGGGTCCGGCAGCGCGTCGAGCCCGGCGTACGTCCGGTACACGTCGTAGAGCTGGGCCGCGCGCGGGGCGAACATCGTGCCGCGCCGCAGCACCTGGAGCTTCACACCCTGTTCGAACATGTCGGCGGCGGGGGCCATGATCACGTCGGCGACGTCGGCCTGCGCGAGCATGGCCTTGGCGTCGTCGGACAGGCCGGCTTCGACGCAGGCCTGGTTGACGGAGCCGGTGACGACGTAGGCGGCGCCGTAGCCGAACGCGGCGGCGACGGCCTCGGGGGTGCCGAGCCCGCCGGCCGCGCCCACGCGGATGTGGTGGCCGTGGGTCTGCACGAGCTCGTCGCGGAGCTGGAGGATGGTCGGCAGCAGCGCGCCGAGGGGGCGGTTGTCGGTGTGGCCGCCGCTGTCGGACTCGACGGTGATGTCCTCGGCGACGGGGATCCGGGCGGCCAGCTCGGCTTCGGCCGGCGTGATGTGGCCCCGGTCGAGCAGCACCTTCAGAAGCTCGGCGGGCGCGGGCGACATGAACTGGCGCGCGACCTCGGGCCGGGACACCTTCGCGAACACCCGGGTCTTGCGCACGACCTGGCCAGAGCCGTCGAGACGGAGGCCGGACACCGCGCACCGGACGACGGCCGGGGTCAGCGCCATGAACGCGGACGCCGACACGATCGGCACGTTCCGCGCGATCAGCAGTTCGGCGACGCGTTCCTCGATCGCCAGCTCGTTCGGGGAGTGGATGAGGTTGACGCCCCAGTTGGGCAGGCCGCCGAGTTCGCGGACCAGCTCGTCGACGGCCGCCTCGACCCGCGCGGGAGCGAGCCCGCCGGCGCCGAAGAAGCCGAGCATCTCGGCGCGGGCCATCTCGATGACCATCTGGGTGGTCGCGATGCCGTTGGCCATCTCGCCCGCGATGTACGGGAAGCGGACCCCGTGCGCCTCGCAGAACGAGCGGTCGCCGAGCCACTCGGGGTAGAGCGGCGGCAGCGTTCCGAGGAGCCGGAAACCCTCGCCGGTACCGGTGGCGTCCCCACCGACGGCGACGCCCACACCGGATCCGTGACGGCCCGTGACGATATGGACGGGTTCGCGCATCTCGACCGCGACCTGCGCGATGCCGGACGCGTCGAATGCGGGCTGATCGGCGCCAGGCACCCACGAGGCCACGGGAGCGTGCGTCTGACGGAGCGGCGTGACCGTCATACCGTCACCACCCGACGGACCTGTGCGGCTCGGCAGGTGGGATACATCGGCATGAGCTGGCGGTCCATCGGCACGGTCCCCTCAGACGGTGGCTGGCGTAACGCCTCCTCACTTACGCCGGACCCACCGCCGAGGTTCGGTCCTGGTTACGGCCAGTTCTGACGGGGTCACCGACATTTCGGGCGAGATCGGGCAGCCGGGCTCGCGGAGCCCACCGGAATGGCACCGGACCGCCGCTGACCGGGGTTAGGGTCCTCCCGTGGTCAATGCGCGCCCGACGCTGCCGGCGGCTGTGTGGCTGCTGCACATCGCGCTGCCGCTCCTCGCGTTGTGGCTGCTGATCGCCCGGCCCCAGTTCGACCTGATCTGGGAGGACCACACCGCGCACCTCTGGCTGGTCGCGGGCGTGGCGGCCGTGAGCCTGGGGCTGGCGGCGCGGGTCAACGAGCAGGCGCGGGCCCGGTCGGACGCGCGGCTGTTCCTCGTCTCGCTGGCGTTCATGACGGCGTCCGGGTTCTTCGCCATGCACGCGGTCGCGACGCCCGGCGTCGTCGTCCACACGCTCACGCTCGGGTTCAACCTCGCCGCGCCGGTCGGACTGCTGCTGGCCAGCGCCATCGCCGTCCTCTCGGCGGTCGAGTTCAGCCCGGAGCAGGCCGCGGCGATCGTCCGCTGGCAGGCCCAGGCCCGGCTGGCGCTGCTGGCGGTCCTGGCCCTCGCCGGCTGGGCGAGCCTCCAACCCGCCCACACCGCGACGGCGGAGGCCCAGCACGGCCCGCTCGTCGGGTTCGCGATCGCCGGGTCCGTCCTGTACGGCGTCGCGGCGGCGATGTACTTCCTCATCCACCGGCGCCGCCCCGCCGCGATCCTGCTCAGCGTCATCACGGCGTTCGTGCTGCTCGCCGAGGCGCTGGTCGCGATGGCGTACGCGCGCAACTGGGCGGCGTCCTGGTGGGAGTGGCACCTGCTGATGCTCGTGGCGTTCGGGTTCGTCGCGTACAGCGCGCACATGCACTACCAGCGCGAAGGCTCCCGCTCCGGACTGTTCAACAGCGTGGCCCTGGAACAGACGCTCGACGAGGTCCGCCGCGAGCACACCGCCGCGCTGGAGGCCCTGGTCGGCGCGATGACCACCGGGGAACGCAACATCGGCCAGGTGACGGCCCGGCTCGCCGCCCAGTTCGGGATCACCGAGGGCCAGGCCGCCGTCCTGGAGCAGGGGGCCGCGGCCCTCGCCCGGGAACGTGACCAGGCTCGGCGGCTGGAGGCGCTGGTCGACGTCGGGCTGCTGGCCCGGGTCAACCGCGAGGAGGCGAACCTCCTGGCCACCGTCACCGAACTCGCCACCGAGGCGTTCGGGGACGACGAGATCCAGCTCCGGATACTCCGCGACGGCACGCTCCACCCGCGCGGCGACGACACGCTCGCCAAGGCCGTCCTCGCCGACCGCGAACCCGCCGAGTCCCCCGAGCGCGACCGGCTCGTGCTGCCGCTCACGGTCAAGGACCGCGCGACGGGCGTCCTGGAGGTCCACCGCCCGGACGGCACGTTCGGCGAGCACGACCGCTCGGTGCTCCGCTCGCTCGCCAGCCAGGTCTCGATCGCGCTGGAGAACGCCCGCCTGTACCAGCACCTCGACGGGCTGTTCCGGTCCTACCTCGCCCCGGACGTCGCCACCGCCCTCATCGCCGACCCCGACCAGGCCCGGCTCGGCGGCGCGCTCAGCGAGGTCACCGTCCTCATGGCGGACCTGGCGTCGTTCACGCCGTTCTCCGAGCGGTCGGAGCCGGGCGAGGTCGTCTCGATGCTGAACACGTACTACGGCGCGATCGTGCCGTGCATCCTGGCCGAGGGCGGCACCGTCACCCAGTTCATCGGGGACGCCGTGATGGCGCTGTTCAACGCCCCGGTCGCCCAGCCGGACCACGCGCTGCGCGCCGCGCGGGCCGCACTCGCCATGCAGGAGGCGACGGCGGCCGTGGCGCACGAGTCCTGGCCGCGCTTCCGGGTCGGCATCAACACCGGGCAGGCGCTCGTCGGCAACATCGGCAGCGAGACGATGCGGCACTTCACGGCCATCGGCGACACGGTCAACCTGGCGGCGCGGCTGGAGAGTTCGGCGGCGTCCGGGACGGTCGTCGTCAGCGCCGCGACCCGCGCCGAACTCGGGGACGGCGCCACGGTCGAGCGGATCGGCGAGATCACCGTCAAGGGCAAGGCCGAACCGGTGGAGGCGTTCCGGGTGACGAGCGTGACGGGCATGACGGGCACGGCCCGTGCCGACTGACCCGCTCCTGCACGCCCTGGCCACCGCGATCGGGCAGGGCCTCGGGCCGGTACGCCTCTCGGAATTGTTGGCGTCCGCGCTGGCGACCGGGCAGGCGATGACCGGTGCTCCGGCCGGCTCGATCGCCCTCGTGGACGGCGCCGAGCTGGAGTTCCGGCACGCCACGGGGCCCGGTGCCGCCGCCGTGACCGGCCTGCGGATCCCGCTCGGGCGCGGCATCGCCGGGTGGGCGGTCAGCTCGGGGCAGCTCGTCGCGCTCGACGACGTCCAGCGGGACCCCCGGTTCGCCGCAGACCTCGCCGAGCAGCTCGGGTACCTGCCCCACGCGATCGTCGCCATTCCCCTCGACACCGACGACGAGGTCCTGGGCGTCCTCGAACTCCTCGATCCCGCCGGTACGAACCTCGACGCCCTGGCCTTGCTCGGCCGCCAGACCGCCCTCGCGATCCAGCTCGCGCAGGCGTTCACCGACTTCGGCCGCACGCTCGTCGACGCCGCCGCGGAATCAAGCGATACCGAATCCTCCGATTTCGCCCAGGCGCTGCGCGCGCGGGCCGCCGACGCACCGGATGACCAGGTCGCGTCCTTCGCCGCCGCGCTCGCCACGTTCGCCCAGCTCGGCCCGCCCGAACGGGACGCCGCCGACGCCCTCCTCCGCGCGTTCCTGGACTACGCCCGGACCAGGGGCCGATGAGGCCCGCCTGGTCCTGGCAGTTCGAACGTGCCGGCAACGCCCCGGACGGGCTCCGGTTCCCGGCGCCGATCACGCGCGAGTGGGCGTGGGGCGGCGGCACCGGAGCGGGTGTCCGGGTCGCGGTGATCGACAGCGGCATCGACCCGTCCCACCCGGACGTGGGGCCGGTCGCCGGTGCGGTCGCGGTCGAGACGTCCGGGCGGACGGTGCGGCTCGTCGAAGGTCCGCACGAGGACACGTTCGGCCACGGGACGGCGTGCGCGGGCGTGATCCGGCGGGCGGCTCCGGAGGCGGAGCTGTACAGCGTCCGGGTGCTCGGATCGACGTTGAGCGGCACCGGGACGGCGTTCCTGGCCGGGCTGCGGTGGGCCCTCGACCAGGGTGTCCACGTCGTGAACCTGAGCCTGTCCACCCGCCGGCGCGAGCACTACGCGGCACTGCACGAGCTGGCCGACCGGGCCTACTTCGCCCGCACGATGCTCGTCGCCGCCGTGAACAACGTGCCGGCGCCGAGCTTTCCGGCCGAGTTCTCGTCCGTCGTGTCGGTGGCGGCCTGCCAGGGTGAGGGGCCGTTCGTGCTGCGGTACAACCCGTCGCCGCCGGTCGAGTTCGGCGCGCCGGGCATCGGGATCGAGGTGCCGTGGGTGGGCGGCTCGACGGTCACCGCGACCGGCAACAGCTTCGCCGCCGCGCACGTCTCCGGCCTGATCGCCCGCGTCCTCGGCAAGCATCCGACGGCCACGCCGTTCCAGGTGAAGACGATCCTGCACGCCGTGGCGGACTGACCCTCAGGCCGCCGCGGAGACCTCGGCGCGAAGGGCGCGCAGGGCGTAGTGCGCGCGGGACTTGACGGTGCCGACCGGGATGCCGAGCGTGTCGGCGATCTCGCCGAGGCTGCGGTCGCGGTAGTACATCTCGACGAGGATCTCCCGCTGGGTCAACGTCAGCTTCCGCAGGGCGGAGCGCAGGGCGAGCGAGGTGACCATCTGGTCGATGTGGCAGGTCGGCTCGGGAATGGTGGGCAGAGCGGCGTCGCCGGCTTCGCGGGGGCGACGGCCGCGCAGCCGGGACCGGTCGATGGCGATGTTCCGGGCGACGGTCTGCAGCCAGGCCCGGCGCGACTCGCCCCGGGTGGTCACGAGCTCCGGCTGGCGCCAGGCGCGCAGGAACGTCTCCTGGACGATGTCGTCGGCCGCGTGCACGTCACCGAACGTCAGTGACAGGACGTATCTGCGCAGGCCGTTGGTATGCCGGCGGCAGAACTCTTCCATGGTGCGGTCATCGGCGCCGTCTGCGGAGTTGGCAGTGACGGGGGTCGGAACCAGGCGCAGGGTCGCGGTCATCGTCAGGATCCCCTCAGGCGGCGTTCTGGTCGGCGGTACGGGCGGCGGCGAGCGCGACGGAGGCGGCGCGGGCCACGCGGCGGAGGCGTTCGGCGACGGCCACGGGGTCGAACCGTTCGGACGGTCCGCTGACGGAGATCGCGGCGACGGCGCGTCCGCGCGGGTCCAGGATCGGCGCGGCGACGCAGTTGACGGCGTGGTGGCTCTCGTGCCGGTCGAACGCGACGCCGAGCCGGCGGACTGCCTTGACCTCCTGTGTCAGGGCGAGCGGCTGGGTCACGGTCCTGCTGGTGAACGCCGGCATCGGCGCGGTGAGGACGGCGCGCTGAACCTCGGGCGACGAGTAGGCGAGCAGTGCCTTGCCGATGGCGCTGGAGTGGGTCGGCAGGGTGCCGCCGACGCGGGACCGGACCGGGCTGCGGCGGTGCCCGTACAGCTTCTCGACGCAGTGGACGTCGGTGCCGACGAGGACGCCGAGGTGGATGGTCTCGTGCGTCAGCTCGTACAGGTCCTGGAGGAACGGGAGACTGACCTCACGCAGGTCGGCCGGGTAGTCCACGCCAAGGACGTCGGACATGCCGTGCAGCCGTTCGCCGAAGCGGTAGCCCTTGGCGAGCCGCTCGACCAGGCCGGCCGCCTCCAGGATCCCGAGCAGGCGGTGGCTGGTTGACTTCGGGAGACCGGTGCGGCGGGCGAGTTCGGACACGCCGAGGCTTTCGCCGCGGTGGTCCCACGCCTCGAGGAGCGCGAACGCCTTGTCCACCACCGCGCGGGTGGCCTGTGCTCCGTCGCAGCTGGACAGCGTCGTCACGGTCATGGTCTTCGCACCTTTCTGGCTACTCGTTCGATCCGGCTACTCGTTCGATCCGGCTGCCGGGTCAGGCCGCGTGGGGCAGGCCGGGGCGGTGGGGCTCGACGCACGTGCGGTTCGGCAGGATCTCGCCGGTGTCGTCGAAGACGACGACGCCGTTGCACAGCAGCGACCAGCCCTGCTCGGGGTGGCTGGCGACCACACGGGCCGCGTGGTGGTCCGGCGCGTAGGCCGGCGGGCAGGCGAGCTCGTGGGTGCACCCGGCCTGACGCTTCGTGGGGAGCTTCGTGATGCTCATCTCGGTCGCCTCTCGGCATCGGTGCTGGTCGTCGCTGACAACACCGACTGTGCTCCGGATCACACGAGCACTCATCGGTCGGCCGACCCAACCTGGCCGAGGGATTGAGGAGGGGTCTGCCGCGACCGCTGTCGCTGCCGGCCTACGTCATATGTCGTGCCGGCGGAGCGCAGGGCACGGCTGAGGTGCGGTAAGTCCAGGAAGGGGCCGAATTACGGCGTGGGCGCGGCGGCGCGCAGGGCCGCGAGCAGGAGGTCCGGCGTGGTGCCCTTGGGCAGGAACGCGGAGGCGCCGGCGCCCAGCGCGACCGCGCGGACGCCGCTCTCCATGCTGATGGCGACGGCGGGCACGCCCAGCTCGTCGGTGAGTGTCCTGATGAGACGGAGGCCGTCGGCGGCCAGCGGCATGAGGATGTCGACGAGCGCCACAACGGGGCTCGCGGTGCGGGCCAGCTCGACGGCCGAGTCGGCGCTGCCTGCCTCGCCGACGACGTCGAAGTCGGGCTCGGCGGACAGGAACGTCCGGAGGGCGGCACGGACGCGCGCGTCGTCGTCGGCGATCAGCACTCCGATCGGCCTGGCGGTGTCGCTGCGGTCCATGGGTGAGCCTCCTGAGGTAGCCGGACAGGCTCCTACCCAGTCAACAACGCGGTGAACGCGGCGACCATGTCGCATTGACTCGGACGGCACACGACAGATGTCGCGCTCGTCACGGAGTGTCGTTGAATCGGCACGGCGCGCCCGCGTACGGATCGCCCAAAACCACGCAGCGCTACGGCTCGGTGACCAGACCCTCCCGGACCGCCCACAGCGCCGCCTGGGTCCGGGAGGCGAGGCCCAGCTTGATCAGAACGTTGCTGACGTGCGACCGGGCCGTACGTTCGCTGATCACGAGCGCGTCGGCGATGTCCCGGTTCGACTTACCGTGCGCGACCAGCACCAGGATCTCGCGTTCGCGCGGGGTCAGGGCCGTGGCGGTCTGCTCGGGCGCGACCAGCGACCGGGTCAGCTTGCGCGCGACCGCGGGATCGAGGTGGACCTCGCCGCGCTGCGCGGCCCGGACGGCGGCGACGACCTGGTCGGCTTTGGCGTCCTTGAGCAGGTACCCGGCGGCGCCCGCCTCGAGCGCGACGTGGACCCGCTCGGCCTCGCTGAAGCTCGTGAGCGCGACGACCTCCACGTCCGGGTGCCGCTGCTTGATGGCGCGGGTCGCGGCGACGCCGTCGAGCCGTGGCATGAGCAGGTCCATGAGGACGACGTCCGGCAGAGCGTCGCGGGCCGCCGCCGCGGCGAGTTCGTCCAGGGCCGCCTGCCCGTCCTCCGCCTCGCCCACGACCTCGATGTCGTCGAGCATCTCGAAGAACGCCCGCATCCCGCGCCGCACGACGGCGTGGTCGTCGACCAGGAACACCTTGATCGGCACGGCCCCGTCCAGATCACTCGTCATCGTCGCTCCACCCTTCCGCATTCCAGTGTCGTGACGATCGCGGCAGCGTCGCCCGCACTGTCGTCGACCTGTCCGGCGAGCTGTCCACCGTCAGCCAACCACCGATCCGCTGGGTCCGTTCACGCATCGTCTCCAGCCCCAGGTGTCCAGGTGTGGAGACGGTGGGGTCGAAGCCGATGCCGTCGTCCCGGACCTCCACGACCATCACGCCGTCCTCTGTGGCCAGATCGATGTCCACCCGCGACGGCCGTGCGTGCTTGACGCTGTTGTGCAAAGCCTCCTGGACGACGCGGAACAGCTCCTCCTCGGCCCGGTCGTCGAGCGGGAGCCGGTCGCCCGGGGCGCGGACGACGACGTGCAGGCCTTCCCGCGCGGCGACCGCGGCGGCGTGCTTCTCGACAGCCGCCGCCAGCCCCTCCTCGTGGAGCGCCTCCGGACGGAGCTGGAAGATCGACGCCCGCATCTCCGCGAGCGCGCCCTCGGTGAGGTTCCGCAGTTCGGCGAGGCCCCGGACGACGCGCCCGCTGGGCTCGCCGCCCTCGCGCTCGACGGCCAGTTCGACCGCGCGTGTGTGCAGGGTCATCGAGAACAGCGCCTGGGACACCGAGTCGTGAAGTTCGCGGGCGAGCCGGTGCCGTTCCTCCAGCGCGGCGACGTGTGACGCCTCGTCGATCATCTCCATCACCTCGTCCACGCGGAGCTGTTCCTCCCCCGCGACCGAGGCGATCACGAGGCGCGCGGACGCCGAGCCGACGGACCCGGCGAGCACCGTCTCGACGTGGTGGACCAGTTCCGGCTCGGCGGCGGCCGTCTCCAGCCGGGGTTGGGAGCTCTGGCCGCGCAGAACCGCGGCGGCGGCGGCCGGTCCGATGAACTGGGTCAGCAGGACGCGCAGCTCGCCGACCGTCACCCGCTGGCGCCAGAGCCGCGGCCGGACCGGGTCGGCGAGGGCGTCGACGAACAGCACGGCCTGCGCCTGTTCTGTGGCCCCGGGCCGGGACGCGAGGGACACGCCTACGTACGCGCCGACGTTCACGAGCATGCTCCAGAACATCGCGTGGCTGACGTTGTCGATGCCGTCCACGCCGAACAGCGCCTCGGGGCGCAGCAGCGCGATACCGAACGGCCCCTCGTCCAGGAACGCGGTCGACAGGAGCCCGTCGGCGGCGAAGGACGGCAGCAGCAGCGTGTACGCCCAGACGACGAACCCCGCGCTCAGCCCCGCGAGGGCGCCGTTGCGGGTGCCACCGCGCCAGAACAGGCCGCCGAGGATGGCCGGCGCGAACTGAGCCACGGCCGCGAACGACACGAGCCCGATCGACACGAGCCCGGGGCCTTCGCCGGCCAGCCGGAAGTACCCGTACCCGAGCAGCAGGATCGCCACGATCGTCGTGCGCCGGATGCCGAGCACGAGCCCGGACAGGTCAGGCCGCTGCACGAGCCGCGACTTCGCCCGCAGCAGCGCCGGCATGACGACCGAGTTCGACACCATCGTGCTCAGCGCGACGGTCTCGACGATGATCATGCCGGTGGCGGCGCTCAGCCCGCCGATGAAGACGAGCAGGGCGAGGATCTGCTGGCCTTCGGCCATCGGCAGCGTGAGGACGTACGTGTCGGCGTCGACGTCACCGCCGAACCGGAGCAGCCCAGCCGCGGCGATCGGCAGCACGAAGACGTTGATCGCGAGCAGGTACAGCGGAAACAGCCACATCGCCCGCTTGACGTGCGACTCGCTGACGTTCTCCACCACCGCCACCTGCCACTGCCGGGGCAGCAGCACGACAGCGAGCATCGACAGGATCGTGAGCCAGACCCAGCTGACGTACCCGCCGTCGCCGCCGAGCGTGAACAACGCGCCGAGGTCGGCGTCGGACGCCTGGCTGAACAGGTCACCGAAGCCGCCGAACAGGCCGAACACCACGAAGATCCCGGCCGCGACGAACGCGATCAGCTTCACGACGGCCTCGAACGCGATCGCGGCGACCATCCCCTCGTGCCGTTCGGTGGCGTCGAGGTGGCGGGTGCCGAACAGGATCGTGAAGCCGGCGAGCAGCAGCGCGACGTAGAGCGCCGTGTCCTGGAGCAGGGGCACCTCGCCGAGCTGCGAGCTCGACGTGATGTCCGGGTGGCGCCGGATCATCTCGAACGTGTTCGAGACCGCCTTGAGCTGGAGCGAGATGTACGGCACGACGCCGACGACGGCGATGATCGTGACCAGCGCGCCGAGCGACGCGCTCTTGCCGTAGCGGGCGGAGACGAAGTCGGCCAGCGACGTGATGCGGTTGCGGCGGCTGATCCGGATGATCCGCCGGAGCACGAGCCAGCCGAGCGCGAGCATCAGCGTGGGGCCGAGGTAGATCGGCAGGAACTCGATCCCGGAGGTGGCGCCCCGCCCGACGCTCCCGTAGTACGTCCAGGAGGTGGCGTAGACGGCCAGCGAGAGGGCGTAGATCGTTCCGCCGCTGATCAGGCTGCGGCCGGCGTCGGCGCGGCGGTCAGCGTAGAACGCCACCGCGAAGAGAAGTCCGAGATAGAGCGCCGAGGTGACGACCACGACCCAGGTCTGCAGCATCCGTCATCCCGACCGGTGGACGAGGACGGCGACCGCGACGATGATCCCCGCCCAGACGCCGAACAGGTAGGCCCAGATCAGGGGTACGCCGAAGACCTGGCGGCCGCTATCGAAGATCGTGACGATCGGCGGCACGATCAGGAGGAGCCCGAGCACGGCCACTGCCACGAGCCGTGCGCTGAACCTCTCGTCCCCTCTGGGCCTCGCCATGCCGGCAGCCCGCCCCCCTCACGTGGACGGCATCACGTGCTCCCCCGGCAGCGCGCAACGTCGACACTTAGTGCGTACGCAACAACACACAGTAGATCGGGATGGCGGTCCGCGGGAAACGTATGACACGCAATAGTTAACTGATTCGAACCACCGCGCAGGTCAGGCCGGTGCCGGCCCCATTACTCACGATCAGGACGTGGTCACCTGACGTGACCTGCGCAGTCTCGACCAGGTGATGCAGCCCGGCGACGTGGTCGTTGACCCCGAGATGACCACGCGCGCGGCCGAACTCGAGCAGGCCACGTTCGGCGGGAATGCCGATCGGCTCCAGCACCTGCCGCACGTGCCGGACATCTCCCGCGAAAACGTGCGTCGCGCGGGTGATGTCGTCGGGCGCCAGGCCGGCCTCGGCGAGGGCCTGCTTGGCGAGGTCGGTCCGGACCTCGGCCAGCCGGGACGCGGCCCACGACAGCAGCCCCGGACGGGTCTCGGCGTAGGCCGCCATCCGCTCGCCGAGCCGCAGCTCGCGCCCGACGGTCGCCGCCGGCGGGAACAGCGCCTCGTCGCCCCGGTAGATCTCCTCCAGCTCCGGGATCGATCCCGAGCAGACCGACAGCAGCTCCGCGAAACCCGCCCGCCGGGACAGGACGAGAGCGGTACCGCCGTCGCCGAAGATCGAGCTGCGCCCGGACGCCAGCCCGGACGCGTACCGCCACCGGCTGATCAGCGGGGCGTTGAAGTTGTCCGCGCCGGTGATCAGGGCGGCGGTCCGGCCGGGAACCGCCGCGAGGTAGCACGCGGCCAGGTCGACGCCGACCCACATGCCGTTGCAGGTCTGCCGCAGTTCGAGCGCAGGCGCGTCCCCGCCGACCGCGTGGTGCTGGACGTAGTGCGCGGGCGACCACCCTTCCGGCCCCTGGTGGTAGCTGCTCGCGTGCAGGACGAGATCGATCTCGCCGGGCTCGTGCCCGGACATGGCCATCGCCTCGCGGGCGGCCGTCACGGCGAGATCGGGCGCGGGCGTGTCGCCGGCGTCGGCCGCGCCGGTCCAGCCGCTGCGGGCGTACTCGTCGGCGTCGTACTCGCCACGGGCGACCGCGTCGGCCGCGCTGGTCGGCGGCGGGACGCAAGCGCCGATCCCGGCGAGGAACAATCCGTCTACGCGCACAGCCGGGCCTCCAGGGCGTGCATGACCACCATGTTCACCGGTGCGGTGGCGTCCACCGTGACCCAGCCGTACCGGCGCGCCCAGGTCTCCAGCGTGGCGTTGATCTTGCGCTGGTGCGCCAGGAAGCTCGGCTTCGCGCAGGTCAGGTCCATGCCGCACTCGTACGGGTAGACGTCGCCGCCCTTGCGCTCCCAGGCCAGTTCGGGCGTGGTGCGCAGGTACACGGTCAGGTCCGGGCGGGGCAGGCCGTCGGCGACCCGCTCGATCCAGGTGCGGTCGAGCCCGGACGCCACCTCGCTCGCGGCGTGCTTCATCCAGTAGCCGTCGAGCAGCGTGATCTCGCCGTCCGGGGCGGCCCGCCGCTCGTCGGTCAGGGCCATTGCGGACGCCCAGAGCAGGAACAGCGCCCGCGACGGTCCGGTCATCCGGGCGGCGCAGGACCGCACCAGCCGTTCGTCGTCGCGCAGGAACTCGCCGGTCGGGTATGCGGGGTTGGCGATGATGTCCCACCGGTCGAGGACCCGCGCCGGGTAGCCGGCGGCTTCGAGCTGGACGCGGGCCGCGGCGGTGACGGTCGACTTGCCGGCGCCGTCCGCGCCGACGATGGCGATCAGCATGACCGGGCCTCCGTGTCGGCCTTCGGGTCGGCCTTGGGGTGGCAGCTGAAATGGGGGGCGAGGTCGGCGAACAGGGCCGGCGACGGGGTCCCCGCGACGCCGGACGTCCAGCCGGGTTCGACCGCGCCGAGCTTGGCGAGGGTCGTGAGCGCGGCGCCGATCTCCCCGGCGGTGTGGCCGGCGAGGGTCGGTTCCTGCGCGGGCAGGGCGGCGAGGAGCTCCTGCCACGGACGGCCGTCGAGGCGGCGCCACAGCCGCACCGTCCCTTCCGACACGGCGTACCCGTCCTCGGGGCCGATCAGGGCCCATCCGTCGACGAACCGGACCGGCGCGAACAGCCCGCTGCGCCGCGGCCCGTCCGATCCCGTGTCCGGCAGCGGAACCGCCGTGAGCGGCGCGTCCCAGCCGTCGACCGCGCACCACGCCAGCAGGTGGCTCCCGGCGAGCAGCCGCTCCTCCACCGTGGCCTCGACGGCCGCGCGGGAGGCGGGGTTCAGCTCCTGGTGGGTCAGCTCCCAGATCCGCTTGGACCATGCCGCCGTGACCGGGTTGCGGGCCAGCCGCCGGAACAGGAACTTCGGGCCGAGGTAGACGTCGTCGGACGCGGCCAGCGTGGCCTCGGCGGCCGATTCGAGCGCGAGCTGGGAGGCGGTGACCGCCGTGAGCGGGTCGCCCGTGCTGAGCGCGCCGCACGCGTCCTCGGCGTAGGCGGCGAACACGTTGGCGTGGCGGGCGGCGAGCACCTGGCGGACCACGCCCCGGTCCATCGTGTCCAGCAGCTCGGCCCAGTCGGGGTTCGCGTGGAGCCGCCATCCGGTCGCGAGCCGGACGAGGGCGTTCAGCGTCTTGACGTCGGCGGCGAGCTGGGAGCGGTCCATGCCGGTGGCGCGGTAGTCCGTCGCCAGCGCGACGAGGTCGCGGACCTTCGCGGCTGCGAGGGGGTTGACGTGCACCCACACGCCGTCGTGCTGGTAGGACATCTCGCGGTCGGGCAGTCCGGGGCCGACGACGTACAGGTCGATGTCGGACGTCGCGTGGCCGAGCCCGACGGCGAGGCTGCCGCCGAGGAACGCGAGTTCGGCGCCGTCGAGGCGGCCGAGGACGCCCCGCGCGGCGGCGACCTGCCCGGGCGAGAAACAGATGTCAGGCACGATCATGCGGCGGCCCTCTTCTCGGCTGTCTGATCCTTGGCGGTCGAGCTGTTCCAGTGGACGGGGAGCGACCAGAGGCCGCGGATGAACATGCCCTGGCGCCAGGCCAGCGCGTGCTCGGGCACAGCCAGGGCGAGGCCGTACTCGAGCAACGCCAGCAGGCCGACCTCCAGTTCGGTGCGGGCCAGATGGGCGCCCGGGCAGTGGTGGCGGCCGTGGCCGAACGCGAGGTGGCTCGGGCCGGTCCGGTCGGGGACGATCCGGTCCGGGTCGGGGAAGGTGCCGGCGTCACGGTTCGCCGCGTCGGTCAGCGGGACGACGACCTGCCCCGCGGTGACGAGTCCGCCCGCCAGCCGCACGTCCTCGGTGGCGACGTGCGGGATGCCGCCGGTGGCGTTGAACGACGTCCAGCGCAGCATCTCGTCCACGGCGGCCGCCGGCGCGCGGCGGAACTCCCGGGTGAGCGACGGGTCCCGCAGCAGCAGGTAGGCGCAGATCGCGAGCTGGTTCGCGGTGGTCTCGTACCCGGCGATGAGCAGCCCGGAGCCGAGCGTCACCGCCTCCTCCGCGCTGAGGGTGGCGTCGGTCGCGAGCTGGCTGAGTAGGTCGTCGGACGGTTCGCGACGCCGCTGCTCCAGGGCGCGGGCGAAGTACGCCTTCATGTCCGTGTGCGCCTGGGCGACCTGTTCCGCCGGGTACGCCAACGTCGACATCATCGCGTCGACCCACGGCCGCAGGAGATGCCGATCGTCCTCGGGCAGGCCGAGGAGCCGGCACATGACGATCATCGGGAACGGCAACGTGAACGCGCTGACCAGGTCGTACGCGCCGCGCGCCGCGGTCAGCAGCTCGTTGGCGAGCAGTTCCAGGTCACCGCGCGACTGCCGGGCCTGGCGAGCGGTGAACGCGTGCGCGACGGCCCGGCGCCGCCGCGTGTGCTGCGGCGCGTCGCTGGTGACGAGCGCCAGGGACGCGGAGCTCCGGGCGAACATCGGGGCCGCCGTGTACGCGGCCCGGCTGAACCGGGGATCGGCGAGCACCGCCCGGACGTCCTCGTACCGCGTGACCAGCAGCGCGTCCCGCCCGCCGGTGAGCCGCACCGGCGCGAGCGGTGGCAGTTGCGCGTACTCGGCCGGCAACGCCATGCCGCTCTGCTCCACAAAGGGAAAGTCCATCAGGCTGTGCTCCCGGTCCGCTCGCTCACGCTGCCTCCCCGAGGATGCGGACGGTTCCGGCCGTGCCGTCGACCTCGACCTCGACCCCGTCGGCGATACGGCTCGTCGCACCGGTGACGGCCACGACCGTCGGGATGCCGAGCAGCCGTCCGGTGATGGCGGTGTGGGACAGCAGCGTGCCGCGCTCGACGACCATGGCCTTCGCGCCGAGCATGAGGAACAGCCAGCCGGGATCGGTCTCGCGGGCGATGAGGACCCGGCCCTGGCACGTCTCGGCCGCGACGGCCGGGTCCAGGACGACCCGCGCCACGCCGCGCACCGTCCCCTTGCTGGACGCGAGCCCGCGCAACAGATCGCCTGCCTCGTGCACGTCGGTCGTGGGGCCGGGCAGCCCGGCGAACGCGGGCGCGCCCGGCGCGGTGGTCAGGTACGGCGGTAGGTCGGCCGGCTGTTCCCGGCCGGCGCGGCGCAACTGGACGAGCGGGCGCAGGTCGGTGCCGGGCAGCGTGCCGTCGAACGCGCCGACGACCTCGTCCACGGTGAGATCGGCGACGTCGGTGGCGGCGTCGAGGTGGCCGGCGTCCGCGAGCAGCTCGCCGAGCCGCCACAGGATCCGCCGGGTCACGCCGTAGAGCTGGCTGCGGCAGAACCGGGTGTCCTCCCGTGCCCGGACGAGGTACCGCAGCGCCGCGAACAACGCCCGCAGGACGGCCCGGCGCAGCGGGTTCCGGCACCGGGCGCGCAGCTCGTCCTCGGTCTGGCGGCGTACCCGCTGCTCGTCGGCGCGGCTGCCGGCGACCGTCGTGCCCGCGTCCAGGAGCGGGCGGAGGGTCGCGAGCACCGTCCACGGCTGCTGGCGCGGCGTCGGCACCTCCAGCTTGAGGTCGTGCAGCGCCCGGTCGCCGTACGTGTCGAGGTGGCGGGCGAGCGCGCGGGCGATGGCCGTGCCGTGCCGTCCGGCGACGAGTTCGGCCCAGAGCCGCCGGTCGTCGGTGCGGCGCAGCGCGGTCCGGAGCCGGGGCGCGGCGCGGATCTGTTCGGCGAGGTCCACGGCGGACCGCAGGGCGGCGACCGACCGGTTCTCGCGGCCGCCGCACAGCAGTCCGATGAGCAGGGTCTCGCCGTCGGTGCCCACCCAGCGGCGGAGCAGCGCGTTCACCATCGTGACGGCGGCGAGCGCGTAGAAGCTGTTGACGACCGTGACGCCCCAGCGGGCGCCGACCTCGGACCACAGCCGCCGGTACCGGTCGACCAGCTCCGGCGCGGACAGCTCCTCGATCGCGCCCTGGCCGGCGGCCAGCCCGTCCCACCAGCGGACGAAGCGGCGCACCGCCCCGGGGTGCCGGACCAGCCGGTACGCGAGGCCCGGCGCGGCGAGCACCGTCCGGAGCCGGCCCGTGCGCGGCGCGGGCCGGCGGTGTTCCTCCTCCAGCCCGAGCGACTTCTCCCAGGTGGGACGCATCAGTTCGAAGCCCGGCACCTGGTCGTGCAGGGCGTACCAGGCGTCGAGCCGGTAGTAGACGTGGCCGCCGAGGCTGCCGATGAGCCGGCTCAGGTGGTGCCCGTTGCGGCGCAGCGTGGCGGCGGGGACGCCCATGCGGCGGTAGAAGTCGCCGAACGTCCCCCGGTAGAACTCGCGGGCCTGGCTGAACGTGAGCGCGCAGGTCACGCCGGGGAAGCTCTCGGTGACGTTGTGGTTGGTCCAGGGAATCGCCGGGGCCGGGACCTTGGCCATCGGGCGCGCCTGCACCAGGTGGAGCATGCCGTCGGCGGTGATCGTCCCCTCGATGTCCTGGGGACGCCCGAAGTACTTCTCGACGTCGGCGGCGAGCGCGGCGATCCGGCGGGCGTCGGCGTCGGTGAGCACCGGCATGTCGGCCAGCTCGGCCGGCACCACGTCGGGCCCCAGCGTGTGCATCCGCTCCTTGTGCACCACCTCGGCGCGAACGGTGCCGGACTCGACGAAGAAGTGGTCGACGTCGGCCTTCTCCTGCACGACGCCCTCGCCGATGCCGTACGCGGCGGCGATCACGCACCGCGCCGCGCCGTCGCGGGGGTCGCGGGTGAACGCGACGAACGACCGCGTGCCGAGCACCATCCGCTGGACGCCGACGGCCACGCGGGCCGGGCCGGCGCCCCGCAGCTCCCGGTACCGGACGGCCTCCGGGTTGTGCGCGGACGCCCAGCAGCGGGCGACCCGGTCCAGCAGCTCGTCGCGGGTGACGTAGAGGAAAGAGTCGCTGAGGCCGGCGAACGGGTCGTCGGCGCCGTCCTCCCCCGCCCCGTCGGCGCCGGCGGCGACGCAGGCCCGTACGGCGGCCAGGCCGTCCGGGCCGACGAGGCGGTCGAACGCGGCGAGCAGCGGTGCGGCCAGTGCCGCCGGTACGCCGGCCGCGAGGATCGCGTCGCGCGTCGTCCCGGCGGTGTCGACGGCGGGGAGGCAGAAGAACTCCGGTACCGGGAAGCCGGCCCGGCGCATCGCCGTCTGACGCGCGAACTTGTGCCCGACCAGCGTCGGGTCGGCCAGCGTCGGACCCCCCGTGACCAGCATGGTCACCACGCACCGGGCAGGACGCGGGCGCGGCCGAACGCGTACTCCGGGTACCCGGGCACGGTCCACATGACGCGCTCCTCGACGGTGATCCGCCAGCCGATCGCCGCGACGAGCACCAGCAGCGCCACGATGCTCACCGGGTTGGCGAAGAAGCCGACGAACCCGACGTGGGCGAGGATCATCCCGGTGTACGCGGGGTGCCGGACGAACCGGTACGGGCCGGTGTCCACCACGCTGTGATCGGACCGGCGTACGACGTGATGGGAGTAGAACCTCCCGAGCGTCCTGGCCGCGACCAGCCGCAGCACGATGCCGCTGGCGAACGCCACGACGGGCAGGACTAACCAGAGCGACCAGCCGGTCCACGGTGTGCCGCCGAGCACGGCCGCCACGGCGGTACCGACCCGGGCCAGCCCGTACGCGACGATCGTCCGGCCTTCGGCGACGGGCTGGGACGGCGTCCGGAACGTCACGGGCGCCTCGGCGACGAGCCAGGCCAGGTAGGTGGCGGTCAGCGCGGCGGCCATGGCGTTGGGTGCCTGGTCGAGGTGGGCGAGCTGGCCGGCGAGCGCCGCCGCGACGATCGCGACGACGACCCCGAACAGGACCTTCGGGAACTGCCTCATGCGGCCCTCCTCGCGGCAGCGTTCTCGGCAGCGTTCTCGGCGGCCTTCTCGGCGGCGGCGTTCCGGAAGCGTTGGTAGGTGGCGGGGTTGACCGCCTGGCAGGAGATCGCGACCGTGCCGTGCACCCGGCCGTCGCCGCCGACCAGCTCGGCCTCGTACCGGAGCCTGCGGCCCTTGGCCGGTGCCGGACGGCTGCGCAGGAACAGCGCGGCATCGGCCGGCGCCGACCAGGGCAGGTCCGCCTCCAGCCGGGACCACAGCAGCTGGGTGTCGAGCGGGTGGACCTCAACGATGTGCGCGAACAGGGTGGCCAGCTGCCGGCCGGCCTCGATCAGCCCCTCCAGGCTGTAGCCGCCTTTCTCGGCCAGGTAGCCGCGCGGCGGCAGGACCGGAACCCGGATCTCGCCGTCCTGGTCGAGGATCGGCTCCCCGAGCGCGACGTTCTCCAGACGGGCGCGGTGCACCAGGTCCTCGTCGACCGGGTCGGGCGCGATGTCGCCCGCGGCGAAGAACGCGGGGCCGTCGCTCGTCGTCAGCGTGCCCTCGGCGACCGGCGTGCCGTTCTGCGTGGCGGCGAGGCGCCACCCGTCGCCGTCGGCCTCGGCGGCGAGCGCGGTCTGCTGGTCCAGTTCGCAGATCGTGCCGAAGTCGATCGTGACGGCCGCGCGGCCGGACCGGTCGCCGACCATGTCGAGCAGGCGGCCGACGAGCAGCATGCCAGGGACGTGGTCCAGCGGGTGATCGAAGTAGAACGGATGGTCCTGGTCCACCAGCAGCGTCACGGTCATGTCTCCCCCACCTCGGCTTCGGATAGGCGAGAGCTTTGTCAGGGCGGCGACCTCGCTCAATGTGGTGTTCCGGTTACCGGTACGAATCAGCGAGAGTGAGGCCATGACGCCTGACGAACTGCTCACCACGACCCGTTCGGTACGTAAACGACTCGATTTCGACCGGCCGGTCGACCTGACGCTGGTGCGGGAGTGCCTGGAGATCGCGCTCCAGGCTCCGACCGGGTCGAATGCCCAGCGCTGGCGGTGGCTCGTCGTCACCGACCCGGCCCTGCGGACGGCCATCGGCGCGCTGTACCTGCGGTCGTGGGAGGCCTACGCGCCGGCCGACGACTCCCTGCTGCGCGGCAGCGCCGACCACCTTGCCCGGAACCTCGCGAAGGTGCCCGTGCTGGTCATCGCCGCGCTGGAACTTCCGGGCGGCGCCCTGCCCGACGGCAGCCAGGCGAGCCTGTGGGGGTCGCTGCTGCCCGCCGCGTGGAGCTACGCGCTCGCCGCCCGCGCGCGGGGGCTCGGTACCGCCTGGACGACCCTGCACCTGCGGTACGAGCGGGAGGTCGCCGACCTGCTGGGCGTCCCGGCGACAGTACGGCAGGGCGTCATGCTGCCGACCGCGCACTCGATCGGGGACACGTTCCGCCCCGCCGCGCGCCGTCCTCTGGACGATGTCCTGCACGTCAACGGCTGGTAGAAACAGAAGGGTGACGATGGAGACGAACCGGGATAATCCACTCGCGCGGGTGGCCCTGCGCTTCACCGCGTTCACCGAGCGGTGGCTGCCTGACGCGTTCGGCTTCGTCCTCGTCGGGACGTTCGTGGTGTTCGCCGTCGGCCTCGCCACCGGCGTGGACGTGCAGGGCCGGCCCGCGGACGCCGCCGCCGCGACGTCCGGGTTCGGGCTGGTCGACGCGTGGGGCAAGGGGTTCTGGTCGCTGATCCAGTTCACGCTCCAGATGGCGATGATCATCATCGGCGGGTACGCCGTCGCGGTGTCCCGGCCCGTGGCACGGCTCATCGCGACGCTCGCGACCGTACCGGGCACGCCCCGGGCGGCGATCGCGTTCACGGCCGTCGTCTCGATGCTGACCTCGTACCTGAACTGGGCGTTCAGCCTGATCTTCACCGCGATCCTGGCCAAGGAGATCGCCCGGGTCATGCGCGGCGTGGACTACCGCGCGCTCGGCGCGATGGCGTTCCTCGGGCTCGGCACGGTGTGGGCCCAGGGGCTGTCCGGGTCGGCGGCGTTGCAGGTGGCCAGCGCGGACTCCAGCCCGGCGGCCGTGCAGGAGGTCATCGCGGAGGGCCGCGGCAGCGGGCTGATCCCGCTCACCGACACGATCTTCCTGTGGCAGGGCATCGCGGCGACCGCGATCGTGTTCGTGGTCGCCGTCGCGATGGCCTGGCTGCTCGCGCCGTCCGGCGACCGGGCGAAGACGGCGGAGGACCTCGGCATCACGCTCCGCCCGCTGCTGCGCGACGAGCCGGACAACGTGCAGCGCCGGCCCGGCGACTGGCTGGAGCACAGCCCCGTGTTCACCATTTTGATCGTGGGTCTGGGCCTCTGGTACCTCGTGAACTACTTCACGGGCGTCGAGGGCAACCCGCTCAACGCGCTCGACCTCAACACGATCAACCTGATCCTCATCCTCCTCGCGCTGCTGCTGCACTGGCGGCCGGCGCGGCTGGTGGACGCAGTCCGAGACGGCGCACCGGCCGCGAGCGGCGTCCTGCTCCAGTTCCCGCTGTACGGCGGCATCTTCGGGATGATCGCCTACACCGGGCTGTCGAAGACGATCGCCGGCTGGCTCGTCAATGTCTCCAACGAGTTCTTCTACCCGGCCGTCATCGCCGTGTACTCCTGCGTCCTCGGCATCTTCGTACCGAGCGGCGGCAGCAAGTGGGTCATCGAGGCGCCGTACGTGATCGACGCCGCGAACCAGCTCGGCGTCAACCAGGGCTGGATGGTCGTCGTATACGACCTCGGCGAGGCCAGCGCCAACCTGCTGCAACCATTCTGGATGCTGCCGACGCTCGCGATCCTCGGGCTGAAGGCGCGCGACATCATGGGCTACACGTTCGCGATGTTCCTGGTGTGCTTCCCCGTGGTCCTGATCGCCGTGACCCTGTTCGCCCGCACCCTCGGCTTCCCGTGACCCGTTCCGAAGAAACCGCGGAGCACGAGGAGGGCACTGTCGCGGCAGCCGCCCGCCTCGGCACGGACGTTTTCGGGCCCGGACTCGCCGAAGTTCGCGAGCGGCATCCCTCGGTGGGAGACGTTCGCGGCATCGGGGGCCTCTGGACGATCGAGCTGGTCCGCGACCGGCTGACGAGGGAGCCGCTCGTACCGGTCGGGGCCAGCGGTGAGGCGAACGCGCCGATGGCCGCGTTCGCCAAGGCGTGCCTCGACCGCGATCTGGTCCCGCTGATCCTGGGCAACCGCGTCCATGTCGCGCCGCCGCTCAACGTGAGCGACGCCGATGCCGCCACCGGTCTGGCCGTCCTGGACGAGGCGCTGACCGCGGCCGATGGCTTCCTGGCAGGCTAGAAGACGACCGGGAGGGCGTCGAGGCCACGAACCATCGGGTCCGGCCGGAACGTCGGGTACGGCGCTTCCGGGTCCAGCGTCACGTCCGGGTACCGCTCGGCGAGCGTGGTGCACACCGCCTCGATCTCCATGCGGCCGAGCAGTGACGCCGGGCAGAAGTGGGTCCCGGCGCCGAAGCCCAGGTGCTTGTTGGACGCGCGGTGGAAGTCCAGCTCGTCGGGGTGGTCGAACACGGCGGGGTCGCGGTTGGCGCCGGCGATGACCGTCCACAGCAGATCGCCGGGCTGGAACGTCTGGCCTCCGACGGCGAACTCCTCGGCGACGATCCACGGGGGCAGCATCTGCGCGGTCGGCTCGAACCGCAGCAGTTCCTCGGCGGCGGCGGACCTGAGCGACGGGTCGGCGCCCAGCTCCTTGAGCCGTTCGGGGTGGCGCAGCAGGGCGAACACGCTGTTGGCGATCGAGTTGGCGGTGGTCTCCAGCGCGCCCGCGATGATGACCATCGTCATGACGACGAGTTCGCTGTCGGACATCTTGCCGTCGAGGTCGGCGGCCCTGATGAGTTCGGACATCAGGTCGTCGGTCGGCGCCGCCCGCCACTGGTCGATCAGCTCCCGCAGGTACGCGCCGAACTCCAGCAGCGCCTGGTTCGCCGCCCGGACGATCGTGACCGGGTCCGCCGCGAACTGCGACCGGCCGTGGATCGCCATGACCGTGACGACCCACGCCGAGATCTGCGCCTGGTCGGCGGTCGGCAGGCCGAGGATCTCCAGGACGATCGTCGCCGGCAGCCGGTACGCGATCGTCGGTATCAGGTCGGCCCGGCCGGTCGCCGCGGCCTCGTCGAGGAACTGTCCGGCCAGCTCCTGGATGCGGGGCCGCATCCGCTCCATCTGGCGCGGGGTGAACGCCGAGTTCATCACCGACCGGAGTCGCGTGTGCTCGGGCGGGTTCATGAACGGCAGCGACAGGGAGAACACCTGCTCGGCCGCCGCGCACTCCTGCCGGACGTCCTCGGGCACCCGGCTGAGCATGGAGTCCGCGATCGGTGGCCGGACGACCTTGCCGCTCCGCAGGACCGCGGAGACGTCGGCGTACCGGGTGAAGAACCAGCCGTTCATCTCATCGACGTAGGTGATCGGCGCGTTCTCGCGAAGGTGGTGGTACGTCGGATACGGGTCGGCGATGAACGCTGGGCTTGTGGCGTCGAACGCCCTGGCGGATTCAGTGTCGAAGGCCATGGTCACTCCTCAGTGCGTGAAGAAGCCGGCGTCGGACATCTCGCCGAGGGTCCGGTCGAAGGCGTCCACGACGAAGGCGATGTCGGTGTCGGTGTGCGCCGCGGAGATCAGGAACGCATGCAGTTCGGGCAGGTAGACGCCGTGCATCCGCATCCAGTACGCCAAGGCGAGGGTGGCCTTGAAGTTCGCGCCGTGCAGGTTGTCGCGGAAGAGCGTGGCCTTCTTGTGGGTGAAGGCCACCGAGAAGATCGAGTCGTTCGCGTTCAGCCGTAGCTGCACTCCGTGCCGGGCCGCGACGGCGCGCATCCCGGTGGCGAGCAGTTCGGTGCGGCGCCGAAGCTCCGTGTAGATCTCGGGGTTGTCGCGCAGGTGGTGCAGGGCGGCGAGGCCGGTGCGGCACGCCACGTAGTTGCCGGACAGGGTGCCGCCGAGGAACGCGCGCTCCTCGTAGTCGCGGAACGGGTCGCCCGTGGTCTTGCCCCGGTCGATCAGCTCGCGCCGGCCGATCACCGCGCCGAGCGGCAGCCCGCCGCCGATGATCTTGCCGAGGACGGTGAGGTCGGGCGTGATGCCCGTGACGGTCTGCACGCCGCCGTAGGCGATCCGGAACGCCGACACGACCTCGTCGAACACGAGCGGGATGTCCAGCTCGGTGCACAGGGCGCGCAGCCGCGTGAGGTAGTCCAGGTTGATGCCGCCTTCGGTGGCGGCCATCGGTTCCACGAGCACGCCCGCGATGTCGCCGGCGTGGCGTCGCAGCTGCTCCAGGCTCGCGTCCTGCCCGAACTGGAGGACAAGCGTGTCCCGGACGACGGTCTCAGGCGTACCGGGGCAGCCCGCCACGGGCGTCGGCGCGTCCTTCGGACCGTCCACACGGAACCACGAGCTGACCATCGCCTGGTCGGAGAAGCCGTGGTAGTGGCCTTCGAACTTGGCGATCTTGCGCGCCTTCGGCCGGTACACCCGGCAGAGCCGCACCGCGTGGATCACGGCCTCGGTGCCGGAGTTCGAGAAGATCGCCTTGTCCGCGCCCGGGAAGGCGTCGACGATCGTCTCGGCCAGCTCCACCTCTGCCTCGTGGCCGAGCGCGTTGATGTTGCACGCCTTGCCGGCCTCGGCCAGCGCCCGCTGGATCACCGGGTGGCCGCGGCCGAGGATGTGCGGTCCGTAGCCGCCGCTCAGGTCCACGTAGTGGTTGCCGTCGACGTCGGTCAGGGACGAGCCCTCGGCCTCCGCCACGAACAGCGGGTACGCGCTGGGGAAGAAGTACCGGTCGAGGTGGGTCGAGGCGATGAGCGAGTTCTTCGCCCGGTCGCGCAGCTCCAGCGACTTCGGCGTGGTCGCGGCGAAGTACGTGTCGAACCGCGCCTTGACCTCCTTGCTCATGAACGGCGAGTACCGGTCGGAGAACGCGCGGGCGTTCTCCCAGATGTCGATGTCGGGGTCGATCTGCGTCGCGTACCCCTCGCAGGACAGGACGGCCAGCTCGGCCTTGGTGAAGTTCGGCGTGTAGGCGGCGCCGTGGCGGCGGAGCACCGCGCTGACGTCCTTGAAGAAGTCCATGCCGGACCACTGGTCGGACACGGTCCGGTAGTGGTGCTCCAGGACGTCCTTCAGGTCGCTCACGTACGCCGGGTCGTCCATCAGCGCGTCGCGGCCGACGACGAAGTGGGTGGTGAACCTCTCGGCGGCGAGGTCCCACTGGTACTTCGTGGCGGCGTAGTTGAACGACGCCAGCCCCCACTTCTCGGTCTCGGTGAGGTAGGCCGTGATGCCGAAGTCGACCAGGACGAACGTGCCGTCCTCGGTGAGGAACAGGTTGCCCGGGTGCAGGTCGCCGTGGCAGACGCCGTCGAGGTACAGCATCGTGAACATGAGGTCCTGCAACCGCCGGGCGAGGACCTTGCGCGACACGTTGACCTTGTGGTGCTCGGTGCCCTTGATCCCCTGCACGAACTCCATCACCAGCACGTTGTCGTCGCTCAGCTCCGGATACGCCGCCGGGATCTTCACGAACGGGTGCCCGTCGAGGTTGGTCCGCAGGGCCGTCATGTTGGCGAGTTCCGTGCGCATGCTGAGCTGTTCGCGCAGCAGCTTCGACATCTCCCCGATGCGGGTCGGCATCTGCTGCTGGCGCAGCGGCGGCACGAGGGCGTGCAGCGTCCGCCACATGCCGGTGAGCAGCGCCAGGTGGAACCGCATCGACCGGGACACGCCGCGCTTGAGCACCTTCACGGCGACCGGCGTCCCGTCGGGCAGCTCGGCGCGGTGCACCTGGGCGACCGACGCGCTCGCCACCGGCGTGAGGTCGAAGTGGGCGAACACGTCGCGGAGCGGACGGCCGTAGGAGCGTTCGAGGATCCGGAGGGTGTGCCGCGGCTTCATCGCCGGCAGCGCGTCCTGGAGTACCCGCAGTTCGGCGATCGCGCCAGGCGGCAGCAGATCGGAGCGGGTGGACAGGATCTGCCCGAACTTGACGTACAGCGGGCCCATCGCCACGCACAGGCGGCGCAGCCAGCGGCCGAGCGTCCGGCCCTTCTCCGGCGCGGCGGTGGCCTGCGCGGCGGCGTGCTCGGTGGCCTCGATGACGGTCATGCGGGTACCTCCCGGAACGGGACATCGGCGTCGTCCAAGGCCGAGAGTCACTCCCTCGGAGACGCCGGGCCAAAGGCCGTTCCGGCTAACGGAACACCCCTGACGTACCGCGTTGACCTGCGCAAAGTGGCGCCCGCCGGGCCAAATCGGGCTCCGGCGGGCGTCGGTTCGTCACTACTTCGAGGGTTGCGGCACGTCCACCTCGCAGGACACCTTCGGGTTCGCGCCCATGTAGTTCAGCGGCCCCGCGACGACGGTGATCGCGACGGTGCCCATCTCGGCGCAGTTCGTCGTCGAGCTGTCGAAGTAATCCCGTTGGATGGCCGCGGCCAACCCGATGAGCAGCCAGATGACGACTAAGGCGCCGCCAATTCCTGAACGCATCGTCCACCTCCAGGGGGACATACCAGCCCGGCTTAGGGACAGTAGCCGCGAATCGTCCCGGCGAAACACAGTGGACGCGCATAGCGTGTCGCCGCGGCCGGGCGCAGACTGGGGGCTGGACCACGGGAGGCGTCATGCTGAAGCCGAACCACGAGATCCCCTCCCCCGCGCTGGTGCCGATGCTGTCGCGCGGGAAGCACCGGAACCCGCGCCGGGGCGCCTGCTTCATGGAGATGGCGTCCTACCTCGCCGGCGAGAAGTGGAGCGATCACCCCGCCTGTACCCATCCGCTGGTGGCCACGGTGGCGCGGCTCGTCAACGACCAGACGACCGACGCCGGACGGCAGCGGCTCGCGGTGCACATCCCATCTGTGATCGGGCTGCTGAGCGACGACCCCGACCTGCACGCGCGGATCGCGCTGCGCTGCGCGGCGACGGCGCTGCCCGTGGCCAGCCAGGAGCGGGAGCGGGTGCTCGCCGTCTCCGTCCTGACGTGCGAGCGGATCCTCGGCGCGCCCGGCGCCTCGATCCTCGCCGGCAACCCGGACGCGGCCCGGTGGGCGCGCGAGTTCGCCGGCCGGCTCCGGACCAGCCCGAAGGAGTTCCGGCGCCGCGGCGCGCCGAGTGTCGTCGCCTACGCCGTCGTGACGATCGCGCGGTCGGCCAGCCCCGACCCGGACACGATGCTGCGCGACCTGCTGCTCGGCGTCATCGACGAGTGCCGCCAGTCCGTGACCCGGGTCGCCGCCCTCACTTAGCGCCGATGAGCACGTCCGTGCCGCCGCGGCTCATTCCGCAGTCGAACGTCGCCGGCAGCGTCACCTTGTTCTCGATCGCGAACCGGACGAGGTCGAAGCAGTTCTGCGTGATCGTCTGCGGCGTCATGTTCAGTTGCCGCGTCTTGTTGATCTCCGCCTGGACCTTCGCGCGCTCCAGCTCGACCCGGTCCGTGGCCAGCTTGCCCTCGGCTGCCACCGCGTCGCGCAGGCGCCGCTCGACGTCGTCGGCCAGGTCGACGTCCGTCACGTTGACCGAGTCGACGACCACGCCGTCGTCGGCGAGTGCCCGCGTCAGGTTCGAGGCGACGGCCGCGCCCAGCTTGCGTACGTTCTGGCCGGCCTTCGCGTCACGCGGCGTGTAGTCGCCCATCGCCTCGCGCGTCGACGTCTGCGTCTCGGCCGTCACCAGCATGTCCCGGACGTTGTCGAACGACTGGTACTTGAACCACAGGTCCTTCGCCGTCGAGTCGCCGGTCTCGCCGGCGTCGGCGATGTACCAGCGGACGGTCACCGACACCTCGGCCGTCGCGCCCGGCGCGCCCTGGGACTCGGACCGCAGCGTGACCTTGATCTTGCGCTGCTCCAGCGTCTGGATGCGCGTGGTGAACTTGTCGACCGACGACCACGGCGTCGTGAGGTGCCAGCCCGGGCCCTCGGTGTGGTCGTACCGGCTGAACGTCGTGACGACGCCGACCTCGCGCGACCCGACGTGCACCGTCGAGCAGGCGACGACGAGCAGCAGCGACAGGCCGACCGCCACCGCACCGCCGATCCGACCGGTGCGCCCCTTCACCATCACCAGCAGCACGACGCCGACGACGCCGACCAGTAAGCAGAGGATGAACAGGAACAGGCTCACGTCGTCTCTCTCTCGAATCGCACCAGCCAGAGCCATCCGGAAACCAGTCGACGGCGCCGGAAGACTATCGGGGTATTCGCACGCGCCTGCCACCGGGTTAGGGTGATGCGATGACCGCACGGGGTGTGGTGGCCGCGGGGCATCCGCTCACCGCGCAGGCCGGCGCGGCGGTGTTGCGTGCCGGCGGGAACGCGGTCGACGCGGCCGTCGGCGCGATGCTGGCCTCGTTCGTGGCGGAACCGCTGCTGACAGGCCTCGGCGCCGGCGGGTACCTGCTCGTCGCTCCCCCGGACGGCGACCCCGTGGTGCTGGACTTCTTCGTCGAGGCGCCGGGGCGCGACGCCGATCCGTCCGCCCGGCCCGCGCTGGTGCCGTTGCCGGTGTCCTTCGGCGACGCCGAGCAGCTGTTCCACGTGGGCGCCGCGTCGTGCGGAACGTACGGCGCACCGGCCGGGATCGTGGCGGCGATGGAGCGGTTCGGCACGGTGCCGCTCGCCGACCTGACCGCGCCGGCGGCGGCGCTGGCCCGGGCCGGCGTCGTCGTGAACCGTCCGCAGGCGTACGTGTTCGGGCTCCTCGCCGCTCTGGTCGGCGGCACGCCGGAGGCGCGGGCGCGGTACTTCGTGGACGGCCGTCCGCCCCGGGAAGGCGACCTGCTCCGCGACCCCGACCTCGCCGACGCGCTCGACCGGCTCGGCGCCGACGGCGCGGCCCCGTTCTACACCGGTGACCTCGCCTGCGCCGTCGCCGACTGGGTGGGCGCCCGTGGCGGCGGCTTGGGCCGCACCGACCTGGCCGCGTACGACGTCGTGGAGCGGATGCCCGTCCACACCACGTACCGCGGGCGCGACGTCCACACGAACCCGCCCCCGAACGCCGGCGGGATCCTCCTCGCCGTCTCGCTGGAACACCTCTCCGGCGGACGGTCCCCGGACGCGGCGGCGCTCGTCGCGGCGATGGCAGCCGCCCACGCCGTCCGGACGCCGGAGTTCCTCACCGGCCTCGCCGAGCCGGGCTTCGCCGACACGCTGCTCGGCAGCCGCCTGGGCTCCACCACCCACATCTCCGTGCTCGACGCCGACGGCTGGGCGGCGTCCGTCTCCTGCACGAACGGGGAAGGGTCGGGCGTCGTCGTGCCCGGGACCGGGATCCACGTCAACAACATGCTCGGCGAGGAGGACCTCTCGCCGCTCGGCTTCTTCACCCACCCGCCCGGGCGCCGGCTGCCGTCGATGATGGCGCCGACCGTCCTGCGCCGAGACGGCGAGACCGAACTGGTGCTCGGCTCGGCCGGGTCGAACCGGATCCGCAGCGCGCTGTTGCAGGTCGCCGTCAACGTCGTCGACCACGGCCTGAGCGTCCAGGACGCCGTGGACGCCCCGCGCCTGCACCTCGACGGCGCGACGGTGTTCGCGGAGCCGGGCGCCGACGTGGCGACGGTCGAGGCCGCGGGCTGGCCCGTCAGCCTGTTCCGGGAGCGGAACCTGTACTTCGGCGGCTGCCAGGCGGTGGCCCGCGTCCCCGGCAGCGGGGCAGCGGGGCGGTCTGGCGCGCGCGGCGGCGAGCTGGCCGGAGGAGCCGACCCGCGCCGCGGAGGCGCCGTCGCCCAGGCGTGACGGGCCGGGCGCCGTTCTGCCTTTTCCTGCTGGCCTGACCGGTCAGTCGTACGCGTCGCCCAGGTCCGGGAAGTCGTCTTCGAGCCAGTGCCACCGGCCGCCGCGGCTGTCGAGCAGCCTGGTCAGCAGGTCGGTGAACGACGTGGCGATTACCGGGCACGACCCGGCGACGCCGTGGACCTCCGGGAAGCTGTCGTAGCAGCGGCCGAGCCGGTCGGGGTGGAGGTCGATCGTGATGTGCTCCTCCTGGTCGGACGCCCCGACGAGGTACCAGGACGCGGAGATGTCGTCCTCGTACTGCGCCCCGACGATGACGGGGTTGGCCGCGACGATCTGGGGGGCGGGCAGGATCGACACCGGGTAGAGCGCGTCCGGGTAGAGGGCGACGCCGCCGCACGACGAGTAGAACGCCCGGAGGTCGTCGGGCAGCTGGTGCCCGACGCCGAGGTCCGGCAGCCCGCCGGGCGGATACACCACGCATCCGCCGGCGCGGGCGACGTCGAGGAGACGGTCGATCTCACTGGGCATGGTCAGGTCCGTCTCAGAGTCCGTAGAGGTAGCGGGTCAGCGCACTGTAGTACTCGTTGCGCACCGAGGCAGGCACGTCGGCGGCGTCGAACATGGACTCCGCCAGGTCCCGGATCTCGCGCGGCCCGACGGACGTCCAGTCCATCTTGCCGCCGACGGGACGGCCGGTGCGATCGGTTAGCCAGTCACGCATGACGTCATGCGCCGCGTCGTGGTTGGGGCCCGCCAGCTGGACGGTCGGGTTGCTGGAGGAGCGGCTCTTGTACCCGGAGACGTTGCGCTTGGTCCACACGTCCAGGACGCCGTGGTGGTTGTTCATGCCCGGCGAGGTCGGGCGGTAGTTCACGACCTTGCAGTTGTGCGCGAGCAGGTCCGCGTCGCCGGCGACCACGTAGTAGGTCTGGGCGCCGTCGACCGTCAGGTTGTGGACGCGTCCGGTACCCGTCCGGACGGTCAGCCCGGTGACACGGACGAACGTGGCGTCCGGGGTGCGGAGCCAGTCGCCTACGCGCAGCGCGCCGGCGTCCACCCAGCCCCTGCCGACGACCCAGAACGGGTGCCCGTCGGTGGCGACGACGGTCCCGCCGCTGACCGCGATCTGGACGAGCCGTTTCGCCCCGTCGCCGGTGATGGCGGCGACGACCCGGCGCGGTCCGGTGCGGCCGGTCTCCGGGTCGGTGGCGAGGACGCGGTCGCCCGGGCGCACGTCGGCGATGCGGCGGCGCGTGCCGTCGGCCATCCGGACGAGGGTGTCGGGGGTGAAGCTGTTGACCGCGCAGGTGCCGGCCTGCGCGCCCCGGCCCAGGCGGGACCCGAGCCAGCCGCCCAGGGCGCCGGCCGCGCAGCCGGCCAGGGCCGCCCCGCCGACTCCGCCGAAGCCCCAGTCCACCTTGCGCCCGGACAGCCGCTGCCCGGCCCAGTCCATCGCGCCGTCGGTCAGCGCGCCGATGACGCAGCCGGCCAGCATCGGGTTGTTGCCGGACGGGTCGGTCAGGTTGGTCGGCGAGTTCGCCGCGTAGGCGTAGAGGTTCCCGCCGCCCGCGTAGCCGGCCGGGTCCTCGCTGATGAACCGTTGCAGGGTGGGGCTGTAGTACCGGGCCCGGTAGTACATGAGGCCGGTGCCGTCGTCCTCGCGTCCGGTGTAGGTGAACGGGTTGGACGTGGCCTCGCCGGTGCGGGTCGCCGCGCCGAACGGCTCGTAGGAGTATTCGGTCCGGAGCTGGCCGGCGGCGTCGCCGAGGGCGACCGTCGAGCCCATCGCGTCGGTGAGGAACGTGCGCGTGCCGGCGGCGTCCGTCCGGGTGAACCACTGGTCGATGCCGCCGGACAGCACGCTCGCCGCCCCGTCGCGGACGGGGTGGTCGCCGTCGTTCAGGATGCCGGCGCCGCCGCGGCTGGAGCGCTGGCCGAACGCGTCGTAGCCGAACGCCGTCGCTGTTCCAGCACGGTTGACGCCGGTCAGCCGCCCGCGGGCGTCCCACTGGAAGGTGCTGGCGCCGTCGCCGGTCAGGTTGCCGTCGTGGTCGTAGGTGAGCGTCGCGCCACCGGCGGCCCGGAGGCGGTTCGCCGCGTCGTAGGTCATGCCGGCCTGCGCGGCGGGCAGCTCGACCCGGGCCGCGCTGCCGGTGACGGCGGTGATCCGCCCGGCCGCGTCGTAGGCGTACCGCAGCGTTCCCTTCTCGACACCGCCGTGCCGGTAGGTGATGCCGACGAGCTGGCCCACACCGTCGAACTCGTGGTCCTGGGTCCAGCCGCCGGGCAGCGTCAGCGTGGACTGGCGCGCGTCCTCGGCGTCGGCCACGCTCGCCGTCTGCCCGGCCTGCGTCACCGAGGTGAGCAGTCCCGCGTCGTCGTACCCGTACGTGACGTCCGGCTGCCCGGTGACGGTCATCGCCTCGCGGCGGCCGGCCGCGTCGAACCGGTAGCCGACCGTGCCCTGCGGCTGGGTGACGCTGGTCAGCCGGTCGTCGCCGTCCCAGCCGAACGTCATCGGGCCGGACGCGGCCGCGTCGGTGATCGTGTCGAGCCGCCCGTCCTTGTACGCGAAGGACACTGTGGACGGTTGCCCGCCCGGCTCGGCGTGGGTCATCCGCTCCTGGCGGCCCAGCGCGTCGTAGTCGAACGTGGTGACGTTGCCCGCCCGGCTGGTGGCGGTGTCCGGCCGGCCCGCGTCGTCGTACGTCAGCGAGGCCGTCTTGCCGAGCGGGTCTGTCGACGTGCTGATCCGGTCGGCGTCGTCGTAGGTCCAGCTCGTGGTGTGGTCGAGCGGGTCGGTGAGGCTGGTCAGGTTGCCGTTGTCGTCGTAGCCGAGGCCGGTCGTGTGGCCGAGCGCGTCCGTCACGGACCTGGCCTGGTTCAGCGCGTCGTAGCTGAGCCGTGTCGTGGCGCCGGCCGGGTCGGTCACCGTGACGGGCCGCCCGGCGGCGTCGACGAACCGCCGCTCGACGCGGCCCAGCGGGTCGGTGACGGAGATCAGGTCGCCGTCGCGGTAGCCGAGCGTGGTGACGCGTCCGGCCGGGTCGGTGAGGGTTCTGGTCTGGCCCGAGTCGTCGTAGGTGTAGCGGGTCGTCCGGCCGGCCGGATCGGTGACCGACTTCAGGTCGCCGTCGCTCTCGTACGTGTAGGTGGTGACCTTGCCGAGCCGGTCGGTGAAGCGCAGCGGCTGGTCGTACGGGCCGCCGTAGGTGACCGTGCCCGTGCCGTTCGCCTCGCCGGTGCCGGCCAGCTTCGTCGCCGACGTCACCCGGCCCTGGGCGTCGAAGTGGAACTCCGTGCGCCGGCCGGACGGGTCGACGGTCGCGTCCACCCGGTTCTCCGGGCCGCGCTCGTACGTGGTCGTGCGCGCCAGCCCGGTGCCGTGCGCGGCGGTGTCGCTGGTCGCCGCGCCGGTCGCGTCGAAGACCACCCGCCGGACGGCGCCGCCCGGCTGCGTGACCCGCGTCTCCCGGACCCGGCCGTCGGTGACCGTGTAGTCGAAGCGGTACGACTGGCCGCCGGCGAGGTCCTGCCGCTCGACCCGTCCGGCGGCGTCGTAGGTGTTGGTGAAGTACGCGATGCCCCGGGCGTCCGTGATCGAGCGGAGCCGGCCCTGCTCGTTGTACGCGTACCGGATCGCCTTCCCGGCCGGATCGGTGACCGTCTCCAGCCGGCCCTCACCGTCGTAGTCGTAGGTGACCGTCCGGCCGACGATGTCGCGGGCGCTCTTCGTGCGGAGCTCGTCGTCGTAGGTGAGCTTGATCCACCGGCCGTTGGGCGACGTGATTTGGGTGATCGGGCCCTTGTCGCCGTTGGCGCGGGTCAGCGTGATCTGGTTGCCGTGGCGGTCGCGGATGTTGGCCAGCGGCGAGTACATCGGGAAGCGGTAGACGGTGCCGTCCCGCAGGGTCAGGTCCCAGCCGTGGTTGACGAACGCGACCGTGGAGCTCCGGAACTCGCCCGCCGTGTTGCGGGCCTCGAAGACGGCGTCGGAGTAGCCGGTGCCGGGCGACGTCCGTACGTAGTGGACCTTGCCGCCGCCGGGCAGATACAGGTCGACCTGCTCGTACTGCTTCTCCGAGTTCAGGAACATGCCGTACTGGCCGAGCTGGCCGACGCCGAACTCGCGGCTGCGCGTGTCGCCCTGCCATAGCGTCCGGGTGAGGGAGATCGGCATGACGTCGTCGAGCGCCAGGTCTGTGCGCCGGTCGACCATGAGGCCCGTCGACAGTTCGACCGGGTCCCCGGAGAGCCAGTCGATCAGGTCTTCCAGCGCGCTGATGTCGAACGGGAGCAGGTCGCTCGTGTTGAACATGGCGCCGTGGAACGCCCAGACCTTGGTGTCCGCGTCCGGCACGACCTGCTTGGCGTCCTTGCTCACCTGGCCGTGGCCGTAGACGTACCAGCCCTTGCCCTCGGGGTCGTAGTTCCAGAAGTCGACGCGCTGCCCGGCCGGGAGCCGGGTGTAGTTCGGGTAGATGATCCGCGCGCCGTCCGGGAACACGTACGTCCCGCCGGGCTGGACCGTGAAGTACACCGGGACGATCCCGTCCTTCGGCAGCGGGAACGGCGACCGGTCGAGCGGGATCGGCGTGATGCCCAGCTCCGTCACGACCTTGCCGGCGCTGTCGCGGACGACCGATCCGGCCGGGAGCCGCACCTCCAGCCCGGGGACCTTCGGCGTGGTCAGCACCGTCTCGCGGGTCGTCGGGGACGGGAACGTCACCGTGTTCGCGGTGTCCAGGCGCTGCATCCAGATCGTGAACGGCAGCAGGGTGGTGCTGCCCTTCGCGGGTTCCACCTTGACGTGGAACACCCCGAACCGCCGGCCCCGGCTGCTGGCCGGGCCGCCGTCCACGACGAGCACGCCCTTGCCGTGCTTCACGCCGGCGAGCAGGAACCGGCCGGCGGCATCGGTGCGGCCCGAGACCGACCCGACCTTCACGGCGACGTTCCGCAGCGGCTTGCCCTCGATCGTGAGGACGTGCCCGGACACGGCCGTCACCCCGCGCGCCGCCTTGAGCGGGACGGGCGTCTTCGGGGTGCCGCGCCGGGTGAGCCAGTCGCCGCCGCGCACGCTGTGGCCGTCCGGCGTCCACGTCTCTGGGCCGTTCCCCTGCTGTTCCTTCGCGGCTGCTGGCGCCTTGGTCTTGGCTTTACGTGTGCGCAGGACGTCGGCCAGCGACGACTTCTCCGCCGGGGCCGGTGGCGCGACCGCGACCGTCCGCGTGGCGAGGGCGAGGAGGATCTGGCCGGTACCGGCGTCGTCCGGGTCGACGAGGACCGAGTACGTGCCGGCCGCCGGCAGGTCCGGAAGGTCGTAGGTGCTGGTGCGCCGCAGCCACCGCCGGTTTACGACGGTCGCGCCCGTCGGGCTGATGACCGTGAGGTGGATGCCCGCCGGGTAGGTGTCGGCGCTGTGGGACAGCCGGATCTTCTGGCCCGCGGTACCTGTGAAGCGGAGCCTCGCGTCCTGGCCGGCGCGCGGGATCGCCACCGTGGCGCCCGCGCCGCCGACGACCAGCTCGCCGGCGTCGAGCGGGGCCGAGAGGGTCGCCGTGAAGCCGCCGGTTGCGGCGGAGGCAGGCGCGAAGAGGACGGTGTACGTGCCGGCGAGTGGCAGGTTGACCAGGTCGACGCTGTCGGACGCCCGCCGGCTGATCGACCGCCTGTCCACGGGCTTGCTGCCGTCCGGTGCCACGACCGTCACATACAGCGTCTCGGTGACCGTGTTGGCCGTGACACCGATGCTCAGGGACTCGCCGGCCGCCGCGTCGAACCGTGCGGTGGCCTCCTGGCCCGGGCGGGCCACGGTCACGGCGGTGCCGGCGCCGGCGCGCGCCAGGACGCCCGCGTCGACCTGGCGCGAGTACGTCAGCGTGAACCGGCCGACGACGCCGCTGGCCGGAGCGACGACCACGCGGTAGGTGCCGGTCGCCGGCAACTCGGGCAGCGCGAAGGCGTCCGTCGCCCGGGTCGCGATGTACTCCTCGTCGACGAGCGTGGCGCCGGTCGGGGTGAACACGCTGACGTACTGCGTCGCCGGGAAGGTGTTGGCCGTGATTCCGAGGCTCGTCCGCTCACCGGCGGCGCCGTCGAAGGTCAGCTCGGCGTCCTGGCCGGGGCGCTGGATGTCCACGACCGTCCCGGCCGCGGCGGGGTCGAGACGCCCGGCGGCGAGCCGGCGCGAGTACGTGACGGTCAGGCTGCCCACGCCGACGCGGTTCGGCGCGACGACCACCCGGTACGTTCCCGTGGCGGGCAGGGACGCCAGGTCGACGTTGCCCGTACCTGCGGCGGACACGTACTCGTCGCGGACCACGACGGCGCCGTCCGGCCCGTACACGGTGAGATACGTCGTCTCCGGGACCGAGTTGGCGCTGACGCCGACGCTGACCGCGTGGCCGGCGGTGCCGTCGAACGTCAGTTCCGCGTCCTGGCCCGGCCGCGGGATGGTCACGACCGTCCCGGCACCGGACGGATCGAGATGCCCGGCGGCGAGCCGGCGCGAGTACGTGACGGTCAGCGCCCCGTGCCCGGCGCCGGTGGGCGCCACGATCACGCGGTACCTGCCCGTGGCCGGCAGCGACGGGATGTCGGCGTCCCCCACGCCCTCGGCCGAGATGTACTCGTCGCGCACGAGGACGGCGCCGTCCGGCCCGTACACGCTCACGTACGTCCCTTGCGGGACCGAGTTCGCGTTGACGCCGATGCTGACCGCCTGGCCGGCGGTGCCGTCGAACGTCAGTTCCGCGTCCTGGCCCGGCCGCGGGATGGTCACGACCGTCCCGGCGCCGGACGGGTCGAGGTGCCCGGCGGCGACGCGCTTCGAGAGCGTGGCGGTGACGGCGCCGGTGCCGGCCGACGTCGTGTCCAGCACGGCCTCGTACCGGCCGGTCTCGGCGAGATCGGGCAGGCGCAGGGCCTCGCTCCGCCCCGTGCCGAGCGTCCAGCTGTTCTCCACGACGGTGCCGCTGGGCGCGACCACCCTCAGCTCCGCGTACGCCGGCAGCGTGTTGCCGGTGAAGCCGAGCCCGATGTCGTCGCCCGCGGTCGCGTCGAAGGACATCCGCAGGTCCTGGCCCGGGATGGTGAGCGTGGTCGCCCGTCCGTCCCCCGACGGGTCGAGCTCGGCTGTGACCGGAGCGGAGACGGACACGCTCGCCTCTGCGGTCGCGGACGCGTGGTACGGATCGAGCAGCAGCTGGTAGGTGCCGCCGGCGCGGGTGCCGTGCACGTCCACGTCGTACGGCCGGTTGTAGGAGTAGTCCCCGACGGCCGTGCCGCGCGGATCGATCACCGTCGTGTCGAGGTAGCCCGCGGACACGGAAACGTCGGTGAGCCCGACGCTGAAGTGCCTGCCCGCCGGCGCGTCGACGAGCACCAGCGCCACGTTGCCGGGCGTGACCACCCGGACGGGCTTCGGCGCGGCGCCGGCCTCGATCCGGGTGACCGACTCGATCAGGGCCGGGTCCACTCCGGTCGGCGGGATCACGAAGTCGCTGGCGAGACGCGTCTCACCGGACGGGGTCGAGACCGTGAGCGGGCCGCTCGACGCCCGCAGCGGCACCCGGATCCGCAGCCGCTGCGGCGTTGCCTCGAAGACCTCCACCGGTGTGCCGTTGATGCGGACGACGTTGTTCACCAGCGTCGCGTCGAAGCCGGTGCCGGTGATCGTGACCTCGGTCGTCGGCACGCCTGTCGTCGGGCTGGCGGACGCCACCACCGGACCGGCCGCCGCCACCGTGAAGGGGGACGTCGCCGACGCTCCCCCGGCCGTCACGGTGACGTTGCCGCTCGTGGCACCCGCCGGGACCGTCGCCGTGATCGCCGTCGCCGTGGCGGCCGTGACCGTCGCGGCGGCGCCGTTGAAGCTGACCGTGGGCGCGGCGCCGAACGCCGTGCCGTGGATCGTGACCGCAGCACCCGGCCGCGCGGACGCCGGCACGATGCTCAGCACCGACACCCGCGACGACGGGTACCGCTCGACGCCGGTGATGTTGCCGGCGGCGTCGTAGGTGTAGCGCGCGGTCTCGCCGCCGGGGTGTCCGACGCCGACCAGGCGGCCGTTCGCGTCGTAGGCGTAGTTGGCCGGCCCGGTCGCGCCGACCGCGGCGGGCGTCACCGGCGCGGCCGGCTGTTGCCCGCCGGGCTTGGCGGGCTCGCCGGGCTTGGCGGGCTCGCCGGGCTTGGCCGGCTGGCCGGGTTTGGCGTTACCCGCCGTTGCCGGATCGGGCCGGCTCGGGTCGGCCTCGGCCGGCGTGGTCGTGACGGCCAGCGCCACGACCAGGATCCCGGCGACGAATGCCTGCCAGCGTGAAGCGCGCACGACGTACCCCCGTGGTGTCCACAGTTGAATGGGCGTCAGCGTGCACGAGCTGGCGTGGCGATGTCTTGGGTGCGAATCACCCAGTTTCTGCATCCGCCCGGGCGGCGGTGCGACGGCTCAGATGATGCCGCTCTCGTCCCGCCGTGGCGGGAGGTGGAAGTTCACCGTCTCCATCGTCTTCAGGTAGTGCGCGATCGCGGCGGGGAGGTTCGCGTCCGAGAGGTCCAGTTCGGTCTGCCGGTCGTACCCGGTGAGGCCGGTGACCTCCTCGACGATGTGCGCGACCTTGTACAGCTTGGCCATCGCCGCCTCGGCGCTCTTGTCGTAGCGGAACGGAATCTGGGCCTGGGCGCCGGTCCCCCAGTAGTCGGCCGAGGCGAGTGGGAGGTCGGTGACGTAGACGGTCACCCACCTGGGCCTGGCGTCGTGTTCGGTCGGGCCCACCTCGGCCGTGACGCGCCGCACGATCGTGTGCCACGCGACGAGCTGATCAGGCGTGAACTTCAGGTCCGGCATGGTGTCGTCGCAGCTGGCGATGTACGACTCGCTGAGGGTGAGTCCGGGTACGGGCGTGATGAAGGAGATGTCGTAGGACATCGCGGCAGGGTACGGGCGCCGTCAACCTCCCCCGGCTCAGGTGGCCGGGGTGCCGACCACGCGCAGGTCGCGGATACGGCCCTTGTTGTCGAACGAGCCGAACCCGACCCGTCCGCTGCGGAACGTGGCGTCCGTGGCGGTCATCAGCGGCGTGGACGAGCCGTCCATGTAGACCGCGATCGCGCCGGTTTCGGCGCAGTGCGCGATCCGGACCTGGTGCCACGCCGTGTCGGTGATGGCCGGCGGGGCGCCGCGCGATCCGTCCCACTGGTGGTCGAGCCGCAACCGGTCGGCGTTGTTCACGACGAAGATGCCGTTGTGCGGATAGATCGTGTTGTCCGTGGACAGGTGGACATAGTAGAACTCGGTGTCCGACTTGTACCCGAACACGACGACGACGTCGCGGTTGGTCTCCTGCACGGGCACGTCGATCCGGACGTCCGCGCGGATGTCACTCGACCCGAACACCGGACCGGCCGACAGGTACGCGTACTCCTGCGGCCGTCGCGGCCCCGGACGGGTCGGCCCCGCCTGGGTCTGGATCACCTCGGTGCCGGGGAACTGCCAGCGGCTCGGCGTGAGCGGCCGCCAGTTCGACGCCGCCATCACGTTCGTGACGGTGGTGCTGCCCGTGGCGCAGGCCGACGGCGTGGCGGTGGCGTGGCTGTACTGGAGCAGCACCTCCTCGGCCGTCACGGCCCGGTCGAGGAACATGAGGTCGTCCATCCGGCAGTTGCAGGCGTTGGTCTCGTTGTTGTCCTGCGGGTAGCTGCCGCCGATCTTGATGCCGCGCGGGTTGGTCGCCTGGGTGTAGTGCGGGCCGGGGCCGCTCACGCCCCACGGGTCGCCGGGCACCACGTAGGACCCCGGTACCGGCTGGCCGTTCTTGAACAGCGCGATCCTGCCCGTGTTGTAGTCGAACGTGGCCGCCAGGAACACCCATTGGTTGGCGGGTAGCAGCGTGCGCCAGTCCTCGGTGGCGGCGAGGTACTGCCGGCCGTTGCTGCCGCCGTCGAGCCGCCGGCCCGAGGCCACCAGCTTCAGCGTGCCGTTGACCTTCTCCAGCTCGATCAACGCCCGGGCCGGGTGCCCGTTCGAGTCGCCGCTGAGGATGCCGGCGAGGCCGACGGCCCCGTAGAAGTCCGAGGTGGACGACGAGTTGGAGTTGGGCGCCGGCACCGCGCCGGTGGTCTTGAACCAGCCCATGAGCGAGATCCCCTGGACCTTGTTGAAGCGGTTCAGCGTGCCGACGCCGCCCGAGGAGTACATCCCCGCCTTCCAGTCGTCGTTGCCCTTCCGTGTCGGGTTCACCTGTTTGGTCTGGAGCGCGTTCGTGCTGCCGGGATGGGCGCCGTCGGCCACCCGCATCGGCGCCCCGCCGTTGACGAGCTTGAGCTTCGTGCCGGACGGCGCCTGGTCCTGCTCCTCCGCCGGTGTGCCGGAGACGGGGTGCTCGAAGTCGTAGTACGTGGCGAGGTTCGCCGCCAGGTTGGGGTGTACGCCGGACGCCAGGGCCTTGGCCGGAGCCACGGGCGCGCTGCCGTTGGTGCCGGTCACCTTCCAGATCCGCCCGTTGGCCTTGGCCAGGACGTACAGCTCGCCCGCGCGGTCGAGGCCGAACCGGAGGTCCACCCGGGTCTTCTGCGCGAGCGTCTGCATCGTCGTGCGGGTGCCGGCCGTGTTGAAGATCCGCAGCTCGCGGATGGTGGCCAGCGGTCCGCCGCGGCGCATCTCGTCCACGTTGGTGTAGTAGATGTGGCCGCGGACGATGTCGCCGAACACGTACTTGCCGCGCAGCGCCGGCAGCGCGTTGCCGCGGTAGACGAAGCCGCCGGTGACCGCGCGCCCGACGTCGCTGGTGCACGACGCCCCGGCGGCCGGGTTGTGGTCGTACGCGGCGACCGGGTACGTGTAGCCGAACTGCGCGTCGTCGGCCGGCAACGGGTACAGGTCGCAGCGGTCCGACTTCTTGAAGACGAACGGGCCTTCGCGCTCGCTCCAGCCGTAGTTGTCGCCGGCCCGCACCTCGTAGATCGACTCGATGTCGTGCTCGCCGATGCTGCCCATGAACATCCGGTTCCCGGTGCCCGTGTCCCAGCTGAAGCGGTGCGGGTCACGCAGGCCGACGGCGTAGATGTCGCCGAGCGTGTTCGGACGGCCGACGAACGGGTTCGACGGCGGGATCCCGTACCGGCCGTTGGCGCTGTTCGTGCCGCGCGGGTCGATCCGGGTGACCTTGCCGTGCGGGATGCGCATGTTCTGCGGGTCGCTGTTCTGGTACCCGGTGCCGCCGTCGCCGACCGCGAGGTAGAGCAGCCCGTAGTCCGCGCTGCCCGGCGTGGCCGTCGGGTTGAAGTCGATCTGCTGGACGGCGTGCAGGTAGCTCGCGAACCCGATCCGCATGAGCTGCCGGCGCGTGCCGCTGAACGTGTTCGCGGCCGGGTTGGTCGCGGTCCACTCGGTGATCACGCTGTGGATGACCGCGTTCGGCTGGGTCCAGTCCGGCGTCTGGGAGCTGAGGGCGCCCATCGCCTCGGTGTGCGTCGTGTAGAAGCGGCCGTTCGTCCTGAAGTCCGGGTGGAAGGCGACGAAGCCGAAGCCGCTGCCGAGCCCGCGTCCGGAGAAGAAGTTGGCGCCGACGGTGGCGCGGACGTCCAGATACGTCGCCGGGGCCTGGCCGGCGCGCAGGTGGTACAGCTTGCCGTTGAGGTCGGGCGTGAACAGGCGGCCGGTGCCGTCGGGGATCTCGCCGAGGAAGTTGATCCGGGCCCGGACGTTCAGCCGCGAGTCGGTCGGCGTCGGGACCGCGGTGGACTGCGGGAACGTCGCGAACTGCGTCAGCGTGATGCCCAGGCCGGACAGGGTCGGGTTCGGCAGCGGATCCTTGATCGGATCGTCGTTCGCGACGGCGCCGATCGTCAGCGAGTCGAGGTTCGGGCCGCCGTTGGCGGTCGTCGCGGTCATCTTGATGCGGTTCGTGCCGGCGACGAGCGCGTGGTTGGCGGTGTACGTGGTCCACGACGTCCAGGAGCCGGTGCTGCCGAACGGCACGCCGGTCGCGACCGTGGTCCCGTTGATCGACAGGTCCATGGGGCGGGTCGTGCTCGTGCCGTTGGCGAACCGGAAGACGAGCGGTTGCGTCTCCGCGGTGGCGGAGGTGACCGTGAACTCGACCGCGCTGCCGACCACGTTGTTGTAGTTGACGAACCCGGTGCCGGTGAACCCGGCGTGGTTCGAGTCGACCGTGCCGAGGGTGATCGTGCCGTTCTCCGCCTCGTACAGCGTGGCGGCGGCGGCCGGCGTCGCGGACGACGTCAGCACTCCGGCGGTCAGTATCAGGGCGGCCAGAGTCGCGACCGCGGGTCGACGGAACCGGCTTCTGCTTAAGTCTCGTCCCATGTCGCGCTCCCGTTCCGGCGGTGACGGCGAGTCACGGAGCAGGGCGGACCGCCGACCCCAGCAGAGATCCTATGTCTAGTGGGCCGCGTCCAGTCTTCACACCGGCGTAATGGTGTCAATACCTTGCTGAAATCGCGGGATAGCTCGGATCTCTCCTGGGCAGTTTCGGCCTTGGACTTCCCGCTGGGCGGCAACACGTCTCGCGTCCCCACCGATGGTCGGATGGGGACGCGCCGGCCGGTTCCGGGTACTGCGCGTGACCGCGGGCGGTCAGGGTCTCGGTGCGCGGGCGAGCAGTTCGGCCAGTCGCTCGGCGTAGTGGAACTGCTCGGCGTGATCGCTGCCCGGCTCAGCTGGGGCCGGGTCGGGCGTGCGCTGGGCGGGCAGCGACAGGGTGGTCCGGACCGCTCGGTGGGTGACGTGCTCCATGGCAGCAAAGCGTCCCGGACGGGGCACAGTGGACGCACCCCTGACAGGTGACCCATTCGGCGCGAATCCACTCGGCCGAACGGTCAGCCCCGCTGCCCGAGCATCTCCACGTAGTGCGGGTTGTACATGACGCCGAGGATGTTGCCGAACGGGTCGATCACGGAGGCGGTGACGAAGCCGGCGTCGCCCCGCTCGGTGATCGGCTGCCCCTCCGTCGCGCCCAGCGACAGCAGCCTGTCCACCGCGGCGCGCACGTCGTCGACGTGCCAGTAGAGGACCACGCCGGATGGGCGCTCCGCCGGCCCGCCCGGCGCGTACCGGCTGTCGATCAGGCCCAGCTCGTGCTGGTGGTCGCCCACGCGGAACTCGACGTATCCCACGCGGCCCTTGGCGTAGTCGGGGTCGTCCGGGCCGATGATGCGGCCGTCGAGCTCGGCGCGCTCGAAGTAGGGCTCGACGCCCAGCACCTCGGAGTACCACGCCTTGGCCGCCGCCAGGTCGGACGCCCAGTAGTTGATCGTCGCGAATCCGCGAAGCATCGCCGTTCTCCTCTTGTCTGTTGCCATGGCTAGCTCTTGCAGCCGGATCTGCCCGTCGGCTCGCCATATTTGACGACGGTCAGGGTGATCCGGCCGTCCGGGTCCGGGCGGCTGCCGGGCTTGGCCGACTGCGCGGTCACCAGCCAGTTCCGGTCGACGATCTGGGTGCGGTCGTCGTCCGTCCCGTCCTCGGAAGAGATCTTCGTGAAGCCGGCCGCCCGCAGGATATCCTTCGCCGCGGCCAGATCCCGGCACACGACCTTAGGCACCACGCCCACCGTCACCGGGTCCACGGGCTGCCCGTCGCTCGGCTTGCTCACGTTCAGCGTCAGCTGGTCCGTCACCGGGACGGTCGACCCGGGCGCCGGCAGCTGCGACCGGACCACCCAGTTGCTGTAGTTGAGGACGAGCCGCCCCTCTCCGGTGGCGTCGCTGGCGCCGACGGTCGTGAACCCGAGGCCCTGGAGCTGCGCGTACGCGTCCGACAGCCGCTTGCCCGCGACGTTCGGGATCGTGGCCTTCGGCGCGGGGCTGGCCGAGACGGACGGCGAGACCGTCGAGGACGGCGACGGCGGCGCGGACGACGGCGCCGGCGCGACCGGCTCCACCGGACTCGCCACCGGCCTCTTCTCCTCCGACTCGCCGCCGTGCAGGGTGAACGCCAGCACGCCGCCGATGCCGCACGTGCAGAGCAACACGGCCAGCCCGCCGACGACGGCGCCGATGATCAGCCCTGTCCGGCGCCGGCGCCGCGGCGGGGTGGTGGGCTGGGGCGGCTGCGGCGGAATGATCGGCAGCGGCACGGTGTCCATGCGCGGACTGTAATCGCGGTAAACGGTGGTCACGGCCGTCGTTGCGTATTCCAGCCATGGGTGGGCGGCCGGACGTCTGGGTCCGGCCGCCACGATGTGCTGGTGCCTCAGGTGCGGCGCCGCCCTACGAGCAGGCCGAGCGCGACCATGCCGATGCCGAGCACGAAGTGCAGCCAGTTGTCGGCCGTGTTGACGGGGACGAAGTTGGCGCCGCTGTCATGGTCGATGACCAGGCCGTACAGCCAGAGCACCAGGTAGATCACGCCACCGCCGACCAGATACGTGGTCGCGGTCCGGGCCGTGCGCGCCATCGCCAGCCCCGCCGCGCCGAACAGCAGGTGGACGATGTTGTGCAGGATCGACACCTGGAAGATGCCGAGCAGCTTCGCGTCGGATTCGTGGCCGGCGAACGCGAGCGTGTCGTAGTCGGTGGTGATCCCCGGGATGAACCCGAGGATGCCCACCAGCAGGAACACGGCCCCGACGACCATGGCCAGACGGCTCGCGAGCGAACCGTCGCCAGTCAGCATGCCTGGCGCGTGGCGTGGAGCGGACATATCGGCCATGAAAGACACCTCCTGGAGAAACGGGCCGGTCAGTACCCCGCTGTCATTCCCGTTCACCGGCTGGCGAAACGAACCCCCTGGTGGCGCGGACCGTTGTGCGGAACGGCCGATGCGGGGACGGACCGCCGTACGCCACGATCGACGAAGCACGAATGACCGATGACCCGCGACGGGTTGGGTAGGACACTCGTCGTCAAGGGGGCCAACCGACCGGCAGGGAGGCGACCGTGAAGACCGACATCGGCATCCGCGAGTTGGCGCACCGGCGTTCCGCCGGCATCGAGGTATGGCTCTACTGGGACCCGGTCACCGACGACGTCCTCGTGCACGTCAACGATGCCCGTACGGGCCGCGAGTTCGCGCTCCTGCCCGCCAGGGAGGACGCGCTCTACACATTCCGGCACCCGTTCGCGGTGCTCCAGGCGGGTGGCCCCGGCGGCCCCGTGGAGATCGTCGGCCAGGCACCGGTGGCCGAGGCGGCCTGACTCCGGCTCACGAGGCGGCGCCACCAGCGGGGGCGGTCCGGTACGACGGGTGCGTCCGGGAGCGCCGACAGGGCCCCTGAGCTGCGGTGCCACTGGTCGAATACGGCCCGGAGCAGCAGGTGTCGTTCGTCTGTTCTCATGCCCTCTGTCATGGCATCGACGGTAGGTGCGAATGGCTCGATGATACTGTCCAATAATGTGCCGGTATCACAGACCAATCTTGCGTGGGACGTCCTCCTCGACGTCGGCGACCCGTCCGGCGGGGCGCTGCACGAGCGGCTGAAACACGCGCTGCGCGGCGCGATCAGGGACGGGCGCGTCAGCGAGGGCCAGGCCCTGCCGCCGAGCCGCAAGCTCGCGGCCGACCTCGGCTGTTCCCGCTGGGCCGTGACGGAGGCGTACAGCCAGCTCGTCGCCGAGGGCTATCTGGAGGCGCGCACCGGATCGGCCACGCGCGTGCGGTGGTCGAACGACCGGTCGCCGGACGAGCGTCGCGCCGCTGCCGGGCAGCCACCCGCCGCGCGGTACGACCTGGCGCCCGGCCTGCCGGACCTGCGCGCGTTCCCCCGGCGCCGCTGGGCCGACGCGGTCCGCGCGCAGGCCACCACCGCGGCGTTCACCGAGTTGGGGTACCCGCCGCCCGCCGGCCATCCCTGGCTGAGGCAGTTGCTGGCCGAGTACCTCCGCCGGTCCCGTGGCACGTCCGCGACCGCCCAGGACGTGACGCTGTGCACCAGCGTGACGGACGGGGTCCGGCGCGTCTGCCGTGCCCTGCGCGCCGAGGGGATCACCGCGATCGGCTGCGAGGAGCCCGGCTGGACCCGGCTCCGCGACGTGATCCGCGCGAGCGGGCTGGACACCGTGCCGATCCGCACCGACGGGGACGGGCTGCGCGTGGACGAACTCGCCGGCCTGCGCGCCGTCCTGGCGACACCGGCGCACCAGTTCCCGCGCGGCGTCGTGCTCGCGCCCGCGCGGCGGGCCGCCCTGCTGCGGTGGGCACGCCAGGTCGACGGCGTGATCCTGGAGGACGACTACGACGCGGAGTTCCGCTACGACCGCCGCCCGGTCGGGACCGTCCAGGGCATGGACCCGGCCCGCGTCATCCTGTTCAAGTCGCTGAGCAAGATGCTGTCCCCCGCGCTCGGCATCGGCTGGATCGTCGCGCCGCCCCGGTGGTCCGAGCCGCTCCGCGCCGGCGGGCAGCTACCGCCGACCCTGGACCAGCTCGCGTTCGGTGCGCTGCTCGAGTCCGGTGCGTACGACCGGCACCTGCGCGCGTGCCGGCAGCGCTACCGGACCCGGCGCGACGCCCTCGTCCGGGCTCTCGCCGAGCACGTGCCCGGCGCGCCCGTCACGGGGATCGCGGCCGGCCTGCACCTCGTCCTGGGCCTACCCGACGGCCTATCCGGCCGCGTCGACTCGGCGGCCGTGACGGCGGCGGCGGCCGCCCGGTCCGTGCACGTCGTCGACCTCGCCGCGTACCACGCCACACCGGACGTGACCGGTCAGAGCCTCGTCCTGGGGTACGGCAACCTCGCGGACAACGCCGTCGACACGGCCGTCCGCCACCTCGCCGCCGCCATACGCGTGGCGGACGGCGGATAGCGTTCAGGAGTGATCAAGACCCACGACGGCGATCCGGACCGGGTCGCGATCATCTGCCCGGGCGGCGGGGGCTACTCCCCCGACTGGCCACTGCTGTACTACACCCGCGAGGTGCTGCTCGCCCGTGGCTGGTCGCTGCGCGAGCTGTGGTGGACACCGCCGGCGGAGCATGCCCGGGCAACCGGCGCTGCGATCCCCGGCGCCACCGCGTGGGTGCGCGAGCAGGTCACCGAGGTCCTGGCCGGTGTCACGCTGATCGTCGGCAAGTCGCTCGGCACGCTGGCGCTGCCGGTCGCCGTCGAGCGGTCCCTGCCGGGGATCTGGTTGCTCACGCCACGTCCAGTTCGTGGGCGGCGAGATACGTGGCCAGCAGCACATCCCAGCAAGAACCCTTCTGGGGCAGTGCTCACCTTCACGCCTGCGGAGTGGGACGCGTTCCTCGACGGAGCGCGCACGGGAGAGTTCGACCGGGCCTGAGGGGCACTCTCCGCCTGGCGGACGCCGACGGCCCGAGCGTCCACATGCGACTACTCGGGAATATCCACGTCTCAACCGGCCCGCATACGTGGATTTCCCCGAGTGGTCCAATATGGACGGCTGCGGCGCCCCGAAACAGAGGGCGTCAGTCCTTGACGGCGCCGCCGAGGCCGGCGACGAGGCGACGGCGGACCAGCAGGAAGAACACCAGTACCGGCGCCGTCATCAGCGTCGACGCCGCCATGATGCCGCCCCAGTCGTTCTCGTCCGGTTTGAAGAACACGAGCAGCGCGGCCGGCAGCGTCTGGTTGTCGGTCCCGATGATGAACGTCTTGGCGAAGATGAAGTCGTTCCAGCTCGTGATGAACGAGAACACGCTGGTAGCGGCCAGGCCGGGCGCGACCAGCGGGAACAGGATCCGCCACAGGACGGTGTACGGCCCGGCGCCGTCGATCGTCGCCGCCTCCACCACCGACTCCGGGACCGCCGCGACGAAACCCCGCAGCATCCAGATCGCGAACGGCAGCGAGAACGCCAGGTGGACGAGCATCAGCGAGCCGAGCGTGTTGAGGCCGACAGCGGGTGCGACCCGTCCGAAGTCCCGGACGAGGAAGAACAGCGGGATCGTCAGCGCCTCGATGGGCACCATCTGCGCGACGAGGAACATGACGAGCAGCGTCGTCCGGAAGCGGAACCGGAACCGGGTCAGCGCCACGGCGGCGAGGAACGCGACGAGCGCCGACGCGGTCACGACCACGATGGCCACGAGCGTGCTGTTGAGGAAGTACCGGGCGAACCCGGATACGCCGAGCGCGTTGCGGAAGTGGTCGAGCGTGGGGTGCAGCGTCCAGGGTGTCGGGTCGGCGGCCTGGATCTCACCGGTCGGCTTGAACGCGGACAGCACCATCCAGTACAGCGGGAACGCGGTGAGCACGGCGGCGACGACGGCCGCCGAGTTGGCGAGCGCCCGCCACGCGGTCCGGCTCACAGCTCGGTCCCCTGGCGCCGCAACGTCCGCAGGTAGAGGGCCGTCACGGCGAGCAGCACCAGGCTCATGACGACGCCGATGGCCGCGCCGAGCCCGTAGTCCGACGACGCGAACGCCTGCTGGTAGGCGTACACGTTGAGCACGAGGTTCTGGCCCGCGATGCCGCCGCCCCCGGTCATCACGTACACCTGGGTGAAGATCTTGAAGTCCCAGATGACGGACTGGATGACGACGATCGTGACGACCGGCCGCAGGATCGGCAGCGTGACGCGACGGAACGCCGTCCAGGCGCCGGCGCCGTCCAGAACCGCCGCCTCCATGACGGACTCCGGCACGGACTGCATCCCGGCGTAGAGCGTGATCATCACGAACGGGAACGAGTGCCACACGACCACGGCGCCGACCAGGCCGAACGCCACCCACTTGTCGTACGTCCAGTTGTAGCTGTCGAGCCCGAGGACGTCGTTGACGAGCCCCAGGTTGGTGTCGAACAGGAACATCCACACGGTCGACCCGGTGACGGCCGGCGCCGCCCAGGCGCCGAGCGCGGCGAACGACAGCAGCAGGCGCGGGATCCGGCCGATCCGGGTCATGAGCACCGCCAGCACGGCGCCGACGGCGAGGGTGGCCACCACGCACGCCGCCGCGAACAGCACGGTCTGGCCGAAGACCTCCCAGAACCGGGCACTGCCGAGCAGCGTGCGGTAGTTCTCGACCCCGACGAAGCGGGTGGGCTGGCCGCCGGACACCTGCTCCTGCCCGAAGTCCAGGAAGGACAGCAGGCCGAGCTGGTACAGCGGGTAGGCGAACAGCGGCACCATCACCGCCCCTGCGGGCAGCAGCAGCCAGAACGGCAACCGCCGGCCGCCGCGCCGGGGCGGTACCTGGCCGCCCCGGGTGGGCGCCGGGGCGGTCAGCACGGGGGCCGTCGCCACTAACTGCCGCCGAACGCCGCGTCCATGGCCGTCGCCGCCTCGGTGGTCGCCGCGTCCACGCTGGCCTTGCCGGTGACGACCTTCTGCAGCATCGTCGGCACGACGGCCTGGGCGTCGACCTTGCTCCAGGCCGGGTCGTTCGGCACGAACCGGGTACCGGCCTCCATCGTCGCCATGAACGGCTTCAGGAACTCGGCCTTCGCGACGACGTCCGACCGGGCGCCGGCCAGCGTCGGCAGGTTGCCCATCGCGTCGTACATCGCGACCTGGTACTTCTTGCTGGCCAGCAGCTGCGCGAACTGGACCGCGAGCGTGCGGCGCTTCGTCGACTTCATGACCCCGAGGTCGTTGCCGCCGGCGAACGCGGGCGCGATCGAGCCCGGCTGGGCGCCCGGCAACGGCACCACGCCGTACTTGCCCTTCGTCGCGCCCTCGTCGACCTTGCCCCTGCTGGAGTTCGGCAGGATCGCCATGCCGGCCAGCCCGGCCGCGAACATGTCCACGGTCTTGCCGCCGGTGAGGTCCGCGCACTGTTGCGGCGGGCAGATGTCCGGGGCGAACAGGTCGGCGTACGCCTTCACCCCGGCACGGGACTCGGCCGAGTTGATCGTCGCGCGGTACGTGTCGCCGTCCTTCGCCGCGAGGTCGCCGCCGCGGTCCCAGACGAACGGCAGCGCGCCGAACACGTACCGGCCGCCCACGGCGACCCCGACCATCTTCGGCTTCGCCGCCCGGACCTTGCGCGCCGCCGCCACGAGCTCGTCGTACGAGGTGGGCGGCGCGATCTTCAGCTCGGTGAACACGTCGGTGCGGTAGTACAGCGCACGGACGCCGACCCACCACGGGATGCCGTACTGCTTGCCGTCCACGGTGGCGGCGTCGCGCAGGTCGGACGGGATGTCCTTGCCCTCGTCCCACTTCGCGACGTCCTTGGTGAGGTCCGCCATCGCGCCCGCGTCGACGTACCCGGCGAGGTCGGTGTTGCCGAACTCGACCACGTCCGGGGCGCTGGCCGGGTCGTTGAACGCGCCCTTCATCTTCTCGGCGCGCGGTGCCGGGTCGGTCGGGATGTAGCTGACCTCGACGGACACCCCCTCGTGCGCGTCCGTGAACTCCTTGACGGCGTCGGCGACGACCTTCTCCTTGGGGGCCCGGTTGGCCTCGTCGTACAGCCAGACCGTGACCTTGCCGGTCTTCGCGTCACCGGTCTCGGACGTCGGTGCCGTCGACGGCGCGCACGCCGCCAGTAACGCGCCCACCGCGGCGACCGCGGCCCATCGGACGATCCTCACCGTGACCTCCTCCTACCGCACCCGGTCCCCGTGTGGGCGGCACGCTATTGAGCCCTCTCGGCGGCGGACAAGGCGGGCCGGCGAACGTTCTGCACTGCACAACGTCGTGCCGCGAAACTGGTCTGAACCAGTCACGCGGCGTACCGTGACGCCGGCCCCAGGGAGGGAGCATGCGCGAACGGAACCACTCCTCGTCACTGCGGCGCGCGCTCGCCGTGCTGGAGTACATCCGGGACCATGCCGGAGCCGGGCGCGGCGTGGCGCTGGCCCAGCTCGCCGAGGCGCTCGACATGTCGAAGAGCACGGTGCTGCGGCTCGCGGCACCGCTCGTCGAGACCGACCTGCTCGCCCGCGACCGGGAGACCGGCTGGTTCCGGCTCGGCCACGGCGCGCTGCGGCTCGGCCAGGCGTACCTGTCGACGCTCGACCTGCGCGCGCAGGCCGGCGAGGAGGCGCGGCGGCTGGTCCGTGAGGCCGGCGAGACCGTCCACCTGGTCGTGTACGACCCGCCGCACGTGGTCTACATCGACAAGGTCGAGAACGAGACGAACCTGCGCATGGGGTCCCGGATCGGCAGCCGGGCACCGGCCTACTGCACGGCCGTCGGCAAGGCGATCCTCGCGTGGCTGCCGGAGGACGCCGTCGAGCACGCCGTCGGGCTCGGCATGCCGCCGGTCACGCGGCACACGATCACGGACTCCGGGGCGCTCCGCACCGAGCTGGCCCGCATCCGGGAGCGCGGGTACGCCGTCGACGACCGCGAGAACGAGCCGGAGGTCCGCTGCGTCGGCGCGCCGATCTTCAACCACGACGACGCCGTGACCGCCGCGCTGTCCGTCTCGGGCCTGACCTCGCGCATCACGACCGCGCGCGTCCGCGAGCTGGGACCGCGGGTGGCGCAGGCAGGGCTGCTCATCTCGCGCGCGCTAGGGTCGAACAGGTGAGCATCGAGTTCCTCGTGACGACACTGGTCGTCGTGGCGACGCCGGGCACGGGCGTCCTGTACACCCTCGCCGCCGGCCTATCCCGTGGCAGCCGCGCCAGCGTGGTGGCCGCCTTCGCCTGCACGCTCGGCATCGTGCCGCACATGGTCGCGGCCGTGACGGGCCTCGCCGCCGTGCTGCACACGAGCGCCGTGGCCTTCCAGACGCTCAAGTACCTGGGCGTCGCCTACCTGCTGTACATGGCGTGGACGACGCTGAAGGACCGGGGCGCGCTGGACGTCACCGAGGCCGACACGGCGCCCCGGTCGACGGCGCGGGTGATCGTCTCCGGCGTGCTGATCAACGTCCTCAACCCGAAGTTGACGATCTTCTTCTTCGCGTTCCTGCCGCAGTTCGTCACCCCGGGCGAGCCCAGCGCGCTGACCCGGATGCTGGCGCTCAGCGGCGTGTTCATGCTCGCCACGTTCGTGGTGTTCGCCGGGTACGGCGTGTTCGCCGCGGCGGTGCGCAACCACGTCGTGTCCCGGCCACGCGTGATGACCTGGCTGCGGCGGGTCTTCGCCGGGACGTTCGTGGCTCTGGGCGCGAGGCTGGCCGTCACCGACAGATAATGGCGTCCATGCTGCCCTGGGACACCGAACTCGCCGGCCGGCTCGACCGTGACGTCATCGTCTCCGACCTCCTGCGGGGCAACCGGCTGGGCGACCCGCACGAACGCCCGATCTGGGTGTACACGCCACCGGGCTACGACGACGATCCGTCGGTGCGGTACCCGGCCGTGTACGTGATCCAGGGTTACACCGGGCACGTGGCGATGTGGGCCAACCGGGCGGCGTACCGGCAGCCGTTCATCGAGACGGCCGACGCGGTCTTCGCCTCCGGCGACGCGCCGGGGTGCGTGGTCGTCTACGTCGACGCGTGGACGGCGTACGGCGGCTCGCAGTTCGTCGACTCCCCCGGCACCGGCGCCTACCACTCGTACCTGTGCGACGAGGTCGTGCCGTGGGTGGACGCGCGGTACCGGACGATCGCCGACCGGGAGTCCCGCGCCATCGCGGGCAAGTCCTCCGGCGGGTTCGGCGCGATGATCACGCCGATGCTGCGGCCGGACCTGTTCGGCGCCCTCGCGACGCACGCGGGCGACTCGCTCTACGAGCTGTGCTACGTGCCGGAGTTCGGCAAGGCCGTCCGGGCGCTGCGCGACTACGACGGCGACATCTGGGCCTGGTGGGCCGATTTCCGGTCGCGGCCGTCGTTCACCAAGGAGGCGGACGACGTCCTGCTGACGGCGCTCGGCTGCTCGGCGTGCTTCTCGGCCCGCGAGGACGGGACGGTGGAGCTGCCGTTCGACGTCCGCACGGGCGCGCTGCGGCCCGGGGCGTGGCAGCGGTGGCTGGACTGGGATCCCGTCCGGATGGTCGACCGGTACGCCGAGCCGATCCGGTCACTGCGCGCGGTGTGGATCGACGCCGGCACCAGGGACGAGTGGTTCCTCGATCTCGGCGCCGAGGCGTTCCGCGCCGAGATCGCGCGGGTCGGCCTGCCGGACGACCGCGTCCACTTCGAACTGTTCGACGCGGGCCACGGCGGGATCGACTACCGGTACCCGCTCGCGCTGTCCTGGCTGGCGCACCGCCTGGCGCGCTAGCGGGCGAGGTGCCGGCGGTACCGCGACAGCACGGTCGTCAGCTTCACCGCCGGGCGGACGGTTCGGTTCGTGTCCATGCCGTCTACTTTATCGGTTCAGAATCTCAGATTCGTCCCTGATCGCTGCGAGTCCAGACACGGGACGACGGTTTCGGAAGACTGTGCGCGGTCGTTCCCTGACGCGGAGGAGTCGTCCATGCCCGCTCGCCGAGCCGTCGACGAGAAACAGCCGTCGCCGATCGACGCCACCGTGGCACACAACGCACGGGTGTGGGACTACTGGCTGGGAGGCAAGGACCACTACGCGGTCGACCGGCGGGTCGGCGAGCACGTCCGGCAGATGTTCCCGGTCATCGGCGACATCGCGCGCGCGGACCGCCAGTTCCTGTTCCGCGCCGTCCGGTTCCTGGCCGGCTCGGAGGGCGTGCGGCAGTTCCTCGACATCGGCACCGGGCTGCCGACCGCCGAGAACACGCACGAGGTGGCCCAGACGATGGCGCCCGAGTCCCGGGTCGTCTACGTCGACAACGACCCGAAGGTCCTGGCGCACGCCCGTGCGCTCCTGACCGGCGGCCAGCACGGCGTCACCGCCTACCTGGACGCCGACGTGCACCACCCGGACGCGATCCTCGCCGGCGCCGCCGACACCCTCGACCTCTCCCAGCCGGTGGCCGTGATGATGCTGGGCATCGTGAACTTCATCCTGGACGACGACGAGGCGCGGACGATCGTCCGGACCCTGATGGACGCGGTACCGGCCGGCAGCCACCTGGCGCTCACCCACCCCACGACGGATCTCGGCGGCGAGGCCCAGGTTCCGGCCATGGCCTTCTGGAACGAGAACGCCAAGCCGCCGATCCGGTCCCGTACCGGCGACGAGATCGCCACCCTGTTCGACGGCCTGGACCTCCTGGAGCCCGGGCTGGTGTCGTGCTCGCAGTGGCGCCCGGCGCGGGGCACGACACCCGTACAGGTTCCGCAGTACGGCGCGGTCGCCCGCAAGCCCTAGGGCAGGCCCCACGGCGGGGCCGGCGTGGTCACCGGGACCGGCGCGATCGTCAGGTCCGGGTCGGCGCCACGCGCGTGGACCAGCACCTCCGCACCGCGCCGCAGGTCGATGTCCAGGTCGCCGCCCGGCAGCTGGCGGTAACGGACGCCACGGCCGCGCACCTCGACCGGCCCGGCGATGCCCGTCCGCAGCCGCAGCGGCGCGCCGGCCTCGCTGCGCACGCGGACGTAGTCGGTCACACCGCCCCGCCGCGCGGCCGTGACCAGGAACGCGCCCTGGGTACGGAAGTTGTGGACGAGCGCGTCCGGCCAGGTTGCCGGCGCCGCCGGGAAGATCCGCAGCACGCCGCCCCAGCTCTGGCACAGCATGTCGTGGATGCTCTGCGCGCCGGACAGAGGCGTCTCGATGACCGGTCCGGACTCGCGGTACATCGTGTTCGGCTGGACGAACCGCCGCAGCAGCTCGCCCAGGTAGTGGTTCGCCTTGTCGCCCCGGAGCATCTGCGCCGACATCGACGCGGCACCGGTGAAGGTGTAGCCCTGGAGCGCGCCCTCGAAGCTGACCCAGTGCTCAAGAGACTTCTCGATGACAGCGCGGTGCTCCGGCTTCTCCCAGGTGATCTCGTACAGCGGGTACACCATCAGCAGGTGCGAGTAGTGGCGGTGCGACTTCGCGAACGGCACGCCGGCCCCGATCATGAAGCCGTTGGCGTCGACCGGGTAGTCGACGAGCTTCGCCAGGATCTCCCGCCAGGCCGGGGCGAGCGGGTCGTCGATCCGCAGGGTGCGGGCGGTGTCGAGCAGGGTCGTGCAGCCCCAGCGGATCAGCGCGAGGTCGTAGTTGCAGTCCGGGGCGTTGCCGTACTCGGGCGAGTACGTCAGCGGGAGGTGCAGCCGCCCGTCCGCGCCCGTGACGAGGAAGTGCCGGTAGTAGTTGACGGCCCGGCGCAGCAGCGGGAACAGGACGTCGCGCAGGACCGCGCGGTCCATCGTGTGCCGGTACGTCAGCCAGACGTTGTGCAGCGCCCAGGTGAGGGAGCCGATCTCGGGCGGGTACGTCTCGTCGCCCGGTACGCCGACGGGGAACGCCGAGTTGAGGACTGACGCGCCGGCGTCGAGCCACGCGTCGGTCGTGCGGGCGATGCCGGCCGAGTCGTGCCGGTACCGCGGCAGCACGCCGTCGACGAGCCGCTGCCGGTTCTCGTCCAGCGAGCGGGTGACCGCGTCCAGTTCGAGGTGGTTGGAGCCGTGGATCATCCAGTACTCGAGCTGGACGTTGAGGTTCCACCAGGTCGCCGGCCACGGGGTCGGTTCCAGCCACGGCCCGGACGTCGCCATGATCGGTGCGTCCCGCCGCGCCGCCGACGCGATCTTGTAGAGCTGGAGCCAGTAGAAGGACTGGAGTTTCGCGTCCGGGATGGACAGGAAGCTCTTGCGGTAGAAGCGGTGCCACCAGGCGCGGTGCCCGATCGCGAGCAGGCTCATCGGCGCGGCCCGGCGGACGGTGCGCACCGCGCGGGCGGTCGCGCCACGGTCCGGATGCGACCAGGCCACCGACGCGTACAGCGTGCGGGCGGATCCGCGGCTGACCTCGCGCCACGCCGTCGCGTGCTCACCGCCGGCCAGGAGCGGCTGCGTGATGATCTCGACGCCGCCGGCCCGGCTCACGGTCGGCGCCGGGTTGGTCACGTACCCGGGCGGCGGCGTGCGGCCGAAGCGGGGATCCGTCCGGGGGCTGACCGCTTCCTGGGGCGTGAACGTCCAGGTGAACCCCTCTTCGCCAGCGGACGGGACGACCTCGACGGCCAGCAGATCGTGCGCCGTGTGGATGAGCGCGCGTAACCGGAGGCTGCCGGCGGCGGTGGTGATCGTGCCGGTCAGCTCGGCGTTCCCGACGTCGAGGCGCCAGTCGATGGCCGTGACGGCGCCGACCGGGCGCAGCGTCAGGTAGCCGATGGGCAGCCGGGCGAGCCCGAACAGCGACCCGAACTGCGGACGGTGGTCCTGGACCTCGCTGTGCTGGACGTTGAACCGGATCCCCGTCCCGTCCGGCTCGCGGTAGATGCCCGAGGCGAGGAAGCCGTTGCCCAGGAACGGGCCCTCGTACCAGGTGGTGGGCGGTCGCTTCCAGATCAGGTCGGCGCCGGCGAGGACGTCGCGCCACGGATCATGCCGGCTGGCCGGTGCGGGGGCGGCCGGGAGACTGGCTATCGCGGCGCCGGCGGCGGCACTGCCGAGCAGGGCCCGGCGGGAGATCTCGACCATCGAGCTGACCTCGCAAGTCGTCGGAGCTTGCGACCCGGCCTATCGGGGTGGTCGGGGCAAGCCGGGAACCATAAGGGGCCATACATCCGATCTCTACGGCTCTCGACCGTACCGGCTGCCGCCCGCATCGTGAAGGGCCCGCCCGCTGCGACCGGTCGGATCGTGAAGCCTGACCGCGCGATCCCACCGGTCGCAACGGCGAGAGCCCAGGCGGCGTTGAAAGTTTTCAACGAAGTATTGCAAGCAGATTGCCCGATTGTTACTTTCTGCGGATGAAGGTCGGCATCACGGAGGTCGCCGCCCGTGCCCAGGTCAGCGAGGCGACCGTCAGCCGGGTCGTGAACCGGCGCCCCGGCGTCGCCGGCCGCACCCGTGACGCAGTCGAGCAGGCCATGACCGAACTCGGGTACGAGCCGGCCAACCGCGGCCAGATCGTCGCGATGATCACGCCCTGGCTGTCCAATCCGTTCTTCGCCGAGGTCGCCGAGCTGACCGAGGCCGCCCTCGCACCGCACGGCCTCCGGGGCGTCGTCTGCCCGGCGCTGCCCGGCGGCGTCCAGGAACGCGAGTTCGTCACCGCGCTCGCCGACCACGGGATCGCCGCGGTGGTGTTCCTGTCCGCCAGCAACACCGTCGACAACGCCGACCCCGAGACCTACCAGGTGCTCGCGTCCCGCCGGATCCCGTTCGTCGGGGTCAACGGCGGTTTCGACGGGCACGAGGCACCGGTCTTCTCCAGCGACGACGCGCTCGCCGCCGAGATCGCCGTCGACCACCTGTATGGGCTCGGCCACCGGCGGATCGGCATGGCCGCCGGCCCGCGCGGCAACCGTCCGGCCGAGCGCCGCGTGCGGGGGTTCCTGGCGGCGCTGGACCGGCGCGGGCTCCCCGACGCGCCGGTGGTCCGGCAGGTGTACACGGTGGAGGGCGGCCAGTCCGCGGCGGCGGTGCTGCTCGACCAGGGCGTCACGGCGATCGTCGCCGCCAGCGACTACATGGCCCTCGGCGCGATCCGGGGCGCCCGCCGGGCAGGTCGCTCGGTGCCCGGCGACGTCTCGGTGGTCGGCTACGACGGCACGATGATCACCGAGTTCGTCGACCCTCCACTCACGACGGTCCGGCAGCCGACCGACCGGCTCGCGAAGGAGGTCGCGCGAGCGGTCGTGGCCCTCGTGACCAACCGCGAGGTGCCGTCCGGCGAGCTGCTCTTCAGCCCTGAACTGGTGGTGCGGTCCTCCACCGCGCCGCCGCCTTCCTCCCGAGAGGCGTCCCCATGAGGTACCGACCCCTGTTAGCCGTCACGGCCCTGATCGCCTCGCTCGCCGTGTTCCCGGCGAGCGCCGCCGAGGCGGCGGGACCGCTCGTCGTCGTCAACCCGGGCTGGGAGCAGGGCACGACCGGGTGGACGTTCACCGCCGGGACCGGCGTGGCCACCAACCGACCGCACGGCGGCACCCGACTGATCTACCTGGACTCCGGCGCCGGCAAGAGCGTCCGCCAAGCGGTCACCGTGCCCACGACCGGGAGGTACACGGTGTCGGCGTGGATCTCCACGGGCGGCGCGAACGGCACCTTCGCCGTGACCCGCAACGGCGCCGCGGCGGGCTCGATCACGTTGCCGTCCCGGTCCACGTACTCGCGGTTCACGATCTCGAATGTCGCGGTGACGCAGGGCGACCGGCTGGAGATCGTGTTCGGAAGCGGGGCGAGCTGGGTCAACGCCGACGACGTCATGGTCTCCCCCGGTGCGCGCGCCAACCCGAGCGTCACGTCGTCGAACGCGAAGATCGTGGCGATGTTCGACTGGTCGAAGGCGAAGGCCGGCAGCTGGTCCCACCAGGCCGGCGTGACCGGCCGGGTCAACGTGGACGAGCGCCAGCCCGCCGGCACCGGCGACGCCACCTACGCCTCGACGTACTGGGCCGGGTACGCGCACCGCAGCGGCTACTACTCCCGCGACTTCGCCCACCAGGTCAGCGGTGCCCACCTCCTCGGCATGGACGTCGAGAACAAGACCATGCTCCGCTCGTTCGCGAAGTCGGCGACCGCGCAGCACAAGTACTACCCGGTGTGGGCGTTCAACTTCGACGCCGCCACGTACCTGAGCATCGACTACAAGAGCACGACGAACTTCGTCCGGGAGGTGCCGGCCACGTTCGAGCTGGTCGAGAAGGCGAACGCCGCCTACCGCTGGACGGGCGACCGCTCCTACGTCGACGACCCGGTGTTCTGGGACTACTACCGGCACGCCACGAACGAGTTCGTCGGGCTGCACGACACCAGGATCGACAACGACGTCGCCGAGGGCACCGGCCAGGGCATCTTCGCCGGTGCCGCCAGCTACAACGAGCAGGGCAACGAGCGGCTGGCGGAGGCCGGCGACGCGATCGGCGCCCAGTACCAGGCGTACCGGGCGCTGGCCGCGCTGGCGCGCGACAAGTGCGCCGACTGCGGCGCCGCCGAGGCCGACGCCCGCGCCGACGCCCTGAAGCGGTACTTCAACGACACGTGGAGCCGCAAGCCGGGCAGCGCGGAGTTCGTACGCGCGTACAACGTGGACGGTGCGCCGCTCACCGGCTGGGGCAAGGAGAACAGCTGGTTCATGCCGATGAAGGGGATCGTCGACGCCGGCACCCGCAACGAGGCCTACCTCGACTACATCGACGCCCAGGCGTCCGGCAGCGGCCGCCCGTCGAACATCGAGGCCGTCTCCTACCTGCCCGACACGTTCTTCCGCCACAACCGCAACGAGACCGCGTGGAAGTGGATGCAGGACGTGTACGACAAGCGCGACGCCGCGCACGCGGTCAGCCGGCAGGGTCTCAACGGCGACTACCCGGAGGTGCCGTTCACGCTGGTCAGCCAGACCGTCGAGGGGCTGATGGGCGTCACGCCCGACGCGCCGGCCCGCACCGTGACGACGCTGTCCCGGCTGCCCGGCGCCATCGGCTGGCTCCAGGTCGCCGACATCCCGGTCGGGCCGGATTCCGTGACGGTCCGCCATGACGGACAGACCAGCAGCAAGCTCACCAACCGGTCGTCCAGCAGCGCGTACACGTGGGAGGCACGGTTCCTCGGGCAGCACCCGCGGCTGGAGGTCAACGGCGTAGCGCAGCCGGGCCGGACCAAGGTCGTCGACGGCGTGACCTACACGTACGCCCCGGTCACGGTCACCCCCGGCGCCACCGCCACGGTCCGGGTGGTCTAGAAGCGGAAGCGGGTGGCGTCCTTGTCCAGGCGTTCCCAGGCCAGGACCACCGTCGGGCGGAGGCGCCAGGTGCCGTGCGCGTACTGGTCAGGGTTGTCCGGGTAGCCGTACTTGGCGTACTTGGCCTTGAACGCCTGGGCGAGGGCCCGCTTCTCGTCGTCGCCCGGCACGACCCACTCCGCCGTACCTTCCGCGATGACGGCGGCCATCGGGTCGGGCAGGTGCATCGCGACCGTCTGGTTATCGCGCAGGTTCCGCTGGTGGACGGTCGCCGGCGCGCCGCCGAAGTACCACGCGTCGTCGACCCACAGGCCGTCGACGGGCACCACGTGCGGTCGCCCGTCCGGCCGGGTGGTCCCGAGCCAGTACTGTTCGGCCGCCGTCAACTTGTCGCGGACCGTCGCCCAGGCCAGGGGCTTGGACGGCGTGCCGTACCCGGTGGGAAACCTCAAGTAGTTCGGCTGTCGGCTCCATCGGCCCAGTATGGCGACTGGCGCGCGTCGCTAGCGTGTGCGCATGGTGGAGCGGAACTCGCACTGTTCATACTGCGGCGTCGCGTTCGCGGCGGGTCAGCGCTGGCCCCGGCACTGCGGCGGGTGTGCGCGGGTCAGCTACCTCAACCCCGTACCCGTCGCGGTCGTGCTGGTGCCCGTCGACGGCGCGCTCGTGGTGGTGCGGCGCGACGTCGAACCGCGGCGGGGGTTCCTCGCGCTGCCGGGCGGGTTCGTCGACCACGGCGAGTCGTGGCAGGCCGCCGCCGTGCGGGAACTGCGCGAGGAGACCGGCATCGTCGCGGACGCTGGCTCGGTCACGCTGTTCGACGCCCTCAGCGCGCCCGACGGGACGCTGCTCGTGTTCGGCCTCCTGCCGCCCACGACCGCCTCGGCGCTCCCGGCGGCGGTGGCGACGGACGAGACGTCCGGATGGGAGCTGTTGACCGGCCCGGCCGAGCTGGCGTTCCCGCTGCACACCCGCGTCGCCGCAACCTACTTCGCCGGGACCTGATTCGCCTCTGCTTCTTTCCGCCTGGATGAATCGGGAGAAATCGTGCGCCGGTCGCCCTTGACCCCGGCCACGCGCGGTGGATGGATGGGCATGTTCCGAACCAGCGCGCGCCACTACTCGCAAGGGGAGGCACCCATGCGCAATCGGACGCTCCTACTGCTCGCCGTCACGGCGACGACCGCCCTCACGCTCGCCACGGCGAGCTCGGCGACCGCCCGAGGCGACGCCCACAGTGACACCGGGGGCGGCGTCCACGCCGGCACCCATGCCGGCGTCCATCACGGCACCCACGCCGCACCTGCCGGCGGGGGCTCGGACCCCGCCCCGAGTACCGGCGTCGCGTACCTCGCCGCCGATCTCCGGGGCAGCAACGAGGTACCGCCCGCGGATCCTGACGGCCGCGGCAAGACCGTGGTCAGGATGCAGGGCACGCAGGTCTGCTTCACCTCCGGCTGGGCGCGGATCGACGCGCCGACCGCCGGCCACATCCACGTCGGCGCCGCGGGCGCCAACGGCCGGATCGTCGTCGGGTTCTTCGCCGGCGCGATGCCGGCCGGGGTCCACACGGCCACCGGGTGCGCCACCACGACGGAAGAGAACGCCGCGGCGATCCGCGCCAACCCGGCCGGCTACTACGTCAACCTGCACAACCCGGCGTTCCCGGGCGGCGCGATCCGCGGCCAGCTCCGCGCCCTGACGCGCGGCGTGGACCTGCTCGCGCCGTTCCGCGACGGATCGCTCGCCGCGCTCTGCGACGGCGGCCAGGAGGTACCGGCCGCCGACCCCGACGGTCACGCGGCGGCGTTCCTGCGGATCCGCCACGGCCAGGTCTCGTACGGGCTCCTGTTCGGCGGCATCGCACCGCCGGTGGCCGGTCACGTCCACACCGGACAGCTCGGGGTGAACGGACCGATCGTGGTGGGCCTGTTCGCCGGGGCCGTACCGCCGACGATCGTCGGCCTCGCGGGTACCAGCACGGTCGACAAGAAGCTCGGGCGGCAGATCGCCGCGCGGCCGGGCGGCTACTACGTCAACCTGCACAACGCCGACTTCCCCGGCGGTGCCGTCCGGGGACAGCTCTTCCGGACCGGCTGACCGGTCCCGGCGCGGCGGCCGAGCCCCGGCCGCCGCGCCGTCGCCGGTGTTACGGGACGTTCGCGAGAGCCTCGCAGTTGGTCGCGGCGTCAGTTCCCGCTTCGCCGTCGCAGGTGTCGGGAGTACCAGGGCCACCGTTGAGGAAATCACTCCTGGGACCGGCTCGCGACGGTGACCTTCCGCCACGTCAACGCAAGGCACGTCAGGTGCCCTCTGCATCGGCACGGGGTTGGATTTCTACGGTCGGCGGTCGACCAGGCGGCAACTTGCCGATTCGCGCAATTCGTATTGCAAATTCACGCAATATCGTATTCACGTGCAATTCGTGCCTGCTAGCTTGATCGCGCTTGGTAGCGGCGATCACCTCATGGGCCCATTGACGACGAGGCCGCGACACGCGACTACCGACGAATGGAGCCCTGATGCGTAAGCTATTGGTTCTCTTGTCCACCGTCCTCGCCCTGGTCCTTCTCGGCGGCACCGCCTCTTCGGCGGCGGCCATCGGTCCAGCTGAGGCCCCCTGCGGCGGATACGAGCCGTACGCCTATCCCCCGTACACGAACGGCAATGTCATCATCGGAATCGGCGGCTGTGGTTCGGAGGCCGTCACCGTGGAAATCTGGAAGGACATCCCCGGCTGGTGGGACCAGCGGGTCGCCTGCTGCCCCCGGTACACGAGTCCGGTGACCGCGACCGCCTGGTGCAGTGATTGGGGCCACGGGAACTACTACACCGTGACGCGCGCGACGCACAGGACTCTCGAATCCGAGCGACGGACGCTCTGCTAATTGAATTCCCGGAGGTGCCGCCGGCCACTATTGGTCGGCGGCACCGAGCGTCTTTCACGCCATCCGGTCGAGGATCTCGCCGACCAGTGACATCGGCGTGTGCGGGTGCAGGAAAGCGAACCGCGCCACGGTCTCGCCCTCCCACGCGGACGGTGGGATGAACGCCACCTGGTCACGCAGCAGCGCGTCGGCCCAGCCGGTGTACTGCCCGGCCTTCCAGCCGGTGCGGCGGAACAGCACGACGCCGAGGTCCGGTTCGCGGATCAGTTCAAGGTACGGGCGGGTACGGATCTCGGCGGCGGTCTCCTGAGCCAGCCGGATCGCCGTCTCGATCGCGTCGGTGTAGGCCTGCACGCCGTGGACGGCCAGCGAGAACCACAGCGGCAGGCCGCGCGCCCGCCGCGTCAGGTGGTAGGCGTAGTCGGTCGGGTTCCACTCCCCCGGCTTGTCGTGGATCACGTCGAGGTACGACGCGTCCTGGGTGTGGACCTGCCGGGCGAGCGCCGGGTCGCGGTAGAGCAGCGCGGCGCAGTCGAACGGCGCGAACATCCACTTGTGCGGATCGACGATGAACGAGTCGGCGTGCTCGATCCCGTCGTACTTGTGCCGGATGCTCGGCGCGAACAGGCCGGACCCGCCGTACGCGCCGTCCACGTGGAACCAGAGGCCGTGCTCGCGGGCGACGTCGGCCACGCCGGCCAGGTCGTCGACGATGCCGGCGTTCGTCGTCCCGGACGTCGCCACGACCGCCGCGATCGAGCCGGGGTCGCCGTCGGCCTTGATCGCCGCGCGCAACGCGACGCCGGTGAGCTGGTGGTCCTCGGTCTCGACGGTGAGCGCGTCCATCTCCAGCATCTTGAGGGTGTTCACGATCGAGGAGTGGGCGTCGGTGCCCACGGCCACGCGCCACCTGCGCACGTCCGAGGAGCGACCCTTCGCCGTCTCCCGCGCGACGGCGAGCGCCGACAGGTTTCCCGCCGACCCGCCGGAGACGAAGCACCCGCCTGCCGAGGCGGGCAGCCCGGCACGGTCGGCGATCAGCCGCAGGACCTCGTTCTCGGCGTGGATGGCGCCGGCGGCCTCCAGCCACGAGATGCCCTGGATCGAGGCGCACGAGACGAGCATGTCGAACAGCAGGGACGCCTTCGTGGGCGCCGCCGGGATGAACCCCAGGAAGCGTGGGCTGTCCGCCGAGATGACGGCCGGCGCCAGCATGGACGCGTAGACGCCGAGCACCTGGTCCGGATTCGTGCCGTGGTCGTTGAGCAGGCCCTTGGTGATCGTCGCCAGCTCCGCCGGATCGCGGGAGCCCTGGTCGAGCGGCACCGGGTCGAGCCGCAGCCGGTTCTCCGCGTAGGCCAGCACGGACCGGATCATCATCTCGGTGTCAGCGTTGACGCTGTGCATGTCCGGAACGTAAGCGCGGGCCGTCCCACCAGCAATAGTCCATGCTGTCCCGTCACGGCGCCTGGGTTGGACCTGGCGGCGTACCCCGCTGCTCGATGTACAGGCGGGTAGCGGTCCACAGCTCCACGCGGACGGCGGTCACGCCGAGGTCGCGGCTGAGCAGTTCCTCGACCCGGCGCATCCGGTGCCGGAGGGTGTGCCGGTGGACGCCGAGCGCGGCCGCGGCGGCGTCCCACTGTCCGTTGTGCTCCAGCCAGGTGCCCAGCGAGCGGAGCAGGTCGCCGCGGCCGGCGGAGTCGTGGTCGACCAGCGGACGCAGCAGCGACTCGGCGAACGCCGTCGCCTGCGGCGTGTCCAGCAGCGCGAGCAGCCCGGACGCGCCGATGTCGGCGAAGCCCGTGTACCGGCGGTCGGCGCGGACGCCCGCGTGCAGGGCCTGGTCCGCCTCGCGCTGGGCGCGGCCCAGGTCGGCGAGGTCCGCCAGGGACGACTCGCCGGTCGTGAGGCGCCGGGCGGCGGCCGTGGTGAGGATCCGGCTCCGCATCCGGCCGTGCGCGGAGTGGACGACGGCCACCCGGTCGCCGACGTACGCGAAGAACACCCGCTCCCCCGACGCGGCGGACGCGGCGTCGACGATCTCCACCAGCTCGTCCAGGGCGGGCGGCGGTCCGGCGACCAGGAGCAGCCGCAGCGGCTCGTGCGGCAGCCCGCCCCACAGGTCGCCGGCCAGGCGGGCGCCGCGTTCGAGTTCGCCCGTCGTGAGGAGGTCGAAGATCGTGGTGCGCAGGTGCGACTCGGCGCTGCGCAACGCGCTGGCCTGGGCCAGCATGAGCGTGAGCAGCGAGACGGCCGTGTCCAGGACGGCCCGCTGCTCGGGCGTCGGGCGGTGGTGGGTGCCGACGGCGAGGAAGCCGCGGGTGCGCCGCCCCGGCCGCAGCGACTGGACGACGATCTGGTCACCGTCCACGGACAGCGTGGCGCTGACCGGGTTGGTCACGTCGCGAAGGCGTTCCAGCTCCTGCGCGAGCCACGGACCCTGCCGCGCCGCACCCGCCGGCGCGGCGTGCTCGACCGCGCCGGCGGCGTCCAGCAGCACGGCCCAGCCGTCCAGGCGCTCGGCGATCCGGCGCACCAGCCCCGCCGCGCCCGACGCCACAGCCGCCCGCGTCAGCTCCTGCTGCGTCTGCGAGGCGTGGGTGGCACCGGCGTACTGGTCGGCCGCGAGCACTTCCCAGACCTTGCGGCTGATCGCGATGAACGGCGTCTCCTCCGGTACCTGGAGGAGCGGGAAGCCACGCTGGTCCGCCGCGTCCACCAGCACCGACGGCACGACGGCATGGGTCAGGCCGATCCCGAAGCCGAGGCCGGCGACGCCTGCGCTGTCGAGCCGGTCGACGTAGGCGAGCACGTGCCCGGCGCTCGCGGCGGCGGGCGGGAGCCAGAGGCCCACCGAGAGGAGGAACTCGCCGCCCTTCAGGTAGGGCGTCGGGTCCAGCAGCTCGCTGGTGTGGACCCACGAGATCTCGCGGCCGAGCGCCTCCTGGCCAGCCACCACCGCCAGCCCGAGAGAGGGCTGCCGGACGAGCTCCGTGAGCGTGACTGGCATGCGGTCCTCGACAGGATGTCGAAGTTGCCTTCGCTAATTGTCCTACGGTGCCATAACCCGCACGCCAGCGTGACGCTTACGCTCACTCTCGGAGCACTGCCGTCGCGGACGGGAACTGCTGATGGACACCGGTACGCATCCGCTGGACCCCCTGACCGCCGACGAGTTCCGCCAGGTGGCGGCGGCACTGCGCCGCGATCGGGGCGTCGACGAGCGCTGGCGGATCGCGTCGGTGGAGCTGCGGGAGCCGCACAAGGCGGCGGTCCTGGCCTACGACGACGGCGGCGACGCGCCCGCGCGGGAAGCGCAGGCCGTCTGCTGGAACCGCGAGGACGGCCAGGCGTACCGGGCTTTCGTGGCCCTGCCCGACGGCACCGTCACCGGGTGGGAGCACCTGCCGGGACAGCACCCGAACATGACGGTCGACGAGTGGCATGAGTGCGACGAGTTCCTCCGGGCCGATCCGGCGCTGGCCGCCGCGCTGGCGAAACGCGGCATCACCGACCTCGACCGCGTACTCGTGGACGTCTGGGCGTACGGGGCCGCGCTGGTGCCCGAGCAGTACCGGGGCCGGCGGATCGGCTGGGGCGACGTGTGGTGGCGGGCGAGCGAGCACGGCAGCCCGTACGCGCATCCGGTGCCGGGCCTGCACCCGATCGTCGACCTGAACCGGATGGAGCTGCTGGAGATCGAGGACGTCGCCGACCCGCCGCCGGCCCCGGCCGTCCGGGGCGAGTACCTGCCGGGCCTCACCGGCCTGCCGCCGCGCGAGGTCAAGCCCCTCGAAATCGTCCAGCCCGAGGGCGTGTCGTTCACGCTCGACGGCACGCTGCTGACGTGGCAGAACTGGCGGCTGCGGATCGGCTTCAACTACCGCGAGGGGCTGGTCCTGCACACGGTCGGGTACACCGACGGCGGCCGGGTGCGGCCCGTGGCGCACCGGCTGTCGTTCGCCGAGATGGTCGTGCCGTACCGCGACCCGACCGTCGACCACTACCGGCGCACCGCGTTCGACATCGGCGAGTGGGGCCTCGGCTTCATGACCACGTCGCTCGAACTCGGCTGCGACTGCCTCGGCGAGATCACCTACCTCGACGCGGTCGTGCACGACTCCCGCGGCGAGCCGAGGACGATCACGAACGCGGTCTGCGTCCACGAGGAGGACAGTGCCGTCCTGTGGAAGCACGTCGACCACGAGCACGGCGCCGAGGTACGGCGGGCGCGGCGGCTCGTCGTGTCGTTCCACGTGACGGTGGCCAACTACGAGTACCTCGTCTACTGGCGCTTCTACCAGGACGGCAACATCGAGTGCGAGGTGCGCGCCACCGGGATCATGGTGACCACGCACTTCGCCGCCGGGGATCAACCGCCGTACGGCACGCTCGTCGACGAGCGCACGTACGCGCCGTTCCACCAGCACTTCATCGTCGCCCGGCTCGACCTGGACGTGGACGGCACGGACAACACCGTCTACGCGTCGGAGTCCGCGCCGGTCGCCACCGACCCGTACGGGCTGGGGCTGGTGGTCCGGAACACGCCGCTGCGCACCGAGGCGCACGGGCGGCAGGACTACGACTGGGCGTCCCAGCGTGGCTGGAAGGTCGCCAACGACAACGTCCGCAACGGCATCGGCACGCCTGTGGGCTACAAGCTCGTGCCGAGCGCCAGCATCCCGCCGCTGCTCGATCCGTCGTCGCCGGTGCTGCGCCGCGCGGAGGCGATCAGGCACACGGTCTGGGTCACGCCGTACCACCCGGACGAGCGGTGGCCGTGCGGCGAGTTCCCCAACCTCAGCGACCGCGACACCGGCCTGCCGGTGTGGACGGCCGCGAACCGCTCGATCGACAACACCGACGTGGTGCTCTGGTACGTGTTCGGCATCCACCATGTCACCCGCCCCGAGGACTGGCCGGTCATGCCGGTGGACACGGTCGCGTTCTGGCTCAAGCCCTTCGGGTTCTTCGACCGCAACCCGGCGCTCGACGTGCCGCCCAGCCAAGGTCACTGCGCCGACGGCAGCGGCAGCGGGCACCATCCCGACTGAGGAGACGACGATGGCGGACAGGGTTCTGCGCAACTTCGTCAACGGGGAGTACACCGACACGGTCGACGGCCGTACGGCGCCCCTGATCGACCCGAGCACCGGGGAGGTGTTCGCCGAGGCGCCGCTGTCCGGCGAGGCCGATGTGGACGCCGCGCTCCGGTCGGCGGAGCGCGCGTTCGAGAGCTGGCGCGACAGCACGCCGAGCGACCGGCAGCGGGCGCTGCTGCGGATCGCCGACGCGGTGGAGGCCAGGGCCGACGAGCTCGTCGCGGCGGAGAGCGAGAACACCGGCAAGCCGATCCACCTGACGCGGGACGAGGAGATCCCGCCGATGGTCGACCAGATCCGGTTCTTCGCCGGGGCGGCGCGGGTGCTGGAGGGCAAGTCGGCCGGGGAGTACATGGCCGACCACACCTCGGTGATCCGGCGCGAGCCGGTCGGGGTGTGCGCACAGGTGGCGCCGTGGAACTACCCGATGATGATGGCCGTCTGGAAGTTCGCCCCGGCCATCGCGGCCGGGAACTCCGTCGTCCTGAAGCCGTCCGACACGACGCCCGTCACGGCGTTGCTGCTCGCCGAGATCGCCGCCGAGTTCCTGCCGCCTGGGGTCTTCAACGTCGTCTGCGGCGACCGCGACACGGGGCGGGCGCTCGTCCGCCACCCGATCCCGCAGATGGTGTCGATCACCGGGTCGACGCGCGCGGGCGTCGAGGTGGCCCGCGCCGCCGCCGAGGACGTGAAACGGGTTCACCTGGAGCTGGGCGGCAAGGCGCCCGTGATCGTGTTCGACGACGCCGACGTGGCGAAGGCCGCCGAGGCGATCGCCGCCGCCGGGTACTTCAACGCCGGCCAGGACTGCACGGCCGCGACCCGGGTGCTCGCCGGGCCGCGCGTCCACTCCGACTTCGTCGCCGCGCTCACCGAGCAGGCCGCCGGCACCGTCACCGGCCCGCCGGACGACGCGTCCGCCGCCTACGGTCCGCTCAACAACATCAACCAGCTCAAGTGGGTGAGCGGGATGGTGGAGCGCGCGCCGTCCCACGCCAGCGTCGCGGCCGGCGGGCAGCGCGTGGGCGACCGTGGCTACTTCTACGCGCCCACGGTAGTCGACGGCCTGCGCCAGGACGACGAGCTGATCCAGTCCGAGGTGTTCGGGCCGGTCATCACCGTGCAGCGGTTCAGCGACGAGGACGAGGCGCTGCGCTGGGCCAACGGGGTCGAGTTCGCGCTGGCGTCCTCCGTGTGGACGAAGGACCACGGCCGCGCCATGCGGATGGCCAAGCGCCTCGACTTCGGATGCGTGTGGATCAACACGCACATCCCGCTCATCGCCGAGATGCCCCACGGCGGGTACAAGCACTCCGGGTACGGCAAGGACCTCTCGATGTACGGCCTGGAGGACTACACCCGGATCAAACACGTCATGAGCTACATCGGCACCTGAGGGGAGGCGGCATGTCCGAGAACCGATCCCTACGCACCGCGCTGTTCCGGAGGAAGCCCATCTCGGCATTCGTCGTCGAGACCGGGGCCACCACCGAGGGCGGCGAACTGAACCGGACGTTCGGCGTGTTCGCCCTGACGATGTTCGGCGTCGGCGCCACGATCGGCACCGGCATCTTCATCGTCCTCAACGTGGCCGTGCCCGAGGCGGGGCCCGGCGTCATCGCGTCGTTCGCGATCGCGGGCGTCACGGCGGCGCTCACCGCGCTCTGCTACGCCGAACTCGCGTCGATGATCCCGGTGTCCGGCTCGTCCTACTCCTACACGTACGCGACGCTCGGCGAGGTGGTGGCGTACTGCGTCGGCTGGTGCCTGCTGCTGGAGTACGGCGTCTCGGCCGGCGCGATCGTCGTCGGATGGGGCCAGTACCTCAACGAGGTGTTCAACGACCTGTTCGGCTGGCGGATGCCGGACGCGATCAGCCAGCCGCCCGGCTCCGGCGGGTACGTGAACGTGCCCGCGGTGGTCCTCGTCCTGCTCTGCTGCTTCCTGCTGATCCGTGGCGCGCGCGAGTCGGCGCTGGTCAACACGATCATGGTGTGCCTGAAGATCGCGGTGCTGGTGCTGTTCATCGTGATCGGCGCGAGCGCGTTCGACAACGCCAACCTGGAGGACTTCGCGCCGTTCGGCATCGCCGGCATCGGCGCCGCCGCCTCGACGATCTTCTTCTCCTTCATCGGCATCGACGCCGTGTCGACCGCCGGTGAAGAGGTCCACAATCCGCGCCGGACGCTGCCGCTCGCGATCATCTCCGCGCTGGTCATCGTCTCGACGCTGTACGTACTGGTCGCGCTCGTCGCCGTCGCGAGCCAGCCCTGGCAGGACTTCGAGGGCCAGGAGGCCGGGCTGGCCCAGATCCTGCGCGACATCACCGGGCAGACCTGGCCGTCGCTCCTGCTCTCCACCGGCGCCGTGATCTCGCTGTTCAGCGTCACGCTCGTGGTGCTGTACGGCCAGACGCGCATCTTGTTCGCGATGGCCCGCGACGGCATGCTCCCCGAGATGTTCCACAAGGTCGACCCGCGCACACTGACGCCGGTGCGGAACACCGTCGTCGTCGGACTGTTCGTCGCCCTCCTCGGCGCGCTGGTGCCGCTGGACGTGCTGGCGAACCTGACCAGCATGGGCACGCTCGTGGCGTTCGCGGTCGTGTCGATCGGCGTGATGGTGCTGCGCCGCACACAGCCTGACGCCGAACGGGGCTTCCGCGTGCCGCTGTACCCGGTGGTGCCGCTGGTGAGCGTCGCCGCGTGCCTGTACCTGATCCAGGGCCTGCCGCTGAGCACGTTCCTGCTGTTCGCCGGCTGGCTCGCGGTCGCGCTCGTCGCCTACTTCGCCTACGGCCTGAAGCACTCCCGGCTCGCCGGCGCGTCGGGCACCGGCCTGTCCGTCGGGCCCACGCCGTGAAGTACATCGTGGCGTACTCCGCCGACAGCGGTGGCCGCGCCGCGATCGCGCTCGCGCGGATGCTCGTGGGCGGCTCCGACGTGTCGCTCGTGGCGTGCACGATCACGCCGACCGCCTGGGGCTACCCGTCGCCGGCACGGGTCGACCAGGGGTACGAGGAGTTCCTGGCCGAGCACGCCGCCGCCGCGCTGGAGGAGGCGAGGCAGGCGCTGGGCGACGACGTGCCCGCCGAGTACGTCGCCCGGTCCGCCCGCTCGACGACCGACGGCATCCTCGGGCTGATCGCCGAACTCGACGCCGGGCTCGTGATCCTCGGCTCGGCACGCGGCGGTCCGCTCGGGCGGTTCACGCTCGGCAGCGTCACCGACAGCCTGCTGCACGCCTCGCCGGTGCCGGTCGCGCTGGCGCCGCGCGGGTACCGGCCGCCGAAGGGCACGAGACTCCAGCGGGTCAGCTGCGGTTACGTCGACCGCAGCTCGGCACCGACACTCTCCGCGGCGGCGACGCTGGCGCTGGGCCACGGCGTGCCACTGCGGCTCGTGACACTCGTGGTCCGTGACCGGCAGATGTACCCGTCGCTGGCCGGCTACCGCGCCGAAGCGCTCGTCGAGGCGTCCTGGCGGGAGGACGCCGAGGCGGCGCAGCGGGCCGCCATCGCCGAGCTGCCCGACGGGCTCGCGGTCACCGCCGAGCTGGCCCACGGCGCCCGCTGGGACGAGGCGCTCGACGCGCTCCAGTGGGAGGACGGCGAGATCCTGGTCATCGGGTCGAGCCGGCTCGGCCTCGGGCGGATCTTCCTCGGCACCAACGCCAACAAGATCGTGCGGGCCTCGCCGGTACCCACCGTCCTCGCGCCCGGCGCGGAGACCTGACCCCTCCAACATTCTTCCCATGGTTTGTCGACCGGTGCGGGATTCACTCGGCGTGGAAAGGAGCCACAACGGAGGGAGTCCCCATGAGAATCCGACGTCGGCTGTTCCGCGCCGCGGCGGTCATCGCCGCTGACCGGGCTTCTGGCCGGTACGGCGGTCGCGGGTGACGCCGCCGCCGCCCCGGCAGAGCGCTCGGCGGCGCCGCAGGTACAGACCCTGGCGGACGGCACGATGGTGTTCACCGCCGTCCGCAGGTCCGGAGGGCCGTCCACGCAGGCCGTCATCGTGTGCAGGGCGGTCCCCGCGAACCCGGCGAACTTCCCGCACAACCCGCGCATCATCACCGTCAGCACGACCGTCAGCTGCGACTCGCGGGTCGTCATGATCGGGATGGACGTGACCCTCATCCACTACAACAACTGGTGGGTGACGAGGAGCTACCAGGCCGAGTTCGCGAACTACCTGTGGGGCAACGCCACGAAGTCCTGCGTGAACGGGTGGTACGGCGGGAAGACCGTGGTGACCGTGACGTTCGGGATCGACTTCAACCCGCCGTCGATCACCAAGACCTTCAACGCCGGCGACGTCTTCATCACCACCTGCTGAGCCGGTCGACCTCACCGCCCGACGAACGATGTCAAGATTTCTTGACATGATGTCGCTTGCGCTTTACCTTGAGCATGTCAAACATGCTTTACACGAGCGCCCTCGGGCGGTGAAGGAGCGACGTCGTGAAAGCGATCGTCCAGGACGCCTACGGCCAGGCTGACGTGCTCGAGTTCCAGGACGTCGACGCGCCGCGGCCCGGCCCCGACGACGTGCTCGTCCGCGTCCACGCGGCCGGCGTCGACCCCGGCGTGTGGCATCTCATGACCGGCCGGCCGTACCTGATCCGCGCGTTCGGCTTCGGACTGCGCCGGCCCAGGCACCGCGTGCGCGGCGAGGACGTCGCCGGTCGCGTCGAGGCCGTCGGCGCCAACGTGACCCGGTTCAAGCCAGGCGACGAGGTGTTCGGCAGCTGCGACGGATCCTTCGCCGAGTACGCGTGCGCGCACCAGGACAGGTTCGCGCTTAAGCCCGCCAACCTGACGTTCGAGCAGGTGGCTGCCGTCCCCGGCTCGGCGGCCACCGCGCTCCAGGCACTCCGGGACACCGCGCGGGTGCGGCCGGGCCAGCGCGTGCTGGTGATCGGCGCGGCGGGCGGCGTGGGGACGTTCGCGGTACAGGTGGCCAAGGCCCTCGGCGCGCACGTCACCGGCGTGTGCTCGGCGGGGAAGGTGGAACTGGTCCGGTCGATCGGCGCGGACGACATCATCGACTACACCCGCGACGACTGCACGGACGGGACGCGCCGCTACGACGTCGTCCTCGTCACCGCCGGGAACCGCCCGCTGTCCCACCTGCGGCGGGCCCTCACCCCGCGCGGGACGGTCGTCCTCGTCGGCGCCGAAGGGGGCGGGCGGTGGCTCGGCGGCATGGAGCGGCTGCTCCAGGCGGCACTGATCTCGCTGTTCGCACGCCAGAGCCTGCGCGGCATGATCTCGACGCGCCGCCAGGACGATCTCCAGTTCCTGGCGGGCCTCCTCGCGGCCGGCACGGTCACCCCGGTCATCGACCGGACGTACCCGCTGAGCGACGCCGCCGATGCCATCCGGTACCTGGCGGAAGGCCACGCCCGCGGCAAGGTCGTCCTGACGGTGTAGAAGCTGTGACATAGCGCCAGAGGCGACGTGGCATCGCGCCGGAGCCAGGCACGATGCCACCACGACAGGGCTCAGCCGTTGTACGGCGCGAAGATCCGCGCGAAGTCGTACGGCTGTTGCGGGATGTTCGTGCAGCGGTAGAGCGCGCCGGTGCACGCGTTGCGGTCGCGCGTGGACTCCCAGAACGACAGGAACCCGACGTCGCGCTGCGCGGACGTGTTCACGAGCGTCCGCGCGTTCGCGAGCGAGAACACCGAGCCGTCGTCGTTCACGCCGAGCATCGGGGTCACGCCGACCATCCCCCACACCTGCGCCGTCGACCTGCCCGGGTACAGCGGCCGGAGCTGGTCGAACAGGCTCTGCGCCACCTGGTTGGCCGCCGCGCCCATGTCGATGTTGCCGCGGTAGTAGTCCATCGCCATGCCGTTGACCACGTCGAGGTCGACGCCGGCGTTGATCGCCGACCGCACCACGTTCACGCCGTCGGCGGTCAGGCCCTCGGGCAGCACGGGCAGGGTGAGCGAGACCTTCAGCCCCGGGTGCGCGCGCTGGACCTGCGCGATGGCCTGCGAGCGGCGGGCCACGGTCGTCGGGTCGGCGACGGCCGCGCCTTCGATGTCGAAGTCCAGGTGGGTCGCGCCATAGGCGGTGACGACGGCCTCGTACTCGGTGGCCGTGGCGGCGGCCGTGCCGCACGCCTGCGCCAGCTCGATGCCGCTCGCGCCGCCGAAGGAGAACTTGATGACGCCGCCACCGGCCCGGATGGCGTCGAACTGGTCCTTCGCCCAGCCGGTGCGCGGGTCGTAGGCGCCGAACCAGCTCGCCTTGCACCCGTACGACGTGACGAACGCGGCGGTGTAGCTCTTCACCCCGCTGGCACCGGACATCTCGGGTAGGCTCGGCGTCGGCCAGGCGCCCATGTCGACGTACGGGGCCATGCGCGTGCCGGATCCGGGCGGCGGGCCGGTGGTCGTGGTCGCGGTGACGGCGGCGCTGGCAGCGGAGAGGTTCGCCGCGGCGTCGAAGGCCCGGACCGTGAACGTGTACGACGTGGACGGTGACAGCCCGGTGACGGTGCCGGACGTGCCGGTCACCGTGGTCGCCACGGTAGAGCCCTGGTAGATGCGGTACCCGGCCACGCCCACGGTGTCCGTCGAGGCGTTCCAGGCAAGGGACACCGACGCGGACGTGACGCCGGTCGAGCGTAGGCCCGTCGGGGTGGTCGGCGGCTGGACGTCGATGACACCGGCGCAGGACGCGCCGTTGAGCGCGCAGTTCGCGGGCGACGCCGTGCCGTTGACGACGAAGCCGAACGTGACGCTCGCACCGGGCGCGATCACCCGGTTGTACTCGCGGTTCCGGAACGTGTAGCGGCTGCCCGACTGGGTCATCAGCGAGTCCCAGTAGGCGCCGACCGTCGTGCCCGACGCGAGGTCGAACTCCACGCGCCAGGTGTCGATCGCGGCGGTACCGCCGTTCGTGATCGTGTACTGGGCCTGGTACGCGCCGGCCCACTCGGCCGTCTTCGCGAACGTCGCCGTGGTCGGCGCGGCGAGGGCGGCGGTGGCGGGCACGAGTGCCCCGGCGACGGCGAGCAGTAGGGCCGCTAGCAGCCTGGAGAATCGAGGGGGCGCCATGGGGTTCTCCTCAGCAGGTCAGTGCGGGGGAACGAAGCGGGTGACCCCACGATGACAGGTACGGACCCCATTGGTCTAGACCAAATCCACCGCCGTCAGAGGGGTTCCGACCCGTCGACGATGGCGCGGGCGAGATCGGACAGCCGGCGGTTGCTGGTGCGGGCGGCGTCCCGGAGCAGGGTGAACGACCGGTCCATGCCGAGCTGGCGGCGTTCGGCGATGACACCCTTGGCCTGCTCGATGATGATCCGGCTGTTGAGGGCGGTCTGAAGCTGCTCCGCCAGGGTCTCGCGATCGCGGATGGCGCGCGCCTGGAGGATGCCGATCGTGGCCACGTCGGCGAGCGCCTGCGCCAGCCGGATGGTGGCGTCGTCGAGGACGCCGGGCCGCGTGCCGAACAGGTTCAGGGTGCCGATGACCGCGGTGCGCAGCCGCATCGGCAGGGCGTGGACGGACGCGAACCCCACCTGGCGGGCTTCGGCGGCGAACTCCGGCCAGCGACCGGTGTCGTCGGACAGGTCGGCGACCGCGACGGGCCGGCCGGTGTGGAAGCACTCGGGGCACGGCCCCTGGTTGGTCTGGAGCTGGAGCAGTTCGAGCAGCCGGGTCTGTTCGGTGGAGGCGGCCACCACGCGCAGGGCGCCGCGCTGGTCGGTGAGAAGCACACCGGCCGCCGACACGCCGAGAACGTCGGCACACCGGACTGTCACCTGGTGGAGGAAGTCCACCACGTCGAAGTCGTCGACCAGCGTGTCCGCCAGCTCGACGAACACTTCGGCGACCAACCGCTCACTCATGTCCACCCCTTCCCTCACCCGCCATCATGGCCGGTCGAGGGCGGATCGCGCTCGAAACGCAGCGTCCGCTCGACCACCTCGCGGGCGACGTCGCCGAGCCGCCGGTCGTGCGCGTACGCGTAGGCGCGGAGCCGCGCGAAAGCGGTGTCGGCTCTGGTGCCGAGCTGCGCGATGAGCATCCCTGTCGCCTGGTGCACCTGGGCCTGATGGGCCGTCGGGTCGGCCGCGTCCTGCCCAGCCGTCCCATCGAGCAGCATCGCGGCCGCGATCTCGGTGCAGGCCAACGCGTCGGCCAGGTCGGGCGGGGCCAGGGAGCCGGGACGGGCCCGGTACAGGTCGAGCACGCCGAGCCGGACCGCGCCGATCAGCATGGGCAACGCGAACATGGCCCGGGCCCCGCTGCCCAGCGCGGCCGGGGCGAACGCCGACCAGCGCGCCAGCTGATCGGGCGAGTCCAGGTCGACGACCAGGACCGGGCCGCCGGTGGCGAACGCGTCCACGCACGGGCCCTGGCCGAAGGCCAGTTGCCACTCCTCGAGCTCGCCGGCCACCCGGTCCGTGGCGTGCACGGTCTCCCGGACGGTCGGGCCGGCCACCAGCGTCACCGCGGCCCCGTCCACTCCCAGGCCTGCGACAGCGGCGGCACACACGTGCGCCACGGAGATCGGGGCGCCGCCAGCCTGCTCGACCACCCGCGCCCAGACCCGCACGACGCCCTCACCGCTCCGTTCGACCACTGCGGCCCACGGTGTGCAGGTGACTCAGCGCCTGGCGGTAGGAGTCGAGCAGGCTGGTCTCGGTGTACGGCAGGCCGTGTTCGAGGCAGTGGGCGCGGACGAGGGGCTGGGCACGGCGTAGCGACGGGCGGGGCATGCTCGGGAACAGGTGATGCTCGATCTGGTAGTTGAGCCCGCCCAGCAGGAAGTCGACCGCGCGGCTGCCGCGGACGTTGCGGGAGGTCAGCACCTGCCGACGCAGGAAGTCGCTGCCGTCGTCCGCGGAGAGGATCGGCATGCCCTTGTGGTTCGGCGCGAAGGCCAGGCCGAGGTAAAGCCCGAACAGGCCCTGCTGCACGACGACGAAGGCCACCGCCTGCAACGGCGACAGCACCAGGATCACGGCGGTGAGGTAGGCGGCGGCGTGCAGGCCGAGCAGCACGGCCTCCCGGCCACGATCGCGGTAGCCGGCCCTGGCCACCGCCTGGACGCTCACCACGTGCAGTGCCACGGCCTCCAGCAGGAGCATCGGGAAGAGCAGCGCCGCCTGGTGACGCGCGACGAACCGGCCCGCGCCGCGCCTCCCGCGCGCCTGCGCTTCGGTGAACACGATGCTCTCGCCGGAGATGTCGGGGTCGAGGCCCTCCTGGTTGGGGTGGGCGTGGTGGCGGTGGTGCTTGTCGACCCACCAGCCGAAGGCCAGACCGACCGCCAGGTTGCCGTGCGCGAGCCCCGCCAGGGTGTTGGCCCGCCGGGTGCGGAAGATCTGCCTGTGCCCGGCGTCGTGGCCGAGAAAGCCGGTCTGGGTGAAGACGACCGCCAGGTACGCCGCGGTGAGCAGCTGCCACCAGGACTGGCCGAGCAGGACGAACGCCGTCCAGCCGGCGGCGAACAGCAGCGCGTTGCCGGCGATCTTGACGGTGTAGTAGACCGGGCGCCGCTCCAGCAGGCCCGCCTGCCGTACCCGCGCCAACAGTTGGGCGTAGTCGCTGCCGCGACGCGTATCGATGGTGCTCATGGGCCCTCCCGACGGTCGATGCTCGACACGTCGCCGGGGTCCAGGGCTCCGCTGCGGCCAAGTCTACGCCTGGGCCGGGAGGCGGCACGGGCGTAGGCTCCGGGTATCCGGACACGATGACATTGCCCGTTCTGAGGTGCCAGCCACTCCGGCCCAGCCGAAAGGCACCTGTTGAACCAGCTCAGTCTCGGGATCCCGTCGCGGTCCCGTAAGGAGAACGAGCACCGCCTACCGATCCACCCGTCGCACTTCGAGCGGATCGACGCCGATCTCCGGTCGCGCATCTACCTCGAACACGGCTACGGGGACCACTTCGGCGTTCCCGACGAGCAACTGGCGCGATCCGTCGCCGGGCTGCGGACCCGCGAGCAGCTCGTCGCCGGGTGCGACGTCATCCTGCTGCCGAAGCCGCAGCACGAGGACCTGGCCGAGTTGCGCGAGGGGCAGGTGCTGTGGGGCTGGCCGCACTGCGTCCAGGACGAGAAGCTCACCCAGCTGGCGATCGACCGGCGGCTGACGCTCATCGCGTTCGAGGCGATGAACCACTGGACCACGGACGGCTCGTTCAACCTGCACGTCTTCCACAAGAACAACGAGCTGGCCGGCTACTGCTCGGTGCTGCACGCCCTGGAGCTCATCGGATCGACGGGCGACTACGGACGCAGGCTGCGCGCGGTCGTGATCGGCTTCGGGGCGACGGCCCGTGGCGCCGTCACCGCGCTGAACGCGCACGGGGTGCACGAGGTCAACGTCCTGACCGGTCGGGGCGTCACCGCGGTCGCCTCGCCGATCCACTCCGCGCGCATGGTGCACTTCGACCATGACGACGCCGACCCGCGCCGCAGCCACGTGCTGTCGGACCAGGGCCGCGTGCCACTGGCCGGGTTCCTCGCCGAGCACGACATCATCGTGAACTGCGTACTCCAGGACACCGCGTCGCCGCTGATCTTCCTCAACGAGGACGACCTCGGCACGCTCACGCCCGGCACCCTCATCGTCGACGTCTCCTGCGACGAGGCGATGGGCTTCACCTGGGCGCGGCCCACGACGTTCACGGAACCGACCTTCGTCGTCGGCGACAACGTCCGCTACTACGGCGTCGACCACAGCCCGTCCTACCTGTGGGACTCGGCCACCTGGGAGATCAGCGAGGCGCTGCTCCCGTACCTCCGCGCGATCCTCACCGGTCCGGACGCGTGGGAGGCCAACGAGACGATCCGGCGGGCGATCGAGATCCGCGACGGGACCATCCGCAACGAGAGCGTGCTGTCCTTCCAGGACCGTTCACCGGTCTACCCGCACGCACACCACTGACCGGCGTACCAACACCGGTGTCACCGACGTCGGTGTCAGTTGCTGGGCGCGCCCTGGCGGTGCCAGCGCCAGGCCAGTTCGCCGGGCCCGGGGGCGGGGCCCGGTAGCGGCTCGGCGTCGGTCGCCAGGCCGTCCAGCAGGATGGCGAGGTACCGGCGCCGCAGCTGTCTGGTCCGTTCCGGGTCCGGCAGCCGCACGGCCGCGCACCCCTCCAGCAGCAGGCCGACGTCCTGCGTCACGACGTCGCGCCGCAACCGCCCGCTCGCCCGCGCCCGCTCGACCAGGTCCACGACCAGGTCGTCCGCGCGTTCGGAGTCGCCGTGCATCTCCGGCGTCGGCGTGAACGTGCCCGCCAGGTGGACGGTCAGCGAGTGCACGTCGGCGTCGACGACCCGCCGGAGGAACCCCGCGAACGCCGCCCAGTCGTCGGGTTCGTCGGCCGCCGCTTCGGCCTCGACGACGAACCGGCGCAGGCCGTCGTGGCACAGCTGCCGCAGCAGGTCCTCCTTGCCTGCGTACCGGCGGTACAGCGCGCTGATCCCCACGCCGGCCCGTTCGGCGACCGCCGAGATCGGCGCCTTCGGGTCGGCGAGGAACACGTCTCGCGCGGCGGCCAGGATCATCTCGTCGTTCCGCGCCGCCTGCTGGCGGCGCCCGGAGAGCTTCGGCATTTGCGTAATCTAGCACTGGAACGGATCGTTCCGCTCTGCTATATTTGAACGGAACGAAAGATTCCGTTCTACCGAGAGGCCGAGGCCATGAGCACCGACATCCGCCCGTTCCGCGTCGAGATCTCCCAGGCCGAGGTCGACGACCTGCGTGACCGCCTCCGCCGCACCCGCTGGAGCGGCGAGATCCCGGGCCAGGGCTGGGCCCGCGGCGTCCCGGTCGACTACCTCAAGGAACTGGCCACCTACTGGGCCGAGAAGTTCGACTGGCGCGCGGCGGAGGCCCGGCTCAACGCGCTGCCGCAGTTCACCACCGAGGTCGACGGGCAGACGATCCACTTCGCGCACGTCCGCTCCGAGAACCCGGACGCCACGCCGCTGCTGTTCACGCACGACTGGCCGGCGTCGTATGCGATGTTCCTGGAGATCGTCGAGCCGCTGACCCGCGACTTCCACCTCGTCCTCACCAACACGCCGGGCGTGGCGTTCTCCGGTCCGCTGGCCGCGCCCGGCTGGGGCACCGGCCGCATCGCGAGCGCGTTCGGCGAGGTCATGGCGCGACTCGGTTACGAGCGGTACGGCGTGCAGGGCACCGGCGGCGGCGCGTGGGTCGCCGTGGAGATGGGCCGCCAGGCGCCGGACCGCGTGATCGGCGTCCACGTCAACGGGCTCGTGACGTTCCCGTCGGACGACCCGTCCGACTTCGCCGGCCTCACCGACGCCGAGCAGGAGCGGCTCGGCCGGCTCCAGCACTTCCGCGACGACATGATGGGCTTCAACATCGTCCAGTCGACCCGTCCGCAGACCGTCGCGTACGGCCTGCACGACTCTCCCGTCGGCCAGCTCGCCTGGATCGTCGAGAAGTTCAAGGAGTGGACGGACCCGGCCGCCGAACTGCCCGAGGACGCCGTCGGCCGCGACAACCTGCTGACCAACGTCAGCCTGTACTGGTTCACCGGCACCGCCGGCTCGTCCGCGAACCTGTACTACGAGGCCGCCCACGACCCGAGCGCCTGGGCGCCGAAGGAGCGGAGCACCGTGCCGACCGGCATCGCGCTCGCGAGGCACACCGACGTCACGATCCGCCGCTTCGCCGAGCGCGACAGCGTGGTCACCCACTGGACCGAGTTCGAGCGCGGCGGCAACTTCCTCGCCCTGGAGCAGCCCGCCGCGTTCTCCGACGACCTCCGCACCTTCTTCTCCGGGATTGAGGTCAAGAACTGACCGCTGGGCAGGCCATGCTCGCTCTATGACGACGACACCAGCAGCCCTGTTCGCCTACTTCGGCTACCGCGACGCCCAGGCCGCCATCGACTGGCTCGGCAAGGCGTTCGGGTTCGAGCCCACCATGCAGTTCCCCGACGATCGCGACGGCGTCGCCCATGCCGAACTCCGGATGGGCGACGCCGTCGTCATCGTGTTCAGCGACCACGACGGCTACGAGCGCCCGCCGCGCAAGGGCGACACCGTCGGGTCCGGCGTCTACATCACGGTCGCCGACGAGTCCGACGTGGACGCGATCTACCCCCGCGCACTCGGCGCCGGCGCGACCGGGGTCTGGGCGCCGGAGGCCACGGAGTGGGGCAACTACCGCTGCCGGGTCGTCGACCCCGAAGGCTTCGAGTGGACGTTCGGCACGCACCGCCCCGGCGAGCCGGTCGCCGACTGGGCGTAGGCGGCTGGATGTAGGCGGCTGGGTGTAGGCGGCTGGGTGTAGGCGGAGCCGCGCGCGGGTAGTCCCAGGGCGGCGACGACGGACGAGGTGGCCGATGGCATCGGGCTCAACGGTCACGGTCGGCGTCGAGGAGGAGTACCACCTCGTCGACGCCGGCACGTTCGCGTTGCGCCCGGAGACCGAGATGGTGGCACCCACCCAGGAACGTCTCGGCGCGAACGGTACGGCGTCGTCCGAGATCAGCAGCACGTTGATCGAGATCGCCACGCCGATCTGCACCACACTGGACGACGTCCGGTGCCGGCTCGTGGCCGCCCGCCACGCCGCCGACGATGCCGCCCAGGAGCGCGGCTGCCGGATACTCGCCGCCGGCACCCATCCGTTCGCGCAGGTGGCGGACATGCGGCTGACCTTGACCGTCCGGTACCTGAGGCTCCTGGAGCAGTGGGGCGTGCTCGCGATCCAGCAGGGCATCGCCGGCTGTCACGTCCACGTTGCCGTGCCGGACGCGGACACCGCCGTCACAGTGATGGACCGCGCCCGGCCCTGGCTCGCTCCCCTGCTCGCGCTCACCGGCAGCTCGCCGTTCTGGGAGGGGCTCGACACGAGCTACGCCAGCTTCCGGACGGTCTGGTTCGGACGGTGGGCGATGACCGGACCGCCCGATCCGCTCGGCGACCAGGCCGGCTACGACGCGCTCGTCGACCAGCTCGTCCGCGCCGGCGTGATCGAGGACAGCTCGTACCTGTACTGGGACGTCCGCCCGTCGGCGCGGTACCCGACGCTGGAGTTCCGGGTGGCGGACGTGTGCCCGCGCGTGGATGACGCCGTCCTGCACGCCGGGCTGGCGCGGAGCCTGGTGCGGACGCTCGTCCGGGAGGCGCGGGCGGGCGAGCCGGTGCCGGAGATGCGGCCGGAGGTGGTGCGCGCCGCCCGCTGGCGTGCCGCGCGGCACGGGCTGGACGAGCTGCTGTTCGACCCGATCGATCGCGAACTGCGGCCGGCGGCGGACGTCGTCCACCGGTTCCTGCGGTATCTGCGCCCGGATCTGGAGGAGCACGGCGAGTGGACCGTGGTCGCCGAGCTGGCCGGACGGGTACTGCTCGACGGGTCGTCGTCGCGCGACCAGCGCACCCGGATGGAACAGACCGGCGGCGACCTCGTCGCGGTGACCCGCGAACTGGTGGCCGAGTCAGCTAGGGAGTGACGACCACGCAGCAGCAGTCGGCGGACGGGTCCAGCCGCGCGTGCAGGGGCTTCGGGGCCAGACCGGCGAGGACGCCGGCGATCAGGTCCAGGTTCATCCGGCAGACGAGGTCGCGGTAGTTCTCGGCGAGGCTGTGGAACGGGCAGTTCCCGAGCGTGAGGCACCCGTCGCGGAGGTGCGGTTCGTACCCCTGCTCCGCCAGCACCTCGCCGACCGCCTCCAGCGCGTCGGCACGGCCCAGCCGGGATCTGGCTTCCGCGCCGAGCGCCCGTCCGGTGGACCGGGCCGCGTCCGTCAGCGCCTCGTCGACCGGCGTGCCGGTGCGCTGCGTGGTCGAGATGGCTTCGGCCATGACCCGTCCGGCCAGGTCGTAGCGGCGTTCGGGCAGGCTCACCGCGATCTCGCGGGACGTGCGCCGGTAGAGCTTGGTCGGACGGCCGGCGCCTGGGCCCGAACGGCCGCGTGGGCGCCGGTACTCGACGTCGAGGAGCCCGTCCTCCACCAGCCTGTCGAGGTGGAACTTGGCCGTGTGGTGGGCGACGCCGACGCCGGCGGCGGCGTCCTCCCGCCCGACCGGTTCGCCGCGCTCGGCCACGAACCGGTAGAGCCGGCGGCGGACCGGCTCGCCCAGCGCGGCGATGCTGGCCACGTCGGCGTCGAAGTCTCCCTGGGTCACGGCCCGATTCTAACGGAGACGGGCGTTGACGAAAGACGCGGATCGTTCTAACGTCCAGAAAACTGTTCTTTAGAAACGGAGCCCCGCCATGGCCACCACCCGTACCGTCTCCGACCAGCTCAAGACCGACCCGACCTACCAGGCGTTCTGGCTCCTGCGGATCGGCTTCACGGTGGCGCCGATCCTGTTCGGGCTCGACAAGTTCACCGAGCTGCTGACCGACTGGGACCGCTACCTCGCGCCCGGCATCGACGACCTGGTACCCGGCACCGCCCACCAGGCGATGCTGGCCGTCGGCGTGATCGAGATCGTCGCGGGGATCGCCGTCGCGCTGATGCCCCGGTTCGGCGGGTACCTCGTCGCCGCGTGGCTCGGCGGCATCATCCTCAACCTGCTGATCCTCGGCGACTTCTACGACGTCGCGCTGCGGGACTTCGGGCTGCTGCTCGGCGCGCTCACGCTGGCCCGGCTGGCGACCGCGTTCCCGTCACGCACGGCCTGACCGGACCCGGGGTGGGATCGCGCTGATCCCACCCCGAACCCGTCAGCTCCCCCGGAGCGCGAGCGTCCGGCCGGTCCAGGTGCTGTCGTACCTGGTGCCGACGGCCCAGAGCGTTCCGCCGGTCGCGGTGACGTCGGCCAGGACGTTGGACACACCCGCCGCCGGCGTCGACTCCTGGCTCCACGCGCTGCCGTTCCAGCGGGCGACGAACGTGCCTGATCCGTCCTTGCGGCCGACCGCGTACACGGCGGTCGGCGAGAGCGCCGCGATCCCGTGGAACGCCCCGCTCGGCGCGTTCGGGATCGTGCCGTGCTGCCAGGTGGAGCCGTTCCAGCGCAGGACGTACGGCACGATGCGGAGCTGCCCGCGGTGGAACGCCTCCCCCACGACCCACACGTCGCCGCCGAGGACGAGCAGGTCGTGGAACGTGATGATCGAGAACGTGCTGTCGAAGCCGGGGATCGCAACCCGCGTCCACGCCGTGCCGTTCCAGCGGAGGAGCATGCCGATGACGGTGCCGCCGCCGTACCCGTCATGGCCGATGTTGCCGGCCGCCCAGGCGTCGCTCGCCGTGCCGCCGACCGCGACGAGGAAGTTCTGCGTCGGGTCGGGGCTGGGGCTCGGCACGGCGGACCAGGCCGAGCCGTTCCAGCGGACCACATGGGTCCGCCGGACCGACCCGACCGTGGCATCGCCGACCGCCCAGGCGGTGGTGGCAGAGACCGCCTGGGCGGCGCGCAGGGTCGCATCGGTGGAACCGGGTGGGTTCGGGCTGGGCACGACCGTCCAGGCCGTGCCGTTCCACCGCTGCGTCAAGGTGCCGGCCCCGGCCGAGCCGACCGCCCAGACGTTGTTGTCCGCACTCCCGTCGACGCCGCGCAGCGCCGCCGGCTGCGCGACCGCCGGAGTCGGGACCACGGACCAGGCGGTGCCGTTCCACCGCTGCGTCACCGTGCCGGTGCCGGCGGAACCGACCGCCCACCCGGAGTCGACGCCCGCGAGCCGGTTGGTGGCGGCGGTCAGGTTGGGTGTCGCGACGACGGACCAGGTCGCGGCGGTCGCCGGCTGGGCGGGCACGAGCAGGGCGGCGGCGAACAGTGCTGCGGCGACGTGACGGATGCTCATGGTCGCTTCCTCTCGCCCCGTGGCGGAGGTTCTAAAATCGAGACCTCTGCACGTTAGAAGCGCGAGCCGCCGCCGTCAAGGGGTCTGGGCGAGGACCATCGTCGGGGTGCCGGTCGTGAGGGCCGGCCCGGCCGGTGTCAGCGCGCCGGATCGCAGGTCGACCCGCAACGTCGAGACCTGGTCCGAGAGCTGATTCGCGACGTAGAGGTACTGGCCGTCGCCGCTGAACGCGATGTGCCGGGGCCACTTCCCTCCGCAGGGCACAGTGCCTCGGGCCGAGACGCGGTCGCCGTCGACGGCGAAGATCGCGATGCTGTCGTGGCCCCGGTTCGCGACGTAGACGAACCGGCCGTCGAGCGACACCACCACCTCGGACGGGTAGTTCCGCACGGAACCGCGCGGCGCGGTCGGCACCGTCTGGGACGGCGTGAACGTCCCCTTCCGCACGTCGTACCGGAACACGCCCAGCGTCGACGTCAGCTCGTTCGTCACGTACGCCACCGCGCCGAACGGGTGGAACGACAGGTGCCGGGGGCCGGACCCGGGCGGCAGGCGCAGCACCTCCGCCGCGACCAGTTCCCCGCCGCGCAGGCGGTACGCGAAGACCGCGTCGGCGCCCAGATCGACCGCGTGGACGAACCGGCCGATCACGTCCGTCAGCACCTTGTGCGCGTGCGGACCTTCCTGGCGGTCCGGGTCGGGACCGGACCCCACGTGCTGGACGACGTCGGTGGCCTCGCCCAGCGCCCCGCCGGGCAGGATCGGGTGGACCGCGAGGGTGCCGGAGCTGTAGTTCGCGGTGAGCAGGTGCCGCCCGTCGGGGTGCACGTGGACGTAGCAGGGGTCGGCGCCGTGGCTCGACCGCGATCCGAGCGGGGCGAGAGCGCCGTCGGGGCGGACGGTGAACGCGCTGACCGTCCCGGTGGGCAGCTCGTTGACCGCGTAGAGCGTCCGCCGGTCGGCCGAGAGCGCGAGATACGACGGTTGCGGCGTCGCGGTCGTGGCACCCGCCCTGGGCAGGCCGGTGACGGGATCGAGCGGCGACCGCCGGATTCCGTGACCGTAGCTCCCCACGTACAGCCGTCCCTGGCCGAGCCTCGCCCGGGAAGGCGCGGCGTGGGCGGGAACGGTCGCGAGACCGCTGCCGACCGCCGTCGCCACGACCGTGCCGAGAAACCGCCGCCTGCTCTGCTCCATCGTGTCTCCTCTCGCGGGCCCCCACCCTTTGGGCGGGCGGGCACGCGGGTCAATGGAGAGTCAAGGGAATTCCGCTATGCAGAACAGTCCGTCACGGGATTGACGCGGTCAGGGTGTAGGGGGCGAAGTCCACGTCGGACGTTCGTCTCGCTTCGACGGTCAGCTCCCAGACGCCCGGTTCGGGGTTGGTCACGGTCGCCGGTGTCGGCGTCGTCGCCCATGACCGCCAGGGCCCGGTCGAGGATGGCCAGCGTGCCGGATTTCCGTTCCGTCCTGATCCGGATCTGCGCGAGGGTGTGGAGCGCGTACCCCGCGCCGAACCCGTCGCCGACCCGCTCGGCGACGGCGAGCGCCTCGGTGGCGGCCGCCTCCGCCTCGTCGTACCGGCTGCCGCTGGACAGCGCCATGGACCTCATCGCGCTGAGCCGGGCGTTCCACAGCGGGTCGGTCCGCTCGTCGGCGATGGCCGCGTCGGTGACGGCGATCGACTCGTCGTAGCGGCCCGCGCGCCCGGCCACGTAGGCGAGCGTCCAGGACGCGCGTGCCCGCCGCACCGGGTCGTGGCTGCGCGCCAGGACCTGCCGGGCGTGGCTTTCCACCGCGTCGTCGCGGCTGTCGAGCCACGCGGCCGTGACCAGGTGGCCGTCGAACACCTCGCGGTACGGATCGTCCGTCGGCAGCTGCTCCAGCACCCGGCCCAGCAGTTCGGCGGCGAGCTGCGGCGCCCGGTAGACGAGCCGGGGTGACTCCTGGACGAGCCAGTCCACGACCCAACCACCGCCTGAGCGGACGAGGTCTTCGGCGGCGAGCAGCTGCTCCACGACCCGTTCCATCGACGCCCTGGCGCCGATGAGCGCCTGCGCGGCCTGCAGGTGCAGCGCGGACCGCAGCCCGGCGGGCACCGCCTCGGCCAGCGCCTGGCGGATGAGCGCGTGCCGGAACGCGAACCGCACGCCGCTCTCCGAGAGGACGCCCGTCGCCAGCCCCTCCTCCACCACCGGCACGAGGTCGAGGGCACCGCGTCCGGCGACCGTCGCGAGGTCCGTGACCGTGAACTCCGACCCGAGCAGCGCGGCGATCCGCAGCACCCCGGCCGTGTCGTCGGACAGGAACCCGAGCCGGTCGGCGATCGCCGCACCCAGGGAGGCCGGCTCGTCGGCGCCGCCGGGCTTCTCGCGCGCGAGTGCGTCGACGATCTCGCGGATGTAGAGCGGGTTGCCGCTGGCGCGCTGGACGAGCCTCAGCAACCGGGCATCGGCCTCCCGGCCGAGCAGGGTGCCGGCGAGTCCGGCGGACTCCTCGGCGCTGAGGGCCTTCAGCGGGAGGTACGCGGCGCCGTCCGCGACCATCGACCGGCGCAGGCTGCTGAGCTCCCGCCGTCCCGGAGCCGGCCGCGCGGAGCTGACCAGCAGCAACGGCAGTTGCCGGACGGATCTCGCCAGCCGCGCCCACACCGCCACGGACGCGTCGTCGGCCCACTGGAAGTCGTCCACGACCAGCACCACCGGCGCCGCCACGCACAGCCGGTCGATGAACGCCAGCAGCCGCTCGGCCGCCGGCACCACGGGGTCGCCGCCGGCCAGCCCCGATCCTTCCGAGCGGAGCAGGGCGGCGATCTCGGCCCGTTCGGGGTCGTGCGAGTCGTCGGTGACGTGGAAGGCCTCCAGCAGGACGCGCAACGGGAAGCGCTGTCCCAGTTCGTCGCCGCGCGCGCGGAAGAGCTGGCAACCGATCCGCTCGACGTCGTCGGTCGCCGCGTCCAGCAGGGTGGTCTTGCCGATGCCCGGTTCGCCCTCGATCCAGGCGGCGCCGCCACGACCGGCCGCGACCTCGGCCACGAGCTCGCGCAGTCGGGCGACGTCCGGATCGCGGCCTACCAGCGACGCGGGGCGCGACATCGCGCCACGAGCCTAGATGGTCGCGGTCCGTATCGGGCGCTCGTCACGATTCGTTGCCTATGGTCTAGACCGTGGCCGTATTGGTCTATACCTTATCGGCATAGACCAATGGGCCCCTCGGCAAGGTCGCGGGGCCGGCAGCTCGAGTTCGGGTTCCCGTCCTGCACCGAGAAGGAGTGGTCACATGCTGAAACTCCGCACCATGGCGTTACTCGCCGCGACCGTACTCGTCGGCGGCCTGGCCGTCGCCCTACCCGCCTCCCCGGCATCCGCGGTCGCCTGCTCGACCGCGTGGAACTCCACCACCGCGTACAGCGGCGGCGCGCAGGTCTCCTACTCCGGACGCAACTACACCGCGAGGTGGTGGACGCAGGGCGACCAGCCCAACCTGAACGCCGGCACCGGCGGCGACAACGAGTGGACCGACAACGGCGCCTGTGACGGCGGGACGACGCCGCCGCCCAACCCGCCGCCCGGCAGCTGCAACTACCCCAACTGGGTGGCTGGGACCTGGTACAACGTCGGCAGCATCGTCCGGTACACCGACGGCAACTACTACATCGCCGTCAACGCGAACCCGGGCTACGACCCCGTCATCAGCCACTGGTACTGGGACCCGTACGCGTGCGGCCCCACGACCCCGCCGACCACCCCGCCCCCGGGACCGGGCGGCTTCGTGGTCAGCGAGGCGCAGTTCAACCAGATGTTCCCGAGCCGGAACTCCTTCTACACGTACTCCGGCCTGATCACGGCGATGGGTGCCTACCCTGCCTTCGCGAAGACCGGCAGCGACACGATCCGGCGGCAGGAGGCGGCTGCCGCCCTGGCCAACTTCAGCCACGAGACCGGCGGTCTGGTCTACATCACCGAGATCAACAAGGGCAACGACCTCTGTGACGAGAGCCAGCCCTACGGGTGCCCGGCCGGAACCTACGGCTACTACGGCCGCGGGCCGATCCAGCTGAGCTGGAACTTCAACTACAACGCGGCCGGTAACGCGCTCGGCCTGCCGCTGCTGAGCAACCCGTACCTGGTGGAGCAGGACGCGGCGGTGGCCTGGAAGACAGCCCTCTGGTACTGGATGACCCAGAACGGCCCCGGCACCATGACCGCGCACAACGCGATGGTCAACCAGCGCGGCTTCGGCGAGACCATCCGGAGCATCAACGGCAGCCTCGAGTGCAACGGGGGCAACCCGGGGCAGGTCCAGAGCAGGGTGAACAAGTACCAGCAGTTCACCGCCATCCTCGGCGTCAGCCCGGGTGGCAACCTCAGCTGCTGATTCACCTCAAATCAGTCCAACGTCACACCAGCCCCACGGCGGGGAGGACCCACACGGGTCCTCCCCGCCTTCTTTTGTGCCCCCTGGCGTATGTCCCGCTCCTCGACGCCGTCCGGTGGCGGATACACCTACGTGCCGTGGCGGATGTTTCGCCTCCCTGGTCGCAGAAGAGTGAGAGCTACGCCACAGCGACCAGGGAGGCGAGAGCGATGACCAGGATCCAGCTCTCCGAGCACCGCAGCACCAGCACCTCGACCTGCACCCACACGCCGCACTGCCCGGCCGCTGACGCACCGGACCACGACGCGGCCCACATCGTCGCATTCCACCCCGAACAGGGCTGGAACCTCCTTTGCAACGGCGTCGTGGTCTTCGACGACACCGGAGAGATCCTGCCCAACGGCACGTGCATCGCACCGCACCGTCCGGCAGCCCCCCACGCGGCACTGCCCTACGCGGCCTGAGCACAGAGCGACCCGAGGAGCGAACCAGACATGGCTACCACCCTGCCGGCCAGCAACACCGAGAACCGCGCCGTCGTCGAGAAGGCGTTCACCGTCCTCGAGGCATGGACGCACCGGTCCGAGATCCTCGGCGTCTCCGAACTCGCCCGGCGTACCGGGCTCGCCAAGACCACGGCGCACCGCGTCCTGGGCACGCTCGAAGCCTCCGCCGTGATCGAAAGGGTCGACGGCGGCTACCGGATCGGCGACCGGATCCACGGATTCACGGAGCTGCTGTTCCCCTGGCACCAGCGGCAACTCCGCGACGTGGTGCTGCCGTTCATCCAGGACCTCTACGAGCTCACCCACGAGACGGTCCACGTCGCCGCCCTGGACGGCGTCACCGTGCACTGCGTGGAGAAGATCCACGGGCACCGTCGCAGCCCGCTGCGGACCCGGGTCGGCGGCTTCCTGCCCGCCCACTCCACCGCGCTCGGCAAGGTCCTGCTCGCGTTCGCGTCGCACGAGACCCGGCAGAGCGCGCTCGGCGGCACCCTGCCCGCCTACACGCCGGCCACCGTCACCCAGCCGCTGCGCCTGTCCGCCGAGCTGCGCACCGCCGCCCGCCACGGCGTCGCGTACGACCGGCAGGAGACGCACCCCGAGGTGAGCTGCATCGCCGCGCCGCTGCTCGACCAGGACGGCCGTGCCGTCGCCGCCATCTCCGTCAGCGGCCCGACCCACCGGTTCAACCCCGACGCCGTCGCGCTCCCCCTGCGCCGCGCCGCCCGCTCCGCCTCCTACGCCCTCACGGCGACCACCACCGACACGAAGGCTGCGTGAGAACCATGTCCCACCTGACCCTGGTCCCGTCCCGCACCCTCACCGACGCGCAGATGGAGACGCTGTACGCGCGTCACGGCCAGCCGGTGTTCCGATATCTGCTGTCGATGACGTTCCACGACCGGCACCTCGCCGAGGACATCCTCCAGGAGACGTTCCTGCGGGCCTGGCGGACGCCCGAGCTGATGGACAGCGAGTCCGCGCGCGGCTGGCTGACGACCGTCGCCCGCAACCTCGTCATCGACCGGCTGCGGCACCGCGGCCGGCGGCCCCTGGAGTCCGGCGACGGCGCCCTGCCCCAGATCGCCGAGCCCACCTGCGCGATCGACCAGGTCGTTACGTCGATGACGGTCCATGCGGCGCTCGCCCGGCTCACGCGGTCGCAGCGCGAGATCCTCGTCGAGATGTACTTCCGGCAGCGCAGCCTCATCGAAGCGGCCGACGTCCTGGGCATCCCGGTCGGCACCGTGAAGTCGCGCGCCCACTACGCGCTCCGCGCGCTGCGCCGCGAGCTCGAACCCGCCGTCGCCATCGCCGCCTGACCGCCCTATCACCATCGCCGCGAAGCGGCCCCCGCACGACGCCGCCGCCCCGGGAAGGGGCGGCGGCGTATTCGCGTGCGGGACCGGGCCGGCCGCGCGGGGGGACAGCCGGCCCGGCGTCTTGGTGGTTAGAGCGGAATGTTGGTGTGCGGGCCTCTCCCGGGAGGCGCGGCGGCCAGGATCTCGGCGACGCGGCGCCGGGTCTGGGCCGGGTCGATCACCTCGTCGACGATGCCCAGCTCCACGGCGCGGTCCACGCCGCCCGCGATCTCGGCGTGTTCGACGACGAGCCGTTCCCGCAGCGCCTCCCGGTCCTCCTCCGGTGCGGCGGCGAGCTTCTTGCGGTGCAGGATGTTGACGGCCGCCGAGGCGCCCATCACGGCCACCTCCGCGCCGGGCCAGGCGAACACCGCCGACGCGCCGAGGGACCGCGAGTTCATGGCGATGTAGGCACCGCCGTAGGCCTTCCGGGTCACGAGCGTCACCCGTGGCACGACCGACTGCGCGAACGCGTGGAGCAGCTTGGCGCCCCGGCGGATGACGCCGTCGGTCTCCTGGCTCAGTCCGGGCAGGTACCCGGGGACGTCGACGACGACCACCAGCGGCACGCCGAACGCATCACACATCCGGACGAACCGGGCGGCCTTCTCCGCCGATATCGAGTCGAGGCAGCCGCCGAGCCGCAGCGGGTTGTTGGCGAGGACGCCGACGGTGTGCCCGCCGAGCCGGCCCAGCGCCGTGACCATGTTCGGCGCCCACTTGGCCTGGAGCTCGACGGACTCGCCGTCGAAGAGCCCCCGCACGAGCGGACGCACGTCGTACGCGCGGTTCGCCTGCTCCGGCAGCTTCGCGGACAGGTCAGGGCCGTCGGCGAGGGATCCGAGCGTGAACCGGCCCCGGTGACCGAGCAGCGCGGCCAGGTCACGAGCGCGGGCGATGGCGTCCTCGTCGGACGTCGTGGTCACGTGGACGACGCCCGACTTGCCGTGCGTCCCCGGGCCGCCCAGTGTCTCCATGTCGACCTGCTCGCCCGTGACGCTGCGGACGACCTCCGGACCGGTGACGAACGCGCGCCCGCCCGGACCCATCACGACGACGTCCGTCAGCGCGGGACCGTACGCCGCACCACCCGCCGCCGGGCCGAGCACGACCGAGATCTGCGGCACCCGGCCGGACGCGCGCACCATCGCGGCGAACATCTGGCCGACGCCGTCCAGCGCTTCGACGCCTTCGGCGAGCCGCGCGCCGCCCGAGTGCCACATCCCGATCACCGGGGCGTGCTCGGCGACGGCCGCGTCGATGGCGTCCACGATCTTCAGGCAGCCTTCGGTACCGATCGCGCCGCCCATCAGGGTGCCGTCGGTGGCGTACGCGATGACGGTCCGGCCGGCGATGAAGCCGCGGCCGACGAGTACGCCGGTGCGGTCCGCGTCCCCGACGATCCGCAGGGAGCCGGCGTCGAACAGGGACTCCAGCCGCAGTTCGGGGTCCCGGTAGTCCCGCTCCTCCGTGGCCGGCTGGGTCTTTTGCAGTATTTCGACGGTGCTCATCGGGCTCCTCTCAGCCTTCCGGCCAGGACTTTCGATACTGGGGGACGGAGCGCAACGGGGCACGGCACCGTTCCGTTGCCCGGGACGGTCATACGCGGACGTCCAGCGCGGACAGGCCGCGCAGCAGGGGGTCGTCACGGAACGCCGGCGCCGGCTTGGTCGGGTCGAGGCGCAGGTCCGGGAAGCGGCGGAGCAGGGTCGGGAAGAAGACCTGCCCCTCGATCCGGGCGAGCGCGGCGCCGATGCAGAAGTGGATCCCGAACCCGAAGCTGAGCTGCCCGTTGGGTGCCCGGGACACGTCGAGCCGCTCGGGGTCGTCGAACCGGGCCGGGTCGCGGTTGGCGGCGCCCACCACCGGGAAGACGAGCTGTCCCTTCCTGATGAGCTGGCCGCCGACCTCCAGGTCGGCGTCGGCGAGCTGCGGCGTCATGATCGGCGCCGGCCCGTCGAAGCGGAGAAGCTCCTCGGCCGCGTTCTCCGCGTACGACGGGTTCTCGCGCAGCAGCCGGGCCTGCTCCGGGCGGCGCATCAGCGCGAGGGTGCCGTTGCCGAGGTAGTTGGCGGTGGTCTCCGTGCCCGCGTTGAGCATGGCCATGCAGTTCAGCACCAGCTCTTCGTTGGTGAGCCGCCCGTCGGGGCCGGTCACCGAGATCAGGGTGGAGAGCAGGTCGTCGCGCGGGTCCTTGCTCCGCTCGGCGATGAGGTCGGTCATGTACGCCGTGAACTGGTCCATGGCGTGGCTCGCGCGACGGGTGATGCCGGGCGCGTCTTCGGCGAACTGCGCGCCGAGCATCGCCATGATGTCCGTCGCCCAGCCGGTGATCGTTCGGTGGTCCTGGCTCGGGACGCCGATGAACTCCATCACCACGCTCGACGGCAGCGGGTAGGCGACCTCGGACATGAGGTCCCCGCCGCCCTTGGCCTCGATCGCGTCGAGCAGGCCGTCGGTGATCTCCTGGACGCGCGGCCGCATCGCCTTGACCATGCGCGGCGTGAACGCCTTGCTGACCAGGGACCGCAGCCGGGTGTGGTACGGCGCGTTGGTGAACGGGATGGCCAGGGACATCAGCCGCTCGAAGTCCGCCATCTCTTCGCGCTGGGACTGAGGGACCGACGCGAACAGGTAGTCCCCGACCGGCGGCCGGATCACCCGCTGGTCGCGGAGCACCGCCGACACGTCGTCGTAGCGGGTGAGCACCCAGCCACCGACGGTGTCCTCGTAGTGGATCGGGGAGGTCTCGCGCAGCGAACGGTAGAACGGGTACGGGTCGTTGAGGAAACCGGGGTCCTTCGGGTTGAACGCCACCGCCGTCTCGGCGCCGGTGCCGCGCGCCGCCGTGGTGTTGGCGCCGCGCCGGTCGTCCTCGGCCAGGCAGCGGAACACCGCCGAGGCCAGTACCTCGTCGTTCGGCTCCACGAACATCGTGAAGTGGTCGCCGGGGATCTCCTCGACCGTCAGCTCGCCGAGGTCGACGTGCTCCCAGCCGTTCGCGGCGTCGCCGAGGCGCAGCTCGACGGCACGGTGCGGGGCCATCACCGGCGGGAAGCCACCGGTGGCCTTGAGCAGCGAGACTCTCAGGTCGGACGGGCCGGGCTGGTACTTGACGTTCGCCTCGATGTTGGCCTGGTAGACGCGGAGCATGTTGTCGATGTGGTCCTCGACGTCGCCCGAGCCGTTCGCCCCGAGGAACCGTCCGAGGCGCTTCTTCTGTTCGGACGGCGAGAGGTCCGGGTCGATCTCGACACCCGCCGGGCCGCCGGACTTGAACGCGAGCCGGTTCATCGTCAGCAGCTCGCCGATCGCCGCGATGTCGTCCACGGGCGGCAGGTTCTGGCCGGGCACCGGCACGTACGCGTCCAGCAGCACGACCTTGGACACCTCTTCGCCTGCCTTGCGCAGTTGCCGTCCGACCTCGTACGCGACGACGCCGCCGAACGAGTGGCCACCGACCAGGTAGGGCCCGTAGGGCTGCACGGAGCGGATCGACTCGATGTACCGGGCGGCGAGCGCCTCCACCGTGTCGAGTGGCTCCTCCAGCCCGTCGTAGCCGGGGGCGCGGACCCCGTAGAACGGCCGCGCGGCGCCGACGTCACGGGCGAGCGGCAGCAGGTAGTAGGCCGCGCCGAGCGCTCCGCCGATGCAGAAGAAGGGGCGGGCTCCCGTCAGTCCGAGGAGGAGGGTGGAGCTGTTCGGGGTTTCCGGCTTCTCCTCTGCGGCAGCGCCGAGGTTCGTCGCGATCGCCTCGATGGTGGGCTGTTCGAAGAACAGCGTGTGGGGGATGCGGAACCCGAGCCAGTCGGACAGTCCGGACTGCAACGCCGCCACGGACAGGGATTCCAGCGCGAACGTGTCGAGCCGGGCGTCCGGCGTGACCTGGCTGGTGGGCACGCGGAGTTCGGCGGCGATGTGCTCGACCAGCCACTCGCGGAGCGTGTCGACGCTGGGCCGCGGACGCTCCGGCGCCTCGGCGACGGCGACGGCGTGCCCTTCGACGTCGTCGTCACTGGCGCCGCCGAAGTGCTGGCGCACCAGAGCCCGCGCGTAGGCGACGTTGCACTCCACCAGCTCGTAGGCGGGCAGGCTGCCCGCGTGGTAGGTGTGGTTCTCGCCCTGGAGCTGCTCGATCCGGTCGTAGATGCCGCCCGCGAGGTCGTCGCTGCCGAAGTGCGGCAGGAACTTCCACCGCCGCTGGGTGTGCACCTCGCCCATCTGCCCACCCATGCGTTCGACGTTGGCGCGCAGGTGGTCGGTGACGTCCTCGCCGGTCAGGGAGTCGTCGCCGTAGGAGTAGCAGGCGTAGACGTCCTCGCCGGGATAGCGGTGGTGGAAGGACACCGCGTCCCCGACGGGCGCCTCCGGCTGGGTGAACTCGTCGACCAGATAGAACGCCTCCTCCGGCAGCCCGGTCGCCGACACCACCGTCGTGTAGTAATCCATCACCCGCACCCGGGAAGCCAGATCGCGCTCCTCGCGGGTCGCGTCCAGCACGCCCATCAGCTGATCGACCGGCACGGTGATCACCAGGTCATCGGCGATCACGTCGCCTTGGAGAGTTTCGATCGTGACGCCGCCGGTCTCGGCATCCGGGTCGCGGTCGATCGCGGTGATCGTCACCCCGCACCGCACATCCGACAGCTCCGCCGCGACCTTCTCCCAGAGCGACATGAAGCCGCCGACGATCGTGAAGCTGTGCGTGTGGCCCAGCAGTTCGGGCTTGGACGACAGCAGGCCGGTCATCTCGGCGTACTTCACGAAGTACAGCGCGGGCAGATCCCCGGCGAGGTACCCGTACCCGGCGGCGGTGTACCCGGTGCCCAGCGACTCGGCGAGGGATTCGAGCTGGTGCTCGGCCAGCCACTCCGACACCGGCTTCGCGAGTGCCTGGGCGGAGTGCGCCAGGCCGGCTTCGGCGATCTTCGGGAACTCGGCGGCGCGCAACGCGGCGTAGCGGCTGAACGGCTCGCGCTGGAAGAACGCGGTGCTCTGCGGCGACGCCACCCCCGACGCGATGTCATACACCCGGTGCTGGGTGGTGTCCTCCGTCGTCACACCCAACTCGACCGCCAGCTCGGCCACGTTCTCATACTGGGTCGTGCACACATGCCCACCCATGTCGTAGGCGTGATCGTCGATATCCACCGACTCGCACTTCCCACCCACCGTCGGCAACGCCTCCAACACGACCGCCCGATGCCCGGCCTTCTCCAACTCACGCGCGATACTCAGACCGGCCGGGCCGGCGCCGACGACCGCGACCGTGCGCGAGCGCGGCTCCTCGACAGCCTGACCGGAGAACGGGCATCCAGCGGCCGCCGGCGGGGCGATGGCGGCGACCTTGTCGTCCGGCAGGAGCGCGGCCAGGCCCTCGGGCAGGGGCGCGCCGGTGCGGGCGGCGGACGTGAGCTGGTACAGGAGGGTCCGCAGGTGGTTGAGGGACGCGTGCTCGTGCGGTGACGTGGCGATGGCGATGCCCAGTTCGGCGGGGCCGAAGTTCGGGTTGAAGCGGACGTTTTCGACCTCGGCGTTGTCGACCAGCGTGTCCAGCCGGACGGTCGCGACGTCACGCCACGGCTGGTTCCAGGGCAGCGAGGCGTCGAGGGCTGCCTCGTCCGCCGCCGCGTCGCCGGTGACCGGGCGGATCTGGATCTGGAGCGTTCCGCCGATCGGTCCGCGCTGGACGCGGGTGCGCAGCTCGTCGTGGAGGTACGTGCGGGAGCCGGTCGCGCCGTCCGGGCGGGTCAGCTCGTGCGGCGGGTCCGGCGGGAGCCACAGCTCGCCGGGGCTGAACTGGCCACGGTCGGGGGTGCCGTCCGACGGCACCAGCCGGTACCGGACGAACCAGACCTGGCCGTCGTCGTCGACCAGGCAGCGCGGCGACTGGGAGTGGTAGTGGTACTCGGCGAACGAGGTGGCCGTGCGGTAGCTGCCCCAGACCGTGTCGCGGAAGTGCGGGATGCCGTCGACCAGCGCCGCCTTGTCCTCGTCGGTGCCGCCCGACTGGCGGAAGATCGCCGCCGTGCTCGCGAAGAAGCACTCGCCGGAGCTGAGCGGCAGGTCGAGCAGGCCGTCCTGGATTCCGGCGCCGGGCGCGAGGAACCGCAGGGTCAGCCCCCGGATCGCCGGCGCGAGGTCGTCGCTCTCCATGCCGTTGCTGTAACGGGCGACCACGTCGAAGGCGCCGCCCGGACGGAAGAAGCCGTTGGCGGGCAGATCCAGGTCGTCGTGGAGCCGCAGGACGCCCCGGGCGGTGGTACCGGACCGGTGGAAGAAGCGGCTCTTCTGGATCCGGGACGCGATCGCCAGCGAGGCGATGTCGGTGAAGATCTGCCGGAACTCGCCGTCGATCTCGTACAGCCGCGGGTCGTCCAGCGCGGTCGCGACCCGGATGCCCTGGTAGCTCGTCACAGTCTCTCCCCAACGTTGACTCGTGCGGTGTAGCGCAGGCCGGTACTGGCGAACGCGGCGGCGAAGACGGGCAGCGTGGTCGGGTCGTCCGGCTCGGACGCCGGCGTGACGACCCGCAGGGCGCTGAGGTCCCAGGCGAGCCGCTGCTCGGCCGTCGTCTCGCGCAGTGCGTGGGTGAAGGCGAACCCGGGCGCGGCGGTGTGCGTCGCCCGTACCCGGCTCAGTACGTCGAACCAGACGGCCGGGCGGCGCAGGAACGTCGCGGGCGTCAGCAGCGTGGTCTGCGCGTCGCTGACGATGGTGGCCAGGATCGTGCTGGTCAGGCCGGTGTCGTGGTACTCCGGCGCCCAGTGGACGGTTCGCGCGTCCGCGTCGAGACCCTGGTCGGCGACGTGGCTTGCGATCCGGTGCGCCAGCTTGACGTGCGTGACGGTCGCGCCGTCGGGATCGATGAGCGCGGGATCGTCCGGATCGGGCTGGTACCAGGGGACGGGGCCGGTGGGCTCGGGCGCCGTGTCGGTGCGGTACCACCGCAGGCTCGGCCACGCCGGTGCGCCGTCCTGGCCGGCGGCCGCCATCCGGGACCGGTCGTACGCGCTCGTCGTGAGCGCCCCCCGTGCGCCCGTGGCCGTCGTGGTGAGCGTCGCCAGGTCCTGCGCGAGCCGGAACGGGTTCGGCGGGTGGGCCGGGATCGGCACCACGCCCGCCGCGAGGCACCCGAGCAGTGCGGCCGCGAACTCCAGCGACGACGGGTAGACCAGCAGCATCCGGTCCCCCGGGACGAACCCCCAGGCGCGCAGCGCCGCGACCACGCGGTCCGCCGCGGCACCGAGGTCGCCCACGGTGAGCCACGCCTCGTCCCGGCCCTGCTCGTCGACGAGCGTGAGGGTCCGGTGGTGCGGTGACGTCGCGCGCAGGCTCAGGAACGTCGACAGGATGGTGTCGGGCACTGTGAGGGCCTCCCAGGTTCCGCACTCGCCTCGCTGTGAGACGAATGCGGGAACCGTAGGGGCGCCTGCCCGATGAGCGCAGCTGTTACGTACCGCTCAGAGGAACGGGCTCGCTAACCCCTGCGGAAGAGATAGCGGCGGCCGGTGTCCGGATCGCCCAGCCAGCCGTAGACCTCGACCGCGCCGTCGTCCCTCGTCGCGTACAGCGAGGTGGCGTATCCGCCGCCCGCGACCGCTCCCGGGTCGAAGCGCAGCGAGATCTGCGAGCCACGCTCGACGGCCCAGGAGCCGGCGCCGGCCAGGCGCCTGTCGCCCTCCGGGGCCTTGTCGAGGAACTCCTTCGCCGAGAACCGGCCGTCGGCGGTGAAGGTGATCTCCCCGCCCTGCTGGCTGCTGCTCCAGCTGCCGACCAGCTCGTCCTTCGTGACGGGCTCCTCGCGGATCAGACCGCAACCGGCGGTCACCGCGAGGAGCACCCACACCAGAAACACACGCTTCCCCATGTACGTACCGTAACTGGAGCGATCAACGGGCCAGTTCGAGGAGCGACTCGACTGCTGGCAGCGCGCGGATCGTGCTCGACGGCGCCCTGCGGGTCGAGGTCGCCGACGACGGGGCGCGAACGGCGCGTGGCGGGCCGGCGTCGGCGTACCGACGACCGGGGGCCGAACGGCGCGTGGCGGGCCGGCGTCGGCCTCGCCGCGACGGCCGAGGTCGGCGGGCGGTGCGATGTTGGATCGACCGAGCACGGCGGCCGGGTACGCGCGCTCCTCCCCCTGGCGGCCACCGAGCGTGACTGGTCCGGTTAAGCGGCGGCTCCACGGGGCACTGATCGTGGAGGCGAAGACGGGAGCGCGGTCAGATGACGAAGACAGACGATCGATCGACGGCCGAGCTGGTGCAGCAGGCGTCGGAGCAGGTGTCACGGCTGGTGCGGGACGAGCTGCGGCTGGCCCGCGCCGAGATGGCCGAGAAGGGTAAGCGCGCGGGCGCAGGCGCCGGGATGTTCGGCGGGGCCGGGTTTATCGCGCTGTACGGACTCACGGCCGTGCTGGCCGCCGCCGTGCTCGGGCTGGCCGAGGTCATGCCGGCCTGGCTCGCGGCGCTGGCGGTAGGCGCCGTCCTGTTCGTGACGGCGGCGGTCATGGCGCTGCTGGGGCGCCGGAACCTGCGCCGCGCCGGTCCGCCCGTCCCGGAACAGGCGGTCTACAGCGTGAAGGCCGACATGGACGAGCTGAAGGCGAGGGCACACCGATGACCGCGAAGACGCAGGATGTGGAGACCATCCGCACCGAGATCGAGCACACCCGGCACGAGCTGGGCGGCACGGTCGAGGCGCTGGCCGCGAAGGTGGACGTCAAGGCGCGCGCCCGCGAGGCCGCCGCCTCCGCGCGGGCCTGGACACGGACATGGACGCGCGCGCACCGAGGCACCATCGCGCCGGCCGCACTCGCCGTCGCGACCGCGACCGCGCTGCTGATGCTGCGCCGGCGACGGCGGAACCAGCCCTGGTACAGGCGGTGACGCCGCCACAGTCACCGGCGAAGCTGGGCGGCAGGCAGTGGTGGGGTGTGCTCAAGCGCACCGGCCGGGAGTTCGAGGGCGACAACCTCACCGACTGGGCGGCCGCCCTGACCTACTACGGCGTGCTGTCGATCTTCCCCGGCCTGCTCGTCATGGTGTCGCTGCTCGGCCTGTTCGGCAGGGAGACCACGCAGCCGCTGATCGACAACGTCACCGCGATCGCGCCCGACCCGGTGCGGGACATCCTCACCGAGGCGGTGAAGGGGCTCCAGGAGAGCAGCGACACCGCCGGTGTGCTGGCGATCGTCGGTCTGGCCGTCGCGTTGTGGTCCGCGTCCGGCTACGTCGGCGCGTTCATGCGCGCGTCCAACGCCATCTACGACGTGCCTGAGGGCCGTCCGATGTGGAAGACCGTGCCGACGCGTATCGCCGTCACGGTCGTCGCCGGGCTGGTACTCGCCGTCAGCGCGCTGACCGTCGTGTTCACGGGCCGGCTCGCCGAGCAGGTGGGCGAACTCGTCGGCGCCGGACCGGCCGCCGTCCAGGTCTGGGACATCGCCAAGTGGCCGGTCCTCGTCCTGCTGATCGGGTTCCTGTTCGGGCTGCTGTACTGGGCGTCCCCGAACGCGCGCCAGGCCGGTTTCCGCTGGATCAGCCCCGGGAGCCTGCTCGCGGTGTTCCTGTGGGTCGTCGCGTCCGCCGGGTTCGCGTTCTACGTCGCGAACTTCGGGTCGTACGACAAGACGTACGGCACGCTCGGCGGCGTCATCGTCTTCCTCGTGTGGCTGTGGATCTCGAACATCGCCGTCCTGCTCGGCGCCGAGTTCGACGCGGAGCTGCACCGGGGGCGCGCCATCGCGGGCGGGCACCCGGCCGCCGAGGAGCCCTACCTCGAACTCCGCGACGACCCCTAACGCAACTAAGGGTCACCTCGTTCATCGGGCGTACGCCTCGCGGCCTTGCCGGCGTCGCCGGCGGCTCCTAGCGTCCGGGCCAACCACGAACCGGGGAGTCGCCCAATGAACCGTTCCGAGGACCACTTAGCCCGCCGCCGTTTCCTCCAGGGCGGAGCCGTGCTCGCCGCCGCCGGGGCCGCCGCCGCACTGCCGGGGCAGGCCGCCGCCGCACCGCTGGAGGCGCTGTCCCAGCGCACGTCGGACCGCCAGCAGCTGCGGCGGGACTGCAGCCCGGACTACGGCCCGCTGTACCCGGCGAAGGACCGGACGACCGGCCTGCCGCTGCTGGAGCTGCCGCGCGGCTTCGAGTACCTGACGTTCGGATGGACCGGCGACGTCATGTCGGACGGCATCCCCACGCCCGGCGCCCACGACGGCATGGCGTCGTACCGGCGCCGCGACGGCAAGGTCACCGTCATCCGCAACCACGAGGTGGGCGGGTACGCCACCGCGTACACGCAGCCCGCGTACGACCCGCAGGCGCTCGGCGGCACGACCACGCTCGTGTTCGACCCGGACAAGGCCGAGTTCACCGAGCACTGGGCGAGCCTCGCCGGCACGATCCGCAACTGCGCGGGCGGCCCGACGCCGTGGGGCACCTGGCTGTCCTGCGAGGAGACCGACGAGGTGAACCCCGTCTCCGGCCAGCGGCACGGGTACGTCTTCGAGGTGCCGCAGCGCGGCAAGAGCAACGCCGAGCCGATCAAGGCCATGGGACGGTTCGTCCACGAGGCGGTCGCCGTCGACCCGCACACCGGGTACGTCTACCTGACCGAGGACGAGAACAGCGCCGGCCTGTACCGGTTCCGGCCGCGCGTGCAGGGGCGGCTCGCGCTGGGCGGCGTCCTGGAGCAGCTCGTCGTCACGTCCGCGCACAACTACGACACCCGCAAGGACGACACCGGCGCCCGGTACCGCACGCGCTGGGTGAAGATCGACAACGTCGACCCCGCACCGGGCGAGCAGCCCGTCGCCGAGCAGGGCTTCGCGCGCGGCGGCGCACGGTTCGCGCGGCTCGAAGGCGCCTGGTACCACGACCGTCGCATCTACATCGTCTCGACCAGCGGCGGCCCGGTCAGCCAGGGTCAGGTGTTCGAGTACGACCCGCGCGCCGAGCGGATGCGGATCGTGTTCGCCTCGCCGGACGTCAACCTGCTCAATATGCCGGACAACATCTGCGTCAGCCCGCGTGACGGCATCGTCCTGTGCGAGGACGGCGGCGGCGACGTCGAGTTCCTCCAGGGCCTCACGATGGACGGCGAGATCTTCCGGTTCGCCGAGAACGCGGTGAAGGTGCCGGCCGGCGGCATCCCCGGCAAGCCCACGATCCCGGCTGGCAACTACGCCAGCTCGGAGTGGTGCGGCGCCACCTTCTCGCCCGACGGCGAGTGGCTGTTCGCGAACGTCCAGAAGCCGGGCATCACCGTGGCCATCACCGGCCCGTGGGAGCGCGGTTCCCTCTAGCAGCGAGATGGTTCGGGGTGGGATCGGCGCGATCCCACCCCTACGCCACCGCGTTCACGATCGCCGCGACGAAGTACGGGACCGTACCGAGCAGTACGCCGACAGCGACCAGCATCATCGAGCGGCCACCAGCGGAGCCCCGCCGCGTCAGCGACCACCCGAGCAGCGCGGCGGGGACGCCCAGCACGAGGGCCCAGATCACGATGATCGGGGACAGCAGCAGGCTCAGCAGCGCGGCCGGCACCACGGTCAGGACGTCGCCGAGGATGCTGCGCCGAGCGGGAGCGGTGTCGGTCATGCCCCCAGTATGGCCGCGGATCAGAACGGGTAGGACGCGATCTCGCCGCGCATCGTCACCCACTGCGTGTCGGTGAACGCGTCGACGTTGGCGGCCGCCCCGCCGAACCGCGCGCCGGTGCCGGAGTCCCGCACGCCGCCGAACGGGACGTGCGCTTCGTCGTTGATCGTCTGGTCGTTGATGTGGACGATCCCGGTGGGGATCCGGTCGGCCAGCGCCAGGCCCTTCATGACGTCGCGGGTGAGGATGCCGAGCGACAGCCCGTACCCGGTACCGGCGGCGAGCGCGGCGGCCTCGTCCACGGACGAGAACGGCGTGACCGGGGCGACCGGTCCGAAGATCTCCCGGGCGTACGCCGGCATCTCGGGCGTGACGCGGGCCAGCACGGTCGGCCGGTAGAACAGCCGCTCGTACGTGCCGCCGGCGGCGAGCAGCGCACCGGCGTCGACGGTCTCGGTGACGATGCCGTGCACCTGGTCGCGCTGGCGCTCGTCGATGAGCGGGCCGAGCGCGACGTCGCCGGTCGGGTCGCCGACGGGCAGCAGGTCGGCCTTCTCGGCGAGCCGGTCCACGTACTCGTCGTACACCGCCTCGTGGACGAGGTGCCGCCCGGCGGCCATGCAGATCTGGCCCTGGTGGAAGAACGAGCCCCACGCGCCGGCGGTGGCGGCCATCGCGACGTCCGCGTCGTCGAGGACGACCAGCGCGGAGTTGCCGCCGAGTTCGAGGTGGACCCGCTTGAGGTGGCGGGCGGCGAGTTCGCCCACGGCCCGGCCGGCGGCGGTGGAACCGGTGAACGAGATGACCCGGACGGACGGGTCGGCGACCAGCGCCTGCCCGACGTCCGCGCCGCCGGGCAGCACGTGGAGCACACCGGCGGGCAGCCCGGCCTCCTCGAACACGCGCGCCAGCGCCACGCCGCCGCAGACGGCCGTCCGGGGATCGGGCTTGAGGACGACGGCGTTGCCGAGCGCGAGCGCCGGCGCGACGGACCGGATCGACAGGATCAGCGGCGCGTTGAACGGGGCGATCACGCCGACCACGCCGACCGGCACCCGCCGGGCCAAGCTCAGCCGGGGCTGCGCGTCCGGCAGCAGCTCGCCGTACGCGCGGGACGGCAGGGCGGCGGCCTCGTAGCACTCCTGCGCGGCGATGTTCAGCTCGAACGCCGCCTTGCCCTGGACGCAGCCCGCCTCCCGGACGAGCCACTCGCCGAGTTCGCCGGCGTACTCCGTCCACAGGTCGCCCGCGCGGCGCAGTACGGCCGCCCGCTCGGCGAACGGCGTGGCGGCCCAGGACCGCTGGGCGGTGGCTGCCGCCTCACCCGCGGCGGTGACGTCGTCGGGCCCGGCGAGGCCGATCCGCCCGAGTTCCAGGCCGGTGGCGGGCTCGGTCACCGCGACGTCCCCGGCGGACGGGTCGATCCACCGTCCACTGTAGATCCGGCCGTCCCAGGTCTTCTCGTCGAGCAGGGTCATGTCTCCCCCTACGACCGCGCGAGTGGGTCACGGCAATCGTGGGAGCCCCGTCCCGGCGGGTCTACGCGACCCTTCCACTGAGCGGAAGCCGGTTCTGCCCGGGTCGCCCCGCGCCGGGTGAGGCTGTCCGAAGGCAGAGGGGGGACCATGCGCACTCAGGTCGGGATCGTCGGCGCCGGACCCGCCGGGTTGATGCTGTCGCACCTGCTGCACCTGCACGGCATCGACTCGGTGGTGGTGGAGCGACGCAGCCGCGACCACGTGGAGAAGCGGGTCCGCGCCGGGGTCCTCGAACAGGGCACGGTCGACCTGCTGTGCGAGACGGGCGTCGGCGACCGGCTGCGCGCGGAAGGCCTGGTCCACCGGGGCATCGAGCTGCTGTTCGACGGCGAGGCGCACCGGATACCGCTCAGCGACCTGACCGGCGGGCGCGCGATCACGATCTACGGCCAGCAGAAGGTCGTGCACGACCTGACCGAGGCGCGCCTCGCGGCGGGCGGCCGGATCCTGTTCGAGGCGGACGACGTCGCCGTGGACCCGGACACCGCGCGTATCGCCTTCACCCACGACGGCCGCCGGACCGAACTGGAGTGCGACGTCATCGCCGGCTGCGACGGCTTCCACGGGGTGTGCCGGGAGTCGATCCCGGTGCGCGCGTACGAGCGCGAGTACCCGTTCGGGTGGCTCGGCATCCTCGCCGACGTGGCGCCGTCCACCGACGAGCTGATCTACGCCCACCACGAGCGCGGTTTCGCCCTGCACAGCCTGCGGTCCCCGTCGATCAGCCGGCTCTACCTCCAGGTCGACCCGCACGACGACCTCGCCAACTGGCCGGACGACCGCATCTGGGCCGAGCTGCACACCCGGCTCGCGCGGAGCGACGGCTGGTCGCTGCACGAGGGGCCGGTACTGGAGAAGGGCATCACGCCGATGCGCAGCTTCGTGTGCGAACCGATGCGGCACGGCCGCCTGTTCCTGGCCGGGGACGCCGCGCACATCGTGCCGCCGACCGGCGCCAAGGGGCTGAACCTCGCGGTGAGCGACGTCCGCGTGCTGGCCGAGGCCCTGGACGCCTGGTACCGCACCGGCGACGAGACGCTGCTGGACGGCTACTCCGCCACCTGCCTGCGCCGGGTGTGGCGCGTGCAGCACTTCTCCTGGTGGATGACGTCGATGCTGCACCGGTTCCCCGACCTCGACCCCTACGACGAGCGGCTGCGACGGTCGCAACTGGAGTACGTGTGCCACTCGACGGCCGCCGCGACGACCCTCGCCGAGAACTACGTCGGACTGGGTTGATCGTCACGGCCCTGGTGCTGGCCGCGCTCAACCTGCGCCCGGCGATCGCCGGGGTGTCGCCCCTGCTCGGCGACATCATGGCCGACCTCCGCCTGGGCCCGGCGTCGGGCGGGATGGTCACCACGGTCATGGTCGTGTGCCTCGGCCTCGCCGCACCGGCCGCGCCGTTCCTCGTGCGGCGCTGCGGCCTCGACCGGACCGCGCTGGCCGGGCTGGTCGTCCTCACCGCCGGGATCGTGCTGCGCAGCGCGGGAGGCGCGGCAGCCCTGTACGCCGGCGCGGCGGTCGCGGGCCTGGCGATCGCCGTCCTCAACGTGCTCATGCCGGCCCTGGTCAAACACCACTTCCCCGAGCGGACGGGCGTCCTCACGAGCGTCTACGTCACCGCGCTGGTGTTGGGGGCGACCGCCGGCGCCGGGCTCGCCGTCCCGCTGGAACGTGCGATCGGGCACGGATGGCGGCCGGCCGCCGCCGCGACGGCCCTGCTGTCGGCCGCTGCCGCCGCGGTGTGGTTGCCGCTGGCCCGTGGACGCGCACGGCCGGCGACGGCGCACCAGCCGGTCCGGACGCTGCTGCGCACCCCCATGACCTGGTACGTCACCGGTTTCATGGGCTTGCAGTCCCTGACGTTCTACGTCGTCCTGGCGTGGCTGCCGACTGTGTTCACCGACGCCGGGCTCGACGCGCGACAGGCCGGGTACCTGCTGGCGCTGAGCACGCTCGTCCAGATCGTCACCACGCTCAGCGTGCCGGTGCTGGCCGGACGCGCGGCCAGCCAGGCGGGGTACGTCGTGGCGGCCGGCGTCCTCACGATCGCCGGGTACCTGGGGATCCTGCTCGCCCCGGCCACGGCGAGCTGGATGTGGGCGGTCCTGCTCGGGCTCGGGCAGGGCGCGTCGATCGCGCTCGCGCTGCTGCTGATCGCGCTCCGGTCCCCCGATCCGTCCGCGACGACGTCCCTGTCCGCCGTGGCGCAGTCGGTCGGGTACCTCGTCGCGGCGGCCGGCCCCGTCCTGGTCGGCGTGGTGCTCCAGGCCACCGGCGGATGGACCGTCCCGCTGACCCTGGTCATCGGCGTGGCCGCCGCCCAGATCGCGGTCGGCGCCCTCGCCGGCCGGCCAGCGCCCGACCACCCGGAGTTGCGACCGGTGAGATCGTGAAGCCTGGCTTCACGATCCGACCGGTCGGATCACGGAGCGGACGTGAGGCGGGCGGCGATGCCGTCGGCCGCGGCCCGCACGGGCGGCGCGAGCTTGGCCGGCTCCACCCGGACGGTGTGCACCACGATCCCGACCGCCGCCACCGGACGACCGTCCGGATCGAGCACCGCCGCCGCGACCGAGCAGCTGCCGAGCGTCATCTCCTCGCTGGTCACCGCGTAGCCCCGGCGGCGCGTGGCAGCCAGTTCGCCACGCATCCGTCCCGGCTGGACGATCGTGTACCGGGTGGGTCGCGCCAGCGGGCGGGCGAGGTAGCGGGCCACGAACTCCGGCGTCTCGTGCGCGAGGAGCGCCTTGCCGACCCCGGTCGCGTGCATGGGGAGCCGCCCGCCGATGCGGGAGACGATCGGCACCGAACGGTGCCCGGTGAGCTTCTCGACGTACAGGACGTCGAAGCCGTCCCGGACGGCGAGGTGCACGTTCTCGCGGGTGGCCTCGTACAGGTTCTGGAGGTACGGCATCGCGGCCTCGCGCAGCCGCGTGTGCAGCGGCCCGAGCAGCCCGACCTCCCACAGCCGGAGTCCGACCTGGTAGGTGCCGTCCTCGTCCCGGTCGAGGCCGCGCCAGGCCAGCAGCTCCGCGACGAGCCGGTGCGCGGTCGCCAGCGACAGGCCGGACCTGCGCGCGATGTCGGACAGGCTCAGGCGCGGATGGTCGGCGTCGAACGCGTCAAGGATCGCCAGCACGCGGGACGCCACCGTCCGCCCGGTCTCCCCGGTGTTGCCAGCCACGCCGACGAGTCTTCCACTCAGCGGAAAGCTTGGCGCGAGTCACCACCTCCGCTAGCCTAAAGTTCGTTCTAAGAACGAGTGTTCGCTATACGCACACAGCCCGGGAGGCTCGCATGCGTCGCGTCGCGCCCGCACTACTCGTCACCGCGCTCGCCATCACGGCCTGCGCCTCACCCGCCGCGGACAGCGGCGACAGCGGCGCCGCCTCGAAGGTGACCGTCGGCGTCATCCCTATCGTCGACGTCGCGCCGATCTACCTCGGCAAGGAGAAGGGCTTCTTCGCCAAGCGCGGCATCGACCTCACGCTCGCCAGCGGCCAGGGCGGCGCCGCGATCGTGCCGGGCGTCGTCAGCGGCCAGTTCCAGTTCGGCTTCAGCAATCTGACGTCCCTGCTGGTCGCCCGCGACAAGGGCCTCGACATGAAGGTCGTCGCCAACGGCAACGCGTCGACGGGCGAGACCGGCAAGGACTTCGGCGCGGTCGTCGTCCGCGCGGACAGCCCGATCAAATCCGCGAAGGACCTCGCCGGCAGGACCGTGTCCGTGAACACGCTCAAGAACATCGGCGACACCACGGTCCGCGCGTCGGTCCGGAAGGACGGCGGCGACCCGAAGGCCGTCCGCTTCGTCGAGCTGGCGTTCCCCGACATGCCGGCGGCGCTCCAGAACAAGCGCGTCGACGCGGCGTGGGTGGTCGAGCCGTTCCTGTCGGTCGCGAAGAGCCAGGGGGCCCGGCCGGTCGCCTGGAACTTCGTCGACACCGCCCCGGGCCTCACGATCGCCGCGTACTTCACGTCCGCGAAGCTCCTCGCCGACAAGCCCGACCTGGTGAAGGACTTCACCGCGGCTATGAACGAGTCGCTGGCCTACGCCCGCGAGCACCCGGACGAGGCCCGCCAGGTCATCACCACCTACACCAAGATCACCGCCGACCAGGTGAGCGCGCTGACCCTGCCGGACTGGCCGACCGAGGTCAACGAGGAGTCCGTGAACACGCTCGCCGAACTCGCCACCCAGGACGGACTGTTGACCAAGCAACCCGACGTCGTCGCGCTGCTGCCGTGATTCCGGCGTGGGCGCTCGGCGCGGCCGGGCTCGGCGGCGCGGCGGTCCTGCTCGAGGTCGCGCCTCGGGTGACGTCCGCGCGGTACGTGCCGCCGCTGTCCGACATCCTCGGCGCACTCGGCCGTGAGGCGTCCACCCCGGAGTTCTGGTGGGCCCTGTACGAGACGCTGCGCGGCTGGGCCATCGGCCTCGCGATCGCCCTGGTCGCGGGCGTCGTGCTCGGGGTCGTCATCGGCACCGTCGGGCCGCTGCGCGCCGCGACCAGCTCGACGATCGAGTTCCTGCGCCCGATCCCGTCCGTGGCGCTGATCCCGCTCGCGGTGCTGCTCTACGGGACGGACATCCGCTCGAAGTTGCTCCTGATCGTCTACGCCGCGTTCTGGCAGGTGCTGATCCAGGTGCTGTACGGCGTCCAGGACGTCGACCCGGTCGCCCGCGACACGGCGGCGTCGTTCCGGTTCTCGCGGTGGGCGCGGGTGCGGTACGTCGTCTGGCCGACCGCGCTCCCGTACGCCCTGACGGGTCTGCGGCTGGCGGCGGCGGTCGCGCTGGTCCTCGCGGTCACCGGCGAACTGGTGATCGGGAGCCCCGGGCTGGGCAACCTGATCGCGGTGGCGCAGTCCAGCGGGGCACTCGCCACGATGTACGCGCTCGTCCTCGTCACGGGCCTGATCGGCGTCACGGTGAATCTCGGCGCCCGGCTGCTGGAACGCCGCGTCCTGGCCTGGCACCCGTCGCTCCGCGAGGTCGCGTGATGAGGCGGCTGGGGCTCGCGCTCGGGCTGCCAGGAGTGCTCTTCGCGCTCTGGTGGGTGCTCAGCGCCGGGAGCACGAGCTTCTACCTGCCTCCGCTCCGGACGATCCTGCGCGCGTTCGGCGACACCTGGTTCTCGCCGCGCCTGGCGGACGACGTCCTGCCCAGCGTCGTGCGGCTCCTCGCCGGGTACTCCGTGGCCGCCGTGCTCGGCATCGGGCTGGGCCTCGTCATCGGGCAGTCCCGGACGGTCCGCGCGGTCGTCGAACCGATCCTGGAGTTCCTGCGCGCGGTCCCGCCGCCCGTCCTGGTGCCGATCCTGATCCTGTTCGCCGGCATCGGGCACACCATGAAGGTCCTGGTCATCGTCGCGGGCGCGATCTGGCCGATCCTGCTCAACACGGTCGAGGGCGTGCGGGCCGTGGACGGCGTGCTCGCCGACACCGCCCGGTCGTACCGCATCGGGGGCCTCGCCCGCGTCCGCCACCTGATCCTGCCCGGCGCCGGCCCGCAGATCTTCGCCGGCCTCCGCCAGGCCCTCTCGATCGCCGTCATCCTCATGGTGATCAGCGAGATGTTCGCCAGCACCGAAGGGCTCGGCTTCACGATCGTGCAGTTCCAGCGCGGTTTCGCGATCCCGGAGATGTGGAGCGGGATCATCCTGCTCGGGCTCCTCGGCGTGACGCTGTCCCTGCTGTTCCGTGCGGTGGAGAACCGCGCGCTGTCCTGGTACCACGGTCAACGGCGCGCGCAACGCGGCGGGTGAGAGGCGGAACCCATGCTGGACGTCCGGGGCCTGAAGAAGGTCTACGAAGGGCGGGGCCGTGCCGTCGAGGCGCTGCGGGACATCACCTTCCACGTCGACGAGGGCGAGCTGGTGTGCGTGGTCGGACCGTCCGGCTGCGGCAAGACCACGCTGCTCAAGTGCGCGTCCGGACTGATGCGGCCGAGTGCCGGCGAGGTCGTCCTGGCCGGGCGGCGGGTCACCGAACCGCCGGCCGAGCTGGCCGTCGTCTTCCAGGAGTACGGCCGCAGCCTGTTCCCGTGGATGACCGTGCGCCGCAACGTCGAGCTGCCGCTGAAGCAGAAGGGCCTGCCGCGGCAGCGCCGGACGGAACTGGTCGAGTCGGCCCTGTCCGCCGTGGGCCTCGCCGACGCGCACAACGCGTACCCGTGGCAGCTGTCCGGCGGCATGCAGCAGCGCGTCGCCATCGCCCGCGCCGTCGCGTACGAGCCGGCCGTCCTGCTCATGGACGAGCCGTTCGCCGCCGTCGACGCCCAGACCCGCGCCGACCTCGAAGACCTGATCCGCACGATCTGGCGGCAGTTCCGGGTGACGACCCTGTTCGTCACGCACGACATCGACGAGGCCGTCTACCTCGGACAGCGCGTCCTCGTGCTGTCCGGCTCGCCGACGGTCGTCCAGGAGGACCTGGCCGTCGACCTTCCCACTGTCCGGGATCAGCTCACGACCCGGTCACTCCCCCGGTTCACCGAGTTGCGCGCCCACGTCTACGAGCAGATCCAGAAGGCGAAGGCCACGTCCGGGTCCACATAGGGCATGTGAGAAGGTACGCGCCGATGACGCGTGACCGGGCAGCCTGACCCCCCAGGGACGCCGCGGCCACGGCTGGTCGCGGCGGCGCAGGCGTACGCGAGCGCGGGGTGGCCGGTCGCACCGGGAGCGTGGTGGGAGCCGGGCCAGGGACGGTACGTCTGCGCCCAGCCGGGATGTACCCGCGACGGTCTCCATCCCACCCTCGCCGAGGCCGCCGGGAGCGCGGCGACCCGGTGCCAGGTGAGCGTCACGCACGCCGCCACGCGGGACCTCACCGCCGTGGCCGCGCGCTGGGGCCGCTGGCCGTACACCGTGCTCCTCGCCACCGGCTACGCCGCGGACGTCGTCGAGCTCACCGCGGCCACGGCGGCCGGGGTCCAGGCGGTGCTCGCGGAGTACGACCAGCTCGGGCCGGTCGCGGCGGCCCCGGACGGGCGCGTGTACCTGTTCACCCGCGTCGGCACCCCTGCGGACGCCGGACTGATCGCCGAGGTCGGCGAAACCGGCGCGCTGCACCACGGCCGCGGCTCGTGGGTGCCGTTACCGCCGTCGCGCGTCGCCGCCGGCCCGGTCGCGTGGGCCGACCCGCCGGCCACCTCGGACTGGGGCCTGCTCCCGCTCCACGTCGTCGCCGACGCCGTCCGCCTGGCCGCGCGGCTCTAGGGTCTGTTCGAAGTCCCTGGTCGAGCGAGGCGTGTTCCAGTCGGCGATCCGGCAAGGCGGAGGTTCGTCCGGATACGTTTCCTGTATCCGGACGGAGCGACAACGCCGCGCGTCGTCTGGGACGCGGCGCAGCCGGCAGAGGGACTTCGAAACAGACCCTAGCTGGGGGTCACCGGCGCCAGCTCGAACGCGCCGTTGCGGACGCGCAGCAGGATGAACGTCGGGTTCAGCTGCGTCCCGTCCGGGCCGAACTCCGCCGGCCCCGACAGCAGCTCGACGTCCTTGGGCGTGGTCGCCGCGATGGCCTTGCGGACGGCGGCCCGGTCGGTGGTGCCGGCCCGCTTGACGGCGTCGAGCGCGAGCCGGGCCGAGTCGTAGGCCTGCATGGTGAACGGGCCGGGCGCCTCCCCGGTCCTGGCGCGGTACTTCGCGGCCCAACCCGCCGCGCGCGGTTCGAACTGGGCGAGCGGCAGGGCAAGCCCGTAGACGCCCTCGGCCTGGGGAGGGGCCAGGTGCTCCAGGAGGCCGGGGTCGGCGCCTCCGTCCGAGAGCAGGACCTTGCCCGTGTACCTGGCAGCGCGCAGGTCGCGGATCAACCGGGCCGCTTCGGCGTGGTACCCGGTGTAGAAGACGATGTCGGCGCGGCTGCTGAGTACGTCCGCCACGACCCTCGGATAGCGCGGCGCACCCTGGCTGAGCTTGAGCTTCGCGGCCAGAGTGACGCCGCTGCCGGCCAGGTTCTTCGCGGCGGCGCCGGAGAGGGTCTCGGGGAAGCTGGTGCCGTCGTCGACCAGGGCGAGCCGGCTGCCGCCGAGCGGGCGCATCAGGGCCACCGCGCGCTTCGCCTCGAACAAGGTGGTACCCGAAAGCAGGAACACGCTGTCGTATCCCGGCGCGAGCAGATCCGTGGAGTTCGATCCCGGAATGATCATCGGCACGCCAGCACGGCGGAAGACCTTGAGAACCGGTACGGTCGCCGCACTGCACGAGCCACCAATGGAAACGGTGATGTCTTTCTTCACCATGTCGTTGGCCGCCGTCACCGCTGTTCCGGGATCGCAGCCGTCGTCACCGGTCACCAGTTCCACGCGGTGGCCGAGCACCCCGCCCGCGTCATTCGCCTCTTTGATTGCCATTTGATAGGCAGGAACCATGGCTTTCCCGACCGGATACGCACCGGACAGCGGAACGAGCGCACCGAGCCGCAGCACGCTCGACCGTTCCGCCGAGTGGTCCGACCGGTCGCACGCGGCGATACCGCTGGTTACCATCGTGATCACGATCGCCGCGCACACGGTCCGGATCCGTCGACGCATCTCTCTCACACTTTCCTGAGGCTCAATTACATGAACGAGTGTCACGAATTGGCGCGCACCGCTCACATGTCGCTATCCATAGGGCATGGTGGCTGACGAGGCTACCCCGAGGGGACACCAGAACGATGCATTGGCGCAACGTCGTGACCGGCCGCGTGCGATCCGTAGTCCTGGAGGATCGCATCGAATCGGGGCGCCGGCGGGGCCGTAGCTTCGCGATGACGGCGGCGCTGGCGGCCGTCCTCTGCGGGCTCGGGACCTTCACCTTCTGGGGCACGCTGCAGACCGCCGACGCGACGGCCGCGCAGAGCCGGGCGCTCGTCATCGACGCGATGTTCAGCGAGGCGCGCAATGCCGTCGCCGTCGAGGAGATGCACGCCCGCCAGTACCGGCTGGAGCCCTCGATCGCCAGCCGCTTGCGGTATGAGCGGTCCGCGCGGGACGCCGACGAGGTCCTGCGCAGGGCGGCCGAGACCGCCACGGGCACGGCCCGCGAGGACGCGCTGCGGCTCAGCGCCGAGCAGGCCGAGTACCGGAAGGCGGCCGACCGGCTGATCGAGCTGGCCACCGACCGCGACCCGCGCGCGGCCGAGCAGGACCGCCTCGAGGTCGCGCCCGCGTACTACACGCTGCAGCAGGACATCGACACCGTCTCGCGCGCCTACCACAGCGAGGCGCAGCTCCTCGTCGCCGATCTGCGGCGGGTCCAGAGCAAGATCCTGGCCACCACGGCAGCCGGTTTCACGCTCGGGCTGTGCCTGGTCGCGATGATCTGGCGGCTCATGCTCGGATACCAGCGGCGGCTGGTCGAACACGCCGACGCCAGCCAGCACCGCGCCCTGCACGACCCGCTGACCGGGCTCCCCAACCGCGCGCTGTACCAGCAGCGCCTCGGCGACGCCCTCGCGACCGCGCGCGGCGAACCCGGCCGCCACACGGCGGCCATGATCATCGACCTCAACGGGTTCAAGGGCGTCAACGACACGCTCGGGCACCAGGCCGGGGACGAGTTGCTCGTGGCCGCGGGGCACCGGCTGCGCGACGTCGTCCGCGAGGGCGACACCGTGGCGAGGATCGGCGGCGACGAGTTCGCGGTGCTGCTGCCCGACGTCACCGACATCGCCGTGGCCACCGACATCGCCGAACGGGCCGCCGGGGTGCTGCGGTCCAACTTCCCGCTCCGGGCCGGCTCGGCGGCGGTCAGCGGCAGTGTCGGTGTCGCGCTGGCCTCCGACAGCGCCACCGCCGAGGAGCTGCTGCGCCGCGCGGACGCCGCCATGTACCGCGCGAAGACCGGCGGCAGGGGCGTGGCCTGCTACGACGCCGAGGTCGACATCGGCTGGCCCGACCGGATGGCGCTGTTCAGCGACCTGCGCGCCGTGCTCGACACCGGCGACCCCGACTCGCAGCTCACGCTGTACTACCAGCCGCAGGTCCGGATCGCGGACGGCACCGTGACGGCGGCCGAGGCGCTCGTGCGGTGGCGCCACCCCGAGTTGGGGCTGCTGCTGCCGGGCTCGTTCCTCGCGATCGCCGAGACCGGGCGGCTGGAGGTGCCGCTGACGTTCCACGTCCTGCGGGTGGCGGTGGCCGAGGCCGCGCGGTGGCTGCGCGCCGGGCGTCCGCTCGTGATCGCCGTCAACGTGTCGCCGAACTGCCTGCTCGACGACGCGTTCGTGCCGCACGTGCGGTCCGCGCTGGCCGAGTGCGACCTGCCGCCATCGCTGCTGCGCGTCGAACTCACCGAGAGCAGCATGATGACCGACCCCGACCGGGCGCTCGCCGTCCTCCACGGCATCCAGGCGGACGGCGTCCAGGTGTCCATCGACGACTTCGGCACCGGCTTCAGCTCACTCAACCAGCTGAAACGCCTCACCGCGGACGAGCTGAAGATCGACCGCACGTTCATCCAGGACCTCGCCACCAACCCGGGCGACGCCGTCCTCGTCCGCAGCTCGATCGACCTGGCGCACAATCTCGACCTGTTCGTGACGGCCGAAGGCGTCGAGGACCCGGCGGCGCTGGCCATCCTGCGCGACCTCGGCTGCGACTACGCGCAGGGCTTCGCGCTCGCGCACCCGGTCGCCGCCGAAGGGCTCGCGGCGGCCTGCACCGAGGCCGAGACGCACGCCCGCGCCGCCCTGGCCCTGACCTTCGCCGGCCAGCCCGGTGTCGCCCACAACGGCTGAGGCCGGAACAAACCGGACTGTTCGGGATCGGGTGCGGTAACCAGGCGCGGGAAACCCCGATATCCCCGACAGTTCGGGGCCCGTGGTCGGGCCAGCGTGCGACTAGAACGTGCCCGGGCCGTAGAACCCGCTGTAGTAGGCGCCGAGCGAGTCCCGGTAGTCCGGCTTGTCCCGGATCTCCTCTTCGTACTCGGGAGCGTTCTTGATGTCGGCCTTGGTCCGGTCGACGTGGACCTTCCGCTCACCCGTGTCGACGCGGGTCACGACGCCGGCCGGCAGCAGGACCTTCTTGCCGAAGATCCACGGGCCGGTGTCGACGACGACGTAGCTCGCGTCGGTGTCGCTCGTCGCCTCGTCGATCTTGCCGATCTCGCCGTCGGTCGCCACGACGTCGAAGCCGATCCAGTTGGCCTCGTCGCCGGCGGTGTGGCCGCTGGTCTCGGGGTAGCTCCACGGGTCCCAGGCAGGGAACGCGGTAGTCATGATGCCTCCCTTGGTCGGGTCCTTGTTCCCTACCCGGTACCGCAGCGATCACGCGCGGCGGTAGGCGTGGAAGGACTCGACGGCGAACTCCTTCCCCTTCGGGAACCACGCTCGCACGCCACGCCCCGGTGCGCGATCTGGGCGACCCCCGCTATTGACGGGCCGTCGAGGAATACAGTGAAGGTCGTGGGGATGATGCCGTGAGCGACCGAAATCAGCCGCAGAAGCCGGACCTGTTCGACGACGACGACGCGGTGGGCGACCTGCGGGGCGTGGTGATCGACGAATCGTCCGGCGGCGTCGTCACGACGCCGGAGCCGCCGTCCGGTCCCGCGCAGCCGCCCGCCCAGAAGCCGCCGGCGGGAACGCCCTGACCGATGGTCCCCTCGACGGTTGCCGCGGTTGTCGTCTTCCTTCTGCTCGTCACGCCCGGTCTCGTCTTCGAACTGCTCTGGCAACGGACCCGGCCGCGGCGTGACGAAAGCACGTTCGTCGAGGTCAGCCGGGTCGTCCTCACCGGTGTGGTGTTCACGGGCGCGGCCGCCGTCACGCTGGTCGTGCTGGAGGCCGCGGCCGCGGGTTCCGCGGTCGACGTGGTCGCCCTCGTCAAGGAAGGCAACCGGTACGTCACCGCGCATCCGGCGCAGGTGCTCAGGACGCTCGTCGCCACGGTCGTCCTCGCCGTCCTGTACGGGGTCGCCGCGCACACCCTGCTCACCCCGTCCTCGACCCGCCGGATCGCGCACGAGACGGCCTGGCACACCGCGTTCAGCCGGATGGCGGCGCCGGGCGTCCGCCCGTACCTGAGCGTCCAGCTCAAGGACGGCACCACCATCACGGGCTACTCGGCCGCCTACTCCACCGAGCCCGACCCCGCCAAGCGGGACCTGCTCCTGTCCGCACCGCTGGCCATCCGCTCCCCCGGCGACACCGACGCGCGGCAGCTCGACGTGTCCTGGCAGGTCATGGCGGTGTCCGGCGCGGAGATCAGCACGATCGCCGCCGCCTACGTCGGCACCGCCCGACCAGCCGCCAGGCCGCGGCGCCGCTGGATGTCCCGGTACCGGTGGCAGGTCGCGCTCGTCGCGGCGGCGGTCGTCGTCGCCGTGCTCCTCCTCGGACGCTGATCCGGCCGCGCCATGTTGCGGGCGATCCTCCGGCGCTGGCTGCTCGCCGAGACGTCCGTCGTGGTCAAGCTGGGACCGGACGGCGTCGGCACCGGCGACGAAGACCTCCTGGAGTACCTCGCCGGGGGCGCTGAGGACGCCGTCGAGGCGCTACGCGATCTCGTGACCGACAAGCACGGCCGGCTCGATGTCCCCGTCGCCACCGCGCTCGCCCTCCTCCACTGGCACCGCTTCTGGCTGGTCGACGACTGCGACGAGCTGCCGGACGCCGTCGACCTGTTCCAGCGGCTCGGCCCCGAGCGGGCCCCGACCCTCCTCGCGCCCCTGTTCGATCGCGACCCCGGCGAGCTGAGCGACATCGAGGTCCAGCTCCAGGCGGTGACCGCGTCGACCCTCGACGACGACCGGACGAGGACCCTGGCCCGGCACCTGCGGACCATCCAGCGGACGCTGCCTCCCGACGCCGGCACCGACGTCGCCACGGCGCTGATCACGGCGTACCAGGCCGATGAGGAGGACACGTCCCTGCTCGACGCCGCCGAGAGGCACGTCCGCGCGGCGCTGGCGAGCACGGCGCGCGACGACGAGGACTGGCTCGACCGCGCCGGCCTGCTCGGCCATGTCCTGGTCGAACGCGGCGACCAGCCGTCGGTCAGCGAGGCACTCGACCTGCTGCGGGATCCACTGGAGACGGTGGACCCGGACCACCCGCACCTCGTCCGGGCGGCGACCGCGCTGTTCCGGGCGACCGCGCTGCACCTGGCATGGAACTGGACCGGGCCCGTCCTGGCCGAGGCCGCGCCGGCTCTGCGCCGCCTCGCCGACCTGCTCCCGGACTGGGACGAACTCCTGGCCGACGCCCTCACCGCCGAGGCGTGCCTCCTGATCTCCCGCGGAGACCTCGACGGAGCCCGTTGGCTCGCCGCCACGATCCAGGTGGGACCCGAGACGTCCGACCGCGCGCGGCTGCTGCGTACCGTCCTCTCCCCGGGTGCCCGGCCGACCGTCGACCTGCTGCGCGACCTGGACACCGAGGAGGACCTCGCGTTCGGGACCGCCGTGTTCGAGTGGCTCCACGCGATCGACCCCGAGATCTACCCGACGGCGGACGCGATCGACGACGTGCCCACGCTGCTGATCTGGTCGACGACGCTGTTCTCCTACTCGGCCGAGCAGGGCGGCGACCACCGCCGGCGCGCGATCGACCTCGTCCGGCGGGCCCGGTCGATCGGCGGCGAGCTCGCCCCGGGCGTCCGCGCGGATCTGGCCAGCGCCCTGGTAACAGCGTTCGACCACGCTCCGGACGGCGAACTGCTCGACGACGCCGTCGGCCACGCCCGTGCCGCACTGGCCGCGACCCCGCCGGACGACGAGAACTGGCTCAGCCGGGCCGCCGTCGTGGGGCAGGCACTGATCACGGCCGGCGACGCCCGGTCCGACAGCGGGCTTGTGCTGGAAGCTCTTGATCTTCTCCGCCCCGCGGTCGAGCACGCCCCGCCTGAGCACCCGGACCGGTCCGACGCGGCCGCCGTCACCGCCGGCGCGGTGTCGCTGTACCTCAGCCAGAACTGGGGCGGCTCGCTGCTGATCGACACCGCGGCGGAGCTGCGGCACCTGCTGGAGGTGATCGCGGACGACTTCGCCGAACGCGACACGTTCGTCGGGGTCGCGGTGACGGCCGAGCTGAACCACCTGATCGGCGTCGGCGACCTGAGCGCCGCCCTCGCTCTGGGTCCGGAACTGGACGCCGTGATCGACCGCGCCACGCCGGGCACGCCGGGCCACGACCGGCACCGGGTCATGCGCGCGTCGCTGGAGGTGCTGCGGTACCTCGCGCGCTTCGAGCCGGCGCCGCCGCAGCTGCTGGCCGACTACCGCGACACCGTCCGCGCGGTGACCAGCCTCGACCTGCCGGAACGGGTGGCGCATCTGGAGGGCCTGGGCACGATCCTCGCCAGCCAGGCCGAACTGACCGGCGACCGCGACGTCCTCGACGACTGCGTGAGCATCCTGACCGAGGAACGGGACCTCATGCCCGAGGGCTCGGTCGAGCGCCGGACCGTCGGCGCCACGCTCGGATCCGCGCTGATCGTCCGCTTCTTCGACGGCGGCGACCGCGACGACCTCGATCAGGGCATCGCGCTGCTGCGCCAACGCCCGCCCGGGAGCCCCGGTAGCGCCTGGGAGCGGTCCAGCGACCTGTCCGAACTCGGCCATGCCCTGGCCGAACGCCATCTCCTGGCCGGTGACGACGCCGACTACGACGAGGCGTGGCGGCTGCTGCGCACGTCCAGCGCCGTGACCGGCTCGGTACTGGTGACCCGGCTGTACGACGCGTACGCGGCCGGGCGCCTCGCCGGACGTGCCGCGCGCTGGGACGACGCCGCCGACATTCTCGCGGACGCCGTCTCCATCGCGAGCGACCTGGCCTGGCGCGGTCTGAGCCGGACCGACCAGCAGGAGAACCTGGCGTCCCAACTTGCGTGGCCGGAGTGGATGCGCCGCCGCGGACGCGACATGCCGCGATCGGGCATGGTCAACGAGGCCGCAGCGGCGGCGGTCCGGGCCGGGGACAGCGGCCGGGCCGTAGAGCTGCTGGAGGAGGGCCGCGCGATCCTGCTGCACCAGGCGCTCGACACGCGCGGTGGCATCGCCGGACCCGACCCCGATCTGACCGCCCGGATCGGCGCGCTCCAGCAAGAGATCGACGGTGCGTCCGACCCGCGACGGCGTCACGCGGCCGCCCGGGAGTGGGACAGGCTTGTCGCCGAGATCCGGTCCCGTCCCGGCTTCGAGCGCTTCCTCCGCTCCCCCGAGCTGCCGGCGTTACTGCCGGCCCCGGGTCAGACGGCCGTGCTGATCAACCCGGCCGACTTCGGCTCGGACGCCTTCCTCGTGACCGCCGGCGGGGTGCGCGTGATCCCCCTGCCTCTGCTGCGGACGGACGAACTCCGGGACCGGGTCACCGCGTTCCGCCGCGCGCTGGCCGAGCGGTCCCGCGCCACGATCGACGACGTCCTCGACTGGCTCTGGCGGACCACCACCGAACCCGTGCTCGACGCGCTGCCGGACGGAACCCGCGTGCACTGGTGCCCGACCGCGATGCTCACGTTCCTGCCGTTGCACGCCGCCGCCCGCCACCCGTACGAGCAGGGGAAATCGGTGCTCGACCGGGCGGTCTCGTCCTACGCCCTGAGCCTGCGGACGCTCCGCTTCACCAGCCGGCGACCCGATCCGCCGCCCGAGCGGCGGTCGCTGCTGGTGGTCGCCATGCCGGAGACTCCTGGCCTCCCCGCCCTGCCCGGCGCGCGGCGGGAGGCGGGGACGCTGGCCGGCCTGCCCGTCCCGACACAGGTGCTTGCCGGCGCGGGCGCCGTCCGGGACGCGGTCGGCCGTGCCGTCGGCGAGCACGCCTGGGCGCACTTCGCCTGCCACGCCGGCCAGGACCTGCGCGATCCCAGCGCCGGACGGCTCTTCCTGCACGACGGCCACCTCACGGTCGCGGACCTGTCACGGCTGCGGCTCGACCACGCCCAGTTCGCGTACCTGTCCGCCTGCGACACCGCCCGTGGCGGGCTGCGCCTGCCCGACGAGGCCCTGCACCTCGGCGGCGCGCTGCAACTCGCCGGTTACCAGCACGTCATCGCGACGCAGTGGCCGATCAGCGACCGCATCGCCGCGACGATGACCGAACGGGTCTACGACCACCTCCGGACGCCGGACGGGCTGGCGCCGTCGGAGGCGGCGTCCGCCCTGCACGAGGCCGTCCGCGCCCTGCGGGAGCGGTACCCCCAGAACCCGGCGCTGTGGGCCAGCTACGTCCACTTCGGACCGTGAAGCTCGCGGCGGCGGCGGGTTGCGGCGGTGGTCACCATGGACGCGTGCTGCCATCGCCCGAGGAAGAACACCTGCTGGCCATCGTCCGTGCGCCCGAGGACGACGCGCCGCGGCTGGCGTTCGCGGAGTACCTGCGCCCGTACGAGCCCGCGCTGGCGATGTTCATCCAGCTCCAGGTCGAGCGGGTCGCGCGCATGCGGCGCGCCGGCCAGGCCCGTACCGAGCAGCTGCCGGCGGAGGAGCACCAACTCCTCCAGCGGCACGCGGCGGCCTGGTCACGCGGGGTGTCGCGGTTCGTGCAGAAGCCCGGCGTGCCCGGTCCGGGGCTCATGTTCTACCGGGGCCTCGTCGCGTACCTGTGCATGGACGCGGACGTCCTCGTCGAGTACGGCGACTATCTCGTCCGGACGACGGCCGTCCGGCACGTCGACTTCGCGCCGCTGCGCGCGGGCACGCTGGAGCGGTTGCTGGCGTTCGAGGGGCTGTCCGCGCTGGACTCCGTCGGTTTCCCCGGCGCCGGGCTGGACGACGGCGCGGTCGCGGCGATCGCCCGCTGTCCGCACCTGGCCAACTGCCGGTACCTCGATCTGCGCGGCAACGCGCTGACTCCCCGGGCGTTCGCCGCCCTCGGCGCCTCGCCGTACCTGACGAAGCTGCCCCCGCACGGCAGCACCGTGTCGCGGTTCGACGCCCGCTGGTACGCCGAGCGTCTGGTGCGCCTGCCGGACGCGATCACGGCCGCGCTGCGGGGTCTGACCCGGCACTCGGACCTGCTGCCGGATGTCCTTGAGGCAGGCCGCGTCCACCGCGTCGACGACCCCACCGACACGCGCGATCAGGAGGACCTGCGGGTCGTCGCCGGGATCGGTCCGGACGGGCGCCCGTACCTGGACTACTTCCGTGTCGGCGACCCCACGTCCGACCACGCCCGCCTCCACGCCGACGGCAGCCGCGAGCCGCTGGAGAACTACACGGCGCAGTTCGGCTTCCCGGTCCTTCCCGATGCGGAGCAGACCCGGCGCGAGCACGAGCGGATCGCCGCGCACAACGCCGAGGTCCTGGCCGTCCTGCGGCGCAAGGGCTTCGAGGACTGACCGCTATGGCCCAGCCATGGATCAGCCGCAGAGCCCCGGATCGATCGGCCGATGCCCGACGCCGTGGTGGCAGGCATGAGCGCCCGGGTCAACGGCTGACCACGTCGGCCGGGACCCGTGGGGATCCCGGCCAACGATCACGGGCAGACGTCAGTATCAGCAGCCGCGGACGCGGTGGAAGCGGAACAGCTCCCAGTTGCCTGTCGATCCGCCCGGAGTCCGGGCCCGGAGCATTCCGTAGTAGGTTCCGCCGTAGCCCTCTTCGGCGGCCACGTAATTCGAGCTGGAGGTGGAACGGATGTTGACGAGCTGCCCGTTCAACCAGGCGCTCGACATACGGAACCTCTGGTAGTTGTAGTTGTCCGTCGACGCGGTCGCGCGGAGCATCCCCTTGAAGGATCCGCTGTAGCTGTCGAACGCGTCGACGAACTTTCCGTTATGGGCCTTGAACGAGTAGAACTTGAGCTGGCTCACCGTGTCGTAGAGTTCCCAGACCTCGAACTCTTCCCACGTTCCGAGACGGTCCGCCGGTACCCGGGCGCTCAGCATCCCGTTGTAGTCGGCGCGGTTGGTCTCCGCAGTGACGTAGTACCCGTTGGCGGCCTGAATCCGGTAAACATCCGTACACATCCGCTGAATGGCGGAATGGGCGGGCGACGGCAAGCCCACCACGACGAGTACGGCTGGGAGCAGGAACAACAGCGAGCGTCTGATGGATCTGCGCACCTTTGACCTCCTGAAGTAGAGAAAGCCTCGGATGGCTAAACCATTGATAGTCATCCTGGCGATGTGGAGGTTTCCGCGATGCGGTATAGCCGCGGTATACACGTGCGGGTGGCCGCGACCCGGTAGCCGGCCATCATCCGGGGGTGGCGCCGCTGGCGGGAGCGCGGAGTGCGAGCGGTTCGCCGCGACCAGCGATGTTGCGTAAGCGCGCAGCAGACTTGATCGGCTGGACACCGTAAACGTGACCCGCCGGAGCATGGCGCGTTAGCTGTCTCGGTGGCCTGTGGAGAGCTGTACCCGTCTCAGCACGCTGGGGCCCGTCAGCATGGTTGGCTTGTGATCGACGTTGTCCGGAGTTGTTTGTCCGATGCCTCCGGCGCTGCCTGACAACCCGCTGTACGTAAGTCTGATACAGGTGGGCCGCTAATCGAGACGGCGCGGGTGAAGTCAATGGGGAGAAACGACGGTGGTTCATGCGTTGGCACCAGTGGAGTTCGCGGTACTCGGTTCGTTGCGGGTCCGCCGTGACGGTCAGGATGTCCACATCGGACCCGCCTACAAGTCGCGGCTCACGCTCGCGGCCCTGTCAGCTCAGGCCGATCACGCGGTGTCTGTGCAATGGTTGATCCAGGCGGTCTGGGGTGACGATCCACCCGTTTCGGCCCGGCGCAACATCCAGCTCTACGTTCACCATCTGCGCAGGGCACTGGGGCCTGGCCGGGTGATTTCCAGGCCGGGTGGTTACGCGCTCCTGGCCGGCGAAGAACTGGATGCCGAGAGGTTCCGAGCGCTCGCGGCGCGAGGCGCGGCGGCACTGGACACGGGCGACGCTGCGGAGGGCAGCGATCGGTTGCGCGCTGCGCTGGATCTCTGGCGCGGGACAGCATTCGCAGAGTTCCGCGAGAGTGACCTGATCTGTGACGAAGCCGCACGGCTGGAGCAGTTGCGGTTGGTGACCTTCGAACGATGGGCGGAGGCGGAGCTCGCTCTGGGCCGCCACGTTGACCTTGCCGTTGAGCTCACCGGTCTCACACAGGTCCACCCGTTCCGGGAAACCTTGCGTGCCCACCTGATGCGTGCTCTGTACGGCGCCGGTCGCCAGGCGGAGGCCTTGGAGGTGTACCGCAACACCCGCACCCTCCTTATCGAAGAACTCGGCGTCGAACCGGGGCCGGCGTTGCGCCAACTGCACGAGCAGATGCTGCGCGGCGAGACTCTGACCATGTCGCCAGGCCACCCTGGGGGCACAGCGGCCACGGCCCCTCGGCACCAGGTTCGCGCTACGCACGTATCGCCGCGGGAACTGCCCGCGGACGTGCGGGGTTTCGCCGGTCGCGAGGACGCGCTCGCTGCCTTGGACGAGTTGCTGCTGGACGGGGTGGATGGCCTTCCGGGACCGGTTGTCATCTCAGCGATCGCCGGAACAGCCGGTATCGGTAAGACCGCGCTTGCGGTGCGGTGGGCGCATCGGGTGGTCGGCCGCTTTCCCGACGGTCAGCTGTATGTGAACCTGCGCGGGTATGCCCTCGGAGCGCCGATCCGGCCCGTCGACGCGCTCGGCGGGTTCCTCCGGGCGTTGGGGGTAGCCGCCGAACAGGTGCCCGTCGACGTGACGGAGGCTTCCACCCGATACCGGACCATGACGGCCGGCAAGCGGCTGCTCATCATCCTCGACAACGCTGCCTCTGCTGAGCAGGTACGGCCGTTGATTCCGGGCGGGCCGCGTTGTCTCGTCGTGGTCACCAGCCGTGACAGGTTGACGGGCCTCATCGCCCGGGACGGCGCCAGGCGTGTCACCGTTGATGTGCTCACCGCGAGCGAGGCCGAGCACGTACTGAGTCATGTGATCGGCGCCGAGCGGGTGGCGGCCGAGCCGTCCGCCGTAGCCGCGCTGGCCACGGCATGCGCTCATCTGCCGCTCGCGCTGCGCATTGCCGGTGCGAGCCTGGCTGATCAGCCAGGCCGGGCTATCGCCGACTATGTGGCTGAACTAGCCGAAGGCGACCCCGCTCACACCCTGGCCGTGGACGGCGATGAGGACAGCAGCGTCCGCGGCGCGTTCGATCTCTCGCTGCGGACCATGCCCGCCCAGACGCAACTGGTGTTCCGCCGTCTCGGGCTGGTGCCGCTCCCCGACTTCACCGTTGCCGCCGTCGCCGCGCTCGCGGACCTCAGCATCCCCGCGGCGTCGCGGGAGCTGGACCGCCTCGCCTGTGCCCATCTGGTCGAACCTCCCCGGCGCAAGACTTCGACAGCTACCAGTCCGCACTCGACTGGCTCGACACCGAGCACCACAGCCTGACGCGCATAATCCGCCACGCCGCACGAAGCGGGCCGCTGGAGATGACCTGGCTGCTGGCCGATGGACTGCGTGGCTACTACGACCTACGCCGCCACCCCATGAGCGACTGGCTCAACGCCGCCCGCGCCGCCCTCGCCGCGGCCCGGGCGAGCGGCGACCCGCACGCACAGGCCACGGCGTTCCACGGGCTCGCTCACGTCTACTACAGCCTCGGCCGCTACCCGCGCGCCATCACGTACCTGACCCGCACCGTCGCGCTGTTCGAGCAGACAGGCGCCAAGCAGCGCCAGGCCACCCTGCTCAGCAATCTCGGCGGAATGCTGGGCCTTCTCGGCCGCTCGGACGAGGCCATCGAACGACTCACCGATGCCGCGGCGCTCCAGAGGCAGGTCGGCTCGGTCGACGGACACACAGGAGTGCTACTCAACCTCGCGAACGCCTACCGCACCAGCGGGCCGGCTCCAGGACGGGCTCGACCACGCGACCCAGGCGCTGGAGCAGTACCAGGCGACACCGGAATCGACCTGGGGCGCCAAGTGGGAAGCGCTGACCATCGGCACCATCGGTGAGCTCCTCCACGAACTCGGCAACGTCGACAGCGCGATCCGCAGCATGACCGACGCCCTGACCCGCCACCGTGAGCTCGGCAACCGGGCCGGTGAGCGCGACTCTCCGCAGACGCTCGTGCTGGCATACCTCGACGCGGGCCGACCGCAGGACGCCCGCCGCTGCGCCGATGCACTGCACCGCCTCGCCGCAGACCAGGGCATCCCGCTCGACGCCCGGTCCACCTGCGCCGTAGCAGCGGTGTGCCGGGCCGAAGGCGACGGCGACCAGGCCCACCGCCTCTACGACACCGGTCTCCAGATCGCCGCCGCCAACGACAGCGCATCCGACACCATGCACGCACAGCTCGGCCTGGCCACCACGTCTCACGACCGCGGCGACTACGTGGCCGCGATCGACCTCGCGACCCAAGCACTAGACGCCGCTCGACGCACCCACAGCCAGGTCACCGAGGGACGTGCCCTCACCCAACTCGCCCGCACCCACCACGCACTCGGCGACACGACCCACGCGCTCGACACGGGCCTCCTCGCACTGGCCAACCACCAGCGCACCGGCCATCGGACCGGCGAAGCACTGACCCACCTCGTGCTCGCACAGATCCAGCACAACCACAACGAGCAGACCAACTCGGACTGACCCGCTACGGCCTGACGTCGCCGACCGCGTCGATGAGGGCCAGGTATGCGAACACCACGACGAGGTCGGCGACGAACAGCACGATGACGGAGGCCCGTGCCTTCCGGTACAGCCGGAAGCCCCACCACGTCAGGGCGGCCCACGCCGTGAGCGGCAGCACGGTCGACCAGGGCGGCAGGACGACCCAGGTCATCAACACGATGGCGGCGAACATGACGAGGTGACCGGCCACGCCGGTGCCGAAGTAGCACCACGAGACCACCGTCCATGTCCTGTCGAGGATGCGTCGCGCCAGCGGTGGGACGAGCTGGTCCCGGGTCACTGGTCGCGGGCCAGCAGTCGTCGGGCCTCGGTCGCGTCCCGCCCTTCCATGGCGTCCAGGTACGGCTCCGCCACGGCGGCGAACCTCTCGACGTCGCGGCTCAGCAGGATCTCCGCCGCGCTCGGCGCGAGCACCGGATCGCCGCCGCTCAGCAGCTCGAGCAGCCACGGCTCGACGGCCGGCGACGCGCAGACGATCGTGCCCCTGACCGCCTGCCTGTGAACCTCGGCGTCCAGTTCGGGGTTGGCGGCGATCCGCTTGAGCGTGTCGATCAGCCAGTCGTCGTAGTGCGGGTCGTCCTTGAAGACCTCGTCGGCCAGGACCCCGCCGATCAGGAGAACGTACGGGTCGTCCGTCGTCGCCAGGATTCTCGCCACCACTGGTGCGTCCTCGTCCTGATAGCAGGTCCACAGGGCATCCAGGGCGTCGCACTGGTTGCGGGCCGAGCCGTAGCCGCGCGATGTGTCGGGCTCCTCCGCCAGTTCCCGCAGGGCGTAGTCGCGCACGTGCCGGTCGATCAGCCGGGATGCGAACGGTGGTTTCAGGCCACCCTGCCCGCTGTACCGGTGCGCCGAGTTGTAGGCGTCGACCGCGATGTAGCGGGCGTGCGGGCTGGCTGAGTCCAGCATCAGCTCCAGCGCGAGGCGCTGGCCGTCCTCGTCGGGCGACAGTGCCTCGATCGTGCGCATCAACTCGTGCTTGTCGATGTCCCGCCAGCCTGGCGGGAACGCCCGCAGGTGCTCGTGCAGCGCCGGTACCGCGTCCTCCCGCTGGTCCACCAGCGCCCCGATCACGAAGGTGGCCAGTACCCCGTTCGCGTTGGGCAACTGTGCGAGCAGCCACGGCACGGTCGGCGCCCATTCGTCGGTGACCCAGGTCACCAGCTTTCCGGCGATGCCCGGCAAGCGTTCGAACAGCGCCGGACACAGCGCCTTGACCCTGCCGTAGTCCACCACGAGCAACGCGCGCATGGCCGCCTCGGCGAGCCGCATGGCGCCGGACCTGACGGCCTCCACCAGCGCGTCCGCGACGGCCGCCCTCTCCGCGTCGTCGGACAGCTCGTGGTGCGTGCTCGGTGCGCGCAGCACCTGCGGCACCTCGCCGGCCCGGATGTTGTCGAGCAGGAACTCGATGTCGAGCGCGCCCACTACGGCGGGACGGCCGTAACGCAACGGCACGAGCCGGCCGGACCATTCCAGGACATGCACCTGACCACCCGCACCGCCGACGAGCCAGCGCGTGCCGTCCGGGGAACCGGCGGCCACCCTCAGCTCGAACGGGTCCTCCCGCCACGGGACCAGAACCATCCGCCAGGGCGCGAAACGGCCCAGCTCCGCGCCGTCGTCGAGGCGCCACAACGCGGCGGTCCCGTCCCGCGACGCCGACAGCAACTGCCCGGCGGCGACCGCCAGACCCAGGACGCGGTCCCCGTGCGCCTGGACGCGCCCGGCCAGCTCGCCCGTGCGGGCGTCCCACCACAGGACCTCGCCGTCCTGGCTCGCGAGGGCGACGACCGGCGCGGCCGGATGTCCCGCCAGCGCCGTCGGCCGGCTCACCGGCACCGCCATCGTGGCCACCACGGCACCGCTCATCGTGTCGAGCACGACGAGCCTGTCCCGGCGGAGCGACACGACGAGCCGGCCGTCGTCACACATCCGCAGCAGCCGCAGGTCGGACGGCTCGTCGTCGGCGTACGTCCAGAGCGGTTCGCGCGGCGCGTCGACAGTGCCCGCACCCGCCAGGTCCCAGCCGTGCACGGCGCCGGCCTCGTCGTCGCCCACGACCCGCTGCCCGTCGGACGACAGCGCGATCGTGGTGCCGCCGGTCCGGAACCAGCTGCCGCCCTCCAGCCTGTCCCATTCGCCGTCGCCGTGCTCGGTCGGCACCAGGGCCGCGTCCCAGTCGACGAGGCAGTGGAATCCCGTGGTCAGCAGGCCGCCGCCGTCGCGGGTGAACGCGGCGCCTTCGATGATGCGTTTAGGTTCGGGGTGGTTCGTTTCGGACTGGGCGGCCAGAAGCTGGCCGGTGGCGAGATCCCACAGCCGCAGCTCACCCAGCCGCGTCGCCGTCACGCCCCGCTTCCCGTCGGCGGACACCACCGCCACCGTGACCCTGCTCCAGTGTTCGTCGTCGCTCCGCACCCCGGAATGGGTAGCACCCCACCGCAAGTGCGCTGAACCACGGGCGACAGACCCCCGTACCTCCCAGAGATCAGGTGGGGGGAGTCCGGATTGTCCGTTCCAAGATGGCTGGCCGCGAGCTTGGCGGCCGTGTGCGCGCTCGCGGCATGTGCGGCCGTCCTGTGGTGGGGCGGGGCGATCGGCGCGGCGAACAAGGACATCCTGCTCGATCCGGGCTGGACGCCGTGGCTTCTGCCGTTGTTCAAGGTGACGGCCCAGGCCGCCGCGGCGGTGACGGTCGGCTGCCTGCTGGCGCCGCTGTTTTTCGTGCCCGACGACATGTCACAAGTGCCCCACGACATGTCACGAGTGCCCCACGACGGACCCCGGGTGGCCACCGACGCCCGGCCGTGGCTGCGGACGGCGTCCTGGTCGGCCACGGTGTGGGCCGCCGCGACGGCGATGGTCGTGCTGCTGACCAGCGCCGATCTGATCGGTCTGCCGGTCTCGCGGGTGAACGTGCGGGGCGCGTTGGACGTCGCCGCTTCGACGGAGTCCGGACAGGGGTTGTTGCTCGTTCTGGTGTTGACCGTGACGCTGGCCTACCGGTGCCGCTCGATCGACTCCGTCGGCGACATGGCCATCGCGCTGCTGCTGGCCGTCGTCGCGGTCCTGCCGCCGGCGTTCAACGGGCACGCGGCCGCGTCGACGAACCACCAGCTCGCGATCTCGCTGATGCTGCTGCACGTCGTCGGCGCCGTGCTGTGGACGGGCGGGCTCGTGGCGCTGCTGCTGGCCCGGCGCCGGGCCGCGCGGGCGGTCGCCCGGTATTCCCGGCTCGCGGTGTGGACTTTCGTCGTGGTCGGCGTGTCCGGGCTGGTCAGCGCCGTGCTGCGGCTCGCCTCACCAGCGGACCTGGCCAGCGCGTATGGCGCCGTCCTCGGCCTCAAGCTTGCGGCGCTCGCCGTCCTCGGCGGCTTCGGCTGGTGGCACCGGCGGACGACCATCCCCGCGCTCCTGGGCGGCAACGGGCGAGCGTTCACGCGGTTCGCCTGGACCGAAGTCCTGGTCATGGCCGCCACGCTCGGGCTCGCGGGCGGCCTCGCCCGCACTCCCCCGCCGAGCGGGTACGGGATCGCCGAGCTGGTCGACCTCCCTCTCCGGAGGGCTCTCGAATGGGTGCCCGACCCCGTGTTCCTCACCCTCGCCATCGCCGCCATCGGGTGCTACCTCGCCGGTGCCCGCCGGCTGGGCGAGCCATGGCCCATCGCCCGGACCGCGTCGTGGATCGGGGGCTGGCTGGCGGTCGTCGCCGCGACCACGCCGGAGCTGACCAACCCGGTGATCTGGTCGTACAACGCCGCCGTCAACGCCCAGCACGTCGCGCTCGCGATCGTCGCACCGGCGCTGCTCGTCGCCGCGAACCCCGTCACACTCGCCCATCGGACGGTGCGTCCGGCCACGGAGGCCGGCATGCGCGGTCCGCTGGAATGGCTGGCCACGGTGCGGGACAGCCGTACGGCGAAGTGGGTGGCCCGACCCCCGGCGGCGTTCGCGCTCTACGCGGCGGCGCTGCTCGGCGCGTACGCCAGCGCGTCGGCGAACCTCGTGCTCTACACGCACGCCGGACACCTGGCCACCTCCGCCGCCATCCTCGCGGCGAGCTGCGTGGCCACCAGCGTGCTCGCGCGGGCCACCGCCGCGCCGCCGCTCGTCAGTCTTCGCGGTCGAGGTACTTCTTGACGCAGTGGACGACACCCTGGCGACGCGCGAACTTCGTGAAGTCCGCCAGCAGGTGGACGGTGTAGCCGAAGCTCTCGAACACGCCCTTCATGTGCTGGTCGACCGGTGCGAGGTCCCGGTTGGCGCCGTGGCCGAACGTGGGCAGGTAGACGGTCTTCCCGTACGCCTCGCTGTTCTCGACGAGGCAGTTGTTCCAGGTGACGTGGTGCCACGCACGGACCGTGACCGTCGTGGACTCCGACGCGCCGGCGCTCACCAGCTCCTCGACGGCGACCTGCAGCGCCTCGTCGTCGATCTGGCGCAGCTGCGCGACCGTGAGGCGCTGGCCGCGGGTCGCCCGGTGGACGAGTGGGTTCCGGTGGACCCGCATACCGGCCGCTGCCAGGTCCCGCGCGATCGTGTCGTAGACGTCGTCCAGCGCGAACGGTGACGTCGTGCCGAGCAGCCCGTCGGCGAGGCGCGGGCTGCCGACCAGCACGTCGTCCGCGCCGAGCAGCGTGATGAACATGTCGATGTGGAAGATCGGCTGGAACGTTCCGGCGCCGTCGCCGGCGATGTCCAGGACGTAGTCGTCGCCGTCCCTGGTCCCGTAGTAGTCGCGCAGCGGGATGGCCTTGCCGGTGCCGACGACGAGCAGCTCGCGCCCGGCGTCGACGTAGTCCGCGAAGATCTGCCGGACGAACTGCTCGGGGGTGGAGCCGGCGGGCACCTCGACGGGCGCCCGAGCCCCGTTCAGGAGGTCGAGGCTGTCCGCGAAGTAGTCCTTGCCCAGCAGCCAGGTTCGCGGGCCGACGAGGCAGTTCCCGCCCTGGAAGATGAGCGGCGCCTGGCCCGCCTGGATCGCCGCGTGGTCGCCCACCGCGTCCGCGATCAGCGCGTCGCCCGCACGCGGGAACTCCCACGGCTCCATCAGGTAGGCCGTGCCGTCGGCGCCGTCCTTCAGCGAGACGTAGCCGTCCTCGGCCCAGTCGGTGAAGCTCACGTAGTCGGGCATCGGCACGTAGGTGACGTTCTCGGCGGGATGGCCGCCGAACCACGCGGTGACCGGCGTGCTGTCGTGGTGGACGACCACGAAGCGCGTGCCCACCCGCAGCGCCGCGATCACCGACCGGAACGCCGCCGCCAGGTCCCGGTCCTCGACGCCGTACCGGGGAAACGCGAACAGGATCCGGTCGATCGAACCGTCGCACGAGGACACCAGGGACGGCGACTGCAACCCGGGCTGCCGCAGGGCACCCACCGCGCGTGTCCGCCTGAGCTGGACCGCCGACAGGTCGCCCTCGGTACGGCCGTGCGGGGGCGCGTCCGGTACGAGCAGGCGAAAGGCGCGAGGCCGTGGCATCGGGACCCCCTCGAAGAAAACTCTGGTCGCGACCGATCCTCGGCCATCGCGGCGACGTTAGTAAGGGAGATGCCTCGGCAAGGAGGACTGGTCACATGGCGCAGCTGCCACCCACCGTGTCCGGCGCGGGCCCGCTGCTCGGGCACGCCCGGGAGTTCCTGAGCTCACCGGAGACCGTCCTCCAGCGCGGCTACGACGAGCACGGCAAGGTCTTCCGGCTGCGCCTGCCTGGCGCCCCCGGGATCGTGCTGCTCGGGCCGGAGCACAGCAAGTTCGTGTTCGCGGAGACCGACAAAAGGCTGTCAATCCGGCGGGCATACCCGTTCTTCGTGCACATGTTCGGCCCGGACGCCTTGTTCCTCGCGGACGAGGACGAGTACAAGCGCCAGCGCGACATCGTCCTGCCCCGCTTCCAGGCGCGGCAGTTGGAGAGCCACGTCGAGGTGATGGACGGGCTCACCGACACCCTTATCGAATCGCTCGGCGAGTCCGGTGAGATGGACCTCGTCGAGACGCTCGGTCCGCACGTCATGAACGTGGCGACGCACTGCTTCCTCGGCTCCGACCTGTCCGACCGGCTCGGCGACAGCTTCTTCGACGTGTTCCGCCGGTTCTCCGAGGGGCTCGATCCGCTGATCCCGGGTTGGGTGCCCATCCCGAGGATGGTGCGCTGCCACCGTGCCCGGGACGAGTTGCGCCGCGTGATCGGCGACGTGATCCGCGAGCGCCGCGCGCACCCGCTCGAACCCGCCGACTTCCTCCAGGTGCTGACCGAGGCCACGTATTCCGATGGCGAGCCCGTCCCCGACCACCGGCTCGTGAACCTGGTCCTGATGATGATCTGGGTGGGGTACGAGACCACGAACGGGCATCTGAGCTGGGCGTTCATCGACCTGCTCCAGAACCCGGACGAGCTGGCCAAGGTGCTGGACGAGCAGCGCGACGAGCTCGACCCGACGGAGCGGCTGACGGTCAAGCACCTGCACCGGCTACCTGTGCTCGACCGCGCCGTCCACGAGACCGAGCGGATGCACCCCGTGACCGTCGTGATCGCGCGCAAGGCCGTCGAGCCGATCGACTACGCCGGCTACCGCATCCCCAAGGGCGCCGTAGTGATGGTGCCGCCGGCCCTGACCCACCGCCTCCCGGACGTGTTCCCCGAGCCGGACCGGTTCCACCCGGACCGCTACCTGGACGACCCGAAAGCCATGCGCCTGCTCGTCGGCTTCGGCGGCGGGCTGCACCGCTGCCTCGGCGCCCAGTTCGCGTACCAGGAGATCAAGCTGACGGTGACCAGGCTGCTCCAGCACTTCGACCTCGAACTCGTCGACACGGACCCGGTCCCGGCGGCCGGGCAGACCACGAAGTGGCCGCAGAGCCCGTGCCGGGTCAGGTACCGGCGGAAGGTCGGTCAGCTGAGCCGGCAGGCGGTGAGCCGGCCGGAGACAGCCTGAGCGAACACGTGCGGCTGGCCGGCGATGCGGGTGACGGCCACCGCCGTGACCGGCCTGGCGAACGTGGCCAGCGTGCTCAGCACACGCGCTTCCAGGGCGTCCCAGAGCCGGACGGTGCCGTCCTCGGCCCCGGTGACCAGCAGCAGGCGACCGTCTCCATGGATGAGCGTGAGGCAGGTGACCAGCCCGTCCGGACTCGCGCAGGTCGAGAGGCGCCGCCCGGTCTCCGGCTCCCACAGGCACACCTCGTCGTCGTGTGCGACGGCGAGCACGTCCGGGCCGGCGGCGAGGCCAGCGCCTTTACCGTGACCGGGCAGGCTGCGGAGACGCCTGCCGAACAGCGGGTTCCAGATATCGACGCGCGACCACTTCCCCGTCGCGACGATCGACGCCCGCTGCGACGTGCCGAACACGATCGAGCGGGTGCCCCAGGCGCTGTCGTTGGGACCCTCGCGCAGGGTGGCGATGCGCTCGCCCGTCGCCGGATCCCACACCGCCGCCGGGCCGCCGGTGGCCGCGAGAAGCGTCCTACCCCCGACCTGACCGAAGGCGAGAACGCTGCCCTCCGGTTCGGTGAGGAAGCGCTTCATCGTGCCGGTGTCCGCGTCCCACAGGGCGACGCCGCCCGCGTCACCGCCCGTGGCGACGAGCGTGCGGCCGTCGACGGTTCCCACCGCCACCGCGCGGCGGCAGTGGTCCGAGTAGCCGCCGCAGTCGTGGCCGGGCGTGGCTCTGGAGGCGCTGTCACAGCTCACGCTGCGCAGCCGACCGCCGGTGATCGGATCGAGCAGCTCCACGAAACCCGCGGCCCTGCCGACGGCCAGGACGTCCCTGGCTGCTGCCAGCCCGCTGCCCTGCGGGCCGCTGGCCGCCGGGTGGGCGTGCTCGGACTCCGCGTCCCAGAGCAGCACCGTGCCGTCGTCGCTGGCCGTCGCGAGCATCGTCATCCCGTCGACATCGCCGAAACTCGCCGCGCGGACGACGCCGGTATGACCCTGCAGGTCCACGCGCCGCCCGCCGCGGATGCTCACGTCCGGGCCCTCCATGGACCCGCCCGGATAGCCGTGGAACTTCACCGTGGCGGTCCGGCCGGATCCGTCGGCGGCGAGCAGCGTCTCGTCCTGGCCGAGCTCGTCCCGGCGGACCACACCGTGCGTCACCGGGTCCCACCAGACCACGCCGGCGCACGTGTACTCCCAGTCGCGGCCGTAGGCGGCCGACGCGGTGGCGCCGAGCACCACCCGCCCGTCCAGGGACGTCACGACCAGCGGGGCGGCGAACCGTCCGCCGTCGAGATCGGAGTCCCGCCAGCCCCGCGGCCACTTCCACGAGACGAGCGGCGGGCCGCCGGCAAGATCCCAGAGGCGGACGACGTCCTCGTCGAGGCCGGCGACTACCGCGCCGGGCATGACCGCCAGCGCGGGCACCGGCCCGCCCTCGTGGAGGCTGGCGATGCGGTCACCGGTGACCGGGTCCCAGACGTACACGGCCCCGTCGTCGTCATCGTCCTGGCCGGACGCCGTGACCAGGACCCTGCGCCCGTTCCCGGCAACCCCGAACCCCACAGCGGACGGCCGTCCGCGCGTGATCGTGATCGTCGTCAGCAGTGCCCCCTGGGCGGCGTCCCACACCCGGACGGTGCCGTCGTCGCTGCCGCTGGCCAGGAGGTTGCCGCCGAACGCCAGCGCTTCGACGTCCTTGCTGTGCCCGGTCAGGACTCCCACCGGCTCGCCGACAAGGGCGTCCCAGAGCCGGACGGTGCCGTCGCGGCCGCCGCTGGCCAGCACCGGGCGGCCGTCGACCTCGCCGAACGCCACGGCGAAGACCGGCCCGGTGTGACCGGCGAGACGCAGGTGGAACGTCGACTGGTGCCCGCCCGACCACAGTGGAGTCCACCCGGCCGCGCGGGCGAGGTCGAGATGGTCGAGGGCTGCCGGCTCCTCGGTCAACGCCATCGCCTGGACGATGCCCGCGTGCTGGGCCGGCTCGGCGGCCCGCAGCCGGCCGAGCGCGCGCCGGTACGCCCGGCGCACCGGCGCGTTGGCCGCCAGTAACACGGGGTCCATGCCGAGATCCGAGGCGTCCACGGTCCGACATGCTAGATGGCCGCGCCAATGGGCTGACCCGCTCTCCACCGCGCGCGGATCGGCGTCCCTCCTTCCGGTGCTGTCCGGTGGGCTCTAGGGACAGACGGCCCCGTCGCCCACCGGCCGCGATCGACGATGGGATCGCGCCCGCGATCCGCGCCGAGAGGACCCCACGAGCCATGGCTGAGCCGGCCCAACTACAGACCCACGTCCCCGACCCCTTACCCGGCCCGACGCAACCGCAGCGGGAATCCTGGCGCTCCGCCGCCACGCGACATCTCTCGGTCGCCGCCTATGTCGACTCCCACTTCCGGCGTGCCGCGCTGACCGGCGTCCACGACCGCCCACGCCGCACCGTGGCCCCGTCCTACGGGTTCGACATCGTGCCCGTCCTGTACCACTGCCGGCGCTCCTGGCGTCACGACGTGATCAGGGACGCGTCGTTCACCGGATTCGGCGGGATCCTCATGCTCACCGCGCCGATCCAGTTCATGACGGTGGCCTCGCTGGTGATCACCGTGTTCCTCCTCAGCGCGTGGGCGACGCTGATCGCCGGCGGCGTCCGGCTGTTCCGCTCCGGCGGGTCGATGGCCGCGTGGCGCGAGTGGATGGTCCGGGCCGCGCTGCTGTTCGTCGGCGGCATCGTCCTCTCCATCCTCGTCCCGCTGCTGCTCGCGCCGCTGCTGGTGACCTCGGCCGTCACCCTCGTGACGGAGACGCCGGCGGCCTTCGCGATCGGCCCCGTCGTCGTGGTCGCGATGATGGTGCTGGCCGGGATCTCCATCGGGTCCAGCATCGTCCGGCAGCTGTCGCTGGACGCGATCGCGGCGGGCGACATCACCTGGAACGACAAGCTCACCTACCGGCTGCGCCAGATCGGGGAACAGCAGTACTCGCAGGTGAGCCGGTACGCGGGCTTCAGGCCCTACCTCGGCGCGGGCGCCGAGCTGACCACGTGGTCCTTCGTACAGCGGCTGATGCCCAAGGACGGCTCGGGACCCGAGATGAGCCGGCAGGTCGAGCTGTTCCCCACGCCGTTCACCGCCGTCCAGCTGCTGGATCACCTGCGTGCCCGGCTCGAAGGCTTCCGGGTGAACCCCGAACCGTCGCAGCGGCTCACCGGATTCCAGGTCAGCGAGCACGTCTTCGTCTCGGGCCGGTACCCGTACCTGTTCCCCGAGAACCAGATCACCCGCGCCCGGCGGGCCGACGTGATCACCAACCCCGAAGGTCCGGCGCGGCACGCACTCGCCTGCCAGGTCAGCTCCTGGGACGGCGAGATCGTCGCCACGATCTACCTCCACGCCTCCGTGCAGGGCGGCATGCTCTACCTGGAGCTGTCGACCCACGCGCTCACCCCGACCCGGTCCGCGTACCAGGTCATCGACGAGATCGACGGGGTCGGCGGGGCCGCGATGGCACGTGCCCTCTGGACCGGCGTCCGGCAGCTCGGCGGCGACGTGCTGCTGGCGCCGGCACGGCTGGCGCTCGCCGGTTTCGACGCTCTTCGCGCCGCCATGGCGGACAACCCGGTCGCGCACGGGCAGCCCGCGCAGGCCGCGGCGCCGTCGCTCGATGCCGGTGCTAGGTTGAGCGTCCGCGAACTCGCCACGACCGAGCTGGCCGACAACTACTTCCAGCTCCGCGACGTCTTCAAGTTCGTCAAGCTCGTCGAGCGACGCATCCTCGCGGACCTCGACGACTTCCTCGCGGAGCACGACGTCGACACCTCCGACTACCAGGAGAGTTCGCGGGTCGTCCTCAACGGCAACATCATCAACAACGGGATCAACAACACCGGCTCCGGGACGGTCAGTGTCACCGACAGCGCCATCGGCAGCGGGACCAAGCGAACCGGAAGGACCGGCACATGAGCGGCGAGCAGGGCAGCGTCAACAACGGGATCAACAACACGGGCGACGGAGATGTGACGGTCACGAACAGCGCGGTCGGCACCAACAACACCGTGCACGTCGGCGCCGGACAGATCGCGGACCTGCTCGGCCAGGTGCGGGCGCTCCTGGCTGAGCACCGGACGTCCTTCGCCGACCCGAACACCGTGACGTCGCAGCTCAACTCTCTCGAAGTGCAGGCGGCCAGCGCCGAGCGCGACCGCACCTACGTGACCTACCTGCTGCGCGCCATCACCCAGGCGTTCGAACTGGCCGGCGTCGCCGCCGCACCGGTGGCCGCGCTCGCGGCAGCGGTGACGGCCACCTTCGCCGGCTGAACCCTGCTTGCCCGACCCGCCTTGCCCGACCCGCCTTGCCCGACCCGCCTTGCCCGACCCGCCTTGCCCGACCCGCCTTGCCCGACCCGCCTTGCCCGACCCGCCTTGCCCGACCCGCCTTGCCCGGCCCGACGTGGCCCGGCTGACGTGGCCCGGCTGACGTGGCCCGGCTGACGTGGCCCGCCCGGCCGGGCCGTTCGCCTTGCCGGCCTGCCTGGCCCGCCGGGTTGTTGGCCGGCTGGTCAGCAGGGCTGCGAGCCGAAGCCGGACTTCTTGCCGCCGGCGATCAGGAACGGTGCGGCGCCGCTGCCACGCCGTTCCAGCGTGTACGCGATCGACCAGTCGGTGCAGGTCTCGCCGGGGCGTGGGCCCTTGTCCGCGGCCTGTGTGCTCCGGAACAGCACCTCGACGGTGGGCGTGGCGTCGGCGGCGTAGGAGATCGAGACCAGCGAGATGTTGGAGTGGTCCGTCGTGCTCACCCCTTCCGCCCACTGGCTGAACGGGACGCGCGCCTGCCACTCCGGGGTGTACGCGGCGTACGCCTGTGAGAAGTCCTTGTTGTCGACGCCGTCGAAGTAGACGCTCAGGCTGCGGGCCATGTCGGCGGAGTCCGGATTGTCCACCACGCCGCTGTAGTCGACGCTGAGCGCCGGTTCCGGTGTCGGTTCCTTGGTGTAGTCCGGGGTGGGCGGAGGCGGCTCCGTCCAGACCGGCTCGGGCGTCGTGGCCACGAACGTCGTGTCGGGCGCGTCGTCCCGCTGCGTCAGGAACACCGGAATCCCCACCGCGGCCGCGACCCCCGCCACGACGACGCAACCGACGACCGCCCTCACCCGCCCCGGCCGACGCTGCGACCGGCGCCCAGCGGGCACGTACACCCCAGGCACCGACGCGGGCACGTACTCAACCGGCCTGTACCGCCCCGCCCCCTCCGGCGCCTCGTAGCCCAACGACGCCTCCGGCGCGCCGTAAGGCCCGGCCAGCTCGGACGCCCCGTAACGCGGCGTTCCCTCCGACTCCGGCGCGCCGTAACCCCAGGGCACCTCCGGCGCGCCGTAGGCCCGCGGCGCCTCCGGCGAGCCGTAAAGCCGGGGCTGCTCGGTCGCGCCGTAACGCGGCGGCGGCTCGTATTCCCCTGGTGCCTCGGGCGCGCCATCGCTCGCCGACGGTTCGGGCGCGGCGAGCTGCCCGGCGACCTCGGGCGTGGCGTGGTGTCCAGGTGCATCGGGCGTGGCGTGGGTGCCGGGCGGCGAGAGGGTGGGCGGTTCCGGTGTGGACGCCCAGGGCGGCGGTGCCGCGGGCGACGCGGGGCGCCGTCGCCACGGCGAGCGCGGTTGGTCCTGTGCGTCGGCGTTTCCACTGGTCGGAGCCTGGTCGTCGGCCACGGTCGCCATCCCTCATCTGCCGGCGGGAACTCCATCGTGGGACAGCGCGACGCCGTGGCAGGCCGGATCAGCGGCGGACTGCACGGTCGGCGGCAATGCCTGGCGCGTCGGCGGCGGGATCTCGATCGAGGTGCCACCAGGCGTCGACCGATCGGCGCGCCCGCCTCACCCGACCGGCAGCCCGCGGACGGTGCCACCAGGCGTCGACCGATCGGCGCACCTGACCGGCACGCCGTGAGCGGTGGCCCCCGAACCTGGGGTGGGATCGTGCAGTCTGGCTCCGCGATCCCACCCGAAATCCGCGCGGGACGGATTGACATCAGACGGCGAGCCCTGTGCAATCGATTGCAACGATACGGGGCGGGTGCGATGCCGACGTTCGAGGTCACGGTGAACGGGGTCCGGCGCGACGTGAGCGGGGCCGCCGACACCACGCTGCTGCACGTCCTCCGCGATCAGCTCGGTCTCGTCGGCAGCCGGTTCGGATGCGGGCTCGGCCTGTGCGGCGCGTGCTTCGTCCTCCTGGACGGCCGTCCTGCGCCGGCCTGCGACGTCCCGCTCTGGTCGGCCGCCGGCAAGGACGTGACCACCGTCGAAGGGCTCGACGGCCACGCCCTCCAGCAGGCGTTCCTCGACGAGCAGGCCGCCCAGTGCGGCTACTGCGTCTCCGGCATCCTGGTCACTGCGGCCGCCCTTCTCGCCGAAAACCCCCATCCGGACGAGGACGACGTCGTCACCGCCCTCGACCGGCACCTCTGCCGGTGCGGTGCGCAACGCCGCATGGTCGCCGCCGTCCTCCGCGCCGCCGTCCTCGGCGCCGCCGTCCCCCGCGCCGCCGGAACCGGAGCCGCCGGAACCGGAGCCGCGGGCGCCGGCGCCGCTACAGACGCCGGGGCAGCGTCCGGGGCGGCGTCCGGGGCCGGGGCCGACCCGTGACCGGGGACGGGGAGTTGCTGTCGCGGCGGGTCGGGGTCGCGGCGGACGGGACCATCACCGTTCGCGTCGGCAAGGTGGAGCTGGGCCAGGGCATCGTCACGCGCGCTCGCGCAGATCGCCGCCGACGAGCTCGACGTGGACCTCGACCAGGTCCGTATGCCGCCGGCCTGCACGGATGGTCCGGACGAAGGACTGACGGCGGGCAGCATGTCGGTCGCCCGGTCGGGCGCGGCGGTCCGCCGAGCGTGCGCCGAGGTCCGCGCGCTGTTCGTGGCCGAGGCCGTCGCGCTGGGGCTCGACGCCGACGCGGTCACCGTCCGGGCCGGACGGATCAGCGACGGGCGCCGCACCACCTCCTACGGCGAACTGGCCGTGCGGGTCGATCTGGACCGCGTCGCCACCGGCACGGCCCGTCCCAAGGCCGTCGGCGAGCTGCGGATCGTCGGCACCAGTGCGCCCCGGCTCGACCTCCCCGACAAGATCGCGGGCCGCCCCCGGTACCTGCACGATCTGGTGCTGCCCGGGCAACTGCACGGCCGCGTGGTCCGGCCGCCCTCCCCCGCCGCGACTCTGGACGGCATCGACCTCCCGAGCTTGCCTGGCGTCACGGTCGTCCGCGACGGCAGCTTCCTCGGCGTCATCGCGACGAACGAGGAAGCCGCCGACCTCGCGGCCGACGAGCTGGCGAAACATGCCCGCTGGCACGAGCGCGACACCCTCCCCGACGAGGACGACCTGCCGGCCTACCTCCGCGCCGCCCCGGCCGAGTCAACGACGATCGCCGACTCAACGGCGCCAAAGCCCGCGCCCAGCCCGACGGCGGAGGCGGCCCCCGCGCCCGGCGCGACGGCCGCGCCCGACGGAAGTGCCGAGGCGGCCAAAGCGGCCGCGCCCAGCGCGACGGAGTCGGCCGACGGGACGGCCAAAGCGGCCATGCCCGGTGGGGCGGGGCGGCACGCGGCCAGCTACAGCCGGCCGTTTCTTGCCCACGCGTCGATCGCGCCGAGCTGCGGTATCGCCCGTTGGGACGGCGACCACCTCACGGTCTGGACGCACAGCCAGGGCATCCACGACCTGCGGGCCGCCATCGCGCGGGCGCTCGACCTCGACCCCGGCCAGGTGCGCGTCCAGCACGCGGAAGGCGCCGGCTGCTACGGCCACAACGGCGCCGACGATGCCGCGTTCGACGCCGTCCTGCTGGCACGCGCGGTACCGGGCCGTCCGGTCCGCGTGCGGTGGAGCCGGCGCGACGAGCTGACCTGGTCGCCGTTCGGCAGCGCCATGGCGATCGACGTCGCGGCGACGGTCGACGCCGACGGCGGCGTCGTGAGCTGGGAGTACGACGTCTGGAGCCAGGGCCACACCGCACGCCCCGGGTACGCGGGCAGCCCGGGCCTGCTGGCCGCCGCGCATCTGGCCCGGCCGCACGTGCTGCCGCCGCCGGTCGATCCCCCACCGGCCCGGGGGGCTGGCACCGCGCGCAACGCCGTCCCGATCTACGCGTTCAACCAGCGACGAATCAGCGCCCACCGGGTCCTGTCGGCGCCGCTCCGCTCGTCGGCGTTGCGCTCGCTCGGCGCGTTCGCGAACGTGTTCGCCATCGAGTCGTTCATGGACGAACTGGCCCTGGCCGCCGGCGACGATCCGCTCAGCTACCGGCTAAAACACCTCACGGACCCGCGCGCCCGCGACGTGCTCACCACCGCCGCCGGGATGGTCGACCGCACCAGGAGCGACGGCACCGGCTACGGCATCGGGCTGGCGCGGTACAAGGACCACGGTGCCTACTGCGCGGTCGTCGCCGAGGTCGAGGCCGTCCACGAGATCCGGGTACGCCGTCTCGCCGTCGCCGCCGACCTGGGCCTCGTCGTCAACCCGGACGGTGCCCGCAACCAGCTCGAAGGCGGCGCCGTCCAGTCCACCAGCTGGACGGTCAAGGAGCGCGTCCGCTTCGACCGCCGCCGGGTCACCAGCGCGGACTGGGAGTCCTACCCGATCCTGCGGTTCAGCGAGGTACCGCGCGTGGACGTCGCGCTGCTGGACCGTCCGGACCAACCGTCTGTCGGCGCCGGCGAGGCGGCACAGGGCCCGACGGCCGCCGCCATCGCGAACGCCGTCGCCGACGCGCTCTCCGTCCGGATCCGGGACCTCCCGATCACCACCGACCGGGTCATAGCGGCGCTACAACAGACCCGGGACTGACCGGCCGCGCTCCCATCAGTCACGGCCGATCAGCCGCCGGCACCGCACACCGGGGGCACAGTTCACCCAGCGCGCGGGGGTCTCACCAGTCCACTGCCACGTACTTCGGTTCGAGGTAGTCGAGGAGTCCGTCGTGGCCGCCTTCGCGCCCGACGCCGCTCTGCTTCACGCCGCCGAACGGCGCCGCCGGGTCGCTGACGACGCCGCGGTTGAGGCCGACCATGCCGGCTTCGAGGGCTTCGCTGACGCGCAGCCCGCGCGCGAGGTCCCGGGTGTACACGTAGGACACCAGGCCGTACTCGGTGTCGTTGGCGAGCGCGATGGCCTCGTCCTCGTCGTCGACGGTGACGATCGGCGCGACCGGGCCGAAGATCTCCTCGCGCAGGATCGCCGCGTCGGCGGGCACCTCCGAGAGCACGGTCGGCGCGTAGTACCAGCCGCGGCCGGCGGGCCGGCGCGCGCCGGTCAGCACTTTCGCGCCCGCGTAGACGGCACCGCTGACCAGGGCGTCCACCTTGCTCACGGCGCGTTCGTTCACGAGCGGGCCGAGGTCCGTCGCCGGATCGCGGCCCGGGCCGACGACAAGCCGGCCCATCGCCTCGGACAGGCGGCGGGAGAACTCCCCGGCGACGCTGCCGTGCACGTAGAAGCGGTTGGCGGCCGTGCACGCCTCGCCGCCGTTGCGCATCTTCGCGACCATCGCGCCGGCCACGGCCGCGTCGAGGTCGGCGTCGGCGAGCACGAGGAACGGCGCGTTGCCGCCCAACTCCATCGACGTGTTGACCACCCGGTACGCCGCCTTGCGCAGCAGCACCCGGCCGACCTCGGTGCTGCCGGTGAACGACAGCTTCCGGACGCGCGGGTCGTGCAGCATCGCCGATACCACCGGACCGGACTCGCTCGCCGGCAGCACGTTCACCACGCCCGGCGGTACGCCCGCCTCGGTGAGGATCGCGCCGATCGCCAGCGCGGTCAGCGGGGTGTCGCTGGACGGCTTGAGCACCACCGTGCAGCCCGCCGCGAGCGCCGGCGCGATCTTGCGGGTCGCCATCGCCGCCGGGAAGTTCCACGGCGTGACCAGGACGCACACCCCGACGGGCTGGTGCAGGACCAGGATCCGGTTGGCTCCGGACGGCGCGGTCGCCAGCGAACCCTCCGCGCGGACGGCCTCCTCCGCGTACCAGCGGAAGAACTCCGCCGCGTAGGCGACCTCGCTCTGGGCGTCCCGCAACGCCTTGCCGTTCTCGGTGACGATCAGCTCGGCGAGCGGGCAGGCCCGCTCGGTCATGAGCGTGAACGCCCGGCGCAGGATCTCGGACCGCTCGCGCGGCGCCGTCGCCGCCCAGCCGGGACCGGCCTTCGCGGCGGCGTCGACAGCGGCGACCGCGTCGGCGACCGTCCCGTCCGCCACCCGCGCGATGACCTCCTCGGTGGACGGGTCGTACACGTCGAGTTCGGCGCCGGTCTCGCCCGCACGCCACTCGCCCCCGATGAGCAGCCCGTCCGGAGCCATCAACCCAGGGCCTTCCGCACGGATTCGGTGATCCGGGCCACGGACGGGATGGCATGGTCTTCGAGGGCGTCGGCTGCCGGTAACGGCACGTGCGGGGTGGTGATGCGGACAGGCGGACCGTCCAGGTCGGACCAGATCTCCTCCACCGCGATCGAGACGACCTCGGCGCCCCAGCCGCACAGGCGCGGGTTCTCCTCGACGGTGAACAGCCGGCCGGTGCCCGCGACGGCGGAAAGGATCGTGCGGGTGTCCAGCGGGACGAGCGACCTCACGTCGACCACGGTGGCGTCGATGCCGTGCGCGGCCAGTTCGTCGGCGGCCTGCACCGCGCGCGGAACCATCGCCGCCAGTGCCAGGATCGTGCAGTCGCCGCCGGTGCGCCGAACCTTGGCGGTGCCGAGCGTGTCGACGATCTCGCCGTCCGGAACCTCGCCCTTGGTGGGGTAGAGCGCCTTGTGTTCGAAGAACAGGACCGGATCGGGGTCGCGGACCGCGGCGGCCAGCAGGCCGACGACATCGGCAGGGGTGGCCGGCGCGACGACCTTCAGCCCCGGCACGGCCATCGCCCAGTTCTCGACGCTCTGCGAGTGCTGCGCGCCGAACCGCAGGCCGCCGCCGTTCGCGGTGCGGATCACCAGCGGCAGCGCGACCTGCCCGTTCGTCATGTACCGGGTCTTGGCGATCTCGTTGGCGACGATGTCCCAGCAGACCGCGAGGAAGTCGGAGAACATGATCTCCGCGATCGGGCGTAACCCGGTCATCGCGGCGCCCATGGCCGCGCCGAGGATCGCCTGCTCGGAGATCGGCGTATCCCGGACCCGATCAGGGCCGAACCGCTCCAGCAGCCCGCCGGTCGCCTTGAAGACGCCGCCCGCGCCGGCCACGTCCTCGCCGAGGAACACCACGGACGGGTCGCGGTCGAGTTCCTGGGCGAGGCCACGGGCGACCGCCTGCCGGTAGGTCAGTTGCGCCATGACGAGCTCCCGTCGGCCCAGACGTCGCGGTCCACCAGGTCCAGCGCGGGCGGCGGCCCGGCGATGGCCGCCTCGGTCGCCGCGTCCACCTCGCGCTGTACCTCGTCGTCGATCGCGCCGACGTCCACGCCGGACGCGACGAGGTGCGCACGGTACGTGGTCACGGGGTCGCGGGCCAGCCACGGTTCGACCTCGCCGGGCGCGCGGTACTTCGCCGGATCGGCCCGCGAGTGCCCGCCCTGGCGGTACGTCACGGCCTCGATCAGCGCCGGGCCCGCACCGGCGCGGGCCGCAGCCAGCGACGTGCGGGCGACGTCGTACATCTCGGTCACGTCGTTGCCGTCCACGACCAGCGGTTCGAGACCGTAGGCCCCGGCCCGGTCGGCCGCGGGCCACGGCACGGCGGTCACCTCGCCGATCGGCGTGTACTCCATCCAGAGGTTGTTCTCGCACACGAACACGATTGGCAGCCGCCACACCGCCGCCAGGTTCAGCGCCTCGTGGAACGCGCCGATGTTCGTGGTGCCGTCGCCGAAGAAGCACACCGCGACCTGGTCGGTGCCGCGGAGCTTCGCCGACCACGCGGCACCGTTGGCGATCGTCAGGTGCGCACCGACGATGGCGTAGGAGCCCATCACGCCGTGCTCGACGCTGGTCAGGTGCATCGACCCGCCCTTGCCGGCGAGGAGTCCGTTGGCGCGGCCCAGCAGTTCGGCCATCGTCGCGTCCATGCCGGTGCCGCGCACCAGCGTGTGGGCGTGGCCGCGGTAGGTGGCGAACGTCCAGTCGTCGGGGCGCATCGCCAGCCCGAAGCCGGCGGCGATCGCCTCCTGCCCGAGCGAGAGGTGGCTGGTGCCCTTCACGAGGTTCTGGAGGAACAGGTCGTACGCGCGCTTCTCGAACCGGCGGACCCGCGACATGAGCGTGTACAACCGCACCGCGTCACCGGGCCCGACGGCGGCGTCGAACGCGGGGACGGGCGGGAGCCCGAGTTCAGTAGGGGTTGGCAATGAACAGCTCCTCCGCCGGGAAGAGGGTGATCACGCGTGGACCGTTCGCCGTGACGACGATCTCCTCCTCGATGCGGGCGGCGGAGTACCCGTCCGAGGCCGGGCAGTACGTCTCCAGCGCGAACACCATGCCCTCGCGCAGCTCGACGGGGTTCTCCAGCGAGTTGAGCCGGCTGATGATCGGCCGCTCGTGCAGCGCGAGGCCGAGCCCGTGCCCGAACTGGAGGCCGAACGCGGACATCTCGTTGTCGAACCCGAAGTCCTGGGCGCGCGGCCAGCACCGGGCGATCTCGTCGGTGCCCACCCCGGGCTTGACCCTCTGGATCGCCGCGTCGATCCACTCGCGGGCACGGGTGTACGCGTCGCGCTGGGCGCTGGTCGCCCGCCCGACGGCGAACGTGCGGTAGTAGCAGGTGCGGTAGCCGTTGAACGACTGGATGATGTCGAAGTACACCTGGTCGCCGGGCCGGATCATGCGGTCGGTGAAGTTGTGCGGGTGCGGGCTGCACCGTTCGCCGGAGACGGCGTTGATGGCTTCGACGTCGTCCGAACCCATCTCGTAGAGCCGCTTGTTCGCCAGCGCGACGATCTCGTTCTCGCGGATGCCGGGGCGCAGCGCGTCCACGATGGTCTCGTAGGTGCCGTCGACCATCGCGGCGGCCGTCGAGAGCAGCGCGATCTCGTCCGGCGACTTGATCTGCCGGGCGTCGAGCAGGACCTGCTGGCCGTCCCGCACGTCCAGGCCGAGACGTTGCAGCTCGAACACCATCGGCAGTTCGGCGATGTCGACGCCGAGCGGCATGTCGGCGACGCCGGCATCCTCGAGGAGGCCTTTGATCTCGCGGGCGGCGCGCTCGAACAGGCCGGCGTCGGGCGCGACGGAGCCCCGGAGGCCGAGCATGCCCGCGCGGGAGTTCTCCGGCCGGAGCCACGGCGCGTAGAGCTGGTGGTGCTTGGCCGCCGAGCCGAAATCCCAGACGACCGGCTCGGCGCCACGGGCGAGCAGCGCGTACCGGGCCATCTTGTCGCGCGCCCACTCGCCGATCATCGTCGAGGTCATGTACCGGATGTTGTTGACGTCGAAGGCGAGGAGGGCGCCCAGCTCCGACTCCTCCAGCGCGGCGCGGGCGCGACCCAGCCGGTAGGCGCGGAGCCGCGCGAAGTCGACGCGCTCCTCGAAGTCGACGCTCATGCGCCCGGGCGACGGCACGGGCGGACCTGCCGGCATGACCATGCCGGCACCTCCTTAGGTGGGGTCGCTGAGGCCGTCGCCCACATCGGCGGCCTCAGGTTTGAGATCGAGCCCGGCGTTGGCGGCCGCGAGGTCGAGCAGGACGGCGAAGTCCTCCTCCGCGCGGCCGGCGCCGATCGTGGCCTGCACGAGCTGATGGGTGAGCGCCGCGAGCGGCATCGGCACCCCGAGCTCCCGCGCGGCGGCCAGCCCGAGGTCGAAGTCCTTGCGCAGCAGCACCGGCGTGAACGTCGGCGTGTAGTCGAGCTTCACGAGCGCCGGCGTCTTGTACCGGGTGAAGACCGAGCCGAGGACGCTGTTGTTGACGAAGTCCAGGAACGCCGCCCGGGACACGCCGCCCTGCTCGGCCAGCACCGTGATCTCCGCCAGCGACTGGGTGACCACACCGAGCAGCAGGTTGTGGCAGAGCTTCACCAGCCGCGCCGCCTCGCCCGTGCCGACGTACGTCGCCGACTGGCCGATCGTCTCCAGTAACGGCACGACCCGCAGGTAGGCCGCCTCCGGACCGGACACCACCACGCTGAGCTTGCCGGCCGCCACGACCTTCGCGTTGCCGCTGACCGGCGCCGCGAGGAACTCGACACCGCGCACAGTGGCCGCCTCGCGCATCGCCGCGGACGTCTGGGTGGAGACCGTCGAGCAGTCGACGATGATCGCCGGCGTCGCGTCCGCGCGGGTAAGCAGGCCGCCGTCCCCCGTCAGGACTGCGGTCAGGTCGTCGTCGGCGGAGACCATCGTGAACACGACGTCGCGATCGGCGAGGTCGGCGATCTGGTCGGCGGCCCGCACCCGGTCGCCGACCAGCGCCTCGACCTTCGAGCGGGTGCGGTTCCAGGCCGTGACGTCGACGCCGGCCACCGCGAGCCTGCGCGCCATCGCGGCGCCCATCCGCCCGGTGCCGATCCAGCCGACGGTCAACGATCCCTGGCTCATCCGGCACCCCCACCCACACCAGTGCAATCGATTGCTAAGGACGCTAACGACGTGGTGCAGACGTGTCAAGGGACGGCGAAGCATCGAACCGGGCAAACCCCCAGTGAGATGCCGTAACCCCCGCACCGAGGCAGCGATCTCCCCCTGCCCGGGCCGCTGCGGACGTGCAATCGAGTGCACATCGTGCAACGCTCAGCGCGGCGCGCCGCCGAGGTACAGGCTGGCGATCTCGGGGTGCTTGACGATCTCGGCGGCCGGCCCGTCCAGGCGGACGCGGCCGCCCTCCATGACGATGCCGTGACTGGCGATCCCCAGCCCCAGCCGGACGTTCTGCTCGACAAGCAGGACCGTCGTGCCGGCCTCGTTGAGCTGCCGGATCAGCCCGGCGACGGCGGACAGCCCGCGCGGATCCAGGCCGAGCGACGGCTCGTCCAGCAGGATCACGGACGGGTCGAGCATGAGGCAGCGTCCGATCTCGACCATCCGGCGCTGCCCGCCCGAGAGGTTGCCCGCCGGGTCGTCCTGGCGTTCGGCCACGAGCGGGACGAGGTCCTCGACGGCCGCGTACCTGGCACGCAGCAGGGCGCGGTCCCGGCGGATCAGGAACCCGCCCATCAGCACGTTCTCCCGCACCGACATGGACGGGAACAGCGCCTGGGTCTGCGGCACCTGGGTCACGCCGCGCCGCAGGATCTCATCGGGCGGAAGCCCGCCGATCGGCTTGCCGGCCAGCGTCACCGTGCCGGATCTCGGCCGCAGCAGCCCGCTCACGACCCGCAGCACCGTGGACTTGCCGGCCCCGTTCGGCCCGACGACGCACGTGACGGACCCGGCCTCGCAGACCAGGTCGACGCCCTGCAACACGTCGCCGCCGCCGTACCCCGCGACGACGCCGTCGAGCCTCAGCACCGCCACACCGTCACAAGGTCAGCCCTCGACACGTTCCACCGCCCAGTCGTCGCCGAGGTAGGCGTCGAGGACGACCGGATCGGCGCGGATCAACTCCGGCGGGCCGGCCGCGATCGGCGCCCCCCGCGAGAACACCACGACCGGATCGCACAGGCCGAGCACCATCGGGATGTTGTGCTCCACGACTAGGAACGTCACGCCCTGCTCGTTGAGCCCCCGGACGACGTCGCAGAGGCGGTCCACCAGGCTCGGGTTGACGCCGCCGGCCGGCTCGTCGAGAAGGATCAGCTTCGGGTCCATCATCAGGATCTGGGCCAGCTCGACGAGCTTCTGCTGCCCGTAGGACAGCGAGCCGGCGGGCAGGTCGGCGAACCGGCCCAACCCGACGAAGCCGAGCAGTTCCCGGGCGCGGTCCGCCTCGTGGCCGCTGACGGCGCCGGCGAACATCGTGCGCCAGTGCGGGTCGGGCATCGGGGCCACGACGTTCTGCAGCACGGTCATGCTCCTGAACAGCCGGGTGACCTGGAAGGTACGGCCGAGGCCGAGGTGGCCACGGCGCCACGGCGGCAGCCGGTCGATGCGGTGGCCGTCGAACCAGATCTCGCCGCCGTCCGGCCGCATGGCGCCCGTGACCAGGTTGAACAGCGTGGTCTTGCCGGATCCGTTCGGGCCGATCAGCGCGGTGATGCTGCCCTCGGCCACGGTCAGGTCGGCCTTGTCCACGGCGACCAGCCCGCCGAAGGCCCGGGTCGCCCCGCGGATCTCCAGCAACGGCCTGGGCCCCGATGCCGGGCCGGCCGCCGCGCCGGCCCCCGGCAAAACGCCAGGGCGGTTCTCGCGATGCCGTACCTCGATCCGGCCGAGCCCGAGCGCGCCCGCCTGGTCGGTGTACTCGACCGGCTCGGCGTGCCGGCGCCGCCACCAGGCCTCGATCGTCGGTAGCAGCCCCGCCGGCAGGAACAGCACGACCGCGACGAGCGCCACGCCGAACAGGAGCACCCGGCTCTGGCTGCCGCCGCCGTAGACGGTGGCGACCTCGCTGGCGATCTGCACGACGAACGCGCCGACCACCGGCCCCCACAGCGTGCCCCGGCCGCCGACCAGCGCGGACAGCACGATCGTCACGCTGCCGAGGATGTGGAACGCGCCGACCGGGTTGAGGAACGTGAGGAAGTACGCGTAGCCGGTACCGGCCACGCCGATGAAGAACGCGCTGAGGCAGTACGCGACGACCTTGTACCGGGTCGTGTCGACGCCGATCGCGGCGGCCTTGCCCTCGTCCTCGCGGATGGCGACGAGCCCGGTACCGAACTTGGTCCGGGTCAGAGCGGCGCTGAACGCGATCGTGGCGAACAAGAGAAGCAGGAAGAAGTAGTAGAACGGCACGTTCTGGATGTCGCGCGACCAGAACGGCAGTTCGAGCGTGAGGCCGTCTGACCCGTTCGTGAGCGACGACCAGTTCGCCGCGACGACCTGCATCGCCAGCAGCAGCGCGATCGTGATGATCACGAACGCCGGCCCCCGGGTCCGCAGCACGACGGACCCGATCAGCAGCGCGGCCACCATGGCGACCAGCCCGCCGAGCGGCGCGGCGAGGAACGGGTTGAGTCCGGTGTGGACCCCGACGATGCCGGCCGTGTACGAGCCGATCCCCAGGAACGCGCCGTGCCCGAGCGAGATGTAGCCGGCGTACCCGGAGATGATGTTCCAGCTCACGGCCTGGATCGCGAGCAGGAACGCCAGGAGGAGCACCGCCTGCTGGTAGGCGTCGTACGGCCGGATCACCGGGTACAACGCGAGCGCCGCGAGGGGCGCGGCGACCAGCAGGCGGCGCCGGTTCGGGGTCATGCCGTGACGTCCTCGCGCAGGGTCGTCCCGAAGAGGCCCTGCTTGCGCACCAGCAGGACGACCATGATCACCAGGTAGAACACGAGCGTGGACCAGCGCAGCGAGCCGTAGGTCGCGGTCAGCGTCTCGGCCAGGCCGAGGATCAGCGCGCCGGCGAGCGCGCCGGGCAGGCTCCCCATGCCGCCGAGCACGATGATGCCGAGCAGCCGCGAGATCCAGTCGTAGTGGGACGCGGGGAAGAACGGGTAGAGGACGGACAGGATCGAGCCGCCGACGCCGGTCGTCGCCGTGCCGATCGCGAACGCCAGCGCGGCGGTCGTGGTGGCGCCGACGCCGACCAGCGCGGCGCCCGTCGGGTTCTGCGACGTCGCGCGGATGGCCCGGCCGGTCCAGGTCCGGGTCAGCACGACGTAGAGCAGCGCCAGGACGACCACCGCGGCGACGAACCCGTACACCTGCGGCTTCGGCAACGAGACCCCGCCGACCCGGAACGACTCCTCGAAGTAGGAGGGGGTCGCGGACCGGAACTTGTTGCCGGCGGTCACGTTGAGCACGCCTTCGATCGTCAGGGCGAACCCGAACGTGAGCAGCACCGACATCGACGCCGACGCGCTCCGGATGCGGACGATCAACGTCCGGTAGAGGATCCAGCCGGCGCCGAACATGAGCGGGGTGGTGATCACCGACGCCAGGATCGGATCGATGCCGGTCTGCCGCCACAGCCACCAGGTGAGCATCGCGACGAGCACGAGGAACGCGCCGTGCGCGATGTTGATGATGTGCATGACTCCGAAGATGAGCGTGAGCCCACTGGCCAGCAGCGCGTACACGCCGCCGATCAGCAGGCCCAACGCCAACGCTTGGAGCAGTTGCGTCACGGCTTCCAGCCGGGCTTGGGATTGATGACGGTCTTCGTGGTCGCGCGGTCGGTCGGAGCGACGATCTCCACCTTCCCAGCCTGCCACTGCGCGAGCAGGAACTGGGACTGCGGCGCGCCGGTCTCGTCCCAGTTGAGCTTGCCGAGGATCGTGTCGACGGAGTTGGCGTGCAGCCACTCGGCGAGCTTCTTCTGGTCGATCTTGCCGACCGCCTCGACGGCCGCCTGGAGGATCTGGCCGGCGGCGAACGCGTCAGCGGCGTCCTCGGCGGGGACCTCGCCTCCGTACGCCTTGCCGTAGGCGGCGACGAACTCCTCGTTCAGCGGCGTCTTCGCCTTCTCGTTCCAGCTCACGGTGTAGAAGACACCCTCGGTGTTGGCCAGGCCGACGCCGTCGCTGTACTGCCCGGCGTTGCTGGGCGCGGAAGTCTGGAACAGCACCTTCGGCGAGTAGTTCAGCTGCTTGAGCGAGCGGACCATGCCGACACCGTCCTCGAACACCGCGCCGTGGGCGACCAGGTCGGGCTTCTTCGCGGCGATGGCGCTGGCGATGGTCTGGAAGTTCGTGGCGTCGGGCGGGTACACGGTGGAGTAGACGGTCTTGACGCCGAGCTTCTCCAGGCCGGACTGCATGGTCTCGATCACCGGGCGGGTGAACGGGTCGTCCTGCGTCGGGTAGGCGGCGGTCTTGGGCCGCTCGGCCTCCGGCAGCGACTTCACCCACTCGACCATGACCTCGGCCTGCTTCGGCGCGGTGGCCGGCTGGGCGTAGATGAGGTACTTGAAGCCGCGTTCGAACATCTTCGGGGCGCCGCCGGCCGGCTCGACGTAGAGCATCCCGTTCTTCTCCGCGACGGCGGAGGCCGGGTAGTTCAGCAGCGACGAGAACGTGCCGAGGAGCAGGTCGACCTTGTCCTGGGTGATCAGCCGGGTGTAGTCCGCGACCACGGTGTCCTGGTTGCTCGCGTCGTCGGTGATCTTCAGCTCGACCTTGCGACCGAGCAGGCCGTCGCCGTCGTTCACCATCTTCGCCCAGGCCTCGTACCCGCGCTTCGCCTGCGTGCCGGGCTGCGAGAAGTCGCCGGTGAGCGGCAGGGAGATGCCGATCGTCAGCGGCTCGTCGGAGTCGGCCGACTTCGCGCTGGGCGGCTCACCGCAGGCGGCGACGACGGTGACCAGCGCGGCGGCCACGAGTACGGCCCGCCGGGTGGTGGTCAGGCGGGACAGTAGGCCGGGCATGGGCCCTCCTTGGGCTCGTCTCTCCCGTCGCAATCGATTGCGATACGGGCATCATGTGATCCACGTCACCACGTGTCAAGGCTCCGTGGTGGTATGTCCAGTACGTGCGTTACACGCGGCTTGCGGCGCGCTACGTTACCGCGCCCGCGCGGGGGCTGGCCATACCAAGAACCCTTGTTTATGCAATCGGTTGTAGCTCAGGATGGGCTCATGCAGGTCCTGCGGCTGGGGACGTTCAGCCCGTCGGTGGTACTCGGCGCCGCCGCGGGTCCCCTGCGCGCCGCCGGACTGTCCGTCGTGGACGTGCCCGCCGCCTCCTCGTCCGAGCAGTTCACGGCGTTGCTGAGCGGTGCGCTCGATGCCGTCCTGACCAGCCCCGACAATGTCCTCGCCCACCGGGGCACAGGCGCGGACGTCCGCGTCCTCGCCGCGATCGACCGGGGCCTCGGCCTGTCCCTGTTCGCCGCACCGGGCCTCGACCCGCGGGCCCCCGGCTCCGCCGCCGTCGACCCGGGCCGGCCCGGCGCCCCCGGGGTGCTCGCCGTCGACTCCCCCACGTCCGGGTTCGCGTTCGTCGCCTACGAACTGCTCGCCCGGGCCGGAATCGACGGCTACGAGGCACGCCCGTTCGGGTCGACGCCGCGCCGGGCGTCCGCGCTGATCGCCGGCGAGTGCGCGATGACGGTCCTCGGCGCCGGCAGCGACCTGCGCGCCGAGGCGGCCGGCTGTACCCGGATCAACCGCGCGTCCTCGCTCGGCCCGTACGTCGGCACCGTCCTGGCCGCCGCGTCGCCGGTGCCGGACGGCGTCGCCGCGCTGGCCACAGCCCTGGTCAGGACGGCCCGGGCTCTGGTCGCCGGCCAGCTCACCGCCGATCCGACCCCGCTCGGGCTGGACGCCGCCAGCGCCCGCCGCTACCTCGCGACGCTGGTCGATCCGCGCGAAGGGCTGGTGCCGGACGGGCGCCTGGACGACGCGTCGCTGGCGACCCTCGTCCGGCTGCGGGAGCGGTACGCACCGGGCACGGGCCACGCCACCACGGGGCTCGTCGACGACCGGTTCGCCGGGACCTGAGGTGTCCGAGTGTGCGCAGGTCGGGCACCCTCTACCATGCGATGATGCGTCAGCCGACCCTTCAGGACGTCGCGGACAGCGCGGGGGTCCACCGTGCGACCGCCTCCAGGGCGCTGAACCCCGCCACCCGCCACCTCGTCAACGCCGAGACCGCCGACCGGGTCGAACGCGCCGCCCGTGCGCTGGGCTACCGTCCGAACCCGATCGCGCGCAGCCTCAAGACGTCCCGGTCGGCGAGTATCGGGCTGGTGATCCCCGACCTGACGAACCCGCTGTTCCCGCCGATCGCGCGCGGCGTCGAGGACGTGCTGCGCGAGGTCGGCTACAACGCGTGGATCGTCAACACCGACAACGACCCGGACCGCGAGGCGGCGGCCGTCGAGTCGATGCGCAGCCGGAACGTCGAGGGGTTCGTCTTCGCCACGGCCCGGCTCCGGCACCCGCTGCTGGAGCAGCTGGTCGCGAGCGGCACGCCGGCGGTGACGGTGAACCGCCGGGTGGCCAGCGCCGACATCCCGTCGGTGACGGCGGACGACGCGACCGGCGTGTCCCTCGCCCTCCGGCACCTGGTCGAGCTGGGGCACACCCGGATCGCCCACCTCGCCGGCCCGCAGGACCTGTCCACCGGTCGCGGCCGGCTGCGCGCGTTCCGCGAGGCGATGCAGGACCAGGGGCTCGCGGACGGCCCGGAGATGATGGTGATCTGCGACGCGTGGTCGGAGGCGGCCGGCGCCCGCGGCCTCGCCACGCTCCTGGACTCCGGCGCGCGGTTCACGGCGGTGCTGGCCGGCAACGACCTGCTCGCGCTCGGCTGCTACGACGCGCTCGCCGAACGCGGGTTGACCTGCCCGGACGACATGAGCGTGGTCGGCTTCAACGACATGCCGTTCATCGACAAGGTGAGCCCGCCGCTGACCACCGTCCGGATCCCGCACTACGAACTGGGCGCGGAAGCCGCCCGCCTGCTGCTCGCCGACCTGCACGAGCCGACCCGGCACTCGCGGTCGGTGCTGCTGCCGCTCAGCCTCGTCGTGCGCCAGTCGACCGCGCCGCCGAAAGAATAATTCCGTACCACAGAATTGTCATTGGCAGGTCAGCCGCGACGGTTGGTTCGAATTCCGCCACTCGTCGACAAGTTCGAGCCGCCCGGCGGGATCTTCCAGGTGGCCACCGACCCCGCCCAGGACGTGGTCACGCTCGACGCCGTCGCGGCGAGCCAACGGTTCTTCGCGTTGCCGGCCGGGACCAAGGCACGCCACGTCAGCGACCTGACGTACAGCGGCTACATCGCCTCCGGCGAGGAGGTGACGGCCGGCGAGGCGGACTACTCCGAGATCTTCACGGTCTGCAAGGACGTGGCGGCGGACGACCCGCGCGTCGTCGCGCGATGGCCCTGCCACGGCCCCTCCCCTGGCCCGATTCCGCGTACCAGCAGCGGATGGCCCTGTTCATGAACCAGCTCGGCGCGATCGGCGAGAAGCTGCTGCGGCTGGTCGCTCTGGGCCTCGACCTGCCCGGCATCGACACGCTGACCTCGCTCACCGGCGACGGCTGGCACCACATGCGGGTACTGCGGTTCCCGGCGGCGTCCGAGCGGACGTCGCGCGGCATCGGCGCGCACACCGACTACGGGATGCTGGTGATCGCCGCCCAGGACGACGCCGGCGGCCTGTTCGTCCGCCCGCCCGTGGACGGCGAGAAGCGCAACCGGAACTGGCTGGAGTCCGAGAGTTCGGCCGGCATGTACGAGGACGAGGAGCCCTGGACGTACGTCCGGCCGGAACCGAGCGTCCTCACGGTATTCCCGGGCGATGTCTTGCAGTTCCTCACCGATGGGCAATTGCTGTCCACTCCGCACAAGGTGCGGCTCGCTGACCGGGAACGGTACGCGATGGCGTATTTCCACGAACCCAACTTCAATGCGACGATCCGTCCACTCGACGACCCCGACGGAGACGATCACATTCACTACGGAACGCATTTCACCAACATGTTCCTGCGGTGTTATCCGGAGCGGATCACGACCCGGCGCATCGAATCCGACAATCGCCTTTCGGTCCTCGCGAACCTGCGCGACCAGAGCCTCACCGAAGCGTGACGCGTGGCGGCCCGCCGGTGCGGTACCGGCGGGCCGCCACGAGAGATCACACCTTCGTGACCTTGTACGTGACCTTGTAGTCGGCGTTCGGCAGGCTGTACTCGCCGGACTGGTTGCCGGTGCCGGCCTGGCCGGCGCTCGCCGTCACGGTGCCCAGGTCGTCGTCCGGGCCCGAGTCGACCTCCTTGAGGTTGATGTGCCCGACGGTGGTGAAGTACGCGAAGCGCGGACGCAGGTCGACCGACTGGCCCTTCTCGATGCTGCCGGGCCCGTAGACGCTGACGCCGTTGACGAACAGCTGCGGCTCGTCCTTGCCGATCGTGTCCTGCTTGCGGATGCACTCGAGCGTGATCAGGTCGAGCTTGTACTTGGCTGCCATGGTTCCCTCCCCTGGGTGCGGCACGCCCTCTGCGTGCCCGGCACCAGGTTCGGTCGCCCGCGATGAGGAAACGTTGGGAGAACGTTGACTGCCCGGACGGACCGTTCCCCGGTCGGGTCCCCGACAGCCGGCCGCCGGGTCGCCGCAGGCCAGCGATGCTGGCTCGATGCCGGTGGAGTTCGCGGTACTCGGCGAGATCCAGGCGCGCGTCGACAGCCTGGCGGTCGACCTCGGTCACGCGCGCCAGCGTTGGGTGCTCGCGGCACTGCTCGTCGACGCGAACCGGCCGGTGCCGCACGACCGCCTCGCCGACCGGGTCTGGGGCGAGCGCGTCCCGCCCGGGGCGGCCGGCACGCTCCGCAGCTACCTGTGCCGGCTCCGCGCGTCGCTCGACGGCGCGGCGCTGATCGCGCGGGCCCCGGGCGGCTACCAGCTGTCCGTCGACCCGCTCGCCGTCGACGTGTTCCGCTTCCGTGACCTGGTCGAAAAGGCCAGAGCAGCAGCGGACGGACGTGCGTCCGCACTGTACGGCGCCGCGCTCGGCCTCTGGCGCGGCACGGCGCTGTCGAGTGTGGACACACCCGCGCTGAACGCCGTCCGGGCCGGGTGGGAGCGCGAACGCCACGCCGCCGAGCTGGACCGCAACGACGTGGCGCTGCGGCTCGGCGAGCACGCCGCCCTGCTGCCGCACGTCCTCGCCGCCGCCGACACGAACCCGCTGGACGAGAGGCTCGCCGCACAGCTGCTGCGCATGCTCTACCGCTGCGGGCGCCAGGCGGAGGCTCTCGACCGGTACGAGGAGCTGCGGCGGCGCCTCGCCGACGAGCTGGGCGCGGATCCGAGCCCGCCGCTGCGCGCCCTGCACCAGCAGATCCTGACCGCCGACACGGCCCTGTCCGCCCCGTCTCGGGAGCCGCCGTCGTCCCGGGAGCCGCCGTCGTCCCGGGATACACCGCTGTCCCGGGAAGCGCCGCGTTCCAGGGAGGTGCCGCGTTCCAGGGAGGTGCCACGTTCCAGGGAGGTGCCGCGCCAGCTTCCGGCGCCGCCCGCCCGGTTCCAGGGACGCGCCGACGAGCTCGGGCGTCTCGGCGGCCCGCTGACCGTCGTCTGCGGGCCGGGCGGCATCGGTAAGACGTGGCTGGCGCTGCGCTGGGCCCACGACCACGCGTCCGACTTCCCGGACGGCCAGCTCTACGTCAACCTGCGCGGCTTCGACCCGGCCGGCGAGCCGGTGGCGCCGGCGGTCGCCGTGCGCGGATTCCTCGACGCGCTCGGCGTCGACCCGGCGGCGATCCCGATCGGGCTGGACGCGCAGGCCGCCCTCTACCGCAGCCTCGTCGCCGGACAGCGCCTGCTGCTCGTCGTCGACAACGCGCGCGACACGTCCCAGGTGCTGCCGCTGCTTCCGGGCACGCCGACGTGCGCGGTCGTGGTCACCAGCCGGCACCAGCTGGCCGGGCTCGTCACCGGCCACAGCGCCCGTCCGCTGACGCTGGACGTCCTGTCCGTCGGCGAGGCACGGCAGCTCCTGGCCGCGCAGCTCGGCGCCGAGCGGGTCCGCGCCGAACCGGCCGCGGTGCGGACGATCCTGCGGCTCTGCGCCGGGCTGCCGCTGGCCCTCGGCATCGCGGCCGCGCGGGCGGCGCTGCGGCCGGACCTGCCGCTCTCCGCGCTCGCCGCTGAACTGGACAGCACGTCGACCCGGCTCGACTCGCTCGACGCCGGGGAACTGTCGGCGGATCTGCGCGCGGTCCTGGCATCGTCCGTCCGGGTGCTGCCCGCGCCTGCGGCCGCCATGTTCGCGCAGCTCGGACTGGCTCCCGGCGCCGACCTGAGCCTGGCGGCGGTCGCCAGCCTGACCGCGCTGACGCAACCGCGGGCACGGTCCCTGCTGCGGCAGCTCGCCGGGGCGCACCTCGTCCAGGAGCACACCGGCGACCGGTACCGGATGCACGACCTCGTGCGGCTGTACGCGTCCGAACGGCGTGGCGACGAGCGGCGGGCGGCGCTGGGCCGGATCCAGGACCACTACCTGCACTCGGCGTACGCGGCCGACCGGGTGCTGGCGCCGCTGCGGGACCCGCTCACCCTCGCGACGCCCCGGCCGGGAGTCACGCCGGAGACTCCGGCGCGGGCGCTGGACTGGTTCGCCGCCGAGCATCCGGTGCTGCTCGCGGCGATCGTCCAGGCGGGCCGGACCGGGCTGGACAGGCACGTCTGCCAGCTCGCGTGGAGCCTGGAGACCTACCTAGACCGGCGCGGCCACTGGCACGACCGCGCGGCCACCGCGCGCGCCGCACTCGCCGCCGCCCAGCGCCTCGGCGACCAGCGGGCGCAGGCGTTCGCGCGGCGCAGCCTCGGCCTCGCCTACGTGTCGCTGCGACGGTACGACGACGCCCGCGCCGAACTCACCCGCGCGCTGCCCCTGCTCGCGGCGCTGGGCGACGTCGCCGGTCAGGGGCACATCGAGCGCGGGCTGGCGCGCACGTACGCCCGCGAGGGCCGGCACCGCGAAGCGCTCCCCCACGACCTCCGCGGCCTGGACCTGTTCCGGGCCGCCGGGCACCGCCGGGGCCAGGCGATCACGTTGAACGCGATCGGCTGGCACCACGCGCACCTCGGCGACCACGCCCGGGCGATCCTGTACTGCGAGCAGGCACAAGCCCTCCACCGGGACCTGGACGACCGGCAGGGCGAAGCGTCCACCGTGGACAGCATCGGGTACGCGCACCAGCAGCTCGGCCGGTACGACCGCGCGCTCGACTGCTACCGGCGCGCGCTCGCCACCATCCGCGAGGTCGGCGACCGGTACCTGGAGTCCAGCGTGCTCACCCACCTCGGCGACGCCCACCACGCGTTGGGCGCGGCGGCGGATGCCCGCGCGGCCTGGGGCGACGCGCTCGCCATCCTCACGGCCCTCCGCCACCCCGAGGCCCGCGCGGTGGCGGCCCGCCTCCACCCCGCCCCGCCCGGCACCCCCACCCCGCCCGGCACCCCCACGCCGCCCGGCACCCGCACCCCGCCCGGCACCCGCCCCGCCCGGCACCCCCACGCCGCCCGGCACCTCGAGTTTCGGACTTTTGAGGGTTCCGCAGCAGCCGCGACCCTCAAAAGTCCGAAACTCGGCGGGTCACCAGTCGAGCTGAGTGCCGAGCGGCACGGATTCCGATGCGGTCGGGTCGTGGCGGACGAGGCCGCTGCCGTACCAGAACTCCCCGCCGAGAACGCCGGCCAGCTTGTACCGCTGCTCCGGCAGCATCGCCGCCCATCCGCCGTCGGACAGGGCCAGCAGGGTGGCGCGGCACCGTCCGGTGTGGACGTCCCACAGGTGGGTCGCGCCGCTCGCACCGCCGGACACGATCCGCCGCCCGTCCGGAGCCGCCAGGGCCGTGATCCGGTCCGGCTGGCCGGTGAGGACGCGGGTTTCCGTGCCGTCCGCGACGTTCCAGATCCTGATCGTCAGATCGTCGCCGCCGCTCGCGAGCCAGGCGCCGCCCGGGGCGACAGCTAGTGCGGTGACCCAGTCGTGATGGCCGGTGAAGGTCCGCAGTGGTTCGCCGGTGACGGGGTCCCACAGGCGGATCGCGCCATCCTCCCCCGCTGTCGCGAACCAGTTCCCGTCAGGCGCGATGGCCACCGCGAGGACGCCCCAGCCGGCGTCTCCCGCGCGGGCGTGGCGGAACCGGCGGCGGACCTGCCCGGTCGCGGCGTCCCAGATCCGGCCGTGGCCGCCGTCGTCCACGGTGACGAGCCACGTGCCGGCGAGGGCTATCACGCGCACGGTCCAGTCCCCGGACGACCCCGTCCACAATGGCCGGCCGTTCCAGGCCCGGACGGTGTTGTCGTGGCCGGCGCTGACCACGAGCCCGCCGCCGACAGCGACCGCCGAGACCGGCTTCCCGTGAGCGGCCAGCGCGTGACCGTCGGCGCCCCACACCGTGATGTTCCCTTCGTAGTCGCCGGTGACGACGTGGTCGCCGTCCACGGCAAGCGCGAACGGTACGTCGTCACAGGTGGTGGCCGTGTGGCACAGGCGGCCGGTAGCGGCGTCCCACGTACGGACGGTTCCGTGCCCGTCGACGGTGACGAGGTCCTTCTCCCCCACCGCCAGCGCCGCGATCCCGGCGTGGCGGTCGCCGTAGCCGGTGAGGGTGCGGCGGTGTTCGCCGGTGACCGCGTCCCGGAGTCGGATCGTGCCGTCCGTGCCGGCGGTGGCGAACCAGTCGCTGTCCGGGGCGATGGCGACCGCGTCCACGTCCGCCGGGACGGTGTGGCGGCGGTGGCCGGTTTCGGCGTCCCAGGTGAACGCGGTGCCGTCCTCGTCGACGGTCGCCAGCCAGGTGCTGTCGGGTGCGATCACGACCGCCCGGACGGGACAGCGGTGGCCGGCGAGCGCCGTCCGGGGCCGGCCGTCCGCGTGCCAGATCCGGACGTCGCGGTACCCGGCACTGGCCAGCCACGACCCGTCGGGTGCGATGGCCACGGCGTGGACCTCGTACCGGTGCCCGGTCAGCGCGAGGCGGGGTTCGCCGGTGGCGCTGTCCCAGGTGCGGACGGTGCCGTCCGCGCCGGCGGTCGCCACCCAGGTGCCGTCGGGCGCCATCGCGACGGAGCCGGCGTCCGTGGCGAGGGTGTGCCGGAGCTGCCCGGTCGCCATGTCCCAGAGCCGGACGTCGTCGGCGACGGTCGCCAGCCAGATCCCGTCCGGGGCGACGGCCACGGCGACGATGCCCGTGCCGGCGCGGGCGACCGTCCCCAGTGGAGTGCAGGTGGCGATGTCCCAGAGCCGGGCCGTGCCATCGCTTCCGGCCGTGACGAACCAGTAGTCGCCGACGGCGAACGCGGAGGCCGGATGCTCGGTGACCGACCGCACCAGCTGCCCCGTCCGCAGCTGCCGGACGGTGACGACTCCGTCCCGCCCGCAGGCCAGGATCAGGTCGCCGCGGATGGCCAGCGCCCGCACCCCGCCGCCGGCCGGGCGCAGCTGCGGAACCAGTGCCATCGCTGAATGGTCGCGGGCGCGTCAACCCTCGTTGCTCCCACTCGGCGCCGGGGTGCCGGTCTCCGCCGGGGTGCCCGCCGTCCTCCGACAAAAAAGTTTGTCTTGACAGTAAGAGTTGTCGGTGCCCATGATTACGGCATGCATGACGTGACTGTGATCGACGACCCAGCCGCCGCCGAGGTGTCGCTGGCCCCGATGCGGGCCGAACTCCTCGCCGCGCTGGCGGAACCGGCATCGGCCAGCGGGCTCGCCGGCAAGGTCGGCATGCCCAGGCAGAAGGTCAACTACCACCTCCGGGCACTGGAGAAGCACGGCCTGGTGGAGCTCGTCGAGGAACGACGGAAGGGAAACATGACCGAGCGCGTGCTGCGCGCCACGGCCGCGTCCTACGTCATCTCCCCGATCGCGCTCGCCGCCCTCCAGCCCGACCCGGAACGCTCCCGCGACCGCCTCTCGGCGCGGTGGCTGCTCGCCGTCGCGGCCCAGCTGGTGCGCGACGTCGGGACGCTGGTCACCGGCGCCGACAAGGCGGGCAAGCAGGTGGCCACGTTCGCGCTGGACGGCGAGGTCCGCTTCGCCACCGCCGCCGACCGGGCCGCCTTCGCCGAGGAGCTGGCCAGCGCCGTCACCGGGCTGGTCGCCAAGTACCACGACGAGAACTCCACCGACGGCCGCGCCCACCGCGTCGTGGTCGCCGTCCACCCGAGCACGACGAAGGAGCAGTGAGATGGGTCGACAGTTCGAGGCCGAAGAGCGGGTCGAGGTGCCCGCCACCCCCGAGCAGGTCTGGGAGGCCATCGCCACCGGCCCCGGCATCGACTCGTGGTTCATGGGGAACAACGAGGTCACGCCGGGCGAGTCCGTGCGGATGGCGTTCGGCGGGTACACCCCTTCGCACACCGTCACGGCGTGGGAGGAGGGCACCCGCCTCGCCTACGGCGGCGACAGGGAACCGGACGGCCGGTACATCGCCTACGAGTTCCTCATCGAGGGCCGCGCCGGCGGGAGCACCGTACTCCGGATGGTCACCAGCGGGTTCCTGCCCGGCGACGACTGGGCGGACGAGTTCGAGGCGATGCAGGCCGGCGGCGCGATGTTCTTCGCGACCCTGACCGCCTACCTCACGCACTTCGCCGGCCGCACGGCCACGCCGGTCACGGTGTTCGGGCCCGAGATCCCCGACTGGGACAAGGGGTGGGCCGCACTCCACGCCGAGCTGGGCCTCGACGGCGACCGCGCGCGGATCCAGCTCGACGGGTCCACCGTGGACGGCGTCGTCTACTTCACGAACGCCCAGACCCTGGGCATACGGACGCCCGACGCGCTCTACCGGTTCTTCCGTGGATTCCAGGGCGGCATGGTCGCCATGCACCACCTGTTCAGCGACGCCTCCCCGTCCGGCACCTCCCACGCCGACCGAGCCTGGCAGCGCTGGCTCGACCGGGTCTTCTCCTGAAAGGAATCACCATGCCCACCGTCACCTCCGCCGACGGCACCGTCATCGGCTACGACAAGGCCGGCACCGGGCCGGCGCTCATCCTGGTCGACGGCGCTCTGTGCTACCGGGCGTTCGGGCCCGCGAAGCAGTTCGCCGAAGCGATGCAGGATCAGTTCACCGTCTACACCTACGACCGGCGCGGACGCGGCGAGAGCACCGACACGCGGCCGCACTCGGTCAAGCGCGAGGTCGAGGACCTGGCCGCCCTGGTCGAGGAGGCCGGCGGCGCGGCGTACGTGTTCGGCCAGTCCTCCGGCGCGGCGCTCGCCCTCGAAGCGGCGAACAGCGGCGTACCGATCACCAGGCTCGCCGTCTACGAGGCACCGTTCGCGCTCAGCGCCGACGCCCGCGCCGAACCGGCCGGCTACTACCCGAACCTCATTAAGGCCATCGCCGACGGGCGCCGGGGCGACGCGGTGAAGCTGTTCATGAAGCTGGTCGGCGTGCCCGGCTTCGTCGTCACGATGATGCGGTTCAGCCCGCCTTGGTCGAAGCTCAAGGCCGTCGCGCACACCCTCCCCTACGACCGCGCGATCATGGACGGCTCCATGTCGGGCGAGCCGCTGCCCACCAACCGGTACGCGCACGTCAAGGCACCCACCCTGTCCATGGCCGGCGGCAAGAGCGACGAATGGTTCCGGACGTCGATGCGGCAGGTCGCCGAACGCGTCCCGGACGCGCGGTACCGGACGATCGACGGCCAGAACCACATGCTCAAGGCGACCGCCATCGCGCCGGTCCTCAAAGAACTCTTCGTGTCATGAGCACCCGCGCGCTCCTGATGTGCGGCGTGATCGCCGGGCCGCTCTACCTGGTCGTCGGTCTCGTGCAGGCGTACACGCGGGACGGGTTCGACCTCAGCCGGCACCCGTTCAGCATGCTGAGCCTCGGCGAGGGCGGCTGGATCCAGATCACCAACTTCGTGGTCAGCGGCCTGCTGTACGTGCTGTGTGCGCTGGGGATGCGACGTGTCTCCTCGATCGGGGTTTCCCTGCTCTACGGCTGCATCGGGGTCGGGCTCATCGGCGGCGGCGTGTTCGTCGCCGACCCGGCGCTCGGGTTCCCGGCCGGTGCCCCGTCCGGGCAGCCCGAGGTCACCAGCTGGCACAGCAACCTGCACTTCGTGGCGTTCGTGCTCGGGTTCGGGTCGCTCATCGCGCTGTTCGTCGTCCTCGCGAAGCGGTTCGCCGCCGACGGGCGGCCGGGCTGGGCCTGGTACAGCGTGGCGTCTGGCCTGGCGTTCCTGGCGCTCGGCGGGCTCGGGATGGGCGTCGGCGACTTCCGGATCATGACGGTCGGCGTGGTGGCCGGCTGGGGCTGGGCGTCGGCGGTGGCGTTCCGGCTCCGGCCGGTTCGGGAACTTGTCGGGGCGCCGTCCTAGCATGAGCGTCATGCGGCAACCGACGGCAGACAGCTCCACGATCGACCTGGACGAGCTGTTCGACCGGAACAAGTCCCTCGACGAAGGCGCCATCACGGTTCCGAACTTCACCCGGAGAAGTGGTGCTGGAGGGGGCTGGCCGAGTCCGGGCTCTACCCCCGGGACGTCCCGCTCAAGGACTTCACGCCGCAGCAGTGGGAGGACTTCCTCCACAAGCCGGCCACCAAGATGAAGATCTCCGGCATCAACATGACGTCGACCAGCTCCTCGGGCTGCTGGACCGGCTCGTCGACGACGGCAACGCGGTCGTCGTGATCGAACACCACCTCGCGGTGATGGCGCACGCCGACTGGATCATCGACCTCGGGCCGGGCGCCGGTCACGACGGTGGCCAGGTGGTCTTCACCGGCACGCCCGCCGACCTCGTCACCGAGGGGAAGACACTGACGGCCCAGCACCTCGCCAAGTACCTGGCCTGAGCCTGCACCTGGCACCGCCGGTGCGGCCACCGCCGGTCGCCGCGCGGCTTTGTGGCCCGCGCGGGCCGGGGGCGGCGCGGCGCCGGCGTCGCGACCTCGCGCTCGGGCGTGGCGGCTTTCGGGGCGCGGCGGATCGACACCGGGCTCACCCGCTCCCGCCTACCGGTGGAGCGCCGCCTGTAGCCGTGTCCTCGGCTGCCCTCGTGGTGGGCCGGACGGGCAGGCCGGCGGGGCATTCAGGGCAGGCCCCGCCGGCACAACTTGTCTAGACCAATTCTGATCCTCCACCATGGCCGTGCCTCGCCGGTCGACCCTGGAGGATCCGATGCGTCCATCCCGTGCCCGGTTGATCGGCGCCGCACTCGCCGTACCGCTACTCGCGACCGCCTATGCCTCGCCGGCCCCAGCGGCGGGTGGCGGGTCAAGTGGCATCGTGACGGGCGGCGCCCGGGGTGATGCCGCAGCGGCGGGTGGCGCCGTGGGCGGCGGGGCCGCGGCAGCGGCGCGGATTCTTGATCTGGGCACGCTCGGTGGGCGGACCAGCCAGGCGTCGGCCGTCAACGACCGTGGCCAGATCGTCGGTGCCAGCGCGGTGAGCCCGGCCAGCTCGGACTTCCACGCGTTCCGCTGGGAGGCCGGCCGGATGCGCGACCTCGGCACGCTCGGCGGCGCGACGAGCAGCGCCGAGGACATCAACAACCGGGGCGACGCCGTCGGCCAGAGCCTGACCACGCAGGGCGAGTACCGGGCGGTGCTGTGGCGCGGCGACCGCGCGATCGACCTCGGCACGCTCGGCGGTGACTTCAGCGTCGCCAAGGCGATCGACGACCAGGGCCGGATCTACGGCACCAGCAGCACGGCCGCGCGGGAGCTGCACGCTTTCGTCTGGGCCGACGGCCGCATGCGTGACCTCGGCTCCTTCGGCGAGCAGGTGGGCGCCTTCAGCGTCGTCGGCGCCAACAACTACGGCGTCATCGTGGGCGGCGCGCACCAGGGCGGGCTGGAGCGGGCGTACGCCTACGAGAACGGGCGGCTGCGTCCGCTCGACGTTCCCGGCCGGACGTCCACCGCGTACGCCGTCAACGATCGCGGCCAGGCCGTGGGCCAGGCGATCGACCCGGCGCGCGGCGCGACCCAGGCCGCGGTGTGGCAGGGCGGCGGGACCAGGCTGCTTCCCACGCTCGGCGGCAGCTTCGGCGCCGCCGCCGGCATCAACGAGCGTGGCGACGTCGTCGGCTACAGCTTCATCGCCCAGAACGCCGCCCAGCACGCGTGCCGGTGGGTCCGCGGCACCCCGACCGATCTCGGCACGCTGCCCGGCGGCCTGCACAGCGGCGCTTCGGACATCAACGAGTGGGGCCTCACCGTCGGCTTCTCCGAGATCCCGGGCCGCGACTTCCACGCCGTCCTCTGGCGCTGACACCCTGGCGTCGCGGGTCGGCGCGGCGGGGGTCAGGAGGTGACGATGCGGCCGGCGGTCAGGACGATCCAGGTCAGCTCGGGGTGCACGATGTCGCTGTGTGCGCCGCTCGGCGGGCCGCCGTCCTTGACGACCTCGGCGGCGTCGACGTTCAGTACCTTCCTGGCCTCGAACGGGTAGGTGTTGCCGGGGCCGGCGGCGCGGACGCCGTCCCGCCTGGCCTGCACGCCCTGCGCACCGTTAGCGCCGATCCCGCCCCACGGGGAGTCCGCGTCACCGAGTCCCGCCGAGTTGTCGCGGGCAGCCATCGACGCGAGCGGGTAGAACGTCCCGACGGCACCGTCGTGCTTGGAGTGGACGGCCACGAGCGGGCCGTCGATCCGCGCCAGCATCCCGTCCAGCGCGCCCTTCTTGCCGGCGGCGAACGGCAGATTCGACGCGAACGCCCACTGGGAGAAGGCACCCTGGATCAGCGTCACCCCCTTGACCGGCGACGGGTCGAGCCCGGCGGGCATCCCGGCGAGGGCGTACGAGACCAGCCTGGCGCCGAAGCTGTGCCCGACGAGGTGCACGCGGACACCGTCCAGCCGGCCCAGCAGCGGACCGAGCCCCCTACGCCCGACCGTCCCGGCGCGGTTCTTCATCTGCCAGTACGTCAGCTGGCGCAACGCCTCCTTGGCTCCGCGCCAGCCCTTCTTGAAGAAGTCGCCGACGCCCGCTTCGCCACCCGCGCCACCGACGTCCACGCCGGCCGCGAGGAGCACCTGCTCCAGCTCGTCGCTGTAGCGGTCGAACAGCTCCGACGGCTCGTCCAGCAGCATCCCCGGCTCGGCGGCGTTCAGGTTCGCCCGCTCGGTGCCGTCCCTGTCGTCCTCGCCGTCGTCGCCCGCCGCGCCTTCGTTGACGGCGAGCTCCTTCATCAGCCCGAGGAACTCGGCGTCCGCGGCCGCGGACCGCTCTCCGGCCAGCAGCGCGGCCATGCGGTCGAGCTGGTCGGCGCCGCTCGGGAAGATCTCCTTCAGCGCGGCGAGCGTCCCCGCGTCGAGCTCGGCCGACAACGACACCTCGCCCACGGGCTGAGCAACACCACCCACGGACGCTCCCCCGCCGCCTCCGGCAGCCGCGTGCCTCCCCCGCCGCCTCCGGCAGCCGAAGGCCCCTCGAAATCAGGGATCGGCTCGTCCGACCACCGCTGCGACGGCCACATCACGCCCACGAGCCCGACCTTCGTGTCCTGCCCGGCCGGCACGTGCCGGAGCTGACGGGCCAGCGTGCTGAAGAACCCGTTGTACAGGCGCGTCGCGGCCGTGCGGTTGCTGTTCCAGCCGTGCGAGAAGACCACCACGTCGGTGATCCCCTTCTCGCGCGCCTCGCGGAGGAACGTCGCCTCGGCGTCGCCGTCCGGGTGGCCGTCGCCGTCGTAGACAAGCTCCCAGAACGGCAGGTTGGCGATCTCGGTCATGGTGTCCCCCTCGGTCACACCGACTGCAGGGCCCGCATGAGGTCGAGCAGTCCGGCTCCTTCGAAATCGGTGCTGCGCCCGAGCGGTGTCGCCGCGTCGAGGATGATCTGCTTCACGCGGTCCGGGCGGCCGATGAACTCCCGGCGCACGGACAGCAGAGCGGCGATCGCACCGGACACGTGCGGCGCCGCCATGCTCGTACCGGTCTCTTCCACGTAGACAGCGGTGTCGGCGGGAACGTCGCCGGCGACGACCGCCGTGAGGTTCCTCCCGGCCGCGCAGGACGTGATCCGTTCGCCGGGCGCGACGAGGTCCGGCTTCGCGCGCCCGTCCCCGGTGGGCCCCTTGGACGAGAAGTACGAGACGCCGTAGCCGTGCGGCGCGTCACGGTGCGTCGACCCGACGGTGATCGCCAGCTCGGCGTTGCCCGGGTCGTTGATCGTCATGCCGAGGCCGAACTTGCGCGGCGCCTCCTTCGCGGCCACCGCGAGGGATCCGTAGCCGGAGTTGCCGGCGGCGACCACCACGACGACGCCCGTCCGGACGAGCTTGTCGACCTCCCGGCACAGCGGGCTCTGCCCGCACGCGAACCACTGCGGGTCGAACTCGTACCCGACGCTCAGGTTCACGCCGTGGATCCGCATGCTGTCGGTGCTCTCGCCGTTCACCTTGCGCACGTACTCCAGCGCCTTGATGATCCGGGCGACGCGCGCGTCCTCCGTGCCGCCGGCGTGGAGCACCTTGAGGCTGACCAGCCTGGCCTTCGGCGCCATACCCGCGAGCAGCGCGTAGTCGTCCACCGTGCGGGGCATCCGCAGCGGCTCGGTCGGGTTCTCCACGTTGAACCGGCTCTCGGTCACCTGCACGGTGCGGCCGGCTTTCGCGCTCCACGCCTCGATGGTCCCGGCGATGATGCCTGCGACATGCGTGCCGTGCCCGCTCTCGTCCAACAGCGCCAGTTCCGGGTTGTCGCTGGGCTCGCCATCCAGCGGGAAGAGCCGGTGCAGGTCCCTGACGGACTCGTGCCGCAGCGTGTTGTACTCGGCGAAGTGCGGGTGGTCGGCCCACACGCCGGAGTCGATCACCGCCCACACGATCCGGTCGCCGGACGCGTTGAAGGCCCGCCTCGCCGCGTCGGCCTTCACCGTGACGCACGATCCGTCCACCTGGTTCGACACCGGGAAGTCCGGCCAGAGCCGGCGGAGGCTGCGACCGGACCGGACGAGCACCGACGCGTCCGCCGACACCAGGCGCTTCATCTCGTTGATCGACAGCCGGCCGGTCGCGTACTCCTCGGCCAGGCGGGTCGGCGTCCGGTCGGGCTCGGCGGACCACCGCGTGACCCGGCCCCATAGGTTCTCCAGCCGCGCGAACGCCTTGGCCGCTCCCGCGCCGTACCGCAGGTTGAGTTCCGCCATGACCGGACCGGGCTTGTCGTCGTCGTCCGGGAACCCGACCTTCGTCCGGTCGGCGTGGGTGCGCAGCGGCGGCGCGATCACTCCGGGGGTGAGCAGCGGGGGCGGCTCGTCGGAGGGCGCCTCTACGGCCCGACCCTCCCATTCGCGCGTGCACCGCCGGCGGGTCTCGTCGATGGTCTTGTGGCCCTTCACGGTCAGGGCCCCGGTCTGCTGGCGGACGAGACGGGCCGACCGCAGTTCGTTGAGCGCGTCCCGTACGGCGGTGTGCCAGATCGGCTGCTCGCCGACGTAGTTCCGGTCGGACTGGTCGAACCGGTCGGCGAACCGGATCGCCACCTCTTCGATCACGTCGGCATCGGAATCGAGCTGGCCGTCCGCCAGCGCGACCACCACCCAGTCACGCCACAGCACAGGATCAGTCACGGCCGCCCCCTTGCCACCCCGCCCCGTGACCATCATGGACTCGAAGCATCCATGTGACTACTCGTTGTCGCCAAGTGGACACGCGCGGCGGCTTCAGGTTTGCGCAAAACCGGCTCCGGGATTGCGCAGTCCACAAAACGCGCATTGCCCCCGGAGCTAGCGTCAAGCGGTCCACATCTCCGGACCGTCCAGAGCTGGCAGAGCGCACCGGCGCTGAGCGCGATGGCCGGGATCGCCGTGAACGAGGCCGTGACGGCCGCGACCGGCTATACCGAGCCCGGTCTCGTCGGTCGGCGGCTGAACATCTCGCTCCAGTCCTACGCCACGTCGCTGGACCAGTTCGACCGCGACCCGGACTGCGCCTGGTGCGCCCCTACCGGGTCGTGACGAGAGCCACGCCGTCCCCGGTGAGCTGCGGCAACGCGGCCGTGCGGCCGGTGAGCAGCAGGAGCAGGGCGCTGACCGGGCCGCGCACCTCGGCGCCCTCACCCACGGACCAGTCCACATCGGTAGCGGTGAGCCGGACACCGCGCAGCCGCCTGCGGGCCCAGAACGGCCACCCCATCGTCCACACGCGGTCGGCGCCGGCGCGGGCCGCCGCCAGTGGCATCTCGCGTGGCCGGCCGAGCGGGATCGCGATGTCCTGCCCGTGCACGAGGACGTCGAAGAGGATCTTCCGGTAGCTCGTCACGACCGGCAGCCGGCGCGAGTCGGCGTAGCTCCGCAGTTCGTCGACGATCTGGCCGGTCGGACGCTCGGCGTGGCGCACGGCCACGTCGTGGTTGAGCCGGTGGAAGCTGCCACGGGCGCGGGCGCCCTCGACAAGCATGGTCCGCGCGCTCGGGACCTGCGGCGCCATCGCGACGTGGGCCGCGACGTCCCGGACCCGCCAGCCCGCGCACAGCGACCGCGCGTCCCACTCGTCGGCGGACAGGCCCGCGAGGAGATCGGCGAGGCTCAGCCGCTCGGCGGCGATGATCCGCCAGCTCTCGTCGCGGTCCATGCCGCCCTCCCCTCGGGCCTCCGGCATTGGTAAGATGCTCTGACTATTTTGATCAGTGACTCTTACCATTGTCAAGGAGCGAACGTGGCGGACGAGCACCTCAACCTCGGGCTGCTGCTCTACATCCCGTACCGCGCGCTGGAGAAGCGGGTCTTCGACGCCCTCGCGGCGGCCGGCTACGACGACTTCACGCCGGCGCAGGCACGCGTCTTCCAGCGCATCGGGCCGGACGGATCCCGCCTGACCGACCTCGCCGAGCAGGCGCAGATCACCAAGCAGTCCGCGGGGTTCCTCGTCGACCAGTTGCAGCGCGCCGGCTATGTCGAGCGCGTCCCCGACCCGTCCGACGCCCGCGCGCGGCTGGTCCGGATCACCGAGCGGGGCGCGACGGCCATCCCGATCGCCGCGGCCGTGGTGGCCGAGGTCGAGGCCGAATGGGCCGCGCACCTCGGCGCACCACGGACGCGCCAGCTACGGCAGGCGCTCACCCAGCTCCGCGAGATCACCGACCCGTTCGCGTGACGTTCCGCCCCACCACGTACAGCTCGTCGATGCCCAGCACCTTGTGGAACCTGGTCGCCGACGGCGCGGCCCAGGTGCTGGTCACGGTGAGCCGGACGTAACGCGCGGTGGCGCCCACGTCGACGAACTGGACGCCGCGCGCGCTGGGCAGCGTGCCGGGCTTCGGCTCGGTCCAGGTGACGGCGTCGTCGCTGGTCGAGACCGTGTATTCGTGGATGCGCGCCGAGTCCTCCGTGGCGGAGCGCTTGTACGCCACCGACGCCTCGCGCTGGTTCAGCGCGATCGAGGCCACCGGGCGCGACCGGCCCAGGTCCAGCGTGATCGTCACCGGCAGGGTGGTGTTGTTGTCCCAGTACTTCCGGTAGTCGCCGTCGACCAGGTGGTACGCGGGGAAGCCGTTGCGCGCGGCCGAGACCGTGGCGCGAACATCCCGGTGGACGTCGTGCCGGCCGGACGTGTCCACCCGGAACACCGTGTCGTACGGATCCCATGCCGTGACGCCACTGATCGTCAGGTACCCGTCGGCCTGGCTGAACGGCATCCGCTTGCCCGTGCGCAGGTCGGTGACGCGGTGCACCCGGTACCCCGCGTCGCGCAGCCGCACCGCGTCACCGGTGGACGGCGGCGTGAGCACGTGCACGTACTGCCGGTGCGACCAGGCCTTCTTCACCGTGACGGTGCCGTACGCCCCGTCGTTCCAGGCGCCGGGCTGCATGCCGCCGTGCAGGTAGCCGCCGCCCTCGGTGTCCAGGATGGACTCCTCGATCCCGTCGAGGTAGCCGTCCATGAAGTTGTTGTACTCCTCCTGCTTGGGCGGGAACCGCCCGTTGACCATCGCGCCCTCGGCCATCAGCGACTTGATCGAGGAGCCGGCGTTCGTCAGGAACCGGCCGGTGTTGCGCCGGTAGTCCACGTCCGGGTCGGTTCCCCGGTACCACCAGTGGCCGGCGACGGTGAAGCACGCCTCCGTCAGGCGCGGCTGCGCCGTGTAGGCGCCCTGGGGGTAGTCGTAGTCCGGCGTCATCCCGGACTTCTGCTCGTTGCTGATCGTGTCCATGATCGGCGTGTCCTCGTTGTTGTTGCTCAGCACGTAGGAGGGCCGGATCTGACGGATCTGCTCGTAGAGCCCGTTGCGTTCCCAGTAGGCGTTGTCGTTGTCGATCCAGAAGCCTGACAGGTCGCGGTAGTTCCGCATGACCTCGAAGAAGTTCTCGTAGCTGTACTCGCCGAAGCCCTCGCGGGTGGTCAGGTCGACCGGCCGGCCCTTGTGGGCGGAGTACGCGGCCGAGTCCATGGACTCGTGGCCGGTCTCGTTGTGCCACTGCGGGTCGTCGGTCATGTAGAGGATCACCTTGACGCCGCCGCGCCTGCCGGCCGCGATCGTCTCACCGAGGAAGTCGCGCTTCGTGCTGCACGTACCGGGGATCTCCGACGGCCACGCCCGCGCGTAGCCGAGTCGGCTGTGGAACGTCGCCAGCACCAGGTACTGGGCGCGCAGCTTCTTCGCCTCGGCCACCCAGTAGTCGGGGTCCCAGCCTCCGTCGGTGACCGCCTTCTCCCAGGCGGCGCAGTCGGTGTAGCCGGGCGAGGTGAACATGCCCCAGTGCAGGAACAGTCCGCCGGTGGCGTCGCGGAGCCATTCCTGGCGCGGATGTTCCAGTTCGGCGCGGGTGGGTTGGGCCGCCGTCATCGTCAGGGCGATGGCGAACGCGGCGACGGTGGCGAGTAACCGCCTGCGGACCGGTGCGGTGCGTGACATGGGCACACTCCATGGTCTGGTCGCGGGGCGCACAGGGCGCACGGCCAAAAATCGGACCTCTATGGCCGCGGCCACCCTAAGCAAGGGCGATATGACCAGTCAACAACCACAGAAACATCGGATGCATTTCGCTCAGCGAGGTCACCCGAGAGCCTCTATACGGCTTAGCTCACCCACTGTCACGGGGCGAATTTTCTCCATAACTATGCTGAATTGTTCCAGTATTGTGCTCCCCTCCCAGCGCTGCTAGAGATGGTGTGCCCATCGCAGTTGTCTAGACCAATGCTGACCCACTTGGCGTGCGTAGGTGCGGTACGCCGACCCGGACACTGGTGAAGGGAAGCCAATGCGCAGCAACCGTCCGACAGCCGTCGCCTTACTGGCGGCAATGACCCTGATCGTTCAGCCCTCGGCCGCGACAGCCGCTCCAGAGCCGATTCGCGTCGCGTCCACGACCGACGCCGTCGACCCGGCGAAGAGCGTCACGCTGATCACCGGTGACACGGTGACCATGACGCGCCAGGCCGACGGCAAGGTGAGCACGCTCATCAAGCCGGGCGCCGGCCGGGAGAAGATCGCGTTCTCGACCAGGGCGGTGAACAAGCACGTCCACGTCATCCCCTCGGACGCGAACCGGCTCCTCGCCGCCGGACGCCTCGATCCTCGCCTCTTCGACGTGACCCAGCTCGTGGAGTTCGGTTACGACGACGTGGCGACCGCGTCGCTCCCGCTGATCGTCACGGGCGCCGGCGCCGGCGTCAGCGCCTTGTCCGGCGCGCGCGTCACGCGCCAGCTGCCGAGCGTCGGCGGGGTCGCGCTGGCCGAGTCCAAGAAGGACGCGTCCGCGTTCTGGCGGTCGCTCGCGGGCGGCGGGTTCGCCGCCGCGAACGCCGGCAAAGTCTGGCTGAGCGGCAAGGCGAAGCTGCTCGACGCCGACTCGAACGCGCAGATCGGCGTACCGGCGGCGCGGGCGGCCGGCTACGACGGCAAGGGTGTCACCGTCGCCGTGCTCGACTCGGGCATCGACGCCACGCACCCCGACGTCAAGAGCGTGCTCGGTGAGACCAAGGACTTCACCGGCAGCCCGGACGGCGTGAAGGACAACCACGGGCACGGCACGCACGTCGCGTCGACGATCGTCGGCACGGGCACGCAGAACGCCGCGTACGGCGGTGTCGCGCCGGGCGCCACGCTGATGGTCGGCAAGGTGTGCGGCTCCGAGTTCTGCGACGACGCGGCGATCATCGACGGCATGGAGTGGGCCGCAGGCAAGGCCCGGATCGTCAACCTGAGCCTCGGTTCGAGCGACGGCGCGGACGGCTCCGACCCGATCGCCCAGGCCCTCAACAAGCTCACCGAGTCCACGGGGACCCTGTTCGTCGCCGCCGCGGGCAACAGCTACAGCAGCTACACGGTCGGCTCCCCCGCCGCCGCGGACGCCGCCCTCGCTGTCGCGAGCGTCGACCGGAGCGATGCGGTCAGCGACTTCTCCAGCAAGGGACCCCGGGTCGGCGACCACTCGGTGAAGCCGGACATCGCCGCGCCCGGCGAGGGCATCGTCGCCGCCCGCGCCGCCGGCACGTCGATGGGCAACCCGGCCGGCGAGTTCTACACGGCCGCGAGCGGTACGTCCATGGCGTCCCCGCACGTCGCGGGCGTCGCGGCGCTCCTCGCGCAGGCGCGTCCGGGGTGGAAGGCGGACAAGCTCAAGGCCGCGCTCATGAGCAGCAGCGCCGTCCCGGCCGGGCTCGGCGTGTTCGAGTCCGGCGCCGGCCGGGTCGACGCGGCGCGCGCGGTGTCGCAGACGGTCTTCGCCGAGGGCAGCGTCAGCTTCCCGTACGCGACGTGGCCGCGTACCAACACCACGACGTCCAAGGCCGTGACCTACCGCAACGAGGGCTCGTCGCCGGTCACGCTGAGCCTGGCGCTGTCCGGGTCGGACGCGTTCACCCTCGGGTCCTCGACGGTGACGGTGCCCGCGGGCGGCACGGCCCAGGCGACGGTCGTCCTCGACGCGGCCAAGCTGCCGACCGCCGGCGGAGCGTCGAGCGCACGCGTCACGGCCACGGCCGGCGATGTCTCGGTCCGGACGGCGGTCGGGGCCGCCGCCGAGCCGGAGTCCTACGACGTCCAGGTCACGGTGATCGACCGCAACGGTAAGCCCGCCAACGGCAGCGTGGGCCTGTTCAACCACACCCGGCTCATCGGCTCCGACCGCGATGTGGACGTCGTCGACGGCGTCGGGACCGTGCGCCTGCCGGTGGGTGACTACGGCGTCGTCACCGACACGGCGACGCCGGCGGACGACTCGTCCGGCACCGCCGCGAGCGTCACGATGCAGGTCGTGCCCAAGGTCTCAGTGAAGGAGGGCACCACGATCACGCTGGACGCGCGCAAGGGCGTGAAGACGTCGATCAGCGTCGCGGACCGGCCGGGTGCGGTGCGCCAGACGATCAGCGTCGACTACATCCTCGACATGGGTCCGGGCAGCCTGTCGGGCGGGCTGTTCGCCGGCATCGGCGACCCGCAGGACCTGTACGTCGTGCCGGTGGCGGCCGCGAGCGGCACGACGCTCGCGTACGGGCTGTCCGCGGTGCTCGCGTCGCCGAAGGGTACGGCCAAGCCGTACCAGTACTACCTGGTGATGGCCGCGCCCCTGGGCTCCATCCCGGACAATCCGGTGTGGACGGTGAGGACGAAGGATCTCGCCGAGCGGCAGGTGCGGTTCCGCGCGCAGGGAAAGCCGGCGGACGCCGAGTTCGCCCGGTCGCCGCTCTACCTCCAGGGCCAGTTCTTCATCTTCGGCGCCTGGAACATGGTGAGCATGCCGATCACTCGAACGGACTACATCAGCCCCGCGCCGCGGTGGTCCTCGACGATGGCCTTCCAGCGCCCGGCGGGCGAGCCGCGCACCGCACCGTTCGGCTTCGTCAACGACATGACGGACAAGTTCGCCGCGGGCAGGCCGACGGGCGAGGAGTGGAACAAGGCGGCGGTCGGCCCGGGGCTCGGGGTGTCACCGAACTATTCGGCGGGGATCGTCCGGTCCGGCGAGAACTTCTACGCGTACGTGCCGATGTTCTCACCAGCCGCACCGAACCAGGGCAACATGGTCGCGTTCCAGTACGCGTTCGCCACCGGTGACACCTCGCTGGCGCTGGAGGGCCACGACCCGGTCAGCAGCGGGGCACCGGGCATCGGGGCGTTCGCTGGGCTGCCCGCCGGCAAATCGCGGTACACCCTGGCCGCCTCGGCCACCCGCAACGAATCGAACGGCTGGCACGACCTGGCGACCACGACCGAGGCGACGTGGACGTTCAGCTCCTCGGTCGAGGACAACGACCTGCTGCCACTGATGCACCTGCGGACGACCGGCGCGTTCGACGACCTCAACCGCGCCCGGCCGGGCCTGTTCAGCCTGACCGTGGACGTGCTGCGACAGCCGCGCTCGCCGGCCACCACGGCGAAGGTCAGGAAGGTGACGGTCGAGTACTCGACGGACGACGGCAAGACGTGGAAGCGCGCGCCGGTCGTTGTCGGCTCGGGCAACAGCTGGCGGGCGGTGCTGGTCAACCCGCGCAGCGGCCTGGTGTCGCTGCGGACCACGGCGACCGACTCGGCCGGTGACTCGCACACCAGCACGGTGATCCGCGCGTACCGCATCAAGTAGGCAAAACGTTGATGGCGCCGCCCCGCGTTGGGGCGGCGCCATTCCCGTTATTCGGGCGCGCAAACGCGGCTTCTGGCGTCACGGCGGGTTCGCGCCACCCCGTTGACCGATTGGTCTAGTCCACACTAACTTCGGTGCCGCGCGCGCATTTGTCCGATTTCATCCCCCGTATGCAGGGAGAATGATGTTCAGTCATGGCAGGCGGAAAATCGTTGTGCTGTCCGCCGCAGCCCTGATCGCACCGTTGATCGTCGGCGGGGCGCTCGCGCTGCCCTCGTCAGCAGGTGAACAGCCCGCTGCCACGGCGGCGAGCGACAAGCTGATCGGCTACTTCGCCCAGTGGGGTGTGTACCAGCGCGGATACCACGTCAAGAACATCGACACGTCCGGCTCGGCCGAGAAGCTGACGCACATCAACTACGCGTTCGGCGACGTGAAGAACGGCCAGTGCGTCGGCGGCGACAACTACGCCGACTTCGAGAAGGCGTACACGGCGGCGGACAGCGTCGACGGCGTGGCCGACACGTGGGACCAGCCGGTGCGCGGCAGCTTCAACCAGCTCCTCAAGCTGAAGAAGAAGCACCCGCACCTCAAGGTGATCTGGTCGTTCGGCGGCTGGACCTGGTCCGGCGGGTTCGGGCAGGCGGCCAAGGACCCGGCCGCGTTCGCGGAGTCGTGCCACAAGCTCGTGGAGGATCCGCGCTGGAAGGACGTGTTCGACGGCATCGACATCGACTGGGAGTACCCGAACGCGTGCGGCCTCACGTGCGACACCAGCGGACCGGGCGCCTTCAAGGACCTGATGGCGGCACTGCGCGCGAAGTTCGGCCAGGACGCCCTGGTCACCGCGGCCATCACCGCGGACGGCAGTGACGGCGGCAAGATCGACAAGGCGGACTACGCCGGCGCCGCCCAGTACGTCGACTGGTACATGCCGATGACGTACGACTTCTTCGGTGCCTTCGACGCCGACGGGCCGACCGCCCCGCACTCGCCGCTCGGCACGTACGAGGGCATCCCGCAGGAAGGCTTCAACAGCGAGGCCGCGATCACCAAACTCAAGGCCGCGGGCATCCCGACGGAGAAGCTGCTGCTCGGCATCGGCTTCTACGGCCGGGGGTGGACCGGCGTGACGCAGGCGGAACCGGGCGGCACGGCCACCGGCGGCGCCCCGGGCACCTACGAGGCCGGCATCGAGGACTACAAGGTGCTGAAGGGCAGGTGCGCGGCGAACGGCACCGTCGCCGGAACGGCGTACGCCCACTGCGGCGACCAGTGGTGGAGCTACGACACCCCCGCCACGATCGGCGGCAAGATGACGTGGGCCAAGGAGAAGAACCTGGGCGGCGCGTTCTTCTGGGAGCTCAACGGCGACACCACGGACGGTGAGCTGATCACCGCCATGAAAGACGGCCTGAAGTAGGCCACCAGCGGGCCGGGGAGGTGCGGACGCCTCCCCGGCCCGCTGGTTTGCCGATGTGCGCAACGGCGCCGGCAGTGTCGGTGCGGCTGGGTAGCGTCGCCGTCAGCTCGGACTCACTGACCACGATCAGGAAGAGGCGACTGATGGGCGTGAACAAGCTGACCCGTCGCGGACTGTTGAAGGCGTCGGCCGGAGCGAGTGTGGCGGCCGCCCCGCTGACCCTGCTCGGCTCGCCCGCGTTCGCCGACCCGACGTTCGAGATCCCCCCGGCCACCGACGCCGTGACCCCGTTCAGGCTCCGGGTGCCGGAAAGCGCGCTCACGGATCTGCGCCGCCGACTCGCCGCGACGCGGTGGCCGGAGCGCGAGACGGTCGGCGACGGTTCGCAGGGCGTGCAGCTGGAACGGGTCCGCAAACTCTCGCGCCACTGGCTGAAGCGGTACGACTGGCGGCGGCTGGAGTCGCGGCTCAACGGCTTCGGCCAGTACCGGACCAGCATCGACGGGCTCGGCATCCACTTCCTCCACGTCCGGTCGAAGCACCGGAACGCCACGCCGCTGCTGCTGACGCACGGCTGGCCGGGTTCGGTCGTCGAGTTCCTCGACGCGATCGGGCCGCTCACCGACCCCACGGCGCACGGCGGCAAGCCGGAGGACGCGTTCCACGTCGTCGTGCCGTCGCTGCCCGGCTTCGGCTTCTCCGACAAGCCGACCGCCGCGGGCTGGAGCTTCGAGCGGATCGCGAAGGCCTGGGCCGTCCTCATGGAGCGGCTCGGCTACGACAACTACCTCGCCCAGGGCGGTGACTGGGGCGCGGCCGTGACGGCGGAGCTGGCGAAGAACAAGCCGGCCGGGCTGGCCGGCATCCACCTCAACTTCTTCTTCGTGTTCCCGCCGCCGGTGGGCGACCCGGCGACCCCGGAGGAGCAGGAGGCCCTGAACAAGATGAAGCTGTTCGAGGACTACGGAAGCGGCTACTTCAAGGAACAGGCGACGCGGCCCCAGCAGATGGGCTACTCCCTGACGGACTCCCCCGTCGGCCAGGCGGCGTGGATCTTCGAGAAGTTCACCGAGTGGACCGACAGCGGCGGCGAGGTCGAGGGCCTGCTCGGGTACGACCGGATGCTCGACGACATCATGCTGTACTGGCTGCCGGCGACGGCCGCCTCCTCTGCCCGCATCTACTGGGAGTTCGCGCAAGGCTCGTCGGCGGAGATCGAGGTCCCGGTCGGCTTCTCGGCATTCCCTCGCGAGATCGCGCCCACGCCGAAGATCTGGGTCGAGCGGACGTACAAGGACGCCCTCGTCTACTACAACAAGCCGGCACGCGGCGGCCACTTCGCCGCGTTCGAGCAGCCCCACATCTTCACCGAGGAACTGCGGAAGTTCGCCCGGCTCGTCCGGTAGCAGATTGGTCTAGACAATAGTTCGATGTCAGGAATATCCTGCCGCGTGCGACATCGTCGTCACCTCCGTCAGCAGGGTGACGCGCATCCTGGCCACCGGGCGGTGCGCGGTCCCCAGCAGCTGCCGCGCCCGCCGTGTACGGAAGCGAGGCGGGACATGTCTCCACACCCCACGCGGTTACGCATCCTCATGGCGGTCGGCGCGCTGATCGCGACACCAGCCCTGGCCGGTCCCGCGGCGGCCGAGCCGGGCGGCGGCTTCGCGCCAGAGGCCGCGGCCGCCGCCGTATCGGCCCTGACCGCCGCGGGCGTCCCGCGGACTGACGCCGTCCGCATGATCAACGACCAGCCCGAGCGGATCGCGCTCGCCGACCGGCTGAACCGCCAGCTCGCCGCCCGCTCGGCCGGCGCCTACCTCGACGCCCGCACGGGCGCCGTCGTCGTCACGGTGACGGACGACCAGGCCGTGCGGACCGTCCGGGCGGCGGGCGCGACGGCCAAACGGGTCCGCCACACGGCCGCCGCCCTCGACGCCACGATCGCGAAGCTGAACCGGACCGTCACGGTGAAGAACACGGCCTGGGCAATCGACGTGGCCGCGAACCAGGTCGTGCTCACCGTGTCGGACACCGTCGACCGCTCCGCCAGGACGAAGGTCGACGCGGCGCTCGCGGGCCTGGGCGGGATCGTCCGGGTGGAACGGGTTCCGGGACCGTTGATGCCGCTGCTGGCCGGCGGCGACGAGATCGTGGCCAACCTCGGCTGGATCTGCTCCGCCGGCTTCAACACCACCCGCGCGGGCGGCAACTTCGTCGTCACGGCCGGGCACTGCACCGAGGGATTCCCGGGCTGGCGGACCGGCAACACGAACATCGGGCCGACGTCCAACTCGGACTTCCCGGTCAACGACTACGGCCTGATCCAGAACACCGGCGCGCCCGTGGTCGCCGGCGTGACGCTCTACAACGGCACCGTCCAGCCGATCACGGGGTCCAGCAGCGGCGCCGTCGGCCAGAGCGTGTGCAAGAGCGGCCGGACCACCCAGGTCACCTGCGGCACGATCAGCGCGCTCAACGCGACGGTCAACTACGGCAACGGGGACATCGTCTACGGCATGATCCAGACGAACGTCCGGGCGGCGGGCGGTGACAGCGGCGGTGCGCTGTTCGCCGGATCGACCGGCGTCGGCCTCACCTCCGGCGGCAACGCCACCACCACGTTCTTCCAGCCGCTGCCCGAGGCGTTGAACGCGTACGGCGTGACGCTGGCCGGTGGCGGCACCGGTCCTGGCGGCCGCCCGATCACGGGCGTCGGCGGGAAGTGCGTCGACGTGAACCAGAGCAACTCCGCGAACGGCACCGCCGTGCAGCTCTGGGACTGCAACGGCACCGGCGCCCAGCAGTGGACGCGCCAGGGCAGCACGTTCCGGGCGCTCGGCAAGTGCCTGGACGTCAACGGCAGCGGGACGGCCAACGGGACGCTCGTCCAGCTCTGGGACTGCAACGGCACCGGCGCGCAGAACTGGAACTGGTCCGGCGCCATGCTGGTGAACCCCCAGTCCAACCGCTGCCTGGACGCCACGGGCGGCAACACGGCGAACGGCACCCGGCTGATCATCTGGGACTGCAACGGCGGCGCGAACCAGCGCTGGCAGCAAAGCTGAACAACCGGCAGCGGCCCCCGCCCGGTAGGCGGGGGCCGTTTCCTGTTTGACGCGGCGACTAACGTCGAAAGGCTTGGCAGCCGGACGACGGGGAACAGCTGTGGACAACGTGTGGCGATTCGCTCTGGTCGACGAGAGCGCGGACGACGCGCCGGTCCGCCTCGCCGTGTGCACCGACGTGGCGGGGGTGTTCACCGACCAGCCCCCGCCGCCCGCCCGGGAGCGGTACGTCCTGCTCGGATGCGAGCCGGCGGGCGCGCTGCTCACCGCGCTGTCCGGCATCGACACCGACGACGCCTGGGTGGGTGGCCTCAGCGTCTGCCCGGATCACGGGTCCACCCCGCCGCCGGACTGCCGGAGCTGGGGCGAGTTCTGCGACTGCGCCGCCGACCTCGTCGACGTGCGGGTACTCGCCGCCCGGCCGTCCGGGGACGGGCTCTGGGACCTCCATCTGGACGGCGACCCGTGGCTGGACGACTCACCCGAGGAGGCACCGCCCGCCGTCGCGTTCCGCCTGTTCGGCTCCGACGGGCCGTACGGCACGTGCCGATCCGTCACCGGCGTGTACCGGCAGCGCGCGGAGCCACCAGAGCACCCGGTGCGGCTGGTCGGGTGCGTTCCCTCCCCCGCGCTGGCCGTCGCGATGGTTCCGCACGGCGAACCGGGGCACCGCCACGCGTTCCTGCACGCCCTCACCCGCGACGGCGACGAGGTGGCCCTGCCGATCTCCGCCGGGCTGTGTCTGGACGGCGAGGTGCGTCCGTGGGCATCGGACCTTGTCGACGTCCACTTCGCGCACGGTCTCACCGAGACGATGCCGACCGGCGCACGGGCGATCTGGGACCTGTGGTTCGACGGCGGGCCGACCGAACCCAACCTCTGGGCGCCGTACGACTCCACGCTGCGGTTCTGGTGGGCAGGCGCGGCGATGGCCCATCACACGGGCTTCGGCCCCGACCGGCCGCCCGGCGGCACGTACCACCTCGACGGTCGGCACGTCACCGACCTCAACGGCTTCTTCTGCGCGCTGGGCGAGGCGATCAACGGCCCGGGCGGCTACTTCGGCTGGAACCTCTCCGCCGTCGAGGACTGCCTCCGCGGGCGCTTCGGCGCGGCGTCGCCGTTCCACCTCGTGTGGCACGACGCCGACGTCGCCCGCGAGCACCTCGTCGTGCGGCGGCGCAGCGGGGTGGCGTTCGACGCCCTGCTGGATCTGCTGCGCCTGTACGGCTCGACCGTGGAGCTGTAGGGCCTGTTTCGAAGCAGGCCCTTAGGACGTGAACAGCTTGGCGGCCTTGAGCACCGTCTGGTAGACGCCGTAGCTCAGGGCGATCCCGACGAGCAGCCAGCCGACCAGGAGCCGGACCTTCGTCGACGTGGGCACGGCCATCACGCGTCCTTTCCGGCGGCCACCGGTTCGGGCCGTGCCGCCTGCGGTTCGTGGAAGCGCTCGGGCACCGGACGCACGAGCAGGTTGGCGACGAACCCGACCGCGAGCACGCCGACCATCGTGAACAGCGCGGGCCGGTACGCCGAGGCGGTGAGCGTGCCGGGTTCGCCCTGCGCGTCGAGGAACGCGTTGACGATGAGCGGGCCGGCGATCCCGGCCGCCGACCAGGCGGTCAGGAGGCGGCCGTGGATGGCGCCGACCTGGAACGTCCCGAACAGGTCGCGCAGGTAGGCGGGGATCGTCGCGAACCCGCCGCCGTAGAAGGACAGGATCACGCTGGCGAGCAGCACGAACAGCGCGGTGGCGGTCTGCCCGACGAACGCCAGCGTCGCGTAGAGGACCATGCCGAGGCCGAGGTAGACGAGGTAGATCGGCTTGCGGCCGATGACGTCCGAGGTGGACGACCAGACGAACCGGCCCGCCATGTTGGCCATCGACAGCACGCCGACGAAGCCGCCGGCCGCCGCGACGGTGACCGTGGACGTCCCGCCCTCCCGGAAGAAGTCCTGGATCATCGGCGCCGCCTGCTCCAGCAGTCCGATCCCGGCCGTGACGTTGCAGAACAGGACGGTCCACAACAACCAGAACGGCACCGTCCGTACGGCGTTCGCCGCGGACACGTTCGCCGTCGTCACGAGCGACCTGGATCTGAGCTGGGCAGGGTCGAAACCGGCCGGGAGCCACCCCTCCGCGGGCACCCGAACGGTGAAGACGCCGAACATCATCACCAGGAAATAGACGATGCCGAGGGTCAGGAACAGCTTGGCGACGGCGGACCCGCTCGCGACGGAGCCGGCCACGGCCGGGTCGTAGGCGGCGTCGTAGAGCTGGAGCAGTTCGGTGGAGAGCGGGCTCGCGACGAGCGCGCCGCCGCCGAATCCCATGATCGCCATGCCGGTGGCCAGACCCGGACGGTCCGGGAACCACTTGATCAGCGTCGAGACCGGGGAGATGTAGCCGATGCCGAGGCCGATCCCGCCGATGACGCCGTAGCCGAGGTAGACCAGCCAGAGCTGCTCGGTCGCGATGCCCGCCGAGGCCACCAGGAATCCGCTGGCCCAGCAGCAGGCGGACACGAACATCGCCTTGCGCGGCCCGTTCCGGTCGACCCAGGTGCCGCCGACCGCGGCCGAGAGGCCGAGCATCACGATCGCGATCGAGAAGATGACGCCGATCTGGGTGAGGCTGGCGTCGAAGTGCTTGACCAGCGCGGTCTTGTACACGCTGGTGGCATACGCCTGGCCGATGCATAAGTGCACGGCCAGCGCCGCCGGCGGGATGATCCACCTGCTGAAGCCCGGTTCGGCGACGATCCGGTCGCGGTCGAGGAACGACATCGGCCCACACCTCCTGGGGGCACTGTGCCGGCTGTCGCAGGGGCAGGACACACAGAATGCGCCGAACGGCGTGTTATCGGCGCCGAACGGTCGTTAACACCTGTAACGACCGATCTCTGACAAGCCCGATTTGGGGGTGCGCGCGGTCAGTACGCTGTGGCCTTCCCACCGTGGAGGTGAGCGCCGTGACCGCTGTGACCGCACCCGCGACCCGGTCTGGCTGGACCGGCGCGCGCATCGCGAGCACCGCGCTGCTGGCCGCCCAGATCCTGGTCGTCGTGGCCTACCTCGCACTCGTCGTGGCGCCGTTCCTCGCGCACGATCTGCACAACATGCCGGAGGAACAGGTCGCCGGCGGGATGTTCGATCCGAAGGGTCTGTGGCCGGAGCCGATCGCGCCGGTCATGTCGATCATGGCCACCCTGACCTGGGTGTACTCCGCCATCTACGCGGTGCTCGTGATGCTGGCGACGATCGTCACCGGGGCGATGGGGTGGCGGACGCTGAAACTGGCCGGCTACGCCCGCATCATCGCGACGCTCGTTCTCGGGGCGGCGTTCGTCTGGTTCCAGGGCGCCACCGACACCGGCGCCCTCCTCGCCGCCTGGATGGCCGACTAGCCTCCCTGGCCCCACGCCCGGTCCAGCGCGACGGCCAGGCGGCGCACGAACGCGGAACTGTCCGCCGGCACACCTGGATACTCGTCGCGGAAGTTCTGCCAGTCCACCGCCCAGGCGAGCACCGACTCGGCGCAGAACTCGTCGGCCTCACTGTCCAGCTCGGGACGTAGCAGGTCGCGGACCACCGGCAGCGGCACGCTCGTGTACTCGGCGAGCAGCGTGGCGTCGTAGAGGTCCTTGCCCTGCGGGTAGAGGTCCGATGCCAGCCACAGCAGCTTCCACGCCAGCGCCAGCTCCGGCGGCGCCGCGTAGATCGGACAATCCTCAACCTCGATCAGGACCGGCGGTAGTGGCAGCTCCTCGGCGAAGACGACGTCGACCTGCACGGTCCCGTCCGGCAGACCGGGTGTGCTGAACGGGAAGGCGAGCCGCCGTCCTTCGGCCCGCTCGTAGGTCCAGATGTCGTCCGCGGTAACGCCGTCGGCGCGCAGTCCCGGGCCCGGATCCCGGCCCACCGCCTCGACGAGTCCGCCGAGGATTTCGGCCGCCTCCGGGCCCTGCGCGGAGATCGACGCGGGCTGGACGACGAAGTCGAGATCTCCGGGGCGGCGTGCCGCCTCTCCGAGCCAAGTACGCAACGGCACGCTGCCGCGCAACACCAACTGGGCGCCCCACGGCGCATTCGCGACGAGGCGGAGCAGGTGGAGCATCGCCACGTGACGGGCGGCGTGCCACCGGGGTCCGTCCGGGCCCGCGATCTCCGGCTCGCCGGCGCGGTAGGCGTGGTCGTAGTGCTTCAGTGCCGGGTCGAACACGGCGCTCTGCGTGACGCGCTCGCCCTCGACGGGCCGGTAGGTGACCGGGAAGTCGGCACTGCCCGCCGGCGCCTGCCGGTTCGTCTCCTCGTCCGACGTTCGCGGGCGGCGATGCTCCGCGTCGAGCCACCCGTTGTCCAGCGACGGCATGCTGTCGACGACGACGTATTCCTCCTCCGACTCGGCGATCTGGTACCCCGCCTGGGTCAGGGCGGTGACGAGGGCCTCGAACTGTTTCCTGGCGGTTCGCCGCCCCACGCCGTGGCAGCGCTGCGTGACGAACCGCTCGTGGCCGCCGTCCCGATGGTCACGACGCGCGTTGGTGGAGACGTGCGCGCCGTGCGGCACCACCAGGTCCGCGAGATCGAACAGCCGCCTCACGGACGAGTCGGGTAGCACAAGCTTGACGTGGTGTTCGAAGTACCGGCCCGGCGGTTCGGCGGCAGCGTCGTCGTCGGACTGCGGGACCCCCGTGTTCCAGGGAGCCGCCTCGATCTTGACGCGGGTCGGGGACAGGAAGGCGTTTCTGACCGCCGTCCACCACTGATCGGCGGCCGCCCGCGCCGCAGACAGAGATCCGGAGACGGGAATCGTGAGCATGGGCTGCGAGCGGCCGGTGCCCTGCGCGAGCACGATGTGCGTGAACTTCACACCGCGCGGACGGGCGAACTCCACGGCTCTGTCGACGTCGCCGGCGCACAGGGTGAGGTGAATCTCGTACTGGTCTGCCACCGCACCAGCGTCCCATCCACGCACTAACCAATTCGTGGGTTTGCGTGGGGTACCCACAGTGCCCCGGTGAATCTCACTGACGAAGACCTTCTGCGCCGGGCGTGGACGCCCGGCGGCGGCGCCATCCTCGTCGGGGTCCGCCGGCGCGGCATCGAACTCTGGCGCCGTTCCGAGATCGGATAGCGGACCAGGCTCCCGTGGACGTCGCCGCAGACGTCCACGGGAGCCAGCGACTAGCGGCCCTGCAGTGACTTGACGTTGTCGCCGAACGTCCAGTTCTTCGACCCGTCCCAGTTGATGGACCAGGTCATCAGGCCCTTGAGGCCACCGTTGTAGTTGTTCCAGGCCTGCGACACGAGCGACGGCGACATGTGGCCGCCACCGGCGCCCGGCTGGGCCGGCAGTCCGGGAACCTGCTTGTCGTACGGGACCCGGATCGTGGTGCCCTGGACGACCAGCCCCTGGTTCAGGCAGTTGGTCTGGGCGACGAAGCCCTGCACGGTGCCGGCGGAGTACGAGTCACCGGAGCAGCCGTACATGCTGCCGTTGTAGTACTGCATGTTCAGCCACCAGAGCCGGCCGTTGTCCGCGTACTTCTTGACGATCGGCAGGTAGGCGCCCCAGATCGAGCCGTAGGTGACGCTGCCGCCGGTGACGTACGCCGTCTCGGGCGCCATCGTCAGGCCGAAGTTCGACGGCATCCGCGCGAGCACGCCGTCGATGATGCGGATGAGATTCGCCTGCGTCGTGGACAGCTGGTTGATGTTGCCGCTGCCCACGAGCCCGGCCTCGATGTCGATGTCGATGCCGTCGAAGTTGTACTTCTGCAGGATCGGCACGATGGTCGCGATGAACCGGTCGGCGACCGCGGACGAGCTCAGGTCGACCGCGGCGGTCGCGCCGCCGATGGACATGAGGATCGTGGCTCCGGCGGCCTTCGCCGCGCACATCTCAGCGGGCGTGGAGACCTTGACGGTCGCGTCCATCCCGTCCTCCCACTTGACGGTGCCGTCGGGGAGGATCACGGGGAACGCCGCGTTGATCACGTTGTAGCCGTGCTGCCTGATGCGGCTGTCGTTGATCGGCACCCAGCCGAACGGCGGGTGCACACCGTTGGACGAGCCGTCCCAGTTCTCCCAGTAGCCCTGGAGGACCTTGCCGCCCGGCCGCGACTTCACCGCGCACGTGTTGGGCCCGCCGGTGGGCGACGGAGTCGGCGATCCGGTCGGGGAGACGGTCGGCGACGGTGTCGGCGATGTCGACTGCGTGGGCGACGGCGTCGGGCTCGGGTTGCCGTCGCAGGCACCGAGGTCCTGCCATAACGTGGGTGTCGCGGCCGGGTTCCAGCCGGCGCCGGGCCACGCCGTGTGCGCCTGCCGTGCCTGGTACAGCCTGCCGCTGTACGTCACCCGCGCACCTACCGCGTACGCGTTGCCCTCCGCCCATGCCGGCGAGGTGCACACCACCTGGATCACGGGGCCCTCGGCCGCGAAGCCGCTCGGCACGAGAAACAACCCCGTGGCGACGGTCATCGCCGCCCCGGCCACCAGGGCGACGGCCCGACGTCTGAGTCTCATGGCAACTCCCAACGGATTTGACGATCACGGTCACCAAAGGCCACGAAGTACCGCGCACATACTAAGGCCATATGGACTAGACCAATCCGGTTGTTCGGTACCAAATTTTCTCGCGGCGGCACAGTCACGCGCGCGAGTGCAGGGCTTTCGCCGTCGGAGAGGTCTGGACCATCCGCGAATCGGGGTACGTCCGGAGCACGCGGTCCGCCGTACCGGCGGTCGTGACGGTGAACCAGTAGTGCTCGTTCTTGTAGTGGTGCAGGCGGTGGTTGCGCCACACCGCCCGGTAGGCGCGCGACCGTGGCCGGTAGTCGCTGTGGACGAGGTAGTGCGTCCACTCGTAACCCAGCCCGAGGACGGCCACGCCGACGAGGAACGTGAGGGCCATCCCGAGACGGGGGAACGCCAGCAGCGCGACGGCGCTGTAGGAGACGATCAGCCACACGAGCGCCCGCCACGGGATGAACACCAGCGGCACGTCCCGCGGATCGGCGTGGTGCGCGCGGTGATCGCGGGCCAGCAGCGGGTCGATCGTGAGCCCGGCCAGCCGGCGCGGGCGCCAGTGCAGGATGCACACGTGCACGGCCCACTCGAAGAACGGGAACACCGCCACCATCACGACCGGAACGATCGCATCGCCGAGCCGCCAGTCGCCGACCACCAGGCGGGCCGTGCCGGTGACGGCGAGCATCGCGGCGAGCATCCACGGCGACGGGTGGCGCCAGAACGAACGCCACGCATGGCCGAGGCTCACACCTCTGCGGCCGCCGCCGGTGATCGCGGCCTCGTCGGCGCGCAACCGCTCCCGCGCCCGCCGGTCCAGGTCTGCGGTATCCAGGTCGGTCATGTGTCCTCCTCCAGGCGGCGTATCGCGGACAGGAATGTGACCGTCGCCGGGCGCAGCAGTTCCTCAGCTGCGTGGCGAGCGGCTTCGGCGTCGCCGGCGACGATCGCGTCGGCGAGCTGGCGGTAGGCGTCCGGACGGCCGACCTCGGGCGCCATGACGGTGGCGAGCGCGGCGAGCGACGGTTCGTACGCCGCCCGGAGGCTGTTGAACATGAGCCGGAACGCGATCGAGTCGGCGCCGTCGACGATGTGGTCCCAGAACACGAGCGCGTGCCGTTGCGCGGCGACGGGGTCCGGGTCTGCCTCCAGCGCGCGCACCGCGTCCCCCAGCGGGGTGGCCAGGCGCTTCCCCGCCCGTTCCGCCGCCAGCGCGGCCACCTTCGGGCCGATGTGCAGCCGGGCTTCCAGGATGCTGCGGACCACCGCGAGATCGATTGCGCCGCCACGCCCCAGGAGCCGCGGCAGAAGGTCCATCCCGCCGTGGCGACGGAAGTCCCGGACCTTGGTCGTGTCGCCCTGCCGTACCTCGACCAGCCCGGCCTGGGCCAGCCGCTGCAACGCCTCCCGGATCGCCGGGCGGGATACACCGAACACCTCGGCGAGCTGGCGTTCGCTCGGCAGCGCCGCGCCGGCGGCGAACTCCCCCGCCACGACGTCGCCCAGGATCTGCTCGTAGACCTGGTCGGCAACTGAAACGCGTTCCACTTCCCGCAGTGCCATGCGGACCACCATGGCCCGCACAGGCCTGAAGGTCAAGTGGTCAGACCAGTTGCGCGGCAAACCTACGCTGTCCGCTCCCACCGAGACGAGGACGGACATGGGTTTCAGCAACTACGGCCCCGCCACGCAGTACCGCGCGTTCACACCAGCCGACCGCGACCGCCTGTCCGGCTCCGTCCCCGGGTACCTCCTGGACCTGTGGGAGGCCGACGGCTGGGCCAGCTACCGCGACGGTCTCGTGTGGACGGTCGATCCCCACGAGTACGCGCCGATCGTCGCGGCGTGGAACCTGCCCGACCCGTCGCTGCGGGCCGTCGCGCGGACGGCCTTCGGCGTCCTCTACATGCTGCGCGACTTCACCACGCAGCGCGGCACACCAGGCCACTCGATCCGGAAACTCGATCCGCACACCGGCGCCTACGCCAATGTCGGTCCGGTCGCGGAAAAGTTCCTCGGCAGGATGCTGGACGACGAGGAATACGTGACGTTGGTGTTCGCCGGACCGGAGGCCAGGCAGGCCGCCGCCGATCTCGGGCCGCTGGCGTGGAACGAGATGTACGGCTACGAACCGGCACTCGCCTTCGGCGGGTCGGGCGCGCCGGAGACGGTGCGGCGCTACCCGCTGTTCGCCCACCACGCGCTGCTGTCACAACTCGTTGAGCCCAGCCTCCAACGGTTCTGAGCGCTCACCGCACCCACTGGACGGCTTCCTGACGGGCGGCCTCGACCTGGGACCCCGACTGCCGCCGCGCCATCCGGCGGAGCACGATCGGCGCGACGGCCAGGCCGAGAACCGCCCAGACGCTCAGCACACCGACGGTCTCCCACGTGCGCCACGACTCGCCGACCTCCAGCGTGGCCGCGGACTCCGGCAGGAACGCGGACCGCATGCCGAGCCCGAGCCAGTACATGGGGAAGATCTGCGCCACGACCTGGACCCACGCCCACAGGGACTGGACCGGGTAGAAGATCCCGGAGATCCCCGTCAGGACCATGACCGGCAGCATCCCCCACGTCCCGACCTTCTGGACGTTCGGCACCAGCGAGCCGATGACGATGCCGATCGGCAGGGTGGCGAGCAGCCCGAGGACGAGCACCCACGCGACCGTGAGCCACCCGGCGGCGCCACGGTGGACGAGGTCGTCGAAGAGCAGGAAGCTCGGGACGAGGATGACGACGAACGTCGGCAGCAGGCTCAGCGAGTGGAACAGGACCTGGCCGGTGACGTACCCGACGATGCCGCGCGGCACCGCCTTGGCCCGCAGCAGCGTGCCGTCCTCGCGTTCCATGGCGAGCGCGTACGCCGGCCCGATGACCACGCCGAAGGCCACCATCGCGCCCAGGATGCTCGGCATCGACACGGACGGCAGCAGCAGCGAGGTGCCCTCGACCTCGGTGTTCCGCCGCAGGAACAGGTAACCCACGATGGCGACAGCCGTGAACAGGTAGAAGCCCTGGTCCTGGGGGCTGCGGATGCTCTGCACGAACTCCGTCCAGCCCCGCCCCAGGCCCACCCGGACGGCGTGCAGCGTGCGGTTCACGACGCCACCGGACCGAACGCCGTCGCGGCCGCCTCGGCGTGGCCGGTCTCGTGCTGCTGGACCATCGTGAGGTACGTGTCCTCCAGGCTGGGCCGCCGCACCTCCAGGTCGGCGATCTCCTCGCCGTACCGGCCGAACAGGTCGCGCACGAACGCCGTCGGATCGGGCGTGGACCGGACGAACCGTTCGCCGCCGCGGCTCCACCGCACCTCGCCGTCGGCCGCCACCTGCCGGGCGAGCTGCTCGACCGGGCCGTCGGCGACGATCCGTCCGCCGGCGAGGATGAGGATGCGGTCGGCGAGCTTCTCGGCCTCGTCCAGGTCGTGGGTCGTCAGCAGGATCGTCGTGTCCTCCAGGTCGGACAGCCGGTGGACGAGGTCGTGGAACTCGCGCCGCGCCAAGGGGTCGAACCCGGCGGTCGGCTCGTCCAGGAACAGCAGTTCGGGACGGCCGATGATGCCGATCGCGACGTCGAGGCGGCGGCGCTGGCCACCGGAGAGCGTCCGGATCTTCTGCTCCGCCTGCTCGTCGAGGCCCACCATCGCGACCAGCTCGTCCACGTCGTACGGGCGTTGACGGTCAGGGGTGGAGTACGGCCCGTAGTAGAGCCCCAGATGGGTGAGCAGCTTCCGCGGGGTCCACCGCGCGTGGTCCCGCCAGGACTGGAGCACGACGCCCGTCCGCGCGCGCCAGTCCTCGTCGCCCTTGGCCGGATCGACGCCCAGGACGGTGACGGTGCCGGCCGAGCGCATCCGGAAGCCCTCCAGGATCTCGATCGTCGTGGTCTTGCCGGCGCCGTTGGGCCCGAGCAGCGTGATCACCTCGCCGCGGCGGACGTCGAAGTCCACTCCCTTGAGGACATCCGTGGAGCCGTACCGCATCCACAGGTCGCGTACCTCGATCATTCGTCGTCGTTCCGTTCGGTGGTCGCCTCGGGCGGCAGGTTCGACAGGTCGGGCGCGACGACCACGCTCTCGGTGGTGTCGGGGAGGCCGAGCGTGGGCGCGCGGCCGGTGCCGGCCAGGATCAGGTCCGAGGTGCCGCGCACGAGCGTCTCGTTGCGGAAGTAGGCGGGCGCGATGCGGGAGTAGACCAGCATGAGGACGCCGCCGAGCAGCAGGCCGCCGATGCCGACGACGAACACGCCGCCGATGCCGAGGATCGTGGTGTTGCCGTAGTCCGGCTGCGCGTAGTCGTACGCGGACTTGACGAACGCGCTGAGCAGCAGCAGCCCGCCCAGGCCGGGCAGGACGCCGCGCATGAACAGGTTCCGGGCGCTGTGCGTCAGCTCGCGGCGGTAGAACCACACGCAGGCGAACCCGGTCATGCCGTAGTAGAAGGCGATCATGAGCCCGACGGCGGCGATCGAGTCGCCGAGGACGTTCTCGCTGACGGCGGTGAGCCCCACGTAGAACAGGATCGACGCGGCGCCCATCCAGATCGTGGACGTGCTCGGCGTGAGGTAGCGGGGGTGGATCCGGGCGAACCGCACCGGCAGCGCCCGGTAGACGCCCATCGACAGGGTGGTGCGGGCGGTCGGCAGGATCGTGGTCTGGGTGGACGCGGACGCCGACGTGAGCACCGAGATGATCAGCAGGATCTCGAACGCGTGGCCGGTGAACGTGTCGCCGAAGACCGTCGGGCCGAGCGCGGCGAACACGTCCTCGGCGTTGGCCTCGTTGCCCAACCCGATGCCCTCGGTGCCGACCCCGGCGAACGCCACCGTGGCGACGGTGACCAGCGCGTACGTCGCCAGCAGCAGGACGGTGGACAGGATCGCCGCCCGGCCGGGGGTCCGGGACGGGTCGCTGGTCTCCTCGTTGCAGGCCACCGCCGTGTCCCAGCCCCAGTAGAGGAACACGGCGATCAGGGTGGCGGCGACCAGGTCGGACAGGCCGATCCCGCTCGGCCACAGCCACGACAGCTCCGGGGTGATCGCGACGTCCGGCGCGGTGTCGGCGAACACCTTGAACAGCGCGATCGTGGCGAAGATCGCGAGCACCACGAGTTCGGTGCCGAGCAGCCCGTACTGCATCCGCGCGGACACCTCGATGCCGCGGTAGCAGATGTAGGTCATGATCACGATCCACACGACACCGGCGACCGTGCTCCACAGTGTCGAGTCCGCGAGGCCGTCGGCGCCGACGAGCTTGAAGCTGTACGAGCCGGCGATCTGCGCCAGGTTGGCCATCACGATGATGTCGGCGGCGATGATCCCCCAGCCGCCCATCCAGCCCGCCCACGGCCCGAACGCGCGCGTGACCCACGTGAACGTCGTCCCGCAGTCCGGCTCGGCCTTGTTCAGTTCCTGGTAGGCCAGCGCGATCAGGTACATCGGGATGAACGCGAGCAGCATGATCGCCGGCGCCTTCACCCCGACCAGGACGACGACGAATCCCAGGCTCGCGGCCAGGCTGTACGCCGGCGCCGTCGACGCCATGCCCACGACCACGCTCGACAGCAGTCCGAGTGCGCCGCCCTTGAGGCCCTTGGTGCCCGCCGTCTGATCCGCGACCTGCGCCATCACCGACCACCTCCCGCGGGGGGAATCCGTGTGCCCACGATCCTGCCCCGAGGCATCCGGCGCAAGACTCCGTTCAGCCTACGGATTCCGTGGTGGCGAGGCCTTTTCCCTGGATGCCTGCCGACAATCGCGCGAACACGTGATGACCGTCCGCACCGCGCGGGCGACGCTAGCCAACCAAGAGCTTTGACAGCTGACCACGGCGCGGCCCGCGCCCCCGTGGGGCAAACCTTTTCCCGGTGAGAGGAGACGACAGATGTCGTCCAACCATGTCCTGCTCGACGACAGGACGCAGGACCTGCTGTTCCGCGAGGCCCGCACGGCCAACACGTTCACGGACGAGCCGGTCGGCGAGGAGCAGATCCAGGCGCTGTACGACCTGGTGAAGTGGGCGCCGACGTCGTTCAACCAGCAGCCGATGCGGGTCGCGTTGGTCCGCTCGGAGGAGGCCAAGAGCCGGCTGGTGCCGCTGATGTGGGACACCAACCAGGGCAAGACCGCGAGCGCGCCGCTCAACGCCGTACTGGCCGCCGACCTGGACTTCCACGAGAACCTGCCGGAGCAGTTCCCGGTGTTCCCGCAGGCGAAGGACGTCTTCTTCGCCGAGGAGGACGCGCGCGAGGAGTCGGCGCTGCTCAACACCACCCTCCAGATCGGGTACTTCCTCCTCGGCGTACGGGCGATAGGGCTGGCGGCCGGCCCGATGGTGGGCTTCTACGCGGACAAGGTCGCCGAGGAGTTCTTCCCCGGCGGCCGGCACCGCGCGCTGCTCGTGATGAACATCGGCAAGCCCGGCCCGGAGGCCTGGTACGACCGCATGCCGCGGCTGGAGTACGACCGGGTGTTCACCGCGCACTGAGCGACCCCGCACCACCACCTCGCACTGCCCATCAAGGACGTCCAGCAAGGAGTTGAAAGTTGTCCACGTTGACCAACGATGACCCGCGGACGAATCAGATCGACCCGCTCCGTGAGCTGTTCTACGCGCACTACCGCTTCCAGTACCTCAGCGCGGCCTGCGAGTTCGGGCTGTTCGAGCTGCTCGGCCGGGAGCCGGGGCTGACCCGCGAGCAGGTGGCCGACCGGCTGGAGATCAAGAACCAGCCGGCCCGCATCCTGCTGCTCGGGTGCACCTCGGCCGGGCTGCTGCGCAAGGACGGCGACCAGTACTACAACACGCCGGTCTCCGAGCCGCTGGCCGGCAAGCTCGACGACGTGCCGGCCGCGTTCGTGCCGTGGGAGCAGCACGTCAACTACCGGCCGATGGCGTGGTTCTACGAGTCCCTGAAGGAGTACACGAACGTCGGGCTCCAGCGCGCCATCCCGGGTGACTCGCCGACGCTCTACGGGCGGCTCGCGCAGGACCCGAAGCAGGAGAAGACCTTCCACAACATGATGGGCTCGGTGAGCCGACTGGTCGCCGAGGAGCTGACGCAGCACCTCGACCTGTCGGGGTACACGCACCTGCTGGACATCGGCGGCGGCACCGCGGTCAACGCGACGCACCTCGCCCGCCGGTGGCCGCACCTGCAGGTGACCATCGTCGACCTGCCCACGGTCGCCGAGGCGGCCAACGAGAAGATCGCCGCGCTCGGCCTCGGCGACCGGGTCCGCGCGGTCGGGCTCGACGCGTTCAACGACGAGTTCCCCAAGGGCTGCGACGCGGTCCTGTTCGGCCACTTCCTGGAGATCTGGTCGATCGAGCGGAACAAGGAGCTGATCGCCAAGGCCGCGCGTGCGGTGCAGCCGGGCGCCGGTGTCTTCGTGGTCACCCCGGGCGCCGACGACGACGGCACGGGCCCCGACCTGGCGGCCGCGCTGTCGGCGTACTTCCTCACCGTCGCCTCCGGCGAGGGCATGGTCTACACCTGCGCGGAGTACGAGGAGTGGTTCGCCGAGGCGGGCTTCGAGCCGACCGGCAGGCTGGTGGTCGGCGGGCTCGGCGACGTCGTGATCTCCGGCGTCCGCAAGTAACACGCTCAGGGAGTCTGTCGACGGCTTCCCCTCCGGCAGACTCCCTGACAGCCGGCGCCTCCTCGTGGGCGCCGGCTGTTCTCGTCGGCGAACGCCCCGGAAACGGGTTCGACGGCTCGGGCGGAGCCCTGGCACAGTGGCGCTCCATGGCGAACCTCGAACCTGTGACCGCCGCGGATGTGCAGCTCATGCAGGGGCTGGCGCAGCGTGTCACCGCCCTCCGCCCGGATCTGGTGAACAGCGACGCGTCCTTCGGCGAACTGGCGTGGATCTGGGGCAAGGGGCACGCCAGTACCGGCGCCAACTGGCCGCGCCGGCTGTGGTTCTCCGGCGGGGACCTGGTGGCCTGGAGCTGGGCCACTCTTCCGCGCCGCGTGTGGCTGAGCGACGGTTCGGAGAAGGACGTCACCAACGCCTACCTGATGTATCAGGTCCATCCTGACCACGCCGTCCTGGTCGACGAAGTGATCGACTGGTACGACGGGACGGCGCCGGACGTCGACCGCACGGTGGTGCCGAGCGCCGTCGACGAGTTCGCCCTGAGCCGGTGGGCGGCGCACGGCTACGTGACCGACCCCGCCTCGCTCGGCGACACCGGGTCCTGGACCCAGCTCAACGAGCGGAACCTCACCGACGTGGAACAGCCGGTGCTGCCGGACGGATTCCGGTTCCGCACCGCCGACGAGGCCGGGCCGGAGGCCGCGGTCCAGGCCCATGTGGACGCCTGGGCTCCCAGCACGTACACGGCCGAGGCCTACCAGGGCGTCCGGCAGGCGGCGGGGTACCGCGGCGACCTGCACGTCCTGGTGGAGGCGCCGGACGGAACGATGGCGTCCTCGACGATCATGTGGCTCGACGAAGCGAACAGGACCGTGGAGTTCGAGCCGGTCGGGACGCATCCGGACTACCGGCGCCTGGGGCTGGGAAGGGCGATGCTCCTGCACGGCATGCGGCTGGCGCGGCCGGCCGGGGCCACGCATGCGACGGTCGCCTGCCTGGGCGCGCCGGGGCATCCCCGGGCGCGCGGGCTGTACTACGGCGTCGGGTTCCGGCTGTTCACCCGGGACGCGCCGCTCATCAAGACGCCCGGGGCCGCGGCCCCGGGCGTCCAGTGACTGATCTACATGTCCTCCGGGGCCCGGACCGCCGGCGTCAGCTGCTCGGTGTGGTGCCGCCGCCGGATCTCGGCCACCGCGTCGCGCAGCGCTTCCTCGTCGGACGGCGGCGCGGCGAGCAGGTCGGCGATGTCCTGCTGGTAGTGCTCGTGGCCGGCCGGCGTCGCCACCAGCAGGAACCGCATCGGGACGATGCCCGGATTCCTGAAGCCGTGCGGGCAGCCCTTCGGCACGTACAGCACGCTGCCAGGACTCGCCCGGGTCACCTTCTGGCCGGTGGCCGACTCCCATTGCGTCCATGAGCCGGGCTCGCTCGTGCGCACCTTCGGCTCGAAGGCGAACAGCTCCACCTCGCCTTCGAGGACGTAGAAGATCTCCTCGTGGGTGCCGTGCATGTGTGCCCCGACATCGAAGCCCGGCGCGAAATTGCACTCGACCGCCAGCAGGTTAGGGGTGTGGACCTCCCCTACCTTCAGGGTCACCTGATGGCCGATCGGCCTGCCGGCACCGGGTGCCACGACGAATCCATCGCTCACGTCGGTCACATCTGCTCCTTTCGTCTTGATCTGATCGCTGGTCGGTCAGGCGGCGCGCTCGTGCCGGGGCAGCAGCAGGCTGACCGCCGCGATGGCCACGCCGATCCCGGCCGCCATGAGGAACACCAGGCCGTAGCCGGAGGCGAGGGCGGCGGCCACGGAACTCCCGCCGTCCTCCGCCGCGGTCCGGGCGCTGGCGCTCGTCGCGAGCACCGCCAGTGCCACCGACCCGCCTACCTGGTTGGCGGTGCTGGCCACGCCGCCGACGATCCCCGCGTCGCCCTCGGGAGCGTCGGCGGTCGCCGCGGCCATGAGGGTGGGGAAGGTCAGCCCGATGCCGACCGCGATGAGCAGTGTCGGCCCGAGCACGCTGGTGACGTAGCCGCTGCCGACGTCGGCCTGGGCGAGCCAGGCGAAGCCGCCCAGGAAACAGGCGCATCCGGCCAGCACCAGGTTGCGCACGCCGATTCGCGGCAGCTTGGCGGAGGCCCACTGCGCGATCACCATGAACATCACCGCCGCGGGCGTCTGCCCGAGCCCGGCTTCGAGCGCGCTGTAGCCGAGCACGTTCTGCATGAACAGCGACGTGAAGTACCACATCGCGATGGCGATCCCGCCGAAGAGCATCAGCATGCCGGCGCCGACGGCCACGCCCCGGATCTTGAACAGCCGCAGGGGCAGCATCGGCTGGGCGGTGAAACGGGCCTCCACGACGATGAAGAAGGCGAGCAGGAGCATGCCCACCACGGCCGGCCCGACGACCCGCACGGACGTCCAGCCGTGGTCGGCGCTCTGCATGACGCCGTAGATCAGCGCGGCCAGCCCCGTCGTCCCCGTGATGGCGCCGATGAGGTCGAGCGACTCCCGCCGGGCGGTTCGCGTGCCGGCCAGCGACATCACCGCCGTGGCGATCAGCACCACGCCGATCGGCACGTTGATGAGGAAGACCCACCGCCACGACAGGCCGGTGGTGAGGGCACCGCCGGCGAGCGCGCCGGCCATTCCGCCGACACCGCCCGACGTGGCCCACGCGCCGAACGCCCGGGCACGCGCGCGCTCCTCGGTGAAGCAGGTGTTGATCACGGCCAGGGTCGCCGGGACCAGCATGGCGGCACCCATGCCCTGCACGACGCGGGCGCCCACCAGGGTCCCCGGCGCGGTCGCCAGGCCACCGACCAGGCTCGCGGCGGAGAACAGGAACAGCCCCGCGATCAGCATCCGGCGGAGGCCGAACAGGTCAGCGGCGCGCCCGCCCAGCAGCATGAAGCCGGCGAAGGTGAGCAGGTACCCGTTCACCACCCAGGCCAGGCCGGTGGGCGTGAAACCGAGGTCCCGCTGGACCGAGGGCAGGGCGACGTTGACGATGGCCACGTCCAGGATCGCCATGAACTGGCAGGCGCAGACCAGGGCCAGGACCAGCCAGAGGGGGCCGGTCGTCGCTCCCGTCTGGCCGCGGGTCAGGTTTGATGCTTCGGTCGCCACGGGGCGCCTCCTGAATGTCGAATGCGTACTTGCGATTGCGAGGTGCCGGGATGTCTCACGGAGTTCAGTGCTGCCCTATGCGCCGCGGCTCGACCTCGCCGCGACCACTGGCGACGCCGCGTCGTCACCGGCCGCGCCCCTGACCCGGTCGATGACCCCGGCCGGGTCGGCGGGGGCGTCGTTCCCGCGCCAGGCGACGTGCTGGTCCGGGCGCACCAGCACCAGGTCGCGCTCCCACAGCTCGCGCACCCGGCTCTCCCTGACCACGACGTGACGGAGCGGCACGCCGCGCTCGGCGGCGGCGGCCAACAGTGCGTCGGCCCTGCCGTCACCCGCCATGTCCAGCAGGGTGAACTCGCGGCCGAACCGGCCGAAGAGCTGATCGCCGTCGGCCAGCAGCACGCTCGGCGGGCGCACGCCCGGCCAGGTGCTCGGGGTGTACCGCAGCGGGTCGGAGACCGGCTCGTCTGTCCCGTCGGCACAGACGATCGGGGATCCCGCATACCGGTAGCCCAGGTAGATGCCCTCGTAGGTGTTCTCGCCGGGCTGGGCGGTGAGGAAGTCGCTCTGCTGTGCCGGCGTCGCTCCCTCACCCACGAGCCGCATGTACTGGAAGTGCACGTCGAGGTGCTGGCGTGACATGGCCATGTTGCGCAGCCCGACCGGCCGCCGCTCCGCCTCGTAGCTGTCGAGCAGCGTCGGCCCGCCGTAGCCGTTGATCAGCGCCGCCAGCTTCCAGCCCAGGTTGACCGCGTCACCTGCGCCGGTGTTCATGCCGTGGCTGCCGGACGGGAACATCTGGTGCGCGGCGTCGCCGGCCAGCAGCACCCGGCCGGACCGGTACCGGTCGGCGATCAGGTACTGCGGCGTCCAGCGCGAGGTGACGAGCACTTCGTCGATGTCCAGGTCGACGTTGAGCAGCGACCGTATCCACGCCGCCGGATCGGTGGGCGGCGGGTCGAAGTCGGCCTGGCGGACCGCGTGGAAGGACCAGGTCCCGGCCTCGTCGAGGGAGATGAGCACATAGCGGTTGGTGAAGTAGTGCCAGAAGTAGCCGTGCCGGAACAGGCTCTCGCTGTCGCTGCTGCGGAAGGTCACCGAGTAGGCGGCCGGCAGCTCGCGGACGCCGCCGGCCTCGCTGTCCGCGATGCCGCCGCCGCTCAGCGGGATCCCGACGGCCTGGCGGATGGTGCTGGCGGCGCCGTCGCAGGCGGCCAGGTACCGGGATCGCACCGTCCGGGGGGTGCCGTCCGCCAGGTCCCGGAACGTGCTGGTGACGCCGTCGGCGTCCTGGCTGAGCGATTCGAACCGCCAGCGGGAGCGGACGTCGATCAGCGGATTGCTGCGGCAGTGGGCGAGCAGCACCGGCTCCAGCTCGGCCTGGGACACCCGCTGGTACGGCTGGCTGGGCTGGGTGCCGTCGTTGCGTTCCCTGATCTGCTGCCATTTCCGCTCGACCGAGGGCTGCGGCCAGACCGCGAGCCGCTCGCCGTCCAGGCCGGTCGACCAGACGACGTCGAAGGAATGCTCGGGAGGCACGCCTGCCCGGCGGATGTCGGGCGCGAGCCCCAGCCTGGCGTGATGCTCCATGGTCCTGGAGTTGGAGAACTCCATCTTCGGATGCACGCTGGGGCCGGCGTTCTGCTCGGCGAGCACGCATGCCACGCCGTGGTGGGCCAGTTCCAGCGCCGCGATCATGCCTACCGGGCCTGCGCCGACCACAACTACTGGGACGGTGTCCATGCGCTCCTTGCCTCCGCTACCGAAGTGACACACGCAGTGTTCAGGGCCGGCAGCGGCGCCCCATCACGTGTTCGCGGGATCTTGATCGCACCCAGGACGGGCCGACCGGTGCGGGGGTCATGTGCGCGCCTCGCCACCCCGGGCCCGCTCGCGCCTCGCCAGAACCAGTCATGGTCAATGGTTTGGAATAGCCCCATTACGAGAAATGCGGCTTTCGTCGGGGTGACGCGACCAGTCGACCGGCCCGGATGACGTGGCCACAGCAGATCGTTTCCGGTCAGAAAACCCGTCGACAGCTGATCGAGAATGGGTTGACCTGCTAAAGGGCGGAGTCGGGGTGGCGAGTTTACGACACCGCACAACTCCCGATGTGATGGTTTGGCGATTACCCGATACGCTGTTTTCCACATTCGATTGGGGCCGGCGAAACTCCGACATCGGAGGACAGGCCTGGCGTGACATAACGGTCAATTGATGACGCATGGGGGCGTTAGCAGATGTGGCTACGCGAGCGTGAGCTGAATCAGGTCCTGTCCGTACTGCGGGCGGACTATTTGCCGAGACAATCAACCATCCACCTGGTCGGCGCACGTGGCACCGGCAAGACCGCATTAATGAAGGAGACCCAGAACGCCGCAATCGGAATGGGATTTCACGTTTCCTCTCTGGCCACCCCACGGGAGCTCGCGACCTGGCCGCGCCAGCGGGTCCGCGGCATGGATTTCCAGCCGGCCGACGGCGGACGGGCCACGGTCACCAGCCAGCCGATACTCGCGATCGTCGACGACGCGCACCTCGTCGAACCGAGCCGGCTCGAGGCCGCGATGCGTGACACGCTCCAGGCCCCGCACACCCGGGTGGTCTGGGCGCTCGCCCTTCCCCCTGGGCTGGGGGTCACCAGCGCCGACGTGGTCTACCCCGACCTCGGCGACGCGGTCACGACCGTGTACCTCGACGCGCTCTCCGACGACGCCGTCGCCGAGTACGTCGCCGAGTTCGTTCGCGGGGAGCCCAGCGCGGAACTGCTCGACTTCGTCGGCCAGGCCGACGGCAACCCCATGATGGTGAACCAGCTGGTCTCGGGGTTGCTCACCGAAGGGCGGCTGCGGTCGGTGGAGGGGCGGATCAGCCTCAGCGGCGGCCAGATCCCCCGACGGGTCGAACAGCTCGTGCAGAAATGGCTGCGCCCCCTGTCGGTCGCGTGCCGGCAGCTGCTTCAGGTGGCGTCGAGCCTCGGCCGGACCGTCCAACCTGTCGGGATCCCGACGAGTTCCCAGCGGCCCCCGGCGGAGACCAGCGCGCTGCTCGAGGAGGCCACCGCGGCCGGGATCCTCGTGCACCAAAGTGGAGAGTTCGCCTTCGCCAGCGCGCTCATCCGGCGGGTCGTGCGGCAGACCGTGCCGGCCGCGATCCGGTCGACCCTGGAGATGCACACGGCCTCGATTGCGGCCGGCAAACGGGCGGAGGGGCCGGACGTGCCCGCGTCACGGCCCAAACTGTCGGCGTCGCCGATGCGGCGGGTCCACGGCCCCAGTTCCCTGCCGGTCGGCGTCCAGGTGCTGGAGAAGATACCGGCCCAGTGGTCACCGAGATCGATCTGGGACGACTTCAGCGCCACCGAACTCGCGATAGCACGACTGGTCAGCGACGGACTGACGAACCGCCAGATCGCCAAGCGCATCTACCTGTCGCCGCACACCGTGAACTATCACCTGCGCCGCATCTTCAGAAAGCTGGACATCGCCAGCCGGGTCGAGCTGGCCACGCTGGCGAATGCCCACCTCACGCCGGGCAAGTAGTAGCCGGACGTTGTCCGGATGAGAGCGCCGCCAGCAGCGCTCTCATCCGGTCCCTACCCGACCCGCTGCGCGACCTGGTCCGCCGCGAGCCCGGCGACCACGCCATCGGTGCAGGCCGTGACCGCGCACCGCTTGGCGGCGTAGTCCAACGCCATCAGATGATCCTCGCGGGTGAAGTCCGCCACCGCGTCGGCGACGAGGAAGGGCTGGATGTCCCGGGTGAACGCGTCGCAGACGGTCATCAGGCAGCCGACGTGGGCGTAGATCCCGCAGACGACGAGCTGGTCACGCCCCGCCTCGCGAAGGGTCGTCTCCAGTTCGGTGCGGGCGAACGCGCTGTAGCGCCACTTGGCGAGCACGGTGTCGGTCGGGCGTGGCGCGAGTTGCGGCACGATGTCGCGGTGGCGCGGATCGGTGTCCATGCCCGGGCCCCACAGGTCGTGCAGCAGCCCTCGCTGCTCGCGCGTCATGCCCCCTGGCTGCGCCGTGTACAGCACCGGCACGCCCGCCGCGTCGGCGGCCGTCCGGATCGCCGCGATGTTCCGCACCACGTCGGTCATGGGCGCCTCGCCGGCGGGGAAGAAGTCCACGAAGTACCGCTGCATGTCGTGGATGAGCAGCGCCGCGCGCCGCGGGTCGAGCCGCCACGTCGCCCGACTCGGGACGAGGTCGGCCTCGGTGGGCAGCGGGTACGCCGCGATCGGGGGGATTGCCACAGGTCCTCCTCTGGGTTGGTGGTCTTTCGGTCAGGCTCCGAGCGCGGCGCCGCCGTCGACGGACAGGTCGTGCATGGTGATGTGGGCGGCCCGGTCCGAGGCGAGGAACACCACGGCGTCGGCGACGTCGGACGGGGTGGCGAGCTTCCGCAGCGGGACGCCGACCCGGTACGCGTCCGGGTCGCCGTCGAGCGTGCGCCGGACGCTCTCGTCGTCGGTCCACATGCGCTGGAGCATCGGCGTCTCGGTCGAGCCCGGCGAGACCACGTTGCACCGGATTCCGTACCCGGCCACCTCCAGCCCGAGGGTCTTGGTGAACGAGGTGGTGGCCGCCTTCGAAGCGCCGTACGCCGCCATGTTCATGCGCGGGGTGAGCCCGGCGTTCGAGGACACGGTGACGATCGCCCCGCGCCGTCGCGGGACCATCCGGCGCGCGACGGCCCGGGACATGTAGAACACGCCCGCGGTGTTGACGTCGAAGACGGCGGCCCAGTCGTCGTCGGACATCTCCACGATGGGGCCGAGGCGTAACACGCCCGCCACGTTGACGAGGATGTCGACCGGTCCCAGCTCGCGCTCCATCCGGAGGACCGTGCTCTCTATCTCTCCGCTGTCGCGCACGTCGAGTGAGTACGCGGTGGCGTCCAGCCCGACGTCGGTGATCCCGGCGACGGTCTTCTCCAGGGCCTCGGCGTTCTGATCCATCGCCGCGATCCGGGCACCGTTGCGTGCCAGCGCCCAGGCGACCGCCTCTCCGATCCCTTGCGCCGCGCCGGTGACCACGGCGATCCGGCCGGCGATCCCCGGGCCGAACGCCACCCCGCTGTTGATCTCTGTCCGCTCCATGATGGAGCCCCCTCCCCGTCGTTTCAGTGCTTCGCCGTCACAGTGCTTCGGCGTCGTGGCCGTAGAGCCACTCCTGGCTCCGCAGGCTCGCGGCGCCGGCCAGCTCCTCGTCGCGGCGTCGCTGCTGCTCCCCGTCGTCGAGGTGGAGCGCCTGCTTGTTCGCCCGGGAGCGCTGGTGGATCTCCTCGGTGCGCGGCTTGCGCAGCGACTCGTACCGGCGCAGCGCGGCGCCCACGCCGTCCCGGCCGGCGTCCCGCAAGCAGGCGGCCAGCACCACGGCGTCCTCGGCGGCCTGGTTCGCGCCCTGCGCCAGGAACGGCAGCATCGGGTGCGCGGCGTCGCCGAGCAGGGTGACCCGGTCGGTGCTCCAGGTCGTGATCGTGTCGCGGTCGTGCAACGCCCACCGGCTCACCTCGTCGGCGGCGGCGATGAGCCGCAGCACGTCGGGATGCCAACCGCCGTAGGCCAGCTGCAGGTCTTCGACCCGCCCGGACGCCGACCACGACTCGGTGCGCCAGTCCTGGGCCGGGGTGGTCGCGCCGAAGCTGACCATCGTCGCCCGGGACACCGGGTAGGCCACGCAGTGCTGGTCCGGCCCGAGCCACAGCCGTACCGCCGGCTCGGTGAGCAGGAACGGCACCCGTTCGGCCGGGACCAGGCCGCGGTAGATGGTCTGGCCGGAGAAACGCGGCTGGTCCGCGACGAGCTGGTCCCGGACGACCGAGTGGATGCCGTCCGCGCCGACCACCACGTCGGCCGTGTGGCGGCGGCCCGAGTCGAGAACGAGCTCCACCTCGTCCGCGCGCTCGTCGATCCGCACGCACCGCTCGCCGAGCCGCACCACGCCCGGCGGCAGCAGCTCCAGCAGTCCGGTGTGCAGGTCCGCGCGGTGCACCGTGTAGTACGGGGCCCCGTACAGCTGCTCGCACTCGGCTCCCAGGGGGGTCCGCATGATCGTGGCGCCGTCGTTCCACCGGCTCATCTGGATCGCCTGCGGGGCGACCGCGTGTTTGCGCAGGTGGTCGGCCAGGCCGAGGCGGTGCAGCAGCCGGGTCGCGTTCGGCGCGATCTGGATGCCGGCGCCGACCTCGGCCAGGCGCGGTGCCTGCTCGAACACCTCGCAGCGGAGGCCGGCCCTGCCGAGCGCCGCCGCCAGGGTCAGCCCTCCGATCCCGGCGCCCACCACGGCGATCCGGAGTTCGTTCGTCGTCATCGCGTCCTCACGTCGGCGGTAGGGCGGCCGGTCAGTAGTAGAGAAGCGCCTTGTCCCAGTCCTCGTCGGCCTGGAACAGGCTGCGCGGCTTCACCACGTCCTGGACCGAGGTGAGGACGTGCTCGGGCACGAGCGTGCCGACCGGAACTCCGGCGACCTCCGCGGGCACCCCGAAGGTGCGCCGCACGGCCGCGGTGAGTTCCGCGCACGCGGTCGCCCGGGACTCCTCGGCCACCTCGATCTCGATCTTCAGCACGTCCGGCTCCGCCTTGGCGCGCCAGAACAGCACGTTGCGCTCGGCAGGCAGGCTGAAGACCAGGTCCTCCAGGGCGTTCTGGGTGATCCGCACGTCCCGGACCGGGTACCCGAAGGCCGACCGGCCGAGCACCTTGACCGTGGGCAGGTGCCAGCCGCAGGAGCACGGCGCGTACGACACCTCCACGTTGTCCTCGAGGTTGTACCGCAGCAGCGGCATCGCTTCCCGGTAGAGCGGCGTGACGACGAGCTGCCCGACTCCGTCCGGGGTGATCTCGCCGGTCTCCGGGTCGTAGACCTCGAAGATCACCCGGTCGGCCCACAGGTGCATGACGCCGGCCGAGCACTCGCCGGCCAGGCTGCCGGTCTCGGTGGAGCCGTACTCCTCCACCACCGGCACCCCCCAGATCTCGCTGATCCGGCGGCGGCGCGCGTCGCTCAGCGGCTCGCCGCCGACGAACAGCGCCCGCAGCGCCGGGAAGTCCCGGCCCGGGTCGAGCCCCGCCGCCCGGGCGGCGGCCGCCCAGATCAGCGTCTCGGTGGGCATGGACCAGGTGAGCGTGACGTCGAGGTCGTGCAGCACCCGGATCGACCCGGGAGTACGGCATAGCGAGGGACCGGTTGTCGCCGGGCACGACGGTCGCGCCACGCAGCCGGGCCGCGGCCTGCGCGAGGTGCCCGGTGATCATCAGCGCGTACGGCGTGCGGACCAGGAAGACGTCGCTCGCCGTGATGGGGACCCACTTGCGGGCGTACCGCTCGGAGAGGTCGGTCCAGTCCTCGGCGGTGTAGTAGGACGGGGTCGGGCTGCCCGCGGTGCCGCTGGACTCGTGGTACGTGGCCAGCCGTTCGTTCGGCACGGCGCGCATACCGAACGGGTACGCGTCACGCAGGTCCTGCTTGCTCGTCATCGCGAGGCCCTGGAAGCCGGCCCGGTCGGTGGGGGCGGCCGAGCCGGCGAACCGGTCCTGGTAGAACGCGGACCGGGCGGCCCAGGCGAGGGTGTGCGGCAGCTGGGCGTCCTGCACCTCGGTCAGCTGCCCGTGACCGTTCCAGTCACCGAGCTGCGGCAGCCGGGTGGTGGCCGGGCCGAGGGTCCGCGTCATGGCTGTTCCTTTCCACGAGTCTGGTGGCGTTGTCCCAGGCGACCTGGCGCCACTGGTCGGCGGGCAGGCTCAGCGCCGCGTACTTGGCCAGCTCCACGCCGGGTGCCTGCAAGGGGAATTCGCTGCCGAACAGCAGCCGGGACGGGCCGAGCCGGTCGACGGCGTGGCGCAGCACGCTGCTGTACCCGCCGGAGGTCTCGACGAGCACGTTCTCGTGCCGCGCGACCAGCTCGACGCCGTAGTAGTCGATGTTGCCGACTCCGGTGTGACCCAGGACGAATGTGACGCCGGGGGTCCGTTCGGCCAGTGCCACGAGGTCGGCGACCTCGCTGCCCGGCCGGCTCAGGCACACGACGTACACCGAGTGCCGCCACTGCTCGGCGACCGCGACCAGCTCGGTGATCCGGCTGTCGGCCAGCGGAACGCCGTGGACGGCCGGCGAGATCTCCAGGCCGCGGAACTGCTCCGCCTGGGTGGCGTAGTGCTCGGCTCCCCGGTGCGGGTTCGCGAAGAAGATCGGCACCAACCGGTCGCCGGACCCCTGGCAGGCCAGGAGCACCGCGGCGTTGTCCGCGTCGGACTCGACGTGTCCTCCCTCGACGAGCTGCCCGGGACAGCCACAGCCGGTCCACCGTGCCGCCCGCCGAAACGGCGGCACGGTCGATCCCGGCGGCGTCCAGGGCGCCGAGGAGCCCTTCCACCGCGCCCGGTCGCGGGACCAGACGCGTGTGGAAGTCGAAGATCGGCCCGTCCAACTACTGCTCCCGGCAGAACTCGTCGATGGGGTAACCGACGTGACGGTCCTCCGTCGGCAGGTAGCCCAGGACCTTGTCGCCGGGCTTGAGCTCGGTGCTGTTGAGCACCGCGGCGCCGGGACCGAGCACCCGGACGTGCCAGTCGTCCTGCAGGATGAGGTTCACCGCGGTGCCGTCGGGCGCCACGGCGTCGACCGAGAGCAGCGGCCGGGTCTCGATCTTCACCCTGCCCACCGTGACCACGCGGGTGTTGCCCTTGACGTCGACCGCGAGCACCTTGCTGCCGGCCTTCAGCTCGCTGAGGTAGTTGGTGCGGCCGGCCTTGGACATCGTGTAGCTCATGATCGCGCCGGCGTTGACCCGGAACGGGCGGGTCGGCATGTAGGGCAGCGGGTGCGTCTCGCTGACGCAGAGGATCATGCCCTTGGAGTGCGAGCCGACCAGGATGCCCTCGTCGGTGCTGAAGTACGTGGCAGGTGTCGACGCAGGCCCGCTCGCCCATGCCGACGTGGGAGATCCCGGTGACCTCCAACTCCACCAGGTTCAGCGCCGGGGACTGCTCGTCGGCGGCGACCTTGAGGCTCGTCGCCTGGCCGACCGCGCTCGGGGCCATCATGACGCCGTCCGAGCCGTGCTCCAGCACGCCGAAGATGATCTCGGCCTCCTCGACGTCCTGGGCCACGGTGACGATGCTGCCCTTGGCCTGCGCGGCCGCCGCGATCACGATCTCCAGCGGGATCTTCGTCGGATCACGGAACAGCAGCAGGCTCCACTGCTCGTGGCGCGCGGCGTCGCACGCCCACTCCAGGGTCTCGGCGTCGACGATCTCGACGAACCGGCCGAACTCGATGTTCGGGTACCGGCCGGACAGCTCGGCGGTGTGGCCGTGCACCGCCGGGTCGACGATGACGATGTCGGCGGCGCCGAAGTCCTCCGGCAGCGGCTTGCCCTGCAGGAACAGGATCTTCTTGACCGTCGGCGGCAGTCCTTCCAGGACGGTTGCGTCGTCGGCGACGATGCCGTCGATGCGCTGGTGCACGGCCTCTTCGATGACCGCGCTCCGGATCCCGTCGAGGTTCCGCACATCCAACCAACACAGTTTCACGGTGGATCTCCCTGGTGTCGTCCTGGCACAGGCTTGGGGTTCGCTGGGGCGGCTGCCCGGGGCACGCGCCCCGGGCAGCCGGTGGGTTCAGACGGTGGCGACTTCGAGCTGTTCCAGCTCGGCGGCGGAGTGCGGGCGGTGGATCAGGTCCGACAGCTGCCGGGCGATCGCTCCCGGGTCGCTGGCCTCGAAGATGTTGCGTCCCATCGCCACCCCCGCTGCGCCGCCGTGCAGCGCGTCGGCCACGTAGGACAGCACCTCACCGGTACTGGCGCGGCGGGGGCCGCCGGCCACGATCAACGGCACCGGGCAGTCGCGGGTGATCTCGGCCATCCGCTCGGGCGACCCCACGTACGGCACCTTGACGATGTCGGCGCCCAGGTCTGCGGCCAGCGTCGCCGCGTGGGCGACCAGCGTCGGGTCGCGCGGATCGTCGATCTTCGGGCCGCGCGGGTACATCATGGCCAGCAGCGGCATGTTCCACCGGTCGCAGGCCTCGGCGACGAGGCCGAGGTCACGAACCTGGGCCGCCTCTCCCCGCGAGCCGAGGTTGACCTGGACGCTCACCGCGTCCGCGCCGAGCCGCAGCGCCTCTTCGACGCTCGTGACCAGGTACTTCGCGTCGGGGTCAGGGGCGTGCACGGTGCTCGCGCTGAGGTGCAGGACGAGCGATGTCTGCATGAAGTGGCGGTGGTCGACGTAGCGCAGCGCGCCCTTGTGCAGGACGACCGCGTCCACCCCGCCCGCGGCCAGGCGGCCGATCAGCTGGTTGACGCGACGGCCGCCGGTGACCGGTCCGTCGGTGATCGAGTGGTCGAGTGGGACGACCAGCAGCCGCTCGTGGTCGTGGCGGTAGATCCGGCTCAGCCGGACGTGGCGGGCAAAGGAGCCGTTGATCGACATCGAGTACTCCCTTCTCTTCTGGTCGGCTTGCTCAGCCATGGCCGACCAGCTCGGCATCGAGGTCGAATTCCTTGTGGAGCAGCGCGACGGCGTCCAGGACGCGGTCGGCCGGCACCGTGACGGAGGTGCGCAACTGCGAGGTGGAGACCCAGCTGATGGCGATCCCGGCCGCGGCCAGCGTGGACAGCAGTTGCGCGGTGTACTGGGGCCGGTTCAGCAGGCCGGTGCCGATGAGGGAGACCTTCGCGATGTCCTGGTCGAAGAGCACCGTGCCACCGGCCGCGGCCACCACCTCCCGCAGCTCGGGACCGACCTGGGCGAGGTCGCTGAGCCGGATGGTGAAGCCCATCCGGAACTCGTCCTCGAACGGGCCCGAGCGGGCGACCAGGTCGACCGGTGCGTTGTGCCGTGCGAACACGCCGAGCACGTCCACCGCGGGGTCGTGCCGGGTGCGTTCGGCGCGCACCAGCACCCTTGCCACGTTGAGGTCGTGGGCGATCGCCAGCACGCCGCAGTCTTCGAGCATGGTGGGGTCGTCTCCTCTGGCGATCACCGTTCCCGGGCCGTCCCGGAACGAGCTACGGACGTGCACCTCGATGGACCTGGTCGCGGCGAGCTCGACCGCGCGGGAGTGCAGGACCCTGGCTCCGGCGAAGGCCATCTCGACCATCACGTCCATGTGGACGCGGTCCAGGAGCCGGGCGGTGGGGACGACCCGGGGGTCCGCGCTGAACACGCCGTCCACATCGGTGTAGATCTCGCACCGGCCGGCGGCGAGTTCGGCGGCGAGCGCGACGGCGCTGGTGTCCGAACCGCCGCGGCCGAGCGTGACGACGTCCTCCTCGGCGTTCGTGCCCTGGAAGCCGGCGACCACCACGACCCTGCCCTCGGCCAGGTGCCGGTGGACCCGGTCCGTCCGCACGGCGGCGATCCGGCCCTCACCGGGCGGGCCCACCACCGAGATCCCGGCCTGCCCGCCGGTGAGCGACACCGCGGACACACCCTGTGCTTCCAACGCCATCGCCAGCACCGCCGCCGACGCGCACTCGCCGGTGGCGAGCAGCTGGTCGGTTTCGCGGGTGGTCCGCCGTTCGCCGCTCTCGGCCGCCTGCCGCAGGAGGGCATCGGTGGTCGCGCCCTGCGCGGAGACCACGACGACCGTCGGCGTCCGGCGGTGCGCGGCGGCGACCGACGCGGCGACCTGGCGCATCCGCTCGCCGTCGGCTACCGAGGTGCCACCGTACTTGCGCACCAACAATTCCATGATCACCCCCCGCGGAAACTCAGCATCAGCTGGTTATTCATTCGGCGCCGACCGGTTCGGGTTTCGTTACCCCGATTTCCTCAGCGGCTCAGTAGCAACGTTAGCGACCGGAACAGACGAGGCCCACTACCTAACCGAGTAGTCGGCTATTCAGCCACGACCTGGGACGGCAGGAAATAGCGCAGGGAAATGCACCAAATTAGTGATCCTCCGACTGCGGTGAGTTATTCTTTCGATAACGCGCCCCGGAGCGCCGGTCAGGCGCTGGCGGTGGCCACGGGCAGCAGACCGGAGGCAAGCTCGCCGAGGATGTCCAGCCCGTTCTCCGTGAGCACCGACTCCGGGTGGAACTGCAGCGACCGGAACCCCTGCCCGCGCAACCCGTGGACCTCCCCGGTGTCCGGGTCGCGGGTGGCCTCGGCGACCCCCCGCGCGGCGGCCAGCACGACGTGGTCGGTGGCGCTGCGCGCGGCGAAGGTGTTGTAGAAGCCGCACCGCTCCACCCGGCCGAAGAAGTCGATGGGCAACTGCACCCCCTGGTTGGGGACCGGGCGCCGGACCACCTCCAGCCCCAGCACCGAGGCGAGCACCTGGTGGCCGAGGCAGATCGCGAGCAGCGGCGTCCCGGTGTCGAGGAGGTCGGTGGTCAGCGCCCGCATGGTGGCGATCTTCGGGTGACCGGCATGGGTCGGGTCACCAGGCCCGGGCCCGAGCACGACCAGGTCGTACCCGTCGGGATCCGGCCGCTCGTCGAAGCGGCGCACCGTGACATCCAGGCCGAGCGCGGTGAGTTGGTGGCCGAGCATCGACGTGAAGGTGTCCTCGCAGTCGACGACCAGAGCCCGCCGGCCGGCCATGGACTCGCGCGCCGGTTGCCTGTCCGGGTCCAGCCAGAAGCGGGCCAGCCCGCTGTTGCGCGACCGCAGCGCGCGCTGCACCGCCGGGTCCCACTGCCACGCGGGCCCGCCCGACGCGCGCGACGCCGCATGCGCGCCGGGCCGTCCGGGCTTGCTGGCAGCCTCCCGGCCGTCCGGAGAGGAGTGTCCGAAGGTGGCGAGCAGGGCGGCGGCCTTCGCGGACGTCTCGGCGACCTCCGAGGCCGGATCGGAGTGGCGCACGAGCGTCGCGCCGACGCCGACCCGCAGGTCACCCGCGGTGTTGAGGTCCGCCGTGCGGATGAGGATGGCCGAGTCGAGCAGCTGCCGCCCGTCGGGTGCGCGCTCGATCAGCGCCAGTACGCCGCTGTAGTAGCCCCGTCCTTCCGGCTCGTAGCGCGCGATGACCCGGCAGGCGCTCTCGAGCGGGCTGCCGGTCACCGTCGGCGCGAACAGGGTCTCGCGCAGGATCTCGCGGGCGTCGAGCCCGGTGCGCCCCTCGATCAGGTACTCCGTGTGGGCGAGCCTTGCCATCGGCTTGAGCTGCGGGCCGACCACCCGTCCGCCGCTCTCGCAGATCCGCCCCATCATCTTGAGCTCCTCGTCGAGCACCATGAAGAGCTCGTCGGACTCCTTCGGGTCGTCCAGGAATCCGAGCACGCCGGCCAGCGAGGTGCCCGTCGGCGGGTACCGGTACGTGCCGCTGATCGGGTTCATCGTCGCGACACCCCCCACCACGCTGATGTGCCGCTCGGGCGAAGCGCCGATGAGCGTCCGGTCGCCGGTGTGCACGAGGAACGTCCAGTAGGCGCCGTGCTCGTCGCGCAGGAGGCGGCGGAACACCGCCAGCGCGGTACGGATCGAGTAGTCGTCCACGGTGGCCACGAACGAGCGCTTGATGACGAAGTTGGCGCCCTCGCCGCTGCCGATCTCGTCGGTGATGATCTGCCGGACCAACCGGGCGTACTCGTCGTCGTCGATGCTGAACCGCCCGTCGCGCAGGGCGACCGGCACGTCGGGGGCCTGGTCGAGGAACTCGGTCACCGGCATCGTCGCCCGGCTCGTGATCCGCATCGCCACGAGCGGCGTGCCGTCGTCCGCGCAGTCGAATCCGCGCTCGGTGATCTGCCGGTACGGCAGGAGCGCCAGCACGTCGTCCGCCGGAAGGTCGGCGATGGTCTCGACCGTGGAGACCGCGCCGCGCAGTAACTCGATCCGGTCCGCGCCGCGGGACTCCGGACGGTGCAACAGCGCGAATGGGGGGGTGTTCGGCCCCACGATTTCCTCTAGCCACCCGGCGACCATGTACTCCCCCTTGGCGCAGCGCGAATCGCGCGATGTCACAGCACGGATGAAGGAACTCAAAAGGCCGCGACAAGCCCGTTCACGGGCCAGCGAATTAGCGCGGCATCTGCCAGACAATTCTCGCAGTGCCCGCACGCCATCGACAACTACTCAAATGAGCGGCCGTGGCGGGGAATAGCCGCCTCCGCCTACCTGTTCACCTGGCCGCAGACCCGGCGGAGCACCGCTGCACAGTCGGCCGGCGCCTCGTGGCCGCGCCAGGCGACGTGCTGATCGGGCCTGACCAGCACGAGGTCGTGGGCCCACACCGCGCGCGCGTTCTCGTCGTTCACCGTCAGGTAGGTCAGGGGGATCCCCATCCGCACGGCCTCTTCGGCCATCCGCTTGCCGGTGTTCGCGCCGGACGCGTCGAGCAGGGTCAGCTCGCGCCCCAGCAGGTCGAACAGCTCGAAGCCGTCGCCCATCCGGACGCTCGGCAACCGCCCGCCGGGCCAGGTCGTCGCGACGATCCGCTGCCAGTCCCAGGGCGGCTCCTCGCCGTTCTCGTGACAGATCACCGGCGAGTCCCGGTACCGGTAGCCGAGGTGGATCCCGATGTTGTTGATCTGGTACCGCTCGTGTTCGAGGTACCCGGCCAGCTGGGCACGCCCGGCGCCTTCGGCGGCGAGCGTCGGGAAACGCCGCCACACCTCGAGCAGGTTGAAGCACATCTCCCGGTTGAACAGCGCCACCGGACGGCGCTCGGCCTCGTAGCTGTCGAGCAGCAGTTCCCCGCCCCAGCCGTTGACCACCGCGGCGAGCTTCCAGCCCAGGTCGACCGCGTCGCCGATGCCTGTGTTGGCGCCGTGGCCACCGGTCGGGAAGAACACGTGTGCCGCGTCGCCGGCGAAGAAGACCGAGCCTCGTCGGTAGCTCCTCGCCACGCCCAGAGACCCGCGCCACTGGGCGACCGCGAGGACCTCGTCGACCTCGAAGTCGATGCCGAGCCGCTGCTGGATCACCGGCACCGGGTCACCGTCGAACGGCTCGTCGCCCGGGAGCGGGAAGGTGCCTGTCCAGGTCTGGCACCCGTCCCGCGACACCAGGGTGAGTCCGCGCGAGGAGATGGCCAGGAAGAACCGCCCGTGCTGGTACAGCCCGGGATCGGTGCTGCGGAAGTACACGTCGCAGTGCTGCGCCGCCGGCCCGATCTCGTCGATCGGGACGCCGACCTTGCGCCGCACCACGCTGTTGGCGCCGTCGCAGGCGACCAGGTAACGCGCCCGGATCAGGTCCCGCTGACCCGTCTCGCCGTGCACCACCAGGGCGGTCACCCCGCAGGCGTCCTGCTGCAGCTCCTCCAGCGCCCACCCCTCGCGCAGGTCGACGAGCTCGGAGGCACGGCACCGCTCGCGCCCGAGCTCCTCCAGCAGGGAGCCGAGTACCCGCTGGTACGGCTCGCGCGGCATCGTGCCGTCGTTGGTCGCGGCCATCTGCTGGCGCAGCTCGTCCACCGACGCGTACGTCCACTCGGTGATCGGCGGGGCGTCGAAGCCCTGCGTCCAGAGGAAGTTGAACGCCTGGTCGGACGGGACGCCCAACTCCCGCAGCGCCTCGCTGAGACCCAGGCGGCGCAGCAGCTCCATGCTGCGGGCGTTGACGAAGTCCATCTTCGGGTGGCGCGACGGGGCGGTCGCACGGTCCACCACGGTGCTCGCCACCCCGTAGCGCGCCAGTTCGAGGGCGAGCGTCGACCCGACCGGGCCGGCACCGACCACGAGAACCGGGGCTGGCGCCCCCGTCGGCTCCTTCACGCGTGCGCTCCTCACCTCAGACCACGAACAAGCTCCCGTGAGCCTGCCGATCGGTCCTGGGTTCCGGCATCACGGGTTCGCGTGATCCTGGTGCTCCAGCACGTGGCGCGTGAGCTCCACCCGGCTGGAGACTTCGAGCTTGGCGAACGCGTGGCGCAGGTGCGTGTCCACAGTATGCGGAGAGAGGAACAGCCGGGCGGCCGTGGCCCGGTTGGTCAGGCCCTGCGCGACCAGGCGTACGACCCTGAGCTCCGCCTCGGTCAAGCTGGCCCAGCCGGTCCGCGACGATCCGAGCGCGGCCGACGCCCGCCTCCGGACGCCGAGCGCACGCAGCTCACGGAGCACCCGGGCATGGTCGCGCACCGCGCCGCACCGGGCGAAGAGTTCGAGCGCCTCGTCGAGGAGTGCGACGCCGGTGGCGCGCTGACCCGCGGACGACTCGGCTCGTCCGGCGTCCTCCAGCGCCGCGGCCCGGGCCAGCAGTCGCGGGCTGGACCGGTACGCCTCCACGGCACGCCGGAGCGTCGCACGGTCGCCGTGCAGCAGGCCTTCCGCGTGGGCCGCCGCACCGGCGAGGGACGCCACGCCGGGGTTCTGGCCGGCGAGCGAGTCGATCGCCCTGGCCGCCACCTCCGCCAGCTCCCGTGCGCCGTTCCGCAGCGCCAGGCGCACCAGCTGCGGGCCGGCCGCGGGCTCCCGGGTGAGCACCACCATCCGCTCCGGCAGCGCCTCGTAGGCGCCGGTCAGTGCCGCCAGCGCTCCGGCGGCATCACCCGCCGCCTCCCGCGCCAACGCGCTCGCCCAGTTGAGATCCTCCGGCATGGCGCCTACCCCGGCGTCGAGCAGGCCGTGCGCCCGATCCAGCCGCGTGCCCGCTTCGACGAGCTCGCCGCGGCGCAACGAGACCAGCGCCATGATGCCCAGCAGCGCCACGGCCAGCGCGTGTGCCGTCAGCCGCTCGGTGACCGACAGCCCGGCCTCCGCCTCGGCCTCGGCGTCGTCGAGCCGGCCGGCCGCCAACCGCAGCTCCGCCCGGTAGAAGTGCCAGAGCGGTTGGGACCACGCCGTCCCGACCTGCTCGGCCTCCCGCTGGCCGGCCTCGAACACGGCGTCGGCCTCGGTGAAGCCGTCGGCGGCGATGAGGGCGCGGCCCAACCACAGCGCCGGGTGGCGGGCACGCGCCGCGCCACCGGCCTGGTCGGCCCGGTCCACGGCGGCCCGCCCGAACGCGATCGCCTCGTCCAGCTGGCCCCGCGACCAGGCGACGACGCTGCGCGCCACCGTGCCGAACACCACGGCGGCGTCCTCACCGGCCCGTTCGCCGGCCTCCACCGCCTGCGCACCGGTCGCGTCGGCCACGGCCAGGTCGTCCACGTGGAGCAGGGCGTGGGCGCGGATGGCGAGCAGGTGGGCGCGGGCGGCGTCAGGAGTGCCGGGCCGGTCCAGCGCACGCCCGGTGGCCTCGACCACCGCCGTGTCCTGACCGGCGTGCTTGAGCGCCTCCGCGAGCCCGAGCAGGATGGCCGCCTCGCTCTCCGGATCCAGGCCACGGTGGAGCGCCGCCTCGCCGAGTTCACGGGCCTCCACCAGGCGGCCCACCGACGCCAGTAACCGCACCGCGTCCGCCAGCACCCCGTTGCGGTCCGGATGGTCCTCGCCGAGCAGGTCCACCGCGCGCAGCAGCAGGTTCGCGGCGGTGTCCGGAGCCCGCGGCGCGATGGTCGTCGCCGCCGTCCGCAGGACCCCGACGGCCCGCACGTCACCCTTGCGCGCGCTCCGCACGACGTGGTCCGCCACCTCGGTCTCCGGGCGGCCCTCCCACCGCAGCACGTTGGCGGCCTCGCGGTGCAGCGCGTGCCGGACCGGCCCGGACAGTCCCTCGTAGACCGCCTCCCGGATGATGTCGTGGCTGAACTCCAACTCGGCGCCGGAGCTGGTGAGCAGCCCGCCCGCGCTCGCCTCCTCGGCGGCGGCGAGCAGCTGGACCGCCGGGACCCCGGCGAGGCCGCCCGCCTCGTGCAGGGTGAACGGCCGGCCGATCACCGACGCGGCGTCCAGCAGCCGGCGGGCCGTGGGGCTCAGGTCGCGCAGCCGGTTGTCCACCGCTCCGACGAAGCTCGACGGCAGGCTGCCGCGCGCCACCACCCGCGCGGTGCCGTCCTCGACGACCACCTGCCCGTCGGCCACGAGCGTCGTCAGCAGCTGGCCGAGCAGGAAGGGGTTGCCGCCGGCGCGTCGCACCAGGGCCAGCACCGTGGAGTCGGGGACCGCGCCGAGCACGACCCGGCAGAACTCGGCGACGTCCTCGGACGAGAGCGGTCCGAGCCGCAGCCGCATCGCGCCCTCCGACAGCAGCCAGTCCAGCGCGTCGGTGATCGGCGACCTGGTCGCCTGCTGCCGGCGGGCGATCAGCCACAGCACCGGCGAGCTGTGCAACGACGGGACCAGCGTGCGCAGCGCCAGGACGGTCAGCTCGTCCGCCCACTGGGCGTCGTCGAGCACCACGACCAGCGGCCGCGCCTGGGCGAACTCCTCGATGAGCTCGCCGAGGCGGTCCAGCAGCCAGTACCGGCTGCCCTCCTGCCGGGCGAGGCTGGCGGCCGCGGCCTCGTCCAGCACCGGGGGGTCCCCCCGGCGCAGCCCCCGGAGCAGCGCGTTGAGCGGGGCGATCTGGTCGAACTCGCTGAGGCGGGCGGTCGCGACGGCGACGCCCCGGGCTCGGGCCTGCTCGGCGACCGCGGCGAGCAGCCGGGTCTTGCCGATCCCCGCCGGGCCTTCGACCACCACGCAGCCGCCGGCGCCGTTCGCGGCCGCCTCCACGGCGGGCAGCAGCCGGGAGAGCCACTCGTCACGGCCCACCAGCGGGACATCGGCCAGATCACACCGTGATCCATCCGCAGACAACGACGCCCTCGATCCCCGTGTACCGGCGCGAGGGTGCCCATAGTGGATGCGACCGCTCGCGAACTCCACCAAGATACCCGCGCGCCGTCCGCCCGGAGTCGGGGCCTCGGCGGGCCGCGGCCGTCCGGTGCGGCTCACGGCCCCCAGCAGGAGACCACCGTGAGCGCCTGCTCCGGGTTGAGCCGCGGGTCGCACAGCGTCATGTACCGCCCCTCAGCCACCCGGTGCAGGTCCGACTCGTCGTGGACGCACTCGCCGACCGCGTACGGGGTGGTCTCCAGATGCAGGCCACCGGCCACGCCGCCCGCACCCGCCACCGCGGCCTGGAAGTCCTGGATCTCGCGCGTCAGCGTGCTCACGAGCCGGGTCTTGCGGCCGCCCGGCGCGGTGACGGTGTTCGCGTGCATGGGATCGCACATCCAGATCACCGGGTAGCCGGCCGCGCGGACGGCCGCCACCAGCACCGGCAGCCGCTCGGCGACCACGCCGGCGCCGAGCCGCGCGATCAGCGTCAACCGGCCGGGTTCGCGTTTCGGGTCGAGCCGCTCGCACAGCGCCAGCAGTTCGCCGGCGGTCATGGTGGGCCCGACCTTGCACGCCACCGGGTTGCCCACGGCGGCGAGCAGGTTGACGTGGGCGCCTTCGAGGTCGCGGGTCCGCTCGCCGATCCACGGCCAGTGGGTGGACGTGAGCAGCGCGCTGCCGTCGTCGTCCCGCCGTAGCTGCGGCACCTCGTAGTCGAGCACGAGCGCCTCGTGGCTGGTCCACACCGCGGGCTCCCCGGAGAGCACCCGGCTGTCGAGTCCGTAGAGGAACTCCATCGCGGTCCCGGCCGCCTGGTGACAGGCGAGCATCCGTAACGGGTCGGCCCGGCGGGCGGACGGATCCGGCTCCGGGGAGTTGACCAGCAGTCCGCGGAAGGCCGGGAGGTCGACCTCGCCGTAGCGCTCGGTGGCGCGGGACCGCGGCTTGGCGAACTGGCCGGCGATACGGCCGACCCGGATGACCGGCTTGCCGGTGCGCAGCCGCATCACGCCGGCCAGCGAGTCGAGCAGTCCGAGCTTGCGGCTGAGCACGTCGGGCACGCACTCGGCCGGATCCTCCGCGCAGTCACCGGCCTGGATGACCTGCAGTTCCCCGGCCGCGACGTCGGCCAGCAGCTCCCGGAGCCTCCGCACGTCGTCCCACTCCACCAGAGGCGGAAGCGCGGCCAGGTCGGTCCGGATCTTGTCGATCAGCCAGTCGTCGCCCCAGTCCGGCTGCTGTGCCGCGGGCAGCGACCGCCAGTAGTCGATCTCCGCTCTCTGCGGTCGGGCCTCGTATCTGCTGGACAGATCCTGCCGGGTATCACGCGCCACCAGTTCTCCCCGTCATACCGCGCAGCGTGCGTAGGGCGTCGGCGCACCGCACCCGGCACTGCATCGGATTGGTCTGCGGCTTGAGTCGCCGCGACAGCCCCAAGTCGCTCCGAGCGGGCCGGTTCAGCCAGCTCAGTGCGTGGAGGGCCGCAGTTCAAAAGCTAGATGAGGACGTGTGGGAGGGCCACTACCCGCATAGGTAGTGCGCTGCCGGCCGCCGGTCGCGCGTGCCCAGGATCCCGTGAACAGGGGATGTGCGCGATGCCGCAACCCCGGAGGCTGTCAGGTCAACCGTCCGAACCACCGAAGGCGTGAGATGAACGTTCCGGGGAGCCCGGGGAGCTACCCAGACCGTAGGGATACGGACGTGGACGGCGCGACCCCGGCAGGGTCCAGGCCCGATGTGCTGCACGTGCCGGCGGGTGACGGCATCGCCTTGTGGGTGCCGGAGGAGGCGTCCTCGAACCCGGTGGGGCAGCATCCGTCGACCTACACCTTCATGGCGACCGCCGACAGTGCCGGGGCGGCGCTGACCGTCGTGGACACCGTCGTGCCGCCTGGCAACGGGGAGGCGGAGCACCTGCACGAGGACGTCGACGAGTCCTTCTACGTCCTTGACGGCGAGTTCATCGTCGAGGCCGGCGACAAGTCGTTCACCATCAGGCCCGGCGACTACGTGCTGGTGCCGCACGGCATGAGCCATCACTGGAAGAACGTCAGCACCGGGACCTCGCGCATGATCCGCATGTACACCCCGGTCGGCCACGAGCGCTACTTCTTCGAGATCAACCAGCCGGCCCCGTGACAGGCGAGCCGGCCTACTTCAGGCGGCCGGCGAACGCGAGGACGATCTGCTGGACGGCGTCGGTGTCGTTCTTCGCCACGAACGTGCGACCACCGGTGACCTGCGCGATCTCGGTGAGCGCCGCGGCGTCGGCCGCCGGGCCGACGGCCATCCCGATGATCGGGGCAGGACGGTCGGCCCGCTTCTCGCTCCGCAGCGCCCGGATCAGCTCGTCGCGGCTCAGGCCGGCGCTGTCCTCGTTCCGGCCGTCCGAGATCAGGATGACGAGGTTGATCGCGCCGGGTTGCCAGGCGTCCAGGATCGCGCGGTGCGCGGCGCGGGCCGTGTCGTACAGCCCGGTGTTGCCGTCCGCGCGGAGGCCCTTGATCGCCTCGATCAGCTGCCCGCGCTGGGACGTCGCGTTCGCCGCGGGGAACGGCACCAGTTGGCGGTGGTCCGTGGTGGGGGTCAGGTTCGAGGAGAACTGCCACAGGCTCATGCGGCTGGAGCTGTTGAGCAGCCCGATGCCCTTCACCGCCGCCTGTTGCAGGAGCTGGAGCCGGGTCAGGTTCGCCTGCGGGACACGCTGGTTCATCGATCCCGACGTGTCGAGCACGATCAGGACGTTGATCGGCCGCTGCAACAGGCTCCACTGCGCGACGATCTGGTTCACCGAGGCGGCGTCGGGTCTGCTGGTCACCGGCGTCACCGCCGGCTTGAAGCCGAGTTCGGCCGCGAGCACCGGGGCGTGCCGGGTCGATCCGTCGACGTCCCGGAAGCCGGCGGCGCCGTAGGCCCGCCGCGCGTCGTCGTCGAGGAGGAAGTCGCGGAACTTCGCCGCGGTCTCGGTCTTCACGTAGTCGACCCAGGGCGCCTTCAGGATCACGAACGGATGGTCGGCGACGGGCACCTCGTCACCGGGATAGATCGGCACCAGTTCCAGTCCGGACGGACGGTGGGCGATCAGCTCGTGCTCGTCCGCCGGGAACGCCACGGCCGACGCGAGGGCGTCCCCGGGCGCGCGGCCCTTGCTGAACCCGTCGACGAGCGTCGCCACGTCGGGGGCGATGCTCGTCACCGCGCCGGCGAACCCGACGCTGGCGGTCAGTTCGGCGTCGCTCACCTTCCCGTCGCGGTCGCTGTCGATGACGGCGAGCAGCGAGGTGAGACCAGATGCCGAGCGGGTCGGGTCGGTCATGCCGAAGCGCATGGCACCCCACTCCGGATGGCCGAACTGCGCCCACGTACGGCCGGTCGCCATCGCCACCAGCAGATCGCCGGACCGGACCTCCTTGCCGGGCCACCCCATCGCCTCGGCCATCGGGCGCGGAAGGGCCAGCACGATCGCCGACGTCGCGATGCTCGGCGACTCGTCCGGCAGGACCGCCGCGGCCTCCGGTCGCGCGGCGGCGACGGCCGTCCACACGCTGGAGTCGGGCGCCCAGACGTCCGGGCGCGGTCCGTCGCGGCCTTCGTTCCACGCTGATCCGAGGGCGGCGGCCACCTTGCTCGGTTCGGCCGAGACCACGGACACCGCGACGCAGCGCCCGTCGACCTTCGGGGTGCTGTCGGTCCAGCGGTTGGCCAGATCGCTCATGACCGCGTACTGGTCCGGCGACGCCGCGACCGTCGTCGTCACCGTCTTGCCGCGGCAGCCGGTCGCCGGCCCGCCCAATTTGGCCAGGGCCACACCGCCGAGGGCGAGCGTGAGGGCGGTGCCGCCGGCGATCCAGGCGAGACGCATGACTGCTGCCCCCTTCTACATAACGGAACGTGACGGATTTTCGCGTTCTGCCGCTCTCCCGTGCGGCCACGCCACCGCTCGACCCCCGGTGGCCCAACGTACTGGTCACCGCGGTTTCGCATACTAACCAGGGCGAACCGAAGCCCGCGTGGGTACCATCCGCAACACGGCCATGAGAATCGCAAATGTCACTACGCGTAGTGCCATGTGGACAGCAGGCGAGACATCGGAGGAAACACTGGACGGACCACGAGTCTGGGGCCCGGGCGATCGCTACGAGCTGATCGACTCGCTCGGCCACGATTCGGCCGGCGAGACCTGGCGCGCCCGGAACCGGGACACCAGGGCCTCGGTCGCCGTCCGGTTGATCCGGATCGGACCACCCGCGCTCCGGCGGCTGGTCGGCAATCTCGCCACCGAATGGCGGTATCTGGCCGCGGTCAAACATCCCTATCTCGTGGCAATTCATGACATCGTTGTCGAGCGTGACCACATCGGGCTGGTCACGGACATCGTCCAAGGCCGGCCCCTCCGCCAGCACCTCGACACCGCCGGCCCGCTCGCGCCGGCCACGGCGACCAGCATGGGCGCGGACATCGCCGAAGCGCTCGCCGCCGCTCACGACCTCGGCATCGCCCACACGGCCGTGACCTCGACGAACGTGATCGTCGGACGTATCGGCGCCCCGGTACGGCTCACCGACCTCGCGACGCCCCGGCTCGCCCGCCGGCTGGGCCGGAGCGACGCGGCGGACGAGCATCCCGCCTACGAGGCACCGGCGTACGCGGCCCCCGAACTCATCAACGACGGGCGCCGCGGCACCGCCGCCGACATCTACGCGCTCGGCGTCGTCCTGTTCGAGATGCTCACCGGCACGACGCCGTACACCGGTGGATCCACCGCCGAGCTGCTCCGCCGGCACGTCGAGGCGGAGCCCGCGTGGCCGGTCGGGCTGCCGTCCGGGCTGCGGTACGTCCTCGGGCGTTGCCTGCAACCGGCGCCGGCGGACCGCCCCTCGGCCGCGGCCGTCGCGGCGGACCTTCGTGAGTTGGCGGCGCCTCTCGGCGGGATCCCGGCCGCCGCGAAGCCGCGTGGAGATGCCGACCAGTACCGGCCCAGCCGGCACCCGCGGTCCACAGAGGACCCGCTGGCGCAGGACCTGCCCGAACCTGGGCCACTTGTGTCTGGGCCGACCGTGCCTGGACCGCCCGTGCCTGGACCGCCGGCGCCGGAGGGCGGGCGTCGCGGGGCGGGCGGCGCCAGGGCGACGCCTGCCGCCGGGAACCGGCCGCCGCCCGTGGCCGGCAACCAGCGCCGTGCACGCCCGGCTCCAGCCGAGTCTGCCCCAGGCGGCCGGGCACCGGAGTGGCCGCCGCACGACACCGGCCGGGGCCCGGCCTCGCACGCACCAGGTCAGGCTCCGCACGGAGCCGGCTCGGGCCAGGGTGGCCGGGCGCCGGGGCGGGCGCCGCACGAGAGCGGCCGGGGCCCGGCCTCGCGTACGCCGGGCCAGGCCCCGCACGAGACTGGCCCGGGTCTGGGCGGCCAGGCACCGCACCCGCCGGGTCAGGCTCCGCACGAAGGTGGCCAACGCACGGGCAGCCGGGCACCGCACGTGCCGGGGCGGGCGCCGCACGAGGCAGGCCCGCGCACGAGCAGCCAGCCGTCGCACGAGGCAGGCCGGGACAGCCGGGCGGCGCACGAGAGCGGCCGGGCGCCACATGAGACCGGTCGCGCGCCGCACGAGAGCGGCCCGCGCGTGGGCGGCCGGGCGCCGCACGTACCGGGGCGGGCGCCGTACCAGGCCGACCCGCGCGTGGCCGAGCTCGAACCCCGCCGCCGGATGGCTCCCTCCGCCGTCGTCGCGATCGCGGCTGTCGCGGCGGCCGCGATGATCGGTGCCGCCGTCGTGGCGGTGACCTGGAGAGACTCCCCCAACGGCCAGCAGGGCGCGCCGCGCGACACACCGACCACAGCGGCGACGCCGACGGCCGCGGCGCCGCCGAGCCTGCCCGCCGCGGCCAACGAGCGGTCGTCCGCCGGGGCCACGGCGTTCGTGACGTACTGGTTCCAGAGCCTCAGTCACGCCGTCCGGACCGGCGACGTCGCCGCCGTGTCCGCCGCCAGCAGCCCCGGCTGCGACGAGTGCCAGGGCGCGATGACGACGGTCCGGGAGTCGTACGAGAACGGCGGATCGCTGCGCGGCGGCGACTACCTCCTGCGCTCGCAGATCGTCAGCGGCTTCCCCGCCGGCAACCAGCCGACCGTCGACGTCGTGTTCGACCGGAGCCCCCGCTCCACTCTCGACGCCGACGGCAACATCCGCGGCGCCCTGCCCGGTGCCAGCTTCGTGGTGTGCGCGGTCGTGCTCGAATGGGCCGGACGGTGGCGCATGCGCGCGATCACCTCGTCCACCCCCATCGCCTGACGGCCAGGCTCGCTCAGCGGTGCGGCTCGGCCCAGCGGCGGGCCTGGCGGCCGGCTCGGCTCAGCGACCGGCGCTGGTTCAGCGGCGGTGGCCGTCGAGGGCGTCGTCGAGGCGGCGGGTGGCGTCCGCCGGGAGCTGGCCGTCCGCGTCCATCGCCGCGCGGACGACGCGGCGGAACTCCTCGCTGAACCGCGCGTAGTACGGGGTCACCGGGCGCGTCCTGGCCTGCTGGATCGCGGCGAGCAGGGTCCGCGCGTACGGGTATCTCTCGGCGACGGCCTGGTCCCGGTACACGACCTCGCGGGTCGCGGCGAACCCGCCGCGTTCGAAGAGGATCTGCTGGCTGCGGGGGCTGGTCAGGAACTCGACCAGTTCCTGTGCGGCGCGCGGGCGGCTGGTTCCGTCGGCGACGGCGAGGTTCTGTCCACCCAGGACGCTCGGCCCCGGCAGCGTGGTGACGCCGAACGGCAGGGCCGGGGCACCGCCGTCGTCGCGCGCCGGTGCCTCCAGGGCGCGGTAGGCGACCGGCCAGTTCCGCATGAACAGCACCTTGCCGTCACGGAATCCCTGCGTGGTCGCCGACTCGTCGTAGTCGCGCGAGTCGGCGAGGATCAGCTGCGGATCGCGCGGCGTGAGGCGGCGCAGTCCGCGGATCGCGTCGGGCGAGTCGACGACGACCGAGCCGTCGCTGTCGACCACGTCGCCGTCCGCGGACCAGATCGCCTCCAGGGCGTTGACGGTCAGGCCCTCGTAGTCGGAGAGCTGCGCGGCGTACCCGGCGACGAGCGGCGCCGGCTTGCCGTCCGCGCTGAGCTGCTCCTCGGCGATCGCCGCGATCTGCGACCAGGTGGCGGGCGGGTTCTTGACCAGGTCCTTGCGGTAGTAGAGCAGGCCGGCGTCGGTGTTGAACGGCAGCGCCCACAGCTTGCCCTCGTACCGGCAGGTGGCGAGCGGGTTCGCCAGGAAGCCGTCGGTGTCCACCGCCGGCAGCGGACGGACGTACCCGGCGTCGGCGAACTCGGCGGTCCAGGTGACGTCCAGGTTGTACACGTCCACGCCGGCACGATCGGACTGTGCCCGCGCCACCATCTCGCTGCGCTGGCTGTCGGCCGAGCCCGGCAGCTCCTCGATCCGCGCCTTGTTCTCGGGGTGCAGCGCGTTCCACTGGTCGACGAGCGCCTGGCGCTGGCCGTTCGCGCTGTCGTCGCGGCCGCTGAGGATCACCAGCTCGCCCGGCTCCAGGCTGTCGTCGCCGGCTAGCAGCGGACGTACGAGGCCGAACACCATCGCCAGCGCGAGTCCGGCGCAGATGCCGGCCGCGAAGCCGGACCAGCCCCGATGCGTCCGCACCCAGCCGACCGCCCGTTCACCCCGCATGGTCCGGCCCCGCCCAGAGCGCGCCGAAGAGCGTCGTGAGCCGCTCGTGCAGCGAATCGAGCGTGGTGTCGTAGCACGCACCACCGCTCCCGGCGGTCACCTCGACCAGCGCCTGCGCCGAGCAGCGCGCCTCGCCTACCGCGATCACGAAGACCCGTACCCCCTTGGCTCGCACGGTCCTGACCAGCTGTGCGCTGGTCAGCCGGCTCGCGTTGTCCTCACCGTCCGTCAGCACGACCAGTGCCGTGACCCGGTCCGCGCGGACGGGCCCGACCGCTGTCACACCGGCCGCGATCGTGTCGTGGAGCGGCGTCGAGCCGCCCGGCCGTACCCGTCGCAGCCCGGCGATCGCGGCTGCCTGCGCGGGTGCGCCCCGCGCGAGCGGAGCGAGTGGACGGACCGCCGGACCGCGCGGGCCGGCGGGGAACGCCCACAGTCCGAACTCGTCCGCGCCGCCCATCGTGGCGAGCGCCTGCTCGACGGCCTGGCTCGCCACCCCGATCCGGGTGCCCGCGCGGCCGTTCGCCGCCTGGCGCATCGATCCCGAGACGTCCAGGGCGAGCAGCACACGCCCCGGACGGTGCGCTGCCGCGTACGCATGATCCGCGCTCGCGACCAGCGCGGACGCGGGCGGCTGGCGGTTGAACACGGCGCCGGGCAGCGCGCCGAAGCCCTCGCCGACGGGATCGCTCGCCACGGCACCGGCCGGCCGCAGACCGATGGCCAGCAGCGCCTGGCGGCCCGGCCCCGTACCCAGCCACTCCCCGAACGCCACCGCGCTCCCGGACTGGCCGGCCTGGCGCCTCCAGGTGATCCGTACGAATGGGTGGTCGAGGCTGGCCGTGTCGGACGGGTACAGCGCGAGCAGCGTCTCGGTCCGCGCCGGCGCGCCGCTCTCGGGGCACAGCCGGCCCTGGTTGAACCGGATCAGCGCCTGCTCGGGCACCACCAGCGCGGTCGGCGTACCGGGGCCGGACCGGTACCGGCAGAGCAGCGCGGCCGTCCCGCCGATCGGGTAGCCGCCCCGGTCGAGCGAGCGCCCGATCTCCTGCTCGATCCCGCGGGCACTGGCGACGCCGGCGCTCGTGTACAGCGCGATCGTGCCGAGCCGGCCGGCGACCGACGTCTCCGGATCGGGCCGTGCCAGCCCCCAACCGATCGCCCGGACGTTCGTCACCAGTGCGGACCAGCGCTCCTCCGTGCGGTGGTCGAGCAGCGTGCCGGGGGCCGCCGCGCTCACCCCCAGGACGATCGGCGAGCTGGCGATCGTCCGGTTCTCGGCGAACGTCAGCGGCGCGGCCGGATCCCGTGCGAACGTCGGCAGGTCGGCCAGTTCCAGCGACGAACCGGGTAACCACAGGTCAGGGCGCGGACCGATGTCGCGCAGGTACTCCCCCGACCAGCCCGCCTTCAGGCCGGCGCGCGCCCGCTCGGATGGCGCCGCGTAGACGTGCAGGTTGGCGCTCTGGCAGCCGTAGTCCTGCGTCGCCGTCCACCGCTCGTAGCGGTCGGCGAGTTCGCGCGCCGGTTCCAGGTTCTCCGGGACGGTGAGGACCCGCACCTCGGCGGCGTGCGGACACGACCGCACCCGTCCCCACGCGGCGGCGACCAGGCCTGGTCCGATCAGGCCGGCGCCGGCGGCCAGTGCCGAGACCAGCGCGAGGATGAGCACGATCCGGAGCCGTGCGCGCTGCCGGAACCAGCCCCACAGCGCGCCCCAGCGCCCGAGCAGCAGGGCGGCCAGGCCAGGAGCGAGTACGGCGGCGGCCAGCCCCTGCGCCATCAGCGCCGCCCAGGCGAGAGGCGTGCGCGGTAATCCGTCGGCGACGTTGGCGGCGACGATGCTGACGGCCGCGAACAGGGCGGAGAGAACACGGACGGCCACGCTGTCAGGCCCGTCGCGGTCTTCACCGCCAGCCATGCGGACGCAGCACCTCCCCGTGGTGACCCACAGTATGCCGGAAGTGACCGACGCTTCGCGGCCGTTAGGTCAGGGGCGGGTGACGATCAGCGTGCCGAGGCACATCTCGTCGGTCGTGCCCTCGCCCCACACCACGTACCGGGGCGGCGTGTCCTTCATCGACGGCAGCAGCTTGCGCTTGCCGGCGTCGTGCGTGCAGGTCACCTTGACGACGTCGCCCTTGCGCAGGGTCACGGGCTTCGGGAGCGCGCGGGCACCCTGGTCGTCGAAGTTCCAGACGGGCACGTCGAGGAGGACCTGCTCGCGCGGGGTCCCCGGGTGGGCGGTGACCCGGATCGACTTCCCGAGCAGGTGCATGTGACCGGCCACGGCCCGCACGGTCGTCGGACGGTCGACGCGACGCTCGCACGACTGGGTGACGCCGGCGCGTGGTGCCGCCAGGTTGCCGCCGCACATGAGCTGGAGGCCCGCGACGGTCCGTCCCGAGTCGTCGCCGAACCGGTACATGACGTCGAGGACGGCGGCGTCGCGGTCGCAGAGCCGGCCGGTCTCGCCGGGCGCGCACGGCAGTTCGACCGGCGCGGGAAGCAGGATCGTCTCCAGCGGACGGATCGACGGGCTCGCCGGCGTCAGGCGCATGCGCAGGCCCGTGCGGTCCGGCTCCTTGCTGACCCGCAAGTTGTAGTGGACCTGCAGGACGACGTGGCTACCGGCGTCCACCTTGACGCCGAACCCGTCCTGGGTCGTCTGCGGCTTGCCGCCGGGGGCCCAGCCGGCCAGCCACGGCGCGCTGTCGAGCTGCCCACCGGGGCCGTTGTCGTCGGACACGCCGCTACCGCCGAAGCAGCTCCACCCGTCGCCCTCGCTCTTGGCGTCGACGGCGCGCGCCTTGGCGAGATTGTTGGGCGGCACCCGGAACAGGATCGCGTGGTGGACGGCCGCCGGGTTGCCGGGCAGGAACCCGAACCCGGTCAGGAACCCGGGCTGGGTGATCTTCGGATCGAGGAGGAAGCAGCGGTAGTCGTCCGTGCCGCCGCGCTCGGCCTGGGGCGTGTACGGGCGTTCGAGCTGGAGCGAGATGACCCGCTCGCCCGCGCGGATCGGGAACGTCGGCTCCGGTGCCGGCGGGTGGACGTGCCCGGCCTGCTGCACCGGGTCGGCGGGTCTGGTGCCCCCGGCCCCGTTACCGGACTCCTCGCGCGCGCAACCCGTGAGAACGAGCGACGCCACGGCTAAGACAGTCACGACACGGCGGCTGATACCCATGGGTAACAGGGTAGGGCTGCACACCACCCCCAGGACCGGTCATCCGATCGGAACCGTTAAAGCAGGGGCCAGGCCGGAGGAGTCGCCGGCCTGGCCCCTGGGTTCACTGCGGCGTCACCAGTCGCCGTAGCCGATCCGGGAACGCGCCCCCAGCGCGGTGCCGTTGCCGGGGTAGAGCCACATCCTGCCGTCCACGTCGGCGGCGAGGACGTCGTCCTCGGCGTCACGGTTGAAGCGGGCGGCGGTCACGTGGTTGAGCGCACCCCAGCCCGTGCTGCCCTTCTGGACCCGCGCACCCAGCTTGTTGCCGGCGAGGCCCGGGTAGGCGTACAGGATGCCCGTGTCGTTCGCGACAGCCAGGAGGTCGTCGAAACCGTCGTTGGTGAAGTCGCCGGCGGTCAGCTCGCTCATGCCGTTCCAGCCGCCGGAGCCGATCTCGATCCGCGCCTTCAGCTTGCCGTCGCCGGCCCCCGGGTACAGGTACAGCTTTGCGTTGCTGTCCTGCGACGCGACGATGTCGTCCTTGCCGTCACGGTTGAAGTCGCCGCCCAGGAGCCGGCTCATGCCGTTCCAGCCGCCGGAGCCGATCTCGATCCGCGCGCCCAGCTTGCCGGTGGTCGACCCCGGGTACAGGTACAGCTTGCCGGTGCTCGTCTGCACCGCGACCACGTCGTGGAACGCGTCGGCGCTGAGGCGCGCGGACGTGACCTCGGCCATGGCGTTCCAGCCGCCGCTGCCGATCTCGATGCGGTTGCCGAACACGCCGCCGGCGACGGTGCCCGGGTAGAGGTGCAGCTTGCCGGTGGCCGGCTCGACGGCGATCAGGTCGTCGTTGTCGTCCCCGGTGAACTTGCCGGCTTCGACCTTCTGCTGCACGACGGCCTTGACGCACTCGCTGCGGACGTGCGACGGACGCGTCGTGACCTGCGGGTTCGGGGCGTCGACGGTCCAGGTGGCGTTCTCGGCGAAGCCGCAGGCCCGGTCGTACCGGTTCGCGGCGTCGTCGTTGGCCGCCCACAGCTCGGTGGCGAGGTGCCGCAGGTACCGGCCGGGAGCGCTCTTGGCTTCCAGGGACACGCCGGTGCCGGTCAGCGCCTTCTTGGCGCACCAGGTGGAGGCGGCCTTGAAGGCGGTGCTGCCGTCGTTCGGCGAGAGCTGCACCCGGTTGGCGTTGTGACGCAGGTAGAAGCCGGGCTTCGCGGCCGACTCCAGCGAGTGGCAGGCCGGGTCGGACAGGCCCGGGGCGACCTTCCACGTCGCGTGGGTCACCGCGACCGACGGCTTGTCGACCGGGTCCACGGTGACGATCTTCGCGTTGCCGCTCGCCGCCTGGACGTACCAGCCCTTGGCGCCGGCGGTGACGGTCCGCAGCGACTGGTTGAGCGCGTTGTACTGCCTCGTCCGCAGGAACGTGTCCACATCGGAGTCACTGCCGGCCAGGGCGGTCTTCGCCGCCGCCGCCAGCGCCGGGTGCACCAGGCTGTTCTCGGCCTTGGCCTGGATCTCGCGCGCCAGGCGCCGGTCCTCGTCGGCCTTCTTCTTCAGCGCGATCGCGATGTCACGCTTGTTCGCGGCGTAGATCTCGGTGTCGATGAACGCCTTCCAGGTGGCCGGGTCGGAGCTGCGCAGCGCGTTCTCGGCCGCCGAGTTCACCTCCGTGCCGTCGGTCGTGCGGTTCCAGATCAGCCGGACGAAGTTCTCGTCCGACAGCACGAGGACGTCCTCGCCGGCGACCAGGCCGATCACGGCGGCGGCGCGGGACTTCGCGTCACGGGCGGCCCGGGCGGCCTTCTCGGCCTCCGACGCCTGCTCGTCGCGCTCGATCGCCTCCTGCTGGTCGCGCTCGTGCGCCGCGCGGATGCCGTTGTCGATGAACTCCTTCTGCGCCTCGGCCGTCCCGCCGAACGCGGCCAGGGCGGCCTCCTTCACCCGCGCACCCGTGGCCTGCTGCCAGATCGCGTAGATGAAGTCCTTGTCGCTCATCGCGAACATCTCGGGCGTCGGCGTGATGCCGATGGTCGCCGTGGCGCGCTGCCGGGCCTCCCGCTTGAGCCGCGCCTCGGTGGCGTCCCGCTCCTCGTTGGCCTTGTCGCGCTCGTTCGCCTCGTGGATGCCCGTCCGGATGAAGGCCGTCGCTGCCTCGGCCCCGGCCTCGTGCGCCTCCAGCGCGGCCGCCTGGACCTCCGGCTTGCCCGCCGCGCGCTTCCAGATCTCGAACACGAAGTTCTTGTCGTTGAGGATCAGCAGGTCCTCACCGGCCACGATGCCCAGCACCGCGGCGGCCAGCACCTTCTCCTCTGCCGTGGCCTCGGGCAGGGCCTCCTCCTCGTCGGCGGGCTCCTCCTCGAGCACGTCGACGACCTCGCCCACCTCGGCATCCGCGGCGGCGATCGCGGTCGTCGGGGCCAGCATGCCCGTCACGACAACCACCGCTGCCAATGCCAGCGCCGCCCGCGCAGCGGGCCGACCCAGCTTTCTTAACCCCATAGTCCCCGTACACCCTTCGCGTCAGAAGAAACCGCGCCCACGGTACGACGCACCAGTAGGCGCACCACCCGCGCGACGGCGCGACCAGCCACCCCTTCTGACCAGCGGCGATACCGGCTGGACTCGACCCGGCCGGCAGAAACCGGCAGACACCAACCCCGCGCCGGCCCAACCCCACCTCGCCCACCGACAACCCCCGAATGCTTGCCACCTTACTAGCTAAAGTAGTACGGTTTTCTGGGCGGCCAGCGCAGCGGTCGCCACCTGAATCCCCGCTACTCGCAGTCTTCGACGTGGGTCGTGGGTGAACGGGACGGCACGGCGCTCGCGGGTGGCCAACTGGTGGCCGTCGTGCCTTCCCCGACAAGCGCGGCGGCGTCCCGCTCCCGGTCGGAACCCTCCGGGGCGCCGCCGCCTCCATGTGTGCGTCCCGGTGGAACGTCAGCATGGTGAGTGGTTAGGGTTGTTCGGCGACGGTGCCAGCGGAGGGAGTGCCCGTGACCGATCCGGGTCGATGGGTGAGCCTCTCGCAGCCGTACCTCGGACCCCGTGACCCGGGGCAGCACGATGCCTGGACCGACCAGGCGGCGCAGCACGGGCGCAAGGGCACTCAACGTCTGGTCGAGGTCGGCGAGGTGTCGCCACCCGCCGACGTCGCGAGCGCGTTGGACATCCCGGCGGGACAGCCCGTCGTCGTGCGGCGTCGCGTGATCCTGTTGGATGACCAGCCGATTGAGCTGACGGACTCCTACTATCCGCTGCCCATCGCGCGTGGCACCGCGCTGGCCGAAACCCGGAAGGTCAAGGGCGGCGCGGTGACCCTGCTCGCCGAACTCGGACACGCACCGCACACCGTCCAGGAGGACGTGACCGCACGTATGCCCACCGTCGACGAGCGCGCGGCGCTGAACATCGGCGAGGAGCCGGTTCTTGTCCTCGTTCGACGGACGCTCACGGTCGGTGGCCTGCCGGTCGAGGTGAGCGTCGCGACGATGCCGGCACGTGGGCGTCACCTCACCTATCAGACGACTGTCTCCTAGGGATCTTGTGCCCAGGACCACGGACCCGAGACCGCCACACCAGCAGATCGCCGCCGACATCCGCGCCAGGATCATGTCCGGCGACCTCGCCGCAGGCAGCAAGCTGCCGTCGACGCATCAGCTCATGAACGCGCACGGCGTGACCAACCAGACGATCCAACGCGCTCTCGCGGTGCTCAAGAGGGAGGGCTATCTCGTCGGCCGGGCCGGCAGCGGGGTGTACGTCCGGGAACGGCGGCAGCAAACCGTGCGGCCGGCCGACTTCATCACACCCGCAGGTGATGGCGAGCCGTACCGGTGGGTCGCGACGGCGGGCGAACGCGGCCAACGTGGACAGAGCCGGATCATCGATGTCGCCGAAGTCCGGCCGCCGGAAGAGATCGCGGACGGCCTGGAGCTGCCGCCTGACGGCCTCGCTGTCCTACGCCACCAGCTTCTGCTCCTCGACGACGAACCCGCGGAACTGGTCTGGTCCTACTACCCGTCCGTGATCGCCCACGACACGCCGCTGACGCAACGTCGACGTGTCACGGGCGGTACCCCTCGGCTTCTCGCCGAGCTGGGGATGCCACCGCGAGAAGTCATCGACCGGGTAACCGCGCGCCTTCCCACCAACGAGGAGTTCGTCGCACTCGATCTGCCGGACGACGTACCGATCCTCCGTCAGATGCGGGTTGTCTATACGGACGGTCGTCGTCCGATCGAGGCGACGATCGGCGTCAAGGCGTCGCACCTCTACGAGTTGGAATACCACGTACCGCCGCTGTGAACGGCAGGTGCGGTACATAAGGTGGGGGCCTCCCGCGTCAGCACGCTGGAGGCCCCCACGGTCAATCGATAACGGTCAGCAGTTGGCCGGATCGCGCTCGCTGGCCGGAGGCAGCGGCCGAGGCAGCGCGGCCATCAAGTTCGCCAGCTCGCTGGCCGGCACCTTGATCCCGGTCGGCTGGATATTGCCGTAGTGCTTGTTGGTCCAGCCCACGTCGCCCCACCGGTTCACCAGGAGCCGGAAGTCGTTGCCGGCGGTGCCAGGCACCTCGAACTCGAACGAGCACCGCCACTTGGTCCGGACCTTGCCGGTCTTCTCATCGGCCCGGTAGACCTCCTGCTGCGAGCCGTCCGGCCGCATGCGCTTCTGGCCGGTGCCGGCCACGACGTTCCGGACAGCGTCCACGACCTTGCGGTTCTTGGTGATCTCCTCCAGGGCCGCATACGGGCAGTTCGGATTGGCGGGCGTTCCGGCGCCCCCGCCGCCGGCACCGAACGCCGCGCTGCCGCCCCCACCAGCACCGTCGACGATGTCGTCGAGGTTGATCTTGCAGGCGTCGAGCTTCTTGCCGGCCTCCTTCAGCCACTTCTTGGCGTCGCCCAGCGCCTCGATGAACTTGCCGACCTTCGGCACCAGCTTGGCGAACGCCTTGAGAACGCCGGCGAGCTTGCCGAACGGCACGAACCCGATGAACGTCCAGAGGCAGGCTTCGACATCGCCCTCGGTGAAGCAGGCCTTGATGTCGTCCAGGCCGATCAGTCCGATGAGGATGTCGGCGCCGTTCTCCTTCAGGAAGTCGAGGACCCCCTTGTCGGCGGCGCTCAGGTTGTTCCGGTACTCCTCCACGCACGCCGGGTCTTCGCCGCAGAGAAGCTCTTCCTCGACCGGGCTCAGGTCCGAGCCGCCCTTGCCGTTCGCGGCTTCCTCGCGGGCCTTGCGGTCCGCTTCCCGCTGCCGTGCCTCGGCGCGCTCGTAGGCCTTCTGGGCCTCGATGGCGTGTGCCAGGGCGTTCTTCGCGGCCTCGGTGGCGGCGTCGGCGTTCTTCTTCGCGTTGGTCGCGGCGGTCTCGGCCTTGGCCGCGTCCGCTTCGGCAGCGCTCGCGGCGTTGCGTGCCGCCACCGCGTCGGCTTCGGCAGCGCTGGCCGCGCCCCGGGCCGCCGCCGCGTCGTTCTCCGCGGCACTCGCGGCACGGCCGGCGATGGCCGCGTCGTTGTTGGCGGCGTTCGCCGCCTGGCGGGCCAGGATGGCGTCCTGGCGTGCCTGGGCGTCGGCCTGGTTGGCCCGTGCCCCGGCGGCGCGTGCGGCGGCGCCGTCGACAGCCGCGGCTGCGGCGGCCTTCTGCGCGTCCGCCGCGGACCGTGCCGCGTCGGCGGCGGACTGGGCAGCCGCCGCGGCGGCCTGGTACGCCGGCTTGACCTGGTCGTTCGCCCGCTCGGCAGCAGCGGCAGCCGACTGGGCGGCGGCCACGGCTTCGGCGGCCCGGGTCTCGGCCGCCTGTGCCTGCTCCTCGCCGACCTTCTGCGCCTGCTCGGCGACCTCGATCACGAAGTCGACGGACAGGTCGTTGCTGGTGAACGGCGCCACGAGCGCGATGGCCGTGTTCGCCGGTTCGGCGATGCCGGCCGCCGTCCGGCGCGCGGCATCGGACGCCCGGACGGACGCCGCCGCCTGGGTCGCGGCGGACACCGCCTCGGCAGCCGCCGCGTCGGATTCGGCCTTCGTACGACCGGCCGCGCGGAACGCCAGGGCCGCTTCCTGCGCGGCCTCCTCGGCGAGCCGCACCGCGGTCCGGGCCGCCTCGGCGGCCTTGGCCTGCTGTGCGGTGGCTTCAGCAGCCGCGGCGTTGGACCGCATCGCCTCGTTGTGCGTGGTCGCGGCCTCCCGCTCGGCGTTGCTCGCCGCCACGTTCGCACGTGCGGCGGCCGCCTCCGCCTCCTGAGCGGCGGCCCGGGCCCGGGCTGCCGCGGCGGTGGCCTCGTTCGCGGCCGAGCGGGCGCTCGCCGCCGCACCGGTGGCGGTGTTCGCCGCCGACCGTGCGCCGGTCGCGGCGCCCCGCGCGGTGCTGGCCTCTCCGCGAGCCTGCGATGCCGCATCGCGTGCCGCGGCCGCGTCCTGCCCGCCGGCCTGCTGCGCTGCCCAGGCCTCCATGGCGGCGGCCTTGGCGTCCGCCGTACGGCTCTCCCGGTCTGCGGCCTCGGCACGCTGGCGCGCGCTGGCCGCGTTCGACTCGGCGGTCTGCGCCCGTCCCAGCGCCTCGGAGCTCAGCAGCTCGTGCGCCTCGGCGCGTTGGCGGGCGGTCCGCGCCACGCCGGCCAGGTGGGTTGCCTGTCCACGCGCCGACCGGGCCACCGCTGCCTGCTGCTCCGCACGAGCACGCGCCGACGCGGCAATGGCCCGCTCCTGCTCGGCACGTGCCCGCGCGGCCGCTGCCTTCGCCGCCTCGTTCTCGGCGATGATCCGCTGGTCGCGGGTGCGCTTGGCCGCCGCCCACGCCCGTGCTTCGGCGGCTTCGGCGTCCGCCCGGGCGGCCTTGGTCCGTGCCGCGGCTTCCTTCGCGGCGTCGGCCTGCTTCTTCGCGGCCTTCGCCAAAGCTGCTGCGGCCTTCGCGTGCTCCTGCGCGTACAGGCGCCACTTCGTCGCCTTCTCGGCGTGCGCCTTCGCCTTCTCCTCGGCGTTGCGCGCGGCGCCGGTGGCCGCGGTCGCGTCGATCGCGTGGCGCGCGGTGGTGGCCGCGCCCTGCGCCGCTTCGGCCGCCTCGGCCATGCCCTGGGCGATGACGCCCCACTCGACGCCGTACGTCAGACCGGTCTCGACCAGGATGTTCGCCTCGGTCGTCGCCCGTGCCGCCGCCTGCTTCGCCGACAGCGTGGCCTGTTCCGCGTACCCGACCTGCCGGGCGACCTCGGCCTTCACCGCGTTGTAGGCGTCGGCGGGGTGGTTGTTGCCGGCGGTGTTGGCCGCCAGGATCTGCTCGGCCTTGCGGGCCTCGGTGGCCGCCGACGTCAGCGCGTTCGACGACCGCTGCAGCGCCCGGACACCATCGCCGTGCGCAACCAGTAGGTTCCGGCGCGCCGTCGACGCTCGGGCCGCCTTCTTCGCCAGCTCGGACAGTTCCTCAGCGGCCTCCTCCTTCTCTCGCTGGTCCTTCAGGTACTGCTCGCGCGCTTCGGCGTCCTTCTTGGCCGCCGCCGCGTACCCGGTGTTCAGGAACTCGGTGATCGCCGCGTCCCCGGCCGCGAGCGCCGCCTGCGCCGCGCGGGCCACCTCGGAGTCGGGCAGGCCGGCGAGCACCTGCACCCTCGCCCGGAGCTGGTCCGCGCGGGTCTTCGCGTCCGCCGTGACCTTCTCGTCCCGTGCGCGGGCCAGGTCGGCGCCGTAGATCAGGAACGACTCGCGGTCGTAGTCGGTGCCCTTGAGCACGCGCTGGACCTCGGCGTTGAAGATCGGGCCGCCGGTCCCCGCCATCGCGGTGATCTTGGCCTTGTTGTCCTTGGCCGTCTTCGACTTGCGGGCGGCGGCCTTGGCCTTCGCCGCGTCCTCGCCGGAGACCAGGAACTCCTCGATCGCCTGCGCCGTACCGGCGGCCAGCGCGGCCTCGGCGGCGTCGCGGACCTCGGCGTCCTCGGCCAGGTCGGCGATGTCGACCACCAGGGCCCGCAGGCGCGGATCGCCGGCGTCGGCGACCCCGGACTCGCCGTCCCACTCCGGCTCGGCCGGCGTGAACCGGCCCGGCGGGAACGACGGTTCCGGGGTCTCCGTGCGCAGGGCGCCGACGGCGTCGCGCAGCGCCTGGAACGTCACTGTGGACAGTTCCCTGCGCGGTTCCGGCGCGGCGCCGGCCGGATCAGCGGTGACCAGCACCAATGCGGCTATGACAGACGCTGCGGCTAACGCGCGCAGCCGGCGAACAAGCATGACGTACCCCCATGAGATGACGGACTGGTGTCTTACGCGGCACTGTCTTACGCGGCACTGTCTTACGCGGCACGACGCCCCGGCCGCGTCGTTGCGGCCGGGGCTCGTCCGGGTCGGATCAGCTGGGCGGGTCGGTCATCTCCAGCTCGGCCGCGCGGGCCTGCTCCAGGAGCGCGGTCCAGTACCGGGCCTGCTCGGCCGCGGTCCCGCGCTCGGTGTTCCACGCCGCCTCGGTCGTCACCGACGAGTCGGCGATCGACTCCCAGTTCACGCTCTCGGCGCCGGCCGCGGCCAGGGCGATCGCCTGCCAGGTCGCCGCCTGGTTCGCCGCCACCTGCTCGGCGTCCGCCCAGGCCGACCGTGCCGGGGTGGCCTCGTTGCCCACCGCGCGCCACGCGGACGCGGCCTGCGCGCGTGCCGCCGCGGCGGCCTCGCCCTGCGCCTCCCGCGCCGCCTTCTCCGCGGCCTGCGCCTCGACGACCAGCCGGTTCGCGGTCCTGCGCCAGCGCACGTCGCTGTCGGCGATCGCGGACTGGTGCGCCTCCAGGTCCAGGCGCGCCGAACTCGCCCAGCCGTAGGCGAAGAACTCGATCAGGTCGGCGTCCGTCGCGCCGGCGCGCAACGCCCACGCGGCGCCGACGCGCACCTGCGCGCCCGGGTCGGAGTCACGCAGCACCGCGACGTAGTCACGGTCGGCCTGGACCAGCGCCGCGGCATGCTTCCCGGCCGCCTCGCGCACCTGGCGATCCCGCGCCGCGGCCTCGGTGTACCCGGTGCGCGAGAAGACCTCCCGATCCGCGTTCGTCCCGTTGACCGCGCGCTTCGCCGCCGCGTTGACCTCCGGCGCGTACTCGGCCGTGTGGGTCGCGAGGATCCGTTTGGCGAAGTCCAGGTTCTGCGCGTTGCGCGCGGCGGCCCTGGTGCGCGCCGACTCGTACCCCGAGTTCAGGAACTGCGCGACCGCCGCGTCCGGGCTGCTGCTGGTCAACGCCAGCCACGCCGCCGCGCGGACGGTCTGCTGCGGATGGCGTCCCGCGATGAACCGCACGAACGCGCGGTCCGCCGCCGCCCGGTCGACCGCCGCGCTCACACCCACCGCGCTCGCGCCCAGCCCGAACGGGCCCGGCACCGCCGCGACCGCAATCCCCGATTCGAGCAACCCGCCCGAGATGACGCCGACGGCAGCCATCGCCGCGACGAACGTCCGCTTACTGTTCAAGATGTTGACCCCTTGAGCTGACCGGCCGACCAGCCCACGTGCTCGTCGGACGCGCCCCCACGGTAGGAGGAGCCGGCCGGCGCGAACCACGTACGGGCGAGCGGTCGCCGGAGCGCCCTGACCTGCGGCGATGCGCCCAACCGCCGGGCGGCAGGCAGAAACCGGCAGATCCGCTACCGGGCCGTACAGACCCGGACCGCGTCGCGCCCCGACCGTTTCGCGTCGTAGAGGGCCGAATCGGCCGACGCCATCAGCTCGGCCAGCGTGCGGCCGTGCGTCGGCAGCGCCGCGACTCCCACGCTGATGGTCAGCGGCGTGTCCCAGCCGACCGAGCCGTCCCTCACGGCGACCCTGATCTGCTCGGCCCGCTTGGCGCCGTCGGCCAGAGAGCAGTCCGGCAGGGCGAGGGCGAACTCCTCACCGCCGATGCGGGCGAGCAGGTCGGTCTGCCGGGCCTGACCCCGCAGGACGGACGCCGCCCGCACCAGCGCCGCATCGCCCGCGGCGTGGCCGTGCCGGTCGTTGAGCTGCTTGAACAGGTCGACGTCCATCATCAGGACGCACAGCGAGCCGCCCTTGCGGGTGTGCAGGGCCACCTCGCGGGCCAGCCCGTCGTCCCAGGAGCGCCGGTTCGGGAGGTCGGTGAGCTTGTCCGTGCGCGCTTCCCGTTCCGCCGCCGCGACCACGCTCGCGATCTGCCTGCGCAGGCTCACGGTCACGACCAGCGTGACGATCGACGTGCCCACCATGTACACCGACGGCGTGATGCCCGCGCTGCCCAGGATCGACATCGCGATCGGCGGGTAGACGACGGCGATCAGCGCCACGTTGAACAGCGCGCTGCCGAACGACAGGAAGTAGGCGCTGAACAGGACCGGCCACAGGTACAGCAGCTCGCTGCCGTCCGTGGTGGTGCCGGTCAGGATCGACGACGTCGCGATGAGGATCGTCCCGAACGGGCCGATCACGGGCAGGAACCAGCTCGGGACCCGCCGCGCGTTGGTGGCGGCGAAGAGCCCGACGACGAACGCGGACCCGGCGGTGACGATCGTCGGGGTCGAGTGGCCGTGCACGAACCCCGGGACCGTCGCCACCAAGGTGAGCGCGAGCGCGCCCCCGATCACCAGCAGCAGCCCGCCGACACGCGCCGCCATGTGCCGGGCGTGCGGGGCTACCAGGTCGACGGCCAGGCTCATACGATCCGGGCACCTGCGTTCCGTCGTTCTCCGCACATAGGTGGAGAGCCTAGTTCCACCCCTCCGCGGACGCTCGTCGGCGCTCCCGTGAACAGGCGAACGCCCGCCCTGGTCGAGGGCGGGCGTTCGCGTGAGCGCTACTCGCAGCGCTTCCAGACGAAGCGGTACGAGGCGTCGACCTCGTCGTCGGACCAGTCCGGCGCCATCACGGTCGCGGTGCCGGACGGGCCGGCGGTGACCCGCAGCTCCGTGTTGACGTTGAGGTTCCGCTCGGAGTCGCATGGTGCCCACAGCCGCTCGCCCGGCGAGAACCAGTCGGCCGTGCGCCAGTAGTCGCGGAACGGGCCGGCGAAGCGGTGGTCGGCGATCCGGGTCGGGCTGGTGCCCTGGAAGTAGTGGAGCCACCGCTGCAGTCCGGTCGCACCCTCGGGCAGGTTCGCGAACCCGCGGTGCCGGCCGGAGGCGATGGCGAAGGTCCAGCCCTCCGGACGGTCGACTGTGAGGCTGACCTGGCAGTTCTTCCGGAAATCGGTCGGCTCGGCGCCGACGCCCGCGTGCGCGAGGTACTCGCTGTGGTACGTCACGGTGAAGCCGGCGTTGCGGGGCAGGACCGTCACCTCCGCGGTATTGCCGACGCAACCCGAACCGTTGGACGTGGTGTCCAGGATCGTGACCTGGTCAGGCGGCGCCTGATCGGACGCGTGAGCGGCGCCGGGTAAGAGCAGGGCCACCGTCGTGGCGGATGCGAGGAGCAGAGCGCGCCGCGCGCCGCCCAGCTTGAAGGACATGAGATGCCTCCCGTCGAAACGCAGTGGATGCGCTGCCGATGAGCCCGGCACGGACGTGACTCCACCCGGCATGTCGCGGCGGTGTCGCCCGGCGGGGTTGGTGCCAACTGGCGTGTGAGGTCGATCTCAGAACGAGAAGCGTAGCGACGCCGCGGCATTCCAACAAGCGTTTCGGTCTTTCCCGATATCAGCCCATTCCGCCTGGCTGAAAGGCGCTTTTGTCGGTGCCCGGATCTACTGTGGCGCCATGACTGGCACGTGGACGGGTGAGGACGTCGAGCGGGTCCGCGAGCGGCTCGTCGAACTGGTCGCAGACCTGCCCGGCATCGAGATCGAGGACGGATGGGGCCACACCGGCTTCATGCTCCGGCGCCAGCGGATCGCGTGGCTCCTGGTCGACCACCACGGCGACGGGCGGCTCACAGTGGCCGTCAAGGCGCCGCCCGGCGAGCTGGAGACCCTGATGGCCGCCGACCCCGAGCGCTACTTCCGTCCGGCGTACGTGCGGCACTGGGTCGGGGTCGAGATGCACGAGGTCGAACCCGACTGGGCGGAGATCCGGGCGCTGCTGGAGCAGGCGTGGCGGATGCGGGCCGGCAAGCGCGCCATCGCCGCCTACGACGCCACCAAGTGACGGCGGTGGGCTAGGTGATGCGGCGGCGTACCTGGTGGATGGCCAGCGCCAGCAGCACGGCGGCGAGCCCCACGAACAGGCCCGTCTCGATGGCCTGGAACTGCCAGAACCGGTCGGCCGGCTGGTAGACGAGCAGGTTGTAGGCGCCCTCGCCGTACATCTCCACGCAGGGGTCCGGCTCACCCGCCGGGACATCGCCGCAGATGACCTGGCTGTTGGTCGCGATCCGCCGCCCGCTCGCGGCGTGCACGCTCTGGCTGTGGGTCCAGTCGCCGTGGAGCTGGTTCGGCACGGTCTCGCTGGTGACGAGGGCCTGGTACTTCTCCGTCGGCTGGTACCGGGCCCGCGCGACCAGCGTCACGAACGCGCGGAGGCCGAGGAAGCCGACGAGCGTGACGGCCATAGCGGGCAGCACCTTGCGCCACATCGTCCCGGCGAAGATGCCCAGCGCGACGGCGAACAGCGTGTAGCCCAGAGTGGTCACGGCCTGGAGGTCGAACATCGGCGGGGCGATGCGGCCGTTGACGCGGCTCAACGGCTCGGTCCACCACGTGAGTAGCGCGGCGTAGCCGGCCGCGAGGACCAGCACACCGCCGCCGACCAGGCCGAACTTGACCAGTGCCCACCGAAGCCGGGTCACGCCCTGGGTCCACACCAGACGGTGGGTCCCCTGCTCGACCTCGCGCGCGACCAGCGGCGCGCCGAAGAACAGCCCGACGAACAGCGGCAGGAGCGCGAACAGGACGGCGAGCAGCGTCAGGGCTGAGTACTGCGAGTTGAACTGCTCGGCCGCCGTGCGGCAGGCCTGGTAGCCGGCGTCCGCGTGCTGCACCAGCGCGGCGCGTCCTTCCGCGCGGAGGCAACCGGCCACGTCGCGGTCGAACGCGGTGTGCATCCGCTGGCCGGTCGGCAGTATCAGACCGGCGAGCACGACCAGCCCGATGACGGCGAACAGCGCCTGCTTGCGGTGCTGGCGCCACGTCAGCCAGATCATGACCCCGTCACCTTGAGCCTCGCCGGGCCGGGCAGCGTGCCGGCGGAGGCGTCGGCGAGGTATGCCAGCACCAGGTCCTCCAGCGAGACGTCGTGCACCGACCAGGCCGGGTCGTGGATCGGCCCCTTGGCGCGAACCAGCAACGTCGACTGCCGGTCGGTGTGGCTGGCCCGGATGACGGTCGCCGCGCCGGGCGGCTCGCGGCGCGGTCCGATCAGAAGCTTGTGGCTGGCGAGCAGGTCTTCCACTGCGCCGAGCACCTGGACGCGCGCCGACCGCAGCACGACGAGGTAGTCGCAGACCCGTTCGAGGTCGGCGAGCAGGTGCGAGGAGAGCAGGATCGTGGTGCCGTCGTCGGCGACGCTGCCCATCAGCGCCTGCAGGAACTCGCGGCGGGCCAAGGGGTCGAGGCTCGCCACCGGTTCGTCGAGCAGCAGCAGGTCCGGACGTTTCGCCAGCGCGAGCGACAGTGCCACCTGGGCACGCTGCCCGCCGGAGAGCTTCTCGACGCGGCGGTCGAGCGGGACACCGACCTGGCGCAGGCGCTTCGTGGCCAGTTCGCGGTCCCACCGGCTGTTCAGCTTGCCGCCCATGGTGATCAGCTCGGTGGCCGTGAAGTCGCCGTACAGCGGGGTGTCCTGCGCGACGAAGCCCACCCGGCCCGGCGCGGCGGCCGGCGGCTGGCCGAGCACGTGGACCTCACCGGCGTCCGGACGGAGCAGGCCGACGGCGAGGTGCAGCAGCGTGGTCTTGCCGGCGCCGTTCGGGCCGACCAGCGCGGCGACCCGCCCGGTGGGCACGGTCAACGTGCAGTCCCGCAGGCCCCAGACCCGTCCGTACCGTTTGCCCAGGCCGCTGGTTTCCAGCGCGGTGCTCACGCTATTCCCTCCTGAGATCCGTCTTCTTGAAATGTGGCCCGCAGGGTCGTCTCCACGAGGGCGATGACGTCCTCCTGCTCCAACCCGGCTGTGCGCGCCTTCCGCAGCCAGCCGACCAACTCGCCGCGCAAGGCGCCCTGGCTTGCGAGGGACGGGCCGGCGAGCGAGCGCAGCACGAACGTGCCCACCCCCGGCCGCCCCTCGACCAGGCCTTCGGCCTCCAGCTGCCGGTACGCCTTGAGCACGGTGTTCGGGTTGATGGCGAGGGAGTGCGCCACCTCGCGCACCTTGGGCAGCTGATCCCCCGGATCGAGCAGGCCGAGCCGCAGCGACTGCTTCACCTGCTGCACCAGCTGGAGATACGGGACGACCTTCGAGTGGCCGTCCAGATGGAACTCGATCACCGTCGCCACCTCTCTATTGTCCTATGACACTAGGACAATAGAGAAAGCATGCCCGGCCAGGCGGCGACGGTCAATGGCTACGGCAGGTAGAAGGTGAGCAGGTTGGCGGGCCGCACGGTACGCAGAACCAGGCGCTCGCCCGTCCACCGGGTTACGACAGTACGAACCGGACGAACGGCGGGAAGAACGGAACACCGGAGCGGACGGAACTGCGCTGCGGGGACCGTCCGGAGAAAAGAGATCGTTCGCGTGCTGTCGCGCTGAGCGTGTCGAACGGCGCGGCCCGGAAGTCGTAGATGCGGACGGCGCCGCCCGGACGCAACACCCGTGCGAGCTGCGGGACGGCAGCTTCGGGGTCTTCCCAGTGGTGGAGGCTGAGCGACGACACGATCAGGTCGAACGAGCCGTCGGCGAACGGGAGGTCGGTGACGTCGCCGACCTGGACGGTCCCCCGCGCGCCGAGGTTCTTCGAGGCGGCGGCGACCATGTCCGGCGACAGGTCGAGGCCGGTCAGCGCGAGGTCGGGACGCAACCGTGCCAGCTCGACGAGGAGCACACCCGGGCCGGTGCCGACGTCGAGGACGGCCGCGTCAGGGGGCGCGTCGGCGGCGATGTCCCGGGCCAGATTCCGGTAGACGCGGCGAAGGACCGTACGGGCGACAAGGTTGTAGAACCGGCTGGAACGCCCCTGGAACGCGTGCGGCGCGTTGCCGTGGAAGATCTGCATGACTCACCCCTCAAAAGTTGTAGCCTGCAACCATCAGTTCACGATACGGGGCCAGAGTTGCATCATGCAACCATCGGGGAGGAATGCTCGTGGATTCGGCGCACCGCCTCCACCACCTGTTCATGGAGTTCTTGCGGGCCAGCGGCATGTTGCAGCCCGACGCCCTGGTTCCCGGGCAGGCGATATCCATGTCGCAGGCGTTCGCACTACACGAGCTGGACACGGACACCCCCCTGTCGCAGCGGGACCTGGCCGAGCGCCTCCACCTGGAGAAGAGCTCGGTCAGCCGGATGGCCGCCGAGATGGAGCGCAAGGGGCTGCTGGTCCGTGAGCGCGACGAGTCGAACCGGCGGCTCTACCGACTCCGGTTGACCGACCACGGCAGGGCGACGCACGCCGGGATGGCGTCCGGTTTCCACGAGCAGTACTCGCGGTGGGTCGCGACGATGACCCCGGAGGAGCAGGACGCGCTGGTCGTGGGGCTGTCGGCGTTCGTCCGGGCCATAAAGGGTTGACATGGATAGTCGCACTCTCCACTATTGGCGAGTGTCACTATCTATTCCTGGAGGCTTCTCGTGGAACCGCTGATCGTTCTCGTCGTCGTCACGCTGGCACTTCTCGGCCTGGGCGCCGCCGGCGTGCGGCGGCTGCGCCCGTGGCCGGTGGCGCTGCGGGGCGGGCTCGCGGCGATGTTCGTCCTGACCGGCACGGTGCACTTCGTCTGGATGCGTGAGGACCTGATCGCCATGGTCCCGCCGGCCCTCCCGAGGCCGGACCTGCTCGTCACGATCACCGGCTTGCTGGAGTTGGCCGGAGCGGCCGGGCTGCTGTGGCGGCGCACGGCGCCCTGGGCGGCCGGCGGCCTCACCCTCCTGCTCGTCGCCATGTTCCCGGCCAACGTCCACACCGCGCTCGAAGACCTCACCGGCCGCGCCGACGACGCACTCCTCCCCCGCACGCTGCTCCAGATCGTCTTCCTGGCCGCGACACTCGCCGTCGTCGTGTCCTACGTACGCAGGCGAAATGAGCCTAGGGTGGAGCTGTCTCACGAACGCTAAGGAGCATCTCGTGGCCACTCGTCTCAACCCGTACATCAACTACGACGGCAACGCCCGGCAAGCCATGGAGTTCTACCAGCAGGTCCTCGGCGGCACGCTGACCCTGAACACCTTCGGCGAGTACGGCAACGACGACCCCGCGCTGGCCAACCAGATCATGCACGGCCAGCTCGAAACCCCCAGCGGATTCACGCTCATGGGCTCCGACATGCAGCCCGGCGCGGAGCACCAGCCGGGCAACACCTTCACCGTGAGCCTCAGCGGCGACGACGGCGACGAGCTGCGCGGCTACTGGGAGAAGCTGTCCGAGGGCGGCACCGTCACGGTCCCGCTGGAGAAGCAGATGTGGGGCGACGAGTTCGGGGCATGCGCGGACAAGTTCGGGGTCGCGTGGATGGTCAACATCACCCAGCCCCAACCCTGACGGAGCGTTGGTCTCGGTGGCGAACCGGTTCGCTTCGTTCCAGACGGTGAACGACGCCGTCGACGCGGCGGCGGCCATCCTGGCTGCCCGCCAACCGTTGACGAAGGTGTGGCGGTTCGCCGTGGCGCAACTGCTCGACGACTACGAGAGCATGCTGCGGCACGAGGGCGCGACTGCCGCGGAACGGATGTGGCACGACGCTCCGGCGTCCACCAGCGACGTCCGCGTCGATGCCGCCTTCGTCGCGCTGGCCGAGTACCTGGCTCGTCGCGACGGCTGGACGGTGCCGGCCTGGGTACGCGAGTCCGAGGACGAGGCGGTGCCGTGGTGGTTCGTCACCGAACTCCGCGGCCTGCATCCCCGCGCGCTCGTCGAATCGCCGTCCTCCTTCCGCCGGCGCGGCGTGTTCATCACCCGCGGCGCCCTGGAGCGCGTGTGAACATCGGCCTCGATCGCCACGACATCCGTGCCCTCCTGGACGACCTGAGCGCGGAGTTCCTGCTCGGTGAGATCGTCGCGGAACTCGGCGGCCAGGAACCGCTGTAGGGCAGTCCCCACCGGTGGGATCGTGCACCCAGGCTTCACCTTCCCACCGGTGGGCGGGGGGCGACGCCGGGTGGGCTGGCGCGAGCGTGCTTAGCTCGTAGGAATATGGCGAGACATCAGTCGACGGGCAGCCCGGCGCCCGAACGCGTGGCCGGGCCGGCGAAGTTCAAGCGGAAACGGCCACGCCGCTCCCCCGTCTGGGCCGTGACCCTGGTGGCGATCGGTTCTGTCTTGACGCTGCTGTCCGTGGCGACGTTCGTCGGCGCGAAGGTGGTAGGGAACCGGTACGAGGGCCAGGTCCAGCGCAAGGATCTGCTCGGCGCGGCGGCGAAGAACAAGAACGGCAAGGTCCCGCCGGCCAAGGTGGACGGTCCGCTCACGTTCCTCCTGATCGGATCGGACAGCCGCGCCGGCGACAACGCCAACCCGGACACCCCCGACGGCAGTGCCGCCGCGGTCGGCGGCGAACGCAGCGACACGATCATCCTCGTGCACGTCCCGAAGGCGATGAACCGCGCGTACATGATCTCGGTCCCGCGCGACAGCTACATCCGGATCGCCGACCGGAACGGCAGGCCAGGAGCCAAGAACAAGGTCAACGCGGCGTTCTCGGAGGGCGGCGCGCCGCGCCTGGTCCAGACGATCAACAACTACACGGGCGGGCGGATCGACTACCCGGTCATCGTCGACTTCGCGGCCATCCACGAGCTGACCGACCTGGTCGGCGGCGTCGACGTGGTGGTCGACAAGACCAGCTACGACCCGTACCGGTTCCTGCCGACGAGCAGCCCCTACCCCACCACGCCGTGCGAGGACACGCGCGGCAAGAAGCGGCGCTGCCTCACGTTCAAGGCGGGCCGGTTACACCTGGACGCGCAGCTCGCGGAGTACTACGTCCGGCAGCGTAAGGGTCTGCTCCGTGGCGACCTCGACCGCGCGCAGCGGCAGCAGCAGTACATGCGCGCACTGGCGACCAAGGTGACGAGCGGCGGCTTCGTCGGCAACCCGGTCAAGTTCGACAAGCTCATCCGGACGGCCGCCGGCGCCGTCACCGTCGACAACCGCATGCCCGTCGAGCGCCTGGCCTACTCCCTCAAGGACCTGCGCCCCGCCAACCTGACGTTCCTGACGCTGCCGATCGCCGCCGACGACAACGTGTCCGGCATCGGCGACGTGCTCATCCCAGACATCGCCAAGTCCGAGGAGCTGTTCACCGCGCTCAACACCGACACCCTCGACCAGTACGTCCTGAAGTACCCGCCCAACGACGTCACTCACGGCCTGTAATCCCGGCCTCGTGCGCGAGCAGCGCCGCCTGGACCCGGTTGTCGAGCCCCAGCCGCCGCAGGATCCGGCGTACCCGGCTCTTGACGCTCGTCTCCGTCACGGCGAGTTCGTCGGCGATCTGGCCGTTGGACAGGCCCCGCGCGACGAGCGTGAGGACGTCGCGTTCCCGAGGGGTCAGCGCGTCGAACCGGCCGTCCGGCGCCGGGCCGGTGATCAGCGGTTCCGGCACCGAGGCGAACGTCCGGATGAGCCGGCGGGTGACGCTGGGCGCCAGCATCGCGTCGCCGGCGGCCACGGTGCGGATCCCGTCGGCGAGCTGGTCCGGCGAGACGTTCTTGAGCAGGAAACCGCTCGCCCCGGCCCGCAGCGCGGCGTGCACGTACTCGTCCAGGTCGAACGTGGTGAGCACGAGGACGCGCGGCGGCTGCTGCCCGTCCGGCCAGGCCGCGTGCAGGCGGCGGGTCGCGTCCACGCCGTTGACGCCGGGCATCCGGACGTCCATCACCACGACGTCCGGACGCAGGGCGAGCGCGGCCGCGACGGCCTCCGAACCGTCCGCCGCCTCGCCGACGACGGTCAGGTCCTCGCGCCGGTCGATCACCATGCGCAGCGCGGTGCGGATCATCTCCTGGTCGTCGGCCAGCAGCACCCGGATCGTCATGCCGGCGCCCCGAACGGCAGGGTGGCCCGGACGAGCCAGCCGCCCTCCGGCAGCGGGCCCGCGTGCAGGCTGCCGCCGAACACGGCCACCCGCTCGCGCATGCCGATCAGACCCATCCCGGCCCCGCCAACCGGCCTGTTCGCCGATCCGGAACATCCATTGCGGACGGTGAGCACGAGTGCGGTCGGCTCCCGGCGAAGCTCGACGCCGACGTCCGTCGGGCCCGCGTGTTTGAGCACATTGGTCAGCGCCTCCTGCAGGATCCGGTACGCCGAGACCTGGACGGCCTGCGGCGCGGTGGTGGCCGAGTCGTCGGCCACGAGCGTCACCCGGCCGCCGGCACCGTCGATCGCGGCGGTCAGGCGATCGAGGTGCGCGAGCGACGGTTCGTCGTCCGGTCCGGTGGCCAGGAGCCCGATCATCCGCCGCATCTCCTCCAGGGCAGCATCGGCGGTGGTGCCGATCCGCTCGATGCCGTGCCGCGCGTCCGGCGTGACGATCTCGGCGGTGGCCCGGGCCTGGACGGCGATCGCGCTGACGTGGTGGGCCACGATGTCGTGCAGGTCGCGGGCGATCCGGGCCCGCTCGGCGGCGGCGGCCCGCTCCGCGCTGACCTCCTTCTCCGCGCGGAGACGGACGGTGAGGTCGCGCAACGCGTCGGCGTCGGCGCGAATGCGGCGCTGGCTGGCGCCGAGCTTCCACAGCGTGGCGAACAGGGCCAGTACCAGCACCGCGTCGAGGACGACCAGTTCGACCGGCCCGAGGTCGCTCACCCGGTACCGCACGAGGTACTCGGGGACGAGCATCCCGACCGTCGCGACGACCGGCGCCGCGCGGCTCCACGTCTCAGTGGTGTGACGGGCGACCGAGTACACCGCGACGGCCTGGAACAGCGGCCCGAGCGAGAGCATCGGATCGGTGGAGCGGTAGAGCGCATAGCCCACCGTCACGGCGAGCAGCACCGGCCACGGCGCGCGCCGGCGCAACGCCAGCGGCAGGGTCTGGAGCGCGATCAGGACGAGCAGCCACGGCGTGACGTCGTCGGGCTCCTCGCGGAACTGGAAGACGAGGAAGACGGCGGCGGCTCCGGCGGCCGCGGCCGCATCGGTGAGCCACGGTCGCGAAGCCAGCCACGGTCGCGGCGCCATCCCCATCGTTCGAGCGTAGAGGCGCTGGTCACGGCCACGCCTCGCCCCCTGGGAGGAGCCGGGCCGCGCCTCGAAAGTGGCGCGACGCGTCGTGCGGGGCGCCGCCGGATGGATCGCGCGGCCGACGATCCGGCGTCTCGCAGTTCCTAGCGTTCACGGCAGGCCGGTGCACGGGGCGTCGGCCCGCCGAGGAGGCACCCATGCACAAAACCACCATGCAGACAGCACTACTCGCGGCGGCGATGCTCGCCGCCGTTCTCATACCCGCTCAAGCACACGCCGCGACCTGCGCGGACCAGCGGCCGACCGCGCGGGCGCTGGCGGCGGCCGTCGACGTCCACGGGCTCTCCGGGGCGGCGATCGCGGTGACCCGACCGGGCTGCCGCACGTGGACGGCAACGCACGGCATCGCCGACCAGCGCACCGGACGGGAGATGTTCGACGGCGGCCGCTTCCGGATCGGCAGTACGACGAAGACGTTCACCGCGACGGTCGTGCTCCAGCTCGTCGCGGAGCGGCGGATCGCGCTGGACGCGCCCATCGAGCGGTACCTGCCCGGCGTCGTCCCGGACGGCCGGACGATCACCGTCCGCGATCTGCTCCAGCACACCAGCGGCCTGCCCGACCACGTCGACCAGCTCGACTGGGACAACGTCGAGTCGTGGCGGTACCGGAGCCACCAGCCGCGCGAGCTGGTGGCGATGGCACTGGCGCAGCCGAAACCGGCCGGACCGTGGCACTACTCCACGACGAACTACGTCCTCGCCGGGATGGTCGTCGAGCGTGTGACCGGCCGCCCGGTCGGCACCGAGATCACCCGCCGGATCATCGCGCCGCTGCGGCTGCGCGACACGTACTGGCCCGGCGAGTCGCCCCGCATCCGTGGCACGCACTACCGCGGGTACTGGCCCGGCCACGGCGATGTCACCGAGTTCAGCATGACCGCCGGCGGCGCGGGCGGTGCGCTCATCTCCACAGTGGATGACGAGAACCGGTTCTTCGCCGCGCTGCTGGGCGGGCGGCTGCTTCCGGCCGCACAGCTCGCCGAGATGAAGCGGACCGTGCCGGCGGACCCGGAGCGGCTGTGGCCCGGCGCCCGGTACGGGCTCGGGCTGATCTCCAGTCCGCTGCCGTGCGGTGGCCTGTGGTGGGGGCACGGCGGAACGTTCCCCGGCTACGCGTCCCGGGGCGGCACCACGGGCGACGGCCGCCAGGCGCAGCTCGTCGCGAACCAGGTACCGGACACGGCGGAGGGCGACCGCGCCCTCGCGAACGCCGTCGAGACCGCGCTCTGCGCGCGGTGAAGGAGATCGACATGCGTGCACTCGTACTCGTGGCCACGCTGGCCCTGACCACTGTCACAGCCGCAGTCGCACCGGCGGTCGCACCCGCGCCGGCACAGGCCGACGAAGGGCTGCGGCGGTACTACCAGCAGGACGTCGAATGGAAGAAATGCCAGCTCAACCCGTCCGATGAGACCGGCGCCGAGCTGGACAGGGCCGGCGCCCGGTGCGCCGACTTCACCGTGCCGCTGGACTACCGCGACCCCGGCGGCCGGACGATCACGGTGGCGGTGTCCCGGCTCAAGGCCAGCGATACGGCCCGGCGGATCGGCGCGCTGCTCCTCAACGGGGGCGGGCCGGGCGGGCCGTCCGTCGACATGCCGCTGGGCACCGGGAAGCACATGAAGGAGACCGGCAAGCGGTTCGACCTGATCGGGATGGACCCACGGTTCGTCGGGCGGAGTTCGCCGCTGGACTGCGCGTGGCCGACCAGCACGTTCGTCCGGGCGCCTGGCCGCACCCGGGCCGACTTCGACCGGACGGCCGCGTTCCAGCGCGACCTCGCGCGCCGGTGCCGGTTCCACGCCGACGTGCTCCCGCACGTGACGACCCGCAACACCGTCCGGGACATGGACGTCATCCGGGGTGCGCTCGGCGAGCGCCGGCTGTCGTACCTGGGCTACTCGTACGGGTCGTACCTCGGCATGGTCTACACGCAGATGTTCCCCGACCGGGCGGACCGGGTCGTGCTGGACGGCGTCGTCGATCCCCGCAGGTACGGCGGGCGGCTGCTGGTCGACAGCGGACCCGCCGGCGAGCGCGCGCTGCGGGACTGGGCCGGCTGGGCCGCCGCGCGCCACGGCACCTACGGCCTCGGCCGCACGGCGGACGCCGTGGTGGCGACGGTGCGGAAGGTGATCAGGGCGTCCGGGACCCGTCCGCTGCGGGTGGGTGACCAGAGCGTGGACGACCACGTCCTGCCGCTGGTCGTCTACATCGGCCTGGTCGACGACCGGGACGGACCTCGCACGGAACTCGCCCAGGCGGCCCGCGCCCTCCACGACGCCGCCCGGAACGGGCACGCCGGATCCACCCCGTGGCTGGCGGAGAACATCCGCTACGTCCAGACCGGCGAGGACTCGCAGTACGCCAGCGTGCAGACGGCGATCCTGTGCGGCGACGTCGCCGTCCCGCGCGACCCGGACGTGTACTGGCGCGAGATCCAGCGCAGCCGGCGCAGCCTGCCGACGTTCGGCGGGTTGGTGAACACGATCAGCCCGTGCTCGTACTGGGGGGCGCCGGTCGAGGAGCCGGCCGAGATCAGCAACGACGTGCCGGCCCTGCTCGTCGCCTCGACCGGGGACACCCGCACGGTGTACGAGCACGCCCAGAACGTGCACGGCCTGCTGTCCGGGTCGCGGCTCGTGACCCTGGCGGACGTCAACACGCACGGCACCTACGGCGAGTACGGCAACGCGTGCGTCGACGGCGCCGTCAACGCCTACCTGGCCAGCGGCGTGCTGCCCGCCCGCGACCAGACCTGCCGGTAGCCCGTACTGGCCGGGGGCACGGAACGTCCGTGCCTCCGGCCACGGGTGTGACAGGCTGAGCGGATGCTTGACCACCTCTCGATCCAGGCCGCCGACGTCCAGGCCAGCGCCGCGTTCTACGACGCCGTGCTCGCCCCGCTCGGCGGCCGGCGGATCCTCGAATACGGGCAGGTCATCGGGTACGGCACCGACTTCCCGGACTTCTGGATCGGCCCGGTGACCACCGGCACCGCCGCCCGCGAGATGCACATCGCGTTCAAGGCCCCCGACCGGGCCGCCGTCGTCGCGTTCCACGACACCGCCGCCGGTCTCGGTGCCGAGGTGCTGCACGCGCCCAAGGTCTGGCCCGAGTACCACGCGACGTACTTCGGCGCGTTCGTCCGCGACCCGGACGGCAACAACGTCGAAGCCGTCTGCCACGCCCCCGAGTAGCCCGTTTCGGGTGGGATCGGGGAGCCAGGGTCCACATTCCCACCCGAAATCGAACGGTCAGGCGCGGGCGGGGTCGTCGGCCGGGAGCGCGTCGCGTGCCCAGTCCGCGCGCTTCCAGTCCGGCACCGGCGGTGTCGATCCGGCGCGCGGCACGAACGACGACCGCCGCACGAGCTGGTAGCGGTGGACGTAGCGCGGGCAGTTCGGGAACACCTCCCGGACACGTACCCGGACGACCAGCTGGGCGCCCGGGTACGCCGTGAGCAACGGATCCTCGGGATCGATCGACGCGGCGCCGTGCACCCGCATCCGCTGCCCCCGTTCGAGGTCGAGGAAGAGCAGTCCGACCTCGGGATTGCGCAGGACGTTCCCCAGCGAGAGGAACATGCCGTTGCCGTCGTAGTTCGGGAACGCGAGCGTGCGGGCGTCGACGACCGTGACGAAGCCCGGGTCGCCGCCCTTGTACGAGCAGGTCGGCCGGCCGAGCTCGTCGGCGGTCGCCAGGAAGAACATGTCGACGCCTTCGATGAACGCCCGCTCGCCGGCCTCGATCGTGTCGTGGACGAGGCGCTCCTCGATGCGGTCGGCGATCCGCGTCGTGTCGAAGCCTTCCTGGAGCTCCCGGCTGCCCGCGTGGAACATCAGCTGTTCTTCGCGTAGTTGCTGGCGCCGTACCAGTCGACGACCACGACCGGCTCGTCGCCGACGACCCAGGCGTCGTGCCCGCGCGGCAGGGACGTGATGTCGCCGGGGCCGGCGAGCAGCTCGGTGCCGTCCTCCATGAGGATCGCCAGCGTGCCGCTGAGGTGGTACTGGAAGTGCGGCGCTTCGCAGGTGACCGTCCCGGCGATCGGTTTGACGTCGTTCGACCAGCGCCATCCCGGTTCGAACACGAACCGCCCGACCTGCCCGTCGCCGATGTTCAGGATCTCGGCGCGGCCGTTCGGGAAGTCGCGTGTCTCGTCCGGCTTGTCGAAGCTGCCGTGCTCTGTTTCGTGCCTCATCACGTTCCTCCAGGTCAGAAGATGCGGACGTCTGGACGCTAGGCGCGGCACCTTGCAATTCCCCTGCACGGAGATAGCAGGCACGATGACGGTGTGATCGAGGTGCGGCTTCTCGGCCGTTTCTCGGTGCGGCGGGACGGCGTCGAGGTCCCGCCCACCGAGTTCCGCGGCAGGCTGACCGGCCGGCTGGTGCGGGTGCTCGCGACCCGGCCGGGCGCGCTGGTGCCGCGCGACGTGCTGATCGACGCGCTGTGGCCGGAACACCCGCCCGCCGATCCGGACGCGAACCTCAACGTCCTGGTGGCGCGGGCGCGGAAGGCGCTCGGCGACGCCCGGCTCATCGGCACCGGCCCCGGCGGCTACTTCTTCGACGCCGTCGGCACGTGCACGCTCGACGCCGAGGAGTTCACCGTGCGGGCCAGCGCCGGTCGAGCCCTGCTCGCCGCGGGCCAGGCGCAGGCGGCCCTGCGCGAGCTGCTAGCCGCCCTCGACCTGTGGTCCGGCGAACCGCTGCCCGAAGACCTCTACGAGGACTGGGCACAGGCCCGGCGTACCGACCTGACCAGCATCTATCTCGAAACGCTGGAGGCCGCGGCCACGGCGGCGCTGGCGTCCGGTGAGCCCGCCACCGCCGTCTCCTGCGCGGAACGAGCGGTAGCGCGGGAGCCGCTCCGGGAAAGCGCGCAGCTCCTCCTCGTCCAGGCGCTCACGGCGCGCGGTGACCGGACGGCCGCGCTCGCCGCACTCGCCGCGTACCGCCGTCGCCTCGCCGACGAGCTGGGCCTGGACCCGACGGACGCCGCCCGCGACCTGGAACAACGCATCCTCCGCGCCGAGCCGGCCGCACCCGCGCCGAAGCGCCGTCCGGATCAGCTGCCGTTCGTCGGTCGCGCCCGGGAACTCACGACCCTGCTCGCCGGCGGCGCACCGGTCGGGATCTTCGGCCCGTCCGGCGCCGGGAAGTCCCGGCTGCTGACCGAGTTCGCCGCGCGGGCCTCGGCGCCGGTGCTGCGCGCCACCGCGTTCCTCGCCGAGCGGGACGAGCCGTGGGGGCTCGCACGCGGAATGCTCCGGGAGGCCCTCGCCCTGGATCCGGACGCCGCGCGCGCCGTCCCGGACCGGTCGGCCCAGGCGCTGATCGACATCGTCCCCGAGTTGCAGGAGATCCGGCCGGTACCGGCGTCGCCGATGTCGTCCGAGAGCCACCGGGCCCTGGCGATGGAAGGGGCCGTCCGGCTGCTGACGACCGTCGCGCGGGCCGGTGCCGTCCTCTGCGTCGACGACCTGCAGTGGGCCGACGCCACCAGCCTCGCGCTCCTGCACGTCCTCGTCGATCGCGTGCCGGAGCTTCGGCTCGTGCTCGCCGCACGCAGCGACGAACTCATCCCGGGGTCCCCACCGGCGACGTTCGTCGACACCCTCGCGGGGAACCACGCGCTGGTCCGGATCACGCTCGGCGCCCTGACCCCGGCCGCCGTCGCCGAACTCGTCGCGGACCCGGACCTCGCCGACACGATCTCCCGCGAGACGGACGGCACGCCGCTCGCCGTTTCGGAGGTCCTGCGGGAACTCGCCCGCGAGGGCGCGGTGGACGCGAGCACCGGGGCTACGAGCACCGGGGTGGCGGCGCCGGACGCGATCGCGCTGGCCCGTGACGCGGCTCGGACCGGGCAGAAGCGGTCGATCAGCGCACGCGTCGACCGCCAGCCGCCGCAGGCCAGGGAGGTGCTGGCGCTGCTCGCGCTGGTGTGCCGGGAGGTCTCCGCCGGACTCCTCGGCGCCGCCAGCGGGACCAGCGAGCAGCAGGCGCTCGACCAGCTCGCCCGGCTGTCGGTAGCCGGACTCGTCCGCCTCGGCGACCGCGGCTGGCTGCCCGCGCACGACGCCATCGGGGAGACGGTCGTCGCTGGCCTCTCCCCCGTGGAACGCATCCGCCTCCACGGTCTCCTCGCCGCCGTGCTGTCCGAGGCGACGGAACGCGCCCGGCACCTGGAAGGCGCCGGCGACGGGGCCGCTGCGGGCCGCGCGTACGCCGACGCCGCCGAGGCGGAACTCGACCGGTACGCCGACGCGGAGGCCGAACAGCTCGCCCGCACCGGCCTCGATCTGGACGGCGACGCGGCGACGCGCGTCCGGCTGCTGTGTGCCCGCGCGGAAGCGGCCGCACGGCGTGGCGATCTGCCGAGCGCGCGCCGGGACCTGCGGGACGCCCTCGCGCGGACGCCGGCCGGATCAGGGCGGGCGCGCATCCTCGCCCGCTCGGCCCGCCTCGCGTCCGGGGCCGAGGACATGGTGCACGCGTCCGACCTCGCGGCCCTCGCGCTCACCGAATCCGGGGACGATCGGGCGGCGCGGGCCGAGGCACTGGCCGTGGCGGCGATCATCGACATGAACACCGGCGACGCCGAGCGGTCGCGGTCCCGTACCGAGGAAGCGCTGCGGCTGTTCGAGGAGTTGGGTGACCCGCGCGGCGTCGCCGGGATCCTCGACGGGCGCGCGATGGCGATGTTCCTCGACGGCCAGGTCCGGGAGGCGGCCGACGCCTTCGGCCGGGTGGCCCGGTTGCTCCACCACACCGGGGATCTCGTGCGGTCGCACACGCCGCGCGCGACCCGCGGGCACGCGCTCGTCTTCCTGGCCGACCCGGCGCGCGGCCTCGTCGAGATCGACGCGGCGCTCGACCTCACCAGGCAGCTCGGGCACCCCGAGGACCAGGCGTACTGCCTGTGGCACCGCACCGAGGCACTGGCGGCGCTCGGACGGGTCGGCGAGGCGGCGGAGAGCGCCGACGAATCGCTCGCGATCGCGCGTCGGGTGGGGCACCGGGGCTGGACCGCGACCGCACTGCGGGCCGTCGGCATCGCGAGGGAGGCGGCCGGCGACCTGCCCGGAGCGGAGTCGGCGTACGACCAGTCCCGTCTGCTGTCCGAACACCTCGACCTGTTCGCGTCGTGGGCGTGCGCGCGGCTCGCGCTGGTACGGCTCGCGCTCGGGCAGTACGAGTCGGGTCGCGAACTCGCCGCGGAGGCACTCCGGATCGGGCCGCCGCTCGGCCACTACGAGGCGCGTCTCGCCGAAGCCGAGGTCGCCGCCGCCACGGGCGTCCCCCAGGCGCCGGACCTCGCCCGGCGGGCTCTCGACCTCGCCGTCGCCGGCGGCCACCTGGCGAGCGTCCCGCGCCTCACCGCGCTCGCGAGCGTCCCCGACACCGCGTGACCTTGCTGATTCACGCATTCCCCTGTCGGTGACACCGCCGCGCTCATAACCTGCGCCGAGTTGCCTGACGGGGAGGACAACATGCGATCGTCCATGAGTACAACCATTGCCTTGGCGCTGGTCATCAGCCTGTTCGCGGCCGGAGCACCGGCCAGCGCGGCGCCACCACCACAACCACCGGCACCGTTACTCGGCACCGCGGCGAAGGACGCCGCCAAGAGCCGGTACATCGTCGTGCTGAAGAACAAGACCGGCATGGCAGCGGCGACGGGCAAGGCCAGCCGGCCCGGCAGCCGGGTCACCCACCAGTACACGCACGCGCTGAACGGGTTCGCCGCCGAGCTGTCGCCCAGCGCGCTGGACGCGGTCCGCCGCGACCCGAACGTCGCCTACGTCGAAGCGGACCAGCGTGGCCGCGGCCATACGACACAAACGAACCCGCCGTCGTGGGGGCTGGACCGCATCGATCCGGGCGGCCTCAACAACGCGTACCAGTACAGCGCCACCGGCGAGGGCGTCACCGTGTACGTCCTCGACTCGGGCGTTCGGATCTCCCACAACGAGTTCCGCGGCCGTGCCCGGTACGGCTGGGACTTCGTCGACGACGACCCCAACGCGGACGACTGCGAGACGAACTCCCACGGAACCCACGTGGCGGGAACGGTGGCGGGCGCGCAGGTGGGTGTGGCGAAGGAGGCCCGTGTCGTGTCGGTGCGGGTCACCGACTGCGACAACAGTGGCTGGAACTCCGACGTCGTGGCCGGGCTCGACTGGACCATCGGCGACGCCAACCGCCCCGCGGTGGTGAACCTGAGCTACGGCAGCAGCAGTACGAGTTCGTCCCTCGACAACGCGGTGCGCCGCGTGATCGCCGCCGGGATCACCGTCGCACTGTCGGCCGGTAACGACAACGAGAACGCGTGTGACCATTCGCCGGCCCGCGTCGCCGAGGCGATCACCGTGGGCGCCACGAACCGGGCCGACAACCGCGCCGGCTTCTCCAACTGGGGCAGCTGCCTCGACCTGTTCGCGCCAGGCGTCGCCATCACCTCGGCCAGCCGGGAGAACGACGGGGCGCGGCGGGACCTCAACGGCACGTCGATGGCCTCCCCGCACGTGGCGGGTCTGGCCGCGCAGTACCTCCAGGGCACCTCGGGCTCGTCCCCCGCTGAGGTGCGGAACGCGCTCGTGGGCTACGCCACCGCCAACGTCGTCACCGACGCGGGCAACGGTTCGCCGAACCTGCTGGCCCGCCGGGTTCCGTGGTGGAACCAGGTCACCCAGAACACCGGGCTCACCGACATGTTCCACAACTACGGCGACCGCAACCTCGCCCACGGTGACCAGTGCGCCGACTGGAGCGGCGCGGACGGCACCCAGTCGATCCGGCTGCCGAGCGGCAAGCGGGCCTGGTTCTTCTCCGACACGTTCCTCGGCAACCCGCGCTTGCGCCCCAACGGGTTCGACACGAGCATGATCCGCAACTCCGCCATCGTCCAGAACGGGGGCTCGCTGCGGACGATCACCGGCGGCAACACGTGCCTGGAGCGGCGGTCGGACATCGACTTCTGGTCCCGGTACGCGCGGACGCCGGTCGACACCCCCGGCGGCAACGAGTTCTACTGGACCGCCGACGGCGCCGTGGTCGGCAACAACGTCGTGAAGTTCCACTTCCGCAACGAGCCGACCCCGGACGGCTGGTGGATGGAGCGGAACACGGCCATCGAGGTCACGCCGGTCAGCGCGTACGAGAACAACTCGGTGATCAACGTGTCGCCGACGATCGTCCCGGCGCACACGCCGTACGAGAACCACCCGATCCTGTGGGGCATCTCCCTGCTCGACGAGGATCCGTACTACTACATCTACGGTTCGGCCTCGATGGACTCGTCCAAGCGGCGCCGGCTGTTCCTGGCCCGCGCGCCCAAGACCCACCTGGCCGACTTCAGCAGCTGGTACTTCTACACGGGCGGCAACAACACGTGGTCGCCGAACCAGTCGTCGGCGGTTCCGGTGGACAGCCAGTTCGAGCCGACGATGGGCTACAACGTCGCGAAGATCAACGGCGGCTACTGGCTCATCCAGAAGGAGCCGGGCCTCGACGGCGGCGGCATCGTGGCGCACCCGGCGAGTACTCCGTGGGGCTTCTCCACCCGCCGCGTCTACCTGTACACGCCGCCGGAGGGCGTTCGCGGCCCCGGCAACACCTGGCGGTGGTACTACGACGCGCGGCTGCACCTGGGCGCCTCCGGCGATCCGACCAAGGCCGTGATCTCGTACAACGTGAACAGCACGGCGGTCAGCATCGGATGCCGGGGCCTCATCGAGCACGACGGCCGCGTGTACCGGCCCCGCTTCATCGACGTGTCGACCAGCGCCTTCGACCCGGACGTCGCGATCACGCCGATGGCGGCGGCCGTCTCCTCGACCGCGCCACGGGATCCGCGCGGCGTCCGGTACCGGCCCGGCGCGGCGCCTGGAAAGGCACCGGCGAAGGGCCCGGCAAAGGCCAGGTCCGGCGGCGTCTCCGCGCTCGCCAACGACAACAACTGGTACGACGCCTGGGGCCACCAGGGCGGCTGCCCGCCGCTGAACCAGCCCACGTCGCTCAGCGCGGTGACCAGTCCGAACGGGCATGTGAACCTGTCGTGGAGCAACTACGGCCGCGACATGTGGTACTGGATCGAGCGCCGTGACGCCACCGCCAACACCCCGTGGCAGCGGATGGAGTTCTGGCGCACGTCCACCAGCTACACGGACATGCCCATCACCAGCGCGGGCGTCAACGGCCACACCTTCGAGTGGCGGGTCGTCCCGTTCGCCAGCGGCTTCGGCGGCAAGGAGGCGCCGGCGTCGAACGTCGCGAGCCAGGCGGTGACGATCGACCGCCCGGCGGCGCCCACCGGGGTGACCGCGGCGCCCGTCGACGGCAACCCCGGCACCGTGCGGGTGAACTGGAACGGCGTCACGTACCCGTCCGACGCCGTGTACTACTCGGTCTGCCACTGGAACAAGACGCGGGACGAGGAGCCCGAGGACGCCGACTGCATCTCGTTCATCAAGCCTGAGGTGAGGTCCATTCAGGTGCCGGACCTGTGGCTGGGGCAGGAGTACGGGTTCTACGTGCTCGCCAACAACCTGGCCGGCGACGGGCCACAATCCGCGCACGTCTTCACCCGGGCCTGACAGTTGCCGGCGTGTCCACCCTCCCCGGTGGACACGCCGGCTTTCTGCTGTTCAGATGGGCCGATGCGGTACGTGTTCAGCCCGCCGGGCGATGGCGCAGCAGGTCTGCTGACGCTGCCGTGGCGCGAGCCGCTGGAGGAATGGCGGGACGACCGCCTCGTCGAGATCCGGCAGCGTGGGCTGTCCCGTCACGTGGTGCGGTTCGTCGCCGAGGGCGGCCGGGTCTACGCCCTGAAGGAACTGAACGAACGGCTGGCCCGCCGCGAGTACCGGCTGCTGGGCCGCCTCCGCGAGCTAGGCGTGCCGGCGGTCGAGCCGCTGGGCGTGGTCATCGACCGGCCCGACGGGCAGGACGCCATCCTCGTGACGGAGTTCCTGGAGCATTCGAGCTCGTACCGGGCGTTGTTCGCGAACCCGCGCGGGAGCCACCCCACGAGCCGGCTGATCGACGCGCTGGTCGAGCTGCTCGTCCGGCTCCACCTCGCCGGCTTCATGTGGGGCGACTGTTCGCTGTCGAACACGCTGTTCCGCCTGGACGCCGGCGCGTTCGCGGCGTACCTCGTCGACGCCGAGACCGGCGAACTCCATCCCAGCCTGACCGGCGGCCAGCGCGACTACGACGTCGACTTCGCGCACGAGCGGATCGCCGGTGAACTGCTCGACCTCCAGGCTGCCGAGACCCTGCCGCCCGGCGTCGACCCGTTCGAGACGGCCGGCGAGGTGGTCCGCCGGTACCACGCGCTGTGGGACGAGCTGACCCGCGCGGAGACCCTGCTCCCCGACGAGCAGCGCTACCGGATCGGCGAGCGGCTGCGGCGGATCAACGAGCTGGGCTTCGACGTCGACGAGGTCGAGCTCGTCGAGGCGGACGGCGGCAGCCGGCTACAGCTCCGCACGCGGGTCGCCGAGCCGGGCCACCACCGCCGGGCATTGTTCGCCCGCACCGGACTCGACGTCCAGGAGAACCAGGCGCGCCGGCTCCTCCACGACATCGCCAGCTACCGGGGCTACCTCGAGCAGGAGAGCGGCCGGCCGGTGCCGGAGGTCGTGGCGGCCAACCGCTGGCTCGCCGAGATCTACGAGCCGGTCGTCAGCGCCATCCCCGATGACCTGCGCAGCCGCCTGGACGAGACCGAGGTCTTCCACGAGATCCTCGAACACCGCTGGTTCCTGTCCGAGGCGGCCGGCCGGGATGTCGGGACGACCGCCGCGGCCAGGGACTACCTGACGCGGATCCTCCCCGACATCCCCGACGACCTGACGTTCACTCCCTACCGGGCACTCCCCGGACGGCACGATGACACGAAGGGCCCCTAGGTCGTGGCAGCGGCCAACTCGCGCGTCAGGTTGTCGCCGGTACGCGGGTCGAACACGTGGATGCGGCGGGGGTCGAACCAGAGTTCGGCCGTCGACCCGTCGCTGATCCGGCTGGTCGGTTCGAGCGCGACGACCATCTGCGTCCGCAGCTGTTCGCTGTCCAGCTCGCGCTGGAGTTCGGCGAGCTGGTTGGCCACCTCGTCCGGCGCGTCGTACGGGACGTAGGCGTACTGCTCGTTGCCCAGCCACTCGATGACGTCGACCGTGACCGAGCACGGCACCCCCTGCGACAACTTCGGCTCGTCGACGTTCCTCGCCTCCAGGAACGACTCCGGCCGGATCCCGACGATGAGCAGTTCGCGCTGGCCGATGATCGACCGCAGGTCGGACGGCACGTCGAAGGAGACGAACGGCAGCTTCAGCTGCCCGTCCGCGTGCGTGGCGGGCAGGAAGTTCATCGGCGGCGACCCGATGAAGCCGGCCACGAACAAGTTCTTCGGCTGCTCGTACAGCTCGCGCGGAGAGGCGACCTGCTGCAGGATTCCCTTGCGCAGCACGGCGACGCGGTCGCCCAGCGTCATGGCCTCGGTCTGGTCGTGCGTGACGTACACGGTCGTGGTGCCCATGCGGCGCTGCATGCGGAGGATCTCCATCCGCATCTGCCCGCGCAGCTTCGCGTCCAGGTTCGACAGTGGCTCGTCGAAGAGGAACGCGTCGGCCTCCCGGACGATCGCCCGCCCCATCGCCACGCGCTGCCGCTGCCCGCCCGAGAGCTGGCTGGGCTTGCGCTGCAGGTGCTCGGTGAGTTCGAGGGTGCCAGCCGCCGTCTCGACCTTCTCCCGTACCTCCGCCTCGGGCAGCTTCCCGCGCAGCCGCAGCGGGAACGCGATGTTCTCGAACACCGACAGGTGCGGGTACAGCGCGTAGTTCTGGAAGACCATCGCGAGGTTGCGCTCGCGCGGCGCGATGTCGTTCACCCGCTTGTCGCCGATCAGCAGGTCGCCGGAGGTGATGTCCTCCAACCCGACGATCATGCGGAGCAATGTGGATTTCCCGCACCCGGACGGGCCGACGAGGATCATGAACTCGCCCTCGTCGATGTCCAGGCTGACGTCGTTGACGGCCGCGAAGCCGTCCGCGTACTTCTTGACGAGGTTCTTCAGCACGATGGCGGCCATGGATCAACCTTTCACTGCGCCGGCGGTGAGCCCGGCGACGATCCGGCGCTGGAACAGCAGCACGAGGATGACGACTGGAATGGTGACGACCACGGCCGCGGCCATGATGTAGGTCACCGGTGACTCGAACTGCGAGGCGCCCTGGAAGAACGCGAGCGCGGCCGGAACCGTCCGTGCCGAGTCGGTCGAGGTCAGGGAGATCGAGAAGAGGAAGTCGTTCCAGCAGAAGAAGAACGTCAGGATCGCGGTCGTGAAGACGCCCGGCGCCGCCAGCGGGACGATCACCTTGCGGAACGCCTGCCAGGCCGTGGCCCCGTCCACCTGGGCGGCCTGCTCCATCTCCCACGGGATCTGCCGGAAGAACGCCGACATGGTCCAGATCGACAGCGGCAGGGCGAACGTCAGGTACGGGATGATCAGGCCGAGCCACGTGTCGTAGATGCCGAGCCCGCGCCACATGTCGAACAGCGGTCCAACCAGCGCGGCCTGCGGGAACATGGCGATCGCGAGCGCCATCGACAGCAGCAGCTTCTTGCCGGGGAAGTCGAGCCGGGCGATGGCGTACGCCGCGAACATCGCGACGACCACCGACAGGAACGTCGCGATGAGCGAGATGCCGATCGAGTTGCGCAGCGCGCTGGTGAACAGCGAGTCGCTGAAGACGGTCTGGAAGTTGTCCCACGACCAGTCGCGCGGGAGGAATGCCGGGTCGCCGCCCACGATCTCCGACGGAGGCTTGAGCGCGAGGCTGATCATCCAGGCGATCGGGAAGAGCGTGTAGAGGACGATGACGATGCCGGCCACGTACCACCAGCGGCTCTGCTTCATTTGCGATCACCCCTGACCTGCGACAGGTCCGTCTTGAATCCCTTCACGAAGAGCACCGCGATGACCACGACGGTCAGGAACAGCAGCACGGAGATGGCTGATCCCATGCCGAGGTTCACCAGCGTCACGTTCTGGCGGTAGGCGAGGAAGGACAGCGTCTCGGTGTTGTTCGCGCCGTTCGTCATGACGAACGGGTTGTCGAAGATGCGCCACGCGTCGAGCGTGCGGAACAGCAGGGCGACCATGATGGCGGCCTTCATGTTCGGCAGGGTGACGCGCTTGAGCCGCTGCCAGGCGGTCGCGCCATCGACCTTCGCCGCCTCCTGCATCTCCTCCGGCACCTGGACGAGGCCGGCGAGCAGGAGAAGCGAGATGAACGGGGTGGTCTTCCAGATCTCCGACAGCGTGATGACGAACAGCGACGACCAGCGGCCGTCGAACCAGTTGAGGTCGCCGAGCCCGAGCCACTGGTTGACGAAGCCGGACTCCAGCGCGAACGCGTAGCGCCAGATGAACGCCGACACGACGGTGACGATGCCGTACGGGATGAGGATCGACGTCCGCACCCAGCCCTTGCCGCGCAGGATCCGGTACATGACGAACGCGAAGCCGAACCCGAGCACCAGCTCGATGGCCACCGTGACGGCCGTGATCACGAACGTGGTGAGGAAGTCGTCCCACCACAGCCGGTCGGTCAGGATCGTGAGGTAGTTCTCCAGCCCGACGAACTCCCGGCCATCGGGGTCGGTGAGCCGGTAGTTGTAGAGCGACAGGGACACCGCGTAGAAGAGCGGATACGCCGTCACGAGCACCATCAGCAGGAACGACGGTGCGGACAGGTACAGACCCAGGCGGCGTTCGTGCCGGAGGCGGTCCGACCGCTTCGCGGGGGCGGGAGTTGGTGTCTCAGGACGGGTCTCGGTGGTGGTCACAGCAGTCGCTCCCCACGGAGGATCTCTGTCATGACGGTGTCGGTCTCGCGGGCCGTGGCGGGACTGCGTACGGACGAGGGTGAGTGCCAGGTGCTCAGGATCGCGCCCGAGATGTCCACGTAGTACGGGCTGATCGGACGCGGCCCGGCTTCGGCGATGGACTCACGGATCAGCGGGGCGTTGGGGTAGGCCTTGACGACCTCCGGGTCGTCGTAGGCGGCCGCGAACGTCGACGGCTCCCCCTCGGCGAGCATGTACTGGACGCTGCTGTCCAGGGACGTCGCGCACTCGACCAGGTCGGCTGCTTCGTCCGGATGGTCGGTGTACGCGCCGATCGCCAGGTTCGTGCCGCCCAGCGGCGGCGCGCTCGGGGTGCCGGCGTCCACGCGCGGGTACCGGGCCCAGCCGATGTCGTCCACCACGGACTGCTCCAGCGAGCCCTGCTGCACGGCGGTGCGCGCCGCGGCGAGGACGTACGGCCAGTTCAGCATGAACATGCCGTCATCGGACTGGAAGGTCGCCCGCGCCTGCTCCTCCTGCGCCACCGAGAGGTCCGGCGGTGCCGCCGAGGACCGCGCGAGCTTCCCGACGATCGCGGCGGCCTTCTCGCCCTCCGGGGACGCGACCGTCGGGTCGGCCCTCGCGCCCAGCTCGACGTCGTCGATGACCTGGCCGCCGGCCGACGCGATCAGCGCGTTGACCCACACCATGTAGCCCTCGTACCGGGCGCCCTGGGTCGAGACCGTCTTGTCCTGGCTCACCGCCGCGTCGATCATCGAGTCCCAGGTGAAGTCCTCGCTGGTCGGGTCGACCCCGGCGGCCTGAGCGGCGCTCTTGCGGTACCACAGCAGCTGGGCGTTCGACTTGAACGGCGCCGCGTACAGCTTGTCGTCCCACTCGGCCGTCTCCATCGGCCCGTCCAGCTTGCCCTCGGCGATCGCGGCCTCCTCGGTCGCCGTGAACGGCCGCAGGAACGTGGCGTTGGCGAACTCGGCCGTGTACACCACGTCCAGGCTCATCACGTCGATGGAGGAGTCCTGCGCGGCGAGCCGCCGCACCAGCTGCTCGCGTTGCGCGGTCGCGCTGTTCGGCAGTACCTGCATCTCGACGCGGTACGCGCCTCGTGACGCGGCCGCGCACTGCTGCGCGATCTTCGCCTGCCCACCGTTGTCCGGGTTCTGGTACCAGACCAGTGTCGGCGGGCCGCCGCCCTCACCGCCGCACCCCACCAGCAGCGACCCCGTGAGAGCGACCAGCGCGGTCATGACCAGACACCTCCGGCCACGGGAACGAACCTGCTTCCGGCCCACGACGCCTCCTCGGTCCGTGGCGAAAAGACTCCCCCCGCTTCGTGTCCCCATCCGGGACGAAACCGAAACAACGAAATCCGCAGGCCTACGACCCGGCCACCAGCTGAACGCCGACAGGCTTACAGCAGGTCGGCCAGGAGGGCCGCCGCGCGGGCGGCGCCGCCGGTTTCCACGGGTCGGAAGCCGACGTCGCGGCCGACCTCCTTCGCGATCGCCTCGGCGAGCACCTCGGGCTCCGTCGCCTCGTCGTACGTCAGGCAGCGGCCGGCGTCGTAGCGGTCCAGGCGCGCGCGCACGTGGAAGTTCTGCTCGAAGTGGTTGCGCAGCGGCACGTAGATGAACGGCGTCCGGCAGGCGGTCAGCTCCATGCACGTGGTGAGACCGCCCTGCACGACGGCGAGGTCGGCCGCGGCCAGGTGCTGGTAGAGGTCCGGCAGGTAGCCGCGCACGGTCACGCCCCTGCGGCGCGGCAACGAGCCGGGGTCGATCCGTGGGCCGGTCACCACGACGAAGCGCAGGTCCGGTACCAGCCTGCGGGCCAGCGGCGCCGCGTCCAGCACCCGGCGGAGCAGCGAGGTCCCGACGCCCGAGCCGCCGACGGTGACCACGCACAGCAGCGCGTCGCGCGGATAGCCGAGCCGGTCGCGCAGGGCGTCCCTGTCCGCGACCTCGGCCGGGTCGAAGCCGGTGACGTAGCCGGCGAAGTCGAAGTTCCGCTCGGTCCACTCCCGGATGCCGGGCAGCCCCGGCCCGAACGAGTCCGGGACGATGTCGGACGGGTCGCCGACGAAGATCGACCGGTCCCGCAGCCGCCGGAACCGGGCCCGCTGCTCGATCATCTCGGCGTTGTAGTCGGCCGTGATCGCCGCCTCGGCCTCACCGCCGGACGGCATCGGCAGCCAGCCGACGAAGTCGGTCATCCACGCGAACGCGAACCGCTTCCGCTCCGGGTTCTCGTGCAGGAAGTAGTCGACGTCCCAGGCCTCGTCGCCGATCACCAGGTCGTAGTGCTCGTCGGTGACCACGTCGTCGAACACCATGAAGTTGTTCACCAGGATCTCGTCCATCCGGCGGACCGCCTGGAACACGTGGAGGTCGTGCTCGTCCGACTCGAACTCGATGTGCGCGGACTCGTTCGCCAGCCAGTCCGAGGCAGGGTGCACGCGTTCGCCGGCCTCGCCGAGCACCCTGGTCACCGGGTGCTGCGCCAGCCAGTCGATCTGGAGGTCGGGGTGCAACGCCCGGAGCTCGGTGGCGATCGCCAGGTCCCGCCTGGCGTGGCCCAGCCCGATCGGCGACGACAGGTAGAGCGCGCGCTTCGGCCGGTTGAGGGCCCGGACCCAGCGGCGCCGGGTCGGGCGGGGCACCACCGTGTCGACGAAGTCCTTGACCAGGGTGTTCACCCGCACCGGGTCGCGGCCGGTCGGACCGTGGCCGCCCCCGGCGATCGTGACCAGCGACCCGCCGGTCGCCTCGGCGAGCGCGACGCCTTCCGCGTGCGGGCGGATCCGGTCGTCGTCGCCGTGGACCACGAGAACCGGGCAGCGCAGGTCCTGGAGCCGGCCGGCGAACTCCGGGTCCCGGCTCAGCTGCCGGCCCACATGGGTGTCGACCAGCCGTGCGGCGGCGATCTGGTGGCCCCACCCGATGCTGTCCTCGACCTGCTTGGTCGAGTGCGGCTCGGGGAACATGCGCCCGAAGAACCATCGCAGGAAGGCGTCGTGGCCGGCGTCGTCCACGGTCCACGGCTCAGGCTTGTCGCGTCCGACGAGCACGTCGGTCGCCGGGCTGAGCGCGACCACGCCGAGCACCCGCTCGGCGTGGTCGAGAGCGGTCAGCAACGACCACAGCGCACCCCGGGACAGGCCCACCAGCACGCACCTGTCGGTGCCGGTGGCGTCGAGGACGGCGACCGCGTCGGCGACGAACTCCTCGTCCCGGTACGCCCCCTCGCCGACCGGGGTGTCGGATCCGCCGGTGCCACGACCGTCGAAGGTGACCACCCGGAAGTGCCGGGCGAGGTACGGCACCTGCGCCTTCCAGAACCGCGACGGCACGATCGACCAGGTCGGCATCAGCAGGATCGTCGGGCGCCGATCCTCGCCGGACGTCCCCCCGTAGAGCTTGTAGGCGACCGTGATGCCGTCACGCTCGACCCGCCCCTCGACGTCCGGCTGCCTCGCTGGTCGCTCCATGGCTACGGCCTGGCTTCCAGCACAATGTTGAACGGCGTCTCGGCGGCCTGCCGGAACCGGGTGAACCCGCCGGCCGCGGTGACGTCGCGGATACGCGCCGGCCCGGCCTGGGTACCGAGCGCGAGACCGACGTCCTGGGACAGCGAGCCCGGCGTGCAGAGCAGCGTGGAGAACCCGTAGTACGCCCGGCCGACCGGGTTCAGGTTGTCCTCGATCCGGTCGCCGGCCATCGGCTCGACGACCATCCAGGTGCCGTCGGCTGCGAGCGTCTCGCGGACGTGCCGGGCGGCGCCGACCGGGTCGCCCATGTCGTGCAGGGCGTCGAAGGTCGTCACCAGGTCGTACGACGTGCCGCCGTACGACGTCGCGGGCGCGACCTCGAACCGGCACCGGTCGGCGACCCCGGCCTCGGCGGCGCGGGCGCGGGCGATGTCGATCGACCCCGCGTGGTAGTCCGAGCCGGTGAACGTCGAGCGGGGGAACGCCTGGGCCATCAGGATGGTCGAGGACCCGTGCCCACATCCCACGTCGGCCACCGAGGCCCCGCGCTCCAGCTTCTCGACCACCCCGTCCAGCGCCGGGAGCCAGGCCGGCACCAGGTTCGCGTTGTACCCGGGGCGGAAGAACCGCTCGCACCCGAGGTGGACGTCGACGTTGTGCTCGTGCCAGCCGATCCCGGCGCCGCTGCGGGCCGCCTCGATCGTCTCCGGCGCGTGGTGCACGGTGCCGAGCGCGATCTGGAAGAAGCCGGGCAGGAACGCCGGGCTGGATTCGTCCGTCAGCGCCACCGCGTGCTCCGGCGGCAGGGTGTACCGGCCGGCGTCATAGGTGACGAAACCGCCCGCCGCCTGCGCGTTCAGCCATTCGCGGGCGTAGTGCTCGCTGGTGCCGGTCTTCTCGGCGAGTTCCACGGCGGTCGTGGGGCCGGCGTCCGCGAGCACGCGGTAGTAGCCGAGCTTGTCCCCCATCACCACCAGCGCGGCGTTCAGCGTGGCGCCCACCTCGCCGACCGCGCGGTACACGAACGCCATCAGTTTGTCGGTGTCCAGTTCTTCGATGGTTGTCATCCCGGCAACCCCTTCCCCTCGGATGCCGAGAACACTCCCTCCGCGCTGCGGTCGATCGCATCAGGTCCCCCACCTAGTCTGCGCCCGGGGAGGACCAGGGCGTCAACGGCCGGCGGCCCAGGTCATGTAGGTGAGCACGTAGCAGCCGCTCCAGCAGCACGAACACGGCGAACCACACGCTCCCGACGATGAGCGCGATGCGGAGCGGCACCGAAATGAACCGCGCCCGCCGGGCCCACTAACGCCGGTGGTCACAGCACTACACTCGCCACATGCTGGTCGGGCGGGACGCCGAACGGCGCGTGGTCGAACGGCTGATCGCCGGGGCACGGGTGGGGTCCAGCGGAGTCCTCCTGATCACCGGGGAACCGGGCATCGGCAAGACCGCCCTCGTCGACGAGGCCGCGACGCTCGCCGCGGGCATGCGCGTGCTCCGCGCCCGCGGCACCGAGGCCGAGCGCGAGGTCCCGTTCGGCGGGCTGCTGCAACTGCTCCGGCCGGCGATCGGCGAGCTGGCGCGGATCCCCGCCCCGCAGCGTGACGCGCTCGCCGCCGCGCTGGCCCTCACGAGCGGTGCCGCCGGCGACCGGTTCGCGGTCGGCGCGGCCACCCTGAGCATCATCTGCCGTTACGCCGAGACGGCGCCGCTCGCGCTGCTCGTCGACGACGTCCACCTGCTCGACCGGCCGTCAGCGGAGGCGCTGCTGTTCGCCGCGCGCCGGCTCGTCGCGGACCCGATCGCGTTCCTGGCGTCCGCGCGCACCGGCGAACCGCATCCGCTGGCCGGCGCGGACCTGCCGCTGCTGACGCTCACCGGCGTCGACCTCGCCGCGGCGCGGGAACTCGTCGGCAGCCGGTCCGAGCGGGTGGTGCCGGCCGAGCTGGTCGAACGGCTGCACCGGACGGTCGCCGGCAACCCGCTCGCCCTGCTGGAGCTGGCCGGCGACCTGGAACACCTGGAACGCACGCCGCCCGGGGCGCCGGTCCCGGTGCCCGCCGTCCTGGCCGAGTCGTTCGTGGCCCGCGTCGACAAGCTCGATCCGGATGTGAGAACCGCGCTGCTCGTCGCCGCGGCCGAGGGCGGCGACCTGGGCGTCGTGGCGAGGGCGTGCGACGCGCTCGGGGTCGACGTGACGTCGCTGGCCGACGCGGAGCGCGCCGCGCTGGTGTCGCTCGACGGCGGACGGGTCGAGTTCCGGCACCCGCTGGTCCGGTCGGCCGTGTACGCGGGCGCCGACCCGGACCGGCGTCGCGCCGCGCACCGGGCGATCGCCGCCGCGCTGCCGGAGCAGGACGCCGATCGCCGTGCGTGGCACGTGTCGGAGACGGTGGTCGGCACGGACCCGGCCGCGGCAGCCGCGCTGGAGGCGGCCGCCGTCCGCGCGAACGAGCGGGGTGGCCACGCCGTCGCCGCGACCGCGCTGGAACGCGCCGCCCGGCTCACGCCGACCGGGCACGAACGGGCCCGGCGCCTGGTCGCCGCCGGCGGAGCGGCGTGGCTCGCCGGGCTCGCCGAACGGGCCGTCGCGCTGCTCGACGAAGCGCTCACACTCGATCCGCCGCTGGCCGTCCGGACGCGGGCGCACGGGCTGCGTGGCGATATCGCGGTCAAGTGCGGTTCGCCCGTGGAGGCGGTCGACATCCTGGCCGCGGCCGCCGCCGAGGCAGCGGCCGTCGACCCGGACGCCGCTGTCGGGATGCTCGCCGACGCGATCAACGCGAGCTTCTGGATCGGCGACGCGAGATCCGCGCTGCGTGCCGGTCGTGATATCCAGCAGCTGCTGACCCGGACCGACACGCCCTCGACCCAGATCCTGGGCACGCTCGCGCACGGGATGGCGCGGGTGGTCGCGGGCGAGGGCGGCGGCATGGAGCAGATCCGGCGGGCGGTCGGCGTCCTGGCCTCGAACGACGTCCTCGGCGGCGACACCCGCCGGCTGGTCTGGATGGTGCTCGGACCGCTGTTCCTGCGCGAGTCCGGGACCGGGCGATCCCTGATCCGCGACGCGATGCGGGAGGGCCGAGACAAGGCCGCCGTCGGGATCCTGCCCGCGCTGCTGTTCCACGTCGCCCGCGACCACGCGACCACCGACCGCTGGGCCGACGCCGAGACCGCGTACGACGAGGCGATCCGGCTTTCGCGCGAGACCGGTCAGACCACCGCGCTGGGCATCGGCCTCGCCGGTCTCGCCTGGTTGCACGCCCACCAGGGCCGTGACGCCGACTGCCGGACCCGCGCGGAAGAGGCGCTCCAGATCTGCATCGAGCACCAGATCCACGTATGCCGAGCCTGGGCGCTGTTCGCGCTCGGCGACCTGGAGCTCGGCCTCGGCGCGCCGGCACGCGCGTTGCCGCACCTCGAACAGCTTGCCGCGGTGCTGGACGCCAGTGGCGTGCTGGACGCCGACCTGTCCCCCGCGCCCGAGCTGGTCGACGTGTACGCCCGTCTCGGACGGACCGACGACGCGACCCGCGCCGCGCTGGACTTCGCGGAGCGTGCCGCCGTCAAGGGCCAGCCGTGGGCGCTCGCCCGGGCCTCGCGGGCCACCGGCCTGCTCTGCGCCGACGACGACCTCGACGCCCAGTTCGGCGCCGCGCTCCACTGGCACGGGCAGACCCTCGACGTGTTCGAGACGGCCCGGACCCGGCTGGCGTACGGCGCCCGCCTGCGCCGGGCCCGGCGCCGCGTCGACGCCCGTACGCAGCTCCGGCTCGCGGTGGCGGCCTTCGACGACCTCGGCGCGGCCGGTTGGGCGGATCTCGCCGCGGCCGAGCTGAAGGCGACCGGCGAGACCGCCCGCCGCCGCGAACCCACCACCGCCGACGAGCTCACCCCGCAGGAACGGCAGATCGCACTCCTGCTCGCCGACGGCCACAGCACCCGCGAGGCGGCCGCCGCGATGTTCCTCAGCCCCAAGACGATCGAGTACCACCTGCGCGGCGTGTACACGAAGCTCGGCATCCACTCCCGCGCCGAGCTGGCCGCTCTCATGAAGAACTGAGCCTCAAGCAAGCGCTGCCCCGCTCTCGAGTGGGGGCGAGCACGCTGGCCTCCCGCTTCGGAGGAGGCGAAATGCCATGACCGTCACGACAGCGATCGGACGGCGCCAGGTCTCGGCCCGGCGACCCCCCGGCTGCCAGCACTCCCCGCCGTGCCCCACGGCGGACGCGCCGGACCACGACGCCGCGCACGTGATCGCCGCCCATCCTGAACAGGGCTGGAGCCTGCTGTGCAACGGCGTCATCGTGTTCGAGGACACCGGCGAGATCCTGCCCGACCGGACGAGCGTCGAACCGCACCGGCCCGGCACCACCTAATCAGGTGGGCCGGGCCGGTTCAGTTCAGAACTTGCCTGCGGTGACCGACAGGACGTAGCGGTTCGTCGGGTACTCCGTGACCGTCCACAACTCGTCGGTGCTCTTGCGGTACGTCAGGTCCTCGCCGCCGGGCGGGAACGTCCCGGTGTGGATGGTCGCCAGGTTGCCCGGTACCCAGGTCAGCAGGTCCGAGCGCGCGCCCGACCCGTTCGTCCGGCAGATGTAGAACTTTCCGTTGATGGCCGTGGCGCCCTGCATCGCGCGGATGTCCACCTGGTAGGCCCAGCTCGCGGTGGCCTTGTTGCCGGTCGCGACCAGCTCCCGGTCGGTGTAGTCGATGTTCCACCGCACCAGGCGGGTGCCGTCGCCGTTCTCGTCGTACTCGCCGGCGACGATGCTGTCCGGCGTGCTGGTGCGGTCGAGCGAGACGAACGAGAAGCGCATGCCCACGTCGACCGACGGCGTGTAGGTGAACTTCTGCGGCAGCACGTACTTGTAGCCGTAGGCGTTGTACTTACCGGTCGCGTCCCGGCCGATCGCCGTGTCGTCGCTGCCGGTGGCGGTGAAGATGTAGTTCAGGTCGAACACCCGGAAGCCGTTGCTCGTGTCGGCGACGTAGAGCAGGCTGCCGTAGAGGAACATGCCGCCCGCGTGGACGTTCACGGCCTTGAAGCTGGCGAGCCCGTTCGCGGTCGCCGGCTCGGCGAGCAGTACGTGCCGGTACACCGGCTTCAGCGGGTCGGTGCGGTCGACGAAGCTGACGCGCACGCCCTTCGCGGGTGCGGTCTGCTTGTCGTACCAGGAGACCAGCACGAGCTTGCGGTTGTCGTACAGGCCGTCGTCGTAGGCGTCGCTGCTGGTCGTGATGCCCTGCGGGTACCACTCTTCGGTGTTGTTGTCGCCCTGCTCCCAGGTGAACCCGGCGGCGAAGTTGGGCGCGAGCAGGCTGCCGTTCTCGATGCGGTTCGCCGTACGGTTCGCGTCGTTGAGCACCATCGGGACGCTCACCCGGTCGGTGGCGTCGATCAGGGTCTGCCACGCGGCGGTGTTCGCGTTGCGCTGGAGCACGAACTTCGATTCGTCGAGCTTGGTCGCGGCCTGTGCGGGCGCGACGGTGACGACGGCGACCGCCGCGACGGCGGCGAGGGAGGTCATTGCCGCGAGGAGCGGCCTAAAAAGAACGTTCATACCGGTCGACGCTAGGCGGCGCGGGTCGAAGCGCGACCGTGCCGGCCTAGCACATCGGCGCATCGGCGCTGACCTGCGTTGATGCCGCCAGACCGGTGATCGTGACAGGTGTTCACCGGCAGAAACCGGCAGCGCGCCTACGCGGGCTTGTGCAGCGGCATCAGCTCGGTGGACTCGACTGCGGGCGGCTGGCCCCGACCGAGCAGGTGGGCGACGGGGAGCGTGGCGGCGCCGTACGCGACGGCGTCCGGGCCGATCTGGCACAGGTCGATCGCGGTCTGGGCGAACGGCTGGCGCAGCGCGTGTTCGGCCGCCGCGGCCCGGATCGCCGGCAGCAGCCGCTCGCCGAGCGCCAGCCCGGCCCAGCCGCCGAGGACGATCCGCTCGGGGTTGAACAGGTTGATCAGGTTCGCGATCCCGGCCCCGAGGTAGCCGGCCGTCTCCTCCAGGATCGCCGTCGCGACCGGTGACGGATCGGCGAGCAGCGCGGCGATGCCGGCCTCCTCGTCGGTCTCCGCGATGACCTTGTCGCCGAGGGCGTGCCGGTACCGGTCGAGAACGCCTTCGGCGCCGACGTAAGCCTCCAGGCAGCCTTTCGCGCCGCACCGGCAGCGCCGCCCGCCGTACTTGACGATCGTGTGGCCCCACTCGCCGGCACTGCTGGTGACGCCGCGGTACATGAGCCCGTGCGTGATGATCGCGGCGCCCACACCCGAGCCGACCAGCGCCACGACGGCGTGCCTGGCACCCTTGCCGGCACCGAACCAGAGTTCGGCCTGGCCGAGCGTCTTGGCCCCGTTGTCGATGAACAGCGGAAGGTCGACGCCGGCCCGGACGAGGCGTTCCAGCGGTACGCCGTCCCAGCCGAGCGACTGCGCGTGGACCAGCACCTCCGGCCCCTGGGCGACGACGCCCGACACGCCGATGCCGACGCCGAGCACCGCCTCGTGCGCGATGCCGGCCGCCTCGACGACCTCGCGGATGCCGCTGACGATGTGGCCGGCGACGGCGTCCGGGTCGGGGTGGACGGCGTCCATCGGCCGGTCGGCGGTGGTCAGCCGGACCATCTTCAGGTCGAACAGTTCGACGCGGATGCGCGTCTCGCCGACGTCCACGCCGATCACGTACCCGTACCGCGGGTCGACCCGCAGCAGCACGCGCGGGCGGCCCCCGTCGGAGTCGACCGAGCCCGCCTCGACGACGAGTCCGTCCTCGATGAGGCTTCCGACGACGTTGCTGACGGTCGCCGCGCTCAGCCCGGTGAGCTGGCTGAGGTGCTGGCGGCTCAGCGGCCCGTCGAAGTAGAGCGTCGACAGCAGGGCCGACCGGTTCCGGCGCCGCACGTCGCGCACGGTGGTGCGCTGCCCATCGCTGCGATCCACTCTCGGCTGCTCCGCTCTGCCCACCGCATCCGTACATCCGTCCGGACGCCTTGACGCAAGTATGAGGCCTCAGTTTAATTGGCAGCTAATTTAAGGTCCGAAGAAAGTTCCCCCAGAAGGGTACGGCTGTGACCAGACGTCCCACCGCACGCAGGCTCGGCCTGGCCGCCGCGGCACTGCTGCTCCTCTCCCCCACGCTGGTCGCCTGCGGCGACGACTCGGCAGGCGACGGCAAGACGCTGACGTACTGGGCCAGCAACCAGGGAACCAGCCTCCAGCACGACAAGGAGGTCCTCCAGCCGGAGCTGGACAAGTTCCGCGAGCAGACCGGGATCACCGTCAAGGTGGAGGTCGTGCCCTGGGCAGACCTGCTCAACCGGATCCTCGCCGCGACCACCTCGGGCCAGGGGCCTGACGTGCTCAACATCGGCAACACCTGGTCGGCGTCGTTGCAGGCGACCGGCGCGTTCCTGCCGTTCGACGACGCCACGCTGGACAAGGTCGGCGGGCGTGACCGCTTCCTCCCGGCGAGCCTCGCCGCGACCGGCGCGACCGGCAAGCCGCCGGCCGCCGTGCCGCTCTACAGCCTCGCCTACGGCCTGTACTACAACAAGAAGCAGTTCGCCGACGCCGGCATCGCGGGACCGCCCGCCACCTGGGCCGATCTCATCGCCAACGGCAAGAAGCTGACCGGTGACGGCCGCTGGGGGCTCGCCGTCGAGGGCTCCAGCTACACCGAGAACGCGCACCACGCCTTCATGATCGGCCAGCAGCACGGCGCCGAACTGTTCGACTCCAGCGGCAAGCCGCAGTTCGACTCGCCGCAGGCGGTGGCCGCGGTCAAGTCCTACGTCGACCTGATGGCCCGCGACAAGATCGTCAACCCGAGCAACGCCGAGTACGCCAACGGCACCCAGGCGGTGAAGGACTTCGCCACCGGCAAGGCCGCGATGCTGATGTGGCAGGCGGCCGCCAGCTCGCTCAAGTCGAACGGCATGAGCGAGGACGACTACGGCGTGGCGCCGATCCCGTTCGTCACCCCGACCCCGCCGGGCGGCAAGAAGGTGAACAGCATGGTCGCCGGCATCAACCTGTCGGTCTTCAAGAACACGAAGAACCGCGACGCGGCCCTGAAGTTCGTCGAGTTCATGACCAGCGACGCCGAGCAGAAGCTGCTGAACAAGACCTACGGCTCGCTGCCCACGGTCAAGGACGCCTACGCGGACCCGGCCTTCCAGACGGAGGCGGCGAAGGTGTTCCAGCAGATCCTCAGCAGCACCGCCGCGCCGCTCCCGCAGGTGCCCGAGGAGAGCCAGTTCGAGACGCTGGTGGGCACCGCGATGAAGGCGATGTTCGCCGACGCGGCCAGCGGCAAACCCATCACCGACGCCTACGTCAAGGACAAGCTCAGCCAGGCGAACCAGCAACTGAAGCCGGGCAGCTGAGCGGATGACGGCTGTCAGTACTCCGGTGCCGGCGCGGAGTGGGGCCCCGCCGGCACCGGCCCGCAGGCCGCGGAACGTGTCCCGCCGCCTGCTCCCGTACCTGTTCCTGCTGCCCGCACTGCTGCTGGAGCTGGGCATCCACGTGGTGCCCATGGTCGTGGGCGTCTGGATGAGCACGCGCGAGCTCACCCAGTTCTACATCCGGGACTGGTCCACCGCACCGGCCGCCGGGCTGGACAACTACCGCGTCGCCGTCGACCTCGACGCGCCGGTCGGCGCGGAGCTGCTGCACTCGTTCTGGGTGACGCTGGCGTACACCGTGCTGTCGGTGGGGCTGAGCTGGCTGCTCGGCACGTTCGCGTCGGTGCTGATGCAGAACCCGTTCCGGGGCCGGGGCGTGCTGCGGACGCTGTTTCTCACGCCGTACGCGCTGCCGGTCTACGCCGCCGTCATCACGTGGAGCTTCATGCTGCAGCGCGACACGGGCATGGTGAACCACGTCCTCGTCGACCAGCTCGGCCTCGCCGACGACCGTCCGTTCTGGCTGATCGGCGGCAACAGCTTCGTCGCGCTGCTGGTCGTGTCGGTGTGGCGGTCGTGGCCGTTCGCCTTCCTGTGCATCACGGCCGGGATGCAGAACATCCCCGCGGACCTCTACGAGGCGGCGGCGATCGACGGGGCCGGCTTCGGGCGGCGGTTGCGGTCGATCACGATGCCGATGCTGCGCCCCGTCAACCAGGTGCTGGTGCTCGTGCTGTTCCTCTGGACGTTCAACGACTTCAACACGCCGTACGTCCTGTTCGGACGGTCGGCGCCGCGCGAGGCGGACCTGATCTCGATCCACATCTACCAGAGCTCTTTCGTCACGTGGAACTTCGGCAGCGGATCGGCGATGTCCGTGCTGCTGCTCGGCTTCCTGCTCATCGTGACCGCCGGGTACCTGGTGCTGACGCGGCGCAGGAGCAGCTATGCGTGAGCCACGGTGGTTCCCCTGGGTCCGCGCGGCCGGGCTCGCCGCGCTGGCGGTGTTCACGCTCGCCCCGATCTATGTGATGGTCACGTCGGCGGTGAAGCCGCTGCGCGACGTGCAGACCGCGTTCACGTGGATCCCGTCGACCGTCACGCTGCGGCCGTTCGTCGACATCTGGCACACCGTCCCGCTGGGGAAGTACTTCGTGAACAGCCTGGTCGTCGCGGGCGTGGCGACGGTGTTCTCCGTGACCGTGGCGATCTTCGCCGCGTACGCGATCAGCCGGTACCGCTTCGCCGGGCGCCGCGCGTTCTCGGTGACCGTGCTGTCCACGCAGATGTTCCCGGGGATCCTGTTCGTGCTGCCGCTGTTCCTGATCTTCGTCAACGTCGGCAACGCGACCGGGCTGGTGCTCTACGGCAGCCGCCTCGGGCTGATCATCACCTACCTCACGTTCTCGCTGCCGTTCGCGATCTGGATGCTGGTCGGCTACTTCGACTCGATCCCCACCGAACTGGACGAGGCCGCGCAGGTGGACGGGAACGGGCCGGTCGGCGCCCTGCTGCGGGTGGTCGTGCCGGCGGCGATCCCGGGAATCGTGGCCGTCGCGGTCTACGCGTTCATGACCGCGTGGGGCGAAGTGCTGTTCGCCTCCGTGATGACCGACGACGACACCCGCACGCTCGCCGTCGGGCTCCAGGGGTACGCCACCCAGAACGACGTGTACTGGAACCAGGTCATGGCCGCGTCGCTGGTCGTCAGCGCGCCCGTGGTCGTCGGGTTCCTGCTGTTGCAGCGCTATCTCGTGGCCGGCCTCACCGCCGGCGCAGTCAAATAGGGGGACACGATGGAACACCTGGGACCCGAGTTCGTCTGGGGCGTCGCCACGTCCGCGTACCAGATCGAGGGCGCTGTCGGCGAGGACGGCCGCGTGCCGTCCATCTGGGACACCTTCTGCCGGATCCCCGGCGCCATCCGCAACGGCGACACGGGCGACACCGCATGTGACCACTACAACCGGTGGCCCGAGGACGTCGCGCTCATGCGGGAGCTGGGCATCGACGCCTACCGGTTCTCGATCGCGTGGCCCCGGGTGACGCCCGGCGGCAAGGGCCTCGACTTCTACGACCGGCTCGTCGACGGCCTCCTCGAAGCCGGCATCCGGCCGTTCGCCACGCTGTACCACTGGGACCTGCCCCAGTCGTTGCAGGACCGCGGCGGCTGGCCGGAGCGGAGCACCGCCCTGGCGTTCGCCGAGTACGCCTCGGTCGTCGCCGACCGGCTCGGCGACCGGATCAAGGACTGGATGACGCTCAACGAGCCGCTCTGCTCGGCGTGGATCGGCCACCTCGAAGGACGGATGGCGCCCGGGCTGCGCGACATCACGGCGGCCGTCCACGCCTCGCACCACCTGCTGCTCGGTCACGGGCTGGCGGTGGACGTGCTGCGGTCGGCGGTCCGGGACGCGCAGGTCGGGATGGCCGTCAACCTCAGCCCCTGCGTGCCTGCGACGGACCGGCCCGAGGACGTGGCGGCGGCGGCCCGTGCGGACGGGCACGTCAACCGCTGGTGGCTCGACCCGCTCCACGGCCGCGGCTACCCGTCCGACATGGTGTCCGTGTACGGGGTCGAGCCGCCCGTGCGCGAGGGCGACCTGTCGGTGATCGCCGCGCCCACCGACTTCCTCGGGCTGAACTACTACTTCCGCCAGGTCATCGAGGACGACCCGGACGGCACGGTGCCGCACGTGCACGCCGTCGAGGTGCCGGAGGCGGCCGCCACCGCGATGGGCTGGGAGGTGTACCCCGACGGCCTGGAGCACCTGCTGGTGCGGCTCGCCAGCGAGTACCAGGTGCCGAAGGTCTACGTCACCGAGAGCGGCTCGGCCTGGCCCGACGACATCGGCCCCGACGGGCACATCGCCGACGGGAAGCGCACCCAGTACCTGCTCGACCACGTCGCCGCCGCGGCGAGGGCGGCCCGGCACGGCGTGCCGCTCGCCGGGTATTTCGCCTGGTCGCTGATGGACAACTTCGAGTGGGCGTACGGGTACGAGAAGCGGTTCGGGCTCATCCACGTCGACTACGAGACCCAGGCGCGGACGATCAAGGCGAGCGGCCGCCGGTACGCCCAACTCATCGCGAGCACCCGCGCCAGCACCTAGTGCGGCACCGTGCACGTTCGGGAACGGTAACCGTCCGGACACCTCACCCACGCGAACAATCCGAACTGACTTGTTAATTCTCCTCTTGAATTAAGGCGCAAAGTTAGATTTCCTTGACCCGTCATCGGGGGCCCGCACGTTCGTGGGAAGGACCGGTCAGTCATGGCTCTGCTCGGATTACCCCGCATCTCGCTGGTCGCTGCGCTCGGCATCGCTCTCGTGGTGCCGGGCGCCGTCGAGGCGCAGGCGTTCCACCCGCCGTACCCGGATCCGTCGCTGCCGGTGCCCGTCCGCGTCAGCCAGATGATGGCCCAGATGACGCTCGACGAGAAGATCGGCCAGATGACCCAGGCCGAACGCGGGTCCGTCAGCAACGCCGACATCACCAACTTCTCGCTCGGGTCGCTGCTGTCCGGCGGCGGGTCGTCACCGTCACCGAACAACGCCACGTCCTGGGCCAACATGTACGACGGCTACCAGAACGCCGCCGTGGCGAGCCGGCTCGGCATCCCGCTGATCTACGGCGTCGACGCCGTGCACGGGCACAACAACGTGCACGGCGCGACGATCTTCCCGCACAACATCGGCCTCGGCGCGGCACGCAATCCGGGGCTGGTGCAGCAGATCGGCCGGGCCACCGCCGAAGAGGTCTCCGGCACCGGCATCGACTGGAACTTCGCGCCGTGCCTGTGCGTCGCCCGCAACGACCGCTGGGGACGCACCTACGAGTCGTTCGGCGAGAAGCCCGAACTGCCGACGCAGATGGCGACCCTCGTCACGGGGCTGCAGGGCAGTTCGCTCAGCGCGCCGGGCTCGGTGATGGCCACTGCCAAGCACTTCATCGGCGACGGCGGCACCACCGGCGGCGTCGACCAGGGCAACACCCAGCTCAGCGAGGCCGACCTGCGCGCGATCCACCTGCCGCCGTTCCGCGAGGCGGTCAACCGTGGCGTCGGTTCGGTGATGATCACCTACAGCAGCTGGAACTCGTCCAAGGCGCACGGCAACCAGTTCCTCATCACGAACCTGCTGAAGAACGAGCTGGGCTTCAGCGGCTTCGTCATCTCCGACTACAACGGCATCGACCAGATCGACGGCCAGCCGGGCTTCACCGCCGCCGAGGTCCGCCAGACCATCAACGCCGGCATGGACATGGTCATGGTCCCGAGCGCGTGGCGGCAGTTCATCTCCCTGCTGCGCACCGAGGTCCAGGCCGGACGGGTACCGATGTCGCGGATCGACGACGCCAACCGCCGGATCCTCACCAAGAAGTTCGAGCTGGGCCTGTTCGAGCGGCCGCTGACCGACCGCTCCTTCACCGGCACCGTCGGCAGCGCCGCGCACCGCGCGATCGCCCGCCAGGCCGTCCGCGAGTCACAGGTGCTGCTGAAGAACACGGGCAACGTCCTGCCGCTGGCCAAGACCGGCAACCGGATCTTCGTGGCCGGCAGGAACGCCGACAACATCGGCCACCAGAGCGGCGGCTGGACGATCTCGTGGCAGGGCGGCGGCGGCAACATCACGCCGGGGACGACGATCCTGCAGGGCATCCGCAACGCCGCCGGCGCGGGGACGACCGTGACCTACAACCAGAGCGGCGCGGGCATCGACAGCTCGTACCGGGTGGCCGTGGCGGTCGTCGGCGAGACCCCGTACGCGGAGGGCGCCGGCGACCGGCCGGGTGGCATGGGGCTGGACTCCGCCGACCTCGCCACCATCAACACGCTGCGGGGCGCCGGCGTCCCTGTCGTGGTCGTGCTGGTCAGCGGCCGTCCCCTCGACATCGGCACCCAGCTGCCGAACTGGAACGCGCTGGTCGCCTCCTGGCTGCCCGGCACCGAGGGCGCCGGCGTGGCCGACGTGCTCTTCGGCGACCACGCGCCCACCGGCAAGCTCCCGGTGACCTGGATGCAGTCCGCCGGGCAGCAGCCGATCAACGACGGGGACGGCAAGCCGGCCCTGTTCCCGTACGGGTTCGGGCTCACCTACGGCCCCGTGCAGGGACGGAGCGCGTACGACACGACGCAGGCCGAGTCGTTCACCAGCCAGTCGGGCGTGCAGACGCAGGCCACCACCGACACCGGGGGCGGCCAGAACGTCGGCTGGATCGCGCCCGGCGACTGGATCGCCTGGTCGGACCTGGAGTTCGGCACCCCGACGGCGGTCAGCGTGACGACGCGCCTGGCCTCCGGGGCGGGTAGTGGCTCCATCCAGTACCGACTCGACAGCACCACCGGCCCGGTCATCGCGACCGTCCCGGTGACCAGCACCGGCGGCTGGCAGAACTGGACGAGCGTGACCACCACCCTGTCCGCCGGCGCCACGGGCCGCCACACCGTCTACGCCGCCTTCACCGGCGGCGGCGGCGACTTCGTCAACCTCAACTGGTTCCGCTTCGCGCGGTGAGGAGAGTTCCATGACCTCAGCACAGGCGCCACGCCGCCGGATGGTCGCGTGGACGGCGGCGGCCGTCACCGTCGCCGCGGCGGCCCTCGTCGTGATCCTGGTACCCGACGCGAACGCGGCCATCTCGCCGACGGCCTGGTACACCGTCGCCAACAAGAACAGCGTGAAGTGCGTGGACGCGCGGGCGGCCGGCACGGCGAACGGCACCGCCGTGCAGCAGGCGACCTGCAACCCGACCAACGCCCAGCAGTGGCAGTTCCAACCGACCAGCGGCGGCTACGTGCGGGTCAACAACCGCGGCAACGCGGCGCAGGTCTGGGACGTCGCCGAGGTGTCCAGCGCCGACGGGGGGCTGATTCACCTCTGGACGTACGGCGGCGGCAACAACCAGCAGTGGCTGCCGGTGGAGGAAGCCGACGGCGCGTACCACTTCGTCAGCCGCCACAGTGGAAAGTGCCTCGACGTCCCCGGCGCGTCCACCGCCGACGGTGTGCAGCTCCAGCAGTACACGTGCAACGGCACGGCCGCGCAGTCGTTCCGGCTCACGCCGGTGGGTGGCCCGACGCCGACGACATCCCCGACCGCGTCCCCGACCAGCTCGCCGGGGCCGGCGCCCGACCTGGGCCCGAACGTGTCGGTGTTCGACCCGTCGATGTCCAGCGCCACGATCCAGAACCGGCTGAACACGGTCTTCAACCAGCAGGAGACCAGCCAGTTCGGATCGAACCGGTTCGCGCTGCTGTTCAAGCCCGGCACCTACAACGTCAACGCGAACGTCGGCTACTACACGCAGGTCGCCGGCCTCGGGCTCTCCCCCGACAACGTCACGATCAACGGCGCCGTGCACGTCGAGGCCGACTGGTTCCAGGGAAACGCCACGCACAACTTCTGGCGGACGGCCGAGAACGTGTCCGTGAACCCGACCGGCGGCACCGACCGGTGGGCCGTCTCGCAGGCCTCGTCGTACCGGCGGATGCACCTGCGCGGCAACATCCAGCTCGACGACGGCGGCTGGTCGAGCGGCGGCTTCATGTCCGACACCAAGGTCGACGGCCAGGTCCGGTCCGGTACCCAGCAGCAGTGGCTCTCCCGCAACACCGAGTGGGGCAGCTGGACGGGGTCCAACTGGAACATGGTCTTCGTCGGATCGGTGAACGCGCCGGCCGGCAACTTCCCGAACCCGCCGTACACGCGGGTCGCGCAGACGCCGACCGTCCGCGAGAAGCCGTTCCTGTACATCGACAACGCCGGCGGCTACCAGGTGTTCGTGCCGGCGACTGCGCACCAACTCGGCCGGCACCACCTGGGCGAACGGCCCGGCCGCCGGCTCGTCGCTGCCCATCTCGCAGTTCCACATCGTGAAGGCCGGTGCCACGGCCGCGAGCATCAACAGCGCGCTCGCCGCCGGTAGGGACCTGCTCTTCACGCCGGGCATCTACCGGCTCAACGACACGATCCGGGTGACCAGGCCCGACACGGTCGTGCTCGGGCTCGGGCTGGCCACGCTCCTGCCGGAGAACGGCGTGACGGCGATGTCGGTCGCGGACGTCGACGGCGTCAAGGTCGCCGGCCTGCTCATCGACGCGGGGGCGGTCAACTCACCGCTGCTGATGGAGGTCGGCCCGGCGGGATCGTCGCAGAACCACGCGGCCAACCCGACCTCGCTGCACGACGTGTACTTCCGGATCGGCGGCGCCGCGGTCGGACGGGCCACCGAGAGCCTCCGGATCAACAGCAACAACGTGATCGGCGACCACCTCTGGCTGTGGCGCGGCGACCACGGGTCGGGCATCGGCTGGAACTCCAACACCGCGGCGAGAGGCCTGGTCGTGAACGGCAACGACGTCACGATGTACGGCCTGTTCGTCGAGCACTACCAGCAGTACCAGACGATCTGGAACGGCAACGGCGGGCGCACGTACTTCTACCAGAACGAGATGCCGTACGACCCGCCGAACCAGGCCGCGTGGATGAACGGCTCCACGCAGGGGTACGCGGCCTACAAGGTGGCCGACGCCGTCAACACCCATGAAGCGTGGGGGCTCGGCAGCTACTGCTTCTTCAACGCCAATCCCAGCGTGGTCGCCGCCCGCGCGTTCGAGGTACCGAACAAGGCGGGCGTGCGGTTCCACAACATGGTCACGGTCTCGCTCGGCGGCACCGGGACGATCAGCCGGGTCATCAACAACACCGGCGGCCCGTCGAACTCCGCGAACAACGTGGCGAACGTCGTCAACTACCCGTAACAGGCCGGCGGCCCGCTCCCCCAGGTGGTGAGGGGAGCGGGCCGCCCGCTGTCCTACTGCTGGATCAGCCGGAACGACTGCGCGGCACGGCCGTCGCAGGTGACCTGCGTGAGCTGCACGCCGTCCGACGGGCCCGGCATGGTCAGGCACCTGCCGCTGTGCCGGCTGACGAACCGGTGGTACCCACCGGCCTCGGACACCGGCAGCCACTGCTGGTTGTTGCCGCCACCGTAGGACCACAGGTGCAGCGGCGCGTTGTCAGCGGACGACACACCGCTCACGTCGATCACCTGAGCGGCGTTGGCGCGGTTGTTGATCCGCACGTGGCCGCCGCTGGTCGGCTGGAACTGGTACTGCTGGGCGTTCGTGCCGTTGCACGCGTACTGCTGGACCGCGGTGCCGTTCGCCGTCGCCCCGCCACGGGCGTCCACGCACGCGTTGTTGGCCTTGTTCACCACGGAGTACCAGGCCGTCGGCGGGATCGGCCCCGGCGACGACGTGGGTGACGGCGTCGGCGTCGGCGGGGTGCCCACCCCGCCGAGCCACAGCAGGCCGTCGAGGAGGAACCGGTTCTGGACCTCGCTGGCGAACGTCGACGACAGCGGCGTGTTGGTCTCGTAGTTCATCGCGTTGTGGCCGAAGTTCGCGTACAGCATCTTGTAGTTCCGGTTGGTCCACATGATCGGGTAGTAGCCGCTGCGCCAGGTCTGGTTCGGGTCGGTCCCGAGCGGGAAGCTGGACGGGTCGACCGACGTCAGGATCCTGATGTTCGGGTTGGTGCGCAGGTCGTTGTTCCAGCTGTACCACTCGCTGACGGACGAGGTGAACGTCGCGGGCAGCCGTGAGGTCGACGGGTGGGTCCGGTCCTCGGTGCGCAGGACGGCCGTGGTCGGCGCCCAGGTGTTCGACCGGAACGCGCCGGTGCCGAGCAACTGGTTGTGGTACCAGTCCCACCGCGCCGGATCGGTGTTGAAGGCCGACACGTGGAAGCCGAGGAACCCGCCGCCGCCGCGCATGTACTGCTCGAACGCGGCCCTCCGCTCCGGCGGCGGCCCGTCGTCCAGGAACATGACCACCTGGTACTGCGCCAGGTTGGCGGTGTTCAGCAGGCTCCAGTTGGTAGTCGCGGTGTAGGAGAAGTCGTTCTGCGCGGCGAGCTGCGTGAACCAGGGATTGGCCTCCTTCACGAAGCTGATGTGCGCCGGGTCCCACGTTCCGTTGTAGAACGCGATGACCTTGAACCTGGGGGCGGCGGCGTGGGCCCCGCCGAGCGTGGGCGTCGACGCGATGAACAGACCCACGACGCAGAGCACCGCCAGCGCCAGCGTTCTCGCCCGTCCGGAGACGGCCGTCACGGGAGCCGCCACTGCTGGTTCGCGCCGCCCGCGCAGTCCCAGATCTGCAGGCGGGTGCCGTCTGCGGAGCTGTTGCCGGTCGCGTCCAGGCACCTGCCGGACGCCGGGTTGCGCAGCGTGCCGCCCGCCTGTGCCTGCCAGACCTGCGCACCCGTGCCGTTGCAGTCCCAGAGCTGGATCTTCGCGCCGTTCGCGGTGGAGGCGCCGGTGACGTCCGCGCACTTGCCGAGCGCCCGCAGCGTGCCGTCGGTGCCGACCGTCCAGCGCTGGGCGTTGGTGCCGTTGCACGCGTAGATCTGCACGGCCGCGCCGTTGGTGGTGGAGGCGCCCGCGACGTCGACGCACTTGCCGCCGATCCCGGTGATCGCGCCGACCCGGCCGCCCGGGCTACCGGTGGGTGACGGCGTGGGGTTCGGGCCGCCCACGACCGTCTCGTAGATCGCGCTGACCAACGACGTCGCGTTGTTCGTGTCCTGGGACAGCTCCCAGTTCATCATCCCGCCGCCGTTGGCCATCATGTACTGCGTCTTCCGCCGGATCGTCGGCAGGCCGTTGTAGCACTGCTGCCCGCCCGCGTTCGTGCAGTCCCGGTTGGCGTTGGCGGGGTCCATCGCGACGAGCTGCGAGTACGTCAGGTAGCCGGGTCGGCTGTAGAACGGCACGCCCATGACGGTCTTGCTGGCCGGCAGCCCGCGCGACTTCCAGAAGTTCACGCTGTTGACGGACCAGTCGTAGTTGGCGTGGGGGCTGCCGCCGTCGTAGGCCATGATGTTCAGCCAGTCGACGTAGCCGAACACGGCCGGTTGCACGCCGTTCGCCGTACCGCCCTCGGAGACCACGGCGGCGGTGAGCAGCTTGCCGCGCGAGTGCATCGCCGTACTGAGCTGCTGCATCAGCGCCGTGTAGTTGTTGCCGGAGGCGCCGGGATCCGGGTATTCCCAGTCCATGTCCACGCCGTCGAGGCCGTACTGGTTGACGAAGTTCACGACGTTGTTCACGAAGTTCGTGCGGGACGTCGGGTTGGCCGCGAGCGACTCGAACGCCGAGTCGTTGCCGTTGTTCCAGCCGCCGATCGCGATCGAGACCTTGACGTTGTTGCTGTGCCCGAGCGAGACGAGCGAGGACAGCTTGGACGGGTTCTCGACGGCCTGCAGGCTGCCGTTGGCGTTCGGCAGGACGAACGCGTAGTTGATGTGCGTCAGCTTGCCGTACTGGATCGTGTTGACGCTGCCGGCCCAGGACGGCATGTACCCGACACTCTTGAAGCCGTTGGGGAGGACCGCGGCGTCGGACGGTGTCGCCGTCGGTAACGCGATCAGCGCTCCTGCGGTGATCGTGGCCAGGGCGAGCGCCGCGGCGGAGGCAGTTCTGGTCAGAGACATCGACGATCCCTTCGGTGGTGGGGAGATCGGGGCGCGCTCCAGCGGCCGGGCACGGAAATGCCGGCATGCTCACGCGGATGTGGCCTCTGGACGAGGCGTGGGGGGTACGAGATACGAAGGGGCCGCCCCTGGGGTACCAGAACTTTATGACCGCTTCTTTTCGAAGTCAATAAAAGTACTGAAATAAGCGATTGACGCCCGCGCCATGGGAAGAACTGCGTACAGCGGACCCGCTTCTCCCCGTGCTACCCAGGGAGTCCACCCAGCGCGAAGGGGATATCGCCATGCCGGCACCGTGGGTCGCGACCTCTTTCCATTCCCGACACCGGAAGCCTTCCGCACGCTCGTGGACATGGCCTGGGAGGACGAGCACCCGCCGGTCGAGCAGTGGCCGCCCCGCGCCACTCTCCGGCGCCACCTCGGGGGCTGCATGTTCGAGCTGACGGTCTTCCCCGACCACCCGGACGACGACCCGCCCGTGGACGACGACCCCGTGATGGCCCAGTTCGCGCCGCCGAAGTTCGTCACGTTCGGCGATCTCGACTTCGACCTGATCCTGGTCGGGTACGTCATGCCGGCACCCGAGCTGGGCTGGTCCGACTACCCCGTCGCCCAGAAGTGGCCCGGCAACGACGAGGTGATCCAGCTCGGCGGCGACACCCCGTCCGGCCCGCCCAGGCCGAACTCAACGCGTTGACCGTCGCCACCGAGGGCTCCACAGCCCGTACGACGGCGCGACCTGGACCGACCCGTCCGATGTCGACATCGACCACATCGTGCCGCTGGCCGAGGCGTGGCGGTCCGGCGCCAGCGGCTGGACCACCAGCAAGCGCCAGAGCTTCGCCAACGACCTGGCCCACCCGCAGCTCATCGCCGTGACGGACAACGTCAACCAGTCCAAGGGCGACCAGGACCCGGCCGCCTGGCAGCCGCCGCTCGCGTCCTACGACTGCACGTACTCCAAGATGTGGATCCGTTCCAAGTACTACTGGGGACTGAAGCTCCAGTCCAGCGAGAAGTCCGCGCTCCAGTCCATGCTCAACACCTGCCCCTGACTCCGGTCGCGCCCGCGGTGCTGTGTCGCCCCGCGGGCGCGAGCGCGGCAAGCAGGCGCCGCTACCGGACGGGCGTCGGCGGCAGGCCGAACGCGTCGAACAGCGCGGGGTCCGGGAAGCCCGTGATGGTGGCCACCGCTCCCCCGCCGACCGTCAGCACGATGACGCCGTAGCCGCGGTACGAGCCGCCGTCAGGCAGGTAGGCGGCGATCGCCGGATGGCCGTTGGCGGCGGTCCGCACCACAGGGATCAGGTCGAGGCGGCCGCCCGCCGGCACGGTGCCGAAGAAGTCCGCCACTGCGTCCCGGCCGTGGACGACCACGTCATCCGGGGGCATCCGCAGGACGACGTCGTCCTTGAGGAGCGACGCGAGGGCCGGGATGTCGCAGCGTTCCCAGGCGCTGACGAACTGGTCCATCACCTGGCGGTCGCGTTCGTCGAGCGGCCGCTGCTGGCGCGGATCGACGCCGGACAGGCTGGCACGGGCGCGCTGGAGCGTGCTGTTGACGCTCGCCACGCTGGTCTGGAGCAGGTCGGCGACCTCGGCGCTGGACCATTCCAGGACGTCCCGCAGGATCAGCACGGCGCGCTGGGTGGCCGGGAGCCGCTGGAGCGCCGCGACGAACGCCAGCGCCACGCTCTCCCGCCGCTGCGCGACGGCCGCGGGATCGCCGTCCGCGTCGACGAGCTGGTCGAGCAACCGGTCAGGGTACGGCTGGAGGTGCGTGACCTCGCCGACCGTCACCGGCCGCCGTGACCGCGTGCGCAGCGACTTCAGGCACGTGGTCGTGGTGATGCGGTAGAGCCAGTGCAGCAGCGGCGCCCGCCCCTCGTAGCCGTCCAGGCCGCGCCACGCGAGCAGCAGCGACTCCTGCACGGCTTCCTCGGCGTCGTCGTAGGAGCCGAGCATCCGGTAGCAGTGCACATGGAGGCTGCGCAGATGCGGGGCGACGAGCGCGCGGAACGCCTCGCCATCGCCCGCCCGGGCGGCGCCGAGCGCGGTGGTGCTCACGACCCCAGGCTAGACCGATGACTTCGCCCGGCGCGCGGGATCAGTAGGGGTAGACGGCCGCGCCGCGGCCTCGTAACCCAGACGGCCGCGCCGCGGCCAGGTAATCCAGGGAGTCGTCATGACAGACACCGACGTCATCGGCCTGCTCGCGCGGGCCTACGACACCGACGCGGCCATGCTCGGCACGATCACGCCGGCGGCGTTCGACGCCGCCAGCCCGTGCGCCGCATGGACCGTGCGCCAGGCCGGGAACCACCTCGTCGGCTCGTTGCTCCTGCTCGCGCGGGTCGCCGAGGGCGAGGAGGTCGGGCTGGCGGACTACGACGGCGGCGCGATGGCCGCCACCGACCATCTCGGCCAGGACCCGGTGGGGGCGCTCCGCGCGGCCGCCGACCGGTCGCTGCGGATCTTCGGCCGGCCGGACGTCCTCGGCCGCACGTACTCGTTCGCCGGGCAGCCGACGCCGGGCGCGATCCTGGCCCAGTCCAGCCTGATGGAGGCGCTCGTGCACGGGTGGGACGTCGCCCAGGGCGCCGATGCCCCGTTCCCGGCGGACAAGGCCGTCGTCGACGCGGTCCGGGAGTTCTCCGCCATGGCGATCGGCGACGGCCAGCGCGCGGCCGGTCTGTTCGCCTCGGCAGTGCCCACCAGCGCGGACGCCGACCCGTTGACGACGCTCCTGGGGCACCTGGGCCGGCGGGCTCAAACAGGACGTCACGAGGCGTAGCGTGGGCTCGTGCGCATGATCGGACCCGAGGTCGGCCGGCTGCTCGTCAGGACCGGCCGGTCCGGCCTGGGCTCGAAGGCGGGGCACGACCTCACGATCGAGGCCACCCGGTGGGAAGGCACCGTCGACCTGGCCGGGCGGACGGTGGCCGTCGACGTGCGGGTCGACGGGCTGGAGGTCCGGGAGGGAGCCGGCGGCGTGAAGCCGCTCACCGACTCCGACCGCGCCGACATCAAGGGCACGTTCACGCGGAAGATCCTGCTCACGGCCGAGCATCCGACGGTCAGCTTCCGCTCGACGCGCGTCGACGGAACGCCCGATTCGTTCACCGTCGAGGGCGACCTGACGATCATGGGTGTGACCCAACCGGTCACGCTCCAGGGCGCGATGGGCGACGGGCGGGTCCGCGGCTCGGCGACCGTCCAGCAGAGCCGGTGGGGCATCAAGCCGTACACCGCGTTCTTCGGCGCCCTCAAGCTGCGGGACGAGGTGGAGGTCGAGTTCGACCTCGAACTGCCCGCCGGGTGACCGTCTGCGCTGGACGGAAGATCGTTGACTCCGTGTCGGGATTTGTATAGATATCCGGCGTGAATCGCGCCTCGTCAGCCCTCGTCGCAGCCGTGTTGGTCCTGTCCGTGCAGCCGGCCGCGCAGCCGGTCAGCGCGGTGCCCGGCGCCTACGCCGAGCCGCACGTTTCCGCCGGCCCCGCGAACCCGGCCGACATCTACCGCTACCTCGAGAACCCGCGTATGACGGGCGAGGGGCAGCAACGCCCGCACGCGTCGCTCCGCCCGTACGGCGATGCCGCGACGGCCGTCGCCGACGTGACCGAGCACGCGGCCCCGTCGCCGTGGGTGGCGTCGCTGAACGGTGCGTGGAGGCTCAAGGTCGTCAACCGCCCGGAGGACGTGCCGGCCGGTTTCCACCGCGCCGGCTACGACGTGTCGCGGTGGCCGGTGGCGCAGGTGCCGCACACGTGGCAGTCCGACTTCCTCGACCACCCGATGTTCCGCAACATCCCCGAGGAACTCTGGCCGGACGACCCGCCGAAGGTGCCGCGCGACGTCAACCCGACCGGCGCGTACGTCCGCACGATGCAGGTCCCGTCCGCCTGGGACGGCCGGTCCACGTTCCTCCGCTTCGAGGGCGTGACCAGCGGCTACTTCGTGTGGGTGAACGGCCAGTACGTCGGCTACGACCAGGGCGGGTACACGCCGGCGGAGTTCGACGTCACGGCGGCGCTGCGGCCCGGCGAGAACACGGTCGCGGTGCAGGTGCACCGCTGGGGCTCCGGGTCCTATCTGGAGGACTTCGACCAGTGGCGCTACAGCGGCATCTTCCGTGACGTCTGGCTCTACTCGACGCCGCGCACCCGCCTCGCCGACCTCCACGTCACGACCGATCTCGACAGCGCCAACCGGGACGCGACGTTCTCGGCGCGGGTCGAGCTGGCCGGCGTCCCCGGCACGTACACCGTGCGTGGCACGCTGCGTGACCCGGCGGGACGCGACACCGCCGTGCTGTCCGCGCCGGTCACGATCACGGGGTCCACCGCCGCCACCACCCTGACCCGGACGATCAGCGCCCCGGCGAAGTGGAGCGCCGAGGAGCCGACGCTCTACACGCTGCTGCTCGAACTCCTGGATCCGGCCGGGCAGGTCAGCCACGTCACCAGCCAGGCCGTGGGCTTCCGCGAGGTTGCCGTCCGGAGCAAGCAGGTCCAGGTCAACGGAGGACGCATCCTCGTCCGTGGCGTGAACCGCGCCGAGACCGACCCGGACACCGGACGGCACGTCAGCCGCGAGGCCCAGCGCACCGACGTGATGCTGATGAAGCGCCTGCACGTCAACGGGGTGCGCACCTCGCACTACCCGTCCGACCCGCACTTCTACGACCTGGCAGACAAGCACGGGCTGTGGCTGGCCGACGAGGTCGACATCGAGACCCACGCGCACGAGAACTGCCCCTCGGACTGCCTGGCGAGCAGACCGGAGTGGCAGGACGCGTTCGCCGACCGGTTCCGGGCCATGGTCGCCAGGGACCGCAACCACCCGAGCGTGATCTTCTGGGATACCGGCAACGAGGCAGGCCTCGGCACCGCGCACCAGGCGATGGCCGACTGGGCGACCGCCAACGAACCCACCCGGCTGCTGTACCACCAGTCGAACAAGCCGAGCGGCGACGCCCCGTTCGCGCACGTCAACGGCCTGCGCTATCCGACCCCCGCGGAGCTGGAGGCGAAGGCGAAGTCCACGGCGAAACCGATCGTGATGGGCGAGTACGAGCACGCGATGGGCAACTCGCTCGGCAACTTCGACCAGTTCTGGGCACTCGCCCGGAAGTACCCGCAGGTGCAGGGCGGATTCGTGTGGGACTGGGCCGAGCAGAACCTCCGCCAGCCCCTGATCACCACCCCCGACTCCTCCCCCAACGGCATCCAGGCGTTCCTCGTCGGCAAGCCGGGCGAGGCGGCCGGGCGGCGCGGCAAGGCGGCCGCGCTGTCCGGGCTGGACGACTACGTCGACGTCTTCCGCGACCGCCGGCTCGACGTGAGCGGCACGACCAAGCTGTCGGTGGACGCCTGGGTGAAGCCGGGATCGTGGGGCGGCAGCTTCCCGATCGTCACCAAGGGCCTGCAATGGGCGCTCCAGATGCGGGACGCGAAGACGCTGGAGTTCGGCGTCGACGCGGGCTCCTGGCAGGCGGTCGCGGCGGCGGTACCGGCGAACTGGGCGAACACCTGGCACCGGGTCACCGGCGTCTACGACGGCGCGAACCTGCGCCTCTACATCGACGGGACCGAGGTGGCGGCCGCCGCGCGCACCGGCAAGCTGCGGCCGACCGTGTACGAGGTCAACGTCGGCCGCAACGCCGAGACGCAGCAGGACAAGACCAAGACCCGGCTCGGGCACGGACTGGTCGACGACGTGCGGGTCTACAAATCCGTCCTGACCCGCGCCGAGCTGGCCGCGGGCGCCGACCCGTCCGCGCGGGCCGCACTGGCCTTGGACTTCGACACGTTCACGAACGAGGGCGACTTCCTCAGCCTGGGCATGAGCCTGTCCGGAACCGACGGCGTCATCGGCTCGGACCGGGCGCTCCAGCCCAAGGCGGTCGAGCTGGCGTCGGTGCACGCGCCGGTGCGGTTCCGCGCGGTGGACGCCGTCGCCGGGACGGTCGCGGTCACGAACGAGCAGCAGGCCGGCGCGCTGGACCTGCGGCTGGCGTGGGAGCTGGTCGAGGTGGATCGTCCGCTGAAGTCGGGCTCGACCGACCTGCGCCTCGCGCCGGGGCAGACCGTCACCGTCGACCTGCCGTCCGAGCAGGCCAATCCGGCGGACGTCGAACGGTGGCTGAACCTGACGGCGCTCACCACCAAGGCAACGCCCTGGGCCGACGCGGGCTCGGTGTTCACGACGCAGCAGTTCGCCGCCGGTGGCCGGCAGGTGCCAGGAATCGCCCTGCCGCCAGGCACCGCCGACCCCGCGCGCGTCACCCGCGGCACGAACACCGTGACGGTCGCCGGCACCGCCTGGACCTACACCTTCGACACGGTCACCGGCACGCTCACCTCGATGAACGCGGCCGGCACCGAGCTGCTGCGCGGTGGTCCGACCCTGGACGTGTACCGGCCGCCGACCAGCAACGAGAGCTACACCTGGGGCACGGAGGACCGCAAGCTCTGGCGGGACGTCGGCCTCGACCGGCTGCGCACCACGGTCACCTCCGCGACGGCCGATCCCGCCCCGGACGGCGGCGCGGTCGTGGAGATCAAGAGCACCGTGGCGGCCGGCGACGTCGCCGGCGCGTTCACCGTCGACCAGACCATGCGCTTCCGCATCGACCGCCGCGGGACGATCACGCTGTCCCATCGCGCCCAGGCGCGCGGGTCCAAGGTCTCGACCCTGCCGTACCTGCCCCGGGTGGGCTTCGCCGTCAAGATGCCCGACACGATGAACCGGTTCGCCTGGTACGGCCGCGGCAAGGAGGAGAGCTACAACGACCGCAAGGACGGCCTCCCGGTCGGCGTCTGGAGCAGCACGGTGGACGAGCAGTACGTGGACTACGCCCGTCCGCAGGCGTACGGCAACCACACCGACACGCGCTGGGCCACCCTCAGCGACGGCCAGCGCGCCGGCCTGCTCGTGGCGGGCGACCTCGACGTCAGCGTGACGCCGTACGACGATCTGGCGCGCGCCGAGTACGCCTTCCAGCTGCCGCTCGTCCGCAACCGCGGTTGGGTGACGCTGCACGTCGAACACGGCGAGACGGGAGTGGGCGAGACGCCGAACTCGGTGCTCGACCCGTACAAGCTCTCCCCCACCAAGGCCTACGCCTACGACGTGACCATTCGCCCGCTGACACCCGCCGAGGTCCGCGCGGGCGGTCGCGCGACGGGGGGTTAGCCCTACCGACAATCCGGATAGTGGCCCCAGTGTCTGGTTGACGGCCAGCGCACAGGCTTGTCTGCATGACCGTCATCGCCGAACCACCTGCCACCGGACCGTCCACCGCCGCCCCGCCCGGCAGCGACTTCGCGCCGCTGCTGCGGCTGGTCCGCGACCGTGGGCTGCTCACGCGCCGCCCCGAGCACTACACCGGGGCGATCCTGCTCAACCTGGCCCTGCTGGCCAGCCTCTGGGCGGCGCTGGCGCTGGTCGGCGACTCGTGGTGGCAGCTCGTGCTCGCCGTCCCGGCGGCCGTCCTCACCGCCCGGACCGCGTTCTTCGGGCATGACGCCGGTCACCAGCAGATCGCCGGTACCCGCCGGGTGAACAACCTGCTGGGGCTGCTCCACGGCAACCTGCTCACCGGCATGAGCCACGGCTGGTGGGCCGAGAAGCACAACAAGCACCACGCCAACCCGAACCACGTGGACAAGGACCCGGACGTCGGCTCCGGCGCGCTCGTCTGGACCACGGACCAGGCCCGGGAGCGGCGCGGCCGCGTCGTGCGGTGGATCAGCCGGCACCAGGCGGCGCTGTTCTTCCCGATGCTGCTGCTGGAGGGAATCAGCCTCAAGGCGGACGGGATCCGTGACCTGCGGAACCGGTCGCGCCGCGATCGCGCCGTCGAGTCCGCGCTGCTCGTAGCCCATTTCGCCGGGTACGCCGCGATCCTGCTGACCGTGCTGTCGCCGGGCAAGGCGCTGCTGTTCGCGGTGATCCACCAGGCGTTACTCGGTCTCCACCTCGGCTGCGCGTTCGCGCCGAACCACAAGGGCATGCCGATGCCCGGTCCCGGCGAGCGCTGGGGTCACCTGCGCCGCCAGGTGCTGACCTCGCGGAACGTGCGCGGCGGCGTGGTCACCGACTGGCTACTCGGCGGGCTGAACTACCAGATCGAGCACCATCTGTTCCCGAGCATGCCCCGGCCGCACCTGCGCCTGGCGCAGCCGCTGGTCCGCGACTACTGCGCCGAGATCGGCGTGCCGTACGTCGAGACCGGCCTCGTCGAGTCCTACGCACAGGCGCTGCGCCACCTGCACAGCGTGGGCGAGCCACTGCGCTGATTCACGCCGGGCCGTCCCGGAGGACTCCCCGCACCTGGTCCACCGTGACCTCACCAGGCTCGAACTCGGCCAGCCACCAGGTGGCGCCCGCTTCGACATAGGGAGCCGAATCGGTGCCTGCCGGGAGGGCGACGGCGTAGTCGTACGGCGTGCCGGCGTCCTCCCGCAGCGTGGCGACCGTGGCCACGGCCTCGGCGAGCTGGTCGGGGCTCGTCAGGTTGACCGGGAAGAAGCCGTCGTGCCGGGCGGCCCGCCGCATCGGCCTGGCGTTCCCGGGGAACCCGGCGACCCACACCGGGACCCCGGGCCGCTGCACCGGCCGGGGCAGGAACTTGATGTCGTCGACCGTGTAGTGCTCGCCCCGGTGCCGCACCGGCTCGCCGGACCAGGCAGCCGCCAGCACCTGCAGGGACTCGTCGAGCATCTGCGCGCGCACCCGATCGTCCTCCTGCTCGCCGGTCTTCGACAGTTCGCCGGCGAAGCGGTCGCTGCCCAGGCCGACGCCGAGCGTCAGGCGGCCGCCGCTGAGCCGGTCCAGGGTGGCCGTCTCGCGGGCGAGCTTCGCGGGCCGGCGCCGGGCGATCGCCGAGACCATGGGCCCGAACCGCACGCGCTCGGTGGCCGTGGCGATCGCGGCGAGGGTGATCCACGGGTCGGCCACCTCCACGACCGGTTCCCGCCACCGCAGGTGGTCCCACACGAAGACGCCGTGCCAGCCGGCTTCCTCGGCCTCGGCGGCGAGCCGGGCCACCACCAGCGGGTCGGCGAGGCCGTCGAAGATCGGCAGCCACAGGGCGGAACGGACAGGTGCGGGCATCGCAGAGCTCCCTCGTGTCGGCGGCGGCGCCGTAAGGGACGATGCCAGGGTCCGGAAGTCGGGGTTTCCTCGGGGTCAGGCCAGACCTCAGTCGGAGGCAGGCACCCGACCAAAGCCCGATGTCCCCGTTGGCCAGGACTTCTACGGTGAGTGGCGTGGCACTCATCGAAACGCACGGACTCACGAAACGGTACGCCAACGGCGTGACCGCGCTCGACGATCTCACGGTGGACGTAGCGCCGGGGATCGTCGGGTTGGTCGGCGCCAACGGGGCGGGCAAGAGCACCCTGATCAAGATCCTGCTGGGTCTCCTCGACCCCACGGGCGGGCAGGTCCGGGTGCTCGGCAAGGATCCGCGGACCGACGGACCGGCGGTCCGCGCGCTGGTCGGGTACATGCCGGAGCACGACTGCCTGCCGCCGGACGTGTCCGCGGCGGAGTTCGTCACGCACATGGCCCGGGTCAGCGGCCTGCCCGCCACGGCGGCGCGGGAGCGGGCGTCGGAGGCGCTGCGCCACGTCGGCCTCTACGAGGAGCGGTACCGCCAGATCGGCGGCTACTCGACCGGCATGAAGCAGCGTGTCAAGCTGGCCCAGGCGCTGGCGCACGACCCGCGCCTGCTGCTGCTGGACGAGCCCACGAACGGGCTCGACCCGGCCGGCCGCGACGCCATGCTCGCCCTCATCCACCGCATCGGCACCGAGTTCGGCATCTCCGTCGTCGTCTGCTCGCACCTGCTCGGCGAGGTCGAGCGGATCTGCTCGTCGCTCGTGGCGATCGACGGCGGGCGGCTGCTCCGCTCGGCGGCGGTGTCCACGATGACCGGCGTCAGCGGCGTCCTCGCGGTCGAGGTGGACGACGGCAACCGGGCGGACGCCTTCGCGGCGCTCGCCGGCTACCTCGCCGCACGCGGGTACGAGACCCACCAGGACGGCAGGATGCTGCTCGTACCTCTCACCGACGAGGCGCTGTACGACGAGATCCGCGACGGCGCCGCCGAGCTGGACCTGGCCTTGCACCGGCTGGAGGAGCGCCGGCACGGCGTCGTCGACCTCTTCCGCGCACAGGAGGTGCAGCATGTCTGAACCCGCCACCAGCGTGATCCACGACATCGGGTACCAGCGCTACGACGGCGACCGGCTGGGGCGGCGCTATGCGGTCCGCTCGCTGTACGTCGCGAGCCTGCGGTCGGCGTTCGGGCTCGGCCGCAGCGCCAAGTCGAAGTTCCTGCCGTTCGGGATCCTCGGCCTCGTGACCCTGATCGGGGCGGTCCTGGCGCTCGTGCGCCAGCTCACGGGCGGGCCGCCCGGCGACGCCTACTACCTCGACGTGCCGTCCATGACCGGCCTGCTCGGCGTCATCTTCCTCGCGGTGGCCGCGCCCGAGCTCGTCACCCGCGACCTCGGCAACAAGACCCTGTCGCTGTACTTCTCGCGCCAGCTGCGCCGCTCCGACTACGCGCTGGCGAAGCTGGCCGCGAGCATCACGGCCGTCTTCGCGGTGTTCGCCGCCCCGATGACGATCATGTTCCTCGGCGCCGCGTTCCAGTCGAACCCGAGCGTCGACAAGCTCTGGGACGAGTGGCAGCTGTACTCCGGCGGGCTCGTCAACGCGATCTTCTTCGCCGCGCTGCTCGGCACGCTCGGCGTGCTGCTCGCCTCGTTCACCGGGCGCCGTCCGTTCGCCGCCGGCGGGATCGTCGCCGTGTTCCTCGTGACCACGCCGGTCGCCGCCGCGACGATGGAGATCGGCTCCGGCTCGGTCAGCCAGCTCGCCGGCCTCCTCAGCCCCTTCAGCCTGCTGGCCGGCGTGCAGCAGTGGGTGTTCGACCAGGGCATCGCGGTCGGCCGGTTCGGGCCGGTGTACGGCCTCGTCGCGCTGCTGCTCGTGGCCGGCTGCGCCGGCCTGTTCATCCAGAGGTACCGGAAGGTGGCGGCATGACCGGGACAGACCAGACCGGGACAACGGTCGCGCTGACGAACGCGTCCCGCTGGTACGGGAACGTGGTCGCGGTCAACGACGTGACGATGACGATCGGCCCCGGCGTGACGGGCCTGCTCGGCCCCAACGGTGCCGGCAAGACGACCCTGCTCCACATGATGGCCGGCTTCCTCGCGCCGTCCCGGGGCACCGTGACGGTCGGCGACCACGCCGCCTGGCGCAACCCGGACGTCTACCGCGAACTGGGCCTGGTCACCGAGAAGGAGAACGTGCACGGCTTCCTCACGGCCTGGGAGTTCGTCCAGGCCAGCGCGAAGCTGCACGGCCTGCCCGACCCGGACGCCGCCGCCCGCCGCGCGCTCGACCACGTCGAGCTCGGCGACGCCCAGCACCGGCGCATGGAGACGTACTCCAAGGGCATGCGCCAGCGCGCCCGGGTGGCCGCCGCGATGGTGCACGACCCGGCGGTGCTGCTCCTGGACGAACCGTTCAACGGCATGGACCCGCGCCAGCGGCTGCACATGATGGACCTGCTCCACACCATGGCCGGCGACGGCAAGACGATCCTGTTCAGCTCCCACATCCTGGAGGAGGTCGAGCAGCTCTCGGGCACCGTCCAGGTCGTGGTGGCCGGCCGGCTCGCCGCGTCCGGTGACTTCCGCCGGATCCGGCAGCTGATGACGAACCGCCCGCACGTGTTCGCGGTGCGCTCCAGCGACGACCGGGCACTCGCCAGCGCGCTGATGGCCCAGGAGTCCGTCGCCGGCGTCGAACTGGACAGCACCGGGCTGACGGTCCGCGCCAGCGACTACGGCACGTTCACCCACGTCCTCCCCGTGATAGCCCGCAAGGAAGGGATCCGGCTCGTCCAGATCCTCCCGTCCGACGAGTCCCTCGAAAGCGTCTTCTCCTACCTGGTGGCGTCATGATGAACCCGACGATCGTCCGCATCACCGCCCGTGGCCTGCTCGGCCGCAAGCGGGCGCTGCTGCTCATCCCGCTGCCCATCCTGCTGATCGGGCTGGCGGTGCTCGGAAAGGCCAGCGGCACCGACGTCGGCGAGTGGGGCGGCCCGGTCCTGATCGGACTCGGCCTGAGCGTGGTGCTGCCGCTGACCGCGCTGATCGTCGGCACGAGCGCGCTCGGATCCGAGATCGACGACGGCACGATCGTCCACATCCTCACCAAGCCGCTGCCGCGCCGGCAGATCATCCTCGCCAAGCTGGCCGTGGCGTTCGGCATCACCGCGCTGGTGAGCGCCGTCCCGCTGGTGATCGCCGGGACGATCGTCTCCTCGGCCCAGCTGGGGCTGGGGCTGGCCGCCGGCGCGCTGGTCGGCGCGCTCGCGTACTCGGCGATCTTCGTCGCGCTGAGCCTGGTCACCCGGCGGCCGGTCGCGTTCGGGCTGCTCTACCTGATCGTCTGGGAGAGCCTGCTCGCGGGCGTGCTGTCCGGCACGCTGCAACTGAGCGTCCAGCAGTACGCCCTGACGATCGCCGACCGGATCTCCGACAGCGCGCTGCTCAAGGGAACGGTGTCGCTGCCGGTCGCCGTGGTGATGAGCGTGCTGCTCACCGTCGGCGGAACCGTCCTCGCGATCGACCGGCTGCGGTCGTTCTCGCTGGCCGGCGACAGCAGCTGACCGGCCGATATACGCGCGGCATACGGCGGCCCAACGCGCCGAGGCGATGCTCGTCACGTTCATCGCACACGACGCGAAAGGCACGACATGCGCAAGCTCACGCGGATCGGCATCGCCGCCCTGGCGGTCGCCGCACTTTCCGGATTAGCCGCTGCCCCCGCCTCGGCTGCCCACACCACGGAGGCGCAGGCAGCGCGGCCCGCTGCCGTGCAGCCGGCCTCGGCCGTCACCTACACGGTGCGCGTCTACACCGGCGACGTGGAGAGCGCCGGGACCAACAGCACCATCAAGGTCAAGCTCCGCGGCACTCAGGGCACCACCGGTTGGCTGTACCTCGACAACGCCGACGACAACTTCGAGCGCGGGCAGACGGACACGTTCGCCTTCACGCTCTCGGACCTCGGCACCATCCGGTCCGTGGACGTCAGCTTCGAGGTCGGAGGCAAGAAGTCCGGCTGGTACCTGGACAAGATCACCGTCTCGGGCGACGGCCAGGGCCGGACCTTCCCGCACTACAACTGGTTCCTCGTGAACTCGACCGTGACCATCGCGGCGGCCTGATCCCACCACCGGCACGGCCCCCGGCAACGGGGGCCGTGTCGTTCACGCGGGCAGGGTTCACGCGGGCAGGGTTCACGCGGGCAGGGTTCACGCGGGCAGGGACGTGAGGGAGTCCTCCGCCGCGACGGCCCGCGCCCGCCGCTCCAGCAGGCGGTAGCCGGACAGGTGGGCCAGGCTGATCGCCAGCTGGGAGTACATGCGGGCGGCGCCGTGCTCCATCGCGTGCGACGCCGTGGTGGCGATGCCGATCAGCGCCTCGACCTCCGAGTACCGGTTCACGGCCGTCCGGGAGCGGAGCAGCGCGTCCCGGAAGTGGTCGCCCGCTCCGGCGTGGTCGCCGAGACGCCGTTCGATCTCGGCCAGCGCGTTGAGCGCCATCGCCTCGTACCGCGGCTCGCCGCTGTCCGTGGCCATCGTCAGGGCTGTGTCCGCGAGTTCCCGGGCCTTCGCCAGATCGCCCGCGTCACAGTGGACGGAGGCCAGATGGGCGAGGTACTCGGCCTCGCGGCGGTGGTCACCCGCCTCCCGGTGCGCGCTCACCGACTGGGCGAGGTGATCGAGCGCCTCGTCCGTCCGGCCGAGGCCGTGCAGGACCACACCGAGGTTCCCCAGCACGATCGCCTCCGCGCTCCGGGAGCTGAACTGCCGGGTGAGGACGAGCGAGCCGGCGAGGTGGGCACGGGCGTCCGCCAGCCGCCCCTGCTCGAAGCAGACCAGCCCCAGGTTCGCCAGCGTGGTGGCCTGACCGCCGAAGCGTCCGGTCTCCTGGTCGAGGGCCAGCGACTCGCGCAGGTACGACACCGCGTCGCCCAGCCGGCCGGCCAGCCAGCAGGTGGTGCCGAGCGTGCCCAGGGCGGCGGCCTGACCGGACAGCCAGCCGGCCTGCCGGGACAGCCGGAGCGTCTGGCCGTAGTGGTCGGCGGCCACCGCGTGGTCGCCCTGCCGGGTCCGCAGGTAGGCAAGGCTGAGGTGGGTGATGGCCTGTGCCTGCACGTCGCCGGCGGCCTGGGCGGCGGCGAGGCCCGCGCTGGCGACCGCGAGCCATTTCTCGGGATGGGAGCGCATCGACACGTAGCCGCGCATGATGTCGGCCAGCAGCCAGATCCACCGGCCGGGCACGGGCGGCGGCGGCTGGGTGACGGCGGCCACCAGCGTCGAGGACTCGGCGTCGAACCACGCCAGCGCCTGGTCCCGGTCGTCGAACGCTTCCAGGACCGGTCCGTCGAACGGCAGCCGCAGCTTCTCCGGGTAGAGCAGCCGGGCGGCGGCGTCGGCCCGGCCCAGGTAGTGCTCGTACAGGCGGGTGGTCGCCGCGTCCCGCTCCGCGGCGGGGTCGTCCTGGTGCGCCCGCTCCGCCGCGTACACGCGCAGCAGGTCGTGCAGCGCGTACCGGCCCGGCGCGTACTGCTCGATCAGGTGCGCCCCGGCGAGGCGGCCCAGCAGCCGCGCCACCGACCCGACCGGGGTGCCGGTGAGGCTGGCCGCCGCCGGCGCGGTCACGTCGGGTCCGGGCACCAGGCCGAGCAGCCGGAACAGCCGCTGCGCGTCGCCGGTGAGCCGCGTGTAGGACAGGTCGAACGCGGCCCGCACGGCGGCGTCCTCGTCACCGGCGATCTCCAGCGCGGCGAGCGGACTCCCGAGCGTCAGCTCCTTCACCTCGTCCGCGATCGAGCGGTACGGGTCGTCGACGAGGTTCGCGGCCGTGATGCGCAGCGCCAGCGGGAGGCGGGCGCACGCACGGGCCAACGCCGCTGCGGCAGAAGGCTCGGCCGACACCCGCTCCTCGCCGAGGATCCGGACGAGCAACGCCTGCGATTCGGACTGGCCGAGCACATCGAGGCTGAGCCGCCCGACACCGTGCCGGGCCATCAGCCCGCTGAGCCGGTCGCGGCTGGTGATCAGCGCGAAGCACCCGGGCGCTCCCGGCAACAGCGGCCGGATCTGGTCGGGGGAACACGCGTTGTCGAGCAGCACCAGCATCCGCCGGCCGGCCAGCAGGCTGCGGTACAGCCCGGCCGCCTCGTCGACCTCGACCGGTACCTGCTCGGCCGGGACGCCCAGCGCGCGCAGAAACACGGCAAGCGCCTCGACCGGCTCCACCGGCGCACCGGAGGAGTAGCCGCGCAGGTTCAGATACAGCTGACCGTCCGGGAACCGATCGCTGGACCGGTGCGCCCAGTGCACCGCCAGCGCCGTCTTGCCGACGCCCGGGGTACCGACGATCGCCACGGCGCCGCCGTCTGTCTGCGGGACACGGCCGGCCGTCTCCGGCACCAGCCGGTCCAGCTCGTCCAGCTGCTCGTCCCGGCCGACGAAGTCGGTCACGTCGGCGCACAGCAGGCGAGGCACCGGCGCGCCCGGGGTGGTGGTCACGGCGATCGCCGCCTCAGCCGGTCCGACGCTGGGGTCGCCGGTCAGGATCGCCTGCTCCAGGTGCCGCAGCCCGGCACCGGGCTCCAGGCCCAGCTCGTCGGCGAGGAGCCGCCGGCCGTCCCGGTAGACGGCGAGCGCCTCGGCCTGCCGACCCGTCCGGTACAGCGCGAGCATGAGCTGGCCCCGCAGCCCTTCGACGAGCGGGTGCCGCGCGACCAGGCTCGACAGCTCGGCCACGAGTTCCCGGTGCCGGCCGAGCGCCAGGTCGGCCTCGATCCGGGCCTCCAGCGCCGCGCGGCGACGCTCCTCCAGCCTGGCCGCCTCGTCGCGAAGCAGCTCGACCTCGTCCAGACCGGCGTAGGCCGGCCCCCGCCAGAGCGCCAGTCCCTCCGACAGCACGGCGGCGGCCCGTGACGGATCGCCGGCCGCCAGCGCGGCCTCCCCCTCGCGGGCCAGCGTCTCGAACCGGTGCACGTCCAGCTCGCCACTGTGGACGGTCAGGGCGTAGCCCCCCGGCCGCCGGTCGATCCGCTGTGGATCACCGAGCGCCCGGCGCAGGTGGTACACGTACAGCCGCAGGTTCTCCGGAGCGGTCTTCGGCGCCGACTCCGCCCACAGGAGATCCACCAGCCGCTCCGCCGAGACGGGCGTGTTGGCCTCGCACAGCAGCACCGCCAGCAGGACCTGCTGTTTGGCCGCGCGGACCGCGATCTGCTCGTCGCCGTCGCTGATCTCCAGCGGGCCCAACACGCTGAACCTGATGGTTGCCTCCCCGAGCACCACGGCCGGCCTCGGCCCGGGTGCTGTTATATCCGGCCGAGGCAATCGCCGATAACGCGCGTGACGTCCGCTGACCGGAACATGGCTACCGGCGGCAGCGAGTTGTTCAGATCTTGCGAGACGATGACGTACTCTTTCACCGTGACGAGACGGCTCAGTGAGGTCGCGAAGAAGGCCGGTGTCAGCGAGGCCACCGTTAGCCGCGTGCTGAACGGCCGCGGCGGCGTCTCCGAATCGACCCGCACGGCGGTCCTCACGGCACTCGACGTGCTGGGCTACGAGCGGCCCACCAAGCTGCGCGGCGAGCGCGCCCGGCTCGTCGGCCTCGTCCTGCCCGAGCTGCAGAATCCGATCTTCCCCGCGCTCGCCGAGGTGGTCACGGGGTCGCTCGCCCAGCGCGGCTACACGCCGGCGCTCTGCGCGCGCACGATCGGCGGCGTCTCCGAAGCCGACTACGTCGAGATGCTGCTGGACCACCAGGTCTCGGGCGTGATCTTCGCGGGCGGCTCCTACGCGTTCGCCGACGCCGGCCACGAGCACTACGCGCGGCTCACCGGTCGCGGCCTGCCGGTCGTGCTGGTCAACGCGGGCATCGACGAGCTGGCGTTCCCGCGCGTCTCGACCGACGACGCGGTCGCCGTCGAGCAGGCGTACGGCCACCTGCGGTCCCTCGGCCACGAACGGATAGGCGCCGTGCTCGGCCCGGAGGGGCACGTGCCGTCGCGCCGCAAGCGCGCGGCGCTGACCAAGGCGTCCGGCGGCGAGGACGCCACGTTCGTCGAGGTGTCCAGCTTCTCGATGGAGGGCGCACGGGTGGCCGCCACCAAGCTGATCGAGCGTGGCGTGACAGGCGTCATCTGCGCCAGCGACGTGCTGGCGCTGGGCTCCATCCGGGCCGCGCGCCGGCTGGGCCTGCGCGTGCCGGAGGACGTCTCGGTGATCGGCTTCGACGACTCCGCGTTCATGACCTGCACCGATCCGCCGCTGACGACCGTAAGGCAGCCGATCGAGACGATGGGGCAGGCGGCGGTCGACCTGCTCGTCACCCAGATCGAGGGCGCCGGCGTGACCCCGGACGAGCTGCTGTTCGAGCCCGAACTGGTCGTCCGCGGCTCCACGTCCGCGGCGCCCCGCCGCTAGGTACTCCTCCACCGGCCGCCCCCGGGCGGCCCTTCGGCATGCCCGCAGAACGGCGTGGTCGTAAATTTTCTGAGATCCGTCTAGTTCTTGCGTTAACTCATTCAGGTTTGTATCGTCACCGCAACGAAACACAGCACCCGCGCGGTCGCCACAACGCCCCCTAACCACCCCACGAAGGGTGTTCGTCATGAACAGATCCCTGCTGCGCAGCGCCGCCGGGCTGCTGCTGGTCGCCGGATTAGCCCTGTCCGGCGCCGCCTGCTCCGGCGGTGACGGCGAGTCGGCGGACGGCAAGGTCCGCATCACGGTGAACGGGCTGCCGCCTGCGACGGAGGCGGTCAACCACAAGCGGTTCCTCGACGACGTCGCGGCGTTCGAGAAGGTCCACGAGGACATCGACATCGTTCCCCGCGAGGGGAAGATGGACCCGAAGACGTTCGCCGCCAAGCTCGCGGGCGGCCAGCTGGAGGACGTCTTCTACGTGTACTTCACCGACCCCGCCAACCTGATCGCCCAGCGCCAGGTCGCGGACGTCTCCCCCTACCTGGACGAGTTCCCGTCCACCAAGCAGATCCGCCCCGACCTGATGAAGGTCTTCTCGGACGCCGGCGGCAAGGTGTACGGGCTGCCGTCGGAGAACTACTCGATGGGCCTGCTCTACAACCGCACGCTGTTCACCAGAGCCGGCCTCGACCCCAACAGCCCGCCGAAGACCTGGGACGAGGTCCGCGCGGCCGCGAAGAAGATCACCGCGCTCGGCGGCGGCACGATCGGCTACGGCGACTACAGCAAGAGCAACACCGGCGGCTGGCACTTCACCGCCGAGCTGTACTCCCTCGGCGGCGACATCGCGGTGAAGGACGGCGCAGGCTGGAAGGCCACGTTCAACGACGACCGGGGCAAGCAGGTCCTGCGCCAGCTCAAGGAGATGCGCTGGACCGACAACAGCATGGGCAGCCGCCAGCTCCTGGAGTGGTCCGACCTGCTCCAGCTGATGGGCGCGGGCAAGCTGGGCATGTATGTGGCGACCGGCGACAACATCCCGACGATCGTCAACCAGTACAAGGGCGACTACGCCCACTACGGGCTCGCCACGATCCCCGGCGGCCAGGCCACGCTCGCCGGCGGCGAGGGCTACATGTTCAACGCCAAGGCCAGCCCGGCCAAGATCCGCGCCGGTCTCACCTGGCTGACGTTCAAGTTCAACAGCCTCGACCGGATCACCGAGGACAAGAAGTTCGCCGCCGACCACAAGTTGCCCGTGGGGCTGCCCGAGCCGGCGATCTGGACGGGCGAGGCCGCGCAGAAGCAGGCCGAGGCCACCACCGAGTACGCGAACGTGCCGCAGGAGAACTACCGGCCGTTCGTCAGCGGTAGCGCGTCGGTGCCGGTGAAGCTCGAACCGCCGAACGCCCAGCAGATCTACGCCGTCCTCGACGTCGCCATGCAGAAGGTGCTCACCGACCGGAACGCCGACGTCGACAAGCTCCTGTCCGACGCCGAGAAGCAGGTCGACACGATCCTCGCCGGCGTGAAGTAGCCGGCGCGATGACGGTCACCGCGAAACTGCGCCGGAGGGTCCAGGACAACGTCCTGGCGTACGCCTTCCTGGCCGGCGGCATCGTCTGCTTCGCGCTGTTCTCGTGGTACCCGCTGGGCCGGGGGATCCTGCTCAGCTTCCAGCGGGTCAACTTCGTCACCGAGCCGGAGTGGGTGGGACTTGCGAACTTCCGGACCCTGTTCGCCGATCCGCTGTTCTACACCGCGTGGAAGAACACGCTGGTGTTCACGGGGCTGGCGCTGGTGTTCGGGTACGCGGTGCCGTTCGTCCTCGCGGTGCTCCTCAACGAACTGCGGCACTTCCAGAGCTTCTTCCGGATCGCCGTCTACCTGCCGGTCATGTTGCCGCCGATCGTGGTCGTCCTGCTCTGGCAGTACTTCTACGATCCCGGCAACGGGCTCTTCAACGCCGTACTGGGCTCGCTGCACCTACCCACCTCGCAGTGGACCCAGTCGTCGAGCACCGCGATGCTCTCGCTCGTCCTCGTCTCGACATGGGCGAACCTGGGCGGCGCCACGCTGATCTACCTGGCCGGCCTCCAGAGCATCCCCGGCGAGCTGTACGAGGCGGCCGAGCTGGACGGCGCGAACGTCTGGCAACGGCTCCGGCACGTGACGATCCCGCAGATGCGCTTCGTCATGCTCGTCCTGCTGCTGCTCCAGGTCATCGCGACCATGCAGGTCTTCATCGAGCCGTACCAGCTCACCGGCACGTCCAATCCGGACACGATCACCGTGATGGTGCTCATCTACCGGTACGCGTTCACGGTCAACCACGACTTCGGCCTCGCCGCAGCGATGAGCGTCCTCCTGTTCGTCGTGCTCGGGCTGTTCTCCGCCCTCTACCTGCGGCTCACCCGCTCCCCCGACTGACCGTCAGGAGTGACATGACGATCACCGCTGAACGACCGGTCGCCGCGCTGGACGCCACCCGCACGCTCATCTCGACCGCGGACCTCCACCGCGGCCGGGGACGGGCGCTGTACTGGCTCGGGCTGGCGCTGGTCACCGTCCTGTTCGTGCTGGCCTTCCTGTTCCCGATCTACTGGATGGTCGCCGGTGCGCTCAAGGCGCCGGCAGAACTGGCGCAGCCCACGCCGACGCTGATCCCCCGGACGTTCCATCCCGAGACGTACGCGCAGGCGTGGAACGAGATGCAGATCGCCCGGTACTTCACCAACACGGCGCTGTACGCGCTCGGCGGCTGGCTGATCCAGCTCGGTGTGGCGGTCTGCGCGGCGTACGCGCTGTCCAAGCTGCGCCCCCTGCTGGGCAACGCCGTGCTGGCGCTGATGCTCGCCAGCCTGATGCTGCCGTCGGCCGCGCTGCTCGTGCCGGCGTACCTGACCGTCAGCGACGTGCCGCTGATCGGCGTCAACCTTCTGAACACACCCTGGGCGCTCTGGCTGCCGGCCGCCGCGAACGCGTTCAACGTCTACGTCCTCAAGAGGTTCTTCGACCAGATCCCCGACGAACTCCTGGACTCGGCGAGCCTGGACGGCGCCGGCCGGCTGCGGGTCCTGTGGAGCGTCGTGCTGCCGCTCTCCAGACCCGTGCTCGGGGTCGTCTCGATCTTCGCGATCGTCGGCATGTGGAAGGACTTCCTCTGGCCGTTGCTCGTCCTCCAGGACCCGCAGGTCCAGACGCTCAGCGTCGCGCTGAGCCGGCTCTCGTCCACGAGCCAGGTGCCGCCGACCGTGATGATGGCCGGCCTGGTCATCGCCAGCGTCCCGATGATCGCCATCTTCCTGGTCTTCCAGCGCAGCATCATCGGCGGGCTCTCCGCCGGTGCCATGAAGGGGTAGCCGTGTCCACAGCAGACTCCCGCCCGTGGTGGCGGAGCGCCGTGATCTACCAGGTCTACCCGCGCAGCTTCGCCGATGGCGGCGGCGACGGCGTCGGCGACCTCGCCGGGGTGCGGAACCGTCTCGGGTACCTGGCCGAGTTGGGCGTCGACGCGATCTGGTTCAGCCCCTGGTACCCGTCGCCGATGGCCGACGCCGGCTACGACATCGCCGACCACCGCGGCGTCGACCCGGTCTTCGGGACGCTGGCCGACGCCGAGGCGCTGATCGCGGAGGCCCACGCGCTGGGGATCCGCATCATCATCGACGTCGTCCCGAACCACTGCTCCGAGGCGCACCCGTGGTTCCAGGCGGCGCTGGCCGGCGGTCCGGAGCGCGAGCTGTTCTGGTTCCGACCCGGCCAGGGAGCGGGTGGCGACGGACCGCCGACGCGGTGGGTGTCCAACTTCGGCGGCACCACCTGGACCCGGACGACCAATCCCGACGGCACGCCCGGCGACTGGTACCTGCACCTGTTCGCGCCCGAGCAGCCGGACTTCAACTGGAGCCACCCACGGGTCCGGGCCGAGTTCGAGGACATCCTGCGGTTCTGGCTCGACCGCGGGGTGGACGGGATCCGGGTCGACTCGGCCGCGCTGCTCGCCAAGGACCCGCGCCTGCCCGAGGTCGACCCCGGCGCGCCGAGCCCGCACACCGACCGGGACGACGTCCACGACATCTACCGGCGCTGGCGCGAGATCACCGACGGGTATCCGGGCGAGCGGATCCTGGTCGGCGAGGTCTGGCTGCCGGACAGCCGGCGGTTCGCCAACTACCTCCGCCCGGACGAGCTGCACACCGCGTTCAACTTCGAGTTCCTGGCCTGCGCGTGGGACGCCGGCGCCCTCCGCGCGTGCATCGACGACACGGTGCGCGCCCACGCGCCGGTGGGCGCACCGGCCACCTGGGTGCTGTCCAACCACGACGTGACCAGGCACGTCACCCGGTACGGACGGGTCGACACCTCGTTCAGCTTCGCCGGCAAACGTGAGGGGGTGGCCGCCGACCTCGAGCTGGGCGGCGTCCGGGCCCGGGCGGCGGTGCTGCTCTGCCTGGCGTTACCCGGCTCGGCCTACGTCTACCAGGGCGACGAGCTGGGGCTGTGGGAGGTCGAGGACATCCCGCACGAGCTGCGCCAGGACCCGATGTGGCCCCGGTCCGGGTACGTCGATCCGGGTCGGGACGGGTGCCGGGTGCCGCTTCCGTGGGCGGGCGTCGAGGCGCCGTTCGACTTCAGTCCGCCCGGGGCCACCGCACCGCCGTGGCTGCCGCAACCCGCCGAATGGAAGGACCGGACCGTCCAGGCACAGACCGGCGACCCCCACTCCATGCTCGAGCTGTACCGCGAAGCCCTGCGGATACGGCGGGCCGAACCCGCTCTCGGCGATGGCGACCTGTCCTGGCTGCCCGCGCCCGCCGGCGTGCTGGCGTTCCGCCGTGGCGCCGGCTTCACCTGCGTCGTGAACCTGTCCGACCGGGCCGTCGCACTGCCGTCCCCAACAGCGCAGCCGGCGCACGTCACCACCCTGCTCGCCAGCGGGCCCCTGGAGAACGGCCTGCTCCCGCCCGACACCACCGCCTGGCTGCGCACCGACTGACGTGCCGCCACCAAACCCAGGAACGGACCCCTCATGGCCGACACGACTCGCATCCGGTCCATGCCGCGCACCGCCTTCCTCGCCGCCACGGCCCTTGCCGCGTCACTGCTGGTGGCGGCGCCCGCGACCGCTCTCTCCCCCGTCGGTGTGCCGGGCCGCGGCGCCACGGTGCCGTTCGTCGAGCAGGAGGCCGAGGACGCCGCACACAACGGCACGGTGATCGGCCCCGACCGTGTCTACGGCCGGTTGCCGGCCGAGGCGTCCGGGCGGCGGGCGGTGACGCTGGACGCGGTCGGCGAATACGTCGAGTTCACCCTGACCGAGCCGGCCAACGCGGTCGTCGTCCGCTACAGCGTTCCTGACAGCCCCACCGGAACCGGCCGGGACGCCCCCGCCGACCTGCGGATCAATGGCAACAAGGTCGCCGACCTGCGCTTCACCTCGCGGTACGGCTGGTACTACGGCGGCTACCCGTTCAACAACAACCCGGGCGACACCAACCCGCACCACTTCTACGACGAGGTCCGGGCCTTCTTCGGCTCCACCCAGCCCGCCGGCGCCAGGATTCGCGTACAGGTCGCGTCGACGTCCGCCTCCCCCACCTTCACGATCGACCTCGCCGACTTCGAGCTGGTGGCGGCGCCGACGGCCCGGCCTGCCGGCTCACTCTCGGTGGTCGACTTCGGCGCCGACCCTTCCGGTGGCGGTGACGCCACGGCCGCGTTCCAGGCCGCCGTCGACGCGGGCCGCGCGCAAGGCCGCGAGGTGTGGATCCCGGTCGGCAACTTCACCCTCTACGACCACGTCATCGTCGACCAGGTGACGCTACGCGGCGCAGGCCCCTGGTACAGCGTCCTCGGCGGCCGCCACCCGAACCAGCGGAGCAGGGCCGCGGGCATCTACGGCAAGTACGCCAACCAGGGCGGCAGCCGGAACGTCACGCTCAAGGACTTCGCGATCATCGGCGAGATCACCGAACGGGTCGACGAGGACCAGGTGAACGCCATCGGCGGCGCGATGAGCGACTCGGTCGTGGACAACGTCTGGATGCAGCACACCAAGTGCGGCGCCTGGATGGACGGCCCGATGAACAACTTCACGATCCGCAACAGCCGCATCCTCGACCAGACCGCCGATGGTGTGAACTTCCACTACGGCGTCACCAACTCCACAGTGGAGAACACCTTCGTCCGCAACACCGGCGACGACGGCCTCGCGATGTGGGCCGAGAACGTGCCGAACGTCAACAACACGTTCAGGTCCAACACCGTCGGTGTCACGTTGCTCGCCAACAACATCGCCATCTACGGCGGACGGGACATCAATGTCACCGACAACGTCGTGGCCGACACGGTCACCAATGGCGGCGGCATCCACGTCGGCAACCGGTACCCGGGCGTCAACTCCGGCAACGGAACCGCCGTGTCCGGCACGTTCACCCTCGCCAGGAACACCCTGATCCGCGCCGGCAACTCCGACTTCAACTGGAACTTCGGCGTCGGTGCGATCTGGTTCAACGCACTGAACGAGCCGATGACCGGCGCGACCATCAACGTGACCGACACCGACATCCTGGACAGCTCGTACGCCGCGATCCACTTCATCGAGGGCCGCACCACCGGGGTCCGCTTCGACAACGTGCGGATCGACCGCACCGGCACCTACGCGCTCCAGATCCAGTCGCCCGGCCAGGCCTCGTTCACGAACGTGCGGGCCACCGGCATCGCGCAGGGCAACCCGATCCACAACTGCGTCGGCCCGTCGTTCGAGATCAGCCAGGGCGCCGGCAACTCCGGCTGGTACACGGCCCAGCCGTTCTGCGGCCCGTGGCCGGCGCCGGTCTGGAACACCGAGCCGAGCGGGGCGCTCGCGGCCAACCCCGCGAGCGTGAGTTTCGCGCCGCAGCGCCTCGGCACGGCCAGCACCGCGACGCGCGTGACCGTCACCAACATCGGCTCGGCGCCGGTCTCCCTGCACAGCGTCACGGCCGACGGCGACTTCGCGCAGACCAACACCTGCGGATCGCAACTCGCACCCGACGCGTCCTGTACGGCGGATGTGACGTTCCGGCCGACGGCTACGGGCACGCGCAGCGGCACGCTGTCGATCGCGAGCAGCGCACCGGGCAGCCCGCTGACGGTCGCCCTCACCGGGACCGGCGTCAACCCGTCGGCGAACCTGGCACTGGGCCGGCCCGCGACCGCGACCAGCCACACGGACGTGTACGGCGCCGGAAACAGCGTCGACGGGAACCCGAACAGCTACTGGGAGAGCGCCAACCACGCGTTCCCACAGTCGCTCACGGTCGATCTGGGCGCGGTGACGTCCGTGTCGAAGGTGGTGCTGAAGCTGCCGCCCGCCGCGGCGTGGGCCGCCCGGACCCAGACCCTTTCGGTCCTGGGTTCGACCGACGGCTCGGCGTTCACCACGATCAAGCCTTCGGCGGGTTACCGCTTCGATCCCGCGTCGGGCAACACCGTCACGATCGCCTTCGCCGCCACCAGCCAGCGCCACCTGCGGCTGACGTTCACCGGCAACACCGGCTGGCCCGCCGGCCAGACCTCCGAACTCGAGGTCTACGCCGCCTGACCCCTCTGCCTGGCTCTCCCCGCATGACCTTCCGGCCCGAACAAGGAGCGCGCGATGGAACGCAAGCATGTCCTCTTCCGGTTACTCCTGGCGCTGCTCATGATCGGCGCCTCCCTCGTGGCCGGCCCGGTCGCCGCCGCCGGGCCCAATCTCGCGCTCGGCGCTGAGCCCAATCTCGCGCTCGGCGCGGCAACCACGGCCAGTAGCTCGAACGGCCCCTACACGGCGGGCAACGCCACCGACGGGAACCCGGCGACGTACTGGGAGAGCACGAACAACACGTTCCCGCAGTGGATCCAGGTGGACCTCGGTGCCAGCGCCACCGTGGACTATCTGGTCCTGAAGCTCCCGTCCGGCTGGGAGACCAGGACGCAGACGCTGACCGTCCAGGGCAGCGCCACCGGTTCGGCCTTCTCGACGGTCGTGGCGTCGGCCGGCCACACGTTCAACCCCGCCAGCGGCAACACGGTGACGATCGACGTCGCCGACCTCGCCACCCGCTACCTGCGCCTGCACATCACCGCCAACACCGGTTGGCCGGCCGGCCAGGTGTCCGAGTTCGAGGTGTACGGCACGGGCACGGGAGGCGGCGACGGCACGAACCTGGCCGTGGGCAAGCCGATCAGCGCGTCGTCCACGATCCACACGTTCGTGGCCGCCAACGCCAACGACAACAACACCTCGACCTACTGGGAGGGCGGCGCCGACAGCTACCCGAACACGTTGACGGTGAAGCTGGGCGCGAACGCCAGCATCAGCTCGGTCGTGCTGAAGCTGAACCCCGACCCGATCTGGGGCACCCGTACGCAGACCGTCGAGGTGCTCGGCCGGGACCAGGCCGCCACCGGGTTCACCAGCCTGAAGCCGGCGACCGTCCACACGTTCAACCCCGCGTCCGGGAACACCGTCACGATCCCGCTCACCGCGACGGCGGCCGACGTCCAGCTCCGGATCACGGCGAACTCCGGCGCGACCGGCGGGCAGGTCGCCGAGTTCCAGGTGATCGGCGTGCCCGCACCGAACCCGGACCTCACGGTCACGGGCATAACCTGGTCCCCCGCCTCGCCGCTGGAGACCGAACCGGTCACGCTGACGGCGACCGTCCGGAACGGCGGGAACCTGGGTTCCGGCCCGACGAACGTCAGCTTCTCCCTCGGCGGCGCACCCACCGGCACTGCCGCGGTCGGTCCGCTGGCCGCCGGCGCGTCCGCCACGGTGTCAGCCGGCGCCGGAGCCCGCGACGCCGGGACCTACCAGGCACGGGCCGCGGTCGACGAAGCCAACGCCGTCATCGAGCAGGACGAGTCCAACAACGCCTTCACGAGCCCGTCGTCGCTGGTCGTCAGGCCGGTGCCCAGCTCCGACCTGATCGCGGCGCCGGTGACCTGGACGCCCGGCAACCCGGCGAGCGGCGACGTCGTGACGTTCTCCGTCACGATCCGGAACCAGGGCAACGTGGCGTCGGCCGCCGGGGCGCACGGCATCACGCTGACCGTGGTCGACGCGGCCACGAACACCACCGTCCGGACGTTGACCGGTGCCCACACCGGCACGATCGCCGCCGGCGCCAGCACCGCGCCGGTGAGCCTCGGCACCTGGACGGCGGCCAACGGGCGGTACGACGTCCGGGTGGTGCTGGCCGACGACGCCAACGAGCTGCCGGTGAAGCGGCCGAACAACACCAGCTCGCAGGCGTTCTTCGTGGGCCGCGGGGCGAACATGCCGTACGACATGTACGAGGCCGAGGACGCGGTCACCGGGGGCGGCGCCGCCGTCGTCGGCCCGAACCGGACGGTCGGCGACCTGGCGGGCGAGGCGTCCGGCCGGCGGGCCGTCACTCTGAACTCGACGGGCAGCTACGTCGAGTTCACCACGAGGGCGAGCACGAACACGCTGGTCACCCGGTTCTCGATCCCTGACTCGCCGGGCGGCGGCGGGATCGACTCGACCCTGAACGTCTACGTCAACGGCACGTTCAACCGGGCGATCGACCTCACGTCGAAGTACGCGTGGCTCTACGGCGCCGAGGCGAGCCCCGGCAACTCCCCCGGGGCGGGCGGGCCGCGCCACATCTACGACGAGGCCAACCTGATGTTCGGCGCCACGATCCCGGCCGGTAGCCGGATCAGGCTCCAGAAGGACCCGGCCAACACCACCACGTACGCGATCGACTTCATCAACCTGGAGCAGGTGTCGCCGGTCGCGAACCCCGACCCGGCGCGGTACGCGACGCCCGCCGGCTTCGGGCACCAGGACGTCCAGAACGCCCTGGACCGCGCGCGGCAGGACACGAACCTGATCGGCGTCTACCTGCCCGCCGGCACCTACCAGACGGCCAGCAAGTTCCAGGTGTACGGCAAGGCGGTCAGGGTGATCGGCGCCGGCCCCTGGTACACACGGTTCCAGGCGCCGTCCAGCCAGGACAACACCGACGTCGGGTTCCGCGCGGACGGGACGGCCAACGGCTCGACGTTCGCGAACTTCGCGTACTTCGGCAACTACACGTCCCGCATCGACGGCCCCGGCAAGGTCTTCGACTTCGCCAACGTCGCCAACATGGTGATCGACAACATCTGGAACGAGCACATGGTGTGCCTGTACTGGGGCGCGAACACCGACTTCGTGACGATCAGGAACTCCCGGATCCGGAACATGTTCGCGGACGGCGTGAACATGACCAACGGCAGCACCAACAACCTCGTCACCAACAACGACGCCCGGGCGACCGGCGACGACAGCTTCGCGTTGTTCTCCGCGATCGACGCGGGCGGCTCCGACATGAAGGACAACGTCTACGAGAACCTGACGTCCACCCTGACCTGGCGTGCGGCCGGCATCGCGGTGTACGGCGGGCTCAACAACGTGTTCCGCAACATCTACATCGCCGACACCCTCGTGTACTCCGGCATCACGATCAGCTCGCTCGACTTCGGCTACCCGATGAACGGGTTCGGCCAACCGCCGACCCGGTTCGAGAACATCTCGATCGTGCGCGCGGGCGGCCACTTCTGGGGCGCGCAGACGTTCCCCGCGATCTGGGTGTTCTCGGCGTCGAAGGTGTTCCAGGGCATCCGCGTCAGCCACGTGGACATCGTCGATCCGACGTACAGCGGCATCATGTTCCAGACCAAGTACACGGGCAGCCAGCCGGAGAACCCGGTCACCGACACCGTGTTCACCGACATCTCGATCTCGGGTGCCCGCAAGAGCGGTGACGCCTTCGACGCCAAGTCCGGGTTCGGGCTGTGGGCGAACGAACTGCCCGAACCCGGGCAGGGGCCGGCCGTGGGGTCCGTGACGTTCAACAACCTCAGGATGACCGGCAACCACACGAACATCCGCAACACGACGTCGACCTTCACGATCAACGTCAACCCGCAACGCTCACCCGAGGGCGTGGGTCTCCTCGGCGTCCGGGACCGCTGATCGCGCCGTACGCCAGCGGCGGGTGAGGCGGGTGGCCAGCGGCTCGGTGAACCGCGCGGCGACCGGGCCGAGGATGACCAGGATCAGGACATAGGCGGTGGCGAGCGGGCCGATCCGGGGCTCGGTCGCCGCCGCCAGGCCCGCGATGACGATCGAGAACTCGCCACGGGCGACCAGCGTTCCCCCGGCGCGCCAGCGTCCGGCCGGTTTGACGCCGGCGCGCCGCGCCGCGTACCAGCCCGTGGCGATCTTGGTCAGCACGGTCACGATCGCCAGGATCAGCGCCGGGACCAGGACGGGCGGGATGTCCGCGGGGTCGGTGCTCAGTCCGAAGAAGACGAAGAACACGGCGGCGAACAGGTCGCGCAGCGGTGTCAGCAGGCTCCGGGCACCCTCGGCGACCTCGCCGGACAGGGCGATGCCCACCAGGAACGCACCGACCGCCGCCGAGACCTGGAGCTGCTGGGCCGCCCCCGCGACGAGCAGCGTGAGTCCGAGGACTACGAGCAGCAGCATCTCAGAGCTGTCGGAGGACACGGCGCGACTGATCAGCCGGCCGTGGCGCAGCGCGAGGTACAGGACCGCGCCGACGGCGCCGAGGGAGACGAGGAGGGTGAGGGAGCCGGCCACGAGGCTCACGCCGGCCAGCAGTGCGGTGAGGATCGGCAGGTAGACCGCCATCGCGAGATCCTCGATGACGAGGACGCCGAGGATCACCGGTGTCTCGCGGTTGCCGAGACGCCCGAGATCGCCGAGAACCTTCGCGATGACACCCGAGGACGAGATCCAGGTGACGCCGGCCAGCGCGACGGCGGCCACCGGGCCCCACCCGAGGATCAGCGCGACGGCGGCGCCCGGAGTCGCGTTGAGCACGATGTCGACGATGCCGGACGGGTACTGGGTCCGGAGGCTGGTGACCAGGTCCGACGCGCTGTACTCCAGCCCGAGGAGCAGCAGGAGCAGGATGACGCCGATCTCGGCGCCGATCGCGGTGAACTCCTCGCTGGCGTTCAGCGGGATCAGTCCGCCGTGCCCGAACGCGAGCCCGGCGAGCAGGTAGAGCGGGATGGGCGAGAAGCCGATGCGCCCGGCGAGGCGACCCAGTATCCCCAGGGTCAGGATGATCGCCCCGAGTTCGATGAGCAGGGCGGCGGTGCCGTGCACGCGGTCTACCCGCCGGCGATCAGGTCGGCGACCGCGTCCACGCCCTCGCGGGTGCCCACGACGACGAGCGTGTCCTCCGTTGCGAAGCGGAAGTCGGGCGTCGGGGACGGTACCGCGCCGGTGCGGCGCAACACCGCCACGATGGACGCACCGGTCCGGGACCGTGCCTGCGTCTCCCCCAGCGTCCGCCCATTGAACGGGGACTTCGCGGTGATCGGGATGTGCCTGGTCAGCAGGTCGATCTCGAGATGCTGGGGCAGGTCCACGATCGGGTCAGGGGTGAGCAGGTGCGCCAGCGTCGCCGCCTCCGCCTGCGACAGCGGAGCGGCGTCCTTGCAGCTGTCGTCGTCCTCGGGGTCGTGGAAGGACAGGATCCGCCGGCCGTCCTGGTGCACCACCACGGACAAGTGCCGGCCCGACCGGGTTTCGAGGTCGTACCGGTCACCCACCCCCGGCAGGTGCGTCCTGCGTGCGTGCGCGGGAGGCTTCATGCGACCACTCCGTCCTCGTCCACCAGCGAGCCTACCGGGCGCACCGGATGCTGCTTGATCGATACAACCTCCGACATGTCGTGGCAGGAAAGTAAAGGTGTAGACCAAGTTGCCATTGACCGAATGGTCTAGTCCTTTCTAACGTATGGGTGGCTCCTCGACAGCACGACGCGGCGGGCGTTGCGCCCATCCCCCTCAAGCACCCTCCTTCCCGTCTTCGAGGACGTGGTCGACGTGTTGCGATTCCGCTTAGTCCGACGACGTTTCACCGCATCCCTGACCGCAGCGGTGACCGCCGCGGCGTTGCTGGTCGTGGTCCCCATCACGATTCTCACGACGACCAGCCCGGCTTCGGCCGTCGTCTGCACCTTCCCCGCCTGGGCTGAAGGGCAGACCTACAACGCCGGAGCAAGAGTCACGTACAGCAACAGAGGGTGGGAAGCGCTGGTCACCCACACCGCGCATCCGGGCGCCAACTGGAACCCGGCGTCCACCCCGTCGCTGTGGAAGGACCTGGGCGCCTGCGACGGCACACCCGGGCCGACCACGCCTCCTCCGACGTCCGGCCCCCCGCCGACCAGCCCGCCGCCGGGCAACGGCGGCACCTGCCGTCCGGCATGGGTGTCGTCGCAGGTCTACACCGGCGGCAACGAGGTCTCCTACAACGGCCACAACTGGCGTGCCCGCTGGTGGACCCAGAATCAGGCTCCAGGCACCAACGAGGTCTGGACCGACCTCGGCACGTGCGGCGGCGGCACCCCGCCGACCACGCCTCCCCCCACCACGCCGCCTCCGACGTCGTCCCCGCCGCCCCCTGGCACGCCCGGCACCGCGCTCCTCGGCTACTTCGTCAACTGGGGCGTCTACGGCCGCAACTACCACGTCAAGAACATCGTGACGAGCGGCTCCGGGTCCAAGCTGAACTACATCAACTACGCGTTCGCGAACGTGCAGGGCGGCGCGTGCACGCTCAGTGACACGTACTCGGACTACGACCGCTTCTACGGCGCGGGCGAGAGCGTCGACGGCGTGTCCGACACCTGGGAGCAGCCGATCCGGGGCAGCTTCAACCAGCTCCGCAAGCTCAAGCGGATGCACCCCCAGATCAAGATCCTCATGTCCGTCGGCGGCTGGACCTACTCCGGCGGCTTCACGCAGGCGGCCGCGAACCCGGCGGCGTTCGCGAACTCCTGCTTCAACGTGCTCGAGGACCCGCGCTGGGCCGACGTGTTCGACGGCATCGACATCGACTGGGAGTACCCCAACGCCTGCGGCCTCAGCTGTGACTCCAGCGGTCCGGCGGCATTCCGGAACCTGATGTCGGCGCTGCGGTCGCGGTTCGGCAGCAGCTACCTCGTCACGGCCGCGATCACGGCTGACGGGACGGCCGGCGGCAAGATCGACGCCGCCGACTACGCGGGCGCCGCGCAGTACGTCAACTGGTACAACGTCATGACGTACGACTACTTCGGCGCGTGGGCGCCGCAGGGCCCGACGGCTCCGCACGCCCCGCTCACCGCGATCCCGGGCAACGCGCAGAGCCAGGCCGGGTTCAACACCGCGGCGGCGCTGAACAAGCTCCGGGGCAAGGGCATCCCGTCGAACAAGCTGCTGATCGGCATCGGCTTCTACGGCCGGGGCTGGACGGGCGTGACGCAGGCGGCACCGGGCGGAACGGCGAGCGGACCGGCGTCGGGCATCGAACCGGGCGTGCAGGACTACAAGGTCCTCAAGACCCAGTGCCCGGCGAACGGAACGGTGGCCGGCACGGCCTACGCCTTCTGCGGCGGCAACTGGTGGAGCTACGACACGCCGAGCACCATCGGCGGGAAGATGAGCTACGCCAGGTCCAACGGCCTCGGCGGAGCGTTCTTCTGGGAGCTCACCGGTGACACCACCAACGGCGAGCTGATCAGCGCGATGCGCAACGGCCTGTAGTCAACACCGGCGACGGGGAGCCGGACATCCGGCTCCCCGTCCGCTATCCGGTGAGGGCCTGCGCGAGAGCCAGCCCGCAGCAGCCAGCCACGAGGCCGGCGACCACGCCGGCGATGACGTTCGCGGCGGCGCGGAACCGAGCGCCCTCCTCGAACAGGCGCAACGTCTCGTAGCCGAACGTGGAGTACGTCGTCAGGGCGCCGCAGAACCCGGTTCCGGCCAGCGCGCTCACCGTGCCGCTCGCCGGCAGGCCTGCCAGGAAGCCGAGCAGCAACGACCCGGCCACGTTCACGGCCAGCGTGCCCCAGGGGAACCGCGTGCCGTGGCGGGCCTGGACGGCCTGGTCGATGAGGTAGCGCAGCGGTGCGCCGACCGCGGCGCCGAGCGCCACCAGCAGCAGGGTCACGGGCGCCGCCGCAGCGCACGGCCGACCGCCGCGCCGATCCAGACGGCGAGCAGCGCGCCCACCACCGTCGCGGCCAGGTACGCCAGCCCGACGGACGCCGAGTCTGCCTGCTGGATATCGAGGACGTACGTGGAGAACGTCGTGAACCCGCCGAGCACGCCGACGCCCAGGAACGGCCGGAGCAGCGGACGGGCATCCTCGGTGAACGCCATCAGGACGCCGATGAGCAGGCACCCGGACACGTTCGTCCAGAACGTCGCCCATCCGAAGCCGCCCGGGGCGGTCGGAAACGCCACCAGCAGCCCGTACCGGGCCAGCGCTCCCGACGCGCCACCGATCGAGATCACTGCCAGCACCGGCCAGCGCGCCACAAGTCCTCCTACCGGCACTGGACTCCGGGCAGCGTACCTGCCGTCTACGAGCAGGTCAGGCGCGCTCCGCCCCAGTCCGCGTGGTCGAAGTTCCGGCCGTCGCCGCCGTCCCGGGCTCGGTGACCTCGTCGTCGATCCCCACATCAGCCCGGAAGCGGGTGCAGGCGCCGCCGAGCCAGACCGTGGCCGCGCCGGGTGCGTGCATGCCGATGCCCTTGGCGTACGTCGTCCCGCCGATGGCCAGGGTGGCGCCGTCGCCGCCGGCGGACTCGCCGTTCGAGGTGTCCCGTTCGACCGGGCCCCATCCGTTGGTCTCTGTGAGGAACGGCAGGTCACTCGCGTGCGGTGTGCCGGTAGGGGCGACCATCACGCGGACGACCTCCTCGACGTGCACGGGCAGCTGCGCCGGGTCGACCGGGTAGCGGTAGGTCGCCACGACCGGCAGGTCTCCCGACGTGGCGTTCGCCGTCGCGGTAAAGCGCCATCGGCCGGTGATCGACTCGCCGCCGCGCAGCACGCTCCGGGTGACCGCGCTGCCGCTCGCCGTCCATCCGGTGTGCGGCGCGGCACTCAGCCGGACGTCGCTGAGCGGCCCGCCGGACGGAAGGCTGAACATGCCGGTGACCTCGACCGTCCCGCCGGCCCGGATCTCCGCCTGAGCCGGCGTCACGGACAGGGTCGTCCGGGGCACCCGCCGCACCGGCCGGTCGCAGGTGGACAGGCCGGTCCGGTACGGGCAGACCGCCGTCACGAACCCGCCGTTGGTCCTGGTCGATCGCCTTGCCGCGGACGGGCAGCTCACCGGCTACCACCTGCTGCCGGCCACCCGCGCCGACCTGCTGCGGCGGCTCGGTCGCCACGCCGAGGCGGCGGCGGAGTACCGGACCGCGATCGAGCTGGCCGACACCGATCCGGTACGCGACTACCTCGTCCGCCGCCTGGACGAGCTGATGGCGTAGCCGCACTACGGTGGGGCACATGCGACCTCATGTGGCCGTCGGGGTCCAGGCCACCTACGACGCGATCGCCGGCACCTACGACGCCCAGCTCCGGGACGAACTCGACGGCAAGCCGCTGGACCGCGCGCTGCTGGACGGCTTCCTCGAACTCGCCGGCGAGGGGACGGTCGCCGACGTGGGCTGCGGCCCCGGGCACGTCACCCGCTTCCTCGCCGCGCGGCATCCGGACGTGGTCGGCATCGACCTGTCCCCCGGCATGATCGACATCGCCCGCCGGCACGCCCCGGCGCTGGCCTTCGCCGTGGGATCGATGACGGAACTGCCCGCCGACGACGACGCGTGGTCAGGCGCCGTCGCGATGTACTCGATCATCCACCTCACGCCCGCCGAACGCGCCACCGCCTGCCACGAGTTCGCCCGGACGGTCCGTCCCGGCGGCTGGCTGCTCGTCGCGTTCCACATCGACAGCCCGGACTTCGCCGCCGGCGACGTCAACCACCTCACCGACTGGTTCGGCGAGGCGGTCGACGTCGACGCGTTCTTCCTCGACCCCGCCGATGTCATCCGGGACATCGAAGCAGCCGGGTTCACCGTCATGTCGGAGATGGTCCGGCAGCCCTGGCCCGGCGCGGAGTACCCCAGCCGCCGCTCCTACCTCCTGGCCCAGCGCCCAGCCTGACCGCGGCCGGGCGCCGAGCCGGCGATCAGCGTTCGAACCGCAACGAGGTGTCGACCGGCAGGGTGATGCGAGCATCGCCGAGATCGAGGACGATCGTCGAACCGTCGCTGACCGGCTGCACGCTCGGCTGCGTGCCGACAGTGTTGCCGGCCGCGATCAGGCTGATCTGGCAGCCCGCCCGCAGCACCGTGTCCTGGGGGAAGAAGTCGACCCCCACCCGCTGCGGCAGGCTGGCCACGCTCAACCGCCCGGCCGCCGGATCCGCCACGTGGTTGAGGCTCTGCGCCGCCCAGTTGAACGGGCGCGGCTCGCTCCCCGCACATGCCTCCACAAGGGACAGCACCAGGCTCGCCTTGTTGCCGGTCGCGGTGACGGTGCCTTCGAAGCGAGGCATGCCCGACAGGACGACGTCGCGGTCCAGCGGAGCGGAGGTGAACACGACCCGGCCGGTTCCGCGCCCGGTGACGGTTTCATCGAGAATCGACGGGAGCCGCCCCTGGTAGTCGTAGTAGCGGACGGTGCCGGTGCCCTGGGCGCCGCCGAGCGACCCGTCGGCTCGGGGGTGCAGCGTGACGTCCTTCGTGGCACCGGACAGCCACGTCTTCTCGTGCCGCCAGCGGCCGGTGTCGTCCTGGATCTGGATCGGCGGCGCGTCGAGGATCCCGGTGTCGCGTTCCTTGAGGAACTCGTCGAACCACGCGACCAGCACCTGCGACCAGTCCGCACGATCCGGCCACGCGTGGCCCCACTGACCGAGCCAGGCCTTGAACGGCGCCCCCGCATTCTGGACGTCCGCCAGCCAACCGTCCATGTTGTGCGGCTTGACGTTCCAGTCCTGCAGCCCGTGGATGTAGAACACGCTGGCCCGTTGCTTGTCCGGGGCCGCGCGCAGCTCGGCGCCGAAGTCGCGCAGCTGCCAGTAGCCGTCCTTGTTGCCATCGAGAGTCGACGAGACGCCGCCCTCCTGCACCCACACCTGGTCGGCGCAGATCTCTCCGGTGACCGCGCCGGGCACGTTCACCGGATCGCGGAGCTGGTTGCTGCCTGTGTACAGACCTGAGGGGCTCAAGCCGACCAGCCCCCAGTAGTAGGTGTTGAACGAGAAGCCCTGGAGCTTGATCGGGACGCCGTTGACGAAGCTGTACTTGTACAGGTCGGAGATGCCGCTGGCCGGCACGATCGTCTTCAGCGACGGAGGCGCCTCGACCCAGACGTCCTGCGGCGCGGTGCCGTCGTAGCTGGCCCCGATGAGGCCGACCCGCCCGTTGGACCACGGCTGCCGGCCGTAGTGCTCGATGACGGCGGCGGTGTCCTTCGCTTCGGTGGGGCCGCCGATGGTGAAGCACCCGCCGGAGTTGCCGGTACCGCGGAGCGAGGCGATGCCGTACGCGTAGCCGCGCGGTATCAGCAGATCGGCCTTGGCGCCGAGCAGATGGCCCGCTCCGCCTTCGCGGATCGGCGAGCCGCCGCCGTAGTACGGCGTCACGTCGAGCACGACCGGCACGCGCCCGGCGACCGGCGGCCGCACGATCCAGGTGTCCAGTTCCACGCCGTCCGGCGCGGTGACCCGGTGGTGTTCGACGATCGATCCGGTGACGGTGACGCCCGGCACGGGTTCCGAGACGTCGTGCAGGTAGGACGCCGTGCTCGGGCCGTCCGTGCGAGCTGGAGCCGGGGTCGCCAGCAACTCGGGGGGATTGGCCGGAGCCGGTGTCGCGGGGAGCAGAACAGCGAGGACAAGTGCGGCCACCGGAAGTAACCGGCGATTACGCAGTGTCATGGTTGACCCTGCTTTCGTCCGACGTTTACGCGCCGTTCAGGCGTCGTTGGCCAAGTATCGGACGGTTTCAATCAGGCGTTACAGAACTTGCGGTCAGCAAACGGACCATCACTGTCGGTAGTGCCCGTCAGGAGGTGGACCGGCGCTCGTGGGACAGGTCGATGTGGTGGTGCGCGCCGGGGTGGCTGGCGGGGTCGGTGTGGACCGTGGCCGTGACCAGCCTCGGCACGGCATGGGTGAGCTGGTGCTCGGCGTCGGCGGCGATGCCGTGGGCGGCGACGAGCGTCAGGTCGGCGTCCACGACCAGGTCGGCCTCGGCGTGCAGGTTATGGCCGATCCAGCGCAGCCGGACACGGCTCACCTCGCGCACGCCCGGAATGGCCCGCAGCGTCTCTTCGGCCTGGTCCACCAGCGCGGGGTCGACGGCGTCCATCAGTCGCCGCCCGACCTCGCGCGCCGCGTCCTTCAGGACGACCACGATGGCCACCGCGATCGCCAGTCCGACCACCGGGTCCGCCCAGCTCCACCCAACCCACGCACCGGCCGCCGCCGCGACGACGGCCAGTGAGGTGAAGCCGTCGGTACGGGCGTGGAGTCCGTCGGCGACGAGGGCCGCCGATCCGATCCGCCGTCCGACCCGGATCCGGTACCGGGCCACCAGCTCGTTGCCGGCGAACCCGATGACGCCCGCCGCCGCCACCGCCGGCAGGTGGCTGATCGCGACCGGGTGCAGCAGGCGGTCGATGCCCTGCCACGCCGCCAGTACCGCCGACGCGGCGATCACCAGCACGATCACGATGCCGGCCAGATCCTCGGCACGCCCGAAGCCATAGGTGAAGGATCGCGTCGCCGCGCGCCGTCCAACCAGGAACGCGATGCCGAGCGGGACGGCCGTCAACGCGTCGGCGACGTTGTGCGCGGTGTCCGACAGCAGCGCCACCGAGCCCGACAGCACCACGACCACCGCCTGCGCCGCCGCGGTGGCGCCGAGCGCGGCCAGCGAGATCCACAGTGCGCGCATCCCGTCACGGGAGGACTCCATCGCCGGATCGACCTTGTCGGCGCTGTCGTGGGAGTGCGGGACGAGCCGGTGGCGCAGCACGTGCCACCAATGCTTGTGCGCGTGCACCGGCCTGCCCCCTTCCGCGTGGCCCCCCGTTGACAGTACGTCCGGCCACGCGGCTCAGCCTGCCGATACGCGTCCGGGTCGCCACGCGCGCCAGAACCGGCCCCCGACGAGGAACGCGCCGAGCAGGACGACCGCGAGCGGCAGCAGGGCGGGGGCGAGGTCGAGGCTGAACGAGTCGAACGTGCCGTCCACGTAGGCCGTTTCGTACACGGGCCCGAAGCGACCCAGCGGGCGCAGGGTGAACGAACCGTCACCGGGGTCGGCCACCTCCAGACCGTGGTGGAACCCGTCGATCCGGGCGAAGGTGTGGACCTCCAGCACCACCACGGCCATGAATGCCCAGAAGGCGCCCTTGAGATAGCGCGGGCGCTTCGCCCCGTACTCCACGTCGAGATACTCCGCGGAGAGGCGCCGCAGGTTGCCGAGGCGGCGGATCGCCTCCGCGGCACCGACCTCCCGCGTGGACGCCCAGAGGTCGGCGCGCAGTTCCCGCCGGACCGAGCGGCGGCGCCTGCCGGGCAGGTCGCCTGCCAGGGTGTCCACGGTCCACACGGCGCGTTCTATCCGTAACCGGTCGACGAAGCTGGGCGCCTGGGTCATCAGGTCTCCTCCTCGGGCGCGGCGGGAGTGGGTGGCACCGGCCGACCCAGCACCGGCGTGACGATGTCCGCCAGCGCCCGCCACGCGGCCGCGCCGTCGGCCAGCGCCTCGTAGCCGCCATCGGACGGGCGGTAGTACTTGCGGGCAGGCCCCGAGCGGGACCGCACCAGCCGGGTCGTGACCCGGCCTTCGCGTTCGAGCCGGGCGAGCGCCGGGTACACGGTGCCCTCGGCGATGCCGGTGAGCCCGTGCCCGCGGAGCCGCTGGACCAGCTCATACCCGTAGGACTCGCGCTCTGCGAGCAGCCACAGCAGCAGCAGCGAGAGCACGCCCTTGAGTAGCTGGGGGTCGTGCGGCACGTTCATGGAACGAGACTAGGTTCAGTACTGTAGATAGTCAAGTACCTGTTACCGCATACTAGCCTTCACGACGCGGCGTCGAAGTCGCCGGCGCGGAGCCGGAACACCTGCAGGCGCAGGTCGTAGTACTTCTCGGTCTCGCCGACCCACTCCATGCCGAGCCGGCGGGCCACCGCGCCGCCGCGGCTGTTGCGGGGTCTGGCGACGGCGAAGATCTCGTCGTGGCCCGCGTCGAAGGCCCACCGCGCCAGCGCGGACGCCGCCTCGGTGGCGTATCCCTTGCCCCACACGTCGGGCCGCAGCGCCCAGCCGATCTCCAGATCGACATTGCCGGGCGGCAGCGGCAGCAGGACGGCGCCGCCGATGACCCGCCCGTCGTCGTTGCGCTCGATCGCCCACCGCCCGGCGGGCGCGTCGAGCCGCTCGGACTCGCCGATCCACCGCTCCAGGACCGCCCGCATCGCCGCGATGTCCGGCACGCTGTCCATCGCGGGGCTGAGCCATCTCGCCACCTCGCCCTCGCCGTACACCTCCAACGCCTGCCCGGCGTCGTCGAGGTGCCACGGCCGCAGGGCGACCCGCTCGGTGATCAGTCGTTCACCCATCACTCTCTCCCCTGAAGGAGGAACCCGTACCGGATGAACACGGCGTGGGCGGCAGGCGTTCCCGCGCCGTGAGAATCCCCACGGATCGGGTACGAGCCGTACAACGACGACGCCAACGACGATGTCACCGGGAGGCGAGACATGGTCACCGCACACCGCGAGGCCGAGCGCACGTTCGAGGTCGAACCGTCGACGCGGCTACCCGACTTCGCGACGTTGCCGGGAGTGGCGGCCGTCGCGGATCCGGTGGTGGAGAAGCTGGTCGGCACCTACTTCGACCTGCCGGACCTGCGGCTGGCCGGCGCCGGGGTGACGCTGCGGCGTCGGACGGGCGGCCGCGACGCGGGTTGGCATCTGAAGGTGCCCGCCGCGGACGGCTCCCGTACCGAGTTCCGGCACCCGCTGGGTCGCGGCTCGGCGGTGCCGCCTGAGCTGATCGACCCGATCAGGGCCCTGGTCCGGCACGAGCGCCTGGGCCCGGTCGTGAGAATCCGCACCCGGCGCACCGTGTACCGCCTGCTCGACGGCGACCGGCACCCGGTGGCCGAGGTCGCCGACGACACGGTCACCGCCCAGGTGCTCGCCGAGCCGGACAGCGCGCAGGTGAGCAGCTGGCGCGAGATCGAGGTCGAACTGGTCGACGGCGGCGACGCGCTGCTGCCCGCCGCGAGCCGGCAGCTCGAACGGAGCGGCGCCGCACCGTCCCGCTCACCGTCGAAGCTGCGCCGGGCGCTCGGCGACCGCCTGCCCGTGTCCACGCCGCCGCCGCACGGCCGGAAGGCGACCGCCGCCGACGTGATCCTGGAGGCGCTGCGCGACCACCTGCGACGGCTGCGGGAAGCCGATCGCGGCATCCGGCTCGACACCCCCGACTCGGTGCACCAGGCCCGGGTCGCGGCGCGGCGGCTGCGCAGCGTGCTGCGCGAGTACCGGCCGTTGTTCGACCGCACGGTCACCGAGCCGATCCGCGGCGAGCTGCGCTGGTTCGGGGTCGTGCTCGGCAGCGCGCGGGACGCCGAGGTGCTGCGGTCCCGGCTCCTGGACGCCGTGCACGCACTCCCCGACGCGCTGGTGCTCGGACCGGTGGCGGCGCGGATCGAGTCCACCATGGCGGCCCGTACCCGCGACGCCGATGCCGAGGTGCGGGACCTCCTCGACAGCGACCGCTACTTCGCCCTGCTGGACGGGCTGGAGCGGCTGGCGTCCGACCCGCCGTGGAGCGCCGAGGCCACGAAGAAGGCGCGCAAGGTCCTGCCGCGCCGGGTGTATCGCACCTGGCGGCGGGTGCGTGACCTCGCCGAGTCCGGTGCCGCCCTGCACGAGCTGCGCAAGGCGGCCAAGCGCGCCCGGTACGCCGGCGAGACCGCCGAGCCCGCGCTCGGCAAGCCTGCGGCGTCCTACGCGAAGGCGATGAAGCGGCTGCAGACCGTACTGGGCGACCACCAGGACGCGGTGGTGGCGCAGGACGCGCTGCGGCATATGGGCACGCAGGCGCACCTGGCCGGCGAGAACGGCTTCACGTTCGGACTGCTGCACGGCGTCGAGCAGTCCCGGGCTGCGACCGCCGCCGCCGACCACCGGGACGTGTACGCCCGGGCCGCGAAGAAGGCCCGCCGCCTCCGCTGAGGCGGCGGGTGCGGCCCGGGCGGGCGCGGATCAGGCCGGCGGCGGCGGGACGTTCGGGTCGTCGTAGACCTCGGTCCGCCGTTCCACGACGCGCTCGCCGGGCACGGTCTGCTCGACCACGCGCCGGGACCGCCGCGTGTAGGCGAGCGTGAGGACGATCCCCGCCAGCCCGGCGATCATCAGGATCCACCCGACGATGTCCAGATCCAGGCCGCCGAGTTCCCAGTCCACCGCGAACGTGAGGATCGCGCCGATCGCGATCAGGAAGATGCCTGCTCCGATAGTCATGAAGCGGGAGGTACCCGTTTCAGCGGGTGGCGACACCCGCGAACAGGTCCGTTTCCGGTGTCGGCGTTCCCGTCGGGTCGTGGAGCCGGACGAACGCGTCCATGCCGAACACGTCCGGCCACTCCGGTTCCGGGATCTTGGCGGCCAGCGAGTGTCGGAGCTGGCTGGCGTGGGCGCCCAGCGCGTGCCTCTTCCTGCCGACCATGTCCCGCACGTCGACCGTGGTCGTGATCTGCTCCTCGACCCTGTCGGTGGCGTCGAGACGTTCGCGGGTCGGCTCGGGCCGGTGGATCCCTTGCCGCGCGAGGGCTTCCCGGACGGCGCGCCAGTAGCTGGTGCCGTGCGCGGTGGCGTACAGCTTCACGGATGTGCCGGCGGTGGCGAGGCCGGCGGCCCGGGCGGCGTGGCTGTGGTCGCGGTGCCCGGTGCTGGACGGGTCGTGGCTGATCACGACGTCCGGGCGGTAGGCGTCGACGAGAGCGGCGATCCGTGCCGCGACCTCGTCCATCGGGGCCTGAACGAACAGGTCGTGCTGGTGAGAACCCGCCCAGGTGCCGGAATCGTGGTACCCCAACGGTTCCACCGTCTCGACACCCAGGCGCCGGCACGCCTCGTCCAGCTCGGAGAGGCGGGTGGCGGCCGCCTCCTCGCAGTCCAGCGCGGGGTCCGGTGGTACGCCGTACGGGCGGTCACCGAACTCGCCGCGGGTACAGGTCACGACGACGACCCGGACGCCCCGCGCCGCGTACGTCGCCAGCGTCGCGCCGAGCGTGGTGGATTCGTCGTCGGGGTGCGCGAGCACGGCCATGAGAGTGCCTCGGGGCAACGTCGGCGCCTCCGTCGTATCTGGACCGGGACCGGCGCCCCCTGGGGATCAACCGCCATTGGTGGTATGGCGTCGAAGGCAGGAGTACCGGATGTCCAAGTATGTGGGGTCCTGGTGGATCAAAGACGGAATCGACGGCCGCCGGCTCGAAGCCGAGGGCTTCGCGTCGACGCTCGGCGGTCTCGCCCAGTTCGACTGGACCCAGAACCACGGTGATGCAGGGGTCGCCAAGAGCGACTTCGTCACCACCCCGAACACCACGCAGCGGACGGACTCGGTCGACGCGCTGCAGATGTCGTCCCACGGCAACACGACGAGCTTCCTCGTCTGGGGCGGTTCGGTGACGACGGGCGACGCGGTCGACTTCGGCAAGAGCGACCTCGAGTTCTTCGCGACGCACGCGTGCGACCTTCTCCAGCACACGTCCACCAACTCGGTCGGACGGTGGATCCCCGCGTTCCAGCGCCTCCACTACATGCTCGGCTTCCACAACTCGTCGTACTCCGGCGGCGGGCAGGACTCGCGCGGCACGTGGTTCGCGATGTACGCCGCGTGGTTCTTCTACGGGCCGCTGTCCGGCTTCTTCACGATCGACGTGCCGATCCGCGAAGCCTGGGCCGAAGCCAACGAGATCGTCGAGGGCAGCAGCGTCCAGTGGGCCTACCTCCGGGCCGAGGCGCCGGGCGCCCCGACCTACAACGAGCGCCTCCGCGAGCCGGAGACCACCGACCCCGTCACCAGCCGGTCCTTCTGGACCGCTCGCGGAACCTGCTGAAGGAGCCTGACATGTCTCTCACGATCTCCGATGTGGACTTCCGGGTCGCGCTGCCCGACATCCCCGGCGGCGCTCCGCTCGCGACGATCGCCGCGCCGTGCCTGTCCAGACACACGGACATCGTCGCCGGGTTGGGCAAGGCCCTCGGCCTCGACGTCAAGGCCACCGTCGACGTGCCCCACGGATGGGCCACCGGCGGACCGGACGGGCAGGTCGAGGTGTTCTCCGCGAGCGGCGCCATGCGTGCCCGCAACACGCGCCAGCTGGTGAAGTTCGAGGACGAGCGGCGCCGCTGGGCGGATGTCACCGCGGAGCAGACCGGCGACGGCGTCGTCCACCGGCTCGGCGACGGCACGGTCGAGCGGCTCACCACCACGGCCCTGCGGCTGCTGCGGTCCGTCGGCCTGGCGGACGACCACGCGACCGTCGACGTCAGCCTCGGCCAGTGGGCGCTGCTCGACGAGTCTGGCAAGGAGCTGGAGTCCGGGCCCGGCCGTGCGACCGTACGGCTCGGCTACGCCGTCGAAGGTGTCAAGCTCATCGGCCCGGGCGCCAAGACCAACATCCACTTCGACCCGGACGACTCCGGCGAGGCCGGCGACATCGCCCGCCTCTTCCACGTCAACCGGGGGGTCGACGGCGCCAGGGACGTGCGCCTGTTCACGCTCGAACAGGCCTTCGAGCCGATTCTCACGCAGACCTGGTCCGGCCTCGAGCTGGACCCCCGGACCGCCAAGATCGCGATCACCTCGGCGGAGTACGGGCTGCTCGCACTGCCGGCCGACGTGCCTCAGCGGTTCGCCGCGCCGGCCCTGGCCGTCGAGGGAACCGTCGCCGCGGTCGTCGCCGGCGACGGGCGCGAGGTCGAGCTGCGGTTCGGGCAGTACCTGCCGCTGACCGACGCCAAGTCGCTGGCCGAGGCGGGCGTCGGCTCGACGGGCCGCGTGTTCCCCGGCTCGGTCGTCAACGGTCGCGCGAAGGGGAAGTAGCGCCTGGGCAGCGGACCTCCAGCACCTGTTCGAGGTGGCGCAGGACGGTGAACTCCAGGCCGTCCTGCGTGCCGCACGCCCGGATCTGGCCGCGGATCCGGTCCGGCGAGTAGCTCCGGTACTCGTGCTTGTCGCCGTCGGCCTCGCGCACGACCAGGACCGTGCGCGCGCGCTTGCCCGAGCCACGCTCCTCGAACGAGACGCTGCCGTGCTGCACGGCGGGTCCGCGGGCCAGGTCGAGCACCGGGTTGAAGCAGAACACGAACCCGAGGATCGACCCGACCACCGCGACGATCGCGAGCGCCGGCACGAGCGCCGCGTTGAACCGCAGCGCACCGCCCTCGTGCAGGAATGCCAGCCCGAGCAGGACCGCACCGCCGAGCTGCCAGGCGACCCGGATCGAGGCCGGGATCCACCAGTCCTCAGGCACGGGCGTCCAGATCCCGGTCACGAAGTACCCGAGGAACACGCCCGTCGCGAACGGGATGATCGCCACGACCGTGAACGGACGCACCGAACCAGGAACTCTCTCCGTCATGGCGCGGAACCGTAGTGCGCCCGTCAAGCCTGACAGGCCGTCCATCATCGCCAGCCTCAAGACGATGCTGGAGACGGGGAAACCCCTGGCCATGGCGTGACAACCTTCTGCCGCAGCAGGGCGTGTACGTGGGCAGAAGGAGGTGACCGTGAATCGGTACGACGGTTTCCGCGAGTTCGTGCTCGCCCGATCCGCCGCGCTCACGCGCACGGCGTTCCTGCTCACGGGCGACCGCGGGCTCGCCGAGGACCTGTTGCAGTCCGCGCTCGCCAAGACCGCGATGCGCTGGCCCGCCGTGATCGGCGGCGGCGATCCGGAGGCCTACATCAGGCGGGTGCTCTACAACGAGTTCGTCTCCGGCTGGCGCAGGCGGCGCCGGCGACCGGCCGAAGCGCTGACCGGCGCGCCGCCCGAGCGCGCGCACCACGCGGACGAGACCGATCGCGCGCTCCAGCGGATGACGCTCGAACGGGCGCTCGCCCGGCTGACGAAGGCCCAGCGCGCGGTCGTGGTGCTGCGGTTCTACGAGGACAGGTCCGAGGCGCAGACCGCCGACCTGCTCGGCTGCTCGGTCGGGACCGTGAAGAGCCAGACGCACCGGGCGCTCGCCCGGCTGCGGGAACTGGCTCCGGAACTGTCGGAACTGGTGACGGTCGGTCCGTCGAGGGAGGTGCGGTGATGGGACAGCTCGAACTGCAGGACCTGCTCAGTGAGGTCGCTGACGGCGTCGAGCCGGCCGGTCCGGACATCGTCGACCGTGCGCTCGGCCAGGCCCGGCGGCGGCGCGCGCTGCGGCTGGCGGCGGTCCCGGCTCTCGCGGCCGTCGTGGCCGCGGTGGTTCTCGTACCACCGCAGGTACGGACCGACACGCTCCAGCCGGCGGCCCCGAGCGGCGCCGACCCGGCGATCCCGCGGAACCTGCCCGAGTACTCGATGCTCACCGCTTACGCGAAGGACGCGCCGGGCGGGCGGGCGCTGGCGATCCTCAACTACTACGTCATGGACACCCCGCGCGCGGTCGCGGTCGGCGCGGACGCCGGCACGTACCGGCGGCTCGGCCCCGGCAGCGACGTGCTCCACTTCGACGGGGCCGCGCTCACCCCCGACGGCACCCGCGCGGCGCTGGCCCTGCCCGACGGCGCGATCAGCATCCAGAACCTGCGGACCGGCGCACTCACACGGATCCGCCAGGCCGACGGCAGTGAGCGCCCCTCGCAACTCGGGTTCTCCCCGGACGGCAGGACGCTGCTCGTCGTCCGGACCGGCAAGGAAGCGGCGCTGCTGGACGCCCGGACCGGCGCCGAGACCCCGCTGCTCACCCCGGCTCCCGACGCGTTCGCGTTCTCGCCGGACGGGCAGCGGATCGCCGTCCAGCTCAAGGGCGTCATCCGGATCGTCGACCGCACCGGCAAGACGCTCACCGAGATCGACATCGCCTCGACGGGCGCCCGGCTCGGCGGACAGAACGCCTGGTCGCCGGACGGACGGTTCCTCGTCACCGTGCACACGCCGGGCGGCGGCAACGTCCCCTGCACGTTCCGGTTCGTCCCGACGGACAAGAGCACCGACGGACCGCCGGAACAGATCGTCACGGACGGGGCGATGGTCGCCTGGCGAAACGACGCGGAACTCCTCGTCCAGGAGGGGACGGGGTCCGCCAGCGTCCTCACCGCCCGGGGGGTGCGGACGGGTTCCCGGACGGTCCTCGCCGACCTGCGTGGCGCGTACGTCTCGTCCGTGGCGACCGGCCTCATCGACACGGCGAAGTCCCACCCGCCCGGCGACCCGGACTTCGGTCCGTGGCCGACCTGGCTCGTCGCCGCGATCGTCGCCGCCTGCACGCTGCTCGTGCTCCTGATCGGCGCCGTCCTGCTGGTCGTCCGCAGGGTCCGGCGCACACGGCCTCTGGCCTAGCCGGGACCGGGTGGCCGCGATCAGCTGGTCGCGGCCACCCGGTCCAGGGTCAGGGTTCGACGACGACCTTCAGCCCCCGTCGGGACACGGCCGCCGCGAACGCCTCGGACGTCGCGTCGAGCGGATACCGGTCCGACACCAACGAGGCCACGTCGACCAGGCCCTGATCGACCAGCCTGATGGCACGCGGGTACGTCTCGTTCATCCGCCGCGCCAGGATCAGGCTGAGCCCCTTGCGACGCGCCAGCGAGGCCCGGAACGTGGTCGTGTCACCGTCCGGGATCCCGACCAGCACCACTCGCGCGCCGGGCCGGGCGGCGATCAGGGTGTCGTGCACCGCCGCGTCCGTGCCGGCCACCTCGAACGCCACATCGACACCGGACGCGACGTCGACACCAGGCGCGCCGGCGTCGGCGCCGAACCGCGCGGCCGCCTCCCGGCGATGCTCCAGCGGATCGGTGGCGACCACCGTGGTGGCGCCGGCGAGCCTCGCCAGCTGCACCAGCAACAGCCCGATCGGACCGCAGCCGAACACGCCCACCGTCATGCCGACCCGCACGTGGCCGAGGTCCAGCGCGTGCAGCGCCACCCCGAGAGGTTCCAGCATCGCTCCGTCGACATCGGACACCGCGGCCGGCAGGCGGTGCAGCAGCGCGGTCGGCCAGGCGACGTACTCCTGCAACGCCCCGTCGTGCCCGCCGTGCCCCGCGAATCCGATCGTGGGGCACAGGTTCCGGAGCCCGGCCAGGCACATGTCGCAGCTGTCGCACGGGATCGCCGGGTCGACGGCGACGCGCTCGCCGTGCCTCGGGCCGCCCTCGATGACGCCCGCGAACTCGTGCCCGATCACCAGGGGCGCCGCCAGCTTCGCGTCGCCGATCCCGGCCTCGGCGTACCAGTGCAGGTCCGAACCGCAGATCCCGACGGCCGTGACCTTGACGAGGCTCATGCCGGGCCCGGGCTCGGGGACGGGTTCGTCGCCGATCCGGATGTCCGCCACACCGTGCAGCCGCGCGACCTTCACGCCGGTATGGTCACACATCCGACCGGCGCCGGCGCCAGGTCAGGCGGATCGGGGCTCCGCCGGGGGCGGCCAGGCCTGGGCGCCGAGTTCGCGCGACACCGCGCGAGCGGTGGTCCGCAGCGCGTCCAGCGCGCCGGATTCCAGCGGCCACTCTCCACTGGGGACGACGAGCCCGATCGCGCCGGCCACCTCGCCACCGGCATCGACCAGGGGCGCCGCCGCGCCACACTCCCCCAGCACGGCCTCCTCGACCTCGGTCGCGATGCCGGTGGTCCGCACCTCGCCGAGCTGCGCCTGGAGTGCGGACGCCTCGGTGACCGTGTCGCCAGTCATGCTGCGGCGCGGCCCGGCGAGCACCTGCGCGCACGCCTCGGCGTCGTACGCCAGCAGCGCCTTCCCCAACGCGCACGCGTGCGCCGGGATGACGATGCCGACCTCGGGCATCTGGCGCGTGCCGTCCGGACGGGGTTCGTGATGGACCACGACGACGTCGCCGAGGAGGAGCACGCCGGTGCGCACGGCGAACCCGGTGCGGCGGGACAGTTCCTCGGCCCAGGTGATGACGCGGGAGCGCAGTTCGAGCGTGTCGAGGTACACGTTGCCGAGCCGCAACGTCGCCGGCCCGAGCCGGTAGCGGAGCGAGTCGCGTTCCTGCTGCACCATGCCGTGCGCCAGGAGCGTGCGGATGATGCCGTGCACGGTGGACGGCGGGAGGCTCAGCGCGGCGGCGATCTCGCCGAGGCTCATCCGGCGGGCGCCCTGGAGCACCGTCAGGATGCGCAGCGAGCGGTCGACCGACTGGATCATCCGGTTTGCCCCCTGTCGCGGTGCCGGCGCCGACATTTTCTCGCACACCACTTGTCCATGGCAAATCGAGGGGGTAGTTTTCCGAGTGAGATTCGACATAGTCGAATGGAGTTCAGCCACGGGGCGTCACCGCAGGAGGTTTCCATGGACGAGCCCAGGTTGGCTCAGAAGCTCGCGGCCGAGGTCATCGGGACGGCGTTCCTGGTGTTCGTCGGCGTCGGTTCCGTCCCGGCGACGCTCATCGTGAACGGCGACGCGCCGTTCACGATGGCGGACCTGGGCATGATCTCCCTCGCCTTCGGCACGATCGTCGTCGCGACCGTCTACGCGCTCGGCCACATCTCGGGCAACCACATCAACCCGGCGGTCACACTCGGCCTGGCGGTGACCGGCAAGTTCCCGTGGTCCCGGGTACCGGCGTACCTGGGCGCGCAGCTCGCCGGCGCGGTCATCGGCGCGGCCGCCATCATCGCCGTCCTCGGCCAGAAGGCGAGCGACGTCGGGTTGGGCGTCGCCACCTACGCCGATCCGGTCGGCGCGGGGCAGGCCTTCGCGGCGGAGTTCGTGGGTACGTTCATCCTCGTGTTCACCGTTTTCGGCGTGATCCACCGCAAGGCCAGCGCCGGTTTCGCCGGCGTCGCGATCGGCCTCGTGGTCTTCGCCGCGATCATCCCGGTCGCGCCGGCCACGGGCGCGTCGATCAACCCGGCGCGCACGTTCGGCCCGATGCTGGTCCAGCAGGTCGCCGGTGGCACCGTGCACTGGGACCAGCTTCCGGTCTACGTCGCCGCCGAGCTGCTGGCCGGCGTCCTCGCCGCGCTGGCGTACGGCGCGATCTCCCGCACCTCGGCCGACGCCCCCGCCCCGGCGCACACGACCCCCGCACACGCCGAAGCCCGTTCGAACTGACAGCCGCGAGGAGCGACCGATGAAAAAGCTCATCAACGACCCGGCCGACGTGGTCTCCGAGGCACTTCGCGGCATGGCGGCCGCACACCCGGAACTCCGCGTCGACCATCAGAACAAGATCGTCTACCGGGGCGACGCGCCCGTCCGGGGCAAGGTCGGACTGATCTCCGGCGGCGGCTCCGGGCACGAGCCGATGCACGGCGGCTTCGTGGGCCTCGGCATGCTCGACGCGGCGTGCGCGGGCGAGGTCTTCACCTCTCCCGTCCCCGACCAGATGCTGGCGGCCACGAAGGCCGTCGACGGCGGCGCCGGCGTGCTGCACATCGTGAAGAACTACACCGGCGACGTCATGAACTTCGAGATGGCCGCCGAGCTCGCCGCCGCCGAGACCGGTGTCGAGGTCACCTCGGTCGTCACCGACGACGACGTCGCCGTCCAGGACAGCCTCTACACGGCGGGGCGGCGTGGCGTGGGCGTGACCGTGCTGCTGGAGAAGATCGCGGGCGCGGCGGCGGAACAGGGCCGCACGCTGCCGGAGGTCGCCGGCGTCGCGCGCAAGGTCAACGCGGGCGGGCGCAGCATGGGCGTCGCGCTCACGTCCTGCACGGTGCCGGCCGCCGGCAAGCCGACGTTCGAGCTGCCCGAGAACGAGATGGAGATCGGGATCGGCATCCACGGCGAGCCGGGCCGGCGGCGCGCACCGCTGGCCCCGGCCAAGGAGATCGCCGAGCTGCTCGTCGAGCCCGATCCTCGGCGACCTCGACTTCACCGGCGGCGACGGCGTGATCGCGTTCGTCAACGGGATGGGCGCGACGCCGCTGATCGAGCTGTACCTCCTCTACAACGAGGTCACGGCGATCCTCGACAAGGCCGGTGTGCGCATCGCGCGGTCGCTCGTCGGGCCGTACATCACCAGCCTGGACATGGCCGGCTGCTCGGTCACGCTGCTCAAGGTGGACGACGACCTGCTCCGGCTCTGGGACGCCCCGGTGCGGACCCCGGCCCTGCGGTGGGGGGTCTGAACCGATGATCGACGTCGACGCGCTGGCCGCGTGGATCCGCGAGTTCGCCAGGCTCGTCTCGGTGGACAAGGACCTGCTCACCGACCTCGACTCCGCGATCGGGGACGCGGACCACGGCATCAACATGGACCGTGGGATGAGCGCGGTCGTCGCGGCACTGGCCGACGAGCGGCCGGCCAGCGCGGCGGCGCTTCTCAAACTGGTCGGGATGAAACTGATCAGCACGACCGGCGGTGCCAGCGGCCCCCTCTACGGGACGCTGTTCCTCCGGATGGCGACCGCGGCCGGCGACGTCGAATCCCTCGGCGCCGAAGGGTTCGCCAAGGCGCTGCGGGCCGGGCTGGACGGTGTGGTCGCACGCGGCAAGGCCGAGGCCGGCGACAAGACCATGTACGACGCGCTGGCCCCCGCGGTCGAGGCGCTGGACGTGGCACTGGCCGGCGGTTCGTCTTTCGGCTCGGCGCTGGCGGCGGCCGTCGCCGCGGCGGAAACCGGCCGGGACGCGACGATCCCCCTGCTGGCGCGCAAGGGCCGGGCCAGCTACCTGGGCGAACGCAGCGTCGGGCATCAGGATCCAGGGGCCACGTCCGTGACCCTGCTCGTCGTCGCCGCGGCGTCGGCGCTGGCCCCGGACGGAAGCTGAGGCGGCCCATGGTCGGCATCGTCGTCGTCTCCCACAGCCGGGCGCTCGCGCGGGCCGCCGTCGCGCTCGCCGGGGAGATGGTGCACGGCCGTCAGGTCCGGATCGAGATCGCGGCCGGGCTCGACGAGACCACGTTCGGCACCGATGCCGTCCAGATCATGGAGGCGATACTCGCCGCCGACGGGGGCGACGGCGTCGTGGTCCTGATGGATCTCGGCAGCGCGATGCTCTCCGCCGAACTCGCGCTCGACCTCCTCGACGACGCGGTACGGGAGCAGGTCGTGCTCTGCCCGGCGCCACTCGTCGAGGGGCTGGTCGTCGCCGCCGTCGCCGCGGCCACCGGCGGACGCCGCGACGAGGTGGCGGCGGAGGCGACGGCGGCGCTGGCCGGCAAGCAGTCCCACTTCGGGCAGCAGGCGCCCGCCGTCTCCGTGTCCACGGACGCCGAGCACACCGGCTCGTTCACCGTGACGAATCCGCACGGGCTGCACGCCCGTCCGGCCGCGCGGCTGGTGGCTGAGGTACGGGCGTTCGACGCGCGGGTCGACATCCGGAACCGCAGCACCGGATCGGCCTGGGTGCCGGCGTCCAGCCTCTCGCGCGTGGCGACGCTCGGGGCACTGTGCGGGCACGACGTCGACGTGCGCGCGGCCGGGGCGCAGGCGCGCGAAGCCCTGGATCACGTCCTGGCGCTAGCCTCCCGTGCCTTCGACGAGGCAGCCTCCCCCGGCCCGCCGGCCACCACACCCGCCGGCCCGCCGGCCACCGCCCGCGCCGCTGGGCAGACCGCCGCGTGGCCACCGACCACCGCGCGCGCCGCTGAGCCGTCCGCCGCGTCACCGCCCGCCGCCCGCGCCGATGGGCCGGCCACCGTCACGCCGCTGCCCGCCTCGCCTGGCATCGGCACCGGTCCGGCCTGGTCGATGCGCGTCGCGCCGGTCGAGATTCCCGACGTGCCGTCGCGAGGTCCGGCGGTGGAGTGGCGACGGCTCCGGGAAGCGCTCGCCGCCGTGCGGCGCGACGTGCAGCGGGTCCGTGCCCGTACCGCCCGCGATGCCGGGGACGCCGACGCCGGCATCTTCGACGCCCATCTGCTGTTGCTCGACGACGCCGACCTGCTGGACGACGTCCGGTCCCGGATCGACGCCGGTGAGGCCGCCGCGCCGGCATGGTCGGCCGCCACCGCCCGCGTCGCTGGTGAGTTCGCCGCGCTCCCGGACCCCTACCTGCAGGCTCGCGCGGCGGACATCCGCGCGGTCGGCGACCAGGTCCTGCGGGCGCTGCTGGGGCTGGCCGGCGCGGCACCGCAGGGTACGGGAGTGCTGGTCGCCGCCGATCTCACGCCGGCCGAGGCCGCCGAACTGGACCCCGAACGCGTCGCCGGCGTCCTCCTCGCGTTCGGCAGCCCCACGTCGCACGGCGCGATCCTGGCCCGGGCCAGGGGCATCCCCGCGGTCGTCGGGCTCGGTCCCACCATCCTCGACATCGCCGACGGCACGCTCGTCGCGCTCGACGGGACGACGGGTGAGGTCGCGGTCGACCCGTCCGACACCGTTCTGGAGGGCTTCCGCCGCCGGGGCGCCGAGCTGGCGCGACGGCAGGAACAGGCCAGCTCGCGCGCGTCCGCACCCGCCGTGACCCGCGACGGCGTCGCCATCGAGGTGGGCGCCAACATCGGCTCCGTCGAGGACGCGCGCGTGGCAGCGGACTGCGGCGCGGACCTCGCCGGCCTCGTCCGCACCGAGTTCCTGTTCCTCGGCCGCACCACTCCCCCGGACGTGGACGAGCAGGAAGCGGTCTACCGGGACATCGCCGGAGCGCTCGGCGGCCGCCGGATCACCCTGCGCACCCTGGACGTCGGCGGCGACAAGCCGCTCAGCTACCTACCGTCGGCGCCCGAAGCCAACCCGTTCCTCGGCGTCCGGGGCATCCGGCTCTCCCTCGCCAACCCGGCGCTGCTCGCCGACCAGCTGCTCGCGATCGTCCGGGTGGCGCACGACGTTCCCGTCAGCCTGATGTTCCCGATGGTGACCACGGTGGACGAGGTCGTCCGGGCACGACGCATGCTCGACGACGCGATCAAGCGGGCCGGCGCCGGGGAACCCCCCGGCTTGCAGGTCGGGATCATGGTGGAGGTGCCGGCGGCGGCCCTGAAGGCGGCGGCGCTCACGCCCTATGTGGACTTCTTCAGCATCGGGACGAACGACCTGACGCAGTACGCCCTCGCCGCCGAACGCGGCAACCATGCCGTCGCGCCGCTCGCCGACGGGTTCGACCCGGGCGTGCTGCGGCTGATCGACACCGTCTGCCGGGGCGCCGGCGAGCGGACGCTGGTCGCGGTGTGCGGCGAACTCGCGGCGGACGCGCGTGCCACGGGACTGCTGACCGGGCTCGGCGTGCGCGAACTCAGCGTCGCGCCCCGCGCGGTGCCCGCGATCAAGGAAGCGGTGCGCGGGGTCGACCTCCGCCGCGCGGCGGCCATCGCGGCGGCGGCCCTGGACGCCGAGGACTCCGCCACCGTCCACACCCTCCTCGCGGACACGTGACGCCGGACGCGGCGGCGGCACGGGGTGGCGGCGTGGCAGCGGCACGCGGTGGCGGCGGGGTGGCGCCGGCACGGGTCGCCCGTGAGGCTCAGGGGCGCAGCCCGGTCATGAGGTTCTGGACGAGCGCATCGGCGAACTCGTCGGTGAGTGGCTGGTCCGGCAGCAGCAGCCGGTGGTAGCAGGCGCCCCAGAGCTGGTCGATGACGACTTCGGGGTCGACGTCGGCGTGCAGCTGGCCGCGGTCCTGGGCACGCCGCAGCGCCTCGACCGCCAGCGCGCGGCGTGGCCCGGAGTAGTTCTCGCGGTAGGCGGCCGCGAGTTCGGGATCCGTCTGGGCCTGGCCGATCAGCTCGGCGATGACGCGTCCGGCGCGGGTGTCGCGGAGGAGACGGACGAAGGCGTGCAGCTGGGTACGCAGGTCCGCTTCGATGTCTCCGGTGTCCGGGAAGACGAGCGTGCTCCGCACCGCCGTGAAGTAGCCGTCGAGCGCCAGGGAGCCCTTGGACGGCCACCACTTGTAGATCGTCATCTTGCTCGCGCCGGCGAGGGCGGCCACCCGCTCGATCGTGAACGCGCCCATCCCCTCGGCGAGGAGCAGCTTCCCGGCCGCTTCCAGGATGTCCCGGCGCACCTCGTCGGCCGGTCGGCGGCCACGGCCGCGGCGGATCTGTTGTGACATCCGCCAAGTATATGGACGCTGCGTCCATCACGTGTTTATATGGACGCAGCGTACACAAACCGAGGAGCAGAGATGACCACACCAACCCGTGTCGCGATCGTCACCGGCGCCTCCGGCGGCATCGGCCGCGCGGTGGCCGAGCGGCTGGCGGCGGACGGCATGGCCGTCGTCGTGCACTACGTCGGCAGCCCGGGCCGCGCCAAGGAGATCGTCAACGGCATCACCGAGGCCGGCGGCGCAGCCGAGGCGGTCCAGGCCGACGTCGCCGACGAAGCGCAGGTCGCCGCCCTGTTCGACCGCGCCGAGGAGCTGTTCGGAGGCGTCGACGTCGTCGTCCACACCGCCGGGATCATGACGCTGTCGCCGCTCGCCGAGCTGGACCTCGCCGACTTCGACCGCATGCACCGCACCAACGTGCGCGGGACGTTCGTCGTCGACCAGCAGGCCGCTCGCCGCGTCCGCGCGGGTGGGGCGATCGTCAACTTCTCGACGTCCGTCGTGAAGACCGCGCTGCCGTCCTACAGCGCGTACGCCGCCACCAAGGGCGCGGTCGACGCGATGACGTTGATCCTCGCCAAGGAGATGCGCGGACGTGACGTCACGGTGAACGCCGTCGCCCCCGGACCGACCGCCACGCCGCTGTTCCTCACCGGCAAGGACCAGGCCACGATCGACCGCCTCGCCGCCGCCGCGCCCCTCGATCGCCTGGGCGAGCCCGACGACATCGCGACCGTCGTGTCCTTCCTGGCCGGCCCCGCGCGCTGGGTCAACGGCCAGGTCCTCTACGCCAACGGCGGTGTCGCATGAGCGACCCGACTTTCAAGGAGCGAACCATGTCCCAGATCGCCGTCGTCACGGGCGCGTCCAGCGGCTTCGGCGCCATGACCGTCCGCGCGCTCGCCGGCGCCGGCCACACCGTCTACGCCGGCATCCGCGACACCGCCGGCCGCAACGCCCCGGCCGTGGCTGACGCCGCCCGCCACGCCGCCGAACACGCCGTCGACCTGCGCACCGTCGAACTCGACGTCAGCGACCAGCGCTCCGTCGACGCCGCCATCGCCCGGATCATCGACGAGCAGGGCCGCCTGGACGTGGTCGTGCACAACGCCGGGCACATGGTCCTCGGTCCCGCCGAGGCCTTCACCCCCGAGCAGATCGCCGCCGTGTACGACACCAACGTGCTGTCCACCCAGCGCGTCAACCGCGCCGCGCTGCCGCACCTGCGCGCGCAGGGCGACGGGCTGCTCGTGTGGGTGGGATCGACCAGCACCCGCGGCGGCACCCCGCCGTACCTCGCGCCGTACTTCGCGGCCAAGGCCGCCGAGGACTCGCTCGCCGTCAGCTACGCCGCCGAGGTCGCCCGGTTCGGCATCGACACGACCATCATCGTGCCGGGCGCGTTCACCACCGGGACGAACCACTTCGCCCACGCCGGCCACGCCGCGGACACGGACGTGACGGACGCGTACGAGGCCCGGTACGCCGGTCTCATGGACCAGGTCGGCGCCCGGCTCGCGGAGCTGTCGCCGCCCGACGCCGACCCCGCCACGGTCGCCACGGCGATCGTCCGCGTCGTGGACACACCGAAAGGTGAGCGTCCGTTCCGGGTCCACATCGACCCGGCCGAGGACGGCGCCGAGCAGGTCAACGCGCTCGGCGACCGCGTCCGCCGCGACTTCTACGCGCGCATCGGCCTCAAGGACCTGCTCAGCCCGTCGACCGGTCAGGCGCCGCGGGTCCGGACGGCGACGTGCCGGGCGCGCCGCTGAAGTCGTCGGCGAAGGTCTGCGTCCACGTCGCTGGCGAGGGCGCCGACTACGATGCTGAGAGCGCTCTCAACGTTAATAGGCCCGCTCGAAAATGTTTTGTCAACAATTTTGCATTGCAACACCACCTCGCGGAAAGCAGCACGAATTGCGAAATCAGCCGGCGGCGTTCATGAGATCGACGGCGCTCTGCTGGCGGGCGGCATCGGACTGGTCCCACGGACCGGCCCACAGCAACCCGTACGTGTTGAGCGCGCTGCGGTTCCTGCTGTGCGCCGAGTCGGCCTGGCGGCGCAGGTAGGCGGCGTACGGGCGGTCCGCGAGAGCCGCGTTGAACGCCGCCAGCCCCCGGACGTACGCGCCCTTGAACGATGGCCCGTCGGCGCCTCCGCCACCGGGCGCCTCCCCCGGATCGCGGAGGATCCCGTTCGGGTTGAGGTACGCCGTCGTGGTCGACGTGTCGGCGAGGCGCCGGCCGGCGGTCAGCAGCGCGCCGTCACCGGTGGCGCGGTGCAACTCGGCGAGCGCCGCGAGGATCACGCCCTGGTTGTAGGACCAGGACGCGTCGCCGTTGTTCCGGCAGGTGGCCATCGTGAGACCGTCGTTGATCAGGTTCCCGCTGTTGATCATGCCGCTGGCCTGGAACCAGTTCCAGCCCGCGCGGGCCCGCTGCAGGTACGCCGTGTCGCCGGCGATCCTGTTGTGCAGGGCCGCGTTGACCTGGACATACAGCTCGTTGGCGATCGCGTTCTTCACCGTCCGGGACGTGCGCCACCAGATCCCGCCACCGCAGACTCCGTCCCAGTAGCTGTGCATGTGGTCGGCGCCGGTCCGGGCGGTGGCCAGGTACCGCGCGTCGCCGGTCAGGTCGTAGGCGGCGATCCACGCGAGCGCCCACCAGCCGGTGTCGTCCAGGTACTCGTTGCGGAAGCTGCCGGCGTGCGCGCCGAGGTTGCGGTCGTAGGTGTTCGCGATGGCGTACCGGTAGCTGCCCATACCGGTGACCCGGGCGTTCTCGACCACCGCGGTCAGCGCGTTCGCCGAGTTCCACCAGCCGGTCGTGGCGAACAGGCCGGTGTCGTTCCGGTAGTACTGCATCAGCCCGGTCGCGGCGGCGGTGCGCCTGTCGTAGGCGTTCCACGTCGTCCGGGCCCAGGTGCTGCACGCGATGTCGGGCCGGTCCCCCGGCCGGGCGCACGCGCGGAGGGCGCCGACGCCGCGCGCCGCCCAGTCGTCGTTGTTGAACATCATCGTCCGCCAGCCCGTCGCGCCGGCGGGGATCCGGGTCGCACCGAGGCGGCTCCCGGACCCCCAGCTGCGACCGCCGTCGAAGGAACGGTCCAGCCAGACCTCGTCGCCGGGGGATCCGCCGTCGATCGACGCCCACCCCATCGCGTCGGCGTCGTTCAGGTGCAGCGCGATCCGGCGGCCGAACAGCGTGGTGGCGGCGCCTTCCCGGTCGCCGGGCGACAGGGCCGGATCACGGCCGTCGCAATACCTGTTGCAGACCGTGGCGGCCTGCGCGGGAATCGCGGGTACCAACGTTGTCAGGACGCCGAGCAATACGGTTCCGGTAACGGCGAGCAGGCGCGGATACGACATGGAGCGGCTCCCGTCGATCGGGCGCCGAGCCTCCCCCGGGGCTGTGCGCGCGGCGGTGGAAGTGCACCGTAATCGTCCGTTAACAATTCCGTCAACACCGCAGGAGAGAGCGCTCTCGCTCCTTAAAGGTCAGATGAATAGCCAGAACAGGAACAGGATCAGCACGGCGATCGCGACACCGGCGACCACGTTCATCCCAGGGCTGCGCCGGTAGTGGGAACTTACCCACTGTGAGCTGAACCGGGGTCCCCGCCGGTAGTGACCTCGTACGTGCGGCACGGCTACCTCCTGCGCGTGGGTCGGGGCTACAGGAGTTCCCGGTTTCGAGCGGTCTACACCGGCCCGGCGCCCGGCGGCAGGTGGTCAACGGCCTGCGCGCCGAGGTAGCGCTCCGGGTACTGGTAGTCCGGTTCCCCGTGCGCGCGCCGGTACTCGACGTACTCGGTGCGCCGGCGCAGCACCGCGACGTCGTCCGGCTCGGCATCGCCCGCGGCGTAGGGCAGCTGGTGCGGGTCGGAGATCGGCTCCGCCGGCGATTCGGCGAGGCCGCCGACGCTCTCGGCCAGCTCCAGCGAAACCCCGGAGATCTCCTCCTCGACGATCGGGCGCGGCTCGCCCGCCTGGGGCGGCTGCGCCTGTTCGGGGTCGACGTTCACCTCCACGGCGTAGAAGTCCGACGCGCGTCTGACCCGCTCCGCCGCCGCCCACGGATGGTCCGACAGGAGCCATTCGTACTCGGCCCCCATCCCGGTGCCGTAACTGGCCAGGTCAGGGGCGGGTCCAAGATCGTGCGTCGTCATCGAGAGGTCTCCTTGTCGGCGCCGCGGGCAGGTACTAGTTCATGCACCCGCCCTCGTCCCGCTAAACCTCGCCGGGGGAGCCGGCGGAGCCTCGACGAGCGTGCGGAGCGGCGACGCGAGGAGGGGCCACACCGCCACGGCCATGCCCAGCGCCGCCACCCACACGGCCGCGCGGACGCCGATCGCGCCACCGAGGAGCCCACCGACGAAGCTCCCGACCGGGAGGGTGCCCCAGACCAGGAACCGGACGGTCGCGTTCACCCGCCCGAGCAGCTCGTCGGGGCACACCTGCTGCCGCACGCTGAGCTGGCCGATGTTGTAGATGACCGCCCCGGCCGAGCCGACGGCCATCCCGGCTGCCGCGAGCCAGAACCGCCAGTCGGCATCCGCCATCGGGACCAGGGTGTTGAACGGCGCCGCCGCCAGCATCGGCAGCCAGATCGCCGGCCCGGCACCCAGCCCGCGGGCGATGCGCCCCGCCACGAGCGCACCCACGACGGCGCCGACGCCGGCCACCGCGAAGAAGACGCCGATCCGACCGGGTCCGATGTGGAGCTCGTCGGCGAGCAGCACGATGACCATCGTCGAGCTGACGCCGTAGAAGAGGTTGTACAACGCCGTGCAGCTCGCGATCGGGCGCAGGAGCGGGTGCGTCAGCACGAACGTCAGGCCCTCCCGGATCTCGCGTCCGAGGTGCCGCCCCGGCTTGCGCTCCGGAACCGGTTCGCGGCGCCGGATCAGCGCGATGCAGACCACCGACCACAGGCGGCTCACACCGTCGGCGGCGAGCGCGAGCGGTGCCCCGAGCAGCTGCACGAGGAAGCCGGCGACGGTCGGCCCGGCGACCGTGGTGATCGATTCGGCCGACTGGAGTTTCGCGTTCGCGTCCACCAGGCGGTCACGGCCGATCAGGAACGGCACGTAGCTCTGGTAGGCGACGTCGAAGAACACGTTCAGGACGCCGAGCACCAGCGCGACGACGTACAACTGGACGAGCGTCAGCACCCCGAACGCCCACGCCACGGGGATCGACGCCACCACGACCAGGTGCCCGGCACCGCCGATCAGCAGCAGCGGGCGGCGGCGGATCCGGTCGACCCAGGCGCCCGCCGGCAGGCCGATCAGCAGGAACGGCAGGGTCCGCAGGGTCGCCAGCAGGCCGGCCTCGAACGGCGACGCGTGCAGCACCGTCAGGGCCGCGAGCGGCAGGCCGAGAGTCGTCAGCCGGGCACCCATCTGGCTCGCCGCCCGGCTGGCGAACAGCAGCGTGAAGTTGCGGTCGCGGAACAGTCCCACCCAGCACATCCCCGTCGGTCGAACGCGTGACGACCCCACGGTGCCCGCTGAACCGGACAGACGGTACGTCCCGTCGCGAATGTTGCGGGAACTCGCAACGGCCGGCGCAGCTCGACGGCAGCACTACCGTGGTGCCGTGACAGACGAGGCGGTGCCGGCCAGGCAGGTACGGGCGCGGTACGACACCGAGACGATCACCGTCTACCAGGCGTACCCCGCGCCCATCGCGGACGCGGCCCTGCGCGCGGGCACGTTCGTCCCGCCGTTCAAGGTCGAGCGGATGACGTGGATCAAGCCGTCGTTCCTCTGGATGATGTACCGCTGCGGTTGGGCCGGGAAGCCCGATCAGGAGCGCGTGCTGGCCATCACCCTGGCGCGCGACGGATTCGAGTGGGCACTCGCGAACGGCAGCCTCAGCCACCACGTGTCCGACGTGCACGACAGCCTGGAGGCGTGGCGGGACGAGCAGGCAGCGAGCCCGGTCCGGGTGCAGTGGGATCCGGAGCGCTCGCTGCGGCTCGAAGCTCTGCCGTACCGCTCGATCCAGATCGGGCTGGGCGGGACGGCCGTGCCGCGTTACGTGAACGGCTGGATCAGCGGCCTGTCCGATGTGACGGACCTGGCGCACAAGATCCACGACCTGGTCTCGGCCGGACAGCTCGACGACGCCCGCGCGGCGCTACCGGTCGAGAGGCCCTATCCCCTCCCCGCGCCGATCGCCCGACGCCTCGGCGCCACCTGAGCGGTCGTCCCACGGACAGCTGGCCGATCAGCGCCGCGATTCCAGCCTTCCGTGGGACGTACAGCCAGCACCGGGCTGGGAATGATCGTCGTGACGCAGTGCCGAGAGAGGGGACCGTCATGGCCGAGCCGTACCCGGAGCTGGTGCTGTCCGGAGTTCTCCACGGATTGTCGAACGCCGTCGCCGGTGGACTGATCACAGCGGAGGAGTCGCAGTACGCCGACGGGTTACTGCCGAAGGCGCAGGAGCTGAGCGTCCAGATCGTCCAGGCGCAGCCCGTGGACGACCTCGCGCCGTGGCGGCAGATCATGATCGGCGAGCTCGTGGGCACCGCCGTCGCCGCGCGCACCGTCGCCGGCACGATGGACGATCTCCCAGCAGTGGCCGACATCAGCAGCGTCCTCGACGATATCTGGCGCATCATCGACAGGTTCTGACGTGAACTACGAGGACCTCGCGGTCGAGGCGGGCCGCCGTCTCACCAGGGTGAAGGCTGGTGCCGGCGTGTATGCGGGGCTGGTCGCGCTCGCGTTCGGCGACCTGAGCAGCAACCTTGTCGCACACGCACCCGCGACGCTGAACGCCTTCTTCGCCACGTCCGTGGTGGTCGCCGGGTTCTGGCTCGCGCGGACGTACGTCGCGTTCCACAACTGCGCCGAGCATGTGGCCAGACTCGACGACACCGCCAGGGCGGCCGACGTGCCCTCCCCGGACGAAGTGAAGGCGGCCCTCAGGGCCGGCGGGTCGCCCGACTCCGCGCTCCTCGCCGCCGACGAGTACCAGCTGGGCAACCAGGTCTTCTATCGAACGGCGATCACGCTGGTGGTCGTCGCCGGCGTGACGTTTCTCGTCGCTGTCTGGGTCTCGGCGTTCAGCGCCTAGAGCTCGCCGAGGATGCGGGCGCGCTGCGTGGTGTACTCGTCCTCGCTGACCATGCCGGCCGCGCGCAGTTCGTCGAGCCGCCGCAGCCGCTCGACGGTGCCCGGTTCACCCGCCGAAACGTCGTCCGCCTGCGCGGGCGCACCCTGCGGGACGATCGTCCAGTCGATGTCGAACGTGGTGTGGTCGTCCGGATCGAACCAGACGGTGAGCGGCGCCCCGCTCGACAGCCCGCCCAGACCAGTGAGCGGCACGACCGGCTTGCGCTCGGTCTCGAACGGCTCGATGCCCGGGCCCGCCGATCGTTCCCGCGCGCGAAGACACCCAGCAGGACGATCAGGAGAACGACGAAGAAGAAGCACACGCCGACGCCCACGTTGGTGGCGCCGCCCTGCACCACCAACACGGCGCCGATACACAGGAAGAGTCCGGCGAACGCCACCCAGAAGACGGTCGCGCAACCACCCCGCATCGAGCCCTCCCCCGCGCCCCGTCGGTAGCTCGCGCCACAGTAGGCGACGCAGGCAAGAGACCACCCCGCACCGGCGCGATTCAACCATCCCATTGCCCCGCACACACACGCGCGCGGCTTGCCAGTTTGCGCAAGGCGGTTCGGGTTCGCGGAACGACCGACTTAGGCTGCGGTCATTCCACGATGGGCCCTCGGCGGAATAGATCGGCAACAGGCAACGAGAAGAACGGGGATAGGACACTGAATACGACGACTATCGCGCGTGGCGTCCTGGCCAGCGCGGCCGTGGCCGCCGGCCTGCTGGCGGGTCTGCAGAGTCCGGCGCACGCGGATACCGGAAACTACTGCTACCGGAATAACGGCGCGGGTCTGGCGCAGTGCAATTCGTACACCTGGTACCACGACATCCGCGCCGACATCCACCGGGCTGGCGTACAGGTGATCTGGAATGGCACCGACCGGGACATGTGTGCCGGCAACTGGGACCGCGGCACCCTGTACAGCATCGCGAAGCTCCCGCCCGGGACAGAAGAGAGCGGCGGCCATCTCAAGGAGACCGACGCGATCGTGGACTGCCGCTATTTCCTTCAGTAGGAGAATGGCGTGAAAGCGTCCCTGCCCCGCGCATGAGGGCAGGGACGCAGCTGTCCTAGGTTCGGACCGGCAGCGCGGTCAGTCCGCGCAGTACGGGGTCGGCGCGGAACGTCGGCGCTTCGGCGTAAGGGTCCAAGCGCACGTCCGGGAAGCGGCGGGCGAGGGTCCCGAACAGCACCTCGCCCTCGATCAGCGCGAGCGCCGCGCCGAGGCAGAAGTGGATGCCGCCGCCGAAGCTGAGGTGGCCGTTCAGCGGGCGGGTCACGTCGAGCCGGTCCGGGTCCGGGAACCGGGACGGGTCGCGGTTCGCGGCCGCGATGGCGGGGTAGAGCAGCTGACCTTGCGTGATCAGCTGCCCGCCGATCTCCACGTCGGCCGCGGCGTACTGCGGCGTCATGATCGGCACCGGACCGTCGAACCGCAGCAGCTCCTCCGCGGCCGAGGCCGCCAGCGCCGGATTCTCGCGCAGCAGCCGCAGCTGGGCCGGATGGCGCAGCAACGCGAGCATGCCGTTGCCGAGGTAGTTGGCGGTGGTCTCCAGGGCGGCGTTGAGCAGTGCCACGCAGTTGACGATCAGCTCCTCGTCGGTGATGCCGCCGTCCTCGCCGCTGCTCGCGGTGATGAGGGTGGACAGCAGGTCCTCGCGCGGAGTCGCGCGGCGCTCCGCGATGAGCGCGCCGAGGTACTCGGTGAACTCGTTCATCGCCTCGTGCGACGCGCGGAGGACAGCGGGCGGGTCGGCGGCGAACTGCGCCCCCAGCAGCCCCATCAACTGCGTCGTCAAGGCGATCATGCGCGCGTGGTCCGGCTCCGGCACACCGATGAACTCCAAGGTCACCGTCGACGGCAACGGGTAGGCGACATGGGCGAGCAGGTCCCCACCGCCATCGATCCCGATCTGGTCGAGGAGGCTGTCGGTGAGCTGTTGGATACGGGGGCGCATCGCCTCCGCCGTCCGCGGCGTGAACGCCTTGCTCACCAGTTTCCGCAGCCGCGTGTGGTGCGGCGGGTTGCTGAAGGGCAATGACGCCCCGACCACGCGTTCGAACCCGCTCATCGCCAAGCGCTCGGCCGCCGACAGCGATCCGAACAGGTAGTCGGTCACCGGCGGCCGCACCACATCGGGATGCCCCAGCAGCCGCCGCACGTCGTCGTACCGGGTGAACACCCAGCCGCCGATGCTGTCCTCGAAGTGGACCGGCGCGATCTCCCGCAGTGCCCGGTAGAACGGGAACGGATCGTCGATGAACGCCGGATCCGCCGGGTCGAACGCGACCGTCTCCGTGAGCAGTTGCGGGACGCCCTCCGCCCCCGGGTCGGCGCTGCTCCACGCGTCCTCGGCCAGGCAGCGGGGGGTACCCAGCTCATGGGAAAAACGCATCGTCACTCCTCTGCTCGGATCCCTCGCCCCGAAGAGTCACGCAGCGCAACGACGGCAGGCGGGCCTGTGCCGGCGAGCGGAACGTTGCCGGCGGAGTTTAAGAGCGGGCATCCACCGTCCCCGCTACGCATACTTGACCCGGCACACCGATCGGGGGGACGGCGAGATGACTGACCGGCCACGGGTGATTCTGGTGACCGCGCGACGTGGTCCGGACTTCGACGAGGACCCGGACATGCCCGTCCTGGCCGAGGCTGTCGCGGCCACCGGTACCGAGGTCTCCGTCAGCGCGTGGGACGAGCCCGCCGCCGGCTGGGACGACGCCGACCTGGTCGTGGTCCGCTCTCCCTGGGACTACCCGGGGCGGCTGGCGGAGTTCCGCGCCTGGATCGACCGGTGCGCGAACGCCGGCACCAGGCTGGCCAACCCGGCCGCGGTACTGAGCTGGAACCTCGACAAGCGCTACCTGCGGGACCTCGCCGACAAGGGCGTTCCGGTGGTGCCCACGACGTACCTCGACCCGGGCGCCCGCATCGAACTCCCCGGCGACGGCGAGTTCGTGGTCAAGCCGTCCGTCGGGGCGGGTTCGCGCCTCGCCGGGCGGTACGGGCCCGACGACCGGGACCGCGCCGCCGAGCACGTGGCGGCGATGCACGCCGAAGGGCTCACCGCGATGGTGCAGCCGTACCGGCACGCGGTCGACACCGGCGGCGAGCGTGCCCTCGTCTTCGTCGGCGGCCAGTTCCTCCACGCGATGCGCAAGCGTGGCCTGCTCGTTCCCGGCGTGGATCCGGACGGGCCCCGCGAGGCGCATCCCGGGCTGGTCCCGTGGCAGCCGTCGGAGGAGGAGCTGGCGCTGGCGCACCGAGCCCTCGCCGCCGTCCCGGACGACCTTCTCTACAGCCGCGTCGACCTGATCGAAGAGCCCGACACCGGACCGACCATCATGGAGCTGGAGCTGATCGAGCCCAACCTGTTCTTCGGTCTCAATCCCGGCTCTGCGACGGTCTTCGCGGAGGCCATCGCCGAGCGCGCCGCCCGGATCCGGGGGTCCGGCGATCACGCGAACTGCGGACCGCCCGGCTGATCCGCCGTCATACGTTCGGCCGCAGGGTGCTCAGGCGTCGTAGTAGCCGTCGACCGGGACGCGGGCCTCGTCGAACAGGGCCGGGCCGTCGAGCCGCACGGCAGGCGGGTCCGACGGCGGCTTGATGCTGATGAGCTGCTCGGTCGAGAGCGCGAACACGACGCGCCCGAGGCCCGACCGTTCGATGGCTCCCGTGCACATGCCGCACGGCTGGCAGCTGGTGTACATCGTGGACGCCGCCGCGTCGGCCGGTGCGAGCTCGCGCGCGACCCAGCGGGCGACCTTCAGTTCGGGGTGCAGGGAGATGTCGGCGTCGGTGATCGTGGTGTTCTGCTCCTCGACCAGCACGTCGCCGCCCGGCCCGACCAGCAGCGACCCGAACGGCGGGTTGCCCGCGGCCCGCGCCGCGGCGGCGAGGGCGACGGCCCGTCGCAGGAACGTCTCGTCGTCAGGTGTCAGTGCTTCCGATGTCACTGCTGCTCCATTCGTGTGGCCGCCGCGACCGCGGCGAGCGCGCTCCACGCCGGCTCGGGACGGCGCGTCTCCTCCGGATCGCCGCTGAACGGGTCGAGGACGACGGTGTCCGCGCCGAGCGCGCGGAGCTGGTCGAGGTCGTCGAGCACCTGGTCGATCGTGCCCTCGCCGGCGAGCCTCGCGGCGTCCGTCACGGGGTCGTCGGTGAGTCGCAGGGCGATGCGCGGTGTCACCACCGGCACCGGACGTCCCTGCTCGTCCGCGGCGGCCTTGAGCCGCTCCAGCGCCGGGCCGAACCAGTCCGGCCTGAACCGCAGCGGATGCCACGCGTCCCCGAGCCGCACGGCCCGGCGGATGCCCGCGTCGCTGTTGCCGCCCACCCAGAGCGGTATCCGGCCGGCGCCGTAGTCGGCGGTGTCCTCCCACGCGGACCGCATCGCCGCGAGATGCTCGTCGGTCAGCGCTCCACGCCGCTCGAACGGCACCCCGAGCGCCGCGAACTCCTGCTTCGCCCAGCCGACGCCGACACCGAGCACGAGCCGTCCCCCGCTGAGCTCGTTCAGGTTGGCGGCCATCCGCGCGACCAGCAGCGGATGCCGGTACGGCACGATGAGGACGGTCGTCCCGAGCCGGACCCTGCTGGTCACGCCGGCCAGCCAGGACAGCGTCGTGAACGGCTCGAAGAACGGCGCCGGGTACTGCTCGGCGACGTCCGGAGTCACGGCCACGTGGTCCGACACCATGAGCAGGTCGAAACCGAGGCCCTCGACCGTCTCCGCCCAGCGGCGGAGCATGGCGGGGCTGGTACCAGGGCCGAAGTTGGGCACGTTCACACCGATACGCACGGCCCCAGGCTACGGGCCCTGGCTCAGCGCGGTGTGCGGCGGTGCTCGGGTGGGCGGGCCTCGCTGATCTCGCCGGACCCGACCGGGCCGAGCGGCCGGTAGGTCTCCAGGTCGAACACGCGCCACCGCGCGATGCCGACGCGGTCGCCGACGAGGTACCAGCGGTCCGCCGGGAGCCACGCCGAGTTGTCGGGACACAGCCGTACGCGCCATGCGCGGTCGAGAGTGGTCATCGTCCTGCTCCTCGCTGCGTTGGTGGGCGGCCGCCGGACCGGCCGGCGGCCGCCGTCGTGCTCAGGTCATGCCGGATCCGGACTTCGCCTTCACCACGCCGCGGGACCGGGGCCCCGCGATGGTCAGCGGGCGCTCCCGCTCGAACGCCTGGTCGTAGTCGCTGCCCCAGGCGAGGTTCGGTGTCTGGTGCGCGGGCATCCGCTGGAGGATCCGGCGGTGCAGGTCGGCGTAGTCGGTACCGCCGCCGGCTGCCCACACCTCCAGCAGCTTCTGGGTGAACAGGCCGTTGCGGGCTCCGTCGAGGGAGACCTGGTCGTCCTGGCACCCGGAGATCAGCAGCACGCTCGGACCGGAGCTGAGCGCCTTGGTCCGCATCTCGCGTGCCGCCCGCTTCACCGAGCGGTACAGCGAGGCCCGCTCCCACGCGTCGATGCGCTGGGCCTCGACCGACAGCCCCCGGGGTACGGGCGCCGCCACGTCACGGGCCTTGGCGGCGCCGAGGTGCTTCACGAGCGTCCGGTAGACGGCGTCGCTGGCGTCCGGGATGTACTGCGCGACCGCCGCGCGGATCTCGTCCGTCGGGACGGCGTCCCGGGTCTTGATCTCGCGGACGACCGTGCCGCTGTGGCAGCTGTCCGACAGGACGAAGATCCGGACGCCCGGCTGGAACAGGGTCCACAGCGCGGCCAGCTCGTCGTCGAGCAGCTGCCGGTCGTAGAGGACCCACGTCTCGTCGTACCCGTCGGGCTCCTCGCCGTCCGAGTCCGGCATCTGCGAGCCGTGACCCGAGTACGTGACGAAGAAGAAGTCGCCGCCGCGGAGCGTCCGGGCCGCGTCGGTGATCGCCGCGACCACGGCGCCCGACGTCGCGGCCGGGCTCAGCATCATCGAGCCCGTGAAGCCCTGGGCGCCGGCGATCCGCAGCATGTCCCGGGCGTCGTTCTCGCAGCCCGCGAGGTCCGGGACGTGCATGGGGTACGCGTTCGCGTCCACCACGTTGATTCCGATGTGCAGGGAACGGCCGCGCGACTGCCCGGGCGCCGGGCCACCGCCGCCGCCGTCCGCCAGCGCGCGCTGCGTGAGCGGGCCGGCGATGCCGTCGGCGTCGAGCCCGCGCGACTGCTGGAACGCGCGGACGGCACGTTCCGTCGCCGGGCCGAAGATGCCGTCGATGGCCCCGGGGTCGAAGCCGGCGGCGTGGAGTTGCTGCTGGAGCGTCCGGACGTCGTCGCCCGAATGGCCCCGCCGAAGTGTTCTCGCCATGGTGCTGTCCCTTCCTGGGATGTGGTGTGCCGGTTCACGCCGGCCGGGCGCTTGTGGCGGCCCGGCCGGCGGAGCTTCCGGTCGGTCAGGGTCGCGGGCCGGAGATGACGGACAGGATGTCCGGCACGATGTCGACCAGGTTCGGGATGAGGTGCTGGAACAGAGGTCCGAACCAGCGGGCGACCGCGTCGGCGTCCGTGAGGGTCGGCGGCACGTCCTTGTAGCCCTTGGTGAGCGACGCGACCAGCGTCGGCACCGACTGCATGAGCGAGGGCAGGACGGCCGTGAGGAACGGGAAGACGAAGCGGGCCTGGAGGTCCGCCTCGCCGCGCGGCAGGTCCTTCGCCTCGCGGAACCAGCTCCCGATCGTGCTGAGGCCACCCAGGAGGGCGTCGCCGACGTCGGTGACGACGCTGTCGATCATGCCGCCGAGGTGGCCGCCCGCACCGGCTCCTTCGGACCCGCCGAAGATCGCGCCGCCGAGCGTGCCGAGGGTCCCGAACAGGTCGAAGTTCCGGGCCACCGTGTCACGCACGATGCCGGGCGCGGACTTGACGACGGCCTTCATCAGCAGCGCCGACACCGGCACCATCCACTGCTGGTCGTCCCACGTCGTCAGCGGCGGGTACGTGGGCAGCGTGAAGCTGGTGCCGTTGCCGTTCGGGCCCAGGACGTCAGCGGGGCCGATGTCCTTGGAGCCGGCCGGCGCCAGCTGGTCGAGCCGCGCGAGGATGGCCGCGAGCGTGTGCTCGATCGCCGCGTCGTTGTGGTAGGTGCTGGTCATGGGGTTCCCCCTCCGCTGTGGGACGGCCTGCCCGCCCCGACGCGACCCAGGTTCCGGCGGTCGGCGTCCCGACCACACGGGACGCGAGTCCCGCCCGGGCCGGGAGGAACCGGCGATGCTGTCCCGACGGCGTCACGGCGGGTTACGGTCGTGCACTGTGACCACTGCGGACGCGGCACGCGTGCTCGTCGTCGACGACCACCCGGTGTTCCGCCGTGGGCTGCTGACGCTGCTGGCGGACGAGCCGTGGGTGGCGGCGGTCGCCGAGGCGGCCACCGTCGAGGAGGCGATCCGGACCGCGGTCATCCAGAAGTCGCAGGTGATCGCCATGGACGTGCGGCTGCCGGACGGCGACGGCATCGACGCGACGTCCCGGATCCTGGCGGCACTGCCGGGTACCGCCGTCCTGCTCCTCACGATGGTCGACGACGAGGAACTGGTGCTGCGCGGGCTGCGCGCCGGCGCGCGAGGCTACCTGCTCAAGGACACCGACCCCGAGACGGTCGTCAGCGCGCTCCGCACGGTGCGCGACGGCGGCACCGTCCTCGGGCCGCGGGTGGCCGCGTCCGTGCTGACCACGCTGCGGTCGGCGCCCGCCGAGCTGCCGCCGCCGTTCGACGGGCTGACACCGCGTGAACGCGAGGTCGTCGGGCACCTCGCGGCAGGCCGCAGCAACGCCCAGATCGCGCGGGTACTCGGGCTCAGCGACAAGACCGTCCGCAACACCGTCTCGGCGGTGCTCGCCAAGCTCCACGTGACCGACCGGGTGCAGGCGGCGCTGCTGGCCCGCGACGCCGGGCTCGTGCCCGGCCCGCCCGCGCGATAACCAGGCCTTTCGGGCATCCGGAACTGGCCGTAACTCGCTATTCCGTGACGTCTTCGTGATCTACCGTGACGACGGGGACAGGCTGTGGTTTGGGGGCGGCGTGAGCACCAGGCGGTTAGCCGCGTTGTTCGGAGTGGTCGCGATCCTGGTCCTGGTGGCCACGGGCGTCGTGGCCCAGCGGCGCGCCGGCGGGCCCGGCCCGACGATCGCCCAGGTCGGACTCCTCGCGTCGGTCGCGATCGCGTACGGAGCGCTCGGGATGCTCGTCCTGCGGCACGTTCCGGGACACCGCGTCGGCTGGCTGATGGCGGCCATCGGCGCGGCGGCCGGCCTGTCCGCGGTGTCGCTGAGCTGGGTCAGCTGGGCGCCCGCGGCCTGGTTCAGCCAGTGGTCGTGGTGGGTCCCGCTGGGGTTGGTGCCGCTGGCGCTCCTGATCTTCCCGGACGGTCGGCTGCCGTCGCGGCGCTGGCGGCCACTCGCGATCCTCCTCGGGGTGTCGGCGGCGACAGTGGCCGTGACGTTCGGCGCGGCGGCGGCCAGCTCCGACGACCTGCTGTTCGCCGCCACCGGCGCGAGCGGTCCGGCTCGGACGCTGCTGCAGGTCGCCTTCGCGGCGGTCGCGGTCGAGGCGCTGGCGTTCCTCGGCGTGCTCGCGTCGCTGGTGACCCGCTGGCGGCGGGCCGTGGGCACCGTCCGTGCGCAGCTGCTGTTCCTCGTCGCGGCGGGTGTCGCCGTCCTGTTCGGACTCGTGCTCGACACGCTCGGCCTCGAGGTGGCCTGGGTCGTCACCGGTATCGCGCTGCCGCTCGCGATGACCCTCGCGATCCTGCGCCATCACCTGTACGACCTGGACCTCTACCTCAACCGCGCGCTCGTCTGGCTCCTGATGAGCCTCGCCGTGGTCGGCGCCTACGTGCTCCTCGTGGACGTCGTCGGCCGCGCGCTGTCGCAGCAGCGGCTCGCCTCGATCGTGGGGACGGCACTCGTGGCGGTCACCTTCGAACCCGCGCGGCGCTGGCTGCAACGGGCGGTCGACCGCCTGCTGTTCGGGCGGCGCGACGATCCGTACGGCGTCCTCTCCGAACTCGGGCGGCACCTGGAGGAGATCGTGCGGCCGGCCGAGGTACTGCCGCGTCTCGTGTCGACGATCGTGCAGTCGCTGCAGGTGCCGTACGTCGCCGTCGAGATCCGCGACAGCGCCGGGCTCGACACGATCGCCGCGGAGCAGGGCCGCCTGGTCGGGACGCCCGAGCCGTTCCCGCTGGTGGCGCACGGACAGACCCTCGGCGCGCTGCTCGTCGCTCCCCGCCGGGCCGGCGAGGCGTTCAGCGACCGTGAACGCGCGCTCCTGCAGGACCTCGCGCGCCAGGCCGCCGTCGCGGTCGAGGCCCACCGGCTCACGCTGGACCTCCAGCACTCGCGCGAGCGCCTCGTCATCGCCCGGGAGGAGGAGCGCCGCCGGCTGCGGAGCGAGCTGCACGACGGCGTGGGGCCGGGGCTCGCCGGCATGGCGATGCAGGTGCGCGCGGCGCGCCGGCTGCTCGACGCCGACCAGCGTCCGGCGACGATCCTGGACGGACTCTCCGGCGATCTCGAACGGTGCGGTGTGGACATCCGCCGGCTCGTCGACGCGCTGCGACCGGCGAGCCTCGACCACGGACTCGCCGGGGCGCTGCGGCAGGAGGCGGCGCGCTTCGGCTGCGACGAGCTGACGGTCGACCTCGACTGCCCGTCCGATCTCGACGGGCTGCCGGCCGCGGTGGAGGTCGCCGCGTTCCGCATCGCCACCGAGGCCCTCACCAACGCCGCCCGCCACTCGGCCGCGCACACGTGCCGGATCACGCTGCGGCGCACCGACTCGCTCCAGCTCGACATCGTCGACGACGGGAACGGCGTGCCGGCCCAGCGTCGCGACGGCGTCGGCCTGACCTCGATGCGCGAGCGTGCCGAGGAACTCGGCGGCACCTTCCAGCTCGGCAGCGGCCGGCCGCACGGCACGCGCGTGTCCGTCCGCCTGCCCCTGTCCGGACCAGTTCCCGCTCCGGTTCCCGCCCAGAGGAGGCAGTCATGAACATCGCATTCCCGGTCGTGGCGCTGACCGCCGACAACACGTTCCTGCACGTCTTCCCCGAGGTGAAGGAGTTGCGCGAGCACGTGGTCGAGGACATCAAGGTGTGGGCGCGAGCGCCGGACGCCGCACCGGACCCCGCCCGGGAACTGGAGTTCTTCGACAGCCGCGGCCGCCGCCTCGCACCACGGCTCGGACCGTTCTGGGTACTGGTCGCGCTGGAGGTCGCCGAGGACACCGAGGACGAACCGGCAGTGCTGGCCCGGATGGAGGCCGCGGCCCGCCACGCGGAGGAGGTCGAGCGCGAGCGCCGGCGGGCGATCCTGGCGGAGACGCTGTCGCCGGCCGAGATCGCCCTGCGGCTGACCGAGTCCCCGGTGGCGCCGCTGCCGGTCGACGCGACCGTACTCGCCTACGCCGAGCTGATCCTCGCCACGCGTGACGACGTCCCGGACGGCACCATCCCTGGCGACGTGCACAGCGGCGGCTGGATGCACAACGCCTGGCACGCGGCCTTCGGGTGATCGAGTTCCCTGCCGAGTACCACCCGGCGCTCGCGGCGCACGACCGTCACGCGGAGATGCTGCTCGCGCTGCCGCGCGTCGTCGGGGTCGCCGTCGGGCGGAAGGTAACCGGCGGCGAGACCACCGGCGAGTTCGCGGTACGGGTCTTCGTGGAGCGCAAGGCGCCGGCGGGGCCCGTACCGCCGGTGCTCGACGGCGTGCGGACGGACGTCGTGGAGATCGGCCGCCCCGGCGGCGGCCCGGCGCCTGTGCTTCCCGCCGGACCGTCAGCGCTCCGTACGCGGCAGCGCCCGGCGCGGGGTGGGTGCAGCATCAGCAGCCCGATCGCCCAGGCCGGCACGCTCGGCGCGGTCTGCCACGCCGGCGGCGAGGTGTTCGTGCTGTCCGCCAACCATGTGATCGCGGCGTCCAACAGGGTCCACCAGCACAGCCCCGTGCTGCAACCGGGACTCGGCGAGGCCACGTCCGCGGGCGACAGCGACACGCTCGGCACGTTGCACGAGCGGGTGCATCTCCGCCTGGGACCAGACTCGCACGCTCTGCCGAACCGTCTCGACGCGGCCATCGCCGAGGTCGACCCGGCCCACGTGGACTGGCCGATCGCCGAGATCGGGCTCGTCCGGGGACTCAACCTCTCGCCGCGGATCGGCATGGCCGTCCACAAGACCGGCCGCACCACCGGCCACACCGCCGGTGTCGTCACCGACGTGCACGCGCTCATCCGCGTGTCGGTGCGAAACCACACGGACACGCTGTTCCAGGAGCAGTGCATCGTGGAGCTGGACGTCGGTGCGGGCGACTCGGGCAGCCTCGTCGTGGACGAGAACGGTGGCGCCGTGGGGCTGCTGTCCCACGCGCTGGTGCGGTTCGCCGTCGTCAACCCCATCGGCTTTGTCGTCGACACGCTGGGGATCACGCTGACCAAGCCGTGATCCCCAGCGCTGTGCGGCTCAGCAGGCAAACGTGGCGTCCGCCCAGTCGGCGTGGTCCCAGTCGATGCCGTCGCCGCCGTCGGTGACGGACAACGTCAGCTGCTGCCGGCCGGTGACGTCCACGTCGACCCGGCTACCCGCGGCACCACCCCGCAGGACCGGGCTGGTGAACAGGGTCACGCCGTCGGCCGCGACGGTGACCGTGACGCTGCCCAGGCCGCCGACCTCGGCGTCGACGCCGGCGTTCGCCCGGAACCGCGTGCAGCCGGCCGGAACCGGGATCGTCACGGTCGACGGCGCGTGCGTTCCCAGGCCGCGGGCATAGCTCGTGCCACCGGCCGTGAGGTGCGCGGCGTCCCCGGCGTGCTGCTCGCCGTTGGCGCGGTCGCGCTCGACGGGTCCCCAGCGGCCGGTCCCGGTGAGCGCGGTGTCGGCGGCGTGGATGCTGCGGGTTGCCCCGGCCGCGCACGTCACCTGCGCGTCGGCCCAGTCGGCGTGGTCGTAGTCCTTGCCGTCCCGTCCGTCGGTGGCGCGGAGTTCGAGGGTGCGGAACCCGGCGACGTCCACGGCGATCGGGACGGCCGCCCGCCCGCCGGTGGTCCGCGCCGACGCGAGGTACCGGCCGTCGCCGTACACCTGGAACCGCACGCTCCCCCGGTTGCCCGACTCGCCGTCGATCCCGACCCGCGCGGTGAACGTGGAGCACCGGCCGCCGAGATAGACGTGGACGGCGGAGTCGGCGTGCGCGCCGACGCCCTTCGGGTACGCGGTGCCGCCGATCGTCAGGCCACGGCCGTCCGCCGCGCCCTGCTCGCCGTTGCTCCGGTCACGCTCGGCCGGGCCCCATCCGTTGCCGCTCGCCAGCCACGGCAGGTCGCTCACCTGGTGCGTGCCGGCAGCGGGGGCGGCCTGGAGGGAACCGGCGCGGCTGACGCGGTAGAACACGACGCCGTGGGACGGCACCGCCGCGCTGATCGTTCCGGTGCTGGTGGACGTGGCCTTGGTCCACAGATCCTTCAGCGCGTACGACGTCGATCCGCCCAGCCCCGCTTCGGCCGCAGACGCGCTGATCGTCGCCGCGGCGCCGGTGCGGTTGAACAGGGCCACGGCGACCGACCCGTCCGACATCGGCTTCGCCCACACCTCGCGGTCGCCGTCGTCGCGGACCCGCCGGCCCTGCGAGCCGCCCCAGTCCTGGTCCACCGCGATCACGTCCTGGTTGAGCAGGATGTCCCGGGTGGCCTGGTTGGTCGAGCGGACGTCCTGGCCGGCGATCAGCGGCGCGTTGAGCAACGCCCAGAGGCTGAAGTGCGCGCGGTACTCGGCGTCCGTCATGCCGCCGTTGCCGACCTCCAGCATGTCCGGGTCGTTCCAGGCGCCGGGCCGGGCGAACGGCTCCAGACCCGCCTGCTGGTCGAGGATCCCGGTCATGCTGTTCCAGCTGTCGCTGATGTCACCGGTGGTGCGCCAGAGCTGGCCACCGGACTGGTTGCCGAAGACCCACGGCTCGCTCTCGCCCCAGTTGCAGATGCTGTAGACGATCGGCCGTCCGGTCGCGCGGAGCGCGTCGCCCATCGCGCGGTACCGCTCCAGCGCGGGCCGTCCGGCGTTGTAGCAGTTGTCGTACTTGAGGTAGTCCACGCCCCACGACGCGAACAGGGTCGCGTCGCGCACCTCGTAATCGAGGCTGCCGGGGCGTTCCTCGCACGTCATCGTCCCGGCGGACTGGTAGATCCCGAACTTCAGCCCCTTGCCGTGGACGTAGTCGGCCAGCGCCTTGATCCCACCGGGGAAACGGGTCGGGTCGGCGCGCAGGTTGCCGGCGGCGTCGCGGGTGCTCGCCATCCAGCAGTCGTCGAGGTTGACATAGGTGTAGCCGGCGGCGGCCATGCCCGTGGACACGAGCGCGTCGGCGGTCTGGCGGATCAACGTCTCGTCGATGTCGCAGGCGAACTTGTTCCAGCTGTTCCAGCCCATCGGCGGGCTGCTGACGGCGGGCAGGGCTGCTGAAGCGGGTACAGGCGCCTGCACCGGGTCCTCTGGTGTGACGGCGATCGGGACGAGCAGCAAGGTCGCTGCGAGTACGGCGGAGCGGATCATGGCGAAGCTCCAGTCGGGGTGGGCGCTTCCGGAACAGGGCACGAGCCACGCCAATATCGTGAAGATCATTCACGTTTGTCAACGGCTTGGCGCGGGCGATACCGGACCAGCGCCCGCGAAATGGTGCCAGGATGGTCCCGGGTTTCCGGGGGGAGGCGTCGTCGTCATGACCACGAGCGCCCATGCCTCCGAGCTGTCGGTCGGCGCCCTGCTCTACCAGGTCACGCGACGCGGCGTGGAGGTCACCTGGGTCGCACCGGACGGATCCCGTGAGCACCACCGCCTCGCCGGCATCGACGAGGTGGTGCCGCGACTGGACCTCCTCCGCGCGGAACTCGACGACGGCATGGCGCTGGCCCGGGGACGGGTACCGCGCCTGCGCGAGTTCGCCGGCGGGTGGGGGCGCGGGCTGGTGCCCGATCCGGTCCTGGCGGCGCCGCCGGACGTCCTCGTTGTGGTCCCGCACAGCCTGATGCACGACGTGCCGCTGCATCTGGTCACTGTGGACGGCGGTGACCCGCTCGGGTGCCAAGCCGGCATGGGCTACGCCAGCAGCATGTCGCTGTTCGCCCGGTGTGCGGCCAGGAATCCGGCGCGTCACAGCGAGCGGCCGTCACGGACGTTCGTCGCCGCCAGCGCGGACGTCCTGACGGGGCGCGAGGGCATGTTCGGCGCGGTACCGCTGATGGTCGCCGACAGGTTCGCCGGCGGCCGCGGGCTGCTCGGCACCGGCGTGACACGGACGTCCGTGAAGCAGGCGATCGGTGACGAGCCCGACGTGCTGATGCTCGTCGCGCACGGCCTCGTCGACGGCACCGACCACCGCCGGTCGGGGCTGCTGGTGCACCAGCAGCCCTACGTCGGGTGGTGGATGGTGTTCCCGGAGCCCGGGCAGCCGGCGGAGTTCCGCGACCTTCCGCTCGCCGATGCCCCGGCCGTCTCGGGACGTGACGTGCCCACCGAGCTGCTGACCGCTGCGGAGCTCGAAATCAACGCGCAGATCCGCAGCGAACTGGTCATGCTGCTGGCGTGCTCGGCGGGAGCGGGGCGGGTGCTCGAGGGCGACGAGCCGGCCAGCCTCGCGGAGACGGTGCTTCGCCTCGGGGCCGTGTCCGCCGTCGCGGCGTTGTGGGACACCGACTTCGCCGCCACCCGCGACTGGGTCAGCGCGTTCTTCGTCGAGTGGGCGCATCGCGGTCGGCCCAAGGCGATCGCGGCGCGGTTCGCCATGAATCACGTCCGCGCGAGAGTCGGCGACGAGCGTCCGGAGTTGTTCGGTGCGCTAACCGTGAGAGGGGACTGGCTGTGACGGAGCAGAGATCGGCCCATGAACTGTGGAACCAGCTCGACACGCTCTCCGACGACGAGCTCTCGATGCTGGTCGAGGCGGCGAAGCACGTCATCGCCGACTCGTCGGACGCCGAGGAGGCACCGGGATACCTCGCGATGCCGGTGAGCAGGGTGGGCGAGGCCATCGCCGGCTCGCTCCAGGACGCCGGCACCGCGACCGAACCGGACGACGTCACCGCCGTCCTGCGCGACGACGGGCGGGCCCGGCACATCGCCGTCCAGACGTTGCGGGCGATCGGCGACGAGCCCGCACTCGCGGAGCAGGTCGCGGCCGCGTACCGCGCTCGCCGGGAGATGATGGCCGTCGATGCCGGGCTCATCGCCGCCGGAGCGCTGCTGCTGCTCGTCCTCAAGCTGAAGCGCATCAAGGTGGGCGGTGTCGACATCTCGTTCTACGAGGCGCGCGCCAGTGCCCTGGAACAGCTCCGCACGCTGCTGGGCAGATGACCGAAGCCGGCCACGCGTTCGTCGCCGACCTCGCGGCGACGGTCGGCTCGTTCGACCGTGCCTTCGTCGCCTGGCGCAAGGACGGCGTCACGGACCAGACGGCGGCAGCACTCGACGCGTTCTGGCGCCGGCCGGAGGTCGCCGCCGTCCGCGCCGAGACCGGCGCCCCGCACCTGGAGTGGGACGCCCTGGTCGACGTGTTGCTGCGGCTCGCCGACGGCGAGCCGGTCGCCGACCGGGCCGACCTGACCGGATCCGAGCTGACCGGGCCTGGGCCCGTCACCGATCGCACGGCCACCGCCGCGGTGTCGTTGTACGCCCTCGCCGGGTGGATCGGCGCGTGCGGCGACGGACTGGTCCGGTATCCCCCGGATCCCGGCTGGTTCGTGTTCCCGGCGCGTGCGGCCGAAGCACTGCTCGCGGCGGACGCGGTCCACGGCGCCGACCTCCTCACGTCCCGGGCCAGGGACTTCGTCGACGAGGCGCAGCGGGACGTCTACCAGCCTGACTTCCAGGCCCGCCTGGCACCGCTGCGACGGGTCGCCGCCGGCATCGCGCGGCGCCGGACCGAGGACGTCGCGGAGCTCGCCTGGGACCTCCACCTGGCCACACCGGACCTGCGGGCGCACGTCGCCGCGCTGTTCTGGACGATCGGCGACGTGCCGCGCGCCGAGCTGACCGCGCACGATCCCGTGTACGTGCCGTCCCTGCACGTCCTGGGGGACCTTGTGACGATCACGATGAGCCGGGTGGAGGACGATCCGCTCCTCCAGTACCTGTGGCTGGGCATGAAGGACCGGCCACCCCTCGACCTGCGCCGGCACCACCGGCTGTTCGCGAAGCTCAACGCCAGGTACACCCATACGCCGCTGCACCAGCTCGACGACATGCTGCCCATCCCCGTCGGGCGTGCGTACGCGGATGCGCTCGTGGCGCACTTCGGCCCCGGCCCATCCGACGATCAACTGGATCTGCTCGGCGCGGCCTACCTCATGGCCGGCGAGCTGACCGGCCCCGGCACTTCGCTGGCCGTGCTCAGGCTCCGGTCGCTGGTGAACCTCGTGCTCACCAAGGACGAGGTCAAGCAGCGGGAGTGGCGCGCGCTCGCGGAGCGTGCCACGAGCATCCTGGAGGCGGCGGTCAACGCGGGGACCTTCACCGCCTTCCACCGGTGCCTCGCACTCCCCGCCTTCTACCTCGACGACGCGTCCGGCGGCCAGCGGCTGAGCGTCGTCGAGGAACACCGGTCCACGGGGCTGCGCTACTGGCTGACCGCCGCGGCGCCACCGGCGCGGGCCGACGCCCGGCTGGCCGGGCTCCAGCAGGAGGAGGCCGGCCTGCTCAACCAGCTCCGGGCTGCACGGTTCGTGCGCCTCGTCCCGTCCCTGCCCGGGCACTACCGCCGGTTCACCGTCAACGTGCGCGGCGCCCCCTACGACCCTCTCGACCAGGATGCCGCTCAGCGGCGACTCATCGAGACCTGGGACGGGCTCGCCGAGCTGTGGGGTCGCATGGCGCCGATCGACGCCTCGTACGCACACCAGCGCCAGAATCCCGCGGTCACCGTCGACGAGTTCGTCACCGCCCTGACCGCGCCGGCACTCGGCACCCGACCCGTCGGACCTACCCCGATCGTCCGCAGGGACGCGTCCGCGTTCGCACCTCCCGACCGGGAGGATTTCCCCGACGACCGCGCGGGCGAACTCGGTGCCCAGGCAGCGGAGCTGGTCACGCGGTACCACCAGACGCACGACCTCGCCGCACTGGACGAGGCGATCCGGCTGGAGGTGGAGGCCTGCGGGCTGCTCGACCAGGGCTCCGCCGACCACCTGCGCCACCTCGACCGCCTGTCGACCTTCCGTGCCGGCCGGTACCTGCACACGGGCGATGCCGCCGACCTCGAGGACGCCATCGCCGGGCACGAGGCGGCGGTGACGCGGTCCCACGGCCCCGACATCGACGCCGACCTGCGGATCGCGCTGCGATTCAACGCCGGGATGAGCCACCACCACCGGTACGACGGCACCGGCGACCTCGCCGATCTGCGCCGTGCGCTCGACCACTGGGAGGCCGCCGTCGCGCTACCGGACGTCGACCCGCTGCGCGCGGTCGCGGCCCGGGGCACGTACGCCGACGGGCTCCGCGCGCTCCACGACCGGACCGAGGATCCCGGAGTCGCCGACCGGATCGTCGCGACACAACGCGCGATCGTCGACCTGACGGACCAGGACGACCGCAACCTTCCCGGCCGCCTGGCGACGCTCGCGCTGGACCTGCTCGTCCAGGCCAGCAACGGGGCAGGGTCCGACGAGGCGATCGAGCTGATGCGCCGCGCCGTGGAGCTCGCGCGGCGGCGCGACCCCCGCAACCTGGTGTCGCTGCTGAACAACCTCGCCGCGGCGCTGCTCACCCGGGACACCGGATCCGACCTCGACGAGGCGATCAGCGCGCTCGACGAGGCCGCCGCGAACGCCCCCATCGGTCCGCTCCGCGCCCGTCTCCTCCGCGGGCTGGCGGACGCCGTCGACGTCCGACACGACGAGCGCGGCGATCCGTCCGACGCGCGCCGCGCCACCCAGCTGCGGGCCGAGGCGCAGGACCTGGACGGATAGCGCCTCCGCAGGGAGATCACGCCGACACATCCGTTTCGGCGTACGTCCCGAACGTGGGGCATGAGGACGACAGCACGGCTCACCGCCGGGATGACGGGGCTGCTCGCGGCCGCCGTCGCGCTCGGCGTCGCGGAGCTGGTCGCCTCGGCGATCGGCCCGGAGTCGTCGCCGTTGATCGCGGTGGGCAACGGTTTCATCGACCTGACGCCGCGTCCGCTCAAAGAGTTCGCCATCCGGACGTTCGGCGAGAACGACAAGAACGCCCTGCTCATCGGTACCGGAGCCCTGATCGCGGCCTTCGGCGTCCTGGTCGGACTGGTGACGTCGCGGCGGCGGTGGTACGGGGTGGCGGGTATCGTCCTGTTCGGTGCCGTCGGGGTCGTCGCGGCGCTCACCCGTCCCACCGCGCGCCTGGTCGACGCGTTGCCGGCGGTGATCGGCGCCCTCGCGGGGGCCGGCGCGTTGCTACTGCTCACCCAGGAACGCCGGTCCACCGCGACCGCGCTGGACAGGCGCCGCTTCCTCCTCGCCAGCGGCGCGGCCGTCGTCGTCGCTGCCACCGCCGGCGGCCTCGGCCGTGTCCTGATGAAGCGGTTCGACGTGAGTGCCGCGCGGGCGGCCCTGCGGCTGCCGCGGCCCGCCAGCCCGGCACCCGCGTTGCCGGCGGCCATGGTGCTGCCCGAGCTGACGCCGTTCACCACGCCGAACCGGACCTTCTACCAGGTGCACACCGCGCTGGTCCTGCCGCAGATCGCCCCGGACGAGTGGCGGCTGCGGATCCACGGCCGCGTCGCCGCCCCGAGGACGCTCACCTTCGACGACCTGATCAGCCGGGACCTGATCGAGCGGGACATCACACTCGCCTGCGTCTCCAACGAGATCGGCGGCGAGCTGGCCGGCACCGCCCGCTGGCTCGGCGTCCCGCTGAAGGACCTGCTCACCGAGGTACGACCCGACCCGGACGCCGACCAGATCGTCACCCGCTCCGCCGACGGCTGGACGTGCGGCACGCCCACGGCCGCCTGCGTTGACGGGCGGGATGCGATGCTCGCCGTGGCGATGAACGGCGAGCCGCTGCCCGTGGCGCACGGGTTTCCCGTCCGCATGCTGGTCCCTGGCCTGTACGGGTACGTGTCGGCGACGAAATGGATCGTCGACCTGGAGCTGTCCTCCTTCGCTGACTTCGACCCGTACTGGGTACGGCGTGGCTGGGATCCGCAGGCACCGATCAAGACGTTCTCCCGGATCGACACACCGCGGCCGTTCGCCACGCCGGAACGCGGTACGGCGCTGACCGTGGCCGGCGTCGCCTGGGCGCAACGGCGGGGCATCGACGCGGTCGAGATCCGGGTGGACGGCGGCCCGTGGCAGCGGGCGACGCTCGCGCCCGAGGCGAACGTCGACACCTGGCGGCAGTGGCGCTGGACGTGGCCGGACGTCGAACCCGGCGGCCACACGCTCGAATGCCGCGCCACCGATCGGACCGGCACCACCCAACCCGAAACCCGGCGGCCACCGTTCCCGAACGGCGCCACCGGCTGGCACTCCGTCGTGGTGACCGTCACCTGACCGAGCATCAACTGTCTAGAAAGGACAGGACCGTGAACCGACTCTCTCTCCTGACCGTCCCGCTCATGGCTCTCGCGCTGACCGGATGTGGCTCCTCGGACGACGCCGAGCCGACAGCTTCGGAGCCGTCCGCGTCACCGTCTGCGGCCGCGCAGTTCGGTCCCGCGTGCGCCGGCGTGCCGACCGACACCAGCGACCCGGGCAGCTTCGAAGGCATGGCCAAGGACCCCGTCGCCACCGCCGCCAGCAACAACAAGGCGCTGGCCACCCTGGTCACCGCCGTCACCAAGGCCGGACTCGGCGACACCCTGAACAACGCCAAGGACATCACCGTGTTCGCGCCGACCAACGACGCGTTCGCGAAGATCCCGAAGGCCGACCTGGACAAGGTGCTCGCCGACAAGGCCACCCTGACGAAGATCCTCACCTACCACGTGGTCGGCCAGCGGATCACGCCGGAACAGCTCGGCATGTCCGGCCCGTACACGACCCTGCAGGGCGGCATGGTCCCGGTCGCCGGCAGCGGCGAGGACTTCACCGTCGGCAAGGACGCCAAGGTGGTCTGCGGCAACATCCGGACCGCGAACGCGACCGTGTACATCATCGACTCGGTCCTGATGCCGAGCTGACCCGGCCTGCCCGGGCTCTCGACGAGGGCCCGGGCAGCCCTGCCTCCTGGCATTCAACCGGCGTAATGTCCGGTTCGGCGATCCCTTTCGGGGTGGCCGGGGGGCGATCGACATGGACATCCGCATCCTCCGTCGGACTCTCGCTGTCCGGCTACATGCTCCTCGAGGACGCCGCCACCATGCGCACCCGCGCGGCGCTGTGCCCGCCGCTGACCTACACGGGGACGTACCGCGACCACTACGACAGTTTCGTCACGGTCGATTCCTGCACCGGCTAGCCGGCACGGGCGACGCCTGGCATTCCCGGCAAACCCGGCGAAGGGTTCTCGCCTGTTCGGGCAGGTCAGGCACGCGGGCGTGCGATGATCGGCTGGTGACCGTGCCGGTCCAGGAACTGCTCGCGGAGGGCCAGGCCGCACTGCGGACTGGTGACGCCGCTGGCGCGCGTCGAGCCTTCGAGCGCGCCCTGGCCGAGTCCGCCTCCGGCCCCGCCATGGAGGGCCTGGGCCGTGCCGCCTACCTGGAACTCGACTTCCGTCAGGCGATCGAGAGTTGGGAGCGCGCCTACGCGACGCACCGCGACGGCGGTGACCAGCTGGGGGCTGTCCGGGTGGCTCGGACCCTCGGCTACATGCACGGATCGGTCGTCGGCGACTGGGCTGTCGCGAGCGGCTGGCTGGCCCGGGCGCAAACCCTGCTGGCCGGCGCGGTCGAATCCTCCGAGGCGGGCTGGGTGTCGCTCAACCTCGGCATGTTCGAGGACGATCGCCAGCGGAAGGAGGAGTACTACCGGCACGCGCTCGATGTCGCCCGCCGGCTCGGCGACACCGATCTGGAGTGCGTGACCCTCGCCTACCTGGGCGCGAGTTTCGTCCACGCGGACCGGGCCGAGGAGGGCATGACACTCCTCGACGAGGCGCTGGCGGCGGTGGCCGGCAGCGAGGTCGACGACTTCTGCGTGCTGGAGGAGATCTTCTGCCAGCTCTTCTCGGCCTGCGAGCGCGCCTGCGACGTGACCAGGGCGGATCAGTGGATCCGGATCGGGGACGCGATCGCCGCCCGCCGCTCGCTGCCGGCGGTCTCGGCCTTCTGCCGCACCCACTACGGCGGCGTCCTGACCGCGGCCGGCCGCTGGCCGGAGGCGGACGCCACGCTGACCGAGGCGGTCCGGCTGTGGGGCCTCGGCCAGCGCCCGTCGTTGCGCGTCGGCGCGCTCGTCCGGCTGGCCGACCTGCGCGTCCGGCAGGGCCGGTACGAGGAGGCGGAGCAGCTGCTCGACGGCATCGACACGAATACTGACGCCGGCGCCGCACGCCCGCTCGCGGCCATCCGGCTGGCCCGGGGTGAGACCGCGCTGGCAGCCGATCTTCTCGACCGCGCCCTGGAGCAGATCGACCCGTCGAGTACCGCGGCGGCGCCGCTGCTGGCGTTGCTCGTCGACGTGCACCTCGCCGCGAACCTGATCGAGCCCGCGACCGCCGTCGCGGCACAGCTCACCGCCTGTGCGACCCAGCACGGGAGCCACCACCTGATGGCGGCCGCCGCGTTGGCCCGGGGACGGGTCAGTCTCGCGGCGGGTACCGGAGACGCCCAGGCATGCCTGCGCGAGGCCCTGAACCGCTTCGCCCGGGCGCAGATGCCGATGGAGGTGGCGCACTCCCGGCTGGAACTCGCCAGCGCGCTGCTCACCGAGCAGCCCGAGGTGGCGATGTCCGAGGCCCGCGCCGCGCTGGAAGCGTTCGAACGCCTGCATGCTGCCCGCCAGGTCGACGCGGCCGTGGCGGTGCTGCGCTCGCTCGGGGTGCGCGTGACGTCCGCCAGGAAGGCCAACGGGCTCCTGACCAAGCGCGAGGCCGAGGTGCTCGAACTGCTGAGCCTCGGGCTCTCCAATCCGGACATCTCGGAACGGCTGTACATCAGCCGCAAGACCGTCGAGCACCATGTCGGCCACATCCTGGACAAGCTCGGCCTCCGCACCCGCGCCGAGGCCGCGGCGTACGCCACCCGCTCCGGGCCAGGCGCGAAATAGGGGACCTCACCGATCCGCCCGACGCCGGTCCGGGCGAGCCTGAGCCCATCACCCGAGCTCAGGAGGACACCATGGAAACGACCTACGACGCGATCGTCGTCGGGGCACGGTGCGCCGGCGCGCCGACCGCGATGCTGCTCGCCCGCCAGGGCTATCGCGTGCTGCTGGTCGACCGCGCGTCCTTCCCCAGCGACACGCTCTCGACGCTCATGATCCACGCGACGGGCGTCGCCGCGCTGAGCCGGTGGGGCCTGCTCGACACGGTCACGGCCACCGGCTGCCCGCCGATCGAGACGTACTCGTTCGACTTCGGGCCGTTCACCATCGCCGGCACGCCCCGGCCGGAGGACGGCAACTCCACCGGGTACGCGCCTCGGCGCACGATCCTGGACAAGATCCTGGTGGACGCGGCGGCCGCCGCCGGCGTCGAGGTCCGCGAGCACTTCAGCGTCGACGGGATCGAGTGGGAGGACGGCGCCGCCGTCGGGATCCGCGGCCACGGGGCCGACGGCACGAGCGTGACCGAGCGTGCCCGCGTCGTCGTCGGCGCCGACGGCCGTGGTTCCCGCGTCGCCAAGGCGGTGGAGCCCGAGCACTACAACGAGAAGCCGAAACTCCAGTGGAGCTACTACACGTACTGGAGCGGCCTGCCCGTCGACGGCTTCGAGATCTTCATCCGCCCCGACCGGGGCTGGGCCGCCATACCGACGAACGACGACCTGACGCTGCTCGTCGTCGGTTGGCCCAGCGCGGAGGCGAGCGCCTACAAGACCGACGTCGAAGCCAACTACCTCAAGACCCTCGAACTCGTACCGGACTTCGCGGCCAGGGTCCGGGCCGCCACGCGCGAGGAGCCGTTCTCCGGCGGCTCCGTCCCCAACTTCTTCCGCAAGCCGTACGGCCCTGGCTGGGCGCTCGTCGGCGATGCCGGCTACACGAAGGACCCGATCACCGCGCAGGGGATCAGCGACGCGTTCCGCGACGCCGAACTGTGCGCGGCGGCCCTGGACGAGGCGTTCTCCGGCCAGCGCTCGTTCGAGGACGCGATGTCCGCCTACCAGCACGCACGGGACGCCCGTGCCCTGCCGATCTACGGCTTCACCACGCAGATGGCCACGCTGGAGGCCCCGCCGGTCGAGATGCAACAACTGCTGGGCGCCGTCCACGGCAACCGTGACGCGATGGACGACTTCGTCAGCCTCACCGCCGGCACCGTGTCGCCGGTCCAGTTCTTCGATCCCGAGAACATCGGGCGCATCCTTCACCCCGCCGCCGTGTGACACCTCGGCGGTGTGCTCCCGGCCGGGAGCACACCGCCCTCGGGTGTTCAGTTGGAACGCGGCGAGTACAGCCAGGGGTCCTTCAGATCGAAGAAGTGCGGCTCCCCGACGTTGAGCGAGTTCATCTCATCCATCTGCGCCTTCAGCTCGGGCGGCGGTTCCTTGCGTTCGCCCTCACGCGCCTCGGTCTCCGACGTGAAGTACAGCGCCATCGTGTAGGCGCCGTCGGCCTCGTCGGCCTCCATGCTGCCGATGATGTCGGGACGGAACTCGGCCCACTCCTTGGAGTGCTCGTTCATGAACTCGCGCGCCCGCGCCGGGTCGCTGGAACGGCCCTGGATGACCTGCACGAAATGCGCGTTGTCCGGCTCGCCCGCGACGTCGACCACGACGTCCTTGCAGTCGTGGAACTCGGCGGGACCGGAGAACAACCTGGACGTCTCCGTCCACCATTTGTCTTGCTCGGGACGGTGGCTGTTCTGCTGTGCCGCCTCCTCCGACTCGAAACGCGCGAGCGCGACGAGCGTGCCGTCCTCCGTCACCCCCGCTGTGGAACCGAGCCAGCCGGTTGCGCTGGGCGCCAGTTCCTGCGCCCACCGGTCGAATGCCGCGTGCACCTGTGCGGGATCCGATACCTGGCCTTGAATAACCTGAACGAACATCACGAGCCCCCTTTGATGAACGTGCCGGTCGGTCTATGTGGCCGGTCGACTACGGTTCCGACGCTACGACTCCAGACGCCACGCGTCGAGGCCACGCACCTTCCGCCAGGGAAACGGTGGACACGCGAGTTAGGGTCGGATCCGAGGGAAGCCACAGGAGGCGGACGGTGGGCGCAGCGGGGGGCGGGCCTGGCCGGGCCTTGGCACTGCCCTCCGACGAGGCCATCGTGGCGCGGCTGCGGGCCGGCGACGAGACGATGTTCTCCCTGGTACTGGACTCGTGGTCGAGCGGGCTGTTGCGCGCCGCGCGGGCGTACGTCGCCACCCGGGAGTCGGCGGAGGACGTGGTCCAGGACACCTGGCTCGCGGTGATCCGCGGGATCGGCGGCTTCGAAGGACGGTCGTCCCTGCGCACCTGGGTCTACCGGATCATGATCAACACGGCGAAGTCACGCGGAGTCAAGGACAAGCGAACGATGCCGATGACCGATCTGGCACCGGAGGACAGCGGTCCGACGGTGGACCCGGCGCGGTTCCGGGGCCCGGACGACCTGTATCCGGGTCACTGGAACGAGTTCCCGCCGCAGTGGCCGTCGGTGGAGACCGAGGTCGAGGCGCGGCAGCTGCGCGCCCGGATCGAGAAGGCCATCGACCGGCTGCCCGACCGGCAACGCATCGTCATCACGCTGCGCGACGTCGAGGGCTACAACTCCGAGGACGTATGCACCATGCTGGATGTCTCGGCGGCCAACCAGCGGGTGCTGCTGCACCGCGCCCGCGCCGCCGTGCGCGCCGACCTGGAGAGCTACTTCACCGCCGACGAAGGTGCCCGCCGATGAGCGATATCCACTGCGACGAGTTCGTGGAGCTCGTCACCGCGTACCTGGAGGGCGACCTCGACGCGGAGACCGAGCGCCGCTTCGTCGAGCACCTTGCCCTGTGTGACGGCTGTGACCGCTACCTCGACCAGATCCGCCTGACCGTACGGACCCTGTCCGAGCTGCCGGCGGACGGTGTCACCGACGCCGGGCGCGAGCGGCTGCTCGCCGCGTTCCGCGAGGGGCCTGACCCAGCTGGGCTGTAACGCCTGGCGCGCTCGGCCCACTGAACGGGTATGAGCATTCGAGAGAGCGTCGTCTCGCCACCGCGCGGTGCGTTGCGCCGGCGCCTGCTGCCGCTGCACGTCGCGGTGTTCCTGCAGGGGTTCGTCCTGTGGGTGCCGGTCGAGAAGCTCTTCCTGAGCGAGATCGGGTTCACCCCGGCCACGATCGGGGTCATGGCCGCGGCCTACGCCGCCGTCGTGCCGATCGTCGAGATCCCGTCGGGAATCCTCGCCGACCGGTGGAGCCGCCGGGGAACGCTCGTCGTCGCCGGGCTCGCCTCGCTGGTCTGTTCCCTCGCCGGCGGGCTCAGCACCAACGTGCTCGCCTACGTCCTGAGCGCGCTCGCGCTGGGCGTCTACTTCGCCATGTACTCCGGCACGCTCGACGCGATGCTCTACGACACCGTCCTGGAGGAGACCGGCGGCAGCGACGCGTTCGCCACGCGCATCGGCCGGGTACGGCTGATCGAGAGCGTCGCGCTGGTCACCAGCTCACTGGCCGGCGGCTGGATCGCCGGGCTCCTGACGCCACGCGCGACGTACTTCCTGAGCATTCCGTTCGCCGTTCTCGCCGTCGTCGCGTTCCTCAGGTTCACCGAACCCCAGCTGCACAAGGTCGACGAACGACCGTCCCTGGGCAGCCAGCTGTCGGTGACCTACCGGACGCTCGCCACCGGTGAGATCGTGCGGCCGATCGTCGCCGTCGCGGTGACGACCGCCGTCCTCATGCAGGCCGTCTTCGAGTTCGGCCCGCTGTGGCTCATCGCCCTCGCCGCGCCGGCCGTGCTGTACGGGCCGTACTGGGCCGCGCTGATGTCGACGTTCGGTCTTGGCGGCCTGCTCGCCGGCCGCGTCCGGTTCAGCCACCCGGCCGTCCTGCGCACCGCCCTTGCGCTGATGGTCCTGAGCAGCCTCGCGATGAACGTCCGGACGCATCCGGCGGTGGTGACCCTGGCGCAGGTCGTGCTGGCGCTGGTGCTCGTCGTCATCAGCATCCACGTCACGCAGCAGCTGCACGACGCCATCCCGTCGACCATCCGGGCCGGCGTGGCGTCCGGGGTGGGCGCACTGTCGTGGATCGCGTTCCTGCCCTTCGCGCTCGTGTTCGGGCTGGTCAGCGACCGGTTCGGTGTCTACGCGTCGGGGTGGCTGATCACCGGGGCCGTCCTCGTCGTGTCCGTACTGCTGGCACGGCGCCCGGTCCCCCGCCTCGTGCCGGCGGAGGCGCGCGGGATCGAGTCGGCGGTGACGAAGCTCCACCGCGTCCGGCGGCAGGTCTCGACCGCGCTGCTGCGCTGCGTCGATGTCGTCGAGCTCCTCACCGACTACCTCGACGGCGCCCTCGACGAGTGGACCCACCGCCGCGTCGACAACCACCTGGCCGGGTGCCTCGCGTGCGAGGCCCACCTGGACCAGATCCGGCGGACGGCCTCGTTCCTCCGGCGGTAGTGCGCGGGTCAGTACCGGCTCAAGGCCCGGAGGGCGCCGGCGACGACGCGGTACTCGACCAGCCGGTGGAACGGGAGTTCGCCCCGGCAGAAGCCGGTGAACACGCGCCAGCCCGGCGGCGTGGCGAGCGCGGTGTGGAGCACGGTCGGGTGCTTGCGGAAGGCTCCGAGCAGGCGCCGGCCGGCCGCCATCTCCCGGCCCAGCGTCCGTTCGACAGTGGACGTGTACCCGTCGAGCTGCTCGTCCAACCCGTCGGGCCGCAGGGCCGCCCGGGCCGCGGCGTCGCCGGCCAGGCGGCCGGACCGCAGGGCAAAGCTGATGCCCTCGCGCGTCCACGGTTCCAGGAGGCCCGCCGCGTCGCCCGCCACGACGACCCGTCCACGGCGCAGCGGCGACGTCACGCCCCGGCAGCGGGTGAGATGGCCCGAGTCCTGCGTCGGCGTGATTCCGCTCAGCCCGAGCTGGTCGAGGAACTGGCGGAGGTACCGCCGGGTGCCGTCCCCGTCGCCGCGCGGGGCGATGACGCCGACGGTCAGCTGCTCGCCCTTCGGGAAGACCCATCCGTACGACCCGGGGAGCGGGCCCCAGTCGATCAGGAGCCGCCCGGCCCACCGCCGTTCGAGCTCGCCGTCGACCGGCAGTTCCACCTCGAGCCCGAGGTCCACCTGGTCGAACTCCACGCCGACGTGCCGGCTCGTGATGCCGGCCGAACCGTCGGCGCCCACCACGACCTTCGCGGTGACGGTGTCCCCGCCGGCGAGGGTCGCCGACACCACATCGGCACCGTCGACCAGGCCCCGCACGGCGGTCCGCTGCCGGACGACAGCGCCCGCCTCGACAGCGGCGCACCGCAGCGCGTCGTCGAACTCTTCGCGCCGGACCATGCTGACCAGCGGACCTCGACGGCTGGTGCGCGTGACCGTGCGGCCGCCGCGGTACGTGAAGACCGCCGTGTGCACGATGTCGCGCGCCGGAACCTCGATGTGCCCAGCGACCGCCGCCAGCGAGGCGCCGATGAGCCCGCCGCCGCAGGTCTTGTAGCGCGGATGCTCGGCCCGCTCCAGAACGATCGTGCGGGCACCGGCGCTCGCCGCGGCGTGGGCCGCGGACAGCCCGGCTGGTCCGCCGCCGACGATCGCGACATCCCACGTCGGCTCGGCGGTCACGGGCCGAGTCTAGTGCGGGCCGCCAGGGCCGCACCGACCCCAGCGGCCCTGCTCTCAGACGCCCGCGACGGACCTGATCCAGGAACGGTTCGCGGCGACGCTGGCGTACTGGGTGGTCACGTAGTCGCCGGTGGAGCAGACGCCGACCACCGTGTTCCCGTAGAACTGCGGACCGCCCGAGTCGCCGTACCCGGCGGTGCCGTTGATCTTCGTCGTGCCGACCGCCCGCCCTCCGTAGGCGTCCCGTTCCGGACCGGTCACGCGCACGGAAGCACGCTTGAGCACATCGGATATGGGCGAGTTCTCCCCGACCTCGATCGTGCCCCAGCCGTAGATGTAGTTGGTCGAGCCGACGGGCGGATCGACGTCCGCGAGCTGCACGTACGTCGTTTCGACCGACCGGTCGAGATGGAGGAGCGCGATGTCGGCGCCCGGCGCCCGTTCGATCCCGTCCACATTGGCCCGGGTTCCCTCGTTGATGCGCACGTCGCCGATCAGCACGTGCGTGGGCTCGTCCACGACACAGTGCCGGGCGGTCATCACCCACCGCTCGGCGATGATCGAGGCCGTGCAGCCGAAGTGGTCGCCCGTGTACATACCGGCGGCCCACGGGGCACTGGCGACGGGGCCGCCGCCGATGATCGTCGGGCCGACATCCGCGTGGGCGTTCTGGACCGTGCCGAGGACTGCGGCGGCTAACGCGGCGACGGCGACGCAGCTCCGGGTCAGACGAGACATGAGCTCTCCTTACCAGTTGCGGGGATTTGCACCCATCTGTCTAGCTGCGGGCCGGTACAGCAACAAGGGGCGAAAATTCGCGGGTATTGACCAGGTGCCGATATTGGAGGGATGCGCCCGCTGCCCGATCTCGACACCGTGTTGCGGACGGGCCCGTTCCACACAGCGCTGCGGACGGCGATCCGTCAGCGTGGCCTCACGCTCGAACGGTTACGTATCCACCTCGCCCGCCGCGACATCTCCGTGGCGCTGTCGAGCCTGAGCGACTGGCAGCACGGCCGCGCCCGTCCGTCCCAGCCGAACTCGTTGCGGGCGGTCGCCGCGCTGGAGGAGATCCTGGGCGTGCCGGCCGGAGCCTTGATCGACCTGCTCGCCCGCGCGGGGCCGGACGGCTGGCCCGACGAGATACCCGGCCTCGTGCCAGGCTTCAGCGCGAACGACCTCGACATGGTCGCCCGGCAGGACACCGTCTTCGTGGACGCGCGGCGCCGCGCGTCCGTCATGCGGAACCGCGCGGTCGTCCGCGCCCGGCGCGACGGCGTCGACCGGTTCTTCGCGCATTACTACGGCGACGGTTCGATCCCCGTTGAACGGATCTCGGTGACGCCGCTGCAACACTGCCGGCTCGGGCGCGTCGCCTACCAGCCGAGCGAGTTCGTCGTGGTCGCTGAACTGCTCTTCGACCACACCCTGAACGCCGGTGACACGTGGGTGTTCGAGCTCGAGGTACACGACCCGACCGCGCTGGCCAGCGTCGAGTACGCCCATGGCGTCCGCGGCTTCGAGGAGCACTGCCTGATCGAGGTGCGGTTCCACCCGGACGCGCTGCCCGTCGACTGCCATGCCTACGTCCAGCAGGGTCCGGACGACGAACCCCAGCGCACCGCCGACCTGGTCCTCGGCGGCGACGGCACCGTCCACCACCTCGAAACCGCCGCCACCGCGGACTGGATCGGAGTCCGCTGGAGCTGGCCGTGAACGACCGCACCCAGGGTCTTCGAGACACGCCCTAAGGGTCCGGCTCAGGGATTGTTCGGGGTCGCGCCCTGATGGCGCGGCGCGTCGTGATCGCCAGGATCGACCGCATGAAGCCGTTCATGATCGCCGCCGCTCTCGCCGGATGCCTGCTCGCCGCCGCGCCCGCCAACGCGACGCCGGCACTGATGGGCGCCGCGACGCCGGTCGCCGGTGTCGCCACGCCGCCCGAGTTCACCTTCGCCGACTGCCCGGCGAAGCTCCCGGACGGCGTCGACCCGTCCCGGTGGAAGTGCGAGGAGATGCACGCCACCGGGCACCTGCGGATCGGCGGGCAGACGTTGCCGGTCAGAATCGTCACGACCCACGCCGAAGGCCCGTCGGCCGGCGGCGGACCGAGCCAGTTCGTGTTCGGCGCGCTCCGGTCGGACCCCGTGCCGATCCCGCTGGTACCCGAGGTACCGACGCTGGGCGCCACCGGCAAGCTCCGGTACGCGGGGTTCATCGACTTCCCGGACGGGCCGACGATGGTCGAGGTGCTGCACCTGTCCATGGACGTGTCGCATCCGCTGCTCGGCAGGCGCTGCGCCATCGGCAACGCCACGGACCCGATCCGCGTGGTGGGCGAGGTCGTCGGTGACCGCGAAGTGATCTCCACCACCCCCCTCGTACTGAAGTTCCGGGTGGAGGACAAGGCGCTCGCGGTGCCGCGTACCTACGGCTGCGGACCGCTCGGACGCGTCCTCGACCAGCGGCTCGGCCTGCCGCAGCCGGCGGGGGCGAACGAGCTGGCGCTCACCGTGTACTTCAGCGCGCGGTCGTGGAGCCCACGCTGATCCCGACCAGGTGACGGATCACGTGTCGAACCCCGTCCACCGCGCGTGCGTGGTTCAGGTGGACACGGGTATGGACAGTGCATCTGTTGGATCTGGTCGATGGGGAGGTCAGTCGTAGTTATGGACGGCAATGCAGGCTTAGGACCGGGCGGGTGCCGATCATGACACTCGTCCTCTGGTTGATCGGATTCCTGTCTTCACTCGCCATGGTCGGCGTCGTCATCGCGCTGGTCTCCGACGAGAACCGCCGGCACGTCACCTTCCGCCGGGCCTCGGGCCTGCGGGCATGGCGGCCGCGGCGGAGAGTCGTCGTCGAGCACCGCTACTAGGAACCCGCGCACGGAACCTTTCCGGGCGCCGGAGCTTCTCCTCAGCGTGAGACATCTGGTGGGGCTGCTGGCGGTCGCCTGCGTGGTCGGCTGCGTGGTCGGCTGCTCCGGCGGGACTTCTGTCCCGGCCCGATCGCCGTCGGACTCACCCGTGCCGGTGGCGACCGACTCCGAGGACGTGCGCGCGCTGCTGGCCCGGCCGTTGGCGATGCCGTCGCTGCCGGCCGGGCTCGGAAAGCTGACCCCTGAAGCGGACGGGCTCTACGCGACCACGACCGGCGGGTACCAGGGGCCGGTCGTGGTGCGGGTCGGCCGCGTCGTCGCCTGAGTACTTCTGCTCCGGTGCCCGACGTATGAGGCTGAAACGCTGGCGCCAGACGCCCACGGGGGGCGTCGTGGACGGGGGAACGATGACGATGAAGACGCTGATCGCCTTACCGCTCGCCGTGGCAATGCTCGCCGGAGCCGCGCCTGCCGCGGCCGCGGCGCCGTCGCGCGTGTTGACGTTCGAGGCCGAGCCCGGCGCCCACCCGGTCGACGGGCGCGGCGGGCACTGGACGGCGCCCGGCGACGAGATCGAGGTCCGGGGCACGGCGAGCGTCATCAAGCTGGACGCCGTCGCCGCTGACGGTGACGACCTCTGGCTCGAACTGCGTGACGCCAACGGCGCGCCGCTCCGCCGCGGCGTGTACCGCACGGATGCCGCCGCCCGCCCGGACGGACCGCGGATGCTCGTCGTCAGCCGTGGCATCGGCTGCTCCGACGACCACGCCAGGTTCGCGGTCACCCGGATCCGGCGGGACGCGGCCGGACGCGTGACCGTGCTCGACCTCCGCTTCGAGCACCGCTGCGGCAGCGCCACCGCACCGGCGCTGCGCGGCAGTCTCCGGTACCGCATCTCCGTGAGTTGACGGATGTCTCGCCGGTCGGGTCAGCGGGAGGCTGCTTCCACGCGGAGCGGCCCCGTGACCCGACCGGGGTCGCTCTGGCGCTGAGCCGGCCTACGAGGCGCGAAGGGTGAGCACCGTGATCTCGCTGGGCGCGAAGATCCGCAGCGGCGGACCCCAGAAGCCGGTGCCCCGGCTGGTGTAGAGCTGGGTCCGGTCGCCGTGGCGGCTCAGCCCGTGCACGGTCGGCTGGTCGAGCCGGACGAGGAAGTTGAACGGCCAGATCTGGCCGCCGTGGGTGTGCCCCGAGATCTGCAGGTCGATGTCGTGGGCCACCGCGCCGTCGATCTGCTTCGGCTGGTGGGCGAGCAGCAGGACGGGGAGCGTCGGGTCGGTGCCCGCGAGCGCGGCGGCGTGGTCGGCGTGGTGGCCTTCCAGGCCAGACGAGGCCGCGGTCCGGTCGTCGACGCCGGCGATCACGAGCCGGGCGCCGTCCCGCTCCACCACGACGTGCCGGTTGTGCAGCGATTCCCAGCCCAGCTCCCGCATGTGGTCGAGCCAGCCCTGCGCCTCGCCGAAGTACTCGTGGTTCCCGGTCACGTACGTCCGGGCGAGGCGGGCCCGGATGTCGCCGAGCGGCGCGGCCTGCGCACGCCGCTGGTCCACGGTGCCGTCGGCGATGTCGCCGGTGTGGCAGACGATGTCGGCGTCGAGTTCGTTCACCACCGCCGTCACGGCCTCCGACCAGCGGACCCGGTCGATCGGGCCGTAGTGGGTGTCGGTCAGCAGGACGACCCGGGCGCCGTCCAGTCCGGCGCCCAGCCGGGCCAGCGTGACGTCGACCCGCTTGACCCGCGGCACCCGCATCGCCTCGACGACGCCCCAGACCGACAGCGCAAGCGACACGACGAGGACAGAGCCCGCGACGATCCGGGACCGGGCCGGATCCGCGACGCCCCCGAACGCCAGTGCGAGCCCCAGCACGTTGCCGAGGATCGCCCACGCGAACAGCACCCAGATCACGCCGAGGATCGTGTCGCCGGCCACGGCCGCCCAGTCGCGGCCCCGACCGTGGCCGTAGACCATCAGTACCGGCAGCGCGCCCAGGGCACCGAGGAAGACGATCGTGCCGGCGACCGCCACGGGGGCGGGCCAGTTCGCGTCCGATCCGACCAGCGTCCACCACGGCACCCCGAACAGCAGCACCAGGATCGTCGTGATCGTCAACCCGAACAGCACCGGCCGCAGCAGCGACCGCCGCACCGGCGCCTGCGCCACCTGACCAGCCGTCACAGCGGTAACCCCTCGTTCGCCCTTCCTCAAAGCATGCCACGCGAGAAATCAGGAAGGTTTCCTTACTATTTCGCCGCCAGCCATTGACAAAACAGCCCCAGGCAGCTGATATCGGTGCCAGCGGCTCGGCGCGGCTCCCTTCGGGGAGTGACGCGCTCAGTAGTACTGACCCGGCCGTCGCGAGGCGCGCGCCTCGTTGAGCACCGCCGGCGTGCCCTTGCGCCCGGCGGTGGTGACGCCTGCCGTGCACCGCCACGGCTCAGTGCCCCTCCGGGTCAGGAGATGGTCGTGTTGTTATCCCTCGCGCGTGCCCGCGCACCCCGCTATGCCGCCGTGTTCGCGCTGGTGGCGACCCTGGTCGTCGTCAGCACTCCAGCGGACGCCGCCGATCAGCTGCTGTCGGGCGGTAAGCCGGCCGCTTCCTCGTCCGACGAGGACAGCACTCTCACCGCCGCCAAGGCCGTCGACGGCAACCCGTCGACCCGCTGGGCGAGCGCCGAAGGGTCCGATCCGCAGTGGATCCGGATCGATCTCGGCGCGACCGCCAGGATCAGCCGCGTCCGCATCGCCTGGGAGGCCGCCTACGCGAAGGCGTACCGGATCGAGGTCTCCCCCGACCGATCCACCTGGACGACGCTGTACAGCACGAGCGCTGGTGACGGCGGCGTCGACGACCGCCAGGGCCTGACCGGCAGCGGCCGCTACGTCCGGGTCTACGGCACCGCCCGCGGCACCGCGTGGGGCTACTCGGCGTACGAGGTCGAGGTGTACGGCGCGATCACCGGCGGCGGCGACACCCAGCCGCCCACCGCCCCGGCCAACCTGCGCGCCACCGGCACGACCGCCAACTCCGTCTCGCTCACGTGGGACGCCGCCACGGACAACGTCGGCGTGACCGGCTACAACATCCTGCGCGGCGGCGTGATCGTCGGGAACACCACCGGCGCGACCAGCTACTCCGACACCGGGCTCGCCGCCGCGACCACGTACACCTACACGGTCAAGGCCAAGGACGCCGCCGGCAACGACTCGCCCGGATCGAACCAGGTCAGCGCCAGGACCCAACCCGGCACGGGCGCGCTCACGGTGGTCGCGGCCGGCGACATCGCGCAGCAGTGCACCGCGAGCCAGAGCACGTGCGCGCATCCGAAGACCGCCGCGCGCGTCGAGGCGATCAACCCGGACCTCGTCGTGACGATGGGCGACAGCCAGTACGACGACGGCACCTGGGACGACTACACCCGCTACTACGACAAGACCTGGGGCCGGTTCAAGGCCAAGACGCGCCCCACCCCCGGCAACCACGACACCTACGACGACGCCGGCTTCGAGTACGCGTACAAGCGGTACTTCGGCCCCCTCGCGACACCGCAGGGCAAGACGTTCTACAGCTACGACGTGGGCAACTGGCACTTCGTCGCGCTCGACTCGAACCTGCCGCTGACCGCCAGCTCCGAGCAGATCGCCTGGCTCAAGGCGGATCTGGCCGCGAACAGCAAGGGGTGCGTGGCCGCGTACTGGCACCACCCGCTGTTCAGCTCCGGCAGCCACGGCAACAACCCGGTGAGCAAGGCGGCGTGGCAGGAGTTGTACCGGGCGCGGGCCGATCTGAACCTCGTCGGCCACGACCACCACTACGAGCGGTTCGCGCCCCAGGATCCGGATGCGAAGGCCGATCCGAACGGCATCGTGGAGATCGTCGGCGGCATGGCCGGCGCCAGCCCGTACGACATCAAGAACGTCCAGCCGAACAGCCAGTTCCGCCTCTCCGGCACGTACGGCGTGGTGAGGCTGACGCTCACCGACAGCACGTTCTCCTGGCAGCTGGTGCAGGACAACGGCCAGATCCGCGACACGAGCCCCACCTACACGTGCCACTGAGCCCATCCGCCCGCCGGCCCGGAAGGGCCGGCGGGCGCCGGCAGGTGCGGACGGAGTCGACATGTACATCTCGGTAACCGCCATCAGGCCGGCGACGCGGCGGGTCGTCGCCGGCAACGTGATCGCGTTGGGCGCGGTCAGCCTGGTCACGGACGTGTCCGCGGAGATGGTCACCGCGGTCCTGCCCCTGTACCTCGTGCTCGGACTGGGCCTGAGCCCCCTCGCGTTCGGCTTCCTCGACGGGCTGTACCAGGGCGTCACGGCGCTGGTGCGGCTGCTCGGCGGGCACGCCGCGGACCGGTGGCAGCGCCGCAAACTGGTCGCCGGCGTCGGGTACGGGCTGTCCGCCGCCAGCAAGGTGGGGCTGATCCTCGCCGGCGGTTCGGTGCCGGGCCTGGCCGGCGCGCTCGCCGTGGACCGCGCCGGCAAGGGGATCCGGACCGCCCCGCGCGACGCCCTGATCTCGCTCAGCAGCACGCCGGACAGTCTCGGCCACGCGTTCGGCGTGCACCGTGCGATGGACACGTTCGGGGCGCTGCTCGGTCCCCTGGTGGCGTTCGCCGTGCTCTGGGGGACCGCTGACGCGTACGACGCGGTGTTCGTCGTCAGCACCTGCCTGGCGGTCCTCGGCGTGGTGTTGCTGGTGCTCTTCGTCCGGGACCGGCGGGAACCACTCGCGCGCCGCGTACCGGTAAAGCTGCCGCGCGGCCCGGCGTTGCGCCGGCTCTGCCTCGTGGCGGCGCTGCTCGGGTTGGCGACCGTCGGCGACGCGTTCGTCTACCTGCTGCTCCAGCGTCGCCTCGACATCGACGTGGCGTACTTCCCGCTGCTTCCGCTGGGCACGGCGGCGGTGTACCTGCTGCTCGCGGTGCCGCTCGGCCGCCTCGCCGACCGGGTGGGCCGGCGGCGGGTGTTCCTCGGCGGGCACGGCGCGCTCCTCTGCGCCTATGTGGTGCTGCTCGGGCCGGGCGACGGGCTGCCGCTGCTCGGCGGGGTGCTGGCGTTGCACGGCGCGTTCTACGCCAGCACGGACGGTGTGCTGATGGCCCTGGCCGGCCCCGCGGTGCCCGCGCCTCAGCGGACCAGCGGCATCGCTCTGATCCAGACCGCTCAGGCAGTTGCCCGGCTGTTCTCGTCCGTGCTCTTCGGCGCCGCCTGGACGGTGTGGGGCACCAGCACCGCCCTGATCGTCGCGGCGGTCGCACTCACCACGAGCCTTGCCGCAGCGGCGAGGATCCTGCCCCTCGACGAGGAGACCTCATGATGCTCACCCCGAGGATCCGGCTGGCGGCGGCACTGGTCGTCGGCCTGCTCCTGGCCGTCACCGCGATCGGCTACACGGTCCACTCGGCCCGTCGCGCCTCGGCCGGTGACGCCCCGGTCACGCCACAGTCCCTTGTGGCCGGTCAGCTCATGTTCAGGGACAGCGCCACGGGGCGGGTCGGCGCGGCGCGGGACGGCGTGCGGACGATCGGCGCGCTGAGCTGCGAACGGTTCCACGCGGCAGCCGGTACCGCGGTCTGCCTGGTACGCGACCGGAGCCTGCTCCCCCGGTCGCACGCGCTGATCCTGGACGCGAACCTGCGTGAGGTGCGCCGGATCAACCTGGCCGGGACGCCGAGCCGTGCGCGTGTGTCTGCGTCCGGGCGGATGGTCTCGTGGACGGTCTTCGTCACCGGCGACAGCTACGACCGCGCCGGCTTCTCCACCCGGACGTCCATTCTCGACACCCGCACCGGGTACCTGATCACCAGCATCGAGGACCTCCCGCTCCGGCTCGGCAATCGCCGCCACTACGCGCCGGACGTGAACTACTGGGGCGTCAGCTTCGCGGCCGACGACAACCGGTTCTACGCGACCGTGGCGACGAAGGGCCGCACGCACCTCGTCGAGGGCGACCTCGCCGGCTGGAGCGCGCGCACGATCCGGGAGAACGTCGAGTGCCCGTCTCTCTCCCCCGACGGCACCCGGTTGGTGTTCAAGAAGAAGGTCGGAACCCTGTGGCGCCTGCACGCACTCGACCTCGCCACGTCGCGCGAGACGCCGCTCGCCGAGCCGGCGAACGTGGACGACCAGGCCGCGTGGCTCGACGCCGGCACCGTCGCCTACGCGCGCCCCGGTTCAGAGAAGGCAAGCGCCGACATCTGGACGGTGCCGACCGACGGCTCGGGCCGCCCCCGGCTGCTGCTGCCCGGCGCCAGTTCCCCCGCCGCGCTGCGCTGAGAGTTATGGCGAACTTACGGCGCCCGTGGACGATCGCGGGAAGGTCCGGCACGAAGGAGAAGCCATGAAGATCGCACCGTACGTCGCGGCAGCCGCCCTCAGCGCGTCCGTCGTCCTCTACCCCTCGGCGGCCCAGGCCTCCGGCGCCGTCTGCCTCACCGACACCGACAACCGGTCGTTCTGCATCGCCGGATACCACCCCTCCACCACCTACGTCCCGATGACGGTGGCCAGCGCGACCAACGCGAGCCATTTCGCGGTGAACCTGAAGCCGGGCTGGATCTGCCTCAGCCCTGGGGAATCCCGGTCCTTCCCCGGCGGCTACGCGATCAACGTCGTCGAGGTGGGGCCTGGCACCCGCTGCGCCTGGTGACCCTGGTTTCGCGGAGCACGACCCGATAGGTTCACCGCGACAGCCACATTGCGGCGGCACGACGTCGGGCCGCCGGTGGTGGGCGGCACTGCGGGGCTGTGCATGCGTTATCGGATCCTGGGATCAGTCCAGGTCTGGCAGGACGAGCGGCCACTGGCCATGGGTGGGCCGCAGCAGCGGGCGCTGCTGGCGCTGCTGCTCCTATCCGCGAACCGGGTGGTCTCGATCGACCAGCTGATCGCCGACCTCTGGAACGACCAGCCGGCGAACGCACGCGCGCTGGTGCAGGGCTGCGTCGCCCGGCTCCGGCGCGCACTCGGCGACGACGCCGCGGCGCAACCGCTGCTGACCCGTCCGCCCGGGTACCTGCTTCGTGTCGGGCCGGGCGAGCTGGACCTCGACCGGTTCGAGGAGCTCACGGCGACGGCGTCGCGGCTGGGGGCGACGAACTCGTCGCCCGCGCTGCGGCAGGCCGCCGAGCTCCTGACCGATGCGTTGGCGCTCTGGCAGGGACCGGCGCTGTCCGACATCGAGCTGGATTCCTGCCAGACCGCCGCAGCCGGCCTGGACGAGCGCCGGCTGGCGGCGCTCGAGGAACGCATCGGCATCGACCTACGGCTGGGCCGGCACGCCAGGGTGGTCGGCGAGTTACAGGCGCACACCACGGCGTACCCACTGCGGGAACGCGCCCGGGCGCTGTTGATGGTCGCCCTGCACCGCGGCGGCCGGCAGGCCGAGGCGCTGGCGGTGTACGCCGACACGCGCCGGCTGCTCGTCGACGAGTTGGGCATCGAACCCGGTCCGGAACTGCGGCAGTTGCAGCGCGACATCCTCGCCAACCGCGAGGTCTCGATCGGCGGCCCGATCGAGCCGGACGCCGCCGCCCCGGTGCCGACGCCGCGCCAGCTTCCGCCGCCCGTCTGGCACTTCGTCGGTCGGGCCGACGAGCTGACCGCGTTGACCGCGGTGCTGGACGAGGCCGCCGCCGCGGGCGGCACGGCCGTGACCTCGGTGATCGCCGGTACCGCCGGCGTAGGCAAGACCGCCCTCGCGGTGCACTGGGCGCACCGGTCGGCCGAACGGTTCCCCGACGGGCAGCTCTACGTCAACCTGCGCGGGGTCGACCCGGCCGGTTCGGTGGTGCCGCCGGCGGACGCGGTCCGCGCGTTCCTGGACGCCCTCGGCGTGCCGCCGCACCGCATCCCGGCCGATCTCGCGGCGCAGACGGCCCTGTACCGGAGCACGCTCGCCGGCAGGCGCGTCCTGGTCGTCCTCGACAACGCCCGCGACAGCGAGCAGGTCCGTCCGCTGCTGCCCGGCTCCCCCGGCTGCCTGGCGATCGTGACCAGCCGCAACGAGCTGTCCAGCCTCGTCACGGCCGAAGGTGCCCACCCGGTCACCCTGGACGTGCTCCCCGAAGCGGACGCGCACGACCTGATCGCCCACCGCATCGGTCCGCAGCGGGCGGCCGCCGAACCCGACGCGATCCGGGAGATCATCACGCGCTGCGCCGGCCTGCCGCTCGCGCTGGCCATCGTGGCCTCCCGCGCGACCAGCCACGCCAGCTTCCCGCTCGCGGCGCTGGCCGGCGAGCTGCGCCAGACGACCGGTCGTCTGGACGCGTTCGCCGACCATGAGCCGGCGACCGACATCCGGGCGGTCTTCGCCTGCTCGTACCGCACGCTCAGCGTCGACGCCGCCCGGCTGTTCCGCCTCACGGGAGTGCATCCGGGCCCGGACATCTCCGCCGGCGCGGCGGCCGGCCTCGCCGGGGTGCCGACGGACCGGGTCCAGGAGCTGTTGGCCGAGCTGGCCCACGCGCACCTGCTGACGGAACACGCTCCCGGCCGGTTCAGCGCCCACGACCTGCTGCGGGACTACGCCGCCGAGCAGGCCCGGGCGATCGACGCCGAAGCCGACCGCACCGCCGCGGCCGACCGCATGCTCACCTGGTACCGGCACGCCGCCGACGCCGCCGTCCGGCAGCTGTACCCCCACATGCTCCGGCTGCCGCAGCCGCCGAGCGAACCGCCGCCCGCCGCACCGGAGTTCCGGGACGGCGCCGCGGCGCTCGCCTGGCTCGACGCCGAGCGCCGCAACCTCCTGGCGATCGCCCGGTACGCCGCCGACAACGGTCCCCGGTCGGTCGCCTGGCTGCTCGCCGACGCGCTGCGCCCCTACTTCACGGCCCGGATGTACACCGCCGACTGGCTGGACGTGTCCGGCGTCGGGCTGGCCGCCGCCCAGGCCGAGCAGGACATCGCGGCCCAGACCGCCGCCGAGCTGAGCCTCGGCAACGCCTACCAGTCCCTCAGCCGCTACGAGCAGACGATCGAGCACTACTCGCGGGCGCTCACGCATGCCCGGCAGTCCGGCTGGACCGACGGGCAGGCGGCGGTGCTCGGCAACCTGGGCAACGTGTACATGTTCCTCGGGCGGCTCCCCGACGCCATCGACCTGTTCGAGACCGCCCTGTCCCTGCACGAGACGACCGGCCACGTCGCCGACCAGGCACGCAGCCTCGGCGGCAGCGGCATCGTGCTCCAGCACCTCGGCCGGCTACCGGAGGCGGCCGACCACCTGGGCCGCGCCCTGGACCTGTTCCGCCAGCTGGGTTCCCGACGCTACGAGGCGGTCGCCCTCACCAGCCTGGGCGAGGTGTACCACGACCTCGGCCGGCTCGACGTCGGCGCCGAGCACCTGATCCGAGCCCTCGGCCTGTTGCGGGAGACGGGCGACGACAGGGGCGAGGCCAACGCGCTGCGGCTCCTCGCGGCCGTCTACCGCGACACCGGGGACCACCGCCACGCCCTCACCCTGGCCGACGCCACGCTGAACCTGATCCGTGACACCGGGGACCGCTGGGTCGAGACCCACACGCTGAACACCCGCGCCTCGATCGAGCAGCGCCTGGGCCAGCACCGCTCGGCGTGCGACGGCCACCGGCGCGCGCTGGACCTGGGGCGCCGGACCGACAACGTGTACCCGCAGATCGAGGCCCTCATCGGACTCATCGCCGCCCACCAGCACCTGGGCGAACTCGGGAACGCGCGCACGTGCGCCGACGAGGCGGTCGCCATCAGCCGCCGGCTCGGCTACCGGCTGATGGAAGGGCGGGCCCTCACCGCTCTCGCCGCCGTCGACGCCGGCGAAGGCCGGTACGGCGCCGCGGCCGTGATCGGCCAGCAGGCGCTGGACATCCATCAGGACACCGGGCACCGGGTCGGGAGCGCCCGTACCCACCTGCTGCTCGGCCACGCGCTGCGACCCACCGATCCGGACGTCGCGGCCGACCACTGGCAACGCGCGCTCGACCTGTTCGCGGACATCGGCATGCCCGAAGCGGACGACGTCCGGGCCCTCCTGCGCCACCAGTACACCCGCTAGTGCTGCTCAGACACTGCGGAGGACGGAGACGACGGTGCCGAGCACGACGGCCCTGTCGCCGTCGATGACCTCGTAGTCCGGGTTGCGCGGCTCGAGGAAGACGTGGCCGTTGCGGCGGCGGTACACCTTGACGGTGGCCTCGTCGTCGATCATCGCGGCGACGATCTGACCCGAGTGCGCCTCGGACTGCTGCCGGACGACGACGATGTCGCCGTCGCAGATCGCGGCGTCGATCATCGAGTCGCCGCGCACGCGCAGGCCGAAGACGTTGCCCCGCCCGGTGAGTTCGCGGGGCAGCGACAGCATGTCGTCGACGTGCTCTTCGGCGGTGATGGGGCTTCCCGCGGCGATGTGGCCGACCACGGGCACGTCCACCGAGTTGTCGGCGGACTCCCGCGCGGGTGTGTCCTGCAGGAACATGCGCACGTCGATCGGCCGGGACATCGAGGCGCTCCGCCGCAGGAAGCCCTTCTCCTCCAGGCTCGTCAGGTGCTTCGACACGGACGACGACGACCGCAGGCCGACGGCGTCACCGATCTGCCGGGTGCTCGGCGAATACCCGTGTCTGACCACCCAGTCCCGGATCGTGACCAGGATCCGCAGCTGGCGCGGCGGCAGGGTTGAGGTGTCAGGGAAGTCAAGGTACGCACGGTGCTCAAGATCGTCGTAGGCGGTCACCTGCGGAATCGTAGAGGTACGCACCTTCGCTCAACCCCACCGACATGCGCAGTCGGTCAGCTGGCCGGCTTGGCGCAGGCCCCGAGGACGCGGCTGCCGTCCTGGATCCTGACCTGCGTGGCGGTGGCCGCCCCGACGAGCTGCACGTTCAGGCTGCTGACCGGCGGGATGCCGCAGAGCGACTGGCCGGTGTCGCTGCGACGGATGCCGATGCCGACGAGCCGCGTGCCGTCCGACCCGAAGACCAGGACGGCGTCCCCGGTGCCCTGGCTGAACTGCACCCGGGGCGGCGGGACGGCCGCCGAGCTGGCCGTGGCGGTCATGACCAGCGACTCGCGCGGCGGGGAGGTCATGAAGTTCACGTGCGTCACGGTGTGCGTCACCCGCGCGGCCTGCGCGCGGGATTCGAGGATCAGCAGGTGGTTGTTGCCTCCGTAGAACAGGTACTTCGACACACCGGACGTCCGGTGGAACACCGACCCGGTCGGCCCGCTGACGGAGATCCCGGGGTTCGGGCCGGTCGTCCGCCGGACCACCGACCGGTCGCCCGCCGTCTGGCTGGGGGCCGTCGACCAGAACGAGCCGTTGTTGACGAAAAGACCCGGGCTGATGTCGATCGCCATGACGGTCGGATCAGACGCAACCGCCGTCGCCTGCGCGGGCGTGTTGACGCTCAGCGCGGCCAGCAGCGTGACGCCCAGCGCCGCCGCTCGCAGTAATTTCTTCACCTATACCTCCGATTAGGACCAAAACGCGTTCTTTGGCCGACCGTAATCGGGGGCTGACCCGCACAACCGAACTCTGCCCGGGCGGTCAGGCGGTTGTACCCGGACGGGCACCGGCGCCGCGCGTGTTGGCCGGGCGGCCCCCCGCCCGGCCAACACGGGTCGTGGCTACCAGTAGTGGCGCCTACCCGCGAGCGGGCGTCCGAACGATCCCATGAGGAACAGGACCGCCCCGACGGCAATGAGAATGATCCCGATCGTGGTCAGGACTGGAATGCTCAGAAAGTAGCCGAGTAACAGCAACACGATGCCGAGGATGATCATGACGCCTCCTTCACGGTTGGACCGTGAGTCGGCAGTTCCCCGTGCCGCGACTCGGCAAACGTCAAGGGGGCGCGCGGCGGCTCCAGCGGTCCTACGCTAGGCGGTATGCACACATTCCTGGTCCTGCTGCATGTGGTCGCCGCCGTGTTCCTGATCGGACCGTTGGTCCTGGCGCCGATGGCCGGACTGCGCGCGCTGCGGCTCGGCGACGGTGGCCGGCTGCAGGACGCCACCCGGCAGACCACCCTGTACGGCCTGCTGTCGCTGATCGTCGTCGGGTTCGGCCTGCTCGCGGTCGCCACCGAGGACGAGGACTACACGTTCGGCACGGTCTGGGTGAACGTGTCCATCACCCTCTACATCCTGGCGCTGCTGCTCCTCCTGCTCGTCGTCGCACCGGCGCTGAGCAAGGCGGCGAAGCTGATCAGCGCGCCGGCCACCGTCACCGTGGACCCGGTCGACGGCGAGTTGCCCGCGCCGGAGCCCGGCCCGGTCGCCCCGCTGCCGCTGTCGGCGCAGGAGCCCGAGGTGAAGGGCAAACTCGACGCGCTCCGCGGACGGATCGCGGCATCCAGCGGCATCGTCTCCGTGCTGCTGCTCGTGACCGTGGCGCTCATGGTGCTCAAGCCCTTCGGCGACTAGTCCGCCAGCGAAAGATCAGCGGTGGTCGTTCTCCGTCAGCTCGATCACCCAGGCACGGCGTTCCGCGATCTTGCCGTCGCGCATGACGAACACCTCGGCCATCGACATGCGCATCACCTCACCGGTGTCGCGCGTGGCCGACCCGGTCAGTTCCGCCATGACGACGTCGCCCTCCTCGACCATGCGCACGACCTCGAGCTGGGGAGGTCCGGCGAAGCCGGGCCCTTCGATCGCGTTGTCGTACGCCGGCTTTCCGGTCAGGTGGAAGGCACCGAAGACGGTCCATTCGATGTCGTCGGTCAGGCAGGACAGGATCTGCGCGTGATCGCTCCTGCGGAAGCCGTCCAGGTAGGTCTCGACGGTTCGTTTGTTCTGCGACATGACCGGAGACTACTGACGCGGCGCTGAGGCACGCGCGGGTTCAGTACCGGGCTGCGTGCTTGCACTGATGTGCGGGCCAGCCGCATGGCCGACGGTCTACGCATGGACCTTGCCACAGCAGTCGATCGGATGTTCGTCCCGGCACGGCGCCCGGGGCGGGTGGGAGCCGAGGTCGAGCTGATCCCGGTGACTGACACGCGCGCGCCGCGACCGGCCGATCCGTCGGTGTTCGAGGCGGGCTTCGACGCGGAGTTCGTCGCCGCGGCCTGCCCCACCTTCGAACCGGGCGGCCAGCTCGAACTGAGCCCGCCGCCGCGCGACACCGTCGCCGGGCTCGTCGACGAGCTGCACAGGCTGCTGGCCCGCGCGGCGGCCATCGCGGGCGAGCGGGGCGTGCGCCTCGAGGCCGCCGGCACCAACCCGTACCACTCCTGCGCGGACATCCCGCTGCGCAGCCCGACCCCCCGGTACCTCGCCATGCAACGCCTGTTCGACCGGGTCGGCCCTGGCGGGCGGCGGATGATGCGCCTGACCGCGTCTCTGCAGGTCACCGTGGATTTGCTGCCCGGCCGGGCGGGAATCGAGCAGTGGCTGGTGGCCAACCTCGCGGGACCGGCACTCACGGTGGAGTTCGCCAACTCGACGGTCATCGACGGCCGTCCGTCGGCGATCCCGAACGCCCGGACGCGCATCTGGCGGGCGATCGACCCGAGCCGGACCGGCTACGACGGCCGTCACCTCGACGTCGCCGACCCGGTCGGCGCCTATCTCGCGTTCGCCGCGGCCGCGCCGCGCCTGCCCATCGAGGCCGCAGCCGATCCCGTGTACCACCTGTCGACTCTGTTCCCGCCGGTACGCCCGCGCGGCGGCTACCTCGAGGTGCGCTACCTGGACGCCCAGCCGCCGGAGCGGATCGGCGAGGCCGTGGCGACGGTCGCCGGCCTGCTGTACGACGCCCGCGCCCGCCGGAACGCGCTGGACCTCCTGCTGCCGCGCGCCGGCGATCAGGAGCGCGCGTGGAGCGAGGTCGCGGCGGGCTACTCCCCCGAGCACGACGAGCTGTTGTCGATCGCGCGGAGCGCCAGCCGGGTGCCGATCACCGGAGGTGTGTCGTGAGGATCGCGTTCGTCGCCGACCCGCTCGAATCCCTGGCCGCCGCCATCGACACGACCGTCGGCCTCATGCACGCCGCCCAGGACCGCGGCGCCGAGGTGTGGGTCACCGAGGTGGGCCAGCTCGAAGCCGCCCAGGGACGCGCCCGTGCCGTGGCGCGACGCGTGCGGCTCGCGCCGACCCGGCCCGTCGGCGGCCCTCTGTGGGCCGTGCCCGAGACCTGGGTCACGGCCGAGGCGCCCACCCGCGTGTGGCTGGACGAGATGTCGGCGATCTTCGTGCGCACCGAACCGCCGGTCGACGAGGCCTACACCACCGCGTTGCTCGTCCTCGACCTGGTCGACCCGGCGCGCACGGCGCTGGTGAACGACCCGCGCGGGCTGCGGGTGTGCAGCGAGCACCTCGTGGTCCTGCGCTACCCCGACCTCGTCCCGCCCACGATCGTCACCGCCGACCCGCACGTGATCCGCTCGTTCCTGATCCAGCACGGCGTCGGCGTCGTCAAGCCGGTCGACGGCTTCTCCGGCCGCGGCGTGTTCCGGCTCGACCCGCGCGATCCCAACCTCGCGTCGCTGATCGAGACCACGACTGGCGGAGGTACCCGCGCGGTCGTCGTCCAGCGGTTCCTGAGCGAGGTGACGGACGGCAACAAGCGCGTCTTCGTCGTCGCCGGTGAGCCGGTCGGCGCCGTGTACCGGTTCCCGGCCGCAGGCGATTTCCGGATCGGCAACCCGTCCGCCGAGGCACCGGTCTCCGCGCGGGACCGCGAGATCTGCGCGCGGCTGGCGCCGATGCTCCGCGACAACGGCATCCACCTGGCCGGCCTGGACGTCATCGGGCCGCACCTCATCGAAGTCAACGTGACCAGCGTCGGGGCGCTGCGCAAGGCCGACGGCCTGCTCGGCTGGACCCTCTGCGCGGACCTGATCGACAGCGTGCTCGGCACATCCCGGCCAGCCACGGCCCGACCAAGGAGGCAAGCATGACCACGGCCATCGCCTGCACGGCGATCCTCACCGCACTCCTGTTCGTCCTGGGTTTCAACGTCTCGCGCATCCGCGGCGTGACGGCGAAGGCCGGCGGCTCCCAGATGCCGACCGACCCGGCGAGCCCGCTGCTGATCGCCATCCGGGCGCACGGCAACGCGAGCGAGTACGTCCCGGCGTTCATCGTGCTGTTCCTGCTCGTAGCGGCCCGGACGCCGGCCGTCGTCGCCATCCCGCTGATCGTGGGCGCGACCGCGGCGCGGCTCCTGCACGCGTACTCGATGCTGAGCGCGCGGACCCTGGCCGCCAAGTCGGCACCGCGCCTGGCGGGCGCCATGGGCACCTACTTCTTCGGCGTCGGCCTCGCCGTCGCCGCGGGGGTGTCGCTGCTGTGAACGCGGCCACGGCGCTCGCACCGCTGCACGCCCCGGCGTTCCGGCGTTACCTGACCGGCCAGGCGCTCTCGATCACCTGCTCCTGGGCGCAGGTGACGGCGCTGGCGTGGACCGTGGTCGCACTCGATCCGTCGGCCCTCGGCTGGGTGGTCGCGCTGCAGTTCGCGCCGAGCCTGGTCCTCGGGCCGTGGTTCGGCGCGCTGGCGGACCGGTACGACCGCAGGCGGATCGTCATGCTAGCCGAGGCCGGCCTCGGACTGGTCGCGGCCGGCTACGCGGTCGCGGCCATGACCGGCCGGCTCACGGTGCCGCTGATCTGCGTGCTCGCCGGGGTCTGGGGAGTCGTCAACGCGCTGGACACCCCGGCGCGCCAGGCGCTGGTGCCGCTGCTCGTTCCGCCCGGCGAGGCGGCCAGCGCCTCCGCCCTGGCGGGCGTGGTGCTCCTGCTCGGCATGACGGCCGGATCCGCGCTGGGTGCGGGCATCGGTGCCGTCGCGGGCGCCGCCGCCGTGTTCGGGGTGAACGCCGCGTCGTTCGCGGTGGACGTCGCGTTGCTCGCCACCGTGCGGGCCGCTGCCTCGCCCCGGGTCGCCCGCGCGGCGGGCCAGATGCGCGACGGGCTCGCCTACGTCTGGCGCACGCCACACCTGCGGGCACCGCTGCTGGCCCTCGCCGTCCTGGCCACGCTCTCGTTCACCGTCGGAGTGTCCGCGCCGATCCTCGTCAGCGCGGCGTTCGACGGCGGCCCGTCCCTGATGGGCCTCGCGTTCACCGCCGTCACGGTCGGCGGGCTGGCGGGCGCGGGCGTCGCGGCCGCCCGGGGCAGGGCCGCCGTACGGCCGCTGCCCCAGGCCGCCACCGTCATGGCCGTCGCGATGGCGGTCACGGCCGCGGCGCCCACCGTCCCCGTCCTCCTCCTGGGCCTGGCCGGCGCGGGATTCGCCTGGTCGCTGTTCATCGCCTCGACCATCGCCGTCCTGCAGACCGCCGAGGCGGCGCTGGTCGGGCGGGTCATGTCGTGGCTGGGCGTCGTCCTGATCGGCGGCGCCGCGGCGGGCGGCCCCATCGCCGGCTCGGTCGCCGGACTGGCCGGGCCGCGGGCACCTTTCGTGCTCGGTGCCGTGGCGGCGGTGGCGGCCGTCGCGATCATCCGGGGGACCGACACTCGCACGCGTGGAGAAATGGCTTGGCCGCGCGAGGCGCGGGGCTGATAGATCTAGAGCCATGTTGCTTCGCCTGGTGCAGATCGACGCCTTCGCCGACCAGGTCCTGCGGGGCAATCCCGCGGCGGTGATGGAGGTCGACCTGTGCGGGCACGCCACCCTCGCGACCGCCGGGCACCTGTTCGACGACGTTCACCCCGACGGGCGGCGGATCTCGTTCTGGACCCGCAGCGGCTGGCTCCACATCCGTCGAGGAGACCAGGACGGCGAGCTGGTGATGGACTTCCCGGCCGAGCCGTCGACGGCGCTGGCCAAGCTCCCCCTGCGTGGCGTGGCCGTCACCTCCCCGGGTGACGGCGACGAGGACTTCGTCTCACGCTGGTTCGGCGCCCGGTCGGGCATCGCCGAGGATCCGGTCACCGGCTCGTCCCACAGCCAGCTCGCGCCGTACTGGGCCCAACGCCTCGGTCGGGCCCGGCTGACCGGGCGGCAGCTGTCGGCACGAGGAGGAACCGTCGGTTGCGAGGTCGACGGCGACAGGATCCACCTCAGCGGGACCTACCGCCGCTACCTCGACGGGACGGCCACCGTCCCGGACGGCGATCTGTCCGCCAGGCGGTAGAGCCTCTGGTCCGCGGCGCCGCGCTCTGGCAGGGTGTCGGCTGCATACCCAAGCTTCGTGGCAGTCCGCACCGGCCTGTGATGACAACGTTGTCACAGGTGCCCACCCTGTCGGATCCGACGAAGAAAGTTGGTTCCTCATGCGCATCTACCGCCGGCTGGCCGGCGTCGCCGCCCTCGCCCTGGTCGCCTCGCTGACCATCACGGTGCCCACCGCCAGTGCCGGTCCGCGTGCCGCCGTGGCCAACCCGGCCGGCTTCGTCGACACGCTGATCGGCAGCAGCAACAGCGGCGAGACGTTCCCTGGCGCCGTGTCGCCGCTCGGCATGGTCCAGTGGAGCCCCGAGAACACCGAGGGCAACCAGACCCGGACCGTGGAGCCCGGCGGCTACGGCTACAACGCCACCCGGATCCGCGGCTTCAGCCTCACCCACCTGTCCGGCACGGGGTGCGCCGGCGCGTCCGGCGACATCCCGTTCTTCCCGCACGCGGGCAACGTCACCTCCTCCCCCAGCGCCGACACCTCCGACGCCGTCTACGCCAGCAACTTCGCGCACGCGAACGAGACCGCGGACGCCGGCTACTACCAGGTGCGGACGGCCAACGGCGTGAACACGGAACTGACCGCCACCGCGCGCACCGGCTCGGGACGCTTCACCTACCCGGCCACCGGCCCCGCCACGATGCTGCTGCGGACGTCCAACTCCGAGGTCGGCAGCAGCGCGGCCCAGGTCAGCATCAACGCGGCGGCCCGCACGATCACCGGCTCGGTGACGAGCGGGAACTTCTGCGGGTACATCAACGCGGTCGGGCGGCGCAGCTACTACACGTTGCACTTCACCGCCGTGTTCGACACCCCGTTCGCCAGCACCGGCACGTGGCAGGACGGCTCGCTGCGGCCTGGTACGACCACGGCCAGCGGCGGCACGACGTACGGCACGGACGGCTGGCCGGTACCCGGACGCGGCTCCGGCGGATACGTCACGTTCGACACCAGCGCCGGCCGGACCGTGAACGTGCGGGTCGGCATCTCCTACGTCAGCCAGGCCAACGCCGTCGCGAACCTGGCCGCGGAGAACCCGGCCGGCACCGCGTTCGACACGGTCCGGCAGCGGGCGTTCGACGCCTGGAACACCGAGCTGGGCCGGATCGACATCACCGGCGGGACCACCGCGCAGCTCACCACCTTCTACACCGCCCTGTACCACGCCCTGCTGCACCCGAACCTGTTCAGCGACGTCAACGGCCAGTACATGGGCATGGACCAGCAGGTGCACACCGTCACCGGGAACCAGCGCGCGCAGTACGCCAACTTCTCCGGCTGGGACGTCTACCGTGGACAGTTACAACTGGTGACGCTGCTCCGCCCGGACGTCGGCGGCGACATCGCGCAGTCGGTGTTCAACCACGCCACCCAGAACGGCGGAGTCTGGGACCGCTGGACCCACAACCAGGGCGGCACCCACGTGATGACCGGCGACCCGGCGCACGCCGCGCTGCCGAGCATCCACGCGTTCGGCGGCACCAACTTCGACGCGGCCGGCGCGCTCGCCTCGATGGCCCGCTCGGCGACCACCGTCACGGCCGCGGACCTGAGCCGGGACGGCTGGAACGTGATGGTGATCGGCGAGCGGCCGTCGCTCGACAAGTGGCTCGGCATCCACTACATCCCGACCAACGGCAACGCGTGGGGCGGCGCCGGCGAGACCCTTGAGGTGTCGATCGCCGACTTCGGGATCTCGCAGCTCGCCCAGCGGCTCGGCAACGCCTCCACCCACCAGCAGTTCCTGGCCAGGGCGCAGTACTGGAAGAACGTGTTCAACCCGGCGAACGGCGGCTACATCCAGAACCGGAACGAGAACGGCACCTGGCCGTCGTTCAACCCGTCCAGCAGCAGCGGGTTCGCCGAGGGCAGCGCGGCGCAGTACACGTGGATGGTGCCGCACAACGTCCGCGGCCTGTTCGACCGCATGGGCGGCAACGGCACCGCCGTCAACCGCCTGGACACGTTCTTCCACAACGCGGACGGCAGCTGGGCGCTGACCGGCGCCGGCGGGCTCAAGTCCGAACTGGACAACGAGCCGTCGATCTGGGTGCCGTGGATGTACAACTTCGCCGGCCGTCCGTACCAGACCCAGCAGACCGTCCGCCAGGTGATCAACACGCTCTGGTCCACCGGTCCGGGTGGGATTCCCGGCCAGGACGACCTCGGCTCGATGTCCGCCTGGTACGTGTGGTCGGCGCTCGGGCTGCACCCGCTCACGCCCGGCCGCGCCGAACTGCTCGTCGCCAGCCCGCTGTTCCCTCAGATCACGATCCGGCGGGGCAACGGGACCACGATCGGCATCACGGCGCCGGCGGCGTCCGCCGGCAACGCGTACGTGCAGAGCATGCGGGTGAACGGCGCCACCTCCACCCGGCCGTGGTTGCCCGAGTCGTTCGTCACCGGCGGCGGCACGCTGGACTTCACGCTCGCCGGTACACCGAACACCAGCTGGGGCAGCGCGGCGGCCGACGCACCGCCGTCCTTCGACACCGGCGGCACGCCGAACCCGACCAACCTGGCGCTCAACCGCCCGGCGACCGGATCCACGCCGTGCAACGCCAACGAGGCTCCTGCCAAGGCGGTCAACGGCAGCGTCTCCGGCGGCAACTCCGACAAGTTCTGCTCGCAGGTCACCGGCGCGTTCCTCCAGGTGGACCTCGGTTCGGCGCGGGCGCTGACCTCGTTCACGCTGCGCCACGCGGGCGCGGGCGGCGAGAGCACGTCGTTCAACACCCGCGACTTCAACCTGTCGGGCTCCACCGACGGCACCACCTGGACGACGCTGGTGCAGGCGCGCGGCAACACCGCGAACACCTCCACGCACGCCGTTACGGCGACAGCGCGGTACGTCCGGCTGAACGTGATCGCGGCGACCCAGACCACGAGCCAGACCACCCGCCTCTACGAGCTGGAGGTGTACGGGTAGATCGCCGAGAACCGGATCGGCCGCGGCACCGTCTAGCGGGGCATGACCAATACGAACATGTCCGCTCCCGCGACACGGCGCCGTGGTCGCCCGTGGTGGTTAGCGACCGCCGTGGTCGCGACGCTGACCGCCGGTATAGGACTCATCGCGCTCGGCGGCAACGCCAACGCCGGAGAGAAGAACGCCGCGCTCGATCGGTACAACACGCAGAACCCCGCCTGGGGCCGCTGTGCCGACGCCGAGACGCCGGCCGATATGCAGTGCGCGACGATCAGGGTCCCGGTCGACTACAAGCGACCGGCCGGCCCGACGATCGAGGTCGCGATCTCACGGATCAAGACCGGCGTCGCGGGTAAGCGCCGTGGCGTGATGCTGTTCAACCCGGGCGGCCCGGGCGGTTCAGGCCTGATCATGCCGGCGTTCATGAAGGAGGAACTGCCGCAGGCCGTGCGCGACCAGTACGACCTCATCGGCTTCGACCCGCGCGGCCTCGATCAGAGTTCCCCGATCACCTGCGGGCTCACCGGCGACGAGGGTGCCTGGCTCCAGCCGTACAAGCCCGAGACCTTCGCCACGGACGTCGCGCGCGCCCGTTCCGTCGCGGACAAGTGCGCAGCGCGGGCCGGCGCCACGCTCCCGCACCTCACCACCCGCAACACGGCCCGCGACATGGACGTCATCCGTGGCGTGCTCGGCGAGAAGAAGATCTCCTTCATCGGCTACTCGTACGGCACCTATCTCGGCGCCGTGTACACGCAGCTGTTCCCGGGCCGGTCCGACCGGATGGTGCTCGACAGCGCCGTCGACCCGGCCCTCGCCTGGCGCGGCATGGTGCAGTCGTGGGCGGTCGGCAGCAAGCCGGCGTTCGCCCGCTGGACGAAGTGGGCCGCCGCACGCCACGCCCAGCACGGGCTCGGCGACACACCCGCCAAGGTCGAGAAGACGTTCGTGGATCTCGTCGCCCTGGCCGACCGCAAGCCCATCGAGGTCGACGGCGGCGGTACGTGGACCGGCGATGACATCCGGATGGAGGCCAGGGCCGCCGTCTTCAGCCCGGCGGAGGCGACGGAGCTGGTCGTCACCCTCAAGAAGGCGTCCGAAGGCGTCCGTGGACTGAAGGCGCCGGTCGCGCCCACCGCCCCGCGCTTCGCGCCGGCCGAGGTCCCGGAGGACAACAGCACGGCGCTGTTCTGGGCCGTCCTGTGCGGCGACGCGTCGAACTGGCCGCGCGACCCCGAGAAGTACCGCCGCGACGCGGTCCGGGACAAGGCGCGCTTCCCCCTCGCAGGCGACGTGACCTCGAACGTCATGCCGTGCGCGTTCTGGAAGCCACGCAACGCCGAGCCCGCCACCGTCGTGGACAACAAGGTCGGCGCGCTCGTGGTCCAGAACGAGTGGGACTCGCAGACGCCACTGTTCACCGCGCTCGGCCTGCACCGGGCGATGAAGGGCTCGCGCCTGGTGTACGTCGAGGAAGGCGAAGGCCACGGCGTGTACGGGTCCAGGGGCAACCCGTGCGCGTACAAGGCGGTAAACGACTACCTCCTCACGGGGAAGCTGCCGCGGGGCAAGGTCACGTGCCAGGCGATGCCGCTGCCCGGCGATGCGGCGAGCCTGCGCGGCCTCGTCGACACGGCAGCGCCGATCCCCGCCCGACCCGACCGGTTCTGATCCCGCGTGCGGTCCCCGCCTCTGGCCGCTGAAGGCGGGGACCGCACGCCGCGCGGTCACTGGTCGAGAACGGCGATCGCCCCGGACGGGCACGCGTGCACGGCTCGCGTGCGCGCCGCCAGCTTTACCGCGGTTTCAGGCGACGTGTGCGGAAGACTCGTAGCGTTGGCTCCGATCCAGGAGGGCGCCGCATGGCTGACTTCGGGCGTGAGTTGAGGTTCGGGTACTTCCTCGTCCCCAATGCCGCCGATCCCCTGCTGGACACCGCCCGTGACGTGGAGCGGCTGGGCCTTGACTATGTCGCGGTGCAGGACCACCCGTACCAGCGGCGGTTCGTCGATGCCTGGGTGTTGATGGGCATGGTCGCCGCATCGACGTCGCGGATCGGCGTCTTTCCGGATGTGGCGAACCTTCCGCTGCGCCCGCCCGCGGTGCTGGCCAAGGCCGCCGCGAGCCTGGACGTGCTCAGCGGCGGACGGTTCGAACTCGGCCTCGGCGCGGGCGGCTTCTGGGATGCCATCGAAGCCTACGGCGGACCGCGGCGGGCACCCGGTGAGTCGCTGGCCGCGCTGGCCGAGGCGATCACGGTGATCCGGATGGTCTGGAGCGGTGAACGGAATCTCCGCTTCGACGGCGAGCACTACCGGCTGGCGGGCGCCCAGTCCGGTCCGGTGCCGGCCCATCCCATCGGTATCTGGCTCGGCGTGTACGGGCCCAAGGCACTGACGCTCGCCGGGCAGGTCGCCGACGGTTGGGTACCGTCCTTCCGCGGCGAGCTGCGGCCACTCCTCGACATGGCCGCCCGGCTCGACGACGCCGCGTCCGACGCGGGACGCGACCCGGGCCAGATCCGGCGGGTACTCAACGTCGGCGGAGCGATCACCGGCGGCACATCCGAGGGCCCCTTCCGCGGACCGGCCACGCAGTGGGTGGACGAGCTGACCGATCTCGCCGTCGGATACGGCTTCGACACGTTCGTACTCTGGGCCGACGGTCCCGACCAGCTCCCGCGGTTCGCCGAGGAGATCGTGCCGGCCGTCCGCGACCAGGTCCGCCGCGAACGCGGGTGACCGGATGGCCCGGTCACCCGCGTGTCCTGCCGGCGGTCAGCGCGGAGTGCCGAAGTCCTGCGTCCAGAGTGGGGTGTTGTTCGGGCTGTAGGCGAGACCCACGCCGAGGTCGCGGAATCCACAGTTGACGATGTTCGCGCGGTGGCCGGCGCTGTTCATCCACCCGGTCATCACCTCAGCCGGCGTGCGCTGGCCCTTGGCGATGTTCTCGCCCGCCCCCTGCCACTGGTAGCCGGCCCGTGAGATCCGCTCGGAGAACTGGGTGCCGTCCTGCGACGTGTGGCTGAAGTAGTTGTTCTTCGCCATGTCGGCCGAGTGGTCGCGCGCCGCCTTGGCGAGGGCGGCATTCGCCGCGAGCGGCGAGCAACCCGCCTTTGCCCGCTCGACGTTGGTAATCCGCAGCACCTCGGCCTCCGCCTCGGCGATGGGATCGGCCGGCGCCGGCGGCGGCGTGGTCGGGGCGGAGGACGGCGGCGGGGTGGTCGGGTCGGGCGACGGCGGGCTCGTCGGGTCAGCTGAGGTCGACGCGCTCGGCTCGGGTGAGATCGACACGGTCGGCTTGGGAACCGGGGCGGATCGGACCTGGATCTTGTCGAGATCCGGCGCCCAGCCGGCCGGGTTGGAGAACCGCAGGGTGTTCGCTCCGGCCGCCAGCGTGACGGTCGCCGTCATCGTGCGGGGCGTGGTGAAGCTGCCGGTGGCGGCGAAGGATAACGCCGTCGGCTGCGCGCCGTTGACGCTGAGCTGCGCCGTACGACTGGTCCGGGTGGCGTAGGTGATCGCCACCGTGGCGGGTCCGGCCGTGCCGGTTCGCACGTCCGTGAACGTCAGGACGCCCCTGTTGCCGCCGATCCAGCCGACCTTCCTGCCGCCGGAACAGGCTGAACAGGAACCGACGCGGGCGCCGCCGGAGCGCGTGGTCGTGGTGGCCTCCGCCTCGTACACCGAGGGGTCGGCCTTCTCGCCGGCGGTCGCGATCTGTGTCCCGACCGCGACGAGGGCGACGGTGCCCAGGGCACCGATGATGAGGACAGGTTTACGCATGCAGAGTCACTTCATTTCACGTGGGCGCGTGGTGGAAACTGTGCGGCGACGACCATACGGCGATAGCGCGCGTAAGCCCCAATTACGAAGGCAGAGATAAGGATCTCTTAAGCCACCCGGCCTCCACTGTGGAGACGGGTGGGTCAGCCGAGGTCGGCGAGCTTGCGCTCCAGCACCGCCCGCTCGGGCTCGTTGCCGCACAGCCGTACGGCCAGTTCCAGCTGGGTACGCGCCTCGTCGGTGCGTCCGAGCCGGGTGAGCAGCTCCCCGCGGACGCTCGGCAGCAGGTGCGAGTGGGGCAGCGCCTCGGCGGCCACCAGCTCGTCCACGATCGGCAGCGCCGCGGCCGGCCCCTGCGCCATGGAGACCGCCACCGCGCGGTTGAGGTCGACCACCGGCGACGGCGCGAGCCGTCCGAGCGCCTCGTAGATGAGCACGATGCGCTCCCAGTTCGTCGCGTCGACCGACGGGGCGACGGCGTGGCACTCGGCGATCGCCGCCTGCAGGCCGTAGGCGCCCAGGCCGCGGCCGATCTGCTCCGCGCGGGCCAGCGCCGCTCGTCCCCGGCGGATCGCGCTGCGGTCCCAGCGGCGGCGGTCCTGGTGCTCCAGCAGCACCGGCCTGCCGTCCGTCCCGGTGCGGGCGGGGAAGCGCGCCGCGGTCAGCTCGAGCAGCGCCAGCAGGCCGTGGACCTCGGGCTCGTCCGGCACCAGCCGGGCGAGCACCCGCGCGAGGCGCTGTGCCTCGCTCGCGAGGTCGAGGCGGATCTGACGGTCACCGGTGCTCGCCGAGGACCCTTCGGTGAAGATCAGGTAGACCACGTTGAGCACCGAGCCGAGCCGCTCGGCCCGCTCCTCGGGCGGCGGTACCGCGAACGGCACCCGGGCCGCCCCCAGGGTCTTCTTCGCCCGGGTGATCCGGGCCTGCACGGTGGCGGTCGGGACGAGGAACGCCTTGGCGATCTCGTCGCTCGTCAGACCGCCGACCACCCGCAGGGTGAGCACCACCCTCGCCTCCCGCGGCAGCACGGGGTGGCAGGAGATGAACATCAACGCGAGCACGTCGTCGTCGATCTGGTCCGGATCCCACAGCACGTCCCCCACCGCCTCGACGGGTGCACTCCCCGTGACGGCACCGCCCTCGCCCAGGTCGTGGGCGAGGGCGGCGTACCTCTCGTCAAGAGCGGAGCGCCGGCGGAACGCGTCGATCGCGCGCCGCCGGCCGACGGTGAGCAGCCACCCCGCGGGGTTGGTCGGCACGCCGTCGCGCGGCCAGCTCACGAGTGCCTCGGCCAGCGCCTCCTGGGCGAGGTCCTCGGCCAGCGCGAAGTCGCTGGTGTACCGCGCGAGCGCACCGACGATCCGCGCGGACTCGATCCGCCAGACGGCGGCGACGGCCTCACGGCCCGTGGGATCGGCCATCACCTGTCGAGCCGCTCAGAGCTGGCCGGTGGCCTTGCGCCACGCCAGCTCCTTCTGGACCCACTCGTTGTCCTGCGGGAACTCGTCGATCGTGGCGACCCGGCGGATCTCGGTCTTGAAGCCCGGCCCGGTGATCGGCGCCCGCTTCGCCCACTCGATGGCCTCCTCCTTCGACGTCACGTTGAGAATGTAGAACCCGCCGAACAGCTCCTTGGTCTCGCCGTACGGGCCATCGGTGACCACGGGCGGCTCGGAGGAGTAGTCGACGACCACGCCCTCGGCGGCGTCGTCGAGGCCCTCCGCGGCCACCAGCACGCCGGCCCGGATCATCTCGTCGTTGTACTTGCCGATGGTCTCGAGCATCTCGGTGAAGTCGAAGTCCGCCATCTTCGCGACGGCTTCATCGGTGGCACGCATGACCAGCATGTACTTCATGGTTCTGTCTCCCTGGGTTGTCCGGGTCCCTCTGGACCCTCTCACCCCAAGGTCGAACGGGGAATGTGGCGGATCGACACGCCCCCCGATCTTTCTCCGACGAGTTTCCGGCGGGCGGCGGTGACGGTCACCGCCGGCTGAGCGTCCAGGTGCCGGACACCCCGCTGGCCGTGGGCGGCGCGATCGTCAGGGTCGTGTCGGTGCAGGTGTAGCGGCCGGCGCCGAGCACGGGCGTACCGCTCACGGGCGCCTGCCCGCCGTTGCCGAACAGCCCGGCCAGCGACGTGTTGTTCAGCACCTGCATCCTGAACGGCGCCGTGATCGTCGCCGACGCGGTGACGCCGCCGAACCCGCCCGTGGCCGGCGCCCACGGTCCGCTGCCGGGCTCGGGATTCGGCAGCGCGAGCTTCGCGCCCGCGGTCCCCCGGTACGTGAAGAAGCCCGCGGTGCCGGCGGAACTGGTGAAGTTGACGGGGGCCATGCCGTCGAACCGCACGGTCGTCGCCCCGTCCTGGGCGATCGTGACCGTCACCCCGGCGCCGCCCGAGGCGTTGATGCCGCCGCCGGCCATGCTGATCTGGAACCCCGTGCCGACCCAGTCACCGACCAGGCAGCTCTTGGGACGTTCCCGGCAGAACTTCTCCAGGCTGGTACCGGTGGCCGTGACCGTGGCCGCCTCCAGGCCTCCGGTGACGGCGAGGTGGCCCTTGCCGCCGGCCAGCGTGGCGAACGTGGTGCCGGCGCCCGGCGTATCCTCGGGGCAGACGCAACCACCGGGTTTGGCGCAGTAGTTCGGGCCGGCGAGCGCCGGCACCAGCACGTCGGCGCCGCTGCTGGGCCCGAACCGGCCGTGGGCGCCGCCCGACGTGGTGAACAGGACGACCTCAGCCTTGACGTCCACGATGGACAGCGCGGTGGCGGCGGCGGGCGTCTTCACGGTCGCGGTGCCGCCGTTCGCCAGCGCCAGCTTCGGCAGCGTCGGCTGGAACGCCGGGACGCCGTGGCCGGTGATGTCCCACGGCTTGCCGGGGTGGCGGCCCCGGGCGTACGTGGACGGCCACGAGTCGGCGAAGGTCGCGGTCGGGTTCCCGGCCGACCACGCCGCCTTGTTGCCGCCCGCGAAGTAGGCGTCGATCATCGGGTCGAGCCGGCTCCACACGCCGGTACCGGTGTCGGAGAGGTGCGCGAACCAGCCGAGCGCGTCGTACGAGCGCTGGAACAGCGGCTTGCGGTTGGGCGCGAGGTAGGTCTGCCACTTCTCCGTCGCGGCCTTGTCGCCGCCGGCGATCGACACCTGGGCGTACGTCGGGATGCCCTCGACCAGCCACGGCGGCGCCTCGTCGCTGTAGGCCATCCCGTGCTTGTCGTAGAGGAAGCAGTGCATGGCCTCGTGGACGAAGAACGCGCGCCGGTCGTGCTCCGTCGTGTCACCGAGGGTGGACGGGTTGATGTGCACCGCGCATCCGGTCAGCGGGGCGTCCGGGTCCCACATCGCGCTGGTGCCCTGGCAGCCCCACGTGTACATGTAGCTGGGCATGTGCAGGTCGCGGCTGTTCACCGAGACCGTCGTCGCCAGCTTCAGGGTCCGTCCGAGGCGGACCGCGATGTCGCCGACCGCCCGGTCGAACGCGGCGCGGTGCGGCGCGGCGTCGTCCGAGTCGGCCTTCGGGCAGGACAGGTTCGGATTCGGCTTCGCTGTGCTCAGGGGCCCGGTCAGGCCGCCGCCACCGCCGCCCGACGTCCCGAGCGCGGCACGGGCCGCCTTCTGCTGCTCCGGGGTGAGGCTGCCCCAGTGCCGGAGGATCCACTGCACCGCGAGGCTGCCGGACTCCACCGGGCGGCGCGGTCCGTCTGGTAACGAGGCGCCGGGGAGTTCGCCGACGGCGAGGGAGAACGCGGCGACCGCGGTGTCCTTGTCGACCGCGCCGTCCGGCCCGACCCGGTCCAGCACCTGCTGGTAGGCGGTGGGTGCGGCGGGCTCCGCTGCCGCGTCCGGGCGGTCGGTGTCCTTCCCGCAGGCGGTGGCGACAAGGACGAGAGCGACCAGGACGGCGGTGAGACGGCGCGAGCGCATCGGATTTCCTGACGACAGGCAGAGACGTGGGGGCGCAGCGATACTAAAGGGGCCACTGTGACTCGTGAGCCAGTTGCCCTATCGGGCAACAGACATTCCCCTTTCGGACCGGTGTCGATCTGGGCGGTCCTTGTTCGACGCGTCGGTAACCACGACAGGGAGGTTCGTCATGAGCAAGGTGGTCTTCGACATCAGCATGTCTCTGGACGGGTACATCGCCGCGTCGAACCGGCGGCCCGAGGAGCCGTTGGGAGACGGCGGTGAGCGGCTCCACGAGTGGGTCGGCCACGACCGCGAGTACCTGGAACGCGCGATCACAGGGCTGGGAGCGGTGATCACCGGCAGGGAGAACTACGACTCGTCGGTACCGTGGTGGGGCGCCGACGGGCCGTCCGGGCCAGCGCGCCGGCCGGTGTTCGTGCTCACCCACAAGCCGCCTGCGGAGTCGCCCGAGAATGGCGTCTACACGTTCGTGACCGGCGGTATCGAAAGCGCGCTGGCCCAGGCCCGGGCGGTCGCCGGCGACCGGGCCGTGACAGTGATGGGCGGCGCCGATGTCGCCCGGCAGTACCTCGCCGCGGGCCTGGTGGACGAGATCTCGGTCCACGTGGTGCCGGTGCTGTTCGGCAGCGGTACGCGCCTGTTCGAGCACCCCCACTGCGATCACATCCAGCTCGAGACGGTCGACGTCGTCGAAACGGCGGCCGCGATCCACACGCGCTTCCGGGTGCTAGGGCGCTAGTCCGAGGTAGACGGTGTTGGTCGCCTCGCGCTCCTGGAGCGGATTGGGGAACCGGACGATCTCGGCCCTCACCTCGGTGAAGACGTCCGCGAGCCTCGCGGTGAAGCGCTCGTCAGGTGGGTCGTTCGACCACAGGGAGAACACACCGCCCGGGTGGAGGTGGCCGGCGAGCCGGCGTAGTCCGTCCGGCTCGTAGAAGCCGGCGTGGCTCGGGTGCAGCAGGTGCTGCGGCGAGTGGTCGATGTCGACGACGACGGCGTGGAAGCGCCGGCGCGGCTGGTCAGGGTCGAACCCTGAGGCCGCGCCGGCCATCGCGAAGAAGTCGCCGTGGACGAGCCGGCACCGGGTATCCGCCGTCAGCGCGGCACCGAGCGGTATCAGTCCGCGCTGATGCCACTCGATGACCTCGCCGAGGGCTTCGACCACGAGCAACGAATCGACGCCGGGATGCTCGAGCACCGTCTGAGCGGTGTATCCCAGCCCGAGCCCGCCGACCACCACGTCGAGGTGTGGCGCCGTCAGCTCGGCCAGGGCGAGGCGGGCCGTCTCCTCCTCTGCCGCCGTGAACAGGCTCGACATGAGGAAGTCGTCGTCCAGCTTGACCTCGTACACGTCCTGGTCGACGAGCGGATCCCGGCGTCGGCGCAGGCTGATGGCGCCCATCGGCGTCGGACGCCAATCCAGCTCCTCGAAACGGGCACTCACCCGCGCAGCGTACTTGTTTGGACCCGGCACCCGGGGATAGTGACCCCAGGACGGACACCATCCGACCGTCGGGGGAGAGGGGCCGGCGACGCCGTGCTCGACAGCACCATTGGCGGATCCGCCGTGATCGGCCACGGCCGCTACCGGCTCGGCCAGCGCATCGGCGGCGGGGGCAGCTCGGACGTGTACCGGGCGGTCGACACGGTCCTTCAGCGCCCCGTCGCCGTGAAACTGTTCAAGGCCTCCGCCGACCCCACCGCCGAACTCCGGTTCGAGGCGGAGGCCAGGCTGCTCGCACCGCTCGCGCATCCCGCCCTCGTCACGATCTACGACACCGGCGTCGAGCAGGGCCGGGCCTACCAGGTGCTCCAGCTCGTCGAGGGCCGCACGCTCCACGACCGGATCGTCGACGCACCGTTGGGCGCTGACGACGTCAGGGCGATCGGCGCCAGGCTGTCCGAGGCGCTGGCCTACGTGCACGCGCAGGGCATCGTCCACCGGGACATCAAGCCGTCGAACGTCCTGGGCGACGGCGACCAGGTGTACCTGGCCGACTTCGGCATATCCCGGCTGCTCGACGGCGCCCACCTGACCGCGACGGGGATGGCCGTCGGCACCGCCGCGTACATGGCGCCCGAGCAGGTCCGCGGCGACGAGGTCGGGCCCGCCGCGGACGTGTACTCCCTCGGACTCGTCCTGCTCGAGTCCCTCACCGGCCGCCGCGAGTACGCCGGCGGGGTCACCGAGACGGCCATGGCCCGGCTCTCGCGGCCGCCTCTCGTACCCACCTGGCTGCCCGCGCCGCTGGCCGCCCTGCTCACCGCCATGACCAGCGACGACCCACGCGAACGGCCGTCGGCGGAGGCGTGCGCGGCCGCGCTGCGGGACGGCGTCCCCGTGGTCGACACTCCTACGTCGCCGGCGACGGACGCGCTCCCAGCTGCCCCGGACCCGGAGGAACCAGGCACCCAGACGCTGGCCTGGCCGGCTCCCCCAGCGCCCGTGACCGGCAGCGAACCGGCGCAGGGCAGGCGCCGCCGCTGGGCTCGCACCGGTCTCGCCGCCACCGCGGTTGCGGCCGCGCTGGCCGTCGGCGTGTTCGCCATGGTCGACGGCGACAAGCCGGATCAGGCGCCGGCGGACACCAAACCCACGCCGACCGTGCCGGCGTCCGGCTCGCCGGCGGCTCCCGCGCCAGGCACGTCGACGCGGCAGGCGGAGCCCGGCGGCAAGCCCAGCACGAGCCCGCGAGTGGTCGTGCCGCCTCCCTCGCGCAGCAACCCGCCGGCCACGACGGAACCCAGCCCCAGCCAGGAACCGACGGAATCACCGAGCGCCGAGCCCAGCTCCAGCGGCGACTCCGGCGAGGGCGAGGGCGAGGGCGATGCGACGACGACAACAGTGGCCCCGGGAACGGCGACGGCCCGGACCGGTGACCAAAGCGATACCAAAGCCGCGCATGGATTCCACCACGCCGGGGCATACACCGTTTACCGGAGCCGGGGTCCACTCTCGACATGAGGCGACCAGGGAGCCCCGGCCGTCACTCGACAGGAGCCTCCATGCTTGCGATCCTCGCCGCGGTCATCTTCGGACTCGCGTTACTGATCGACCTCCTCAACATCCAGGTCGGCGACGCGCTGAACTACCCGACGCTGCTGATGGCCGGCCTGCTCTGCGCCGCGTTGCACCTCGCCGGCGTCGGCAGCGGATGGCGGGCCGGCCGCCGCTGACCCGGGCCATGCGTCCTGACCCATCCGGGGTCAGGACGCATGCTTCCTCCTTCCGCTCGATAGTGGACAGTCCGCACAGGAGAGGAATCCGCAGTGACGCTGCTCTACCGCAAGGTGATCCGTTTTGGACCTCTCCGGCTCAACGTGACACAGAACGGGATGTCCTCGTGGAGCCTCAAGATCGGTCGCTGGTCCTGGAACTCCCGCGCCCGCGCGCACCGCTTCGACCTGCCCGGGCCGTTCTCGTGGCGGTCACGCCGTTGAGGGGTCGCCGGCGTTGAGCGGGAGCAGCACCCGGAACCGGGTGTCGCCCGGGTTGGACACGAGCCGGATGTCGCCGTGGTGCTTGTTGACCACGATCCGGTACGAGATGTCCAGGCCGAGGCCGGTCCCCTCGCCGACCGGCTTGGTGGTGAAGAACGGCTCGAAGATCCGCGTGCGGATGTTCTCCGGCACCCCCGGCCCGGTGTCGGCGATCTCCACGCAGAGCAGGTCGCCGTCGCGGACGGTCCTGACGGTGAGTGTGCCGTGGCCGTCCATCGCGGCGACGGCGTTGTCGATGATGTTCGTCCACACCTGGTTCAGCTCGGCGGCGTAGGCCGGGATCCGGGGCAACGACCGGTCGTACTCCTTCACGACCGTGATCCCGTCGCCGATCTTGCGGGCGAGCATCACCAGCGTGGAGTCCAGCAGTTCGTGCACGTCGACGACCTGGAACGGCGCCCGGTCCATCTGGGAGTACTGCTTGGCGGCGCCGACCAGCGTGGAGATCCGGGCAACCGCGTCCTCGATCTCCCCCATCAGCGTCTCGGTCTCGACGGTGTAGGCGAGCCACCGGACGGCCGGTTCCAGGTTCGTCTCGCCGACCGCGCCGGCGACCTGGCCGAGCCACGGGACGTCGATGCCCCCGGCGACCAGCACCGGCGCGAGATCCCACCCGGCCCGCACGTCGTTCTCGTCGAGCCAGTCGGCGACCTCGTCCTCGGCGTCGCTCGCCTCCAGCGCGGACAGCTTCGGCGCCTTGCCGACCCGCTCGGCGGCGGCCTCCTGCAGCTGTACGAGCGCGGGGAGCTGGCTGGTGTCGAGGTGCCCGCCGGCGAGCAGCGCCAGCTTGTGCCGCATGCCGGCGACCCGCTCGCGCAGCGCCGCGGTGGCCCGGACCGCCGCGGCGGCCGGGTTGTTCAGCTCGTGCGTCAGGCCGGCCGAGAGCGCGCCGAGCGCCAGCAGCCGCTCCCGCTGGCCGATGAGCTCCTGGCTGTTCCGCATGGCCAGGTAGACACCCTCCAGCAGGTGCATCGGCAGCGGGAACCAGCCGCGGACCGCGTCCGAGAACATCCGTGCCGGCATCACGAAGAACCGGGAGTCGGTGATCGCGCGCATCGTGCTGCCGTAGCCTTGGTCATCAGTGGGCTGTTCGGCCAGGTAGGAGTGCAGACCGCCGGCGTAGACGCCGCGCTGCTCGGTGCGGACGATCTCGACGTCGTCCCCGTGCACCAGCCGGCTCAGCGTCACCGTGCCCTGGAGCAACACGAAGAAGCAGGTGCCCGGCTCGCCCTCGGTGAACACGTCGGTGCCGGCGGCGCGGGTCTCGACCCGCCCGTTCTCGGCGAGCCAGCGCAGCTTGTCCTCGTCCAGCGCCTCGAAGAGGAAGAGCGTGCGCAACTCGTCCGCGCTGATGCGTTCGGTCATTGCGACTCCAGGTAACGGTGGACGAGTGTGACGGCCATCGCGCCCTCGCCGACGGCCGACGCGACCCGTTTCACCGAGTCCGCGCGGACGTCACCGGCGACGAACACGCCGGGCACGCTGGATTCCAGGTGGTACGGGTCGCGTTCCAGGTCCCAGCCGCGCGGGCGGCGACCGCCCGCGACCAGGTCGGGGCCGGTGAGGACGAAGCCCCGCGCGTCCCGCTCCACGACGCTGTCCAGCCAGTCGGTGCGGGGTGCCGCGCCGATGAACACGAACAGCCAGGACGCGTCGACCGTGTGCTCCCGGCCGCTCGGCGTGTGCCGCAGCGTCAGCCGCTCCAGGTGCTCGGTGCCGGCCGCCTCGACCACCTCGGTACAGGTGTGCACCTCGATGTTGGACACCCCGCCGATCTGTTCGATGAGGTAGGCCGACATCGCCGCCTCCAGACCGGCGCCTCGGACCACGAGGTGGACCGTGCTGGCATAGCGGGAGAAGTGCATCGCCGCCTGGCCGGCCGAGTTGGCGGCGCCGACGATGTAGACGTCCTTGCCGGCGCAGTTCGGCGCCTCGGTCGCGGCGGCGCCGTAGAAGATGCCGCGGCCGGTGAGGCTCGCGCACCCCGACGCCTCCAGCATCCGGTAGGACACCCCGGTCGCGAGGATCACCGTGTGGGCGGCGAGGTCCGCGCCGGTGCTGAGGCTGACCACCCTGGTGGCGCCGCGCGGCTCCACACCGGTGACCTCGCACGCGGTGAGCACCTCGGCGCCGAACCGGGCCGCCTGGCGACGGGCGCGGTCGGTCAGCTGCGCGCCCGACACTCCGTCCGGGAAGCCGAGGTAGTTCTCGATCCGGCTGCTCTGGCCCGCCTGGCCGCCGGTGGCCACCCGCTCGACGAGGAGCGTGCGCAGCCCTTCGGAGGCCCCGTAGACCGCAGCGCCCAACCCGGCCGGGCCGCCGCCCACCACGACCAGGTCGTAGAAGTCCTCGGTGGGGGTCGTGGTGAGTCCCACATGGCCGGCGAGCTCGGACTTCGACGGCCGGACCAGCGCCTTTCCCTCCGTGGTGACGACCACCGGGACCTCGCTCGCGTCCACTCCGGCGGCGTCGAGGAGCCGGGCGCCTTCCGGTTCGTCCGCCAGGTACCAGCGGTACGGCACCATGTTCCGGGCCAGGAACTCGCGGAGCGCGTACGACGGTGCCGACCACCGGTGACCGATCAGGCGGACGTTGGTGACCGGGTGTTCCGGCGCCGACGACCACGCCTCGATGAGCGCGTCGAGGACCGGGTAGAGCTTCTCCTCCGGCGGGTTCCACGGCTTGAGCAGGTAGTGGTCGAGGTCGACGACGTTGATCGCCTCGATCGCGGCGTCGGTGTCCGCGTAGGCGGTCAGCAGCACCCGGCGGGCGAGCGGGAAGAGATCCATCGCCTGCTCGAGGAACTCGATGCCGTTCATGTTCGGCATCCGGTAGTCGGCGAGCAGCACGGCCACCTGGTCACCGCGGAGCTTCATCTCGCGCAACGCGTCCAGCGCCTCGGCGCCTGAGTCGGCGCGCACGATCCGGTAGTCCTCGGCATACCGCCGGCGGAGGTCGCGGGCGACCGACCGGGACACCGCGGGGTCGTCATCGACGGTCAGGAGTGCCGGCTTCGCCATGCCTCCATCCAAACACCGGCGCCCGGAGCCGGCCAGCCACCGCCGCATCCGGTGGAAGAATCGTTTATCGGACCGACTTCATTTTGGCAATACGCAGTACTGCCAACGCTTGCCGCATTGACGGCGAAAAAGGCCGCTCAGTAAGTTCGCCGATGCCGATCGGTTGAGCAAGGTCATTTCGTGAGTTGACGCACGTCCCTGGCGCCGTCAACGTGATCTCCCGGACGCAGTGCACCGCGCCGGTCGCCAGCCTCGACGGGATCGTGGGGCTCTATCGCAACGGATCCGGGGTCTCGTTCCACACCGGACGGAACTTCGGAGTCGCCGCCCTGCAACTCAGCACGGCCGGGCCGTGCGTCACCGGTGTCTACCAGGGGCATGCCATCGCCGACGTCGTCTTCCCGCCGGGCTTCATACCGGCGGGCGGACGTATCGGCAACAGCAGTGTGGGCGTCGGAATCACCTGCTGACCTATCCGCGAAGAAGTGGTGAATAGATAGCGGCCGGAGCGCGCGCCGGGTAATTCAGCGCGCGCTCCGGTTACACGGGTTCAGGACGTGGTCGACAGGTAGGCGCGGGCCAGTTCCGCGGCGACGTCCTCGAACGAGGTCTGCGTGGTGTTGCCGGCGTTGCGGCCCTCGGCCGGGGCCACACTTCCGTCGCTGAACGCGCGGTTCATCTCGACCTGCAGTTCCGCGAAGGCAGCCGAGCAGCCGGCCGCGGTCAGTGCCGCGATCAGGTCCGCCTCATCGAACTGGACGTACGGCAGGTCAGGCCGGCCGATCGCCGCGCCGAGGATGGCGGTCGCCTCCGCGTAGCTCAGGTCCCGTTCGCCGAGCAGCTCGCGCACGACGACGCCGGTCCAGTCCCTCGACCGGAGCGCGGCGGCCGCCGCGGCGGCGACATCGCGGACGGCGATCATCGGCAGCCGGGCGTCCGGTGCCACCGAATCGCCGTTGATCCCCTCGTGCCGGATCAGGTCGAACGAGACCGCGAAGTTCTCCATGAACGACCCGGGCCGCAGGAGGAGCACGTTCACGCCGGGCAGGGCGCGGAACCGCTCCTCCTGGACGTGCAGGTCGGCAATGAACCCGGTGCCGGACGCGACATCGGCGCCGACGCTGCTCAGCGCCACCACGTGCCGCACGCCGCTGGCCCGGACCGCCGCCGCGATGGCCTCGCCGATCCGGTTCACGTCGCCGCGCGGGTCAGGCGAGGTGGGATCGATCGGGAGCAGCGTGTAGACGGCGTCGGCGCCCGTGAACGCCTTCGTCAGGAAGTCGGGATCGCTGACGTCGCCGGCCATCGGTTCCGCGCCGGCCAGCTCGGCGAGCTTGGACTCGGACCGGCCGAGCACCCGCACGCGCTCTCCGGCTGCCAGCAGCCGCGTCGCGATCTCTCGTCCGGTGTTGCCGGTCGCACCCATCACCGTGATCATGTCGTCCTCCTCAGAGTGGTTACCTGCCGTCCACTCTGACCGTCCAGATCAGGACTTTGAATGACTATTGATCGCTAGATCATGCTCATTCGTCCAGCAGCAGTGGACTCCGTGCTCCGGACGGCCGCATACTCGTCGGCATGACCGGCCCCTTCGCCGCCCCCGTCGATCCGCTCGGCGAGGCGCTGCACCACCTCCGGATGTCCGGCACGTTCTACTGCCGGTCGGAGCTGTCGGCGCCGTGGGGTCTCACGCTGCCGCCGATGCCGGGCTGCCTCTGGTTCCACGTCGTGACGTCCGGCCGGAGCTGGCTCGAGGTCGACGGCGCCGAGCCGCGGCTGCTCCAGCCCGGCGACCTCGCGCTGGTGCCGCACGGCGAAGGTCACCGGCTGCGGAGCGAGGCCGGCGCCGCGGCGCCCTCGGTCTACGACGTCCACCAGGACTACGTCAGCGAGCGGTACGCGATCATCCGGCACGGCGACGGCGGCGCGGCGACCAGCCTCGTGTGCGGGTCGATCCGGTTCGAGCACCCGGCCGCGCGCACCCTGATCGCGCTGCTGCCCCGGATCATCCACATCGAGTCGTCCAGCTCGCCACGGCTGGAGTGGGTGCAGAGCACGCTGCGGCTGATGGCCGCCGAAACCCGGGAGCTGCGGCCAGGAGGCGAGGCGGTGATCACCCGGCTGTCGGACATCCTCGTCATCCAGGCGATCCGGTCCTGGATCGAGAGCGATCCGGCGGCACAGACCGGCTGGCTCGGCGCGCTCCAGGATCGGCAGATCGGCCGCGCGCTCGCACTGATCCACCAGGACCCGGCCCGGGACTGGACGGTCGCCCTGCTCGCGGACGCGGTCGCGATGTCCCGGTCGGCGTTCGCGGCCCGCTTCACCGAGCTGGTCGGCGAGCCGGCCATGCGGTACGTCACCCGGTGGCGGATGCACGTCGCGCTGAACACGCTGCAGGAGGACGGCGCGACCGTCGCCGAGCTCGCGAGCCGCCTGGGTTACCAGTCCGAGGCCGCGTTCAGCCGGGCTTTCAAGCGGGTGGTGGGCGTCCCGCCGGGCTCGGTCCGCCGCAGCCTCCTACCAGCCTGACGCCGCTCACGACATGCTCACCACGCAGAGGCGGGGATTCGTCGAAGGCGTAGACGTAGACGTCCGCGTCCCAGGCGCCGTAGAGGGTCACGACCCTCGCGTCGAACAGCTCAGGGCCGGCCAGCCACCGTCCTGGCGATTGTCCTGGAGATCCCAGCGTACGAACTGATCCTTGGCGACACCGGTGCAGTACACGTACGCGCCCTTGGCCGGAAACTGCGCGTGGCCGATGCGCCTCGCCTCCAGACCCGGGATGATCCGCACCACGTCGAGGCTCGAGCCTTGGTCGTGAAGGACCTGCACGTCGTGCCCCTGCACCGCGAGCAGGTCGGTCGCCTGGTTGCGTACGAGCCCATGGGCCTCGCTGGACGGCGCCGACCACAGCGACGCGCTCGCACCGCCGTCGAGCGCGAACCTGCGCAGCTCGCACAGGTAACCGGAGGCTTCCGCGACCAGCGCGTACAGAGACTGCCCGTCCTGGCCGAACGCCACGCCCTTCCCGAAGTTGCCCTCGGTTGCGAAGCTCGTCACCTGCTCCCCCGTGGCCGTGTCGTAGACACACACCGACGCGACACGGGGCGGGGTGGCCGTCGCCACGGCCACGCGGGTCCCGTCGTTGCTGAGATCGACATCCACGGGCGGGCCCGGCAGCCGGATCGTGATCGCTCGTTCGCGAAACGACTTTTCCATGGGTGACTCTCCGGGAAGCCGACGGTCCTGAACGGCCCGCGACGTTATCGCCGGGCGCAACCCGCGGCCCGTTGCGTCGCCTTGATACCTAGCAGTACTATGCCTTGTACTTCTAGGGGTACGGGAACGGGGTGAGGCCTGGTGAAGGTCGCCAAGGATCTGGTCGCCGCATCGGCGACACCGATAGTGCTCGGCATCCTGGCCGAGGGGGAGAGTTACGGCTACGCCATCCTGAGGCGGATCAACGAGCTGTCCGGCGGCGAGCTGGACTGGACCGAGGGCCTGCTCTACCCGTTACTGCACCGGCTTGAACGCCTCGGATACTCGGAGTCGAGCTGGCAGTCGGTCGCGGGCGAGCGGCGGCGCAAGTACTACCGCATCACCGACAAGGGCCTGGCCGAGCTGGCCGAGCAGCGCCGCCAGTGGGACACGGTCGTGGACACGCTCAAGGAGATCTGGCTCGGCGACCGCAGGCCGCTCATCGCGATCCCGCAAGGGGGCGTCGCATGACCGCGCGGGAGGGCCAGGAGGAGTTGGAGGCGCAGTTCGAACAGTGGCGCGCCTACGTGCAGCGCCGCCAGGAACTGCAGCAGTCCGACGCCGACGAGCTCGAAGACCATCTCCGCGGTTCCGTCGACGAACTCGTCGCGGCGGGCCTGAGCACGGACGAGGCGTTCCTGGTCGCGGTCAAGCGGATGGGCAGCCTCGACGAGCTGTCCCGCGAGTTCGCCCGCGAGCACTCGGAACGGCTGTGGAAGCAGCTGGTGCTGACCGGCGAGACCGCCGGCCCGGTGGCGGCCACGCGGTCGCGGCGGGATCTGTGGGCGATGGTCGTCTGCGCGGTGGGCGCGGCGGTGTCCCTGAAGGTGCCGGAGCTGTTCGGGGTGGGCTTCGACGACGGCACGTTCTACGCGCGGAACGCCAGCCTGCTCGCGCTGCCGTGGTTGGCCGGCTTCCTGGCGTGGCGCCGGCAGGCCGGGCGCCCGCTGATCGGCGCGCTGGTGGCGCTGTTCGCGCTCGGGGCCGTGGCGGCCAACGTGTACCCGATGGACGAGGACTCGCAGTCGCTGGTCATCACCAGCCTCCACCTGCCGATCGCCCTGTGGCTGGTGGTCGGCCTGGCCTACGTGGCCGACGACTGGCGAACCTCCCGCCGGCGCATGGACTTCATCCGATTCACGGGCGAGTGGTTCGTCTACTTCGTCCTCATGGGCCTCGGCGGCGGTGTGCTCACCGGCTTCACCGTCGGCACGTTCGAAGCCATCGGGATCGACTCGGAGACGTTCGTCTCGGAGTGGCTCCTCCCCTGCGGCGCCGTGGCCGCGGTCGTCGTGGCCGGGTGGCTCGTCGAGGCGAAGCAGAGCGTCGTCGAGAACATCGCACCGGTGCTCACACGGCTGTTCACGCCGCTCTTCACCGCCGTCCTGCTGGCCTTCCTCGTCGCCGTCGTCTGGACGACCACCGGCATCAGCGTCGAACGCGAAGCGCTGATCCTGTTCGACCTCCTGCTGGTCGTGGTGCTGGGGTTGCTGCTCTACTCGCTCTCGGCCCGCGATCCGCTGGCCCCGGCGAGCCTGTTCGACAAGCTGCAGCTCGCCCTCGTGGTCAGCGCGCTGGCCATCGACGTGCTGGTCCTGGTGGAGATCGCCGGGCGCATCGCCGAGTACGGCGGCACACCCAACAAGGCGGCGGCGCTCGGGGAGAACGTCATCCTGCTGGCCAACCTCGCCTGGTCGGCGTGGCTGCTGCTGAGCTTCATCCGCCGGCGCACGCCGTTCGAGGCGCTCGAACGGTGGCAGACCAGCTACCTGCCGGTGTTCGCCGTGTGGGCGTGGATCGTGGTCCTCGTCTTCCCGCCGTTGTTCGACCATCTCTGACCCGCACGTAGCCACAGGCCCCGGACCCACCAGTCCGGGGCCTGTGGCCTTCATCCCCGCCAGTTGGTAAGATACTCTGACTGACTTGGTCAGAGACTCTGACCATATTGGGGGTCGCCATGAAGCGGTTTCTGCTCGTCGTCGCCATCGTGCTCGCCACCGCCCAGCCCGTCGCGGTCGCGGCGGCGCCCGGGACCACGCGTCACACGTACTCGGACGCGACCGGCACCCTCGACTATCTGCTCTTCCTACCGGACCGTGCCGGCCCGGTGCCGCTGCTCGTCTACCTGCACGGCTGCGGCGCCCCCGACGGGCTGCCCGCGCTGGACACCCTGGCCGGGGCGCGCGGTCTCGCCGTCGCGTACCCGCTGCAGTCGGTCGCGGCCAACCCGAGCCGCTGCTGGAACTGGACCCGCGACCAGGACCGCCACCGCGACGCCGGAGAGCCGTCGCTCATCGCCGGGATCACCCGCGAGGTCACGCGCGAACACGCCGTCGACCCGGCCCGCGTGTTCGTCGCGGGCCACTCCGCCGGATCCGGCATGACCGCGATCCTGGCCGCCGCGTACCCCGACCTGTACACCGCTGCCGCCCTGATCGCCGGCTGCGGCAACCTGACCTGCGCCGACGTCACCGGCCTCACCCCGTACCTGGAGATGGGACCGCGAGCGCGCGCGGTCCCCGCGTACATCGCCTGGGGTCGCAACGACACGGTCAACCCGTACTGGACGGGCCGCCTCCAGCTCCAGCAGTGGCTGGCCATGAACGACCTCGCCGACGACAGGCTGCTCAACCTCTCGGTTCCCCGCCTGCCGTCCTCGACGACGAACGTCCCGGCCGCTGGCGGCACCCCGGCCTACACCGTCGAGCGCTTCCGCGACAGGCGGGGCTGCGCCGCCGTCGACTTCGTCAGCGTCACCGGCGCAGGACACGTGCCTGACTTCGCCTGGCAGCCTGTCCTGCCCGGTGCGCTCGACTTCCTCCTTGGCCAGCGCCGCTGCTGAATCCGGCGGCTACCAGCTGCGGTACGTGGGCTGGGTCTGGACGTTGAGTTCCTTGTACCTGGTCAGCTCCGCGGTCCAGGTGCGCCGGTCCGTCAACTTCAGGACGTCCAGGCCCTTCTGGTCGTTGGAGTAGATGTGGCCGTTGTAGTAGTACGCCGACCACGTGCCGCCGAACGTCAGGGTCTCGGCGTTCACCGGGCCGCGCTCCCAGTAGGCGATCTCGAACGGCCGCTTCGAGTCGGTGAAGTCCCAGACGGAGATCCCGCCCTGGTACCACGACTGGACCATGATGTCGCGGCCCAGCACCGGGATCAGCGAGCCGTTGTGCGCGACGCAGTTCTCGGTGTCGGCGTTCGGCCGGGGGATCTTGAAGTAGCTCTTGAACACCAGCGTGCGGCGGTCGCCACGGCCGGCGATGTCGTAGATGGCGTCGGCGCCCTTGAGCGGGCCGGTGGCCGCGTTGCAGTGCGCGCCACCGCCGCCGCCGAGCTCGTCGGTGAAGACGACCTTCGTGCCGGAGTTGTTGAACGTGGCCGAGTGCCAGAACGCGAAGTTCACCGTGTCACGCACCCGGGCGATCACCCGCGGGGCCTCAGGCTTGGCGATGTTGAGCAGGACGCCGTCGCCCATGCACGCGCCCGCCGCGAGGTCCTTGGCCGGGAACGCGGTGATGTCGTGGCAGCCGCTGGTCTCCCGCGTGGGGTTGCCCGGAGGGTTCCCGCCGTCCGGGAAGAGGTTCGGGGCCGCGACGACGGCCGCGGTGGTGGGCGCCTTGAGCGGCACCTTGATGATCGAGATCAGGTCGTGCGGCGGCTGGCAGTCCGGGAACGTGCCGTCCGGGAAGTACGACGACACGTAGAGGTAGACCGTCCGGCGGTCCTTGCCCGGCACCAGCGTGTGGGTGTGCGAGCCGCAGTTCGTCTCGACCGACTTGATGTAGCGCGGGTTCGCCTTGTCGCTGATGTCGAAGATCTTGACGCCCTCCCACGACTCCTTGACCGTGGCGGGCTGCGTCGTGCTGGCGCAGGAGTCGTCGCTGCGGGACGAGTCGGTGGAGAGGAACAGCAGGTTGCCGTGGACGGAGATGTCGTTCTGGCTGCCCGGGCACAGCACCTGGGTGACGACCTTGGGCTTGCGCGGGTTGGCGATGTCGATGACGGCGAACCCGTTGTAGTTGCCCGCGAACGCGTACCTGCCCTGGAACGCGAGGTCCGAGTTGGTGGTCTGGGCGAACGCCCCGTCCCTCGGCACCTGGGCGATCTGGCGGAGGTTCGGGCTGCTGACGATCTCGTCGACCCCGGGGATCCCGGGTTCGGGGGCCGCCGCCGCGACGCCGCGTGGCACGGGCGTGGTGGGGTCCGGCGTCTCGGCACTGCCGGGCGCGGGCGCGGCGAGGCCGCCGACCAGCACCGCGACGGAGACACACGCGATGATCCTCGTCCGACGCCGTAATGTACTGAGGCTGTTCACAGCGATCCCCCGTTCCGCCGACGTTCTGCCGGTACTCGTAGCCTTGAGCATCGTAACTACCGATCGGGTGTGCTTTGGTAGTTATTTTCAACAAGTGCCATTCACTGAAAGGGCGGACGTGAGCATGGTGCAGCGCCGGACATACCTCATCGTCGCGGTCGTCGCCGCGGTGATCGCGGGCGGCGGCGCCATCGCCTGGGGCGTGACCTCGTCGGACGACCGTCCGCAGGCGCGCTCGACGCCCGAGCCCACGCGCTCGTCGGTGCGCGTCGTCGTGCCCGGCCGGCCCGGCGAGTCGGCGTCGGTCGTGCCGTCCGACCAGGTCGCCGCTCCGGACGGCTCGCACTACAACTCGCTCGACGCCTGGTTCGTCCGCATGATGATCAGGCACCACCAGCAGGCGGTCGAGATGGCGGTGCTCGCGCCGTCCCGCGCGGGCAGCCCGCAGGTCCGGGCCATCGCGGAGCGCATCGCGGTGGCTCAGGGCCCGGAGATCGCGATACTGCGGGCGTGGCTCAAGGAGCGGGGCATCGCCGAAGCCGGCGACAAGGGTGTGCCGCACGATCACGGCACCATGCGCGGAATGGCGTCGCCCCAGGCCATCGGCGCGCTGGGCAAGGCGAAGGGCGCGGCCTTCGACCGGATGTTCGTGGACCTGATGTCCGCTCACCACCGGGGCGCGGTCGACATGTGTGTCGAACTGCTGAAGGTGGGCGCCGACGAGCGGATCCAGGAGCTCGCGACCAACATCGCGGCGGAGCAACAGGTGGAGATCGACCGCATGCGGTCGCTGCCCGGCAAATAGCCCCGCGCCGGCCTAGGGTCTGTGGGCGAAGTCCCAGCGGGTCGCGCCGTAGGGCTCGGCACTGGCCACGCCGACAGCGGCGTGCAGCGTGAGGCGGTACAGGTTCCATGGCGCGGGGCCGGCGCTGGGCGCGCTGTACGGCGCGGTGAACGCCTCACCCTCCACCGAAGCCGGCCAGCCGCCCGTGCGGTAGACGTCCGCCAGCCGCTCCAACGTGCCCGGGTCGGTGACCCGCTGCGCGTCGCCCTCCAGCACCAGGTCGATGCCCCGCAAGCGCACCGAGATGCTGCACGCCGGGTTCGACGCCAGGTTGCGCGACTTGCGCGTGCCCGGCCCGCTCACGAAGTACAGCGCGCCGTCCACCCATACGGCCCCGACGCCCGCCGAATGCGGCCGCCCGTCGGGGCGCACGGTCGCCAGGAAGAACGTCAGGTCGGCCTCGGGCGTGTCGCTGACGAGAACGTCGCGCGGGCGGCTCCATGGCAGCTCCGCGGACCCGGAACGGTCGAGATTGCGTGTCGAGATCGGCTCATTCATGGTGTCAGTCATACCCAAGCGTCGAACACGCCGACCGCGAATCGACATCCGGAGTCAGGCCGGGCCGCCGCCGAATCCGATCTCGTTGCCGTCCGGGTCGAAGAAGATCGCCTTGCGGACGCCGTTGTCGTAGGTCTCGACCTCGGCCGGCTCCAGGCCCCGCTCGGCGATCTGGGAGATCCGGGCGTCGAAGTCGGCGAGGAAGACGGTGTGCATGGCGTGCCCGGCGTGCTCGGGCCGCACGTCGATGTACACGTACCGGTGCTCGCCGACCTCCCACACCGCCTCGGTGTCGTTGGGCAGGAACGACGGCGGCCCGCCGAGGAGACGCTCGTACCAGGCCACCGCCGAGGAGTAGTCCCTGACCGGGATTCCCGCGAACAGATCTGTGGTCATGCGGTCATGCTAGGTACCGGGACGCGCTTTCTGCCGGTTTCTGCCTATGCGCACGTGTCACACCCGTCCCGGATCCGCGGTGGCACACTGCACGCATGGCCAATGAACCGGTTACCCGGCCGACCGGCGCCGCGGTCGAGGCGTTCCTCGCCGCCGTAGCCGACGAGAACCGGCGGGCGGACGCTCTCGCGCTGTGCACGCTGATGCAGAACCTCACTGGCGAGCCGCCGGCGATGTGGGGCCCGAGCGTCATCGGCTTCGGCGCCTACCACTACCGGTACGACAGCGGCCGCGAGGGCGACGCTCCCCTCGTCGGCCTGTCGCCGCGCAAACAGAGCCTCGTCGTCTACCTCGTCGGCGGCTACGAGGAGCGCTACCCCGCGTTGCTGGAGAAGCTCGGTCCGCACAAGACCGGCAAGGGCTGCCTCTACCTCAAGCGACTCGCCTCGGTCGACGGGACAGTGCTCCGCGAGCTGATCGACCGGACTGCGCGGGTCCACCGCGGGGTCGGCCGCGCAAGCAGCTGACCACGCCTCTGTCCCAGGCTGACCCTGCGATACTGCGACCTGGCGATTTGGCTGATCCGGGTGGGTGATCCGCCAGCGGACCGTGGAGGCGGGTGTGGTCGTTGGCGCGGGTGACTGACCTGATGCGGCACGCCCCGCTGGGTGTCGTGGTCTTCACCGCGGTGATCCCGGTGATGGAGGTCGTGCTCGTCGCGCATCGGGCGGGTTATCCGTCGGCGCTGTGGTCGGCCGGCATCCTCGCCTGCTACCTGCCGGGATACCTGCGCCTGGTGCACCACGCCGCCGAGGGCACGCGGATGCGGCGCGGTGGCCTCGTCGTCGGGGTAATCGCCGTGGCGGCGATCGGATCCGTGTTGGCGGGCTACCCGCGGGGATGGGCGATCGTGGCGTTGGGCGTGTCCGCGCTGCTGGCGCTGCGCGCGCCGTGGGCGGTGCTGGTCGGCATCGCGGCGCTCGCCACCACGGTCGCCCTGTCCTTGCGGCACGGCGGTGGCCTGGGCCCCGCGGTATGGGCAGGGTTCTCCCTGGTCTGGGAGATCGCCGCGGTGTACTCGGTGGTGTGGCTGGTGGGCGTGGCGCGGCGGCTGGCCATCGCGCGCGCCGCGCTGGCGGACAACGCCGTGGCGTTGGAACGCGCCCGAACCGAGGAACAGTTGCGGCACACCCTGGGCGCCGCGCTGGGCTCGATACAGGCGCAGGCTGAACGCGCGGCGGCGCAGCTCCGGGACGCGCCAGCGACGGCGGCTGATCCGATCGAGGTTCTGGTGCGCGACTCCCGCGCCGCGCTGTCCGAGGCTCGCCGGACCATCAGCGAGCTGTCCCGCGCCTCGGTCCGCGCCGAACTCGACACGGCACGGTCCCTGCTGTCCGCTGCCGGCATCGACACCACGGTCGCGGACTCCGCCACGGACCTCGACGACGACGAAGCAGCCCGCGCGGCGCTGCGAACGTCCGTCGCCGCGCTGCTCGCCGATCCCCCGCCGCGCGGCTCGCGGGTCACGGTGCTCCGGCGCGACGGTCGGCTCGACGTCGCGGCCGCTCCTGGCGCTGGGACGCCGCGATGAGTGCGCTGGCGCCGTCGGCGGGGTTCCCGATGTGGGTGGTCCGCCGCGGATCCTGGTTCCTCGCCGGCCTGGTCACGACATCCGCGGTGCTTCCGGTCGTGGCCGCGATCGGGGATCTGGACCATTCGTTCCCCGCACCGCCTCCGCAGAGTCAGAACCCGGTCGCCGCCGTGGCGGCCGGCGTGGCGATCTGGGGTCTGCAGATGCGGCACAGCCTCGCGGCGTCCCGGGGCGTACGGCCGCGCGGCTGGCCGGTGAGCGTTGCGGCCCTGGTCGCGCTGGCGGCCGTGCCGGCGCTGTGGTTCAGCGTGAACTGGGTCTCCGCGTGCTGGTTCCCGCTCGCCGCCGCTGTGATGGTGCTACGCGCACGCACCGCTGTGTGGTTGATGGCCGCGGCGTTGCTGATCCAGGGTGTGGTCGCGGCGTGGGCCACCGTCGCCGCCGGCGGGAGCATCCTGGCCATCGTCGTGGTCACCACGTACAACGTGGTCTTCCTGGGCTTCGGCGTCGCCGCCCTGTACGGGTCGGCGCTGCTGGTCAATCAGATCAACGAGCTGCACGCGACGCGCGCCGACCTGGCCCGATCAGCAGTGAGCGGCGAACGCCGCCGCGTGTCCCGGGACCTGCACGACAACCTCGGCCAGAGCCTGTCCGCGATCTCCCTCAAAGGCGACCTGGCGCACCGATTCCTGCCGACCCGGCGCGACGACGCGCTGCGGGAGATCGAGGAGATCACCGAGATCGCCCAGCAAGCCTTCCAGGACGTGCGGGCGATCGCCCGTGCCGAGCACGAGGTGTCCCTCCGCGCCGAGGTGGACGGCGCTGTCGCTCTGCTGGAGGCCGGCGGCATCGAGGTGCGCGCCAACCTGGACCTGCCCGCGCTCCCCCCGCCGATCGGCGCCCTGTTCGCCTGGGCCGTACGCGAAGCCACCACGAACATCCTGCGGCACAGCAAGGCACAGCGGTGCTGGATCACCGGGCTGGCGCACAATGGCGAGCTGCGGCTGGAGATCGTGAACGACGGCGCCGAGTCCGGGGCGCCAGGCCAGGGCAGCGGCCTCGCCGGGCTGACCGAACGCGCCCGCGCACTCGGTGGACAGGTACGCCACGAGCACGGCCGGGGCCGATTCCGGCTCGTGGTCGAGGCGCCTGCCGGCGTCGGCCGGGAGGCGGCATGATCCGCGTCCTGATCGCCGAAGACATGCACATGATCCGCAGCGCGCTGGTCGCCCTGCTCTCGCTTGAGGACGACCTCGACGTGGTCGCCGAGCTGTCCCGAGGCGACCAGGTGCTCGACTCCGCGCTGGCGACCCGACCGGACGTGGCGGTGCTGGACATCGACATGCCCGGCATGGACGGCCTGACCGTGGCCCAGCAGCTGCACGACCGGCTGCCCGACTGCCACGCCCTGATCCTGACCGGCCTCAGCCAGCCCGGCCATCTGCTCCGGGCTCTGCAGGCACATGCCCGCGGATTCATCGTCAAGGACAGGCCGGCCGCCCTGCTTCTCGACGGAATCCGCCGGGTCGCGCGCGGCGAACGCGTGATCGACCCGGAGCTGGTCGCCGCCGCGCTGGAGACCGGGGCCAGCCCGCTGACCCCGCGCGAGAGCGACGTGCTCCGCACCGCCGAATCCGGGATCTCCACCGAGGAGATCGCCACCGCCCTGTCCCTCTCGCCGGCGACCGTCCGCAACTACCTCTCCAACGCGATCACCAAGACGGGCGCCCGCAACCGCATCGACGCCATCCGGATCGCGCGCAACGCCGGCTGGCTCTGACCCGCCGGCACCGATGACGAACATCATCGTCAACAGGTGACATCGGCATCTGCTGCTCGCCCGTCCCCGCCAGCATCCTCATCCCTGTGACTGCCGTACAGCGGCGACGACAACCCCTCACCAGCTCAAGGACAAGGTGGACGCATCATGAACCGCACGAAACACCTGCTGACGGCCGGGATCGTGGCCGGGCCGCTGTTCATCGCCGTGGCACTCGTCCAGGCCTTCACGCGCGAGGGATTCGACTGGGCCAGACACCCGACCAGCATGCTCAGCCTCGGCGATCTGGGCTGGATCCAGATCACCAACTTCGTCGTCGCCGGCCTGCTCTTCTTCGCGTGCAGCCGCGGCATCAAGAACGCCCTGCGCGGCGAGCCCGGCCGGACGTGGGCGCCGATCCTGGTCGGAACCTTCGCGACGGCACTCGTCATCGCGGGAGTCTTTCTCACCGACGCCGGCATGGGCTTCCCACCGGGCGCACCCGAGGAGTTCCCCGCGTTCAGCTGGCACGGGATCGTGCACTCCGTCGGTCCGACGATCGGGATCAACGCACTGTTCGTCTCGTTCTTCGTCTTCGCGCGCTACTTCGCCCGGCAGGGGCAGCGCGGCTGGATGATCAGCTCGATCGCGGCCGGCGTCCTCGGCCTCGCGTTCGGGTTCTCGGTGAACCTCACCGGCACCGGCGAGATCGGCGACGAGTTCAACTTCCTTCCCCTGTGGGCGGCCATGATGACCGGTTGGAGCTACCTGTCTGTCGTGGCCTGGAAGCTGAGGACACAGGTCGACGAGCACACGACTCCCAGCGAGGCGGCACCCCCGAGGACAGCCGTTCCGGAGGGGTCATCGAGGTAGGGCATGAACAGTCGGACGATCAGCCTCGGCGAAGGACAGACCCTCCGGATCGTCAACTCCTCACCCGATGCGCTCGAACTGGAGTCGATCTGGACCGGCGACGGGCAGAAGCCAACGCGCCACTACCACCCCCGCCAGGACGAACGGTTCGAGATCGTCACCGGCCAGCTCACCGTCGAGATCGGCGCCGAACCGGCCCGCGTACTGCGGGCCGGCGACACGGTCGACGTGCCACGCGGCACGGTGCACCGGATGTGGAACAGCGGACCCGACACCGCGAGCGCGCTGTGGCGGGTGGCGCCGAGGCTGCACACCGATGAGATGTTCAAGCACATCGACCAGGGGCTCTCGCCCTTGCGCATCGCCACCCTGCTCTGGAGATACCGGAACGAGTACCGCCTCCGGCTACGACCCTGGGCGGAGCGGTCCAGTACGGACCGGTCGTGTGGCCCGCGGGGCGGGGTGGGAAGCTGCGAGGTGTTCGCGCCGGGCGGCGCGGCTCGAGGAGGATCGGTGGACGACTCGCAGGTGGAGGCCTACCTGGCCCGGATCGGCGCGGCGCGGCCGGCGGCGACGGACGCCGCGGCGCTGCGGGAGTTGCAGGTGCGGCATCTCCACACCGTGCCGTTCGAGAACCTGAGCATCCATCTGGGCGAGGACATCACCCTGACCGCCGACGCGCTCTTCGGCAAGATCGTCACGCGACGGCGCGGCGGGTTCTGCTACGAGCTCAACGGGGCGTTCGCGGCGCTGCTGACCGCGCTCGGTTACCGCGTGACACTGATGGCCGCCCGCGTCGGGACTCCGGACGGCCTGAGCCCGCCGTTCGACCACGTGGCGCTGCGCGTCGATCTCGACGAGCCGTGGTTGGTCGACGTCGGGTTCGGCCGCTTCAGCCACTTCCCGCTGCGGCTCGACGTGCGGACCGGGCAACCCGAGCCCGGCGGCGTCTTCCGGGTGGTCGAGACCGTTGACGGCGACCTCGACGTGTACCGGGACGACGAGCTGGAGTACCGGCTGGAGCAGCGCCCCCGCACATTGGCCGAGTGCGTACCCACCTGCTGGTTCCAGCAGACCTCGCCGGACTCGCACTTCACCCGGTCGCTGGTCTGCTCGCGGCTGACCGATACCGGGCGGATCACCCTCAGCGACCGGACGATCGTCGACACCGCCAACGGTCAACGCACCGAGCGGGTACTGGAGACCGACGAGTCCGTGCTGGCCACGTACCTCGACCAGTTCGGCATCGCCCTGGACCGGCTCCCGCCGACGCCCGCGCCGCGATAGGTCCTCAGGTGGAGGCTGCCTGCTGGGCTGCCTGCTCCAGGCGGCTGCGGTGGTTCTGCCACCATGCCTGGTCGGCCGGGGGCAGGTTGTCGTTGCCCACCCGCAGCCCCGCGGCTCCGTCGATGAGTTCGCGAACGATGTCGGCATGGCCGGCATGCCGGTCGGTCTCGGCGACCATGTGCACGAGGATTCGATGCAGCGTGACCTCACTGCGGTCCGGTGCCCACCACGGGACGTGGCCGATCGCGTCGAGGGCGAGCGCGTCGATCGTGGCATCGGAGTGCGCCCAGACACGGTGATACAGGCCGACGATCTGCTCCCGCGACTCCTCGGCGGTGGCCCACATGTCGGCATTGGGTTCGGCGTCGTCAGCCAGCCACGGCAACGGTTCGTCGAACGGCCGGTCGAACGTCTCGCCGAAATAGCCCGATTCGACGCTGGCCACATGCTTGACCAGGCCGAGGAGGTTGGTGCCGGTCGGCACCAGCGGGCGGCGGACGTCGTACTCCGAGAGCCCCTCCAGCTTCCACAGCAGGGACTCCCGAGCCGCCTGCAGGTAGCGACGGAGATCCGCTTTCGGATCGTATCCGGCCATGACGTGCAGCTTAACGGGGCGCCGCGTGGGCTCAGTCGAGGAAGGTGGCCACGACGTCCAGGACCAGCGTGGTGCGGCCCATCCCGAAGAAGTGCGTGCTGCCGGGGAACACCGCCAGCTGCGAGGCCGGCACGCCGACGAAGTCGCCGTTGACGTCGCCGCCGCGCAACCGCAGGAAGCGGACGGCATGCTCCAGCTTGACCGCGTCGCAGTCGCCCAGGGTGATCAACGTCGGCGCGGCGATCCCCTGGATCTCAGCGTCGGACCAGCCGGTGAAGCCCTTGTCGAACGATCCCAGCTTGTCGAGCAGATCCTGCAGCTTGTCCGGGTTCGGCGACTTGGCCAGGTAGTCCTGTTCCATGGGCGTGCCCGCGATCATGTCGACGGTCATCTCACCGACCGCCTCCGCGTTCTCCGACCGGTCACCGTCCGGGTGGAACGACGCGGACGACACGATCAGCTTGCGCAGCAGCTCCGGGTGCTTGACGGCCAGGTGCAGCGCCACGGCGCCACCCACGCTGAACCCGAAGACGTCGACCTGCGGGACCCCCAGGTGCTGGAGCAACCCCACGACGTCGGACGCCAGGTCGGCGCTGGTCAGCGGCCGGTCGATGTCGCCCGTCCGGCCGTGTGCGCCTCCCGCCGGGCCTCAAGATCCCCGGTCGAGATCAGCCGAGTACGGCGTAGACGGCGGCGACCAGCGACGCCGGTTGGTCGTCGCCGTCGAGCGACCAGAGGGTCATGCCGCCGAGGCCCCGGCTCTTGACGTACTCCGCCTTCTCGCGGATCACGCCAGGGTCGTCGTAGGACCACCACTCGTCGCCGTCGTAGAGCCACAGCGCGCCGGCCCGCTCGTCGCGGTGGCGCTCGCCCGGCCGTGCGGCGAGCACCCGGTAGTCCTCGGCGCCGGGTTCGTACCCGCCAGGCGCCGGCCCGTCGGCGCGCTGGTACAGGCCGTTCCTGTCACCGTCGACGCCGCGCCAACCGTGACCGAACGCGGCGACCGCCACCGAGAGCTTCCGCGCCGGTGCGCCGCGGTCGAGCCAGTTGGTCACGGCGAGATCGACGCTCGACCGCTCCTCGGACGGGTCGGCGGGCGGCGAGTACAGCTGGGCGTGGTGGTTCGTTCTCCGGTCCCAGGGCCCGTGGAGGTCGAAACCGTTGACGGTGGCGTAGTCCAGGTAGGGAAAGATCCGGTCGGCCTCGAAGCCACGGCGGATCTTCGCCTCGTCGTCCGGGAGGAACGTGCTCAGCGTGAACGTGCGGCTGGTCTCCTTGCCGTACGCGTCCAGCTGGCGCCGGAACTCGGCCAGCAGGAGCGTGAAGTTCCGCTTGTCCTGCGGGCGGACCACGTTGCCGCGCTCCCCCTCGCTTCCGGGCCACTCCCAGTCGACGTCGATGCCGTCGAAGATGCCCGCGGCCGCGCCGGAACCGCCTTGGCCGCCGACGACCGGCAGGTTGCCGCGGAGGAACAGGTCGAGGCAGCTCGTGACGAAGCGGCGCCGGGATTCCGCGGTCAGCGCGGCGTCGGAGAAATGGTTCGACATGCTCCAGCCACCCAGCGAGAAGACGACCTTCAGCTGGGGATGCAGCGCCTTGAGCTTCCGTAGCTGGTTGAAGTTGCCCGCCAGTCGCTGCCCTGGCGCGTCCGCCTTCCCGTCCACCGACTCGCTCGCGGTGAACAGCCGCTGGTAGTCGTTGTCGGCGCCGCTGACGCAGAGCCCGTCGCCGGAGACGTCCCCGAACGAGTGCTCCAGATGCGTGAGCTCCGCCGCCGCACCGGACGTGTGCACGTCGCGGAAGAGATACCGCCGGTCGTCGATCCGCCATTCGGCGAAGTCGGCGATCCGCAGGTATCCACCCGCTGGGCTGGCCGGCGGCGCGGTCGATGGCGGAGGCTCGGGAGGTCCGGCGGCCTCCGGCTGCGCGGGCGTGCAGCTCAGCAGGGCGAGCACGACCACGAAAAGCGCCGCCGGGTACCTCATCGCCGGACCGGGCTTCGCCACGAGCCGGTCGACCGGGTGGTCCAGGCGAGCGGCAGCGTCCAGAGGGAGAGGACGGCGTCGATGGTGCGGAGCAGCGGGAACGCGAGGCCGAGCAGGAGGTAGCGCGGCCGGCGCCGGGCCGCCGCCATCACCGTCGTCAGCACGAGGTCCGGGCCGAGCAGGACGAGCGCGAGCATCTGGAGGGTCGTGTAGCCGGCCACCACCGCGTAGGTGTCGGCGTACGGCTGCCACCTGAGCACCGCGCCGGCCGTGACGATGGGGAGGGCCAGCCCCAGCACGATCACGATCGCGGTGAGAAAGGCGAGGCTCGCGACCAGCGACTCGATGATGACCAGCGCGAGTGCGAGCCAGAACCGGCTCGGCCAGATGCCGTTGAACCGGATGGTCTGCCAGAACCCGAGGCACCAGCGCCGGACCTGCCCGATGTAGTCGCCGAGTGTGGCCGGGTCCTGCGCCGCCGCGCGGATGCGTGGCGAGAATCCGATCTTCCCGACGCGCTTGCGGTGCAGCTGGAACGTCATGTTGAAGTCTTCGATGATCAGGCCCGGTGGGTTCATCTCGATCTTCCGCAGCGCGTGCGACCGGTAGGCGCTGGCGAAGCCGGGCGCGATGTAGGTGACGTTGAAGCGTAACCAGGTCTGGCCGAACTTGAGGAGCCGCTGTTGCAGCGTGTAGAGGCGATCCCGGTAGGCGACGATGACCTGCCCCACCAGGGACAACTCGTCCGGCCGCCACATCACGGTGGCATAGCCGGCGACCGCGGCGATCGACGGATCCTCGAAGAATCGCAGCGCGCCCACGAGGTAGCGCTCGTCCAGTTCCGAGTCGGCGTCCAGGAAGAGCACCGCCTCGTACCGGCTGGTGAGCTGGAAGTGCTCGATGGCGGCCTCCAGCGCTCCGGCCTTCCCCTTGTTCTTGGGCAGTTCGAGAACGTTCGCGCCCGACTCGCGCGCGATCGTGGCCGTCCTGTCGGTGGACGCGTCGGACGCCACGTAGATGTCGCGCAACGACAGCAGGTTCGCGGCAGAGCCGATGCTGTGCCTGATCACCAGTTCCTCGTTGTGCGCCGGGATCAGCACCGCCACGTCGGTGATGCTGAGCCGCTCGGGCGCCGGCGTTTCCGGCCCGGCCCGTAACGCGCGCCGGGCGGACAGGTTCTCGTCCAGCCAGCGCAGCCCGCCGGCACCGCCCCAGATCGACAGGTTGACCCCGACGGTCAGGCCGGCCAAGGCGAGCAGCGACGTGTCGCCGCCGCCCCGGCTGATCAGCCACCAGGTCCCGAGGAAGACCTGCGCGCCGGCGACGGCGGCACAGAGCCCGCGGGCCAGCGCGCGGTCGTGGCCGGTTCGCCTTCTGAAGACGTCCGTGAGCTGGGGAACCCCGCTGGCGACCGCCGCGCCGAACACCACCAGCGTGACGAGGAAGACGGCCGGGGCCGGCACGCCGTTCACCAGCCACACAACAGCTAAGGACACCTCCACGCCGATCGCGGCCACACAGGCGGCGGCCACGCGCCGGACCTGCCGGGCCACAGCGGCGTCGCCCCGCCCGCGCGCGACGCCGAGCAAGGCGCGGGCAAGGATCGCCCCGGCGACGATGAAGAGGATCGCGGCGGCGTCCCCGCCGTCGGCCAGCCACCACGTCGCGACGGCCACCTCGGTGCTGATCGCCGCAGCGCAGAGCCATCCCCAGGCGTTCACGGACCCCCTCCCGCCAACCCCTCATGATCCACCCGGTCGGTGGAGTCGCCTAGTGCCGAGAAAGTCAATCCTTTGTGTCGGTTCGGCGACTGTGCGTGCCCTATATTGGAGCCGTCCCGCGGCGACGACTTGGGGAGGGGCCGTCGCGGCGGAGGGTGCTCAAGGTCGACGGATAGGGGGTATCCGTTGCGTGTCGCCATGCACCAGCCGCATTACCTACCGTGGCTAGGCTATATCGACAAGGCGGACAGGGCCGACTTATTCGTCTTCGTCGATCACGTTCAGTTCGTACGGAAGCAGTGGCACAACCGGAACTACGTGAAGACGCAGCAGGGCCCCACCCTGCTCACCGTGCCGGTGCTCCAGGAATCGCGCGCTGAACGGATCGACGAGAAGGTCGTCGACGAGCGGCGGCCGTGGCGGAAGAAACATCGCCGGACGATCGAGCAGAGCTATGGCGGTGCACCCCACTGGCACCGGTATGGCCAGCGGCTGCTGGAGCTTTACGACTCTCCGTGGGACCGATTGGCGGATCTCGCGGTCGCCTCGGCGGTCGGAGCGTTCTCGGCCTTCGGAGTCACTACTCCATGGCGTCGCTCAAGCACGATCGGTGATATTCCCGGTGCCAAAACCGAGATGATCGCCGCACTCTGCGAAGCGGTCGGCGCCACCGTATTCGTCTCCGGCGACCGTGCCCGCGACTATCTCGACGTCGAAATGCTCGCGCGCCGCGGTATCTCGGTCGAGTGGCAGAACTTCCGTCACCCGACGTATCCCCAGCTCCATCCGGAGGCGGGCTTCTCGGCCCGACTCGCCGCCCTCGATCTGCTTTTGAGTTCGGGTCCGGAAAGCCTCGAACTGCTGCGGCGGCAGCGGTCTCTCGCGCACCCCACCGCGCGCTGACCAGTTCCCTGCCGGCGGGACGATGCCGGCGTGCTCTTTCCGAGTAGCGCGGAAAGGAGAGTGGCCGATGACGGTCGACTGGTCGAGTCAGCGGGTACTCGTGGTGGCGCCACACCCCGACGACGAGGTGATCGGCTGTGGCGGCGTGATCAGCCGGATCAAGCGGGCCGGTGGCGAGGTGCACGTCCTGTTCATGACCGTGGGCGACACGGCGGACTTCACGGCGGCGGGATGGTCCACCGCCGAGGAACGCAACGTCGAGATCGAGCAGGTGACGGCTCACCTCGATCTGGACGGGTACCACGTCGCCTTCCCGGGCAGCGCCCACCATCTGCGGCTCGACGCCGGGCCACGGCACGAGCTGATCACGATGATCGAGCGCGACAGCCCGGTGTCGCTGGCCAGGCTCGCACCGACGGCGGTGTTCCTGCCCCATTGGACGAGCTACAACCAGGACCACCGCACCACCGCCGAGGCGGTGATCACGGCGTTGCGTCCGGGTGATGCCACCGTCAAGCCCCAACCGGCGATCGTGCTCGCCTACGAGGAGGTCGCCGACGGCTGGACGGCCGAGCAGCTCTCGGCTCCGAACGTCTTCGTGACGCTCACCGAGTCCGATCTCGACCACAAGCTCAAGGCGTTGTCCCTGTACGGCAGCCAGGTGCGGGCGCATCCCAGCACGCGTTCCGACGTGGCGCTCCGCAGTCTCGCCGCGGTCCGGGGCGCGCAGAGCGGCACCGGCCTGGCCGAGGCGTTCCACTGCCTGCGCTGGCGGACCTGAACCACCACCTGACCCTGGAGGAACCATGAAGGCCGCGGTGACCGGTGGCGCCGGCTTCATCGGCTCCCACCTTGTCGACCACCTGCTCGCGGGCGGGCACCAGGTGGTCGCGCTCGACAACCTCGCGACCGGCGACCTCGGCAACCTCGACGGTGCCCTCGACCACCCGGCGTTCGAGTTCGTCCGCGGTTCGATCCTGGACGAGCCGCTGGTGGACGAGGTGGTGGGCCAGTGCGACACGGTCTTCCACCTGGCCGCGGCGGTCGGCGTGCACACCATCGTCGACCGGCCGATCGAGTCGTTGCACGCCAACCTGCACGGAACCGAGGTCGTGCTGGCGGCCGTCGCCCGCCACGGCAGTCGCTTCCTGTTCGCGTCGACCAGCGAGGTCTACGGCAAGAACACCGCCAACCGGCTCCGCGAGCACGACGACCGCATCCTCGGCTCCGCGCTGAAGAGCCGGTGGTCGTACGCCACGGCCAAGGCGCTCGACGAGTTGCTGACGTACCACCACTGGCTCGCGTCCGGCCTGCCGGCGGTGATCGTCCGTCCGTTCAACGTCGTCGGGCCGCGGCAGACCGGGCGGTACGGCATGGTCCTGCCGCGCTTCGTCGGCCAGGCGTTGGCGGGCGAACCGCTGACGGTGTACGGCGACGGACGCCAGCGGCGTTGTTTCTGTGGGGTGAGTGACCTGGTACCGGCGCTGGTAGCGCTGGTGGAGGAACCGCGCGCATACGGGGAGGTGGTCAATCTCGGGGGTTCCGACGAGATCACGATGACCGATCTGGCGGATCGGGTCCGGCGGCTGGTCGGCTCGGCGAGCGAGGTCGTGTACGTGCCGTACGAAGACGCGTACGGCGCAGGTTACGAGGATATGCAGCGGCGCGTCCCGGACACGACGCGCGCCAGAGAACTCGTGGGCTTCGTGCCCACCGTGGGTCTGGACGAGCTGATAGCCACGGTCGCCGCGGCGAAGCGGGACCGGATGTTGACGTAGCGCAAAAGCCCGCTGGGGAGGGACATTCGCGGGCTTCAGACAAGGGGGGCACCGACATGCAGAACGTGGGCGTCATCGGCCTGGGCTATGCCGGCCAACGATTAGTCCAGGCCGTATCCGCGGCCGGGCAGCGGGTCGTCGGCTACGACGTGAACGCGAGCGTCGTCGCGGGGCTCAACGCCGGCCATTCCCAAGTGCTCGACGTGTCCGACGCCGATGTCGACGCGATGCGCGCGGCCGGTTTCGTCGCGTCCACCGACGAGAGCATCCTCGCCGGCACGCAGGTGAAGGTGGTGTGCGTCCCGACACCCCTCACCGCCGGTGGCGAACCCGACCTCACGGCCGTCCGCGCGGCGACCGGCAGCGCGGGTCGGCATCTGCGGCGCGACGACCTGTTCGTGCTGGAGTCGACCTCGTACCCGGGCACGACGGACGAGGTCGTCCGGCCGGTACTCGAGGAGATGTCGGGCCTGCGGGCGGGTACCGACTTCCACCTCGCCTTCTCGCCGGAACGGATCGATCCCGGCAATCTGACGTTCGGGGTGCACAACACCCCGAAGATCGTCGGTGGGTACCAGCCGTGCTGCGCCACGGCCGCGAGTTCCTTCTACCGCAAGGTGTGCGCCGAGGTCGTGGAGGCGAAGTCCACCCGTGAGGCCGAGATGGCCAAGCTGCTCGAGAACGCCTACCGGCTGGTGAACATCGCGCTGAGCTACGAGGTGGCGATCGTCTGCCGCAGCCTCGACATCGACCCGTGGGACGCCATCGCGTGCGCCGCGACGAAACCCTTCGGGTTCCACCCCTTCTACCCCGGCCCGGGTATCGGTGGGCACTGCATCCCCATCGACCCCATCTACCTGTCCCACCGGGCGCGCGCGGAAGGCGAACCGTTTCGCCTGATCGAACTGGCACGCGACATCAACGCCCAGATGCCGTCCTATGTGGTGCGGCGCGCCACCGACCTGCTCGCCGGCAACGGCAAGACGATCGCCGGCGCGGAGGTCCTGCTGCTCGGCGTGGCCTACAAACCGAACGTCTCCGATCTGCGCGAGACACCCGCGGAACCGATCGCCCGGCTGCTCAGGAAAGCCGGCGCCACCGTCTCCTACCACGATCCCCACGTGCCCCACTGGACGATCGACGGCCAGGCCATGCCGTCCGTCGCCGACGCCTACGACTCCATCTCGGCCGCCGACCTCACCGTCCTGCTGCAGGATCACGGCGACTACGACTTCGCCAGGATCGCCCGGGACGCGCGGCTGCTGCTCGACACCCGTGGCCGGACCCGCCACTTCGAATCCAACGGGGAGGCGCTGTAATGCGTCTCAGGACGGCGGGGCGGCAGGTTGGACGCGGCGCGCCACGACCAGCGTCATGGCTCCCGCCACGATCGTGAGAAGTCCCGCACCGAGCGCGACGAGCCACAGTTTGTTCGTCCGCTCGGTGCCGGGTGCCGGCGCCGGCTCGGCAGCGGGGACGATCGCGTCCGCCGTCAGCGTCTCGCCGCCCGTGTCGGCCCGCACCGAGATACGGGTGGGAAGGTCGCCGGGCGACGGGAACGTGACCAGGTACCTGCCCCGCAGGACGTCGGCGACCTGGTCGAACGCGGCGATGACGGCGGTCCTGTGGGCTCTGACCAGCAGTCCGCCGCTGGCGTTCGCGACCTCGGACCAGTACCGCGGGTCGGACGAGGTGCTCACCACCGCGAGCAGGGTGTGGGACCTCGCCAGGCGACCGGCGAGGGAGGCCGCCGATTCGTTCCCGGCACGGGGTGCGTCGGTGTAGAGCACCAGGACCCGCGGGCCGGCAGGGGCCGCCGGCAGCTGGCGCAGCGCCAGGGCGATCGCGTCGGACGTGCGCCGTTCACCGCCGGCCTGGACACCACTGAGCGCGGAAATCGCGTCGCCGGGGCCGGCACGCAGCGGTGACACGACCGCCGGCGGGGTCGTGTCGGCGACGACCGCGACGCGGGCCGCTGCCGGCGACTGCAGAAGGAGGTTCGCCGCACCGCTCAGGCCTGCCTGGAGCACCGCACCGCCGGCCTTGGACGCGTCGACGAGCACGCTGATCGCGAGTTCGTCGGAGAAGACCCGGACGGCGTGCGCACCCAGATTCGCCGAGCCGTCGCGGACGGTGAACGACTCGGTCCGGATCGGTGTCTGCGGGGGTTGCGCGTCGGCGAACAGCGAGATGGTCTTGTCGTCCGGTGCGGTGACGACGGCGACGACATCCAGCTCCGCCGCGGCCGCGGTCCCGGGCAGTGCGACGATCGCGACCAGAGCCGCCAGGGCCGCCAGCGCGGCGGCGCGGCGCTCAGGCCGGGACCGCATGGACGATCACGTTGTCGCGGTAGTTGCGTGTCTTCCGGTCGTAGCTGCCACCGCAGGTGACGAGCAACAGCGCGGGCTGCAACGTCGGTGAGTACACCAGGTCGGTCGGGAACCTGTCCTTCGGCACCTGGGAGAGGCCCGTCACGCGGAACTCGATGACGCTGCCGCCCTCCCGGACCACCTGCACCACCGCACCCGGACGCAGGTCGGCGAGGCGGAAGAACACGGCCGGGCCGCCCGCCCAGTCGACATGCCCGAGCAGCACCGCCGGCCCGGCCTGGCCCGGCCGCGGACCCTCGGCGTACCAGCCGGCGACACCGGGCCTGCTCGGCACCGCGATCGTGCCGTCGGCCGCCCGTCCCAGCCGCTGCAGCGGGGTGTCCACGCGTAGCTGGGGGATCCTGAGCCGTGCCGGTACCGGCACGGCCTGGTACGTCCGGTCGGACCGGAACGCCCCGACCGCGGGTGACTCGACAGGCTGTGACTCGATGGGCGGCGGCACGACGGGCGTGCTCGCGCGACGCTCGGCCTTCCCACCGCCGCCCGTTGTGGTCAGCACGAGGGCTGTGACGAGCGCTGCGGCGGCACGGCGGCGCATGTCACCGGCGCCCGACGACGCCTGCCATGCTGCCGTCGCCGGTCTGCGCGCCGCCGACCGGGAGCCGGGCGCCGATGGTCGCCGCGAACGCGTTGGCGAGTTGTGTGGCCAGGTGGGACATGTGGAGGTGGGTGGCGTAGGCGATGTCGTGCGCCTTCTGGTAGTCCTTCGCCGCGAAGGCGTCCACGCCACGGATCAGCAGGTCGTTGTGCGCCAGCAGCGCCTTGGCCAGCGGCCCGGAGTCCAACCGCTTGCTGGTGGCCGCGTCGAGGAACGACGCGAGGTTGGCCTCGAACGTGGTGAGCTTCGCTCGGGCCTGATTACGCGCTCCGGAGTCAGCCTTCACGACGCCCGTGGTGTACTCCATGAGGTGTTCGATGTGATCCGCCCACAGCGACTGGAAGCTCTTCGCGGCAGCGGCACCGAACAGGCTGTCGACGGCGGCCGCGAGGTCACGCGTGTTGGCGTTCACCGCGGCGGCCGCCACCGCGAAGTCGGGAGCGTTCGTCGTGCCGGCCCTGGTGGCCGCGACCGCCAGCGCGACGTGCTCCCCGAGCAGCCGGCCCAGCTCGGACCGCAGGCGCCAGTTCGGCGTTTCCAGCGCGGCAGCGGTGCCCGGCGGCAGGAGAGCGACCGCCAGGGTCTTCCCCAACCCGTACGTGTGAGCGTAGGACTGGCGGTACAGCGGCATGGCGCGCTCGTAGTCCTTCGCGGCGTACGTGTCCGCCTGCTGGAGCATGTGGTTCACGTGCATCTGGAGCGCGGACACCGCGGCCTCGCGGCTCAACCGTCCGTTGGACGCCCCTGCGAAGAAGGCTCCGAGGTCGCGTTCGTACGCGGTGAGCGTGCGGCGGGCCACGTCGCGCACGCCGGCGTCGTTGTCCGCGAGGCCCCGCGCGTAGTTGAACAGCGCCTGGATGTGGGTACTCCACAGCGGAGTGAACTGAGCAGCGGCCGGATCGCCGAACAGCGAGCGTACGAGTTCGGTCATCGCGGCGGTGTTCTTCCCGAGTGCCGCGTTCGCCGCCTGGATGAAGTCCTCGTTGTAGCTGATGCGCCCGCGCATCATGTCCGCCGCGAGCATCGAGTGCTGACCGAGGGTCGTCTGAAGTTGGAGCGCCTGCTCCGACGCCGGCACGGGCGCGGCGGCACTGGAGGCGGTGTGGGCGGTGGCGTGATGTCTGGGCTCGGCAGCGCGTGGGCCGTGTGCGGGCGCGCCCACGAGAAGTAGGCATAACGCCAGCGGTAACAGTCTGTGATTGCGGCTCGACGTTCGTCTCGTGATCATCGACGCTCTCCCCCGGCAGAGACGGGACGAACGCACTGTACAACCGCCTAGCGCAGTGGTCGAGGGTCTGTTCGGCCAGGCGTTTCTGGCCACCAGGGTGGATAACGGAACGCGTTGCCGTCGTGGGCGGAGGGATCAGCGGCGGTACCGCAGTCCGTATCCGTACGGGAACAGCGCGGCCTGGCCGTCGCCCACATTGATCGGCTGCTGGCCGGCGCTGCGCGCCCAGGTCACCGGGAGTTTGCCGGTCGGCTTGTGGTCGCCGAACAGCACGTCCGCCACGCCTTGGCCCTCGGTGCCGGGCAACCACGCCGCGAGGAGCGCGTCCCACCCGGGCAGGTGCTCGGCGATGTCCAGCGGACGCCCGGAGACGATCACCACGACGACGGGCACCCCGCTGGCGCGGAGTCGCGCGAGCGTGTCCAGGTCGGCCTGGTCCAGGCCCATCGTGGTGGGCCGGTCGCCGCGGCCCTCGGCATAGGGCGTCTCGCCGATCACCGCGACGGCGACGTCGTAACTGCCGTCGATGCCGGTGCCGTCCTTGCTGTACGTCACGGTGCTGGAGGCCCGCACAGATCGTTGAATCCCCTGCAAGATCGTGGTGCCGGGCGTGATCGGGCCGCTGGAACCCTGCCAGCCGACGGTCCAGCCGCCGCTCTGGTTGCCGATGTCGTCGGCGTTCCTGCCGGCCACGAAGATCCGGTTGCGCGACTTGTCCAGCGGCAACACGTTCCGCTCGTTCTTCAGCAACACCTGGGACTGGCGGACGGCCTGCCGGGCGAGTGCGCGGTGCCGAGGGCTGCCGATCGTGCTGGTGTACCGGCGGTCGGTGAACGGCCGCTCGAACAGGCCGAGCTCGAACTTCTTGGTCAGGATCCGCCGGTTGGCGTCGTCGATCCGGGACAGCGGTATCCGGCCGGCCTCGATCTCGGCGCGCATCGTGTCGATGAACTTCCGGTACTCGAACGGCACCATCACCATGTCGATGCCGGCGTTGACGGCGGCGGTGACCTCGGCGGGCGTGAACCCGGGCTGGCCGTCGATCTTGTCCACGCCGTTGTAGTCCGAGATCACGATGCCCTTGAAGCGCAGTTCGTCCTTGAGCACGGTGTTGATCAGGTAGTCGTGGGCGTGCAGCTTGGCGCCGTTCCAGCTGCTGTAGGAGATCATCACCGAGCCGACGCCGCGCCGGACGGCCGCGCGGAACGGCGGCAGGTGGATCCGCCGCAGCTCCGCCTCGGTGAGCGTGGTCTCGCCCTGGTCGACGCCGCCTGTGGTGCCGCCGTCGCCGAGGTAGTGCTTCGCGGTGGCCAGCACGGACGTCGGACGGGACAGTGACCTGCCCTGGAACCCGTCGACGATCGTGCTCATCGACGCCACGAGTTCGGGTGTCTCGCCGAAGGACTCGTACGTCCGGCCCCAGCGGTCGTTGCGCGCCACACAGAGGCAAGGCGCGAAGTTCCAGTCGATGCCGGTGCCGGCGACCTCCTCGGCCGTCGCGCGCCCGATCCGCCGGACGAGGTCCGGATCGCGGGTGGCACCGAGGCCGATGTTGTGCGGGAAGATCGTGGCGCCGTACACGCCGTTGTGGCCGTGCACCGCGTCGACGCCGTAGATCAGCGGGATGCCCAGCGGTGTGGCCAGCGCGGCGCGTTGGAATCCGTCGTACATGTCCGCCCAGCTCTCGGGCGTGTTGGGGGTCGGCTGGGAGCTGCCACCGGAGAGCAGGGAGCCGAGCCGGTTGGTGGTGACGTCCGCCGGTGAGGTCATCGCCCTGCGCTCGGCCTGGATCATCTGGCCCAGCTTGTCGTCGAGGGTCATCCGCGCGAGCAGGTCGTCCACCCGGACGTGCACCGGTCGCCGCGCGTCCTGGTAGGCCGGCTCCTGACCGTCGGTGACAGGGCTGGTGCTGGCGGTGCCGGGGCTGATCGTGCCCAGGACGAGGACGCCGGCCAACAGGCCGATCGTGAACGTGCGACCGGTGCGCATTGCCGGACCTCCCAGGTGGCCAATAATTCGGAACTTAAATTAACGACCTAAGCAAGCCAGGTCGAGGAATCCGCCAGATTCGTTCGCCTTTCCGCTGGTGGCGCCCGACGAAATCAGCGACTCCGGGCCGCCCGGCACCACCGGCGGGACGACGCGCGCGCAAACGTGCATTCACCGGGCGGGGCATCGCCCGCCGCGACCGTGGCGTGGCCGGCCGCCCTTGGCCCTCGGCTCGCCGTGCACGTTTGGGCCCCGCGCGGGTGCCAACCGGCCAGCGGGTGGCGAAGCGCTCGCGACTTGGCCGCGCGCCGGGCTGCCCGCCGGCATGCGGTGTGACCTGGGGAGACGCGGCCGGGCCGGGCGGCCAGGTCGGCCCGGCACGCGGCGCCAGCCGTTGACCTCGATGGCGGCCGGCCTTAGTTTCCGCCTCGAATTAAGGTCCGAACAAGGGGTGGTCAGCATGCGCAAGGGTCCAATCGGCTGGCGGGCGCTCGTCAGCGCCGCTGTGGTGCTGGCGCTCACCGTGACCGGCCAACCGGCGTCGGCGGCGCCGGCCGAACACGTGTCCGTCACGGTCGACACGGCCCACGCGGCCGGCCGGCTGCCGTCGGACTTCGTCGGCCTGTCGTACGAGATGCGCGAGCTGTACACCGGCGGCTTCGACGCCCGGCGCGGCAACCTGGTGCCGCTGTTCCGGACGCTCGGCCGGAGCAACCTCCGCATCTCGGGCAACACGCTGGACCGGGACACGCTCTGGGTTCCGGACGGCGCCCAGCCGCCGCAGCCGCTGCCCGAGTGGGTGCAGAGCATCGTGACGCCCGCCGACATCCGGCGCCTGGACACGTTCCTCGCGGCCACCGGCTGGCGCACCGAGATCGGCATCAACGTCGGCCGCTGGGACCCGGCGCTCGGCACCGACCAGGCCAGGGCCATGTTCTCGATCCTCGGCCAGCGGCTGATCGCGGCGGAGTGCGGCAACGAGCCCGATCAGTGGGTCAGCCGCGGGTACCGTCCGGCGGGCTACGCCTACGCCGACTACCTCAAGGACTGGCGGGCGTGCGCGGACGCGATCGGCGACGACCGGATCGCCGGCCCGGACGCCGCCTCACCCACCTCGTCCTGGGCGGCGTCGCTCGCCAGGGACGAACGTGCCCGGCTGAAGATGCTGATGATCCACCACTACAGCCTCGCCCCGGACGGCACGCTCGCCGGCCTGCTCTCGCCGCAGACCCGGACGAGGCAACTGAACGCGGTGACGCCGAACCTCACCGCCGCGAACGCGGTCGACCTGCCGCTGCGCATCGACGAGACGAACTCGGCGTTCGGCGGCGGCGTGCCCGGCGTGAGCGACGTGTACGGGTCCGCGCTCTGGGGCCTGGACTACAGCCTGCAGATGGCCCAGGCCGGCGTGGCCGGGATCAACCTGCACGGCGGGCTGGGCGTGTGCGGCGCTCCACTGTGGAACGGGCGGTTCCAGCGTTACACGCCGGTCTGTGCCGCCAACCAGGCGGACGAGCAGGCCCGGATCTACAAGGCGATGCCGCTCTACTACGGCCTGTGGATGGCGACCCGGCTCGGGCCCGGCACGTTCCTGCCGGTGACGCTGTCCACCGACCGGAACATCACGGCGTACGCCGTGCGGGGCGACGACTGCCGCACCCGGCTGGTCGTGGTCCAGAAGGAGGAGACCTCGACCGCGCCGGTCCAGCTCGACATCGCCGTCGGCGGGCGGAACCGGGGCGCCGAGATCCTCCGCCTGACCGGCAGCGCGCTCGGCGGGCAGGACGCCGCGATCCAGGGCGCGCAGGTCGACCGGCGCGGGCAGCTCAGGCCAGGACGGGCGGACCGGGCCAAGGTCCGCGACGGCGCGCTCAGCGTGAACCTGGCCGGCGGCAGCGCGGTGCTCATCACCCTCTGACCGACGGGCGCGGCTTCCCCTGGTGGAGCTCGGTGCGGCGCCGCGGCCAGGCGCGGCGGGCGGCGTGGATTGTCGCCTGCCGCGTCATGGCAGTCGCCGGTCAGTACCCGTGACAGCGGGCGATCTCCTCCGTGGCGTCCTTGGCCTCCTTGAGGCCGACGCCGGTCCGCTCCCGGTAGAGCTTGATCGCCTCGATCTTCTTACCTGCCGCCAGATGCGCGACGATGTCCGCCGTCTCCGGTTCCGGGTCAGCCACGCCGAGGTGATCCATGATCAGCTGGAGCCGCCGCTCGATGACGGCGAGCCGTGCGGCGTCGCCGTTGCGCCGGCCCGACAGAACGCCGGCCACGGCGAGCATGAGCAGACCGGCGGCACCCAGCACGATGGCCATCGTCTCCATGCGCGCCAGCGTACGACCGGCTACCTATCGGGCTGCGGTTCGGTGGTGAACAGTTCCTTTCCATCGAACGCCCGCAGATGCGGATCCAGATCCCTGGTTTCCTTCTGATCTGCGTCTCGGATAGGGCATCCTGTCCGTGGATACGGAACCAGAGGAGTCGCCCGTGAGAACTCGATGCATCTTGGCCGGTCTGACCGCCGTGGCGGCGCTGGCGACGGCCGGCTGCGGCGACTCCGACGCCAGCAGCACGTCGGGCGAGATCAGCGGCACCGTGCACGTGTCCGCGGCGGCGTCGCTCACCGAGGCGTTCACCGAGATCGGCAAGGACTTCGAGGCCGCGAACCCAGGCACCAAGGTCACCGTGAACTTCGGCGCCAGCTCCACCCTCGCCGCGCAGATCAATCAGGGCGCCCCCGCGGACGTGTTCGCCTCCGCCAGCCCGGCCAGCATGAAGATCGTCACCGACGCCGGCAACGGCCAGGGCGAGGTCGCCACGTTCGTGAGGAACCAACTCGTGATCGCCGTCCCCAAGGGCAACCCCAAGGGCATCAAGACCCTGGCGGATCTCGCCAAGCCCGGCGTGAAGGTCGCCCTGTGCGCCGAGCAGGTCCCGTGCGGCGCCGCGGCGAAGAAGGCCGTCGGCGCCGCCGGCCTGAAGATCACCCCGGTCACGCTGGAGCAGGACGTCAAGGCCGCCCTGACGAAGGCACGGCTCGGCGAGGTCGACGCCGCGCTGGTCTACCGCACCGACGCCAAGGCCGCCGCCGGCGACGTCGACGGCGTCGAGTTCCCCGAATCGGCGGGTGCGATCAACGACTACCCCATCACCCTGCTGAAGGACACCGCCAACAAGGCGGCCGCCGAAGCGTTCGTCGACTACGTCCTGTCGGACAAGGCCAGGACCGTCCTGGCCGACGCCGGATTCCAAGCTCCCTAGCGGCGGACTCGTCGGCAGGTCAGGTGGCGAGGGCGGTGACGATCGGCTGGTAGTACCCGCTGTCATCGGGGTCGCTCCAGCGGATGTCGCCGAACCCGGACGAGGCCAGCAGCACGGTCAGTAGTCCTCGGCGAACGAGTCGTAGAACGCCCTCGCGTCGGTCGCCGCCCGCGCGCCGGTGCGATCGTCGTCGGACCTCATCCGGCGCACCATCCCCTCCGGCCAACGCCGATGTGCGGAGCCCGCGACCGTGACGGCGCGGTGCTGCGGTGACACTATGTCAGCATGGGCGGGGTCGATCCGGCATCGTCACCGGCCGCGCGTGACCTGCTCGCGGCGGGTGAGCTGGCCCTGTCCCAGGGGGCGTGGGATCGGGCCCGCGGCAGTTTCGAGGCCGCGCTGGCGCAGGAGGCATCCCCCGAAGGCCTGGACGGACTGGCACGCGCGCTGTGGTGGCTGGACCGCCCGGCGGAGGCCATCGACGCCCGGGTGCGCGCGTACGCGCTGTATCGCCGTGCGGGTGACGTGGCCCGCGCGGTACGCATCGCGTTGTGGCTGGTCCACGAGTACTCGGCCGTGTACGGGAATGAGCCAGCCGCCGAGGGATGGCTCGCCCGCGTCGAGCACCTTCTGACCGATCAGGTCGACGTTCCCGGGCAGGGGTACCTCGACCTGGCCAAGGCGGAGCGTTGCCTCGATCCCGCGGTCGCGGCCGGGCACGCCGACGCCGCGCTGGCGCTGGCCCGCCGGCTGGACGATCCCGATCTCGAACTTGCCGCGCTGTCCCGACTGGGGCTCACCAAGATCACGCTGGGTCAGGTCGACGAGGGCCTGGGGCTGCTCGACCACGCCATGGCCGCGGCGACCGGCGAGGACGCGGCCACGTTCGAGGCGGTGGCGCGGACCTGCTGCAGCCTGGTCCTGGCCTGCGATCTCGCCGGCGACGACGACCGGGTTCGCCACTGGGGCAAGGTCGTCGCGGGCTACGTCCACCGCCACGACGAACTCCCCCTCCTCACCTTCTGCCCGACATGTGAGACGGACCTCCTGAGTTCGGGCGAGTCCGAGGCCGAGCTGGTGCACGCGCTCGCCGAACTGGCCAACTCCGGCCAGCGGTCCCGCTGCGTCGATCCTGCCGTGCGCCTGTCCCAACTGCGCATCTCCCAGGGACGGATCGAGGAGGCCGAGGAGGCGCTCGTGGGGTACGGCGGATCGCCGACCGCGGTCCGTGCCGATGCCGCGATCCGGCTCGCTCGCGGCGAGGCAGCCGCGGCGGTCGCCCTGCTCGAGCGGCAGCTGTCGCTCGTCAGCCGGTCCGGACTGCTCGCGGTGCCGCTGCTGGCCCAGCTCGTCGAGGCTCATCTGGCCAACGGCGACAACGACGGCGCGCGGTCGACGGCCACGGAGTTGGAGAACCTCGCCGCGCAGACGGGCAACGCACGCGTCACCGCCATCGCCGCGGCGGTTGCCGGCCGCGTGGCGCTGGCCACGGCAGCCCCGACGGCTGTCGAGCTCCTCGAACGCGGCGCGGAGTTGTTCGGCCGGTTGCGTATGCCGTACGAGGAAGCGCGCACCCGGCTCGATCTCGCGACGGCACTGCGGAGTCGGGACGGAGTCCTCGCGGTCGTCGAGGCCCGGTCCGCGCTCAAGGCGTTCGAGCAGCTCGGGGCGCGCAACGAGTCCGATCGCGCCGCGGCACTGCTGCGCGAGCTGGGCGTCCGGGGACGCACCGGCCCGAAGGACGTCGGTCTGCTGACCGAGCGGGAGCAGGAGGTGCTGCACCTGCTCGCGCAGGGGCTCACCAATCGTGAGATCGGCACCCGGATCTTCCTGAGTGCCAAGACCGTCGAACACCACGTCGGTGCCGTCCTGCGCAAGCTCGGGGTGAAGACCCGTACCGAAGCAGCCGCGACCCTCTCCCGCGCCAGAGGCGCCGATTAGGGGATTTCCCCGATCCTTACCGTCCGCCACGGGCGCAGCCTCCTCTCATCCACATCTGATGAAGGAGGCGGTCATGAACACAACAATCCCCGTCGGAGACATCCAGGTCGCGTGCACGGTGGTCGGCGACGGCACCCCGCTGGTCGTGGTCCACGGCGCGGTCGGTCTCGGCGCCACGTACATGCGGAGCCTGGACCGCTGGGCCGACGGTTTCCAGCTGTTCTACTATGACCAGCGCGGCAGCGGCGACACTCCGCTCGGCGACGCGGCGAAGGTCTCGTTCACCGGCGCCATCGACGACCTCGACGGACTCCGCGCCGCGCTCGGTGTCGACCGCGTCAACCTGGTCGGCCACTCCGCCGGCGCGATCCTCGCCGCGCTCTACGCCGGCACGCATCCCGAGTCCACGTCCTCGGTCGTCCTGCTCAACACGGCCCCGCCGCTCGTTCCCGAGCTGATGCAGGCCTTCGGGCAGGAGATGGCCTCCCGCCGGACCCCCGAGGACAACGCGGCCAGGATGGCCATCGAGAAGTCACCAGAGTTCCAGGCGCGAGACCCGAGAACGCTGGAACGGCACCAGCTCAACACCTTCATCCCGTTCTTCCGCGACCGCGCCACCATCGAGAACACGAGGCTCGGATTCACCGAGATCACCGCGGCCAACGTGCAGGCCGCACCCGAGCGCATGATCGGCTCCGTCGGCGCGCTCGATCCCCTGCGGACACTGGCCAGCATCCAGTGCCCCACCCTGGTGGTGCACGCAGAGCTGGACCCCGTGCCTGTCGCATGGGCCCGCGCGCTCGTCGACACCGTTCCCGGCGCGGACTACGTCCTCCTCGAAGGCGCCAGCCACTTCGCCCACATCGAGGATGCCGACCAGCTGGCCAACGCCGTCCTGCCCTGGCTGACCAAGCACACCGCGTGAAACCGGCTCTAGGTGATGCCGGCCGCGATCAGCAGTTGCCAGATCTCACCCTGGTCGACCACCTCGACGTCGAGCTTCTCGGCCTTGGTGAGTTTGCTCGCGCCGACGCCGGCACCGGTGATGAGCAGGTCCGTGCTCGCCGACACCGACGACGCGGCGGTCGCGCCGGCCTTCTCGCACAGCCGCTGGAAGGTGGGGCGGGCGACCTTCTCCCCCGAGCGCGGGTCGCTGATCGCACCGGTGATGACCACCGTCTTGCCGGCGAGCGGCGCGCCGGCCGCGACGACCGGCGGAAGGTCCTCGTCACGCACGTCCAGGGAGACCCCGCGCTCCCGCAGCCGTTCCAGCTCGGGCCGCAGCCGGGTGAGGTGCTCACTCAGTGAGGCGGCGACCTTCGGACCGATGTCCTCGACGGCCACCAGCCGGTCGACGCCCGCGTCGGCGACCTCTTCGAGCGAACCGAACCCCGCACGGCACATCCGCGCGGCCGTGCCCTCCGAGGCCATCGGGATCGCCAGCCCGATCAGCGCCCGGCGCAGGCCGACCTGCCGGCTGGCGTCGATCGAGTAGATCATGCGCGCGGCCGAGATCTCGCCGATGCGGTCGAACTCCAGCAGCCTCTCCTTGGTCAGCTGGTAGAAGTCGGACGGGTGCTCCAGGATGCCGGCCTCGGCGAGCCGCTCGATCCACACACCACCGATGGCGTCGATGTCCGCCGCGGCCCGCGACGCCCAGTGGATCAGCCGCCGCACGGTCTGCGCGGGACAGGCGACGTTGGTACAGAACAGCTCGCGGCTGTTGCCCTGCTCGGTCAGGGGCAGCGCACAGGACGGGCACGCGGTGGGCGGCACGATCTCGCGCTCGGCGCCCGTGCGCTTGGACGCGTCGAGCACGCCGGCGACGAACGGGATCACGTCGCCCGCGCGGCGGACCAGCACGGTGTCGCCGATCCTGATGCCCCGCGCCCGGATCACCTCCTGGTTGGCCAGCGTCGCGCGGGTGACCGTCGTGCCACCCACGAACACCGGCTCCAACCAGGCGACCGGGGCGATCTTGCCCGTCTTGCCGACGTCCCAGACCACGTCGGACAGCACCGTCGTCTTCTCCTCGGCGGCGAACTTGAACGCGAGCGCGCCGCGGGGCGAGCTCGACCGTGTTCCGGCGGCCGCGTAGGCGACGCGGTCGGCCAGCCGCAGCACCGCGCCGTCCAGGTCGTAGTCCAGGGTGTTGCGCTGCCGCTCGATCTCGCCGATCACCGCCTGCGCCGCGTCCGCGTCGGCGCAGTGCCGCATGTCGGCGGCCGTGAACCCGAGCGTCCGCAGCCCGCGTTCCAGGTCGGACTCGGCGGCGTCGGCGGCGGTGTCGCTGTCGCTGTCGGTGCCCAGGTCGAACGCGAAGAACTGCATGCGCCGTTCGGCGACCGTGGCCGGGTCCTTGGCGCGCAGGGTACCCGCGGCGGCGTTGCGGGGGTTGATCAGCGGACGGTCCGGGTGCGCGGCGTTGTAGGCGGCGAACGTGGAGCGCAGCATCACCGCCTCACCGCGCACCTCGACCCGGCCCGGTGCGTCGAGCCTGTCCGGCACCCCGTCGGTCAGAGCCCGCACCAGCACGGTCACGTCGTCGCCGGTCGTCCCGTCGCCGCGGGTGATCGCCCGTGCCAGGCGGCCGTCCTGGTAGACCAGCGCGAGCGACAGCCCGTCCAGTTTCGGCATGACCACGACCGGCTGGCCGGGAAAGCGGTCGAAGAACGCGGCGACCTGCTCGGGCCGGGTCGCCTTCTCCAGCGACAGCATGGGGCGCGAGTGCCGGATCGGCGCGTGCAGCACGGCGGGCGCGCCGACCTGCTCCAGGGGGTTCGGGTCGGGCGCCAGCTCGGGGCTCTCCGCGATCAGCTCCCGCAGCTCGTCTTCTATCGTGTCGTACTCGGCGTCCGCCACCAGCGGCGAACCGCGGTAGTAGGCGTCGCGCAGCGCGACGAGCTGACCGGCGAGTTCCTGGATACGTTCCCGTGCGTTCACAGCGCACCACGCTACCCGCGCCCACCGACAGACCCCGGCAGGTTGGGCAGTCAGGCGGCGCGGCCCCAGCCTCTCAACGCCAGCTGCTCGGCGACAGCGGTCATGTCGTCGTTCACCTGCTGGGTGGCGGCGCGCGCCATCGCAGTGAGTTCAGGCCCGGCGGTCTCCGGTGTGCCGGCGTCGAAGGGCGGGGCCGGGGCGTACTCGAGCATCAGCTGGGTCAGCTTGGCGGCCTCCTCCCCCAGTAACTGCGCGAGCACGACGAGGCCGAAGTCGAGGCCCGCGGTGATCCCGCCGCCGGTGATCCGGTTGCCGTCGACGACCACCCGGCCCTCGGCGTACTCCGCGCCGAACAGGGCGAGTACGTCGATGCCGCTCCAGTGCGTGGTCGCGCGGTAGCCGCGCCGTCATGCCGCTGGAGCGCGAAGGCGGCGAGGCACAGTTCATCGTCCACCAGCAGCCCCCGACCCCGCAGGGCTCGGTGCTGGAACCGGTGCTGCGGTGGATGGAGGACAACGCGACGCGGGAACTGTCCCTTGAGGACATCGCCAGGCAGAGCGGAATGAGCACGCGCACCCTGCTCCGGCGCTTCCGCGAGCAGACCGGGACCACGCCGCTGCGGTGGCTGCACCGCGCCCGCGTCCGCCAGGCGCAGTTCCTGCTCGAAACCACGGCCCACCCGGTCGACCGGATCGCCGGGCAGGTCGGCTTCGGCTCGCCGACCGTGTTCCGCGACCGCTTCAAGCGGATCACCGGCGTGAGCCCGCGAACGTACCGCAACGCCTTCCGGTAGGCCCGCCGCTCAGGGCAGCAGCCGGGCCGCGCGCTTCTGGAGATAGCGCGTCTCAGGGGCACTCTGGGTACGCTGCGCCGCGAGCTGGTAGGCGGCCCGGGCTCCGTCGACGTCGCCGGCCTTCTCCAGCAGGTGAGCGCGGACGGCGTCGAGCCGATGGTGGCCGGCCAGACGGTCGTCCAGTGTGGCCACCTCGTCGAGCCCGGCCCGGGGGCCGTGCACCATGGCGACCGCGACCGCCCGGCCCAGCTCCGCCATCGGGTCGGGCGCCCGTCCGACCAGGACGTCGTACAGGGCGAGAATCTGCGGCCAGTCGGTGTCCTCGGCGCTGGCCGCCTCGTCGTGCAGCGCGGCGATCGCGGCCTGCAACTGGTAGGCGCCGGCCGGCCCCTGGGCCAGCGCCTCCTCCACCAGCGCGGTGCCCTCGGCGATCAGCTGCTGGTCCCAGCGTGTGCGGTCCTGCTCGTCGAGCGGCAGCAACTCGCCGTCGGAGTCGGTGCGGGCCGCACTGCGGGCGTCGGTCAGCAGCATGAGCGCCAGCAGCCCGGTCACCGCGCCGTCCTCCGGCAGCAGCCGCCGCACGGCACGGGTCAGGCGGATCGCCTCGCGCGCGAGGTCGGATCGGTGCAGGTTGGCGCCGGAGGTAGCCGTGTAGCCCTCGTTGAAGATCAGGTACAGGACGTGCAGCACCGCCGCGAGCCGCGCGTCACGGTCCTCGACGCTCGGCTGCCGGAACGGCACGCCCGCGATTCGCTGCTTGGCCCGGCTGATCCGCTGCGCCATGGACGGCTCCGGCATCAGGTGCGCGCGGGCGATCTCCGCCGTGGTCAGACCGCCCACAGCACGCAGCGTCAACGCGATCTGCGCGGCCGGGGTGAGGGTCGGGTGGCAGCACAGGAACAGCAGGGTGAGCGTGTCGTCGTCGGACGGGGCGCGGCTCTCGCCCGGCGCGGGCATCGTGAACGCGTCCCGCGGGCTGAGCTGTGCGGCCGTCTCCTCGCGCCGTCGCCGTGCCTCTTCGCTGCGCAGCTGGTCCACCAGCCGGCGCGCGGCGACCTTGATCAGCCAGCCGCGCGGGTTGTCCGGCAGCCCGGCGGCCGGCCACTGCTGGGCGGCGGCGAGCAGCGCGTCCTGGACGGATTCCTCCGCGAGGTCGAAGTGCCCGTACCGGCGGACCAACGCGCCGAGGACCTGCGGCGCGTGTCGGCGCAGCAGGTCCTCGACCTCGGCGGTACCTCTCACACATCGCCGCCGGCACCGTCGGGGATGGGCCTGATCACCACGGGGTAGTAGGGCGTGCCGGCCGGCTGCGGGCACTCGAGGACCCGGGCCGCGATCTCGGTGACCCGCTCCAGGCTCTCGCAGTCAAGCACCCAGTAGCCGGCCAGCAGTTCCTTGGTCTCGCTGTACGGACCGTCAGTGATCACCGGCGGGCCGTCCTTGCCCACGCTGACGAAACGGGTCTCGGCGGGCGCGGCCAGACCGTTGCCGTCGACGAACTCGCCGGACTCGGCCAGGTCGTTGTTGAGCTCGCTCATGAAGCTGAACATCGCCTTCAGGTCCTGCTCGCTCCAGGCCGGGCTGCTTTCGGAGCCCTTGCCGTTCATCGCGTCGTAGTCGAGCTGCGAACCCTGAACCATCACCAGGTACTTCATGGGTAACTCCCTCGGTTGCGTGTCGCCCGGGGCTGGGCGACTTTCACAGGAGACGTCGGAGCCGGCGACGCGTCCTCTACAAGCTCGCCGAACATTTTCTCGGAACTTTCCACGCGGCCACTACCAGGAGCGGGTGAACAGGCGGTCCAGGCCGGTCAGACGGAGCAGTCGGGCCGTGTCACGCGCCGCGCCCACGACGCGCAGGCGATGACCGCTCGCCGTGAGGTGGCGTTCCAGGCGCAGGAGGAAGGACACGCCGGTCGAGTTGAAGAACGTGACCTTCGACAGGTCCACCACCACGTCGCCGGCAGAGGCCTCCGTGACTATCTCGAAGGCTCTGGCCAGGCTCGGGCCGGCCGCCAGGTCGATCTCACCGACCGGCAGGACGCGCACCGGACATTCGCCGAGGTAACAGTTCACCAGCACCGTGTCGGACTCGATTGGTCCGGTCACAGCGGGTACCTCCCCTCCGAGGCGTCGGTGTCCACTCAACGCCGACCGGCCTCGGATCGGCAAGCCCGCCACCACGACCGGGCCGCCCGACGCCGCATTCTATGCATGGATACAAGAAAGAGTTTGTCAGGGTGAACGCAATTTCGAGGGGGCTCGCACTGCTGGTCAGGACCCTGATACGACCAGGAGGAGCCATGTACGAGAGCCGTAGCGCCATACCTGTGACCGGACGGCGAGCGTTCGTGCATCGAGTTGGACCGCAAGCTCCTGGTGGCGGTGCGCCAGGCGGACCTCTGGGAGCTTCCGGCGGGGCGGCTCGCCCAGGAGAACGCGTCCAGCGAGCAGGTGAAGCGCGCGGCGGCTGGACCAGATGGTCCGCGAGATCGCCGCCGCGCTGAACGTCGAGATCCCCAACGAGGCGGCACCGGAGCAGCAGGGCTTCGTGCAGCGGCTGCAGAACTCGCGCGGCGCGGAGTTCGACGCCTTCTTCGCGAACATCCTCCGGGAGACGCACGGCAAGGTGTTCGTGACGATCGCCCAGGCGCGCGCGACCACCCAGAACAGCCTCATCCGCGACATGGCCATCGAGGCCAACAAGGCCGTCGCCGATCACCAGGAGGTACTGGAGGACACCGGCCTCGTCAATGCCGCCACGTTCGAGAAGGTCGAGGCCGCGGTCGTCAAGCCGTAGCGCCTCACGCCGTGGCGCCCGGCCCGCCCTTGTCGCCGTCCAGCGTGGAGATCGCCCAGCGGTCCCACCACTGCCGGTCCGGCGCCTCCCCTGCGGCCTCCACCAGCGCGGTGAGCGCGGCCGTGACCGGGCGCGGATCTGGCACGTCGATGCCGTCCGCCAGCCGGGTGATCGCCGCCTGGCGCTGGCGCATCGTCGTCCCGACGAGGTCCTTGCCTGCTTCCGTGAGGCCGAGCCACGCGACCCGGCGGTCATCCGGGCGCCGGCAACGCCGCACCAGGCCTCGGCGGATCAGGCGGTCGCAACTGCGCGTCACCGTCGAGGGTTGCACCCCCAACTCGACCGCCAGGTCCGTCGTGCGCTGCGGACCGTGCGACGCGAGCACCACGAGCGCCCGGTACTGCGACAGCGACACGTCGATGTCCAGCGCGCCCAGGGTCCGGGCGGTGAGCGCCACCAGCACGCGACTGGCCGACACCAGCGCGCTGACCATCTCAGCGCGGTCCGCGGCGGCCTTGCCGTGCGCGTTGGCTCGACTCACAGGCCTATCGTGACACGTGCGGTGGCAGGGCCCGCCGCGCGCACACGCGCCACAGGCCCCGCCACGCGGATCAGTCGTTGACCCAGCCCAGGTACACGTCGGCGTCGCACTCGAACTGCCCGACGTTCTTGATGGTCCAGTAGATCTCCAGCTCGCGGGTGTTGCTCGCGTTCCACCGCTGCAGACGCGAGGACCGTCCCGACGACCAGTCCGAGCAGCGGCCACCGCAGCGCGATGCTCAGCGTCCAGGCCAGCGCGCTCGCGCCGTTCGCGACGATCTGGACGACGAAGAAGTCGGCGGCCCGTCCCGTCCGCACCACGACGAGCGCGGCGAACACCGCCGGTGGGACCGACGCGTCGACGGCCGCGCTACGCCGCCTGAGCCCGTCGTGATTCAGGTCAGAAAGTGGCCGGAACCGTCTCTTGCCTTGAGTCCACAGACAGCGCGACGGAGGGAAGAGCTCATGAAGATCCTGGTCACCGGTGCGACGGGGCTCGTCGGCCGCCAGGTCGTGGACCAACTGCTCGAAGCGGGCGTCACGGTACGGGCACTGACCCGCGATCCGGCGGCGGCCGCGTTGCCGGCGCAGGTGGGTGTTCCAGGGCGACCTGACGGAGCCCGCGACCGTGGCGCCGGCGCTGGACGGCGTCGACCGGCTCTACCTGTTCCCGGTGCCGGACACCGCGGAGGAGGTCGTCGCGCTGGCCAAGCAGGCCGGCGTCCGTCCGCGTCGGCCATCCGGGCCGAGCGGGTCGTCCGGTACCCCTTCGCGGACCAGGTCGGGGTGCCGGTGCACGAAGCCGACGTCGCCGCGGTCGCCGTCGCCGCGCTGCTGGAGGACGGGCACGCGGGCAACGTCTACACGCTGAGCGGCCCGGCGCGGGTCACCTACCGCGAGCAGGTCGAGGCGATCGGCGCGGCGCTCGGTTCGGAGGTCCGGTACGAGGAGGTCAGCCGCGAGGAGGCCCGCGACCTGCTCAAGGCCCAGGGCGGGATCGCCGCGACCAACGCCCATTTCCTGCTCGGCTTCGTCGACTACGGCGGTGGCGACAGCACCGAGGCCGCCGACGAGCCGGACTACTCCGCGCTGCTCAAGCCGTGGCCCGCGACCACGTCCAAGACTTCCGCCAGTGCTGGTCCACACCCTAGTTCCACTCCCAGCGGATGCCGGTGATGCCGGGCTGCGCGTCGGTCGCGTAGAGGTGCGCGGGGTATCCGCGCTGGTAGGAGAGGGGCCGGGTGTCTGCGTGTGGGGCGCCGAGGCGGCTCGCCCGGAAACTGAAGCAGCGCACCGGAACCTCCGCCGCGTCGAACCGCACCTGCTGCAGGTACTGGCGGCACGGGTGGCGGAACGCGCGGTAGTAGTAGTCCGCCGGCTCGGCGGGCGGCGGCGCGGCGGGGTCGAACCGGAACGCGTACTCCAGGAGGAAGACGTCGCCGCGGGCGAGCCGGCAGTCGAGGAGGATCTCGGCCACCGTGATGCCCGCTTCCTCGTCGGTGCGGATGCGGCCGAGCCGGCAGCCGTCCGGGGCCGTGATCTCGGGTACGGGTCCGTCCTCGGCGTGGAAGAACGCCACGCAGCTGTCCACGCCGTCGACCAGCGCGGTGATCAGCTGCTGCACCTCGATCGACCGGAACCGGTGGCCCGGATCGAGGCTCACGCGGTCGTAGACGCTCAGCGCCAGCCAGCGCCGGTCGTCCGCGTGGTTCACCTCGGCGAGCATGGCTCCCAGGCGCTCGTGGTCGTCGAAGAGCGAGTCGTACTGCACCGAGCCGGGCACGTGCCCTATCCACCGGCCGCGCGCGCGGCGGGGCCCGAGCAGGCGCAACAGCGAGTCCGGAGACAGCCCGAGGATCTGCTCCAGCCCGCGCAGGGCCCGGATCGACTCGGGGCGTTCGGGCCGGCTGCGGCCGGTCTGCCAGTTGCTGAGCGTCGACGAGCTGACGTGGAGTCCCCGCTGCGCGAGCCGGTGCCGGATGCGGTCGAGGCTCAGTTCGCAGTCGCGCAGGGCCAACTTGATGGCCAGTTCAAACGGCCCGTTGCGGATGGCCCTGGCCAACTCGGTCTCGGCCGTGCGGCCATGTAATACCTGGTCAGAGCTCGTTTCCGGCACGCCCGTCACCGCCGATTCCCGCCACAGTTTTGGCACATCATCCACCGATTTGGACGTAGCCAGAAGGGGCTGGTTCTCCAGCGGGCGGTCCGCCGTTAGCGTCCCGGAACCAGCTGAATCCTCGCATAGGAGTTCACATGGCCCCGACATACCGCAGATCGTGCATCGTGTTGCTGACGCTGTCGCTGACCGCCGGATTCGGCCTTGCCGCGATCCAGCCGGCCACCGCAGCGCCCACCCCCGCCCCGCTCTACGCGACCGGCGCCGACGAGGTCCCGGGCCGGTACATCGTGGTCCTCAAGCGTCCCGGCCAGGGCGGCCCGTCCGCCGGCGTCGCCGACGCTTTGGCTGGCCCGTTGGCCACCGCACGGGAGGCCGGCGGGACGGTTCGACGCCAGTACACCGCCGCGCTGAGGGGCTTCTCCGCCGACCTGCCGGCCACGGCGGTGGACAGGCTCCGCCGCGACCCGGCGGTGGCCTACGTGCAGACGGTGCGCATCCACCAGCAGCCGACCGGAGAGGGCGACGCCGCGGCCGGCACCCAGCCGAACGCCCCCTGGGACCTCGACAGAATCGACCAGCGCGACCTGCCGCTGAACAACACCTACAGCTATCCGGACGATGCGGCCGGGGTCAGTGTGTACGTGCTGGACTCCGGCATACGCGCGAGCCACACCGAGTTCGAGGGCCGCGCGGTCGGCGTCTACTCCTCCATCAGCGGCGGCACGGCCGACTGCCACAACCACGGCACGTTCGTCGCCAGCCACGTCGCGGGCAAGACGTACGGCGTGGCCAAGAAGGCGAACATCAAGGCGGTGCGCGTACTGGACTGCGGCGCCAGAGGCACCACCGAGCAGATTGTCGACGGGATGAACTGGGTCGCGAACAACGCCCCCAAGCCGTCGGTCGCCACCATCAGCATCCAGACCGACAACGGCGTGACCGACCAGGCCCTGGACGACGCCGCCAAGGGGATGATCGACAAGGGCATCATCCTGGTGACCATCGCCGGGAACTTCGGCAAGGGCGACTGCAACAACTCGCCAAAGGATCCCCGGGCGATCAACATGGCCAACTCGAACCGGGACGACCAGCGCTGGACCGGAGAGTTCCCGTCGAGCTACGGCTCGTGCGTGACCGCGTTCGCACCCGCCGCGCTGGTCACCGGCGCCACCAAGGACAGCGACACGTCGACGGTCTCGAATTGGAAGGGCACGTCGTTCGCCGCCCCCAAGGCCGCGGGTCACGTGGCGCTGCAGCTGCAGAAGAACCCCAACCTGACGATGGCGCAGGCCAAGCAGAACCTCATCGACACCTCCACCAAGGACAAGCTGAGCAACATCGGCAGCGGATCGCCGAACCGGCTGCTGTTCGTCGGCGGGACGGGTACGCCCAGCCCCAGTCCGGCCGTCACCAACCCCGGCACCCAGACCTCGACGGTCGGCACCGCGGCATCACTGCAGATCCAGGCATCCGACCCGCAGGGCGATACGCTCACCTACGCGGCCAGCGGATTGCCGGCAGGGCTGTCCATCAACGCCTCCAGCGGTCTGGTCTCCGGTACCCCGACGACCGCCGGGACCTCGAACGTCACGGTCACCGCCACCGACCCGGGCGGCAACAGCGGCTCGGCGGCGTTCACCTGGACGGTCAACCCGGTCGGCGGCGGTTGCGCCCCGACGCAGGTCGTGGGCAACTCCGGATTCGAGAACGGCACCGCGCCCTGGACCGGTGACACGTGGACCATCAATACATTCCCCGAGCAGCCGGCCTATCGCGGGACGCGCGCGTCCTGGCTGGTCGGATACGGGTACGCCAGGACGGAACGGATCTCCCAGTCGATCGCCATCCCCGCCGGGTGCGCGGCGACACTCTCGTTCTACCTGCACATCGACACGGCTGAGTCCGGGGCTGCCGCCCGCGACACCATGACCGTGAAGCTCGGCACGGCCACGCTCGCGACGTACAGCAACCTGAACGCCGCCGCCGGCTACGCCGTCCGCACGATCGATGTTTCGGCCCACGCCGGCAAGACCCTCGCCCTGACCTTCACCGGGGTCGAGAACCAGAGCCGGCAGACGAGCTTCGTGATCGACGACGTCACAGTCACCAGTTCCTGAGCGGGCTCCTCTGCCGTCAGCAGATTGTCCTGGCCGGCTCCGCGGGATCGAACCACGATCGGTCGTGTCGCCGGACGTTCCGGCGACACGACCTGAGAGCGGGGAGACCATGCGCAACGCCGTCGCCGAAGCCACCATGACCACCGGAATGCTCGACGACCAGCTGGCCAGCCGGCTTCTCCACGAACGCATCATCGTGCTCGGCACCGAGGTCGACGATCGGATCGCCAACCGGCTCTGCGCCCAGCTGCTGCTGCTGTCGGCCGAGGACTCGCGCCGCGACATCAGCCTCTACATCAACTCGCCCGGCGGCTCGGTCAGTGCCGGGCTGGCGATCTACGACACGATGCGGCTGATCCCGAACGACGTCAGCACCCTGGCGATGGGCCTGGCCGGCAGCATGGGCCAGTTCCTGCTCTGCGCCGGGACCGCCGGCAAGCGGTTCAGCCTGCCGCACGCCCAGGTGCTGATGCACCAGGGCTCCGCCGGCTTCGGCGGTACCGCGGCCGACGTCGAGATCTACGCCGAACAGCTCGAACGGACGGGCGCCCTGATGACCCGGCTCACCGCCCAGCACACCGGGCAGCCGGAGGAGACGATCGAGCGGGACAGCCTGCGGGACCGCTGGTTCACCGCCGAGGAGGCCAAGGCCTACGGGATCATCGACCACATCGTGGCGCGGGTGGACGACGTCCGTCCCGCGGCCGCCACGCAGCGGGCGGGGCTGTGACCATGAGCCAGTACACGATTCCCACCGTGGTGGAGAAGACCCCGACCGGCGAGCGCGCCTTCGACATCTACTCCCGGCTGCTGTCGGAGCGGATCGTCTTTCTCGGCACCGAGATCGACGACGGCGTCGCGAACGTGGTGATGGCGCAGCTGCTCCATCTCGAATCCGCCAACCCGGAGCGGGAGATCGGCCTCTACATCAACTCTCCGGGCGGCTCGTTCAGCGCGCTGACGGCGATCTACGACACGATGCAGTTCATCCGGCCGGACGTCGCCACGATCTGCATGGGGCAGGCGTCGTCCGCCGCGGCGGTGCTGCTCGCCGCGGGTGCACCGGGCCGGCGCTCGGTGCTGCGGCACGCGAAGGTGCTGCTGCACCAGCCGTCGAGTCAGGCCCGCGGAACCCTGCCCGACCTGGCCATCCAGGCCAAGGAGGTGAGCCGGGTCCGGGCCGAGATGGACGAGATCCTCAGCCGGCACACCGGCCACCCGGTGGCCAAGATCCGGGAGGACACCGACCGGAACAAGACGTTCAGCGCACGCCAGGCCGTCGAGTACGGACTGGCGGACCAGATCATCACCAGTCGCGAGGCGCCCCTCGACCGCGTCAGCGGCTGGTGATCAGGCGGCCACCAGGCACAGGACGTCGCCGGAACCGCGCGCGGGGGGCGGGTTCCGGCGGGCGCGGACGGCCTCCAGCCGGACCACCGAGGCGCGGCGGGCGCGATCGTCGACCAGGTCGCGCCCGACCTCGGTGAGCAGGTCGGGCAGCTCGATCCGCAACGCGTCGCAGATGGCGGCGAGGACCTCCGAGGACGCCTCCTTGCGGCCACGCTCCAGCTCCGACAGGTACGGCATCGAGACTTTCGCGGCGCGCGCCACGTCGGCGAGGGTGCGGCGCTGCTCCTGCCGGGTGCGGCGCAGCACGTCGCCGATGATCGTGCGCAGCAGAGGCCTGGGACGCCTGCGTCTACCCGGGCCGATCAGGGTCACATCCGACATCTTCTGAACGTACCGACGGTCCCGGCGCCCGAGGCGAGGTTTCGCCGCCAGCGCAACTCGTCAGCTCGCGGAGGCGGCGCTACGCCCGCCGCGCCACCTGGTGACGTACGGCAGCACGAGTCGACGTGGGCTTGGCCAGGGCTCGGTCAGGGCTTGCGGCCGATGGCTCCGAAGGCGTCCACCGGGGTGGTGTCGGCGCCCGCGTCGGGCCGCCACGTCGGGCAGGACACCAGGCCCGGCTCGACCAGGTCGAGACCCTCGAAGAACGACGCGATCTGTTCGGGGCTGCGCAGCTGGTACGGGATCGCGCCGCCCTCGTTGTAGTCGTCCTGGGCCTCGGCGATCTTGGTGCTGATGACGCTCGTGCCGTCGTTGATCGTCAGGTAGCTGCCCGACGGCAGCGCGGCCAGCAGCCGGGTGACGATGGACCGGGCCTCGTCGAAGTCGGGGATGTGTCCCAGGATGCCCATCAGCATCAACGCGACCGGCTGGTCGAGGTCGAGGATCTTGCCGGCCGCGGCGAGAATGCCGTCCGGGTCGCGCAGGTCCGCGTCGACGTACTCGGTGAAGCCACCCGGGGCGCTGGTCAGCAGCGCACGGGCGTGCGTCAGCACGAGCGGATCGTGGTCCACGTAGACCACGCGGGCGGTCGGCGCGACGCGCTGCGCCACCTCGTGGGTGTTGTCGGCCGTCGGCAGCCCGGTGCCGACGTCGATGAACTGACGGACGCCGGCCTCCCCCGCCAGGTACGTGACCGAGCGGACCAGGAAACCCCGGGACGCGCGGGCCACGTCCACGACGCCGGGGAACACCGCCTTGTACTGGTCACCGGCAGCGCGGTCGACCGCGAAGTTGTCCTTGCCGCCCAGCCAGTAGTTCCAGATCCGCGCCGAGTGCGGCACCGACGTGTCGATCTTGTTCCAGCCCGGCTCGGCGACCGAGCCCTCAGCGGTTACACCCTCGGCGTCAGAGCCCTGCGACATGACATCTCCTTCGAGCGCGCCCTAACCTCGCGACAGCAGAGAAGCCTAGTGAATGCCCGGCCGCCGGACCCTGGGAACGATCGTTCAGGTGCGGATCCGCCCCCACGGCTTGAACACCGACAGGACCGTCGCGGTCACGAGCAGCGCCGGCGCGACGACCAGCGGACCGAGCAGGTCCTGGTACGGCACCACGGTCGTGGGGTCGACGGCGAGCGTCCGCGCGGACTCCGACACGCCACGCACCGACGGCCGCAGCGCGAAGATGATCAGGCCCACGAACAGCACGTTGATGGCCAGCTTGACCGCCACCCACCAGTAGCGGACCAGCCCGTACTTGCTGCCGATCCCGAGGATCACCCCGGTGACCAGCGTGAGCACGCCCGCGGTGAGCATCGGGTAGATCGCGACCATCTCCAGCGCCTGGTACGCCGTCGCGGCGGTCGTGCGGTTGTCGGTGAGCATCGCGGTGCACAGCAGCACGGCGAACGTGAGATCCATGCCGAGCCACGCGCCCGCGGCACCGATGTGAACGGTGAGCACGGTCTTGCGTGTGCGTCCGCCGAGCCTGGTCTGCGTCTTTACCTGTGTCCTGGTCGTTGTCTGCGTCATGCTCTTCCCTCCTCCGGCGACCAGGAAGAGCGTGTCGTCCGCGACGTACGAGGCGCGTCCGCTGCTGCGCGTATCCCGGCGTACGCAGCTCGCCGTACCAGCCGTCGGGTGGCGATCAGTCGTCGCCGCAGCGAGGGGCCTCCTGGACGACGATGCCGCTCGTCCCCCGCCGGCCGTCCGGGAACTTCGCGGCGCCCTGGAAGGACACCGGCTTGCCCCGCGGCAGCCCGGTGATCGTCGCCGTGAACCGGCCGGTGCCGTCCGGCGTCGCGTTCGTGGTCTGCGCCTTCTCCCCCGGCCATGACCAGGTGACGGTCGCCGTGTCCGCGGTCGCGCCGGACACCGTCAGCTCGACCTTGGCCCGCCAGCGCGCCCGGCAGGGCTTCAGCAGCGGCGAGACGACGATCGCCACGACGGGGGCCGCGGGCGGGCTGCTCGTCGGGGACGGGTCTGGCTGGGTGCTCGCAGGCGCCGACGGCGACGTCGACGGGCTCGCGGAGGACGGCGCGTGCGTGCTCGTGGGGGTGGCGGCAGCCGGGGTCCTGCTCGCCGACGACGGCACGGCCGACGGGCTCGCCGGGCTCGCCTCCTCACTCGGCAGGCCGGGATCCGGCACAGCCGGCGGAGCCGCACGCTGCCGAACCGGAGCGTCGTCGCTGAGCACCACCCCGGCCGTCACGAACAGGAGAACCAGTGCGGCGGCAGCCATCACGACGGCCCGCCGCCGGTAGGCACGCCGGGGGGCGGTCGCCGGGAACCCGTCCGGGTCGAGCCGGTCGATCGGGATGGCGAGCACCGCCATCCGATCGCTGTCGGTCGCCGACGCGAGCACCCGTGCGGTCAGGCTCTGGGGCATCGCCGCGAGCGGCGCGTCGGGCATCGCCGCGAGCGGCGCGGCGGGCTGCCCGGCCGCCACCGTCGCCGCGACGGCGTGCGCCTCGGCCACGAGCCGCCGTGCCTGCCCGGCGCCGATACCGAGGATGACCCCCACGTCCGCCGCCGGGAGGCCGTGGCGGACCGCGAGGTCGAGGACGCCCGGGTACCGGTGGTCGAACTCGGCCGCCGCACCGCTCGTCGCCTGCCAGCGTGATTCGTGGGAGGGACCCGAGTGGAGCAGCGTCACGGCGTCGCGGCGCTGCCGGCGCTCGGCCTCGTAGCGGACGAGCGCGTAGAGCCACGGCACGAACGCGGCCTTGCGGCGTAACCGGTCCACGCGGACGACGCTCACGAGCACGGCGTCGTGGAGCACCGAGACGGCCTCCAGCCGGTCGCCGACGAGCGTCAGCGCGTAGTCGTGGAGGGCGTCGCCGTGCTGCTCCAGCAGGGCGGCGATGGCCTCGCTCCGATCCGACCGGAGCATTTGGACGAACGTGGTGTAGTCCACCGCGGCGAGCGTAGTGGGCGCTCTCCGCGCCTGCCACACCGCCGCTCATCCACAACTACGCTGGCAGGGAGCGGGCCTCGCCGCCGGGCGCGGTTCAGAGCAGGAGGGCCAGGGTCATGCGTCTCCACGTGGGCTGCGCGATGTGGACGCACAAGGCGTGGCAGGGCCGGTTCCTGGCGCATCCGCTTCCGTCGCACGAGCGCCTGCGGTCCTATGCCAGCTGGTGCAACGCGGTCGAGGGGAACACCACGTTCTACGCGACGCCGGCGAAGGCCACCGTGGCGTCGTGGGCGGACCAGACCGACCCCGACTTCCGGTTCGTGGTCAAGCTTCCCAAGCTCATCACGCACGAACGCCGTCTCACCGGTGCCGGCGAGGAGGTCAGGGCCTTCCTGGACGCGGTCGAGCCACTCGGCCCCCGGGCGCATGCCCTCTGGATCCAGCTCCCGGGATCGTTCGCTCCCTCGGACGTCGCCACGCTCGCCGGCTTCCTGCGCCGGCTCCCCCTATCCCACCGGTACGCCGTGGAGGTCCGCCATCCCGCGTTCTTCGACGACCCGCGCTCGACCCGGCTCCTTGAGGACGCACTCGCCGGCACGTCGACCGAATGGGTTCCCTTCGACACCACGGCCTTCTTCCAGAGTCCGCCGACCAGCGACGCGGAACGGGACGCATGGGGCAAGAAGCCGCGAATGCCGCCGCGGTCACACGCACTGACCGACCGGCCGATCGTGCGGTACCTCGGCCGCGACGACCCCGCGCGGACGATCGAGGGCTGGCGGCCCTGGGTCGACGTGGCCGCCGCGTGGCTGCGTGAAGGCCGATCGCCGACCGTCTTCATCCACACCCCGGACAACGCCGACGCGCCCGAACTGGCTCGCCGCTTCCACGACGACGTACGGGCGCGCGTGCCCGAACTCCAGGCGTTGCCGGAGCCCATACCGGTCGAACCGCTGACACTCTTCTGACCCGTGCCGCGCGGAGATCCGCCACCTGGCGGATGTCTCCCACGGGGCTTGAGCGGACCGTAGGCGGTAGGAAGTCGCTTCTCCTCAAGGCCGTGATGACGATGACCGCGCTGACGGACCGGACCGCACGCTCACCCGAGCCGACCGTGTACCTGGAACTCGCCGGCCGGATCGACTGGCTGGAGTCCGGCTCCGGCACGGACGCCGCCGATGGGTTCGACGTCTCCGAGCCGGACCGCACCGGCCTGCTCTGGGCGGCATAGCCCCCGTTCGCATCATGCTAGGGGCGCAGGACGAGCCGGAACACGCAGCCGTCGCCGGCAGGCCCGGGCGAGGTCACCGTGAGCCGGCCACCGTGTGCCAGCGCGACCTGGTTGGCGATCGGGAGACCCAGACCGGTGCCCTCGACGTCGTGCCGGTTGCGCCAGAACCGCTGAAAGATGAGGCCCTGATCGGCGGGCGGTATGCCCGAACCGTGGTCCGTCACCACGACGGCAACGGAGGATTCCTCGGATTCAACCTGGATCTCCACCACCGTGCCTGCGGGCGCGTACCTGATCGCATTGTCGACCAGGTTCGACACCGCACGGCGGACCGTGGGGCGATCCACCCGACACTCGGCCATCTGCGGCCCCGTCGTACGCAGCTCGATCCCCTTCGCCGCGGCCGCCGTGCCGAACTCCTCCACGACCGCGTGAACGAGAGCGACGAGGTCAGCCGGCTGCCGGGCGATGGTGCGCGCCCTGCCCCGGGCGTCGACCAGCAGCTCGTCGACGGTCGCCTGGAGCCGCGCGGCAGCGGCTCTGGACCGTTCCAGCCCCTGCCGGTAGACCTCGAGGGTCGGGTCCGGATGGGCGAGGAGGACGTCGGCGTTCGCCATCAGCACCGACAGCGGCGTCCGCAGGTCGTGACTGGTCTCTTCGATCAGCCGCCGCTGGGTCTCGGCTGCCTGTTCGAGGCGTCCCAGCATCGCGTCGAAGCTGGCGGCGAGCGAAACCAGTTCCGCCGGACCGCGATCGAGCCCGATCCGCCGGCTCAGGTCCGTCGCCTCGATGTCCTCGGCGACCGCGCGTACCCGGTCGATCGGCCGGACCGCACGCCCCGCCCACCACCACGCCAGCCCGCCGGCGAGCGGTGCCAGCGCGAGGACGGTCCAGGTGATGCGCACGGTTTCGGAGTGGGTCGTCGCCTGCCCGTCCGTCTCGACGTTCGTCACCACGACGACACCGAAGACCAGGAGCGCCGGGACGTAGATCGCGAGGAATCCGAGCAGGGCCAGCCGGGTCCGAAGTGACCTCATGATGACGCCTTCAGCCGGTAGCCGACGGTGGTGACGGTGTCGATCAGGGCCGGCTCGCCGAGCTTGCGCCGCAGCCGGCTGAGGATCACCCGGACCGACGACGTGAACGGGTTGGCGTTGGCGTCCCACACGTGTTCCAGCAGGGTCTCGGCCGGCAGTACCTCGCCGGCGTGATGCATGAAGTACCGCAGCATCGAGAACTCCCGTGCGGTCAGCTCCAGCGGCGTTCCCGCACGCCAGGCCCGGTGCGTCGGGACATCGAGCGTCAGCTCGCCCACCCGCAGTGTCGATCCGTGGTCCCGGTCGCGGCGGCCGAGCGCGCGGATCCGCGCCAGCAGCTCGGCGAAGTGGAACGGCTTGACGAGGTAGTCGTCCGCGCCGGCGTCGAGTCCGGCGACCCGGTCGGCCACGGCGTCGCGTGCCGTCAGGACGAGGGCTCGCCGTGGCCGCTGCAGATTCGGGTCCTCCGCGACCCGGCGGACCAGGCCGAGCCCGTCGCCGTCCGGGAGGCCCAGGTCGAAGCACGCTACGTCGTACGTGGTCGTGCCGAGCAGTTCCTCGGCAGCGGCGCACGTCCCGGCCACGTCCACCGCGTAGGCCTCGTTGCGCAGGCCGAGCACCACCACCTCGGCGAGGTCCTGGTCGTCTTCGACCAGCAGGATGCGCATCGGCGCCTCAGCCGGCCCGCCGCGCGACGGTCTTGCCGATCGTCAGCGTGCCGCTGTGGAATTCGATGGTCACGTCGGGGCCGGTCGGGTCGTCCGGACGGTACCGGTTCTTCCCGACCGGGACGAGCGCCAGGACCGGTGGCGTCGTCGGCACCTCCACGCCTTCGATGTCGCCGTTGTCGTTGAGCGCGTACCACCCGAACATCGGCTTTCCCCGCGCGGTGATGGTGACGAATGTGCGCATCTCGCCGTCCCGGACCGCGGTGCCGCCGAGCGTGACCGTCGAGATCCGGCCGTGTTCGGACTCAAGAGCCTCGCGTTCGTCGCGGCCCTCCCGGGTCCGCCCGGACAGCAGTGCCAGCACGCGCTTCTCGTGCTCGCGGACCCGGTCGGCCGAGAAACGGGCGGGTGGCGGGAACAGCGCACGGACGGCATCGGCCCCGCCGGCCGAGATCCTCGGCTGGTCGTCGGGAGCGGTCACGGTCAACGTTCCCCCCGTCGTGAGCTCGTACTTCCCGACGATAGCGGCCGGATCGGCGCCGCCGGTCGCAGCCGCTGGCGCCGGCAGCGGACGGCCGGCCACCAACGACGGAAGCAGGGTTCCCAGGAGCTTCTCCGCGGTGAGTACCGGCTTGTTGGACGCGAACGCGATGACCTGCTCCCCGTCGGGAATCCACACCACGACCACGTTGTGGCCGACGTCGCTGCCACCGCCGGCGGTCGCCAGGAGGGCCTTGCCGTGCACTGACGCATCAAACCCGACCCACCCCGGCGTGGACCGCCGGCCGCTGCCGACGCCGTGTCCGGGGCCGCTGATGGTGGCCGCCGACGCGGGCGACACCACGCGGCCGGTGAACAGCGCGTGCGTCCAGCTGGCCAGCGTGCGGGTCGTCATGGCGAGGTCGCCGTTTCCGTCCATCGCCCAGTGTGGTCCCGTGAAGTCGCCGGTCTGGCCGGTCCTTCCGTCGTCGAGGTACCCGACCGCACGCGGTCCCGGCGCTGCCGGCCGGCCGTCCCAGAAACCTCCGCCGCGCAACGTCGTGTAGGAGCGGTAGGTCGTACCGGAGCGCGACTCGATGATGATGGCGAGCACGGTGTACCCGGCGTTGGAGTAGAGGTGTCCGGTGCCGGGCGGGAACGCCAGCTCCAGCCGGTTGACCGCGGCGATGGCCGCGGCGCGGTCGAGCGGCTGATGATCGTTGCCGATCGATCCGCTCAGGCCACTGGTGTGCAGGAGGAGCTGCCTGACGGTCGCGCCGGACACCGGGCCGGCGATCGCCGGCACGAGCGTTCCCGCTGTGTCGTCGAGACCGAGCTTCCCGTCCTCGACGAGCTTCAGGATGCTCGCGGCGGTGAACGCCTTGGTGACCGATCCGATGCTGAAGACCGTGTCGGCCGTGTTCCGGGCGCCGGTGCGGTCGTTCGCCGAGCCGTAGCCGGCGAGGCACTCGAACCGGCCACGCTTCGAGATGGCCACCGCGCCGCTGAAACCGGCTCGTGCCCACGCGCCGAGCGCCGCGCCGACCTTGCCGCCGCACTGTTGTGCGGCGGTGCCGCCGGCTGGCGCCGCGCCAGGGTCGTCGTCGACGGTGCAGGCCGCCGTGCCGGCGACCGCCGCCAACACGACCGCGGCCGCGGCTACCCGGGTGGTGAACGTCGTCGTCATCCGTCGACCGTAGAAACGGCCCTGCGAACGTGATGTAAACGAGCGCGGATCACCCGCGCCCGGACGACCCTGCGGTCACCAGAGCATGACCAGGTCGCGGAGGATGGTGCGGGCCACCTTGTTGTCGACACTTCCGCCCTCGGCGCGGACGCCGGCCCTGGCGAACAGCACCAGCGCCAGTACCAGCATGGCCGCCAGCAGCACCAGCAGGTACGGGAGCCACCACGACGTCGGCACCACGCCTATGACGGTGAGGATCAGTCCGGGGATGGCGATCACGTCGACGAGCCGTACCAGCCAGATCGCCGCCCAGTACGAACCCGCGGAGCGGACCGCCAGCAGTTCCTCGTCACCGATCACCATGATCGGCACAGTAGCCGGCTGACCTGCCGCTGGCCGCGAAATCCAGCCCGCCGAACTCAGAGGGTCTGGGTCAGGTTGACCATGTTCCTGTCCGGATCGTGGACGTGGGCGACCCGGTGTCCCCAGGGCATGTCGTTCGACGGGCCGAGCACCCGTCCGCCGGCCGCGTCCACCTGGTCGAGCAGGCCGTTCACATCGTGCACGTCCACGCTCAGGAGGATCCGCTGCGGCGCGGACAGGTCGGTCTCCGCGTCGTTGACGAGCCCGAGCTCCGAGTCGCCCAGCTTCAGTCCCACGAAGAATGTGGGTCCTTCGTCCGGGTCAGACGTGAGCCGGTGTGCCGAACAGCGGGAGCAGCCGGTCGACGTCGAGGTAGGTGGTGATGCCGGTGATCAGACCTTCGGACGCGTCGAGCAGGACCAGCCCGAAAGGCACGTAGACGCCGTCCGCGCCGGGCCGCATCTGCCAGAACGCCGGCGAACCGTTCGCCGCGGTCGGGACGAGGCGTGCCCCTTCGCACGACGCGTCCGGATCCAGCAGCGCCTGCCCGATCTGGTCACGGCCGCGAAGCCACCACCTGAAGGGAGGCATCGACATCGTCGCGTCCTGGTGGAGCAGAGCGACGAGCGCCGTGATGTCGTGACGCTCGAATGCGGAGCAGTAGCGGCTCAGCAGGTCGCGCTGGGCACTGTCAGATGGCCGGAGCCCTTCACCGGGCGCGAAGTCGACTGCCCTGAGAGTCGACCTCGCCCGCTGCAGCGCCGCGACGAATGCCAGGCGGATCGTCTCGCGCTGTACGGCCATCTCCTCCGGACTACCGGTTGTCGGCACCGCGCGGCTGTCCGGAATCGGCTGGATCCACGTCCGCTCCGGGGCCGGCTCGCCGATGCCCTGCCCCGCCGTGGACGCCGGTCCGAGATCCATCGCGCGGGCCCGGCGTTGTGCGCTGCGCAGCATGTCGAGGCAGATGTTGGTGGCGATGCCGTAGAGCCAGGTACGCAGCGACGCCCGTTCCTCGTCGTACCGGTCGAACGACCGCCAGGCCCGCACCAGCGTCTCCTGCACCGCGTCCTCGGCTTCGAAACCGGAGCCGAGCATCCGGTAGCAGTAGCCTCCCGACGATACGCACCGTCGCCGGTGCGTCGTCGTCAGCTGCCGGTGGTGGCGCGGCAGCTGATCTCCATGCCGTCCTCGACGGGAAATGCGACGCTGACGTATCCGTGCGCAGGGTCGCGCACGTACTCCAGGTAGTCGGCCATCGACGGCAGGGTGATGTCATCGGCCACCACCAGCGCGCCGGGCGCGAGCCGGGGCTCCAGCAGCCGCAGTACCGGCAGGCACAGGTCCTTCCAGCCGTCGATCAGCACGAGGCCGATCGGCCCGGGAATGCCGGCGAGGGTGTCCCTGGCGTCGCCGGCCAGGATCGTCACGACGTCGCCGAGACCGGCCTCGTCCAGGTTGGACCGTGCGGCGGCGATCTTCGCCTCGTTCATCTCGGTGCCGAACACGCGTCCCGTGCCGTTGTCCACGACCCCGGCTGCCAGGTACAGGGTGGAGATCCCGAACGAGGTGCCGAACTCCACGACGGTCTCCGGGCGGCTGGCCCGCACCAACGCGTAGAGCAGATCGCCACCGCGCGCGGAGATCGGCAGGTAGACGGCCTCCAGGATGTCGGCTCGCTGCTGCGGGCTGGCGGACGCCAGCGAGTCACGGCGGATTGGAACTTCGTCGTCGAGGGCCGCCGCGGCGAAGAGCCGGTCGAGGACGGTACGGACGGGCGGGGTGCGCAGGGTGATGGTCATGGCGGCTAGGCTAGACGCAACGTCGCGTACAGTCTAGAGGTGGGTACGCTGCGGGCCGAGGAGGGGGACCATGCGAGGTGACACCCTGGGCGCAGCCGGCGACGAAGCGGTCGCCCGGCGTGCCGCTCATCGCGGAAACCGGCACGGACGCAGCGAGCAGGCCCGGCAGGCAGTCCTGGAGGCAGCCGACGACCTGCTGGTCGAACGCGGGTTCGCCGCGGTGACGATCGAGGGCATCGCGGCACGGGCCGGGGTGGCCAAGCAGACCATCTACCGCTGGTGGCCCTCCAAGGTCGACATCCTGATGGACACCTTCATCGACGACATGGCCCAGCATCTGACCCCGCACGACCACGGCGATCTGGGCCGCGACCTCCGCGATCACCTCGGCAGGCTCGCCGACTTCCTGGCGCGGTCCGATCCGGGTGCCGTGTTCCGCGCGCTGGCCGGGCAGGCACAGCACGATCCGGACCTGGCCGCCCGGCTGCGGACCGACTACCTCAGCCAGCAACGCGAGCGGGACCGCGCCCCGCTACTGCGAGCGATCGAGCGCGGCCAGCTCTCCCCCGATATCGATGTCGATCTCGCCCTCGACCAGCTTCTCGGCCCCGTCTACTACCGGGTCCTGGTCACCGGCCAGCCTGTCCCCCGCGACTTCACCGACCACCTCGTGGACCAGTTCCTCGTCAGCATGACCTGAACGGTTTCGCCTGGCCCTACCTCGGCCGCCCGTCGAGCCGGATCGTCCACGGCTCGACGGCGGCGACGCGCAGGTGCGTCCCGCTCCAGGGGTCGCGTGCCAGCGTGGCACGGACGGCGTCCTCGGAGTGGGCGTCGACCACCAGGATCACGCGGTACTCGTCGGCGAGCGGCCCCGCCAGGATCACGATGCCCGCCTCCACGAGATCGTCCATGTAGGACGCGTGCTCGGGCCAGCCGGACTGCTCCTCCAGCGGGCGTGCGGGATCCCACTGTGGGCCGGCGCGGTGGAGTGTCACGAGGAACATCGCTCAGCCTTTCGCGCCGGGCAGGCCGTGGCGCCGTGCGGCCAGGACCGTGAGCCAGGTCCATCCGATGCTGACGCAGATCCGCTGCCAGAGTCCGGCGACCCCCACCAGGGTCTCGTTCTGGCTGAACCCGGCGCTCGCCACGAAGAACGTGACGAGGAACGCCGCTCCGCTGAGTATCGAGTACACCGCCCAGCGCAAGCCACCACCGCCGGCCAGCACGAAGCACGCGGCGCCGAGGGAGAAGAACGCGACGACGGAGAACAGGTCGTGCAGGATCCCTGCGGCGGTCGCGGCCTTCACCACGGCACGCGCGCCCGGCGGGTAGCCGCTGACGGGGTCAGTGACGAAGGCGCCCGCGCCGATCAGGCCGACGCCCCAGCCACCGACGAGGACGGCGCCCACCTTCTGCCGCACTCCGCGCCCGCCGGCGAGGCCGACGGCGAAGGCCACGGTGAGCAGCCCCGCGACGACGAACGTGACGGTCTGCACCCAGCCGTACGGGCCGAGCGCGAGCGAGCTGACCGGATGGCGCATCGGGTCGTACTCGGGCTTGACCGCGCCGTGGACGAGAAACGAGGCGACGAAGAGCGGCCCGGCGATCACACCGCAGGCCAGCAGAGGCTTCATGTCCGATACCTAGCACACGGGTGCGTCGGCGGTTGCCCCGATTACCCGTAGTAGGTGGCCAGGTGGCCAGTGTCTTTCCACCGGATGCGGCGCAACGTCACCGGTGACTCGTTCAGCCCCGACCAAAGGATGCGGCCATGTACAAGCTCACTTCCGTCCTCGTTGGGACCGTCGTCGCCGGCGGCGCCCTGCTCGCGTTCGCCAGCCCCGCGTCTGCTCAGGGCGGCGGCGGATATCCCTGTTACGGGTGCGGCGACACACCCCGGGTGGAGGCGCCCGCGGCCGACACGTCCCCCGCCGGGTTCGCCGCGCTCGGTGGCCTGACCGCCGCTGGACTGGCCGCTTTGGCGCTCCGCCGCCGCCGCACCACTGACCCGGCCTGAATCGTTCAGCCACAACCGAAGGAGCCCGCCATGCACAAGCTCACCTCCGTTCTCGCCGGGACCGTCGTGGCCAGCGGTGCCCTGCTCGCCTTCGCCAGCCCAGCCTCGGCCCAGTACAACTGCTCGCTCTGCGGCGACACCACTCGGGTGGAGGCGCCCGCAGCCGACACGTCCCCCGCCGGGATCGCCGCGCTCGGTGGCCTGACCGCCGCCGGCCTCGCCGCCCTGGCGCTCCGCCGCCGCCACGCCACCGACGCGGCCTGAGTCACATTTCGCGTACGGACGGTAAATGGCCAGGTGGCCAGTGTCTTTCCACCGGGTGCGGCGCAACGTCACCGGTGACTCGTTCAGCACCGACCAGAGGATGCGGCCATGTACAAGCTCACTTCCGTCGTCGCCGGGGCCGTCGTCGCCGGCGGTGCCCTGCTCGCCTTCGCCAACCCGGCCACAGCAGCCACGAACCAGTGGCCCTGCCCGGACTGCTACGACACCACTCGGGTGGAGGCGCCCGCGGAGACTCCGGCGTCCCCGGTCGGGTTCGCCGCGCTCGGCGGCCTGACCGCCGCCGGCCTCGCCGCCCTGGCCCTGCGCCGCCGCCGCACCACCGAGATCTGAAACCGAGAGGGAGCCCGCCATGCACACGCTCAGGAACATCCTCGTCGGGGCCGTCGTCACTGGCGGTGCGTTGCTCGCCTTCGCCAGCCCCGCGTCCGCGCAGAGCTGGCCCTGCAACGGATGCGGCGACACCATCCGGGAAGCCACGACGCAGTGGCCGTGCACCGGCTGTGTCGACAGCAGTCGGGCGGAGGCGCCCGCGGCCGACACGTCCCCGGTCGGGTTGGCCGCGCTCGGCGGCCTGACCGCCGTCGGCCTGTCGGCCCTCGCGCTGCGCCGCCGCCGCACCACCGAGATCTGAAACGGACAGGAGCCCGCCATGCGCACGCTCACGCACGTCGTCGCCGGGACGCTCGTCACCGGAGGCGCACTGCTCGCCTTCGCCAGCCCCGTATCCGCCCAAGGCTGGCCCTGCAACGGGTGCGGCGACACCGCCCGGGCGGAGGCGCCCGCGGCCGACACGTCCCCCGCCCGGTTCGCTGCGCTCGGTGGCCTCACCGCCGCTGGCCTGGCCGGATTCGCCCTGCGCCGCCGCACCACCGACGTACTCTGACCTACCCGGCACACGTCGCCGGCAGGCGCCGCGCTCTCCACGGAGTCCGACATGGGCGTTGATCTGCGGAACTGGCGGTTGCCAGTGCTGGTCGGCGCCCTGGCAACCGCCGGCATCTACCTGGTCGCCGTGCGGTCGCCCGCCGAGCCGAGCCAGCAGGAGGCGGTCGCCGAGATCATCCAGTTCGTCGAGAACGAACGTGGGCTGACGTTCTCGCGCCGCCCGCCGGTCCGGTTCGTCGACGACGCCACGTTCGTGCTCAGACTGACCGAGGCGAACGCCGATGTGAGCAATCGGGGCGCCAGGATGGGCGAGCTGATGCAGGCGGTCGGACTCCTCGATCCCGGTACCGACGTGGTGGCCCTGATGACCCGACTCGGCGCCAGCGAGGCGGTCGGCAGCTACGACATACGCACCGGGGACCTGCTGGTTCGCGGCGCCAAGGTGACCCCTTACCGCCGGATGGTGCTCGCCCACGAACTCACCCACGCACTCGACGACCAGCGGTTCGAACTGCACCGGCCGCGGTTGATCGGCGCGTTCGACGGATCCGCGTGGGCGTTCATGACGCTGTTCGAAGGCAACGCGCGGCGGGTCGAACTCGCCTACCGTGCCGCGATGTCGCCGGCCGAGCGTCGCGCCGCCGACGCCGAGCGCGCCGAGCTGGCCGCCGCCACCGACTACAGCGCGCTTCCGCCTGCCGTGGTGGCGATGACGGGAACGCCGTACCTGCGTGGGCCGAAGCTGGTCCAGGCGATCCTCGACCACGGCGGTCAGGCCGCGCTCGACCGCGCCTTCATGAACCCGCCGGCCACCGTCCAGCAGGCGCTCCATCCCGATCTGTACCTTTCCGGCGCCGCCCCGATGCCTGTCGCCGCGCCGCCGTCGCCCCGGCCGCCGCTGGTCCGCGACGTGTTCGGCGCCCTCTTTCTTGAGCTGATCCTCGCGGCGGACCGGAAGACGTCGGAATGGGCGGCCCGTGCCTGGGGCGGCGACCGGGTGGTCACCTGGGCGAGCGGCGCCGGCTTCTGCGCCGCGATCGCGTTCGCCGTCCGCGAGCACGGCGATGTGCGCCGGTTCGAAGCCGCGCTGCGTCGCTGGTCGGACGATCGTCCACACGGGACCGTGCGGTCCACGGCCAGCATGGTCACCGTCACCTCGTGCAGCATGAACTAGCCGCTGAGCCGTCGAGGTCGGGAGGTTGGCCTGGCTACAAGGCCCCCATCGCTTCCCAGGCGACCATGGCCAGGCCGACGGCTCGCATGTCGCCGATGGTGCCGCTCATCTTGTTCGGCGCGTAGGCGATGGTCGTGCGGGCGTCCAGGTCGATGATGGCCAGCGAACCGCCCAGGCCGCCCCAGTAGATCGTGTTGGGATTGGGCATCATCCCGGCGGAGACGGCGAAGCCGAGGCCGAACCGGACCGGCATGTCGAGGATCAGGTCCTGGCCCTCGATCTGCGGCTCCAGTGCCCTGCGACAGCCCGCCTCCGACATGATGCGTGTGCCGTTCGCGACGCCGCCGTTGGCCAGGACCGCGTGGATCTGGGCTATCGAGCGGGCGTTGCCGGTTCCGTTGACAGCCGGGAGCTCGGCCCCACGCCATTCGCGGGTGCGGGTGACCGACGGGTCGAGCTGGGCGGGGTTGGTGGAACAGTTGACCTGCAGCTCGGTCAGGTCGGCGCCCTGGAACGGCGTGTCGCTGGGCGGCGGCGAAACCAGATCGGCCACCCGGACGTCCTCGGACGCCGCCAGTCCGATGTGGAAGTCGGCCGCGAGCGGCTCGGCGATCTCCTCGCGGAACACGGTGCCCAGCGATCGCCCGGTGATCCGGCGCACGACCTCGCCCACCAGATAGCCCTGGGTAACGCCGTGATAGCCGCTGGCTGTCCCCGGTTTCCAGAACGGCGCCTGCGCGGCCAGCAGGGCGGTGACCTTCTCCCAGTCGTAGAGATCCTCGACGCTGATGGTCTCCCGCCAGCCGGACAGGCCCGCCGAATGGCTCATCAGGTGGCTGACCTTCACGTCCTCCTTGCCGTTGGCCGCGAACTCGGGCCAGTAGCGGGCCACCGGCGCGTCGAAGTCGAGTTCGCCCCGGTCGGCCACGAGCAGCGCTGTCAACGCCGTCATCGTCTTGGTGACGGAGTAGACGTTGAGGATGGTGTCCCGGCGCCACGGCCGCGTACGGGCCTCGTCCGCGTAGCCGCCCCAGAGGTCGACCACCGTCTCGCCGTCCACCGTCACGCAGAACGAGGCGCCCAGGTCCGCGCCGGTGGTCAGGTTGTCCTCGAACGCCGCACGCACCGGCGCGAACCGATCCTGGGCAAATCCCTGCACTGACCCGTCGACCACGAACCGGCTCCTCCGCCTCCACGCACCGGCCTGGCGCCGGCCATCGGCGGAAGTATCGGGCCGGCGGTCCGCCGGCTCCACCGAATTACCGATTCGACTCGGTCCGGCACCATGCCGGCATGCAGCTGATCGGGGGCCTGCTCGGCTTCTTCGCCGCGGCCGGCCCGACGCTGGCGGCGCTCGGGTGGTTCGTCGGGATGGCCGTCGAGTGAGCCAGCCGCGGAGAGATCGTGGTGTGCGCGCTGGCGGTCGGCGCGTACCCTGTCGGCCGGTCGCGGCGATGGGCATTGGGGCGGTGAGTGATGGCGCGCAGAACTCCGCAGGAGAAGAAGGCGCTCAGCTATACCAAGGACCGGCGCAATTCCCACGGCCAGAACGACAAGGCCTCCCGCAAGATCATCCGCAAGCACAAGCGCACACCCAACCGCGCGGACCGACGGCGCGAGCAACTGGTTCTCGCCACCGCGGCTGGTACCGCCGTCGCCATCGACCTCGCTGAGCAAGCCGAGGCCAGGCTGCTGGTCAAGAAGTCGATGTGGCTGACGAAGCGGTGGCGAAAGGGGCGTGACGCCCCCCTCGCCGCGATCGTCGAGTACAAGCTGCGGCGCCGTGCACGCACGGGCGTCGACGACCAGGCTTCTGTCGACGCACGCATCGAGCGCATCCGACGCCGCATCGGATGACCAGCGGCGGTCTCCCGCCGTGCTCGCCCGTCAGCCGCGCGGGGTCTTGGCCGCGCGGTCCAGCCAGGTGCCGAGATCGATCGCACCGATGCGCGCGGCGCCCGCCGGGGTGAGCTCCTTGTCGTGCAGCACGGCGCCGAAGTAGGGCGTGGTGTCGTCCGTGACGACGCTCCGATCGTCACCGATCGCGGCGAAGTACCGCCGGACGAGGTCGTCCATCGGGATCGCATCGGGGCCGGCGATCTCGACGGTGCCGTTCGCCGGCGCGGCCAGCACCACGTCCGCTACCGCCGCCGCGACGTCCTCGGCCGCGATGGGCTGCATCAACGCCGAGGGCAGCCGCACGGTGTCGCCGTCCGCGCCCGATCCGGCGATCGCGCCGACGAACTCGAAGAACTGCGTGGACCGCACGATCGTGTACGGCACGCCGGAGTCCTTGATCAGCTCCTCCTGGGCGAGCTTCGCCCGCAGGTAGCCGCTGTCCGGCGCGCGGTCGGCGCCGACGACCGACAGCGCGACGTGGTGCCCGACACCGGCCGCAGTCTCGGCCGCCTGCAGGTTGCGGCCCGCGGTCTGGAAGAACTCCAGCACGGCCGCGTCCTCGAAGGACGGCGAGTTCGCCAGGTCGACGAGCACCTGCGCGCCGCTCAGCGCGTCGGCGAGCCCCTCCCCCGTGATCGAGTTGACCCCCGACGCGGGCGACGCCGGCACCGCCTCGTGGCCCTGCGCGCGCAGCCTCTCCACGACCTTGCTGCCGATGAGCCCGGTACCGCCGATAACCACGATCTTCATCGTCGCACCCCTTCGCGATCAACTCGGATAAGTTCTGTCCGAGACCTTACTCGGACACCCACTGTCCGAGTCAAGTAGGGTGGGCTGATGAAAATGTCCGGTGGGGTCGAGTGGGCACTGCACTGCTGCGTCGTGCTGACCGCGGCCGAGCAGCCCGTGCCCGCCGCGCGGCTGGCCGAGTTTCACGACGTGTCGGCCAGCTACCTGGCCAAACAGCTGCAGGCGCTGGCCCGCGCCGGTCTGATCCGGTCCGTCCAGGGGCATGCGGGCGGGTACGTGCTCACCCGGTCACCGGAGTCGATCACCGTGCTCGACGTGGTCGAGGCCGTCGACGGCGCCCAGCCGGCGTTCGCCTGCACGGAGATCCGCCAGCGCGGCCCGCTGGCCACCCCACCGGAGGCCTGCACGGCACCCTGCCCGATCTCCCGGGCCATGACGGCGGCCGACCTGGCCTGGCGGGACGCCCTGCGTGCGGTGACGATCGCCGGCCTCGCCCGCGATGTCACCGGCGACTCCGGCCCTGGCGCGCTCGCCAGGGTCGCCGCCTGGCTGTGACAGCCGGGCCGACCGTCCCCGCCGCAGGGCAGCGGCTTCCCTAAGACAGCCCGCCTCGCGTTCGCAGGACTGCGCCCACGTCTGCCGCCGGCGAAGCGGAGCCGGCATACGCCGGAATCGGCGCCTGCCGCTCCACGGTGCTGACGCGGCGGGAGCTGCGTAACGTGCTGATGCTCACCGCGAGGGTCCAGACGCTCCACAGTGCACCCATGCTGGCGGTGGTTCCCCAGCCCTGCGCGCTGTAGAAGTCCGCCGGGTTGTCGCCGAAGTACACCGCCGGCACGAACGCCAGGTTGATCGCGGCGAGCACGTACGCCGAGCGTCCCACCCAGCGGGGCAGCAGGCGCAGCCGGGACACGGCGATGCCCAGTGCGATCAGGAACAGGCCCATGAGCAGCCGCGACACCGCGCCCTGCAGCAGGTACTGCGCCGCCGCGAACGGTCCTTCCCTGGTGGTGTCGATGTCGCGGTCGACCGAGATGGCGGCGCCGACCTCCATGGACTGCGGCACGAAGACCATCGCGACCCAGAGCACCCCCGCCACCTGGATCACGGTCGCCAGCCACTCGTACGCCGGGTCGACCTTGGCGATGAGCTGGCGGAGGCCGGTGAAGTAGACGATGAACACGGTGCACCCGGTGATGCCGATCAGGCTCCGGGTCAGGATGTTCCAGTCCGGTGGCGTCTCGTACATGAAGTACAAGGGCACCTGGACGATGATCAGCAGGCTGGAGACCAGGCCGAACAGGCCGGCATACCTCCGGATGGTCGCTTCGCTCATGGCACGTCCTCTCCAGAAAAGTGACGAGACGTCTCGTCTTGTCTGGAGCCTACGAGCCGCTCGGGCCATGGTCAAGACGAACCGTCTCGTCTCTTTCCGGCAGTCGGAGTGTCGGGGCGGCGTTGCCCGTTCGGGCGAGTCACGTCTGACCGAGAACCGGTGGCGACATGGGCCCGTAGCGGTAGTGAAGGTTAGGAGGTCTGCTGATGCGTATACGTGACCACCTTCACTCCAGCCGGACTGACCGCACCCCGCGGCTGAGCCGGAAAGCCCGCCTCACCATCACCGTCCCGACCGTGCTGTGCCTGCTCGGCACAACCGTGGTCGCCGCCCATGCGGCACCCGCGCTGCCCGACTTCGGTGCGGAACCGGGGCCCGGCCTCAGCCTGGACCTGGGGACCGGCGACCCCGGTCTCGGCGAGCCGATCGAGAGGCCCCGTCCGAATCCGATCCCGCCGGTCACCGAGGAGTCCGGCCCGGCGCCTGTCGCCAGCTTCGACTACAGCGTGCCGGAAGGTCCGACGTCCGATGCCGACGGCAACGGCGTCGCCGACCTACCCCCGACCCGTTCTGTCGTCCACCGCGACCGGTGGCCCATCAACCTGGACGGCTGCGCCTCCGACGGGCGTGGTTCCGCGATCACCCGCTACGAGTGGGCGGTCGCCTTCCCCACCGAGGTCGTCCGGGCCGATGACGCCGACTGCCGCACCACTGTGGACGCTCCCGCGCAGGGCACCTACCGGGTTTCCCTGACCGTCCGGACGGAGAACGGCCGGACCTCGACCACCACGGGCTCCGTGACCGTCCGGAACTACCTGATCGTCTCCATCGGCGACTCGTACGCCTCCGGCGAGGGCAATCCGGACATCCTCCCCGCCGGCGGGCGCCCCATCGGCACCTGGCGCCTCGACGAGTATCCCCCGACCTGGGCGGACAAGCCGTGTCACCGGTCGTGGAACTCCGGTCCCGCGCTGGCCGCCGACCAGATCGAGAAGGCGGACCCGCGCACCTCGGTGACGTTCATCTCGGTCGCCTGTTCCGGCGCCACGATCGCCGAGGGGCTTCTCGGCGAGTACGCCACGCCGCCCGGGCGCGCGCCGGGCGACAAACCGGTGACGGCGCAGGTCGAGCAGGTGCGGCGGCTGCTGTGCCCGCGGGAGGACTCCCGCTTCTGCCTGGGATCCGGCCGCAGCGCCGAACCGCTCCCCATCGACGTGCTGATGATCGGGATCGGCGGCAATGACATCGGGTTCGGCGACATCGTCCGTAAGTGCGCCGAGATCTTCATCCACGGCAAGGAGTGCCACCAGCGGCCGGACGTGCTGGAGGGCGTCCGCCGAGGGTTCGAGGCGCTGCCGGGGCAGTACCGCAGGCTCGACGAGAAGCTGCGGTCGACCCTGTCGTACTCCGCGGCCTACCTGCCCGAGTACCCGAACCCGCTGTTCGACGCGGACGAGGAGATCTGCGACGAGCTCATCTTCCGTGACGCCGACGACGAGCACGGGACCGGCATCGACGGCCGGATCTCCAACTCCGAGGCGTCCTGGGCCAACAGCGAGGTGGTGCAACGCCTGAACCAGGAGGTGCACACCGCCGCCCGCCGCCACGGCTGGAAGAGCGTCGACGGGATCAGCGAGGAAGGGTTGCCGCACGGGTACTGCGCCGACGATCACTGGGTCAACCGGTACGAGGAGTCGCGGTTCCGGATCCAGGGCGACAAGTACGGCACCATGCACCCGAACCGGTCCGGGCACGAGATGTACGCCCGCCACCTCGTCAGCACGATCTCGCCGGATCTGCCGCCGGTGACGCGTCCGTCGCTGTCGAACGAGGGGTGCACCGGCAACGGGGAGATCCCGGACCTCGGTGACCTCAGGGGCTGCCGCTGACGAAACCAGCGCGCAGGCCCACGGCGCCGGTCGCCACGCGCCGCCCGCCCAGCACCAGCGGGCGGGCGGTGCGCCGCGAGTCCGGTGGGTGCCGGTCCTGCGCCTCGCGGTCGAGCACGCGGGCGAACGGCAGCCACAGCAGCAGGCAGATCCCGACCGCGAGGGCGGCGCCGGCGGCGGTGTAGCTCAGCCAGTGGACGGACAGGTACGTGCGGCTCCAGCTCATCGCCGCGACGACGAGCACGGTGGCCAGCGCGCCGAGCCACCGGGAGCGCCCGGCCGGCAGCAGCAGCGCCACCGCCAGCACGATCGCGGTCAGGTGGCCGACGTGGCCCGACGGGTACGAGCCGACGTGCACCTCGACCATGCCGCCGTCCGGACGGGGCCGCAGCAGCACGTTCTTGACCACCGCCATCACGCCCGTGACCGCCAGCGCGGAGACCACTACGTAGCCCGTGGCCCACCAGCGCCGCCGCGCGACATACCAGGCCGTGACCAGGGCGGTCACCGCGATCCAGCTGGCCGAGCGGCCGAGCGCGTCCGCACCCAGCGCCAGGTCGGTCAGGCCCGCGCTCCGGATCGCGAGCATCAGGCGGTGCCATGCGTCGTCGAAGCCCTGGAACGGCGGGCGGACCGGGTCGACGCCCACGATCCAGCCGGTCAGCGCGACCGAGGCCAGCAGCATCATGCCGGCCATCGCGGCCGGGCGGGTGACGGCGGCACGGACCGGCGCCGGCACGGCCCGCCGCCAGACCCGGGCGGCGGCTTGGGAGGTCAGCACGTGCGCCGACCCGGGAATCGTCACCACGAGGGCCGCCAGTCCGAGCACGCGGGCGTTGACGACGGCCCAGGACGAGCCGAACACCTCCTGGACCTGCAGCAGCACCGCCAGGAACCCCGCGCCCAGCGCTCGCAGGGCCCAGCTCGCGGTGCCGAGCAGCGCGATCGCGGCGAGCAGCGGCCAGGTGTAGTGGTGGGTCCAGGCGATCGGGGTGACCAGGACCATCACGCACCCGGCGAGGAGCGCGCTCCACACCATCCCGGCCCGCCGGGCGGTGTACGCGGCGGCCAGCACGCCGACCACGCCGACCACCGCCACGACACCGAGGACCACGGGGCGGTCGAGACCTGCCCGGAACAGCACGCCGAACAGGCTCTGGTTGCGGATCGTCTCGGCCGGGCCGACCCGCTCGGTGTGCCACAGCGCCTCGGTCCAGAACTGGCGGGACGCGCCGGGCAGGACCACAGCGCTGAACGCGCTCGCCCCGAGGAACACCGCGACACCGCGCACGGCGGCGTGCCGGCGGCCGAGGACGACCATCCAGACCAGGAACAGCACCGGCGTGAGCTTGATCGCGGCGGCCACACCGGTGAGCACGCCGGCATAGCGCGAACCCCGTTGGAGCGCGACGACGTCGAGCAGGACGAGAAGGGTGAGGAAGGCGCCGATCTGGCCGAACCGGAGCAGGTTGAACAGGACGGTCGTCAACGGCAGCGCGACTGCGACGGCGATCGCCAGCCAAGGGTTGCCCGGCAGGAAACGGCGGACCATGAGGCAGGCACAGACCACGACGCCGCCGGTCCAGAGCAGCTCGGCGAGCCCGGTGGGCACAGGACCTGGCGGACTCACTCGAACGCCGGGTGCGCGAGGTGTTCGGCGACTAGATGCAGTGGCCGCACTCGGGCAGCCGCTTGTGGCCGCCACCGTTGGGAGGCGCCTGACCGAGGTGGACGTTGATCCAGCCGCGCACGATCGGGAGGGCCGGCCGCCACACGCCCGACTCGGTCCTCTCGCCCGGGTGCAGGACGTTGACGCAGTCGAGCGGCCTGCGCTGGGCATCCTCCAGGCATACCGCCCAGCTGCCCATGACCATCGTGACGTCGCCGGTGAAGGCACCGCCGCCGGGCCGGACCTCGGAGTGACCCAGGATCGCGTCCTTGTACCAGAACTCCATGTCCCCGCGTCCGTTGTACGCGTAGAGGTGGGCTCCGGTGTCGCACGCCGGGTCGTCGGCGGCGCCCGGCTGTGCCAGGCCTTCGACGGCGACCTTGCCCGGTCCGACCGCGGTGACGCTGGTGATGCGGCCCTGCAGTTGCGTGCAGGCCTCAGCCTCAGTCGCCTGGGCGACCACGGGCACCGCCGCTACAGCAAGGGATGCCACCGCTGCCGCGGCTCCGATCCGCCACGCCGCCCACCGCATCATGTGCTCTCCTCGTTCCGCTCTCCTGGCCGACGCGCATCGCGCGACCACCGGGATGGAATCACGTCGCCGCCCGTACGGTCACCGGCGAAGGCGGCTCCAGCACAACCGCTTGCAGAAACGCGCAATTGCCGGGCGCCTCGATCTTGCTGAATCGTGATTCAATCGTGGCGATGCGAGCGGTCTGCCAAAGGTCAACGCGGTCACGGGGGTGCACGTGAGCGCCGCAGACGCGACCGCGATGCCCGTCGGCGCGGTCGTCCCGTCGCTGGCCAGGTGGGGTGTCTCCCCCGACGCCGACCTTGTCTACCGGGCGCTCGTCTCCATCGGTCCTCAGGTCACCGGTCAGCTCTCCCGCGACCTGGGCATGACCCGTCGGCGTGTCCTGACCGCTCTGGAGGAACTGTCCGCGCACGGCGCCGTCAGGCCGTCCCACACCGCCCCCGCGCGCCGCTCGGAGCAACTCCCGTACTGGCTACCCAGCTCGCCCGAGCGGGTGGTGCAGAGCCTGCGCCGGCGCCGGTTGCGGATTGTCGATCCGCGGGAACTCGCCGAGCGGCATCTCGCCACGATCGAGGGAATGGACCTGCCCACCGATGTCGCCCGGCCGCAACAGGGCCAGGTCCGGCTCCTGCGCGGTATCGACCTGATCCGCGAACGGATCGCCGACCTGGCTGCCCAGGAACGCCACGAACACCTCGCCATCAACCCCGAGCCGGCACTCAGCGCCCCGTCGGTGGCCGCCGCCGCGCCTCTGGACCGCGCACTGCTGCTCCGCGGCGGCGCCCTGCTGACCCTCGGCGTGCCACCGGCCGACGGCGACACCGCCGGCCTGCGCAACCCGGAACTCGCACGCCTCGGCGCCCAGCACCGGGTCACGAGCCAACTGCCGCTCAAAGCCATGGTGTTCGACCGCCAGATCGCGATCCTCCCGCTCAACCCGTTCGAGGCGGGCAACGGCGTGCTGGAAATCGCCGACACCACGCTCGTGCGCGGCATCGTGTCCCTGTTCACGCGCGTCTGGCAGTCCGCCAGCGACCCGCGTCGCCCGGATGTGCCCATGGTGACGCTGTCGCGACGTGAACGGGCAGTGATACAGCTTCTCGCCGCCGGTCAAACCGACAGCGCTGCCGCACGCCAGCTGCGCATCAGCGCCCGCACCGTCGGCTACGTACTGCGCGGGCTGATGGACCGCCTCAATGTCGAGAACCGCTTCCAGCTCGGGCTGGCGCTGGGATCGCAGGGCCTCCACACGATCCACTCGACCGAGCGGGCATTGACGGCGCCGCGATGAGCCGACCCGGTCATGCGAGCCAGCCCGGCCGCACCAGCCCGGTCTCGTAGGCCAGTACGACCAGCTGGGCCCGGTCCCTCGCGGCGAGCTTGACCATCGCGCGGCTGACGTGGGTCTTGGCGGTGGCCGGGCTCACGACCAGGCGCCCCGCGATCTCGTCGTTCGACAGTCCGGCGGCCACCAGGGCCATGACCTCGCGCTCGCGGTCGGTCAGCGCGTCGAGGTCGGTCTTCTGCGCCATCGGCCGCGCCTTCGCGGCGAACTCGGCGATCAGGCGGCGGGTCACCGAGGGCGACAGCAGCCCGTCGCCGCGGGCCGCGACGCGCACCGCCTGGATCAGCTCGGCCGGCTCGGTGTCCTTGACCAGGAAGCCGCTGGCGCCCACGCGCAGCGCCTCGAACACGTACTCGTCCAGGTCGAACGTGGTCAGGATGACGATGTGGACGCCGGCCAGCCGTTCGTCGGCGGCGATGCGGCGGGTCGCCTCCAGGCCGTCCACGCCGGGCATACGGATGTCCATGAGCACCACGTCGGGGAGCAGCGACCGCGCGGCGGCGATCGCGGCCTGCCCGTCGGCCGCCTCGTCCACCACCTCGATGTCGGGCTGCGCGTCCAGCAGCGCACGGAACCCGGCACGTACCAGCGCCTGGTCGTCGGCGAGCAGCACCCGGACGGTCACGAGCCACCGTCCAGCGGCAGCAGGGCGCGTACCCGGAAGCCACCCTCCTGACGCGGGCCCGCGGTGAGGGTGCCACCGAGCGCGATGGCCCGCTCCTGCATCCCCCGGATGCCGTTGCCGCCGTCGTCGCCGAGTGGGGCGCCTCGGCCGTCGTCGTCCACCTGCACGGTCACCTCACGGTCGCCGTACTCGATCCGTACGGCCGCGGTCGACGCGCCGCTGTGCCTGTACACGTTGGTCAGCGCCTCCTGCACGATGCGGTACGCGGCGACGTCGACCGCGGCGGGCAATGGTCGACGGTCGCCGTCCACCTCGACGGTCGCAGTGACGCCCGCGGAACCTACGCGCGCGACGAGCGTGTCGAGCAGGCTCAGCCCGGGCGTCGGCGCGCGCGGGGCGTCCTCGTCGACCCGGCGCAGCACGCCGAGGGTCGCGCGGAGCTCCTGCAACGTCTCCTTGCTCGCCTGCTTGATCGTGGTCAAGGCGCTCCGCGCCTGCGCCGGCTGCTCGTCCATCAGGTGCAGCGCCACCCCGGCCTGGACGTTGATCAGCGAGATGTTGTGCGCGATCACGTCGTGGAGCTCGCGGGCGATCTCCAGCCGTTCGTCGCTGACGCGCCTGCGGTCGGTCTCGGCACGTGCGTGGCGGGCCGCCTCGATCCACTCCCGCCGGCCGCGGGCGAACTCGCCGACCACGAGCACCAGGCAGAGCCAAGCGGCCCGGCCGACGGCGTCGGTGAGGTCCAGTCCGTCCCGGACGTCGATCAGGACGTACCCGGTGTATCCGACGGCAGCGGTGATCCACGCGGGATACCGGTGGCCGGCGGCGACGGCGGAGAACAGCGCGACGGCCGGGCTCAACACCACTGGTCCGGACGGGTAGCCGAGCGCGAGGTAGCCCAGTGCGACCGCCACCGCGGCGACGGCGACCGGCACCGGATACCGGCGGCGGCCCAGCAGCGCCAGCGGACCGGCGACCAGCAGCGCGTACGCGAGGGCGTCCAGCGGCTGGGCACCGGCCTGATCGGCGGCGCCGAGGCGGGTACCGATGATCTGGACGGCCGCGAGCACGACCGGCACCCCAGCCACGGGCCGGCCGTGGCGGTGCGGTCTCTGCCACTCGTCTGGCCGGCCCCGGTCGTACGCCGGGGGCCAGTGATGCGGACGGCGTCCCACAACCGACACGGTAGGCGGCGCGGGGGCGGCTGGCATCGGCGCGTGGGCGCAACCTCGATACGCCGCATACCCCGCCGGGAGTAGTCGAGGTGTCTCCCGGGAGCGGATGTCAGGCGGCACCGGCCGGCGGAGCATCGAGTCAGCTGCCACCACTGCTTCCACCACCCAGGAGGTTTCGATGTCCGAAGAACGTCCGTCCGGCGTCCGGATCGGCGACCGTGAGCGCGAACGGGTGGCCCGCATCCTGCGCGCCGCGGTCGGCGAGGGGGTGCTGACTCTGGAGGAGGGCGACGAGCGGCAGGCCGCCGCCTATGCCGCCCGGTACCGCGAGGAGCTGACCCCACTCACCGCCGACCTCGCCGACGGGGGCCTGCCGCTGATCGCCGACGAACTGCGCGCCGAAGCGTGGACCGCGGGCCGCGGTCGTCTGTTCCGGCACGCCGGCTTCGTCGCGGCGGCCAGCGCGGCCCTGGTCACCGTCTGGGTGGTGTCCGGGGCGCCCCTCTTCTGGCTGGTGCTGATCCTGGCGATCCTGACGCTCCGCCTGTTCGGCCATGCCCGCTGGCTGCGGCGCGGCTGGGCCTGGCAGGCCTACCGGCACCGGTACGGCCACCGGCACGGCCGGTACTCCCGCCGCTGTGGGGCTAGTCCGATTTAGGACGATTGACATGACTTGTTCACATCCCTACAGTCGCGCTAACCCACCACTCGCTGGACCGCACGGAAGTGAGAGATGCCATGTCTCCACACCGGATCGCGACATCCCGCCGATTAGCGCAGTGGCTCGCGCTGGCCACGGCGCTCGTCCTCGGCATCACGTTCTCCCCTGCGAGCGCCGGCGCGGCACCGCAGCCCGGGGAGCGCCCGCTGGCCGGTGGCCGGTCGGCGATCTACGGCGGCGGTCCGTTCTACAGCGGCGGCCAGGCGGTGATCGACACGATCCGCGCGTCAGGCTTCAGCACCGTGTTCCTGTGGTCGATCCACGTCCATCCGAACGGTGACCTCTTCTACAACGACACCAGGATCGTCGCGGGCGGCCAGTACGTCGGTGACCCAGGTTGGTCCGGGCGCCTGCGGAGGCTCAAGCAGGCGCCGACGTCGGTCAACCGGATCGAGGTCAGCGTCGGCTCCTGGGGCGTGCCCGACTGGGAGAACATCGACAGGCTCATCCAGGCTCAGGGCACCGGGCCGAGCAGCATCCTGTACCGCAACTTCCGCGTGCTCAAGACCATCACCGGCGCCGACGCGGTCAACGACGACGACGAGAGCCACTACGACGTCGACTCGACGGCGACCTTCGCGCGGATGGCCGCCACGCTGGGCTACAAGTTCACGATCGCCCCGTACACCAACGCGAGCTTCTGGGTGAGCCTGAAGAACAGCCTCGGCGGGCTGGACCGCGTCTACCTGCAGGTCTACGCCGGCGGTAGCGGCAACAACCCCGGCACCTGGATCCGCCAGCTCGGCATGCCGGTGGACCCGGGGCTCTGGAGCAGGAACGGCAGCGGCTGCTCCGCGGGCGACAACCCGGCCCGGGTCAGGCAGAAGATGGCCGCCTGGCACCGAGCGCACACCCTCCCCGGCGGCTTCATGTGGTTGTTCGACGACATCCAGCGCTGCTCCAGCCAGGGCAGCGCCGCCGACTACGCGCGCGCCATCAACGACTCCACCGGGCGGTAGGCCGAGACGGTGCTTCACGCGCTGGCCAAGGCGGGCGTGCGACGCGCGGTGTTCAACACCGGCGGGGTACGGCTGACGGAACCGGTCGGCGTGCCGTTCGTCGACGCGCGGGCGCTGCTCTCCGCCGAGCTCGCGAACGTCGTGGAGGTCGCCACCGAGATCTCGCCCGCGCGGACCTACCTGGAGAACCTGGCCGCTCCGTGGTCGGCCGCTCGGGTGCGCGCGGGCGAGGTCGCCGGTGCGCTCGGACACGACGTGCGATGGAATGCGATCGACCCCGGCGAGTACGAACGGATGCTCCTCCCGTACCTCGGCGCAGAGGTCGCCGCGGGCATCGCGGCCGCCTACGTACCGCCTGGACCGCCCGCCCCGGATCCGGATCTCGTCGTCCACGCGAACATCACCCTGCGGGGCTGGGCCAGCCGGGTGGACTGGTCGCCCACCTGAGCCGGCACCCGCATCGACCCGTACGCCGGCTTGTTGCCTCTCTACGCAAGTGCGTCAACGATCGCCCTGATCCCCCTAACGTCCACGCTGACGAACGTGCGACGGGGAGCGTGGAACATGGGCGACAACGGACTGGACAAGCAGCGGCTGGGTCGGCTGGGAGAGACGCTGGAACGGCATGTCGAGTCCGGGGCGACGCCCGGACTGGTGGCGTTACTCCGCAGGCGGGACGACATCCACCTTGAGGTGATCGGGAACCTGCACGCGGGCGGCGGCGCGCCGATGTGCCGGGACACCATCTTCCGGATGGCGTCGGTCACCAAGCCGGTCACGGCCACGGCGGTGATGATCCTGGTCGAGGAGTGCCGGTTGCGGCTCGACGATCCGGTCGAGGAATGGCTGCCCGAGCTCGCCGACCGGCGGGTCCTGCGCCGGATCGACGGCCCGCTGGACGACACGGTGCCCGCGCGCCGGTCCATCACCGTGCGCGACCTGATGACGTTCACCTTCGGCTTCGGCATGGTCATGGCGCCGCCCGGCACCTACCCGATCCAGGAGGCGATGCGCGAGCTGGGGATCGGCAGCGACGGCACGTCACCGTCCGCGCCCGGTCCGGACGAATGGCTGCGCCGCCTCGGCACCCTTCCGCTGATGCGTCAGCCTGGGGACCGGTGGCTGTACAACACCGGCTCCGACGTGCTCGGCGTACTCGTCGCGCGGGTGGCCGGGCAGTCGTTCGAGGCCTTCCTCCGGGACCGTGTCCTCGATCCGCTGGGCATGAAGGACACCGCGTTCCATGTGCCGGCGGCGAAGATCCACCGGCTGCCGACGAGCTACGCCCACGACCCGGTGACCGGCGAGCTGACCGTGTGGGACCCCGCCGAAGGCGGCGCGTACAGCCGTCCGCCCGCGGTCGAGGCCGGCGGCAGCGGCCTGGTCTCCACCGTCGACGACTACGACGCGTTCTACCGGATGCTGCTGGGCAAGCATCCGCGCATCCTGTCCCGCCCTTCGATCGCGCTCATGACGATGAACCACCTGACACCGGAGCAGCGGGCCGAGAAGGACACCTTCGAGAACATGTTCGGCAGCCACGGCGGGTTCGGGTTCGGGATGGCCGTCCGCACCCACCGGCGTGACCTCGCGTCCCCGGGGCAGTTCGGCTGGGACGGCGGCCTCGGCACGTCGGCGTACGGCGACCCGGCCGAACAGCTCACGGGCATCCTGCTGACACAGACCGCGATGGACACCCCGGCGATCCCCCGCCTCGTCCAGGACTTCTGGACGGCGGCGTACCAGGCGATCGACTGACCGGCGCTGTGCGCTCCTTAGGACCAGTCCGGTGAGCCCGGCGACGAACAGGGTGGCGAACGCCCATCCCCGCTGGCCCACCCGCCATTGTGGACGGTCACCTGGCGCTGCCGGCGGCGCGCCGGGCTTCGGCGTCACCCTCGCACCGGACCTGGAGCGCCGCTTCCCGTACGTGGAGGGCCACTACGCGGTGACCGTCGAACTCTAGCCGTGCCTCGCGCTCCTCCGGGTGGCAGCCACCTGATGACGACCGGGAGGATGGGGACGTGCCGGACTCCCTGCAGGACGCCGCCCGCGCCTTGGTGATCATCGCCGCGTGGGTGACAGCCACGCTCGTCGCGGTCGAGATCGCCCACCGGGTCATCGGGCGGCTGAGCCGGCGATCGCCCCTGCTCGGCGAGTTGGCCGCGCGGGCGCACCGCCCCACCCAGCTCGTCGCCACCCTGCTGGCCCTGCAGTTCGCGGTACGCGCGGTCACCGCGACCGGCGAATGGCGGCCACCGCTGCTGCACGGGCTGTGGCTCGCGTTGATCGCCGCCAGCGCCTGGCTGGTCGCCGCGCTGCTGATCGTCGTCGAGGACGCCGCGCTGGCGCGCTTCCGCACCGACGTGGAGGACAACCGGCACGCCCGGCGGGTCCACACCCAGGTGACTGTGGTCCGCCGGGTCACGATCGCGGTCATCGCGATTCTCGCCCTCGGCGCGATGCTCGTGACGTTCCCGGCGGCACGCGCGGCCGGCGCGAGTGTCCTGGCGTCGGCGGGCGTCATCGGTGTCATCGCCGGCTTCGCGGCGCAGAGCCTGCTGGGCAACGTCATCGCCGGGCTGCAGATCGCGTTCAGCGACTCGCTGCGGCTCGACGACGTCGTGGTCGTCGAGAAGGAATGGGGCCGGGTCGAGGAGATCACGCTGAGCTATGTCGTCGTGCACATCTGGGACGACCGGCGGCTGGTGCTGCCCACGTCGTACTTCACGTCCAAGCCGTTCGAGAACTGGACGCGGAACGAGGCCGCCGTGCTGGGCACGGTGGAGCTCGACGTCGACTGGTCGGTGCCGATGGAAGCACTGCGGGAGGAACTGTCCCGGGTGCTCGCCGACACCGACCTGTGGGACGGTCGGGTCGGTGTCCTCCAGGTGACCGACGCCGTCGGCACGCTCGTCCGGGTACGGGGCCTGGTCAGCGCGGCCGACGCCCCCACCCTCTGGGACCTGCGCTGCCTGGTCCGGGAGCGGCTGGTGGCCTGGCTGCAACAGCAGCATCCCGGCGCGCTGCCCCGGCTGCGCGCCGAGGTCCAGGAGCGGCCGCCCGCACCCGCCGAGCATCCCGACGGCGGCGACGGGCAGCGCCTCGGCGACGACGCGAGAGCTTTCGGCGGCAGCGCGGACGGCCAGGAACGCAGCCAGACGTTCACCGGCCCCGGCGACGACCCGCATGCACACGGGTGACCGGGGCGGACGGTTTCACGGTGTGAAGGCGCGGGCGATGGGCCAGGCGCCGGGCGAGGTGTTGGAGAGCACCGTGCAGGTGGTGCCGGTGTGCGGGTCGTGGGTGGACTTGAACGAGGCGCCGGCGTCGTACCCGACCAGGATCGCCGTGTCGGTGCTCTCGTGCAGCCAGAAGCCGAGTCCGTAGCGCATGGATACCTGGGGCGCGTCGCGGCGCGGCCGTACGACCTCCTCGACGGAATCCACGATGTCGCCGGCGAAGAACGCGCGCCAGAAGGTGGAGATGTCGGCGGCGGTGGTGTGGATGCCGCCGTCGCCGGTGGCCAGCACCGGCAGGTGGAAGACGTTGGAGCGGTCCGTCCCGTCCAACGGCAGGTAACCCACCGCCGCGTCAGCGGGTAGCTCGTCGGAGCGGAGGAAGTCGGTTCTGGTCATGCCGGCCGGGCGGAGCACCCGTTCCCTGACGAGGTCGTGGTAGCCGACGCCGCCGGCCCGCTCCGCCAGCAGGGCGAGAACCACGAAGCCACCGTTGCAGTAGCCGAACCGCTCACCGGCCCGGAACTTGGTGGGATGCCCGTCCAGCAGCGGCAGGAAAGCCTCCGTGGTGGTCAGCTCGTGCGCCGCGCCGATGAAGTAGTCGGTGATCTCGGTGTCGACCTCTTCGTCCAGGTAGTCGCCGATGCCCGAGGTGTGCGTGAGGAGATGTTCGACGGTCACGTCGTCCGCGATCAGCGGTAGATCCTTGCCTAGCAGGGACCGTGCGGTGGTGCCCAGCTCCAGCGCGCCCGCACGCACGAGCGAGAGCACGGCCAGGGCCGTGAACCCCTTGCTGCCGCTGGCGATGCCGAACCTGGTGTCCAGGGAGTTGGGAACGTTGTAGGTGCGGTTGGCCAGCCCGTAGGCGTTCGCGAACTCGATCTGGCCGGCCCGGTCGATCCGCACCACACCGGAGAAACCCGTTTCCTTGGCGATCCTGTCGATATCCCCGTGCGGCATTGCCGCAGGCTACACACGCCCGCGCCAATGCCGAACCTGGTTTAGCGCCGACGACCGAGGAACTCGATCAGTACGGCGATCTTGGCCGTGGTGATGGCGTGGTCGGTCGCCGGCACGACGGCGAGCTCGCCGGACGGCAGCTGGCGGTAGGCCAGGCCCGCGTCCTCGACCGAGCAGAACATGTCGCGGTCGCCGACCATCACCAACGCGGGCACCTCGATCCGGCTGAAGTCGGCGAAGGTGTAGCCCGGGAAGTGGCTGCCGCGCTCGAAGAAGAGCCGCAGGTAGGTGCGCCAGTGGCCCTCGCCCTGCGCCGCGTCCTGATCGGCCTGCATCAGGGTGAACACGTGCCCGAGGCCCATCTTCTCGTGCCAGGCCGCGGCCGCGTCCGGATCCGCCTCGGTCGCCTCGGGCCCTCCCCCGAAGACCTCCCGCAACTGGTCGAACGTCGGTGATTCAGGGTCGAAGGTGTCGAACCCGGCGTCGTTGACCAGCGCGCCGATGAGGTGGGGGTGGGTGAGGGCGAGGATGGTCGCCGTCATCCCGCCCTCGCTGAAACCGCAGACAGCCGGACGGTCGAGGCCGAGCGCCTCGATCAGCGCGGCCACGTCGTCGGCCAGCAGGTTCATCGACATCGGACGGCCGTCGTGGCGGGTGCGCCCGCTGCCCCGGGTGTCGGGCGCGATCACCCGGAAGCGCTCCGCCAGGACAGCCAGGTGCTGCTGGTAGGCGACCGGTGCGGAGTCCCACATCGGGCTGGTGGAGACGAATCCCCCGTGCAACAGGACCAGCGGCGGACCGGCACCGGTCTCGACGTAGTGGATGTCGATGCCGTTCGCGTGGACGCTGTGGCTCCGGACTTCGGTGACGGTGGTGGTCATGACGGCCTCCTCGGCAGACGTGAGCTGGTCCTGCCAACGTAGGCAGCCGGGGAGCTGGGCGAATCGGGCGTTCGCCCTAGGTTTCCTCGGCCGGCTCGAAGTCCGACATCAGCCCGTGCCGCATCGCGAAGAGACCGGCGGTCGCACGGTTGTTGGCCCCGGTCTTGGCGTAGATGTGTTCGACGTGCGCGCCGACGGTCTTGGGCGAGAGGACGAGCCGGCCGGCGATCTGGCGGTTGCTCAGGCCCTTGGCCAGCAGCCGCAGCACCTCGACCTCGCGGCCGGTCAGGCCGCCCGGCCACGCCCGTCGACGGCGTACCCGGTGTCCGGCCGCCGAGAGCACCGCCTCCACCGCGTCACCGTCGAGCCGGCCGCTGCGCACGTCCTCGCGCAGATCCCGGGCGGCATCGTCCGGCTCCGCCGCCGGGCGGTACGGGCGATCCTCGGCCAGGCACGCGTAGCGGTCGGCAGCGGCGAGGACCCGCGCCGGCATCGAGATCTGGTTGCCCGAGAGGGCGCGCGGATAGCCCGACCCGTCCAGCCGCTCGTGATGGGCCACGGCGATGGCGCCGAGCTCCGCGAGCTTCGGCGAGAACGAGAGCATCCGCTCGGTGAGGTACGGATGGGTGCGGATCCGTTCCCGCTCGCTCACCGTGAGCGGAGTCTTCTTGTCCCAGATCCCGTTGGACACGCCGAGCCGGCCGAGATCGTGCACGAGTCCGGCGCGGCGTACCCGGGTCGCCTCCTCGGCGGTCAGGCCCAGCTGAATCGCCGCGGCTCTCGCGAGGGCCGAGACCGTTCTGGAGTGTCCGATGAAGAACGGCGACTTGAGATCGGCGAAGTCACCGATCGCGGCCAGGGCCGAGTCCAGCTCTGGCTCCGGGACGGTCCGGGCGAGGCCCGGTTCGCTGCGCAGCACGACCTCCCAGTGACTGTCCTGGTCCAGCCCGTCGAGCACCTCGGTGGCGTGCGCGCAGAAGAGGTCCACCAGCGCCGGGTCGAACTGGCTGCCGGACCGTTCGCGGGCCATGTCGACGGCGGCTGCCCGCCCCCCGAGACGCTCGAACGCGGCCACGACGTCAGCCAGGTAGACGAGGCGCGACGTGAGCAGGATGTCATCGCCCTTCCGGCCGGCCACGCCCCGGCCGTCCCACCGTTCGTAGCTCTCCATCAGGCTGCGCCGCACGCCCTCGCCCAGCCCCAACTGCTCGGCAAGGGCGTCGGTTGCCTTCCAGTGGCTCTCAAGGATCGACGACAACCAGCGCAGGCCGACGACGGGGAACGCGAACGTGGTGCGGGCCCGGTCGACGACCGTACCGCCAGAGCCGAGCCGGGTGGCGAGGAGCCGGACCAGGTCGGAGACGCCATCGCCGGCGAACATCGCGTCACGCTTCATGCCGATGTCGTCGCCGAACCACTTGGCCTGCTCGTAGGCGTCGGTGTGGCAGCCAACCCAGGCGAGAAGGCCCGAGTAGTAGACGACCACCCGCTCGTCCTCGTCGAGCCCGAGCATGTCGGCCAACCGCAGCGCGATGATCGTCTGCCGGATCACGTGCTCCATCGGCTGACCCAGACCGAGGTCCGTGCCCAGCGAAATGGTCGCCACGAGTTCGGCGAGCCGCACCTGCGAGGGCGCCGCGACCGTCACGGACCGAGTCTATGCCGGACCACGCGCCCGCATGAGTCCATATCGCCGGCATATCGGAAACCAGATACGCGCTCGCAACACCAGGCTCCCTTGACTGGGAGGCATGACCTACAGCGAACCAGCGACCTACCGCACCCGATCGCCGGCGTCGTCGTCCTCGGCCGCCTCGACAAGGGGAGTCACCATCTATGGATGCAGCCAGGACGAGGCCGTCCTGTTCCGGGAGATTGCGCCTCGCTTCGACGTACTGCCGACCATCAGCGAGGCGCCGGTATCTGAAGCCAACATCGACCTGGCATTCGGAAAATCGATGCGTCAGCATCGGCCACAAGACTCAGGTCACCAACGCCACTCTTTTCGCCCTGAGCCAAGCCGGCGTGAAATATGTCTCCACCCGAAGCATCGGATACAACCACATCAATGTGAAATACGCGGAGCGCATCGGTCTGACCGTCGAAAACGTCAGCTATCCGCCCGACAGCGTGGGTCGGCGTTCCCGTCCCACGCCCGGTCCAGTAGCTCCTCGGCGCTGACGACACCGCCTTCGGCGGCGACGAGGACATCGAGCACGGCGAACTGCTTCCTGGTCAGCGCGACGTAGCGGCCGTCACGGAAGACCTCACGGCGGAACGGATCCAGCCGCAGGCCAGCGATCTCCCGTACAGGTGGCCTGCTGTGGGCGCGCCTCCGGTCGAGCGCTCTGAGCCTGAGCACGAGTTCCCGGAGTTCGAACAGCTTCGTGAGGTAGTCGTCGGCGCCGAGCCCGAACCCTGAGGCCTTGTCGTCGAGACGGTCGGCAGCGGTGAGCATCAGGATCGGCATGCCGCTGCCGGAGGCGACGATGCTTTCGGCGATCTCGTCACCGGACGGCCCGGCGATGTCCGCCGCGATCGCTTCCAGGCGCAGGCCATCGCGGATGGCCTCTGCCATGTAGGGCTCGTCCTCGACGACCAGCACACGCATGCCCCGATGCCTACGAGCCGGCACATATCGTCGACGTATCGACACCGCGCCGGTCGGCCGGCTCCGGAACGTGCCAGGTGCCGCTGCCGAAGGCGGTGCTCGAACCGATCGAGTAGGTACGCCTGAGCGGGGCGTCGGCGTGCGCCGAGGCCCCGCTCGTGTGGCATGGATACCGTGGGGATCGTGAGCACCGCACCGATCCGTATCGAGGTCAACGGGCATCCGGCGACCACCGACCACCTGCGGCACCTAGCCCTGACCGACTACGGCCACTTCACCGCCATGCAGGTCAGAGATGGGCGAACCCGCGGCCTCGACCTGCACCTGCGCCGGCTGGAACAGGCCACCCGGGAGCTGCTCGACAGCGACCTCGACCTCGACCAGGTGCGAGGCCACGTCCGGCACGCGCTCGCCGGCACCCAGGACGCGTCGGCGCGGGTGATCGTCTGGCCGGACCCGGCGGACGCCCCCGCCATCATGGTCACCGTCAGGCCACCGGCCGAGATGCCCGGCACCCCGCAAGCCCTCCGATCGGTCCCCTATCAGCGTCCCGTCCCGCACCTGAAACACATCGGAGGCTTCGGCCAGACCTACTACCGGCGGCTGGCCGACCGGCACGGGTTCGACGAAGCACTGCTCACCGGACCAGCCGGCGTCATCTCCGAGGGCGCGATCACCAACTTCGCCGGCTACGACGGCACCGGCCTGGTCTGGCCCGACGCACCCTGCCTGGCCGGTATCACCATGCAGCTGCTCCAGCCGCGGCTTGCCGACATCGGCGTGCCCACCCGATACGGCCCGGTCCACCTCCACGACGTCCCGTCCTTCAGCGCCGCCTTCGTCACCAACTCCCGCGGCATCGCCCCGGTAGCCCGGATCGACGACACCACACTGCCCGTCGACCTCGACCTTCACCGAGCGATCACCGAGCTGTACGCCTCCGTCCCGTGGGACCCGATCTGACCGCCACGTCGACCGGCGCGCGGTAGCCCGTCAGAAGGCCAACGGCGATAGGTGAACGGTGACGCCGTCGACGTCGTCGCCCGGCTCAAGGCGGAGTCCGCGGTGCCGTTGCGCTCGCACGGCAGCCTGTCGATGAACCGGGCGCTGATGGCCGCCGGCCTGGTCGACCGCGTCCAGTTGACAGTCTTCCCGGCGCTCATGCACCCGCGCACGCGTCACCACAGCTAGAGAAGCGTGGCGCCGTAGAACTGCAGCGAGCCGATAGTGGCGTCACCCGGTGGCCGCAGCAGCGGAGCCCAGTACACGATGCGGGAGCTGTCCGACGGCGGGGCGTTCGCGCAGTTCGTGCCGGTTCCGGGCCGGCCGGTGCTGATCGTGCCGCGCCCGAACAGGTCCGGCGTGCCGCGGGTGCGGTGGTAGACCGGCCCGCCGCTGTCGCCCCTGGCCGCAGCGCAACCCGCGCGGTCCAGCTCGGCACGGGTCAGTGGAAAGAACCCCGCATCGGTCTGGTTGACGTGCGTGACCCGGGGGCAGCAGTTCTCCCCGGTGCGGGCGCCGCCGGTGTAGACGTAGTTGCCGACGAAGTCCTCGGCCGCGGCGGCCACGTTCCTGGCTTCATTGCCGTCCCAGGGTCCGATGTAGATGCTGGGGCCGAACGTCTCGCCCTCCACGCGCGCGTTCAGCATCATGGTGTCGCGGCCGGTGTTGTCGTTGAAGACGTCGCCGATCAGGCCCCCACCGCCGTCGTACGCGACGTTGGTGTTGTTACCGCAATGACCGGCGGTGAGCATCCGCTCCCAGAAGTTCCACATGATCGAGAAGCCGGCGGTGCAACTACCCGAACCGATCCGGTACTTCGACCCGCCCAGGCGTGGCGAGAAGTCATCCTGCCGGCTGAGGATCTGAGGCGCGGGTCCAGGCTGTAGGTGCAGCGCCATCGTCGTGCCCAGCGCGCCGGCGCGGAGCTCCCTGAGGCCTGCCTGGCTCACTGCGATCGTGAGGCCACTACCGTCGACCTCCGGCCCCACCGACAGCACCCGCGGGTCGGTGGCGAGGCGCCGCGCTTCGGCGAGCATCTCGCGCTCGCTGAATCGGGCTGGCAGGAATGTGGTCGGTACGCCGAGCCCGTCGGCGATCCGGCGGACGGACAGCGGCACGGTCCCCTTCCAGTACACGCGCAGATCGCGGTTCGTGGGGGCGGCGACCACGCCGGCGTACCCGGAACCGCGTGCGGCGACGATGCGTCGGGCCGCGGCGTTGAGCCGGTCCTGGGCGGCGAACACCTCGTCCCAGGAAGCGAACCCGGCCGGCGTGGGCGCGGCGGGTGGTGGCGCGGCGGGTCTCTGTGCGGCGGCCGTGGCCGGCGGTGACATCGGCGCCAGGGCCAGAACGGCGCAGGTAGCGACGACGGCGGCCCGGCGGTGCTTCGTCGGGCGGGTCCGATGAAGTCGTTTCCAGCTCATGGTTGTCCCCTGAAGGAGTGATCGGCGGTCCTGCCTTCCGCCGCGCAGTCAAGCGGGCCGCGGTTGGAAGAATGTTGGAAAGCCATGTGCACGCGGACGTGAGGCGCCGATCACCGAGGCTGTTGTCGTCGCCGGCCGGCCATGCACCTGCACACCGAACCCGCAGCGGCTCGGGAAGCCTCCATCGCCGCGGCGAGCCTGCGCTTGAGCGGCGATCAGTGGCGCCGGCTCGATCGGATGCGATGAGCCTCAGTGCCAGGACGGCGTGAACACGAGCCGCTGCGACAGCGGGTACGCGACCCGCCAGACGAACGCCGTCCACTCCCGCGGATGCTCTCCGTCCCACCGGTCCCGCGCCCGCTCCCACAGCGCCCGGTCGGTGAGCGCCCACAGGGAAACGTCGTCGCCGGCGTCCGAGTCCGGCGCCACCGGCCAGATCAGTTCCTCGGTATCCACGTTGAACTGACCGCACACATCCAGGCTCACCACGAACTGCCGGTCGCCCTGATCCGAGGTCGGGCACGGCCCGTCGACCGCAGCCCGGACGAACGGGACAAGCTCAGGGTCGATCTGCCGGCCGTCAGCCAACTGCCCGATGGCGTCACGGATCTCCATCGCCGAGAACATGGCTTCTCCTGACCTGCCACCGAACGTTCGGAGCCGCACGATAGTCCGGAGCCCAACACCATCACCTGACCGGCCGGCCTCCGAACGTGGGTTGGTACCCGGGGATGTCCTCGACCCGGTGGTAGACGGGCAGGCCGCTGTTCAAGCACTCGATGGTGGCCTGCGGCGCCGCGGCCGTGGAAGCCGCACGCGGCCTGCACGCCGAGCTGTTCCTGCTCGGCGTGACGTACCGGTGATCCACGCCCCCGGCTGGAACACCCGGCTGGAACACGATGGAACGCCGTCCTGATGTAGGCACGATCGACGTGCCCGATAGCAGGAGGGAACTGGAATGACTTCAGGCGATCCCCACCATTCCCGCCCCGAGCCCCGCGATGCTCACCGTCGTTTCCTACTACCGGGGCAGCACTCTTGTCGGGCAGTCGTGGTGGGGCTGCCCGAATCAGCCCGGTGGCGACTGGGGTGAGGCGTCAGCCTTCTTCAGACTCTCCGCAGTGCCCTGCTGAGCCCTCGCGGTACCGCCCAGGTCGGTGCCTTCCGGACTCCGGCGGGCGCTGACCGCGGGTCCGATGTTCCGTGCGGCGCTGACGGGGGCGGGCTGGGCTGGCTGCCCGCCCCGGCAGTTCGGCGCAACAGCGGTCAGGACGCTTCGCAGCTGATCCTGGTGACGTCTGCTTCGATCGGGCGGCAGACGTCGATGCCGCTGCCGCCATCGGTGAGCTCGTTCACCCCGCTGCCCGCGTCGAGCAGGTCCGGGCCGCCCATCCCGTACAGCTTGTCGTTGCCGTCCTCGCCGTCGAGCCGGTTGGCGCCGCTCCCACCGCGAAGTACATCGTTCTTGGACGAGCCCGTGACATTCTCCGCCAGCACGTTGTCGTTCTCGCCGGGTATGCCGTCGTTGGCGACACCGTCCAGCGTGACGGTCACCCCTTGGCTGCTCCAGCTGTAGTCGGCGGTGTCGGTGCCGGCGCCACCGTCGAGCCGGTCCGAGGCGTAGTCGCTCTCGCCGCCCGCCACGTTCATCAGCTCGCCCCAGACCAGGTCGTTGCCGGCACCGCCGCTCAGCTCGTCGGCGCCGCGCCCGCCGTACAGGTCGTCGTTGCCGGCGCCGCCGTCGATGATGTCCTTGCCGTCCTCACCTTCGATGGTGTCCGTGCCGCCGCCACCGGTCAGGACGTCATCGCCGGCGCCGCCGTTGATCCGGGTCCTGGTGGTGTTCTCGGCCTTGAGCACGTCGTCACCCGCGCCGCCGAAGACGGTGATCGTGGACGTACCGGTCTTCGCCGTGACGTGGTCGTCGCCGTCGCCGGTGTGGATCTTGATCTCCTTGGCGAAGCAGCGGGCGGTGCTGTCGTCGACCGACACGCAGTCCACCGCCGCCGCGATGCGGCCCGCGGTGTCGGTGATCTCCACCGTGGCGAACCCCAGCTGCCGGATGGTGATCCGGTTGGCGACGCCGGGGGCGGCCACGAACCAGGCCACGTTGGGCTCGATGCTCTGCTCGTTGTCCATGACCACGGTGCCGGCGAGCGGAGCGGCCCTCGCCGGCTCGGCATTGCCCACGTTGGCGGTCACGACGGCCGACGTGACCGCGATCAGTGCCGCGCCGCCGGTGACGGCCAGCAGCCGTAAGGTTCGTGCGTGCATCGGGAAATCTGCTCCTCGATCGAGGACGCCCGTCCGCCCCTGACCGGCGGTCGGTTCCACCGCGCAGCGGGCGCCCGTGACGACAGGCGCGCTCCGCGCCGCTGCGATTGTGGTGTCCTGAACCCCACTGGTACCAGGGGCATCACCGATCCCTGCCCCATCGGGCACCCGGCCTGCCCCGCCGCGCGACTCCGGGCTCAGGTCCGCTCTGGCATCTGCTGCAACGACCAGGTGTTGCCGTCCGGGTCGCTGAACGTCACGAAGGAACCCCACGGCTGCTCGTCGACCTCGCTGGCCTGCACGCCACGGTCGACGAGCTCGCGCCGAGCGGCTTCGACATCCGCCACGACGATCTGCACACCCTTCTGCGAGCCGGGCGGCATCTCCGTGGTCCCGGTGCCGAGCACGACCGAGCAGGCCGAGCCCGGCGGCGTCAGCTGGACGAAGCGCAGGTGCTCGTGCACCTGGTGGTCGTGGTCGGCGTTGAACCCGACCTGGTCCACGTAGAAGGCCTTCGCCCGGTCGACGTCGGTAACCGGGATCGCGACAAGCTCAATCTTCCAGTCCATGACCTCAACCTAGCCCCCGCGACCGGCAATCCGGCGTAAGGCACGATGCGCTCGTCACCACGGGCAGCGGTGACTGCCCTGGACCGCGGCCGCCACAGGCTAGGCCTTGAGGTACGTCGGCGTCGTCTCCGTGACGGCGTGGCAGCCCAGGCAACCGGCGTCGTGGGCAGTGGCCCAGCATCCGCACGGACAGTTGAAGACGATGGCGTACCCACCGTTGACAGGGCTGGTGGCGTGGCAGCTGTCGCCTGCCATCGACACGGCGCCCGCGGCCAGTACCCGCGCCATGGCGGGCTCCTCCGCAGCGAACGCAGGATCGCAGTGATAGTGACCATGGATGCAGGAGCACAGGCCGGAGCAGTACTGGCCGCAGCAGGTTCCAGGCGCCTTGACGTCGTCCTGCTGCGGCGTGACCGCGGCGCCCCAACGGCCTTCCGCGAATCCGCTCGCGGTCCGGTAGGTGCGCCCGCTTCGGCGGCGCGCGCTCTCTGCGGTAAACCCGGGCATCCTCATGCGCGTTCTCCTTGCTCTGTCTCGCTAGGCCTTGAGGTACGTCGGCGTCGTCTCCGCGACGGCGTGGCAGCCCAGGCAACCGGCGTCGTGGGCGCTGGCCCAGCATCCGCACGGACAGTTGAAGACGATGGCGTACCCGCCATTGACAGGGCTGGTCGCGTGGCAACTGTCACCTGCCATCGACACGGCGCCCGCGGCCAGCACCCGCGCCATGGCGGGTTCCTCTTCAACGAGCGACGAGCTGCAGTAGAAGTGCCCGGCTTGACAGGAGCACAGGCCGGCACAGTAGTGACCGCAGCAGGTTCCGGGCGCTTCGATTTCACCCTGCTGCGGCGTGACCGCGGCGCCCCAACGGCCTTCCGCGAATCCGCTCGCGGTCCGGTAGGTGCGCCCGCTTCGGCGGCGCGCGCTCTCTGCGGTAAACCCGGGCATCCTCATGTCGGTCCTCCGTCCTCAGACACCGTGGCGGTCGTAGTAGCCGGCGAGTCGACTCGCCAGGAAGGGGAACTCGTCGCTCACGTCCACCGAGGCCACGAACTTCTCCACGAAGCCGGAGCTGCGTTCGGTGTAGGAGAAGACGCAGTCGACGACGTTGCGGGCTCCGCCGAGCTCCGAGCGCTGCACGCGCACGCCGCTCAGCGCGAAGCCGGTGTCGAACTGTTGCGCGGTCTTGCGGTAGATCTCCGGGTATCGCATCGCCAGGTAGTTCAGGGCTCTGTGCTCATCCGTCGAGCCGGCGTTGTCCACGAGTTGCAGGATCGTGTTGAGCACGGTCGTGGCGGCCGCTTCGAATCGCTCGTCGGAGGTCGAGTCGTCCCTGGGGATGGCGCTGATGAGCGAGGTGCGGTCGAAGGAATAGATCTGGTTGAAGGCCACCAGCGGCACCATGAGCCCGTTGCAGACGTCGGGGGACGCGACGGGTCCACGGGCACCGATCACGACATCGAGGTCCAGGGGCGTCGGCTGGGGCCGGATCGCCTCCACCAGCAGCGCGTAGTCGGCGAAGTCGCGAGGGATCAGAATGTAGGTCTCGATCTCGCGCACCGTCAGCACCCAGCACAGCAACCTCGCGAGGTGCCTGTTCTCCGGGTCGTGCAGGACCGTGTGGAACACCTCGTCATCGGTCAGTCCGTCGGTGTCGATTCGGCCAGCGACCTGCGCGAACTCCTTCTCGACCGACAGCCGCGGATAGCGGGCTTCGACCTTGCCGATCGAGTACACGTAGGCCGGCATGGCGGGTGGCCGTTCGATCGCGAGATCCCGTGACTCCGCGGCGCCGGACGCGGCGCAGACCGGGCACGAGCCCGGGTCCGCAATGGCCTCCGCGTGGGAGGCGTGCGCGGCGGTCAGAACACCGGGCGAGGCCGTCTCTCGTGCGGACTGCTCCGGAACCACGCCGGCAGTGGATGTTGCCGATGCGTCGTGGGTCATGCGCAACTCCCTTCTAGAAGTGCATCGACAGGACTCGTCAGCCGCGTCGCTGCGTGAAGATCACACGCCGATCGAGCGCCGCCGCACGACGCTCGCACCCACCGCACGGTCTGATCCCGACGCGGGTGGTCGCGTACTTGATGGCCCGCCCTAGCCCGATGTCCTCGTCACGGACGAATCCGGGGAGCCGGATGCGGCGCGGCTGGGGTGCTGATTCCCTAGGCATGAGCGTTCCTTTCGTGCATGGCCTCGAACGCGGCCCATGCGTCGAGCAATGGTGGAATCAGGCTTCTCCGGCGGCCGGGGGCGAGCATCGCCGCCTTGATGTCGACTGCGGTGGCCGTGGGGAATTGTGACCAGAGCAGGGCCGCGGTCCCCGTCACGAACGGGGCCGCGAAGCTCGTGCCGTGCAGCGTCGAGAGGCCTGATCCCGTCCCGATGCTGATGACGCCTTCGCCTGGTGCGCCCAGGCCTCGTTGTCCCGTGGACCGACTGTGGTTGGACTGGCTCATCGGCCGACCACGCAGGTCGTGACCGGTGACCGGGATGACCCAGGGGTGGCGGGTGAGCGCGTTGCTGCCGATCATCCCGTCGTTGCCCGTCGCGGCGACGACGATGACCTCGGCCTTCGCGGCCTCGTTCAGGGCATCCGTCACCTGCGACTCCTCGCCCGCTGACGCGCCGGAGACCGCAGCGCTGACGTTGATCACTCGGGCACGCGCCGCGATGCAGTCCAGGATCGCGTCGCGCAGATCTGCGGGCGTCGCCGTCGGAATCGGACGCGGGGCCGACCGGTCGGAGAAGATCGGACGGACGTAGACGGTGCAGTCCGGGCAGATCGCCGGGGCGCCGGACCCGCGCCGTGCGGCCAGGATCCCGGCGACGAAGGTGCCGTGAACACATGCGGGATGAGACCGCGACGCACAGTGTGCCGCGTGCCTGCCGCCGATCTCGCGGAGATGCCCGGTAGCCAGCGCGGGCTGGTCGAGAACCACGGGTCCGTCGATCAAACCGATGGCGACCACGGGGTCGCCGGCAGTGCGCTCCATGAGAGGGCCGAGGCGCACCATGTCCAACGACCTCAGACGGGGCGGCTCGGACACGCGAGGTCGTAACCTGAGTGCTTGCGAATCAGACATCCGATCGGTCAGGCAACTCGGTCATGCTCGCCATCAAGGACCCCCTCGGCGCTCCGGTGTGGGAGCGGATCCGCTCGCATCCCCCACTGCCTGTCGCGGCACGTACTGTCCCCGCGACTCACTGTTCACCTCGTGCCGATCGGTCGCAATAGCCTTTCGGGGGAGTCGCTCTCGCCCACACGTCGAATGCGGCGACGGTCGACGACTTCGGCGGGAGAACGGCGGTAGGCATGCGGGTGACGATGACGAGCGCCGCGGCACGGACCGGCCGCACGAACGAGGACTTCACCGGCGCCGTGCCGACCGCGGCGGTGCTGATCGACGGCGCCGGCATCCCCGGCACCGAATCGATCTGCCGGCACGGCGTGGCCTGGTACGCCAACCGCCTGGGCGGCAACCTCCTCGGCCACCTGTCACTCGCGCGGGACCGCAGCCTTCCGGCGCTGCTCGCCGAGGCCATCGAGCAGGTGACGGACGATCACCGGGACACGTGCGACGTCGCCGATCCCATCAGTCCGTCGGCGACCGTGGCCATCCTGCGCCTGTCCGACGGCCTCGTCGAGCACCTGGTACTCGGTGACTCGGTCATCGTGCTCGACAGAACAGGCAGTGCACCGCTCGTCGCCTCCGATCCCCGGGAGGTGATCATCAGCGAGTCCTACCGGCCCGCGATCGAGGCCACCGCCGAGGGCAGCGACGATTACCACCGGGTCCTTCGGGACCTGCGCGCCAACCGGAACCAGCCGGGCGGCTTCTGGCTGGCCAAGGACGACCCGCGGGCAGCGGACGAGGCGATCACCGGAAGCTGTCCGATCTCCGAGCTGACCAGCGCCGTCCTGCTCAGCAACGGAGCCAGCCGCATCGTGGACAGGTTCCGGCTCACCGACTGGCCAGGCGTCATGGCCGTACTGGCGTCGAGCGGACCCGCCGAAATCATCCGTCGTGTCCGGCAGGCGGAGACGCGCCACGCGGTGCCGGCGGACGACGCGACGATCACACACTGCACCGACCTCGCCGAGGCCTGACCTGTCGCCAGCGGAGTGCGCCCGACGGGCGCTGAAGCTCCGCGCAAAGTGTCGAAATGCCGTTGGTCCGCGACCAGATCGCGATCATGATCGGTAGCAGCATCATGCCGAGCCTGCATTCGATGAACGACGCAACGCCGGGGATCAGGGCGGAGAGGGCCATGGACCAGCTGGTTGTCGTACCACGTATCCGCGCGTTGGAGCTCGAACCGGGCGGACCGGGAGTGCTGCTCGTCGACGTCAGCAACTCCGGCGAAGACTCAGCAGCCGTCGTCCTCAGTGCCGCGATTCATCCCGCTGAGGCATCGCCGTGGATCGCGGTCAACCAGCCGACCCGCAGCATTCTGGTCGGGTCCACCGAACTGTTCGTTGTCTTGATCCGCCCGCCCGCTGACAGCGCAGAGCGGGCCTACTCCCTGGTCCTCACTCTCGAAGAGCCCGACACCGGGCTCGTACTCGGTGAGGCCGACGCCGTCACCGTCTCTGTACGCAGACTGTGGACCATCTCGCCGGTCACGCTTGTCGTCCAGTTGCGGTGGGACGAGTGGATCGAGACCGCCCTGGTGGTCACCGGCCCACCCGGCGCATCGGCACGCGTCGAGATCGAGCTGGTGACCGCCGAACCCGACGATGTGTTGCTCACGCCGGTCGAGCGTTGGCGCTCCGAGAAGTTCGAGATGGGGACCGACGTCCAGCCTCCCGTTCAGCGTTTGCCCGACTCAGGCACCGCCCAGTTCGCCGTGCGTCTGCTCGCCGGCGGCCAACCGCGTTCGTTCATCGTTCGCGTGTACGACGACAACACATCGGAGCTACAGGCCCAAAGCACTCCGGTCACTGCGCTGCTGCCGGCTGAGCCCCAGACAAACCAGGGGGATGACCATGCCTGACGGAGACGACGCCAAAGTTCAGGCTGGAGTCGAACAGAGACTTCCAGGTCAGGAGAAGGACAAGCTGACGCAGTGGCTTCTGGCCGGTCACCCACCGCCCGCGACCGTCACCGTATTGGACGGCGGCGTCCCCGTAGGTACGGCCCACTGGGACCCCCACGCTGACGGCGGCCACGGCGCGTACGTCATGGACCAGCCGAAAACCGTGGAGATCCGGAAAAGCTCGCACGGAGAGCCTGAGAAGATGCACGTCCTCGACAGCGGCGGCAACCACATCGGCACCGTCATCGATTTCGTCGGTGGCGAAACAGCCCCCGGCGAACACGTGACCGGCGGGCAGGGACCTGGCGGTACCGAGGCCCCGCCCCAGGGCGAACCCGGCGGCACCGCTCCAGTCGATACGGCGCCCGTCGAGAGGGCTCCGGTGAACACAGCGCCTGCGGACGCCGTGCCGGCCGACACCGCCCCAGCGCCGGCGAAAACGGTGACCGCGGCGACCGAGGCCAGCGGCGACGTCGCGGAGTGGTCAAGGTTCCGCACGGAACGATGGCGGCTGTGGTGGGGAACGGGATCAGGTCTGGTGACGACAGGCACCGGCGCGCCGGAAGATCCGCTGACCTTCCCCGCGGACCGGATCGTTGTCCCTCCCCCGACGCAACCAGCACCACGTCCAGCCACGGACCCCGGGTTCGCGACCGCCGACGAGGAATGGGCCGTGGCCAAGGAGTCAGCGTGGAACTGGCTCGTCGACCAGATGATCGCCAGCAGTCCGTTGGCGCCGCGATGGCTGTCGAGTTGGCGCTACGCCGAGCCGGCCGGCGCGGAGAGAGGGCGCCAGTACGAACTCCACCAGAGCTACGAAGCCATGCAGAAGTTCCTCAACGTCACCGAGTTCGCGCTCCAGTTCATCTCCCCCGCCATCATCGAGTCCGCGATGGCGAACGGCCTTCCGTCCAGATTCAGCAGCTTCATGCGGACACTCGCCGCGGACAACTCCGGGACCGCGGCAATCGGCATGGGATCGCGCGAGGCCCGCGAGGCCCGCACGCTAATCGGTGCACTCACCGAAGATCCGGTGACAGACAAGATGGTGCGGGACTACCTCATGTATAAGAAGTCCTACAACGCCGAACGCGTCGACATGAAGCTCGACGGCGTCCCATTCGCGGGCTTCGAGCACGTCATCGTCGAGGACGTGAACATCGGGATGCTCCGCAACAGCCGCGCAGCAGACAAGGCCGCCGCCAACGCCATCGCTGGCCATGCCAGTACGCCGCCTGGCTTGGTGTGGCACCACGACACCGAGTTCGGGCGGATGATCCTCATCCCCAAACACATCCACGACCAACTCCCCCACTGGGGTGGTGTCGCCATCTGGAAACGCCTCTTCGGCGTCGACTACCGCTAGCAACGCCTGGCGCGACACGTCCGACAGCGGGCGGGTCTACCTGTCGCGCTCCAGCCGTGCCCACGAGCGCGCCCTCACTGTCCGCCCGCCCTTACCGGGCCAGTCGACCGGCGTGCCGCCGAGGGCGACGACGTGGCGCAGCTCCGGTGTCACAAGCGGACGCCCGGAACGTTACGCCCACCAGTCGACTTCTGGCTGGTCGTGGCGTTGCCGGCGGCCCAGTGGTGGGATTCGTCCGCGCCATCGGCGGACGGCCCAGGCACACGCGCCGGTCAAGAGGAGGCCGATGGCGATTTCGCGCCACCACCAGGTCCACCACCACGTCGACCGGCCGAACGGTGTCCAGTGCGGGCCGCCAGCCAGGGCGTCGGATGCCCAGGTCACGCAGTGCACGCCCAGGCTCGGCTCCGTGACCACCAGCGGGTCCAGTTCATGCCCGCGAACCGCGGCCGAGCGAGCTCCGGTGTCGTCGTCGACGGGGACGGTTGGCACGGCGCCGGCCCAGGCGGCGCCACACGGTGCGCTGATGCCGTCGACGGGCACGGGACCGGGCGTTTCCCGTCCGTCGGCCAGGGAGAAACGCCGGAGGAGAGCGGCGTCACGGACGAGGAGCTGTGTGCCGTCCGGTGAGACCGCGCCGGTCCATTGCGAGAAGCCGTCCGTCTGCCACGGCTGGGAGGGGCGCAGCGGGATCGAGCGCCGCACCGTGCCGTCCAGGCTGGTCATATGCACCTGCGGCGTGGCGCCGGGTGTTTCGGACAGCTTCTTGTCCGGGGGCCAGTCGAGCCAGGCCAGGGCGGTGTCGTCGATCCAGCCGACGGCCCAACCCCGCAGGGTGGTCGGGCGTAACGAACCGTCCAGATCGAGCACAAGACCGGTGCCACTGTCCGAGGGATCTCGGCGGCCGGCGGTGAGCAACACGCGGTTGCGGTCGGGTGACCAGAAGCTGGGGGCCTGCATCGCGGCCCAGTACGGTGTGCGGACGGTTGTGATCCCGCTGCCGACCTGCGGAAACTCGGTCCTGCGGCCGGTGCCGAGGTGATGGATCACGTAGGGGCCTGCGTTGCCGGCGAGGTAGCCAATCGCGCGGCCGTCCGGCGAGACCGTCGGATGCACCTCTTCGGCCATGTCATTCGCGACCGGGATCCGCCAGCGGCGACCGTCTCCGGCGACGGCGTGCCACCCTGCGAACTCGTCCGCTGTGGAGTGGTGGTCTACCACGTTGACGACGGCGGCGACCGGGCCTGGCCGGTCGGGCAGGTCCGGGGTCCACCACTGGTGGCCTATCCGCTGCGAGTAGCCGTCCACGGCGGCGCCGGAGCTGTCGGCCGGGTGCGTTCGCGGGTCGCGTACGAGGGGGACGACCGCCACGGTCAGGACGCCCAGGAACGCGAACGCGAGCGCGGTGTTGGCGGCCCATCGCCGGACGCGGCGCCGCCGCCCGCTGGCCCAGGCACGGGTACCAATGTCGTCGGTGACGATGTGCGCGGGGACGTCGGCGACGAGGTCGTCGAGCGCCTCGCGGAGCGGGCTGGTCATGGGGCCTCCACCCGCACTGCGCGGTCGAACGTGGCTGCGAGTTCTGGGGCGAGCTCGCGTAGCCGGCTCAGAGCGTGCCGGGTCTGGGATTTCACGGTGCTGACCGAACAGCTGAGTACCGCCGCGGTCTGCACCTCGGTGAGGTCCTCGTAGAACCGCAGCACCAGCACCGCGCGCTGCCGCACGGTCAACCGGGCCAGCGCGTCGTGCAGGACCAGACGGCGCGTCACCGTCTCGGCGTCGTCGGTGACGAGTTCGGGGCGCTGCCCGGCGCCGCGGCGGTGCAGCTCATCCACGCGTCGGCGCCGACGCCACCCATCGACAGCCCGGGTGTACAGGACCCGACGCACGTACGGCTCCGGGTCCCCGGTGCGCTCGATCGATCGCCATCGCTCGGCCACCCGTGCCAGCGTGTCCTGTAACAGATCCTCCGCGAGGTGGACGTTGCCGGTGAGCAGGTACGCGCAGCGCGCCAGCGCGGTCGACCGTGCCCTCACGAAGTCCTCGAACCCATCCACTGACACCTCCCGCGCTGTACACGCCCACCGACCCACGAAAGGGTGGAACCCCGCGGCAAGTTCTGGAAGCCGATCGTCACGCAACCAGCTCCCGCAGTACGACCACCGGTGGTCACGTCGAGCACAGTCACGTGAGCTGACGTCTGCGGATGGTGTGCGACTCGCCGGCTTTGGTCGGTGACCGCGACGCCTACGTGTCCTTCGAGGTGGCGCGCAGAGGCGCACGAGCGGTGCGAGATCTGTCCGGTCCGCGGATCGGACCACGGATTCGATACGCGGGCGCGGGAGGACGAGGCGATCGCCGTCACCCTGGACTGGTTCAGTCGCCTACGGCTTGGCCGAGTGTGAATCCGTGATCGCCGTACGGTCCTGTGCATCTCGCGTCCGCTGCCTTGTCCGGGCGACGCGGATGTCCTGCGAGTTCCTTCCGGACAGCGCGGAGCAACAGATCGGACGGCAAGGCTGTTCGCGTAGGCTGCCCGTGCCGGCGCGTATGGCAGGAGGTTGACGGGTGGAGCAGCCCCCAGGCCGTTCCGTGGCCGTATTCTCGCTCGGCGGAACGATCGCCATGAACAACGTAGGCCAGGGTGGCGTCGTGCCAGCCTTGAGCGCTGGTGACCTGGTAGCTGCTGTGCCAGGTCTCTCGGACACCGGTGTCGCGCTGCGGGTTCACGACTTCCGCAAGGTGCCTGGCGCGTCGCTGACATTCGATGACCTCATCGCCTTGAGCATCGCCGCGCGGGAGGCCGTCGATGCCGGCGCTGACGGCGTCGTGGTGACCCAGGGAACCGACACGATCGAGGAGAGCGCCTTCGCCCTGGACCTGTTGTGGCGGAGCGACGCACCGCTGGTCGTTACCGGCGCCATGCGAAACCCGACGCTGGCCGGCGCGGATGGTCCGGCCAATCTCCTGGCCGCGGTCCGGGTCGGGAGCGCGCCAGCGGCACGCCAGATGGGGTGTCTGGTGGTGCTCAACGACGACATCCATGCCGCCCGGTGGGTGCGGAAGACGCACACCACCAGTCCCGCGGCGTTCCGCTCACCCGATACCGGCCCGGTCGGACTGGTCGCCGAGGGCAACGTGCGCATCTGGGCCCGGCCGGTCCGCCGTCCGTTGACCCTCGAGCCGCGCCAAACCTCGCTGCCGCGTACGGCTGTCGTGCCCGTCGTACTCGGTGATGACGGTGAGACGCTCCGCCGGATCGGCGAAGGCCTCGACGGCCTCGTCGTGGCCGCTTTCGGCGCGGGTCATGTCCCAGCGGCGGCGGTGGAAGCGCTCACCGAGCTGGCCGCCACCATGCCGGTCATCCTCTCGTCACGGATCGGGAGCGGCCCCGTTCTGACAAGTACCTACGGTTTCGCTGGTTCCGAATCCGATCTTCTGGCGCGTGGTCTGATCGGCGCGGGTTCTCTTGACTGCTACAAGGCTCGAGTTCTGCTGCATCTGCTCCTTGCCTCTGGCGCTGAGCGAGGCAACATCACCAAGGCGTTCGAGATGATCGGCGTGGCGGACACGACCGCCCCCGTCTAGAGCGCACCCACCGCGAACGGCAGGGGTGGCAGAAGCCGACGGGAATATCCGTCGGCTATCAGCAGCTCCTCGTGCTCGCGCGGCCGGGTTCAGCCCGATCGGCGTCGTGATGTTGCTCCCGGCAGCTACTTCGGCATCGACTTGACCTTCGTCATGCACTGAGTTCCCCTCGTGCTGGCGACGGTGACCATGCTGCCCCCGGGCGCTGTTGCCGCCCCGGGCACCGTAGCCACCTCGGGCGCGACGGCAGGGGCAGCCACAAGCGGTGTGGTTTCGGGCTGTCGGCGCGGCCAGCGCCTCGGTGGTCGTCTCGGCGGGGAGTCCCGCGGTGGCGTCCTGGTCGCTCGGCTGATCCTGGTTCACGCGTCCGCCTGTTATCTCTGGTCCCGGTCAGTGAAGCAGCAGGTCGCATGGGCACCTGCTGTTTCACGGGCGAGGAGTTCGCGGAGTTCCTTGGCGACGTCGCCGGGCGCTTCTTCGGCCATGAAGTGGCCGTCCGTGACGGTGATGTGCCGCAGGTCGGATGCCCATGTGCTCCAGAGGGCCGCGGCGTCGAACCCGAGTACCGCGCCCCAGTTCTGCTGGAGCACGGTGACGGGCATCTGCAGCTGGTTGCCGGCGTCCCGGTCGGCTTGGTCGTGCTCGACGTCGATGCCGGCGGACGCCCGGTAGTCAGCGATGATCGACGGCACCGCGTCGCGGCAGGCGTCGAGGTACGCGGCGCGGACGTCGGCCGGGATGGCCTGCGGGTCGCTGGCCCAGAGGTCGAGGAAGTGGCCGAAGAAGGCGTCGGCGCTGGCGGCGATCATGTGCTCGGGGCAGGCCGGGCGGTTGGGCCATCAGGTAGAGGTGGAAGCCGACGGCGGCGCTGGCGCCGCGCATGACGCCCCACATGTCCAGTGTTGGCAGCACGTCTAGGCAGGCCAGGTGGGTGACCGCGCCGGGGTGGTCCAGCGCGGCACGGAGAGCGACGAGGGCGCCGCGGTCGTGCCCGGCCAGCGCGAACCGGTCGTGTCCGAGCTGCTGCGCCAGCGAGACGATGTCGGCTGCCATCGTGCGCTTGGAGTAGACGGCGGGGTCTGTCGCGACGGGCTTGTCGCTCGCGCCGTAGCCGCGCAGGTCAGGGCAGATCACCGTGTGGTTCGCGGCCAGGTCTGTGGCGACGTGACGCCACATCAGATGGGTCTGCGGGAACCCGTGCAGGAGCACGATGGGGCTGCCCGTGCCGGCGACGGCCGCGTGCAGCGACACGCCGTCGGCCACAGGAACGCGCTGGCGGTCGAAGCCGGGGATGGCTGGCGTCATGGTGGCGCTCCTTCGTTCGTCGGGGATTCGGTTTCCGAGTCTGCCTAGCGCGAATGAGCATCCGATCAGCGTCGCGGCCCGGTGCCCGAGGGATACTCGGCAGGGGGTGGTTCGGGGTGGCTGTCGTGTTCGGCGTGCTGGGTCCGGTGATGGCCTGGGACGGCGCCGGAGCCGCGATCGCCCTGCGCGGGCCGCGGCACCGCGCGGTCCTGGCCCGGCTGATCCTCGCCAACCGGCGCGTCGTACCGGTCACGACCCTGGTCGAGGACCTGTGGGTCGCGCCGCCCGCTGGCGCCGTGGGGGCGGTGCGTACCTTCGTCGCCGCGCTGCGCCGGGCGCTGGAGCCCGAGCGCCCGCCTCGCGTCCGGTCTGCGCTCCTTGTCACCGAAGGTCCCGGGTACGCGCTGCGCGCCGAGGCGGACGCGGTGGACGCGTGGCGCTTCGAGCAGGCCGTGTCCGCCGCGACGGCGCTGCCGCCCGAGGACATGCTCGCTCGTCTGGACCAGGCGCTGGGGTGGTGGCGCGGGCCCGCCTACGCCGACTTCGCCGGCGAGGCATGGGCCCGCGCGGGACGCTCACGACTGGCCGAGCTCCGGCTGCACGCCGTCGAGCGGCGGGCAGAGGCTCGGCTTGCGCTGGGCCAAGCTGCCGAGGCGGTGCCGGATCTGGACGCGCACGTCACGGACCATCCTTGGCGGGAGGACGCCTGGCGACTCCTCGCCCTCGCGCTGTACCGCACGGGCAGGCAGGGCGACGCGCTCGCGGTGCTGCGCCGTGCCAGAACGCTGCTGGTCGAGCAACTCGGGGTCGATCCGGGGCCCGCGCTGCGCCGGCTGGAAGCGGACATCCTCGACCAGGCAGGCCATCTGTCCGGACCTGATGGAGCCGGGGTGTGGGGTGAGGCGGCAGCCGCGTACGACCGCATCGTCGCGGTCGGTGCCCGAGCCCGCTTGGAGACCACGGTCACCCTGCTGCGCAGCCTCGCGGTGACCGGGCCGGACGGCTTGGAGGCAGCGCGCACGCACCGCGTGGCGGCCATCGCTGCCGCGGAGGAACTCGGTGACGCGGAGCTGACCGCCCGGGTGATCGGGGCCTACGACGTCCCCGCGATCTGGACCCGCTCGGACGATCCGGAGCAGGCGGCGCGAATCGTGGCCGCCGCCGAGCACGCCCTGGCAGAGGTCTCAGCGACCGGACCCGAGGCCGTGAGGGCCCGGCTGCTGGCCACGATCGCCCTTGAATCGCGCGGCACAGGATCGGCGCGAGCGCGCGAGTGCGCCCAGCGCGCGGAGCGGATCGCGCGCCGCCTGGACGACCCCGCGCTGCTGGCGTTCGCTCTCAACGCCGTCTTCATGCAGACCTTCGCACGCCTGGGCCTGGCCGCGCGCCGGGACGAGATCGGCGCCGAACTGGTAGCCCTGTCGTCCCGGCATGGCCTGGTCACCTCCGAGGTTCTCGGGCACCTCATCAGGCTCCAGGCGCGCAGCGCGCTCGCCGACTTCCGCGCGGCCGACCAGCACGCGGCCGCAGCCGACCACCTCGCCGAACGCCACGAGCTGCCGCTGGTGGCCGTGTTCACCCAGTGGTACCGCGCGTTGCGGCTCGCCGCGACCGGCCAGGCCACCGTCCCCGAGAAGGAAGACGCGTACCGGGACGCGGCGGCACGCCTCGACGGCGCCGGCATGCCCGGCGTGGAGCGCGGCCTACTGCCCCTCGCTCTGCTGTGCCTGCGTGTGCAACACGACCTCCCCGCCCAGACCGACGAGCCCATCGACTGGGGACCGTACGAACCCTGGGCCCGCCCCCTGGTCCTGCTGGCCCAGGACCGCCGCGGTGACGCCGCAGCGGCGCTACGCAAACTCCCGGACCCGCCGTCTGAGCTGCTGTCCGAGGCGCTCTGGTGCCTCACCGCGCGGGCCGCCATTGCCGTCGGCGACCGCAACACCATGGAGCGCGCGCACACCGAACTCACCCCGGCAGCCACCGAGCTCGCCGGAGCCGGCAGCGGCCTGCTCACCGTCGGACCGGTATCCACGCACCTCGGCGAACTCGCCGCCGCTCTCCAACACCGCCGCAACAGCTAGCCGGCGCTGGCTGCGGTAGTGGCCTGGATCGACTTGTGCAGGGCGGGGCCGATCGGCCCGCTGATCTCGGTGAGTTCCTGGATGCGCCGTTTGTTGGCGCGTTTGGTCTTACGGTCGAGGACGAGCTTGAGGTCTCCTGCGCTAACGATCGCCACGAGTGCGGCGTCGGCGGGGTCGATCCTGCCGATGGGGTTCTTGAGAGCGCCGCTGACCCGGCCGAGGAGCTCCTTGCGGACGCGGGGGTCGCGGATGGTGACCTTGGTCGTGGGGAACAGCCCCAGGATCCGGTGGGGTTCGAGGCGGGCCCAGCCGCCGTCACCGAGCTGTTGGCGTACCGCGCTGACGGCCGCGCGCTGCCTGCGGCCGACCCAGGACTCCCATCTGCGTGGCCTGGAGCCGGCGATCTCTTCGAGGAACGCTTCGAGGACCCGATCGTGGCAGGGGTGCCGGACCTCGATGGCGGCGCGGCCGCGTTCGTCGCTGAGATGGCCGTTGAGGTAGAGGTCGGCGAGTGCCGCGGCGCGGAGCATGGCGCCGAGGTTGGTGCCCACGCCGACCCTGCCCCTGTCGGGGTTGTAGGCCAGCACGAAGATGCACTGGGGAAGGCTGTCGGGTGCTGCCATGTCATTCTTCTTCCGGATCGGGTGTGGCGGGCGGTCTGCCGGGTCTGCGCATCCGGCCGACTCCCCCGGGGAGGCGGCCGGCGTCGGCGAGGGCCTTGCGCAGCAGGAACTCGATCTGGGCGTTTGTGCTGCGAAGCTCGTCTCCGGCCCAGCGCACGAGTGCGTCGTGCACGGCGGGGTCGAGCCGGAGAAGGAGCTTCTTTCGTTCGGTAGCCATGTGCCTAGGAGTAGAGGGTGCCCGCGTTGACCACGGGCTGAGCATCCCTGTCGCCACACAGGACCACCAGCAGGTTGCTGACCATCGCCGCCTTGCGTTCCTCGTCGAGGTCGACGACATGGTTCTCGGCGAGGCGGACCAGCGCCATCTCCACCATGCCCACCGCGCCTTCGACGATGCGGGTACGGGCCGCGACAACGGCGTTCGCCTGCTGCCTGCGGAGCATGGCGTGAGCGATCTCCGGTGAGTAGGCGAGCCGGGTCAGCCGGGACTCGATGATCTTCACGCCTGCGGCGGCGACACGCACGCCGATCTCTTCCGACAGCCGGCCGGTGATCTCGTCGGCGTTGTCGCGCAGGGACATCTGGGCGGTGTCGTGGGAGTCGTAGGAGTAGCTGTTGGCGATGTGCCGGACGGCGGTCTCGGTCTGGATGGCGACGAACTCGATGAAGTCGTCGACCTCGAAGACGGCGCGGGCGGTGTCTTCGACCTGCCAGACGACGACGGCGGCGATCTCGATGGGGTTGCCGTCGAGATCGTTGACCTTGAGCACGTCGGTCTCGTGGTTGCGGATGCGGGTGGAGACCTTGCGCCTGACGGTGAGCGGGTTGACCCAGCGGAGTCCGTCGGTGCGGACGGTTCCGGTGTAGCGGCCGAGGAGCTGAAGGACGCGGGCCTCGCCGGGTGCGACGGGGGTGAGACCGGCCGAGGCGATCAGGGCGGCCAGTCCGAACAGGAGGCTGAGACCGATGAGGCTCACCGCGGCTGTGGAGTTCTCCAGCTGCACGCCGACGATGAAGACGACGACGCTGAGGAGGACCACCGGGATGGCCAGGGCGAGGACCGACCAGCCCGAGGCACCCCGGGCGATGTGCTCGCGTACCTGTGGTGCGGGCAGGTCGAGGTGTTCCGTCATGTAAGGCTCCTTCACGGTGGCGATGCCGTGACACTATCAAAGTGATATCACTTTTCCAAGGGGCCACGACGTCGGAGGCATCCCCCGGCCGCAGGGTTGGGCCTAGCAACGGCAGGATCACGTGACGTCTGCGGTCGCTCGACCGCAACCCGCCGAGGGCGACACTGCAAGGGCCAGATCTTCGTCGGGGTGAAGGATAACAGTGGCGGGCCGAGTTCGGTGGGAGCACAGAGGACATCGCAGACGAGCACGGCGGCCCAGCGCTGGTGTGCTGCTGCCCATGCCGGTGCGTGCGGCGCGACGAAGAGCGCCGCTGGCGCCGGCAACGCCGTGGCGCCCCAGACCAGGAGGAGCAGAACCGGCGCGGCGAACACCCCGCCGAGACGCTCCGGCGCCAGCCGGGCAACCGCCACCCCGGTTCCCTGGCCGCAAGACTGGTTGGCCCCGACGGGCGTCCGGTGGACGGTAGGTCAGTCCTTCACGGCACCCGCCGTGAGACCCGCCTGCCAGAAGCGCTGGAGCAGGACGAACGCGACCACCACGGGGACCACCGACACCAACGAGCCGGCGACGGTGAGGATCATGAGCTGCGGGTCGCGCGGGATCTGCGACTGCCACGTGAAAAGCCCGAGCGTGACCGGGTAGAGGCGGTCGTCCTGAAGCATGATGAGCGGCAGGAAGAAGTTGTTCCAGATCGCGACGAACTGGAACAGGAAGATCGTCACGAGTGCGGGCGACATGAGCCGGGCGCCGATCGTGGCGAAGATCCGCAGCTCGCCGGCGCCGTCGAGCCGGGCAGCCTCGATCAGCTCGTCGGGGACCGCGGCGGCCGCGAACACCCGCGACAGGTACACCCCGAACGGGCTGACGACGCTCGGCAGGAACACCGACCAGAACGTGTCCGTCAGGGAGATCTGGGTGAACAGGAGGAACAGCGGCAGCGCGAGTGCGGTGGCCGGCACCAGCACGCCGCCGAGCACGACGGAGAAGATCAGCTCCCGACCTCGGAAGGCGAACTTGGCGAGGCCGTAGCCCGCGAGCGCGGCCAGCACGGTCGCGACGAGGGCACCGCCGCCCGCGTACAGCACGGTGTTGACGATCCAGCGCGGGTAGATCCCGTCCTGGCGGCTGAACAACGCGGTGAGGTTGTCGACGAGGGCGAACTCGGAGAACCACAGGCTCGGCTTCCCGGCCAGGTCGCCCTGCGTCTTGGTGGACGAGACCACCAGCCACCACACCGGAAGGACGAAGTAGACGGTGGACAGGACGAGGAAGCTGGTGGCGAGCGCGGCCGGCAGCCGGCCCGTCCGGGCAGCGGGGCGGCTCCCGTCAGTGCGTACCAGGAGGCTCACGGCTGGGCCCTCCGCTGGGTGAGCTTGAGGAATCCGAACGACAGGACGAACGTCGCGAGCGCCAGCGTGACCGCCATCGCCGCCGCGAACGAGTAGTTGTTGGCGGACGCCGCCGAGTACGTGGCCAGGTTCGGCGTGAACGTGCTCGTCACGTTGGTCGACACCGCCCGGAGCACGAACGGCTCGGCGAACAGCTGGAGCGTGCCGATGATCGAGAACACCGTGGCGAGCACGAGCGCGGGCATGATCATCGGCACCTTGATCCGCAGGGCGATCGCGAGGTCGCCGGCGCCGTCGATGCGGGCGGCCTCGTAGATGTCCTGCGGGATCGCCTTCAGCGCCGAGTACAGGATGAGCATGTTGTACCCGGCGTAGGTCCAGGTGACCACGTTGGCGACGGACCACAGGATCGTGCCGGGGCCGAGGAAGTCGGGGTCGAGCCCTATCCGGTCGAGCCCGGCGACCACCGGAGACAGCCGCCCGTCGTAGAGGAACGCCCACATGATCGCGGCGATGATGCCCGGCACGCCGTACGGCAGGAACGCCACCACGCGCGAGACCGACCTGAGCCTGGCCACCGTCGAGTCCAGCACCAGCGCCAGGGCGAGCGCGAACGCCAGCATGACCGGCACCTGCACGACACCGAACAGCGCGACCCGGCCCACGCTGCGCAGGAAGTCGGCGTCGGCGAGCACGGCCCGGTACTGCTCCAGCCCGGCGAAGACGTCCGTCTGGCGGCCGAAGGTCCCGCCGACCCGTTCGACCTTGCGCGTGCTCTGCCACATCGCGTAGCCGACGGGCAGCAGGTAGAACAGCACGAAGGGCACGCCGAACGGCAGGAGGAACCCGAGCGGGATCCACCTGCCGTGCCGGCGCCGCGTGTCAGGCACTACTTGGCGACCCGGAGCGACTGGGCCTCCAGCGACGCGACGGTCTTCTTCTGCGTCGCCGCGAGCGCGTCGCCGAGGGTGCCGTTGCCGGCCAGCGCGGAGCTGATCCCGTCGCTCATGAAGCGGTAGGTGTCGGTCATCGTCGGCCCCCATGTGAAGTCGACGTCGACCTGGCCGGCAGCTTCCTCGAACACGTCGAAGATCTGCTGGTCGCCGTAGTACGGCACGGGGCCGCTCAGCGCGGGCAGCTGCTGGCCGGCGCGCGCGGCGGCGTACTGGCCGCCCTTCGCGTTGAGGATCGCCAGCGCGTCCGGGTCGGTGTTGAGCCAGACGGCGAACTTCGCGGCCTCGTGCGGGTGCTTGCTGGAGGAGAAGACCGCCGTCGTCGAGCCGCCCCAGTTGCCGACCTTCGTGCCTCCCGCCGACCACTGCGGCAGCGGCGCCACCGCCCACTTACCGGCCGCGGCCGGCGCGTTGTCCCGGATGATGCTGTACCCCCACGGAGCGCTGATCCAGGTCGCCACCGAGCCGTCGTTCCACGCCTTGTACAGGGCGGGCGAGAAGCCCTGTAGGTCCGTGGCGACGAGCTTCTCGTCGATGAGCCGCTGCCAGTAGTCGGCGACCGGCTTGGCCTTGCCGCCGTCGACGTCGACCGTCCACTGGTCGCCGTCCTCGGCGAAGAGCCGCGCGCCGTTCTGCCAGAGCAGTCCGGTGAACCAGTTCGGGTCGGTCTGGGAGAAGTGCGTGATGACGGACTTCGGCTCGGCCTTCTTCAGCGTCACCGCCGCCTGGTAGTAGTCCTCCCACGTCTTCGGCACCGGGATCTTGTGCCGGTCGAACAGGTCCTTGCGGTAGTACAGGGCGAGCGGGCCGATGTCCTGCGGGATGCCGTACACGCTCGCGTCCGAGCCGAACGTGACCTGGTTCCACGTCCACGGGACGAACTTGTCGCCGGCCTCGCGGACGCCGGCGCAGCGGCCGATGTCGGCGAGCCCGTCGTTGAGCCTGAAGCTGGCGAGCGAGTCGAACTCGACCTGGCCGAGGTCGGGCGCGTTGCCGGCGCGGAGGGCGTTGAACATCTTCTGGTACGTGCCGGCATTGCCCGCCGGCACGTTGTTGAGCTTGACCTGGATGTCGGGGTTCTCCGAGTTCCAGAGCTTGACGGCGTCGTCCATCCCGGGAACCCAGTTCCAGAACGACAGGTTCACCTGGCCGCCGGCCGGCTCGCATGACGCGGCGGCGTTCTCGGGGGCGTTGTCGCCCCCGCTACAGGCGGTGACGGCGACGAGCGCCACCGTGATCGCGGCGGCCTGGACCCAGAGACGGGTGGAGAGAAAACGAGATCCTGACACGAACGACTCCTTCAGCTCGTGAGATCGATCTTACGAGTTCGGCCATAAGAATCGCTGGTGGCGGGTTTGTCAAGGCGTTGACCACCAGTTGATCGGCGAGCTAGCGTGAAATCGATTTCACGACCTGACCAGGAAGGCCCGCCATGTCCGACCCCGCGCCGCCGCCCGGCCACCGCGTGTTCCCAGCGGGCTTCCTGTGGGGGGCCGCCACCGCCGCGTACCAGATCGAGGGCGCGCACGACGTCGACGGCCGCGCGCCCTCGATCTGGGACACCTTCGCTCGCCGCCCTGGCGCTGTCGCGGGCGGAGACAACGGCGACCTGGCGTGCGACCACTACCGGCGCTGGCGCGACGACCTGGACCTGCTGACCGAGCTGGGTCTCACCGGGTACCGGTTCTCCGTGGCCTGGCCACGCGTCGTGCCCGACGGGCGCGGCCGCGTCAACACCCGCGGACTCGACTTCTACGACCAGATCGTCGACCGGCTGCTGGAGCTGGGTGTCACGCCGATGCTCACGCTCTACCACTGGGACCTTCCCGAGGCGCTCCAGCGCGACGGCGGCTGGACGAACCGGTCCACAGTCGACGCGTTCGTCGACTACGCCGACGCGGTATCGCGACGGCTCGCCGACCGGGTCCCGATGTGGATCACGCTGAACGAGCCATGGGTCGCCACCGTCATCGGCCACGCGCTCGGACAGCACGCGCCGGGGCTCACCGACTGGACGTCCGCCCTCTCCGCCGCCCACCACATGCTGCTCGCGCACGGGCACGCGGTGAGCGTGCTGCGCGGCAATGGCGCCAGCCAGGTCGGGCTCACGAACCTGGTCCAGCCGTACGAGCCGGCGGGCCCGTCCCCCGCCGATGCCGACGCCGCGCGCCGCGGCCACGAGCTGATGAACGAGTGGTTCTGCCAGCCGGTCTTCGCCGGTTCGTACCCGCCGTACCTGCGGGGCTGGCTCGCCGACCGCGGATACGCGCCGCCCGAGCGCGACGGCGACCTGGACGCCATGCGGCAGCCACTCGACTTCCTCGGCGTCAACTACTACTACCGTGTGGTCGTGCGCCACGACCCCGACGGATACGGCCCGCTGGAGATGTCCCCCGTGCGGCCGGACGGGCCGCGCACGGCCATGGGCTGGGAGGTCCACCCGCCATCGCTGACGAAAACCCTGACCTGGCTGACGGACACGTACCGGCCGCGCGCCGTGTACATCACCGAGAGCGGGGCCGCGTACCCCGACGTCGTCGACGGCGACGGGCGGATACGTGACGCGGAGCGGGTCGCCTACACACGCGACCACCTCGCGGCGGCCCACCGGGCGCTGGAGTTGGGCGTCCCGCTCCGGGGCCACTTCGCGTGGAGCCTGCTGGACAACTTCGAGTGGGCTGAGGGGTACGACAAGCGGTTCGGCCTGGTGCACGTCGACTACCGGGACCAGAGCCGCCGGATCAAGGACTCCGGACGCGCGTACGCCGCGATCGCCGCCGCGAACGCCGTCGGACCGGTATGAGCACGGACCCCCGGGCCGGCGCGGCGCCGACGCTAGCCGACGTGGCGACCGAGGCCGGTGTCAGCCGCGCCACCGCGTCGCGGGTGTTCACCAACGACCCGCGGGTCGCGCCCCACCGGCGGCAGGCGGTCGAGCGCGCCGCCGTGCGGCTCGGCTACGTTCCGAACCTCGTGGCCCGCAGCCTCCGGACGCGCCGCGCCGGGTCGATCGGCATGGTGATACCCGAGACGGCGTGGCGCGTGCTCGGCGACCCGTACTTCCCCCGGCTGCTGACCAGCACCACCCGCGCGCTCAACGCACGGGAACTGCAGCTCGCCCTGTTCCTGCCGCAGACCGAGGCCGACCACCAGCGGCTCGAAGGGTTCGTCACCGGTGGGCACCTCGACGGCGTGCTGCTCGTCTCCCACCACGCCACGGATCCGATGCTCGACCGGCTGATGGAGCGACGGGTGCCGGTCGTCGCGGCCGGGCGTCCGCTGCGCCGCCAGGACGTCATCTACGCCGACGTGGACAACGAGGGCGGCGCCAGTGCGGCGGTCGCCCACCTCCTCCAACGCGGACGGCGCGTCATCGGCACGATCACCGGGCCGGACGACATGGCGGCGGGCGTCGAGCGCCTCGCCGGCTACCGCCGCGCGCTGGACGGTGCCGGCGCGGTCCGGGATCCCGACCTCGTGGCGGCCGGCGACTTCACCTACGAAGGCGGTGCCGCCGCCACCTCCGGCCTGCTCGCCCGCCGTCCCGACCTCGACGCGATCTTCGCCGCCAACGACCTCATGGCGTACGGGGCGCTGGACGTCCTCCGCGAGGCGGGGCGCCGCGTACCCGAGGACGTGGCGCTCGTGGGGTTCGACGACATCACCCCGCTCAGTCGCCTCGGCGGACCGCCTCTGACGACGGTGTCCCAGCCGATCGAGGCCCTCGGCGAACAGATCGTGGACCTCCTCCTCAAGCTGATAGAGCAGCCGGGCGAACCGCCGCGCCACGTCATTCTCAGCACCCGGCTCGTCCCCCGCGCGTCCAGCTCCGCCGGCTGACGCGGCCGGCGGCGACGGTCACGGCCGGCGGTCCGGCGCGGTCGCCGGGTGTGGGGCCCTCAGGTGCCGATCCAGCCGTCGGTCGCCTGGATCGCTTCAGCGGTGCCCCGCTCGAAAAGGCCTCGCCCAGAGCCAACCGCTCGCGGATCCGCTGCGAATGCCGTGGCAACAGCAGACAAGCGGAGGGGGAACGACAGGTTTCAGCGGAAGGTGCGGAACGCGCTGCGGGTGGTGGGGGTGGCCGTAGCCATGAGCGCCGTGGCGGTGTCCAGGGCCGCCGCTGGCAGGGGTGACGCGGGGGCTGGTCGGCTTCGCGGTGTTCTGCTTCCTGGTCGCGGTACTGCTCGTGCCGGTCGGTGTCCCCGGTGCCTTCGGGGTAGCCGTCGCCGGCACGCTGATCGTGCAACTGGTAGGGACGCCCGCCGGCGAACCGCCCGATCGGCACCCGCGCCAAATCTCTCTGGACCGGATCAGCGGTAGCCGGTCGTGTCCGCCGGCTTGCCCGGGTCCTGGACCTCGACCATGTACCGCCACGCGTCGGGCCGGCTGCCGTCGAGGTCGGTGAACCCGTAGACCTGCGCGAGCTGCCCGCTGGAGAGCGACTGCCCGTTCCAGCGCGCCCTGTCGGGGTCGCCGGCGAGTGCCGCCACAGCCCGGCCGACGAACGCCGGGCTCTCGGAGATCGCGAAGTGCGGCTGGACCTTCGTGGCGTCGCGCCAGTTCTCCTCGGTGACCTGGTAGATCTCCAGCATCGCCTCCGACCGCAGCCAACCCGGCGTGATCGCCACCGCCGTCGCGCCGTGCGGCTCCAGCTCGTGGCCCAGCGCGAACGCCATGCGGAGCACCGCCGCCTTGGCCAGGTCGTAGAAGAACGAGACCCGGTAGTTGACGGCGTTGTATTCCGCGGTGCCGTCGGTGACCTCGACGACCAGCCCGCCGGGCGTCCTGATCAACAGCGGGATCGCGAAGTGGCTCGTGATGGCGTGGGTGTCGACGGCGAGGCGCAACGTGTGCAGGCCGTAGTCCAGGTTGGATTCCCAGACCGACTTGTCCCACTCCATCTCGGTGGCGCCCCAGATGTTGTTCACGAGGACGTGCAGCGCGCCCTGCTCCCGCTCGACGCGCTCGACCAGCGCGCGGACCTGGTCGGGCACGAGGTGGTCGACCTGGACAGGGATGCCACGTCCGCCCGCCTCGTCCACCAGCGCGGCCGTCTCCTCGATGGTCTCGGCGCGGTTCATCTCCGATCGCTCGGACCCGCTCGTGCGGCCCGTGCAGTAGACGGTGGCGCCTGCCTCGCCCAGTCGGACGGCGATTCCGCGACCCGCTGCCCGGGTGGCTCCCGCGACCAGGGCGACCTTGCCTTCCAGCGATTTCTTCATGCCGCACCGTAACCCTTAGTGACGTACGCACCGCCGGATTGCGCGAACCAGCATCCGGTTCTGTCCGTTAGGCCCATGTCCATTGGCCGAACGCAGAGTGATTGTCAGTGACGGGGGTCAGCGGAAGGACTTGGACGCATTGGGGGCGTCTCCCATGCCAGCGACACTTCTCTCCTCGGTGGAAATCGGCGGCACCGGCAAGTTGATCCTGCAGATCGCCAACCGCTATCCGAAAGCGCACCTTGTGACCGTCTCATCAGGTTCGGATAGCAATCACGGCACAGTGTCACATCACTACGGATTGACCCACAAAGGTTCGCCCACCGCGGCACTCGACTTCGTCGGGGTGTCGGGCGGCGGAGTCACCGCCGACGACATCCAGCGAATGATCAAGTTCGCGGCCTGGTGGAAGACCAACTTCGCCGCGGAGACCGTCGAGCTGATCCACAGCGGTGGCGCCGGCTTCTTCGTGAGGAACGGCCAGGCTGTGCCGCCCTATGCGAGGCGCGCCCACTGGGACCACGTCCACGTGGCCACCAGCCGAGCCCTCGCCGAACGCATCCTGGCCCGCTTCGTCCCGCGGATAGCCGTCTCGAAGAAGCTGCCCGGCCCTGTCGCGATCGGCAATGACGCGATGGGCCGGTACGGCACGGCGGACGCACGCGAGGTGCCGTACACCGCATGCCCGATGATGCCCGCCGGCTTCGGTGGGCCGGAGAACAGGTCACAGGCGCTCTGGGCCGACTACTGGTACCGGCTCATGGCCAAGTTCTCGCCCGGCTACTTCGCGCAGATCACCATGCAGCCCCAGGGAATCCGCGAGATTCAGCGCGACGAGATCGGCCCGGTCACGATCAAGGTCGCGAAGAAGATGGTCACGCAGACCTCTGGGTCAGCGCCGAGCTTCAACGGCGTCATCCCGCCGGGGGCGTGGCGGATGTACCAGCCGGAGACCTGGGCCGACTGACTGAACCAGCCGTTCGCGTTTCGCTCAGGCCCGCCTGCGAGCCGCGAGCCTCAGCACGATGCCGCCACCGAGGAGCACCGCACCGGCGAGCAGGAAGCCACCGATCGCGAGGCCGGTCTTGGGTAGCGTCCCGCCGCCAGTTCCTGGAGCGGGATCGGCGGAGACGCTTGCCGACGGCTCAGCACTCGCTGATGCCGACGGGCTGGGCGTCGGCTCGTCGCGGAAGACCCCCGCGTCGACGTCGGCCTTGCCTTCGCGCCCGAGGGTCAGCGGATCCGACAGCGCCGCCTTGTTCTGGAGCTGCGCGCTGACGAGCACGTCGGAGTCCTTCGCGTCGTCGCCGCCCACGTCCTTCTGCGTGAAGGTCCAGACGATGACAGGGATGTCGTTGTTCGGGCCCAGCGGGCCGGCGCCGACAGCGACGATCCACCTGCCCGGCGCGACCTCGGGGAACGCGTACTTGCCGTGGGCGTCGGTGGTGGTCTGGTGGAACGCCGGGTCGGCGGCGGGAGCCAGCGGTGCGCGGGCCCTGTTGAAGCTGTCGGACACCTTCACGCGGCGCTCGCCGAACGCGACGACCGGCAGGCCTTCGACACCCTTCTCGCCTTTGTCCTGGACGCCGTTGCGGTTCCGGTCGTTCCAGACGAACCCGCTGATCGAACCGGCGTGCTTCTTCAGCGACAGGCCGGCGTCGAGGCTGACGCCGCGTGTGAGCGCGAAGTCCTGCCGATCGGACTTTCCGAGGAACACGGGCCCGCCGGGCAGGTCGTTGGTGACCTCGGTGAAGTCGGAGTCGCGCTTGCGGTCGGCGCCCTTGCCCTTCGGGCTGAACCGCCAGACGGCGTCGTCGCCGGTCTTCGGGCCGAGCACCCACACCCGTACCGGGACGTCCGGCAGCTTCTCGAACGCATACCGGCCGTCGGCGCCGGTCTTCACCGTGAGGAGCGCCTGCCCACGCACGAGCACGCTTGCCTGCCTGAGCGCGTCCAGCCTCGCCTGCTGCGGCAGTTCGCCGTCGTCGAGCGGCTCCAGGAGCACCGACGCGTCGGCGAGCGGCGACTCGCCCTCGTCACGGACGCCGTCGCGGTCCTTGTCGTCCCATACGAGGCCGTCGACCCGCACGGGTCCGTCCTGCGTGAACGGGTCCTCCGGCGAGGGGTCTGCCTTCTCGATCGGCTTCGGGGCGGGCGGCTCCGGTGCGGGGTGCACGGGAGGAGCCGGCGGCCCGGGGTCGGCGGGCAGTGACGCGGAGGCGGCCGGATCCTGCGGTGTCTCGGCAGCGGCGGCGGGAACGCCGAAGGCGAGAGCGAGGACGGTGGCGCCCACCGCGAGCGTGACAGGGATACGCACGACGAGTCTCCTCTGGTCGAGTGCGTAACGAGAGCGTCCGGCGCGCCGGACCGGACGCCCCGGCGCCGAGATGTGTCCGAAGGGGCAGGGCTCCACCCGGCTCAGTTGGCATGCTCAGCGCTGTGGTCGTCCATGAGAACCGTGCCGTCGTGGTAGATGTGCCACGCCCTGCGGCAGCCGCAGTCGTAGTAGAGGTCGTCGACGAGGAAATCTTCGTCGTCGTCCTCGCGGTGCCGTCTGCCCTCCAGCGTCTTTCCGTACGGGGCCTTCTTGCGGGCGAAGCGAGTGCTCGTACCAACCATCGTCTACCCCCTGAGGTCCGGTGCAGGTCGTCATTCGGGGCCGCTGCTTGCCGGCCTGCTGAGTCGAGCAAGCCGGTGGGAGGGGACGGGACACCACGATGTGGCGGTGTCGGCCAGGTCCCAGCCGGCCTCCGACTCGCGGGTGCGGGCCCGGAGCCGATGGTCGACGAGATCGAGCTCGATCTCGAGGTTGCCGACCTCGGCCGGCATACGCCAGGTTGTCAGTCCCCGCGCCGACGGATAGAGCACGACGTTCCACCAGTGATTACGCATCGGCATGGAGGCGAGGCGTGTCTTGCCGACGACCTGGCTCCACAGGTGGAGCGTGTCCTTGGTCGACTCCCAATCCTCGAGCGGCAATCGCGGGAGCGAGTCGGCATCGGTGCGGGCCGGCCGCTCGGCTCGGACGGCGCCAGCGTCCTGTTCATTCCTGACCTCCCGCGACTAGTTGGTCTTGAGCGCCACGCGAAGTACGTGGATGGCCTGCTCGATCGCGGCCGTCGTGGCGGCGGTCTTCCGCACGGGATTGAGCATCATGAAATCGTGGATGATGCCGTTGTAGCGGATGCAGGTCGTGCGCACACCGGCCTCGGTGAGCCTGCGTGCGTAGGCCTCGCCCTCATCCCGGAGCACGTCGTTCTCGTCGACGATGACGAAGGCTTCGGGTAGTCCGGCGAGCTCGTCGAGGCTGGCGCGCAGCGGCGACACGGTGATCTCGGCGCGCTTGGTCTGGTCGGGGAGGTAGGCACCCCAGAACCAGGCCATCCCCTTGGCGGTAAGGAGCGGGCCCTGCGCGAACTCGCGGTAGCTGTCGGTGTCCTGCCCGGCGTCTGTGACGGGGTGGTACAGCGACTGGTGGACGAACGTCACGTCGCCGCGCTGCTTGGCCAGGAGCGTCAGGGCCGCGGCTATGTCCAAAATGGACCGTTCTAGGATTCGCGCCGACCTGCGGCCACCGGCTTGACCGTCATCGCGTCGTGGACCACAGGATGCCGCGGGCGACCTGGGCGTAGAGCCCCTTCGGGTGGGCCCGGAACAGCGGTTCGGTACCGAAGAGCACGGTCGCCGTGCCTCGCTCCGCGACCCCGGAAACCACCGCGGCTCTGCCGGCCGCCTGCTCCGGTCCGCCCATCCCCTCTGCCGTGGCCAGCCAGTGGCCCGCGACGAGAGGTTTGGCCGCCCCGTACCGTTGCTCGACGCTCACGCCGCGGCCGATCCCGGTGAACCAGACCGGCGAGAAGACGAACGACTGCGGTGGAGAGCCGGAAGCCACCGGACCAGCGCCGTTGAGCACCGAGACCACACCATTGGCGTCCCCGCGCCCGGCCTGGGCGGTCACCGGCAGCAGCCGGGCTTCGGCGTTGAACCGGGCGCCCGTGGTGCCCCGCGTGACCACTCCCCCGCGCGCGAGATAGCCGTCGAGGGCCGCCCGGGCGGTCGGATTCAGCTCTCCATACGACAGGCCGGAGGACACGAACAAGGTGTCCACATCGGACAGATCAAAGCCGCCGTTGAGCACTGCGGTGGAGACCGGCCGGACATCGAAACCCATCTCACGCAGCGCGAACAGCTCGTCCGCCGAAACCGCGGCCGCGACGACCGGCCGGTGCAGCACCGTCCCGCGATCCCCGGCGTTGGCAGCGGTGAACCGCACGCCGAGCCCGGCCGCGAGCCTCAACGCGGCCGGCCGGGCCGCGGCAGGTATGACCACCGTGCCGTTGTCCCGCCAGCGCACGGCGACGCCCTGTTCGAGCAGGGCGTTGACGGCCCGCGCGTCCCTGCCGTCGGTCAGTGTGAGCAGAAGATCCGTGCCGGGCCGCGCCGACACCTCGCCGGTGCGCGCCGCGCCGGAGACCCGGACGGTGGACCTCGGCAGCGAGCCGGCGCGCACCACGTCGACGGAGGAGCCCCACAGAAGCCGGTGGCTCCAGCCCGAGATGTCGTACATCTGCGGCACCTTGGCCGAGATGTCCCGGCCCGCCTCGAGGATGGCGTTGGCCAACCCGCGCTTCGGCTGGTGCAGGTCGACCAGGTACGAACCGGCGGCATACCGCCGGCCGGCCAGTGTGAACGGGGCGACGGCGCGACGCACCCGCACATCGTTGGCCACCAGGTGGTCGACCAGCCGCGCCGCCGCGACCGCCGACCGCTGCCCCGCGCCGGCGGGTATCACGTACGCGCGAGGGAAGACCGTGCCGTACCGGTCCTCGGGGCCGAACCCGGGCACGAAACCGTCGGGGATCACGCGCTGCGGCTCGCCGGCCCAGCCGCGACGGAACAGCTCGATCTGGTCGGCGATCAGGCCGGTCCGGTGCGCGTCGGTGTAGCCGATGGCGCCGCGGATCGTCGCCTCCACCACATCGACGTTGATCGCCGACCGGCGGCGCAGTTCCTCGACCGGGAGCGTGTCGTAGACCGAGCCGTTGACGCGCAGCGGAACCTCGACGGTGTGCCCGACTGCACCGTGGTACATCGCGTACATCGGCGTGAAGATCGGCGGCCAGTCGTCCCAGTCGCCCGGCGCGAAGTCGCGGAACGGGATGTCGGCCCGCGTGGTCTCGGGGTGACCGAGCACGCCGATGGACTTCTCCATCCCGATCGCGTTCGGATATGCGTGCTTGATGTACAGGTCGTAGTCGTAGTTCTGCCCGTGCGGCGCGGTGGCCGGCTCGATCAAGGTGGTGTCGGTGTAGCCGTGCTCGTCGAGCATGACCAGCGGCTGGGTGCCGATCGCCACGTCGCGCATCGCCCGGGCCTCGGGCTGGGACGAGGTGGCGAGGTCGCGGTTCAGGTCGAAGCCGTTGCCGTTGACGCGGGCGCCGACGATCCGGCCGTCCGGGTTGTTGGTGACGGTGAAGTACATCCGGGTGCGCCGCAGCAGCCGCTCGGTCGCCGGGTCGGTGGCGCTGGCCAGCTCCTCGATCAGGCGCAGCGAACCGTCGGTGCCCTCCCACTCGTTGCCGTGGATGTTCCCGTTGATCCAGACGGGCGCCTTGTACCCGGCCTGCAGCCTCCGATCCCGCGCCGCCCTGCTGGGCGCGTCCTCGATGAGCGCGCGCCAGGCGTGCTGCTGCCGCGTCTCGGCGGGGCGTTCCGGCGCGGTCACGGTGACGAGGTACAGCTCGCGACCGAGCGCTGACCGGCCGATGACCTCGGCGGACACCCGGTCGCTGCGGGCCTGCAGCGCGTTGAGCTTCGGCGCGATGCCGTGGTACGGGGTGAGGCCCAGCTTGATCGACTTGTCGGCGGGGTTCTCCGGGTAGACCCGCAGCCGGTTCTGACGGGGGTAGCCCCGCTGCCACGAGTCACGGAGCAGCGGCGAGGTCTCCCGGCTCTCGCCGGTGGCCTCCAGTTCGAGCACCGGCGCCGGGACCATCGCGGCGACCTCGTTGCGCTCCGGACCGTTACCGAACTCGCGGTCCGAGACGGGTCGGGGCCGCGGCTCGGCCTGCGCGGGCGGCGGGCCGACGGCGACGGTGGTCATCGCGACCAGTAACGCGGTCAGCGCGTGCGATGCGGTTCGGATCCGGGACAAGGCGCACCTCCGTCATCGAGCGCGCCAGCAAGCCCGCCCATCACGCATCCAATGTCACCAACTGGTTGATACTGGACCACACCCTGCAACGCAATGGAACGGCGTTCCCCGTTCCCTTCGGACGCGTGGCCGGCGGGGCGACGGGCAACTGACGAGCGGGCCCGGGTGCCGACCGTCCGAACTCATGCTCCGTACAAACGGGCGTCCGGCGGCTTGAATTTCCGGGTAATAGTGGGTTTCGAGTCGCCTAACGGGGCGCGCGTTTTCCGTAGGTCGGATCAATTCGTTGCCCGAATTACTCTGGCACTCCGGGATGGCGGTTCGATAAGTGGCCGAGCAGTGCTTTAGGCGACATATCGGCGGAATCCGGCACCCAGTGTGGCGGCGTTCCTGCCGCGCGGAGCGAACCGCGCGATCAATGCCAATTCCGGGCGTATCCACTTCCGGCGTATCATCACCAAACTACACGAACGCTATTCACAGTCCGTTGAGCGGGATTTCTGTCTCGCCATATGGGATCTTCATGGTGCACGGGCCCGCCCACCAGGGAACCCTTTCTAGCTACATTAGGTAGTCGTACGACTACCCAGGGTCTGCCATGGTGTGACGCCAATCATGCCAAAACCGGCCACGGATACCGTCGCGCAAAATATGAATGGAATTCGCAATCCGAGTTACATTGCTGTGATGAACAATGGGCGTTGTCGATATTTTGTCAGTCGCTTGACCCTTGCCGGCTTGTGCGGCAAGTCTTCTGACACTCATTGGCCTACGGGGGGTCGAGATGGATTCGACGGCTGCGGCGACGGCGGACATTTCCGCGTTAACCAACACGGGCTCAGGTGAGACAGCCACTCACGGCACCGGTCCGAACGGCGTCGGGTTGAACGGTGTCAGGCTGCACGCCGCCGCGCTGACCGACACGGTGAGTGCGCTCGAACCCGGCGTGCTGCAGGCAGAGATCGCCGGCGGCTGGGACCCGGACGACGAGTTGGACGCGATGTGCCGGTACGCGGTGCGGCCGCCCGGCAAGCTGTTCCGCCCGTACCTGCTGCTCGAGTCGTGCGCCGCGGTCGGCGGCGAGGTCGAGCACGCCGTGCCGGCCGCGCTGGGCGCCGAGTACGGCCACGTCGCCAGCCTGATCCACGACGACATCATCGACGGTGACGCGATGCGCCGCGGCCGGCCCTCGGTGCCCGCCGCGTACGGCCGCGACCATGCCATCGTGGTCGGCGACACGCTGCTGTTCCGGCTGTTCCTGGCGCTCTCGGAGTGTGCCGACCGGGGTGTCCCGGCCGACCGCATCGTCGCGTCGCTTCGGGCCGTGGCCAGTGCAGGCGTCGACCTGTGCCGCGGCCAGACCTCGGAGGCGAAGCTCTGCGGCGACGCCGGCGCCGGGCTGGACGCCTACTTCGACACGGTGCGTGGCAAGACCGCCGCCCTGTTCCGTGGCGCCTGCGAGGTGGGCGCCCTGCTCGGCGGCGGCACCGAACGCCAGGTCGCCGCCCTGGCCAGCTACGGCGACCAGCTCGGGATCGCGTTCCAGATGGTCGATGACCTGCTCGCGTACCGCAGCAGCAGCGGCGTGGCCGGCAAGGATCTCCTCAGCGACATCCGCAACCGCCGCATGACGTTCCCGCTGATCGTGGCCTGCCGGCTCGGTCCGCCCGAGGTCGGGCAGTCGTTGCAGCGGGCGTTCGACGACGCGGCCGCCGGCTTCGGCTCCGAGGCCGCCGAGGTGCGCACGTTCGAGCTGGTCCAGCGGCTGCTCGCGGAGACCGACGCGCTCGCGGAGGCCGGCAGGATCGTGGCGCAGCACGCCGGGACCGCGCTGGACGCGCTGGGGGTGCTCGCGCCGTCGCCGTCGCGGGACCGGCTCGCCGCGATGGTCACCGCCGCGGTCGAACGCGTCGAGTAGGGGGCTGCCGGTGTCCCGCGTACGCCTCGCCACCCGACTGTTCGCCCACCTCGAGACCTGGCGCCCCTACACGGTGTTCTACATCGGCCTGGTCGGCCTGGCCGGGGCCGCGCTCGCTGACGCGTCGGCCGCGCCGTGGCGGTACGCCGTCGCCTGGGCGGTGCCGACCCTGGCCTGGATCGGCGGCCTGTACGGCGGCGACTACTTCGACCGCGAGCTGGACCGGATCGCCAAACCCGCGCGCCCGATCCCGTCCGGGCGGATGGCCGCCGGCACGGCCTGGGCGGCGATGTGGATCTGCGTGGCCGGCGGCGCCGCGCTCGCCGCCGTCGCCAACCCGCGCACGGTGCTGGTGGCGGTCGCCGCCCTCGCGGCCGGGATCGGGTACAGCCGGCTGCTCAAGGCGCACGGCGTGCTGGGCAACCTGGTCCGCGGCGGGATGACCGCGGCGGTCGTGGTGTTCGGCGGGATGGTGGTGACCACCTGGCCGACGGCGGCACTGCTGCTGCCGGCCGCCGCGGTGTGGGCACACGACGCCGCGAGCAATCTGGTCGGCACGATCCGCGACGTCGACGGGGACCGCGCCGGCGGGTACCGGACGGTGCCCGTCCAGCACGGGATCGCGGCGGCCCGGCGGCTGGCGTTCGGCTGCTACCTGCTCGCCGCCACGCTCGCGGTCGCCACGGTGCTCACGGCCGAGGGCGCGCGGGTGGCGGCGGCGGCGCTGGCCGGGATCGCACTGCTGGCCGGCGGCCGCGCGTTCGGACTGATCGCGGCACTCGCCGCCGAGCCGCCCGGCGCCGAGCCCGCCGCAGAGCGCGGCACGCTGCGGGTGGTGGCGCTGCGGGCGCACAGCATCCTGCTGGTGGAGCGTGTGGTGCTGGCCGGAGCGTTCGTCACGCTCGGCCTGGGCGCGGTCGTCGGCCTGGCCGCCACGGCCGCCGCCGCGCTGGCCACCGTCGTCGCCGAGCGGGCGTTGCGGCAGCGGCACGAGCGCGACGGCGCGCCCGAGCAGGTCACCGCCGACGACGTCGACCGGTACGTGGACACGCAGCTCGCCCGGCTGTCCGCGCTGGAGCGTCCACTCCGGGGACTGGTCTCGTGGCGCCGACTGATCCGGGTGGTGCTCACCGATCTCGACCACGAAGTCCGGCTGATCTCCGGCGACGGCACGCTGCGCCGCGCGGACGAACCCGACGACCGGCCGGAGGTGGTGGTCACCACGACCGGCACGGTGTTCGCCGACGTCTTCCTCACCCGGCGCTCCAACCCGCGCCGCGCGTTCCTCGCCCGCCGCCTGCGGTTCGACGGCAGCGCCGCCGACATGGTGCACGCCAACGCGATCTTCGCCGAGTTCCTGCGCAGCGTCCCCGAACCGGCGCCCACCACCGCGTCGCGCAGCACGCCGGCGCCGGTCGTCACCTCGCTTCGCGCCCCGGAGCCGGCGCCCGCCGCCACCCTTCTGCCCGCACGGGTGGTGCTCGGGGACACCACGTTGCGCGACGGCGAGCAGATGCCCGGCGTGGCGTTCAGCGTGGCGCAGAAGGTCGAGATCGCGCTCCTGCTCGACCGGCTCGGCGTCGGGCTGGTCGAGGCCGGGTTCCCGGCGGTGAGCGCGGCGGAGGCGGCGGCGGTGCGGGAGGTGGCGGCCCTCGGGCTCAGCGCGGTCACCCAGGCCATCGCCAGGCCGCTGGAGTCCGATGTGGACGCAGCTGTGCGCGCGGGCGTGGACAGCGTCGCGATCTTCGTCGGTACCTCCGACGCGCACGTCCTGCGCAAGCTCCGCACCACCAGGCCGGCCCTGCTGGAGCGGGTGGCCACCGCCGTGGCGCACGCCAAGTCGGCCGGCGTCGCAGTGGTGTTCGCCGCCGAGGACGCGGTCCGGACCGACCTGGACTTCCTGCTGGAGATGTACGGCGTCGCGATCGGCGCCGGCGCGGACGCGGTCGGCGTCGCGGACACCGCCGGCGTTGCCCACCCGGCCGGCTTCGCCCACCTGGTGCGGACCGTGGCGGACGCGGTGAGCGTCCCGGTCGGCGTGCACTGCCACGACGACCTCGGGCTGGCCACCGCCAACTCCCTCGCCGGGCTCGGCGCCGGCGCGTCCGGCGCGCAGGGCTCGGTGCTCGGCGTCGGCGAACGCGCCGGCAACGCGGCGCTGGAGGAGTTGGCGCTCGCGCTGGAGGTCGCGCACGGCATCGACACCGGCCTGGACCTGACCGCGTTCGTACCCCTCGCGAACGCGGTCTCGGCGGCCACCGGCGTGCCGATCCCGGTGAACAAGCCGGTGCTCGGCCGCCACGCGTTCACGCACGAGAGCGGCCTGCACGTCGACGGCCTGCTCCGCGACCCGAGCACCTACGAGCCGTACCCGCCCGAGCGGATCGGCGCCACCCGGCAGATCGTGCTGGGCAAGCACTCCGGCCGCAGCTGTGTGGAGGCCGTGCTCGAACAGCACGGCGTCACGGCCACCGAGCAGGTCGTCGGCGCGCTGCTGCGGCACGTCAAGGACGAGGGCGAGCGGGGCCGGTCGGTGGATCCCGCCGCGCTGCTCGCCGCCGTCGAAGCAGTCGAAGCCACCGCCGGCGCGCCCGGACTACGGAGGACCGCCCGATGAGCGCCGAGCCCGTGAACGCAGGGCCCGAGAACGCAGGGCCTGCGAACGCCGAGGCTGTGAACAGGCCAGGGTGCCCGATGCGCTTCCCGTTCCCCAAGGCCGACCCGCTGGACATCCAGGCGGAGTACGGCTGGCTGCGCGAGCACGATCCGGTCACGACGGTGACGCTGCCCAGCGGCGACCGGGCCTGGCTGGTCACCCGGTACGCCGACGTGCGCGCGGTGCTGTCCGACGTACGGTTCAGCCGCGACCTCAATCGGCCCGACGCCGCCAGGATGAAGACCGCGATCGGGTTCGGCAACTACGGCAACCCGTTCGCCGACCCGCCGGTGCACACCCGCTGGCGCCGGCTGGTGGCCAGAGCGTTCACCCCGCGCCAGGTCGAGGCGATGCGCCCGCGGATCCAGGCCACTGTGGACCACCTGGTCGAGAAGCTGGCCGCGCAGGGCCCGCCGGCCGACCTGATGGCCGCGTTCGCCTACCCGCTGCCGATCACGGTCATCTGCACGATGCTCGGCGTCCCGGTCGCCGACCAGGCGCAGTTCCGCGACTGGGTGGACACGATGCTCTCCAGCGACCACGATCCCTCGGACCGGGCGGGCGCGGCGGGCACGCTGATCGACTACGCCAAGGCGCTGAGTGCCGCCAAGCGCCGCGAACCGGCGGACGACCTGCTCAGCGGGCTGGTCGCGGTGGCCGACGAGGAAGACGGCCGGCTCACCGAGGAAGAGCTGTGGATCACGGTGATGACGCTGCTGGTCGCCGGCTACAAGACGACCGCGGCCGAGATCGGCAAGGGCTTCCTGCTGCTGCACCGGCATCCGGACCAGTTCGCCGCGCTCCGGGACGACATTCTCGCCGGCGGCGCGCTGGTCGAGTCGGCGACCGAGGAGATGCTGCGCCGCACGCCGCCGGGCAACGGGTACGGGATCAGCCGGTACGCCACGGCGGACGTCGAGATCGGCGGCGTGTTGATCCCGGCGGGCGCGACCGTGCTGGTCGCCAGGCACGCCGCCAACCAGGACGACGCGCACTTCGCCGGCGCTGAGCGGTTCGACATCACCAGGGGCACCGCGAACCAGCACCTGACCTTCGGCAGCGGCCCGGCGTTCTGCTTCGGCGCGCCGGTCGCCCGGATGGAACTGCAGCTCGGGTTCGGCGCGCTGCTGCGGCGGTTCCCCGAGCTGCGGCTGGCGGTGCCGTACGACGAGGTGCGCTGGCTGACCGAGACCGCGGCGCAGGCACCGGAGGCGGTGCCGGTGACGTGGTGAATTGCGGATGAAGCAGGTACCGGTGGCCGCCCGGTTCTCGTACGGTGGCTGCGTGATTGATACCCCAAATGAGAAGGAAGTCCGAATGCATACGCACGAGGAGGCTCGGCCCACGGCCGGCCGTGGTGCCGCCGGGGCACCCGCCGTCTCCGTCCGTGGCGTGGCCAAGCGCTACGGGCGGCGGCGGGTGCTCACCGACGTCACCTTCTCGATACCGGCCGGCACCCTGGTCGGCATCGAGGGCGAGAACGGTGCGGGCAAGTCCACGCTGCTCAAATGCCTGGTCGGCCTGCTCGGCCCGGACTCAGGCGAGATCCTGGTCAGCGGCTCGATCGGCTACTGCCCGCAGGAGCCGTCGCTGCTGGACGCGCTGACCATCGCCGAGCAGCTCCGCCTCTTCGGCGCCGGTTACGGGCTGACCGCCGAGAAGGTGTCCGCCCGCGCGGGCGAGCTGATGGAGACGTTCGGCTGCACCCAGTACGCCGGCACCAGGGTCAGCCGGCTCTCCGGCGGTACCCGGCAGAAGGTGAACCTGATCGCCTCGCTGCTGCACACCCCGGACGTGCTCATCCTCGACGAGCCCTACCAGGGCTTCGACTACGACACCTACCTGAAGTTCTGGGCCTACGCCGAACAGTTCCGGCGTGACGGCGGCGCGGTCGCGGTGGTGAGTCACATGCACTCGGAGAAGGACCGGTTCGACGCGATGCTCGACCTGGTGCAGGGCCGGGTCGTCGCGAGCGGCCGGCTGGCCGACCAGGTCGCGGGCGGTGCCGCATGACCACGACGACTCCGCACCGGGCCACGCCCGTCGCGACCGGCATGTTCCTGCGCGAACTGCTGCGCCGCTGGCCGACCGTGCTGTTCATGATCTTCATGCCGGCCTCGTACTTCCTGGTCAGCTACCTGACCAGCGACGCCACCGAGGTGGCACCGGCGAACGTCTTCACCGGCGACGGATTCACCGAACTGCAGGTGAACGACCGGGCGTTCAAGGCGCTCTACCTGGCCGTCCTCGGCATCAGCGTGACCAGCTCGTTCGCCGCGCTGACCACGGTGCTCGGCAGCACGGCGGTGATGCGGCGGCTGCGCCTGGTCGGATACCGGCCGCACCAGCTGCTGTCGGCCCGGCTCGCGGTGCTGGCGATGATCACGCTCATCTCGACGCTCGTCTTCCTGGCGATCTTCGTGCCGCTGGTGGACGTGCACTCTGTCCTGCTCACCGCGCTGGCGCTGCTGTTGATCGGCTTCATCGGGGTCGCTCTCGGCACACTCGTCGGGCTGCTGATCCCGCGCGAGTTCGAGGCGGCGATGGTGATCATCGCGGTCGCCGGCATCCAGATGGCGCTCGGCCGGGGCGGTGCCGAGGCGGAGAAGTACCTCGTCTACTGGCCGGCCGTCGAGGCCCTGAAGACGGCGGTCTTCACCGACGTCACCAACGTGTACCGCTACCTCGGGCAGGGCGCGCTGTACGCGGTCGTCCTGTTCGGGCTGGCCTACCTGGTGTGGACCTACCGCACCCGGATCTTCAGACGCTGACCGCGCCCCGGGCGCGGGCACACCAGGGAAGGGGGGTCAGATGCCGGAGGGCATGAGCTGGCTCGAGGAGTACATGGACGGGGCGAGATCGGGGAGTCTCCTGGCGCCGCCCTCCGCGTGGTGGATCGTCACCAGAGCCTGCAACCTGAAGTGCTACTACTGCTTCGCGGACGCCCGCAAGCGGGACCCCGACGAGCTGGACACCGCGGAGGCGAAACGCGTCCTGGACGACTTCGCCGCCAGCGGCCTGATGTTCGTCACCTTCCTCGGCGGCGAACCGCTGACCCGGCGCGACATCTACGAACTCGTCGACTACTCGACCGACCTCGGCATCTACACCGCGCTGCTGACCAACGGGCTGAACGTCCGCGACGAGAAGATCGACCGGCTCGTCGACGCCGGCCTGGAGATGATCGGCGTCTCCATCGACAGCCGCGACGATGCCGTGCACGACGCGGTCCGCGGCGTGGCGGGCTCGCTGGCCGGCGCCAAGGGCACGATCCGGTACGCCGTCCGGCAGGGGCTGCGCACCAGCGTCCGGATCGTGGTCACCGAGGACAGCTACGAGGCCATCCCGGACCTGTTCCAGTGGGCGCTCGACGAGGGCGTCGAGGAGCTGATCCTGCTGCCGATCTTCATGGTCGGCCGCGCCGCCGGCGGCACCGAGGACCGCCGCGCGGACATCATCGGCAAGGAGCTGTTCCTCAAGACCCTGCACCGGTTACGCGACATCGGCGCGCCGCTCGGCATCAACGTCCCGGTCCAGGAGAGCCTGGCCTGCCCGCAGGGTATCGAGCTGAACCGGCCGGGGAGCGAGCACCACCACGCCGGCCACGCGGTCGGCTTCGAGAAGAGCTCCGGCTGCAAGGTCGGCCGGTTCATGGTCAGCGTGCAGCCCAACGGCGACATCCACTCCTGCCCGTTCGTGCACGCCAAGATCGGCAGCCTGCGCGAGCAGAGCATCGTCGACATCTGGCAGGCGCCGCTGCTCAAGCGCGCCCGCGCCGAGGATCTGGGCTGCCTGGCCCGCTCGATCATCCACACCGGACAGCCGGACGCGATGGACCCCACCTACTGGCGGTCGACCACGGAACTGCTGGCCGCGCTTCCGGCCGCATCGCCCGCCGCGGGCCTGTCCCCCGCAGGCCCGGCGCCGGTGTTCATCCCGGTCGATGGCCTCTCGCTGGCCTCGCACAACGCCCGCGACGGAGGTATCCGATGAGCACCGAGATGACCATCGAGGACGTGGTCGCCGAGCTACGGGACATGCTGGAGGTGAGCCGCCGCAACCCGACCCTGGCGCAGCGGCTGGCGGGTGGCGCGCTCACCGTGCTGTACGAGTTCCAGACCGGCGGCCCGGAGCCCACCCCGTACCTGCTCACAGTGGGGCGGGACCGTCGCGCGATCGAGCCTGGTGCGATCCCGTACGAGCAGGCCGACATCGTGATTCGCACCGAACCGCTCACCCTGCACCGCCTCACCAGCGGCGAGCTGGGCGGTCGGGAGGCGATCGTGAGCGGGCTGCTGGACATCCGCAAGGCGCCGTCGATGCCGAAGCTGCTGCTGATGCGCTCGCTGTTCAACCGGTACAAGAAGGCGCTCAAGCGCGGCGAGACAACCGGTCCTGGATCGGGCGAGAACTGCGCGGTCGAGGCGCGGCTGGAGCAGCAGGCCGACCCGCGGGGGCGATCTGCGTGACCGGCGTGCGGTTACCCGCTGTCGAGACGGTGGACCGGGGCATCGCGGCGGCGGTCGACGGGCTGTTCGCCCTGCGCCGTGCGGACGGCTCGTGGCAGGGCACGCTGCCCTCGTCCGCCGTGTCCACCGGATCGGCCGTGATCGCGCTGCACCTCGCGGCCGATTCCGGCGAGCTGGTGGTACGCGGCGCCGGCTGGTTACGCGAGACCCAGGCCGCGGACGGCGGCTGGGGCGACGCACCAGACGGACCGAGCACGCTGAACGCCACCGCGATCGCCGTTGCCGCGCTGCAACTGGTCCAGCCGGAGCGGTCGGTGTTCGCGGTCACCCGGGGCCTCGCCCGGATCGGCGAGTTCGGTGGGATGGCCGCCGTCGAGGACAAGACCCTGTGCACGCTCAAGGCGGTCTGCCAGCAGTACCTCGCGCTGGCCGGCCTGTACGACGCGGCCCGGATCGACCGGATGCCGCTGGAGCTGGTGCTGCTGCCGCGCCGGCTCCGCCAGCGGCTCTCGTTCACCGTGCCCGGGCTGATGTCGTGGGGTGTGATGCAGGCGCGGACCCGCCGCACCGGCCCGCTGCGCCGCCGCCTGGACCGGCTCGCCGAGCCGAAGGCGCTGCGCTACCTCGCCGACATCCACGCGTACGAGAGCAGCGATCCGGATCGTCCCGGCGGCGTTGAGGAGTCCGCGCTGATGGCCTCGATCGTCTGCGTCGGGCTGGTGCGCGCCGGCGTCGGGCTCGACCTCGCCCACGACTACGTCCGCTACCTACGCGCCACCGTCCGCGCCGACGGGTCGTGGCCGGTCGATCGGGACATCGAGTTCTCGGTGAGCATGTACGTGGCGCAGGGCCTGCGCGACGCCGGTGTCGACCGCGCCGAGCTGGCCGGGACCGCGGACTGGATCCGCCGCTGCCAGCGCCCCGACCCGTTCCCGCCGACCGGTGCGCCCGCTGGCGGGTGGGGCTGGTCGCTGCCCTCGGGCTGGCCGGACACCGACGACACCGCGTGCGCGGTCGGGGTGCTGGCTCAGCTCGGCGGCGACGAGGCGGCCCTGCGAAAAGGCGTCGACTGGCTGCGCACCATGCAGAACCGGGACGGCTCGTGGGGCTGCTTCGCCAGCAACGCGGGCGTCTCGATGGACTCGCCGTGTTCGGTGATGACCGCGCACGCCGTACTCGGCCTAAACGCGGCCGGCGGCTTGCCCGGCGAGCCGGCGCTGGCCAAGGCGGTGCGCTGGTTCGCCAGGACGCAGCGGTCCGACGGCGCGTTCGCCAACATCTGGTTCCGCGGCAACACCGCGGGCACGGCGCGGGTGCTCGACGCGCTCGGGCAGCTCGGCCTGGCCGGCACCGCCACCGCGGTGGGCTGCCGCGACTGGCTGCTCGCCCACCAGCACGAGGACGGCGGCTGGGGCGACGGAGTCTCCGCGCCGCCCTCGGTGGAGGAGACCGCGTGGGCGGTGCTCGGGCTGATCGCCGCGGGGCAGGCCGGCTCGGCGGCGGTCCGTGCGGGGGTGGCCTGGTTGCTGGCGCGGCAGCGTCCGGACGGGCGCTGGCCCGCGACGTTCGTCGGCATCTACTTCCTTGGCCTGACCTACTGGTGCGATCACATCGCCGACGGGTTCGCGCTCCAGGCACTCGGCCGGTACCGCGCCGGAGCGGCGTGATGCGCGACTACGACGTGGTGGTCTGCGGCGCCGGTGTGGGTGGGCTCACCGCCGCCCGTGCGTTCGCCCGGCAGGGGCGGCGGGTGCTGCTCGTGGAGAAGCAGCCCGTGCCCGCGCCGGTCCACAAGGGAGAGCTGTTGCAGCCTCGCTCGGTACAGATCCTGGACGGGCTCGGCGCGCTGCCGCGGCTGGCCGCCCGGGGTGCGCTGCGGGCGCCGCGGTTGGCCTGCCGCACGGCCGACGGCGTCGAGGTGGGCGCGCTGGACTACCGGTTGCTGCCGCCGCCGTTCGACCACTGCCTGGTGCACTACTACGCCGACATCAAGGCGGCGATCGGCACCGAGCCCGGCGACGGCGTGGAGGTGCGCTCCGGGGTGCTGGTGGAACGGCTCCGCTGCGACGGCGCCGGCCGGGTGGTCGGCGTGCGGCTCGCCGACGGGGACGCGCGCACCGACGTGGACGCCCACCTGGTCGTCGGCTGCGACGGCAACTCCTCGCGGATCCGCACCGACGCCGGCATCGCCGTGGAGCGCACCCGGTACCCGCACGACCTGATCGGCTTCGACCTCACCGGGGTCACCGGCCTCGGCGACGACGTGGTCGCGCACCTCACCAGGGACGGCCTGCGCCTGCTCTTCCCGATGCCCGGTGACCGCGCCCGGCTCTACGTGCAGCTGCCGGGCGGCGAGTTCCGGCGGATCGGCAGGCCGGGGCTGCCGGTCTGGATCGGCTGGCTGCTGCGCACCGTGCCCGCGCTCGCCCCGATCGCCGACCGGCTGCGGGACGGCGTGGCGAGCGCCCAGGCGCTGGCCGCGTGGCGGTTCAATGCCCCCACCTGGACCCGGCCCGGCCTGGCGCTGCTCGGTGACGCCGCGCACTGCGTGCACCCGATGGCCGGCCAGGGCATGAACGCCGCCATCGCCGACGCCTGGACCCTCAGCGAGCAACTGGCCGGCGCCGACCGGCTCACCGCCGCGGTCATCGACGCCGCGCTGTCCCGGTACGACCAGGTGCGGCGGCCCCGGATCGACTACGTCTCGCGGCTGAGCCACAACCTCGCCACGCTGTTCACCGACACCGGCTGGCGCGGCCAGGTGCTGGGCCGGCACGTGCTGCAGCGCAACCGGCGCAACCGGCGGCTCCAGTTCATCATCACGTACAACATGTCCGGCCTGGGCGTGCACCGCTTCACCAGGGTGGACCGGCTGGTGCAGCTCGGGCTGCTCCCCGATCCGCGGGCTGGCACGATGCCCGCGCTTCCCCTGCAGCGGCGTGGCGAGGAGGACCGCCATGTCCCCCACTGAGCGCGCGCCGGCCCGGCCGTCCGCGCTGGTGCTGATCGGGCTGGTCTGCGGCCCTTTCGTGTCCATGGTGGACTCGAACGCGGTGAACGTGGCGGTGCCGACGATCGCCCGCGAGCTGGACGCCTCACTCGCGGCCGTCGGCTGGACGGTCAGCGCCTACCTGCTCGGCATCGCCGCGGCACTGCCGGCGACGGCGTGGCTGGCCCGCCGGTACGGCACCCGGCGTACGTACCTCGCGGCGCTGGTCGCGTTCGGGCTCGCCTCGGCCGCCTGTGCCGCCGCGCCGGGCATCGAGGCGCTGATCGGGCTGCGGGCGTTGCAGGGGGTGGCCAGCGCGCCGCTGATCCCGCTCGCGCTCTCGCTGCTCTTCGGCGGCGGCGGCAAGATGCGGCCCCCGGTAATGGCCGGGATGTTCTTCTTCCTCGCCCCGGCACTCGGTCCGACCATCGGCGGCCTGATCACCGCGTCCACGGGCTGGCGGCCGATCTTCCTGATCAACGTGCCGCTGGTCGCGATCGGCCTGCTCGGTGCGCGCAAACTCGCGCCCGACCCGCCGACCACCGACCGGTCCCCGCTCGACCTGCGCGGACTCGCCATGCTGGCCGCCGGTGCGACGCTGGCCACATACGGCGCGTCGGTGATCACCAGCGATGGCTGGGACGCGCTCGACGGTTGGCCGTGCTGCCTGGCCGGACTGATCCTGCTCGCCGGGTACCTCGCCCACGAACGCCGGACCGCGCACCCGGCCGTGTCGCTGCGACTGCTCGCCGACCGGAGCAGCCGGGTCGCGGTGGCGGTGTGCGTCGTCGCTTCCGTGGTGCTGTTCGCCGTGCTGTTCCTGATCCCGATCTTCACGTTGCAGGTGCAGGGCCACTCCGCCCTGGTCGCCGGCCTGGTGCTCTTCCCGCAGGGCATCGCGATGGGGCTCTGCTCGGGGCTGGGCGAGAAGCTGATCGCCGCGGTAGGGCTGCGGACCACGGTGGTCAGCGGGATGGCCGTGCTCACCGCGACCACCGCGCTGCTGCTCACGGTGTCCGCGCAGACGCCGCCGTGGCTGATCGCGCTGCTGCTCACCGGGCGCGGCGCCGCCCTGGGCCTGACCCTGCAACCGCTCATCACCGGCATGCTGACCCGCCAGAGCACAGCCGACGTGACCGACGTCAGCACGCTGTTCAACGTGGTCCAACGGGTCGGCGGCTCGCTCGGCATCGCCGGCGTGGCCGCGTTCTACCAGGCGCGGGCCGCCGGCGTGACGGCGTTCCACGACACCGTGTGGCTGCTGGTCGCCGTCGCGCTCGCCGGCGCGCTGCTCGCCGCACTGCTCCCGAACCGCACCAGCAGTTCCGACGACGGGTGGAAAGCGACACCCGAGGAGACCGCACTCGAGGTGAAGCCATGACTCTCTCGCTTGGCATGCCCGCCCTGCCCGTTGCGAAGCTTGCTGTGCGTCGTCGGTCTCGTCAGATCAGGGTGGGGTCGGTGTTGGTGGGTGGGGATGCGCCGGTGTCGGTGCAGTCGATGACGACGACGCCGACGACGGATATCAACGCGACGTTGCAGCAGATCGCGGAACTCACCGCCGCCGGGTGTCAGATCGTGCGGGTGGCGGTGCCGTCGGCGGATGACGCGGAGGCGTTGCCGATCATCGCGCGGAAGTCCCCGATTCCGGTGATCGCCGATATTCATTTCCAGCCGAAGTATGTGTTCGCGGCGATCGAGGCGGGGTGTGCGGCGGTGCGGGTGAACCCGGGCAACATCAAGGCCTTCGATGACAAGGTCGGGGAGATCGCGCGGGCGGCGGCGGGGGCGGGGGTGCCGATCCGGATCGGGGTGAACGCCGGCTCGTTGGATAAGCGGCTGCTGGAGAAGTATGGGCGGGCGACGCCGGAGGCGTTGGTGGAGTCGGCGTTGTGGGAGTGCTCGCTGTTTGAGGAGCACGATTTCCGGGACATCAAGATTTCGGTGAAGCACAACGACCCGGTGGTGATGGTGCAGGCGTACCGGCAGTTGGCGGCGGCGTGTGACTATCCGCTGCACCTTGGTGTGACGGAGGCCGGGCCGGCGTTCCAGGGCACCATCAAATCGGCGGTGGCGTTCGGGGCGCTGCTGGCTGAGGGGATCGGGGACACGATCCGGGTCTCGCTGTCGGCGCCGCCGGTGGAGGAGGTGAAGGTCGGTAACCAGATCCTGGAATCGTTGGGTCTACGCGAGCGTGGTCTGGAGATCGTGTCCTGCCCCTCCTGTGCGGCGTGCGCAGGTCGACGTCTACACGTTGGCTGAGGAAGTGTCCGCCGGGCTGGAAGGGTTGCCGGTGCCGCTGCGGGTCGCGGTCATGGGCTGCGTGGTGAACGGGCCCGGGTGAGGCGCGTGAGGCCGACCTGGGGGTCGCCTCCGGGAACGGCAAGGGCCAGATCTTCGTCAAGGGCGAAGTCATCAAAACCGTGCCCGAGTCCCAGATCGTGGAAACCCTGATCTACGAAGCGCTGCGCCTGGCTGAGGAGATGGGCGCCGACCTCCCCGACGAGCTGGCCGAGCTGACCGGTGGCGTCCGGGTGGAGGTGCACTGATGGTCGCCTACGCCGCCCCGGTCTCCTACCCGCTCCTCGACCGGATCAGCCACCCCGCCGACCTGCGCGAACTCAACGACAGCCAGCTTTCTCCGCTCGCCGCCGAGATCCGCGAGATCCTGGTCGAGCGGGTCTGCGCCACCGGTGGCCACCTCGGGCCGAACCTCGGCGTGGTCGAGCTGACCATCGCGCTGCACCGGGTCTTCGACTCGCCGCAGGACGCGCTGCTCTTCGACACCGGCCACCAGGCGTACGTCCACAAGCTCCTGACCGGACGGCGCGACCTGTCCACCCTCCGCCAGCGGCACGGGCTGTCCGGCTACCCGAGCCGCGACGAGAGCGCGCACGACGTCATCGAGAACTCGCACGCGTCCACCGCGCTGTCCTACGCCGACGGGCTGGCGAAGGCGTTCCACCTGCGCGGCGAGTCCGGTCGGCGGGTGGTGCCGATCGTCGGCGACGGCGCGCTGACCGGCGGCATGGCCTGGGAGGCGCTGAACAACCTGAGCCGCAACCCGCACGGCCGGGTCGTCATCGTGCTCAACGACAACGGCCGCTCGTACTGCCCGACCGTCGGCGGCCTCGCCGAGCACCTGGGCCGGCTGCGCGCCGGCACCGGCGAACCGTGGACCATCTTCGAGGCGCTCGGCTTCGACTACCTCGGCCCGGTCGACGGCCACGACGTGCCCGCGCTGGAGGCGGCGTTGCGCCGCGCCGACGCGCGCGGCCGGCCCACCGTCGTCCACTGCGTCACCAGCAAGGGCCGCGGCTACCGCCCCGCCGAGCGCGACCTCGCCGACCACATGCACGGCATCGGCCAGCTCGACCCGCTCACCGGCCGGCCGCGCACCGCCGGCGGCCGCACCTGGACGCACGTGTTCGCCGAGACCATGGCCGAGATCGCCGCGACCCGCCCCGACGTGGTCGCCATCACCGCGGCGATGCTCCGCCCGGTCGGGCTGCACCCGATGGCGCAGGCCCGGCCGGACCGGGTCTTCGACGTGGGTATCGCCGAGCAGCACGCGCTCGCCTCGGCCGCCGGCCTGGCGCTGGGCGGCCTGCACCCGGTGGTCGCGCTCTACGCCACGTTCCTGAACCGCGCGGTCGACCAGCTACTGATGGACGCAGCCCTGCACCGCTGCGGGGTCACCGTGGTCCTCGACCGGGCCGGCGTCACCGGCGAGGACGGCGCGTCCCACCACGGCATGTGGGACCTGTCGCTGCTCGCGCCGATCCCCGGGCTGCGGGTGGCAGCCCCGCGCGACGCCGACCAGCTGCGGGCCGCGCTGTGGGAGGCGGTCGGGGTGGCGGACGCACCGACCGTGGTCCGGTACCCGAAGGCCACCGTCGGCGACCCGGTGCCCGCCGTCGGCCGGGCCGGCGGGGTGGACGTGCTGGTCCGGGGCGAGCGGCCGGACGTCCTGCTGGTCGCCGTCGGCGCGCTCGCCTCAGCCGGCGTCGCCGCCGCGCGCACCCTGCCCGGCGTGACCGTGGTCGACCCACGCTGGCCGGTGCCGGTCCCGCCGGAACTGGTCCGACTCGCCGCCGCGCACCGGCACGTGGTCGCGGTCGAGGACTGCGGCCGGACCGGCGGCGTCGGGTCGCTGCTCGGCCAGGCGCTGCACGACGCCGGTGTCGCCACGCCGCTGCATGTGCTCGGCGTGCCGCGGAACTTCCTGCCGCACGGTTCGCGCGGCGCGATCCTGGCCGAACTGGGCCTCGACGCGGCGGGCATCGCCCGGACAATCCGCGCGCTCTGACTCCGGCCGTTCATGGGGGCGGCCGGTCGCACCACGTCCTTGGAGGAATCGCCATGCGCTCAATCCGAACCGCACTCGTCCCGATCGTGCTCGGCCTGGCGCTTGCCGGCGCGACGGCGGCACCCGCTACCGCCGCCCCGTCGTACCCACGCTACTTCGCGGGCGGCGACGAGGGCACCACCGAGGCCGCGGCGCGGGCCGGCGCCGCCGCCGAGGCCAACGCCGACAAGGCAGCCCACGAGGCCGAGACCGGCACGACCTGCACCGTGCTCAACACGTCCGGCGGCGCGCACCAGCTCGGCCCGAACTGGTGGGGTGCGTACGTCCTGATCCAGGCCCGCTGCGTCTAGGCCTCGCCGCCGGCGAACCGAAGCTGCGCGCGGCGTTCGGCGGACCGCTGCCGCGAGGCCGGCGAACCGCTCCAGCTGATCACCGAGATCGCGCACCCTCGCCGAACCGCGGGCTGCTGCCGGCCAGCAGCGGCCCGCGGTCCTTCGGGGTGGTCGCGGACGGCACCCAGCCACCCGGTCGGAGCTCGGTGAGGCCACGAACGGCGTTCGCAGCCGTCCTCATCTCCAGCGGCTCGCAGTCTCGGGCCGGGGTCGCCCGCGACAGCGTGGCGCAGCGGCGCTAGGTCGCAGGCCGGTCCGCGAGGAGGCCGGGCAGCACCGCGCGGACCGTCGACCCGGCGGGAGAACTGTCGATGGCCAGGCGTCCGCCGAGGCGCTGCGCGCGTTCACGCATGCCGTCAAGGCCGAGGTGCCCGGGGTAGCGCGCGCCCGGGTCGAAGCCGATGCCATCGTCGGCGACCTCCACGATCAGCGTCCCCGGCGTCTCACCGGACTCCGCCATCCGGATCTCCACATGACCGGCCCGGGCGTGCTTGACGCAGTTGTGCAGCGCCTCCTGGATCACGCGCAGCAGCTCTTCCTCCGCACGCTCGTCGAGCGGCAACCGCTCGGTGTCCGCGTACACGTCGACGACGAGCCCTTCCCGGACCGACACCGCGGCGGCGTGCCTGCGGATCGCGGTGACGAGACCCTCCTCGCGCAGTGCATCCGGGCGGAGCTGGAAGATCAGTGACCGCATGTCCGCCAGCGCGCTCTCGGTCAACTGGCTGAGTTGGGCCAGCCCGTCGACCACGTGACCGGACTGGTATTCGCCCCGCTCCACCGCCAGCTGCACGGCGCGCGTGTGCAGCGTCATCGAGAACAGGGCCTGCGAGACGGAGTCGTGCAGCTCGCCGGCGAGCCGTTGGCGCTCCTCGCGCCGGTGCGCCTCCTGGACGACGATGTGCGCCAGCCGCTCGCGCTCGACCAGCAGCGCGCGGTGCAGCGCGGTACTGATCTGCTCCTGCAGCGCCGTGTAGATCCAGCCGATCCGCGGCCCGAGCTCGAACAGCGCGAACCCGAGATGCTCCTCCTGGAAGTACAGCGGAGCGGCCACGATGCTGTAGGGCTCCGCCCGGTCGAGCCGGCCGCCTGGCACGACCTCGACCGAGTCGAGGACCGGCGATTCGCCGTTGACGTCGAGGCGCGCGCCGTTCTCGTAGGCGAGCAGCAACCGCGACCGGTCGCGCGCCGCATCCTGCGGTGGCCGGCCGGACACGGTCTCGGTCGCCATCGCCGACTCGTACAGGGCGAGGTAGCAGCCCGGCAGGGCGATCTTGGGCAGTTGCTCGGCCAGGACGTCGGCCAGCTCCTTGACGTCGGACGCGGCGATCAGCCGCTGCCCGACCTCACGCATGATCTTGTTCCGCCGGTCGGTGAGCACCTGCGCGTAACGCCACTGCCGCTCGACGATCTCGTTCACGGACAGCTGGGCGCGCAGCCACAGGTCCTCGGCGCGCACGGCCTCCTCCGGCATCGCGGTGGGGCGCTCGACCAGCTGGCGCAGGGCGGTCAGCGCGCGGGGCCAGTTCACGGCCTTCTCCACCGAGCGCAGGTTCGACAGCACGAGTTCGTCGAGCAGGCCGAGGAAGACGTGGTCCTCCCCGCGGATCGCGCGCTCGAACTCGCTCGTGAGCCGCTCGGGCCAGTCCTCCGGGAGCTGGGTGGCGCGGTGCCTGGCGGCCCGCCGGAGCTGGATCGTGGGGCGTTCCGGCGACACGGTCGCGGGCTGCTGATCGCCGGCGCCGCGGCCGTGGCGGCCAGTGTGCGGCGAGCAGCCGCAGGAACGCCGCACGACCAACTCTGTCGGCACCTTGACCAGCGGCGGCACTGTCTCGCCACGGATCAGGTCGAGGGCGACCGCGACTGAGCGGCGGCCCATCTCGTGGAACGGTGCGTGCGCCGTGGTAAGCGACAGCGCTCCGACGGTGACCTCACCCTCGCTGGTGCTGGTGCTGACCTCGTCCCCGCTGTCTGGGGCGCTGTCGAACCACAGATCGTGTTCGCGGATCGTCATGAAGTCGTCGAATCCGACCACCGCGACGTCGTCGGGCACGCGCAGACCGGCGGCGGCCAGCGCGTAGAGGGCACCGAGCGCGATGTGGTCGTTGGCGGCCGCCACCGCCTCGGGCGGGCGCCCGTGCCGGAGCATGCGGGCGACCGAGGCGGCCGCCTCCTCCGGCGCCCACGACGACGGGCGCGTGGACACCCAGTCCGGATCGACGGTGAGCCCGTGCTCGGCCATCGCGCCGCGGTAGCCCCGGTACCGCTCGCCGGCGCCCTCGTGGTTGGCAGGCCCGTGCACGAAGGCGATGTGCCGCCGGCCATGTGCCTCGATCAGGTGGCTGACGACCGCGTGCATGCCCTGCCGGTCGTCCATGCCGACCACGGGCGCCTGACCCAGCGACTGCTCCACACTCACGATCGGCACCGGGGCGAAGCGCTGGCAGAACGCCGCCACGCCCTCGCTGCCGACGTTGATCCCGAGCGTGCTCGTCCAGACGACGAGCGCGTCGACCGACCGCGGCGTGACGAGGTCGTAGATCGCGTTCGCGCGGCCGGCGGGCCCCGCGCCCTGCAGCGCCCGGCCGCAGAAGCAGATGAAGTCGCACTCGGTGAACCGCGCGCCGTCGACCGCGCCGAGCCACTGCTCGGCCCAGAGTTCGAGGTCGAGGGTCTCTGTCAGCATGCCGATGACCGGGCGGCGCGCGGCCCGTCCACCAGGCCCGCGCCGGAGGGGATCCACCGACCCAGCGTACCTGCGGCTTTGCGTACGGTCACCGTGGTCGTTCAGGCACGCCGCCCCAGGGACGCCACGTTGAGCCTGCGGTCCGACCCGTCCAAGCCAGCGCCGGCACGTCCCCGGGGGCGCAGATCGCTGGCGCCTGCTGGCTGGTGGCTGGTGGCACAGAGCGTTCGGGCCGTCCTACCGCGATGCCGAGGAACTGCTGGCCAAACGCGGTGTGGAGGTCGACCACGTGACCGCGTTCCGGTGGGTCCAACGTTCACCCCTCTCCTCGACAGTGCCGCCCGCCGGTCACGGGCTGCTCGCCGGTCTGCTCGCGGCGCTCCGGCTCGCCGCGCCAGCCTCACCGTGCTTCTCCATCACTGCCCGCGACCCGCGGCGCTCCGGCCGCATGACATATGTCGTGTCCGGCCCAGGACATCAGGCCCTGCGCGAATTACCGAAGTTCACGTTCCGGGTCTGGTCGCCTGACTGATGAGTTCGGCTGTGACCGGGCGCACTGTCAGAGGTGACCAAAGTCCCCCTGCACCCGAAGGCCCTCTCATGGACGTCATACCCACGGCGGTAGCAGCGCGGGTCCTGGAGCGAACGGCCGTTCCCGAGGCGAATGGCGAGTTCAAAAGGCACGTGGACGCAGAGCTTCGTGCCGCGGTGCTGCAACTGGACGAGTCCATCCGCCGAGTTGTGAGTTACCACTTCGGATGGACTACCGCCGACGGTCGGCAATCCAACGGTGACCACGGAAAGATGCTGCGGTCGGCCATTGTCATCCGATGTGCCCAAGGCGTGGGAGGTTCCTTGAACGCCGCCCTGCCCGGTGCCGTCGCGGTCGAACTGGCGCACAATAGCTCGCTTCTCCAAGACGATGTAATGGACCACGACCAGCTTCGGCGACACCGACCAACCGCCTGGACAGTCTTCGGCGAATCGGCGGCTCTCCTGGCGGGGGACGCGCTCATCGTCCTCGCATTCAGTGTGCTCCTGCGGCACGGCAACGCCAGCGGTGTGGCTGCCGCGAGCGTCCTGGCCGAGACCTATAGGCAGCTCGTTATCGGCCAAGCCCTTGACCTTGACTTCGAGACGCGCAGCAGCGTCACGCCCGCCGACTGCTATCGCATGGTCGACGGCAAGACCGCATCGCTGGTCGCCTGTGCCGCACACCTTGGCGCCCTGCTCGGCGGAGCCGATACGGCGACGATCACAGCTCTGGAAGCCTACGGACGGCACCTCGGCCTGGCCTTCCAACTAGCCGACGACATGCTGGGTATCTGGGGCGACCCGACACAAACCGGCAAGCCCGTCGGCGCTGACATTCGTACCCGTAAGAAGTCCTTGCCGGTCACTTACGCGCTCTCTGTCGCCCCGCCCGGCGACGATCTCATCGGCTTCTATGCCCGCCCACATATGCCCGACGAAGCTGAGATCCGCCCCATGACCGCGCGGCTGGAGTCGCTGGGGGCACTCGACTGGGGCCGAGCCGAAGCCGATCGACACCTGCAAGCCGCCAGGCGCAGCCTGGATGCGGCGCACCTGGCGTCGACCAGTCGACAGGAGCTTCTGACCCTCACCGACCTCGCCTGCATAAAGACGAGACATGCGCCCACGGATCCGCACCGACGGTTGCATGAAGCTCACATCAGTGGGCTTCCAATTCAGAGATGTTCCGGAGCAGCGGAATGAGCGCGGCCGGACGTCCCCAGCTTCCCCCCGGCCCGGATCTGACAGCCAAACAGGCACAGGATGTCGAAACCGACCCGATTGCGGCATTCAACCGATACCACGCCACGTTCGGTGCGGACTTCACAGTCAGCCACGGTGGCGTACCGAAGCGGGTCTTCCTCGGATCGCCTGAGGCGATTCGCGAGGTACTTGTCGCCAACGGACACAACCTCGACTCGACCGGATCGACTGCGTTTCAAACGATTGTCGGCGAGCATTCGATTGTCTTTCTCAACGGCGAGGATCACCTACGGGCCAGAAAACTGCTGGGCTGGCCGCTGATGGGCAATCGGATGCGGCAACTGGGCACGCTTATCGCCGACCAGACTGAAGTCGCCCTGGATGGAGCTAAGACCGCGGGCTCCGTGCCGTTGATTGAGCTCGCCCGCCACGTGACCATGGGTGTGTTGGTACGCCTGCTGTTTGGAGATATTTCCGTAGATCACGTCGAGCGGGTCACCGCTCTTGCCGCCGAACTACTGTCCACCTTGGATTCCAAGAACGCGGACCGGGTCCGTATCCAGAATCTGTGCGATTTGCTCGATGACTTCATCGCCCAGGAAGTCGCCGGCCGCGCGGAGTCACCTGACCCGGACAGCATCGACCTCGTCAGTCATCTCCTGCGGCAGCGCGATCTCGGCGATGCCAGCCTGTCTGACCAGCAGATCCGTGGCCACGTCGTCAGCCTGCTCGTGGCGGGCTTCGAAACGACGGCCGCCACCTTGGCATGGGGCGCCCTTTTCGTCGCCACACACTCCGACGTTCGAGACACGCTCGCCGGCGCGCTGCGCGCGCTCGGTGACGGAGTCGAGCCGAACGTCATGGCCAACGAACCCTACCTGGTTGCGGTGTGTCAGGAAGTACTGCGACTTAGCTCCGTCGTTCCCACTGGACTCACGCGACGTGTGCGGGCGGACATCCACACATCAGAGCAGGTCATCACCCGAGATACGGAAGTCGTCCCCTGCATCCACGTCGCGCACCGCAGGCCCGCCAGCTATCCGGAGCCGAACAGGTTCGACCCATCGCGGTTTCTCGGCCAGCGGCACAGCCAGACCGACTATCTGCCCTTCGGCGTGGGCACTCGCCGATGCCTCGGCGCCGCATTCGCAAGCTACGAACTCGCTATCGCCTTGGCCATGATATTTCGCGCGCCGGGGTTTCACGTTCATATGCCCCAGGAGCCTGTTCGCGGTGTGGCACAGGGACCGACAATCGCCTTTCCGATGACAGTGCTGGCCACGGTCACAGACGACGACACGTAGAGACCGCTAGGGACGAAGGGATGATTGTTGATCATGGATACTCATAACATCCAAGAGTATATCGACCAGCCTGCGCGCCTTTCCTTGACCTCATCCGCCTACGACACCGCCATCGTCGCACTTGCCTGCGCCGGTGGAGCCGCGGGCAAGACTGTCGGCCTCGGCGCATTGCAATGGCTATTGCGAAATCAACGTCGTGACGGATCGTGGGGCGCGTCGTTTTTCGATCGACACGATCGCCTCGTATGCACGCTGGCATCCACTGTTGTTCTGGCCGAACTCGGCAAAGGCGCCTCCCAGGTTGAAGAAGGCTGCAACTACCTTCGATCACAGTCCATCTCGCTCGCCAATCTCAAGGACTCTGACGCCGAAACCACCGTCGCCTTCGAGCTGATTGTCCCCGCCCTCCTGAATCGCGCGACCAGGCTCGGCCTTGATCTGCCGTATGACGCGCTGTCGTGGGTCGGATCGATAAGAACCGAGAAGCTTGGCATGCTACCTCGCAAAGGCTGGGAACATACGACCCTGGTCCACACATTGGAAACTCTGGACGACGCACAAATAGAAGGCATCGACCTGGCCGGTCTGCAATGCAGTGATGGATCGCTCGGTTGCTCTCCGTCGGCATCGGCGTACGCGTACGGTCGACTTCAGTCGCCCTCCACGATCGACTACCTGCGCGACGCATCGGCCGCGACGCCCGATGCCGGCTTTCCGACTATCTACCGCTACGAACTATTCGACCGAGCATGGGTCCTCAACAATCTTGCGCTCGCGGGCATACCGCCGAATCAACTCCGGCCCGCCGTGGCGGCACTATCAGAATATGCGACTGATGGGGCCTTGGCGATGTCGGCCGAAGGCATGCCGCCCGACAGCGATGATACGGCTGTGCTACTACGATTGCGTGCCTACTGTGGCCTGCCCGCTGACAGCAGCGTCCTCGACAGCTTCCTTGGCGCGGATGGGTACAACACGTACGACTTTGAGCGGAACCCTTCGGTCTCGTCGAACATCCATGTAGTCCATGCGCTGCGGGCTTGTGGAGCCGAACGCGCCGATCGCATGGAGACGGCGATTGACATGCTCCGGAGGTCCCAGCTGCCGCTGGGAAACTGGACCGATAAGTGGAACGTTTCGCCGTACTACGCCACAAGCCACGCCGTCGCGGCCCTGTCAGGGCTGGCCGATGAAATGTGCGGAGCCGCGCTTGACTGGATTCTCGCGACCCAAAAGGCCGACGGATCGTGGGGATGTTCCTCAAGCACGGCGGAGGAGACGGCCTATGCACTCCTGGCTCTGATGCACGCCAACCGATCTGGCACTGCTGAGCGTAGAGCGATCTCCGCGGGCCGTGCCGCATTGGAGCGCCTTAGCAGTGCGCCACTGGCCGAGTTGTGGATCGGCAAGGCCCTGTACGCGCCTGAACGTGTGGTCCGGTCCACGGTTCTGGCGGCCAAGCTTCTTTACGATACGCAATCGAGGGAAGCGTCCCCGCGAACGGACTATAGGGGGAGCCGTGACTATTCGCGCAGTCGTGTTTGATCGCGATCAGACATTGCTCCACTATGACGAGGCCGGTCTGGTCGCCAAGTTCCGCCAGGTCCTGCCTGACCTGGAACTTGCACACCTCTACGAGGTCTGGTCGTCGTTGACTCACGATCCATCGGCTGCGCCTTCGACCGACACCCTGATAATTCGGTCCTTCTGGACGGCGCTCGTCGCGAAATTCGGTGGCACGGACAGGGACGTCGAAGAGTTGGCGCGCCTAACCGGAGAATACGACACCGCCTTCACTCAGTATCCTGATACCACGCCCTGCCTGCTCGCCCTGAAGCAGCGTGGATTCCAACTTGCGTTATTGACGAACCATCCTTTGACAAACGTGCGATCAACATTGCTCCAAGCCGGCCTCGAACCCGAGTTTTTCGACGCCATCGTCAATGCGCTGCCCATTCAGAAGCCAGCTCCCGCCGCGTACCGTCGCGTCGCGGACGAATTGGGGTTGAGGCCCGAAGAGTGCATGTTCGTCGACGATGAGGTTCTGAACGTGCGCGGTGCCCGCGCCGTTGGTATGCACGGTGTGCTTATTGATCGAGCAGGCACCTGCGAGAGTACTGAATCGACTGTGCACTCGCTGCACGAGGTCATTAAGTTGCTTCGAGCCGCCGGGACACCAGGACGTTCAAGGTCGCCGCAGGCCGCAAAGGAGCTGTCCGCATGAAGAGAGCTGCCGAAAGTTGTGTCGGAACCCGGGGCGACAACGGGGGTAGCACCATGATGGACGGCGCGGCTGTCGACGTCGCTGTGGCGAAGGCTCGTGAAGTGGCAGTGGAATGGTCGGCCTATTCGACGCGCGATCGTCGGCGTCATCTGCTTCTGGTCCGCGACGCAGTCGCGGACAACGGCAGGCGACTGGCCGAGCTGGACGCTGCAGAGACTGGCAAGTCGTTGGCTGCGGCGTGGCTTGAAATCATTTCAGCATGTACCTGTATGGCGTGGTCGGCGAAGGTCGCTCCGCGAAAATTGCGTTCGGAGTCGGTATCGACAGGGCCTTTCGTTCTCAAGGCGGCCGAACGGCATTACGAGCCGCTCGGCGTCGTCGGAGTCATAGCGCCGTGGAACTATCCGGTGGCGATACCTATGCAATCGATCCCGAACGCGCTCGCTGCGGGGAATACCGTTGTGCTGAAGTCGTCCGAACACACTCCGCGAGTGGGACAGTTGCTTGCGCAGGTCGTCAATTCCGCTGGCCTCGATCTCGTTCAACCTGTAACAGGGAATGGGGAGACAGGTCAGGCGCTGGTGCGATCGGGCGTGGACAAGATCGTGTTCACGGGCAGCACGACCACAGGACGGCAGGTCCTGGTGGAAGCCGCGCAAACGATGACTCCGGTGGTGATGGAGCTCGGCGGGAACGACCCCATGGTTGTCTGGAGCGACGCCAATCTACGCGACGCTGCTCGTTCGGCTGCCGGCGCTGCCTTTCTGAATGGCGGCCAGACGTGTATGGCAGTCCAGCGTGTAATCGTCTGCCGGACGGTCCACGACCGTTTCGTGGATGAGCTGGTGGACGCCGCCAAGGCCATGACTGCCGACTCGGCGTGGGCAGCGCCGCTCATGCGACCTTCGCAGGCAGAGGTTCTGCAGCGCAGGCTCGCGGCGGCACAGGCGGATGGTGCCCGAATCCTCGCGGGAGGTCACCGGACGACCGACAACGGGCTTGTCGGGTTCGAACCGACTGTCGTAGTGGACGTTCGGCCACATACAGAACTGTTTCAAGAGGAGAGTTTCGGGCCGGTGATCTCCGTTGTGCATACAGACGACGAGCGGCACGCCATCACGTTGGCCAATCAAACCCCCTATGGGCTGGGCGCAAGCGTGTTTAGCCGGAACAGTGCCCGGGCGAGGCGGCTGGCAGCGGGTATTTCCGCAGGTACGGTGGACATTAACGATGCGATATTTGGCGCGGGCATACCCGGCGTCGCGTTCGGCGGAACGAAGTTGAGCGGGCAGGGGCGCTTGAAGGGCGTGGAAGGCCTACGTGAGTTCACTCGTACGAAAACCGTTATCCGGAGCCGCTTGAGGTGGACACCGAGTCTGGCGGCCAAGCTCCTCTTTGGCGCGTCTCCCACGCCATCGGTGTTCGCAGCTCTCGCGCAGTTCTTCTGGACATCCCCTCGCCGGCACCTCCGCCGACGTGGCAACCAATCCCCGATGAGGGAACTCCTCTGATGGAGGTACGTCCGTGAATACCGATCCCACCTGGCATGGTTCCAGTCGAGTCCTGGTCACCGGCGCCGCGAGCGGCATAGGTCGAGCCTTCGCTGAGCGAATCGCCACGGCGGGGATACCCGTTGTCGCGGTTGACGTCAATGTCGCGGGTTTGACGGATCTCGCAGATCAGTATCGGCTTGTAACACCGGTGGAAGCAGATGTCGCTGATCCGAAATCACTCGCCGAAGTCGTCAGGCGTCTGCCCTGCGATGGTGTCGTGACCAGCGCGGCTGTAGGCGGAGACGGTTTGATGTCGACCACCGAAGCGGATGTCTGGCACAGGTTGGCCATGGTCAACTACCTGGGGACCGTATGGGCTGTGGGGTCCGTTCTCCCCCAGATAACCAGGCGAGGTCGTGGCGTCGTCGTCGTGATGTCCTCATCATCCGGCGGAATATTTCCGACATATCATGAGGGTGCCTACCCGACCACAAAGGCCGCCGTCTCGTTGTACGCGCGGGCGCTCCGTCAGGAGTTCCGGGGCAGTGGCGTCAAGATCGCGTGCGTATATCCTCCCGCGGTGAGGACTCCGTTGTTGGAGCAGATGCCAATCAGCCGCTCCATGGCAACCGGCTTCTTCCAACCAATGTCGCCTGACGACGTCGTGCGCGCGACTGAGAAGTCCTTGCGACGAAACAGGTTCCTTGTGACACCCGGCGTGATCGGTCCGCTTCGCTTCATACCGCGGCTCCTGCCGGGGCTGGCTGAGAACCTCCCCGGAATCGTGTATCGGCGCGTTATCAATCGGCAGCCGACGCGTGACCCCGAGCACGTACCTACCGGGCTTGTTGACTAGGTATGGAGTGACCCCCTGAGAGCCTCACGGTGGCTCTGCGCCGGATCGAGCACGTCGCCCGGGAACGGTGGCATCGCCGTCAGCTGAGAGGACGCCGGTCGGTGAGCCGGCGTGGTGGAACTGGGCCGCGCCCAGCCCGACGGTGAGCTGCGTGCCCTGCGGGGCGTCTTCGGCCCTTTCGGCCAGCGTCCGCAGGGCCTCGGTGGGCCGCGACGCAACGCGCCCACGGTGGCGTGGTTCCGTGGCGGGTGCGCCGGTACGTCCGTCTGCGGCGGCCGCTCGTCCGAGGACGAGCAGCCGCCGACGACCAGGTCGCGGCGACGCTGCCGGCCAGGACCGTGCGGCGGGTGACCGTCATCGCGCAAGGGAGCGGGGCCACGCCACAGCACCGGAGGCACCGTTCTCTCGGATGAAGGCTCGGGAGACGACCCGCGTCTCGGCACCGGGCTCGACCTGGCCCAGCATGTGACTCCACCACATGGAGCCGAGTGGCGGCGGCAAGTACCGGGGATTCCAGAGGGTGGCCCGGCCGGCCACCGTGCCGGCGATCCAGGTTCCACCCTGATCGGGGCAGAGATCGACACTGGCAAGGGACCTCTGTCACGGGTGGTGGCGACGCCTCCCGCAGAGCGCGTTCGCCGACGTCTCGGTCCCGGCGAGCAGCATGGTCATCGGCTTGTCGAAGAGCTGCTGGTCAGACATCCGCGCGCCCGTCTCGCGTCGCGCAGCATCGACAGGAGGACGTCGCGGCCGGCGGTGTTGGCGCGGTACTCGGTGACGATCCGCCAGAGCGCTTCGTTCAGACGCCGCCGCGCGGCTCGGACTCGCGATTGGACCGCGTCGGCGGCTTCCGCGGGATCGGGCTCGACAGCAGCATCCGCCGGGTGAGCCCGGCGAGGAAACGGCGGTCGCGCGGTGAGGACATCGGCGGCCGCGACGAAGAGACGAGCCCGTTTCCGATCGTCGGCGCGCCTTCTCGATCTGGACGCCCATGCCGAACTTCCGCGCGTCCGGGACGAGGGTCCGCGGCACCAGGTCAGGGTGGGCCGTAGGCGCGCAGCGACCGGAAGAACGCCAACTGTTGGCAGCTGAGCGGCAGCAGGTGGCCGAGCAGCGGCAGGCGCGCGGGCGCCGGAGCCCTAGCACCCGGCTGGGCATCGATTCGGTTCCGTACCGCTCAACGGAACGGCATTTTGGTGCGCCGCCCGGCCACCGCACGCTGCTAGCAACCCACTTCGCTCTCTACCCCAGCGACAGTCAGAGAGGCTGGCAGCGAATGACCCAAACCCTCGAACTCCCGACGCTGATCGCCGCCAGGGAGACGGTGCTGCCCGCACTGCGCCAGGCCGCCGCGGTGTTGAGCCCCGAAATTCGCAACGTGGTCGGCTATCACCAGGGCTGGCTCGACGAGCACGGCGAGCATGTCGCGACGGGCGCGGGCAAGGCCCTACGCCCGGCGCTGGCGTTGCTGGCCGCGCAGGCCGCGGGCGCCGCACCGGAGCGTGGCATCCCGGCGGGCGTCGCGGTCGAGCTGGTGCACGACTTCTCGCTGCTGCACGACGACATCATGGACGGCGACACCGAACGCCGGCACCGGCCGGCCGCGTGGACGGTCTTCGGCACGTCGTCGGCGATCCTGGCCGGTGACGTGCTGCTCACCTCCGCGCTCGGCGTGCTGGTGGAGCACGAGCCCCGCGCCGCCCGCGCGCTCGCGGCCACCGTCCAGCAGCTCATCGCCGGCCAGGTAGCGGACCTGGACTTCGAACGCCGGACCGACGTGACCGTGGAGGAGTACCTGACGATGGCGGCCGGCAAGACCGCGGCGCTGCTCAGCGCGGCCTGCTCCCTCGGCGCACTGGTCGCCGGCGCCCCGCCTGCGCTGGTCAGCGCGATGGCCGGCTTCGGTACCCACCTGGGGCTGGCGTTCCAGCTCGCCGACGACATGCTCGGGATCTGGGGCGACCCCGGTGCACTCGGCAAGCCGGTGCTCGCCGATCTGCAGGCGCGCAAGAAGTCGGCGCCGGTCGTGGCGGCGCTGTCCGCCCGTACAGCGGCCTCCGCGCGCCTCGCCGAGATCTACTGCCAATCGGGCCCGCTCGACCGGCAGCAGCTGGAGACGGTCGCCGCCCTCATCGAGGAGTGCGGCGGGCGACAGTGGAGCGAACAGGAGCTGGCACGCCAGCTCGCCGGCGCGGAACGCTGCCTCGACGAGGTCGCGATCCCGGCCGGGGTGAAGGCCGAACTGCTCGCGACAGCCCGCTTCGTCGCGGCGAGGGACCACTGATGCGCCGAGTGCTTCTCGCCGGCCCTCGCTCGTTCTGCGCCGGTGTGGAGCGGGCCATCGAGATCGTCGAGCGCGCGATCGAGATCCACGGCGCTCCGGTCTACGTGCGCAAGCAGATCGTGCACAACGTCCACGTGATCGCCGAACTGGAGCGGCGGGGCGCAGTGTTCGTCGAGGAACTGGACGAGGTGCCGCCCGGCTCGACCGTCGTGTTCTCGGCCCACGGCGTGTCACCGGCGGTGCGGGCAGAGGCGCACGCGCGGGACCTAGAGGTCATCGACGCGACGTGCCCGCTGGTGACCAAGGTGCACGCGGAGGCGCGCCGCTACGTGAACCGCGGCGACACCGTCGTGCTGATCGGCCATGCCGGGCACGAGGAGTCCGAAGGCACCTTGGGCCAGGCGCCCGGCCGGATACGGCTCGTCGAGACCTCCGCCGACGTGGCAGGTCTCCAGGCCGACGGGCGGGTCTCGTACGTGATGCAGACCACACTCGCCGTGGACGAGGCGGCCGAGGTGGCTTCCGCCCTGCGCGAGCGGTTCCCCGATGTCGCGGCGCCGTCCTCCGACGACATCTGCTACGCCACCACCAACCGTCAGAAGGCACTGCGCGCCGTGGTGACCGAGGCCGACCTCGCGCTGGTGGTCGGCTCGGCGAACTCGTCGAACTCGGTGCGGCTCGTGGAGCTGGCCCGCCGCGACGGCACCGACGCGTTTCTCGTCGACGGCCCGGACGACATCGATCCGGCCTGGTTGGACGGCGTCACGACGGTGGCGCTGACCGCGGGCGCCTCCGCGCCGCCGGCAGTCGTCGAGGCAATCCTGGAGCGGCTCCGCACGCTCGGCCCGCTGGAGGTCGAGGAGCGGCCGGTGACCACCGAGACCGTCGTGTTCCAGCTACCGAAGGAGGTACGGCGACCGTGATGCCCACCTTGGCCGAGCTGCGCCGGCTGGACTACGACGAACTCGCCACGCTGGCCGACCGGATCCGCGAGATCCTCGTCGGCACCGTCACCCGCACCGGCGGTCACCTGGGCTCGAATCTGGGCGTGGTGGAGCTGACGCTCGCGCTGCACCGCACCTTCGAGTCGCCGCGCGACCTGGTCCTCTGGGACACCGGTCACCAGGCGTACGTGCACAAGCTGATCACCGGCCGCGCCGACGCGTTCGGCGGGCTGCGCCAGGCAGGCCGACTCTCCGGCTACCCGAACCCGGCCGAGTCCGACCACGACCTCGTCGAGAACTCGCACGCCTCGACCGCACTGTCCTATGCGGATGGTCTCGCCAAGGCGCTTGACCTGCGTGGCGTCACCGATCGGGCCGTTGTCGCCGTGGTGGGCGACGGCGCGCTCACCGGCGGCATGTGCTGGGAAGCGCTGAACAACCTCGGTGCCGCACCGCACCGTCCCGTGATCGTCGCGTTCAACGACAACGGCCGCTCCTACGCCGAGACCGTCGGCGGGCTCGCCGACCACCGCGCCGTGTTCACCGGCTTCGGCCTGGGCTACGTCGGCCCGGTCGACGGGCACGACATGGCCGCGCTGGAAGCCGCGTTCGCCGAGGCGCGAGCGCTCGGCGGGCCGGTGGTCGTGCACTGCCTCACCCGTAAGGGAGCGGGGTACCAGCCGGCGCTGGACGACGACGCCGATCGCCTCCACGCAGTCGGCCCCGCCACTGGCAGGCCAGTCCCGACCTGGACGCACGCGTTCGGGTCCGAGCTCACGGCGATCGCCGCCGAGCGGCCCGACGTCGTCGCCGTGACGGCCGCGATGCTGGAACCGGTCGGTCTCGGCGAGTTCCAGCGCGCCTTCCCCGATCGGGTGTTCGACGTCGGGATCGCCGAGCAGCACGCGGTGACGTCCGCCGCGGGGTTGGCGCTCGGCGGCCTCCACCCGGTGGTCGCCGTCTACGCCACGTTCCTCAACCGCGCGTTCGATCAGGTGCTGATGGACGTGGCGCTGCACAACCTTCCCGTGACGTTCGTACTCGACCGGGCGGGCGTCACCGGCGACGACGGGCCGAGCCACAACGGCATGTGGGACCTGCCGATGCTCGGCGTCGTGCCCGGCCTGCGGATCGCGGCACCGCGCGACACCGCCGCGCTGGCCGGCCAGCTGCGCGAGGCCGTCGACACCGACGGGCCCACCGTGCTGCGGTTCCCGAAGTCGCCCGCGCTCGCGCCGATCGCGGCCGTCGACACGTACCGCGGCATCGACGTGCTCTCACGCGGCTCCGACGTGCTGATCGTCTCGGTCGGTCCGCTCGCCGGAGCCTGCCTGGAGGCGGCCGAACTGCTGCGGCCGGCAGGCGTCTCGGTCACCGTCGTGGATCCGCGCTGGGTGCTGCCGGTCAACCCGGCCCTCGCCCAGCTCGCCGCCGCGCATGCGCTCGTGGTGACCGTCGAGGACGGCAGCCGCACCGGCGGGGTGGGCAGCGCCGTCACGCACCTGCTCGCCGAGCACGGCGTCGCTGTGCCGTCCGTCACCGCCGGCCTGCCACGTGAGTTCCTGCCGCACGGCAAGCGCGCCGACCTGCTGCGCGCGCACGGCCTCGCACCGGACGCTCTGGCCGGAACCATCCTTCGCCACGTCTACAGCCTCGCCGCCTGATCGGAGACCGTCGTGACCGCCGTATCCCTGGGCATGCCCGCCCTTCCCGTTCCGAAGCTTGCTGTGCGTCGTCAGTCTCGTCAGATCAGGGTGGGGTCGGTGTTGGTGGGTGGGGATGCGCCGGTGTCGGTGCAGTCGATGACGACGACGCCGACGACGGATATCAATGCGACGTTGCAGCAGATCGCGGAGTTGACCGCGGCGGGGTGTCAGATTGTGCGGGTGGCGGTGCCGTCGGCGGATGACGCGGAGGCGTTGCCGATCATCGCGCGGAAGTCCCCGATTCCGGTGATCGCCGATATTCATTTCCAGCCGAAGTATGTGTTCGCGGCGATCGAGGCGGGGTGTGCGGCGGTGCGGGTGAACCCGGGCAACATCAAGGCCTTCGATGACAAGGTCGGGGAGATCGCGCGGGCGGCGGCGGGGGCGGGGGTGCCGATCCGGATCGGGGTGAACGCCGGCTCGTTGGATAAGCGGCTGCTGGAGAAGTATGGGCGGGCGACGCCGGAGGCGTTGGTGGAGTCGGCGTTGTGGGAGTGCTCGCTGTTTGAGGAGCACGATTTCCGGGACATCAAGATTTCGGTGAAGCACAACGACCCGGTGGTGATGGTGCAGGCGTACCGGCAGTTGGCGGCGGCGTGTGACTATCCGCTGCACCTTGGTGTGACGGAGGCCGGGCCGGCGTTCCAGGGCACCATCAAATCGGCGGTGGCGTTCGGGGCGCTGCTGGCTGAGGGGATCGGGGACACGATCCGGGTCTCGCTGTCGGCGCCGCCGGTGGAGGAGGTGAAGGTCGGCAACCAGATCCTGGAATCGTTGGGTCTACGCGAACGCGGTCTGGAGATCGTGTCCTGCCCCTCCTGCGGCCGTGCGCAGGTCGACGTCTACACGTTGGCTGAGGAAGTGTCCGCCGGGCTGGAAGGGTTGCCGGTGCCGCTGCGGGTCGCGGTCATGGGCTGCGTGGTGAACGGCCCGGGTGAGGCGCGTGAGGCCGACCTCGGTGTCGCCTCCGGTAACGGCAAGGGCCAGATCTTCGTCAAGGGCGAAGTCATCAAAACCGTGCCCGAGTCCCAGATCGTGGAAACCCTGATCTACGAAGCGCTCCGACTGGCCGAAGAGATGGGCGCCGACCTCCCCGACGAACTCCGCGGACTCACCCCCACAGTCGAAGTCCACTAGACCGGGGTTTCAAGGGGTGGCCGGCTTGCACGGCCGCTCCGTGTACTTGGCGTCCCGGTGTGCGATGAGTCCATTTTCCCTTTCGTGAATGGGCGGCCTGTCAACAAACTTCGAGACAGCCCGTATTCGTGCGGCCAGCCCGGGCGGACGTCGGTCTGCCCCCGACCTGAACCGCGAGCAGGTCGGCCACACGGCCGCGGGTCGTCATCCCGCGGGCACCAGGCCACCACCGACCGCGGCATCGCCTCCGTACACGTCGGCGTGCCCGACGTCCGCCCCTCTGCCGGACCAGTTCGGACTCTCGACCTTGACCACCCTGCGCTATTGCGGCATGGCCCAAGTCGACTACGCGTATTGCCTGAAGAAGGTGTGGCAAGCCCGTGATGCAGCCGCAGCCCGGCCCTTGTATCGTCACCGGGATAGGTGGGGTATATGCGACATGACCTAAAATAGGAGGTCATCGATGGAATTTCCTGCGCGACCCCTGATCATTGGCACGATCGTCGCAGTGGTCGCTTCACTAGTGACGGCTCCCGCCGCCGCCCACCCACCCACCGACCCTTACGACAACACGGTCTTCGCGCCCATCCGGGATGAGGCGGGATTCAAGATCGGGCTCGAGTCGGTCGCCGACGGATTCACCGCGCCTCTGCGCGGCATATCCGCCCCGCGCGAGCCGCGACGCATGTACGTCGTGGACCAGGTCGGCAAGCTCTGGGCGGTCAACCTGTCCACGGGAGCCAAGACGGTGTTCCTGGACTTATCGAGCCGGCTGGTCGTGCTCGGCGTGCAAGGGCCCGGCAGCTTCGACGAACGCGGTTTCCTCGGTGTGGCCTTCCACCCCGACTACCGCAACAACGGCAAGCTCTACACCTACACCTCCGAGCCCAACAGCGGCCCGCCGACCTTCGCCACCACGCTTCCCGCGGGCACTGCCGCGGATCACCAGAACGTGGTGGCCGAGTGGACCGCCAACCGCCCCGGCGACCCTGCCGCCGGCGTCAACCCGGCCAGCCGGCGAGAGCTGATGCGAATCGACTGGCCGCAGTTCAACCACGATGCGGGAGACATCGCCTTCGGTCCCGACGGCATGCTCTACATCCCCACGGGGGACGGTGGCGGCGCCGACGACACGGAGGTGGGCCACAGCGGGGACGGCAACGCCCAGAAGCTCACCGTCCCGTTGGGAAAGATCCTTCGCGTGGACGTCGACGCGAGGAACTCGGCGAACCGCCAGTACGGCATTCCCTCGCGCAACCCGTTCCGCGCCACCCCCGGCGCGGTCATGGAGATCTGGGCCTACGGCTTCCGGAACCCGTTCCGGATGTCTTTCGACACCAAGACCGGGATGCTCATCGTCGGCGACGTCGGCCAGAACGACATCGAGGAGGTCGATGTCATCGTCAGGGGCGGCAACTATGGCTGGAACCGCAAGGAGGGGACGCTGTGCTTCGACCCCAAGGGTGCCGCTCCCGGCGTGGCCACCAGGGACTGCTCCACCTTGCCGCCGCTGCCCGCCAGGGTGATCGAGCCCATCGCGCAGTACGACACCCATCACGAGGGGCACTCGGTGATCGGCGGGTTCGTCTATCACGGTGACGCGATCCCCTTTCTCAAGGACCGCTACGTGTTCGGCGAGTGGTCGCGACTGTTCGCCTTCCCCGCCGGCCCGGACAACTACGGGCGCCTGCTCTACCTCCGGCAGCGGAACCTGACGGATCGCCATGGACTCAAGACGATCGAAGAGGTCCGTGACTTCGCGCGGGAGGCGGCACGGCTGGGGCTGACCAACCCGGCGCAGCCCCCCGCGTTCTTCCGCCAGACCCTGTCCGTGCTCGGCCTGGGCCAGGACGCCCGAGGTGAGGTGTACGTCTTCGGCAACCGGACCGGTCGGCCGTTCGGCACCGGCGGCGTGATGCTCAGGCTCGTCGCGCCTGAACGCTAGCCGTTGGAGGCGGGGGTGCAGGCTTGCGTCGCAACGGCGATAACGCTGCACACCCCGCCGCCCCGAACTCTCTCTCGGGCCCCCGGCGGCGCCTGGTCGGCGGGAGCCCAGCCGAAGCGCACCCTACGCTTGCGTCGCAAATCCGGAGAACAGGCGAAATTTCGCTTCTATCCCATACATCTATGCATACATATATTGCTCCCACTTTCCCTACCCCTCGGGAGCTCTCGATGCGCATCAAATCCACCCTTGCCGCCCTAGCACTGGCGGCGACGGCACTCCTTACGCCCGTCGCGGCAGCGCAGGCAGGTGAGGTCACCCCGAAGGTCGTCGGCGGCGGCCCGGCATCCAGCGGGCCGTGGGCGGCCGGCCTCTACAACGATGGCGGCTTCTTCTGCTCGGCCGCGATCATCGCCAAGCGCTGGGTCCTCAGCGCCCGGCACTGCGTCGAGGGCTCTACGGACTATGTGCGCGTCGGCAACGTGAAGATGAACGAGGGCGCCCGCGCCGACGTCCGCCGGGTCGTCACGTCGCCGAGCAGCGACTTCGCCCTGGTCGAGTTGCGGACCGACGTCGAGGCGACCTATGCCCCGCTGGCCACGGCCGACCCGCCGGCCGGCGCCTCCGTGGACATCTACGGCTGGGGCACGATGTCGGCGGAGGACCCGTACACGCTGTCGCCCGTCCTCAAGATCGGCAGGATGCGAGTCCTCTCGATCGGCCAGGACTATTTCGGCGGCCCCTCCGTCCACGCTCAGAAGATCGACGCGGTGGCCGGGTACGGCGACTCAGGCGGTCCGATGTGGCACGCCGGCAAGGTCGTCGGCGTCTGCTCGTGGGGCGACATGGAGTACGTGCACTCCGACTACGGCAGCGTCACGGCCAACCGCGCGTGGATCCGCTCCGTCTCCGGCGTCTAGGTTCCCGATCCCGGTGGGAGCGATGCATTCCGGATCAACCGATTCGGCAGACGTTCCCTGAACACGGTCATCGCCGGCGCGCACACCTCGCGCGTCTCCGGCACGAACCCGAGACACCTCACTGGCCAGCCGCGAAGCCCGCGGCGGCGGAGGTGTCCGGGAGAGATGAGGTGGAAAAGTGGGGCTTCAATCGTGGTGGTCCTGGCGGCGCACCGGCGTCGTGGCCACGTCCCTGGCGGTCGTGCTCAGTTCGGCGGCGGCCGCCGGGCCGCAGGCGGCGACCGTCCACGGTGCCGGCGACGGCTGCGTCGAGCGAGTCGGCAAGCACGTCGGCGCGCGCGCTGGTGCCGCCCATAGGCACCACCCGAACGAGTCGATCGCCGGCACCAAGCGCGACCGGAACGAGTTGACTCCCGCCCAGGTGGCGCAGCGCGAGGGCGAGTTCGCCGCCGCGTTGCGGGCGCGCGGTCCGAGCGCCGTCGCCGCGCCGGTCACAGTGCCCGTCGTCTTTCATGTGATCAGCAAGGACGGCACACGCGCCGGCGGCAACCTCACGAGGTCCATGATCGACGCGCAGATGCGGGTGCTGAACGAGTCGTTCAGCGATGGCACCGGCGGCGCCACGACGGCGTTCCAGTTCCGGCTCGCCGGTGTCCGCCGGGTGACGAACCCGGCGTGGTACCACATCGGCGACCACGAGGCCGACATGAAGGAGCAGTTACGCGAGGGCGGCAAGGAGACGCTGAACATCTACACCGGCGCGCTGCCGGGCGTCCTCTACGGCTGGGCCACGTTCCCGCAATCGGAGTTCGACAGCTACGACGGCGTCGTGATGGACGGCGAGACGATGCCCAGTGGCGGCACCCGGGCCCCGAACAACACGGGTGACACCGCCACCCACGAGACCGGCCACTGGCTCGGCCTCTACCACACGTTCGAAGGCGGCTGCGACAACGGCGGCGACCAGGTCTCCGACACCCCTGCCGAGGAGTCACCGGCCTACGAATGCCCTACCGGCCGCGACACCTGTCCGGCGCGGGGCGCCGACCCGATCACCAACTTCATGGACTACAGCGACGACCTGTGCATGTACGAGTTCACGCCCGGCCAGGCGAAACGAATGCTCGACGCCTGGACCGCCTACCGCGCTTCCTAGGCCACGCGTTCAAGAGGAGGAACGATCCATGAGACGAGCTCTCGCGCTCGGATCGGCCGTCACGATGATGCTCGCCGGCGCGCCGACGACCGGGTCGGCGCGACCGTCCACAGTGGGCCTGGACTCAGGGGTCTTAGCCGTCCGGTCGGCCGTCCAGCTCGTCGCGGCGCGAACGCCCGCGCTGAAGGCGAGCCCGGACGACGCGTTCGTCCGCCACACGACGGCCGCCTCACCGGACGGGCTGCGGTACGTCCCGTACGAACGGACGCACAAGGGCCTTCCGGTGTACGGCGGCGACTTCGTGATCGTGACGTCGCCGACCGGCCGGGTGCTGTCGACGTCGGTCCAGCAGCGATCGGTCATCGACCTGCCGACGATCACGCCCCGGATCAGCGCCACACGCGCCGCCGGCATCGCCCGACCCGCGCAGCAGCGTCCAGGCGCGGTGGCCAGCACGCGGCTGGTCGTCTTCGCTCTGGACTCCGCACCACGGCTGGCGTGGGAGAGCGTTGTCCTCGGACAGCAGGGCGGGGTGCCAAGCCGCCTGCACGTGTTCGTCGACGCAACGACCGGGGCGGTGCTGCACCGCTACGACAACGTCCACAAGGGCACCGGCCACGCCGCCATCAACGGCGGCACGGTGAGCATCGACACCAGCAGGTCCGGCAACTCCTTCTCGATGACCGACCCGATACGGCCCGGCATCACCTGCCGGGATTACAACAACGACAAGGTGTTCGTGGGCCCGGACGACGTGTGGGGCGACGGGAACGGCGCTCGCATCGAGACCGGCTGCGTCGACGCCCTCTACAGCGCGCAGCGGCACTGGGGCATGCTGCGGGACTGGCTCGGCCGCCATGGGATCGACGGCAGGGGCCGCGGCTTCCCGATCCGGATGGGCGCAGACTTCGTCAACGCCTTCTGGGACGGCAGCTCGGTCGGGTTCGGCCACAACAGCGCCGGCAAGTGGCTCTCCAGCCTGGACGTCGTGGGCCACGAGTACGGTCACGGCATCGACGAGCTCACCCCCGGCGGTATCGCCGCGAACGGCGTCGACGAGGCGACCCCGGACATCCTCGCCACGCTCACCGAGTGGTACGCCGACAACACCGCGTTCGACCCGCCAGACTTCACGATCGGTGAGGAGAACGACTTCAACGGGGACGGCAAGCCGGTCCGCTACATGTACAAGCCGTCGCTCGCCGGCCACCGCGACTGCTACTCCAGCTCCATCCCGAGGGACGACCCGTACGCGGCGTCCGGGCCGCTCAACCACTGGTTCTACCTGCTGGCGCGCGGCACTAGCGGTGGCGGAGACGGCCAACCGAGCAGCCCGACCTGCAACGGCTCCACCATCACCGGAGTCGGTGTGCGGGCTGCCGGCCAGATCTTCTACAACGCGATGCTGTCGAAGACGACGAGCATGACGTACCCGCGCTACCGCACGGCCACCCTGCAGGCGGCGAAGAACCTCTCTCCCGGTGACTGCGGGAAGTTCGACACCGTCAAAGCGGCCTGGAACGCCGTCAGCGTCCCGGCCCAGCCCACGGACCCCACCTGCGGTACTTGATGGACGCTCAGCCGCGATCCCGGGCGCACGGGACGCGCGCCCGGGATCGATCGAGCACACCGCTCGGTCACTCGCGCACGTAGGTGACCTGCTGAGTTTCGATCGGCCCGACCACGAGCAGCCGTACGCCGCGGACACGGCTGTGCCTCTCGGGTCCACCGTCGAAGTTCACGGTGCCCGCATTGGGTCCACAGATGGTGCCCGAGTGACGCACGGGATCTTCCCCGAGATTCCGGTCTATCTGGAGATGCAGGTACGCGCACTGCCCGTCCCGGAGCCCGACACTGGGCCTGAGGTGGAGCGACCATTCCGTGACGTCGTCGACCACCCTGATATGTCCATCGTAGACAATGACCTTGCCGTTGGACCAATGGTCGATGAACTCCTGACCCGCATGCGCCGGGCCTGCCAGCCCGAGCGTCATGGCCGTCACCAGAACACCGGCGACCAGCGCCGACATCGTTCTTGTTCTCCGCATTCTCGGCTCCTCCGATCGGTGCAGGCACAGCGCGCGTCGACCCGCCGCATGCCGGATCGACGGATGCTGCCGCCTCGTGGACACGTCGCACCCAGTGAATCCGTCGGAGATTGGAGAACCATGGGAGAGCCGTTGACAGCCGCGGGCCGAAGCTCCGGTTCATCACCAACACGGCCTTTGCCTGGCCGAACCCCTGCTCACACCACTACCGGCAGCGTCAGCAAGCCGCGCAGGAGCGGGTCGGGACGGAAGACCGGCGGCGGCGCGTCGTCGTCGAGCCGCAGGTTGGGGAAGCGGTTGAACAGGCTGCCGATCGCGATCTGCGCTTCGAGCCGAGCGAGCCTTGCACCGATGCAGAAGTGGATCCCGAGGCCGAAGGAGAGCACGCCACCCACCGGTCGGCGCAGGTCGATCTGGTCTGGGTCCGCGAACCTCTCCGGGTCGCGGTTGGCCGCTCCGATCACCGCGTACAGCAGCTGACCGGGCTCGATGTACTGCCCGCCGACCTCCATCGCCTCCGTGACGACCTGCGGCGTCGTGATCGGTACGGGGCCGTCGTAGCGGAGCAGCTCCTCGGCGGCGGTCTCCACGATGGACGGGTCAGCGCGCAGTTCGGCTGCCAGGTGCGGGTTGCGCAGCAGCGTGTAGGTGCCGTTGCCGAGGTAGTTGGCGGTGGTCTCCAGGCCGGCGTTGAGCAGGATCAGCACGGTGAGATTCAGTTCGTCGTTGCTGAGGCGACCGCCCTCGTCCGTCGCGGCGATGAGATTCGACAGGAGATCCTCCCGCGGCGCCTTCCGCCGCTGTTTGATCAGCGTGTCGAGGTATCCGGTGAACTCCTCCGTCGCCTTGCTGGCGGCGCGTGCGGTGCCGATCGGGTCGGCGCTGGGCAGTGCCTGTCCCAGGATCGCCATGATGTCGGTGGCCCAGTCGATCAGGAGAGGGCGGTCCTCCTCCGGCACGCCGACGAGTTCCATGATCACCGAGGTGGGCACGGGATAGGCGAAGTCCTTCATGAGGTCGGACCTGCCGGCCTCCTGGATCTGGTCGAGGAGCCGGTCGGTGATGCGCTGGATGCTCGGGCGCATCGAGTTGATGATGCGCGGCGTGAATCCCTTGCTCACGAGCGCCCGGAGCCGAGTGTGGTGCGGCGGGTTGGCGAAGGGCAGCGAGGTCGTGAGCTTCTGCTCGAGCACGCTGACCTCCTGCCGCACTTCCGCGGGTAGCCGGGAGAGCAGGATCTCCCCGGCCGGTGGTCGGACGGCGCGGCCGTCGCGCAGCACCTTGGAGACGTCGTCGTAGCGCGTGATCACCCAACCGCCGAGCGCCTCCTCGAAGTGCACCGGCGCGTGGGTACGGAGCTCGCGGTAGAAGGGGTGCGGGTTGGCGATGAAGTCTGGGTCCATCGGGTTGAACTGGATCGTCTCGGTCGTCATGGGATCCGTCCTTCGGTCAGTGGCGAGGCTTGAACCACCGTGCGGGATCAGGGCGGCGACCGTAAATCGGCGGTTCCCGTTGGGCAGGAACAGCCGCGCAAGGGTCAGGGCAGCACCACGGGCACGATGCCCTGGCTGCCTGGCGTCCCGGGGGGCTCCGGGAAGTGACAGGCTGCGAACTGACCGGCGGGCTGCCGGCTGAGCGCCGGGTCGTCGGTCTCGCAGCGGTCCTGCGCCTTCCAGCACCGATCCCGGAATCGGCACCCCGTCAGGTGCCCCGCCTGCGTGGGGGCGCCAGCCAGCCGGATACGGCCCGGCGCGTCCCTCGTCACCGGGCCGATGTCGGGCACGGCCGAGAGCAGCGCCCGGGTGTACGGGTGCGCCGGGCTGCCGTAGACCGCGTCGCGGGGGCCGACCTCCACGATCCGACCGAGGTACATCACCGCTACCCGCTGCGCCAGGTGTCGCACCACGGCCAGGTCGTGCGCGATGAACAGGTACGCCAGCCCGAGTTCGCGCTGCAACCTTCCGAGCAGGTTGAGGATCTGGGCCTGGATGGACACGTCCAGCGCCGACACCGGTTCGTCGGCGACGACGAGCCGGGGCTCCACGACCAGCGCCCTGGCGATGCCGATCCGCTGCCGCTGCCCACCGGAGAACTCATGCGGGTACCGGTCCGCGTACGCCGGATCGAGTCCGACCAGTTCGAACGTTTCCCGGACCCGCCCTCGCACGCCTCCCGGAGGCTTGATCCGGTTGACCCACAGGGGCATGGCAACGCTGTCGCCGACCGTGCGGCGGGGATTCAGCGCGGAGTACGGGTCCTGGAAGACCATCTGCAGGTGTCGCCGGACGGCCGCCAGGCCGGTGCCGGACGCCGTCCACACGTCCTGTCCCTCGAAGGCGACCCGCCCCGCGGTAGGCGCGACGAGCCGGGTCACGATCCGCGCGGTCGTGGTCTTTCCGCAGCCGGACTCTCCGACGAGCCCCAGCGTCTCACCCGGCGTGATCGTGAAGTCGATGCCGTCCACCGCCGGGACGTCGGTACGGCGCCGGCTCACGAGACTGCTGCGGGCCCGGTAGTGCTTCGCCAGGCCCTGGACGTCGAGGAGCGGCGGACCGGTCACCACGCCGGCTCCTCGAGGTGGCACGCGAAGGTGTGACCGGCGTCGCCGGGGACCGGCCTGAGCTGCGGCGTCTCGTGGAACGCCCGGCCGCCGGTCTGGCCGGCGTACGGGCAGCGCGGATGGAACGCGCATCCCGGCACCCGTTCGACGAGGCTCGGAGGACTGCCAGGGATGGATGCGAGCGGTGCCTCCGGGTCACCGGACAGGGAGGGAATGGACGCCAGCAGGCCCCGCGTGTACGGGTGCCGGGGACGTCGGAGCACCTGCTCGGTGCTGCCGTGTTCGACGCACCGGCCGGCGTACATGACCAATACCTCGTCCGCGATCCGGTTGACCACCGCGAGGTCGTGCGTGACGTAGATGATCGCCGAGCCGACGTCCCGCTGAAGGTCGGCGAGCAGATCGAGGATCTGCGCCTGCACGGTCACGTCCAGCGCTGTGGTCGGCTCGTCGGCGATCAGCAGGTCAGGCTCGCAGACGAGCGCCATGGCGATCATCGCGCGCTGGCGCATGCCGCCGGACAGCTCATGCGGAAAGCTGTCCACGTGCCGGCCCGGTTGCGGGATGCCGACCCGGTCGAGGACCTCGATCGCCCGCCGCCTCGCCGCCGCCTTCGAGGCCGTCGCGTGCGCGCGGTAGGTCTCGACGATCTGCCGCCCGATCGAGTAGTACGGGTGCAGCGACGCCAGCGGATCCTGGAAGATCACGCCGACCCGGTCGCCGCGCAGGTGCCGCAGCTGCCGGTCGGTCACGCCGACCGTCGGCTGCCCGTCGATGAGGATCGTGCCGCTCACGGTCACGCGGCGAGGGTCGTGCAGGCCGAGCAGAGCGTGTGCGGTGGTGGTCTTCCCGGCGCCGGACTCGCCGACGATGCCGAGGGTGCGGCCCTTCGGGAGCGTGAAGGAGAGGCCGTCCACCGCGCGGACCGCCCCGGAGCCGGTGCTGATGGAGACGCGGAGGTCCCGAACCGAGACGGCCGGCGGGATGGTCACGACTGCCGGACCCGCGGATCGATGACGGCGTACAGGAGGTCGACGACCAGGTTCAGCACGACGACGAAGAACGCCGCGACGAGCACCGTCGCCATCACCACGGGCAGGTTCAGCTCCTGGCTGGCCTGTACCGAGATCGCGCCGACGCCGGGCAGCCCGAAGACTGTCTCGGTGATCACCGCACCGCCGAGCAGCGAGCCGATGTCGAGCCCGGCAATGGTGACCACGGGCGTAATCGCGGCCCGCATCGCGTGCCGGACGACCGCGGGCCGCGGCAGGCCCTTCGCCCGCGCCGTCAGCACGAACTCCTCCGAGAGCGTCTCGATCATCTGGGAACGGGTCAGGCGTGCGTAGGCGGCGGCGAAGACCGTTGCCAGCGTGATCCACGGCAGCACCATGCCGATGAACCAGCGCCAGGGATCCTCGAACGGGCTCGTGTAGGACGGCAACGGCAGCCAACCCAGCCCGTAGACGAGGACTACCTGCAACATGAGTCCGACGAAGAACGTCTGGGTGGAGGCTCCACCCAGCGCGAGGCCGATCGCGGCCCGGTCGATCCAGGTGCCGCGGCGTAGTGCGGCGAGCACGCCCAGCGCCACGCCGACGCAGATCCACAGCACGGCCGCCCCGGCCGCGATGCTGATCGTGATCGGCAGAGAGCGCGCCATCATGTCCGTCACCGGCTCGAACGTCCGGAACGAGTAGCCCAGGCAGGGAGCCGGACACTCGGTGGCGCCGTCTCCGCTGCCGATCGTCCTGCCCGTGACGATCCCGCCCATGAACTCCAGGTACTGCTCGTGGATCGGGCGGTCGAGCCCGAGGTTCCGGTGAACCTGGTCGACCTGCTCCGGCGAGCACTCGCGGCCGCATTGCAACGCGGCAGGACTGGTGGGAATCGCGAAGAAGAGGCTGAACGTCGCGATGCTCACCGCGAACAGCGTCACGATTCCACCGCAGAGCCGCCGCGCGACGTACCTGCCCGACGGCAGGCGGCTGCTCACGGCGCGGCCTTGGGATCGAGCGCGTCCCGAAGGGAGTCTCCCAGCAGGTTCGCAGCGAGCACGACAACGAACAGCGCCGCGCCGGGGAAGAACGTGAAGGTCCAGTCGCTGCGCGCGTACGGGATGCTGTAGAAGATCATCCGGCCCCAGTCAGGCACCGGCTCGGTCACGCCGATGTTGAGAAAGGACAGTGCCGCCTCCGCCTGGATGTAGGTCGGTACGGTCAGGGAGAACGTGACGAGGATCGGACCCCACAGGTTCGGCAGGAGTTCGCGGGACATGATGTGCCACGAACCGGCCCCGGCCACCCTGGCCGCGTCTACATAGGCCCGTTCCCGTAGCGACAGCACCTGGCCGCGGACGAGCCGCGCGGTGCCCATCCAGCCGAACATCACGAGCACCGCGACCAGCGTCGCGATGCGGGCCGGCGCTCCGGGCGAGAGTTGCGGCGAGCCCGTGATCATCGTGTTGACGATCGGCACCGCGGCGAGCGCGAAGATGATGAACGGGAACGCGAGGAAGAGGTCGATGAACCAGCTGATCGCGGCGTCGACCAGACCGCCCAGATATCCGGCGGCGAGGCCGATCACCACACCGAGCGCCGTGGCGAGCCCGGCGCCGACCACGGCGATGCCGAGTGAGGTGCGAGCGCCGTAGACGAGCTGCAGGAAGACGTCACGGCCGACACCCGGCTCCACACCGAGCCAGTGTTCGGCGCTGACGCCGCCGCTGAGACCGAGCGGGAAGCCGAAGTCGTCGAGCAACTCGGGGAAGACCGCGTCCTTGTCGTGGCCGTAGACGGCGGCGATCACGTCGGCGCAGATGGCGACCGTCGCGACCAGGGCGAGCGTCGCGGCGCTGATTATCGCGACCCTGTCGTGGCGGAGTCGCGACCAGGCCAACTGGCCGGGAGCCCGCCTGGGCGGCGTCGGCGCGTCGCGAACGTCGTCATCGGGCGCGACCGGTACAGCCGCCCCGGTGTCCGGCTTGTCCGCCATCGGCGGCCCCCCTGTGCGCACGTCGCGCACGACGCTCGCGCCTCAGGCAGCGCGATTCGCCGTGATCGTACATCTTGACGAAGTTGGACGTATTCTCGCGGGAGATCGCCCGGCTGGTCGCCGAGCACCAGCTGGCAGGCTGAATCTCGGGGGTTCGGGACACCGATCGCGCAGGGGGCGACAGTGCGCAGGTTGTCGATCCGTACGGCGGCGGGAGCTGCGCTGCTTCTGGTGGTGAGCGGCGGATGCACGTCCAACCCAGGCCGCCAGGCGGAGCAGAACAGCGGGAACCAGAAGCCGTTCTCGATCACGATCGCGGAAAACTCCGACGCTCCGGCGCCGGACGTGCCGGGGGCCAAGGAAGGCGGCGTCATCACCAACCTCAGCCCGTCCGACTTCCCGTCCATCGACCCGGCCCAGATCAGCCCGGACAACGAGTACGTCGTCGCCGAACTCCTCTTCCGCACGCTGACCGCCACCCGCGAGACTGGCCAGAACGGCCTGGAGGTCGTCGGCGACCTCGCCACGAACGCGGGAGAGTCGACGGACGGCGGCAGGACGTGGAAGTTCACGCTGCGGGAGGGTCTGAAGTACGAGGATGGCCGGCCGATCACGACCCGGGACATCGCCTACGGGCTGGCCCGGTCCTTCTCGCCGCAGCTCGCCCTCGGCCCCCGCATGCTGCAACAATGGCTCGCCGGCTCCGACGACTACAACAAGGACTACAAGGGGCCGTATGCGGGCGGATCGGACGTGCCGCCCAACGTCGAGGTCCCCGACGATCGGACGATCGTCTTCACCTTCGACCGGCCGCGCCCGCAGCTCCCGTTCCTGGCGGCCACGAGCTATACGGCCCCGGTGCCGAAGGACAAGGACACGAGGGAGCGGTACGGCGCCCGGCCGGTCGCCTCGGGCCCCTACCGCGTGGAGAGTTACGTCCGGGAGCAGCGGCTGGTGCTCCGGCGCAACGCCTCGTGGAGCGCCGCCACCGATCCGGTTCGGCACCAGTACGTCGACGGGTTCGACTTCGCGTTCGGGATCACCCCGCTACAGATCTCCGAGCGGCTCGTCGCCGACCGCGGCGCGGACCAGACCGCCACCACGAGCTGGCCGACCGCGTCAGAGGTGCTGCCGCGGATCGTCGACAACCCGGCGGTCATGCGACGGGTCACCGAGGGCCCCACAGCGACCGTCCAGTACCTCTACATCAACACGCGACGGGTGACCGACCTGAAGGTCCGGCAAGCCCTCAACTACGCCGTCGACCGGCAGGCGTTCGTCAAGGCGCAGGGCGGGCCGGTGTCCTCCGAGCCCGCCACCACGATCCTCCCGCCGCTGGTCCCTGGATTCGACCGCTACAACGCCTACGACGGGGGCCCGAGCGGTGACCCGGAGAAAGCCAGGCAGCTCCTGGGCGGCCGCACGGTCGAGCTGACCTTCGCATCCGGCGGCGCCACCGTCTCGCGCCGGGCGTTGGCAGTGACGACCGCGCTGGAGCGCGCCGGCTTCCGCATCAAGCTTCAGCCCCTCGATCTGGAGACGTACTACGAGCAGGTGTCGAACCCGGGCAGCCCGTTCGACCTCGTAATCGGTGGATTCTCCGGTGTCTGGCCAGACGGCACGCTCTTCCTCCGCGAGCAGTTCGACGGCCGGCAGATCCGGCAAGGCGGCTTCAACCTGTCGCTCTTCGGCGAGCCCGCCGTCGACGACCGCATCGACCAGCTCCTCGCGCAGACCGATCAAGGCGCGGCCATCGACGGCTGGGCGAAGCTCGACCGGGAGATCATGGAGAAACATGCGCCCGTTGTCCCGCTGAGATACGCCCGGTCCTTCACTCTCTCGGGCTCACGCGTCGCCGGGATCTACCTCGGCCTCGCAGTCGGACTGCCGTCGCTGCGCAACGCCTATGTGAAGTGAGCCCCCTCGGCCCCGATCAGCCGACGAGCACCGGCGGCCACGTGCCGGAGCATGCAGAGCCACTCCCGTTCCTTATCGTTATTGCCGTCCGGAAAGGCCGGTTCTCCCCACGCCTCGCGTCGTAGGCTGTTACGCGCGGATTGGGGGCTGGGATGCTGGTCGGCCGTGATGGCGAACTCGCGCGGTTGCGCGGACTCGTCAAGGAGGTCGCCGCCGGGCGTGGTGGCATCGTCTTCGTCGAAGGCGAGCCGGGGGTTGGGAAATCGGCTGTGCTGGTGGAGGGCCTGGCGCCGGCGTCGGGGGCGGGTTGTCTAGTTTTGTCCGGTCGCGGCGATGAGTTGACGACCCGGTTTCCGCTGCGTCCGCTCCTGGATTGCATTGATGCCACGGTGGCGCGGACCAATCCGCGGCGGGCTGCGATCGATGAGCTGTTGCAGGGGCCGGCGTCGGGTCTGGGGGCGTTCGACCGCGGTAATCCGGTGCCGGCGGCATGTGAGCAGTTCCTGGCGTTGGTGGACGAGTTGTGCGCGGCCAGCCCCGTGGTGCTGGTGGTCGACGATCTGCAGTGGGCCGACGAGGCGACGGTGCAGGTGTGGCACCGGTTGGCCCGGTCGGTGGGTGAGGTGCCGCTGCTGCTGGTGGGCGCGACGCGGCCGGTTCCGCACGGCGGTCCGCTCGACGCGTTGCGCCGGCGGATCAGTGAGCCGTCGGGCGCGGTCATCGGGTTGGAGCCGTTGCCGGAGGCGGCGGTGGCCGCATTGATCGCGCGTGAAACCGGCGCGCCCCCGGGGCCGGGTCTGTTGCAGCTGGCCGCTGGCGCGGCCGGCAATCCGCTGTACCTGACCGAGCTGGTCAACGCGCTTGACCGTGACGGTGCGTTGCGGGTCGAGGGTGGTGTCGCGGACGTGTCCGCGGACGGGCCGCCGGCTTCGTTGACCGGGGTGATCTCGCGGAGTCTGGGTTTCCTCTCACCGGCAACGATCGACGTGCTCCGACTGGCGTCGCTGTTGGGCGCGAGCTTCACGGTCTCGGAGCTGTCGGCGGTGGCGCGGCGCGAGGTGACCGAGCTGATTCCGGCGGTCACCGAGGCGATGGTGGCGAAGGTGCTGGTCGAGGCCGGTTCGTTCCTGATGTTCCGGCACGGGTTGATACGCGAGGTCGTCTACCGCGATCTGCCGGAGACGGTGCGGTCGGCACTGCATCGCGAGGCGGCCCACACCTTGAGCGACGCCGATGCCCCGGTAGACCGGGTGGCGGTGCAGTTGTTGCAGGCCAGGCAGCTAGGGGCCGGGTCGGTCGAGCCCTGGATGCTGGACTGGCTGGTGGGTGCGGCCCGGGTGCTGGCCAACCGTGCCGGCCGTATCGCAGCGGAGTTGCTGGGCCCGGCCGTCGACGCCGCGGCACCGGAGGACCCGCGGAAGGACACCCTCGCGCTGGAATACGCGTTGGCCCTCATGAGCACGGGGCAGCTGGGTGAGGCCGAGCAGGTCGCGCGCGCCGCGCTCGCCCGCGCCAACGACCCGGATCTGATCGGAGACCTTTACTGGGTGCTCGGCGATGTTCTCTGGACGGCGGGCCGGCGCGACGACGCGCTGCGCGAACTCGAGACGGCGCTGGCCACGATCCCGCTCAGCACGATGCACCTCGGCCGCCTGCAGTTGCTCGTCGGGAACTGCCACTACAGCAAGGGTGACTACGACGCCGCCGAGCGGGCCGCCACCGACGGCCTGGCCGTGGCCGCCACGACCTTCGACCCGCGTGCGATCGGCTACGCCCGCAACCTCCTCGGTAAGGCGAAGACGATGCAGGGACAGCCTGGGGCGTCCATCGCGCACTACGACCAGGGGCTCGCTGTCACGGCGGACGCCCCGGCGCTGTCCGGGCAGAGGCTGAGGCTCGGCCTCAACCGTGCCTGGGCGATGGTCGATCTCGGCCACTACGAACAGGCGCGTGAGGGGCTCACCGAGATGCGGCGGCTGGCCGAGCAGATCGGCAACCAGCCTGCCCTGGAGCATGCCCGGTGGATCGCCACCTACCTCGCTTTCGACTCCGGGCAGTGGGACGACGTGCTGGCCGAGGCCGACGCCGTCAACGATTTCGAATACCGCAGCGTCAGCTACGGAGAAGGTACGGCCGCGCTGGTGGCGCTGCACCGCGACGACCTGCCCACCGCGCGGCGCCACCTGGAGGCGGGCAGCCCCGCCCACGACCTGGAGCGGATCCAGATGGTGGACAACTCCTTCGTCCTCGCCCGCTCCGCCGCCCTCGAGCGCGCAGGCGAGCCGGCTGACGCGCTCGCCGCCCTCGGCGAGCTGCCCGCCCTGTCGAGCACCCTGTGGGCGAGTGCGCTGGCGGCCATGACCGGGGTACGGCTCGCGATGGCCACCGGCGACACCGCCGCCGCCGAGCTGTACGCGGCTCGACTCACCGACAACGTGCCCAACGCCGCCGGCGCGGCCCCTTACTGCCGCGGTCTCATCACCGGGGATCCCGAACTGTTGGAACACGCCGCGGACGTGTTTCGCAACGCCCGCCGACCGCTACTCACCGCCCTGGCGCTGGAGGCCGCCGCCGACCTGCGCGCCCGCGGTGGTGACATCGCCGCCGCCCGCCGCCTGCTCGCCGACGCCCTGAGCCTCTATACCGATCTCGGGGCGATCTGGGACATCAGCCGCGCCAACGCCCACTTCCGCCCCTACGGCATCCGGCACCGCCAACCGTCGCACCGCCGCCCGCGCAGCGGCCCGGGCAGCCTCAGCCCGATCGAAACCACCGTCGCCGAACTCGTCGCGCAAGGCCTGTCCAACCCTCAGATCGCCGACCGGCTCTACCTGTCCCGCCGCACCGTGCAGGCCCACGTCTCGCGCATCCTGTCCAAGCTCGGCATGCAGTCACGGGTGGAAGTCGCTCGCGAGTATTCGCGCGTGCAGGACACGACGCCCTAGCGCGCGTGCCGCCGCGTCGCCCACCCCGCGCTGATCGGCGGTCCCTGGGGAACCCGGGCCTCAGCCTATGCTGGGAACGTGGCGTCAAGACCCAGCCAGGGCCGGATCGTCGGCCGCGACGCCGAGGTGGGGCAGTTGCGCGATGCGCTCGCCGCGGTGGCCCGCGGGCGGGGCGGTCTGGCCCTGGTAGAGGGTGAGCCGGGGATCGGCAAGTCGGCGTTGATGTCGGCGGCGTTGGCCGACGCGGGGCGGCTCGGCTGCCAACTCCTGTGGGCCGCGGCCGACGAGCACATGGGTCCACGTTTCCCGTTGCGCGTGATGCTGGACTGCCTGCAGGTCGACGCGCGTCCGAAGGACCCGTCGCGGGCAGAGATCGCCGCGCTGCTGCGCGGGGAACGCCCGGGCGGGCCGCCGCGTACGGAAGACCCGGTGGCGGCCGCGGTCGAGCGACTGCTGCGGCTGGTCGACCAGCAGTGCGCCGTCTCGCCCGTGGTCATCGTCGTCGACGACCTCCAGTGGGCCGACGAGGCAAGCCTGCTGATGTGGCACCGGCTAGCGAGTGTGGTGGAGCAGGTGCCGTTGCTGCTGGTCGGAGCCCATCGCCCTGCGCCTCCGCACACCGAGATCCAACTGCTGCGGCGCACCGTGCAGGACCGTCACGGCACGCTGATCGAACTTGGACCATTGGTCGAGGACGCCACCCACCAGCTGGTGGCCCAGCTCGTCGGAGCTCCGCCGGGGGCCGAGCTGCGCAGGCTGTCCAGGCAGGCGGCCGGGAATCCGCTCTACCTGTGCGAGCTGGTGCACGCCGTCGTGGCTGAGTGCATCCTGGTCGTGAACGGCACGGCAGAGCTGCCGGTGGCGGGGTTCCACGCTCCGCTCTCGCTCGCGTCAGCGGTGCAGCACAGACTCGGATCCCTCTCCCCCGAAGCAACGCACGTGCTGAGCTGGGCGGCGTTGCTCGGCCAAGAGTTCACCGTCACCGAGCTGGCCGTAGTGGCGGGCAGGTCGGCAACCGAGCTCGTGAACGTGATCGGCGAGGCGACCGCCGCGGCCGTTGTGACCGAGGCCGGCGCCAGGCTCAGATTCCAGTACCCGTTGATCCGACGCATGCTGTACGAGGCGATCCCGCAGGCCATGCGCGTGGCGCTGCATCGCCAGGCAGGGCAGGCGCTGGCCGAGTCGGGCGCGGCGACCGAGCGGGTGGCCGAGCACCTGCTGGCGGCCGCGGCCTCGGTCGACCGCTGGGTGGTGGGATGGCTCATCGAGAACGGCGAAAAGCTGGCGGCACGGGCGCCACTCATCGCCGTCGACCTGATGGAGCGGGCCGTGGCCCACTCCGGCGTCGACGACGACCAGCGGCAGGTACTCTCCGCCCACCTCGCCACCGTCCAGTTCCGGCTAGGACGGATCGACCAGGCCGAGGCGAGGGCCCGACTGGTGCTCGCATACACGCGGGACCCGTGGCGTGCCGGCCAGATGCACTGGATCCTCGGCTACGCACTGCACCGCTGTGGCCGCACCGAGGAAGCGTTCGCCGCTGTCGACCACGCGCTCGCGGCGCCGTCGGTACCGAGCCTGTGGGCGGCGCGGCTGCAGGCGCTGCGGTCGCTGATCCTGGCCGAGGGTCGTGGGGATCCGGTCGCCGCGCGGGAGGCCGCGGCTCTGGCCGTAGCGATGGGAGAGGAGGTCGGAGACCGGTTTGCGGTGGGTCACGCGCTGAGCAGCCTGTTCTTCGTCCACGCCGCCAACAGGGACTACCCCGAGGCGCTCGCGGTCGTGGACAGGGGGCTTGCCGCTGTCGGGGAGGAGGCGAACCTGCCCGACCTGCGGACCGTGCTGCTGGATCACCGCGTGTTCGCCCTGCAGAACCTGGACCGCCTGCACGACGCCGACGCCACGTTGCGCGCGGTGCGCGAACTCGCCGACCGGGCGGGCGGCGCGCACCAGTCGCAATTGCACATCGCCGCGGGCGTGCACCACTACTGGGTGGGGCGGTGGGACGATGCGCTGGTCGACCTCGGCGTCGCGTCCGAGGACCTCTCCGAGCCAACCAGCGTCGGCCTACGGGCGCAGTGGCTGATGCTGCTGCTGCACGGCGCAAGCGCCCTGATCGCCGGCCACCGCGACGACCGCGGGACCGCGCGTGCGCGGCTGCAAGCCGGCCTGGACCTTGGCCTGCACACCGCCAGTGACCGGGACAACTGCGACTTCCTGCTCGCGGCGGAGTCGCTCGCGGCTGAGCGGGACGGCGCCCCAGCGCGTGCTCTCGCCGTTCTCTCTCCGGTCCTCGACCCCACGTTCGGGCGGACGCTCCTGCGCCATCAGTGGCTTCCCGACGTCGTCCGGCTCGCGCTCGAACTCGGCGATGCCGCGACCGCCCGCGCGGCGGTTGAGATGTGCGACTCAGCCGCTGCCGGCGAGACCCACCCGGCCCGGGCCACCGCCGCCGCCACCCGTTGCCGAGGTCTGCTCGACGGTGATGCCGCGGCTCTGCTCTCGGTGGCAGGGCACTATCGCTCGGTCGGCCGGATCGTCGAGCTCGCGCAGACCCTGGAGGACGCGGCGGTCGTGCTTGCACAGCGGGACGACGTGAGCGAGGCGCGCGACGCGTTGTCCGAAGCGGTCGAGGTCTACAGCCGCCTCGGCGCCAGCTGGGACCTCCGCCGCGCGGACGTCCGGGTCCGTCCCTACGGCATCCGGCGGTCCCCCTCCGGGCCACGGCGATCCCACGCGGGCACCGCAAGTGGCTGGGCGGCGCTGACGCCGACCGAACTCGCCGTCGCCAGGTTCGTGGCCGAAGGCCGGTCCAACCCCGACATCGCGACGGAGTTGTTCGTGTCACGCCGCACGGTCCAGACCCACGTGCAGCACATCCTGACCAAGCTCGACGTCCATTCGCGGGTCGAGATCGCCCGCCAGGCGATAGAGAACCTCGGGATGACGGGCGAGAGCGCGTGACCGCTACGCCGCACGTGCGGGGAGACCGGTGGCGGCCAGCGCGAGCGAGGCACCTCTGGCCGCGCGGCGGAGCCGGTCCACAACGGCGGCGGGCTCGAACCGTTCGCTCGGCGCGCTGATCGAGATGGCGGCGACGGCGGCACCGTCCGGTCTCAGAACCGGAGCCGCGACACAGCTGACGTCCGGGTGAGTGCCCTGGCGATCGAAGGCGACGCCCTGGCGCAGGGCGGTACGCAGCTCGGCGTTGAGCCGCAGCGGCCGGGTGATCGTCGCTGTCGGGTAGCCGTCCGAAGCTCCGGTCAGAACGCGCCGCTGCGCCTCGGTGGGCGAGTAGGCGAGCAGGATCTTGCCGAGCGCCGTGGAGTCGGCGGGCAGGACGCCTCCGACACTGGACACCAACGGGGTGCGCCGGTGTCCGTAGAGCTTCTCCACACAGCGGACGTCGGTACCGTCGAGCACCGCGAGGTGGACGGTCTCGTGGGTGAGCACGTACAGGTCCTGGAGGAACGGAAGGGTGGACTCGCGCAACTCGGGTCGGTGACTCGGGGCGAGCAGCCCACTGAACCCCTGAAAACGATCGCCGATCCGGTAACCGCCGGCGACGCGCTCGATCACCGCGGCGGAGTCCAGGATGCCAAGCAGCCGGTAGGCGGTCGTCTTGGCGAGACCCGAGCGACGAGCTACCTCCAAGCCTCCCAGTACCTCGGCGCGGTGAGTCCATGTCTCCAGCAGCCTGAACGCCTTCTCGACCACGTCGCGGCTCGCCTGAGCTGCGTCTTCAGCCCGCGTCGCCAGGGCCTGGCTGCGGTCGGGGGTGGTGACCATGGCTTCTCGCTCCTGTGATCAGGCCGCGCGCGGGACGTGGATCGAGCCTGGGTGTGACGTACTTAAGAGGCTGCGGCGCGGGGAGATGGGATGCATCCGCCAACTGGCCTACCGACAGGGGCGTCACGCGCTCGGGTCGGGCGGTTGAATCGGCCACCCCGAGGCCGCTGACTCCGGCGAGGACCATCTGACGCACGGCGGCTGAGGCTCGGTAGGATCCAGGCGGCGACGGTTACCTGGTGTGACGGTCCTAGTGCTGTCGTCGCTCCATGGGCTGAGGTGTGGCCAACCGGACCGTCGCGTCCATTCTGGAGCGGAGCGCGTCGCGGTAGATCGAAGCTCCGGCGATGCTGTCCAGCAACGAACACGCCAGGTGGTAGGCCGCCCGAAGCCGGTCGGTGTAGCCGGACGCGATGCCGGGCGCGTGCAGCAGGTGTCGTAGCGCGGCGCGGGCCTCGACGTTCCGCCTCGCTGCCGCACGTAGTTCCAGCAGTTCGGCCGTCCGCGCCGGTGTGGCGGTCTCCAGCGCGTGAGCCAGAAGCAGCGTGGTTGTGCCGCTGGCCAGATCCTCATCGTCCTCGGGGTCAGCCTGGACGTTGTCGTTGCGCATCTGACGGAGTACGCCGAACAGTTGGCCGAATGCGCGCCACAAGCTGATGGTCGCGGCGTCGCGGGTGACCAGTTGTACGGTCATCACCGCGTCACGTGCGTAGGCAGCCCCGGTCTTGCCTGCGTAGGTGGCCATCACCCGTGCCCATCCGAGCGCGTCGGCGTCACGTGCCACATCGGCCAGTCGGCCAGTTGCCGCGGCCACCGATGCCGCGATCATCTCTGCGCACCAGGCGCTGCGCACGTCGTCGGGCAGGGGACAACGATCGATGAACTGTCGTGGAATCAGCTCCAGGCACGCGACCCCGCCGATCAGGAGCTCGGTCGGTGTCAGTCCGGTCGAGGAGGCCGGGACCCCTCCGACCATCACGTCCGAAAGGTCGTCGAGTGCCTTGGCGCCGGCCCACCACACGGTGGATACGACACCAACCGGCACGGCGGGCTCGGGATCACCGGTGAGCGCGCCCAATACAGCAAGCGGGAACATCCGGTCGGAATCCCGACCCTGTCCTTCGTGCGCTTGCTGCACAATTCGCGCGGCTGACGAGTGCAAGCGGGATTCGGGAGCGCAGGTCGTTGCAACAGCGGCCAGCACTGCTGAAGCGACCTGCGCTTCCCATGCGGCCAAAGGCTGCCATGAGGATCCGACCTTCGATAACACGGGACAGTCCTTTCCGCGCTGGTTGGTCGCGTTGTCATCTGCGGATGTCGAATGGACCGTCGGCGTGGGGACAGGCCGGACCGATCGACTCACCGCGCAGCCTTTCCAAGGCCGAGCTGACGACCGATGCGAGCTCGAGAATCTGGTCCATCCTTCCTCCACAGGTGTGGTGTAACGGACGGGATGAATCGTCAGCCACTGAAACCGAGACGTATATTGCGTTGTACCGGCTAACGGGAACGGCGTATTCCGCTGTACAGCCCGCAGGCGACTGCATGACCCAGAGGCCGAGGACGTGCCGGCCCGGCTGGAGGCGACGACCGGCTCGGGCACAATCGGCTGGCCGAGTTCGCCGGGGCGGAACAAGGGGAACATCGAGGCCGGCCGATATGGCCGTGCTGCGCTGGGCCCGGGCTGCGATAAGGCGCAGGTCACCGCCCCCCGTGGGCACCAGCCGATACCTTGGGTGCCATGAGTATGTGGTGGCGCGTCCAGACCGCGGTCGCCGCTGCGGGTATCGCCGCCGCGGGCGCTGTGCTGACCTGGTCGCTACTGGGCCTGCGTCCCGTCCTGTCGCCGCAGGGCGCGTCGATCCTGTGGGGAATCGCGATGTTCATCTGGGGCGTCGCGCTCCTGACGTTCAACGTTCCGCTGTTCGCCGGGCACATCCCCGACGATCCAAGGGTCTTGTCGTTTTCCCCCACCGTTAGTTCGCGCGGGCAATGGCACCTGCAAAAGGCTCTCTGGGCGCGGGCATCGTATCTGGAAGCCGCGGCAGCGATCGCTCCGATATGGCTCGGGGTGCCGTCGCTGTGGTTCCAGGCCGACTCCGCTGATCCTGGGTCGCCGGCGCGGATCCAGTTGTTCGCGACGATTGCGGCACTCGCCTGTATATCGGCGACCGCGCTGTCGGTCATCGGCTCCCGCCCGGTCGACGTCGAGCGATTCGGCCATCCCCACCAGCGTCGGCCTCCCGCGCCGAACTGAACAGAGCCGAACGGCGCGCCTTCGGAACTGGTGGCCGTCGCTGCCGTTGGTTCGCTCCCCCGGTCTTCGGTCTCCCTACGTGGCCCGGGCGTGTAAGAGCCGCTGGAGGACATGCCGTGTGAGTGCGGTCAGCCACAGTGCCGAGCAGATCGCGCCGGCTGCGAGCGATGCCGGGTCGGGCCCTGTCCATGCGTGCACGACCCAGAACGGCGGCAGCACGGCGAATCCCCACGCGGCGGCGCCGGTGACCCACCACGTCGCGGTCGGCGCGTAGGCCGGCAAGGCGATCAGCTTGGTCAGGGTGAGTCCCTGGATCCGGTTCCGCGCGACGGCCAGGACCGAGAGGGTGAACAGCGGCGCGACGGGCACCGCGAGCAGCACCGCTGCCCAGGACGTGGCCGGCACGGCGGCGGACAGCGGCGCGGCGACCGCGAGTCCCGCCGCGGCGAAGCCGGTCACCGCAACAAGCCGGTACGCCAGATACCGGCGGACGCCCACCGGCGAGACGCGCACGACCTGGATGACGCCGTCGTCGAGATCGTCGAGCACGATGAGGGCGCCGATCATGCCCGCGATCACCGGGACGTGCAGGACGACGGCGAGCAGCGCCAGCAGCGGCCGGTACGGGTCGAGGTCGAGCCCGTGCGCGCGCTGCGCCCACGCCGCGATCGGCGGGTATCCGAACCGCAGGAGCAGGCCGAGTAGCAACGGACTGGCCGCGATCGGCACCAGGACCGAGTCGCGCCCGGTGTTGCGCAGGTCGGCGCGGACGAACGAGAGCCACGCCGGGCCGCGCCACTCTCCCGACCGGGCGGCGGGCTCGGTGGCCGCCCGTGGGCCAGCGTCGTGATTCGTGGTGGCGGCGACCCGTACGGCGAGCGCCACCGCGGCCACCGCCCACAGCGCCAGATACCCCAGGGGCAGGGCCGTGTCGGGCGCGGTGTCGCCGAACGCGGCGCGGATCACCGCGAGCGCGCCGGTCGTCGGCACGATGTACCAGATCGGCTGCGGCAGCAGCCCGACCGAGGCCGCGAGGGGCACCGCGAACAGCGGGATCATCGGCCATGGCAGCCGGGTGAGGAAGCCGATCAGGGTGCGGTGACGCAGCGCGACCGCCAGTCCGGCCGCCAGCAGCAGCACGGCCATGAGCGCCACGGCGGCGAGGGCCGGCCCGTAGGCGCGGGCGTCGGCCGCGGCCAGCACCGGCACGGCCGCCAGCACGGTCAGCAGCATCAGCGGGACGATGCGGGCAGCCACGTACTCCCCTGCCCGGACCGGGCTGACCGCGAGCACGGCGAGCATGCCGGTCGCGCGTTCGTTGACCGCCAGCGCGCCGATCAGGAACGTGCCGACCGTGGCGACCTCGACGAATACCAGGTAGGGCGCGACCGCAGGCGCCGCGGTGGCCAGGGCGGACCACGCGGCGGCCAGCGCCGCGAGCGCCATCGGGATCCGGTAGCGCCATTCGGTGCGTGCCTCGGTGACCAGCAGCGCGGCGACCCGGTTCACAGGCGTGCGCCCGCGACGGCGAGGAACACCTCGGCCAGGGACGCCTCCAACGTGTGCACCGTCTGCGCCGAACCGCTCGCCAGCAGCGCGAGCAGACCAGGGTCGGACGGCGTCCCGAACTCGTCGCGGCGCACCTCACCGTCGGCCACGTGCTCGACGGCGATCGTGGCGTGGCCGTGGGCGAGCTTCAGCGCGCGGGGCGTGTCCAGGGCGACCAACCGGCCTTGGTGGAGGAACGCGACGCGGTCGCACAGCTGGTCCGCGGTGGGCATGTCGTGGGTGGTGAGGAACACCGTGCGGCCGGCGGCGGCCTGTGCACGGATGATCGCGCGCACGTCCTCGGCGCTGCCGGGGTCGAGCCCGGAGGTCGGTTCGTCGAGGAACAGCACGTCGGGACGGTGCAGGATGGCCCGGGCCAGATTGAGCCGCATCTTCATGCCCTTGGAGTAGTCCGCGGCGCGCCGGTCGGCGGCGGCGTCCAGCCCGACCGCGGCAAGCGCTGCGGCGACGGCCTCCCCCGGAGCGTCGTAGAACGCGGCGAACGCGGCGAGGTTCTCCCGGCCGCTCAGCTTCGGGAAGTACGCAGGCAGCTCGAAACCGACGCCGATCCGCTCGTACAGGTCGCGGCCCCAGCTACGCACCGGCCGGCCGAGCACCGTGACGGACCCGGTGAACGAGTAGTGCTGTCCGGTGAGCACCCGCTGCGTCGTGGACTTGCCGGCGCCGTTCGGCCCCAGGAACCCGAACACCTCACCTGAGGCAACCGTGAAGTCGAGGCCGGCCACCGCGTCCGAGGTCGCTCCCCGGTACCGCACGTGCAGACCCGACACCTCGATCGCGATGTTTCCCATGGCCCCAATTCTGCACTCAATGCAAACTTTCATCAAGTGCTAGATTGTCGACCGTGACCGGCCTCAGGGAGCAGAAGAAGCGGCGGACCCGGCGTGACCTCGCCGACGCGGCGATGCGGCTGTTCGCCGCGCGCGGCTATCCCGCCACGACAGTGGCCGACATCGCCGCCGACGCGGGCGTGTCCACCCGCACATTCTTCGCCTACTACGCCGCCAAGGAGGACGTGGTGTTCGCCGACACGGACGACCGGCTCTCTCTGATGCGTGACCTGCTTTCCGACCTACCTCCGGGCACCAGCCCGATCGGCGCGTTCGAGGCGATCGTCGATCGGATCTTCGCCACCGCCGCCGGTGATCTCGTCGGCGCGCATCAGGGTGTGCGGCTCCGGCTGATCGTGGAGCATCCGGAGCTGCAGGGCTGCGCGCTGCGCCGGCTCCTCGCCGCCGAGCAGGACATCGCCCGCGACCTCCTCGCCGCCTTCGACGGCCGTCTGGACGAGACCGAGGCGATCACGATCACCGGCGCGGTGGTCGGCGCACTGGTCGGCGTCGCCCTGCGGGGTATGGGTCGCGGCGACGACGCCGCCGACATGCAGGCCGACATGAAGCATGCGATCAGGCTGCTAAAGCGAGGCCTCGGCGATGTCGGGGCGGGGACGGCCCCTGCCGGCTACACCAAGAGAGGCAACGCGGCCAGGTAGGCCAGCAGCAGTACCGCAGCGTCCCGCCGGGTGATGCGCAGCCCGCGCGCGAGGATCCCCCACGTGAGCAGGCTCACCGCGACCATCACCACGAGTGGGCCGACGCCGACCCCCGCCGGCGCCACCGGACTCGCGAGGCCGACGATCGCGCCGCCCGCGAGGCTGTTGAACAGATTGCTCCCGAGCAGGTTGCCAACCAGCAGATCGGACTCGCCGCGCCGCTGCGCCTGGATGCTGGTGACGAGTTCGGGCAGCGAGGTGCCGAACGCCAGCAGGGTGAACCCGATGACGGCCGGTGGCACGCCGAGCCGGGTCGCGATGTCGCTGGCGTTGACCACCAGCAGTTGGGCGCCGGCGAGCGTGCCGGCGAGCCCGAGCACTGCCCGCGTCACCTCAAGCTGCACGGGGGCGGTCTGCGGGATCGAACCCGCGGTGTCCAGGAACTCGGTGACCTCATCGGGATAGGGGTCGGTCGCTGCCGGTCGGGCGAACCGCAGCAGCAGCACGACGGCACCGACGAGCAGGAGGGCCAGCCCGGCTCCCCACCAGGCGGACAGCCCGGTCTGCACCGCGACCGCGAACACCGCCACCGCCAGCGCCGAGAGCGGCGCCTCCCGGCGCGGCACCGACGAGACGACATGCACAGGGGCGACCAGGGCCGCCGCGCCGAGGATCAAAGTCAGGTTGAGCAGGTTCGACCCGGTGAGATTGCCTACCGCGAGCCCGCCCTGCCCGCCGGCGGCGGCCAGCCCGGAGACGAGGAACTCCGGCGCGCTCGTGCCTAACCCGATGACGACGACGCCGACGACGACCGGCGCCACCCGGAACCGTTCCGCGAGCCGTGCCGAGCCGAGAACCAGGTGATCGGCGGCGACCGTGAGCAGTGCGAGGCCAAGGGCGGCGAGGGCGGCGGCGAGCAGCATCAGCGACGACCCCGGCGGACCTTGCCGAGGACCGCGTGCCAGCGGGGTGTCTCTCTGGGCTCGTCGAAGGCGCGTGCGACGACCACGTCGGTGGAGGAGTGCGCGATGATCGACAGCACGATCGTCAGCGCGACGAGGTGGAACACCTGGTCCGCGGCGGGGATCCCGGATTCGAGCACCAGCAGCCCATAAACCACCGAGGCGAAGCCCTTGGGTCCGAACCACATCGCGGCGGCCTGCTCGCGCAGGTTCAGCTTCGACCCGAGGAACGAGAGCAGCAGCGCCAGCGGCCGTGCCACCACCAGTGCCAGCACCGCGAAGACCCAGCCGGTCCACGGGATCTCACCGAGGAACTCCAGAGAGATCAGTGCGCCGAACACCAGCAGCGCGGCCAGCTTCAGCAGCTCGGCGACCAGTTCACCGAAGTGCTCGAAGCTCTCCCGCTGTTTGGGACCGAACGTCGCCACCGTGATGCCGGCCGCGAACGCCGCGAGAAACAGATTGCCGTGCGTGGCCTTGCCCACAGCAAGGACGAGCAGTCCGATGGCGACCGCGTTGAGCGGTTCGTACTGCGTGGACGCCGCGAAGAACCGGGTGCGCTCCAGCAGGATCGCCGCCAGCGGCAGGACTACGCCGATCGCCAGCCCGACGGCGAGTTCGAGGCCAAGTTCGCCCAGGTGCAGGTCGTCGGAGCCGGCCGCCACCGCCAGGAACAGGACGACGAAGGGCAGCGCGAGGCCGTCGTTGATCCCGGATTCGACGTTGAGCAGGTGCCGCAGCCGCGCCGGGACCTTGTCGTTGCCGACCAGCGCGGCGGCGAACACCGGGTCGGTCGGGGCCAGGATCGCACCGATCAGCAGCGCCTCCGGCCAGTCCAGCCCGGCGACGAAGTGCGCCAGCACGGCGGTGATCGCCAGCGTCAGCGGCAGGCCCCACCCGAGCGCGCGACCGGGTAGCCGCCAGGCCGACCGCAGATCCGCCCAGCCGACCCGCATCCCGTCGGTGAACAGCACCGCGAACAGCGCCAGCTCCGCCAGGGTCGCCACGATCGGCGTGTCCGCGCGGACATCGACCATGCCGAACCCGCCAGGGCCCAGCGCGAAGCCGGCGAGGAGGAAAAGCACGGCGGTGGAGAGAATGGTGCGCTTGGCCAGGCTGGACACCAGCACGGCGAGCAACAGGACAGCAGCGAAAGCGAGCAGCACGAAGTCGACCTCCCGAAGAGCAGGAATGCCGACCAGACTTCCCGGCGCACCAAAAAACTGACCGAACCGTACCGTACGTGCACTCGGCCCACCGGACGATTAAGCGATGGCCAGCCCGGCGCCGCCGCAACGACTATGCTGGGTACCAGGTGAGCCGGGAAGCCTGGTCGGCGTCCATCAGCCGACGGCGCTGGGAGGCTCCCCATGCGGCTCGTACGATCCGATGTCCTCGGACTCACCCTGCGGGATCGCGATGGCCGCACCATCGGCACCGTGGTCGACTTCTACGACTACCCGGCTGGATGCGGTGGCTACTGGGGGGTCGCCACCGTCGCCAGCCAACACCGGATCCTCCGGCTCCGCGGCACGCGACGCCTGGTCGATCTCACCAACGCGCAACTTCACGGCCCGACCGTCGTCGCGGCGCACACCCTCGCGGCGGTCCGTGCCGCACCACGGGTGCGGTGCGACACGTCGCTGGCCCGGGAGCAGGCGACCGTCCTGATCGCCCACTACTGGCCCGGCACCACCCAGCCGGTCGCCTAGGGTCTGTTTCGAAGTCCCTCTGCCGGCTGCGCCGCGCCCCAGACGACGCCCGGCGGCGTTGTCGCTCCGCCCGGATACAAGAAACGTATCCGGACGAACCTCCGCCTTGCCGGATCGCCGCCTGGAACACGCCTCGCTTGACCAGGGACTTCGAAACAGACCCTAGGTGAACGCGAAGAAGCGCAGGTACAGGTAGGGCACCGACAGCGCGACGGTGATGACGGCGACGACGAGGCCGTATTTGGTGAACTCCCAGAACGTGATCTTGTGCCGGTTGCGTTCGGCGATGCCGAGGATCACCACGTTCGCTGACGCCCCGACGGCGGTGGCGTTGCCGCCCAGGTCGGCACCGAGCGCGAGGGACCACCACAGCACGTTCGGGTCGGTACCGGCGCTGCCGCCCTGCGCTGCTTCGACGAGGTCGGCCACGATCGGGCTCATCGTCGCCACATACGGGATGTTGTCCACGATCGCCGACAGCACCGCGGAGGCCCACAGCAGCACCATGGAGGTGAGCAGTAGCCGGCCTTCGGTCGCGTCGGCGGCGGCCCGCGACAGGGTTTCGATGACGCCGGTGTGGACCAGGCCGCCGACCATCACGAACAGGCCCATGAAAAATGCCAGGGTGGGCCATTCCACCTCGGCCAGGGCGTCACTGACCGGCAGCCGCGAGATCGCCAGCAGCACGCCCGCGCCGAGCAGCGCCACGACCGACGGCTCCAGGTGCAGCACGGTGTGCAGCACGAACGCGACCATGACCGCGGTCAGCACCACCAACGACTTGATCAGCAGCCGCGGATCGGTGATCGCCTCCCGCTCGGACAGGCCCATCACCGCGTCCACGCGTTCGGGCCGGAAGGTGAACGCCTTGCGGAACAGGATCCGGCACAGCCCGACGAACACCACCAACAGGCCCACGACCAGCGGTGCGAGGTAGATCAGGAAGTCGTTGAAGGACAGGCCGCCGCGGCTGGCGATGATGATGTTCGGCGGGTCCCCCACCAGTGTCGCCGTGCCGCCGATGTTCGACGCCAACGCCTCAGCGATCAGGAACGGCACCACCGGCACACCGAGCCGCTCGCACACCAGCAACGTGACCGGCGCGACCAGCAGCACCGTGGTGACGTTGTCCAGCAGCGCCGACGCCACGGCGGTGATCAGTACCAGGATCACCATCACCCGAAACGGCCGCCCCCGGGCCCGTTTCACCGCCCAGATCGCCAGGTACTCGAAGATCCCGGTCTGCCGCAGCACCCCGACGATCACCATCATGCCGAGCAGCAGGAACACCACGTTCCAGTCCACACCGGACTCTTCGGAGAAGAACGCCGCCTCCGCGTCGGTGATCCCCAACGCCAGCATCACCCCGGCACCGCCCAACGCCGCGGCGACCCGGTGGATCCGCTCGGTCGCGATCAGCACATACGCGACCGTGAAGACGGCGATCGCCGCCCACGGGAGCCAGCCGCTCACGGGAGCACCTCGCTACGCTCGGCGGCCCCGCGAGCGGGGCGACTGTGCCCATTGGTTCGCTCGCTCCGCTCCCTCACCGGGGCAGCATCCGGTCCAGCAGCGCGTCCAACGTGACAGCGCCCAGCAACTGTCCGTCCTCGACCACGGCGACCACCGGCGTTCGGGTCCGCGCCATCAACGCCGCGATCTCCAGCACCGTGTCACCACCGTCGACCACCGGCAGCTCGTGCGCCTTACGCGGCAGCAGCTCACGCACCGGCGTACCGGCCAGCACCTGGCAGAACGCGTCCGCGCTGCCCTCATCGACCACCGCCGCCAGCTTCGGATCATCCTGCACATAGCGCGGCACCGCGAACCGCAGCACCTGCGTGCCCGGAAGGATCGTGTCCGGCAGACCGTTGTCGTCCACCACGATCAGCCCGGGCAGATCACGGTCCGCCAGCAACCGCGCCGCCTCCAGCGCGTCGGTATCCAACCCCACCGTCGGGAACTCCGACGCCAACTCCCGCGCACGCATACCAGCACCACCCCTGTCTGGACATCGACGAACCCAACGCCGACCAGACTTCCCGGCACACCGGACACCAACCTACCCACACCGGCCGCCGCATACGCGCCAACACGAGAGCGGGGTAGCCGAAATCACTCCACGAGCGGACCATCAACCCATGGGCAACGCCGCAGACCCGACCCCCGACCGGCGCGACGACGACATCGATCCACGAATCATCACCGCCGCACGCTGGATCCTCGCCGTCCTCCTCGCCGTACTCGCGCTCGAACTGATCCTGTAGCGGCACGTCTGAGCGCCGGCAGCCACTGGCTGGGCGGGGCCTGCCGCCGGGTAGCGGCAGGCCCCGCGTACGGCTCAGATGAGCTGGGTGGTGCCGTCGAAGCGGCGGAGCGTGAACGTGGCGTCCTCGTTGGTGGTCCGCTTCTGCTCGCGGAGGATCCCGATCGCGACGGCCTCGCCGAGTTTCACCGACTCGGTGTAGTCGCTGCGCCAGTGCACCCCGCCCATGCTGCGGCCGAGCGCGATATTGGCGGCGAGCTTGTCCAGCTCGCCGCCAACCGTGAGCGCAGCGGCGTCCGGCCCGTCGTACGGCACCAGTTTCGTGCCGCTCCCGTCCGGAACGACGGGCTTCGGGAGCACGAAGGACTCGTCGAACCATGCCTTGAGAATCGTCACGCACGCCCCCGCGACGGTGGCGTGCCCGGCGCCATACGCCGGGTGGGTGGGCGAGCCCTCCGGGAACGCCTGCGGCAGCAGTGAGGTGTTCCAGCGCTCCTGCGTCGACTTGAGCGCCGCGGAGTCGAGCACTCCCGGATCGATCATCGGGTAGTCGCGACGCCCGCTCAGGTGCGCCTCGATCCGCCCGCCGAACGCTTCGGGCCGCAGCCGTCGGTGGACGAACCACTTCTGGTACCAGACGGCCTTCAGTGCCCTGGTCGCCACCTCGGTGACCAGGCTCAGGATGTGTGGTCCCCCGTACGTGCCGAACCCGTCCTGGTTGCGCGAGTGCGCGTACGGGTTGCCGGCGTCGACCGGCGCGCCGAGGTTCAGCAGGATCAGCGCGGCGTTGAGGTACGCCTCGTAGAGCGCATCGAAGTGGACGTAGTGCGCCAGGTCGCGCGGGGTCTGCACGTACCGGCGCCTCCCTCGCGGCGCGGCGGGCCGCTGCTGGCCACGCTGTACGCCGAGCCAATCGTTGAAGTCGACCAGGTAGTCCCGGCTCTCCGCCACGGTGTCCTGACGCTGCGAGATGAGCAGGGTGCCGTACTGGATGTCGCGGACGAGGAACTGCGAGACATGCGGGCCGCGAAGATCACCGGCGGTGAACCCGCGGAACAGCGTCTCGGGCGTGACCTCGCCACCATTTCGCGGGCCGCGGAAAGCCGGCAGGCCGCTTAGTTCGGCCACCGCGTCGGCCACGATCGGGTCGCAGTGAAAGCCGCTGAAATGGACGTCACGGGCGAGCGCCATCCAATACAGCTCCACCATCTCCGCCGAGTTCTCCGCGCTGTCGATTCGCGGGGCCGGCGGCATCGCCAGCGACTGACCGTCCGGCCCTTCCAGGTCGAATGCGAGCCCCGCCTGCGGGTTCGTCAGCCGCCGCCCGCTCTTCACACCGAGCGGCAGCCGCTCGAAGTCCTCCGTGCGGCGGGTGGCGAGTGCCCGCAGCAGCGCGCGGTATGCCTCGGGCTCCACCTCGCCGGCGTCGTCGTGCGGCAATCCCTTGCCGTAGTTCGCAACGTACGGGTAATCAGTCTCCTCACCGTTGCTGAGCTGGTCGGGCTCCGGTCGGTGCAGCGCGGACTCGGCCGCCGCCACCCGTAGATCCCGCGCTTGCCTACGTCGATCACTCATCGAACGCACCCCCGTGCGTGAATGGGCCGGCCTGGAAACCGGCCGCCGAAATGCGACGCGCCCGCGCCGCGGTTTCCAAACTAATGAGGCCGCGCAAGCTGTTCACCAATGCGGACCGACTATTGTCGGGGTTGCGACAAATGCGCTCGCATCACGAATTAAGAATAGCGTGAGAAAATGTGGCGCTCGATCCGGCGATCGGCTGCGGTACGGAGAGGCATTCTTACGGTTGTCTGACGGGTGCGCCGTAGGTGGCGCCACGAGACGTCGGGCGTCGTAGCGTGCTGTGGCATGAGGGTTCTGGTGACGGGCGGCGCGGGCTTCATTGGTTCGCACATCGTGGAGGCGTTGACGGCGACCGGTGTCGAGGTGCGGGTGCTGGACGCGTTGTTGCCGGCGGTGCATCCGTCGGGCCAGGGGTGCGTGCCCGATGGTGCCGAGCTGGTCGTGGCCGATGTGCGCGACACGGACGCTGTCACCCGCGCGCTGTCCGGGGTGGACGCCGTGCTGCACCAGGCGGCGATGGTCGGCCTCGGGGTGGACGTCCAGGACCTGCCCGCGTATGTCGGGGCCAACGACCTGGGCACTGCGGTCCTGCTGGCCGCGATGTCGCGGGCGTCGATCGGCCGCCTCGTGCTGGCCAGTTCGATGGTCGTGTACGGCGAAGGCGCGTACGGGTGCGCGGAGCACGGGCCTGTCGTGCCCGGGCCTCGATCGGCGGCGGACCTCGCGGCGGCGCGGTTCGAGCCTCGGTGTCCGCGATGCGGCGCTGGCCTGGATTCATCCACCGTGGATGAGGACGCGCGGCTGGACCCCCGGAACGTGTACGCGGCGACGAAGGTCGCGCAGGAACACCTGGCGTCCGCGTGGGCGCGTGTCACCGGGGCGAGCGTGGCGGCGTTGCGGTACCACAACGTGTACGGGCCCCGGATGCCGCGCGACACCCCGTACGCGGGGGTGGCGTCGATCTTCCGGTCCGCGCTGGAGCGCGGCGAGGCGCCCCGGGTGTTCGAGGACGGCGGCCAGCGGCGCGACTTCGTCCACGTCCGGGACGTGGCGGCGGCGAACCGGGCCGCGCTGGCAGCCACCGAGCAGGGCGTCTCGTTCCGTGCCTACAACATCTCCTCCGGAGAGCCACGCACCGTCGGTGAGATGGCCGCGGCGCTGGCGGAGGCGTTCGGCGGGCCTGCACCGGTGGTCACCGGGGAGTACCGCCTCGGCGATGTACGGCACGTCGTGGCCGCGCCGGAGCGGGCGCGCCGCGAGTTGGGGTTCGCCGCCTCGGTCCCCTTCGCCGACGGGATGAAGGAGTTCGCGACCGCTCCCTTGCGCGGCTGAGCCTCACCAGCGGGGCTGCCACAGCAGCTGGACGGCGATCGCGACCCCAAGCTGCACGGCGAGCCACGCGTGGCGGTGAGCCGCGGGAAGAAGGGCCCCCAGCGGGAGGAGCCACGCCATGAACGGCAGGTAGATGCGCTCCACCTCGCCCTTCGACAGGCCGGACGCGATGGCGAGGAGGATCGCCGCCGACGCCGCACCGGGGAGCACCAGCGCACGGCCCAGCGCGCGAGCGTGCGGGGAGCCCGCCACGGTGGCCGGCCCGACCGCCACGACGACCGCGGCGAGGTTGGCGAGTGCGAAGTAGGTGAGCGGGCGGTCGATCCACGCCGGTCCCTCGCGGACACGGTCGGCGGCGACCCGCAGTCCGTCGAACCACCAGAATCCGCTGCCGGCGAAGGCTGCCAGCACGGCGGCGACGGCCGCTCCCCCGACGACGAGCGGCCGCACCCGTCGCTGCACCGCGACCCCCGCGACGGCGATCAGCCCGGCCAGGACCAGGCCGTAGGACAGGAGCAGCCCCGCGCCCAGCAGCAGGCCGCCGCTCAGCGCGAGCAGGTCGCCGGTCCGGTCGCGGCGGGCGGCGGCGTGGGCCAGCGCCGCGATCCCCCACGCCGTGACGCCCAGGAACAGGGCGTCGGCGGAGGTCGCGATCCAGAGTGCGGCCGGTGCGAGGGCGACGAACGGCAGCGCGCGCCGCGCGAGAGGTTCGTCGCCGAGCAGGCGCACGGTCATGAGGACGGCCGGTACCGCCGAGGCGCCCGCGGCGATGCACACGGCCGCCGCCCAGCCGGCGCCGTCGAGGCCGAGCCGGTCGAGGCCGACGAACGCCAGCAAGGCCCCTGGCGGGTGTCCGGCGACGTGGGTCGTCCACTGGAACTCGCCCGGCGCGTGCAGGACGTGGTCGGTGAAGCTCGCCAGGAATGAGCCGATCGTGCCGACCTGGTCGACGTCGGTCAGGTACTCCCAGCGGGTGGTGAGCGGTTCGGCGAGCGCTCCCGGCCCGAGCGTCGCGGCGAGCGCCATCGCCCAGACCGCCGCGACGGCGCCCGAGGCGAGCAGCGCGCGGCGCCACGGCAACGCCTCGGCCGCCCGCGGCACCCACCAGAGCAGCAACGCCGCGACGAGGACGCAGGCCGCCACCGAAACCGGGTCGGGCGGCAGCGGATCGGCGCGGCCGGTGATCGGCTGGGCGCCGGACAGGTGCAGCCGGACGCCGTGCGCCTCCAGCCAGTGCCCCCACGCGGCGCACGCGGCCACGAGGACGGCGCCCGCCGACGCCGCCACGATCCCGGTGCGTCCGAGCACTATGGAAGGTCGCAGCGTCGTGGTCATGTTCCGAACGTAGGACCGCCCGCCGCGCGGGTACCGCTCCGTTCGCGGACCGTAAGGCTTTCGTTCGACCTTCGCCGCGCCGCCGGACTTACGTTCACGGCATGAACGAACCCGTGGACGTCGTGCTGCCCTGCCTCGACGAGGCGCTGTCGCTGCCCGCATTGCTGGCGGCGATGCCGCCGGGATACCGGCCGATCGTGGCGGACAACGGATCCCGGGACGGCTCGGCCGACATCGCGCGGGCACACGGCGCCGTGGTGGTCGACGTGCCGCAGCGAGGATTCGGGGCCGCCGCCCACGCGGGCCTGCTCTCGGCCACGGCCGACATCGTGTGCTTCCTCGACGCGGACGGCTCCTGCGACCCGCGCCAGCTCCCACTCGTGGCCGAGCCCGTCCTGGCCGATGACGCGGATCTGGTGCTCGGCCGGCGCCGCCCGACCGCCAGCCACGCCTGGCCACCGCACGCCCGAATCGCCAACGCGGTGCTCGCCCGGCGGCTTCGAAAGCGCACCGGCGTCCCGCTGCGGGATCTGGGGCCGATGCGTGCGGCGCGCCGCGCCGGGCTCGTTGACCTCGACCTGCGGGACCGCCGCTTCGGCTACCCCCTGGAAATGGTCACGGCCGCCGCCGACGCCGGCTGGCGCATCGCCGAGGTCGACGTCGCCTACGCCCCACGCACACCCGGCAGCACATCGAAGGTCACCGGGACAGCGGCGGGGACGCTGCGCACGGTCCGGGACATGAGCCGGGTGCTGGCCCGATGACCGGTCGCCTGCTGGTGATCGCCAAGGCGCCGGTACCGGGCCAGGTGAAGACGCGGCTCTGCCCGCCCTGCACACCGCAGCAGGCAGCTCAGCTCGCGGCCGCGTCGCTCGCCGACACCCTCGCCGTGGTCCGAGCCACACCCGCCGCCCGCCGGGTCCTGGTGCTTGCCGGTGCCGCCGTCGCGAAGCCGACCGGGTTCGACGTCGTCGCCCAGCGGGGTGACGGGTTGGCCGAGCGGCTGGCCAACGCGTTCGCCGACGCGGCGGCCGGCGGCGCCTTCCTCATCGGTATGGACACTCCGCAGCTGTCCGTCGGGCTGCTCGCCCGTGCGCTGTCCCTTCTCGACACCGCTGACGCCGTCCTCGGACCGGCGCTCGACGGCGGCTGGTGGGGCCTCGGCCTGCGCGACCCGCGCCACGCCGAAGCCCTGCGGGACGTTCCCATGTCGACGGCCGAGACCGGCGCCCGGACGCTCGACGCCCTGACCGCCCGCGGCCTGGAGGTCGCCCAACTGCCCGCGCTGCGTGACGTCGACACGATCGCGGACGCCCTCGCCGTCGCCGGGCAGGCGCCCGGGTCCCGCTTCGCCGCTGCTCTGGCCAGGCTCCAGCCCGTCGCGGTGGCCCGATGAGCACGACCATGCTGGCGCCCGTGTCGACCGCCCGTCTGTACGCCGAAGGGTTGCGCGCCGCCAGCGCCGGTCTCGCCCACGACATCCTCGTCTGCGACGACGCCGGCCGGTGCGCGCCGCTCGCGGTGCACGCCTGGTGCGCCCCGCAGCTGCCCGGAGACCGTGGCCTGCTCGCCCGCTGCACCGGTACGACGCTCGACGTCGGCTGCGGCCCGGGGCGCCTGGCCGCGGCGCTGGCGGCGATCGGTCGGCCCGTCCTCGGCGTGGACGTCGCCGCCACCGCCGTGGCGCTCGCCCGCGGGCGGGGCGTACCCGCGCTGCGCGCGTCGGTCTTCGACGACCTGCCCGCCGAAGGCGACTGGGACACCGTGCTGCTCGCCGACGGCAACATCGGGATCGGCGGCGACCCGGCATGCCTGCTGGACCGGTGCGCCCGGCTGCTGGCGCGCGGCGGCCGCATCGTCGCCGAGCTGGGCCCGGCCGGTTCCACCCGGCGCACCCGGCTGCGGCTGGCCTCGCCGACCCGGCGCAGCGAGTGGTTCCCGTGGGCGCAGGTCGGCGTCGACGCGATCCGGTTCCTCTCCTGGCAGGCCGGGCTCGCGACCCGCGAAGTCTGGACGGAGGAGCGACGATGGTTCGCCGTCCTCGCCCGAGCCTGACGGCGCTGCTGCACCGGCCGCTGCCCGCGCCACCGGCGTGGCTGCGACGCGGCCCGTTCGCCGAAGGGGCGTTCAGCACGCGGCTGCGGTCGGAGCGGCTGTCGGCCTGGCTCGGGCTCTGGCTCGGCGTCGCATTCGCGGTGTGCCTGGTCACCGGGCTGGTCAGCCACGCCATGCAGGCACCGCCGGACTGGTTCGCCTGGCCGTCGCGCCCGGTACAGCTCTACCGCGTCACGCAGGGCCTGCACGTCGCCACCGGCTACGCCTGCGTGCCGCTGCTGCTGGCGAAGCTCTGGGCGGTCTACCCGAAGCTGTTCACCTGGCCACCGGCCCGCGACCTCGCCCACGCGGTGTCCCGCGCGGCGCTGCTGGTGCTCGTGGCCAGCGCCCTGATCCAGGTGGCGAGCGGCGTGATGAACACCGCCCGCTGGTACGCGTTCGGGTTCTTCTTCACCGTCGTCCACTACTGGACCGCCTGGATCGCCACCGGTGCGCTCCTCGTCCACATCGGAGTACAGCTGCCGGTGATCCGGCGGGGTCTGGCCAGGCGAGCGACGGCCCGTGAAGCAGCGGGGCCAGGGTTGACGCGCAGGGGCTTCCTCGCGACCGTCGGGGCCGCGGTGGGCGCCGTCACCGTGGCGACCGTGGGCCAGACAGTGGCGCCGCTCGCACCGGTGTCGCTGCTCGCCCCGCGCCGACCCGACATCGGCTCACAAGGGCTGCCGGTGAACCGGTCCGCGGCCGGTGCGGGCGTCCTGGTCACCGCCCGCGACCCGGACTACCGGCTCGTCGTCGCCGGGCTGTCGCTGAGCCTGGCCGAGCTGCGAGCGCGCCCGCAGCACACAGTCGAGCTGCCGATCACGTGCGTCGAGGGCTGGAGCGCCACGGGCGTCTGGACCGGAGTCCGCGTCCGCGACCTGCTCGACGACGCCGGCATCGATCCGCGCGCCGACGTCCGGGTCGTGTCGCTGCAACGCGACGGGCTGTACCGCGCCTCCGTCCTCGCGCCACCGCACCACCGGGACCCACTGACCCTCCTCGCGCTACGGCTGGGCGGCCAGGTCCTCGACCTCGACCATGGCTACCCGTGCCGGCTCGTCGCCCCGAACCGGCCCGGCGTGCTGCAGACGAAGTGGGTCAACCGGATCGAGGAGCTGCGGTGAGGCGGGCGCTGTACGCCGCGGGAAGCGCGCTGATGGCCTACGGCGCCTACGGTCTGCTGACCGCGGATAAGTCCGCGCCGCTCGCCTGGGCACGGTTCGCCGCCACGGTGCTGGTCGCGCACGACGCCCTCCTCGCTCCGCTGGCGATCGGCGCCGGCGTGCTCGTGGTGCGCCTCGTCCCCGGCGCCACCCGCCGTTACGTCCAGAGCGGCCTGTTCATCAGCGTCGCGCTCACCCTGCTCGCGCTGCCGTTCGTGCTCGGCTACGGCCGCAGCCCGGACCTGCCCTCCGCGCTGCCCCTCGACTACGGCACCGGCCTGGCGATCACCCTCGTCGCCGTGTGGACCGGCGTCGGCGCCGTCGCGGTCCTGCGACGGAGCGTCGATCGGATACGGACACCGGCCCGCGCCGCGCCACCCGCCGCCCCGCCCGATCAGTGACGCGTCAACCGGACCGGACAGCGGGGATGCGCACGGTGAATCGGCAGCCGTCGGTCACGTTGTCCACGGCGATCTCGCCGTGATGCGCCTCGACGAGGCCCCGCGCGATCGCCAGGCCGAGGCCTCCGCCGCCGTCCGCGGCAGGGGTCCGGGCTGCCTCGCCGCGAAACGCCACGTCGAACACCCGGGGCAGGTCCTCAGCCGGGATCCCGCCGCACGCGTCCGTGACCGCCACCCAGCCGGCACCCGACTCGGCGCCCCCCGCCACGACGACCGCGCCGTCCGGCGGGGTGTGGCGCACCGCGTTGACCAGCAGGTTCCGCAGGACCCGCCCGAGCTCCGGCTCGCTCGCCCGGACGCTCGGATACTGGCCCGGTTCGGCCACCAGCCGCACACCCTTGGCGCGTGCGACCGGTGCCGCCGTCGCGACCGCGTCGGAGACCACATCCGCCAGCGACACCGACTCCAGCGTCAGGCGCAGCGCCCCGGCGTTGATCCGGGACAGCTCGAACAGGTCGTCGACGAGCCCGGCCATGCGGTCCGTCTCGGCGCGGATCCGGCGGTGGTACTCGGTGACCGTGGCCGCGTCGGCGACGACCCCGTCCTCCAGCGCCTCGGCCATCGCGCGCATCCCGGCCAGCGGTGTGCGCAGGTCGTGGCTGACCCACGCGACCACCTCGCGCCGGCTCGCCTCCAGCCTCCGCTCACGGTCACGCGCCTCGGCGGCCCACACGCTCTCCCTGGCGAGCCGGCGTCCCCGCAACAGCGCCAGCCCCAGGCTGACCACCCCGGCCACCACGACGACCACGAGCAGGACCTGCAGGTCGTGCTCGTTGATGAACATCGCCTTCGCGACGACCACCACGCCAGCCACGACGGACCCGACCGCGACCACCACCACCGTGCTGATGTGCGCGGTCACCGACCGGCCGCGCAACGCGCGCAGCACGCCCGCGCCGATCACCGCCACCGCGACCGCGGAGCCGAACGCCATCAGCCCCACCACCACGAGATCCGGCAGCATCAGGCACCCGCCGTCGCCGGCTCGAAGCGGTAGCCGATGCCCCACACCGTGACGATCCGGCTCGGCGCGGCCGGATCCGGCTCGACCTTCTCCCGCAGCCGGCGGACGTGAACGGTGACCGTTGCCTGATCGCCGAACGACCAGCCCCACACCTGCTCCAGCAACTCGGCACGGGAGAACGCCCGGCCAGGATGGCGCAGGAAATGGGCCAGCAGGTCGAACTCGCGCACCGTCAGACCGAGTTGCGCGCCGGCACGCGTGGCGGTGCGCGCGTCCGGATCGAGCCGCAGGTCACCGTCGACCAGCGCCGCCTGGGACACGCCGAGGCCACCCGCGCGGCGCAGCACCGACTGCACCCGCAGGGCCAGCTCGCGCGGTGAGAAGGGCTTGGTCACGTAGTCGTCCGCACCCACCTCGAACCCGACCACGCGGTCGACCTCCTCGCCCAACGCCGTCAGCATCACCACCGGCACATCGGAGCGCTCCCGCAGGCGTCGGCACACGTCCAGACCGGACATACCCGGCAGCATGAGGTCCAGCACGACCAGGTCGGGCGGCCGCCGTTCGGCAGCGGCCAGCGCGGACGGCCCGTCAGCGGCCAGCGCCACCGCGAAACCGGCGCGCTCCAGATACCGGCGCACGACATCGCTGACCATCGCGTCGTCGTCGACCACGAGCACCCGTTGACCTGCCATGACACGAGCCTAATCCGCCCGGGTGGATCTGTTGGCGGCCGTTCGCGGACCGTAAGACCCCACAGGCCCGCGGCCCCGCCACCGACCATTGCCAATAGTTGCAATTGGTGCACACGGACCTAGACCGGTCGAATCGAGCCGGTAATGCTCCGACGGTGGCCTCCCGCGACGTAGGCAAGTCCCACCGATGGAGAGGAAGGTTGCGATGCGACGAATCATCGCCAGCGTGCTGACGCTACTCCGCGCGGCGGCGCTCGGAGTAGCGCCCGCCGCACCCGCACAGGCCGACGCCACCGGCTGCAACAACGACGTGTGGCTCGGCATCCGCGGCACCGGCACCTCCCCGACGGCGCGAAGATCTGCGCCGAAGGCTGGATGCGCCCGAGCGACGGCGGCTACAAACTCAACGGCCGGCCCTGCAACTACATCGTCGACCACCCGTAGCCGACGCCCAGCCCGGGTGATGGGCAGGCCCAACCGCCGTGCGCCGGGCTGGCCCCTCGCTTCGGCGCCAACCCAGCCGCCGAGGAGACCGCGGCAGGTCGGTAGGGCATGACCGGAAGCCACCGTGGTCAGAGCGGAGATGACGTGGAGCAAGTGACGGGCATCGGCGGATTCTTCTTCAAGGCACGGAATCCAGAGCAACTCGGGCAGTGGTACAGCACGCACCTGGGTATCGACCTGCCTCCCGAGTCCTATGACGTGTCGTCCTGGTGGCAGCAGCCGGGTCCCACCGTGTTCGCGGCGATGCCGGCAGACTCGAACCATTTCGGCGACCCCACGCAGTCATGGTCGATAAACTTCCGGGTCACTGACCTCGATGCCATGGTCAACCAGCTTCGTGCGGCGGGTCTGCCGGTGGAGGTCGATCCCCAGACCTATCCGAACGGCAGGTTCGCGTCCCTCCGCGATCCCGAAGGAAACCCGGTTCAGCTCTGGCAGCCGGATGGCGCCGACCTACGCGGTCCTGCATAACCGGTTGGCGCCTGACACCCTCGCCAGGTCTGGTCGTACGACTGCTCGATGCAGCGGTTGGTGGGATGCTGACATTCGAACGGCGTGTACCGCGAAGAGGGGCGCAGATGGCCGTGGTGTTCAGCGGGAAGGTCCGCCGCTGGCGCGAGGACAAGCCAGGCGGGCTGGCGGTGGTCGACGTGCCGTCGGACCTCGTCGCGGAGCTCGGCGGACGCCGGCAGACGCGGGTGACCGGAACACTGAACGACGCCCGCACTTCCGCCGGGCTGACGCGCAGCCTGGACGATCACGGCCTGCGTGTCTCCGTGCGGGACTACTCCACCGCTCGCCCCGCGGTACGACCGGTCGACGCCACAAGCATCCGCGGACGCGGGATGCCACTCGCCATCCACCTCTCCGACCGGGTGGGGAATACTGCCGCACGGCGACGGCAAGACCATCTGGCTGATGTTCGAACGACCCTGGTGACCAGGCCTGGCCGGTAGGCGCCGACTGGATCAAACCCGGGCTAGCCGCGGTAGACGCGGGCCAGCGGTGCCGCCGAGATCTCGCCCACGACGAGCAGCCCACCGGCGATGCGCGCATTGGGCTGCGCGATGTAGGACTCCCGGGTCGGGATCTCCCCCGGTTCGTCGTAGCTGAGCGGCGGCACGAGCTGGCGCGGATCCACCAACCAGAGTTGCCGCAACGCCTTGCTCAGGCCCGCGCGTGTCAGGTCGCCGGCCCGGCACGCGGCTTCGAGCAGCTCCGCCATGACCAGGCCCTGCGCGTACCCGAACATCACCCAGGAGGTCCTGGGCTGTGTCGGGTACCGGGCGAGGAACTCCGCCCGCACGGCCGTTGGGCCGCTGCCGGAGGCGGCGAACGGCGCCACCGAGGTCACGACGACGAGCCTGCGTTCCAGTGCCGCACGGGCGGGCCCGTTGAGCAGTGCCGGGCTGAACGCCGGATTCGAGGCTACGAACGTGGCGTCGTAGTTCAGGCGTTCCGCGGCGAGGACCGCCGACGCGGTCTGCTGCGGGGTCGTGGTCAGCAGGACGTGGCGCGCGCCGCTCGCGCGGGCGGCCGCCATCACGTTGCGCAGATCGGACTCAGCCGCCGTCACCTCGTACTCGACGAGGTCCAGCTGGAACTCCTCGGCGGCTGCCCGGCTGCCGGCGAGCGCGCTCTCCCCGTAGTCGCCGTCGATGTAGACGTGGGCGATCTTCGTACCGCGGCGCAGGCCCCTGTGCTCGCCCAGCCACTGGATGCCGTTGATCATCTCGACGTCATACGTCGCGCCGGTGATGACCACGTACGGGTTGGACAGCAGCTGGGACGAGAACGACGCGGCGAGCGTGATCATCTGGTCCTTCTCCACCCGCGGGAGGAGCGCGGCGAGCATGGGCGAGCCGAGCAGCTCGTCCATGGCCAGAACCCGTCCGCGCAGCTCGCCGTACCCGGCGACAGCGCGCGCGGTGTCGTACCCGTGGTCGACGACCTCGAATTCGACCGTTCGTCCGCACACCCCTCCCCCGCCGTTGCGGCCGTCCCAGTAGAGCGCCCGGCCGTGCGCCACGGCGCGGCCCATGCCGGCGAACGGTCCACTGTGGTCCGTCAGGACGCCGAGCCGGATCGTGTTCGCGGTGACGCCCGGGCCGGCCTCGGCCGGTCCAGGCGTGCAGGCCGCGACCAGGAGCAGCGCGGCGACCATCGCCTGCCTCACGACGTGGTCAGGACGTCGAGCTCACCGGCGGCGTACAGCCGTCGTACTTCCTTCTTGTCGAACTTGCCGACGGATGTCTTCGGCACCTCGGCGATGAACGCCCACCGTTCGGGCAGCTGCCACCGTGCGAGCCTGGCCGAAAGGAACTCGCGCAGCTCGCACGGAGTGACGGTCAGCCCGTTCCACACGACGACGGTCGCCAGCGGCCGCTCGCCCCACCGGTCGTCGGGCACGCCGACGACAGCCGCCTCCACGACGTCAGGATGCGCCATCAGGTTGGTCTCAAGCTCGACCGAGGAGATCCACTCGCCGCCCGACTTGATGACGTCCTTCGCGCGGTCGGTGATCGTCAGGTAGCCGTCGGGGGTGATCGTGCCGACGTCACCGGTGCGCAGCCAGCCGGCGGCACGGGAGTCCTCGCCGTAGTAGGAGGCGGTGATCCACGGTCCCCGGACCTCCAACTCGCCCACGGCGAGGCCGTCGTGCGGCAGCGCGTCGCCGTCCGGCCCGACGAGGCGTGGCTCGACCGGCCCGACGAACCTGCCTTGCGTGGCCCGGTACCGCCAGGGGTCGTCCGCACCGGCAGGCGGGCGGCAGACCGTGCCGAGCGGGGACATCTCGGTCATACCCCAGACGTGAAGCATGTCGATGCCACGCGCCGCGTACGCCCGCATCAGCGACGGCGGGCAGGTCGAGCCGCCGACGACCGCTTCGCGCAACGACGAGATGTCGGCGTCGGCACCCTGCTCCAGGTGCCGCAACAGCCCCTGCCAGACGGTCGGGACGCCGGCACCCTTGTTCGGCGCGGCGGCCCCGATGAACTCCGCGAGGGGTGCCGGCGCGAGGTACTGGTCCGGCATGGCCAGCGACGCGCCGGTGAGGAACCCCGCATACGGCAGGCCCCACGCGAGTACGTGGAACTGCGGGACGATCGCGAGCACCCGGTCGCTCGCGCCGAGCCCCACCGAGTCCGGCAGCGAGATGCCGAGCGAGTGCAGATAGATCGAGCGGTGGCTGTAGACGACGCCCTTGGGGTTGCCGGTCGTGCCCGAGGTGTAGCACATCGCGGCGGCCGCGTCCTCGTCGATCTCGGGCCAGTCGTAGGTGTCCGGCTGTCCCGCGAGCAGGTCCTGGTAGCTGTGGACGCCCACGCCGTCCAGCAGTGTGGCGTCCGCCGGGCCGTTGACGATCACGTGCTCGACCGTCGTCAGGTCCGGCAGGAGCTTCGCGAACGCCTCGACGAGAGTGTTGTCGACGATGACCACGCGGTCGGCGGCGTGATTGGCCACGTACGCGACCTGCTCGGGAGAGAGCCGGATGTTGAGCGGGTGCAGCACCGCTCCCATGCACGGCACGGCGAAGTACGCCTCCACGTGCTCCTGGTTGTTCCACTGGTACGTCGCGACCCGGTCCCCCGCGCGGATCCCCAGCTCGCGCAGGGCGTTGGCGAGGCGCGCGGCGTTGCGGCCGACCTCGGCGTACGTGGCCCGGCGGACGCCCGTGCCCGTGGCCGTGACGACCTCGCTGGTGCCGTGGAACGTGCTGCCGTGGTCGAGGATCCGCCGGAGGCCCAGGGGCACGGACTGCATCGTGCTTCGCATGGTCAGCTCCCCGCGTGCTCGTAGGTTTCGGCGGACTCGGCCGCGAAGAGGTCGGCGGCGATCCGCTGGCCACCGTCCACACCGGAATCCGGGACGACGATGCGGACCTGGCGCGCCGGGATCGAGCCGGGCTTGCCGAAGTCCAGCGGCGGAAGCAGCCCGCGGGTGTCCACGTTGTCCAGGCTCTGGAACGCCTTGAGCAGGTCGGGCCGGGTCAGCGACCCGCTCTTGCACGCGGCTTCGAGGATCTGCGCCATGATCTCGCCCTGGGCATACCCGTACATGACCCAGTTGGTCTTGGGTGCGCTGCCGAACGTGGCGTTGAAGCCGGTGCGGACCTCGGTCGGGCCGACGCCGTCCGCTGCGAACGGCGCGATCGAGGTGGCGATCACCAGCCGCTTCTCCAGCGCCGCCCGCGCCGGGCTCTTCAGGAGCGCCGGGCTGAAGGCCGGGTTCGAGCCGAGGAAGGTGGCGTCGTACCCGGAGCCCTCGGCGACGGCCACGGCCGATGCGGTCTGCGCCGGCGTCGTGGTGAGCAGCACGACTTTCGCGCCCGCGTTGCGCAGCGCCGTCACCTGGGCGGTGAGGTCGGCGTCGGTCGGCTTGATCGTGTGCTCCACGACGGTCAGCCCGAGGTCCTTCGCCGCCGCGCGGCTGCCGGCGAGCGCGTTCGCGCCGTAGTCACCGTCGAGGAGGATGTGGCCGACCTTGTCGCCGCGCGCGACCTTCTTCTGGTCCGCGAGCCAGTGCAGGCCGTTGATCATCTCGATGTCGTACGTGGCACCGGTGATCACCACGTACGGGTTGGCGAGCAGGCTGGAGGAGAACGACACCGCGAACGTCAGCATCTCGTCGGACTGCAGATCCGGCAGCAACGCGGCGATCATCGGCGAGCCGAGCAACTCGTCCAACGCAAGCACTTCGCCCTTGAGCTGCGCGTACGCGCTGACGGCCTGCTGGGCGTTGTAGCCGTGGTCCTTCACCACGAACTCGACCTGGCGGCCGCAGACGCCGCCCGAGGAGTTCTTCTTGCGCCAGAACAGGTCGCGGCCCTGCTCGACACCCTTGCCGGCGCCGGCGAAGACACCGGTCCGGTCGGTGAGCACTCCGAGCTTGATCGACGTCGCCGTGACGCCGGTGCCGGTGGCCGCGCCGCCGGAGGCGTTCGTGCTCTTCACCGAACACGCGGCACTGAGCAGCAGCGCGGTCGTGGCCGCCAGGAACGCGACCCGTCTGTGCTTCGTGGTCATGATGGACTCCTCTTGCTACGGGGGGTTCTCAGGAGAATCAGGACGATCGCCGCGCCGTAGGCGAACTTCGCGGCGACCGCGGGCGTGATCCCGCCGGTCGACAGGCCGGGCAGGTAGGACGCGTACCGTTCCAGGACGGTCGGCAGGGACGACACGAACAGTGCGCCGAGCACGGCGCCACCGGCCGAGGTCAGCCCGCCGAGGACGACCATCGCGAGGTATTCGATCGAGAGCGCGACGCCGAAGGTCTCCGGCACGATCCGGCCGAACGCGAGCGCGAGCAGGACCCCGCCGAGGCCGCCGTACATCGAGGACAGCCCGAACGCGTATGCCTTGTAGCGCGTGACGGCGACGCCCATGATCTCCGCGGCCACCTCGTGGTCACGGATGGCGCGCAACGCACGCCCGGCCCGGCTGCGGCACACGTTGCGGAAGAACGCGTACGCGGCTGCCGCGACGGCCACCCCGAGGTACCAGAGCTTCTCCTCGCGTCCGAACGGGACACCGAGGACGAACAGCGCCTCCCCCGTGAGGTCGCCGAATGAGTAGCCGGCGAGCGTGAAGTCCGGGACGTTGCGACCGTTGAACCCGCCGGTGAGCGGCTCGGCGTTGAACAGCACATGCTGGCCGCCGAAGACCAGCCCGAGCGAGGCGATCCCGAGGTAGATGCCGCGGAGTCGGGCGGCGATCGGGCTGAACGCCAGTCCGGCGGCACCGGCGAGCCCCACCGCGAGAATGGCGGCCACCGTGGGCGGCAGGCCGAGCCCGAGGGTTCCCGCCTGCGGGTCGGACGCGAGCGCCGTATACCCGTACGCGCCGACCGCGACGAAGAACGCGTGCCCGAGCGACAGCTGGCCGGCCTGCCCCAACAGCAGCGCCAGCCCGAGTGCGGCGACCACCGCCGCCAGGCCGAAGAGCCCGACCTGCAGCCAGAACGCGTCGAGGTAGAACGGCGCCACCAGCAACGCGGTGGCCAGCGCACCGTAGGCGACCACACGCGGTACTCGGGAGGCCAGCTGCTTCGCCGGCGCCGGAGCCACGCTGGCCGTGCGGCGGACGAGGATGTCAGACACGGTGCAGCTCCCTCGTCCCGAACAGCCCGGTCGGTCGGGCCAGCAGCACAGCGACCATCACCAGGTACGGCATGACCGCGTGGAATCCGAGCCCGAGAAACGACAGTTCGTTGCCGTAGCCCTGGGCCAGTGCCTCCGTGACTCCGACCAGTACGCCGCCGACCACTGCCCCGCCCGGCGAGTCCAGGCCGCCGATGATCGCGGCGGGGAACGCCCGCAGCGCGACGGCGGAGGTCGCCGGTTCGAGCCCGGGCGCGGGGAACATCGTCAGCGCCAGGCCGGCGAGCGCCGCCAGCGCACCGGCGATCACCCAGGCCAGGGCGGCCACGCGGGATCGCCTGATCCCCATCAGCGCCGCCGTGCCGGCGTTCTCGGCCGACGCCCGCATCGCCACGCCCCAGTCGGAGAACCGGAACCACGCGAAGAACGCCGCCAGCACGACCACGCCGAGGACCAGCGCGACGATCCGGGTCTGCGGGATCGTCAGGGCTCCCGCATGGACGACGCCGTTCTGCCAGGGGTCGCCGATGGGCAGGATGTCGACGCCGAGCCGCCGGGTGATCTCGGTATGGACCACGACGTCGACGCCGATGGTCATGATGCTCACCGCGATCACCGACCGGCCGGACATCCGCTGGACGAGTAGCCACTGGATCAGTACCGCCAGCGCGACCGACAGGCCGATCCCGAGCAGGACCGCGACGGCGAACGGCAGGTCGTCGACCGTCCGGAACCGCGCCGTGAAGTAGGCGCCGACCATCAGCAGCGCGGGATGGGCGAAGTTCACCACCTCGGTGGCCCGGAAGATCACCACGAAACCGAGCGCAAGCAGCGCGTACACGGCGCCGAGCGAGACGCCGCCGAGCAGCAGTTGAAGGAAGTGGGTCATCGGGTCAGACCTCCAGTTCGTCGCCGAGATAGGCGCGGAGCACGGCGGGGTCGGCGCGTACCTCGCCGGGCGTGCCGTCGGCTATCCGTCGGCCGAAGTCGAGGACCGTCACCCGGTCGGCGATCCCCATCACGAGGCCCATGTCGTGCTCGACCAGCAGGATCGGGATGCCGAGCGCGTCGCGGACATCGCGGATCAGATGTGCGAGACGCGCGGTCTCGCCGGCGTTCATTCCGGCCGCCGGCTCGTCCAGCAGCAGCAACGCGGGTTCCACGCAGAGCGCCCGGGCGATCTCGACCCGCTTCTGGTCGCCGTAGGACAGCTGCCCGACCGGCACGTCGAGCGAGTCGCCGAGGCCCAGGAAGTCCGCGATCTCCACGATCCGCGCCCGGTGCCGCCGCTCCTCGCGGCGCACCGACGGCAGGCGCAGCCCCCCGGTGACGAAGCCGGCCCGCGTCAGGTGGTGGCGGCCGACCAGGCAGTTCTCCTCCACGGTCGCGCCCGGGAGCAGGGCGAGGTTCTGGAACGTGCGGGCCACGCCACGCTCGGCGATGCGGTGCGGCGGCAGGCCGGTGAGCTCGGCGTCACCCAGGAGGACCCTGCCCCCGGCCGGCCGGTACGCGCCGGACACGACGTTGAACAGCGTCGACTTGCCCGCCCCGTTCGGCCCGATGACAGCGTGGATCGCCCGGTGCGCCACGGTGAACGAGACGCCGTCGAGCGCGGTGATCCCGGCGAAGCGGACTGTGATGCCCTCGACGGACAGCACGACGGTCACTCCGTCCACCGGCTCAGCGCGGGGCGTTCGCCGCCGACCAGCTCGCGGGCCACCGCCGCCTGAGCCTCGCGCCCGAGGTACAGGTCACGGACCGCCGGATCGCCGGCGAGTTCGAGCGCGGAGCCGGACAGCGTGATCTCGCCGACCGTGAGTACGAACGCGTGCGACGCCACGGACAGCGCCATCGCCGCGTTCTGCTCGATCAGCAGCACGGTCGTGCCCGCCGCGTTGATCGCCGCGATGACCTCGCCGATCCGGGTGACCATCTTCGGCGCCAACCCCAGCGACGGTTCGTCGAGCAGCAGCAGGCGCGGCGAGGCCATCAGCGCGCGGCCTATCGCGAGCATCTGCTGCTCACCACCGGAGAGCAGGCCGGCGCGCTGGTGCCGCCGGTCGTGCAGGATCGGGAACAGTTCCAGCACCCGCCTGCTCGCGGCGGCCTTTGCGGCCCTGCCCCGCACGGCAAAAGCGCCTACCCGCAGGTTCTCCGCGACGGTCAGTCGTTCGAAGACGCCACGCCCCTCGGGCACCTGCACGACGCCGGCGCCGACGATCCGCGCCGGGGCGAGGCCGCGAAGCGAGACACCGTCGAACGAGAGAACGCCGTCCTGCACGGCCCCGCCGTGATCGGGCAACGTCCCGGAGATCGCGCGCAGCAGCGTGGACTTGCCGGCCCCGTTGCTGCCGAGCACCGCCACAGCGGCCCCGGCCGGCACCTGCAGGGACACCGAGCGCAGCGCGGCGATCGAACCGCCGTAGCTGACCCGTAGGTCGGTCACCGAAAGCATCTGCCCCTCCACCTGGTACGCGTTACGACCGCGTTTCCTGCCGCGGTGGTCGCTGATCCTGTGGCGGACCGGCGGCGCGCGGTAGCCGCATCCGGAGACCTCCCACCAGAGGTCTCCACCTGGAGATTGCGGCCGGCGGGATGCTGGCGCACGATTGCCGGACAAAGTGCCTGACCTGCGCCGACGCGCGAGGGAGCCGCCTACCATGACCTACGTGGCACCCGAGCGGCGCAGCCAGCCGCTGCCCGACGCGCTCCTCGCCCTCGACGAGGAGTACACCAACGTGCTCGGCCTCCTCGACCGCGAGGCGGTGACCAGCCAGCTCATGGCGCGCGTCCCGGAGCTCACCGGCGTGGACGTCGCGTGGATCGGCGAGAGCGACGGCGAGGACCGCAACGTGCTGCGGCACACGGTCAACACGACCACCGACAGCGTCATCGGTCTCGTCGTGCCGCACGGGTGCGGGCTCGGCGGTCGGGTCATGCTCGCCCGGCGCCCGTTATGGGTCAGCGACTACGTCACCGCGGCGACGATCACGCACCACTTCGACCGGCAGGTGGAGGCGGAGCGGATCCGCGCGATGATCGGGGTGCCGATCATCCACGAGAGCAGCGTGTTCGGGGTCCTCTACGGCGCGAACCGCACGCCCACCGACTTCGGTGACCGCACCGCCGCGGCGATGCAGCAGGCCGCGTCCCGGGCCGCGGCCGCCGTGATCGTCGCCGAGCGGGCCCGGCACGCCAGCGAGGTCGCCGTCCACGAGGAGCGGCGGCGGATCGCGCTCGAACTGCACGACTCCGTCGGAGCGATGCTCTTCACGATCGGTGCGGGCATCCGGCGGCTGTCCGACGCCCTGCCGGCGGAGGGCGAGACGCGGGTACGGCTGGCGGCGATCGAGCAGCAGGCGTCCGAGGCCGCGGCGACCCTGCGCGGTTCGCTCCGGGCGCTGAGCGCCCCGCCGGAACAGGTCGCGCTGGGTGTGGCGCTGCGCTCGGACTGCGCCGCCTTCAAGGAGCGCACCGGCCTGCCGGCCCGGGTCATCACCGTCACCGCGCTACCGCCGCTGGACTGCGCCCGGGTCCGTGCGCTGGCGGACGCGAGCCGGGAGGCGCTGCTCAACGTCGAGAAGCACGCCGACGCGGAGTCCGTCGTGATCAGCGTGTTCACGGTCCGCGCCGGCATCGCGGTGGCCGTCTCCGACGACGGCAACGGCATCCGCTCAGGTCAGCGGCCAGGGCTCGGCCTCGCCGCAGCCACGGAGCGGCTCGCGCGCGTCGGCGGCGACCTGACGATAGGCCCCAACGAAGACGGCGGCGTCACGGTACATGCCTGGGTGCCCGCATGACCACGACCGACGTCGTGCGGGTCCTCGTCGTGGACGACCACCCGATCGTCCTCGACGGGGTGACGATGGTGCTGGAGAGCACCTCCTGGCTGAAGGTCGCCGGCTACGCGAAGTCAGGGCGTGAGGCGATCACCGCGGCGGAAAAGCTCCGGCCCGACGTGATCCTGCTCGACCTGCGGCTGCCCGACATGCTGGCGCCCGAGGTGATCCGTTCGGTGCGCGCGCGGACGCCCGGCACCCGGATCGTGGTGTTCACCGCGTACCCCGACCATGCCGCTATCGAGGCGGTGCTCGCCGCCGGCGCGCACGCGATCGCGGTCAAGGACGCCGACCGCGCCGACCTCGTGGGCATCATCGACCGGGTGGTCCAGGGTGAGCGGGTGATCTGCGTCGACCGGGACGACGCGGCGCTGCTGAACCGCCGGCTCAAGGAGCGCGGGCTGACCCGGCGCGAGTACGACATCCTGCGACGGGTCGCGATGGGCGAGACCAACCCCGAGATCGCGACCGCCCTCGGCCTGACCCGCAACACGGTCAAGACCTACCTGCAACGCACGCTGGAGAAGCTCGGCGCGCGCAACCGCATCGAGGCGCTGACCCGCGCCAACGAACTCGGCATCCTCTAGAACGTGCGGCCGGCGTGCCCTCGTGCGGGCGGCTAGGTTGCGCGCCTAGCCATTCACGACCGCGGCCGTGAGCTGGCGCGCGAGCTTGGCGGTGGCGCGGCCGGCGGCGTCGAGCCGCTCCCCCATGCGCCCCTTCGGCGCGGACGTCGACACCGTGGCGACGATCTGGCCGCGGAAGTCGCGGACCGGTGCCGAGCAGCCGACGACACCGATCTCGAACTCCTCGTCGACGGTGGCGTAACCCTGCTCGCGGATGCGGGCGAGCTCGGTCAGGAGGTGGTCGGCGTCATGGAAGCGGTTCATCGCGCCGGCGGCCGCGAGCCGTTCGGGAGTGAACCACGAGCGGATCACCGCGGGCTCCCATTCGGACACCAGCACCCGTCCCGCCGACGTCGCGGGCGCGGGCACTGTCACCCCTTCCCATCCGACGCCCCGGAACGCGTGCGCCGGTGACTCGCTGAGCAGGGTGAGCACGTCGCCGCCGCGCAGCACGCACAGGTGGGTGGTCTCGTGCAGCACGCTGACGAGCCGCCGCAGGTAGGGCGCGGCGACGGTGACCAGCCGCGCCTCGGACGTGCGGGCGGCGAGCGCGTAGAGCCGCCAGCCCAGCCGGTAGGCGAGGGTGTTCTCGTCCCGCTCGACCAGCCCCTCCTCGGAGAGTGAGGCGAGCGCCCGCGAGACCTGGGTCTTCTCCCGGCCGACGAGTTCGGCGACCTTGACCACTCCTAATCCGCCGCCGCGCCGCTGCCCGTCCCGCGCCAGGACCTCGAGAAGGTCCAGGTCGCGACGCAGACCCGCGTTGTTCGTACGACCCGCCATCAGGACCTCCGGTGCCATATGAGCAACCCTGGTTGCGCGAAATCGTACAGCCGACTTAACGTCGGCGAAACCACGGGGTGTTGCCGAACTCACATCGAGGAGGACCGATGGATTTCTCGCGGTACCTCGAACGGCGCTGGGACGACCTGCTCGAACAGGCCGTCGAGCACGCGACCGTGGTTGCCCTCGCGATCGCGGTCGCCACCGCCGTCGGGGTCGGTGTCGGCGTGCTGACCTGGCGCAGCGTCCGCGCCAGCGGCTTCGCGATATCCGTCGCGGCCACGCTGCTGACGATCCCGTCACTGGCGCTGCTGGCACTGCTCATCCCGCTGCTCGGGCTCGGCTGGGCGCCGACGCTCGTCGCGCTCGTCATCTATTCGCTGCTGCCGATCGTCCGGAACACGGTCGCCGGCCTCCGCACCGTCGACCCGGCGATCCTGGAAGCGGCACGAGGCATGGGCATGGCGCCCGGCCGCGTGCTCTGGCAGGTCCAGCTCCCGCTGGCGTGGCCGGTGATCCTCGCGGGTATCCGCGTGTCGACCCAGATGCTGTTCGCGATCGCCACGATCGCCGCCTACGTCGCCGGACCCGGCCTGGGCAACGAGATCTTCTCCGGGCTGTCCCGCCTCGGCTCGGCCAACGCGCTGAACCAGGCGATCGCAGGCACGGTCGGCGTCGTCCTGCTCGCGCTCACCTTCGACGCCGCCTTCGTCGCCGTACGGCGCGTCACCACCCCGAGGGGGCTCCGTGTCTGACCAGGCCCGACCGGGCGCCGGCATCCAGCTCGTCGAGGTGACGAAGCGCTACGAGGGACACGCCCGGCCGGCGGTCGACGCCGTGAGCCTCGAGATCCCCGCCGGCGAGCTCGTGGTCTTCGTCGGCCCGTCCGGCTGCGGCAAGACCACGACCATGAAGATGATCAACCGTCTCATCGAGCCGACATCCGGCCGGATCCTCATCGACGGCCAGGACGTGCTCGCGCTCGACCCGAACGAGTTGCGCCGCCGCGTCGGCTACGTGATCCAGCAGATCGGTCTGTTCCCGCACATGACGATCGGCGACAACATCGCGCTCGTGCCCCGGATGCTCGGCTGGGACCGGGCGCGGATCAGCCGCCGCGTCGACGAGCTCCTGGAGCTGGTCGGCCTGGCGGGTTTCCGGGCCCGCTACCCGCGCCAGCTATCCGGCGGCCAGCAGCAGCGCGTCGGCGTCGCCCGCGCGCTCGCCGCGGACCCGCCCGTGATGCTCATGGACGAGCCGTTCGGGGCGACCGACCCGATCACGCGCGAGCGGCTGCAGAACGAGTTCCTCCGGCTCCAGCAGGAGCTGCGTAAGACCATCGTCTTCGTCACCCACGACTTCGACGAGGCCGTCAAGCTCGGCGACCGGATCGCGGTACTACGCGAGCAGTCGCACATCGCGCAGTACGACACCCCGGAACGCGTGCTCGCCGCTCCTGCCGACGACTACGTGGCGAGCTTCGTCGGGTCGGCCGCCGGCATCAAGCGGCTCGGCCTCACCCGCGTCGCCGACGTCCTCGACGCGCTCACCAACCCCGTGCTGGACGACCTGCCGGTCGTGCGCCCCGCCGACACCGTCCGCGACGCGCTCGACGTGATGCTGCGCGCCGGCCGCGCGCAGGTGGCCGTCGTCGACGAAGCCGGGGCGGCGCGCGGGGCACTCGGCTTCGACGCCATCTGCGCCGTCCTCGGCGGCGTGCCGTCCGAGGGTGGCCTGCCGTCCGGAGGTGGCAATGTCCGTTGAGGTCCTGAGCACCGCCTACGACACGAGCGCCCCGCCGCGCTGGCGTCGGGGCGAGATCGGCCGGCACCTGCTCACGCCGCTGGTGCTGGCCACCGCCGTAGGCGCCCTGTACGTGTGGGTGTCCGGGCAGTCGCTCGACAGCATCGAGGCGCGGGTGCTCGACGCCGGATTCCTCCGCACCGCGACCGTGCAGCACCTCAAGCTCACCGCCGTCGCCACCGGGTTCGTACTGCTCATCGCGGTACCGCTCGGCGTCGCGCTCACGCGCCCCGGCGCCCGCTGGCTCACCCCGTGGGTGATGAGCGCCGCCAACGTCGGCCAGGCCGCTCCGGCGCTCGGCGTGCTCGTGCTGCTCGTCGTCCTGTTCGGCATCGGGTTCGAGATCGCGGTGATCGCGCTCGTGGCGCACGCCGTCCTGCCGGTGCTGCGGAACACGATCGTCGGCATCCAGCAGGTCGACACGAACCTGGTGGAGGCGGCCCGGGGAATGGGTATGAACCGCTGGCAGGTCCTGCGGACGGTCGAGCTTCCCCTGGCCGTGCCGGTGATGCTCGCCGGACTCCGCACCACCATCGTGATCTGCGTCGGCGTGGCGACCGTCGCCACCTTCGTCAACGCCGGCGGGCTGGGTGACGTGATCGTCGCCGGCATCAAACTTCAGCGCACCCCGATCCTCGTGACCGGCGGCGTGCTGACCGCGGTGATCGCGCTCGGCCTCGACTGGCTGGCCGGCGTCGCCGAGAACGTCCTCCGCCCCCGCGGCATCTAGCCGCCGCACCCCCTGGAGAAGCACCGTGCACCGACCCATGACCCGTGCCGCCGTCCCGGTCGCCGCCGCCCTCGCACTCGCGCTGGCCGGATGCGGCGGCGACTCGTCCGGCGGCGACGGCCCGCTCGCCGGCGCCGAGTACACGATCGGCTCGAAGGACTTCGCCGAGCAGAACATCCTCGCCGAGATGACCGCCGCGCTGCTGCGCGAGAACGGCGCGGAGGCCGAGACGAAGGAGATCAAGGGATCGGTCAACACGCGCAAGGCCCTCGAAGCCGACGAGGTCCATCTCTACTGGGAGTACACCGGCACCGCGTGGATCACCTACCTCGGCCACACCGAGCCGATCGGCGACCCGCAAGGCCAGTACGACGCCGTCGTGAAGGACGACAAGGCCAAGAACGGCATCACCTGGCTCCCGCGCGCCGAGTTCAACAACACGTATGCGCTCGGGCTCAGCAAGGAGAACGCCGAGAAGCACGGGGTGGACAGCCTCTCCGACCTGGCGGAGCTGGCCAAGAAGGACAAGGGCGCCGTCACGATCTGTGTGGAGAGCGAGTTCGCCAACCGCGAGGACGGACTCCCTGGCCTGCTCAAGGCCTACGGCGTGGACGTGCCGAAGGACAACGTCAAGCTGCTCGACACCGGCGTGATCTACACCGAGACCGACAAGGGCAAGACGTGCACGTTCGGCGAGGTGTTCGCCACCGACGGCCGGATCAAGGCCCTCGGCCTCACCGTCCTGGACGACGACCAGAAGTTCTTCCCCGTGTACCAGGGCGCGGTCACGGCGAAGCAGAAGACCCTCGCCGCGCACCCGGAGATCGCCGGCATCCTCGCGCCGCTGGCCGAGAAGCTCACGACGGAGGTCATGCGGGACCTCAACGCCCGCGTCGACGTCGACGGCGAGGACCCGGCCGACGTGGCCGAGGAATGGCTCCAGGACGAGGGTCTGCTCCCGTGACGGCGCTCCAGATCGGCGAGAGCTTCGTCGGGGACGGCGCCGAGGCGGCGCATGTGAACACGGTCCTCGGCGACCGCGACGGGCCGGCGGGCACGGCGTGGACCACCGCGCTCGCCACGCCCAGCGCGGGGCACACGCCGTTCGTCGCGGTGCTGCGGCCGGGTCTGCCCGTCAAGCCGCTGACCCTGTTCGTCAACAAGGCCGCGGTCGCGGGCGACACGCACGCCGTGCTGACCTGGGGCGCCGCCCAGGCCGGCGTAGCTGCCGGCGTCGCCGACGCGGTGGCCGACGGGATCGTCGAAAGGGCCCAGGTGGACGAGCTGGTCCTGATAGCGGCGGTGTGGGTGAACCCCGCGGCCACGGACGCCGACGCGGTCTACGCCAACAACCGCGCCGCGACCCGCACCGCCCTGACCGCCGGCGCCCACGGCGCCCCGGCCATCGCCGACGTGCTCGCGGCCCGCGAGCGGCCGGAGAACCCCTTCTACCGACCGGACCCCGCATGAAGATCACCGCCGTCCGGCTGGACCGGCTCCGGCTCGACCTCGACCCTCCGTTCCACGCCGCCTGGGACCCGGTACCGCGCCGCCACTTCGACGCCACCCTCGTGCGGGTGGAGACGGACGAAGGAATCGTGGGCGTGGGGTCCGGCGACACGATGGACGGGTTCGAGGCGTTCGAACACCTCTTCCTCGGCCAGGACCCGCTCGACATCGTGCGCCACGTCCGCGCGATCGAGACGATGAACTTTCACGCGGGCCGGTACTGGCCGCTGGAGGTGGCGTTGTGGGACATCATCGGCAAGGTGGCCGGGCTGCCGGTCGCCACGCTGTTCGGCAACGTCCACCGGCGGCTCCGGGCGTACGCGTCCACTGGTGAGCTGAGGTCGCCGCAGGAGCGGGTCGAGTCGGCGTTGGCCGCCCGCGCGGCAGGGTTCGGCGCGATGAAGATCCGCATCGACCGCAACCGTGTGGACGAGGGCGTCGCCAGCGTGCGCGCGGTCAGGGAAGCACTCGGCGACAGCTTCGACATCATGGTCGACCTCAACCAGGCGTGGCGGATGTCCGGCGACGTCGAGCCGGCACTGGACTTCGGCACGGTGCGCGAGACGGTCCGGCAGCTCCGCGAACTGGGCGTGTACTGGGTCGAGGAGCCACTGCCGTACCAGGACCTCGCCGGCCTCCGGGCCCTGCGCGCCGAGACCGGCGTGCGGATCGCCGCGGGCGAGATGCTGCCCTCCACGAGCGACCTGCTCAGCTACCTGGAGCACGACGCCCTCGACGTCTACCAGATGGACGTCGTGCTCGCGGTGGGCATGCACCGCGCCCGCACCATCGCCGAGGTGGCCCACCTCAAGCACCGGTTCTTCACCCCGCACAGCTGGACCAACGGCATCGGCGTCCTCGCGAACCTGCACGTCGCGGCGGGGGTAGGCGGCGGCCCGTACTTCGAGTACCCCTACGACCCGCCCGGCTGGACCCCGGAACGCCGCGACTTCATGCTGGCTGAGCCGGTCGGAATCACCACGGACGGATACGTGGAGGTGCCGGACGCGCCCGGTCTCGGCGCCGAGATCGACGAAGCCGCGGTTACCCGCTGGAGGATCGGATGACGGACTGGGCCGCCCGCGCGACGGACATGAAGCCGGACACCGGGCTGTTCATCGACGGTGATTTCGTCACCGCGCTCTCAGGCGCCACATTCGAGGACACGACGCCCCGGGACGGGTCGGTGATCGCGCACGTGTCGGCCGGCGACGCCGCCGACGTCGACCTTGCCGTGACAGCCGCGCGGCGGGCTTTCGACGACGGCCGGTGGCGCGACCTGGCGCCGCGCGAACGCAAGCGGGTGCTGCTGCGCTTCGCCGAGCTGGTCCGGGAGCACCGCGAGGAACTGGCGCTGCTGGAGACGCTCGACGTCGGGAAGCCGATCGGCGAGTCGCTGCGGGTCGACGTGGACAAGTCGGCCGACTGCATCCAGTGGTACGGGGAGGCGGTCGACAAGACCTACGACGAGGTCGCTCCCACCGGTCCGGGCGCGCTGGCTCTGGTCACCCGCGAGCCTCTCGGCGTGGTCGGGGCCGTCGTGCCGTGGAACTACCCGCTCATGATCAGCTGCTGGAAGCTCGCGCCCGCGCTGGCGATGGGCAACAGCGTCGTGCTCAAGCCGGCCGAGCAGTCGCCGCTGTCGGCCTTGCTGCTCGCCCGGCTGGGTGCCGAGGCCGGGTTGCCGGACGGCGTGCTCAACGTCGTACCGGGGTACGGGGAGAAGGCCGGGGCCGCCCTCGGCCGGCACCTCGGGGTGGACAAGATCGCCTTCACCGGCTCGACCCAGGTGGCACGGTGCTTCCTGCGCTACTCGGCCGAGTCGAACGGCAAGCAGGTGGCGGTCGAGGCCGGCGGCAAGTCGCCGCAGCTCGTGCTCGCCGACGTCGCCGACATCGAGAAGGCCGCCTCGGCGGTGGCGTGGGGCATCTTCTACAACGCCGGGCAGACGTGCAACGCCGGCTCCCGGCTGATCGTCGACGAGTCGGTCAAGGACGCGTTGCTCGACGCGGTGATCGACGTCGCGCGCACCTTCCGGGTCGGCGACCCGCTCGACCCCGCCACGACCATGGGCCCGATCGTCGACCAGACACAACTCGACCGTGTGCTCGGCTACCTCGACGTCGGCCGGTCGGAAGGGGCGCGGATCGCGTACGGCGGTGGACGGGTTCTCTCCTGGACCGGCGGAACCTACGTGGAACCGACCGTGCTCGACGGGGTGCGCAACTCCATGCGCGTGGCGCAGGAGGAGATCTTCGGTCCGGTGCTGGCCACGATCACGTGCCGCGGCGTCGAGGAGGGTGTGCGGCTGGCGAACGCCTCCCGCTACGGCCTCGCGGCCAGCGTCTGGACCCGCGACATCACGACGGCGCACCGCGTGGCACGCCAGCTCCGCGCCGGCACCGTGTGGGTGAACACGTTCGACGTCAGCGACGTCATCACCCCGTTCGGCGGGTTCAAGGACACCGGCACCGGCCGCGACAAGAGCCTCCACGCACTCGACGCGTACTCCGCGCTCAAGACCACCTGGATCGATCTCAGCTGAGATGAGGGCCATCGCATGAACATCGGATTCATCGGCCTCGGCCACATGGGCGGCCCCATGGCGGCCAACCTGCTCAGGGCGGGCCACACCGTCACCGTCCACGATGTACGGGGCGAGGCCGCGGCCGAGCACCTCGCCGCCGGCGCCACCTGGGCGGACACGCCGGCCGGCTGCGCCACGGCCTGCGACGTGCTGGTGACGATGCTGCCCGGTCCGAGCCAGGTCGAGGCGGTGCTGCTGCACGCCGGGGCAGCGGCCGCGCTGAAGAGCGGCGCGACCTGGATCGACATGTCCACCTCGTCGCCCGAGGTGGCGCGGCGCGTCGGCGAGGTCGCGCTCGACCCGCGCGGCGTACACCGGCTCGACGCGCCGGTCAGCGGTATGGCCAAGGGTGCGGTCGCAGGCACCCTTCAGATCTTCGCTGGTGGCGACGCGGACACCTTCGCGCTGCACCGGCCCGTGCTCGACGCGATGGGCGACCCACAGCGGATATTCCACGTCGGCCCGCACGGGACCGGCTACACCGTCAAGTTGATGGTCAATCTGCTGTGGTTCGCCCACCTCGTCGCCACCAGCGAGGTACTCACGATGGGCGTCAAGGCCGGCGTCGACCTGGCCACGCTGCGCCGAACCCTCGTGGCAAGTCCGGCGCGGAGCAACTTCGTCGAGAACGACGTGCGCTCGGTACTGGAACACGGCGACTACGACGAGTCGTTCGCGATGGCGCTGGCCTGCAAGGACCTGGGGCTCGCCGTCGGGGTCGGCCGCGATGTCGGGGTCCCCGTCGAGCTGTCGGCGCTCGTCGAGCAGGTCTATCGGCGCGCCCGCGCACAGTACGGCGACGACGCCGGCGAGATGTCGCCGGTGCGGCTCTACGAGGAGATCGCCGGCATCCAGCTGCGGGAGGAAGCCAGGTGACCATCGCACCGTTCACCCTCGCGCCGACCGGAACGGTCCACTTCGGAGACGGCGCTCTCGCGATGCTGCCCGCCGCTGTCGGCGGCGCCCGCGCGTTCGTCGTCACCGATACGGGCATCCGCGCCGCCGGAATCCTCGACCTGGTGCTCGACGTGCTCCGGGACGGCGGCATCGAGACCGGCGTCTTCGACGGGGTGGAGCCGAACCCTTCCACGACGACGATCGCCGCCGCGGCGGAGGCCGTCGCGAAGTTCGGGGACGCGGTCGTGGTCGCCGTGGGCGGCGGCTCCAGCCTCGACGCCGCCAAGGGCATCGCGCTCGGCGCCACCAACCCCGGCGTCGCCGCCGCCGACCTGGACTACCGCGCCGGGTCTCTGGCACCCGGCCTGCCGATCGTCGCCGTCCCGACGACAGCCGGCACCGGAGCCGAGACCAACGGGTTCGGCGTCATCGAGGACACCGCCGCCCGCTGCAAGATCTATCTCGGCAACGCGAGCACCCAGCCCCGCGCGTCCATCCTGGACCCCCGGCTCACCGTCGGTCTGCCGGCCGCGGCGACAGCCGCCACGGGCGTGGACGCGCTCGTCCACGGAATCGAATCGCTCACGTCCCGGGGCCGCAGCCCGGTGTCCGAGGCGTACGCGCACCACGCGGTCCGGCTCGTCCACCGGTGGCTGCCGGTGGCCTTCTACGACGGCGACGATCTGGAAGCCCGCGGCCATCTCCTCCTCGGCGCGCACCTCGCCGGACTGGCGCTGAGCATCTCGGGACTCGGGCTCGTGCACGGCATCGGGCACTCGGTCACAGCCCACACCGGCGCGGCACACGGCCTGGCCCTGGCCGCCGTGCTCGACCCGGTGCTGGAGTTCAACCTCACGGTCAGTGGCCGCCAATTCGCGGAGATCGCGTTCGACATCGGCACGGGATCCTTCTCGGCCACCGAGACGGCGAACGCCCGCGCCATGGTCGACGGCGTCCGCGACCTCGTGGACACCCTCGGCGTGCGCCAGACGCTGACTGATCTGGGCTGCGCGGACCCGATGGTCGACAGCCTCGCGCGCACCGCCCTCGCCGACCCGGTCACCGCGAACACACCGCGCATGCCGGACCGGACCGAACTCGCCGCCCTGATCCGGAGCGCGCTGTGATCACCAGCTGTCTCGTCGGCGGCGAGTGGCGGCCGGCCGCCAGCGGCGCGACGTTCGCCGTCGAGGATCCCGCCACGGGCGAGCACGTCACGGACGTCGCCGATACCGGCCCGGAGGACGCGACCGGCGCCCTCGACGCCGCGGCCGCCGCCCAACCGGCCTGGGCCGCCACATCGCCACGCGACCGCGCCGACGTCCTGCGCCGCGCCTACGACGCGCTGCTCGACCAGGCCGACGCGTTCGCCGCGCTCATCACCCTCGAAATGGGCAAGCCGCTCGCCGAGTCCCGCGGCGAGGTCGCCTACGCCGCCGAGTACCTGCGCTGGTTCAGCGAGCAGGCGGTGCGCGTCGCCGGCGAATACCGCGTGAGCCCCGGCGGGGAGGCGAGGATCGTCACGACCCGCCAACCTGTCGGTCCGGCGCTGCTGATCTCGCCGTGGAACTTCCCGCTCGCGATGATCACCCGCAAGGTCGGCCCAGCGCTCGCCGCCGGGTGCACCATCCTGCTCAAACCCGCCGAGGAGACGCCGCTGACCTGCCTGCTCCTCGCCGAGCTGCTCCGGTCGGCGGGCGTGCCGGACGGCGTCGTCAACGTGCTGCCGACGAGCCGCCCGGCGCCGCTGGTCGAGCACCTGCTCGCCGACGGACGGCTACGCAAGCTGTCGTTCACCGGCTCCACCGAGGTCGGGCGCCAACTGCTCGGCGGGGCTGCCCGCACCGTGCTCCGCGCGTCGATGGAGCTGGGCGGCAACGCGCCGTTCCTGGTCTTCGGCGACGCCGACCTCGACGCTGCCGTCGACGGCGCCGTCCTCGCGAAGATGCGCAACGGCGGCGAGTCGTGCGTCGCCGCGAACCGGTTCCTCGTCGCCGAAAGCGTCGCCGCCGAGTTCACCGCACGGCTCGCCGACCGCCTGAACGCCATGCGGTGCGGCAACGGTACAGATCCGTCGACGCAGCTCGGACCGATGATCAACGCCACGCAACGCGACCGGGTCCACGAACTCGTGTCGGACGCGGCCGCCACCGGCGCCACCGTCGTAACCGGAGGAGAACGACCCGACGGACCCGGCTACTTCTATCCTCCGACCGTCCTCACCGGCGTGCCGCCGCACGCCCGCCTCGCTCGCGAGGAGGTCTTCGGGCCTGTCGCCCCGATCGCCACCTTCCGCACCGAGGACGAGGCCATCGCAGCCGCCAACGCCACCGAGTACGGACTCGTCGCCTACCTCTACACGCGCGACCTCGCACGCGCGCTCCGGGTCGGCGAAGCGGTCGAAGCCGGCATGGTCGGCGTCAACCGCGGGCTCGTGTCCAACGCCGCCGCCCCGTTCGGCGGCGTCAAGCAGTCCGGGCTCGGGCGCGAGGGCGGCTTCGAGGGCATGGACGAGTACCTCACCACGAAGTACCTGTCCGTCGCGGCGCCCTGACCGCGCGGCCTGGCGGTGACGCGGAGCACCGTGCTCAACCGGCTCCGTCGTCGCTGCCGTCCAGGGCCGTTCGCGGCGGTTCCGGTCCGTTGCCGCCGCCTGGTCCGGGGGCCCCGCGTCGAAGCACTCCGGACCAGGCGATGTCTCCTACTTGCCGGAGGCGTACAGCTCGGCGACCTCCGTCGCGGTCAACGCGCGGTCGTACACGTGCACCTGGTCGATCGCACCGCCCCAGTAGTCGACCGGGTTGCCGCCGTACCTGCCTCGCCCGATCACCAACGGGCCGGTGGACGCCTCGCCGAGGCAGGCGTCGGCGGTGCCGGCCGGTTGCCCGTCCACATAGAGCTGGAGCTGGCCCCTGACCGAGTCACGGACGCCGACCAGGTGGTACCACTGCCCCGGCACCGGGCTGGCCGGCGCGAGCGCCCGCACCCCGGCGAAGCTGAACGCGAACCGCCGGTCAGCACCGGAGTACTGCAGGTAGAACGCGCTGTTCGACGGGCCGTCCTGGCTGACCACAGTCTGGAAGGCGCCGCTGGCGGCGTCCAGTTTGACCCACGCCGAGGCGCTGTAGTTCGTGGTCGAGTCCAGAATCGTCTTCTTCGTGTCGACGAACTGGTCGGCACCGTTGAACCGGAGCGCGGCGCCGGTCTTTCCTGACGTCCACGCCGGACCGTTCACCAGCGTGCCGTCGTTGTCGGCGGCGTCGTCGCGGGCGGTTGCGCCGGTGTTCTCGTCCAGCGGCCAGTAGCCGACCCCGGTCAGCCCCGGCGTGCCGGGCGGCGGCGGAGGCATACTCGTGCCGGTTCCGTCGGCCGACCGGATCACGGCCTGATTTACCGCCCTGACCTGGGCGAAGTCCATCTTCTCCACCTGGCGGTCGTAGGTGTAGAAGCCGTTCACCTCGTGCTCGACGTCGGTGACCTGCGTGTACACGCCGCCGGACAGGCCGCATGCGTTGGCGTTGCGCAGCAGGTTCCGCTGCACCTCGACGTACTTGCGGGTCAGCGAGGCCTTGTCCGGGTACATCTCGTACGCGCCGCCGGTGCCGAACCACATGTGGCCCTCGACCTTGAGCCCCATGCCGCCGTGCTCACCGTCCACGGCCACACGGTCACCGGAGGGTGAGTGCGACGCGGGGCCGAGGTAGGCGTGCTGGTCGATCACGTCGCCCTTGCCGGAGTCACCGAGCGAGTCGCAGCAGGAGTAGCCGCTGTGCGCGTTGACGAGCCGGGTCGGGTCCTGGGCCTTGATGCCGTCGGCGATCCGGCCCGTCTCCTCCCGGTTCCACTCGCCCCAGCCCTCGTTGAACGGCACCCACATGACGACCGACGGCGAGCTGATGTGCTCGTCGATCATCTGGCGCAACTCGGACTTCCACTGCTCCTGCCACTGCACCGGCGGGCGCGGGTTGCCGTTGCGCATCGCGGGCATGTCCTGCCAGACCATCAGCCCGAGCCGGTCCGCCCAGTAGAACCAGCGCGCCGGCTCGACCTTGATGTGCTTGCGTACCGTGTTGAAGCCGAGCCGCTTGTGCTCGGCCAGGTCGAAGCGGAGTGCCTCGTCGGTCGGCGCGGTGTTCAGGCCGTCCGGCCAGAAGCCCTGGTCCAGTGTGGACATGTGGAAGAGGATCCTGCCGTTGAGGGTGAGGCGCAGCTTGCCGTCGGCGCCGCGGGCCTTGCCCACCTCACGCATCCCGAAGTACGACCGCACCTCGTCGACGCGCTTGCTCCCGGACAGCAGCCGGACGCGCAGGTCGTAGAGGAACGGGCTGTCCGGTGACCACAGCTTCGGGTTCTTCACCGGCACGGTGAGTGCGGTGCCGGCGGGTCCGGTCGCCATGCCGACCTGGCGGTTCCCGTCGTAGGCCACCGCCTCGACCGTGAGCCCGGCGGCCGGTGTCGTGGCGGCACCGACCGTCACCGTGCCGGCGCCGACGTTCGGCGTCAGCTTCAGCGTGTCCACCGCGCCCAGCACGGCCACCGGCTCCATCCACACGGTCTGCCAGATGCCGGAACTGCCCTGGTAGAAGATGCCGCGGTCGCTGACGCGGCGCTGCTTGCCGATCGGCTGCCAGGTCGCGTCGGTGAGGTCCTCTGCCCACACCAGCAGCTCCTGCGGTCCGCGGGCGGTCAGGGCGTCGGTGACGTCGACGCTGAAGCTGTCGTAGCCGCCGCGGTGGGCGGCGACCTGCCTGCCGTTCACCCAGACCTTGGCGTCGTAGTCGACGGCGTCGAAGTTCAGCCGTAGCCGCTGGCCGGCGCCGACGTCCCAGCTGCGCGGCACCGTGAACGTGCGCCGGTACCACATGCGTTCCTCGCTGCGCTGGATGCCGGAGAGCGCGGACTCGACCGGGTACGGCACCAGGATCCGCTCCGCCAACTCCTCCCCGATCGGCGGCGCCTCTCCGGCCGCCGCGCCGGCGAACTCCCAGACGCCGTTGAGGTTCTGCCACCTCGCCCGGGTCAGCTGCGGGCGGGGGTATTCGGGCAGCGCGTTGGTGGGCGAGACGTCGTCGGTCCATGGGGTGGAGAGGATCGGCGCGACCCGTTGCCAACTCTTCGCGGCGGCTGGGCCGGGGTCGGGAGCGGCGGCGGCGGCGCCTGGGTGGACGGCGGTCAGCGCGACGACGGCGACGAAGGCCACCGGGTGCCAGCGCCGGCCGGATAACGGTCTGCTCATTGCGGATCGGCTCCTTCACTGCTGCGGGTGAGGCGACGGCCCGCGGGGCCGCCAGTGGCGTCGAGCAGGGTCGACGTCGTTGCTCCCGAGGAACGAGGCGGACATCTTGTCGCCATCCGCCGGGGCATGTATAACGTTATAGAGCTTAGTTATAGAGCTAAAACTAAGTACCAGCAAGGGGTGAATCGGACAGGCTCGCCGCGCGCCACCGGCCGCACAGCGAGCGCCTTTCGGCGACCTCACGGGCCGTCTTCCCCGCCCGCCGGAGAGCCCCAGAACGATCGCTTTGGATGAAGGAGAGGCACCGTGATCACACGTCACCGGAGCTGGGCGAGCCGGCTCACCGCGCTCGTCGCGGTCGGGTCGCTGGCGCTCACCGCCTGCGTCAAGGAAGAGGGCGGCGACAACGCGGGGAGTGACGACGCCGCCGGCCGGCAGCAGGTCGTGACGCCCAGCGAGAGCGCCGGCGCGACCTGCACGGTGCAGGCCTACGGGGCGCAGAAGCTGGACCTGAAGAACGCGATCGTCGGCTTCTCGCAGTCGGAGAAGGAGGCCAACCCGTTCCGTATCGCCGAGACCCAGTCGATCAAGGACGAGGCTGCGCAGCTCGGGGTGAAGAAGCTCCTGGTCACCAACGCTCAGTCGCAGCTCGGGAAGCAGATCAGTGACATCCAGGACATGCTCGCCCAGGGGGCGCAGGCGCTCATCATCGCGCCGCTCAACTCCGACGGTCTGGAGCCGGCGTTGCAGGCCGCCGCGGCGAAGAAGGTCCCGGTGTTGACGATCGACCGCAAGATCAACGCCACCGCCTGCAAGGACTACCTGGCGTTCCTCGGTTCGAACTTCGTCGACCAGGGCAGGCGCGCGGCGGACGCGATGATCACCGTGACCGCAGGCAAGGGCAAGGTCGCGATCCTGCTCGGCTCGTCCGGCAACAACGTCACCACCGACCGGACCAACGGCTTCGTCGACCAGATCAAGGCGAAGGCTCCGGACATCGAGATCGTCGCCCAGCAGACCGGCGAGTTCGCCCGGGACAAGGGCCAGCAGGTGACCGAGCAGCTCATCCAGAGCAAGCCTGACATCACCGCGATCTACGCCGAGAACGACGAGATGGCGCTCGGCGCGGTCACCGCACTGCGCAGCGCCGGCAAGCGGCCCGGCAAGGACGTCAAGATCGTCTCCATCGACGGCACCCGCAACGCCGTGCAGGCCATCGTGGACGGCACCGTCAACGCGGTGATCGAGTCCAACCCGAGGTTCGGCCCGCTGGCGTTCAAGACGCTGCAGGACTTCTACGCCGGCACCGCGATCCCGGAGAACGTGATCATCTCCGACCGGCAGTACGACAGCGCGAACGCCAAGTCCTCGATCGGCGGCGCGTACTGAGATCGCCGGCGCCGGCGATCCGGGGCGGGTCGTCGGCGCCGGTCCGGGAAGGAGGAACGATGACGCAGGCAGCGGGGCCGATCGTCGCCGTGCGCGGCGTATCCAAGAGCTTCCCCGGCGTGCTGGCGCTCGACGACGTGTCGTTCACGCTGGCACCCGGGGAGGTACACGCCCTGGTCGGCGAGAACGGTGCCGGCAAGTCCACCCTGATCAAGCTGATGACGGGCGTATACCGGCCGGATGCCGGGGAGATTCGCTATGCCGGGGAACCGGTCTCGTTCCGCCGGCCCCTGGACGCCCAGCACGCCGGCATCTCGACGATCTACCAGGAGGTCAACCTCGTCCCGCTGATGAGCGTCGCCCGCAACCTCTACCTGGGACGGGAGCCGCGGAACCGGCTCGGGCTCGTGGACTTCCGGCGCATGCACCGGGACGCGGGTGCCCTGCTCGGCCGGTACGGCATCGACGTGGACGTCCGGAAGCCGCTGCACGCACTGGGTCTGGGCGCCCAGCAGATGGTGGCGCTCGCCAGGGCCGTCTCGGTGGACGCCAAGGTCGTGATCATGGACGAGCCGACGTCCTCCCTGGAACCGCGCGAGGTCGACACGCTGTTCCGGGTGGTCCGCGAGCTGCGCGGGGACGGCGTCGGAATCGTCTACGTCAGCCACCGCCTCGACGAGCTGTACCGGATCTGCGACCGGGTCACCGTGCTGCGCGACGGGCGCGTCGTGCAGGTGGGCCCGCTGGCGGAGCTGGACCGGCTGCGGCTGGTGGGGCTGATGCTCGGCCGGGACGTCGCAGAGGTGCGGCGGCACGGCCTGACCCGGTTCGACGAGTCGCACACCGCCACGACCACCGAGCCGGTGCTTCGCGTGCGCGGCCTGACCAAACGACACGTCCTCGACGCCGTCTCCTTCGACGTCAGGCCCGGCGAGGTGACCGGGCTCGGTGGCCTGCTCGGCTCCGGCCGGTCGGAGACCGCGAAGGCGATCGTCGGCGCGCTTCCGCTGGACAGCGGCAGCGTCACGGTCGGAGGCAAGGCCCTCAAGCGCCTCTCCCCCGCCGCCGCCATCCGGGCCGGAATCAGCCTCTTGCCCGAGGACCGTAAGGCGGAGGGCATCATCCCGGGACTGTCCGTCCGGGAAAACATCGTGCTCGCCGCGATGCCGCGGCTGTCCCGCGCGGGCATCGTCTCCCGCACCCAACAGGACCGCGTCGTCGACGTGTTCATGAAGCGCCTGCGGATCAAGGCCGCGAGCCCTGACCAGAAGGTGTCCGACCTTTCCGGCGGCAACCAGCAGAAGGTACTTCTGGCCCGCTGGCTCTGCCTGGAGCCGAGAGTGCTGCTGCTCGACGAGCCGACCCGCGGCATCGACGTGGGGGCGAAGGCCGAGGTCCAGCAGCTGATCAGCGACCTGGCAGCGGCCGGCCTCGCGGTCGTCCTCATCTCCTCGGACCTGGAGGAACTCGTCGAGGGAGCAGACCGGATCGTCGTGCTGCGCGGCGGTGCCGTCGTCGACGAGCTCAGCGGAAATGACGTCGGCGAGGCACAGCTCATGGCCGCGGTGGCCGGCGAGGATGGCGCGTCCGATGACTGATCTCGCCGTCCGGCCGGCCGTCGTCGACCGGCACCGGATCACCGGTTGGCTGCAGGACTACGGCGTCTACGCCGCGATCGGCGTGCTGCTGCTCTTCAACGTCGCCTTCACCGACAACTTCCTCACCCCCGGCAACCTGCGTACCCAACTCGTCCAGGTGGCGCCGATCGTCATCGTCGCCCTGGGAATGGCGTTGGTCATCGGCACCGAGGGCGTCGACCTGTCGGTCGGCTCGGTGATGGCGCTGGCCGCCGCCGTGCTCCCCCTCTACCTCGGTTACGGGCTGGTACCGGCGCTGATCGGTGCGATCGTGGCTGGGGTCGCCGTCGGCGCCCTCAACGGCACGCTCGTCGCGGTCGTCGGTTTGCAGCCAATCGTTGCGACGCTCGCGCTGTTCGTCGGTGGACGGGGCCTCGCTCTGGTGCTGGCGGACGGGCAGCTCAAGCAGATCCGCAATCCGACGCTGCTCTCGGTCGGCGGCGGCGACGTGCTCGGACTCCCTGTCGTGGTGCTGGTCGCCGCGGTGCTCGCGGTCGCGATCGGCTTCGTCGTCCGGCGGACCACGTTCGGGCGTCAGCTCGTCGCCGTCGGCGGTAACCGCCCGGCCAGCGAACTCGCCGGCCTGCCGGTACGCCGGATCCTGCTCAGCGTCTACGTCCTCGCCGGCGCGTTCGCCGCGCTCGCCGGGATTCTCGCCACCGCGCGGCTCACCGCCAGCGACCCGTCCGCGATCGGAAACCTGATGGAGCTGGCCGCGATCACGGCCGTTGTGGTGGGTGGCACACCGCTGTCCGGCGGCAGGGTGCGTGTGCTGGGCACGGTGGCCGGCGCGCTGCTCATGCAGCTCGTCCGCGCCACCCTGATCAAACACGACCTGCCCGACTCCGCGGCCCAGGTCGCGCAGGCCGCGATCATCCTGCTCGCCGTCTACGTTGCCAGGGAGCGCCGATCACGATGACGAGTTCCACGATGGACGCGCCGGTCGCGGCCCCCGATGCCGTCAGCGTCGAGGGCAGCGACCGCACCGAGCGGACCGCCGCGCTGGTACAGCGCCATGGTGCGCTCGCCGTGCTGATCATGACCGCGGCCGCCGCGACCACCGCCTTCCCGTCGTTCGGCACCGTCGACAACGCCAGCAACATCGCGATCCAGTGCTCGTTCCTGGCCATCGTCGCGCTCGGCATGACGTTCGTGATCATCGGCGGCGGCATCGACCTCTCCGTCGGGTCGGTGTTCGCTCTGGGTGGGGTGCTCGCCGCATGGGCGTCGCAGTACGGGTTCCTGGCGGCGCTGCTGGTGCCGCTGGCGGTGTGCGGGGCGATCGGAGCGCTCAACGGGATCCTCGTCGCGAAGGCCCGCATGCCGGCGTTCATCGTCACCCTCGCGAGCCTGCTCGGAGTCCGTGGCCTGCTGCTGGCCATCACCGACGAGGGTTCGCAGACCTACCTTGTGCCGCGTGGCTCAGCCTTCGCCGAACTCGGGCAGGGCACCGCTCTCGGGCTGGGCTACCCCGTCTTCGTCGCGCTGGCCGCGTTCGCGCTCGGCGGGCTGCTGCTGCAGCGCACCCGGCTCGGCCAGTCGGTCTACGCCATCGGCGGCAGCGAGGACGCGGCCAGCCTGATGGGCCTGCCCGTCGATCGGATCAAGATCACCGTCTACCTGATGAGCGGACTGCTCGCCGGGTTGGCCGGCGCGCTGAACGCCGCGCGCCTGTCCTCGGGCGTCACCATCCTCGGCGTCGGCATGGAGCTTGACGCGATCGCTGCCGTCGTCATCGGCGGCACGCTGCTGGTCGGCGGCGCAGGCACGGTCAGCGGGACGCTCTGCGGCGTGCTGCTCCTCGGCGTCATCCAGAATGTGATCAACCAGATCGGCTCGCTCGACTCGTCGTACCAATCGGTGGTGAGCGGGGTGTTCCTGGTCGTAGTGGTCGTCGTGCAGACATATCTGAGCCGCGTCCAGCGGTTCGCATGGCGACGATGAACCTTGTCCGGCCGCACGACGAAGGGAACTCGGTGGGCGTCAGCCTCAAGGACATCGCCAGGCGGGCAGGCGTGTCAGTGGCGACGGTCTCCAACGTCGTCAACGGGTACCGGCCCGTGGGCGAAGCCACGCGTCAGGTGGTCCTGGAGGCCATCGACGAGCTCGGGTACAGCCCGAACGTCACGGCCCGGCATCTGCGCCGCGGACGTAGCGGCATCATCGCGCTCGCCATCCCGGAGCTGACCAACCCGTACTTCGCTGAGCTCGCCGCCGTGACGATCCGCGCGGCCGAGGATCTGGGCTACACCGTGCTGATCGATCACACCGAGAGCGACAGGGACAAGGAGTACGCGATCAGCCAGGGTTCTCGCGCCCAGGTGATCGACGGACTCATCCTCAGCCCGGCCTTTCTCGATCGGGCCGATGTCCTTGCCCGCACCAACAGGACGCCCATGGTGCTGATCGGCGAGCGGATCTACGACGTGCCGTACGACCACGTGGCGATCGACAACGTGGCCGCCAGTGCGGCGGCGACCCGACATCTGCTGGACCTCGGCCGGCGCCGGGTCGCCTTCGTCGGCGCACAGGCCGACCTGAGCCGCCAGCCGGCCCAGCTCCGCCTGCTGGGCTACCAGCATGCGCTGGAGGCCGCGGGCATCGCCTACGACCCTGACCTCGTGGTCATCACCGACGACTTCGGCCGGCGGGACGGCGCCGCCGGGCTGCGTCGCCTGAGCTCGCTGAGACAGCCGCCCGACGCCGTGTTCGCCTACAACGACCTGATCGCGATCGGGGTCCTGCGCGCGGCCGCCGAACGAGGTCTCACCGTCCCGGGCGACCTCGCCGTCGCCGGCTTCGACGACATCGAGGAGGGCCGGTACAGCAACCCAAGCCTCACCACCATTTCTCCGGACAAGGAGAGCATCGGACGCACTGCCGTGACATCGCTGATCCGCCGCCTGGAGGGGAACCAGGACGCCGAGCCGCGAGAGGTCCAGGTGCCGTTCGAGCTGGTCATCCGGGAGAGCACCGGCGGCCGGGCACCATGAGCCCGCGCAGCCGGCGGCGGTCGACGCGGGTCGTGGTCCATCATGTGCCGTCGATCCCATGGCCCTTGATCGAGAAGCTGTCCACATTGGATGTCGTCGGCGACGGGATCGCCGGCTACGGCTGCCCGCCGATGAGCCCGATCGCCGTCGGCCTGGTGCACATGGAGCTCAACCGGGGCGACGGCAGCCTGGGCACGTTCCTCGGGGTCCAGGCGGGGCTGGCGATGCGGTCGATCGCGTTGCTCGGCTCGGAGGAGCAGAGGCAGCGCTGGCTTCCCGCGATGGCCCGGCTGGAGAAGCTGGGGGCGTTCGCGCTCACCGAGCCGCTCCACGGATCCGATTCGGTCGCGCTGGAGACCTCGGCTCGCCGCGACGGCGACACCTGGATCCTCAACGGGCAGAAGAAGTGGATCGGCAACGGCACGATCGCCGACGTGACCGTGCTGTGGGCGCGCGACGTGGCCGACGGCAAGGTCAAGGGATTCCTCGTCGAGAAGGACGCACCGGGCTACGACGCGCGCCGGATCGACGGCAAAGGTTCGCTGCGCGCGGTCTGGCAGGCCGAGATACAGCTCAGCGACGTCCCCGTACCCGAGGCGAACCGGCTACCCGGCGCGCGCAGCTTCTCCGACGCCGGCAGGGTGCTCGCCGGCACCCGCAACACCGTGGCCTGGAGCGCGCTCGGGCACGCCGTCGCCGCGTACGACACGGCGCGGTCCTACTGCGGGCAGCGGGTCCAGTTCGGCAAGCCGCTGGTCGCCTTCCAGATCGTGCAGGAACGGCTGGTCGGGATGCTCGCGGAGATCTGCGGGATGCAGCTGTACTGCCTGCGGCTGGGACGGCTGATCGAGGAGGGCACGTTCAGCGACACGATCGCCGCGCTCGCGAAGATGAACAACACCCGCAAGGCCCGCCAGATCATCCTGGAAGCCCGCGACCTGCTGGGCGGCAACGGCATCCTGCTGGACTTCCACGTCATGCGGCACCTGGCCGACATCGCGGCGATCCATACCTACGAGGGCACCGAGACGATACAGACCCTCATCGTCGGAAGGGACATCGCCGGTGTGGGTGCCTTCGCGTAAGCGCCGGCGGGACCTCCGGCACATCGACGTCGACGGGGTCAGGCTGCGCGTCGCGGTCCGTGGCGCCGGGCGGCCGCTGCTGCTCCTGATGGGCATCGGCGGCAACCTGGAGATGTGGGCACCGTTCGAGGACGCGCTCGACGGCCGGACGATCCGGACAATCACCGTGGACGCGCCGGGCACCGGCGGGTCCAGCGGGTACCGGTTCCCGCCGCGGATGCCCGGGCTGGCGCGCACCCTGGAGCGGATGCTCGACATCCTCGGCCACGAGCAGGTGGACGTACTCGGCGTCTCGTTCGGAGGAGTGCTCGCGCAGCAACTCGCCCACCAGGCGCCGCGGCGCGTACGCCGGCTCGAACAGCCGGCCGAGATCGCCACGCTGGTCACCGACTTCCTTACCGCGCCCTGAACCGGAGGTCGCCCTGCCAACACCCGTCGCCACTCCTACCGGCCGACTCCCCTGGCCGGGCAATGAGCCTTCTCCAACCTCTGTCCGATGTGGTCGGGGTTGGTGCTGAGCAGCAAGGAAGCCCCTGGTAGGACGGGGATTGTCGAGATCCGATCCGTCACACCAGGAGCTTCGCTTGTTTCCTACCCGTCAGGGATGGCCGTGTCCAACCATGGCGCTGCAACTGCTCGCTGGGGCGTTACCGCGTCGGCGAGCCGGCTACGGACCCGGTGGCGGCGCCTGGATGCCGGCCGGCAGGCCCTGCTGGTGGTGGCCTACCTGCGCAAGGGCGATTGACATCACGGACCCGGCGGGTGCAGTCTCTTGGGAGCGCTCCCATCATGTCTCACGTCGGGAAAAGAGGGGTTCCGGATGAGCTTTCACCGAGGTCGCCTGCGCAGAGCGGCGGCGATCGCACTCGCGGCGGTGACAACTGTCGCCGCGGCGGCGGCATGCAGCAAGGACGACGGCGGCACGACGGCCGACGGCAGGACGAAGCTCGTGGTCCAGACGTTCGGCCAGTTCGGCTACGAGCAGGCCGTGAAGGACTACGAGGTCGCGCACCCGGAGATCGACGTCGACCTGCAGAAGCTCGGCGAGTTACGGGACTTCCAGCCGAGGCTCGTGCAATGGCTGGCCGCGGGCAAAGGTGCGGGCGACGTGGTGGCGTTGGAGGAGGGTGTGCTGCTCGGGTACGTGCAGCAGCCGCAGAACTTCGTCAACCTGTTCGAGCACGGCGGGGAAGAGCTGAAGGAGAGCTATCTGCCGTGGAAGTGGGAGCGGGGCCTCACCCCCGACGGCAAGCAGCTGATCGGCCTCGGTACCGACGTCGGCGGCCTGGCCATGTGCTACCGGCGTGACCTGTTCGCCAAGGCTGGCCTGCCCACCGACCGTGCCGAGGTCGCGAACCTGTGGCCGGACTGGGACGCCTACTCGGCCGCCGGGAAGCGGTTTGCCGCCAAGAAGGTGGGCGCGGCGTGGACGGACAGCGCGACTGGCGTCGTGCAGCCGTACGCGATGCAGAACGGCGAGGAGATCTTCTACGACACCGATGGCGGCTTCATCGGCGACACGAACCCCGTCGTCCGCGAGACCTGGGACTATGCGACCAGGCTCATCGCCGACAAGCTGACCGCGAAGCTCACGACGTGGAGCGAGGACTGGTCTGCCGGTTTCAAGAAGGCCAGCTTCGCCACGATGCCGTGCCCGGCCTGGATGACCGGCGTCATCCAGAGCAACGCGGGTGACGCCGCGCAAGGCCAGTGGGACGTGGCCACGATTCCGGGCGGCTCGGGCAACTGGGGCGGCTCGTACCTCGCGGTGCCCAAGCAGAGCAAGCACCAGCAGGAGGCCTACGAGCTGGCCAAGTACCTGACGAGCAAGGAAGGCCACCTGGCCGCGTTCAAGGCGGTCGGCGCGATGCCTTCCTCGCCCCAGGGCCTCGACGACCCGGCTTTCAAGAACTCCACCAACGCGTACTTCAACGACGCCCCGACCGGCCAGATCTTCGCCGAGAGCGCCAAGAACCTGAAGCCGGTGTTTCTCGGCGCCAAGCACCAGGACACCTGGGAGAACGTGTTCATGCCGCACTTGCAGGCAGTCGAGCAGGGCAAGTCCACCCCGGACAAGGCGTGGCAGGCGGCCGTGGCCGAGGCGAAGAAGCGCGCCGGCTGAGTAGATGAGCCTCGACCTCGACACCGCACCCGCCGCCGGGACGGCCCTCCCGGCGGCGGGTGAGCCGCGGTTCCGCCTGGCCCGGCTCGACCGCCGTGCCTCGCCGTACCTGTTCGTCGCGCCGTTCTTCGTCCTGTTCGCGATCTTCGGCGCGTTCCCGCTGGCCTATACGTTCTGGGTCTCGCTGCACGACTGGAACCTGATCGGCGGGCACCGCTTCGTCGGCCTACGGAACTACGCCGACCTGATGTCCGATCCGGACTTCTGGAACGCGACCGTGAACACCGTCGGCATCTTCGTGCTGGCGACGGTGCCGCAGCTGCTGCTGGCGCTCGTTATCGCCTACGGGCTCAACCGGAAGCTGCGCGGCAGTACGGCGTTCCGGATGGGAATCCTGGTTCCGAACATCACGTCGGTGGCGGCCGTCGGCATCGTGTTCTCGCTGATCTTCGCCACGAACTTCGGCATCGCGAACTGGACGCTCGGACTGGTCGGCATCGACCCGGTGAACTGGCCGGCCGAGCGGTGGTCGTCCTGGACCGCGATCGCCGTGATGGTCGACTGGCGCTGGACCGGCTGGAACGCGCTGATCTACCTCGCCGCCATGCAGGCGGTCCCGCTCGCGCTGTACGAGTCGGCCGCCATCGACGGGGCGTCGCACTGGCGGCAGTTCTGGACTATCACCGTCCCGCTGCTGCGGCCGACGATCCTGTTCACGGTCATCGTGGCCACGATCGGAGGGATGCAACTGTTCGCCGAGCCGCTGATGCTGGCGTCCGGGCGGATCCAGGGCGGCACGCTGCGGCAGTTCCAGACCCTGCCGATGTACCTGTACGAACGCGCGTTCTCGCGGGACTTCGAATACGGGTACGGATCCGCGATCGCATGGCTGCTGTTCGCGCTGATCCTGGTGATCTCGCTCGTCAACGTCGTGGCTGTACGGAGGTCCGTGCGATGACCGGCACCCCGCTCGCACCGGCGGGTGGCCGCGCGGTCCGCACCGGGCGCCCGCCGGCCGGCGCGGCCACCCGGTTGTGGCGGGCCAGCCCGCTGACGTACCTCGGGCTGATCGTCGCCTGCGTGCTGTCGACCTTCCCGATCTACTGGACGTTCATCGTGGCCACCCGCACCAACGACGCCATCCACGACGTGCCGCCGCCGCTGCTGCCGGGCGGCAATCTCGGCGAGAACGCCGGGCGGCTGCTCGACAACCCCGACGCTGTCTTCCTGTACGGGCTCGCGAACTCGCTGCTCGTCTCGACGGTCGTCGCCGTCTCGGTCGTGTTCTTCTCCACCCTGGCCGGCTTCGCCTTCGCCAAACTGCGGTTCCGCGGCCGCGACGCGCTGCTGATGGTGATCATCGCGACGATGATGGTGCCGACGCAGCTCGGCCTGATCCCGCTCTACATGCTCATGGTCGAGATCGGCTGGCAGGGCACCCTGCAGGCCGTCACCGTGCCGTTCCTGGTCAGCGGGTTCGGCGTCTTCATGATGCGCCAGTACGCCAGCCAGGCCGTCGCCGACGAACTGATCGAGGCCGCCAGGATGGACGGCTGCTCCACCTGGCGCATCTACTTCAACGTCGTGCTCCCCGCGCTGCGACCGGCGGCGGCCGTGCTCGCGCTCCTCACCTTCATGCAGACGTGGAACGAGTTCCTCTGGGCGTTCGTCGTGCTCGACCCGGACACCCCCACCGTCCAGATGTCGCTGCGGCTGCTCGCCACCGCCTACTACACCGACTACTCCCAGGTCTTCGCCGGCACGGCCATCGCGATCGTGCCGCTCCTGCTCGTATTCATCGGATTCGGCCGCCAGATCGTCGGCGGCATCATGGAAGGCGCGGTCAAGCAGTGACGGAACTCCTCGGCCAGACCAGCTCTGCCCGATTCGACCTGCCGCCCGACTTCCTCTGGGGTGCGGCCACGGCCGCCTACCAGGTCGAGGGCTCGGCCACCGCCGACGGGCGCGGTCCATCGATCTGGGACACCTTCTCCCACCTACCCGGCAAGGTGCTGGGCGGCGACACCGGCGACACCGCGATCGACCACTACCGCCGCTACCGCGACGACGTCGCGCTGATGGCCGACCTCGGGCTCCGGGCGTACCGGTTCTCGATCGCGTGGCCGCGTGTGCAGCCGGACGGGCGCGGCGCCGTCAACGAGCGCGGCCTCGACTTCTACCGCCGGCTCGTCGACGATCTGCTGGAGCGAGACGTCGAGCCGTGGCCGACGCTCTACCACTGGGACCTCCCCCAGCCGCTGGAGGACGCCGGCGGGTGGCCGTCGCGCGACACCGCGTACCGGTTCGCCGAGTACGCATCGCTCGTGCACGCCGCGCTCGGCGACCGTCTGCCGACGTGGACGACGCTCAACGAGCCGTGGTGCTCGGCGTTCCTCGGCTATGCCTCCGGCGTGCACGCGCCCGGCCGGCAGGAACCGGAGGCGGCGGTGCGAGCGGCGCACCACCTGCTGCTCGGGCACGGGCTCGCCGGGAGGGCGCTGCGCGACGCGGGAGCGAGGGTGGGTGTCACCCTCAACCTCTACGGGGTGCTTCCGGCCACGGCGAACCCCGGCGACCTCGATGCCGCCCGCCGCATCGACGGGCTGCAGAACCGGCTGTTCCTCGACCCCGTACTGCGTGGCCGGTATCCGTCCGATGTGGTCGCGGACCTGAGCGCGATCACCGGCTTCGACCACGTGCGCCCGGGCGACCTTGACACGATCGCGGTGCAGCTCGACTTTCTCGGTGTCAACTACTACAGCCGCAACATGGTCACCGTCACGCCAGGCATCGCGACCATGAGCGACGGTCATGGCGGCCCGAACGGCGCCTCCGCGTCCCCGTGGCCCGGCAGCGAGCACGTCGGTTTCGTGCCACGAGGACTGCCCACCACGGCCATGGACTGGGAGATCGACGCGCCAGGGCTGGCTGAGGTGCTGCGCAGGGTGAGCGACGAGTACCCCAGTGTGCCGCTCTACGTGACCGAGAACGGTGCGGCGTTCGACGACATCCTGGATGGGGACGGCGTCGACGACCAGGAGCGGGTCGCCTACATCGAGGCTCATCTCCGCGCCTGCGAGGAGGCCGTGGCGGCCGGGGTTCCGTTGCGTGGCTACTTCGCCTGGTCGCTCTTCGACAACTTCGAGTGGTCCTGGGGGTATGCGCGCCGGTTCGGCCTCGTCCACGTCGACTACGCCACTCAGCGACGCACGCCGAAGCGCAGCGCTCGCTGGTACAGCGACGTGCTCCGCTCCGCGCCAGGCTGATCAGGTGTGGTGGCGGTGGTTCTCCATGACCTTGTCGCGGCGTGTCGCGATGGCGCGTTGCAACACGATGAAGACGAAGAGAAGACCGCCGATGACGATCCTCGTCCACCACGAACTCAGCGTGCCCTGGAAGCTGATGATCGTCTGGATGACTCCGTACACCATGACGCCGAGAACGGTGCCGACGACGTAGCCGGAGCCCCCGGTCAGCAGCGTGCCGCCGATGACGACGGCCGCGATCGCGTCCAGCTCCAGGCCGATGGCGTGCAGGCTGTTCCCGGACAGCGTGTAGAAGGTGAACAGCACGCCACCGAGCGCGGAGCACAGACCGCTGATGCCGTACACCGCGATCTTGGTGCGGGCCACCGGAAGCCCCATCAGGAGGGCGGACTGCTCGCCCCCGCCCAGCGCGTACACGTTGCGGCCCAGCCTGAAGTAGTGCAGGACGGCGAAGGCGATGCCGACGACGGCCAGCGCGATGACGACGCTGAGGGAGATGAACAGCCCGCCGGGCAATGGGATCCGGGTCTGGGCGAAGCTCGTGAAAACAGGGTCGGTGATGGATATCGAGTCGACGCTGATCACATAACACAGGCCCCGGGCCAGGAACATCCCGGCGAGCGTCGCGATGAACGGCTGGATCTCGAAGTAGTGGATCATCGCGCCCATGCCCAGGCCGAAGAGTGCACCGCCGACCAGCACGAGCGGGATGACCAGCAGGGCGGGCCAGCCACGCTCCTGCACCAGCGTCGCACACAGCATGGTGGACAGCGCCACCACGGCGCCGACCGAGAGGTCGATGCCGCCGGTCAGGAGCACGAACGTCATCCCGACGGCCACGACGAGCAGGAAGGCGTTGTCCACCAGGAGGTTGAGCGCCACCTGGCCGTGGAAGAAGCCCTCGTAACGCGTCGAGCCCACGCTGAACATGACGAGCAGCAGGCCGAGTGTCACCAGGACCGGCATGTACTGGCGTCGCGGAGTGAACGACATGGTCAGGGTGGTCACGCGGGTACCTCCACATTCGCGTCCGGCGTCAGCGTGTTTCTCTGGGCCGGCGGCCCGGCACCGCGTCGACGGGAGAGCTTCGCGCGGAACGCCGGGGACTGGATCAGGCAGACGATCGTCACCACCACTGCCTTGAAGACGAGCGTGGTCTCGGGCGGCACGCCGACGGTGTAGATCGTGGTAGTCAGGGTCTGGATGATGAGCGCGCCGATCACGCTGCCGCTGAGCGAGAATCGCCCGCCGGAGAGCGCGGTGCCGCCGATGACCACGGCCAGGATCGCGTCGAGCTCGATCCACAGCCCCGCGTTGTTGCCGTCCGCGCTGGACACGTTGGAGCTCACCATGAGCCCTGCGATGCCCGCGCAGATGGCGCAGACGGCGTACGCCCCGACGATCAGGCCCCGCGACCGGATTCCCACGAGCCGGCTGGCCGTGGCGTTGCCACCGACCGACTCGACGAGAAGCCCGAGCGCCGTGCGCCGGGTCAGCAGCAGTGCGAGGCCGATCATGGCGAGCGCGACCAGGATCGAGAACGGCAGGGTGAGCCAGTAGCCGGCCCCGATCAGCTTGTACGGCGAGCTGTTGATCGTGATGATCTGGCCGTCCGTGATCAGCTGCGCGACGCCGCGGCCGGCGACCATGAGGATCAGCGTCGCGACGATCGGCTGGATGCCTGCTACCGCGACGAGCACGCCGTTCCAGAGCCCGAGCACCAGCGTTGCACCGAGCGCGGTCGCCACCGCGGCGAGCACGACGCCGACGCTGTTCTGGTCCGGCTGCTCGCTGATGTAGAGACAGGACAGCGCTCCGCTGATCGCCACCACGGAACCGACCGAGAGGTCGATGCCCCCGGTGGCGATGACCAGCGTCATGCCGAGTGACACAAGGATCAGCGGCGCTCCGAGGCGGAAGATGTCGACGACGCTCCCGTAGAGGTGACCGTCCTGCATCCGGACCGCGAAGAAGTCGGGCTGGAAGGCTACGTTGCTCGCGAGGAGGAGCCCCAGTACGACGAGTGGCCAGAACAGGCGGTGCTTGGTCATTCCCGCGCTCCACTCGCGATGGTCTCCATGATGCGGTCGGCGGTGAGCCGGTCGTCGTTGGCCAGCTCGCTCACCAACCGCCGGTCCCGGAGCACCTCGACCTTGTCGCTCAACCGCAGCACCTCCTCCAGCTCGGCGGAGATGAACAGGACCGACATTCCTTCCTCCGAGAGTGACGCGACGAGCCGCTGGATCTCCGCCTTGGCGCCGACGTCGATGCCGCGCGTGGGTTCGTCCAGGATCAGCAGCCGCGGCTCGGTGATCAGCCAGCGGGCCAGCAGCACCTTCTGCTGGTTGCCGCCGCTGAGGTTGCGCACGAGCGCGTCGGGGTTCGGCGGGCTGATCCGGAGCGCCTTGATGTACTTGTCGACCAGCTCGGCACGGCGTCTGGCCGGCAGCGGGCGGGCCCAGCCGCGGGCCGCCTGCAACGCCAGGACGATGTTGTCGGCGACCGTGAGATCCCCGACGAGCCCTTCGGCCTTGCGATCCTCCGGGCAGAACGCGATGTCGTTCGCGATGGCCGATCGGGGGGACCGCAGGGCGACCGGCCGCCCGTTCACGAGAAGGCGTCCAGCGTCGGGCTTGTCCGCGCCGAACAGGAGCCGGGCGACCTCGGTCCGGCCCGACCCGAGCAGGCCCGCCAGCCCGACCACCTCGCCCTCATGGAAGGTCAGATCGAACGGCGCGACGGCGCCCGTGCGGCCCAGACCCTCCGCGGCCAGGAACGGCTCCCGCGCCTCGATGGTCGCCAGGGCGCGCCTGGGCTGCTCTTCCAGCTGTTCTAGAACTTCCAGATCCTTGCCGATCATCTTCGACACGAGATCGAGCTGGCTCAGCTCACCGGTGTGGAACTCACCCACCAGGCAGCCGTTGCGCAGGATCGTCATCCGGTCGCAGATCTCGTAGACCTGGTCGAGGAAGTGGGTGACGAACAGGATCGCCACGCCTTCGGCCCGCAGGCTCCGCACCACCTTGAACAGCTGCTCGACCTCACCACGGTCAAGGCTCGACGTCGGCTCGTCGAGGACCAACACCTTCGCTGACACGTCGACCGCCCGCACGATCGCCACGAGCTGCTGGATGGCGATCGAGTAGGAGCTGAGCGGCGCCGCGACGTCCAGGTCGAGCTGGAGCCGCTTCAGCAGGACTTCCGCGCGGCGTCGCATCTCCTTCCAGCGGATGGCGCCCCCGCGCCGTGGCTCGCGGCCGATGAAGATGTTCTCCGCCACCGACAGGTTGGGGCAGAGATTGACCTCCTGGTACACGGTGCTGATGCCGACCTGCTGAGCGTGCAGAGGGCTACGGATCGACACCGTCTGCCCCGCCAGCACGACCTCGCCCGCGTCGACCTGGTAGACGCCCGTCAAAACCTTGATCAGCGTCGATTTGCCGGCCCCGTTCTCGCCCATCAGCGCGTGTACCTCACCCGGGAAGAGGCGGAAGTCGACGCCCGCGAGAGCTTTGACGCCGGGGAACTCCTTGTGGATTCCCCGCATCTCCAGGACTGTCTGTGGCTCCCACATCTCCGAGCCGCTCCTTTCGTCCACCACGACGGACGCCGTTCCGGAACCCCCGTACAGGTTCCGGAACAGCTGCCGCGGCACGTACGGATCAGTACTTGCGCTTGGGCAGTTCGGCCGCGGCCTGGTCCTGGGTGAAGACGCCTTCCACGGTCTTGATCCGCTTCTGGGTCTTCTCGCCGGCGTGGACCTTCTTGACGATCTCCATCAACTGGTCGCCGAGCAGCGGGTTGCACTCCACGAGGACGTTGATCTTGCCTTCGCTCAGCGCGACGAAGCCGTCCTTGACCGCGTCGACGGAGATGATCCTGATGTCCTTGCCCGGCTTGAGCCCGGCCTCCTCGATCGCCTGGATCGCGCCGAGCGCCATGTCGTCGTTGTGCGCGTAGAGGACGTCGATGTCCTTGTTCGCCTTGAGGAAGGCCTGCATGACCTCCTTGCCCTTGGCGCGGGTGAAGTCGCCGCTCTGCGAGGCGACGACCTTGAACTTCGGGTCGGCCTCGATGACGTCCGCGAAGCCTTCCTTCCGGTCGATCGCCGGCGCGGAACCCGTGGTTCCCTGCAGCTCGACGATGTTCACCGGCTCGGGCTTGCCCTCGTACTCCTTGACGAGCCAGTCGCCGGCCTTCTTCCCCTCCTCGACGAAGTCTGAGCCGAGGAAGGTCACATACAGCGAGTCGTCCTTCGAGTCGACCGCGCGATCGGTGAGCACCACCGGGATCTTCGCGTCCTTGGCCTCCTTCAGGACGGTGTCCCAGCCCGACTCGACCACCGGCGAGAAGGCGATGACATCGACCCTCTGCTGGATGTACGAGCGGATCGCCTTGATCTGGTTCTCCTGCTTCTGCTGGGCGTCGGCGAACTTGAGGGCGATGCCCGCGTTCTTGGCCGCGTCCTGGATCGATTTGGTGTTCGCGGTCCGCCAGCCGCTCTCGGCGCCGACCTGCGAGAAGCCGAGGGTGATCTTGTCGTCGCCACTACTGCCGCTGCCCGCACAGGCGGCGACGGTGGTGACCATGAGACAGGCCGTCAGGGCCGTCGCGAGCTTCCTTGACACTGTGCACTCTCCTGATGGGGGAAGGTTAGCGCTAACATTCCGTTTTCTGACGGTGCGCGCCGGGCGCGGCCCCGCCAATAACGATGCTCCGCCCACCAGGGCCCCGGAGCGGGAGGCGCGTTTCCCCTGCTGGTTCATCTACTTGCCGACTCACCGGCGGTTCACCTCCGTAGTTCGCAGCTGTGGCGTAGCGTTGCGCGAGTGTTAACGATCACACAACTGCCCGTCAAGCGGCCGGGGAATCGGTTACCGAGCTGAGATCCGAAGCCGTCGCGGCGGGGCCGCACCCGCAGCCGGCTGGGCAGACGCGAGGTTAGCGCTAACACGCGGCGTATCTCATCGCGCTGCCCGCGAGCCGCGGGAGTTCTGCGAGGATGACAACGCGGGTCAAAGGAACGACGGCGTCAGCCGCAGGAGCGTTGACATCGGATGGGCGGGAAGGGCAGCGGACATGGTGACGAGCAGCGAGTCCAAGCGACGGCCGGCGGTAATGATGGACGTCGCACGGCTGGCGGGCGTCTCGCACCAGACGGTCTCGCGGGTACTCAACAACTCTTCCAGCGTCAGCGAGTTGACGCGCGAACGCGTACTCCAGGCCATCGCGCAGCTCGACTACCGCAGGAATGGTGCCGCACGCGCGCTCGTCACCCGCCGTTCGAACACGGTCGGTGTGATCAGCTTCGACACCACTCTCTACGGGCCCGTCAGCACGCTGTTCGCGCTTGAGGAGGCCGCGCGGGAGGCGGGCTACGTCGTGTCCGTCGCCAGCCTGCGCCGGATGGACCGGACCGAGATCCTCGACGCGGTGGACCGGCTCATCGCCCAATCCGTCGAAGGCATCCTCGTCATCGCCCCTCAGCGCCCCGTGGCGCTGGCTCTCCAGCACATCCTTCTCGATGTCCCGGTCGTCGCCGTCCAACTGGCCACGGTGTCCAGCCACCCCGTCGTCGGCATCGACCAGGTCCAGGGGGCGCGGGAGGCCACCCGGCATCTGCTGTCGCTCGGGCATCGCACCGTATGGCATGTCACCGGCCCGGCCGACTCCCTCGACGCGGAGGGTCGCCTGGAGGGCTGGCGCGAGGAGCTGGCGAGCGCGAAGGCGCCGGCGCCCCATCCGCTCACCGGCGACTGGAGCCCCGTCTCGGGATACCGCGCAGGGCAGGCGCTGGCCGAGCGCGACGACGTCACCGCCGTCTTCGTCGCCAACGACCAGATGGCGCTGGGTGTCCTGCGCGCGCTCGCCGAGCGCGGCATCCGGGTGCCCGACGACGTCAGCGTGGTCGGATTCGACGACGTGCCCGAGGCCGCGTTCTTCACGCCGCCGCTGACGACCATCCGGCAGGACTTCGCGTCGGTCGGCCGGCTCGGGATGCAGACGCTGCTGCGGCGCCTGACCGGCGCGGAACCGGAGGACCTGACCGTCGTGCGCCCGGAGCTCGTGATCCGGCTCAGCACCGCGCCGCCGCCGCACTGATCCGAACTGTTACCGCACCCGCCCAACCGCGTCCCGCCACGACCTTGACGACTTGTGCGCGTTAACGTTAACAATTAGTTTCCATGTAGCGCTGCTCACCACCCCATCGGTCGATCCTCGGCACGAGCCGGGTGGACCGTCTGACCTCGCCGACCTGCCCGCCTACCGCCTGGGAGCCCAGTTGAGCTCGCCTTCTGTTAACGCTCACTCTGCCATCGTCGTTGGCGTTGACTTCGGCACCCTCTCCGGCCGTGCCGTGGTGATACGGGCCGCGGACGGCGACGAGCTCGGCGCCGCGGTGCACGAGTACCGGCACGGCGTCGTCGACGGGAGGCTCCCGGCGACAGGCGAGGAGCTGCCCCCCGACTGGGCGCTGCAGATCCCCGAGGACTGGCGCGAGGTGCTGCGCACCGCCGTGCCGGAGGCGGTGCGCCGAAGCGGAGTCGATCCGGCCGACGTCGTCGGCATCGGCACCGACTTCACGGCCTGCACGGTATTGCCCGCGCTCGCGGACGGCACGCCGCTGTGCGAGCTCGCCGAGCTGTCCGGCCGCCGCAACGCGTACCCGAAACTGTGGCGCCACCACAGCGCGCAGCCCCACGCCGACCGCATCACCGAACTGGCGGCGAAGACCGGGGAACCGTGGCTGGCGAGGTACGGCGGCCGGATCTCCTCCGAGTGGGAGTTCGCGAAGGCGCTCCAGGTGCTTGAGGAGGATCCCGACCTCTACGCCCGCACAGCGCACTGGATCGAGGCGGCGGACTGGATCGTCTGGCAGCTGTGCGGCACCTACGTCCGCAACGTCTGCACCGCCGGCTACAAGGGAATCCTGCAGGACGGCCGGTACCCGTCGCCCGAGTTCCTGGCCACGCTGAATCCAGCGTTCGCCGGCTTCGTCGAGAAGATCGAACGCCCGCTCGGCCAGCTCGGCGCGCGCGCCGGCGGGCTGACCGCCGAGGCCGCGTCGTGGACTGGACTGCGCGAGGGCATCGCGGTCTGCGTCGGCAACGTCGACGCCCACGTCACCGCACCCGCCGCGCGCGCGATCGAGCCGGGTCAGCTGCTCGCCGTGATGGGCACGTCCACCTGCCACGTGATGAACTCTGACGTCCTCGGTGAGGTGCCGGGGATGTGCGGCGTCGTACGTGACGGCATCGTCCCCGGTCTGTGGGGCTACGAAGCGGGACAGAGCGGCGTCGGCGACATCTTCGGCTGGTTCGTGCGCACGTCCGTGCCGCCCGAGTACCACGACCTGGCGAGCGCCCGCGGCATCGATGTCCACGAGCTGCTGACCACGCTCTGCGCCGATCAGCGGGTCGGTGAACACGGACTGGTCGCGCTGGACTGGCACAGCGGTAACCGTTCGGTACTGGTCGACCATGACCTGTCCGGCATCGTGGTCGGCCAGACGGTCGCGACGAAGCCAGAGGACACGTACCGGGCACTGCTGGAGGCGACGGCGTTCGGTACCCGGCGGATCATCGAGGCGTTCGAGGAGTCCGGCGTAGCGGTGCGGGAGCTCGTCGTCGCCGGTGGGCTGCTCAAGAACCGGCTGCTGATGCAGATCTACGCCGACGTCACGCGCCGGCCGCTCGGTGCCGTGGCCTCCGCTCAGGGTCCGGCCCTCGGCTCGGCCATGCACGCCGCGGTCGCCGCCGGAGTCCACGCGGACATCCGGGCGGCCTCGGCGGCGATGGGTTCGGCGCGCACGGCCGCCTACCAGCCCGATCCCGGGCGTGCCGACGCCTACGACGCGCTGTACGCCGAGTACCTCGCGCTGCACGACCACTTCGGACGGGGAGGAAACGACGTGATGCACAGGTTGCGGGAGATCCGGCGACAGGCGGTGAACCGATGACCGAGGCCGTGACCGCCCAGGTGGCCGAGCTGCGTCGCACGGTCTGCGCGCTGCACGCCGAGCTGACCCGCTCCGGACTGGTGGCGTGGACCAGCGGCAACGTCTCCGCCCGTGTGCGCGGTACCGACCTCGTCGTGATCAAGCCGAGCGGCGTGTCCTACGACGAGCTGACTCCCGAATCGATGGTCGTGATCACTGTGGACGGCACGCCGGTCGAGGGCGATCTCGCTCCGTCCAGTGACGCCGCCGCGCACGCCTACGTCTACCGTTCGATGCCACACGTCGGCGGCGTGGTGCACACGCACAGCCCGTACGCCACGGCGTGGGCGGCGCGGGGCGAGCCGATCCCGTGCGTGATCACGGCGATGGCGGACGAGTTCGGCGGCGAGATCCCGGTCGGCCCGTTCGCGCTCATCGGCGGGGACGACATCGGCAAGGGCATCGTGGAGACGCTCGCCGGGCACCGCTCCCCCGCCGTCCTCATGCGCAACCACGGCGTCTTCGCGATCGGGGAGACACCGACCGCGGCCGTCAAGGCAGCGGTGATGTGTGAGGACGTCGCGCGCACCGTCCACCTGGCACGGTCGCTAGGCGAGGTGCCGCGGATCGCGCCGCCCGACGTGGACGCCCTGTACGAGCGCTACCAGAACGTCTACGGCCAGCCTGAGATCCGAGAGGAAACCCGTTGAGCACAGAGCGCCTGCCTCGCATCGGTGTCCTGGGCATCACCCAGGCCCTGTACGACCACATGATTCCCGGCATCACCGACCGGCAGGAGAAGTACGCCCAGGAGGTCGCCGGCAGGCTCGCGGACGTCGCCGACTTCGTCGTCGGCCGGCCGGTCAAGAGCCGCGAGGACGCCGAGCAGGTGATGCGCGAGTTCGAGAACGCCGACCTCGACGGCGTCCTCGTGGTGATGCTGACCTACGGCCCGGCGATGCGGGTGGCCCGGCTGTTCAACGAGAACCGCCTGCCGGTCTGCCTTGCCAACATCCAGCCCGAAGCCGCCGTGACACCGGCCTGGGACATGGCGGACATGACCTACAACCAGGGCATCCACGGCGCGCAGGACACGGCCAACGCGATGGTACGCGCCGGACGGCCGTTCCACGTCGTCACGGAGGACTGGAGCAGCCCGGCGTTCGAGGAGCGGATCGGGCGTTGGGCCCGTGCCGCCGCGGCGGTCACCGCGTGGCGATCGCTCAAGGTCGGTGTGTTCGGGTACGCCATGAACGACATGGGCGACATCCGGGTCGACGAGAACGCACTCCTGCGCGCGCTCGGACCGGAGATCAGCTACGTCGCCCCCGGCGACCTGTGGCGCGGCATGGCCGACGTCCCGCAGGCCGAGATCACCGAGTTGATGGCGTGGGAGGACGAGCGGTTCGAGATCGATCCGCTGCTGTCCGCGGAGGAGCGGCAGGACCACGCCCGTATGCAGCTCGCGATCGAACTGATCCTCATCGATCGCGGCTACGGGGCCTACTCGACCCACTTCGACGCGATCGGCGAGGACGGCCGGTTCTCCCGGCTGCCGCTGGCTGCGGCCTCGTCGCTGATGGCCGAGGGCTACGGGTACGGAGCCGAGGGCGACGCGCTGGCCGCGACGATGGTCTCCGCCGGCCACACGCTCCTCGGCGACGCCCACTTCACCGAGATGTACGCCATGGACTTTCCCTCGGAGTCGGTCCTGATGAGCCACATGGGCGAGGGGAACTGGGCGGTCGCCCGCTCGGACGAGCCTGTGCGCCTGATCAAGCGGTCACTCGGCATCGGCAAGTTGGAGGACCCGCCCACCTTCCTCTTCCGGATCCAGCCGGGCCCGGCGACACTCGCGTCGCTGGTCTCGCTCGGCGGCGAGAAGTTCCGGCTCGTGGTCGCCGAGGGCGAGGTACTGGACTCCCAGGTGCTGCCCGCTCTCGAAATGCCGTACGGCCAGTTCCGGCCGGACACCGGACTCCGGGACTGCATGGACGCCTGGCTGCGTGCGGGCGGCACCCACCACATGGTGATGAACCTTGGCCGTAACGCCGGAGACTGGCGCGTCTTCTGCGAGCTTGCCGGAATCGAGTACGTCCAGGTCTGACGCGTGCTCCGGCAGCCCGGGCGCGTCCCGCGCTGCCGGAGCGGACGGCGGCGGCTGGCCGTACGTCCATTGATCCTCGGTGGCGGTCAGCGTGCCGCGCGGACATACCCCGCAGGCTGCCGCGCGGCGCCGGACCCGCTGGCCGCCACCGAGCTACGGTCCGTACGCCCGCAGCATCCGGTCGTACTCGGCCTGGGTGACAGGCAGCACGGTTCCGTGGCGCGGCCGAGCCGGAAGAGCGTAGTCAGCGGACTTCGTCCAGGCACCGGAGGCAAGGTCCGTCGACTCGAACGGAACGTAGCCGCGCCCGCCAAACTCGTCGATGAACAGGTACCACTTCTCCTCGGTGTTCGACTTGAAGATCGTCGGACCCTCGCCCTGGTTGATCGCTCCCCGGCCGATGCACTCGGCGACGAAGTCGTACTCCAGGTCCAGGATCGTTTCGGACCTCTCCTCGATGATGAACTTGCTGCACGGCGTCGACGAGCTGTTGTTCCGCTCGTCCTTGGTGAACCGGTAGTAGGTCCCGTCGTGCTCGATCACCGTGGAGTCGATCACGGAGTAGCCCGGGTCGACCCAGACCTTCGGCTCGGTGAACGTCACGAAGTCCCGCGTCGTGGCGTACAGCATCCTGTTGTAGGTGTTGCCGGTGTGGTCCGGGTCGTCGCTCGCGTAGAGCTTGGACGCCCAGAACACGACGTAGGCGCCGAGCCCCTTGTCGTAGTAGGCCTCAGGTGCCCACGTGTTCCCGGCGGTGTCGGGCGCCACCATCACGAGCCGCTGGTCGGTCCAGTTGACCAGGTCGGTGGACTCCCAGACCATGATCGACCTGCTGCCGGTGCGCTGGGCGGCGTCCCAGTCGCCGTTCCCGTGGATCCGCAGGTCCGTGGCGATCTGGTAGAACTTGTCGCCCTCCGGCGAACGGATGATGAACGGGTCGCGCAGGCCCTTCTCCCCCATGGTCGAGGTCAGTACAGGCCTACCGCCGTTGAGCTCGCGCCAGCGCAGCGGGTCGTTGCCTTGGCTCAGAGCGGCGTAGACCTGCTCACCGTCGGCCGTTCCCTCACCGGTGAAGTAGCTGAACGCGTAGCCGACGTAGGGCCGCGGCGCCGGCAGCGCGGGCACCTTGGCGACGAAGGTCCGGGACGACGCCGCCTGGTTCCTGGACACCGTGGCGATCAGGACGACCGTCGTGGTACCGCGGCCGGGCGCCGGGCGGTTGACCACGCCCGTCGTGGAGATCACGGACGGACGGTCCGACTTCCAGGTGACGGTGGTGCCGTCCGCGCCTTTCGTCGGCAACGTCAGATTCCCCCGGACGTCCTTCACGTTGTGCACCGTCAGTGCCTTGGCGGCCCGGTTCACGAGCTGCGAGTCGTCCATTTCCGCCAGGACGGTCACCCTGAACTTCTTGGTGTCGCGGACGGCGCCGTGCACCAGCGTGGCGGTCAGCGTCACCCTCGCATCGGGCCGCCCGAGCGATGGTCTGGTCACCGTGCCGTCGTGCCCGACGACCGCGCCGTCGCTCGACTCCCACGTGATGGCGGAACCGTTCGGGCCGCTCGTCGGCAACGACAGGTTCGCCGTCACTTCGCGGGTGTCGCCGAGTGTGAGCGCGTCCTTGTCCCGCTGGACGATCCGCGAGGTGACCGGCAACGCGAGGTGGCCGATCTCGGTCGCGGCGAGCGGACGGTCGTAGACGCGGAAGTCCCGGATCCTGCCCTTGAACAACCGGTCGCCGGAGTACACCGACCGTCCGAGGTAGTTGGCCGTCGTCGTACCCGCCCCGATGGAACCGGGCGTGATCGTCACGGCGGGGTTGCGTCCGATCTCTATCCCGTCCTGGTACAGCACGCCGGTGTTGCCGCCGAGGGTGTACGCCACGTGCTTCCACACGCCGCGCGGGAGGCTCCGCGCAGGCGAGGCCCGGGTGGTCTGCTCCGTCGACCAGTTGCCGGTGGCGACGCTCGTGCGGAAGTCGTTGCCCGTGGTGAACAGGTAACCATTGCCGGTCGTACCGCTGGAGTTGCCGAATCCGTAGATGAAGTACGGGCTGGCCTGCTCCGGGTCGACGAGCACGTCCATCGCGACGGTGATGCCGTTCATGCCGCGCAGGAGGTTGTCCGGCACCTTGACGTAGGTGTCGGTGCCGTTGAACACCAGGCCCTCGCCGGCAGACCACCCGGCCGCGCCGAGAACCGCGCCGTCACGGCCGTGCCCCGACGAGTCGACAGCCACGCTGCCGGACCCGGCGTCGAGCTCGTACCACAGCGCCAGGCCTTCCGTCTCCTCCGCTGCGCGGAGCGGTCCGACGGAGACCGCCAGCAGGCCGCCGGCCAAGGAGATCACCGCTACGGACAGCAGCGCCGCGCGGTGCGCCAGCCATCGCAGGGCCGCCGCTGTCGCTCGGCGCTTCAGGTCACTGCGCACGGTCTCTCCTAGGACTGAGGTCCGGCATGCGTTAGCGTTAACATCAATGCCTCATCAGCCGGGGTTGAACAGGCGTTGCGAGAGTGTTAACTATCACACTGCTGCTGGTCAAGGGGGCCTGGACATGACGCGCTCGCGCAACGACCGCACAGCCGGCGTGCCACGATGACGATGCCGCGAAGGGGCCCGCGGCGACCGGTAGCTGACCGACCGTGGATCACGGCCGCGTATGAAGCCTGCGCCGCCGGCCTCTATGACTACTGCCATTGGACGATTGGCGATCCGAACGTCGCCGAGGACGCCGTGTACGTGGCACTACTCGCAGCCGCCGGCGAGCCCGCGCTGCTGGCGACACCCGACCTCCTGCGGCCGTGGCTGTACGCGGCAGCCCGCAACGAGTGCCTACGCGCGTCACGGCGCCCCGGCGGCCCGCCATTCGTCGGTTCGCTCGCCGGCACCCGCGACGACAGCTGCCCGGCGGCGGGCCGGGAGGCGATGCGGATGCTGTCCGAGGTGCGCCGCGCGGCCGCGAGACTCGGCCCGCGCGACCAGGAGATCGCCGAGCTCGCGCTCCGGCACGGGTTGGGACCAGCCCATCTCGCCGCGGTGCTCGGGTCCACGGCGCGCGCGATGCGGGCGGCGATCGTTCGCGTTGAGACCGTCCTCTCCGTCACCTGTGGAGACGACGCTCGTCGGATGTTCGGTGCGCCCCACCCGGATGCCGCTCCGACCCTGCTCTTCGCGCGGGTCGTCACGTTCGCGGGCGCACCGGACCGTGCCGCCTACTTCTCCGGCCGGGCCAAACCACTGGGACGATCCGGGCTCCCCCTACCCATCGACCTTCACCGCAGAACGAGCACTCTCGGGCTGGCGCTCGCGGCGGCCGGCGTCACGCTGCTCATCGTGTGCGCCGTCATGCTCACCACACGGCCGGCGAAGGCGGCGGGGCTCGCCACCGCGCCGGAACCACCGCCCGAGACCAGCGTGAGCGTCGGCCTCCATCCCGGTCACCGTCAGGACCACGGCCTCGTTCGCAGGCACGCGCACGCCGTAGCCGCTGCCGACGTTCCCCGGGACATCGACACGCCGTCACCGTGCGAGGACCGCGTCCCGGAACTCCACGCGTGACGCCGGCGACGTGCAGAACAGGCGGATCCGCAGGTACTCGGACCTCGCCAGGTCGAGGCGGACCGACGCCGGCCTGTTCGCAGGCCGGTCCTCGGAGTAGAGGATGCCGTCCGTGCCCAGCACGTGGATCCGTGCACTCGCCCTCGGATCGTCGCTTCCCACGGTGACGATGTGCGCCGTCAACGTGGTGTAGCCGCGACGCAGCTTGTACCGGACCTCACGGAACAGGTCCGCGCCGCGACCGGACGGGCACGCCATCGCCAGCGTCCGCCGAGGCGCTCTGCCGGACGGCAGCGACTGGACGTTCTTGGGCCCGGCAAAGACTCGCATCGCCGCGAGGTACTGCCGGGCCGGCGGCGCCGTCCCCGCCGGTGTCGGTTCCGGCGAGGACAGCTCCAGCGGTGCGGGCAGGGCCGGGCCGACGTACCCGTACGGCAGCGACCCGTGATCGTGGCCGTCGACGGCGTTCTGCGGCAGCGCCATGGCCGGTGGAGCGGCGCGGCCGGCGAAGGGGATGACCGTCCAGGCCGCTCCGGCGAGGAGAACGGCTGCCGCGACGGCGCAATGGAACCATCGCAGCCCGGACATCCGCTCCGGCTCGTTCAGCACCGCCGCCCGCTGTTCACACAGCGCACCACCTCGTCCATGAGGCTGCGGCTCATCACGTTGACGAAGTCGTTGTGGTCGGTGATCGGGTTGTGCAGCTGGTCCGGGAAACCGTCCACAGCGAAGCGGAGGCCCTGCGGCACGTCGTAGGACAGCGTGATCCGCAACTGCGGAACGGCTGTGGTACCGGAGGGGCAGGCGCCGCGGCGATCCGGGAAGAGGATGTGCGTGCGGTGGTTGGCGCTGTCGGTGTTCCTGCCGTCCCAGCAGCTCGGGAAGTCGGAGATGCGGACGACCTCGCTACCCGACGGGCAGAGCGGATACTTGCTGGTGATCCGGTCGGTGAAGCCGCCGCACGTCCACTGCGCCTTGGCATTGAGCCCGTTGGTCGTCGCCGCCTTGGCGTTGCCGGTGAGGACTCGCAGGAACTGCGGCATCGCACGCACCTTCGCGACCGGGCTGCCGCGGAACTCCAACGTCACACGGCTCGGCGTGAGGATCTGGCCGACGTTACCGTCCAGCCCTCCGCCAGGTGACGTGGCGTCGTCCGCGTCCGACCCGTCCAACACGCGCAACACCGGCCAGAAGTACGCCGACTTGTCGTCGGGGCGTTCGCACGTCGTGCCGGCCCGCTTCAGGCTGTCGTCGGTCGAGAAGCCGTCCGTGGAAATGTTGCCCACGTAGTCGTGCACGTGCTGCGCACCGTTGGACACGCCCGGCGCCACGATCATGTTGTCCGGGTTGTGGTGCCCGTTCTCGTTGTTGCCGCAGCGCGACGTGAAGCTGCCGGTGGAACCGCCACGACCGGGCCGCACGTTCACAGCGTTCGGCCGCACGCTCCGGATGTCGACGAAGTCCTTCGCGAACGGGCCGCCCCGGGCGGACTCATCCTCCTCGCCCTCCGCCGGGGCTCCACCGGTGGCGTTCAGAGTGCAGGGCGCGAGAGCATCGAGCCCGGTGGGGCGGGCCGCACGCCGGCCGATCGCGATCGCGATCCGGTCGATGGTGGCCACCCGCTTGGATTTCAGCGGCCCGAGGATGGCGTTGTCGACGAAGTTCGGACCGCCCTCGCCCTGCGATGTGACCAGCCGTTGGTTCGCCTCACCGACCTGCTTGTCCAGCAGCGCCAGATTGCGCGTCACCTCCGCCTGCGCCTCGCGCGGCACGGCCGGCAACCGGTCCTCGACGCTGGGGCAGTTCACCGTCGGCGCGCCTGCCGACGCCTGGTCGCCAGCGCGGGGAGCGGCGCTCCGCGGCGGGTCACCGGCTGGCGCGCCGCCGTTCGAGGCGTCGTCGTTGGCGGCGGCACCGCCGAGCGAACACGCCGCGAGAGCGTCGAGCCCGGTGGGGCGGGCCGCACGCCGGCCGATCGCGATCGCGATCCGGTCGATGGTGGCCACCCGCTTGGATTTCAGCGGCCCGAGGATGGCGTTGTCGACGAAGTTCGGACCGCCCTCGCCCTGGGAGGCCGCCAACCGCGCATTGGCCTCCGCGATCTGCTTGTCCAGCAGCGCCAGGTTGCGGTCCACCTCCGTGCGCGCTTCGGCGGGCACCGCCGGAAGCCTGTCGGCGACGCTAGGGCAGCCGATGGTCTGGCCGCCGCCGTCCTCCCGCGCCGCCGCGACGCCGACGGTGAGCGCGCTCAGCGCCAGCACACCAAGGGCCACACCGGCCCCGACCAACCGCCGCCGCTTTCGCTGTCTCTGCATCCGCTGCTCCTCTGACTGCCCGCGCTCCGATTCGGGAGCGCTCCCAATGGGGTTGCTGCCAGCGAGTACGGCCGAAGGGCTCAGATGGTTCAACGCGGCTCGGACCAAATGCGAGACGCCCGGCACTCGATGCGTGAACGCTCACATGCTAGCAGGCGGCCGTCGCCGCGGACGGGACCGTCAGCTGGAGGCGCGCTCCACGAGCCGCGTCCGCAGCACGACCTCGGCCACCGGCACCTCGTCGCCGTGGATCCGCGCCAGCATCAGGCGCACCAGCTCGCGCCCCATCTCCTCTACCGGCTGGTGAACGCTCGTCAGCGCCGGATCGGTGTTCCGCGCGATCGCCGAGTCGTCGAACCCAACCACGGCGACATCGTCCGGGACCCGCCGGCCACACTCCTTGAGCATGCGCATCGCCCCGGCCGCCATCGGGTCCGAGGCGGCGAACACCGCGTCCAGATCCGGCTCGCGCGTCAGCAACCGTCGCATCGCCTCCGCGCCGCTGCCTTCGCTGAAATCCCCGAACTCCACCAGCGAGTGCTCGCCCACCACCTGCCGGAACCCCGCCAGGCGCGCCATGCCGACCGCCATGTCCTGTGGCCCCGCGATCGCGGCGATCCGGCGCCTCCCGCGGGCCAGCAGGTGTTCAGCGGCCTGGCGGGCGCCACCGGCGTTGTCGGCGTCGACGCAGAACGAGAACTCCTGCGTCGTCGGCCGCCCCACGCGTACGGTCGGCACCCCGCGATCCTCCAGATGTGCAGGCAGCGGATCGGAGCCGTGCAGCGAAAGCAGCATCGCGCCATCGACATGCTGGCGGGTCAGGTAGTGCTCCAGCCGGGCCCGCTCGTCCGCGGACTGCGCGATCGCGAGCAGCAACTGGAGCCCGGCGGCGTTCAGCGCCGAGCTGACGGCCTGCACGATGCGCCCGAAGAACGGTTCGGCGAAGAAGCGCTCGCCGGACTCCGACACGACCAGGGCGACAGAGTCCGTGCGGTGGGTGACGAGCGAGCGAGCGGCCCGGTTCGGGATGTACCCGAGGTCGTCGATCGCCTGCTGGACGGCGAGACGGGCCCGCGGGCTCACCTGCGGGGATCCGTTGATCACCCGCGACACCGTGCCCCGGCCGACGCCGGCGCGGACCGCGACCTCCTCGATCGTCGGCCGCCCGGCCGACCTGCTCCGCTCCGTCATACCGCCCCGCTCTCCTCGCCGCGCACCCATTCTGCCGGCTTGACGAGAATCCTCGCCTATCACCACCTTGTGTACGCGGACGTTGACCGTTTGTAATCCCACGTTGACAGCCGACCACTCGTCCGCGAGCGTCTGCCGGATGACCGACGACTGGCCTGCCCAGGGCACGGTGCTCGCGGGCCGGTACCGCCTGCTGGCCCTGCTCGGGGTGGGCGGAATGTCCACGGTCTGGCGGGCGCGTGACGACATTCTCGGCCGTGACGTCGCCGTCAAGGTGCTCGCCGGCCCGTACGCCGTCGACGTGCGTTGCCGGGCGGTCATCGGGCGGGAGGCCCGCGCGGTCGCCCGACTGTCCCACCCCCACATCGTCGCCGTGCACGACTACGGCGAAGCCAAGCGGCCTGACGGCGCGGTACTGCCGTACATCGTGATGGAGCTGCTCGACGGGGAGCCCCTGCAGGCCCACCTCAACCGCGGTCCGCTGTCCTGGCGTGAGGCCGCGGCGGTCTGCGCCGACGTCGCCGCCGCCCTAGCCGAGGCGCACCGGCACGGGGTCGTCCACCGGGACGTCACACCGGGCAACATCCTCATGACGCCCGCGGGCGCGAAGGTCGTCGACTTCGGAATCGCCGCCCCTGTCGGTGAGCAGGACGAGGACGCCACCGGCCTCATGTTCGGCACCCTCGAGTACGTCGCTCCCGAGCGGCTGGACGGAAGTCCGGCAGACGCGGCGACAGATGTGTTCGCCCTCGGCGTCCTCCTCTACGAGTTGGTGACCGGTCGGGCGCCCTTCCCCGCTGAGAGCTGGGACGACATCGCCGACGCGCACGACGCCGGACCGCCGCCGCCGCCCAGTGAGCTTCCCTCGGCCCTCGCCGAGATGTGCGTCCGCTGCCTGTCGGTCGACCCCGACGATCGGCCGACAGCCGACGAGGTCGCCGCTGCACTGCTCTCGGCCGCGTGTACCGCCCGCGCCCCGGCACCGCCACAAACCGCCGAGCTGCCGCGCCCGCGCCCCGGCCGGACACTGGCCGTGATCGCCGTCGCGATGGCCCTCGCCGGCGTTGCCGTCGCCGTGACCGCGCTCCCGTTCACCGTGCCCGAGCCGCGATCTCCGCTTACCGCGCCGCTGCCCCGCGATACCCCGCCCGCCACGCCTCCGGCACGGGTCACGCCACCGCCCATCGCGTCGTCGGTTCCCTCGCCGAGCGCCGTGCCGACCGAGCCCGTCGACCTGTTCGAGCGCTTCGACGCACTGGTCAGCGCGGGCCTCAGCCGCGGCGAGATCCGCCCGGACGTCGCCACCGATCTGCGGAACGTCCTCAGCAATCTCGCCGCGGCCGGCGATGCCGCGGCCGGCAGCGCGGATCTCCGGCGGAAGATCGACGACCGGGTCCGCGAGGGTGCCCTCAGCCGCGGCCTGGCGCGGCAACTTCGAGAAGCGCTCGCCCTACCGCAGGACGCCTCCTAGCGGAAGCCACGTCAGACGCCCTGCCTGGCGTCGCGCGACAGTCACTAGCCCAGCGGGGTGTAGATCAGGCCGAGCATGTCGACCTCGTCGGCGCTTCGGCCGTGGAATCCGGAGATCTGCCACCCTGCCGGCGCGGTGTAGTTGACCCGGTTCCCGGTACGGACGCCACCGGAGAGCGTGCGCCCCGTCGAGGTGCGGAACTCGGCGAAGAAGATCCGCGTGTGCCCGTCCTTCTTGCCGGTGCAGAGGGTGGCCCCGGTCAGGTACTCCCCCGCCGCTAGGTCGAGGGACCGCTCGGAGCCACCGCCGCCACCATGCGCCAGGACACGACCGTCCCGCAGCTGCACAGCAACGCGGTCGACCCGCGAGCCGGCGCGGACCGACAGCCGCCGCACGGCGGATGCGCCGGACAGCGCGTCCACATCGGTGAACCGGCTGCCGTGCGGACCGCCGACGAGGTCGCTCATCCGCAGGTCCGGCGCGAGGGTCCAGCTGAAGCGCGCCAGGTGCGGATAGTGGTCGGAGAGCGGCTGCCCGGCAGGATCGAGGAAGCGACCGTGCTCGTTGTTGTAGGCGTCGGCGCGCAGCCGCACATGCCGGCTGCCCCGGTAGAGGATCTTGTCCACCACCTCGCACTCGTTCGTGACGTTGGCCGGGTCGCAGACCAGCGCCGGGCTGCCGATGGCCGGCGGCTGCCCGCCCCGAACCTTCTCCACCCAGACGTCGGTGAGGTTGTTCTCCGCGAGCAACTCCCGGATGTTGTCGCCGGCCCGGGTGTAGCGCGTGTTCGTGTCCCCCATCAGGACGACCGCGTTGCCGGCCGAGTGCGCGGCGACGAAGCGGGAGAGCTGGGTGACGTTGGCACGCCGCGCCGCCAGGTCAGGGTCCGTGGAGCCGGCGTTCGGATGGGCGTTGTAGAAGTCGACGTAGACGCCCTCGGCCATGCGCATACGGGCGAACGTGAACCCCTTCGGCGTGAGGCAGTCCGTTCCGTTGCACGCGGACCACTTCACCCGCTCGAGTTCCTGGTACGGGAACGAGGACATGGCATTGAGCCCGCTGCCGAAGGGGACGCCGCCGCTTGTCGGCGTGGCGAACGGATGGTCGTCGGCCGCGTACAGGGCTGCGTGGTAGTTGAAGTCCTCCTGGACGTGGACGATGTCGTACGCGTTCACCAGCTCGCCGATCCGGGGTGTGTTCGCCGCCGGGTTGCCGCTCGACAGTGGCTCCGGCAGACCGGCGACGTTGTACGTGAGAGCCGAGAACTCGCCGCTCGCCGCGGCGGCGGCCCCTCCGGCCGGCGCGGCGCCGGCCGTCGTCATCCCGGCCCATCCGATCGCCAGCGCCAGCGACCCTGCGATCAGTAACCGAACAACCTTCATGAACTGTCCTCTGCCTCGATGAGATGGGGCCTGGCGGAGCCAGAGCGGTACGGGGCGGATTCTGTGCGCCCGGCGAGCGAGTGTGATCGTTAACACGTTTCGGCGTCAAGCCTGGTCGCCGAACATTCTCCGGAAGGCCGCCGTCGGTCCGGTTCGTCACAGACACGTGCGAAACCACTGTTCACATAAGCCATCATTCCGGGTACAGTTGCTGGGAGCGCTCCCATAACTGGCCTGAGCCCGCAGGGCAACGGGTTCATCCCTGACTGCCAATTGCCCAGCGGCAACTGGCGGCCGCGACCGTCCGGCACGCCGCCTGGAACCGCGTGGTGCCCGCCGATGGCATCACGACGTTCGGCCTGGTCGACACCGCCACGGGCACCAACCCCGCCCAACCCGCGGTGACCTGCCAGAGCCCTTGAGACCGAGCGCGTCAACCATCCACCGAGCGCCTCCGCCGGTGGACCGTCCAACGAGGAGCGCCGAAAATGAACTCCACCATCCCACGCGCGGCGAGACCCTCCCGCCTCACCGGCACCGTCGCCTCGCTCGCCGCACTGGGGCTCGTCGCTTCTGTAGCGGTCGTCGCAGGCGGCAACCCGGCCCGCGCTGCGAGCGGCTGCGCGGTCACCTACAACGTCAACCAGTGGGACACCGGCTTCACCGGCAACCTGTCCGTCAAGAACCTCGGCGACCCAATCACCGGCGGATGGACCCTGACCTGGGACTTCGCCGGCAACCAGCAGGTACAGCAGGGCTGGAACGGCGTGCTCAGCCAGAGCGCTCGGACCGTGACGGTGCGGAACCCGGCGTGGAACAGCAATCTGGGAACCAACGCCACCGCGAGCCCCGGCTTCAACGCGAGCTACTCCGGGAGCAACCCCGCCCCCACGAGTTTCACCCTCAACGGTGTCCTCTGCACCGGCGGGACGACATCTCCCACCCCGACCGCGTCAACGAGCCCAACGGCATCACCGAGCCCGAGACCACCCGGCAGCCGTGTGGACAACCCCTACACCGGCGCGCGCGGTTACGTGAACCCGGAGTGGCGGGCGAAGGCCGGTGCCGAACCCGGCGGCAACCGCATCGCCAACACGCCGACCGGCGTCTGGCTGGACCGGATCGCCGCGATCCAGGGGGCCAGCGGGTCGATGGGCCTGCGCGCCCACCTCGACGCGGCGCTCGGCCAGGCCGGCGGGCAGCCGCTGACCGTGCAGTTCGTCATCTACAACCTGCCGAACCGGGACTGTTCGGCTCTGGCCTCGAACGGCGAGCTCAAGATCGCCGAGAACGGCCTGAACCGCTACCGCACCGGGTACATCGATCCGATCGCCGCGATCCAGGGCGACCCGAAATACCGGAGTCTGCGGATCGTCAACATCATCGAGATCGACTCGCTGCCGAACCTCATCACCAACCGGGACCTGCCGCTCTGCGCGGAGGCCCACTCCAGCGGCGCCTACGTCCAGGGCGTGCAGTACGCCCTCGACAAGCTGCACGCGATCCCCAACGTCTACAACTACGTCGACGCGGCACACTCGGGCTGGCTCGGGTGGGACACCAACTTCGGCCCCGCGGTGGACCTCTGGGCATCGACAGTGCGTGGCACGGTGGCCGGCTTCGACAGCGTCCAGGGCTTCATCACGAACACCGCCAACTACACGCCGCTCGCCGAGCCGTTCCTGCCCGATTCGAACCTGAGCGTCGGCGGCAACCCGATCCGCTCGGCGAACTTCTACCAGTGGAATCCCTACCTCGACGAGCGCTCGTTCGGGAGCGCCCTGCGCACCAAGCTCGTCGCCGCCGGCTTCCGGCCGGACATCGGCATCCTGGTCGACACCTCACGCAACGGGTGGGGCGGCCCCGCGCGACCGTCGGCGGTCAGCACGTCGACGAACCTGAACACCTACGTCAACGAGTCCCGGATCGACCATCGCTTCGGCCGCGGCAACTGGTGCAACCAGAGCGGCGCGGGTCTCGGTGCCCGTCCGGTGGCCGACCCGGCCCCGGGCTTCGACGCCTACGTCTGGATCAAGCCGCCCGGCGAGTCCGACGGCTCCAGCGAGCTGATCCCGAACGACGAGGGCAAGGGCTTCGACCGGATGTGCGACCCGACGTACACCGGGAACCCCCGCAACAACAACCAGATGAGCGGAGCGCTGCCGAACTCACCGATCTCCGGTGCTTGGTTCTCCGCCCAGTTCCAGCAGCTCATGGCCAACGCCTACCCGGCGCTCTAGTTCATCGCCGCAGCGGCGGTCCGGTTGCGGTCGTCCCCTCTGCCGCGGCCGGACCGCTCCCGCGTAACCGGCGCGAAGCGGATCGTTCCGTCGCAGATCTTGCCGGTTCCTGCGCCGCCGGTGACGACGCCCTTTACCGTGCTCGCGCGCTGAGGCGGGACTGTGGATCTAGTGTTCCGGCGTGACCCGCTGAGTGAGGGTCGGCGACGGAGGGGCCTGGTTGCCAACCTCGTCGACACTCGATGCAGGTAGCTCGCCGGGCGCCGGTGGTGGCTCGGTGCGCCAGCGGCCGCCGCGGTCATCGTCGTCGCGGTCGTCGTCGCGCACAGCGGTGTGAAGGACCTTGGCCCGTATCCGGTCCAGAGTCGCTCAGCCGCCGGTCCGTGCGTGCAGAAGTCAGGGACTGCGGTGTGTGGTTGGCCGGAGCACGCCAAGGCGCTCCCGACGGCAGCTCGCCACCTGCTGCCCGCCGTGGAGAACCTCGCCACCGTCGGGTTCGCCCGCCCGGAACGCCTGGTGGAATGGCGGCCGACGGACCGTTCATCGTGGCAGTTCACCACCTCGGCCGACGCACCCGGCAGGACGTCGTGGCGTCACTGGCCAGCGGGCTCCTGCCGGACACGCCGGGGTGCGCCGAGCGGGGCCCTGGCCCGGCGGCGCCGCCGCCCGGTTGTTGCGGCGTGGCTCACCCTCAAGGCCGGCCTCACCACCGAGGAAGTCACCGCGCGATTCGGGCCTGACGTTGGTCGGGCCGCAGCGGCGGTTGCCACCCACCCACCGGACAAGCAACGTGACTGGTACGAACGGAACCTGACGGCTCTCACCAGCTGCACTCAGCCTCCCGTGGGCCTCCGATGATCTGGTGGGCGACGAGCCACGGGCTGACTCGGATCGTGTTGGCGACCGTGGCCACCGCTGTGGTGACGGCGCTCTGGGCCGACGTCAATCTGCCCATCCCCAACCTCGCCGCGGGCGGACACCTCGGCGTTCCCATCACGCTGTTCCTGCCGCTTGCACTTGTCGCCGTCGTCTTCGCCGGGCTTGCCAACACCCCCATAGACGAACTGACTGCCTCGCGGCCCACATACTGGCTCGACCTGGCCCTCATCGTCGGGACCTCGGCTCTGTGCGTTGCCGCCGCGGTTGTGATCCAGTTGGCGGACGGTTCACACCTGGCCACCGCGTGCGCCCGCAACTACGCCGGCTACTGCGGCCTCGGCCTCGCGGGCCGCTACCTTCTCGGCGGCCACGCCTCGACCGTCCTGCCGGCCGCGCACGCCGTGACCGCCGCCCTCTTCGGACGCAGCCTCGGCCAGGAGGCGGCGATCTGGGCATGGCCAATCGCCCAACCCACCGACCCCGTCGCGCTGGCCCTCGCGCTTGCCGCGTTCGCTGCGGGAATCGCCACCACGCTGTTCGCGCCGCAGACGCGGACACTCACGCGGGCCTTCGCCGGCCGTTAGCTGTTGTTGATCCGCCGTGTTTCCCCATGCTGGCCAGGGAGTCAGCGGGCCTGGCAGGGCCGCTCGAACGCCGGCCGGGGGTGGCCTCGTGCCGTTGAGCTGCGTGGTCAGAGGTCCCGGCGCCGGATCCTCGCGCCCGTGCCGGGTTGGTCTTGCTCAGCCAGCCTGTGTCGTGAGGCAGTGTTGAGCAGTCCTCCGGCCACGGGGTGCGGTACCAGCGGTGAGAGTGGAGGCCGCCGCTGGTCATCCGATTCGGCGTCGGATGCGCTCGATGCGCGCTTCTACAGCGACCGGATCCTCCATGCCGGTGGCTGCCCGGCGCCGCAGCTTGTACTCGACGACCGCAGCCAGGGTGGCGTCACGCCACTTCCGCCACCGCTTCGTCATCCACATGGACTTCTTGACCAGCAGTCTGGCCTCAGCCTGCTCAGCCACGTCGATGGCGACGCCGGAACCAGCTGCGGTGGAGGGAACCTGTTGCTCGCGCCGCCGATCAGCGCGGTGAGGCGTGCGCTTGTTCCCGTCGGATGTTCTTGCGGGAGCTCTTGTCGTTCTCGCCGTAGTCGTTGCGCCGGTCCTTGACGTAGCTGAGTGCCTTCTTCTCCTGCGGAGTTCTTCGCGCCATCACTCGCCACCTCAGCACCCATTGTCGCGACCGGCCAATAGGGTACGCACTCGCCGGTTGATGGCACACCACGATTTCTCCTCATCGGCGCTTGCCGAGTACCGGGATCGGTGTGAGCTTGGCTCCGGGAACGGGCCGCAGCTGCCCACGGCGGGCGCCGTGGTCAACCGTGTGTCAACGAGGACCGCGCACGGCGCCCCGCCCGGCAGGAGCGGTTCGACCTGCGCGGCGGACTCGGCGTCGTCCAGGACGAGAAGCACGCGGCGTCCCGACAGCGCGGCCCGGAAAGCCGTGGCGCGCGCTTCCTGGCCGGCGGGCACTGCCGACCCGCGGACGCCGGCGTAGGTGAGCAGTTCGGCCAGCACCTCCGTCGGGTCGCCTGCGTGCTCGTGCTGTCCGCGCAGACGCACGTACCACTGGCCGTCGGGGAACTCCTCGCGCAGGGAATGCGCGACGTGTACGGCTCCCTCGATCGCCCAGGTCGCCTGCGGCCAGCGCCGGGCGAAGCGCCGGAGCTGGCGGTAGTCCCGGCCGTCGCAGGCGCCGTCTGGTGTCGTGTTGTGTCGTCGGTTGTCGGAACTCTCGGGCTCTTCTCGGGCCCGCACGGATCCACTGTGACATCTGCCGCGGGCCGGTGTTACGGGTCGAGGGGCTCGATGACCGGCTTGCGGGCGTGCTGGTAGATCACGGAGCTGCGGAACCCGACGATCTCGCGGCGTCCGCTGAACTTGTCCATGAGAAACGCGTGCAGGCTGTCCACGCTGGGCACGGCGACATGGACGAGGAAGTCGTCGCCGCCGGCCACGACGAACACCGACAGCACCTCCGGCAGCGCCATCGCATACGCCTTGAAGCCCTCGATCACGGTGCGGCTGAGCGGCCGGACCTGCACGTGCAACAGCGCCTGGACGCCGCGGTTGAGCGCGGCGAGGCTGATCTCGGCGTGGTAGCCGGTGATCACGCCGCGATCCCGCAGCGCCCGGACACGTTCCAGGCAGGTCGAAGGCGCGATGCCGACCGCGCGAGCCAGTTCGCGATTGGTCTGCCGCGCATGTGTCTGCAAGTGCCCGATGATCGCCGAATCAAGTTCATCCACGACCGGCATTCTGCCAGGTGCGGTGAACATCATTCGGTACGGAGCGGTCAGCACCTTCCGCCTGGCTACTGTCGAGCCGATCAGACCGACCGAACGACAGGAGTCGCCATGTTCCCCACCACCCCCGACATCGCCAGTGAATCGGTCCACGAACGCGTCGTCATGCAACAGGGCACTCGGTCCGGGCTGCCGATCATCGTCGCGGTCCACTCCACCGCGCTTGGCCAGGCCATCGGCGGCTGCCGATTGGCCCACTACCCGGACTGGCGCGACGGCCTCACCGACGCGCTGCGGCTCTCCGCGGCGATGTCCGACAAGTGCGCGCTGGCCGGGCTGTCCAACGGCGGTGGCAAGACCGTCGTCGCGCTGCCGCCCGGCCGCGTCCTCGACCCGGCCGCCCGCCGGAGCCTGCTGCACGACGTGGGCGACGTGATCGCCGCGTTGGACGGCACCTACGCCACCGGTCCCGACGTCGGCACCAGCCCGGACGACATGACCACGATCGCCGAACGCACTCCGCACACGTTCTGCCGACCGGTGCAGTCCGGCGGCAGCGGCGACTCTTCGCAGCACACCGCCGTGGGCGTCCTGGCCGCCCTGCGCGCCCTGTGTTCGGAGCGGTTCGGCTCGGCCGAACTGTCCCGGCGCAGCTTCGCCGTCCTCGGGCTCGGCCGCGTCGGCGGTCACGTCGTTCGCATGCTCGCCGACACCGGCGCCACGCTGGTGGTCAGCGATGTCGACGAGGACAAGCGAGCACTCGCCGACAGGTACGGTGCCACCTGGACCAGCCCGCCGGACTGCCTGACGGCCGACGTGGACGTCCTGGTCCCGGCAGCCCTCGGCGGCGTGCTCACCCCGCCGTCGGTGCCGACGCTGCGCTGCGCCGCGATCGCCGGACCGGCCAACAACCAACTCGACGCCCCCACCACCGCCGACCTGCTGCACGAGCGGGGCATCCTCTGGGCACCGGACATCGTCGTCAGCGCCGGTGGCATCATCCACGCCACCGCCGTCGAACTGCACCACGAGACGTCGGCACAAGCCACCACCCGTGTACGCGGAATCGCCGACACCCTCACCGACATCCTGCGCACCGCCCGCGCCGCGACCTCGACCCCGGCCGCCGCGGCTCGGTACCGGGCCGAACAACGGATGCGGCACGGCCACCCGGCTGCCCTCGGCCGGTGAACGCCTGAACCGCGACGACCCGCCGCGCGAACGCACCAGCCGGACACGTCGTTCGTGCACATACGCGCGACGTCGGGTAGCAGCCCAACCCAGAGCGCCAATGGACGCTGCCCACCGACTTCATCGGGTCGTCACGGCGCTTTCGACCCAGTCGGCGCATGCCCGCCACGGCGTCGCCGAGTCGGCCGGCAAGGGCCGGGCGAGAACGGCCTCTGAGCATTTTTTCGCGGTGGTTGTCGATTCGGGTCGATCCCGTCCGTCGTCTGTGTGAGATGCCGGCAAGGGAGCCGGCCGCCACGCACCGGAGGCCCACGATGTCCGTCACCGCCACCACCCCTGCCACGACTACCACCAAGGTCACCAAGGCTGCCGTCAAGCCCCTGCTCCGTGACGGGTTGATCGCCACGGCGGTCGCCCCTGTCGCGACCGCGACGGTCGCCGCGGTCGGTGACGTCGCCGGAATCAGCCTGGATGTCGCCGGCGCACCCATCCCGGCCACCGGGTTCGCTGTACTGACCGCGTTCTTCTCCGTGGTCGGCCTGGCGCTGACCCTGGTCCTGAACCGCTTCGCCCGCCGGCCGCGCACCGCGTTCGTCCGCACCACCGTCGTGCTCACCGTGTTGTCGCTGGTCCCGGATGTGCTCGCTGACGCGGCCGTCTCCACCGAGATCGCAACACTGCTGAAGGTTCCGAGGTCAACGGTCTACTACTGGCGGTAAGGCGGCCGTGGCCCACGGGTGCTGCGGATGCCAAACGGGGCGCTGAGGGTGCGGCGTCGTGACCTACATGCGTGGCAGGAGACGCTGGAGTCAAGCGGCGTCCACGAGTGACCAGCTCGGCAGAAGCCCTCTAGGTGGGCCCGACCTGGCGGCCGGTGGGTGCTCGCTGGGTGCTCGAACGTTCCCTAGCGCGCGGGATTTCCCGGCACGTTCGGCGCGCCAGCAGCGTAGGGAGCCTCGAATCTCGACCAGCTCGCGGTAGACGATCACCGGACCTGCGCGTACGCTACCGAACTACGTGGCACTCATCGGCACTTAGCGGCAGAGTCCGCAGTCCATAGAGGTCAGCCGAAACCGTCGGACTTTAATCCATCGGTTCGGGGTTCGCGGCGTCCCAGCCGATCAGCCACGGCAGCAGCACGCCCGCGACGGCACCCGGCGCCACCGCGAAGAAGAGCGAGGTACCGGCCGCGGCCGTCGATTTGCGCACCCGCTCAGTCTACGAAGCTGTTTCGGTTGCCAGGACGGTGATCGCGCCCGCGATCCTCCGGTGCAGTCCGGAGCCGAAGGTGCCGCCGAATTGGCCTGGTACGGCGAGCTGTCGGCGTCCGTGTGATGCGGTTGGCGGTCGGGTCACGGTTCCTCTTCGTGTAGGAACTGGGCGCGCTCTACCGCGGTCAGCACTCGGGTAACGCGTTGGTCGGCGAGGGCCAACACCTGGCGAACCGGTCCGCATACGTCGCACTGCCATACGAGCACGGATCCGTCGCCGCGTGAACTTGCGAGGGAGCGGCCGTCCGGGCTGAACGCCACCGTTTCGACCGAGGACTCGAAGCCTCGGAACACGAGCGGATCGACGCCGGACACGGCCCACTCCCAGATCCGGACGGTGTGGTCGTTGCCTGCGCTGGCAAGCAGCTTTCCGTCCGGGCTGAACGCGACGCTCAGAACGCGGCCGGCTTGGTGGCCGCGCAGCACGACGGCCTCGCCACGGCCATCCATCCGCCGGATTCGTACCGTGCCGTCGAACCCCGCACTAGCGACGTGCTGCCCGTCCGGACTGATCACGAGGTTGTAGATGAGGCCTTTGTGACCAGTGAGCAGAACCGGTCTTCCTCGCGCCTCCAGAGGCCAGACTTGGACGCTGCCGTCTTCGGCGGCGGCGGCCAGCCGGCTGCCGTCCGGGCTGAACGCGACGGAGTAGATCCAGCCGTGGTGTCCGTTCAGCTCGATGGCCTTACGTGGCTCGTTCACCGGCCAGATCCGGACCACCCCATCGTCACCGCCCGCGGCGACGCTGCGCCCGTCCGGACTGAACGCGACGGTGAACAGGCGACTCTCGGTGCTCTTCCACAGTGTGCCGGAGCTTTCCCGGTCTGTTGGCCAGATGCGGACCGTGCCTTCGTCGCCGGCCGCAGCGACCTGCTTGCCGTCGCGGCTGTATGCCAACGCCCACACCGTCTTCTGGTTGCCGTGTAGGACCAGCGGTGCTGTGCCGCCGGTGGCGGGTTGGATCCGGACTGCTCCGTCGTCGCCTGCTGAGGCCACGGATTTGCCGTCCGGGCTGAAGATGGCGCTGGTGCCGAAGCGGGGGCTGCCCGTGAGCGCGGTGGGCTGGCCGGAATCCACCTGCCAGACCCGCGCGGTCCCGTCGTTGCTTGAGGTGACGACGCGGCGGCCGTCCGGGCTGAACTTCACCGACCAGGTCGGGCCTTGGTGCCCGGCGAGCACTTGCCGGTCACCGACGCCGCTGGCCGGCCAGATCCGCACCGTGCCGTCGCCGCCGACGCTGGCCACCTGGGTGCTGTCCGGGCTGACGGCGAGTCCCTCGACCGATCCGTCGTGGCCGGGCATCGTGATCGGTTGGCCGGCGCCGTTCGGAGACCAGACTTTCACCAGGCCGTCGTAGCCGCCGGAGACGATGTACTTGCCGTTCCGGCTGTAGGCCAGCGCCTCGACGGTGTCCTTGTCGCCGCGCCAGGAGTGGCGGACCTCCTTCGCCGCCCAGTCCCAGACCTTGATCATTCCGTCGCCGTAGGAGGTCGCTAGCAGGGCGCCGTCCGGGCTGAACGCCACTTCCCGGAGCCGATGTGTGTCGTCGGTGGTGGCTGTGCCGAGGACTGTCGGGGCGCCGTTTCCCGTCACCGGCCAGATCCGGACGGTGTTGTCCACGCTGGCGCTAGCGAGCATCCGGCCATCGGGGCTAAACGTCACCCGGTCTATCTGTCTGATGTGGCCAGTCATGACCCGGACCGTCCGGTTGTCCGCCAGCGACCAGAGCCGGACGGTGTTGTCCTTGCCGCCGCTGGCCGCCAGGCGTCCGTCGGGGCTTGCGGCCACGCCGCGCACGCCAGCCTTGTGACCACGCAGGATCGCCGGCTTGCCGCCGTCGGCGGGCCAGATCCGGACGGTCCCGTCCTGGCCGCAGGTCACGATCCGGGTGCCGTCCGGGCTGGTGGCGACGTCGGTCGTCTCACCCTGGTGCCCGACCAGCGTGACCCGGATCCGCGAGTCATTCGCGGCCTGCCGGATCGCGGTCTGCGCGTCGTGGTTCGGGTCCACCTCGTAGGCGCGTCGGGCCAGCAGGAGGCTCAACTCGGGGTCGACCGGCAGCACGCGCGCCGAGTCGGCGGCGAGCTGCCGGGACGCCGAGAGGCGCTGCTGGTCAACAGCACGGCCAGCCGCGACACCCGCCACCACTGCGAGCAGGCTGATCGCCACGATGCCCGCCACCAGGCCGGTAACCGTCACCTGGATGCGCCGGCGGCGACGACGACGCTCGCGCTCGGCGTAGCGAAGGCTGGCGGCGAGGTACTCGCGTTCGTGGAGATTGAGCCGATCGTGCGAGCGATCCCGCCAGCTATCGAGCCGGGTACCCCGGTAGAGCAGTGCGGGTTCGCGTGCGTGGTTCGCCCAGTCGACCGCCGCCTCCGTGAGCCGGCGATGCGCGCGGAGCAGATCCCGGTCCTCGTTGATCCAGGCCTGCAACCGTGGCCAGCCGCGGATCAGTGACTCGTGGGTGACGTTGACAGTGTCCTCGTCCAGCGTCACCAGCCGCGCGTCGGCGAGCCGCGCGAGAACGAACGAGACGTCCTGGGCGTCCGGTGTGTCGAGCAGTTCCGCCCGGCGGGCACGGCGCCGGGTGTCCTCGGTTCCTTCGCCAGGCGCGGTCAGTCGGAGGAAGATCTGCTGGACGATGTTCTGCTGGTGAGCGTCGAGAGTTCCGTACAGGCCGTCGGCGGTCTGGGCGATCGCCCCGCGCACGCCACCCGCGTCGTGGTAGTCAGCTAGCGTCAAGGTGCGTCCTCGCCGACGCTTCCAGGTCTCCAGCAGCGCGTGCGAGACGAGCGGCAGCGAGCCGGGCTCGCCCCGGACGTCGTCCAGGATCGCGGTGACGAGCGCGGGCTCCACGACCTGCCCCGCGCCGGCCGCCGGCTCGGTGATCGCGGCACGCAGTTCCGGCTCGGCCATGGCGCCGATCAGCACCTGCCGATCCCGTAACGCGGCGACCAGGGCCGGATGGTCGGCGCACCGGGCGTAGAAGTCGGCCCGCATGCCGATCACCACGGCTCCCCGGCACTTGCCGTCCTCGACGACCCCGAGCAGCGCACCGATGAACCGGGCCCGTTCGGTGTCGTCGTGGCACAGGGTGAACAGTTCCTCGAACTGGTCGACCACGACCAGGACGCGGGCCCGCTCCGCAGAGGTCTGCCGGATCGCGAGCGGCAGACCGCGCGGATCATCGCGCAGGTCACGTAACAACGCCGACGCCGACAGATTCAGCCGCCCGGCGGCCGCGAGGGCCAGCTCCTCCAGCGGACGCTCGCCGGGGGTCAGGAGGACACAGGACCAACTCTCGTCCGTGTTCCGCTCATCCCGGGCGATCGCCGGCAGCAACCCCGCCCGCAACACCGAGGACTTCCCGCTGCCGGAGGCGCCGAAGACCGCGAGGAAACGTTCGGAGGACAACCGGTCCACCAGTTCCTTCACCAAGGCCTCGCGGCCGAAGAAGCGCTCGGCGTCGGTGGATTGAAATGTGGTCAGCCCCAGGTACGGCGGGACAACGCCAGCCGGCTCGGCGGCATTGGCGCCGACCGCCGCCGCCGCACCAGCCTGAGCCAACTCCGCGACCAGGCCACGCCACCGCGCTTCCCACTCGACCAGATCCCCACCGCACGCCGCCACGTAGGCGAGCGTCACTGTGAGCGAAGGAACGGTCTCGCCGCCGGCCGCCTCGGACAACGCCGTCGGGGAGAAGTTCGCCCGCTTCGCGAGCACCCGGTAAGGAAGGCCGCCGGCCGTGCGCCGGAGCTCACGGAGCTCCCCCGCGAACCGGTGTACCGGCCCGGCCGACGGATCGAGCGGACGCTCCGGCCGACCCATGTCACCTCCTGCTTTGCCACGGTTTTGATTGTCAAGCGATCACCGGCCTTGCTAATCAACCTTCGATGATCAGTGATGGAAGGGTACCAATCGCAGTCACCCGCCACAGATCGAGCCGCGTCAGATCGGGACGCGTCTCTGATGGCGAAGTGAAGAGAACGGAGTCTGTATGAAGCTTAGTGAACACAAAGCGACCCTGGATCGCGGGCAGCTTTCTGGCTATTGGGGCGCTTCTCGGCGTCCTGTCGCCTTCAGCGGCGGTGGCAGCGGATCCATCCATGCCCACTGCGGTCGTCGAGACGCAGCGCGCTGACCAGTGCCCCAAATATCTGGGGCAACTTCAACAGATGGGGCCTAATGCAGGCCGACTGGTATGCAGACGGCTTTACAGATGAAAGCTTCGGTGTGGCGCCTAACCGGACAATCTGGCACGTCTGGCCCAATAACGGCCAACCACCCAAGGCCCCCCTGAAGACCCGCACCGGACTGCCACCCGGCGAACCCGCACACCTCGACACCAAAAGGGCGCCCTGAAACACCAAACCAGCCCGGGAAACCACCGCTCAAGAATCAGTGCGGTGGATCCAGGCTGAACTGCGGAAACGCGAACAGCGCGGCCGCCCCGAATAGACTGCCTTGATTGTCAAGCGACCGATTGCCTTGCTAATCAACCACAGGTTCGCATCCAATAGATGCGCCCGATAGCAGTCGTCGTGATCGAAGCGAGGCGGTACGCGCGACTAACCCGGGCGCTAGCGAATCCACTTACGGAGAGGTGTGAAGTTTGATCGCAGCCCTGTGACGATACGAATCCTCGATTAACCCGGTTTTCTGTTCTGGAGGTACTGTGTCTTGAAAGTAAAGAATCTTGTGATTGCAAGTCTGGCGACCATGGTGGCCTTGGCGCTTTTCCCCGCGGCAGCCCAGGCCGCTGTCGCTGCAGAGGTTCCGGCGGCCACCATAGCTGGCCCCCCATGCCCGGTACCCAATGCGCCCTACAAGAGTGGCACCTTCTCCGTGGGCCACGGCTACTCGAGGGGCTGCGGGGTGGGCGCGGTCCGCGTCACCCTGCAGCGGCACCGTGCGTGGGGCTGGACAACCGCCGCGAATGGAGACTTCGCAGCACCCGGCGAGAGAACCGTGTACTTCAACTGCAACGGAACCGGTACCTACACATACCGGACGGTCGTCTCGTGGTCGGGTTCTGACGGATTCACCAAGACCCGCACGTCGTCTGAAGTGCGATTCTCCTGCTGAACTGGCTGGCGATCTTTAAGTTTGGTTCAGTCCTTTTCTCTAACAATAAGGTGGGGTCATGTTTGGGCGGGCCATAGCGGTTGGAATTGTTGTCCTGGCAGCCATGGGGGTCGGCGGCGGCCCAGCGCAGGCCGCGGGCGGGCCGGTATCAGCGGATGCCGTCGGGGCCTTGGCGCCCTGCCGGGGGCACGAGGTGCAGTTCTGGTATGAGAGGTCCGACGCCACTGAATGGACGGCATTTGTCAAGAACTGCGGCCGCTACTCCATTCGGCGGCGCATCGACGTGAGCCTACTCGAGGACACGCCATGTAAGACGGTAGGGCCGGGTGCCACCGTTAGCTGGTATATTCAGGTTCACAATCCGACGCTCCAGAAGCCCGTTAAAGAGTACGCTTGCTGACCGGGTAACACCTTTGAGTTACTGAATAACCGCTGCCTGCGGGAGGCAGATCGGTCACGATGCTGCGCCGCCCGTTTGGTGGACACATTGAGTGGTGGACTTCCTGCGCGGGAGTCCACCACTCAACTCAGTCGCGGTCGGGTCGGGTCGCTACGCCAGGCGGGTTCCAGGCCGACGCCTGTCGGGCTCGTAAATCCGGTTCGGCCGCGGTGGCCTGCGGAGTCCGGGCGACGTTCCCGTCGCGGTAGCTGCGACGATCCCGGTGATGAACGCTTCGTGGGTGTACCTCCTGCTGCGCCAAGTACTACAGATTGTTGACCCAGCTTGCCCGGGACGGCGGAGCCAAAGACGTCGAACTTCTCGTCCTCCGCCACCAGGTTGCGGTGCTACACCGGCAGGTACACCGTCCTGAGCTGCAACCAGCTGACCGGGTGGTGCTGGCCGCCCTGTCGCAGCTGCTGCCGCGACGCGCTGGTCAGCGTTCATCGTCACCCCGGCGACCCTGCTCCGCTGGCACCGACAGCTGATCGCCCGGCACTGGACCTACCCCCGCGCGCGAGCAGGACGGCCGCCCGTTGCGAGGGAGGTCCGTGACTTGGTGCTCCGGGTCGCGACCGGAAACCCGACCTCGGGACACCGCCGGATACAAGGCGAACTGGTCGGCCTGGGCCACCGTGTTGCGGCCAGCAAAGTGTGGAAGATCCTTCACCATGCCGGCATCGACCCGGCACCACGCCGAGCCGGACCAACCTGGACACAGTGAGCCTTTGCCAACCTCCGTCCGATGTGGTCGGGGTGGGTGCTGAGCAGCAAGGAAGCTCCTGGTAGGACGGGGATTGACTAGGGCCTGTCCTGCGGATCATTTGAGCCAGGTCATGGTGGCGGCGATGACGAGGAGCGCCCGGTAGAGGACGGCGCGTTTGGCGTAGCGGGTGGCGATCGCCCGCCATTGTTTGAGCTGGTTGAAGCAGCGTTCGACGAGGTTGCGGTCCTTGTAGCGGACCGGGTCGAACTCCGGCGGGCGGCCGCCGGCGCGTCCGCGTGCGGCCCGGTGTTGTTCCTGGTCGGAGCGTTCCGGGATGGTGTGCGGGATCCCCCGGCAGCGCGGCGCGGGTCGAGGGATGGGAGTAGGCCTTGTCCGCGACCAGATGATCCGGGCGTTTCCGCGGCCGTCCCGGCCCGGACCGGGGCACTCGAACCGCCTCCAGCAGCGGCAGCAACTGCGGATTGTCCCCGGCCTGGCCCTCCGTCAGCCGCAGCGCCATCGGCCGGCCCCGCCCGTCAACGGCGAGGTGGATCTTGCTGGTCAGCCCGCCACGGGACCGCCCGATCGCCTCGCCGTGGACCGCCGTGACCGTGAAGCCCGACCGGCCGCGGCGGCCCCCTTTTTCCCGGCCGTGGCCTTCCGGGCACCGGCCGAGTGCTGATGCGCCCGCACCACCGTGGAATCAACGTGGAAGACCCACTCGATCTCCCCGACCGCGTCGTCCTTGACCTGGACCTCGGTCAACAACCGGTCCCAGGTGCTATCCGCCGTCCACCGCCGCAGCCGCTCATGCGCGGTCTTCCACGACCCATACCGTTCCGGAATGTCCCGCCACGGAGCACCCGTTCGCAGTTTCCACAAGATCGCGTTCATCACCCGCCGGTGATCAGCCCACCGACCACCCCGACCACCACCAGCAGGTAACAGAGGCGCGATCCGCGCCCACGCCGCATCCGTGATCTCACCCCGACGAACCACCCCACCATCCAACCAGGACAGTCACCCGATCCGCAGGACAGGCCCTAGACCCAACCGTCACACCAGGAGCTTCGGCTGCCTTCCTACCCGTCAGGGATGTCCGTGTCCAGCCGAGCGTTGCAATTACTCGCTGGGGCCTTACGGCGCCGTCGCAGCGAGCTGCGGACCCGGTCGCGGCGCCTGGACGCCGGCCGGCAGGCTCTGCTCGTGGTGGCCTACCTGCGGAAAGGCGAGACGTACGCGGATCTGGCCTGCGGGTTCACGGTCGGCGTCAGCACCGTCTACCGGCGCGTCAAGGAAGGACTGGCGTTGCTGGCGGCGCTGGCGCCGACTCTCGAGCAGGCCATCGACGTCGCGAAAGGCAAGGCGTACGTCATCATCGACGGCAGCCTGCTGCGGATCGACCGGGTCGCGATGGCCTGGCACGGCGACCGCCCGTTCTATTCGGGCAAGCACAAGGCCCATGGGGTGAACGTGCGAGTCATCGCCGACCCGGCCGGGAGGCTCATCTGGGTCTCACCGACCCTGCCCGGCGCCCGGCACGACATCGCCGCCGCCCGGGAACACGGCATCCTCGACGCGGTCACCGCCGCCGACCTGCATGTCCTGGCCGACCGCGGGTATCAAGGCGCCGGCCCAGCGGTCACCGTGCCGCAACGCCCGCGGCGCAAGGACCCCGACACCGGCACCTACCGGCCGCTCTCCAAGAACCAAAGAGACGTCAACACCGCCCACGCCAGGCTCCGCGGACCCGGCGAACGCGCAAACGCCCAGCTCAGAAGCTGGAAGATCCTGCGCAAGATCCGCTCAAGCCCTGGCAGTGCGACCACCCTCGTGAACGCAGTTCAGACCCTCATCCTGGCCGGATAACCCAACTGAAATGGGCTCACTGTGCAACGTCAGAGGGGCGATGCCGAAGTAGGCGCCACCCCTCTGACCCACCCTGCGACCCCTGACCCTCCCAGCGGCATCCAAAGAGGACACTAGGCGCGATCGAATACTCACCGCCACAGTTCCGGTCTGCTGCCACAGATTCGGGTCACCGTAGGTGTGGCAGTCAGGACTCCCGGGTCGGGATCTCCCCCGGCTCGTCGTAGCTGAGCGGTGGCACGAGCTGGCGCGGATCCACCAGCCAGAGTTGCCGCAACGTCTTGCTCAGGCCCGCGCGTGTCAGGTCGCCGGTCAAGCAGCGCGACAGGGGCGTGACAGCGGCGTGGAAGAGACACGGAAGCGCCGGCTCATAGCGTTCGGAACGAAGCTGGCCAGGGGGTCAGCTCCTAGCGAAAAGAGCTAGAGCCATGTATCTCAACGTTCGGATGGCGTTAGCCGCCGTCGCGACGACCACCGCTGTCGTTACCGGAGCGTTCCTGACTCCGGCCGCGGCGGCTCCCGTCGAGAAGAGCGAGTACTGCGCGGTGGTTCTGAGCAAGGAACTCGATGCCAACGGGCACTCCAAGGTGATCTCGAAGGAGTGCTCGACAGTCTCCGCCGCCGATGCTCGTCGCAAGGTTGAAGTCCAGAGTGGTGTGTCGATCGCAGCGTGGACCAAGCTGGCGTCGCTGTACCGCCATCAGGACTACAACGACCTGATGACGGACCTATACGGCCAGTACGGCCCGTGTGACCACGAGGGCTACAGCTTCATCCTGGACGGCAGGTGGGGTGTCGCACTCTCATCGGTCATCGGCCACAACGACTGCACCTGGTCGAAGCTCACGAGCTTCGGCGGCGGGTACTACGAGTATCACGCGCTGCCGGTGCGCAATATCGGCGCACTGAACGACAACACCAGCCACATCCACCTCTGGCGCGGCTGAGCCATCCGGCGCCGTACGACATCAAGGACCGCCGCCCGGAGTTCGACCCGGGCGGCGGTCCCGATGTCTGTGCCCGTCGGACAGCCGAGGTTCAAGTAGATGGACTCAGCCGGCCTGGGGCACGGCACGTGGGAAGGGGCTGTCGTCCGCCCAGGAGCCCACTACCTCGAGCGCCTGGCGTGCCAGTAGGTGGTGTTGGACGCTGCGCGCGAGCCGGTTCGCCACCGTGGACTGATGCGTGGCCTCGGCGTAGCGACCCAGTGACTGATGGCAGATGGCGAGTCCGATGTGGGCACCGATCTCGGCCCGGCGGTAGCCGATCGCCTCGCTGAGTCGGAGGGCGGCCTGATGCTGTGCGATCGCGACGGGGAGATCGCCCAGCGCTTCCCAGGTCGCCCCGTCGGCGTTGAGCGCCTCGGCCTCGACGCGACGCCGCCCGGTCCGGCGGGCGATCGCCAGGCATTCGTCGACGAGGTGCCTGGCCTTGGCGTAGTAACCGAGGTCGACGTAGGCCGTAGCGAGGTTGCTGAGGTCATTGGCCACGCCGTAGGCGTTGTCGAGCCGGCGGTGGATCACCAGAGCGCGGGTGAGGAAGCTGACCGCGAGGCCAAGCTGGCCGACGGCGCGCACCGCCACCGCGAGATTGTGCAACGCCGTGGCGACGTCGTTGTCCAGATCCGACGTGCTGAGCGCGGTGTAGCCGGCTAGCGCGTTCCGCTGGCAGTCGATGGCGTTCGTGAGCTGGTCAAGTTCGAGTTCGACCACGCCGAGGTTGCTGAGCGTGCTCAACTCGGCATGGCGTTGGCCGAGCTCGCGATAGAGCCGGAGCGCGTGCTGATAGCTGTCGCTCGCCTCCGAGAGGAGGCCCTGCTCGCGGTTGACGATGCCCAGGTTGTTGTAGATGGCCGCCATTCCGGATCGGTCAGCCAGCCTGGCGTAGATCGCCAGCGCGGCTTCCCAGCGCTCCCTGGCGTCGGCGTACTCCGCGCGCGAGGCGCTGAGCAACGCGAGACTGCAATGCATCGCGGCGATGCCGTGGTCATCGCCTTCGCTTCGCGCCTGGTTCATGCCGGCCTCGGCGGACGAGCGCCACTCGCCGTGTGCGCCGATCTCCTGCAGGTAGCCGCGGAGCCGGTCGGCCAGCTGCCACGCGACCGTCGCCGGTCCGGAGCGCGCGGCGTGGGCGATGGCGGACAGCACGTTGCGGTACTCGGTACGGAACCATTGTTTGGACTCGGGTTCGACCGGCCGGCCTTCAGGCAGCGGGAGGAACGTCATCCGCGGGTAGCAGCGGCGCGCCGTCGCGTCGGCGGTGGCGAGATAGCCGCGGAACAGGCGGGCTACCGATGCTGCGCGCTCGGCGTTGCTGTCTTCAAGTTGCGAACGTTCGGCCGCGTACAGCCGGATGAGGTCGTGCACGAAGAACCGGCCGGAGTGACTGGGCCGCGCCAGATGCGCGACCGTCAGCTCGCTGGTCACGGCGACCGCCTCGTCTACGCCGGTGTCGAGCAGAGTGACGATGTCTGCGATGGTGAAGCAGTCCGACGGCGAGCTGGCCTGGAGGCGGAGCGCACGTCGGGCGCGGTCGCCGAGCCGTCCGTAGGACGGTTCGATCGCGGCCCGGATCGCCACCTCGGAGTCGCCGTCGACGGCGAGGCGGCTGAGCCGGTCGCCGTCGCGCAGGTGGCGCACGTAGTCGGCGGCCACCTCGGGCGGTCCGGTGACGACGTTGGCGCCTGCGATGCGCAGCGCGAGCGGGAGGTTGCCACAGAGTCTGGCCAGCTCGTCGACGAGGCTCTGGGGAACGGAGATCGCGTGGGTGTGGAAGATCGCGGTCAGCATGCTGGCCGCCGCTGCCTCGTCGAGCGTGTCCAGGTTGACGGCGTGCCCGCCGTGCAATGCCACCAGACGGCCGGGCTTGGTACGGCTGGTGACGAGGACCGCGCACGGCGCCCCGCCCGGCAGGAGCGGTTCGACCTGCGCGGCGGACTCGGCGTCGTCCAGGACGAGAAGCACGCGGCGTCCCGACAGCGCGGCCCGGAAAGCCGTGGCGCGCGCTTCCTGGCCGGCGGGCACTGCCGACCCGCGGACGCCGGCGTAGGTGAGCAGTTCGGCCAGCACCTCCGTCGGGTCGCCTGCGTGCTCGTGCTGTCCGCGCAGACGCACGTACCACTGGCCGTCGGGGAACTCCTCGCGCAGGGAATGCGCGACGTGTACGGCCAGCGCCGTCTTGCCGATGCCCGGCGGTCCAGAGACGCACACGAGCGGCATCCGGCCGTCCGCGAGCGTTCCGGTGACGATCTGCCGGATCCGCTCGGCGCTCAGGTCGCGGCCGTACAACGGGGCCGGATCGGCGGGGAGCTGGAAGAGCGGCCCGGCTGGCGGCGGCAGGGTGCTGTCGGCGGCCCGATCGTCCCGGGCCGGCTCCAGGATCGGATCCGAGCTGAGGATCTGCTCCAGAAGTCGGCGCGGCCCCGGCCCGGGATCCAGCCCCAACTCGTCCCGGAGGATCCCACTGAGGGTGCGGTAAGCGGCCAGCGCCTCGGCCTGGCGACCACTGCGGTAGAGCGCGAGCATGAGCTGCGTCCACAGCTGTTCCCGGAGCGGATTGTGCTGCACCGCCTGATGCAGCGGCGGGACGATCGCGGCATGCCGCCCGAGGGCCAGCTCGGCGTCGAAGTATTCCTCGGTCGCGGACGACCGCTGTTCGGCGAGCGCCGGCACGTTCTCCCGGTGCAGAGTCTCGGACGGGACGTCGATCAACGGTTCGCCGCGCCACAGGGCCAGTGCCTGGCTCAGCAGCTCGGCGGTGAGTACGGGATCGGACTCTCGTGCCCGCGCACGCAGGGCCTGGAAGCGGGTGAGGTCGAGCCCGCCGGCGGGGACGTCCGCGAGGTAGCCGTTGGCGCCGGTGCCGATCGGGTCGGGGCGCGCACCGTCTCCGCTCAGCGTGCGGCGCAGTCGCAGCACCAGGGAGTGCAGGGCGGCGTTGGCGTGCGCCGGAAGCTGCTCCGACCAGACTCGGTCGACGATGTCGTTGACACTCACGGTCTGGTTCGCGTCGAGCAGCAACGTCGCCAGCAACGTGCGCTGCTTGCCCGCGGGAATCTCGACGACCTGACCGGCGTAGCTGGCGCGCAGCGCGCCGAGCACCGCGAAATCCCACGCCACAGTCGCCCCCCCGACGGGGACGCGCACCGCGGTGGCGATTCGAGCCCCGGACGATTTGGCCCCGAGCATCAGGCTAACACCGGACCGCCACGCCCAGCCGGAGCTAGGTGTCCCAGGATGTGGTCCGCCTGTGCGCGGTACATAGCGGCGTACGCGCCGTCACTTGCCTGAACACCTCGATCTCCGCGTACGGGTCGATGGAGGCGGTCGGCTCGTCGAACACGACTAGCAGGGCGTCGCGGTACTGCGCGCGAGCCAGCGCCAGCCGCTGGTCCCCGACCTCGGACCTGCTACACCGAGTCGGCCAACTGACAACGCATGGGAAGGCTCACGGACCTGGACTTACATCCAGGTCAGCGGGCGTTTTGCTGTCGGGCTGACAGGATTTGAACCTGTGCTCACCTGCACAGGGGGGCACACCACAGCTCGCCGCCTAGTTGCAGGTTCCCGTATTCCGGCGGGATCAGCGAGCTTGGCGCGTGAGCTCGCCTTCGAGCGCGCGCAGCTTTCGCCGCTGGCTCGTCGCGACCCAGGCCATGATCGTCGAGATGAAGAGGACCAGCCCCACGCCGAGCACGCTCATAACGCGGACGGTCTCGGGCTCGTCGACATCGCCCGTGCGCGGCCAGCCCAGGACCGTGACGTCGACGCGTTCACCCGGCTCCTGGTCGCCGCAGACCGCGTAGCCGTGGCCGCCGCTCCACGCGACCTCGCAGAGGTACTCGGGGCCGCGGTTCTCCACGACCTGCGCGCCGACCTGCTGGGCGCCGAGCAGGGGAACCAGGAAGAACAGCTGCCAGACCGCGCCGATCACCAGCATCGTCACCACCGTCATCGAGACGCGGTGCTGCACCCAGCGCAGCGGAGTGACCGCCGCCTCGGCCTCGGTCGCGGTCAGCTTGGTAAGGCGCCGGGACACGAGCGCCGCGTCACGCCTGTCGACCAGGGCGAGCTGGAACACGCGCCCCCGCGCGTCGACATAGGTGGCCAACGCGTCGCCGTCGGCGTGCGGGGGCAGGTTGTCCTTCTCGCGATCGCCGACGCCGACCCATCGCACGGTGGCGCCGCCGAGCCCCACCGGCGGGCCCCAGCCGCCACGGGGCATGAACGTGCCGGTGGTCGTGTCGAGCAGGCCGCTCCGCCAGAAACCCGGGTACCTCAGCGTGACGCCGCGGAGCCGTACCGGGATCGGCTTGGTCTGGCCGCATTGGGCGGCGAGGCGCCGTCGGTCGGCGCCTCGCACTCGCAACCTCGCCACCAGGGCGAAGACGAGTGTGAACGCCAACAGGGTGCCCAACTTCGCGAGGTACTCCACGTGTTCTCCTCCTGTGGCCCGGATCAGGGTAGAGCCGGTCCGCCAGCGCGATGAGGCGGGCTGCACATCACTAAGGGTTACTGCGCGGCAAGTAGAAAACGCGTGAGGACAAGGTCGCCCTTGTCGCGGGAGCGACCCCGGGCCGTTGACGGCGTCAGGGGGCGGTGGCCGAGCTGAAGTTCCTGCCTGGTCCGTAGAACGGCGCAGTAGGGTCTCGGCCAGCCAGTCGTCCGGATGAGTCGGACGACATGTTCCTGACGCGCGAGGAGTTCGAGGTTGCGGCTCGTGCCGCGTGCTGAGACCGCGAAGGGAACCCGGCTCGCATCGCTGGCGCCGGCTGCGCAGGAACTCCCGACGCGGGATCGGGCGCTACTGATTGCCCTCGCACTGGAAGCTGTCCGAGGCGGTGTCCGTGCCATCGGCGTGCGTGATGGTGGCCGTCACGGTTTGCCACTGGTTGGCGCCGCAGCCGCCATGCACTCTGGTCAGACCGTTCCACGCGGGCCAGGGACGGCCCTCGTAGGTCCAGCTGATCTGTACGGGGTCCGTGCCGTCGTACGAGACGGTGCACCAGAAGGTGCGCCGCAGCGGGTCGCACAACAGGCGACTGATCGTGCCGGGCGCGACCTCCAGCGTGAGGCCCCACCGATCGAGAATGGGCTGGAGCCGTTGAAAGTAGGTCTCGTCCGGGATGTCGCCGCCGTTGGGGCAGTTGGTTATCCGCGAGCCGGAGAGGACCCCCTGGGCATGCGATCCGCTGACGTACGGGCCACCCGAGTCCCCGGGCTCGGCGCACACCGTGGTGCTGGTGAGGCCGTTCACGGTCACGTTCCACGGCGCCGGGTAGCGGGCAGTGACGTTCTTGGACTTGATCCGGCCGCAGTGCCAACCGGTGGTCCGGCCCGATCGGCAGACACTCGCGTTCACCGGCGCTTCCCGCGCGCTGGCCACCCTGACGTCGGCTCCGGTCGTACTGACCCTGGGACGGGGCGTCCAGCCGGCGGCCGCGCGGATCCACGCCATGTCCACGCCGGAGAAGACGGATCCGGCGACCGTGCCAATGGACGGCGCTGTCGGGTCGGTGTCGATCCACGCGGCACCACCCTGGTTCGCGCAGTGGCCGGCGGTGACGAAGCCCCCGACGACCGAGAAGCCGATGCTGCACGTGTTGATCGATGTGGCGAAGGGGTTTCCACCGCGCAGGTCACCGGTCGGCGCCAACCGCTCGTCGGTGACCTCGATGCGGATCAGCGACGGGTCTTCGACATTCGCGGAGGCAAGGCGCCGCACCGACTCAACGGCGTCCGGCGGCACCCTCACGGCGACGGTGTTGGCCTCCACATCGACGTACCAGCTCGTCGCGCCGCTGGGCGGTGTGCGGTCCAGCCGCGCTTTGGCCGCGTCCAGTTCCCGTTGGCTGTGCCGCACCACCTGGGCCTGAGCACCTCGGGCTCGGACCGTCTCCACCCCGGTGGGCTCGGTCACAGCGACGACGAGCCGTTCCCCGTCCCGGGTCATCCAGGCCCCGCCGAAGCGGGCGCCGAGAACGGTCGACAACTCGTCGATGTCGGCCATCGCCGCCTCCTCCCACCGCAGCCGGTGGGCGGCCTGCTCGGCGGTGAGTCGAAGGTCGCGCCGAAGGGCGGCGACCATGGCGGCCGGGTGCTCGGTCCGCTGACCGGCGCCAGGACGCCCTGGCTCGGCAGCAGCAGGGCGCCGCGGCTCATCGGCCGCCGCCGAGCTCGCCGGGGTACCAGCCGCCACGACGGCGACGGCCACTGCCGCGCAGACCGCCGCCCTGACCACTCGCGATGCGGACACATGTTCTCCAAGGAAGTTGAACGCACGCCGAGAAAGGTTGCGAGCCTAAGCGCGCGATCCCGCACGGAGACCGCGCTCTGCCCACGTGGACAGCCAGGCCGTCCCCAAGGGCACAGCGAGCGGGGACGCCATGGCTCGCCGGACTATTCGCCGCCGCCCTGGGCCGCGGGACCGTACAGCCTGGCGATGTCCGGCGAGTCGAGCCAGCCGCTGTACGTGGCTGCCTGCGGCCAGCCCGCCGGCGAGTCCTGCCACTCTTCCCGCCGCCCGTAGGGCAGCACGTCGGCCAGCGCGAAGGTGAAGGTGAGCTGTTCCACGCCGCGACCGGACGTGTGCCACGTGCGGTACACGGTGTCGCCGTAGCGGAGGAACACGTTGAGCGCGAACCCGCTGGCCGGTGGTGCGTCGACGTCGGTACCGAACGGGCTGTCGGTGGTGGAGTACCACGCCATCGTGTTGCCGACGCGTTCGGCGTAGGCCAGTGCCGCGTCGATCGGGCCCTGGGTGACGATCACGAACCGCGCGTCGTAGTTGTCCAGGAAATCGAGCCGGGTGAAGGACGAGGTGAAGCTGGTGCAGCCGCCACACTGCCACTCGGCGTTCGGGTCGGGGTCCCACATGTGGTTGTAGACGATCAGCCGCGACCTGCCGTCGAAGATGTCGACGAGCCGGACCGGCCCGTCGGCGCCGACCAGGGTGTAGTCGGGCAGCTCGACCATGGGGAGCCGGCGGCGCTGGGCGGCGATCGCGTCGAGTTCCCTGGTGGCTGCCTTCTCGCGGGCGCGCAGCTCATCCAGCTCCTAGCGCCAGGTTCCGTGGTCGGCTACAGGTGGCAGAGCCATGATCAACCTCTCCTCCGTCAGGTCGTGGTTCCACCTTGCCCCCTGAGGCCGACCGCGCAACCCGTACCAGTCGCGAGCCGCGTGCCGTCACAGCACGCAGAACTCGTTGCCCTCGAGGTCCGCCATCACGACGTTGTCAGGCCGGCCCTCCCACACGTCCTCGCACAGCACGGTCGCACCGGCGGCGGTCAGCCGCTCGACGGCCGCCGCCACGCGCGGCCACCGCACCTCCCACGGAGTGCCGCGTCCGCCGCCGACCTGCACGTCCAGGTGCACCCGGTTCTTCGCCACCTTGGGTTCCGGCACCTTCAGGAACGCCAAGGTAGGCGCCACGCCGTCGGGATCAGACAGATAGGCGCCGTCGTCGCGCTCCGCCGCCGGAACGTCGTGCAGGTCGAACCAGTCGTCCCAGGTCTCGAACCCGGCCGGCGGTGGCTTCTCCACGTATCCCAGAGCCAGCGCCCAGAACCTCGCCACCGTCGCCGGGTGCGCACAGTCGAACGTCAGCGTCCACGCGGTCGCCATGGATTCTTTTCGTCCTCGCCGTAGGAGCCGCCTACCGTAAGAGCCGCGTGTGGCGCCCTTTTGGGCAGACTTCGGCGGGCGGCTGGGAATCGTGGTCAGGCGATGTTCCGATCCCCTTTCCTCATGACATGACACTATTTTCCGGTCGGCTGGCCCGGCCGCTCCCCCGCGCGCCGTTGCGACTCGTGACGGTCCTCGCCCTGAGTATCGCCGCCACGGCGGTCCTGCCCACCCCGGCACACGCGGCGACGGCAACCCTCCGCAAGACCAGCGAGTGGTCCACCGGCTACGCCGCCGAGATGACCGTCCGGAACACCGGGGGCACGACCGCGACGTCCTGGCGCGTCTCCTTCGACCTGCCCGCGGGCACCAGCGTCGGCGCCTACTGGAACGCGACGATGACCCGCGCCGGATCCAGGTACGTGTTCAGCAACGTGCACTGGAATGGCCGGCTGGCTCCGGGCGCGCAGACCTCGTTCGGCTGGGTGTCCGCCGGCACCGACGAACCGATCAATTGCCTGGTCGATGATCTGCCGTGTGACGGCGCCGGACAGGATGTCACGCCGCCGAGCACGCCGACGAACGTCCAGGGCGGCTACGCCCGCATGACCTGGGACGCCGCGACCGACGACCGCGGCGTCGTGGCGTACGAGCTGATGGACGGCACCAACGTCCGAGCCGTCGTCGCCGGAACCAGCTACACGTACACGGGCCCGCCGCCTCCGCCGAGGGTGTACCACCTTGGCGTTCGAGCAGTGGACGCCGCCGGCAACCGGTCGCCGGTCGCCGCGCTTCCCGACGGCCGGCCGGATACCGATCCGCCCGCGATGCCAGCGAACCTCGCGATGAGCGGCACATCCGGCGGCTACTTCGCGGTCCGGTGGACGACCCTCTACTCCACGCAGATCGTCGCCGGGTACGAGGTCTATCTCAACGGCGTGCTGATCAGGAAGGTCGGCGGCACGACAGCGTACGTTCCGTACAGCGGCTTCGGCGTGTACATCGTCAGGGTGCGCGCGTACGACCCCGCCGGCAACTTCTCCCCGTTCGCGCAGGTCGGCATCGCCGTCGACCCGCCGCCGCCGGTACCGTAGCCAGGCCGCCAGCGTCCACCGCGGAACGGGCCGGGGAACTCGTTGCTGCTTCCCGACGGACAATAACGAGTTCCCCGCAGCCCGGCGCAGTACGGCCGGATCGGGCCCCACACCATGGCTGTTCCCCAGCGGCCGGCCCGGCCAGCACATCAGCGACGACCGACTCCGGACACGCCTCCAGAACCTCGGTCTGCACCCACGCCAGACCACCACCTCCACCGCCCTGTTCACCCTCGCCACCGAGATCCCCGGTCGCGATCCTGCACGCATGCTCGGCATCGACACCCAGGTAGCCGTCGCGTGGCAACGCGCCGCAGCTGGCGACTGGATGAACTACGCCGCCGACGTCAGCCGCCGCGACGACCTTCACACCGACCGCCTGCACCCCGCGATCACCGACGAACAGTGGCGGTCGGCCGTGGCCGCTGACGTAGGCGTCGCACATGCCGAGCCCGAGCCGGAGCGGCGCCGCGAGGCTGACCAGGCCATCCCGGCTTTATTCGGTTGCCGCTTCCTGTGTCCGCCCCTCACCATGGGCGAGATGCCGGGAGCTGCCCGGTGCTCCACGAGAGGAGGCACGACGGTGACTACGACTGTCCTCGGCCTGCCCGCAGACCGCCTCTCTCTCACCTCATGGAGCACCTCCAGCGATGTCTCACGACGATCTCTCGCAGCACCTTCAGCACCCGGCATTTCCTGACGACTTCAGCACCGACTCCTACCGCTACGTCCCGCCGCCGGACGACCTGGGCGACGTCGACGACCAGTTCGTCTTCGACTACCGCCCCTACGACGACCTCGAGGACGGCCAGCGCTGGTCGACCTGGCTCAGTGTCGAACCCCTCTGCCGAGGCCCCGAGCCGCTCCCCGACTGGGTGGTGACCTCCCAAGGCGCGATCGACACCGACCTCGGCATCCTCAAGACCGGCAAGGAAGCCGACGTCCACCTCGTCGAACGCGCCGACCCGCTCGACCCCGCCGCCGATGTGGTCATGGCGGCCAAGCGGTACCGCTCTCCCGAGCACCGGGCCTTCCACCGCGCCGCGTCCTACACCGAGGGCCGCTCGATGAAGCGCTCACGTGATGAGCGGGCCCTCAAGCGCAGGAGCACCTTCGGCCGGCAGGTCGCGGCCGGCGAGTGGGCGGTCTCCGAGTGGGGTGCGCTGGTGCGGCTCTGGAACCTCGGGCTGCCGGTCCCCTACCCCGTCCAGATCGACGGCACCGAGATCCTGATGGAGTGGATCACCGTCCTCGGTGAGGACGGCGCCGTCGCGACCGCGCCCCGGCTCGCCCAGGCGCGACCCGCACCCGAGCTGCTGGCGTCGTACTTCGAGCAGCTCACCGATGCGCTAGCGACGATGGTGCAGAACGGCTTCGTGCACGGCGACCTCTCCGCGTACAACATCCTGGCGGCGGGCGAGCGGCTGGTCATCATCGATCTGCCACAGATCGTCGACCTGGTCGGCAACCTCAACGGGATGACCTTCCTCCAGCGCGACTGCGCCAACATCTGCGGCTGGTTCCGCTCGCGGGGCCTCGAGGTCGACGAGCACGCGCTGTTCGCGGAGCTGATGGCCCACGCCTTCTGAACCGGGCAGCTAGCTAACGGTGCGGGTTGAAAGGGCGCGCGGTGGCGTCGTTGTGGGCGGAGGCGCGGTCGTCGAGGCAATGTCGTAGCTGGGCCAAGGTCACAGGCCGTGGCTGACGTCGTTAGCAGCGGCCGGATACTTGAGCAGGTACTCCTCCATCGTGCCGGCGTTCATCGCCGCGAACAGCTCCTTGGCCCTCGGTTCATCCGGCAGCACGACACTCCCCACGCCGGGCACCCGGTCGAAGCCCACGGTCGGCAACGTCATGAACACCAGCTCGGCTGGGCGAAGGCCCCTGAGGGAGAACGCGATGCCGCTGAAGGGCATCCGCTGGTCCACCGTCAGCGCCGCGCCGACCGCGGTCACGAAGTCGTCGAACCGCTGCGGGTCGGTCAGAAGATCGCCCGAAGCGGCCTTGGACAGCAACGCTCGGAGGTACTGCTGCTGCCGCTTCACGCGGTCGAGATCACCGTTGGGCAGGCCCGCGCGCTGCCGCACGTAGTACTCGGCGAGCTGACCGTCCAGGTGCAACGGGCCCTTCCGGAACGTCAAGCAGTTCCGCTGCCGCCCCTGCCTGTCCCGGCACGGCGTCGTCGGGTACCTGCTGCCGTCCCGGAGAAACCGGTAGGAGTCGTAGCTCTCCGCATCGATGACCACGTCGACGCCGCCCACGAGGTCGGTGATCCCCCGGATCGCCGCGAAGTCGACCACCACCGGATAGTCGATCTTGTGACCGGTGAAATGGTCGAGCGTCTGCACGAGCCGTAGCGCGCCGCCGTGCGCGAACGCCGCGTTGACCTTGTTCCGCGCCCCCACCCGGCCGTCGCTGTCGGCGATCGGCAGATAGGTATCGCGCGGGATCGAGACCACGTAGGCCCGGTCGGTGCTCTTCGGAACGTGGACGACGATGATCGCGTCAGTGCGCGGCGGGCCACCGACCGCGGCCACGCTGCCGTCCGCCGTCTCCGGATTGTGGTTCGCGCCGGCTCGGCTGTCCAACCCCATCAGGAGGAACGTGAGCGGGCCGGTGACCTTCGGCGGCTCCGTGGCGGAGGCGGCGGAGCCGAGCAGGTCATCGCGATTGACACTGCTCTCGGCCCTGTCGGCCAGGACCCTGCCGCCGACGAGCAAACCGGACAAGGTCAGCATCAGCACGACGGCGACGACCGTCCCCGAGCAGAGCGGGCGGCAGCACCGCTCCCCGAGCCCGCGAAGCTCGGCTGCGACCGATTCCTGCGCCCGCGAGCCTCCGGGCCCTCCCTGAACCATCGGCGGTTCGGCCCCCATGTCGAGACCACCTTCACATCCCCTGACCTGCACTAATCCAACCATATGCACTGCAACCGACGTCGCATTCGGTGATTCGTGCGCGGCGCTGGACGCTCGGCGGGCACCTCGCCGCCGAGGCGTCGACCAGGCGAGCTGCCGGTACCCATCGGCGCGTCCCTGCCCACCGCGCGTGATCCAGGCCGTCGCCGGCCGGCCGGCGACGGAACTCGACGAGTGCGCGGATCGCGGCTTGCTCACCGCCCACGACGGCGCGGTCGCGTGGACTGACGACCGGCCACACCTTCCGGCGGCCCTCCGCCCGTGCTGGTTCCCGATCCACGCCGCGTCACCAAGTCAAATGCCGCTACAGCAACCGGGTCCTTCCCCGCAACACCAACCCGCTGCGCTCGCTCATGGCCTCATGATGCGCCCGTTCAGGGGAACAGCAGGGTCAGGGTGACCCCGAGCCCGACTCAGGGTTGGGCGGGGGTCGGGTTGGGGGCAGTGTGGGGGTGACACCCGATGTGCCGACCGGTGTCGAGCGGCGAGGGTTGGAGCCATGATCACCGTTGACTCACTGACCCGGAGGTACGCCGGCTTCACCGCCGTCGACAACGTCTCCTTCACCGCCCAGCCCGGCCGCGTGACCGGCTTCCTCGGTCCGAACGGCGCTGGCAAGTCGACCACGATGCGCGTCATGGTCGGTCTCACCGCCCCGACGTCCGGCTCGGCCACCATCGACGGGGCCCGGTTCGCCGACCTCCCCAACCCCGGCCTCGAGGTCGGCGTCCTCCTCGACGCCTCCGCGCAGCACGCCGGCCGCACCGGCCGCGAGATCCTCACCATCGCCGCCGACACGATGGGGCTCCCGCGCACCCGCGTCGACGAGATGCTCGAGCTCGTCAGTCTGACGCCGAACGAGGCCAAGCGCCGGGTCCGCAACTACTCACTCGGCATGCGCCAGCGACTCGGCATCGCCACCGCGCTGCTGGGCGACCCGCGCGTGCTGATCCTCGACGAGCCCGCCAACGGCCTCGACCCGGCCGGCATCCGCTGGATGCGCGACCTGCTGCGCGGTTATGCCAACAAGGGCGGCACCGTGCTGCTGTCGTCGCACCTCCTGCACGAGATCGAGGTCATCGCCGATGACCTGGTCGTGATCGGCAACGGCAAGATCGTCGCGTCCGGCACCAAGGAGGAATTGCTCGCTGCTGCCGGCACCCTCGCTCGCTCCCCGTCGCCGCGCGATCTCGCGCACGCCCTCGAACAGGCCGGGATCGCCAGCACGCTCGCCGGCGACGGCTCGGTGCGCACCGACGCAGATCCCGCCCAGGTGGGCGCGGTGGCCCTGGCCGCCGGCATCGCCCTCACCGAGCTCCGCTCTGCCGAAGGCGCGGGCCTCGAAGACATGTTCCTGTCGCTCACTGCCGACTCCCAACGCGAAGGAGTTGCGGCATGACCGCCACGACCGTCTCCCCCACGACCAGCACCGACACGACGGCGGCTGTCCAGGCTCGTCAGCCCGCCCGCGCCATACCGACAACACGCCTGATCAAGGTCGAGCTCCGCAAGATGTTCAACACCCGCTCGGGCTTCTGGATGCTGCTCAGCATCGGCGTCCTCTCCGTCGTGGCCACCGGCGCTGTCATCATCTTCGCGCCCGACGACACGGTCACCTACGAGAACTTCGCGGCCGCGATCGGCTTCCCGATGTCGGTGATCCTGCCGATGATCGCGATCCTCGGCGTCACCAGCGAATGGAGCCAGCGCAGCGGGCTCACGACCTTCACCCTCGTGCCGAGTCGCGGCCGGGTGATCGGGGCCAAGGCGATCGCGACCTTCCTGGTCGGCATCGCCTCGATGGCCGTCGCCTTCGCCGTCGGGGCCATCGGCAACCTGGCGGGCTCCGCGCTCGCCGGCGTCGACACAGTCTGGGACATCTCGCTCTCGGCCGCGCCACAGATCGTGCTCGGCAACCTCGTCGGTATGGCGATCGGGTTCACCCTCGGCGTCGTGCTGCGCAACTCCGCCGCGGCCATCGTCGGCTACTTCGTCGTGTCACTCGTGCTGCCGGGCATCCTCGCCCTGCTCGCCCAGGTGCGCGAGTGGTTCTACGACCTGCAGCCGTGGATCGACTGGAACTACACCCAGGTCAACCTCTTCGAGGGCGCCACGAACACTGGCAAGGAGTGGGCCATGCTCGGCTCGACCACCGCGATCTGGATCGTGCTGCCGCTGACCATCGGGCTGCTGTTCCTGCGCCGCTCCGAAGTGAAGTGACCGGGCAGAAAGCACCTGAAATACTCGCTGATCGGGTACAAAGTTTCGAACGTTGTGCCCGATCAGCAGCGATTTGGAGCGACTTCGTGACCGCTCAGCGTGCGGCCCTAGCGAGCAGCACTGCCCGGCAAGACCCTGCGCTCCCACTTCAGGCTGCCGAAGGGCGCGTTCCCGGACCCCGTCAAGGGCGCACCACAGCGACCTGCGGAAACACCAGTGACCACCTCTCGGAAACCGACACTCGCCAGTACCCCAACTGTGCTCAACGCACCGGCCTGTCAGCACCGTCTGCGTGTACTCCCCACGGCCACGAAGCACGCGCCATGACCACACCGGACGCCGACGCCACCCCTCAACACCGCCTTGTGCGTACGCGGAGCAGGCGGCGGCGGTCACGGCGAGGCTGAAGCCCGGCACGTACGAGGCGGTGAAGGCGCTGGCGCTCACGTCGATCGCCCACAGCCTGACGGTGATCGCCTAGGCGACCCGGCGAGACTGACCGGCGCACAATTCGCGTGCGTTCCGGCGCCGCGACCGCGAGACTCGAAGCGTGCGGACACTGCCTATCCCCCGCAACCTGACCGAGACCGCTGCCCGCGTGGGCCGCGACGACCTGGACGCCTGGGTATCGGCGCTGCCCGCCGTCGTGCCGGATCTGGCGGAGCGGTGGGACCTGCGGCTCGACCCGCCCTACGAGCCAGGCGGGCAATGCTCATGGGTCGCGCCCGCCCAGGACGCAGCCGGCGCCGAGCTGGTCCTCAAGGTGGGCTGGCGCCATCCCGAGGCCGCGCACGAGACCGACGCATTGCGGGCCTGGAACGGGCACGGTGCAGTCGACGGGGCGCGCACTGACCATATTGGACCTTCGCTCGCGACGTCGGCTCCAGCTTGATCCCCGCGACCACTGCCCATCCAGCCCGAGCCAATATCCCGTCAAGCATGGACCACCCTCACCGGCCACATCAGCGGCCTCTTCGACCCTGGCTCGGAGTCCCCGTCGGGCCAGGCCTCATGGCCCTTCGGCAGCAGGACTGGACAAAACGGGCGTGCGCAGCAGGGCGAGCCGATTACCAGATCGGTCCGCTCAGCGCGCAGCCACGATGGCGTAGCGGCAGTGGGCTCGCATGTTCGGCCTGTCCAGGGACGCGGGACTCGAACCCGATACCAACGGATTAAAAGTCCGATGGAGACAGTCCTTATGTTCAATCGAGTTAGGAGGCGCAACGTGCCAGCCAGTCCTACTCAGTCCCGAGGCGCAGGCCTCACTGCAGCGCGCGCCTTCGCAATGGCCCGCGAGATCCTCGTAGAGTCGAGGCGCTCAACCTCGTCGGAGCGATCGCCCTTAGGCGAACTAGACCACGCCGGCCTGGTGGGCAAGGATCGCGATCTGGGTGCGGTTGTCGAGCCCGAGCTTGGCGATCGTTCTGCTGACGTGCACTTTCACGGTGGCCTCGCTCATGTGCAGCGATCGCGCGATGTCGGCGTTGCTGGCTCCGGTAGCCACCGCGAGGGCGACCTCCCGTTCGCGGTCGGTGAGCAGGGTGAGCTTGGCGCGCGCGTCGGCTTGTTTCGAGCCCTGGCCGGTCGCGAACTGTGTCAGCAGCCGCTTCGTCACGGTGGGGGCGAGTATCGCGTCGCCGGTGGCGACCACCTCGACGGCGCGTGCCAGGTCGCGTGGAGGGGTGTCCTTGAGTAGGAAGCCGGCGGCGCCCGCCTGCAGCGCCGCGAACACATACTCGTCGAGGTCGAAGGTGGTGAGCACGATTACCGGGGGCGGGTCGGGCAGCGCGCGCACGCGCCGGGTGACCTCCAGGCCGTCAACGCGCGGCATACGGATGTCGGTGAGGACGACGTCCGGTCGGTGCCGCAGCACGAGGTCGACGGCCTCGTCACCATCGCCGCGGTCGGCGACGACCTCGATCGCGCCGCCGCTCTCCAGGATCATCCGGATCCCGCCGCGGACCAACTCCTCGTCCTCGAGCAGGACCACGCGGATCACCTGCCGAACCTCGCCACCACGCAGAACCCTCCATCGGACGTCGGACCGACCACCAGCGTGCCACCCGCCAGCTCGACCCGCTCGCGCATGCCGGCCAGGCCGAACCCGGACCCGGGCGGCGGCCCCGACCGGAGGGCCGCCGGGACCCCCGGCGCGTTGCGGACCGTCACGGCCAGTTCCGCGTCGTCCACACCCAGCGTGACGTCGACGGCCGCACCCGGCGCGTGTTTCGCCGCGTTGGTCAGCGACTCCTGCACCAGCCGGTAGACGGCGCGCCCGGTGGAGCCGGGAACCGGCGGCGGCTCGTCAGGAGCTGTGACCGTCACGCGCTGCCCGGTCGCCACCGCCTCGTCAACCAGCTGGCGGAGCCCGCTCAGCGTGGGCGCCGGATGCAGCGGCGCGTCACCGTCGCCGCGGCGCAGCACCCCGAGCAGCTCGCGCATCTCCTCCAGTGCCGTGGTGCTCGTCCCACGGATCGCTTCGGCGACGTCCGCGGTGCGGCCATCCGACGAGACCGCGAGCGCGCCGGCCTGCACGGCGATCTGGCTGACCCGGTGCGCCACCACGTCGTGCAGCTCGCGGGCGATCCGGCGGCGCTCCTCGTCGATGGCGCCGGCCGTGCGCAGGTCCCGCTCGCGTTCGGCCTGCTCGGCGCGGTCCCGCAGGCCGGCGACGAGCTGCCGACGCTGCCCCACCCACAACCCCACGAACACCGGGAAGCCGACCACCGCGACCGAGAGCAGCGTGCCGAACAGCAGATCGTCCTGTACGTAGCGAACGCCCCACGGCACCGAGACCGCGGCGGCCGCTCCGGCCGTGACGAGCCAGGTCGCCGCCGTGTTGCCGCGACGGCTGGCGACGGTGTAGCAGGCCAGCGGTATCGCCAGCCACACACCCGCACAGATCATGGCGAGAGCGGCCACGACCGCTGCCGCGATCGGGAACCGGCGCCGGACGAACAGCGCGAGGACGACCGCCGTCACGATGACCACCGTGCCCCACCCGTACGGCACCAGCCCGAGCCGCGTCACCTGCGCCCCGTGCCACGCCAGCGGCCAGGCGACGCCCGCGACGGCGGCGTCCCCGAGCAGGTTGAGCACCGAGCCGTCCCACCAGGACAGCCGCCGTGCGGTCGCAGGTTCCACGCGGCCAGCCTAGATTCCGGTCATGCGTCGCGCTGGGCCAGCAGCACGCCGCCGGCGCCGAGGAACACGACCGCCAGCACGAGCAGCGGCAACGGCATCGTCCAGACGTTCCCGCTCGCCGGGCTGACCATCTTCGATGCGGCGAGGAACGGCAGCAGCCGCTCGGGGACCTTGGTGCCGATCAGTAGCAGCACCTCGACGATCGTCGGGAAGCCGATCACCGCGACCATGGCGATCGTCGCGTTGCGGGTCACGGCGGCGACGCCGAGCCCGACGAGCGCGCAGAGCACCGCGTAGACCACGACCGCGACCAGCACCTGGCCCACGCGCCACAGTTCCGACGGGATCCCACCCCGCATCGCGCCGGCCAGCAGCGTCACCGCGACCACGCCGACGCCGGCACAGGCTGCCAGCGCGATCACGGTCAGCACCTTCGCTGCCAGGATCCGCCCACGTGATCGCAGTGTCAGGACCGTCGTGGTGATCGTGCGGTGGCGGTACTCGTGGCCGAACGCGCTCACCGCGACCGCGGTCGGAAAGAGCGTCACGAGCAGCAACGTGATGCCGGTGAACGAGTAGACGAACCGCTCACGGGCGGTCATGTCGGTGTGGCCGGCATACATCGAGGCGACCACGAACTGCAGTGCGAGGCCGCCGCCGAGCAGGAGCCAGGTCGACCGCAGGGTCCCCAGCCGGAGGAGTTCGTAGCGAATCGCGTTCAGCACAGGGAATGTCCTTTCCGGGGTGGTCAGAGCTGGGCGCGGTACTGGGCGGCGTCGGCGGTGGCGGCGAGGAAGGCGTCTTCCAGGCTGCGCTGGCCGGCGGAGTGGCGGGCCACGAAGTCGTCCAGCGGCTCGGACGCGATCAGCCGCCCGCCGCCGATCACGATCAACGCGTCGGCCAGGTGCGCCATCTCGTTGAGCAGGTGCGAGGAGACCAGGATGGTGCGGCCCTCGGCGGCCAGGGCCTTCAGCAGATCCCGTAGCCAGCGGACGCCCTCTGGGTCGAGCCCGTTCGCCGGCTCGTCCAGCATCAGCGTCGGCGGGTTGCCGAGCAGCGCGGCGGCTAGGGCGAGGCGCTGCGCCATGCCGAGGCTGAAGCCGCCCGCGCGCCGCTTCGCCGCGTCGCGGAGCCCGACGAGTTCGAGGACCTCGTCCACCCGGCGGGCGGGGAGACCGGCGCCGGCCGCGATCATCCGCAGATGGTTGCGGGCGGTGCGTCCCGGGTGAACGGCGCGGGCGTCGAGCACGACGCCGACCGTCTGCGCCGGCTGGTCGAGTTCACCGTACGTGCGGCCGTGGAACTCGGTGCGGCCACTGCCGTGGTCCAGCCCCAGCATCAGCCGCATCGTGGTCGACTTGCCGGCCCCGTTCGGACCGAGGAAGCCGGTCACCGCTCCGGGTTCGACGGTGAAGGAGAGGTCGTCGACCGCCCTCACCTGGCCGTACCGCTTGCTCAGTCCCTGCGCGACGATCATCGGCGCCTACCTCGTCATCCCTACCGCCGCCCGGATGACCGCGGTGCCGGACCAAGAGTGATCGAATCGCCGTTCTGTTCCATCCATACGACGTCGACTTCTCCCTACAACGAAAGTGGTAGGCACCTCCGTCGAGGCGGCACGACACGGCATAAGCGCCGCACAAGCTGCCTGTCGTCGCGACGCGCGGTCGCGCGGCCCCTCTTACGGCCGGCACGGACAGCTCTCGATCCTGGATGGGCTGGTCAACGATGTGGTGACCGGACATGGCGGCGCTCTCTGGATCGACCGAGAGCCCGGAGTCACCCACTATTTGTACGCGCGTGAGGGGCGAGCATCCGGAGGCCCGCCCCTCGCCACCCATAGACGGTCAGCCGCGTTGGGTGACCGTGGTGTTCGGGTGGCGGGCGGCCGTCGAGCCGGTGACGAACCGCCCGGTGATCGCGCTGCGGTGATGCGTGCCGGAGCTGCGGTTGCTGCCGGTCTCGGTCACGCTGGTTCGCGGGTACCGCGCCGCCGCTGCCCTGCTGATGTAGCGGCCACTGATCGCACTGCGGTGAGAGCCCTTTGCCATGGCTCCTCCTTCGGGTTGATGGCGTGCCCCTGTTGGACTTGCCTTCACCCCCGGTGTATGTGCGCGGGACCTGCTTACCCCTCGCGTTTCGGCGAAGATTTTTCCGCCGCTCGGCTAACGGCGCGCGCCGCGAGGTGGCGCCCGGTCTCTAACGGCACAGTGGAGCGTGCTCGTCGCACCGTGGGGGTGCCGAGGGACGATCGTTCGATGAGCGTCCGGATGCTGCGTCGCGGTGTAGGGGTCATGCAGTCTCCTCGTCGTCCTGTTGCTGGCGGGCTTTCCGCCGCTTGCGGGCCGGCCGGCGCCGTTGTCGGCGGCCCAGAGAGCTACGTCCTCGACCGGGACGGCGTGGCGCTAGCGCCGCTCGCGGGCGAACCAAGCGCGGTAGACGTTGGCGAACTGGAGCAGGCACTGGCCGATGAAGAAGGTCCGCAGCGAGGCCCCACGAGTGTGGTCCCACTTGCCGGGATCAACACGGTCGACCGGAACTTGTCGAGGAAGACCACGACCGTGTCGCCGGCCAACTCCTGCACGGCATGCTGATCAAGCCAGGCCTCCGGCGGCTGCTGAACGCCGACCCCGCGCTGACGCAGCCTCGCGAAGATGCTGCGGGTGGCGATCCACGCCATCCAACACCGCCAGCCCGTAGCGAGCGAACTCCGCCGCGAGGTCAGCGTCGGCCAGCAGCCGCTCCAGCCGGCGGGTGTTGAGGTCTGTCGTCACAAACGGATCTTCAGCATCCTTCGCCCGTCTACGCTGCTCGGCTCTGCTTAGGACCTACTGGTCTGGTTGCGGCTGACGCGGTAGAGGATGGTGCCGTGCGCTGGCACCGAGGCGCTGATCGTGCCGGTGCTGGTGCGGCTGGCCTTGGTCCACAGGTCATGCAGGGTCACCGAAGGTGAGCCGCCGAGCCCGATCGCGCTCGCGGTCGTGCTGATGGTCGCGGTCGCGTCGGTCTCGTTGTAGAGGGCTACCGCCCGGTTGCCGTTGGCGAGTTCCTTGGACAGCACCCGGCGCCCGCCGTTGTTGCTGATCTCCCGGCCCTGCCTGCCCAGCGTGTCCTGATCGATGGCGATGACGTCGGAGTTGGCCAGGATCGCCAGGTCGGCGGCTGATGCCCTGGTCAGGTCGGTGCCGATCAGCAGCGGCGCGGCCATGATCGACCACATGCTGAACTGGGTTTGCTCCTCGGTCTGGGTCAGCGTTCCGTTGCCGATCTCGAGCATGTCCGGGTCGTTGAACGCGCCTGGCTTCGCCCACTGGTGCAGCGGAATGTTCCGTCCGATGAGGAACTTCAGCCGGTCCCAGTTGGGGCGGATGTCGCTGGTGGTCCGCCAGATGTTGCCGACCTCCGGCGACCACGGGAACGGTGAGATCCTCATGTCGCCCTTCTGGCAGATGCTGTAGAGGATCTTCTGGCCGGTCTGCCGCTCGGCGGCGAGCAGCGCGTCGCGCATCGCGGTGTAGCGCGCGACCGTCTTCTGCATGTTGTCGCCCGGGGGTTGGTTGCAGTTGTCGTACTTCATGTAGTCGACTTTCCACCGCGCCCACTGCAACGCGTCGACGCGCTCGTGCCCGAAGGAGCCCGGGAAGCCGGCGCGGTCACAGGTCCGGGTGCCCGAGTCGGCGTAGACGCCGAGCTTGAGGCCTTGGGCGTGGACGTAGTTGGCCATTCCGTCGATGCCGCTGGGGAACTTGGCCCGGTTGACTGCCAGGTTGCCGCTGCCGTCACGGTTCGGTAGGGCCCAGCAGTCATCGATGTTGACGTAGCTGTAGCCCCGCTGCTGTAGCGTCCGGCCGTCGATGACCCGGGTGTGGATGAAGTCGGCGATCCGCTTCATGAAGGCCTCGTTGACGTTGCACCGGACCGCGTTCCAGTTGTTGAAACCCATCGGTGGGGTCCTCGCCAGCCCGTTTTCGAGAGCGTAGGTCGGCGTGCTGGCCGCGACGGGGGCCACCGCGGCCACGGCGATCAGCGCCAGCGCACTGATGGACCGGACAAGCGCCGTGTGACGGATTCTCATCGTTGCCTCCTGGAATTGGTGACCAGAGCGACTGAACCGGGCGCCCTCACGAGGGGCAGAGCTGCGAGATCCGCTGGCCAGGTGCCCGGGGCTCGGCCAGTACGGCTTCAGGTGGACCTCACCGCTGTGCACGGTGTGTTCGACGCGGACCCGTGCCAGCGCCGACCTGACCACGATCTGGTGAGTCCACCTATTGGTAGGAGGTTTGTGGCAGATCTCCCATACCGGTGCAGTGTAGGCATTGACAACCACATGGTCTAGTCCAATTATAGGTAGGAGGTTTGCGGGGTACCCCCGCCCCGCGCACGTGTGGTTGTCCTGATGGAGCGCACACGACCAGCACGATCTCCAGATGTCCCTGCCGCGATGGTCGCTGCGCTGACCACCGTCACGACCGCACCCCGTATCGAGTGTTCGGAGATCGTGATGCGACGTGTCCTGGCCTTCCTGTTCTCTGTCGTCTTACTCATCGTCGTCGCCATGTTCTCGGTCAACCTGGTAGCCGTCCCGTCGGCCGCCGCGGCCGCGGCGGCCGAGAACTTCAGCATCGTGGTGTTCCCCGATACCCAGTACTCCGCGGACAGCTTTCCGCAGGCATTCGAGGCGCAGGGCAGGTGGGTGAGAGACAACAGGGACGCCCGCAACATCCGATATGCGGTTCACGTTGGGGACGTGGTCGATGAGTCGAACCAGAACCGGCAGTGGAGGAACGCGACCTCCTCGATGGGCCTGCTCGAAGGTCGGGTGCCTTACATCATCGGCGTCGGCAACCACGACATGGACGCGATGCCCCGCGGACAGAATCCTGCGGTGGTACGCGACGCGGAGGCGTTCAACAGCAACTTCCCGCGCAGCAAGTTCTCCAACCTGCCCTCGTTCGGCGGCTCGCTTCCGGCATCGCGGAACGACAACAGCTATCACAAGTTCACCGCCGGCGGCACCGACTGGATGGTGCTGGCGCTGAAGTACGTACCCACCGACGCCGAGATCGCCTGGGCCAACCAGATCATCGCCGCCAACCCCCGGCACCAGGTCATGATCGTGACCCACGCCTACCAGCGAGGCACCCAGCGGGACGCGACAGGCAACAAGCTCTGGGCCCAACTGGTCTCCAGGCACGCCAACGTGAGCTTCGTGTTCTCCGGCCACTACGTCAATCAAGGCCTGATCACCGAGCGAGGCCAGCGCGGGAACACCGTCTACCAGGTCCAGGCCGACTACCAGAACGCCAACGTGCTCGACCCGAACAGCTACCTCCGGATCATGGAGTTCAACCCCACCGCCAAGACCGTCGACGTCAAGACCTACTCGCCCTACCTCAACAGGAACCTCACCGACGCCAGAAACCAGTTCGTCATCAGGAACGTCGAGTTCATGCCCGGCGCCGGGCAGAACGACTTCTCGCTCGGGCTCTTCCCCGCAGCTGGATCGACACAACGGGGCGGCTCGACCACCACCACCGTGAGCACGACGGTGACCTCGGGGTCGGCGCAGGCCGTGAACCTGTCGTCCAGTGGCGCACCACCTGGGACGACGGTGTCGTTCAGCCCCGCGTCGGTGACCGCGGGCGGCTCGTCGACCATCCGGGTGACCGCCACATCCGCGGCCGCGACGGGCAGCTTTCCGATCACGGTGACCGGCACCGCGCCATCGGGCAGCCGCAGCGCGACCTACGCGCTCACGGTCGGCTCCCCGCCCCAGCCGGGGGCTTTGACCAACGCCGGGTTCGAAGCCGACGCCCTGAGCCCGTGGACGGCCCAGCCGGGCGGCGCGGTGGTCGGTAGCCCGGCGCACTCGGGGAGTCGTGCGTTGCTGATCGCGGCGACCTCGGCGCAGACCGGCGAGGCCAGCCAGGCGATCACCCTGGCGCCGAACACCAGCTACACGCTCAGGGCGTGGGTCCAGGGCAACTCCGCCTTCATTGGGGTGGCCGGCGGGGCCAGCGCCAACGCCTGGACCTCGGCCAGCGGATGGACCCAGCTCTCAGTGCCGTTCACCACCGGATCATCGGGCGAGGTCACCGTGTTCGCGCACGGCTGGTACGGCCAGGGCAACGTGTTCGCCGACGACTTCACCATCAGCTAGCGACAAAGGTCTCTGGTCTTGAGACACCGCTGGATCGTCGCGCCGCTGCTGGTCCTGGCCGCGTGCTTGGCCGGATGCGTAGCTGCCCTCGCCGTGCGACCGGCCCCGGCGAACGCACATCCACTCGGCAACTTCACCGTGAACCAGTACGCCGGGGTGCTCGTGTCACCATCCGGAGTGGACATCGACTACGTGGTCCACATGGCGGAGCTACCGGCGTTCCAGACGCTCAAGTCCGACGTCGACAGCGATGCCGACGGCGCGGTCACGGGCACCGAGGCATCGGCCTACACGGTGAGCGCCTGCGCGAAGGTGGTGGCCGCCAGCGCCGTGCTGGTCGGCGGGCGCCCGGCCGACCTGCGGACGCTGTCGTCGGCGCTGGCGTTTCCGCCTGGCACCGGTGGCCTGGACACGCTGCGGCTGGAATGCCGCCTGCGCGCGACGGTACGCATCGACGCCGAAACCGACGTGCAGTATCGCGGGCAGGCCTACGCCGACCGGATCGGTTGGCAGGAGATCACGGCAACGGGCGACCGGATCAGCCTGCTCCGCTCCTCGGTGCCGACCGCAAGCGCAAGCCAGCGGCTCAAGGACTATCCGTCCGACGCACAGCTTCGCTCGCACCAGGTGCTCCGGGCCACGCTGCGGGTGCGGCCCCAAGGGGCCGCGATGTCCATACCGGACTCTGATGCCGAGCTGGCAAGGGCAAGCACGTCGGAACGGACGGCGTCCGATCGCGGTGTCGACGTGCTGACCGCGAGGTTCACCGAAATCGTCGGCCGCCAGGAACTTTCGATAGGCGCGGGACTGCTGGGCCTCTTGCTGGCGCTCGGCCTCGGGGCGGCACACTCCCTTGCCCCAGGCCACGGCAAATCCGTGATGGCCGCATACCTCGTGGGCGAGCGCGGCTCAGGACGCGCTGCCCTGGTCGTGGCATTGACGGTCGCGGCAACCCATACTGCCGGCGTCCTCGTCCTCGGCGTGGTGCTGGCGACGTCATTGGAGTTCGCACCGCAGCGCCTCTACAACGTGCTCGGCCTGGCGAGCGGGGTGCTGCTGGCGGCCGTCGGAATCGCGATGGTGCGCCGGGCGCGCCGTGGGATCAGCCACCACCACGGCGCGGCCCACCACCGCCCAGCCCACCACCACGGCGGCCACCTGCACGAACACGCACACGATCCCGGTCACCCGCATACCCGAGGCCGCCCCCGGCTGCGCGGCCTTGTGGCCATGGGTTTCGCCGGCGGGCTAACGCCCAGCCCATCGGCGGTTGTGGTGCTCCTCGGGGCGGCGGCACTCGGACGCGCCTGGTTCGGCGTGCTCCTTGTCGCGGCCTACGGCGTCGGCATGGCCGCGACGTTGACCGGTCTCGGGATCGCGCTCGCTCGATGGCGGAACCAGCTAGAGCGACGCGTGCGCAGTCCCCGAGCGACGTCGCTCTGGCGCCTTGTGCCGGTCGCGACATCGCTGCTCATCGTCGTCGTCGGCATCGGACTGGTCACGTCAGCCACCATCTCCCTCACCTGACACCCACAGCCGGAGGTCACCGTCATCGGGCTGACGCGAGAAGCGGCCGGGGATTGACTACGTCGTAACAAGGGCGCAATCTTTTATTCATTGAGTGAACGATTGGTGCCCGACATGACGGCTATGCCCGGCAGGCCCGTCGACCGGCAGGTCATGCGCCAGACCAACCTGAGCACGGTGCTCAACCTCGTGCGCACGCACGGTCCGATCTCGCGCCCGCAACTGGTGACGCTGTCGCGGCTCAGCGTCGGCACGATCGTCGGCATCACGAGCGATCTGATCAGCAAGCGGCTAGTTATCGAGCGCGGCCTGGGCGCCTCGCCCGTCGGCCGGAAGCCGGGCCTGCTCGAACTGCACCCGCGCGGCGGCTACGCGATCGGCGTGAGTCTCATGGAGGACGATCGCGTCGTCGCCGTCGCCCTTAACCTGCTGGGTGAGATCGTCGCGAACGGATCCTGGCGCGCACCGCTGCGCGACCACGGCGACACGGCGGCGGGGATCATCGCCACCGGGGTGCGCCGGTTCCTCGCCGACAACGACATCCCTCCCGCTGAGGCCCTGGGGCTCGGCTGCGGGCTGCCGGGGCACGTCAATGCCAGCGCAGGTAGCACCGTTGACGACTGGTTCCACAACTGGCACGACGTACCGATCGGCCCGCCGCTCGCCGCGGCTCTCGGCATGCCGGTCTTCGTCGACAACATCGTCGACTGCCTCGGCAGCTACGAGAAGCTGTACGGCCGCGGCCGCGACTACGACGATTTCCTCGTCGTCACGCTGGGACGCGGTGTCGGGCTGTGCGTCGTTGCCGGCGGCGAGCTCTACCGGGGCGGCCAGGGCGGCGGCGCCGAGTTCGGCCACATCCCCGCCGTGCCGGAAGGCCGCGTCTGTGACTGCGGCAACCGGGGCTGCCTGGAGGCTTACGTCGCCGATCCGGGCCTGCTCGCCAGCTACCGCGAGCTCCGCGAGCGCACGCCGGACATCCCGCTCAATCTCGACCTCGCCGGGCTGCGCGGGGCGGCCGCCGACAGCCGCCCGATCCACGACCTGTTCACCGCCGCCGGCCAACTGCTCGGCACCGGGCTGGCGACCCTGGTCAACCTGTTCAACCCCGAGTGCATCATCGTGACCGGCGCGGAGGTGCACGCCGACAGCCCGCTCGTCGCGCCCATGCGGGACGCGCTGGGGTGCCACACGTTCTCCCGGCTGGCCGAGCGGCTGGAGCTGATCGTCGAGCCCGTGGACGACAGCCAGTGGGCGCGCGGCGCCGGCTCGCTCGTGCTCCGCGGCCTGTTCCAGTCACCGATCCACGGCCGGACCATCCCGCAGCACCATCACGGTCCGCACACCGCCTGACCACGAGGAGGGACGCCATGCGGCGACCCGCGCACAAGACCCGTACCGCAGTGGTCCTGTTACTCGCCACCGTCCTGACCGCGGCGGCCCAGCCGGTCTCACACGCCGATCCGGGCGTGCAGCCGCTGAAGTCCGACTTCGCCGCTCGGCCGTTCATGGGTTGGAGCAGCTGGAGCGTCCAGTCCTCCACGCGGGCCGGCTACGGCAAGAACTGGCTCACGGAAACGAACATCCGCAACGCCGCGGACGCGATGGCCACGAAGCTGAAAGCAGCCGGCTACTCCCACATCAACATCGACGCCGGCTGGAACTTCACGCTGAGCTGGAGCTACCACAGCGACGGCAACGGCATCCCGAACCCCGACTCCGCCCGCTTCCCCAGCGGCATGGCCGCGATCGCCAGCCACATCCACGGCAAGGGCCTCAAGGCGGGCATCTACGTGGCCGCGGGACTGGAGAAGGAGGTCTACGACAAGAACGCCCCGATCCTCGGCACGAACTGCCGCACCCGGGAGATCGCCGCCCAGCCGCTGACCCCGACGAACATGTGGCGATCGAACTGGAAGATCGACTACGGACACCGGTGCGCGCAGCCGTTCATCAACTCGGTCGTCAACCGGTTCGCGTCCTGGGGCTTCGACCTCATCAAGGTGGACGGCGTCACGGCAGACAACGTCGCTGACATCAGGGCCTGGTCCAACGCGATCGACCAGTCGGGACGCACGATGTGGCTCACCGCGAGCGCGTGGCCCGTGCCCCGCGCCGCCGCGACCGGCCTGCGGCCCTACGCGAACAGCGTCCGGGTTGACACCGACGTCGAGTGCTACTGCAACACGGTCGCCACCTGGACGAACTCCGTCGACAACCGGTGGGCCGACCTGCCGAACTGGCTCGGTGACGTCGGCCCGAACTACTGGCCGGACCTCGACTCCATGCCGATCTCGAACAACACAGGCAACGGCATCCAGGACGGCATCAACGACACCGAGCGGCAGAGCGTGATGACATTCTGGTCGATGGCCTCGGCGCCGCTGTACGTGGGCGGCGACATCTACTTCCTCGACTCGAATGCGGTCGCCATCCTCACCAACCCCGAGGTGATCGCGGTCAACCACGCCGCGCGGATCCCGAGCCGGATCGCCGGTGGCACGCTGCAGAAGTGGAAGAAGCAACTGCCCGACAGCACATGGGCGGTGGCCGTCTACAACCTAGGCTCGGCGCCGGCAAACATCACCGTGCGGTGGAACGAGGTCGGCGTGAGCGGACCCCGACGCGTGCGAGACCTGGTCAGCCGACGCGACCTCGGGACATTCGACGGCCAGTGGACGGCAAGCGCCGTGCCCGCTCACGGGTCCCGCCTGATCCGGCTGAGCTGACCGCTCCATGACCCGCGACGTCCCCACGTTGAGTAAACGTCAGCGCCGGCGTGGGTGCCAGCATCGAGATCGACCCGGCGGTCCTCGCAGGCGCGGGTCTTCGGCTTGCCAACATAGGTCCCGCGGCCGAGCTCGACGACCTGTTGCCGGACCACCAGCACCCGGGCGTCCAGGTCAACGTCCTCCCAGCGCAACCCGCACAGCTCTCCCCGCCGCAGGCCCGAGTGGCCGCCGAGGTGCACGAGTGGAGCGAGCCAGTCCCCGTCGACGTGATCCAGGAACGCGCCGAACTGGGCCGGCTGCCACGGCCGGACCTTCGGCCGCGCGGCCTTCGGCACCTCCGCGTGGGTGGCACGGATCCCGTTGTACATCGCGTTGATATGCGCGGTACGCAGGTCGCGCAGTAGCGCGATCGTCAGGTCCGTGGTCGCGAGGAGGAGCCCACCGATAGCCGGCCCGACGGCGTAGCCACGCCGAGAACCGTGACCAGCTCCAATGCCGGCTCCGCCGCCGTGTTCGCAGGCGCCATCGCAAAGCGAGCGGCCGGCAACCGCTCCTGAGCCTTGCGGGGGCATGGTCGGCGGCACTAGCGTCCGCGGCGGCCCGGTCTCGTCCTTGTCGTCGACCGGGGAGGTGGTCCGGCGCGGGGCCCAGGTGCCTCGCGGAGACGGCGAGACCGCGCGCCCGCCGCGCCGCGGCTACCCGTCCTGGTGCGGTGTCGATTCCCCGTACCAGCGTTGGGAGACAGGTCCATGAGGCGTACGCGCATGTGCATCCTCGTCGCCGGGCTCGTACTCGTGCCGTCCGGCGCGGTCGTCGGTTCGCCGGCGTCCGCCGAAGCGTTCGGTTACACCCATCTCAATCCCGTCCAGAAGCGGATACTGTCCGGGCTCGCGTCGTTCGAGCTGGATCCCGCGAGCGCGAAGGTCCGCAGCGGCCGGTCCGCGACGGACTTCCGCGCCACGACCGCGGAGGCCTGCGCGCTGCGGCGCGGCAACAACGTCAAGGTCAACCAGAACTGCGTCAACCTGAGCGACGCCGATCTGGCGGGGCGCGGCCAGGCGCAGAACGAGACGGCGATCGCGGTCGACCCGCGCAACCCGCGCCACCTCGTGGCCGGCTACAACGACTACCGGCGCGGCGATGGCACCTGCGGCGCCTCGTTCAGCACGGACGGCGGACGCACCTGGGCAGATACCACCATGCCGAACGGATTCGGCCGTGGCACGTTCGCCGGGAAGCCCCGCCAGTACTGGCAGGGCGGCGGTGACCCGTCGGTCGCGTGGGACACCCGCGGGAACGCGTACTACTCCTGCCTCGTTTTCAATCGCGGCTCGGCGGTCTCGCCGAATCCCGACCAGTCCAGCGCGTTCTACGTGTTCCGGTCCACCGGTACCAACGGCGGGTCGTGGAACTTCCCCGGCCGCCCGGTCGCGGAGTTCAACGACACGACCGGTGCCGGCAACGCGCTGCTCGACAAGCAGCTCATGACGGTCGACGCGTCCACTCGGAGCCCGTTCCGGGACCGGGTGTACGTGACGTGGACGCTGTTCGCCCCGGACGGGACGGCCTACATCTTCTCGGCGTACTCAGCCGACTACGGCGAGACGTTCAGCGCCCCCGCGCTGGTGAGCAGCGACAGTTCGCTCTGCACCCAGACGTTCGGCCTTCCGAGACCGCGGGGCAGGTGCAACGTGAACCAGTTCTCGCAGCCGTTCACAGCCCCGGACGGCACGCTGTACGTCACCTGGGCGAACTTCAACAACCCCGCGGCGAACCCGGCGGACAACCACAACCAGATGCTGCTCGCCCGGTCGACGGACGGCGGCGCGACGTTCTCCGCGCCCGTGAAGGTCGGCGACTTCTACGACCTGCCCGACTGCGCCACCTACCAGGCCGGAGCCAACCCGGGCCGGGCCTGCGTGCCGGAGAAGGGATCGAGCACGAACTCCATCTTCCGCGCCGCGAACTACCCGGTCGGCGCGGTCCACCCCACCACAGGACAGGTGTCGGTCACCTACGCCTCCTACATCAACAGACACTCCAAGGAGTCGAACGGCTGCGTGCCGACCGGGTTCGCGGCGACCGGCCAGCCCACCTTCGACGGCGTGAAGCTCGCCGGAGCGTGCAACAACGACGTGCTGCTGAGCGTGTCCACCGACCGCGGCGCGTCGTTCACCGGTACCACCCGGGACGCACGCGTCATGCCGACGGTCACCGAGACGCGCGGCCAGGCCAGCTCCGACCAGTTCTGGCAGTGGGCGACCTACAGCGGCGACGGCCGGCTCGTCGTCGCCTACTACGACCGCCAGTACGGATTCGACCAGAGCACCGGATTCTCCGACTTCAGCCTGACCGTGGCCGGCCCGGCCGGCTCGACCGTACGGCGGGTCACGAGCGCGTCGATGCCACCCGCCACCCAGTTCGCCGGAGTGTTCTTCGGTGACTACAGCGGCCTCGCGGTCAGCGGCCAGACCGCGTACCCGTTCTGGGTCGACACGCGGGCGGTCGAGCCGTTCCTGTGTCCGGGCACCGGCGCACCGGGTGTCCCGCCGCAGACCTGCGCGGCCTCGGCACCCAACGCCTCGGTCGCGAACGACCAGGACGTCTACGTCGCGGCTGTGCCGCTGCGCTGAATTGACGTGGGGGAGTTCGGCGGACTCCCCCACGGTCAGCGCCCGGCGGGTCCGACGGCGCCGTGCGGGTAGATCCAGCCCTCGTCGATCCGAGCCGCGATGTCCAGCGTGGGCGGGAAGAGTGCTTCCTTGACTTCACCGAGACGGCAGAACCGCACGTCGGAGCACTCGGTGGGGTCCACGACCCGGGGAGTTCCACGCCACGACGTCACCGACATGGCGATCTGCAGGTGGTAGTTGGCGTCAGGATTGGAGTCGGTGACCGCGATCAGCGCGAACTCCAGTCCCGTGACGGAGGTTTCCTCGTACAACTCGCAGGCGGCGCACTCGGTCAGTGTCTCGCCTGCTTCGAGATGCCCGCCGGGGAAACCCCACCGGCCGGCGCCGTACCCCGCGACGTGAGGATCGGAAGCACCACGTACCACTGATCGATAGTGGCGAAGTGCGCGTGCACGTAGGGAGGAGCGACCTTTACCAGGCACCGGCCAGGGCCTTCATCGTGGATGTCCAGGCAGCTGCGCAGGCTGACCGCGAACCGCTGGTCCGCGGTCAGCGTGAACCGGGTGCCGTCACTCGCCAGCTCCGGCATCTGGACGATTCGCCGGTGGAAGGCGTGCCCGTCCGACTGCACCGGTCGTGCGCGCGTGGAAGCGAGGATGCTCTCGTAGTACGAATCCCGGCTGTCCCGTGCCCGGGGCTTGTTCTTCCAGTAGTCGCCGGTGGCTACCCAGAAGTCGACGAATACGAGGCTGCTGTGCGCGCTGTCGATCGGCGAGATCTGCATACCGCTGAAGCGCGGCGCGGGCCTGCCACGGCTCCAGCGTGCGCAGCTCGGCCCCGTCGTCCACAACGATCGCGAACACCCGTGCACCACGCCTTTGCTCTACCGGCTGGGTGTGTGGCGGCCGAAACGTCCGGCCGTCGTGCCGGGGCTGACCGCCGATTCGTTCTCCCTACGGCTCACCGGTGACCTCGTGTTCCCGCAGGCTGGCAACTACACCCTGCGCGTGCTCGCCGACGACGGAGTCCAGGTCTGGGTCGACGACGTGCTGCTGATCGACGACTGGCGCGACACCTCTGCCGTCTGGCGGCAGGCCACCGTCTCCAGCGGCGTCATCCACTACCGGGACTCGGGCAGCGGAACCGCCCTCGTCTTCCCGGCGCCTGAGCGGCGACCGGACCGACTCCGCGCGCGGCGTCGGGTGCAGCAGACCGCGGCGTCGAAGACGTGTACCTGGCTGCCTGCGACGGGCTCAAAGGTTTTCCGGAGTCGATCACCACCGCGTGGCCGCTTGCGACGGTCCAGGCGTGCATCTTGCACCTGGTCCGCAACACCTTCCGGTATGCCTCCCGCAAGGACTGGGACGCCGTCGCTAAGGACCTGCGGCCGATCTACACCGCGCCGACCGAGGCCGCCGCGGCCGCTCGGCTTGAGGAGTTCACCGAAACCTGGGCCAACCGATATCCGGCGGTGATCAAGCTCTGGAGATCCGCCTGGACCGAGTCCATACCGTTCCTTGACTACGATGTGGAGATCGGCCGGATCATCTGCAGCACCAACGCGATCGAGTCGCTGAACGCCCGCTACCGACGGGCGGTCCGCGGCCCACGGACACTTCCCGACCGAGCAGGCCGCGCTGAAATGCCTCTACCTGGTCACCCGATCACTGCCGTAGATGGAGCACCTCGCAGCGCGGGGGCCATCCTTCGTTCCCCGGATCTGATCGGGTCATCGCGGCGATCCTTCGGTACAGTCGCGCGTCATTTCGAGATATGGACAGGAAGTGTGGTTCGAGAGTGAGCGCTTTAGGCCGCGAACATGAGCTGGCAGTCGGGCGCCTCCTGGAGGCGGGGTTCACCCAGGACGCCGCTGAGGAGGCGGTCGGTGCGCTTCGGCCGGTGGTGGGGATCGAATTCGAGCAGGAGGCGGTGCCGCTCGGCGGTTCGAAGATCGGTGGCCGCCCGCACCTCCCTGGGTCGTTCGTGTGGCCAGGTGACCTGGCCTTCGTGGCGCAGATCAACTTCGCCGAGTGCAAGCCGTTCGACACCGCGGACGTGTTGCCGTCGGCCGGAATCATGTACCTGTTCAGCACCTGCGAGGAGGGCGATCTCGTGGAGGTCGATGACGATGCCTACGTCGTGCGGTACTACGCGGGGCCGTCGTCCGATCTGACCGTGGCCGACCTTCCGGACGAGCTGGACGCGACAGAAGGACAGTTCGTAGAGCGACGCATGCGCTTCTCCTCGTCCTACGTATTGGCGACGGAGGACGAGTTGGGAGAAGGACGGCCCAGCGATCATGACGAAGATGTCCTGGCGGCCGTCGGCGGTGAACCCACCGGGGCCAGGATGCTCGGACAGCCAGAGTTCTTTCGTCCCGAGCTGGAGGGTGCGTTCGAGCTCGAGAGGGATACGTTGCTCCTAGCTCTGTCGGGTATGCGTTTGTGGCGCAGCGACGACAACCACGCAAGCATCTACGGGGACGGGGAGTTCTACGTCATCATCCTCAGCGATGCCCTGCAGAACGAGAAGATCGACGATGCCTGGGTGCTCTTCGAGCCCGGGACCTAAACGCGCCTCGTCCGGCTGCAGCTCATCGCCGCGACGCCGTACCGGTCCGGTGTCCAGGTGTGGCAGCACAACGCGCGTTAGCCGGAAGAACCTGGCGAGGTTGACGCCGATCCGCTGATCGATCCGCCCGTCGGCGCTGACCCAGGCGTCGTCGGGCGGTTCCCTTTCGTGCCGTCAATCGCGCAGACCCCGGCACATGCGGGGGGCAGCCCTCGCCGGCTTGGATACAGTCGCGCTTCATTTCGAGATCTGGACAGGAAGTGTGGTTCGAGAGTGAGCGCTTTACGCGGCGAGCTTGAGCTGGCAGTCGGGCGCCTCCTAGAGGCTGGGTTCACTCGGGAGGAGGCCGAGGAGGCGGTCACGGCGCTTCGGCCGGTGGTGGGGATCGAATTCGAGCAGGAGGCGGTGCCGCTCGGCGGTTCGAAGATCGGTGGTCGCCCGCACGTCCCTGGCTCCTTTGTGTGGCCAGGTGACCTGGCCTTCGTGGCACAGATCAACTTCGCCGAGTGCAAGCCGTTCGACTTCGCGGGCGTGCTGCCGTCGGCCGGAATCATGTACGTGTTCAACACCTGCGAGGAGGGCGAGATCGGGGCGGGAAATGAGGGCGACGACGTCGTGCGGTACTACACCGGCCCGTTGTCCGATCTGACCGTGGCCGACTTCCCCGACGAGGTGCATAAGGTAGAAGGACGGTTCGTGGAGCGACGCATGGTCTTCTCCACGTCTTACGTGCTGGCAACGGAGGAGGAGCTCGGCGAAGGACGGCCCAGCGATCGTGACGAGGACGTCCTGGCGGCCGTGGGCGGTGCGCCCGACGGGGCCAGGATGCTCGGCCAGCCGCACTTCTTCCGTCCCGAATTGGACGGCTCGTTCGACCCCCAGGTGAATGCGTTGCTGCTCGCGCTGTCGGGCATGGAGCTGTGGCGCAGCGACGACGACCAGGCCAGCATCTACGGCGACGGCGAATTCTTCGTCATCGTCCTGAGCGACGCCCTGCGGGACGAGAAGATCGAGGACGCCTGGGTGCTCGTCGAGTCCGGGACCTGAACGGGCCGCCGCCGGGGTGCGCGCTCAGCGATAGCGCGGACCCCGGCGACGGCGTCACATCCGGGAACCCAGGCGTCGTGCTTCCGCAGTCGCCAAGCCGCCGCCGCGCCGACTGCGGCCAGGTAGCCCGTGAAGACCGCGAGGCCCGCCCAGGGGCTGAGGTCGTTCGGGCTCCGCTCGACCAAGCTGAACGCCGCGCCGGCCTCGGCCGGCAGGTGCGGGCCGATGTTGTCCTGCCAACTGGTCGGAAGCAGCAGCATCACGACGCCCTCCAGCAGGAACAGCACGCCGAAGAGCGTGCTGATCGCCGCGGCGGTGGAGCGCAGCAGCGCGCCGATGGCCAGTCCGAACAGGCCGGCGCCGGTGAGGTAGGCCGCCGAGCCGATCAAGGCCTTGGCGACACCCGGATCGGACAGCGAGGCACCGTCGTCGCCGAGGATGGCCTGCCCACCGAGGAACGCGATCAGGGCCGGCGAGGAATAGAGATCACGAGGGTAGGAACGATGCGTTGCGCGCTTGGACGGCCCGAACAATTGGCTACATGTGGTCGCCGCGACGGCAGGTGTTGCATGCGTAGGAGGCCCGCAAGGTCGCCTGCAGGCCTCCTCCCATTTCAGCGTCTAGTCGGAGTGGTCGCCCGGAGGAGTACCCGGAACTGCCCACGACGCCGACAGCAACTACCTTCTGTCCTACCGCGACAGTGGGTCGGTGCAGCAGGTGGAATAGAAGGTCGGCGGAGACCAGCGCACTCATCTCGGGATGGGCGCGTCAGTGCTTGCCCGCGCGCCGGACGGCCCGGTTACGGCGTCGGCGGGGGATCGACCGGGCCGGCTGGAGGTGTTGTACGCGTTCTTCGCGGCGACCACGGCCGCCTGGACGTGTTCGGGATTGACGCCACCCGTGTTAAGTGGCGGGTGCAGGCGCCGGACAAGTTCGGCCTCGATGGAGGCCGGCTCCGCGTCCTCAGCCCAGGTCAAGCTTAGGTTCGCGTACATCCATCTAGTCAGCCGCGCCTCGTCCTCGGGGATCAGGACAACACGATCGGTCCACGTCGTCCGGTAGCTCTCGGACACGAGAAGACCGGCCAATATACGGCGCAGAGTCGAGCTCCCCGAACGCCTCAAATGGTTGCGCAGGATCCTGCCCCGCAGGCTGGTCGCCCGACCGAGATACAACAACCGTAGCTCCGGGGCGTTCCCGTTCGGCGACCCGGGCAGGTCGGGCAAGACCGAAGAAGGAGCCCACCACGCGTAGACACCACTGCCACGGCTGAGCCTCTTCACGGCGACGTCGAGTCCGACCGGCACGCCGGACAGCAGCCGCAAGGCCTCCTCCGCCCGAGCCCGGGCGGCTGGGACGTCGGCGGGGCGCCTTTCGGGAGTCATCATCAAGGCCATGCTAGGCGTCCGACCCGTCGTGGCTGGGCGGCAGGGACATCACTGGCTCCTCGCAAGATCCGGCAACGCAGTGATGGACGACCACGGGCAACGACAGATCGACGAGCAACCGCGCGCACTGCGGCAGTTCCGGATGGCCGCAGCGCACGCTATTTACGGCGATCGAGCACGGATGCGTGCGGTTTCAATTGTCGGTGCGGCCCCCCGGGGCGGCGAGCTCGCGCGGTTGCTGTGACCAGCGCGCGCGTTCCAGCACGTCGCGTGTCCGCTCGGGCGATATCCGATGGCTGGCGATGTCCTCGGGCCAGGTGGCCACTTCGGCTTCGGCCCAGTCCGCCCACGAGGCGACGAGGGCATAGAAGTCGGTGAGGAAGGCGCCGAAGAGGAGGGTGGTGGCGCGGCGCTGGTCGTAGAGTCCGTCTCCCTCGGCGAACTGCTCGCCGCCCTCGATGTTGCCGGCATTCATCTCAACAGCCCACGCGCGGGCGCGGGCGATGGTGGCGAGGGCGTCGTCGCGGGTGCCGTGGTCGGCAAAGACGAGTTTGACCAGCCCTTCGAACTCGAGCGCTGGGCCGTCGCCCGGGTCGGCGAGCCACGCGGCGAGCGCGCGCCGGCCGGATCGGGTGATCGTGTACACGGTGCGTGGGCGGCGGCCGACGGCGTCCTCACGAGAGCTGGCGTACCCGTGCAGGGCGAGCTTCTTGGGCTCTTCGAACAGTTTGCTCTGCGCGCGCGGCCAGGCTCGACCGACGCTGCGGCCCATCGCCTTGGCGAGCTCGTAGGTCGAGTGCGGGCGGACCGCGAGGAGGCCGAGCACGCCGTACGTCGTTGTGGTGAGCCGCGGAAGTGCAGTTGACATGATCCTCCCTTCGGGACTATAACTTAACACATACTCTCTTTGGGACTATCCGGCGAGGCGATGATGAATGACATGACGCTGGAGATCGACCCGCGGAACGCGGGCGTACTCCGTGAATGGGACGGTGAGCACGGGGCCTACTGGGCCGAGCACGCGGCGACGTACAACGCATCCATCGCCCGCTATCAGCCGGCGCTGATAGCTGCGATTGGTGCGAAGCCTGGTGAGCGGATCCTCGACGTGGGGTGCGGCTCCGGCGAGCTCGCGATCGACGTGGTGCGCGGTTCGCCGGGCGCGACCGCGTTGGGCGTCGACCTGTCGACGGCCCAGCTCGAGGTGGCGACAGAACATGCTGGCGGGCTGGCGGTGACGTTCGCGCAGGCCGACGCGCAGGTGCAGGACTTCGGAGCGCACGCCTTCGACGTGGTCGCCAGCCGGACCGGCACCATGTTCTTCACCGACATGGCAATGGCCTTCGCCAACCTCGCCCGCGCGACCCGGCCGGGCGGGCGACTGGTGATGCTGGTGTGGCGCGGGATCGGGGACAACGAGTGGCTCCGTGAGTTCTTCGGCGCAATCGGGCGGGTCCTGCCAATGGCTCCACCGCCGGCCGATGCCCCGGGTCCGTTCTCGCTCAGTGACCCCAATCGCGTGCGCGACCTGCTCCACGGCGCAGGCTGGACTGACGTCAACTTCACCGCCGAGGACGAGTTGCTGTGTTTTGGGCCCGACGCGAACACCGCGACCACGTTCATGGTCGGCCAGATGAAGTGGCTGTTCGACAAGCTCGACGATCCCGGCAAGCGACAGGCCGAAGCGAACCTGCACGAGGTGATGGCCGCGCATGCCGGCGAGGACGGCGTGCTCCTCGGGTCCGGTGCCTGGATCATCACCGCGCGACGCCAATGATGCCGCGCCGCAGGCTGGCGCCTTGCGGCATCCGCATGGCACCAGCGCACGCTATCTACGCGGCAGAGCCGTGGGTCTCCGAACCGGCTGCCACATCGGGCGGATTGATGATCCTCCCGCAGGGAGTTGTCAGCATTTCCACTGATCTCACCGACGCGGAGCGCGCAACGCTGCAAGCGGCTCCCAACGTAACCCTGGTGACGATTCCCGGTTCCGTGTTCCTTCTACCGGACGAGGCGCCGCAGCAGACCGCCGCCGTGATCGCCAACGCCCTGTCAGCGGCCGGCACATGAAGGTCAGGGCCACCACGACGATCGACAAGCCGGTCAGCGATGTGTTCCCCCTCATGGCCGACAACCGGAACGAGCCGCGGTGGAACAGCAACCTCAGCGACTCCGAGCTGCTCACGGCGGAGCCCATCGGCGTGGGCAGCCGCTTCCGGGCCGTCTATCAGGGGCAGGAGTGCATGGCGGTCATCGCCGAGCACGAGCCCGACCGCGTCGTGACCTTCGAGGTCGACGCGAAGCGGATGGACATCACCGGCCGGATGAGCTTCTCGCCCGCGGGCTCCGGCACCCGGCTGGACGGCGAGTTCGATCTCCGCCCGAAGGGCGTCATGAAGCTGATGCTGCCCCTGCTGGCGCCGCTCGTCCGTCGGGATTTCCCCAAACAGTTCGCGAACTTCAAGGCCTTCGCCGAGCAGCGCTGACGAGTCGGTCCGTCGACTCCCACCTCATGTTCGAAAGGTCGGAGTTCGATACATCCGGTCATCGGCTACATGAGCGGACGATGTCGCGCTGCCGGTTGAGGATCGGTGGTCATGGTCAGCATTCGCGGTCGAACGACCCGGACGGTCCGAGCTGTCACTCGAACGACCCACGACTGTCACACACGTCCTGATGCCGATCCGTTATGGAGGTCCTGAGATCCGACAGCTCAGGCCGGCTTCTGTCCGGTCTCAGGACCTGCGTGCTAGCAAGGCGGTTGGCTCCATCATGGCTGTAACTCCGTGCAGGGAACGCGGCCAGCGGCAGCAGGAGCGTGCAAAGTGGTAGGTCGGTGGCCACTCGAGGGGCCAACTCGACCGATGAGGAGGAGGAGCGATGCGCAGCGAGGCTATGGGGCAGCTCGACGTCCTGGTTGGATCGTGGCGGACGACAATGCTGAACGCGTGGTTTCTGGAACCCGTCGGCCAGAAGGTGCCAGGTTCGGCGACCGTCGAGTGGCTCGGCGAAGCGTTGGGACTGCCCCCGGTTCGGTTGACTCCTTGATGTGCCCCGGGTCCTGTGGAGTCGGGTTGCTGGATGATTGCCCGTCCAGTGACCCATGTGGAGGCCCGCGTGCCCAGGAGCTACCCGCCGGAGTTTCGTCGTAAGGTGCTCGATCTCGTTGCTGCTGGTAGACCGGTCGCGCAAGTCGCGTTCGATCTGGATATCAGCGGTCAGGTCATCTACAACTGGCGCCGCCAGCACTTGATCGACACCGGTCAGTTACCGGGCCTGACCAGCGGCGAGAACGCGGAGCTTGTCGCGGCGCGTAAGCGGATCGTCGAGTTGGAGACTGAGCTGGCCGTCCACCGTCGCTCGGCCGAGTTGCTGGCGAAGGTGGTGCCCCCAAAAGGAGGTTCGAGGCCATCGCGGTGATGGCCAGCGAGAACCTGCCGGTGCAGACCGCCTGCCGAGTGCTCGGCGTGTCAGACGCGGGCTATTACCTGTGGCGCGGCCGGGCACCGTCGGCCCGGGCGGTGCGCCACGCCTGGTTGACCGACCAGATCCAGGCCGTCCACGCCCTCGCCAAGGGTGTCTACGGCGCGCGGCGGGTCCACGCCGAGCTGACCCTCGGCCTCGGGATCCGGGTCGGTCACAACGCGGTCGAGATGCTGATGCGCCGCGCCGGCATCAAGGGCCTACCCGGGAACCGGCGCCCGCGGCCGAAGCACCAGACGCCGACCGCGGTGGATCTGGTCGACCGGCAGTTCGCGCGCCCGGCCCGAGACCAGCTGTGGGTTACCGACATCACCGAACACCCCGCCCGCGAGGGAAAGGTCTACTGCGCCGTGGTCCTGGACGCCTACTCCCGCCGCGTCGTCGGCTGGTCGATCGACACCTCGCAGACCGCGGCCCTGGCGAAAAACGTCCCGCCGCAGGACACCAGCACCATCGATGCCCTGGTGAAGCGAATCACCCAGGACGAGCAGCGGCAGCACCGCGCCAAGGGAACCCAGCCCGCACGTCGAGGCGATGGGCGCTGACAGAACCAGGACAGGTCGCGCTACTGGTCGCGTCACCCGTCGCGTCACCGGTCGCGTCCTGGCTCACCTCACAGAGCCTCGAGGACGGCGCTGACCTGCGCTGTCAGTGCAGCACCGTGCGCTGACAGACCGACCAGCGGCCCGACATCGAATCCAGACACCCTCCGGAAGGAGGGGAACTCTCTCTCCGCATGGGAGCAACCCATGACCCGTGTCCCACCAGCGTCCGCTGCCAAAGCGGATCCGCTCGCAGGCCTGCGCCATCTCACGCCCCGCGACCGGCTTCTGCTGACCTGGCTCGCCGAGCACTACCTGCTCTCCACCGAACAGATCGCCACCGCCCTGTTCACCAGCCGGCGCACCGCCCAACAACGCCTAACGATCCTGCACCGCATCGGCGCGGTATCCCGCTTCGCGCACAGCCCCACAGGCGGCGGCGCTCGCGGCGGAACCGGCCAGTACCTCTACACCCTCGGCCCGCTCGGCGTCGCGCTGCACCCGACCGCCTACACCGACCCGGACAACCCCGCAGCCCGTGCACCCCGCAGCCACACCGAACGGCGCCTCAACATCGCCCGCACCCCCAAACTCGCGCACCTGCTGGGCACCAACCAGTTCGTCATTGACCTGCACGCCCACGCCCGCCGCGACCCCCGCTGCCGCGTCGAGCGGTGGTGGTCCGAACACCACGCCACCGCGGCGTACGGCATGACCGGGGCCTGCCCCGACGCCCACGGCATCTGGCGCGTCGGCGACACCACCACCGGCTGGTTCCTCGAATACGACAACGCGACCGAGAACCTGACCCGCGTCATCACCAAACTCCGCGCCTACGAACGCCTCGCCAAAGACGGGCCCCGCTACCCCGTGCTGCTGTGGGTACCGACCCGCCAACGCGAACAACACCTGCTTGATCTCCTGCACGGCACCACGACCGCGATGCCCGTCGCGACCGCAACTCACTGCCCGGACCCCGGCGAGCAGGTCTGGACCGTCGCCGGCACCCATGGCCCGCGGCTCTCCCTGCACCAACTCCCCAGCGACCACGGTCCCCACGGAGCGCTCAACCCCGCCCGCTACCACGAGCACCACGACGACGACGCTTTCCCCGGAGACCTGTGACCGCGTGGTCGGCCCAGGCGAGACGCGTCAGCCGGCCGGGGACATGTCCCGCGTGGTTGGAGGTCGCTGCTGCTTGTCGCCGGGTCTGACCGGGCGCAGGGTCGGTCCGACGTTGCAGGCTCGCTGACCGTGAGCTGGACCAGTGCGGAACGTCCCTTGCCCGGTCGGCTGCTAATGGTTGTTGAATGCCCGGCGCGTGACGATCCGCGTCCGTGCCGCGAGCATCATGGTGGCGATTCCCGCGGCGAACGTGGCGAGCGCGAGGGACAGCGCGACAGGGTCGGTTGGTTGGGCGATCGGCCATGCCCAGATCGAGGCCTCGTGGCCGAGGCTGCGTCCGAAGAGGGCAGCGGTCACGGCGTAGGCGGCGGGGAGGACGGTCGAGGCGTGGCCGCCGAGGAGGTAGCGGCCGACGAGGCCGAGGCCGCAGTAGCCGGCGTAGTTGCGGGCGCACGCGGTGGCGAGGTGCGACCCGTCCGCCAGGTGGATCACGGCTGCGGCGACGACGCACAGGGCCGATGTTCCGACGATGAGCGCCAGGTCGAGCCAGTGTGTGGGTCGCGTGGCGGTCAGTTCGTCGACGGGCCTGCCGGCAAGTCCGGCGAAAACAACGGCGACGAGTGCCAGCGGCAGGAACAGCGTGATGGGAACGCCGAGATGTCCGCCCATGGCGAGGTTGGGGATGGGGAGGTTGACGTCGGCCCAGAGCGCGGTCACCACGACGGTGGCCAGTGTCGCCAGCGCGATCCGGCTCAGTCTCCGGTTTGCCGCCCACCAGCTCATCGGAGGCCTACTGGAATCTGGGTGCAGCTGGTGAGGGCTTTGAGGTTTCGTTGGTACCAGTCGCGTTGCTTGTCTGGCGGGTGGGTGGCGACCGCGGCGGCGGCCGGACCGGCATCCGGCCCGAATCGCGCGGTGACTTCCTCCGTTGTGAGGCCGGCCTTGAGGGTGAGCCACGCCGCAACTACTGGCGCGACGGAGCCGCCGGGCCAGGGTCCACGTTCGGCGCACCGTGGAGTGTCTGGCAGGAGCCCGCTGGCCAGTGACGCGACGACGTCCTGCCGGGTGGCGTCCGCCGAGGTGGTGAACTGCCACGATGAACCGTCCGCCGGTCGCCATTCCACCAGGCGTTTCGGGCGGGTGAACCCGACGGTGGTGAGGTTCTCCACGGCGGGGAGCAGGTGCTGGGCGGCGATCGGGAGTGCCCTGGCGTGTTCGGGCCATCCGCACACGGCAATCCCGGACTTCTGTGCGCACGGACCAGTAGCGGCGCGGTTCTCGACCGGATTCGGGCCCAGGTCTTTCACGCCGGTGTGGGCAGTGATGATCGCGGCAGCGATGATCACGCCGGCCACTGGAGCACCGAGCCACCACCGGCGCGCCACCAGCGCGATGAGCGCCGCAGCGCCGATCGCGGCCGCGACCAGCACGGGCGCGACCACCGCGCTGGACGGCACAGTCTCATCCAGGGAACAACACGCCTGGTAAAAGTTCCCGGTGATGTGACGGATCCAGAAGGTATCCAGAGCAGCCGGGTACACCAGCCACAGCAGCACCCCGACAAGCAGACCCGGGACCGCGAACATCGGCCGCAGGCGACCACCGACGGCGTACCCGAGGACCGTGAAGGCCAGCACAACCGTGATGGTCACGGCGAAGAAGCGCAGATCAAGCTCACCAGGTGTCCCAGCCACCGCCGGGGCCACCACCAGCAGCCCCGTCACCAGCCCGGCGACAGTCACGAGAAGCGCCGGGATGACCGCCCACTGCAGCAGCACCACGAACGGGCCGCGAACAGGAGCCCAGTCGGTGATACCGCTGCTCCGGAACCGCCACGCCTGCCACGCCGCGGCGGCGGCACACAGCGGCGCGAGCACGATCACCGACGAGGACGCCTGCGCACTGGCCGCGAGCCAGTACGTCGGGAGGAACGGGGTCGTGGCGCGAGTGCTGAGAGCCGCCAGGGCCACCGCCAGCGGCAGTGTCCACAACACCACCGACCGGCGGAACTGATACAGCAGGGGCATCAGTCCTCCTCCTCGACGCGGTGCGCGAACGCGGACGACCATGACGCTGCAGCGGGTTCCGGCACCGTCGCGAGGAACTCGGTGACGGGACCGGCAAACGTGCACTGGCCCCGGTCAAGAAGCACGACGGCTTCGTAGGTGTCACCCACGTCATCGATCTGATGCGTGGAGACAACGACCTGAACCCGGTCCTGGAGCGCGCTGACCACCCGCAGGAACCGCTGATACTGATTGGGGTCCAGCCCCGCCGTCGGCTCGTCCAGCAAAACCAGTTCGGCGTCGTGCACGAGCGCCTGGGCGAGCGCGACACGACGCAGCTGCCCGCCGGAGAGCTCACTCGACTTGCGCTCGGTCAGCTTGCCGAGCCCCACGTCGATCAGCGCCTGCCGGGCCGCGCCCCAGGCCGCTGTGCGCGACATTCCCTTCAACCAGCCGGCGTAAGCGACCTGCTCCCGCGTCGTGAAACCCGGCACCGCCACCACCCGCTGCGGCATCCAGCCCACTCGGCGCCGGTAGGCCGCCCGGTCCCGGCGGCGTGCCGCGTCCCAACGGCCGTAGCAGACCCGCCCAGCATCCGGGGCAAGCACCGAGGCGCCCAATGCCAGCAGTGTCGACTTCCCCGCCCCGTTCGGCCCGAGCAAGATGGTTGACCTGGCCGACAGCTCCAGATCCAGACCCAACAGGACAGGTCGACCACGGCGGTAGGAGAACCGGCAGCTTTCAAATATCAGCGACACGAGACGCCCCAGGCAAGGGTCAGCCCGTCCAGGAGCGCAATGCTCCCGGACGGACCAACGCGGATGAGCAGCGATCAGTAGGCTACGGACACCGGGCTCGCCCACGTTCTGATGTCGTAGTAGCCGCCGGCGCCATAGACACTGAAGTAGTACTCGCCGGCAGCGCGATCACCCCAGTCCTTGGTGTCGCCGCTGGCGCCAGCGCACCACAGGTCCTTCTTGCCGAGCTTGCGGTCCGGGAGCGCGGTGAGGACCTGCCTGAGCTCAACCGTCGTGTAGCCGGCGCTGTTCGGACGGTTGGACGGGTCCTTCCAACTGCAGTTCTTGAACGTGACCGCTGTCTTGACACTGTCGCTGTTGCGATCAGTCCAACGACGAGACTCGAACCCCTGCCGCACGCCCTCGACCTTGCCGGACCACGAGCCCTCCGCGAACACCGGTGAACCCGCAAGAAGCACGATGAGCGCAGACAGGCCGCCGGCTAACGCCGTGACCCTCCGGACTGTTAACGAACTCTTCATATACCCTTCCATGGTGGATGGATTGCCCATAACCTACCAGAACGTTCCATGTGCGTCCTGCGGTTTCCGCCATTTCGGTGGCATCGAGTGTGCTCGGCGCAGCATGGTGACGAGCTGTGATTGAAGCGTCTTTTGTGAGCGCTGTCCCGCAGTACCAGCTGTTTCATCTTGTCCATGGGCCACGGCGCTAACAGCCGGTCAGTGAGAATCGTTGTCCTTCGGTGGCGTTGCTGGGGTGCCCTGCGGACATCCCCACCGCGATGCCGTCGCCACGGCCGTCCACCACGATCCGCCCACCCGCGCCGACCGGTGCACGCCCCCTCAGCAAGCTGGTGGAGGACACAGAGGAAGGCAAGTCATTGACTACCCTTGACCAACTTGAAGGCCTCATCGGCCCACCGAGCGAATCACCGCCGGTCGTCGACTGGCCCGCGCACGAGAAGCGCATCGGTATTGCGCTCCCGTCCGACTACAAACGGTTCGCGGAACGATACCCCGCGATCATCATCGACAACTTCCTTCATGTGGCTCATCCGACAACGGGCGCCGGCCTCAACGCCCATCTCCGCCGGACACTTGATGCCCTTCGAGATTTGCGCGAGCCGGGTCGGATGTGCCTTATCCCCTCAGCCCCGAACCCGGAGGGCTGTATCCATGGGGCTCCACAGACAATGGCGACTGGCTGTATTGGCTTACCACCGGCGACCCTGAGTCATGGCGGATAGTCGGCACCAGCCGGTCAGGATGGGCCGAGTTCCCTGGCACGATGACGGAGTTCCTCGTCGCCGTACTCAGCCAGCACACCCAGTTCGACTTGTTTCCAGACGAGTTTCCGAGCAACGAGATAACCCTCTACGAATACCAGAGGCAAGAAGGCGTTTCTGCTCTAGAAACGCACAGGGCTCGCGCGCCGAGCGGCCACTGGCTTTGGCGGTCAATTCTGACCGCGGTTGTTCGCGAGATGTGGCCGCACCCGCGCAGGGGATCAGGCAGGTGTTTGGGGTCATATTCAGTTGCCAGCCAACTTCGCCGGCGACGGACAGTCAGACCGTGCGTCTCGTGGCGGCCACGGGCGGTTGGGATCGGGCCGGGGTAAGCGCCTGGTCGACGGCGTCGTGGGGGCACGGGCGCCAGTGTTGCTCAGGCCCTCCCTCGCCTCCAGAAGTGTTATTGCTGGCGCGGCGGTTCCTGTACGGGGTCGGCGGTAAGGAGCTCCGGCGGGTGACCCCACTCAACGATGATCTCCCGGGCCTGCGCTGGGCTGATGTCATCGCCGTAGTCACCACCGAGCCAGTAGTTGCGTTCGGCGCCGTCCGAGGCGTGCCACACACCGGTTTCCCTGTGGAAGGCGGTGCCGGCTGGATAGGTGCCGTGCTCGCTGGCCTGCTTGTCGTAGCGGCGCAGGATCTCCGGCTTGGCATCGTCGTGCCGTAGGCCTCCGCCCCAGCCGGTGGGTGGGTAGTACAAAACCCACCGCATCTTGTCCTTCTCTGTGGGGTCCCCGCCGTAGTAAGTCGCCCAGAACAGGAAGCGCTGGTCAAGTGGATCCTGGTGAATCTCGCCCATGCAGCCCAGGCTAGCCACCGACCGCATCCCTCGTTTTCCTGTGGTGACAGCCCTCTTACTGGCACGCCGACGAGGGAGACCCGCCGTCCTACGCAACCCCTGCAGTGCGGTCAAACCTACGAACAAGAACCTTCGCCGCGAAACAGTGCGGTCAACCCTGACGAACATCCGCGGTAAGACCGACGAACCGAACCAGGCCACAGCCGCTTGGCGACTAGATGTATGAGCTCGTGACGTTGGTGACGTGGTGGTGGAGGCGTGTGGCTGGGGGCTTGTTCCCGGCGGCGGTGTGGGGGCCGATGGTAGTTGTAGTGCAGGTTCCAGATCGCGAGGGCTGCGGTGCGGTGGGTTTCTGAGGTCCAGGTTCGGGCGTAGAGGAGTTCTTCGGCGAGGATCCGTTGGTAGCGCTCGACTTTGCCGTTGTGGCGGGGTGTGAACGGCCGGGTTCGTTGGTGGCGTGCGACGGCGGCGACGGTTCGGCTGAAGGCTGTGGCGCGGTAGCAGGAGCCGTTGTCGGTGATGATGCGGCTGATTCGTGTGATGCCGTGGGCGGCGAAGAAGGCGCGGGCTCGGGCGAGGAAGGCGATCGCGGTGGTGGCTTTCTCGTCCGGCAGGGCTTCGGTGTAGGCGAGGCGGGAGTATCCGTCGATCGCGGAGTGTAGGTAGATGTAGCCGCCGCGGGCGCCGGCGACCTTGGCGCGGTCGGTGGCGCGGTGTTGGTCTGATCCGCGGCCGTGGGCGCGCCAGCCGCCGCCGTCGGGGATCCGGCCGGCCTTCTTCACGTCGAGGTGGATCATGTGGCCGGGGTAGCGGGCGGTGATCCGGCGCCGGACTCGGTTCATGGTGCCGTCGGGGTCGAGATGGCGGCGGCGGTTGATGCCGAGGCGCACCAGCCATCGCCCGACCGTGGCTGGGCTGACGGTGATCCCATCGGTGGCCAGCTCGACGGTGATCTGCCGCGCTGAGAGCTTGCGGGCCCGGCGCAGCGCCTCGATCCGGGCCACCACCTGCTCATCGAGCCTGTTCGGCGTGGTGTGCGGTGCGCGAGGACCGGTCGATCAGCCCGGCCTCGCCGAGGCGGTCGTAGCGGTTCTTCCACTTCGATAAGCACGCCCGCGACACCCCTGCCTCGGCAGCGACGTGGGCGATCGGGCGATACCGGCAGCGTTCGATCAGACGCAGCCTGCCGGCAGGGGTCAGCGGGGCGTTAGCGTGAGACAAGACGGGTCTTCCTCGCTCAGGACGTGTTGGTCGCACTTCACATCCTGCCGACGGGAGACCCGTCCCCGTCTCAACGCCCTACCGCCGCCGCGTCAACAACCTCACGAGCCGCAACACCTAGATGGTCCCCACGAGGACAGGGCCCTAACGTCATCCTGCATCGACGCGATAACGCGACAGAGCCCTGTTGACCAGGCTTTTCGCCTTGTCAACAGGGCTCTGTACTGCTGTCGGGCTGACAGGATTTGAACCTGCGACCCCTTGACCCCCAGCAACGTCCATAGAGGACCATCGAACCTGTGGAGGCAGCTCACTTCGATGCAGGTCGGTTGACGCAGCTTCGCGTGTCCCAGTCTGCCGCTCCCGGCAAGGCTGGGCACGACAACGCTGTTCCCAGGAGGTTCACCTATCCCGTAATCGGAGCCGCCGTCCATTGTGGACGACGGCTCCGTGACCGCGACGCGCGCTCGGGTCCGTGGTGCCGAGCGACTGATCGCGATCCGAACGGAAATCGCTCCGACTTACGCGGGTCACCGACCGCGTGCGAATCCGCTCTGATTACGATGCGGCAGCCCCACGGCGGCCACAACCCCTATCGAGGCCATTAGGGGGTAGCCCCGAAACGGGCCTTTGGCCTCCATCATGCGACGTTGACGCGAGCCGCGGCCCCGGCCGGCAAAGCCGGTGGCGACGGAGCCAGAGCAAGGCGGGGAACGGGCTCGAACACCTCGGTCCGCGCCAGCGCCGCGGGCGGCGGTACAGTGCGGACTACCTCCAGGGTCACTAGGTGATTGCGCCGGGGGTCGACGATGATCCGTATGTCGGCCGCCCAGCACGCGGTCACCAGGAGTTCCCGCGAAGCGATGAAGTCAGCCGCGGCGGTGCCCGCGCGGCACCAGAGCAGCACTCGTTCTCCGTAGGGTCTCCGGCGGGAGAGCAGGACGATCGGCAATTTTCGGCCACGCGAGGTGATCCGGGCCTGGCGGCAGGCCACTCGGATCCGGTGCGGCGTGATGATCCGCCACGCGTGTGCCCGCACCAGGCGGCGCAGGCCCCGCGACATGAGCAGTCCCGCGCCGATCATCAGGGCGGCCGTCACGAGCAGCGCCGACGCGGCGAGTGCGCCCACCCATGCGACGGTCTGCGCGATGACGCCCGCCACGCCAGCCACCAGCGCGGTCTCGTAGCGCCAGCGCCAGAGGACCAGCGCCGGGTTCGGCTTGGCCGGTATCGCCAGGAGCTGTTCGAGCGCCGCGACCGTACTCGTCTGGCTCTGCCGGCTGAACAGGGACTGCGCGAATGTGGTCATCGGTGCGTCATCCTCTCGACGTTGGGGGTCGCGGCAAGTTTTCGTAGATGGCTCCGCAGGCGCGGGTCGCGATAGGTGCGGGCGAGTCCGCCCCACCGCTCGGTGATCTCCCATCCGTACTGGCGGGCCCTGGCGTCGGGTCCGGCGAACAGGCGCGCGCCGAGCCGTCGGACCCAGCCGCGCATGCCTGCCCGGCCCACTCCGGTCTGATAGACGAGGGCGGTCACGACTGAACTCCTGCCGTCTGCCCGACCAGCAGGTCGACGACGTCAGCGAGCCGCCGGCGTCGCGCGAACGCCTCACGCTGGCGCCGGGCGGAGTCTCCTCTGGACAGTGCACGCTTGGTCAGTTCGGAGACCTGCTCCCAGTCGCCGTTCCTCTCCAGGTACGGGCGGAGGCGCTGAACCATGCCGGCGATGGCCAGCGCGGCGGGCAGCGGCTTGGCGGAGAGAGTGAGGTCGATCAGGTCGCCGGACAGCCCGGAGCGCGCCGCGCGCCAGGTCGCGGCGCGCAGCAGGGCCGAGTGATGCACGGTGATCGGCGCACCGCCGGCAAGCGCCGCCCGCTCCCGCTCGACGACCGCGTGGAACAGCCCCGCGAGGAGCACGACCGTGTCCAGGTCGGGGCAGGCGTCGGTCACCCGGAGTTCGACAGTGGGGACGTGTACCGACGGTCGCACGTCGAAATAGATCATGCCCGGATCGCTGATCGCTCCGGACGCGGTGAGCTCTTCGACGAGCATGTCGTACTCGGCCCGGGACGCCGGCAGGTCGCCCATCCCCGCTGTCGGCCAGCGCTGCCACAGCAGCGAACGCGTGCTGGCGTAGCCGGTGTCCTGCCCCATCCAGTACGGGGAGCTGGCCGACAGTGCGAGCAGCAGGGGCAGCCATGGCGCCAGGCGGGGCACGACTGCGACCGCCTCGTCCTGGTCCGGTACGCCCACGTGCACCTGGGCGCCGCAGATGAGCTGTTCCCGGACGAGCAGCTGGTACTCGTCCTCCATCTGCCGGTAGCGCGCGGTGGGCGTCACCGTGGCCTCGTCCGTGGACGACAGCGGAACCGTGCCGGCGGCGACAATGCCGAGCCCGGAGGTCTCGGCGACAGCCGCCGCCATCAGCCGCGACCGCACGAGCTGTGTACGGAGTTCGTCCAAACCCGCGCAGACCGGGGTGTTGGTCTCGATCACGGACCGGTGCAGCTCGGCGGTGTAGCCATCCGCCGGCAGCCGGTCGAGCAGTTCCGGGGCGCGGCCGACCAGCCGACGGGTGGCCAGGTCGACGACGTGGAACTCCTCTTCCACGCCGAGGGTCGGGTTCGCCGGGGCGCCGTTGTCGACAACCTGGAACAGGCGAGGCTCGACCGCCTCCACGAGAGTCCGTTCTGGCCTACGGCGGAACACCGTCGTTGTGCCGCTGCTGTCCACCACGCGCCTCCTTGTTCCGTGGCCGTGCTGCGTGCTGCGCTCACTTCGACGCACAGAAATCACTCCTTTGAGACGTGTGGAAACTCTGCTGAAGACGACTGGTGACGGGACCGGCGACGACTCCGTCCTCGGAACAGGTCGCGGCCGGCCGGTCTTGCGCGGGGCCGGCGGTGCGCGAGGACACGACTTCCGTCAATGTCACGCCCAGGGTGAGGATTGTGATCAGCGCGGAAAGTCGTGGCCAGATGAACCGGTACCTTGTCTGCGCTGCCGTGCCGGCGGGCGTAGCCGGCTGTGTGGAATATCTATCCATGAGATGAGTCCCTCAAAGCGTCAGGGCGATGTGCCAGGTCAAGAATTCCCGGGCTTGAACTCATCGAGCCGTAACAATGGCGGCCAGTGCTTGGTCACGAGGATGCCTCATTCCGGTGGCAACAGCGGTTACGACACAGACTCGTTATGACACGCCGGTTCGACAACCCCTGGCCGGTCGGTTAGGGGATTCATTCGGAACCCCAGCACGAAGGCCGGGTCAGCGCGGTCGTGAATCCTCCCCCTAAGGGGTGAGGGGTTCGTCATTGCTCCCCCCTGCGCCCACCCCTGATCCTGCCGGCAGGGGTTGTTGGGCACGGTTCCACTCACTAATTCTTGGCTGGTTATTGTCGACCACCACTGTGAGGAGTGACATGAAGTCCGTACGTCAAATTGGTGTCAGGCACAAACGCTCGGCGTTGGTGGCAGTCCTCGCGCTGATCGCCGCACTGATCGGACTCATCTCGTACGCCGGTATCGGTACGGCGTCGGCGGACGAGCCGAGCTGTGACGCCGTCAGGTGTTCGTCCGATGCGACCCTTCCCGACGAGGACACGCTCAAGCGGGCGCTGGATACCGGGCCTAATCAGGCTTACTTCTGGACTGGCCGGAACGACGGCGTGAGTGTCATGGACAGGGCCGACGAAATCGCGGTGAGCCACGGCGGAACGACCCTCGAAGGAAGGATCGAGCGTGCCGGCATCACTATGCCGGAGTACGACCCGAACAATACGGCGACGCACGAAGCATGGGCTAAGGTCTCGGAGCTCTACGCCCAGGGGGCGTCGGGCGTCGCCTATGTGGTCATGGGTGAGGAGGTCCGGGAGAACACGGTCTTCCTGACCAAAGAGTTGCCGGCGCTCCAAGCCAACGGGCTCGTCGTCCAGGTGGTGAAAATCGACGCGCGGACAGGCGAGGAAGTCGAGGTGCTATACGAGCGTTCCGGCCCGCCAACCGACGACGACGACGATGACAGCGACGACGACAACGGGAACGACGGAAGTTCCTGAGCACCCAACAGACTCGGCGCCGGCCCTGTGCCGGCGCCGAGTCCTGTCACCCCCGGTCACCATTCCCAACCCCCAACTCCTGCGAATAGGGGTTGTTTCACCAGCCAGCGCGAACGAGCCTCTACTCGACCATTGTTCGTAACTGTGGAGGAGTGACCATGGAATCCGTATGGCGGACCAGTACTAAACGAAAGCGCCCGACCTGGGTAGCGATAATCACGCTGATCGCCGCACTCGCGGGATTCATCTCGTACGCCGGACTCGGCACCGCATCGGCTGACGAACCGGTGTGTGCCGCTGCCGTCAAATGCGCGCCCAATGCGCAGCTTCCCGATGACGACACGCTCAAGCGGGCACTCGACACCGGCCCCAACCAGGCGTACTTCTGGAGCGGCAGGGTGGACGGCAACTCCGTCCAGGACCAGGCCATCGCGATCGCCGAAAGCCGCGGCGGGACCACGATTGAAGGCCTACTGGAGCGCGCCGACGTCACCATGCCGGAGTACGCCCCGGGCGACACGACGTCCGAGGACGCCTGGGAGAAGGTCTCGGAGTACTACGCCGACGGGGCGTCCGGTGTCGTGCACGTGGTCATGGGCACCCAGCTCCGCGAGAACAACATCTTCGAGACCAAGGAACTGCCGGCGCTCAAGGCCAACGGACTGGTCGTCCAGGTGGTGAAGGTCGACGCGCAGACCGGCGAGGACGTCGAGGTCCTGTACGAACGGTCCGGCCCGCCAACCGATGATGACGACAGCGACAGCGACAGCGGCGACGACAACGACAACGGGAGTTCGTAGTCCCACCGCACTACCGGACGGACACCAACCCGCTCGGCGCCGGGCTATCCCGGCGCCGAGTGCGACCTGCTTGAGGAGACGTTTCATGGAGATCATCGGGATGCGCCGAGGCTGGATGAGGGTAGCCGTCGGTGCCAGGACGATTCGGTTGACCGGTGAGGCGATGGCCAGCGGCACGCCCGTTGCCTTCTACGCTGACCTGGCCTCCATCCGCGAGTGGGAGGACGGTACGCCGGTCACCGCCGCGGAACGAACCGAGATCGTCCGCGAACTCCCCGAGGTCGCGCGGCGAGCCGGATGGGTTCTCGTCATCGACTGACATGCGTCGGCATCCGCTCAGCCCCTATCTGGTCATTCCCAACCCCCGATAGCGACCCCTGCTTCTGCGGACAAGGGTTGTTTGGCCCGCCGATCACGACAAACCATTTGTCGATCATTATCGGCAACCATTGGGAGTGACCATGGAATCCATTTGGCTACGTACCCAACGAAAGCGCTCGTCGTGGGTAGTAGTGCTCGCGCTGATCGCCGCATTGCTGGGATTCGCCTCATATCCGAATCTCGGCACGGCCTTGGCGGACGAGCCGAGTTGTTCCGTTGTCGAGTGTTCGTCCGATGCGACGCTTCCCGACGACGACACACTCAAGCGGGCACTCGACACGGGGCCCAACCAGGCGTACTTCTGGACCGGATGGGACGACAACGGGGGGAGCGCCGAAACGAAGGCCCTGGCATTCGCCACGAATAACGGCGGGACGACGCTGGAAGGCGCGCTCGACCGCGCCGACATCACGATGCCCCAGTACGAACAGCGCGATCCGACGTCGATCGAAGTATGGGAGAAGGCATCGCGGATCTTCGCCGAGCAGGCCTCCGGCATCACCTATGTGGTCGTGGACAAGAACACTCGCGATACGAACGTGTTCGTGACCAAGGAGCTGCCGGCCCTCCAGGCCAACGGACTCGTCATGCAGGTAGTGAGGCTCGACCCGCAGACGGGCGAGCAGGCTGAAGTGCTGTACGAGCGGTCCGACCCACCCACTGACGGCGACGACGACGGAAACGACAATGGCGACGATGACAACGACAACGGGAGTTCCTGAGCTTTCGGCTCAGCGCATTCGCGCCGGGCACCCCTGAACCTTCCGCGAACAATTCGGGCCGCTGTCCACGTGGACGGCGGCCCGAATGCGCTGTGGTTACCGACCCGTATTCCTGCCCCGCGTACCCCTCACCTCGCCAATAGGGGTTGTTCCGCACGTCTAACCCCGCGATTCTTTAATGCATGACACCGCAATTCACGGCAAACAATTGGAGCGCATCATGAAAAGCACCTGGGCCGACTGGTGGCCATCGCCGCCGTTAGCCGGCGGAGGATCACCCAACCCATTCATCACAGCTCTGGAGGAACAATGAGGAAAGCCATTCCCGTGATCGTGGTGACCGGCATCGCCGGCGCCGTCCTGGCCGCCACGACCTATGCACACGCGGCCCCCAGCGCCAACAAGCTACAGACGGACTGCAATACCAGCGTGACCAAGAGCTGCATCATGCACAAAACCGTTGGGTACGAGAAGTACGAAGGCGAGGCACGCCAGGCCGGCTCGACGGCCGTCAACTGCGGTGACCTCGGAGAGTACGAATACACCGTCGGAGGCGAAGTGACGGTCGGATCGGAGACCTCCACGTCGGTATCCGTCGGCGTAAGCGCCGGATTCTTCGATGTCGTCGAGGTGAGCGTCGAGGCAAGTTTCGGCGAGTCATTCTCCCGGTCACGGACGTCAACCGAGGAGTTGATGATACCGATCCCACCGCTATACGAGGCCTGGGTGATGTACGAGCCGACGATGCAAATGACGGAGGTCTGGCCGGACATCTGGTACAACGACAAGGTTGACGACCACTGGCACTGGTGGCTGGACGGGAACGCCCCGGGGATTCAGGTCCTGACTCCGGCCAATGCGCCCGGCAAGAAGAAGGGCTTCGTAAGGCCTATTCCGGTTGAAGACCTGGCGGAGGAGTGCCCTGCGAACAGCGAGCCGGAGACGAGCTCTCAGGATGTCCGCGGCGCGGTCGACATTCCTGACTTCATCAAGATCGTCGACAGGGTCCACAGCCCCGCCGACGTGGGCGAAATCGTTTCCGAGGTGGGCGACAACCTCCCGGAATTGCCCAAGTTCACGGTTCCGGGCACGCCGGTCGGTGGCGACTGACCGGAACGGTTCTGAATGATCCAAACGGCCCCCACCCGTATCGGGCGGGGGCCGTTCCATTTGACGTGAACAGCGTAGGGACGACTCTCCTCCCTACTCCACGGGTAATAACGGGCCTGACGGCCACCGGCGATGCCAGATCTGCGTCATCGACACTCCGTTCGTGATTGGACGGTCACCGCGGAACGATTCAAGGATTGGCACGCCAGTCGGTCGTCATCAACCCCTAACCAGCTACTAGGGGAAGGGCTTCGCATCCAAATGAACTCGCACACGAAAAGGGCCGGGGCCACAGTCGGATGACTGCGGCCCCGGCGGATGCGGCGTCTCGTTCAGGTTCCAGGACCGAACGGGCGGGCAACGCCGCAATGGGCGGGCAATGCGCCGCGGTCAGGTGCGGGGAGCTGCGACGCGAGGCCCGTGCCAATAACGATGCGATGCCCCTGCCTGCGGAACAACCCCTATCCGATCGAATAGGGGTGCGCTCGAGATCGCACCGCGGCACGTGAACCGGATTCCGATCACCGGCCGTACCTCCCCATGCTTGACGACGCAGTGGGGGGCGTATCAAGGAGAACAACGTGCCCGGACGATCAACACCGCCCTCACCCACCGATCCACGGAACTACACGCGTGCCTGGGCGCCACTCGACGAGCTACTTCGCGAAGCGGAGGCCGGCCGGGGAGCGGTGGCCATCGTCAACGGCCCGGTCGCCGCGGGGAAGACGACGCTGCTCCACGCGTTCGCGGAGCACGCCTCCGAGTCTGGTGCGCAGGTGCTGCGCGCCGCGTGCTCACGCCGGGAACAGAAGCTGGCTTTCGGAGTGGCTCGCCAGCTTTTCGGCCGCGCCGGTCAGGCGCCACCGGCGTCGGCACTGCGGACGGTCGTACTGACGGTCGACGACGTCCAGTACGCGGACCGCGCATCGCTGGAGTGTCTGCTCTTTCTGGCCCGCCGAGTCGGGTCGCTGCCAGTGGTCGTGGTGATGAGCGAGCGGACGGGAGCACCGGATGCGCTGGTTCCCTTCCGGACGGAGGTAGAGCGCCAGCCGCACCATCGGCGGATCTATCTCAACCGCCTCTCCGTCGACCAGGTCGAGCAGGTGCTCGCGCAGAGCCTGCGGCGGCCGGTCAACCGCGTACTGGTGTCTGGTTGCTATGCGGCGACCGGTGGGAACCTCCTGCTGCTCGACGGCCTGCTGGAGGATCTGCGATCGGCTGACAGCGGGCACGAGCTGACCTGCGGACGCGCGTTCCGGCAGGCGGTGCTCGGTTGCCTGCACCGCTGCGACGAGTCGGCCGTCGCGGCGGCCCGCGCCCTGGCGGTGCTCGGGCGAACGCCTTCGGATGCGCTCCTGCTCAAGGCGCCCTCGGTCACCCCGTTCGCTCTCGATGCGCTGCAGGACTCCGGCCTCGTCGCCGGCCGGCGCTTCCGGCACCCAGCCGTCCGGGAGGCGATTCTCGAGGAGTACGCCCTCGACGAGCGCGTGAGCGCGCACCTGGCGACCGCCCGCCTGCTCGCGGACGCGGCCGCGTCCCCAGGCGAAGTCGCCGAGCAGCTCCTCGCCGCCCACGTCGCCGACGAACCGTGGATGCGAGCAAACCTGCGTGAGGCCGCGGCCGAGGCACTCGTCAAGGACAACACAGACCTGGCGGTGCGGTGCCTGCGGCTCGTCCTGTTCGACGACAGTCACGGCGGCGACGCAGGTAGCGAGGACCGCACCGACGATCTCGTCGCACTGGCGTTCGCCGAAGCCCGGTCCGATCCGGAGACGAGTGTCCGCCACTTCCTCTGCGCGGTGCGTTCGGCACCGGACGCGGCCAACTGCGTTCCCGTCCTCACCTCGCACCTGGTGCGTCGGGGCCAGGGCCGTGAGGCGCTGCGCCTGCTGGCCGCGACCGCCCTGAGCCCGGCCGAGCACCGTAGCGCGCAGCTGCTCGTGGCGACCGAAGAGACCAGCCTCATGCCCGAGGTCGTCGCGAAGGTCGGCGACGTCACGGCCGACCTCGACGAGTTCGGCGACACCGTCAGCGCACGGGCCCAGGCGGCGACCGCCCTCGCCGCGCTGTTGCTGCATGGACCGGACAGCCAGGTGGTTTCCCTGGCCGAGCAGGCGATGCAGGGCACGGCGCTCGCCGAAGAGCCGCTGCCCGGAGTACTGACCGCACTCACCGTCCTGATCTACGCCGACGAGTCGGCGCGGGCGCTGCCCTGGTGCGACCGGCTGGTCCGGGAGGCCACGAGGCGTCACGCGCCGGCGTGGCGCGCCTACCTGTCCGGGGTGCGCGCGGACATCGCGGTGCGCCAGGGCGCGTACGACTCCGCGATCGGCCACGCCCGCACGGCGCTCGACCTGCTCACACCGGACCAGTGGGGTGTGAGGATCGGCCGCCCGCTCTCGGCGCTGATCCTTGCCCTCACCCTTACCGGGGACACGACCCGCGCGTCCGCGGAGCTGGCGACGCCGGTACCCGAGAGGCTCTTCCACACCCGCCACGGGCTGCACTTCCTCCACGCACGAGGCCGGCTCCTGCTCTCGACGGGGCAACCCGAGGCGGCGCTCGCCGACTTCTTGGCCTGCGGCCGACGCATGCAGGACTGGGGAGTCGATCAGCCTGCGGTCGTGCCGTGGCGCGGGGCCGCGGCGGAAGCGTGCCGGATGCTCGGCGAGCCGGAACGCGCCGAAACGCTCGCACAGGAAGAGGACGCGCTCGTCGCGCCGGACCGGGCCGGCTACGCCGCACTCACCGACGCCGAGCGCCGCGTGACGCTGCTGGCCTCCCGAGGCAAGATGAACCGTGAGATCGCCGAGCACCTGTTCGTGACGGTCAGCACGGTCGAGCAGCACCTCACCCGCATCTACCGCAAGCTCGGCGTGACCCGTCGCAGCGAGCTGATCGCTACCCTGGCCCGGCTCGAACGCGACGACACCGCGCCGGCGGCGGACTGGCTCCGAGGCGCGTAGCGGGGTTCGGCCTGGACAGGTCCTGCCTACTCCGGATGGTTGTTGAGGACCCATGCGGTGATGTGCGCCCGGGTGGGTACATCGAGCTTGGTCCGGATGTGCTCGATGTGGCTCGCCACCGTACGCGGCGAGACCGAGAGCCGCGCGGCGATCTGCAGGTTGGTAAGGCCCTGCGCGACCAGTTCGGCGGTTTGGTACTCGCGGGGCGTCAGCACGGACTGCCGGTCGTGGGTCGGCCCGGTCCAGTCGTTGTGGATCGCGTACCGGATCGCCTCCTCGACGCTGAGGCCTGCGCCGTCCGCCACGGCCGCATCGGCCGCACCGGCGGGCAGCTGCCGCCGGGCGCCGAGTGCCGCCTCCTCGACGAGCGACGCCCACCACCTGTCCGCGACGAACCCAACGCGTGCGGCCCGGGCAGCGCCGTGCAGGCGCAGCGCCCGCCGCGCGTCCCCTGAGCGGGCCGCCACCACCAGGAAGCCCTCGAGGTTGTACGGCGCATTCTCGATATCCACGACGTTGGCCGTCAGGGCCATCGCGAAGTACGTCGCGGCCCGGTCGGCCCGGTCCCGCGCCACGGCGATGGCGCCCGCCGTGTGCAGCGCGGCGGTCACGACGGCCGCGTCCGCATCGCCGGTCAGCGTCGACAGCGCGACGCTGATCGACGCCTCGGCAGCCTCGTACTCCCCTGCGGCAAGCGTGTGCAGAGCGAGTGAGTTCAGCGCCCCAGCGAGCAGCCTCGGCGGTCCATGCTGTTCCAGGAGTGCGACTCTGGCCCGGCACGCTTCGACGGAGGCAACGGCATCACCGACGCCGTTGTAGGCGTGCTCGACGGCCGTTAGCGCAAGCGCGGTCAGTACACGATCGTGGTCGAGCGCTTCGGCGATCTGGCGGGCTTCCAGCGCGGGCACGAGCGCGTCGGCGCGGTGACCCTGCAGCGACAGCGCGGCCGACAGTTCGTACAGCGCGAGAACACGCACCTGGGACGAGCTGGGCACCGTCTGCAGTAGGCGTTCCATACGTTCCTGCGCGTCGCCCAGATCGCCGCGCACGCGGTCACACTGGGCCAGCATGACCGCGAGTTCGTCGTGGCGCTCGTCCGCGGTCCGTCTGCACAGCAGGACGGCGTGGTGCAGGTTGTGGCGTTCGCTGACGATCCGCGACCGGTGGGACCGTGACTCGATCTGGGCCACGAGGGGAACGCGGGCCAGCCTGGTGAACCAGGCGACGAGCCGTTCCTCCGCGGCGGGGCGCTCCCCCGCCGCGTCAAGCTGCTCCGTACCGAACCGGCGCACCGGCTCCAAAATCCGGAACCGTGCCCCCGCCGGGGCCGACACGGTCAGGGATTTGAGCGTCAAGTCGGTGAGTGCGGACCACAGCCGCTCCGGGGCCAGCTCCAGGTCGGCGCAGACCGCGGCCGCTATCTGTTGGTCGAACCCGCCGGGAAGCATGGCCAGTCGGCGGAACACGCGCTGGCAATCGGCATCGAGGGCGTCATAGCTCCAGGTGAGGGCGGCGCGCAGGCTGTGGTGCCGCACGGGCACCTGGCGGGCGTCCCAGGCGAAGAGGTCCAGCGGGGCATCCGCACGCGCGAGCAGCTCATCAGGCGACAGCACGCCGATCTGACGGGCGCACAGCTCGATCGCCAGGGGGAGCCCGTCGAGGCGGCGACAGAGTTCCGCGATCACACCGACCTCGCGGTCGGTCGGCTCGAAGGCCACGTTGGTCGAGTGTGCCCTGTCGAGGAACAAGCGCACCGCGTCGAGCTGACGCACGTTCGTCTCCGGCGTCAACGGCCCGGAGTGGACGGGCAGCGGCATCACCGGGAACATCACCTCACCGGGGAGCCTGAGACCTTCCCGGCTCGTCACGAGGACGCGCAGGCGTGGCGATGCGTCCAGTAGCCGGGAGACGAGGTCGGCACACGCGTCGACCACGTGTTCGCAACTGTCCAGGATCAGCATGCTGCGGGCGCCGCTGCCGATCTGCACCAGCTCCTCCAGCGGTGTACCACGCTGGTCTTCGGCCCTGATCGCGTCGGCGACGGCGGCCGGCAGCGCCGACGCGTCGGGCAGGTCCGCGAGGTTCGCCCACCACAGGCCCGCTGAGTAGGAGCGGCTGAGCGTACGCGTCAGCTCCAGCGCCAATCGGGTCTTGCCTACCCCCGGCGGCCCGGCCAGTGTCACGAGGCGATTCCGTGCGAGCACCGGGCGGAGGTCCGCGAGTTCACGTTCGCGCCCGACGAACCGGTCCAGCATGACCGGCACGCCGGCGCGCGAGGTGCGACGCCCCTGACCTTCCGTCGGCGCCTGGCCCGGCATCTGGTGAACGGCATCGATGACGAGGCCGACGCCGGCCTTGTGCTGGGTGCGCAGAGCCACCTCCGAAACGCCGAGGCGCATCGCGAGATCCGGCCACGTCACGCCCTGCCGGCGGGCGCACGAGATTGCGGCGCGCAGCGCCCACGCGCTGGTCCGTTGAAGTTCGGCGATCGAGACAACCTGCGCTGCGCCCGGTCCGATGGTGCGAGCTTCGACGACGAGTGCTTCTAGACGCTGGACCCAGTCCGCCATATCGCGAACCGATCTGGAACCAGATCCTTCATCACTCACGTCGGCTCCCGAGGTCGATTACGCAGGGCGATGACGCAGATATACCCATCGTCTCTTGGCGATTGCCCACTTCCGCCGAATATGGACAGGATTCACAGCATTCACTTCATACTGTAATGCTACCGATACGTACTGTTATTGCCGCGTTAGATGCCGCACAAAATCCCGATGTCTGCGTGGCCTACACCGCTGATGCTTGTCCCACCTCGTCATTCACCTCCGCGATTCGAAGGAGCGGGTATGGACAAGGTCGACGACGTCACATTTCTCGAAGGCGCGATGGCGAGCCTTTTCGACCTCGACATCCACGATTTACTCGTCATCCTCGCGCACGACACGGGTCCAGCAACCGCCCGGTCGGCCCAGGGCCAGATGTGCCAGCACCGCTGCGACGAAACATGTAGGAGCGAGCAGCTATCCGCCTGACGACGTCGTAAAACCGGGGGTCAGCATGGCAGGTGAGCGGTCTGATCAGTCCGACGTTGCAGTCGCATTCGATACCTACGCGGCACCCCTTCTCGACTATTGCCTCTGGTGGGCCGGCGATGCGGGAATCGCGGAGAACGCTGTCCACGACGCGTTCGTCGCCTCCGCCGCCGGCCCAACCGGGCCCAGGAGCGTCCGGCGGTCCCGGGCCTGGCTCTACGCCGCCGCGCGCAACGGGTGCCTCCGCGCGCTCCAGCGGCGCGGGCGCGTCGAGCCCGTCACGACCTGCGTCGCCCACGACCCGGCGGAACCGTCGGCGAGGCTGGAGCCGCGCGTGCGGCAGGCGGTCAGTGCCCTGCCCCGGACGCAGCAGGAGATTGTCGAACTCGCACACCGGCACCGGCTCCGGCACTTCGAGATCATCGCCGTGCTCGGCCGGCCCGGGCGCGCCGTAACCAGGGCACTCACCGAGGTCAACGGACTCCTACGCGCGCGCTGCGGCGCCGGTTTCCGGCGTGCTCTGGCCACTCCGCCGCCGCCCGCTCCGGAGGGCCTACGCAGGCGGGTACTGATGTCGGTACGGCGCCCGGACCTCACCGCGTTCGTCAGCGAGCAGGCCGCGCCCTTCGACAGGCTTGGCTTCCCGCTTCCGCTTGACCGCGCCGGAACGAGCCGGCGGAAACGTCGAGCCGGAGCCGCGCTCGCCGCCGTGACCATCCTGGCCACGGCGGCCACCATCCAGTACGGCCTCGTGCGCCAACTGAGCTTCTCGGCGCCGCCGGACCGCGCGCCGGCGGCCAGCGTCGACGCCGTCGCGACGCCGAAATCCCCGGCGACGCCGTCCTCTCCGGCAGCGGAACCCGCCGAGGTGACGGTCAGCATCGCGGTCGTACGGGTCCTCTGCGATGACCAGAGCTGGACCGCGCGCGTCATCGTCAGCGCCGTCGGCGCGACAGCCCCCGCGGCCACGGTCACCTGGTGGACAGCGGGCGTGCCATCGCGCGCGGTCACGGCAACGCCTGGCGACATCGCCGACACCTATGTCGTGACCATCGACGGCCTACCGGCCGATCGGACGATCTACCTGCGCGGCACCCTCGCAGCCGGTCAGGGGCTCAGCATCGCCAGCGTGGCACGCCCGTTCGCCAGCGACTGCGCAGCACCGTCCACCGGCCCGCCGCCATACCCCCAGGCCACGCAGAGTCGCCAGGACCCACCGCGTCCGCGGGCACCACACGACCGGCGCGGCCGACCCCAGAACGTCGAATAGGGGTTGGCCCTCACCAACTCCTGGCGCATTCTATAAATAGTATCCGGATGGCTCGAATGGGCCATTGTGGCGTGCAATGAATAATGCGAATGCGCGGTCAGCAATCTCTGACCGCCACGTACGCATGCCCTTGTATCGGGACCCAAATAGATCTCGGAGAAATTGAACCAGAAGCCCGAGTGAATCGTTTTCCAGAGTGTCCACACTTCTCCGCGACGCATATCGCGCCGCCAACCAGAAGGAATGTGATCCACCGATGACACCTCGCCGTAGAGCCGCCATGATCCCCGCGGACCTGACGCCGCTATGCATCCTCGGTCGCCCCGACGCGGCCGACCGCCGCGTCGCAAGCGAAATGACTACTCCGATGGCCAAGTCCGACGACAACGCCGATCCTGCCGACGTCGAACTCGATGTCGCCTAGGTGGCGGCCGTCCGCAGGAAGGAAGTGATTCAGCCGTGAACTCTCACTATAAGTTCGCTCTGTTCGCCACCCTGGTCGCCATGGCCGCGGTCCCGTTCGGCGTCGCCACGTTCGCCAACGCCGCCGATGACGCCGCCGAGGAGACCAAGGATCGCCGCATCGTCGTCGGGATCATGGACACGTCCATTGGCCCGGACAGCACGGTGACCTGCATTGTTGCCGGCAGTGTTCCGTCCGACGAATGCATTGAGCTCACCGCGGGCGGGCAGGGCACGAAGACCGTGATGGTTTCGTCGCGGGACGAGGTCGAGTTCCGCATCGAAGGCTCGGTGAATGTCAGCGGCGACAGCTTGGCTACTGACCCGGTCACCGAAAACGTCGTGCCCGGAGAGCTTGGTCAGCAGGAGATATCGCTGTGCTACGCGTACACGGGCGTGAGCCCGGAGCAGATCCTGCTGATCAAGTCCGGCGAGTGCAGTTTCCAGTAGTCCAACAGCCGCGCACCGCCATCAGCGGCACATTCAATTCGGAGGAAGTGTTGAACGCCATGTCCCAATATCGGATACGCAGGCTCGCCCTGATAGGAGTAGTCGCCCTGATTGTCGGCGCGGCCGCCGTGATAACCGCGACGCACGCCGGCGCGGACGAAAGCAAGTTCCGCTCCCAGGCCGGCCCCGACGCCATCCCGAACAGTTACCTTGTCGTCTACCAGGACGCCGCCGTATCGTCACGCGATGTCAAGTCCACGAGCCAGGATCTCACCGAGGAATACGGCGGGACCGTCGCGGGCGTCTGGAGCACGGCGCTGCGTGGATTCAGTGCCGCGATGTCCGAGAAAGAGGCAAAGGACCTAGCCGGTGACGATCGCGTGGCCTTTGTTGAACAGAATGTCACGGTACGCCAAGCCGAGACGCAGCCGAACCCTGCCAATCAGGCCCTCGACCGTGTCGACCAGGCGAACCTGCCGCTCGACAAGGCATACACGTTCACGGCCACCGGCGAGGACGTCACGGTGTTCGTCATCGACTCGGGCATCAACGCGGAGCACACCGACTTCGGCGAGCGCGCCACTGTCGGCACCGACGTCATCGGCGACGGGCTCTCGGGTCAGGACTGCAACGGGCACGGCACCCACGTGTCGGGAATCGCCGGCGGCACCGAGTTCGGCGCGGCGAAAACGGCCAAGATAGTCGCCGTCCGGGCGCTCGACTGCACGGGCAGCGGCTCGAGCGCCGGCATCCTCGACGCCATCGACTTCGTCACGCAGAACGCGGAGACCCCGTCCGTCGCGAACCTGAGCATCGGCGGCACTGCGAGCGGCGCGATCGACGCCGCTGTGGAGGCCGCGATCAACGCCGGGATCACGTTCGTCATCGCGGCCGGGAACGACGCGGACGACGCCTGCAACTTCTCGCCATCGCGGGTGAAGAGCGCGATCGTCGTCGGGTCCACCTCACTCAGCGACGTGAAGTCAGACTTCTCCAACTCCGGCGAGTGCGTTGACATCTTCGCTCCTGGCGAGGACATCGTTTCGGCAACCATTGGCGACGACAACGAGGCGACGACCGCACTCACCGGAACGTCCATGTCGACACCGCTGGTCACCGGGGCCGCCGCAATCGTCCTGTCCGCGAAGCCGGATCTCACCCCTGCCGAGGTCGAGGCCGCGCTGGTGAACTGCGCCACGTCCGACAAGGTCACCAACGCCGGCGAAAGCACCCCGAACAAGTTGCTGTTCATCAGCGAGGTGTGCACAAGCGGCGGAACTCCCCCGACTCCGCCCGAGGACGATCCGACGCCGGAGCCGACCTGCACGCCAACGGCCGAAGGACTGCGCGATGGTTCCGAGGCGGCGAACCATCAGGCGCCCACGGCCCCGAACCCCGCAACGTCACCTCGGGAAGGGCCTGCGATTGCGACCGACGAGCCCACCGAAGAACCCACCGACAAGCCGACCGGGACGCCAACGGAGGAACCGAGCGAGGAACCCACGGACGAGCCCACCGAAGAACCGACCGACGAGCCCACCGAAGAACCCACGGACGAGCCGACCGTGGAACCAACTGAGGAGCCCACCGAGCAGCCGACCGACGACCCGACGCTGCCGCCCTGTGACGACGAGAGCGACGAGAACCAGTGATGTCGCCGCGCTGGCTACCGGCCGCCGGACTCGCGGGAGTGCTCGCCTTCTCCACGGGCGCCGCCGTCATCCTCGCGACCAGCAAGAACGCCGCTAGGGACAGGTGCTTCGACGACGCCAGGGCCACAACGACGAGCACTCCGATGTCCACGCCGATCGTCGCCGAGAACTGCTGACCCGCCAGCCCGGTCCGGCCCCGTGTGGCGCTGTCCCCCCGCCCCGGGGCCGGACCATCCTCCACCAGGAAGAAGTGATCTCTTCAATGACACCCCGCCGGAAAGGCATCCCGATCGCCACGATGGCCGTGGTAGCCGACGTCCCGCTCAGCATTACCACGTTCGCCAACGCAGACGAGCCGACCGATCGCGGCATCGTCATGGATTCGACCACCGACCCGGACGACAACCTTCCCGACCCCGAGACCTGCATCACCGATAGCGCCGTTTCCTGCGGCACGCGTACCGCTCGGCCCGGCAAGGAACCGGCCGATGCGACCACGGTCTCATCACAGCAGAACGCCGAGCTCCACATCGAGAACCTGATGGGAAGCCACCAGCAAGGCGTGCAGAGCCTCGCTCAGAGAGAAGACGCATCGGCCGACGTCGCGCTAGGCCCGCGTCGGCGAGCCGGGTACTAGCAGCCCGCCGGGACCAGCGTCCACGGACCCCGTACCGCCTAACCCTTATCTCTCCTGGGCAGTACTGTCCGGGAGGGACCGACCTCCGTCACACGACGAAGGTCGGTTCCTCCTGATGGCCCCCGGTCGGATGCTGGATGATCGACCGTCCAGGGGCCCTCCCCCGACGGCACCTACCTCCGCCGCTCCAGCTTCAACCGCCGCGTCTGGCGACCCGCCTGCGACGGCGACCCCACCCACCCCGACGATCGGACCCGATTCGCAGGTGAGGGCAGTGCCCAAATCGGCGGCACGGTCCACTTTCGACCCCCGCGGACGCGCTCCCCTGCGCCAGCGGTAGCGACTGCCACAGCGTCCAGCTAGCCCGTCTAGGCTCATGTGGTGTCTACGTCACAGTCCGCTGCGTTGGTCGGGCGGGATGAGCAGCTCACCCGCCTCGACGAGTTGGTTGCCGAGGTGGCTGCGGGGCGTGGCCGGGCGGTGTGGGTGGAAGGCGAGCCGGGGATCGGGAAGTCGGCGTTGCTAGAGGCCGCACTGGCGGGAGTGGAGCAGGCCGGATGTCAGCTGTTTCGCGCGGCGGCGCACGAGTTGAGTCAGCGGTTTCCGCTGCGGGTGTTGTTGGAATGCTTGCAGGTGAGCGACGAGTCGCAGGATCGGGAGCGGGCGGACATCGCGGCGTTGTTGTGTGGCGCGGGCGCAGGTGTGGCGGGGAGTGATCCGGTCGCCCCGGCGTCGGAGCGGTTGCTGGCTTTGGTGGATCAGCTGTGCGCGGCGGCGCCGGTGGTACTGGTCGTGGATGACCTGCAGTGGGCGGATGAGGCGAGCCTGGCGGTGTGGGATCGGCTGGTCCGCTCAGTGGGCCAGCTGCCGTTGCTGCTGATCGCGGCATCCCGGTCGGTGGCGCGACATAAGCAGTTGGCCGCGGTGCGACGGGGGCTGCGCGCCGGTGGTGGGGTGCAGTTCGGGTTGGAGCCGTTGACGTCGGAACAGTCCGCGGGACTGGTGGCGCGGCTGCTGGGCGCGGCACCAGGTCCTGGGCTGCGGCAGCTCGCCGCCCAGGCCGGCGGTAACCCGCTGTACCTGCGGGAACTCGTCGATGCGTTGGTGCGCGAAGACCAAGCGGCGATCCGGAACGGCGTGGCGGAGGTCGCTACCGGAGACGTGCGCCCGCCGACATCGTTGAGCGCGGCAATCGCGGACCGATTGGAATTCCTCTCAGCAGAAACGATCGAGACGCTGCAGATGGCGGCCCTGCTGGGACCTGAGTTCACGGTGAGTGATCTTGGGACGATCACTCAGCGCGGCCCGCTGGAGTTGGTAAAGGCGGTGGACGAGGGACTCTCCACTGGCGTTCTCTCGCAGGCCGGCGTCCACCTAGTGTTCCGCCATGCCCTGATTCGGCAGGCGCTGAGTGAGGCGATCCCGGCGGGATTGCGCTCAGCGTTGCATCTACAGGCCGCGCAGGCGTTGATCGCCACCGGTACGTCGATGGAGCGCGTGGCCGAGCAGCTACTGGCGGGCACGGATGCCTTCGGTATGTCCGAGGGCTGGGTTCTGGATTGGCTGGCGGAGGCTGGGCCGCGTTTGGTGTATCGGGCCCCGCGGACTGCGGTCGAGCTGGCCGATCGGGCGTTGGGTGGCCTGCCCACCGACGACCCACGCTGGGAGAACCTCAGTCAACTATTGATCACCGCGGCGTGGTTGGACGGGCAGGACGGCGAGGTCGAACGCCGCGCCCGGCAGATCCTCGCCCACACCAAGGATCCGGCGCGGGCAGCGCAGGTCGCCTGGACACTGAGCTACGTCCTCGGCCGTGCCTCGCAAATGGAGGCGGCAACCGCCGTATGCACCGATGCGATGTCCGACCCCGGCATCGACAGCCTCTGGTCAGCGCGTCTGCGCGCACTGCAAGCGTTGCATCTCGTCCAACCGGACCGGTACGAGGAAGCTGAGGCCCCGGCGCGCGCGGCGCTTGCCCAGGCCGAACGCCTCGGCGACTGCGTCGGGGCCGGATACGCGCTTCATGCGCTGGCGTTGGCTCGCGAAGCGAACCACGACAACGCCGGTTGCCTGGCCTACATCGAGCGTGGGCTCGCCGTTGTGGGCGAACATCCTGAGACCACCGACCTGCGGCTGCTGCTGTTCCTCAACCGCGCGATGACGCTGCAGGACCTGGATCGGCTGTCCGAGGCGCTGTCCGCATCGCAGGAGGCGACGCGCGCGGTCGAGCTGGGCGGATCACGGACCCGCTTGCAAGCCGAGCGGGTGACGCACGCACAAATTCTGTTCCTAGCCGGGCAATGGGATGAAGCCCTCGTCGAGCTGGAGAGCGCAGACAGTGGCTACTCCGGCAACGCAGCGCTGCGCCTGATCGCCGCTGGGCTGCGCGCGCTGATCGCAGCTCATCGCGACGATCACGTCGCCGCCGACCGCGCGCTTCGTTCGGTGGCTGGCGAGGACCTGTCGCAAGGCGGCAAAGCGACATACACGCGGTACCTGCGCCGAGCGCGGGCCCTGGTCGCCGAGCGGGACGGCAACTACAGACTGGCGCTCGCCGAGCAGAGCAGCCTGATGAAAAAGGATGCTGACCTCGAGATTCACGGGCGGCCCTGGCTGGCTGCGGTTGCACGACTGGCTCTTACGACCGGCGATGTCGACACCGCCCGGACTGTCGTCAGCACCACCGCCACGAACGCCGAGCAGGAGCCGCTACCCAGCCTGATCGCCACCGCCGAGCACTGCCAAGGCCTGCTCGACGGCGACCCGGAGCCCCTGCTCGCGGCCGCCGAACGCTATCGCAGCACCGGACGGGTTCTCGAACTCGCGAACACCTTGGAAGACGCCGCGGTCCTCCTCGCAGACCAGGGCGACCACGACGAAGCCCGCGCCGCGCTCGACGAGGCCCTCGACCACTACGGCGATTTGCGCGCCGACTACGACATGCGCCGCGCCTCCGCCCGCCTCCGCCCCCTGGGCCTACGCCGCGGCCAACGCGGACCGCGGCGCCGTCCCACCACCGGTTGGGGCGCCCTGACTCCCACCGAACTGCGCGTCGCCGCCCTCGTCGCCGAAGGTCGATCCAACCCTGACATCGCCGCCGTCATGTTCCTATCGCGGCGCACCGTCCAAACCCATGTCTCCCATATCCTCGCCAAGCTTGGCGCTCGATCCCGCGTCGACATCGCCATCCACGCCAACCAACACGACCGTCACCAACACGACGCAAGCAGCCCGCTCGCAGCCGCCGACTGAGCCTCACCAGCGCACCCATCGAACTCGACCAAGGCTCGTCACAGCAGGTGCTTGCGTGGCGCATGTTCGGAAGAGCTGGCCGGTTGCTGGCGGACCCATCCCCTACCCAGTGCCGAGAGCTGGTTCGGGCCGAAGGGCCCGATCCTGTCTGGAACGTGCGGGTTCGAAAGTCACGTCGCAGAGCTGCCTGCAATGACCCTCAGCGCTATCTCGACCAAAAGAGAGATTTAGCTTCTAAGCGGCATGACGGCGAGTTTTCTGCTCTTGGAAATGGCTGAACGGACTAGCGCGAGACCCGCCTCGGGCGCACATAGTTGATCCGTTCATCACATACTCCGCCACGCCCTGGAGGCGATTGTGAGATCACAACGGAGTGTCTCCACCTGGTTCGTGACGGCCCTTACGGCCGTTGCCTTGGGCGGCATCTGTCTCGGATCGCCGTCCACTGCCCATGCGAATCCATCAGTTGCCTGCGAATCGGTCGAGATCCCCGTGAGCCTGGGGTTGCTCTCCCCGCCCAGTCACCTCCACGCCGAGCTATGTATCCCAGCCGGCGCGACAACTGTGCAGGTGCTGGTCCCTGGCGCCACCTATAACAACATCTACTGGGACTTTCCATTCCAACCAAGCACGTACTCATACGTACGGGCAGTCAACGCGGCCGGATACGCGACCCTGGCCTTGGACCGCCTTGGCACCGGGTCGAGCAGCCATCCACTGAGCCTCACCGTCACGGCCACGCTGGAAGCGGCCACCGTACATCAGGCCATTCAGGCGATCCGCGCGGGACAGGTGGGCGCGCAGCCATTTACGAACGTCATTCTTGTCGGCCACTCACTCGGCTCGATAATCTCGATCATCGAATCCGCGACCTACCACGACGTCGACGGCGTCATCATCACCGGCCTCACGCACCGAATCAATGCCATCCGCGTCGCACTAGCATTCGGAACGCTAAGCCTTTATCCCGCTCTGCTCGACCCCGCGTTCGCCGGCCAGAACCTCGACCTTGGCTACCTCACCACCCGACCCGGTACTCGTGGTGGGTTGTTCCACAGCATCACCGATCCGGTCCCCGAGGTGATCGCCGTAGACGAACAGACCAAGGATCTCGTGGCTACCACCGAGGTACCCGACGGAATCTTGCTCGGCGCGACGCTCCCGCTCTCACGAAACATCCAAGCCCCCGTGCTCGTGGTCGTTGGTGGTCAGGACACCCTTTTCTGCGGCCTCCTCGCCACCAACTGCTCCCGCAGCGCCTCCCTCCTCGCGGCCGAAGGCCCCTACTACGGAACAGCGGCGGAACTCGAAGCCTTCGTCCTGCCGACCTCGGGCCACGACGTCAACCTCGCCCGCAACACACCGATATTCCAGACCGTCGCCATCACATGGGCAAACCAACACGTCGGGCACTAGCGCCCTAACTGGAAACGTGTCCGGAGGTGGGTGACTGGCCGGGTCGTCGCGTTCGGGTCGCGGGTCGGGCACGCGTGTCCGGTGACAGATCCAGTTCAAGCAAGAAGCCTTCTGAGCGGTCATGAGGATCAGCGGCGTCAGCAGGTCGTGCGACGCGGCACCGGTTCGGTGGTCCGGCTGCGCCAGGCAATAGTGGTGCTCGCCTCTGCGGATGGGAGCACGGGCTTGCCCAGCGCTTCGGGGTCGCCCCAGGTACCGAGTACGTCGTCGGCGAGCTGACACGCGAGCCCCAGGTGGGTGCCGAATCCGGCCAGCCCGACGAGGTGCGCCGGGCTCTGCGCCGGATCTCTGAGCAGACGGCGGAAACGCCGGGGCTGGTTGTCAATGTCGCCGTCGCCTACGAGCACAAGGAGATCGTCTCGGCCGTCTGCTCGCTCGTCGGCGAGTTGGCCGCTGCGCCGAGCCGTCACGCGGGACCTGATCGAGCGTGAGCTGACGCCACTGCGGATCCACGGTACCTGTTTACTGGCTGGCGGCCCGATCCCGACCTGGTCATCCGCACGTCGTGCGAACAGCGGCTATCCGGCTTCCTGCCCTTTCAGACCGTCCAGTCGGAGCTGTACTTCTGCGACGTCATCTGGCCGGACTTCAGCCACGACGACTTCGCCGAGGCGCTGTACTGGCATGCCGACCGAAACCGCCAGTGCGGCATCTGACGTTCGCGTCGTGCTCGTGCTTCAGAGGTCATCGGGGATCAGGGTGCGCAGCTCCTCGGTGCTCAGGTCGTCGTTGAGGACGAGCCTGCCGGCCTGACGGGTGATCGGAGCCCACGCACGGCCGACACCCTCCGCAATGCGCTACTCGGCAATCCTGGACGCCATCCGTGCCATTAACTGGATTGTCACGGATCTGGTTCGGCCTCGTGCCGCTGAACGGCATCTGGTCAAACACCGCGTAGCCGCATCTAATGCGAATGCGCGGCGTACTCGGGCACGCATTTCCAACCTCAGGAAGTGACTAGTGAATACGAATCACATTACTGGGGCCGAACGTAACGACGAGTAGCCAATCCAGTGAACCGCATGCTTGGTGCGTCCCGATCGAGTCCTGTCATCGGCCTAATCAATCGTCGCTGGAATAACCTCGTCGGACCGAATGGAGCCAAGGAATGGCAGTTGGTCGGATACGTCTAGCGTTGTTGGCGCTGGCGGGTTTGGCGATGGTTGGTCTGGTGGTCGCTGCGTACGCGGCACCGTCAGCGCCGCCGCCGCACCCGACAGGTTCGGCGCAAGAGCCGACTCCGCCGCCCCCACCACCCACCCCCGCGGTGGGCACCATTGCCGTGATTCGGTCTGCCGAGCAGATCAGCTTTCCTATCGACCAGTATTCGCTTGACGGCACGCAACAGCGACTGGTCGACCGCGGCCGCGATTCTTTACTCCGCCGGTGCATGGCCAGGTTCGGTTTCGTGCTGCCGGTCCCGGCGGAGCCGGTGAGTAAAGCGAGGCCCCGCCATGCGCGGTACTACTGCTTGATCGATCCGCGGCAGGCGGCCATCAGCGGCTATCGCCCCGAGGTGGCGCCCCGGCCGCTTTTACCCGAAGAGACCGATCCCTCGATGGAGCAGCAGGCGGCGGCCACCGGCGCCGGGCCAGGCACGGTTCGCGGCAGGACTGTCCCCAAGGGCGGATGCGCAGGCGAGGCGGACCGGGCGCTACAGGCCGGCGCGCCCAAGGCAGATCAGGTACTTGCCTACAAGCTGACCAAGATCTCCTCCTACTGGGCGGAGCGGACCCTCGTGTCACGACGGTGTTCGCTGCGTGGAGCCGGTGCATGGCCGCCGCGGGCTTCACCTACCTCAACCCATGGCAGCCCAATGACCAACCGAAGTGGAAGGACCCCGCCAAGCGCACCGAGCAGGTCAACACCGCCATCGCCGACGTGGACTGCAAGCAGAACGTGAACCTGGTGGGCGTGTGGATGGCGGCAGAGAGCGCCTACCAGCGGACCGCTATCCGGGACAACGGAGCCGCGCTCGACACGCTGCGGAAGAACCTGCAAACCCAGGCCGCCAACGCCCGCGCGGCCCCCACCCCCTGACCCCGGCCAATCCGACCGGGTCCGGCGACAGCCGGAACAGCACTGAAAGGTGTCATCATGCGAGACACACAACACCCACACGCTGGCCAGTGGCGCGGCAGACTCGCGCGCATCCTCGCCGCTGTGGTGCTCACCCTCGGCGGAACCGCCGGGGTCGTCGGCATCGCCGCCCCCGCCCAGGCGGGCGCCGAAGCGTGCCCCTCGGGCAACTTGTGCTACTGGAGTGACGGGAAACTCGGAGGCTACATGGACGTCATCTTCTGGAACGACGACTGCTTCGCCGGCGACACCCGGGACGGCTCCCCAGGGATTACCATGAACGACACCATCAGCAGCACCCGCAACAGAAGTGGGGTTGGGTTCCGCCTCTTCGAGCATTGCTGGCGTGGCGGCAGTCAGGCCCTGGTGCCATCCGGCTACCAGTGGAACCTCGCGGGCAACTGGTGGAACGACAGAATCAGCGGTCACTGCAGCGGATACTTCGGCTGGTGCCCCTAAACAGCGAGCGGCGCTCGGCTATGTACGCCGCGCAACCGCACCTGAAGTAAGGAATGGTGTGCCCCGTCCAGCCCTGGACGGGGCACACCATTGCGAACGGATGTGGCGGACAACCTACGACTGGCCGAGGTCGTCGGGGAGCAGCGCGCGCAACTCCTCGGTGGACGGGTCTTCGTGGAGGGCGAGCCGGCCGGCTTGGCGCGTGATCATGGTGTCGAGCACTTGGCGGGCGTAGCGGCCGTTGCCGAAAGCCCGGCCGCGTTTGACTGACTGGAAGTGCGCGAGCAGCTGGTCGTGTGTCTCGGGTGCGCAGGTGTACCCGGACGTGGCGGCGTGGTGGCCGAGGATTGTCACGAGTTCGTCCGGCTGGTAGTTCTCGAACTCGACGCGGTGTGAGAAGCGGGATGCGAGTCCGGCGTTGACCTCAAGGAACCGTTCCATGTCGTCGGTGTATCCCGCGGCGATGACGACGACCTCGTCGCGGTGGTCCTCCATGAGTTTGACGAGGGTGTCGATGGCCTCGCGGCCGAAGTCGGTGCTGGACTGGCCGCCGGAGGCGAGCGTGTACGCCTCGTCGATGAACAGCACACCGCCGCGCGCCCGGTCGAACGCATCCTTGGTGCGCTTGGCGGTGTGGCCGACGTACTCGCCGACCAGGTCGCCTCGTGCGACCTCGATCAGCTGGCCGGTCTGGAGCACGCCGAGCGCGGTGAGCAACTCGCCGTATAGGCGGGCGACGGTCGTCTTACCCGTGCCCGGGGCGCCGGAGAAGATGAGGTGACGGCTCAGCGAGGGCGCCGGGAGCCCGGCGGCCTCCCGGCGACGCGCCGAGGCGAGGAGGTTCACCATGTTGCCGACCTCGCGCTTGACCGACGCGAGGCCGACCATGCCGTCCAGCTTGGCGCGCAGGTCGGTGACCGTCGCCTGGTTCGACTTGCGCGCGCCCGCGCCGACACCGCCGCCGACGACCACACCGACGTCCTCAGGGAGCAGCGTGGTCAGGTCCTTGGCGGTGGCGCTGGGCGCGGCGGCGAGGCGCTGCGCCTGCAGCCCGATCATCTCCTCGAACACCTTGCGTGCGGTGCGACCGTTGCCGAACGTCTCGTCCTTGGGCAGTCGCTCGAAGTACGCCTCCAACGCCTGCCGGGTGCCGTATTCCATGGTGTAGTGGTGAGTGCGGCAGAAGATCTCGACGATCGTGACCAGTTCGGCGTTGTCGTAGTTGTCGAACTCGATGGTCCGGGTGAACCGGGACGCGAGCCCGGGGTTGGCGGCGAGGAACTTGCGCATCTCGTGGGAGTAGCCGGCGGCGATCACCACGACGTCATCGCGGTGATCCTCCATGAGCTTGACAAGGGTGTCGATGGCCTCGCGGCCGAAGCCACCCGCGCCCTCGGTGGTCAGCGTGTAGGCCTCGTCCACGAACAGCAGGCCGCCCAGCGCCGACTCGAACTTCTCCGTGGTTTTGATCGCGGTGCCGCCGACAATGTTCGCGACCAGGTCCGCCTGCGCGACCTCGACCACGTGGCCTTGCCGGAGCGTGCCGAGCGAGGCCAGGATCCGACCATAGAGGCGCGCCACCGTGGTCTTACCAGTGCCGGGCGGGCCGGCGAAGATGAGATGCCGCGCCATCGGAGGCGCGGGCAGGCCGGCGTCGCGGCGGCGCTGCGCGAGCTGCTGGAGGTTGACGAGCATCGCGACTTCCTGCTTGACGCCCGCCAGCCCGACCAGCGATTCCAGCTCACCGAGCAGGACGTCGATCGAGACGGCCTCCTCCGGTTCAGGCTTCTCCCGCGCGGTCCCCTTCTTGGACGATTTGGCCGGTGCCGCACTGGTGGACGACTGGGTGCCGTACGCGTCCTGCTTCGCGTTGTCCCGGCTGGTCAGCTCCTCCACGGTCATGCGCGGGTTCGGTACAGTTTGGCGCAGGCCCGAACCGGCGTTGTCCCGGACGGTGCACGCCTTGAGGGTGAGCGGCTGGTCGGTGTGCACGAGTACGCCGTCGCCACTGTTCGCGAAGATCTCGCAGTCGGTGAGCCAGCCGACGCCGCCGGCGTTGACCTGCACGCCGGCGCCCTCACAGTCGTGGATCTGGGTCTCGGTGATGGAGACGTCGCCGTCGCCCTCGACGAGGACACCGGACATGCGCGCACCGGCGATGTCACAGTTCTTGAAGGCGCCGCGGCCCTGGGCGCCGATCAGCACGCCCGCGTCGGCGCTCCCCCGGAACTTCGAGTTGCGTACTTCCGGGTTGCCGCCGCTGGCAGTCCGCATCCCCGCGTAGTGGGTGTCGGCGACCTCCGAGTCCTCGACCCGGCCCCGCCCCTCCTCCACGACCACGATGCCGTGACCGTGACAGTCCGTAACAGACAGCTTGCGCAGCAGGGGGTTGGCGCCGGCCGAGATCGTGACGCCGTGCTGGCGCACCTCGCGGATCTCCAGCTCCTCGAACGTGCCGGCGGCGCGGTCGGTGACGGTGACCGCCGCGTCGTCGCATTCGCTGATCTTGCACGCGGTGAACACGGGGTCGCTGGCGCCGCCGACCCAGATCGCCGACACGGGGATCGCGCTGATCACGCAGCCGGTGTAGGTGCCGCGGGACCGCCCGGTCACCTGGATCGCGTTGCCCCGGGTACGGCTGATGCGACACCCTTTCACCTGCGGGTCAGCGCCCTCCCCGACGAGCAGGCCGTGTCCGGCCGTGTCGCTGATTTCGCAGTCGGTGATGGTCGGGCGGGCACTGCTGGTGACGAAGATGCCGACGTCCGATGTGTCACGGATCGTGCATTCCAGCACCTGGGTGGTCGACTGCTTCTCCACGGCCACCGCCGGGCTGCCGGTGTTGGAGATCGTGCAGCCTTGCACCGTGCCGCGGGCGTTGTCGGTACCGCAGACCCCGTTGCCGCGCGCGTCGGTGATCGTGCAGTCACGGATGGTCGGGTTGGCGCCGGAGCGCATGACGATGGCCGAGCCGCCGATCTGCTCCAGCGTCGTCTGCTCGATCAGCCCGCTGGCGTTCTCGATCGCGACGATGCCCGCACCAGACGGATTCTCGATACGGCAGTCGCGCATCACCAGCTCAGCGCTGTTGCGCAGGAAGACGGCGGCGGACGAGCGGGCCAGGATCTCGCAGTCGTCCAGTCGCAGCCGGCCGACGCCCACGTCGACAGCCGGCCGCTCGGCGTCCTCGTTACGGAGCACCACGCCTGAGAGCGTCGCCGCCTCGGTTCCCATGACCAGAGCCGGACCGGTAGAAGGCTGGACAATGACGCTGCCCCGGCGCTCGTCCGCGGTGATCGTGACCGGCACGGTCAAGACCAGCGTCTCGCGGTACGTACCGGGCCGGATATTGATGATCGAACCGCTCGCAGCCTCGGCGAGTGCCTTCCCGATCGTCGGGTAGCACCCAGGCTGGGTCGCGGACACCGTCAAGACTCGCCGGCTCATCGTCACTGCCTCCTCTCAACGCGCGTCTGACTCACTACGGAGCCGGTGGCCATTAGGGTCAGCGTGAATCTGTTCAGCCCTTCGCGCGGCGACTCACGCGTACCGGCTTGGCGCTCTTGGCGGCCTTGCGGTCGCCGGTCCAGCCGCCGTCGTCGTCCTTTGCCGGCTCGGTCTTGGCCTGGACGGGCTTGGTCAGCGCGGGCTTGGCCTCCGCCAGCGTGGTCGGCGTGGGCTTCTTCGCCGGCGCGGGATCGGTCAGCGCCGGCTGGTCAGCGGGCTGGAAAATCGCGAAGATGTCGTCCGGCGTGGCCGCCGGATTCGCCACCATCGCCGCCATCTTCTGGAGGAAGCCGCTTCCCGACGAGCCTCCTAGCGACGGCAGCGCGGCGGGGAAGCCGGCGCCGACGGCCGCCCGCACCTGACTCTCCGCCTCAGCCTGCGCCTCGCGGACAGTCTCCATGACGAGCGCAGCGAGCTCGGCCTGGGCCATGCTCCTGTATGCCGAGCTGTGGAACGTCAGGGCAGTGAGCTTGCCCCGCGCGTCGACGGACGCGGAGACCAGGCGGTTCTTCGACCGCGCGCTACCGGTGGACTGTTCCACCTTCTCCTGCGTCGCGCCGAAGTTGGCCGTGGCCTTCTCCATCTGATTGACCAACTCGGCGATCTGCTGTTCGAACATGGAACACCTCTTCTCCGCTGGCCGTAGCCGGCTCTGGGATTTCCGCACCGATCGGCGCTCTGGCGTCGTCGACTCACTACGCGGGAGGCGCTCATAAGGGTCAGTTCTTGCGGCGCGCCATGCGGGCCCTCTTGGATCGTGCGCTACCGCCGAGCTGTTCCACCTTCTGCTACGTGCTGGCTCTGTCGCTCATGGTCTTCTCCACCTTCTGCCTCAATGCGCTGATGTGCTGCTCGAGCATGGAAACCCTCTCTCTCGCCGGCGCCCGTGACGTCGGGGGCGTGCACACCGATCACGGTCTTGGGAGCGAGCGGAGCGGGCGACTCGGCGGTCGGCTGGACGCGGTGGTCCGCCGAAACCGTCTCGTTCTGCCACTCCAGCTCGTCGTCGACGAGCCATGTAATACGCTGCTCCTGCTTCTCCTCATCCTTCTTCTTCCCTAGCTGGGTACCAAGCGGCAACGGGTTGGGCATGCCGCGGCCGTTGCGGCCGATCACGCCGCGTCCAGAGGTGCCGGAGAACATGCCGCCCATCCCAGGGATACCGGGCGTGCCCATCGGCGGGCGCAGCCCCGTTCCGGTGGACGGTTCGATCCGGGGAGTGATCGCGGGCGGCTCCACTTTGGGCGTGGGCTGCACGAGGTCAGACCGGCCCAGGACGGACATCTCGCCGCGCACCGTGCCGTCGACTCGGCCGGACACCGTGAGGTCGAGCCGCTGCTTGCCGTGTTCGAGGCGCCCGAGGGCTGTCAGGTTGAGCCCCTTCGGAACGGTAAGGTCCACCGGCCGCGGCTGGTCCTGCCCCGGGCGGCCGATGCCGAGCGGGCCGGGGGCGCCGTTTGTGATATTGCTGAGGTCCAGCTCCAGGTTGCGGCTGGGTCGCCGGTCGTCCCGCCTCCGGTTGGTGCCACCACGCCCGGTGATGGGCAGCGGCACGGTGAGGCCGAAGACCGGCGTGGGCGCCGTGGTAGTCAGCTGGCCGTTCGGCGTGACGAGGTTGTTCCCGACGGGCTGCACCTCGGTCAGGTCGAGCGTGACCTGCTGGTCTGTGCCGCGCAGTGGCTGATCAGTCCCGTTCAGCAGCTCGTCGCCGGACGACAGCGTGAGGCCGTCTCCGGGGATACCGGTCCCTGGCACCCCCAGGCTGGTCACCGTATCCACCCCGAGGGGGTCGCCGATGACGAGCTGTGTCTCCGCGCCGGTGTCAGTGAGCGTGGTGTCGGGCGAGCCGTCGATCACGAGCTGCTCGCCGCTCGGGGGCGGCACGACAAGCTGCTGGTCCCCTGTGGACAGCGTGAGCGGCTGATCGCCAGGCGGCGTGAACAGCTGCTCGCCGGACGGGTTCTCGCCAGACCCGAACGTGTCTCCAGGCAGCGTCACGACAGTGGGTTGGCCGGTGACATCCGTGGTCATGAGGTTCTCGGTGATGGGCTCGGGTGGCGGCGCACCGTTGACGGCGGTCGCCTTGTGGTACACCGGCGCCGGCGGTGCCCCGTCCGGCGAACCCACCCGCCCGTTCTGCCATTCCGGTCCTGTGCCGACCTGATTGAACGCGAGCCCGTTCCCCTCGTACTCCCGGACCAGCTGCCAGAGGATCTGCCGTGCCGCGTCGTCGGCCTGGCCGCGAAGGTCGATGCGGAGCGAGTCGGGGCTCGGCCCCTTGTACTTCTTCGGGTCGATCGTCGCGATCGAGTTCTCCAGCTCCGTGCTCGCGGTGCTGTACTCCGACAGCAGTGTCTGGAGCTGAGCGAGTGCCCGGGTCAGGGCGTCAGCGATCTGCCGCAGCAGCTGCTCATGCGGTGGGCTGTTGAGCGTGCGCGCCGTGTTCGCGATGTAGGTCGCCACGAGGTTGCCGATCCAGGCGAACGCCTGCGCGCCCGATCCGATCCACGTGCCGCCGGGGCCGGCGAGCTTGTTCACCCCGCCGGCTAGCTGCGGCGCGAGGTTCGTGAGGTGCGAGGTGACCCGACCGAACCACTGCGCGTTGTCGAGGAACGTCTGCGGATCGGCGCTGCTCAGAACCCGGACGACGTCGTCCAGGGTGTAGGTGCTGTAGTCCGTCAGGGGCGGCGGTGCTGTGCCGGCCATCGCTACCTCCTCTCATGTGCGGATCTGGGTCAGGGTTCGGTGCGGCCTAGGACGGTGGGCGCGACGGTGCTGTCGGAGGACCAGATGTCCTCGTCCTCGACGAGCCAGGTCTCCCGCTCCCGGTCCTTGTTCTGGTTCTGGTTGCCGTGCCCCATTCCCATTCCAGGTGACATCGGCATCATCGGCATGCCGCCTGCCCCCGTGCCCACGCCCGACCGCCCCGGAATGCCAGCGACGACCCGCCCGGGCACGTTGGTGCCGAGGATGTGCGCGTTCGGCTTCACCACCGGCGTGCTCTGCAGCTTCGGCGGAATCACGAGGCCCGTGCTGGGGTTGATGGGCAGCTTGCCCTTCGACAGCAGCCCGCCGGCCGTCTTGCCGATGCTCGGGAACGACTTCGGGTCAACCGGCGTCAGGTTGTACTTCGGGAAGTCGAACTTCAGGGGTTTGCTCGGGTCGATCTTGGGCGTCGGGTAGTTGGTGGGTGGGATATTGACGACCGGCGGCGGGACTTTGTAATCGCCCGGCTTGTACTGGGACGGGTTGTAGAGCGGCTTGTCGATCTTGCCGTCACCATTGGTGTCGATGCCGTCGGGCTTTCCGTCGCCGTCGGAATCGATCAGCTTCTGGTTCGGGGACAGCGGCTTGTCGATCTTGCCGTCACCGTCGGTGTCGATGCCGTCGGGCTTTCCGTCGCCGTCGGAATCGATCAGCTTCTGGTTCGGGGACAGCGGCTTGTCGATCTTGCCGTCACCATCGGTGTCGTACCCATCGGGCTTCCCGTCGCCGTCTACGTCGATCGGGGTGCCCTTGCCCTTCACCTTGTTCAGGTCAAGGTTGTTGTTCGGGTTCTGAACCTGCTTAAGGTGCGGGGCGAAGCCATCCTGCTGGATCTTCTTAAGACCATTCAAGTCGGTGTCGATCTTGCCGTCACCATTGGTGTCATAGCCGTCGATCTTGCCGTCACCATTGGTGTCGATACCCTTGCCCTTTACCTTGTTCAGGTCAAGGTTGTTGTTCGGGTTCTGAACCTGCTTGAGGTGCGGGACGAAGCCATCCTGCTGGAGCCTCTTAAGATCGCCCACCGGCTTACCGTCCAGGCCAGTGTCGATCTTGCCGTCGCCATTGGTGTCATAGCCGTCGATCTTGCCGTCACCATTGGTGTCGATACCCTTGCCCTTCAACTTGTCCAGGTCAGGGTTGTTGTTCAAATTCTTGTTCAGGCCATTCATGTAGTCTTCCAGGCCCTTGTTCTGACCGTTCATGTAGTCTGACAGGCCCTTGTTCTGACCCTTCAGATAGTCGTTGAGCCCCTTGTTCTGATCCTTCAGATAGTTGTTGATGTCCTTGTTCTGCTTGTTCAAAATGTCGTTGAGCTGTTTGCCGAGATCTTTGTTGTTCAGGTTGGCGTCGGGGCTCTTGGGCGTCTTGAACGGCACATTCGTGGAGACCGGCTCGATCTCAACGCCGTGGTCGGAGTAGTCCATGGCCAGCTTGACGATCACGTCGCGGGCCATGTTGTCCACCGCCTGATAGAAGTAGTCCTCGAACCCCTTCAGGCGGGCTTCGGTCCTCTCCGAGTAAGGCAGTGACTCCCAGTGCGTCAGCGTTCTATCGACCTGCTTGTTGTATTCGTTTCTGAACTTGCTCTGGGCGTAGTGAAGTGACGAGGCAGTTTTCAGCAGCGGGAAATAGTACGTGCTGTCTATGGTCTTCGACGTCTCATTGACAAACTTCAGGATGCCGCTCATGAGGTTGGTCATGATCTCGCCCGCCTCACCACTCCACGAGCCTCCCTCGCCATCCTTGCCAACGAGACTGAGAGTTCCTTTCTCGAACTCCTCTGCGATATTGCCCAACAGGATTCCGATGTGCTTGAACTGTGCAGCGGCATTTTCCATCGTCGGAAAGATGGACTTGTCGCCGTAGATCGCCTTTATCACCATCTGGTGGGTGTAGTTAGAATAGTCCGAGCCGGTCGGCTCAGTCTTCTCCTCCCCACCTCCGATATTTGGTTGTGTCGTGGGGGGAATCTTGCCGCGCGGCGGCTCGGTGCCGTAAAGGTAGTTTCCCTTCTCGTCAAACGGCCAGAGCGCTTCATTATTTTTCCGTGGATTCTCGAACCTCCCGATCCAGACCATGTTGATGATGTTGAGAATGCCTTTCAGCTCTTTTACCTTAGCGGTATCACCCTTCGCCTCCGCCTCCTTGATCTCCTTGTCATACAACTTCGCCAACTTGACGAGCTCCCACTCTTCCTTCTTGAGAAGGGGCATAAAGAGGTTGCTGTTGTACCAGTACTTTTCGACGTCGTAGTCGGAATCGCTAGGGTTGTCCGCCGCCATGACGACACCTCCTTTCTGCAACGGCCGTCAGGCGACGGCTCCGGGCCGATCTATCGAGCCGACTTACTTGGGCTTGGGCTTGTCCTCGTCGTCGTCGTCCTCGTCGTCGTCCTCGCCGTCGGGCACGTCGCTGTCGCTGCCGTAGCTGTACGGGTTGTTGCCGGTATAGAGCGTGGTTGCATCGGGAAGGTACTTCGCCACATCCTTGAGCAGCTGCTCCAGCTCCTTGGACTTCATCTTGTTGATGTCTTCGGTCTTCTCGTACTCCTTCGCGATCAGCAGAAGGTTTTCCGAAATCTCACGGAGTGCGTGACGCAGATTCTCGAGATTCTTCTGGACGCTTTGCTTGCTTGTCTCGACGAGCTTCTTGAGCCAGTCGGCATGGGGAAATGTGCCCGGGAGCACGCCCGGCGTCATCAGCGTTTCAGCGCTGAGCTTCTTCAGCGCGTCAGCGAGCTCATCCAGCCACTTCGCGAAGTCTTTGAGCGACTGGGGCGTAACTTGGACCTTGGTATCGGCCATCGGTTGTCACCTCCTCTGGGGCCGGGCCCCGCGCCGGGCGGCGCGGGGCCGAGCGACGTGCGCGGCTGCGGCGTGTTACAGCCACGACCCGGCGACGCCCTTCTCCGTGCTGATGTAGTTCTCGTTGATGACGTCGAGCGCCTGGGTGGCCCGGCCGAGAACCGCGTGCATTCTCTGGGCCGCGGCGTCCCACTTGGCCTGGTGGCTGACGTACTGCGTCTGCGCCTCGCCCTCCCAGGTCTGGATCAGGTTGGCGACGGTGGCCTCCAGGTTGTCGAGCTCGCCCTGCACCTTCTGGCTGGCGTGGCCGAGGGCGGTAACGACGGCGTACATCTCGGTGAAATTGACGGCAAAAGACGTCATGGTGGTCCCTTTCTGGGATGAGTTGGTTTGGGGCTGCCGGTCGGTCAGGCGACGTCGTCGCCACCGAGCAGCGCGTCGAGCTGCTTGGAGATGGTGACCTGCTGGTACTCGTTCTGCGAGTAATTGGACTGGTTGCCCATCAGGTTGTCCTTCATGGCGTCGAGCTCCTTGATGACCACCTGGAACTGGTCGCCCCAGTCCTTGGTGACCTGGGCGAAGGTCTGCGACGCGACGCCCTTCCAGCTGGCCTGCAGGGCGCCGATCTCGACGTTGACGCCGTTGAGGATCTGGATGCAGTCGTTGACCGCCTGCTCGAAGAGCGCAGCGCTCTGCTTCATCGCCTCGGTACTGACGAATACCGTTGCCATCTCTCCTCCTAATTGAGAGTTCTTGCCTGCACACCGGCGTGTTCGCCGGTGTGGGTCTGTGGGCCGGACCGCGTCAGGGCGTTCCGGTGTTCGTGGTGACCGCTCCCGTCAGGGATTCGGTCGTGGTTGGGCTGCCGAGCGCATCCGTCGGGTTGAGCACCGGCCCGGACTCGATCAGCGAGACCAGCGACGACGGAACCTGGACGGGCGTCAGGCCCGCGTAGCCGAGGAGCGCCACGACATCGTCGCTGGGCAGCCCGTACCTGATGCCCAAGTCGGTTAGCAGGTACAGCGCGCCCGTGGTCACGCCCGGCGCTGGCTGCGACCGCAGCAGTACGCCGGTGCCCGCCTCGACGATGACCTCGTCGACGCCGGCGGTGCCGGCGCTCGATTCACCGACCGCGGCGCGGCCGAGTCCGACCAGCGACTGGCCGGCGCCTGAGGTGTTCACGGTGACGAACACGCACGGCACCTGTGTGCTGCTGGCCTGCGTCGTGACCTCCGGCGGCGATGCCGGGAAGTCGGTGGTGACCGTGGACGTCGCCGAGCGCGGGGCGGAGCCGAACACGCTCGGGCTGAGCTCGATCGCCTTCGAGGTGCCCCGCGCCAGCAGTAGCACCGCGTCCGTCTCCGTCAGGGCGGAGAGCCCGTCGGCGCGGACGGCGAAGTACTGGTCGGCGCCGCCGGCGGACCGCACGACGAACACCTGCCCGATCGTCGTGGCGGAGCCGTCAACGACCGGACCCACGCCGCCGGTGCCGGGCACCTCGGGAGCGCGCAGGTCTGGACCGGCCGGCAGCGCGTTGATGAAGGCGGACCCGACGACCGCGGGCGTCGTGGAGCCGTAGCCGAGGGCCGTTAGCGCTGCGCCGCCACTGATCCGGTAGCGCTTGCCCTTCCACGCCAGATATGTCGTGCCGTCCTCGGTGGCGACGAGCAGGCCGCGATCGTTCGCGAGCGGCGTGGGCTTGGTGGAGCCGATGCTCAGCGTGACGTACGGAACGTCGGTGCCGGTGTCGTCCGCCCGCAGCGTCGAGCAGACCTGCCAGTAGGCGCCGGTGAGGTGCGTCTTCTCCGGCAGGAAGTCCGGGGCGGACGCGATGCCGATCGGCGCGCCGTGTGCGACGCCCCGCAGCGACTTGCGCGACACCGATTTGACCGTCATGTCTGCGCCGAGGATCAGCCGCGCGGACGCGTGGTTGGCGACCGGCCGCAGCAGCTCGTTGCGGTAGACGTAGCGGGCGCCGGTCTCCTTCTCGACGATCAGCGCGCCGGCCGTCTTCCACGCCTTGCTGCTGCCGGGCGACACATATCCCCAGATCCCGGCGACCGCGAGCACGATGACCGCTACCAGGACGCCGGCGAACGTCGCCTTGGCGAAGCGCTGCATCGGACCTTCGGGCGCGTCGGGTTCCGCGCGTAGCAGCGCCGACACCAACCGCCCCACCACGAAGTAGTGGGCTTGCAGCTGATCGCGACGGGTCTGCACGACATGCCTCCTTGATCTCGGAACGGTCGGACGGGGCTCAGCCGCCGAGCGCGCGGGCCCACGTGTAGAGGCCCATGTCGGCGAGGACCAGTGGGATGACGGCGATGACGACGATCCACTCCACGACGTCGGCGATGCGGCCCCACAGCGGGTGGATCCTGCGACCGGGCATCACCCGGGAGAAGGCCACCGACGCGGCGGCGGCCGCGGCCAGCGCGGAGACCAGCAGCCCGTAGACGAGGGCCGCGGGCAGAGAACCACCGAGGCGGATCGCCAGCAGCCCGATGGCGAGCGCGGCGGGCGCGATTACGCTGACCCGCTGCCAGCAGTCGAGCAGGACTCGCGAGCGTAGGAGCAGCGCTGCGGCGACGACCGCCGCGGTCGCGGGCGGCGCCCAGCCGTCGCCGGTCGCCAGGATGGCGAGCGCACCCGCGGAGATGGCACCGGCGGCGGCGAATATCCACGTGATGTGCCGGTCTGCGGCGGCCGCGGCTGCCAGGACCTCCTTGCCGTTGAACGGCTCGATGTCGTCGCTGAGGTCGTCGGCGCTGGTCGGCAGCATCGGCAACCGCATCTTGGCCATCCCGAACGCCAGCCGCGGCGCGAGCGTCGCCAGGATCAGCACCAACGCGGCGATGATGGCCGCCACGCCCACCTGTCCAGCCCCGAACACGGCGAACAGGCCACCGATAGCTGCCCAGGCGCCCGTCGTGGCGACGGCGCCGAAGAGGGGTTTGGCGGTGCCGACCAGTCCCAGCGCGATGAGCGCGGTGAAGGTGGCGGCGACGCCGGCGCAGAGCAGGTTCGGCGCACTCAGCGTGGGGTCGGCAGGAGCTGTCGGCACGACGAACCCGGCGAGCGCGCCATAGGGGACGGCTGCGCACCCGAGCACCAGCGCGGCGCCCCGGTCGTCGACGGCGCGGGAGCAGACACCTGCTCCGACGAGCGCCGCGAGCGCCATCGCGCCCGCCACTGCGGCCCGCACGAGCACGGGCCCCGCCTGGAAGACGACGCCGAGCCCCACTGCGAGTATGGCGCCGCAGAACGTGAGGAACATCCACCGGGTCATCTCGGCGCGCCATGCCCAGGGCCGGTTCTTGATGCCGCTCGCGACGCCGTCGATCAGGTCGTCGAAGTGAAACGGCGGCAGCACGCTGCTGGCCGGGCGCAGGTAGAGCGTCTCCCCCTCCTTGATGCCCAGAGCTGCCGGCGTGGCATCCTCGTCCAGGGGATCGTGACCGAGGCGCTGCAGTACCCAACCCTGCTCGTAGTCCGGCGTGCCGACCTTGGCGGCACCCGACTGCTGAACGAGCGCGGGCAGCAGATCCCCGACCGGCACACCGGCGGGCAGCGCGATCTCGGCCGACGCTGTGGGGGTCATGAGCACGACCCGGCAAAGGTCGGCTGCAAGTGTGCTGCTCACCTCGGTTCAACTCCTTCGTCATGCAGACACGGGTCGGGCGGTGCCCCCTCACTACGGCTCAGCCGCGCTCGGGGGTCACCGCCCGTGATGGGATTTCGGTCAGGCCGCCGCTTGGGACTCAGCCGGTACGAGGGCGGTCTGCACGAGCGTGACGACCCGCCGCCGGTTGATGAGCTGGGCGCGGCCAGCCGGCAGCTGCCGCGGCCGGACGTCGCCGAGGAACGGCCCCTCGTCCTTGCGAGCAGAGAGCAGCAGTCCCGGTGCGGCGCCCTCCCAGAGGCGGCGCAGCGTCGGATCACCCATACCACGCCCGGCATTGACGCTGCTGCGGGAGACGACCAGGTGCAGTCCGATCTCGACGCCGCTGGACGACAGCTCGGTGAGCGCGTCGAGCGACGGCGACATGGGCGAGGCGAGCAGCTCGTAGTCGTCGACGAGGACGAACAACTGCGGCCCGCGCCACCAGTCCCGCTTCGGGATCCGGTCCGGCGCGATATCGCTGGCGGGTACCCGCTTGCTCAGCGACGCGGCGATCTCCTTCATCAGATTACTGAGCGTGCTCGGTGACGTGGCAGTGCCGAGCACATACTCGGGCGGGATCGCGGTGTGTAGCTGCCGACGCTGGTCGGCGAGGACGACGCGCGCCTCGCTCGGAGTGAACCGCTCCGCGATACCACGTGCGACGATCCGCAGAAGGTTCGATTTTCCGCTCTCCACATCGCCGAAGATGAGCAGGTGCGGGTCGACGCCGAAGTCGTGCCAGACCGGCTCCAGCCTCGTGTCGTCGACGCCGAACGCCACCTTCAGATCCATGCCCTCACGCGCTGCCGCCGGGAGCTCGGAGACGGACAGCGTCGTCGGCAGCATGCGCACCGGCGGTGCCGTCTGCCCGGTCCAGGCCTCCTTGATCCGCGCCACCAGGTGCTGTGTGCCCTCAGCCGGGTCGCCCTCGGGCTGCCCGTCCACGCGAGACACCGCCATCTGGCAGTGGTACTTGTCCTTCGTCAGACCACGGCCCGGAATCTGGGGCACGCCCTTCGCCGCGCGGAAGTCCATCTCGGATTCGATCGAGTCGCCGAGGCACAGCTCGAACCGCGTGCCGAGCAGGTCGCGCAGCCACGGGCGGATCTCCGACCAGCGCGTCGCCGCGACGATCAGGTGGATGCCGTAGCTGAGTCCCCGCGACGCGATCTCCTGGATCGTGGACTCCAGGTCCTCATACTCCTGATGCAGCGTGAACCACCCGTCGACGACGAGGAACACGTCACCGAACGGGTCGTCTGTGATCTGGCCGCTCGCGCGCATCTTGCGGTAGGTCGCCATCGAGTCGATGCGCAGCTCGGCGAACCGCTTCTCGCGGTCGGTGAGCAGGTTGCCCAGCTCGGCGACGGTCCGCTGGACCCGCTCCTTCTCCAGCCGGCCCGCGATGCTGCCGACATGCGGCAGGTCGGCGAGGCCAGCGAGTCCACCACCACCGAAGTCGAGGATGTAGAACTGCGCCTCGGCGGGAGTGTGGGTCAGCGCCAGCCCGGAGACGAGCGTGCGGATCAGCGAGCTCTTGCCCATCTGCGGGCCGCCCGCGATGCCGACGTGCCCCTTGCCGCCGGCCAGGTCCGCCACCAGCGGCTCGCGCTTCTGGTCGAACGGCTTGTCCACGACACCCACCGGCACCGCCAGGCGGCCGGCACCGTGCTTGGTGAGGACACCGAACCCGCGCTGCGGGTGCCTGACGGTCTCCGGCAGCACCTCGTCCAGGGTCGGTGGCACGTCCAGCGGCGGCAGCCAGATCCGCCGGGCCGGCACGCCCTCGCCGCGCAGCCGCCGGACGAGCACCTGGAGCACGGTCTCGACGTTCGGGTCGTCCTCGACGATCTCCGGCTCGACCGGCTCTGTCTGGTGCGGTGTGAGCGGCGCGACATAGCCGACGCCGTACGGCACCACACTGCCCACGGCCACCGCGCGGCGCACCGCCACAGGCTGGTCGGTCTTGCACGGCCCGGACACGTACGCGCCCTTGAACTTCACGAGCGTCGTCGTGTCGGTGCGCAGGAAGCCGGACCCGGCCTGCAGCGGCTCCTCGTAGGCGTCGTTGACGCCGAGGACGCTGCGGCTCTCCATCGCGGAGAACATCCGCAGGCCGACCCGGTAGGACAGGTGCGTCTCCAGCGAGCTGATCCGCCCTTCCTCCAGCCGCTGCGAGGCGAGCAGCAGGTGCACGCCGAGGCTTCGGCCGAGCCGGCCGATCATGACGAACAGGTCCATGAACTCGCTCTTCGTCGCGAGCAGCTCGCCGAACTCGTCCACGACGACGAACAGGGTGGGAAACGGCTCCAGGTCGTTGCTGTTGACGCGCGCCTTCTCGTACTCGGTGACCGAGCTGTAGCCGGCGGCCCGTAGCGCCTCCTGGCGGCGGACCAGCTCGCCGTGGAGCGAGTCCTGCATGCGGTCTACCAGTGACAGCTCGTCGGCGAGGTTGGTGATGAACGCCGAGACGTGTGGAAGCGTGTCGAGGCCCGCGAACGTCGCACCACCCTTGAAGTCGACGAGCACGAAGTTGAGCACCTCGGAGGAGTGCGTCAGGGACATCGACAGCACGAGGGTCCGCAGCAGCTCGCTCTTGCCGGAGCCGGTGGCACCGATGAGGATGCCGTGCGGGCCCATGCCGCCCTGGGCGGACTCCTTGATGTCCAGCTCTACGGGGGAGCCGGTGTCGGTGACGCCGATCGGCACCCGCAGGAAGTCCCACGGCGACCGGGGCGTCCACAGCTGCTCGGTCGTCACCGTGCGGGGGTCGCCCGCGCCGAGCAGCGTGGTCAGCTCGATGTCGGTGTTGGCCACGTCGGTGGACTCGACGGCCACACCCGCCCGGAACGGGGCCAGGGTGTGCGCGAGCCGGCGGCACGCGGCCAGCCCGAGCTGGTCGGGTCGGCCGATCAGCTTGAGCTTCTCGGTGCCCGCCTGGTCGACCTCGACCATCTGGATCGTCTCGGCGGCCACGTCCAGGCGCAGCGTGCCGTCGGTCGCCTTCCACGGCAGCGACCCGTCCACGTCGACGACCGTGGTGTTGCGGTAGCCAGCTGTGCCCGGGCGGGACTGCTCAGGCAGGTGGGCGCCGTCGAGCACGATCACGATGTACGGCTCGGTCGGGCTGGCGGCCGCCGCCGGGTCGAACCGGGTGCGCTCGGTGAACTCCTGCTCACCAAGCAGCCCCTCCAACTCCTGCCAGTTGTCGACGACGAGCCGCAGCGGGCCCGCGCCGTCGTGCTCGGTCGGGTGCAACGCGTGCGGCAGCCACTTCAGCCAGTCCCAGTCGGCGAGCCGGTCGCCGCTGGCGCAAACGGCGATCCGGACGTCGTCCGCCGAGTGGAACGTGGCCAGCTGCATGACCATCGCCCGGACCATCGCCCGGCTCACGTCCGGCTCCCCGCGCAGCAGGATTCGCGCGAACGTCCGCAGGTAGACCGCCATCGGCAGGTCGTCGACCGTGCCGTACGCATGCATGAACCGGCGCAGCGCACTCGCGCACAGCGGCTCCAGGTCCTCGACCGGCTTGGTCTGGGGCGCCTGGAGCTTGAGCGAGAGGCGCTGCGGCCCGACGCCGATCCGGACCTCGCCGAAGTCGTGGTGGTTGGGTCGGCGCTCCCACAGGCGGTCGCTGTTCGCGACCGCCCACAGGCGTCCCGGCTCCGGATGCATCCACAGCATCGACGTGCGCTGGGCGGTGATCGCCTGACGCACCTTCTTCCGGACCTGGCCGAGGTAGCGCAGGTAGTCCCTGCTCTCCCCTTTCACCTTCAACTTCCGCTCGCTCGATGCTCGCCCGAGTTGGACGAGCCCCATGGCGAGCATCGACACGACCATCATCCCGGAGGCGAGGTACATCATCGTCCGGTTGGCGCCGCCCGGCTGGACGAACATCAGCACCATCACCGCTGACGACGCCGCCATCGGCAGGTACATGAGCAGGGTCGAGATCTGCCCGCCCTGCGACTCCGGCAGCGGCGGCGGCTCCTGCAGCGCGAGCTCCCCTTGCGGGAACTCGGGCGGCTTCCGCCGCCGCGGCCGGCGGACGATGATTGTGCTCACCGCACGTCCTCGCCTCGTCCGAGGGCCTCGCTGCGGGACACGTGCGTGAGGTCGCCCATGCTGGGGATCTCACGCGCTGGCGCAGCTGTCATGACTGGTTCCAGGACCTCGGCCTCCGGGGCCGGCTCCGTAACGTCCCCGTCCACCGCGGGCACCACGGCGCGCACCGACGTCGAATCCTCGCGCGGCGCCAGGTCGACCCCGCTCGGACGCCACTTACGACGGCGACCACGCGGCAGGGCGAACGCCACCACGGCCAGCACCAGCCCAACGCCGAGCAGGATCAACGTGAACAGCAGCGCGGTACTCCGAGCGGCGGCGGTCTCATCAGGAGCACCGGCCGTGAGGGTGTACTCCGGAGCCTCCGGTGCCGGAGTGCTCACGACCTTGACCGGGTTGTTCTCCGACGGGATGACTGTCGTCACCGCGGCGTACGGGTTCACCACTCCGGAACCGACCTGCGAACCGGTGGTCTCGTCAGCTGTCAGCAGCAGACGCTTCCTCACCTGCTCCGCCGTAAGTGTCGGGAAGTACGAACGGACCAGCGCGGCCACGCCCGTGGCGAACGGCGCCGCGTTGGAATCGCTGCCCTGCACGTGGCCCTCGCCACGGCTGAGGCTGACCAGGTCCGTACCAGGAGCGACCAGATCGACGCGGAAACCGTTCGCCGATCCGACCGGCGTGCCATCCGACCCGATCGAACCGACCGTGAGCACCTGTGGGAACTTGGCCAGGTACGTCTTAGCCTTGGCCGCCGCCGCTTCGGTGGGCACACCCACGACCAGCAAGACGTCCTTGCTGGTCGCATAGTCCACGGCGCCCTCGAGAAGATCGCTGGAGTCCAGGCTGTCGACCGATACGTTGACCACCTTCGCGCCGCCGTCCACTGACGCACGGATCGCCCGGGCCAGCGAGCCCGTGCCCGCGCTGTCCGATGTCGTGTACTTGACCGGCAGCACCGTCGCGCCCGGCGCGACGCCCGCGAACCCGATGCCCTTGGTCGGCTGGGCCGCGATGATGCCAGCAGCGAACGTGCCGGTACCTGCGCAGTCGTCGTCAGCACGGGTGCTGTCGTTGTCTGTGTTGACGCCGGTGAGCACCTTGCCCTTGAGCTGCGGCGCGTCGGCGTCCACACCGGAGTCGACGACGGCCACGGTGACGCCCTGGCCCTGGGTCAGCGACCACACCCGTCTGGAGTCGAGCCGCTTCTCCGACCACGGCATGTCCTTCAGCACCGTCTTCGACGGCTTCACGCACGACTGCGTAGCGGGCTGCTTCGGTTCCGGCAGCTTCGCCGGAGGAACCACGACGCCGTTCGGCGCCTTTGCCGGCGCCTTGGCCTGGGCCGGCGGCACCTTCTTGGGGCTCGAGACCTTCGTCCGCGTGGCAGGGGTAGGCTTCTTGACGGCCTTCTTCGGCGCCGCCTGCCTGGCCACGGCCGTCTTCGGGCCCACGATCACGACCTTCTTCACGGCCTGGTCGGCCGGGATACCCTCCCGCACGACCGAGATCTTCGTGATGATGACCTTGCCGTTGACGACCTTCCGGACGGTCTTGATCTCGACGACCTTCTGGCAGCACCCGAGCGCGCCGTACTTCAAGTCGTTGTGCTTCGCGTCATTCGGCAGGATCAGCAGCCAGCCGACGTGGAGCTCGGTGTCATGGGTCATGCGGGTGCCGTCGGGCTGTAGTCGCCTCTTGTTGAGCGCGAAGATCTCGCGGTACCGCCTGCTGTCACGCAGGTACCGGGCCGCGATCTTGTGGACCGATTCCGGCAGGCGGTCGTAGTGACTACGTACCCGGTAGTAGGTGTACTTGGGCTGCGGCAGTTCGGCCTGGGCGGGGGCAGCCGCCACGACTCCCCCGCCGACCAGCGCCATCGCCATCAGGACCGCGCCGACGCTGCGGCGCAGGACACGGGACGAGCGAGGCGGACGGTTCCGCGGGGTCGCACCGTCCGCTGGAGTCTCAGAGTTCGATGTCATACACCGACTACGCAGTGGCGGGGTCAGGGGGTCATCGGTCGCCTCCCCAAAACCCGCCACTGCGGTCGAGCTAAGCCGAACGCTCGCCCTCGTCCTTGTTCTCGTCGTTCTTGGCCTTCGGCTTGTGCTTCGTCGAGCCAGGACCGGACTTCGTGGAACCTGTTCCCGGCGGAAGGATGTTCGCGACAGTGACATCCGGATCGGCCACATCGAACTCGATCACCGGCAGCTCGTAATCCTCATCGTTGCCGGTATCACCAGCCCGCGCCCAAGCTTGCTCCCACACCGGACGGGGCCGCGAAGCCACAGGCCGCGAAGCCTCCGAGACCACCTCGTCGCCCTCGACGATCTCACTGTCACCCTCGACGATCTCACCATCGCCTTCCACGACGTCGTCCAGCCCTTCCAGGATCCGGCTAATGTCCGACGTCGGGATGGTCACCACCGGCGGCCGGCTCGGTCGATCGGTGTCGGACGAAGACGGCGTCGGCGTCGGCGGAGCCTCCGGCACAGGGTGCTGCTGGATCGGCGGCTGAAGCGTCAAGGGCTGCTGAGCCGGCGAATCCTCCACCGGCTGCATCTCGACCAGCTCCTCATCGACCAGATCACTCGTGCCCGAGGACTCACCGTTGTTCTCCATCGCGACGTCGTGCAACGGTCCCGCTGCGGGAAGCCCGGTGGTCCGCCCCACGCCCAACTGATTACCCAACCACCGCGCCACCTCAGCCGCGACGAGCATGTCACCTCCAGTACTGACGAGGCTCGCGGCGATCTGGAACTCCACCCGATGCTGGGCAGCACGCCACGCCATATCTGCAGGCGACGTCGTGATCGTGATCGGGAACCGGTTCACCGTGGAATTGATGTTCCCAGCAGTCCGCACCCTCTCCGTGAGAACTGCCGGAGCCTCGTTCGGGAAGGCTTGCTGGATTGCGTCCAGAACCTCGCCCGCCGAACCGTCCATATTCGACACCCAAGGCAACAAGTCCGCGTCGACCACCACTACCACGTGCGGATCCGGCCGAACCCCAGAACCGGACGCCTGACTTGCGTAATTGATAGCCGAGGCAGGTACCGTCCTGGCCGCCTTAAGCCAAGCAGTAACTGTGTTTTTGCCTACCGGCTTGACACCATCAGGTACCAGCAGCTTGACGATGTCCGCACCCGATCGGTAGGTGGGACTTGCGTCGATCCGCACGGCCTCCTGTTCCATGAGCTCGAGCACATCCGCGCCGAACTTGTACCTTTGCTTGGAGTTCACATCCGGGAACTGCGCCGGGTGAGTACGCTGCAACTCCCGGTAGCTCGCCCAGTACTGGATCCGAGCCGGATGCCGCTCATCCGCAGCCTCAAACTGTGACGCCGTCTGACCATCAACGTCGATCTGCATGTCCTGCACCGTCTCCGGCGACGCCACCACCGGCGGCTGCGAAGACTCGCCGTCACCAGTGCTCAACACCGGCACGTCAGGTGAACCCCCACCACTGTCACTACCGCTATGCGGGGACCCCCCACCCACCTGCTGCTGCGCGGCGTTGTAATGCGACAACAAATCAGCCTGCTGCTCCAACGCCGACGCCAGCCCACCGGCAGAATCCACCCCATCACCAACATTCGGCCGCAACACATTCCGAACCTGGTCATCACTCAAAACATCCCGCACCAACACCTGCGGATCCGGCGCCCGACTCGACCCCTCCGACGCATTCGTCGTCCGACGAGCAGCCTCACTCGGACTCACCGGAACCACCGACGGCGACGGCGACCCCTCAACCGCCTTACCCTTACCCTTATCCACCGCCGTCGCCGGCGCCGATCCCGACCCAGACCCCTGCACCGAACTCACCGACGCCGAATCAACCTGAGACGCAGACACCCCGCCCGACATCCGGTTCCCGGTAAACGAACCCGCCGTCAGATCAACCGACTGCGTGACCGGCACCGGCGCACCATCGATAACAATCGGGTTATCAGGCTGCGACAACCCTGCGTTCTCCATGTCCTGCATCGGCGAGCCAGCATCCGTGTCCGCGGTTGGCAGGTTAGTGCCAACGCCCACTGGCGCATCACCTTGGGCGTTCACCGACGCCGTCGGCCCAACAATGTGGTTTGCCTGTATCCAATGCTGCACCAGAGAGCCGGGCACCGGGCTGTACGGATTCAACAGGAACCCAAGCTCGTCCGCAGAGCGCGGCTGTGCACCACTCGTTGCAATCAACCGCGCGAGCTCGGCCATATACAGATTCTGGGCAATGGGCGACCACACGAGCCCCTGCTGAGTCATCTGGAAATGCCCACCCTGCGACAACTGTTGCAGTGTCGCCAAGTAGTACGCTCGATCAGGATTCGCATTGTCGGCAGTATCCACTGCCGGCGGTCCTTGCATGTTATTGGACATGGATCCAGTGGACCCAACCCCGCCCGACTGCGTGCCGACCAGACCGTTCTCGTCCATCCAGTTCTTGACCGTACCCCGAGGGATCGGTTGCTGCGGATTCAGCATCCGGCCGAGTTCCGTGTCGCTACGCCGCGGCGCACCCGGCGTGGTCAGCCGGGTCAACTCGGCGATGTACCCGCCCTTCAACTCTGCGGGCTTAGCCTTGTTGTTGCCCGGGCCTGCCGAGAAGAACTCGGGCCGATTCTGCACGAGATCGTCGAGCCACTGGAGGTAATTGATCCGATCGGGATGCCTCAGGTCCCCAGGATCGGTCGGAACCGGCCCAGTCTGCGCGGACCCCGTCGTCGGCCCCGGCTGCGTTCCGTAACTCGGCCCAGGCACACGGCCGGTACCCTGCGGCCATGCCAGATTGTTCTCCGCCATCCAGATTTTAATCGTGGGACTACTGATCGGTTGCTGCGGATTCAGCATCCGGCCGAGTTCCGTGTCGCTACGCCGCGGCGCACCCGGCGTGGTCACCAGCCGGGTCAACTCAGCGATATACCCGCCCTTCAACTCTGCGGGCTTGGACTTGTTGTTGCCCGGACCTGCCGAGAAGAACTCGGGCCGATTCTGCACGAGATCGTCGAGCCACTGCACGTAACTGATCCGATCGGGATGCCTCAGGTCCCCAGGATCGGCCGGAGCCGGCCCGGTCTGCGCGGACCCGGTCGCCGACCCCGGCTGCGTCCCATCACGCGGCCCAGGCACACGGCCGGTACCGTGCGGCCACGCCAGATTGTTCTCCGCCATCCAGATCTTAATCGTGGGACTACCGATCGGTTGCTGCGAGTTCAGCATATGGGCGAGTTCGGTGAAGTTGCGCCGCGGCGCACCCGGCGTCGTCACCAGCCGGGTCAACTCGGCCATGTACCCGCTCTTCAACTCCGGAGGAGTGCTGACGCCAGGACCCGTCCGGAAAAGCTCAGGCCGCCGCTGTGCGAGATCGTTGAGCCACTGCTCGTAATTGATCCGGTCGGGATGCGTCGGGTCTCCAGGATCGGTCGGGACCGGCGCAGCCTGCTCAGACCCCATGGCCGAACCCGACTGCCCCGATACCTCGAACCTCGCCGAGTCAGACCCACCCGCATCCCCCAAACGCGGCCGCTTCAAAGGTCGGTCCGATTCGCCTTCCGACTCACTCGCCGCTCCCTCGTCCTGCATGGTCGCCTCGAACGTGGCCTCAAACCCGGACAGACCCGACGACCCAGACTCCGATACTTGTCCCGGCGACCACGGCGAAAGCGCGTCAAGCGCCGACGTCAGCATCGGCGTCGTCACTACCGGGATCGCCTGCGGAGTCGGCGCAGCCACCGTGGGAGGCGTCGTCACAGGCGACGTCAACGCCGCATCCACCCACGACTGCACGTCCGACAGGTCCGGTGTTCCACCCGGGACGACCAATCTCGCCACCGCGGTCAACGACGGCGGCAAACCACCCGGCTCATCCCGCAACCGCGCGATCTCCGAGATGAACAGCTGCTCCGCGGTAGGCGTAAACGCACCCTGCTCATCGAGCAACGAACCACTATTTGCCAACGCATTCACACGATCGAGATAAGCATCGTCGCTCCCGCTCGGGCGAGCACGAGGGATGTAGTAGAGCGTCTCGCCATCGCTCTCCCACGTCTCCACGCCCGCAGCCAGATACGGCAGCATGACATCCCGTGCCGTATCTTCCGACACACCCAAACTTCCAGCCAGCTCGGCCAACACAGCACCATGGATCAGCCAGGGCAGCAACCGCTGGCCCGTCTCCGAACCCAACAACGCATCCAACGGAGTACCCGCCGTCGGCATCCCCCCACCGCCGTGAGGAACCTCCACAACGTCTTCATCCACGATTTCCATGTTCGACGAGTCCAAGACCTCACTAGTACCCGAGGACTCACCGTTGTTCTCCATCGCGACGTCGTGCAACGGTCCCGCTGCGGGAAGCCCGGTGGTCCGCCGCACACCCAACTGACTACCCAACGACTGCGCCACCTCAGCCGCGCTAGTCATCGCGCCGCCAGTCGTCACCAGACTCGCCGCGATCTGGAACTCCACCCGATGCTGAGCAGCACGCCACGCCATATCTGCAGGCGACGTCGTGATCGTGATCGGGAACTGGTTCACCGTGGAATTGATGTTCCCAGCAGTTCGGACTGCCTCCGTGAGAACTGCCGGATTCTGGTTCGGGAAGGCTTGCTGGATTGCATCCAGAACCTCGCCCGCCGAACCGTCCATATTCGACACCCAAGGCAACAAGTCCGCGTCGACCACCACTACCGCGTGCGGATCCGGCCGAACCCCAGAACCGGACGCCTGACTTGCGTAATTGATAGCCGAGGCAGGTACCGTCCTGGCCGCCTTAAGCCATTGAACGACCTTGCCTGTGCCCACCGGCTTGGCGCCATCAGGTACCAGCAGCTTGGCGATATCCGCACCCGATCGATAGGTGGGACTCGCGTCGATCCGCACGGCCTCCTGCTCCATGATTCGGAGCACGTCGGCACCGAACTTGGCCCTTTGCTTGGAGTTCACATCCGGGAACTGCGCCGGGTGAGTACGCTGCAACTCCCGGTAGCTCGCCCAGTACTGGATCCGAGCCGGATGCCGCTCATCCGCAGCCTCAAACTGTGACGCCGTCTGACCATCATCGCCGGTATCCATCGAATCCTGCGGCGAAACCGCATTGTCAACCACACCAGGCTGGAACCCCCCACCCCCCGGCTGGTGCTGTTGCTGCGTGGCGTTGTAATGCGACAACAAATCAGCCTGCTGCTCCAACGCCGACGCCAGCCCACCGGCAGAATCCACCCCATCACCAACATTCGGCCGCAACACATTCCGAACCTGGTCATCACTCAAAACATCCCGCACCAACACCTGCGGATCCGGCGCCCGACTCGACCCCTCCGACGCATTCGTCGTCCGACGAGCAGCCTCACTCGGACTCACCGGAACCACCGACGGCGACGGCGACCCCTCAACCGCCTTACCCTTACCCTTATCCACCGCCGTCACCGGCGCCGACCCAGACCCTTGCACCGAACCCACCGTCAGATCAACCGACTGCGTGACCGGCACCGGCGCACCATCGACAACAATCGGGTTATCCGAGATTGGGTTGGTGCCAACGCTCGGCCTCGACGAAAGGGAAGTAGCATCCGGCCACGCCAGATTGTTGGCGGCCATCCAGGTTTTGACCGTTGGCACCGGGATCGGTACCTGTGGATTCAACATCTCGCCGAGCTCCGTGAACGTGCGCCTCGGCGCATTCGGCATAGCCATCAGCCGCGTCAACTCGGCGATATAGGCAGCTCTTAGCTCAGGGTGGACATTGACGCCCCGGCCGGTCTGGAATAGCTCTGGCCGCTGCTGCGCGAGATCGTTGATCCATTGCACGTAAATGATCCGGTCGGGGTGCGTCGAGTCTCCGGGATCGCCCGGAACCGGCGCAGCCTGCGCGGAACCCGTCGCCGAGCCCGGCCACACACCGTACTGCGGCACAGGCAAAGAGCCGGCGTGCCCCGGCCACACCAGACTGTTCTGCACCATCCATTTCAGGATCGTATATTGATTAATCGGCTCCTGCGGGTTCAGCATCCACCCAAGCTGCAGGCGTGAGCGTCTTGGCGCATTCGGCGTGGTAATCAGCCGCGTCAGCTCGGCAATATATCCGGCCTTAAGGAGCGGATCTTTCTTCATGATCTTCTTCGACCCGGTCGGGAAAAGCTCGGGCCGGTGCTGCTCAAGATTATTGAGCCACGCGAGATAGTGGATCCGCTTGGGATGATGCGAATCCCCGGGATCGGTCGGAACCGGTCCAGTCTGCTCGGACCCGCTCGCCGCCCCCTGCTGCGTCCCACCACCCGGCTCGCTCGGACTCACAGGAACCGGCGACGACGACGCCCCCTCTACTGCCCTACCCTTGCCCTTATCCACCGCTGTCACCGGCGCTGACCCCGACCCAGACCCCTGCACCGAACCTGGCGAACCATCGAGCACCTGGTCGATCCCACCAACCACCTGCGTGCTCGAGCCACTATCGACACCACCAAGATCCTCCGACCCGATGACCTCAACCGTCACCACCGGGGAATCCCCCGTCAGATCCATGAACGTCCTCGTCGGCAACGGCGACGGCGAACCCTCATCACCACTCGATTCCCCGGACTCATCCACCTCATCCGAAACCACCGACGCAGGCTCAACCTGAGACGCAGACACCACCCCCGACGTCCGGTTGCCGGTAGACGAATCCGCCGTGAGATCGACCGTTTGCGTGACCGGCACCGGCGCATCGTCGATAACAATCGGGCTATCAGCGGTTGGGTTAGTGCCAACGCCCACCGGCGCATCACCTTGGGCATTCACCGAAGCCGTCGGCCCAACAATGTGGTTAACCTGAATCCAATGCTGCACCAGAGAGCCAGGAACCGGGCTGTACGGATCCAACAGGAACCCAAGCTCATCCGCAGAGCGGACCTGGGTACCACTCGTTGCAATCAACCGCGCGAGCTCGGCCACATACAAATTCTGGACAATAGGCGACCACAGCGGCCCATACTGACTCATCTGGAAATGCCCACCCTGATACAACTGCTGCAGCGTCGCCAGGAAGTACGCTCGATCAGGATGCGCAATGTCGGCAGCATCAACTACCGGCGGTCCTTGCATGTTATTGGACGTGGATCCAGTCGACCCAATCCCGCCCGACTGCGTGCTGAAAACGCCGAACATCGCCGACGCATCCGCGGTGACTGCCGAGCCAGACCACATTGCCTGCGGACCGTCGATCGATCCCGGCGCGACCAGACCGCTCTCGTCCATCCAGTTCTTGACCGTGCCAGATGGAATCGGTTTCTGCGGATTCAGCATCTGGCCGAGTTCGCTGTAGTTGCGCTGCGGCGCTCCGGGGCTCGTGAGCAGCCGGGTCAACTCGGCAATGTACCCGCTCTTCAACTCTGCCGGCTTGGACCTGTTGTTGCCCGGACCTGCCCAGAAGAACTCGGGCCGATTCTGCACGAGATCGTTGAGCCACTGCACGTAACTGATCCGATCGGGATGCCTCAGGTCCCCAGGATCGGTCGGAACCGGCCCAGTCTGCGCGGACCCCGTCGCCGACCCCGGCTGCGTCCCGTAACGCGGCCCAGACGAAGGGCCGGCAACCTGCGGCCATGCCAGCTGGTTCTCCGTCATCCAGACCTTAATCGTGGGTCCCGGGACAGGTTGCTGCGGATTCAGCATCTGGCCGAGTTCGGTGTAGATGCGCCGCGGCGCACCCGGCGTGGTCACCAGCCGGGTCAACTCAGCGATATACCCGCCCTTCAACTCTGCGGGCTTGGCCTTGTTGCTACCCGGGCCTGCCGAGAAGAACTCGGGCCGATTCTGCACGAGATCGTTGAGCCACTGCACGTAACTGATCCGATCGGGATGCGTCAGATCCCCAGGATCGGTCGGAACCCGCCCAGTCTGCGCGGACCCCGTCGTCGACGCCAACTGCCCGGCGGGGGGCTGCCCGTACGAAACAAGGGCAATCTGCGGCCACACCAGATTGTTGTCGGTCATCCAGATCTTAATCGTGTTTCCCTGAATCGGCTTCTGCGGATTCAGCATCCTGCCGAGTTCCGTGTCGCTACGCCGCGGCGCACCCGGCGTGGTCACCAGCCGGGTCAACTCAGCGACGTACCCGCTCTTCGCCTCCTGGGGAATCCTTTTGCTGACGCCCGGACCCGTCCGGAGAAGATCAGGCTGCCGCTGCACGAGATCGTTGAGCCACTGCACGTAATTGATCCGGCCGGGATGCGTCGGGTCCCCAGGATCGGTCGGCACCGATTCGCCTTCCGGCTCACTCGCTGCGCCCTCGTCCTGCATGGTCGCCTCGAACGTGGCCTCAAACCCGGACAGACTCGACGATCCAGACTCCGATACCTGTCCCGGCGACCACGGCGAGATCGCGTCGAGCGCCGACTCCAAATCACCGACAAGGTCCCCACCATCGCGGGCCGTCCCAATATCGTCCGCGTCGAGCCTCATCTCCACGTCCGCCGAAGTATCAGCGAACAACCCTGCGTCGCCTGCGTCAGGTCGCGTTTGAGCTGACTCCCCTACCGACTCCGACGTGTCCTGTGTCGGGTTGGCGTCCGTGCCCTGGGAACCGCCCGCGTTCTCGACCGGGCCCGCGTTCTCGTTCTCGTCCGCGCCCGCGTTCTCGTTCTCGTCCGCGTTCTCGTTCTCGTTCTCGTTCTCGTTCTCGTTCTCACGGGACTGGCCATCCCCCACAATCCGCCGCGGACCAACACTCGACGGAACCGACGTACCGAAATAGGTAACCGCGTCCACACTCAACGGACTAAACGGATTCAACAACACCCCCAACTCCGCCAACGACCAACCCGGATACGCCGCCGCCAACCGGTGCAACTCCGCCCGCTGCAAGGCCACCGACGGCACCACCCCATCACCAGCCGCCGCCGCCACCCGCTCCAAATACGCCGCATACAACGAATCCTGTGCCGCCAACACCCCCACCCACGGCGGCACTGCACCCGACAACTCCGCCGCCGACGAACCCACATCCATCGTCCGCGGCCGTTTCGCGGGCCGACCCACCTCCACATCCGACTCACCCGACTCCGAACCGAACAGCCCATCCGTGTCGACAGAATCCGTCTCCAGACCCATCTCAACATCAACATCGGCCACATCGGCCTCAGGCGACGTCAACTGCGCAGTCCGCACCGGCGACACCCACCGCGGGTCCGGCAAACCACCAATATCCTGCTGTTCCTCGCCGACCGAGATGATCAACGCGGCCTCGAGCTCCGCTTCCAAATCGGCCATATCCGACCCGGACTCAGCCGCCTCGGCGTCGCTGCTCGCAGGGTCCATGTCGACAGAAGTCGCGCCCGAATCCAGGTCGACATCGGCCTCAACCACATTGGATCCCGGTCCCGTCAAACCGGTCGTCTGCACCGCAAGCTGCGGACCCTGCCCGCCGCCAACATCCTGCTGCTCCTCGTCCTCAGCCACGTCGAACAAGCCGGCCTCAGTCGCATCCGGGCGCGTCTGCGCCAGCTCCTCCAACCCCTCCAACACCGAAGCCACCGACGCGGGCGCCGACGTCGGCGGCGTCGTCGTTGTCGGCGGCGTCGTCGTTGTCGGCGGCGTCGTCGTTGTCGGCGGCGTCGTCGTTGTCGGCGGCGTCGTCGTTGTCGGCGGCGTCGTCGTTGTCGGCGGCGTCGTCGTTGTCGGCGGCGTCGTCGTTGTCGGCGCAGCCACCGTGGGAGGCGTCGCCACAGGCGACGTCAACGCCGCATCCACCCACGACTGCACGTCCGACAGGTCGACAGTCCCAATCGGGTACACCAATCGAGCCACCACGTTCAACGACGGGGGCAACTCACGCAACTCTGTTTGCAACTGCGCAATCCTGTCGACGAAAAGCCTTACCGCCTGTGGTGTAAAGGCACCATGCTCGTCGACCAACCCACCACCCGCGGACAGCCCGAGCACGCGATCAAAATGAGTATCGTCTTCAGAAGAACGGGCACGAGGAATGTAATACATCGTGTCGCTGCCGGTCTCCCACTTCTCAACCCCAGCAGCCACATACGGCGCCAAATCAACCCGCGCCGCATCCTCCGACAAATTCAGAATCGCAGCAAAATCAGCCAACGCCGCGCCATTGATCAACATTGGCAACAACCGCTGACCCGTCTCCGAACCCAACAACGCATCCAACGGAGTACCCGCCGTCGGCATCCCCCCACCGCCGTGAGGAACCTCCACAACGTCTTCATCCACGATTTCCATGTTCGACGAGTCCAAGACCTCACTAGTACCCGAGGACTCACCGTTGTTCTCCATCACGACATCCGGCAACGGTCCCCCTGCTGGAAGCCCGGTGGTCCGCCGCACTCCCAACTGACTACCCAACCACTGCGCCACCTCAGCCGCGAGGTGCGTGTCGCCTCCGGTACTGACGAGGCTCGCGGCGATCTGGAATATGAACCGGTGTTCCGCGGCGCGAATAGCCAGGTCGGTCGGTGTGGTGCTCAGAGTTATCGGGAACTGGTTGAGCGATGAGTTCAGACCGTATGCGGTGTGCAGGTAGGGGGCTATCTCAAGGACCGTCAGGGAGGGGAACACTTCCAGCAGCGCAGCGAGCACTTCGCCGGCGCTGCCGTCCATGTTCTGCACCCACGACAGATACCCGTCCTCGGCCAGCACGAGCGTGTCCCACGACGCTGTCCCGTTGCCTACTGAACTGGTAGTTGGAGCGGGCGCGTACGACACATCCATTGCAGACGGACCTGGTGTCACCGCGATCGACGGCATCCCGGTGTCGGTGCCAAGAAGGTGGGCATACGTGGCAAGGTCCAGGCCGAACACATTGGCCACATCGACAATGTGATTCGGGAGCAACGCGAACAATGTGTCGATCAGGTGCGGTTCACCCCACAGCACGTTCAGTTCGTGCAGGGTCTGCAACTCGCTAGCAAACGTGTTCATCAGGTTTGCGTAGAGCAGCTCCTCATTGTTCAGCTGCCCCGTCGCTGTTGCCAGCCCAATCTGCTGCCAGATGGTACGCACGTATTTCCGACGGCCCGCCTCAAGAACGTACCCAACATAGCCGTCTTCTCCGCTCCTCGCGAAAGCATCGGTATACGCCAGGTCAGGCCCCGTGTACAACGAACCCGGAAATCCGTAGGCATGGACGTCGGTAATGACGACGACTGGTGTACCCGACGGGAATCCGCGGCTGGTCCATTGGTGCGGGTTGAGAGCCTTGTGATCGGAAATGCCCTGCTCGACTTCCTCCAGCGAACCTCTGGTCTCGAGGTAGTCGCCTGGATTGATGCCCATCTCCTGCAGCCACTGATCAGCGGTCAGGAGACCCTTGCCCATGGCGAGATCGAACACCATCCACTGCGGGCCGTCCGGACCCAGCACCTGCAATGTGGGCGCGATGTGATAACCCCACTGAACAGGCAGCGGGTTGTCGTCAGTTGCTCCGCGCGCGACCGTCGACTTGATTGTCAGCGGAGGGTTCTCCCGCGCAACGATGATCTTATGCGGCATCGCACCGAGCTGCATCAGCTTCATCGACCAAATATGCGCTCGGTATTGGCAGCCATCCTCTGGATGCTGAACTGGAAGAGGCAACTCGCCAAGCACAAAATGGTCAACTGTCACATTGCTCAATTCATTGAACCAGTTCTGCGCCTGCTGGAGAGTAACCGGCTGCTGCGAGGCATGACCGAACAGGTATTCCACATATCCAGCGAGCGGCGGAGCCGCCGACTGAAGATCGTCGATGATGTTTCTACCGCCGAACATCTCCGAGTACGCCGTCACGATCGGCTGCAGCACGCGGAACGCGCGATCTGCCTTTGCCACCTGCGCGAGCGCCAGCTCGATCTGGCCGGTGCTGATCAGCTCGTGCAAACCTTGCGCGAAGGCACGCACTGCCGGCAGTGTCGCGGGGGACGTGTTTGGCGCGGCGGCCGTTCTCGGCGGCGGCGGCAGCATCGCGTCTGTGGTCAGTACGTGCGCATACCCCAGCGGCTCCAAGATCCGCGTGTAGTCGTCAGAGGTCAAACGCCCCTCCTCGACGGCTGTGCTCAGCACCTCCGCGAGTGATCCAAACCCTGCCGCAGCGAACGCCGCCTCGAGATCTGACACCGAATCTGGGTTTCCTCCGGTGCGATGCAGCAGAGCCAGCACCTCACTGGTATCGATCGTGCCCTCCGACAGCAGATCACGGATCTGCGTCGCCAGCGCCACCAAACCGCCCACCGACAGCGCGCCATCGTCCACGATTTCCATGTTTGGCGAGTTCAATTCCTCGCTAGTACCCGAGGACTCACCATTATTCTGCGGAATGTTCCTTGGCCACGTGTCATGAGCACCGCCGGCGCCCTCCGACGTCGGAAGGCCGGCAGCCTCACCCAACTCACGCGCGTAATCAGACGCGGCAATCTCAAGAGCCTCGCCCGTCAACGCCTCCGGGTTGACCTGCAAGAACTCCGCAACCGCAAACGTGATGTCGTTGAACACATCCCTGTCAGAACGCGAACCATCAAACGTCAACTCGAACCTGTTCCGACCCGAGTTGAGGAAGACCGCCTGCGCCTCCAAATCCGCCAAACGCCCATCCGACAACTTGCCGAACCTCAGCACCAACCGATCCCGCACCGACAACAACTCGACAACCGCCGAAGCCTCATCGACAAATGCCGCCTCACTACTACCAACCGGCAGATTCGAAACCTCCCCCGAAAACGCGTCAGCCACGACCTTCGCCTTACCGTCTAGCGCCGGTGCGGCTTCCACTGGCACGGAGTGTGGCTCGACAACCGGCCCTTCGGGCTTGATGCTCAGCGGAGCTCCACCCGCACCGGCCGCCGGCGGAATCCCATTAGCCCGCCCCAAACTATCCGCCAACTCCGATGCCCGCGCCGTCAACTCCTCAGCCGGAAGAACACCCCGATTAACATGCAAGAACTCCGCCACCTGATACGAGATCGCATCCAGAACCACCCCGTTCGGCTGCGGCGAACCATCCAAAATCACCTCGAACCGATTACGTCCCGAATTGATAAATACCGCCTCCCCCACCAAAGCATCCAACCGCCCCACCGACCCCGCATCCGCAAACTCCGGGAACCGCACCATCAACCGATCCCGCACTGAACCCGACACGACCGACCCGCCAGCACCTGACACATCCCGCACGGCATCGCTCGGCGCCCCACCGGTCCCCGAAGAAGCCGGCGGATCCACGGTCAGCGCCGCCGGCGGCCTGATCGCCTTGCGGTACTTGTGGGCTGTATGTCTCGCTACCGGTCGGTTCGGGTCCAGCGCGCGACCCAGGTCAGCGTCCGAGATGCCCTTGTACTTGCCCGCAAGGACGATTCGGGCGGCCTCACGCCCATACAACGCCGCCGCGCTTTGCCCGTAGGGCTTGCCCCTGCCGGTCTGGAACTGCTCCGGGCGAGCACGCCACAACGCATCCAAGTCAGCCAAATACCGCGCCCGCTCCGGATTCCGCGCATCCAACGGATCCGGCCACGCCGCCAAATCGCGCTCGATCTCCGCCAACCACGCATCCACCTGCGCCGCCGACACCGAACCGCCCGAATCCAGCAACGCCGCCAGCTCCGCACTCGATCGCTGAGGCGCCCCCATCCCCGTCAACCGCATCAACTCAAACCGGAACAACTCCGTCGCACGATCCCCAAGCACACCCCCCACCACAAACTCACCCGACACCGGATGGTCATCATGATCAGCAGCAAACCGCGCGTCGCCACCAACCTGCAGGTCATCAACCTGCATGTCCTCCAATACCCCTGGCGACGCCACAGATACCCCACCCACCTGCTGCGGCAGTTGCTGTTGCGTCGTGGCGTTGTAATGCGACAGCAAATCAGCCTGCTGCTCCAACGCCGATGCCACCCCATCGGCAGAATCCACCCCATCACCAACATTCGGCCGCAGCACATTCCGAACCTGGTCATCAGTCAAAACATCCCGCACGAACACCTGCGGATCCGGCGCCCGACTCGACCCCTCCAATGCATTCGTCACCCGACGAGCAGCCTCACTCGGAGTCACCGGTACAACCGATGACGACTCCTCCTCAACCGCCTTACCCTTACCCCCGACCGGACCCGACCCTGCACCCGTACCGCCCACCGTCCCACCCGAAGAAACCGTCAGACTCGCCGTCTGCCCCGCCGGCGGCCTGATCGCCTTGCGGTAGTTGTGGGCTGTCTGTTGCCCCACCGGACGGTTCGGGTCCAGCGCGCGACCCAGGTCAGCGTCCGAGATGCCCTTGTACTTACCCGCAAGGACGATTCGGGCGGCCTCACGCCCATACAACGCCGCCGCACTTTGCCCGTAGGGCTTGCCCCTGCCGGACTGGAACTGCTCCGGGCGAGCACGCCACAACGCATCCAAATCAGCCAAATACCGCGCCCGCTCCGGATTCCGCGCATCCAACGGGTCCGGCCACGCCGCCAAATCGCGCTCGATCTCCGCCAACCACGCATCCACCTGCGCCGCCGACACCGAACCGCCTGAATCCAGCAACGCCGCCAACTCAACGCTCGACCGCTGAGGCGCGCCCTGAACGGTCAACCGCGTCAACTCAAGCCGGAACAGCTCCACCGCACGATCCCCAAACGCACCCCCCACCACAAACTCACCCAACGACCCATCCCGCAACGCCACCACATCCGCCACAAACCGCGCCCGCGCCGGATTACGGCCATCTGCCGGATCGCCCCACCACTCCGCCGGCCACGACAAAACCCCATCCCGCCAATGGCCAAAATTGATGTTCGGCGGGTAGACCGGATCCAGCAAAGCAGCCAACGCATCATTCGGAATATCAAGCGCACCCTCCGACGTCAACCGCAGAAACTCGTGGCGATACAGCACCAACACATCCGGGCCAAAGATCCCACGACCCGTAGTGCGCGTCGCCGGGAACTGCTCCGGCACCCTCAACTGCAACGCCGCCAAATCCGCCAAATACTGCTGCCGCGCCGGATGACCAGCATCATCAACAGCAAACTGCGCGTCGCCATCAATCTGCAGGTCATCAATCTGCATGCCCTCCAAACCCCCCGGCGACACCACCGAAGCCTCCGAGCTGCCGCCATCGGGCAAGGAGTTGTCCGGCAAGACAGTCATAGCCTCATTGAACTGCTCCAATGCTTCAGCCTGGTTCGCGAGCGCCGAAGCCAACCCACCAGTAGATTCTACTGCGTCACCGTACTCCGGCCGCAATACATTCTCTATTTGTCTATCGCTCAAACCTTCATTGACCAGCAGCATGGGCTCCGGGACAGAACTCGTACCCTCTCCAGCGTTATTGCTTCGACGAGCCGCCTCGGCAAGGCTCACCGGCACAAATGCAGACGCAGACGACTGCACGGCGCCAGATTCCTTACTCTTTCCTTTATCCAACCGAATGTCATCGGAAACTGAACCCGACTCCATATCGGATAGGCTGCCCGGTTCCACATCCACGTTCAACGAATCGGCGATAGGGTCAATTGGCGAGCCTTGAAGCTGCGAATCATCCATCGCATTCTGCGCACTGGAATCCTCCACCACCGATGAGGCGGCCGCCGCCGTGGCATCCGTCGCCGTACTCGTGGAGACTTGCTGCACGCCGGTCCCGGTGTTCGGCACCCACTGAATACCGTACTTCTTCCGCCACTTTCCAATCGTGCTCGAATAGATCGGCGAACGTGGGCTAAGAAGCTTGCCGAGATTAGCATCGCTCATGTACTGCGAGCCCGGCGACTTGACGAGACGTTCAAGCTCAGCTAGTAGCGTATCGAATGCTTCGCTGGAGAATCTTGCCGCATTGCGGGAACGATGCTGGCCGACAGGGAAAGCAGATGGGTACAACTCTTCATACCTCTCTAGTTTAGAGAGATGTCGAGCGCGATCCGGATGCCTATCATCGACCAGATCGTACTGCTGCGCCGACGTGGTGTCCGTGCTCGACGAACCACCCGCGTCATTCGGGTTCCGAACGTCCGAGCCCTGTGAGTTACCGAGGTACGTGACGATGTCCACGCTCAATGGGTGCAACGGGTTAAGCAACTCGCCGAACTCCTGCAGCGACCACGCGCCCGGCTGGTACGCCGAACTCAAACGCTGAAGCTCCTCCCGATACAACCGAAGGTCCACCGCCTGCCCTGCGGCCACCGCAGGCACCAACACATCACGCAGATACGCCTGATACGCCGGATCCTGCGTCGCCGCCGCCCGCGCCAGATCCGACCACGCCATCGCCGTCTCATACAACGACGGCCCTGAACTACCCGTCGACGAACCCACACCCACCGTCCGCGGCCGCTTCAACGCCGGACCCGACGATGTCCCAGACTCCCCCTCCGATTCCTCCGCCGGCCGCTTACTACCCCCCTGCACCGGCGTTTCAACAACACCGATCCCAACACCAGGCTCAACACCGCCCTCAAGCTCCGCTTCCAACTCCGCTTCCAGCTCCGCCATATCCGACTCCGACCCAGCCCCCTCAGAGCCCCCACCCACGGCATCCCCATCCACCGGGTCAACAAGACCCTCCGCACCAGTCGTCACGTCCGGAGCCGAATCCAGACTCATCTCCTCCAGCTCAGACCCCGACCCAAACAAATCCCCGCCCCCGCCAGACACCGGCGACCCCGGCGACGAATCCAGATCCATCGACTCACCAACCGGCGACAACACAACGTCATCCCCGGCGTCCACACCGCCCGCCTCCGACTCCCCCTCCAACACCGACGCCACCGACGCCACCGACGCCACCGACGACGGAACCGGTGACGTGGCCAGTGGCGTGGCCGACGGCGATGGCGGGGCCGGTGATACCGACCCCAACCCCGAACCCGAACCAGACCCACCCGAAGGCGTCACACTCCGGCGCGCCAACGCCAAATCAACCCACGACCGCACCGTCGACAACGCCACCGGCCCAAACGGATAGAGCAACTCCCCCAACGCCACCAACGACGGCGGCACCCCACCCGCACCCTCCAACCGGACAATCTCATCCACAAAGAACTCGACATCCCCCGCCGTGAACGACACCCCCGACACCCCACCACCGCCGCCATTCACCAGCCCACCATCACGAGACACCGTGATAGGGCCACCCGAAGACCTCAGGTCCGGCCGGAACCTGTTAAACACTGCCGTCTCATAAACCCCACGACCACCATCACCACGACGATCCACATGCGGCAACCAATAGAAGACCTCCCCACCCTCCTCCACCATCGACAGCCCCGCCGCGACAAAGGGCTCCAACTGCACGCGCGCCAGATCCGGCAACGCCCGCAATGCATTCGACAACACACTCAAACTCACCCGACCACCACCACCAACAACCCCCGCAATCACCTGCCCATCCGTCGAATCAAACAACGCATCCAACCTCGACCCACCAAACCCGCCCAACGATCCATCATCCACAAACACAAAACCAAAACTACCGTCCGTATCTATGATCTCCATGTTCGATAGGTCCGGTGCTCCGCCACTATTCGAAGACTCACCGCTATTCTGCGGAAGGTTCCCTGTTCCCGTCTCAGGAGCACCGCCCGCACCCATGGCGGGCAGAATGTTGCGGTCCAGTCCCATAGCACGAGCAAGATTGCTAGCCACAACCGAGGTATTCGGGTCAGTCCTGTTCTCATGAAGATAGACGGCGACCGCATAAGTAATCTCGTTGAGCGCCACCACATTCGGTGTTGAGCCGCCGATCGTAATACCGAAGTTATTGCGACCGGTATTGGTCTTAACCGCCTCCACAAACAGCTCATCCAGGCTAGCATCCGACAACTTCCCGAACACCGCACCCAGATGCTCGCGCACTTCATTCTTAGCGCCAGTCATCATTGGAATCTCAAAACCAACCGGCCGCGAATTGGCGTCCAAGACCATTGGAACCCTCGCCTGTGGCGACAAACCAGTGTCTCCGCTGCCAATCTCCGCATCAGATGAGAAAGCGGCCTGCAGGTCAGCCAAGGTGACCGGATCCCCCGCCTTCTTGACCGCGCCGACCAACTTGACCAGATCAATAACATCACGACTCGTAACCAACCGATGATCGGCCGGCCCACGCAATACCTCGATCAGATCGCGTACATGAGCAACACCAACAGGTTCCACCGAATGCTGGCTAGAGCCATTGGCATTACTAATC
>CAVUMX010000002.1:0-74826 GCA_963742725.1 uncultured Actinomycetota bacterium | reverse complement strand
CGAGGGTGGCCAGCAGCTCGGCGAGGCGGAGGCGCTCACCGGCCTCGGCGAAGCCCATCTGGCCGGCGGCGCACCCGACATGGCCGTCGGCTGCCTCACCGAAGCGCTGGCCCAGGTCCAGCGGACCGGCGACCGGTACGAGCAGGCCCGCGCCCATGCCGGGCTCGCCGGCGCCCGTGCCGCGCTCGGCCACCCCGAACTGGCCGAGGAGCACGCGCGGACCGCCCGGACGATCCAGGCCGACCTCGGTGCGGGGCGCACCGGCGATCCGGTACGCCCCGCCTGAGCCCTACGAGTACAGGAACATCGTGGCCTTGGAACTGCAGGTCAGGTTGCACGCCCGCGTCATGAGGTGGACGTTGCTCACCGGTACGCCGAAGAACTTCGTGAACCCGCCCGACTTGCCGCAGCCGCTGACGGAGTAGGTGGCTCCGTCGCCGCCCGGGGTCCGGGTCAGGCCGACGTACGCGGTGCGGTCGTCGCACGACGTGTCGTAGAGGGTCCCCCTGACCTCGAACCAGGACGAGGAGTACTCCTCGCAGTAGTACAGCGACGCGGTGACGCGGCTGACGCCCGAGTCGGCGGTGTCGGAGTCACGGTGCCAGCACCGGACGGCAGCCGCGCCGACCTCACCGGCGCTGGCCGGTACGGGTGCCGCCGTCAGCGCGATGAGCAACGCGCCGGCGACCGCGATCCATCGCGCCCGCGTCACAGCCGGACCCAGGCGTCGGTGCGCGGGTTCTTGAACTGCCAGCTCCCGCCGTCGGTGTCGAACATGTACAGCACCGCGCGGCCGGGCACCGCACCCCAGTAGATGCACTGGTAGTAGCCGTCCTCCCACTCGCAGCCGTCGGTGTTCGGGTCACCGGTGTTGACGTGCTTCCACGCCGCATACCAGGTGTTGCGGCCGACCTGGCCGTCCCGGCTCAGCGCGCGGCCGTTCTCGCCCGTCCGGCCGATGTACGCCTGCCAGCGCCACGTCGCCTGGTGCGTCTTGTCGCCGAACCCCCCGTCGATGAAGGTCACCGGGGTCTCCTGGCCCTGGCTGTCGGCCCACAGGATCGACTGCCAGAACCTGACGAGATTCGCCGGCTTGACGCACTTCGACGCCTGGCAGATCTCCGGATTGTTGGGCCAGTAGCCCGGGTCGTACGCGGCATGAGCCGCGTTCGCGGTGCCTGCCACCAGCGCGACCGACGCCGCGATGGCGAAGGCGGCGCGTGCCAGCACGCGTCTGAACGACTTGGTCATGGGACTCCCTCGGGTGCCGTGTTCCTGGGCACGCTGAGGATCCGTGGCGTCGCTGTGCAACCACTGCGGATCCGCTGTGGAAGCCGGCTTGTTGCGGCGCCCCACGAGAATGGAACTGTGGATGGGCGGCTGCGCGTCTGGCGACCGGAGGACTGACCGGGACGGGGTTTGTCATAGGGGAGGGGTGTACTGGTGCCCATGATCATCGTCTCTGGACGGCTGTACGTGGCGGCCGAATCGCGAGCCAGGTTCCTCGACGCGTCGCTCGTCGCGGTCGCCGCGGCCAGGCGTGCCGCCGGCTGCCGTGACTTCGTCGTCGCCGCCGATCCGCTCGACCCGGAACGGGTGAACGTCTACGAGGAGTGGGATTCGGCGGAGGAGCTGGAGAGTTTCCGCGGCGACGGGCCTGGCGAGGACATGTCCGCCCTGATCCTGCGGGCCGATGTCGCGCGGCACGAGGTCGCCTCGACGGGCCCCGCTTAGGCGGTCGTCCCGGAGCGGCGGTCCCGCGCGGACTGGAGCCCGAGGTTGGCGAGCTGGTCGGCCCGCTCGTTGCCGGGGTCGCCGGCATGGCCCTTGACCCACAGCCACTCGATCTCGTGCTGGGCGATGGCGTCCTCCAGCCGCTTCCACAGGTCCGCGTTCTTGACCGGCTTCTTGTCGGACGTCATCCAGCCGTTCGACTTCCACCGCGGCAGCCAGCTGGTGATGCCGTTCTTCAGGTAGGAACTGTCGGTGTGCAGGAACACGGTCACGGGCCGGGTGAGGCTCTCCAGCGCCCGGATCGCGGCCATCAGCTCCATCCGGTTGTTGGTGGTCTCCTCCGGCTCGCCGTCGTAGATCTCCTTGACGTGATCGCCGTAGCGGAGCACAGCTCCCCATCCGCCCGGTCCGGGGTTGCCACTGCACGCGCCATCGGTGTGAATGATGACGACGTTGCCCTGCGCCGCGTCTGACATGGCTCGCAACCTACCTGGGGCGCGTCGGCGGGGTGGTGCGAGTGTCGGTGGGCGCGGATAACGTGGGTCCGTGCGAGTAGCCACCTGGAACGTGAACTCGGTCAAGCAGCGGGTGCCACGGCTGTTGCCCTGGCTCGATCAGCGCCAGCCCGACGTGGTGTGTCTCCAGGAGACCAAGCTCTCCGACGACGCGTTCACCGCGCTGCTCGGCGAGGAGCTGAGCAGCCGCGGCTACGCGGTCGCCCTCCACGGAGAGGTCCAGTGGAACGGCGTGGCGATCCTGTCGAAGGTCGGGCTCGACGACGTCGTGGCCGGTATCCCGGGCGGGCCGGGCTTCCCGCACCTGGAGGCGCGGGCGGTGTCGGCGACCTGCGGCGGGGTCCGGGTCCACTCCGTGTACGTGCCGAACGGCCGCGTGCCCGACTCCGACCACTACCACTACAAGCTGGAGTGGCTCGCCGCGCTCAAGGAGCAGGTCGGCGGCGGTCCGGACGCCGCCCTCGTCTGCGGCGACGTCAACATCGCCCCGACGGACGCGGACGTGTTCGACCCGGACGCCTACATCGGCCAGACCCACGTCACACCGCCGGAACGCGCCGCCCTCGCCGCGCTGCAGTCCGTCGGGCTGCACGACGTCGTCCGCGACCGCTGGCCCACGCAGCGGGTCTTCAGCTACTGGGACTACCGCGCCGGCATGTTCCACAAGGATCTCGGCATGCGGATCGACCTGATCCTGGCCACCGGGCCGGTCGCCGGCCGCGTCAAGGCAGCCTGGGTCGACCGGCACGCCCGCAAGGGCACCGGGCCGAGCGACCACGCCCCCGTGATCGTCGACCTCGACGAAGCGCCGGACGGCGATATCGGCCCGGTCGTACCGCCGCCGTCCGCGCCCGCAGCCAAACGCGGGTCGGCCAAACTGCCCCAGTCCCGCTGACGACCCGCGCGGCGGCCCCCGGCGGCCGCGGGCCGGCCGGGTGCGCCCGGCAGACAGGCCGGCGGCCGCCGGGCCGGGCGGGTGGTGGTCGGGTGCCGGCCGGCGCACGGGTCGTCAGGCTGCGGTCATCGTCCGGATGAGTGCAGGTCGATCTTGGTGATCGTCGCGTACGGCAGCTCCTTGCCGTCGAGGATCCGGTCCTGGGCGGCGTCGCCGGTGAGGTAGCGGCGGAAGAACGCGGAGGCGTAGCCGGTGGCGACCCGGCGCTCCTCGTCCTCGGTCAGCTGGCGTTCGGCGGTCGGTGCGCCGAGAACCGTGGTGCAGAGCCCGGGGCGGGGGCGGGGTCCGCGGTCGGCGTCGTCCTCCGCACCCGCCTGACCGCTGCTCGGTGACCACTGCGTGTTGAGGAAGTTGTGGTTGGCGCCGTGGACGTCCAGCTGCCGGCTCGTGGCCCTGTTGCCCTTGGCGGTGACGTCGAAGTACTCGCCGTGCGCGCCGTTGTCGCACATGCCCTCCCACTGGAGGAACGGGACGTCGGTGAGCTGGTAGTTCGCGACGACCTCCGGGTTCTCGGGGTCGAACATGCCCGCCGGGGCCAGCGGCAGCGCGGCCCTGATCCGGACGCCGGCCGGCCACTCGGCGCGGTGCTTCGCGGCGGCCTGCCACATCACGCCGCGCCCTCCACGGGAGTGGCCGAGCGTGCCGACCCGGGTCATGTCGAGCGCGCCGGTGAAGTCGACCCGCCGGGGTGTGCCCGTGCCCGGATCGGTGAGCCTGCCGGCCAGCGGGCCCCGCCCGGTGTCCGTCAGCTGCTTCCACATCGCCAGGTGCTTGTTGATCAGCGCCGCGCGGGCGGCGTCCGCCGGGTCGCCCAGCTCGCCCGCGTTGACCCCGTTGGCGCTGATCGAGACCACGACGAAGCCCCGGCTGGCGAGGTTGCGGCCGAGGTAGTCGTGGCCGCGGTAGCTCGGCAGGATCGCGGTTCCCTTCGCGCACGGCCACCGGAGAGCGGGGGCGCTGCCGTTCACGCACGTCCACCACTGTCCGTGCAGCACGACGACCAGCGGATGCCGACCGGTCAGGCGCTTCGGGTAGTGCACCATCCCCGTCAGTTCGAGGTCGGCGAGTTCGGGCTTCTCCGGATCCGCGTGGAACCCGGGCACCTGGAAGGCAGCGTCGCCGAGCGTGTAGTGCACGGCGGCGACCTGGTCCCGACCGGGCGCGCCCGGATCGGAGGAGCCCGCCTCGGCGGTGCCGGCCCGGGGGGAGCCGGCCTCGGCGGTGCCGACCCACAGGCCGCCCGCGAGCGCGAGGGCCCCGGCGACCGCCGTGGCGGTCAGGACATGGCGAAGTCGTGTCATGGCCTTGTTGGTATCAGCGGGTTGTGCCGCGCCTGTCCGGACTCTGTCACAGGTCTGTCCCAATCGTTCGGAGGGGGCGTCCCGGTCCTCGGCCGGGGGACGGGGGGACCGGGACGCCGTCGTGGGCGGGCCGGTTCGACGGGGGGCGAACCATGGCCGCCGCACGAGATCGTGCGCTTCCTGCGCTATGCTCGATGAATCGTCATGTATCGCATTGCTGATGCAGTTTATATCAGATAGATGTGAGGTTGGGGTATGGCTGGTCGTCCGGACGGTGGATTGACAGGGGCCTCTACTGTCGGGTCCTCTGTCCGGCGCCGCCGCGGTCCGGACAGGAGGTCCGCAGGAGGTCTGTTCGTGCGAAAGTCCGTGTTGGGTCTTGCCGTTCTCGTGCTGCTCGGTGCCGCCGCGTGTTCATCGTCGGAGAACATCGGGTCGCCGGAGTTGGCGCCCCGTGGCGAGACCCAGACGACGGTCAAGCCCACCCGCCAGGACCTGACGAACACCGTGAGCCTCAGCGGCAAGGTGACGATGAACCCGGTGTTCGGCCTGGAGTCGCCGGTCGCCGGCGAGGTGCGCTTCCTCGACGTCACCAAGCCGCGCCGCACGCCCACCCAGCCGACGCGGGTCGCGAACGTGTGGAAGGACGGCAACGTCCACCGGGTGAAGGTGCCGGCCGGTGCCACGTTCGCCGGGCGCCTCGTCGACGACCGGTCCACGGTCACGGCCGGCATGCCCGTCGTCTCGGCGAAGCTCGCCGGCTACGGGATCGTCGCCGACATCGACGGCGAGCAGGCGTACCGGATCTCCGGCGCGATCGGCTCGGTCCAGGCACAGATCAAGAACGGGCCGGCGCCGTTCCCGTGCCAGGTGCTCGGCACGATCGCCGCCCTGCCCGAGGGCAGCGTCCCGGAGCCGCCGAAAGAACCCGACCCTTCGTCGTCGCCCAGCACCCGGCCTGGTCCGATCGTGGAGGACGACGGGGAGGCTCCGCCCGAGTCGTCCGAGCCGACCGGCATGCGTCTCGTGTGCACGGCGCCGGCCGGCGTGAAGCTGATCAACGGCGCCAGCGCCACGCTCCGCGTGGTGACGGAGAAGGTGGCGAACGCGCTGGTCGTGCCCGTCGAGGCGGTCGCCGGCACACAGGGCAAGGGCAAGGTCGACGTGGTCCGCGCGGACCGCACCCGCGAGACCCGTGACGTGGTGCTCGGCCTGACCGACGGCAAGGTGGTCCAGATCAAGTCTGGGCTGCGCGAGGACGACACCGTGGCCGTGCCCGGCCCGAACCTGCCCGCCGCCCCGCCCGGCGAAGGCGCGCCGGAGGGGCAGAAGTGAGCAGTCTCCTCCAGCTCACCCAGATCACGAAGACCCTCAAGGGGCAGTCGCAGCCACGCACGATCCTGGCCGGCGTCGACCTGACCGTCGACAGTGGCGAGAGCGTCGCGATCCTCGGCCGGTCGGGGTCGGGCAAGAGCACGCTGCTCAGCCTGATCGGCCTGTTCGACCGTCCGGACTCCGGCCAGTACGTGCTCGGCCACCGCGACATCACGAAGCTGTCCGAGGGCAAGGCAGCGGCGCTCCGCAGCGCCGAGTTCGGCTTCGTGTTCCAGCGGTTCTTCCTGCTCAAACACCTCACCGCCGCCCAGAACGTGGCCATGGCGCTCGTCAACGGGCAGGGCTGGCTGCCGCGCCGCAAGCGAAAGGCCAAGGTCATGGCGGCCCTGGAGACGGTCGGCATCGCGCACCTGGCCAAGCAGCGTCCGCAGCGCATGTCCGGCGGCGAGCAGCAGCGGGTCGCGATCGCGCGGGCGCTCGTCCGGGAACCGCGGCTGCTGCTCGCCGACGAGCCCACCGGCGCGCTCGACACCGAGACCGGCAACCTCGTGATCAGCGCCCTGCACGCCGCCACCGAGCGCGGCTGCGGCCTGGTGCTCGTCACGCACGACCGCGCCCACGCCGACCGGATGGGCCGCGTCCTGCAGCTCGACAGCGGAGTGCTCGTGCCGGCCGATGCGCGGGTCGTCGCGTGATCGGGCTCTCCGGGCGGTTCCGGTCCGCGCTGATCATCGGTGGCCAGGGCATCCGGGCCCGAAAGCTTCGCACGATGCTGTCGATGGTCAGCCTGTTCCTCGGCGTGCTCGCCGTCGTCATCGTCCAGGCGGGCGCGTCGATCGCCGAGAAGGCCACCATCGCCAGCAGCGAGATGAGCGAGGGCAAGGACGGCACGGTCCGCATGTACGTGCCGTCCAGGGCCGGCTCCCTGGACGTCGTGTCCGACGCGGTCAAGGGCCGCGCGGACAGCGTCGTCACCGTGTCGACCTCGGTGATCATCGGCGAACCCGACGTCACACCGATCAACGCCGGCGGTGGCCCGCTCGACGACGGCGCCAATGTCGGCTCCGGCTCCTACGTCACCTGCGACGGGCGGGGCAACTGCACCGAGATGGGCGGGGAGGAAGCCGGCACGCCGCCGGGCGCGGCCGTCGAGATGCAACTCACGGCGATGACCGGCGACGTCCGCCAGTTCCGCCCGTACCGGTCGACGTCCGGTTCCTGGCTCGACTTCGGCGGCGCGCCGTCGATGTCACCCCGCATCGTCATCAACAAGGAAGCGGCCAAGGCGTTCAGCCGCCACCGGATCCCCGCCGAGATGCGGATCAACGGCGCCCCGAAGAACCCCACGCCGCGCATCATCGGCGTCATCGACGACGGCAGGCGCGAACCGGCGGCGTACGTCCGCCTCGACGAGCTGCGCACCTGGACGCCGAGCCTCGAACCGACCGGCGACAGCTACGTGGACGTGCAGCTGCTGATGAAACCCGAAGCCGCCGCCCTCGCGCAGACCGTGAAGGCCCGGCTGGTCGCGGCCGGCGCCAACCGCGACGAGATCAGTGCCGAACCCATCGACGCCCGGAAGCAGGCCGAGTCCCAGCTGGCGCTGATGCGCTGGATCTTCCTCGGCATGGCGGGGCTCGTGCTGCTCATCGGCGTGGCCGGAATCCTCAACGTCGGCCTCGCGACCGTCGGCGAGCGGGTCGAGGAGTTCGCCCTGCGACGCGCCGTCGGCACGCCCCGCACCCTGCTCGCCGGGATCGTCCTGGCCGAGACCCTGCTGACCGGGATGCTCACAGCCGCGGCCGCGATCGGGGCCGGCGTCCTCGGCGTGAAGGTCGTCGTCCTGCTCTTCGCTGACAAGGACCCGCTACTCGCCGGCCTGGTGTTCCCGTGGCAGGCCGGCGCCGCCGGCATCATCGCCGGGCTCACCGCAGGTGTGCTCGGCGGGCTCATTCCCGCGATCCGCGCCGCCGGCATTCCCATCGCCACGGTCATGCGCGCCTAAGAAGCGGGCCGCCGCACGCACAGGCCGCCGCACGCACCGGCCAGCGCGCGTCCGGGCCGCCGCCGCGCGGGGCCGCCGCACGCGCCCGCCACCGACGCGCGGGGCCGCCGCACGCGCGGCGCATCGGCGAAAGTGCACAAGCCGTGAGGCGGGATGCCGTCACGAGCAAAGGCTTGCTTAACCCGTTCACCAACTCGTACCGTTTTGCCCGGAGTCTCGCGTTTCCCCATGTCGTGCACCGCACTCAGGGAGGACTACGAGATGAAGCGATTACTGATCCGCGTGGCCATGGCAGTGGCGCTGGTGGGGGCCAGCGTGACCGTCGCACCCGAAGCCAACGCATCCGCAAACCCGTACGAGCGGGGACCGGCCCCGACCGTCGCCAGCATCGAAGCTGAACGAGGCCCGTTCGCGTACGCGCAGACCGTCGTCTCGCGGTCGAGCGTCTCGGGCTTCGGCGGCGGAACGATCTACTACCCGACGAGCACCGCCGAAGGCACGTTCGGTGCGATCGCGGTCGCACCGGGGTGGACCAACACCCAGTCCAGAATGGCCTGGTTCGGTCCCAGGCTGGCGTCCCAGGGTTTCGTCGTCTTCACGATCGACACCCGGTCCACGTTGGACTGGCCGGAGTCGCGTGGCATGCAACTCCTGGCGGCGCTCGACTACCTCGTCCAGAGCAGCTCCGTCCGGAGCCGGATCGACGGCAGCCGGCTCGGCGTCATGGGCTACTCGATGGGCGGGGGCGGCAGCCTCAACGCGGCGCGCACCCGGCCGGCGTTACAGGCGGCGATCCCACTCAGCGGCTGGCACTCGACGACGAACTGGTCGTCGGTGACGGTCCCGACCCTCATCGTCGGCGGCGAAAGTGACACGACGGCGCCGGTGGCGTCCCACTCCGAGCCCTTCTACAACAGCCTGCCGGCGACGCTGGACAAGGCGTACCTCGAACTCAACAACGGGACCCACTCGTCGGCGGTCACGCCGAACGTCACGGTCGCGAAGTACACGATCTCGTGGCTGAAGCGATTCGTCGACAACGACACCCGGTACGAGCAGTTCCTCTGCCCGCCGCCGGCCCGTAGCGCCCTGATCGAGGAGTACCGCGACACCTGCCCGCACTCCTGACAACACCGCGGCGGGGCCCTGGACACGTCCGGGGCCCCGTCCGCGTGTCGCGGAACGATCGCAGCGGTGGAAACGGGAGCAACACCCGCCCCACGGGAAAACTCGCCGAAAGTATTGAGTCCGTGCCATTCCGGCAGGTATATCCCTGAAAACGTTTACCGCCGGGAGGACCGCGTGAAGTTACCAAGTAAGGGCTTCTCCATCCTGGCGGGCGCCACGGCGCTCGCCCTCGCGCTCGTCACCGGAATGACCACGGCGAACGCGGGGGAGCCGGAGCAGGAACCGGCCGTCACCGGTTCGCTCGCTCCGGTCCTGCTGTCGCGGAACAAGCCGGTCGTCGCGTCGTCCTCGGGAGGCTGTTGCGCCCCGGCGAACGCGGTGGACGGCAACTCGGCGACCCGCTGGGCCAGCGCCGCCGGCATCGACCCGTCGTGGATCCGTGTCGACCTCGGCGCCACGGCCACCCTCTCCCGGGTCCGGTTGCAGTGGGACGCGTCGTGCGCCCGTGCCTACCGGGTCGAGTCGTCACCCAACGGCACCACGTGGACCTCGATCTACTCCACGACCACCGGGGACGGCGGGGTCGACGACCTGACCGTGACGGGCTCCGGCCGGTACGTCCGGGTCTTCGGCACCACGCGATGCCGCAACGAGCCCACCAAGGGCTACTCGCTGCAGGAGTTCGACGTCTACGGCGAGATCGGTGAGGGCCAGGCGCCCACGCCGCCCGGCACGCCGCAACTGGTCAGCGTCACGTCGGGCAGCGCCACGATCCGGTGGACGGCGTCCACCGACAGCGACGGCACGGTCGTCGCGTACGACATCTACCGCGACGGCCAGAACTGCGCGACGGTCAACGGCACCACGCTGACCGGATCGTGCGGCAACCTGAGCCCGAACCAGACCTACGGCTTCTACGTGAACGCGCGGGACAACGCGGGCAACGTGTCCCAGCCGAGCGGGACGCTCCAGGTCACCACGCCGGGCACGGGCGATACCCAGGACCCGACCGCGCCGACGAACCTCCGCACCTCCTCGGCGCCCACGAGCACCAGCGTCGCGCTGGCGTGGAACGCGGCGACGGACAACGTCGGGGTCACCGGCTACAACGTCTACGACGGGACGGCGAAGGTCGCCACGTCCTCGACGCTGGGCACCACGATCAACGGCCTCACGCCGGGCTCGACCCACTCCTACACGGCCACCGCGTTCGACGCCAACGGCAACGAAGGACCGGCGAGCAACAGGCTGACGGTCGTCCTGCCGGGCGGCGGGTGCACCCAGCCGATCTGTGCCGTGGACCAGGTCGGTACCGAGAACGACGTGGTCTGGGGTCTGGTCACGCTGCCGGACGGCTCGATCCTCTACAACCGCCGTGACGCCCACAACATCGGGCGGCTCGTCCCGTCGACCGGCGCGAAGTCGATCGCCGGTTCGGTGCCGAACGTCCAGAGCACGGACGGAGAGGGCGGCCTGACGGGGCTGGAGATCTCGCCGAGCTTCGCGACCGACCGGTGGCTGTACATCATGCACACGTCGCCGTCGGACAACCGGATCGTCCGGATGAAGCTCACCACCAACAACACGCTCGACCAGGCCAGCCACCAGGTGCTCGTCACCGGCATCGGCCGCAACAAGTTCCACAACGGCGGGCGGCTGCGCTGGGGTCCGGACAACAAGCTGTACGCGGGCACCGGCGACGCGCAGAACTCCTCGAGCGCACAGAACCAGAACAGCCTCAACGGCAAGGTGCTGCGGATCAACCCGGATGGCTCCGTCCCGTCGGACAACCCGTTCGGCAACCACGTGTGGAGCCGTGGCCACCGCAACATCCAGGGGCTCGCGTTCGACTCCCAGGGCCGGCTGTGGGAGCAGGAGTTCGGCAACAGCGTGATGGACGAGACGAACCTCATCCAGCGCGGCGGCAACTACGGATGGCCGTCCTGTGAGGGCACGTCCGGCAGCTGCGGCGGCTTCATCGCGCCGAAGGCCACCGTGTCGGTGTCGGCCGGCTCGTGCAGCGGCATCGGGATCGTCCGCGACAAGCTGTACGTCGCCTGCCAGCGCGGCACCCGGCTCTACCGCTACACGATCAGCGGCAGCAGCCTCACCGACCGCCAGCAGTTCTTCCAGGGCACCTACGGACGCCTCCGGACGGTCGAACCGTCGCCGTCCGGCGGGCTGTGGCTCGCCACCAGCAACGGCGGCGACAAGGACAGCACCCCGAACAACAGCAACAACCGCATCTTCCACCTGACCCTCGGGTCCTGATCGGCCGGAGCCCGGCGCCGCACGGGGCGCCGGGCTCCGCCATGCCCGCGCCGCCGCCCGCCCGGCCCCGCTGGCCGGCCCCGCCGGCCCCGCCGAGTTTCGGACTTTTGAGGGTCGGGCGCCGCCGGGGACCCTCAAAAGTCCGAAGGTGGGGGGAGACGGCATGGCAGGAAAGGGGGGAAGTGCGTCCTTGCTGCCATGTCCGGGAGCAGCGAGCATGGACGCATGGAACGACGGGATGTGCTCTTCGTCCTGTTCGACGGGGTCCAGAGCCTCGACGTGACCGGACCCCTCGAAGTCTTCTCCGGCACCAACCAGGTGCTTGGCCGGCCTGTCTACGAGGTGACCACCGCAGCGCTCCGCGGGGGAGCGGTGCGGACATCGAGCGGCCTGCGGCTGGTACCCGACCTGGACCTGGCGACCGCCGCCATGCCACACACGCTGGTGGTTCCAGGCGGGCGCGGCACCCGCGAGCCCGATCCGGCGCTGGTGGCCTGGTTGCGGCGGTTCGCCGGTCGGGCCGGCCGGATCGTGTCCGTCTGCACGGGCGCGTTCCTGCTCGCCGAGGCCGGCCTGCTCGCGGGGCGGCGTGCCACGACGCACTGGAACCAGTGCGCGACGCTCGCCGCCCGGTTCCCTGACGTGACCGTCGATCCCGATCCGATCTTCGTCCGGGACGGGAAGATCGCCACCTCGGCCGGGGTCACGGCCGGCATCGACCTGGCACTGGCGCTCGTCGAGGAGGACCACGGGCGCGACACCGCCCTGACGATCGCCCGTCACCTCGTGATGTTCCTGCGGCGTCCGGGGAACCAGACGCAGTTCAGCGCGCAGCTCCGGGCCCAGCTCGCGCACCGGCCGGCGCTCCGGGACGTGCAGCGCCGCATCGCCGACCATCCGGATGCCGATCTTTCGGTTGAAACGCTCGCCGAACACGCCAGCCTGTCGCCGCGGCAGTTCGCCCGGGCGTTCGCCGCCGAGACCGGGATGACGCCTGGCCGCTACGTGGACCGCACCCGCCTGGAAACCGCCCGCCGTCTGCTGGAGGACACCGACGACGGCATCGAACGCATCGCCCGGACGTGCGGCTACGGCAATCCCGAGGCGATGCGCCGGGCGTTCCAGCGGGCGCTCGGCGTCTCGCCGGCCGAATACCGCCGCCGCTTCTAGGAGGAGAACGTCATGCAGATCGCCATCCTGCTGTTCGACCGGCTCACCGCGCTCGACGCGATCGGGCCGTACGAGATCCTGGGCCGCCTCCCCGGTGCCGAGCTCGTCTTCGTGGCCGAGCGTCCCGGCGAGGTGCGCAGCGACACCGGCCGGCTCGGGCTGATCGCGGACGCCGCGCTGGCGGACGTGCCGCGGCCCGATCTCATCCTCGTGCCCGGCGGTCCCGGCCAGCAGGACCACCTGGCGGACGGCGCCGTGCATGAGTGGCTGCGTGCGGCGGACGAGACCAGTACCTGGACGACGTCCGTCTGCACGGGGTCGTTGATCCTGGCCGCCGCCGGACTGCTCACCGGACGCCGCGCCACCACGCACTGGCTCAGGCTGGACGCGCTCTCCACGATGGACGTCACGCCGGTGGCGGAGCGGGTCGTCGTGGACGGCAAGTACGTGACGGCAGCCGGGGTCTCGGCCGGTATCGACATGGCGCTGACGCTCGCCGGCAAGATCGCCGGGGACGCCTACGCCCAGGGCATCCAGCTCGGCACCGAGTACGACCCGCAGCCGCCGTACGCGGCCGGCTCGCCGCTCACCGCGCCGGCCGAGATCGTCGCGGCTATGCGGGAGCGGTCGCGGCGCGTGACAGGAGCACCGCGAGCCGGAACCACAGCACCGGCATGACGATGAAGAAGGTCCCGGCCAGGACGGTGACCGGGACGAACACCGCCGGCCCCAGCGACTCGGTCCACTCCTCGGCGACGGCGAACCCGACCGTCAGCCCCACGTACGGACCGACGAGCAGCGGGGCGGCGGTGTACCAGGCCGACACACGCCGGGACAGCACGGTCACCGACCGGCCGATCGCGATCTGGCCCGCGAGGTAGGCGAGCCCGGACGCCGCGAATCCGGCGATGATCGCGCGGCTGGTGGCGTCGGAGTCGGCCAGCCTGGCGTGGTCCAGCCCCACGGCGATCGAGATGACGGCGGCCGTGGCGAACACGGCCACGACCTGGAGTCCGGCGCCGCAGGCGATGAGCCAGGCGCGCCGCTGCCCGAGCCGCTGCACCGCCACGGCGAGCGCGACGGCCCCCGCGAGGTTGACCAGCACCCCGACCGCGGGCGCGAGGAGCGCCATCGCGATCTTGGCCGGTTCGCTGACGTCGGGCAGCGCCTCGCCGGCACCCGCGAACGCGAGCGTGACCGGCACGAGCAGCGCCCAGAGCACGGCGTTGGCCCAGACCAGGCGCCGCGCGAGCGGGCTCGGCGCCTGGCGCGGGGGCGTAAGCATGTCCTTGGTTCCAGTCATCGTCACCGCGCCACGTTAGCGCCATCTTGCGCACTTACGCACCATGAAACCCATGTCGATCTCTTGGTGCAGTGGTCTATGGTGTGCCCTTCGTCTTTCATCACTAACACGGAGTACTTCATGTTCAACGCACTCGACACCCTTGCCGCCGGCGAGGTGTCGGACAGCACGTTCCTGATCTATGTCGGCGCGCTCACGCTCAGTGGCATCATCCTGTTCGTCGTGTCCGCTCTGCCGATCGGTACACCGATCCTCAACCGGGTGATCAACGTCGTCGTCGGTGTCGCGATGCTCGGCTACGCCTTCTACCTCTTGTTCTTGTTCGAAGGGGGAGAATTCCGGATGTTCCTGTATGCCTTCCTTGCCCCGATCTTCGCGATCGTTTCCACGGTCAAGGCGGCGAAGGCGGCGCGGGTCGGCGTCAAGTAAGCGCGTCGGCCTGGAAGACGCCGTTCTTCATGACGGCGAGCAGGCGGGTCTGGTCCTGGAGCACGGTGATGTCCGCGAGCGGATCGCCGTCCACGACGAGCAGGTCGGCGAGCTTGCCCTCGGCCACGGTGCCGAGGCGCTCGCCGGCCCGCGCCATCTCGGCGCCGTTCTTCGTCGCCCACCGGATCACGTCGAGCGGCGCGATGCCGGCGTGCTCCACATAGAACGCGAGCTCGTCGGCGTAGCGGCCGTGGGGGAGTCCGACGGCGCCGTAGTCGTCGCCGACGACCATCCGTACGCCGGCCTCGTGGGCGCGGACGACCATCGGCAGGGCCTCGTCCAGGTCGGCCTTGAGGCGGTCGCCGGCGCCGGGGGCGAGGTCGGCGCCGCGGGCCCGCATCCACTGCCAGAACGCGTACGGGAAGAACTGGCTGGGGACGACCGTCGTGCCGGCGTCCAGCAGCGCCTCGACGCACTCGTCGTCCATGCCGTCCGCGTGGTCGACGACGTCGATCCCCAGCGACACGGCCATGAGGATCGCCTCGCGGTTCGCGATGTGCGCCCGGACCATGGCGCCGCGTTCGTGGGCGGCCTCGATCGCGGCCGCGAACTCGGGCCGGCTCAGTTCGGTGCGTTCCTTCGGTCCGATCGTGCCGTGGCCGCCGGTCGCGAACATCTTGATGATCTGGGCGCCGCGCTTGATCTCCTCCCGGACGGCCTTGCGGAATTCGTCGGGGCTGTCGGCGAGCCGTAACCCGCCCTCGCCGCGCACGTCCCACCACCACGGCCGGGACAGGTCGTTGGTGTGGCCGGTGGTGCTGACGTCCCGGCTCCCGGCGGTGAGGCGCGGCCCGGCGACGAGCCCCTGCCGGATCGCCGTCTTCATGGACGCGTCGATGTCGAACGACGCGCCGGCGCTGATCACGCTCGTGACGCCGGAGCGCAGCGCGGTCTCCAGGTTCCGGACCGCGCGGACCGCCAGCAGCGCCGGCGGCTCCTCCATCCCGAACGGCGCCTGCTTCGATCCCAGCTCGTGGTAGGTCGAGTGGAAGTGGCAGCTGAACAGCCCCGGCATCAACGTGCGGCCGGCGAGGTCCACGACACGGTCGGCGGCCGGCGGCGCGTCCGCGTCCGGTTCGACCGAGGTGATCGTCTTACCGGTGACGACGACCGTCGTGCCGGGCCGCGCCGGATGGTCGCCGTCGACGAGGTTGGCATGGGTGAACGCCACCGTGGCCATGGGCCGCTCCCGGTCCGCAGGGTCCGCGCCCAAGCGAGCGCTTGCCCAAATTGTTCCGGACGGAAGCGGTCCGGCGCCACGGTCAGACCCGGTCGACGATCACCACCGGGATCTCGCGGTCGGTCTTCCGCTGGTAGTTCTCGTAGTCCGGCCAGATCTCGACCATCGCGCGCCACAGCGCCGGCTTCTCCTCGGCGGTCGCCGTGCGGGCCCGTCCGGCGAAGACGTCGGCGCCGACCTGGAGGACGATGTCCGGGTCGGCGACCAGGTTGAGGTACCAGAGCGGGTGCTTCGGCGCGCCGCCGAGCGAGGCCACCAGCAGGTAGCGGTCGCCGTCGCGCCCGTAGATGAGCGGGGTGCGGCGGAGCGCGCCGGACTTGCGGCCCCGGGTGGTGAGTAAGGCGGTCTGCACGCCCTTCCACTGGTGGCCGCGCTCGCCACCGGACTCGACGTAGGTATGGATGTGCCTGGCCACCCAGCCCGTCGGGCTGTCGACGATCTCGTCCGGTGCGGTCATCGGTCCTCCTGGTGCGGTTCGGCGGTGTTCCCAAGTCTGCCGGGAGGTCCAGTCCGATGAGTGCCTTGCTGCGTGGTATCAGCGTCATGCTTTACAAACGTCACTTATGACGCTTATATCTCATCTGTACCAGAAGGTGACCACGAGGCGGGGTGTCCCGCACTCGATGAGGTGCGGGGGTCGCTATGCGCAGGCATTCTGCACGGCTGGGTACGTTGCTGAGAGCCAGCGTTGCCGCGCTGACGGTGACAGTGCTGGTCGGCGTGCTCGTCGCGGTGGCTCCGCCAGGCGGACCGGCCGAGGCAGGCCCCGGCGATGGTGCGCTCACCGTGCGGGCAATCCGGGACTTCAACGGCAACGGCGCCTACGAGCCCGCGATCGAGGTCGGCGTGGCCGGTGCCCCGATCACGGTCACGGACGACACGGGCGCGACGGCGGCTGCCACCACGGGCGCCGACGGCTCGGCGACGGTCAACCTCGGCACGGTGACGGGCGGGCGGTACCGCGTCCAGGTGGAGGCTCCGGCGGGCAGCGTCCTGCAGCCGGCGCCGGCCACCACGGCGGCGGGCGCGAACGCGCTCCGGAGCTGGACATCGTTCGTCAACGTCTCCAACAACACCGCCGTCAACCTCACCGTCGGCATGTGGAACCCGGCCGACTACTGCCAGGCGAACCCGCTCCTCGTCACCGCCTGCCAGCGCGGCACGTGGACGGGGCACCGGCATCCGAAGCTGCCGTCCGGCCGCTCGCTGGTGACCTTCCCGTACACCGCGCGGGCCGAGGCCGCGACGACGCCGATCTCTACCCAGGGGGCCACCGGCACTGTCCACGGCATCGCCTACCGCAAGCAGGACCAGAGGATCTTCTCCGGCGCCATCGCCAAGCGCATCACCGAGTACGGCCCGTTGAAGGCCGGCGGTGTCTACGTGACCAACCGGACGACCGGCGTCACGACCAACTTCACGACCGTGCCGAACGCGGGCACCACGGCCCACAACGAGCCGGTCAACGTGGACGGGGCGTTCTTCAACGTGCCCGGCCGCGAGGCGCTGGGCGACCTGGAGATCAGCGAGGACGGCTCCAAGCTCTACGTCGTCAACCTCAACAACAAGACCCTCTACGTGTACGACGCGACGCTGGCGACCGCGACGGCCGCGCTGAAGACGGTCCCGATCCCGAACCCGGCCTGCCCGGGCGGCGAGGGCAACTGGCGCCCGTTCGGCCTCGGTGTGCGCGACAGCGTCCTGTACGTGGGTGGTGTCTGTTCGGGCGAGTCGAGCCAGCAGTTGAACGACGTCCAGGCGGTCGTGCAGACCTTCAACACGGGCACGGACACGTTCAACGCGGGCGAGATCCTGAGGAAGACCCTCAACTTCGAGCGCGGCAACGTGGCCGTCGCGGACTCCGACACCGGCAACCGCTGGCGCCCGTGGAACACGACGTGGACTCCCACGGTCTTCCACGTCAACCCGCAGCCGATGCTCGCCGACATCGCGATCGAGGCGGACGGCGACCTCGTGCTCGGGTTCCGCGACCGGTGGGGCGACATGTGGGGCCACGACGCTCCGCCGCCGACCGGTGGCACCACGCTGTACGGCCCGTACGCGGGCGGCGACCTCAACCGTGCCTGCCTCCAGGGCGGCGCCTACGTGTGGGAGGGCACGAACGCGCAGTGCCCCAACAACCGCACGGCCGCCAACAGCGGCGGTGAACCGGCGACGGTCGTCGAGTACTACCCGGGCGAGTTCCGGCCGCAGTTCCACCTGGAGACGTCCCAGGGCGCGATCGCGCTGCCGCTCCAGCAGACCCGCATGGCCGTGACCGGCTACGACACAGACGCCGACCTGTTCACCAACGGTGTCGCGTGGTTCGACCGCAACAACGGCACGGCCGGCAACACCAACGGTCTCGACATCCTCGACAACACCAGCGAGGGCTTCGGCAAGCAGAACGGCCTCGGCGACCTGGAGGTGCTCTGCGACCTCGCGCCGGTGCAGATCGGCAACCGGGCGTGGTTCGACACCGACGCCGACGGCGTCCAGGACCCGAGCGAGCCGGCGCTGGCGGGCGTCCAGGTGCAGCTCGTCAACGCTGCCGGCGCCGTCGTGTCCACCAAGGTCACGAACGCGGCCGGCGAATACTACTTCGGTACGGCGGACGGCCTGGCGCCGGCAACTGCGTACACGCTGCGGTTCAGCTTCGCCGGCGTGAACACCGCGCCGCTGCCCGGATCGCCGCCGCTCGCCGCGCTGCGCTGGACCGTGAAGGACGGTGGTAGCGACGACCGGATCGACTCCGACGTCGTACCGGCGTCCGGCGAGGCGACCGTGACGACCGGTCCGGCCGGATCGGTGAACCACACCCTGGACGCGGGGGTCGTGGCCGCGATCAACAAGGTCGGCGACTATGTGTGGATCGACGCCGACCGCGACGGCGTCCAGGATACCGGCGAGACTCCGGTGCCGGGCGTGGACGTGATCGTCAAGAACCCGGCCGGAGCGACCGTCGGCACCGACACCACCGACGCGAACGGCCTCTACCTGGTCGAGAACCTGCCGGACGGCACGTACACCGTCTGCTTCGACCTGACCGCCCTGCCGGACGCGGTGAGCGACTACCGGCCGACCACGCCGAACGCGGGTACCGACGACGCGCTGGACTCCGACGCGAGCCTGACCGACGGCTGCGCCCCGCCGACGGAGCTGGACATCGACAAGCGACAGGACCTGACCCTGGACCTCGGGCTGGTGCCGCCGCTGAACCGCATTGGAAACTTCGTCTGGGTCGACGCCGACCGCGACGGCGTCCAGGACACCGGCGAGACTCCGGTGCCGGGCGTGGACGTGATCGTCAAGAACCCGGCCGGAGCGACCGTCGGCACCGACACCACCGACGCGAACGGCCTCTACCTGGTCGAGAACCTTCCGGACGGCACGTACACCGTCTGCTTCGACCTGACCGCCCTGCCCGACGCTGTCAGCGACTACACGCCGACCACCCAGAACACCGGAACGAACGACGCGGTGGACTCCGACGCCAGCCCGGCGGACGGGTGCACCGGCCCGGTGACGGTGGGTTCAGGCGCGCGGGAGGACCTGACGGTCGACATGGGCCTGATCCCGCCGCTGAACAGCCTCGGCGACTACGTGTGGATCGACGCCGACCGCGACGGCGTCCAGGATCCGACGGAGACGCCCGTCGAGGGCGTGCCGGTGATGGTGCGGGACGCGGGCGGCACCTCGGTGGACACCGCGTTCACGGACGCGACCGGCAAGTACACGTTCACCGACCTGCCGGACGGCAGCTACGACGTGTGCTTCAACCTGTCGGCGCTGCCGCCGGCGGTGGACGACTACGTGCCGACCACGAAGGACGCGGGCGCCAACGACGCGCTCGACTCTGATGCCGACCAGGGAACCGGGTGCACGCCGCAGGTCCCGCTCGGGCCCGGGCAGCGCTCGAACACCACACTGGACCTCGGGCTGGTGTCGCCGCTGAACAGCCTCGGCGACTACGTGTGGATCGACGCCGACAAGGACGGGGTGCAGGACCCGACCGAGACCGACGTCCAGGGCGTGATCGCCAAGGCGATGAGCGCCGACGGCCGCGAGGCCGGCACCGACACGACCGACGCCGACGGGCTGTACCTGATCACCGGCCTGCCGGACGGCACGTACACGGTCTGCTTCGACATCGTGAACCTGCCGGCGGCCGTGGACGACTACACGGTGACTACGAAGGACGCTGGCGGCAACGACGCGGCCGACTCCGACGGCGACCCGACCACCGGATGCACCGGGCCGGTGACGCTCGGGCTAGGCGCCCGGCAGAACCTGACGCTCGACCTCGGCCTGATCGCGCCGCCGAACAGTCTCGGCGACTACGCCTGGGCCGACACGGACAAGGACGGCGTCCAGGACACGGGTGAACCGCCGGTTCCGGGCGTGGTCGCCACGGCCATGAGCGGGACCACCGTCATGGGCACCGACACCACGGACGCGACCGGGAAGTACCTGATCGAGGACCTGCCCGACGGCACGTACACGGTCTGCTTCGACCTCTCGTCCGTGCCGGTGCCGTACTCGGACTACGTGCCGACGCTGCCGAACGTCGGCACCGACGACGCGGTCGACTCGGACGGCGATCCGGCCACCCTGTGCACGGAGCCGGTCGAGCTGGGCACGAACAAGCGGCAGAACCTGACGCTCGACCTGGGTCTCGTGCCGCCGGTCAACCGGATCGGCGATTACGTGTGGATCGACGCCGACAAGGACGGCGTCCAGGACCCGACCGAGACCGCGGTGGACGGCGTGCCCGTCCGGCTGATGAACCAGGCCGGCGAGCAGGTCGGGACGGACACTACCGAGGACGGCGGGAAGTACCTGTTCGACGACGTCCCGAACGGCACGTACACGGTCTGCTTCGACCTGGCGAACATGCCGGCCGCCGTGGAGGACTACACGCCGACGACGCCGGACGCCGGCGGCGACGACGAGGCGGACTCCGACGCCGGCCCGACCGGGTGCACCGGTTCGGTGACCGTCGGCGAGGGCAACCGGGAGAACTTCACCCTCGACCTCGGGCTCGTCGCGCCGCCGAACAGTCTCGGCGACTACGTGTGGATCGACGCCGACCGCGACGGCGTCCAGGACCCGACCGAGACCCCGGTCGCCGGTGTCGTGGCGAACGCGATGGTCGGGACCACGGTCGTGGGCACCGACACGACGGACGCGAACGGTAAGTACCTGATCGACGACCTGCCGGACGGCACGTACACGGTCTGCTTCGACCTGGTGAACCTGCCGGCGGCCGTGGACGACTACACGGTCACCACGAAGGACGCCGGCAGTAATGACGGGGTGGATTCCGATGCCGACCCGGCGAGCGGATGCACCGCGCCGGTGACGCTCGGGGTCAACAAGCGGCAGGACCTCACGCTCGACCTGGGCCTCGTCGCGCCGGTGAACACGCTGGGCGACTACGTCTGGGTGGACGCCGACAAGGACGGTGTCCAGGACGAGGGCGAGAAGCCGGTCGCGGGCGTGAAGGTCACGGTGAAGGACGGCGAGGACACCGTCGTGGGCACCGACACGACGGACGCGACCGGGAAGTACCTGTTCGAGAACCTGCCGGACGGCCGCTACACGGTGTGCTTCGACCTGGCGAACCTGCCCGACGCTGTCGGCGACTACACCGCGACGACGCCGAACACCGGCGCCGACGACACCGTCGACTCCGACGCGGCAGCCGGGACGGGCTGCGCAGAGCCGGTGGAGCTCGGGGTGAACAAGCGCCAGAACCTGACCGTGGACGCGGGCCTCGTCGCGCCGCCGAACCAGCTCGGTGACCGGGTCTGGTCCGACGAGGACAAGGACGGCGTCCAGGATCCGGGCGAGCCCGGCGTGCCGGACGTCCCGGTGACCGTTCGCAGCGGCGACACCGTCGTGGCCACCGATACGACGGACGCGGACGGGAACTACCTGGTCGAGAACCTGCCGGACGGCACGTACACGGTCTGCTTCGACCTGTCGGACCTGCCGGCGCCGTACACCGGCTACATCGTCACCGTGCCGAACGCGGGCGCCGACGCGACGGACTCCGACGCGTCGCCGGCCACGGCATGCGCCGAATCGGTCGAACTCGGCGTCGACAAGCGCCAGAACCTGACCGTCGACGCCGGCATCCGTCCGGAGGCGAACCGGATCACCGGCGGCACGTGGTTCGACCGCGACCGCGACGGTGTGCGCGACGGCGGCGAGCCGCTGATCCCGGGCGTGCCGGTGGTCCTGCGCGACGAGAACGGCACGGTCATCGGCACCGCCAGGACCGGTGCGGACGGCACGGTCACGTTCTACGACGTGGTGTCCGGCAAGTACCGGCTCTGCTACGGCGTCAAGAACCTGCCGAAGCCGTACGGGGACACGAAGCTCACCGCGTCCAATGTGGGCAACGAGAGCTACGACTCGGACGCGGTCTCGCCCAGCGGCTGCACCGAGCTGGTCTACGTCGGTCCGGGTGGCCGGGGCAAGCGGGTCGACGCCGGGTATGTCAGGCCGGCGAGCGGATTGCCGGTCACGGGCGCCTCGCTGATCGGGCTGGTCGGTGTCGGCATCGTGGTCCTGAGCACCGGCTTCATGCTGGTACTCGCCGCAGTGCGCCGCCGCCGCGAGACGGCGTAAGCGTTTGGGCGATCTTTCTGTCGCCATAGGCGCAGAAAGATCGCCCAAACCGCGTTAGGTGGTGAGGCCCGGGACGGGGATCACGGCTGGGGCCGGGCCGGGGAGCAGGTCGACGATCGTGTCGGCGTCCCCTCCGACCTGGGCCTCGATGCGGCGCAGCTCGCCGTCCGCGTCCACCCAGTACCTGATCCGCCCGCGGTCCGGGCCCTGGAACACCGTGAGCCGTTCGCCGTCCCGTGTCACGGTGCGGAGCCGCCGCGCGCCGTTCTGCCGCAGCAGCTCCGCGTTCTCCGGACGGTCGTGCGCCAGCGCGAGGATCAGCAGCAGCGCGGCGTCGAACGAGGCGGTGCGGACGGGCGTCCGGGCCAGCCAGCCCGCGGCCGGGGGACGGTCCGGCAACGGCCCCTCCCAGTCGGGCAGGACGGCGATCCGCGCGGGCGTCCACTGGAGGAGCTGTGCCGGCCCGCCCGCGACCGTCACCAGTGCGTAGCCGACGTTGCCGGGCCAGTCGACGCGCCCGTCGAGCCGCATCCGCATCGATCCGACCGGTACGGCCGCCATGAACGCGCTGGTGCCCCGCTCGTAGTTCGTCAGCCGGATCAGCGCCAGCCGCTCGGCCTCCTCGGCGCTCAGCGCCCGTGGCCCGGAGCCGTCCCGTCCGCACCCGGCGACCCCGGCCAGCAGCCCGAGCAGCAGCGCCCGCCGCGTGACAGTCATCGGCCGGCCCGTTCGGCGAGCAGGGTGGCGGGCGGGACGCCGATGGCGTCGGTCGCGACGTCGTCCGGGAGGCCGGGGGCCGGTTCCGCGGGAGTGCCGGGCGGCAACGACGGCTGCGGCGGGGGTCCGGCGACCTTGCGGAACGAGATGCCGCGCGGCGAGGTCGCCCCGGCGAAGGGCCGTTCCCCGACGCCGTCCGCGCAGGCGGTGCCGCGGGTCAGCGCTGCCGGTGCGGTCGTCGCGAGGACGTTCGCGCGCAGGCAGTTCGCCCGTCCGGGGGCGCGCGCCGACGCCGCGTACGCCACGTCGAGGGCGTTGCCGGCGAACACGTTGCCTTCGATGCGGTTGTCCAGCGGCGCGATGTCCTCGACGGACGTGACCAGCAGCCCGGCCCGTGCGTGGCCGGTGACCCGGTTGCGGGCGATCACGTTCCGGTGGCCGCCGCCCAGGCCGATCCCGAGCCCGAACGCGCCGTCGGCCTGCTCGGGCGTGGCCAGCTCGACGTTGTCCGCGACGAGGTTGCCGACGATCGTCGCCGACTCCTGCGGTACCAGCGCCTCCAAGTGGCTGGACTGGATCGTCAGCCCGACGCGGTTGCCGGTGAAGCGGTTCCGGACGACGAACAGTCCGCCGCTGGAGTTCGCGCCTTCGAAGCCGACGGCGTTGCGTTCGGCCACGTTGTCGCGCACGACGGCGTCGCACGGCTTGCACTGCCCGACGTAGATGCCGGAGTCGGCGCTGCCGGACGCGTAGTTGTGCTCGATCACGCCGTCCCGGGCGTCGAACGCGTAGATGCCGTAGAGGCCGTTGTTGGCCGCGGTCACGTACCGGACGCGGTACCCGGACAGCGGCGGGAACCTGGCCGTGTCGAGCCGCCGGTACCCCTCGCTGCCCCGGCCGATACCGGCGTCGGCGTCGGTCATGCCGGTGACGAGGACGCCGTACAGGTTGTGGTTGCGGACGGTCAGGTTCTCCACCGACACGCCGCTCGCGGTGACGACCACGCCGTTGCCGCGCCGGCCCTGCCCGTCGATGACGACGCCGCTGCGGTCCGTGCCGCGCAGGACGATCCGAGGGGTCCGGATCCGGACCGTCTCCCGGTACACGCCCGGCTCGACCAGCACCATGTCGCCGCTGCGTGCGGCCTTGACGGCGGCGCCGATCGTGGGGGCGTTCCGCGGCACCCGGATCGTCACGGGCCCGTCGCCGGCGGGCCGGACACCGTCGTAGAGGACACCGTCGCCTGGGGCGCCGCACCCCGCCACGGCCAGCAGCGCACCGGCGGCCAGGGCCACGCTCGCGACCAGGCACGTTCGCGCGGCCAGACCTGCCGCCGCCGCGTGGCGCAAAATACCCCCAAAGTGTGACGAGTCTAATATTTCGGCATGCGGGAAATTAGCACGGACGGCGCCACGCCGCTGTCACGCCGTCGAGTGCTCCAGGCCGCCGGGATCGTCGCGGTGCTGCCGGTGGCCGGGTGCGGGACAGCGCCGGAGCCCCACCGCGGGATCGCGGCCACGGGGCCGACCCAGGCCGGCGTCGACCGGCCGCGCACACCACAGACCCACACCGCGCTGACCGTCTCCACCCTCGACGGCGCCCAGAGCCCCGACGCCCCGGACGGCGGCAGCGGCGGCCGCCCGGACACCCCCGACGGCACCGACGGCCCGGACGGCGGCACTGGCGGCAACGGTGCTGACCTCGGGGGGTTGCTGGCCGAGCTGGGCGCGGCCGTCCAGAGCCTCACCGCCGGCGCCGACCCCCGGCTCGGCGGCCTGGACCCCGACGACCTCACGGTCACGGTCGGGATCGCGCCGGCGCTGGTCGCGATGCTCCCGGGCGCGCAGGATCTGCCGCCGTTCTCGCGGGAGGACATCCCGGACGACCACCGCGACGGCGACCTGATGATCCAGGTCAGCGCGACGCAGCCCGCCGTGGTGGCGCTCGCGGGTGAGGCGCTCGACGCGGTGGCGGCCCGGTTCGGCGCGCGGCGGCGCTGGTCGCAGCGGGGTTTCCAGGCGACCGACAGGGCCGGGACGGGCATCAACCTGCTCGGCTTCGCGGACGGCGTCGTCGGCCCGCGCACGGACAGGGAGATCGGCGACCACGTGTGGCTGGCGGACCCGCCTGACCTGGCCGGCGCGACGGTCGCCGTGGTCCGGCGCATCCGCGTGGACGTCACCCGGTTCCTCGGCCAGCCGGTGCCGGCGCAGGAGGCGGTGATCGGCCGTCGACGGACGGGCGGCGCTCCGCTGTCCGGCGGCACCCTCCGCACCGAGCCGGACCTCGGCGCGAAGACCCCGGACGGGCGGTACCTCGTGCCGGTGTCGGCGCACGTCCGGCGGGCGAATCCGCTCGCCGCCGGTGTCCCGCCGATGCTGCGGCGCGGCTACAACTACGACAACGGGCCGGCGGACCAGGGGCTGCTGTTCGTCAGCTACCAGCGGTCCGCGCGGACGTTCGTGGCCCTGCACTCCCGCCTCGACGAGGACGACGCGCTCATGGAGTTCACGACGACGACGGCGTCCGGGGCGTTCGTGATCCTGCCGGGGTTCGACCGCGACCGTCCGCTCGGGAGCGGTCTGTTCTGAACACGGATCTGCCCTGAACACAGGGAAGCCCCCCACCAAGCGCGCGGTGGGGGGCTCCTCCGTGGGGGACCTGCTAGATCTGCTCGATGAGCGCGTTGCGGATGAGCTGGTTGTTCGCGAAGGCCCGCAGCGGAGCGAACGTGGCCTCGTTGAGGAGCATGCAGCTGCCCGCAGCGCCGACGACCTCGGTCTCGACGGAGGCGTTGTTGTCCAGGTTCGTGACCCGGATCTTGGTGCCGACCGGGAACTGGTTGCTGAGCGCACCCGAGCCCGAGCCCGTCGTGGTCACGGTCGAGCCCTGGCAGATCTGCCGACCGGCGCCGCCACCGTTGTTGTTGGCGGGCGGGTTGGCGGCCGGCGGGTTGTTGTTCGCCGGCGGGTTCGCGGCCGGAGCCTCCTGCTCGGGAGCCTCGGCCTCTTCCTCTTCCTCCGCCGGGGCGTTGTTGCCGGTGCATCCGGCGGCGGCGCGGCGCTGCTGGATGAGGTCGACGACGGCCTGCCGGTTGGCGATACGCGCGTTGGACTGCGCGTCCGGGTTCGCCTTCTGGCCGGCGATGAAGTTCTGGTTGTTCGCGAGCGCCTGGTCGAGCCCGGCACACGACTCGCCGCTGCCGGCACGTGCCTGGTTGCCGGCCTGCGGCTGGGCCTGCACGTTGCCGTTACACCCGGCGGCCTGGCGGCGCTGCTGGATGAGGTCGACGACGGCCTGCCGGTTGGCGATACGCGCGTTGGACTGCGCGTCCGGGTTCGCCTTCTGGCCCGCGATGAAGTTCAGGTTGTTCTGGAGGGCGGTGTCGAGACCGGCACACGACTCGGCCGCGTTGCTCACGCCGGTCGCGAGTGCGATGCCGCCGCCGACCAACGCCACGACACCGACTATTGTGGCGATCTTCCGCGTCCGGCTCACATTGCTGAAACGGGGCATCCATTGCTCCTTGTCACGTCGTCCCCCAACGTGCGCTATGACCAGCGCACCACACTCGATCCATGTGACGGGTGGTACGCGTGAGCAACGAGGTCGGTTCAACGGTGTCTGGAACTAGGAGTTAGATAGCGTCGTGCGCAACTGAATCCCCGCAGCCCGGAGCCGGCGTGGCCACGCCGGTGGCCGCTCACAGCCACGACGTGAACCTGCCGCCCGCCTCGGAGCGGACCCGCCGGATCGTCATGGCGGTCCTCATCCCCGCGATGGTCGCGACAGTCGTCGGGCTCATCGCGCTCTGGCCCGGCGACGTGGAGAAGCGTCAGGGCGGCGGCGAGCAGGAACGCGCCCGGGGCGAGGTGACCAAGGTCGTCGAGCAGCCGTGCGTCGAGGGCGATCCGTCGCTGGAGGGCACGCCGGCTGAGTCGCGCCGGTGCGGTTCGGCGACGGTCCGGATCACCGAGGGAGCGGCCAGCGGCAAGACCGTCACGGTCGAGCTGCCGAACGGTCCCGGGGCGCCGGCGCTGCACTCGGGCGACGACGTCGTCCTGCTCCACCTCACCGACGCCGGTACAGACTCGTACACGGTCATCGACCACCAGCGGGGCAAGCCGCTGCTGTGGCTGCTGGCGCTCGCGGCGGCGGCGATCATCGCGTTCGGCCGGTGGCGAGGGCTCAGCGCGATCGCCGGCCTGGCCGTCAGCTTCGGCGTCCTGCTGCTGTTCGTGATCCCGGCGATCCTCACAGGACAGCCGCCGCTGATGGTCGCGGTGGTCGGTTCGGCGCTGATCATGTTCGTCGTGCTGTACCTGACGCACGGCGTCAACGTCCATACGTCCGTCGCGATCCTCGGCACGCTCGCCAGCCTGGTGCTCACCGGGGTGCTCGGCGCCGCCTTCACCGCGTTCACCGAGCTGACCGGCGTCGGCGACGAGCAGAGCGCCTTCCTCGCGGCGTTCCAGGGCAACGTCGACATGCGCGGCCTGCTGCTGGCCGGCATCATCATCGGCTCGCTCGGCGTCCTCGACGACGTCACGGTGACGCAGGCGATGACGGTCGCCGAGCTGTCCCGGACGTCCGGCATGAGCCGCTGGGAGCTGTACCGGTCGGCGACGCGGGTCGGGCGGGCGCACGTCGCGTCGGCGGTCAACACGATCGTCCTCGCCTACGCGGGCGCGTCGCTTCCGCTGCTGCTGCTGATCACGGTCGGCGACCAGCCGATCGGCGAGCTGCTGACGAACCAGTTCCTGGCGCAGGAGATCGTCCGGTCGGCGGTCGGCACGGTCGGGCTCGTCGCGTCGGTGCCGATCACGACCGCGCTGGCGGTGCTGGTGGCTCGCGTCAAGACGGAGGACGTCAGCCCGGGAAGAACGACACCGGACCCGCGACCCGCAGTGTGACGTCGCTGCCGGAGTCCGGGCCGTGGCCGCCCTGGATCCGGGCGATGATCTCGGTGCCGCCGACGGCCAGCCGGACCATCGCGTCGTGCCCGTAGAACACGCTGCCCATGACCTGGGCGGGCGTGCCGTTCCCGTTCGTGCCGATGACGATCTGCTCGGGCCGGACCACGACCGTCCCGGTGCCGGTGCCCCGTCGCACGGGTAGCCGTCCGAGCGCGCACTCGGCGAACCCGTCGCGCGCGGTCGCGTCGAGGACCACCGCGTCGCCGACGAACATCGCGACCCCGACATCGCCCGGCGCCGCGTACAGGTCGGCGGGCACGGCCGACTGCACGACGCGCCCGTCCCGCACGACGGCCACCAGGTCGGCCATCGACAGCGCCTCCTGCTGGTCGTGGGTGACGATCACGGCGGTCGCGTCGGCGGTGTGCAGCGCGGTGCGGACGTCCTCGCGCAACGTTGCCCGCAGCCCCGTGTCCAGCGCGCTGAACGGCTCGTCCAGCAGGACCAGTGCCGGCGACGGCGCGAGGGCCCGCGCGACCGCGACCCGCTGCTGCTGCCCGCCGGACAGTTCGTGTGGCATCCGGTCCCCGTACCCCGCGAGCCCGACGAGTTCCAGCATCTCGGCGACCCTGGCACCGCGCCCGCCACGGGGGAGTCCGAACGCGACGTTCCCCGCCACGGACAGGTGGGGGAACAGGGCGCCTTCCTGCGGGACGACGCCGATCCGGCGCCGCTCCGGCGGGAGCGACGTGACCGTCCGCCCGCCGATCACGACGCTGCCGGCATCGGCGGTCTCGAAGCCGGCCACGATCCGCAGCAGCGTGGTCTTGCCGCAGCCGGACGGGCCGAGGACGGCGACCAGCTTCCCCTGCGGCACGGTGAGGTCGAGCCCGCGCAGGACCGGTGTGTCGCCGAAGCTCTTCACGAGCCCGGCCACGATAAGTTCACTCACTCAGGTCACCTCCGCTCGTTACCGCCCCGAGTTTCGGACTCTTGAGGGTCGGCGGACGCCGCGAACCCTCAAAAGTCCGAGAGTGGGCGGTAGGGCTACGGCGGCTCAGCAGGAACGTCGGCAGGGCGGCGAGCAGGACCAGCGCGGCGGCGTACGGCGCGGCGGCCCCGTACGCGCCGACTTCGGTCTGGCTCCACAGCTCGGTGGCGAGTGTCTCCATACCGGTCGGGCGCAGCAGCAGTGTCGCCGGCAGTTCCTTCATACAGGTCAGGACGGTGAGCGCGGCGCCGGCGGCGATCCCCGGGCCGGCGAGCGGCAGGGTGACCGTCCGCAGGGCACCGGCCGGGGTGCGGCCGAGCGAGCGCGCCAGTTCCTCCAGCACCGGTGGCGACTGGGCGACCGACGCCCGGACCGCCCCGACGGCGGCCGGCAGGAACAGCACGGCGTACGCGAGTACGAGGACGGGCGTCCGCTGGTAGAGCGGGTAGGCGTACCGGACGGACAGGAACACGAGCGCCAGCGCGACGACGATCCCCGGCAGCGCGTGGCCGGCGTACGACGCCTGCTCCAGGACGCGCGGCGTCCGGCCCCGGTACCGCGCGGCCAGCACGCCGACCGGGATCGCCAGGACGGTCGTGAGCAGCGCGCCGAGCGCCGAGACGGTGAGCGTGCTGCCCCCGGCCGTGACCAGCTCGGGGAGGTCGATGCCGGCGGAGCTGCCGGTGGCCAGCCAGTACGCGAGGGACCCGAACGGCACGCCGAGGGCGAGACCGCCGACGGCCGCGCACACGGCCAGGGCCGGTACCGACCAGGCGCCGAGCGCGACCCGGGACGCCTGCCGGGCGGCGCCGGCGCCGAGGCGGGCGTACGTCGCGCGGCCCCGGGTCCGGCTCTCGGCCCAGACGATCAGCACGGTCAGGACGACGAGGACGCAGCTCAGGATCGCGGCCGGCGTCCGGTCGAAGCTCGACCGGTAGGACGAGTAGATGACGCGGGTGAACACGTCGTACCGCAGCAGCGCGACGGCACCGAAGTCCGACAGCACGTACAGCGCGACGAGCAGCCCGCCCGCCAGCGCCGCCGGGCGGACGTGCCGCAGGGTGATCGCGACGAACGTCCGGACCGGGCCGCGGCCGAGCGCACGCGACACCTCTTCCATGGCCGGATCGATCCGCTCCATCGCGGCGACGACCGGCAGGTACACATACGGGTACGACGACAGCGTCAGGACCAGCGCCGACCCGGTGAACCCGCCGAACCCGGGGAACAGCGACAGCCAGGCGAACGCGGCCACATAGGACGGTACGGCCAGCGGCAACGCCAGCGCGACGCTCCACGCCCGCCGCCCCGGCAGCCGGAACCGCGTCACCAGGCACGCGAGGACGACGCCGATCACCAGGCACGCGACGGTCACCGTGCCGGCGAGGGCGAGGCTGCGGCCGATCAGACGGGCCGTCCGCTCGCGCAGCAGCACGTCGGCAACCGTCCCGAAGCCGCGTTCGGAGGCCCGCACGCCGACGTACACGAGCGGCAGCAGCGCCACGCCGGCCGCGACCGCCGCCGGTACGAGCAGCACCAGCGGCGCCCCCACCTTCGGACTTTTGAGGGTCGCGGCGGCCGCGGAACCCTCAAAAGTCCGAAACTCGGCGGGGGTGCCCATGGCGCTACGCCAGGCCGGCGTCGGTGATCATCGTGAGCGTCTGCTCCAGCGTGTCGAGATCGGACAGGTCGATGTCCGGCGACTGGAGCGAGTCGAGCGGGGGCAGGTCGGCCGGGGTCGCGACACCGGCGACGAGCGGGTACTCCCACGTCTCCTCGGCGAAGTACTTCTGGCCCTTGGCCGAGAGCAGGTACTCGACGAACTTCTGGGCTTCCTCGGAGCGGTCCGTGCCCTTGAGGATGGCCGCGCCGCCGACGTTGACCAGTGCGCCCGCGTCGCCGCCGGGCAGGAACTTGAGCCGGGCCGGCACCTTGTCCTTCCCCTCCTCGGCGACCTGCTCGTACCAGTAGTAGTGGTTGATGAGCCCGAGGGCGATCACGCCGTCCTCGGCCGCGTTGAGGATCGCGATGTTGTTGTCGTAGGTCTCGACGTCGTTGGCCTTCATGTCCGCGAGCCACTTCCTGGCCGCCTCGTCGCCCTTGAGGACGCGGATCGCGGTGACGAACGACTCGAACGACGCGTTGCTGGGCGCGATGCCGACCTTGCCCTTCCACTTCGGGTCGGTCAGCTCGAAGACGCTGTCGGGGACGTCGGCCTCGGGCACCTGCTTGGGGTCGTAGACGATGACGCGTGCCCGGCCGGACGTGCCGATCCACGTGCCGTTCTTCGCGCGGTACTTCGCCGGCACGGTGTCGAGCACGGGCTGCGGCAGGGGGGTGAGGCGCCCGGCCTTGCCGAGTGCGCCGAGCGCGCCGCCGTCCTGGGAGAAGTAGACGTCGGCCTTGGTCTTGTCGCCCTCTTCGAGGAGCTGGGCCGCGAGCTGGGCGGTGTTGCCGTAGCGGACGGACACCTCGATGCCGGAGTCCTTCTCGAACTGCTCGATGAGGTCGCCGACGAGGTTCTCCTGGCGTCCGGAGTAGATGACGAGCTTGCTCGCGTCGACCTCGTTCCCGTCGCCGCCGCAGGCGGCGAGCGGCACGGTGAGCGTGGCGACGAGGACGGCCGCCAGAAGGCGGGACATGGTTCCTCCTGAGTTACGGGGCGGCGGGCGCGGTGCCCGCCGCCGGCACGACGGTTATTCGGAACTCGACTCCGACTCAGAACCGGAGTCGGAGCCGTCGTCGCCACCGCCGCAGGCGCTGACGGCGAACGTGAGGGTGAGGGCCGCGAACAGCGCGGCGATCGCGCTGAGGATCCGGCGGGGCTTACTCGTCATCGTGAGCTTCCCTTCGAAACGGGGTCAGGTGCATCAGCCACCGGTGGGGACGGCGCCCCGGCCGGAGTTCGGGGGGCCCGCGCGCCGAGATAGCCGAGGACGGCGAGCGCGGCGAGCCAGGTGAGGTGCAGCGCCCAGTAGTCGGCGCGGTAGTCGGGCAGCAGGGGACGCAGGAGCCGGTAGGTCGGCGCGTCGACGGCCTCGAACCGCGACACCCACGTGACCTCGCGCGCCCACCCGTCGACGAGGAGCCACGCGTACGTGACCACCCCGGCGGCGCCGAGGACCCCGGCGGTCGTCCGCAGCACGCGGCCGGCCGGTTCGAGGAACGCGAGGATGATCAGCAGCGCGAGGGGCAGGACGACGACGAGCTGACGTCCGGGCCACCAGTGGCCGTGCATGGTCAGGGCGACGAACGTGGCGACCAGCCAGCCGGCGGCGAGCGGCGCGGCGAGCGCGAGCCAGTGGCGCGGCCGCCGGACGGCGAGCGCGGCGGCCGCCGGTACGAGCAGCAGCCATGCCGGCTGCCACGCGACGATGCCGTAGCCCCGGTCGACGAGCAGCCCGGCGAGGCGCAGCGCCCGCCCGCCGTACGACGGGTCGGTGCCCATCACGCCGAACTCGCCGATCTGCTGGAAGTGGTCGCCGGTGGCGTACGCGGTCCAGCCGCCCCACACGATCTGGTGCACGACCAGGAACAGGACGCCCATGAGCGCCAGCGCGCCGGCGAAGACCGCCGCGTCCCGGCGCTGGGTCCGCCACGCGAGGACGCCGAGCAGCGCCAGGACGGCGGCGACCGGCGCGTACTTGACCGACAGCCACGGCAACGCGCTGACCGTGGCGCCGAGCAGCACCAGGTGGCGGTGGTCACGGACCCCCGTCAGAGCCGCGACCGCCGCCACCACCAGTACCGCCGCGGGAAGTTCTGGGTAGATCTGCTGCCCGTAGACAGCGAACGGAGCGGACGCCGCCGCCACACCGACACCCGCCGTGGCCAGGCCGAGCCCGATGCCGAACCGGCGGACGGCGACCCATAGCGTCAGCGCAGCCAGCAGCCCTCCGAGTCCGGCGAGCGTGAACTTCACGGCCACCCAGCCGCCGAGCCCCATCGGTGCCGCGATCAGGATCGGCAGCAGCGGATCGTGCGGGCTGATCTGGCGGCCGCCGTCCAGGACGGCCGTCTGCACGGGCAGCGACTTGTCGAAGAACACCCGCCAGCGTTCCTCGGCCAGCTCGTCGGAGATGTCGAGGTCGCCGTCCTCGGCGAGGCTCAGCGCGGTGAGCACGTACTGGGGCTCGTCGACCGCGACGTGCCCGGCGTCCGCCGCCCGCACGCCGATCCCCAGCGCGGCGGCCACCACGGCCAGCAGGAACACCAGCACCATGGCGCCCCGGAGCCGCCCGGTGGCCGCGCCGCCGGCCGCGAGGTTGGTCATCACGCCCCTACCCCGAGCGGGAGGGACGCGGCCTGGCGGGCGACGAGCGCGGTCAGGTCGGTCTCGGGGACCCAGCCGATCCGGGCGCGCAGGGCGCGGGTGTCGGCGAGCGTGTCGGACGGTTCCACGTCCCGGGCCGGCTCCACATAGGTCCGGACGTCGGTGTCGAGCGCGGCGGCGACGGCGGCGACCATCTGGGCGATCGAGTGGCCCGTACCGGTGCCGAGGTTCACGACGCCGCCGGCCTGGCCGTCGCTGAGGGCGACGAGCGCCAGGGCCGCCTGGTGGACGTCCGTCAGGTCACGGGTCCGCTGCGCCGAACCGAGGACCCGGAGCGGCTCCCCGGCGCGGGCCAGCGAGATCCACAGCGACAGCGCCATGTCGGGACGCTGGCCTTCGCCGGCGACCGTGAACGGCCTGGCGACGACCGTCGGCGCGCCGGCGTCGATCCGGGCCGCGCAGAGCCGTTCGGCGTCGATCTTGCTGCGGGCGTACCCGCCGCGCGGGCGGAGCCGGTCGGTCTCGGCGCTGGGCCGGCTGGTGCTGGTGCCGCCGTACACGGACGACGACGACGTGAGCACCAGCGGTGTCGCCACCGGCACGTCCGCGAGGACGGCGGCGGTGGCGAGCACGTTGTCGCGGTACCGGCGGGCTTCGATGCCGGGTCGCTCGTCCCGGACTCCGGGGCATCCGGCGAGGTGGAACACCCGGTCGGCGCCGGCGAGCGCGGCCCGGGCAGCGGGGTCGCCGTCGAGCAGGTCGGCGGTGTAGGCGGTGAGCCCGTCGAGGGACGGTTGGGGGTCGCGGTCGATGCCGATCACGCGGTCGCCGGCAGCGATCAGAGCCCGTACGAGCGCCTGGCCGATGAAGCCTGCCGCGCCGGTGACGACACTTGTCACGCTTCACCCCCTTCGTGAGCGCCCCGTGCTCGTCCGGAAGCGGCGTGTTGTCGAAACAGCCGTTTCTCCAGGTCGCGGTAAGGCTAGCCTCGCCTCAGATCGCCGTCTAGCGAAAGGGCCGTATGTCCAGACTTCGTGTCGCCGCCGGGCTCGTCGCGCTGGTCGTGGCCGGCTGGTACCTCGCCCGGACGGTCGACGCCGGCACGCTCGCGAGGTCGGCGCGGGCCCTGGTCGCGGACCCGCCAGGGCTCGCGGCGGCGCTGGTGGCGTACGCGGCGGCGTTCGGGCTGCGGAGCTGGTCGTGGCGCCGGGTCCTACCCGGACTGGGCCTCGGCCAGGCGTGGGCGGCGCTGCACGTCAGCCTGCTCGGCAACCACGTCCTCCCGTTCCGGCTGGGGGAGGCGCTGCGGGTCACGAGCGTCCTTCGCCGGACCTCGCTCGAACCCCGCCCGGTCATCGCCTCCGCCGTGACGTTGCGGGGAGCCGACCTGCTGGCGGTGTTCCTGCTGGCACTCGCCGCTGCCCCGGGTTTCCTCGGACGGTGGGCATGGGCTGTAGCCGGCCTGCTCGGCGTGGTCGTCGTCGCCGGAGCGCTGGCCATGCGGGGGACCGCGCGGATGCCGGGCCTGGGGGTCGCGCTGGCGGCCGTCGCCGCGTGGGCGCTGGAGTCGGCGGTCGTGTGGGAGATCGCGCGGACCGCCGGATACCCGCTGACGCCGCAGCAGGCCGTCGCGGTCACGGCCGTGACGATCGCCGCGCAGCTGGTGGCGGTCACGCCCGGCGGGTTCGGGTCGTACGAGGCGGCGGCGACGGCGGCGCTCGTCGGGCTCGGCGTGCCGGCCGGTCCGGCGTTCGCCGTCGCGCTCGCCACGCACGCCGTGAAGACGGCGTACTCGCTGGTCGTGGGCGCGGTGGCGCTGGTCGTCCCGGCGCCGACGTACTGGGGCCGGCTGCGGCTGCCCCGCTCGTTGCCTGCTCGCCCGGCGCGTGAGCCGGTCGACGGCGACGCGCCGGTGGTCGCGTTCATCCCGGCGTACAACGAGGCGGAGGTCGTCGGCGGCGTGATCCGGCGGCTGCCCGCGCGGGTGTGCGGCCGTCCGCTGGTGACGGTCGTGGTCGACGACGGATCGACGGACGCGTCCGCCGGCGAGGCCGCCGGCGCGGGCGCCCGGGTCGTGTCGCAGCCCCGCAACCTCGGGCTCGGCGCGGCGGTCCGGCGCGGTCTCGCCGAAGCGGTGGCGCTGCGGCCGGCGGCGGTCGTGTACCTCGACGCGGACGGCGAGTACTTCCCGGAGGACATCGAGCTGCTCGCCCGTCCGGTGCTGGACGGCGAGGCGGACTACGTCGTCGGCTCCCGGTTCCGGGGCCGGATCGACCGGATGCTGCCGCACCGCCGTTTCGGCAACCGGGTCCTTACCGTGTGGGTGCGCTGGCTGACCCGCCGCCGCGACCTCACCGACGGGCAGAGCGGGTACCGCGCCTTCTCGCCCGGGGCGGCGGCCCGCGCCGAGGTGATCCACGACTACAACTACGCCCAGGTGCTGACGCTGGACCTGCTCGCGAAGGGATTCGCGTACGCCGAGGTGCCGATCCGGTACTCGTTCCGCGAGACCGGTTCGTCGTTCGTGAAGCTCGGCCGCTACCTGCGGAAGGTCGTCCCGGCCGTCCACCGCGAGCTGAACGCGCCGGACGCTCCACTACGGACTGTCGTCACCTCGTGACAGCGAAGTGAAAGCGAACTGAAAGCGCCACCCCATAGCGTCCCCTCCGTTGCCTATGCCCGACTTGTCGGGCGTGCGGATATCGGGGGTGTTGATGCGCACGATCCTGACGATCGTCCTGGCCGCGGCAGGTCTGGCGCTGGCCGGCTGCGCGGCGGGCGGCTCGACGGGCGGCTCGGCGGGCGACCCAGCCGCGGCCCGCGAGCCCGCCGTCCCTCGCCTTGCGGTCGCGGACCGGCCGGGTGAGCCGCCGCGGGAGCCCACGCCGGCCGAGTTGAGGTTGCTGCACGACGCCGAGCAGGTCGCCCTGCGCGACTGCATGAAGCGTCACGGCTTCACGACGTACCCGGTGCCGTACGCGCCCGTCCCGGAGGCCAAGGACTTCCCCTACGCCTTGGACGACCTGGCCTGGGCCCGCCGCCACGGCTACGGCACCGACCTGGAGCAGCGCGCCCGGCAGCTGAAGGGAGCCAGCCCCAACGGCCGCTACTTCAAGAGCCTGCCCGCGCCGAAGCGGCAGCAGGCGGTGCTCGCGCTCAACGGCGACCGCACCCCCGAACTGCGCGCCACACTGCCCGGCGGGGGAGTGGTCGCCCGCAGCGACGACGGCTGCACGTCCGAGAGCGAACGCGTCGTCTACAAGGACCTGCGGACCTGGTACCAGGCGAAACGGGTCGCGCAGGCGTTGGCCAACCAGCGCCGCGAGAAGGTGGGCACCGATCCGGCGTTCGTCGCCGGCGTCGCCCGATGGGCCACGTGCCTGCGCGCGGCCGGCTACCCCTACAAGACCCCGGCGGACGCGCGCGCGGCCGGCGGGATGGCCCACAAGCCGCTCGCCAGGGCCGCCGAGATCCGCCTCGCCGTCGCCGACGCCACGTGCGTCGAACAGACCGGTCTCGGCCGTACCGCCCGCGAGCTGGACGCGCGGTACGGATCGGAGATCGCCACGTCGAACCGGGACGTCACCGCGTACCGGCGCCTCGCCCTGGACGCGTTACCGCGCGCCCGGACGATCGTCGCCCGCGGCTGACACCCGGTCAACCAGTTGGAGCACGGGGCTCCGGCCGGACCACGAGGGAAGGAAGACCCATGATCAGGACACGAGCACTTCTGGCGGGCGCCGCGCTGCTCTGCGGCCTCGTCGCGATGGCACCCAGCCAGGCGCAGGCCGCCCCGGCCGTGCCGAAGCCGGCGAACACGGCGGCCGCCGCGGCCGCGTCCGACCCGGACGGCCGGATCTGGGTCTGGGACGGCACGTACCGGAGCGGCAACCGGTGTTCCTGGGAAGGCGACTGGGCCGACTGGACGGTCGGCTGCTGGGAGGTCTCCAACGACATCGAGTCGGTGGAGAACCGCGGGTACGTCGACACCTACGACGACGTCAACCTGTACTACAAGGACGACTACCAGGGCTCGTACGCCTGCATCGGCCGTGGCGACATGTGGCTCGACCTGAGCCTCGGCATCGAGAAGTTCCACGCGCCGGGCGAGGGCCAGTGGGAGACCGTCTACCACGACGTGGCCTCGCACCGCTGGGTCGCGAACTGCGTCTGACGCGCTGATTGTCGGGGCCGCCGTCGCCGGCGGCCCCGACGCGTCACGTCCGGACCAGGTCGCCCACCCGGATGAGGCCCGGTTCCACGGTGGAGCCGTAGACGCCGAGGAAGTTCTCGCGCTCCCGGACGATCGTCCGCAGCACCGACGGATCGCGCTCGCCCGTCACCGGGTCGACGTTGACCACGGCACACCGCCCGTCGCGCCGGTCGATCCGCATCCGCACACCGCCGACGCGCAGCACCCGACCCACCCACGCGTCCTCGGGGAAGTCCGTGTCGCCCACGGCCTCGACCAGCACGTTCGGCCGGAACCGCCGCACGTCGAAGTCACCGGCGGACCGGGTCGTGAGCAGCGACAGCGGCAGCGCGTCGAACGTCCCCCTGTCCAGCTTCATGACGCGCACGCCGTCGCCGAGTCGGGCGGCCAGTGCGGGGTCCAGGATGTCGAACTCGTCACCGGACGGCGTCCGCACGACAGTCGGCGACCTGTCCGGCTGGGTGGGCTCCGTCAACGACGGCCGGTACAGGACCATCTCCGGACGTTGCCGGATCGTCAGCCAGGGGAAGCCGTTGCCGGCCCGATCCGGCCGGACGAAGCCCCAGCGCCTGTCGCCGGCCACGCCGTGCCACGACACCTCGGTGCTGTCCAGGGCCTCACCCGCCATGGACTTGACCGGATACCTCCACAGGCCGGCGACCCGGCCCACGATCTCTGACGTCGCCATCGGCGCGCCTCCCGGATACGGAGGCGCCCTTTACGACGGAGCGGCGTCGAGCGTGGCAGATCCTCAGGACCTGTCGCAGCGCCCCTCGACACCAGCTACGACTGTACTAGTCCTCCACCACGTGGTGGCTGAAGCGGCCCCGCGCGGCGGCCCACGCGTCGTCGTCGCGCCGGCCGTCGCGGACGGCGTCCACCACGTCGTACGCCATGACCATCGCGTGGTGCGTGTTGTCGTGGACGAACAGGCCGAGCCGCCCGAACGTGGTGACGTCCGCGAGGCCGCCCGCCCAGCCGTCGAGCCCGCGCAGGTGCTCGGCGTACCCCCGCGCGTAGACCGGGTAGACGTGCGGCAGCCGCCGCACCTCGACGCCGGTCACGCGCAGCGGCGGGAGCCCGAGCCGCGCGAGCGTGTCGGCCACGATCGCCGCCAGGTCGTCCGCGCTCGCCGTCCAGATGCCGTCGCCGACCTCGCACGGGATCTCGCAGCACAGGACGGTCCTGTCGGGCGGGTCGTCGGCGGACGCCCGGTAGTTGGCCGGTTCGGAGATCCGCGTGATCGGGGTGTCGGGGCCGGGCAGGTAGTGCGCGTCGAAGTCGGTCCACGGCCGCCCGTCGTGAACGACGTACACCAGCACCATCGCCCGGAACCGGAGCTTGGCCGCGTCCGCGACGACACCGGCCGGCGGGCCGGGATCGCTCAGCCGGGCCAGCACGGGCAGCGGCAACGTGGACAGCAGGTGCCGGCCGGTGACCTGCTCGCCGCCGGACGTGGTGACCGTCGCCCCACTGACCCGCTTGGCCTCGGCGCCGAGCCGGATGTCGGCCCCTGCGGCGGAGGCCGCCTCGGCCAGCACGTCGATGATCTGGCCGAACCCGCGCCGCGGGTAGTAGAAGACCCGGCCCTGCCCGTTGCCCTGCCGGAACAGGATCCTGCGCGCGATCTTCAGCGGCGTGTCCGCCGAGACCCGCTTGCGTGCCTGCTCGGCGTCGATCTCAGCGCCGTCCAGACCCCAGAGCTTTCTGGCGTACGGGGCGTAGAGCGCGCCGTAGAGCGTCCCCCCGAGGCTCCGGCGGAGCGCCCCCGCATAGCTGTCCTCCCCGGCCCGCCGGAACGGACCGGTGGCGGTGTCGAGCGCGACGCCGGCCACCATCCGGGCCGGCAGCGCCCGGGCCAGCTCCGGCGCGCGGAGCGGGAACCCGACCCAGGAGTCGCCGATGCGCAGCCGCCCGTGACGCGGCCGCAGTTGCAGGTCGTCGCCCAGGAGCCGCCGCAGGTCGGCGAGCACCGCCGGCGGCGTGGCAGGGTGGAGCCGGTGGCTGCCGTGGTCGACCCGCACGCCCGCGACGTCGAAGCTCGCGGCCATCCCGCCGGGCGCGTCCGCCCGCTCCAGCACAGTCACGCTGAGCCCCTGGCTGGCCGCGCGCCACGCCGCGGCGAGCCCGGCCGGACCGGCCCCGAGCACGACCAGGTCGGCGCTGGAACCCGTCACGGGAGGATCGGCGTCCATTCGCGGACCTGGGTGCGGTGTTCCGGACGCGCCGCGAGGCGACGGTCGTTGTCGGTGAACGTCAGCTGCACCACGAATCGGCTCATGCACCGCACGCTAGCGCGCGGCGCCATTGTGGCTATATTTCCCGGGTCATATGTAGCCACCGGACGTGTGCTGTGGAGGTCGGAATCCGCGCGCTGCGGGACGAGCTGAGCAAGCACCTCGCCGAGGTGAGCGGCTGATCGAGGAAGGCAGGGTCCAGCGGGCGCGGCTGCCCAAGCGGCGGATCCCTGAGCCGATCGAGGCACAGGGCACCGTGAGTGACCTCGTCATCGAGATGCGGCGGTGATCGCCTATTTCGACACGTCGGCGCTGGTGCCGATGCTGGTCGCCGAGCCGGCATCAGGGGTGGCTGACGATGACTTCGTCGTGGTCAGCGGGGACCGTCGCCTGCTGGACGCGTGCTACCGGCTGAGCCTGTCCGTGGCCGACGTTAATCAGGTTGGAGACGGAAGCGGCGTCGGCTATCGTGGCCGCGAGACGTCCTGGAGAGGTAGGAGGTGAGTGCGATGTACACCGTCGTGTTTCCGCGCTCCCACCCCGCCCCGGCGTCCTCGCGGGTCTGACAGGGGAGCGCGCACTCCCCGAAAGGATCCACCCCATGACCGATCTGGTCATCCGCCCGCTCGTCGCGGGCGAGGAAGAACTGTTCCTGTCCATGCCCGACCCGTACCTGGTGGGCACCGCGTCCACCGGGCAACCGCGCGACGTGTACGAGGCTGAGCGGTACCGTCCGGAGTGGACGTGGGCCGCGTTCCGGGACGGCGGGATGGTCGCCCGCGCGGCCTGGTACGGCGGTCCGGAGGATGCCGAACCCGTCCTGCTCAACTGGTTCGACTTCACGGACGCCGACGCGGGCGTGGAGCTGCTGCGGGCGGCGCCGTTCCGCGTCGACTACATCCTGATCCTGCCGCCGGACTGGCGGGACGACCCGGCGGTCCTGGCCGAGGCCAACGCCCGTATCGACGCGGCGAAGCGGGTCGGCATGAACCCGTGGATCGAGCGTCTCCGCTACACCTGGACGCCGTCCGCGGGGGTGCCGGATCGTCCGGGCCGGTTGGAGTTCCGCCCCGAACCGGACGACGGTGTCGTCCTCGACCTGCTCCGCCGCATCCACGCCGCCACGCTCGACGGGCACTCCCAGCGGGAGGCGCTCAAGGGCGGTGCGGACGCGTCCGCGCAGGACGAGATGGACTTCCTGCTGTGGCTGCCCGGCGAGCGTGACGGCTGGCGCGTCGCGTACACCCCGGACGGCGAGGTCGTCGGGCTCACCGTGCCGAGCCGGAACTACTTCAACCCGGTGATCGGTGTGATCGGCGTCGTGCCGGAGCAGCGCGGGCACGGCTACGGCTACGACCTGCTCGTCGAGGCCACCCACATCCTCGCGGATCAGGGGGCCGAGAAGATCAGCGCCGCGACCGACCTCGGCAACGCGCCGATGGCGGCCGGGTTCGCCCGGGCCGGCTACCCGATCACCCAGCGGCACCTGGTCTTGACTCAGAGCGTCCACCAATAGGGCGCTGGCCGGCTGCGGCGGCCGTCCCTATCGGCGGACGCTCTTGACCTTGCGTGCGCGCTTGGCCGGCGCCGGCTTCGGTTCGATGGCGCCGGCCAGGACGTGCAGCTCCTCGGTGAGGTACTGGGCGAGCGTGTCGATGTCCGGGACCAGCTCGCGGCAGGCGATCAGGCCGAAGTAGAGCCGGTCGCGGTAGCTCATGACGGTGATGTTCATGCCCTGGCCGTCGGTGATCGCCGACACCGGGTAGTACGCCTGGAGCTCGCCGCCGGCGCAGTACAGCGGGATGGGCGGCCCCGGCACGTTCGAGATGATCAGGTTGAACGGGTTGACGCGCTCCAGCAGCCGGAGCCGCGCGGACAGCCGCCACGCCTGGTTGGCGAGGACGGGCGCCGCGAACTCGCTGACGTCGGCGAGCAGGCTGGCCGGGATCGCGTCGTGCTGCTCCTTCGCGGCCCGCATCGACTCGTGCGCGGCACGGAGCCGGTCGAGGGGGTCGGGGAGGTTGGTGCCGAGGCCGGCGAACATCATCGACACCCGGTTGCCGTGCGTCCCCTTCTGGTCGTCCGTGCGGACGGACACCGGCACGGCCGCGACCAGCGGGGACGTCGGCAGCGCGTTGTGCTCGTCGAGCCAGCGCCGTAGCGCCCCGGTGCAGAGCGCCATCACGACGTCGTTGACGGTCATCCCGGTGGCGTTCTTGATCCGTTTGACCTCGGCGAGCGGCAGGTCCGTGAAGGCCCAGCGGCGGTGCTGCGTGATCGTGGCGTTGAACGGGGTGGACGGCGCGCGCAGCAGGGTGGGCGCGAGGACGGCGTCGCTGTCGTCACGGTCGGCGTCGCGGTCGCCGAACGGCAGCGCCGAGGCCAGCGCGGACACCACGCCCGGCGCCAGCTTCAGCAGGCTGCCGGCGAGCCGCACGGCCCGGACCGGATGCCCGGCCAGCGAGACGGCGCTCCGGGCCAGGAGGTAGAGCGCACCGGGCGGCTCCTCGCCGCGCCGCGCCGCCTGGGGGAACTCGCGGCCCTCGGGAGTCAGGTCGAGCATCGCCGCGAGGATGTCGTTGCCGGACACGCCGTCGATCGCCGCGTGATGGACCTTGCTGTAGAGCGCCAGCCGGCCGTCCTTGAGCCCGGAGATCAGGTAGATCTCCCACAGCGGACGGGTCCGGTCGAGCGGGCGCGCGTGCAGCCGGGCGATCTGGTCGGCGAGCTGCCGGTCGTCGCCCGGCGTGGGCAGCGCCAGCTCCCGGACGTGGAACTCGACGTCGAAGTCGGCGTCCTCGATCCAGTACGGCTGGTCGAGCCCGAACGGCACTTCCACGAGGCGGCGGCGGAACAGCGGCACCAGCCCGAGCCGGGACTCGATCACGCTCGTGAACCGTTCGAACGTCAGCGGTTCGGGTGCGGTCGCCGGATCGACGATGCACACGCTTCCGACGTGCCCGTAGACGGTTCGGGTCTCCATCGCGAGGAACCCGGCGTCCAGTCCGCTCAGTTGCTCCATGTCAGTGCCTCCCTGCCCGGTGTGCCCATCATGGCTGGTCCCGTGGTGTAGTGGGAGGTGAACCAGGAGGCGCCCATGAACAACGCCCGGTGGACCGACCTCGACGGTCCCGTGCACTACCTCGACTACGGCGGCCCGGAGGACGGTCCGGCGGTGGTCTGCGTGCACGGGCTGGGCGGATCGGCGGTGAACTGGTCGGCGGTCGCGCCGATGCTCACCGACCGCTGCCGTGTCCTCGCGATCGACCTGCCCGGCCACGGCCTCACGTGGGCCCACGGCCGCCGCACGGGCGTCACCGCGAACCGCGCGCTGCTGCACCGGTTCATCCGTGAGGTGGTCGGCCGCCCGGTGATACTCATGGGCAACTCGATGGGCGGCATGATCTCGCTGCTCCAGGCCGCCGCCGAGCCGGACGACGTCGCCGGGCTGGTCCTTGTCTCCCCGGCTGTTCCGTTCGTGCCGACCAAGCCGGACCCGGTCGTCGCGGCCATGTTCGCCGCGTACGGCACGCCGGTGCTCGGCCGCACGCTGCTCGCGGCGCGCCGGCGGCTGATGCCGCCCGAGAAGGTCGTCGACATGACGCTCGCGCTCTGCACGGTCGACCCGTCCCGCATCCCGGCGGACGTCGTGGCCGAGCACTACGCGGTCGCGCGCGCCCGGTCGAAGTACGCCAACGCCAACCGGGACTTCCTGGCCGCCGCCCGCTCCGTCCTGGCCACGGCGGCGGACATCCGCGGGGCCGCGTACCGGCGGACGATCCAGGGCATCACGGCGCCCGTCCTCATGCTGCACGGCGACAAGGACAGGCTCGTCCCGCTCGCCGCCGCGAAGGCCGCCGCCAAGGCGAACCCGGCGTGGCGGCTCATCGTCCTCAACGACGCCGGTCACGTTCCGCAGCTGGAATGGCCGTCCGAGATCGCGTCCGCGGTGCTGTACTGGCTGGACTCGGCCGGTCGCCGCGCGGCCGCGGGCGCCGCTCCCGGTGACGAACGGTAACGTTTGCGGCGTTCTGTTCCCTGGAAAATGAGGAGTCTCTCCATGGCTCTGGAGAAGCCCGAGGTCAACCCGTACGAGGGCGAGCCGCCGGCCGAGCTCGTCGTCGAGGACATCACCGTCGGCGACGGCGACGAGGCCCGCCCGGGCCAGTTCGCCACCGTCCACTATGTCGGCGTCTCGCACTCGACCGGCGAGGAGTTCGACGCGTCCTGGAACCGGGGCGAGGCGTTCAGCTTCCCGCTCGGCGGCGGGCGCGTCATCGCCGGCTGGGACCAGGGTGTCGCCGGCATGAAGGTCGGGGGCCGCCGCAAGCTGGTGATCCCGCCCCACCTGGGCTACGGCGACCGTGGCGCGGGCGGCAAGATCAAGCCGGGCGAGACCCTGATCTTCGTGGTCGACCTGGTCGGCGTCCGCTAGTTCATCACCCCACTTTCGGACTTTTGAGGGTCGGCGGTCCGCCCTGGCCCTCAAAAGTCCGAAACTCGGGGAAGCGCCGCGCGCAACCCTCTGAATGGCTCATTGACGCGACCCAACCGCGGCAGCACAATCCGTCCAGGCGTGAGAGCGCTCTCACAGCGGAAGGGGATTGGCGACATGGGCGGTACGGATCGGCGCGAACGCGGGTTGTCGTCCACGGGGTTGAGCCGGCGGAGGCTGATCGGCTCCGGCGTCGGAGCGGCGGTACTGGTCGCCGCCGGCGGTACGGTCCCGGCGTGGGCGGCGCCCAGCGGCTCACCCGCCGCCGACCGGGCGGAGCGGCGGGCGTCGAGCTTCCTCGACGCGGCGACCGACGGGTACCCGGCGTCCGGCGCGGTCCGGCTGGCGCAGAGCTACACCGACCAGGCCGGACTCTTCAGCACCGCGTTCGTCTACGACAACGCGCTCGTCATCCTGGGGTACCTGGCCGAGGGCCGGTCGGCGTCCAAGGCGCGGGCGATCCAGCTCGGCGACGCGCTGATCTACGCGCAGCAGCACGACCCCCAGTACAGCGACGGGCGGCTGCGCCAGGCGTACAACGTCGGCCCGTACACGTTCTACGACGGGTCGCCGCAGCCCGACGGCTTCGTCCGTCCGGACGGTACCGCGAACGTCGGCACCCAGTTCGGCTTCACCGGTACGGCCGTCGGCGACATGGCCTGGCCGGGAATCGCTCTCCTGGCCCTGTACCGGTGCACGGGCGCCAAGCGGTTCCGCGACGCGGCCGTCCGGACCGGGCAGTGGATCGAGGCCAACGCCCGCTCGAACCAGCCGCTCGGCGGGTACAAGTTCGGCGTCGACGGGGCCAACGAGCCGCTGCCGTTCAGCGCCTGCGAGCACAACATCGACCTCGTCGGCTTCTTCGGCCAGCTCGCCCGCGCCACCCGCGACCGTGTGTGGCTGGAGCGCCGCGCGCATGCCGAGTCGTTCGTGGTGAAGATGTGGGAGCCGGACGCCGGCTTCTTCTGGACCGGTACCAACGACGGCACCACGATCAACAGGAACCCGATCCCCGAAGACACGCAGACCTGGAGCTTCCTCGCGCTGAACCAGCGCCGGTACGCCCGCGCGCTCGACTGGGAGGCGACCAACCTCAAGGTGCTGGACAACGCCTCGCGCCGCAACAGCACCGTGCCGGCCGGCCAGGAGTACGAGGGCGTGACGTTCAGCTCGGCCAGCCTCGTCGCCAACGAGGACGCGCCGATCGCGCCGTTCCAGCCCAAGCCGGATCGCAACGGCGTCTGGTTCGAGGGCAACGGCCACCTGGCCCTGGCGCTGCGCGAGCGCGGCAACCGGGGTGACGAGTCGGCCGCCCGGCGTCTCGTCGCGTCCACCGAGAAGGCCCAGGACCTGCTGGGCATCGGCCAGACGATCGGCGGCGGGGCGATCCCGGCGCGTGCCGGCGTGGTGTCCGCGTCCAGCCCGCTCGACACCGGCTTCGGGTTCGGCTACTACCCGTACCGCCACATCGGAGCGACCGCCTGGTACCTGATGGCCGCCCACCGCTTCAACCCGCTGGGCTAACACAGCGCGCCCTTTTGGGCGATCTTTCTGGCGTCATAGCGACAGAAAGATCGCCCAAACCGCGTTGGCCCAGGCCGCGGCGCGGCTGGGTCAAACAATCTGGGGATACCTGACAACTCGGCGTGGATACACGCTAATCTCTCGCGGTGCGGTTAGTGGTGTTTACCAAACGCACTGTAACCAGCCAGTTGATGAGGGAGTGTTTTGCCGTGTCTTGGGCACTCGTGCCGACCGGCCTACTTCACAGTACGGGGCCAGCAGGTGACCTTTCGTGAGGCCACGCTCTGCAGCCGAGGTAGGTAGACCAGACGCCGACACCATCCAGATCGCCCGCGATTCCTGTGCCGCGGTCGCCGACCGACCGGCCGCGCTCGCCGAATCGTTCTACGCGCACCTGTTCGACATGGTGCCCGAAGTGCGTGGAATGTTCCCCGCGGACATGTCGATGCAGAACGAACGGATGAGCCGCGCGCTCGTGGAGGCCGTCCGCGGCGCCGACGACCCGGCGGCGGTCGAGCGGTTGCTCCAGCGGATGGGCGCGGCGCACAGCCGCAACCACTCGGTCATCCCCGAGCACTACCCGCACGTGGGGCGCGCGCTGGTCCGGGCTGTCCGGGACCTGTCGCCGCGCTGGTCGCCGCACGTCGCCTCGGCCTGGGTGCAGGTCTACGAGTGGATGGCCGCGCACATGGTCATCGGCGCGGAGAACAGCACCGCGCACACCCAGACCCTGCCGGTGATCCGCGACAACGGGTTCAGCGGGGGGTACGGGGGCGCGTACGGCGAGGGGTTGCCGCCGACCGTCTCGAACGAGCGGGAACGGGCGCTGTCTCCCTGGCGCTGAAGATCCACTGACCACCCCCACGGCAAGTGCCGCGCGCCTGCCGGCGATTCGCACGCCGGCCTGCCGGCACTGTCGCACGCCCTATCCACCGAGAGGATCCCGATGGCCGTCCGCCAGCCCCGCGTTCCCGTCCCGATCGGCAGCGTCCACTGTGACGCGCAGGAGGCGCGCGAGTTCCTGGAGATGTATTACGCGGAGAACCCGGGCGCGGACGGCAGCCTGGCGGAACGGTGGGACAAGGTGCAGGCGGAGATGCTGGCCACCGGCGCCTACGAGCTGACCCCCGCCGAGCTGACGTTCGGGTGCCGGGCGGCCTGGCGCCACTCGGTGCGGTGCGTGGGGCGGCTGCGCTGGCAGGGCATGGTGGTCCGCGACGCGCGGCACGTCGGCACCGCCGAGGAGGTGTTCGAGAACCTGGTCGAGCACATCGACGCGGGGACGAACGGTGGCCGTATCCGTTCGATGATCACGGTGTTCCCGCCGGACACCGCCGCCGGTCCGCTCGTCCGGATCTGGAACGAGCAGGCGATCCGCTACGCAGGCTGGAACACCCCGGACGGCGTCGTCGGCGATCCGCGCTACCTCGGCTTCACCGCGCTGGCCGAGAAGATGGGGTGGAGTCCGGTGGAGCGCGGGCGGTTCGAGCCGCTGCCACTGGTGATCGAGACGGCGACGCAGGACCCGCAGCTGTTCACCGTCCCGAGAGAGTCGATTGTGGAGGTGCCGCTGCGCCACCCGGAGTACGACTGGTTCGCAGACCTGGGGCTGCGGTGGCACGCGCTGCCGCTCATCACGTGCATGCGGATGCGCCTCGGCGGCATGAACTTCCCGGTGGCGTTCAACGGCTTCTACCTGCAGGACGAGATCGCGAGCCGGAACCTCTCGGACGCCGACCGGTACAACCAGGTGCCGGTCGTCGCGGCGGGGATGGGCCTCGACACCAGTACGAACCGCACGCTCTGGCGCGACCGGGCCGTGATCGAGCTGAACCGGGCGGTGCTGCACTCGTTCGACGTGGCCGGCGTGACGATCGCCGACCACCACGCCGAGGCCGAGAACTTCATGCGCTTCGTCGACCGGGAGGAGAGCGCCGGCCGGTGCCCGCACGCGGACTGGACCTGGATCAACCCGGTGCCCGTCCCGGCGCAGGTGCCCACGTTCCACCGCTACTACGACACGACCGAGGTCAACCCCAACTTCTACCTCGACCGGGACGCCGTGAAGCGCGCCGCCGGCGAGCCGGTGGACGTGCTGCGCCACCGGCACCGCCGGCGTCGTTCCCCGCGCCGCGTGGCCCGGGCCGCCGCGCCCTAGTACTGGACTGCTGGCTCAGACTTTGACGACGCTGCCGTGCTCGTCGACGTGGTCGGCGTGGTCGTCGTCGAGCCAGACGCCGCCGGTCGCGAGGTACCGGAAGCGGTGCTGACCGGCGGGAACCGTGACGGACACGCTGCGGTACCCGGTCTTGCGCGGCACCAGCTCGTGCCGCCCCGGCTCCCAGCCGTTGAAGCTGCCGACGACGCTGACGACGCCGTCGGGCGCGTCGATGGGCAGCGCGAAGGTCACCGTGGTCTTGCCGTTGCGGAGTGCGGTTCGCTTGAGCACGTCGGCTCTCCTCTGTCGGGTGCCGTCACTCATATCGACCGGGGCCGGCACAACGCGCGCCGACACACCGTGTGTAACGGCGTGTTCACACAGATTTGAGGCTGGTGGCCGGGCGGTAGCGTCGGGGCCATCCCCTGACCGGTGCAGAACGGAGACGACGCGTGCCCTCGATCACCTTCGACGCGAGGTTCCAGGCCAACCCGTGGGGGAGCTACGCCGAGCTGCGCGAGGAGGGGCCCGTCCACCGCATCGCCCTGCCGGGCGGTGATCTGGTGTGGCTGGTGACCCGGTACGCGGACGTGCGAGCCGCCTTCGCCGACCCCCGGCTGTCGGCGAGCAAGCAGCACGCCGGCGCCGGGTACCGGGGCATGGCGCTGCCGCCCGCGCTCGACGCCAACCTGCTGAACATGGACGACCCGGACCACACCCGGCTGCGGCGCCTCGTCTCGCGGGCGTTCACGGCGCGGCGCGTCGAGGAGCTGCGCGGGCGGGTCCAGGAGGTGGTCGACGAGCGGATCGACGCGATCGGGCCGCGCGGCTCCGCCGACCTGGTCGCCGACTTCGCCGCGCCGATCCCGTTCACCGTGATCTCCGAACTGCTCGGGATCCCGGTCGAAGACCGTGCGCCGTTCCGCGCGTTGACCAGCGAGATGCTGTCGCCCACCTCGCCCGACGCGGTGACAGGGGCGGTCGGCGGCATGCTGGCCGGCCTGCTCGCGGTGATCGCGCGCAAGCGGGCCGAGCCTGGCGACGATCTGCTGTCCGCGATGATCGCCGCTCGCGACGACGGCGACCAGCTCACCGAGGACGAGCTGTTCTCGCTCGCGTTCCTGATCATCCTCGCCGGCTACGAGACGTCGGTCGACCTGATCGGCAACGGCGTCCTCGCCCTGCTGCGGGACCCCTCGTCGCGCCCCGATCCCACGATGCTGCCCGGGTTCATCGAGGAAGTGCTGCGGACGGACGGGCCGGCGATCATGGCCGCGCGCCGGTTCCCCGTCACCGACATCGAGATCGGCGGGGTGCTGGTTCCCGCCGGGGAGCCGGTGCTGCTGTCGCTGGCGTCCGCCGGCCGCGACCCCGCCCGGTTCGCCGCCCCGGACCAGCTCGACCCGGCGCGCGAGGACAACGGTCACCTGTCCTTCGGCCACGGCGCCCACTACTGCCTCGGCGCGCCGCTCGCCCGGATCGAGGGCCAGATCGCGATCGGGACGCTGCTGCGCCGTCTTCCCGACCTGGCCCTCGCGGGCGAACTGCGCTGGCGACCGTCGTTCCGCACCCGCGGCCTGGTCGCCCTGCCCGTCACGTTCTGACGCGCCCGCGCCCGCGCGCCAGCCGCCCGCCGCGGGCGGCGGGTGGCGCGCCATCCGCCGGGCGCCGCGCGCCGCCCGCGCGCCATCCGCCGGGCGCCGGCCGCCGCCCGCGCGCCCGCCGCGCGCGAACCGGACTGTTCGGGATGCCGTGCTGAAACCGGGCGCCGGATACCCCGATATCCCCGACAGTTGGCGGCGAGCGGCGCCGACGCCCGCCGGCGACGCCCGCCGTCGAGCGAACGCTTTCCTCAGGGGAGCGGGAGGATCTCCGGCACGCCGGTTGACGGCAGCAGCTCCACCTCGGTCGTGCCGGGCGGCACCAGCGCGGCCGACATGGCCGGCGCGGACCAGGGTCCGGATCCGGTGCGCCACCGCAGCCGTGACTCGTGCTGGGCGATCACGATGCCCCGGTTCCCGGGCAGCGTGGCGATGACCGGCAGTGCCGATTCCCCGTTGACGACACCGGCGTGGAACAGCTGGCTGCCGCCGCCCGCGGTGAGGAGGACGCCGTAGAGCTGGCTCGGACCGTCCTTGTGCAGCGCCTCGCCGATGACGAACCGGGCGCCGTCCGGCGCTGTCCCGTACACGCTCCACTTGCCGTCCGGCGTGACTCCGGGTTTGGTCGCGATGGCCTCGCGCAGAGGGCTGCCCGCACCGGCAGGCGGCGGCGCGGACCAGCCTGCCGTGGAGCCGGCCGGCAGCACGGCGTCCCAGGAGAGGCCCCACCGGTTCGGCCGGCTATTCGCGTCGTCGATCAGCACCTTGTTGTGAGCGAGGACGACAGATTCCCTGGAGCGGTGCTCGCCGACCGGGCGGATGCTCACGCCGCCCAGGATCGTCCCGACCGGCACCCGCGCGCGATAGGCGCCGGCGGTGAGCCGCATGGGCTTCCAGTTGCCGGGATCGCCGCCGAGCAGCTGCCCGCCGACATTGGGCGGTGGGATGGAGTACTCCAATGGCCGTCCCGTGTCGGGCGTGACCAGGTCGAGCCCGCCGGGTCCGGTGAAGAACGCGATCGTGAGGGGACCTGGGTACCGGCCTTCGTACACGCTCCACACGCCGGCGGCGTCCTGCTCCAGCACTCCCGTGAGGATGCCGCGCTCGGGCGAACTGCCGGGAAGGTCCGGCAGCAGCGTCGCCGGCTGCACGACCACGGCCGCGCGTCCGGGCGGCGTGGCGCCGGCCCACACGACGCGCGGCTCGCCGAGCTGCGTGGCCTTCTGCCCCTTGTGCGGGCGGGTCGTCCACGCGGTGACGGCCGACCGCCGGAACGCGTCGTCGCCGGCGAGGTCACCGCCGGTCGGCCTGGTCAGGAGGCGTACGGCGATGTCGCGGGTGTCGTTCGTGGCCGGGGCGAAGTCCGATTCCCCCTTCGGCATGACCGCCACACCCGCGACCGCCACGACGCCGACCGTCGCGCACGCCACGAGCGCGCGCCTGCGCAGGACCCGGCGTCGGCCTCCTGCCGTGGCCAGCGTCAGCAGCTGCGGCGACGGTGCCAGCTCGTCCGTGGCCGCGCGGAGCGCCTGCCGGACCTCGTCCTCGACCGTGGGGCTCATCGTCCTCGTCCTTCCGTGGCGTGGAGTGCCTCGCGGAGCCGCGCCAGGCCTCGCGACCCGTGCGCCTTGACCGTCCCCACCGAGACCCGCAGCACGGCGGCGGTCTCGGCCTCGCTCATGTCTTCCAGGTAGCGCAGGACGACCACCGCGCGCTGTTTGGCCGTCAGCTCGCGCAACGCGCGGACCACCGCGTCCTGCACGACGACCGCCTCGGTGCGGTCGGGCTGCCCGCGGTCGTGTTCCGGCCGGAGACTCGTCTCGGGTCGCCGCCGGCGCCACCTGCTGTTCGCGGCGTTGACCAGCGCGCGCCGCGCGTACGCGTTCGGGTTGTCGGTGACCCGCTTCCACCGGGCGTACATCCGCTCCAGCACGCCCTGCAGCAGATCCTCGGCTTGGTGCCGGTCGCCGGTGAGCAGGTAGGCGACCCGGAGCAGCGCCGTGGACTGCCCGAGCACGAACTCCTCGAACGTCCGTTTCTGGTCCGCCGCCACGAGCCTCCCCATCAGCGGCGCGGCGTTCACCTCGTTGATCGCCACGGCACGCTGCCCCGTCGTGTCATCATCGTCGCCCCTCCTCGTGGGATGTCACCGACTACGACGCCGGTACGGTGGAGAAGGTTGAGAGGGGGCTCCGATGATCGGTGGCAGGTCGAGTCCGGTGATCGCGGCGCCCATGGCTGGCGGCGCGTCCACGCCTGAGCTGGTCGCGGCCGTGTCCGGAGCGGGCGGGCTCGGGTTCCTCGCCGCCGGGTACCGCACCGCGGACGACCTCGACGCCCAGATCACGGCCGTCCGCGCGCTCACCGGCGAGCCGTTCGGCGTGAACCTGTTCGTGCCCGGCCCACCCGGCGAGGACGTGTCGGCCTACGTCGAACGGATACGGCCCGAGGCCGACGCCCGCGGCGTGACGCTCGGCGAGCCCCGGCACGACGACGACGGATGGGCGGCGAAGCTGGACGTCGTCCGGGACCGCGCGGTTCCTGTCGTGAGCTTCACGTTCGGCTGCCCGGACGCGGAGACCGTGGCCAGCCTGCGGGGCGTCGGTACGCAGGTGTGGGGCACGGTCACGACGGCGGCCGAGGCGTCGATCGCCGGCGGCCTCGACGGGCTCGTCGTCCAGGGCATGGAGGCGGGCGCGCACCGGGCCACGTTCGTGAACGACCCGGCGTCTCCGACGGGCGGCGAGATGGTTCCGCTGCTGACATTGCTGGCGCAGGTCCGGGCCACGGTGGACCTGCCGCTCGTGGCTACGGGCGGGCTCATGACCAGCGCCGATGTGGCTGCCGTCCGCGCGGCGGGCGCGGTCGCCGCCCAGCTCGGGACGGCGTTCCTCTGCTGCCCCGAGGCTGGCACCGCCGTGGCCCACCGGCGTGCCCTGCTCGACCGCGCGTACCAGGCCACCGCCGTCACCCGGGCTTTCAGCGGACGCCCGGCGCGTGCGCTGACGAACCGGTTCCTGCTCGACCACGGTCCGTTCGCGCCGGCGGCGTATCCCGACGTACACCACGTGACCCGGCCTCTGCGGGCCAGCGGCGACCCCGAGGTGATGTCGCTGTTCGCGGGCCAGGGCTTCGCCGCCGTGCGGGAGCTGCCGGCGGCTGATCTGGTCGCTGACCTGGGGTAGCGCGTTTTCCACAGGGCTTCGGCGCGGACCTCGCCGCTACCACTAGCATGATCCTGGTTGCTCCCGTACCAGCCTGGAAGGTTGCATCGTGCGCCGGTTAGCCCTGCTTGGCCTCGCTCTCGCCGCCCTGCTCGTGCCCGTGGCGGTCCTACCCGGCCTCGTCTCCAGGGCGTCGGCGGAGGAGGCGGCGCTGAACAAGGCGGCGCTGCCGCTGAGCACCGTCTCGGTCGACCTCGCGGCGAGCCAGGGGCAGTTCCCGTTCGGTCCGGGCCGGCAGCTCAGCGCCACGCCCAAGAGCTGGCGCCACGGCCCGCAGACCCTCGCCGCGCTGGACGCGTTGCGCCTTGAACGTGCCCGCATCTGGCTCCGGTTCACCGACACCGTCGACCCCACGACCCGCGTGCCGGACTACGCGAAATGGCACGACTACGTCGCCACGCACCACTCCCGCGCCGGCAGCCTCCTGGTGAACTGGCAGAGCGGGTACGACCCCCTGGTCACCGGCGGCACCTGGACGGCCGATCAGCTCTTCGCCGCGCAGCGCGACATGCTCGCGCACTACAAGCAGCGGTACCCGAGGATCGAGTTCGTCGAGGTCGAGAACGAGGACTACGCGGACGCGAAGGACGTCGCGAAGTACTACCCGAAGTACCAGCACATGTACCGGGTCGTGAACGCGGTCAACGCCCTGGGGCTGCCCGGTCCGGCGCTCAAGGTGGGCGGGCCCACCACCGACATCTTCAGCGAGTGGCGCATCACGGCGTTCCTCGACCGGTACGCCGCCGACCCGACGCCGTCCAAGCGGCTGGACTTCGTCTCCTACCACCAGTACCTGACCAACACCGATCCCGCGCTGCCGTGGACCGCGCTCAAGGACTACCCGGCGAGCGTCGCGACCGAGCGGGCCCGGCTCGACAGCTGGCTCACGGCCCGGAAGTTGCCGCTCGTGCCGGCGCTCGTGAGCGAGGTGGGGGTGTTCCCGATGACCCGGGCGTCCGACCTCGGCATCGAGGCCGACTGGCACATCCAGGCCGCCGCGCTCGCCTCGCTCCACTACCACTACGCGGGCCAGCGGAACGTGATCCCGTTCGACTGGACGCTCGACCACCCCGAGAACGACCGCAAGGACCTGTTCGTCGACCTGGCCAGCGGCACGCCCCGGCCGTACTACAACGCGGTCCGCGCCCTGTCGATGCTGCCCGGCACCCGGTACCGGACGACGTCCGACACGCTCACCGCGCGGGGCCTCGGCGTCTACGGCCTCACCGGCGCGGACGCCACCAGCGTGGCCGTCATGACCTGGAACTACCAGTGGACGAACGCGGCCGCCTACGACTCGCGGACCGTGATCAAGAACTTCCCCGCCACGTTCCGGACGTCGAACGTGCGCGTCACCCGGTACCGCATCGACGCCGGTACGCACGCCGGCGCGATGACGCCCGTCCAGACCTTGGTGGTCGGGCCCCGCACCGCCGGCACCTACTACAGCCAGACGCTGCCGCTGGAGCCGAACGAGCTGCGACTCATGGTGCTGACGCCGACGACCGACCCGGTCACCGGTTGACGATCGCCCCGTAGAAGAAGCCGCCGATGAGGATCGCGCCGCCGACGATGTAGAGGATGCGCCGCGACAGCGGCATCAGCGGCCGGAAACGCCGGAGCACCCACGCCACCAGCACACCGGCGACGATCACCATCAGCAGCACAGGAACCTGCGACTCAGTCACCCGAGCAGGCTAGCGCCGCGCACCCCGCCCGCGCGTGGCCGCCCTCGCACGCCGCGCACGTCGCGCCCGCGCGCGGCGTTTTACGCGCGCCGCTCGCGTGTGGGTGCTGCCCTCACGCGCGTTGCCCGGCTGCGGTGCCGTCCTCGGAGGCGTCGCCTGTGTGTGGTGCCGTCCTCGCGGGCGTCGCCTGCGTGTGGTGCTGCCCTCACGCGCGTTGCCCTCGCGCGCGTCGCCTGCGTGCGGTGCTGGCCCCGCGTGCGTCGCCCGGTGACCGGTCGGATTGTGAAGCCAGGGCTCACGATCCCACCGGTCGGAAGTCGGGTGGCGCGGTGGCGCGCCGGGCGCGAGCTGGCTAGCGGGCGGCGGCCCAGGCGAGGAGGTCCTCGGCGGGCCAGGTGTTGACGACCGTCGCCGGGTCGACGCCGCACGCGGCGGCGCGCGCGCACCCGTACGGCTGCCAGTCGAGCTGGCCGGGCGCGTGGGCGTCGGTGTCGATGCTGAACATGCAGCCAGCCTCGACCGCGAGTCGCAGAAGCCGTTTCGGTGGGTCCAGCCGCTCGGGCCGGGAGTTGATCTCCACGGCGACGTCGTGCTCGGCGCAGGCGGCGAACACCGCGTCGGCGTCGAACTCGCTCTCAGGGCGCTTGCCGCGTTCGCCGGTGACGAGCCGTCCGGTGCAGTGGCCGAGGATGTCGACGTGCGGGTTGGCGACGGCCGCCAGCATCCGTGGCGTCATCTCGCTGCTCGGGCTGCGCAGGGCACTGTGGACGCTCGCGACGACCACGTCGAGCCGGTCGAGCAGCTCGTCGGTCTGGTCGAGCGCCCCGTCGAGCAGGATGTCGACCTCGATGCCCGTGAGGATCCGGAACGGCGCCAGCTCGTCGTTCAGCTCGGCCACCACGTCGAGCTGGCGGACGAGCCGTTCGGCGGACAGTCCGTTGGCGACGGTCAGGCGGGGGGAGTGGTCGGTCAGCACCATGTACTCGTGGCCCAGGTCGCGCGCCGCTTCGGCCATCTCGCGGATCGGCGATCCACCGTCCGACCAGTCCGAATGGGTGTGGCAGTCGCCGCGCAGCAGCAGGCGTAGCGCCGTACCGGCGTCGTCCACGGACTCGCCGGCGGTCGCCTCCAGCCGGCGCAGGTACACCGGCTCCTCGCCCGCCAGGGACTCGGCGACGCAGCGCGCCGTCACGTCGCCCACGCCCTTGAGCTTCGCGAGCATCCCTGACTCGGCGCGGCTCGCCAGTTCGGACTGGTCCAGCTTCGCGATCACGCCGGCGGCGGTCCGGAACGCCCGTACCCGGTAAGACTTCTCGCGCGCGCGTTCCAGGAGGAACGCGATCCGGCGCAGATCGGCGACGGGATCGCGGGACTGGCTGGACACCATGCCCGTACCGTAACGCGCCGGCCGCACTCGCCCGCCGCGTTCCGCCACGCGCGCCGCCCGCACGCCTCCCCGCCGAGTTTCGGACTTTTGAGGGTTGTGACTCGCGCCGACCCCTCAAAAGTCCGAAACTCGGCGGGCCAGCCCGCGCCGAACGCCCGCGTCATCGGCTCGGCGCGCCCCGCCCGCGGACCGGCGCGCTTCGCCCGCGCGACACGGCGCTCAGCCGGTGCGGGTCGCGGGGAACCGCGGGCCCGCGGCTCGCGTCGGATGGGCATGATGACCCGGATGGCAGGCGCGCTGGCGCTGGTGCTCGTGGCGAGTGGGTGTACGGCGGGCCCGTCGACGGATTCGCGCGCGACGGAGCGCACCTCTGAGATCGACGCGTCGCAGATCAGGCTCGTCGCGTTCGATTCGTGCAAGGAGACGCTGGACGCGCTCCGCAAGGCGGCCGCCGAGCACGGGGTCGGCTTTGGCGAGTTCGCCTACCGGAACGGCGCCGCGAAGGGCACGATGCCGGAGGCCCCGATAGCGGGTGCTCCCCAGCCGGCCGTGCCGGACGCGGCGGCGGCGCCGGGCGGCGACAACGCCGGCAACCGCGCCGGCAACCGTGCCGGCGACACCAGCCTGGACCATTCGACGACGAACAACCACGAGTCCGGCGTCGACGAGGCGGATCTCGTGAAGACGGACGGCCGCCGGATTGTCACGGTCGTCGACGGCACCCTCCGGGTGGTCGACGCGAAGAGCCGCCGCGTCGCCGGCTCGCTGAACCTGGATCTCGCGCGAGGCAAGGACGGCGACCCGTACGGTTTCGCGGCGTCGCAGCTGCTCCTGCACAAGGACCGCGCGCTGGTGATCGTGAACCGGCAGTACGGGTTCCCGATGCCGGTGGACGACCTGGCGCGGCAGGGCATGCCGGCCGACATCATGCCCCACCCCGGGCAGATAGGCGGCTCGCGCCTGGTGCTGGTGGACCTCGCCGGCAGCCCGCGCGTCCTCGGCTCGCTGACGGTCGACGGGGCCTACCTGGACGCCCGTCAGATCGGCGCCACCGCGCGGGTGGTCGTGAAGTCCGGTCCGCGCCTGCCGTACCGGTACCCGGACGGCGTCAAGGACCCGGCGCAGGTCGACAAGGAGAACCGTGACGTCGTCGCGAAGTCCACGCCCGAGCAGTGGCTGCCCCGGTTCGAGCTGGAGCAGGGCGGCCGCAAGGAGAAGGGCCACGTCGGCTGCGGGGACGTCGTCCGCCCGGCCGAGTACACGGGCCAGACGATGCTCACGGTGTACACGTTCGACCTGGCCAAGGCGCTGACCAGCGGTGATCCGCTGACGGTCGTGGCGGACGGCGAGACCGTCTACGCCACCGGTTCCACCCTCTACGTCGCGCACGGGGACTGGGGCAACCCGGTGGCGCAGAAGCGGCGCCCGGGCGGCTCCGTGGAGCAGACCGAGATCCACCAGTTCGACATCGGCAAGCCGGGCCGACCCCGGTACTCCGCGTCCGGCGCGGTGCCCGGCGCGCTGCTGAACCAGTACGCGATGTCCGAGCACGACGGACACCTGCGCGTCGCCACCACCAGCACCCGCTACCAGCCCGAGCTGTGGAAGACGCCCGAGGCGGACTCGCCGCCACCCCGGACGCCGCCGCAGCCTCAGACCCAGAGCAGCGTCTACGTCCTCAGCGCCGAGGGCCGGACCCTCACGCAGGTGGGACGCGTCGACGGCCTCGGCAAGGGCGAGCGGATCTACGCCGTCCGGTTCGCGGGCGACCTCGGGTACGTCGTGACGTTCCGGCAGACCGACCCGGTCTACACGCTCGACCTGCGTGATCCGCGCCGCCCGCGCGTGACCGGCGAGCTGAAGATCAACGGCTACTCGGCCTACCTGCACCCTGTGGACGACAAGACGCTGATCGGCATCGGCCAGGAGGCGACGGGGGAGGGGCGGCAGCTCGGCACGCAGGTGTCCGTGTTCGACGTGAGCGATCCGGCGAAGCCGCGCCGTGTGGCGCAGCACCACGTCCGCGACAGCAGCTCGGAGGCGGAGTTCGACCCGCACGCGTTCCTGTACTGGCCCCGCACGGGCACGCTGGTGATCCCGCTCATGCTCCACACGGGACCGCAGAATCCCGGCGCGCTCATCCTCGAACTGAAGGACGGTTTGCTCACGGAGCGTGGCGTCGTCCGGCACCCGGCCACCGCGAAGGACCCGTCGATCCGGCGCTCGCTCGTCATCGACGACACCCTGTGGACGGTGTCGGCGAGCGGTCTCCGGGCGGGCGGCGTCACGAGCCTCGTCGAGCAGTCCTGGATTCCTTTTTAGACACACCCACTTCCCCGGCGGCGCGTTCTCGGCGAGGATCTGACCCATGTCTTCTCGTTGGAAGAGCGCGTCGCCGTGGTTGCTCGCGGGGTTCCTGGCGGGCATGGGCGTGGCGCACTTCGCCAACCCGGCGCCGTTCACACGGATCGTCCCGAAGGCGCTGCCCGAGCCGGACCTGCTGGTCGCGGCCAGTGGCGCGGCGGAGCTGGCGTGTGCGGCGCTGGTGGCCCACCCGCGCACGCGGCGGTTCGGCGGATGGGCGACGGCGGCTCTCTTCGTGGCCGTGTTTCCGGCCAACGTCCAGATGGCGCTCGACTCCGGGCGAGGCTCGACCGGCTACCAGGTGGCCACCTGGGCACGCCTTCCGCTGCAGATTCCGCTGGTCTGGTGGGCTGCGGCGGTCGCCCGACGGAGCCGGCGCCAGCAGAGCGCATCAATTGGTTGAAATCGGACCAGCTTATGCTCACCTAAGTTACTCGCCAGTCGCCACTTTACACGCCTGGCGATTACAGAACAGAATGGTGTGAACACTTTCCGTGACATTGGTACCGAGACCGGGGTGGGCCAGATGGGAAGGTTTGCGAAACCAGCGAGCGGCGGCATCACGAAGTACTACTGGTACCCGGGCGAACGCAGTGACTGGATACGGGCCGGCATCGCCGCCGGCTGCGGCATCCTCACGATCGCCCTGGTAGCCGCCACCACAGGGAGCCACCTCTGGGCTGCCGTCCTGGGAGCGTCCGTTACCGCCGGGGTCGCCGGCGTGACGTTCGGGCGCAAGGACGCCAAGGCCCTCCACACCTTCGCCGGATTCGCCGCGGTCGACACCGGCCGCGCCGTCTGGCGGGCACTGGTCAAGGGATTCGGTGCCGCGGCCGCGGCGGTCCTCGTGGTCCACGCGGCCAACGGCGTCGGCTTCGTCGCGAGCTGGCTGCTGCCGGTCGTGCCGGGCATCGTCGGGGCCATCGCGCACCAGGCCGGCATGATGTACGAACGCGCCGCCCAGGCCGCCGCCGACGCCGAGGCGATGGCCGAGACCATCGTCGAGCCGGAGCCCGTCGCCGCGGTGTCGGTGCCGGCGGAGCAGCCCGAGCCCGCGCCGGTGCCCAGCCCGTCGTACGTCCCGGCGCCCGTCTACGCGCCGGTACCGAGCCTCCTCACACCGTCCGGCGGGTTCACCTCGCCGCTCGGCGCCTCGATGGCACAGATGCGCACCCCGCTGCGGCCCATGGGGCAGTAGGTAGGTGCTGTGTCCTCTGACGTTCTAGGGCTTCGGCCGGCCCAGCCCGACGCTGCCGGCGTTGTCACGTGTCACGGCAGAGTCGGCCATGCAACAACGGCACGACCTCCTCCTCCGCCTTGGCAGCCCCGCGCTGAACTCGGCCTCGGGCCCACGAACGCCAGAGGACACAGCACTGGCCCACACGCCGCCGGTCGGGTCGACCGGAACCCTTGCCTGCCGACCCGACCGGCTCGCCATGCTCCAAAGCCGCATGTAGACACGTCACGGTGGTGCATAGTCGCTGCATGGTGAGCACAGAGCCGCCGCGGAGCCTGCTGGCCCGGCTGGACCGCGCCCGGGCGAGCGGCGCCTACGAGCGGTTCGTCGACCGGACCGACAACTGGATGCTCGCGCTCGCCGTGGTCTTCCTCGTGGTCCTCGTGTGGCCGCTGATCGACCGCGACCTTCCGCCCTGGCTGGACACGACGATCCAGTGGGCCGACATCATCATCTGGGTCATCTTCGTCGTGGAGTACCTGATCCGGCTGGCGCTCGCCCCGGACCGCTGGCGATTCGTCCGGACCCACATCCCCGACCTCGTCGTCGTCCTCGTGCCCCCGCTGCGGAGCCTCCGCCTGCTCATCGTCCTGCGGCTCTTCCGGCTGCTCGGTGTCGTCAGCATGGCCAGCCGGCTCTCGCGCCAGAGCCTCCAGGTCCGCACCAGCACCTACACCGCCTTCCTGGCGGTGGGCGTGCTGTTCGCGGGCGCTCTCACCGTGCTCGAAGTCGAACGGACCGACCCCGACGCCAACATCAAATCCTTCGGCGACGCCCTCTGGTGGGCGCTCACCACCATGACCACCGTCGGCTACGGCGACCGGTTCCCCGTCACGGGACAGGGCCGGCTCATGGCGGCCGTGCTCATGATGTCCGGGATCGCCGTCCTCGGCGTCCTCACCGCCAGCATCGCCGCGTGGTTCGTCGGGCAGTTCCAGAGCGTCGAGTCCGCCGTCGAACGCGTCGAGCAGGACGTCGAGGAAATGTCCGAATCCGTCGAGGACGTCGCCGAATCCGTCGACGAGGTCGAAGCACGCATCGACGACGCCGAGAACAACCACGGCGCGTTGATCGCCGCCCTACGTGACATCTCCGCCCGTTTGGCTACGCTCGAATCGGCCGTCGCGGCTACGCGCGAGGAGGGGAAACGGCCTGGATAGGCTGGCGGAACAGCAGCCCCACGTGCATCATGGGTGACAGCCAAACGGTGAAGAGGTCGTTGGGGAAGGCGTACCTCGTCTCACCGGGAGGTCCACGTGGCTGCTCGTGGCGTTCTTTACGTCCACTCCTGCCCGCCGGCCGTCTGCGCCCATGTCGAGTGGGCGGTGGCGCGGGTACTTGGCGTGCCCGTACGCATGGAGTGGACCTCACAGCCCGCGGACCAGACTGCCCTACGCACCGAATGCCAGTGGTCCGGCCGCGTCGGCACCGGCGGCGAACTCGCCTCCGCACTCCGTGCCTGGTCCATGATCCGCTTCGAAGTCACCGAAGAAGCCAGCCCCGGCGTCGACGGCGAACGCATCGCCTACGTCCCCAGCCGCGGCATCCACCGCAGCACCATGAGCGCCAACGGCGACGTCCTCGTCTCCGAAGACCGCATCCGCAGCCTCCTCGCCACCGCCAGCGGCCCCGAAGCACTCGCCCACGGCCTCGAAAAGCTCCTCGGTGCCGCCTGGGACATGGAGTTGGAGGCCTACCGCCACGCCGGCGAAGGCGCCCCAGTCACCTGGCTCCACCAGGTCGGGTGATTGCGGCCCGCTGAGGCACACGTCTCACCGCCTTCTCCGCGCCTTGCGTGCCTGAGCACGCGTCGGCTTGTGCGAATGCGGCGATACGCGCACCTCAGCGGGCTCCAGGTTTAGAGCGACGATCAACTGCCTTCAAGCGGTTTCTCAGGACGGTCGGCTGGGGCTATCTCACGGTCGCCGGCTGGCGTGGTCGTGGGTGTGCCGAGCCCCCCGATTCGACGGGGTGGCGCCCGGATGGTGTCCTAGTGCGGTGACTTTCGTACGTGTCGTGGCGCTCGGTGCGGTACTCGCGGTGTCCGCATGCTCGTCCGGCGACGCCGCCGGGAGCGCGAAACCCGAGAACCCGCCCAGCTCGCCGCCCGCCGCGCCCCTGTCGGCCCCCGCTGACCCGGCAGCGGCCGCGGCGGCCCTGAGCGACCTCGACCTCGTCGGGCAGATGCTCATGCCGTTCGCCTACGGCAACGACGCCGTCAAGGTCAGCGCCGGCTCTCGCGACGGCAACCAGCGCATCGGCGGCGTCGACACGCCCGCCCAGCTCGTCGCCAAGTACCGGCTCGGCGGGCTCATCCTCGTGCGCCGCGCGAGCGGGGACGCCACCGCCGGCACGAACCCGACGTCCAACATCGACTCGCCGGCCCAGGTACGCGCACTGACCAGCGGCCTCCAGAGCGCCGCCCGTTCCCTGCCGGCCGCCGCGCCCATCCTGATCGGCACCGACCAGGAACACGGCACCGTGACCCGGGTCCGGGACGGTGTCACGCTCCTGCCGTCCGCCATGGCGTTCGGCGCGGCCACCGACCCGAAGCTGACCGAGGCCGCCAGCCGGGTCTCCGGGACGGAACTCGCCGCGCTCGGCATCAACGTCGACTTCGCGCCGGTCGCCGACGTCACCAGCGGCGCCTCCAACTACGTCATCGGATCGCGGTCCTTCGGCGCCGACCCGGCGCTCGTCGGGCAGCGGGTAGCCGCGTCCGTCCGGGGATACGAGCAGGCGGGCGTCGCCACCGCGCTCAAACACTTCCCTGGCCACGGCCACACCGGCACCGACAGCCACGAGGAACTGCCCGTCCTCAAGCAGGCGCGCCCGCAGCTCCTGGCCGGCGACGTGGCGCCGTTCCGCAGCGGCATCGCCGCCGGGGCGTCGCTGATCATGACCGGCCACCTGGACGTCCGCGCGGTCGACCCCGGCACCCCGGCGACGCTCAGCCGCAAGGTCCTCACCGGCCTGCTCCGGGACGAGCTGGGCTTCAAGGGCGTCATCGTCAGCGACGCGCTGAACATGGGCGCGATCACCAAGCGGTACCCGGCCGGTGAGGCGGCGGTCCGCGCGGTGCTCGCCGGCAACGACATCCTGCTCATGCCGCCGGACATCGGCGCCGCCCAGCAGAGCCTGCTCCGCGCGGTGCAGACCGGGCGGCTGCCCCGGGCGACGCTCGTCGCATCGGTGACCAGGATCCTCACGCTCAAGCAGCGCCTCGCCACCGCCGGCCAGCCGGCCATGAGCGTGGTCGCCACCCCGGCCAACCGCACCGCCGTGGCCGCCGCCGCCACGGCCGCCGTGACCCAGTTCCGGGGGAGCTGCGGCGCACCGCTGATCCGCCAGCCCGTCACCGTCACCGGCGCCACCGCGCGGCACCGCGACGCGCTGGCGGCGGCGCTGCGGCGCAACGGCGTCCGGATCGGGGACGGCGAGATCATCCACCTCGTCGGGTACGGCGACGACGCCAAGGCCCTGAAGCCGGCCGGCATCACCGTCTCGCTGGACACCCCGTACCTGCTGTCCACCGCGCGATCGCCCGTCCTGCTGGCGTCCTACAGCGGGGTCCCGGCCTCCCTGGACGCCATCGCGGCGGTCATCGCCGGCAAGGCCCGCGCCACCGGCCGCTCGCCCGTCCCGGTGAACGGCCTCCCGCGCACCTCCTGCCGCTAACGCGCCGGGCGCGCCCCCAACGGCATTTGGGCGTCATCTTGGTGGCTATAGCCACCAAGATGACGCCCAAACCGGAGAGACCTACAGCGGGATGTTGCCGTGGGCGCCGCGCGCGGCGGGGGCGCCGGCCAGGGCCTCGGCGATGCGGCGGCGGGTCTCGGTCGGCTTTATCACGTCGTCCACGACGCCGAGTTCCAGCGCCCGGTTGACGCCACCGGCGATCCGCCCGTGCTCGCTGACCAGGTGCTCGCGCAAAGCCTCGCGGTCCTCGGCGGGGGCGGCGGCCAGCTTCTTGCGGTGCAGGATGTTGACGGCGGCCGACGCGCCCATGACGGCGACCTCGGCACCCGGCCAGGCGTACACGGCGGTGGCGCCGAGCGACCGGGAGTTCATCGCGATGTACGCGCCGCCGTACGCCTTGCGGGTCACGAGCGTCACGCGGGGCACGACGGCCTCGGCGAACGCGTGCAGCAGCTTGGCGCCGCGCCGGACGACGCCGTCCCACTCCTGGCCGACGCCGGGCAGGTACCCGGGCACGTCGACGAGGACGACCAGCGGCACGCCGAGCGAGTCGCACATCCGGACGAAGCGCGCCGCCTTCTCCGCGGAGATCGAGTCGAGGCAGCCGCCGAGCCGCATCGGGTTGTTCGCGATGACGCCGACCGTGCGGCCGGCCATCCGGCCGAGCGACGTGACGACGTTCGGCGCCCACTTGGCGTGCAGCTCCACGCCCGGACCATCAAGGACGGTGTTGACCAGCGGGTGCACGTCGTAGGCGCGGTTGGCCTGCTCCGGCAGCTTCTCCGACAGGTCCTCGCCGTCGACGATGTCGGCGGGGCTGAGGCGGCCCTGGTTGCCCAGCAGCGCGGCGAGTTCACGCGCGCGGGCCAGCGCGTCCTCGTCGGTCTTGGTCGTGACGTGGACGACGCCCGAGCGACGGCCGTGCGGTTCCGGCCCGCCGAGGCGTTCCATGTCGACCTGCTCGCCCGTGACGGACCGGACGACCTCCGGACCCGTGACGAACACCCGCCCGCCCGGACCCATGATGACCAGGTCGGTGAGCGCGGGACCGTACGCGGCGCCACCGGCGGCCGGGCCGAGCACGACCGAGATCTGCGGTACCCGTCCGGACGCGCGGACCATGGCGGCGAACACCTGGCCGACGGCGTCCAGCGCCTCGACACCCTCGGCGAGGCGGGCGCCGCCCGAGTGCCACAGGCCCAGCACCGGGATCCGTTCGCGCACGGCCATGTCGACCGCGTCGACGATGTGCCGGCAGCCCGCCGAACCCATCGCGCCGCCCATCTTGGTGGCGTCCGTGGCGAACGCGACGGCGGGCGTGCCGTCGATGTCGCCGCGCGCGGTCATCACGCCGGAGGTGTCGCGTCCGGAGATCGTCCGCAGCGTGCCCGCGTCGAACAGGCTCTGGAGCCGCAGCTCCGGGTCGCGGAGGTCGCGCTCGTCGGACGCGGGCCCGGTGGTGGGGGGAGTCGAGGTGAGGGTCACGGCGGTCTCCTTGTCTACGCCTAACGGGTGGGCGTCAGGCACGGCGGAAGGCCAGTGCGACGTTGTGCCCGCCGAAGCCGAACGAGTCGTTGACTGCGGCGGTCAGGTCGATCTTGCGGGCGCCCCCCGAGACCACGTCGAGCGTGATGTCGTCGTCGAGGTCGTCGAGGTTGATCGTCGGGGGGATCACGCCGTCACGCAGGGCGAGAACCGTGGCGATCGCCTCGACGGCGCCGGCCGCGCCGAGCAGGTGCCCGGTCATCGACTTGGTCGCGGTGAGGATGGGGTGGTTGCCGACGGCGTCGCGGATGGCGGCCACCTCGGCGGTGTCGCCGACCGGGGTCGACGTGGCGTGCGTGTTCACGTGCTGGATGTCCGAGGTGGACAGGCCACCGCTGGCCAGCGCCTGCGCGATCGCCCGCGACTGGCCGGCGCCGGACGGGTCCGGCTGGACGATGTCGTAGCCGTCGGCCGTGACACCGGCACCCGCGAGGATCCCGTGCACGCGCGCACCCCGGGCACGGGCGTGCTCGGCCCGCTCCAGGACGACGATGCCCGCGCCCTCGCCGAGGACGAATCCGTCGCGGCCCTTGTCGAACGGGCGGGACGCGCGCTCGGGCTCGTCGTTGCGGGTCGACATCGCGCGCATCGCGGCGAAGCCGGCCAGGGGGAGCGGGTGGATGCACGCTTCGGCACCACCGGCGACGACCACGTCCACGGCGCCGGAGCGGATCAGCTCCAGGCCGCGCGCGATCGCCTCGGCACCCGTCGCGCACGCGCTGACGGGGGCGTGCACGGCCGCCTTGGCGCCGACCTCCAGGCCGACGTACGCGGCCGGGCCGTTGGGCATCAGCATCGGGACGGTCAGCGGGGAGACCTGGCGTGCGCCCTTCTCCCGGAGCTTGTCCCACTGGCCGAGCAGCGTGAGCGCGCCGCCGATCCCGGACCCGACCACGACGGCGAGCCGCTCGGGGTCGACGTCGTCGGACGGGCCGGTGCCGAAACCGGCGTCCGCCCACGCCTCACGGGCGGCGACGATCGCCAGCTGCTCGACGCGGTCGAGGCGCCGGGCCTTGACGCGCTCGATCTTCTCGGTGGGCTCCTGCGCCAACCGGGCGATGATCCGGACGGGAAGTTCGGCAGCCCACTCCTCCTCGTTGACGCGGACGCCGGAGCGCCCTTCGAGGAGACCCGCCCAGGTCGACGCGACGTCCCCGCCCAGCGGGGTCGTCGCGCCGAGCCCGGTGACGAGAACTTCGGTCACGCTTGGGCCTTTTCGATGTACGCCACGGCGTCGCCCACGGTGCGCAGGTTCTGCACGTCGTCGTCCGGGATCTTCACGCCGAACTTCTCCTCGGCGGCCACGACCACCTCGACCATCGACAGCGAGTCGACGTCCAGGTCGTCGGTGAACGACTTCTCGGCGGTGACGTCGTCGGGGCTGACGTCGGCGATCTCCTCGAGGATCTCGGCGAGGCCGGCAGTGATCTCTTCGGTCGTCACAGGTTGTTCCCTCCGGTTTGCGGTGTCGGGGTGGTTCACGGGCAGGTGATGACCTGACCGGCATAGGTGAGGCCGCCGCCGAAGCCGATCAGCAGGACGGGCGACCCGGAGGGCACCTCGCCGCGCTCGACCATCTTCGACAGGGCCAGGGGGATGGAGGCGGCGGATGTGTTGCCGGACTCCACGATGTCGCGCGCGACCACGGCGTTGGTGGCGCCGATCTTCTTCGCGATCGCGTCGATGATGCGCAGGTTGGCCTGGTGCGGGACGAACGCGGCCAGGTCGGCCGGGTCGACGCCGGCCTTGCGGCACGCCTCCAGCGCGATCGGCGCGATGGCCGTGGTGGCCCACCGGAAGACCATCTGACCTTCCTGGATGATCGAGCCGTCGCGCTGCTCGACCCGGATCGCCTCGCTGCGGGTGCCGTCGCTGCCCCACACGACCGGGCCGATGCCGGTGGTGTCGCTGGCGCTGACCACGGCCGCGCCGGCGCCGTCACCGAAGATGATGCAGGTGGCGCGGTCGTCCCAGTCGACCCAGTCGGACAGCTTCTCGACGCCGATCACCAGCGCGTTCGTCGACGCGCCGGCCATGATCGCGTGCTGCGCGGTCGCGAGGGCGTACGAGAAGCCGGAGCAGGCGGTGTTGAGGTCGAACGCGCCGGGCGCCTCGATCTCGAGCTTGGCGGCGACCTGGCAGGCGACGTTCGGCAGCGGCGTGACCGCGGAGCAGGTGGCGACGATCACCAGGTCGATGTCGGACGCCGCGAGCCCGCTGTTCGCGAGCGCCTTGCCGCCGGCCGCCGACGCCATGTCGGCGACGCTCTCCTCGGGCGCGGCGATGCGGCGGGTGGCGATGCCGACCCGGTCGCGGATCCATTCGTCGTTCGTGTCGACGCGCTGGGACAGCTCGTCGTTGGTCACCACACGCGCCGGCTGGTAGTGGCCGAAGGCGACGATGCGCGCGCCGGGTGAGGTCATAGGTCGGCTCCCGTGGGGTGGAGGCGGGCGAGCGGCTGGCCGGGGGCGACCGGGTCGCCGGGGTGGGCGAGCCACTCGACGAGGACGCCGGTGTGCGCGGCGTTGACCGGCGTCGCACCCTGGCGGTTGTCCACGTGGCCGACCGCGCTGCCGGCCCGGACGAGGTCACCTTCGCGCAGTTCGGCCGGGCTGAAGTTGCCGGCGGCGGGCGCGACCGCGACGTGGAAGTGGACGGTCGGCTCGTGCCCGGCGGGGCCGCCGTGGCGCGAGGCGAGGTCGAGGGCGGCGTCCAGGTCGTCGGGGGTGTTGAGCGTGACGACCTCGACACCCTTGAGGGCCCGCTTGGCCAGGCCGGCGAGCGTGCCGGCCGGGGCCAGCTCGATCGCGCCGGTGACGCCCAGGTCGAGCAGGGCGGACTGGCACAGGTCCCAGCGGACCGGCGACGTGACCTGGCGGACCAGCCGGTTCAGCGCCTCGGCGCCGGTGGCGACGGCCGTACCGTCCGCGTTGGACAGCAGCAGCCGGGTCGGCTCCTGCGCGACGACTCCGCCGGCGACGGCGCCCAGCGCGGTCTCGGCCGGGGCCATGTACGAGGTGTGGAACGCGCCGGCGACCTTGAGCGCGATGACGCGCGCCTTCTCCGGCGGGTCTGCGGCGAGCTTCTCCAGCGCGGCGAGCGGGCCGGCGGCGACGACCTGGCCGGCGCCGTTGCGGTTCGCGGGGGTGAGGCCGTACTCGGCCAGCTTGGCGAGGACAGCCTCCGGGTCGCCGCCGAGGACGGCGCTCATGCCGGTCGGCTCCAGCGCGCACGCGGCGGCCATCTCGCGGCCCCGCACCCCGGCGAGCGCGACGGCGCTCTCGGCCGTCAGGACGCCGGCCAGCGCGGCGGCCGTCAGCTCGCCGACGCTGTGGCCCGCGACGACGCTCACGTCGTCCAGCGGAAGCGAGGCGGCGGCGACCAGGCCGGCGGCGACGAGCAGCGGCTGCGTCCGCGCGGTGTCCTTGATCTCGTCGGCGTCGGCGGCGGTGCCGAGGTGGACGAGGTCCAGACCGGTCAGCGTGGACAGCCAACGCAGCCGGGCGGCCGCGGCGGGGCCGGTGTCGGGATGGTCGAGCCAGGGTGTGAGGAAGCCGGGCTTCTGTGAGCCTTGGCCGGGAGCGAGGAGGGCGAGCACCCCTTGACTGTCCCCGTTCAGGACCGGTCAAGGTGATGCCGGTGGGGCACGAAACCTGAACGATGACTTTGTAGGGTTCCTACAAGTGTTCCTCGTCGAGGCGGCCCAGTGCCAGCGAAAGACGCAGGGTAAGTGCATCCCGAGGTGAAGTTGGTGACAAAGCACACACGTCCGTAACACGGCGGAGCCGGTACCGGACGGTGTTCGGGTGAACGAAAAGTAGACGGGCGGTGCCCTCCAGGGTTCCGCCGGTTTCCAGATACACGGTGAGCGTCTCCAGGAGGCTCCCGCCGGCCGCCGCGAGCGGGGCGTAGACGTCGTGCAGGAGCAGTTCTCGCGCGGTCGGATCGCCGTCGAGCAGCCGCTCGGGCAGCAGGTCGCCCGCCGCCACCGGACGGGGCGCGCTCGGCCACGCGCCGACCGCCCGCGCGCCGGCTTCTGCGGCCCGGGCCGACTCGGTCGCCTCGGCGAGCGTCGGGACGGCGTGCCCCACGACGACCGGCCCGTCGCCGAACTCGGCCAGCAGCGGCATCGTCGCCTTGACCGGGTCGCTGCTGCCGCCGATCACCACGACGAGCCGGTTGCCCTGGACGCCGGCCAGGACGTCGATCCCGGCGTGCCGGCCCGCGCGGTCGACCTCGTCCAGGACCAGGTCGGTGTCGCCGGCCGGCGCGGCGCCGATCGCCACGGCCACCGGGGCCAGGTCCGTCCAGCCGAGGGCGGCGACGCGGCTGGCGAGCGCGTCCGGCGGATCGCCGCGCAGGATCGCGTCGACGAGCAGGGCCTGGAGGCGGGCGTCCCACGCGCCCCGGGTCTCGGCGAACCGCGCGTACACCTCCGCGGCGGCGAACGCGACCTCGCGGGAGTACCGCAGGACCGCCTCGCGCAGCTCCTGCTCCTCGCCCGGCGCCGCGAGATGCTCGACCTGCTGCTCCAGCACCTCGACGGTGACCTTCACCATCGCGACGGCCTGCTGCAACGTGACCGACCGGGCCAGCTCGCGCGGCGCGGTACCGAACACCTCGCCGCTGACCCGCGCGCCGTGCTTCGGATCGCGGATCCACTCCACCAGCGCCCCGATGCCCGCCTGCGCGATCAGCATGATCCAGGACCGCTGGTCGGCAGGCATGGACCGGAACCACGGCAGCGTCTCGTCCATCCGGGCCACGCTCTGGGTGGCCAGCGCGCCCGAGGCCCGTTCGAGCCGGCGCAGCGTCGCGGTGAGTGCGGGACGAGTCACGATGGGAAGCCTCTCACGCCCGCTCGGGGATACTCGGGGGATGAGTGCTGTGGACGTACGTCGTGCCGCCGATCGCTTCGCCACGCGCATCGACTGGCTCGATTCGAAGCACTGCTTCTCGTTCGGCGGCCACTACAACCCGAAGAACACGCACTTCGGACTGTTGCTCGTCACCAACGACGACATCGTGGCACCGGGCGCCGGCTTCGAGACCCATCCGCACCGGGACATGGAGATCGTCACGTGGGTGCTGTCCGGGTCGCTCGTGCACCAGGACTCCGAGGGCCACAGCGGCGTGATCTACCCCGGACTGGCCCAGCGCATGAGCGCGGGCGTCGGCATCCTCCACAGCGAGAAGAACGACTCCTGGCGGCTCGGCGGGGAGAAGCACGACGACCCGGTGCACTTCGTCCAGATGTGGGTGACGCCGGACACGCCCGGCATCGACCCCGGGTACGAGCAGCTCGACATCAACGCCGACCTGGATGCCGGCGGGCTGGTGCCGGTCGCGTCAGGGCTGGCACGGCACGACAGCGCGATCCGCATCCGGCAGGACCACGCCGCCCTGTACGCCGCCCGCCTGGGAGCGGGGGAGACGGTCACGGTGCCGGACGCGCCGTACGCCCACCTGTTCGTGCCGCGCGGCGCCGTGGACCTCGAAGGCAGCGGCGTGCTGGCGGCCGGCGACGCCGCCCGGATCACCGGCGCCGCCGGCCAGCGCGTCACCGCTGGTCCGGACGGCGCCGAGATCCTCGTCTGGGAGATGCACGCAGCCCTTTAGGCGGCTTAGGTGGCCCCGCCCGTCTCGCCGACGGGTGCGGCGGCGATGTCGTCCAGGCGGTACTTCTCGGCCGCCGCCTTCAGCGTCTCCGGCGGGAACTCGCCCCGGCGGACCAGCTCGCGCAGTGCCGCGACCGTGATCGACTCCGCGTCCACCTTGAAGTGGCGGCGCAGCGCGTGCCGGGTGTCTGAGCAGCCGAAGCCGTCGGTGCCGAGCGAGGTGTAGTCGCCGGGTACCCAGCGGGAGATCTGGTCAGGCACGGCCCGCATCCAGTCGCTGACGGCCACGACCGGGCCCTGGGTGCCGGTGAGCGCCTCGGTGATGTACGGGACGCGCGCTTCGCCGTCCGGACGGGACAGCGCCTCGGTCTCGGCGGCGACGGCGTCCCGGCGGAGTTCGTTCCACGAGGTCACCGACCAGACGTCGGCGGACACTCCCCACTCGTCCGCCAGAAGGGTCTGGGCCTTGAGGGCCCACGGCAGGGCCACACCCGACGCGAGCAGCTGCGCCTTCGGGCCCTCGCCGGTGCCGGCGGCGTACCGGTAGGCGCCCTTGAGCAGGCCGGCCGTGTCCATGCCCTCCGGGATGGCGGGCTGCTGGACGGGCTCGTTGTAGATCGTCAGGTAGTAGTAGATGTCCTCCGGGTCGTCGCCGTACATGCGGCGCAGCGCGTCCTCGGTGATGATCGCCAGCTCGTATCCCCAGGCAGGGTCGTAGGCGACGCACGCCGGGTTGGTGGACGCCAGCATCTGCGAGTGCCCGTCCTGGTGCTGGAGCCCTTCGCCGTTGAGCGTGGTGCGGCCGGCGGTGGCACCGAGTACGAAACCGCGGGTCATCTGGTCGGCGGCCGCCCAGAACGCGTCGCCGGTGCGCTGGAACCCGAACATCGAGTAGAAGATGTAGATCGGGATCATGTGCTCGCCGTGCGTGGCGTAGGCGCTGCCGGCGGCGGTGAACGACGCGACCGAACCGGCCTCGTTGATGCCCTCGTGCAGGATCTGGCCGGTCTCGGCCTCCTTGTAGGTGAGCATCAGCTCCCGGTCGACGGACAGGTAGCCCTGGCCGTGCGGCGAGTAGATCTTCGCCGTCGGGAACAGCGAGTCCATGCCGAACGTGCGGGCCTCGTCCGGGATGATCGGCACGAACCGCTTGCCGAACTCCTTGTCCTTCATCAGGTCCTTGAGCAGGCGGACGAACGCCATCGTCGTGGCGACCTTCTGCTTGCCGGACCCGCGCTTGAGATCGGCGTACGCGTCGGTCGCCGGCAGCGCGAGGGGCTTCGCGCGGACGACCCGGCGCGGCAGGCCGCCGCCGAGCTGCTTGCGCCGCTCCATGAGGTACGCGTACTCGTCGGACTCCTTGCCCGGGTGGTAGTACGGCGGGAGCGTCTTGTCGAGCGCCTCGTCAGGAATGTCGAGGTAGAGGCGGTCGCGGAACAGCTTGAGGTCGTCCGCGGTGAGCTTCTTCATCTGGTGCGTGGCGTTGCGGGCCTCGAAGTGGCTGCCGAGGGTCCAGCCCTTGATCGTCTTGGCGAGGATTACGGTCGGCTGGCCGGTGTGCTCGGTGGCCGCCTTGTACGCCGCGTACATCTTGCGGTAGTCGTGGCCGCCACGCTGCAACGACCAGATCTCGGCGTCGCTCATGTGCTCGACCATCTTGCGGGTGCGCGGGTCGCGCCCGAAGAAGTTCTCGCGGATGAACGCGCCGTTCTCGGCCTTGTAGGTCTGGTAGTCGCCGTCGGGCGTCACGTTCATGAGGTTGACCAGCGCGCCCTGCGTGTCGGCGGCGAGCAGCGGATCCCAGGCGCGGCCCCACACGACCTTGATCACGTTCCAGCCGGCGCCGCGGAAGAACGACTCCAGCTCCTGGATGACCTTGCCGTTGCCCCGCACCGGCCCGTCCAGGCGCTGCAGGTTGCAGTTGATGACGAACGTGAGGTTGTCCAGCTCCTCGCGGGCGGCCAGGCCGATCGCGCCGAGCGACTCCGGCTCGTCCATCTCACCGTCGCCGAGGAATGCCCATACGTGCTGGTCAGAGGTGTCCTTGATGCCGCGGGCGTGCAGGTACCGGTTGAACCGGGCCTGGTAGATCGCGTTGATCGGGCCGAGGCCCATCGACACCGTCGGGAACTCCCAGAAGTCCGGCATCAGGCGCGGGTGCGGATAGCTGGAGAGCCCGCCGTTCGGGTGCGACAGCTCCTGGCGGAACCCGTCGAGCTGGTTCTCGGAGAGCCGGCCCTCCAGGTACGCGCGGGCGTACATGCCGGGGGAGGCGTGCCCCTGGTAGTAGATCTGGTCGCCGCCGCCGGGGTGGTCCTTGCCGCGGAAGAAGTGGTTGAAGCCCACCTCGTACAGGCTCGCGCTCGACGCGTACGTCGAGATGTGGCCGCCGACCCCGATACCCGGACGCTGCGCCCGGTGCACCATGATCGCCGCGTTCCAGCGGATGAACGCGCGGATCCGGCGCTCGACGTGCTCGTCGCCCGGGAACCACGGCTCGCGCTCGGGCGGGATCGTGTTGATGTAGTCCGTGCTCCGCAGACCAGGGACGCCGACCTGCTTCTCCCGGGCACGTTCCAGCAGCTTCAACATGATGTACCGGGCCCGCTGCCGGCCGGCGTGGTCGATGATCGCGTCCAGCGACTCCAACCACTCGGCGGTCTCCGCCGGGTCGATGTCGGGCAGCTGGCTGGGTAGGCCGTCGCTGATGACCGGTGGGCGCTCGCGTCCAGGTGCCACGTCGCTGATCCTTATGTGAAGTCGTGCCAGGGTCACTGGTCTCGGAGTTTCGGGATCCATCCTGCCCCCGGCGGTCCACCACGTCATCTCTACTGATCAGTAGCAATGTGTCCACAGACGTTCGCGCGCCCGAGGCGGGGGCGGTCGAACGTCATATGGATACGCCTTCGCACTCGAGAGCTGCGCAGTGTGGCGTCCAGACGGGACACTGGGGCGCATGCACAGTGAGCTCATCGCCGTCCGTACGGGTACCCGCCGCGCAGTGCACGACCTCACGGACGACGCCGCGGCGTTCGTCCGGGGCCGCGGCGACGGCCTACTCCACGTGTTCGTGCCCCACGCCACCGCGGGCGTGGCGATCATCGAGACCGGCGCCGGCAGCGACGACGACCTGCTCGCAGCGCTGGAAGACCTCCTTCCGCCCGACGGGCGCTGGCAACACCGGCATGGAACGCCTGGTCACGGCCGTGACCACGTCATGCCGGCGCTGGTGCCGCCCTACGCGTCGGTTCCCGTGCTCGGCGGTCGGCTGGCGCTCGGGACGTGGCAGAGCATCTGCCTGGTGGATCTCAACGTCGACAACCCGCTGCGGCAGGTCCGCCTGTCGTTCCTGCGCGGATGAATCGGTGTGCGACACGCCCGGTGGGGGTGCGAGCTGCGTCACACGGTCTTATCGGTTGGAGAGGCGGCCAGCGGCCTGTCGGCGGATACTCCAGGACTGAGATAGTGACTTCGTACGGCTGTGACACTTGCGCGGAGCTGCGGGAGTGTGTGAACTACGCGCTGACGGTGCCAACACGGCACCCAGGTGAAGGAGGCGGGCTGTAGTGAGCGCGACCGCTGGTCACGCGGACGGGGTCAAGACCCCCGCGGAGCGTCTGGGCATCAAGCCGGGCATGGTCGTCCTGGAGATGGGCTACGACGACGACTGCGACGCGGAGCTACGTGATTCGGTGGTCGACGTGTCCGGCTCCGAGCTCGTCGACTCCGATTCCGACGAGGTCGTAGACGTCGTGCTGCTGTGGTGGCGCGAAGACGACGGCGACCTGGTGGATGCCCTCATCGGTGCCCTCGGTCCGCTGACCGACAACGGTGTGGTGTGGCTGTTGACGCCCAAGACCGGCCGGGACGGCCACGTCGAGCCGAGTGAGATCAGCGAATCGGCACCGACCGCCGGGCTCCAGCAGACGTCGAGCATCAGTGCGAGCAAGGAGTGGGCCGGCGTGCGTCTTGTCGCTCCGAAGGCGGCCCGCTCCAAGCGCTGACCCCTTCGCAGTCGCTAGTCCGACGCCCGCGCGGCCCGGCGCCGGGACAAAGCGGTGCCGGCGTGCGTGCCCGCCCGCCGTGTCGCCTGGCGCCCGTGGGTCGGTTTCCCTGGGGTGGCGGTGGGGGTCTCCTGGGGCGGATGGCATGCTCTGAGGCAGGTGTTCACACGTCGAGGAGAAGCTTGTATGCCTGTTGAGGTCGGCGATCTGGCCCCGGACTTCACCCTGAAGGACCAGAACAACCAGGAAGTGTCCCTCGCCCAGTTCAAGGGTGAGAAGAGCGTCCTGCTGGTGTTCTACCCGCTGGCATTCACCGGCGTCTGCTCCGGTGAGCTGTGCACGCTCCGGGACGACCTGCCCCGGTTCTCCAACGACGAGGTGCAGCTCCTCACCGTCAGCGTCGACTCCGTGTTCGCGCACAAGGTGTGGGCCCAGCAGGAAGGCTTCGACTTCCCGCTGCTCGCCGACTTCTGGCCGCACGGCGGCATCGCCCAGACCTACGGCGTGTTCGACGAGACCAAGGGCCTCGCGCTGCGCGGCACGTTCCTCATCGACACCGAGGGCGTCGTCCAGTACAAGGTGGTCAACGGCATCCCCGACGCCCGTAACCACGTCGAGTACACCGAGGCCATCGAGAAGCTGACGGCCGCAGCCTGATATACCCAGGCGGCTCCAGGGTGCCGGCCGGTACCCTGGGACCGCACGGGCGCATAGCTCAGCGGAAGAGCACTCGCCTTACAAGCGAGGGGTCGTTGGTTCGAACCCAACTGTGCCCACCAAAGGGGTCAGTGCGCGAACCGCCTGGTTCGCGTCGGTACCGCGGGCTGGCCCTGTGAGGGCCAGCCCTTCGTCG
>CAVUMX010000001.1:0-2874790 GCA_963742725.1 uncultured Actinomycetota bacterium | reverse complement strand
GCAGCCCGGCGGCGACCTCCCGGCGCGCCGACCCGACGGCGAGGTACGACAGCTGCCGCTGCGCGTCCGGCTCGGTGTCGAGCGCTAGCTTCGCCTGCCACGCGAAGATGCTGAACAGGCCGTCCGCTGACGCCATAAGCATTGATGGCCGATGCCGCGCCGCCGACCTGCACACCGCCAGCAGTCGCCAGGCTGCCAGATGGGCCAAGCACGCGCTGCGACTTCGCGTACCCGGAGAACCGCATCCGGGACAGCGCGGCGACCTGGCTGACCGCGACCTGGTTCACTTCGCCGCCTCCGCGGGTTCCTTGCCGGCCTCACGCGCCGCGCCGCCGGCCTCACGCGCCGCGCCGCCGGCCTCACGCGCGGCGGCCCCGCCGGCCTCAGCGGCCGCCGGACCACCAGCAGGACCGTGCCGCGCCGGACCGCGCGGCGGCCGTTCGCGACGGACGCCGCGCACGTCGTAGCCGGCGGCGCGCAGCCGCGCCACCGTGGCCGCCGACTCCTTCGCCGGGGCGACGACCTCGATCACGTGACGGCCGGCCGGCGCGCCGTCCTCGGGTTCGGTGAGCAGCCCGTCGTCCAGGTACCAGCGGCGGACGCCCGGCAGCTCGCCGGCCTCGCCACGGTGGTCGCTGAAGATCGCGCACCCGCCGGCGTCGATGACGTCGGTGATGATCATGGGAAGGACGTGCCGGGTCTGGGCGTCCAGCGCCTCCCACGGCTCGTCCATCACGAGCAGTTCCGGCTGGACCAGTAACGCCTGCGCGAGGTTGATCTTCTGCGCGCTGCCCTTGGACAGCTCCTGCAGCCGCGTGTCCAGCGACGACGTGAAGAACAGCCGCTCGGACCAGTGTTCGATCGTCGCCTTCGTCTTGGCCACGTCGAGGCCCCGGACCCGGGCGATGCCCTCCAGGTAGGCCCGCGCCGTGAACGGCTGGCGGGAGGGGAACCGCTCCGGCACCCAGCTGATGACCTTCGGACGGTTCAGCACCGACCCGCGGCTCGTCGGCAGCAGCCCCGCCACGACCTGCAGGAGCGTCGACTTGCCCGCCCCGTTACGCCCGGTGAGAAGTACGGCCTCCCCCGCACCGACCTTCGCCTCGACGCCTCGCAGCACCCACGGACTGCCTCGGTGGTACCTCAGGGATACCCCTGCGAGCTCCACACTTGCCTCCATCTGTCCTGACCGGGCGCTGGCTCACCCGAGGGGCGTGATCCCCCAACTACCGGTCCAACGATCGCCGGGCTGCAACGTGACCAGCGACGTGCCAGTGTTGAACGCGTCAGGCGGGCAGGTCATCGGCTCAACGGCCAATGTGTGACGTCGCGACCCGGAGGGCCCGATCCCGCTGTATGCCTGCACCCAGCCAAAGGTAGCGCCCTGCCATAGTTCGACGCCGGTGCCCCCGGGTGACGTGAGGCGGGTTCGCGCCATTCCGTCCTCACCTCTTGCCAACGCGGTGAACGTCGTGTCCAGCTGGACGGCGCCGATCGCGCGCGGCTCGCGGAAGTCCAGGGGGCTGCCCGCGACGTCCTCGCGCCCGGTCGGGAGCAGCCGCTCGTCGACGGTCAGCCGCTCGGACGCCGGCAGGCTCAGCACCAGCCCGTCCAGCCTCTCGGTACCGACCCGGAGGTACGGATGCGCGCCGAACCCGAACGGTGCCGGCTTGGCGCCGAGGTTCACGGCGGTGTGGTCGGCGCGCAGCCCGGCCGGGCCGACGCTCCACTTGGTGGTCAGGCCCAGCGCGAACGGGTACCCCGGCTGCGGCGCCAGGACACACGTCAGCTCGATCGACTCGGGCGTCTGCTCGACCCGCTGCCAGGGAATCCACCTGGCCAGGCCGTGGCTGGCGTTTCCCCTGGTCACCTCGGTGATCGGCAGCTGGTACTCGGTGCCGCCGAACGTGTACCGGCCGCCACCCAGCCGGTTCGGCCACGGCGCCAGGAGCTGCCCGGCGCTGCGCGGGCACACCGACTCCGCCGCGTACGGGTCCACCAGCGGCACACCGTCAACCGTGTACTCGCGCAGACCGCCACCGACCTCGACCACGGTCGCCTCGTGCGGTCCGGCGCTGATCGTCCACTGCGCCCCCGAAGGCGTAGACCACCGCGCGGCCATCCGGTTCCCTTCGCTCATGCCTACCTGTTTCCCGTCCGGGCACCCTAACGGGCGTGGTGGGAGCCGCTCGCATCGTGTCCCGCGACGACCGCTCCGCCGTGCGTCACGGGTCACCCGCACGCCCGCGGTACTGGAGCAGGGGCTGGGCGAAGAACGCCACGACGACGACGATCACCGCGCACGCGATTCCGCCGCCGACCCAGGACGCCGTCACCCCGGCCAGCGCCGCCGTCGACCCGGCGCGCAGGTCGCCGATCCTGGGTCCGCCGGCGACGACCACGATGAAGACGCCCTGGAGCCGGCCGCGCAGCTCGTCCGGGGCGTAGACCTGCAGGATCGTCTGCCGGTAAACGGCGGAGACCAGGTCGGCGGCGCCGGCCACGGCCAGCAGCGCGACGGCTACGACCAGCGACGACGCGAGGCCGGAGAACGCGACCGCCACACCCCAGACGACGATCGCGACGATCAGCGCGACGCCCTGGCGACGGACCCGACCGATCCAGCCGGAGAACAGGCCACCGATCACCGCGCCGATCGCGATCGAGGCGAACAGCCATCCGACGGCCGTCCCGCCGCCGAACCGTTCCTCCGCGACCTCCGGGAACAACGCCCGTGGCATCGCGAACACCATGGCCACGATGTCCACCGCGAACGACAGCAGCAGGACGGGACGCGTCCAGATGAACCGCAGCCCCTCGATGACCGACCGGAGCCCCGGCGACGTGACCGCCCCGGCCGGCGCCAGCTTCGGCAGCCGGAACGCCGCGTACAGCGCGACCGTGAACAGCAGCGCGTCGATCGCGTACGCGACGGCGAACGAGTACCGGGCGAGGATCGCCCCGGCCGCGAGCGGGCCCAGCACCGTGCTGAGGCTGATCACCGTGAAGTTCAACGTGTTCCCGGACGGCACCAGCTCCTCGGGCAGCAGCCTCGGGATGATCGCCCCCCGCGCCGGTGACGACATCGCGAACGCCGCCGACTGGAGAGCCGTCAGCCCGAGCAGCAGCGGCACGTTCCGCAGGTCCAGCAGGGCCTGGACCAGCAGCCCGCCCGTGCACGCCCACGTCAGTGCGGACGACGCCAGCAGCAGGAGCCGCCGGTCCATGGCGTCCGCCACCGAACCGCCCCACAGGCCGAACACCAGCAGCGGCAGGAACGCGGCGATCCCCAGCATGCCGACCCAGAACGACGACGACGTGATCGCGAACACCTGCACCGGCACCGCGACGGCCGTCAGCTGGTACCCGACGAACGACACGCCCTGGCCGATCCAGAGCCGCCGGAAGTCCGCGTACCTCAGCGGACGCGTGTCGACCGCGACCCGCCGCACCGCGCCCAGTAACCCCCGCCGCTTCCCCGGATCGCCGGACGCCCCCGCGGCGTCCAGCGGTGAGAAGTCCCGCTCACTCACTGTGTTCCCCAACTCACGGAGACAGCCGTTCGACGAGCCAGGTGGACTGGTCGGGGCGGCGGAAGCGGAGGCGGTCGTGGAGACGGTCCGGGCGACCCTGCCAGAACTCGATCGAGTCCGGGGCGACGCGGAACCCGCCCCACGTCGGCGGGCGCGGAACGGGAGTGCCCTCGGGGTAACGGGCGGCGAGCGCGTCCCGTGCGGCCTCCAGATCGGCGCGCGAGGCGATCACCGCCGACTGCTGGCTGGCCAGCGCGCCGAGCTGCGCACCGCGCGGGCGGGACGCGAAATACGCGTCGGACTCCGCGTCGGCCACCGGCTCGACCGTGCCCGTGACCAGCACCTGTCGCTGGATCGGATGCCACGGGAACACCAGGCTCGCGACCGGGTTGGCGAGCGCCTGCTGCCCCTTGCGGGACGTGTAGTGCGTGAAGAAGACGAAACCGCGCTCATCGACGGCCTTGAGCAGGACGGTCCGCGCGGTCGGACGGCCGTCCTGGCTGGCTGTGGCGACGATCATGGCGTTCGGCTCGGACAGGCCGGCGCCGACGGCGTCGTCGAGCCAGCGGCGGAACTGGGTCAGCCAGTCGGCGGCGAGATCGGACTCGTCGAGGCCGCCGTGCTCGTACACTCGGCGCATGGCAGCGAGCCGTTCGACATGCGCGGCATCGAGCCTGCCCACACCCTTCGGACCTGGGCCTTCCCCGTTCACCGGCCCCCCTCTCGTGCGCCTGGCCCGACCTTATGCCGGGGAGGGACGGTAGCGGCGTTCACCGTGGCGTAGACCACTGGTGGGCGGCGTTGCTCCGGGACCGCGCCAAGGATTGCCAGGCGTCCGAAATAGAAAGGTTTGAAAGTAGCCCAAACAGGAATGTCGCACATCACACAGGCAGGGTGCCTCGCGTTGCGCTACCAGCGAGTTGCAAGATAGTCAGGATTGTTACGGCCGCCCACAAGGTGGTTCGACCAGGCCGGCGCGCACAAGCCGCCGTTGACGACTGGGAGCGACGAAGGATGTCTGACTTCAAACCGGGCCTTGAGGGCGTTGTCGCGTTCGAGACCGACATTGCCGAGCCTGACAGGGAGGGCGGCGCCCTCCGCTACCGGGGCGTCGACATCGAAGATCTGGTGGGCCACGTTTCGTTCGGCAACGTGTGGGCGCTGCTCGTCGACGGGAAGTTCGGGCCGGGCCTGCCCCCGGCCGAGCCGTTCCCGATCCCGGTGCACTCCGGTGACATCCGGGTCGACGTGCAGAGCGCCGTGGCGATGCTCGCCCCGTACTGGGGCCTCGGCCAGCTCATCGACATCGACGAGGCGCAGGCCCGCGAGGACCTGGCCCGGATCTCGGTCACGACGCTGTCGTTCGTCGCCCAGTCCGCGCGCGGAATCGGCCTGCCCGCCGTGCCGCAGCGCGAGATCGACAAGGCGAGCACGATCGTCGAGCGGTTCATGATCCGCTGGCGGGGCGAGCCGGACCCGAAGCACGTCCAGGCCGTCGACGCCTACTTCATCTCCGCCGCCGAGCACGGCCTCAACGCCTCGACGTTCACCGCGCGTGTCGCGGCGGGCACCGGCGCCGACTGTGCCGCGTGCATTTCGTCGGCGATCGGTTCGATGTCCGGTCCGCTGCACGGTGGGGCGCCGAGCCGCGTCCTGAAGATGCTGGACGAGGTCGAGCGGTCCGGCAACGCCGAGGCGTGGGTCAAGAACGCGCTGGACAAGGGCGACCGCCTCATGGGCTTCGGCCACCGCGTCTACCGCGCCGAGGACCCCCGCGCCCGCGTGCTCCGCCGCACCGCCAAGGAGCTGGGCTCGCGCCGCTTCGAGGTCGCCGAGGCGCTGGAGAAGGCCGCCCTGGCCGAGCTGCACGCCCGCCGCCCCGACCGGGTGCTCGCCACGAACGTCGAGTTCTGGTCGGCCGTCGTGCTCGACTACGCCGAGGTACCGGCGCACATGTTCACCTCGATGTTCACCTGTGCCCGCACCGCCGGCTGGAGCGCGCACATCGTCGAGCAGAAGAAGCTGAACAAGCTGGTGCGGCCGTCCGCGCTGTACGTGGGGCCCGCTTCGCGCAAGCCGCAGGACGTTGAAGGCTGGGACTCGATCGCGCACGTCTGAGTTTGCTAGGGGCGCCCTGCCTGCCCCGCCGGCCCTGCCCGCCCGCTTGCCCCCGCCCCGCAGCCTGTCTGCCTGCCCCGCCTGCCTGCCCCGCCGACCTTCGGACTTTTGAGGGTCGGCGGGGGCGGCGGGACCTCAAAAATCCGAAGGTCGAGGGCTGCGGTCAGAGTCCACCGGCGACCCGGAGCACCGCGCCCGTCGCGTAGGACGCGGCCGGCGACATGAGCCAGGCGATGGCCTCGGCGATCTCCACGGCCTCCCCCGGGCGCCCCATCGGGATCGTGCCCGCCAGCTTGGCCGGACGATCGGCGTCCCCCGACAACGCGTGGATTCCGGTGCGGATGATTCCCGGCGACACCGCGTTGACCCGGATCCCGTCCGGCGCCAGTTCCTTCGCCAGCCCCACCGTGAGGGCGTCGACCGCCGCCTTCGTCGCCGCGTAGTGCACGTACGTGTTCGGGCTGCCGATCGTCGACGCCGATGACGACACGTTCACGATCGCCCCGCCGCGCGGCAGGACAGCCGCCGCCCGGCGCGCGCACAACAGCACGCCGATCAGGTTGACATCGACGACCCGGCGCAGATCCTCGACCTTGGCGTCCGCCAGCCGGCCCATCGGGCTCGTCACGCCCGCGTTGTTGACCAGGCCGGTCACCGGCCCCAACTCGGCGGCGACGGTGTCGAAGAGGCGGTCGACATCGTCCTCGTCGGTCACATCCACCTGGACCGGGAAGCCGCCGGTCGCCCGTGCGACGTCGTCGGCGGCGTCGCGATCGCGCGCGTAGCCGATCGCCACCGCATGACCGGCTGTGGTCAGAGCGGCCACCGTCGCCGCACCGATGCCGCGGCTACCACCGGTCACGATCGTCACCAGTCCCATGCGCCCAGGCTAAGCGCCACCCGCCAGACAGCGGGCACGCGAGGGCTGGGCCGGCGCGGCCGGCGCGGGCCGGCCGGGCTGGGCGCGCGCGAGGGCTGGGCGGAAGGCGGCGGGCGGCGGCGGGTGCCGCCCAGCCGCCCGGTGCCGCCCAGCCGGGGTGCCGCCGCAGCTGACCTTCAGGCGCCACCGCTGCCGGGTTCGCAAAGAGAAGTTTGCAAAATGCTCTTTGCAAAGAGTTCTTTGCGGTCTACCGTGAGGGGCATGAGCGAGCGCCGAGCAGACACCTACTACGTCTCCGACGTCGCGACGTTGAAGGCCGTGGCCCACCCGTTGCGCGTCCGTCTGCTGGGCGCGCTACGCCTCACCGGGCCGGCGACGGCCAGCGAACTCGCCCGGCAGTTCGGCGAGAGCAGCGGCTCGACGAGCTATCACCTGCGGCAGCTCGCCCGCTTCGGTTACGTCGAGGAGGACGCGGACCAGCCCAACGCGCGGGACAAGCGCTGGCGCGCGAAGCACCGGTACACGAGTTGGTCGGAGCCGGACTTCGAGAGCCAGCCCGAGGGCGCCGAGGCCAGCCGCTGGATGCGCGAACGGCAGCGCGCGTTCACGGCACGGATCGCGGAGACGTTCGACGAGCAGCGGGCGACGTACGGCCCTGACTGGGGCGCCGTGGCCGGCCAGAGCGACACCGTCCTCCGGCTCACGGCGGCGTCGTTGGCCGAACTGAACGAGCGGATCGGCGAGCTGGTCGAGGAGTACGCCACCCGCGACGCCGACGAGGCCGACGCCGAGCAGGTCGCGATCTTCATCTCCACCCATCCGTTCCGGGGGTACTTCGCATGAACGCCCGCTCCGCGGCTCGCCGATTCGCACTGGTCAGCGGCCTGACCTGGATTCCTGTCGGCCTTCACCTGCCGGTGATGGTGCTGCTCATGTCCCACCGTGGGCTGGATCTCAGCACGATCGGGCTCGTCGTCACGGTCCACAGCGTCCTGGTGGTGGCGCTGGAACTGCCGACGGGCGCGCTCGCCGACACCCTCGGGCGGCGCGGCGTCCTGGTCGTCGCGGCGGTGTTCAACGTGGCCGCGTTCGCCGTGCTGGCCGCGGCCGACACGGCATGGCTGTTCGCGGCGTCGGCCGGCTTGAAGGGCGTCGGACGGGCGCTGTCGTCGGGGCCGGCGCTGGCCTGGTACGTCGACACGGTCCACGCCACCGACCCGGACGGCGATCTCAGCACCGGCATGTCGTGGGGCCACTCGGCCGGGTCGGGCGGACTTGCGGTGGGCGTCCTGGTCGGCGGCTTCGTCCCGCTCGGGCTGCTCAAGATCGGCTGGGACGAGAACGTGGCGCTGGCCATACCGCCGGTGCTCGCCGCGCTGGGTTCGGCCGTCCTGCTGGTGGTCGTGCTCGCGGCAATGCCGGAGCCGGTGCCGCTGCGGCGACTCCGGCTGGCGGAAGTGCTCGCCGCCACGCCACGGACGGTCGTGCGCGGGATCCGGGTGGCGGCCGGGAGTCCGGTCCTCGGCATGATCTTCGCCGGCACGTTCACGCTCGGGGTCACGCTCAACGCGATCGAGCTGCTCACCCCCGGCCGGCTGGCGAGCCTGACCGGCGGTGCCTCGGCCGGCAGCGCCGGGTACGCGGTGGTCACGGCGATCGGGTTCGGCGCGTCGTCGTTAGGCAGCGCGGTGGCACCGCTGGTCCGGCGGCTCACCGGTACGGCGCCGCGGCAGGCGGTGGCCGGCCTGCTCGTCTGCGGCGGCGGTGTGATCGGGCTGGCGGCGAGCCTCCAGCTGGACGGAACATCCGGGCTGGTCGGAGCGGGTGTGGCGTACGCCACGATCTTCGCCGGGCTCGGCATGCTCAATCCGGCAGCGTCCGAGTTGCTGAACCGCGAGGCCGAGGCGAGCGAGCGCGCGACCGTCATCTCGCTGGACTCCCTCGTCCTCCAGCTCGCCGGTTCGATCAGCAGCGTGACGCTGATGCGCGTCGCGGAATCCACCGGGCCGGCACCCGTCTGGTACTTCGCCGGCTTCCTGGTCGCCGCCGCCGCGTTCGCCTACGCCGCGATCGCCCGCCGGACCCGCATCCCGGAACGCGTCGCCGCAGTAGTCGGCCAGTAGCCGTGGTGAGCGTCACGGTGTCCGCGATCACCCGGGGACTGAATCGAGCTGATTACGGTGGAAGGATCGGACCGGCAGCGTCGCCAATTCCGACCAGCGCTCGACGAGAGGCCTTCACGTGACCGACGCCCCGATCACCATCCCCGCGGACCTGCTGCCCGCCGACGGTCGCTTCGGGTGCGGCCCGTCCAAGGTCCGTCCGGAAGCCGTGCAGGCCCTGGCCGGCGTGGCGACCACCTACCTCGGCACCTCGCACCGGCAGGCCACGGCCCGCAACGAGGTCGCGCGGGTCCGCAAGGGTCTGGCCGGACTGTTCAGCCTCCCCGAGGGCTACGAGGTGGTACTGGGCAACGGCGGCACGACCGCGTTCTGGGAGTCCGCGGTGTTCGGGCTGGTCAAGGACCGGGCGCAGTTCCTGAGCTTCGGCGAGTTCGGCTCGAAGTTCGCCAAGGCCGTGAAGATCGCCCCGCACCTGGGCGACCCGACGATCATCACCAGCGAGCCCGGTGACGCGCCGGACTTCCAGCTCGAGGACGGCATCGACGTCTACGCGACGCCGCAGAACGAGACGTCGACCGGTGTCGCCGTCCCTGTGAAGCGCGTGCAGGGCACCGACGCGCTGATGCTGCACGACGCCACGTCGGGCGCCGGTGGTCTCGCCGTCGACATCGCCGAGTCGGACGTGTACTACTTCGCGCCGCAGAAGTGCTTCGGCTCGGACGGCGGCATCTGGTTCGCGCTGATGAGCCCCGCCGCGCTCGCCCGTGTCGAGGAGATCGCCGCGACGGACCGCTACATCCCGGCGTTCCTGGACCTGAAGACGGCCGTCGACAACTCTCGCCTGGAGCAGACGTACAACACGCCGGCCCTGGCCACGCTATTCGTCATGGCCGAGCAGATCGACTGGTTCCTGGGCAACGGCGGCCTCGACTGGTGCACCGCCCGCACGGCGGAGTCGGCCGGCACGATCTACGGCTGGGCGGAGAACAGCCAGTTCGCGACGCCGTACGTGAAGGACCCGGAGAAGCGCTCGAACGTGGTCGCCACGATCGACTTCGACCCGGCGGTCGACGCCACAGTGGTCGCGAAGACGCTGCGCGCCAACGGGATCGTCGACACCGAGCCGTACCGCAAGCTCGGACGCAACCAGCTGCGGGTCGCCCTCTTCCCCAGCGTCGACCCGGCCGACGTCGCGAAGCTCACCGCCGCGATCGACCACGTCGTCGGCAAGCTCTGACCACAGCACTGCGGCCGGCGGGAGATCCCGCCGGCCGCAGTGGTTTTCGGATCCTCAGACGCAGTTGCCGCAGATGTCGATCGGGCCGTCGTCGTCGGTCGCCGGTGCCGTGGGCCGGGCGGCCGGCGCGACCACGACCGGCGTCGTGGGCTGACCGTCCGCGCCTGCCTCGACACTGACCTGCCAGCACCCGTCGTAGGCGTCGTCCGGCGCCAGTGCCGTGCAGACGAGCGCGGTGCCGACCGGAACGGTGAGCGACTGGCTGAACTTGTCGCCCTTGCGCCAGGTGGAACCGACGGACGCCCGGTTGACCTCGTCGGTCGGGCGCCAGGATGCCGCGGTCGGCGGGGTCTTGTACGCGATCAGCGAGACGTGCCGCTGACACGGGATGTTCGCGGAGAGAGTGCCCGCGGTGCCGCTCACGGTCACCGTGCCCGCGGCCGTGGCGGTGAGCTGTGACGGGTTGGCGTACCAGCTCGCACACGCCGGGGCGGCGTCCTCGGCGTTGGCCAGCATCGGAACGGCGAGCAGAGCGCCCCCGACCAGTGCGATGGCTGCCAGGAACCGGCCAGCCAGCTTCTTGCTCAACAAAACTCCTCCAACTCGCTCAGACACAGTTACCGCAGATGTCGACCGATCCGTCGCCCGGCGGTCGCGGCCTCAGCAGCGGCCACACCTGCCCGCCGACGATCGGGGTGGTCGGGTTGCCGCTCTCGTCGCCGTCGACGTCGACGCGGTAGCAGAAGATTCCTCGGGCACCCGGTGTGCGGACGCACACCACGCTCGTGCCGACGCCGAGCGCGATGCCTCGGCTGTAGGTGTCACCGTTGCGCCAGGTCGCCGGCAGCTGCGCCTCGCCGGTGACCGCGTCGAGGTACCACGGATCGTTCCACGCCTGCGTGATCGAGTAGCCGCGCAGGCGGGCGTCGTAGGCGCACGGCACCGCCGGGTTCGCGGACTGCGTAGTCGCCTTGCCGGTGACGACCACGGTGCCCGGCCCGGTGGCCGTCACCGACGTGATCGTCGCACTCCAATTGGTACACGGCTGAGTACCGTCCGCTATCGCAGGCGCCGTGACCAAAGCGGGCGCCACCAGCCCTGAGACCAGTAGCGCCGCACCAAACCAACGTTTCAGAAGCCTCGTTCCGAACACTGTTCCCCCGTTCATGGATGTCCAGCCGGACTGATGCAACCACGACGAGCCACCACCGTCACGGGCGGCTGCGGCCGTACGAGAGGATCGTTGCTGGTTTACGCAATTGACCGCTGTCACGAACTCGACAGACCGCCCAAACCACCCCGAATTTCGGGAAACCTAGGCCGGGGATGTCGTTGGCGAATGATTGAATCGGCACGACGAGAGGGGACGGGTGTCAACGGGGAGCGTGACTTCGATACCCGCCAGCGTGGTCGTCCCGTCGTTGGTCCGATGGGGAGTCTCCGCTGACGCGGATCTCGTGTATAGGGCTATCGCCACCTTCGGCCCGCAGAGTGTCACGACGGCCGCGCGGGAGCTGGGTATGGCGCCCCGGCGCGTCGCCGACGCGCTGGAGGAGCTGGCCGCACACCGTGCGGTCGTCTCGCTGACGGCGGGGCGGCGGCGCAGGTCGAGTGCCGACCTGTGGCGGGCCGAACCACCCGACCGGGTGATCCACCTGCTCCGCCGGAGCCGGTTGCGGCTGGTCGATCCGTGGGAGCTGGCCCAGCGGCATTTCGCGGGTTTCACGGGGCTCGGGCTGCCGACGTCACCGGACGATGTGGACCCGACGAAGGTCCGGCTGCTCCGTGGCATGCCGATCATCCGGGAGCGGGTCGCGGAGCTGTCCGCCCTCGAACGGTACGAGCACCTCGCGATGAACCCCGAGCAGGCGATCAGCGCGCCGTCGATCGCGGCGGCCGCGCCGCTCGATCGTGCCGTCCTGATGCGCGGAGTCAAGCTGAGCATCCTGGCCGCGCCGCCCGCCGACGGCGACAGGATCGGGGTGCACGGCACGGAACTGACGAAGCTAGGCGCGAAGGCCCGGTTCTCCGACACCATCCCGCTCAAGGTGCTGGTGTTCGACCGCAAGGTGGCGATCATCCCGATCGACCTGCGCGACACCGGCGCCGGCGCGCTGGAGATCACCGACCCGGCGCTGTTGCAGGGCCTGGTCTCGGTGGTCACCCGCGAGTGGGAAGGCGCTCCGGACCCGTCACGGACGGCGCTGCCGTCGATCGTCCTGACGCCCCGGGAACGGGACCTGATCGATCAGCTCGCGGCCGGCCACACGGATTCGATGGTGTCCCGCCGGCTCGGCGTCAGCACCCGCACGATCGGCTACACGCTGCGCGGCCTGATGGACCGGCTCAACGTCGAGAACCGGTTCCAGCTCGGCCTCGCGCTCGGTTCGCAAGGCGTCTACACACCGTCGGGCCAGCCTCAGGCACCGCGTGACGGCGCCGACGCGTAGCCGACACACGGAGGAATGTCCGGGCACACCAGTGCGGACTGCCTTAAGGTGAGGTGCTAGCGCCCCCATCGGAAGCCGGAGGGAGGAACCTCGGTGCGTCCGCTACGGTTCGTCGCCCTCTCCGAGGATGGACAGGCGCTCATTCTCACCGACGAGGTTGGGCGCATGCTCTCCCTCGCCATTGACGAGGCGGTCATCGCAGCTGTGCGGCGCGAGCAGAACCCTGGCCAGGGTCAGTTCCCCATCGAGGTCGAGGCCTCGCTCACACCTCGGGACATCCAGGCCAGAATCCGGGCCGGCGACTCTCCTGACGAGGTCGCCCGCGTCGCCAACGTCCCTGTGGAGAAGGTCCTGCGGTTCGCCGGACCGGTCCTCCAGGAGCGTGCGGCGATCGCCCAGATGGCCCGGCGCACCAGGCTGCGCACGGCCGAGAACGGCGCGTCCCTCGCCGAGATCGCCGATCAGCGCCTCAGCAGCCACAACGTCGACCCCCAGGCTGTCGCGTGGGACGCCTACCGCAAGGACGACGGCGGCTGGCGCATCACCGCCGTGTGGCCGTCCGGCCATGCGACCGCGCACGCGATCTGGGATCTGGACCGCGCGAAGTCGGTCGTCACGCCGGTCGACGAGATGGCCCAGTTCCTCTCCGCCGAGCAGCACGCGCCGATCCTCGCCCAGGACGACCCACTGCCGCCCGTCCCCGCGCGCATCGCCGCGGCGAACAACTTCGACGACGTCGACGATCACGAGGAAGAGACGCAGGTCGTCCCGTCGCTCTCGGTGCTGCGGCGCCGCGACGAGCGTGCGGTGATCTCGCGGTCGGCCATGCCCGAGCACTTCACGACCGAAGAGGAGCCGGCCACGCACCGGGAGCGCCGTGCCGAGCTGCCCAGCTGGGACGACATCCTCTTCGGCGCGCGCCACAAGCCGAATTAGGCCACGCGGACCACGCTGCACCAGGATGTACCGCATGGGTCTGGAAGTGGTGGTCGGATTCGCGGCGTCCCTGGACGAGGACCAGGAAGACGCCCTGGAGACGTACGTCGACGAGATCACGGCGGTACGGCGCGCGCTGGGCGAGGCCGGTTTGCCGGCGTGGGAGGAGCCCCTGCAACGGGCCGAGGACTTCGACGCGTTCGAGATGCTCGGCTACACAGGCATCCATTTCCTGCGCCGGATCGCCGCGCACCTCGCCGACGGGCGTGAGCTGCCGCCGCCCGGTGACGAGGAGGCGGCGGAGGACCCGGTGCTGCACGCCGCGTACGAGCGGGGTCCCCGGCACGCCGTCATCGTCGACGGTCCGCTGGAGCTGATCGGCGACCCGGACGACGCGGCCGGCGCCTTCGACCACCTGATCCACCACAACGAGGCCGAGGGATTCTACGTACCTGTCGACGCGGCGCCGGTGGTCATCGACCCGCGCGTCGTCGGCGTGGCGATCGGGTCGTCGTACCGGCTGCGGGACGAGTGCCTGGAGCTGGCCGCCCGGCTCGGCATCCCGGACAACCTGGAGCCGGAGGACCAGATCCTCCTGGACGCCGTCGACGGCAAGCTCGCCGATCCGGTGGGCTGGCAGAAGTACGCCATCGAGTCGTTCGTGTGCGTCGGGCTGCTCCACGCCGCGCAGGGTTCGATCGACAGCCGGACGGCCGCCGTCTTCTGCTGACGGCGACCGCCCGGCACTGTCTACGCCACCCGGCCCGGCCTAGCGCACACGGGGCAGGACCCGCGGCACCCTGGTGAGTTGGCGGGCCTGCGCGACGAGCCGGCCCTTGGAGTCCCGCAGCGTGCAGTCCTCGTCGAACCAGCCGCCGGCCAGGACCCGGCCGCGGAGTTCCGCCTTGAGCCAGCCGGCCGCCGGCAACGTCCGCAGGTAGGTGGACAGCTGCACGGTCGGGGCCCACCCGTACCGGCCGAGGGTGAACGTGACCGGCGGGAACGCGTCCACGACGAGCAGGCACACCAGCGGGTCCGGGTCCCTGCCGTCGGACATCCTGGCCCAGCCGCGCAGCGCGAAGCTGCCGTCCGGACGGCCGCGGATCAGCGTCGCCGACTCTGGCGCGAGCCGGATATCGACGTGGTCCATCAGCCCGAGGTGGGTGTCGGCGAGCGTGTCCGGCCGGATCTTCGTGCACTGGTCCGGCGACGGCAGGTCGACGACCGTGGCCATGTCGACGTCCGCCGGCTTGCTGTCCAGCGTCGTCGTGACCACGGACGACACCAGCACCGGCTCGTCGTCCTGAACCAGGGTCGCGCGGCTCGTGCCGATCGTCTTGCCGGCGCGCAGCCGCTCCACCACGATCTCCGCCTTCCCCGGACGCGCCGGGTTGAGGAAGTCCGTGGTCACCGCGACCGGGTGCGGATGCCCCTCGGCCGCGAGCACAGCGCGAACCACCGGTAACTGCAGGTATCCCCCGTTGAGGGAGTCGCCGATGTTCCAGCCGCCGTCGAGGGAGGTGGTGTATCGGTCGGGAGCAGTCCGGTGAATCTCGGTGTGGGTGTCGAGCACCGCCCCAGCCTGCCAGATCGCGGCACGTCGTCTTGTCGGATCACCGCAGACCGCGCATTAAAACGAGCGCTTGGGCGCCTAAGGAAACACGCCGTTAGTGTGGAAGCTTCTCGCGACGCGTGGAGGTCCGACATGGAGTACACCCACCTCGGCCGCACCGGACTCTCGGTGAGCCGGCTCTGCCTCGGCACGATGAACTTCGGTCCGGAGGCCGCCGAGGACGTCAGCCACGCGATCATGGACCGCGCGCACGAGCACGGCATCAACTTCTTCGACACCGCTGACGTGTACGGATGGGCGCGCGGCGAGGGCATCACCGAGCACATCCTCGGCCGCTGGTTCGGGCGGGGCGCTGGCCGTCGCGAGCGCACCGTCCTCGCGACGAAGCTGTACGGGACGATGGGCGACTGGCCGAACGAGCGGCACCTGTCGGCGCTGCACATCCGGCGGGCGTGCGACGCGTCGCTGCGCCGGCTCCAGACCGACTACATCGACCTGTACCAGATGCACCACGTGGACCGCGCTGTCCCGTGGGACGAGATCTGGCAGGCCATGGAGACGCTGGTGGCCCAGGGCAAGATCCTCTACGTCGGCTCGTCGAACTTCGCCGGCTGGCATCTGGCCGCCGCGCAGGAGTCGGCCAGGCGGCGGCACTTCACCGGGCTGGCGAGCGAGCAGTCCATCTACAACCTGCTGACCCGCTGGGTCGAGCTGGAGGTCATCCCCGCCGCCCTGGAGTACGGCATCGGGCTGATCCCGTGGTCGCCGCTGCACGGGGGCCTGCTCAGCGGTGCGCTCCGCAAGCAGGCCGAGGGGACAGCGTCCCGCAGCCAGACCGGGCGGTCCGCCGAGGCGCTCGCCGAGCACCGCGAGACGATCGCCGCGTACGAGAAGCTGTGCGCCGACCTGGGCGAGGACCCCGCCAACGTCGGCCTCGCCTGGCTGCTGCACCAGAAGGCCGTGACCGCGCCGATCGTCGGGCCCCGGACGATCGCGCAGCTCGACGGCGTGATCCGGACGGTCGGCATCACGCTCGACCCGGAGGTCCTGGCCGATCTCGACGCGCTGTTCCCGCCGCCGGGTCGCGGCGGGCCAGCGCCCGAGGCCTACGCCTGGTAGCTGTGCTGTCACAGCACAACGTCAGGACGGGTACAGCTGCTCGCGCGGCACGATCTGCTGCGCCGTGTTCGGGCTGTGCCAGAACAGCTTGAGGTGGGCTTCGCCGCCGCGCTCGGTGTGTTCGATCCGGATCGCGTGCCGGCGTCCGGCCGTCAACGTCACCGTGCCCCGGTCGAGCCGGACGCCGTGCGGCGTGGTGGCATCGATCACGAGCTGGCCGTCGATCCAGAGCCGCACGGTGTCGTCCGAGGTCGTGGTGAACGTGTACGGCTCGGTGCGGCGCGGGACGACGAAACCGGTCCAGCGTCCGGAAAAGTTGTCGGTGGCGAGCTGCGGCGCGGGCGATCCGGCCATCTTCCAGGCGAAGTTCACGATCGGATCGGTACGGCGCAGTGCGGGCGGGGCCGTCAGCGTCGCGTTCGCGAAGTACTCGGCGGCGAGGCCGGTCCCGTTGCCGGCCGGCAGGCCCGTGGGCTTCAGCGACAGCTCGATGACCGTGGCGACGCCGTTCGTCGCCGCGCCGGACGGGGTCAGGTCGTAGCCGTCGGCGCGCGGCGTCACCCTGACGGACTGGGAGCTGCCGAGCACTCGGGCACCGGTGATGTCGAACGGGAACGTCCTGGTGAGGCGGAGCGACCCGCTCGCCGCCGGCCAGCTGTACACCGAGGCGTAGAGCTTGTCGCCGTTCCTGCTGACCGCGCCCCAGGCCGGGTCGGTCACGAGGCCTGTGTGGCCGGCGCCGTACACGGCCGGGCCGTGCGCCCCGAGCCACGACCCCATGGCGCGGAGCCGGTCCACCGACGGTGCCGGGATCCGTCCGAGCTTGTCGGGGCCGACGTTGAGCAGGTAGTTGCCCCGACGCGAGGCGATGTCGATCAGGTTGCGCGTAAGCGTGGTGGACGACTTCCACGCCGTGTCGTACCTGGCGTACCCCCAGTGGCCGTTGAGCGTCATGCAGGACTCCCACGGCTGGGCGTCGACCGGCGCGGCCGGGATCGTCTGCTCCGGCGTGCCGAAGTCGCCGTCGACGACGCGCCGGGTGCTCGAGTCGCCGGTACGCATCGTGATGCGGTTGTTGACGATCAGGCCGGGATCGAGTCGGCGGAGGTGCTGGTCGAGGGCTTCGCCGTCGGCGCGGGTGAACGGGTTCGGCGGATTGTTGGTGGGCCAGTCGCCGTCGAACCACAGCACGGCCGGGTCGTACGCCTGCACGAGTTCGGTGAGCTGCGCGAACATCCGGGTGCGGTACCGGCCGAAGTTGGTGGACGAGCGTGCGTCGGGGTCGTGCCAGTCCCAGATCGAGTAGTACAGGCCGAACGTGATGCCCTGGCGCTTCGACTCGGCGGCCAGCTCGGCGAGGATGTCGCGGTTCCGGTTGAAGGCGGAGTGGTCGCGCAGGCTCCAGCTGTTCTGGCGGGTGGGCCACATCGCGTAGCCGTCGTGGTGCTTGGCCGTGATGACCAGGTACTTCTGGCCCGCTTCCTTCGCGGTACGGACGATCGCCGCGGCGTCGAAGCTCGACGGGTTGAATCCACGGGCCATCTGCTCGTACGCCGGCCAGGCGATCTTGCACTTGAGCTGGATCCACTCGGCGTCCCGGCAGAGCGTGCCGTCCGGCCGGGTGTACTCCCCTTCGAGGTTCGAATACGCGCCGAAGTGGATGAACATGCCGAACCGGCTGTCGCGCCACCACTCCGTGCGTGCCGAGCTGAACGGATCGTCGATGGCGAAGTTGTCGCCGGGCGCCGCGACCGCCGGACTCGGCGTCAGGGCTAACAGCAGAAGGACTGCAAGGAGGATCCTGCGCAGAGTCATCGGCTCTCTCCGTCCGTTCGACTCGAATAAGGGCGGTTCGCTCCGAAGCTGACGGCACGATACATCTGATGTTCGGCTGGCGGAATACGTAGCGGAACTGTGACCCGAGCAGGACGGCACGCGGACATCGACCCTCGACGGTTATCCGTATGGCACCGACGACGGCGGGTTACGAGGTGGTCCGCGACGAGCACATCGGGCGCGATGGCCACGGGTACCGGCGCATCCTGATCCGGACGCCCTGGTTCGACAGCCCGTTCGACCTGGCCGGAGTCCTGCGGATGTGCCGTCCCGAGGCGCCGCGCGGCGCGACCGTGTTCGTCTGCGAGAAGCTGACCGTCGTCGCGACCGGGCGGACCGTCGACGATCAGGCGAGCCGGTTCGCGCGGTACGTCCCGGAGTTCGTCCTCGACCGCTTCAGCTGGACCCGGGCGCTCCCCGCGCAGTCGCCGCGCGAGGCCCGGGCCTACGTCGAGTCGCTCGCGCACGTGGTCGGCGTGCCGGTGGCGATCGTCGACATCGACGACCGTGGAGGCCGTGTCCGCGCGGTGTCACCCGGTGGGCTGCCGGCCGACGACCTGCTCCGTGCGCTGCGGGACAACCCGATGGGCCACGGCACCCAGTCGACGCCGATCGGCATGGTCAGCGTCAGCCCGTGAGCTGCCAGGACCCGATCGACTCGTACCCCTGTACCTGCGGGAACCGGCTCCGCATGAGATTCAGCCGGTCCATGGGCCAGTCCGGACCCTGGTAGTCCGCCAGCATGGCGACGTCGGACTTCAGCGCGGCGACTGGTTCGTGCCGGCCCCGACGGGCGAGCGTGAGGTGCGGCCGGAACGGGCGCTCGTCGAACCCGGCGCCAAGTTCGGCCCGGACCTTCTCCGCCAGCGTGGTCAGGGCATCGAGGTCGCCGTCGAGGCCGGCCCAGAGCACGGCGTCGCCGAACCGTCCGCTGCCGGCGACGCGCAGCCGGCCGGGCGGGGCGCTGGCGGCGGCTCGGGCGAGCGCGGCCTCGATGGTGGGCAGATCGGCGGCGGCGACCTCGCCGAGGAACGCGATCGTGACGTGCCAGTCCTCGGTCCCCGGCCGCGCGGCGAGCCGCACCCCTCGCATGGCCACGGCGAGATGGCGAGCCGCCTCCGGCGACGGATCGACCGCCACGAACAACCGCACGTCAGGGCTGGTCCGGGCGGGGGCAGCCGCAGCTTGGGCCGCGCAGGACCAGCCCGGCGTTCTGCAGTACCGCCTCGACGCGGAGCCGTTCGTACTCGCGGTCGGCGAGCTTGACCTCGTCCAGATGGTGCTCGATGCCGAGTGCGCAGCAGGCTTTGCCGAGGGTTTCGTCGTACGCGCGCTCCACCCCGAACCGCCGCACCGACGACACCGGACGCGGATCGAGAAGCACCCCCGCCAGCCGGCGCAGTTCGGTCGCGAGCTGTTCGACGGGCGGCCCGGCGGTCTCAGCCCGGTGGCGGTGCGGCAGGTGGCCGTCGGCCCAGGCGACGAACCGCTCCGGGTTGACGAGGACATCGACCAGCAGCCTCGGCACGAGCGCCAGGGTGGCGATCAGAGCCACCCATCCGAGTACCGCCAACACGGTCACATATCGAGGTTAGGAGCCTATGTCGGCGCCGACAACTGTTATCCCTGCCACTCGGGCGTCAACCGGCGGCGCGGTCCGGCCTACGGGTCACGTGGCGGTGCCTGTTGGGGTAGCGGACGTCGCTGCCGTCCACCGACCGCGCCACGTGGAGGTGCGGGGTGGGCATGGCGTGAACCCGCACCCGGACGCCGTGCCGGCGGGCCCGCAGCAGCGCCAGCAGCCCGGCCGCGAGGAGCGCGCTCACGCCGCCGACGATCAGCCCGGACCTCGGGCCGTACCGCTCCGAGATCACACCGACGACGATCGCGCCGACCGGCGTGCCGCCGAGGAACACCAGCATGAACAGCGACATGACCCGGCCGCGCAGGTGTGCGGGCGCTCCGAGCTGGACGCGGGCGTTCGCCACGTTGTTGTGCCCGATCAGGAACGCACCGGTCGGGATGAGCAGCAGGGCGGCCAGCGCGAACGTCGGCATGAACGCCGTCGCGATCTCCAGCACGCCGAACAGGGCCGCGAACGTGAGCAGCAGGGTGGCCGACGGACGCCCGCGCCTGCGGGTACCGACCAGCGCGCCGATGAGCGCACCGCCGGCAAACGCCGCACTGAGCAGCCCGAACGACGCGGCGCCGACGCCGAACTCGGCCTTGGCGAGCAGCGGCAGCGTCAGGTTGAAGTTCATGCCCATCGTGCCGACGACGAAGACCAGCGCGACGACGAGCATCAGGTCCGGCCGGCTCCGCACATACCGGAGACCCTCCATGACCTGGCCCTTCGACCGCTCCAGCCGCTGCGACTTCACGAGTTCGGTCGGGCGCATCATCAGGTACGCGCAGATCACGGCCACGTACGTCACCGAGTTGATGAGGAACGCCGGGCCCACGTCGAACGCGGCGATCACCAGACCGCCGATCGCCGGGCCAGCCAGGCGGGCGCTGTTGAAGGTGGCCGAGTTCAGCGCCACCGCGTTCGTCAGGCGGTCCGGCCCGACCATCTCGGACACGAACGCCTGCCGGGTCGGGTTGTCGAACGCCTGCGCGATGCCGAGTGCGGCGGCGAACACGTACACGTGCCAGATCTGCGCCGCGCCGGACACGACCAGCACACCCATCCCGAGCGCCAGCAGCCCCATGACGGACTGGGTGACGATCAGCACCAGCCGCTTGTCGAGCCGGTCGGCGAGCACGCCCGCGTAGAGCATCAGCAGCAGCATCGGCGTGAACTGGAGCGCCGTCACGATGCCGAGCGCGGTACCGGAGTTGTCGGACAGTTCGAGGACGAGCCAGTCCTGGGCGACGGTCTGCATCCAGGTACCGGTCAGGGAGATGATCTGGCCGGACGCGAACAGCCGGTAGTTGCGGACGTCCAGGGACTGGAACATGGATTTGAGGGCTGGGCTCATGCGCTGGCCATCCGGTCCAGGAGCGCGGCCGCGTCGCGCAGGGTGGCGCGCTCGGCGGGAGTGAGCCGGCCGATCTGCTGCGCCAGCCACGCCTCGCGGATCCGGCGGTTCTCGTTGATGAGCGCGGCACCGGCGTCCGTCGGGGCGAGGATCACCTGGCGACGGTCCGTGGGGTGCGCGCTGCGCTGGACGAGGCCGAGATCTTCGAGCGCGGTGATGATCCGGGTCATCGACGGTGGCTGGACCCGCTCGGAGTCGGCGAGTTCGCGGGGGGTCATCGCGCCGGCCGTGTACAGGCTCGCGAGCGCGGAGAGCTGGGTCAGCGTGAGGCCGTTGTCGGGGCGCTCACGACGGAGACGGCGGTTGAACCGCATGACGGCGCCGCGCAGCGTAGCGGCGAGCTCGGTGGGCTTGGCGAGTCTCGTCGGCGCGGTCATATCGTTAGCATAGGTCATTACCCTTGCTAACGACTTCCACCAGTGGTCCATTCCACAGGCGGAGGCGGGGTTCATCCTCGTGGAGGACTTGTCCCGGCGTTTCGTGGTGGAATCTCGGAATCGGAGTTCGGTCGAGGGGAGCCAGCCCGATGAGTGCAGTGCCGCAGCACGACGAGACCGTCGTCGCGGACGCGCGGTGGGTCATCGCCTGCATCTGGATCGGCGTCCCGCTGCTGAGCGGCGTCGCCGGTCGGCTCCTGCTGGCGGTGGTGCACTGGGCGGTCGGGCTGCCGTGGGTGCCCTACCAGGGCCCGATCGAGCTGATCGAGTCCATCAACGAGCCGTACGCCACGATCGGCTCCTACGCGGTCGGGTTCGTCGCCGGGCTGGTGCTGGCGGTCCTCATCGTCGCCGATCTGCTGTCGCTCAGGATCACCGGCGAGCGGGTCGTGTTCACGCGTGACGGCAAGTCCAAGGACGTCGAGCGGACGGCCGTGAGCGGGGCGTTCTTCGACGGCAAGAAGATCGTCCTGCTCGGGCACCGTGGCGAGGAGCTGGCGCGCGAGCCGTCCGATCTGACGCAGGCCGAGGTGGTCGCCGCGTTCCGTGCCCACGGCTATCCGTGGCTCGCCGACGGCGATCCGTACAAGGACTCGTACCGGCGCTGGGTCGAAGACACGCCCGACCTCCCGCCCGGCGCCGACGCCCTCCTCAAGGCCCGCGCGAGAGCCCTCGACAAGGACAACAGCCACGACATCGCCGAGCTTCGCACTGAACTGGCGAAGCTCGGCGTGGTCGTCCGGGAGGAGAAGAAGCGCCAGTACTGGCGCCAGATCGACTAGGGCTTCCAGGGCACCGCAGGCTTGCACGTGACGCCGGGGCCCGGCTGCCGACCCTTGACGAGGGGCACGCCGTCGGGAGTCACGTAGCAGTCTGGTCCCCTCTGGGAACTCTGCGTGGCAAGCAGCTCACCGGAGCCGTCGTACGCACTGACTGTCCCGAACTCCGGATCGTTGCGCTCAGCGTCCGAGTACTTCCGCGGATCCAACTCGAGGACCGCGACGATCGTGCCGTTTACCGGTTTGACCTCTACCGACTTGCCGGTCGGCCCGTCGAACCGCACCCGGGCCACACGGTCGCTCACGCGCCCGGCCGCCACGATCGCGTAGCGAGGATCGACGATGCCATCCACCGACGACAGGATCGAGAGATCCAGGTCGCCGGCCAGCCAGGTGTAGTCGACCGCGCGGACGGTGCTGAGATGGCCGCTCTGGAACATGAACTCGCCGTCGCCGCCTGGCGACTTCCGGTAGACGCAGTGCCTGGTCTCCACCGGCCCGATGACGAGCGCGAACGCGACGGAGCGCCCGCGGAACACGTTGTAGACCTTGCTAGCGGATCGCAGCTTCTCCAGATCGCGGTTGCTGCGGCCCGGTGGCTGATCGCCCCCGAGCGAGTCACACTCGCGGAGTATCCGGGCCTGCTCGTCGGCGGTGACGCCAGGAATGGCCATGGCCTGTACCTGCACGGCGTCGTCTGCCGGGCGGAACATGGCCGCGCCGGACGCGAGGACGGCGACCACCGCGACGGCCGTGCCGGCAGCCGCGAACCGGCGGCGGCGCCGGACCTTCCGCCCGACCTCGTCCATCGACACCTCGACGGGCGGTTGGGGGGTGGTGCTGTGCAGCAGTTCTGACAGGTCCTGCTCGACGCGGTTCATCGGGTTACCTCCTCAGGCATGAGCGTCGCCAGCAGAGGAGAGACGCGGAGCTTGGCGAGAGCGCGGGACGTCTGGCTCTTGACGGTGCCGACGGAGCAGCCGAGCACGTCCGCCGCCTGGGCCTCGGTGAGGTCGTCGAAGTACCGCAGGACGACGGCCGCGCGCTGGCGTCTCGGCAGGCTGGCGAGCGCGGCCTGCACGGTCTCCCGCAGGTCGACGTCGCCGTACAGGTCGCCGGTGGCGGCATCGTCCGCGAGCGTTTCGCTCGGCACCTCGCCACGCCATTTCCGCCGCCACCAGGTGGCGTAGGTGTTCACCATGACGCGGCGTACGTACAGCTCCGGCTGATCCTGGCGGGTCAGCCGGCCCCATCGTGGCCAGGTCTTGGCCAGCGCCGTCTGGACGAGGTCCTGAGCCGTGTGCCAGTCCCCCGTGAGCAACCACGCGGTCCGCAGTAACGAGCGGGAGCGCAGGGCGACGAACTCCCGGAATCCCTCGGGCTCGCTCACCTGTCCTCCTCCATGTCGTTCGGTCGGAGGTAACGACCAGTCGGACACGGCCGAAGGTTGCACGCACAGGCGAACTAGCTGACGCCGAGCAGCTCCTCGATCGGGCCGATGGCGAAGTAGGCGACGAACAGGGCCGCGACGATCCACAGCAGCGGGTGGACCGCCCGCGTCTTGCCGCTCACGACCTTGAGCAGCACGTACGAGACGAAGCCGGCGCCGATGCCGACCGTGATCGAGTACGTGAACGGCATCAGGACCATCGTGAGGAACGCCGGGATCGCGATCTCGTAGTCGCTCCACTCGATGTTGCGGAGCTGGGTGATCATCAGGAACCCGACGATGATCAGCGCGGGCGTCGCGGCCTCGAACGGGACCACCGCCACGAGCGGCGCGAGGAACGTGGCGAGCAGGAACAGCACGCCGGTGACGACGCTCGCGATGCCCGTCCGGGCGCCCTCGCCGACGCCGGCCGCCGATTCGATGTACGACGTGTTGCTGGACACGCTCGACGCGCCGCCCGCGGCCGCCGCCAGGGAGTCGACCAGCAGTACCTCGCGCGCGTGCGGGACGTTGCCCTCCTTGTCGAGCAGCCCGCCCTCGGCGCCGACGGCGACCATCGTCCCCATCGTGTCGAAGAAGTCCGCGAGCAGCAGCGTGAACACGAACAGCAGCGCGGTGATCGCGCCGACCCGCTCGAACGAACCGAGCAGGCTGAACTGGCCGAGCAGCCCGAAGTCGGGGAGGTCGACGACCTTGTCCGGCCACGCCGGCACGTTGAGGCTCCATCCGGACGGGTTGACGACCCGCTCGCCGGCCGCGTTGAACGACACCGACGGACCGACCTTCGCGACCGCCTCGATGAGGATCGCGAGCAGCGTCGCGCCGAGGATCCCGATCAGGATCGCGCCCTTGACCTTGCGGATCACCAGCACCAGCATCACGAGGACGCCCAGGACGAACACGAGCGTCGGCCAGCCCAGCAGCCGGTTGTCCACGCCGAGCTGCAGCGGGACGACCGTGTTCGCGACGTCGGGGATGCGGCGGACGAATCCGGCGTCGACCAGCCCGATGAGGGTCAGGAACAGGCCGATGCCGACGCTGATCGCCGTCTTGAGCTGGGTCGGCACCGCGTTGAAGACGGCCGTCCGGAAGCCGGTGAGCACCAGCACGGTGATGATCAGGCCCTCGATGACGACCAGGCCCATCGCGTCCGCCCAGCTCATCTGGGTGGCGATGCCGACCGCGACGAACGCGTTGAGGCCCAGGCCGGTGGCGAGCGCGAGGGGGTACCGGCCGACGACGCCCATCAGGATCGTCATCACGCCGGCCACGAGCGCAGTCGCCGCCGCGACCTTCTCGCCGCCGAGGACGGCACCGTCGGCGTCCTCGCTGAATCCGATGATGATCGGGTTGAGCACGACGATGTACGCCATCGTGAAGAACGTGGCGAGCCCGCCGCGCACCTCGCGGGCCCACGTGGACCCGCGCGCCGTGACCTGGAAGTAGCGGTCGATGGCGTTCGCCGGCTGAGCGGCACGGACCTGGGTCATGGCGCGGCGTCCTCTCGCGACGGAGGTAGGCAGCGGTAGCGTGCCACGCGCCCGTGACAGATGCATGTATTACGGCGGATACGCTGCGGGTATGTCTCGCCGACCACGCCGTCCCGCGCCTGAACCGCTCGATGTCGACGCGGTCCGGGTGGTGACCGCGGGCACCGTCCTGTGGGCTGTCGCCGGCCTCGTCCTGCTGGTGTTCGCGCGGGAGTGGCTCGCCGACACCGACCGGACGTGGTGGCTGTGGACCTGCGCGGCCGGTGCCGGGCTCGGCGTCCTCGGCGTCTGGTACTGCCGGCGCCGGCGCGACCGTCTCGGCCGGACGGCCGCCGCCCGGGGCGACTAGGCGGCGGCCGCCGGAGCAGGAAAGGGAAGGGCACTGCCCCGGTCGGCAGGGTGGGAAACCGGGGCAGTGCGCGCGGATGACCTACATCTCCGACCAGAGGGCCGGGGTCGCGGATGGCGTCCAGTCGGACTGTGACGTGTGCGCCTGCCGGCACGAGTACGTCAGGCCGTTGTAGGTCACCTGGTCACCGACGGCGTAGGCCGTCCCGGGCGCCCAGGCTGGTACCTCAGCTTCTTCCTCCTCGACGATGAACACGTTGTCCTGGGTCTCGACGCCCGTGTTGTCGTTGATGACCTGGCCGAGCGTCCGGCGGTAGCTGATGCCGTAGCGGCGCTCGATCTCGGCCAGCGCCGGGTCGTTCCGGTAGAAGAACCGGTCGCCGTCGCGCAAGTTCTCGAACTGCCTCTTCCAGATCGCGTGCTGCAGCTCGCCCATCTCCTTGCCGGGCAGGTGCCGCTCGGACAGCATCCCGGTAAAGGCGTCCATGCTGCCGACCTGGCCGCCGTGGATGGCGCGGAGCCGGGCGGCGAGGGTCGTGCGGCGGATGCCGACGACGGCCTCTCCGTCGGCCTCGGGGGTACCGAGTTCGATCGGGTTGCCGTCCCCGTCGAACAGCTTGACGAAGTCCATGATGTCGGGGTCGTTGATCGGGTCGGCCGGGTCGACCTCAGGGTCGTTCGTCGGGAACCGGTCGGTGTTCTCGCCCGTCACGGACGTGAAGCTGGTCTTGGCCGGCAGCCCGTAGGTGCGCCGCATGTTGTTGTACAGCTGCATCCCGTGGTCGCGACCGCGCGCGATGTCCACGGCGCCCAGGTCGACGACGCTACGGAAGCAGCGCGGCAGCTCGGGACCGTCCAGGCAGTCCGGGTTGCCCGGTACCGGGATCTGGAACAGCACGCTGCGCAGCTGGTTGTCGATCTGCTCGTCGTTCTTGTACTGCGGCTCGCCGCCGAGCCCCTTGAGGACCGGTCCGAGGCCGATGTCCCTGAGGAGCTGCGGGTTGAAGAACGCGATGTTCAGCGGGACGACGAGGACGGTGTTGCCTTCCTCCTCCTCGACCTCGACACCCTGAGCCTCCAGCTTCGCCAGCTGCTCCTCGGTGTACGTGCCCGACGGCGCGATCGGCTCCAGTTCGCCGTGGATCATGCTGTGCGCCCGGTACCCGACCACCGCGAACTCGTTCGACAGGCTGGAGTTCACGCCTGACCGGTAGCCCCGGTACGGCGCAAGCGTCACGCCGAGCGCCGGCAGGAACTCGGTGTAGGTGATGTACTGCTGCTCCGCACCGACTACGCGCCGGGCGATCTCGAACTTCTGCGCCTCGGTCAGCGACCGGGGCAGCGCGTTGACGATCCGGTTGTGTTCGAGCGCGAACAGCGTGTGGGTGGCGGTCAGCGCGATGTTCTCGTTCGCGCGGACGTCGCCGGCGACCATCGCGTCGTACGGCTGTCCTCGCAGCCGCCCGTCGGCCGCCATGTCGGGCGAGGTCGGACCGTCGCCCCGATACTGCCGGCGGGGCAGGTACCTGCTGTCGAGCAGCAGGCGTGCCCCGTTGTTCGCCAGGTTGCCGTCCACCGGTCCCTCGCGGAGCCATTCGAGCCTGCTGGCCGTCGATCCGTACACGCTGAACCCGTCGATGTAGCTGCTGACGGTGTTGAGCTGCTGGCGGACCGTCGTGCCGGTTCCGGTACCCGGCGCGGCCGGCGTCCGCATGAAGGGAATCGCGCCAAGATCGTTGGTGAATTCCTCGATCGCGTCGTTGCGGTTGAACCGGATCGGTGCATCCTCGCCGCCGGCTTCCTGACGTAATCCGAAGGTGTGGTCCATGAACTGTCCCCAGGCGAACCCCCATTGGGTGACGCCATTCTCGGAGAACAGGTTCTGGGCGTTGTCGTTGAATACCCGGTTGCTGACATAACGCGCTTCCGGACCGGCGACAGGCCGCCCTATCCCATCGGCGTAATTGGCGCCGGTGACGCGCAGGTAAGCGGTATCCGTGCGACCCCAGTTAGGGTTGGCAAGATTGTTGCAACTGCCGTCCAGCGTCCGGACCTGCGTGATTCCGCAGGTGGCAGCGGGTTCTTCGGCGGCGGACGCCGCCGTGGCGGCACCAGTTGGTACAAGAAGCGCGGCGGTGATCGCGGCTATCGCGTTCCGTCGAATGCGCAGGCTTCGTCGCATGGCACGACCCCTCTGTCTTTCTCCATCCCCCTTTGATGAATGACCCCGAGGCGCGCGCCGCGGACCGCTATAATTGTGTTTCGCGGCCCGACGGGCGAAGTATATCCAAATTGGCCGGTTCGGGAAGGGACGTGAATCCCCTAGTACCCCCCGCGATCAGGCCAGTTCCGACAGCAGCGGAATGTCGAGAAGGTCCGCGACGGCCTCCGGGTCGGAGCCGCCCGGCACACCCGCCCGTCCGTCCAGCGCGTCGAGCAGCCACGGCGCGTCGAGCACCGCGGCCTGGCTGGCGGGCACGACGCTGCCCGGCGCGACCCGGATGGCCTGCGGCGGCGCGATCTGCACGCCGTCCAGCGCCTCGGCGAGGCGCGGGTACACCTCGCGCAACAGTGCCGGCGTCACCGTGCGGGCCGGGTCGGCGAGCCGGTCGAACAGTTCCGCCGCGAACCGGGGGTCGGCGCGCGCCGCGTCCAGCACGTCCGCGAGGCCGGTCCGGCAGCCGAGCAGGCCGAGCAGCGCCGGATCGCCGTCCGCGAGGTCGAACAGGCCGTCCAGCGCGGCGGCGTCCGGGGTGCGCAGCTCCGTCGGGCGGTAACCGCCCAGCACCGGATGGGACGCCAGCCACCAGCGCGTGTACGACGGCACCTCGACGCGGCGCCCGTCGCCGGTGAGCGCCACCGCCGGCGCTGCCAGGACGGCACGTAGCGTTCCCTCGCCGAGCAGTTCCAGGGCGGCCGGCCAACGGTCCGGGTCGACAAGTTCCAGGTCCCGGATGGCGTGCAGCCGCTCGATCCGGACGCCCTCGACCGGGGCCCCGACCAGCTCGTCCACGGCGTCGGCCCAGTCCTCGCCGCCGTCCAGGTGGAGGTCGTCGATGTCGGCCAGGTCGACGTCGTCCTCGTCGAGGAGCGGGAACGTCCGCAGGACACCGACCGACTCCAGCAGGCTCGCGCCCCACCGCTCGACCAGGGCCGTTTCGGCGACCTCGAACGGCGCGTCCTTCGCGACGACCGAGGCCAGCGGCGCGTCCGGCAGGAGCAGTTCGCTCGCCGGGTACCAGTCGCCGTCCGCGGCGGGCAGCGCCAGCTCCCCCAGCCATGGCTCGTCACCCGGCGCGATGCCCGCGGCGGCGACCAGCTCCAGGACCGCCTCGGCGACCGGCTCCGGGTCGTCCGCGTCGAAGGAATGCGCCACCTCGGACCGGACCCGGTCGTCGGCGAGCAGGCTGTGCGGCGTCGCCGGCTGGGCGCCGAGCCGTTCCAGCAGTGGGTGGACGGCGTCCCGGTGGACGACGCGCAGGCCCAACGCACCGACCGCCTGGGCCGGGAGCCCGTCGCCGGGCAGGAGCAGCCCGCGCGGGCCGGTCACGGTGCGGCCGTCGGCGAGCGGTACCGGCAGGCCGGCGAGCGCGTCGGCTTCGGCGAGGCCGGGAGTGGTCTCGGCGAGCGCGGCGTACAGGTCGCGCCACCAGTCCGGCGGGCGGGTCACCCCGGCGACCGCTTCGACGGCGTCCCCGAGGCCGAGCCGGCGGACACCGAGCGCGTCGAGTGCCGTCCGGTCGGCGCTGTAGGACGCAGGCAGCAGGCCCGGCACGATGTCGGCGATCAGCTGGACGGCCGGCGCGACGGACGGTTCGGCGACGACCGCCCGCCGGCTCACCACGCGTTCGTCGGCGTCGAGGGCGGCCGGCAGCAGCGGCGCCACGGCGAGGGCGTCCAGGGCCTCGGAGCAGATGCGGGCGTCGAGTTCGGCACGGGCGAGCGCCGGCCGGGGCACCAGCGCCAGCGCGCTCGGCTCGGCCGCCACGCGTTCGGCGAGGTCGACGACGGCCCGCGCGGACTGGCGGACCAGGAAATCCGTGAGTAAGCCGGACGCGACCCGGCGGCGCGTCGTGTCGAGCGGGAACGACGCCGCCAGCCGCAGCGGCAGCGACAGCGGCTCGTCGCTCGGCGTCGGCGCGTGGACGACCTGTTCGCCGCTCAGCGGGACCACCGAACCGTCCGCGTCGACGGGAACCGCCGCCAGCACGGACCAGGACGACCGTTCCTCGACCGGACGTCCGGCCAGCACCTCGGGCGGCAACTCCCCCGACAATCGGGCGCAGCGCCAGCGGGTCGTCACACCGTCCTCGATCAGGAGCACGTCGTCGCCGTCGTCACGCCGCTCGACCGTACGGCCGTCCACCTCGATGGACGCCAGCCCCGGCAGTGCGAGCAGCAACGTCGGATCGAACGCCGCCAGCAGCGCGCGGGCGGCGGATTCGTCGCGGACCGGCAGCACGACCTCGGTGTCGAACCCGTCCGCCGGCGGGGTCACGATCGGCCACGCCAACCGCAGGACCGGTACCCGCCCGCCGCGCCGCGCGGCTTCCTCGGCGGCCGGGCCACCCAGCTCGTCCACCAGGGACCGGGTGGCCAGCGCGGAGAACCGCACACCGCCGTCCCGGGACCGGACCTCCGGCTCGTCGCTGACCGCGAGCACCGCCGCGAACCCGACTCCGAACCGGCCGACCGTGTCACCGTCCCGTTTGGATGATGCCCGCAGCGAGGTCAGCCCGTCGACGCCGCCACGGTCCAGGGGCGCGCCGGTGTTGGCGGCGGTCAGGACCGATCCGTCGAACCGGATCCGCAGCCTGCCGGGTACGCCCGCGCGGAGGGCCGCGTCGGCGGCATTCTGGGCCAGCTCGATCAGGAGCCGATCGGCGTACCCGCCGACGACCAGGTCCTCCTCGGCGTTGGCGTCCTCGCGGAACCGGGTCGGCGAGGCGGCCCAGGCCTGCAGGACGGCGTCGCGCCTACGCGCGGTGTCGAACGGGTCGCCGGTGCTCACCCGTGGCCGAAGGGCTCGGACTCGGCGGTGTCCTCGACCGACCCCGGCTCGTGCTCGACCGTGCTGACCAGTTCCAGCTCGGCGTCGTCGTCCAGCACGACGGGGGCGATCTGGGCGGCCGGCACCGGCTCGACCAGCGCCTCCGAGTGCGCGCCGCAGCCGTGGTCGGCGCTGACGACGCGGCCGTCGTCCGGAGCGAAGATGTTGCCGCAGGCGCCGAAGATCGCGCGCAGCGAACCGCCGAGCGGAAGGTAGAAGCCGCAGGTACCGCAGGTCGCCGGGGCGGCCTTCGCCAGCGGCGCGCCAGGGCCGGCCTCCGAGTCGTACCAGCGCTGCGCCAGCTCCTCGCGACCCAGCCGGCTCATCACCCGGACCCGGCCGTAGCCCAGCTCGCGGTCGACCTCGATGACCTGGTCGTCGTCCGACAGGACGTACGAGGGGGCGAGCCGGTCGTCGTCCGGTGCCGTGGGCAGCAGGTCGCCGATGCCGAGGTCGCCGGGGCGCAGGCGCTCGCTCCACGGCACCCACTCGGGCGCCAGGACCGACTCGGCCCCCGGTAGCAGGGCGATCTCGCTGATCGTGACGTGCTTGGCCCTGGGCGCGCGGGCGATCGTGACGGACCAGTGCCAGCCCCGGTATCCCGGCTGGATGGCGGCGAAGCGGTGGGTCACCACCCGATCGCCCTCGGCGCGCACCCCGAGGTGCTCGCCAACTTGGTCGCCGGCGACATCCGTGGCCGCGGTGCGGGCGACATCCACGGCGGCAGCGCAGATGGCGTCGGTACGGGCGGCGATTGTGGGGCTCACCCCGCCATTCTTGCTCACGGACGGGCACATGTGCGCACCCAGTACCGGACATAGGCAACGATGGTGGGTGTGTCCCACCTCCGTGCCCTGATCGCGAGCCTCGCCGGCGCCTACGGCTGGGCCTGGGGACGGGTCCGGCGGGTCCGGGACGCGCACGGCGCCGCCGAGACCGGCATGCACCGGATGTTCGAGCTGCACGCGGCCTCGGTCGCCGCCGACGCCCTGGTGGCGATCGGGCTGGCCGGCACGATCTTCTTCACCGTGCCCGTCGGCGAGGCCCGTACCCGCGTTGCCTTGTACCTGCTGGTCACGATGGCCCCGTTCGCGCTGCTCGCGCCGATGGTCGGGCCCGTGCTCGACCGTTTCCGGCACGGCCGCCGGTACGCCCTGGCCACGACCATGCTGGCGCGCGGCTTCCTCGCGTACCTCATCTCCGAGCGCATGGACTCCTGGGCGCTGTACCCGGCCGCGTTCGCCGTCCTCGTGATGTCGCGGGCCTACGGCGTCGCCCGAGGCGCGGCCGTCCCCCGCATGCTCCCGGAAGGGCTGACGCTGGTCGCCGCCAACGCGCGGGGCTCCCTGTTCGGGACGCTCGCGGGCGCGGTGGTTGTCCCGGCCGGCCTGGGACTGGCCACGTTCGGGCCCGAGTGGACCCTGCGCGCCGCCGCCCTGGTGTTCGCGATCGGCATGGTCATCGCGTTGCGGCTGCCCGACCACGTCGACTCCGACCAGCCCGAAACCCCACCCCGAATCTTCCAGCGGACGGGGCACAAGACGCGCCGCCTCTTCGACACCCCCGTCTGGGCGGCGGTCACCGCCACGGGTTCGCTGCGTGCGCTATACGGGTTCCTCACGCTGTTCTTCGCGTTCCGCACCCGCGAGGACTCATTCGGCGTACCGGAGCCCGTCGCGCTCGGTCTGATCCTCGGCGCGCTCGGCGCCGGGTCCTTCGCCGCCACGATCGTCGGAACACGCGTGCGGTTGCACCACCCGCTCGTCGTGCAGACGGTCGGCCTCTGCGTCGCGGCGGTCGCCTGCCTCGGTGCCGCCGCCGGATACAGCCTGCCGGCCGCGATCGTGCTGGCGTTCGTCGTCGCGACCGCGACCGGGCTCGCGAAGCTCGGCGTGGACGCGGTGATCCAGGAACGGCTGCCGGACGAGCACCGCGCCAGCGCGTTCGCGCACTCCGAGACGATGCTCCAGATCGCGTTCGTCCTCGGCGGCGCGATCGGCCTGATCCCGCTGTCCGGGCCCTGGGGGTTGCTGGTGGCGACGGTCGGGATGACGTTGGCGGCGGCCCGCGTCGGGGCGTGGCTCTGGTCACTCCACGTCAAGCAGGCGGAGCCCCGGCCGGTAGCCTGAGGTCTGCCCTGCGTAGAGGAGTTGTGCATGCTCGCCCGTCGTACCGCGACCCTGGCCGCCGCGGCCCTCGGCCTCGGCCTCCTCGCAGGCTGCGAACGGCCCCTGCCCGAGGTCGGCGCCTACGCGGACGGCGAGTTCTTCCAGGCCGGCGCCGCGCTCTGGTGCTTCGAAGGGCAGGCGTACCTCGCCGCCGGATCGTGCCGCGAGGAGGACGAGTCGCCCACGCGGGTCGACGTCCGCAACGGCGCGATGGTGATGATCGAGGTGCCGCAGCAGGTCAAGGAACGCGGCTGGTTCGTCCGGATCGTCGACGGGCAGACCGTCGTTCCCGGGCCGGTCCAGAAGGACAAGAGCGTCTTCCGGATCTCGCCCTCCTTCCCCGAGAAGGGCACGATCGAACTCCAGGTCGTCGCGCTGCCCGAGGGCCCCGGCATGGGCGAGACCAGCGGGTTCTGGGAGTTCACCCTCGTCGACGCGGACGTGAGTTGACCGTTCTGGTCGTTACCGCCGTCGCCGCCGAACGTGATGCGGCGGCGGCGCGGCTCGGCGCTGTGCCTGATCCTTCGCTCCCGTACGGCGCGGTCGTCGCCGGTGACGTGATCGTCGCCGCCGGTGGGGTCGGGCCGGTGGCCGCCGCGGTGGCGACGAGCCGGCTGCTGTCTTTGATTTCGCCGCGGGTCGTGATCTCGGCCGGAATCGCGGGCGGTTTCTCCGGACGAGCCACGATCGGCGAGGTGGTCGTCGCCAAGACGTCGACGTTCGCCGACCTGGGCGCCGGGACGGACGCTGGCTTCCTCGACCTCGCGGGCCTCGGCCTGTCTGGCGGGGCACCCCTGTCGGCTGAGGCCCTGTCGTTGCCTGGGGCACGCGTCGGCACCATCCTGACGGTCGCGACCATGACCGGCACCGATGCACGCGCCTTCGCGTTGGCTGCTGCCCATCCGGATGCCGTCGCCGAAGCGATGGAGGGCTACGGCGTGGCCTGGGCGGCGACCGAGCACGGCGTGCCCTGGGCCGAGGTCCGGACGGTGAGCAACCTGATCGGCCGCCGCGACCCGTCCACCTGGAACTTCCCGGCGGCGTTCGACGCCCTCGGCCCGGCCGTGGAGGAGATCGTCCGGTGAAGCCGCTGTCCCTGGCGTTCTCGCCCTGCCCGAACGACACGTTCGTCTTCCACGCGCTCGTGCACGGGCTCGTCCCCGGCGCGCCGCCCGTCGACGTCACGTATGCGGACGTCGACGTGACCAACACCGCCGCCGAGCATGGCGGGTTCGACGTCGTGAAGGTGTCGTACGCGGCGCTGCCGTGGCTGCTCGACAAGTACGCGCTCCTGCCGTGCGGCGGCGCGCTCGGCCGGGGCTGCGGGCCGCTCGTCCTCACCAGGGGTTCGTCCCTGGCTCCGGGCGCGACCGTGGCCGTGCCTGGCGAACGGACGACCGCCTACCTGCTGTTCCGGCTGTGGTCCGCCGGGTTCGCGCCGGGCGACATCCGGGTCATGCCGTTCGACACGATCATGCCGGCCGTCCGGGACGGGGTCGTCGACGCCGGGCTGGTGATCCACGAGGCTCGCTTCACTTACCAGCGGTACGGGCTGCACGCCGTCGCGGACCTGGGCGACTGGTGGGAGGGCGAGACGGGGCTGCCGATCCCGCTAGGCGCGATCCTCGCCCGCCGCGACCTCACCGTGCCGCACGACGAACTGGCCGGCTGGATCCGGACGTCCGTGCGGTCCGCCTGGGCCAACCCCGACGCGACCAGGCCTTACGTCGCCGAACACGCTCAGGAGATGGACCGGGACGTCGCCGACGCGCACATCGCGCTGTACGTCAACGACTTCACCGCCGACCTGGGCTCCGCCGGGCTCGCCGCCGCCGACGCCCTGCTGAGCCGAGCGGCGTCAGCCGGCCTGACGCCACCCCTCGATCTGTCGGAGTTCCGACGGGGCGGCAGCGCTGAGCAACGAACAGGCGCACCGTAGGCGCTGTTCGAACCCAACCAACGGGGAGTGACCGTGATGACCAAGGTGAGCCCGAGACTCATCACCCAGCTCAGCACCAGCTGCAAGAACATGGACTCCGGCACGATCCTGGCGCTGGCCGCCAGCGTCAAGTCAGGTGACCTGCCCTGGTTCATGGCCGAGTTCGAAGCCGCCCTCGACGGCGGATTCACCCTCGCCCAGTGGGCGCAGATCACCGAACTGGACGTCCCTGACAAGACGACCGGCACCAAGCACGTCAGTAGGGTGTGGACGGCCGTTGACCCCAACGAACGCCCGTTCCCCGGCATGCACTGGTCCTAGACTTCCAGCTCCCGGGCGACCGCGTGCACCATCTCGGCGATCTTGCGCGCGGTCTTCCGGTCGGGGTGGCGACCGCGCCGCAGGTCGGGCTGGACCTTCGCTTCGAGCACCTTGATCATGTCCTCGACCATGCCGTGCAGTTCCTCGGCGGGCCTGCGGTGCGCCGCCACGACCGACGGGATCGGGTCGAGCAGCTTCACGGAGAGCGCCTGTTCACCCTTGCGGCCTTCGGCGACGCCGAACTCCACCCGGGCACCCGGCTTGAGTTCCGTGACTCCCGGAGGCAGGGCACCCTTGTGGACGAAGACGTCGCCGCCGTCGTCCCGGGACAGGAAGCCGAAGCCCTTCTCCACGTCGAACCACTTGACCTTGCCGGTGGGCACGTTGACCTCTGATCTGATCGCAGGCGTGATGGACCGTAGCGGTGGGACAGCCAGCCCCAACAGACAAGGCTAGCGATGCGGCGATCACGGGCCAACGGTGTGGCCGTGATCGCCGGCGACTACGCAGACGATATGTCGGACGGGCAAGGCGGTTTCCGCGAGCCGTTCACCTGCCGGACGTACCCGTCGAACCACCCGGGAAACGCCGCCAGGTCGTCCAGTACGACGTCCGCGCCGCCCGCACGGAGTTCGTCCGCCGTGATCGGACCACTCGCGACGCCCACCCCGTAGGCATCCGCCGCCGCGGCCGCCCGCAGATCGGACACGTGATCGCCCACGTAGACGGTGGCGCCGAACTCCCGGAGAGCGACCGCCTTCTCCTCCGCCCACAGCTCGCCGGCCAGGCCGTCGACTTCGATGCCGAGGTGGTCGAGGTGCATCTGCGCGTTCGGTCCGTACTTGCCGGTCACGACCACGACCCGCCCGCCATGCGCCCTGATCGCGGCCAGCGCCTCGGCCGCGCCTGAGAGGAGCGGCGCCGCCCGGACCGCCAGCGTCGGGTAGTGCTGGCGGTACCGGTCGACCAGCGCGTCGATCCGCTCCGGCGGGAACCAGTTCGCCATCTCCACCGCGATCGGCGGACCGAGCCGCGACACGATCGCCGCGGTGTCGACGGCGACTCCGGTCTCCTCCGCCAGCGCCGCATACACCGCGGCGATGCCTGGCCGGCTGTCGATCAACGTCATGTCCAGGTCGAAACCGACCGTGATGGGTTCCACGCACACACCGTACGTGGCCCTATCACCCCGTCACGCCGAGGAGATGCGCGGCCGAGACGGTCACGGGGAACGGCCGGTCGAGGTTGGCCTCGACCACACCGGTCACGTGCCCCGGCAACGTCGCGAGGTCGTCCACCCGCCACGCGCCATCACCGGGCCCCACCGTCATGGCTGTCATGGTGCTCCCTCCCACCGGCCGCGTCATCCGAGGAAACGTAGATCCAGACGGTGCCGCGGCGGCCGAGGGCCGGGCCGGCGACGATCAGCGCGCGCTGCGCCACATCGGATGGCTCGCACGGCCACGGCGCCCCGCAGAACTCGCACGCGGGCAGGGCGCCGTGGCGCAAGTGGACGCGATGCCGTTCGAGGATCCGCCTGGCGGCCTGCCAGAGCATCACGTCCTGTTGACCGCCTGGTGGTTCGGCGACGCGCGCGATCACGTGTCCGCCCCGGGCTCGCCATTGGCGGACGGATCGGCGGGGTCGTCCGGGGCGGGCCGATCCATCACGGCCAGGACCTCGTCAACCCAGGCTCGGTGCCGGCACGGCCAGGCCTCACGGCACCACAGGCACGCGTCGTGCGCGGCCGACTTCTTGTGCAGCACGTCGAGGCGGTGCGCCTCGGCGACGTCCTGATCGGACGGTCCATGGTGGTTGTCCACGTTCGTCTCCTGTATGGGGCGACGGCGCGCCGAACTCGCCAGCCGAAGCTGGCTGCCGGGGGTGAGGACGACGCGCCGCCGCGTCTGGGAGCGCGGCCCTACCGGCACGCGCTGGGTGGGTCCGCCCGCTGGATGCGGGTGCCGGACCGCTCGGTGGCGCCGACCGCGTCCGGTTGGCGACGTCGATCAGCGAACCGCCAGGAGCGATGAAAACCAAGTGAAGCTTGGGTAAACGGTTTTAGGTGAACAGGACATGAACGAAGCCACTACCAGCAGGAATACGAGCACAGAAGCAGCAAACCGGGCGCGGACGGGCTCTTTCGGTGCCGAAATTGCCTGTGCGCGGCGACAGCGCCATCAGTGCAGCCGGACATATTTCGGGGCAATACATGACACGAAATGGGCGGGTGGTACGAGTTCGGATAGTCCGACCGGAGGGGCTGTGCCACCTGGTGGCACACGGCCTCGACGCCGGCTCGAAATTGGGTCGCAGAGCGGGCCGCCCGGGGCCGACCGGGCGCCATTTGCGACCCGGACCATCGGGATTCGCCAGGCTGCGCGCGCCCGCTATAGGCACGCGTGCGGCGAAAGTCCGGATCGAAGCGGCCGCGCCGGAGGGGCGAACCACCAGGCGGAACAGCACCCGCCGCCGGGTCGGCCGAGCTACCCTCGCCCAACTGTCGGGGTTATCGGGGTATCCGGTGCCCGGTTACAGGACGCCATCCCGAATAGTCCGGTTCGGGTACCGGCTGGAGGCAAGCGCAGGCGGCGCCGCCGGCGCGGGGTGCGCGGGCGGGCGCTGTGTGGAAAGCGCGTTAGTGGGTCGGCGCGTCCGGGTCGGGGTGGACGTAGCGCAGCGACTCGACGGGCAGCGGGAACTTGACCTCGTCGCCGAACGGGCTGTTGGCGCCCTGGTATTCGCCGAGCATCTCGTTCACGGGCAGGTAGCCGTCCTTCGGCACGGGGTTCTTCCCCTTGCCCGGCTTCTTCGCCGGACGTGTGTCGGACGCCATGGATTCCTCCTCGTGAACGGCCCAGTCAGGTGAACGATCGCCGATCGGACGCCCCGATGGCAAGTACGACGCGTCAGACCAGCGGGTCCGGCGTGCCGTGCGGGACATCGTGGCCGCACCGGCGGATCCGGGCCGCGGCGAGCTGGGAGCCGACCTTCAGCCCGTACCGGCGGACGGCCTCGGCGCCGTATGCGCTGCACGTGGGCGTGTACCGGCACCGGATCGGCAGGTGCGGACTCACGGCCACCTGGTACGCCCGGATCGCCGCGAGGCCGACCCGGCCGGGCGCGGTCACGGACGGGCGCGGGCGCAGCGTGGTCGGCACCGTCCGCAGCAGCGGGATGAACATCAGGAACGGGTCGCACCCGCAGACGTCGCAGTCACAGACGTCGCAGTCAAGGCTCTTGCGCTTGCGCCGCCGGCGAAACCGAAGGTCCATCGCGGCCACCCCCTGGAACCAGCGCCCCACCCAGGCGTTAGGCCCAGTAGCGTAGTTCCGATGAGCAAGTCCGAACACCGTAACCTCGCCGAGCATCTCCGGGCGCTGCCCGACGAGAGGCTCGTCGCGTTGCTGCGCGCCAGGCTCGACCTTGCCACGCCCGTACCAGCCGACATCTCCGTCCTAGCCACCCGCGCGCACACCCGCATGTCCGTAGCACGGGCGCTGGAACAGCTCGATCAGTTCACGCTGGAGGTGCTCGACGCGCTGCGGCTCGCCCCCGATGTCGAGACGCTGCACGCGCGGGTCGGCGGCGCGGCGCCCGAGCTGAGCGTCCGCCGGGCCGTGGACCGCCTGGTGGAACTCGCCATCGCCTGGCCGGACGGACGCTCGCTCCACCTCACCCCCGTCCTCGACGAGGTGTGCTCGCCGTACCCGACCGGGCTGGGACGGCCGGTGGGGAGCCTGCTGGCAGGGCTCGGATCCGGCCAGCTGGCACCGGTCCTCGAAGCGCTGCACCTACCCGCGGTCCGCCAGCCGGACGCGGCGGCGCTCCTGACCGAGGCGCTGACGGACCAGGTCCGGCTGCGCGCCCTCCTGTCCATGGCGCCGGCCGAGGCGAAGGCGGTACTCGACAAGCTGGCCGCCGGGCCGCCGCTGGGGTCGGTCCGGGATGCCAGGGCGCCGCTCCCGGCGGAGACGCCGGTCCGCTGGCTGCTCGCGCACGGCCTGCTTCTGGCCATCGACGACGAGACCGTGGAGCTGCCGCGCGAGATCGGGCTGATCGTTCGTGGGGAGGCACCGCTCGGCGCGCTCCACCCGGTCCCGCCGGCCCCGGCGACCACGCCACACCCCAAAGCGACGGTGGACGGTGCCGGCGCGGGCCAGGTCATCGAGGCCGTACGGCTCGTCGAGAGCCTGCTGGAGGAGTGCGCCACCGAGGCGCCGGGCGTGCTGCGGGCCGGTGGGCTCGGCGTCCGTGACCTGCGACGGCTCGCGAAAGCGGCCGGTGTCGAGGAGCGGCTTGCCGCCCTGCTGCTGGAGGTCGCCCGCGCCGCCGGACTGCTCGACGACACCGGCGACGTCGACCCCGAATGGCTGCCGACGGCCGCGTACGACCGCTGGCACGCCGACTCCACCGAGGACCGCTGGAGCCAGCTCGCCCGCGCCTGGCTGACGATGGACCGCCTGCCCGGGCTCATCGGCCAGCGGGACGACAGGGACAGGCTCGTCGCGCCGCTCTCGTTCGAGGTGCAGCGGGTGGGGGCGCCGGACGTCCGGCGGCTGACGCTGGAGGTGCTGGCCGCCCAGCCCAAGGGATCGGCCGTCGCGGCGGACGGCATCGTGGCGCAGCTCCGCTGGGAGGCACCCCGGCGCGGCGGCAGGAACCGCGACAACTCCATCGGATGGGCGCTGGACGAGGCCGCGACGCTCGGCATCACCGGCCGGGACGCGCTGACGACGTACGGCCGGGCGCTGCTCACCGGTGACGATCCGGCCGCCGCACTAGCAGCGCAGCTCCCCGACCCGCTCGACCACGTCCTCGTCCAGGCCGACCTCACGGTGGTCGCACCCGGACCGCTCCAGCCGGAACTGGCGAGCGAGATGGCGCTCGTGGCCGACGTGGAGTCCGCCGGTGGGGCGACGGTGTACCGGGTGACGCCGGCCAGCGTCCGCCGGGCGCTCGATGCCGGCCGCGCCGCCTCTGACCTGCACGGACTCTTCGCGCAACGGTCCCGGACGGCGGTACCGCAGGCGCTCACGTACCTGATCGACGACGTCGCCAGGCGGCACGGCGGCCTGCGCGCGGGCGCCGCCGGGGCGTACCTGCGCAGCGATGACGAGGCGCTCCTCGCCGAGATCCTCGCGGACCGGCAGTGCGAGGCGTTGCGACTGCGCCGGCTCGCGCCGACCGTGCTGATCTCGGCGGCGGCGCCGGGACGGCTGCTCGACACGCTCCGCGACGCCGGCTACGCACCGGTGATCGAGGACGCGAGCGGCGGCATCGTGCTGACCAGGCCGGACGCCCGGCGGGCACCCGTCCGCACCCGCTCGATCCGGCCGGGCGCCGACCTGCCGACGCTGAGCGACGACCACCTCGCCGAGGCGGTCCGGTCGTTGCGGCGGGGCGACGAGACCGCACGGAACGCGCGGCGGTCGCCGGTCACGACGACCGAGATCCCCGGCTCCACGACCGCGACGACGCTGGCGGTGTTGCAACACGCGGCGCGCGAACGCCAGCGGGTGCTACTCGGGTACGTGGACGCGCACGGCGGCACGCTCGCCCGGACGGTCATGCCGGTGTCGATCGGCGCCGGCTACCTCCGCGCCGAGGACGAGCGCACGGACATCCTCCACACGTTCGCACTGCACCGGATCACGTCCGCCGCCCTGGTCGACGAGTAACCGGCCCGCCCCGCCCGCCGCGCCGACATTCCCCGTTGCCGAACGTCCTCTAACAGCCGTTGACTAACGCTTTGATCTAAACCTGGAGCCCGCTGAGGTGCCGCGATCGCTGACGTCGCACAAGCCGACGCGTGCTCCAGCACGCAAGGCGCGGAGACGGCGGCGAGCGCGGTGCCTCAGCGGGCCGCTCACCCCCGAAGATGCGAAGCGAGCGAAGGGTGAGCGGCGGCGAGGGCTATGTCTGCGGCGGTGCGGCCGTCGTCGGAGGCGCGGCGGCTGTCGGCTCCGCAGGCGAGGAGCAGGTCGCTGAGTTCGGTGTCGCCGTGCTGGGCGGCGGCCATGAGCGGGGTGAAGCCGCTCTGCTGGACGGGGTCGGGGTCGACGCCGGCCGCGAGGAGCATGGAGACGACGGCGACGGAGCGGCCCGCGAGCGCGGAGTGGAGCGGGGTGACGTGGGTGGGGTTGTCGGCGACCGCTTCGGGGCCTGCGCCGGCGCGGAGCAGGAGCGCGGCGGCGTACGGGGCGTCGAAGAAGGCGGCGAGGTGGAGTGCGGTGAAGCCGTCGCCGGCGTAGGCGGTGACGTCGGCTCCGGCGGCGAGGAGTGTGGCCAGGGAGCCGATGTCGCCGAGTCCGGCGGCGTCGAAGAGGTCGATCTCGGGTTTGGCGTCGAGGACCGCCTCGGCGAGGTCGAGGCGGCCCTCGTAGAGGCAGCGGAGGATGGCGGAGACGCCGTCGGGGCCGCGGGAGGAGGCGAGGCCGGGGTCGGCGGCGAGTCGTGCGCGCACGTCGGCGAGGTCCCCGGCGGCGATGGCGTCCAGCAGGGTGGCCATATGCGCCTCCACATTGGCGAAGTTCGGTAGCGGTCTATCTCTGCTCCTCGCCGCCGCCGATGTCAAGGACGTCAGGTGCCGTTCTTGCGCCCGAAGATGTGGACGTGGGTGCCGAGCCGCGTGAGCCCGTAGAGGGCGACGGCGTCGCGGCGCAGCAGGTTGATGCAGCCGTGGGAGCCGGGGCTGCCGCCGTCGTAGAGGTAGGACGGGGTCTGGTGGAAGCCCATGTCGGCGTTGAACTGCTGCCAGTACGGCAGCGGCACCTTGAAGATCGTCGAGATCGTGTGCTTCTTCTTGCCGCCGATGCGGAAGTGCCCTGGCGGGGTGGCGAGGCCGGCGCGCCCCGTGCGGATCGTCGTCGGGCCGAGTACGGTCGCGCCGTCGCGCAGGACCCACATGGTCTGCGAGGTGAGGTCGACGCAGACGGTCATGCCGGTGCCGGGCTTGCAGCCGTCGAGGTTCGCGGCGGACAGGCGGCTCACGATCCGCCCGGACGTGGGCCCTGCGAGGCCGACCGCCGGCCGGACGCCGTACCGGAGCTGGAACTTCTTGATCGTGGCGCAGTCGACCGCGTCCTGCTTGCCGTCGACGGTGACCTTGCCGAACTGCGGATGCGCGGCGAGGTACTTCTCGACGGCGAGCTGCGTCGGGCCGGTCTTGGCGCAGGCGCCGGTCGGCGGCGCGACGGGCTTCGGCGGCACGGCGGGCTTGGACGGGCTGGGCGACGCCGACGGGCTGGGCGACGCGGACGGGCTGCTGGACGGCGACGGCGGGTTCGACGACCACGTCGAGGACGGCCCCTGGGCACGCTTCGCCTCGCCGGCCGACGCGAGCGGCACACCGAAGTACGCCCCGGCGCCCACACCCGCGACAGCGGCGACCGTAAGCAGTCCCGCCGTCCACTTCCCCCGATGGCCTAACATCACTCGCCCCCTGCTGGAATCGTCCCACCCCATCTGATGCGATCACGGTGCACTACAGGGTGTATGTATAGCGTGAAGTGCGGCGACGGTGATCTCTACCATGAATTCGGCGGGTCCGTCCGGGCAACACGCGCGCGGATTCACGGCCCCGGTGGCGACGCTGCACTAGTGTCCTGGCCGCACCCGCGCACACCCGATCCAGGAGGTAGGCCACCATGAGCGACGGCCCCTACGGCCCCCCGTCGCCGGGCGATCCGCAACAACCGCCGGGCCCGCCTGGTCCGCCCTCTGGTCCGCCTGGACCGCCCGGGCCCCCTGGACCGCCTGGGCCGCCGCCCAGCGCCCCTGGTTCGCCCGCCGGCTATCCCAGCGGTCCGCCCGGGCCGCCGCCTGGCTACCAGCAGCCTGGTTACCAGCAGCCCGCGTACCCGCCGCCGGGTCAGCAGGCATACCCGCCGGCCGGGCAGCCGGGTTACCCGCCGGCACAGGGTGGCTACGGCCAGCCCGCCGGGGGTGCCTACCCACCGCCGAAGAAGTCGTCGAACAAGGGCCTGTGGATCGGTCTCGGGGTCGCCGGCGTCGTGCTGCTCCTGCTCTGCTGCGGCGGCATCGGCTGGGTGATCTACAGCGGGTTCCAGGCCGCCCAGGACGAGATCGAGCGGATCGAGGAAGAGACCAACGACTTCCCGACCGAGTTCCCGACCCCATCGGTCACGCCCGGTAGCAACACGGAGGAGTCCACGGGCGAGGTCGGCACGCCGATCCGCCTGGGTGACGTGGAGTTCACCGTGACCGCCAAGCCGGCCTGCGGCGCCGGCGCACTCGGCTCCGGCGCCAACAAGGCCGAGCCCCTTCGCGGCCAGTTCTGCCAGGTGCCGATCCGGCTGGCGAACAAGGGCGCGGAGTCGATCAGCTGGCCCTGCATCCGGATCACCCTGGCGAGCACCCAGGACCCGAAGAACTACTTCTCGACGTCCGGCAACCGCGCGGTGACGAACAGCTCCACCTGCAACGTCGACCTGGCGGCGGGCAAGACCTGGGACGGCAAGATCGTGTTCGACCTGGACGAGGGCGACACGCCGTCCGAGATCACGTTCACCGAGGACTACCAGGGCTACGCGGTCGTCACGCTCTGACACCACGGTCACCGGGCCGCTCGCGCGTGCGAGCGGCTCGGTGGCATGTTGTCGGTCCGGCCTGGGACAATGGAGCGTTCGCCCCAGATTTCGTTCCCTGCCCCGGAGGCTGGCTAACCGTGTCGCACGGCCCGCTGATCGTCCAGTCCGACAAGACGCTCCTGCTCGAGATCGACCATGCCGACTCCACGGCGTGCCGGATGGCCATCGCGCCGTTCGCCGAGCTGGAACGCGCCCCTGAGCACGTCCACACCTACCGGCTGACGCCGCTGGGGCTGTGGAACGCGCGCGCCGCCGGGCACGACGCCGAGTCGGTGGTGGACGCGCTCGTCCGGTACTCGCGCTACCCCGTCCCGCACGCGCTGCTGGTCGACGTCGCCGACACGATGGACCGGTACGGCCGGCTCCAGCTCGCGACCCACCCCACGCACGGGCTGGTCCTGCAGGCGCTCGACCGCGCGGTGCTGACCGAGGTGGTCCGGAACAAGAAGATCGCCCCGATGCTGGGCGAGCGGATCGACGACGACACGGTGGTAGTCCACCCGTCCGAGCGGGGCCGGCTGAAGCAGGTTCTCCTCAAGATCGGCTGGCCGGCGGAGGATCTCGCCGGCTACGTCGACGGCGAGAAACACCCCATAAGCCTCCACGAGGACGGTTGGGTGCTGCGCGACTACCAGCGGCACGCGGTCGAGGGGTTCTGGGCCGGCGGGTCGGGCGTCGTCGTGCTGCCGTGCGGCGCCGGCAAGACACTGGTGGGCGCGGCGGCCATGGCCGAGGCCGGCGCCACGACGCTGATCCTGGTGACGAACACCGTCGCCGGCCGGCAGTGGAAGCGGGAGCTCGTCGCCCGGACGTCGCTCACCGAGGACGAGATCGGCGAGTACTCGGGCGAACGGAAGGAGATCCGGCCGGTCACGATCGCCACGTACCAGGTGATGACGACCCGCCGGAAAGGCGAGTACCGCCACCTCGAACTGTTCGGCGCCCGCGACTGGGGCCTGATCGTGTACGACGAGGTCCACCTGCTGCCGGCGCCGATCTTCCGGCTCACCGCCGATCTCCAGTCGCGCCGCCGCCTGGGCCTGACCGCCACCCTGGTCCGCGAGGACGGCCGGGAAGGCGACGTGTTCTCCCTCATCGGCCCCAAGCGCTACGACGCGCCCTGGAAGGACATCGAGGCCCAGGGCTGGATCGCGCCGGCGGAGTGCGTCGAGGTGCGGGTGACCCTCACCGACGCCGAGCGGATGACGTACGCCACGGCCGAGCCCGAGGAGCGGTACAAGGTGTGCGCGACCGCCCGCACCAAGCTGCCCGTGGTCTCCAAGCTGGTCGACCGGCACCCGGACGAGCAGATCCTCGTCATCGGCGCCTACCTCGACCAGTTGGACGACCTCGCCGCCGAACTGGACGCCCCGATCATCCAGGGCTCGACCACCAACAAGGAGCGGGAACGGCTGTTCGACGCGTTCCGCAGGGGCGAGATCCGGGTGCTGGTCGTCTCGAAGGTCGCCAACTTCTCCATCGACCTGCCCGAGGCCGCCGTGGCAATCCAGGTGTCCGGCACGTTCGGGTCACGGCAGGAGGAGGCGCAGCGGCTCGGCCGGGTGCTGCGGCCCAAGGCGGACAAGCGCCAGGCCCACTTCTACACGGTCGTCTCCCGCGACACCCTCGACGCCGAGTACGCCGCCCACCGGCAGCGGTTCCTGGCGGAACAGGGCTACGCGTACACGATCATCGACGCCGACGACGTCCTCGGTCCGCCCCTCCCCGAGATCGGCTGACCGACCCGGGCTGCGGGCCCGGCGCGGGGTGCGGGCCGCGGGCCCGGCGCGGGGGTGCGGGCTGGGCTCGCGGGCCGGGCGGCTAGCGTGCGGCGGCTGCCTCGATCAGTTGGACGATCTTCCACATCGTGGGGGCGTCCTTGGCGAGGTTGCCGCAGTCGGTGCCGGACGCCTGGATCGGCCCGCTCGTGACGCGGTACTCGAACCCGTCGCGGCAGTCCGGACCGGCGTGCGGGCTCCTCTTCGCCTCGGCGGCGAACGCGGGCGCGGCGACGAGGGCGCGGAGCTGGTTCAGATCGGTGGCGGTGAGCTTCTTCGTCCCGTTGACGGCACCGGACGAGGTGACCTTGATCGTCTCGTTCACCCCGGCGAATCCGCCGGTCTTGACGACCGTCACCGACTGGAACGGCGGCGCAGGGTTGGACGGAGGGCTGGCCGTGGGGCTGGCCGGCGCGCTCGGCGAGCCGCTCGGGCTCGGGCTGGAGCTGGGGCTGGCCGACGCGCTCGGCGTGTCCGAGCTGGCGGTGTCTTCGGCCTTGCCGGAACAGCCGGCGACGAGCAGTGCGGCGAGGGGGATCAGAATCAGTGGGCGCATGACCGTTGGACGTCCGGGCCAATCGTCCGGTTCCGCACGGATGCGCGCCCACGTCACACTGGTCCCGTGGACGCGTTGCTGGACACCTGGTGCGCCGATCTCGCAGCAGCCCGACCCCCCGGCGCGGCGGGCCCCGGCACGACCGGACCAGGCACGACCGGACCAGGCACAGCGGGTGGGGGCGCGGTTCGGGCGGCCGGGGTCGAGTTGCTCGCCCGGTGGTGCGAGCCGCACCGCCGGTACCACACGGTCGACCACCTGGCGGCGATGCTGTCCCATGTGGACACCCTGGCGGACGGCCGGGATGCCGTCGCCGTCCGGCTTGCCACGTGGTTCCACGACGCCGTGTACGACCCGACGCGGCCGGGCAACGAGCAGGCGAGCGCGGATCTGGCCGTCGCCGAGTTGGACCGGCTGGGCGTGCCCGAGAAGTCCACAGCAGAGGTGGCACGCCTGATCCTGGTCACAGCAAGTCACGATCCCGCTCCGGACGATCGCGACGGCGCCCTCCTGTGTGACGCGGATCTCGCCATCCTCGCCACTCCCCCGTCGGCGTACCGGCGCTACGCGGACGCCGTCCGGACGGAGTACGGGCACCTCGACGACGCCACGTTCCGGGCCGGGCGGGCCGCTGTTCTGCGCTCACTTCTCGCCCGTCCGCACCTCTATAACCTCGACGCAGCAAGGGATAAATGGGAGCGTCGGGCACGAATCAACCTGGCAATTGAGGCCGCGGCCTTGACGGCAGGGGGCTAGGCGCGGAAGCCTCACCGTCCATGACCAACATCGAACTGGTCCTGACGCTCTTCTCCGTCGCCGCTGTCGTGTCGGTGGCCGCGATCGTGGTGGCAGCCTTCTGGTCCCACTCACGCAGCGTGGCGCGCGAGCGGCTGGAGACCCAGCACCACAGCATCCTGGGCGACTAGAGCTTTCGGGACTGATGTTTGCGGCGGCGCAGCCCCGCACCGGTAATCCGCTCCACCAACTCGCGGCTGGACACCGGCACCGCCCCCAGTGCGACCGCCCGGTCGTACCGGTCTGCCGGGATGTCGTAGTGGTCGCGCTCGAACGCGCGGGGCGGAGCACCCAGTAACGCGGCGAACGCGTGGAGTTCGTCGTAGGACACGTCGCTCGCGAGATGTGACCAGAGCCTGCCGCGTGCTGGCCAGACCGGCGGGTCGACGAGGACGGTCACCGGCTGAGCGTATGCCCCAAGGGGCACTCGCGACTGCCCAGGAGTAGATCGCTACACTCCGGACCACTTGGTCGGGGTATGCCCCAAGTGGAGCCTGCCTGGGCCATTTCGGTGTCCGCTCACTCACAGAATCGACGCTATGCGCTCTCTGTTACGGCCATCCTCCCGCCAGCTTGGCGCCCTCGGCGCCACCATCACCGCCGCGATCGTCCTCTTCGGACAAGCGGCACCCGCGTCCGCGACCGGCGCCTCAGGCACGGTCGACGCGCAGGAGACCATCAACGGCTCCTCCGTCTATATCGACGGCAAACGGCTCAGCACCCAGCTCTTCCGGATCAACCTCGACGGTGGCGGCCACGTCCGCACCTACTGCATCGACTTCACGACCCCGGCCAAGCACAACGCGCGCATGGTCGAGGACGACTGGGCGAACTACCCGAACACGCGCACCAGGTTCACGGCCAAGCCCGCCCAGGTGAACTGGATCCTGAACAACTCGTTCCCGCACCTCGAGCTCGACGCGCTGCGGGACGCCTCCGGCGTCGACGGCCTGGACAAGGGCGAAGCCATTGCCGGTACCCAGCTCGCGATCTGGCACTTCAGCAACGACACGAAGCCCGACGAGAACCGCACCGACGCCGACATCATCGCGCTCTACGAGCACCTGACCGGCGAGAAGAACACCGGGCTGGACGCCGAGCCGGCACCCACCCTGAAACTCGCGCCGGAGAAGGTCACCGGCAAGGCGGGCAGCAAGCTGGGTCCGCTGACGGTCAAGACCACCGCCGGATCGGTCAAGCTGGAGTTCACGGGCGACGAGGGCGCGAAGCTCACCGACGCCAAGGGCGCGCCGGTCAGCGAGGCCACCAACGGCACCAAGCTCTACGTGGACGTCCCGGACGGCGCGGCCAACGGGAAGGCCACCATTGCCGCCAAGGTCAGCGCCACCATCAAGACCGGGCGCCTGTTCCGCGGCGACGGCGTCCAGACCCAGACCCTGATCACCGCCAGCAACTCGGAGGCGGAGGCCAAGGGCAAGTCGACCGTCACCTGGAAGTCCGCTGGTGGGCCGGAGCCGTCGGACTCGCCGTCGCCGAGCCCGTCGGAGTCCGCCTCGCCCAGCCCGGAGCCGAGCACGTCACCGTCGACGCCTGCCGAGACGCCGAGCCCGTCGCCGAGCACGGATGACGGGGGCGGTGGCGGCCTGCCCAACACGGGCGTCCAGGTCGGACTGTTCGTGACGGCCGGCCTGGCCCTCGTGGCCGGCGGCGCGGCGCTGTTCTACTTCAGCCGCCGCCGTAAGACAGCCTGACCCCTCGCACTAGCTGGACCGAAGGGGCCCTCCTTCTGAGGGCCCCTTCGCCATGGGTGGGTTACGGGCGGGGTGTCCGGGCGAGGCGGCGCACGTCGGGGGCGCCGAGGCGGGCGGCGTCGGCGGTGTGGTCGTCCGGCATGCGCTGCGACTCGCGTTCGGCGGCGACGCGGGCCCGGTAGTGCTCGACCTCGCGCCGGCGGGAGGCGGCGTCCCAGCCGAGGACGGGGGCGAGCAGGTCGGCCACCTCTTCGACGCAGTCCAGGCCGCGGTGCGGCGTCTCGATGGAGATCCGGGTCCGGCGGGTGAGGACGTCGTCCAGATGCAGGGCACCCTCGGCGAGACCGGCGTACACGACCTCGGCGGCGAGGTACTCCGCGGCGCCGGTCAGCGGCCTGGCCAGTTCGGGGGTCTCGTCCACCAGCGCCAGGACGTCGGTCGTCAGCGATCCGTACCGCTCCAGCAGGTGCTCGACGACGCCGACGGAGACGCCGTGCCGCCGCGCGGTCTCGGCCCGGTTCGACCATGCGGCCGAGTACCCGTCGGCGCCGATCAGCGGGACGTGTTCCGTCCGGCTGGGCGGCGTGTTCCGGAGGCGGCGCGCGGCGAGGTCGACGACATCCGCCGCCATCACCCGGTACGTCGTGTACTTGCCACCCGCGACCAGCATCAGCCCGAGCATGGGCTCGACGACCGCGTGCTCGCGCGACAGCTTGCTCGTCGCGTCGGACTCACCGGACAGCAACGGCCGCAGCCCCGCGTACACGCCCTCGATGTCGTCGTGCGTCAGCGGGCGCTCCAGCACCTCGTTGACGTGTTCCAGGATGTAGTCGATGTCCACACTGGACGCTGCCGGGTGGGCACGGTCCAGGTCCCAGTCGGTGTCGGTCGTGCCGATCACCCAGTGCCCGCCCCACGGGATGACGAACAACACCGATTTCTCGGTGCGGAGGATCAGCCCCGAATCGCCGTTGATCGCGCTCCGGGGCACCACCAGGTGGACGCCCTTGCTCGCCCGTACGCGCAGGCCAGGCCGCTCGCCGAGCATCTCGGACAGGTCGTCGCTCCACACGCCCGTCGCGGCGATGACCGTCCGGGCCCTGACGTCGAACTCCTCGCCCGTCTCCATGTCGCGCACCCGGACGCCGACGACCTCGCGCACGTCCTTCAACACGTCCACCACGCGCATGCTCGTCCCGAAGGCGGCGCCGTAGGACGCGGCGGTGCGCGCCAACGTCATCGTGAACCGGGCGTCGTCGACCTGGCCGTCGTAGTAGCGGATCGCGCCGATCTGGGCGTCGCGGCGCAGGCCGGGGAAGAGCCGGCGGGCGCCCGTCCGGCTCAGGTGACGGTGCCGGGGCAGGCCGCGCGCGGCGCCGAAGAGGCTGCCGAGCGTGTCGTAGAGCGCCACGCCGGCGCCGTAGTACGCGCGCTGCCAGACCCGGTGCTCCAGCGGGACGAGGAACGGCACCGGACGGACGAGGTGCGGTGCGAGCGTCGTCAGCAGCAGCCCCCGCTCCTTCAGGGCCTCGCGGACCAGGCCGAAGTTGAGCTGTTCCAGGTACCGCAGCCCGCCGTGGATCAGCTTGCTGGAGCGGCTGGACGTGCCGGCCGCGTAGTCGCGGGCCTCGACCAGCGCGACGGACAGACCCCGGCTGGCGGCGTCCAGGGCGGCGCCGGCACCGGTGACGCCACCGCCGATCACGACGACGTCGAACGTCTCCTCCCGCATGCGGGCGACGTCACGCGTCCGCTGCTGCGGACCGAGCCGGCTGGCGGCGAATCGGGACACTCTGGGATCACGGCGCACCCATACACCGTACGTGGCCTCCGCCCAGCCAGCAGTCGAGCCGGCACCGGTGTGACCCAGCCCCTACGGTTTAGCCATGGACCAGACCCCCGACCCGTGGGCACCGCCGCATGCCGAGCGATCCGCCGACGTGCCGTGGACGCCGCCTGGCGAGCCGACCCGGGCCGGCGTTCCGGGCTGGGTCGTCGTCACATTCCTCTCGGTGGCGGGCGTCGTCGCCGTGGGAGGCACGGTCGTGCTCCACGTCGGAGCCTGGTTCGTCGAGCAGTCGCTGCTGACGCTCGAGACCGACTTCCCGGCCGTCGCCTGGCCGCTCATCGCGATCGGCAACGCGCTGCTCGCCGGGCTGGTGATCGTCCCGGCCGCGCTGATGATCCGGCGTCCGAAGCCGCGCGCCGTCGCCCGGACCTGGGCCGTCGCGCTCGGCTGCCTCGCCGTCCTCGGGCTGATGCGGGCGCTCCCGCCGGTGGACACGTTGTACTCGGTCCCGTCGCTGGCCGTGGTCGCCGCCGGCCTGGCCGCGCTGCTCGCCCTCGTCGGCAACCGCCCGGCCACCCCCGCGCCCGGCGCCGCCCCGAGCGCGGGACTCGCCGACCCGAGCGCGGGACCCGCAGGCCCGATTCCAGGCCCGGCCATGCCGACCGCCGCGCCGCCGACCGCCGCGCCGCCATCCGCCGCGCCCGCGCCCGGCGCCACCCCGGCGCGGGTCGCCGGCAGGACGTTCGCGGCAGCCGCTGCCGGCCTCGCGCTGCTGCTGCCGTGGTGGTGGCTCGGCGCGCTCGGATCGGTGACGGACACCGTGCTCGCCGTGGCGGCGGCCGTCGCGCTCGGCGTGCTTGGCGGAACCCTGCTGAGCCGGTTCCTGTGGCCGGCCTTCGCGGAGGCGCCGATGCGGCGCTGGCCGCACATCTCGGTGGCCGGGCTCGCCGCCGGAACCGCGCTGGCGCTGCTGTTCGCCGGCGCCGGTCCGAGCGGTACCCACCTCGCCCTCCTGCTCACCGTCCCGCCCACCGGGTTCGCGCTGGCCGCGCTCGCCTACCCGGACGGGCTGCGCTGGTACCCGGGCGCCGTCGTCATCGGGCTCGCCGCGCTCGGTCCGCTGGCGTTCGCCGATCCCGAGGAACTGACGATCCTGCTGGGGTTCGCGGATGTCGGCCGGTACACACTCGTCGCTGCCCTGGCCGGGCTCCTCGTCGCGCTGCTCGCCGGCGTCGTCACGGCGGGGCGGGCGCCGCGGTTCGTCGCGGCCGGGCTCGCGGCCGCCCTGGCCGTGGCCGGCGCCGGGGTGGGCGCGACCGCCGGCCAGCCCGGTTTCCACGGCGAACGGCTGTTCGCGATCCTCGACAGCCAGGCCGATCTCAGCGGGCTCGACGCCGTACCGGACATCGACGAGCGCCGCCGCCGGACGTACGAGCGGCTGGTCGGCCACGCCGAGCGGACCCAGCGTGACCTGCGGCGCGACCTCACCGAACGCGGCATCGAGTTCACGTCGTTCTACCTGGTCAATGCCGTCGAGATCCCGGACAGCCCGGTGAACCGGGTGTGGCTCGGGAACCGTGGCGAGGTCGACCGTCTCCTCGCCAGCCCGCGCCTGCGCCCGCTGCCGTTCGACCCGCCGGTCCAGCGGGGACCCCGGACGGAAGCACCGGCCGACCCGGTGTGGAACCTGCGGATGATCGGCGCGCCGACCGTCTGGAACGACCTGAAGGTGGACGGCACCGGCATCGTCGTCGGCGAGTCCGACTCGGGGGTCGACGGCCGGCATCCGGCGCTGCGCGACAACTACCGCGGGCGGACCAGCGGCGACGACTACAACTGGTACGACCCCTGGAACGAAACCCGATCCCCCACCGACGTCGGCGGGCACGGCACGCACACGACCGCTACCGCTGTGGGCCGGGAGAACGTCGGGGTGGCGCCCGGCGCCGAATGGATCGGGTGCGTCAACCTCAGCCGGAACCTCGGCAACCCGGCCGTCTACCTCACCTGTCTCCAGTTCATGCTGGCGCCGTTCCCGCGCGGCGGCGACCCGCTCCGCGACGGTGACCCCGCCCGCGCTGCCGACGTCCTCAACAACTCGTGGGGCTGTCCCGAGTTGGAGGGGTGCGATCCGAGTTCGCTGCGGCCGGCCGTCCAGGCATTGGAGGCCGCCGGCATCTTCGTCGTCGTGTCCGCGGGCAACACGGGCTACGCCGGCTGCGGAACCGTCCGCGACCCGCTCGCCCTCTATCCCGAGTCGCTCACCGTCGGATCGGTGAACAGGGGCGGGCAGGTGAGCGACTTCTCCAGCCGTGGTCCGGTGGCGGTGGACGGCAGCGACCGGGTCAAGCCGGACCTGGTCGCGCCAGGCGAGAAGATCCTGTCCGCCATGCCCGACGGCACCTACGACGAGCAGGACGGCACGTCGATGGCCGGGCCGCACGTGGCCGGCGTCGTCGCGCTGATGTGGCAGGCCAACCCCGCCCTGGTCGGCGACATCGACGGCACCGCCGAGATCCTCCGGACCACCGCCCGCGCGACCACCATGCAGACCGGCGACGACTGCGGCGTGGCCAACACGTTCGGTGCCGGCATCGTGGACGCCGCGGCGGCCGTCCGTACCGCGAAGGGGTCCTAGCTCGTCGGCGGGCGGACGATCGGGAACCGCATGCGGGTGACGAACGCCGCGATCACGGCCGCCGCCGCGCTGAGCACCAGCTCGGCGATCGCCAGCCCGTACCAGGGTTCGTCGCCGACGAGCACGTCGCCCCGGCCGCGGTAGGCCGCGACGATCAGCAGCGTGCCGGCGACACCGCCCAGGGCGGCCGCGACGGCGCCGCTGCCCGAGCGGACCGACCGGTACGCGACGTACGCCGCGACGGCGGCCGGCGCGACCAGCGCGATCAGCCAGCCGACGTCGGCGAAGGCGCGGTACAGCCCGGCGGCGAACCGGCCATCGGCGAACGCGACGTCGATCCCGCCGAGCGGCTGGGCGCCACCGTCCTGCGCGAGCTTGAGCAGCACTGCGCTGACCATGCCGACGAACCAGACCCAAAGCCAACTGGCGGCCAGCCCGCGGACGACGGCGGCGGACGCGAGGGCGGCGAGGGCGGCGAGCACACCGATGCCGGCGCCGACCGGGACGCTGAACCCGGCGACGACGCCCGGGTACTCGATGCCCGGCACGACCGCGTGGTTGGCGAGCGCCGCGACGACCGGCGTCGCGAGCAGCGCGCCCAGCGCGGCCGGGATGATGCCGCTGACGAACTCGGACGGCCTGGCGCGGACCGGACGGCCGATGAGCTTCCGGGCGATCAGCAACCCGGCGGGTACGGAGATCGCCGTGTACCAGAGGACGGCGGCCAGTCCGAGGCCCCAGCCGGCTTCGGCGCCGCCGCAGAAGCACTGGTCCCAGCGGAGGATGCCGATCAGGTGGGCGAGGAGCGGCTGCCCGACCGCGAACGCCGCGGCGATGATGGGCGCGAGGGCCGGCACGGGGAAACGGGAGAGCGAATCGTCGCGGCGAACAGGCTCGGCCGTGGTGTTGGCCAACATGTCACGGGACATTAACAGTGCGCCTTCTTCCCTGATGCCCCCGTCGTGTGATATGGCGCCTCATTTATGCCAACCTTGAGGTTGGATCAACGATTCGACGCTCACGATGACCGAGAGTAGCGACAATTCATGGCTTGTCTGCTATACGTCGCCTATCAGACTCACCGGAACCGGTTCAGATTCGGCGCGTCGCCGCAGGTCACCCGGCGCGTCGCTCGGTCGGGAGTGGACCGTGCCGCAGCAGTGGATACTTACAGTAGTTGGCTACACACAGTCAGTATGTGATCTGGGCCACGCAAAAGGGGGCGGCCCGTAGGCCGCCCCCTTTTGTTGGTACTGCGCTGGACTCAGAAGTCCATGCCGCCCATGCCGCCGGACGGGTCGCCCGCCGGGGCAGCGGCCTTCTCCGGCTTGTCCGCGACGACCGCGCTGGTCGTCAGGAACAGCGCGGCGATGGAGGCCGCGTTCTGCAGCGCCGACCGGGTGACCTTGGCGGGATCGATGATCCCCTCCTTGATCATGTCGACGTACTCGCCCGTGGCGGCGTTGAGGCCGTGACCCGTCTCCAGGTTGCGGACCTTCTCCACCACGACGCCACCCTCGAGACCGGAGTTCACCGCGATCTGCTTGAGCGGCGCCTCCAGCGCGACCTTGACGATGTTGGCACCAGTGGCCTCGTCGCCGGACAGGTCGAGCTTCTCGAACGCGGTGACCGAAGCCTGGATCAGCGCAACGCCACCACCGGCGACGATGCCCTCCTCGACGGCGGCCTTCGCGTTGCGAACGGCGTCCTCGATGCGGTGCTTGCGCTCCTTCAGCTCGACCTCGGTGGCCGCGCCGACCTTGATGACCGCAACGCCGCCGGCCAGCTTGGCCAGGCGCTCCTGCAGCTTCTCGCGGTCGTAGTCGGAGTCGCTCTTCTCGATCTCGGCGCGGATCTGGTTCACGCGGCCGGCGATCTGCTCCGCGTCACCCGAACCGTCGACGATCGTCGTCTCGTCCTTGGTGACGACGACCTTGCGCGCACGGCCGAGCAGCTCCAGGCCGGCGTTCTCCAGCTTGAGGCCGACGGTCTCGCTGATGACCTGGCCGCCGGTGAGGACGGCGATGTCGGTCAGCATGGCCTTGCGGCGGTCGCCGAAGCCCGGAGCCTTGACGGCGACGGACTTGAAGGTGCCGCGGATCTTGTTGACGACGAGCGTGGCCAGGGCCTCGCCCTCGACGTCCTCAGAGATGATCGCGAGCGCCTTGCCGGACTGCATGACCTTCTCCAGCAGCGGGAGCAGGTCCTTCACCGAGCTGATCTTGCCCTCGACGATGAGCACGTACGGGTCGTCGAGGACGGCCTCCATGCGCTCGGTGTCGGTGGCGAAGTACGGCGAGATGTAACCCTTGTCGAAGCGCATGCCCTCGGTGAGCTCCAGCTCGAGCCCGAAGGTGTTGCTCTCCTCGACGGTGATGACGCCTTCCTTGCCGACCTTGTCCATCGCCTCGGCGATGATCTCGCCGACCGAGGTGTCAGCGGCGGAGATCGAGGCGGTGGAGGCGATCTGCTCCTTCGTCTCGACGTCCTTGGCGGCCTTGCCGAGCTCCTCGGAGACACTGGCGACAGCAGCCTCGATGCCCTTCTTCAGGGCGATCGGGTTGGCGCCGGCGGCGACGTTGCGGAGACCCTCGCGGACGAGCGCCTGGGCCAGAACGGTGGCGGTGGTGGTGCCGTCACCCGCGACGTCGTCGGTCTTCTTGGCAACTTCCTTGACCAGCTCGGCCCCGATCTTCTCCCACGGGTCCTCGAGGTCGATCTCCTTGGCGATGCTCACACCATCGTTGGTGATGGTGGGCGCGCCCCACTTCTTCTCCAGCACGACGTTGCGGCCCTTGGGGCCGAGCGTCACCTTGACGGCGTCGGCGAGGACGTTCATGCCCCGCTCGAGACCGCGGCGCGCTTCCTCGTCGAACGCGATCATCTTGGCCATACGGTGTGGTCCTCCGATGGTTGGGACAGCCGTCGCACGGGTGGTGCTCGGGCTGACATCGCGGCGCCTCATCGGCGCCACAACCTGTTATCGCGGCCGGGTTCGATGCCCGCGACGGACGACCTCCGGGCTCCGCCGGCTCACATCGCCCGCGGCCCGGCGGCCTCACCGCCCCGACCTGGCACTCAACGCAGTCGAGTGCCAGTTCAAGGTTTAGCACTCGGATGGTGAGAGTGCAAGCGAAAGGCCCGTCCCCCGGACTGGGACGGGCCTTCGGTTGCCGGCGTGGTCAGCCGACGACGCGCACGGCGTCAGCCTGCGGACCCTTGGGCCCCTGGGTCACCTCGAACTCGACGCGCTGGCCGTCTTCGAGGGACTTGTAGCCGTCCATCTGGATCGCGGAGAAGTGGACGAAGACGTCCGACCCGTTGTCGACCGCGATGAAGCCGTAGCCCTTCTCGGCGTTGAACCACTTCACAGTGCCTTGAGCCACCTGCGCACTTCCTTACCTGTCGTGCGGCGGACCGCACCCCTCGTGCGACCCGGGTCTTCGTCCAGGTGCCAAGCACTGCGGATCGTGCACCAATCTGGCAAGAACTACGACCAGAACGCACGGTACCGGACCCGTCACACTCGCGGAAGAAGTCGCGAAAAACCATTGGCCTACACCACATGCGCGGGGTTATGTACGTTCCATGGAGCCACTGGTACGCCGTATCCGGCCGGACGACGGACCGCAGGCGCGGGCGCTGCGGTTGGAGATGCTCGCCGACACCCCCATCGCGTACGTCGAGACGTTGGAGAACGCGTCTCAGTCACCAGCCTCACGCTGGGACGACGCCGCCGCGCGCGGATCGTCCGGGTCGGAGCGGGCGACGTTCGTGGCCGAAGTCGACGGACGTTTCGTGGCGACGGCCACCGGCGAGGTGTTCGACGTTCCGACCGAGGTCATCGGGGTGTACATCGCCCCGGCGTACCGCGGCGCCGGACTGCTCGCCCGCCTGATCGAGGAGATCGCCGCCTGGTCGCTGGCGTGCGGTCGTGACGAGCTGTTCCTGGAGGTCGCCGCCGAGAACCCGCGCGCGATGGCCGCGTACCGGCGGCTCGGCTTCGTCCCGACCGGCGGCTCGGCGCCCCACCCGCTGTACGAGGGCGTGACCGAGATCGAGATGTCCCGCCCGGCAGCCGCCGAGCAGGTCAGAATGGCGCCGTGACCGGCTGGCAGCGTCTCCGCACGGCGATCAACTGGGTGAACCTCATGACCCCGCTCGGCCTCCTCGTGGGGACGATCGGCCGCAGCCGGTTCCAGCGTGCGCCGGGCGGCATGTGGATCGGCTGCGGCTACCGGCTGTCGTTCCCGGTCGCGGGCGCGTTCACCCTCGGCAACGTCATCAACACGAAGAACGGGCCGGAGTACCTGCTGTCCCCCGACAAGGCCGGGCTGCTCGCGCACGAGACCGTGCACAGCGTGCAGGCAGCGATCTTCGGCCCGTTCTTCCTGCCTCTCTACGGACTCGGCCAGCTGTACTCGTGGCTGGTCTGCGGCGACCACGGCGGCCGCAACCTGTTCGAGCGCTGGGCCGGCCTGGATCGCGGCGGCTACATCCGCCAGCCGTTGCGCTGGCGCCGCCCCACTAGCTGAGCAGACCGGCCTCGCGGGCACCCTTGAGGGACGGCGCGATGCGGTGGGTCGGGCCGACCTGGTCCACGACCGCGTCCAGGGTCTTGAGCCCCTCACCCGTGTTGTAGATGACGGTCTCGCGCGTGGGGTCGAGCTGGCCGGACTCGACGAGCTTCTTCAGGACGGCGACCGTCACGCCGCCGGCCGTCTCGGCGAAGATGCCGGTCGTACGGGCGAGCAGCGCGATGCCCTCCCGGATCTCGTCGTCGGTGACCGACTCGATGGCCCCGCCCGTCCGGCGGACCGCGTCGAGCACGTACGGCCCGTCCGCCGGGTTGCCGATGTTCAGGCTCTTGGCGATGCCGGTCGGCTTGACCGGCTGGACGACGTCCTGGCCGGCGGCGAAGGCGGTGTACACGGGCGAGCACCCGGCCGACTGGGCGCCGAACACGCTCCACGGCGACTCGTCGACCAGCCCGGCTTTGATCAGTTCGCTGAACGCCTTGTCGATCTTCGTCAGCAGCGATCCGGACGCGATCGGCACGACGATCTGCGCCGGCAGTCGCCAGCCGAGCTGCTCGGCGGTCTCGTACCCGATCGTCTTGGAGCCCTCGGCGTAGTACGGGCGGACGTTCTGGTTGACGAACGCGGTCTCCTCGAACTCGTCCGTCTCGGTAAGTTCGCTGGTGAGACGGTTGACGTCGTCGTAGCTGCCGTCGACGGCCACCAGCCGGGGCGCGTAGATCGCGCTGTTGACGATCTTGGCCTGCTCGAGGTCGCTCGGGATGAACACGGTGGCGTCGAGGCCGGCGCGGGCCGCGTGGGCGGCGACCGAGTTGGCCAGGTTGCCGGTGGACGCGCAGGCCACGGCGGTGAAGCCGAGCCCCTTGGCGGCCGTCAGGGCCACCGAGACGACGCGGTCCTTGAACGAGTGGGTCGGGTTGGCGCTGTCGTCCTTGACCCACAGGCCGCCCGTGATGCCCAGTTCGGCGGCGAGCCGGTCTGCGCGGACCAGCGGCGTGAAGCCGGGGTCGAGCGACACCCGGGACTCAGGGTCCTGCCCGACCGGCAGGAGCGGCGCGTAACGCCAGATGTTGCGGGGGCCCGCCTCGATCTGCTCGCGCGTGACGCTCGTGAGCCGCGCCTCGTCGTAGCCGACCTCCAGCGGGCCGAAACACTCCGCGCAGGCGTGGATCGCGATCAGGGGGAATGTGGCGCCGCAGTTGCGACAGCGGAGGTTCTCCGCCGGGCTGGGCGCGATGTCGGTGGCAGGCAGAAATGTGGTCATGGCGAGGCCCTTTCCTCATCTTTCCCGATTGTCGGGACGGACTTGGCACCTGCCACACAGGCCTCGCGATGAGAGCGCGCGTGGTGGTTGCCGGGGCTTCAACGGGCCGTATCCCTCTGCCCCTCTGGATGAGATGTGCGTATTCAGTTATCGGTGTCAGCTTACGTGGCGTGCCCGGGAAGGTCACTGTGAGATCCCACATGGCAGGCTGGCGCCGTGCGCGCAGATGCCGAGCGGTGGTTCCACGAGCGGACGTCGCAGGCCGGCGACTGGCCCGTCGACCTGCTCCGGGACCGCAAATCCGGCACGTCGGTGAGCGTGGTCCTGCCCGCTCTGGACGAAGAACCCACCGTGGGCCGGATCGTGGCCGGCATCGTCGCGCTCGCCGAAGCCACGGGCCTCGTGGACGAGATCGTGGTCGTGGACTCCGGATCCGCCGACCGCACCGCCGAGGTCGCCGCCGCCGCCGGCGCCAAGGTGGTCCACCGGGACGACGTGCTGCCCGAGGTCGGGTCGTACCCGGGCAAGGGCGAGGTGCTGTGGAAGGCGCTCGCGGCGACGTCCGGCGACGTGATCGTGTACGTCGACGCCGATCTGACCGAGTTCGGCCCGCACTACGTGACCGGGCTGCTCGGCCCGCTGCTGTGCGACGCGGACGTCCAGCTCGTCAAGGCGTTCTACGACCGTCCGCTGCTGGACGTGTCGGCGGCGGGCGGTGGGCGGGTCACCGAGCTGATGGCCCGTCCGCTGCTCAACCTGCACTTTCCGGAGCTGGCCGGGGTGATCCAGCCGCTGGCCGGCGAGTACGCGGCACGGCGCTCGTTGCTGGAGCGGCTGCCGTTCGCCGCCGGGTACGGGGTCGAGACCGGGCTGCTCATCGACACCGTCCAGGCGTGCGGGCTGGACGCCGTCGCCCAGGTCGATCTCGGCGAGCGCCGCCACGGCCACCAGGACACCGCCGCCCTGGGCCGGATGGCCGCGACGATCCTGCACACGGTCGCCGCCCGCACCGGCGCCGGCGGCCCCGCCACGCTCACCCAGTTCCGGCGGGCGCACGGCCGCATCGAACCGGTCGAGACCGACCTGCCGACGGTCGAGCGCCCGCCGATGATCACCGTCCCGGGCTACCAGCGGCGGGACGTGAGCGCCGACAGGCGCTGCTGAAGCCAACCCTCCCAGTCCTGCTGGTCGACGCTGGCGTAGTCGACGCGGAACCGGTTGTACGCGTCGCCGCCCGCGCTGAGGAAGCCGCCGCGCTTGTCCAGTTCCATGATCACGTCGAGCGAGGTCGGGCCGGCGATGAAGGTCAGCTCCAGTTCCTTCATGGCGCTCACGTACTGGCCGCCGGGGTAGAACTCGACCTCCTGGTAGAACGGCATCGAGGAGCCGGGGATGCGGCCCTTCTCCAGGTCGGCGCCGTGGAAGCGGAATCCGAGGCGGCCGAACGCGTCGAGGATCCGCTGCTGCGCCGGCAGCGCGTGGACGTGGATCGGGTCGCTGTCGTCCTTGTCGAGCGCCCCGGCCAGTTCCAGCTCGGTGCGCACGTGCAGCGACATGCCGTGCAGGTGCTGCCCGTAGACAGCCGTGATCGGCGTCTCCCACGGCACGTTGAACCGGAACGGCACGGCGTGGGTGGCGCCGGCGGCGAGCCGGAACCGTCCCGCGACGGGTACCCGGTGGAACGGCTCGTTGCTGCGGTACTCCGAGTCGCCGCTCTCGATCTCGACGAGGGCGACCAGCGTGAGCGTGATCCCCTCGACGTCGTAGTCGACGCTCCCGCCGGTGAACCGCACCTCGCCGGTGAGTTCACCGCCCGGCACGACGTTCGGGTTGGCGAGGACGGTGTCGACGGACACCCCCGAGCCGAGGCTGGCCTTGAGCCGCTTGAACACCATGCTGTCGCTCCTCCTAACGGTGGACGGTCCGGTTACAGGAGTGGATGTGCCGCGCGGAGATACACCTGATCAGCGCGCGGACCGGACGGCGTCGATGCGTTCCGTGATCCAACCTTCCCAGTCGAGGTCCTCGTCGAGCCAGGAGTAGTCCACGGTCGACCGAACGTACTGGCCGGTGGTGTGCACGGCACCCGTCGTGTCGCCATAGGGAGGCTCGACGTGACCCAGTACCGCGACGTCGACCGCCAGGTCGACAGCGAGCTCCGCGAAGGCGCCTGCGGAGCTGCCCGCGACTTCGGTCCCCTCCCTCAACAGAGTCAGGTCCACCGACCGCGGGCCCGCGACGAAGACGACGGTGATAGGTGCGTCGGCATAGCCTGGCGACCTGAACCGGAGGTACTGCCGGATGGCCGGTGCCACGTCGGCCTCTCGCCTGATCACCACTCGGTCCTCGCGGAAGCGGTAGCCGAGGGCGTACATCGCCTCGATGACCCGTTGCTGTACCGGCGCCGCGCAGACGATCACCGGATCGCTGTCGTTCTTGTCCAGCGCGCCGGCGAGCCGCACTTCTGTGCGGATCCGGACCGCAGCCCTGCTGGCGCGACGGCCACCGATCGTCGTGAGCGGTGTGTCCCAGGGCAACGACATCTGGAAGGGCACGACGCCGCGGGTGCCGGCCGGGAGGGTGCGTGGAGCAGCCACCTGCTGCCGGTCCAGTTCCACGTCCCCTTCTCGGCTACCGCCGACGACCAGCCCGAGCGTGATGCCCTGCAACCTGTGGTTACGGGATCCGCCCACCAGCCGCACCTCACCAGAGAGAACGCCGCCCGGCGCGACGGGACCGTCCGCGAGCACCGTGTCCACCTGAACCCCATCGCCGAGCAAGTCACGCAGCACCATGATCCGATGGTGACAGGTCGTCGCCGGGCTAGCTCACGATGTCCTTGCGGGTGAACTTTCGCCAGGCCAGCGCCAGGAACAGCGTGCTGTAGAGGAGCGCCGAGATGCCGCCCTTGACCATCTCCTCGGTCTGCACGGGCGACGACAGCGCGCCGAGCCAGGCCAGGTTGTACCGGGTCGGCAGGACGGCCCGCAGCTCGCCGAGCGCTTCGACGGAGTCGAGGATGTTCGACGTGATGTAGAGCATCACCGCGCCGCCGACCGCTCCGAGCGGCGCGTCCGTGCTGACGGACAGGAGGAACGCCAGCGACGCGACCATCATGAGGCTGACGGCGATGTAGCCGACCGCCATGGCGATCCGCCCGACGGCCTCCCACGGCGGGATCTGCTCGCCGATGGGCGTCGAGAGGGGGTCCCAGCCGAACGCGGCCGCGCCGGAGAGCAGCGCGACGGTCGGCAGCAGCACGAGCGCGAACCCGCTGTAGCCGAGCGCCACGAGCAGCTTCTGCCGCAGCAGCCGCGCCCGGGGCACGGGCGCCGCCAGCAGGTACCGCAGGCTCCCCCAGCTCGCCTCGCTCGCCACCGTGTCGCCGCAGAACAGGGCGACCACGACGACCAGCAGGAACGTGGACGACGCGAACAGCGTGAAGAGCGTGAAGTTGGCGGCGCTGGCCGTGGCCACGTCCACCAGGCTGACGCCCCGGGTCGCCGCGTCGTCGTCCTCGGGCGTCCCGCCGATCAGGAACGCGACGAGCAGCAGCAGCGGCAGCAGGACGAGGAAGCCCAGCGCGAACTGGGTCCGCCGCCTCGTCAGCTGGCGGGCGGCTTCGGCCCGCAGCGACAGCGTCGCAGCAGGTGCGTACCCGGGCGCACTCACTTGTCTTCTCCCACCAGTGCGAGGAACACGTCTTCGAGCTTGCGGCGCGGGGCGATCCGCTCCACGCCGATCCCGGCCCCGACCAGCGTCTTCACGACCTCGCTGCGGGCGGCGCCAGCGAGGTCCACGACGATGCCGTGCCCGTTGGGGCTCACCGCCGCCACCCCCGCGAGGGCCTTGAGGGCGGTCACGGCGCCGTCCCGGTCGGTGACGTCCACCAGGACGGACGTGGACTCGCCGACGATCTCCTCGACCGGACCGTCCGCGACGAGTTCGCCCTTGTGCATGACCACGACGTGACTGCACACCTGCTCGACCTCGGCGAGGAGGTGGCTGGAGACCAGCACCGCGCGCCCGCCCGTGGCGTACCGGCGCAGCACCTCGCGCATCTCCCGGATCTGCGGCGGGTCGAGACCGTTCGTCGGCTCGTCCAGTACCAGCAGGTCGGGCAGGCCGAGCATGGCCTGGGCGATGGCGAGGCGCTGCCGCATGCCCTGGCTGTACGCCTTGACCTTCCGGTCGATCGCCGTGCCGAGACCGGCGATCTCCAGCGCCTCCTCGACATGGGAGTCGGCGGCCGGGCGCCCGGTGGCCTGCCAGTACCGGCGGAGGTTGTCGGCGCCGGACAGGTGCGGCAGGAAGCCGGATCCCTCCACGAACGCGCCGAGCCGGGACAGCACGGGCGCCCCGGCGGACACCCGGTGACCGAAGACCAGGATCTCCCCGGCGGACGGCCCGATCAGCCCCATGAGCATCCGCAACGCCGTGGTCTTGCCGGCGCCGTTGGGGCCGAGCAGCCCGACGACCTGGCCGCGCTCGACCCGGAACGACAGGTTCCGGACGGCGAGGAAGCCGTCGCCGTACGCCTTGCGGAGGCCACGGATCACCAGCGGGGTGTCGGCGGCGCCGTCCTCGACGGTGCGGTCGATGCGGCGGTGCCGCGCGCGGGTCACCAGGACGGTGAGCGTCACGCCGAGGACGACCAGTGCGATCAGCCCGGCCAGCACCCAACGCCACAGCGTCTCGGCCCCGGCGACCGGGCTGGAGTCGACGGCGGGCAGCGCGAGGGCGCCGTCGGTGGTGACGTCGTAGACGACCGGCTCGGGAGGGGTGGCGTACGCCTGGTCCGAGGTGGCGAGCACGAGCCGGGCGGTGTGGCCCGACTCGAACCGGTGCGCGATCGCCGGCAGCGTCACCTCGACGGGCTCGGCGCCGGCGAGCGTGTCGGGCAGGCCGGTGAGCCGGATCGGGGCGACCAGGCCACGCACCAGCGACGGCCGCTGCCCCGGCGCCGTGTCGTACAGCTTCGCGAAGAGGACGGCCTCGCCGTTCGGCGACGCGGCCCTGATCCGGACGGTGGGCGCGCCGACGACGTCCAGGCCGGTACCGAGCGGCGCCGATTCGAACACCGCGAACTGGCCGGGCACGTCGAGCGCCGCGCCGCCCGCGAGCGACGCGAGCTGGCCGATACCCGGTACGGACGAGATGGCGGCCGGTGTCCCCGCCGGCGGGTTCGCGATCTGCTGGGGACCGCCGCGCAACGGCAGTTCGGCCCGGGTGGAGCTGCTGAGGCCCGGGTACGTGTCGGTGCTGTGGGTGAGCGTGGTCGCCCGGCTGCTGCGGACGCTGATCCCGCCCGGCGTGCTGTAGGTGAAGCTGCGCGCCGGCTCCTCGCCCTTGCCGGCCAGGTAGTGGTCGAGCCACTGGACGGTGAGGAACTTCGTCCGGTCGATGTCGCGGTCGGAGCCCTCGCCGTCGTGGCCGCCCGAGTACCAGGCGACCCGGACGGGCGTGCCGGTGGCGGCGATGCCGCGCGCGTTCGCGTCCGCCTCGGACAGGGGGAACAGCGTGTCGGCCTGGCCCTGGATCAGCAGTGTCGGCGCGGTGATCTTGCTGAGGACGGCCTTCGGGCTGCGGTTCTCCAGCAGCTCGACGGCCTCGTCGGTGGCCCGTCCGCCGGTCGCGACCTGGAGGTAGACGGAGCACACGTCAGGGCTGAACCGTCCGCATTGGACGTTGGTCCGGCGCGGCGCCGTCGTGTCGCCCTGGCCGAGCAGCGCAGCGGCGTCGAGCCCGCTGCCGCTGCCGAAGAACAGGCCGGCCCAGTTCCGCTTGAACACGCCGGCCTGCGCGCCTCCGCCTGTGGACTCCGGGAAGAACGCGTCGGCCAGGTTGTGCCAGGTGATCTGGGGGACGATCGCGTCGACCCGGGGATCCTGCGCGGCCAGCATCAGGGCCAGCGCGCCGCCGTAGGACCCGCCGACCACGCCGACCTTGGGGTCGAGCCCCTGCGTCTGGACCTCGGGCCGCCGGGCCAGCACATCGATCAGCGCGCGGGCGTCGTTGACCTCGTGGTCCGGGGAGTTCAGCGAGATGTTCCCGCCGGACCGCCCGAAGCCCCGCGCGCTCCACGTCAGCACGACATAACCGCGTGACGCCAGTTCGCCGGCGCTCTCCGCCACGCTGCGCTTCGTCCCGCCGAAGCCGTGCGCCAGCAGCACCGCCGGCGCCGGGTCGGACTTCGTGGCGCTCTCGGGAAGGAACAGCGTGGTGTCCAGGGACACCGGCTCGTCACGCTTCGGCCCCGAGTCCACCGTGATCGCGCGGTCCTCCGTGCGGTACTCCTCACCGGAGTCCCAGTTGACCAGCACGATCGACGCGCCCAGCAGCAGGACGACCACCGACGCGGAGAACACACGGCGTGGAGTCACCAGCCTGCGCCAGCGGTCGGGTCTCGGCGCCGTCGGCGCGGGTTCGCTCACAGCACCACCGTACGGCGGCTTCCTGAGAGTCAGCCGTGCCCTCTCAGCCCCGTCTCAGCAATGGCCCGCACCGACTTTCGGACTTTTGGGGGTCGGCGAGCGCCACGGACCCTCAAAAGTCCGAAGCTGGGCGAGCGGGCGGGCGGGGCGTCGCTACGCTGCGGGCGTGACCGACGCCCGCCTCACCCTCACCGCCAGCCTCCGCCCCGCCGCACTCGACGCGCGGCGCGGCATCGTGCGGGTCCATCCGGAGGTCCTGGCCGCTCTCGGCGTCCAGGCGGGCGAGCCGGTCCTGCTCACCGCCGGCACGGGCGGCACCGCCGGTACGGGCACCGCCGCCGGCCGCACCACCGCCGGAATCGCCGCGCTCGCCGAGGACGCGTCGTCCCGGGGGCTACTGCTCGCCGACGACGTGACGCTCGGCAATCTCGGCGTCCGCAGCGGGGCGCAGGTCACCGTCGAGCCGGCGCCGGTGCGAGCCGCCCGGACCGTGACGGTGGCCGGCGACGCGGAGATCGTCGCTGCCGTCAGCCCGGAGATGCTGCGGCTGGCGTTGCTGGGCAAGGTGGTGACCGTCGACGACAACGTCTCGCTGCTGCCGCAGGACGTGACGCCGCACCACGACCACCGCCCGCTCGTCCAGGCCGCGCGGCGCAGCCTGCACAACACGGTGGGCATGGGCTGGACGACCGTCCTGCTGACGGTGACCGACGCGGATCCGGGCCAGGCGGCCCTGGTCACGATGGACACGGTCGTCCGCTGGCGGGACGGCGCGGCGACGGCGGGGAGCGACACGCCCGCACCCGCGCACCAGGACGCGGCCGCGGAGCCGGTGCCGAACGTCGAGGACCTGGCCGGACTCCGCACCCAGGCCGCCCACCTCACCGAGCTGTTCGACCTGGGCTTCCACCACCGTGAGGTACTCGACCGGCTCGGCACCACGGCACAGCTCGGCGTACTCGTGACGGGCCCGGCGGGATCCGGCAAGGCGACGCTGGTCCGGGCCGTGGCGGCGGCCGTGAAGGCCCGCGTGGTCCCGGTCTGGGCACCGTCGCTGGCCGCGCTGACGAACAACGCCGCCTCCGACGCCCTCCGCGACGCGGTCGCCACCGCACGCCGCGGCGGACCGGCCGTCCTCCTCCTGACCGATGTCGAGGCGCTGGCCCCGCGCGAGGACGCCGGCCCGCTCGGCACCGTCCTGCACCAGCGCATCACCGAGGCAGTTGCGGCCGGGATCGCCGTCGTGTGCACGACGAGCCGCCCCGAAGCGGTCGATCCGGCGCTGCGGCGCCCGGGCGTGCTCGACCACGAGATCGTCGTCCCCCTGCCGGACGCCCCGCACCGGCGCCAGCTCCTGGACGTGCTGGTCCGGTCCGTGCCGCTCGCGAACGACGTCGTGCTGGAGGACGTGTCCGCCCGCACGCCGGGTTTCGTGGCCGCCGACCTGCTGGCGCTCGTCCGGGAGGCCGGCGTCCGCGCGGCGATGCGGCAGAAGGACGAGCCGAACCCCCAGGTCGCGAAGGCGGACTTCGACGCGGCACTGGAGGTCGTCAGGCCGACGTCGATGGCGGAGTCGACGTTGCAGGTCGCGAAGGTCAGCCTGGACGACGTCGGCGACATGGTCGAGGTGAAACAGGCCCTGACGGAGACCGTGCTCTGGCCGCTGGCCTACCCGGACACGTTCGCCCGGCTCGGCGTCCAGCCGCCGCGCGGCGTGCTCCTGTACGGGCCGCCCGGCTGCGGCAAGACGTACCTGGTCAAGGCGCTGGCCGGATCGGGCCAGGCGAATGTGCTGTCCGTGAAGGGCGCCGAGGTCCTGAGCAAGTGGGTGGGCGAGAGCGAACGGGCGGTGCGGGAGCTGTTCCGCCGGGCCCGGGAGGCCGCTCCGACGCTGGTGTTCCTGGACGAGATCGACGCGCTGGCGCCCGTCCGGGGCCAGGCCTCCGACGGCGGCACGACCGACCGCGTGGTCGCCGCGCTCCTCACCGAACTGGACGGCGTGGAAGAACTACGGAACGTGGTCGTCATCGGCGCGACGAACCGTCCGGATCTGGTCGATCCGGCCCTTCTGCGGCCCGGCCGGCTCGAACGGCTGGTGTACGTACCGCCGCCGGACGCGGACGCCCGCGCGGCGATCCTGGCCGCCACGGCCCGCAATGTGCCGTTCTCCCCGGACGTCGATCTGGCCACGCTGGCTACCGAACTCGACGGGTTCTCAGCGGCCGACTGCGCGGCCCTGGTTCGCGAGGCGGCGCTGTCGGCGATGCGGGAATCGATGGAGAGCGCGCTCGTCACCAGCGCCCATGTGAAGGCCGCGAAACAGCGGGTGCGGCCGTCACTCGACCCGGCGCAGGTGGCGTGGTTGGCCGCCTACGCCGAGGAGCACCAGCCCTAGGCCTGCATGCCGAGGCGGCGCGCCGAGCGGGCGCGCTGCCGGGCCGCGCGGAGCCGCCGCAGGCGCTTGACCAGCATCGGGTCGTACTCCAGGGCGTCCTGGCGGTCGATCAGTGCGTTGAGAACCTGGTAGTAGCGGGTCGCTGACATGTCGAACAGATCCTTGACGGCCTGTTCCTTGGCCCCTGCGTACTTCCACCACTGGCGTTCGAACGCGAGGATCTCGCGCTCGCGCCGGCTGAGGCCTCCCTCGTCAGTCGCCTCTGCCGTTTCGGCGGGCAGCGGGCTGACCACGGTGGCGTCCATCTCGCTCCTCGTACTCGTCTCGCTGGCGACCGGTGCGAATCACATCGCTGTGATTCAAGCGCCATTACAACACGGGGTGCCGACAGCGCAGCGGTCGCCACACTGCGGCGACCCAGGCAACTGTATCCGGTACTCCCCAGCCCCGCGCGCCGTCACACAGCCATGCGGAAAGGCTGTGACGCTCCGCACACGCGGCGGCGGCGAGACGCGCGGAGGCGCGCACTCGTGTGGCGCGTGGAGCCGGCCGGACACAGCCCGCACCGGCCGCCGGCCGCGCGGGTGGAGGGCCGTCCAACCACGCGATCAGAGCACCGGCCCGACCTGGACCGAGCCCGATCGGGCTGGCTCAGCACGCGCCGCGCAGCACCGGCGCATAGGCCGAGGACTGCGCATATTGGTCTAGACCTTTTACTGCCAGTAGTCAAGCCCGCCGCCCGAACTAGTCCAGTATGAGAAAGATTTTCAGCCGATCAGGCCGTATACCGCGTGGTCGGGGCCGTTCGGCAGTGTGATTCGTGCATCAGCGGGCACGGCCGTCACTGGGTGTTCGTTGCATGGTGGGGCACGGTCATGCATCATTTGGGCACGCGAGGAGCAGCCAGCTCCCGCACCCAGGCATGGGCCGATGCCTGTCGCACCGCGTGGAACCCCGCGCGGTGGCCGACGGATCGGAGTAGCCCATGACCGCATGCATCCCTTGCCGCGTGGCAGCAGGCGCTGCCCGCGATGCCGCGCGTCCTGGCCCGCACCGCTGACCGGGATCGAGGCTTCCTCCGTGGATTGCGTCATCGGCCTCGACGTCGGAGGCACCGTCATGAAGGCGGCGATCACCGCTGCCGACGGGACGGTCCTGCACGCCGACCGCCGGCCCACCCCCCGCGAATCCGGCCCGGACGCCGTCGTCGCCGCCCTGGTGGACTATGCCGCCGCCCTCACGGGCGCCGCCGAAGACCGGCAGCTCACGCCACGAGGGCTCGGCATCGCCGTGCCCGGCATCGTGGACAGCGCCAACGGCGTCGCCGTCTACTCCGCGAACCTCGGCTGGCGAGACGCCCCGCTGCGCAAGCTGGCGTCCGAACGCACCGGGCTCCCCGCCGCGGTGGACCACGACGTCCGCTCCGGCGGGCTCGCCGAGTCCCGCGTCGGCGCCGGCCGGGGCGCCAGCCAGTTCCTCTTCCTTCCCATCGGTACCGGCATCGCGAGCGCGATCGTGCTCGACGGCCGTACCGTCTCGGGCGCCCACGGCGGTGCCGGCGAGGTAGGTCACCTCGTCGTCCGTCCGGGCGGCGCGCCGTGCGCGTGCGGATCGGCCGGCTGCCTGGAGGTGTACGCCTCCGGCGCGTCGATCGCCCGCCGGTACCGCGAGCGCAACGGCACCGACCTGACCGCTGCCGAGATCGCCGGCCTCGTCGGCGCGGGCGACCCCGCCGCGAGCGAGGTCTGGTCCGAGGCCGTGGACGCACTGGCCGACGCCCTCGCGCAGGTCACGATCCTGCTGGACCCGGGGCTCGTCGTTATCGGCGGCGGCGTCGGGGACGCCGGCGAGACGCTTCTCGCACCTCTGCGGACGGCGGTCGCAAGCCGGTTGACCTTCTCCCAGGCGCCACGCCTGGTACGCGCCGAACTCGGCGACGCCGCCGGGTCACTCGGGGCGGCCCTGCTGGGTTGGGACCATCTCGGTGACAGGAGCAATCCGTGAGCGTGTTGCATTCGGCCCGGCTGGTCCTGCCGAGCGGGATCGTGGAGGACGGCTGGGTCGCCGTCGACCACGGCCGCATCACGGCGCTGGGGAGCAGCGATACGAGCCAGCCGCCCCGTGGCGACGGGCACGAGGAGATCGATCTCGGCGGTCGCTGGATCATCCCCGGCTTCGTCGACCTGCACGTGCACGGCGGCGGTGGCAAGAGCCTGACAGTCGGCGACGCGGACGAGGCTCTCGGCGCGCTCGCGCTGCACCGGGCGCACGGCACCACGACGACGCTCGCCAGCCTCCTCACGGCCCCGATCGAGGACATCGTCCGGGGCGCCGAAGTCCTCGCCGACCTGGCGGACGACGGCCACATCGCCGGTATCCACCTCGAAGGCCCGTTCCTGTCGCACATCCGGTGCGGTGCCCAGGACCCCGCGAGCCTGCTCGCGCCGGACCACTCGGCACTCGACCGGATGCTGAGCGCCGCGCGGGGCCACGTCCGCCAGGTCACGATCGCGCCCGAGCTGCCCGGCGCCATCGACCTGATCAAGCACGTGGTCGACGCCGGAGCGGTCGCCGCGATCGGGCACACCGACGCCACGTACACGCAGACCATCGCAGGTATCGAGGCCGGTGCCCGGCTGGCGACGCACCTCTTCAACGGCATGCGCGGGGTCCATCACCGCGAGCCTGGGCCCGTCGCCGCGCTGCTGGAGCACCCGGACACGGTCGTCGAGCTGGTCGCGGACGGCGTCCACCTGCACGACGCCGTCACGGCGATGGTGTTCCGCCACGTCGGCGCCGGACGGGTCGCGATGATCACCGACGCCATGGCGGCGGCGGGCGCCCGTGACGGCACCTACCCGCTCGGCCCGCAGATGGTCCACGTCCAGAACGGGGTCGCGCTGCTCGAAGGCACGCAGGCCATCGCCGGCAGCACGCTCACCTTGGATTCGGCGCTGCGGCGCGTCGTCACGGCCGGCGTGCCGATGGTCGACGCGGTCACCGCCATCTCGGCGACGCCCGCGCGTGTCCTCGGTCTCGACCACGAGGTCGGCACGCTGGCGCCCGGCCTGATCGCGAACCTGCTGGTCCTGGACGCCGATCTGGGCGTCGAGGGCATCATGATCGACGGCGACTGGGAGCGGAAACCCCTCTGAGCGCACGGATTCCGAGGCCGACGGCGAGGACGACCGCCCCTGCCGCGAGGCTCTGCCAGGGCACGCTGGCCGCGAGGACGAGGCAGCCGATCAGCCCTGCCCAGGCGACGGCCCTGCCCCGGCCGAGCGTCAGCGCGCTGGCGTTCGTCACCGCGTAGTACACGAGGACGGTGCAGCTGGAGAAGCCGATCGCGGTCCGCAGGTCGCCCAGGCTGACCAGCGTGACCACGACGGCCGCCACCGCCAGCTCGGCGCGCAACGGCACCTGGTGCCGGCTGTCGACGGCGCTCAGCGGGCGAGGCAGGTCGCCGCGCCGTGCCATCGCGAGCGTCGTCCGCCCGATCCCGGCGATCAGCGACAGCAGGACGCCGACGACAGCCACCGCGGCGCCCGCGCGGACGACCCCGGTAAGCCCCGGCGTACCCGCCACGGCCACCACGTCGGCGAGCGGCGCCGCCGAGGACGCGAGCCGGTCGGGGCCGAGGACGGCCAGCGCGGTCACGCCCACGACCGTGTAGATGGCCACGACGACGCCGAACGCGACGGGGATGGCCAGCCGGATCGTCCGCGCCGGATCGCGCACCTCCTCGCCGAGCGTCGCGATCCGGGCGTACCCGGCGAACGCGAAGAACAGCAGGCCACCTGCCTGGAGGACGCCGTAGACGTCCGGAGTGCCCCCGGCATCCAGCGCGACAGGGTCTGCGCCGAGACCGGTGACCACCACCAGCGCGAGGACCGCCAACGTCACCGTGACGAGCACCCGGGTCAGCAGCGCGGTCTTGGTGACGCCGCCCAGGTTGACGGCCGTCAGCGCCACGACGGCGAGAATGGCCACCAGCCGGGCGTGGTCCGGCGCGACGTAGGCACCGATCGCCAGCGCCATCGCCGCGCAGCTCGCCGTCTTCCCCGCGACGAACGCCCAGCCCGCGAGGAAGCCCCAGATGTCGCCGAGCCGTTCGCGGCCGTACACATAGGTGCCGCCGGACTCCGGGTGCAGCGCGGCCAGCCGCGCCGAGGACAGCGCGTTGCACCACGCCACCAGCGCCGCCAGCGCCAGGCCGAGCAGCACCCAGGCACCGCCGGCCGCCCTGGTGGCCGGCGCGAACGCCACGAAGATGCCGGCGCCCAGCATCGATCCGAGTCCGATCACGACCGCGTCGAACAACCCCAGCCGGCGCGCCAGCCTCTGTTCTGTCACCTGGACATCCGACCAGAGCCACGTGGCCGGCCGATGAACAGCACTCCGATGATCACCGCGCTGACCAGCGTCCCGACGACGAGGTCCCAGAGGGAGCCCGTGGACCGCGGCTCGACGCCGATCGCCGACACGAGATCCGACCCGCCTCGAAGACGGCGAGTGCCACCACGATCCAACGCGACCTGCCCACGCCGCCGATCATCCCCTGGAACGCCCGGACCCAGGTAGAAAGGCAGGATGACACCGATCCGCTGGGGAATTCTCGGGACGGGCGGCATCGCCGCGACCTTCACGGAGGACCTGCTCCGGCTACCGCACCACCAGGTCGCCGCCGTCGGGTCCCGGACCCCGGAAGGCGCCGCGCTGTTCGCCGGGAAGTACGGGATCCCCCGCGCGCACGGCTCGTACGCCGACCTGGCCGCCGACCCCGAGGTGGACGTCGTCTACGTCGCGACGCCCCACTCCGGCCATCACGCCGCCACGCTGACCTGCCTGAACGCCGGACGGTCCGTCCTGTGCGAGAAGGCGTTCACACTGACGGGCGACGAGGCCGAGGAGCTGGTCAAGACCGCGCGGGCGAGGAACCTGTTCCTCATGGAGGCCATGTGGACCCGGTTCAACCCGTGCGTGGCGAAGATCCGGGAGTTGGTCCTGGGCGGCGCGATCGGCGAGCTGCGGACCGTCACGGCCGATTTCGCCGTCGAGTTCCCGTACGACCCCGAACACCGCCTCTTCGCCCCCGACCTGGGCGGCGGCGCGCTCCTGGACCTGGGCGTCTACCCGGTGTCATTCGCGTGGATGCTGCTCGGCCAGCCGAATCACGTGGCAGCCGTGGCGGGTCTCGCGCCGAACGGTGTGGACGCCAACACGGGCGTGCTGTTCGGGTACGACAGCGGCGCGGTGGCGCTGCTGCACTGCTCGTTCGAGGCCGAGGGGCCGACGACCGCGACGATCCTGGGCACGGGCGGGCGGATCGACGTCCACTCGCTGTTCTTCCGTCCGACCTCGTTCACCGTGCGGCCGCGCGGCGCCGAGCCCTGGACGTACACGGCCGACCTGACCGGCCACGGCTACACGTACCAGGCCGCCGAGGTGGCGCGGTGCCTGCGCGCGGGCGAGCTGGAGAGCCCGCTCATGCCGCTGGACGAGACGGTCGCGATCATGCGCGTGCTCGACACCGTCCGGGACTACATCCGGGACCCGAGGGGCACCGCGCAGAACTGACCGCCCAGGACGTGGTGGACCGGGTCGGACAGGTCCGGCTCGACGCCGTGCAGGTACTCGTCGGCGAACTTCTCCGCGTCGTCGACCGGGTGGTACCCGATGGCCTCGCCCTCCGCCAGGGACCACCAGCGGCGCGTGTTCCGGGAGATCCCCCACACGAACCGGAACCCGGGGCCGGGCACCGCCAGCGCGGCCTCGACCAGGCGGGCGCCGTCGTCCGGCGACATCCAGGTGGACAGGCCGCGCGGGCTGCCGGGCTTCTCGAAACAGGTGCCGATGCGCAGGCAGGTGACGTCCAGTTCGTACCGCTCGTGGTAGAGCCGGGCCAGCGCCTCGCCGGCGGCCTTCGATGCGCCGTAGTACGTGTCCGGTCGGACCGGCACGTCGGCCGGGACCGGCGCGTCGTCGCGCGTGTAATACCCGACCGCGTGGTTGCTGGACGCGAACAGGAACCGCGGCACCCCCGCCTGCGCCATCGCTTCCAGCACCGTGCGCGTGCCGCCGATGTTCACGTCCAGAATCTCGTCCCAGGGCGCTTCCTTGCTGATCCCGCCGAGGTGCAGGACGGCGTCCACGCCGGCACAGGCGGCCGCCATCGCCTCGGGGTCGGTCACCGAGGCGGTGATCAGCTCCTCGCCCTCGGCGGCCGCTCCCAAGGAGGCGACGTCGAGCAGGCGGAGCGTGCGGCCAGGGGCGGCGAGCCGGGGGCGCAGCAGCGAACCCAGAGCGCCCGCGGCGCCGGTGATCAGGAGGTTCATCGGATCCCTTCACGGCGGAGGATGGCGGAGAGCCGGCGGGTGTGGCGGACGACGGCCTCGGTCACCCTGGCCAGCTCGTCGCCCACCGCGAGCGAGGACGGCATCGAGCAGCTGATCGCGTCGGTCGCGGGGATGCGGTAGTCGACGACACACGCCACGCAGGCGACACCGACCGTGCCCTGCTCCCGTTCGAACGCCCAGAACCGGCCGCGGACGTGGTCGAGCTCGTCGTGCAGCTTGTCGCGCTCGACGATCGTGTGCTCGGTGAATGCCGGCAGGGTGTCCGGCAGCATCGCGTCGATCTCGTCGGTGGTCAGCTCGGCGAGCAGCGCCTGGCCCAGCGCGGTGAGATGCGCGGGTAGGCGCCGGCCGACGCGGGACACGACATGCGTGGACTCGCGGGAGTCGCGGCTGGCCAGGTACAGGACGTGGGCGTCGTCGCGCCGGGCGAAGTGGACGGTGTATCCGACCTCTTCGCGTAGGTCTTCCAGTACCTCGTGCGCGAACGGCAGCGCCGGATCCTTGTCCAGGTAGGCCGTGCCGGACAGCAGCGCGTGCGGACCGATGCCGAACGCCGACCCGCTCTCGTCGGTCTCGATCCACTTCAGCTCGCGCAACGTGCGGATCAGCGCGTGCAGGCTCGACCGGGGATACCCGACCCGTTCCTGCAGCTCGGTGAGGGTGAGACGGGCCGGCGAGGCGGCCAGCGTCTCCAGGATCCGGACAGTGCGCTCAGCCGACTTGACCAGCGATGGCTCCTCGGCCCGCCTGTCGTTCGCGTCGGGGTGCGCCGGCATGCGGAGCCCCATCCTGTCCACCTATCTATTCGTTATCCAGAGATCTGACGTTAACTGTTGACCGTCACTATAGCGACGGCCTACCTTCCTGCTACACAGCTTCCAGATTGAGAGATCATATCCACGTATGTGAACTGGAGGTACCGGCCGTGTTAAACCGTCGGGTCACGACCGCACTCGTGACTCTCCTCGCCGTCGTCATGACGGGCGCCGGCTGCGGTGGCACCGATGCCAAACCCAAGGCCGACCAGAACGCGAAGTCGGAACTGGAGATCTGGACCCGCCGCACGCCAGGTTCGGAGCAGGAGAAGACCACGCAGCGCCTTGCGGAGGCCTTCACCAAGAAGACCGGGATCCCCACCAAGGTCGTGGCGATCTTCGAGGGCTTCGAGACCAAGCTCCAGCAGCGCGCACAGCAGAAGGATCTGCCAGACATCGTCATCAACGACACCGCGCAGCTCGGCACCATGCACGAGCAGGGCCTGCTGCGCGAGGTCAAGAAGGACGACCTCAAGGGCGGCGGCGACATCGCCGACCGCGCGTGGGACGCCGCCAAGGCCATCGACGGCAAGTACTACGCCGTCCCGACCTCGGCCCAGTCGTTCGCGTTCTTCATCCGGTCCGACTGGCGCAAGAAGGTCGGCGCCGCCGAGCCGAAGTCGTGGGACGAGCTGGTCGCCCTCGGCAAGGCGTTCACCGACAAGGACCCGGACGGCAACGGTAAGAAGGACACGGCCGGCTTCATCATCCCGGCGGCGACCGAACGCGGGTACGCCTCCTGGTACTGGTCCTCCTTCCTCTACCAGGCCGGCGGCGACTACTTCGAGGAGAAGGACGGCAAGTTCACCAGCGCCATCTCCAGCGACGCCGCCGTCACCGCCGCCACGTACTTCCAGGACCTGTTCTGCAAGAACAAGGTCGTCGTACCGGGCGCGGTGACCGCCAACACCAACACCTCCCACCAGCTGTGGGAGGCCGGCAAGGCGGGCATCTACCTCACCGGCCCGTACGTGATGGGGCGCTTCGACAAGAGCATCGGCAAGGACAAGTTCGAGATCATCGCGCCGCCGCCCGGCCCGGCTGGCGTCGCGAGCCTGGCCGAGGGCGAGAACGTCTACCTGATGCAGGGCTCGAAGAACGAGTCCGGGCAGACGAAGTTCGGCGAGTTCACGGCCTCGGTCGAGGGCCAGGAGATCGGCATGGACGGCGACAACGCCGGCCCGGTCGTCCGCCTGCCCGTCAACACCAAGGTCGAGCAGTCGAACACCCGCAAGGACACCCGCTGGGAGGTGTTCCAGAAGCTCTACGACGAGTCCGGGAAGTACTCCCCGGTCGTGGCGAACTGGACGCCGTTCCGGCAGATGTCCGCCGACACGCTCAACGCGCTCGCCGCCAACTGCGCCGCCGACCCGAAGAAGGCGTTGACGGAACTGTCGACGAAGTTCGACGCGGAGCTGGAGAAGCAGGGGGTCAAGGCCTGATGACCCGGACCGGCCCGCACGCGGCGACCACCGATCGGAATGCCGAGCCGGCTCCGACCACCGAGAGCCGCGCGGGCCGGTCCGGCGCCAAGCCACCCCGGGAGCGGTTCCGGGGCGGACGGTTCTGGGAGGCCGGCCGCCGGCAGCTCATCCCGTGGCTGTTCCTCGCACCCGCGCTGATCATCTTCGCGCTGTTCAAGTTCGTGCCGCTGGTGCGGATGATCGAGATGAGCTTCTTCAAGGTCCAGCCGTTCCTCGGGGACGAGCCGGTCGGCGGGGCCAACTACGAGCAGGTCGTCTCGGACGAGGTGTTCCAGGACGCGATCTGGCACACGGTGTACCTCGCCATCGGCACCACCGCCGGCGCGATCATCCTCGGGCTGGTGCTCGCCCTGCTACTGGAAGGGCAGGTCAAGCACCTCTGGTTCATCCGCTCCGCGGTGTTCCTCCCGGTGGTGGCCGCGATGGCGGTGGTCGCCGAGGTGTGGCGGATCCTGTACTACCCGTCCGAGGACGGCGCGCTCAACTCGATCCTCAGCCTCGTCGGCATCGGCCCGCAGCCGTGGATCGCGTCCGCCGACCAGTCCCTGAACTCCGTGATGATCATGGGGATCTGGAAGGGCGCGCCCTACGACATGATGATCTTCCTCGCCGGCCTGGCCGGCGTGGACCGCGTGCTGTACGAGGCCGCGTCGGTGGACGGTGCCAGCATCTGGCGCCGGCTCTGGCACGTGACGTTCCCGGCCCTGCGCCCGGTGTTCGCGATCCTCCTGACGCTCGCGGCGATCCGTGGCCTGCGGACGTTCACCGAGGTCTTCCTGCTCACCAACGGCGGTCCGGACGGGTCGTCCGAAGTGCTCATGACCTTGATCTACAAGTTGGGCCTGGAACGCAGCGGCGAACTGGGGGTCGCGGCGGCCGGTTCGGTCGTGCTGCTCGTCGCCATCGCCTCGCTGACCGTCCTGGTGCAGGTCCTCCGTCGCAGGGGAGCAACCCGATGAGTGTCGTGAGTGGAATCGACACGGCGCTGGGCCTGGATACCCGCAAGGGCCCGGTCGCGATCGTCGCCAAGACAGTCCTCTACGGCGCGCTCGTCTTCATCTTCGCCGGGCCGCTGATCGCCATCCTTGTCGGCGCGTTCGTCGCGGTCCCGGACCCGACCGCGCTGACCCTCCTCCCGACCGACTTCACCCTCGACAACTTCCGCCAGGCGATCGAGCGGGACGTGCTGCTGTACCTGTACAACTCGTTCGTCGTCGTCGGCTTCGGGCTGCTGTTCCAGGTACTGGTGAGCATCCTCGCGGCCTACGCGCTGGCCCGCAAGAAGTTCGTCGGCTCGACGCTCGTCATGCTGGCGTTCCTCGGCACGATGATGCTGCCCGAGGAGGTACTGGCGATCCCGCTGTCGCTGGTCCTCGGCGATGTCCCGATCATCCACGTCGACCTGATCGGCACCCTCACCGGCATGATCGTGCCGGTCGTGGCGTGGGGCTTCTCGATCCTCGTCATGACCGAGTTCATGAAGGACATCCCGCTCGAACTCGAAGAGGCGGCCCGGATCGACGGCGCCGGCGAGCTGCGGATCTTCTGGTCCGTGGTCCTGCCGCTGTGCCGGCCCGCGCTCGGCGTCATCGGCATCTTCGGCTTCGCGATGATCTGGGACCAGTACATGCTGCCGCTCCTCGTCGCCGTCGACAACGAGCAGTTCACACTCCCCCTCGCGCTCCGGACGCTCCGCACGGACGAGGAGGTCGGCATCGGCGTCGTGCTCGCCGGTTCCCTCCTCGCCCTGCTGCCGTCCGTCGTCGCGTTCCTCGCCTTCCAACGCTCCTTCCTGCGCGGCCTCACCACGGGCGCCGTCAAGGGCTGACCTGAAAGGACCCCCATGCTCCTCGACGGCCTGCTGTCCTTCCCCCTCACCCCGTTCACCAGCGACGACAGACTCGACCTCGACGTGCTGGCCGATCACGTCACCCGTCAGGTCGACGCCGGCCCCTCGGCGCTGTTCGTCGCGTGCGGGACCGGGGAGTTCACCGGACTGACGGCCGCCGAGTACGCCGATGTGGTGCGCACGGCCGTCAAGGTCGTCGCGGGCAAGGTGCCGGTGTACGCGGGCGCCGGCGGCGGACCCGGCATCGCGCGCGAGTACGTCCAGGCGGCGCACGAGTGCGGGGCGGACGGCGTCCTGCTGCTGCCGCCGTACCTGGTCACGTCCACCCCGGCCGGGTTACTGCGACACATCCGCTACGTCGCCGACGAGTCGCCGCTGCCTCTGGTCATCTACCAGCGGGCGAACGCGGTACTCAGCCCCGAGACGGCCGTCGCGCTGCTCGACCTCCCCAGCGTCGCCGGCATCAAGGACGGCATCGGGGACGTGGACAGCATGCTGCGGATCGTCACCGCCGTCCGCACGAGCGGGCACGCGCGCGCCGCCGGCTTCGGCTTCCTCAACGGGCTGCCGACCGCCGAACTGTCCGTCCAGGCGTACACGGCGATCGGGGTGGCGCCGTACTCGTCGGCCGTCCTGACGTTCGTCCCGGAGATCGCCACCGCGTTCTACCGCGCGGTGAGCGGCGGCGACGCCGAGACGACCCAGCGGCTGCTGGCCGAGTTCTACCTGCCGTTCGCGGCGCTCCGGGACGAGGTGCCCGGCTATGCCGTGGCGCTGGTGAAGGCCGGCGCCAAGCTCACGGGTCCGGATCTGGGCGGCGTCCGGCCCCCGCTGATGGACCCGTCGCCGGAACACGTCGAACGGCTCTCCGAGATCATCACCGCCGGTCGGGCTGCGCTCACGGTGAAGGCGGCGCGCTGATGACCGTCTCTGACATCGTCGTCACACCGATCGCGTTCCCGGATCCGCCGCTGCTCAACTCATCCGGCGTCCACGAGCCGTGGGCCCTGCGGACGATCATCGAGGTACGGACCGTCGACGGGCTGGTCGGTCTCGGCGAGACGTACGGCGACGAGGCGCACCTCGCGCTGGTCCGCCAGGCCGCCGACGCGCTCAAAGGCCTCGACCCGTTCGACCTGAACGGGCTGGTCCGGCGGATCGCGCAGGCCCTCGGCACGGTCGACGCCCCCGACGCGCACGGCCTCACTGGCGGGTCGAGTCCACAGAAGACACTCGCGCGCGTCGTCTCGCCGTTCGAGGTGGCCTGCCTGGACCTCCAGGGACGTGCGACCGGCCGGCCGCTGCACGCGATCCTCGGCGGAAAGGTGCGCGACACCGTCCCGTACAGCGCGTACCTCTTCTACAAGTGGGCCAGCCACCCCGGCGCCGAACCCGACACCTACGGCGAGGCCATCGACCCGGACGGCATCGTCGCCCAGGCCCGCCAGATGATCGACGCGTACGGATTCGGCTCGATCAAGCTCAAGGGCGGCGTCTTCCCGCCCGAGGAGGAGATCGCCGCGATCCGGGCGCTGCGCGAGGCGTTCCCCGACCATCCGCTGCGGCTCGACCCGAACACCGCATGGACGGTCGAGACATCGGTCAAGGTCGCCGAGGAGACCGACGGGCTGCTGGAGTACCTGGAGGATCCGACCCCGGGCCGCGCCGGCATGGCTGAGGTCGCCGGGAAGGCGCCGATGCCGATGGCCACCAACATGTGCGTGGTCAGCTTCGCCGACCTGCCCGAGGCGGTGGCGCTCGGCTCGGTCGGCGTGATCCTGTCCGACCACCACTACTGGGGTGGGCTGCGCGCGTCCCAGCGTCTCGCCGGCATCTGCGAAACCTTCGGCATCGGACTGTCGATGCACTCCAACAGCCATCTCGGCATCTCCCTGGCCGCGATGACCCACCTCGCCGCCGCGACACCGACGCTCGCGTACGCCTGCGACACCCACACGCCGTGGCAACTCGGTGTGGACGTCGTCGAGGCCGGCGTGCTGCGGTTCGTCGACGGCTCCGTGCCCGTAACGGACACGCCTGGCCTGGGCGTCGAGCTCGACCGGGACGCACTTGCCCGGATGCATGAGAACTACCTGCGGTGCGGGGTCCGAACACGGGATGATACCGGTTACATGCGGACAATCCGTCCCAACTTCGAGCGCGTCCTGCCACGGTGGTGACCCGATGAGCGATCCGTTCCGCCGGCGTGTCGGCTACGTCTTCCCCTGGGACGTGGTCGGCGACCCCGATTTCCCCGGCCGCGTCCACGACCTCGGACTCAGCGAGGTGGTGCTCGCCGCCACCTACCACTCCACCCGCGCCGCCACGCCATTCCATCCAAAGCACCAACTCGTCAACGCACACCGCGCCGCCCTGTACCGGCCTGTTCGGCCACAGGTCTGGGGTGACCGTCGCCTCGCTCCGGTGACGGGCGACTGGGTCGACTCCCCCGACGCGTTCGCCGAGGCGGCCAAGGCCCTGCGCCGCGCCGGACTGGGCGTCACGGCGTGGATCGTGCTGACCCACAACACCCGCCTCGGCCAGGCCCACCCGGACGTCGCCGTCGTGAACTGCTTCGGCGACTCCTACCCGTACGCGCTGTGCCCGCGCCACGGCGAGGTCCGCGAGTACGCCGCCACGCTCGCCGCCGAGGCGGTACGCGGCGTCGACCTGGACGGCGTCTCGCTGGAAGCGTGCGGGCAGATGGGCCTTGCCCACGTCAGCCATCACGAGAAGACCGACGGCGCGTGGGGTCCGGGCGCCGCCCGGCTGCTCGCCGTCTGCTGCTGCCGGGCGTGCCGGCAGGCGTGGCGGCGGCGCGGGCTCGACGCGCGCGAGGTCGTGTCATCCCTGCGGACGGCCGTCCTGGCACTGCGCGACGGCAAGGCGCCGGAGTCGGCGTCACCCGAAGCGCTGCTCGGCGCCGAGGTCGCCGACGCCGTCCTGGACGCCCGCCACGCCGCCGCCGACGCGCTCCGCCGCCGGGTCCTCGAAGCCATCCCCGCGGTCGGGCGCATCACGCTGCACGGCAGCCCCGATCCGTGGAACGCCTCGCCGTCCCCCGGGCTCACCGCGACCGCCGTGTCCGATGTGGACAGCATCCTCGTCCCGTGCTGGCCCACCGCACCGGCGACCGCCGAAATGATCGCCGCGACGCGTGCCCTGGCGCCCGAGCGGGTAAGCATCGGGGCGTACGTGACCGCGCTGCCGCCTGCCGAACCGGCCGACATCAGTGCCCACGTGCGGCGGGTCGGCGCCGCCGGGGCCGACGAGCTGCACCTGTACCACCTGGGGCTCGCACCACCCGGACGGCTACGGCTCATCCGCCAGTTCGCCGACCGGACGACCGTGAAGGAAACCGCATGACGGACCAGACCCCCGCGGCCGGCGCGGCCGCATCGCCCGGGCCGGCCGCCGAGGCTGGCGCGGCCGCCAGACGCGCAGACCGGGCCGGCCGCCGAGGCCGGGGCGCTTGTGAGTACCCCGCGGGAGCGGATCGCGGCGCTGGCCGCGGCGGCCGGTGCCGCCGCGGCGGCGTTCGCCGAGTGGCCCGCTGCCCGGCGGCGCGACCTGCTGCACGCGTGCGCGTCCGCGCTGGAGGCGGACGCGGACGCGCTGGTAGAGGTCGCCCGCCGGGAGACGGGCCTGACCGAGGCCAGGCTGCGCGGCGAGATGGCGCGCACGACCGGCCAGCTCCGGCTCCTCGGTGACTTCGTGGCGGACGGTCGCCACCTGGAGCGGCGTTCCTCGCCTGGCGCCGCGCCAGGTGGCGGCGACATCGTGGCGGTCGCCGTGCCGGTCGGTCCGGTGGCCGTGTTCGCCGCGTCGAACTTCCCGTTCGCGTTCGGGGTGGCGGGCGGCGACACCGCCTCGGCGCTCGCGGCCGGCTGCCCGGTCGTGGTCAAGGCGCATCCCGCCCAGCCTGAGACGTCCCGCGCCCTTGCCGGCTCCCTCGCCCGTGCCGTGGCCACGACCGGTGCGGGCGAGGGTGTGTTCGCGCTGGTCGAAGGCGGACGGCCGGAGACGTCGATCGCGCTGGTGCAGGCGCCCGAGATCCGCTCGGTCGGTTTCACCGGCTCGCTCGGCGGCGGTCGCGCGCTGCTGGAGGCGGCGATGGCACGTCCCGAACCGATCCCGGTCTACGCCGAGATGGGCAGCCTGAACCCGGTGTTCGTCCTGCCGGACGCTGCCCGCGACGCGTCCTGGGCTGAAACGCTCGCGGCCTCGGTGATCGGATCGGCCGGGCAGCTGTGCACCAAGCCGGGGCTGATCGTGGTGCCGGACGACGAGTCCGGGAAGGCCCTGGCCAGCGCGATCGCCGCCGGGGTCGCGGCCGCGCCGGACCATCCGATGCTCACCCCGGGCATGGCCGACGCGCACCAGACGTGGGCGCAGGACGCCGCCACGCTCGGCGGAGCGACGGTCAAGGCGGGATCCGCCGGCGCGTTCACCGTCGAGGTCACGCCCGACGGGCTCACCGACGACCTGCTGCGCGAGCACTTCGGCCCGACCACGGTCGTGGTCCGGGCACCGGTCGAGACCTACCCGGAGCTGGCCGGGCGGCTGGAAGGCAGCCTGACCGCCACGCTCGTCGGCACCGACGCCGACACCAAGGCCGCCCGCGCGCTGCTGCCCGCGCTGGTCAGCCGCGCCGGCCGGATCGTCTGGAACGGCGTGCCCACGGGCGTCGCCGTCGCCGACGCCATGCACCACGGCGGGCCGTGGCCAGCCACGTCAGCGTCCTGGTCGACGTCCGTCGGCACCGAGTCGATCCGGCGGTTCCTGCGCCCGGTCGCCCTCCAGGGCCTCCCGGCCTCCCTGTACGACGCGGTATCCCCGGACATCACCGGATAGCCGCGTTGCCTCCTGCCGCCCCCGAGTTTCGGACTTTTGAGGGTCTGGCGGCGCCAGGAACCCTCAAAAGTCCGAAGGTGGGCGGGCAAGGGTGGTGCGCCGCACCGCACCGCCCGCACACCCGGGGCCCGGCCCTGTCGGGCACCCGACAGTTGATCGCATCATCGACCCCCGTCCGCCGCGTCTCACTCATAGAGACCTGGGATCTGGGAGGACGAACATGCGCGAGGCCACGACCACGCTGACCGACCGTGAGCGGCAGCTCCTCGACGCCTGGAGGGCGCGGTCCGCCGCGAACACCTGGGGCGAGTACGAGGTGTGGTGGGTACCCGAGGTCGAGGACTGCGTACGCGCCAGCTACGACCTCGACGGCCTCAGCCGCGCCTGTGACCGGCTCGCCACCGCGCGGGCACGCAACGGCACCGGCTTCGAACGGGCACTCGACGATCTCGACGCGTTCTGGAACGAGATCGCCACGGTGGACGCGCCGCCGGACTTCGTCCGCTCGTTCACGGTCGCCTGGTCGGCCGCGGCAGGCTGACACGCCACCCCGGGTAGTTTACGGTGTTATGTACCGATATTGAGGAGGCGCCGCAGTGCCCGACACCGCAGAACTCCGAAGCGCGCTGATCAACATCCTCCGGCAACTCGGCGGCCCCGTCGCTGACGGCGTCGAGCAGAACGAAGCGTCCGCCCTGCTGTCGGCCCTGACGAGCCTGCTGGAGGCGCGAGAACTCGTCGACGCCCTCCACCAGATCGAAGCCGCCCACTAACGCCGCACCCGCCGCACCGCCCGCCGCACCGCTGGCCCGCCGCACCGCTGGCCCGCCGCACCGCTGGCCCGCCGCACCACCGGCGCTGCCGCGCCCGCCCGCCGCGGCGCCGCGCCCGCTACACCGCCTTGCGGTAGAAGATCCGGTCGCGGCCTTCGTCGATGCGCCGATCGACCCGTTCGTAGCCCAGGCGCGGATAGAGCTTCTGGTTCTCCCACATCATGGCGTTGGTGCAGAGCCGGATCTCGGGGAGGTCGAGCTCGCGGGCGTACTGCTCGGCGTACTCGAGCAGCACGCGCCCCAACCCCTCGCCCTGTCGACTCGGGTGGACGGCGACGGTGTCGAGGTACAGGTGGTCGTCCATCGGGACGAGCACGACAGCGGCGACCGGCGGCGCGGCGACGACGAACACCTCGCCCGCCCGCACGTTCGCCGCGTGGTCGTTGTCCATCGGCGCCGGCCGGATCCCGATCCGCTCGATGTAATGCTCGAACGCGGCGTCGACCACGTGCTTCACGGCCGGCACGTCGGCGTCCACCGCTGGCCGTACCGTCCGGGCGAGCCGCCTGCGCACGAGCATCCCCCGCCCGACGAGCATCAACACGCCCCCCAGCACCATCGTGCCCGCGGCCGCCAGCCACGCCACCTGGTACGAGCTGGCCTCGACCACGGCGCCGAACGTGAGCGGTCCGAACGCGCCGCCCGCGTACACGCCGGCCTGTGTGATCCCGGTCGCCGCCGCCGGCGCGGTGGGGTTGAGCCGGACGACCGCGAACGTCAGCACCCCGGGCCACGACCAGCCGAGCCCGAACCCCAGGACCGTACCGGCGACGAGTGCCCACGCTGACGGTACGGCGAGCAGCGCCAGTCCGACGGTGCCGCCCGCGAACATGCCGGCGACGACGAGCAGGTGGCCGCCGTCGCGCCGGTCCGCGAGCCAGCCGCCGACCAGCCGGACCACGACCCCGACGGCTCCGCCCAACGACAGGGTGAGCCCGGCGAGCGCCGGATCGATTCCCCGGTCCACCGCCGAGCTGACGAGGAACGTGCCGAGCCCGTTCGCGGTACCGGCCCCCAGCGCGGCGGCGACGGCGATCACGCCCAGTGCCGCGTTCGCCCTGCCGCGATCCGATGTGGACCTGCGCGCGGGCGCGCCGTTCACCGGCACGAGCAGCAGCGCCAGCAGGACGAGCGTGCCGGCCAGCGCGAACGACCAGCGCCAGCCGATGGTCAGGCCGATCGCCGGTACGGCCACGCCGGCGAGCAGGGTCGCCGCCGGTACCGCCGCCTGCTTGACGCCGAACGCCAGCCCTTGCCGATGTTGGGGCACGTACCGCGCGAGCGACAGGTTCGACCCGAGCTGCGCGAGCCCGTTCCCCAGGCCGCCGAGCACGAGGAACACGACGAGGACCGCGTACGACCGCGCGAACGCGGCGATGCCGAGGAGCGACACGGCGGCGAGGAGGATGCCCGCGCGCGTCGTGACGGTCGGCCCGAACCGTTCCACGAGACGCCCGGTCGGCACCGAACCGGCGGCCGACACCGTGAAGAACGCCGACACCGCGAGGCCGAGCCCGGACGCGTCGAACCCGAGTTCACTGGCCACCAGGACGCTCTGGCCGCCGAGCAGGAAAACCGGCAGGACGGCACCCACCGTCGCGCTCGACGCACTGGCCATGGCGCGGACGGCCTTGAAACTTCCTGAATCCGGCATCAAGTCGACGTTATGCCTGCTTGGCCCGGTCCGGCCTGTGAGACCGCCCACACCGTTTCAGCGTCCGGCCGTGGGGGAACCGAAGGAACATGACCGCCGACCACACCCGCAACGCCATACCCGGCCTCGGGGTCACGCCCGCCGACCTCACCGACGACGAGGTGTTCCACGAGCTGCAGCAGCTCTACATCACCCGGCTGGAGACCCTGAGACACGGATCCGAGGAGGCGCTGGCGAACCATTCCCGCCGCACCGCCGAGCTGGAGGACGAGTATCTGCGCCGGTACCCGCGCCGCGAGGTGGACCCGTCCCGCCTCCGCACCGGCGCACGCACGCGCACCTGAGACGAGCGGGACCGGCGAGTGGGCGCTCGCCGGTCCCTGTCGCGACTCAGAAGGTCAGGCTCCACGTGTCGAGGAACCCGACGTCGCCGTTGTAGACGTCCCGTACCCGTAGCTTCCACACGCCGTTCGCGACCTCGCTGGACGCGTTGACGGTGAACGTGGCGAGCACGTTGTCCACCGAGTCCGACGAGCTGGAGTTCTTCACGCGGTACGCCGTGCCGTCGGGCGCGACCAGGTCGATCACCAGGTCACCACGGTAGGTGTGCTTGATGTCGACGGCGGTCTTGAGCGTGGCCGGCGCGTTGCCGGTGACGCCGCTGACCGTGACCGGGCTCTCGATCGTCGCGTTGTCCGTGATCTGGAAGTCGGTCCCGTTGGTGAACGTCTTCGGATCCGGACCAGGGCCGGGGTCGGTGCCGCAGTACTGCGACTCCTTGCCGATCACCTTGTACGGGCAGTCCGACACCTCGAGGAACTTCAGGACGGCTTCCCGGTTACGGACCGTCTCCCGCTCGATGACCTCGTCCGGCGGGTAGAAGCCGCCGCCGCCGAAGCTGCCCGGGTACAGCTCGAACGTGTACGAGAAGATCTGGTGCGCGCCGTACAGCCAGTCGTCGATCGACCCGTCGGTGATGTACAGGTCGCTGGCCTGCTCAGGCGTGTACCCGTTGGTCGCCGCCAGCTGCTCGCCGAGGGTCTTGAACACGGCGTGGTCGTCGGCGCGCATGTCCGCCGGGATGTCCGTGTACGTGTACCCGTACGGCCACAGGATGAGCTGGCTGTAGGTGTGGAAGTCGATGTTCGTCGTGATCTGCTGCTTGCCGCCGATCACGCGCGAGTTCACGTAGTCCCGCACCCGCGCGGTCTCCGGCGCCGAGAACGCCGAGGCGCCCCGGTACGTGTCGGACGACGGTGAGCCGCTGGAGCCGCCGCAGCATCCCCACTTGTAGTCCCAGTTGCGGTTCAGGTCGGTGCCGATCGCCGTCGAACCGCTGTTGGGCTGGCGGTTCTTGCGCCACGACCGGTAGCTCCCGGTCGCCACGTCGTACTCCTTGCCGTCCGGGTTGAGGCTGAAGACGATCGTCAGCTCGCGCGTGTCAACGATGCTCTTCACACGGGCGTCCGTGGCGTACTTGCCGGTCAGCTCCTTGAGGATGTAGATCCCCTGCTCCACGGCGAGGTGCTCGCGCGCGTGCTGGCCGTGGGTGAACAGCACCTCGGGCTCGGCCTCGTCCGTGGCGACGTTGTCGCTGATCTTCGCCGCCCAGAGCTGGCGGCCCTCGTGCGACGTGCCGATGCTGAACTTCTTCACCAGGGCCGGGTAGGCGGCGACCGCGGCGTCGATCTCAGCGACCAACTCGGTGTAGTTGTGGTAGCGGGAGTCCGCCGGCGGGAAGTCGAGCGTTCCCGGGGCACCCGGCGGGGTGGTCTCCTGCACCGCTGTGACGGTGTAGCCGAGGCGCCGCAGTTGCTTCACCTCGGCGGGTGTGGCCGTGATCCGGGCGCTGCCGTGATCCGCTTCCGAGATCGCGGCACCGGTCCGGCTCACCTGGGACCGCTGTTCGGCGGTCCGTACGCCTTCGACCACGTACGTCTTCGTGGTCTCCTCGGCGGCGCTGTTCGGGTCGGCACCGGCCGGCCCCGACACGACGAACGCGCCGACGAGGGTCAGGGCCGCGCCGAGCAGTGCGACGCGTGGTCCTCTTCGCATGCAGTTCCTCCCTCAACTACACCCGAACCCGGTCAGATCAGGTAACACCTGATTGAAGGGGGTGTAGCCGTCCAGCGAAAGAGCACAAACTGCATGTTTCCCTGGTACGGACGTCAGCCGGCCACCCCGAGTTTCGGACTTTTGAGGGTCGGGGAGGCCGCGGCACCCTCAAAAGTCCGAAAGTGGGCGCGCGGCGGCGGCGTCGATCTCGGCGAGCAGGGCGCGGCGCTGATCGTCGGAGCAGAAGGCCACCCTGGCCGCGTTGCGGGCGAGTTCGGCCAGGTCAGCGGCCCCGAGACCGAACTGCTCGTGCGCGATCTCGTACTCGCGGTTGAGCGTCGTGTGGAACATGCCCGGGTCGTCGGTGTTCAGCGTGACGACCAGCCCGGCGTCGAGGAGGCGCGGCAGCGGATGCTCGGACATCGTCTTCACCGCGCCCGTGCAGATGTTGGACGTCGGCGAGACTTCGAGCGGGATCCTGTGTTCGCCGAGGTAGTCCAGCAGTTCGGGGTCGTTCACCGCGTTGATGCCGTGGCCGATGCGCTCGGCGCCGAGGTTGCGGATCGCCGACCACACCGACTCCGGCCCCGTCGTCTCCCCCGCGTGCGGCGCGCTGCGCAGCCCAGCCGCGCGGGCCATGTCGAACGACTCGGTGAACAGCTCGCGCGGGAACCCGATCTCGGGGCCGCCGAGTCCGAACGCGACGGTGCCCTCCGGCTGGTGGTCGAGGACGAACCTCGCCGTCGTCAGCCCGGACTCCGGCCCCAGCTCACCGGGGATGTCCATGATCCAGTTCAGCGCCACGCCGTGCTCGGCGAGCGCGCGGCGGCGGCCCTCGGTCAGCCCGGCGACGACGTCCTCGGCGGGGATGCCCGCCAGCAGGTGGCTGTGCGGCGTGACCGTGACCTCGGCGTAGCGGACGTTCTGGCTGGCCAGGTCGCGGGCCAGCCCGGTGACGAGCAGCTCGATGTCGGCGCCGCTCACGACCAGCCGGTTGACCGTGATGTAGACGTCGATGAAGTGCGCGAAGTCGGTGAACTCGTAGAACTTCCGCAGATCGTCCTCATCGGTCGGAACGCCCTTGTCCGGCTGGCGGCGGGCGAGATCCAGAACCGTCTGGATCGACGCCGACCCCACCAGGTGGACGTGCAGCTCGACCTTGGGCAGCGCGGCGATGAACGGGACGAGGCTCGAAGACATGCCCTCGATCATGCCCCAAGCGGCCGCCCGGCCGGTCGCCGCACCGGGTCAGGCCGCCAGCGTCAGGCCGCCTGCCAGGTGCAGGAGCACGCCTTGATGGCACCGGCCGCCGGAACCGGCGGTTCCTCTTCGGCGCCGCGCGCCCAGGACAGCGCGTGCTCGACACCGTTGGCGTAGTCGGGATCGATGACGGGATGGACGTCGGGGGCGTAGATGATCCGGTCGCAGTAGCGCTCTTCGCTCTGCATCTGCGCGGGTGTGGGCCGCTTGGCCTCGGCGCTGGCGGGCGCGGTCGGCGTGTGCCCGACCACCCACTCCAGGCCGGCACGCGCACCGGCGAGAAACCGGCGGAACTCGGGACTACCGGCAGCAGGCTCGGCGGCCACGACCGCACGTAGGCAGCCACCGAGAACGACACGATCCCGCATTCTCATTCATCCTCCGTTCATCATTTGAACCCGAAAGAAATTCGGATTTTACGTGTGCACTACTACCGCGAACTGCGACGAAGCGGTGATACTGCGGATCCCTACCCACATCCTCCGTGGACACAACGTCCCCGACATGTCGGTGACGTTACGTTCTGCGTTCGTCACCACCATCGTGCTCACGGAGGTCGCCCACCACCTCTGGGAGGACGTAATGACCCCTGCACCGAAGTCCGCGCCGCCGGGCCGTGCCCGGGCCCGGTTCCAGCGCGCCGGCCTCGTGTCGGCGCTGGTCCTGGCCCTCACGGCCCTGTTCTGGGCCAGTCATCCGGCGAGCGCCGCACCACCGGCTCCGCCAGGCGTGTCCACGACCCGCGCGCACCTGGCCACGCTCACTGTAGCCGCGCCGCACCCGATGACCGGCTACAGCCGGGACAAGTTCCCGCACTGGCACACCGTCACCGGCACGTGCAACACGCGCGAGACCGTACTCAAGCGCGACGGCACCGGCGTCACGGTCAACGCGGCCTGCACGCCGACGGCCGGCAAGTGGTACAGCATCTACGACAAGCTGACGTTCACGGACGCGTCCGACATCGACATCGACCACATCGTCGCGCTGGCCAACGCGTGGCGCTCCGGCGCCGACGACTGGACCACGGCCGAGCGCGAGGAGTTCGCGAACGACCTGAGCATCTCCCAGCTCGTGGCGGTCAGCGCGTCGTCGAACCGTTCCAAGGGCGACCAGTCACCGGACCAGTGGCTGCCGGCGAACACCGCCCACTGGTGCCTCTACGCGCGGCGCTGGATCGACGTGAAGTATCAGTGGGACCTCAACATCACGAGCGCGGAGAAGACCACGCTCACCGACATCCTGGACGAGGACTGCTGATGGCGTCGTTCACCACGACCTTCACGCCCGGCCCCGGCGGCGTCATGACCGACGAGGTAGGCGTGATCACCGGCGAGCTGACCCTGCGCACGGACGTCACCGACGGCGGCGCGGCCACGCTCAACATCCAGTACCTGGACGCCGGCGAGTGGTACGTGGTCACGAACGGCCGCTACCAGCTCGACGACCCGGCGCTCGGACAGGCACTGCACGACGCCGCCGTGGCGCACCTGGCCACGGGCGGCGCCGACGCGAAGGACCTCGTCCTTCCCGCATGACAAAACGCTGGTGGGCGGCCCTTCCCGCCGCCCACCAGCGTTAGTTCGGTACGCCCGCTACGACACCCGGGCGAGCTTGCGGACCTTCGACGCCGACATGTCGGTCTTCTTCGCGAGCTCCGGCGGGATGGCCAGCAGGGTGCGCACGACCTGGGTGAAACCGTGCGGCGCGTTCACCGCGACGACCCCGGACAGCATGCCCTTCTCGAAGTAGCTGACCACGACCCCGGAGTTGGCGATGTCCTTGCGCCGGGGGCGCATCCGGGTCAGCTCCATCTCGTCGTTCGGTCCGCCGATCTTTCCGCAGACCTGGAGCCGCAACGAGTTCTGCTGCGACCAGAACCGCGGGAGCACGGTCATCGGCGGCAGTGACGTTTCCGGGCCTGCCAGCAGAGCGTACGCCGCCGCCTGCCCCTGCTCGATCGATCCGATCCACTGGCCGGTGCGGCCGGGCTTCTCGGTGTAGCGCAGGTTCGGCCAGCTGGCGATCCCGCCGGCGGCGACCACGGTGCCGTCGCCGCCGACGACGCGGAGGCTCTCGTCGCAGCGGACGCCGTCCGTAATGTCGAAGCCCGAGTTCTTCAGCCAGTCGTTGTCCGGCTTCTCGCCGGCCGTGACCACGACGAGGTCGGCGACGACGAACGTGCCGTCGCTGAGCTCCAGGCGCCACCGGCCGTGCGTCTGCTGCACGCCCTTGACCCGGACGTTCAGCTTCATCTCGATCTTGTGGTGCAGGTGGTCGTCGCGGATCAGCTCACCGGCGGTCTGGCCGACGGCACGGTCCATGACGTGGTTCTTCGAGTCGATGATCACGGCCTCGCGGGCGAGCTGGGTGACCGTGCAGGCCACCTCGCAGCCGGTGAGACCGCCGCCGACGATCGCGACGCGGCCGGCGTCACGCAGCTCCTGCCGGACCGCCCACGCGTGGTCGACCGTGTAGAGCGGGTACAGCCCCGGCGCGCCCTCGGGGAATCCCTTCGGGAGTACCGCGCGGCCGCCGCAGGCGATGACCAGGCCGTCGTAGTCGAACGTCTCGCCGCTGTCGGCCCACACCCGGCGCGCCACCGGATCGATGTCGATGGCGCGGCGGCCGAGCTTCCAGTTGAGACCGAGGCCGGGCTGGATCGGCAGCCGCACGTCCACCGGGCGAGCGTGGCCGTTGAGCAGCGCCTTCGAGCAGGACGGACGGTCGTACGGTCCGAGCTTCTCCCCGCCGAGCATGGTGATCTCGCCGGTGTAGTCGAGCCGGCGCAGTTCCTCGGCTGCGGCGAGACCGGCAGCGCCGGTGCCGACGACCAGGATGCGATCTCCGTAGGTGGGCGATTTCGCGGCCCTGAGCATCTTCCTATTCCTCCCTGCCGTGACGGCTCGCGCCACGTCGTGCCAGCCGAGTGGGGCGTCCGGACGGAACCGCGCGGGGTCCGTCCTCTCTCGGCACTGCCCTGGGGCCGCGCTCCTCCCTGGGGGGCGGAGGAGCGGCGGCCCGGGAACGGTCTTCGGCGCGCGGCAGCGCACGGGGCCTGTCCGCGCGGGTCGGACGCTCGTCGATCCGCGGCACCGAGCGGGGACGCTCGGACCGGGACGGACGCTCGTCGATCCGGGGAACCGCACGCGGGCGGTCCGCGGTCGGGGCGCCGCGCGGACGGTCCGCGGCCGGCGGCGCACTGCGCGGAGCCTCAGCTCTTGTCTCGCGAGCCGGCTCCGGTCGCTCGTTTCTCGCCCGCTCCTCGCGGACCCGGTCGACCCGGGGAATCGCGGTGGTGCGGGGCTCGGGTCGGCCGGTCGGGCGCGGCGGCTCGTCCGCCGCCGGCTCGTCCTCGGGGTTCTGCATGACGACGGTGGTGGCCGTCCGGGTCAGCATGATCGCGCGGGCCGGGCAGATCTTCGCGGCCTGGATGACGGCGTCGATCTGGTCGGCGGGCACCTGTGGTTGATAGGCGAGCCGCCCGTCGCTGCGGAGCTGGAAGATCTCCGGCGCCTCGTGCTCGCAGAAGCCGAACCGGACGCAGCGGCCCGGGTCGACGTTGACCGTGGCCTGCTGCGCGCGGATCCGGGAACCGACCCGCTCGCCCATCTTGCGGGCGTTACCGCTGACCTGGCTGGAGGTGAAGATCCACATTCCGATGACGACGACCTGCGACAGGACGACGGGGATCCACACCGCCGGCACCGGCAGCACGTGCCGCCCGGAGATCAGCAGGTGCGCGGTCAGCAGGGTGTAGGAGGCGTACGCCAGCGAGTGCAGCGACCGCCACTTGCTGTACCCGAGCTTCTTCTGGATGAGGATCGAGAACGTCAACGCGAGCATCAGCTCGGTGGCGATGACGCCGAAGCCGACGCCGATCGGGTCGGTCGCGTCGACGAACGGGACCACCACCTGCAACGCGCCGATGGTGCCGATCGGGTTGAACGTCTGCGCGATTCCGTGGACCACGCCCAGGTTCAGACCGAGCAGAACCAGCGTCATGTGCGTGCCGTAGACGGTGGCGTGCTTGTAACGGGTCAGCGCCCAGCCGGCGCGCAACACAATGCCGTATGCCACGGCCAGGAACAGGAGGAAGTAGGACGCGAACCCCAACGTGTGCCCGATGCTATGGACGACTAACGAAGTCTCCACCGCACTGTTGCCCAATTTCGTAGCTCCCATTCGCACCTATGCGAGCCGAGGTGAGCCGGCTCCGCGACGCGCCTCGCGGCCCGGGACGGGCGCGCTGCGCGCTTGTAAACCACTACCGATATTCATCGCTATTCGCATCGGGCCACCCTTCGGCGACCCACGGCCAAGTATGCCGCCACCCGATGCGCAGTCAATAACTCAGCGAGCCGCCCGCCGCTTAAATACTCCTTAAAAGCGGGCTCAGGTTGCCTTCCGGTAGGCCAGGCGTCGCGCAAAGTAGTGCACTTTTCGGGTGCCCTTACACATGGACGCAGGCTTGATTGCCACGGGGGGAGTGGTAATCAAGCCTGCGCTGGTCCATGAGACCGATCTAAGGTGTTGCGGCAGGGGGTACGCGTCCGGCCGCCGGAGGGTTCAACGGGTGCCTGAGAATCGTTCGACCAGCGGCACGAAAGCCGCCTAACCAGACAAAGTGCCGCCGCTGCCGCCGCCCGGTTGCCTTCGGGTTGCCCCTCGCGTGCCGCTGAGGTGCCGCTCGCTTGCCGCTAGCAGCCGCCGTGGAGCCACCCGCCGCGCCTCCTTTCCCCAGACAAATGAAATGCGATAGAGCGGCCAAGGAAACGCGCCGGACATTTTCGACAATCATCGCTCCCGCAATTTTCGCCCGACAATTACCGTGCGAGTTGCCGCGAATACCGCCTATTCACCGAACCGACCCCTGGCTGCCAGCCGGTATTACCGGCCGCCACCGCCGACACACACACGGCAATGTGGCAGGATCCGTTCTCATGGCTTCCGCACTGCGTCACGTGACGATCGACTGCGACGACCCGTACACCCTCGCCAACTTCTGGGCGCAGACCCTCGGCGGGCACCCGCACGAGGACGACCAGGCCGGCGACGAGGAGGTCCTGCTCGTCGGCGTCCCGCAGCCGCTGCTGTTCATCCATGTGCCGGAGGGCAAGACCGTCAAGAACCGGGTCCACTTCGACATCCAGCCCCAGGACACCACCCGCGACGCCGAGGTGGAGCGCCTGCTCGCGCTGGGCGCCACGCTCGTCGCCGACCACCGCAAGGAGGACGGCCGCGGCTGGGTCACCCTGGCCGACCCCGAGGGCAACGAGTTCTGCGTCGAGCGGAGCAAGTCCGAACTGGGCTGAGCCACCCGCCACCCGCCCACCCGCCCACCCGCCGCCAGCTGCCAGCCGCCCGCGGCGCTAGGTGCAGGCGGCGGCGCGGCCGAGGAGGAGTGTGCGTTCGCGTTCGTTGCGGGTGAGCGTCGCCGCCCGCTCGAACTCGGCGCGGGCCTCGTCCGTCCGGCCGAGCTTGACCAGCAGATCGCCCCGGACGCTCGGCAGCAGGTGGTAGCTCTTCAGCGACGGCTCGGACGTCAGCTCGTCGACGAGCTGGAGCCCCACCGCCGGCCCGAACGCCATGCCCAGCGCCACGGCCCTGTTCAGCTCGATGACCGGCGACGGCACGATCCGGACCAGCGCCTCGTACAGCGCGGCGATGCGGGTCCAGTCCGTGTCCTCGGCGGTCAGCGCGCGGGCATGGCAGGCGGCGATGGCCCCCTGCAACGTGTACGGGCCGCGTACACCGTCCAGCGCCTCGGCGCGGTCGAGCGCCGCCAGCCCGCGCCGGATCAGCAGGCGGTCCCAGCGGGCGCGGTTCTGGTCCAGCAGCAGGACCGGCTCGCCGGACGGTCCGACGCGTGCCCGGGACCGGGACGCCTGGATCTCCATCAGCGCGACGAGCCCGTGGACCTCCGGCTCGTTCGGGGTCAGCTCCGCGAGGATCCGCCCGAGCCGCAGCGCCTCCTCGCACAGCGTGGGGCGCATCCAGTCGTCGCCGGCCGTTGCCGAGTAGCCCTCGTTGAAGATCAGGTAGATCACTTCGAGGACGGACGCCAGCCGCGCGGCGAGGTCCTCCCCCGCCGGTACCTCGAACGGGACGCCCGCGTTCGACAGCGTCTTCTTGGCCCGCACGATCCGCTGGGCGATGGTGGGTTCGGGGGCGAGGAACGCCCGGGCGATCTCGTCCGTCGTCAGCCCGCCGAGCAGCCGCAGCGTCAGCGCCGCCCGCGCCTCCATCGACAGGATGGGGTGGCAGGAGATGAACACGAGGCGCAACAGATCGTCGCCGATCTGGTCGTCGAGCGCCGCGTCGATGTCCGGCTCCTCGCCCTGCTGGAGTTCGAGGTCGCGCCCCAGCTCCTCCTGCTTGCGTTCGAGCCGAACCTGCCGGCGGATCTGGTCGATCCCGCGACGCTTCGCGACGGCCATGAGCCAGGCGCCAGGATTGTCTGGCACGCCCGACTCGGGCCACTGTTCCAGGGCGGCGACCAGCGCGTCCTGCGCCAGTTCCTCGGCCAGGCCGATGTCACGCACATAGCGCGTGAGGCCGGCGATCAGCCTCGCCGACTCGATCCGCCAGACAGCGTCGATGGCGCGGTGGGTCTCGGTTGCCGTCACGGAAACCGATCAGAGCACCCCCACCGCGCCGACGCAAACACTCCGCGCGTCTACTGCGCGGCGCGGGCCTCCCGGAGGCGCGTCTCCTCCGCGCGGACGCGGTCGTCCCGCTCGCGGAGTTCAGGCGTGTACTCGTCACCGAAGTCCTCGGCCTCGAACACCTGGCGGAGCTCCACCTCGTGCTCCTCGCCGGTCGGGTTCGGGATCCGCTTGACCCACTCGATGGCCTCGTCCTTCGACTTGCACTGCCAGATCCAGAAGCCCGCGACCAGCTCCTTCGCCTCGGCGAACGGCCCGTCGATCACCGTCGTCCTGCCGCCGGCGAAACGGATACGAGCTCCGGCCGAGCTCGGGTGCAGGCCCTCGCCGTCGAGCATCACGCCCGCCTTGACCAGCTCCTCGTTGAACTTGCCCATCGCCGTGAGCATCTCCTCGGTCGGCATGGCGCCAGCCTCGGAGTCCTCGCTGCCCTTCATCAGAACCATGAAACGCATCGCTGACTCTCCTTCTCGTGCCGGGTATCGGGCGGGTCCACCCCGCCTTCTGCCTACGCGTCGAACACGCGGTCCCCAGATCGACACGTCGAACGAACTTTTTCCGACGTCCGTCAGCCTGCCGTCACCGGCCCCCACGCGCCACGCCACCCACCCGCCACCCACCCGCGCCACGCCCGCGCCACGCCACGCCAGCGCCACCGGGCCGCGCCTCGCCACCGCGCCACCGGGCCGCGGCTGGTCCGGCGGCGCGGTGGCCCCCCGTGAGGTGCCTTACCGCGCGGTGGGCCCGACCTTGCCAGGACCCACCGCGCGGGTCTCAGAGGCGTGCGCCGGTGCGAGTCCCGGCGAGCCAGTCGGCGTGCACCCACGCGGCGTGCTGCTGGCGAGCCCCGACGGACGTTTCGTCCAGGCTGAGCCGGCTGTCGCAGGGCCAGGCGACTCCGCACCGGAGGCACCAGCACCCGAGGTCCGGACGGTGGGCGAGCCGCAGCGCCTCCACCGTCAGCGTCGCCTGCGCGCTACAGGCGGTCGGCCGTCTCCAACGCCACATCACCCGCCGCGCCATCAGGCGCCCGGCTCGGCCGCCGCCGAGCTGACGCCGGTCCAGGCCGTGACCCATCAGGCCACCGCCTTGAGGCGCCCCTGGCCGGCGGCCACGGGCCGCGGGCCCCGGCCCGGGCTGCCGGCCGCCGCAGGCGCTTGGCCGCGCCATGGAACGCCGGCGGTCGTGATGGCGCCCCGGCGGCAGGCATGCGACGCCAGTTGGGGATCTGGCCGCCCTACCACCGGGGTACCGAGGGGGTGTAACCACCGGCGATGAGGGGGTACCGCCGGTGCTGAGGGGCCAGGCCCCGACCTGGCCGGCTCCGGATCGTCGGGCTGTGGCGCGAGCCCGCTGGCACCCCTGCCGACCTGCGGCGGAGCGCCGTGGAGTAACGCGCCGTTCGCGGGCGGCTTCTCCCGGTCATTGCGGGTGGCCATGCGCTCCCCCGGAGCTGTCGGGTGGGGCGCCGCAGCCAGCGCCCCGTGGTCATGCACAAACGCGTTGTGACATTGGGCGTTCACTTTTGTGGACACCGCCGTGGTCAGATCGTAAACTTGGTGAAACACCTCGTCAAGTCATACGAAAGAAAACGTAGGATTCTAAAAGGAAGCTGCTTGTTTTAATAGCAGCAGGGGCTATCATGGTCAAGATCGCCCCGCCCGGTCGCCGGAGGAACGTCGCGCATGCCTGGAACCGAAGACCGCCGTGCTGACCCCGGGAGGACAGCACTCGCGGACAAGCTCAACGCGCTCATCGAGCGGACGTGGCCCGACGAGCGCAAACGCCCAGGTATGCGCAACATCGCCCAACAGATCGCCGAGGCCAGCGGCGGTTCGCTGTCCGGCACCTACCTCTGGGCGCTCACCACGGGCAAGGCCGTGAACCCGACCGTCCAGCAGGTCGACGCGCTCGCCCGGTTCTTCAGCGTCTCCCCGTCGTACTTCTTCGACGGGGCCATCGACGCGCAACTCGACGCCGACCGCCAGCTCGTGTCGATGCTCCGCGACAGGGGCGTCCTGAACGTCGCCCTGCGGACCGACGGCCTCTCCGCGAAGACCGTCCGGGCCATAGTGGAGATGATCGACCGGGCTCGGGAGATCGAGAGGCTGGATCCCATTGACCCCACGGACGACTAGCTTCCACCGCTGCCATCTCCACCACGACCCCCAGCTGGAGCCCGTCGAGATGAGCCTTCACCGACTACGCAGCCGCTGCCAGGACCTCGTCCGAGAACTCGACATTCCCGCGCCGTTCTCCGCCGAGGCCCTGTGCGACCAGATCGCGGAGCAGCGCGGCCGCCGGCTGTACCTGCATCCGCTGCCGCCGATCGGCGGGGAGGGCGCGCCGTGCGGCATGTGGGTCGCGACCGACGCCGCCGACCACGTGTACTTCGAGGCGGCGACCAGCCCCCTGCACCAGGAACACATCATCCTGCACGAGATCGCCCACATGCTGTGCGGCCACACCATGCCCGGCCTCGGCGACACGTTCGAGGGGCTCGACGACGCCATCGGCCTCGACCGGGCGGCGGTGCAGAGCGCGCTGGCGCGCACCCGCTACACGTCGAACGACGAGCAGGAAGCCGAGATGGTCGCGACGGTCATCCTGGAGGAACGAGCCCGGCAGTCGGCGCCGCCGTCGCCGCGCGAGGTCGGGTTGCTCGAGGAGATGTTCGGGATCAGCGACGGAAGCCGCCGTGCTTAACTCCGTCGCCGACGCTCTGGAGTTCTTCACCCTTCTCGCCCTGTGGCTCATCACGCTCGCCCGGCTGCCCGCCGCGATCCGGACCAGCCGGCAACGCCCCGTCTGGCTCGTGGTCGCGGCGCTGACGCTGTCCGTCACCGCCACACAGGCCCCGGTGGAACGGGCGTTACGCCGCATCACCGGTATCGACCAGATTCCCGAGCTGGTCAAACACCTCGCAGTCGTGGTGGCGTCGAGCGCCATGCTCCTGGTGGTCGCGCGGATCATGGCCACCGGCCAGGGGCGTCACACGGCCGTGATCGTCGCGCTGCCGCGCGCGGCCGTCGTCGTCTCGATCGCGATGACCGCCATCTTCCCCGCCGCCGCGACCCACGCCGGCCCCGACTACTTCCTGCCGGTCAGGCCAGCGTTCACGACGCTGACCGTGTACTGGGCGATCTACCTGGGCTACGTCACGATCATGGCGGTGGTCTTCTCCCGCCTGTTCCTGCGGTACCTCCGGAGCGCCAGCTCGGGCCCGCTCCGCGCCAGCCTGCCGTTCATCGCCCTCGGCGTCCTGTTCGCGGGCGCGTATGTGGTCCTGCGCGGCTCGCTCCTGCTCGCACCGACGAACCAGGCGATGATCGAGCTGCACCGGTTCGCGTCGTTCTTCACGGTCCTGTCGTTCGCCACAGGTGTCGCGGTGTCGTCGAGCCACCGGTGGCGCAAGGCGCTACGCGACTACCACGCGCTGCAACGGCTCTATCCACTGTGGCGCACCCTGTGCACCGCGGTGCCGCACATCGCGCTGGAACGTCCGCGCCCCCGGCTCGTCGACCGGATGACCGTCCGGGTGCCCGGCCACCGGTTGTACCGCCGCATCATCGAGATCCGGGACGGGCTCCTCACGCTGCGCGAATGGGTGTCGCCCACGCAGCTGGCGCAGATCCGGCACGAGGTCGAAGCGGCGGAGCTGCCCGATGCCGAGGCCGCGACGACGTACTGCTGGATGGAGGTCGCCCGCCGCGCGAAGCACCAGCAGCGACCGACCGTCGACGAACCGCCGGACATCGTGCGCGACGGCGGTGCGGACGTCGACAGCGAACTGCGCTGGCTCCTCCGCGTCGCCGCCGCCGGCCGCGACCGGAAGGTGCGTGCCTGCGCCGCGTCAGTACAGGACAGGTAGCCGCCGTAGACCGCGGATCCGGAACGACGAGCGCCACGCCAGATCGTCTGGCGAGCCGTCGAGGGCCAGGTCGGGGAAGCGGCGGACGAGCGTCCCGATCGCGATCTCGGCCTCCAGCCTGGCCAGCCCGGCGCCCAGGCAGTAGTGCGCGCCGTGGCCGAGCCCCAGGTGCGGGACGTCCGTGCGGGTCAGGTCCAGGCGGTCCGGGTCGGTGACACAGTCGGGATCCCGGTTCGCCGATCCGACCAGGAGCAACACCAGGTCACCGGACGGGATCGTGACGCCGTCCAGCTCGATGTCCTCGGCTGCGAACCGGCGGATCGCCACGGCGCCGGGGCCGGCGAAACGCAGCAGCTCTTCGGTACCCGTCCGGAGTAGAGAGGGGTTCGCGCGAAGCGCCGCGAGCTGGTCAGGATGGGTGAGCAGCGCGAGGACGCTGTTGCCGATCAGGTGAACCGTGGTCTCGTAGCCGGCCAGCAGGACGAGGAACGCCATCGACATCAGCTCGTGCTCGGTGAGCGCGTCGTCACGGTCGCGGACGGCGACGAGGTCCGACATGAGGTCGTCGCCCGGCGCCGCACGCTTGGCCGCGATGAGGGCGGCGATGTACGCCTCCAGACCCGCGACGGCCTCCTGAGCCTTCGTGGCCTGGTCGCCGGCGACGTCGGCCGGCGTGATGAGCGCGCTCGCCCACGTCCTGAACTGGGCGGACTCGTCGACCGGCACGCCCAGAAGCTCGCAGATGACGGCCACCGGCAGCGGTGCCGCGTACGACGAGATCAGGTCGGTGCCGGCCGGCGGCATCGCGTCGAGGAGCTCGTCGGCGCGGGCCTGGATGCCGGCCCGCAGCGACTCGACGCGGCGCGGCGTGAACGCCTTCGACACCAGCCGGCGCAGGCGGGTGTGGTCCGGCGGGTCGAGGTTGAGCAGCATCTGCGACAGCGCCCGCGTCAGCGGCCAGCCGGTGTAGCCGCCCTTGCGACCCCGGCTCCACGACAGCGACAGGCGCGGATCGGCGAGTAACGCGCGGACGTCGGCGTACCTCGGCACCACCCATGCCGGTTCGCCCTCCGGGATACGGACGCGGTGGACCCGGCCGGTCGCGCGCCACGTCGCGAACGTAGGCCCGGGGTCCGCGATGAATGCGGCGTCGAACGGCATCGGCAACTGTTGAACGTCGAGCGTCATCCCGGGCGTCTCCCCTCGCCTGTGCACACCCGCCCGAGTCTGCCAGCGCGGCCCTCACGGCCGCTCCGATTTGGGTGGGATCGTGCAGTCTGACTACCTGACCCCACCCGGGTCCACAAAGGACATCGCCTCGTAGTCACGCGGCTCGCCGAAGAAGTAGCCCACGAGCAGGGCGCCCACGATCACCAGGATGACCCAGAAGAGCGGCCTGCGAAAGAAGCTGCCGTGCTCCACGGTCGGCACCTCACTTCACGAGCGGGGGGAGACCTGAAGCCTAACCGCCCAGTCAGGAGCCAGCTTTCGCCAAGCCGAGGCGCTGTTCGCCGACGAAGAGGATCCACGGCTCGATGCTGACGATGACGAGGCGCTGCGCGAGCGTCCACGGGTCGTCGGCGAGTCGCCGGTGGATATCGGCTTCGTCGGCGGCGTCGACGATCACCAGGGCGCGGATCCGTCCGTGTTCGCTGCCGGACAGTGGCCCGGCGAAGAGCACGAAGCCTTGGTCACTGAGCGCGTTCATGAACATCGCGTGGTCGTTGACGCCTGGCTGCTCGAAGCGCCCTTTCCCTCTGTCCATGCGGGTCCGGCTTCACGGATGATGACGAAGTAGCTCATTGATCAGTCCTCCTGCGGCCGCGTTAGACCGTATTGGGGTCCAACGACCGTCGGACTCACGGTCCACGATGCTCCGCAGGTGCGTTTCCACAGCTAGCCGAACGCCCGATCTGTGTCGGCGGTGTGGCTGTGTCCGATATGCCCCTCGTCTTGGCCGTAGATATCTACAACGCCGCACCGTGTTCGAGGTAGAGCGGGCGTCCAGCCCGACGCGCCTCAGCGGCGACAGCCACGCGGCGGGCCAGGCGCGGAATCAGTACGGTCGCGAGCTGGTCGGTCGCGGTGAACGCGTACTCGCTGATCTCATCGGTGTCGAGCTGGACGCGGGCGAGGTCGGTGTCGGCGATGCGGCCTCCATCGAAGACGAACAGGATCTTGTCGCCGTCGGTGGGGTGAGGTGCCCAGTCAATGACGAGCACCGCACCGATCGGAGGGGTGATGCCCAGCTCCTCGGCGACCTCTCGGACGCACGCGGCGCGGGGTGACTCGCCAGGCTCGACATAGCCGCCGGGGATCTCCCAACCGTCCTTGTACGTGGGCTTGACGAGCAGCACGCGACCGGCGTCGTCAAAGAAGAGCACACCGGCCGCCAGTCGCGCACTCGCCGAGTTGAAGCCGTCCATCTCGTGCTGATCGGTCATACAGAGCAGCCTACGAGAGCGCGCACTTGCCGGCGATCCGACTCACGCGACGTGGAGTCACTGCGCAGAAGTCTGAGAGCTGGCGAGGGGACTTGAACCCCTAACCGCCCGATTACAAGTCGGGTGCGCTACCAATTGCGCCACGCCAGCACGAACTGGTCCGATCCTAACCGGGCCGCCGTACTGGTTTGTCAGGACGGCCGTGGTGCGGCTGTCGATGTCCTGATGATCAGTTCGGTGTCGAGGACGTGCCGCGACGAGCTGTTGTCCTCGTTGCCCTCGCCGCTGAGCAGTTCCCACGCGGCCCGGCCCTTCTCGGCGTGGGGCTGGGCGACCGTCGTCAACCCGGCCTTCGCCGCCTCAGGGACGTCGTCGAAGCCGGTCACGGACAGTTGCGCAGGGACGCTGATCCCCCGCGCTTCGGCCGCCCGGAGGCAGCCGAGCGCCAGGATGTCCGTGGTGCAGATGACGGCGGTCACCTCGGGGTGCTCGTCCAGCAACTGTCCGGCGGCGGCCTCTCCGGCCTCGATCGTGTGGTTCCAGGACTCGTACACCGGCACGCTGGACCGGTCGCCGCCGAATCCTTCGGCGATCCCGTCGAGCCGGAGCCGGACGACGTCGTACGACGATTCGACCTGCCGTTCCAGCGACACGGGGCCGTCGCGGCGGTCGGTGCCGATCCGGGTGCAGACGATCCCGATCCGCTCGTGGCCGAGGCTCGCGACGTGGGCTCCGACCTGGGCGCAGGCGACGCGGTCATCGATGCCGACCCAGTCCACGCCAGGCAGGTCGAGCGGTTCGTCGACGATCACGGTGGGGAGCGGGCGGGCGAGTACCGCCTCCAGGTGCGGGTCGCTGTGCGGCAGCGAGTACACGACGAACCCGTCGACGGAGGCGGCAGCGGCCAGCGCCGGGTCGCTGCCCGATCCGGGGACGGCCGGCACGAGGAGCAGCCCCGTCTTGGCGTCCTCGCAGGCCTGCGCAAGCCCGGCCAGGAACTTCACCGCCGCCGGATCGCGGAACGCGTACGAAAGGGTTTCGGTGAGCACGAGCCCGATGGCGCCGGCCCGGCGCGTGCGCAACGACCGGGCGAGCGGGTCAGGACCCGGGTAGCCGAGCCGCTTCGCCGCTTCGAGTACCCGTTGCCGCAATTGCGGCGACAACTGGTCGGGTCGGTTGTACGCGTTGGAGACCGTCGTCCGTGAGACGCCGAGCTCCGCGGCGAGCGACGCCAGCGTGGCCGTTCTGCGGGAGGGCTGCCGTTGAGCCATGCGGCGCACCCTAACCGATTCAGGGTTACTGGCGAGTCACCAACGGCAAATCAAACCCTCATTTCGGTACGGACGCCGTCGATTCGCGCTCCACCAACCGCGGCCGGAACACCCGCGAATGGGGCAGCCCGTCGCCGCCGCCCTCGATCTCGGCGACCAGCCCGTCCACGGCCGCCCGCGCCATCTCCGCGATCGGCTGGGCCAGCGTGGTGAGCGGCGGCGAGGCGTACGGGGCCATGGGCGTGTCGTCGAACCCGACGACGGACAACTCGCGGGGGACGTCCAGCCCGCGCCGACGCGCCTCGGCCAACGCCCCGAACGCCATGAGGTCGCTGGCGCAGACGAGCCCCGTGGCCTCGGCGTCCAGGAGCCGGGCGGCCGCCGTGGCTCCGCCCGCGGCGCCGTACTCGGCGTGCGCGACGAGGTCGGCCGCCGCGTCCAGGCCGGCCTCCTCCAGCGCGGCCTGCCAGCCCGCCCGCTTGAGCCGGGTCGGGACGGACCGCGCCGGACCGGACACGAACCCGATCCGCCGGTGCCCCCGCTCGACGAGGTGCCGGGTCGCCAGGTAGCCGGCGACCTGCTCGTCGACGCACACGTCCGGCACGTCGAGGGTGGGGAGGCCGCCGTTGACGAAGACCATGCTGACGCCGTCCTCACGGAGACGTTTGTAGTGGCCGTGCGGCGCGAGCGAATCGGTCGACTCGGGCGAGACGAAGACCATGCCGGCCACGCCCCTGGCCAGCAGCAACCGCACGTGCTCCTCTTCGCGGGCACTGGCGGAGTGCGTGTTGCAGAGGACGGTCGAATAGCCCCGCTCGGCCGCCCGCGCCTCCAGCGCCTCGGCGAACGCCGGGAACACGGGATTCGTCAGCTCGGGCACCAGCAGCCCCAGGACTCCCGTCCGGTGGAGTGCGTCCAGGCCACGCGGCGTGTACTTCTGCTCCGCCAGCGCCGACAGCACCCGCCGCCGCGTCTCCTCGTGCACTCCCGGGCGCCGGTTCAGCACCCGGCTCACCGTCGAGATGCTCACTCCTGCGGCCTCGGCGATGCCCGCCAACCCTCCTGACAACGCGTCCCCCCTTTCCCCGGGCATTCTCCAGTGTGGCCCGCCGCCGCGCGTACCCCCTGTTCAGACTTCACCCGAAGCCATTAACAGACGGCGACCGGCCCGTTATGTTGGTGCAGACCAATGCCCGTGCCTGGGTGTCGGTCACGGTCGGAGCACGGTGACCTCACGGTCACGGCGCCGTCCATCACTCGGATCGTCCGGCACGTTCCTGCCGGTGAAAGGACTGCACCATGGCCACTGTCACCTTCGACGGCGCGACCCGGATCTATCCCGGGACGACCAAGCCAGCCGTCGACGCCCTCGACCTGGAGATCGGCGACGGCGAGTTCCTCGTCCTCGTCGGCCCCTCGGGTTGCGGGAAGTCCACCTCCCTCCGGATGCTCGCCGGTCTGGAGGACGTCAACTCGGGCGCGATCAAGATCAACGACCGCGACGTCTCGCACCTCCCCCCGAAGGCCCGCGACATCGCGATGGTCTTCCAGAACTACGCGCTGTACCCGCACATGACGGTCGCGGACAACATGGGCTTCGCGCTGAAGCTCAAGAAGACGCCCAAGGCCGAGATCCAGCGCCGGGTCCAGGAAGCCGCCAAGCTCCTCGACCTGCAGGACTACCTCGACCGCAAGCCGAAGGCGCTCTCCGGTGGCCAGCGGCAGCGGGTCGCCATGGGCCGCGCGATCGTCCGCGAGCCGCAGGTGTTCCTCATGGACGAGCCGCTGTCGAACCTCGACGCCAAGCTGCGTGTCCAGACCCGTTCGCAGATCGCCGCGCTGCAGGCCCGCCTCGGCACGACGACCGTCTACGTCACGCACGACCAGGTCGAGGCCATGACGATGGGCCACCGGGTCGCGCTGCTCAAGGACGGCCTGCTCCAGCAGGTCGACACGCCGCGCGCGCTGTACGACAAGCCGGGCAACGCGTTCGTCGCCGGGTTCATCGGCTCGCCGGCCATGAACCTGAAGACGGTCCCGCTCGTCGACGGCGGTGCCCGTCTCGGCACCACGGTCTACCCGCTGTCCCGTGACGAGGTCACGAAGGCGTCGGCCGGTGGCGCGACCAAGGTCACGGTCGGCTTCCGTCCCGAGGCGATCGACCTGGGCGCCGAGGGAGACGGCATCCCGATGCGCGTCGACCTGGTCGAGGAACTCGGCTCGGACGCCTACGTCTACGGCACGGCGAACTTCGAGGGTGAGGACGAGCGCATCGTCGTCCGCACCGACGGCCGCACCCCGCCGACCATGGGCGACACGGTGCACCTGAAGCTGCACAAGGGCCAGGAGCACGCCTTCCACGCGGAGACGGGCGAGCGGCTCAACTGATTCCTGCTGGTGTCGGGGGCGCGGACAGCATCTGTCCGCGCCCTCGGCGTTTGAGGTGATGACCGTCACATCAGCGCTACCTGCGAGTAACATTTCGTGGCACACTCGCGCCATGACCACAGCTCAACCCGCAAGCCCGCCGGCGCCGGACTTCGAGGCCATCAAGCAGGGCCTCTCGCAGTCCGTACCGCTCGTCCGGACCTTGGGGCTGGAGTACCTGGAGCTGTCCGCCGAACGCGCGCTCCTGCGCCTGCCGGACAACCCCGACCTGCACAACCACGTCGGCGGACCGCACGCCGGCGCGATGTTCACGCTCGCCGAGTCCGCGACCGGGGCCGTCGTGATCGGCAGCTTCGCCGACCTGATCGGGCAGTACGTGCCACTCGCCGCCGGCGCTCAGATCCGGTACCGCGCGCTCGCGATGGGCCCCGTGACGGCCGAGGCCACGCTCTCGCGGGACGCCGCCGAGGTCCGCGCCGAACTGGCGAGCGCGGGCAAGGTGCGGTTCGACGTCGACGTCGTGATCCGCGACGAAGCCGGCACCACAACCGGGGAGATGACGGTCAGCTGGGCGCTACGGCCCAACGGCTGACACGGTTGCCGCGGTTGGATCGCGCAACCTGGGGACGGGATCCAACCGCGGTCAACCACGCCGCTCGCTAGGCGCGGCGGCGGCGTGCCACCTCGGACAGCGTGACGGCAGCGGCCACCGATGCGTTCAACGACTCGGTGATGGCCGTCATCGGGATCGATATGCGCAGGTCGCAGGCCTCGCCGACGAGCCTGGACAGCCCGCGGCCCTCGGAGCCGACGACCACGACCAGCGGATCGACCGCATTGTCGAACTCGTCGAGGCTGGTCTCACCGTCGGCGTCGAGGCCGGCGACGATGTAGCCCTCCTGCTGGCAGGCCTTGAGCGACCGCACCAGGTTGGTGACCCGGGCGATGGGGAGTCGGGCGGCGGCACCGGCCGACGTGCGCCAGGCGGTGGCGGTCATGCCGGCCGCGCGCCGCTCGGGCAGCAGGACGCCGTGCGCCCCGAACGCCGCCGCGGACCGCACGACAGCACCCAGGTTGCGCGGGTCGGTGACGCCGTCGAGCGCGACGAGCAGCGGGGTCGTGGGCGACTGGGCCGCCGTGGCCAGCGCGTCCGTCAGGTCGGTGTACTGGTACGGCGGTACCGACAGGCCGATCCCCTGGTGCAGGACGCCGCCGGTCATCCGGTCGAGCTCCTGCCGGCTCACTTCCAGGATCGACAGACCACGGTCGGCGGCGAGGGCGATCGCGTCGGTGACCCGGTCGTCGGTGCCGAGGCCCGCGGCGATGTACAGCGCGGTCGCCGGGATCTCGGCCCGCAACGCCTCGGCCACCGGGTTCCGGCCGACGAGCAGCTCGGGAGCGTCCTTGGCGGCCGGGCCGCGACGCCCGGGCGCGGTACGGGGGCCCGACCGGGTGGTCGACGCCGCAGCCTTGCGGGCGGCCGCGGCTGCCCGCTTCGCCACCGGATGCTTGGTGCGCTCCTCCTTGGGCGGCGTCGGCCCCTTACCTTCCAGGCCCTTGCGGCGGTTGCCGCCGGAACCGACGACCGCGCCCTTCTTCGTTCCCGCCTTGCGGCGGTTCGGGCGCTGGCTGTTGCCCGCCATCACTCATTCCCGTCTGACAATGTCCACCGTGGACCGTGAGGGGTGTCCTCGACGAGGATCCCTGCCTGCTTGAGCTGGTCGCGGATGGCGTCAGACGCGGGGTAGTCCTTGCGCTGCCTGGCCGCCTGGCGCTGTTCGAGAGCGACCGCGACCAATGAGTCTACGACTCCGTGCAGGTCACCAGTGCCACCGGTACCCGTCCAGACGGGATCGAGGGGGTCGAGACCGAGCACGCCGAGCATCCCCCGGACGGACGCCAGCGCCCCGCGCGCCGCCTCGTCGTTGCCGCTGGACAGCGCCTGGTTGCCCTCGCGAAGCACGTCGTGCAGGGTCGCGAGGGCCTTCGGCGTGCCCAGGTCGTCGTCCATCGCGGCCGCGAACTCGGCGTGGATCACCCCGGGCTCGCCCGGCCCGACGCGCTCGGCGGCACGCTGGACGAAGCCCTCGACCCGGCGGTACGCGAGCGCCGCCTCCTGCAGCGACTCCTCGCTGAAGTCGATGATCGACCGGTAGTGCGAGGCGGCCAGGTAGTACCGCAGCTCGGGAGCGCGCACCCGCTCCAGCACCGACGGCACGCCGAGCGTGTTCCCGACCGACTTGCTCATCTTCTCGCCGCCCAGGTTGAGCAGGGCGTGGTGCGGCCAGAACTGGGCGAAGCCCAGCCCGGCCGCGCGGGACTGCGCGATCTCGTTCTCGTGGTGGGGGAACACCAGGTCGGTGCCGCCGCCGTGGATGTCGAACGCGTCACCCAGGTACTTGCCGGCCATCGCCGAGCACTCCAGGTGCCAGCCCGGCCGCCCGACACCCCACGGCGTCTGCCAGGACGCGGATGCCGGCTCGGTCGACTTGAACGCCTTCCACAGCGCGAAATCGCGGGGGTCACGTTTGTGGCCGGCGTCCTCGGGCTGCTTCATGTGATCGACCCGCTGGCCCGACAGGGCGCCGTACTCCGGGTAGGACAGCACGTCGAAGTAGACGTCGCCGCCGGACGCGTACGCGTGGCCGCCGTCGATCAGCTCCTGCATCAGGACGATCATCTCGGGGACGTGCCCGGTCGCGCGCGGTTCGTAGGTGGGACGGAGGCAGCCGAGCGCGTCGTACCCGGCGGCGAAGGCCAGCTCGTTCGCGTACGCCAGCGCCCACCACGGGGTGCCCGACTCGATCGACTTCTCCAGCACCTTGTCGTCGATGTCGGTGACGTTGCGGATGAACGTCACGTCCAGGCCCCGGTACGTCAGCCAGCGGCGCAGCACGTCGTAGTTGACCCCGGACCGCATGTGCCCGATGTGGGGCGCCGACTGCACGGTGGCGCCACACAGGTAGATCCCGGCCTTGCCCGGCACAAGCGGGCGGAAGTCACGGACCGAGCGGGCGAGCGTGTCGTACAGACGTAGGGTCACGCGGCGATTCTATCGGCGCCGGCCCATACCGCTCGCCCGCTACGATCCGCGGGCTCAGCTCACCCCGACCACGTGGATGTCGCCGTCGGCCACCGAGACGTCACGCGCGCTGGAGTTACCCGTCACGAGGAGCCGCGCCGGGTCACGGAAGCCGGTGATCAGCTCGATCCGCTGCACGGGTTTGGCGGTCGGGATCGTGGCGCCGGCGGTCCACACGCCCGCGTCGGTCAGCAGCGCCGTCCGCACGCCGGGCTGGAGATCGACCGTGCTGTAGACCCGCCACCCGCCGGCGACAGGCTCCATCTCGCGTGTACGGATGCCGGTCGTGACCTCCCGGACGATCCACCGCGACCCGTTCCAGTGACCGGTGAAGTTGTGGAACGTGCCGGCGGTGTCCGCCTGGAACCACACCACGAACGGGCGCCCGTTGGACTGGTATCCGACGAGCTGGATGTAGTCCGGTGACCGGATCCCGGCCGGCAGCTCGACCGGCGTCGTGACGACCTTCGTCCGCAGTTCGGTGTCGTCCGTGCCGATCTGGAAGCCGAGGTCGTTGCCGGCCGCGTTGTAGAACCGCCGGTTGGACGGCTGGAAGTACGCGTAGTGGATGTTGCGGTGGTACCGGTCGTGGCGCTCCCCCTCCGGACCGCCGCCTGCCAGCGTCCACACGATGTGCACCCGCTCCGACCTGCCCGGACGTGCGGGCTCGTACCGCATCTGGCCGAAGTACACCTCGTCCATGTTGTCGGCTCGTCCGGTGGAGCCCACGGCGTAGGGCGCCCCGGTCAGCTGCGTGGAGTTGCGCCACGTACGGCCGTTGTCGGTCGAACGGACGTACAGCATCGGGCGCTGGTCAGGCGGCGCGGCGGGGTCGACCGTGTTGTCCGTACGCCGGTAGAAGACGTAGATGTCGCCGTTCGCGGCCTTGAACGGCATCGGGTAGCTGGCCGCGATGCCCTCGGGGATGATCCGGTGCGTCCAGGTGCCGGCCGTGCTGCGCGGCGTCGGCGCCTCGGACACGACCAGCTCGACGTTGTGCATCCCCCGGAAGACCAGCAGCTTCCCGTTGTTGGCCTGGACCATCGTCGGGTAGTTGTGCGCGTCGGCGTCACCGCCGTCGAGGAACTTCGGCGACGACCAGACGCCCGTCGCGTGGCTGTACTCCTGCAGGTAGCTGTCCTCGTTCACACCCGCCCAGGAGATGAACGTCTTCCTGACCACCGGGTCGTACAGGCCGCCGGCCATGGGACGGCGGTCCGTCCGGGCGGCGACCGTGCTGGCCGGCGTCTGGACGGTGTACGTCGGCTCGGCGGCGGGGCACGCTGTTGCCTCGGCCGCGGTCTGCTCGGCCGCGGCTACGGGCTCGGCCGCGGCGGCGGGTGGGACGGCCGCGAGCAGCGGTAACACCAGCATCGCGGCGAACAGGACTCGTCTGTACCTCATCGGACCTCCAGTGCCGTGCGGGGCATGTCCACATATGTGGACAGAGTCCAGAAATATGAGCAACTGTCAGCATGCCACCTCCTGTACGGAGCTGGGAAGTCCCCAGCGGCACGCCATACTCAGCGCGTGACCATCGAGACCGCGCAGACCCTCGACCGGGGCATACGTCTGCTCACGCTCGTCGCCGAGACGCCCGGGGGGCTGACCGTCACCGAGGCCGCTACCACCCTCGGCGTCGGACGTGCAGTCGTCTACCGCCTCGTCGCCACCCTCACCGAGCACGCGCTGGTCCGGCGCGACGGCGAGGGCCGGATCCGGCTGGGGCTCGCTGTCATCCAGCTCGCCCGCCGCGCGCAGCCGCTCCTCGCCGAAGCCGCGATCCCCGCCCTGCGCAGTCTCGCCGAAGAACTCGGCGCCACCGCCCACCTCACTGTCGCGGACGGCGGCGAAGCGCTCGCCCTCGCCGTCGTCGAGCCGAGCTGGACGGCGTTCCACGTCGCGTACCGCACCGGCACCCGGCATCCGCTCGACCGTGGCGCCGCCGGACGGGCGATCCTGTCGGCGCGGTCGTCCGGGGGCTCGCCGTACGTCGCGAGCAGCGGCGAACTCCAGCAGGGCGCGCACGGCGTCGCAGCGCCGCTCCCCGTGGAGTCAGGCGTCGAGGCGAGCGTCGGCGTGGTGTCGCTGACTCCCCTGGACGCCGAGATCGTGGGGCCGCGCGTGCTGGCGGCCGCTACCCAGATCGGCGCCGTACTCCGCTGACCCGCGCCAACTGGGCCGCGCTCGGCGACCTCATCGCGCGGGCGTTCGACGAGGAGGACCCGACGTGAACATCGACCAGTTCGACCGGTACCCGCTGCTGTTCGGCCCATCCCCCGTCCATCCGCTGAACCGGCTGACCGAACACCTCGGCGGCGCACGCATCTGGGCCAAGCGCGAGGACTGCAACTCCGGCCTCGCATACGGCGGCAACAAGACCCGCAAGCTGGAGTACCTGGTCGCCGACGCGCTGGCCCAGGGCGCGGACACGCTCGTCTCGATCGGCGGCGTGCAGTCCAACCACACCCGGCAGGTGGCGGCGGCCGCCGCTGTCGCCGGGCTGAAGTGCCGGCTCGTCCAGGAGAGCTGGGTCGACTGGCCGGACGCCGTGTACGACCGGGTCGGCAACATCCAGCTCTCGCGGATCCTCGGCGCGCACGTCGAACTGGTCGACTCCGCGTTCGGGATCGGCTTCAAGGAGAGCTGGGAACGGGCTCTGGAGGAGATCGTGGCCGGCGGCGGGAAGCCGTACGCGATCCCGGCCGGCGGATCGGACCACCGGCTCGGCGGACTCGGCTTCGCGAACTGGGCCCGCGAGGTGGAGCGGCAGGAGTCCGAGCTGGGCGTCTTCTTCGACACGATCGTGGTGTGCTCGGTCACCGGCAGCACCCAGGCCGGCATGGTCGCCGGGTTCGCCGGCCAGGACCGGCCACGCCGCGTTCTCGGCATCGACGCCTCGGCCAGGATCGACGAGACCCGCGCGGCCGTCGCCAGGATCGCCGGCGCGACGGCCGACCTGATCGGCGTCCCGGCCCCGGCCGGGATCACGGTGCTGGACGGGTACGCCGGCGACATCTACGGCATCCCGGTGCAGCAGACGCTCGACGCGATCCGGTTGGTCGCCCGCCTCGAAGGCATGATCACCGACCCCGTGTACGAGGGAAAGTCGATGGCCGGACTGATCGACCTCGTGCGGCGCGGCGAGATCGGGCCGGAGTCCACCGTGCTCTACGCCCACCTCGGCGGGCAGCCCGCACTGAACGGTTACAGTGCGTTGTTCCGGTAGACGGCGTTGTCGAGGAGATCCCATGGCTGCTGACCTTGACGTTCTGGACGAGATCCAGCGCCGCGTCCTCTGGCTCGCCGTCCGGATCGTCGACGCCGCCAACCGGGAACGGCAGACCGGCGACGGGGTGAAGGTCGGCGGGCACCAGGCGTCGTCGGCGTCCATGGTCACCGCGATGACCGCCCTGTACTTCGCGCACCTCACCGAGCACGACCGGGTGAGCGTGAAGCCGCACGCGTCGCCGGTGTTCCACGCGATCCAGTACCTGCTCGGCAACCTCGACCGCTCGTACCTGACGACGCTGCGGTCGCGAGGTGGGCTCCAGTCGTACCCGTCACGCACCAAGGACCCGGACGAGGTCGACTTCTCGACCGGCTCGGTGGGGCTCGGTCCGGCGGCGCCACTCTTCGGGGCCGTCACACGGCGTTACGTGGACGCGCACTTCGGCGAGCGCCCGGCGTCCCGCTTCGTCGCGCTGCTCGGCGACGCCGAACTGGACGAGGGCAACATCTGGGAGGCCATCGCCGACCCGGCCACGCAGGGGCTCGGCAACGTGACGTGGATCGTCGACTTCAACCGCCAGTCGCTGGACCGGGTCGTGCCGGGCATCCGGATCGTGCAGTGGCGCGGACAGTTCGAGGCGGCCGGCTGGCACGTGGTCGAGGTGAAGTACGGGCGCCGGCTGCAGGCCGCGTTCGCCCAGCCGGGTGGTGCCGAGCTGCGGGACTGGATCGACTCGATGCCGAACGAGCGCTACCAGTCTATGTTCGCCCACACCGGCGTTGAACTGCGCAAACGCTTCTGCGACGGGGCGCCCGGCGAGGTGCGGGCCCTGTTGGACGCGGTACCCGACGACGAGCTGGCGACGCTCGTCCAGGATCTCGGCGGCCACGATCTCGGCGCCATGCTCGACGCGTACGCCGAGTGCGACGCCGCCACCGACCGGCCGAGCGTGATCTTCGCGTACACGGTGAAGGGGTGGGGCCTGCCGCTCGCGGGCAACCCGCGCAACCACTCGGCGCTGCTGACGGGCGACCAGATCGACGCGGTCCGGACCGCCACGGGCCTGACCGTCGACACCGAATGGGACCGCATCGACCCGGCCACGCCAGCCGGCGCGTGGGCCGGAAAGCGGCGCGAGGAACTGGCCCGCGCACCCCGCGAACCGTCACTGCCCGTGACCGTTCCGGACTCCACCGGGGTACGCACGGCGAAGCCGGTCTCCACCCAGGAAGCGTTCGGCCGAGTGCTCGTCGACCTGGCCCGCGACCCGGCCGTGGCGCGGTACCTCGTCACCACCGCGCCGGACGTGGCCACCTCGACGAACCTCGCCGGGTTCATCAACAAGACCGGCGTCTTCCACCCGGCCGAACTGCCGAGCTGGAGCGACGATCCACTGGTCAAGTGGAACGAGGGACCGTCCGGGCAGCACATCGAACTGGGCATCTCCGAGATGAACCTGTTCCTGCTGCTCGGGCAGCTCGGCCTGTCGTGGGACCTGTCGGCGCAGCCGCTGCTGCCGGTCGGCACCGTGTACGACCCGTTCGTCTGCCGTGGCCTCGACGCGCTCATCTACGGGACGTACTCGGCGTCGCGGTTCGTCGTCGCCGGAACGCCGTCCGGGGTGACGCTCGCCCCGGAGGGCGGCGCGCACCAGTCGACGATCACCGCGTCGATCGGACTGGAACTGCCTGGCCTGACGTTCATCGAGCCCGCGTACGCGGGCGCGCTGGACTGGCTGCTGTGCGACGCGCTCGGCCGGATCGCTGCCGGGCCTACCTCGCCCACGACCGCGGTTCCCGCGGAGAACGGCTCGTACTACTTCCGCCTCACGACGCGGCCGCTCGACCAGGCGCCGTTCGAGGCGGCGAAGGCCCGGATCGGCGAGACGATGCTGCGGCGGCAGGTGCTGGCCGGGGCGTACCGGCTGGTGGAGTCCACCGTCGAGGGTCCGATGGTGTACCTGGTCGGCTCCGGCGCCGTGGTGCCCGAGGTCCTCAGCGCCGCCGCCGAGCTGGCAGAGGAGGGCATCGCCGCCCACGTCGTGGACGTCACGTCACTCGACAGGCTCTACACGGCTTGGCAGCGGACGCTTCGCCAAGGCGTCCGCACCGCCACCGCGCCCTCCACACCCGGCGCGCTCCGGCAGGTGTTCGGCGACCGGGCACCGATCGTCACCGTGCACGACGCGTCCTCGCACGCGATGGCGTGGCTGGGATCGGCGCTCGGCGCACCGTGCGTCCCACTCGGCGTCGACCAGTTCGGCCAGTCGGGGACGGTGCCTGAGCTGTACGAGCTCCACGACCTGCTGCCCGGCAGCATCGTCAACGCCGCCCTGGCGGCCCTATCCCTCTAACCTCCGTTCGGCCAGGACGATCAGCTCTTCCGGGTGGCGGGAGCCGAACGGCTCGCGGTCGTACCCGCGCCAGATCTGGCGAACGTCGAATCCGCAGCGGGCCAGCAGGTGCTCCAGCTCGAACCGGAACTGGTACGACTTCTGACCGGGGATCACAAGGCGCTCCGTGCGCCCGTCCAGGTGCTCGATGTCGATCACCACGAGCCCACCGGGCCTCAGATGAGCGTGAACCTGACGTAGGCAGCTCACATGTCCTGGCGGAAGAAGCGGACAAGATCGCGATCGTCCGCGCTGAGAGCGGCACGCTTCTCCTCGGCGATCCTGAGCATCTGCTCGGAGAGGTCGAACCCGTCGACGTGGACTCCGGCGCGGGCAATCTCGACAGCGATCCGACCGGCCCCGCAGCCCACATCGAGGACGGGCCCGCCGTGCTCGCCGGCGAGGCTGACGAAGAACTCCACGTCGTCACGTTCCGAGAAGAGGTCGTAGTACCGGGCCGCCCGGTCAGCGAGATCCATATCGTGGACTATACCTAAATTTACCTTCACTATCGCCATTTATCTTGTGTTCACCTGCTTGGCGCTGGCAAGCTGTGCGGAGACAGAACCTCGGCCGTTCGCTCGGCCGGCTGGGGGCTACTTGGCGGGCCTACGATTTAGGCATGGAGCCACGCCGCGAGGAGGTACCGGTGAGCGCTGAGACAGTGCCCCTGCAGCCCCCGCCCCAGGGGTGGACGGTCGAGGACGTCGAGCGGCTGCCGGCATCGGACATCCGATACGAACTCGTCGATGGAGTGCCCTGCGTGACCCCAGCACCTTCGTCCGGCCACCAGTTGGTCGCGTTCAACCTGGCGACCGTGCTCAAGCACGCCGCACCCGATGAGCTGGCCGCGCTGGAGGCCGTGGGCGTCGTCATCGCGAACGACCAGCGGCCGATACCGGACGTCGTGGTCGTGCGCGGCTTCGACTTCGGTACCAACAACTACCCCGCGTCCCAGGTGGCGTTGGCGGCCGAGGTGGTGTCGCCGTCGACCAGGTCGCATGACCGGTTCCGCAAGCCGGCGCTGTACGCACAGGCCGGTATCCCGACGTACGTCCGCGTCGAACTGGATCCGCTGCACGTCGTCGCCTACCGGCTCGACGACGAGGGCGTGTACGCCGAGTGCGCCCGCGCGGCGGCCGGCGAGACGCTCAGGCTCGACGTGCCGTTCCCGGTTTCGTTCGACCCAGCGGTGCTCGCGAGGCTCAAGCCGTAGCGACCTAGTGTTGGGGCATGGCTTCCGACACCCTCCCCGACAGTCACGCCGACCTGCTGGAACGCCCGCTCTTCGCGCATCTGGCCACGGTCCGGCCGGACGGTACGCCACAGACCAACGTCATGTGGTTCGCGTGGGACGGCGATGTCCTGCGCATGACGCACACGAAGGCGCGGCAGAAGTTCCGCAACTTCGTACACCAGCCGAAGGTGGCGCTGTCCGTCGCGGATCCGGACGACCAGTACCGGTATCTGGAGGTCCGGGGCACCGTCGAGTCCATCGAGGACGACGACGCCGTCGCGTCGTTCTACCAGGGGTTGCAGCAGCGGTACTCCCACCCGATACCGATCAAGGACGCGGCGCTCCGGGTGATCGTGACGGTCCGCCCCGAGTCGTTCATCGTGCACGGCTGACCGTGGCGCGCATCGAGCTGATCACCGACATCGCCGCACCGGTCGAGCGGGTGTACGACGCGTCCCGTGACATCGACCTGCACGTAGTGTCTACCGGAACGGTCGAACGCGCGATCGCCGGCGTGACCACCGGGCTGATCTCCGAGGGCGAGACGGTCACGTGGAAGGCGCGGCACTTCGGCATCCCGTGGCGGATGACGACGCTGATCCTCCGCGAGGACCGGCACAACTCGTTCACCGACGAGCAGGTCCGCGGCCCGTTCGGGCGCTGGCATCACCAGCACCTGTTCGTGGCGCAGAACGGCGGCACCCGCATGACGGACGTCGTCGACTGGGCGGCACCCGCCGGCCCGATCGGACGGCTCGTCGAGCGCGCGTTCCTCGCCGCCTACATGGAGCGCCTGCTCACGACCCGGAACGCCGCGATCAAGCGCACCTGCGAAACCGAAGCGAACCAGAACTAGAGAGCGGGGGCCGGCACAAGATGCCGACCCCCGCTTCTCTGTTCCAGATCAGTGCCTGCGCGTCACCGCGGCGTAGGCATCGACGATGCCGCGGCCGTAGAACGCGTTGAACTGCTTGCCGCCGGCGCAGAACGCGTCGAACTCCGGCGACCGGCCCTCGTTGGCGTAGCTCTGGAGCCGCGGCTCCGGGCACGCGTGCTCGGCGGCCGTGTCGGTCAGGATCCGCTCGGTCGTCCACGGCGAGAGGCCGAGGCCGCTGCGGTCGCGGTGGCCCCACCTGCTGACGATCAGCGCGGCCACGCCGGACACGTGCGGCGACGCCATCGACGTGCCCTGCAGGTAGCCGTAGTAGCCGCAACGACCGTCCACTGTGCACGCCTTCTCGACACCGGCCGCGACACCTGCCGGGGTGACGTTGCCGTCCGCGTCGACTGCGCCCTCCTCCTGCAGCACCTTCTTCGGCTGCACCGAGAGGATCATGTTCTCGTTCGTACGGTGCGTCGGCGTGCCGAAGCCGTCACGGAACCAGCCGCCAGGCGCCGAGACCGTGATCTGCTCGGTGCCGTAGTTGGAGTAGTCCGCCTTCTTGCCGGACGGGCCCAGCGCCGAGACGCCGATGACACCCGGCCCCTCGATCGGCAGGTCGAAGCAGGTGTTGTTGTCGATCGGGCGCGGGTACGCGCTGTCGGCCGGGTAGTCCGGGCTGGACAGGTCGGTGCGCGGCTTGCCCAGGTCCTCGTGGTTGTTGCCCAGCGACCCGACGAGCGTGACGCCCTTGGCGCGGGCGTACAGCAGCGCCCGGCTCATGGCGGCGATGATCGTCCGCTGCTCGAGCTGGGCCTCCGGGGAGTCGGCCGCGTTGTCGAAGCAGTTGTACAGCCACGGGTCGACGTAGAACGACATGTTGACGACGTCCACACCGGACTTCGCGGCGTGCACGAGGCCGTTGACCACCGGGTCGAGGAAGAAGTAGCCAGAGTCCTGGCCGACCTTGATCTCGACGAGGCTCACGTTCGGCGCGACGCCGGAGAGGCCGGTGCCGTTCGCGGCGGCACCGATCGTGCCGGCGACGTGGCTGCCGTGGCCGCCGTCGTCGGTGCCGACCGGGTCGAGGCAGCTCGCGACCTCGCACGGGCCATCGACGTCGGTCAGGTCCGGCGCGAAGTTGCGCGACAGCGTCCAGTTGAAGTTCGGCGCGATGTCCGGGTTGCTGGCGTCGACGCCGGTGTCGAGGACGCCGACCGTGACGCGCTTGTCACCGGGCTCGACCTTGCGGGCGCGGTCGGACCGGACCATCTTCAGGCCCCAGAGCTTCGTGTCGAGCGGGTCCATGCCGACACTGCCGCCCTGATGCCCGCTGGACCTGCCGGCGCCACGGTTCTCGCGCTGGATGTCGGCGGGTGTGGCCTTCTTGAGCTTCGGCGCCTGGCCGATCGGGCGCGCGTGCGCGGCACCGACGACGGCCGAGGAGGCCGCCACCTTCTCGATGAATCCTTCCGCGGGCGCGGTCACCGTGAAGCTGCCGACCGCGTCGTTCGTGGCGGTCACCCGGCCACCCGCGTCAGCGATCGCCTTCCTGGCGACCGCGCTGTCCGCGCCTTCCTCGGCGAGAACCGTGTACGTCGTGGTTTCCGTTTCCCCCGCCTTCGCTGCCGGGTCGGCGGTGGCCGCCGGGGTGACTGCCCCGACTGCGAGCACCGTGGCTGCCGCCACCGCGCCGGTTGATAACCGACGGAACCTCATCAAACGCCTCCTTGTGAGGACATTCAGGTATGGGACCGGGGGCGCGCTGACTCCCGTACCGGCGCCCCGATCTGGCTGGTGGGCCGCGGCAACCCTAAGCGCCCGAACGAGCGTTAGGGAAGGGTGGAGAGCCCCCATATATGTGCGGTGACCAGCGTCGTTACCGCCGAAGTCATGGCAATCCGGACACGCTGTCAGCCAGTCTCCAGCGCGGCGGACACCAGCGGCATGACGCGGTACGGGACCTGTGTGGACAGCGCGATCACGGTCGACGTCCGGACGATGCCCGGCACTTCCAGCACCATGTCGATGACCCGCTGCATGTCGCCGTTCGACCGTGCGACGAGCCGGCAGAACATATCCCCGGACCCGGTGATCGTGTACGCCTCCAGCACCTCGGGGATGTCGGCGAGATCCAGCGCGACGGCGGCATGGCCGCGCCCCTGCCGCAGTTCGAGTGTGACGAACGCGGTGACGCCGAAGCCCAGCGCGGCCGGGTCGAGCTGGGGCGCGAGGCTGCTGATGACCCCACGGGACACGAGCCGGTCGAGCCGGGCCTGGACGGTGCCCCGGGCGACGCCCAGGCGGCGTGAACACTCCAGCACGCCGATCCGCGGTTCGGCGTCGAGCAGGGTCAACAGTTGTACGTCCAAGTCGTCCATCGCTGGTCATCCTGTCCACTCACTGGCGCCTGCACCTAGCCAGACTGTACACACTGACCAGCCTTTGAACGGCCAGTTGCCCAATCGCCGACCTGCCGCCAGGGTTGGGAGGACAGCGCGGTCAACGGCGCCCGCGCTGCCAGCCGCCGACCACAAGGGAGTGGGCATGACCACGACGAGCGAGAACGTCGAAACCCTCATCGGCGCGGTCGAGCACGACATCAGCCACGACCCGTTCCCGGTCAAGGGCATGGACCACGTGCGGTTCGCCGTGGGCAACGCCAAGCAGGCCGCCCACTACTACTCGACGGCGTTCGGGATGACCTGCGTCGCCTACCGCGGCCCCGAGACCGGCTACCGCGACCACGCCGAGTACGTCCTGGTCTCCGGCGCCGCCCGGTTCGTCTTCACCGGCGCCGTACACGCCGACACCGACCTCGGCCGGCACGTCGCGGCGCACGGCGACGGCGTCGTCGACCTCGCGCTGGAGGTCCCCGACGTCCCCGGCGCGTACGCCTTCGCCCTCGCGCACGGCGCGACCGGCCTGGAGGAGCCCCACACGATCTCGGACGAGCACGGCGAGGTCGTCGTCGCGGCCATCGCCACGTACGGCGAGACCCGCCACACACTCGTCGACCGGACCAACTACACCGGCACCTTCCTCCCCGGTTTCGTCGACCGCGCGCCGATCGTCGCCCGGCCCGAGGGCGCGCCGAAGCGCCTGTTCCAGGCCATCGACCACTGCGTCGGCAACGTCGAGCTCGGCATGATGAACGAGTGGGTCGGCTTCTACAACCGGGTCATGGGCTTCACCAACATGAAGGAGTTCGTCGGCGACGACATCGCCACCGAGTACTCCGCGCTCATGTCCAAAGTGGTCGCCAACGGCACCCGCAAGGTGAAGTTCCCGCTCAACGAGCCGGCCCTGGGCAAGAAGAAGTCGCAGATCGACGAGTACCTGGAGTTCTACGGCGGACCGGGCGTCCAGCACATCGCGCTGGCCACCAACGACATCGTGGCGACCGTCCGGGCGATGCGGGACGCCGGCGTGGAGTTCCTCGACACCCCCGCCTCGTACTACGAGGAGCTCGGCAACTGGGTCGGCGAGACGCGGGTACCGCTGGAGACCCTGCGCGAGCTGAAGATCCTCGCCGACCGGGACGAGGACGGCTACCTGCTGCAGATCTTCACGAAGCCCGTCCAGGACCGTCCGACGGTGTTCTTCGAGCTGATCGAGCGGCACGGTTCACTCGGCTTCGGCAAGGGCAACTTCAAGGCCCTGTTCGAGGCGATCGAGCGCGAGCAGGAACGGCGCGGCAACCTCTGACCACCGCTCCACCTGCGTGCGGCAGGATGAGCGTCATGACATGGTCCGATCCGTATCCGTACGACCCCGCGCAGGGTCAGGGCGGTGTGGGCCGGTCGCCGTACGACCCTGCCGGGTACGCGTCCGGTCCGGCGTTCGCGCCCGTCGACGAGTACGCGCGGCCGGGCGGCCGTGAACTCGCGCCGGCCGTGGACCGGCTGGTCGCGCGGATCGTCGACATCCTGATCGTCGGCGTCCCGGTCGCGCTGGTCGTCGTACCGCTCATGGCCTGGCTGTACATCTGGTTCTTCAACACGATCCAGGACGCCCAGCCCGACACCGTGCTCGAGACGGCCCCGGAGCCGACGGTCGCGGGCGAGGACATCCTGCTCTTCGCCGTGCTGGCGTTCGCGCTCGGAATCCTCGCGACGCTGCTGACGGTCGTGGTCACGTACGTCTACGAGGTCGTCTACATGCCCCGCACCGGCCAGACGGTCGGCAAGCGCCTGATGCGGATCTGCGTCGTCCGTGTGGACGACGGCGGGCCTGTTACCGTCCCGCACGCCCGCCGGCGCTGGCTCGCGCAGGACGGCGTCGTCCTGCTGAACCTGATCCCCTTCGCGGGCACGCTCGCGGGTATCTACCGGTTCGTCGACATGCTGTGGCTGCTGTGGGACAAGCCGTACCGGCAGTGCCTGCACGACAAGTACGGCCGGACAGCCGTCGTCACGGTGGCCAGCCACAACCAGGAGAGGACCGGATGACCAGCGTGTCCCCCGGGTGGTACCCGGATCCCGCGGCCCCAGAGACCCAGCGTTACTGGGACGGCGAGCAGTGGGTGGGCGCCCCGCTCCCCGTCGGATCGGAACCACCGTCCACCCCGCCGGCCGCGCTCCCGCCACCCGCGATGGTCCCGACCCCGGCGCCAGAGCCGGCCCCGGTCTCACCGCCGCCGCCGGTGCCGCTGGCGACCGACCAGCTCGCGCCGCTCCAACTGCGGCTCATCGCCCGGATCGTCGACGTCGCCGCGCTGGTCCTGCTGAACGTGCTGGCCAACGGCTACTTCTTCGTCCAGTTCTACCGTGAGATGCAGCCGACGATCCAGGCATGGTGGATGGCGTACAGCCGCGGCGAGAACCCGGCGCCGCTCGCCTTCACCGACAAGGCGCAGACGCTCCAGATCATCATCGCGCTGGTCGGGATGGGGCTCTGGTTCGCGTACGAGGTCCCGGCGACGGCGAACAGCGGCCAGACGCTCGGCAAGCGGCTGCTCGGCATCAAGGTCGCCCGGATCGACGACGGGACGTTCACGTTCTTCCAGTCGATCCGGCGCTGGATGATCGTCGGGCTCCCCAGCATCATCGGCGCGTACGCCGTCCCGGTCGCCATCCTGGACGCGCTGTGGTGCACCTGGGACCGTCCGGCGCGGCAGTGCCTGCACGACAAGTTCGCCCAGACCGTGGTGGTGCTCGCACCACCGCCGACCCGCCCCCTCCCCGGACGAGACGGAGACGCGCCATGAGCCTGACCCGAGCCGACCTGGCCGCCCTGCCGTCGTACAAGCCCGGGCGGAACCCCGCCGACCTCGCGCGCGAGCTGGGCCTGCCCGAGGCGATCAAGCTGGCCAGCAACGAGGTGCCGTTCGGCCCGCTGCCGGGCGTCGCCGAGGCGGTCGCGGAGGCCGCGCTCCAGCTCCACCGGTACCCGGACATGGGCGTCGTCGCGCTCCGCGAGGACCTGGGCGAGCGGTACGGCGTCGACCCCGCCCGCATCGCCACGGGCTGCGGCTCCGTCGCCCTGTGCGAACACCTGGCGAAGGCAACGGCCGTTCCCGGCGACGAGATCCTGTACTCGTGGCGCTCGTTCGAGGCGTACCCGATCATCTCGGCCGGCACCGGCGCGACGAGCGTCCGCGTCCCGAACACCGCCGGGCACGGCCACGACCTCGACGCGATGGCCGCCGCGATCACCGACCGCACGCGGCTCGTCCTGGTCTGCAACCCCAACAACCCGACGGGGACGGCCGTCCGCCGCGCCGAACTGGAGCGGTTCCTCGACACCGTGCCGGAGTCCGTCCTCGTGGTGATCGACGAGGCGTACCGCGAGTTCGTCACCGACACCGAGGTGCCGGACGGGCTGGAGATCGCCGGCGACCGGCCGAACGTCGTGGTGCTGCGGACGCTGTCGAAGGCGTGGGGGCTGGCCGGCGTCCGCATCGGATGGCTGTCGGCGCCCGAACCCGTGGCGGACGCCGTCCGGAAGGTCGTCACGCCGTTCTCCGCGTCCGGCCCCGCGCAGGCCGGCGCCCTCGCCGCGCTCCAGCAGCGGGACGAGATGCGGCGGCGCGTCGACATCATCGTCAGCGAGCGGGCACGCGTCACCGCCGCACTGCGCGAACGGCTGCCGGACGTCCCGGATAGCCAGGCGAACTTCGTGTGGCTCCCGCTCGGCGACCAGTCGGCCGACTTCGGGGCGGCGTGCGAGAAGCGCGGCGTGATCGTCCGGCCGTTCCAGGGGGACGGGGTGCGCGTCACGATCGGCACCCCGTCCGAGAACGACACCTTCCTCGCCGCGGCGGCCCAGATCCTCTAGGCCGCCGCGCCTGCTGAACACGTTCAGTTTCGGACTTTTGAGGGCGCGGAGGGGCGCTCGACCCTCAAAAGTCCGAAACTCGGCGGCGGGCGGTGGGGGCGCGGGCGGGCCCGCCGGCGCCAGTCAGACCTGGTTCAGGGTCCAGCGCTCGAACGCGTTGCCCTCGACGCCGCCCTGGACGATCCCCACGTTGTCGGCGGTTCCGTCGGCGAACGGCTGGATCACCAGCCCCGACGCGGCCGACGTGAGCGTGAACGCGCTACCCCCGGCGGACTGCGCGGTCCAGCGCTGGGCGACCGTGCTGTTGCACGTCCACTGCTGGAGCCGGGCACCGGCCGTCGTCGTGCCGCCCGGTACGTCGAGGCACTTGCCGGTGGCGATGTTGGTGAGCGTCCACCCACCGGACACCGAGGTGAAGCGCCAGCGCTGGTTGTTGCCGTCGTGCCGGCTCCACTGGATGAGCTGGGCGCCGTCGGCGGTGCTGCCGCCGGGGACGTCGATGGCCTTGCCGCTGCCGCCGTTGGTCAACACGTACACGGCCCCGTTGACTGGTGACGGGCCGGGTGTTCCGCCACCCCCCGTCAGGTAGAGGCTGCGCGCGACGTTCCAGCGGGTGGCCAGGTAGGAGCCGGCCGGCGGGTTCGCGTTGAAGTAGTCGTCGAGGTTGCAGTCGACCTGGTTCTCGTCGCCGCCGCACACGTTGACGAGGCCGCCGGGCGGGTTGGGGATGCCGCCGTCGTTGTAACACATGATGTCCTGGTCGTCCCAGCAGTGGCCGTACGCGGTGGCGTGCGGCGCCGACCGCTGGACCGCGCCCAGCGTGTGCAGGAACTCGTGCGCGGTCGCCTGCCAGGTCCAGCAGCCCGTGCCGACCGCCGCGTAGTGCGGTCCAGCGTTGTACGGGTTGTCGGCGCCCGCGCGGTCGTCGCCGCCGTTGCCGAACGCGAGCCCGCAACCGGCCGAGTCGTGCCAGTAGATGTACTTCCGGTCGCCGCGGTTGTACCCGCGTGACTGGAGCTGGCTGGTGATCGCGTCGACGCTGCCCATCGATCCCTGCGGGATGACCACGTTGTCGACGATCGGGACGCAACTCGCGTCATGCCGGAACCGCACGTGGCGGGTGGCGCCGCTGCGCTGTGCGGCCGTGTTGATCGCGTCGTCCATCTGGCTGGCCCAGGTGCGGAACGAGCCGACCATCTGGCCGTACCGGTCGGCCGACTGGTCGCCGCGCACGTAGATGAGCTGGACCCGGCGCCCGCTGTTCCCGTCGCCCTCACATACCAGTGCTTTGGTGCTGATCGGATCGGACGACGCGCTGAACGCGCTGGCCGGGTCCTTGATCTTGGCGTCCGCCTTGGCCGCTGGGGCGGCTGGTGCGGCTGGGGACTCGCCCGCCTGGCCGACCGTCGGGACACTCACCACGAACGCGGCGGTCAGCATCACAGCGATAGACACCGGGTGTCGTAACAGGGTCATCGGCCCTGGCCCTTCTGATCGGGCGGCGTGCACCGTGAATCCCCGTTGATCCGCACCTGGCACCGCAGCCATACCGGTCAATGCCTGGTCTAGACCATGTCCGTGTTGTCCAACGTTGTCAACACTGGACCGTTCCCGAGCCGGCCGCGTGGAAACCCTTACGTGAAATGTGACTCGTGAGTAGGGTCACTCCGCGAGGAGGTGGTCGGGATGACCGAACAGCTGACGTTCCCGCCTGGGTTCGTGTGGGGCGCGGCGACCGCGTCGTACCAGATCGAGGGCGGTGTCGACGAAGGCGGCCGGGGCCGCTCCGTCTGGGACACGTTCGCGCACACGCCGGGCCGCACCAAGGACGGCGAGACCGGCGACGTCGCCTGCGACCACTACCACCGCTATCCCGAGGACATCGCCCTGATGGCCGACCTCGGCCTCGACGCATACCGGTTCTCGATCGCGTGGACCCGGATCCAGCCGGACGGCACGGGCGCCCCCAACCCCGACGGAGTCGCCTTCTACGACCGGCTGGTGGACGCGCTGCTCGAACGCGGCATCGCCCCGCACCCCACCCTGTTCCACTGGGACCTGCCCCAGGCGCTGGAAGACGCCGGCGGCTGGCTGAACAGGGACACGGCGAACCGGTTCGCCGAGTACGCCGGCCACGTCCACGCCGCGCTCGGCGACCGGGTGCCCCGCTGGATCACGCTCAACGAGCCGTTCGTCGTCACGGTGTACGGGTACGCGCTCGGCGTCCACGCACCGGGCAAGGCCCTCCTCGGGGCGGCGTTCCCCGTGGCCCACCACCAGCTGCTCGGCCACGGTCTCGCCGCCCGCGCGCTCAAGGAGGCGGGCGCCGCCGAGGTCGGCATTACCCAGAACATGGCGCCTACCTGGGCGGCGTCCGACAGCGACGAGGACCGCACGGCCGCCGCGCGGCTGGAGGCGATCCAGAACGGCACGTACTCCGACCCTGTCCTGCTCGGCCGCTACCCGGACGGGCTCGACACCCTCTACCCGGGCGCCGACCTGGGCGTGATCCGCGACGGCGACCTGACGACGATCAACGCCCCGATCGACTTCCTCGGCGTGAACTACTACGCGCCGAACAAGGTGCGGGCGGCGGGCGCCGAGAACCCGATGGGCTTCGACCTCGTCCCAATCAAGGACGTCGAGTACACCGGCTTCAACTGGCCGGTCGTGCCGGACGCGTTCACCGAGCTGCTGACCGGGCTGACCACCAGGTACGGCGACGCACTCCCGCCGATCTACATCACCGAGAACGGCGCCGCGTTCACCGACGAGCCCGACGCGGACGGCCGGGTCACCGACGACCGCCGTGTCGCCTACCTCGACAGCCACCTCCGCGCGGTCCGGGCCGCGATCAAGGCCGGCGTGGACGTCCGCGGCTACTTCTGCTGGTCGCTGCTCGACAACTTCGAGTGGGCCGAGGGGTACAGCCAGCGGTTCGGGCTCGTCCGGGTGGACTTCGAGACCCAGCGGCGGACCCCGAAGGCGTCGTACGACTGGTACCGCGACCTCATCGCCCGGCACGACAGATGACGGCGGTTCTCGCCCCGCCGGTCGAGCGCGTCGGCCGCCGCTACACCAGCCTGTACACGGGCGCGTCGATCGCGCTCTGGATGGGCTTCAACGTGCCCGGCCAGGTCCTCATCGCCGAGCAGATCGCGAAGATCGACCCGGCGCACAAGGAGTCGAGCCTGGCCGTCGTCCTTGCGGTCGGCGCGATCGTGTCGCTGGTCGCCAACCCGCTGTTCGGTGCCCTGTCCGACGCCACCACGTCCCGGTACGGTCGGCGGCGTCCGTGGGCGCTCGTCGGCGCGGTCGGCGGCGCCGGGGCACTGCTCGTCCTGTCGCTCGGAACCACCGTCGCGACCGTCACGCTCGGCTGGTGCCTCGTCCAGCTCACGTTGAACATCCTGCTCGCGGTCCTGATGGCGATGGTCCCGGACCGCGTCCCGGTGACGCAGCGCGGCTTCATCTCGGCGCTCGCCGGGCTGGCGCAGGTGCTCGCGACGATCCTCGGGCTGGCCATCGTCATCGCGATCACCAGCGGATTCGTCGCCAAGTACGCGGCGCTGGCCGCCGTGCTGGTCGTCGCCGTGGTGCTCATGGTGGTGGGCGTCGCCGACGATCCGGTGCCGCCCGGCTCGGCCCCGCCGCTGTCGCTCCGGCGGCTGCTGGCCGTCCTCTGGGTCAATCCTGTCCGGCATCCCGACTTCGGCTGGGCCTGGCTGACGCGATTCCTCGTCATGCTCGGCTACGCGGTCGGCACCACGTACACGCTGTACTTCCTGCGCGACGAGGTCGGCTACGAACGGCAGTTCCCCGACCAGGACGCCGCCGAGGGCGTGCTCTGGCTGAACGTCGTCGCCGGAGCCGCGCTGCTCCTCACGATCGTCGTGGGCGGCATCGCCTCCGACCGGCTCCAGCGGCGCAAGGCGTTCGTGATGGCGTCCACGGCGATCATCGCGGTCGGGCTGCTCGTGTTCGCGATCTGGCCGACGTGGACGGCGTCGATCGTCGCGGTGGCGATCCTCGGCGCCGGCTTCGGCGTCTACCTCGCGGTGGACGTCGCTCTCATCACCGAAGTCCTGCCGGACGCGGAGAACCGGGGGAAGGACCTGGGCGTCATCAACATCGCCAACACGCTGCCGCAGACGATGGCGCCCGCACTGTGCGGGCTCCTCGTCACCCACGCCGGCGGCTACCCGACGATGTTCGCCGTCGCGACGGGCATCACGCTGCTCGGCGCCGTCCTGGTCCAGCCGATCAAGGGCGTCCGCTAGTCGGGCTTCTCGGCGGCGTCGGCCAGGTCGTCGAGGTCCTGCTGCATCGTCTTCGTGGCCGCGCGGCTGATCAGCCCGCCGAGCACGGCGCCGACCACCTTGCCGACCGCCCCGTGCGCCTCGGCGCCGAACGTCATCCGGACGATCGTTTCGTCCCCGTCCGGCGTGAACGTGAACTCGGAGCGGTAGTGCGTTCCGCGGCTCTGGGCCTCGACGAGATACCGCGAGGGCGCCTCGCAGTCGGTGACGGTGAGCTGCTCGACGGCGGTCTTGCCGTGCATCACGCGCGTTTCCCGCCAGGTGGTGCCGACCTTGAACCCGCCTGGGTTCAGCACCTCGATCTTCTCGACGCCGGACATCCGTTCGGCGGCCTTCGACAGGTCGGTGAACACCTCCCACACCCGCTCGACGGGCGCCCGGACCGTTCGGGACACCTCGATCTCAGACATGAAGCGCCACCTCCCACGGCTACACCGTCAGGATAGGGCTCACGCGGGCAAGAAACGGGCAAGACCTTGCCGACACAACGGTCCGACTGTTCTGGCTACGCGGCGCGGACGGCTTCGACCGCAGCGGTCAACGCAGCCCGGACGGTCGCCTCGGCCGCCGCGTCAGCGCCCAGGGCATCCAGCCCGAGCAGTGCCGCACCGACGACCGGCGGCTCGTGGACCAGCCGCATCTCGGTCCTCGGCGCCGCGACCCGGAGCCGTTCGGCGATCCGGTCGAGCAGGACAGGGCCCGATCCGGTCAGCACGCCGCCGCCCAGGACCACGTCCGAGGGGGTGTCGAGCAGCCCGAGCCGGCCGAGCGCGACCACGGCCAGCAGGCACACCTCCTCGGCGAGCCGTTCGACGATCCGCAGCGCCACCGGGTCGCCGCCGCGCGCCACCTCGATGAGGACGGGCGTCAGCTCCTGGATCCGCCCGTGCGAGAGCTGGCCCAGATGGACGGCCTCCGCGATGGCCAGCGGCGACGCCACGCCGAAGTGGGCGGCGACGGCCGCCTCCAGCGCGGTCGGTTCGCCACGGCCGTCCTCGGACCGGACGGCCCACCACAGGGTCTCGTCGCCGAGCCCCGCGCCGCCGCCCCAGTCGCCGGTGAGCTTGCCGAGCGCCGGGAACCGGGACGTCCGGCCGTCCGCCGCGACACCGACGCAGTTGATGCCGGCGCCGCACACCACGGCCGCCGCGTTCGGATTGTCCGTACCGGCGCGGAGCAGTGCGAACGTGTCGTTGTCGATCCGCATGGACGGCGCCCAGCCGGTGTCGCCGAGCGTGTCGACCAGCAGGTCGACCTCGATCGGCAGGTCGGCGCCGGCCAGGTACACGCTGGCGTACTCGGCCACCGGCCCGGACGGGTCGAGGCCCGCCGTCGCCGCCGCCTTGGCGACGAGTTCGGACAGCAGGGCGCGGGTACGGTCCAGCCCGATGTTCTGGTGGCACGAACCGGAGCCGCGCGTCGCCGCGAGCACCGTGCCGTCCCGCCCGACCAGAGCGACGTCCGTCTTGCTGTTGCCACCGTCGATGGCGAGCACGGCTGCGCTCATGAGAGCCACCGCAGGTGCGCGCGGTTGGCGTCCAGCAGCAGGTCGGTGAGCTGCTCGGCCGGGTCGATCTGGCCGATGAGCGGGTGCGCCAGCAGAGCCTTGAAGACCCGGTCCCGGCCGCCCCGGATCGCGGCGTCCAGGGCCAGTTCCTCGTACGCGCTGACGTGGGCCACCAGGCCCGCGCAGAGCGGGTCGAGCGGCGCCAGGTCGACGGCCTTCGGCCCGGCCGCGCCCACCGTGGCCGGTACCTCGATCACCGCCTTGTCGGGCAGGAACGGGAACGTCCCCTCGTTGCGGAGGTTCACGACCTGGACGTCGCCGCGGTCCGCCGTCAGCGACGCCACGAGCTGGACGGCCGCCTCGGAGTAGTACGCGCCGCCGCGCTGTTCCAACAGCTCCGGCTTGGTGTCCAGGGTGGAGTCCGCGTACATGTCGAGCAGGGTCCGCTCGATCTCGGCAACCTTCTCCGCCCGGGACGGCGCCTTCTTCTGCTCTTCGACGACGATGTCATGTGCGTAGAAGTAGCGCAGGTAGTACGACGGGACCATGCCCAGCCCGTGGACGAGCGACGGCGGCATCCCGACACGCTCGGCGAGTGCGTCGCCGTGTTCAGCCAGTACGCGGGGCCAGATGTCGGTGCCGTCCACGGTCGCGCCGCGCAGCCACGTGAGGTGGTTGAGGCCGACGTGGTCGAGGCCGACCTGTTCCGGCGTGACGCCGAAGTCCGCCGCGAGGGTGCGCTGGAACCCGATCGCCACGTTGCAGAGGCCGACGGCACGGTGCCCGGCGTCGAGCAGCGCGCGGGTGACGATGCCGACCGGGTTCGTGAAGTCCACGATCCACGCGTTCTCGTTGGCGTGCTTGGCGATCGTGTCGGCGATGTCGAGCACCACCGGGACGGTCCGCAGCGCCTTCGCCAACCCGCCCCAGCCGGTCGTCTCCTGGCCGACGCAGTCGCACTTGAGCGGCACCGTCTCGTCCACCAGCCGGGCGGCCTGGCCGCCCACGCGGAGCTGGAGCAGCACCACGTCGGCGCCGTCGACCGCGTCGACCAGCGAGTCGGTGAACCGCACGGTGCCGGGGTGACCCGTCCGCGCGAACATCCGCTGGGCCAACCCGCCGACGAGCGCCAACCGGTCCGCGGCCGGATCGGTCAGGACCAGCTCGGTGATCGGCAGCAGGTCACGCAACCGCGCGAACCCGTCCACCAGCTCCGGCGTGTACGTCGACCCTCCGCCGACGACGGCGAGCTTCACCCCTTCACCCCCGTGAGTGTCACGCCTTCTACGAAGGCTTTCTGCGCGAAGAAGAACACGACCATCACCGGCAACATGACGAGCAGTGTCGCGGCCATGGTGATGTTCCAGTCCACCTGGTATTGCCCCCGGAAGGAGGCGAGCGCCAGCGAGAGGGGCCAGTTGGAGCGCTCCTCGCTGGCGTAGAGCAGCGGCCCGAAGTAATCGTTCCAGGCGTAGAAGAACATGAACATCGCCGTCGCGGCGATGGCCGGCCTGGCCATCGGCAGGATGACCTTCCACAGCACCTGGAACTCGTTGCAGCCGTCGACCTTCGCCGCGTCCGTGTACTCCTTGGGAATCGTCAGGAGGAACTGGCGGAGCAGGAAGATCGAGAACGCGTCGCCGAACAGGTTCGGAATGATCAGCGGCCACAGCGTACCGGTCAGGTCGTACCGCGCCCACAGGATGTACATCGGGACGATCGTCACCTGCGGCGGCAGCATCATCGTGACCAGGACCAGGATGAACACCCTGTTGCGCCAACGCCAGCGCAGGCGCGAGAACGCATACGCCGGGCCGATGCTGGAGATCAGCATGAACAGGGTCGCCAGGCCGGCGTACATCATCGTGTTGCCGAGGTGCCGCAGCATCGGCGCCTCGGTGAACACGTTGGCGTAGTTCTCGAAGTGCCAGGAGTTCGGCCAGTAGTCCGCGGTGAGCGCCTGCTGGTTGGTCATCACCGACGTGAGGAACACGAACAGGATCGGGCCGAGGAAGATCACACCCAGCGCGATCAGCAGGCTGTACCGCGCGATCCAGATCAGAGCGTTCTGCCGGCGGGCGCTGCGCTCGGTGCGCATCCGCGGCTCCTGCACCGGTGCCGTGAGGACTGTCGCCGTCATGCCTTGTCTCCGTCCTCGCCCAGCAGCGCCGGGGCGCGCCACAGCATCAACGCGGTGAGCAGGAACGCCACCACCAGCAGCGCCATCGCCATGGCCGCCGCGTATCCGAGGTAGTTCTGGCCGAAGCCACGGACGTACAGCCACAGCGGGTACGTCAACGTGGACTGTTCCGGCCATCCGAGGGTGTCCGAGCCGCCCTTGCCGGTGCTCGCCGAGTTGGACGCCACCCCGGACGCGACCGCTGCCTGGGTGAAGTACTGCAATGTCTGGATGACGCCGGTGATCGCCGCGAACCCGAGGACCGGGGCGATCGTCGGCAGCGTCACGAACCGCCACTTCTGGGCCGGCCCCGCGCCGTCCACGTCGGCCGCGTCGTAGAGGTCACGCGGGACGTCCAGCAGCGCGGCGAGCAGGAGGATCATCACGTCGCCCGCGCCCCAGAGCGCCAGCAGCGTCAACGACGGCTTCGACCATGCAGCGTCCGTGAACCACCCCGGGCCTTCGATCCCGACCGCGCCGAGCGCCCCGTTGACCGCCCCGAACTCCGGGTTGAACAGGAAGACGAACGCGATCGTGGCGGCCACCGGCGGCGCCAGAGCGGGCAGGTAGAAGATGCTCCGCCACACGCCGAGCCCGCTCCTGAGCCGGGTCAGCATGCTGGCCATGCCGAGCGCGAACAGGATCTTCGCCGGCACCATGAACGCCACCAGCCAGAACGTGTTCTTGACCGCGATCCACACTTCCGGATCGTCCGAGAACATGAACTTGTAGTTCGTCAGCCCGATCCACTCCGGCGCGCTGAACAGGTCGTACCGGGTGAACGAGTAGTAGACCGTCGCGATGAGCGGGTAGCCGAAGAAGATCAGGAACCCGATCAGCCACGGGGCCAGGAACGCGAGCACGACCAGGCGTTGCCGGCGGCGCTTCTTCCGAAGCACCGCCGGCCCGCTGACCCTGGTGGGGCTGGCGAGGGTCGTCGCGGACATGAGCCGTCAGGCCCCTGCCAGCTTCAGTTCCTTCTGGATCTGCTCGTCGGCCTTCTTGAGACCGTCCTCGAGCTTCGCGACCTTGCCGGTCTGCCAGTTGTCGATGAACGTCGCGAACGTGTCCTGCGGGGCCGACCCGTTGGGCGTCGACGGGATGTGCGAGCTCTTCTCGTTCTGGAAGACCTCGATGAACGGCTTGAACTGCTCGTCGTCCTTGAGGGGCGACTTCTCCAGCGCGGCCTTCGTGGTCGGGATGTTCCGCAGCCCGTCCGACAGCTTGAGGATCGCGTCGGTGTCGGTGCTGAGGTACTTGATCAGCTGCCACGCCGCCTCCGGGCTCTTGGAACCCTTGGCGATGCCCATGATGTTGCCGGTGACGTAACCGGACCCGTACAGGTCGGACTTGTTGTCGGCCACGGGGAGCGGGGCGGTGCCGTACTTGATGTTCGGCGCCTGGTCCTTGAGGAACGCCGTCCGGTACTCACCGTCGATGTTCATCGCGATCTTGCCGCGGTGGAACGCGTTGTCAGGGCCGTACTCCTCGCCCGCGCCGGCGACGAACTTGCTCCACTTCGCGTAGCCGTGCTTGTCCAGGAGCGCCTTCTGCCAGCGCAGCATCTCGGCCCACGCGGGGTCCTCGCCGATCTGCGCCTCGCCGTCCTTGAACCAGGTCGCGCCGAACGAGGGGGCGATGTGGCTCGCGGAGTTCTCGTAGAACCCCATCACCGGGACGAAGCCCGCCTGCACGATGTTGCCCTTGGCGTCGAGCTTGGTGAGCTTCTCGGCCATGGTCGCCAGCTCGCTCATCGTCTTGGGCGGCTCGGTGAAGCCACCGGCGGCGAGCATGTCCTTGTTGTAGTACAGCCCGTAGACGTCGGAGAGCATCGGCATCGCGCAGCGGATGTCCTTGTGGGCGGTGTAGTCCTGCACCACCTGCGGGAACTCGTCCAGGTCGACCTTGTCCCGCTTGATGAACGGGGTGAGGTCGCGCCACGCCTTCTTCGCGCAGAACGTGCCGACGATGTCGGTGGAGTAGGACAGCCCGACGTCGACGGACTGGCCGGCGGAGATGGCCTGCTTCATCGTCTCGTCGTTCTGGCCGGCCTTGACGGTGACCGTGATCTTGTCGTTCTTCTTCTCGAAGTCCTTGACGACCTCTTCGATGACCTTCGCCTCGCGGTCGGCGAAGAAGTGCCAGAACTCGATCGTCGTCGGCTCGGTGACGCCACCCTTGCCGATGTCGCTGTCGGTCTCGGTGCCGGCGGTGCAGGCCGTGGCACCGAGCGTCAACGCGGCGAGTGCCGCGATCACGCTCACGGGGCGGAAGGTTCGACTCACTGCTCGCTCCTTGCTGTCGTGCGGGTGGCAGGGGTGGGGTTGCGGTGCAGCTGGGTGAGATCGCGGGCGCCGAAGACCTCTTCCCGTGCCTCCTCCAGCGCCAGTCCGAGCGCGCCGAGAAGGACTGGATTGCCCTCGATGGAGCTGGGCGCGACCGCCGGACGCAGCGGTGACGCCTCGTGCAACTGCCGCTGGACGCGAGCGGCCAGCGCCTCGCCCCCGGCCCGGCACACCTCACCGGTGAGGACGACGAGTTCGGGGTCCAGGACGGCCACGATCGTGGCCAACCCGGTGGCGAGCCGGCTCGCGAGCGCGCCGAGGAAGGCGTCGCCGCCCGGCACGCCCGCGGCCGCCTGGCTCACGACATCGGCGGCCTGGCTTGGGGTGGCACCGGCCGTCCGTGCATGGATGCCGTGCTCGCCGGCCAGCACGAGGACGGCGTCGGCACCGACCAGGTCCTGGAAGTCGGCGACCTGCTCGGTGCGGACATCCGGCGGGGCGGGGACCGGCATGTAGCCGATCTCACCCGCCCCGCCGGTGGCTCCGCGGTGCAGTTCGCCGCCGAGGTCGATGGCGAGGCCCAGGCCGTCGCTGACCCACAGCAGGGCGAAGCTGCCGACATCAGCCAGCGCGCCGTAGCGGCGTTCGGCGATGGCGGCGAGGTTGACGTCGTTCTCCAGCTCGACGCGGAGGCCGAGCTTGCTCGCCAGTTCGCTGAGCACGCCCGGACGGGTCCAGCCCGGAACCGTGTCGGCGTAGTTGAGGGTGTCGGTGACCGGGTCGTGCGCGCCGGGCGATCCGATGACGATGCCGAACAGGTCGCGGGCGCGGATACCGGCCCGGCGGGCGACGGTGTTCAGCGCCGCGCGCGCCTCGGGGGTCGGGTCGTCCTCACTGCCCGGGACGGTCTCGACGACCGTCTCGGCGATCACGGTGCCGGTGATGTCGGCGATCGCGACGGTCAGCTTGTCCGGCGTGACGTCCATACCGGCCACGTACGCGGCGGCGGCGTTGACGGCGTAGAGCGCCGCGTTCGGTCCGCGGCCTCCGGCGCTCGTCCCGACCTGGACGACGAGGCCCACGTCCTCCAGCCGCGACAGCAGCTGGGAGGCGGTCGGCTTCGACAGGCCGGTCAGCGCACCGAGCTGCACGCGGGACAGTGGTCCATGCTCGAGTAGCAGGTTGAGCGCCGCGCGATCGTTGATCGCGCGAAGTAGTCGGGGCGTACCTGGTGTTCGACTCATTGGGCCCGCTCCCTGGACGTTCGCACCGAGCGTCAATAGTTAGGAAACTTTCCTATTTACTGTTGCGCGAAATGTAGGCGTGGCGGGCAGGGGTGTCAAGCACTCCGGACGGTTGACATCAGATCCCTTCGCAAGTAGCTTAGTTACTAAGCGATTGACGAAGGGAGTTCCGGTGAACAGCGATTACTGGCACGAGCTGGCTGCCGAGATCACCGGCCCGCTCGCCCGCCGGCACAGCACCGCCACCGTCCTGTTCCACCAGGCCGTGGCTGAACGGCTCGGGCTCGGCCCCGCCGACCACAAGTGCCTCGACCTGCTGGTCCAGCGCGGCACGATGACCGGCAGCCAGCTCGCCGCCGTCACCGGCCTCACGTCCGGCGCCATCACCGGCGTCGTCAACCGGCTCGAACGCGCCGGCTACGTGCGGCGCCAGCCCGACCCCGACGACGGGCGCAAGCAGGTGCTCACGCCGGTGCCCGAGCGGATCGAGGAGATACAGGAGATCTTCCGCGCGATCCGTCCGGCCGCCGACGACCTGCTCGTCGGGTTCGACACCGAGCAGCTCGTCGCCATCGCCGAGTTCCTCACCCGCGCGACCGAGTTCGCCCACGAACGCGCCGCGACGCTCCGCGCCCAGGCCCGTACCGCCCCCTGACGCACCTATCGAGGAGGACACCATGACCACCGCCGACGACACCGCGCTGACCGCCCTCTACGCCCGCCTCTGCCAGGCGTGGGCGGACGGCGACGCCGAGGCCTACGGCACCTGCTTCACCGACGACTCCGACTACGTCTCGTACGACGGCAGCCGCGCCGCCGGACGCCGTCCGATGGTCGACGCCCACGACAAGCTCTTCCGCGGCGTCCTCGCCGGGTCGTCGCTGGTCGGCGACGTGGAGTCGATCCGGTACGTCCGTGACGACGTCGCGATCATGCACGCCACCGGGTCCGTGCTCATGCCGTGGCGCTCCACCGCGCCGAAGGGACGCCTGTCCCGGCAGACGATCGTCGCGGTCCGCGAGGACGGCGAATGGCTGTTCGCCGCCTTCCACAACGGGCGCGTCCGTCCGGTGACGATCCCCGGGCCGGACTCCTTCCCGGCCAAGGCGTCCCGCCTCATGACCCGGGTCGCTAGGGCCTCGCGGGGGTGATGTGGCCGGTCACGTCGCCGAAGCCGATGCGGGTGCCGTCCGCGCCCGGGGCGGTGGCCGTGATCGACACGGTGTCACCGTCCTCCAGGAACGTGCGGCTGGCGCCGTCCGGGAAGGTCACCGGTTCGGCGCCGGCCCAGGTCAGTTCGAGGAACGATCCGCGCTGGTCCGGATCCGGCCCGGAGACCGTCCCGGACGCGAACAGGTCGCCGGTGCGCACAGATGCCCCGTTGACGGTCATGTGGGCGAGCTGCTGGGCCGCCGACCAGTACATGGTCCGGAACGGCGGGCGGCTGACCACGTGCCCGTTCCAGGCCACCTCGATCGCCAGGTCGAGTCCGCGGGGTTCGGCGTCGCGCAGGTAGTCCAGTACGGCCGGGTCCTGCGCCGGACCATCGACCCGGGCGTCCTGGAGCGCGGCGAGCGGCACGACCCACGGCGACACGCTCGTGGCGAAGGACTTGCCGAGGAAGGGCCCGAGCGGCACGTACTCCCACGCCTGGATGTCGCGGGCCGACCAGTCGTTGACCAGTACGGCCCCGAAGACGTGGTCCGCGAGATCGGCCGTGGCGACCCGGGATCCGAGCGGGCTCGGCACGCCGACGACGAAGCCGACCTCCGCCTCGATGTCCAGGCGGACGCTCGGGCCGTAGACCGGTCCGTCCGGCGTGTTGCGCTGGCCGCACGGCCGGACGATCTCGGCGCCGCTGACGACGACCGTCCCGGCTCGGCCGTGGTACCCGACGGGCAGGTGCTTCCAGTTCGGGAGGAGCGGTTCGGCGTCCGGGCGGAACATGCGGCCGACGTTCGTGGCGTGGTGCTCGGACGCGTAGAAGTCGACGTAGTCTGCGACCTCGAACGGCAGGTGCAGGACGAGTTCATCGACCGGCACCAGCAGCGGCTCGACCCACGGGCGGTGCGCGTCGTCGGTGAGGAGTTCGACCACCCGGGCGCGGACGGCGTCCCACTCCGCGCGCCCCGCCGCCATGAACGGGTTCAGCGTGGGTGCGTCGAGCAGCGGGTTGCTGACGGCCGTCAACGGCAACGCGTGGTCGCCGATCCGGACGACGGGCCGCGGCGGCGCCGCACCCGCCTCCTGACCGCTCGCGGCCCCACTACGGGACGCCACGCCGTACGGCAGGTTCGTGATCGGGAAGTGCGAGTCAGCCGGTACCGGTACCCAGCAGGTCCTCACGAATGGTCCTCCGAAGTGATGGGCAGGTACTGCGCCAGGTCGGCGTCGAGCAGCCCGAGCATGACCAGGTCCTCGATCGGTTCGGCGACGCTGCACGAACCGTACGACCAGAACCAGGACCGGGACGCGTCCGGCGCGTCGTGCCCGCCCTCGACGGCGGCGATCAGCGGCTGCGCGCGCCGTTCGCCGATCAGGGCGGCCAGCCGGTCGGGGGCGCAGATCGCGGCGAGCACGTTGAGGTACCCGTGGTGTTCGAAGCCGGTCGTGGCGGCGGTGTGCCGGACGGCCCGGTGCAGCCCCGCCGTGAGCTTGAACGGCAGGTCGAGGCGCATGCACTCGGACACGAAGTCCGCCAGCGCCTGATCCGACGGGAACGCGTCCGCGACGAGGCCGCCCGTCCGCAGCTTGGCCCCGACGACCCGCGTCTCCCAGCCCCACTTGCCGAGTTCCGCGAGCGCGCCACGCCATCCGGGTAGGCGAGGCACCTCGACGAAGCACTCCAGCCACCGCTCCTCGGGGACGAGGTTTGTGATCGACGCCGCGACCGTCCGGACGCTCTGGGCCAGGTCTTCGGCCGGCGGCGCCACGCACTCGACCAGCCTCAGGTCGACGCGCGGCTCGGCGAGGACGGTCGGGCAGACGGCCGCGAGCCCGCTCGGACCCGTGTCGGCGATCAGCCCGATCTCCAGCGGCGGACCGTCGCCTAACGCGTCGCGCAGCTCGTCGAACCGCGACACGGGGCAGAGGAACCGGCCGACGAGGTCGGCGTAGGGAGCCGTCCGGTGGTGACGGTGGTCCGCAACCGCCCTCGGCATCGGGGCGTTGCCAGGCGGGAACAGCGCGGCGTCGTCGACGAGGCCGCGGAAGAGCGCCGGCACGGTTGACATGGCCCCGACGCTAGCTGACGCTCTACATAGAGGACAACAACGTCCGCTTATCGGACGCATACATGGGAGGACCGGGCGATGCCGTACTACCGCCAGGTGGGCGAGATCCCGCCGAAGCGCCACACCCAGTTCCGCAAGCCCGACGGCAGCCTGTACGCCGAGGAGCTGATGGGCGTCGAGGGCTTCTCGTCCGACTCCGCACTGCTCTACCACCAGTACCTGCCGACGGCGATCGTCCACAGCGAGGTGCACGAGGCACCCGCGTGGAGCCGGGCGCACAACCACCCGCTCAAACCGCGCCACTTCCGTACCCACAAGCTCGACGCGTCCGGCGACGCCGTCACCGGACGCCAGCACCTGCTGGCCAACAACGACTGCCGCATCTCCTACGCGGTCGCCACGGAGCCGTCGCCGCTGTACCGCAATGCGATCGGCGACGAGTGCCTCTACGTCGAGTCCGGCACCGCCCGGTTCGAGAGCGTGTTCGGCGCTTTCGACATCGACCGGGGCGACTACCTGGTGGTTCCCACGTCCACGACGTACCGGATCATCCCGACGAGCGCCGAGCCGCTGCGGACGCTCGTCGTCGAGGCGACCGGCCACATCGGTCCGCCGCGCCGCTACCTCACGTCCAAGGGCCAGTTCGCCGAGCACTCCCCGTACTGCGAGCGTGACCTGCGCGGGCCCGGCGAGCCGATGCTGGAGGAGGGCAGCGACGTCGCGGTGCTCGTCCAGCACCGGGGCCCGGTCAACGGCACGGCGTGGACGAAGTTCACATACGCGCACCACCCGTTCGACGTGGTCGGCTGGGACGGCTGCCTCTACCCGTACGTGTTCAACGTCGCCGACTTCGAGCCGATCACCGGCCGCGTCCACCAGCCGCCGCCCGTCCACCAGACGTTCGAGGGGCCGAACTTCGTCATCTGCTCGTTCGTCCCGCGCAAGGTCGACTACCACCCGCTCGCGATACCCGTCCCGTACAACCACGCGAACGTCGACAGCGACGAGGTGCTGTTCTACTGCGGCGGCAACTACGAGGCGCGCAAGGGCGCCGGCATCGAGCAGGGGTCGATCTCGCTGCACCCGTCCGGATTCACCCACGGCCCGCAGCCTGGGTCGCCGGACCGCGCGCTCGGCGTGGACTTCTTCGACGAGCTGGCGGTCATGGTCGACACGTTCCGTCCGCTGGAGCTGTGCGAGCCGGCGCTCGCCTGCGAGGACACCGGATACGCCTGGACCTGGGCCGGCCGTACGCTCTCCTGACCCACCAGTTTCGTCCGGAGAGGCCTCATCTATGCATGTCCCCCTGCGGAAGATCGGCGTGATCGGCGCCGCCGTCGCCGCCAGCGCGGCCCTCGTGTTACCCGGTGTGGCGTCCGCATCGCCGGAGAAGACCGTGACGGTCACGGTGATGGGCACGTCCGACATCCACGGCAACGCCCTGAACTGGGACTACTTCGCGAACCGCGAGTACGACGACAAGGCGCGCAACGACATCGGGCTGGCGAAGGTGTCGACGCTGGTCAACCAGGTCCGGGACGAGCGCGGACGCGACCGCACCCTGCTGTTCGACTCGGGCGACACGCTCCAGGGCACGCCGCTCGACTACTACTACGCCAAGGTCAAGCCGATCACCGAGACCGGCGAGACGCACCCGATGGCCCGTGCGATGAACGCGATCGGGTACGACGCCGTGACCCTCGGCAACCACGAGTTCAACTACGGACTGCCGCTGCTGGCGACGTGGGTCAAGCAGATGGACGCCCCCGTGCTGGGCGCCAACGCCGTCCACGCGCGCAGCGGATTCCCCGCCTACCAGCCGTTCACCATGAAGACGATGCGGATCCGCGGCCAGAAGCCGGTGAAGGTCGGCGTCCTCGGCCTGACGAACCCCGGCGTGGCGATCTGGGACAAGGCCAACGTCGACGGCAAGCTGCGCTTCCTCGACCTAGTGGCGACGGCGAAGAAGTGGGTGCCCGTCATCAAAGGGCTCGGCGCCGACGTCGTCGTCGTGACGGCGCACGCCGGTGACAGCGGGTTCTCGTCCTACGGCGGCGACCTGCCCGTGGAGAACGCCTCGGCCATGGTCGCCGAGCAGGTACCGGGCATCGACGCCGTGCTGTTCGGCCACGCGCACCTGGAGGTGCCGCAGCGATTCGTCATGAACAAGGTGACGGGGCAGCAGGTGCTGCTGTCCGAGCCGTCCAAGTGGGGGCAGCGGCTGTCCGTCCTGGACTTCCAGCTCACCCGCGAACGCGGCTGGTGGAAGGTCGTCGGCAAGCAGGCTGCCACCAGGAACACCAACACGGTCGCCGAGGACCCGGAGATCGTGAAGCTGCTGACGCCGCAGCACGACGCCACCGTCGCCTACGTCAACCAGCAGGTGGCGACTTCCACGCATGAACTGTCGGCGGCCGAGTCCCGGTACAAGGACACCGCGATCCTGGACTACATCCAGAAGGTGCAGACGGAGACGGTGACGAAGGCGCTCGCCGGCACGCCGCACGCGGGGCTCCCGGTGCTGTCGATCGCCGCGCCGTTCAGCCGCACGGCCGTGTTCCCGCAGGGTCCGGTCACGATCCGAGACATCGCCGGCCTCTACATCTACGACAACACCCTGGAGGCCGTGACCCTGTCCGGCGCCCAGGTGAAGGCCTACCTGGAGCACTCGGCGAAGTACTTCAACCAGCTCGCGCCCGGTGCTCCCGTCGATCTCGACGCCCTCACCAACGCCGGTACGCCGCCCACCCCGGACTACAACTACGACGTGTTCTCCGGCATCACCTACGACATCGACGTGGCCAAGCCGGCCGGGCAGCGGATCGCCAACCTGGCGCACAACGGCACGCCGGTCGCCGACGACGCCCAGTTCGTCGTCGCGGTGAACAACTACCGGCGCTCGGGCGGCGGCAACTTCCCCGGCGTCTCGACCGCCCCGGTGGTCTACAACGCGCAGGTCGAGATCCGGCAGGCGCTGATCGAGTACGCGTCGGCCACCGGCACCATCGACCCCACCCAGTTTGCCGACAGTAACTGGAAGCTCACCAGAGACGGCGTTCCCCTGTTCTGACCGCGCGGCGGGTTCCCGCAGGTCGCGGCCCGCGGGAACCCGCCCGCCCCGAACAAGCCCCCACCGAACTGAACGCAACGACGATTCTGACCGTGAGCCTGGGTATGGGGTCCATGCGATGAGCCGGTACGGCAGGTCCGACGAGTACGGGGACGACGACGGCTGGCGAGGCGGCGGACGCCACGACGACGAGCCGTACCGCGCCGCGCCCGTGAGCAGAGGGCGACTCGGTCTGGGCCGGCGCGTCGACACCGGCGAGTACCCCGTCCTGCGGGACGAGGCGCCCGTCGACGACGACTACGGGTACTACCCGGACGAGCCGCAGTACGGCACCGGCGAGTACCCGACCGTCCGGGCCACCGAGGAGTACCGGCCGGCGCCCGGCGAGTACCCGGCCGCGAGCCCGTTCGCGCCGCTGCCCGACCGGAACGACGGGTTCCGGGCCACCGCGTCCGTCCCGGAGCCCCGGTACCCCGAGCCTCGGTACCAGCCTGAACCTCGGTACCAGCCTGAACCCAACTACCAGCCGACGACGTTCGTGCAGGCCGCGCCGCCGCGCCAGCGTGACTACGACGACGAGCCGCCCCGCCGTCGCGGCGGCGGCGCCAAGAAGGCCATCGCGGTCGCCGGCATCCTCGCTGTCGTCGCGGGCGGCATCGCCGGCGGTATCGGCGGCTACTTCGTCATCAGCAACGGCAACATCGCCGAGGTGTCCCTGCCACAGTTCGACACGCCGCCCGTCGCGGCCGGCAGCTCGAACCAGTCGGCGACCAGCGCCGCCGCGACGGTCCTCCCCAGCGTCGTGTCGATCCAGGTCAACGGGCAGGGCGGTCAGGGCACCGGGTCCGGGTTCGTCATCGACGGGCGCGGCCACATCCTGACGAACAACCACGTCGTGGACGGTGCGTCCCAGGTCGTGCTGCGGTTCTCGAACGGACGGCAGGTCAATGCACGCGTCGTCGGTACGGACGCCGCCGCTGACGTGGCCGTCGTCCGGGTCGTCGGGGCGGGCGTGATCCGTCCGGTACGGCTCGGCCGGTCCGCGCAGCTGCGGGTGGGCGAGCCCGTCGTGGCGATCGGTTCGCCGCTCGGACTCTCCGGCACGGTGACCGCCGGCATCGTCAGCGCCGTCGACCGCCAGGCCAACCTCGGCAACAGCGGACAGGCGCAGTCCACCATCCAGACGGACGCGTCCATCAACCCCGGCAACTCCGGCGGACCGCTCGTGAACGCCGCCGGTCAGGTGGTCGGGATGAACACCGCCATCGCGACCGTCGGCTCGGACCGCAACACCGGCAGCATCGGCATCGGCTTCGCCATCCCGATCGACCGCGCAGCCGCTGTGGCCACCCGCATCATCGGCTCATCCGCCTAAGGCCCGCCGCCAGAGCGCCCGCACTCGCCCGCCGCCCGCCCCGCCCGCCGTCGCCCGCACTCGCCCGCCGCCGGCCCCGCCCGCCGTCGCGTCCGGTGGGATCGTGAAGGTCAGGCGATGAGGGCGGTCGCCACGGCGGCGGCGCCCTCGCCGCGGCCGGTGAAGCCCAGCCCGTCCGTCGTGGTCGCCGAGACCGTCACGGTGGCGCCCAGCGCCTCGCTCAGCACCTTCTCGGCCTCCGCGCGGCGCGGCCCGATCTTGGGCGCCACGCCGATGATCTGGACGGCCACGTTGCCGATCTCGAAGCCGGCCGCCCGCACCAGCCGCGCCGTCTCCGCGAGCAACGTCACACCCGACGCCCCGGCCCACTCCGGACGGGACGTCCCGAAGTTGCTGCCGAGGTCCCCGAGCCCCGCCGCGGACAGCAGCGCGTCGCAGGCCGCGTGGGCCGCCACGTCGCCGTCCGAATGGCCCGCGAGGCCCGGCGCGCCGTCCCACTGGAGCCCGGCCACCCAGCACGGACGGTCCGGGTCGTACGCGTGCACATCCGTCCCCACACCCACCCGAGGCAAGCCGCTCACTGTGCTGGCCGGTTCGCTCGCTGTGTCTCCGTGGCGAGGAGGGATTCGGCGATCACGAGGTCGAACGGGCGGGTCACCTTCAGCGCCTCGTCGCGGCCCGGCACGGTGTGGACGGTGACGCCGATGCGTTCGGCCAGGCCGGCGTCGTCGGTGGCGTCGACGTCCGCGGCAGCGTGGGCGGCTGCGAGGGTCGTCCGGAGGAAGCCCTGGGGTGTCTGCACCGTGCGAAGTGAGGCGCGGTCGACGGTGTCCACCACATCGCCGCTGCCGTCGACGCGCTTCATGGTGTCGACGACCGGCAGGACGGGGATGACCGCCTCATGTCCGGCGCGCACGGCGGCGGCGACTTCGTCGACCAGCGCGGACGGCGTGAGCGGACGGGCGGCATCGTGCACGAGGACGATGGGGATGTCGCCGGGGACCTCGGCGAGCGCCGCCGCGACGGAGGCCTGCCGGCTCGCCCCGCCGGCGACCACCATCACCAGTGGACTGATGGGTTTGAGCAGGTCACGGACGTCGCTGACAGCCTCGGCAGGCGCCGCGACGACGATGAGGGCCACGCTGCGGGCAGCGGACAACCGGCGCACCGCATGGACCAGGAGAGGTTCGCCGCCCAACTCGCGCAGCGCCTTCGGTACCCCCACACCAAGGCGCTCGCCCCGGCCGGCCGCCGGGACGAGCACCGCGGTGTCTGGAGCGCCCGGCGCGGACGCCGGGATGTTCATCTAGGAGGCCAGAACCTTGTCGAGCAGCAGCTCGGCCTCGTCCTTTGAAGCGCCCTCGGCGAGAGCAAGCTCTCCCACGAGGATGTCGCGCGCCTTGGAGAGCATCCGCTTCTCCCCTGCCGAGAGCCCCCGCTCCCGGTCACGCCGCCAGAGGTCACGAACAACCTCCGCCACCTTGTTCACGTCGCCCGAAGCAAGCTTCTCCAGGTTGGCCTTGTACCGACGCGACCAGTTGGTCGGCTCCTCCGTGTGGGGAGCGCGGAGAACCTGGAAGACCTTGTCCAGACCCTCCTCGCCCACCACCTCACGAACGCCGACGATCTCGGCGTTCTCGGCGGGGACTCGTACGGTCAGATCACCCTGGGCGACTTTCAGAACGAGGTACTGTTTCTCCTCACCCTTGATGACGCGGGTTTCGATGGCCTCGATGAGTGCGGCCCCGTGGTGGGGGTAAACAACAGTCTCGCCGACAGTGAAAGTCATGAGTCGGAAACCCCTTTCGCTGTGTCAAGGATAACACGGGTACGGCCGAAAACGGCAGTGGCGGTGTGGTTAAAACCGCAGGTCAGAAGGGCTTTCAATCGCCGTCTCAACTTGACAAGTAACGGTTTGTAGTGCTCAGGCCGGTCCTGGCGGTCCCGTCCGGCCGGACGGGTCTGGCGCGGGACCGTGGCGTGCGCCACAGTTAGAGGACACTCCTCGGGAGGTGCCTCATGGGCTGGCGGCGAGGCAGCGACGACGGATCCCGCCAGCCTGGCGACGGGGACCTTCCCGAGCTCCCACCTGAGTTCGTCGTCCCGGACGACGCCCGAGAGCTGGCCGCCGAAGCCGCCGCCATACGCGCCGAGCTGCGCGCAGACCAGCCGGACGGTGCCACGACGCCCGTCCAGCCCCGTACGAGCCTCTCCGGCCCGCTCATCGGGCTCGCGCTCATGCTGATCGCGGCGATCGGGAGTCTCGTCATCGTGGTCCTGCCGTACACGCCGAGCCGTCCGGTGCGGGTGCCGCTCGCGGCGCCGACCGTCGCCGACGGCGTCACCGGCGGCCTCCTGCCGACCATGCGCCTGCCGGACGAGGACGGCCGGCAGGTGGCGATCCGCGACGTCCGCCCGGCCGTCCTGCTCCTCATGCCCGCGGGCTGCGACTGCGACGCGCTCGCGGCCGACGTCGCGCGGGTCGGCACAGGCGCGCGCGTCGCCGTCGAGCTGGTCGGCCCGGACGAACCGCCGGCGCGGCCGACCGGCATCCCCCAGGGCCGGGTCCTGACGCTCTCCGATCCCGGCGACGCGCTCAGCGCCGCCATCACGCCCCAGCCGGGCACGGAGCCCACGGCGGTGCTCGTCCGCGCGGACGGCATCATCATCGCCGTCGTCCGCGGGCTGGACACCGTCGACGTGATCCGCGCCGACCTCGCGCGGTTACCGGCAGGCTAATAAGGCCGCGTAGAGGGTGAGGCCGGGGCCGAAGGCCAGGGCGACGACGTGTCCGCCCGGCGGCTGCGGGCCAAGAGCGTCGAGCACCATCAGGACGGTCGCCGACGAGCAGTTGCCGTGCTCGGCCAGCACGGCGTGGGACGCGTCCAGCGCGCCGTCGGGGAGGTCGAGTTGGGCACCGGTCACGTCGAGGATCCGGGGACCGCCCGGGTGGACGGCCCAGCCGGTGACGTCGGCGAGAGTCAGTCCGTGCCGGGTCAGCAGATCGGTGACCATCGGGCGGACGTGTTCGGCGAGGACGTCCGGCACCTGCGGCGACAGTCCCATGCGGAAGCCGAGGTCGGTGACGTCCCAGGTCATGTGGTCGGCGGTCGCCACGTCCGTGCGGGCGGCGACGTCGACGACCTCGTACCCGCCCGGCGCCCCGTCCGGACGGAGCACGACCGCCGACGCGGCATCGCTGAACAGCGCGTGCACGACGAGCTGCTGGACGTCGCGCGTGGCCGGCTGGATGTGCAGGCTCGTCAGCTCCAGGCACAGCAGCACCGCCGGACGGCCGTGCGCCACGACGAAGTCGGTCGCCGCCCCCAGCGCCGGGATGGCGGCGTAGCAGCCCATGTGGCCCACGAACAGCCGCTGGACGTCCGTCGACATCCCCAGGTCACGCGCGAGCCGGATGTCCAGCCCGGGCGTCGTGTACCCAGTGCAGGACGCCACGACGAACAGCCCCACGTCGGACGCCGCCATGCCGGCGCTGTCGAGCGCGGCGGCCACCGCGTCCTTGCCGAGCGGCAGGGCCTCGACGACGTACCGCTGCATGCGGGCCTCGGTGGACCACGACGACAGGTCCTCGACGAGCGGGTTCGCCGCGCAGTGCCGGCTCACCACCCCGGCGGACGAGAACAGGCGCTTGGCGGCGGGGCTGCCGCTGTAGTGCTGGTGGAAGAAGCCGTCCCAGATGACGTCCTGGCGGACCGTGTCCGGGTAGGCATGGCCGGCGCCGGCGATGACCGCCCTGGTCACCACCGGGGCACCGCCGCGTCCCGCTCGGGGTCGCCGCCGAGCGACGCGACGCCGAGCCAGTCGGCGCACACATCCGAGGTCGCGGGCTGGAGCGATCCGCAGCGGGCGTCCCGGTAGATCCGTTCGAGTGGATGGCCGCGACGCGACGCCGACGTGCCGGCGGCCTCCAGCATCGAGGCCGCCACGTCCATCGCGGTCTCGCCGGCCAGGAGCTTGGCGCGCCACACCCAGCGGTTCGTCTCCGGATCGCCCGGTGCCGCGTCGATCCGGCGGGCAGCCTCCAGGACGCCGAGACGGGCCGCGGCGACCCGGGCGTCCGCCCGCCCGATCCGGGCCCGGACGGCCGGCAGCCGGGCGAGGTTCCGTTCCTGCGCGTGGGCGACTGCGGCGTCGATCGCGGCCTGCGCCACCCCGACGTAAACGGCGGCGTAGCTGGCGACCAGCCACTGCGGCATGACCTGCGCGAGCAGCAGGGTCAGCCCCTCGATGCCGCCGAGGAGCGCATCTTCCGGGACGGTCACGTCGAGGTGCAGGTCCTGGCTGCCGGTGGCGCGCATGCCGAGCGAGTCCCAGGTCTCCTCGACGGTCACGCCAGCGCCTGCCGGCACCAGGAAGTGAGAGATCGCGTCACCGGACTTTGCCGCCACGAGGTAGGCCGTTGCGTACCCGGCGCCGGAGACGAAGGTCTTCGAGCCCTTGATGCGGAAGCCGTCCGGCGTCCGTTCGTAGGTGGTGGTGAGCGCCGAGAGCCGCGAACCGGCCCCGCGTTCACTCATCGCCACCGCGAAGAGCCCGCCGTCGACGGCCTGCCTGAGCACCGCGTCACGGGCGGCGAAATAGCTCTCCGGGACGCCGAGCGCGCGGGCGACGTCGTCCGGCGTCTGGGCCAGGGCGCCGGTGACCGACGCGTGCATGTTGTAGACGAGCGCGGTCGCCCCGTTGCCGGCGGCGAGCGCCATGGCGATCTCGGCGTAGTCGGCGAAGCCCGCGCCGGGACCGCCGAGCCGGGTCGGCGCCATCAGGCCGAGCAGACCGGCCTCACGCAGGTCCTTGAAGTCGGCATCGGGGAAGACTCCGGCCCGATCGTGCTCGGCCGCCCGCTCCGCGAAGCGCGGGGCCACTTCCCGCGCGGCTGCCAGTGCCGCCGCCGGATCCGTCAGACGCGTCATCCCGCTCCCTGCTTCACGCCGTAGCCCTGGAACAGCACTGCCGTGCTGAACGTCGGCACCATCCGTACCCGGTCCACCCGGCCCAACCGCCAGGCGATCGTGTCTTTCGTCGACGGCCGCAGCCCGCGCAGCTCCAGCGCGACGCCGTGCCGGGCCGCCTCGGCGATCAGCTGCTTCCGGTCCACGAACAGGGCCGGATCGTGGATGCCCTTGGGCGCCCCGCCGACGCGCTCCCCCAGCGTGACCGTGATGAACGCCCCGATCCACGTGTTCGCGATCGTGTCCAGCACGAGCCGGCCGCCCGGCCTGAGCACCCGGCACGCCTCGGCGACGGCGCGCGGGAGGTCGGGAACGTGCTCCAGGATCTCGCCTGCGCTGACGACGTCCGCGACGCCGTCCGCGATCGGGAGGGAAAGCACATCGCCCCGGACGGGGGTGACACCGTGCGCGGCGGCCTGCGGCAGGGCCAGCGCCGACAGGTCGACCCCGACGTGCCGGTACCCCTTGCCTTCGATGTGCGGCGCGAGGAGGCCGGCGCCACAGCCCATGTCGACCAGCACCGCACCCGGACGTTTCGCTGGCGGAATCAGCCTCGCGCGGGCCTCGGCGATCCAGTGGAGCGCCTCGAACGCGCCGCCCGGTTCCCACCATTCGGCGGCCAGGTCGTCGTACTGAGCAGGGTCGTTGGGCCGACGTGACACGCGGGTGCTCCCCATCGGCCCAGCCTGACACACTGCGGCGTGTGGAGCAGGCGACAGCGGGTTACGGGGCGCTCCTGCGGGCATGCCACCCGGAGCCGACCGTCGCCGTCACCGCCGCGCTCACCGCACTGGCCGCCACCACCGGCCGCGACGCTCGTGGCGTCGTCCTCGTCGGTGCGGCGATCCTCGCCGGGCAGCTGTCGATCGGGTGGAGCAACGACTGGCTGGACGCCGCGCGCGACGGTGTCGCCGGCCGGCGCGACAAGCCGGTGGCCTCCGGGGCGATCAGCGTCGATGCCGTACGGACGGCGGCGCTGATCGCGGCGTTCTGCGCGGTGCCGCTGTCGCTGGCGTCCGGATGGCTAGCCGGGACGGTGCACCTGGTCGGTGTGGCGTGCGGATGGGCGTACAACGCGTGGTTCAAGTCCTCGCCGGTGTCGGTGCTCCCGTACGCGGTCGCGTTCGGGTGCGCCCCGGCGTTCGTCGTCCTGGGGATGCCGGGTGTGACCGGGGTGCCCGTCTGGCTCGTGGCCACCGGCTCGCTGCTCGGATCGGGAGCGCACTTCGCGAACGTGATCCCGGACCTGGCCGACGACGCCGCGACCGGCATCCGCGGACTCCCCCACCGGATCGGCGCGCTCGGCAGCACGCTCGTCGCGGCGCTCCTGCTCGGGCTGGCGTCGCTGGTGCTGGCGTTCGGTCCGCCGGGTCCGGTCAGCGCGGCGGGGATCGGGGCGCTCGCGACCGTCGTCGTGGTCCTCGGGGCCGGTGTGGCGCTGGGTGGGCGGGCGCCGTTCCGGGCGGTACTCGTCGTCGCTGTGATCGACGTCGCGTTGCTGCTCGTGAGCGGCGCGTCACTCGGCTAGGCGGGTGCGCGGCGCGGCGGTGGCCCCGTCCCCCGGTGCGCCGCGAGCGGCCACTACTCTGTAGCGCGTCCCGTGCTAGGAGGAGGAACGTCGCCGTGAGCCGCTCGACAATCGGGTCCCACGCAGCGCTGCTGATCGCGGCGGCCCTGCTCACCGGCTGTAGCGCCGGGCAGGTTGCGGAGACCTCCGAGAAGATCCCCTCCGTGCCCGGTGTGAACACCGCCGTCGGCGACGTCGCCATCCGCAACGCGCTGGTCGTGTTCCCTGAGAAGGGCGCCGAGTACAAGGTCGGCGACGACGCCCCGCTGGAGATCGCGCTGGTGAACAACGGCGAGGCCGCGGACGCGCTCATCCAGATCAGCAGCGAGGGCGCCGCGCGCGTCGAGCTGCGCGCGGGCGACGACGCCCCGAAGCCCGACCCGAGCGCGACGTCCGGGCCCGATCGGTGCGTCCCGGCGGCATCGCCGTCCGCTTCGCCGTCTGGTTCCGTGTCGCCTTCCGGTTCCGCATCGCCGTCGGGGTCGGCCAGCCCGACGCCGTCGGAGGAGCCCTCCGCGGACGGCCTCGCACCGGTCAGCATCGACCTGAAGCCGGGCTGCATGGCCAGCCTCAACTCGGCGTCGCAGCAGCTCGTGCTCATCGAACTCACCAAGGCGCTGCGCCCCGGCGACCTCGTGCCGGTGACGCTGCGGTTCGAGAAGGCCGGTTCGGTCACGCTGAACCTGCCGATCGGTCCGCCGACGGAGCCCCTGCCGCGCGTCTCCCCGACCGGAGAGGCCGAGGGCGGCCACTGAGCTTGGCCGGCCGGTGATTGTCGGTGGCCGCGGCTAGGGTCGCGGGCATGGCCAGTCGCTCCACGAAGGACCGTCCCGCGTATCGCTGCGCGGAGTGCGGGTTCACCGTCCCCAAGTGGGTCGGTCGCTGTCCCGAGTGCCAGGCATGGGGCTCGGTCGACGAGGTGGGAGCGGCGAGGGCCGGGCTGCATGCCGTGACGGCCGGGCCGGTGACCGCGCCGGCGCTCCCTATCGGGCAGGTCGACGTGGAGGCCGCGAAGGCCCGTCCGACCGGGGTGGGCGAGCTCGACCGGGTGCTCGGTGGCGGGCTGGTGCCCGGGGCGGTGCTGCTGCTGGCGGGCGAGCCCGGGGTCGGCAAGTCGACGCTGCTGCTGGAGGTCGCGCACAAGTACGCCGCGTCCGGTGGCAAGCCGGCGCTGGTCGTGACGGGTGAGGAGTCGGCGGCACAGGTACGGCTCCGGGCCGGGCGGCTCAGTGCGCTCCATCCGCAGCTCTTCCTCGCCGCCGAGACCGACCTCGCCGCCGTGCTGGCCCATGTCGACGCGGTCAAACCCGGACTGCTGGTGGTCGACTCCGTGCAGACGATCGCGTCGCCGGCAGTGGACGGCGCGATGGGCGGCGTGACCCAGGTCCGCGCGGTGGCGGCCGGGCTCATCGCGATCGCCAAGGAGCGGGGAATCGCGGTCGTCCTGGTCGGGCACGTCACCAAGGACGGCGCGATCGCCGGGCCGCGCGTCCTCGAACACCTGGTGGACGTCGTCCTGCACTTCGAGGGCGAACGGCACTCGACGCTGCGGCTCGTCCGCGCGATCAAGAACAGGTACGGACCGGCCGACGAGGTCGGCTGCTTCGAGATGCACGACGCGGGGATCCGTGGGCTCCCGGATCCGTCCGGGCTGTTCCTGACCCAGCGGAGCGAGGCGGTGCCGGGCACGTGCGTGTCGGTGACCGTCGAGGGCCGGCGGCCGCTCATGACCGAAGTTCAGGCGCTGGTCGCGTCGTCGGCGCTGGCCACACCCCGGCGGGCGGTGAGCGGGCTCGACTCCGCGCGGGTGGCGATGGTGCTGGCGGTGGTCGAGCGGCGCGGGCGCGTCCGGCTAGCCGACCGGGACGTGTTCGCCGCGACCGTCGGCGGGGTCCGGGTCACCGAGCCGGCCGCCGATCTGGCGATCGCGCTGGCCGTGGCGTCGGCGGCGCGCGAGGTGCCGCTGCCCACCGATCTGATCGCCGTCGGCGAGGTGGGGCTCTCCGGTGACGTGCGGCGGGTCAGCGCGGTCGGGCGGCGGCTCGCGGAAGCGGCGCGGCTCGGCTACCGGCGAGCGCTGGCACCGCCCGGCTGCGATTCGCCGCCGCCCGGCATGACCGTGACGGAGGTCGACGACCTCGGCGCCGCCCTGCGCCAACTGAAGTAGAGCGACGGTGCGGGTCGGGCGCCCCCCGTCAGCGCCCGTCCCGCCTTCTCCGTCCGCGCCGGCAGCTGCCGGCGCCCCTCGTTACTGTTCGTACTCGCATCGCGGCGGAAGCAATACACCTGAGACGAGTTGCTGACACTTCGCCCCGCAAGGGTGTGCAGCGGATCGGGTGGCGTCCCCCGTAGACTGCCGGCAAGGGCAGGCACGTGCGGAGGGTGGGACGACTCGCGTGCGGGTGCTCTCAGTCGATCACCGGGAGGTAGCACCGTGGCGGGGACGGAGCGGGAAGAAAAGCTCCGACAGACGCTCGCGCAGATGGCCCCCGGCACCGCGCTAAGGGACGGGCTCGAACGGATCCTGAGGGGAAGCACCGGCGGGCTGATCGTCCTGGGTTACGACAAGGACGTCGACGCGCTGTGCACCGGCGGTTTCTCCCTCGACGTGGAGTTCTCCGCGACGCGGCTGCGCGAGCTGGCCAAAATGGACGGCGGGATCGTGCTGTCGTCGGACGGTTCACGGATCGTGCGCGCCGCTGTGCACATGGTCCCGGACCCGACCATCCACACCGACGAGTCCGGTACGAGGCACCGCACCGCTGAGCGCGTCGCCAAGCAGACGGGCCACCCGGTCATCTCCGTGAGCCAGTCGATGCGGCTGATCGGCCTGTACGTGGGCGGCACGCGGTACGTGCTGGACGAGTCCGCCGCGATCCTGTCCCGTGCCAACCAGGCCCTCGCGACGCTGGAGCGGTACAAGCTGCGGCTGGACGAGGTGTCCGGCACGCTGTCCGCGCTGGAGATCGAGGATCTGGTCACCGTCCGGGACGCGATGGCCGTGACGCAGCGGCTGGAGATGGTCCGCCGGATCGCCGACGAGATCGCCGCGTACGTCATCGAACTCGGCACCGACGGTCGCCTGCTCGCCCTGCAGCTCGACGAGCTGATGGCAGGCGTCGACGCTGACCGGGAACTCGTCATCCGCGACTACATGCCGCCGACGCGCCGCATCCGGACCATCGAGGACGTCATCGACGAGCTGGACCAGCTCTCCGCCGCAGAATTGCTCGACCTCACGCTCGTCGCCCGCGCCATCGGGTACCCGGCCACCGCCGACGCGCTCGAAGCGGCCGTCAGCCCGCGCGGCTACCGGCTGCTCGCCAAGGTGCCGCGGCTGCCCGCCACCGTCATCGAACGGCTCGTCGAACACTTCGGCGGGCTGCAGAAGCTGCTCGGCGCCACCGTCGACGACCTCCAGACCGTGGACGGTGTCGGCGACGCCCGGGCCCGCAGCGTCCGTGAAGGCCTCTCCCGCCTCGCCGAATCGTCCATCCTCGAACGCTACGTCTGACCGTCACCGGCGACGAACCGCGTGTCCGCCACCGATGACGTGATCGCCCGCCTGGCCGAGGCCAGGGACAAGCTGGTCGCCGCGCGCAAGCTCGGCTTCGACGGCGTGGCCGCTACCGGAGACCTGGAACGGCACATCGAGGACGCGATCGGCCAGACCACCGGCGGAGATTTCTTTCTCGGCGTGATCGCGGAGAAGAAGGCCGCTGCCAGCAAGTCCGTCGACGGCATCACCACCCTGATCTCCGACATCGACGCCACCATCGCCCGCCTCCACCAGGCCGGCAACAGGCCAGGGGCGGGCAGGTCCCACACGACCGGTGGCGCCTCCGCGGAGCGGGAGACTGCCGAGTACGAGCGCCGCGTCGGCGAGCTAGCCAAAGACCCGGCCCACGGCGGCACAAGGACCCGCAAGACTCTGCGCGAGGCCGACGTGGCCTTAGAGCTGGAGAAACGTGGCGTATTGCCAGCCACAGTCGTGCGCGCAGAACTCGACACGTCCGACGCTTCCAAGCATCGCGATCAGGGCGATTTCGTCGACGGAGCGGGACAACGCTGGGATGTGAAATCCCCTGCCGATATCTTTCCCTACGGTCGGAACGCCGGGCAGGAGATGCCGGCCGGCCAGAAGGGTCGATATGACGGCGCCGAGTTGATGGTCGTGATCGACAGGTCCATATCCGAGGGCGAGTACGTGATCATTGATACCAAGAACCTGACGGCACAGTCTCGCGCCGATGTCGTCCAGCGCGTCGCCAGCCGCCCAGACTTGAACGGCAAGGTGATCATCTTCAATGACTAGCTACGCCACGACTCCAGTTGAATGGCCGCTGAATGCGGACGCCCGCCAGGCGCTGGAAGCGTATCTCGACCTTGCCGCCAAACAGCCAGGCGAGCGGCCGGCTCTCGCGGCTGACTCTCTGGACTTCAGGGGCGCGGACCTGAGCTACCTGGACCTCTTCGACGCATACTTCCTCAACACCTGCCTCTCCGGTGTACGAGTAGTTCGCGCGAACCTTGCCGGCACGACATTGTCCGGCTCCGATCTACGGCACGCGAACCTGTCCGGGGCTGATCTCACCAAGGTCGAAGCTGTCGAGTGCGACGCGAGCGATGCGGCGTTCCGCGCTGCCACCGCATTCGCCGCCGATTTCAACGGCGCGGATCTCTCTCGCGCCGATTTCCGGGACGCCTACCTCAACTCGGCGTGGTTCCTGCGCTCCAACCTTGAGGGCTCCGATCTCCGGGGAGCTTCGATCCGGTTCGCACGATTCGGCGACAAAGAAGCCCCGACCCGCATCACGGGTGCGCGCGCATTCGGGTCCTTCTGGGATGGGGCGAGTGGCGTGATCGCCGGGCGGGTGGATGTCGGTGAGTCTGACCCACAGCTCATCGGCGGGGACGAGCTGGCAACGTGGATCCGACAGCACGGCGGCACCGACATCACCGTGGCCGCCGGCTAGGTGATAACGGTCCGTCGCCCAACTGTCGGGGATATTGGGGTATCTGGCACCCGGTTACAGCACGCTAGTCCGGACAGTCCGGTTCAGAGCGGTGGCGGGCGCGGCAGCGTTCGGAACGGCCGCGCGACGCGGCGAAACGGCTGGGTGGCGCGCGGAGCCGCACCGCACCGGGCCCATAATCGGGCGGTGCGCGCGGAGGAGATGCGGTGAGGCGGCGGTTCGTGCTGGTCGCCCTGGCCGTGACGTTGATGGTCACGCTGGCGTTCGCCGTGCCTCTCGCGGTGCTGGTGGCGTCCGTCGCGAAGGCGCGCGCGTTCAGTGACGCCGAGCGGCAGGCCGACGCCGTCGCGACGGTCCTTGTCGTCACCGCCGATCCGAAGGCGGTTGAGCGCGCGATCGCCAGTACGACGGCAGGCCGGCAACGCGCGATCGTCGTGCATCTCCCGAACGGGGTCGTTGTCGGCGCCGGCGACGGGTGGGTGGGCGAGGCGGCTCGCGACGACATCCAGGCGATCCGGGGCGCGACGACGGCTGACGTCCGCGGCGGCTCCGTCCGGCTGCGTGCCGCCCCCACGGCCGGCGGCGGCGTCTCGGTCATCGAGATCCGCATCTCGGACGCGACGATGCGTCGCGGCGTCGGCAAGGCACACAGCATCCTGCTCACGCTGGCGCTGTGCCTGCTCGCCGGCTCGGCGGTCCTCGCGGACAGGCTGGCGGCGGGCGCCGTCCGCTCGACGCAGTCCCTCGCTGACGCCGCCGACCGGCTCGGCAAGGGCGAACTCGACGTCCGGGTCAGCCCCGGCGGCCCGCCGGAGGTCGTCCGCGCGGCGCAGGCGTTCAACCACCTCGCCGACCGGTTCCTCGCCCTGCTTGCCGCTGAACGGGAACTCGCCGCCGACCTGTCCCACCGGCTCCGCACGCCGCTGACCCGCCTCCGGCTCAACGCCGAGGCCCTCCCGCCGGGCGACGACCGCAGCCGCATCATGTCGGCCGCCGACGCGCTCGACGCCGAGATCGGCACGATCATCGAACAGGCCCAGCGGCCGCTCGTGAGCCCGGCGCCGGCCGAGTGCGACCTGGTCGAGGCGGTGGCGGAGCGGGTCGCATTCTGGACGGAACTCGCCGGCGACCAGGGCCGTCCGTGGTCCGTCTCCGGCATCGACGGCGCTGTCCGGGTACCGGCGTCGCGGTCCGACACGGTGAGCGCTCTGGACTCCGTCCTCGGCAACGTCTTTCAGCACACCCCGTCCGGAACAGGGTTTCAGGTGCGGATCGACCGGGACGGGGCCAAGGCGACCGTCACGGTCGACGACGCCGGTTCCGGCATCGCCGCCCCGCGAAAAGCCCTCCAACGCGGGGTCAGCGGACGTCGCTCGACCGGCCTCGGGCTCGACATCGCCCGTCGCACGGTCGAGGCGACCGGCGGACGGCTCGCGGTCGCGGCGAGCCCGCTCGGCGGGACTCGGATCATGCTGACGTTCGTACGGTCGGACGCGCCGCCGCCGACCAGGATCCCCCGGCGGGTGTTCAGTCGGGCGCGACGAGCTTGACCCCGACCCCCCGGACGGTGTGCAGGTAACGCGGGTCGGACGCCACCTCGCCGAGCTTGCGCCGCAGCCAGGACACGTGGACGTCGATCGTCTGGAAGTCGCCGCCGTAGGGCTGGTTCCACACCTCGGAGAGCAGTTCGCGACGGGTCACGGCCCGGCCCGCGTTGGTCCCGAGGTAGGCGAGCAGGTCGAACTCGCGCTTCGACAGTTGGAGCCGCACTCCGTCCAGGCTGGCCTCGCGCGCGTCCAGGTCGAGCGCGAGCCCACCTACATGGACCAGGTTCGGACGCTTCGCCGCCCCCGCCCGCCGCAGCAGTGCTCCGATCCGGGCGCCGAGCTGCTCGGCCGAAAACGGCTTGGTGACGTACTCGTCGGCGCCCGCGTTGAGAAGGTCGACGATCTCCTGCTCGCTGTTGCGGGCGGTCGCGATGATCACGGGCACGTTGGACACCGCACGGATCATGCGCAGCGTCGATCCGCCGTCGAGGTCCGGCAGGCCGAGGTCGAGCACCACAATGTCCGGTTCCCAGACCGTGAACTCCCGGATACCCATCATTGCGTTACCGCTCGACCTCACGCTGTAACCGGAATTCGATAGTGCGCGTTCGAGGGCAAGGCGGATATCGGTGTCATCTTCGATAAGAAGTACCCGGGCCATATCGCGGACCATAACGGACAGGCACAATGGCGTGGTGCGTGCCACGTCCCGGCTGGTGCTCGTGTGGACCAGCATCAGCCTCGTCGCAGTGGCTGTCGGCTGGGCCGCGCTCGACTCCGCGATCGGCACGGGCAACCCGGAACCGGCCGAGGTCGCCGCACTCGATCCGTCCGTGCTGGCGCCCTCGCCGCCCGCTCCGTCGGCCACCACCGGAAAACCGTTACCGGACCCCAAGGCCAGCCCCAGCAAGGCTGCCCGCGCGGTGACGTCCACCGGGCGCCGCTCGCGGCCACGGTCCACACCGGATCCGACGAAGAGCCCGGTCTTTCCGACCATGCCGCCGACACCGTCCGCCAGCCCGTCGTTCGAGCAGGACGAGCCGACCTCCGAGCCCAACAACCGGGCCGGTCCGGGCGAGATCGTCCGGGAGGTGGATACCGACGGAGGCTCGGCGACCATCCGCTTCTCGGAAGTCTCCGTCCACCTGCTCGACTACGAGGTGATGCCGGGCTACACGGTCTCGGGGACGCGGGAGGCCGAGGACTACATCATCGTCCGGTTCCTCTCGTCGTACCGCGCGTCGACCATTCACGCCTATGTGGACGGTGACGGGACGTTCCGCGTCAAGATCATCGAAGAACGATCCTGACCCCGAGCGTGGTGCGGCCGAGGGGCTGGTGGGCGCCGCCCCTCGGCCACACGCTCGACCAAGGTCGACGACCAGTGTCAAGCCAACCCAGGCGAGCCTCGCGGTGGATTACGAGGTACTGGGTAGCCTGCCGGCTCGCTCCTCAAGAGCGCCAGAAGAGTTGTTCAAGAGACGGTTAAGGAATGACCGTGTGGTCACTTCGTGATCGTGAAACCCAGCGGTTTGCTCACGAGCGAACCCAGCCGGGCGACGAGCTGGTACGAACCCGGGCCGACCTCGGCACGCGTCTTCGGGCAACCAGGCTCCGACGACCGGCCCGACCAGTCCAGCCAGTACGTGCGCTTCTCCCCCGGGAACAGCGTCCGGATGTCCGCCTTGCTGTTGGGTGAGCAGTGATCGGACGACCAGAGCTTGCGCGCCTCCTGGTTGACCGACAGCTCCTGCTGGCCGGCGCCGACATCACGCACGCACGGCCCGGTGGACTTGCTGGTCACCGTCAGCTTGAACCGTGGGCGCGCACCCACCGCGTACGTCGTCTTCTCCATCGAGGCGGTGAGGTCGAGGTCCTTGTCGGCACAGGCGGCCGGACCGGCGGGCGTCGGTGACGTCGACGGGCTCAGCGAGAGCGGCGGGAGCACCGGTACGGGCGCCGACGCCGACGTGCTGGGCGACGTGCTCGGTGACGGCGTCGGGCTCGTGTCCTGCGACTGCTCGGCCACCGGCTTGTTCTTCGGCGGGCTGCCGTCCGACCCCTTGGCCAGGCACGTCGACAGCGTGACCAGGATGACCAGGAGCGGTGCGGCCACGAGAACTCGCCGCCGCCAGTAGACGGCGGGCGGATGCGGACCGACCGTCAAAGCCATAGTGGCGCCGACCCTAACGGCTGCCGCGAGCGGAACGTGGGCGGCGCGCCGTGGGACGATTCAAACGATGACGACGACTGCCGAGGACCGGTTCGCCAGCCTGATCCTTGACTGGTACCAGGCCAACGCCCGCGACCTGCCGTGGCGCCAGCCGGACGCCACTCCGTGGGCCGTACTGGTCAGCGAGATCATGCTCCAGCAGACGCCTGTGAACCGTGTCCTGCCCGCCTATCTCGCGTGGCTCGACCGCTGGCCCACGCCCGCCGCGCTGGCCGCCGACGAGCCGGGCGAGGCCGTCCGTGCCTGGGGCCGACTCGGCTATCCGCGCCGGGCGCTGCGCCTGCACGACTGCGCCAAGGCGATCGTGGCAGAACACAACGGCACTGTTCCGGACGACCTCGACGCGCTGCTCGCGCTCCCCGGCGTCGGCGCCTACACAGCGCGGGCGGTGGCGTCGTTCGCGTACGGGCAGCGCCACCCGGTTGTCGACACCAACGTGCGGCGGCTCGTCGCCAGGGCGGTCACCGGGGACGGGGACGCCGGTCCGCCGTCGACCGGCCGCGATCTCGCCGCGATGACGCCGCTGCTGCCGTCCGAACCGGCGGTGGCGGCCCGGTTCGCCGTCGCGGTGATGGAACTCGGCGCCCTGGTCTGCACAGCCCGGACGCCACGCTGCGTAGCGTGCCCGTTGGTCACCGAATGTGCCTGGCGCCGCGCGGGGAGCCCGCCGTACACCGGGCCGACGAAGCGTCCGCAGACGTACGCGGGCACTGATCGCCAGGTGCGTGGCCTGCTCCTCGCCGTACTCCGCGACAGCGATGTCCCGGTGGAACAACCGCAGCTCGACGCCGTCTGGCCGGACGCCGGCCAACGCGCACGGGCACTCGACGGGCTCATCATCGACGGCCTCGTCGATCCCCTCTCCGACGGCCGGTTCGCCCTTCCCACGCGATCCTGAGGCTTGCGCCGCCCCATTACTTTGGGCGGACTGTGAACAGATCTCGCGTTTCCCGCATCCGCTATGCCGCACTCACCGTGATCGCGCTTGTCGCCGCGTGCGCTTCGCCCACGGCCACGGCTGGGCCGGCCCCGTCGCCGTCCGTCTCGCCGTCCGCGTCGCCGTCGCCCTCACCGGCAGGCAAGTACGCCGGCAAGATCCCGGCGTTCCCGCCACGCCCGGAACCGATCCGTCCGGTCTTACCCGGCGGTCCGACCGCGCCTCTGCTCTCGCGTGTGCCGACCACCCAGCCGGTCGCGTTCATCACGATCGACGACGGCCACGTCCAGCACCCCGAGGCCGTGGCGTTGCTGAAGGAAGCCGGCGTCCCGGTCTCGCTGTTCCTCATCGGGCCCGTCGCCGCGAAGAACCCACCGTTCTTCAGCGCGTTGCAGCGCGACGGCGCCGCGATCCAGGCGCACTCGATGACCCATCCGCAGCTGCCCGGCCTCTCCTACGAGCGGCAGAAGCAAGAGATCTGCGGATCGGCGGACGACCTCGGCAAGCGATTCGGGAAACGGCCGACCCTGTTCCGGCCGCCGTTCGGCGAGTACAACCAGACGACGCTGCGCGCCGCCCGCGACTGCGGCATGACGGCCGTCCTGAACTGGAAGGCGGCCACGAACGGCGGGCACGTCTACTACCAGCAGGGCAAGAAGCTGAAGGCCGGCGACATCGTCCTGATGCACTTCCGGCCGGCGTTCGTCGCCGACTTCCTCGCCGTCCTCAAGGCAATCCACGACGCCGGCCTGACCCCGGCCGTCCTGGAGGACTACGTCGGCTGAGCAGCCGCCGGCCCGCGCGGTGGGCGGGAGGCCCAGCGCCGCGCAGAGGCCCGCGCGGTGGGCGGGAGGCCCAGCGCCGCGCGGGAGGTGCGGCGCCGGGTCACAGGTGCGGCGCGGCTAACCAGTCCGGCGCCGCGCGGGAGGTGCGGCGCGGCGCGGGTCAGCCGATCTTGCGGTTGGTGCGGGCGATCCGGCGCCACACCGGGGTGTGGCTGTTCAGGTTCGCGCCGACGGCGACCGGCTTGGCCTCGGCGGGCTTGGTGGCCTGCGCGGTGCCGTTCTTGGTCGGCGCCGGCTCGTCCTTGCGCTGCGACGGGATGCTCACCGGACGGCGGGCAGCGGCGTCGGCGAGGACGGCGCGCTGGTCCGCCTCGCACGGCCAGCTCTCGCCGCAGAAGCCGCAGGTGTCCGTCTCGGTGTCGTGCTGGTGCCGCTCGTGAACCGTGCGCGCGAGCTTCCACAGCGCGATATCGGTGACATTCGCGGGCCGCTGCTCTTCGTTCGCCATCGGAGTCCCCCTCCTCGTGGTCATACCGTTCAGACGCGCGACGTCCGCCCCCATGACGTCGTCCGGCTGGATACTTCCTGGTACAACCCGGAAGTACCTCCTCGTAGTCCGCTACGCGACACGGATCACTCTCCGTCCGGGCGACATTTCTGTCGCTATAGCCACCAAAACCTCACCCGAACCGGCAGCGCCGGCGCCCCTCTCCCGGCCGGCGGGGGCAGCGCCCGAACCGGTAGCGGCCGCGGCCTCACCACCGGGCCGGGCATGCGGAAGGGGCGGGCCGCTGACGCGGCCCGCCCCTTCTCGCTACTGCCTTACTCGCCTGCTGCGGCCTCGTTGATGTCGACCGGCGGGACGTCCGGCACCGGGACCGGCTTGTCGACGCCACGGAAGGTGAATCGACCCTTCGTGCCGTCCTTCTCGTCCAGGTCTTCGACGTCGACCAGGATGATCTGACCGGGCGCCAGCTCCCCGAACAGGATCTTCTCGCTGAGCGTGTCCTCGATCTCGCGCTGGATGGTCCGGCGCAGCGGCCGGGCGCCCAGCACGGGGTCGTAGCCCTTCATGGCGAGGAGCTTCTTCGCCGGGTCGGTGAGCTCCATCCCCATGTCCTTGTTCTTCAGCTGCACGTCGACCCGGGCCAGCATCAGGTCGACGATCGAGACGATCTCCTCCTGGGACAGCTGGTGGAAGACGATCGTGTCGTCGATGCGGTTGAGGAACTCGGGCCGGAAGTGCTGCTTCAGCTCGTCCGAGACCTTCTGCTTCATCCGCTCGTAGTTGCTGGCCGTGTCGTTCCCGGACTGGAAGCCGAGGCTGACGGCCTTGGCGATGTCCCGGGTGCCCAGGTTCGACGTGAGGATCAGCACCGTGTTCTTGAAGTCCACGATCCGGCCCTGGCCGTCGGTGAGGCGACCGTCCTCCAGGATCTGGAGGAGCGTGTTGAACACGTCCGGGTGGGCCTTCTCGACCTCGTCGAAGAGGACCACCGAGAACGGCTTGCGCCGCACCTTCTCGGTGAGCTGACCGCCCTCGTCGTACCCGACGTAGCCGGGGGGCGCCCCGACCAGCCGCGACACGGTGTACCGGTCGTGGAACTCGGACATGTCGAGCTGGATCAGCGCGTCCTCGTCGCCGAAGAGGAACTCGGCGAGCGCCTTGGACAGCTCGGTCTTACCGACACCGGACGGGCCCGCGAAGATGAACGAGCCACCGGGACGCTTCGGGTCCTTGAGGCCGGCGCGGGTGCGGCGGATGGCCTGCGAGACGGCCTTGATGGCCTGCTCCTGGCCGATGACCCGCTTGTGCAGCTCCTCCTCCATGCGGAGCAGACGCGAGGTCTCCTCCTCGGTGAGCTTGAAGACGGGGATGCCGGTCCAGTTGGCCAGGACCTCGGCGATCTGCTCGTCGTCGACCTCGCTGACGACGTCCAGGTCGCCGGCCTTCCACTCCTTCTCCCGCTGCGCCTTCTGGTTGAGGAGCTGCTTCTCCTTGTCACGCAGCGAGGCGGCCTTCTCGAAGTCCTGCGAGTCGATCGCGGACTCCTTCTCGCGACGCACGTCGGCGATGCGCTCGTCAAACTCGCGCAGATCCGGCGGGGCGGTCATGCGACGGATGCGCATCCGGGCGCCGGCCTCGTCGATCAGGTCGATCGCCTTGTCCGGCAGGAAGCGGTCGGAGATGTAGCGGTCGGCCAGGGTCGCGGCGGCGACCAGCGCGGCGTCGGTGATCGACACGCGGTGGTGCGCCTCGTACCGGTCGCGAAGGCCCTTGAGGATCTCGATCGTGTGCGCCAGCGACGGCTCGCCGACCTGGATCGGCTGGAACCGGCGCTCCAGCGCGGCGTCCTTCTCCAGGTGCTTGCGGTACTCGTCGAGCGTGGTGGCGCCGATGGTCTGGAGCTCACCACGGGCCAGCATCGGCTTGAGGATGCTGGCGGCGTCGATCGCGCCCTCGGCGGCACCCGCCCCGACGAGCGTGTGGATCTCGTCGATGAACAGGATGATGTCGCCGCGCGTGCGGATCTCCTTGAGGACCTTCTTCAGGCGCTCTTCGAAGTCACCGCGGTAACGCGAACCGGCGACCAGGGCGCCGAGGTCGAGCGTGTAGAGCTGCTTGTCCTTGAGCGTCTCGGGCACCTCACCCTTGACGATCGCCTGGGACAGCCCTTCGACGACGGCCGTCTTGCCGACGCCGGGCTCGCCGATCAGCACCGGGTTGTTCTTCGTCCGGCGGGAGAGCACCTGCATGAGGCGCTCGATCTCCTTCTCGCGCCCGATCACCGGGTCGAGCTTGGACTCGCGCGCGGCCTGCGTGAGGTTGCGCCCGAACTGGTCGAGGACCAGCGACGTGGACGGGGTGCCCTCGGCCGGACCGGCGCCCTGCGCCTCCTTGCCACCGGAATAGCCGGACAGGAGCTGGATGACCTGCTGGCGGACCCGGTTCAGGTCGGCGCCCAGCTTCACCAGCACCTGCGCGGCGACGCCCTCGCCCTCGCGGATGAGGCCGAGCAGGATGTGCTCGGTGCCGATGTAGTTGTGGCCGAGCTGCAGCGCCTCGCGGAGGCTCAGCTCGAGCACCTTCTTGGCCCGCGGTGTGAAGGGGATGTGGCCGGACGGAGCCTGCTGGCCCTGGCCGATGATCTCCTCCACCTGCTGGCGGACGCCCTCCAGCGAGATGCCGAGCGACTCCAGCGCCTTGGCCGCGACGCCCTCACCCTCGTGGATGAGACCGAGCAGGATGTGCTCGGTACCGATGTAGTTGTGGTTGAGCATCCGGGCCTCTTCTTGGGCCAGGACGACAACCCGACGCGCGCGGTCGGTGAATCTCTCGAACATCCCTCGTGCTCCTCACGTGCCGATGGGCACCGTGTGGTCCACGGACGCCTGCTGGTGCCCGTTCAACCACTGTAGTCGGGCCGTGACGCCAGGCCACCCGGACCTGGACGCAGTATCGCCGATACCCCCGACTGTTCTTCCCACCGGTTGACAACGCCGCAGGTCAACAGAGCCTTCCGATGCACCCTACGCCGAGAGCGAAAGTGCCCGGAACACGCCACGGGCCGGCACCGGGGCCTCTGCCCTGGTGACCGGCCCGCAGGACCAGCTCAGTGAGCGGACTTGTACTTCTCCACGATCTCGGCCGGGATCCGGCCGCGCTCGCTCACCTTCAGGCCCTTCTTCTTCGCCCAGGCGCGGATCGCCTGGTTCTGTTCGCGATCGGCCGCCGCACTGCCTCGACCCGATCTGGTGTTACGCCCGGACGCGCGACCCGCCTTACGCGCCACCCCGACGTACGTGGCGAAGACATCACGCAACTTCCCGGCATTCTTCGCCGAGAGGTCGATCTCGTATGCCGTGCCGTCCAGCGCGAAGGACACCGTCTCGCTCGCGGTGCCGCCGTCAAGATCGTCGACGAGAATCACTTGCACCTTCTGAGCCACGCTATTCCTCCTGCTCCCCGGGTGCACAGCCGCGTGCACACCAAGAATATAAACGGGCGTCCCGAGAAAACCAATCCCGACTCGCCCGTTGATCGCATTGTGACAAATCCAGTACACGCAGCCATCCAGCGCCGCAATGCGTAGCGACCGACCGCCCGGAATACGGTCTGTCGAACGTATTGAGATGGACTGGACCACGATAAGCGGGCCGTCACGCTGCGACGACGCCCCGCCTACCACCACCAGGGCATGTCCGAGATTCAAGTGGGCGGGGTCGCGGAGTGATATTCCATAACGGTTCAGAAAGCGGACGGCGACCGCGCCGGCGACATCCGGGCCACAACACGCCACGTCGCGGGCACTGCAACCGAGTGCAGTCGCCCGACCGGACTAGTCCACCATTCGTCGATGGGGCCGACAAACGACCCTCCACATCGGCTCCGCCAAATCTCGCGACATCCGGACTCATCGCGCGCGTTACCGTTCAGGCATGGACGACGAGACCTGGCAACGGCACCGGACTTCCTTCGGCGCGGCCGCCGACGTGTATGACCAGGCACGACCCGACTATCCGCGCGAAGCAGTCGAGTGGATCACCGGTACGGAACCGCGCCGGATCGTCGATCTCGGCGCCGGAACCGGGAAATTGACGCGGCCACTCGTTCTCGCGGGCCACGACGTCGTCGCGGTCGAACCGTTGAGCGAGATGCGGGCGACCCTGGTGGCCACGACGCCGGGCGTGATGGCGCTCGACGGGACGGCCGAGTCGATCCCGCTACCGGACGCCTCCGCCGACGTCGCGATCGCCGGCCAGGCGTACCACTGGTTCGTGCCGGAGCGCGCCCACCCGGAGATCGCGCGCGTGCTGCGGCCCAGCGGGGTGTTCGGCGTCCTGTGGAACCTCCGCGACGACCGGGAGCCCTGGGTCGCGGCGCTCGGCGACCTGCTCAGCCTCGACGACAGCACGAGCAGCGCGATCGCCACGCGTGTACCGGATGTCACACCCTATTTCGGGCACGTTCAGGCCGAGCAGTTCCGCCACGAGCAGGAACTCGATCTCGACCGGCTGATAGGGCTCGTCTGCTCGCGCTCGTATGTGATCACGCTGCCGGCCCCGGAGCGCGAGGCGCTGCTCGCCGACGTCGCCGCGTTGACGCGCACCCACCCGGACCTCGCCGGTCGCGACACGTTCAGGCTGCCGTACGTCACGCTCGCCTACCGCGCCACCCGCGCGCCTGACCGTCCTGAGCGCGTCCTGAGCGCGTCCTGAGCGCGCCCACCTTCGGACTTTTGAGGGTTCCCGGCGTCCGCCGACCCTCAAAAGTCCGAAACTCGGCGGGCGGGCGGGCGGCGGGCAGGCGGCGGGCGGCGCGGCGTGGCGGGCTGCGGGGCGGGCGTGGCGGGCGGGCGCCGGCAGGCGGCGGGCGGCGGTGCGGGGCTCAGGTGTTCTTCTCGAAGGCGAGGCGGAGGCCGATCAGGGTCAGGTTCGGTTCGTGGTGGGTGATCGTCTCGCACTCGGAGATGACCACGGTCGCGAGTCCGCCGGTCGCGACGACGGCCGTCAGTTCCCCCAGCTCGGCGTTCATGCGGCGGACGATGCCGTCGACCTGGCCCGCGAACCCGTAGATGGCGCCGCTCTGGAGGCATTCGACGGTGTTCTTGCCGATCACCGATCGGGGCCGCACGAGTTCTACCTTGCGCAGCTGGGCGGCCCGCTGCGCGAGCGCGTCGATGGAGATCTCGATGCCGGGCGCGAAGGCGCCGCCCAGGAACTCGCCGCGGGCGCTGACGACGTCGATGTTGGTGGAGGTGCCGAAGTCGACGACGACGGCCGGTCCGCCGAACAGGTGGTGCGTCGCCAGGGTGTTCATCACCCGGTCGGTGCCGACTTCCTTGGGATTGTCGATGGCGAGCTGGACGCCCGTCTTCACGCCGGGCTCGATGATGACGGTCGGCAGGTCGGCGTAGTACCGGCCGAGCATCGTACGCAGCTCGCGCAGCGTCGCCGGGACGGTCGAGCAGACGGCGATGCCGGTGATCTGGACGGCGTCGCCGGCCAGGAGGCCGCGGAACATGAGCGCCAGCTCGTCGGCGGTCATGCGGCTGTCGGTCCGTACGCGCCAGGAGTGGACGATCTTCTCGCCCTCGAACGTCGCCAGGACGATGTTCGTGTTGCCCACGTCGATGGTCAGCAGCATCTATGACTCCCGTGCGCGCAGGTCGAGGGCGATGTCCAGGATCGGCGAGGAGTGGGTCAGCCCGCCGACGGAGAGGTAGTCCACGCCGGTCTCGGCGAACTCGCGGACCCGTTCGAGGGTGAGGCCGCCGGTGGCTTCCAGCTCGGCCTTGGCGCCGACGGCGGCCACGACCTCGCGCAGCAGCGGCGGTTCCATGTTGTCCAGCAGGAGGAAGGTCGCGCCGGCTTCGACGGCCTCTCGGGCCTCGTCCAGGGTGGTCACCTCGACCTGCACGTCGACGTCCGGGAACGTGCGCCGGACGGCGTCGTAGGCGGCGGTGATCGATCCGGCCGCGAGCTTGTGGTTGTCCTTGATCATGGCCACGTCGTACAGGCCCATGCGCTTGTTGTCGCCCCCGCCGCAGCGCACCGCGTACTTCTCCAGCGCGCGCAGGCCCGGCGTCGTCTTGCGGGTGTCGAGGACGGTCGCGCCGGTGCCTTCGAGCGCGGCGACCCAGCGGGCGGTGTGGGTGGCCACCCCGGACGCCCGGCACAGCAGGTTCAGCGCGCTCCGCTCGGCGGTGAGGAGGGCGCGGGTCGTGCCGGTCACGGTCGCCAGCACGTCGCCCCGGGCCACCACCGCACCATCGGCGACACGGGCGGAGAATGTGGCCGTACCCTCGCTGGCCACGGCGAACGCGGCGGCGGCAACAGACAGGCCCGCGACGACGCCGGCGGCCCGGGCCACGATGTCGGCGGTGTCGGTCTGGTCGGCGGGGATGGTCGCCACGCTGGTCACGTCGACGCCGCCGCCCAGGTCCTCGGCGAGCGTCCGGCGCACCAGGTCCTCGATGTACTCGGGGGTCAAGTGCTCGGCGGTCATGCCATCGCCTCGTAGCTCTCGGTCAGTTCGCCCGCCGGGCTGATCGCCGCGAGCAGGTGGCCGCGCCAGGCGTCCGACGCGTCGCCGAAGTCCTCGCGCCAGTGGCAACCGCGCGTCTCCTCGCGCCGCGCCGCCGCCGCGACCAGCGCTGTGGCGACGGTGTGCAGGTTCGTCGCCTCCCAGTTCACCGGGCGCGGGTCGGCGGACGTGATCGTGCCGAGCTTCTCCAGCTCCTCGGCGGTCTGGGCCAACGAAGTCGCGCTGCGGATCACGCCGGCGCCACGGGTCATCGCCCTGGTCAGGTCCTCGCGGGTCGTCGACGACACCACCCATGCGGGCTCGCCGCCCCCGAACACCGGCTCGCCCCGCGGGGGCAGGTCGCGCGCGAGGTCGGCGCCGATCCGTCCGGCGAAGACAAGACCTTCGAGCAGGCTGTTGGACGCGAGGCGATTGGCGCCGTGGACTCCGGTGCACGCCACCTCGCCGCAGGCGTACAGGCCGGGGACGCTCGTCCGGCCGTGCAGGTCGGTGCGGACGCCACCCGAGGCGTAGTGCGCGGCCGGCGCCACCGGGATCGGCTGGGTCACCGGGTCGATGCCGGCCTGGCGGCACCGGGCCAGGATCGACGGGAAGCGTCGCTCCAGCTTGTCGGCGCCGAGGTGACGGGCGTCCAGGTAGACGTGGTCGACCTTCTGGGCGTTCATGACCCGCGTGATCGCCTTGGCCACGATGTCCCGGGGCGCCAGTTCGGCCAGCTCGTGCTGCCCGACCATGAACCGCTCACCCGAGGCGTCGACCAGGTACGCGCCCTCACCGCGCATCGCCTCGCTGACCAGCGGCTGCTGGCCCAGTTCGGCGTCGGCGCCCAGGTACAGGGCGGTGGGGTGGAACTGGACGAACTCGACGTCGGTGACGACCGCGCCGGCGCGCAGCGCGAGGGCGACACCGTCCCCTGTGGAGACGGACGGGTTGGTGGTGGACGCGTAGATCTGGCCCATACCGCCGGTGGCGAGGACGACCGCGCGGGCGAGCACGGCGCCGACACCGTCCTCGGTGCCTTCGCCCAGGACGTGCAGGGTGACGCCGGCGGCCCGGCCGGTCGCGTCGGTGAGCAGGTCGAGCACCAGCGCGTGCTCCAGCAGCTGGATCTGGGGGTCCCGGTGGACCGCCGCGTGCAGCGCCCGCTGGACCTCGGCGCCCGTGGCGTCGCCGCCCGCGTGGATGATCCGGTCGGCGTGGTGCCCGCCCTCGCGGGTGAGCATCAGGGTGCCGTCCTGGTTGCGGTCGAACTCGGCACCGAACGCGATCAGCTCGTGGACCCGTGCCGGCCCTTCCCGGACGAGCACGTCCACGGCGGCCGGGTCGCACAGCCCGACGCCGGCGACGGCCGTGTCGGTCGCGTGCGCCTCCGGGGTGTCCGTCTCGGCCAGGACCGCCGCGATGCCGCCCTGCGCCCACCGGGTCGAGCCGTCGTCGATGTTGACCTTGGTGACGACGATCACGGACAGGCCGGCCTCGCGGGCGTGCAGGGCGGCACACAGCCCGGCGATGCCGGAGCCCACCACGCACACGTCGGCCTGCAACGTCCAACCCGGATCGCCGGCCATCAGCCGGCGCGGGAGCCGCGGGGAGGCGGCGAATGGTCTCGGAACGGTGTCCATCCGTCCGACCCTAGACGCCGGCGACGACGCGGCCGGTCTCCAGTCCGGGGATACCGCCCGTGGCCGCCGGATCGGTGCCGAGGTCGACGATCTGGTTGGCGGCGTCGACGTGGACGATCTTCGGCCGGTAGGCGCGTGCCTCGGCGTCGTCCATCGTCCCGTAGGAGATGAGGATGACCAGATCGCCGGGGTGGACGAGGTGGGCGGCGGCACCGTTGATGCCGATCACGCCGCTGCCCCGCTCACCGTGGATCACGTACGTCTCCAGGCGGGCGCCGTTGGTGATGTCCACGATGGCCACCTGCTCGCCGTCGAGCAGGTCGGCGGCGTCGGCGAGGTCCGCGTCCACGGTGACCGAACCCACGTAGTGCAGGTCGGCCTGGGTGACCGTCGCCCGGTGGATCTTGGACTTGAGCATCGTGCGGAACATCAGGCTCCCCCGAGAAGGACTGGCGCGTTGTCGATGAGGCGGGTGGTGCCGACCTTCGCGGCGATGAGCAGCCGGGCCTCGCCGGAGTCGGGTGCCGGGCCGAGGAGCGGGTCGGTGAGCGTGAGGTAGTCCAGGTCGATGCCGGGTTCGGCGTCGAGGATGGCCTGGGCGGCGGCCAGAGCGGCGTCGCCACCGGCCACACCGGCCAGGGCGGCCGCGCGCAGTGCCTGCGATATCGCCAGCGCGGACGCGTGCTCGGCCGGCGACAGGTACCGGTTGCGGCTGGAGCGGGCCAGCCCGTCGGCCTCGCGGACGGTCGGTACGCCGATGATCTCGGTGTCCAGATCCAGGTCGCGGACCATGCGCTTGATCAGGGCGAGCTGCTGGTAGTCCTTCTCGCCGAAGAACGCCACGTCCGGGCGGGTGAGGTTGAGCAGCTTCATGACGACGGTCAGCACGCCGTGGAAGAAGCCGGGCCGGCTGGCGCCTTCGAGGATCTCGCCGAGCGGCCCAGGGTTGACCCGGACGGCCGGCTGCCCGCCGGGGTAGATCACGTCCGGGGTCGGCGCGAAGACGAGGTCGACCTGCTCGCGGGCGCACACGTCCAGGTCGGCTTCGAACGTCCGGGGGTACCGGTCGAAGTCCTCGTTCGGCGCGAACTGGAGCGGGTTGACGAAGATCGTGGCGATGACCGTCGAGGCGCGCAGGCGGGCCTGGCGCATGAGCGCGGCGTGCCCGTCGTGCAGCGCGCCCATCGTCATCACGACGGCGACAGGGCCGGTGGCGCGTGCACGCTCCCGGGCCAGCGCGTCCCGGTCCGCGACGACGAGCGGCGTCTTTGTGATCATGCGGAGGCTCCGTTCGGGTCGCTGGCCAGGACGTCCAGCAGGGCTTCGGCGGCCTCCGGACCGAGCCGGCCGGCGGCGAGCGCGCGGTCGGCGGTGCGACGGGCCATGGCGAGGTACGCGGCGACGCTCTCCGGAGCGTCTACGCGCAGGGTGTCGAGGTGGCGGGCGACGGTGCCGGCGTCACCGCGGACGACCGGCCCGGTGAGCGCGGCGTCGCCGGAGCGGAGCGCGTTGTCCAGGGCGGCGCCGACGAGCGGGGCGAGCACCACGCCGGGGTTCTCCACACCGGCGCGGGCCAGCAGGTCCATCGACTCGGAGACGAGCGTGACCAGGTGGTTCGCCCCGACGACGAGGGCGGCGTGGTAGAGCGGGCGCAGGTCCTCGGCGATCCACACCGGTTCGCCGCCCATCTCCACGACGAGCGCTTCGGCGACGGGGCGGAGCACGTCGGGCGCGGTCACGCCGAAGCTGACGCCGTGGACGCGGTCGAGGTCCTCGTCGCGCCCGGTGAAGGTCATCGCGGGGTGCAGCGCCAACGGCAGGGCGCCCGCGCGCATGGCCGGATCGAGGACGGCGAGGCCGTGGGCGCCGGACACGTGGGCGACGAGCTGGCCGGCGCGCCAGGCACCGGTCTGCGCCAGACCCTCGACGAGCTGCGGGAGGGCGTCGTCCGGAACGGTGAGAAGGACGAGGTCAGCGCTGGCGACGACCTCGTCGACCGGCTTGATCCGGACGCCGGGGAGGCGCCGGGACGCACGGTCCAGGGCGGCGGTGGAGGTGGCCGACGCGGCGACCACGGTGTGCCCGGCGAGGGCGAGCGCGGCGCCCAGCACGCTGCCTACCCGGCCGGCGCCGACGACACCGACCGCGAGGCGGCCAGGTCGGTCAGACGTGTTGCTGCGCATGTCGCGATCCAGTCCTTGTGTGGGTACCGGTCGGCGCAAGTATGCGACCCGGAGCGAGGTTTCCGACAGGTGAACGAGTGTCATCTAGGCCACACCCGGGCTCTGGTGACAGAGATCACGCTGTAATGATCTGACTACTCAAGGTCAAAGATTACGTGAAATACTGTCATACACACGGAGTGCTAGTTAGCCTTCCGACTGTGAACGCGACACCACGTCGTGCTTGGCTCGGTGCGCTCGTGCTGGCACTGAGCCTTTCGGCTTGTGCACAGCCGGATACGCGCCTGGCGGGTGGCGACCAGAATGCCAATGCCCCGCTGCCGACGCCCAGCGTGATCCCGCAGCCGGTCAAGCCGCCCGAGGCCAACGAGCAGAGCGAACGCGGCGCACGCCAGTTCGCGCTCTACTGGTTCAAGACGATCAACTACGCCGTCCTGACCGGCGACATCGGCCCGTTCCAGGAAGCCAGCCACCCGCAGTGCGAGCCCTGCGAGATCGTCAGCGCCGCCGTCCAGAACAACTACGGCGACGGCGGGTACGCCGAGGGCGGTACGTTCACGATCCGCTCCAGCGAGGCGCAGAACTTCGCGCTGGCCGACCAGCCGTCGATCCAGGTGACGTTCGACCGGTCCGCGCAGTCGTCGATGGCGCCGGACGGGCAGGTCAGGGGCAGCAAACCACCGGCCAGCTTCCGCAACGCGCAGATCGTCCTGGTGAAGTTCAAGCAGACGTGGAAGGTGCGGACGGTCTTCGGCGACTCGCTCGCCGACTGACTCTGCCCCCGGCACGCACGCGAAAAGCCCCCGCGCACACAGAAGCGAGGTCGGGGCAACCGGCTGACACGGTTACCCCGACCTCAGACGTATCCGCGTACCGACCGACCGACCGCGGACACGCACACTGGCAGGCGCCTTACCCCACAGCCCGCCATTGCTTTTCCTCCTGACGGCAGGAGGACCCCTGGAATTGAATCCACCTCCTCCCGCCTAGACCGCCCTGCCCGAGCCCCCTGCACTATGGGCCTCGAACCGAGCAACCGTTACCCCCAAATACGGGGCCGGCGCGAGCGCGGTTCAGGCGATCGGCGGATCTGTTCGAGGAAGTTCCACGACCACCCGGACGCCCGGCTCGGCGCCGGCCAACGTCACGGTGCCGCCGTGCAGCCGGACCAGCTCACGGACGATCGCCAGCCCCAGACCGGTGCCGCCGGAATCCCGGTCGCGGGCGTCGTCGAGGCGCGTGAACCGGTCGAACACGCGCTCCCGGTCCTCGGCGGCGATGCCGGCACCGTCGTCGGTCACCGTGACCTTGGCCGGCGGCGAGACGGTGACGGTGACGGTGCTCGCGGCGTGCCGCACGGCGTTGTCCAGCAGGTTCGCGACGATGCGGCGGAGGCCGTCCGGGTCGCCGAGCGTCCATGCCGGTTTGCCGTCGGCGAGCACCGGGACGATGCGGCTGTCGCGGTACCGGCCGATCAGGTCCGCCACGAGCGCGGCCAGGTCGACCGGCTCCTGGCGTCGGGGCGCGCGGTCGTCCGTCCTGGCGAGCAGCAGCAGGTCGTCGACCAGCCGGGACAGCCGCTCGACGTCGAGGAGCACATCATCGGCGGTCGCCGACCAGTCCGCGGCGGGGCCGAGGCGCTGGGCGACCTCCAGTTCGGTGCGCATGGTCGTGAGAGGGCTGCGCAGTTCGTGGGCGGCGTCCGCGACGAACGCGCGCTGCTTCTGCCTCGACGTCTCCAGCCTGGCGAGCATGTCGTTGAGCGTGACGGCGAGCCGGTGGACCTCGTCGCGGCTCTCCGGCACCGGCAACGCACCGGCCGTGCCCGTGCCGGTGATCTCCTCGGCGCCGCGCCGCAGCGCCTCCACCGGCCGCAACGTCAGTCCGACTACCCGCCACGCGAGCGCGGCGAGGCCCGCCAGCAGGAGCGGGAACCCGACGAGGAAGATCGCGCGCAACGTCCGGACGCTGCTCCGCGCCTCCTCCACCGGCGCCGCGACGACGACGGTCTGGAGATCGTCCGGCGGACCGGCGACGACGCCGACCACGCGCACCGACCCGCCCACGTACGCGCGGTCGCCGCCGATCTCCAGGTGCTCACCGGCCTGGACGCGGCGCAGTTCGCGCGCGGTCAGGAACGGCTTGAGCCGGTCCGAGCCCACCGATGCCGCCCGGATGCCGAGATCCGAGTCCACCACCTGGACCACCGCCGCCCGCGCGCCCACCACGGGGATCGGGTCCGGCGGGCCACCTTCACGGACCTGCTGCGCGACCCGGTTCGCCGTCTGGAGGGCGCCCTCGTCCACGGACCGCTTCAACGCCAGGTCGAGCGCGCCGAGCAGCACCACCCCGCCGGCCGCCAGCCCCACGGCCAGGCCCGTCACACCGATCAGGACCAGCCGCGCACGCAGGGACAACTCGCGCCACATCAGCCGCCGTCCTTGGCCAGGCGGTACCCGGCGCCACGGACGGTCACCAGTGCGCGCCGCCCGAACGGCGCGTCGATCTTGCGGCGCAGGTACCCGACGTACACCTCGACGACGTTCGGATCGCCGTCGTAGTACGTCTCCCACACGTGTTCCAGCAGTTCCAGCTTCGGGACGACCTCGTCCACCCGCCGCAGCAGGTACTCCAGCAGCGCGAACTCGCGCGGCGTCAGGGACACGTCCGTGCCGGCACGGGTCACGCGGCGCGTCGCCGGGTCCAGCTCGAGGTCGCCGGCGCTCAGCACGGTCGGCCGCTCGGGCGCGCCCCGCCGCAGCAGCGCGCGGAGCCGGGCGAGCAGCACGACGTACGAGAAGGGCTTGGTCAGGTAGTCGTCGGCCCCCACGTCCAGTCCGTCCGCCTGGTCGTACTCGCCGTCCTTCGCCGACAGCATCAGCACGGGGACCCAGTTGTCCTCGGCCCGCAGCGCCTGGACGACCCGGTACCCGGACAGGCGCGGCAGCATCACGTCCAGCACGATCGCGTCGTACGCCGCCTCGCGCGCCAGCCGCAGCCCCTCGGCGCCGTCGAGGGCCACGTCGACGGCGAAGCCCTCGGCCTGCAGGCCCCGTTGCAGAGCCTTCGCCAACCGCGCCTCGTCCTCGACCACCAGCAACCGCATGTGACCACCCTGCCCCAGCCGGACTGTGAAGTCCCTGAGAGCCCTCTAAGGAACTCTCAGTGTCCTCACAGTGGGCGCGGCGCACGATGGTGGCATCGCTGATTGAGAGGTATCCACGATGTCCTTACTCACCACACGACCCGGGCTGCGGTGGGCCGTGCCCGCCGGTGTCCTCGCGGTGGCCGTCGCCGCCGGTGGGCTCAGCTCGGTACTGTCCGCCAACGCCGAACCGGCACTGCCCGAGCGCAGCGCCGCACAACTCCTCGTCGACATCCAGAACTCGACGGTCGAGCACTTCTCCGGGACGGTCGTACAGAAGGCCGAACTCGGGTTGCCGTCCCTGCCGGCCACGGGGAGCCAGGGAAGCTCGAACCTCAGCTCGCTCGTCTCCGGAACGCACACGCTCCGCGTCTGGTACGCCGGGCCGGAGAAGGTCCGCTTCGCGCTCCTCGGCACGCTCGGCGAGTCGGACGTCATCCGGAACAACCAGGACCTGTGGGTCTGGTCCAGTGACAAGAACTCGGCCGTCCACTACAAGCTCCCGACCGACAAGGCCGGCAAGGCTCCCGAACGGCCGGAACAGCCGATGACGCCGAAGGACGCGGCCGACGCGCTCCTCAAGGCCGTCGACCCGACCACCAAGGTGACGACGGACGGCACCGCGAGGGTCGCCGGCCGCGACGCGTACGAGCTGGTCCTGACGCCGCGCGACACCGATTCGCTGGTCGGCCAGATCCGGCTGGCGATCGACGCGCAGCAGAAGGTTCCGCTCCAGGTGCAGGCCTTCGCCAAGAACGCGAGCAAGCCGTCGTTCGAGATCCGGTTCGAGCAGGTCAGCTTCGCGAAGCCGGACGCGGACCAGTTCACGTTCAAGGCCCCCAAGGGCACGAAGGTGACCGAGGGCGAGGCGTTCGGTTCCAAGGGCGAGCTGCCTGAGGAGGCCCTGCCCGGCAAGCTGATCCCCGGCATGCCGGTTCCTGCGCCCGGCAAGGTCGCGCCCGGCAAGGTTCCTGGCAAGGGTGGCGCGCCGACCGTGATCGGCGACGGTTGGACGTCCGTCCTGGTCCTGCCCGGCTCGACCGTGCCGGCCAAGGACGAATCAGGGGACAACCCCCTCGGCGGTGTGTTCGGCTCGCTGCCGGAAGTCAGTGGGTCGTGGGGCTCCGGCCGGCTGCTCAAGTCGGCGATGTTTTCCGCGCTCCTGACCGATGACGGCCGCGTTCTGGTCGGCGCCGTCACGCCGGAGAAGCTCTACGCGGCGGCAGCCGACCCAGCCGCGAAGGCGCCGCGGTGACCCTGACCGAGGCCGGCGTCCGGGGTGGAGACACCTCGGCGCCGGCCGCTTCCGTGTCCGTGGATCTGGCCGTCGCCACCAGCGGTCTGACCAAGAGGTTCCGGGGTGGCCAGGTCGCCGTCGACCGGCTCGACCTCGCCGTACCCCGCGGATCCGTGTTCGGGTTCCTCGGGCCGAACGGGTCCGGCAAGACCACGACGATCCGGATGCTGCTGGGGCTGATCCGGCCGACGAGCGGCACGCACTCCCTGCTCGGCCAGGCGATGCCGGACGCCGCCGGCTCGGTGCTCCCGAGGGTCGGCGCGCTGGTCGAGGGCCCGGCGTTCCACCCGTACCTGTCGGGCCGCGACAACCTGCGCCGCCTCGACGCCGCCGACCTGACGGCCGATCCCAGGACCGAGACGCAGCGGATCGACAGCGCGCTGGACCGCGTCGGGCTGCTCGCCGCCGCCCGCAAGAAGTACCGCAACTACTCGCTCGGCATGCGGCAGCGCCTCGCGATCGCCGCCGCGCTCCTGGAACCCCGTGAACTGCTCATCCTGGACGAGCCCACGAACGGACTCGACCCCCAGGGCACCCGCGAGGTACGGACGCTGATCAGCGAACTCGCCGACGGCGGCGCCACGGTGATGCTGTCCACCCACCTGCTGGCCGAGGTCGAGCAGATCTGCACGCACGTCGCCGTGATGCACGTCGGCAAGCTCATCACCCAGGGGACGATCGCCGACCTGCGCGACACCACCGTCCCCCGCGTCCGTCTGGAGACCACAGCGGTGCCGGAAGCGCTCGTCACGTTCGTCCACCTGGGACTGACCGACCCGGCCGTCGAGCCGGGCGCTGTGTCGGCCGCGCTAGGCGGGGTCGCGCCGGAACGGGTGGTGGCCGCGCTCGTCGGCGCCAGCGTGCCGGTGCGCAGCTTCACCGTCCTCGCGCCGAGCCTGGAGGACGTGTTCGTGTCGCTCACGGGGGAGGGCTTCGATGTCAGTGGCTGAGGCTGTTCCGGTCCGGCGCCGGCTGGTGAGCACCCGGCTGTTCCGGTCCGAGCTGTCGCTCATCCTCGGGCGGCGGCGGAACCAGGCCGGCATGGTCGTACTGGCGGTCGTCCCGATCTTCATCGCCGTCGCGATCCGGCTCGCCGGCAGCCCGTCCGACGGCGGCGAAGGACCCACGTTCTTCGCCAGCATCACCGGCAACGGACTGTTCGTCGCGCTGGCGGCACTCACCGCCGAACTGCCGCTGTTCCTCCCGCTCGCCGTCGCCGCTATCGCCGGCGACGCCGTCGCCGGAGAAGCGAACCAGGGCACCCTGCGGTACCTGCTGACCGTGCCCGTCAGCCGTACACGGCTGCTGGTCGTCAAGTTCGGGACGATCATCGTCGCGTGCTTCACCGCCGTCACGATCGTCGCCGTCACCGGGCTGGCCATCGGGCTCGCGCTGTTCCCCGTCGGCGACGTGACGCTGCTGTCCGGCACCCAGATCCCGCTCAGCGAGGCCATCCTGCGGCTCGCGCTCATCTGCGGCTACATCGCCATCTGCCTCACCGGGCTCGGGGCCATCGGCCTGTTCATCTCCACCCTCACCGAACAGCCGATCGGCGCCATCATCGGACTGGCCACGCTCACGATCACCAGCCACATCCTCGGCGCGATCACGCAGCTCGAGGCGATCCACCCGTACCTGTTCACCCGCTACTGGGTCGCCTTCGGTGACCTCCTCCGCGATCCCATCGCGACGACGGAAATCACCAAGGGGCTGGTCTCGGCCGGCATCTACACGGCGATCTTCGGCACCCTGGCCTGGGCCCGCTTCAACAGCCGCGACATCTCCAGCTAGCCGGGGGGTCTGGCAGGCTGGCGGGGTGGCGGAGTTCGTGCGGTGGCGGGAGGCGACCGAGGCCGCCCTGTACGGGCCGGACGGGTTCTTCCGCCGCGCCGCCGGCCCGGCCGCCCACTTCCGCACGTCGGTGCACGCCTCGCCGCTGTTCGCCGGCGCGGTCCTGGAGCTGCTCCGGCGCGTCGACGCCGCCCTCGGCCACCCGGACCCGATCGACGTCGTGGACATCGGCGCCGGCCACGGCGAACTACTCGTGGCCCTGGTCGCAGCGGCGGCGACCACAGGCGGCGGGGGTGGGCGAGGGCTGGCGGGGCGGTTGCGGCTTGTTGGGGTTGAGCGGGCCGCGAGGCCCACCGGCCTGCCCGCATCCATCGAGTGGGCGAGCGACATTCCCCGCTGCACGGGCCTGCTGGTCGCCAACGAGTGGCTGGACAACGTGCCCGTGGACATCGTCGAGCTGGACGGGGCCGGCACCCCCCGGCTGGTCCTCGTGGACCCCGCGACCGGCGACGAGACCCTGGGCGACCCGGTGGACGATCCGTGGCTCGACCGCTGGTGGCCACTGCTGAAGCCCGGCGACCGCGCCGAGCTGGGAGCGCCCCGCGACGACGCCTGGGCCGGCGCCATCGCCTCGCTGGACGCGGGCCTCGCGCTCGCCGTCGACTATGGACACGTGCTGGCCACCCGTCCGGCGGGCGGCACGTTGACCGGGTACGCGCACGGCCGGCAGGTCATCCCCGTACCGGACGGGTCGTGCGACCTCACCGCGCACGTCGCCATGGACGCGGTGGCTGCGGCCGGCGAGAAGGCTGGCGCGCAGGTCACGGTCCGCACGTCGCAACGGGACGCGCTGCGGGATCTCGGCGTGGACGGCGCCCGCCCGCCGATCGCGCTGGCCAGCACGGATCCGGCCGCGTACCTGCGCGCCCTGACCCGGGCGTCCGAGGCCGGCGAACTGCTGGCGCGCGGCGGTCTCGGCGACTTCCACTGGCTCGCCCAGGCGGTGGGCATCCCCGCACCCCTCGCGCCATAACGCGCAGGCGTTCATGCTGTCCTGGTGACGATCGCACCGGACTCGACATGACGGCGCCGCGCCCGCTCATCGTCACCGTCTACGGGGCGTTCGCGCGCGACCTGGACGGCTGGATCGCCGTCTCCGACCTGATCACGCTCATGGCCCCGCTGGGCGTCGACCAGCAGTCCGTCCGGTCGGCGATCTCGCGGCTCAAGCAGCGGGAGATCCTGGTGCCCCGGAGCCTTGACGGTGTCGCCGGCTACGCGCTGAGCGACTGGGGCCAGCGGCTCGTCGCGGCCGGCGACCGCAGGATCCTGACCCGGCAACCACCCGCCCGGCTGTCCGACGGCTGGTTGCTGGTGGTCTTCTCGGTACCGGAGTCGGAACGCAACCGCCGCCACCAGCTCCGCTCCCAGCTCGCCGGGCTCGGGTTCGGCACGGCCGCGGCCGGTGTGTGGGTCGCGCCGAGCCACCTGCTCGACGAGGCCACCGAGGTGCTGCGCCGGCACGACCTCGACCAGTACGTCACGTTCTTCCGCGCCGAGCACCTGCCCGGGACCAACGGGACGGCCGCCGCCAGCTGGTGGGACCTCGACACGCTACGCCGCGCGTACGACGACTTCATCAACGAACACGGCCCGGTCCTGCAAACCTGGCGCACGGAACGGGCCGACGAGGCAGCGTTCGTGGACTACGTCCGCACGCTCACCGCCTGGCGCCGTCTCCCCTATCTCGACCCGCGCCTGCCGGTCGAAACCCTGCCTCCGGACTGGAGCGGCGAAGCCGCCGCCGACGTCTTCTTCGGCCTCCGCGAGCTGCTCGCCGGGCCGGCGCGGCGACACGTCCGCGAGGTCACGGCAGGACCGCGTACCCCTGGATCTCGATGACGGCCTCGACGTCCCAGAGCCGGTCCACGCCGACCAGCGCCATCGCCGGGTAGTCGGTGCCCGCGAGCCGCCGCCACACCGCCCCGATCTCGGCCGCCCGGGAACGGTAGCCGGGGATGTCCGTCGAGTAGAGCGTGAGGCTGGCGAGCTGGTCGGGCGTGCCGCCGGCCGCCGCCAGTGCCGTGAGCAGGTTGCCCAGCGCCACCTCGAACTGCTCGACGACGCTGCCGGCGACGATCGCCCCGGACGGGTCGAGCGCGGTCTGCCCGGCCAGGAACACGATCCGTCCGGACGCGACGGTCGCGTGGCTGTACCCGGACGGCTTCGCCAGCCCCGGAGGGTTGATCCGCTCGATGCTCACGACTGCACCGCTCCGCCGTCGACGTTGATTCCCTGTCCGGTGATACCGGGGGCGCCGACCAGGAGGGCGACGACGTCCGCGACCTCGTCAGGGGTGATGAGCCGCCCGATCGGCTGCGTGGCGGCGAGCCGGGCGCGCGCCTCGTCCTCGGTGAGGCGGGTACGGGCGGCGATGTTCGCGACCGAGCCGTCCGTCATGGGGGTGTCGACGTACCCGGGGCAGACCGCGTTCACCGTGACCCCGGTCGTCGCCAGCTCGGCCGCCGCCGACCGCACCAGCCCGAGGACGCCGTGTTTCGCCGCCGTGTAGGCGCTGACGTACGGTCCGCCGGCTTTCGAGGCCACCGACGCCATGACGACGATCCGCCCCCAGCCCGCTCCGACCATCGACGGCACGGCCCGGCGGACGCAGCGGAACGGCGCCGTGAGGTTCACGGCCAGTTGCGCGTCCCAGACTTCGTCCGAGGTCTTCGTGAGCGGCGCCGACACGGCCGCACCCGCGTTCGCGACCAGGACCTCCACCGGGCCCCACTCGGCTTCGACCTGCGCGAACAGCGCCTCGACGAATCCGGGCTCGGTGATGTCACCCGGAATCCTCAGGGTCGGGGTGGGGAGCGCGACGGCGGCCAGCTCGTCGGTGCTCCGGGCGGTGAGTGCGATTCGGTGACCGTCCGCTGCGAGCCGTTGGGCCACGGCTCGACCGATGCCACGACCGGCGCCGGTGACCAGGCAGGTGCGGGTGCTCATGCTTCGCAACGCTAACAAGTGATAGACGTGTGGGATGACGCCCGAGGAACTGAACGATGTGACGTACGCGGTGACCGACGGCGTCGCCGTCATCACGATCGACCGGCCGGAGCGGATGAACGCGTTTCGCGGCCATACGGTCGACGAGCTGATCTTCGCGTTCAAGACGGCGTGGTCGTCGCGGGACGTCGGCGCCGTGATCCTGACCGGGGCCGGCGAGAAGGCGTTCTGCGCGGGCGGTGACGTGAAGGAACGCGCCGAGACCGGCGGGTACGGCGAAACCGAGTGGGGCATGTTCGAGATCGAACGGCTCCACCGGATCATCCGCGACATCCCCAAGCCGGTGATCGCGGCGGTCAACGGGGTCGCGGTGGGCGGCGGGCACGTCCTGCACGTGCTGTGCGACCTCACCGTGGCGGCCGAGCACGCCCGGTTCGGCCAGAGCGGACCTCGCGTCGGATCGTTCGACGCCGGCTTCGGCTCCGCCTACCTGGCCCGCGTCGTCGGCGAGAAGCGGGCGCGGCAGATGTGGTTCCTGCTCGACCTCATCGACGCCCAGACGGCTGAGCGGTGGAACCTCGTCAACACCGTCGTCCCCGCCGACGAACTCATGCCCACCGCGCTCGAATGGGGGCGGCGGATGTGCGGGCTCTCCCCCACGGCGCTGCGGTTCCTGAAGCACTCGTTCAACGCGGACAGCGACCACCTCGGCGGGCTCTCCCACCTCGCGTTCGACGGCCTGGAACTGTTCTCCCACACGGACGAAGCCCAGGAAGGCGCCACGGCCTTCACCGAGAAGCGCCCCCCGGACTTCTCCCCGTACCGCTGACGCGCCGGTTCCGACCGGTGGGATCGTGAAGCGTGGCTACGTGATCTGACCGGTGGGAACGCGGCAGGCGGCGAGGACCGGACGCCGGGCGGGAACGGGGGTGGTCCCGGCCCGGCGTCCGGTGGTCAGCGGAGTTCGCAGCTGTCGTACGTGATGGTTCCGAGGCCCCTGCAGGTGTCACTGCCGACGCCGCCGTAGAGGCGCTGGCTGGTGCCGCCCTCGGCGTCCAGGACGTCGGTGCCGGCCTCGCCGCGGATCGTGGGCCCGGTTCCACGATTCGTAGCTGACCGTGTCGTTGTCGCCTTCGCCGTAGTACTCCCCGACGCCGCTGGACAGGAGCGTGTCGTTGTTGGGTCCGCCGCGCAGCTCGTCGACGTCGCTGTCGCCCTGGAGGGTGTCCATGCCGGCGCCGCCGTACAGCTTGTCGCTGCCGCTCTCGCCGACCAGGTAGTCGGCGTCGTCGTTGCCGTACAGCTTGTCGAGGCCCGCACCACCGTAGAGGGAGTCGTTGCCGGCCTCGCCCTGGAGCGTGTCGTCGCCGGCGTCGCCGCCGTCGCGATGATCGCGGTACGGCGCATGGATCCAAGCACAGTTGTTCTCCTCGTCAGTGGAACCTGAGCCACAACGACGACAACCGTGCACCCGCCGGCAACACGACACATGGGGGAAGGCCCCCCATGTTCTGCAGGCCCTACACCGGCGGCAGAGGGGCGAGTTCGTACTCGGCGTGGTCGATCCAGACGTACTGCCGTTCCGGCGTGGCGGTGATGCCGAGCCGCTCCCAGCCGGGCCCGCCGAAGTCCTGGTACAGGCGGTACGCGTGCTCGACGGCGTACCAGAGCGCCTGCGGCCCCGCCTCGACCACCTGGTACGTGCCGTCGCGGCCGGGTTGGTCGTTGACCTCGCACCAGGATCCGCCGGGCGCGGTGAGCCGGGTACGGATGCCCCGGTACCCGCCGATCCGCGTCAGCGTGACGCCGGGCGGCAGGTGCAGCTGCGCGAGGAAGGCGACAGGAAGCTGCCCGTCGTAGAGGACGCTCGGCGCGACCGTCGTGGTGCGCTCGTCCTCGGCGCCGTCGGCTTCGGCACGGCGCCGCGCGGTCACCGGCTGCTCGCCGCCGCGGTGCAGCGGCATGAAGCTGCCGTACCGCCCGCCGCGCCAGGTCAGGAACCGGCCCCGCACCCCGCCGTCCTGGTCGCGGTGCAGCTTGACGATGTTGCCGGCGCCGAACGACCCCTGGATGTCCGTCAGGATCACACCGCCGGGCGCCGTCTGCTCGATCCAGGCCGACGGGATCCGCCGGACCGCGCACGTCGCCAGGATCCGGTCGTACGGGCCGTGCTCGGCGAGTCCGGCGCGGCCGTCCCGGGCCACGATGGTCGGCGCGTGGCCGAGCGATGCCAGCCGGTCGCGGGCGACGTCCACCAGCTCGGGCGGCAGGTCCACGGAGAACACGTTGCGGCCGCCGAGGCGTGCCGACAGCAACGCGGAGTTGTAGCCCGACCCGGTGCCGATCTCCAGCACGCGGTGCCCGTCCCGGATGTCCAGGTCCTCCAGCATCCGCATCATGAGGCTCGGCATCGTCGAGGACGACGTCGTGATCTGGACGGCGCCGGCCCCGGTGTGCAGGTCGGTGAGGCCCGTCACCAGCATCTGGTCGGCGTAGATGGCGTCCAGCCAGGCCGCGCGCTGGTCCGGGTCATCGCCCTCGACCAGTGTGAACGTGCCGTCACCCTGCGGTTCGAAGTACCGGGGCACCAGCTCGTGCCGGGGTACGCCGCAGAACGCCTGCCGCCACGCCGAGGTGCGCAGGTCACCGGAGTCGGTGAGCAGGTCCGCCAGCTTGAAGACGCGGTAGATCCAGTCGTTGACCGGCGCCGGCTTAGATCGGACCGGCAGGCTCGTCACCGTCTCCATCGGCGCCATGCGACACATGGTCCGCCTCGGTAGTGCTGTCGGCTGCTCGTCGTGAACGGTGACCCTTGTGGCCTCGACCGTCATGTACGTGAACCTCCTCGGGGCGCTGGTTCGCACGCCGTCCCCGGGTGTCAGCTCGTACCGGGTGCAGCCACCGCGAAGTACGACCGCAATCGTGACGCGGTTCACCCATCCGAGGAATTCCCAGGTTCAGCGGCCGGTGGGTGGTTTGCGGCTGCCGGCGCGGTACGGGGTGGGCCATGTAACGCCCGACCCGGAGTAGCCCTGCTCAGCGGCCGCGTGGAGAGTCCACGCCGGGTCGTAGAGGTGGGGGCGGGCGAGCGCGCACAGGTCGGCGCGCCCGGCCAGGATGATCGAGTTCACGTCGTCCGCGGACGAGATGGCGCCGACGGCGATCGTCGGGATGCCGACCTCGTTGCGGATCCGGTCGCTGAACGGCGTCTGGTACGACCGCCCGTACACCGGCCGCGCGTCCGGCGACGTCTGGCCGGTCGACACGTCGACCAGGTCGGCGCCGTGCTCGGCGAGCATCCGGGCGAACGCCACGGCGTCGTCGCCGTCGAATCCGCCGTCGACCCAGTCGGTCGCCGAGATCCGGACGGACAGCGGACCGGGCCAGACGGCGCGGACCGCGTCCAGGACTTCGAGCGGGTACCGGGCACGGCCCGCCAGCGCTCCGCCGTAACCGTCCGTGCGCTGGTTCGACAGCGGCGTCAGGAAGCTGGACAGCAGGTATCCGTGCGCCATGTGCAGTTCGAGCAGGTCGAAGCCCGCGTCGACGCCCCGTGCCGCGGCGGCGACGAACTGGCCACGGACCGTGTCGAGATCACGGGGAGTCATTTCCCGGGGCGCCTGGTTGGCCGGTCCGTACGGCAGCGGCGACGGCCCGAGCAGCGGCCAGTTGCCGGCGTCCAGGGGCTCGTCGATGCCCTCCCACATCAGTTTGGTCGAGCCCTTGCGTCCCGAGTGTCCGAGTTGGAGGCCGATCTTCGCCGTGCTGTTCGCCTGCACGAAGTCGACAAGTCGACCCCAGGCGGCGGCCTGCTCATCCGTATACATGCCGGCGCATCCGGGCGTGATCCGGCCTTCCGCCGAGACGCACGCCATCTCCGTCATCACCAGCCCGGCACCACCGAGCGCACGGGCGCCGAGGTGCACCAGGTGGAAGTCGCCGATCAGCCCGTCGGACGCGACGTACATGTCCATCGGCGACACCACGACCCGGTTCTGGACCGTCACGCCCCGGACCTCGAACGGCGTGAACATCGGAGGCGTCTCGCTGCCCGAGAACCACTCGTCCACACCGCGCACGAACCCCCGGTCACGCAACCGCAGGTTGTCGTACGTGATCCGCCGCGACCGTGTGAGCAGCCCGAACACGAACTGGCGCGGATCCTGACCCAGGTACCGGCCCATCCCCTCGAACCACTCCAGGCTGGCCTGGGCCGCGCGTTGCGTGCTCTCCACGACGGGCCGCCGCTCCTCCTCGTACGCCTTCGGATCGTCCAGCGAACCGGCGAGCGCGATCGCGTCCTCCATTGCCAGCTTGGTGCCGGATCCGATCGAGAAGTGCGCGGTGTGGGCCGCGTCGCCGAGCAGGACGACGTTGCCGTCCCGCCAGCACGCGTTCCGGACGGTCGTGAACCTGACCCACCGCGAGTTGTTGCTGATCAGCCGATGCCCGTCGAGGAAGTCGGCGAGCAGTTCCTCGCACCGTTCCAGCGCGTTCCCGTCATCGAGACCGGCGGCACGCCAGACATCGGTGTGCATCTCGACGATGACCGTGCTGGCGCCGTCCCCGTACGGGTAGGCATGTGCCTGCGCCGGGCCCCACGGCGTCTCCAGGATGACGAACTTGAACGCGTCGAGCGGCTTCGTGGTCCCGAGCCAGATGTAGCGGCAGTGCCGGGGTTCCAGGCTGGGGCCGAACGCGTCGGTCCGGGTGGTGCTGTTGACGCCGTCGGCGCCGACGACAAAGTCGAACCGGTCACTCAGGCCCGGCGGCGCCGGCTGTCCGAAGTGGAGGTCCGCGCCGAGATCGGCCGCGCGCTCCTGGAGGATCGTGAGCAGCCGCTGCCGGCTCATCGCCGAGAACCCGTGCCCGCCGGACGTGTACACCTCGCCCCGCAGGTGGACGTCGATGTCGCCCCAGCTCACGAACTCCGCCGCGAGGGCGGCATGGCTGACCGGGTCGGCGGCGGCGAACGCGTCGAGGGTCTCGTCCGAGAAGACCACGCCGAAGCCGAACGTGTCGTCGGCGGCGTTCCGCTCGTAGACGGTGACGTCGTGGCCCCGCAGCCGCGCCAGGATGGCGAGGTAGAGCCCGCCGGGGCCGCCCCCCACCACCGCTATCCGCACCGCGCCGTCCTTCCGTTCGCCGAGTTTCGGACTTTTGAGGGTTCCGCGCCGCCCGCGACCCTCAAAAGTCCGAAGGTGGAGGGCGGGCCTCACACGTCCAGGTCGGTCAGGTGCTCGTGGACGAGCGCCAGGGAGTTCACGGCCTGGGCCAGCTGCGCCAGTGCGTGCCGCACGTTCGCCGCCGCGGTCGGCGGCAGGTCCTCGGCGGCGAGGTCCTTGAGTCCGGTGTACAGCTCGACCAGCCGCTGTTCCTGCGGCGTGAGCGGGTTCCCGAGCAGGTCGGTGGCCATCGTCAGCTCCTCGTCCGCTCGTCGACCGTGCGACGGGCCTTCAGCTCGAACCGCGGCAGCGCGCCGGTGTCCGCGCGTTCGACCAGGAAGTTCAGGCCCTCGTGCGCGTCGGCGAGGTCCTGGTGGAGGCGTTGCCGGAGGGACGGCCAGTCGGCGTAGCCGTCCGGCACCTCGACGCGCAGGGCGATCTCGTCCCGCAGCGTCTCGCTCGTGAACAGGCGGACCTGGAACTCCACAATCTCGCCGTACCCCCGCACGATGCCCTCGATCGCGCGCGGGTAGACGTTCGTGCCCCGGACCAGCTTCATGTCGTCGACCCGGCCGATCACGCCGCCGTCGTACAGGTCGGTGGTACGTCCGCACGTGCACGCCGACGCCGGCAGCTTCCGTACCAGATCCGAGCTGCGGTACCGGATCAGCGGGATCGCGCCGCGCCCGAACGACGTCACCACCCGCTCGCCGTTCTCCCCGTACCCGACCGGCTCGCTGGTCTCCGGGTCCAGGACCTCCTCGATCAGGTGGTCCTCGATGAGGTGCGCACCGCCCGGCTGCCGCTCGCACTCGAACATGAAGATCGTGCTGATCTCCGTCATGCCGGCCGTGTCGAACGCCTTCGCGCCCCACAGCCCTTCGATCAGGTCCTTTGTCTGCTGCGGGCACGGCTCGCCGGACAGGATGATCCGCCGGACCGGCGCACCCGGAAGATCCAGACCCAACCGCTGTGCCTCCTGCGCCAACCGGATCGCGTACGTCGGCGTGGACGCGACCGCCGTGGCGCCGAAGTCGACGATCTGCTTCGCCCGGGACTCCGTCGTCTGCGCGCCGCCGGGGACGTTCAGCACCCCGACCTTCTCCATCCCGTAGTGCAACCCCCAGAATCCGATGAAGGACCCGTACCCGAACGCGAGGTACGACGTGTCCACCGGACGGATGCCGCAGCCCCAGATCGCGTACGACCACATCTCCGCGGCCCAGGCCCAGTCCTTGCGGGTGTCGAGGGCGCGGAGCGGTTCGCTGCCGGACGTCCCGGACGTGGTGTGCAACCGGATCGCCTGCCGGGCCGCGATCGCCGGCAGCTCGCCGTACGGTGGCTTCGCGGCCTGGGACTCCATCCAGTCGGTCCGGGTGAGCAACGGGATCCGGCGCAGGTCGTCCCAGGATGTCAACTGGTCGGGGTGGAAGCCTGCGTCGGCGAACCGGCGCTGGTAGAACGGGCTGCGCGCCTGCGCCCACTCGCACAGGTACCGCAGCTTCACGAGCTGCAACGCGCGGAGATCGTCACGCGGCAACGTCTCGGTTTTGGGGTTCCAGTACGGCGACTCTGCCATCACTGCTCCACTCGCCGGCGCGGGCCGAACCACTCGGACCATAGCGGACCTGTGACCGTCGCAACAGGCACGCGATGTCGCCCCGGCGGCCGGGTCACGGCAGGATGGCCGCATGAGCGAACCAGTCCGCGTGGCCACCACGATCGAAGCACCCGCCGAATTAGTGTGGGACCTCGTCGCCGACGTCACACGGATGGGCGAGTGGAGCCCCGAGACCCGGTCCTGCCGCTGGCTCGGCACCGCGACAGGCCCCGAGGTCGGCGCCCGCTTCACCGGACGCAACACCTACCGCGGCCGCCGCTGGCAGACCGTCTGCACGATCATCGCCGCCGAGCGGGGGCGCGACTTCGCGTTCGACGTCGTCGGCGCTGGCTTCGACGTCGCCACCTGGCGGTACGAGTTCCGGTCCGTACCCGGCGGCTGCGAGGTCATCGAGACCTGGGTCGACCGGCGCAACGCGGTGATGCGGCTCGGCGGCGTCCTGACGCTCGGCATCCTCGACCGGGCCGACCACAACCGGCGCGGCATGGAACGCACCCTCGCCCAGCTCAAGGCCGCCGCGGAGAGCTGAGCCCCGCCGCCCCGCCGCCCCGCCGCCCCGCCGCCCCGCCGCCCCGCCGCCCGGAGAGTTGGGTCACCATCGCCGCTGGTCAGCGGCCCGCGCGGGTAACCTGGTCGGTGGGCGCTGACTCCGCGTCCGCCGGACGAGGTGCGCCGTACCCGGAACGACAAGACGACGCGACGCGGAGGTCGTCATGTCGTGGATCCTGCTTGTCGTCGCGGGCCTGCTCGAAATCGTCTGGGCCGTCGGGCTCTCGTACACCCAGGGCTTCACCCGGCTCGTCCCCAGCCTGATCACCGCCACCGGACTGGTCGCCAGCATGGCGCTGCTCGCCGTCGCGCTCCGCACGATCCCGGTCGGCACCGGGTACGTCGTGTGGGTCGGCATCGGCGCCGTCGGCACGGCCGTCGTCGGCATGGTCGCGCTGAACGAGCCCGTCACCCTGGCCCGGATCGCCTGCCTGGCACTGATCGTCGCCGGCGCCGTCGGCCTGAAGCTGGCCCACTAGCCCGAAGCGTGTGGGATCTCGCGACGTATAGCTCGCGAAATCCCACACACTTCCGGAGCGAGCGGCGGGTGGCGAGTGACGGGTGGGTGGCGGCCGTCAGACCGTGACGGGCAGGGACTTCAGGCCGCGGACGATGTAACCGCCCGCCCACTGCGGTTCCTCGGCGAGGGCCAGCCGCGGCGCGCGCCGGAGCAGCGTCGCGAACGAGGCGAGCAGCTCGACGCGCGCCAGCGGGGCGCCGAGGCAGAAGTGGATGCCGGCGCCGAAGGAGATGTGCGGGTTGTCGCGGCGTCCGAGGTCGAGGCGGGTGGGGTCGGGGAAGACGTCCGGGTCGTGGTTGGCCGATCCGAACAGCAGCCCGACCTCGGTACCGCGCGGGATCGTGACGCCGTGCAGCTCGACGTCCTCCAGGACCCAGCGTTCGAACATCTGGAGCGGGGTGTCGTACCGCATCAGCTCTTCGATCGCGGTCGGCAGCAGCGAGGTGTCGGCGCGCAGGCGGGCCAGCTCGCCGGGATTGCGGAACAGGGACCACCAGCCGTTGCCGGTGACGTTCACGGTCGCCTCGTGCCCGGCGTTGAGCAGGAGGACGCAGGTGCCGACCAGTTCGCCCTCGGTGAGCCGGTCGCCTTCGTCGACGACGCCGGCCAGCGCGCTTATCAGGTCGTCGCCGGGGTTGGCGCGGCGATGGGCGGCCAGGTCGCGCAGGTACGCGGAGAACTCCTCGCTGGCGCGGACGGCGGCGTCCTCGGCCTCACGGGTCGGGTTCAGTTCGTACGCGCCGACGATCTGCGCCGACCACGGGCGCAACAGGTGCCGGTCGGACTCGGGCACGCCGAGCATCTCGGCGATCACCGTCACGGGAAGCGGTTCGGCGACGGTCGAGATCAGGTCCACTTCGGATCCGTCGCTGCCGGCGTCGAGCAGATCGTCGACGAGCGCGTCGGCCATGGCGGCGACACGGGGCCGCAGCTGCTCGACCGTCCGCGGAGTGAACGCTTTGGACACCAGCCTCCGGAGGCGGCTGTGGTCCGGCGGTTCGCGGTCGAGCATGCCGTCGCGCACCAGCTTCCAGAACGGCGCCAGGTGCTCGGGGTCCGGCTCGTTCCCCATCTCCTCGTGCGTCGCGACGTGCAGGTACGTGCGGCCGAGGCGCCGGTCGCGTAGCAGCCCGTTCACGTCGGCGTACCGGGATACCAGGTACTGGCCCGTCCCTTCGAAGTACCACACCGGAGCCTCCTCGCGGAGATGGGCGTAGACGTCGTACGGCCACGCGACGAACTCCGCCGACCAAGGGTCGAACGCGGGCGCCGCGGAGATACCTGTCATGGACACACTTTAGGGTCTGGACCGACACCGTCCGGATTGTCCAGGTTGCGACGCTACGGATTCCGTAGTGGAGTGGGTCCGGCGCCACGGGTCCCGCAAAAAGGTCTGGTCAAAGACCTTCCGGCCAGGGCATTCGGTCAGCTATAACGCTCACACGTGCCACAGCGAGGAGGTTCCCGTGGTTGACGTCGGCAGCGCGGCACAGAACGAGGACGAACGGCGACTCGCAGAGCTCGGGTACAAACAGGAGCTGAACCGGAGCTGGTCCGGCTTCTCCAACTTCGCCATCTCGTTCTCGATCATCTCGATCCTGGCCGGGTGTTTCACCACCTTCGGCCAGGCGTGGAACAACGGCGGTCCCGTCGCGATCTCGTGGGGCTGGCCCCTGATCTCCATCTTCATCCTCATCATCGGGCTCTGCCTCTCGGAACTGCTGTCCGCGTTCCCGACCGCAGGCGGCATCTACTGGTGGGCCGCCCAGCTCGGCGGGCCGCGCGCCGGCTTCTACACCGGCTGGCTGAACCTCATCGGACTGATCGGCGTCACCGCGTCCGTCACCTACGCCTGCGCGACGTTCATGAACGTGACGATCGGCCTGTTCTCCACCGGCTGGAACGAGACCGGCGACTTCCTCGTCCGCTCGTTCGTGATCTTCGTCGTGCTGATGGTGATCACGTCGCTGATCAACATCTTCAACTCGCACCTGCTGGCGCTCGTCAACAACATCTCCGCGTACTGGCACGTGTTCGGCGCGGCCGCGGTCGTGCTGATCCTGCTGCTGACGGCCAAGGAGTACCAGTCGCCGTCGTTCGTCTTCACCGAGACGATCAACAACTCCGGCTTCTCGGACAGCATGTACTGGTGGTACGTCCTGCCGCTGGGCTTCCTGCTCACGCAGTACACGATCACCGGGTTCGACGCGTCCGCGCACCTGTCGGAGGAGACGCACGGCGCCACCACGGCCGCCGCGCGCGGCCTCTGGCAGTCCATCTTCTACTCCGCCGTCGGCGGCTGGATCCTGCTGCTCGCGTTCCTGTTCGTGGCCAAGGACGTCGACTTCATCAACGACCCGGCCAACGGGTACGGCGCCGGGCAGGTGACCGCGATCTTCGCGTCCGCGCTGTCGGCCGCCATGTTCAAGACCGTCATGCTCATCGCGACGATCGGTCAGATCTTCTGCTCGATCGCCTGCCTGACCAGCTGCTCGCGCATGTCGTACGCGTTCAGCCGCGACGGCGCCGTGCCCGGCAGCAAGCTCTGGAGCAAGGTCAACCCGCACACCCGCGTCCCGGTGAACGCCGTGATCGGGTCGGCGATCGCCGCGATCGTCATCACCCTGCCCGCGCTGTACAAGAGCCCGGCCGGGATCCCCGTCGCGTTCTACGCCGTCGTGTCGATCACGGTCATCGGGCTGTACCTGGCGTTCATCATCCCGATCTGGCTACGCCTCCGAGCCGGCGACTCGTTCCGGCCCGGACCGTGGACGCTCGGCAAGCACTACAAGTGGATGTCCTGGGTGGCGGTCATCGAGATCGCGATCATCTCGGTGTACTTCTGCATGCCGTTCCTGCCGTCCGCGGTGCCGTTCTCCGACACCTTCACCTGGTACGACGTGAACTATGCGCCGATCGTCACCGGCGGCGCGCTGATCGCGATCACGATCTGGTGGTACGTGTCGGCCCGGCACTGGTTCACCGGACCGCGCCGCAACGTCGAGCAGGACGAGACCGCGGAACCGTTCGCCTAAGACGGTGTGCGGCGTGACACGATGGGTCCGTGGATACCCGTGAGGTGACGGTCGGCGTCGGCGCCGGGGCGGATCAGCTCGCCACCGCCGACATGGTCCTCAACATCGGCCCGCAGCACCCGTCGACGCACGGCGTGCTCCGGCTCCGGCTCCGCCTCGATGGCGAACGCGTCATCGAGGCGGAGCCGATCATCGGCTACATGCACCGTGGCGCCGAGAAGCTGTTCGAGGTCCGCGACTACCGGCAGATCATCGTGCTGGCGAACCGGCACGACTGGCTGTCGGCGTTCAGCAACGAACTCGGCGTCGTCCTCGCGGTCGAGCGCGCGATGGGCCTGGAAGTGCCGGAGCGGGCCACGTGGATCCGCACCTTGCTCGCCGAGCTGAACCGGGTCCTCAACCACCTGATGTTCCTCGGCTCGTACCCGCTCGAAATCGGCGCCATCACCCCGGTCTTCTACGCGTTCCGCGAGCGCGAGACGCTCCAGGCCGTCATGGAGGAAGCGTCCGGCGGGCGGATGCACTACATGTTCAACCGGGTCGGCGGCATCAAGGAGGAAGTGCCCGCCGGCTGGACCGGACGGGTGCGCGAGGCCGTCGCCGACGTCCGCCACAAGATGCGCGACCTCGACGGGTTGATCCGGCGCAACGAGATCTTCCTGGCCCGGACCGTCGGCGTCGGCGTCCTCGACCCGGTGAAGGCCGCGGCGTACGGCGTGAGCGGACCGGTCGCGCGCGCGTCCGGGCTGGACTTCGACCTGCGCCGGGACGAGCCGTACCTGGCGTACGGGGAACTCCAGGACGTGCTGCGGGTCGTCACCCGTACGGCTGGCGACTGCCACTCCCGGTTCGAGGTCCTGCTCGACCAGGTGTACGCGTCACTCGACCTCGCCGACGCGTGCCTCGACCGGCTGGCGACGATCACGGGGCCGGTCAACGTCCGGCTGCCGAAGGTCGTGAAGGCGCCGGAGGGCCACAACTACGCGTGGACCGAGAACCCGCTCGGCATCAACGGCTACTACCTCGTCTCGCGCGGCGAGAAGACGCCGTGGCGCTTGAAGCTGCGGACCGCGTCGTACGCGAACGTCCAGGCGCTCGCCACGCTGCTGCCGGGCACGCTCGTCCCGGACCTGGTCGCGATCCTCGGCTCGATGTTCTTCGTCGTCGGCGACGTCGACAAGTACGCCGACCCGCCGCGGGGGGCCCAGCTCGGCGACTTGGGGTGGGATCAGGAAGCCAGGCTCGCCATTCCCACCCCAAAATCCGCGCCCACCGTCCACCGTCCGCCGTCGGCGGCGCGGGGCGGGCGGCGCGAGGCGGGGCGCGCGGCGCGGGCGGCGCGGGGCTTAGCCGCGCCAGTTGTAGCTCTGCTCCGGCAGGTCGAGGAAGATCCGGCGCTCGGACGGCAGGTCCGGGTCGCCGGAGCGGCCGTAGTCGCCGGCGCTCGTGCCGGAGGAGTCACCGCCGCCGGAGTGGCGGCCGGACGACGGCGTGCCGCCGCTGGCGTAGCCACCGACCGAGGTCGACGTCGGCGCGTAGCCGCCGATGGACGTCGTGGTGGCGTACCCGCCGATCGACTTCCGCACGTTCACCGTGGGCAGGTGGTCCAGGCTCGGCAGTTCGAACTCGGACGGGTACTGCGGCGAGGCCGGGGCCGGCGTGCTCGGCGCCGGGTAGCTCGGTGCCTGGTAGCTGGGCGTCGAGTAACTCGGCGTCGAGTACGGCTCGGACGACCACGAGTCCTGGCTGGGAGCCGGCGTCGCGGACCAGGACGACGGGCTGTCGTCCCACGACGGGGTGTCCCACGAGGACGACCCGTTCGACGGCTGGCTCCACGAGTCGGACGTGGACGACGGCAGGGCCGGCAGCTCGGGGAGCGAGGACCGGTAGCCGTTGTCGCCGCCGATGGACGATCCGAAGCTGCTGCTGGTACCGAAGCCGCTCGATCCGAACCCGTTGCCGGACCCGAACGGCGCACCGCCGAGCGCCTCGCTGCCGAACGAACCCAGCGCGTCGCCGCCGAGCGAGTACGTGGTGGGCGAACTCCACCCGGCTGAGCTGTCGTAGGAGCCGTAGCCGTAGCTGCTGTCGGACGGGAGCACGTCACCCGAGATCACGTCGGACCGGTCGTCGTAGCTCGTGCCGCCGTACGTGCTGCCGTTCTGGCTGCTGCCGTACGTCGTGCCAGCTGACGCCATGTCGGCGGAACCGGCGTCCACGGAGGCGTTGCGGCCGAAGCCGTACGAGCCGCTGGGCGCCGCGTACCCGTTCGACGAGCCGTTGGCCGATCCATTCGCGGAGCCGTTGGCCGATCCGTTCGCCGAGCCGCCGTTCGGTGACGCCGAGTAGCTGGCGGACGACGACGCGTACCCGTTCGAGGGGGCGGGCTCGGAGTCGTCCCACGCCGGCGGCTGCCACTGCACGGTCGGCTCCGGCTCGTCGACACCGGAGTCCCAGGCCGGCGCGCTCCAGCGGCCGCCCGCCGAGACGGGCTCCAACTCGGTACCGGGCCCATTGCTCTGGGCGGGTGGGGCGCTGGCCGGGGCCTCGTACTCGTCGTAACCGTCGTAGGTCTCGTACCGGTCGTAGCCGGAACTCTCCGTCCGGGCCGAGCTGGAGTACGTGGTGCCGGCGTCGACGCGCGCCGCCGCCACCCGGACGGGCTCGGAGCGCACCGCCGCGTCGGCGCGGATCGCGTCGACGGGGATCTGCTCGGTCATGAGGGGCTGCTGCGGGGGCCGGCCGGCCTCGCGCCGCGCGAACTCCTCGCGGATCGGTTCGATGGTCTGGAAGTCTTCGGCGGACGGCACTTCCCCGGAGATCCGGTCGTAGCGCCCCTCGACCGCTTGCAGACGGGTGGCTTCGGCCCTGAACACCGTGTCCTGGCGGGCGGCTTCGAGTTCACCGCGCACGCGCTCCAACTCGCGGTGCATCGTGAGTTCGACCCCACGGCGCAGCGTGTCGACGTCAGCCCTGACGAGTTCGACCTCACGACGCATCGTTTCCGAAAAATCATCGCGTACGGTCGTAACATCGTCGCGGAGCGTGACGCTCAGCCCGATCATCACCACCGCGAGCACGGCGAGCACAGCGGCTGCGCGCAACGCTCCAACGCCTCGCCCCATCAGCAGCAGCAACGCCGCCAACGGCGCGACCCCCACGCCGGCCCAGAAGAGCCACACCAATCGCCGCCGGCCTGCACGCAACCCTTCGGGCTCATACGAGGCTGGCATGGACGACAGGTTATCGACTATTCGGCTCCACGTCTGCCTTCTGTCCGACCCTGTCTCAGGACCGTCGTAATCATCGGTACCCCCGGGCGGTACGCCAGGTGCAGATAGGAGGGCGCGTCCAGCACGAGAAGGTCCGCCTGCGTACCGGTCGTCAGCGTCCCTATATCGGTCCTCCGGAGCGCCCGCGCCCCGCCAGCTGTCGCCGCCCACACCGCCTCCTCGCACGTCATACCCATCTCACGCACCGCCACCGCGATACAGAACGGCAGGTTCGTCGTGTAGCTCGAACCAGGGTTGCAGTCGCTGGCCAGCGCCACGGTGACACCGGCGTCCAGCAGGCGTCGCGCGTCCGGGTAGGGCGAGCGAGTCGAGAACTCGGCACCGGGCAGCAACGTCGCCACGGTAGACGACGAACTCAGCGCCGCGTAATCGTGCTCATCCAGGTACGTGCAGTGATCGACGCTCGCGGCGCCGAGCTCGACCGCGAGCCGCACGCCCGGACCGGACCCGAGCTGGTTGCCGTGCAGCCGCACGCCGAGGCCCTTGCCGGCCGCCGCCGTGAGGATGTGCCGGGTCGCGTCAGCGTCGAACGCACCGCGCTCGCAGAACACGTCCGCCCAGCGTGCGTGTGGAGCGCAGGCGTCCAGCATCGGACCGGCGACCAGCTCGACGTAGTCGTCCGGCCGGTCGGCGTACTCGGGCGGGACGACGTGCGCGCCGAGGAATGTGGTCTCGCCGGTGACCGTCCCGGCGGCACGCAACGACCGCTCTTCGTCGCGGACGGTGAGCCCGTAACCACTCTTCACTTCCAGCGTGGTCGTCCCGGCGGCGAGCGCTTCCCGCGCCAGGCGCGCGGCGTTCGCGGCGAGCTGAACGTCGGTGGCCGCCCGCGTCGCGGCGACGGTCGTCCGGATCCCACCCGCGCCGTACGGCTGACCCGCCATCCGGGCGGCGAACTCCTCGGCGCGGTCGCCGTCGAATACGAGGTGCGTGTGGCTGTCCACGAACCCCGGCATGACGCACCGGCCGTCGGCGTCCAGCCGCTCGTCCGCGGCCGGTGCCCGTGCGGCGGGCCCCACCCAGGCGACCTGGGAACCCTCGACGACCAGCGCCGCGTCGCGCAGCAGTCCCAGCGGCCCGTCGCCCACCGACGGATCGTTGGTGACCAGCAGCCCGACGCGGTCGACCAGAAGGGTCCTAGGCATCGGCCATCGGGATCCGGACGTCACGCTCGGCGGCGACATCGGCAGCCAGCTCGTAGCCGGCGTCAACGTGCCGGATCACGCCCATGGCGGGATCGTTCGTCAGCACCCGCTCCAGCTTCTGCGCGGCGAGCGGGGTGCCGTCCGCGACGCTGACCTGGCCGGCGTGGATCGACCGTCCGATGCCGACGCCGCCGCCGTGGTGGATCGACACCCACGACGCGCCGCTGGCGGTGTTCACCAGCGCGTTCAGCAGTGGCCAGTCGGCGATCGCGTCGGACCCGTCCGCCATGCCCTCGGTCTCCCGGTACGGGCTGGCGACGCTGCCGCAGTCGAGGTGGTCACGGCCGATGACGAGCGGTGCCTGCACGGTGCCGTCCGCCACCAGTTCGTTGAACCGCAGGCCCGCCTCGGCGCGCTCGCCCAGGCCGAGCCAGCAGATGCGCGCGGGCAGCCCCTGGAACGCGACCCGCTCACCGGCCATCTTGATCCAGCGGGCCAGCGCCTCGTTCTCGGGGAACAGGTCGAGGATGGCGCGGTCGGTCGCGGCGATGTCGGCCGCGTCGCCGGAGAGCGCGGCCCAGCGGAACGGCCCCTTGCCCTCGCAGAACAGCGGGCGGATGTAGGCCGGGACGAACCCGGGGAACGCGAACGCGCGGGAGTACCCGCCGAGCTGCGCCTCGCCGCGGATCGAGTTGCCGTAGTCGAACACCTCGGCGCCGGCGTCCATGAAGTCGACCATCGCCGCGACGTGCTTCGCCATGCTGGCGCGGGCCCGGTCGGTGTACTCCTCGGGCTTCTTCGCGGCGTAGTCCGGCGCGTCGGCGAGGTCGACGCCCTCGGGGAGGTAGCTCAGCGGATCGTGGGCGGACGTCTGGTCGGTGACGATGTCGATCGGCACGCCGCGCTTGAACAGCTCCGGGACGAGCGTCGCCGCGTTGCCGACCAGTCCGACCGAGAGCGCCTTGCGGTTTTCCTTGGCCGCGACGGCCTGGTCGATCGCGTCGTCCAGGTCCGTGGCCACGACGTCGAGGTAGCGGTCGTTCACGCGTCGGTGCAGCCGGGCCGGGTCGACGTCGATCACGATGACAGCGCCGCCGTTCATCGTCACCGCGAGCGGCTGCGCCCCGCCCATGCCGCCGCAGCCGGCGGTCAGCGTGAGCGTGCCCGACAGCGTTCCGCCGAACCGCTTCTCCGCGACGGCCGCGAACGTCTCGTACGTGCCCTGGAGGATCCCCTGCGTGCCGATGTAGATCCACGAACCGGCGGTCATCTGCCCGTACATCGTCAGGCCGAGGTGTTCGAGGCGGCGGAACTCCGGCCAGTTCGCCCAGTCCGGGACCAGGTTCGAGTTGGCGATCAGAACGCGCGGCGCCCACTCGTGCGTCCGCATCACCCCCACCGGACGGCCGCTCTGCACGAGCATTGTCTCGTCCTGCTTCAACGTGGTCAGCGTGCGGACGAGCGCGTCGAAGCTCGGCCAGTCCCGGGCCGCCTTGCCGGTGCCGCCGTAGACGACCAGGTCGTCCGGGCGCTCGGCGACGGCCGGGTCCAGGTTGTTCTGCAGCATCCGCAGCGCGGCCTCCTGCTGCCAGCCCTGGGCGGTGAGCGTGGTGCCGGTCGCGGCGCGGACGGGTCGAGGTCCGGACACAGTGTGCTCCTTCTCTTCGAGTTTCGGACTTTTGAGGGTCCGGGCGCCCCGGCGACCCTCAAAAGTCCGAAGGTGGGCGGGTCAGGCCAGCGGGCCGGTGACGGTTTGGGCGGCGGCGAGCAGGGATCCGTCGCGGACGGCGTCCGTGGCGGCGGCGATCTCGGGGGCGAGCCAGCGGTCCGGGCCCGGTCCCTCGACGCGGGTTCTCAGCGCGGCGACCACAGCGGCCGTGGCGGGCGCGGGGACGAGCGGCGTGCGCATGTCCAGCGCCCGGGCGGCGGTGAGGATCTCGATGGCGAGCACCTGGGTGAGGCCGTCCACGGCCTTGCGGAGCTTGCGGGCGGCGGCCCAGCCCATCGAGACGTGGTCCTCCTGCATCGCCGAGGTGGGGATGCTGTCCACGCTGGCGGGGACGGCCAGCCGCTTCAGCTCGCTGACGATCCCGGCCTGCGTGTAGTGCCCGATCATGTGTCCACTGTCGACACCGGCGTCGCCGGCGAGGAACGGCGGGAGACCGTGCGAGCGGGCGACGTCGAGCATCCGGTCGGTACGCCGCTCGGCGATCGAGGCGAGGTCGGCGATCGCGATGGCCAGGAAGTCCAGGACGTACCCGACAGGCGCGCCGTGGAAGTTGCCGTTCGACTCGACCCGGCCGTCGGACAGCACGACGGGGTTGTCGATCGCGGACGCCAGCTCGCGGCCGGCGACCAGCCTGGCGTGGTCGAGCGTGTCCCGGACGGCGCCCGCGACCTGCGGCGCGCACCGCAGCGAGTACGCGTCCTGGACCCGGTTGCAGTCCGGACCGCGGTGGCTCTCCACGATCGGTGAACCGGCGAGCAGCGCGGTCATGTTCGCGGCGGACGCCGACTGGCCCGGGTGCGGACGCAGCGCCTGGAGGTCGGCGGCGAAGACACGGTCGGTGCCGAGCAGCGCCTCGACGCTCATCGCGGCGGACACGTCGGCGGTGGTGACGAGGGCGGCGAGGTCGTGGCAGGCGAGCAGGAGCATCCCCAGCATCCCGTCGGTGCCGTTGATCAGCGCCAGGCCCTCCTTCGGCGCCAGCTCGACGGGTTCGATGCCAGCGGCCCGCAGCGCCTCGGCGGCCGGGAGCAGGGCGCCGTCCGAGCGCACCTCGCCCTCCCCCATCAACGCCAGCGCGACGTGCGACAGCGGGGCGAGGTCGCCCGAGCATCCCAGCGAGCCGTACTCCCGGACCACCGGAGTGATTCCGGCGTTGAGCAGCGCGGCGAGCGTCCGCGCGGTCTCCGGACGGACGCCCGTGTGCCCCGTCGCGAGCGTGTGCAGGCGCAGCAGCATCAGCGCGCGCACCACTTCGGCCTCGACCTCCGGCCCCGCGCTGGCGGCGTGCGACCGGACCAGCGACCGCTGCAACTGCGCCCGCGCCTCCGCCGGGATGTGCCGGGTCGCGAGGGCGCCGAACCCGGTCGAGATGCCGTACGCGGGGTCGGAGCCGGCGGCCAGCTCCTCGATCCGCGCGCGGGCGGTGGTCATCACGGCGACGGCGGTGTCCGTGAGGAGGACGGTCGCGCCGTCACGGGCGACCGCGACGACCTGTTCGGGCGTCAGCGGCTTCGGGTCCACGGGGACGGTCTGCATGCCTCTATTCCACGCTCTACCGCTGGTGACAGCGCCGCCGCGACACGCGATTATGTCTGGTATCCGAGACAACTCGCCGGTCGCGGGCGCCGCGCGGTCGGCGGCGTGCCCCGTCGCGGCGCGCGGAGGAGGCGATGGTGAGCGATCAGGTGCCGGCCGTCCGGCGGGCCACGGCACTTCTGCGGCTGCTCGCCGGCCGGCCCGGGCCGCTGCCCGCCGCGACGATCGCGCGCGAGTTGGGGCTCCCCCGCTCGACCACGTACCACCTGCTGACGGCGCTCGCCGAGGACGGCTTCGTCGTCCACCTCCCCGACGAGCGCCGCTGGGGCCTCGGGGTCACCACGTTCGAGATCGGCTCGGCGTATCTGCGCCACGATCCCCTCGAACGGCTCGCGGGCCCGGCCCTGGCACGGCTCGTCGCCGACGCGGGCGAGACCGTCCACCTCGGGATCCTGCACGGGCGCGAGACGCTGTACCTCGTCAAGCACGAGCCGGCACGTCCGGTGCCGCTGGTCACGGGCGTCGGGGTGCGGCTGCCGGCCCAGCTCACGGCCGTCGGGCGGGCGATGCTCGGCGAGTTGCCGTCCGCCCAGGTCCGGGCGCTGTTCCCGTCGTCAGACGCGTTCGTCGACCGCACGGGCGCCGGCCCGCGCAACCTCCCCGAGCTGCGGCGCACGCTCGCCGCCGACCGCCGGCGCGGATGGGCCGAGGAGGACGGGTTGGTCACCGCGGGCATCGCGTCCGTCGCGGCGCCGGTGTTCGACCACAACGGGCGTCCTGTCGCGGCGGTCGGCATTACCTTCCGCACGGAGTCCCGCGACGAGCCGTCCCGGAGAACGCTTGCCGGCGCGGCGCGCACCGCCGCCGACCGGATCAGCCGCCAACTCGGTCCGCGAGGACGTTGACCAGCAGATGTGTATGGACGCGCCTCCGGGCGACGGTGAAAATGGCCCCGTAGTATCCGCTCTTTCCGATATCGCCCGCGCGTGGTGATGTCAGGCCCTGAGTCCCTGCCCAGGCCTCATCGTCATGCCGCGAACAAGGTCCAGGGGGGCCCATGTCCGAACCGTCGGACGCGCAGGACGGCAGGAAGAAGAGGTGGGTGATCTGGCTCGTCAGCCTGATCGCCGTGCCGCCGCTACTCGCCGCGATGACCTCGGTGGTCAACCGCAAGAGCATCGAGCAAGACCTCACCAGTCGGACGGAGTCCGCGCTCGCGGAAGCCGGCCACCAGAACGCGACAGTGGAGTACCGGGGCCGCGACGCGACCGTGACCACGGCCGACGCCGCCGCCGCTGACGAGATCCGCGACGCCGTCCGGGGCGTCGAGGGGAACCGGGTGGTCAAGGTCAAGGCCGGGGACGCCCCGGACGACAACGGAACCAAGGCGCCAGGCGCCTACTCCGTCGCCGCCGACGGCGACACGGTCACCGTGACCGCCACCGTCCCGGACGAGGCGGCCAAGAAGGCCCTCCTCGACGCCGCCAGGGCCGGTGGCCGCAACGTCGTCGACAAGGTCACCGTCGAACCCGGTACCACCGCGCCGGACGCGGCCACGATCGGATCGCTCGTGGGCGCGCTCGGTACCGGTGCCGGCACGCGCGGTATCTCCGTCGACGGTGACGCCGTGACCCTGACCGGTGGGGTCGCCAGCGACGCCGCCAAGGCCGAGGCCGCGGAGGCCGCTGCCGAGGCGGTCCCGGGCGCGACCGTCGACAACCAGCTCACGGTGGAGCCCACGACTCCGCCGAGCCCCGCCGCTCCTGACCCCGCCGCCGGTCAGGCCGCGCAGGCCGAGATCAACCGGGTGCTCGCCGGCTCGACGGTCAACTTCAACCCCGACTCGTCCTCCCTCACCCCAGCCGGGCTCGGCGCCGTGCAGCGCGTCGCGGCCGTACTGAAGAAGTACCCGACCGTCCGCACGGAGATCCGCGGCCACGTCGCGAGGACCGGCAACGCCGGCGCCGACATGCGGCTCAGCCAGGCCCGCGCCAACGCCGTCGTCGCCGCCCTGCGCCGGTCCGGCGTCGCGGCCAACCGGCTCGTCGCCCGCGGCTTCGGCAGCACCAAGCCCCTCACCACCAACCCGGCACAGACCAGCCGCAACCGGCGAGTCGAATTCGCGATCCTCGGAGGCACGAAGTGACCTGGCTCTTCCTGCAGACCTGGCTCTGGCACCTCGTCGCGTTCCTGCTGGGGGCGCTCATCACGTGGCTCATCTTCGCGAAGCCGTGGAAGCGCCAGCACGGCGCGCACGAGGCCACCGACACGGCCCCCGAGCGCGAACTCGCCGCCGCCCGGGCCAGGGTGAGCACGCTCGAAACCGACCTCGCCGCGTGCAGGAAGGCGCGCGCCGAGGAGGCCGACGCCAACGAGCGTCAGGTCGCCGGACTCCGCGCCAAGCTCGACGCCGCCACGGCACCGGTCCCGGCCGGCACGCTTCTCGGCGCCGAGACCGCCAACGAGGACATCACGGCGACCAGCGACCTGACGGCCGCCCGCCAGCGTCTTGCGGCGGCCGACGCCAAGGCCGCCGCCGACGCGGCGGCAGCTGACGCCGGCACCGGCAACGGCTCCGGGGCCGGCACAGCAACGGCTGCGGGCGCCGCCGGGACCGGCACGGCCCCGACCGGCAGTACCGCGACCGGCGCGGCTGCGGGCGCCGCCACGGCTGACGCCGACGCCGATGCCGATGCGGCCGAGGACAGCGACACCGCGACCGACACGGTCGCCGGCGCGGCCATCGGCGCCAGCGCAGGTGCCGGCGCCGCCAAGGCCGGCGGGGACAAGGCCGGCGAGCCGGCGAAGCCGATGGGGCTCGTGGGCGGTGCGGCGGCGGGGCCGTACGGCCCCGGTTCGGCGAAGTCGCTGCCGGACGGGTCGGCGCCGGAGGGCTTCACGATCAAGGGCAACGCCGATTCGGGGCTGTTCCACACGAAGGAGAGCCCCTGGTACGGCCGGACGAAGGCCGAGGCGTGGTTCGACACGGAGGACAGCGCGAAGGCGGCGGGCTTCACCTCGTGGCGGGACCGTAACCAGCGCAAGAAGTAGTTCGGGTGGGGTCGGCGGGCACCGCCCGCCGGCCCCGCACCGCCCGCCGGCCCCCCGCCGCCCGGCTCAGAGGCGGAAGTCCGGGTCGGCCGGCAGGACGGCCGTGTCCATCTGGGCTTTCTGGAGCCGGCCGGAGTAGTCCCAGTTCACGGACTGCCAGCGCGTGAACTGTTCGAGGACCCAGACCCCGGACTGGCGCGATCCGTTCCCCGACAGCCCGTTGCCGCCGAATGGCAGGTGCGCCTCGGCGCCGGACGTCGTGTTGTTGATGCTGGTCATTCCCGCGCTGACGCCACGGGCGAACCGCCACGCGGTGCGCGGATCGTTCGTGTAGATCGAGGACGAGAGCCCGTAGCCGTGCCCGTTGGCGAGGTCGATGGCCTCGTCGAGGGTGTCGTAGACGCCGACGCCGACGAGCGGTCCGAACGTCTCGGTGCTGTACAGCTCGTCGTCGGCGGTGACGCCGTCCACGACGACGGGGTGGGCGAACCAGCCGAGGTCGGGGTCGCCGACGAATCCCTCGCGCGGGTTCGCGTGGGTGATGCGGCCGGTGCCGGTGGAGCCGTGGACGGTGTGGTGGGAGTGGACCAGGTCGAGGAAGTCCTGGTAGCGGTGCAGGTACTCCTCGTTGATCATGGGGCCGTACAGGACGTCGGTCATGGGGTCGCCGATCACGGCCTGCTCGACGGCCCGGGAGTACGCCCGGATGAAGTCGGTGTGCAGCGCGCGGTGGACCCACACCGTGCCGAGGGACGTGCAACGCTGGCCGGCCGTGCCGAACCCGGAGAACAGGGCGCCGTCGACGGCGAGGTCGAGGTTGGCGTCCGGGGCGATGACCATCGGGTTCTTGCCGCCGAGTTCGAGGCACGGCGTCTGGAGGTACCGGCCGGCGAGCTCGCTGACGGCACGCCCGACGTGGGTCGATCCGGTGAAGCCGATCTTGTCGACCAGTCCGGCTTCGAGGGCTTCGTCGAGTCCGTCGAACGTGGTGGGACCGTCGGCGTGCACGAGGTTGAGCACCCCGTCCGGCAGCCCGGCACGGACGAACAGCTCGGCGAGCGCGTCCGCGACGACCGGCGCGTACTCGGACGGCTTCCACACCACGGCGTTGCCGCACAGCAGCGCCGGCACGAGGTACCAGGACGGGACAGCGGCGGGGAAGTTCGCGGCCGTGATGATGGCGGCGACGCCGACCGGGCGCCGGTACGTGAACAGTTCCTTGTCTGCCATCTCGCTCGGCACGGTCTGCCCGTACAGGCGGCGCCCCTCGCCGAGGAAGAAGTCGCAGGTGTCGATCACTTCCTGGACCTCGCCCAGCGCCTCCGCGTACGTCTTGCCGACCTCGCGGGTGACCAGGGCGGCGAGGGCGCTCTTGTTCGCCTCGACGAGCCGGCCGGCGGCGGCGATCACCTGGCCGCGCACCGGCGCCGGCACCTCCGCCCACGACCGCTGCGCCGCCCGCGCGGCCTTGGCGGCGTTCAGGAACGTCTCGGCGGTCGTGAGCGCCACGTTGGCCAGCACGTCGTCGGACCGCGCCGGGTTGGTACTGGCGACGACACGGCCCGGCACATCGGTGTTGCGATAGCCGCCGATCAGGTGCGCGAGTACCCGCACCTCACCGCCGGTCGTCGGACGGACCTCTTCACGCGTGTTTGTCGCCATGGCCGCACCGTAGGTCGCCCCGAGCGGCGCACGCAACACCGCCGGAGAGCGCTCGCCCTACTGCGCGATCACCCAACCGCCGCTGCGGACGGTCAGCACCGTGAGGCCGTCCCCGGACGCGCCGCCGTGGTTGGACGGGCTGAACTGGAACGATCCGGTGAGCCCGTCGAACGAGAGCTTCTCCATGGCGTCCCGGACCTGCTGCCCGTCCGTCGACCCGGCCTCGCGGATGGCCGCCACCATGATGTTGAGGGCGTCCGCGCCGTACGAGGCGTACCCGGAGTACTGGCCGTGGCGCTGGGTGTACTTGACGAAGAACTCCTTCTGGGCGAGCGCGCTCGGCGTGGTCGCGGTGAGCTGGTTCGCGGCGAGGATCGACGAGTGCACCATGAACATGCCGTCGGTGTCGCTCGCGACGGACCCGCCGACGAACAGGTCGGCGCCGGCGCCACCGTCGAAGTAGACGTCGCCCGTGTACCCGGAGTTCTTGATGGCCTTCGCCGCGAACGCCGCCGCCGGCATGATCGCGGACACCAGGATGGCCTGCGGCTCGGTCTCGACGAGCCGGCTGACCTCCTGGGACAGGTCCTTGTCGCCGTCGGCGAACCGCTCGACGCGCTTGATCGTGATGCTGGCCTGCCGCGCTCCCGCGGTGACGACCTGGACGCCCTGGTTCCCGAACTGGTTGTTGGCGGCCAGGAACGCCACGGTCTTCGTGTTCTTCCGGACCAGCTCGTCGGCGAGGACGTCGACGATCGCCGCCCCGTTCGGCGGGGTCTTGAAGATGAACTTCCGCTTCGCGACGAGCGTGTCGGCGGCCCCCATCGAGACCGTGGGAACCTTCTTCTCCTCGACCAGGTCGGCGAACGACAGGGTCGTGGCGGTGAGGCCGGCGCCGACGATCCCGGTGACGTTCTCGTTGTCGATCAGGTCCGTGACCTGCTTCTTCGACTCTGCCGGGTCGGACCGGTTGTCCCGGACGACCAACCGGATCTTCCGGCCGAGGACGCCGCCGTTCCGGTTGATGTCGTCCGCGACCAGCCGTAGCGCGTTCAACTCGGCGAGCCCTAGCTGCGCCGCCGTCCCGGTCTGCTCGATCGGGACTCCGATCAGGATGTCTTCCTTGGCCCCTGTCTCAGCCGTACAGCCGGCCGCGACGAGGGGGAACGTGAGGAAACCGCATAACAAGGCCACGCGACGGCGCATTGAAGATCCTCCTGTGCGGCCCGGACACCAGGAGCTTCCCGGACGGGCACCGCAAACCGACCCTTCAAGTCGGGGATCTTAGAGCGTTCGCCGACGGCCCCGCTAGCCGTCGGCGAACAACGTGTCGCTGCGTGACTACTGCGCGAGTACCCAACCACCGTTGCGGATGGTGAGCACGGTCAGGCCGTCGCCGGACGCGCCGCCGTGGTTGGAGGGGCTGAACTCGAACGAGCCGGTGAGGCCGTCGTAGGACAGGTCCTCCATCGCGTCGCGGATCTTCTGCCGGTCGGTGCTCTTCGCCGCCCGGATGGCCTCGACCATGATGCTGATCGCGTCGGCGGAGTACGACGCGTAGCCCGAGTAGTTGCTGTGGCGCTGCGTGTACTTGACGAAGAACTCCTTCTGCGCGAGCGCGCTCGGCGTGGTCGCCGTCAGCTGGTTCGCGGCGAGGATCGACGTGTGCACCATGAACATGCCGTCGGCGACGGTGCCCATCTGGGTGAACAGGTCGGCGCCCGCGCCCGCGTCGAAGTAGACACGGCCGGTGTAGCCGGACTTCTGGACCGCCCGCACCGCGTGCCCCGCGGCCGGCATGACCGCCGACACGAGGAGCGCGTCCGGGTTGTTCTCGACCGCCGTCCGGACCTCGTCGTCCAGGTTGGTCGTATTGGCGGGGAAGCGCTGCGTGTTGAGGACCGCCATACCGGACTGACGGGTGGCGGCGTTGGCCGCCAGGATGCCGTTGTCGCCGTACTGGTCGTTGACGGCCATCAGGCTGACCTTCTTGACGTTCGCCCGCGCCATGTCCTGCATCATCACTTCGAGGTGCTTGACGCCGGACGGAGGCGTCTGGAACACGTACTTGCGGTTCTTCACGATCTGGTCGGCGGCGCCCATCGAGACGAGCGGCACGCCCTTCTTCTCCGCGACCTCGGTGAACGCGAGGCTGACGGCCGTCGTGCTGGCGCCGATGATCCCGACGACCTTGTCCTTGTCGATCAGGTCACCGGCGATGCGGCGCGCCTCGACGGCGTCGCTGCGGTTGTCCTTGACGACGAGCCGGATCTTGCGGCCGAGGATGCCACCGTCCCGGTTGACGTCGTCGACGACCAGCTTGATGGCGTTGAGTTCGGGGATGGCGACCGAGCTGTAGATGCCGGTCTGCTCCACGCTCACGCCGATGAGGATCTCCTCCTCGGAGCCGGCGGAGGACGAGCATCCCGCGGCGATGAGCGAAAGGGAAAGTAGTCCGGCCAACGAACCGAGACGACGACGCATTGAAGACCCTCCTGCGCGGTGGCGGGAAAGTCCCGGCTCGCACCGCTACCAATCAACAATCAGACCTAGGGCCCCCGCCCGCCTGCGTACTGTAACCGCCCGCGGCGCACAAGTCCTCCTCGGTGCGCTGGCGGGCCTACGCTCGGGCCACGTCCGGACCGGCCGAAGGGGAGAACGATGGCCGCACAGCCCTCGCACGAAGTGACGTTTGCGCAGGTCATCCTGGAGATGGCCCGGGTGGCGGGCGCTGGGACCGCGTTCGGGCTACCCGGTGTTCAGAATCTTTCGTTCTGGGCCGCCAGCGGTCCGGACATACCGTCCATCATTACGGTCCGTCACGAACAGACCACAGTTTACGGTGCGGACGGATGGGCCCGTGCCACCGGACGGCTCGGGCTCGCGCTGACGACCACCGGCCCCGGCGCGGCCAACGCGGTCGCCGCGTTCGGCGAGGCCGCCATGTGCGGATCGCCGGTGCTGCTCGTGTCCAGCGAGGTCCCGACCCGGTACCAGGGCACCGACGCGCGGGTCCTGCACCAGAGCCCCGACCAGGCCGGGCTGTTCCGTCCCCTCGCCAAGGCCGTCTTCACCCCTCGCACGGCGGACCAGGTCCTGCCCGCCGCCGCCGACGCGATCGCGATCGCCCTGGCCGCACCGCGCGGGCCGGTATACCTCGACGTCCCCGCCGATCTCCTCAGCGCACCCGCCGGCCCGGCCCGGGCCGTAGCCGCCGAGGCACCACCGCGACCGGCCGCCGCCGAGGTTCCCGCCGCCGCCACAGCACCGACCCCGCCCGCCGTCGCCGAGGTCGCCGGCGCGCGGGGCGTGCCCGATGTCGGTGCGCTGGCGGCCGCGATCCGCGGCGCCCGGCGGGTCGCCATCTGGGCCGGCGGCGGCGTGGTCGCGGCGGATGCCGAGACGCAGCTCCGGATGCTCGCCGAACGGCTCGGCGCCGCCGTCGTCACCACGTGGGCGGGTCGGGGCCTGCTGGCCGGCCATCCGCTGCTCGTCGACGTGCCGATCCACGAGCCGGAGGCCGGCGAGGTGCTGGCCGGCGCCGATCTGCTGCTGGTGGTCGGATCGGCGTTCGAGGGGATGGCGACCAAGAACGGCACGGCGCCGCTCCCCGCGATCCGTGCCGTCATCAACCTGGACCCGAACCAGGCGGCGTCGTCCCCGGAGCTGGCGCTCGTCGCGGACGTCCGTCCGGCGCTGGCCGCCCTCCTCGACGCGGATCTCGGCACGCACGAGCCCTGGGGCGGCGATCTCGCCACGCTGCGCAAGACGGTCCTGGACCGCATCGCCGCCGATCCCCGCACGGCGGAGTCGGCGGAGTTCCTGGCGTCCGTCGAGGCGGCGGTCGGACCGGACACCGTGGTCGTCTGCGACATGGCGGTCGGCGGCTACTGGGCGGGCAGCTACCTGCCGGCGAGGCGTCCGCGCGTGCTCCAGTACCCGGTGGGCTGGGGGACGCTGGGGTTCGCGCTGCCGGCGGCCGTCGGGGCGGGTGCTGCCGGTTCCACGCTCGCGGTGTGCGGCGATGGCGGGCTGATGTTCGGGGTGGCGGAGCTGGCGACGCTGGCGCAGGAGCGGCTGCCGGTGACCGTCCTGGTGGTGGACGACGCCGGCTACGGGATGCTCCGGTACGACCAGGACCACGCGGGCGCCGAACGGCGCGGCGTCGACCTGCACACGCCGGACCTCGTGGAGCTGGCGCACGCGTTCGGCGTCCCCGCCATCCGCGTCGACTCGGTGGGCGAACCCCTCCGCGAAGCCCTCACCACAGCCCTGGCCGCAAACCAGCCAAGGCTCGTCACCGTACGAGCAGCCCTCTACCCACCAAGGACTACCAGCCCGCGCTGGAACGAATGAAAGATCTCAACCTGGAGCCCGCCCAGGTGCCGCGACACCACCGTCGCACAAGCCGACGCGTGCTCAGGCACGCAAGGCGCGGAGACGGTGGTGAGCGTGGTGCCTGGGCGGGCCGCTCACAAAGTAGACAGGCTGCCGTCGGAGGAGAGGACGAGGCCGATGGTGGCCTTGCCTTGCTTGAGGGCGGCCTTGGTCAGCGGGCCTCCACTGTCGAACGGGGTGAAGGAGCCGAACTCGATGCCGTAGGTCTTCTCGAGGCCGGGCTGGCAGAACGGGCGTTCCTTGCACTCGACGGGTCCACCGAGGACGGTGTCGGAGCCGGAGCACTTGGCGGCGAAGTCCTCGAGGGTCTTGAGGCCCTTGTCCTGGGCGAGCTTCTTGGTGACGGCGAACGCGTTCTGGTCGGCGGCGTCGGAGGCCTTGCCGAACTTGAGGCCGGCCTTGTCGCCGAGGGTGGTGAGTTCGGTGACGGTCTTGTCCAGGTCGGCGCTGGCCTTGGGTGCGGCGTTGGGCCCGTTCTGGCCCTTGTTCAGGAACTCGGTGAGGGTGCCGGCGTATTCGGGGACGATCGTGAGGGCGCCCTTCTCCAGCTCCGGCAGGTACAGCTCGCGGTTGCCGATCGTCTTGACGGAGGTGTCGAAGCCGGCGCCCTTGAGGACGAGCGCGTAGATGTGGGCGAGCGTCTGGTTCTCGCCGAAGTTGGCGGCGCCGATGACGACCTTGCCGGTGCCCTTCGCCAGGCCCTGGTCGAGCTGGGTCTTGGCGACCCAGGTCTCGGCGGCGACCTTCGAGGTCTTCCGTTCGACGTCGACCTGCCGGTTCAGTCCGATGAGGATCTCGGTGTCCAGCTCGTCGGCGACCTTGTCGAGGGCGGCGAGCAGCGGTGCGGTCGCGGCCTTGGCGTTGACCGCCGGGATCACGTTGTCGGCGGTCTGGAGCTTCTTGCTGTCGGCGAGGACGACCAGTTCGTCACCCTGGACTGGAGCGCATCCCTTCTTGCCGGATGCATTGTCGGAGTCGGACGACGAGCCCGACTCGCCGCACGCCACAAGGGACGCGGAGAGACCGATCGCGACGACTGCCATCGCGAGAATCCGTGAACGCATGACGCCCGCCTTCTGTGTCCCGCCGGGGCCGGTTGCCCCCACGCGTGTCCGACGGGCCAGAGCCGACGCCCGCACCTCCAGCGAACACGCGTGACGTACCGAGCGCAACGTCCGTCGAAGTGTCGTAACCCGCATGTGATGCGGCCTACGTCACTCCGCGGCGGCGGTGGCCGGGGTCTTGAACCGGCGGGCGCGGCGCGCGGACCGGGGTGTCACCGCCCGTTGGAGCAGCGACAGGGCGCCGTCCGTCGCGAGGGCGAGGACGACGACCAGGATGCCGCCGGCGACCGCCTGCGGGTAGTCGCGGAGCCCGAGCCCGAGGTTGATGATCAGCCCGAGCCCGCCGCCGGCGACGAGCGCGGCCAGCGTCGCCGTGGCGACCACCTGGACGGCCGCCGTCCGGAGCCCCGCGGCGATGAGCGGTACGGCGAGCGGCACCTCGACCCGCCACAGCATCTGGGCACTGGACAGACCCATGCCGCGCGCGGCGTCCTTGACGTCCGGATCGACCTGCCGCACGCCCGTGTACGCGTTGGACAGCAGCGGCGGGATCGCGAACACGCCGAGCGCGAGCACCGTGGCCCGGGGACCGAACCCGATCGGTGTGACCGCGAAGATCGTGAGCAGGGCCAGCGTCGGGACGGCCCGCGACATGTTCGACAGCACGACCGTGACGCCGCCGCCCCGGCCGGTGTGCCCCATCCACAGGGCGAGCGGCCACGCGATCACACAGCCGAGCGCGACCGCGCCGGCGGAGATCGCCATGTGCTGGCCGATCAGGTAGGCGATACCGTCGTCGCCGCGCCAGTTGTCCGGGTCGTTGAGCCAGATCAGCGCGTCCCCGATGAGGCTCATGGGCGCGCCTCATTCGCGGCAGCGCTGTACCTATCGATTCGCTCACTGCGTTCGCTCATGACCGTGCCCCCGCCGACCAGGGCACGAGGAGCCTGGTCAGCCCGGCGAGCAGCACGTCGGCGAGGAGCGCCAACCCGATGCAGGCCAGGGTGCCGGTGACGATCTCGGCGCGGTAGAAGTTGTTGTTGAAGCCCTCGATGATCAGCTTGCCGAAGCCGCCGTGCCCGATGACCACACCGACGGTGACCAGCGCGATCGTCGACACGGTCGCGATCCGGATGCCCGTCATCATGGCAGGCACGGCGATCGGCAGCTCCACCCGCCAGAACATCCGCGCCGCGCCGTAGCCCATGCCTTTTGCCGCGTCGAGGACGTCGTCCGGCACGCTCTGGAGCCCCGTCAGCGTGTTCCGGACCAGGATCAGCAGCGCGTAGAGCACCAGGCCGACGAGCACCGTCCGCTGCTCGGTGCCGGTGTACGGCACGAGCACCCCGAACAGGGCCAGCGACGGGATCGTGTAGAGCAGGCCGGACACGCCGAGGATGGGCGCCGACAGCCACCGGACCCGGCTGGCGAGCAGCGCGAGCGGGATCGCGATGACCAGGCCGATGATCACAGTCTGGGCTGTCAAGGTGACGTGCTCGCGTCCAGCGGTCAGGATGGTGTCAGCGTTGTCACGCACGTAGGACCAGCTGAACCACGGGTTCGGCGCTTCGTCGGGCGACGCCGCCAGTATCCCGGGGAGAGAAGGCACACGTGGACGCTACCGCGCCAGCGGCGATCAGGCTCGACAACGTGGGCAAGACCTATCCGGGCGGTTCGGTCGCGGTCGGTGAGCTGAACCTGGCGATCCCGGAGGGCGAGCTGGTGGCGCTGGTCGGTCCGTCCGGCTGCGGCAAGTCGACCACGCTGCGCATGATCAACCGGCTGATCGAGCCCACGTCCGGGCGGATCTGGCTGGGCGACGAGGACGTCACGACCGTCGACCCGGTCCAGCTCCGCCGCCGTATCGGGTACGTGATCCAGCACGTCGGGCTGTTCCCGCACCAGACGGTGCAGGCCAACGTGGCCACCGTGCCGCGCCTGCTGGGCTGGAAGTCCGACCGGACGACCGCCCGCGTGAACGAACTGCTCGACCTGGTCGGGCTCGACCCGGGCGTGTACCGCCGCCGCTACCCGCACGAGCTGTCCGGTGGGCAGCGCCAGCGGGTGGGCGTGGCGAGGGCGCTCGCGGCCGACCCGGTCGTCCTGCTGATGGACGAGCCGTTCTCGGCCATCGACCCGATCGCGCGCGCCCGGCTCCAGGAGGAGTTCCTGCGGCTCCAGCGCGAGGTCCGGAAAACGATCGTGCTGGTCACGCACGACATCGACGAGGCCGTGAAGCTCGCCGACCGGATCGCCGTCCTGAGCAACGGCGGCAAGCTGGAGCAGTACGCCGACCCGTCCACGCTGCTCGGCGCGCCCGCGAACGACTTCGTCGCGGACTTCGTCGGCGGCGACCGCTCGCTCCGCCGCCTCGCCGTCACCGGCATCTCCGCCGAGGACGTGGTGCCGTTCAGCGCGGTCGGCGCCATCGAACCGGCCGGCCCCAACGGCATCCCCAGCGTGACGTCCGACGCCACCCTGAAGGATGCGTTCGCGCTGCTCCTCCAGAACGACGCCGACTGGATCGCGGTGCGGGAGGGCGACCACTACCTCGGCGTCCTCACGTCCGACGGGATGCGGTCGTCGCTGCGCCGCAGCAACCCCGAGCCGGCCCGCTAGTGCTGTGACCACCGGCCCGCGAAGGCCGGTGGTCACAGCACTTAGTAGTAGTTGTTGTAGCGGCGGCGGCCGGCCGTCTCCAGCGACCGGTTCACGATCAGGCCGAGGATGATCGCGCCGCCGACGACCGTGAGGAACACCCACGGGCGGCGGTCCGTGACCTCCAGCCACAGGTTCACGAGCGTGATCAGCACGACGCCGAGGACGGTCCCGAACACGCCCGCCCGCCGGCCGAACGCGCTCACACCCCCGATCAGGACGGCCGCCAGCGCGATGTACGTGTTCATGTCCCCGCCGGGCGGCTGGGTCGAGCGGAGGAACAGCACGGCGACGGCCCCGCCGCCTCCGGCCAGCGCCGACGACACGACGAGGGCCAGCAGCGCACCGGAGGCACCGGACTTGCCCGGCCGGATACCGGGGTCTCCCTCGTGCCGCATCCCGCTGAAGCCACGGCGGATACGGGGCGCCCACCACGCGAGCCCGCCCGCGATGGAGATCAGCGCGAACAGCCCGACCAGTAACGGCGACCGGCTCGCGACGTCCGGGACGTCAGAGTCGGACGGCAGGGCGATCGTCCTGGTCATCGACGCCATCGCGCCCAGGATCGTCACCGCGACGCCGAGGGTCGCCGCCCACGCCGGTACGTGGAACACGACCACGACGACGCCCGCGACGAGCCCGACGGCCGCGGCGGCGAGGACGGCGGCCCCAATGGCCGCCGGGTAGCCGTAGTCGGTCTCGGTGACCACCGACGCCACGACGACTCCCGCACCGGCCGCGATCGGCCCGACCGCGAGGTTCGGGACGGCAGCCCGCAGCGAGAACGCGAGCCCGGTGGCGATGAACCCGATCGTCGCCACCCGGACCAGGAAGTTGTCCAGCCCCGGGCCGCTGAACGCCGACGACTCCGTGGTCCGGACGACCACGACCATGCCGAGCACCACGAAGAAGAGGAACGCCTCCCACACGAGGTGGACCCACGGGCGGTCACCTTCGGACGGGTAGCCGCCCGGCATCATCCCCGGTGGCGCGGGGTAGTCCGGTGGGCCGGGCGGGTCCATGAGCCCCAGCGTCGTGTGCTCGTCCTCCTCGTACGGATAGTGACTCACCAGCGCTCAGCCCCCGTTTTTTATCAGGTAGTCGATGAACGCCGCCCTGATCACGACTTCCTGGTCGCCGTAGTCATGGCCGGTGAACTCCCGCCAGAGCCCGATCGCGTCCTCGATGGACGCACCGAACGCGCCAGTGCTGCCGTCCATCCGCTCGGCCTCGTCGGCGTGCGGCAGGTGGCGGAACAGCTCCCAGAAGAACCGTCCGTCGCGGTGTGCCCGGGCAAGTTGGAACGCCTGCTGGCGCAGCTCCTCGGTGGTGAGTGCGTCCAGCTCGGCGAAGCGTGCGTCGGTCATGCGGAGCAGCCTACGACTGTCAGCCGCGCCTGGCCGGGTTACCGCGCGGAGCGGGCGGGCCCTTCCGACTCGTCGCTGGGCTGCTTCGGGATGCGGCAGGCGTGCTCCAGCCACAGCGCCGCCGCGACCAGCAACGCGGACGACACCGCGCCCGCGATCGCCGACGGGAGCGCGTCGCCGGCCGCCGCCAGCCAGTCACGCTGGAAGTACGCCCAGCCGAGCACCCCGGCGTATCCGCCGCCGAACAGGGCTCCTGCCAGCGACGACGCCTTCGCGAGCGCGGCGAGCCGGGCGACCATCAGCGGGTCGATGGGCTCGGTGCCCGGGCGGCGCTGGATGCGCTGACCCGTGATCCGGGCGGTCACCGCCTCCCCCACCGCCAGCAGGAACAGCGTGACCGACGGAACCGGCGTCAGGCGCGGCAGGACCTCGCCGTAGAACTGGCTGGCCAGCCAGTAGGCGACGAGCAGCGCCAGGCCAGCGGCGACCAGCAACGAGCTGGCTTTCGTCGGTCCGAGGTGCGGCTGCGGTTCGGTCATGGCGCCAGGGCCAGGTCGTCGCGGCGTTTCACGGTCGCCCGCAGCGGCCCGGCCAGATCGGCGACCCGGCCATGGCCAGGCAGGACGGCGTCCGGGTCGACGTCCGCCCACGGGACCAGGACGAACGCGCGTTCGTGAGCGCGCGGATGCGGCAGCGTCAGCTCCGGATCGTCCGAGCGGACGTCGTCGACCGCGATCACGTCCACGTCGAGCGTCCGCGGGCCCCAGCGGATGTCGCGCTCACGGCCCGCCGCCCGCTCCAGCTCGTGGGCGCGCGCCAGCCAGTCGACGGGGCCCTCGACGAGGACGACCGCGTTCAGGTAGTCGTTCTGCTCCACGGGGCCCCAGGGCGGCGTCTCGTACAACGGCGACACGGCCACCAGCACATCCGCCAGCCCGGCCACAGCCCCCCGCAGATGCCCGAGCCTGTCCCCCACGTTCGACCCGACCGACAACACGGCCCGCGACCTTCGGACTTTTGAGGTTTCCTCGCCGTCGCGACCCTCAAAACTCCGAAACTCGGCGGCGGCGCTCCGATCGCTCACGGCCGCTCGCGGCGGATGGTGACCGACACGTCGTGGAACGTGAGCGGGATCGGCGCCTGGGGCTTGTGCACGGTCACGTCGGCGGCCAGGACGCGCTTGTCGGCGAGGCACACGTCCGCGAGCCGCGCCGCGAGGGTCTCCAGCAGGTTGACCGGCTCGCCGCCGACGACCTGGGCGAGGTTGGTCGCCAGCTCGCCGTAGTGCACGGTGTCGGCGACGTCGTCGCTGGTGGCGGCCGGGCGGGTGTCGATCTCCAGCACGACGTCCACGACGAAGTCCTGGCCCTGCTCGCGCTCGAAGTCGTAGACGCCGTGGCGCCCAGGCACCCGCAACCCCGTCAGCGCGATCCGGTCAGCCGTTGCGCTTCGCTCACTCATCGTCGGGCGCCTCGCCCATCGCGACCGGGGACGAGTGGTGGATCCAGAGCCGCCAGCGGCCGTCCCGGCGGCGGAACACGTTGGTCGCGACGGCGGTGCCGCCGACCAGCCCGTCCTGGGCGGAAATGTCCGCGAGGATGTTCTCCTCACAGGTCACGACGGCAACGTCGCCGCTGACCCGGACCTGCACGTCGGAGAGGACGAACTGGAGGTAGCCCGAGTTCGCGAGCAGCGCCGTCCAGGAGCGCAGCACGTCCTTGCGGCCGGCGAGCACCGGCGACCCGGGGTGGATGCAGGCGATGTCGTCGGCGTCGTCCCACAGGTCGGCGAGCGCGTCGAGGTCGGCGCCCTCGAAGGCGGTGTAGAGGGCGGCGTTGGCGGTTTCCGCCTCGGCGTGCAAGGTGGAGGAAGTCACTGGCCCCGGCCCTCCGTCTTCCGCCGCTGCTCACCTGCCCGATCCCCCGCGCGGCGGGCCCGGCCGATCAGCTGCCGGCCACGCACGACCGCTTCCTGCACCATCAACGCATCCACTGTAGATCGCACGTCGTGGACGCGGAGCCCCCACACGCCCCATTCCGCGGCCAGCACGGTCGTGGCGAGCGTGGCGGATTCGCGCTGGTCGACCGGGCGCGGTGTGCCGTCCGGGTCGGCGAGCAGCGCGCCCAGGAACGACTTGCGCGAGGCGCCGAGGAGCACCGGCAGCCCGAGCGCCAGGACGGCGTCCATCTGGGCGAGCAGCTGCCAGTTGTGGTCGGCGGTCTTGGCGAAGCCCAGGCCCGGGTCGAGGACGAGCTGGTCGGTGTCGACACCGGCGGCGACCGCCGCGTCGACCCGGGACGACAGCTCCACGCACACGTCGGCGACCACGTCGTCGTAGGTGGCGAGCGAGTTCATGTCCCGGCTGTGCCCGCGCCAGTGCATGAGGATCCAGGGGCACCCTGCGTCGGCGATCAGCTTGGCCATGCCCTGGTCGGCGAGCCCGCCGGACACGTCGTTGACCATGACCGCGCCCGCGTCGAGCGCCGCCGCGGCGACCTCGGCCCTGGTGGTGTCGATGCTGACCGGCACGTCGGCGCGGGCCAGCTCGGTGATCACCGGCAGCACGCGGCTGATCTCGGTGGCGGCGTCGATCCGCTCGGCGCCGGGCCGGGTGGACTCACCGCCCACGTCGACGTAGTCGGCGCCGTCCTCGATCAGCTCGACGCCGTGTGCGACGGCGTCGTCGACGCTCGCGTACCGGCCGCCGTCCGAGAACGAATCGGGGGTCACATTCAGCACGCCGAGCACGACGCACCGATCCGGATGGGGCAACGAATGACGGGGCACGCCCGACCGCCTCACTTCCCGATAATGAGGCTCATCGCCTCGGCCCTCGCGGCCACCGACCGGTTGAAGATCCCGCGCACCGCGGACGTCACCGTCCGGGCGCCCGGGCGGCGAACGCCGCGCATCGACATGCACAGATGCTCGCACTCGATGACGACGATCACCCCCTGCGGTTCAAGTTTCTCCATCAGCGCGTCGGCGATCTGGGACGTGAGGCGCTCCTGGACCTGCGGGCGCCGCGCGTACGCGTCGACGAGTCGGGCCAGCTTACTCAGGCCCGTGATGCGTCCGTGGGGTCCGGGAATGTAGCCGACGTGGGCGGCGCCGTGGAACGGCACGAGGTGGTGTTCGCACGTCGAGTACAGCTCGATGTCCTTGACCAGCACAAACTCTTCGTGGTCTTCCTCGAATATCGTGGTGAGGACGGCCTTGGGGTCCACGTGCAGCCCGGCGAACGTCTCCGCGTACGCGCGGGCCACCCGCGACGGTGTTTCCGCCAGGCCCGGCCGGTCCGGGTCCTCGCCGACGGCGACGAGGATCTCCCGGACGGCCTTCTCGATCCGCGCCAGGTCGACGCTGCCCACATCGCCCAGCGGCGGCGAGCCCGATTCGAGTGGGGCGCTCAGGTCACGCCTCGCCGTCGGGGAGCTGTGCCGTCGTCTCAGTGGGCGCGTGGTAGCCGTTGGCGCTGACCTGGGCGGCGTTCGCCGTGGCCTGCTCCTGCAGCTTCGCGATCTCGGCCGGCGTCAGCACCGGCGGCTTGTCGCTCGGCGCGCGCTTGCCGAAGCCGTTGTACGGGGCCAGCGGCGGGCGCTTCACGACCCGCTCGCAGATCCGGCTCATGTCCTTGGTGCTCAGGGTCTCCTTCTCCATGAGCTCCAGGACCATGTTGTCGAGCACGTCGCGGTACTCGACCAGGATCTCCCAGGCCTCGTCGTGGGCGGCCTCGATCAGCCCCCGCACCTCGGCGTCGATCTCGGCGGCGATGGTGTCGGAGTAGTCGCGCTGGTGGCCCATGTCGCGGCCCAGGAACGGCTGGGAGTCGCTGACGCCGTACTTGACGGCGCCGAGCTTGGCGCTCATGCCGTACTCGGTGACCATCGACTTGGCCAGGTGGGTGGCCTTCTCGATGTCGTTGCCGGCGCCCGTGGTGGGCTCGTGGAAGACCAGTTCCTCCGCCGCGCGCCCGCCGAGCGCGTAGGCGAGGGTGTCGATCATCTCGGACCGCGTCTGGGTGTACTTGTCCTCGGTGGGCAGCACCAGCGTGTGCCCGAGCGAGCGGCCACGCGGCAGGATCGTCACCTTGTGCACCGGCGCGGAGTGCGGCAGCGCGTGGGCCACCAGGGCGTGCCCGCCCTCGTGGTACGCGGTGACCTTCTTCTCCTTGTCGCTCATCGCCCGGGTCTTGCGCTCCGGACCGGCGATGACGCGGTCGATGGCCTCTTCGAGGTACTCGTTGGTGATCGCCTTCTTGTCGTTACGGGCGGTCAGCAGCGCGGCCTCGTTGATGACGTTGGCCAGGTCGGCGCCGGTGAACCCGGGGGTTCGGCGGGCGACGGTGTCGAGGTCGACGTCCGGCGAGAAGGGCTTGCCCTTGGAGTGGACCCGCAGGATCGCCTTGCGGCCTTCCAGGTCGGGGTGGTCGACGGCGATCTGGCGGTCGAAGCGGCCCGGACGCAGCAGCGCCGGGTCGAGGATGTCCGGCCGGTTGGTGGCGGCGATCATGATCACGCCGCCCTTGACGTCGAAGCCGTCCATCTCGACGAGCATCTGGTTCAGCGTCTGCTCGCGCTCGTCGTGGCCACCGCCGAGACCGGCGCCACGGTGGCGGCCGACCGCGTCGATCTCGTCGACGAAGATGATGGCCGGCGCGTTGGCCTTGGCCTGCTCGAACAGGTCGCGGACGCGGCTCGCGCCGACACCGACGAACATCTCGACGAAGTCGGAGCCGGAGATCGAGTAGAACGGGACCCCGGCCTCACCGGCGACCGCGCGGGCCAGCAGCGTCTTACCGGTTCCGGGGGGGCCGAACAGCAGCACGCCCTTGGGGATCTTCGCGCCGATGGCCTGGAACTTCGCCGGGTTCTGGAGGAACTCCTTGATCTCGTGGAGCTCCTCGATGGCCTCGTCGGCGCCGGCCACGTCCGCGAAGGTGGTCTTCGGGGTGTCCTTGCTGACCATCTTGGCCTTGGACTTGCCGAAGTTCATGACCCGGTTGCCGCCGCCCTGCATCTGGCTCATGAACAGGAACAGCAGGATGACCAGGATCGCGATCGGCAGCAGGCTGATCAGGAGCGTGACGAGGACGTTGTCCTTCGTGACCTTGGCGTCGAACTTCACGTTCTTGCCCTCGGTCTGCTGCGTGCGCAGGAGACCGAATATCTCGTCGCTCGACTCGTACGGGTACGACGCCTGGATCTTCTTGGACCCCTGCACCGCGTCCTTGGTCTCGATCTGGAGCCGCTGCTCCTTGTCCTCGACCTTGACCTTGGTGAAGTTGCCCTTGTCGATCTGGGCGAGCGCGACTGAGGTGTCCACCTTCTTGTAGTCGTCGCCGCCGGTGAAGATGGAGCCCAGGAGCAGGGCGCCCATGATCACCACGATGATCCAGAAAAGCGGCCTACGAACGAAACGAGTGCGTTCCATACTGGTGCGGGGTACCTCTCTACGAGAGCCCCGGCCCTCCCGATCTGCCGTACGAGAACGCGCCTGTGGACATGCGCGGATCCGGGGGTTCCCGGTATCCCACGAGCGTACCCCGCCCTGCCAGGCGACGCAGGCGCGCCCGGGAGGGCGTGCCCACTGCGTCAACGCATGGCGGACGGCCTGCGTTCCGACCCTGTCTACCCGCCGTAGACCTCTGGCTTCAGCACGCCCACGTACGGCATGTCGCGGTACCGCTCGGCGTAGTCCAGGCCGTACCCGACGACGAACTCGTTGGCGATGTCGAATCCGACATACCGGACGTCAACCGGCACCTTGACCGCGTCCGGCTTGCGGAACAGCGCCACGACCTCGACCGATGCCGGGTTCCGGCTGGCCAGGTTCCGCAGCAGCCACGACAGCGTCAGCCCGGAGTCGATGATGTCCTCGACCACCAGCACGTGCCGGCCGCTGATGTCCCTGTCGAGGTCCTTGAGGATCCGCACCACGCCCGACGAGCTGGTCGACGCGCCGTAGGACGACACCGCCATGAACTCCAGCTCGACCGGCCGCGACATGGCCCGGGCGAAGTCGGCCATGAACATGACCGCGCCCTTGAGCACACCGACCAGTAGTACGTCCTTGTCGCCGTAGTCCGCGTCGACCTGTTTCGCCAGTTCGGCGATCTTGTCCTGGATGTCCTGTTCGCTGACGATCACCTTTTCGATGTCGTCGGCGTACAACTCTGGGTTGGCCTCGGGCGCCTGCTTCGTCACAGACCCCAGCCTGCCACACAAACCCGCGAACCCTTTTCGACGCTACGTCCGGCAGGCCGCCGAAAAGCACCGTCAGCCCGGCGCGGCATCGGAGCGCCGAAGCCACCCGGCGACCCGGCCCACCCACACCCCGCCCGGCAGCGCGGCCGGCCCCTGCCCGCGCCACGCGGTGACCAGGGCGTCCAGCGCCTCGACGTGGCTGGCGGTCGGCGCCCCGCCCGAGACGTCCGCCGCCCAGGCGTGCAGCACGCGGGTGCGGAGCGCGGCGGGTTCCTTGACGAGCGCGGTGGCGTCCAGGGCCCCGTCGCGCTCCACGCGCTGCCGGACCTCGTCGGCGAGTTCGTCGAGCAGGTCGGCGTCCGCGCGGGCCAGCGCGGCGCTGCGGGCCAGCCCGGCGACGGCGCCGGGGCCGACGGCCTCGTCCAGGACCGGCAGCAGCGCGCGGACCCGTGAACGGGCGTACGCGGGATCGGTGTTGTGCGGGTCTTCCCAGGCCGGCAGCTTCTCGGCCGCGCACGCCGCCCGGACGGTCGCCCGCGCCAACTCCAAAAGCGGCCGCCGGTAGACGCCTCGGCGCTCGGGCATGCCGGCCAGCGCGCGGGCGCCGGATCCGCGGGCGAGCGCGAGGAGGACGGTCTCGGCCTGGTCGTCACGGGTGTGCCCGAGCAGGACCGCCGCCGCGCTGTACGTCTCGGCGACGGCGTCGAGGGCGTCGTACCGGGCGGTCCGGGCGGCGGCTTCGGGGCCCCCGTCGCGGCCGACCGTCACCCGGAGCACCTCGACCGGGACGAACCCGGCGTTCCGCCCCCATGCCGCCACGCGCGCGGCGTGCTCGGCCGATCCGTCCTGGAGCTGGTGGTCGACCGTCACGAGGCCGGCGCGGAGACCGGCGCGCGGCGCCTCGAACGCTGTCGCGGCGGCGAGCGCCATCGAGTCCGACCCGCCTGAGCAGGCCACCAGCACCAGCGACCCGGACGGCAGGTCCGCGAGCGAGCGGCGGACCGCGACCCGGACGTCAGCGACCGAGGGCTGCGGGCCGGCCATGCACACGCTCGATCCAGGCCGCCGGGTTCGTCAGCTCGTCCGTCCGGGGAAGCGTGTCGGCGGACGTCCAGATCGCGTTGAAGCCGTCCATGCCGATCTCGTCGACGATCGCCGCGACGAACCGGTTGCCTTCCGCGTACTGCCGCATCTTCACCTCGACGCCGAGGAGCCGCCGCAGCACCTTCTCGATCGGGTTCCGGGCGACGCGGCGTGCGTTGAACTTCTCCCGGATGCTCGCCACCGTGGGTACGACGTCCGGGCCGACGCCGTCCATGACGAACTCGGCGTGGCCTTCGACCAGCGTCATCAGGGCGGTGAGCCGGTCGACGACCGCGCGCTGGGCCGGCGTCTGCACGAGGTCCATGACGGACTTGCGGGAGTCGGTGTTGCGGATGGCGTCCACGAGCGAGTCGATCGCCCCGCGCAGCCGCTCGGCGAACGCCTCCCCGTCGGTGTCGGCGGCGTCCACGAACGCGGTGACCTCGTCCAGGAAGTGCTGGCGCAGCCACGGCACGGCCGTGAACTGCGTGCGGTGGGTCACCTCGTGCAGGCAGACCCACAGCCGGAAGTCGCGCGGATCGACCTGGAGCTTCCGCTCGGCCTCGACGATGTTCTGCGCGACGAGCAGCAGCTGGCCCGGCTCCCCGGAGAACACCTCGTACTGGCCGAGCACCTTGCCGGACAGGTACGCGAACACCGTGCCGGCCTGCACGCCGGTCGCCTTCGCGCCGACCAGCCGCGTGACGTTGTTGATCTTTCCCCGGCCGGCGATCTGCTCGATGAGCGGCGTCATCACCTGCTGGAGGCCCTCGACGTTCGCCCCGACCCAGTCCCCGCGGTCCACGACGCGGACCGGCGGATGGGCGACCTTCGCGGTCAGACCGGTGTACTCACGGACGCGCAGCTCGGCCACGTCGGTCAGTTCACGCAGCTCAGCGACCACGTCGGCGGCTTCGGCGTAGGTCACCTTCGGGCCGCTCTTCACCAGGGCGCCCGCGGTGGCGATGGCCAGGTCCCAGTCCACCATCTGCGTCATTACTCCACGGTACGTGGCCGTCGCTCGCGCGGCTCCCCGAACGGGGTCAGGAGCAGCCGCAGCCGGCCAGGGCCGCGCCTATCTCGTCGAGGCCGGCCTCGGCGCCGGACTCGCCGCCCGGCGGGATGCCGTCGGTGATCGCGGCGAAAGCGAGCTGGCGCCCGTTCTCGGCGACGACGACGCCGGCGAGTGCACGAACCCCGGCCAGGCTGCCCGTCTTGGCCCGGACGTCGCCCGCCGCCGACCGCGCGGCACCGAACCGGTTGGCGAGGGTCCCGCTGTAGGCGGCGACGGGAAGGCCGGTGAGGACGCCGCGCAGCGCCGGCCGGCTCGACCCGGTGACGGCGTGCAGGATGGCGGTCAGCAGCTTGGGGCTGATCTTGTTGCCGCGCGAGAGGCCGCTGCCGTCGACCAGGCCGTGGCCGGCCGCGTCGAGCCCGAGTTCGGTGAGGATCCCCTTGACGGCCTCCTGCGCGCCCTCGAACGTCGCCGGCTGGCCCTTGGCCAGGGCGACCTGCCGCAGCAGCGACTCGGCGATCGCGTTGTCGCTGAGGTTCAGCATCAGCTCGACCAGGTGCTGGACGGTCGGCGACTGGAGCTTGCCCAGCTCGCGGGCGCCCTCCGGCGCGGTGCCGCGCGCCACCGTCGACACGCCGAGCAGGTCGGCGAACGCCTTGCCGGCGAACAGGTCGGGGGTCGGGGTCCGCGGGGCCGCCTTGGAACTGGCCTCGGTCGGGGTGGTGCGCCCGCCGTTGATCGTGAGCGCGCTGACCGGCGGGACGAAGCCCTGGGAGACGATCGTCGGCTCCCAGCCCGGCCCCCGGTCGGCGCCGGTGAACAGGGTCGAGTCGACGGTCACCTTCGTGACGGAACCGGCGGCCTTGACCTGCTTGGCCAGCGCGTCGAGCCGGCTCGCGCCGACGTAGGAGGACCTGTCCGCGACGGCCATCGTCGGATCGCCGCCGCCGACCAGCACGACCTCGCCCTCCGACTCGCCGGCGACGACCTTGGTCGTGAAGCGGTGGTACGGGCCGAACGCCGCCAGCACCGCCACGGCCGTCACGATCTTCGTCGTGGACGCGGGCGTGACCTGGACGTCGTCGCGCACCCCGTACAGCTGCTCGCCGGTCTCGGCGTCGACGACGGACAGCCCCAGCTTGTTGCCGAACCTCGCGTTCGCGACCAGGGCGGCCAGCGATCGGGCGAGCCCGTCGGACGTCGCCGCCTCGCCGCCGACACCGTCCGGTGCGAGAGCGGGCTTCGGGTCTGCGAAGTTCGGCGCGACCGGCAGCATCGGCGCCCAGAGGCCCGCCTGGGCCTGCCGCCGCTGGGCGGCCGGCGCGCCGCCGGTGGCGAAGTAGCCAATTCCGGTCCCGAGGAGGAGGCTGATCGTCACGCCGAGGGTGAGCCAGAGCACACCGTGTCGGCGCTGCGCCATGGGGCTTCCTCCTCGTGGTTTCTCCGTGCGCGACACTAGCCTCACCCTGCCACCCGACTCGACGAGGAGCCCCCGGTGGAGTTCGACGTCACGATCGAGATCCCCAAAGGTCAGCGCAACAAGTACGAGGTTGACCACGAGAGCGGCCGGATCCGACTGGACCGGATGCTCTTCACCTCGACGCGCTACCCGGCCGACTACGGATTCGTCGAGAACACCCTCGGCGAGGACGGCGACCCGCTGGACGCGCTCGTCCTGGTCGACGAGCCCACGTTCCCCGGCTGCCTCATCAAGTGCCGCGCGATCGGCATGTTCCGCATGACGGACGAGGCCGGCGGCGACGACAAGGTCCTGTGCGTGCCGGCGGGCGACCCCCGCATGGAGCACTTGCGCGACATCCACCACCTGCCGGAGTTCGACCGGCTGGAGATCCAGCACTTCTTCGAGGTCTACAAGGACCTGGAGCCGGGCAAGTCCGTCGAAGGCGCGACGTGGGTCGGCCGGGTCGAGGCGGAGCGCGAGATCGACGCTTCCCGCAAGCGCCTCGTCGACAACGGCGGCAAGCACTAACAACGCCACCCGCCCCGCCGCCCCGCCGCCCCGCCGCCCCGCCCCCGCCGAAGTGTGTGGGATTTCGTGACCTATAGCTCACGAAATCCCACACACTTCGGGGCGCCGTAGCACAGCTAGCGGCGCTGAGGTGGCGGGAGTTTGTTGTCCACAGGTTGCGGCGGCGCTCTCGCGCCGCGCGTCGGTGGTCGGCACGGTCAGGGGGTGTCCGAACTCGCTCTCCAGACGTGGCCCGCGTTGGTTGCCGCGCAAGCTGGTGCTGTCACCCGTGGCCAGGCGCGCCAGCACGGCCAGTCCGACGGTGCGATCGCCGCGCATCTGGCCGCGCACCGATGGCAACGCGCCGCCACCAGCGTGTACGTCACCTTCACAGGTCCGCTCCCCGTGGAGACGCGGCGTTGGGTGGCACTGCTGGCTGCCGGCCCGGGCGCGGTCCTCAGCCACGAGACCGCCGCTGAGCTCTGGGGACTTCGCTCCCTGTCGGACGGCCCGATCCACGTCACTGTCGCGGCGAGACGGATCGCCGCGTCGCCGAGAGGAGTCCGCGTGCACCGGTCACGTCGGCTCGATTGCTCCTCGCATCCGACGGCGAGTCCGCCCCGGACGACCGTGGAAGCGACCGTCCTCGATCTCACCTCCGGCGCGGCCCGGCTCGGTGACGCCGTGGCGCTGGTCACGCGCGCCTGCCAGTCCCGGCTGACCAGCCCCGCCAAGCTCTCGGACGAACTCCGGCGGCGCCGCACCCAGCGCTGGCGAAGGCATCTGCTGGAAGCCGTCTCGGATGCCGCCGAGGGCGCTCATTCTCTGCTGGAGCTGCGCTACCTACGCGACGTCGAACGGGCTCACGGGTTGCCGGCAGGACGCCGGCAGAAGGCCGTGGCCAACACGTTCCAGGACGTCAGCTACGACGGATTCGCGACGGTGGTGGAGCTGGACGGGCGCCTCGGCCACGCCGACACCGACGGCCGCTGGCGGGACATGACCAGGGACAACGCAACGGCCGCGCGGGGTGAGACGGCGCTCCGGTACGGCTGGGCCGACGTGACCACGCGTCCGTGCGCCGTCGCCGCCCAGGTGGTGCGGGTGCTGCGCGCCCGTGGCTGGTCCGGCACGCCCCGGAAGTGTGCGGATTCGTGCGAGCTATAGCTCACGAAATCCCACACACTTCCGGCGCGGGGCGCGGACGGCTAGACGATCGCGGCGGCTACGGCCGGTTCCTCGTCGAGGGCCGGAGCCGACGGGTCCGGGCCCTTCAGCGTGCCGTTCGGCATCAGCACCGTGACGACGATCGCGACCACGGCCACGGCCGCCGCCACCAGGAACACCGTGTGGATCGACCGGACGAACGACTCCTGGATCGCTACCACGATCGGCTCCGGCAGCGCGAGGATCCGGGCCGGGTCGCCGAGCAGGTCCCCGCTGTCACCGGACGGGACGCCGCCGGCCGGCATCAACTGGCTCATCCAGTACGCGAGGCGGTCGTTGAACACCGCGCCGAGCGCCGCCACACCGAACGATCCGCCGAGCGAGCGGAAGAACGTCACCGCGGACGTGCCGGCACCCATCTCGTGCATCGCCAGCCCGTTCTGGACGGCGAGCACCAGCGGCTGCATGACCAGGCCCATACCGAGGCCGACGAGCGCCATGTAGACGGACGCCTCGACCATCGACGTGTCGCGTTCGAGCCGCACGTTGCTGAGCAGCCCGGCGACCATGACGACGGAGCCGACCACCATGACCCACTTGTACCGGCCGATCGAGGAGATCAACCGTCCGCTGCCGACCGAGGCACCGATGATGCCGACCATGAGCGGCAGCATCAGCAGCCCGGACGCGGTGGGCGAGTGGCCCTTCACGATCTGCAGGTACATCGGGATGTAGAGGATGGCGCCGAACATCGCGATGCCCATCACGACGCTGCCGATGTTGGCCAGCGAGAAGCTCCGGCTGCGGAACAGCCGCAGGGGCAGGATCGGCTCGGGCGCACGCGCCTCCCACAGCACGAACAGGACCGACAGGACGAGGCCGCCGGCGGCGAGGCCGACGATCGTGGCCGAACTCCACGCGTACTCGTTGCCGCCCCAGGACAGCGCGAGGAGCAGCATGCTCACGCCGCTGACCATCAGCGCGGCGCCGAGGTAGTCGATCTTGTGGTCGCGCCGCACGTGCGGCAGCTTCAGCACCGACGCGGTGATCAGGAACGCGGCGATCCCGAGCGGGATGTTGATGAAGAAGATCCAGCGCCAGTCGCGTTCGGCGAAGTAGCCGCCGAGCAGCGGACCCGCGACGGACGACAGCCCGAACACGGCGCCGAACAGGCCCTGGTACTTGCCGCGCTCACGCGGGCTGACCAGGTCGCTGACGACGGTGAACGCGAGGACCATGAGTCCGCCGGCGCCGACGCCCTGGATGGCACGGGTGGCGATGAGCTGCCACATCTCCTGGCTGAGTCCGGCGAGCAGCGATCCCACGACGAACGTGGCGATGGCGAACAGCAGGACCGGGCGCCGCCCGTACAGGTCGGAGATCTTGCCGTACAGCGGCGTGGACGCCGTGGACGTGAGCAGGTAGGCGGTGATCACCCACGAGTAGTGCTCGAGGCCGCCGAGCTTGCCGACGATCGTGGGCATGGCGGTGCCGACGATGGTCTGGTCGAGTGCGGCCAACAGCATGCCCGTCATCAGGGCCACCATCGCCAGCATGATCTGGCGGTTACTGAGCTTTGGTCTGGCTTGTTCTTCGATTGTCACGCTGTTCCCTCTCCGGCACGGGCCAACACGCAGTGAGAGCCCCCGTTGCGCTTCTCCAAGCTGGCGTTGAGCAGGCCCAGGAGGCGGGCGAACTCCATCCGCTCGTCCTCGGACCAGTCGATGAGCAGGTCTTTCAACATGTCGCGCCGCGCGGCCAGGTTCACGGCGAGAACCTGCTGGCCCTCGTCGGTGGCCCGGACCAGGAAGGCACGGCGGTCGTCGGGGTCGCGTTCACGCACGACCCAGCCGGACGTCTCCAAGGTGGCGAGCTGGCGGCTAACGGTCGACAGGTCGAGGTGCAGGCTGTCCGCGAGCGCCGACGGGCGGACGGGTCCGTGCTCGACCGTCCCGTACAGCAGCATCAGGGCCGGGCGGTCGAGCGCCGGCCCCTCCGTAACGGGTACGTGCGCCAGGCGCTTCGTCGCCCGTACGAACGAGATCAGTTCGTTCGTGCACGCGTCGAACGAGTCCATGGCCGGCCTCCCAGGCAGATACTTGCTTGGTACAAGCATCTTCTTTCCAGAAAGCTTCCGCAACACATTTGTGAGCCCGGACACAGCGAAGCCCCCGGCGAACCGGGGGCCGTGAGCTGGGCGATCAGCGCGAGAGCAGCACCAACGCGAGCGCCAGGACCGCCGGCACCGCCTGGATGTAGGCGATCCGGCGGGACACCGTGACGCCGCCGTAGACGCCGGCCACGATCACGCAGGCCAGGAAGAAGACCTTGAAGTGGAGCCCTGCCGGGTCGTCGGCGATCAGGCTCCACGCCAGACCGGCGGCGAGGAAGCCGTTGTAGAGACCCTGGTTAGCGGCCAGCACGGCCGACGCGTCGGCCTGCTCCTGGCTCTGCCGGAACGTCTTGAGCCCGAGCGGCCTGGTCCACAGGAACATCTCCAGGACCAGGAAGTACACGTGCAGCACGGCGATGATGCCGATCAGGATCTGCGCGACGGTCTCCATCAGCGGCGAGCCTCTCTCGTGTGGTGGACGGCGGTCAGATTAGCACGACCGTTCGTACTTATCTTTCCGGCTCCGGCATGCTTGACCCTGACACGGTGTGAGGCCCGACGGTTGGACGTGCCATGTTCAGTATCGGAGAGTTCGCCACGCTCGGCCGGGTGTCGGTCCGCATGTTGCGGCACTACGACGACATCGGCGTGCTGCGCCCAGCGGCCGTCGACCCGTCGTCCGCGTACCGCTTCTACAGCGCCGACCAGCTCCGGCGGCTCAACCGCGTCGTCGCGCTCAAGGACCTCGGCTTCACGCTCCAGCAGGTGCGGTCGATCCTCGACGACAAGGTCGACGTCGTCGAGCTCCGGGGCATGCTGCGCCTGCGGCGCGCCCAGTTGGAGGAGCAGATGGAAGCGGACGCGCGCCGGTTGGCCGGTGTCGAGGCGAGGCTCCGGATGATCGAGACGGAGGGTCACATGACCACCCAGGACGTCGTCGTCAAGGAAGTCCCCGCCGCGCGGGTCGCCGAGCTGATGGCCGTCGCCGCCAGCTACGCGAGCGCCGACATCGGGCCGGTCATCCAGCCCATGTACGGCGAGCTGGTCGAACGCCTCGACAAGGCCGGCCTCGCGATGACCGGGCCGGCGATCGCGTACTACGTGCCCAGCGACGGCGAGTCCGTCGAGGTGCACGCAGGGGCGCAGGTCAACGCCGCCCCGGACGGCGCGTACGACTTCGCCGTCGTCGACCTGCCGCCGATCCCGGCCGCCGCCACGCTCATCCACCGCGGCCCGATGGACAACGTCGAGGCGAGCATCCAGGTGCTCGCGCAGTGGATCGAGGACAACGGCTACCGCACCGACGGCACCGCCCGTGAGCTCTACCTCGACTACGACCCCGACGACACCGCGAACGGCGTGACCGAACTCCAGTTCCCGATCACGCGGTAATTCAGTCGCCGGCCGTTGCTACGGTCCAGGCCATGGGCGATCTCGAACAGGCGCTGGACTTCACCGCTGCCACCCTCGCCAGGGTGCCCGACGCGGAGTGGCACGCGAATGCCGGCAGTCTGGAGTGGACCCGCTGGGAGACGGTCGAGCACGTGGCCGACTGCCTGTTCGCGTACGCGGGGCAGATCGCGGTCCCGACCCCGGACAGGTACGTCGCGTTCCTGTTCGACAAGCGGCGACCGGGCGGGCCGCCGAACACGGTCTTCGCGGATCCCGAGGTCGGCGCCGCCGGCCTGGTCGAGATGTACCAGGCCTGCGGCGCATTTCTCGCCGCGATGGCGCGGACGGCGTCGCCGGACGTCCGCTCGTACCACCCGTACGGTGTCTCCGACCCCGATGGCTTCGCCGCGATGGGCATCGTCGAATCGTTCGTCCACCTCGACGACATCACCGAAGGGCTCCCGATCGACTGGGAGCCGCCCGCCGACGTCTGCGCCCACGTGTTGGAACGCCTGTTCCCGGATGCGCCCGCCGACACCGATCCGTGGCTCGCCCTCCAGTGGTGCACCGGGCGGATCGAACTGCCCGGCCGCGCACGGCTGACGAAGTGGCGCTGGAACGGCACGCCCAGACCGTGAACCGCGCCCGCGCCGCCCTGGTCGGCGCGGCGGCGGTCGCGTACGCCGGCTGGCGCTGGCGCCGCGCCCGGTAACTACCGTCCCCGACGCCGCGGGTTCGTGCCGGTGCGCCGTGCGCTGGTCCGCTTGGGGGCGCTCTTGGCCGGTTTCGGTTCGGGCGTCTGGGCGCGCCCGCGCGTGCTGTTCGCGGTCCGGCCACGGACGATCCCGATCATCTCCTCGACCAGGTCGGTGTGCCGGTCGCGCACCCACACGAGCGCGACCGACGACGTCGGGGCGTCGGTGACCACGCGGTAGGTCAGGTCGCGGCGGTGGTGGGTGCGGGCGAGGGACTGCGGCACGACGAGAACGCCGACGCCCGCCGCCACCAGTTCGACAGCGGCAGCCGTCGTGGCGGGGCGATCCGCGGCCGCCGCTCCTGTCCAGGCGAGCACGTCGTCCAGGGGCCGCCACAGCGTCTCGCCGGCCAGATCCGCGACGGTCACCTCGTCGGCCGCGGCGAGAGCGTGATCCTTCGGAACCACGACGACCGTCGCCTCGGTGTACAGCGGGATGGCGTGGAACGTGTCCTGGTCGACCGGCAGCCGGACGAGGCCGGCGTCGGCCTGTGCGGGGAGCTGCGCGGCGGCCTGGGCTGCCTCGGCGGGCACCAGCTTCAGGTCCACCCCCGGCAGCCGCTCGGACCACATGCGGCTCCACTTGGCCACGGTGACACCGGGGACGATCAGCAGGCGGAACGTCGTGGCACGGCGATCCTCGGGGACGGGCACGCTACCTCCGAAGCATCGACCGGCTGGGGGCGCCGGCGCCGTCAGGGTACCGGGCGCCGGTCCGGGCGATGTGCCTGCCGATGCCCGGGTCGTTACCCTGATCCGGTGAGCAAGCCCAAGAAGTCCCAGGTGATGAAGCCCGCCACGGCGGCTGCGAAGCTCGACGTGTACCTGCCGGCCACGCCGCCGGAGTTCCAGGAGGGCGTGGTGTCCCGCGAGGAACTGGCCGAGCTGCAGCGAAACCCGCCGCAGTGGCTCGCCGACCTGCGCCGGGACGGTCCGCACCCGCGGAACGTCGTCGCCGCACGGCTGCGGGTGACGAACAGCGGCCTGGCACGCGGGGGCATCACGGAAGCGCTCACGACCGCGGAGATCGCGGCCCTCGTCGCCGACCCGCCGGAGTGGCTCACGCGTGAGCGCGCGACGCGTACCGAGGTGAAGCGCGAGCAGCGGCGAATCCAGGACCAGCGCGCGGAGGCCGCCAAGGCCGCCGAACCCGCGGCGCGGACCCGCCCGAACGCCCGCCGCAGCTGACCGGCGCGCCCCAGGCCCAGGGCTACTCGCAGGCCCGCACGGACCCACCGTCCGCCTCGGGATGGCACTTGTCGTGATCGGGTCCGCCGTCGAGGTAATCGTCCCCAGCACCGCCACGAAGGACATCGTCACCTGAGTCGCCCTTCAGCGTGTCGGCCCGCTGCGCGCCTTGGATGGTGTCGTTGCCGTCGCCTCCGCTGACGAAGCCGCTGGCGTCGATCTCGTCGCGGCCGCCGAGACCGAGGACCATGTCGGCTCCTCCCACGCCGTCGATCATGTTGGCGGAGTCGTTGCCGGTGAGGGCGTCGTTGTAATCGGTGCCCGTGAGATCCTCGATGTCGGCGCCGAGGGTGTCGCCTTCCGAGGGCGCGCCGTCGTCGCCGGACTGCCCGTCGAGGTCGGCGATGATGGCCGCGCCGTGAAACCTGTACGACGCGTTGTCGCGGCCTGGCCCGCCCAGCATCGTGTCGGCGCCGGGGCTGGACACGAGGCTGTCGTCGCCCGGACCACCCTCGCCCCGGTCGTCTCCCTCGGCCGGAACGATGCCGTCGTTGCCCGCCTCACCCTTGATGACGTCGTTCCCGGTGCCGCCGTTCAGTTCGGGGTCGTCGCCGGAACCACCGAAGATGTGGTCGTCGCCGGCCTGCCCGTCGATGAAGTCGCCGCCGCCGGCCCCGTTGATGATGTCGTTGCCCGCGCCGCCGAAGATCGTGTTGGCGAGACTGTTGCCGACGAGGATGTCGGCAGCGCCACCGCCATCGAGGTGCTCGATGTCGATGGCGAGTGAGTCGCCCTCGCCGGTCTCGCCGTCGTCCCCAGCTTGCCCATCGAGGTCGGCGACCACGATGTTCGTGCGGTCTGCGTAGGACACGACGTCATAGTCACCGCTGCCGCCGGAGATCGCATCGCCGCCCGGCCCACCGTCGAGGAAGTCGCGCCCTTCGCCGCCCTTGATGACGTCGTTGCCGGCACCGCCCTGGATCCAGCTGAAACCCTGCGGCTGCCCACTCACCAGCACGGTGTCGTTCAGGTCGTCCACGTCGACGTCGAATCGCGACGGCACCGTGCACAGCACTTCTGTGGCGCTCCCTGGCTGCGCAGCGCAGCCGGGGCCCGCGGTGATCGGCACGGAGTCCTTGACGCGGTACTTCCCCGGGGCCGCCCAGTCGATGGTCAGGTTGTTCACCTGTCCGGGCGCCGCGCGGTAGACGAGGCGATTGTCCGCGACAATGGCCGAGGCAGCGGCCGCGTGAGCAGGGGCGGCGATGACCAGAGCGCCTGCCGCTACGCCGAGCGACATCGCGGCCGCGGCGAAGGGCAGCACACGGCGGAGCGGCGGGACGGAAAGTGGCTGCACGGTTGACCCCTTGTGGACGCTGCCGACGGACGTGAGCGCCATGATGCACGGCCCTCGCAACACCCAAGGCGAGTGCGGCTGGCCTCGAACGGTGAGGCCGAACGCCGCCGCCGATGTCGGCACGTTCTCGTCGTTATCGTCGCCGGATGCCCGAGCTGATCGCACCCGCCGTCCGCCTGGTTGGAGGCGCACGCGGAGTGGGGTCCCGGGCAGCACGAGGACGGCTTCGGGCTGGACCCGTCCGACGAGGTGGATTCACCGGCCGGGTTCGCGGACTGGGTGGCGCGGCTGACAACGCGGTCGGACCCGGCGTGGACCGCGCCTTGCGTGTATCGATGGATCGTCGAGGACGAACGCGTGCTGGGCGGGATCGCGCTGCGGCACGGCACCAGCGACTACGTGCGGTGGGCCGGCAACATCGGGTACGGCATCCGACCGTCCGCGCGCCGACGCGGGCTGGCCACCTGGGCGGTGCGCCAGATGCTCGACGAGGCACGGTCGCTCGGCCTGGACCGCGTGCTGGCCGTCTGCGCCGTCGAGAACCACGCATCAGCGAAGGCGATCGAACGCTGCGGCGGCGTCTTCGAGTGTGTCCGAGAGACCAAGTTCGGCCCCGCCCGGCGCTACTGGATCGAACTCTAGAACCGGCGCCAGGCGCCCCGGGTGGCTAGGTCAGTGACCGGCGAGCCTCATCGGGGCTCAGAACGTCCAGCGTCCAGCGTCGCGGCGACGGCAGGCTGCCACGGACCGCGATCAGGTACGACCCCAGATCGGCGACTCCGGCGTAGCCCTCGGCTCGCTCATGGAGCCACAGCGCAAACGGTTCCCCGCGTTCGCCGCGAACGTGGAGCGGATGGCGATTCCACCCACGGCCAGGCACCCGGAACGCCTCGACCGATTCGCGGGCGACGCCCAACACGTCCTTACCCCACTGCTGAACGTCGTCCCCGCTGCACGACAGCCCTGCCGGAGCGGCAGCCTGACCCAGCAGAAGTGAGAACACGACATCCGCCGCGGCCATCTCGACCGTGCGCGGAAGCGCACCCCCCACCGCCTCGAACCGCTCGCCCTGGCGCCGTTCGGTGGTCACCACACACCATGCCGCGCCAGCCTGCGGCTCGCCGTACCCGATGTCGACCTCAACCGGGTCCGGCGAGCCGGTGCACTGGCCGAGCCACGGAACGCGCTCGTCCCCAGCCAGAATGAACAGGTCGAAGTCCAGCGCGGCGAGGGGGTGCTCGGTCACTTCGCAATCATGGCCCAGCCCCGCTCGCGCGCTCAGTGCCGTTCGACGATCTTCGCGGCGAGGGGTCGGAGCTTGTCGAGGGTGGCGTCGGCCTCGGAGCCGTCGGCGCCCTTCACCTCGTGTCGGAGCTGGAACACCCGCTCGCCGTGGTGCAGGACGGAGAGGGCGAACACCTTGCCGCCGCCGAGCTCGTCCTTCGCCTGGTAGATCGCCTCATCCCCGAGGCCGTCGACAGGCTCGGCCTCGCTGTCGGCCCACCGGGTGAACGTCTCCGCGGTCCAGCCGTAGCCGTTGAGGTTCTGCTCCGGGTTCGACCGGGGCGCCAACAGTTGCAACCACAGGCTCTGCTTGTCATCGGCGCCGTCCCACAGGCACACCTGGCCGCTCGGGTTGGCCGTGTTGCCCTGCGGCTCCGGCGTCTCGCCGAGGACTGCCGTCACCTCGGCAGCTTCGATCAGGTCACAGGGCGCGTTGTCGTCGCCGCCCTCGGCGGGGCCGGCTTCGCGGTCGGCCGCGGCGGCGGTCACGTCGGCGGCGTCATCGCCGCATCCGGTCACGGTCAACAGTGCGAGTGCCGCAGCAGCGGCCACGAGGATCTTCTTCACGCGGAGCACGGTAGGGGCATTCGCAGGTCAGAACCATCCTCGTCGGGCATCCCCGACGGCCGTCGACCCTGCCCGTTCGGGCGATCGGCGTTCGAACGCGGACTCAGCTCACACCGGGGTTGCGATTGCCGCGATGGCGGCGTGCGGCCGACGATCGCCTTCGCGGGGGCGCTGCAGGCGCTCGACCTCCGTGAAGCCGGCCCGCGTCAGTCGCTCCGAGAACTCGTCGACGGGCCAGCGATAGGCGGTCACGACCTTGTGGTCGAAGGCGGCGACCTCGTCACCGTCGAAGAGACCGAGCACGACCGAACCGGCCGGGGCCACTGCTCGCCGGAACTCAGCGAGCACGCCGTCGAGTTTCTGCGGTGGTAGATGGATCAACGAGTACCACGCCAGGATGCCGGCGATGGAGTGGTCGGCAACGTCGAGGTTCGCTATCGACCCGAGTTGGTACCTGCCGCCCGGGTGGGCCGCCCGCGCATGGGCGATGAACTCGGGGACCATGTCGATTCCCGTCGCGTCGACGCCCAGCGAGCGAAGGTACCCGGTGATATGTCCAGGCCCGCAGCCCAGATCGAGCACCGTGCCAGGTCGGCCCGCCAGATGCCGCCCGATGAAGGCGAGGTCGTCGGCGTGCACCTGCTGGCTTGTGCCGAACAGCTCGATGTAGAGATCTGCGACGGACGCATACGCCAGCCGGACCTGCTCCAGGTTCACCACGTGACTATATGAACGGTCGGACGGGGGCCGAGCGGGCCGGGGGTGTTCCCGGGGACGTGACGAGAACGGCCCCCGGGTGTCCGGGGGCCGTTTCCGCTGCTCCGGGTGGAGCCGCCTATCGGAATCGAACCGATGACCTGCTCATTACGAGTGAGCCGCTCTGCCGACTGAGCTAAGGCGGCGGGTACCGCGACGATGAGTGTACCTGGCTCCCGCGACGAGATTCGAACCCCTACCGTGGTGGACCTCACGTGGGAGGAAAGGTAACGGATGGAGCACGTCAGAGAGCGATCGCGGTACCTGCTGGTGACCGGCCCCGACGACGCGGACTTCGCGGCGCGGGTCAGTGCCGCGATCAACGAGGGGTACGACCTGTACGGCTCGCCTGCACTTACCTACGACGGCGAGAAGACGATCGTCGCGCAGGCGCTGGTGCTGCCCGCCTACGCGGCTGGCCGCTGGAAGTAGCCGGCCGATCCCAGATCTGGGCGACATCACGCGAGGATGTCGCCCAGATCCGAGGGTGAGCTACGCGACCGCGTCGTGGTCGTCGGCGTGCAGGCCGCCGCCGCTGTCGCTCGTGGCGCCGTTCGGGTTGTCCGGACCGGCCGCACCGCCGGGGCCGTTGACGCTGCTGGTGTCGTATGCGTACGTGATGACGGCGTGCGCGATGGCGTCCACCATCTGGTCGATGGCCTTGCGGCTCACGTTGCGGATGCCGTCGCACGCCTTGTGGTAGCAGGCGTCGTACGGCTGGCCCGCGGTACCGCCGAACGCGTCGGCCTGCGCCTGCGTCTTGACGCCCTCGGCACCGGTGAACAGGCCACCAGCCGGGATGTCGACGCCCTCGGCGATGAACGGTCCGTAGTCCGACCGTCCGGAGAACGCGGTCTCGGCGGACACCAGTCCGACCGACTTGAAGTAGTCGTGGAACAGCTTCTCGATGGCGCCGGACCCGGGCGGGCCCTCAGCGGAACCGGGGCCGGGCGGGAACGCCGAGTTGTCGCCGTCGTAGACGAACCGGACGTAGTTCGGCGATCCGACCATGTCGAAGTTGAGGTACAGGGCGATCTTGTCGCGCTCGGCCTGCGGCAGCTGCTCGATGTACTTGGTCGAGCCGATCAGGCCGGACTCCTCGGCGCCCCAGAGCGCGAACCGCACCTTGTTCGTCGGCTTGACGTTCCGCATCTGGAGGGCGATCTCCAGGATCGACGCCGAGCCTGTGCCGTTGTCGTTGATGCCCGGGCCCTGCCACACCGAGTCGAGGTGCGCGCCCGCCATCACCACGTTGTTCGGGTCGCCGGTGCGCGACTCGGCGAAGATGTTCGTGGTCTCCGCGTCCCCGCGGAAGGTCTTGGTCTTGACGTTGAGCGTGAGGCCCTGCGGGACCAGCCCGACCAGCTCCTGCCCCAGCGCCTGCGTCACGCCGACGACGGGCAGGTCTAGGGTGAACGCCTCGCCGAGCGTGCCGGCCAGCTCGCCGGCGGCGTTGTTGTAGACGACGACCGCGGTGGCACCGGCGGCCTGGGCGTTGGTCGCCTTGATCGCGAACGTGCAGGTGCCGCGGCTGATGAGCGCGATCCCGCCTGCGGGGAAGCCGGCGAAGTCGGCGGCCTCACAGCCGAGCGGCGAGCCGCTGGGCACGCTCACGGCGGCGGTCACGTCGCCGCTGCCCGAGTAGCTCAGCATGTTGTGTTCGAGGTCACGTGCGGTGCCGGGCGCGGTCTGCTTCGCCACGGACGGTTCGAGGCCACGGAACGCCTTGAACGTGAAGGTCTGCTTGCTCACCTTGTAGCCCGCGAGCCGGAACAGCGCCTCGGCGTACAGGGCCGACCGGTCGTACCCCTTCGTGCCGGACACCCGAGTGCCGTCGCTGATGCGACCGATCGCCTCCAGCGCCCAGAGGTGCCGGAACACGCCGTCCGCATTCACGGCGGCTCGCAGCTTGCGGGACGAGTTGTTGCCAGCGTCGGCCTGCGCGGGCACGGCGGCGACCGTCGGAGCGAGTAGGCCCAGTAGGGCCGCGGCGACGACAGCACGGCGGCGGAGATGCATCGAGTCCTCCTCCAGGGGATGGCCGGGGGTCTCCCGGGCCATCCGCGAACCTAACCCCTGCGCACCTCGCCTGACCGGCCCTTACCGACTTCCTGCCGCGAATGCGCGGACGTATCGCCGCACTGCCGACGAATCGCACCGCCCTTGAAGGACAGCCGTACGGGTCACTACGGTTGGGGCATCCATCGCGGGAGCTCGTGCAGGCGGGCTGAGAGGGTGGCCGGCCCACGCACGGGCAGCGCCATCGACCGCCGAACCTGACCGGGTAATGCCGGCGTAGGGAGCGAAAGCCGATGACGGCTGCTGACGTTCGTCCGTCCGTGACCACTGGTCCGATCCTGGGTAGCCGCAAGGCGTACCGGGGCGACCTCCGAGTGCCCGTCCGCGAGGTACCGCTGACCAACGGTGATGTCGTCACCCTGTACGACACCTCCGGCCCGTACACCGACCTCGACCATCCGCTCGACCTCGTCAACGGCCTGCCCGGGCGGCGCGCCGACTGGATCGCCGCCCGGACGCCCGTCAACGGGGCCGTCACCCAGCTTGCCTATGCCCGCGCGGGCGAGATCACCACGGAGATGGAGTTCATCGCGCAGCGCGAGGGGCTGGCGGCCGAGCTGGTGCGGGACGAGGTCGCCGCCGGGCGGGCCGTCATCCCGGCGAACGTCAACCACCCCGAGTCCGAGCCGATGATCATCGGGTCGAAGTTCCTGGTGAAGGTCAACGCCAACCTGGGCAACTCCGCCGTCACCTCGTCCATCGAGGAGGAGGTCGACAAGATGGTGTGGGCCACCCGGTGGGGCGCCGACACGATCATGGACCTCTCGACGGGCGTCCGGATCCACGAGACCCGCGAGTGGATCATGCGCAACTCCCCCGTCCCGGTCGGTACCGTGCCGATCTACCAGGCCCTGGAGAAGGTCAACGGCGCCGCCGAGGAACTGACCTGGGACATCTACCGCGACACCGTCATCGAGCAGTGCGAGCAGGGCGTCGACTACATGACCGTCCACGCCGGAGTGTTGCTCCGGTACGTGCCGATGACGGCCCGCCGCAAGACCGGCATCGTCAGCCGGGGCGGATCGATCCTCGCCGCGTGGTGCCTCGCCCACCACCAGGAGAACTTCCTCTACACGCACTTCGACGAGCTGTGCGAGATCCTGCGCACGTACGACGTGACGTTCTCGCTCGGCGACGGGCTACGCCCTGGCTCCATCTACGACGCCAACGACGAGGCGCAGTTCGCCGAACTCCAGACGCTCGGCGAGCTGGGGCGGATCGCGCGCGGGCACGACGTCCAGGTGATGATCGAAGGCCCCGGTCACGTGCCCATGCACAAGATCGCCGAGAACATGAGGCTTCAGCAGGAGATCTGCGACGAGGCGCCGTTCTACACGCTCGGTCCACTCACGACGGACATCGCGCCGGCGTATGACCACATCACGTCGGCGATCGGCGCCGCGATGATCGCCTGGTACGGCACGGCGATGCTCTGCTACGTCACGCCGAAGGAGCACCTCGGCCTGCCCGACCGGGACGACGTGAAGGCCGGCGTGATCGCGTACAAGATCGCCGCGCACGCCGCCGACCTCGCCAAAGCCCACCCCAGGGCCCAGGAGTGGGACGACGCGCTGTCCGACGCCCGTTTCGAGTTCCGCTGGGAGGACCAGTTCCACCTGGCGCTCGATCCCGACACCGCGCTGGCGTACCACGACGCGACCCTGCCCGCCGCACCGGCGAAGACCGCCCACTTCTGTTCCATGTGTGGACCGAAGTTCTGCTCGATGCGGATCAGCCACGACGTCCGCAAGTACGCGGAGGAACGCGGTCTCACCGACGCCGCGGCCATCGAGGCCGGGATGGCGGAGAAGTCCGGCGAGTTCGTGGACCACGGCGCCAAGGTGTACCTGCCGGTGGTCGACGCGTGATCGGGACCCCGCCGGTCGCCATGACGGTCGCCGGCACCGACTCCGGCGGCTCGGCGGGGCTCGCGTGTGATCTGAAGACGTTCCTCGGCTGCGGTGTGCACGGGGTCTTCGCCGTCACGGCGGTGACCGTGCAGAACTCGGTCGGGGTCACGGGCGTCCAGGAGCTGGAACCGGCGATGGTGGCGGCGCAGATCGCGTCGGTCGCCGGTGACATGGGGGTGGGCGCCGCCAAGACCGGGATGTTGGCGTCCACGCCGATCATCGAGGCGGTCGCGGCGGCCTTCGTCAAGGCGGGGATCGGACGCTCGATCCCGCTGGTCGTCGATCCGGTCGCGGCGTCGATGCACGGCGATCCGCTGCTACAGCCCGACGCGCTGGACGCGTACCGGGACCTACTGTTCCCGATGGCCACCCTCATCACCCCGAACCTGGACGAGGTGCGGCTGTTCACCGGCATCGACGTCCAGGACCGGGCGGGCGCCGAGAAGGCGGCGGTGGCCCTGCACGCGTACGGGGCGGAGTGGGTGCTGGTGAAGGGCGGCCACCTGGCGCACGGACCGGCGGTCGACCTGCTGTTCGACGGATCGGACTTCGTCGAGCTGACCGCGCCGAGGCATCCGTCCCCGCACACGCACGGCGGCGGCGACTGCCTGGGCGCCGCGATCACCGCCTCGCTGGCGCGCGGCGTAGAGCTGGTCGACGCCGTCCGCGCGGGCAAGGAGTACGTCACGCAGGCCGTGGCGGGCTCGTACCCCCTGGGCGCGGGAGTGGGCCCGGTTGGCCACTTCTGGTGGCGGACGCCCTAGAGGCGAGCGTTCCCACCCGTCTGCGCCAAGGACCTACAAGGCATCAGCAGCGGGCCGGCGCATCCCCCCTCAGGCGCCGGCCCGGTTCCCCCCTGCTGTCAGCTTGAGTCCACCAGGCTGTAGTCATCCGTGGTGAGCGAGCCCACCGAGCTCAAGGTGAGGCCGAAGCTCATCGCGACCGTGCCGGCCGGCACCGGCGGTGACACCCAGGTGGCTGCCGTGTAGGCCGCGGACGCCGCGAACGGCGGACTCCCCGTCCAATACGACCAGACCCCGCTGGTGTCCTGCCGGTACAGGGTGAAGAAGGTCGGCGCATCGGACTTGTACGCCGCTCTCAGCGTGTACGGGTGGCCCACCGTGACTGTCGGCGCGCAGTTCACGCTGTCGAACAAGGGGATCAGCTTCGCGTCGCCGTCGGTCCAACTGGTCATGTCGAGCCGCTGCGCGAACGTACCGTGCGCCGCGTCGGTGACCCGCGTCCACACCGGTGTGTTGGTGCCGAAGCCAGTGCCGGTCCAGCACTGCGGGAAGCCACCGACACCGGCCGTCTCAAGCGACGGGTTCTTGAGCGCGTTCACCCCGGGCGGTGCCGGCGGGGGCAGCGCCGGTGCGTCGGCGAAGCCATAGTCGTCGGTGGTCAGCGTGCCGACGCTGTCTATCGTCAAGCCGAAGCTCGCCGCCTCGGCGCCGCTCGGCACCGGCGGAGAGACCCAGCTTGCGTGGGTCCACGCAGCAGCCGGTGCCAGCCTGGGACTGAGCGTCCAGAACGCCCACCGCCCGACGGCGTCACGCTTGTACAGGGTGAAGTAGACCTCGACGTTCGACTTGTACCAGGCGCTCACTTCATAGTTGCGGCCGACGGTCACCGTCGATGCGCAGTTCCCGAGGTCGAACGTCTGTACCAGCTTCGCGTCGCCGTCCGTACGGCTCGTCATCGTGATCCGGTCCGCGAAGGATCCGCTGTGCGCGTCGGCCACCCGGGCGAAGGTGCGTGTGTTCGTCCCGAACCCGGCCGCGGTCCAGCAGTCGGGCCGGGTCGGGTCCGCGTTCGACGGCGTCTCCAGCGACGGGTTGCGGGCGGTGTTGACCCCGGGGTCACCGGCCGGCGGAGCCGGCGTCGGGACCACGGCCGGCCGCACGGCGCCGCCGACGGTCTGGTGGACGGTCTTGACGGTCGTCCGGATGAGGATCGACGACCGCGGCTTGAGCCACTTGAGGAAGTCCTCCAGGTTCTTCGGCGTGATCGACTCGGTGACACAGTTGGTCGCGCAGATGTGGTGGATGTTGAGGACGAGCCAGCCGCCGTCACGCTCGGCTCGGGTGACGGTGTCGCGCAGGTTCTTCTGGGACCACGTGCGATCGGTCTCGTCCGGCGTCCTGATCTCGTACCGGTCGGCCGGCGGAATCGGCTCCGTGGTGGGGCAGTCGCTACAACTATACGGTGACCTCAAGTCACCGACCGCTCGCCCACTGTTGTATCCGCATTCTTGGACAATTGCCTTGGTCGATGCGTCGAAGTCGACAAACGGATATGCAAATGACGTCACCGTGTAGCCCCACGACGACAGAGTGTTGCGGTCGCGGCAGATCTGGCGATTCTGTTCGGCCGCAGGAAGCGTCGGGAGTGACGGATGCGTTACTGAGTGTCCACCAATCTCGTGGCCATTGGCCTTCAGTGTGTCGAGGTTTGCTCGGGTCATATACCCCGGGAGGTCAATGGTGCCCGAGTTGACGTAGAACGTGCCCCGCATTCCGTATTTCTTGAGCAACGCCTGGGCCTGCATCTGGTCGGCGAACGCGTCGTCGAACGTCAGTGTCACGGTGAGCGGGCGCGCCATGGACGCCTGCGCCGAAACGGGAAGCATCGTTGTCAGGACGAGCACCAGTGCCACAGCGGCGCCTACAAGAACTCCGCGACGTGGCCCGCTTTGACGCCTCTTCGCCACCAATCTGGCAGACAATGGCAGCACTATCATGGCCAATCCCCCCTTGGGACTCACGCGCCCAATGTCCGTCCCGCGCTTGTCAGATAGGCGGTCGACGCGACGTTGGTGCTCGCGATTAGTCAGCCTCGCAGATCCTCCACCTGGCGCAATGGGGCCGGCAAAGAACTGACCGAATGGGCGACCCAAAGAGCAACGAATGGGCCTTCACGCAGCACGGATGCAACTCAATACTCAGCCTGCACGCCCGTCCAAGGGGGGACGGGAACTGAGGCCGGGGGGGTCTTCATGCGGCAAGGTATATGTATTTTCCGTGCAGGGGTGCAATTAGAACTCGCCAGTACGAGTGGGCGGGTGCCCCAATGAGGAACAGTCACAGAACACCTCGATTAGGTGTTGTAGGCCTCGGCTACTGGGGCCCCAAGCATCTTCGAGTCATGCAGTCAGCGCCGGAGGTGACGCGGGTCGTCGCGATCGACGAGCGGCTCGACCAGCTGCCGGACGTGGCCCACCTGCTGGCCACCGACCGGGGCTTCCTGTCGCTGGAAGCGGCATTGCCACACGTCGACGCGCTCGTCATCGCCACACCGCCGAGCACGCACGCACGCTTAGGGCTGCAGGCGATCCGGGCCGGCAAGCATGTGCTGATCGAGAAGCCGCTGGCCACCAACACGGCAGATGCTCAGATGCTCGTCGCCGAGGCCGAGCACGCCGGCGTGGTCCTCATGGTGGGCCACACCTTCGAGTACAACGGGGCCGTCGAGATGCTCACCAACCTCGTACAGAGCCAGGAGCTCGGAGATCTGTACTATCTGGACAGTGCCCGGCTGAACATGGGCCTGTACCAGCATGACGTCAACGTCATCGCCGACCTCGCCCCACACGACATCTCCATTGCCAACCACGTCCTCGGCATGCCGCCGACGTCGGTGCAGGCATGGGCGGCCACGCACGTGCACCCGGTCTTCGAAGACGTGGCCTATCTGCGGCTGAGCTACGACACGCTGGGCGTCGAGGCGAACATCCACGTCAGCTGGCTCGATCCGCAGAAGGTCCGCCGCACGACGGCAGTCGGGGCGAAGAAGATGGCCGTCTACGACGACATGGCCACCGAGGAACGCATCCGGATCCACGACAAGGCCGTGCTGCCGGCGAACGGTGACGGCAACGGCAACGGCCTGGCGCGCAACGAGATGGCGTACCACACCGGGGCGATCATGTCCCCCTTCGTGCCGTACCCCGAGCCGCTCGCGGTCCAGGACCGGCACTTCGTCGACTGTGTCGTCAACGGCACCCGGCCCCGCACCGACGGGGTGAACGGGCTCGCGGTCGTCCAGGTGATCGACGCGGCGCAGCTGTCCCTTTTAGAGAGTCGGCCGGTGCTCCTCGACGAGGTCACCAGCATGCCGGTCCTCGCGAGCGTGGAGGCCCGGCATGGATAGCGCCGGGGTGCCCTTCCTCGACCTCGGATCGCTGGCACGCGAGATCTGGCCCAGCATCGAGGAGCCGTTCACCAAGGCGATGCTCGAGGGCCGGTACGTCGGCGGCGCCCCGGTCGAGGAGTTCGAAGTGGAGTGGGCGGACTACTGCGCGACGGCGCACGCTGTCGGCGTCGCCAACGGCACGGACGCCCTGCTGCTGACGATGGAGGCGCTCGGGATCGGCCCCGGCGACGAGGTGGTCGTCCCGTCGAACACCTTCATCGCCACGGCGGAAGCGGTCGTACGCGCCGGCGCGACACCACGCTTCGCCGACGTGAGCCCCGAGACGCTTCTGCTCACGCCGGAGACGTTCGAGGAGGCGTGCACCCACCGCACGCGCGCCGTCATCGCGGTCCACCTGTACGGGCAGATGGTCGACATGGACGCGCTCTGCATGGCGGCGGACCGCGCCGGGGTGCTGGTCATCGAGGACGCCGCCCAGGCGCACGGCGCGGAGTGGCTGGGACGACGAGCGGGTTCCTTCGGGGTGGCCGGCTGCTTCAGCTTCTACCCCGGGAAGAACATCGGGGCGTTCGGCGACGCCGGAGCGGTGGTCACCTCCGACTCCGACCTCGCAGGCCGGATCCGCACCCTCGCCAACCACGGCCGGGCCGGCGGATCGGCCCACTACGAGCATGCGGCGATCGGCCTCAACAGCCGGCTCGACGCGCTCCAGGCACTGGTGCTCTCGGCCAAGCTGAGTCGCAACGAGGACTGGAACGAGGACCGGATCACGCTCGCCAAGGGGTACCAGACCTACTTCGAGACCTCGCCGGCTCGGCTGGTGACGGCGGCACCCCAAGCACGGCACGTCTATCACCTGCTGGTCGCCCGCGTCGCGAACCGCGACAGCGTGCGTGCCGTACTGGCGGACTGGAAGGTACAGACCGGCGTGCACTACCCGGTGCCGTGCCACCTCCAACCACCGCTACGCCGCTACGCCGACCGCCCGTTACCGGTCTGCGAGCGCACCGCACACGAGATCCTCTCGCTGCCGATCTTCCCGCACATGTCGCCGGAGCAGCTGGATCGAGTCTGCCTGGCGCTCGATGAGGCCCTCATGGGGGAGGCGTTCGTCAATGCGCCAGCAGGCTGAGGGGAACCCGCAGGACTGGAACATCGACGAGGGGGTCATCGTCGGCTACCCGCTTCCCGAGCGGCCGGCTGACGCGCTCCGGCTCGGCGTACGCCCGAGGCTGCGCAGCGGGACCGTCCTCTACGACGCGAGCCGCATCGGCGCGGGCTTCGAGACCGGCCACGGCGTCATCGTCCGGGAGGACTGCGAGATCGGCGACGAGGTGCGGATCTGGAGCAACACGGTGGTGGACTACGGCTGCCGGATCGGGCACCGGGTGAAGATCCACGCCAACTGCTACATCGCGCAGTTCACCCACCTTGAGGACGATGCCTTCCTGGCACCGGGCGTGACGATCGCCAACGACCTGTACCCCGGCGACGCCGAATCGGCGCGACTGATGGAAGGTCCGCGGATCGGGGCGGGCGCGCAGATCGGCGTCAACGTCACGATCCTCCCGTACGTGCGGATCGGGGCGGGCGCGCTCGTCGGCTCCGGCTCGGTCGTGACGCGCGACATCCCCGACGGGATGGTCGCCTACGGGAACCCGGCCGTTCCCCGCCGCCGGGTGAAGGACCTGCCCGACATCGGCAGGCGGGTCGCCGGGTTCACCGCTGACGGCACTCCACGGTCATGACCGCGCGAGCGCTCGTCAAGCGGCTGCTGGACTGCGTCCTGGCGTCCGTGGGGCTGGTGCTCCTGGCTCCGCTGCTGGCGGCCATCTGGATCACGATCCGGATGACGTCGCCCGGTCCGGCGATCTTCCGCCAGGAGCGGCTCGGGCGCCACGAGAAACCGTTCGTCCTCTACAAGTTCCGCACGATGCACGCGGGCAACAGCGACGCGATCCACCGCGCCTACGTGAGCCGTCTGTTGACCGAGGAGCACCCGCCAACCGGCGGCGAGACGGGGTTCTACAAGCTGGAATCCGATCCGCGTGTCACCTTGGTCGGCGCCTGGCTGCGGCGGACCAGCCTCGACGAGCTCCCGCAGCTGGTCAACATCGTCGTGGGTGACATGTCCCTGGTCGGCCCGCGGCCGGTGCTGGCCTGGGAGGCGAAGCTGTTCGCTGAGCCGGCGCGGGCCCGGTTCCGGGTCACGCCGGGGCTGACCGGGCTGTGGCAGGTGAGCGGGCGCAGCCGGCTCACGATGCGGCAGGCGTTGGAGCTCGATGTGGAGTACGTCCGCAGGCAGAGCCTCTGGCTCGACCTGTCCATCCTCGTGCGCACCGTTCCGGCGCAGCTCCGCCGCGGGGCGCCATGACCACCGAGCCGGCCATTGTCGGGGGCAGAACCGTTGCCCACGACGGAAGCGCCGGCCACACGGCTGTCACCAGCACGTCGCCTGAGACCGCAGAACTCGCGGCCCCCACCGCCGCCGTGGGCGACTCGATGACGGTGGCGGTGTGGACGCTGGTCAGCCGCGCGACCGGCGTGGTCCGGGGGGTCGTCGTCGCCGCCGTCCTCGGGGCAACGTACTTCGCGAACACGTACCAGTTCACCAACTCGCTGCCGAACCTGGTGTTCTACGGGTTCTTGGGCGGATCGCTCTTCTCCTCGCTGCTGATCCCGGCCCTCGTGCGGCACCTCGACGCCGGGGACAGGGCAGCGACCGAGCGCGTCGCCGGTGGCTTCTTCGGCATCGTGCTCGTCGCCATGCTGGCGGCCATCCCCCTTGCCGTGCTCGCGGCACCGCTCGCGCTCAACCTCGGCCCCGAGGCGGCGGCCGCCGCGGAGCAGGCCCGCATCGGCGGGCTCCTGGTCCTGATGCTCATGCCGCAGATCGCGCTGTACGGCGTGATCGCTACCGCCACCGCCGTCATGTACGCGCGCCGCAGGTTCGCGCTCGCGGCAGCCGCGCCGGCGCTGGAGAACATCGGAACGATCGTCGTGCTCGCGCTGGTCCTCGTGCTCTTCCCGGGGACAGCCGAGAACCCGTCGACCGGGGCCCTGCTACTGCTCGGGCTCGGCACGACAGGCTCGGTGGGCATGCACGCCGCCGCGCAGTGGCTGGGCGCCCGGCACCTCGGCGTCCGGCTGCTGCCGCTCGCGGGCTGGCGGGATCGTGAGGTGCGCGAGGTCGTCCGCTCGGCGATGGCGGCGCTCGCCCAGGCCGGCCTCGCGGCGCTGCAACTTCTCGTCCTGCTGTTGCTCGCGAACCGGGTGGCCGGCGGCGTCGTCGCCTTCCAGCTCGCGATGAACTTCTTCTTCCTTCCGATCGCGCTCGGCGCCACGCCGGTCGCGCTGTCCCTCGCGCCGCGCCTGTCGCGCATGACCGGGGCGGCCGCCGGAACGATCTTCCGGGACACCTACGTCCGGGGCCTCACCTTCGCGCTGTTCGTCGCCGTACCGACCGCGGTCGGCTACCTCGCCGTGGCTACTCCGCTCGCGGGCGCCGTTTCCTACGGAGGCTTCGGCGCCGGCGGCGGCACCGAACTCGTCGCCGCGTCGCTGACGGCGCTCGCCATCGGGATCGTGGGTGAGACGGCGTTCCTCGTCTCCACCTACGCCTGCTACGCGCGCAAGGACACGGCGACGCCGTTGCGGGCGATGGCCCTGCAGGTGGCGGTCTGTCTGGCGCTCGCCGGCTTCGCGCTGACCGTCGACGGCCCGGCCGTGCTCACCGTGCTGGGGTGCGCGCTGTCCGCCGGGGCCGTGGTCAGCGCTGCCTACCTCGTGTGGACGTTGTTGCGGCGCCTGCCCCCCGGCGAGGCGTCGCTCGCCCGCCCGGTCGGGCGGACCATCCTGGCATCCGTCGTCACCGCGATCCCGGCCGCGGCCACGGCCACCGGCGTCGACGCCTTGACCGGCAGTCCTCTCCTCGGCGTGCTCGCTGCCGCGCTGGTCGGAGCAACGCTGTACGGCGGCGGCCAGGCCCTGCTGCGCGCCCCGGAGCTGGCGTGGATCACGGGAGCCCTGCGCCTGCCACGGATTCGGCCACGGTGGCGCCGCGCGCACCGTCCGACCGCGATCCTGGTGAACGGCGGGCTGCTGCTCGGGTGCCTGTTCGTGGGTGCGCTCGCCGGCGCGGCGCCGCTCCTGGCGGCGGGGCTGCTGGGCGCCCTCGGCATCGCCGCCTGGGTCTACGCCAGGCCGGCCGTCGCCGCGTACCTGATCATCTTCTTCACGCCGCTGACCGCCGGCATCGACCGTGGCACCCTGCTGCCGGTGCTGCGGCCGAACGAGGCGCTCGCCATGCTGGTCGGCGGCGCGCTGGCCGTGCGCTGGCTGGCAACCGCGCGCACCGGCCGGCTGCGCTGGCCGCACCTCGGCAGAACGGACGTCGCCCTGCTCGCGCTCGGCGTCACGAGTTCGGTCGTGCCGCTGCTGATGATGGTCATGCGGGAGCGCGCGATCTCCGGCGACGACCTGCAGTACTGCACCGTGCTCTGGAAGTACCTGGCCATCTACGCGATCGTCCGGAGCGCCGTCAGCACCGAACGGCAGGCGTTCCGGTGCCTGCTCCTGTCGATGGGGGCCGCGAGTGTCGTCTGCGCGATCGGCATCCTGCAGGCCCTGGGGCTGTTCGGGGTCCCCGAACTGCTCGCCACGCTCTACGCACCCTTCGGGGTCGAGCGGACACTGGCCATCGGGCGCGGGAGTTCCACGCTGGCGCTCGCGGCCGCGGTCGCGGACCTCGCCATCATCAACCTGGCCGTCGCCGTCGCCATGCTGCTGCGCGGCGACCGGCATCGCGCGTTGCTCGGCACCGTCGTGGTGCTCTGCGTCTTCGGCATCTTCGGTGCCGGTGAGTTCTCGACTGTCATCGGGCTGGTCGTCGCCGTCGTCGCGCTGGGAGTCGTGTCGGGAAGCGCCAAACGGATGCTCGCGTACGCGATCCCGATCGCGCTCGTGGCCGGCTGCGTGATGTGGCCGGTCATCGAGATCCGGCTGATGGGGTTCCAGAGCGCATCCGGCATGCCCGACAGCTGGATCGTGCGGCTCCGCAACCTGAACACGTACTTCTGGCCCGAGCTCGCAGCGCACGGCAACTGGATGCTGGGGGTACGCCCGTCGGCACGGGTGCCGGCCGCACACGAGGAGTTCGGCTGGGTGTGGATCGAGAGCGGCTACACCTGGCTCCTCTGGGGCGGCGGCGTGCCGCTGCTCGCGAGCTACCTGTATTTCGTCCGGGCGTCGGTGCGGAGAGCAGTGGCGGTGGTGCGGCGTCACGACGACGCCATCGCGGTGGCCGGGATGGCGATCACCGCCGCCGTGTGCGCGAACGTCGTCCTCATGCTCTTCGACCCGCACCTGACCTATCGCGGCGCGGCCGACGCCATGTTCGCGTTGCTGGCGCTTCTCCGACCACTACGAGGATCGACCACGCCCGGCGACCTGGAACGGCTGACCCCATGACCCGACGAAACCGTGTCCTGTTGATGATCGAGAACATCTCGCTCGCCCGCGACCATCGGCTGCGCAAGCACGCGACGGCACTCATCGAGGCCGGCTTCGCCGTCACGGTGATCTGCCCGCGCGATGTCGGCAACACCTGTATCCCCGGTGTGCGGGTGCTCGATTATCCCGCCCCCGCCAGCGGGACGACGCAGCTCGGCTTCGTCTGGGAGTACCTGTACTCGCTGGTGGCGGCCGCCGTGCTCGTCGTCCGCGCCTTCGTCTCCGGCGGCTTCGACGTGATCCAGGTGTCGAGCACGCCTGACCTCTACTTCCTCGTCGCGGCTCCGTTCAAGCTCCTGGGCCGCCGCGTGGTGTTCGACTTCAAGGACCTCTCGCCCGAGGTGTACGAGGCGAGGTACGGCGGTCGCGGCGTCGTTCACCGCACCCTTCTGTTCCTGGAACGCGCGAGCCTGCGGGTCGCCGACCACGTGTTCGTCGTCAACCAGTCGCTGCGGACGGTCGCCGAGCAGCGGGGCGGTGTCCCACGCGAGGCCATCACGATCGTCGGCAACGGCCCCCGGCTCAGCCGCACCCTGCGACACCCCCGCAACCCCGACCTGCGCCGTGGGTACCCACAGCTGTGCTGCCTGGTGGGGATGATGGGGCCGCAGGACAGCGTCGACCTGGCCTTGCGCGCAATCGGCCATGCCGTCCACACGCTGGGCCGCACCGACTGCGCGTTCACGTTCGTCGGCGACGGTGACGCGGTACCGGATGCCGAGCGTCTCGTCGAGGAACTCGACCTCGGCAGGTGGGTGTCGTTCGCGGGCTGGGTCGATCAGGATCGGGCGTTCGCATACATGTCCACCGCGGACATCGGGATCGAGCCCAATCTCGAAGAGTTCGTCTCGCCGGTCAAGGCCATGGAGTACATGGCTTGTGGGCTGCCGTTCGTCGCGTTCGACGTGTCCGAGACCAGAGCACTCGCCGCCGATGCGGCCGCCTACGCCCAGCGCGGCGACACGGTGGCGTTCGGCTCCCTGGTACACGATCTCCTGGCCGATGCCACCAGGCGCGAAGAAATGGGTCGGATAGGGCGACAGCGGGTCCAAACGGCGATCGCTTGGGAACATCAGAAGGAGCGTTACGTCACTGTGTACGAGACACTGTTGAGAACCCCCGACCTCGACCAGAGGAGCCGAGAGCTGTGACCACGACTAGTGGCGGGCCGGCCCGGTTGCTGCGGGTCTACTGGTTCTGGATCATCCTGGTGACCGCGCTGGTCGCCGGTGCCGTCGTCGGCGTCGGGCTCATGGCTCCCCGCGAATACATCGCCGAGGCGAGCGTAGTCGTCGAGGCACGGGTCCTCGCGGGCACGACGCCGGTCGCCCCGGCGATGGGGACGGAGAAGCAGATCGCACAGTCGGGCGTGGTCCTGGACAGAGCCGCCAAGGCGGTGGGAGCCACGCCGGGCGAGCTGCTCGAGGGCCTCACCGTCAGCGTCGCACCCGACGCGAACATCCTGCGCATGGCCTACCGGCATACCGAGCCCGCGGTGGCGCAAGCACGCGCACAGGCGCTCGCCAACGCCTACGTCGCCTACCGCAACGCGGCGGAGGACCAGGAGAAGGGCAAGGACAGGACCGCACTCGCCAGTGCGGCGCGTGCGGCGCAGCACGCCACGCTCGTGACCCCGGCCAGCCTGCCGGGCGTGCCTGCGGGGCGCAGCATCTGGGTGAACCTCATCGCGGGGCTCGCCATCGGACTGGGGCTCGGCGTCGCGACCGCCCTGGTGCGCGACCGCACCAACGACCGGCTCCGGAGCCGCGCTGATTTCGAGCTGGCCACCGGGGCACCCGTCCTGGCGACAGTGCCGAGGCTACGCACGCGACGGGATGAGCTCCCGTTGATCCTGCGCGCGCCGGACACACCGGCGGCGGAGACGTACCGCTACCTGCGGACCCGGGTCCAGTCGCTCACGTCCGCACGCACCGACGGTACGTCCGTCCTGGTCACGAGCGCGCGCGACGGCGAAGGACGGACAACCACGGCGGCCAACCTCGCGTGCGCACTGGCGCTCTCCGGACTCAACGTGATCCTCGTCGACACCGACTTCCGCCAGCCACGGCTCGATACCCTGTTCGGGCTGGACAATCGCGTCGGGCTGGCCAACGTCCTGACCGACGAGTGCTCCGCGGCGGACGCGCTGCGCCCCACTCCGGTCCCGACGCTGCGATTGCTGACCGCCGGCCCGCCCGTCAACGACCTGGCGAACTACCTGGAGGCACATCGGCTTCAGCTGGCGATCGAGGAGCTCCGGTTCGCCTGCGACTTCGTCATCCTCGACTCCGCGCCGGTGCTCAGCGTCGCCGACCCGGTCGCGCTCGTGCCGGCCAGCGACGTCGTCCTGCTCGTCGCGGACCGCCGGCGCACCACCCGCACCGCCCTGGCCGACGCGGTACGCGAGCTCGGGAGCCTCGGTGACCGTCCGGTCGTCGGAGTGCTCACGAACGACGTGCGCAGACCGCGGCACCGGGCTCTGCGCGAGTTCCGCCGTGCTGTGGTCGCAGCCGAGCCAGAGCCCCCACAGCGAGTCGACAGCCCGCCGGAGGTACCGCTCGGCGCCGCCGTCGACCAGCCCGCGTCCGCGCCGCTGCCGAGCCGCCCCAGGCGGCCGTCACCGCATCCAACTCCCGAGCGAGCGCCTAACGTCCGAGCCGAGCTCTGACCTGGCGTCCCCAGATCTCGGTCGGGGCACCGTCCCAGCCGGTGACAAGCGCCCAGCAGTCCCGCCACGGATTCCACGACCAGGCGGTGTAGCTGGCGCCGTGATCGTCGAGCCAGTCGAGGAGCGTGGTGGAGAACTCACCGCGCCGGACCGAATCGGCCGGGCACTTCTCGTCGATGCCGCTCGCCGAACCTGGCAGGTCCGGGCCGATCTCGCCGACGAACAGGGGGACGGCGGCGGCGACCGGCGCCAGGTCGCGCTCGTAGCAGGTCTTCGACGAGCAGTACTCGTTGAACGAGTAGGCGTGGAACGACGCGCCCAGCTGCCCGAGCGGATCAACGGGTCGGTACCGCAGCCACTGGGTCAGGACCTCGGCCGAGTACAGCCCACCGGCCAGCACGATATTGCGCGCGCCGGTGTCCCGCACCGCGGCGATCAGCTCGTTCATCCCGGCGGCGACGTAACGCTCGCCGCTGTTGCTCGACGTCAACAGGCAACCGCCGTCCCGCCAGCATCGCCACGCACGCTCGGTGTTCTCCTCGTCGAACGGCAGCGGCTCGTTGAACAGGTCGAATACGACGGCCGGCTCGTCCTTGAACGTGCCCGCGACCGACGACCAGAACGCCGGGCTGTGATCGCGGTCCGGCATCTGCTCCTGCCGGCGCGATCGGGCCGAGCCCGGCGCGCTGCGGTGCAGGTCGAGGACCGCGACGAAACCGTACGTGTTCAACCTGGCGACAAACGTGCGCACGGCCGTCCGGTAGGCCTCCCCGGAGTGCTCCGGACGCACCCCTCCGAGCCCCAGCCAGCACTGTTCGTTCAGCGGGACGCGTACGACGTTCGCTCCCCGCCATCCACGCATCGCCCGGACCACTGACTCGGACGGGATCCCGCCGTCGTCCGTGTCGAACACGCCTTGGCCCTCGACGCACATGTACTCCGCGCCCGAGTGGTTGAACCCGCGGAGGCGGACGGTCTGCCCGTCGCCGTCGACGATCCGGTTGCCGACGACATGCAGACCGCTGACCCGGACGACAGGGCCGACGTCCAGGTGCTCGCCATTGCTCGGCTCCTCCCCGGCGCACGACCACAGCGCGCCGACGGCCGCCAGCCCGACCACGGCAAGCATCGCCGACCAGCCGAAACCCGTCCGGGTCATCTCCCCAGCCTAGGTGAGCGGATGGCCCGATCGGGCACTTCTGGTGGCGGTCGCCCGGCGGCTGACCCGGGTCAGCCTACGATGCGCCGTGCCCACTCCACGTCCGCGCTGGTCGCGCGCGCTCCTCTTCGCCCTGCTCGTGACGGTCGCCGCGCTCGCGCAGATGGCCACCTCCAGCGTCCGCGTGCAACAGGACGACAGGCTCTTCCCGTCGATCCTCATCGCCGTCGTGTCCGCCCTGATCGGTTACGGCATCGGCTGGATCGTGCAGCCCGACAAGACACGGCGGTTCTGGCTGATCGTGCCGTTCTGGATCGTCATGGGGTTCGCCGCCCTCGACGGCCCGGCCAGTCCCGGGGCCACGGTCCTCGCCTACCGCGGCGAGGAGGTGCAGGCGACCGTCATCGAGACGCGGATCAGCCGCCCCATCAACGACGAGAACGTCCACTACCGGGTCGCCGGCCCGGACGGCAAGCGGATCCCCGGCGAATGGACCGAGGGCCACAGCCGCCGCACGCCCGGGATGTACCGCACCGCCGCCGACTACGCCAAGGACACCTGGTCGCCGCAGCCGAAGGACGAACTCGTCCCGATCGGGACCACGGTCAGGCTCGTCGTCGATCCGGGCAACCTGGTCCACCCGCACACGCCCAAGGAAGTGGGCTACTCCCTCCCCCTCGGCGGTATCGACGTCATCATCCTGCTGCCCGCGCTGCTCATCGCGCTCTACGCCGGCGGGCCGCTGCCACTGGGCTGGACGCCGCAACAGCTCGCCGCCGACGACGCCCGTAGAGAGCGGCGGGCGCGTCGGAGCCGGCCATAGGGTCACCCCCGCATACGATCCCGCCGTGGCCGCCAACGACTTCCCGATCTGGCAACGCTGGTTACGCGGTGCGCTGTTCGTCCTGATCGTGGCGGCCGCGGCGGCGTTGCAGGCGGCGACGGCGACCGTCCACGTGCGGGCCGACAACCGGTACAAGGTGCTCCTGTCGGTCCTGGTGGTGTCGGTGATCGTCGGGCTGGTCGCCGCGCATGTCACGGCCGTGGCAGAGCGGCGCCGTGCCGCCCTGGTCGGCGCGCTCCTGCTCGCCGCCGGCTTCGGCATGCTCGGGGGATCTCTCGGGCCGGGCGCGGCCGTCCTGGCTGAACGCGGCACGCAGGTCGAGGCGACGATCACCGCCGTCCGGGTCACGTCGGGGCGGTGGGGCGACCAGGCGCACTACACGCTCAAGGGGATCCCGGGCGAGTGGACCGACAAGAACACCAAGCACGCCCGTGGCTCCAAGGTGACCGTCGTCGTCGACCCGAAACGCCTGGTCCACCCGGGCAGCCCGGACGACGTCGCCAGCGCCTGGCTGTTCTGGCTCGTCGCCGCGCTGCTGTTCCTCCCCGCCGCCCTGCTCGGGCTGGCTGCCGGAGGCCCGCTCGGGTTCGCGACCAGGCCGCGGACGCGCTCGCGGCGTTAAAGCCTGAACGCGACGATCCGGCCGGAGGTGGCCAGGGCGTACAGGTGCGGGGCGCCGCGCCGCTCGCCACCACGGTGTCGTGCATCGCCACGACATGGACGGGCCCGGAATGGCCGGTGAGGCGCAGGTGGTCGGCCGCCTGCTGCCCGTGGGCCCAGAGCTGTGAGGTCTCCCTAGGACCCGACAAGGTAGAGCGGTACTACAAGCCCCTCGCCGGGGATGACGCCTGGGCGAGGTAGCGGCGCGGGACCCGGCCGGCATGGCGGGCGTGGTGGCCGGCCTCGACGGCGAGCCGCATGGCGGTGGCCATCCGGACGGGATCGTCCGCCCTGGTCACGGCCGTCGCCAGCATGACGGCGTCGCAGCCCAGCTCCATCGCCAGCGCCGCGTCGGACGCCGTCCCGATACCGGCATCGAGGATCACCGGCACGCCGGCCTCCTCGACGATCAGCTCGATGTTGTGCGGATTGCGGATGCCGAGCCCCGATCCGATCGGCGCCCCGAGCGGCATCACGGCGACGCAGCCGAGCGCTTCGAGCCGCCTGGCGAGTATCGGGTCGTCGTTCGTGTACGGCAACACGGTGAAGCCGTCGTCGACGAGCTGCTCGACGGCGTCCAGGAGTTCGACGGGGTCCGGGAGGATCGTGTGGTCGTCGGCCACGACCTCCACCTTCACCCAGTCCGTGCCGAGCGCTTCGCGCGCCAGGCGGGCAGTGAGGACGGCCTCGGCCGCGGTGCGGCAGCCGGCCGTGTTCGGCAGCAACGCGATGTCGAGGTCGCGCAGCAGATCGAGGACGCCGCCGCCGGCCGCCGGGTCGAAGCGGCGCATCGCCACCGTGGTCAGCGCGGTACCGGAGGCGCGCAGCGCATCGGCCAGCACGGTCAGGTTGCTGACGCCGCCGGTACCCATGATCAGCCGGGACGGGAAGGCCCGGCCGGCGATCGTCAGGACGTCATCCACCTTGTACCGCCGTCAGTACCTCGATCCGCGCGCCGTCCGGTACGGGCGTCGCGTCCCAGTCGGCGCGGGGCACCACGGCGCCGTCGAGCGCCACCGCGATCCCGCGCGGCGCGTCGGTGAGGCGGGCGACGACGGCCGCCACCGTCATGCCCGCGTCGAGCGGCCACGGCTCGCCGTTGACCGTGATCATCCGAACCTCGCCGGGTCGGCGGCGCGCGCGTAGTCGGGCAGGGCGCCGTCGACCACCAAGGCGGTGACCGCGTCCGCGGTGATGCCGGCCAGCAGGACGCCGTTGCGGTGGTGCCCGGTGGCCAGCACGAGCCCGGACGGTCCACAGTGGCCGATCAGCGGCACGTTGTCGCGGCTCCCCGGCCTGAGCCCCGCCTGGACCTCGACCAGCTCGTACTCGTCGATGCCCGGAACGACCGTTCGGGCGTCCCGCAGCAGCGCGTACGCGCCGCCCGCCGTGACGGCCGTGTCGAACCCCATCTCGCGCTGGGTGGCGCCCACCACCAGCTCGCCGCCGGCGCGCGGCACGAGGTAGACGGGGTAGCCGTGGACGGTCGCCCGGACGGTTCGCGCCAGTCCGACGGTGCCTCGCCGGGCCCGGAGCCGGAGGATCTCGCCCTGCACCGGACGCACCAGGCCGGCGATGCTCGGATGGAGACCACCGGACCAGCAGCCGGCCGCGACGACGGTGGCATCTGCCCGGAGCGTCACTCCGTCGACCACGGCTCCTTTGACGACGCCATCCTCTTCGAGGATTGTGGCTCTTGCTTGTCGGGTTTTGACTTTCGCGTTGCGGGCGGCGGCGCGGAGGGCGTGGACGAGGCGGCGGTTGTCGATGCTGCGGTCGCCGTCGACGCGGAGCCCCGCGCGGACGCCGGCGGCCAGCGCGGGTTCGAGGCGGCGGCAGTCGCGGGCATTGAGGCGTTCGGCGGCGAGGCCGGCGGCGGTGAGGTGGCTGGCGAGAACGTCCAGCTCGGCGCGGTCGTCGGCGTCGAACGCGACGGCGAGGGTGCCTGCGGTTTCGTAGCCAGGGTCCTCGTTGCTGGCTTCGGTGATCTCCGCCACGAACTGGGGGTAGCGCCGCGCGGCTTCGAGCGAGAGGCGCAGCAGCGGATCCTCCGTGGGGTGGGCCTCGGTGAGCGGGGCCAGCATGCCGGCCGCGACCGCGCTCGCGCCGCTGCCCGGCGCGGGATCGACCAGGGTCACGTCGGCGTGCTCGGCGAGCCGCCAGGCACAGGCGAGGCCGATCACCCCGCCGCCGATGACCAGGACCTGCTTCATGTGTCCCGCCCGTAGCGACGTTCCGCAGTAGGGCAGCGGGCGCATGAAGTAGGTCCTGCCTGCACGTTCGCTCCTCCCTGCGCCGGCATGACCCGGATCAGGTTCGTACGGTCGGGGCCTCTTCAGGCCCCCTCTCAGCCCGGTGTCACCGGGCTCCCGCGGACGTCCCGAGCCTACCGTGGCAGGCTGAGGCAACGCTCGCGCAGGAGGGACACCGATGGTTGACGGGGACCAGCGCCGGCAACGGCTCGCGGACGCACAGCTCTACCTCTGCACGGACGCCCGCGAGGAGCGCGGCGACCTGGCCGACTTCCTCGACGCGGCGCTGTCCGGCGGTGTCGATGTCGTGCAGCTCCGGCAGAAGGGCCTAGAGGCACGGCAGGAACTCGCGTACCTGGAGGTGTTCGCCGAAGCGTGTGCCCGGCACGGGGCGCTGCTCGCCGTGAACGACCGCGCGGACGTCGCGCTCGCCGCCGGCGCCGACATCCTCCACCTCGGCCAGGGCGACCTGCCGGTGCCGTGGGCGCGGCGGATCGTCGGCGACGACGTGGTGATCGGGCGATCCTCGAACTCGGCTGACCTGGCGCGCGTGGCGTCCGTCGAAGCCGACTACTTCTGCACCGGACCCTGCTGGCCGACGCCCACCAAGCCGGGGCGGGTCGCGCCGGGGCTCGGGCTCGTGAGCTGGACGGCGGAACACCTCGGCGCGTCCCGGCCCTGGTTCGCGATCGGCGGGATCAGCATCAGCCGGCTCGACGAAGTGCTGGCGGCGGGGGCGGACCGGGTCGTCGTGGTGCGGGCGATCACGGAGGCGTCCGATCCGCGCGCGGCGGCGGCCGCGTTCGCGTCGCGGCTGGCACGGCGCCGGCCGGGGCCCCTGACAACCGCCCCGCTGTAGCCCCGCCCGCGCCGCCGCGCCGCCCCCTCCGCGTTTGGGCGCGCTTTCTGTCGCTATAGGCACCGAAAGATCGCCCAAACCGCTAACTCATAGATCGGACGGCTTTCAGGGTTGCTTCGATGTCGTCGTCGGTGTTCACGATCGTCGGGCCGAAGCGGACCAGTGGTGTCCGGTACGGCGTGACGCTGGCACCGATCCGGTACGTCTCCCGCAGCCGAGCCACAGCCTGCTGCGGGTCGATCGTGCCGATCTGGCAGCACACCAGGCCGGCGGACAACGCAGGGTCGCGCGGTGTCGCCAGCTTGACGTGGCTCATCCCAGCGAGACCGTCCTTGAGCCGCGTGGCGAGTTCGGTGGTGCGGGTGGTGACCCGGTCGGGGCCGATGTCGAGGTGCATGCGGAACGCCTCGGCGAGCGCCCATCGGTGTTCGAACGAGTGGTAGCCGCCGGGCGTCATCCGTGGCCCTGGCGGCTGGTCGGCGCCGGTGATGCCGAGCCAGCCCGCGAATCCGGACGAGTCGAACGTGGGAATCGTCGGCGTGAGCCGCTCCCACGCGTCGCCGCGTGCCCAGACCAGTCCGGTGCCGCGCGGCCCGAACAGCCACTTGTGGCATCCCGTGACGAATATGTCAGCGCCGAGATCCTGCACCGGGACGTGGTCCGCCGCGAACCCGTGCACCGCGTCGACGCAGAGCAGCGGACGGTCCGGGCCGAGCGGCAGCGCGTCGGAGATCTGTCGGATCGGCAGCTTCACGCCCGTGCTGGAATGCACCCACGTGACCGCGACGACCCTGGTCCGCGGGGTGACCGCCTTCCGGATCGTCTCGACGACGGCGTCCGGATCGGTGCTGGCCGGGTCGTCGTAGAGCGTGACCCTGCGGAGGGTGGCGCCCGCTCTGGCCGTGGCCATCCGCAGGGACTCGTGCGTCGAGTAGAAGTCGTGCTCGGTCGTGACGACCTCGTCGCCGGGACGGAGCCGGAGGCCGCCGTACACGAGGCCCAGCCCCATCGTGGTGCTGTCGGTGAACGCGATGCTCGTGGCGTCGGCGCCGAGGTACTTCGCGGCGGCGTCCGCCACGGCGGTGTCGAGATCCTGCTCGTGGGCGAGGTAGGCCATGTCTGTGTCCAGGCCGCGGCGGTGCTTCTCGATCGCCGCCCGCACCGGCGCGGGATGGCTCGCGAACACAAAAGACGTCAGCGGACGGACGTCGCGGTCGATGTCGAACTGCGCCCTGACGCTGTCCCAGCTCCCGGGGTCGAACCGCGGCGGCTTCTCCTCGTTCGCGTGGCAGGCCGCCACGCTCAGCACGGCCGCGCCGCTACCCGCCAGGAACGTCCTGCGCGTGGTCATCGCCGTGCCTAGCCGCCAACGGGGCGTTCGGATGCCGGAGACCCCTCGTACGCCTGGCGTGATCCGCACACGCTGGCGCGGCTGCACGAACACCGGGACCCGTCGGCGTCCAGGCGGACGGTGAGCGTGTCGGCAGGTACCGACCGGCCGATGACCCGCCCGGGGCCGTCCGCCGTGTCGACGCGGTCCCCGACGGCCGGCGCCGACTCGGCGAACGACGCGTACAGCGGATGCTCGTACTTGAGGCAACACATCAACCGGCCGCAGGCACCGGAGATCCGCATCGGATTGAGCGGGAGGTCCTGGTCCTTGGCCATGCGGATGCTGACGGGCTCGAAGTCCTTGAGGAACGTGGCGCAGCACAGGTCGCGTCCGCACGATCCGATGCCGCCCTGGACCCGGGCCGAGTCGCGCGCGGACAGTTGCCGCAGCTCGACGCGGCATTTGAGGGTGGCGCCCAGGTCACGCACGAGCGACCGGAAGTCGACCCGCTGCGGTGCGGTGAAGTAGATCGTGGCGCGGTTGGCGTCGAGCGAGTGGTCGACGGCGACGACCTTCATCGGCAGGTCGTGCTCGCGGATCAGCCGTTTCGCCGCCACCTTCGCCGCGGCCTTCCGCTTTCGGAGCTGGGCGTCCCGGTCGAGTTCGGCGGCGCCGGCCAGGCCGGCGAGGGTCGGGAACCCGTCGGTCTCCTCGGCGACCCACTGGGCTGCCCAGACGCACTCGGCCACCTCGACGCCGTCGTCGGTCGGCACCAGTACCTTGTCTCCGACCTGGGGCGTGAAGGCGCCTGGATCGAGGTAGTACAGGCGGCCGTAGCGGGTGAAGCTGACCGCGCACAGCATGCCCATCTCCGGACCATATCCCCAGGTAACTCAGTGGCGTGACCGGACTGCACCAGTCGACCTCGGCCGAACGGCTGATCGTACATCAGCCGTTCGGTCAGTACCGGGACTAAGCGTGATTATGCCGTCACTGGGCGCGTCGGGGTGTCGTTGGGCGGGTCAGCACTGACGTCTGGAGAGAACAGGGTGATTTTCCTGATGCACCAACGCTCACGTCGCAGGCTGTCCCGCGCCACCTCCACCGGCTTCGCGGTGGCCTTGGTGGCCGCGTCCGCAGGTATCGGCACGGCGGCCCAGGCCGCACCCGCCGGACCCGTCTACAGCGCCAGCTCGTCCGCGAGCCTGATCCGCGTCATCGCGCTGGACGCCACCCCCCTCGGCGCCCAGCGGGCCGCGCTCGCCGACCTCAAGGTCGCGACGGCCGGCAGCACCGTCGACAGCAAGGGCGCGCCGCAGACCAGCACCGGAGCCGCATACGTCGACGGCTCCGTGCTCGGGCAGAAGCTGCCCGACGTGCCGCGCTCGGCGATCCGGCAACAGGCCGCGCCGGACAACGTCCACCCGGCGGTACTCCAGAACCAACCGATCGACCTCGCGCTCGCACGCGTGGGCCTCGGCCAGCTCCGGGCCCACGCCCGCTGGCACGCCGGCACCGCCAACCCGACCAGGCCCGCGAAGCTCACCGAGGCGGCGGGCGCGGTCGCGAACCTCACCGTGATCCCCGGTGCGGGGCTTCCCGCGCCGGTGCCGTACATCGGCTCGTCCGTGCTGGACCTGCCCCACACCGCGTACGCGCAGAGCAAGACGGACATCGTCAAGGTGCACGGCCAGCGCGGACTCGGCGTCACCTCGCACGCGCGCATCTCGGCCGCCCAGCTCACCGTGTTCCGCGGCAGCCCGCAGCAGCACACGATCCGGATCATCTCGCCGCCCACGCTCACGGCGACCGCCGCCGGCACGCACCGCTCGTCGGTGCACTACACCTCGCCGATCGTCGAGATCGTCGACGCCCGCGGCCGCACGCTGCACCGGCTCGACGCGCCGGACCAGGTCATCGAGATTCCGCTCGGCGCCGCACCCGACCTGTCCACGGCGAAGAAGCCGAAGGCCGCACCCGTGGCGCCGGCCCTGCCGCTGCCGGGCCCGAAGCTGCCGGGCGTGCCCGCGACGCCGCTGCCCGAGGTGCCCGTGCCGGGCGGGAACGGGCTGAGCGGGCTGCTCCCCGACCTCGGCCTGGGTTCGGGCGGGGGCGGTTCAGGCGCGTCGGGGCCGTACGGTGCGGGTTCGGCAGGTGCGGGTTCGGCAGGTGCGGCTTCGGCAGGTGCGAGTTCGGCCGGCGCGAGTTCGGCCGGCGCGGGGTTCGCCGCCGGTGGGGGCGGGGGCGGGCATGGTGCGCTGCTGCGCCTCAGCATCGGGCACGTGACGAAGTCCGTGACGGCGACGTCGGTGAGCGCCAAGGCCGCGACGCTGCGGCTGGAGGTCCTCGACACGCCGCAGACCGGCAAGCTGCTCGACGTGGCGATCGGCGACCTGAGGGCCGCCGCGAAGGTGCCGCCGGGCGGGCTGCTTCCGCCGCAGCCGTCGCCGTCACCGTCCGCCGCGGGTAAGGGCGGCGCCGACGGCGGCAAGCTCCCCGTGACGGGCAGCAGCCTGACGATGTTCCTGGTCGCGGGCATCGGGCTGGTGGTCATGGGCCGCCTGGCCATGGTGGCCGCCCGCCGCCCGTAGTCCTCACTCGCCGATTTGGGGTGGGATCGTGGAGCCTGACTCCCCGTTCCCACCCCAAATCCGTTGGGGCAGCCCCCGAGCGGTCAGCCCTCGTAGAGGGCGACCATCATGGCCTCGACCGCGATCCGCGGCTTCACGTTCGTCTCGATCGCCTCGCGGCAGGCGAGGATGGCCTCGACACGGCGCAGGATCGACTCGGGCGTCCACTTGGCGGCGGCCGCTTCGGCGAGGTCGGTGATGTCGGCGTGGACCAGGGAGACGTCGGCGCCGACCTTCAGCGTCAGGACGTCCCGGTAGAACGCGGCGAGGTCGACGAGCGCACGGTCGAGCGCGTCGCGCTGGGCCCGGGTCGCGCGCGACTTCTGCCGCTTCTCCAGGTCCTTGATCTGCCCGGCCGTACCCCGGGCCGCCGCGGCGGCGCCTTTGCCCGTCCCGCCGCCGCCGAGCGCCTGCTTCAGCTCCTCGGTCTCGCGGACGGACAGGTCGGCCGTCGCCGCCGCCGCTTCCTCCTCGGACGCCTTGATGAGCGCGTCCGCGGCGTCGAAGCAGGCGGAGATCTTCGTGAGCGAGCGCGGTACCGAGAGAACAGCCCGCCGCCGTGCCTGCGCCTGCGGATCCCGCGCGAGCCGGCGCGCGCGCCCGACGTGGCCCTGCGCCACCCGCGACGCCCACCGCGCGGTCTGCGGGTCGGCGCCGTCCCGGCGGACGAGCACCTCGGCGACGGCCTCCGGCGCGGGCGCGCGCAGCGGCACGACCCGGCACCGCGAACGGATCGTCACCGACACGTCCTCGGGGTTGGTCGACGGCGCGCACAGCAGGAACACCGTGCGCTGCGGCGGTTCCTCGACGGCCTTGAGCAGCGCGTTCGCGGCGGCTTCGGTGAGGCGGTCGGAGTCCTCGACCAGGACGACCTGCCAGCGTCCGCTCGACGGCGCCGTCGAGGCACGGAGTACGAGCGCCCGCATCTCGTTGACGCCGATCGTCAGGCCCTCGGGGACGACGAGGCGCACATCCGCGTGGGTGCCGTGCAAGGTCGTGTGGCACGCCGTGCAGACCCCGCAGCCGCCGTCCGGGCACTGGAGCGCGGCGGCGAACGCGCGGGCCGCGACGGATCGTCCGGAGCCGGGCGGGCCGGTGAACAGCCACGCGTGGGTCATCTCTCCAGGCGCGGTCGTCTCGCCCGCGACGATCCGGGCGGCGGCGGCCACGGCGCGGCGCAGGGTCGTGACCACCTCGTCCTGGCCGACGAGATCCGCGAACACCTCGCCGCTCACCGGCGGCCTCCCCCGGCGGCGGGAAGGTCACCCGAGGCCCCGCGCGACCGCGGCAGGTCACCCGGGGCGGGGACGTCGTCCGGTGCGCCCGGCCGGTCGCGGGAGGCAGCGCGCGCCCCCGGCAGATCCGACGCGCCGAGGTGATCGCCGGAGGCCGCCCGCGCGGTAGGACGGTCGCGGTCGTCCTCGTCGGCCGAGGCTTCCGCTGGCCTGGGCGGCAGCAGCGTGGCGACCCGGGCCCGGATCTGCTCGGCGATGATCTCCGCGTTGCCGCTCGCGTCGATGACGAGGTACCGGCCGGGTTCGGCCTCGGCGAGGTCGAGGAACGCCTGGCGCACCCTGGCGTGGAACGCCGCGGACTCGGCTTCGAGCCGGTCGCTGTCGCCGCGCCGGCCGACGCGTTCCAGCCCGACGGCCGGATCGGCGTCGAGCAGCACGACGAGGTCGGGCCGGAGCCCTGTGGTCGCCCACTGGGACAGCCAGGCGACCTCGTCGGTGGCGAGCGAGCGGCCGGCGCCCTGGTAGGCGAGGGACGAGTCGACGTACCGGTCGGTCAGTACGACCTTGCCCTCGGCCAGCGCGGGACGAATGACGGTGTCGACGTGCTGTGCCCGGTCGGCGGCGTACAGCAGGGCCTCGGCACGGGCGGTCGGCGGGTTGTCGGTGTGGTCGAGGACCAGCTCGCGGATCCGCCGGCCGAGCGGCGTCGCGCCGGGTTCGCGGGTGATGACCGACTCGTAGCCGGCGACGTTCAGCCAGGCCCTGAGCTTGACGGTCTGCGTCGACTTGCCGACGCCCTCGCCGCCCTCGAACGCGATGAACACGCCCTCGCCGGGGCCGCTGCCCGGCACGCTCAGCGGACGGCCGCGCAGCGAACCGAGCAGGTCCTTCAGCACGGGGACGCCCTGCTTGTCGTCCATCCGCCGGAACGCCAGGACGCCCGTGAGCACCGCCATGACGCCGGCCACGACGAGCAGCACGCGCGTGGCGCTGAGGTTGATGTGGACCGGCCCGAAGTTGATCCGCGGCGAACCGCCGACGCCGACGAGCAGCGAAGACACCGAGATCGCCAGCATCAGTACGACCCGGACCATCGACTGGACGAACGCGAAGGCCCGTCCGCGCATCTCGTCGTCGACGTTCGTGCCGAGAAGCGTGGTGCCGGCGAGGTACGCCATGCCGGCGCCCACCCCCACCAGCAGGACGAACGGCATCGCGACCGCGAGGTGCGGCGCCGGGGCCATCAGCGCCACCGACGCGCCGGCCAGGATGATGCTCAGCCCGAACCAGCGCCGCCGCGACAGCGCCCTGACCAACTTGGGCCCGAGCGCCATGCCGGCGCCGAGGCCGACGAACAAGGTGCCGAACAGCAGGCCGAACGTCGCGTCACCGCCGCCGAGGCTGCCCGCGTAGAACTTGGCGACGCCGATGACGACGCCGCCGGCCGCGAACGCGCCGAGGATGCCCTGCACCAGCCCCCGCACCATCGGCGTGTGGCGGATGAACCGCCAGCCCTCCAGCAGCGACCGCAGCAGGTTCTGCTGCTTGCCGACGCGGCCCGATCCCCGGCCGCTGATCTGCCGGATCCCGAACAGCACGACGACCGCGGACGCCAGGAACGTGAGCGCGTTGAGGTACAGCGCCAGGTCGACGGGGCTGATCCAGAGCCGGTTGACGTCCTCGTTCACCAGGTTGAGGAGCGCGCGGGACAGGCCGGCGATGAGCAGGGCCGCGAGGACGGGCGTCAGGCCGTACGTGGTGACCAGCGTCAGCTGGTTCGCCGCCTCCAACCGCTGCTTCGGGACGAGGTTCGGCAGCGCCGCTTCCTTCGCCGGGATCCAGAACATCGCCAGCACTTCGATCGCGAACGTGGCGACCAGCGCCCACGTCAGTGCCGTGCCACCGCTGAGGAACACGCCGGCGAGCGGGATCGAGGCGAAGAACAGGAACCGCAGCACGTCGCAGACGACCATCGTGTACCGGCGGTCGAACCGGTCGGCGAACGCGCCGGCGATCGGCCCGAGCAGCATCGCCGGGAGGAGCCGCATCACGACGACCCCGCCGAACGCGAGACCCTTCTGGGCGCCGCCGGTCACCTGTTCGGCGGCGAAGAGGACGGTGGCGAGCAGGCCCAGCCAGTCGCCGAGGCTGGACAGCCCGAGCACCAGCCAGAGCCGGCGGAACGGCCGCTCGCGCAGGACCGCACGGATCTGCGCCGAACCGGAGACCGGTACGGCGGGATCGTCAGGCACGGTGCTGATCGGTCTCTCCTGTCCGTGGGGCCACCGTCACGCTATCGCTCCGGGTCCACGTCGCGCGCACAGCCAGGCCCGGGAGCCGCTCAGGACGCTGCGACGCGATCCAGCCACTCGGCCACCAGCGCCTCGAACAGGGCCGGCTGCTCGATCTGGAGGTTGTGCCCGGCCATGTCCAGGACGGCGAACGTCGCTCGCGGGTAGTGCGGCAGCAACGTGTACTGCTCGGCATATCCGGTCGCCCAGTCCTGGCGGCCGCACATGATCAGGGTGGGCCGCTCGTACGCGGGGCCGGACTCCGGATCGGTCCGCAGCCGCCAGTTCTGCTGGATGCGCGCCATGGACTCCTCGTCGGCCAGCGCGATGCCGGGCCCGATGTCGGCCTGGAACCGGCGCAACGTCTCGGGCGACTGGACGACCGTGATCTCGGTGTAGTCGGCGGCCTCCTGCGGCGGCAGTGCGGCGACCAGCTCCGGGTCCTCGCCCAGGACGGTGACCGGCGGCAGGATGCGCTTCGTCCGGTCAAGCTCGGTGCCTGCCGGGCAGAGCAGCGCCAGGCCGGCGACCTGCGACGGACGCGCGTTCGTGATCGCCCGCGCCAGGTACCCGCCGTACGACTCACCCATGAGCAGGAACGGCTCGTCGCCGATCTCGTCGTCGACGAAGGCCAGCAGGGCGTCGAGGATGTCGTCGGAGGACGACATTGAATCCGGAGCCGGCGTTCGGCCCATGCCGGGCAGGTCGGGATAGAGCCGCCGGTACCCCGGCCGGCCGGCGAACACCGGCTCCAGGCAGCCCGTCATGAGCCGGTGATCCGGCGTCCAGCCGTGCAGGGCGAGCAGCGGCACACCGGCGCCGTGCGAGACGAAGTGCAGTGGAACCCCCATGGCGCATTCCTATCAGCCGCCCCTGACACACGTAACGCTGTTTCGCGGACGGCTGAGGAAGCGCTAACGTCCAGCGCGGCCCGGCACGGCGGAGGGAGAACAGGTGGCGACAACAGCACCGGACACCTCGTCGAAGACGGAGCCCCGGGCTGGCGGCGCCGACCCACGTACCGGTCCGGCCGAGGTGGCGGCCGTCGCGCTGGGCGTCGTCCTCCTCGTCGACGTGCTGCGGGCCTGGCTGCCCGCCCTGATCACGATCTACGGGTCCGCCGGCAGCACCCCACCAGAGCGGATCGGCGCGTTCGCGCTGTTCTGGTTCGTGGTCCCGCTGCTGACCGTACCGATCGCCGTATTCCTGGGCGCTGACCGGCTGGCGTTCGCGGCGGCCCTCACACTGGCCTTCGCCAAGTTCGCCGCCGGTGTCGCGGGCGGCGGCGCGACCCGGGGCAGCACCGCCCAGCTCTACGTCCTGTGCGCGGCACTCGCGGCCGGGCTGGTCTGGTTGATGGCGACGGCCATGTCGTCCCGGTCGGGCCGCCGCGCGGCCGTGGGGATCACCGCCGGGCTCGGCATGGCCGTCGGCCTGCACACCGCGCTCGGGATGGTCGACCTGATCTGGCGCGACGGGCCTGTCGCGGCGGTGGCGCAGGCCGCGCTGGCGTGCGCGTTCGTCGGGTGCGTCGCGGCGGCGAGCAGCCGGTCGAGCGGCCCGGTACTAGGCGCCGGCGGCTCGGTGTGGGTCCTCGCGGGTCCTGGAATCTTCCTGACCGGCGTCGTCACCGGCTCCACGGGTCTCGCCGAGGCGGCGCCCGGCTGGTCGATCGGCGCCGCGGCACTGGTCGTCACGGCCGGCACGCTGCTCGCCGTCCCTCTGGCGGCCCGGCCCAGGCTGACGCGGTACCCGGCGGTCCCCGCGATCCTGCTGGTCGCGGCCGTCGCCACCGCGATCATCCCCCGCTTCAAGCTCGGCGGGATCGACGGACTGGCACCGCCGTGGGTCGTCGCCGCGCAGGTCGTCGGGGCACTGGCTTTCGGCGCGACGCTGGGCTGGGTCGGCATCGGCGCGGACGCGCGGGCCGCGATGAAGTCCCGTCCGGACCACGCGTGGCGGCGCGGGCTGGCCGCCGGCCTGGGCGGTGTCCTGCTCGTGGCGCTCACATTCGGGTACTACGCCGCCTACGACATGGATCTCGGCTTCCCGAACGAGGCCGTGCCGGTGGCACTGGCGGTCCTGATCGCGTTCGGCGCGTTGCGGGTCGGGGCGCGTGCGCGGCGGTGGGGCGCGCCGCTCGGTCCGCCCGGACGGGCCGCCTGGCTCGCGGCGGCGGCTGTCGGCGCGGTCGTCGCGGTGGCGGCGGCCCAGTACGTCACGGCGCCGGCGAGACCCGACAGGCCCGATCCGGTGGCGGGATTCCCGGTGCGGCTGGTCGCTTACAACGTCCGCATGGGATTTGGGCTTGACGGTCGTTTCGACCCCGACGCGCTCGCGGCGACGATTCGCAAGCAGGACCCGGACCTGGTCTTCCTCAGCGAGGTCGACCGCGGCTGGTTCCTCAACGGTGGCCACGACGGGCTCCAGCTCCTCGCCGACCGCCTGGGCATGCGCGCGGTGTTCGCGCCCGCCGCCGACCAGCTCTGGGGCGACGCGCTGCTGACCCGGCTTCCCGTCCTGCGGATGCGCAGTCACCACCTCCCGCGCGTCGGTGCGCCGACCGGCGCCGAGGCCATGACCGCCGTCGTGCGCGTCGGCGACCAGGAACTCGGCGTGGTCGGCACCCACCTGCAACCGCCGCCGGACGGCGGCCCAGCCGCGCAGACGAAACGGGTCGCGGGGCTCGCGGCCGAGCTGGCGCGCGAGGGCCGGCCCGTCGTGGTGGCCGGCGACCTCAACATCCGGCCCGGCGACGCCGAGTTCCGCACGCTGCTCGACGCCGGCTTCCGGGACGGGTTCGCGGAGGCGCGTCCACTGCGGACGTTCCCGTCCGACCGTCCGGACGAGGAGATCGACCACGTCCTGGTCACGCCGGATCTGACGACGTCCGAGATCACGGCACCACGGAGCGAGGCGTCCGACCACCTGGCCGTCGCCGTGACCCTGACCTACCAGAACCCGGAAGAACTGCGCCCGGCAAGCTAGGGCCAGCTAGGCCTTCTTGGCGGCCGCCTTCTTCGGAGCTGCCTTCTTGGCCGGTGTGGCCTTCTTGGCGGCCGCCTTCTTGGCCGGCGCCTTACGCGCGACCTTCTTCACCGGACCCCGGGCACGCCGGTCGGCAAGTAGCTCGCTGGCGCGCTCGTCGGTCAACGTTTCGAGGTCGTCGTCCTTGCGGAGGCTGGCGTTCGTCTCGCCGTCCGTCACGTACGGCCCGAAGCGGCCGTCCTTGACCACCATCGGCTTGCCGCTCACCGCGTCGTTGCCGAGTTCCTTGAGCGGCGGCGCGGCGGCGGCCCGGCGGCCGCGCAGCTTCGGCTGGGCGAACAGCACGAGCGCGTCCTCCAGCGTCACGGTGAAGAGCTGGTCCTCGGTCTCCAGCGATCGCGAGTCGGTGCCCCTCTTGACGTACGGGCCGTACCGACCGTTCTGCGCGGTGACCGGCTCGCCGTCGGACTGGCCGAGCGTGCGGGGCAGCGTGAGCAGCTTGGCCGCGTCGTCGAGGGTGATCGTGTCGAGGTCCATCGACTTGAACAGGCTGGCGGTGCGCTCGCCCGACTGCACGTACGGGCCGAACCGGCCGGCCTTCGCCACCACCGGCTCGCTCGTCTCCGGGTGGACGCCGAGTTCGCGCTCACCAGAGGGCGCCGAGAGCAGCTCCTCGACCTTCTCGGGCGTCAGCTCGTCCGGCGGCAGGTCCTCGGGGACGCTGGCGCGGTCGCCTTCCTCGCCACCGTTGCGCTGGAGGTACGGCCCGTACCGCCCGACCCGGACGACCGTCTCGCGGCCCTGCTCGTCGGTGAACAGCGGGATCGAGTTGATGCCGCGCGCGTCGATGTCACCCAGGTTCTCGGCGACGAGCTTCTTGAGCCCGCCGGCCTTGGCGACGCCGCCCTCCTTGCCGTCGGCGGCACCGAAGTAGAAACGGGTGAGCCAGTCGACGCCGCCGCGCTGACCGTCGGCGATCGTGTCCAGGTCCTCCTCGACGCTCGCCGTGAAGCTGTAGTCGACGAGCCGGGAGAAGTGCTGTTCCAGCAGCTGGATGACGGCGAACGCCACGAAGGACGGCACCATCGCGGTGCCCTTCTTCCAGACGTACCCGCGGTCCTGGATCGTCTGCATGATCGACGCGTACGTCGACGGACGTCCGATGCCGAGTTCTTCGAGGGCCTTGACCAGGCTCGCCTCGGTGTAGCGGGCGGGCGGCTGGGTGCGGTGGCCCTGCGCCTCCAGGGCGGTCGCGGTCAGCGCGTCGTCCTTGGCGAGGCGGGGCAGGCGGCGCTCGGCGTCGTCCGACTCAGCGTCCGGCTCGTCGGCCCCTTCCACGTAGGCGCGGAGGAAGCCCGGCTCGGTGATCGTCTTGCCGCTGGCGGCGAAGTCGGCGACCTCGCCCGTGGTGGACGTGCCGGACAGGCGCACGGACACGCTCTGCCCGATCGCGTCGGTCATCTGGGAGGCGACCGTGCGCTTCCAGATCAGCTCGTACAGGCGGAACTCGTCGGTGCCGACCTCGCCGCGGATCTCGCCCGGCGTGCGGAAGTGGTCGCCGGACGGGCGGATCGCCTCGTGCGCCTCCTGGGCGTTCTTCACCTTCTTGGCGTACCGGCGGGGCTCCGGCGGGACGAACTTGTCGCCGTACAGCTCGCGGACCTGCGTCCGGGCGGCGGTGAGGGCGGTCTCCGACAGGTTCGTGGAGTCCGTACGCATATAGGTGATGTAGCCGTTCTCGTACAGCCGCTGCGCGACCCGCATCGTCTGCTGGCTGGAGAACCGCAGCTTGCGCGAGGCCTCCTGCTGCAGCGTCGAGGTCATGAACGGCGCGTACGGCTTGCGGCGGTACGGCTTCTCCTCGACCTTGACGACCTTGAACGGCACGCCTTCGAGACGGGCGGCGAGGCCCCGGGCCCCGGACTCGTCCAGGTGGACGACCTCGGCACGCGGCCGGCCCGTGGCGGGATCGAAGTCCTTGCCGGTGGCCACCCGGTCGCCGTCGACGGCGATCAGGGTGGCGGCGAAGTTGTCGGGGTCGCCCGCGGCCGCCTGCTGGACGTCGAACGTGCCCTCGATGTCCCAGTACTCGCCCGTCCGGAACTTCATCCGGGCGCGCTCGCGCTCGACGACGATCCGGGTCGCCACCGACTGCACACGGCCCGCCGACAGCTTCGGCATGACCTTCTTCCACAGGACCGGGCTGACCTCGTAGCCGTAGAGCCGGTCGAGGATGCGGCGCGTCTCCTGGGCGTCGACCAGCGACTGGTCCAGCTCGCGCGGGTTCGCGACCGCGGCCTCGATCGCCGAGCGGGTGATCTCGTGGAACACCATCCGGTGGACCGGGATCTTCGGCTTGAGCGTCTCGATCAGGTGCCAGGCGATGGCCTCGCCCTCGCGGTCCTCATCTGTCGCGAGGTACAGCTCGGTGGCCTGCTTGATCAGTTCCTTGAGCTTCGTGACCTGGGCCCTGCGGTCGGGCGAGACCACGTACAGCGGCTCGAAGCCGTTGTCGACGTCCACGCCGAGCCGCGCCCACGCCTCGCCCTTGTACTTCGCGGGAACGTCGGCGGCGTTGCGCGGCAGGTCACGGATGTGCCCGATGCTCGCCTCGACGACGTACCCGGATCCCAGGTAACCGGCGATGGTCTTGGCCTTCGCCGGAGACTCGACGATCACCAGCCGCATGCCGTCGTGACTGGCGGCGCCGTTCGCGCGCTTGGTACGCCGAGCGGGCGCCGCGGCGGTGTCGGTGGTCGAAGGCACGGGACTCCAAGTCGAAGTCAGATTGGGATGAAGCACTCCGGCGCGAGATGGTCTCACGCCGTGGGGCAGTGTCAAAAGTAACGCGCTCGGCACACTCTTTTGTGCCCGCCCCGACGTAATGCCCGGTCAGGGGCTCGGCCAGTCACGCTCCGTGGCAGCTTCGGGTGGCTCGCCGACCAGCTCGCGGAGCCTTCGGAGGCGCCGCTGGCCAGTGACCCGATAGGCCGGTCCACCAGCGCGGGGGCCGACGAGCGTGCCCGGTACGCCGGCCGCGGACAGGGCTGCTCCCGTGGCGCTCCAGCCAGCTTCGTCCGACTCACCCAGAGTGAAGAGGTACCCGTGGTCGTCCTGGTGACCGGCCGCTATCGCCCACAGCCGCAGCCGCGCGCCGTCGAGCGTGAAACCCCGCGGCGGCGCCTTCATCGCTCCGCGTGCCCATGCCGCGGTCAACGGAAGCAGCTCAGGACGGAAGTCCGTGCGGACCGCCGCCAGCCCGTCCACCGTGCTCGTCAGCTCGCCGCCCAGATCTCGGGCCTCGAACACGGCGAGCAGCTCGTCCGCGCGCCAACCCGGCGACGCCGCAGGCGCGGCCAGCACCACCGACACCCGTGCGGTATCGCCCGCGCGCACCACCTGGGCCGGGCCGGCGAGAAGGCCCTCCAGGTCGGCGAGGGACGCTGGTCCCGCGTCCGCGCCGAAGAACGACAGCTGCACGGCGCGACCGTACTCCCTGGCGGTGTCCTGGGCGCTGACCTTCCGCCCACTTTCGGACTTTTGAGGGTGTGCGGGGCGCCCGTCCCCTCAAAAGTCCGAAGGTCGGGGGGTCAGCCGGATGTCAAGAGCACTCGGGGACCTCGTCGAGGGCCTTGTCCAGCTCCGGTGACTTGATCTCGCCGAACGCGTCAGCGGTCTTGCGATACTCCGTGCTCATCGCGTTGCCGGCGTCGACGACACCGTTGTAGAACGCGGCCTGGTCGCCGGTCGCCAGCTTGTCGACGGCTTCCTTGCCCGTCGCGAAGCTGTCGCGGGCGCCGGTCAGGACCTGGACGAACTGGTCGGCGATCCGCTCGCCGTCCTTGACGTCGGGCACGCCCGCCTTGGCGACCTCGGTGAGGACCGACCCGGTGGACTTCTCCATGCCGCCGAACAGCGTCACCAGTTCGGTCTTGGTCTGCGCCGCGTCGGACTTCGCCGTGATCTTCTGCTGCGCCTGGGTCTGCATCGTCTGGATCTCCGCCGACCACGGCTTCAGGGCGCCGCATACCGACTTCGCCCATGTCGTGGGGGCGACCCGGTCGGATTCGGGCTGGGACGAGTCGCACGCGCCGAGGACGCTCACCGCCGCCAGCGCGACGATAGTTCGGTAGGCCACCGTGCTCGTCAAGCCTCGCATGACACTCCACTCTTCTGCTGTATCCCGGTTGGTGCCGCCGCGGTGGGGACGCGACGGCACGGTGTCCAACGACGCGCCGATCATTCCGGACACGGGTGGACGAGTACTCATCGTTCACTTACGACAACTCCGTGTTCAAGCCGGACTGGCGTGAACGGCGAGCGGGGCCGGGATCGTCGTGATCCCGGCCCCGCTCTGCGTTACTGCGGTCAGACGCCGACCTTCTCGGCGACCGAGCCGTTCTCCGACGAGGAGTCCGCGCCGACCGAGATCGAGCGACGCTTCGACACCAGGACGGCGACGACGATGATCAGCACGGCGACGACCGCGATGCTGATCCGCAGCGCCGTGTTCTCCTCCACGCCGATCGAGTACGCCACGACCGCCGGGGCGATCAGCAGCGACACCAGGTTCATGACCTTGATCAGCGGGTTGATGGCCGGACCGGCGGTGTCCTTGAACGGGTCACCGACGGTGTCGCCGATGATCGTCGCGGAGTGCGCGTCGGAGCCCTTGCCGCCGTGTGCGCCGTCCTCGACCATCTTCTTCGCGTTGTCCCAGGCGCCACCGGAGTTGGCCAGGAACACCGCCATCAGGGTGCCGGTGGCGATGGCGCCGGCCAGGTACGAGCCGAGCGCGCCGACACCGAGGCCGAAGCCGACCGCGATCGGGGCCATGATCGCGAGCAGGCCGGGGGTGGCCAGCTCACGCAGGGAGTCCCTGGTGCAGATGTCGACGACCTTGCCGTACTCCGGCCGGGTCGTGCCCTCCATGATCCCGGGGATCTCCCGGAACTGGCGCCGCACCTCGTAGACGATCGCGCCGGCCGCGCGGGTGACCGCGTTGATGGCCAGCCCGGAGAACAGGAACACCACGGCCGAGCCGATCATCAGGCCGACAAGGTTCTTCGGGTCCGCGATGTTCAGCGCCCCGTTGAAGTCGAGCTGCTCGGCCGCGCTGAGGCTGGTCAGCGCGAGACCGGTCTCCGCGAACGCCGTGCGCACCGCGTCGGTGAACGAGCCGAACAGCGCGGTCGCCGCGAGGACGGCCGTCGCGATCGCGATGCCCTTGGTGATCGCCTTCGTCGTGTTGCCGACGGCGTCCAGGTCGGTGAGGACCCGGGCACCCTTCTCGTCGATGTCGCCGGACATCTCGGCGATGCCCTGCGCGTTGTCCGAGATCGGGCCGAACGTGTCCATGGCGACGATGACGCCGACCGTGGTGAGCAGGCCCGTGCCGGCGAGCGCGATCGCGAACAGCGACACGATGACCACACCGCCGCCGAGCAGGAACGCGCCGTAGACGGCGGCGGCGATGACCAGCGCCGTGTACACGGCCGACTCCATGCCGACGGTTATGCCGGCGAGGATGACGGTGGCCGGACCGGTGAGCGCGGTCTTGCCGATGTCACGCACCGGGCGCCGCCCGGTCTCGGTGAAGTACCCGGTCAGCAGCTGGATCGCCGCCGCGAGCACGATGCCGATGACGACCGCGCCGATCGCGATGATCCGCGGGTTGCCATCGTGGTTGCGGATCTCCTCCGACACGCTGTCGCCGAAGTCGGCGAACGTCGCGGGCAGGTAGGCGAAGGCGGCGATGCCGCAGAGCACGGCCGAGATCGCCGCAGACGTGAAGAACGCCCGGTTGATCGCGGTCATGCCGCTCTTGTCGCTGTCGCGCAGGCGGGTGATGAAGACACCGATGATCGCGGTGACGACACCGATCGCCGGGACGATCAGCGGGAACACCAGGCCCGCGTCGCCGAACGCGACACGACCGAGGATCAGCGCGGCGACCAGCATGACCGCGTAGGACTCGAACAGGTCCGCGGCCATACCGGCGCAGTCACCGACGTTGTCGCCCACGTTGTCGGCGATCGTCGCGGCGTTGCGCGGGTCGTCCTCGGGGATGCCCGCCTCGACCTTGCCGACGAGGTCGGCGCCGACGTCGGCGGCCTTGGTGAAGATGCCGCCGCCGACACGCATGAACATCGCGAGCAGCGCGGCGCCGAACCCGAAGCCCTCAAGGACGATGGGGGCATCGCCCTTGTAGATCAGCACGACCACGGAGGCGCCCAGGAGGCCGAGGCCGACCGTGAAGAAGCCGACCACGCCACCGGTACGGAATGCGATCTGCATGGCGGGAGCACCCCCGCCTTCGCGGGCGGCAGCCGCCACGCGGACGTTCGCCCGGGTGGCCAGCCACATGCCGACGTACCCGATGAACGCCGAGAATCCGGCACCGACGACGAAGAACGCCGACCGGCCGATCTTCACGCCGAGGTCATCCCCCGGTACGGGAAGCAGGAACAGCAGCGCGACGGCGATCAGCACGAAGACGCCGAGAGTCTTGAACTGCCGGTTCAGGTAGGCGGCGGCGCCTTCCTGCACGGCGGCGGCGATCTCCTGCATGCGGGTGGTGCCCTGGCCCGCCGCGAGCACGACCTTGACGAGCGCGGCGGCGACGCCGAGCGCCACCAGCGCGATCGCGGCCACGACCACGACATACGTCAGGTTCGAACCGACAAGGTCCACCGTCCCGCCTTCGGCGGCGAGAGATTGGGACATACGTCCTCCTGTTTGAACTCCGTGGGGCGCGATCGCCCGGGACGAACCGGACGGACGCAGACAGCACCTACCCTCCGGGGTGCCGTGATCTGCGGGAGTCTAGGTGAGATGCGACACAGCGCGTATACCCAACGCTAATGCGAGATGGATCACACCGCGGTCGTTACCGAAGCGTGTCATGGTGGTCACTTCGTCGCGTGACGTTCGGTACCGATCAAGAACGGGCGGGGCTGAGCGGGTGCTAGCCGACCGGCCAGGACATGCGGACCACTGAGCCGGCGCCGTTGTCGACCGCGGCCACCTCGACGTCGTCGACGAGCCCGGCGAGCAGCGCGAGCCCGACGCCCGCGGCCAGCGCCTCTTCGGAGAACTCTTCGGTGACCTCGTCGAGCTTGCTGGTGCCGTGGTCGTCCCCGTTGGTCGCGCCCAGTAACACGAGCGGATCGGGAGCGGTGGTCGCCGACTCGGACTCCACCGGCGCCGAGTCGCGGACCGCGACGCCGAACCGGGGCCCGTCGGAGAACTCGATGTGCACCAGTTCGGCCCGCGAGTGGAGGCGGTGCAGCCCGACGGCGCGGGAGCAGGCCTCACCGACCGCCAGGCGGATCTCGTCGAGCAACGCCTCGTCGACACCGCACTGCCGGGCAACCGCGACCGCCACCAGACGAGCCGTGCGCACATGCGCGGGTGTCGGGGAGATCTCCAAACGGACTGTCTGCATCTGCTGTTTCAGTCGCCCGCCGCCACGGCCGCGTCAACCGTCCCGTAGATGCCGAAGACCTTCTCCAACCCCGTGATGCGGAAGATCTTGAGGATCCGTTCCTGGGAACAGACCAGGCGCAACGAGCCATCCAGGGCACGGACGCGCTTCAACCCGCCGACCAGGACGCCGAGCCCCGTCGAGTCGAGGAACTCGACCTGCTCCATGTCGACGACGATGTGCTGGCTGCCCTCCTCGACCAGCGCGATGAGGCGTTGGCGCAGCTGCGGGGCGGTGTAGACATCGATCTCACCGCCGACCGACAGGACCGATCGGCCCTGCTGCGTACGCGTCGACAACGACAGCTCCACGAAGATCCCTCCACGGCGTCGTAGCGACCTCGCCGCGACGGCCACGGCGACTCCTTGGGCCGAATCTAACCATCGGTCGACTCTCACCGCGATCACCCTCCCATGCGTGCAACAGTTCTGAGCGTGCTGACGCCGACTCCCGACGCCCTTCTCGACCGGCTTCTGGCCGGGCGCGCCGACGATCCGGTGACCCATGTCGAGCTGGTCCCGGCACGGCAGGCTCGCACGACGGCCTGGCCGGACTGGGCCCCGAAGGCGCTGGTCGAAGCCGTCGCCGAGCGTGGGGTCACGGCACCGTGGGAGCACCAGGTGGCGGCGGCGGAGGCGGCGTTCGCCGGGCGGTCCGTCGTGCTGGCGACCGGTACCGCGTCGGGAAAATCGCTCGCCTACCAATTGCCCGTACTCGCGACACTTCTGGACGATCCGAAGGCCACGGCGCTGTACCTGTCGCCGACCAAGGCGCTCGCCGCGGACCAGTTGCGTTCGCTCGCCGACCTGGAACTGGCCGGGATCCGTCCGGCCGCGTTCGACGGCGACACTCCCATCGCCGAGCGGGACTGGGTCCGTGCGCACGCACGGTTCGTGCTTACGAATCCGGACATGGTCCACCGCGGGCTGCTGCCGCGGCACGAGGCGTGGGCGTCGTTCCTGCGCCGGCTGCGGTACGTGGTTATCGACGAGTGCCACACGTACCGGGGCGTGTTCGGATCGCACGTGGCGCACGTGCTGCGCAGGCTGCGGCGGATCTGCGGCCGGTACCGGGCATCGCCCGTGTTCGTGCTGGCGTCCGCGACCGTCGCCGACCCGGCCGGTTCCGCCAGTCGCCTGGTCGGATTGCCGGTGGAGGCGGTGACTGACGACGCCTCGCCGCGTGGCGCGACGACGTTCGCACTGTGGGAACCGCCGTTGAGCAAGGCGGGCGGGGGCGAGAACGGGGCGCCCGTGCGCCGGACGGCCACCGCTGAAGCGGCCGACCTGCTCGCCGATCTGGTCGTCGAGGGCGCCCGGACGCTGGCCTTCGTGCGGTCGCGGCGGGGAGCCGAGGTGGTGGCGTTGGGCGCCCGCCGGGCTCTGGCCGAGGCCGCGCCGGACCTCGTCGAGCGGATCGCCGCGTACCGGGCCGGCTACCTGAAAGAGGACCGTCGCGAGCTCGAGGCGGCGCTTTCCTCCGGCGCGTTGCTCGGGATGGCCACGACGAACGCGCTCGAACTCGGGCTGGACGTCACCGGCCTCGACGCGGTGCTGCTGACCGGGTACCCGGGCACGCTGGCGTCGCTGTGGCAGCAGGCCGGGCGGGCCGGGCGGTCGGGCCAGGGATCGTTGGCCGTCCTGGTGGCCAGGGACGACCCGCTCGACACGTACCTCGTCCACCATCCCGACGCGGTGTTCAACCGGCCTGTCGAGGCGACCGTGCTCGACCCGACCAACCCGTACGTGCTGGCGCCGCAGCTGTGCTGTGCCGCCGCCGAGCTGCCGGTCACCGAGGCCGACCTCCCGCTGTTCGGCGGGGACGTGGCCCGCGCCGCCCTCGACTCCCTGGTCGCCGAGGGAGTGCTGCGGCACCGCCCGGCCGGCTGGTACTGGACATCGCGCGACCGCCCCGAGGCCGACATCCGCGGTACCGGCGGCGAGCCGATCGCCGTGGTCGAGGAGGCCACGGGCCGCCTGCTCGGGACGGTCGACGCCGGGGCCGCCCACACGACCGTGCACACCGGCGCCGTGTACGTCCATCAGGGCGACACGTACCTCGTCGAGCAACTGGACCTCGACGGCGCCGTGGCCCTGGTCCGCGCCGCCAACCCGGACTGGACCACGCACGCCCGTGACGTCACCGATCTGGAGGTCGTCACGGTCGACGAGCGGACCGAAGCCGGCGACGTGACCCTCTGCTTCGGCACCGTGGACGTCACCAACCAGGTCGTCAGCTTCCTGCGCCGCCGGCTCGCCACCGGAGAGGTCATCGACGAGCAGCCGCTGGACCTGCCCGCGAGACAGCTCCGCACCCGCGCCGTCTGGTACACGATCACCGACCCGGCGCTGGCCGCGGCGGGCGTGACCGGCGACGTGCCGGGCGCCGTCCACGCGGCCGAACACGCGGCGATCGGACTCCTCCCGCTCGTCGCGACCTGCGACCGGTGGGACATCGGCGGACTGTCGACCGACCTCCACCCCGACACGGGACTCGCCACAGTGTTCGTCTACGACGGCCACCAGGGCGGCGCCGGATTCGCCGAACGCGGCTACCACGCCGCCCGGACCTGGCTCACCGCCACCCGCGACGCGATCGTCGACTGTGGATGCGAGACCGGCTGCCCGTCGTGCGTCCAGTCGCCGAAGTGCGGCAACGGGAACGAACCGCTCGACAAGGCCGGGGCCGTGCGGGTGCTCGAAACCGTCCTGCGCTGCCTGCCGTCCTAGCGCTGTGGTGGGCGCGGTGCCGGCCGTGGGCCTGGCGCGGGCCGTCGGTGTGGCGCGCGCCGTCAGCGTGGCGCGCGCCGTCGGTGTGGTGCGCGCCGTCGGTGTGGTGCGCGCCGTCGGTGTGGTGCGGGCCGTGAGCGGCGTGGCGCGGGCCGTCGGTGTGGCGCGCGCCGTGAGCGTGGCGCGGGGTATGGGGGCTGTGGTGGGGGCGGTGCTGTGGGTGATAGTTCCGTGCGTGGTGGCGGCATCGTCCCAGGTGAGCGGGGGTAGCGGGCGAAGGTCCCGTTTACCGATGCGCTCTGAGGCGACAGTGCCAGGCAGAATGGTCGCCGGCGCCGTCGAGTCCGTGGGCGCCGCACTGCCCACGCTTGGAGACAACCACAGATGATCGTCGTCGGAATCCTGCTCGTCGTGCTGGCCTCGCTGCTCGTCGTGGGGTTCGCACTCGAACCGGGCGGAAGCACCGAGGCGGAGTTCTTCGGTCTCATCCTTCCCAACCTGTCCGCGCGCACGTTGGTGCTGCTCGGCGTGGTGCTGGGACTCCTCGTCGCGATCGGCTTCGCGCTGATCCGGTCGGCCATCTCTCGGTGGTCGCAGCGCCGCCGGGTCCGGCGGGCCGCCGCCGCGACGGCTGCCGCCACCGCGGCCGCGGCTGCCCCGATCGGCGTGGCCAGCGTCGACACCGCGATCGACCCGTTCGCCGCGCCAGCCCCCGAAACGCACTGACGGCTCCGCTCGCCTGCCGGCGACGGGTTGACGGGCTGGGCCGGCGCGGGCGTGGGCGACGGCGCGTTCTCCGAAGCCGAACGGGCCTGCGGGCGCCACGGCAGCGGCGACGATCGCGTCCAACCCGTCGATCCGGCAGCTGACCAACTCGCCGCCGTTCGCGGCGACGATCGTCGCGGCGTGGCCGCAGGCCGGTCCGGCGCCTTCGAATACGGACTGGGCGGCGGCCAGCGCACCGAAGTCAGCCGCCAGTCCAGCCCGGTGCCGGGCGACCGCGCCGGCTCCGTACGCCGCTCCGAGCAGTCCGGATGCGATGACCAGCGCACCAGCGGCGAGCACCCAGATCGACGCCGACCCACCGTCACGACGACCGCGGCCGGCCCGGTGTCGTCGGGCGCCCGGCGCCGCCCCGCCTGCACCCGGCGCCCCACGCTCACCCGGCGCCGCCCCGCCTGCACCCGGCGCCCCACGCTCACCCGGCGCCGCCCTGCCTGCGCTCGGCGCCCCATGTGCACCCGGCGCCGCCCCGTGTGCTCCGCGCGCGGACCGACGGGAGCCGCGCGCGGCCGGTGCGCTCTGGACGCCGTCGGCAGTCATGGCGCCGTTCCCGGTTCGCCCGGCTCCGGGACGGCCACGGCTGTCGCCGACACCGTCGGGCCGGGCAGCCACCCGCCGAACGGACGTACCCGCACGGAGACGGCGGCCCGGACGGTGTCGCCACCCGTCTGGACGGTCACGCGGGCGCCGTCGGGGGCGACCCTGCGCCCGATGCCGGCGGCGTCCGGCTCGCCGCGTGCGGCCGCCCTGCCAGCCTCGCGCGCGGCATCGACGCAGCGGAGCTGGGCGGTCACCGCCGACACAGCGGTGACCGCCACCGCGAGCAGCAGCACCAGGACCGGCAACGCGACCGCGAGTTCGGCGGTGGCAGAGCCCCGGTCCCGGCGCCGGCCCGCTACGCCTTTAGCGCCCGGCTGATGATGGCCGCCAGCGCGGACTGCACGCCGGGCGATGTCACCACCTTCAGCAAGATGCCGGCGAACGCCACCGCGGCGACCGTTCCGACGGCGTACTCCGCCGTGCTCATCCCGTCGTCGCCCCGCGGCCGCAGCCTGCGGACGATCCTGCGCCACATCATCGGTCTCTCCTCTCCCCGACCGGGACGGTCCCGGCCGGACAATGAGCACGCACCGCCGCACCAGGTCAGAGCACGCCATCGAGCACCCCCAGGACGATCGGCACGACGCCGAGCAGCACGAACGCGGGCAGGAAGCAGCACCCGAGCGGCAGGACGACGAGCACGCCGGCCCGCCGCGCGGCTGCGTCCGCCGCTGCGTCGTGACCGGCCCGCAGTTCGGCTGCCAGGCGGGTGGACGCGCCAGCCAGTGCGGCCCCGCTCTCGCTCGCCCGAACAGCCGCGCGGACGAGCGATGCCGCTGCCGGCACACTGTCGAGCACCTGCCACGCCTCAGCCGCCGGGGCGCCGAGATCCAGCCCGCGCGCCACGGCCGCGAGCCTCACGCCGAGAGGTCCCCCGACCGCCGCGGCGACCTGTGCGACGGCGTGGGGCGTCGGCGCACCCGCGCGGAGCGCGGCCGCCAGCAGATCGGCGGCGAAGGGCACCGTCTGGTCCATCGCGGTCCGCTCCTCGCGGGCCGCCTTGGTCTCAAGCCGAGGCAGACCGACGGCCAGGCCACCGCCGACCACCACCCCGAGCATTGCGCCGCCCCACCCACCGAGGACCACGGCGACCGCCACACCAGCCAGCACGGCGACACCGCGCATCGCCCACGACCGCCGGGCCACTACATCGGCGGAGTTTGGTGACCCAACGGCGGTTGGCAAGGCCGCGGTGATCCGGTGGCGTGGGCTGGCTCGGCGCCAGCCGGTGGCGATCAGCGCGGCGGCGAGCACGAGCGCGCCAGCCACGAGTGCGGTCACAACGTCACCGCCGATCGGCCGAGGCGTTCCGTCCACGCCAGGCCCGCGAGTTGCAGCACGATCGCCAGCACCGCGCACGCACCTCCAGGCACCGTGTGCAGGACGATCGCGAGCGGATCGACCCCGAGGGCGCCGCCGAGCGCGAATCCGACGAGCGGCAGCCCAGCGAGGAGCGTCGCGGTGGTCCGGGCGGCGGCGAGTTGCGCGGCGGCCCGCTCGCTGGCCCGGCGGTAGGCGCGGAGTTCCGCTTCGAGGCTGTCCAGCAGCTCGGCGAGGGGTACGCCCGCGTCGCTCAGCCGCCAGACGGCAGCCAGCCGGGCGAATATCGGCGCCAACCCGGGATGCCGGACGGCAGCCAGCGCGGCCGGCAACTCCGCCCCGGACGAAGCCGCCGCGGCGACCGCCAGCAGCGTCTGCCGGGCCGGTTCGTCGACCGCAGGTTCGATCGTGGCCGTGGCGGCGGCGAGAGCCTGCTGTGCCGTCCGTCCGGCGCGCAGGTCGTCCGCGAGTCCGGCGACGGCGTCGAGTCCGGCCTGGTTCGCCGCGGCCTCGGCCCGGGCCTGAGTCCGTCGGGCCACCGCCCTGGCCCCGATGCCGCACCAGGCACCGGCCGCGAACGCCGCGACCAGTCCTCCGGCCAGCCCGCCAGCCACGGCGCCGGCAACCGCGACCAGCATGATCGCCGGACGGCCGAGCACCGGCATGCGCCCCAGATCTGGCCAGCGCCGCCGGGACGGGTTCGTCACGTTCCGCAACCGTCGCCGGGCACCGGCCGTCGGCGCCATCACGACACCGACAGCGAGAACCAGCGCCGCCGCCGCGATCCATTGAGTCCTCACCGCAGTCCCCTGCGCACGAGGAGTTCGTCCAAGGCGGCCGCCCCGGGACCGGTGTCCGCGCCGCGGCGCCACGCCGACACCGGCACGACCCATCCATCCGCACCGCGCCGCAGGACGCAGATCTCGTCAACCGTCCGACCAGCGCGGTCGCGCCGCAGATGGACCACGCAGTGCAGCGCCGCCGCGAGTTGGCTGTGGAGCGCGTCCCGTCTCATGCCGCCGGTAGCCGCCAAGGCTTCGAGCCGTGCCGGAACGTCCGCTGGCGAGTTGGCGTGGAGCGTTCCCGCGCCCCCGTCATGCCCGGTGTTGAGGGCGGCGAGCAGGTCTGCGACCTCCGCGCCACGGCACTCGCCGACGATGATCCGGTCGGGCCGCATCCGTAGCGCCTGGCGGACGAGATCACGGAGTGTCACCTCGCCGGCCCCGTCGGCGTTGGGCGCCCGGCTCTGGAGCGGCACCACGTGCGGGTGCGTGGGCCGCAGTTCGGCAGCGTCCTCGACGAGCGCGATCCGTTCGGTCGGCGCCACCAGTCCCAGTAGCGCGCTCAACAGGGTCGTCTTGCCGCTGCCAGTGCCACCCGTGACCAGGAACGCCAGCCGGGCCTCGACGATCGCCCGGAGCAGCTCGGCGGAGAACGGCGTCATAGTGCCGGCGGCGACGAGTTCCTGAAGTGTGAACGCGCGGGGCCGGAACGTCCGGAGCGACAGGCAGACGCCTCGGGACGCGACCGGCGGCAGGATCGCGTGGAGCCTGGTTCCGTCCGGGAGCGTCGCATCCACGTACGGCTGGGCGTCGTCGAGCCGGCGACCGCATGCCGCCGCGAGGCGCTGGGCCAGCCGCCGGACATCGCCGTCATCGCCGAGTGACGCGGCGACCTGGTGCAGCCCGTCGCCCCGGTCCACCCAGACCTCGTCGGCGCCGTTCACCAGGACGTCGGTCACCGCCGGGTCGGCGAGCAGCGTCTCCAGTGGACCCGCGCCAGCCAGCTCGGCGCGAAGGCGGGTGGTGAGGCTCCGCATCGTCTGATCGCCGACCGGCGCCGCGTGCTCGGCCTGGACCGCCGAGGCCACCGCCGCCGGCGTCGGCTCACGCCCGTCCGCGACGAGCCGCCGGCGCACCCGCCCGAGCAGGTCGTCGGCCATCAGACGACCACCAGCGATGGACGACCGTGCGCCACGGCAACAGCAGGCCACAGGCCGAGCACCGCCGCCGGGAGCGGCAGGCGACCGAGCGCTGCGGCTACAGCCGGCCGGTGGATGGGCATCGCGGGCAGGAGCGGTGGGCGGCCGTCTGGTGAGGCGGGAGTCGGCGCGCGCATCATGCCGCCATCGGGAAGCAGCCGAGGTCGGACAGGAGCTGGCGACACAGATCGGCCAGCGGACCGCGACCGCGCTCGGCCGGTGCGTCGCCCCGTTCGAGTGCCGCAGGGAGCCGTGGCTCCGGCTTGAGGACGCCGGCCAGCGGCAGCCTCAGCGCCTCGACCAGGTCGCGGGACCTCAGACCGGCGGGAGCCGGCCCGCGCACGACGCAGCGGATCTCAGCACAGTGTGGGCCGATCATCGTGACGACGCGGTGCGCGGCGGCGCAGGCGCGCACTTCCGCCGGGACGACCAGCAGCACAGTGTCCGACCCCTGGAGCGCGCGCACTGCGGCTTCGTCCGGCCAGCGCGGCAGGTCGACGACGACGAGGTCGGCACCGCGCCGCCCGGCGTCGAGGGCCGCGTCGATCGCAGCGGGGGGCACGGCCAGCACGTCGCCGCGGTCCCAGGAGAGCACGCACGCCTCGCCGACCCGGGGCAGCGCGTCGAGGAGCGCGGACGCGCTGACCCGGCCGGCTGTCGCGACGAGATCGGGCCATCGCACCCCGGCGGACGACTCGCGGCCCATGACCAGGTCGAGCCCGCCGCCGAGCGGATCCGCGTCGACCAGCAGCGACCGCATGCCGAACCGGGCGGCCGTGACCGCGAGCCCGGCGGCGAGGACGCTGGCGCCGGCCCCGCCGCGACCGCCGATGACGCCGAGCACCTGGCCGGGACGCTCCGGATCGGCGGCGACGTCCGCGAGCCGGTCGACGAGCCACCGCTCGGCCGTCGGGAGGAACGCGACGTGCTCGGCACCGAGCTCGGACGCGACGGCCCACACGTCCGGCGGTACGGCCGGTTCGGACCACGGCTCGTCGACGGGCACGCGCTGCCTCGGCACCAGGGCGCGGACGCCGCTGCCCATTCTGGGATCGGCCCCGCGGGCGACCACCACCACGCCGCCCCGGCGAGGCAGCCGCGCGCGGGCACAGGCCGCCCCGGAATCCACCCCGAGCAGCACCAGCGGCGCCCGGGACCAGGACCGGCGAGCATCGATCGGATCCCTGGCGAGTGTCAGCTCGACACCGCAGGCGGCGCCGAGGCGCAACAGGTCGTCGAGAAGTTCTGGATCGTTCAGGACGACGAGCGGCCGGATTGCCTCGCCATCATCGTCACTTCGTACCCGCACGTGCCGCCTCCCCGTGCCGAACCAGGTGTCGCGCTAACGGCACCTACGGTCGGGTCTGCGGGTGAGCCGGACCAGCGGGGAAGGCGAAACTGTGGACGACGGAACGCGATGTGGAAGACGTCGGCCGGGTGGCACGAATGTGCTATGAATCCGCACCTCGCGACAACTGACTGACCATTCAACAAATAGCCCCTGACCAGGGGCGATAATGCGCGCGACAAAGGGGCCGGCCGGTACGAAGGGGACGGCCCCCGCCGGGGGGGTGGGCGGGGGCCGTCGGGGTCCGGCTCCGGGGGGGCCGAGCCGAACCCGCCCGGCAACCGCGGGGGGGTGCGGTTACCGAGGTCGTCCGGAGAATAGCGGGGCCTCGCCCCGTAGTCCCAGTAAACCTGGAACCGACTCTCCTCGTACAAGAGTGCCCGAAACCAGTGCGTCAGTCGAGAGCCCTAGACTCACAGTATGGGTCGCAGCGCCGCGTTCTTCGATCTCGACAAGACGGTAATAGCGAAGTCCAGTGCGCTGGCGTTCGGGAAGCCGTTCTACAACGGTGGTCTGATCAGCCGCCGTGCCGTCCTCAAGAGCAGCTACGCGCAGTTCGTCTACCTCGTCAACGGAGCCGACGAGAACCAGATGGCGAAGATGCGCGACTACCTCACTGAGCAGTGCAAAGGCTGGGAAGTCGAGCAGGTCCGGCAGATCGTCGCGGAGACGCTGCACGATCTGATTGATCCGATCATCTACGACGAGGCCGCCGCCCTGATCGAGGAGCACCGGGCGGCCGGGCGGGATGTGGTGATCGTCTCGTCGTCCGGCGACGAGGTCGTTTCCGCTGTGGGCGAACTCCTCGGGGTCGACCGCGTGATCGCCACCCGGATGGTCGTCGAGGACGGCCGGTACACCGGCGAGGTCGAGTTCTACGCCGCAGGGCCGAACAAGGCGACCGCGATCGCCGAACTCGCCGAGTCCGAGGGCTACGACCTGGCCGAGTGCTACGCCTACAGCGACTCGGTCACGGACGCGCCGATGCTGGAGTGCGTCGGGCACCCGACCGCCGTCAACCCGGACCGGGGCCTGCGGCGGCTCGCCGCCGAGCGCGGATGGCCCGTCCTGACGTTCCGGCGGACCGTCGCGTTGCAGCGCCGGTTCTCCTACCTGCGCAGCCCATCCGCGCCGGTCATCGCCGCTACAGCAGTCGGAGTGACGGCTCTGGCGGTGGTCGGGCTGCTCTGGTACGGGCGCTACCGCCGCGCACGCTCGGCGGCCTGAGACGGGCCGCAGGAGTACAGACGTACTCTTGCGGAGGTCTTCCATATCGGGCGCGGCGAGCGTAGAAAGAGGTCACGGACCTCGGCCGACAAGCGGGATTCATCCCACTTGGAAGACGGGCTCCGGGCACGGTCACCAGGCACCCACGCGCGACCAGCCGCGGGAGGCACGTCGAGACGAGACTTAGTGCTCGTGCTCGTCGAGAAGGTGCACGCTTGGTAACCTGGAGCGACTGTGCGTGACGGCGCCTCCTCGTTGGGGCGCCGTCTTCCTGTCCGGGTTTGCCCAGGTCAACGCGGTGTTATGGGCCACTGCCGCAGCGCGAACCCAATGGAGCGCCGCTTCCCCACGGTTATGCTGTCCGCTGGCCGCGAGGCATACCCCCGCCCAGCCGGCCCGCCCACCGACTGAGGAGAGATCGCCACCATGTACCCACATGAGGGCAACGGAGAGCCGGCTCAGCCGAACTACCTCGAGCCGTTACCGACCACCAACCTCCCGCAGCACCCCGCGGCGCCGGGGAGCCCGGCACACCCCCCGATGCCAGGCGCCCAGAGCAGCTACGGCGGCCAGCAGGGTGGATACAACGACGAGCCCGGCAGGTCCACTGGGTACGGCAGCCAGCCAGGCTCCACCGGGTACGGCAGCCAGCCCGGCGAGTACGGCGGCCGTCCCACCGGCCACGGGGCCCAGGGTGGATACGGCGACGAGCCCGGCCGTCCCACCGGGTACGGCAGCCAGCCAGGCGGCTACGGGGCCCAGGGCGGTCAGCCCTCCGGCCACGGCGGCTACGACGCCCCGCCGAGTCAGCCCGCGACCTACGGCGCCCAGGGCGGTGGGTACGGCGACCAGCCCTCCGGCCACAGCGCCCAGGGCGGTGGGTACGGCGACCAGCCCTCCGGCCACAGCGCCCAGGGCGGTGGGTACGGCGACCAGCCCTCCGGCTACGGGGCTCCGGCCGGTCAGCCCGGCACTCTCGGCCGGCTCGGCTTCGACGGCGCCTCCGCGGACGAGGACCCGCCCCCCTCACGCCGCAGCGCCCTTCTCGACAAGCCGCTGATCCTCGGCGACCTGCTCGCCGCGGCGGGCGCGCTCGTCCTGGTCCTCGCCTCGTTCCTGCCGTTCGTCAGCTACGACGACGCCGCGCTGGTCAAGGCGCTGGAGGGACTCAAGGTCTCGACCTGGTTCACCGCGTGGAGCGGCCAGACGTTCATGGCACCGGTGACCTGGTTCACCATCCTGTCCGCGGTCGGCGTGCTGGCCATCGCAGGGCACCGGTACGTCCGGGGCGACGACCGGACCGTCCTGACCTTCACGCTCCCGCAATTGCAGTTTGTCCTCGCCGCGTTCCCGGCCGTGACGCTCGTGGGGTACCTGATCGCGCGCAAGGGTGTCGTCTTCGGCGCCGACTACGCCGAGGCGCTGGGCAAGGTCAAGGCGACGGCGCCCTTCGGCACCCAGCTCTCGCTCTCGTTCGGCGGGTACCTGATGCTGCTGGCCGCACTGGTCGCGGTGGCCGGCACCGTCCTGAACCTGCTCGGCATCCAGCGCACCGTCCCGCTGCGCCGCCGCTCCAAGCCGGAGCCACAGTCCCGCCCCGCTCCCCGCACGGACAGCCCGTTCTACGGCGCGGCGGCCCCCACTTCAGGCCCCGGCGTCCACAGCGGCCAGAGCATCCACTCAGGCCCGGGCGTCCACAGCGCGCCACCATCTAACCCGGCAACCCCGGGCGCGCCGCAGTGGGACTCCACCCGCCAGTGGGACTCGGCCCCGTCCTGGGAGTCCGCCGACCCCGGACCGGCCGCGTACGAGCAGCACACCGCGCCGTACGAGCCCGACCCGCTGACCGACCCGAGCTACAACCAGCAGCCGCGCCGGCAGACGCCGCCCGGCACCGTGTACGGCCGCCCGTCCGGCCAATGACGGTCGTCGCCATGGTCAGCCCCGGCCACATGGGCGGGGCGATCGGGCGTGCGCTCACCTCCGACGGGGTCCGGGTGGTGGCGACCGTCAGCGGACGCAGTGCCCGCACGGCGAGGCTGGCGGACGGGCTCGAACTCCTGCCCGATCTGGACGCCGTCGTCGCTGCGGCGGACGTCGTCCTCTTGGTCGTGCCGCCGGCCGCGGCGGTCCAGGTGGCGCGATCCGTGGCGGAGGCCGCCGGCCGTACCGGAAACTGCCCGCTCGTGGCCGACCTCAACGCGGTCTCGCCGGCCACGATCAGCCAGGTTCAGCACGTTCTCGCCGATGCCGGCCTGGATCTCGTCGACGGCGCGATCTCAGGCGGCCCGCCGCCTGGCAAAGGACCCCACCCGACGCGCATCTACCTCGCCGGGCCGCGCGCCGACGAACTGCGCGCGTTCTCCTGGCCCGATCTGGACGTGCGAGTCCTCGGTGCGCGCCTCGGCGACGCGTCCGCGCTCAAGATGTGTTCCGCCTCGGTCTACAAGGGACTGGTCGCGCTCGGGACCCAGGCGATGCTCACCGCGCACCACCACGGCCTCCTCGCCACCCTTCTCGACGAGCTGGCGCTGAGCGGTCTCGACCGCGATTTCGCCCGGTCGGCGGCCGTCGCGGCGACCAAGGCGGAGCGCTACGTCCCCGAGATGCTGGAGATCGCCAGCACCCAGGCCGGCGCGGGCCTCACTCCTGCCCTGTTCGAAGCCATCGCCGAGGTGTGGGGCGCCGTCGCGAAGAGCCCGCTGGCCGGCGCGGACCCCGAGACGGTGGACCTCACGGCCCCACCCGAGACGATCGTCGACCGGCTCCGGTAAGCCGACGGGCAGCGCCACGGCGGCCGACAGCAGCACCGGCGCCAGGCGGCTGGCGGCTGGCACCAGCCGGCATGGCACGGCACGCTCAGGTGGCCGCGCCGCCGAGCTGTTCGCAGATCAGCCGGCCCTCGTCAGCGCCCAGTTCCACAGCCGCGCAGCAGTGCTTGAGCCACGCCCGGACGCCGTCCGGGGTGCCGGTGGCGTACGCGCCCGCCGCCCCGACGTACTCGGGTGACCGGGCGAGATGGCCGGACTCCGGCACGGACACCGCCTTGACGTCCAGGCCGCGCGTGATCAGCGTCAGCCGCGCGGCCGCCCGGGCGACGACGCCGTTGGGCCCGGCGAACGGAGCCATCGTGAGCAGTTCGCCGTGGACGACCGCGGCGACGATGACGGCCGGCGCCGACGTGCCACCGGCGATGAGCCGCGCCAGCCCGTCGAGGCGCTCCGCTATTTCGGTGCCTGCTGCCGGACGTCCGAGTGAAGGCTCTTCGACTGTCCCGGCGGCGGCGAGTACGTGGAGCTTGGCGAGTACCTGGCGGGGTGCCTTCTCCCACATGTCCACGAGCGGACCGAGCCCTCCGCCGACCCGCAGCGCACCCTGGACGACCGGATCGGTCACGGTGCCGGCGCGGACGTCCTCAAGGTCGTACTCGGCGCCCTCCAGGGCGGCGGACGCCCGCGCGCCGCGCAGCACCGACTCGGCGCTCACCGGGCCGCTGGTGCGCCGCAGCGCACGGTGGCCGAGCAGCCGGTCGACCGCGTCCCGGGCGGAGGCGGCGGCGTCGGCGACGTCGGGCAGGTCGAGCAGCGGCGCGAGCGGATCAGTGGTCACCGCGAAACCCTACGGTGCGGGGGCCAGCACCCAGAGAACCCGGGCCGGCACCGTCGCCGACGGGTTGCGCCAGGCGTGGGGTTCGCGCGGGTCGTACGTGAGGGTGTCGCCGGCGGCCAGGACGTGGACCTCGCCGCCGATCGTGAGTTCGACCTCGCCGCTGAGGACGTGGGCGACCTCGATGTCGGCGTCCATGGAGTACGGCTCGCCGCCGCTGTTGCCGCCCGGGTCGATGTCGGACCGGACGGCCATGACCTTGGCCTCGGAGCTGGGCGTGAGCAGCGCGTCGCGGACCCCGTCGCCGCCGTAGTTGACGGCCGGCGCGTCGTCGCCCCGGACGAGAGACGTCGCGGGCGTGTCGAACAGCGTGCCGGGCCGGAGCCCGAGGGCGTCGCAGACGCGGAGCAGCGAGGCTACGGACGCGCTGGTGGCGTCGCGTTCGAGTTTGGAGAGGAACGACTTGGTGAGGCCGGTGGCGTCGGCGAGTGCCTCGATCGTCATCCGGCGGGACTTGCGGGCGGCGCGGAGCCGCGGGCCGATCGGCGCGCGCTCACGAGCTGGGAGGGGTATGGCCTGCGGCATGCCTCGAAACGCTCCTCGTCGTCGCGCCTGAGTGACCGTACCGCCCGTGTCCGGCGACGGCCGCGGCTGGGTGAGTGTGAAATTCATCGCACGAAGGGGTGTCCCAACGCTCAACAGAAGTGTACCGTCACGACACAACCCCGCGACACCCCTCCGCCAGAGGAGCAGTCATGACAGCCCGTGGACCCGTCGACGCAACCCGTGTCCCCCGCTTCGCCGGCCCCGCCACGTTCGCCCGCCTCCCCCGCCTCGACGAGGTCGGCCAGGCGGATGTCGCCGTCGTCGGCGTCCCGTTCGACAGCGGCGTCTCCTACCGGCCGGGCGCCCGGTTCGGCCCCGCGCACATCCGGCAGTCCTCGCGACTGCTCCGCCCGTACAACCCGGAGCTGCGCGTCCACCCGTTCGCCACCCAGCAGGTGGCCGACGCCGGCGACATCGCCTGCAACCCGTTCTCCATCGACGAGGCCATCAAAGAGGTCGAGAACGGCATCGGCGAGCTGACCGCCACCGGCGCCACGCCGCTCGTCCTCGGTGGCGACCACACGATCGCGCTGCCCGTCCTCCGGGTGCTGCACGCCCTGCACGGTCCGATCGCGGTCGTCCACTTCGACGCCCATCTGGACACCTGGGACACCTACTTCGGCGCCCCGTACACGCACGGCACGCCGTTCCGCCGGGCGTCCGAGGAAGGGCTCCTCGACCAGACCGGCTGCCTGCACGTCGGCACGCGCGGGCCGCTCTACTCCGACACCGACCTGACGGACGACGAAGTCCTCGGGTTCCAGGTCCTCCCCAGCACCGAGGTCGGCGAGAACGGCGTCAAGGCCGCGATCGAACGGATGCGCAGGAGGCTGGGCACCAGGCCCGTGTACGTGTCCATCGACATCGACGTCCTCGACCCGGCGCACGCGCCCGGCACCGGGACGCCCGAGGCCGGCGGCCTGACCAGCCGCGAACTGCTCGCGATCCTCCGCGCGACCGCCGGGCTGAATGTCGTCGGAGCGGACATCGTGGAGGTCGCACCGGCGTACGATCACGCGGAGATCACCGGTATCGCCGCCGCACATGTCGGCTACGAACTCCTCTCCGTGCTGGCACACAACCGGAGTGAGCCGCGATGACGAACACGTTCCGCAATGGTGGGGCCGCAGTCGTCGAGACCCTGCGCGCCCACGGCGTCGACACGGTGTTCGGCATCCCCGGTACCCACAACCTGGAGCTGTACCGGCACCTGACACGGCTCGGCATCGACCACGTCACGCCCCGGCACGAGCAGGGCGCCGGGTACGCGGCCGACGCGTACGCACGGGTGTCCGGCCGGCCGGGCGTCGTCATCACGACCAGCGGCCCGGGGCTGACGAACGTCATCACCGCCGCCGCCACGGCCTACGCGGATTCCGTGCCGCTGCTGATCATCTCGCCGGGTATGCCGCGCGGCCTCCGTGGCCACGACATCGGCTACCTGCACGAGACCAAGGACTCCACCGGGGCACTCGACCGGCTGCTCCGGTGGAGCCGGCGGGTGTCGTCGCCGACCGAGGCCGCCGACGCCGTGGGCGACGCGTTCACGTCGTTCACCGGCGCCCGGCCGAGACCGGTCCACGTCGAGATCCCGGTCGACGTCCTCGACGAGCCGTGGGCGGGCGCTCCGCCGCTGCCGCACGAGCGGCCCGGTCCGCAGGCCGACCCGGACGCGCTGGAAGCCGCCGCGTCGGCGCTTGCCAGTGCCCGCAGCCCGCTCATCATCGCCGGCGGCGGGGCGGTCAACGCGACCGAATCGCTGCGGGAACTCGCTGAGCACTGCGGTGCGCCGGTCGTTACGACGGCCAACGGCAAGGGCGTGCTGCCGGAGAGCCACCCGCTCTCGATCGGCGCGTCGATCCGGCTCCGCGCCGCGCAGCAGGCCGTCACGGCCGCCGATGTCGTGCTCGCCGTCGGTACCGAACTCGGAGACTCCGACCTGTGGGGCGGCACGCTCTCGGCCCGGTTCGTCATCCGAGTCGACATCGACGCCGGCCAGCTCGGCAAGAACCTCGCCGCGGACGTCACGCTGCACGGCGACGCCGACCGGGTGCTGTCGGGGCTCGCCGCGCGGCTGGGCCCGTGGAGCGACCTGCGGCACGAGTCCGAGCCAGGGGGCCTGACCGCCTCCGCGAAGGCGCGGGCCCGCGCGCTGCGTGACGTGTGCGCCGCCGAGGCCCGGACGGATGCCCTGAGCGTCCGCGCGCTCGTCGAGGCCGTCGGCGAAGCGCTCCCGCCGGACACGATCATGGCCGGCGACAGCTCGCAGGTGACGTACTACGGCGCCATGCACTTCCTGCCGGTCGAGCGGCCCAACAGCCTGCTCTACATGCCGGGGTACGCCACCCTCGGCTTCGGACTGCCGGCGGCGATCGGCGCCAAGGTCGCCGCCCCCGACCGTCCTGTGATCGCCATGCTCGGCGACGGCGCGTTCCTCTTCTCCGTCCAGGAACTCGCCACCGCCGTCCAGATGCGACTGCCGATTCCCATCGTCATCGCGGACAACGGCGGCTACGCCGAGATCCGCGACGGCATGGACAGCCGGGGCATCCCCCGGGTCGGCGTCGACCTCGAAACACCTGACCTACCGGCGCTGGCACGCGCGTTCGGCGCGTACGGGATCCAGGCCGAATCGCCCGCGGAAGTCGGCGTCGAGGTGGCCAAGGCGTTCAGCGCCGACCGGCCGACCCTCATCGCCATCACGACGGACTGACCCGTACCGTTCCGCGCCCGTAGCGCGCGGCCCGTTCCCCGACCGCCCCGGTCGGTAATCCCCCGCAAGTGCACCAGGGAGGTGCCCGTGGACATCGTCGTCATCATCGCCTATCTCGCCGGCATGATCGCCGTCGGCTGGTGGGGCAAGCGCCGCGCCAAGACGCAGACCGACTTCCTCGTCGCCGGCCGCCGGCTCGGCCCCTTGCTGTACACCGGCACGCTGTCGGCCCTCGTGCTGGGCGGTGCGTCGACCATCAGCGGCATCGGGCTCGGGTACGAGTACGGCATCTCCGGCATGTGGCTGGTCGTCGCGATCGGGTCCGGTGTGCTGGCGCTGTCGCTGCTGTTCGCGCCCCGGATCCAGCGACTCAAGGTGTTCACCGTGTCGCAGATGCTGGAGCTGCGCTACGGGCCGGGGTCGAGTGTGCTGTCGGGCGTCATCATGTGGGGATACACGCTGATGGTGTCGGTCACCTCGACGATCGCGTACGGGACGATCTTCAACGTCCTGTTCGACTTCGGCCGCACCGGGTCGATCCTGCTCGGCGGCGCCGTGGTCGTCCTCTACTCCGCCCTCGGCGGTATGTGGTCGATCACGCTGACGGACTTCGTCCAGTTCGTGATCCAGACCGTCGGCATCTTCTTCATCCTGCTGCCGCTCGCGATCAGCAAGGCCGGCGGCTTCGACGGGATCAGCGACCGTCTCGGCGACACCGCTTTCGACGTCACCGCGATCGGCGGCTCCACAATCCTCACCTACTTCGTGATCTGGTTCTTCGGGCTGCTGATCGGCCAGGACATCTGGCAGCGCGTGTTCACGGCCCGGTCCGGCGAGGTCGCCCGGTGGGGCGGCACGGCAGCCGGCGTGTACTGCCTCGCGTACGGCGTCGCCGGCGCGCTGATCGGTACCGCGGCGCACGTGCTGATCCCGAACCTGGAAAACCGCGAGGACGCGTTCGGCGAGGTCACCCAGGCCGCGCTGCCCGTGGGCCTGACCGGGCTGGTGCTCGCCGCGGCGCTCGCCGCCGTCATGTCCACCGCGAGTGGCGCGCTCATCGCCACGGCGACCGTCGCCCGGCACGACATCGTCAACCGGATCCGTGGCGAGCGCACCGCGCACGACGAGCACGACGAGGTGCGGGGCAACCGGCTGTACCTGATCGCGTTCGGTGTCGTCGTCATCGTCGTCGCCGTCCTGCTCCAGGACGTGCTCAAGGCCCTGACCGTCGCCTACGACATCCTCGTCGGCGGGCTCCTCGTCCCGATCATCGGTGGCCTGGTGTGGCGGCGCGGGACCGGCATCGGTGCCCTGTGGGCGATGGGCCTCGGCACCGTCGCGACGCTCGGCACCATGCTCTACGTCGGTGACGTGTACGCCAACGAGCCGATCTACGTCGGACTCGGCGTCGGGCTGGTCGCGCTGGTCGTCGGCAGCCTGCTGAGCCGGCCCACCGACCCGGCGGTGCTCGCCAGGTGGGACCGCCGCTCGGCCGGCGAGGACGCCCCGGTGACGGAGTCCACGCCCGCGTAACCGCTCCGGGGCGGGCGGGTGGATCGTCACCGCCCGCCCCGGAAGATCACGCGTCGCAGCCGGGCTTCGCCGTGACGCCGTAGCCGACGCAGGTGTCCCAGCCGGAACCGCCGTCGGTCCGCTGGTTCGCGCCCTGGCCCGCGTCGAGGTAGTCGTCGCCGCCGTTGCCGTAGAGGCGGTCGTCGCCGCCGCGGCCCTCGAAGTCGTTCGGGTTGGGGTTGCCGGAGATCTTGTCGTTGTACTCGGTGCCGATGATCTTCTCGAAGTCGCCGTGCACGTTGTGGGTCGTGGTCACGGGGCAGCCGAAGATGTCGTCACAGTCGACCGAGGAGCTGCCGTCATTGTCGTTCCCGTCGAGGGACACGTAGATCTCGGACAGCCGGCCCGAGTAGTCGACGACGTCGTTGCCCTCGTTGCCCCAGTAGTCGCCACGGACCCCGCCCACGAGGCGGACGGTGTCGTTCCCGGCCTCGCCGCGGATGGTGCCGTCGCTGCCGGAGATGGTGTCGTTGCCGGGACCGCCGTAGAGGTTGTCGCCGTGGTCGTTGGCCACCATCGTGTCGTCGCCGTTGCCGCCGTACGTCTTGTCGTAGTCGGCGCTGCCGTCGATCGTGTCCTTGCCGTCGCCGCCGGACAGCTCGTCCTTGCCGGCCTCACCGATGATCTTGTCGTCGCCGCCGCCCCCGATGACCTTGTCGTCACCGGTACCGCCGTAGATGACGTCCTTGCCGTCGCCGCCGAAGATCTGGTCCTTGCCGATGTTGCCGTACAGGGCACCGCCGCCGTTGCCGCCCTCGATGACGTCGTCGCCGTCGCTGCCGTACACCCAGGTGCTCGATCCGGCGATGCCGGTGTGGAAGGTGTCGTTGCCGTCGCCGAGGTGCACCTCGACCTTCGTCAGCCCGCCGGCACACCGCAGCGTGTCCGAGTCGTGCTTGAAGCAGTTCCCGTCGCTGGTCGAGGCGATCGAGAACGTGTTGCCGGCGTCGGTCAGGAAGAGGGCGCCGGTCTGGGCGTCGCGGGTGAGCGTGATCTTGTTGACCGTGCCGTCCCCGGCGGTGAACAGCATCTTCGTGCCTTGGCTCTGCGCCACACCGGGCATCGGGCTGGCGCCGGCCTCACCCGCGTTGACCAGGGCGATCCCGCCCCAGGCCGCCAGCAGGACCGGCAGTCCGAACGCGGCCTGCTTCACGATTTTCCGCACGTGTTTTCCTTCTCCCGTTGACAAGGTGACCGCGCCATCCTGGTGAAAGGCATGGCACGAGGTCAGGCGGGATTTGCACCCAGTTTCTTGGCGCCGGGTCCTGCTCGTCGCACGGGAGTGACCGTTCGGCGCGAATCAGGCACGCACCGCTGTTGCCCCCTTCTGCCCGGGAGATGCTGTCCGGCACTAGGGTTGGCATGACCGCCGTCACCCTGTGCCGCTGCCCCCGTGGTCGAACCCGGGGGCGACCCCGCAAGGAGGTCCCAACCGATGACCGCGGAGAACAGCGCTCCGAGCCCCGCGCTCTCAAACCTGCTCCACGAGGAGCGCCGCTTCGAGCCGCCCGCAGACCTGGCCGCAGCCGCCAACGTCACGGCCGAGGCGTACAAGCAGGCCAGCGCCGACCGTGAAGCGTTCTGGGCCGAACAGGCAGGCCGGCTCGACTGGGCCAAGCCCTGGGACACCGTCCTGGAGTGGGACGCGCCGTTCGCCCAATGGTTCGTCGGCGGCAAGCTGAACGTCGCCTACAACTGCGTGGACCGTCACGTCGAGGCAGGTCACGGCGACACGGTGGCGATCCACTGGGAGGGCGAGCCGGGCGACACCCGGACCATCACCTACGCCGACCTTCAGCACGACGTGAACCAGGCAGCCAACGCGCTGACCGAACTGGGCGTCCAGGCGGGCGACCGGATCATGATCTACATGCCGATGATCCCCGAAGCGGCCGTGGCCATGCTGGCCTGTGCCCGCCTCGGTGCCCCGCATTCGGTCGTTTTCGGCGGCTTCTCCGCCGACAGCCTTCGCAACCGCATCGACGACGCGGCCGCGAAGGTCATGATCACCGCCGACGGCGGCTACCGGCGCGGCGCGCCGAGCGCGCTCAAGCCGGCCGTGGACGAGGCCCTGGAGGGAACCGGCGTCGAGACGGTGCTGGTCGTCCGCCGTACGGGCCAGGACGTGCCGTGGACCGACGGCCGCGACGTGTGGTGGCACGACGTCGTGGACAAGCAGCCGGCGACGCACACGCCCGAGTTCTTCGACGCCGAGCACCCGCTGTTCATCCTGTACACGTCCGGGACGACGGCGAAGCCGAAGGGCATCCTGCACACCACCGGCGGGTACCTGACGCAGGTGTCGTACACGCACCACGCGGTGTTCGACCTCAAGCCCGAGAGCGACGTGTACTGGTGCACCGCCGACATCGGCTGGGTCACCGGGCACAGCTACATCGTGTACGGGCCGCTCTCCAACCGCGCCACCCAGGTCATGTACGAGGGCACCCCGGACACGCCGCACAAGGGCCGGTTCTGGGAGCTGGTGGCCAAGTACGGGGTGACGATCCTCTACACCGCCCCGACCGCCATCCGCACGTTCATGAAGTGGGGCGACGACATCCCCGCCCAGCACGACCTGTCGTCGCTGCGACTCCTCGGATCGGTCGGCGAGCCGATCAACCCCGAGGCGTGGATGTGGTACCGGGAGCACATCGGCGGCGACCGGTGCCCGATCGTCGACACGTGGTGGCAGACCGAGACGGGCGCGATCCTGATCAGTCCGCTGCCGGGTGTGACGTCCACGAAGCCCGGTTCGGCGCAGATCGCGATCCCGGGCATCTCGGCGGATGTCGTGGACGACACCGGCACGCCCGTCCCGAACGGCGGCGGCGGGTACCTCGTCCTCACCGAGCCGTGGCCGGCGATGCTCCGCACGATCTGGGGCGACGACGAGCGGTTCAAGGAGACGTACTGGTCCCGCTTCAAGGACCAGGGCTACTACTTCGCCGGTGACGGGGCGAAGAAGGACGACGACGGCGACATCTGGCTCCTCGGCCGGGTCGACGACGTCATGAACGTCTCCGGCCACCGCATCTCCACGACCGAGGTCGAGTCGGCGCTGGTCAGCCACCCGAAGGTCGCCGAGGCGGCCGTCGTGGGCGCGACCGACCCGACCACCGGCCAGGGCATCGTCGCGTTCGTGATCCTGCGCGGCTCCGCCGAGGAAGGCCCCGAGCTGGTCGGTGAACTGCGGCAGCACGTGGCGAAGGAGATCGGCCCGATCGCCAAGCCGCGGCAGATCATGCTCGTTCCGGAGCTGCCGAAGACCCGGTCCGGGAAGATCATGCGGCGCCTCCTGCGGGACGTCGCCGAGAACCGGTCCATGGGCGACGTCACCACCCTCGCCGACCCGACCGTCATGAACCTGATCGGTCAGGGCATGACGAGCGGGACGGGCGAGGACTAGCGAGCAGCTAGCGCGCGAGCAGGGCGGCCGCCAGCTGGACGTCGAAGATGTCCGGGCTGGCGGTCGCCAGCACGTCCACCTCGTCACCGGACATGGCCCCGGAGATGTCGCGGACGACGACGGCGATGCCGTCCAGCCGGTGCTCGACGAACACGGGCTGGGTCGGCGTGCGCCAGCCGGCCAGGTCGAGGTGCTTCACGCCGGTGATCCGGACGGTCTGGTCGATCTGCTTGCCGGCGTCGACGTCGACGAACGAGACGGTGTACTCCTCCTCGTCCGGTTCGCCGAGCACGTCGCTGACCAGTTCGACCGCCAGGAGCCGGCCGTCCGGGGACCAGGCGGCGGCCCCGCTCAGCTCCTCGTCCATGTCGACGGGCAGGGACACCAGCTGGGCCACCTCGCCCACCTCGTCGAACACGACCAGCCCCGCGCCCTCGTCCAGGTCGACGGCCAGGCGGGATCCGTCCGGGCTGAACGCGACGGCGCCGGTCTCCTCGCCGTCCAGGTCGACGATCCGGACCCGGCCGGCCGGGACCTCCAGCAGCGCCAGGTCGCCGTCGACGGCGCACGCCACCCGCCGGCCGTCCGCCGACCACGCGAGCGTCGTGACGAAGCCGCCGGCCAGCACGGGGTAGGCCACGCCGCGCCCGGTCGTCAGGTCCAGCAGGTAGACGTCGTCCAGGCCGCTGATCGCGAGCTGGCTCCCGTCCGGGCTGAGCAGCGCCTCCTCCAGGAACTCGCACCGATCGGCGATCTCGGGCAACTCACGGACGGTCACACCGTCGCTACTGAACGCAAAATATCTGTCCATCGCGTCGACGATCGCCACGACCCGCCCGGGCGGTGACTCCGCGACGGTCTCGATTCCGTCTGACGGAACAAGAATTCTTTCTGGTATCGCCGCCCCGCTGACCTGCCCCGTCACCCTGTACCCGCCATTCGTTGTGCGTGTCCGTACTCGCGAAAGCAGGCAAAGTGTTGCACGATCGCACGTTGTGGCGGGGAGGGCGCAAAGTGCGTCCTCGTCTGGGTCCAGAATGGGCGATATGAGGCACAAGGCAGGCGCGCCAGCGTTGGACAGCGCCGAAGCGGACGGTCGTACCGGATTATCTGCACTCCTCAGCGGTCGAGGCAGGCGACCGATCCTGCTCATCGGCGCCGCCGCGGCGGTGATCTGCACGCTCGCCGCGTTACGTGAGACCGCTCCCCCGGAACCGGTGCAGCACTCCGCGGCCAGCAATCCCGGCACCGAACCGCCGCGCGTCCGCTTCACCCCGTCGCCGTCCGCCGAACCGCGCGGGAGCCTGCCCGCCCCGGACGTGGTGAACCGCGGGCAGAACCGGCTCAGCGGGAACGTGCCCGAGGCTGGTACGGAGCCCAGCGAGCAGACGGCGTTCAACGGCGTCAACCAGATCCTCAACTGGTACTGCCCGGAGTCCACGGCGCTGAACTCCTCGATCGAGCAGGCGCAGGGCTGGGACACCGTCAAGGTGATCGCCCGGCCGCGCGCCGGTACCGAGATCGCGCTGTCCCTCACCTGGACCGGCGCCTTCTACCGCTGGCAGGGCCCGTTGGACGAGCTCGAACGCTGCTGGTGACGGTAGGCTCACACCTGGTGAGCCGGGAAGTCTGGTCGGCACTGTCTCAGCCGTGTCCGATCAGGAGTCGCCGATGCCCGTCCGACGCGCCGCCGAGTCGTTCGCCCAGTACCTGCGCACCGAGACGATCGGTGGCGTCGTCATGCTCGCCGCCACCGCGCTGGCGCTGGTCGCCGCCAACTCGCCGCTCTCCGGTCCGTACACCGGGCTCCGCGACACCGTCGTCGGCCCCGAGAGCCTCCACGCGGCCCTGACGGTCGGCGACTGGGCCAAGGACGGGCTGCTCAGCGTCTTCTTCTTCGTCGCCGGACTGGAACTCAAGCGCGAACTGGTCGTCGGCGAGCTGCGTGACCGGCGGGCCGCCGTCCTGCCCGTGTTCGCCGCCCTCGGCGGGATGGTCGTCCCGGCGCTGGTGTGCCTGGCGGTCTCGGCGGGTGCGCCGGGCGGCGGACGGGCATGGCCGGTGCCGGTCGCCACGGACATCGCGTTCGCGCTGGCCGTCCTGGCCATCACGGCGTCGACGCTGCCAGCGTCCGTGCGGCTGTTCCTGCTCTCCCTCGCCGTAGTGGACGACCTCGGCGCCATCGCCCTCATCGCCGTCCTCTACACCTCGCACATCGCGTGGTTGGCGATCGCCGCCAGTGCCGCCCTGCTCGCCGCGTACTGGCTGCTACAGCGCCAGCGGGTCCGGAGCGTCTGGATCTACGTGCCGCTCGCCCTGGCGACCTGGACGGCCGTGCACTGGTCCGGGGTGCACGCCACGATCGCCGGCGTCGCGCTGGGGCTGCTGACCCGCGTCCGGCACGACCCTGACGAGGACGAGTCGCCCGCCGAACGCCTCGAACATCGCCTGCAACCGTGGTCGGCCGGGCTCTGCGTGCCGCTGTTCGCGTTCTTCGCGGCCGGCATCGCGCTCGACGCTGACGCGCTGAACGGATTCGTCGGCGACCGTGTGGCCTGGGGCGTCGTCGCCGGGCTCGTGGTCGGCAAGGCCGTGGGCGTGCTCGGCGGCGCGCTCGGCGCGATCCGTCTCAGGTTGGCGACCCTGCCCGAGGACATCCACTGGCGGGATCTCGCGGCCGTGGCGGTCCTCAGCGGCTGCGGCTTCACCGTCAGCCTGCTGATCGCCGAGCTGGCGTTCGCGGGCGAACAGGCCGAACGGGTCAAGACGGCGGTGCTCGCCGCGTCGGTCGTCGCGTCCCTCCTCGCCGCCGGCCTCCTGCACCTCCGCGTGCGCGCCCGGAGCAGCTGATCATCGGGGGCTCTACCCTGTTGAGCATGACGAGCCGGCCGGACGACACCGTCGTGACGTTCGACGGTCCCTGGACACACCGCTGGATCAGCGCGAACGGCGGCCGCTTCCACATCGTCGAGGCCGGCACGGGGCCGCTGATCCTGCTCCTCCACGGCTTCCCGGAGTTCTGGTGGAGCTGGCGGCACCAGATCCCCGACCTCGCCGACGCCGGGTACCACGTCGTGGCCGTCGACCTGCGCGGATACGGCGGATCGGACAAACCGCCGCGCGGCTACGACGGCTACACGCTCGCCAGCGATGTCGCCGGCCTCATCCGCGCGCTCGGCGAACGGGACGCGATGGTCGTCGGCCACGACTGGGGCGGCTTCCTCGCCTGGACGGCCGCCGCGTTCCACCCGCGGATGATCCGCAAGATCGCCGTGCTCGGCATGCCGCATCCGCTGCGGCTGCGGGCGGCGCTCGCCACCGATCCGCGCGGGCAGCTCGCCGCCAGCCGGCACCTGTTCGCGTTCCAGGCGCCCCGGTACGAGCACGTGATCACCCGGCACAACGCCCGCTGGGTCGGCGACGCGCTGCGCCGCTGGGCCGGACCGGAATGGCAGTCGACAACCGGCTTCGACGAGTACTCGGACGCGTGCCGGGCCGCGATGCGGATTCCGCGGGCGTCGTTCTGCGCGATGGAGTACTACCGCTGGGCGGTGCGGTCCCTGACCCGGCCGAGCGGCTGGCGGTTCGTCAAGCTGCTCCAGCGGCCGATCGCCGCGCCCACCCTCCAGCTCCACGGCGAGCTGGACGCGTGCATGCTCGCCCGCACCGCACAGGGCTCGGGCCGGTACGTGTCCGGCAAGTACGAGTGGCAGCTGATCGGCGACGCCGGCCACTTCCTGCCGTCCGAGGCGCCCGAACAGGTCACCGGAGAGCTACTGCGCTTCGCCAAGGACGGCTGAGTCGACCCACTCGTGGCCGGTGAGCTGCTCCAGCTGCAGACGGCACCAGGGCGACAGCTCCACGCCGACCTCGCCGGCCACGACCGCCGACCAGTCGACCCAGCGGAACTCCTCCACCTCGTCGCGGTTCGGCACGGGGTCCGTCTCGACCCGGACCCCGAACACCGGGCAGATCTCGTTCTCGACCACGCCGTCCAGCTCGGCCCAGTACCGGAAGTCCGGCAGCAGCGGCACCAGCTCGACGGGCGCCAGGCCCAGCTCGTCGGCGAGCCTGCGCCGGACCGCGTCCTCGACCGGCTCGCCCGGCCCGGGGTGCCCGCAGCAGCTGTTGGTCCAGATCCCCGGCCACGTCTTCTTGCCGAGCGCGCGCCGCGTCAGCAGGAACCGGCCGTCCGGGCCGAACACGTACGACGAGAACGCCAGGTGCAGGGGCGTGTCGCGGTGGTGGCTGGCCAGCTTGGGGGCCGTCCCGATCGGCTGCCCGGCGTCGTCGCACAGCACGATCAGCTCACCGGCTTCCTGGACCGTGGGCGCAGGGACAGCGGGTGCCGGTGCGGGCTCGGCCCGGCGCGGCAGTGGCATGACGACTCCGAGACGTTCTTCCAGGACGACTCTCCGCGGACCGTCCCAGTGTGCCCCGTCCGGATCGCGGCCGCCCACCGGGACCGCACGACGGGCACGCAGACGAGGACGGAACGGATACACGGGCATGTGCTCTCCCCCTCCCGGGGGTCCACTCACGACACTTGAGACCGTTGGGTATATCGCGCCCGCTTCGGGCGTGTGGAGCCGCCCCCGCTACCCGGCGGTACGGTCGAGGTGAAGTCGCAGTTCAGCCTCGCCGACGGCGGCGCTTTCGGCCCAGTGCGCGAGGTGGAGCGTGTCCAGTCCGTAGGACGGGCCGACGTAGCGCATGAGCCGGCCGGCGCCCCGGCGCAGCAACCGCTCCGCCCCGACCTGGTTGCCCCGCTGGGCGTGGGTGATCCCGACGCACAGCTGCGCCAGCCCTTGCCACAGGTCGCGCTCGGCCGGCGGGCACGACTTCCACCGCGCCTCCAGGATCTCGTGCGCGGAGAAGGCCCGGCCGGCGTCCAGCAGGCTCTGCGCCTCGGCCAGCGTCGGACCGGGCGGCTGCGGATCCTCGTTCACAGGCTCGACGGCGCGGGGATCGTCCAGCGGTACCGGACGGCCCAACGCGTCGCGGGCCCGGAGCGGTCGCCGGGACATCAGCTCCAGCCCGGACGCGCGTACGCCTGCGGGAGCCCGGCGTCCCGCGCCGCCGCCAGGGCGGTCCCGAGCTTGGCGAGGACGGTGCAGAGGTCCGCCGCCGCGGCGTCCCGGCGCCCGCGCGCCGCCTGGAGCCGTTCGATCTCGTCGTGGTTCAGGCCGGACATCAACGGGACGATGTCCCGGTCGATCTCGGCGACCGCGCGCCGGATCTCCGTCGCGACCCGCTCGATGTCCGCCTCAGCGGCCGCGATGGTCCCGAACGACACCACCGGGCGGCTCACCGGGCACCGCCCACGGCCGCGCCGATGTCCGCCATCGCCGCGTGAAACCTGCCCGCGTCGTCCTGCCATCGGCTGCGGAGCACATGGAACGACGCCGTCGTCTCGGCGCTGCACGCGCTGAGCCGCACGATCCGGTCCATCAGGTCCGTGAGTTGGCGTTGGATCGCGGCATCAGCCTCCGCGACGCGACCGGCCACATCGGCCCTGCTGGGAACATCAGCGCCCATCCCGACACCTCAGCTCTCCGCACCCGCGGAACGACCGGCGGGAACCCCGCTCCGCCGCCACCGCAAACGTACCGCGCCGCCGATGCCAGCTCCACTGGTTCGCGGTGTCCGCCACACACCCGTACCGCCCGGGCACCACCGACCGTTATGTCAATGCGAGGACCGTGGAGCATCTGAGCAAGAATGGCGTGAAACCGGGAGAGTGGAGAGACCATGCCGCTGACAGCACCGCGATCGACGCGGAGGGCTGCCAGCGTCTTACTCACCGTCCTGATCGTCGCCGTGTCGGCGCTGGTCGGAGCCCCTGCCCACGCCGACGCGATCCGGGGCAAGCAGTGGCACCTCGGGTTCCTGCGCGCCCAGGACGCGTGGCGCCAATCCACCGGCCTCGGCGTGACCGTCGCCGTGCTCGACTCCGGCGTCGACGCCAACCACCCCGATCTGCGAGGGCAGGTCCTGCCCGGCGCTGACTTCGTCGACAAGACCACCGACGGCCGCAAGGACGTCGTCGGCCACGGCACCACGGTTGCCAGCCTCATCGCCGGCCGGGGCGACAGCGACGGCGTCATCGGCCTCGCCTACCGCGCGAAGATCCTGCCCGTGCGGGTGCTCGATCCGCAGAACAAGTACGACTCAGCGGACGTCGTCGCCCGTGCGCTCCGCTGGGCCGTCGACCGTGGCGCGCGCGTCGTCAACCTCTCGCTCGGCAGCGCGGACGTGGCGCCCGTCCTGAGCGACGCGCTCCAGTACGCGTTCGACCACGACGTCGTCGTCGTCGCCTGCGACGGCAACCTGTCGAACAACCGCGGCACCACCGTCTGGCACCCGGCGCGCGAACCCGGCGTGATCGCCGTCTCCGGCGTCACCCGGACGGGCGGGTTCTGGTCCGGGTCCCTCCAAGGCCCCGCGACCGTCCTCGCCGCCCCCGCCGCCGACATGACCGGCGCGAACCCGGGTGGCGACTACTGGGCCGTGCAGGGCACCAGCTTCGCCGCCCCGCTGGTGTCCGCGACGGCGGCACTCATCCGGGCCAAGTACCCGACCATGAGCTCGGCCGACGTCGTCAACCGCCTCATCCGGACCGCCTGGGACTTCGGTCCCAAGGGGCGGGACGGGCAGTTCGGCTTCGGCATCGTCAACCCGTCCGGCGCCCTGACGGCGAAGCTGCCCCCGGTATCCGCCAACCCGCTCCTGCCCAGCGCCCCACCGGCGACGGGCGGGCAGGCCGATCCGACCACGTCGCCAGGTGCGCCGACCGGGGTCGAACAGCCCCAGGCCGACCCCGCCGACCGGGACGAGCCGATCCTTCCCCGGTCCGTGTTCGCCCTGCTCGCGCTGGGGTGCGTGGGGCTGATCATGATCGCCGTGACGGGGGTCGCGATCGTCCTGCTGATCTCGATCCGGCGCGGCCAGCGAGCGGCAGGCTCCCCGCCACCGGCCTACCTGCCACCAGGCCCGTTCCCGGGCCACGACCCCGCCCCGCCGAGCCCCGCGCCACCCGGCGCCGTGCCACCTGGGCGCCGTCCCACTGGGCGCCGTCCCACCTGGCGCCGTCCCACCTGGCACCGTCCCACCTGGCGCCGTCCCACCTGGCGCCGTCCCACCTGGCGCCGTCCCACCTGGGCGCCGTCCCACCTGGGCGCCGTCCCACCGGGCGCCGTGCTGCCTGGCACCGTCCCACCGGGCGCCGTGGCACCCGGGACGCCCGCTGGCGGGCCGCACGTCCCGGCACCGCCGCGCACCCTGGCTCCACCCGGGCCGCCGCCCAGCCTGTCGCCACCCGGGCCAGCACCAGCCGCGCCTGGGCCCGCACCACACGCACCCGCGCCGCCGCCGCACGCACCGCAGGCTGCCCACGCACCGCAGCCGCCGGTCCCACCCAGCCCGACGCGGCCCGCCCCGGCACCGCCCGCCCCGGCACCGCCGCCTGCTACCGGACCGCCATCTCAGGCGCCGGGCGGCGAGCCAGGGCAGGCCGAGGCGCCGCGCCGGCTGGGCCCGTGGCCGCCGGTGTGGCGCCGGCGCCCGCCGCCCCAGCCCTAGTCGCCCGCGCCGCCCAACTGTCGGGGATATCGTGCAATCCCGCGCCCGGTTACAGCACGCCTTCCCGAACAGTCCGGTTCGTCCCGGCGGCGGGTGGCGGGCAGCAGTCCGGTTCGTCCCGGCGGCGGGTGGCGGGTGGCGGGAAGCGGCGGGTAGGGGCTAGTCGCAGGTCTGGGTGCTGACCTTCTGGGTGGCGGTGCGCCCCTTGTTCGCCACGGGCGCGGCTTCGGCGGCGGTGAGCGCGAACCCGGTCTGCGGGTCGTCGACTGCGGCCGCGAACACCACGCCGTAGACGGCGCCGTTGGTCGCGACGAGCGGTCCGCCCGAGTTGCCGCTGAGCACCTTGGACCGCAGCGTGTACACCTCGCGCCGGACCGTCCCGCTGTTGTAGATGTTCGGGCCGCTGATCATCCGGGAGTCGCGGATGCGCGCGGGTGTCGCCGTGTACGGCCCGTCGAGCGGGAAGCCCACGACGATCGAGTCGGTGCCGCTCGGCGCTTCGGGGAGGAACTTCATCGCCGGGGCGTCGAGATTCGGCACGTAGAGGACGGCGAGGTCACGCGCCGGGTCGTAGACGACCACGCGCGCTTCTGCCGTACGTCCGTTCAACTCGATTTTCAAGGACCGGGTACCGGCGACCACGTGGGCGTTCGTCATCACCCGGTTCGGCGCGAAGTAGAAGCCGGTGCCTTCGAGGCGGCGGTCGCACGACGGGGCCAGGCCGAGGACCTTCACGACCGAGCGGCGGGACGAGGTGACCGCCGGCGCCTTCGCGAGCTGCGGGTTCGGCGCCTGGACCTCGGTGACCTGGGTAGGCGTGAGGGGGTCGAAGACGTCCGGGAAGTCGCCGTTGCCGACGACGTCGCCGAACGAGCGGTACAGCGACCGCACGGGCGGCGGCACGACGTTGTCGACGGCGCCGATGACCGCCGAACGGCGCACCTGCGATGCCAGCCACGGCGCGGGCGCGTTGCCCAGCGGCGCGGCGACCATCCACGCGACGAGCAGCATCGCGACGGCCGAGATGATGGCGCCGCCGACGCTGTCGACGGCACGGAGGGACTGGGTTCGCAGCTGCTCGCGGATCTTGCCGCCGACGAGCACCGCGATGGTCTGCCCCAGGACGGCGACCATGAACACGACGGCCAGCGCCACGCCGAGGCGGGTGACGTCGGTGTCGAACCGCTCGGCCAGCAGCGGCGCCAGCTGGACGCCGATGAGCGCCCCGCCGAAGAAGCCGGCGAACGAGAGCGCGCCGATCACGAAGCCCTGGCGGTACCCGCTGACAGCGAAGATGCCCGCTACGACGAGCAGCACGATATCGAGGGTGCTGCCGCTCATAGGGGCTCTCCCGTCCTCAGGAACTACGTCGCGGGATCCGGGCAGAGCCCATCATGTCCACTGGGGTTGAAAAGTACACACGCCATCGTACGAGCGCCGGTCGAACCCCGATCACTCCGGCGTGTGGCTGACCGGGATCTCCACGATGTGGGCGCGATTCCACGGGAGGGCCCAGCCGGCGAGGTCGAGAAGGGCCGACAGCAGCCCGGCGGTGAAACCCCACACGAGCATCGAGCGGACGGAGAACGCCGGCCCGATGAACCCGCTCGGATGACGGACGCGAAGGCGGTTCGCCGGGTCGGCGAGTTCGGCGATCGGCACCCTGGCGACCCGCGCCACCTCGTCCGGATGGCCGGCGGCGACGGGATGCGGCTCGCGCCACCAGGCGAGCACCGGCGTGACCACGAAGTTCGACGGCGGCAGCCACAGCGCCGGCAACACCGACACGACCTCGACCGTCGCCGGATCGAGCCCGACCTCCTCCTTCGCCTCCCGCAACGCCGTCCCCACCGGACCGCCGTCGCCGGGGTCGGCCGCACCGCCGGGGAACGCCGGCTGCCCCGCGTGGTTGCGCAGGGTGTGCGCCCGTTCGAGCAGGAGGACGTCCGGTCCGGTGGCGCCGTCCAGGCCTTCACCGAGCAGCATCAGGACCGCCGACTCGCGGCCGCCCTCACGTGGCGGGCTGAACCGCGAGATCTGGTCGGACGTGACCTTCGCCGAGCTGGTCGCGAGCGGATGCCACCAGTCCGGCAACTTCGGTGGTTCCCCGGTGAGAGTCACGCCCCGACCAGCGCCGCCAGCTCGTCCACCCGCGGGCCCTTGAGCAGCTTCGCGGCCTCGGCGCGGTCGGTCGGGCCCTGACCATACGCCGGGCACCACTTGCTGAGCGTGCACGCGCCACAGGCTGGCTTGCGGGCGTGGCACACCCGCCGGCCGTGGAAGATCACCCGGTGGGACAGCATCGTCCAGTCCTTGCGCGGGATCAGCGCACCGATCACGTGCTCGACCTTCACCGGATCTTCCTCGGCCGTCCACCCGAACCGGCGGACGAGCCGGCCGAAGTGCGTGTCCACCGTGATCCCCGGGACGCCGAACGCGTTGCCGAGCACCACGTTCGCCGTCTTGCGGCCCACGCCCGGCAGCTCGACCAGCTGCGACAGCTTCTTCGGCACCTCGCCGCCGTGCCGCTCGACCAGCGCCTGGCCGAGGCCCATCACGCTCGCCGTCTTGTTCCGGAAGAAGCCGGTGGGACGCAGCATCTCCTCCAGCTCGGCGCGGTCGGCGGACGCGTAGTCAGCCGCCGTGCGGTACTTCGCGAACAGCGCCGGCGTCACCTCGTTGACCCGCACGTCCGTCGTCTGGGCGGACAGGATCGTCGCGACCAGCAGCTCCAGCGGGGTGGTGAAGTCCAGCTCGCAGTGCGCGTCCGGATGGGTCTCGGTGAGCGCGCGGTGCATGCGGCGGGCACGGCGTGTCAGGGCAAGCGGTGTCTCGGCGGGAGCCACCGGGGTGTCGAGGGTCACCGCGCCAGCGTACGTCGGCGGTACGACAACGTGGGCCTCAGCAGATGGCGCCCGGCACGACCTGGGCGGCGGCTGTCACCTTGGACCACCGTCCGACCACGATCGTCGTCACCGCGCCCTCGTTCACCACGAACAGCAGTCCGTTGCCGCCGTCCTTGACGAGGAACGCCTTCGTCTCCGCGTCCGGGTCGGTGGCTTCCTGCACGTTGTCCAGGCCGCGGACGGTGTCCTCCGACGTGCCGACCTTCAGCCCGCTCCGCGTCTTGAAGTTCTCCGACCGGATGGTCACGTGCGAGATGAGCTTGCCGTCCTGGCCTGCGACGACGTCGGCGTACCGGTCCCTGGTGGACACCAGCTGCGTGTCCGCGTCACACGGGCCCTCGCCGCCACCCGGGCGCGCGGCCACGCCGGCGTTCAGCAGCGGCCTGACCGGCTCGTCGACCTTGAACGGGCCGAGCCCGATCGATGTGATCGTCGACGGGTCCGCGGTCTCGTACGGCGGCGGAGTGGGCGAGGCCTTCGACGGGGACTTGCTCGGCGTCGGTTGGTCCTGGGGCGGGACAACCTCACCGTCGTCGGCGGGCTGGTCGATCACGCCGGTGTCGACGCCGTTCGGGTCCGTGAAGTCGTTGGTCTGGTTCGCCCTGTCCCGGAGCCATTCGAGCCCGATGGCGGTCGAGCCGATTCCGCAGGTCCCCGCGAGGAACAGGGCGGTCAGGACGAGGGGCCACCTGCGCTTGCGCTTCTTGGGCGGCTTCTTCCCACCGGGGGGTGGGGGCGGCGTGGGGCGCGCGGGGGGCGGGGCCGGCACGGCCGGAGCGACCCGTGTCGGTGCTGCCTGCGGAGCCGCCGCCGCGGGGCTTACCGGCGCCGCCTGGACGGCCGTGGGGGGCGCTGCCTGGGGGTTCGCGCGTGGCGGGATCGACGCCGAGCCACGGATCGAGGGCGCGGCGACGGCGGGACTCACCGCCGGGCTCGCGGGGGGCGGCACTACACCCCAGGACCCGGTGACGGACGCGGACCCGCGCACCGACGGAGTAGCCGGGGCCTGACCGTTGCTGATCGGCGCGGTGGGCGCGGCGGGGTCGTCGGCAGGGATCGCCGTGAACAGGCCGGTGGGCGCGTCCAGGGCCACCCCGCTGAGCGCGTCCCGGAGCGCCGCGGCCGACGGGTACCGGTCGGCAGGGTCGTTCGCCAGAGCCTTCCGCAGGACGGCGACCAGCGCGCTGGGCACACCGGGCAGGTTCGGGACCGGCTCGTTCTGCAGGTCGATGATCGTCGCGATGCTGGGGTAGCCCTCGGCGGGCCAGCGCGGCGGCCGGCCGGACAGCAGCGAGTAGAGCGTGGCGCCGAGCCCGTAGACGTCGACGGCGACCGTCGGACGGTCCATCCGGAACATCTCGGGCGCCGCGTACGCGGGGGTGAGCGCCTCCAGCGTCGCCGAGAGCTGCCGGGTCGGGTCGTGGCTGGCGGCGAGGCCGAAGTCGGCGAGGCCAGGCGAGTTGAACCGGTTGACGAGGATGTTCGCCGGCTTCAGGTCGCGGTGCAGGACACCGGCCTGGTGCGCGGCCTCCAGCGCGTCCGCGATCCGGACCCCGACCTCGCGAACATCGGCAGCGGGCAGCGGGCCGTCCCGGCGCAGCCGGTCCGCGAGCGAACCGCCCGGGCACAGCTCCATGACCAGGTACGGGCGCCCGTCCTCGGTGATGCCCGCGTCGAACACGCTGATCACGTTGGGATGGTCGGACAGCTGGCCGGCGGCATGCGCCTCGCGCAGGAACCGTCGCCGGTCCCGCTCGTCCTTGGCCATGCGGTTGTCGACCTTGAGCGCGACCTCGCGCCCCACCGACTCCTGCCGACCTCGATAAACCACCGAGAACCCACCGTGACCGAGCACCTCGATAACGGTGATGCCGGCAACGGGCGACGTCATACTCACTTGCTTCACACCCCCTACTACGCACGTACAGCGCTGTCGCGCTCAGTCGCCCCGGTGAAGGGTACGTCGCGAATGCCAGGACGTGGTGGGCACGTCGCTGACCACACCCGGGACCGCTGCCCCCTAGACTCACCCGCAGTAGCTGCCCTAGCTGGAGGTGGGTCATGGACGAGGTGCTCGCTCGGTGCGGGCTGTTCCAGGGTGTGGAGCCCGAGGCCGCAGAGGCTCTCGCCGCTCACCTGGAGTACCTCGACGTGCCCAAGGGGCACACGATCTTCTCCGAGAGCGAACTAGGCGACAGCCTGTACATCGTCATGACCGGGAAGGTGAAGGTCGGCCGCCGCGCGGCGGACGGGCGCGAGAACATGCTCGCCGTCATGGGCCCGTCCGACCTGGTCGGCGAGCTCAGCATCTTTGATCCGGGTCCGCGCACGGCCAGCGCCGTCGCCGTCACCGACGCCAAGCTGGCGCGGCTGCGGCAGTCCGCGCTGCGGCCGTGGATCACGAACCGGCCGGAGATCGCCGAGCAGCTGCTGCGGGTCCTCGCCCGTAGACTGCGCCGGACGAACGACGCCCTCGCCGACCTGATCTTCACCGACGTGCCGGGGCGCGTCGCGAAGAACCTGCTCCAGATGGCGAAGCGGTTCGGCACCCGCGAGGGCAACGCGCTCCGGGTCACCCACGACCTCACCCAGGAAGAACTCGCCCAGCTCGTCGGCGCGTCCCGCGAGACAGTGAACAAGGCACTCGCCGACTTCGCGTCCCGTGGCTGGCTGCGGCTCGAGGGCAAGAGCGTCGTGATCCTGGACCACGAGCGCCTGGCCCGCCGCGCCCGCTGACCCCTGCGTAGCGCCCCCACGGCGCGGCGCGCCCGGCCCGAGGCGGGCCCGCTCGGGCGTGGGCGGCCGCGTCCGAGCGCCTGCGCGCGGGCGCGAAACGGACATTCGGGGAAAGCGGGGCTACGAGTGTCCGGTTAGGGCACGCGAGCCCCGTAATTCCGGGTGGGCGGGGCCCAGCGCCGGCAAGGCGCGAGGCGGGCTACTTCTTCGTCGCGAAGTACGCGCGGGTGAGCTCGTCGAGGCCCTTGCCGGCGACGCAGCGGAACTCGCGTTTGCCGCTGGCGTACTCGTCGTCGTCCGGGGGCAGGATCTCGATCGTCCAGCCGGCCGCCGATTCGCCGCGCAGCGCGATCGACAGCGCCTGCGGGCCGCAGATCACCTTGATCGTCTCGTCGTTCGCGATGGCCTCGGGATCGTTGGACTTGATGGCGTCCGGCAGCTCGCCGATGAGGAACGTCTCCCACGAGTGCGGTTTGGTGCAGATCATGGACCGGGCGGTCACGTCACCGGCCCGGTCGACGATGCCGCCCCAGCACTCGGGCTTCTCCGGGCAGCGGGCGGTGATGTTGCCGACCGCGCTGACCTGGCCGAGCGGGCAGTCCCCGAAGATGTCGCCCAGGACCGGCTCTGACGACGCCGACGGGCTTGTCGACGCGGGCACCCTGGCTGACGGCGACGTGGACGGCAGCTGCGTGTCCTGCGAGTTCGGCGTGTCGGTCGGTACGAGCTTCACGGCGCCCCAGACGGCGGCCCCCGTGAGCAGCAACGCGGCAGCGATCAACGCGACGATCAGCAGCCCGCGCGATCCGGACGACTTCTTCGGCCCACCGAGCGGCGGACCGAGCGGCGATCCATGCGGCCCACCGAGCGGCGAACCGGGCTGCCCACCTGGCGGCGGGCCAGGCGGCTGACCGGGTCTCCCGTAGGCCGGCACGTACGGCGGTGGCTGTTGCGGTCCGCCCCAGTGCTGCACGGGCGCCGGCTGGTACGGCGGCGGCGTGTTCGGGTACGGCGGCGGGGACGTGGGGTACGGCGGCGCCGACGGCTGCCCCGGCGGGTAGCCGGCCGGGTTGTACGGCGGCGGGCTGGTCTGCGCGAATGGCGCCGCCGCAGGTGGAGCGGCCCACCCGGCAGGCGGCCCAGACACCGGCGGCGGTCCCCCGCGCGGCGGCCCAGACACCGGCGGCCCAGAAACAGGCGGCCCGGAAACTGGAGGCGGCCCAGACACCGGCGGCCCAGACACTGGCAGCCCGGAAACGTTGGGCGGCCCGGAGACCGGCGGCACGGGCCTCGGCGCGACCACGGTGTCGTCGTCCAACGAGGCAGCAGCGAGTGCGTCGCGGAACGCCTGGGCCGACGAGTACCGGTACGCGATCTCCGCCTCCAGCCCCTGGCGCAGCACGTTCGTCAGCGCGATCGGCACACCCGGCAGGTCGGGCAGCGGCTCGTCGTGCAGCCGGATCATCGTCGCCAGGCTGGGCGAGCCGGTGTCCGGCCAGCGGGGCGGACGGCCGGACAGCATCGCGTACAGCGACGCGGCCAGGGCGTACACGTCGCCGGACGGGCTCGGCTTCTCCAGCCGGAACACCTCGGGCGGCGCGTACGCGGGGGTCAGCGCCTCGATCGTCACGGACAGTTCGCGGGTCGGGTCGGGCAGTGCCGCGAGCCCGAAGTCGGCGAGCCCGGGAACCCCGTACGCGTTGATCAGGATGTTGCCGGGCTTCACGTCCCGGTGCAGGATCCCGGCGCTGTGCGCGGCGTGCAGCGCGTCGGCGATCTTCACGCCGACGTCGCGCACTTCGGCGGCGGACAGTCGGCCTTCCTTCTTGAGCCGCGACGCGTACGAGCCGCCGGAGCACAGCTCCATGACGAGGTACGGGTGGTTGTCGCCGGTCACGCCCGCGTCGTAGACGTTGACGACGTTCGGGTGGCTGGACATCCGGCCGGCGGCTTCGGCCTCTCGGAGGAAGCGGCGCCGGTCGCGTTCCTCGTCCAGTGAGCGGGTGTCGATCTTGAGCGCGACCTCGCGCCCGACAGACTCCTGCCGTGCCTTGTAGACGGTCGAGTAACCGCCCCGGGCAATCACCGTCAAGCCGGACAGACCGGGCACCGGCGAGGGCAACTGCGGCGTCGACGGCGGATTCTGCACACGAGGACGGTACCGAGCCCGCATATCAACCCGGCTACGACCACCCTAAGATCGCCGGCTGTAATGCAGGTAACCGACGGGGGTAACGGGAAATGACCAGAGCGAGTAGGCGCGCGGTACTCGGATTGCTCGCGGCGACGGCGCCGTACGTGTTATTGGAGCGCATGGCCAATTCGAAGGCCCACGCCGACGAGTGGGGCTCGAACACCGAGCTGTACGCGCACACGACCGAGGGGCTCGACTACGCCCGCCGGTACCACCGCGACGCCGAGGCCCGCACCGTGATCCTCGCTCCGCACGGCGGCGGGATCGAGCCCGGCACGTCGGAGTTGTGCCTGGCCATCGCCGGCTTCGACCCGGCCACCCTGACAGGCGTGACCGGCGCACCCCGCTACGACTACTGGATGTTCGAGGGCATCCGGAACCAGAACAACAGCGCGCTGCACATCACGTCCACGAACTGCGACGATCCGGTGGCGCTGTCGCTGGTGCGGAGCATGGAACACGCGGTCGGCATCCACGGCTGCTCGCCGAGCGCCGCCGGGGCCGGCTACGGCGAAGAGGCGGTACTCGTCGGCGGCGCCGACGCAGCGCTCAGGGGGTTGCTCGTCGGGGAGCTGACCCGGCAGGGCTTCGACGCGGTCGACGCGTCCAACCATCCGAAGCTCAGCGGCACGCACCCCGACAACATCAGCAACCGGACGACGACCGGTGCCGGCGCCCAGCTGGAGATCATGACCAAGTTGCGCGGGAGGATGTTCACCGACAACACCCGCGCGGGGCGCAAGACGTCCACGACCCCGGTGTTCACGCAGTTCGTGGCGGCCGTCCGGGCAGCCCTACAGGCGTAGGCGGTCATGGACAGCGTCGCTCGCCGCCCGTTCTGAAACCTGTTCCGTCGAGTACGCGAGTTGGACCGCATCCTTCGCCGCCAGCATCGCCGCTTCGTGGTCGCCGGCCGCTTCCAGGGTGCTGGCGAGGACCCGGCCGGCCACGACACGGCTTCGCACGTCCTCGGCCGGTATCTGCTGTGCGCGGCGAGCCCAGGTGAGGGCTTCGTCGACCCGACCGGCGTCGAGTAGCACGCCCGCGTAGTGGGCGAGGGCCTGCCGGCGCGGGAACACCAGCGACGGCGACCCGGCGGCTTCGACGACGCCGGCGAGCAGATCCAGCGCCGCCGCGGGGTCGCCCTGGTTGCGGCGGGCCTGGGCCAGCAGGACGAGCGGACCGACCCGGACGGGCTCTTCGACGTCCAGCGTGGTGAGCATCGCCAGGGTGGCGCGCGCGTCGGCTTCGGCGCCGGGCGCGTCGAGGCTGTCGAGCCGGCAGTACCCGCGCAGGGTCTGGGCGAGGCCGAGGGTCAGCGGGTGGGCCGCGAGCCGCCCGATCCGTTCGGCCTCGTTGAGCAGCGGGATCGCGTCGGCGAGGCGGCCGTGACCGCGCGCGACGATCCCCCGGACGATCAGCGCCATGCTCCGCCCCCACGCGTCGCCGCTGGGGCCGAAGCCCATGAGCGCGCGCCGGGCCTGGCGCTCGGCGTGCGCCAGTTCGCCGAGTTCGGCGGCGGCGAACGCTTCGACCGTCCGCAGCGCCGCGACGCCCCAGGCGTCCCCGGCGCGTTCACCGAACGGGACGAATACCTGCGCGAGCTTCCGCGCCTCGGCCAGCCGCCCTTCGAGCAGCCGGACGAACGCCTCGGTGCCACTGACCCATGACCGTCCGGCGGCGTCGCCCAGTTCGGCGAAGAGCGAACCGGCCCGGACCAGCGCTTCCTCCGCGGCCGGGAAGTCCCCGCGCGACGTCGCCGACCACGCCAGGTGCTGCAACGCCCACCCCTGACCGGGCACATCGGCCGTCTCGACCGCCCGCAGGTACGACGCCGCGAACCGCTCCTCGGCCGGACGCAGCCGCCCGCCCAGGTAGTCGAGCATCCCCAGCCGGCGCAGCGCCTCACCTTCGTGCCGTCCGAGCCCCGCGGTGCGCGCGTCGGAGACGGCCCGGTTCCACCACTCAACTGCCTGATCCGGACGTCCGGCAGCCCTGTGCGCCTCGCCCGCTGCCAGCAACGCCCCCACCCGGACGGACGGCCGCACGCCCGCCGCGTCGACCAGCGATGCGGCCAGGCCGAGCGCTTCGTCGTACCGCCCCGTCTGGACGAGAGCCCGCGCCCGCGTAAGCCGCAGCGAAGGCGGCGGCTCGGTAGGCGACAGCCCAAAAGCACGGTCGAGGAGGCTGATCGCGCGCTCGGCGTCTCCGCTGGTCAGTGCGGTGTGCGCCAGCCGTCCGAGGGCGGCCGCGCCGATGCTGGCCACCTGGCGGGCCTCGTGGTTCGGGGGCAGGAGCATGGCGTCGGCGAGGGTCAGTCCACGTTCGACCTGCGCCACGATCAGCTCGTCGCGGTCGCCGTCGGACAGACCCCGCGCAGAACCGCCGTCGGCCCAGCGGGCGACCCGGGCGTGCCGTTCGGCGAGGTCGGCCTTGCCGATGCCGGAGTACGCGGCCTCCCGCATCAACGTCGTGACGAACGCGTACCCGCCACGGCTGGACCGGCGCAGCATCCGCCGCGACACGAGTTCGGCGAGGGCACGGTCCAGGTCGGCGTCGCTGCGCCCGTCGCCGCGCAGGGCGTCGAGGGCGCCGTCCGGGATGCGGTCGCCGATGACGGCGGCGTCGCGCAGCACCCCGCGCGCGGCGGGTGGCAACGTGTCGATACGGGCGGCGAGCACGGCCGCGAGGTCGGAGGAGAGCAGCCGGCCGGACAGGCTGCCGTCGGCGAGCCGCCAGCCGGTCGAGGCGCCACCCGTGAGCCGGCCTTGCTCGACCAGCAGCGACACGAGTTCGGCCAGGTAGAACGGGTTGCCCTGGGCGGTCGCCAGCAGGCGGGTCTCGTCCGCCCCGATCAGCCGCCCGCCGCCCAGATACGAGCGGAGCAGCCGGCTCGCGGCAGCGCCCGAGAGCGGCGGGAGCGGCATCGGTTCGGCGTCCGGGAGCCGGGTGAGGACCCCGGCCGTGCGGACCAGCTCGGGACGCCCCTGTAGCAGAACCAGCATCGGGCCGGTGAGGTGCGAGGCGAGCACGCCGAACGCGTCGACGGTCTCGCTGGTGGCGCTGTGCAGATCGTCGACGACCAGCAGGACGTGGTCTTCGGCGGCGAGCCCGGACAGCAGCCCGGCGACCGTGACGGGCACCCGGTCGCTGCGCGAGGCGCCCGGCGCGGACAGCCCGGAGACGGGAGCCGCGTCGTCGTTCTCGGTCAGGTTCAGCAGGTCGAGCAGCACGTCGACGTCGGTCACGGCGAGCCGTTCGCCGGCGGGCTGGTGGCCGAGGCGGTTCGCGACGCGGCGCACCCGTTCGGCGGCACGTTCGACGTCGTCGTCCGGCTCGACACCGCACACCTGCCGGACGAGATCCGCGAGCGGTTCGAGCCGGCGTCCCTCCCCGTACGGGCGGCAGCGGATCTGGAGCACCCGCGACGACAGCTCGGCGCCGACCCGCCGGGCCACCTCCGCCGCGAGCCGGGTCTTGCCGGCGCCGGCCTCGGCCGTCACGACCATGACGTGCGGCGCGTCGCGTTCGGACACTTCCGAGAACCGGCCGAGTATGCGTCCCAGCTCGGCTTCCCGCCCGACGAACGGTGCTTCGTCGCCGAGCCCCGGCCGGATACCGGGTGCGTCGCGCAGCCCCAGCAGCTCGAACGCCTCGACAGGCTCACGCTTGCCCTTGAGCCGCAGCGGCGGCAAGGAGCGCCAGGCCGCGCGGTCGCGGGTGGCACGGCTGGTGCGCGCGCCGGCGTAGACGCCGCCGACACCGGCCGCGTCCGACAGGCGGGCCGCCGTGTTCACCGTGTCGCCGATGACCGTGTACGACAGGGCCGCCTGCACACCGGCGACCACCGGCCCGGTGTTGATGCCGACCCGCAGTCCGAGCTGGCGCCCGCCGCCCGTCTCGTCGTCGATCAGGCGCTTCACCGCACGCTGCATCGCCAGCGCGGCGCGGACCGCCCGCTCGGGATCGTCCTCGTGCGCGACCGGCGCGCCGAAGACCGCCATGATCCCGTCGCCGGTCAGCTTGTCGACATGCCCGCCGAATGCCGTGACGGCCTGCGCGCACGCCTTCAGCACCCGGTCGGTCACCGAGCTGACCCGTTCCGGGTCCAGATCCTCCGACCAGGCCGTGAAGTCCGAAAGATCGCCGAAGAGGACGGTCACCACGCGGCGCTCCGTGTTCGGCGCGCTCATCACCTCCGGCAGCGCCGACCCGCAGTGGTGGCAGAACCGGGCGCCCGGCACGACGACGCTCGTGCAGACCGGGCACGTCACGGGCCGGACTCCAGGTAGGCGAGCTGGGCCCGCACGGACAGCTCGGCGGCCGGCCAGAGCGCACGGTCGACATCCGCGTAGACCCGCCGCACGACGTCGGCGGGAGTGCGGTCGCCGGCAGCGACCGCGGCCCGCACCTGCTCCAACCGCTGGCGCCGGTGTTCGAGGTAGTAGCTGGCCACCGAGCCGGCATCCGGGAGGACCGGGCCGTGGCCGGGCAGCACCGGGATCGGGCCGAGCCCGCGCAACCGCTCCAGGCTGTGCAGGTAGTCACCGAGTTCGCCGTCCGGCCAGGCCACGACCGTCGTGCCGCGACCCAGGATCGTGTCGCCCGTGAGCACGGCCGGCTCCGGATCGCGGTCACGGACGCCGAGCTGGGCGGCGAACGATACGGAATCCGCGGTGTGGCCAGGCGTCGTGAAGGTGCGGATCTCGACGCCGGCGAGGACGAGCGGGCCAGCGTCCGGGGTCAGGCGGTCGCCGCCGATCACGTACGCCGGATCGAACGCGAGGACCGGAGCGCCCGTCAGCTCGTGGAACCGCGCGGCTCCCTCAGCGTGATCGGGGTGACCGTGGGTGAGCAGCGCGGCGAGCACGGGCGCGTGCCCCGCCACCTCTGCGAGATGTTCCTCGTGCAGCGGACCGGGGTCCACGACGACGCACCCGGACTCCCCCGGCGCCCGCAACACCCAGGTGTTCGTGCCGTCGAGCGTCATCGGCCCAGGGTTCGGCGCCCGGACCAGGGTGGCCCACGACGGCGTGGTCACGTGCCGTACCCCGGGTCGCCGGGCAGCAGGAACCGGATGCCCTCACCGTCCGGGACGAGCTGCGGGGTGACGGGTTCGATGGTGCGGTCGGGCGCGGCGGCGAGCACCTCGGCCACGGATGCGTACTGGGCGATGTCACGAAGGGTGATCGCCGTCGGCGGGACCATCACCACCTCGCCGCGTTCCAGCGCCGCCAGAGCGTCGGCCGGACGGACCCACGCCACCCGCTCCGCCTCGCCGGCCACGTCCCGCGTGACCTGCCCGGACGGCAGCGCGGCGACGAAGAACCGGGTGTCGAACCGCCGCTTCTCCTGCACCGGCGTGATCCAGTGCGCCCAGGGGCGCAGCAGGTCGGCCCGCAGGACGAGACCACGTTCGGTGAGGAGCGTGGACAGGCTCAGCTCGCGGGCCTCCAGCGCGCGGCGGGCCGTCTCCCACTCGTCCGCGCTGGTGTCGGCGACCACGTCGTCACCGGTGGCGCCGGCGAGCAGCACCCCGGACTCCTCGAACGTCTCCCGGACGGCCGCGCACACCAACCCGCGCGCCAGCGCCGGCGGGGCCGTCAGGGGCGCCGCCCACGCATCCGCGTCCGGGCCGGCCCAGGGCAGGTCGTCGGAGTCGATGTCCGCCGGGTCGACGCCGCCGCCGGGGAACACGGTCATCCCGCCGAACGCCGCCATGCCGGTCACCCGCCGTAGCAGGTACGCCTCGATGCCGCTGCCGTCCGCCGCGTCGCGGAGCAGCACGACCGTCGCGGCGTGCTTGGGCACGACGGGCTCGCCGTCCCACGCCGACACGTGCGCGGCGATGGCCGCCGGAACCTTGAACGTCACGCGTGAATCTTGACACCTCGCCGGCCGATCGGTCGCCGGAGTACCGCCGCCTGTGGACAGCGTGCCAAACGTGGTGTCAGAACGTCGTACACCTTCGGTACGGTTTCCGTTGTGATGGCGGAGCGGAGCAACGATGCTGGGCCGCCGCCGTACGCCGGTAACGAGGAAGAACTACTCAGCGTCGATCAGCTCGCCGAGCGGTCCGGCATGACTGTGCGCAACATCAGGGCCCACCAGTCGCGCCGGCTGCTGCATCCGCCCCGGCGGGTGGGGCGGCGCAGCGTCTACGACAACAGCCACGTCGAGCGGCTGTCGCTGATCCGCCGGTTGCAGAACGGCGGGTTCTCCCTCGCCGCGATCCGCGCGCTGGTCCGGGCCGGGAACGAGGCCGGCGAGCTGGCGCTGGCGTGGCGCGCCGAGGCGATCGCCATGCGGTTCCTGCCCGGCGACGAGTTCGACGACGCCAAGCTCGCGATCGAGCCGGACGGCATGGTCGCGCTGCTCGCCCAGCCGGGCGCCCTGGAGCGGCTGGAGTCGTTCGGGATCGCCCGCCGCACGCCGGACGGCGTCTGGCAGGGCACGCACCCCGTCCTGGTCGAGGCCGGCCGGCGGGCGCGCGAGATGGGCCTGCCGTCGCCGGAGATCACCCGGGTCCAGCTGGAGATCGCCGCGCAGGCGCAGGCCATCGCGCGCGAACTGGTCAACACGTTCCGCACGTACTTCGGAGACCACGACAGCGGCCGCCGCGCCCTGGAGGACTACGCGATCCTGGCCCCGATCGCCACCGCCATCGTCACGGCGACGTTCGAGGTCCAGATGGCGATCGAGGTCCGGGAGCAGTTCGGCCTGACCCCGGACCAGCTCCCTAGCTGACCTCGACGAGCAGTTCGACCTCGACGGGGGCGCCGAGCGGGAGTTCCGCGACGCCGACCGCGCTGCGGGCGTGCTTGCCGGCCTCACCGAAGACGTCGCCGAACAGCTCGCTCGCGCCGTTCACCACACCGGGCTGGCCGGTGAAGCCCTCCGCCGAGGCGACGAACCCCACGACCTTCACGATCCGGACGACGGAGTCGAGCCCCACCAGCGCGTCCACCGCCGCCAGCGCGTTCAGCGCGCACTGCCGGGCCAGGTCCTTGGCCTGTTCCGGCGTGACATCGGCGCCGACCTTGCCGGTGGCGACGAGCGCGCCATCCACGATCGGCAGCTGGCCGGACGTGTACACGTGGTTTCCCGTCCGGACCGCCGGCACGTACGAGGCGAGCGGCGCGGCGACGGCCGGCAGCTTCAGGCCCAGCTCGGCGAGCCGCTCGACGGCACCCATCAGGCGTCCTTCGGGCGCTTGAGGTACGCCACGAGCTGTTCGGGGTTCGGCCCTGGCACGACCTGGACGAGCTCGTAGCCCTGGTCGCCCCACGTGTCGAGGATCTGCTTCGTCGCGTGTACCAGCAGCGGCACGGTCACGTACTCCCACTTCTGCATGGCCGAACCCTAAACCCCGGCCACCTGGGTGTGCCCGCCCGGTAGCCTGACCGCCCAACTTCCGCCTCGGGGGGACCACCACCATGACCCAGCCGCCGGGCCAGTACCCGGACCCGAACCAGCAGCCGCCGTACGGCCAGCCGCCGGGACAGCCCTACGGACAGCCCCCGCCGTACGGCCAGCCGCCCCAGCACGCCCGGCCCGCCGATGCCGCCGCAGGCCCCGGGCCAGCCCTACGGGCAACCGGGCCAGCCGCCGTACGGCCAGCAGCCCAGCTACCCCCAGCAGCCCGGTTACCCCCAGCAGCCCGGCGCGTACGGCGCGCCGCCGCCGAAGAAGAGTGGCAAGGTCTGGCTGTTCTCGCTGCTCGGTGTGGGCCTGCTGCTGGTCCTGTGCTGCGGCGGCGTCGGGTACGGGGTGTACAAGAGGATCAACTCCGGCGGCGAGGACAGCCCGACGGACGCCGTGAACACCTTCCTCGACGCCGTGAAGGCGCAGGACTCCAAGGCCGCGAAGGAGGTGACGTGCAACGCGGAGAAGGACGAGGTCAACGTCAGCGACCTGGGCGGCAGCAGCTCGACGCCGGAGAGCGAGCAGGTGCGCGAGGCGCTGAAGAACGTCAACTGGACGATCAGTGACGACAAGCGCGTCAGCGGCGACAAGCACGAGGTCACCGCGCAGCTCACGATGCCGATCGCCGGCCAGACCAGCCCGCCGTTCCCGCTGACGTTCATCGTCGTGAAGGAAGGCGGCTGGAAGGTGTGCGACACCAAGAAGTGACCGGTATCGCGGAGGGCACCCGTGGGACGTGGCTACGCTCGACGGGTGTCCTCTGACTGGCCCGCGGCCCGACTCCACGTGGTGACAGGCAAGGGCGGGACGGGCAAGACGACCGTGGCCGCCGCGCTCGCGCTCGCCCTGGCCGCCGGCGGGAAGCGGACGTTGCTGCTGGAAGTCGAGGGCCGGCAGGGCATCGCGCAGCTGTTCGACGTCCCGCCGCTGCCGTACGCGGAGCGCAAGATCGCGGTCGCGCCCCGGGGCGGCGAGGTGCGCGCGCTGGCGGTGGACGCCGAGGAAGCGCTCCTGGACTACCTGGAGATGTTCTACAAGCTGGGCCGCGCCGGTAAGGCGCTGAAGCGGTTCGGCGCGATCGACTTCGCCGCCACGATCGCGCCCGGCATGCGTGACGTCCTGCTGACCGGCAAGGTCAAGGAGGCCGTGACCCGGGTGGAACGCGGCCACCGGGTCTACGACGCGGTCGTGCTGGACGCGCCGCCGACCGGCCGTATCGGGCGGTTCCTCAACGTGACTGCCGAGGTCGCCGGCCTGGCCCGCATGGGGCCGATCAAGTCCCAGAGCGACGGCGTCATGGCCGTGCTCCGGTCGCCGATGACGTCGGTGCACGCCGTCTCGCTGCTGGAGGAGATGCCGGTGCAGGAGACGGCGGACGCCATCGCCGAGCTGACCAGCCTCGGCCTCCCCGTCGGCACAGTGATCGTCAACGCCGTCCGGGCGTCCACGCTCGCGGGCGGACGCGTGACGGCCACCGAGCTGAAGCGGGGCCTCGTCGCCGCCGGGCTGCCCGCCGACCGGACGACCGTGAAGGCACTCGCCGACGAGGCCGCCGAACACCGCGCCCGGCACACCCTGGAGTCCCGGCTCCGCGGCGAGCTGGCCGGGCTCGGACGGCCGATGCTCGAACTGCCGTTCCTCCCGGACGGCGTCGACCTCGGCGGCTTGTACGAGCTGGCCGACTCGCTCCACGAGCAGGGAGTCCGCCCACTGTGACACCGACCGCCGTGACAGCACCCCGGCTCGACCTGGACGCCGTCGTCCGCGACCCCGACATCCGGATCGTGGTGTGCTGCGGTTCGGGCGGCGTCGGCAAGACGACGACGGCCGCCGCGCTGGCGTTGCGCGCCGCCGAAGCCGGCCGGCGGACGGTCGTGCTGACGATCGATCCGGCGCGCCGTCTCGCGCAGTCGATGGGCCTGACCGAGCTGGACAACACCCCGCGCCAGGTCAAGGGCGTCACCGGCGGCGAGCTGCACGCGATGATGCTGGACATGAAGCGCACCTTCGACGAGGTGGTGCTCGCCCACACCGACCCGGACCGCGCCGAGGAGATCTTCGCGAACCCCTTCTACCAGGCCATGTCGTCCACGTTCTCCGGGACGCAGGAGTACATGGCGATGGAGAAGCTGAGCCAGCTCCGCGCGGCCGACGAGTGGGACCTGATCGTCGTGGACACGCCGCCGAGCCGGTCCGCGCTGGACTTCCTGGACGCACCGCAGCGGCTCGCCCGCTTCCTGGACGGCCGCATCCTGCGGCTGCTGATGGCGCCGGCGAAAACGGGCGGACGAGGCGTCCTCAAGATGGTTTCGGTGTCGTTCTCGTTCTTCAACCGGATCATCACGAAGATCATCGGTGCCCAGCTGCTGACGGACCTGTCCGGCTTCGTGGCCGCGCTCGACTCGATGTTCGGTGGGTTCCGGGAGCGCGCGCAGCAGACGTACGAACTACTCAAGACGCCCGGGACGGCGTTCGTGGTGGTGGCAGCACCCGAGCCGGACGCGGTCCGGGAGGCGTCGTACTTCGCCGAGCGGCTCGCCGAGGAGCGGATGCCGCTGGTCGGGCTGGTGCTGAACCGGGTCCACCGCAGCGGGGCCCTGGACCTGACGGTCGAGCAGAGCCTGGCGGCCGCTCAGCGTCTCGACGCCGAGGGCGAATCGCCGGTGACGGCGGGGGTGCTGCGGGTCCACGCCGATCTGGTGCAACTGGTGACGCGGGAGCGCCGGGTGGCCGCGCGGTTCACGTCGGCCCACCCGGACGTCGCTGTCATGGAGGTGCCGGCAGAACCCGGCGACGTCCACGACCTGGAAGGCTTGCGCCGCATCGGCGAAGCCTTCGCCTAGCCCGCCTACTGGCGGATCGCCTGGATCTCCAGGGCGATCTTCACCTTGTCGCCGACGACCACGCCGCCGCCGTCGAGCGGCATCTGGATGTCGACGCCGAACTCGCTGCGGCTGATCTCGGTCTCGGCGGTGAAGCCGGCGCGGGTGCCGCCGTAGGCGTCCGGTCCCACACCGTTGAAGTCGAGCGAGAACTCGACCTGCTTCGTCACGCCCTTGATGGTCAGGTCGCCGACGAGTACGTAGCTGTCGCCCGCCGGGCGGAGCGCGGTCGAGGCGAACGTCATCTCGGGGTAGATGTCGGTTTCGAAGAAGTCGGGGCTGCGCAGGTGCGCGTCCCGGTTCGGCTCGCGGGTGTCGATCGAAGTCATGTCGACGGTCGCGGTGACCGAGGAGTCGAGCACGTTCTCGGCGACGTTCAGTGCGCCGGAGAACGCGGTGAAGACGCCGCGGACCTTGCTCACCATCAGGTGGCGGACGGCGAAGGAGACCTCGGAGTGCGTCGGGTCGATGGTCCAGACGCCGGCAGTGAGGCCCGGGACGGTGATCGTGGCGGTGGTCATGAGCTGGAACCTCTCCATTGGTTGAACGATCAACCAAACCATAGGGCGACTTTGTTGAACTGTCAACTACCGGGGCGGTACGATCTCCTCATGAGCACGCCACGCTGGCTGAACGACGTCGAGATGCGCGCCTGGCGCAGCCTGATAGGCACCAACCGGCTGCTGTTCGAACAGCTGGGCCGGGAGCTGGGACGGCAGTCCGGGCTGTCGATGGCCGACTACGAGGTGATGGTGCAGCTGTCCGAGGCCGAAGGCCGTCGCCTGCGCATGACGGAGCTCGCGTCGGCGTCGCTGTCGTCGAAGAGCCGGCTGTCACACCAGGTGGCGCGCATGGAGGACGCCGGCTGGGTACGCCGCGAGTCGTGCCCCGACGACCGCAGGGGTCAGTTCGCGGTGCTGACGGACGAGGGCTTCCAGACGCTGGTGGACGCGGCGCCGGGGCACGTCGAGAGCGTGCGGCGGAACCTGTTCGACCACCTCACGGACGAGCAGGTGAAGCAGCTCGCCGAGATCCTGGGCACGCTGCGGGAACGGCTTGACGAGACGGTGGAACGCGACGGCGCCGCCCCACGGCGGGGCGGCGCTGCCGGTGTCGAATATCCGTAGGGGTTACCCGGTCGGTTGAAGGTCGTGGGCGCGACGGGCGGCGCTGAGCAACTTCCACCACGAGCGGACGTCCGGCCGCTTGCGCAGCAACGCCCTCCGCTCCCGCTCAGTCATTCCGCCCCAGACGCCGAACTCCACCCGGTTGTCGAGCGCGTCGGCGAGGCACTCGGTGCGCACAGGGCACCCGAGGCATACCGACTTGGCCCGATTCTGTGCCGCGCCCTGTACGAAGAGCGCGTCCGGGTCGCTGGCACGACAAGCTGCTTTGCTCGCCCAATCGGCGATCATGTCCATGCCGGCCCCCTCGTGGGTAGCGATCCATCGGCGAGCCGTACGGCCAGGCACGCCTGACTCAGGACGGTAGGAAAGGGACACACAGGTCGGCAGGGGCCAATCGACCTGTCTCAACTCATACTTTCGGTCAGGGGTACTCATCCGAACGGCCGATACGTCGCAGGATAACGGGGGTGTGCCGCGTCACAGGGCCGTTCGGCCACTTAGCCCCTGTACGAAGGGTCGTACCCTGATCCGGTGAAGTCGACCTCTAAGGCCCGCGTGCTCGCCAACGTGGCAACCCTGCTGCTCTGCGGCGTACTCGCGGGAGTCGTGGTCGCGGCCGCCGCGTTCCCGGCCCTGGGGTTCACCGGCCTCACCGCGAAAGCGGCCTCGGACTCGTTCCAGAACCTGCCGGCCGAGCTGAAGACGCCACCCCTGCCGCAGATCTCGTACCTGTACGCCGCCGACGGCACGCTCATCACGTCGTTCTACGACGAGAACCGCGAACTCGCGCTGCTCCGCGACGTGCCGCAGGTCATGCGCGACGCGATGGTCGCCGCCGAGGACGTGCGGTTCTACGAGCACAAGGGCGTCGACCTCCAGGGCGTCGTGCGCGCGTTCATCGCCAACCAGCAGTCCGGCAAGATCACGCAGGGCGCGTCCACGCTGACCCAGCAGTACGTGAAGAACATCCTCAAGTACAGCGCCAAGACCAGGGCCGAGCGGGACGCCGCCGAAGCCGACACGGCCGCGCGCAAGGTCAGCGAGATGCGGTACGCCGTGGCGCTGGAGAAGAAGTTCTCCAAGGAGGAGATGCTGGAGAAGTACCTGAACATCGCCTTCTTCGGCAATGGCGGGTACGGCGTGGCATCGGCGGCCAAGGTCTACTTCTCCAAGCAGCTCAAGGACCTGACGCTGGCCGAGTCGGCGATGCTCGCCGGCATGGTCAAGAGCCCGACGCAGTACAACCCGATGGCCGGACCGGAGTCGAAGGAGAAGGCGCAGGACCGCCGTGACTACGTCCTGCAGCGCATGGTCGACCAGCACTTCGTGTCGCAGGAAGAGGCGGACGCCGCCAAGAAGCTGCCGATCGTCCTCAAGCCGAAGCGCACGCCGCAGTCCTGCACGACCGGCCGCGCCGAGTGGGGCTACTACTGCGACTGGTTCCTGACCTGGTGGAAGGGGCAGGTCGAGTTCGGCGACTCGACCCGCGAGCGCGAGGACAACCTCCGCAAGGGCGGCTACCGGATCTACACCGCGCTCGACCCGAAGGTGCAGGCCGCGGCGCAGCGCAAGATCGACACCGAACTCAACCGCCACAGCCGGTTCGCGACGGGCATCGTCCTGGTCACGCCGGGCACCGGGCAGGTGCGCGCGATGGCGATCAACCGGACGTACAGCCTGGCCAAGAACCCGCCCCGCGGCGTGTGGCACAAGGCGCCGAACTCGGTGAACCCGCTGCTGTCCGGCTCCAGCACGTCGCCCGGGTACCAGTCCGGGTCGACGTTCAAGCTGTTCACGATGGTCGCCGCGCTGGCCGACGGCCTGCCGTTGAACACGCGCATCAACTCGCCGAACCGGTACAAGTCGATCTACAAGAACCCGTGCAAGGTCGGCGGCGACCGGTACTGCCCGAAGAACGCGTCCCCGGCGATGGCGGGCACGCACACCATGTGGTCCGGGTTCGGCGAGTCGGTCAACACGTTCTTCGTTCAGTTGCAGGAGATGGTCACGGTCAAGTCCGTGGTGGCGATGGCCGAGAAGCTCGGCATCCCGCTCCGCTCCCAGCCTGACCTGGACATCAAGGCGGCGGTCCAGAAGGACCCGAACGCGACCGGCGGTTCGTTCACGCTCGGCACGGCGCTGGTCAGCCCCCTCGACATGGCCAACGCGTACGCGACGATCGCCGCCCGGGGCAAGCGATGCGATGCGACGCCGCTCCTGAAGATGCTCGACCGCAACGGCAAGCCGATCCCGCTGAAGTCGCACTGCAAGCAGGTGATCCCGCCGGACGTCGCCGACGCCGCGGCCGACGCGGCCCGGTGCCCGGTCGGCGACCGCGCGATGGCTGCCTGCTCGATCAAGAACGGGATCACCGGCGGCAGCGTCGGCGGAGCCACCACCCGGCCGATCGCCGGCAAGACCGGTACGACCGACGACAACAACGCGGCGTGGCTCGTCGGCTTCACCCCGAACGCCGCCGCCGCCGCGTTCGTCGCCAACCCCGACCACCCGACGGAGACGGTGCCCGGCACCAAGATCCCCACCAGGGTGTTCAACGAGACGATGAAGGCGGCGCTCGCCGGCCTGCCGGTGAAGGCGTTCGTCAAACCGACATCGCTGCGCGCGTACGGCATCCGGGTGCGGGTACCGGACGTCGACGGGTGGAGCGTGGACCGGGCGACGGCGCGTCTCGCGAAGGCCGGGTTCAAGGTCCGGGTCAGCCCGGACCGGATCGGCTCCAAGCACCGCGCCGGACTGGTCGCCCGCACCGACCCGGGCGGCGGCGACTCGGGAAGCAAGGGCGGCATCGTCACGATCTTCGTGAGCAACGGCAAGGCGCCCGATCCGAAGCCGTCGGCCACGCCGACACCCGGTGGGACCAAGCCGCCTGGGACGCCACCAACGCGGCGACCGCGCGGCGGCAAGCCGACGAAGCCGCCACCGCCTATCTGACAGGAAACGGCCCCGACCTCGCCGGAGGTCGGGGCCGATTCGCGCTGTGCTAGCCGGCGGTCAGCTGACGCTTCACCTCTGCCGCGACCCGTCCGCCTTCGGCCCGGCCGGCGACCTCCGCCTGGACCACCTTCATCGCCTTGCCGAGCTGCTTGACGTCCGTGACCCCGGCCTCCGCCAGCCCCTTGCGGACCAGGTCGGCGAGGTCGTCGTCGCTGAGCTGAGCCGGCAGGTACTTGTCCAGCACGACGCCCTCGGCGCGCTCCCGCTCCGCGAGTTCCGTCCGGCCGCCGGCCGAGAACGCCTCGGCCGCCTCGCGGCGCTTCTTGGCCTCACGCGTGAGCACGGCGAGAACTTCCTGGTCGGTCAGGTCGCGGGCCACCTTGCCTGCCACTTCCTCGGTACGGACGGCAGTCAGCGCCATCCGGAGCGTGGCGGTCACAAGCTCGTCGCGAGCTTTCATCGCGGTGGTGAGATCGGCGTTCAGCCGGTCCTTGAGAGTGCTCATGACGATCGAAACTACTCTGTACGGCATGAGATGGCGTACCCGATTGCCGTTGACCGTCGCTGCCGTAGGCGCCGCCTGCTTCGCCTATGGCGTCGCGGTGGAACGCACCCGGTGGACGTTGCGGCGCTTCGACGTGCCCGTCCTCGCGCCCGACGCGGAACCACTTCGGATCCTGCACATCTCCGACCTGCACATGCTCCCCGGGCAGCGGAGCAAGCAGGAGTGGGTACGGGGGCTCGCCGCCCTCGACCCGGACTTCGTCGCGCTCACCGGCGACAACCTGTCCAGCCCGGACGCCGTCCCGGCCGTCGTCCACGCCCTACAGCCGCTCCTCGACCGCCCCGGCGCGATGGTGTTCGGCAGCAACGACTACTACGGACCCGTCCCGAAGAACCCGTTCGTGTACTTCGACGCGAAGCACAAGCGCCAGATCGGGGAGGAACTGCCCTGGCAGGACCTGCGTGACGTCCTCGCAGCGTCCGGCTGGGAGGACCTGACCAACCGCCGCACCACGGTTGTCGCCGGGGGCCGCAGCATCGAGCTGAGCGGGCTGGACGACCCACATCTCAAGCTGGACGACTACACCGCGGTCGCCGGGCCCGTGGATCCGGCCGCCGACCTGCACCTCGGCCTCGTGCACGCGCCCGAACCGCGCGTCCTCGACCAGTTCGCCGCCGACGGGTACGACCTGCTGCTGTGCGGGCACACCCACGGCGGTCAGGTCTGCGTCCCGTACTACGGCGCCCTCGTCACCAACTGCGGCATCGACCGGGAACGCGTCAAGGGCGTCCACCGGTACTCCGGCAGCACGTGGCTCCACGTTTCCGCAGGTATGGGCACGTCCCCGTACGCCCCGTTCCGGTTCGCGTGCCCGCCGGAGGCGAGCCTGCTGACCCTCGTCCCGAAGCCCGAGACGGCGTCGCGGGATACCCGTGCGCGAAAGGCCGCCGTCGTCAGCTAGACTGACGCGGCACCATCGGGGTGTGGCGCAGCTTGGTAGCGCGCTTCGTTCGGGACGAAGAGGGCGCAGGTTCAAATCCTGTCACCCCGACCAGCAAAAGTGCAGCTCAGGGCCGGTTTCCTTCAGAGGAAATCCGGCCCTGATCCGTCTCAGGGCCCGACCTGGCGGTACCCGCATTCACGCACGCCTCAGCTTCACCCGGGCCGCATGAGGGCCTCGTCCTACGCCCGCTCGTAGTACGCGAGCAGACACTCGAGGTGCCAGCAAGGCCTGGGGCGGGTCGACCAGTCCGGCGATCCTGAGGAAGGCCCGTCCGAGGTGCGGATCGTGTGCCGCGCCGGCGAACAGCCGGGCCAGGTATCCGTTCAGGAGCCGCATCTGCACGGTGCGCCGGCCCTCGACCTGCGGGAAGGCCAGGTCACCGCCGGTGGCCATGCTCCACGGGACGTCGAGAATCCGACCGAGCCGGCGAAAGAACCTGATCGGTTGCGGCCTGCCGTGCTTCCGGAGGTGGGCACGCAGCGCCAGCGCCTGCAGGGCTACGACGCTCATGCCCTGGCCGTAGATCGGGTTGAACATGCACATCGCGTCGCCCATCACCAGAAGGCCTTCGGGAAACGTCGTGAGCCGCTCGTAGCGGTGCCGCACGCTGGCAGGGTGCCGGAACTGAACGGGTTCGTCGAGCGGCTCCGCGTCGCGCAGAGCGTCGCTGATGTCCGGGAACTGCAGGGTCGCGGCGAACTCGGTGAAGCCCGCGGGGTCGGTGGGCGGGTGGTCGCCGAGGATTCCGTAGAGGGTCACCAGGAAGCGGCCGTCCTCTATCGCCGCGAGAGCGCCGCCGCGGGGATGATCGGGCGTCGCCGCATTGAGGATGCCCATGCTGCCGTCGAGCAGTCCGGGGGCGCGGCGGTAGGTCCGGCTGGAGTACCCGATACCGATCCGGACCTGCTCCACCGGCGGGCGCGGGTATCCGAGCATCTCCAGCCAGGCCGGAGTGCGTGAACCGCGGCCGGTCGCGTCCACGACCAGGTCCGCGGTCACGATCTGCTCCGCGCTGCCGTCGAGCCTGCGGACCACCCGCGCGCCGGTGACACGGCGGCCGTCGGGCGTGGTGGTGAGCCCGGCGACGTCGCACCGGTCCATGAACGCCACGGACGGCAGCCTGCGCACCCGCGCGCGGAGGACCGTCTCGAGCAGCGGCCGGCTCACCTGCAGCGCCAGCAGGCCCGATCGGCCCGTTTGCAGCCGGTGTCCGCCGAAGCAGACCTGGGCGTCCTGGAGTACGTCGCCCACCGCTGCCCCGAGCTCGACCAGTTCGGCGGTGAGGCCGTCGAAGAGCTCCTCCAGTGCCTGCTGGCCCCTGGCGAGCAGCCCGTGGATGTGCCGCGACTGCGGCACGCCGCGACGGTGCTCTGCGGTATCGGGAAGCTCGTCGCGCTCGACGACCACCACCTCGGCGTAGGTCTCGGCGAGCACGCGGGCAGCCAGGAGCCCAGCCATGCTCCCGCCGAGCACCACGGCCCGGTCACGCGTTGTCTTCTCCATCCCAACCTCCTCGGGTCCTCTGGACGATGCGGTCATGCCTTGTGAGAGGTGGCGCCCGCGGCGGACCGTGCGGTGATCATCGCGGCGAGTCGTTCGAGCCCGGTGCTCACTGCATCCGGCGAGAGATTTCCGAACGAGAGGTGTAACTGGTTCTGAGCGTTCCCACCCCGGTAGAAGTAGGTCATCGGCAGCCAGCTGACCCAATAGTCTCGGGCAGAGAGTTCAAGCAGGGCTTCGTCCACGTCGAACGGCACCGTGAGCACAAGGAAGTTTCCGCCGACGGGAACATGCCAGTCGATGCCCGTTGTGTCGCCCAAGCGCGCGACGACCTCATTGGTCACATGGGCGCGCAAGGTGTGTTCACGTGTCAGGATCTGCGCCTGCGATCGAGCGAGGCTACAGTCCTGCTCGATCAGCAGTCCCCCGGCAACCGCCTGCGCCACAGGAGTGGTGTGGAGCGTGAGCATGGATTTGATCTGGGCCAACTTTGCGGCAAGCAGGATGTCACCGCCGGTCGGCTGGTGAATCACCTGATCGGCGACCACGAACCCGAGCATCGGCGAGCCGAGTTCGGGTTCAGCCACTGAGCCGATGTGCACGACGCGCTTTCGTGTGTCCAGCGCCTTCAGCGTCCTTGGATGCGTTTCCTCCGTACGCCGCAGATCGTGGGGATTGTCCTCGATAAGAAGGATGTCGTAGCGAGCGGCGATCTCCAGGAGATCGCGCCGAGCATCGTCGTCCATGATCGTGTGTGCGTGCGCCAGGTAGTCGGGAGTGACGTAACAGGCCCGTGGCCGCAGACCTGCGGCCGTGAGTGCATGGATCACCGAGACAAGGTCCAGACGGTCGATGCCGTCGTCGCCGGTCCGCACCGGGACGACGTCGATATCGGCCAGTCGCGCCGCGCTGATCAGTCCACGCGGTGTCGGCGAGGACGCGATCACCACGTCACTGCTGCTGGTCCGGAGCGCCCGAAGTGTCAGGTACAGCGCTTCCTGCCGATCGGACGTGAGCAGAATCGCCGCAGCATCGATATCGATGTGTTCGTCCACGGCCAGGAACCGGCCCACCAATTCTCGGGTGAGCCGCACCGCATCCGGCGACGTGATCGCGCTGTGCAGACCATCGTCCCGATGGGCCGGCTCGCGGCGGATCTGGTCACGAAAGAGCTGGAGGTGCCGCCGGATGGCACCAATCGCAGCACCGATGTTCGCGCCGTATTCCGGCGCGAATGATATGCCGCCCGGATACTTCTCCACGAGGGCGTGAATCAGCTCACCCGACGGTTTCCTCACGCTTGCGAGGGCCGGATAGATGTCCGTGTCAGCCAGCCGGGTGTCCGAGCTCAAATGATCCTCCATGGCTCTCGATCTGGCGGTCGCTACCGCATCAGTCATTGCAGACACGCGTACCGCGACGGTGATGTTCACGAGCCGTCGAAGTGAGCGGGAACCTGGGCCCTGGGGCCTGGTGGTATCGGACCGCAGACCTATTGCCGCGGATGCGCTGAACGGTCGTTTTCCGGTCGCCGTGGTCGGGTCAGGAGTTCCACAGGCCCGCTGAATGAGACGAGGAACGGATGTCCCGCTACAGAATCAGCAGCACGGCTATGCCGTTGTTCCGGTACATCGCCGGCCGGCGTGGCGCGACAGTTCTTATCGTGATGTGCGTCATTCTCGGAGCGATCACGGCGTTCGTCGCGGCACGACGACCCGACGATCGACCGGCCGAGCACTCAGGCGCGGTTCGCCGCCAGGTCAGCGGCATGTCGGCTGTCCCGCCCGAGCTCTCGATGCCGCCTCAGGCCGCTCTCGCGCCACCCGCCCCAGCAGCGGGCCCCGCGCGGTCGAGGCCGGTGCGGTGCGGTCCCGCCCGGTGCCGCGCCAGCGCGTCACGTCCAAGCCGAGGGCTCGCCAGGTCGCTCCGCGTCGCGCGATCCGGGCGCACCAGAGGCCGGTGCCCCCGCGCCGGGACCGCACCCTGCTGATGCCGGTCAAGGGCGCTGTCGTGAGCCGGTTCGGCATGCGCCACGACCCCGTCTACCAGCGGCCTCAGCTCCACGCCGGAATCGACATCGCCGCGCCCTCAGGTGCACCGATCAGAGCCGCCGGCCCTGGCTGCGCTAGACCTTGCGGCGGTACCGAACCCGGCACGGGCTCTGCGGCCACTTGGTCGTCTGCCCGGCGGCCGTGACCGGTGACCTGTCGACGAGTTCCAGGTCGAAGTGCTGCAACAGCCTCGTCAGGGTCAGTTTGATCTCCAGGCAGGCGAACTGCATGCCGAGGCACCGGTGGAGTCCGCCCCCGAACCCCACGAGGTTGCGGATGGACTTTGGATCGGTGATGAAGCGGTCCGGGTTGAAACGATCCGGCTCGGGGAAGACGTCCGGGAGCCGGTGGTTGAGCGCCGGCGGCACCATCACGACGGCACCCTTCGGAATGCGGTAGCCGGCGTGGTCGATCGCCTCCGCCGCGCGCCGCGCGAGCACGAGCGTCACGGGGTGCAGCCGCTCGGACTCGCGGACGGCCCTGTCGAGCCCCTGCAACTGGTGCAGGTGCTTCACCGTGAGCGGTTCGCCGGGAGTGAGGAGCGCGCGCTGTTCGGCGACGACCTTGGCGAGTTCGGCGGGATTCTGCAGCAGGTCGACGATCGCCCACGCGAGGTGGCCGTTCGTCGTCTCGTAGCCGACCCAGATGAGCATGAGGATCAGGTTGACCAACCGGTGAACGGGCACCGGCTGTCCGTCCGTGTAGGTCGCCTCGGCGAGCACCTGCAGGAAGTCGGCCGGCTCGACCGGGTTCTGCTGACGTTCCCGCAGGAGGTCGGCGACCACGGCGCGCAGCTGGTCGCGCGCGCGGTGGCACCGCACCATCCGCGGGATCGGCAACCAGCCGGGCACGATGGGGTCGAGGCCTTCGGAGAACTGCCGGAACACCGTGAAGAAGTCGGCGTCGAGCCGTCCGGACAGGTCGCTGCCGAGGAAACACTGCTTGGCGACCCCCATGACGTGCGGGCCCATGGTGTTGACGAGGTCGATCTCGCCCTCGTGGCCGAGATCGGCGACGAATCTCGCGGTGATCTCGTCCATCTTCTCGACGTGGCCCTCCAGTTGCCGCGCCTGGAAGCGTGGCAGCACGATGTCACGCTGCCGCTTGTACTCGTCCTCATCGGCGAGGAAGTAGCCGTCGGCGCCGAACATGTGGACGAAGAACGGGTAGGCACGCCGGATGGACACGCGCTCGTCCCGCTCGGCGGCGAACAGGAAGTTCGTGTGTTCGGGGCCGAGCAGGACCACTCCTGAGCGGCCCGGCAGGTTCAGCCGGAAGATCCGGCCGTGTTCCTGGTAGCCGCGCCAGAGGACTGTCTCGGGCGAAGTGAGGAACTCCTTCGTGTGCCCGAGCAGCGGGACGCCGCCCGACACCGCGGGGGGAAGGGGCGGCACGTCACCGCTCCTCTGGCCGCGGGCTCATGTGCGCCCGATCGGCCCAGCGGGCCGGTACTCGCGAAGCTCCGGCGGAACGTTGACGCCGTGATAGCCCAGCATCTGCGTGCGTGCCAGGTAGGCCGCGCCCGTCATGAGGTGCTCCGCGACGTCCGGTGCCGTGCGGTTCTCCGGATGCTCGAGGTAGGAGCCGCGCGCCCAGTCGTTGAACGCGCCCATCGACGGACCGCACCAGATCTGGTAGTCGAGCTTCCGGTCGTCGGAGCCGCTTGTCGCCCACCGCGAGGACTGCCCCAGGTACCAGCGGAACACGAGCGCCATCCGGCGCTTCGGGTTGCCCTCGGCACGGTGGATCTGGTCCGGGTCCCGCTCGGCGAAGTACGCCACCGTCTCCCGCCACACGTCATCCAGCGACCGGCGGAACACCTTCTGCTCCAGCTCTCGTCTGGTCTCCGGCGGGATCGCCTCAAGTCCCTCGTAGCGCTGGTAGATGTCGTAGAGCCGCTGTGCCCGCATCGGGAAGAACGTGCCACGCTTGAGCAGCTGCACGTTGACGCCGAGTTCGAACATGTCGGCGGCGGGCGCCATCGCCACGTCCGGCATCCCCGCCTCGGCGAGCAGCGCTCGCACGTGCGGCGACGTGCCCGACTCCACACACGACTGGTTGACCGACCCGGTGACGACGTATGCCGCTCCCATGGTGAAGGCGGCGAGCACCGAGGACGGCGTGCTGATCCCACCCGCGGCGCCCACACGGATCGTCTTGGCGAACCTGAGTTCGGCCTGGATCCGGTCCCGCAGGGCGATGATCGACGGCAGCAGGCTCACCAGCGGCCGGCCGTCGGTGTGCCCGCCTGAGTCGGCCTCGACGGTGATGTCGTCGGCCATCGGGACGTACGCTGCCAGGCGGGCCTGCTCGGACGTGATCAGACCCGCGGCCACGAGTTCGCTGAGGAGCGACGGCGGCGCGGGCCGCATGAACTGCTCGGCGACCTCGGGACGCGAGACCTTCGCGATGACGCGGTTGTCGCAGATGACGCCGCCGCCGGCGCCGGCCCGCAGGCCTGCCGCCCGGTATCGCACGATATGCACCGTCAGGCCGAGGAATGCGGAGGCCTCGACGGTCCGCACTCCGTGGTCGAGATAGAGCTGGACCGCGCGACGTTCGAGCTCCTCCTCGCTCGGGCTGTGGATGAGGTTGAACGCGTAGGGGCCGGCCGGAAGTTCGTGCCGTATCCGCCGTATCGCCTCCTCGATCCTCGCCGGGACCAGACCCGCAGCACCGAACGAGCCGAGCAGGCCCGCCCTGCCCAGCGCGATGACGAGATCCGCCGAGGCGATGCCACCTGCCATCGCGCCGGCCTTGTACGCGTAGTGCAAGCCGTGGTCCGCACGAAACCCGGCGTCGCCGAGCTGCTCCGGACCCAGCGCGGGAATGGTGCCGCAGGCAGCCGGCCCCACGGCGGGACCGCTGAACAGTTCATAGCCGCTGCCGCGCCGGAGCACCTGACACGGTGTGCGCAGGTCCAGCAATGCGCGTCGCCAGTTCTCGACATTCTGGAGCGGCTCGACAGCCGTGCTCACAACGGTCATGACGCCGCCTCCGAAATCATCAGCCCTACATCGCGGATGTCGTAGATGCGGAGGTTCTCTCGCCACAGCGAGGCATCCGCGAGGAGGAGCAGGCCGCCGTCCACCCGCTCGATCTGCTTGACGTGCGCCTCGAGGCGCATGGTGGGGACGTCCTGCGTGATCTGCCCCCGGTACTTCCAGACGGTGCGGTTGCCGGCCGCGGGAGTCATGCGTGGCGAGGTGAAGTCTGCGCACAGGTTCATCCGCAGGGCGTAGATCTGCATGGCCTCCAGCACCGCCTCGACGCCCAGCGAGCCGGGCATGACGGGGTCGGCGTAGAAGTGGCAGTCGAAGAACCACGCGTCCGGCACGACGGCCTTCGCCGCCGCGACATATCCCTGCCCGTACGTCCCGCCCTCAGGGACGACAAGCGCGGTGTCCAGGAAGTCCAGCTGGCCACGCGCGAGACGTTCGTGGGGACGGCCGGGCGGCGCGTGGTAGAGATCCTGGCCGTCCCGGTGCAGGTCCATCCACGGCAGATGGGCGGCGTGGTCGTCCGACCAGAGCCGGCTGGTCCTGCCGGCGTCGAGGCCGGTCTGGCCGGCCAGCGCCTGCCCGGTGAAGTACCCGAACGAGGCGTCACCGGTGAAGAAGGCCTCGCCGTCGCACTCCAGCCGGTACTCGAACTGCTGGATGATCATGCCCGGCAGCGAATTGGACGCCAGCAACGTCGCCCGGTTGGTGATCGTCTTCCCCCGGACGTCGACCTCCCGGAGGAGGTGGCCGCTGCCGTCCAGATTGCGGAAGTAGAAGTCCTGATCGGGATCGGTGAGCGGCGAGCCGAGCGCCGCCGAGAGGAACCCGCACGGCTGCAGCCCTATCTCCATCAGCACCGAGTACGGCGCGGCGGGGTAGGCGTTCTTCCAGCAGAACCACGGGTTCGCGGGCACGTCGTACTCGCTCACCAGCGTGGAGCCCGGGCGGAGCGCCAGGCGCTCGCCGTCGACGGAGAGCACGCGGCTCACCAGCTGGAGGTCACCGTTCGGGATGCGTGGTGCACGCCGCTCGTCGTAAACCGCCAGGTCGGGTCCGAAGCATTTCGTCAGTGACCCCGTCGCGAACTCCCGCACCTGCTGCTCGTCGTAGAGCACCGGCCGTGCTTCAGCGGCCGGTACGGGAGCCGGGGGCTTCAGCCGGCGGTTCTTCTCGGACATCTGCAGTGCGAGATCCCGGAACCTGACGACGACCACGCCGTCGAGGATGATGTCCACGTTTGCGCGTGCGAACGGCACGGGATCGAGACCAAGGTCGGTGACCTCCATGCGGTAGGTCAACGTCCCCACTTGAGGCGTCACCTGGCCGCGACACCGAACAGCTTGCGGCACGCCCGGCAGGGGCTGGAAGCGCGCGTCGAAGGTATGGGTCTGGAGTCCCAGGAAAAGCATGTAGAACTGGAGCAGCTGACCGCATCCGTCGGCCATGAGGGAGCCGGCCATCACCTGATCGTCGGAGAAGTGGCAGGGGAAGAACCAGCTGTCCGGGCTGAGATCCTGCTCCGCGACGATGAGGCCGAGCCCCCAGTCGCCGCCGGTGGGATCGACGGTGACGACGCGGTCCACCATCAGGATGTCCGTCGGCGGCAGTCGCAGGGAGGGATTGCGCCCGTCCTGGTCGAAGTCGGAACCGAACACGGGCGGTAGCTCGCCAGCGGTGAGCCGGAGCAGATCCTCCTTGCCGTAGGGCCTGATCGGCGCCGTCAACGGCGGCGTGAAGGTCCGCCGCGCCGCCTCCTGCCGGATGCGGCGTTCCTCCGGGCTGTCGACGACGCCGCGACCATGCGCCAGCTCCTCGTCGGTGAAGAAGCCCGCGCAGCCGCCGTCCATCCTCAGCACCATCGTGTCGCCGACGAAGCACTCGTAGCTGAAGAAGAAGAGGAGCGTGTCGCCTGACCTCGCGAACGAGTTGATGCTGATGTCGTAGCGGAGAGTGTCGCCTTCCTTCGGCAGGTCGGCGAGGAACGTCAGCGTGCAGTCGAGCAGGCGGTAGACCCGCTCGCCGCGGCTCTCGAAGTCGATCCCGAGGTAGCTGATCAACAGGAGGTCGCACTGGCCGGACTCGACGGACACCGCCCACGGCGCCTGCCCGTCGACCGTGTACCAGGCGCCCTCCGGGATGTCGTACTCCGTGGTGATCGTGCTCGGTTCGAAACTGCCGCGTTCCGCCGCCAGCCGCGTCACGCGGGAGACGAGGAGATACGGCGGAACCGGGAGCCGGACGCGCCGCGGGTACGCGTCGATCTCGGCGTACTCCGGACCGAACACCTTGGCGATCGAGCCGCCCGCGAACTCCAGCAGGTCATCCTCGTCCCACACCACGCGGGGATCTTCCGACCGCTCCATCAGTGCTCCTCCGTCGACATCGGATCGCTGGGCCGTCGCCAGGTACCGCTGCAGCTCGGCGTTCTCGGCGATCGCCTCGGCGATGCGGGTCCCGCCGATCGTCACCGTCTTCCGCAGCGACCGGGCGCTGGTCGGCTCCGCCGCCGGCGGCTCGCCGTCGAGCACGTCCAGCGTCAACGGGACGCGGTGCGCGACGAGCCTGGCCGCAGCCTTGACCAGCGAGGTGGCGCTGCTTTCGCCGCGACGGTTCGTCGGCACCACCACGTGCTCGCGGTCGGCGAGAATCGTGGCGATCCACCGGCTGCACGTCGCGCGCGGACCGACCTCGACGAAGATCCGCGCACCGTCGGCGTAGGCCCCGTCGACCAGCCGGGGAAAGTCGACAGGCGCGCAGGTGGCGTCCGCGATGTTCCGGGCCAGCGTGTCCGAGTCCAGCGACGTGGGCGCGTACCCGGCGGCGGAGTAGAACCGGATGCCGGGCACGTGCTCGGCGGGCAGCCGATGCAGTGCGACGAGGTCCGCGTGCTCGCTCCGCATCGCGTCGCAGTGGATGACGGTGCTCACAGGAGCGCGCACGGCCTCCACCCCGAGCTCGGCCAGCACACGCTCCGCGTCGGCCACGTGGCCGGCGACGACGACCTCGGACGGCGTGTTGACATGGGTGACGAACAGGCGGGACTCGGTGCTGAGCCGGTGGCGGAGCAGTGCGGCCGGCGCGGTCACGACGTAGGACGCCCAGAAGCCGCCGTCGCCGGGGATGCCGAGGTACTCGCGCGCCGCCTCGCAGCGCCCGGCCAGCCGGCGGGTGAACAGGCTCGACTCGCGCAGGCGGCGGCTCATCCCGGCGCCGTCCCCCCACACGCCTGACGCCCACAGCATGGTCCCCTCCCCCATGCTGTAGCCGAACGCGTAGCCCGGCCGCACACCGAACCGCGTGGTGAGTACCTCGGCGAGCAGCACGGACAGCGCCGTGCCGGACTGCATCATCGCGGCGGGGTCGGCTCCGAGCCGGAGCATGGCGTCCCGGTCCGCGAGTTCGGTCACGCGGGTCCGGGACCGCGGGTAGACAAGCTCCTCGCAGAGCGCCCCGCCCAGATCGGTGCCTCGTTCGCGCATGGATTCGTGCAAGGTCGGGAAGAGGCACGCGAGGTCGCGCCCCATGCCGACGTAGGAGTTGAAAGCGCCCGGGTACACGAACGCCACACCGCCGGTCGGCCCCAGCGGTGACGGGGTGAAGTAGCTGCCCGCCGGCGTCTCCCACGGCTCGCCGGTCTCGAACGCGCGCCGCGCTCCCTCGCGCGCTCGCCGGATCTCAGCGAGCGCCCTGCCGGCGTCCACGGCGACGATCGAGAGCGCGTAGCCGTCCTGCGACCGCGCGTGGCTCGATCGCGCCAGTTCGGCCAGGTCCGCACCCTGCTGAAGCTGTGCTTCGGCGTGGTCGAGCGCCGTCGCGAGGTCCGCGGCGTCGTTCCCGGTCAGCACGAGCAGGCGGGAGGGGGCGTAGCGCCCGAAGGCTGTCGCCGCGGTCCCGATCGTGCCCTCGGAGAGGACGACGTGCGAGGCGCAGCCGTCGAGCCCCACCGTGTTCACGGCCGCGAGCCGCGGACGGCTGCCCTGGTCGAACCACGGCCGGGCGCTGTCCGGCACGTAGAACGCGGTCTTCTCCCAGGTGGCCGCGTCGGCGGGGCCGGTCCAGCCCGGAGTGGCCGGCAGGTAGCGACCGGCGAGCGACAGCGTCGCCCGGATCAGGCCGAGCATGCCCGCCGCGGCGAACGTGTGACCGAAGTTCGCCTTCGCCGATCCGGCGGCATGGGTGAGCCCGGCCGAGCCGTCGTAGACGGATGCGAGTCCCGCCAGCTCGGCCGCGTCCTGCGATGCGACACCGGCGGCCGCCAGCTCGATGTACCCGATGTCGGCGGCGTCCACGGAGGCGAGATCCAGCGCAGCGCGGGCCGCGGCGGTGACGTCGTCCGGCGACGGCGCGTGCAGGAGCCGCTCGGGCGCCGCAGCGGGCGCCCCGGCGAACGCCAGACTCTCGATGACGGCGTACGTACGCTGCTCGGCCACGTCATCGACCCGCCGAAGCACCACCGCGCCCGCACCTTCACCCGTGGTCCAGCCGGTGGCGTTCTCGTCGTGGCCGCAGCTGACACCGGCGGGGTCGACGGGCGCGATCCGGTCGCCGAGCAGCACGTGCTCGGGCCCGCCGGCCAGGTCTACGGCGCCCACGACCACCGCGTCGATGTCGCCTGCGGCGAGGAGCAGCTGGGCGACCTCCAGCGCCCGCCCGGTCGAGTTCTCCTCCGCGGAGATCGTGAACGCCGGGCCGGTGAAGTCCCACAGCGACGCGACCCTGCTGGCCATGATGTTGCCGATGAAGCTGATGTACTGGTTGATGTGGGCGGGCCGGTGCACGGCCCCTTTCACGAGTTCGGTGACCTGGCTCAGCTCGTCGCCGCCGAATCCGATGCCGGCGTTCGCGAGCGCCTCCGGCAGCTGCCATCCCAGGTCGACGCGGCCACGGAACTCGTGCAGCTCCAGCTCCGTCCCCATCGCGATGACCACCGCGACGTTCCCGCCGGTCGGCAGGCCGGAGTCGCGGATCGCGCGATCGGCGACCCGCAGCATGAGCAGGTGCTGCGGGGAGGTCGGGTCGGCCGGATCCGGGGGGATCTTGGACCGGAGGAAGTCGAGCTCGAACTCCTCGACGAATCCGCCCCTGGCTTCGGTGCGGTCGTCCCTGTCCAGCTCCAGGCCGTGCCAGCGCTCCGGCGGAAGCGGTGCCTTGACGTCCTCGCCGCGGTAGATCGCACGATCGAGGGCGTCGAGCCCGTCGCACTGTCCGAAGTGACCGTCCATACCGACGATCGCCATCCGCGGAAGCCGTACCGCCGCTCCGGGTTCGTCGAGCGGAGCCGGTTCCCCGCCGGCGTCGAGGACGAGGTGGGCGTTGGTGCCGCCGAAACCGAAGGCACTGACTCCCGCGCGGCGCACCGGCTGGGCCGGCCACGGCGTCTCCGTGCTGACGATCTGGTCGCGACCGATGACGTTCTCTCGTGAGGCCAGCGGGGTCGAGACGTTGATCGTGCGGGGGATCCGCCCGTGTGCCATCGAAAGGATGGTCTTGATCATTCCCGCGATGCCGGCGGCGGTGAGCAGGTGACCGAAGTTGGACTTCACGGAGCCGATCAGCGGCGCGTGTCCGTGCGCCCCGAAGAAGTCCTCGATGCTGTTCAACTCGGTCACGTCGCCAACCGGCGTTCCGGTCGCGTGGCACTCCAGGTAGGCGACGCTGTCGGGCGAGACGCCGGCCGCCGCGTAGGCGCGGTCGAAGGCCAGCGCCTGGCCCTTCGGGTTGGGCGTGAGCACGTGCTTGCCGGCGCCGTCGTTCGACAGGCCGACACCGCGGATCGTCGCGTAGATCCGGTCGCCGTCGCGCACGGCGTCCCGGTACCGCTTGAGCGCCACCATCCCCGCGCCCTCGCCGGACACGAGACCCTGCGAGGCGCGGTCGAGCGGTCGGCTCACCCCGTTCGCGGGGTAGGCGTGGAATATGGAGAATCCCATGTGGATGAAGAGCGGGTCGGCACAGCTGACCGCGCCGGCCAGCATGAGGTCCGCCTTGCCCGTGCGCAGGTACTCGCAGGCGAGGTGCACGGCGTAGAGCGACGACGCGCACGCGGCGTCCAGCGCGAGGCGTGCGGAGCCGAGTCCGAGCGCGTCCGCCACGACGGCTGCGGGATAACCCGATATCAGCAGGTTCGCCAGTGCCGGCTCGGTGTCGGCCGGCAATTGCGGCAGCTTGATCCTCGAACCGTCCAGCCGAGCGAATCCGGCCTCGATCGCCTCCGCGTACTGGCCGGCGACCAGGCGGTGTGACGAGCGGGTCGGGAACGAGAGATTCCCGAGCACAACGCCGCATCGCGACAGCACGTCCTGGTCAGCGCTGTAGCCGGCGTCGTTCAGCGCCTGCCGCGCCACGTCGAGCGACCAGGTGAAGAGTGGGTCCAGTCCGTCGAGTGCCTGCGGCGGGAGCCGGTACCCCTGCGGGTCGAACTGGAACTCGTTGACGAACCCGCCCCGCAGTGAGTAGTAGCAGTCCCGGACGCCCGGGGCGGCGTCGTAGAAGAGTGCGGGGTCCACGCCGATCTGAGCAGGGCCGGCTGTGGACGTGCGATCGCGGCCGGCCAGGAGGTCCTGCCAGAACTGGTCCGGTCCGGTTGCGCCGGGAAAGACGCAACCGAGACCGATGACGGCGATGGGCTCCGGGGACATCGGCTCTCCTCACCCGGCCATCAGCGCGGCGCCCTGCGCGAACAGGTCGTTCAGGCGTCCGCTCAGGTGCACCTCCGCACCGGTCAGCCGCAGGTAGACCTCACCCGACTCGTCGTGCGCGGTCACGTCGGCGACGACGACGGAGTCGCCCTGCACCTCCGGCTCGATCGACACGTAGTACGACTGGCCGAACCGCAGCGGCCGGTACTGCTCGCCGCGCACGACGCCGAGTGGGAGGCTCGCCATCCCCAGCACGTGACGGGCCCAGATGACGATGCCCTGGAGCAGCGAGTCCGCGACGAACGGGTTGAACGTTCCTGCCCTGAACTGTCCCTGCTCCCACTCGGGGAAAGCGGGAAGCGAGCAGCGCAGGGTGAGCCGCTGGAAGTCCATGTTCACCACACGCTCGACGCCGCGGAACCGTGGCCCGTGAAACAGGGTGCCGTCCCGGTACAGCTCCGCTCCGTCGAGCCACGCCCGCTCGCCCAGGTTCATCTCGGTGTAGCGCGGCGCCGCGGGCGGGTCGCGACGAAGAGTGAGGCGCGCACGGTAGTGATAGCGGGGGCGGCCGCCCGCCGTCGTGCTGGCGATCTGCGCGTTGAGCCGAACCTCGCCGTCGTCGTCGCTCCTGCCGAGCTCGGTGAGGTCGAGCTGGTAGTCCTCGGCTTGGGAGGTGTCGAAGACGATGCCCTTCAGCACCTGGAAGGCGTCGGCTGCGAAGAACCGGTAACCGGGGTAGCGCTGCTCGCTCGCGTCGGCGAGCCAGCCCATCGCGCATGTCACAGGCAGGACCGGATGCACACCTACGGTGTGGTCGCGCAGGAAAGGGTTGACGGCCAGGGTGAGCCGGCGTGCCATGCGGTGGGCCCTCGGAGCCGTCGCGGCCGTCACGTCCGGTTTCATCGGCGATCCGACGAGGACCTGCACGGGCGCGGTCGGCGCCGCCAGCAGGTCGGTGAGCAGGTTCGCGCCATCGTCGACGGGGATGACGTCGATGCCCCGGCTCCGGAACCGCTCCGCCAGCTCGTCGGTGACCATGCCACCAGCCCAGGGCCCCCAACCGACGGTCACGACGCGGCAGCCGGGATGCTCGCGCCGGAAACCGTGCGCGATCTTGTTGAGTACCTCGTTGGCCATCGCGTAGTCGGCCTGGCCGACGTTGCCGTAGAAGCCCGCGGCCGAGGAGAAGAGCACCAGGTGCTGCAACGCGTCCGCGTCCACGGAGTCGAGCAGCGCGCGGAGGCCGTGAATCTTCGGCCGGTACACGGCATCGAAGTCGGCGCCCGTCTTGCGCTCCAGTACCTTGTCGGCCAGCACTCCCGCCCCGTGGATGACGCCGGTTACCTGTCCCAACCGCTCGACCGGCCCGGCGAGCCCGGTGCGCAGCGCGTCAGCGTCGGTCACGTCGGCGCAGACGTACTCCGCGTGGCCTCCGGCCGCCGCGACCGCGTCGAGCGTGGCGGCGATCTCGGCACGCGCTCGGATCGCGTCGCACTCCCGCTGGACGACCTTCGGGAGCGGCTTCTCGCCGCGCTCGCGGAGCCAGGCGACCACCCGCTGCTTGAGTGCGCTGTCGTCCACTCCGGCATCGGTCAGGCCCGGTAGTTCGGCGACGGGATACTCGGTGCGGCCGACGAGGATGAACCGGCTGCGGTACCGGGATGCGAGCGCCCGCACGCAGTGCGCGGTGACGCCTCTAGCGCCGGCGCTGACCAGGAAGACCGACTCGGGGCCGGGGGGCGACATCAGTGTGACCCGTTGGTCGAGGCGAAGTCGCCGACCAGCGTCACCCGTCCGGCAGGTCCGTACCCGACGACGCTGAGCCGCCGGTCCGGGTCGGCGAGCTCGGCGAGGACCATGTCGACGAGCTGGGACGTCGGCGTGCTGGGCGCGATGTCGATCGCACGGCAGTGGACGCTCGGCCGCTCCTGCAGCAGGGTCTTCACCAGCCCGTGGAGCCCGCCCTGCGTCGCGCCGGCGGGATCGGATCCGGTTCCCAGCTGCCCGTCGAGGCGTGACACGACGACGAAGCACGCGTGGCCGGTGCGAGCGGCGTCGTCCAGCTGAGCGGCGAGGTGCTTGGCGGTGAGGAAGACGTGCCGGAGAAGCGCGTCGTCCGCGTCGGAGAACATGCCGGACCGGCTGCTCCCGGGGTGTACGTGCAGGAACCCGGAGATGGGTCCGTAGCTGGAGCCGATCATCTGCAGCGCCTGCGCCAGCTCCTCCTCATCGAGCGAGTTCAGGCCGACGCGGCCCAGCGATCCGGGAAGCGGCTCGGTCCGCGCCACGAGCGACGCCGGGAACCGCAGCAGCACCGGCTGCCATCCCCGATCGGCGAGCGCGAGCGCGATGGCGGGCGCCGCAGCGGTGCCGTCGTCGGTGACGACGACCGTCCGGCTCTCGGGCAGCTGGTAGTCGAGCTGGTCCGGTGCCTGGAGAGGGGCGAGCTTCACCGGTATCGGGCGCAGCTTCGACTCCATGACGAACGGCTGAGCGGCCGGCGCGGGATCCGGCGCAACGACCGGGGCGGTACCGGCCGAGGCGAGCTTGCCCTCCAGATGCGCCACGATCTGACCCAACGTGCGCAACTCCGCCAGCTCCTCCGGCGCCAGACCCGGCAACTCCTCGAACCGCTGCCGCATCGTCGCCAGAATCTGCACCCGCTTGATCGAATCGATCCCCAGATCCGACTCCATATCCATGTCCAACTCCAGCGTGTCCACCGGATACCCGGTGTTCTCGCTCACCACCTCCAGCAACACACCCGTCAACTGCTCCACCAACACACCGGACACCGGCACAGCAGGCACAGCAGGCACCACCGGCACCGGCGCAACGACCGGGGCGGTACCGGCCGAGGCGAGCTTGCCCTCCAGATGCGCCACGATCTGACCCAACGTGCGCAACTCCGCCAGCTCCTCCGGCGCCAGACCCGGCAACTCCTCGAACCGCTGCCGCATCGTCGCCAGAATCTGCACCCGCTTGATCGAATCGATCCCCAGATCCGACTCCATATCCATGTCCAACTCCAGCGTGTCCACCGGATACCCGGTGTTCTCGCTCACCACCTCCAGCAACACACCCGTCAACTGCTCCACCAACACACCGGACACCGGCACAGCAGGCACAGCAGGCACCGGGGCAGGTTCCGGCACAGCCACCGGGACGGGCTCCGGCACAACCGCCAGGACAGGCGGCGCGACTTCGGCCGGGCGCTCGACCGCCGCCACCGGTTCCGGGCGGAGGTGCCACAGAGCGGCCAGCATCTCGGCCTGCCCTCTCCGCATCTCGGCGAGGTCGTTGTGGAGTCGGTCGAAGAGTTCGGACAGCTTCTGTTCGAGGTCACTGGGCACGGCGGCGGTCTCCTGGGTTGAGCAGCCAACGACGGGCTGGCTGGGGTTCTCGGTGATCGCCGCCTGGTAGGCGGCTCTGGTTTGTTCGCTCACGTAGTTGGCGCCGTTGAGGGGGACGGCGAGCCGGGGCCGGCGCGCCGGCTTCCCCGTCGTGGGCGTCAGGCCGTACTCGTCGACGGCGCCGAGGTGAACGCCGACGACGCGGAGCTGGATCAGGGCGCACCGCAGTTGCCGGTCGCTGTCCTGGTCGCGCTTGGGGTTCAGCGCCAGCGCGACGTGCGGCCGGTCGCCGAGTGTCGCCTTGACCAGGTTCGTGAGCACGTCCCGCGGCCCGATCTCGACGAAGATCCGCCCACCGGCCGCGTACAGGTTCTCGACCTGGTCCCGGAAGCGCACCGGCTTGAGCATCTGCTCCCCCAGCAGCGCCCGGGCGGCCGAGGGCGACGCCGGGTACGGGGCGGCGGTGACGTTGGCGTAGACCGGGACCTGCGGTGCCCTGAACTCGCACTCGGCGACGGCTCGCTCGAACGGTCGCTGCGCGTCGCCCACGAGCGACGTGTGGAAAGCGGCCGACACCGGCAGCGGGGTGGTGGTGTACTGCTTCGCCTTGAGGATTGCCACGGCTGCGTCGACGGCGGCGCTCGGGCCGGCGATCACAACCTGGTCCGGCGCGTTGATGTTGGCCACTGACACACCGGGGCACGTCGCGATGTCGCGCTCGACGGCGGACGCTTCACCGACGACGGCGACCATGGTTCCGCGATCGCCACCGGTCGCGGCCATGGCCTGGCCCCGGGCGTTGACCAGCGTGGCGAAGTTGCCGTTGTCGATCACGCCGGCGGCCCACAGCGCGGTGAGCTCGCCGAAGCTGTGCCCGGCGGTGAAGTCGGGGGTGAAACCCGCGCGCTGGAGCAGGGTGTACATCCCCGCGCTCAGGGCGCCGATGGCCGGCTGCGCATTCTCCGTCTGGCGCAGCGTCTCAGCCTGTGCTGAACGCTGCTCGTCGGTGAAGGCCGGCGGCGGGTACACCGCCGTCGACACGGACTGGCCTGATTCCGCATCGAACAGCCCGATCATCTGGCGGATGGCCGGGAAGTTCATCGCGAGCGCCCTACCCATGTCGACGTGCTGGGAGCCCTGGCCGGGGAAGAGTGCCACGACCTGGCCGGCGGTCTCCATGCCGCGGCGCCGGTAGAAGACACCCTTCGGGTGCTGCCAGCTGTCGGCCGCCGGGTCCGCGTCGATCTGCGCGAGGGCGGTGTCCAGTAACGCGGCGCACTCCTCGGCGCTGTCGGCGACGAATCCCAGCCGTGCCCAGTCGCTGGGGATCTCCGGCAGCGGAATCGACGCGAAGGCGGCGGCCGCGCTGTCGCTGTGAAGCTCGGCGCGCAGTTCGGCGCAGCGGGCCCGGAGCTCGACGGTGGTCGGCGCCGTGACGACGACCTCGCGGGACGTCCGGTGGAGGCGGTACGGCTCCGCGTGCTCGGCCTGGTACTCCTCGAGCACGACGTGGAAGTTGGTGCCGCCGAACCCGAACGCGCTCACGCCGGCCCGGCGCGGCGGCTGGCCGGCGTCGCGCACCCAGGGACGCGGCTTCGTGTTGACGTAGAGCGGCGAGTCGTCCAGACCGAACTTCGCATTCGGCGACGTCACGTTGAGCGTGGGCGGGAGCACCTTGTGGTGCAGCGCGAGCGCCGCCTTGATCATCCCGGCCGCCCCGGCCGCCGCCTTCGTGTGGCCGATCTGCGACTTCACGCTGCCGATCGCCGTCGAGCCGGGTGCGGCCCCGGCCTCGGCGAGCACGGCGCTCAGCGCGGTGACCTCACACAGGTCGCCGGCGACCGTGCCCGTGCCGTGCGCCTCCACCAGGCCGACCGTGGCCGGCGAGAACCCCGCGTTCTCGTACGCGCGGCGCAGCGCCAGCATCTGCCCCTCGGGGCGCGGCGCGTAGATGCTCTTGAACTTGCCGTCGCTGGAGGTGCCGATACCGCGGATCACCGCGTAGACGCGGTCGCCGTCGCGCTCCGCGTCCGCCAGTCGCTTCAGCAGCATCATCCCGATGCCCTCGCCGACCATCATGCCGTCCGAGTTCGCGTCGAACGGCCGGATCTGATCGCTCCGGGAGAAGGCGGGCGTCTTGCTGAAACACAGGTACATGAAGGGCGAGTTGTCGGTGTCCACGCCGCCGGTCAGCAGCAGGTCGCTGCGGCCTTCGGCCAGCTCGCTCAACGCCATCTTCAGGGCGCTCAGTGACGAGGCGCAGGCGGCGTCGACGACGCAGTTCGTGCCACCGAGGTCGAACCGGTTCGCGATGCGCCCAGAGATGACGTTGCCCAGCATGCCGGGGAACGAGTTCTCCTCCCACCGGATGTAGGCGAGCTTGAGCCGCTCGACGATGCGCGCGGTGTCCTCCTCGGACACGCCGCAGCTGCGGATCGCCCGCTCCCACACCGGGTACTGCAGCCGGGCGGTCAGCGGCGTGATGAGCTTCTGGCCGCCGCCGACGCCCAGGATCACGCCGGTGCGCGACCTGTCGAACGGGCGCTGGGCGTCGCCGTACCCCGCGTCGGCGAACGCCTCGCGCGCCACGACGAGCGCGAGCAGCTGAGAGACGTCCGTGACCTCCAGGATGTTCGGCGGCAGCCCGAACTCCATCGGATCGAAGTCGATGTCGGGGATGAAGCCGCCACGCTTGGAGAAGGTCTTGTCGGGAACCGCCGGATCGGGGTCGTAGTAGTCCTCGATGCGCCACCGGCTCGCCGGGACGTCGGTGAGGCAGTCCCGCTCGCGGACGATGTTCTCCCAGAACTCGCGCAGGTCCACGGCGGCGGGGAACAGCGACGACATGCCGACTATCGCGATCGGTTCCATTGTGGACATCTGTCCGTACTCAGCCACGAGGGCCCCCTTCATGGTCGGCCCCTACAGCGGGATGTTCCCGTGCTGGCCACGCGTGCGTTCGGATCCACCCAGCGCCATGATCAGCGCGCTGCGGGTCTGCGACGGGTCGATCACCTCGTCCACGACACCGAGCTGGATGGCCCGGTCGATACCGCCGGTGTCGTGCTGATGCTCGGCGGCGAGCTCGACTTCCAGCTGGGTGCGCTTCTCGTCGTCGCCGACCTCGTGGAGCCGCCGCCGGTGGAGGATGCGCACGGCGGCGACCGGCCCCATGACCGCGATCTCGGCGCCCGGCCAGGCGAACACTTTCGTGGCACCGAGCGATCGTGAGTTCATCGCGATGTACGCGCCGCCGTAGGCCTTGCGGGTCACGACCGTGATCCGTGGCACCTGTGCTTCGGCGAACGCATGGAGCAGCTTCGCGCCGCGGCGCACGACGCCACCCAGCTCCTGGTCGATGCCGGGCAGGTATCCGGGCACGTCGACCAGCACCACGAGCGGTACGCCGAACGCGTCGCACATCCGCACGAACCGCGCTGCCTTCTCGGCGGACAGCGCATCGAGGCAGCCACCGAGCCGGATCGGGTTGTTGGCGATCACTCCGATCGTGCGGCCGCCGAGCCTGCCGAGCACCGTCACGATGTTCGGCGCCCACTTCTCGTGCAGCTCCACGACGGACGCCCGGTCCAGCAGCTCGGTGACGAGCGGGCGGACGTTGTAGGCGGTGCGGGACGATTCCGGGAGCAGACGACCGAGGTCGACGTCCACCGTGCTGCCCAGTCCGGCCTGGCTGCTGAGCAGCTGTACCAGCCGGCGCGCGTCGGCGAGTGCTGCCTCCTCGCTGTCGGCGACACGGTGCACGACACCGCTCCGCCGGCCGTGCGCCTCCGGTCCGCCGAGCTGCTCGGCGGTGACGCTCTGCCCGGTGACGCTCTGGACGACCGCCGGGCCGGTCACGAACACGCGGCCCTCCGGCGCCTGGATCACGATGTCGGTGAGGGCGGGCCCGTACGCCGCACCGCCGGCGGCCGGGCCGAGCACGACCGAGATCTGGGGGACCTTCCCCGACGCGCGGGTCATGGCCGTGAACACGCGGCCGACGCCGTCGAGGCTCTCGACCCCTTCGCGGAGCCGCGCCCCGCCGGAGTGCCACAGTCCGACGACGGGCATGCCCTCGGCCAGTGCCCGGTCGTACGCGGCGACGACGGCGTCGCAGCCGCGTGCGCTCATCGCGCCACCTTGGACAGCGGCGTCGCTGCAGAAGGCGACGACGCGCGTGCCGCCGATGCGGCCGGTGGCGGCGCCCATGCCGCTGCCGTCGTCCTCCGTGAGCATCTCGGGGTCGCCGTCGAGGAGCGCTCCCAGTCGCGAGATCGGCGACCGGGGATCGAGTTCAGCGTCCTCGGCGATGGCGACGGCGGCCGGGTTCCAGTCCGATGCGTGCGTGTGCTCTCTCAACCTGGCCCCCTGGCTAGGCGGATCGTGGACGTGCGAGAACTTCCCTGCATCGAGAATTGGCTGATCAGGGGCGTATGCACAGAGCCGATCCGGAAGTTAGGTGCGCAGGCCCAGGCCAAGAACGGCGCTCGCCACGTACGCGGTCAGGTCCGAATTGCCGGGATGGCGAAGCTTGGCAAGGCGGGCCGGAGCGTCCGACGGCTTACCTGGCCGGCTCGAGCTCAGCGCCGGTCGCAATCCGCCGGCGTCAAGGCCGTGGTCGCCATCGATCTGCCCTGCGTTCGAGCGCGAGGAGCGCTGTATTGAAGGTGAGCGCTGTGGCGACGAGAACGAACACACTGACGAAGACCTGGTCGGTCTGGAACATCGCGCCCGCAAGCACGATCCGGTAGCCGACGCCGGCAGTCGCGCCGAATAGCTCCCCGACCACTACACCGATCAAGGCATGACCGAGCGAAAGGCGGAGTCCGGAGATCAGGAACGGAACTGACGATGGCAACGCCACGGTTCGAAAGATGTCCAGCTCGGAAGCGCCGAACGATCGTGCGGCACGAAGGAGCTCCGCGTCCAGGGTGCGCATGGCTGTCTGCATGTTGATGACAAGCGGAAAGACGGCACCGAGGAAGACGATGGCCACCGTCGACCACAGGCCGACGCCGAACCAGATGATTATCAGGGGCGCAAGGGCGATGCGCGGAGTTGCGTAGAGGGAGGTCACGAAGGGGCTGAGGACTGCATTCACCAATCGATACCAGCCCACCACAATCCCGAGCGGGACGCCGATCAGGATCGCGAGTCCGAACCCCACGACGAACTCGTGGCCGCTTGCCGCGAGATCGGTGCGGAGCGTGCCGTCGGCCGCCATGTCCAGGAAGGCGTGCACTATCTGGCTGGGCGAGCTGATGAAAAGCGGATTGACGGCACCGCTGACGCTGAGCAGCTGCCAGCAGGCCAAGAAGGCCACGACTGCTCCGCCGCCGATGAGCCACTCCCGCCCGCGTCGAATCCTCTTCGGCACTTTCACTTTGGTGGCACCGAGCCCTGTGCGAGGAAGCCGCGGCGCGCCTCCGACTCGATCAGCTTCCAGATGCGTCCCTCCAACTCGAGAAACGCCTGAGTCCGCTTGAGTGCGAACGTCCGCGGACGGGGCAGACCGACGTTCACCACCTCGCGTAGCCGCCCGGGCCGTGCCCCGAAGACGAGCACCTTGTCCGCAAGGTAAACGGCCTCGCTGATCTGATGCGTGACGAAGATCGCCGTGGTGCGTGACTGCTGCCAGATCCGCAGCAACTCCTCCTGCATCAGCTCACGCGTCTGCGCGTCGAGCGCCGCGAACGGCTCGTCGAGGAGCAGCAGCTCGGGCTTCAGCGCCAGTGCGCGCGCCAGGTTGACTCGCTGCTGCATGCCGCCGGACAGCTCAAATGGGTAGGCGGCGCTGAATTCGGTCAGCCCTACGAGCGCAAGCACGTCCTTCGCGGCCGCCCTGGCCGCCGCGCGGGGCGTACGGCGTAGTTCAAGAGGCCATGTCACGTTTCCGAGGACCGTGCGCCATGGCAGCAGGCTTCCGCTCTGGAACACCATCGCGCGGTCGGGCCCGGGTCCCGTGATGGCGGAACCATCGAGATACACAGCACCGGCCGTCGGGGGCAACAGGCCGTCAACGATGTTGAGGAACGTCGTCTTGCCGCACCCTGACGGCCCGACAATCGCGACGAACTCGCCGTCGTCGACCGTCACGCTGATGTCGTCCAGCGCGAGCAGGCCCGCCCCCGTACGCTCGTTGCGATAGACGAACCGGATGCCGTCCGCCCGGAGCTTCTCAGCCACCGTGATGCCCGACGGCTGGATCCGGCGCGTACATCGGCCACACGGGATCGTCGTCTCCTCGCAGCACCATGGCGTCGACCGCGTCGTTGACTCGTTCGATCGGGTAGTGCCGGCTGCCGATGTGCCGGGTGTCGATCATGCCTCGACGGGCAAGCTCCAGCAGGTCAGGGATGTCGGCGTAGAAGCGCCCGCTGAAGCTGGTGACCTCGATCGAGCGGATCATCATCATCCGGTAGCTGAGGCTGAGCATCTCCGTGTTGCCGCCGATGAGCACCACGCGGCCACCAGGTTCGAGACTGCTGACACATTCGACAGTGGTCTCGACCCCGCTCGGTGTGAGGTCCGCAAGCACCTGGCAACCGTGACCGTCCGTCAGATCGAGAACGCGCTCCCGGATGGACACTCCGTGATCGAGGGCGATGGCCGAGATTCTGGCGGGCTCGATAGCGCGGAGCCGCTCCAGCCGTGCGGCATTTCGCGCGACGCCGATGACGTGGGAGGCACCCATCGCCAAGGCGGAGAGAACCACGCCGACACCGGTGATCCCGGAGGCGCCGTTGACGAGCACCGTCTCACCGACTGTGAACCGCGCGCGTTTCAAGGCACGATAGCCGACGCCGATCTGCGAGACGCGCGACATCTGCTCGATGTCGTCGTCGGGCTGGAGCCGCGCCAGATTCGTCACGGGTACGCGACAGTATTCGGCCCACAGGCCGTCCTTGTACCGGCTGAACCGGCCGCCTTCCTCCGAGCCGAAGACCGTGAGGAATCCCATGACGCGGTGGGCGGGGCACAGGTGCTGGCGTGCGCTCCTGCAATATTTGCAGAACCCGCACGTCAGCGAGCACATCACGACTGCGCGATCGCCCGTTGTCCAGCCGGCCACATCTGGGCCGGTCTCGACGACCTCGCCTAGTCCGTCATGGCCGACCACCATCGGCAGGTCAGGCAGCATGTCGGTGCCCGCGCCAGGCCGCAGTGCGAGATCGCCGTCGCGCATGTGGCGGTCGCCGTGGTTGAGCCCGGCCCGAAGCGTGCGGAGCAGGACCTCGCCAGGTCCGACCGTGGGCACCGGAACCTCCTCGATCCGGAACGGCTCACCGACACGGTGCATCCGTGCCGCGAGCATCGTCGCGGTCATGACGGCGCTCCCGGATAGTCGGGCGAGGGCTCCAGTTGCTCGAACCGCCCGCCGAGGTCGACGCCGAGCACCGGCGCCAGGTTCGGCGCCGCCGCGATGAACTCCACAGGTTCGTACGGATCGTCGTTGAAGTGCTGGTAATCGACGCCGTGTATGCGGAGCGGCAACGCGATCAGGTCGCCCTGCTGCCAGTCGAGCCGCTCGCCGTCGAGCATCGTGTGGCCCGTGCCGCTGAGGACGTAGTGCACCAGCCCGCCGGGGTGCAACTGCCGGCCCGATCGGCTGCCGGGAGGAATGCGCTGCTGATAGACAGTGAGCGTGCGCAGCGAGGCGTCCGTGCTGGCCGGGTGCGCGTACCACCGCATGATTCCCTGCCGGTTCGTCTCCCACTGAAGCTCCGACCCGCGTATGCAGCTCCGTGCCCGCGCGGCACGGTCACGATCGGCGTTGCGTATCAGGAAAAGCTGGTCGAGGAGCGTGCCGTCGTCGAACACGTCGTCCGTCCGCTGGCTGGCCGGGACAGGTGCGCCTCGCTCGATGCTCGTCGGCTCTGGGCCTGATTCGTCGGGCCAGTCCGGCGAACTCTTGATCTGGACCATGTCACTGGCGAGGAACTCCTGGAACGTGAGGGTGATGAAGGCCAGCCACCGCGCGGGGCGGCCCGGGTCAGCGTTGAAATGCTGATGCTCGACGCCGCCCGGCCTAATCGGGAGCAGGATGAGATCGCCGGTCTGCCAGTCGATCCGTTCACCGTCGTAGACGGTGTGACCGCGCCCGTCCAAGACGTAGAGCGCGAGCCCGCCCTGATGCCGGTGCACACCGCCATGAGTGTGGATCTCGTGAATGAACACGAGCATCTGCCGGAAGGCGGCAGCCCGTTCATACGGGTGAAGCAGGTACTGGACATAGGCGTTGCGGTTCTGCACCCACGGCCGTTCGTGACCACGGATCACGACCTCACCGGCGAGCGAGTGCCGGTGCGTCCTCTGAAACTCCTCGATCAGCCGCTCGTACCACGGATCGAGTTGAGGACCGACCGGTCTGTTCACTGACAGCCGTACCCAGAGGTACAGGTGATCCCCAGGTCGCGCTGCGCCCTCCGCAGCGGGCCGAGATCGTGCACGCGAACCCCCCGCTCGCGTGCGTCGCCGGTGAGCTTCAGCGTCTTGAGGTCCACGTCGGTCAGCGTGACCAGACCGTCGACGGTGAACCCTCCCGGGTCGTCTGCGCTGATTGCGGGCAGGAGAAGATCAAGCGCGCGACGAGCCGACTCGGCGTCCAGGTTGAACCGTGACGCCGCGAAGTCTGCCGTCTCGTCGGGGTGCTGCTTGATGTACTGCAACGCCCTGATCGTCGCCCGCAGCCACGCGTGGAGCATGTCGGCGCGGGCGGCGATGGTGTCGGCATTGACGGCGAATCCCGACCATGGAATCGGCATCAGTTCGCGAGTGTGGCCCAGGATGCGAAAGCGTTCCTTCTCCAGCCGCACTGCATGGTCGGGGTTCACCAGCGCGAACTGCACGCGGCCGGATCGCAAGCCCTCACTGGTGGCAGCGCCGAGCGGAACGATCTTCACCGCCGACAGCGGGATGTTCTCCCGTGCGAGCAGCAGCCTGGTGATGATGTCCTCGGACCCTCCAGGCGAGTTGATCGCGATCGTCTTGCCGCGCAGATCATCGAAGGAGCGAATGCTGGGCGCACCAACCGCCATCAACGTGGCCTCGTGGTAGCTGTAGAACACCGCTTTCAACGGCGTTCCCTGATGAGCCGCCCGCACGCTGGAACCGGCCACCGCGAAGTCGATCTGATTCGCGGCCAAGGCAGGCACCGCGGCGTTCGGGCGCATCACCGGAATGTCGACGTCGAGCCCCTCCTTCGCGTAGTAGCCCTTGTCCTTGGCGAGAACAACAGGGAGGAAGCCGTAGTCGAGGGTGGGAACGGCGACCGTCACCTTGGTGAGCCGCCTACCGTCTGCGTCGACCGACGTCGCATCACCTCCAGAGGAGCAGGCGGCGGTCACGGCCACGGCGGCGGCCGTGGCGACGAGTGCCAGGCGTCTGTGAATCGCGGACATCGCTTATACCTCCGTGCTAGTGGCTGAAGCCGTACTCGGCCCACCGGGTGAGCACGCGTGCCTGGATTTCTGGTACGAATCCCCTACTGAAGTCGGAGACGGCGGTGTGCATCGCCCGGTACTCCGGCGTCCAATCGGCCGGGAATGTGGTGTCCATGACCCACCGGCTCGCCACCCTGGTGCGGCGCTCCTCCGGCGACAAATGGGGGATCAGGGTGTTCGCCACCGGAAGGTCCCGCATCTCCGTGAACCGATCTCCCCGTAGCCGGCTAGCTATCGCCCACCACACGTCGTCGCTACTCGTGACATCCACATCCGGCTCGACGACAACGACACCGGCCTGTAGAAGGCGGTACCCCGAGAGCAGCGTCCGGAAGATGGTGTCGGCCAGGCCAGGTCGTGGCTCGGCGGACACCACCATGGCGGTCTGCGGAGCGGGCTGGTACACCGAATGAACCGGCAGACCGGCAGCGACCAGCCTGTCCTTGGCCAGGGCGCTCACGACGACGGACAGCGGCGTGGCAGCGTCGTCCCAGGGCTTGCCCATGTTCGCCATCGTGAAAATGGGACCGGCGCGGTGGGTGATGGCGGTGACCCGCGCGACCGGCGACATTCCCCGGTGTGCCGCGTGACCGGTGTACTCACCGAACGGTCCTTCGGGCTCTCGGGCACCCGGCAGGATCTCGGCCTCGATCACGATCTCGGCCGTGGCCGGCACCAGCAGGTCGCTCGTCTCGCACTTCACCAGCGGAATCGGCTCGCCCGCGAATGCCCCCGCGATGTCGACCTCGTCATTCTCGGCTGGCAGCGGCGCAGCTGCGGCGAGGTGCGACTGCGGATCTGCGCCCACGACCAGTGCGATCGGCATCGGCTTGCCAAGCCTCTCGTACTTGGCCAGCGTGGCGCCGCCGTGCTGCGTGCCGGGGAACAGGAGGATGCCGAACGACGTCTCGTCACGCACCATGCACCGGTAGACGCCCCAGTTGACCCAACTCGTATCAGGATCCTGGGTGATCACGATGTCCCAGGTCCCGACATACCGCCCACCGTCGATCGACTTTATCCACGGCGAGGGAAGCTCGAACAAATTGACGTCCGGTCCAGTTCGGATGACCTCTTTGCATGGTGCATCCGCGCCGTCGACGACGGCCGGACGCACCGGATGGCGGAACCGATCGCGAACCGTCTCGATGAGATCCAACACCTGCGTCTCCGGCGGCTGACTGAGCCCCACTGCAACGCGTGCATGCAGTGATGGCGCGCTGGGGCCCATAGGCACGCCAAGCATGCGATGCCCGGGATAGCCCTTGATGTTCTCGAACAGCGGAGCCGCCTCCCGTCGCTCGCAGACCAGCCGGGTGATGGCCCCGATCTCGAGGTTCCAATCGACTTCGACCGCCACCCGTTGGAGCAGACTCGATTTCTCCAGTGCTGCGATGTAATCTCGGAGATCCCGATGCGGCATTTCACTCACTCCCTTGCGGAATCGTCGAGTAGGAGCCGCCGTGTCGCGCCCCACCGGGTCGTCAAGTCGGTCTCGATGTCGAACTGATCCAGAACCCGGGCAACGATGTGGTCCACGAAGTCCTCGATCGTTTCGGGATGGTTGTAGAAGGCAGGCACCGGCGGGACCAGCGAGACCCCCAGCTCGGCCAAGGTCAGCATGTTCCGGAGGTGGATCGCGCTGAGCGGGGTCTCGCGGGGAACCAGGACGAGCCTGCGCCGTTCCTTCAACGTGACGTCCGCGCAGCGAAGGATGAGATTGTTACTCAAGCCAAGGGCGACGCCCGCGAGCGTGTTCATGCTGCATGGAATGATGACCATTCCATCGACCCGGAACGAGCCGCTTGCAACTGGCGCGCCCACGTTCTGAACCGGGTACGTAGCCGATGCAAGTGCACGAAGTTCCTCGATGCGATAAGGCGTCTCGATCCGCAGTGTGCGTAGCGCCCAGTCACTTACTACAAGATGCGTTTCAACGCCCAGTGAACGGGCCACCTCAAGCAGCCGAACCCCCAGAATCGTGCCAGTGGCTCCGGTGATCGCGACGACCAGCCGAGGTCTCACCGTGACTTGTTGATTTCCACCCGATGTCGTTGATCGCATAGGTAAGTCCCTTGCCCTGAGAGGGACTACCGTATTTAGCTGTCGCTCACCGCGGGCCCCCAGCACGAAAAGATGGGCCTCTAGGCCCGTACCGGAATACGGCGGCTGGTCCGAAAGCAGGACCACGCTCGGCTCGGCCGCGGTCCGTCACATGGTTGCGGCGGGGAACCGGCCTACCGGTCCCCCGCCGCCTGTGAGTCGTTGACGACCGGGTTATTTCACGTGCGCGTTCCGCAGCGCCGGCAGGTTGGCGGCCGTGCTCAGGTAGATCCCGCCGACCTTCGAGCCGGAGAGCGAATACGACCCGAAGTAGGTCAGCGGGACGGTCGGGGCGTACTCCGCCATGATCTGCCTGTCCAACTCTGCCCAGGCCGCGGCGGCCTTCGCCGGATCCGTCTCCTTGTCCAGTTCGTCCATTCGCTCGTTGATGGCCGGCTCGTCGAAGAAGGAGAGGTTCTCGTGGCCCTGGTCGCGGATCTGACGGCCGTCCCAGCCGTTGCGCAGAGCCGCGCTGCCGTCCGGCCAGAGGGCCGACGTGCCGCCGAGAACCAGGTCGTACGGGTTACCCCGCTTGGAGACGTTGGCGTAGTAGAACTGGCTGTCGACGGGCTGCATCGAGATCTTGAACCCGGCGCGCTCAAGCGCGGCGCGGATGGTAGCCGCGCGCCGTTGGGAGAGCGGAGTCGTCCCCGCCGCCAGTGTGAGAGTCACGGTCTTTCCGCCCAGCAGGCGCTTCGCCTGCTCAGGATCGCCGGTCGGGCCGCCGTCGTACGCGTTGTACCGCCGCTGGCCGGGAATCAGCGGCGACAGCAGCGTCGTCGCCGGCTGCGACAGGGAGGGCCCGCCCTGGACCTTCACGAACGACTGCCGGTCGATAGCGAAGTTGAGCGCGCGCCGGACGTCCACGTCCTTGACCCGGGACGTGTTGATGTACAGGTACTGAACGTTGCCCGTGAGCCCCTGGGTGACCCGCGCGCGGATCTTCGGGTCGGCTTCCACCCGGGGGACGAGTTCGGGCGTGACCGACCACCACGTCGTCGCGAGCTGGTCGGCACCTCGATCCGCGATCAGCCGTTCGGAGATCTGCAGAGGCGTCACGCTGAGCTGGAAGTCGAAACCGTCGGCGTACTGGTGCCGCACGGGGTCGGTCTTCGCGTCCCAGTTCGTGTTGCGGACCAGCACCATCCGCTGACCGCGCACGTAGCTCTGGAGCCGGTACGGCCCGGTGGCGACCGGCTTGTTGCCGTAGTTGGCGCGGGTGTCCTTGGCCGGGGGCACCGGCACCGTGGTGACCGCTCCGGCGACGAACGGGAAGTACGGCTGCGGCCGGTCGAACCGGAACACGATCGTGCGGTCGTCGGGGACCTCGACTCCCGGCGGAATCGGTCCCTGGGTGTAGGGGCCCTTGTAGTTCTTGTTGTACTCCTCCGAGCCCGCCAGCCACCGCTGCAGGCGCCGGTTGCCGAGCTGCAGCTCCGGCGCGAATGCCCGCGCCACGCCGTGGGCGACGTCCTTGGCCGTTACCGGCTGGCCGTCCTCGTACTTGATCCCCTCCCGCAGCGTGTACGTCCACGTGCGGCCGCCGTCCGAGGGCTCGCCCGCGTCGGTGGCGAGGTCGCCCACCACCTCCAGGCTTCCCGACTCCGTCTGGCGCGTGGTGGTCAGCGTGCGGTACAGCAGATCCGCAAGAACCACCTCGTTGTCGACGTTGATCTGGGCGGGATCGACCGACTGGAAGTCGAATGGGCTCAGAACCGTGATCACGCCCCCGCGTTTCGCCCCGGCGACCTCTGGCGCCGGCGCGGACGAGTCGGCGTCGAGCGTGATCGAATACGCTGCGGCCGGGCCCGCCTGTCTACGCGTACTGCTCCCCGAGTCGGCGGTACACCCGGCGGCCGCCAGTCCGACCGCCAATCCGGCCGCAAGTACGGCTGAGAACCGATTCACTCGAACCCCCCACATGTCGACGTATGCGTCGCACCCCCGCAAGTAACTGGATACGTGACGAAGCACATCAGTCACGTCTGGATCGCGACCAAGAGACTAGACCGCCCACCGCGGCAGCGACGGAGGTTGCTCCGAAGTTGGGACGCCAGTCCTATGCCATCCGCGCCACCTCGCTCAGGCAAGGTTCCGGTCAAGCCGGCTGAGCGCATGAATCGTCCATGCGTACCCGACCTGCGAGCCTACACCTGGCCACAGTGGCCCCTGGGCGTCATGTTCACCGCGGGCACACGCCGCCTCGCGAACAACTAGGCTCGATCTCGTTCACAAGGGGGTGGTTGGTGACTGTGCGACATCGGTCTCCTCGTCGCCTCGCATGGGACAGACTCACCCGCGACAAGACGGCGTTGGCCGGTGGATCCGTCCTGGCGATGTTCGCGTGCGTGGCGGTCTTCGCCGATCTGATCTCGGCGCTGTACGGCATCGACAAGGACGACACGTTCACCCACCTGCTCGACGACTACGGATTTCCGCTCGGTGTCTCCGGTGGAATGAGTGCGGAGCACTGGTTCGGTATAGAGCCGGGCGTCGGCCGGGACGTATTCATCCAGCTCGTCTACGGCACCCGTACGTCGCTGGGCATCGCCGGCGTCAGCGCCCTGCTGGCCGTGGTTCTCGGAACAGTCGTCGGCATGGTCGCGGGCTATCTGGGCGGCTGGATCGATGCCTTTCTCACCTGGCTCATCGACCTGTTCCTCGCCTTTCCCTTCGTCATCCTGGCGCTGGCGGCAGTGCCCATCATCAACGTGACGATCACCGGCAGCGCGCAGTTGTCGCCCGATCCGTCGGTACGCATAGTCGCGCTGGTGATCGTCCTGGTCGCGTTCGGCTGGATGGGCACTGCTCGCCTCGTACGCGGGCAGGTCCTGTCCCTCCGCGAGCGAGAGTTCGTCGACGCGGCTCGCGTGGCGGGCGCCGGCGTCGGGAGCATCCTGTTCCGAGAGCTCCTGCCCAACCTGTGGAGTCCCATCCTGGTGACCCTCTCGATGTCGCTTCCGGCGTTCATCCAGGCGGAGGCAGCGCTGTCCTTCCTCAACATCGGGGTCACCGAGCCCGTACCCGACTGGGGCCGGATGATCTTCTACAGCGTCCCGTACGCGCGCAGTGACCCGGCCTTCACGTTCTTCCCGGGCGCGACACTCTTCGCGCTCGTCCTGGCGTCCAATCTCGTCGGCGACGCGGTGCGCGACGCCCTCGATCCGAGGATCGCGCGATGAGGGCCGGCTGGGAGGGCACGCTCCGCTTCCTGGTGCGGCGGCTGTCGATCTCCGTTGTCACCCTGGCCGCCGTGAGCGTGGGGACGTTCGGTCTGTTCTTCGCGATCCCGGCCGATCCGGCACTGCTGCAATGCGGCCAGCAGTGCACGCCCACGCAGCACGCGCAGATCAGGCAGACCCTTGGGCTGGATCAGCCGCTGCCCGAGCAGTACGTGGAGTTCATGACCGGCATCGTCGCGGGCCGCACGGTCATCACCGGAGACACCGTCTCTGAGTGCCCGGCGCCGTGCCTCGGCTACTCGTTCCGAACGTTCGAGCCGGTCACCGACATGATCGCCAGGGCGCTCCCGATCACGCTGAGCATGGTGGTCGGGGCCGCCGTGCTGTGGCTCACGATCGGGATCGCCACCGGAATCCTCGCGGCCGCCCGGCACGGTACGTGGATCGACCGGGCGGCCATCGGCGGTGCGGCCGCCGGCGCGTCGACCCAGACCTTCTTCGTCGGCCTGATGCTGCAGGTCGTGTTCGTCTTCTGGCTCGGCTGGCTCCCGCTGCCCTCCTACACCAGCCCGTTCGACGATCCCCTGGCGTGGTTCACGGGGCTGCTCCTCCCATGGTTCACGCTCGCGTCGCTCTTCGCCGCCGCGTACGCGCGGTTCACGCGCGCCGAGATGCTCAACACCTTCTCCGAGGACTTCCTGCTGGTCGCCCGTGCGAAAGGCCTCCCCCGGCGTTCGGTCGTCCGGCACGCGGCGCGCGCGTCCATGACGCCGATCGTCACGATCGCCGGGCTCGACGTCGGCACCCTGCTGGGCGGTGCGGCTATCACGGAGACGGTCTTCGGGCTGCCGGGTATCGGCGCCGTCTCCGTGCAGGCCACCCAGGAGTTGAACCTTCCGGTCGTGATGGGCACCGTGCTCCTCGCCGCGTTCTTCGTCGTGCTGGCGAACCTGGTCACAGACCTGCTCTACGTGCTCGTAGACCCGAGGGTCCGGCTGCGATGAGCTACCTCTCGGTCAACGACCTGACGGTCGAGTTCCGGACGCCGTCGGGAGCGGTCCGCGCCGTCGACAGGCTCTCCTTCGCCGTCGAGAAGGAGCGCACGCTCGGCATCGTAGGCGAGTCCGGGTGCGGGAAGACCAGCGCGGCGTACGCCGTCACCGGCTTGCACGACCCGCGGCGCACGTCCGTCACGGGCGAGGTGCTGCTGGACGGACAGCAGGTCGCGGGCCTGGACGATCGCCAGATGCGGGCCGTGCGCGGTCGCCAGGTGGGCATGGTCTTCCAGGATCCGACGACATCGCTACACCCGTTCTACCCGGTCGGCCGGCAGGTCGCGGAGGCCTACCGCGCGCACACGACGGCGTCAAGGGCCGCCGCGCGGCGCCGCGTCGTCGACTACCTCGACCTCGTCGGCATACCGCAGGCCGCGCGGCGGTTCCATGCCTATCCGCACGAACTCTCCGGCGGGATGCAGCAGCGCGTCATGATCGCGATGGCACTCATCTGCGAGCCCGCGCTGCTGATCGCCGACGAGCCGACGACAGCGCTCGACGTGACCGTGCAGGCGCAGATACTCGAGCTGCTGCAACGGCTCCAGGACGAACTCGGCATGGCCATCGTCTACATCTCCCACGACCTGGCCGTCGTGCGCCAGCTCGCCGACCAGGTCCTCGTCATGTACGCGGGTCGGTGCGTCGAGCTCGGCCCCACCGACGCTGTTCTGCGCGACCCGAGGCATCCGTACACACGGGGCCTGCTGAACTCCACCCCGCGGCTGAGCGACGACCGCGCCTCGCCGCTGGCACCGATTCCTGGCAACCCGCCCTCACCGGCCGAGCGGCCTGCCGGCTGCGCATTCCGGCCGCGATGTACCTACGCCGACGTCGTCGGCAGCCGCGCCGCGGAGGAGCAACCCGAGCTGCGGCTGGTGCCGGGCACCACCGACCATCGCGTCGCCTGCCATCTGGATACCGTGCCGTGGTAGGCCAGCCGCTCCTCGAAACCCGCGCGCTGGTGAAGGATTTCCCCGCGCGGGCGGGCCTACTCGGCTTGCGGCGGACAGCCGTCCGGGCCGTGGACGGCGTGGACCTCACGGTCGAGGCCGGAAAGACGCTGGCCCTCGTGGGTGAGTCCGGCTCCGGCAAGACGACCACGGCACGTATGGTCACCGGCCTTCTCCCGCCGACGTCCGGGCGGATCACGTTCGACGGCGATGACGTCTGGCGGGGCGGGCGCCGTGTCCCCGGCCGCCCGCGGAACGAGATCCAGATGATCTTCCAGAGCCCGTACTCGTCGCTGAATCCCAGGCGGACGGCGGGCGCCAGCATCGCCATGCCCCTCCGCGCGGCGGGCCGCCACGACCGTACGCATCTCCGCCGTCGGGTCCGGGAGATGCTGGACCTGGTCGGTCTCGCCGCCGACTGCGCGGACCGGTACCCGCACGAACTCTCCGGTGGCCAGCGGCAGCGGGTCGGCATCGCCCGGGCGCTGATCGTCAATCCCCGGCTGGTCGTCGCGGACGAGCCCGTCGCCGCGCTCGACGTCTCGGTGCAGGCGCAGATCATCAACCTCCTCGGCGAGCTTCAGCGCGAACTGGGCATCGCCTACGTCCTGGTCGCCCACGATCTGGCGGTCGTGCGCCGGCTCGCGGACCGCGTGGCGATCATGTACCAGGGGCGGATCGTCGAGATCGGGGATCCGCACGCGATCTACCACCACCCCACGCATCCCTACACGGCGGCGCTCCTCTCCGCGGTTCCAGATCTCGACGGCGCCAGGACCCCGCGTTCACCATCACGCCGGACGCCACCCACCGGCTGAACGGGCGTCGCGGTTCTACCGAACGCCGAGACGCGCGCCGTGCCAGAGCGTGGCTAGGACTCGGCAGTCTCGACGAGGGCGGTCTGGATCACGCTGTGCCCGCGCCGGGTAAGGAGCATGGCTCGGCCGGGCGGCAGCTGGCGGGCGCGAACGTTGCCCATGAGCATGCCTTCCGACGGCGGGCAGGAGAGGGCGAGATCCGGTGCGTTGGACTCCTGCAGGCGTCGCATGAACGGATCCATCGACGTCCGCGAGGAACCCGCGGCTCCGCGGGCGAGCACGACGCGCAGGCCAATGTCCGTGGCCTGCGGTATGAGATCGAGCAGCGGCGAGAACGGGCTGTCCATCGATCCGGCGAGCAGGTCGTAGTCGTCGATGAGGAGGAACAGCTCCGGTCCCGTCCACCAGTCGCGGCGGCGCAGCTGCGCCGGCGTGACCGACTCGTCCGGCTGGCGCTCGGTGAGGGCGGTGGCGGCGTCGGTGACGATCTGGCGGGCGAGCGCCGCGGACACCGCGTAGCCGAGCTGGTACTCGGGCGGCACCACGTCGTAGAGCTCGCGCCGCAGGTCGATCACCATGACCCGCGCCTGCTCCGGGGTGTAGTTCTGGATCACCGCCCGGGCCACGAGGCGGAGCAGGTTCGTCTTGCCGCTCTCGGTGTCGCCGAGCACGGTCAGGTGCGGCGTCGTGGAGAAGTCGTGCCACACCGTCGACACGCCGATCTGGCCGTTGCTCACGGGGAACGTGCCGCCGTGGATCCAGCGACCGCGCAGCTCAGGCTGGGTGATCCGGAAGGTGTTCGTCACGCTCTGGTTGGATCGGCCACGGATGACGTGGTAAGTCGCGGGCCGGCCCGCGGAGTCCCGCACGTACTGGCTCTTCGGCACGTACACGTAGATGGCGCAGGAACCCTGCTTCACCCGGCCGGTGACGAACCACCAGACGGCGGAGTCGGCGGTGTCGCGGCTCGCCGAGCCGGACATCGGCATGGCGCGGAACGTGCCCCGGCAGCCGTCCCGTTCCAGCCGCCGGACGACCTTTTGGCCCAGCGGCCGTAGGCGCCCTGAAGGAAGTAGCCATGGTCGGCGGAGTGTCCACAGTCCTCCCCGGCGACGGCCGCGAACGTGGCCTCCGCCGCTCCAGCCACCGGCCGTGTGCGCGCGGGAGCCCGCCGCGGAGGCCGGTTGGCCGACGTCGCGTCAGCACCGCTGTCCGTGGCGCTCCCCGGCACAGAACCTGTACCACCCGGGGGAGCGGCCGCCGGGGCGCCCGGCGCCGGTGCCGGCGGGTCCTCGAACTCCGGCGTCGGAAGAGCACCGGGGGCTACCGGATCGGCGCCGTTACCCGCGGCGGGCGCGAAGTCCTCCGACCAGGCCGGTCCCGCGTCGGCCGTGCCGCCGCTGCCGGGCACCGCCGGAGACCCCGCTCTCGGCCTAGCTTCGCCATTGCCGTCACAGAGGTAGGACAGCGGCACGCCGATGAGCACGGCGAGCACGACGAGCCCGGCCAGGAAGCCCGACCGGCGGCCACGACGACGCGCAAGCGCCTGGAGGAACTTCACCTTTCCTCTCGGCACCCGCACAGCAGCGGGCGCCGGGGCGGTCTTCATGGCAGCCGCCGCCCGCTCCGCGAGAGGCTGGGTGAACGTCGCTTCGCTGATCGGATCAAACCGCTGGAGGTCGGCCGTCACGATCTCGCTCGCCTCGCGATCCCACAGTGGCCACTCCGCGGCGGGCTGCTCGGGCGGCTTCGAGTCCGGGCGACGCGCTGGCGAGTCCTCTGCTTCACGATGGGCCGACTCGATGTCGCCCGCCTCGTGACGGGTCGGCTCGACGCCTCCCGTGTGAGACCCCTCGCTTGCCATGTCCTGCATCGCACGCACTCCCTGTCCCAGCGGTTCGGCCGCTGTTCTCGTCTCGTCGCGGTTGATTCGTCGCTTACACGGGGCCGCGCATCGGCCGCGTTCAGCGCTGGGCCCGGGGGCCTAGGTCACCCGCGGCACCTGTCTCCCATGAACATGTGAGCGACTGCTGCCGTGTGAGAAGTGCCGCTCAGACATGCGCGGACCTGGTACTCGATTGAGGGGAGACGCGTGTGCGAGCGCTAGCGGATGTCAGCACGATCGCCCTGTCGGCGCTCGTCACGGGGAGCCTTCTCGCTCCTGCCGCCCACGCGGCGCCTGCCCCTGGTGGGCCTCGCGCCGTTCGCTGCGTCCCTGCCTCGACGAGCGTGGTCCGCGAGACGCCGTGGGCTCAGCGCCGCCTGGCGCCGGAGCGTGTCTGGGGTCTGACGCGGGGCCGCTCGGTCACGGTGGCCGTGCTCGACAGCGGTGTCGCCGCCGACGCACCGTCGCTCGCCGGCCGCGTGCTGCCGGGCGTCGACGTGCTACGCAACGGTCCGGCCAACAGCGACTGCCTGGGGCACGGCACGTTCGTCGCCGGGCTCATCGCCGCCCAGCCGAGCTCCGCGAGTGGGTTCGCCGGCATCGCGCCGGACGTCCGGATACTGCCCGTGCGCACAGGCGCGCAGCCCGGACCCGCCATCCGAACGCCATCGCGCGGGGGATTCAAGCCGCGATGGACCGCGGCGCACAGGTCGTCGTCGTGTCCGCGTCGAGCAACAGGGACTCCGCTGCGCTTCGGGCGGCGGCGAACGTGGCCGCCGCGTGGAACGTCGTCGTGGTCGCGGGCGTCGAGGACGAGGACGACAACGACGGCGAGCGCGCTTTCCCCGCCGCCTACGCCAGCGTTCTCTCGGTCGACGCCGTCGCAGAAGGCGGCGACCGGAAGCTTGGCGAACGGGCCTCGTCAGCCCTGGTAGCCGCTCCGGGCAAGGAGGTACTCAGCATCGGGCCGCGAGGCGGGCAGTTCGTCTCGTCCGGAACCGAGGTGGCCGCGGCCTTCGTCGGCGGCGCCGCCGCGCTCGTCCGCGCCTACCACCCGCAGCTCTCCGCGACAGCGGTCGGCAGCCGGCTGATCGCGACAGCCGACCCCGAACCGGGCGGTCGCGTCGTCGTCGACCCCTACAGTGCGGTCGCGGCCGTCCTCCCCAACGAGAGCGGGGCGACGCTTCAGCCGGCACCTCTCGCGGTCGGGGCGCTGCCAGGCAAGGACGAGGGCAGCAAGGGAGCCCGGGACGCGGTGCTGCTCGCCATGCTCCTCATGGCCGGTGTTCTCGTGACCGTGATCTCGATGCCGCACGTCGTCCGGGCGGGCCGCCGCCGGCGATGGCTTCCGTCGGGCAGCGGTGTCAGGCGCTCACCGAGTGCAGCGCGGGGCCGAGCTCGACACTGACGGCCGAGTTGCTGCGGAGCCAGAGCACGATCGCCTCCGCGCGATTGCGCACGCCGAGCTTCGCGAAGATGTGGTTGATGTGATTCTTGACCGTCTTCTCGCTGAGGACGAGTCGCCGCGCGATCTCGGTATTGTCTGCGCCCTCCGCCATGTGGTCCATGACCTCGGCCTGGCGACGGGACAGCTGGGAGCGAGGGCCCAGGACCGAGTCCGACGGCACGTTGCCGGCCGACGAGGTGGCGTGCACGGGCCGCGGGCGAGCGGCTGCCTTCAGACGCGATCCCCGGCCCGAGACCGCGCGAAGCAGTTCGTTGACGCCGAACTCGCCGCGGACCATGCATGCGGCCACGCCGCGCCGCACGGCCTGAGCCGAGAGGACTGCGTCCTGCCGGTCGGTGAACACCAGAACCTTGCAGATGCGCGTGACGACGGGCAGGACCTTCAGCCCGTCATTGAGAGCCGACGGCATACCAAGTAGGACGACGTCCGGGCGCAGCCGGACAGCTGCCTCGAGCGCCTCACGCTGTGTCCTGACCTCCGCCACCACCCGCCCGACGTCGTATTCCTCGATGAATGAGCGCAGGCCTCGACGGAACACCGGGTCGTGGTTGGCAATGACCACTCGAACTGGGTCACCGACTCGCGTCGCGTTCATCCGCATGGGACTCGCCCCTCACTCGCTGGTCATGGCTGGCTTGCGAGACAGCCTGCTGGCCGGCGTCGAAAGCCCGCATCCGCCAGCTGGCTCTGGGGAACGAGAAAAGAGGGGGCGGGGCTCGACCGGGATCAGCCCGCCATCCGCCATTGGTGCTTCTACCTGCGAGAACGCCACGCCAGGATCAGGACCGTGTATCGATCCAGTTCCTGCTGAGCCCGCGGCGCATGGCGTCGGGATGGCGAAAGCTCACCAGCGCGTCGCGGTTGTCTGGCATCAGGACGAAGTCCCCGTCCTGGGTGGCTCCGCGCACGTCCACGATCACGGTTCGCGCGTCGCGATCCCAGTACAGCCACACCTCTCGACCTGCGTCTTCGCGGTAGTCGAGCTCAAGAAGGCCGTCCATTCCGGGGGAACTCACCGGCAGCTCAATTCGCGTCTCTGTCATCGCCTTCCCCGTCTGAAGTTCCTGAACAGAGGCTGTCGCGCCGCGCGCCCCGGTGCCAGGGCCCCCGGACCCGTCTTGCCGGCGCCAGGAAAATCAACTGCTCAGAGTGCGCCACCTGGCGGATGGCGTGGCAACCGGGAAGGACGAGCCTCATGGCACCGGTAGTACTCACACGAGACCCAGGAGGTGAGCGCGATGCCGACCTCAGCGCTCCCAACGAACAGCCGGACCGCACGTCACTGCTCGCACCTGCCGCAGTGCCCGCCCTTCAGCGCTCCTGACCACGACGCGGCCAGGGTCGTCGCCAGCCATCCGGAACAAGGGTGGAGCCTGCTGTGCAACGGCGTCGTGGTCTTCGACGACACCGGCGAGATCCTCCCCTCCGGCGCCTGCATCGCGCCGCACCGTCCCGGCGCGGTCGTCGCGCACGCCGCCGCTGCGTAACGACAGTTCGGACGTAAGCTCGACACGGGCCGAGATTTGTAGGGTCTTGGCTCTGGACGTTCTGCTGGTGCGGCAGGCGGTGGCGGGCTACTGCGTACGGAGTGGGTATTGCCTGGAATCGCGTCGCGAGGGTCAGACGTTCCGGCCGTCGGCACGCTTGTCGGTCGGTCCGCAGAGGTGGACCTGGTGCGGGAACTGGTCCGCGATCTGGCGAACGGTCAAGGCTCGGCCGCGCTGGTCATCGGCGAGCCGGGCGTGGGTAAGTCCAGCCTCATCGGCGCCGCGGCGTCGGAGGCTGTCGGCCGCGGCTGCTCCGTCTTCTGGGGTGCCGGCGACGAACTCAGCGAGGCGTTCCCGCTGGTCCCGTTCCTGGACGCGCTCGACGTCCGCACCGGCACCGACGAGCGGCGGGCCTCGGTAGCGCGCCTGCTCCGGGAGGTGTCCGCACTGCCGGGCACGGACCCCGTCTACGCGGCGTCCGAACAGCTACTGGGTTTGATCGACGACCTCTGCGCGGAAGCGCCCGTGCTGCTCTGCATCGACGACATGCACTGGGTGGACACGGCGTCGATCGGGCTGTGGCACCAGCTGGCGCGCTCGGTCGCGCAGCTTCCGCTGCTGCTGGTCGCCGCCACCAGACCCGTTCCGGTGCGGGCCGAGCTCGAAGCGCTACGCCGGTACCTCCGGACGAACCGGATGCCGGTACTCGAGCTGGGTTCGCTGCAGGGCTCGGCGGTGACCGCCATGGTCAGTGAACTGGCCGGCGGGGAGGTCGGCCCGCGGCTGACGGCGATGGTCGAGCAGGCCGGCGGCAACCCGCTCTACGTCGCTGAGCTCATCGGCGCGCTCGCCCGGGCGAACCGGCTACAGACTCAGGCCGACGGCCGAGTCGAGGTCATCGGCGCCACGATGCCGGCCTCGGTCGCCGAAGCCATCGACGACCGGTTGACTGGTCTCGGCCCGGAAACCCACGATGTGCTGCAGACGGCGTCGCTGCTGGGCGTGGAGTTCAACCTCCCCGAGCTGGCCAGCGCCACCGACCTGCCGATGGCCAGGCTCAGCAGCGCGCTGCACGATGCGGTCCGTGCCGGGGTGCTGGCCGAGGGCGGCCACGCCATGATGTTCCGCCACCCGATGATCCGCCGGGCGCTCTACGAGAAGATGGCTCCCTCGATTCGCCGCGCCTGGCACAACGACCTCGCCCGCACGCTGGCCGCGCAGGACAGCCCACCGGCGAAGGTAATCCGCCACCTACTGGCGGCCACGGGTGAAACCGAATCCGCCGAGCCCGGCGCGAACGACCCTGGCAGCCAGGTGGTCGAAGGCTGGGTCATCGACTGGCTCCTTGAGCACGCCGCCGTCGCCGTGAACCAGGCGCCCGACGCGGCTCGTCCCCTCCTCGCGACCATCTTCCGCTCTGTGTCGACGAGCGATCCGCGGCGTATGCGGATCGCGACGTGGCTCGCGCAGACGTTCTACCGCTCAGGCCGACCGGGCGAAGCAGCGCGAGTCTGCGAGGAGGTGCTGCACAGCACGGGCGCCGCGGACGACGACACGGCCGCGGAGTTCCTCGTCGCGTACACGTCGGCGCTCGGCGACCTCTATCGAGGCGAGGACGCCGTACTTTCGTTGCTGGAGCGGGAGAGAGACCGCCCGGAACGCGGCGAGAAGGGGCGCCAGAGGATCCGGTTGCAGATCGGGCGCCAGCTCTACCGCATGCGCCGGCTCGACCGTGCTTGGCGAATCACGAGCGAGGTACTGCAAGCCGCGCGTGCGTCCGGTGACCGGCCCAGCGCCGCGCAGGCCGCTGGCCAGCAGGCCTGGTACGGCCTCGAGATGATCGGCGATCCGCACGAGGCCCTCCGCCTGTTCGACGAGGCGATCCAGCTGGTCGCCGGCGATCCGGCCCATGCCGACATCTGGCTTCGCTGCAGGACCAATCGACTCGGGGCGCTCATCGAGCTGCAGCGGCTGAGCGATTGCGTACAGGAACTGCAGGACATCCAGAAAGTCTGCGAACGATACGGAAATGTCCGGCTGCTCGCGCAGAGCCACTACTTCGCCACCCAGATCTACTTCCGGTTGGGGCGCTGGGACGAAGCGTTGGTCTCCGCCGAGTTCGCCACCGACGCCAAGTCCTACTTCGTCAATCCCGACTCGATCGCGATGGCCGCGACCATCCATGCTCACCGCGACGACGGCGACGCGCTCGACCGCTGCCTGACGAAGATGCGGGCAGCGATGGACGTGGTGGCCGCCAGCGGCTGGGGAGCATCCGAATGGGGTCGAGCTGTTGTGGTGGAGTCGGTTGCCCTCTCCCGGTCCGGGCGGCCGAGGGAGGCGATGGAGGCAGTTCTCGCGGCGAAGCCGAACTCCGATGCGGTGGCAGGTCACGACGTCTCTCTCGAGGCAGTCCGCTTGGCCGCAGCGTTGGACGACCACGAGCTCGCCGGCCGGCTGGCGGCGCAGGCCGAAGGGTTCTGGGCAGGCAAAGGCCCAAGTGCGGAACTCGACATCGCCTACTGCCGGGCGATGGTCGCGCGCGACCCTGAACAGCTCGAGGCGATCACCGAACGCTACCGCCAGGTGAACGAACGCTGGCGCCTCACCCAAGCACAAGAAAGCCTCGCCGAAGCCTGGATCCACCACGCCAAACCCGACAAAGCACGCACCATCATCCACCAAGCCCTCGACAGCTACGAAACACTCGGCGCCACCTGGGACATCAACCGCATCCGCGCCCGCTTCCGCAGCCTCGGCATCCGCATGCGCAACCCCGCCGCCGCACCCAAACGACCCGACAGAGGCTGGGACAGCCTCAGCCCCACCGAAGCCCGCATCGCCGCCCTCGTCGCCCAAGGACTGTCCAACCCGCAGATCGGCGAACAACTCTTCCTCTCACGCCGCACCATCCAGACCCACGTCTCCCACATCCTGTCGAAGCTGGACGTCCGGTCACGGGTGGAAATCACCAGGCTCTACGTCGAGCACAGCAAGGCCAGGCACCCCTGAGTGCCAGCCGATCAGGCTGACGCCGGATACGCCGTCTCGGGAGCCTCACTCCGACGTAAGCTCGGCATTGGGCCGAGATCTGTAGAGGGTCTCGGGGTGAGGCATTCTGCAAGGTGCGGCAGGCTGTGGGCGGGCTACGGCGTTCGGAGTAGAGGTTGCCTGGAATCGCGTCGCGGGGGTCAGCTGTTCCGGCCGTCGGCACGCTTGTCGGCCGGTCCGCAGAACTGGGACTGATGCGCGATCTGGTCCGGGATCTGGCTGGTGGTCAAGGATCGGCCGCGCTCGTGATCGGCGAGCCGGGCGTGGGCAAGTCCAGCCTCATCGGCGCCGCGGCCGCCGAAGCCGTCGGCCGCGGCTGCACCGTCTTCTGGGGCGCCGGCGACGAACTCAGCGAGGCCTTCCCGCTGGTCCCGTTCCTGGACGCGCTCGACGTCCGCACCGGCACCGACGAGCGGCGGGCCTCGGTAGCGCGCCTGCTCCGGGAGGTGTCCGCCGTGCAGGGCGCGGACGCTGTGTACGCGGCATCGGAGCAGTTGCTGGGTCTCATCGACGACCTCTGCGCGGAAGCACCCGTGCTGCTCTGCATCGACGACATGCACTGGGTCGACACCGCCTCGATCGGGCTGTGGCACCAGCTGGCACGCTCGGTCGCACAGCTGCCGCTGCTGCTGGTCGCCGCCACCAGACCTGTCCCCGTCCGGGCCGAGCTCGAAGCCCTGCGCCGGTACCTCCGGACGAACCGGATGCCGGTACTCGAACTCAGCTCGCTGCAGAGCTCAGCCGTGACCGCCATGGTCAGTGAACTAGCCGGCGGCGAACCCGGCCCGCGGCTGACGGCCATGGTCGAGCAGGCCGGCGGCAACCCGCTCTACGTCGCCGAGCTCATCGGCGCGCTCGCCCGCGCCGACCGGCTCCAGCCCCAGGCCGACGGCCGAGTCGAGGCAGCCGGCGCCACCATGCCGACCTCGGTCACCGAAGCCATCGACGACCGGCTCACCGGCCTCGGCCCGGATACTCACGAGGTTCTCCGTACGGCGTCCATGCTGGGCGTGGAGTTCAACCTCCCCGAGCTGGCCACGGCCACCGGACTGCCCATGGTCAAACTCAGTGGCGCGCTCCAGGACGCGGTCCACGCGGGCGTGCTGGCCGAGGGCGACCACGCGATGATGTTCCGCCACCCGCTCATCCGCCGGGCGCTCTACGAGAAGATGACGCCCTCGATTCGCCGCGCCTGGCACAACGACCTCGCCCGCACCTTGGCCCAGCAGGACAGCCCACCGGCGAAGGTCATCCGCCACCTGCTCGCCGCCACGGGCGACCCCGACGCTGGGCACGCGGACGGACCTTCCGGCCACGCGCCGGACGGCTGGGTCATCGACTGGCTCCTGAAGCACGGCACCCTCGCCGTGAACCAGGCGCCCGACGCGGCTCGCCCCCTCCTCGCCACCATCTTCCGCTCCCTGTCGAACAGCGACCCGCGACGGCTGCGGATCGCGACGTTGCTTGCGCAGACCCACTACCTGTCGGGCCGACCGGGCGAAGCAGCGCGAGTCTGCGAGGAGGTGCTGCCCGGCACAGGCGCCGCGGATGACGACACTGCCGTCGATCTCCTCATCGCGTACACGTCGGCGCTCGGCGACCTCTATCGAGGCGAGGACACCATCTCTCGGTTGCTGGAGCGGGAGAGAGACCGCCCGGAACGCGGCGAGAAGGGGCGGCTCAGGCTCGGCATGCAGATCGCGCGCCAGCTCTACCGCAACGCCCGGATCGACCGCGCCGAGCGAACCGCAAACGAGGTGCTACAGGCCGCCCGCGAGTCCGGCGACCGCCCTACCGCCGCGCAGGCCGCGGGCCAGCTGGTCATTCATCACCTCGAAAGGGTGGGCGATCCGCGCGGTGCCCTCCTCCTGGCCGACGAGGCAGTTCAGCTGGTCGCAGGCGATCCGGCCCATGCAGACGTCTGGCTTCGCTGCAGGGCCAATCGACTCGGGGCGCTCATCGAGCTGCAGCGGCTGGGCGAGTGCGAGCAGGAACTGCGGGACATCCAGAAGATCTGCGAGCGCTACGGAAATGTGCGGATGATCGCGCAGAGCCACTATTTTGCTACGCAGCTGTACTTCCAGTTGGGGCGTTGGGACGAAGCGCTGGTCTCCGCCGAGTTCGCCACCGAGGCCACGTCCTACTTCCCCAATCCCGACTCGATCGCGATGGCCGCGACCATCCACGCTCACCGCGACAACGCCGACGCGGTGGACCGCTGCCTGACGAAGATGCGGGCGGCGATGAACGTCGTTGCCGCCAGCGGCTGGGATGCGTCCGACTGGAGTCGAATCACCGCGGCGGAGTCGGTCGCCCTCTCCCGGGCAGGGCGGCCGAGTGAGGCGATGGACGCCATTCTCGAGGCGGAGCCGAACGTCAGACCTTGCACGGGTCACGACATCTCCGTCGAGGGGGTTCGCTTGGCCACGGCGTTGGGAGACCACGAGCTCGCCGGCCGGCTGGCGGCGCAGACCGGAGCGTTCTGGACAGGAAAGGGCCCGAGTGCGGAACTCGACGCCGCCTACTGCCAGGCGATCGTCGACAGAGACCCGCAGCAGTTGGACGCGATCGCCGAACGCTACCGCCGACTCGACGAGCGTTGGCGCCTGGCGCAGGTGCAGGAAAGCCTCGCCGAAGCCTGGATCCACCACGCCAAACCCGACAAAGCACGCACCATCATCCACCAAGCCCTCGACAGCTACGAAACACTCGGCGCCACCTGGGACATCAACCGCATCCGCGCCCGCTTCCGCAGCCTCGGCATCCGCATGCGCAACCCCGCCGCCGCACCCAAACGACCCGACAGAGGCTGGGACAGCCTCAGCCCCACCGAAGCCCGCATCGCCGCCCTCGTCGCCCAAGGACTCTCCAACCCCCAGATCGGCGAACAACTCTTCCTCTCACGACGCACCATCCAGACCCACGTCTCCCACATCCTCTCCAAACTCGACGTCCGGTCACGGGTGGAAATCACCAGGCTCTACGTCGAGCACACCAAATCCGGACAGTCGTAAGCACGCACGCATACCGGCTCACGCTGGGTAGGAGCGGAACGCCCACGCGAATGTCTCGGCCAGGTTCCGGTCGGTGACCTTCGTGGACCGCACAGCGACGTAAGCTCGACTCGGGCCGAGATCCGTAGGGCCTCGGGGCGAGGCATTCTGCAGGTGCGGCAGGCGGTGGGCGGGCTACGGCGTTCGGAGTAGAGGTTGCCTGGAATCGCGTCGCGGGGGTCAGCCGTTCCGGCCGTCGGCACGCTTGTCGGCCGGTCCACCGAGCTGGACCTCCTGCGCGACCTGGTCCGGCTCCTCGCCGACGGTCAAGGATCGGCCGCGCTGGTCATCGGCGAGCCGGGCGTGGGCAAGTCCAGCCTCATCGGCGCCGCGGCCGCCGGAGGCTGTCGGCCGCGGCTGCTCCGTCTTCTGGGGTGCCGGCGACGAACTCAGCGAGGCGTTCCCGCTGGTCCCGTTCCTGGACGCATTCGGTGTCCGCACCGGCACCGACGAGCGCCGGGCCTCGGTGGCACGCCTGCTCCGGGAGGTGTCCGCGGTACCTGGTGCGGACCCCGTATACGCGGCATCCGAACAGCTCCTCGGCCTGATCGACGACCTCTGCGCGGAAGCGCCCGTGCTGCTCTGCATCGACGACATGCACTGGGTCGACACCGCCTCGATCGGGCTGTGGCACCAGCTCGCCCGTTCCCTGTCCCAGCTGCCGCTGCTGCTGGTCGCCGCCACCAGACCCGTCCCGGTCCGGGCCGAGCTCGAAGCGCTACGTCGCTACCTCCGGACGAACCGGATGCCTGTACTCGAGCTGGGTTCGCTGCAAAGCTCGGCGGTGAACGCCATGGTCAGCGAGCTGGCCGGCGGCGAACCCGGTCCGCGGCTGACGGCGATGGTCGAGCAGGCCGGCGGCAACCCCCTGTACGTCGCCGAGCTCATCGGCGCGCTCGCCCGCGGCGACCGGCTCGAATCCCGGGCCGACGGCCGCGTCGAGGTGGCAGGCGCCACCATGCCGGCCTCGGTCACCGAGGCCATCGACGACCGGCTCACCGGTCTCGGCCCGGAGACCCACGAGGTCCTGCAGACGGCGTCCATGCTGGGCGTGGAGTTCAACCTCCCCGAGCTGGCCACGGCCACCGGACTGCCCATGGTCAAACTCAACACCGCCCTGCAGGACGCCGTCCGCGCGGGCGTGCTGGCCGAAGCCAACAACGCCACCATGTTCCGTCATCCGCTCATCCGCCGGGCGCTCTACGAGAAGATGACGCCCGCCATGCGCCGCGCATGGCACAACGACCTCGCCCGCACGTTGACTCAAGCGGGCAGCGCACCGGCGAAGGTCATCCGCCACCTGCTCGCCGCCACCGACCTTGAGGACAACCAGGGACTCGCCGGCCACGCGGTCGAGGGCTGGGTCGTCGACTGGCTCCTGAAGCACGGCGCCATCGCCGTGAACCAGGCGCCCGACGCGGCCAGCCCCCTCCTCGCCGCGACACTTCGCACTCTGTCACCGAGCGACCCGCGACGAGTCCGAATCGCGACATGGCTCGCCGAGACGCACTACCGCTCACGCCGACCGGACGACGCGGCACAAGTCTGCGAGGAGGTGATAAACGGCCTGGGCAGCGCCGATGACGATGCGGCAGTGGACTTCTTCACCGTCTACACGTCGGCACGCGGCGATCTCATGGCTGGCCGGAAGGCAGCACTCGCCTTGCTGGAGCGCGAGAGAGACCGCCCGGAACGGAGCGAGAATGCGCGGCTCAGGCTGATGGGACAAGTCGCGCGCTTGCGGTACCGCATGGGCGATTTCGACCGTGCCCTTCGAATGACGAGCGAGGTGCTGCAGTCCGCGCGCGAGTCCGGCGAAGTACGTGCCGCTGCGCAGGCTGCCGGCCAGCTGGCCTGGCACCATCTCGAACGGCTCGGCGATGCGCGCGGCTCCCTCGAACTGTTCGACGAGGCAGTCCGGCAGGTCGCCGGCGATGTCGCGTACTCAGAGATGTGGCTGCGTTTCAGGACGAACAGGCTCGGGGCGCTTATCGAGCTGCAGCGGCTGAGCGAGTGCGAGCAGGAACTGCTGGACATCCAGAAGGTCTGCGAGCGCTACGGAAATCTGCGGATGATCGCGCAGAGCCATTATTTTGCTACGCAGCTGTACTTCCGGTTGGGGCGTTGGGATGAAGCTCTGGTCTCCGCCGATTTCACCACCGGCGCGGCTGACCACGTCGAGCCTGACTCGATCGCCACAGCCGCGACCATCCATGCTCACCGCGACAACGCCGAGGCGCTCGACAGCTGCCTGGAACGCATGCAGTCCGCGCTGGAGTTCTACCGTGCGGCCATGGGGGGCGATTGGAGCAGAATCGCCGTTGCCAACGCGTTGAGGCTTTCGCGCCCCGGACAGCCGAGTGAGGCACTGGCGGTCCTCCTCAAGGCGGCCGACACCGCGATCGCTGCGATGTCAGGTACGCCGAAAGGGCCGAATTACCACCTCTATGTCGAGGCGGTGCGCTTGGCCATGACGCTGGAGGACCACGAGCTCGCCGGCCGGCTGGCGGCGCAGGCCGAAGGGTTCTGGGCAGGCAAAGGCCCAAGTGCGGAACTCGACATCGCCTACTGCCGGGCGATGGTCGCGCGCGACCCTGAACAGCTCGAGGCGATCACCGAACGCTACCGCCAGGTGAACGAACGCTGGCGCCTCACCCAAGCACAAGAAAGCCTCGCCGAAGCCTGGATCCACCACGCCAAACCCGACAAAGCACGCACCATCATCCACCAAGCCCTCGACAGCTACGAAACACTCGGCGCCACCTGGGACATCAACCGCATCCGCGCCCGCTTCCGCAGCCTCGGCATCCGCATGCGCAACCCCGCCGCCGCACCCAAACGACCCGACAGAGGCTGGGACAGCCTCAGCCCCACCGAAGCCCGCATCGCCGCCCTCGTCGCCCAAGGACTGTCCAACCCGCAGATCGGGGAACAACTCTTCCTGTCGCGCCGCACCATCCAGACCCACGTCTCCCACATCCTGTCGAAGCTGGACGTCCGGTCACGGGTGGAAATCACCAGGCTCTACGTCGAACACACCAAGGCGCCGGCTCACTAGCTGCTGTTGCGAGGTGGATTGAGAACGTCGTAGATGGCGCCGTGTCCTGGCTGGCTCGTCGGCGGGGTCAACAGCTCATCAAGGTCAAAGCTGAACGATCCGGCCTCGGTCTGCGGGTCGAGACGCAAGGGGATGCCGACGCCGTGCCGCGCGCCCAACTCCTGAGCCTTCTGGTGGGCTGCGACATCGGTTGCTGAGCCCGGGCCAATACTGAGCGCCACCGCGACCTCGAACGTGACGGTGTCCCGCAGGGCCCTCATCGTCACCGAACCTGTCGTTCTGCGTGTTGATCTTCGTCGCGTTCTGGAGCAGCTCGTCCAGCTTCGTGCCGGTCAACTTCGGGAACCGCTCGGCCAGCCTGCTCCGTAGCGTGGTTGGTCCCTGCGCGGCGTCGCCCATCGGTGTCGGGCCGCCATCGGCTCGTGGTCGCTTCGGCTTCGTCGCCTCGACCGCACCGTAGGTCTCCTTCCGGGGTGACTGCTTGTATGCGGCGACCAGGTCGGCGTGGGCGATGGGCCGGCCCCGGGCCTTCTCCTTCGCGCGTGGCACAAAGTCAAGCAGGGCACGGCGGGCCTCCGGCGCCACGACCGTGTCGCTCGGCAACGTGAAAATCCCGCGCACCAGCGAGTCGAGGTCCGTCGTGCTGAAGTCTGTGGCGCGACCCTCCGCGCGCAGCACCTGTTCCACGCGCCGGATGTCCTCGAGACGGCCGACGTCGAGGCCCTGGTCGAGTCCGAATACCGCCTGGTGAACCCGCACGATGTTGGCCGTTCGCGCGATCTCGCCGGAACTGACCGTGGTCAGCTTGCCGCCCTTGTGCACGCCGATGGCGCGAGAGATCTTCTCCAGATCGCTCGGCGACAGCGCCGCGAGGTCCACGCGCTTCGGGAGCGCGTCGAAGCCGCTCTCCTCAGCCGGCGGTGTGCGGTCCATCTCCGCCTCGACGACGTACGGCGAGCGCACCTTCGACGGAGCAAAGTGGAACGTGATGTCATCCGAAGTCAGCATGGGGGCCTTCGGGTCCTCGGCGCGCCACGCGGCGAACACCTCGTCCAGCCGGCGCTGAAGGTGCCCGGATACGCCGGTGTGAAACGGCGTTGCCTTCTTGCCCCTCGCCACCGGGCCACCGATGATCACGATGTGAGGTAGGGGTAGCTTCTCGCGTCGGCGCCATATCGCGACCTTCGCGACCTTGCCGGCCATCGTGTCAAGCCACGCCTTCTCAGTGACCTTCAGCGGGAGGCTCGTCCGATCGGGCTCGAACACGATCTTCTGGTGACCGTGGTCGGCGATCACACCGCCACGATCGGATTGTGCACGGCCTCGGCCCATACCTGGGTGAGATCGTTCGTCTTGGAGTAGAACCGGAACCGCCAGTTGTCGCCCATGCGGCCGAGAAGGTCGCCTGCGACATTGCTCAAAGCCCGCTTGGCGAAGTTCTCGATCGTCTTGACTTCCTGAAGAAGCTTCTCCTGCTCCGGTGCATTGTGCAGCTTCTCCTTCGCGGCGATCAGCGCGTCGAGGTGCTTGGCCAACTTCACGCGCGCGGGTTCCTTGTTCCCACCCTCCGCTGCCTTCAACCAGTTCGTGAGCTCGTCACGGTGCTCCAGGTAGTAGTCGAGGTTCTTCTCGAAAGCCTTGGTGACGATGCCCTTGTTCTGGTCCGACCGCGAGTTCTCCAGGGTGATGACCGTGTGCCCGTCATCGCTCCGCGCCACGACCGCGGCGAAGTGGTAGCCGAACTTGCCAGTCCCTTCTGCCCCACGGTCCGCCACCACGTGCTGGAACACGAAGCCCTCATCAACCTGCGCCGGCCAGGCGCGCTGGTTCACTCCGATGTCTACGGCCTGCTTGGTGAGCTGGCTCGACTCGGTGTCGAGCAGTGCGCCGTACTTGCGGCCTGGCGCTGGCCAGTCCTGCTTGATGCCCTCCATCGCCCGCCTTGACGACGTTCAGTGGCCGGGAGCGTCCGCTCACCGCTTCGACCATGGCCTGGGCGAGATGAGAAAGTCCGGAGACTTCCACCGCATCCGAGGTCTTGATACGCGGAGTGGTGGAAGAGCGTCGCCGCCGGCCACGCTCCCTCAGCACGATGTGAGTGTGGTACCCGCCCATGATCTGCTGTGCGAAGTCACGGCAGACGCTGTTCGGGTCAGCGGAGAACTTCGGCTTCACCTTGTACAGCTCGATGCCGCTCGAATCCATGGTGAGGCGCACCGACTTGTCCGCCACGAGCGTCACCTTGCTGCCGATCAGCTTCAGCGTGGCGTTGGCATTGGCGACGACATCCGCTGTGGCATAGAACTCGCGTCCCTGCCCGCCGGCGAGCCCCACCGTGTGGTCACCGGACACGAAGAGGTCAGGATCGTCCTGCGTGCCTTCTGGTGTGTACGGAAGGAACGCAGGGAAGGTATCCATGCCGGTGAGCTTCTTCGCACTGACAACGATCGGTTCGTCCCGGGTCCCGAACGCCACAGCGCTGCGGCGGTCCGCGGCCCTTCCGCCGGACCGCCACGAACTCAACCGATGTCAGACCAATTCAGGGCGAGGTTGAGGTCGGTGCGCTTGTAGTTGAAGGACATGTCTTCAAGCGTCGTGCTCGAGCTGGCGAGGATCTGATTCATCCTGTCGCAATCGGCATCCCACTTGCGCTGGATCTTCTCGTACTCATTCTCGGCCTCACCGGACCAGGTGGCGCGCAGCGGCTGGATGGCCTGCTCGAGGTCGTCGAGCATCGCGCGAATCGCCTTGGTACCGGCGATCAGCGCCTCGCCGACGTTGTCGACGTCGTTGTAGTTGACTGAAATGTAGCCCTCAGGCATGGTGCATTTCCTTTCCGTTGACCGGTCGGCCTACAGGTTGACGTCGCCCAGTCCGGCGATGATCGAACTCGGCGCCTGAACGTTGTTCTTCTCGTTGGCGTCGAATTGGCCAGCGGTCCGCTCGACGAACTGCGAGATGTAATCGAGCTTCGTGATCACCGCGTGGAAGCGCTCCAGCCACTGGCGAACGGCGCCGCCGAAGGTCTCACCGCTGAGGCTGACCATCGCGCGGCCGGTGAGAAGTGTGACCGCCTCCTCGACCTGGCGCTCGATCGTCCGGGCGTTGGAGGCGGCCTGCGCCATGTAGCCCGCGGCCTGCCTGGTTACCTGTGCTTCATTGCTGAGCCCGTTGAATCCCGGATTCGTCATCTCTCTCCTCAATCAGCGCGGCCTCGGCTCACTACTCGACTTCGGGCATGCCGGAATCACCGCGGAACCCCCGTCATCCGTGGGCAGCACGCTCTGATCGCTGGCATGCCCCCAACACGGTGTTATGTCTGATGACCGTTCACGGGCGATACGAGTGCGACCCGGCCCTGTGGGCCCACGGGCCCAGCGCAGGCGCGACGAAGGTCAGCTTCGCTTCCGGAGCACCCTGGCGAGTTCGACACGAGAACGCAGGGAGAGCTTGCGGAGAATGCTGGATACGTGGGCCTGGACGGTGCGGGGCGAGACGCTCAACTCCATGCCGATCTCGCGATTGGACATTCCCCGCGCGACGAGGAGCGCGACCCGCTGCTCGCCGCGGGTGAGGATCTCGGGCAGCTCAACGGCATCGGCGCCGGCGGATCTCCCGGCGCCGGCAACGGCTTGCCCCTCGACGCTCGAACCCACCCGCGCGAGATCCTGACGTGCGCCCAGTTCACGATAGACACGCTCGGCAGCGGCGAACTCATGGGCGGCTTCTGCGCCGCCGCCGGTCTGGGCCAGAATTGCCCCGACGCTCTCGTGCGCGTATCCGCTCAGCAGCGGCCGACCGGCATCGGCGAGCGCGCCGGCAGCGGCCCCCAGCGCCGCCGGATCGCGACGCGCGATGCCCCGGCACAGCTGAGCGATGGCCCGCAGGGCGCTGTTCGGGCGCTCGGCCACATACTCGCCGAGCTCAGCAGCGACCAGCGTGGCTGCCCGCATGTCCCCGGTGCGCGCCGCGATGCGGGCGAGGTCGGGCGCAAGGTAGTAGCGAACAGGGCAGCGCGACGGAGTGGTGCGCCAGGTCTCCAGGAGAAGCTCGGACGCACGGCCGACGTCACCGGCCGCCTCGGCAGCCAGGCCGGCTGCCCAGCCGCGCAGCATCCCGAAGAACCTGCCACCGATCGTCTCGGCCGGTGCCTGCGAGAGCTGGAGTACCAGCGTTCCCACGCCCCCACCACGGTGTATCGCGATGAGAGCAGCGAGGCCGTGGACACCCTGGGCGAGCCCCAGCCGATCGTCAACGTCGGCAGCGGCGTCAAGTTCCTCGATTGCGCGATCCCAGCGCCCGTCCCACCAGCTCACCAGCGCCTGCCCGAGGTGGAGCGCCGGAGTGAAGGCACCGCCGGTGGCCGGGTCACTCCGTATCCCGATGCTGAACGCGTGCTCGGCCTCGGCCAGCCGATCGGACTCGAGCAGGTTCATGCCCTGTGTCAGGTACACCGACGATGCGACGCGGTGACGGGTAGTAGCGCTCGCCCCGAGACACGACACGGCCCTGCGGCTGAGTGTCAGCGCCTGGCCCGGACCGCGCTGCATGAGGTCAATGCCGGACAGGACGTTCAGCAGTCCGACCTGATGCAGGTGCCCACCACGTGCCGCGGGCTCACGGACCCTCTCCGTCGCACTCTCGATGTCGCCACGGTAGTAGTGGCTCTGAGCTGCCAACACGGTGAGGCCGGCGCGCCGATCGCGAGGAAGGTCCGGCTCCTTGAAGGCCCCAGCCACGTCCCGGAGTACGGCCGCGAAGTCGCCCCGACGGAAGCTGACCTCGGCGATGACCTGGTGAAGCTGCCCACGCGCCGCGGGCTCCTCGATGGACGCCAGCGCCGCCCTCGCCGTGGCTTCAGCCTCCGCTGGCTGGTCGGCGTTCAGGTACGCGTGAGCCAGGGCCGCACGCAGCTGAGCACAGACGTCGGTCGCGCCGTCGAGCGTTGCCAGGACACGCGGCAGGAGTGTGACCATCGCCGCCGGTGCCTGCGCCAGCAGCGCGTCGAGAGATCTGACAAGCCAGTCGACCGCGTCCGGCTCGAGTGCGGGCGCCTCGATCAGATGCTCCGCGACACGCTCGACATCAGCGCCGACGCGCAGGAGTGCCCCGGCTGCCAGGGCGTGAAGGCGAGCACGGTCGGCGGGTGGCACCTCGGCGACGAGCGCCCGGCGGACCAGATCGTGGCGGAACCTCGTGCGCTCGCGATCGCTGACCAGCAACCCGACGCCGATCGCGTTCTCGACAACCCGCTTCACCGTGGAGAAGCGGGTGCCGCCCACCATGGCGAGAAGAGAGATGTCGATCGTCGCGCCGAGCACCGCCGCCGACCGCAGCATGGCCCTGGCGTCACGGGGAACGGCCATCAGGCGATCCAGAACTGTCTCGGCCACCGTCCGTGGAAGATCCGGGCTTCCCTCCGCCAGGCTCGCGGCCCGGCCTGTCACGCGAACATGTCCCTGTGACCGGTATGCGGTCACCAGCTCGCGGATGATGAACGGATTCCCCTGAGCGTCGGCGACGGCGTGCCTCAGCTCGGGTCCCGGAACCGCATCGAGGAGCTGCTCCACGAGGCGATGCGCGGCGTCGTCCGTCAAGGGTCTGACCGGTACCGTCACCGCGTTGCGGGCCGCCGGCCTGTACGTGGCCGCATCCCAGGACGGGCTATAGGCGACCGCGATCAGCAGCGGAAGGTGGGACACGGTCGAGGCCACGCGGTGCAGCACGAGCGCCGTGTCGTCATCGGCCCATTGCATGTCGTCGACGAGAAGCACCACCGGCCCGTCGGCACACAGCTTCTCCACCAGGTCTGCCAGCGCCTCCGCCATGACGAGCCGGTGTAACTCCTGGCCGACCCCATGTGGCTGCCGGGCCACGACCTGGCTGCCCGAGCCGATGCAGCGTCGCAGCAGCGCAAAAGGCTCCTGCTGCTCCTCGCGGCGGGCTGTCCCGAGGAAGACGCCCAGGCCATGCCGCATCGCGCCGGCGCGGAGGTGCGCCAGGAGCGCGGTCTTCCCCGTGCCCACCTCACCGGGGAGCGCGAGAAACGCACCTTGCCCGTCGGCGACCGACTCGACGAGCGAACCGATTATCCCCAGCTCACGCTCCCGGCCCACCAGGGCCGGAGGCGCGTCGGTCGTGTCTCCGCTCTCCTCCGGAACCACCTGCTCGCCCCCAGGCTGATCCGGGTCAATCCCCCACCCGCGCCAGCATACGCACAAATTGGGCCTCCGGCCCCATATACCGCGAAGGCTCCGCAACGGCCGCCGAAGCCGACCGCCAAGCAACGCCAGTTGGCGGATGCCCGCGCCGGACCGCACACCGCAGTCTTCTCCCACACAACCGTGAGGAGCAGCTGATGCGGACCCCACTGACGATCGTCTCCCGGCATGACGACGGCGATACCGCTCTGGCCGGCGCGGACGAGGTGGCCGCGCGATTGCACCGCGAGCACTCCGCGGCGCTCCTGGCCTACACGACCCGCCTGACGCACGGCGACCATCAGTGGGCGGAGGACGTGGTGCAGGAGACGCTGCTGCGTGCGTGGCTCAATCGGATCGAGACCAGCGAGTCCGGGCGTTCGGTGCGCCCCTGGCTGTACCGGGTCGCACGCAACCTGGTCATTGACGGGCATCGTAGGCGGGCCTTGAGGCCGGTCGAAATGGGCGATGAGCTACTCCAGCACATCGGCGAACCCGACCAGATCGACCGCATGCTGCTGTCCGTGACACTCCTGGGAGCCCTCAGGACGCTCTCCGCCGAACATCAGGAAGTCATCCGCGAGCTGTACCTCCGGGGAACCTGCGTCGAGGAGACGGCAGCGCGGCTGCGTATCCCGCGAGGCACCGTTCGGTCGCGCACCTTCTACGCGCTGCGTGCCCTCCGCCATGCGATGGAGGAACGCGGCGTGACCAGAGTTGCGGCCGCCTAGCCCCGGTAGGTCCCCCAGGTCGTTCGACGCGAGCGGTCATGGGTCAGGTGACGTGCGCCGCCCCGGGACATATGTCCTGACCGGTGCCCGCTAGGCCGGCGGGCCTATGCGCCATCACCGGGAGCGAGTTGAACTCCTTTGTCTCACGTGTCGCTCGATCGCGATGGACGGCGAAATGCCGTGAACTCCACTCGCGGTCAGAACTTCGATTGGGAGTTGTCATGTCGCCCTCGCTCAAGATCGCGCCCGATGCGGCGGACATTTCGCCGGCGCCGTCCGCGCCCACGTCAGGGGACCAGATCGCAGCTCTTTATCGCGAACACGCCGGTTCGCTACTCGCCTATGTCACACGACTCACCAATGGTGATTACCAGTGGGCCGAAGACGTCGTTCAGGAAACCTTGCTACGCGCGTGGCGGAATCCGGTGTCCGTCTGCGATTCCCGGCCTCCCATCCGGGCATGGCTGTTCACGGTCGCCAAGCACATCGTGATCGACGGATACCGCCGGCGGGCGGTCCGTCCCGCGGAGACCAGCACCGAACACCTCGCTGCTGTCGGCCAGCCGGACGAGGTCGAGCGCACGGTGCTGTCGATCACCGTGGCTGAGGCGATGTCCACGCTCACCGCCGAGCACCAGGACGTCCTCCGGGAGCTCTACTTCCGCGACAACTGCGTGGAGCAGACCTCGGCCGTCCTGCGAATCCCCCGGGGGACGGTCAGGTCGCGCACGTTCTATGCGCTGCGCGCGCTCCGGCGAGCCATGGAAGAGCAGGAAGTGGATGGCGATGTCGCTGCCTGAGCGCAAGGTCCGTGTGCTGCTGAACGGCACGCGGGGTACTTCGGCAGGCTCGATTTCACCACCCTCTCGGCAGGTCAGTACCACCACTTTGTCTGGACCCGTGGAGGCCACCACCGTGAGCGTGCAGCGCACCGCCGACCTTGACCTGCAGGAGGCATCGTGACGGAACTGCGGATCGCCACCGGCCCCGACGACCCACGGCTACACGAGGTCGACGACGACTTCCGTGAAGTGCTCGCCGGCCTGGAGCCGCTCACGGCGGCGTCGCGGGCTCTGAGGAAGCGGACGTTCCACGGCAAGGGAGCGACGGGCGCGCGTGGCACGGTCGAGCTGCTGGGCGAGCTGGACCTGCCGGAGCACGAGTTCCTGCGGCCGGGTCGCCGGTTCCAGGTGGTCGCCCGGTACGGCAACAGCCAGGAGAGCGACGACATCGCGCCCGCGATCCGTGGCGTGACGTTGCGGCTGCTGGAGCCGGGCGCGGACGTGCACGACGGTGTACTGGACCTGACCCTGAACACCGGCGAGATCTTCGTTGCCCGTACCGCGGCGATGTTCCTCGCGATGAGCGGTACGGCGGAGCAGAAGGCGGCGATTGGCGCCGAGACCGAGGAGTTCCGCGCCCAGGTGTGGTCCATGTACAAGGACGCGGTCTCCTTCGCGGAGTACCGGTACCACTCGCAGGCGCCAACGGCCTACGTCGACGTGGCCGGGAAGCAGTGGCTGGTGCGGTATCGGCTCGTGCCGCCGGGCGGGGATGTGGCGGTCGGTGACCACGTCCCGGGCGAGCGGTGGCTGCCGCCGGACCCGCCCGGTCAGATGGAGCGCGACCCGGCCGATGAGCGGGCGGCGACGTTCCTGCACGACGAGTTGCGGGCGCGGATCCGGGGCGATGGCGTCGACGGTGTGATCCAGGTACAGCTGCACGAGGTGAGCGAGGCCGCGCTGGACAGCTCGACGGCGTGGGACGTGCCGTGGGTCGATCTGGCGACGGTGCGGCTGGACGGTCTCCTCGACGAGGAGGTCACCGAGAAGCTGCGGTTCAACATCGCGAACCGCCCGGCCAGCCTGGGCATCGTGCTCGCGACGTCACCGCACGAGTTCGCCTCCGTCAACCACCTGCGCGCGCTGGTCTACGCCGCGACCGGCGAGGCCCGGACCGAGGTGGCCGGCTGCCCGTTCAGCGGCGCTGCGACGCCGCGGTCCCGGACGGTGGCCGTCGTCGGCGCCGGCCCGGCCGGTTTGAGCATCGCCCGTGAGCTGGAGAAGGCCGGGCATCGGGCGATCGTGCTGGAGGCGTTGCCCGAGGTGGCCGGCAAGTGCGCGTCGATCGATGTCGACGACCATGCCTATGACCTCGGTGGCCACGTGTGCACCACGCAGTACGAGAATGTGGCGAAGCTGGCGGTCGAGTTGGGTGTCGCGACGGAGGACACCACCCAGCACCGCGTCTACGAAATGGACACCGGCCAGGCGTCGCCGCAGAGCGCGGCGTTCTTCCAGCGGGAGCCGTTCGGCCGGTATGCGGCGCTGCGGGCGGCGGAGTTCCCGGACATCGCCGAGGCGGGGCTGGCGCATTCGGCGCGGGCGTTGGCGATGCCGGTGTCGGAGTGGCTGGCGGAGAACGATCTTGGTGCGCTCGCGGAGTCGTTGGGTACCGGCTACACGGCGGCCGGGTACGGGTTCGTGGCCGGTGATCTGCCGGCGTTGTATTTCGTGAAGTACGCGGAGATGACCGGTCTGCTCTCCGCGAAGCCGGAGCTGTTGGGTCACACCGGCAGCTTCACGATCCTGGGCGGCTTCAAGTCGCTGTGGGAGAAGGTCGCCGCGGAGTTGTCGGATGTGCGGTGCGGGGTCACGATCACCGCGATCGACCGCGACCCCGACGCCGAGACCGGCGGGGTGCGGATCGCGACCGAGCAGGGCGAGGTGGTCGCCGATGATCTGGTGATCACGGTGCCGATCGACCAGCTGCTCGGCGTGCTGGACGCCACCCGTGAGGAGCGGAGCCTGGCCCGCCGGGTGCGGGTCATGGATTACTACACCACCGTGGTGTCTGCGACCGGGCTACCCGAAGAAGCGTTCTACCTGGTCGATGAGTTCACCCGGCCCGGCGCACCCGTCGGGGACGCCGTCTCCTTCCACCACCGCTACCCCGGCGAGGACGTCTACGCCTGCTACTCCTACGGCGACGACACCCTGACCGGCGAGGACATCACCGAACGTCTGCGCGCCAATGTGGAACGGATGGGTGGGCAGATGGGCGAGGTGCACGCCCAGCGGCGGTGGCGGTTCCTGCCGCACTTCGGCAGCGAAGACCTCGCGGGCGGCGTCTACGACCGGATCGAGCGGCTCCAGGGCGAGAACCACACCTACCACGCGGGCAGCCTGCCCGCCTTCGAGCTGGTCGAGTGCAACGTCGCCTACGCCCGCCAGCTCGTCCGCGCCCACTTCGGCGGCGCCAGCGACGACGTCGAGGGACACGGGCACGACGTCGAGGGGCACGCGCTCGCTCTGGTCGACGGCACGGCCAGGCCACGGCCCGGCTTCGGCGAGCTCCGGGACTGGCTGGTCGAGCACATCGCCGCCGAGCTGCGCCTGCCCGCCGAGCAGGTCGCCCCGGACGCCCGTCTCGACACGTTCGCGTTGGAGTCCATCTCCGTCGCGGCGTTGCAGGCCGGGCTGTCGGACTGGCTCGGGTTCCGGATCCCGCACACCCTGTTCCTGGAGCACCCGACGATCAACGCGGTCGCTTCCTACCTGGCGCCGGATGAGAAGGCACCGGCCACGGCGGCGCAGACCGCCGAGGATGGCTCGGCGCTGCTGCTCGGCCTGACTGCTCCGCGTCCGTTCTTCTGCGTCGGCGGCGCCCTCGGCGCGGCCTACTACCTACTCCAGCTCGCCCGTGATGTCGGCGCCGCTCGCCCGTTCTACGGCCTGCGGGCACCCGGCTACGACGGCGGGGAGGAGCCGCTGGACACGGTGGAGGCGCTCGCCGCCCGCTACATCGCCTCGATCCGGACGGTGCAGCCCTACGGGCCCTACCTGCTCGGCGGGCACTCCTTCGGCGGCGTCGTCGCCTACGAGATGGGTCGCCAACTCCGCGCCGCCGGCCAGGACGTGACCCGGATCGTGCTGCTCGACGCCTACGTCCCCGAACCGGGCCAGCCGCTGCCCCCGATCGATGACCCGGCCGCGATCGAGGAACTCCTCACGATGAACCGGCTCGCGTTCTCCTCCGGCGGCCCCGCCGGCGTCGAGATCGACCCCGATTTGTCGCCATCCGAGCAGAAGAAGCGCCTGGGCCGGTTCCTCGGCGCCAACGGCACGCTGCCGGTCGAGGACCACATCTCCACCATGCTCCGGGTCTACCAGGCCAACCTGGAAGCCAACGTCAAATACCAGCCCGGCCCCTCTGACCTGAACGTCACCCTGCTCAAGGCCACCGGCGGGTTCCCGCCCGTGATGAAGCCCCACCGCAACACCGCCCTGAAACTCCACGAGGCGGCCAACGGCTGGGAACACGTCGAACTCGGCCAGCTCACCGTGCAGGAAATCCCCGGCGACCACTTCACCATGTTCGTCGAACCCAACGACGAAATCGTCGCCGCCGCCGTCCACCGTTGCCTCGCCGAAGAGGAACACCGCAGCGCCAACACCGCCGTCGCCCACACCGGCACCGGCGCCGGGGAGTCGACCGTGGCGTTCAACCCCACCGACCCCCACTTCCTCAACGACCCGTACCCGTTCTACCGGGCCCTGCGGGAATCGGCGCCGATCCACTACGAGGACACCCTCGGCGGCTGGGTCTTCACCCGCTACGACGACGTGTCAGCCATGCTGCGCAACCACGGGGTGATCCGGCCGCCCGTCACCGACTACCTGTTCGCGTCCGTGCCCCAGACCGACCGCGACCACATGGCAGTGTTCGAGCAGCAACTCGCCACCACACTCCCGCTGACCAACCCGCCCTACCACACCCGACTGCGCAAGCTGATCAGCAAAGCGTTCACCCCGCGCGCGGCCGAGGCCATGCGCCCACGGATCCAACAGATCACCGACGGACTCCTCGACCAGATCGAAGCCGAGGGCGGCGGCGACCTGCTCGCAGTAGTGAACTACCCGCTCCCGTCCACCGTGATCATGGAGTTCATCGGCGTACCCGCCGACGACCACGCCCGCATGATCTTCCTCGCCACCGAGATGATGGCCCTCCTCGGCGCCCAGTACGCCAAGGACGCCCCCGCCATCGCCCGCGCCGCCAACGCGGCGATGGGGGAGTTCACCACCTACATGCTCGGCCTCATCGCGCGGCGGCGCGCCGCACCCCGTGACGACCTGCTCTCCCGTTTCGTCACCGGCAGCGACCTCACCGACGGCGAGATGGTGGTCAACACCATGGCCCTGCTCAACGCGGGGCTGGAGACGACCTCCAACTACCTCGGCAACGGCACCCTCGCCCTGCTCCGCAACCCTGACCAGTACCAGCTCCTACGCGAAAACCCGCAGCTCGCCGAGAACGCCGCCGAAGAACTCCTGCGCTACGACGGACCCACACCGATCCTCACCCCCCAACTCGCCCAGGTCGACCTCGAGATCGGCGGCCAGCACGTCAAGAACGGCCAGCTGCTCTACCCGATGGTCGGCGCGGCCAACCGCGACCCCAACCGCTTCCCCGACCCCGAACAACTCGACCTCACCCGCAAACCCAACGGCCAACTCAGCTTCGGCTTCGGGATCCACTTCTGCGTCGGCGCCGCACTCGCCAAGATCGAAGGACAGGAATACTTCACCCGGCTCACCACCCGCTTCCCCAACCTGCGCCTCGACCCCGACAAGCCCGCACCCCAATTCCGCGACGACCCCCTACTGCGCGGGCTCACCGCCCTGCACGTCCGCATCTGACCCCCTTCCCACCCGGTTCGGGCGAGGGTTCGTCGCCAAGCGATCGAACCCTCGCCCGATCTGCGTGCGGTGGGCGACGCCCCGCACCGCCCACACAGCCCACACCGCGCGCAGCGTCGCGGCGGGGGTGAGGGGCGGCGTGGCAGCGGGCAGTGGCGCGGGGCCCGGGCACCGAGAACGTCGGCCGGGAAGAACCACGCGATCCAGACAGACGAATCGCCCTATCCGGTGTGTCGGACAGGGCGGTTCACCATCGGGCCGCGGCGCTAGGCGATCGGCTCTACGACTCGTCGCCGAGCGCCGTCATGCCGCGCTACCTTCAACACCGCGCCCCTGTTGCGGTCCGGCGAGGGCGATCGACACGGCCTTCGCCTTGCGCTGCAGGACGTCGATGACCGTCACAGGGTCGAAGCGGTCACTCGGCCCGCTGACCGAGATGGCGGCGACCGCTTCGCCCGTCCTGCCCACGACCGGTGCAGCCACGCAGTTCACCGCGGGGTGGGTCTCCTGACGGTCGAATGCGAACCCGTTGCGGCGGGTCGCGTTCAGCTCCGCGTGGAACCGTGGCGGACGCGTGGTCGCGGCCGCCACCCGACCCACCAGCACGGCGCCGAGAACGTGCCGCCTCGTCGCCTCAGGGGCGTACGCGAGCAGCACCTTCCCCAGCGCGGTCGAGTGGACCGGCAACGCGTCGCCGACCTTGGACGCGAACGGGCTCCGCCGGTGCCCGAAGAGCTTCTCGACGCACCGGACGTCCACTCCGTCGAGCACGCCGAGATGCACCGTCTCGTGGCTGGCCTCGTAGAGGTCCTGGAGGAAGGGCAGCGCTACCTCGCGGAGCCCGGGGCGGTACCCGGGTAAGAGCAGCTCCGCAAAACCGTGGAACCTCTCGGCGATCCGGTAACCGCTGCCCGCACGCTCGATCAGCGCCGCCGTGTCGAGCGTGCGGAGCAGCCGGTTGGTTGTCGACTTCGGGAGTCCGGTACGGCGTGCCAGTTCGGACACGCCCAGGATCTCGAAGCGGTGCGACCAAGCCTCAAGCAGCGTGAACGTCTTGTCGACCACGGCGCGGCCGGCCTGAACTGCGCTGTCCTCCGCAGTGACGTCGGAGGTGCGGCGACAGGGCCGCACGGTGGTCATCGTCCTCAGTCCTCGGTCGACGGGCCGGACGGCGGCTCGTCCGTGAGCCGCACGGGCAGCGCCATCAGACCGCGGTTCTGCAGGTTGAACTGCCAGGGCAGCTCGGCCGGCGAGACGTCCAGTTTGAGCGCCGGGAACCGCTCGAACACGGCCTCGAACGCGATCTCGCCTACCAGCCTGCTGAGGCCGGCGCCGACGCAGTGCGAAGCTCCGTGGCCGAATGCGACGTGCCCGTTGGGCTTGCGGGTGATGTCGAGCCGATCGGGGTCGGGGAAGCGCTCCGGGTCCCGGTTGGCAGAGTGGAGCGTGAGCATCACGATCTCGCCGGCGGGGATCGTGACGCCATCCACCTCGACCGGTTCGGTGGTGTAGCGGGGCGCGTCCATGTTGATCGAGCCGTCGTAGCGGAGCAGCTCCTCGACCGCGGCAGGCATGAGGTCAGTGTTGGCCCGCAGCTTCTCCAGCTGGTCCGGGTTCTGGAGCAGCGCCAGGATTCCGTTGCCGATGAAGTTCGGGATCGTGTCCGACGAGGCGATGTACATCGTGCAGATCAGGGACAGCAGCTCCGTCTCGCTCATGTCGCCGTGCTCGTCGTGCTGGCGGATCAGCGCGCTGGTGAGGTCGTCCCCCGGGGCCGCGCGCTTTTCCGCGACGAGGTCGACGAGGTACTGCTCCATGGCGGCGCTGGCCGCGTGGGTGTTCTCGGGCGTCTCCATCATGATCGCGGCGAACGTGCCGGTCCATTCACGCAGGCGGGCGGCGTCGCTCAGCCGCGTGCCGAGCAGGGCCGCGTTGACGCGGTCCGTGATCGGCTTGGCGAACGTCGCCATGAGATCCGCGCTCTCCGCGCCGGCGAGGTCGTCGAGGAGTTCCGCGGCCATGCGCTTGATGGCGGGCCGCATCATCTCCACATGTCGCGGGGTGAAGGCACGGTGCACGAACTTGCGCAGGCGCGTGTGGTCCGGCGGATCGAGCGCCATCAGGATGTCGCGCACGGCGGGCGTCAGCGCGCGCAGGTTCGCCGCGACGGGGCTCTCGGCGGGAAGGACGTCGCTCAGTGCGATCTGCAGGTCCCGGCACAGCCGGCGGTCCCCGAACAGTTTCCGCACGTCCGCGTACCGGGTGACGAGCCACAGGGCGCCCTGGTTCGGCACCAGGGCGCGGACCACCGGCCCCATCTCACGCAGCTCGGCGTAGACCTTCGGTGGATTGATGACGAAGTCCGGGCTCACCGGGACGGTCGGGACAGTCGACATAGCGTTGGTCATGGCTTCGTGTTCCTTTCACGCCGCGCGCGGGACGGCGTCGATCGCGGGACGGTGGGGGGCGATGCATGCGCCGGTCGGCAGGATCTCGCCGGTGTCCTCGAACACCACGACGCCGTTGCACAGCAGGCTCCAGCCTTGTTCCGGATGGCCGGCGACGACCCGTGCCGCGTCGTGGTCAGGGGCATCGAACGCCGGGCAGACAGGCCTGTGCCGACATGTCGTGATCAGAGACGCAGTCATTGCTCTCGACCTCCCGAGCTGGCGTGACGTGCCCTGAGGGTGCCGTCGGTCACGACAGCCCCACATCCGCCAGGTGGCTGGTCGCGACGCACCAACTACGCGCCGTAGGGCCACCCGACCATGGCCGGGGTCCGCCATTAGGCCCCTGAACTGCGGAAATACCGACCGGCCGCGCATGAGCGGCATCGTGGGCCCAGGCACCCAAGACCTGGCACGGACGGCGTTCACAGCGGGTCAGCTCGCGTCCTCGCGGCGAGAGTTGAACGATTCGTACAACCGTTGGGCCTCCTCGTGGTCCCCACGACTCACGAGCAGATTCGCCAGGTTTGCCGTAGCGCGGCCGTCGCCGGCCTCGACCGCTTTTCGCAGCAGCTGCTCTGCCTCCGCGACCTCGCCGCGGCGCAGGAGCCTGCTGCAACAGCGGAACCGCAGCGTCGACGTTCCCGCTCAGCAGGTGCAGCATCGCACGGTCATACAGGGCGTCACCCTGCGTGGACTCGGTCATTGGTTCGCTCCAGCCTTCGAGGCAGTTGTTCCCGCTCCACGCGCCGACCGAGTCAGCCGTTCACGCCGGCATTCATCGAGTGGTCAGAGGTGTGGTTTGCCGTCGCCTACGCTTCGTGGTCGGATGATGGCGGCGGGTCCGTATCTCCGTGCAAGCACCGGCGCGACGAGCGACGCATGGCTGGGAGAGCCTGAGCCCGGCGGAGAGCCGGATCGTCGGGCTCGTCGCCCAGGGGCTGTCCAACCCACAGATCGGCGACCGGCTCTTCCTCTCGCGCCGCACCGTCCAGACCCACGTCTCGCACGTCCTGACGAAACTGGGCGTCCGCTCACGCGTGGAGATCACGCGCATCTACATCGAGCACCAACGCGCGGCGGGCGGTGCGCCAGTGGGTCAGGGCATGCACCGGCCGCGCAGGTGACTGGCCGGGGCTAGTCTGCGTCGACCACGGAAACCCCGCAGTGGACCGGAACCGCGGGCCGGCTCGTCATGTTGCCGACGACGGGGAGCGCCTCAGGGGCCAGCCGGACCACGCCGCCGTGCTCGCGCGTTGCCCGCGCGTGTCGGCCGGGGATGCGAACTCAAATGGCGCGATGGTGGTCCGTCCAGATGACGGCTGGGGCTGTGGCCGGGTCACGATGCCTGCTTCAAGCCGGGGACTGCGGTGCGCTGCACCGCGATGCGCAGCGTTGCCGGCGCCGCGGCGATCTCGCCGCTGACGAACGCCTGCTTGCAGGCCATCCGGCGTACTTTGCCGCTGGTGGTCTTGCGGACGGTGCCGGCACGGCCGACGACCACTGCGTGCACGCCGATCTGGTACTCGGCATACACCTGCCGCCGGACCACCTCGACGACCTCGTCGATCTCGGCCGGGCCCAGCTTGTCGCGGCGGGACTCTACGAACACGACCAGCTGTTCGGTGCTCTCGACCTCGACCGCGAACGAGGCGATACCGCCCGGACGGATCAACGGGTGGCTGTCCCGCACGCTCTCCTCGATGTCGACCGGGTACAGGTTCCGCCCGCCCATGATGATCAGGTCCTTGCAGCGGCCGGTGATGAACAGCTCGCCCTCGTGGAAGAAGCCCAGGTCACCGCTGCGCAGATACTCGGTCGGGTCGTCCTCACCGACGATCCGCGCCTGGAACGTCTCACGCGACTGCTCGGGCAGCCCCCAGTAGCCGACGGCCTTCGTCGGCGAGTCGACCCACACCTCACCGATCTCCCCCGGACCGCATGGGCGGTGCGTCTCCGGATCGACGATCCGGACAGTGGCCTCCGGCTTCGTGACCGTGCCGCAGCCGACATAGCTCGCACCGTCCGGCGACGGCACCACGCGGCCCCGCTCCAGCTCGGCCTTGTCGATCCGCAGCACCGCCCCGCCGCCCATCGACACACTCACTGTGTGCTCGGCCAGCCCATATGCAGGAAAGAACACCTCAGGCCTGATGCCCGTGCCGGCGAACGCAGCGAAGAACGCGTCCATCGTCGTGGTGCGGATCGGCTCCGCGGCCGACATCACCGCCCGCAGGGACGACAGGTCCCACCGGGCACGCTGCTCCGCTGTCGTCTTCCGGACCGCCAGCTCGAACGCGAAGTTCGGCGCGGCGGTGTGCGTGGCGCCCACCCGCGACATCACCTCGAACCACACAGCGGGACGCTGCAGGAACGTCAAGGGCGACATCAACGTGCTCTGGGCGTTCCCGGCGATCGTGGACAGGATCACGCTGATCAGGCCGAAGTCGTGGTACTGCGGCAACCAGACCACGCCGCGCGACTCCGGGCCCAGCCCGAGGTCACGCGCGTTGGCGATCACCTCGTGCGCCAGGTTGCCGTGGCTGATGATCACGCCCTTCGGCACCGCCGTGGAACCCGACGTGTACTGGAGGAACGCCGGCTCGTCGTCGCCGGCCGGCAGGTGCCACACCGGCGCCACCCGCGGGTCGCGCAGCCGGTCCGTGCGGTGCCACGGCAGATCCGGCCAGCGCGGCGCGTCCTTGCTGAAGAAGCTCGTGACGGCACCGGCGGTTCGGGTCCGGTCGTAGGAGGAGGTCGTGAGGATGCCCTTCGCGCCGGCGTTCTCGGCGATGGCGCTGAACGTCGCCAGGTCCCTCTTCAGCTTGAACGGGTTCGGCGGGTACACCGGCACCGGGATCACTCCGGCCGCCAGGCAGCCGAGGAACGCCTCGATGAAGTCCAGCGACGGCGGGTAGACCAGCAGCGCCCGGTCACCGGGCTCGAACCCGAGGCTCCGCAGCGACGCCACCACGCAGTCGGCCGCCTCGCCCAACTCGCCGACACTCAGGTACGCGTCGTCGCGACCGTGTTCATCGACGTAGGTGAACAGCCGGCGCTCCGGCTCGGAGTCACGCAGCCGCAGGAAGGACGACAGGATGGTCTCGGTCACGATGGTGGCCTCCACGGGTCCAGGCAAAGCGGTACCGATCTGCCGAGAGACTCGTGAAAACGGGTATGTCGAAGTAACCCCCCGTGCCGCTCAACGGCACGTCGAACCGGCCACGTCACCGTCCACTGTGGCGTCGACGGCGTTCCGGAAGCGCGCCCGCCGAGCGTCGCACCGCCGCCCAGGGGCCGAGCGGGGGCCCGATGATAGGTCGGACACCACAAAAGGTCTAGACCATATCGAAACCGAAATTTCAGGCATTGCACTGCTAATCGCCGAGCCGCTACACAGCTAGGCACCCTCTCTCCCCCACGTGTGGAGGCTCACAATGCGTGCCTTGGTCAAGGCTCTGTTCTTAGGTGTGTCAGTACTGGCTCTGGTTGCCCCGCCCGGCGTCGCGCTGGCACAGGACGACGCTCCGGTGACACCGCAGATCATCAACGGCGAGGATGCCACCGAGGCCTACAGCTTCATGGCGTCGATGCAGCGGCGTGGCAGCGGCAGCCACTTCTGCGGCGGCGCCCTCATCCGCCCGTCCTGGGTACTGACCGCCGCGCACTGCGTGTCGCCCGGCGGTGCCGGCGGCTACCAGGTGCGGATCGGCTCGAACCGCCGCACGTCCGGCGGCACGGTTGCCTTCGCTGACCGCGTGGTCGAGCACTCCAACGCCGACACCGCGCTCGTGCACCTGACCGCGCCGGTCTCGCACCGGCCGATCTCCGTCGCCCCGGTCGTCGCGGCCGGTTCCAGGGTGCGCCTGCTCGGTTGGGGCTGCACGTCCTCGCCGAACTGCGGCCCGGCCCCGGTCACGCTCAAGCAGGTCGACGTGCCGGTGCTGGCCGACAGCAACAGCCGGTGCCGGACCGACCGCTGGACGATCTGCCTGAACAACGAGAACGGCAAGAGTGCCTGCTACGGCGACTCCGGCGGCCCGCTCCTCGTCGGCAGCTCCGGTAACTGGACCCTCGGCGGCGACACGTCCGGAGGCCCGGGCGTCTGCGGCACCGGGGTCTTCTACTACGCGGAGCTGCAAGGCGCCGTCAACACCTGGATCGACAGCGTCGCCGGGCCGGCCACTACCTGAACCCGTGGGACCTGGGAGCAGTTCGGGGCCGGTTCCCACGCGGGGGCCGGCCCGCTCAGCGCGGCGCCGGGTAGTTCACCTTGATGTCGCGGCAGGCGTCGAACATGTCGCTGAAGGCTTCGGACTTTGCCTTCTTGCTCAGCTGCGGCCCAGAGAAGATCTGGTCGACGACGATGATGTACTTGCCCACCCCGTTCCGGAGCCGCTCGTGCTCGATCTCGTCCTTCTGGGCGCGCGCGCTCGCCACCCAGGACTTCACGGCGGCCGCGTCAGTCAACGCGTCGCCCCCCGTCACCACCGCCTGGGCGGCTCTGCATTCGGCGTCCGACGCGTACGTGACGTGATTCGTCCACACCGCCCACCCGCCGTAGGAGATCGCCAGGAACCCGGCCAGGACTGCGGTCACGATGGCGATGCGGCGCTTCCAGCTGCTCTTCTTCGTCATGTCCAGCTAGACGACGGCTGCCACGAACCAGTTCTGCTCCGCGTGTGACCTACCTCACCGATTTCCCGGGCGGGCTAGCAGGCGGCGGCCTCAGGCTGGCGGCAGCAGCCCGGCGTCGTGGGCGAGGATCGCCGCCTGGACCCGATTCACGCAGCCGAGCTTGGCCAGGATGCGGCTGACGTGGGTCTTGGCGGTGCCCTCGCCCATGTGGAGGGCCTTGGCGATCTCCGCGTTGGACGCCCCGCCGCCGAGGAGGACGAGCACCTCCTGCTCTCGCTCGGTCAGGTCTCGCAGCCGCGCCGTCGCCGTCCCCTCCCGAGAGGCGTCGACGTAGCCGTCGATGATCTGGCGGGTGATCTGCGGCGAAAGGATCGCGTGACCCTGCGCCGCCACGCGCACAGCCTGCGTCAGCTCCATCGGCGGCGTGTCCTTGAGCAGGAATCCGGCGGCCCCGACCCGCAGTGCCTTGCCGACGTACTCCTCCTCGCCGAACGTCGTGAGCACGATCACCTGCGTGGCCGTGCCGAGCTGCGCGATCTGTTCCGCCGCGGCCAGCCCGTCGAGGCGCGGCATGCGGATGTCGAGCAGCAGGACGTCCGGTCGGTGCCGGCGCACCAGGTCCACGGCCTCGTGACCGTCCGCGCCTTCGGCGACGATCTCGATGTCGCCCGCGTTCTCCAGCACCAGCCGCACACCGGCCCGGATCAGCGCTTCGTCGTCCACGATCACCAGCCGGATCACCCGTACACCTACCCTTTTCCGTATCGCCGTCCCAGCCACAGTAGAAGCCGATCGGAAGATGCGCCCTCGCCACCTGCTACCTACCGTGACCGCCATGCTGAACCATGACGGCGTGGAGAGCCTGTTGACCCGGATCAGGTCCGAGGCCGGTGCCGCCCGGTCGCTGCTGGCTTCGGCGAGCCGGCGCGAGCTGGTGCGTGGCTCGATCCTGCCGGCGATCGGGTTCCTGCTGGCCGTCTTCGCCTCGGGCAACCGGGTGAACAACGTGGCGGCCGGGGTTGTCTTCGCGGCCGCGTTGCTGGCACGACCGGTCTGGCCCGCGCTCGCGCTGCTCGCGGCGTGCTGGCTGCCAGGGCCGGCGACGGCCACCCTGATCGTGGTGCCGGTACTCGCCTACAACGCCGGGTACCGGATCGGCTCGTCGCGGCGCAAGGTCGGCGTGCTCGCCGCGGCCACAGGGCTGGCGTTCGCGGCGTGGTACTTCGCCGGCATCGACGACGCGGGCTGGCAGATCTGGGCCGCGTTGGTGGGCGTGGCGGTCGTCCTGCTGCTCCTGCTGCCCGCGGCCGTGGGCGCTGTACGGGCCGAGCGGCGGCGCTCGATCGACGCGCTGAACGAGCGCAACGCCGTGCTGGAACAGGCACACCGTCTCGGCAACGCCCAGGCGCGGCTGCAGGAACGAGCCCGCATCGCCGGCGAGATGCACGACCTGATCGGTCACCGGCTGAGCCTCATCGCGTTGTACGCGGGCGCGCTGGAGTTGCGGAGCCAGCGGGACGCGCCGGACATGAACAACGAGGCCACGCTCGTCCGCACGACGGCGAAGACCGCCTTGGACGAGCTGCGCCAGGTGCTCGGCATCCTGCGGGTCGACGGCCGCCAGCGGGACACGGAGGTCCCCGACGACGACGCGGGGACCCGCGCCGACGTCGCCGCGTTGGTCGAGGCGTCGCGGCGGGCCGGCCTGGCCGTGGAACTGTCCTGGTCCGGAGCGGACCTGGGCGACGTCGACGCGCGGGCCCGGCGTGCGGTACACCGGGTCGTGCGTGAGGCGCTGACCAACGCACACAAGCACGCCCCCGACTCCCCCACCCGGGTTCGCATATCCCGGCAGTCGGCGGAGGTGCTGGTGGAGATCACCAACGGCGCCGCCGACCCGGCGGAGCACCACGCTCCAGGGACCGGGATGGGCCTGATCGGGCTCCAGGAACGGGTGGAGCTCGCGGGCGGAACATTCGAGGCCGGGCAGCGCGAGGGGCGTTTCGTGGTGACCGCGGTGCTTCCCGTCACCGGATAGCCGTATGCCGATCGGCGCGCGCATCGAGTCGATCGGCAGATTCGGCGGCGACCCGGCGTCCATAGCGTTGTCGGCATGTTGAACTTCGAGAACGTCAGCAAGAGCTTCGGCTCGACGAGGGCGCTGGAGCAGGTGACCCTCTCACTGGAACCCGGCACCGTCGTCGGGATGGTCGGCCACAACGGGGCCGGCAAGAGCACCCTGATGCGGATGGCCGTGGGGCTGAACCGCCCCGACACCGGCCGGGTCACCCTCGGCGGCACGCCGATCAGCCAGATCGCCAACCTCGCGGGACTGATCGGCGCCTCCTTCGACGCGTCGACACTGCCCGGCGGGTGGAGCGCCCTGACCACGCTGGAGGTCACGGCCACACTCGCCGGCGTGCCAGCGTCCCGGGTCGGGACGGTCCTTGAGCAGGTCGGCCTGGCCGGTGCTGCGAAGCGGCGGACCAGCACGTACTCCATGGGCATGCGGCAGCGGCTCGCCATCGCCCTGGCGCTGCTCACCCGGCCACGCGTGCTGATCCTGGACGAGCCGACCAACGCTCTCGACCCGGCTGCCTGCCACGACCTGCGTACCTGGATGCGGCAGCACGCCGACGACGGCAACACCGTGCTGGTGTCCAGCCACAACCTTCCCGAGATCGAGCAGGTCGCCGAGCGGGTGATCGTCCTCCAGAAGGGTCGGGTCGTCCGCGACGAGGCCACCGCTGAACTCCTCGCCGCCGACGCGGCGCTTGTCCGCGCCGAACGACCGGACCTGCTGCTGCACGAACTCAACCGCGCCGGGCACCACACCGAACTGCTCGACGGCGGCGCGCTGCGGGTCACCGGCGCGACCTCGCTCGACATCGGGCGCATCGCCGCCGCGCACAGCCTCGCGCTGTCCGAACTGGTCACCGAACGCCGCCACCTCAGCGACATCTACCACCAGGTCACCACGGAAGGAACGGCCGCATGAGCACCGTCGACACGCCCGTCCGCGCCCCGATGCCGTTCACGCGGCTCCTCTACGTGCAGCTCCGGTCCTGGCGCTGCCACCGGGGCATCACCTGGCTGACGGGAATCGCCCTACTGCTGGGGCTGGCCGGCATCATGTTCGCCACCAGGTCCCTCGACGAGCACGCGAACAGCGCGGCCGTCGCGACGATGTTCCGCGGGGCGACCGGCGGCTACTCCCTGCTCTGGCTCGCGATCGGGGTCCTCACCGGGGCGACGCCGTTCCGCGCGGGCTGGGTCGGGATGATCGTCTCGATCGCGCAGGATCGCGTGCGGTGGCTTGCCGCGTCCTACCTCTCGGTGCTCTGCTGGGCCGTAGGCACGACCGTCCTCTTCGGAGCGCTGTCGTCGGTGATCATCGCGGGCAGGCTCGCGGAGCGGGGCCCCGGGATCGGTGTCGTGACGAGCATGCCGTCCGTCGTCGCCGGGGTGCTGGTCAGCGTCACGGTCGGCTTCGCGCTCGGCTCCGCCGCACGCTCGGTGGCAATTCCGTTGATGCTCGGCTATGTCGGCGCCACGGCACTGCCGCTGCTCGACGCGCCGTCGAAAGGCCTCACCCGCGCGATCGACCTGGACACGGCGCGAGCCGCGATCGCCGGTGCCGAGCCGCCGCACGGCATCGGCCTCGTGATCGTCGCGCTCTGCGTCTGGACCGTCGTCCCCGCGGCGCTCGCGGTGATCCGCCTCCGGCGCGGTGACCTGCGCTAGCGGGCCCGGTAGATGCCCTGGGAGCCGAGGGCCAGGCCGAGCTGGAACCGGTTCTCCACGTGCAGCCGGTCCATCAGTCCGCGCAGCGTGTACCCGACCGTCCGGGCGCTGATGCCGAGCCGCCGCGCCGCCGCCACGTCGGTGTAGCCGCCCACCATCAGGTCGAGCAGGGCACATTCCCGTCGGCTGAGCCGCACCGACGGGATGTCCGGGTGGCGCGGATCGCGGCCGGCGGCCCACTCGCGCATGATCACCGAGACGAGGCTCCGCACGAGCCCGGGCTCGGACACTTCGAGCACGCCGTCACCGGCCGCCAGCAGGTTCAGCGGCAGCATCGCCACCGTGCGGTCGAAGACCATGACCTTCAACGGCAGGCTGTCGGCGATCCGCTGCTCGGCGCCGAGGCTCGCAAGTTCCTCGCGGTGCACGCCCGTCGCGTCGCCGTCGGCGGGCGTCACCCCGAGCACCTGCAACCGGCCGCCACGCCGGAGCAGCGCCTTGTCGAGCGGCGCAGCGGCCGCGACCGCCGGGGCGCTGATCGCCTGCTCCGGACTCATCGACAGATGCTCGTGGCGCTCCTGCCCGGCGAGTTCGGCGATGCGGTCGCGGATCAGGCTGATCCCGCGCAGGAACCGGATCTGCGCCCGGTACCGCCGGTCGGGAGTGGTCGGCAGGTCGAGACCCGTGACGGTGGCCAGGTGACGCTGGGCCAACTCCCACGGATCGACTGGCCGGAGACGCCGTCGGCGCAGACCGTGGATCACCTGGTCCGGCGCGATGGCGCACCACAGGTCGGGTTCGGCGGCGCGGCGCGGCGACCGTCCACGATGGATTGCCCGGACGGCGCCGTTCGTCATCAGCTCGTCGAGCGCCTGGCCCACCCGTCGCGACGACATGCCGAGGTCCAGTGCGATCCGTCTGGCGGCCTGCGGTCCGAGAGTGACAAGCGCCCGGTAGACGAGGTCCGCGTCGGCGGAGACGCCCCACCGGAGGAGCGATGGGATCACCACACCGACGGGCATCTTCACGGCAGTTTCGGAACTCAACGCGTCCTCCTTCCCGCCGAGATTCAAGCACGGGACCGCGCAAGCGCTGTAGCGGAATAGCCGCAAAAACGTGGTTTGGGACGTTCGACTACGCCCGCCTTGCGTAATTCGGCAAGCTCCACCAGATCGACGCCCGGCACCGGCTGACGCCGTGGCGAGCACGTGGTTGCATCACGGTCGTGGCGACAACCAACAACGGGGGAAATGTGCTGAGGCGCTGGATCGGAACTGTGGCAGCGGTAGGAACGGCGGTCGTGATGGCAGGCCCGGGGGCCGCACACGCGGACCTCGACCGCACCGTCTGCACCGACGTGACCGGGCAGATCACCGGCATCACGGCCGTCGGACCCGGCCTCGTCGCGGTCGACGGATCAGTGACGCCGCGCGGCGCCGGCACCGCGACCTGCGATGCCGCCGCGAAGTTGATCGCCCACTCACTAGGTGACGGCGATGCTGACTACTGGTACACCAACGGGGAGAGAGGCGCGGCTGACGTCCGCACGCAGGACGGCCAGTTCACCACGGGGCTCAACACCGACTGGGCCACGTACGCGGTGTGCCTGGAGACCAACGACGGCAGCCCGCTCGACTGCTACCGGGTGACCGTGGAGCCCAACCGGGACTGGACCCCCCAGACGCCGGTCGTCGGCGGCCGGATCAGCCTCCACAGGGGTCGGTTCCAGGCGCCGCCGCCCTGCGGCCACTGCATGTGAGCTAGGGCGGCTTACGCGTCCAGCAGCGCGTTGCCCTGTTTCGACCCCTGCGGCGTGTTCCGGATCCAGAAGAGATCGCCGAACACCAGCGGGAATCGCGCGGCCTGAGCGGCGTCGTCGATCCGGGCACCCACCTCGTCGTGGGTGCCCGGCCACGGCACGAACTCGCCGTCGACAACGGTGCCGACCTGGGCCAGCCCGTCGGCGACCAGGTCCTTGACCGCGCGGACGGCGATCGGCAGCGCCTGCGGTTCGTCGAGATCCGGGAACGCGTCCCTGGTGAACGACAGCACCTCGGGGATGTGCACCAGGTCGTCGACGCCGCTCATCAGGATCTCGTCCTGGACGGCGCGTAGGCCTTCGGGATTCACGGCAGGTGCACCTTCATGGACTTTCCATTGGTGAACTTCACGTCGATCGTAGCGCCCCCGGAGCTGGAGCTTCCCCGGAAGCCGACCAGCGTGCCGTCCTCCAGCCGGATGATCTTTCCGGGGTAGCTGGACGGTGTGATGTCCGTACCGCCGGCCGACCACCGGTCGAAGAGCTGCTGCATCTCCGGCTCGGTCTTCACCTCGCGGACGTGCGACTGCCTGCCTGGCGGCAGGCCGTCCATCTCGGTCTTGATGGACTCTCCGCAGTTGTGGACGAGGAGCTGCGCGTCGGTGATGTAGTAGTTGTGCAGCCCTTCGACCTCGAAGTTGTAGACGGTCGTGCGGACCGCCCGGCCCGTGACGGCCCTGACCGGCTGCGTTCCACCGCGCAGGGTGGTCAGCCTGTCCCCGACCCGGAGGTCACCGGCGTTGGTCCAGCCCTTGTCGAGTACCCAGAACGGGTGCTGCGGTGTGACCTGGAGACTGGTGGCGCTGGTGGTGACCGTCAGCATCCGGTCGGCCCGCGTGCTGAACAGGCTTGCCACCCGCCGGAGGTGGGAGCGGCCGGTGGCGAGGTCGCGCGCCCAGACCCGGTCGCCGATCCGGATCCGCTCGATCGGCTTCGGGCCACCCGCCGTGGCGACATCCGTCCCCGCCGGGAAGCAGTTGCACGGCTTACGGCCGCCGGAGCCGGGGCCCGGCTTCACCTTGCCGAGCTTGATGGCACGGGTGAGGCCGAGGCTGACGATGTCGCCGGCCAGCTCGGCCATGTCGAGGACCTTGCCGAAGTCCTCCTCGAGCTGCCGGATCATGTCCTCGACGGCGACGGTCAGTGCCCATTCGAGGTGTTCCTGCGTCTGGCAGAGCGGGTTCTTGAGGCACGCCTTGGCGATCTCGATGGCGAGCGCGTGCTCGTTGACCCGGCCGTCAGCGCCCCTGGTGCACTGCACGGTCTGGTTGGTGCCGAGGCAGTGCCGCTGTAGCCATCCGCTGATCGCGTCGGCCTTCTCCGGGCTGACCGGCGGATCCGCCACCGCCGGCGGGCCGGCCGCGTTCTCGGCGCGTTGCAGGTCGGTGGCGTACTTGAGTGCCTCGTCGGCTGCCTGTGCCGCTTCGGCGGCGCTCCGACCCGCCGCCTCGGCGGAAGCACGAGCCTCCGCCGCGGACTGGTACGCGGCCGCCGCGTAGCTGCGGGCAGCCGCCGCGGAGCCCTCTGCCCGGACCGCCGAGACCTCGGCCTGCTGCGACGCGCGCAGCGCGGAGTTCGCCGCGTCACGAGCCTTCTTCGCCGACTCCGCCGCCCTGTCCGCCGACTGCTGCGCGTCCGTGGCGGACTGGGCTGCCTGGCTGGCGTACGTCGCGGCCTGGTTCGACGACTCCCGTGCCTGGCGCGCGTAGCCCTCGGCCTCCTCGGCGGCGTTGCGGGCGATGGCGGCAACGCGGGCCGCTTCGGCGGCGTCCGCACGGGCGGTGGCCGCGAAACGAGCGGCATCCGCGACATAGCCACGGACCCGCGCCACGTGGGTGGCCGTGTCGGCGTCCCGCTGCCTGGCCTTGAACAGGTCCACCTGCAGGAACCTCGTCAGGTAGGACGCTGGTCCGGACAGTGCGATCTGGGCGGCGGACTGCACCTCGTCCCCGCCGCCCTCCATGAGCTGCGAGACCTTGATCCGGTTGTCGTGCTCGGCAGCGACATGCTGGCCGGCGCGGAGGAACTCGAGCCGGTCGGCGTTCGTCCCGTCCAGCGCCTTCTGGGCCGCCTGCTTCATCGCGGGGCCGCCGGCCTCCATGAGCTGCGCGATCTTGACCCGGTCGTCGTGCTCCCGGCCGTCGTACCACTGCGTCCGCAGGAACTGTTCGAGGTTGGCGCGCGAGCCGCCGAGCGCGGTCATCGCCACCGTCCGCAGGGCGGGCTTGTCCGTCGATTCGGCGATGTGGCTGACCCGCGCCCGGTCGTCCTGCTCGCCGGCCAGCTTGCGGCGGTAGGTGACGAACGCCCGTACCTCTGCCTCGGAACCGCCCAGGGCGTCCTCCGCGGCGATCCGCGTCCACGGGCCGCCGGTCCTCAGCAGCCGCGCGGCCGCCCGGCGGCCGTTGCCCACGACGACCTCGGGTGCCGCGTCGGGCGCACCGGCTTCGGTGAGCAGCCGCCGCGTCTCCTCGTCCAGGCGCGTCTCCTCCAGGGCGTCCCACTCCCTGGCCGCCTGGCGCTTCGCCTCCTCCTCGCGGGCTTCCTGCGCTGCCCGCACGCCGTCGGCGGTCTGCGAGGCGAGTCGTTCGGCGTCGGACTTGCGCGCCGCCTCCTCGACCTTGCTGGCCTTCTCGGCGGCCGTGGTGGCGGCGGTGGCCGCTCGCACGGCGGCTTCGGCGTGCGCGGCGGACCGGCGTGCCGCTTCGGCAGCCTCACCGGCGTGCGCGGCCGCCTCGTCAGCGGCGGCTGCCGCGGCCTCGGCGTGGGTGGCAGCATCGTTGGCCGCCGTCCTGGCCTCGCCCGCTGCCGCCGCGGCCTCCCGGGCCAGCGCCTCGGCGGAGTTCGCCGCGCGGATCGCCTCCTGGGCGGAACGCTTGGCCTGGGCCGCCGCCCGCCTCGCCCGCTCGGCCTGTTCGCCGGCCGCGTGGGCGTAGCCGCCCGCCTCTTCGGCCGCCGCGGCCGCCGCGGCCGCGTTGGCCCCGGCGTTGCCGGCCGCACGTGCCGCATCACCCGACGCGGCCGCAGCGGCACCCGCCGCCTTCGCGGCTTCGGCGGCGACGCGGGCGCTGGCCGCGACGTTGCGTGCGTCGACGGCGGCCTGGCGCGCCGCTGATGCCTGGCCGGCGTCAGTGGCCGCGGCGGCCGCGGCGCGGTAGGCCCTGGACGCCGCCTCGCCCGCGAGTGCGGCGGCGGTCGCCGCTCGGGAGGCAGCGTTCGCGGCGATCCGCGCCGCCGAGTTCGCGGAGTTCGCGGCCCCGATGGCGACCTGTGCCGCCTGAGCGGCACGATCCGCCGCGTTCGCCGCCCGGCCCGCGGCGTCAGCCGCCCGACCGGCGGACTCCCTGGCCGCCTCCGTCTCCGCGGCGGCCCGCAGAGCGGCCTCCTTGGCGAGTTGAGCTGCCTGCACCGCACGGGCGGACGCTTCGGTCGCCGCCTGCGTCTCCGTCGCCGCGAGCTGACCGGCTTCCTTCGCCTGGCCGGCGAGCTGCGCGATCGTCAGCGTCTCCTGGTCGCGTTCGCGGGCGATGTGCTGACCGGTCGCGAGGTACTCGCGGATGTCGGCCAGGGAACCGTTCAGCGCGACCTGCGCCGTCCGCTGGACCTCGGGCCCGCCGGCCACCATGAGCTGCGAGACCTTGACCCGGTCGTCGTGCTCACGCGCGTTGTGCCGGCCGACGAGCAGGAACTGCTGGACGTCCGCGTCGGTGCCGTCGAGGGCCGTCTGCGCGGCGCGCTTCACCCCTGGCCCGCCGGCGGACATGATCTGCGCGACCAGTACCCGCTGGTCGTGGCGCCGGGGCACCTTCCAGCCGCTCCGGAGGAAGGTCCGCAGCTCGGTTGGGCCGGCTGCCAGGGCCGCCTTCGCAGCGTCCCGGACGCCCGGCCCGCTGGTGCTCATCAGCTGCGCGGCGGCGATGCGGTCGTCGTGCTCGCGCGCCTGCTGCTGGCCGCTCTCCAGGAACGTCCGCAGGTCGGCGTCGGAGCCCACCAGCGCGGTCTCGGCAGCCCTGGCGACCGCCGGGCCCCCGGACTTCATGAGGCGAAGGACCTGGACGCGATCGGTCGGCGAGGGTGGGTCGGCCGCAGCGGCGACCGGGGTGAGTAACCCCGCGACTAGGGCCGCCACGAGGAGCGCCTCAGGAACTGGTCCGGTCATTCGTCGCACCGCAAGATCTCCCACCATCCGGTCCAGCCCTGTCCAGGTTGGATGGAAGCGGTGATCGCGCGGCGGAGCAACGGAAGCCGTCCGCCGTTGCCGAAAGTCGCAAGCTAGGAGAGGGCGGCCGACGGGACGTCCGGCGGCAGTCCGAGCGCGGCCGGGTCGAGCGACGCCCCGCCTTCACGGACGTCCATGGCGGCGATCGGCGCCGTGAAGCCCGCAGGGCCCCACCACTGCTTCACGTACTCGGATTCGGTCCATGCCCGCCAGACCTGTTCGACCGGTACGTCGAAGGTGCGCGTCACGGTGAGATCCAGTGTCATGGCGTGCCCCCTGTGACGAGTTCGTCGACCAGGTCCATCGATTCGCGGATGCCCGTGTCCATCCCCGTGGGGATCCACCCGTCGCGCTCCTCGACCGAGAGGAACAGCGACACGCTCACGTACCGCGTCTTGCCGTCGGACTCCTCGAACGACTCCGTCACGAGTTGCAGCCGTCCCGGGCCGCCGGGCTCGAACTCGAACGTCGAGACGGTGCCCTCGTTGGGGACGACATCGTGGTAGACGCCGCGGAACGCGTACTCGGTGCCGTCCTCGGTGTTGCGGGTCACGAACCGCCACCGCCCGCCGCGCCGCACGTCCATCTCCTCGACCACTGTCGTGAACCGCCGGGAACCCCACCAGCGCGGGATCAGCTCCGGATCGGTGAAGGCCCTGAACACGGCGTCCCGCGGCGCGTCGAACTCGCACGTGACGATGATGTCCTGCCTGCCCGGCTCGAAGATGACGTCAGTCTTGGCCATCGTCCTGCCCTTCCTTCTTGGCTTGGATCCTCTTGATCTCGGCTTCGAGCCGGTCGAAGGAGTCCTGCCGGACGGCGCGGTGTTCCTCGATCCACGCGTTCACCGCGTCCAGCGGGGCGACCTCCAGCCGGCACGGCCGCCACTGGCCCTGCCTGCTCCTGCTGATCAGTCCGGCGCGTTCGAGCACCTTCAGGTGCTTCGAGATCGCCTGCAGGGTCATGGAGAAGGGCTGGCCGAGTTCGTTGGCCGGTGCGGGCCCCTCCGCCAGCCGAGCCAGGATCGCTCGGCGGGTGGGGTCGGCCAGTGCGGCGAACGTCCGGCTCAGCTCGTCTTCCATGCCGTTACTCAACCTCCAGGTTTATAAACCGTGTGGTTGAGTATCGAGCCTCGCGCCGCCCCCGTCAAGGTCTACCGTCGAGGCATGTTCACTGGCGCGCACGTCATCCTGTACAGCCGCGACGCCGTGGCCGACCGGGCATTTCTCCGTGATGTGCTCGGCACGGCCCAGGTCGACGCCGGAGACGGCTGGCTGATCTTCAAGCTGCCGCCCGGCGAGATCGCGGTCCATCCGACCGACGGCGAGGAGAAGCATGAGCTCTACCTGGTGTGCGATGACATCAGCGCCGCCATCGAGCGGCTGGAAGCGGCCGGCGTGAGCACGCAGCCGGTCACCGATCAGGGCTGGGGTCTGCTCACCAGCATCAAGCTGCCGGGCGGCGGTGAACTCGGCCTCTACGAGCCCCGGCACCCGACGGCGTACGACCAGTAGCGCTCAGCGGACGTGCTGGAGGACGTACATCCCCGGGACGGCGATCCGGCCGATCCGCCGGCCGGTGGCCAGGTCGTGGTGGACGAGCCCGTCCGGATGCCCCACCCAGATGTCGCCGTCCGTGCCGAGCGCGAGCCCCCGCACCTCGCCAGGCGTGGCGATCTCGCGGCGCGGACCAGTCGCGATCACCTTCCCGTCGAGCGCGACGACGACCTGCCCGGACGGGGTGATCAGCACGCCGGGCTTGCCGTCCTCCCCCGGCTTCGCGAACGAGCCGACGCGGGCGAGCGCCATCCGGTCGGGGTCGATGTCGGCGATGCTGCCGGACAGGGAGTGCACCACGACGAGGCGGTCACCGGACGGGGACAGCGCGATCCCGTGCACACCGGGCCGCCCCCGTCCGAACGGCGCCGGCAGGGCGATCCGGCGCGTCCGCCGCTCGCGGAGGTGGACGCAGTGCACGAAGGCCACGTCGTCCTCCTCGCGAGAGCAGACGGTGAACAAGGTCGCGCGCCGCGTGTCGTGGACGCGGACGATCCTGTGGGCGTTCATCGTCTCGCCGGGGACCGGGGCCATCCGCCGCGTGGCCAGGTCAACGACAGCGACCCGGTAGCGCTGAGGCTTGTCCGCAGGCGTGTAGTCCAGGACGAACAGCGCTTCGCCGTCCGGTGAGAAGGCTTCCGGCTCGATGTTGCCCGGCAGGTCCAGGCGGACGCGCTCGGCGGTGGGACGGGACACGACGACCGTGGTGCGTTGCCGCCCGCGCGGATCGTGCAGGCCGTAGATTCCGGCGCCGCCGGGCGTCACCGACGCGATCAGGGCACCGTCCGTGGACACGGTTCTCGGCTCCAGGCGGTCGTCGAGCGTGTCCTCCGACAGCACCCGCCCGGACGCCAGGTCCCGCACCGCTATCCGGGTCCCCGAGCCGTTCCGCGACGTGGTGACGGCGTGGCGCCAGTCCGGCGTCGACGCCGCCACCCTCGTCGGGCCACTGACCGCGCGCCCGTCCCGGTCAAGCACCGTCACACCGTCCTCGGTCGTCAGGAAGACCCGGACGCCGCCCGGCCTGGCGGGTTCCCTGGCGGCCGAACACTCGCCGAGTGCCGCTCCGCCTGCGACTACGCCCGCCGCTTGCAACAGCGCCCGCCTCGTCAACGTCATACCAACCTGACACCCCGGAACCGCCCGAGGTTCCCGGCCTGCGTCAGCGGAAGTACCGGTTCGCGGCGGGCTGGTACATCAGCACGACCGCCACCACGACGGCGACGAGGTGAGCGGTCCGGCTGGTGGCGATCGCCAGGTCCGCGACACCGGCGTCGGCGATGGCCGTCCCCAGGGAGTTGCCGGCCAGCAGCCAGCCGACCGGCTCGATCACCAGTGACAGCGTGCCGAGCCCGCCCAGCACGACGGTCAGGGCGAGTCGCGCCCAGTTCCGGCCACGGCGCATCTGCACGAACGTCCAGACCGCGAGCGCGTAGATGGCCATGCGCAGCGCGAGGCCGCCGACGGTGACCCCCTCCGAGGAGATGTGCACGGCCGCCTCGACCACGCCGGCCGCGATCGCGCCGAGCCAGGCGAGGAAGGCTCCGTGCACCGGCGCCGGCACGGCGACGGTCGTCAGGTTGGTCATGGCGCACCTCTCCAGGTCTGTTGCGGACGCCTATGACCCTGCTCCGGCGCCGACCCGCGGTCACTCCTGCTGCCCGGCCGCCCGTGGTCGGGCTAACCCGAAGCGGAGCAGACCTCAGCTGCCGACGGCGTTGATCAGGGCGATTCCGGCGGCGACGCCGACGCTGGCGGCGATACGTATCGCGCGGACCGGTTCCCGGAAGATCACGATGCCGATGGCCGCCGCGATCACGACGCTGCTCTCACGCAACGCCGCCACCACGGCGAGGGAGCCCTTCGTCTGTGCCCACACGACCATCCCGTACGCCACGGCCGTCAGCAGGCCGGCGAGCGCGCCGGGCCGCCAGTGCTTCCGCACCGCCGCGGTGAGGTCAGCCCGTCCGCGCACGGCGAGTGCGTAGAGCGGGACGATCGGTCCGGTGAGGACGAACAGGTACACGATGTAGCCGAGCGAGTTGCCGGAGCGGCGGACACCGTACCCGTCCAGCACCGTGTACGTGGCGATCGTGACCCCGGTGAGGACGGCGGCGGAGATGGCCCGGCGGTCGTCCGCGGTGGGGCGCCGGGTGAACGCGATGCCCGCCAGGCTCAGGCTCACCAGCACGACCCCGGCCCACTGCCAGCCCAGCAGCGGTTCGCCGAGCAGCAGCGCGGCCGCCCCGGCGACCAGCAGCGGGCCGGTCCCCCGCGCGATCGGGTACGCCTGGGTGAAGTCGCCGAGCCGGTACGAGCGGAGCAGCAACAGGTTGTACGCGGCCTGGACCAGCGCCGACGCGACCAGCGCCGGCCACGCAGCCGCCGCGGGAACGGGCACGAACGGCACCAGGACGAGCGCGCACGCCATCGGCGTCAGCGTCAGCAGGGTCAGCAGCGCGAGCTGGTCCGGAACGGCCTTGGCGATGGCGTTCCAGCCTGCGTGCAGCGCGGCGGCGACCAGCACCACGATCGTGACGGGCAGGGAGATCACGCCGCCATCGTCTCCCGCCGGTGCCGGCAGGGATACCAGGTTTGTGGAATGTCCATCGCCAACACCCGCGCTTAGCGTGGCCTTGACCAGCGAAAACATGAGGAGGAGCGATGACAGTAGCCCGTGTACTCGGCCCCCAGGACGGCGAGTTCGCGCCCCCGCTGGGAGGCGTGACCGACCGGTTCATGATCGACGGCAAGGAGACGAGTGGGCGGTTCTCACTCGTGCAGGACCTGCTCGACCCGAAGGCCCTCGCGGCGCCGATGCACCGGCACCACGACGAGGACGAGTACCTCTACGTGGTCAGCGGACGGATCGGCGCGGTGCTCGGTGACGAGGAAGTCACCGGCGGGGCCGGCGACCTGATCTCCATGCCGCGCGACGAGTGGCACACGTTCTGGAATGCGGGCGACGATCCGGCGTCAGTCCTCATACTCCTGTCGCCCGGCGGCTTGGAGGACTTGTTCCGGCGGCTCGCAGACTTCGAGGGCGAGATCGACGCGGACACCATGGCCGCGCTGGCCGCCGAGTGGCACTGCGACGTCGACTTCGAGACCACCATGCCGATCGCGCAGCGCCACAGCCTCGTGTTCTGACCATGAGCGCCGGCGGGCAGACCCCGGAAGAGCTGGAGACGCTTCTGGAGGACTCGTTCGTCCTGCGCGACGGCGCCGGGCTCGCGCGGCTCTTCGAGCGGGACGGGGTGCTGGTTCGCGGCAGCGGGGAGCCGGTACGGCGGGAGCACATCGCGGGGTACGTCTCGTACCGCGGCTACCTGGCGGCGCCGTTGCGCGTCGTCCAGGCCCGCGACACGGCGCTCGTGGTCAGCGCGAGCGGCCTCAACGTCGTGCGGCGCGGACGGGACCGGTCCTGGCGCTACGCGATCGCGTTCCTCGACCCGGCAGTATCAGCACCATGGGCGACCACAGGGAACGGATGCTGACCGGCGAGCTGTACTGGTACGACGACCCGGAACTGGTCGCCGAGCGCGAGCACTGCCAGCGGATCCTCGAGCGGTACAACGCGGCACCCGGGCCTGAGCTACTGCACGAGCTGTTCGGGCACGTCGGCGAAGGTGCCGTCGTCATGCCGACACTGCGCTGCGACTACGGGTACCGGGTGAGCATCGGCGCCGGCAGTTTCGTCAACTACGACGCCGTCCTGCTCGACTGCGGCGGGATCACGATCGGGGACCACGTCCAGATCGGGCCGCGCGTCCAGCTCCTGACACCGCTGCACCCGCTCGACCCGGACGAGCGCCGCGAACCGGTCGAGCGCGGCCTGCCCATCACGATCGGCGACGACGTCTGGCTGGCGGGCGGGGTCATCGTGTGTCAGGGCGTGACGATCGGAGCCGGCACGGTCGTGGGCGCCGGCAGCGTCGTCACCCGAGACCTCCCGGAACGGGTACTGGCCGTGGGCAACCCCTGCCGCGTGGTCCGGAACCTGTAGAAGCCGGGCATGATGCACAGGTGACCACACCGATCGACATCACGCCCCGCACCGACGCCGAAGCCCGCTGGCAGGCCCGCTTCCGCGCGATCCGCGTCTCCCTGCCCGGCTGGGCGGTGGACCGTCCGAGCCGCTGCCTCTACGTGTCGAACGCGAGCGGCGTCTTCGAGCTGTACGCGTGGGACCGGGAGACCGAGGAGCACCGGCAGGTCACCGACCGTCCGAACGGCACGACCGACGGCGACCTCGACCCGGACGGCGAGTACGTCTGGTGGTTCGACGACACCGATGGCGACGAGTTCGGCACGTGGAAGCGGCAGCCGTTCGGCGGCGACCACACCGACGCGGTCGAGGCGATCCCTGGGCTGGCGCCCGCGTACTCCGCCGGGCTGGACATCGGCACGAGCGTGGTGGCTGTCGGTCGCGCCACCGACGACGGATTCGAGCTGTACCTGTGGCGTCCGGGTACCGAGCCGGACCTGATCTACCGGTCCGAGCAGGACGCGTCGATCGGGGCGCTCTCCACCGACGAGACGCTGCTGGCGATCGATCACTCCGAGCACGGCGACTCGCTCCACCCGGACCTGCGCGTCCTGTCGGTCAACGGCAACAAGACGGTCGCCGAGCTGTCCGACGGCCCCGGCAAGGGGCTCCAGGCGCTGTCGTTCTCGCCGGTCCGCGGCGACCAGCGGCTGCTCGTCCAGCACGAGCGGCGCGGCCGTCCGGAGCTGCTGATCTGGGATCCGGTGGCGGGCGCGGTGTCCGAACTGGACATCCCGCTCGACGGCGACATCTCCGCGGACTGGTACCCGAGCGCGACCGCCCTCCTCGTCGAACGCGAGCGCGCCGCCCGGACGACGCTGCACCGGTACGACCTGGCCACCGGCGAACTCTCCACCGTGGACACGCCGGCCGGCGTGATCGGCGGTGCGACCGCCCGCCCGGACGGCACGATCGAGTACTCGTGGTCGAACGCCGAGCGGCCGTCCCGGATCCTGGTCGCCGGGCGCGAGGAACCGCTGCTGACGCCGCCGGGCGAGCCCGCGCCGCCGTCCGTCCCGGTGACCGACGCCTGGGTGGACGGTCCCGCCGGGACGATCCACGCGCTCGTCAGCGTGCCGCCCGGCGTGGACGGTCCGTACGCGACGGTCTTCTCGATCCACGGCGGGCCGCACTGGCTCGACTCGGACAGCTTCAGCCCGCTGCGGGCGGCGGTCGTCGACGCCGGGTACGCCGTGGTCCACGTCAACTACCGGGGCTCCACCGGGTACGGCAGCGAGTGGCGCGACGCGATCATCGGACGGCCCGGCGCGACCGAGCTGGAGGACATCGCCGCCGTCCACGACTGGGCCGTGGCCAGTGGCCTCGCCGACCCGGACCGGTGCGTCCTCGAAGGCGGGTCCTGGGGCGGCTACCTGACTCTGCTCGGCCTCGGTACCCAGCCTTCGCGCTGGGCGGCCGGGATCGCGGCGGTGCCCGTCGCCGACTACCTGGCCGCGTACGAGGACGAGATGGAAGGGCTCAAGGCGATGGACCGGGTGCTGTTCGGCGGCACCCCGACCGACGTGCCCGACGCCTGGGTCGCCGGATCTCCGCTCACGTACGTCGAGGCCGTCAACGCGCCCGTCCTGGTCAGCGCCGGGGAGAACGACCCGCGCTGCCCGATCCGCCAGATCGAGAACTACCTCGCGCGCCTCACCGAACTGGCCAAGCCCCACGAGGTGTACCGGTTCGACGCCGGCCACGGCTCGCACGTCGTCGAGGAGCGGATCCGCCTGATGGCCGTCGAGCTGGACTTCCTCCGCCGCCACGTCACCCCGTAAGCCTTGTTGCGGTTTGGTTTCGCCCTTGGGGCGCAAATCGAGCAGGTACGGGTACCGATGGCACGATACGGGCACCGGCGCGAACTCGGGCCGGTCGAGAGAATCGGAGGGACCTCGTGAAGAAGGCCATGCTCGTCATCGCGGCCACGGCGCTGGTGATCGCCGCCGGCGGGTGCGCGAAGGAGGACGCCGTCACGACGGACAGCGGGGTGAAGCTCGTCTCGGACGGCAAGCTCACCGTCTGCACGCACCTCCCGTACCCGCCGTTCCAGTCCAAGGACAGCAGCGGCAAGGTCGTCGGCTTCGACGTCGACCTGCTCGACCTCGTCGCCAAGGAACTCAAGGTCGAACAGGACATCAAGGACACGCCGTTCGAGGGCATCAAGTCCGGCCAGGATCTGAAGACCGGCAAGTGCGACATCGCCGCGGCGGCCATGTCGATCACGCCGGAGCGGCAGGCGGTCATCGACTTCTCCGACGCGTACTTCGACGCCACCCAGGCGCTGCTCGTGAAGTCCGGCGCGCCGTACAAGTCCCTCGCCGACCTGAAGGGCAAGAAGGTGGGCGCGCAGGCGTCGACCACCGGCCTGGCGTTCGCCAAGAAGAACGAGACCGCGAACGGGTACCGCGTGGTCGACTACCGGGACCTGGCATCGCAGCAGCAGGCGCTCGCCACCGGCCAGATCGACGCCGCGATCAACGACGTGCCCGTCTGGGGCGACTTCGTCAAGAAGAACAGCGGCAAGTACACGATCGCCACCGAGTTCGACACCGGCGACAAGTACGGGTTCGGCATCGCGAAGGGCACCAACCCCGAGCTGGTGAAGACCGTCAACGAGGTGCTGGCCAAGTCCCGCGAGGACGGCACGTACGACACGATCTACGAGAAGTGGATCGGCCCCAAGCCGGCGACCAAGTGAAGCTCAAGCGCCGGCAGCGGCGGCGGCTCATCCTCTGGGCGCAGTACGCGGTCTTCGTCGTGCTGGTCGCCCTGGTCGGATGGGCAGCCGACTGGGGCACCCTGCGGGAGAGCTTCTTCCGCACCGACCTCATCGGCGAGATGTTCCCGGACGTCATCACCGTCGCGCTCCGCAACACGGTGGTCTTCACGCTGCTGGCGTTCCTGTTCGGCCTGGTGGTCGGCCTGGTCCTGGCGCTGATGCGGCTGTCGCAGGTGGCCCCGTACCGCTGGTTCGCCACCGGGTACATCGAGCTGTTCCGCGGCCTGCCGGCGCTACTCGTCCTGTTCATGGTCGGGTACGGCATCCCCAACGCCTTCCCCAACCGCGAGATCCCGGGCGGCGTCTACGGCCAGGTCGCGCTCGGACTGGGTCTCACGGCGGCCGCGTACATGGCCGAGACGATCCGGGCCGGCATCCAGGCCGTGCCGAAGGGCCAGCTGGAGGCCGCCCGGACGCTCGGCATGTCGCACTTCACCGCCATGCGCAAGATCGTCATCCCGCAGGCCTTCCGGATCGTCATCCCGCCGCTGACGAACGAGATCATCCTGCTGACCAAGGACTCGTCGCTGGCGTACGTCCTCGGGGTCACGGCAGGCTCGATCGAGCTCACCAAGTACGGCGGCGACCTGCTGAACACCCACGTCAACGCGACGCCGCTCGTGGTCGCCGGCGCCTGCTACCTGATCGTCACGCTCCCGCTGTCGCAGCTGGTCCGCCGGCTGGAACTCCGCTACAACAAGGCCCGGTGAGGACGCCGTGACGACAGCCATCGAGATCCGGGACCTGCACAAGTACTTCGGCACGAACGAGGTGCTCAAGGGCATCGACTTCGAGGTGAAGGCCAGCGAGGTCGTGTGCGTGATCGGGCCGTCCGGGTCCGGCAAGTCGACGCTGCTGCGGTGCGTGAACCTGCTCGAGGAGCCCACGGCCGGCTCGGTGACCGTCGGCGGCGTCGAGGTCACCGACCCGGACGTCGACATCGACGCCGTCCGCCGGTCCATCGGCATGGTGTTCCAGCAGTTCAACCTGTTCCCGCACCTGACAGTCCTCGACAACCTCACGGTCGCCCAGCGGACGGTCCTCAAGCGCGGCAGGGCCGAGTCCGAGCGGATCGCACGCGAGAACCTGGCCAAGGTCGGGCTCTCCGACCGGGACGACGCCTTCCCGGCCCAGCTCTCCGGCGGCCAGCAGCAGCGGGTGGCGATCGCCCGGTCGCTGTCGATGGGCCCGTCGCTGATGCTGTTCGACGAGCCGACGTCCGCCCTGGACCCCGAACTCGTCGGCGACGTGCTCGCCGTCATGCGGAAGCTCGCCGGCGAGGGCATGACGATGATGGTCGTGACGCACGAGATGGCGTTCGCCCGCGACGTCGCCGACCGGGTCGTCTTCATGGACGGCGGGGTCGTCGTGGAGCAGGGCCCGCCGGCCGAGGTGCTGGGCAACCCGCAGCACGAGCGGACGCGGTCATTCCTGGCCCGCGTCCTCAACCCGGGCGGGGCAGCGCCGGGGGCGGACGAATTGCCACGATAGGGACATGTTCAGTGACACGTTCCGCAAGGTCGGCATTCTCGTCCTCGCCTGCGCGCTCGCCCTGGGTGGCGCCGCAGCCGGCCTGAGCAGCTGCGCCGCCACCTGAGACGCGCTTCGCCTCGTGCCGCCGCCCCAACTGTCGGGGTTATCGTCCCGTCCCGCGCCCGGTTACAGCACGCCATCCCGAACAGTCCGGTTTGTCCGCGCGGGCCGGGCCCGCGGACGGGTGTCAGAACTCGGCGGCGACCAGTTCCGCGATCTGGGCCGTGTTGAGCGCGGCGCCCTTGCGCAGGTTGTCGCCGCACAGGAACAGGTCGAGCGCGTTCGGGTCGTCGAGCGAGCGCCGCACCCGGCCGACCCAGGTCGGGTCGGTGCCCACGACGTCGGCCGGGGTCGGGAACTCGCCCGCCGCCGGGTCGTCGACCAGCACGACGCCGGCCGCGCTGCCCAGGACGTCCTGCGCCTCGGCCTGGCTGACCTCGCTGTCGAACACCGCGTGGACCGACAGCGAGTGCGTGGTCACGACCGGCACCCGGACGCAGGTCGCCGAGACCCGGAGGTCGGGCAGCCCAAGGATCTTGCGGGACTCGTTGCGGACCTTCAGCTCCTCCGACGACCAGCCGCCGTCCTTGAGCGAGCCGGCCCACGGCACGACGTTGAGCGCGAGTGGGGCCGGGAACGGGCCGAGGTCTTCGCCGACCGCGCGCCGCACGTCGCCGGCCTGCGTACCGACGCTGCGGTCGCCGGCCACCTTCGCCAGCTGGTCGTGGAGCGTGTCGATGCCGGACTGGCCGGCGCCGGACGCGGCCTGGTACGACGCCACCACCAGCTCCTTCAGGCCCCAGCGGCCGTGCAGCGCGCCGAGCGCCACGATCATCGACAGCGTCGTGCAGTTCGGGTTGCTGATGATGCCGCGCGGACGGTTCCCCGCCTCGGCGGCGTTGACCTCGGGCACGACCAGCGGGACGTCCGGGTCCATGCGGAACGCGCCGGAGTTGTCGACGGCGACCGCGCCGCGCGCGGCGGCGATGGGCGCCCACTCGGCGGACACCTCGTCCGGGACGTCGAACATCGCGACGTCGACACCGTCGAAGACGCTCGGCTCCAGGAGCTGGACCTCGACCTCCTCGCCCCGGACCGTGAGCTTCTTGCCGGCCGAGCGGCGGGACGCGACGAGGCGGATCTCGCCCCACACGTCCTCGCGCTCCGACAGGAGCTGGAGCATCACGGTGCCGACCGCGCCGGTGGCACCGACGACGGCGAGCGTGGGCTTCTTCTTCATGGTCATCGTCCTGTTCCCGCGTACACGGTGGCTTCTTCCTCGCCACCCAGTTCGAACGCCTCGTGCACCGCGCGTACGGCGGCGTCGAGGTCGGTGTCCCGGCACACCACCGAGATCCGGATCTCCGAGGTCGAGATGATCTCGATGTTGACGCCCGCCTGTGACAGCGCCTCGCAGAAGGTCGCCGTCACGCCCGGGTGGGACCGCATCCCGGCGCCGACCAGCGACACCTTGCCGATGTGCTCGTCGTAGAGCAGCTTCTCGAAGCCGATCTTCTCCTGGCCGCGCTGGAGAGCGGCCATGGCCGTGGGCCCGTCGCCCTTCGGGAGCGTGAACGAGATGTCAGTGCGGCCGGTCAGGGCCGCGGACACGTTCTGGACCACCATGTCGATGTTGATCTCGGCGTCGGCGACCACGCGGAAGATCGCGGCGGCCTCGCCCGGCTCGTCGGGCACGCCGACGACCGTGATCTTGGCTTCGCTGCGGTCGTGGGCGACGCCCGAGATGATCGCTTGTTCCACCGGAAGATCCTCCATGGACCCGGTCACCAGCGTGCCGGGCTTGTTCGAGTACGAGGAACGGACGTGCACGGGCATGTGGTTGCGGCGCGCGTACTCCACGCAGCGGAGCATGAGCACCTTGGCGCCGCAGGCGGCCAGCTCCAGCATCTCCTCGTAGGTCACCGTAGCGAGCCGGCGGGCGTTCGGCACGACCCGCGGATCGGCGGTGTAGACGCCGTCGACGTCGGTGTAGATCTCGCACACCTCGGCGTCGAGCGCTGCGGCGAGCGCCACGGCGGTCGTGTCCGAGCCGCCGCGGCCCAGCGTGGTGATGTCCTTGGTGTCCTGCGCGACGCCCTGGAAGCCGGCCACGATCGCCACGGCGCCCTCGTCCACCGCGCCGCGGATGCGGCCCGGCGTGACGTCGATGATCCGCGCCTTGCCGTGCGTGGAGGTGGTGATGACGCCCGCCTGCGAGCCAGTGAACGAGCGCGCCTCGAAGCCCAGGGCACTGATCGCCATCGCCAGCAGCGCCATCGAGATGCGCTCGCCTGCGGTGAGGAGCATGTCCAGCTCGCGGCCGGGCGGCAGCGGGGTGACCTGGCTGGCCAGGTCGAGCAGCTCGTCCGTCGTGTCACCCATCGCCGACACGACGACCACGACGTCGTGGCCTGCCTTACGGGTGGCCACGATGCGCTCGGCGACCCGCTTGATGCGCTCGGCGTCAGCGACCGAGGAGCCGCCGTACTTCTGCACGACGAGTCCCACGTCGCTCCTTCCAGAGTCGGTCTTTCCAGAGCTGAGCCTACCTAGCGGTGGCCCGCGAATTACCGCCGCCGTCCGATCCGCGGGCTCCGTCCCGCGACGTGAGACGAGCGCGACACCGACACGAGGGCCGACCACCACGGCGGACTGGTGAGCCGCTGCGACACTGTGCCGGTGACCCTGTCCCGCCCTGCGCCCGTCCTGTCAATCGCCGCCGCGCTGGCCCTGATCGTGACGGGTTGCGACGGCGCCGGGGACGCGGAGGCCCAGACGTCCCCGAGCCCGTCGGTCAGCCCGACCAGCGCGGCGCTGCGCCCCTCCACGCAGCTCGCCGCCCGGGCGGCGCTCGGACAGGACCAGCACTACTCGGCGTCATACAGGTTCACGCCGTCCGGCGGCGGCCCGGCCGGGTCCGCCCGGGTCGAACGGACCAAGGCCGGCGTCCGGCTCGACATCCTCCAGCCGGCCGACGCCGCCAACGTCGAGCGGACGACCGTCGTGGTGACGACCACCGCCGGCTCCGTGTACTGCCGTCTCACCGCCACGGGGAAGGGCTGCGTGAAGCAGCCGCCGACCGGGCTGGACCCGCGCGCCCAGCACGCGTTCACGGACTGGCTGGAGAAGTTCGCCGATCCGGCCGCGGCGATCTCGGTCGCCGTCACGGCGCCGCCGAAGGGCGCCGCCGGCACCTGTTTCTCCGTCGAGGGCACTACAGCATCAGTCGACCCACCAGTTGACCCTGGCACCTACTGCTTCGACAATGTGGGCAGGATCACTGCTCTGAGTCTGGGCAGCGGCGTGTTCACCGTCGTACAGGTAGGCGGGGCGCCCGATCAGGTCACGGTTCCGGCGCCCGTGGGGAAGTCCGTACCGGCTGCGGCGAAGCCGAGCCCGACCCCGCCGGCGACGCCGTCTCCCGGTCCGACCAGCACCGCTTTGAAAGGGAAAGTCACAGCGACACCCGGTCACTCTGCGCAGCCGCGCTGAGCGCGGGCCGGCATCGGTGGGACCGGAGCGCGCCCGGCCGCGAGCCGGGTCGCGAAGCCGTGCCAGCAACCGGGAATCTCCGTGGACGAACCGGCGAATTTCGACCTCGCTGAGCGACACTGAAAATACGCTCCGTGAGATTATGGGCCGATACCCGGGCAACTTGGCCTTGTGCTGTCCGCTTTCCTTTTCAGGGCGTCCGAGAACGTGATGCAATGCCACGGCGGTCACCTCGGGGGGTGAACGTGCACGCCGCCCGAACCCGGTGCGACGACAGCCCTGACGGCAGACGGAGGAGTCGTGCCAGCGTCCCTCGTAAAGGGGATACGTCAGGCCGCCCGTGACCAAGAGGCGGCCCGTCTCGACAGAGACAATGACGTGCCTTCCGAAACAACGACACCTACACCCGACGAGCCACGTGGTGCTCGCCGGCTCCTGGGAAACGCCCCCATCCGCTACAAGCTGTGGGCGATCCTCGTGGTGCCGCTCGCTGCCGTGCTCCTTTTCGCCACCTTGCAGATCAACACCTCGACCGCTGAGGCCTCGTCGGCCCAGCAGGTCCAGGGCCTGGCGAAACTCGGTGTGAAGATCACGGCGCTCGCCCACGAGCTCCAGCAGGAGCGTGGCCGTGCAGCCAGCCTCCTCCTCAGCAAGCAGAGGACCGAGGAGTTCGCCTACGAGAGCCAGTACCGCGCGACGGACTCCGCCGTGTCGGCCTACCGGGACGAGAAGGACGCCCTCAGCGGCGACACCGCCGACCCGGTGCTCGAACGGCTGAACCGCGTCGAGGAGCAGCTCAGAAACCTCACCCAGCTGCGGCGGAACATCATCAGTGACGCCATTCCGCAGGGTCAGGCCGCGTTCCGTTACACGACTCTCGTCTCCGACCTGCTCGCCATCAACGAGGCGATCGCCGACGCGTCCGACGACAAGGCCGTCGCCGACCGGGTCCGGGCCACGGCCGCGTTCTCGCGGCTCAAGGAGTTCGTGTCCCAGGAACAGGCGATCATCCTCGAGGTCCTGACCAAGAAGAAGTTCCAGCCTGGTCAGTACCGCGACTTCATCAACTCCCTGGCCAACCAGGAAGCGAACCTCACCCAGTTCGCCGCGAGCGCGACGCGCGGTCAGCGGCAGCTGATGGACCAGACGCTCACCCGGGCGCTGGTCGAGGACTCGACCCGCCTCGAACAGATCGCGGTCAAGGGCGAGAACGCGCAGAACCTGGAGATCGGCCAGCAGAACTGGTTCGCCGCCACCACCAAGAAGATCAACCTGCTCCGCCAGGTCGAGGTCCTTCTGGGCCGGGACGTGGTCAGCGTCTCCGGTTCGCTGCGTGACGACGCCATGAAGCAGTCGATGATCAACATCGGCCTGGTGCTGCTCGCGCTGGTCGCCGCGCTGGCGATCTCGCTGCTGGTGGCCCGGTCCATGGTGCGGCCGCTGGTCCAGCTGCGGTCCTCCGCGCTGGAGGTGGCCAACCACAGCCTGCCGGAAGTGGTCCGCAGACTCCGGGATACGGAGGAAGCGGGGCCCGAAGTGGCCGGGCAACGGCCCGACACGCCGGGCGGCGTCGACCCCGAGCTCGTGCAGGCCGTCGAGATCAAGTCCAACGACGAGATCGGCCAGGTCGCCCGCGCGTTCAACGCGGTCCACCTCGAAGCCGTCCGCGTCGCGACCGAGCAGGCGCAGCTGCGCCGCAGCGTCTCGACGATGTTCGTCAACCTGTCCCGCCGTTCACAGCTCCTGGTCGACCGGCTGATCCGCCTGATCGACAGCCTGGAGCAGGGCGAGCAGGACCCGGACCGTCTGTCGGACCTGTTCAAGCTCGACCACCTCGCCACCCGAATGCGGCGGAACGACGAGAACCTCCTGGTCCTCGCCGGCGCCGACGCCGGTCGCCGGTGGAACCAGCCGGCCCCGCTCGTCGACGTGCTCCGCGCGGCGACGGCCGAGGTCGAGCAGTACACCCGGGTCCGCCTCGGCACGGTGGACGAGAGCATCGAGGTCGCCGCCCGCGCGGTGAACGACATCGTGCACCTCGTCGCCGAGCTGCTCGAGAACGCCACCTCGTTCTCCTCCCCGCGCACCGACGTCATCGTCGATGCCCGCCGGGTCGGTGACCAGGCGATCATCGAGATCGAGGACCAGGGCATCGGGATGTCCCGCCAGCAGATGACGGAGCTGAACGAGCGGCTCACCAAGCCGCCGGTCTTCGACGTCTCGGTGTCGCGGATGATGGGTCTGTTCGTGGTCGGTCGGCTCGCCAACCGCCACAACGTCAAGGTCATCCTGCGCGGCGCCTCCAGCGGCGGCACGCTCGCGATCGTCACGCTCTCGGCAGAGGTGCTGAACCTCTCCCGGTTCCAGCGTCCGGCGCTCTCCGGTGCCGACCAGGCGCAGCCGCTGCCTGCCGGCCAGGACACCGCGAACACCGCGATCACCGCGCCGATCGCTCCGCCGGCCCTTCCGGCCGCCGCGGCGCCGGCGCTCCCGCCCGCTCCCGTCGCTCCCCCGGTAGAGATGCCGGCCGCGACGGTGATCGAGCACGAGCCGGAGTCGATCACCCGGTCCGAGCCCGCCGCACCGCCGGCGCCCGCTCAGCCGGCGGCACCGCAGCCCGTCGCCGCCGACCGTCCGACGAGTGCGGCGGCCGCCATGGCCGTCCTCTCGTCCAAGCCGCCGGCCCCGGTCGACGGCCCGGTCAACGGGACGACGACGCCGCAGTTCCTCTCGAGCCCGTCGGACCCGCCCAACGCGGACCCGACGATCGAGATGCCGCTGCCGATCTTCGACGCCATCGAGTCGGAGTGGTTCCGGACCAGCGCCGCGGCAGCGGCCGCACCGGTCCCGACGCCCACGGTCGAGCCGGTCACCGCCGACACGACCCCGGACGTCACGGCCAAGGCCGAGCCGATCAAGGACACTGTTCCGGACGAGATCGAGGCGACGGAGACACCGGCAGCGCCGGCGGCAAGTCAGAACGGAGCGGCGGTGACGGGACCGGGGGCAAGCCCAGCAAGCCGCGGCGACGACGCCGTCCGTCCGAGTCCGCTGCCGACGCGCACACCGGGCATCTCCGATCTGCCGGTTCGCCAGCCTGGCGCTTCCGAGCCGATGCCGAACCTCGGTGGGCCCCGCGACCCGGCGCCCGCTCAGGCACCGGCTCCGGCCCCCGCGCCGGCCGCACCTGCCCCGCCCGTCGCGCCTGCCGCAGCAGCGGCGTCCGCGAACGGCACGGCGGAGCGGTCGTCCACGTGGAGTTCGCCCGCCGACGCCGGCTGGAAGGCCGCCCAGGCGGCCGCGGAGACCAAGCCCGAGGCGAGCACGACGTCCGGCTTGCCGAAGCGCGTGCCGATGGCGAACTTCGTCCCAGGTCGCGTCGAGTCGTCGCAGCAGCGCCGGCCCGCACGACCGGCCGCTACCCGCTCCCCCGATGCGGTGCGCGGTGTGTTGTCCAGCTACCGGAGCGGGCTTGAGCAGGGCCGCCAGGCGAGTCGGTCCAGGCACTCGGCAGTCGCCACAGAAGTTACCGAGCAGGAGGAAATGTGAGCTCGCTGAGCCACGACGCCCAGAACCTGAATTGGCTGGTGGGCAGCTTCGCCAACCGGGTTCCTGGGATCGCCCACGCGGTCGCGGTCTCCGCTGACGGTCTGTTGCTCGCAGTCTCCGAGGGCTTGCCCCGAGACCGCGCGGACCAGCTGGCGGCGATCGCCTCCGGCCTGGTGAGCCTGACCAACGGCGCGGCGCAGTGCTTCGAAGGTGGCACCGTCAGCCAGACCGTGGTCGAGATGGACACAGGGTTCTTGCTGGTGATGTCCATCAGCGACGGTTCGTCGCTGGCGGTGCTGGCCTCCCGGGCATGCGACATCGGGCAGGTCGGATACGAGATGGCGTTGTTGGTGGAACGTGTCGGCGCCGTCTTGACGCCGCAACTCCGTAACGAGCTGCACGCGGCCCTGCCGCGCTGAGACCCCGCGAGGCGACGATGAACACTGAGTACGTCGATCCAAGCGGGCCGCTGGTCCGCCCGTATGCGATGACCGGCGGGCGTACCCGCTCGCGTGTCGATATCGCGATGGAGTCGTTGATCACCACGACCGCACGAGGTGAGCAGGACGCCGGCTTCCGCAGCCATGACTGGCAGCGGATCGCGGAGCTCTGCCACCAGGTGCAGTCACTGGCCGAGATCGCCGCCCGCCTGGGCGTCCCGCTCGGCGTCGCCCGCGTGATCGTCGGCGACATGACAGAGGCTGGCTTGCTGGAGATCCACGAGCCTGGCCGACTTGACGATCAGCTCGGTACATACCTGCTGGAAAGGGTGCTCAGTGGACTTCGCAAGCTCTAGTTCCGTGCCGGGGAGGGCGCGTCGCGGGGCTACATCGGCGAAGATTGTCATCGCTGGGGGGTTCGGTGTTGGCAAGACGACGCTCGTCGGCTCGGTCTCGGAGATCCAGCCGCTGACGACCGAGGCGGTCATGACCGCCGCGGCCGCGGATGTGGACGACAACGCGGTAGTGCCCGGTAAGGCCACCACCACCGTCGCCATGGACTTCGGCCGTATCACGCTCGAGGACGAGCTGATCCTGTACCTGTTCGGTACGCCGGGTCAGACCCGTTTCTGGTTCATGTGGGACGAGCTGGTCAAGGGTGCCATCGGCGCGGTCGTGCTGGTCGACACCCGCCGCCTGGCCGACTGCTTCGCCGCCGTGGACTTCTTCGAGCAGCGGTCCCTGCCGTACGTGGTGGGCATCAACTGCTTCGACGGCGTCCAGGCCCACGCGATAGAGGACGTCCGCGAAGCGCTGACGATCTCGCCGGACGTGCCGATCATGCCGTGCGACGCCCGTACCCGGGAGTCGACGAAGATCCTGCTGATCGCGCTCGTCGAGTACGTCCTGACGCTGCGCGGCACCGCTCCCGCGGGAGCCGGCGCCAGCTGATCGACTACCCGCACACGAAAGCGGCGCGCCGACCTCGGTCGGCGCGCCGCTTCGGTTTTCAGCGGAGCTGGTAGGCCCGCGTCACGGTCTGGGTGACGGTGTTGCCGTCGGTATCGCGTGCCGTGATGCGGAGCGAGACGAACTTGCCGGCGTCCGGGTGGCGGAGGAGCGCGACACCGGTGGATCCGGAGAAGCCGGTCCGCGCCCGCGTCCACTTCGCCCCGTCGTCATACGAGACGTCGACGGTGAGCGCGGCGAGGCGGGCGGATCCCGGGGCGCCTGGCTGGCGTCCGGCGGTCAGCACCAGCGGGAAGTACTCACCGGACGGTGCGCGGCCCTGATCGTCGACGTCGCCGCTGGCCCGGATCCCGAGCAGCGGCAGCGCCTTGGCCGGCGCGGTGGCCCCGGGCTCGCGGAACGTCCAGGTCGCGTCCGTCTTCGTCCCGATGACCGACCAGGGCACGTCCCGGCTGGCCACGGCGCGCAGCGAGTACCGGCCAGCCGTGTCCGGGATCGTGAACGATCCGAACCCGGGCTGGTCGCTGGTGCCGAGCACCACACCGTCGCGGGACAGCGTGGTCGTGCCGGTCACGCCGTTCGCCGGCTGCGCGAAGCTGCCCGGGTCGCTGCCCGAGAACAGCGTCAGCGACACGTCCAGCTCCGAGCCGTTCCGCACCACACCCCACCCACGGTCGGGGTGGCCGAACGCCGGACCGACCGGCGCGCGGTTCCAGGAGGCCGCCTGCGGCCCGGCGCGGTACGTCCGCTGCGAGACATGCGACTCGGCGTCGGACGACTCGTCCGTGCTGATCTGGAGGTACTGGAACCAGGTGATGTCGGGGTTCGCCGTGAAGTACTCGGTCCGGCGGCTCGGCACCGTGACGTTCTGGAAGTCGATCAGCCTGCTGCCCGCTCCGATGCCCGGGTAGAGCGCCCAGCCGAATCGTGCGGCGGAGGTCGTCGCCCCCTGGGCGTGGTACGTGGTGCGGACGGCCGCCAGCGTGCGGTCGGGAGCCTCGTACGTCAGGTCGGCCGGCACGCCGCCAGGCTCGGAGAAGGCCAGGTTGTACACGTAACCGGACGGGTCGGAGCCCGGCGGCGGCTTCGCGGAGAACGCGGCGCCGAAGATGAACGAGTGCGGATGGTCGGTCACCCGGCTGGCGACCGGAACCGCGAACAGTTGGACGTTCGGCCGCACGACCTGGGCGAACACGCCGCCATGACCCTGGCCGTTGCCGGACATGAGCCCGACCTCGCCGATGTGGAGACGTGCGTCCGCCTTGTCGACGACGGCCTTCACCGGACGTCCGGCCCTGGCGTCGAGCGTGACCGAGGTGTCCCGGTCCAGCACGACGTTGGCCTTGGACAGCGCGGTGACCAGCCGGGGCTGCGCCTCGTTGTTCGGATCGGTGGAGAGGTCGTAACCGTTGAGATCCCAGTTGCCCTTGGGCAGCCGGATCCGTCCGATCCCGGTGGACTCGTCGAACTTGACCTCGGAGCTGAACCGGGCGTCGCCCGTGACGCTGTTCACCGGCATGATCGCGGCGTCCTCGAACGTCCCGTTCCGGCCGATGACCTTGATCGACAGGTCATAGCTCTCCGGTTCCAGGTACGCGGCGAGCGCGGTCTGGACGGCGACGCCGGGCGCGGTGGCGGTGAGGCGCCCGCTGTACTGGCCGATCGCCTTGCCGATGACGTTCGCCGTGACGGTCACGTCGGCGGTGCCGCCCGCCGGGACGGTGACCTGGTTGCCCGACGTGGTGAACATGCCGGCGGGTGCGGGTCCGTCCGGCCCGGTGACGGTCAAGGCGAGGTCCAGCGTGACCGGCGCCGTGCCGTCGTTGCGGTAGGTCACGGTCTTGCCGACCGGCTTCTCGTCGTACGGCCAGGCGAAGAAGCCGTAGCTGACGCTGCCGCTCGGCGAGGTGACCCGCTGGCTGACGGCACGGGCCACATCCACCCGCCCGGCGCCCTGGTCCAGCACGCCGGCGGTCGGCTTGGCGGTACTCATCAGGGTCGGCTTGAGCTGGGACGCGGACCAGTCCGGATGCTGCTGGGCCAGCAACGCCGCGGCCCCGGCCACGTGCGGTGACGCCATCGACGTACCGGTGAGGCGGGTGTAGTTCTCGTCGACCGGGTTGGCGTCGCCGGTCGGCGTGCCGGCCGCGCGAGCCGCGACGATGCCGGTTCCGGGTGCTGCGATGTCCGGCTTCACGGCGTAGTCACCGGTACGGGGGCCGCGGCTCGAACCGGGGTTGGTCTCGTCGTCCTTCGTCACGTTGCCGACCGCCAGCGCCGCGTCGGCCGCTGCCGGCGCCGCCACCTGGTCGAACCCGCCCGAGTTGCCGGCGGCGATGACGAACAGCGTGCCGTGAGCGGCGGTGAGGTTGTCGACGGCCTGTGACATCGGGTCGGTGCCGTCCGTCGAGTTGCCGCCCAGGCTCATGTTGACGACGCGGACCTTGGGCGCGATCCACTCCATCCCGGCGATGATCTCCGACTCGGCGCAGCCCCACATCGTGCAGACCTTGCCGCTGATCAGCTTCGCGTCCGGGGCCACGCCGCGGTACTTCGCGCCCACGCCGGCGACGATCCCGGCGACGTGCGTGCCGTGGCCGTCGTCGTCACCGCCCTGGGGCAGGGTGTCGGTGAAGTCGCGCTGCTCGACGAGCCGGCCGGCCAGATCCGGGTGGTCGCCCTTGACCCCGCTGTCCAGGATGCCGACCGTGATGCCGGCGCCCGTGTAGCCCGCCTGCCACGCCGCCGGGGCGCCGATCTGCGGCACGCTGACGTCCAGCGACGTGCGAGCGACGCCGTCCAGCCAGATCTTCGTCACTCCGGCGGTGAGCGTCCGCTGGTCGGTCAGCGAGTCCCACAGGGCGCTGCCGCGCCGCTTGTCGAGGGACATCGCGACGCCGTTCACGCTCGATAAGCGCCGGCCCTCCGGCGCCGCGATGCCCGGCCTGTGGGTGACGATCAGCGGGAGGGTCGGCTTCGCCTTGTCGGTGTACCCCATCCGGACCAGTCCGGTGACGTTGAACAGCCGCGGATCGAGCCGCCCGGCGGCCAGCAGGGGCGCCGCGTCGGACGGGACGACGAGCACGTCCCCACCGATCTTGTCCTGGCGCTGGAAGCTGATGTCGTCCCTGCCGGGCGCCGGATAGATCGCCAGGGCCGGCTGACCGCTGGCACCGGTCACGATCCGGACGGTGTCGCCGGTGACCAGCGTGACGGCCGTGCCGGTGGGGGCCTTCTCCGCGACACCAGCCGCCTGGGCCATGCCCGGTGGCGTGACGAGTGCGAGGGCGGCGACTACTGCGACGAATCTGCGATGCATGCCGATCCTTCCGTTCGGGCCACACCAGGCGGTGTTGCGCAGGGGCGAGAAAGGTCTATACCTTTCGGCGGAATCCTGGCATCGTGGGCGAGTCGGTCATGACCGGAACGGACACATGCCCATTCCGGCCACCCGCAGGAGGCGCCCATGTGGGATGCGGTCGGGATATCCGGTGATGAGGAGCGCGTGTACCGCGCGCTGTTACGCGATCCCCAGCTAGGCATCGGCGAATGCGCGCAGGCGCTGGACATCACGCCGCAGCGCTGCCGGACGGCGGTCCGCCAGCTCGTCGCCGCCGGCCTGCTGAGAGACGAATCGCCGCCGCGTCCCGTCGATCCGCGCGCCGCCCTCGGCTCGCTGATCCGCGACCGCCAGCACGAGCTCGACCGCCTGACCGGCGACATCGAGCAGCTCGCGACGGACTTCTACCACGGCCAGCTGCGCGGCGACCCTGGCCAGGTCATCGAGATCCTGGAGGGCACGGCCGCCATCCGTGCCCGGCTCGGCGACCTGCTCGCCAACGCGCAGGACGACATCATCGGCCTGGACGCGCCGCCGTACGTGATGGACTCCGACGAGTGCGAGGTGCTGGAGCGGCACGCGTTGAAGCGGGGCGTCTCGTACCGCTGCATCTACGCCCGGCACGCGCTCGACAATCCCGGCAAGCTGGCCTACATCTCGGCGATGGGGAAGGCGGGCGAGCAGTCGCGCTTCGTACGTACCGTCCCGCTGAAGCTTTTCGTCTTCGACCGCCGGACGGCGATCCTCCCCCTCACGGGCACCGAGAACGGGAGCCGCTTCCGGACGATCGTCGTGCACCGCTCCGCCCTCACCGACGCCCTGCACGCCCTGTTCGAGGTGATGTGGCGGCAGGCGACACCGTGGCCGGACGAACCGGGCGGCGCCGGCGCGCTCACCGCCGCTGAGCAGGCGTTGCTGCGGCGGCTCGTGTCCGGGATGAAGGACGAGGCCATCGCCCGGCACCTCGGGTGCAGCCGCCGCACGCTCCGGCGGCGGGTCGAGGCACTCCTGGACAAACTGGGCGCTGGCAGCCGGTTCCAGGCCGGCGTGCTGGCCACCCAGCGCGGGTGGTTGTGACGCCCAGATGGCGGGACGGGATTTTCAAACCGGTACCGGGCGACCTATGGTGACGGTGTGCGGCATGTGCGACTCCTCCTTCGCTGCCGCGGCGGGGCCCTCTAGACGGCCGGCTCCCTCGCCGCGGCGTTTGTGATGCCCGCTGGCCCCAGCACCAGGCCGAGGAGCCCACCGCATGACCTTCGTACGGAACCCGCAACAGTCGTCGGCGATGCCGATCCACAAGTACTCGGCGTTCACGCCCATCGACCTGCCTGACCGCACCTGGCCCAAGAAGGTCATCACCGAGGCGCCACTGTGGTGCTCGGTCGACCTGCGCGACGGCAACCAGGCGCTGATCGACCCGATGACCCCGCCCCGCAAGCGCCGCATGTTCGAGCTGCTGGTGGGCATGGGCTACAAGGAGATCGAGGTCGGATTCCCGTCGGCGAGCCAGACCGACTTCGACTTCGTCCGGCAGATCATCGAAGAGGACCTGATCCCGGACGACGTGACGATCCAGGTCCTGACCCAGGCCCGCGACGAGCTGATCGAGCGGACGTTCGAGTCGATCCGCGGCGCCAAGCAGGCCATCGTCCACCTGTACAACTCGACGTCCACGTTGCAGCGGCGTGTCGTGTTCGGCCTGGACCGCGAGGGCATCACGAGCATCGCCACGAACGGTGCGCGGTTGTGCAAGAAGATCGCCGAGACGATGCCGGAGACGTTCGTACGGTTCGAGTACTCGCCGGAGTCGTACACGGGCACCGAACTGGAGTACGCCGCCGAGGTGTGCAACGCGGTCACCGACATCTGGGAGCCCGCCCCGGACCGCCCCGTGATCCTGAACCTGCCCGCGACCGTCGAGATGGCCACGCCGAACGTGTACGCCGACTCGATCGAGTGGATGTCGCGGAACCTGAACCACCGGTCCGACGTGATCCTCTCGCTGCACCCGCACAACGACCGCGGCACCGGCGTGGCCGCCGCCGAGCTGGGCTACCTGGCCGGCGCCGACCGCATCGAGGGCACCCTGTTCGGCAACGGCGAGCGCACCGGCAACGTCTGCCTGGTGACGCTGGGCCTCAACCTGTTCAGTCAGGGCATCGACCCGCAGATCGACTTCGCCGACATCGACGAGATCCGCCGGACCGTCGAGTACTGCAACCAGCTGCCCGTTCCCGAACGGCACCCGTACGGCGGCGACCTCGTCTACACGGCCTTCTCCGGATCGCACCAGGACGCGATCAAGAAGGGCTTCGAATGGATGGACCGGGACGCGGCGGCCGCCGGTAGGACCGTCGACGAGATCCCGTGGGCCGTCCCGTACCTGCCGATCGACCCCAAGGACGTCGGCCGCAGCTACGAAGCCGTCATCCGGGTCAACTCGCAGTCCGGCAAGGGCGGCGTGGCGTACATCCTCAAGTCCGAGCGGCAGCTGGACCTGCCGCGCCGGCTCCAGATCGAGTTCTCCGGTGTCGTCCAGCGGGTCACCGACTCCGAAGGCGGCGAGATCAGCCCGGCCGAGATCTGGTCGATCTTCAGCGACGAGTACCTGCCGACCCCGCTCGCGTCATGGGGCCGGCTGGCGCTGCACGGCCACCGCAACGTGGCGAACGGCGCCGACACGCTCAGCGTCGACGTCACCCTGGACGGCACCGACCAGACGCTCACCGGCACGGGCAACGGTCCGATCGCGGCGTTCGTCAACGCGCTCGGCGAGGTCGGCATCGACGTGCGGGTGCTCGACTACACCGAGCACGCCATGTCGTCCGGCGGCGACGCCCGGGCCGCGGCCTACGTGGAGTGCGCCGTCGGTGACCGGGTGCTGTGGGGAGTCGGCATCGACCCGAACATCGTGTCGGCGTCGCTCAAGGCCGTCGTCAGCGCCGTCAACCGCGCCTTCCGCTAGGGGTCCGGAGGCTGGCCGGGCCACCCCGGCCAGCCCTCACCCCGGCTCTCCGAGTTCCGTCCGTAGCTCAAGCTCAGGACAGCCGTCGAACACGCGATCGTGCGCGACCAGCGGCAGGTTCCAGCGGACCGCCGTCGCGGCGATCCACAGATCGCCGACATGCTGCTTCTGGTGGAGCGGATGGCCCTCCAGATGGCACTGGTGCCGGAGACGAGCGAACGCCCACACGGTGTGGTCGTCCGGCGCGACGACCTGGCCCCGGTGCACGAGCCTCTCTAGCTGAGCCAGGTCTTCTCGCCCCACCCGGCCTTCAGCGCGCCGTATCGGGCCTCCGCCACCGTTTGCGCGGCGATCACGATCCGGGCGCCGAGGACGTGCTTGTCGTACAACGGCAGCAACGAGGATCGTGGATTGAGTCGGGCGGTGAAGACATTCGTGTCGAGGACGACGACCGCGTTCACTCGCGGAGCGCTCGCACGAACTCGGCCCACTCGGCGTCGGTGAGATCGTCGATCGCGAATGACTCGTCGGGACGGAGCGGAGCGACCGCCACATCCAGGTCACCAGGACCGACTTCGGACCAGAAGGCGTCGTTCGCTCTGTCGATGCCGTCGGGCGCATGAGCTGGCTGGGGCATGGGCAACGCCTCCCTTCGGGCACAATCCTAGCCGGCAACCTTGGTCTAACACCAGCAAAGAATCGCAAAAACGAGAGACGGCCCGCCGGTCGGCCACGAAACCTCCGGCCGGATCTACTGCAGGACTCCCCGCGCGCACAAACCCATCGGCGTGCGCGTGGGTCGATAGGGCGGGGCGCGGCAGCCGTGTGAAAGCTCCCGGTGACGGCCGTCGCGCCTCGCTGAAACCCCAGATCCGCCGGGGCGGCGTGCGGCCGCGGAACCGTCGCCGTCCCGGCCCGCGCGGCGGCGCCCACTCTCCCCGGCACCCTCGGGGCGCCGCCACCAACCCCAGTAGGCCTCGTCATGCAGCCGCGCCCGAGCCCCCCCCGCCGTCGGCTACGTGCGCGTGATCCGCCCGGATTCGCAGCCCCTGGACGCCGTGGCCGAGCGACTCTGCGAGTACGGCGCCCGCGCCGGATTCACCGTCGACACGGTGCTGCGCGACGACGCGCCACGCGACCGGGCAGCCGCCGACGCCGGGTTCCTCACGCTGCTGGAAGAGGTACGAGCCGGAATGCCCGCGCCGTGGTTGTCCCCTCGGCGGCGCACCTCTCGCTCTTCCCCGACGTACGGCGCTGGATGACCTGGATGCTCCGCGAGGCCGGCGCCCAACTCGTAATCGTCCCGACGCCCGCCGCGGGAGTGGCGCATGTCCGACCGTCGCGGCGGGGTCGTGGGGCGCCGATTTAATCGAGGCTCAATCGGCGACTGCCATGCTCGATGCGCTCCCCGGTAGACGGTGGTCGCTCGCATCCGACCACCTAGAGGAACGGCCCCCGACCCGCACCGGTCGGGGGCCGTTTCGTGGGTTCGGGGATCGGTATCCACCGCGGCCTTTCCTCACCCGGGGGCGAGCCGGCGGCCTCGCGGGCCGCGGCGGCCTCGTCGGTCAGGCTGCACGAGGTGACGACGACGACGCCGTCTCGCCGCTGCACGGCCCCCTTCGGACGGCTCACCGCCCAGCGTCGCAGCACGTGCTCGAATCGTCGCAGGGCGCTGGTGTCACGAAGGGCGAAGGTGATCGCGGCGCAGAATCCGCCCCGGTCCACCCAGGTTGTCACGCTGTCTCCCGCCCAGGCACGAGCAGCCCAGTCGGCTGTCGCCGGGTCTTCGGCGAGGATCTGCTGGAGGAGGAACGCGCCGAACACACCGCTGGACAGCGGTTCCGGTGACGGCGCCGCGACCACCGGCACTGCCGTGACGCCCGCGAGGTACAGGTCGGGGTAGAGGGCCTGCTGGGCGGTCGTCGGCGGGTTCGCGAACGCGCGGTCAAGTGCGGCCTGCCCGCCCTCGTCCAGGATCGCCCGCACGAGCCGCTGTCCACGGAGGGATGGCGCGGCGGTCAGCTCCGTCACCGTGCGAGGCAGTCCGCGCCGTCGCTGGTGGTCGTGCCCGGCCTGCTCGCGGTCGGCGGTCCGCCGTTCGAGGTGGGACATGGAGGCGCGGTAGACGTTCTCGATCCGGCGCGCGTCGCCCTCGAACAGCGCAAGGACCGGCCACGCTGCGCTGTCGTAGGTCGCCGCCGGCCCCGGGCGGTGCAGTGTCGCCCGCTGCACGTCGAGCGCGAATGCGAGTTCGTGCACGAGCACGCTGCGGCGGTACGGCGTCAAGCGCGCATCACGGAGGAGCAGCTCACCTGTGTACATGTCGTATCTGGCGAAGCCCGTACCGGCTCTGGCCCGAGCCATGAGGTCGACAAGGTTCGCGTCAGGAGCGAGCAGCCCGATCGCCTGCATCATCTCCCCCACCCGCGCGCCCTGTTCTCGCGCGGCGGCGGCGGTCTCGGCCAGGCCACGGGTGTACTCCGCGGCGGTCACCACCCGGACCGGCGGCCGGCGTACGAAGGTGATGCCGCGGATCCTCTCGACGACACGGGCCAGCGCCGCCACGGCCTCGCCGGGGTCAGGCGGCGGCGAGGACGGTATGGCGGCGACCGACGCGACGATGGCCACCACGCTCACCAGCAGCGCCGGTAGCCGCCAACCCCGGAACGCGGACGGCAGGCTGTCGAGCGCGGACCAGCTCCACGCGAACTCGCCGGCATCCAGCTGAATGCGGTGCGAACCCCGGTAGAGAAGCCGGGCGGGGACCGCCGCCCTCGCGGCGTCGATCCGGCGGCCGACCGAGGCGACCAGTGCGCCAACGGCGGCGGCCGTCTCGGGCGGGATACGCATGACGACTTTCCCCAGCAATACTTTGTCGGCGATTCAGCAATTCCGATCGTGACATGACCGGCCGGATATACCCACAGCCGATGACCTGTCGATCAATCGTCCCTATAGCGAGGCTTAATCGCACGCGACGAATGCGCCGATCTCGGCGTTACAGTCGCGGGCCCGCTGCTGACCAGCGATTAAGCCAGGCCTTAATCGAGGCTCAATCAGTTTCTGCCAGCGTGGCGGCGCCCTGCACATACGGCCAATAGCGATACGGCCGACTCAGTATTGGAAGGTTCAGTGAATCGAAGGCAGAAACAACTCGGCGCCGCCCTGGCGGCCCTCGTACTCACGATGGTTGCCTGGCTCGGCACCCTCGGGTTCGCCAACGCCGCCTCGGCCGGGACACCCTGGGACAAGCTCAACGAGCAGGACCAGCGACACGCGCTGATCACCGAACGCGACAAGGCCAACTTCTGGACCGGCCGGGTCAACGGCGAGAGCGTCGAGCAGACCGCCGGCGTCATCGCGCGCGAAGCCGGCGGCACCACTCTGGAGATGAGGCTGGCCGACCGCGGCATCGAGATGCCGGCGTTCGACGACCGCACACCCGACGCGATGCGGGCGTGGGAGGAGGCCTCGCGCTACTACGCCGAAGGCGCCTCCGGCACGGCTTACGTCGTGATGGGCCAGGAACTGCGCGATGGAAACGTCTGGGAGACCAAGGAGCTCCCCGCGCTGAAGGACAATCCCGCGGTCGACCGGATCGTCAAGATCGACGCGGTCACCCGTGAGCATTCCGTTCTGTGGGAGCGCGGTGGTGGGGGAGGAGCCGCCTGCGGAGAACCGGCACGAGCAGATCCGTCTTGCTGACACCACCAAGTGCCTCGACCTGGCCAATCACCGCGAGAGCTACTTCGAGGCGGACGTCGTCCTGTCCGACTGCAACGCCTCGGCGAACCAGACCTGGATCCGGCAGGACAACGGCTACCTTCAGTCCGTCGGCTCGCTGCTCTGCCTGGACTGGCACAACGACGATGACCTGCGCGTCAACCACTGCGGGGACGTGGTGTCCGACCAGTGGACGCACAACGGGGACACCGGCGAACTCGAGAACGACTCCGAGGGCGGCTGCCTCGACGCCCCCAACGGCAACCATGACAACGGCACCCAGCCGATCGTCTTCGGCTGCCAGAACAGCAACAACCAGCGGTGGATCATCGAAGTGCCGCAGGTCGTCACGACCCCGCCCCACGACGAAATCTGAGTAACCGGTCCGGAGTGGTCACGGCAGCGTCGCCTGGCCACTCCGGACCGCTCCTACACTCGTTCATTACAAGGAGGCCAGCGCATACATGGAAATCCTCAACATGAGCCGCGGCTCGATCCACGTCGCCATGGACGACCGTACGATCCGCCTCACCGGCGAGATGATGCCCAGCGACAACCCGGTCCATTTCTACGCGGACGTCAAATCGATCCGGACCTGGGACGACGGCGAGCCGGTCTCCGACGACGACCGCGCACGGATCATCAGTGACCTTCCCCGGTTCGCGAAGGAACGCGGGCTCACGATCGTGCTCGACTGATCCGGATCGCCTCCGTGCCGGCCGGGTAGAATCCCACGGCACCGTGGCGCGCGTCGGCATCACCCGGCGCCGGCTCATCCGGTCCGGTCAAGCAGGTGCGGAAAGGATCGGTGTGGTGGAAGGGCGGAGAATCCGGTTCGCCACACTGGGCCCTATCTCAGCCGTCGACGACGGGGCGGATCTGGCGCTGGGATCCACGAAGCAGCGCTCTGTTCTCGCCGTGCTGCTGCTGAATGCCAACTCCACCGTCTCCCGCGACCAGGTCATCGACGCGGTCTGGGGAGCGTCACCGCCGGCCAGCGCGGCGAACCTCGTGGCCGTCTACGTGGCCGGGCTCCGCAAGGTCCTCGAACCGTGGCGCGAGAAGGGTGCTCCGAGCCGGCTGCTCAGCTCCACCGGCACCGGCTACTGCCTGAACATCGACCCCAGTCAGCTCGACCTGCTGGAGTTCGAGGAGGCCACGCAGCGAGCACGGCAGGCGAGGGAGGACGGCGACCTCGAAACCTGCGCGGTCGAGTTCGATACCGCGCTGGCGTACTGGCGCGGCGAACCGCTCGACGGGGCCTGCGGGCCATTCGTAGACGCCCAACGGCAGCGCCTCACCGAACTCCGGCTCACCCTCACCGAGGAGCGGCTCGACGCCGCACTCGCCCTCGGCCGGCACGGGGAGGAGGTCGCCAACCTTACGCAGCTCGTCGCCGTGCACCCGCTGCGCGAACGCCTCCGCAGCCTGCTGATGCTCGCGCTCTACCGGTCCGGGCGGCAGGCCGAAGCCCTGGGCGTGTACGACGACACGCGCCGGCTGCTCGCCTCCGAACTCGGCATCGACCCGAGCCCCGAGCTGCAGGAACTGCACCGCCAGCTCCTCGTCGCCGATCCGGCCATGACGTCGCCGCAGCGCATGCCGACCGCCATGTCGGCAGTCGTCCCGGCGCAGCTGCCTGCGGACATCAGCGACTTCACCGGTCGCGACGCCGAGCTGGGCCAGATCCACGCCGTCTTCACGGAGAGTGAGACGGGCCAGGGTAGTGCCGTCGCGATCCTCGCCCTGACCGGGACCGGCGGTGTGGGCAAGACGAGCCTCGCGATCCACAGCGCGCATGGCCTCCGCGATCGGTTCCCCGACGGGCAGCTCTTCGTCAACCTCCAGGGCGCACGCGTCCGGCCACTCGACCCGCACGATGTGTTGGCCAGATTCCTACAGGATCTCGGCGTCGAGCCCACCCTGATCCCGGATGACCCGGAGTCCCGCGCCGCGCTGTACCGCACGACCGTGAGCGAGCGACGGCTCCTGATCGTGCTCGACAACGCCCACGACGCGGCGCAGGTACGGCCGCTCCTTCCGGGCACCGCGTCCGCCGGCGTACTGGTCACGAGCCGCGCCCGACTCGCCGACCTGGAAGCCGTCCACCTGCTCAGCCTCGACGTCCTCACACAGGACGACGCGCTGGCCGTCCTGTCCCGGGTGGCCGGCGCGGACCGTGTGGCCGCCGAGCCCGTAGCCGCCGCCGAAGTTGTCCGGGCCTGTGCCCGCCTTCCGCTCGCCTTGCGGATCGCGGGCGTACGCCTCGCAACGCGACCCGGCTGGACGATCGGCACGCTGGCGGACCGGCTCCGCGACGAGAGAAGCCGGCTCGAGGAACTCACCGCCGGTGACCTCGCGGTGCAGGCCAGCTTCCTGGTGAGCTACCAGAACCTGCCGACCGGCGATCCGGACGCGGCGCGGGCGTTCCGCCTGGCGAGCCTCACCGACGGCGCCGACCTCAGCCTCGCGGCGGCGGCGGCCCTGCTCGGCCTGCCCGAAGATGAAGCCGAAACGGCTCTGGAACACCTCGTGGACGCGCATCTGATCCAGTCTCCAGTGCCTGACCGGTACCGGTACCACGACCTCGTCCGCTTGTTCGCGCGCAGCCTAGCCGGCCCGGACGAGAGCCGCGCCGCGCTGGAACGCACCATGCTCTTCTATCTGGGCGCGGCCGGCGCCGCCGACCAGTGGCTGCGGCCCGGCCGGATCCCGATCGGGCGCCGGCCGTTCGATCCGGACGCCGCCCCAGCCTTCGCCAGCCACACCATGGCCACCGCCTGGCTCGCCGCCGAGCGTGCCAACATCGTCGGCGTCGGTCTGCAGGCCGCAGCGGACCCGGGCACCAACCCGGCACTCGTCGCCGAGCTCGTCGCCGAACTGCGCGAGTTCCTGTACAGCCGTGGCCACTGGAACGACTTGCAGAACCTGGCCGAGGCCGCGCTCACGGCTGCCGTCCGCGACGGCCACGACGGCGCCATCGCGCTCGCGTCGCTCGAACTCGGCATCGTCGCGGTCACCCGGCACCACGTCGAGGAGGCAGAGCGCCACCTCGGCCGGAGCATCCAGTTGTTCGCCGCGAGCGGCGACGGGCTCGGCCAGGCCAGAGCCCTCAACGCCCTCGGCATCGTCTACATATTCGACCGCCAGGACGGCAAGGCGATCGCTCTCCTGGACGAAAGCCTCGTGCACAGCCGGGAGCACGGCGACCGGAACGGCGAGATCGCGTCCATCAACAACCTGGCGATGCTGGCGCTCCGGGGCCGGCGACCCACGCAGGCCATCACCTACGCCCGGCGCTGTCTCGAACTCACCGAGGAGGCCGGCCCGTTGAACGACACGATCAGCGCGCTTCACACCCTTGGTGGTGCGTACGGCGAACTCGGCCAGCACTCGGAGTCGATCGCCAGCAACCAGGAGGGCTACAGGCTCGCGCGGGCGAGTGGCGACGCGTTCCGGGAGGGCCAGGCACTCACCGCGCTGGCCAAGTCCTCCCTCGCCGCGGATCACCCCGAGCACACGGTCAGCTACGCCGAACGGGCGCTGGGCATCCATTGCAGAATCGGCTTCCGCTACGGGCAGGCAACGGCCCTGGAACAGCTCGGCCACGGCCTCGCCGCGCTCGACCAGCCCACGCGCGCCCTGGTCTGCTGGCAGGCGGCGCTGGAGATCTTCGAGCGCATCGGATCCGTTGAGGGCGGCGAACTTCGCGCACACCTCGCCTCCGAGAATCCGATGACAGCGGCCGCGACCTGACCCAAACGAAACGGCCCCCGGGAGCCGCCGGGAGCCGTTCTCTCGTTAGCGACGATGGTTACAGTTCGTCGTGGGGCGGGGTCGTGACGACCTGCGGCACTTCGATGATCCACCGCTGGTTGTTGCTGTTCTGGCAGCCGAAGACGATCGGCTGGGTGCCGTTGTCATGGTTGCCGTTGGGGGCGTCGAGGCAGCCGCCCTCGGAGTCGTTCTCGAGTTCGCCGGTGTCCCCGTTGTGCGTCCACTGGTCGGACACCACGTCCCCGCAGTGGTTGACGCGCAGGTCATCGTCGTTGTGCCAGTCCAGGCAGAGCAGCGAGCCGACGGACTGAAGGTAGCCGTTGTCCTGCCGGATCCAGGTCTGGTTCGCCGAGGCGTTGCAGTCGGACAGGACGACGTCCGCCTCGAAGTAGCTCTCGCGGTGATTGGCCAGGTCGAGGCACTTGGTGGTGTCAGCAAGACGGATCTGCTCGTGCCGGTTCTCCGCAGGCGGCTCCTCCCCGCCACCACCGCGCTCCCACAGAACGGAGTCTTCACGGGTGATCGGGTCGACCCGAACGATCTCGTCGACCGCGGGGTTCGCCTGCAGCGCGGGGAACTCGACCGTCTCCCAGATGTTGCCCTCCCGAACCGTGGTGCCGATGAGCACCGCGACCCTGCCTGAGGCGCCGTCCGCCATGTAGCGGGAGAGCCTTGCCCAGGCGTCCATGTCATCACCAGGTTCGGCGATCCCACGGGCAGCCATACGCTGGCCCAGCGTGACCCGACCGGTTTCCGACGCGATGGTGTCCGCCAGGTCGTGGACGCTCTCGCCGTCGACCTGGCCGCTCCAGAACAGGGCCGTGTCGCGTTCGGTCGTCAGAGCGTGCCGCAGCTCCTGCTCGGAGAACTCCGACACCGGCCGGGCTGGCTCGTCGGCGCCCGCGACGCCGACGAAGGCGAAGGCGGAGGCTAGGGCCAGTGCGGCAGCCGCAAACCCCGTGGCGATGATGTTCCGTTTTCGGGACACGAATCATCCTTCGGTTGTCCAGCAACGCGCGGCTCCGTAGGGAGGCCGCCACGAAGGCGCCGATGACCTACCGGCGCGGAGGCATCCTGCGCAGACTCCGATTCAGCGCCGGTTAAGGCTCGGTGTAACGACTGGTCACAGGCCTACCGATGCCGCGCATCTATTCGTGGGGATATCTGCGGGCTTGCTCTACGGAACGTGTCGGGTCGCTGACGCTGTGCTGGCGCGCCCGGGTGTGACGTAGTTCACTCCCGACAGCCTGATCATCAGGCAAGGGAGGGGACCAGCCATGAGCCATCGAACACCGCACCACTGCACGATCCTGCCGCCGCACGTCGTCGACTCCGTCTCCAAGAACGGGTCCGACGAGCAGCGCACGGCAGCCGTCGACTCGGCGTCTCTCGACCGCTCGCTGGTCGCGATGCGGCTCCAGTCCGCGGTCACCGGCGCCACCCACGCGGCGACCGCGAGCGCCGGCATGCAACGCAGCGTCTTCGACGCCGAACACAACGAGTCCCTGCCCGGGACGCTCGTCCGCGGCGAGGGGGCGCCGTCGAACGGCGACGTCGCGGTCGACGAGGCGTACGACGGGCTCGGCGCCACCTACGGCTTCTTCGACGCGGCGTACGACCGCGACTCGATCGACGACGAGGGGCTGCCGCTCCAGGCCACCGTCCACTTCTCGGAGCACTACAACAACGCCTTCTGGAACGGCAACCAGATGGTCTTCGGCGACGGGGACGGCGAACTGTTCAACCGATTCACGATCTCGCTCGACGTGATCGGGCACGAGTTGGTCCACGGCGTCACCCAGGACGAGACCGGCCTGATCTACCTGAACCAGCCCGGCGCCCTGAACGAGTCGCTGTCGGACGTGTTCGGCTCGCTCGTCAAGCAGTACAAGCTCGGGCAGACCGCCGCGGACGCCGACTGGCTCATCGGCGACGGCCTCTTCACCAGCCAGGTCCAGGGAGTGGCGCTGCGGTCCATGAAGGCGCCCGGCACCGCCTACGACGACCCGGTGATCGGCAAGGACCCGCAGCCGGCCAAGATGAGCGACTTCGTCTACACGACCCGCGACAACGGCGGCGTGCACATCAACTCGGGCATCCCCAACAAGGCGTTCTACCTCACCGCCACCAGCCTCGGCGGCAACGCCTGGGAACGTGCCGGCCGGATCTGGTACGACACGATGCGTAACTCGAAGGTCCGCCAGACCACGGGCTTCCGCCGGTTCGCGGGGGTTACGGTGGAGGTCGCCGGGCTGCTGTACGGCGCCGGCAGCACCGAGCAGAAGGCCGTGCACGACGCCTGGCGCGAGGTCGAGGTCCTTCTCGCATGAGAGGTCGTAGATGAGCGATCGGGTGACTGTCACCGTCGCGATCGACGGGGGTATCGCCGCATTCCCGGGGCTCGCCCGGCCGTTCACCGTGGACGCCGACGACCTGTCACCGTCCGAGGCGGCGACGTTGGTCGAACTCGTCGACGAGTCCGGTTTCCTCACGCTGGAACCGCAGCAGGACAGCCCGGTTCCGGATGCGCAGACCTACACGATCACGGTCACGACCGGCGACCGGTCACGGACGCTGACGCTCGGGGATCCGCTGCCGAACCCCGCCCTGCGCCGGCTCGTGAACCTGGTGGAACGGCACCGCCGGGCGCGCTAGTCGAAGAACGGGTCGGCGCCGTCGACGAAGACGGCGCCCACCCGCCCGCGTTGGGTGGCGATCACCGGCAGCGCGGCGGCCTCGGACGCGGTGAACCAGCCGACCTCGGTCACCTCGTCGCCGCACGCCGGCGTGCCCGTGACGATCTCCGCGCGGAACACGGCGGCGGCGATCTGCGCCCGGTTGCCGTCCGGGTAGGCGGCGACGACGTCCGGCGACGAGTAGGTGCCGAGCAGACGGGTGATCCGGACGTCGACACCGACCTCCTCGCGCACCTCCCGCGCGCACGCCTCGGCGAGGCTCTCCCCCGGATCCACCGCGCCGCCCGGCATGCACCACTCACCGTTGTCGGCGCGGCGGGTGAGGAGCAGGCGGCCGTCCCCGTCGAGGATCGCCGCCGTGACGCCGAGGCGGATAGGCGCCGTCCGCCCGATCCGGTCTCCGAACTCGTAGCTCAGCACGGTCAGTCCGGTTCGGACGGAGCCCGCTGCCCGTAGCCGGCGATGCGGGTCGCCACCGAGCTGAGCTGCGCCTCGTCCAGGACCCGTGGCGGCAGGCCGGACGACAGCGTCCGCAGCGCCACCTCGCACAGCCATTCCAGGTACCCGGCCCGCTCGTACGCCTGGGCGAGCGTGGCGCCGAGCGCGATCGCGCCGTGGTTGCCGAGCAGGCACGCGGTACGGCCGTCGAGCGCGGCGACCGCTGCGCGGGCCAGTTCGTCCGTCCCGTACTCGGCGTACGGCGCGACGCGGACCACGCCACCGAAGAACGCCGTGTAGTAGTGGACCGGCGGTACCTCGTCCACCAGGCACGACAGCGCGGTCGCTGCGACCGGGTGCGTGTGGACGATCGCCGTCGCGTCGGTCGCCGCGTAGACGGCGAGGTGCAGCGGGAGTTCGCTGGTGGGCGCGAGTGGCGCTTCGACGGGCGTCCCGTCGAGCGTGTGGACCCCGACCGCGCCCGGCGTCAGCTCGTCGTACGAGACGCCGCTGGGCGTCACCGCGATCCGGTCACCGGACCGGACACTCACGTTGCCGGCGGTGCCGACGACGAGGCGGTCCCACACGAGTCGCCGTCCGGTGAGGACGATCGCTTCACGCTCCGCGAGTAGCAGCACGGGTCCAGTGTCGCACCCCCGAGTTTCGGACTTTTGAGGGTTGAGGCCGGCCGCCGACCCTCAAAAGTCCGAAACTGGACGGGGTCAGACGCCGCCGGGCGGCAGGGTGCCCGCCATCTCGGCCGTCACCTGTGCCACGCCGGTCGCGGTGGGCCCACCGCCGTCGGGGCGGACCAGCTCGACGGCGACCTCGTGCGTCGCGATCCGGCCGTCCCGGATGTCCTCCGCCCAGTGGCAGGCCACCTTGTGACCGGGCAGGATCTCCCGCAGCACCGGCCGCTCGGTGTCGCACTTCGTCGCCTGCCGCCACGGGCAGCGGGTGTGGAAGCGGCAACCGTTCGGCGGGTTCGCCGGCGACGGCAGATCGCCGGCGAGCAGGATCTGCTGGCGGTGGTCCTCGACCTTCGGGTCCGGGACGGGCACCGCCGACATCAGCGCCCTGGTGTACGGGTGCAGCGGCGCCGTGTACAGCTCGTCGCTGGACGCCTCCTCCACCAGTCCGCCGAGGTACATGACGCCGACCCGGTCGGAGATGTGCCGCACGACGGCAAGGTCGTGGGCGATGACCAGGTACGTCAGCCCGAACTCGTCCTGCAGGTCCGACAGCAGGTTGATGACCTGCGCCTGGACCGACACGTCGAGCGCGGACACGGGCTCGTCGGCGACGACCAGGTCGGGCTGGAGGATGATCGCCCGCGCGATCCCGATCCGCTGGCGCTGGCCGCCGGAGAACTCGTGCGGGTACTTCCGCAACGCCACCGCCGGCAGGCCGACCGCGCTCAGGATCTCCCGCAACTTCTTGGACGCGGACGCCTGGTTGCCGAACATGCCGTGCGCCTTGAGGCCCTCGGAGAGGATCGAGTCGATGCTCTGGCGCGGGTCCAGACTGGACAGAGGGTCCTGGAAGACCATCTGCATGCGCCGGCGCATCGTCCGCAGCTTCTCGCCCTTGAGCGACCGCAGCTCGACGCCGTCGAAGAAGGCCTTGCCGCCGGTGGGCTCGACCAGGCGCAGCAGCCCCCGGCCGAACGTCGTCTTGCCACAGCCGGACTCGCCGACCAGCCCGTACGTCTCGCCGCGGCGCACCTGCAGGCTGACGCCGTCGACCGCGTACACGTGCCCGACGACCTTGTCGAAGATCACGCCGCGCCGGATCGGGAAGTGGACCTTCAGATCCTGGACGTCCAGCAGCAGGTCGTCGTCGCGGCCGTTCGTGGCCGGCAGGACCTCGGTCGGTTGCGTGGTCATGCCCTAACTCCCTGCTCCGCGGGGACGACCGGATTGAAGCACCGGAGCAGCCGGCGGCCGTCGTCCTCCAGTGCGGGGGTCTCCTCCACACATCGGTTGAACGCGTGGTCGCACCGGGGCGCGAACGCGCATCCGGACACCCACGGGATGTTGTCGTTGACCGATCCCCGGATCGCGCGCAGCGGCTCGGCCCGGTCCGAGTCCAGGCGCGGCACCGACCCGAGAAGGCCGTGCGTGTACGGGTGGCGCGGCTCGCCGAACAGCCGGTGCCGGTCGGTGGTCTCCACCACCCGGCCGCCGTACAGGACGTTGACGGTGTCGCACAGCCCGGCGACCACGCCCAGGTCGTGGGTGATCATGATGAGCGCGGTACCTGTCTCCTCGACCAGGCGCCGCAGCAGCGCCAGGATCTGCGCCTGGATCGTCACGTCGAGCGCGGTGGTCGGCTCGTCCGCGATGAGCAGCCGCGGTCGGCACGCCAGTGCGATCGCGATCAGCGCACGCTGCCGCATACCGCCGGACAGCTGGTGCGGGTACTCGGTGAGCCGGCGGGCCGGGTCCGGGATGCCGACGGACTTCAGCAGCCCCTCGGCCTCCTTCTTCGCCGCCGCGCCCTTCATGTTCCGGTGCCGCTCCAGCACCTCCGTCACCTGGACACCGATCGGGATGACCGGGTTCAGCGAGGACAGCGGGTCCTGGAAGATCATGCCGATGTCGCGGCCACGCCGGTCCCGCATCTCCTTGTCGGAGAGGCGGAGCAGGTCCTTGCCCTCGAACGACACCTGGCCGCTGATCTGCACACCACGCTTGGGCAGCAGCCCCATGATCGCGAGCGAGGTCACCGACTTGCCGCAGCCGGACTCGCCGACCAGGCCGACCGTCTGACCCGGTTCGACGGAGAACGTCACGCCGTCGACCGCCGCGAACGGCGGGGCGCCACGCCGGTTGAAGACGACCTTCAGGTCACGTACGTCAAGCAGAGCCATCGCGGTTACCGCCGGTTCTTCGGGTCGAGGGCCTCACGCAGCGACTCACCCAGCAGGGTGAAGCCGAGCGCCACCAGGACGATCGCGAGGCCCGGGTACAGCGTCATCGCCGGCGCCACGTCGAAGAAGACGCGGGCGCCTTCACCGAGCATCGCGCCCCATTCGGCGCGGCTCGGGTCGGGGTCGCCGAGACCGAGGAAGGACAGTGCCGCGGCGTCGATGATCGAGGTGGCCAGCGTCAGCGTGGCCTGGACGATCACCGGCGACAGCGAGTTCGGCAGCATGTGCCGGAACACGATCTGGTGCTGCTTGACGCCCAGCGCCCTCGCCGCGAGGACGTGATCGGTGCTGCGTTGCGCGAGCATCGATCCGCGTAGCAGTCGGGCGAAGATCGGGACGCTGACGATCGCGACCGCGATGATCACCGTCCACTGGCTCGGCCGCTCGGCGAGCGCCGCGATCGAGATCGCGAGCAGCAGCGACGGCACCGAGAGCAGGATGTCGGTGAAGCGCATGAGCACGGTGTCCACCCAGCCGCCGACCGCACCGGCGATACCGCCGATGATCATGCCGGCGACGAGCCCGATCAGCGTGGCCATGACGCCGACGATCAGCGACTGGCGGGAGCCGGCGATGACCCGGCTCAGCAGGTCACGACCCTCCTGGTCGGTACCGAGCGGGAAGCCGGCGCGCGCCGGGAGCGGCGTGTTCTGCCGGATCTCGTCGATCAGGTACCGCACCGTGGGGTCCTTCGGCGCGACCAGCGGCGCGAAGATCGCCAGCAGGATGAACAGCAGGACGATGATCGCACCGGCGATCGCCACGGGGTTCCGCGCCAAGCGGCGGAACGCGTCGCCGATGAGGCTGACGCCGCCACCGCTCTGGTCGGTGGTCCTCGCTACGAGAGCGTCGATCTTGTCGCGCTTCCGGGTAGCCATACTCATCGCACACGCACCCGGGGGTCGATGATCGCGTAGGAGATGTCCACCAGCAGGTTGACGATCACGTAGACGAACGCCACGACGAGGATCAGCGCCTGCAGGCGGGGATAGTCACGCCGCTCGATGCCTTCGGCCAGCAGCGATCCGAGGCCGTTCCAGACGAACACCTTCTCGGTGAGGACGGCGCCCGCGAGGAGCAGGCCGGTCTGGAGGCCGATCGTGGTCGACACCGGCAGCAGGGCGTTGCGCAGGATGTGCCGCTTGCGGACGGTCTTGCCGAGGAGGCCCTTCGCCTCGGCGGTGCGGACGTAGTCCTCGTTCATGACGTCGAGGACGGAGGCCCGGGTGATCCGGACGATCACGGCCAGGGGGATCGTGCCCAGCACGACGGCTGGCAGCACCAGGTGGGATAGCGCATTGCCGAGCACGTCCCACTCCTGGGTGAGGATCGCGTCGAGCACCTTGAACCCGGTGATGTTGGTTTCGTCGAGCCCGGTGTCGACCCGGCCGGACGTGGCGAACAGGCCCAGGTCGGTGGCGACGTACTTCTTCAGCAGGTAGCCGAGGAGGAACACCGGCACCGCGACGCCCACCAGCGTGCCGATGATCGTGGCGTTGTCGAAGAAGCCGCCACGGCGGCGGGCCGCCAGGTAGCCGAGCGGGATACCGAGTCCGACAGCGAAGATCAGCGCCGCGACGGACAGCTCGATCGTGGCCGGAAGCGCCTCGGCGAGCTCTTCGACGACGGGTCGCGACTTCGAGAGCGAGTTGCCGAAGTCGCCGGTCAGGATCCGGCCCAGGAACTTGGCGTACTGGACCGGGATCGGCTGGTCCAGGCCGAGGACCTTGTTGAGCGACGCGATCTTCTCTGGCGTCGCCTTGTCGCCGAGGAGCGCACCGGCCGGACCTCCGGGTAGGAGGCGTAGCCAGCCGAAGAGCAGGAACGACAGCACGAACAGGGTGGGTATCACCCCGATTAGGCGCCGCACGATGAAGCGGAGCATCAAACCTCGCTGAGCCGGGAGCGGCCCGGGTCAGGGCGTGTGGCGCCTGACCCGGGCCGGCTCGTGTGACCTACAGGTTACGACCGTCGGATCACTTATCCCACGGTGACCGTGTCAAACCGCTCGTTCGTGAGCGGGCTGGTGATCAGACCGTCCACCTTCGGGCCGGTGACCATCGCCGGCGGCGAGTGCGAGATCGGGATGGCCGGCAGGTACTTGGCCATGATGTCCCGGTTGACCTGCTTGTACGCCTCGGTCTTCTTGTCCGGGTCGGTCTGGGCGTCGGCCGCGGTCAGCGCGGTGAACAGCGCCGGGTCGTTGAAGCCGAACTCAGCCTTCTCGCGGCCGAAGAACGTGCCGACGAAGTTGCCCGGGTCGTTGAAGTCACCCGTCCAGCCGAGCAGGTGGATGTCGTGCTTGCCGGCCTTCTGGACGTCGTCCTTGTAGCCGCCGTTCCAGGGCTTGACGACCGGCTCCACCTTGATGCCCGCGGCCTTCAGGTCGGCCTCGATCGCGGTGAAGATGCCCTTCGGGTCCGGCATGTACGGCCGGGTGACCTCGGACGGGTAGTAGAACTTGACCGTCAGGCCGGTCGCGCCGGCCTCGGCGAGCAGCTGCTTGGCCTTGTCGACGTTGTAGTCGTACTTCTGGACGTCGTCGGCGTAACCGCTGACCGTGTCGGGCATGAACTGGGTGGCGACCTGCGCGCCCTCGGGGAGCTTGCTCGTCACGAGCTGCTGCCGGTTGATGGCGTACGCCAGCGCCTGGCGGACCCGCGGGTCCTTGAGCTTCGGGTTGTTCTTCTGGTTGATGCCCAGGTACAGGATGTTGAACGCCCGCCGGACCTCGACCTTGAAGCCCTTCTGCTTCAGGCCCGCCCAGTCGACCGGGTTCGGGAAGTCGATGATGTCGACGTTGCCCGCTTCGAGCTCCTGCTTGCGGGCGGCCTCATCACCGATCGTCCGGATGATGACCTTCTCGACCTTGGCCTTGTCGCCGTAGTAGTCGTCGTTGCGGACCAGGTTGATGACCTGGGCGCCCGTGTCGTAGCTCTGGAACTTGAACGGCCCGGTGCCGGTCGGGTGCAGGTTCGCGTAGTCGTTGTACGTGAAGCTGTCACCGGACTGCGTGACCTTGTCGGCGTCGTACTTCTTCAGCGCCTCGGGGCTGGAGATCGAGAAGGCCGTCAGCGTGAACGCGGCCGGGAAGGCGCCCTTGTTCGCGTTGATCGAGACGACGGCGGTGTTCTCGTCGCTGGCCTCGCACGACTTGTAGAGCGGCGGGCCGAAGGCGTCGCCCTCGTTCTTGGCGAAGCCGCCCCAGACGTCGGCGTAGTAGATCATCTGGCTCTGAGCGGCACTGCCCTTCATGTTGAACCAGCGGTCCATGTTGAAGCAGACAGCGTCGGCGTTGAAGTCGGTGCCGTCGTGGAACTTCACGCCCTTGCGCAGGTTGAACGTCACCTGCTTGCCGTCAGCGCTGACTTCCCACTTCTCGGCCAGGCCCGGAGCAAGCTCGGCGGTACCCGGCTTGTGCTCGATCAGCGTCTCGTACATCTGACGGATGGGCCGGAAGCTCTCACCGTCGTCGTTGAAGATGGGGTCGAAGTTCTTGGGCGCGCCGGCCGCTCCGAAGGTGAGGGTGCCACCGCTGGCCCCGTCACCACGCTTGCTCTCCGCGCACGCTCCGACCGACGCGGCGAGGGCCGCGCACGACGCGACCACGATCGCCTTGCGGACTCGATTCACGTGTCTCCCTGCCTAACGTCCCATGCGGTCGGCCCCACTCACCGGGCATTACACCGCTCTGTTGGCCGGACCCTACCCCGTTGCATCGCCTGTCGTGAACGATGTTCGGGAGCGAGACGATCACGACTCGGCAACGGCCGCTGTTGGCGAAATCTGCCGTACACGCAAAGACGTGGCAGCCTGGAGAAGTGGGTCTAGCGTGGCAAATGTGACAAGCGACCAGGAGCGAATTGCGACCATCCGTCGCCAATGTGACCGCTTTCTCCTGTGGCATCCGCGACGTGCACCTCAGGAGATACTTGCCGACCTCGCGCAGTACGCCGGCGACCGCGAGGCCGACCTCTACGCCGAGGGCGAACTGATCGAATCTCTCGAACACCGGGTCGCCGGACTGCTCGGCACCGAGGCCGCGGCGTTCTTCCCGACCGGCACGATGGCCCAGCAGATCGCGCTGCGGGTCTGGGCCGACGAGACCGGCATGGACACCGTCGCGCTCCATCCGCTCATGCACCTCGAACAGAACGAGCTACGGGCGGCGTGGGAGCTGCACCATCTCCGTCCGCTCATGCTCACCGACGAACCGCGGCAGCCGACGGCGGCCGACCTCGCCGCGATCCCCGAACCCGTCGGCACGCTGGCCGTCGAGCTGCCGCTGCGCCTCGCCGGGCACACCCTGCCAACCTGGGACGAGCTGACGGCCCTGTGCGCCGCCGCCCGCGACCGCGACGCGACCGTCCATTTCGACGGCGCCCGGCTGTGGGAGAGCGCGCCCCACCTCGGGCACGGGCTGGCCGACATCGCGGGCCTCGCCGACAGCGTCTACGTCTCTTTCTATAAAAGCCTCGGGGGGACGTCCGGCGCCGCGCTGGCGGGGTCGGCGGCCGTCGTCGAGGCCTCGCGGCGGTGGCGACACCGCCACGGCGGCACGGCGGTCACCCAGTTCCCCGCGCTGCTGTCCGCGCACCACGCGCTCGACACCGTGCTGCCGCGCATCCCGGCGTACGTCGAGCACGCGCGCGACGTGGCCGCCGCGCTCGGGACGTTGAGCCGCGTCCGCGTCTACCCGGACCCGCCGCACACGAACGCGTTCCGGATCTATTTCGAAGCCGGCCACGCGGAACTGCAGGAAGCGGCGCTGGCGCACGCCGAGGAGTACAAGGTGTGGACGTGGACCATGTTCTGGCCCGCGGAGGTGCCCGGCTGGTCGGTCGCCGAACTCACCGTCGGCGAGGCGACGATGACCTGGCGGCCGGACGAGGTGGCCGCCCTGGTCGTGGAACTCCTCGACCGGGCCTAGGCCTGTTTCGAAGGAGGCCCTTGCTAGACGTCGATCGTGCGGCGGCCTTCGAACGCGCGGCCCAGGGTGACCTCGTCCGCGTACTCGAGGTCGCCGCCGACGGGCAGTCCACTGGCGAGCCGGGTGACCCTGATGCCCATCGGCTTCACGAGCAGCGCGAGGTACGTCGCCGTGGCCTCGCCCTCGGTGTTCGGGTCCGTGGCCAGGATCAGCTCGGTCACCGTGCCGCCGGCCAGCCGCGCCATCAGCTCACGGATCCGCAGGTTGTCCGGGCCGATGCCCTCCAGCGGATTGATCGCCCCGCCGAGCACGTGGTACTTGCCCCGGAACTCGCGCGTCTTCTCGACCGCGACGACGTCCTTGGGCTCCTCGACGACGCAGATCACGTCGTCCGTGCGCCGGGTGTCCCGGCAGACCCGGCACTGCTCCTGCTCGGCCACGTTGAAGCAGACCGCGCAGAACCGCACCTCGTCCTTGACCCGCCGCAGCGTCTGCGCCAGCCGGGCCACGTCGGCGGTGTCGGCGTTGAGGATGTGGAACGCGATCCGCTGCGCGCTCTTCGGACCGACGCCCGGCAGCCTGCCCAGCTCGTCGATCAGATCCTGAACAGCGCCCTCGTACACCTACATCCCCATGCCGAGGCCGCCGAGGCCACCGGTAAGCGGACCCATCGTCTTCTGCTGCAACTCCTGGACCTGGTCGTTCGCCGCACGGACTGCCGCGACCACCAGGTCGGCGAGGGTCTCCGTATCGTCCGGGTCGACGACCTTCGGGTCGATCGTGAGCGCCTTGAGCTCGCCGGACCCGGACAGCGTGGCCGTCACCAGCCCGCCGCCGGCCGTGCCGGTGACCTCGGCAGCAGCCAGTTCCGCCTGAGCGGCGGCCATCTGCTGCTGCATCTTCTGTGCCTGCTTCATCAGCTGCTGCATGTTCGGCTGACCACCGGGCCTCACGACGTACTCCCTCTGTTCGACTGCGCCGACTCAGCGTAGCTGTTCACAACTTGCGGGCACCGAGGGTCTGCTGGAGCAGCGCGAGCGCCTCGGCCTCACTGTCCCGCCGGACCGGACTCGCGCCCTCGGGCTCGTCCATCGGCTCGTCACCGGGGTCGAACCCGTCGTACTCGGACGGTGGCGGCGGGCCCGGATCGCCGTCCGGCTCCGGCTCGGACACCCGCGCGACCTGCCGTACCTCGGGCCAGTCCCCGGCTGCCGAATCCCCCGGCGGGGTCTGGGCCGGCCGCGATGCGGGCTGAGTCGGAGCAGCCGGTGCGGTCGTACCGCCGTCCGCCGTCGCCCGGATCGTCCAGCGGACGCCGAGCACGTCGTTCAACGCCTCCTGCACCAGCTTCACGACCTGATCGTCCGCGAACCGCCGCACCAGTCCCTGGTGCTGCACCGCCAGGATCAGCTCGGTCCCGTTGACCTCGCGCGGCGTCGCGTTCTGCATCAACGACCACACGACGCGCCGCTTCTTGAGCCGCTCCAGGATCTCCGGCCACAGGCGCCGGACCGCGGCCGCGTCCACCTCACCGGCGGTGCGGGTCGGAGGGGGTGGCAACGCCCCACCCTGCGACGCCGCCGCACCGGCCGCGCCGGAACCTGCCGCGCCGGAACCTGCCGCGCGGGGCCCAGCCGCGCCGGAACCAGCCACGCTGGCGCTCGCCCCACCCGAGCCTGCCGCGCCCGAGCCGGAACCCGCCACGCTGGCGCTCGCCCCGCCCCGGCCTGCCGAGCCAGCACCCGCCCCGCCTGACGCTGCGCCGGCCGGGCCGGGGGCGGAGCTGCTCGGGGAACCGCCGCCCTGGGGGGCGGCATTCGTGCCAGCCGGCGTGGCCGCGCGCGCGCTCGGGCCGGCGGACGCCGGGGTCGGCTGCGAACTATCGGGGTTATCGGGGTATTCGGTGTCCGTTGAAGGGACGGGAGTCCGGATAGTTCGGTTCGCGTCCGGCGTCCCGGCAGGCGCAGGGGCCTCGGCGGGCGCAGGGGCCTCGGCGGGCGCGCGGGCGGCCGGCGGTGCCTCGGCCGCGCCGATGTCGAACCGGCGCTCCAGGCGTTCGAGCCGCTGGAGCAGCGCACCGTGGCTGTCCTCGGCGCCGGGCAGGAGCATGCGGGCGCAGACGAGTTCCAGCAGCAGCCGGGGCGAGGTGGTGCCCCGCATCTGGATGAGGCCCTCGTGGACGACGTCGGCCATGCGGGACAGCGACGCCCCGCCGAGCCGGAGCGCCTGGCCGGTCATCCGTTCGAGCTGGTCGGCGGGTGCGTCGATGATGCCCTTGCTCGCGGCGTCCGGGACCTTGTCGAGGATGACGAGATCGCGCAGGCGTTCGAGCAGGTCGGTGGCGAAGCGGCGCGGGTCGTGGCCGGCTTCGACGACCCGGTCGACGGTGCGGAAGAGGCCGGCTCCGTCGGCGGCGGCGAGCGCGTCGCACGCGTCGTCGAGCAGGGCCGCGTCGGTGACGCCGAGCAGCCGGACGGCCGTCGCGTAGGTGACGCCACCCTCGCCGGCGCCGGCGAGGAGCTGGTCCATGATCGAGAGCGCGTCACGGGCGGACCCGCCGCCGGCCCGCACGACCAGCGGGAACACCGTGGGCTCGACCTGGACGTCCTCCCGCCCGCAGACGTCCTCGAGCAGGCCGCGCAGGACCCCGGGCGGCAGGAGCCGGAACGGGTAGTGGTGCGTCCGGGACCGGATGGTCTGGAGCACCTTGTCCGGCTCGGTCGTGGCGAAGACGAACTTGACGAAGTCCGGCGGCTCCTCGACCAGCTTGAGCAGGGCATTGAAGCCGGCCGACGAGACCATGTGCGCCTCGTCGATGACGTAGATCTTGTAGCGGCTGCTGACGGGCGAGAAGAACGCACGTTCGCGCAGGTCACGGGCGTCGTCGACGCCACCGTGCGAGGCCGCGTCGATCTCGATGACGTCGAGTGAGCCGGCACCGTCCGGAGCGAGCGCCCGACAGGACTCGCACTCGTCGCACGGCGTCGGCGTGGGGCCGTTCACGCAGTTCAGCGAGCGGGCGAGGATCCGGGCCGAGGACGTCTTGCCGCAACCACGCGGTCCGGAGAAGAGATAGGCGTGGTTGAGCTTGCCGTTCTTCAGCGCCTGGATCAGCGGCGCCGTTACGTGTTCCTGGCCGATGACCTCGTCGAACGTGCGGGGCCGGTACTTGCGGTAAAGCGCGAGGTTCGCCACGTGGGCATCCTCCCTCGGCAGCGCCCGGGAACAAAAGGACCCCCCGTGCACCCGCCAGAGCCCGCTTACCCTTGCTGCCTTCCGGCCCTGGGGGAGTTCACAGGATGCACGCCGCACGAGGGGCTGCGGTGAACTCTACCGTGCGAGGCGGAGGGGCCGACGTCCGGTGGCCGACCCCTCCGCGTCTCACACCCCACCTTCGGACTTTTGAGGGTCGGCGAGCCGCCGGAACCCTCAAAAGTCCGAAGCTCGGCGGGCTAGTTCTGTACCGCCGCGAAACCCTTCCCGAACTGGTTCGGCTGCTGCGCGACGCCGCTGCACGTCGGCGACGGCTGTGGGGTACCCGCCGCGCACGCCTTGTCACGGCTGATCGACCAGAAGCTGAGCATCCCGACGCCGTTCGCCTTGGCGAAGTCGACGACCTCGGCGATGTTGGCGAGCTGGAAGATCTCCGAGGTCGTGTCGTTGACGCCGATCATCGGCGTTATGCCGACCATCTTCCATGCGGTCGCGTCGCTGACCTTGTGGACGTCCTTGATCTGCTTCTGCAGCTCCTGGGCGGCATCGATGGACTTCTGACCCATGATCGTGCTGCCCTTGCCCTCGTCGTAGTAGCTGCCGAAGTTCATCGTCATGATGTTGATCCGGTCGATGCGGGCACCGGCGGCGACGGCTGCCGTCCAGACGACCTTGTCCTTGTCCTGGACGCCGCCCGGCTCACCCCACTTGCCCTTAGGCAGGCTGGCCAGCGTGAGCGAGACCTTCAGGTCCGGGTACTTCTGCTGCAGCTGCTTGATGGCCGCGCCGCGTGCGGTGTTGGCCGTGGTGTCGCCGACCGCACCGCCTTCGACGTCGAAGTCCAGGTAGCGGACGCCGAGCGCGAGGACCTTCTCCAGCTGGGCGGCCGTTGCGGCGGCGGTGCGGCATCCGACAGCCACCTCGCTGCCGTTGGCGCCGCCGGTGGAGACGATCGGCTCGACGCCGGCCGCCTTGAGCGCCGCGATCTCGTCCTTGTAGGTGTCGATCGACGAGACGCCGTCCCACTTGAGATCGCATCCGCCCGCGTTGATGACGAACGCGAGGCTGAGCGCCTTCGCCCCCGAGTCACGCGCCAGCTGGACGAGGCTCGGCCGGCCGTTGACCGACATGTGGATGTACGGCGCGAAGACCCGGCCCGTCGTGGGGTTGGGCGACGGCGTGGGGCTGGGGCTGCTCGATGGCGACGGGCTCGGCGAACTCGACGGCGAGGTGCTCGGCGACGGCGACGAACTGGGCGACGGCGAGCTGCCGCCACCACACGGGTCGCCGTTGATCGTGCAGGCCGACGCGGATCCGGTGCCGCTGGCGACGAACCCGAACCGGACGGTGGCGCCCGCCGCGACGGGCGCGTTGTAGCTGCGGTTCACGGCGACGACGCGCTGGCCGTTCTGGGTGACCGTCGCGTCCCAGAAGCTGCCGACGGTCGTGCCGGCCGGCAGCGTGAACTCGACGCGCCAGGTCGCCAGCGGCGACGTACCGGCGTTGCGGACGGCGACATCGGCGACGTAGCCGCTGGCCCACTCCTGGGTCTTGGCGAAGGTCACGGTGGCGCCGGACGCGGCGGCCTTCGGCTCGGCCGCGTTCGCCGTGACGATCCCTGCGGTGGTGCTGCCGGCGGCGAGCGTGAGCGCGGCGGCACCGAGTAACAGCTTCGAACGGAAGATCATGGAAACCCTTCGACTAGCGCGGTGGGCCCGCTGGTCGGGTGACAACGTGGGCGGAAGGTAGCAGTGGTCTAGACCGCCCGGTAGGCTGAAAAGCCAGATTTAAGCCACGTTTACAGCTGTCACTCCAGCCACACGGGTCCCACCAGCGCCGGGCCGAGGCGGCGTACATACGGGTTCGGTGGGTCCGGTACTCTGTCCGGCGGAGGATTCGCCTAGTGGCCTAGGGCGCACGCTTGGAAAGCGTGTTGGGGGCAACCCCTCACGAGTTCGAATCTCGTATCCTCCGCCGCCTGAACAGGCAAAACATCAGCCCGGCTCCCACGTGGAGCCGGGCTGATGTCGTTACCGGACGAGCGTTGCCAGGCGCCTCCAGCCCGACATGGCACGATTTGCAGGTGACCAGCAGACCCGCCGCTGACCAGCGCCTACGCGATCTCGCCCTGCTGCGCCGCGTCCGCGACAGGATCGACCGGGAGTACGCGCAGCCGCTGGACGTCGAGGCGCTCGCTCGCGGCGTGCACATGTCGGCCGGGCACCTCAGCCGCGAGTTCAAGCTCGCGTACGGCGAGTCGCCCTACAGCTACCTCATGACCCGGCGCATCGAGCGTGCGATGGCGCTGCTGCGCCGTGGCGACCTCAGCGTCACCGAGATCTGCTTCGCGGTCGGATGCTCGTCGCTCGGCACCTTCAGCACCCGCTTCACCGAGCTGGTCGGCGTGCCGCCCAGCGTGTACCGGCGCGAGGTGACGAACGCGATGGAGGGAATGCCGCCGTGCGTGGCGAAGAAGGTGACCAGACCGATCAGGAATCAAGAAGCACGGGTCACCCAGCCGCAGCTAGCGTGACCGGCATGGACATCACCATTTACCAGACGTTCCTGCCGCACGACGACCCGGAGGCCTCGGTGGCCTTCTACCGTGACACTCTCGGCTTCGAGGTCCGCAACGACGTCGAGTACGAAGGGTTGCACTGGATCACGGTCGGTCCCGCCGACCAGCCCGGCACGTCGATCGTCCTGCATCCGCCGGCCGCCGATCCCGGCATCACCGACGTCGAGCGACGCGCCATCGCCGAGATGATGGCCAAGGGCACCTACGCCGGCATCAACCTGGCCACGCCCGACCTCGACGGCACGTTCGAGCAGTTGGAGAAGGCGAGCAACGCCGACATCGTCCAGGAGCCGACCGACCAGCCGTGGGGCGTCCGCGACTGCGCGTTCCGCGATCCCGCGGGCAACATGATCCGCATCTTCGAGGTCCGCTGAGCAGGTTCTGTTCAGCTCTGCACCGACGCGCGGCGGCCAGCCTCCTGGGCGATCTCGACCCGGGAGTGGTAGCCCAGCTTGGTGAGGATGTTGCTCACGTGCGACTGCACCGTGCGGCGGGAGAGGAGCATCTCGGCCGCGATGTCCGGGTTGGACCGGCCGGTCGCCACCAGCGCGGCGACGCGTTCCTCGGTGGGGGTCAGCGCCTCCCACCCCGTGCTGGTACGGCGGCGCAGCGACCAGGACCCGCGACGAACGCCGTACGGACGCATCCTGGCGTCGGCGCGGCGCACGTCCCACGCGGCATCCAGTTCGAGGTAGGCGCGCACGGCGTCGTTGTGGGCGGCCCGCGCGGCAGGGAGATCGCCGGCTCTGGCCAGGAGTACCGCAGCCTCCTCCAGGGATTTGCCGCGCTGCAGGTGGAGCCCTAGCGCGTGGTACTCCTCGGCCACGGCGTGCAGCGTCGGCACGTCCTCGCCCAGGATCGCCCGGGCCAGGCGGGCGGCCAGCGTGCGGAGCGGGATCGGGTCGTCCGCGGCTTCCTGCTCGGCGGCAGTCACCGCCGAGGTGGCCAGGGCGGGCTGATCGGCGGCGATGGCCAGCCTGACCAGGTCGGCCAGCCACAGGTGCCGGTCGTGGTTCTCCATCAGGCCCTGCATGCCCAGGGTGTCGACGAGTGCGGCCGCCGCCTCGGCCGGCCGCCCCGCCTGCTCGGCGCTGACCGCATGCGCCATGAGCAGGAGGCTGGCGTCGCCCCGCAGATCGTCCAGCTTCTCCGGCTGCGGCGCGGCCGCCAGCAGCTCGGCCGCCGCCGCCCGGTCGTCGCGGTGCGCGGCGATGAACGCAAGGGCGCCGAACCGCAGGATCTGGGTTCGGAGGTCCAACTGGCTACCGATGTGTTGCACTTCGGCCCTGGCCTCGTCCCAGCGGCCTATCTCGGCGTAGGCGGTCGCCACCCAGACCCGGGTGCTGTCCAGCCGGAAGGCTCCGATCCGCTCGGCGAATATCAACGCCTCCCTGCCTGCCGCCTCCACGTCGGCCGACCGACCGAGGAAGCTCGAGCAGACCATCAGGTTGATCAGCAGCGAGAGCTTCAGATCTACGAGCTGCGGATCGTCGCCGATCACCGTCAGCGCCCGCCGACCGTGCGCCAGCCCGCTCTCGAGGTCGGGCAGCATGAGCAGGGTGTACAGCGCGTAGCTGGTCGCCACCCGGTCGCCCAGCGCTTCTCCGTCGGCCAGAGCGGCCCGCGCTTCGGCCGCGACCGCGGCGCGGTCGTCGGTGGCGCCGGGAAACGCCATCACCGAGGCTCGGCGGGCACGCAACCGGGCCCGCCACACCGGCGGCAGGTCAGCTCTGCCCATCGCCGTCTGGCACACATCGGCCGCCTCCCGGAGGCGACCCTCCCAGCGCAGGATCCACGCGAGGACGATGGCCGACTCGGCCGCGGGCACCGGGCCGGTCGCGCTGGCCACCGCCTGCCGGGCGGCCTCCTCAGCCTTGTCTATCCTGCCCTGCGCGAGCCGGGCGACCGCCAGGCCGTGCAACAGCGGGTGCCGGCGTGCATCGTCCCCGGCGCAGCGGCTGACGGCGGTGCCGAGCAGATTGGCAGCCAGATCCGGCGCCCGGCCGGCCAACTCGATGCGGTGTTCGACCAGCCAGTCCAGGACCCAGCCGTCCACCACGTCGGGGTCGGCCACCAGGTGGGCTGCCACCCGGTCGACCGGCAGCCCCGCGGCGGCCAACGCCTGCGCCGCCTGCCGATGCGTCGCGGCCCGCACGCTCGCCGGGGTCGCCTCGTACAGTGCCTGGCGGATCAACCCGTGCCGGAACACCAACCGGCTACCGATCTCGCCGAGCACCCCGGACGCAACGGCCTCCTGCACGTCACCCAGGAGGTCCATCGCCGGCCTCCCGGTCAGGGTCACCAGATCCTGGACGGAGAACTCCGAGCCCAGCACCGCCGCCAACCGCAGCACCTCGGTCGTCCGCTGGGACAGGAACCCCAGCCGGGCCGAGATCGCCGCCGCCACCGACGGCAGCTCCAACGCCTCGCCGACCAGTTCGGCCACGCCGGCCTCGAGCCGCAGCCGATCGGTGCGCGCCAACGTGTGCAGCAACTCCTCCGCGTACAGCGGATTTCCCCCTGCGCGGGCGGCCAGCTCCCGCAACCGATCCCCGGGTTGCGCCCCGGCCAACCGCTCCACCAGGGCGGTCATCTCCTCCGTGCCCAGTCCGGCCAGTTCCACCAGCACGCCGCGGTCGGCCACCGCTCGCCGCAAATGCCCGACCGGGCTGCCCACCGGCACCGGTCGGCACGCCGCCACCAGCAGCAGCGGCAACTGCTCGACCGCCCGGGCCAGCCGGCGCCACACCACCAGGCTCGCCTCATCCGCCCAGTGCATGTCATCCAGGATCAGGACGACGGGACCGTTCGCGCACCGCCGGTCGACCAGCGCCAACACGCGCTCCACTGCCGCGGGCACCAGACTCTCGCCGGAGGGCACCGTGCGCAGCAGCGCCCCCACCTCCTCCTCGGCGAGGGCACCCAGCGCGTCGAGGGTCAATCGCAACGGCATCCGCTGGCTGAACTCGTCGCCCGCCGCCCGGTACACCCCGACTCCGGACAGCGTGTGCGTCGCGAGGAATGCCTCCAGCAGCGCGGACTTCCCGATGCCCGGCTCGCCCTCGATCCAGACGAGGCCCCCACGGCCCGCAGCCAGGCTGGTCGCCGCATCGGCCAGGAGCCGCAGCTCCTGATCCCGGCCCACCAGCACCGATCCGACCGCTGGTCTGTGCACCCCCAGATGATAGGTACCCAACGGCGGATCGTGCCTGGTCGACCCACGTCGCACACACAAGATATACTTTGCACACGATCTGATATCAGCGGAGGTGCCGCCATGGCGCGAACTGTCATCGACCTGGATGACCAGCTGCTCGCCGACGTGGCCCAGGCCCTCGGCACGAGCACGAAGAAGGACACCGTCAACACCGCGCTGCGCGAGGTCCTGCAGAATCGTCGGCGTGCCCTCGCGCTGACCCGGTTGCGCGCGGCGGCGGACGAGGGCGCGTTCGACCTGGAGATCTTCGACGACAAGCGGGCCTACCGCCGGTGAGCGCGGCGCAGTTCCTGATCGATACCAGTGCGCTCGCGCGGTTCATGCGGACCGACGCGGAACAGTACGGCTGGGACCAGGCTGCGGCGGCCGGCCTCATCGCCGTCTGTCCCATCACCGAACTTGAGTTCTTCTACAGTGCCCGCTCAGCCGCGGACCGCGCGCAGGGCATCGAGGACGTCCTGCTGCTGTTCGGCCGGGTACCTGTCGACGACCGTGCCTACGACCGCGCGTGGCAGGTTCAGGAGCTGCTCACCCAGCGCGGGCAGCACCGTAGCGCCGGAGCCGTCGACCTGGTCGTCGCCGCCACCGCGGAGCTTCAGGGACTGACGCTCCTCCACCGCGACCGGGATTTCGAGTGCATCGCGGCCATCACCGGACAGGCTCTTCAGTGGTACGGACCAGACGCCGGCAAATAGCCATCTGAAATGCTTCCGGGCATGCGGAAACTCGTCTACTACGTCGCGACCACGATCGACGGATCCGGCCCGAGATCGACGAGCTGGTCGTCAAATTGGGTCCGGTCGCGATCGGCGCCGGCATCCCCCTGTTCGGCCGGCAGGCGGCGTTCGATCCTGTCCACTTCGGACTGGTCGACAGCACCGTCCTACCGGGCGGCGCGGCGTTCCTGACGTACCGGCGGAAGCCGTAGCAGGTTCTCGTGCAGCGCCCGCGTCTCGGGCGACGGGTCGGCACCCAGCTGGTCAGCGAGCAGGATCCGCAGCCGGTCGTACACGCGGAGCGCTTCGGCCACGTTGCCCTCGGCGGCCAGCGCCTCCATGAGCAGCCGGTGGCCGCTCTCCCGGTACGGCGCGCTGGCGACCAGTTCCCGCCCGTGCTGGACGGCCTGGACGATCTCGCACCCGCCCACCCGCAGCGACGCGACACCGTAGGCCTCGACCGCACGTAGCCGGACGTCCGCCAGCCGCTGGCGCCAGTCCTCGATCCATTCGCCCTCGTGACCGGGTAGGAACGTGCGGGCGCAGACGTACATGGGCGTGGCAGCGGCCCACCAGGCCTCCGCGTACCGCCCGGACGCGAGCAGCGACTCCGCCTCGTGGACGAACCGGATCGCGGACTCCACGTCGACCACCGTGCCGGCCGGCAGCACCAGCGTGAAGTCCTCACGTCCGATCAACCGTTCCGGTCCGAGCGCCTTGCGCATCCTGGACAGCACGGCTGACAGCGACGACGCGGCGGCCGGTGGGACGGCGACGGGCCACAGGGCGGTCATCAGCTCGTCGCGGGTCACTCGCCGGCCCCGGTTCACCGCGAGGTACGCGAAGACGAGCCGGCCCTGGGCGCCGGGCAGCGCCGCCTCGACGCGCGATCCGTCGAGTTCGATCGCGAGCCGGCCGCACAACTGGACCCGGTCCGTCATCGCCGAACCCCCGTCACCGCAAGGTCGCCGCAAGATCGTGCCAACGCTACCCCGGCATCGTGGCTGGCAGAGGCCGGCGACCGCCGCCGGCACACCAGCCGGCGAACGAGCCGGCCCACCCGCCAGGAGGGGCATCATGGCCAAGGTCATCAACTGCGACGACGGATACATCGTCCGGGGCGGAAACGACGACGAGCTGATCGCGAACGCCGAGCGGCACCTGCGCGAGGCGCACCCGGAGATGGTCGGCCAGGTCACCCGTGAGCAACTGCTCGCGCAGGCCGTCGAGGTGTGAGGCACCCCCGGTACAGGCCTGGAAGGGCCTGTACCGGGTTCGTGCCTGAATGAGAAGATCGCAGCGTGAGGAGGGGTTGTCATGGCACTCCTAATCTTCTGTTCCTGTGGCTACGTCATCCGAGGCCAAAACGAGGAGGATCTGGTCACCGCCGCGTTCCAGCACGCCCGGACGGCGCACCCTGACATGGCCGACCAGCTCAGCCGCGAGTCGGTCCTGGCGATGGCCCAGGTGGAGTGACCGCAGCCGAGAGGCACGCGACCGCACTCGCTCGGCTGCTCCGGGCCGTGTTCGAGGGCGACGGGCGCAGCCAGCCCGCGATCCGGAAAGCGGCGGCACGCGGCGGCGGCCTGCCAGAACCCTTGGCGTCGTACGTCAGCGCGGTCCGCGACGCGTCGTACCGGGTCACCGCCGCCGACATCGCCGCGCTGAAGGCAGCCGGCTACGACGAGGACGAGATCTTCGAAGTCACCGTCGCCACGGCGCTCGGGCGGGCACAGACCAGCCTCGACGCCGGCCTCCGCACGCTCCGGGACCAGGCATGAGGCTGGACATCCTCGAACACGGCCACCGGTGGCCGGCCCGCGTGTTCAAGAAGCTCGCCCGTGCGACCTTCCGCGAGGAGGTCGATGACGTCGTCAAGACGGCCATGCACCGTCCCGAGTTCTTCGGGCGGCATTTCCTCGCCTACGTCAACGAGGTCCTCCGCGGACCCTCCTACTGGACGGCCGCCGAACGCGAACGCATGGCGGTACTGACGTCGCAGCTCAACGAGTGCCCGTTCTGCGCGCGCGTGCACACCGAGACGGCGCGCATCGAGTCGCGCGGTAAACCCGACCGGCCGGAGCTGGCGGCCATGCTGACCATGCTCGGCAAGGTCGTCAGCGCACCGGACGACGTGACGCCGGCGGATGTCGACGCCGTACGCGCGGCAGGCGTCCCGGACGAGGCGATCGTCGACGCCCTCCACGTGACCGTGATCTTCAACGTGGCGAACCGGCTGGCCAACGCCTTCGACTGGACCTGGGACTCCGACGAGCACGTCGTCGCCGGCGCCAGGGCGCTCCACCTGTTCCGCTACAAGCTGCCCCCATTCGTCTTGCGCTGACGCTTTCTCGGGCCCCTTCCGGCGTGCCAGAGTCGTGCCCGTCACGGTTCAGCTCTGGAGGTCGTCATGCCAGGAACGGTTCCACCGGTCGCCGACGAGCGCGAAGGCCTGCTCCTGTACCTCGCGCAGCAGCGGGACGGCATCCGCTATGCCGCCTACGGACTGACCGAGGAGCAGCTCCGCGCGACGCCGTCCGCGAGTGCGCTCAGCGTCGGTGGGCTGCTCAAGCACGTCGCGCACGTGGAGCGGGGCTGGATCGACACGATCCTGCAGCGCCCGTCCGAGCGCGCGGACGGCTACGAGAGAGGCTTCACGCTGGCACCCGAGGACACGCTCGCGAGCCTGTTCGACGACTACGCGCTGGCCGCCAAGGAGACCGAGATCGCGGTCGCCGGCATCGCGGACCTCGGTCAGCCTGTGCCCGTCCCGCAGGACGCGCCGTGGTACCCGAAGGACGTCGCCGCCTGGTCTGTCCGCTGGGTGTTGTTGCACCTCATCGAGGAGACGGCGCGTCACGCCGGGCATGCGGACATCGTCCGGGAGTCGGTCGACGGCGCCACCATGTACGAGCTGATGGCCGGTGCCGAGGGCTGGCCGGAGACCCAGTGGCTCAAGCCCTGGAAGCCGCAGAGCTAGCGGCGCGACCACGCTCCGGGGGCGTCGACCAGCCCCTGGACGTGCGGCGGGAACTCCGCGGCGAGGATGTCGGCGAGGCTCACCTCGTCGAGCACGCTGCGGACGGCCGCCCGTACCGCGACCCAGACGGTCTGGAGGTGTTCGGCGGCGCCGTCGTAGCTGGAGTTCTCGGGGCGCTCACCCCGGACGCCGGCCAGCGGCCCGTCGACGGCGCGGAGCACGTCGCCGACCGTGATGTCGGAGGCTGGCCGGGCCAGCCGGTAGCCGCCCTCGGCGCCGCGCTGGCTCCGGACCAGCCCGCCACGCCTCAGGTCGGACAGGATCGCTTCCAGGAACTTCCGCGGCAGCGCCTGCCGGTCGGCGAGGACCTGGGCCGTAGCCGACTCGGCCTCGTCCGCCGCGAGCGCGAGCAAGGCACGTACCGCGTAGTCCGCCCGTGCCGAGATCTGCATACCCCCATGATGCCGTCCCTTGGCTCCCCCTGCGCGGGGCCACCCCGGGGAATCGTCACTGCCCGGCATCTGCCAGCCCCCACCGACGGCGGATCCGGTTGTTGGCGGCATTGAAAAGGACGTCGATCACGATGCCGAAGACCAGGATCACGATCATGTACGCGATCATCCCGGCGTAGTCCGTCTGGTCGCGGGAGTGGCTGAGGTTGGCCCCGATCGACGGCGCGTTCGGGATCTGTACCAGCAGCTCACCGGCCATGAGGGACCGCCACGCGAACGCCCAGCCCTGCTTGAGCCCGGCCACGATCGCGGGCAGCGACGCCGGCCCGATCACGTACCGGTAGAGGGCCAGGCCACGGGCGCCCAGGTTGCGACCGGCCCGGACCAGGACGGGCGAGACGAAGTCGACCCCGGTGATCACGCCGTTGGCGATCGACGGCGCCGCGCCGAGCACGACCACGAAGAACATGGCCTCCTCGCTCAGCTTGAACAGCACGATCGCGAGCGGGAACCAGGCGATCGACGGCATCGTCTGGAGGCCGGTGATGAACGAGCCGAGCGCCGTCCGCAGCACGCGCGAGCGGGCCACGGCCACACCCAACAGCAGTCCGAGGACGGTCGCGAACGCGAACCCGGCCACCGCACGCCGCGCGGTGGTGCCGACGGCGTCCCAGAACTCGCCGGTGGGCGCGAGGCGGAACAGCTCCTCGAAGACCGTCACCGGGCCGGGGAGGATCCACTCGTCCTTCCAGCCCGTCAGGACGACGAGTTGCCACAGGCCGAGCGCGAGCGTGATCGCGGCCAGCTTCGGCCAGACGATCGACCAGACCTTCTCGGCGCGGGACCTGGTACGGCCACCGCCGAGGTCCAGCGCGTCGAGCCCGGCGATTTCCGCCGCCGTGCGGGCGGTCCTGAGGTTCTCGATTGGCGGAGCCGGTGCGCGGTTAGCTGCCATGGCGGCGCACCTCCTCCTTGAGCCGGTCCGTCACGGTGGCGGCGAGGGCCGCGATGGCGGGCGAGTCGATGCGGCGCGGGCGCGGGAGGTCCACGGGGAACTCGGCCACCGCGCGGCCCGGACGGCTCGACAGCACGACGATCCGATCGCCGAGCCGCGCCGCCTCGCGCACGTTGTGGGTCACGAAGACGATCGACAGGGACCGCTCGGTCCAGATCCGTTCGAGTTCGTCGTGGAGGATGTCGCGGGTCATGGCGTCGAGCGCGCCGAACGGCTCGTCCATGAGCAGCACCGGACTGTCCATCGCCAGCGTGCGGGCCAGCGCGACCCGCTGCCGCATGCCGCCGGACAGCTCGTGCGGCTGCCGGCCGGCGAACTCGGTCAGGTGGACGGCCGCGAGCAGTTCCATGGCCCGCCGGCGCCGTTCCGCCCGCCCGACGCCGCGCAGCTTCAGCGGCATCTCGACGTTCGCGACGACGCTGCGCCACGGGAACAGCGCCGGCTCCTGGAACATCAGCGCGGCTTCGGCGCCGCCGGTGTCGATCGTGCCGGCGCTGGCCTTGTCCAGTCCGGACACGATGTTCAGCAGCGTGCTCTTGCCGCAGCCCGAGGCCCCGACGAGACACACGAACTCGCCCGGCTTGACGGTGAGGCTGAGCCGGTCAAGGGCGAGCACGGCCGTGTCGCCGCGCCCGTACACCTTGGATACCTCGCTGAGCACGACCGCCGGGACAGGCGGCGCGATCGTCCGGGTTGTCATGGTCCACTCACCTGTTCCTTGCTCTTGTCCTTGAGGACGTCGTTGAGCGGGGCGAGGTCGTAGATGGCTTCGAGGTCGTCGACCGGGTCGAGCAGCTCGACGTCCTGGGCGTGCCTGGCGCCCTCGATCAGGGAGCTGGCGACCGGGTCGTCGGTGAACACGAGGGTCTTCCAGCCACCGGCGACGACCTCCAGCTTGAGCGGCTTGCCGGTGATCTTGCCGATGCCGTCGGCCACGGCCTGCTGCGCGCCGGCCGGGTCGGCGTTGATCCTGTCCGTCGCCTCGACGTGGCCGGCGAGGAACTTCTTGACGACGTCCGGGTGCTCCTTCAGGAACGCCGTCCGGACGACGATGTGGGTCGTGACGAACTTCTTGTCCGGCCACAGGTCGCGCTCGTCCACCAGGACCTTGCCGCCGGCCTCGGCCTGCAGGCGGTACGCCCACGGCTCCGGCACCCAGGCGCCGTCGATCGATCCCTCCGTGAAGGTCTGGAGGGTCTGGGAGTTCTCCTGCGGGAGGATGGAGACGTCGCCGCCGCCGTCCTTGTTGGTCTTGAGGCCCTTTTCCTTGAGGAAGTACCGCAGGGCGATGTCCTGGGTGTTGCCGAGCTGCGGGGTGGCGATCTTCTTGCCCTTGAGCTGCTCGACGCTCGTGATCGACGGCTTCACGACCAGCGCGGCACCGTTCGCGGCGGCACCGGCGATGACCCGGACGGCCTTGCCCTTCGACTTCGCGTACGCGTTGGTGGCCGGGCCGGGGCCGATGTAGGTGATGTCGATGGCGTCCGAGAACAGGGCCTCGACCGCTGCCGGGCCGGCGTTGAACGTCTTCGTCGTGAGCTTCACGTCCGAGCCCAGCGCCTTCGCGAAGATGCCCTGGTCAACGCCCACGAGCGCCTGGGCGTGGGTGACGTTCGGGAAGTAGCCGAGACGCAGTTCGGTCGGTCCGGAGGAGGCGGCATCGTCGCCACACGCGCTGGCGGTGACGGCCACGCTGAACAACGCGGCTACGGCCAGCGCGCGGGATCTCATATTGGCTCCTTCATCTACCGGATCGGTAATTCCCCTAGATTAAGTAGAGATTGAAGGACAAGCCCGGCCCGGTCAAGGCGCTGTCCACGCGTCGGGACGAACGGATGAGCACAGACGCCAACATCGCCCCGATTGATGCCTATTTCGGGGCGATGTTGCGGTGATCACAGAGCCGGCACGGGCACCCGCTCCTGTGCGAGGGCCACGCCCAGGGCGGCGAAGCAGAGGCACCAGCCGCCGATCGGCCAGTGGATCGACACCCCCATGAGCGGGATCGGCAGCAGGACGAGGAACACGTACAGACCGCACACCAGCGGTACGGCCGCCCGCCAGCCCTGCCACAACCCGGCCCGCCGTACCGCGAGTCCGGCGAGTACGTAGCCGACCCCGGCCACCACGGACGACAACCAGATTCCGATCCCCATCACCATGCCGGCGGGATCGTCCATGGGCGCGTCGGCCAGGAAGGCGAACGTCAGGTCGAACAGGGTCACGCCGGCGATGCCGATCCCGGCGACCCGCAGGCCGGTGCGAGAGGTGCCGGTCGCGCCGGACACGGCCAACCCGATCGTGCCGACGAGGATCGCCGCGAAGCACACCGCCCAGACGATCTCGGCGACGACGAAGCCGGTGGGGGTGTACGGGTAACTCATCTGGGTGTCCGGCACGGCCGGCGGGTACAGGGCGGTGAACACCGCACCCAACCCGCCGACGAGCCCGCCGGCTGCGCAGAGCAGTCCGGATCTGCGAACGGACATGGTCTTCCCCCTCATCGGGTCTGGAAGGCGGACATCATCATCAGGTCCTCGTGTTCGAGGTTGTGGCAGTGGACGAGGTACCGGCCGGCGTGGTCCGTGAACCGGACGGCGATGTCCACGTGCTCGGCCGGACGTACGTCGACGGTGTCCTTCCATCCGGCGTCGTAGTCGCCCGGTTCGTGGCCGCCGCGACCGACGACCTGGAACGGATTGAGATGGACGTGCACCGGGTGGTGCAGGTCGCTGTGGAACCGCCAGACCTCGACCTCGCCCAGCGGCACGATGGCATCGATGCGGTCGGGGTCGAACGGCTTGCCGTTGATCACCCATCCCTTGCGCCCGTGCACGTCGCCGCGGGTCAGCCGCCAGTGACGTACCCGGGCCTTCGCCGTGCGCAGGGGTGCGACCTCGGACAACCGGTCCGGCACCCGGGTGTCGTCGCGGCCCCGGCGGGCAACCACGAACCGCAGGACGTCGCCGAACGAGACCCGCGCCCCGACCTCGTACCGCGAGAAGTCGACGACCAGGTCGAACCGCTCCCCCGGCGCGGCGACCAGCCGCTGGTGCGTCACCGGCCTGGCCAGGAGGCCGCCGTCCGATCCGATCTGGACCAGCGGCCCGCCCGGGTCGAGTGCCAGCGCCAGGCGCCGCGCGCTGCACGCGTTCAACACCCTCAACCGGTAGCGGACGGCGTCGACCTCCAGAACCGGCCACGGCGCCCCGTTGACGAGCATCACGTCGCCGAGCACGCCCTCGACGTGAGAGTCCGCGACCCCGTGGTGATGGTGACCCGGATACCTGAACGATCCGTCCTCGTCGAACGACCGGTCGGTGATGACCAGCGGGACGTCCCGGTCGCCGCGCGGCAGCGGCAGCGCGTCGTCCTCGTCGTCGGTGACGACGTGGAGTCCCAACAGTCCCTTGTAGACCTGCGAGGAAGTCATGTCCATCGCGTGGTCGTGGTACCAGAGCGTCGCCGCGCGCTGGCGCATCGGATACACATAGTCGCGTGACGCGCCGGGCTGGACCAGGTCGGTCGGGTAGCCGTCACTCGCGGCCGGCGTGTGGCCACCGTGCAGGTGCACGACGGTCGGTGACGCCAACGCGTTCCGGTGACGGACGACGACCCGCCGCCCACTCCGGGTCCGGAGCATCGGACCGGGGAACGTCCCGTTGTAGCCGAACACCTCGGTGCGTACTCCGGGGATCAACTCGACCATCGCCGCACGCTGGTCCATCGCGAAGTAGTCGGTGGTGGCATCGCTGCGCACCGGTTCGAGCGCGGTCGGGATCGGCAGCGGCACGGCGAAGCGTCGAGGCAGTGGCCGTGCGCTCCGGACGGTCTGCCCGGTCATCCCCCGTCCACACCCGACGAGTCCCGCGGCACCGACCGCCGCCGCGCCGCGGAGAAGGTCACGCCGGCTGATACTCATCGACCCTCACCTGCTTCGGGGACCGCGTCCGCCGGGCGTTCGCGGTGAACGACCACACCGCAAGCCATACGGCCGTGGCCACGATCGCCACGCCGAGCGGGATGTGGATCGCGAGTTGCCGCTCGTACCCGAACTGGACCTGGAAGCCTTCGACCAGGAACAGCGCGAGCAGCATCAGCGCGGGCCAACCTCGCCCCTTCCCGACCCGCCAGTAGGCCAGCGCGGCGAAGAACGCGACCACGACCGCGCCGTGCAGGACGAACGAGTTGGCCTGGTGCACGGCCAGCGCGTCGTAGTCACCGGAGAGGTAGCGCCCTGCGAGCACCGGCTGCATCGCCACCGACGCGGCGTGCACGACGAGCGGCACGCGCAGGATCACGAGCGTCTTCATGATGTGGCTCCGACGAACTCAGACTGGCCGGCCGGGCGCCGCGAACAGCGCCGGGTCCCGGGTCTCGAAGAACCGCAGGATCTCCGGTGCCGCCGCCGAGAACGCGGGTTGACCGCCGCCGACCTCACGGTGGCGATGCCGGCCGTCCCGGCGGTCATCCGCGCGTGGCGGTTCATGACGCGCTCGCATGGGCCGTGACCTCGACGAGCGCGAGGATGTCGCCCACGGCGCCCGCCTGCGCGGCATGGCTGGCTCCGCTCTCGATGACTTCCTTGAACGCGGCGGCGCGGGCCTCGCTGTCGAAGACGACGGTGGCGTGGCCCTTCCCGGTCAGCGGGTCGGTCATCCAGTAGCAGGAGACGAAGCCAGGCTGTGCCTGGAGGAGCGACATCTCCTGGTGGACCGCCTGCTCCTGTGTTTCTCGCTGGTCCGCGTCAAGGGACCAGATACCGACGATCGCGTGCATCGCGCCCGCCTCCTCGCGTGATCAGTGACAACACCGGTCACGCTAGGAAGGTCCGGAGCGGCCGCCATCGGCGAAACCACTCACCGGACCACTCAATCGTGGCGCTGGTCGGCTGCGTACCAGGCGGCGATGCGGGCGCGCGAGTCGAAGCCGAGCTTGGTCAGGATGTGCGCGACGTGGTTCTCGGCGGTCCGCTCGGACAGATGAAGCCGGTGAGCGATCTGGCGGTTGCTGAGCCCATCCGCGACGAGCCCGGCGACCTCGTGCTCGCGCGGCGACAACACCGGCTTCCGCGCTGCTTCCCGAACCGCGGCCGCCTCGGCTGCCAGCGGCGCCATGCCGAGGCGGCGGGCGATGCGCAGGGTCGAGTCGATGTGGCCCATCGCCTCGGCCGGCCGGGACCGCGCGAGCAGAAGACGTGCGGTGGCCAGTTCAGCGGCGGCCTCGTACGGCGGTGATCCGGTCGCCCGGCTCATCGCGACGGCAGCGCGCAGGTGCGACTCGGCGACCGCCCAGTCCTCCGCGAGGGTGGCGAGCATCCCGAGATAGAGCGTCACCGGGCCCTCGATCGGCGTGTGGGCCAGGATGCTGACCAGCCGGTCCGCGTAAGGCAGGAGGTCCGGATAGATGGTGGCGCCCGTCGCGCGGTCCCCGAAGAGCACGCTCAGCTCGGCGCTACCCACCGCGATGACGATCCACTCCGGGACGGTACGGGGAACGGAGTCGAGATGTGGCTTCACCGCGTCCCACTCCGCCGCGGCCTCGTCGGTCCTCCCCGCGGCGGCGAGTAGACCGGCGAGCCACTCGCGTGCCAGGTACGGACCGCTCGCCACGAAGTGCCGCACGCCACGTTCCGCGTCGTCGAATCCGATGCCCGTATGTCTGGCCAGATGTGCCGTGTGCACGAGGTGGAAGAAGTCTGCGTCCTCGTGACCGCCGCGACGGCCGATCGCGGCCGCCTCGTCGGCGAGCGCCCGGGCCTGGTCGAAGCGGCCCTCGTACGACGCGACGACGGCCTGGATCATCGTGAGCCGCCACCGCCACAACGGCTCCCGCAGGTGCTCGACCAGTCCGGACAGGGCCGCGAGCTCGGCGTCGACCTGCGCGCGCCGGCCGAGCTCCCAGAACGCTTCCATCTGCCAGGTATGTCCCCACGCCGTGTACTCGTCGCGGCCGATCTCGCGTCCGAGCCGCACCGCACGCTCGCCGAGGGACAGCCGTTCCAGGACGTACCGCGCGTCCACCAGCTCCTTGTGACGCGCCTGCATCGCCATGAACCTGGCCTCGGGATCGCCGGTCGCCTCGGCGGCGAGCAGCGCGCGGTGGCCCAGGCCGGGCTTGTCCGCGCTGGAGAACGGGTCGGACGTGACGGCCAGCTGAGCCAGCACCCGCGCCTCACGGACCGGATCCGACCCGTGCAGCATCGCCAGGGCGTCCCGGCACATGGCATGGATCTGCGCGGTCAGCGACGAGTTCGTGATGCTCTGGAGCACCGTGGCGGCATCGGCCACGACGGTCGCGTCACCCGCCGCACGGCCCTCGTCGGCGGCCTCCCGGCATGATCGCCAGGCGTCCTCGACAGCGCCGGACCTGAACTCCGACCGCGCCAGCGCCAGCAACAGCTCCGGACGCCGGGCTTCAGCCCCAGGTACCAGCCGCAACAGCGCCAACGCCTGCCGGTACTGAAAGGCCGCGTGCTCGTAGGCGAGCTGCCGGCCGGCGCGTTCGGCGGCCTCGCAGGTCACGCGCAGGGCTTCTGCGCCCGTGTCGCCACCGAGCGGCGCCGCCTGACGGAGGTGGTGCGCGAGCGCGTCGACGCCGTCCGCTCCGGCCTTGGCGGCCCGTGCGTGCAGGCGCTGGCGTTCCGTGGTCGGCAGCTCGTCGTACAGCACTTCCTGCGTGAGGACGTGGTCGAACCGCAACGCGTGCCCGTCGACCACCAGGATCCCGGCCGTGACCGCCTCGTCCAGGCTGACCACTTCGTCCAGGATGTTGGCCAGAAGGCCGGTGGTGAACTCCCGCCCGAGCACGGACGCCGCCCGGACGACCGCGCGGGTCGCCTCGGGCAACCGGTCGACGCGGCGCCCGATCACCTCGCGGATGCCGCCCGGCAGCCGGCCAGCCGCCGGTCCGGCCGCTTCGACCAGGCGCAGCAGTTCGAGGACGAACAGGGGGTTGCCTTCGGAGCGCTGCTGCACGGTCTGGAGCAGCGCCTCGTCCGGCTCGGCGCCGAGGGTGCGGCGAGCCAGCTCGTCGACCTCGTGCGGAGCAAGGGGCCCCAGGGCCATTCGGCTGACCGCCCGTTCCCGGCAGATCGCTCGCAGCGCATCCGTCCAGGCGGCGTCGCGGAGTTCGTCGCGGCCGCGGTACAGGCCCGCCACGAAGATCCGGGAGTCAGGAACCTCGGCGGCCACCGACTGCAACAACCTCATCGAGGGGACGTCCGCCCAGTGCAGATCGTCGACGACCACGAGCAGTCCCTGGTCGGCGGAGCCCGCGCGGAGTACGTCGAACACATCGTCGAACAGCTGCGGCCGGTTGGCGCCCCGAAGCGAACGTCCGAGGGCGCGAACGATCTGGGTCCACGGACGGAACGCAGGCGCCCCCTCTCCTTCCAGGCACGCACCCCAGACAGCGCGCATGCCGGCGTCACGGGCGCGTCCGGACAGGGCGTGGGCCAGCGCGGTCTTGCCCGCACCCGCGTCGCCCTCGACCAGCGCCAACCCGCCGTGGCCCGCGCGCGCAGCGGCCAGACCCCGGTCAAGGTCCCTCAGCTGGCGCTCGCGGCCGACGATGCCGTGCACCCCCACAGCGTCACGATAGATCGCGCGGCGTCGCCCGTTGTTGAAATAGCCGGCACAATGGACGCGCTACTCGGTGGGCCGGGCCTGCCAGTCGGGCTGGCGCATCGCGTAGATCAGTGCATCGCGCCAAGTGCCCTTGACCATCAAGCTTTCGACGAAGTGAGCCTCGCGGCGCATCCCCACGCGCTCCATGAGTTTGGCCGAGGAGCTGTTCTCAGCGTTGCACTGCCCGATGATCCGGTGCAGGTTCAGCTCGTCGAAGCCCAGCCGGAGCATTTCGAGCACGGCCTCGGTAGCCAGACCCTTGCCCTGGTACTGCGGGTTGAACACGTACCCGATCTCGCCCTGGCGGTGCGCCTCGCTCAGCCAGACGAGTTCCACGTGGCCCACGACGGCGCCGGTCTCGGGCCAGACCACCGCCAGGCAGAGGCAGTCCCCCTCGTTGGCCAGCATGTTCTCCGTGGCCATCTGCTCTACCGATACCTGCGACTGCTCGCGGTTCCGTGGTTCCCACAGGAGGTACCGGGCCACCTCGGGTAGGCGCTGGTACGCCCAGACGTCGTCCAGGTCGTCGGCGGTGAACGGACGCAGGATCAGGCGGTCGGTGGACAGCGGAAACGTGGGTCGGAGCACCAGTCGACCCTATGCGCGGGACAACTTCACGATTCGACCGGTCGGCGCGCGGCTACCGTGGGGTCTCATGAGGATCGGCGAGCTTTCGCGGCTGACCGGCGTCAGCGTCCGCGCGCTGCGCTACTACGAGGAAGAGGGGCTGATCCGGCCCTCTCGTGGCGGCAACGGGTACCGCGACTCGAGTCTGGCCGCAACCCGACGAGTCACCGGACGGGTCGTCGTCTACGGCGTGGCCGGCGGCGCCGCGACAGTCACGAACTGGGAACTGAACTTCACGCACCAGGTCCATGTGATCGGCCTGCACATCGGCGTGCTGATCCAGTCCGCGCCGCAGATCTTCGACGACCTGATGCACGAGCTGTCCGCACTCAGGTCCGCCGGCGTGTTCACCCCCGGTCAACCCACCGTGTACGACCTGGCCGACGGGCCGAAGGTGCTCGCGGACCTGGAGTCGAGGGCCACGGTCGGCAAGCTCGCTCTGCGGCCCTGAGTACGCCCACGGATGCCTACTGGCCGTACGCGGTGAGGGTCTTGTCGGCGGGGACGAGGAGCCGCCCCTGCCCGGCAGTGAGCCCGGTCAGCGGCGGGTTCGCGCTGCGCTCGTCCGGATCGTTGATCGAGGCTCCGACGTTCGTGGACCAGACGGGTACGCCGGTGGTCGGATCGAGCGCCCAGAGCTGGCCCCTCGCGGAGCCGACGTACACATGGCCGTTGACCACGATGGGCGCCGAGCTGAGCCGGCCGTCACCGGTGAAGGTCCAGATCGGAGTGGCGGGCGTCGCCGCGTGGCTGGCGCGCAACACGCCGTCGTCCAGGAAGAAGCCGGTGTCGCCGAGGAACGCGGGCGCGGTCACCCGGTACGTGCCGTCGGCGAACCGGTCGAGCAGACGGCCGTCCTCGGGGCTCATCGAGTACCCGGCGACGGGACCGGGGTCACGGATCCACACCCGCCCGGCGGCGATCACCGGAGTCCGGCCGCCCGACGAGGAGCAGCTCTCATAGGGGTACCACCACCGCACCGCACCAGTCGCCGGCGCCATCTTGAACCTGAGTCCGCAGTTGTAGGACACGTAGACGCCGTCGTCGTCGACTGCCGGGGAGCTGTTGCCGCCGTCGTAGACGGTCCTGCTCCACATCGTGGAGCCGGTGGCGGCCCGGACGGCATACAGGCTGCGGACGGAAGATCCGGAGGCGCCCACGTACACCACGCCGTCACGGAACGTGGGGGGCGCGGTGAACATGTTGATGCCGGAGCCGAGCGTCCGCTGCCAGGCAATTGTGCCGGTGACAGCATCGAATGCCCGGAGCTGCCCGTCGTAGTTGATCGCGAACACCAGGCCGTCGCCGAAGGTCAGGTTCGACCAGAAGGCGCTTCCGCCGAGCTGTACCGACGGCCACGACTCTTCCCCGGTCCGGGCGTCCAGTGCGTACAGGCGGGTGCCGTATCCCTCGGAGAAGTCCTGCGGGTTGGCCACGGTCACGAACACCCTGCCGGCCGCGACGACCGCGTAGGACACCTGCCCCTTGAAGGCGCGCGACCAGAGTTTGTCGAGCGGGGGTGGCGGTGCCCCGAGCGGCGAGTTGCCGTCGTGCGCGGCGTTCATCTGATACGTCGTGGCGATGCTGTCCGCGTAGGGATCAGCGGGCTCGGCGATCGCGGGTGGGACGGCGGCGCCCACCGCCAACGCCATGACGGCGCCCGCGGTCAGCGCGCGGAGCGTGCGCTTGGCTGACATCGATCCTCCCGTGAGGTGTGCGGCCCCACTGGCCGTGGAGCGGCGCCAGCCTATGTAGACCGTCCGACACATAGGCAGTAGGAAGACGTCAGCTTTCCGGTATTCGCAAACCGCGTGCGCTCAGGACTGGCCGTCGGGTCCGTCGGCCACGCCCAATTGCCGGCGAAACTCGGTGACCTCCGCGAACGGAAAGCTGTCGTAGCACTCGTTGCGCTTGGAGTAGCCCGGGTTCGCGCCGCTGAGCAGCCAGCCGCGTTCGCTGTCCCATCGCCACGCGTAGTCGTCGTCCGGCATGGCCTGGAGTAGCTGCGCGGCCATCCGTACCGCGTCCTCGCCGTGGAACAGGCCGAGCCGCTCGAACGTACCGGCGATGACCTCACGGCGTTCGTCGAGCAGCGCCGCCTCGTCCGCACCGTGACCGACCCAGCGCGCCAGCAGCAGCATGCCCACCTCGGGCGGGAGCGGGTGCAGGTCCGGCTCGGCGCGCATCTGCGCCACGACCGCCTCCACCTCGCTCCACCGCAGGCAGAACGGACGCCAGCGGGCCTGGTCCCAGTGGCCCAACTCCAGCGAGCTGTCCGGCGAGCGGCGGTCGTCGTCCTCGTACTCGGACTGCTCGGGCTCGTACTCCTCGTCGTCCTCTTCGTCGTCCTCTTCGTCCTCGTCGGTGTTCAGACACAGAACATGCAGGGTCAGCTCGAAGCTCATCGAGAGGCTCAGCCACCAGCCACGACGGACGGGCAGGATCACCATGGCCGAGACGAGATCGTCGTCGTCCTCTTCGCTCCAGTCCTCGGCGTCGACGTCCACGCCGTTGAGCCGCCGCGCCAGCCCCTCGCCGGCCGCTTCGAAGTCGAACTCGTAGTCGTTCCCGTCGAACGCGTAACACCGCCAGAACTCCGGGTCCCCGGTCGCGGCGACCAACGCACCCCTAGCCTCGTCCACGTGGCAACGCTCCTTTGATGACGCCCGGCCGGACTCTATCGATGGGACGCACGTCGGCCGAGGGTGGTCACCGGGTCTGTGGCTCGCGTGCCAGCATCGCCTCATGCGCAACGAGCAACGCCTACGAACACGGACACCCGAGTCACGAGCCTTCACGGAGCGCGTGCAGCTCGTCATGAACCTGACCTCGCGCCTCAACGCGCTGCCGTTCGACGACCTGGACGCCCGCAGGATGGTGCTCAACGAGATCTTCGGTGGACCGGTCCCTGACTCCCTGTCCATCCTCCCCCCGTTCTACTGCGACTACGGGCTCGGAGCATCGTTCGGCGAGCGCGTGTTCATCAATCAGGGATGCTTCTTCCTCGACTACGGGGGCATCACCATCGGTGACCGCGTCATGATCGGGCCCCGAGTGACCCTGAGCACGGCCGGGCACCCCGTCGAGCTGGACGAACGGTACGACTTCATCACGCACGCGCCTATCGCCATCGAGGACGACGTGTGGATCGGCGCCGCAGCCACGGTCACGCCTGGAGTGACGATCGGCCGCGGCGCGGTCGTCGGCGCGGGAGCCGTCGTCGCGAAGGACGTGCCGCCGCTGAGCGTGGTGACGGCGACAAGCATTGTCGAGCGCAAGCGCCTGAAGCCGGCGCCGACCGCAACCTCCTGAGACCTGCGACTCACCGAGCGCGAATGTGCAGCGGTCAGGCCCTACGGCGTGCGAAAAGCACCGCTCCCGGTTTCTCATCCGGGTGAAGCAGCAATTGGGCCTCGATTTCGAATCCGGCGTCGCGTAGCCAGGCCGCCACCTGGTCCGGCTGCCGGAGGTAGTCGTTACCGCCAGCGAACTCTGACTTCGGCCGCGACTCGTCGCCGACGTGAAATCCGAGTTGCAACGGTCCGCCTGGCCGCAGTGCCCGGTGGAAGTGCCCGAACACCGTCGGCACCTCGTCGTCGGGGATGTGGATCAACGACCACCAGGCGACCAGGCCGGCCACCGAGGCGGCGGGGAGGTCCAGGTCCGTCATCGAGCCCACCTCGAACCGGAGGCCGGGGTGATCGCGCCGGGCCACCTCGATCATCCCGGGGGAGAGGTCGATACCGAAGGCATCGACACCGAGCTCGTGCAGGTGGGCCGTGACATATCCGGGCCCGCAGCCGACGTCCGCCACCGGCCCGCCGCCGGCGGCCCGCACGTTGTCGGCGAACAACGCCAGGGCCGCTCGCAGGTACGGCTGCTGGACCAGGAGATCGCGCACCTCGTCGGCATAGTCGACCGCGATCGTGTCGTACGAGGTACGAGTGTCGGCCAACCAGTCGTCCGTGCTCATGATCCGGACGGTAGCCCATGGTTGGAACGCGTCAGAATGTAGCGATCGGGTTGACCGGACTGCCGGACGTACCGGCGAAGCGGATCGGCGCGACCGCGAGGTGGAAGTCCCACTGGCCGAGCTCGGCGGCCGTCGTCGCGCACGCCTCCAGGTCGCAGTTGTCGACCATCCACAGACCCATCGCGACGAGGCTCACGGCGTGGACCGGCATCAACACGTCCTCGTACCCCGACGGCTGAACGTCCTGAGGGGTGTCGGCGCCGATCAGCGCGACCTCCCGTTCGTGCAGCCACGGCAGGCAGGACGCGTGCCAGCCGGCCTGCGTGAAGCTCGGCGTCGCACCGGCCTCGTGCCGGAGGCGGCCATAGCCGGTACGCAGGAATACCGCATCGCCGGATCGCACCCGAACACCCTGGCGACGCTCGGCCTCCTCGAGATCGTCGGGAAACACACCCTGCCCCGGTTCCAACCACGGCACATCGCGGACCCCCGCGACGTCCAGCAGGACACCACGCGTGATGATCCCGTTCGCCGCCGCCGTGACGGCTGCCCACGCCGAACCCGTCGCGGTGTCGACCAGCGAGTGCGACCGCCCGTTGTACATCGTGCCGTCCCAGAAGATGTGGCACGGCGAGTCGATGTGGGTGATGGTGTTGCCGTGGTACGCGATGCCGAGCCGCTCGTTGGAAAAGCCCCAACGCCGGTCGGCGTGGAATCCGGGCACCGGCATGTCCTCGGCTCCCGGCATGTCGGCGGCGCACGGGCACGTCGTCGTCGACCGCTCCATCTCCCCCGGCACGGCAATGTCCCATCCGCAGGACACGCTCCTGCCGTGGCGCACGGCCCGCGCCGCCGCCAGCCGGACGTCGTCCGTGATGAAATTCAGCGTGCCGAGCTCGTCGTCGTCGCCCCACCGCCCCCAGTTCGACAACGTGTTGAAGTACGCCAGCACGTCGTCCTGGGTCGGCATCGGCCGCCCTGCCGTCATCCCTGCATCGACTCCCCCGTCACGCGGTTCGAGGCACCTCAGGCAAGGTTATCCGGCCTCTGCGAGGCTTGCCGAGCGCAGATGAGACGGATGCACGAACGCCGGGTCGGTCCTGGGACCAACCCGGCGTCTCATGGCGGTGGCGGTGGGATTTGAACCCACGGAGGAGTTGCCCCCTCACACGCTTTCGAGGCGTGCTCCTTCGGCCGCTCGGACACGCCACCGCCGACGAGGGTACCGGATGGGGTGCCCGCGACGCGAAACGGTTGCCGGTCAGCGGTGGTTCTCGAAGAAGTCCCGCAGCTGATCGCCGCACTCGTCCTCGAGGACGCCGCCGAACACCTCGGGCCGGTGGTTGAGCCGCCGGTCCCTCAGCACGTCCCACAGCGACCCCGCCGCGCCCGCCTTCGGGTCCCAGGCGCCGAACACGACCCGTTCGACGCGCGCCAGGACGATCGCCCCCGCGCACATCGTGCAGGGCTCCAGCGTGACGACCAGGGTGCATCCGTCGAGCCGCCAGGACCCGACCCGCTCGGCGGCCCGGCGCAGCGCCACCACCTCGGCGTGCGCCGTCGGGTCGCCGGTCAGCTCACGCTCGTTGCAGGCCCTGGCGACCTCGCTGCCGGCGGAGTCCAGGAGGACGGCGCCGATCGGCACGTCGCCCGTGGCACGCGCCTCAGCGGCGACGTCGATCGCCGTGCGCATCCACGTCGCGTACCGGGCGGGAGTGTTCACTCCCCGCGCAGGTCCTGGAGCGCGTCCGCGCAGCCGACCTTGCGGCAGATCTCGGTCATCACGTCTGCCGGGAGCATGCCCTCGTGCGAGCAGAGCGCCAGCAGGTCGCGTGCGGAGATCCCCAGGTCGGTCAGCAGGTCGGCGTCGCCCACCGGGTGCCCCACGGGCTCGGCGGACTCTTCTTCCTCGTCCTCGTCGCCGGCGGCGGCGCTGGCCTCGTCGTCATCGTCCCCGAGGTCGACAGGTACCTCCGACTCCTCCAGCTCGGCGAGGAGCACCTCACCGATCCGTGACGCGTCACCGAACGCCACGTCCGAGCAGAAGACCCGCAGGTCTTCGCCCTCGTCCAGGCGGAGCACGACGAGGAACTCGTCGTCGGACTCCACGAACAGCAGTGACAGTTCCGCGTCCGGCGCGACCTCCCGGAGCAGATCTCCCACCGCCTCGACGTCTTCGGCGCCGTCGAGGTCCAGTTCAGCTGCGGTCCAACCCTCGCTCACACGGGCGAGGGCTGCGGCGAAGTACGACACGGTCCTCCTGATCATCGTCGAACGCGTCCGGTGCCGGCCGCGTCTCCCGACAAGTATGCGTGGGTACGACCGGGCTGCCCACGGTCAGGATCGAACAGAATCCGGCAGGTCTCCACCCCTGACGGCATCTCCGCACGAGAAAGTTCGTCAGCTCATGCGCTGACGGCTGGTGATCAGCTCACGCAGACGTTCCATCCGCGCACGGCGTGGCGCGACCCGCTCGCGGAGTGCCTGGGCCTCCGCCAGTTCGGCCAGCAACCGGATCCGCCTCCGTCGGCGCTCCGGATCCAGCCTTTCGAGCCGCTGCGTCGCCATGCCCGGACTTTGCCGAAGTCCCGGGACTCTGGTCAAGAGTCCGAGACCAGATTGTCAGCTAGGGACGCCGCGCTAGGAACCGTGCGTGACGTCGTTGGCCGCCGTCGGGTACTTCAGCAGGTACTGGTCGATCGTCCCGCCGTTGAGCGCGGTGGCGAACTCCTGGATCTGCGGCTTGTTCACGTAGACGACCGATCCGGAGCCCGGCTCGTTGCCGATGCCCGTGGTCGGCAGCGTCATGAAGACCATGTCCGCCGGGCGGAGGCCCTTGAGCGTGAACGCGAGCCGGTCGACCGGCATCGTCTTGTCGACCGTCAGCGCGCCGGCGACCGTGCGGACGAGCTCGTCGAACTTCCCGATGTCCGTCAGCGAGCCGCTGCTCGCGGCCTTCGTCATGAGCGCGCGCAGGAACTGCTGCTGCCGCTTGGCGCGGTCGAAGTCGCCGTTCGGCAGGCCCTTGCGCTGGCGGACGTAGTACTCGGCCAGCTCGCCGTCGAGGTGCAGCGGACCCTTGTTGAACGTGAGGCACCGCCGCGCCACGCCGCCGTAGAAGCACTTCGTGGTCGGGTACTTCGTGTCGGCCGCCATGAACCGCGACTCGTCGTAGCTGGTCTCGTCGACCACGACGTCGACGCCGCCGACCAGGTCGGTCAGCTTGCGGATCGCCGCGAAGTCGACGATCACCGGGTAGTCGACCTTGATCCCCGTCAGCATCTGCACGGTCTTGACCAGCCGCGGCGCGCCGCCGGGCTTGTTGAAGGCCGCGTTGATCTTGTCCTTGTGGGAGAAGCCCTCGCCCTTGGTGTTGGCGATCTGCACGTACGAGTCGCGCGGGATCGACATGACGTACGCCCGGTCCGTCGACTCGGGGACGTGCACGAGGATGATCGTGTCGCTGCGCTCGCCGCCGCCGACCGAGGCGGAGTGACCGTCCGCGGTCTGGGGGTTGTAGTTGTCGCCCTCGCGGCTGTCGGAGCCGATGACCAGAAATGTCAGCGGGCCCTTGACCGGAGCCGGCGCCTGCTTCTTGCCCGCCGCGTCGCCGAGGAGGTTCTCGCGGTTGAGCTCACCTTCGTAACGCTTGGCGAGGACCTGCGCACCGACGAACGCGGCCGTCGAGCCGAGCACCAGCACCACACCGATCGCGACCAGCGTCAAGGCCCAGACTGGGCCGCCACGGCGACGCTTCTTGGTCGGCACCGAACGGGTCTTTGCGGCGTCGGGAGCCTGGGCACGCGGTTGCGGCCGCTCGGCGAGCGACGTCTCTCTCCCCATGCGAAGTGAACCTCAATCCTCGAAGGCGTTAACTTCCAGACTACGTGTCCGAATCAACTCCGCCCGTCCCTGGCTCGCCACATCACGAAGCGTGGGCACGGGATTGCGCGTCGTGGATGCGGCATTTATCCGAACTCCACTGAGTCCAGGAACACATACCAGCACGCCACGAAGAACATGAAGGCCAGCGCGAAACCGATCATCATGCCGATCCCGACGCCGAGCCCGGTGTCCCCTCGCCAGATCAGGACGTACGTGGCGATACCGGCCAGCGCCACGGCAACGAGCATGCCGACGACGAACGACGTGCCGTTCCACGCCGCCGCGCCGATCAGCACGTACCAGACCACCGAAGCGACGATCCCGACCAGCACCATCCACCAGCGGACGGGACGCCGCTCGCGATAGGACGGCCGTTCCAGGTCCGGGGAGGGCTTCGGCGCAGGCGGGGGCGGGGGCTCCCACCACGCCGGCGGCTTCGGCTCCGTCAATGGCCCCCCTCGAACCGCGACTCGGACACGCGAGTCTAGTGCGGCGGTCCGCCGACGATCGAGCGGACATCTCGGCACAGAACGGGTTGGCGAACATTGACTCAGGTCGGCATCCTTAGTACATGGGCGAGGTCCTTCCACTACCGAATCGCGGCGAGGTATTCCTCGACACGCGCGGTGAAGGACGCTCGCTCCGGGTCAGCTGGCACCGGCACGAGAGCACGCTGGTACTCAGCCTGTGGCAGCTCGGCCAGTGCCGGGCGACGTTCCGCCTCTCGACCGACGAGGTACCGGGGCTGGTCCACGCACTGGTCTCCGGCCTGTCCGACAGCCTCGCCGAGCACCGCGACGCGCGCGACCAGCTCACCAGGATCCTGATCGAGCCACCCGACAGGTCGCGCCGCTGGGGCCGTCCCGAGCCGGAACCGCCAACCGTGGAGGCCCCACCGGAAGCGGCGCCCACCCTGCCGACCGTGGCCGCCCCTCCGCCGGCCGAGCAGGCCCCGAGCACTGCACCGCCGGTCGTATTCCTCTCCCCCGACGAGCCGGAGCCCTCCTAGCGGACGTCAGTGCGCGGGTTCGGGCGTCCTGCGTGGCGCCGGGCGGCGTTCCGGGGCGCGATGGCGCGCGGCGGCCTGACGGGCATGCACCCGCTGCTCGGCGGCACGGCGCTCGGCCGCCCGCAGCTCGGCGTGGCACGCCTCGTCGTAGGCGGCGACCGGGTCGGCACTGATACCCAACGATTCCCTGGCGTGCGCGAGCACGCTGCCGACGTCCGTGGCGTAGGCCGCCATCAGCAACGCGTGCGCGCCCTCCTGGTCACCTTCGGCGTGTGCCGTGCGCCACGCCTCGCCGTCGAGCTGGGCGGCGCGCGCGGCCGCCTCCTGGACGGCCAGTACGGCGCGGATCAACGGCAGGATGCCGGGGCGGCGGTTCTCGCCCGGGTCCAGGATCAGCGGCACACCGCCCATGTCGGCGGCGGCCAGCTCCGTCTGCACGAGGAACAGATCGAAAGGATCGACCTCTGATCCGGACGGACTGAGCACGACCACACCACCGAGGCGTCCCTCGCGGCGCAGCATCTCGACGACGAAGTCCGGGTGGCGGCCCTGCGCCCTCGGGCTGGTGTCGACCAGCACCTGCGTCGCCGGCCCCAGCGCCAGTGACTGGGCGTACGCGTTGCCCCAGTCCGGCAGGTCCATCGTGTAGAAGCACGGCTCGACCACCGTGTACTCGATGACCAGCCGCAGTCCGGCCGGCAGGTGCGCGTACACCTCGCCGAGGGCGGCGGTGAGACGGTCGCGGCGGGCGTGCAGCTCGTGCTGGCCCGGGTACGGCGAGTCGTCGACGAATCGCAGCGTCAGGCGGCGGGCATGCACGGCGGCGGCCACCTCGACGGCGTCCAGCAGCGACTCGACGGACCGGCGGCGGATCCATTCCTCGGCGTGGCAGATGCCCGGCGGCCGGCCGTGCCGCAGGTTGACCTCGGGGTACACCGATCCGACGGACAGCCCGAGTTCGGCGGCGTGGCGGGCGAGGTCGGCGTAGTCGTCCGTGCGGTCCGACGGGAGGTGCAGACCGATGCCGGGCGTGACGCCCGTGAACCGGTGGACGACGGCCGCGTCGGCGAGCAGCTCGTACGCCGTGCGGGGCGCCTCCGGTGCCGTCCAGCCGCTGAACCGGACGTCGGCACCCCGGAACGCCCAGGACGGGAGTTCGATCTGGTGCGTGACGAGCGTGGCGGCTGCCGTCCGGTACATGGCCCAATCGTGTCTGGCCGGGAGCCGTCCGCGCGACCCCTACCGGGCTGGCTGGAGGGTGTGGAGCAGGTCGAGGACGTCCTCCAGGACGCCCTTGGTGCCGGGGAGCCGTGCCAGCCCGACCAGCTTGACGACGAGCGGGGCCGCGCGGTCGATCAGCTCGTAGGTGCGCGCCACGCCGTCGCTGGAGTCGTGCACCCAGTACAGGATCACGCCCATGTGGAACAGCCACAGCAGCCGCGGCAGGTCGTCGCGGAGCTGCTTGGGGATCTTCGCGTCCGACCCCTCGACCACCTCGCGGAAGAAGGCCACCTCCTCGTCGCGGGCCGGCGTCGATTCGGTGCTGAACGGCGACAGCGGGCTGTCCGGGTCGGCGGCCGTCTTGAAGAAGCCGCCGGCGAACGCGTGGTACGGCTGCATCAGCTCGATGTGCGTCCGGACGGTGATGCGCAGCCGCGTGGCGAAGTCGGTGACGCCTTCGAGCCTGGGCCGGGCGACCACGCGGTGCTGGGCGACGAGCGTGTCGTAGAACGCCTGGATCAGGTGTTCCTTGGACGCGAAGTAGTAGTAGGCGTTGCCGACCGACACCCCCGCCGCGCTGGCGATCGCCCGCATCGTCGTGGCGTCGTACCCGTTCTCGCGGAAGAGCCGGAGCGCGGTGGCGAGGATCAGGTCACGCGTCTGCTCGCCTTTGACGGAGCGCGGCTGGGCGTCTGTGGACACCGGCTGAGCCTAGCCGGTGTCCGCGCGTGTGTTGAACAGGTTCAAATGCTTTGCTTTCCGGATGCCCGTCACCCCGTTCCGGAACGTCGCGATCCTCGGTCTCGGACTGATCGGCGGCTCGCTGTTCCACCGGCTCGGCGCCATCGCCACCGGCTACGACGCCGACCCGAGGACCCGCGCCGCCGCCGGACGGGCCGCCGAAACGGTCGCCGAGGCCGTGGCCGGCGCCGACCTCACCGTGCTCGCCGTGCCGCTCCCGGCCATGGCGGAGGTCCTGGACGCCGTCCACGCCGCCGGGTACACCGGGCCGCTCACCGACGTCACGTCCGTCAAGGCCGCGCCGCGCCGCCTCGCGGCCGAGCACTGCCCCGGCGCGACCTGGGTCGGCGGGCACCCGATGGCCGGGCGGGAACAGTCCGGGTTCGCCGCCGCCGACGCCACGCTGTTCGACGGGTGCGCCTGGGTACTGGCGCTGGAACACGACACCGACCTGGACACCTGGCTACGGCTCGCATCGCTCGTGACCTCGATCGGCGCCCGGGTCGTACCGGCGTCCGCGGCCGAGCACGACGCGGCGGTCGCCCGGATCAGCCACGCCCCGCACGTCCTCGCGTCCGCCCTCGCCGCGCGGGCGGGCACGGACCGCATGGCGCTCACCCTCGGCGCCGGATCCTTCCGCGACGGCACCCGGGTCGCGGCCACCCGCCCCGAACTGACGGCGGCCATGTGCGGTGGCAACGCGGCCGCCGTCCGCGACGAGCTGGACGCGTTGATCGACCAGCTCACCGAAGCCCGCCGCCGCCTGGACGACCCGGCCGCGCTGACCGCCTGGTTCCGGGCCGGGCACGGCGTCCGGTCGCACTGGCCGCCGTCGCCCGGCGAGCCCCGCCAGATCCCGGCCAGCCGGGACGCGCTCCTCGCACTGGGCCGCGCGGGCGGCTGGATCACGGCCGTCTCCCCCGCCTTGGTTGCCGTCTCGCCGGCTCGCCCACCTTCGGACTTTTGAGGGTCGGCGCGGGCGCCTGACCCTCAAAAGTCCGAAACTCGAGGGGCGTGAGGGTCGGGGGCGGGCGGCAGGGGGCGCGGTTAGAGGACGAACGAAGCGGCGTACTTGCGGTACGTCGCCCGTTGGGACGCCAGGTCGGCATGGGCGTCGGCGTACACGTGGTCGAACACCTGCTCGCCGTGCGGCAGCGGCATCGTCAGGCACTCGTGACGGGTCCGGGCGGCGTAGTCGTCGGCTTCGGCGTCCACCTCGGCGAGATACGCGTCGGACGCTTCGTCGGCCGCCAGCAGGTAGGTCCGGAGCCGGGCGATCGGGTCGCGGTGGCGCCACTCGTCGACGGAGGCGTCGGTGCGGTACCGGGACGGATCGTCCGAGGTGGTGTGCGGCCCGATCCGGTACGTGTACGACTCGATCATCGCCGGCCCGTCGCCCGCCCGTGCCCGCGCGGCCGCCCATCGCGTGACCGCCATGACCGCCAGTACGTCGTTGCCGTCGACCTGCACGCCGGGCATGCCGAAGCCGGCCGCGCGCTGGTAGAGCGGCGTCCGGGACTGGCGCGACGACGGTACGGAAATGGCCCACTGGTTGTTCTGGCAGCAGAAGATCACCGGGGCACCGACCACGGCGGCCCAGTTCATCGCCTCGCTGGTGTCGCCCTGGGACGACGCGCCGTCGCCGTAGTAGACGGCCACCACCTCGTCGCCGCCGTCCCGCTGGACGCCCATCGCGTACCCGACGGCGTGCAGGGTCTGGGCGCCGAGCACGACCGTGTAGACGCCGACGCGGAAAGCTTCCGGATCCCAACCGCTCAGGGTCGCGCCCCGGAACATCGACAGGAGCTGCCCCGGCGCCACGCCGCGGGCGATCGCCACGCCGTGCTCGCGGTAGCTGGGGAACAGCATGTCCCGGTCGTGGAGCGCGTGGACCGAACCGGTCTGCGACGCCTCCTGGCCGAGGCTCGGTATCCACAGCCCCAGTTCGCCCTGCCGTTGCAGCGCCGTGGACTCTGCGTCGAACCGGCGCGTCAGCACCATCTCCCGGTACATGGCGCGCAGCTCGTCGCCGGTGACGTCGAGCGGGAAGTCAGGATGTTCGTGTCGCCGCCCGTCCGGCGCCAGGAGCTGGATCATCGTCTGAGTTCTCCCGGTGCGACGCCGGCCAGGGTCTCGCCGCGATCGAGCCGGACGACGCGGCGGTCCGTGACGATCGCGGTCACCAGGTCGTGCGGTGTGACGTCGAAGGCCGGGTTGACCGCTGGCAGCCCCGTCGCCGTGATCTCGGCGGCGCCCCTGTCCTCGATCTCGACGTCGGCGCCGCTCTTGGTATCCATGTCCACGGTGGACTCCGGCGCCACGACCAGGAACGGGATACCGGCCCGGGCGGCGCCGAGCGCGTGCGCGTACGTGCCGACCTTGTTCACCACGTCGCCGTTCGCGCACACCCGGTCGGCGCCGAGGATCACGGCGTCCACCTCGCCGCGCGCCATCAGGAACGGCCCCGCCCCGTCCACCGCCAGCCGGTACGGCACGCCGGCCCTGGCCAGCTCCCACGCGGTGAGGCGCGCACCCTGGAGGAGGGGACGTGTCTCCGAAGCGATAACTCGGAGCGGACGACCGTCCGCATGAAGGGTTGTGATCACCCCGAGGGCCGTGCCGCCGGTGACGCACGCCAGCGCGCCCGTGTTGCAGTGGGTGAGGAGCCGGGGTGCGGTGCCGACCAGCTCGGTCACGAGGTCGGCGCCGTACCGGCCCATGGACGCCGAGCTGGCGATGTCCTCGTCGCGGACGGCGAGCGCCTCGGCGAGCACCGCCTCGGGACCCTCGGCCAGCTTGGCCGCGACCCGGTCGACGCCCCAGGCCAGGTTGACCGCGGTGGGCCGGGCCGCGCGTAGCAGCGCGACGTCCGCGGCCGGGTCCGCCGACGTTCGCGCCGCCAGCGCGACCCCGAGCGCGCCCGCGACCCCCAGCGCCGGCGCCCCTCGGACGGCGAGCCGCTGGATCGCGGACACCAGCTCCGGCACCGATGCCAGCCTCAGCAACTCCTCACGCTGGGGCAGCGCGGTCTGGTCGATGATGACGACTGCTGGACCATCGGCCCAGTCGATGGTGTAGGTCACACCGCGAGCCTGCCACGTGCGCCTCGTTGGGTATCGAAGTTTCGGGGGCCGCCGGGGAGCAAAGACCCCCGAAACCGCGGCACCCAACGAGGGTGCTTGCGCGGACGCGGCGGTACCAGGGCATTCAGGAGGACTTCCCTGGTACCGCCGTGCCGCTCCCTACCGGGCAGGGGCGAGAACCACACCCTGGGCAGCTCGTTGAAACCCGCACCTGCCCGGCTTGCCCGGTGCCGACGACCCTGTCTGCCGGCGCCGGGGAGTCAGACTCTGATCTCGCTGCCGACCAGGGCTCGTTCGAGCGATCGGCGCGTGGTGCACGGCCATGGCACGGGCCCGCGTGGGGTGGTCGGGCAGCCGCTGCAGTAGAAGTGACCGTCTGGATCGTCGTGACGCTGGTGCCCGTCGTGGAGGGCAAGCACGGCTTCGATGGCGCGCATCAGGTCGTAGAGGTCGATGGGAGCGTGTTCGAGCAGAGCCAGGTCGTCCGCGGTCCGCACGCGTTCGCGGATGGTGCGTAGCTTGATCCACACGTTCACCGGTGGTAGCGCCCCCTTCGGTAACGAGAGCCGCGGAGTGCCGATCGCCCGGAGGACAATCCGATCTCCTTCTGGCCGGACGGATCCGTCGTCGCACCCTCGGCCAGGGAATCGCCTACCGCGGTGGAGCGCGGCAGATCAGCTTCGGCGTGGTGCACGCCCGAGCGCATCGGTCACTCCCTCCTGTTGTCCTTGCCGACTCGCCGTACGTCGACACACCAGAGAGTGATCGCTCCGCGACTCACCGCCAACACCGATCCGAGTCCCGTTGATACCTCCATGTATCGAATGCGCCCTTGCGCGGGCAACGAACCGGATTACTATCTGCACAACCGGGATCAACGTGTCACCCCTCTCTCGTGGAGGCACCGAGATGACCCGTGTCCAAATTGCGGTCCGAAGTTGCGGCGTGTGCGGCACCCGCCTTCGGCGCGACAACACCAACGACATCTGCGATCCCTGCGGCCGAAGTAGGCAGTCGGCCAGCGTGCTCGCGCCACTCCTGCCACTCGAGTTCTGGCAGGAACCTGAGATGCGCCGCGCGCTCGCCGACCACGACCTCGCGGCGGTCTCCCGCCTCTACCGGGCCCGCACACCCGTCCGTCGGCAACACATGGTGGCCGACCTGGTGGGCTTCTCCCAGGCACATGTCTCGCGGATCGAACGCGGTCTTACCGAGATAAAACTGGACACAGTACTACGATTCGTACAAGGACTACGAATTCCGCCCTATCTGGTTGATCCTGTCGGCACAGGTCAATACCTCGATGCATCATGCGGGCCCGATCCGGGAAGTACTTTCCCGATTGACGGGGACCCCGACGTAGGAGATGCCCAGATGAGGAGACGTGACCTGCTGAAGGGCATCTCGGGTGCGGCCGCGCTCGTTGGCCTCAGCCTCGCCGGCGAGGAAGACGACAACCCTCTCGGAACCGAGGACTACGGCCGGATCGGCGAGGCCCACGCGGCCCAGCTCGAAGAAACTCCGCAGCACCTCTACAAGCTCGACTACCGCTACGGCGGCGACACCCTCTGCGACCAGGCCGCCGCGCAGCTCCAGCGCGCGAGCCGGCTGCTCAACCGCGGCACCTACGGCGACTCCGTGGGCCAACGGCTCCAGGTTGCCATGGGCGAACTCGGCATCTGCGCGGGTTGGCTCGCCTTCGACGCGGGCCGCCAGGACCAGGCCCGCTACTGCTACACCGAGGCGCTCGCCGCCGCGCGCATGGCCAACCACCCGGAGCTCGAAGTCCACGTGCTGGCCAACATGAGCATGCAGGCGGTCGCCCTCGACCGGCCCAAGGAAGGGCTGCGTCTCGCCGAGGCCGCGCAGCGCAGCGCCCAGGGCTGGGCCACCCCCACCCTGACGTCGCTGCTGGCCGTCCGCGAGGCCCGGGCTTGGGCGAAGCTTCGGGAGGGCCACGCCGCCGAGCGCTCGATGACGCGCGCCCGGCAGTCGTTCGACGAGCGCGACAGAGAAGAGCCGAATCCCGTCTGGATCGCGTTCTTCGACGAAGCCGAACTGGCCGGCAACGAGGGCGTGTGCCAGCTCGACCTGGGCAAACCCAACCGCGCCAGCGAACTCCTCGAGGACGCGTGCAAGTGGCAACGTGAGTCGTTCGTGCGGAACCGGTCGCTGTACACCGTCCGGTTGGCCCTCGCGTACCTCGCCCGCCGGGACATCTCCGGCGCGTGCCGGCTCGCCCAGAACGCACTCACGCTCGTCGCCAACGAGGTCACGTCCACCCGGACGCTCAACGAACTGCGTGACCTGCGCCGCCGCCTCGGCGCGTTCCGCGCGAACCCGGCGGCGGTCGACTTCACGGCACGGTTCGACGCCACCGTGGTGACATGAGCCTGAGCTCGTTGCAGGTCCGGATGTACGGGTCGGCCGACGCGCGAACGCACGCCGGCCGACTCGTCGAGGTCTACGCGGACGTCTACGCGGACAAGATCGACGACCCGTTCTTCTCCGTGCAACGGTTCGCCGAACGGCTGGAACGGCATCAGAGCGTGGCGAGCCACACCCTGGTGACCGGCGAGGTCGAGGGCGCCCTCGTCGGCTATGCCTACGGTGCCTGCCTGGGCCCCAGAACCCTGTGGTGGGACGGGTTGCGCGAGCCGTACCCGCCGGACCTGGTGCGCGAAACGGGCGATCGGACGTTCGCGCTGAACGAGATCATGGTCCGGGAGGCCTGGCAGCGGCGCGGGATCGCGCGGCGGCTGCACGACGCCCTGCTGGGCGGGCGGCCCGAGGAGCGGGCGACATTGCTGGTGGAGCAGGAGAACACGCCCGCCAGGACAGCGTACGAGCGCTGGGGCTGGCGCGAGGTCGGGCACCTCCAGCCGTTCCCCGACGCACCCGTGTACGTGTCGATGGTGCTCGGCCTCGGCGTCGTCGCCGAGAACAAATCGTGACATTACGGACGGTCACTCCAGCGACTGCGGCAGCACGCCTAGTAATGCGTATTCATTCCGCATAACCATTACTCGCTGTACAGAATCGGTGTTCGCGAACAGATCTCACGAAATAATTCCGCTCCCCGCCGTTACCTCGATAGACACCTCTCGTTGACCCAGACGTGCTGACGAAACAACTCCTCTGCGGGCAGCGTTCACCCCGAGTTTCGCAACCGGCGGTAACCGCCGAAGCGCCTCGCCGCGCCCATCTCCTGGTCGTCGCATCGTCCGGCCGGGCCCGCCGCCACCGCGCCCACGCGCTCGTCTGCGGTCGCGCGGAACCCTTGCGGCGCAGCGGAGTAGCCGAGGCTACTTCCACTATGGAGCTTGTCGGCACCCACTGACACGACTGAGGCGGGCCGGCGCGCTGCTCAGCTGACAATCGAGCAGCGCAGAGCCCCCGTCGTAGTCGCGCGGCAACGGTGGAACGCATTACCCGCAACAATTCGTTCCACCGTTGCCGCAACCCAAATCTCCGCCCGCACAGGGCGTACATAGACGGGATCTGTACTCGAGATCCTGCGGTCCGGGCGGTGTGGAGTACACGTCCACGCCCGGTACCGCCCGGACCGAACGCGTGGCGTGTGCTGGATTTCCCGACCAGCACACGCCACGGTTCTGTCCGCTACCTGGCCGTACTCGGTACGACGAGGTCTACGACACCGACCTGCGGCACATCGCCGCGCTGGCCGGCCGGCGCGGGCCCGCCGGTTAGGGCGGGCCCGCACAGCGGCTTACGAGCAGAACTCGCGCCAGGCGGCCATGCCCTTCGCGTCGCGGAGGCGGTAGTCCCCGGTGGACCAGTCGATGTCGAAGTACGCGACGAACAGGGCGCCCTGCTCCGTCAGGTACTTCGCCATGGCCCTGACCCACACGGCCCGGCGGGAGCCGTCGTCACCGGCGATGACGTGGCTGCCGGTCTCGGCGATGGCGAACGGCAGCTTCTCCGCCCGGCTCACCTGGATCAGCTGGCCGTAGATGCCGGCCGGGTCCTGGTACTCGTTCTTCTTGGCGCGCATGTTGTACGCGTCCCAACCGAGGACCTGGATGACGTTGCGACCCGGGTAGTAGTCGCGCCAGTTCCGCTTGGACAGCGGCATCAGGCTCCAGTGCATCAGGATCAGCGTGGCCTTGAGCCGCGGGTTGCTCGCGGTGTCGGCGAGCTTGCGCAGGTGCGCCCACGCGGCCCGGTAGTCGGCCGCCGTGAACTCGCCGGACGCGATGTTGTCCTCGGGCTCGTGGTAGTAGGTCCAGTAGATCTGCTGGTCGCGCGGTGCGGTCTTGAACCAGTTCGTCATGTAGGCGTCGTGCTTGCCGGCGATGACGTCCTTCGGCGCGAACTTGAACGAGATCGACAGGGTCCGCTTGTCGACGTCGAGAACCTTCGGCCAGGCCGGCGGCTGGGTGTAGAACACCCGGACCATCTCGAGGCCGTTGTAGTAGCCGTCGACGCGGTCGAGCTGCTGGTTGCGGGTCTCGCCCGAGCGCTCGGCCAGGAACGACGCGCCGCACTGGGTGGCGCCGGCCGGGATCGGGTTCGTCGGCGGCGTGGCGGTCTGCGACGGCTTCGGCGACGGGCTCGCGGACGCCGAGGGGCTGGCGCTCGCGGACGCGGACGGGGACGCCGACGCGGAGACGGTCGGGTTCGGCACGCTGCCGCCGCGGGCGTAGGTCAGGACCATGACCGGGGACTTCTCGCCGGACTCCTTCGACCGGAAGCTCGCCCACGCGCTCTTCGAGTCGGACGTCACGGCGAACGCGTACGTGCCGTCGGCGGTCACGGTGTCCGTCACGTCGAACGACACCGTCTGCGTCGAGACGCTGGTCTTGACCTCCTGGAGGCGCCGACCCAGGTCCGGCGCGTTCTGGTGGTTCAGCGCCGCCTCGGACCAGTCGGTGTCCGGTACGACGGAGATGGCGACCGGCGCGGACAGGTGGTGCGTGTCCCGGGTCAGCCGGACGATCGCCCGGACGTCGCGCGCGTCACGCGGCAGGTTTGTGACGTTGAACTTCAGGTACACGATCTTCGTACTGCCCGGCATCGAGCTGGCGACAAGCTTCTCGGCCGTGCCCTTCTTCGCGTCGGGAGACTCGGCGACGGTGTAGGCGTCCTCGGCGACGGGAACGGAAAGCGTGGATCGATCAGCGCCAGCGGTCGTGTTGAACATCGTGCTGCCGGCGATGGCGGTTCCGGTCGAGACGACAAGCGCGGTGCCGATGGCGATCGGCACCCGCAGCCTGCGCCAACGGCCGGCGCGGGGCGGCACCGGTTCTGGTCGGGGTCTCTCGAGGACGTCGGTCGGCGGACGGGACGGAAAACTCACAACAGCACTCCGAGACGAGAGCGACACTGGCCGTGACAGGTGGGCAGGCCGGGATCTGTTCAGCTCACTGGCAGTTCACCCTCTATTCAGGAAACGAACGGGTCGGACGATAGCTCCGCTCCGAGTCGTGACCAAGCTGAGATCCGCGCGACGGGCTCGTTTTAAGTCACGCTTAACCTGAGACCGCCCTCAACGGGACATTCCACGCCGCACGCACCCGCTCCGACCTGCGAATACGCCATCGGGAGCAGAACCAGACGAATGCGAATCCAGGGCGATCCAATGCTGTTCCGGCAACAGAACCGGTGAATCACATCAAGCAGCTGGTATCACGGGGGTCAACTCAGAGGTCTAGTGGTGTGACGACTGGCGTTCGTGCGCCCGAGCCCGAGCCCAGCGTGGGGCTGCCAAGGCGGAGGAGGAGTGCATGCCGTTGTTGCCTGCGCGACTCTGTCGTGACACGTGACAACGCCGGCAGCGTCGCGCTGGACCGGGCGAAGCGCTAGAACGCCAGTGGTCACAGCACTAACCTGAGTGAGACTTGTTGGAGGCAAGAGGCGGGTGGCGATGGGGCACGCGGTCACCGGACCCGCCGGGCTGTTACGCCGCCGCGCGCTGCTCGTCGTCGCGTGCCTGATCGCCGGCGGCCTGCTCGTGGGCGGCGTGTTACTGGTGCGACCGGTGTCCTACACGTCGACGGCGAGCGTGATCGTCACGCCGACCGGGGTGGACGAGGGCGCGGCGCCCGCCAACGGTCAGGGCGGCCGCACCGGCGTCGTCCTGGAGACCGAGGCCCACCTCGTCGAGTCGATCGCCGTCACCAAACGGGCAGCCGACCTGCTCAAGAGCGAGCCGTCGCTGGCCGCGAGCTCGGTGAAGATACCGACGAACACCTCGATCCTGCAGATCTCGTACAAGGCACGCACCGCGGGCGGCGCCCAGCGTGGCGCCCAGGCGTTCGCCACCGCGTACCTGGACCACCGGCGCGCCGTGGCGGCGGACAGCCTCGCAAAGCAGGAGACGTCGACCCAGCAGCAGATCAACAGCCTGCGCGGGCAACTCCAGACGACCGTCAAGAAGCTCACGACGCTGTCGGAGAACTCCCGTGACCGGGCGTACGTGCAAGCCCAGGCGGACGTCCTGACCAGCCAGATCGCCGCCCTGACCGACCGTCTCAGCACGCTCCAGGCCACGACGATCACGCCCGGACGGATCCTCGTCAACGCCGCCGTCCCGCCCGTGCCGTCCGGGCCGTCCACGGCCGTCCTGGTGCTGTTCGGCGGGCTGGCCGTGCTGGTCGGGACGGTGGTCGTCACCGTCCTCCGCGACCGGACGGACCGTCGCCTGCACACCGCGTCCGCCACCGAACGCCGCACCCGGACGCCCGTCCTCCTGAACCTGGCCGGCGTCCCGACACTCGGCTCCGGACGCGCGACCGACGAGTTCCGCCGCGCGCAGAGCACGCTCACGGCCGCGCTTCCCACGGGCAGCCGCGTCGTCCTCGTCACGCCGGCATCGGCGGACGGCTCGGCAGCGCTGGTCGCCACCAACCTCGCCGGAACCCTCGGACGGGGCGGGTCGACCGCGCTCCTCGTCCGGGCCGACCCCTCGTCGGAGCCGAGCGGCAACGGTCCGGGCCTCGCTGAGGTGCTGGCCGGCGACCGCACCCTGGAATCCGTGCTCCACCGCCTGCCCGGCACCGAGGCCGCACGCGTGCTCAACCGGGGCCGCGCACCGCTCGCCGTCGGGCTCCAGTCCGCGGCCGCCGGCAAGCTCCTCAGCGCGGCCCGCGCGCACGCCGACTGGATCGTCGTCGAGACGGCACCGGCCCCGACCAGCGCCGACGCGCAGACGCTCGCCCGCTGGTCGGACGCCGCCGTGGTCGTCGTCGACGGCGGGCGCACCGACGACGCCGAGGTCCGGGCGGCGATCGAGCAGCTGCGTGAGGTCGGCCTGGAGCAGATCGGATGTGCGCTGGCGCCAGGCTGGCTCCGGGGCGGCGAACCGTTCATCCCGGCGGCCATGGCAGGTACCCGTGCGTAGGCTCCTCGTCCTCCTGCTGCTGGTCACCGCGTGCGGGCCGGCGGTCACCGCTTGTGGGCCGGCACCGGACGCTGCTGAGCCCGTCACGTTCGACTCGTCGAGCCCGTCCGCGTCGGCGTCCTCAGCACCGCCGGCCGCGATCGACCCGGCCACCGCGCTCCCGTTGACGGGCACCGCCGGCAAGGACCTCACCAGGCCGGTCGTGGCCACCGTCCTGCGGCACGCGCAGGGAAGCGTCCCCGTCCTCGGCGCGGACGCCGCCGACATCGTGTTCCAGCAGCCCGGCAAGGGCGTGCAGAGCCGGCTCGTCGCGCTGTACCAGTCGTCCGACGCGGCGAAGGCAGGTCCGATCGGCGCGCCCCAGCCGTCGGACGCGGCCCTGCTGGCGTTGCTGCGGCCCGCGTACGCGTACAGCGGCGGTTCTGATCGGTTCGTCTCGCAGCTGACCGGACTCGTCCAGATCACGCCGGGACGTCCAGGGTTCGCCTCGATCAGCGGGCACACGTACGCGAGCACCGCGACGCTCCGGACGGCGGCGGCCGGCGCCGGACGTCCGCTCCGGCTGCTCACCTACGGCGACCCGGGCCAGCCGGTCGCGGAGGGGCCGTCGACCACGGTCAAGTCGGTGACGGTGACGATCCCCGGCCTGCCGGCGCAGGTCTGGACCCACGGCGCCGCCGGCTGGGTCCAGAGCGGCGCGGGGGCGCCGAAGGTCACCGTCGCCAACCTGATCGTCGCCGACACCCGGTACCGCGACCTGCGCAGCGACAAGGGCGGCACGCTCGTCGCCGAACCCAACGTCTTCGGCACGGGCTCCGTCACGGTCGTCTCCGGCGACATGCTCGCCAAGGGCGTGTGGTCCCGACCGACGAAGAACGCCACCTTCGCCTACGCCGACCAGGCGGGCGTGCCGATGCGGTTCGCACCCGGCCGCACCTGGATCCTGATGGCCCCGCCCGGCACCAGGGTGACCGGCCGATGACGACGACGACCCAAGGCCCCGAGCTGGGGCGGATCGCCCGTGGCGGCGCGCTGAACCTCGTGGCGGCCGCCGTCACCGGACTGGCCAACCTCGCGCTCGTCGTGCTGGTCACGCGCGGGTTCTCCCCCACGCTGGCCGGTGTGTTCTTCGCGGCGACGACCGTGTTCCTGCTCGGCGTCCGGATCTCCGAACTCGGGACGAACACCGGCCTCGTGTACTTCGTCGCCCGATTCCGCGCCCGGGGCGAGCAGCACCGGATCCCCGCGCTGTTCCGTGCCGCGTACACGCCGGTGGTCATCGGGTCCGTCCTGGCGGGCGTGGTGCTGTTCGTGTTCGCGCCGACGTGGGCCTCGCTCGCCGTCGCCGGCGACCCGGGGCCGTTCGCCACGCTGCTGCGGATCCTGGCGGTGTTCCTGCCGCTGGCCGCCGTCTCCGACACCTGCCTCGCCGCCACCCGTGGCTACGGGGCGATGCGGCCGACGGCGCTGATCGAGAAGGTCGTCCGGCCGCTGGCCCAGGTGGCGCTCATCGGCGTCGCGATCCTGGTCGGCAGCGCCAACGCGCTCACGCTCGCCTGGGTCGCGCCGTACGCGGGCACGGCCGTCGCGGCCTGGGCGTGGCTTCGGCTGATCCGGCGCCGGACCGGTGGCTCACACGCCGCTCCGGTTTCAGACGTCACCGGCGAGTTCTGGAAGTTCACCGGACCTCGCGCGGTCACGAGCGTCGTCCAGCTCGCGTTGCAGCGCTTCGACATCGTCCTCATCGCCGCCCTGCGCGGGCCCCGCGACGCCGCGATCTACGCCGCCGCCACCCGGTTCCTCGTGATCGGGCAGATGGTCAACCAGGCGCTCAGCCAGGTCGTCGAGCCGAAGCTCAGCGCCCTGATCGGTACCGGCGACCACTCCGCCAGCCGGACCGTCTACCAGACCACCACATGCTGGATCGTCCTTCTCAACTGGCCGTTCTACCTGTCGTTCATGGTGTGCGCGCCGCTCGTCCTCCAGCTCTTCGGGCCGGCGTACACGGCCGGCAGCACGGCCGTACTGGTCCTCGGCGGCGCGATGCTCGTGGCCACCGGCTGCGGCATGGTCGAGACCGTCCTCAACATGGCCGGCCGTACCACCTGGAACCTCGCGAACGCCGTACTGGCGCTCGCCGTCAACGTCACCGTCGACCTGCTGTTGATCCCTGACCTGGGCATCCTCGGTGCGGCGATCGGCTGGGCCGCGGCCATCCTCACCACGAACCTCGTGCCGCTCGCCCAGGTCGGCGCCTCGCTCGGGCTCCACCCCCTCGGGCCCGGTACCTGGCTCGCGATGCTGCTCGCCGCCGGCTGCTTCGGGCTGGTCCCCCTGATCGCCCGGCTCACCGCCGGCAGCGGGTCCGTACCCCTGATCGTCTCGCTCGCGGCCGGCACAGCGGTCTACCTTGGTCTGTGCTGGCGGTTCCGGCAGCGGCTCGACCTCGACGCGCTGCTGGCGCTGCGCCGCAGGTCGTCCAGGGGCGGAGGTGCCGCATGAGTACGGTGCACATCTCGTCGAACACGGTCTACTTCTCGTCCTACCGGGCCTTCCTCCGGCGCCGGTGGCCCAGCATCCTCGCGGGGCTCGCCGTCGGGCTCGTGGCGGCCGGGCTCGTCCTCGGATTCGCGCCGAAGCGGTACATCGCCACGTGCGACGTGCTCGTGCAGCCGCTCCGCACCGACCTCACCCCCACGTCCAGCACCGGATCGCTCGTGGTCGTGAACCTCGACACCGAGGCCCAGATCGTGCGGTCCGCTCGGGTGCTGAGCGCCGTCCGCGAAGAACTCGGGCCGCTCCGGACGACCGCGCAGCTCGCTGCCGACGTCCGCGTCACCGCGCCCGCCAACACGACGATCCTCTCCCTCGGATTCCCCGCCGCCACCGCCGACGACGCACGGCGCGGCGCGCTGGCGTTCGCCCACGCCTACCTCGCCAGCCGGGCCCTCGAAGGCAAGGAGGTCGTCGACGCGCGCAAGAAGTCGTTGCAGGTCAACATCGACAACCTCCAGTCCGAGCTGCAACGGGTGGCGCCCGCCGCCGAGTTCGGCGCCAGCACGGTCGACCGGGCGCTCGCCGAGGCTCGGCGCGACGTCCTCATGCGGCAGCTCAACTCGGTCACCGGCAAGCTGCAACGCCTCAACACGACGCCCGTCGAGCCCGGCGAGATCATCCGCGAACCGTCGCTGCCGGCCGGGCCGGAGAGTCCGGTTCCTGAGCTGGTCGGACCGTCCGGGCTCATGGCCGGACTGCTCGCCGGCATCGGCTTCGGCGCCCTCCGCGACCGCTTCGACCGGCGCGTGCGCGACGCCGTGTCCGCCGTGGTCCCCGCCGGCGGGGTCCCCGGGGTCGGGTCGCTCCACGTCCGGATCCGGCGCGAACGGCTGGACGACGACCCGGCGGTCCCGACCGGGCCCGCGTACGAGCAGGCCCGACGGCTCGCGAACCAGCTCCTCGTGGCACACGACGCCGACCAGGCGCTCCGCGTGATCGTCGTCGTGCCGGTCGGCGTCCCGGCCACCGGACTCACAGCCCAGGTCGCCGAAGCCGTCGCCCGGAGCGGCCAGCGCACCCTGCTGCTGCCCAGCGCCGAAGGGCACGCCGCCGTGGCGGCCGTCGTCGCCGCCGACGTCCCGGGGCTGGCACTCGGCACCGGTTTCGCGGCCCACGACGTCGAAGCCCTCCGTCCGGTCGTCTCCGGCGGACGTGACAGCCACGACATCGTCCTCGTCGAAGCACCGCCGGCCGGCACGAGCAACGACAGCACCGCCCAGACCATCGCGTCCTGGGCGGACGGCGTACTCGTCGTCGTCGCCCCCGGGCACACGCTCCGGACCGAACTCGCCACCGCGCTGGGGCAGCTCGAACGCGTCGGCGCCCCGCTCCTCGGCACCGTCACGGTCACCACCCCCGGCCGCTTCGCCCGCCTCCTCCGCAGCGGCGGCGCCGAACCGCCACCGGCCACCAGCCCGGGCACCCCGCCCCTGGCCGACGCCGAGCCCCCAGTCCCCACCCGCCGCTGACCCCTCCCGGCGGCCGCCGCGCCGCCGCCCGCCGCGCCGCCCGCCGCCGCCCGCCGCCCTCCGCGCCGCCGCCCCGCCGCCGCCCGCCGCGCCCAACTGTCGGGGATATCGGGGTATCCGGCGCCCGGTTACAGCACGGGATCCCGAACAGTCCGGTTCCGCGCGCCGGCGGGCGGGGGCCGCCGTGGACATGCGGAGGCCCCGGGCGGTAGTCCGCCCGGGGCCTCTGCCGCTCCCGTACTAGTCAGTCAGGGCGATCGTCCACATCGTCGCCTTGCCGCTCGGCGCGTTCGCGACCGCCGTCAGACCAGCCACGGTGCCGGCCCCAACAGGCGCGGCCGAGTCGACGGCGATGGAGCAGATGCGGCCGCCGCCGATCCCGCAGGCGGTGTTGCGGACGGTCTGCCCGTCGGGTCCGGTCCACGCGGTGGTGGCCGACGAGTTGTCCGCCCAGTACGACACGACCCACGCAGCGCCGGACAGTTCCAGCCCCGGCGTGGCGTGCGAGTCGGTGGACGTGGTCTCGGCGGTGCCCGCGAAGGCGGAGACGACGGGGCCGGTGGGCGCCGTGCCCCGGTACGCGAGCAGCGTGAGGTCCGTCTTGAACGCGGCGCTGAGCGTCACGGGGACGGACGCCGGCTCGTCGGCCGCCGCGACCCGCTGCCACAGCCTGGTGGTGATGCCGGTCGCCGACTGGACGGTGTGGACGGGCGTCCATCCGGCCGGGTCGTTGATCGTCGCGGTGGCGCTGTTGGCGGTACCGATCAGCAGCAGCCCGTCACCGGCGGTGACCCCGGCGGGCAGGGCGACCTGGTGCGACGCCGAGTTGGCGTTGACGCTGGTCTTGCCCACGAACGAGACGGGCACCTGCGGGTGGTCGACGGTCACCTCGGTGTCGAAGGTGCCGGTCGCGCCCTTGTTGTCGGTGACGGTGAGCTTCACCTGGTACGTGCCCGGCGCGGCGTACGTGTGGGACGCGGTGGCGCCGTCCCAGCCGACGCTGTCGCCGAACGTCCACGCGTGCCCGGTGATCGTGCCGTCCGGGTCGGACGATGCGGTCCCGTCGTAGGTGCAGGACAGGCCGGTGCAGTTGACGGTGCCGGCCGCGACCGGCGGCGCGTTGGTCACGACGACGAGCGGCGCGTAGAGGAACAGACCGCGCGTCCTCCAGTCGGCACCGTCGAGCGCCGGGCTGCTGACGATCGTCGCGGTGCCGGACACCGGCAGTCCGTTGACGAAGTTGACCCTGGTCAGCGATCCGTTGGTCCGGTCGGCGAGGTAGAGCTTGTCGCCGACCAGCATCGCGCCGCCCGCGTTGGCGAAGTTCACGCCGGTGACGTTGCCGCTCGCGGTGTAGCGCAGGGCACCGATGACGTTGTTCTCCGGCGTGAAGTACCGGTAGTACAGCGAGGACTGGCCCGACAGCGTGAAGTACAGCCGCCCTGCCGTGAAGAACATCGACGTGATGTTCGGGACCTCGTTGTGGAAGTCGTTGTGGCGCGCGAGCAGGTCGTGGGTGTTGACGGCGACCTGCGGACCGAACGTGGTGCCGTCGTACGTCCGGGAGTAGAAGTTGCTGTCGCTCCAGCCGTAGTACAGCGTGCCGTTGATCATGACCGTGCCGCGGACGGAGCCCCACGCGATCCCGGAGGACGGCAGCACGCTGGTGCTGCCGGGCACGTCGCCGTCGAACGTCCGGCGCTGGAGATCGTTGGCGTTGGCGATTACGGTCCGGCCGGCGAGGTAGGTGTTGTCAGGCAGCGAGCCCGTGCCGGTCGGCGCGATCTCGGTGCCGCCCGCGAGCGGCAGCAGCGCGATCCGGCCGTGGTAGGCGAAGTTCGCGATGCGGTCGGTGTCGCTGCCGACCCACAGTCCCTGCGGGGTGGCGAGCATGTCGAACACGCCGACGCCCTTGGTACGGCCCGGGTTCCACCGCAGCGGCAGCCCGTTGGCGGGGTCGAGCGCGGCGATGCCTTCGCGTGCCACCGCGCCCATCCCGGCCGTGGACGACTTGAACGGGTTGTTCTCCCAGCGGAAGTGCCCGCCGACGTAGACCACCGAGCCGGTGACCGCGACGGCGTACGTGGTGTCGCCGCCTGTCTTGTTCACCCAGGTCGGGAGCACGGCCGTGCCGGTCGCGCCCATCTCGAACCGCTGGGTGGTGTCGCAGGACGAGGTCGTCCCGGAGCCGTAGCCGCCGGTCGTGCTGACGACGACGTACTTGCCGTCCGGGGAGATGTCGAGGTCACGCATGTAACTCTGGAACGCCGCCGCGCACGTGCTCGTGTACTGGTTCGTCGACCAGTTGGCGAGCGCCGCCGACGGCCCGGACAGGTCGAGCATCGCGATCTGGCGGCGGGTCTGGCCCGCGACGGACGTGAAGTTGCCGATCGCGACGAGCCGCTGCCCGTCCGGAGTGATGTCGATCTTGGGTACCTGGGTCAGGCCGCCGTTGTGGACGCCGCTGAACACGAGGCTCTGGTACGCGTCCCGGACGCCGGTGTTGGGGTTGAGCGTGACCAGGCCGGCGCCGGGCTGCCCGGCGACCTTGAGGAACGTGCCGGCCACCCAGAGCCGTCCGCCCGAGAGGCGCAGGTCCTTGACCCGGCCGTCCATCGAAGGCGCGGAGAAGGCGGGCACGCGCGCGCCGGTGGCGACGCTCAACTTCACGAGGCTCTTGACGGCCTGCCCGTTGACGGTGTTGAAGAAGCCACCGACCCAGACGCTCTGGCCGTCCGGCGTGACGAGGAGGGAGGTCACCTCGGCGTCCGTCGAGGGGACGAACGCCGTGCTGAACGCACCGGTGGTGGAGCTGAACGCCACGATGTTGTTGCGGGTGATGACGGTCTCGTCGTCGTCGGCGCGCACCTGGGTGAACGCCCCGCCGAGGATCATCATGTCGCCGACCTGCGCGATCGCGTTGACCTGCCCGTCGAGGACGTGTGGCGTGTACCGCACGGCTCCTTCGCTGACGACCCGGTCCTGCGCGGTCTGGACGCCCAGGGCATGCGGCGCCAGCGCCACGCCTGTCCCGAGAGCCAGAACTCCGGCAGCGAGCACCGTTAAGACGCGGCGACTACGCACGTACCCCTCCAAATCAACCTGATTCACCCTGCGGGAGATCCTTCCGCAGGGCGCGTTGCTCAGTCAGATCCATGGACGGCCCGGGAAATACCAGCCGTTCGGCCGAACTCCAGACGGGCGGGCGGCGGTGCTCAACGCCACGGGGAAGCGCCTCAGCGCCGCCGCCCGCCCGAGCCTCAGTCGCTCAGGACAACGGTCAGCATCGTTGCCTTCACGCTTGCCGAATCGGCGGTCGCGGTGACGCCGCCCTGGGTGCCTGCCGGCGCGGTCCTGTCCGTGCCGAGCACGCAGATCCGTCCGCCGCCCGTGCCGCAGGCGGTCCGCCGGAGCGTCTCGCCGGCCGGCGTCGTCCAGGCGGTGGTCGCGGACGAGTTGTCCGCCCAGTACGACACGATCCACGACGGGCTGGCGACCGCGAGCTGTGGCGTCACGTGGGACGCCGTGGTGGCCGTCTCCGCGACACCCGCGTGCGCCGCCACCGGTCCGGCCGCGGCCGTACCCCGGTAGGCGTGCAGTGTGACGTCCGCCTTGGCGATCGAGGAGAGGGTCACCGTGACCGTGCTCGGTTCCCCAGCCGTCGCGACGCGCTGCCACAGCTTCGTGGTGATGCCGTTGCCGGTGACCGTCCGCAGGAGCGTCCAGCCGGCCGGGTCTGCCATGGTCGCCGTCGCACCCGCGACCGTGCCGACCAGCACCAGCCCGTCCCCTGTCGTGACGCCGGCGGGCACCGTGACCTGCCGGGACGTCGAGTTGCCATTGGAACCGGCCGCGCCGACGAACGACACCGGCGTGGACGGTTCGGACACGGTGACCGGCTGCGACGCCGAGTCCGTGGCGTTGTCGTTGTCGGTGACGGTGAGCTGCGCCGGGTAGGTGCCGCCGGCCGGGTACGTGTGCGAGACGCTGGCGCCGCTCCCGGAGGTGGCGTCACCGAAGTCCCATGCCCACGACACCACGCCGCCGTCCGGGTCGGACGATCCGGACCCGTTGAACGTGCAGGTCAGGCCCGTGCAGTTGACGGACATGACCGCGTCCGGCGGCTGGTTCGGCGGCGGCGGACCACCCGCGGGGGCGAACAGGAACATCGCCCGCGACCGCCAGTCGCCGCCGTCGAGCGCCGGGCTGCTGACGACGACCGCCGTGCCCGCGACCGGTGCGCCGCCGGCCCAGTCGATCCGGGTCAGCGAGCCGTTGGTGCGGTTGGCCACGTACAGCTTGCCGCCCGCCAGGAACGTGCCGGCGGCCTGCGAGAAGTCGAAGCCCGTGACGGTGTTGCGCAGGGTCGTCACGACGTTGTTCTCCGGCGTGAAGCCCCGGTAGAACAGGCCGGTCTGGCCGCTGAGGGAGTAGTACAGCCGGCCGAGGCTGTCGTCGTAGAACATCGCGGTGATGTTCGGGACGTCGGCGTGCCAGGAGGCCAGCGGCACGAGCAGGTCGTGCGTGTTGACGGCCGTCTGGGCGCCGAACGTGGTGCCGTTGAACGTCCGGGCGTAGAAGTTGCTGTCGCTGTGGCCGTAGTACACGGTGCCGTTGATCATCACGGCGCCGCGCGACTGGCTCCACGGGACGCCGGTCGGGGCCATGGCCACGTCCGCGCCGGGCACGTCACCGTCGAAGGGACGGTGCCGCATCTGGTCGAGGTCGCCGGTCACCGGCGGGGTGTCGGTCCGGATGATCTCGATCGCGTTGATCAGCGGGTTCTCGGTCACGTGGCCGAGATCGACGTCCACGTTGCCGTCGCTGGTGATGTCGTAGGCCTTCATCACCGCGCGGGCGTGGCCGACGTCCGCGACGATGTCGTAGCTGGCGAGCCGGGGCACGCCGTCGACGGACACGTTGAACCGCCGCTGGCCGACCGACTGCGTACACGTGCACTTGTTGGCGAAGTAGAGCCGGACCTGGAGCGGCGTTCCGACTGCTGCCGGGAAGTTCCACTCCAACGCGGGCGCCGCGGACGGATCCCAGCGCTCGGAGTCGAACAGGCTGGCGGGCGTCCCGGCCGGGATGCTGGCGTCGAACGTCGCCCCGCCGGTCCACGCGGCGGCGTTGCTGCCGGTGGTGCGCAGCGGGTTGGTGGCGCCGGAGTCCGCGGACCAGTCAGGTCCCGGGGCGTGCGCGGGGATGGCCGGTCCACCGGCGTTGACCCGGTACAGCACCGACGGATCGGGCGGCATGACGACCTGGCCACCCTGGTACACCTCGCCCGGGAGCACACCGGTGCCGCGCGGCGGGACGGTCGTCCCACCGGCGAGCGGCATCAGCGCGATGCGTGCCCGGTAGGAGAAGTTGCCGATCCGGTCGGTGTCGCTGCCGACCCACAGTCCCTGTGGCGTGGCGAGCATGTCGAAGACGCCGACGCCGAGGGTCCGGCCGGGGTTCCAGCGGAACGGGAGGCCGTTGGTCGGGTCGAGCGCGGCGATGCCCTGGCGGGACACCGAGCCGGGCCCCTGCTGGTCACCGGCGAGCGGATTGTTGGCCCAACGGAAGTGCCCGCCGACGTAGACGGCGGCACCGGTGATCGCGACGGCGTAGCTCGTATCGCCGCCCGTGTAGTTGATCCAGGTCGGCGTCGCGCCCGGGCCGGCGAAGTCCGTCTCGAAGCGGGCGTGCGTGTCGCACGCGGTCGGCGGCGCCCGGTACGCGCCGGTCGTGCTCACCACGAAGTAGCTGCCCTCGGGCGAGATGTCCAGGTCGCGCATGTACGTGTTGAAGACCGACGCGCACGTCGACGTGTAGAAGGTGGTCTGCCAGCTCGACAGGGCAGCGGACGGTCCGGTCAGGTCGAGCATGAAGATCTGCCGCCGGTCCTGGCCGGCGACCTGGGTGAAGTTGCCGATGCCGACCAGCTTCTGCCCGTTCGGTGTGACGTCGAACTTGAGCAGCTGGTTCGCGCCGCCGTTGTGGACGCCGGTGATCGGCAGGCTCATGTACGGGTCCCGCACGCCGGTCGCCGGGTTGAGCGTGGCGAGCGCCGGACGGGACACCCCGGAGACGTTCTGGAACGTGCCGGCGATCCAGAGGCGGCCGCCGGCCAGCTTGAGGTCCTTGACCCGGCCGTCCATCGAGGGCGGGACGAAGCTGGCGATGCGCTGGCCGTTGGACACGGTGATCCGCGCCAGGCTGCGGGACGCCTGCCCGTTGACGTTGTTGAACGAACCGCCCGCGTAGACGGACAGCCCGTCCGGGGCGACCAGCAACGACTCGACCTCACCGTCGAGCGACGGCACGAAGGTCGTGCTGAGCGCGCCCGTGGTGGCGTTGAACGCCAGGATGTTGTTGCGGGTGAGCGTGGTCGTCGAGTTCGCGGCCTGCACCTGGCTGAAGGATCCGCCGATGATCATCGTCGGGCCGACCTGGACGATCGCGTTGACCCGTCCGCTGAGGACGTTCGGCGTGAACGGCGCCGGCGACGCACTGACGATGCTGTCGTGCGGTATCTGCACTGCCCCGGCCGGGGCAGCTCCTACTCCAATTATCAGGACTGTCGTAGCCAAAACGGATAAAGCTCGCACGTGCCCCTCCCAACGAACCCCGGCTGTGCCTGTCGGCTCGGGTCAGCCCCCACCTGCCCGGGTCGTTCGTGCTGCGGGCAGTCTCTATCGCGGACGCCCCCAGGAAAGGGGATCGGCCCGCACCCTGGGGAAATACAGGCCGTTCGGTTGATTCGGCCCTCCCCTACGCGTGCCCCGGCACCCAACCCCCCGTATCACCGACCGGTACCGTGGGCTCTTCCGTGACGGGAAGTCGACAAACCGGGAGTGATACGAGTGGTGGCGGGGGTCGAGGCACGCCCTAGCGCGACCGGCCGCTGGCCTACCGCGTGGACGAGCGCGCTGGGCAAGCGGTGGGTGACGCTGCCCGGCGGCTGGCCGCTGCGCGCCCTCTACCTGGGATTTCCGCTGTGGTGGGTGCTGGGCCTGTCGGAGATCGTGTTCGTGCTCGCCGCCATCCCGATGGCGTTCTGGCTGTACAGGCACCGGCCCGTCCGGCTGCCGCGCGGCTTCGGGCTCTGGCTGCTGTTCCTGCTCTGGGTCATGGTCGGCGTGTTCGTACTCCAGGCCAGCGCGCCCGGCTCGATCCAGACCGACGGCGGCATCGGCCGGTTCCTCACGTTCGGGTACCGCGCGGCCGTGTATGTCGCGATCACGGTCGTCCTTCTCTATGTCGGCAACACGAGCGAGCGCGAGTTACCGACCCGCCGCATCGCCCGGCTCCTCGGGTTCCTGTTCGTGATCGTCGTGATCGGCGGGCTCGTCGGCACGTTCCTGCCCCGGATCGAGTTCACGTCCGCGATCGAGTACGTCCTGCCCGGTGGGCTCCGCTCGAACGGGTTCGTCCAGGGGCTGGTGCATCCCCGCACGTCCGAGGTGCAGACCGTCCTCGGCTACGCGGAGAACCGCCCGGTGGCGCCGTTCCGGTACGCCAACGCCTGGGGCGCCAACTACTCCCTCCTACTGCCGTTCTTCCTGCTGTCCTGGCTCGGGCCGGGCGCGGGGTGGCGGCGGTTCGCGGCGCCGGTCGTCCTCGTGGCGTCGGCGGTGCCCGTCGTCTACTCCCTCAACCGGGGACTCTGGGCGGCCCTCGCCGTCGGCCTCGTGTACGTCGCGGTCCGGCTTGCGGCGATGGGCAAGGTCATCGCGTTCTACGGGCTGGTCCTCGGGGCCGTGCTCGCCGCGTTCCTGTTCCTGTTCTCGCCGCTGGGCACGCTCGCGTCCGAACGGCTCGACAACCCGCACAGCAACGACCGCCGCGAACAGCTCTCGGAGCTGACCATCTCCAGCGTGATCCAGGGATCGCCGGTCATCGGGTACGGGACGACCCGCAACGTCCAGGGCAGCTTCTTCTCGATCGCCGGCGGCGAGACCGAGGACTGTCCCGGCTGCGGCGTTCCCCCGCTCGGCACCCAGGGCGCGTTCTTCTCGGTCGTGTTCTTCCAGGGCCTGGCCGGTGCCGCCCTGTTCCTGTCCTTCTTCGCCGTGCGGTTCCTGCGACATTGGCGCGACCGGGACCCGTACGCCATCGCGGGCTGCACGATCCTCGTCATGTTCGCGCTGGAGATCTTCGTCTACGACTTCAGCGGCCCACCGTTCTACACGCTGATGATCGCCCTCGCCCTCATGTGGCGGGCCGAAAGCGCGCGAAGCGGTGCCGCGGTGTCGAAAGCCGGGCGACACGCCGACGAAATCGGGCGCGTGGCGGACGGCGTCGACACCGCATATGGGCAGCGCACAGCGCGCGGCCCCATGAGTCAGCGTGAGCAGCAACAGGAGGCCACCACGTGACCGACGTGCGGATACCGCCCGCGGCCGAAGACCTGGTCGCGACCGCCCAGACGCTCTGGCCGTCACCGGCGGCGGCCACGCTCGTGCGTGGCTCGCGCCGGGAGCCCGGCGAACGCGTGGTGCGCGAGTTCGCATTCTTACCGAACGCCCGGCGGCCTCGGTTGATCGTCCCGGTCGGTGTGCCGTCGGCCGCCGCCGCCGCGCTTCGCCGCTACAGCCAGGCACTGGGCAGCACCGAGCGGTACGGGCGGGCGGCCCTGGCGCTCCTGATGCGGACGGGCCTCGGCGAGCGGCTGCTGGCCGATCGCGTCCGGATCAGCGTGCCGGCCGGCGCCGACGCGCTCCGTTCGGTCGAGGACGTCCTCGGTGAGCTGCTCGGCGAGCCGGTCGTCGTGAGCCTGGGGCTCGGCAACCGCCGGGCGAACCAGAAGCCGATCCTGCACGTCCTGACCCCGGCAGGAGAGACGCGGGCGTTCGTGAAGGTGGGCGACACGGCCGTCACGCGGGACCTCGTCCGGGGTGAGGCCGCGGCGTTGAAGACGGCCGCCGAGCTGTCGTTACGGCAGGTCACCGCCCCGCGGCTGCTCGGGCTGATCGACTGGAACGACCTGGACCTCCTGGTGCTGTCGCCGCTCGCGACCGCCCCGTCCCGCGCCCGCCAGGACATCCCCTACGCCGCCATCGACGAGCTGGCCCGCGCCGGCGGCGTCACCACCGGGCCGTTGCGAACCAGCCCGTACTGGCGGAAGTTCGACGCGCCCGACGAGCTGGCCCCCGTCCTGGACGCCGTCGAGCGCGCGCACGGCGACACCACGTTCGAGTACGGCGCCTGGCACGGCGACTTCACCCCGTGGAACCTCCAGTGGCGGGGCGACGGGGTCGTGCTGTGGGACTGGGAACGGTTCGCGACGGGCGTCCCGCTGGGGTTCGACGCGCTGCACTACCGGCAAGCCCTGGACGCCGCCCGGCTCGGCGACGCGAACGCCGCCACCCGCGCGCTGCCCGACCACGCGGCCGGCGACCTGGCCAGGCTCGGGGTCCCCGCCGACCGCGCCGCCGCGACCGTGACCCTGTACCTCGTGGAGCTCTGCGCGCGCTTCCTGCTGGCCTCGCGGGGCGAGGCCGGGGAACCGCTGCGGGCCAGGGCGCACTGGCTGCTGGAACACCTGATCAGTCGGCACCGATGAACCGTTTGCACCGATGAACGAGGAGCACGTGTGATCTCACGCAGTTCGGCACCGCCGGCCGTCAAGCAACTCGGGCGGCGGCTGACCCGTGCCGTCGGCCGATGTACGGCCGAGGCGCGGATGATGCCCGACTTCCTGCTCGTCGGGGCGCAGCGCGCCGGGACGACCGCCCTGCACCGGGCGCTCTCCGCGCACCCCGCGACCGTGATCCCGGCCTTCCACAAGGGCGTGAACTACTTCGACGTCGGCTACGCCCACGGGCCCCGCTGGTACCGGGGGCACTTCCCGGTGCGCGCACTGGCCGAGCGGAAGACCGCCGGCGTGGAGGGCGGCCCCCGGGCGTTCGAGTCCAGCGGGTACTACATGTTCCACCCGTGCGCCGCCGAGCGGATCCACAACGACCTCCCGGACGTGAAACTCCTCGTCACCCTCCGCGACCCGGTGGAACGCGCGTACTCCCAGCACAAGCACGAGGTCATGCGGGGCTTCGAGACCGTCACCTCGTTCGAGGAGGCGCTCGAACTGGAGGCGTCCCGGCTGGACGGCGAGGCCGACAGGATGCGCGCCGACCCGGCGTACGAGAGCTTCTCGCACCGCCACCACTCGTACGTGACCAAGAGCCAGTACGTGGAGCAGGTCCGCCCGCTCCTCGACCTCTTCGGCCGTGACCGGGTCTTCGTCGTGGACAGCGAGACGTTCGGTGCCGAACCCGGCGCCACGTTCGACGAGATCCTCGCCTTCCTCGGGCTGCCGGCGTGGCGCCCGGCCGAGTTCGGCCGCTGGAACGCCCGTCCCCGCGAGCCCATGGCGGAGACGACGCACGCCCGCCTGGAGAAGCACTTCGCACCGTACGACGCCGCGCTCGCCGAGCTTCTCGGCCGTCCGCTGGCTTGGCGAGAGGGAACCCGATGACCGCTGTGACGCTGCGCAAGGTGCGGAGCAAGTCGCGCCAGCTGGTGAAGCGCGGGATCCGCAGCACCGGTCCGGTCCGGTCCGCGCTGGGCAACCGGTTGCGCCGGATCCCGCTGCCGGAGTCCACGCGGGTGGCGATCTCGACCGCGCTGCTGCGGCGGCCGTGGGCACTGAACGTCCCCGTGGACAGGCTGCTGCTCGGCGCCCAGAACGCGCGCCACCACTCGGCCGCCGACTTCGCCGCGCAGACCGGCGACATGCTCTGGCCGTCGACGCCCGTGGCTGACGGTCCGCACGTGGCGCTGCTGCGGCGCGCGGTCGAAGGTCCGATGACGGACGACGAGATCCTGGCCAGCCCGTACGGCGAGATGGCGATGGCGTGCGTCCGCGGGCACGGCCGGTACTTCGACGCCTTCGACAAGGCCGGCGTCGTGGCCGGTGCCCGCGCGTTCATCGGTGGCGCGACCCGTCCGGCCGGAACGGCTCCGATCCTCGTGGCGCCGGTCAAGGGGTCCGACTACTTCCAGGTCCTCGACGGGCACCACCGCGTCGCGCGGGCGATCGTGGCGGGCGAACCGACGGTCCGCGTCACCGCCAAGTGGTTCGCGGTGACCACGCCGCTCCAGGACCACCTCACGACGATGAGCTGGCTCGACGGCGACCGCCAGCTCTACCAGCCGCTCAGCGCGCCGGAACTCCGGCAGTCCTGGCCGACCGTGCGCCGCTGCACGGACCGCCGCGACAAGATGCTCGAATTCCTCGGCGACTCCGACGAGTCCTATCTGGACGTCGCGAGCTGCTACGGCTGGTTCGTCGCCGAACTCGCCAAGCACGGCTACGAGACTAACGGCATGGAGCGTGACCCGCTCGCCGTGCCGCTCGGCAAGGCCGCGTACGGGCTCCCGGACGGCGCCATCCAGGTCGGCGACTGCGTCGAGCTGCTCCGCTCGGCCGGGCGCACCTGGGATGTGGTCTCCTGCTTCAGCCTGCTGCACCACTTCGTCCTGGGCCGCGGCTCGGTGAACGAGGTGGAGCTGGTCAAGCTGCTCGACAGCGTCACGGGCCGGGTGCTCTTCCTCGACACCGGCCAGGACCACGAGGAGTGGTTCGCCGAGTCCCTCAAGGGCTGGGACACCGAGCACGTCGCGGCGTTCCTGCGCGAGCACACCACGTTCGACGAGATCATCGACCTCGGACCGGACGTCGACGCCGTGCCGCCGCACGACCGCAACTACGGCCGGCACCTGTTCGCGTGCGTCCGGACCGGCGCGCGGTGAGCCGCGTCCCGCTGCTCGTCACAGGACTGCCCCGGTCCGGGACGAGTTGGGTCGGCAAGATGCTGGAGGCCAGCGGCGACGTCGTGTACGTCAACGAGCCGCTGAATCCCCGGCACCCGCCCGGCCACTCGCCGGGCGTCCTCAACGCGAAGGTCACACACCGGTTCCAGTACATCTGCGACGACAACGCCGCGACCTGGGGACCGGCCTTCCGCGACACCGTGGCACTCCGGTACCGGCTCGGCGCCGAACTGCGGCAGAACCGGTCCACGTACGACCTCGCGCGGATGGTGAAGTACCTGTGGGCGTTCAGTTCCGGGCGCCTGCGCGGCCGCCGGGCCCTGATCGACGACCCGTTCGCCACGTTCGCGACGCCGTGGCTCGTCGACCAGATCGGCGCGGTGCCGGTCGTACTGGTGCGCGACCCGGTCTCGCTCGTCGGGAGCTGGCGCAAGCTCGGCTGGACCATCCGGTTCCACGAGCTGCTGGAACAGCCGCTGCTCGTCCGGGACTGGCTCGGCCCGTACGTCGACGAACTGCGCGCCCTCGTCGGCTCCCAGGACGACGTCGCCAAGATCTCGCTGCTGTGGCGGGTGACGTACGACGTGATCGACCAGGCCAGGACAGCCGATCCGCGCATCCACGTCGTCCGCTACGAGGACCTGGCCGCCTCGCCGCTCACGGCCTTCGAGGAGCTGTACGGCCACTTCGGACTCGCCTGGACCGACTCGGCCCGCGCCAAGATCGACGCCGCGACCAGTGCCGGCGGCGGCAGCGACCGGTCACACGTGTGGAGCGGGCTCTCCCGCACCGCGTTCAGGCCCATGGACAGCAAGGCCAGCCTCACATCGTTCCGCGACCGGCTGACGGACGACGACATCGCGCGGGTACGGGAACTGACGGGTGCGGTGGCTCGCCGGTATTACTCCGATGCTGCGCCGGCCAGGCCCTAGCTTTTCGGTGCGGTGCCGGGCGTCCTCAGGGAAGGTTTTGAAGACCTGACGCGGCGCTCGTGAAGGTCGGCGTGCGGGCCACCTCGGCAAAGGCCTTCATCGTGCCGGGCTGCTCCTCGATGCGGTAGTCGCAGGTCTCGACGCTGCTGTTCCACAGCTGGAGGGCCTTGAGCCGGGGGAACTTCTCCAGTGCGGCCGGGATCTCGGCGTACCAGCGGGCGGCGGCGGTGGGGTCGTCCGGGTCGGCGACCGTGCCGAACTCGCTGAGCATGTACGGCTTGTCCTTGCCGAAGTCCTGGGTCTGGAGCCAGTCGTAGAACGGCTGGACGGTCTCCGCGAACGACTTCCACTGCTTCGGCTTGACGGCGCCGGCCTGGCAGCCGGAGAAGTTGTACGGGTCCCAGGAGATCCAGTCGACGTAGGCGTCGCCGGGGTAGACCGTCGGGACGGTGGCCTGGTTCTTCTCGAAGCCCGTGACGACCCAGACCCAGACGATGTTCTGCGCGTGAGCGCTGTAGACGTCGTGGATGTGGCGCCAGGCGGCGACGAACTCCTCGGCCGTGCCGCGCTGGCCGACGCGCTTGGGCGAATCGACCTCGTGGTCGAACGTGACCATGACGGGCTTGCCGAGCGCGCCGAGGCCCTTCGCCTGCTCGGTGAGGGCCGCGTCGAACTCGCCCTGCGTGATCCGGGACCAGGCGACCTCGGGCTTCTCGGCCTTGTCGAACTCCTTCGCCTCGATGTTCACGTGGAGTACGCGGCCGCCGGCGACCATCTCGGCCTCGTTCCGCGCCGGCAGCGGCTTGTCGATGCCGTGGAACTCGTAGACCAGGTCGAACTTGCGCTTGAGCTGGCGTTCGAGGCTCGTGACCGTGGCCCCGCCGGCCGGATCGACGCTCACTCCCAGCAGCGCGCCGCACGACGGCACCAGCTTCGCGTCGACCGCGCAGTCCTTCGGCTGGGTGCCCGGCTGGGACGGTCTGACGGCGCCCGACCGCTGCTCCGGCTCTTCGTTCGACGAGCACGCACCTACCAGCGCGGTGAGGACGACGGCGGTTGCGATGGCTCGCCAGACGGGCATGCGGGCGGATTCCTCCCAAAGACGGCTGTGGGGGCGGCCTCGCCAGGCTACCCCGAGCGTTTTGGCCCGTGGACTCGTCCACCCGTTCTGGCCGTTCTGACCGTCCGGCCGTTAGTGCGGGATCGTCCGGTTCGGTCGCATGCGGGCCGTAACCTCCGGGGCATGAACTCTGGCACGGTGCTGGCCACCCTGATCCCGGTCCTGGCGGGAGCGCTCATCGGCCTCGTGCCGGCCTACCTGATCGAACGCCGGCGCGAACGGAGCGCGCTGGCGATCCGGTGGGACATGTCGCTGTACACGCTGTGCGCCGACTTCACGGTGGCGATCCGGCAGATGCTGCTCGAATCCGAGGAGGCCGGCGTCATCACCGATCCGATCATGCGCCGGCAGATGCAGGAACAGCTCGACGAGCACCGGGTCAAGCTCCGGACGTTGCAGGAACAGATCCGGCTGCTCGGCAGCAGCGAGTTGCAGACGACGGCGCGGCTGGTCCTGCACCACGCGTACGCCGTGCGGACGGTGGCGTTAGGCGGCCCCGACCCGCGCGCCGTCGAGTACCCCGACACCGACCCGCGCGACCGCCTGAACGCGGCGATCCGGGGCTTTTACGTAGCGGCGCGGAAGCAGCTGCGCGTCAAGTACCCGCTCGACATCTCAGCGGACGAGGTCATCCCCGAACGCCAAGTCCACTGACATACCTCTACCCACCGGTGCGTGACCCGCGCCGTCGGACGCGGCGCCCGAGCCGCGCTCGTCGTCCTGCTGGTTTCGCTGGGCATCGTCGCCGCCAGCGCCAGCGCCGCCCAGGCCGCGATCTGGGACCACCCGGACAGCTTCGAGGTCAACCCGGCCGGCCGAGGTAGCCCCTCGTTTCCGCCACGACCGTCAGCGCGACGCGCACACGTGGACGGCTGCCGGATTTGGGGTGGCATCGCGGAGTCAGGCTCCGCAATCCCACCCGAAGTCGGGCGGGCACGCGGCCCACCGGTCAGCAGGCCGCCCGGGAGTAGTACACGTGGAGTGCGTGGTTGCCGCGAACCGTGATGCTCCGGCTCCGGCTGCGGTTGCCGTCGCTCCAGCTGTCGAAGCCGTAGCAGACATTGCCGCCGAGCGATACGCGGGCGGCCGCGGACAGGCTCACGCTGCCGGTGTTCACCGTGACGGGCGTCGCTTCGTAGCCGCCGTCCAGCGTCACGGACCGGCCATTGACCTGCACGGTCACCGGCTGAGCGTTGCTTGACAGGGAGAGGGTCGCGGTGGCGGCCTGGGCAGCGACGGCGGGACCGGCCATGACCAGAACGGCGCCGAGACTGGCGGCCGAGAGGGTGAGTGTCTTCAGGTTCATACGGTGAGTGTCGCGAGTGCACGCGGACGCCAGTTTCGACCGGACGTATGGCGAAAAATCACTCCAATGGTTGATCCGCGGTTGGCGCCATGGCCGAGGATGTCGAGAACGGCCCGGCCGCTCCGTCCCAGGGGCAGAAGCGGCCACCGGGGCCGCGCACCACACCGAGGAGAACCAGCATGACGATCCAGCGGATGGACAACGTCGCCATCGTCGTCGACGACCTGGACGCGGCCGTCGCGTTCTTCACCGAGCTCGGCATGGAGCTGGAGGGCAAGGGGCAGATCGAAGGCATCTGGGCGGACGTCACCATCGGAATCGACGGCGTCCGGAGCGAGGTCGCGATGATGCGGACCCCGGACGGCCACGGCAAGCTGGAGCTGACGAAGTACCACACCCCAGCGGCGATCGGCGCCGGGTCGGAGAACCCGCCCAACACGCTGGGCCTGCACCGCGTCATGTTCGCCGTCGACGACATCGACGACACCATCGACCGCCTGCGCGCCCACGGCGCTGAAGTCCTCGGCGATGTGGCGCAGTACGAGAACATGTTCCGGCTCTGCTACCTCCGCGGCCCCGCGGGCATCATCATCGCGCTGGCCGAACAGCTCAGCTGATCCGTTCGAAGTAGCGCACGGCCGAGACAGGCAGCGATGGCACGCTTCACCCCGTGCGCCTACCCCAGACCCCGCACCCCTTCTTCCAGCAGCCGAATCCGATGGCGGCGCTCCACGCCGATATCGAGCGGCTCATCGCGGCCTCCGGACTCGAATCGACGATCATCCGTCCGGGGATGTTCGCGTCGAACGTGTTGTTCTGGTGGGCTGCCGCGATTCGCGCCGGCGATGCCGTCCGGTGGCCTTACGGCGCTGCCGAGACAGCGCCCGTCGACGACCGCGACGTGGCCGCCGTGGCCGCGCGGACCCTGTATCAGGACGGACATGCTGGCGGCGACTACGTCCTCACCGGCCCCGAGTCATTGAGCCAGGCGGAGCAGGTGAGCGTCATCGGTGACGTCCTGGGGCGTCAGATCAAATTCGAAGAGCTGTCTCCGGATGAGTTTCGAAGCGTGACAGAGGGAAGCGGCCCCCGCGCGATCGTGGACATGCTGCTCGCCGCGTGGGGCGCGACGATGAGGAGACCGGCTTACATCACCTCTACGGTGTCCGACATCCTCGGATCGCCGCCGCGATCGTTCCGCCAGTGGGTCGCCGACAACGTGACCGAGTTTGTGGAAAGTCCGACCTCGCCGAGTTGACCATCACCCGGCGCCGACCCGCCTGGAGCGGGCCGGCGCCCGATGTCAGGGGCTCGTGAGGATGACGAGTTGCTGCGTCGCTCGGGTCATTGCCACATAGCGGTCGACCGCTCCTTCGATACCCTCGCCGAACGCCTCCGGGTCGACGAGGACGACCAGGTCGAACTCGAGCCCCTTCGACAGCTCCGGGGTCAGCGACCGGACGCGGCGCGTCGCCTGGAACGTGGGGTCGCCGATGACGCAGGCGATCCCGTCGGTGTGCGCGGCGAGCCAGGTGTCGAGGATCGAGCGCAGCTCCGAAGCAGATCCGCGCACCACCGGGACGTCGCTGCTGCGAATGGACGTCGGCACGTTGGCGTCCGGCAGCACGGCCCGGATGACCGGCTCGGCTTCCGCCATGATCTGTTCCGGCGTCCGGTAGTTGATGCTCAGCGAGGCCAGGTCGATCCGGCCGAACCCGATCCGCTTCAGCCGTTCCTGCCACGACTCCGTGAACCCGTGCCTGGCCTGCGCGCGGTCCCCGACGATCGTGAAGCTCCTGGACGGGCAGCGCAGCAGCAACATCTGCCACTCCGCGTCGGTCAGCTCCTGAGCCTCGTCCACCACGACGTGCGCGAACGGACCGGCAAGCACGTCGACGTTCGTGCTGGGCTGCCCGGCCTCGCCGACCAGGGCGTCCTTGAAGTCCTCGCCGCGCAGCATCGTCACCAGGCCCACGCCGTACTCGTCGTCGGCGGCCGCGCTGAAGTCCTCCACCACCCTGACCATGCGCTCCCGTTCGGCGGCCACAGCCACGCCGTGCCGACGCTTACGGAGCGATGCCCCGGGGTCGCCGAGCCGCTGCCGGGCCGCGTCCAGGAGTGGCAGGTCGGACACCGTCCAGGCCTGGGCGTTGCCGCGCTGCAGTTTCCGGACGTCCGCTGGGCTGAGCCACGGAGCGCACTTCCGCAGGTAGGCGGGCACCGACCACAGGTCTCCGACGAGGTCCGCGGCTTCGAGCAGCGGCCACGCGCGGTTGAAGGCCGTGAGCAGCTCCCTGTTCTGCATCAGCGACTTCCGGAGCAGGTCGGCCGAGGCGTCGCCCTCGTGCTTGTCCATCAGGATCGTGAGCAGCTGCTCCCAGATCTGCTCGCGCGCATCGTTGTGCGGCGTGCCGGGTTCTGCTGCTTCGAACGCCTCGGCCCAATCGTCGGTGCTCAGCCAGATGTCGGACCAGTGGGTCGTGACCGTCATCCCGTTGGTGGGCAGCTCCTCGTAGAACGTGACGGCCTTCTCGATCGCCTTCACCAGGTCCGCGGATGACTTCAGGAGGGCAACAGCCGGGTCGGTCTCGATCGCCGCGTCGGCTCCCTCCGCGACGAGGTTCCGCAGGGTGCAGGTCTGCACGCCCTCCTCTCCGAGGCTGGGAAGGACGTCGGCGACGTAGGCCAGATAGGGCTGGTGCGGACCCACGAACAGCACGCCGCCCCGACGGTGATCGACGTGCGGGTCGGAGTAGAGAAGGTAGGCGGAGCGGTGCAGCGCGACGACGGTCTTCCCCGTACCGGGGCCGCCGTCGACGACGAGTGCACCGCGGGATCCCGCGCGGATGATGGCGTCCTGGTCGGCCTGGATGGTGCCCAGCACGTCGCGCATCCGGGCCGACCGGTTGCTGCCCAGGCTGGCGATGAAGGCGGACTGGTCATCGAGCGCGGCGGCGTGGCCCTCGAACCCGTCCGGGGTGAACACCTCGTCCCAGTAGTCGCTGATCCGGCCGCGGGTCCAGCGATACCTGCGGCGGTTCGCCAGACCCATCGGGTTGGCGTGGGTCGCGCCGAAGAACGGCTCAGCAGCGGGAGAGCGCCAGTCGAGCAGCAGCCGGCGGCCCGCGCTGTCCGTCAGGCCAAGGCGTCCGATGTACACGGGCTCGGGGTTGTCCGCGCTGACCATGTGGCCGAGGCACAGGTCAAGGCCGAAGCGACGCAGCGCGCGCAGGCGAGCGGTCAGCCGGTGGACCTGCAGGTCCCGGTCCATCGCCTCCTGGCCGATGCCGCCGGGCGCCTTGAGTTCGGTGTCGAGGCGGTCGGACAGGTCGGCGATCGACTGCTCGAGGCTCTCCGCGATGGCCGCGAAGTGCTTCTCGTCGCCGGAGATCAGCGTCGGGTCGGCCTTCGGGGCCAGGTGGTCGGGAAGGTCAAACGCGCTGGTAGTCAGGGGCTTCACGCCATTGGCTCCGATCTTGCGCCTCCCACTTTCGGTAGGTCCTGGGCTTCGGCCAGCGATTCTGCGGCACGACCCGGGTCTTGCCGCAAGTCCCCCGGTGCGCTATACGTTGAAAGTGGAAAGGAGTGAGTACTCCTCTTTCCCTCTATGGTCCGCTGCGTACGGACTACCTCCTCGCGAAGCGCCGGCGCGCGCAGGTCTGCGCCCAGGTGTCGTCGGAGCCAGCGCGGACGCCCCCCGAGTATGCGGTCTCGTTGAGCAGGCCGAGTACGCGGTGCGGCCCGACGCCCGGTTGGCGGCATGCGACACGAGGGCCGTCAGATCATCGACAACGGCTCAGCCAGCGGCTGTGGCCGAGGCAACGTCCCGTCGGGTTCGACCATTCGCCGGTACCAGGCGACATCCCGCAACGGCTTCAGTTCGGGATGGGTCAGCCCGTAGCGATTGAGGACAGAGCAGAGGCCCCGCGCCATACGGCGGCGGGGCCTCTGACCTGTCTCAACCAGACGCGCGCTCGGCAGGACTCGAACCTGCAACCTCTTGATCCGTAGTCAAGTGCTCTATCCGTTGAGCTACGAGCGCAAGCGTGTTCAGTTTACCCAGCGGAGGCTCCGGGATTTGAACCCGGGATGGGGGGTAACCCCAAACCGCATTAGCAGTGCGGCGCCATAGACCAGACTAGGCGAAGCCTCCCGGGGCCCTCACGAGCCGCCGGAGACGAGGGTACAGGGCGCCCCGGCTGCCGAGCAAAACGGTTCCCCTGTTGCGGCCCGACCTGCATGTTCGGCGTCCGAACCGGGTAACCGCGCGTTCGGGTCCCGGGCGTGCGCCCGGCACGTACGCTCGAACGTGATGACCACGCCACCCGCACCCGATGACCCGGCCGAAGAGTTCGTCGCGACCCATCTCGGCCCGGAAGACAAGCCGCAGCTCCTCCCCGAGGGACTGTTCGCGCACATGCGCGCCGATCCGCTCCACGCGCCCGAGTACCTGGCGTTGGCGGCCGTCGATCAGTTCGGCCCCGAGGCGCAGAAGTGGGTGGCGGATTTCCACCGCGAGTATCCGTACGTCGCCGACTGGCACCTGGCGGCAGTCACCAGGAAGCGGTTCGTCCGTTTAAGCACCGTCTCGGGCGCCGTCGCAGGCGTGGCAGGCGGAGTGGGCGCGGTCGTGGACTTCGGCGTCCTCGCCTGGAACCAGGCCCGGATGGTCATCTACCTCGCCACGATCTTCGGCGCCGACCCCACCGACCGTGAGCGCGCCGCCGAACTCCTCATGCTGACGAACGTCCACAAGGTGCTCGGCGCCGCGCAGACGGCACTGGACGTCGCCGCGCGGAAGGCCGCCCCGTCCGAACTGCTGCAACACAGCAGCCGTTATCGGGGCGCCGACGGTTCGCTGCTCCAACTCGCGACCGTCCTCGCCAAGATGGTCGGCATGAAGCTCGCCAAGCGCGGAGTGCTCAAGCTCATACCCATCGCGGCGGTGCCGCTGGGGGCGTGGGCCAACTCCCGGTCATCCGGCGAACTGGCTGACAAGGCCATCAACTACTACGCCCAGCGCCGCAACACCCTCATGGGCTACCCCGACCTCCCGCTCCCGCCAAAGGTCTAGCTCCTCCCGTTGCTGCGCCGCCCAACTGTCGGGGTTATCGGGGTATCCCGCGCCCGGTTGCAGCACGGGATCCCGAACAGTCCGGTTCGGGCAGGCGGGCGGCGGGCGCGCCGCCGGCGCGGCGGGCGCAGGGCGCGCGGCCGGCGCGCCAGCGGGCGGCGGGCGGCGGGCGCGGCGGCGCGGCGGGGAACAGCTAGCGGGCGGAGCGCCAGTCGAGCATGGCCTCTTCCAGGTCCAGCTCGTACGTGACCTGTCTCATCACTTCGTCGTCCAGCAGTCCGTGGTCGCGCATTTCCAGGAAAGCTTTCCGTTCGGCGGCCACCATCTCCATCCGCAGCCGACGGAACGCCGCCGACGGGGTCTCCGACGATCCCGGCCCGACCCCGCCGCCGAGCCGTTCCCACGCCCCGTTACGCCGGTGTTCGGCCATGGCCCGCAGCCGCTCGACGACATCGCCGGGAGGCGGGTCCGATTCAGCGACGAGCTGGTCCAGCCGGTCGATCGCCGCGTTGATGGCCCGGTGCTGGGCGTTGGCTTCGGCGAGGTTGTCGCGGTAGGTCTCGTCCGTCTTGATGCCGAGCCGCCGGATCACCCAGGGCAGCGTGAACCCCTGCGCCACCAGGGTGCCCAGCACCACGGCGAACGTCAGGAACAGGATCTCCGAGCGGGCCGGGAAGTCCGGTGCCAGGGCGAACGCGGCCGCCAGCGACACCACGCCCCGCATTCCGGCCCACGAGATCACCGCCGGGAGCTGCCACGGCGGCGACGGATCCCGCTCGCGGACGCGCCGCGACAGCCAGCGCGGCAGGTACGTGAACGGGAACACCCACGCGATCCGCACCACGACGACCACGACAACGACCAGCAGGGCATATCCGGCGAAATCGACCCGAGAAGAAGCAGGAACCGCGCCCACCACGGCCGGCAGCTGGAGCCCGATCAGCGCGAACACGACCGACTCCAGCAGGAAGTCGATCATCCGCCACAGCGCCCGCGCCTGGAGCCGCGCGGCGTACGAGGTGCGCGCCTCGTGATGACCCAGGTAGAGCCCCACCACGACGACCGCCAGCACGCCGGACGCGTGCAGCGCCTCCGCGGCCAGGTACACCCCGAACGGCGTCACGAGGCTGAGCGTGTTCTCCAGCACCGGTTCGGTCATCCGCTTCCGCAGCCGGTGCAGCAGCGGCCCGAGCACCAGCCCGACCGCCACGCCGCCCCCGGCCGCCAGCGCGAACATGCCGACGCCTTCCAGCAGCGAGATCCCGCCGCCCACGGCAGCGGCGATGGCGACCCGCAGCGCCGTCAGGGCCGTCGCGTCGTTCACCAGGCTCTCGCCGCCGAGGATCGTCAGCACCCGTCGCGGCAGCCCGACCTCGCGGCCCACAGCGGCGGCGGCCACGGCGTCCGGCGGAGCCACGATCGCCCCCAGCGCGAACGCGGCGGCCAGCGGGATCCCCGGCACCACCGCGTGTACGACCAGGCCGACCACCACGGTCGTCGCCAGCACCAGGCCCACCGACAGGAAGCCGATCGGCCGCAGGTTCGCCCGGAACCCGATGTACGAGCTCTCCAGCGCCGCCGAGTACAGCAGCGGCGGCAGGAACAGCAGCAGGACGACGTCCGGATTCAGCGTGTAGTCCGGTACCCCGGGGACGAACGACACCGCCAGTCCGACGACGACCAGCAGCACCGGCGCCGACACCCGCACCCACCGCGCCAGCCCGGCGACGGTCGTCGCGCCCACGAGCAGGCCGAACGCCGCCAGTCCGAGACCCAGGTGGTGTTCCATGACCAGCAGCCTCTCACCACACCGGGCAGAATCAGCGGTGACGCAGCTGACAGGAGCCCACCGCATGTACCTCTGTAGCCACCTCGAAGAGGCCGTCGACACCCCGCCGCGCACCCCGGACGGCTGCGAAGAGTGCCTGGCCGACGGCGGCCGGTGGGTCCACCTCCGGACCTGCCTGACGTGCGGTCACGTCGGCTGCTGCGACTCCTCGCCGGCCCGCCACGCCAGCGCGCACTTCCACGCCACCAGCCACCCCGTCATGCGATCCGCCGAGCCCGGCGAGAAGTGGCGCTGGTGCTTCGTGCACGAGCTACTCGTCTAGCCGCACGATCTCGTCCGGGTCGAACCCGACCCGGACCGTCTCACCTGGAACCGGCGAGGACTGCAGCCGGCACGACGCCTCCAGCACCGGCCCCCGCGACGGTTCCAGGAGCAACGCCACGTGGTCGCCGCGGAAGGTCCGTGCCGCGACCACCGCGTCGAGGTCCCCGTCAAACCGAACACCATTGGGGCGGACGAGAATCTCGCACTGTCCTTGCGGCAGCCCGGCCGGCACTCCGATCGGGCCCCATGGGGTGTCCGCCACCCCGGAACGCACCACCGCCGGCACGACGTTCCGGAACCCGAGGAATCGCGCGACGAACGCCGTCCCGGGCCGGCTCCACACGTCCTGCGGCGTCCCGACCTGGGCGATCCGGCCGGCGTCCATGACGACGACGCGGTCCGACAGGGCGAACGCCTCCCCCTGGTCGTGGGTCACGGCGAGCACGGTCGTCCCCAGCCGGACGAACAGCTGCCGCAGTTCGACGACGAGCCGTTCCCGGAGCGTCCGGTCGAGTTGGCCCAGGGGCTCGTCCAGCATGAGGACGCGCGGCGACGGCGCCAGCGCGCGAGCCAACGCCACCCGCTGCTGCTCGCCACCCGACAGCGTCGCCACCGTCCGCGCGCCAGCCCCGGGCAGCCCGACCAGCTCCAACATCTCGGCGACGCGTGCGGGGTCGTGCCGGCGGGCCATCCGGAGTCCGAACGCTACGTTCCCGGCCACGTCGCGCTGCGGGAACAGCGCGTGGTCCTGGAACATGAGCCCGACCCCGCGCTTGTGCGGCGGTACCCCGGACACGTCCACGCCGTCGAGGATCACCCGTCCTTCGCTCGGCTGGAGCCCGGCCACGACCCGCAGCAGCGTGCTCTTGCCGCTCCCGCTGGGCCCGAGGATGGTGACGATCTCGTGCGGTGCCACCTCCAGTGCGATGCGTTCCAGCGCCACATGTGCCCCGAACCGCACCCCCACCCCGTCCAGCGTCAGCATCAGAACTCCCCCGACCGGTCGATGCGCAGCCGTTCCAGCGCCAGCAGCGAGCCGGCGCACAGGACCATGAGAATCGTGCTCAGCGCCATCGCCTGCCCGTAGTTGAGTTCGCCCGGCCGGGCGAGGAAGCGGAAGATCGCGATGGGGACGGTCGGGGTGTCCGGACGGGCGATGAACACCGTCGCGCCGAACTCGCCCAACGAGACCGCGAACGCGAAGCCGGCGGCCACCAGCAGCGCCCGCCAGACGATCGGCAGGTCGACCTCGCGCCACGCCCGCAGCGGCGAAGCCCCGAGTACCGCCGCCGCCTCGCGGAGCCGCTCGTCGACGGCCCGCAGGACAGGCAGGATCGTCCGGACCACGAACGGCACGGCCACCAGCGCCTGCGCCAGCGGGACCAGCAGGACGGACTGGCGTAGGTCGAGCGGCGGTTCGTCCAGCGCGACCAGGAACCCGAATCCGACCGTCACGGCCGACGTGCCGAGCGGCAGCATCAGCAGGGCGTCGAAGCCGCGTACCAACCGGCCCGCCCGGCGGGTCATCGCCGCGGCCGCCAGCCCACCGACCACCAGGGCGATCACGGTCGCCACCGCCCCGAACGCCAGCGAGTTGCCCACGGCCTCCCACGGCGGGACGAACAGCGTACTGCCGGTGTCGTTGCGGCCCAGCTCGCGGTAGAACGTGAGCGCGTACCCGTCGGCGGTGGCGAACGACCGTTCGGCCAGGACGACGAGCGGACCGCCGAGCAGCAGCGCCATCACGAGCAGGTTGGCGCCGAGAAACGTCCACTGCGCCGCCCCGATCGGCCGCCGCGCCGCGTGGACGGCACTGACCAGCCGCAACGTGGATTCGCGCCGCCGCAGCGTCCAGGCGTGGAACCCGAGCAGCACGCTCACGACCGTGAACTGCAGGAGCGACAGGATCGCCGCCACCGGTAGGTCGAGGAGCTGCGCGGTCTGCCGGTAGATCTCGACCTCGAGCGTCGCGAAGCCGGGACCGCCCAGGATCTGGACGATGCCGAACGACGTGAACGTGAACAGGAAGACCATCAGCGCGGCGGCGCCGACGGCCGGTGCGAGCGCGGGCAGCGTCACGGCCAGCCACGCGCGCCAGCGGCTGGCGCCGAGCACCTGGGCGGCCTCCTCCTGGCGCGGGTCCAGGTGTGACCAGAGGCCGCCGACCGTCCGTACGACGACCGCGTAGTTGAAGAACACGTGGGCGGCGAGGATCGCCCAGACGGTGCGGTCCAGCGCCAGGCCCGCCACCTCGAACAGGCCGAGGAACGCGGCGCCGACCACGACCGTGGGCAGTACGAACGGCACGGTGATCGCGGCGCGCAGCACCGACTTGCCGGGGAAGTCGAACCGGGCGAAGACGTAGGCGCCTGGCAGGGCGACGGCGACCGTCAGGACGGTCGACGCCGCCGCCTGCCACACCGTGAACCACAGCGTGCTCAGGGTGTCGGGCGCGCTCAGGACCTCCCACGCGGCGCCCTCGCCCAACCCGAGCCGGACGATCGAGGCGACCGGGTACAGGAAGAACAGCAGCAGGAACGCGACCGGCGCTGCGAGGAGGGCCTGTTTCATATGTCCCGCCCGTAGCGAGGCGCGTCCAGGCGTCGTCCGGCAAGGCCGAGGAGGAGGTCATGCCGTTGTTGCATGGCCGACGACGAGAACGCAGTCCGGTCGGCGTCTGGGCGGGCCGCAGTAGGGCAGCGGACATGTGAAGCAGGCCCTGGCGCGGCTACTTGAGGACGGTGCTTGTCCACGTCTTGATCCAGGCGTCCCGGTTCGCCGCGATCTCGTCGGCGGGGAGCTGCTTCGGATCGGTGGGCTTCGCGGCGAACTTCGTGAACACCGCCGGCAGCGTCGTCCCCTCGCGGACCGGGAAGACGAACATCTGCATCGGAACGTCCGCCTGGAACTCGGCGCCGAGCAGGAAGTCCAGCAGCTTCTTGCCGCCCTCGGCGTTCTTGGCGCCCTTGAGCAGGCCCGCGAACTCGACCTGCCGGAAGCAGGTGCCGAGCGCGACGCCCGTCGGGGCCTCCGTCAGCGGCTTCTCGGAGAACGCGACCTCGGCCGGCGGGCTGGACGCGTACGACACGACCAGCGGCTTCTTGCCCTTGCTCAGCGAGCCGCCGGAGAAGCTGCCGTTGTAGGCCTGCTCCCAGCCGTCGACGACCTCGACGCCGTTGGCCTTGAGGTCACGCCAGTACTTCTCCCAGCCGTCCGCGCCGAACTCGGCGACCGTGCCGAGCAGGAACGCGAGCCCCGGCGACGACGTGGCGGCGTTCTCCACGACGAGCAGGTTCTTGTACTCGGGCTTGGTCAGGTCGGCGTACGTCTCCGGCGGCTTCTTGCCGGCGAAGTACTCCTTGTCGTAGTTGACGCACACGTCGCCGTAGTCGACGGGCGTCACGTTGTGGTCGGGTTCGAGCTGGAACTCGGTCGGCACCTTCTCCAGGCCGGTGGCCTTGTACGGCGTGAAGATCTGCTCCTTCAGCGCCCGCGACAGGAACGTGTTGTCCACCCCGAACAGCACGTCGCCCTGCGGGTTCCCCTTGCTGAGAATCGCCTGGTTGACGGCCGCACCGGCGTCCCCGCTGCGCAGCACCTTGACGGTGATGCCCGTCTTCTTCGTGAAGCCGTCGAGGACTTCCTTGGTGACGTTGAACGACTCGTGCGTGACCAGCGTGACGGTCTTGCCGCCGCTCTTCTCGCCGGCATCGCCGTTACAGGCAGTGAGGGCCGTGGCGGCGATGAGACCGACCACGAGCGTGCGCCCGAGATACATCGAGAACCTTCCCTCCGCTGGCATTACCCAGTGGGTTCGACGGGTCGGTGGCGCCTCTCGGTCACCCTCTCAGCCCGGCTGTCCCGAGCTCCCCGGCGGGCCAGAGGCCTGGCCCGCGTCGCTCATCGTAGTGGTGATCAGGAGTTGATACGGACCAGGGTGGATCCGCTGGCTGTGCCGCCGTCGCTGTGGGCGACCCGGCCGAGCCAGAGCTGGCCGCTGTCGAGGCCGGTCCAGGTGACGGCGACGGTGGCCGGGCGCCCGCTCGTGACGGACTGGGAGTCCGGCGTGACCGTCGCGTTGCCGGACGCGGTGCTGCCGAGCGACCAGTTGTTGAGCCTGGCGTCGACGGGCCCGGTACTGGCGTAGAGGTTCACGTACACGTCGTAGGTGCCGGCGCTGGGGTCGTCGACGTCGACGGTCTCCTCGGCCGTACCGCCGGAGCTGTCCGCGACGAGGTCGTCGGTGTCGCCCCGGTAGACGTAGACGTCGAGGTCGGTGCCGGCCGGGTAGTCCGCGTCGAAGGTGGCGAACCGGGCGAGCGTGCGGCCGGCCGGCACGTTGACGGTGAACTTGGCGGCGTGGTCGCTGGTGTCCGGGTCGCTGACCGGGAACTGCCGGCCCGTCGGGTCCTTCAGGACGGCTTTCGACACCGTGGACGGCACCAGCCCCGTCAGCGACGCCTTGAGCGTGCCCGCGTAGCCGGGCGTGACCGGGATGGACAGGGACCCGCTCGTGCCCGTGCCGACGACCTCGTCGGGCGCCGCGAGCGCGACCGGACGCACCGCCAGCGGCGACCGCACCTTGTGCTTGCCGTCGCTCCAGGTGATCGAGCCGTACGCGTACTCGTCGAACGCGGCGGAGATGCGCCGGATCACGACCGTGAACGTGCGCTTCTTGCCCGGCTCGATCGTGAACCGGGACGGGCTGACCGTCACCTCGACGCCGGCCGGCTCGTCGACGTCGACCACGTAGGTCTGCTTCTTGGACGCCACGCTGGTGACCGTCCGGGTGATGGTTTGCACTCCGGGGAGCGCACCGACTGCGATCGACGGGCCGTTCAGGTTGCTCGGGTCGATGGCGCCGCCGGCGCTGGTGCAGTCCTGCCCGGACGCCGGCCGTTCGCCGGTGCCGCAGAGGTACCGGATCCAGTCCTTCGGCGCGCTGTCGTAGACCAGGCCCGGCAGGAACGACCGGGACGGCACGACCTGGCCGGCGCCGTACTCGCGCGGGCCGGCGAAGCCGCCGGTGTCGAGCGTGATCGGCTGGCTCTGGTTGTCGCGGGTAGTGGTGGTGGTCATCAGGGCGGACTTGACCGCCATCGGCGACCAGTTCGGGTGCTTGCCGATGACCAGCGCGGCCAGCCCGGCGATGTGCGGTGCCGCCATGGACGTCCCGGAGAGCAGGTCCCAGCTCCGACCCTTGCCCTCCTGCGGCGAGACAGCCGCGAGGACGTCGACGCCGGGCGCCATGATGTCGGGCTTCATGAGGTCGCCGGCGCCGGCCAGCGCCGGCCCGCGCGAGGAGAACGACGCGACCTTCGGCGCCGGGGCACCGGTCATGATCACGCCCTGGCCGAGCGAGGCGGTGGCGCCCGCGCTGCCGGCGTACGTCCTCACCTTGGCGCCGGCCACGTTGTCGAGGTGGACTGTCGGCACGTAGTGCAGGTCGGCGTTGACCGAGTTCGGGCTGGTGTTGACGAGCACCATGCCGACGCCGCCCGCATCCCGGACGACCATGCTCTTCTCGTTCCTCGCGTTGACCCCACGGTCGCAGCTCACGATCTTGCCGGCGACCTTGACCGGATCGAGCGAGCCGGGGACGCACAGCCGGACGTCCGTCGGGCTCGCTCCGTCCTTCCCGACGGCCGTGGACAGCACGAGCGGGGCGGACGGGACAGCGTTCCCGACGCCGACGCCGCTGTGCGTGTCGCCGCTGCCGAGCGTGACCTTGGCCGTGGCGCCGCGGTCGTGCGTACTGGCGGCGACCGTGGTGACCCACGGGTCGTTGTGGGCGACCGTGTTGGCGCCCGGCCCGTTGTTGCCCGCCGAGACGGCGACGAACACACCGGCCTGGGCCGCGCGGAAGAAGGCCAGCTCTACCGGGTCCACACTGGACACGCGCGATCCGCTGATCGAGTAGTTGAGGACGTCGACCCCGTCGGCGACGGCGGCGTCGATCGCCGCGACGCTGTCCGTCGTGCTGCATCCGCCGCTGCCGTCCTCGGCGGTCGCCCAGCAGACCTTGTAGACGGCGATCTTCGCGGCCGGCGCCATGCCCGAGACCTTGCCGAGATCGGCGCCGTCGACCGTGGCCGGGACGCCCGCGTTGCCGGCGGCGGTGGAGGCCGTGTGCGAGCCGTGCGACTGCCAGCCGCGCGGCGACAGGTACTCGCGGCGGATCACGTTGTCGGGGCCGATGCCCTTGACGAAGTACCGCCCGCCGATGACCTTGTTGTTGCAGGTGAACGAGGGGGCTTCCAGGCCGGCGTCGCACACGCCCTTGAAGCGCTTCCTCGTCGTGGTGTCGCTCCAGGACGGCGGGAGCTTGGCGAAGCTGCCGTTCTCGGGCCAGAGCCCGGAGTCGACGATGCCGACGATGACGTTCTGGCCGGCCTTGTCGACGCCGCCGTGCTGCTTCTGCCACACACCGTCGGCGCCGGTGAGGCCGAGCATGTCGGGTGTGGTGGTCGTGTCGAGCTTGCGAATCTCGTCCTTGGTGACCGAGACGACGCCGGGGGTGGCGACCAGCGTCGCGGCCTGCTTGCCGGTCAGCTCGGCGGCGAACCCGGTGAACGTGAAGTTGTAGTCGTAGAGCTTCTTCGCGCCCTTGACCCGGGCGAGGACGGCGTTCCGCCGGCCGTCGAGGTGCCTGACGTATCTCTGCACGTCGGCGTTGGTCCGGTCGATCCGCGCTCCGGCGGCGGGTCTGGTCGAGAGGAGCCCGGATATCGAACCCTGGTAGGTCGCGACCGGCTCCTCGGCGAGCTGGACGACGTACGTCCCGTCGCCGGCCGCGCCGTCCGGGCTGCCGTCCGTCGAGTCGACGCTCGCCACGGCCGCCGCGGGGAGGGCCAGGGCCAGCGCCGTCCCGGCCGCCAATAAGCGCGCTAAGTACACGTTGGCCCCCCGTTTGGAGTTTGCGTCAGCTCGGGGAATATCTCCCTACCCGGCCCGGTCTGACAAGACTTATGGCGAACTCCGTATGGGAGCCTTGCGCCAGGCGCCCCGCCCGGCTTGTATGACACTTGGCACGCTGTTATGCACCGTACTGACACAGTCAAGGAGCTGATCCGGCCATGTCGAACACCGCCGAGGCCCTGGTCGAGCGCCATCGGACCACGCTGGACCGCGCCCTGGAGGCGATCCGCAGCCGCGAGTACTTCAGCCAGTACCCGGAGGCGATCAGGGCCCAGCCCGAAGGCGCCGTCGAGGCAGGCCAGCAGGCGTTCGATGCGTATATCGGCAAGCCGTTCCCCCTGGAGCAGCCCGGCGCCGACGGCAGCTCCGTCAGCACGGAGCAGTCGCCGTTCGGGCTGGAACTGAACATCAGCTACCCGCACGTCTCCGTGGACGACCTCATCCCCGCCGCTCAGGCCGGGCTCACCGCGTGGCGCGACGCCGGTCCCGAGGTGCGCGCGGCGGTCTCCCTGGAGATCCTCGACCGGCTGCACGCCCGCAGCGTCGAGATCGCCCACGCCTGCATGCACACCAGCGGGCAGGCGTTCGGCATGGCGTTCCAGGCCGGCGGCCCGCACGCCCAGGACCGCGGGCTCGAAGCGGTCGCCTACGCGTATGCCGAGCAGACCCGCCACGCCCCCACGGCCCGCTGGGAGAAGCCGCAGGGCAAGCGCGGCCCGCTGGTGATGGACAAGACGTTCACGGCCGTACCGCGCGGGCTCGCGCTCGTCATCGGCTGCAACACGTTCCCCACCTGGAACAGCTACCCCGGCCTGTTCGCCAGCCTCGCCACCGGCAACGCCGTGCTCGTCAAGCCGCACCCGCGCGCCGTGCTGCCGCTGGCCATCACCGTCTCGATCGCGCGGGACGTCCTCGCCGAGGCCGGGTTCGACGCGAACCTCGTGACGCTCGTCGCCGAGAACCCGGACGAGAAGCTGGCCGCCGCGCTGGCCGTCCGTCCGGAGGTGAAGATCATCGACTTCACCGGGTCGACCGCGTTCGGCGACTGGCTGGAGGGCAACGCCCGGCAGGCGCAGGTCTACACCGAGAAGGCCGGCGTGAACACGATCGTCATCGACTCGACCGACGACTACACCGGCATGCTGAACAACGTCGCGTTCTCGCTGTCCCTCTACACCGGACAGATGTGCACGGCGCCCCAGAACCTGCTCATCCCCCGCGACGGCATCACCGCGGACGGCGGGCACAAGTCCTTCGACGAGGTGACCCGCGACCTGGCCGGCGCCGTCGACGCGCTGCTGGGCGAGGAGAAGCGAGCGGTCGAGATCCTCGGTGCCGTCGTGAACAGCGACGTGCTCGGCCGGATCGACGGCGCGGCGGCGAAGGGCAACGTCGTACTCGCGTCGCGGCCCGTCGACCACCCGGCGTTCCCCGGGGCGACGGTCCGTACGCCGACGATCGTGGCCGTCGGCCCGGGCGACACCCAGGCGTACGGCGAGGAGTGCTTCGGGCCGGTGTCGTTCGCCGTCGCCACCGACTCCACGGCCGCCTCGATCGACCTGTTCCGGACGGTCGTCGGTCAGAAGGGCGCGCTCACGGCGTCGATCTACTCGACCGACGAGGCCGTCCTCGACGCGATGGAGTCGGCCGCCCAGGACGTCGGCGTGGCGCTCTCGTGCAACCTCACGGGCGGCGTGTACGTCAACCAGTCCGCCGCGTTCTCGGACTTCCACGGCACCGGCGCCAACGCGGCCGCGAACGCCGCGCTGACCGACGGCGCGTACGTGGCGGGCCGATTCCGCATAGTCCAGTCCCGCCGCCACGCCTAGTGCCACACCGGTCTGGGCGATCTTTCTGGCGCTATGACGACAGAAAGATCGCCCAGAAGCTAAGGCGACCAGCGGTCGATGTTGCGGCGGTGGGACGGTGGTCGGTCGAGGTCGCCGAACGAGTCGTAGCGGATGCGTTTCGCCGGCACCTTCAGCTCCTTGAACTTGGCGACGGTCGCCCGGATCATGTCGGGCGACCCCGCCGCGTACACGTCGTGCGTGTACCAGGTGCCGTTCCGCCCGATGACGTCCGGCAGGTTGGCGTTCTCGCCGGAGTAGTCGAAGTCCTCCGAAACCGCGGTGACGACCGTGAGCCAGCTGTACCGGCCGGCGAACTCCTGAAGGTCGGGCATGTCGTAGAGGCCGCTCGCCTTGCGGACGCCGAAGAACAGGTGCACCTTGCGCGTGGTGTTCCAGCGGCGCATGTCGTCGACGATCGCCTTCATCGGGGCGAGCCCCGTGCCGCCGGCGACGCAGACGACGTCGCGCTTGGAGTCCCGGTCGATGGTCATGGAGCCCATCGGCGGGCCGAGCTTGAGGATGTCTCCGACCTTCGTCTTGCGGACTAACGCGCCGCTGACCCAGCCCGCACCGAGAGACCGGACGTGGAACTCCAACCGCCCGTCGTGGCGGGGCGCGTTGGCCATCGAGTACTGCCGCCATACGCGCGGGACGTGCGGGCACTCGATCGACGCGAACTGGCCCGGCATGTAGGGGTACGGCTGGTCAGGCTGGACGTGCAGGATCGCGATGTCCGGCGCGCGCAGCTCGACGCTGGTGACCTCGCCGTTCCAGAACGGCGGGCTGTCGGTCTCGGCGGCGGCCGCGTCGATCATCGTCCGGGCGGCGATACTGTACGTCCGCCACCAGGCCGCCTCGGTCTCCTCGTTCCACTCGCCGTAGGAGTACTCCTTGATCGCGCCGATCAGGGCGCGGCCGACGGCGTCGTAGTGCGCGGGCTCGACCTGGAACTTCCGGTGGTCACGGGCCAGCTGCTGGAGCATCGGCACGACCTGCTCGGGCCGGTCGACGGCCTGGACGACGTTCACGAGCGCCCGGAACAGCCGGTCGCGCTGCGCGTCCATGGCGAGGGGGAACATGTTGCGGAGGTGCGGGTTCTCGACGAAGAGCCGCGCGTAGAAGTACCCCGTCACCTTGTCGTACACCGGCTCTACCAGCGCCAGGCTTTCCTTCAGTATCTGGGAGTCGCTCGACATCAGAACCTCGTCCCGCCGCTTCGGCACCGCTCCCCGGCCCCGGCGCAGTGGTCGCCATCTGTGTTCGTCTCACCCTCCACGGTGACGAAGAGAACCTACCCTGGTGCCGCAAAACTTCTAAGACACTCATTCGTTTAACAGGGAGTAATGATCCGACAACCAGGCGCAACAAGCCCCATATCGGGCGCGAAATCCCGGATCGCGGGAACGTCGTCCCAGCGCTTGGTGGGTTAGCTTGTCCTACCGGCCGGTAGATGTGCCATCGTAAACGCCGTTTACGCCCACACCTGAGCGTGGTCTGGAGGGGTACATCCGTGGACGTCGCCACGTGCGGAGTCGGCTCGCAGGGCGAACACCAGCTCCAGGAGGCGTACGGCACGCGCGAACGCGCCGACCGCTTCTACGACCAGCAGGTGCTCGACCACCTCAACGGCAAGATGCGGGACTTCGCCGCCCGGCAGGAGATGATGTTCGTCGCCACGTCCGACCGGAACGGCGAGTGCGACAGCACGTTCCGCGCCGGCCCGCCCGGCTTCATCCACGTGCTCGACGACAAGAACGTGGCGTGGCCGGAGTACCGGGGCAACGGCGTCATGGCCAGCCTCGGCAACATCCACGAGAACCCGCACGTCGGCATCCTCATCCTCGACCTCGTCCAGGACGTCATCGGGCTGCACGTCAACGGCTCAGCCCAGATCGTCGAGGACGGCGACATGCGGGCGACGTTCCCCACGCTGACGGTCGACCCGACCCCGGGACGCCGTCCGGAGCGCTGGGTCTGGGTGACCGTCGAGGAGGCGTACATCCACTGCTCCAAGCACCTGCCGCGTATGGCGAAGGTGCCGCGTACCCGGAGCTGGGGCACCGACGACGTCAAGCGCAAGGGCGGCGACTTCTTCGGCGCCAAGGCCACGCCGCGCTGAGGCCCGCGCTCAGGCGCTACGAGCTGTGCCGGATCCGGGGCGGGCCGTCCGCGCGCTACGAGCTGTGCCGGATCTGGGGCGGTCCGTCCAGGTCGAGGAGCGGCGACTCCGGGATGGGCAGGGGCTCCTGCGCCGACTCGACCGCCGCCGGCTCGCCGAGCGGCGCGACCATGACCTGGACTCCCCGCCCGATCAGCGCGTCGACGGCTTCGGCGGGCGCGTCGCCGTCCGTGATGATCGCCGTGACCCCGGCGACCTCGCACACCCGCCGCAGCGCCACCCGGCCGAGCTTGCTGGAGTCGGCGAGCACGTACCGCTCCTGGCTGCGCTGGAGCATGTGGCGACGGACGGCGATCTCGCGCGGGAAGAAGTCGGTGATGCCGGCCTGCGGGTGGACGCCGCCCGCGCACAGGAACGCCACGTCGGCGAAGAACCCGGCGAAGAACTCCTCGGTTTCCGGTCCGGAGCAGGCCATGTCCTCGGTGCGCACCTCGCCGCCGGCCAGGTGGAGCTGGAGGTTGGGGCGGCGGGCCAGTTCCTGCGCGGTGTGGAGCGAGTTGGTCAGGGCCTGGCCGGTCAGGTCGAGCGGGAGGGCGCGGGCCAGCTCGGTGACCGTCGTCCCCACGTCGAAGATCATCGACTGGTGCGGCTTGACGAGTCCGGCCGCGAGCCGCGCGATCGCCCGCTTCGCGGCCGGGTTGGCGACGTCACGCTGGGGCGCGCTCGGTGACTCGCCGGTCCGGGTCGCGCCGCCGTACACGCGGGTCAGCTCGCCGCGCCGTTCCAGCTCGATCAGGTCGCGGCGGATCGTCTCCGCCGACACGTCCAGCTCGACGACGAGGTCGTCCACGCGGACCAGCCCCCGCGCACCGAGCGATTCGACGATCCGCAGGCGACGCTCTTCGGGCAGCACGGGGCAACACTCCTCGCGTCAACTAGTGGATCCACAGACTTCCACGTAGCGCTGTCTTGTCGCGCGAGGCGCGCCGGTCAGTGCGGGCCGCAGCTGTCCCGGATGACGAGCTCGGTCGGCAGGACCTCGTGCAGCGGCGTGACGCGCGCGCCGGTGATCCGCTCGTCCAGCGCGGCGGCGGCCCTGGCGCCAAGCTCGCGCATGGGCTGGCGGATCGTGGTCAACGCCGGCCGGACGTACTTCGCCGCCATGACGTCGTCCCAGCCCGTGAGGGCGAGCTCGCCGGGGATGCTGATGCCGAGCTCCTCGGCGGCGAGCAGCGCGCCCAGGGCGAGCGAGTCACACGCGCAGACAAGGACCTCGGGCCGGTCGGGGCCGGACAGCAGTTTGAGGCTCGCGACCCGTGCGGACTCCTCGTCGATCTCGCACTGCACCATCGTGGCCGGCGGTGCGCCCCGTTCGGCGAGCGCGGCGACAATGCCCTCCCAACGTTCGGCGATGTCGGTCGCCGCGTCCGGGTTGGTCAGGACGGAGATCCGCTGGTAGCCGTGCTCGAGCAGGTGATCGACCAAGGCGTGGGCGCTGTTCAGGTTGTCGGCGCTGACCGCGTCCGCGCCGCTGGCCGGGCCCCGGCCGAGGAGCACGACGGACAGGCCCCGCTCGACGAGTTCGCCGATCAGCTCGTCGCTGACGGTCTGGTCGAACAGGACGAGCCCGTCGACGCGGGATGCCAGGTCGAGGACGGTTTCCCGGTCGGCGGCGCCCATGTGCGTCGAGAGGATGAGGACGGACCGCTTCAGCTCGCTGGCGGCGTCCTCGTACCCGAGCAGCACCTCCGAGTAGTACGGGCCGAACAGTTCGGGGAAGACGATGCCGTTCGCGGCGTGGCGGCGTTCGGCGAGCGCGCGGCCGAGCCGGCTCGGGGTGTACCGCAGCTCCTTGATCGCCTCGATCACCCGCTGGTGCGTGTCCGGCGAGACGCGGGCGGTGCCACGCAGGACGCGGGACACCGTCGCGATCGAGACGCCGGCCCGGTTCGCGACCTGGTAGATCGTGACGCCGGAGCGCCTGGTCTCATCACTCACGTGTTCACCCGGTCGAAGATGTCGACGGCCACCCCGAGTTCGAGGGCGGCCGCGGTCAGCCACAAGTCCATCATGCGTGCCGAGCTCATCGCCGGGTCCCCCAGGGCGAGCTGGACGGCGAGGCCGTCGACGAGCGACGCGAGCCTCGCGGCGGCGGCCTCGGGGTCCGCACAGGTGAAGCTCCCGTCGGCGGACCCCTCGGTGATGATGGCGGCGATCGTGGCGCGGAGCCGGCGGTCGAGCTGTTCGCGGGTGGTGCGGGCGGTCTCGTCCCGCAGCGCCTGGACCCAGATCTCCAGCCACAGTGCCCAGTCGCCCAGCGCGCGCCCGTCCTCGGCCGAGAACACGGCGCAGTAGCGGAGCTTGGCGGCCGGGCTGGCGCCGCTGCCTAGTGCCTCTTCCAGGTTGGCGTAGAAGTCCTCCTCGACCTTGGTCACCGCCTCGGCGAGGAGCGCCGACAGCGAGCCGAAGTGGTAGACGATCAGGCCGGCGCTGGTGCCCGCCCGGCGCGCGATGTCCGTCACCCGGGCGCCAGCGAACCCGCGTTCGCGCAGAACCTCGCGCGCCGCGTCGAGTATCAACTGCCGCCGTGCCTCTGGAGCCCTGGCCGCCAGGCTCATCCACCCTCCCGGTCACACTCACCACAGACCCTAGACGTTGAGGCCGGCGCGACGGCGCGTAACGCGCCCCAGTGGCAGACTCGACGGATGCAGACGCCGGCGCTGCGGGGCAATCCCACGATCGTCCTCGTCGCGCTGTGTCTCGGTTTCTTCATGATCCTGCTGGACACGACGATCGTGAACGTGGCGATCCCGTCGATGATCGACGAGCTGGGCGCCTCCCTGGACCAGATCCTGTGGGTGGTCAACGCCTACGTCCTGGTGTTCGCCGTCCTGCTCATCACCGCTGGACGGCTCGGCGACATGTACGGGCCGAAGCGCCTGTTCCTCGCCGGCCTCGCGCTGTTCACCGCCGCCTCCGTCGCGTGTGGACTGTCGCGGACGCCGGAACAGCTGATCGCCGCCCGAGCCGCGCAGGGGATCGGCGCCGCGATGCTCATGCCGCAGACGCTCTCGATCCTCACTCAGATCTACCCGCCGGACCGGCGCGGCACCCCGTTCGGCGTCTGGAGCGCGATGGCCGGCGTGGCCGCGGCTGCCGGACCGGCCCTCGGCGGCGTCATCGTCTCCCACTGGGGCTGGGAGTGGATCTTCTTCGTGAACCTGCCGATCGGCGTCCTGGCGCTGGTGCTCGGCGCGATCGTCGTGCCCGCCCTGCGTCCGGCCCGGCAGCACCGGCTCGACCTGGTCGGCACCGTGCTGGTCACATCCGCGCTGCTCCTGATCACGTTCGGCCTGATCGAGGGCGAGCAGCACGACTGGGGCCGGATCTGGGGCTTCGTGACGATCCCCGCGCTCATCGGTACCGGGCTGGCGCTACTCGCCGTGTTCTTCGTCGTCCAGTACCGGATGGCGGGCGAGCCGCTGGTACCGCTCCGGACCCTGCGTGACCGGAACTTCTCACTGATGCTGTTCGTCAGCGGCTCGATGCAGTTCGCGCTGCTCGGGACGTTCGTCGCGTTCCTGATCTATCTCCAGTCGGTGCTCGGGCTCTCGCCGATGGAGGCCGGGTTCACCGTGGCGCCGATGGCGTTCACGTCGATCTTCGTCTCGCTGGCCGCCGGCAGGCTCACGGACCGTATCGGCGGCAAGTACGTCCTCATGACGGGGTTGTCGCTGTTCGCCGCCGGGCTCGGGTACGTGGCCTGGCACGCCTCGATCGACGCCGACCGCTGGACGTTCTTCCCCGGGCTGGTCCTGGCCGGGGTCGGCATGGGGTTCGTCTTCCCGCCGATGACCACGCTCGCGATGCGGGACGTGGCGCCCCACCTGGCCGGGGCGGCGTCCGGCGTGCTGCACACCACGCGCCAGCTCGGCGGCGTCGTCGCCAGCGCGGCCGTGGGCGCCCTGCTCCAGGCGCGGCTCAGCGACGAGCTGCGGGCGTCCGCCGTGGATCACGCCGGCGAGGTGCCGGACCGGTACCGCGACGGCTTCGTGTCCGCGTTCGACCGGGCCGCCGCCGACGGCCTCCAGGTCGGACGGGGCCAGAGCGGCGCCACGCTGCCCGACGTCCCGGCCGAGGTGTTCCGCGTCGCCACCGAGACGTTCCGGGACGGCTTCGTCGCGGCACTGCGACCGTCCCTGGCGTTGCCGGTCGGCGTGCTCGTCGCGGCGGTGCTGGCGACCGTCTTCATCCGGGGCCGGCGCAGCCCCGAGCCGGCGGTCGAACCGGCCCGGAGCGGCGCGGTCAGGTGACGGTGACCAGGGTGTGCATGCCCTGCGCGCCCCTGCCGGCGCCGGACTCCAGGTCCATGACCCAGCTGACCACCGCGTACTCGCCGGGCGGCAGCCCCGGCCGCAGGACGGCCGACCGTCCGGACGACAGCACCGGCATACCCCTCGGCGCGCCGACGAACGGGCTGTCGGGCGGCCACTCGCCGGCGTCACGGGCGTCGAAGAACGCCTGGACGTCCGCGCTGGTCGTCCCGGTGCGCACAGGCATGAACACGGCCTCGTCGATCTGGCCGGACAGGTTGCTGACGAGCAGCGAGTCGGTGGACCGCAGCGTCCTCGGCGCGTCGTAGCGCGGGCCGTCGGGGGTCTCGATCATCCGGACGAGCGCGTCCGGCCGGTCGGGCACGTCGTGGTCGATGCCCTCGGTGACGGTCAGCGGGCGAACCGTGAGACGGCCGCTCTCGATGTCCTCGTAGTCGATCAGGTGGTACCGGCCAGGGCTGAGGACCTGGGTCAGCGTCGCCGGCTGGCCGGGGACCGCCATCGCGCCGCCGAGCAGCGTGGCCTCGCGGGCGACGTTCCGCCCGGCGGCGATCGCCTCGGCGCGATCGCCCGTCAGCGCCGTCCGGAGGTGACCGAGGTACCGGTCGAGCCGGACGCCGGGCTTCAGCCGGAACAGGCCCAGGCGGATGCCGGCCGGATCGGTGGTCGAGACCCGGAACGTGGTGATCCCGGCCCGGCGGGAGGCTGGCGAGGTGAAACCACTCGGTGAGCCGACCACCTCGACCACCCGTGTGGGGGCCTCGACGGCGGTGGCGCCGGTGGCCGGCGCGGCATGTGCGGGAACCGCGAACGCGAGGGTCGGCGCGACAATCAGGGCACCGACCGTGGCAGCACGTAGTGACAACGTGGATCCTCCCGTGAGTACGCACGACGTCCACACAGGACAGAGTGGGGAAGCGCGTACCTCCATTAGCCGTCAACGACCGGTGGCAGGCAATCAGGGAACGCACTGAACCCGCCTCGGGGTTCCCACCCACGCGCGGCCTCGGCGATTCCCCCCGGACACGCCGAAGGGGACACGCCGAAGGGGGCCGCACCCCTCCGCGCGGCCCCCTCCGGTCCCCCTGTGTCTGTGTCGGCAGGCTCCCGTTACCCGATGAACAGGTAGTCCGCCTGATACGGGCTCTTGGCGATGGGCTTCTTGGCCGGGTCACACGTGCCGGTGGGCGCGAGGCCGCCGACGGTGTTCAGCCGCAGGATCTCCACCGTGCTGGCGAAGCGGCCCTTGTCCTTGCCGCTGGACGTCGCGGCCAGGTCCAGCTCGGCGATGTTCTCGGCGCCGTTCGGGGTACGCGAGATGAGCTTGCCGGTCACGGCGCTGCCGTCCTCGGCGATCCACTGCGGAGAGCCGGCGTCCTGGACGAACGAGTGCTTGATCTTGCCGGCCAGCGTGGCGCGGACGTTGTGCTGCGTGTAGGCGAAGGTGCCGTCCGGCTGCTGGTTGCATTTGTAGATCTGCTCGCCGCTGACGACCGACGCGTTCACGGCGCCCGGCTGGATGCCGGCGTTGCCGAAGCCCGTCCGGAACATCTGGCCGCGGACGGCACCGCCCGGGAACTCAGCGGTGTGCACATTGGCGTAGAAGCCGGTCGGACGCTTGTCGAGCCGGTCGGTCACCTCGGGCTTCACGCCGGAGACGGAACCGGCCACGCCGGTGAACGTGCCGGGCAGCGCGGTGACCTCGGGGAAGAGGGGCACCGCGACCAGGCCGTTCGTGCCGACCGGACCCTCGTGCAGGTGCAGGTTGTTCGGCGCCTGGATGCCGGACCACTTGAACGAGAAGTCGACCTTCTGGTTCTGCACGCGGACGTACGCGGTGGCCTGGCCCTCCGGATCACCGAACGCCTTGCCGTCGGCCGGCGGGACCTCCTGGTCGGCGTCGAGCACGGCCGAGAGCGGGCCGGTCTTGAGGACGCTGTTCAGGTCGACGGGGTTGGTCACGGTGTGCAGCTGGCCGCGGACCGCGCCGCCCGGGAACTCGGCGGTGTGCAGGTTCGCGTAGAAGTTGGTCGGGTTGGCCTTGATGTCGTCCAGCAGGGCCTTGTCGGAGACCGTCACCTTGCCGACCGCGGCGTTGAGCGTGCCGGGCAGCGCGGTGCCGAAGAACGGGATCTTGACGGCGCCGTTCGCGCCCCGCGCGCCCAGGTGGATGTGGCCGGCGGTCGGTGCCGCCACGCCCTTCCAGGACAGGGAGAAGGCGACCTGGTCGCCCTTGATCCGCAGTACCTGGACCGCCTGCCCGTCACGGTCGCCGACGGCCGGACCGCCCGGCGTCGGGATCTCGTTGCGTCCGTTGAGAACCGCCGCGAGGTACACGGGCTTCTCGGCCGGGTCGGCGGGTGCGCCGGGCGGGGTCGGCGCCGGGTGGTCGTCGTGCGCGAAGGCCGCGATGCCGGCCGCGAACGATCCGGTAGCGGCAGCCACGACGGCTGTCGCCGCGACCGAGAACGCCAGGCGTGTGCGCGCCGAGCGAGTCATGTGTTTCCCCCTGGTCTGGTTTCGCCGGCGCCCCTTGCGCCCGCAACGCCCTAGACACGGCTCCCACCGCGCGGACCGTTCGATCGGGCCCAAATCTTTTCGCCCAGCGGACAGCGGCGCGACCCCACCTGCGGTTACGCCACTGATCGGTCCAGAGCGGACGGCGTGACACGGGGTCATACCGTGGCGGGTCCAAAACGTCTCATTTTCACGGGGGAGTACACGCATGACTTCTTTACGGCGACGGATGGTCGCCCTCTGTGCCGCCTCGGCGGCGGTTCTCGCGATACCCGGTACGGCCTCCGCTGCCCCGCCGTCCGGGCCGTCGGTGCACAGCCTCGGCGACGGTACGAGCCGGATCGTCGTCCCGATGCCGGGCACCGTCGGGATCCGCGACGCCGCCCCGCTGGTGATGAGCGGCGACCGGCCGCTCGGCTTCGGCCGCGTCTCGGCCGACCGCCGCTCGATCGTCCTCGAATACAAGGGGACGGTCGGCGCCGCGTCGGCGTTACGCGTCGCCTGGTCCGGCGGTGGCGTGCCCACCCGGCGCGACACCAAGCGGAACGCGACCAGGCCCACCGCGCCGGACAGGTCCGTCCGGGCGACGCCGCAGCGGACGCTCGATCTCCCCGACCCGGGCGCCGCGGGGACCCGCCAGTTCAGCCGGGGCCAGTACTCGCTCGGCGACACCGCGCTCCGCGTGCCGAGCGGCGCGAAGGTCGACGTCACGGGCGAGATCACGTACCCGCGGGAGCCGGTGGCGACCAGGGCCCGGCCGGTCGTCGTGCTCCTGCACGGCCGCCACAGCTACTGCGGCCGCGCCGACGGCATGATGGACTACAACTGGCCGTGCAAGGCCGGCTACCGGCGCATCCCCAGCGAGCAGGGCTACCGGCCCCTCGCCGACCTGCTCGCCAGCCACGGGATGATCGTCATCTCGGTCGCCGCGAACGGGATCAACGCCACCGACGAGAACACCTCCGACGGCGGCGCCCGCGACCGCGGGTACCTCGTCCTGCACCACCTCAACCTGTGGAAGAAGTGGTCGACGACCGACGTGACGGGGCCGTTCGGCACCCGGTTCCGCGGCGCGCTCGACCTCACCAACGTCGGGCTGATGGGCCACAGCCGTGGCGGCGAAGGCGTCGTGGCGGCGCTGGCCGAGAACCGCGGCCAGGGATCGAAGTACGGCATCAAGGCCGTGCTGCCGCTCGCGCCCGTCGACTTCACGCGGATGAACCTGCGCGGTACCCCCAGCATGACGCTGGTGCCGTACTGCGACGGCGACGTCTCCGACCTGCAGGGCGTCCACTTCTACGACGACGCCACGGCCGGCACCGTCGACACCGTGCCGCACGCGCTGCTCGGCGTCCTCGGCGCGAACCACAACTTCTTCAACACGGTCTGGACGCCCGGCGGCTGGGAGTCCGGCGCCTCCGACGACTGGTACAACCCGGACGACGAGTTCTGCGGCAACAACAGCGGACGGCTCACGCCGAAGCAGCAGATCGCGGCCGGCAACGCGTACATGGCCGGATTCTTCCGGTCCCGGCTCCTCGGCCAGACCGGCTACGACGCGCTGTTCCACGGCAACACCGCCACCCCGCCCTCAGCCGCGCCCACCCGGACGGTCGCGTCCTGGAGCCCGCCCACCGGCGAGCGGCTGATCCTCAACGACAACCGGGCCGACGCGACGAACGCACTCGGCGGCACCGTCCAGGCGACCGGGTTCGACGCCGCGCTGCGGTGCGGTGGCACCGGCCGGTACGAGAACATCTGCATCGCGCCGCGCGGTCGTGGCACGGAACCGCACCTGACCCGGTCGTACTTCGCGCCTCAGGTACCGGGCCTGGCCCAGACGCACCTCGTGTGGTCGAAGTCCGGACCGGCATGGGAGAACGCGATCCCGGCCCAGTACCGCAACGTCTCCGGTTACCGGACGGTCAGCATCCGGATGTCCAAAGACGTGTGGGCGCTGTCGGCGACGACACCGGCGGTCGGGCTCCGGCTGCGGGACACCGCCGGCAAGGAGAGCACGATCCGGCTCGCCGGACACGCGCTCGACACCCCGGTGTTCACCAAGCCGGGCGGTGGCGATCCCTACGGATCGAGCGTGCCTCACGCCCTGGTCGCGACGGTTCCGGTCGCGCTGTCCTCGTTCGCCGGGGTCGACCTGACCAACGTCCAGGACGTGTCGCTCGTGACGCTCGGCAGCAGCGGGGACATCACGGTGGGCGACGTGTCGTTCCAGAAGTAGGCCTATCGTTTGTCATGTGACGGCTGTCGAAGATTTCGGTCCCCGTAACCTCGCCTCGGCCTTCCCGCCGATCGACAGTTACGGGTTCCTGTCGGACTGTGAGGTCTCAGCCCTCGTCGCCCCCACCGGGGCGGTCGAGTGGCTGTGCCTCCCGAGGCTCGACTCCCCCAGCGTTTTCGGTGCGATGTTGGACCGGGACGCGGGCAGTTTCCGCGTCGGTCCGGCCGGGTTCAACGTCCCGGTCGACCGGCGCTACCTGCCCGGGACGATGGTGCTGGAGACGAGCTGGGGCACGCCGACGGGATGGCTGGTGGTCCGGGACGTCCTGCTGATGGGGCCCTGGCACCACCCGCGCGACCTGTCCCGGTCGCACCGCCGCGTGCCCACCGACTACGACGCCGAGCACGTCCTGCTGCGGATGATCCGGTGCGTGAACGGCGAGGTCCAGGTCGCCGTCGACTGCGACCCGGTGATGGACTACGGGCGCAAGCCGGTCCGGTGGTCCTACGGCGAGGGCGGCTACCACGAGGGCATCGCCCGCGCCGAGGACTGCGACCTCGAACTGCGCCTCACCACCGACCTCCGGCTCGGGTTCGAGGGCGGCCGGGCCATGGCGCGCACCCTCCTCCGGGCCGGCGAGACCCAGTTCTGCGCGCTCTCCTGGACGGAACACGAGGCGCCGAAGACGTACGAGGACGCGTACGACCGGCTCGTCTGGACGGCGCACCACTGGCAGCACTGGCTCGCTCGCGGCCGGTTCCCTGACCACCCGTGGAGCACCTACCTCCAACGCAGCGCCCTCACGCTCAAGGGACTGACGTTCGCGCCGAGCGGCGCCGTGATCGCCGCCGCGACCACCTCGCTGCCCGAGACGCCCGGCGGCGAGCGCAACTGGGACTACCGCTACAGCTGGTTCCGCGACTCGATGCTCGTCCTCAACGCGCTCTACTCGCTCGGCTTCGACTGGGAGGCGAACGACTTCTACTGGTTCATCGCCGACATCGCCGAGCGCGACGGCGACGATCTCCAGATCATGTACGGGGTCGACGGCGAGCGGGACCTCAGTGAGAAGACCCTCGACCACCTGTACGGGTACGGCGGGGCGCGCCCGGTCCGGACCGGCAACGGCGCGTTCGACCAGCGCCAGCACGACCTGTGGGGATCGGTCGTCGCGAGCATCTACCTGCACGTCCGATCGCGGTCGCAGGGGCGGCTCGACGAGCGGGCGTGGACGCTCGTCCGCCAGCAGGTCGAGGCCACGCTGACGCACTGGCGCGAGCCCGACCAGGGGGTCTGGGAGGTCCGCGGGGAACCGCAGCACTTCACATCGTCCAAGGTGATGTGCTGGCTCGCCGTGCACACCGGGGCGAAGCTGGCCCGCATCCGGGAGGAGGACGATGCCCTCGCCGACAAGTGGCAGGCCGCCGCCGACGAGATCAAGGCGGAGATCTGCGCCAACGCCGTGAGCGAGCGCGGCGTGTTCCGCCAGCACTACAAGACCGACGCGTTGGACGCCTCGCTGCTGGTCATCCCGTTGCTGGGCTTCCTGCCGGCCGACGATCCCCGGGTACGGGCGACCGTCCTCGCGATCGCCGACGAGCTGAGCGTCGACGACCTCGTCCTGCGGTACAAGGTCGAGGAGACCGACGACGGGCTGTCCGGCGAGGAGGGCACGTTCACGATCTGCTCGTTCACGCTGGTGTCGGCGCTGTGCGCGATCGGCGAGTACCACCGCGCACGGGCCCTGTGCGAGAAGCTGCTCAAGCTCGCCAGCCCGCTCGGGCTGTACGCCGAGGAGCTCGACGCCACCACCGGCCGCCACCTCGGCAACTTCCCGCAGGGATTCACCCACCTGGCGCTCATCAACGCCGTGCTGTCCGTGATCCGCGCCGAACGGTCGGCACACTTGAAGACATGAGACCCGTACTCGGCGTGGCCGTGCTCGCGATGCTGTCCGGATGTTCGCTCGTCGACTCGGGGCTGGAGCAGGTCTCCGGCGCCGCCGAGATCTCGTTGCAGAAGCCTGGTTCGATCGACGGCGTGCCGCTGCTGCCGAACATCCAGGGCGCCGATCCGACGGTGCAGGACCAGCCTCCGGGCATATCGACGGTCATCGCCGCCTACGGTCGCAACGACATCCCGGTCCTGACGTTGCAGGCGTACGCCGGTGCGCCCGCTGCCGTGTCGCTGGTCAAGGCCGCGTACGAGACGACGATCGGCGGCGACAAGACCGGGAACAGCCTCTGCAAGCAGCAGTCCGGGCAGACGGCGACGTGCTGGCGGTCCCAGGACAACCTGCTCGTGTCGGTCAGCACGATCGACGGCCGGAAGCTGGACGAGCTGGCCGCCGCCGTCGACGAGGCGTGGACGTCCGTCCGGGCATAGGCGTTAGGGGCGGCCGGGCCGATGGGCGCGACCCGGCCGCCGGGTGGATCAGTACCGCTGGTGGATCAGTACCGCTGGTGGATCAGTACACGCTCACGCCGTAGGCGCTCAGCGCACGGGTGACGGGCTCGAAGAACGTCGTGCCGCCCGTCGTGCAGTTGCCGCTGCCGCCGGACGTCAGACCGAGCGCCGCCGAACCGGCGTACAGCGAGCCGCCGCTGTCGCCGCCCTGCGCGCAGACGTTCGTGCGGATCAGCCCGCGCACCTGGCCCTCGGCGTAGTTCACCGTGGCGTTCAGGCCGGTGACGGAGCCGCTGCGGATACCCGTGGTGCTACCGCGGCGACGGACGCTCTCACCGACGACGGCGTTCCGCGACGAGGTGATGTCCTGCGAACCGACGGTGCCGGGAGGCGTGCCGGTCGTCGTGTACCGCACCAGGGCGCGGTCGGCACCCGGGAACGTGCTGGACTGCGTCGTGCCCAGCCGGGACGTCTGGCTGGAGTTGGAGTACCACGTCGGCGCCACGTCGCCGCAGTGTCCGGCGGTGAGGAAGTAGTACGTGGAGCCGCTGCGGACGTTGAAGCCGAGCGAGCAGCGGTACCCGCTGCCGTAGATGGCGTCGCCACCACTGGCGGTGGTGCTGAACGTGCCGGCGACCGGGGTGATCCGTGCGGCGCCGCCGAGTTGCTTGACGACGGACTTCACCGTGGCGAGCTTCGCGCCCGTCACGCTGCTGTCGACGGAGACATCGACCTGGTTGGTGACCGGGTCGATCACCCATGCCGTGCCGGGGACGGCGGCAAGGCGGTCGAGGGTGGCCGTGGCCGCGTCGAGCTGCGCGCCGCTGCGGGCGACGAGTCTCGGCGTCAGTCCAGCCGCGCGGACGGAGTCCGCTGCCGCCTTGTCGGTGACCGTGACGACCATCTTGCCGGTGGCCTTGTCCAGGTAGGAACCGGCCGTGCTGGAACCGAGCTTGTCGGACAGGGTGGCAGCGGTGGCCGCCGCGCGGTCCGTGGTCACGGTCGGCGCCGCCTGCGCCGTGGGCGCGACGTAGAGGGAACCGACCGTGAGCCCGGCCACCGTGACGATCAGTCCGGCGCGCCGGGATAAGGAGCTTGTGATCCTCACAAGTACCTCCGATAGGGCCTGCGGACACGCCCTGGTTGGCGTGTCCAGGGGTGCTGACATCGGCCCCGCGGGATCCGGGCATCCTTCGTAGTCTCGACATGTCCGGAACGGGCGCGGAACCGGCGTCAAGCCGCCCAATTATTTATAAGGTGCGCTCATCGCACAAGGTTGGATTCCGGATATTTCGGCCCTGAAATCAAGGGATTTCGAAGATGGCAGCACCTAGACCGCTGGCGGCCTCTGGCTAGACCGCTCGGCGGACCTCGGTCCGGCGCACCGCCGCGACCAGCGCGTCCGCGACGGGCGATTCCTCACGCTCGAACTCGCTCAGGAGCTGGTCGGCGAAGCCACGCATCTCAGCCTCGACCAGCGCGCAGGAGTGATGGGCGACGAGGCTGGCGAGGCGGTCGTCCGCACCGAAGGACCGCAGGTAGCGGGCACCGTCCAGCGGATGGAACCCGGTGTCGACCAGGTCGGGCGCGTAGCCGATGTCGTGCAGCCAGGCGGCCCTGACCAGCAGCTCGGCGTCGTCCCCCACGGAGGCCGCGGCGGACTCGGCCTGCGCCGCGACGCTCTGGATGTGCGCCCAGCGACGTGGCAGCGCCGTGGCCACATGCCGTTCGGCCAGCGCTCGAGCCCACTCTGCCCCAAGCATCACGCACTCCAAGGTAAGGAGCGGGGGCAAGCTACCGGCCGCGCACGGCCCAGGCTTTGGCGATCAGGGGGATCGTCCCGTCCGGGGCGATGGGCAGCCGATCGTGCAGGAGATCACGCAGGGCGTTGCGGCGCTCGTCGCTGAGCGACATGACGTAGCCGGGCGCCGGACCCTGGCCGCCGAGGAACGGGTTCCAGTAGTCGTCGAAGTCGGCGAACACCATGGGGATCTCGATCGCCCGGACCGTCACGTCTTCGAGGCCAGCGTCCGTCCACAGAGCGTGCAGGGCGTCCGGCTGGCAGAGCGGGAAGCGGCGGCCCTCGTCCAGGTCGGACGCGACCGGATCGAGCGCCGCGGCCGCGTCCCAGAAGTGCCGCATCATCGCCATGCCTTCGGCGTAGTCCCAGACGTACGCGGCGGCGACACCACGCGACACCCGGGCGAACTCGGCCGCGGCCCGTGCCGGCTCGGGGACGAAGTTCACCGTCAACGCGCTGACCACGGCGTCGAAACCCTGGTCAGCCGCCGGAAGCGATCGCGCGTCGCCGACGCTGAAGGTGGCTCGCGGATCGTCGACCGTGGCGTGGGCGTTGGCCAGGAACCCCTCCGACGGGTCGACGCCGACGACCTCGGCGGGATCCTGCGTCGCCAGCACCATCGCGGCCAACGCGCCCGTGCCGCAGCCGACGTCCAGCCATCGCCGACCGGCGGGAACGTCCAGCCACCGCAGGAACTCGTCCGCGACGAGGCGACTCCACCTGCCCACGTACGCCTCGTACGCCTCACCCACCGCCCACACGTCATGTGTCACGGATCGACCTTAACCAGGCCGGCCTCATACGCCAGTACAACCGCCTGGACTCGGTCCCGGATTTCGAGCCTGGTCAGGATCCGGCCGACGCCGCCGTCGGGGCGCGGGCCGGCGGCCAGATCTCCTCCGTGCAGCGCCACACGTTCGCGCATGCCCACCAGCCCGTGCCCGCCGGTCCGTGGCCGGGCCGTCGCGTGCCGGCCGTCGTCGCAGACCTCCACCGTGACCTCGTCGCTGCGGAGGATCTCTAGATCTCGCGGAGGATCCGTGCCTTCTGCTCGTCGTACTCGGCGTCGGTGATGAGACCGGCCGCCTTGAGTTCGGTGATCTTCTCGATCCGCGCATACGGATCGGGGGCCTCGGCAGGGCCGGCGGCGGCCGGTTCGCCGCTCCAGTCCAGCGCGTACCGGGAGTGGTCGGCGCGGTCCACGTAGACGGTGACCGGGGAGCCGCTCGTGAGCCTCCCCAGCGCGATCAGCGGCACGACCTGCTTCTTCTCCGCGTCGAACGGGGTCACGCCGGGGGCGGAGATGCGCAGCTGAAGTTTCACGACGGGCTGGCCGTTGATCCGCGTGCCGGTCTCCGTCGCCGACAGGATGGACGCCGTACCGCGGATGCCTTCCTTGCGGAGCTTCTCCGTCTTGGCGGTCGAGCGGCCGAGCAGCCAAAGGCCGGCGATCATCACCAGCGACGAGGCGATCCAGATCTGGCCGATCCAGATCTCCGGCATGGTTACCGCGAACCACACCCCGCCCGCGAAGAACGCGGCAAAGAACACCCAGCCCAGCGGCTTGACGCGCATCGTTCAGCCCCACCGATCTCCGGGCTCGACGGCCGGCGCCAGTCGACGGCAGGGATTCGAGCGCTCCGTCGCCACGGTATGACGGCCCGGCCGCGACACGGAAGCACCAAACCGCCCATGTCACAGGCCGGCGGGCTGTCTCGTCTCGGTGACGAGGGCAGTACCGGATGAGGAGCGTGGCGTGATGCGAGTGTTCATTGCAGGCGGGACCGGGGTGATGGGGCGCCGTCTGGTGCCGCAACTGGTGGCCCGTGGGCACCAGGTGACCGCGACGACGACGAGCGCGGGCAAGCTGGGGCTGCTGGAGCAGTTGGGCGCCGAGGGCGTTGTGATGGACGGGCTGGATGCGGCGGCGGTCGGTGAGGCCGTGGCCGCGGCCCGGCCGGACGCGATCGTGAATCAGATGACGGCCCTGTCCATGGCGCACTCCGGCAAGCCCAATCCGAGAAAGCCTGACCGCTTCTTCGCGTCCACCAACCGGCTCCGCAACGAGGGGATCGACCACCTGCTGGCCGCGGCCGAGGCGACCGGGGTCTCCCACGTCGTCGCGCAGAGCCACGCCAGCATGAACGGAATCCGCGAGGGCGGATGGGTCAAGACCGAGGAGGACCCGCTGGAGGTCATCGAGGGGACGAAGGCGATCAACCACCTTGAGGACGTGGTGGTCAGGGCCGGCGGCGCCGTCCTGCGCTACGGCGGGTTCTACGGGCCGGGCGCCCACGACGAGCAGATCCATCTCGTGCGGAAGCGGCTGCTCCCGATCATCGGGAGTGGCACCGGCTACGTCTCGTGGGTCCATATCGACGACGCGGCGAGCGCGACCGTCCTAGCGGTGGAGCAGAAGGCGAAGGGCGTGTTCAACATCGTCGACGACGAGCCGGCACCGGTCAGCGTGTGGCTGCCCTATCTCGCGGAGTGCATCGGGGCCAAGCCGCCGCGACGGGTTCCCGCGTGGCTGGCCCGGCTGCTGGCCGGCGAGATGGCCGTGGGGATGATGACCCAGGGGCGTGGATTCTCCAACGCCAAGGCCAAGCGGGAGCTCGGCTGGGAGCTGCGCTATCCGTCGTGGCGGCAGGGTTTCAAGGAAGAGGTCGCATGACCCGGAGCGAAGAGTTCGAGGAGCTGCGGCCGCTCATGTTCGCGATCGCCTACCGGATCCTCGGCAGCGTGGCCGAGGCAGAGGACGCGGTCCAGGAGACCTGGCTGCGCTACGAGTCCTCCGCGACGGTGCCCACGTCGACCAAGGCCTTTCTCTCGGCCGTGGTCACGCGGGTCTCGATCGACGTGCTGCGCTCGGCGCGCGTCCGGCGGGAGACGTACGTCGGGCAGTGGTTCCCCGAGCCGTTGCTCACCGACCCCTACGAGGATCCGGCGCGGTCGGCGGAGCTGGCGGACTCGGTGTCGATGGCGGCCCTGCTGCTGCTCGAGCGGCTGTCCCCGCTCGAACGGGCCGTCTTCGTCCTGCGGGAGGTGTTCGGGTTCGGCTTTCCCGAGGTCGCGGCTGCCGTCGGGCGGTCGGAGGCGGCGTGCCGCCAGCTCGCGGTCCGGGCGCGGCGCCACATGGACGTCGGGCGACCCCGGTTCGAGGCCGACCGCCGGGAACGCGACGAGCTGGCGGCGCGGTTCTTCGACGCGGTCCGGGATGGCGACATCGACGGACTGAGGGAGTTGCTCGCCGCCGACGTCCAGATGGTCGGGGACGGGGGAGGCAAGGCGCCTGCGCTCGCCAGGGGCGTGAGCGGTGCCGACAACGTGGCGCGCGTGCTCGCGTCGGTCCTGCCGCTGCTCGCCCGCGTCGACGCCCGAGTGGAGCCGTGCAAGGTGAACGGCCAGCCGGGTGCGATCCTCCGCGATCGGGACGGCAAGGTGGCCGGCACGCTGACGCTCGACGTGCTCGACGGGCGGGTCCAGACGATCCGCTCGGTGGTCAATCCCGACAAACTCGGGCACGTGGGTCCTGTGGCGGACGGCTGGGCCCTCGCCCGCGAGGTGAAGCAGGCTCTAGGTTCTCGGCTGCTCAGCCCAGGTAGTACGTGGAGTACGGACGCGACTGCTCGTCCGCTGAGAAGCCAGTGAAGTCGCCTCACGATTCCGGTGTCGGTGTGGCTGCCGATGGGGTTCCTCAAGGGGATCCCGCGCGACATCGAGGAGCAGGCGCTGGTCGACGGGTACAGCCGGCTTGGCGCGTTCGTCCGCACCGTCGTGCCGCTCGCGTTCCCCGGCATCGTCGCGGTGGTCGTGTTCGCCTTTGTGCTGACCGCGAGCGAGTTCATCTATGCGTTGCGGCTGCCAGAGGGTCCGACGCCGTGCAGGTCCATCAAAGACAGAAGTGACAAGTGGCCGCCACCATCTAGAGGAATGTTTCGGACGCAACCGTAACGCCGGGCTACCGGCTCGCGTTGGGATCCGGGCCGGGATCGCCGCCCTCAGCGACGACGCCGAGGCGGTGCAGGTACATGTCCCAGCCGTCGCGGTGGTGCGCACGCTGCTCGTCGGTGGGCAGGTCGTAGTGCCGCAGGACGACGCGGGTACCGCCGTCTTCCGCGTCGAGCGACACCACGACCCGCGTGGACCCGGGCGCCACTGCGAGGTCATGAGCCCATCCCCAGGTGAACACCAGCCGGCGCGGTGGCTCTACCTCGACGAACTCGCCGACTACCTCGACGCCGTCGCGCATCACGACGCGGTAGCGCCCGCCGGGCACCGGCTCCAGCGTCGCGTGCTCGCCCATCCACTGCACATAGCGGCCGGGGTCAGTGAAGTAGGGGAAGACGGTTTCGGGCGAGGCGGCGATGTGCACGCTCACCTCGACCACGCCAGGGTCTGTCACGAACGGTCCTTTACTCGCTGTTCGGTCTCGGCCAGAACCTTGAGACGACTCAGGCCACGCTGCCACTGGTCCTCGACGACCGAGCGGAGCGACCCGAGTGCTTCCTTGTCGGCGCGGTAGAGGCGGCTCTTGCCCTCGCGCCGCTCGATGATGAACCCGGCAGTCTTCAACACCGTGAGGTGCTGACTCACGGCGGACCAGGACACGTCGAACTGGGCCGCGATCTCGCCGGCCGCGAGCTCGCGATCCCACACGAGTTCGAGGATGCGCAGCCGGCGCGGAGCAGCGATGACCTGCAACGGTTCCACTCGGCCTCCACCATTGCTCTTATTTAAGATTGATCTAAAATGAGTATCTCACACAGCTGACGGAGGACACCATGAACCGTTCCATCACCCTCGCGGTCGATGTCGACGCCGACCCCGCCCGCGTCTACGAGATCCTGGCCACCACCGAGGGGCAGCGGGCCTTCTGGACCATCGACTGCGACGTCTCCGCCGACCGCGCCCGGTTCGGCTTCGCCCAGGCACCGGTCGACCTCGAGGTCGACGTGAGCGGCGAACCCGCAAAGCTCGTCCGGATGCATGTCACCTCGGGCTTCCCGTACTGGAAGGGATCGACGTGGGAGTGGGAGCTGGGCGGGGCCACCCGCGCCGAGACCGGCACCTCGGTGCTGTTCCGGCACTACGGCTTCGGCGAGGGCTACGCCGAGGCCGACCTCGGCCACACCGCCCAGACCTGGGCGCTCATCCTGGACCGACTGGCGCGGTACGCCGCCACGGGTACGCCGCAGCCGTTCTTCTCTGGCACCCCGTCATAGGGAATCTAAGCCCAACTACGCGCCGTGGCGCGGTTCGAGGCGGACGAACGGGATCTCTCGCCCGATCGACCGATAGTCCTCGTCGCCGCCGCTGACAGTGAAGCCCATGAACCGGGCCAGGCCGCGGGCCGAGCGCGGGTGCCGATGGGCGTAGTCCACCATCGCGCGGGCGCCTTCCTCTGTGGAGAGCGGCACCGCGAGTACGGCCATCGAGCGGGTACCGAGCTGGACGGTTATCTCCGGGTGGGCGAGCAGGTTGCGGTACCAGTCCGCGTTCGGCCCGAACCCGGACGCGACGGTCAATGCGCCTGAGTCGCGATCGCGACCGGCGACCTCGATCACCACCTGCCGGACCCGGCCGGTCTTACGGCCGACGTGGGTCACCAGAGCCATCCGCTTGCCGAACACCCAGCCGAGACGTGCACGATACAGGTGGATCGGAAGCCGGAACAGCATCCGCCGGAGCCCGATCGGCGGCGCGGGTCGACTCTGCACGCGCCGATCCTTGCATGGATGCACAGATCGCGCGACGAAGTGTACGGCGGCTACTACGGACCAGGAGCGCTCTGACCGATCGAAACCGCCCCGACTGCCGCGCCGGCGACATCCCGTGCCGCCCGTCCTGACATGTGACCGTCGTGGCCCGTCGAGTGACACGCGCCGCCATGCCGGGCCGGCCGGTCCTGGCTTGCCCGACGTACATGGTCATCGTTTGGCTAGCCCCTTGTGTGGGATGGCGCAGGCGAGCATGAGCAGCGCCATGAACGAGTAGTAGTAGAGGGCTACCCAGAGCCCGCGTGGTGTCGCGAGGGCCAGGTCCGGCCCCGCGAAGGATTCGACGGTCAGGGCCCAGATGGGCACCACCGCAGCGGCCAGCACGCCGCACACGAGCCGGCCCGAGCGAGGGCCGCGGCCCGAGAGGGCGAAGCCGCCTGCCATGCCGAACAGCGGTACGCCGACCGCGCCGCCGCCGAGGCCGTCCTCGAAGATCTGCAGCATGTCGAGCGGGTTGCTGAACAGGATCGTCGCGAAGAGCAGGGGTGAGAGGGCAAGCCACCGCCAACCGCGGCGGCCACCCGTCGTACGAACGTGCTCGGCCCACCCGAGCAGCAGCCCGATCGCCACTCCGGGAAGCAGGATCCAGCCGAACGTGCCGGACCAGCTCACGCTGGAATCCTCGTGGACGATCTGCGCCATGAACCCGCGCAGGCCCGCGGCCCACGCCAGTCCGCACAGCCCGCCGAGCAGGGTCAGTTCCAGGGCCCTGCGCCGGTCGGCGCCGACCGTGGTTGCCGTCACTTCAACCTGGGTCGTCATGGGTCTGCCTCCTCAGGGCGGCGAAGACGCCGAATCTCTCGCTACACAGTCGCGGCGACCAGCGCAACGAGCGGGGGAAGGCTCGAACCGATCGTTCCGAACACGCTGCCGCCGCGAGGCTTCCAGTACCCCAGCACGTCTGCGATGCCCATGGCGAGGCTGGCCAGCAGCATGTAGCCGCACGCCGTCAGCACGACGGCCGCGCCGACGGTCTCGTTGCCGGCGCGCAGGATGATGAGTCCGGCGATCGTGCCGGTGCCGGCGAGCAGGTTGCGGAAGCCGACGACGAAGGCCCACATCCGCACGTCTGCCGGGTTGTCGGCCTCCAGGTGCAGAAACTTCTGCACCGCAGGCCGGTTGAAGAAGAAGAGCTCCAGGGGCGCCGCGGCGATGTAGGCCACCGCGCCGACCAGCGCGGCGACCTGGGCGACGCCGTTCACGGTGCCCCACCGATCGCGCCGCTGGAGGCCGCTTGAGCGGAAAGCCACTCCTTCTCCTTGGCCGGGGCGCTCGCGATCGCGTCGTCGACGATGAGGGGGGCCGTCGGATCCGTGGCGGTGTGCGACTCGATCGAGTAGAAGCGGACCTCGTGACCGTCGGGGTCATGCAGCATCGGCAGAATCCACCCGATCGTGGCGAACTGCACGCCGACGTACACCTCACCGAGATCGGTGAGGTGACCAGCGAGCTGCTCCATCCGGTCTCGATCGGGTACGCCTATGGAGAAGTAGTCGAAGCCGGCTGCCGCGAGCGCTCGCTCCGGGGCGAGCACCAGGCCGAGCGAGGGGCCGCCGTTCGGGTGCGTCATCGACACCGCGGTCCGCTGGCCGCGTTCGCGGAACTCGATGACGACCTGGTATCCGAGCCGGCTGGTGTACCACTCGATGGAGCGGTCGAGGTCGGAGACGGGCAGCTTGAGGTGATGCACACCGGCAAGAGTCGGGATCATTCACGTCCCCTTCCGTGCGTGACGGTCTGATTGCTGGACGCTCGTTTCCGAGTGCGGGCGGGCACGCGTCGTCACCGTGCATCGAGCCCGCTGAGTGCAACGCCGTGCCGCTTGGTGACCGACGCGATGGCGGCCATCGACTCCCCGAGCCCTCCGTTGTGCGGGACCGAGTTGGCGAAGTCGGCGAAGAATCGGCTCGCGCCGCCTCCGGAGGTGATCGCCAGGAAGCGGGTTGCGTCGCCGGCGACTTCGAACGTGCAGGAAACGCCGGCGGGCATCGTCACCAGTCCGCCGGGCTCGACCAGGTGGGTCACACGGTCGACCTGAACCGTGACAGCGCCGTCGAGTACGTACAGGACAGCGGTCCACGGGGAGGCGTGGAGCGGTGCCGCCGGGCCCGCACGAGCGTGGACTTCGAAGACCTCGAACTCGCCGTTGCCGTCTTGGATCGCGGCCTTGGCGATGTGGTCCCCGTCGATCATTGGGTAGCGGGTGCCCTCGCCGGGAGGCACATGTGAACCGTTCATGGCTATCTCCTGATGGTCGGGTCCCATCAGAATGAGTCCGCGCGATGCGAGAAGGGCGAGTAGTCGACTACTCGGATCCGTCTCTGCCGAAAATGGCGGCGAGGTCGGCGCGATCGGAGAGCCCGAGCTTGTGGCCGACCCGGTAGAGGTGCCCCTCGACCGTTCGGATCGACAGGGTGAGGCGCTCAGCGACCTCCCGGTTGGTCATGCCCTTGGCCACCAGCGCGGCGATCTCACGTTCCCGGGATGTGAGCGGTAGCGGCAGTTCCGCGGTCGCCAGGGCGGGCGTGCGAGCACCGGAGGTTTGAGAGAGGCGTCTGGCTCTTGCCGCGGCGGAGAGGGCCGAGCCGTGTCGTCCCTGCCGGCGATGGACGTCGGCGGCCTGTGCGGCTGCGTCGCCTCCGGCCACCAGGTCGCCGAGCCGCTCCCAGACCTGCGCTGCCGCCACGAGGCCGTTGGCGTCCTGAGCGGCCAAGGCACGTGCGTGCACGAGCGCGGCGCTGGCCCTCGGGCTGGCGACCGCCTCGGCGAGGACCTCGAGCCGATCCACGGCGTCACTGGCATCGCCGAGTTGGACGGCAGTCTGCCAGGCGAGTACCTCGTAGGCGGGTGACATCTGCCGCCTGGCGGTAGCGGCCGCGGCCGCGGCGAGCCGAGCCGCCTCGATGACAGCGCCGTCGGCGGCCGTTCCCCAGGCGCGAGCCAGCTGGTCGTCCGGACTGTAGAGCCGGTACGCCGGATGCTGCCTGCTCGTGGCCTCCTCGAGGAGTGGCCTGGCGGCGTCCGCGCGGCCGGTCAGGGCGAGCGCTGTGGCGAGGAGCGTGCGGCAGCGGAACCTGAACTCGTGGTCGGAGGCCTCCAGGCCGGCCCACGCCTCCCTCAGCGGCGTGAGCGCATCCTGCACCTGACCGTTGGCCAGCGAGGCGTGCGCGACGAGCACCAGACCCATCAGGCGTGCCGGGCCGGGCAGGTCGGCGGACATGGCATGCATATCGGCTGCCACGCGTCGCGCCGATTCAGGATCGCCGGCCAGGCGGAAGCCGAGCACCTGCCAATCGGTGAGGCCGAAGCGGGGAATCATATTGGGGAGTTGGGCGGCACCACCTGCACGACGGGCCCTGGCCAAGAGGTCCAGGCGACCGGTCACGGCGGCCGCCGCCGATACGGCCGAGGCGGTCAGAAGCAGCGCGAGGTCGTCGGGCACTCCCGCGTCAAGCAGGGCGAGTCCCCGAGCAAGCGCGGACGGTGCGTCGCCCAGTGAAGCGTCGAGGGCTGCCGCCAGGGCCTCGAGCAGAAGTCGCGCCGGCCCCGCATCCGTGTCCGCAAGGGCTGCGGTCAGAGTCTCCCGCGCCTGATCCGCGCGGCCGAGCGTCCACAATAGATTGCCAGTGCGATAGGCCTGCGCCCGAGCCCGGAGTACTCCGCTATGCGTTGTGTCGGCCAGCTCGCACAGGAGTTCCTCTGCTTCGTCCCCGCGACTGAGCCAGGACAGCGTCGACGCGTGCGCCACTCGGGCCTCCCAGCCGCCGAAGGTGGCCGCGGCCCGGGCGAGTCGCTCCGCCAGCGGCAGATCGTAGAAGCCGATCGCCGCTTGAGCGGCGCGGAGGTACAGGTCCGGGTCCGGATCCAGGTCGGAGTCGACCATCAGCACCGCCTTCGGGATCGGGTCCGCGGCGCCGTCGAGGGTTGCGGCGACCAGGCCGCGCAACCGGCGTGCCCGGGCTCGGCCGATGGCGGCCCGTCGTACCTCGCCGTATAGGGGGTGCGCCGGTCGGGCGGCCAGAGAGTCGGAGGAAGGGTCGGTGCGGATGAGGCCGCGCATCTCGGCGACCTCCACCGCACCGACCGATGTGAGTTCGACGAGCGTCGAGACCGCGACCGGCTCCGCGAGCGCGACCAGGTCCACTACCTCCAGCAGGGCAGGATCGAGATTCCCGATGTCCCGGTCCAGCAGCGTGGCCAGCGTAGGCGAGAGCTCGGGGTTACCGGACCAACACCACATACCTGACGATGGCGAGAACCGGCCGGACTGCACCTCACCGACGAGCAGGTGGCGCAGGAAGAGGGGACTGCCCCGGGTCAGCGACCAGAGACGCCGCGCGGAAGCTGACTCCACCGGCCCCCGGAGGACCTGGGCGACGAGGGCAGCGGTCGCCTCCGCGTCGAGCGAGGCCAGGTCGAGCCGGGGCAGGTGGTCCTCCTTCCACAAAGCGGTGACGGCGTCAGGCGCCGGCACGCCGTCTCGGACCGTGACCACGACCGCCGCCAGTCGTCGAGTCACCACGCGGTGCAGCACGATCGCCGAGAGCTCGTCGAGCAGATGCGCGTCGTCCACCGCCAGCACCAGCGAACCCTGCCGGACCAGGCTGTCGAGCACCATCGCGACCCCGCGCGTGGCGTCCGCCCTAGGCTCATCGACCAGGCCGGCGAAGGCGCCGAGCGGGTACTCGCCGGCCGCGGTGCTGCCGTAGACCCAGACCAGCCGGGCGCCGTGCTCGACGCGCGCCACCGCCTCCCGAGCGAGTCGGGTCTTGCCCACACCAGCGGCGCCCGCGACCAGGATCCCGGCTGCACCCGGTCGCAGCGCGTCAGTGATCCTGCGGAGCTCGGCATCGCGCCCGATGAGCGGCCACGACCCTTCCATGCGTCGATGCTAGCCAACCGGATTCGAGTACTGCACTACTCGCGTCGGGGCGGCGGCGCAGCGAGATGGTGTCTTCATCACCACCTAGCCGAAGACGATTCATGAGCACGACTCGCCCGGTCCTGGTCGACGGCGCAACCCGCGGGATCAGCCGCGCCATCGAGTCGCCGGCTGGCTGGTCGTCGCCTCCGCCGACACCTCCCGGTGAAACGGTCGGCCCGACCTCGCACCGTACGCCGCAATCATCCGCACCCCAGCAAGGAGCGCCGCGATGACCAATCCCGATACCTACGAGACCCTCCGCATCTCACCCCCTGGCCTCGGCGCTCCGACGCACCGGATCACGCAGAGGGTCGGCGTTCTCGGCAGCGCCGCCGCGTTGGTCCTGGTGGTGGGTGGCGCCGTGACCCAGTGGCAGCTCGCAGTCACCGCGGTGCCCTCCGATCTGTGGCGGTTCCCGTGGTCACCGACTGGGTTCCTCGTGACCACGCTGATCTGGGCCACCACCCAGACCGCGGTCGTCCCGGCGCTGCTGGTCTGGCAGCGAAGCGGGGCGGCCGGGGACGGTGTCGCCGCACGCTGGGGGCACCGACTCGTGATCGTCGGCACCGTCATCGGGGTACTCGCTCACTTGGCCTCGCTCCCCTTCGTCGACCGGACGTTCGACGAGATGATGGCGCTGGGGGCGGCGTTCGGCCTCGGCGCGTTGCTGGCGACGGTCGGCTTCCTCATGACCGGCGTCTCAACGGTCCGCGCGGGCCACTGGACCGGCCTGTTCCGCTGGACGCCACTGTGCATAGGCGTCGCCGGTGTCACCCTGATGTTCCTCCAGTTCACCCCGCTGCTCCCCTCCGGCGTGGGGCTGTACTACCTCGGGTTCATCCCGCTTGGCGTAGCAATCGCACGCGTCGGTCACAACCCGGCACGCCCACGCTCGGCTTAAGGACGACGAGCACGCTTGGACTCGCCCCTGGTCATGCCGGTGAGGAAGCGCTACCACTTGAACCGGGTGACGGCTGCGCGCCCAGCTCGCGGTGAGTAGACAGGGACGGCGTCGCCGACCACGCGATGACAACGTGGGTCAGACGTTCGCGTTTCGTAAGCAAATCTGTCTTGTTACAGCTCGTCCGTCATTGGGAGCATTCGCGCACTCGGTTGAAGCCCACCGCGTCGAGAGTGGAGGCTGCCTTGAGGCGTGCCCTGTCCGTAGTCGCTCGGTTGGTACTGGTCAGCACACTGTTATCCGGGGCGCTGTCCGGCGCCGCCGCAGCCGATCCGCCTTCGGATCCGGTCACGCCGAACGTCGTCGGCGGGACTCCAGCGTCGCAGCGGTACCCGTTCATGGTGTCGCTGCAGAGTGTCAGCCGGACGCACTTCTGCGGCGGCGTCCTCGTGGCCCCGAAGTGGGTGTTGACGGCGGGGCACTGCGTCGAGGCCGGCGTCGCATGGCAGGTCCGGGTCGGCAGCAACGCCCGGAACGCAGGGGGCAAGCTCGTCGATGTGCTGAGCGGGTTCGCCCATCCGGACTTCGCCCGCGATCCGGTACGACACGACGTCGGGCTGGTCGAGCTCGCTCAACCGGTCACCACAATCGCACCGGCGGCCTTCGCCGACTCGGTCGGTGACGGGACCACAACCCGGATCCTCGGCTGGGGCGACACCTGCGCCAAGCGCGAGGACCAGTGCCCGGCGCCAGTCATGCTCCAGCAACTCGACACGAAGGTCGTCACCGCCTCGAAGTGCGGCTCGGACATTGATGGCGCCCGCGAGTGGTGCCTCCACAACCCGCGCGGCACGGACGGCGCGTGCTACGGCGACTCCGGTGGCCCGGCTCTGGTCAAGCAAGGTTCCGCGTGGCGGCTCGCCGGGCTCGCCAGCCGGATCCAGTCGACCGACGGCACCTGCGGCGACGCCCCGTTCATCTACACCAACGCAACCGCGTACCAGGTGTGGATACGCGAGGCGATCGCGACTGGACCGACCCCTGGCAGCAGCGCCCCGCATGCTGACCTCGTCGGCGGCGGGCCGGCCAGCGAGAAGTACCCCTTCACCGTCGCGCTCTATGGTGAGGAGGGGTACTCCTTCCAGTGCGGTGGCGCCCTGGTCGGGCCGCGGTGGGTGCTCACCGCAGCGCACTGCGTCACCGACCCGAGCGTCTACGCGGACACCGTGACGCAGGTCCGGGTGGGCAGCACCAACTGGACCCGAGGCGGGCTGCTGGTCAACGCCCGAAGGGTCTTGCTGCCGCCCCGGTTCGGCCCCGGGTTCGCGCGGGACATCGCGCTGATCGAACTCGCCCGCGACGTCCCCGGGATCCAGCCGATCACGCTCGCCACCAACCTGAAGCCGGGCACCGCTGCCCGGGCGCTCGGTTGGGGCCAGACGTGCCCGGTGATCTGGGAATGTGACGGCACCTCGCACCAGCTCAACCAGCTCGACACCCGGATCATCGAACCACGCAAGTGCCGCGGTCAGGGGGACGGCGGCGCCGACCCGGCCCGCGATCTGTGCGCGGACGAGACGACCAACGGAGCCGGGCTGTGCTACGGCGACTCCGGCAGCCCGCTGATCACGACGGTCGCCGGGAAGTGGCGGCTAGCCGGGATCGCCAGCCGGCCGACGCCGGGCGGCAGCGACTGCGCGGAGAAGCCGGACATCTTCACGGGCGTCGTCGGCTGGAAGGACTGGATCACCCGGCACATCGCCACGCCGGCTCGGGCCGCGCGGTCGACCAGCCACACACCACCGGCCCATGCCGACCTCGTCGGGGGCAAGCCCGCGTCGGGCAACTACCCCTTCTACTCCAGCCTGCTCTCGCCGGAGGGCGAGTTCGACTGCGACGCCGCCCTGATCGCACCCCGCCTGGCGGTCTCCACAGTGGACTGCGCCTACTACGACACCGGCGGCTCCAACCCGTCGCAGGTCCGCGTCGGGAGCCACGACCCCCGCAGCGGCGGCACTCTCGTCGCCATCGACACGATGGTCATCCCGGTGCACGGCTACGGATCCCACGGACGGAACGTCGCGCTGTTCGAACTCGCCGCACCCGTACCCGGGGTGACACCGGCGCCCATCGCCGCCCAGGTCGGCGTCGGGGACACCTTGACGGTGCTCGGCTGGAACTCGGACACGAAGCTGCAAGAGTTGAGCCTGCCGCTCATCGACCCCGCCAAGCACTGCCCACCCGGGGACGAGGCGTACCCGAGTTTCGACGCCAGCCGTCAGCTCTGCGGCTCGCACGAGGGCGGCAAGGGCATCTGCCGATGGGAGAGCGGAGTGCCCGGGGTGCTCAAGATCGACGGGACCTGGCGGCTCGCCGCTCTCGGTGAACACACCTATAAGGAGAACTACGACAACTGTGGAAAGGCCCCGAGCGTCCTCGTCAACGTCGCGTCCTGGAACGGCTGGATAGAGGAGTACGGCAACCGCTTCGGCGGCTGACCACACAAACGACGCGGCACCATTCACGGAAACGCCTGGCCGTGAATGGTGCCGGCTACGCCGGTACAGTCCAGCAACCCGACGGCCAGTCGACAACCTCGACGCGGTGCGGGAGGCGCTCGGCGACCAGGTCGTCACGGCCTGAGCACGGATCCGGTCGGAGCCAGGCGCGCCGTGGCGGTCTTCCCACCGCCGAGCAGCCCGCCGGTGGGCGGCAACCGCGAGCGCCGCGTGTTTATGCTGGTCAGCGGAGGGCGTGGGATTCGAACCCACGAACAGAGTCACCCCTGTTAGCAGTTTTCAAGACTGCCGCCATCGGCCACTAGGCGAGCCCTCCTGAGCTGCGGGAACATCGTGATGCACCCGCTGGCTCAGCCTCCGGTGTCCCAGAGGCCCCATGCAGTTTCTCACGACCGTCACCATCACTCGACGACATACCCACCGACGCGAGCACCGGGCACTCAGCGCCGACGGCACGCCGATACCGGATCGGCGACCGGGTCTTCGGGTTCACCAGTTTCGCCGTCGGGGCGAACGCCGAGTACAAGTGCCTGTCCGAGCGGGCGTCGCTCACCCTGATGCGCCGAACATCACCTACGCGGATGCTGCGGCCAGCGTCGACGGGTTCACCACCGCCTGGTACTTCCTGCACGAGCTGGCCAAGGTCCAACCAGGGCAGAGGGTGCTGATCATCGGCGGCTCCGGCAGCATCGGCACGTACGCCGTCCAGCTGGCCAAGCAGGCCGGTGCCGTGGGCCGCAGCTCGTTCGCCCGCTGCAAGCCGGTGCTGGCGTCCTCACGGCCGAGGCCTCTGCCCTGCTCAGCCCTGTCGATCACCATCCCGCCCAGCCAGTGGGAGCCGTCGTCGTCGCGCCCCCACATGATGCGCCCGACGACCACGTCATCGGCGTAAACGCCGAGCGAGTTCCAGACTCCTTCGCGCATCGACAGCCTGGCGCAACGTGACGTGCCGTCCGACGTGGTCAAGAAGTCCGTACCCGATCATCGCCCCAGCGTAGGGCGGTCTGTCGGACCCCGTCGGTACGGTCACGGCCGCACGAGCAGACGGGGGCACGTACACATGCGCATACCGACCGGTCCGCTGCGGGAGAAGAGCTTCCGGCGGTACTTCACCGGCCAGGCGCTGTCCCAGTTCGGCGACGCCGTCGTCCCGCTCGCGCTCACGTTCGCCGTCCTCGACATCGACGCGTCCGCCGGTGCGATCGGCCTGGTGCTGCTCGCCAACCGGCTGCCGGTCATCGCACTGGTCCTCTTCGGTGGGGTCGCCGGCGACCGCTGGCCACCGCACCGGGTCATGCTCGTCGCCGACGCCGCGCGCTGCGCCATCCAGGCCGTCACGGCCGTGCTGCTGCTCACCGGCCGGGCCGAACTCTGGCACCTCATGGCTCTCCAGGCAGGCGTCGGCGCGGCCAGCGCGTTCTTCACGCCGGCGGCTGCCGGGCTGCTCCCGGCGACGGTCTCGAAACCCCAACTGCAACAAGCCAACGCGCTCGTCGGACTGTCCCGCAACGCCACCATGATCGTCGCCGCCGGCATCTCGGCGACGCTCGTCGCCACGGCCGGCGCCGGCTGGGCCCTCGCCGTCGACGCCGCCACGTTCGCCGCCAGCGGCATCTCTCTCGCACTGCTCGCCGCCCCGCTGGCCACCCGCGCGACCACCGTCGGCGGATCCCGCGCCACCGCCCCGGGCGGATCCCGCGCCGCGACCCGCGCAAGAACCCCGCTCCGGCAGCTCGCCGACGGCTGGCGGCTCGTCACCGGCCGCACCTGGCTGTGGGCTCCGATCCTGCACATCTGCGTCGTCAACACCGTCGCGATCGCGCCGTTCATGGTTCTCGGCCCGCTGGTCGCATACGACTCGCTCGGCGGCGCGCCTGCCTGGGCCGCCATCGGCACCGGCTACTCGATCGGCGCCATCTGCGGCGGCATCGTCAGCCTGCGCGTCGAACCCCGGAATCCGCTGCGCTGGGGCGTCCTCGTCGTGTTCGCGCTGTGCCCGCTCCTCGCACTGCTCGCGATCCCCGGCCCCACCTGGGCACTCGCGCTGGCCGCCGCGCTCGCCGGTGGCCAGGCCAGCTTCTCCGCGGCGATGTTCGCCGTCACCACCCAGACCCACGTGCCCGCCGACTCCCTCGCCCGCGTCAGCTCCTACATCCAGCTCGGCACGCTCGTGCTCGTCCCGCTCAGCTTCGGCGCGACCGGCGCCCTCGCCGAGTGGCTCGGCGCCGGCACGCTGCTGTGGATAGGCTGCGCCGCCGTGGCGGGGAGCACCGCACTGACGCTCGCACTCCGCCCGGTCCGCGACCTCCCCCGCGAGCCCGCCGACGCCCGCACGACGGCTCGCGAAGGCACGCTGGTTCACACTCGATAACAGCGCGTAGCGGACGATCGGCGCCCGGTACCGATTTGGTCGCCCTCGGCACCGGTACCGACGCGCACCGTGAGAACTGCCCGCGACCCCAACGAATCACCGCAAATACAGCTAGCCTCGCGAAACCGCGCCGGCCTACGGCGCGTCTTACCGAGGACACGGCGTTTCCGGGAGGAGTGGCGGCTGGCTGCGATTCTGTTTGAGCTATCCGGCAACGGCGCCGGCGGTACCTCTGCGTGACTGAGACCTTCGATCGGGGCGAGGTGTTGTTCACCGCATGACGCAACACATCTACGCGGGCACGCGCGTGCTCGACGAGATCGGCCGGTTGGCACTGCGCTACGACGTGCCGATCGAGGACGCGATCCTCATCGCGCTGAACCTCCACGGCGCGGACTCGGCGGAAGGGCACAACCGTGCCCGCCTCACGCTCAGCCTGACCCGCGCGCCGGACGACAGGTTCCTCGTCGTCGTCCCCCTCAACAGGGCGGATTCGCCGTTCCGGCTGCACGGCGACGTGCTCGTCCTCGACGGCGAGCCGGTGGCGCACGTCCACCGGGTCGACGCCGACGCGGCTGTCGGCGGCTATTTCCGTGCCGGCGGCGACGTCGTCACGCTGAACCCGAACGCGCGCAGCCGCTGCACGGGCTGCGCGTTCTGCCCCACCGCCCTTGAGGTGTCCGCCGACCCGCGCCTCAGCGCCGAGCAGGGACTGGCCGAGCTCCTGCACGCGCTCGCGGCCGAGTCGCCGCGCGGCAGCCTCGCGGGCGTCCGCGAGGTCACGGTCTCGACCGGCTGCTTCGAGCGGGAGAGCACCGCACTCGACCACCTGCGCGCCCTGCGCCGGGTCCTCGCCAGCGCCGACCTGCACCCGCGCGTCGGCTTCCTCTCCTCGGTACTCCGCAGCGACGACGCGTTCGCCGCCCTCGCCGCCGACGTCGCGCCGTTCCTGCTCTACGTCACCGTCGAGTGCTTCACCCGGCGCTCGCTCATGCTCAAGTCGAGCAAGGCGGACCTCACCGCCGCCGAGATGCCCGACCTGCTGCGCCGCGCCCGCCGGGCCGGTCTCGACACGTCGTTCAACTACGTCGTGGGGCTGGACCCGCTCGACCCCGTCGGCCTGCACACGCGCCGGCTCGCGCCGCACGTCAGCGTCTTCCCCAACTTCCAGGTCTTCCAGGCGCACAACCGCTTCATGGAAACCCTCCGCACCCCGGACGGCGACGAACTCGAGTTCTACCTCGCCGCCCGTGCCACCCTCGAACGGATCTTCGCCCCCACCGGACTCCGCCCGGAATCGTGGCGGAACTACCGTCCACTGTGGTACTTCGAGTTCGCCGGCACGCCCCTGACCGGGCCACGAATATGACCTCGCTCAGAGTCCGTGGAGCCGTCAGTCGCCGGGGCGGCGCGCCGCTGCTCGTCCTGAACAAGCGCCTGGATGGCCACGACACGTTCCTCCAGGCGGACCTCGCACTCGATCCGGACGGCGCCACCCTGCGCGTCCGCGTCCACACCTTCGACGACGTCACCGTCCTCCACCCCACCGAGGACGCCGAGATTGCCGGCGACGCGTGGGCCGGGCGGCTCCGGCTGCCGCGCGAACGCCGCCCCCGCGCCGTGCCGCCCGATCTGGCCGCGGCCCTCGCCGCGGCCGGCGCCAGCCTCGACGCGCTCGATGAGCGTGAACGCCGCCACCTCCTCGGCTACCTCGCCGACGCGACGGATCCGGCCGCTCGGCGCGGCCGGATCTCCACCATCGTCGCGGCGCTCCCCCGCCGCACCGCCTGACCGCCGGTCGGGCCACGGCCCGACCTCCCGCCTCCCCGAGTTTCGGACTTTTGAGGGTCGCGGAGGCCGCGGCACCCTCAAAAGTCCGAAAGTGGGCGCGCGGTCAGCGCGAGGCGTCAGCCAGTTCCCTGGGCGGCTCGGCGTCGTCCGACTCGCGGATGCCGTACCGGGCGTAGAGGCGTCCCAGCGGTCCCGGTGCCCACCAGTTGGCCCGTCCGAGCAGCCGCATCGTGGCTGGCACGAGCAGCGCCCGCACCACGGTCGCGTCCACGATGATGGCGATGATCATCGCCACGCCGATCAGCTTGATGAATGTGATCCCGGACAGGGAGAACGCGGCCGTGACGACGATCAGCAGCAGCGCGGCACTGGTGATGATCTGGCCGGTCCGCTGGAGTCCGGTGGCGACGGCCTGGGTGTTGTCGCCGGTCAGGTCGTACTGTTCGCGGATCCTGGACATGAGGAACACCTCGTAGTCCATGGAGAGTCCGAAGACGAGCGCCAGGACGAGGATCGGCTGGGTGGCGTCGAGCGTGCCGGTGGCCGTGAAGCCGAGGACGCCGGCCAGGTTGCCGTCCTGGAAGACCCAGACGAGCGCACCGAACGAGGCGCCGAGCGAGAGCACGTTCATCACGATCGCCTTGATCGGCAGCACGACCGAGCCGAACGCGAGGAACAGCAGCACGAACGTCGTGGCCGCGACGAACAGCGCCATCCACGGCAGCAGGCTGCCGATGCTGGCGAGCAGGTCGACCAGTTCGGCCGTCCGTCCGCCGACCAGGACGTCGGCACCTGAGGGCGCCGGCAGGTCACGGACGCGTTCGACCAGGTCACGGGCACCGTCGGACATCGTCTTGCCCTGGTACGTGACGCTGATGCGGGTGGTGTCGCCGGCCTGGCCGGTGATGTCCGCGCCGACCACACCGTCCAGCTGCCGGACCGCACCCAGATAGTCGGTGGCGCCAGGACCGGTGAGCACGATCTCGATCGGGCTGGTCGACGTCGGCGGGAAATCCTGCGCGATCGTCTCCGCGACGACCCGGCTCTCGGTACCGGCCGGCAGCACGCGCTCGTCCACGCCGCCGAACTGGATCCGCAGGAACGGCAGCCCGAGCGCGACGAGGACGGCCACGATCGCGACCGTGTAGATGACCGGCCGGCGCATGACGCTCTGCGCGATCCGGTACCAGGCGCCGTGGTCGGCGACAGCCGGAGCGCGACGGCGACGGCGGATCGACAGCGAGTCCACCCGGTGGCCGAGCATCCCGAACAGCGCCGGCAGCAGGGTGAGCGCCGCCGTCATGGCGATCAGCACGGCCGCGAGGCCGCCCATCCCCATCGAACGCAGGAAGACTTGCGGGAAGATCAGCAGCCCGGCGAGCGAGATCGCGACGGTGATGCCGGAGACGGCGACGGTCCGGCCAGCGGTGGCCATGGTGCGGGCGACGGCGTCCTCGATCGTCGCGGTCCGGCCGATCTCCTCGCGGAACCGGCTGACCATGAACAGTCCGTAGTCGATCGCCAGGCCGAGGCCGAGGATCGTGACGACGTTGATCGAGAAGACGGAGACGTCGCTGACGTAGGTGACGGCGCGCAGCGCGGTGAACGCGCCGAGGATGGCGATGCCGCCGATGGCGAGCGGCAGGCTGGCGGCGGTCACGCTGCCGAAGATCAGGACGAGCAGGATCATCAGTACGGGCATCGAGATCGTCTCGGCCAGCGCGATGTCGGACTGGATCCGCTCGGTGATGTCCCGGGTGACCACGGTGCCGCCGCCGAGCGTCGTCTCCAGGCCTGGCGCGGTCAGGTCGCCTTCGATCCGTTCGAGCGCGTCGGTGCGCTGGTTCTCGTCACCGTGCAGCCCGAGCACGACGTACGTGGCGTGGCGGTCCTCGCTGACGAGTACCGGCGCCTTCGAGTTCCAGAACGTGACCGTGCGCTCGACGGCGTCACGCGGTAACGCGTCGACCGTCGAGGTGACGGCCCGCTGGAACGCCGGGTCGTCCACGGTCAGGGAATCGCTGCGGTACAGGACGATCACGTCGGCGTCGTCCCGCCCCAGCGTGTCGGCGGCCACCTTCGCCGCGCGGTAGCTGTCGCTACCCGGGTCCTCGAATCCGCCGCCGGTGAGGCTGCCGAAGACCTGCGTGCCCCAGACTCCGGCGAACACGACGAAGAGCGCCGTGATCGCGACCACCCAGCGGCGGCTGCGGTATACGAACCGCCCGAACCGTTCGAACATGAAGCCCCCTCGGCAGCTATACTGCGACTGTCCGTCGCAGTGGTTACGCTTGTTAACTTTGCAACGCTTGTTCGCACTTAGTCAAGGGGGTCACGTGGCCGAATCCGTGAGCCGGCGTGACCGCATGCGAGCGGCCACCGTCACCGAGATCAAGGAAACCGCCCGAAAGATCCTGGTCAGCGAGGGTCAGGCCGGGCTGACGCTGCGCGCCATCGCCCGCGAGATGGGCATGTCCGCGCCGGCGCTCTACCGGTACTTCGAGAGCCGCGAAGAGCTCCTGGACGTGCTCGTCCTGGACCTGTATGCCGAGGTCAGCGGCGCGATGGAGGGCGCCCGCGACGCGATGGCGACCGAATCGGCGCCGCAGCGGCTGATGGCCGTCAGCCGGGCGTTCCGGACGTGGGCCACGAGCCACCCGGCCGAGTTCTCGCTGGTGTTCGGCAGTCGCCGCCCGCTCCCCCGGGACGACCCCGGCGGTCGCGACCGGTTCGGCGGCGTCTTCGGCGGGCTCGTGGCCGAGATCTACCTGACCAAGCCGTTCCCGATCCCGGCCGACGACGAGATACCGCCGGCGCTCATGGAACAGCTCTGTACGTTCGGGCAGAACCTGCCCGTGCCGCTGCCCGCCGGCGTGAGCCAGGTCTTCCTCTCCTGCTGGATCCGCCTCTACGGCACCGTGTCGATGGAGGTGTTCGGGCAGCTCAGCTTCGCCCTGGACGACGTCGAGCCGATGTTCGAGGCCGAGCTCCGCAACCTCGGCGTACTCCTGCGCTGCGACGACGAGTACGTGCGGCCCTAGACCCTCTAGAGGACCTCGAGGACGGGGCGCTTCGCGGTGATGTTGTCGCCGGACGAACGGCCGCGCAGCCGCCGGCTCAGCCATGGCGCCAGGTGGGTCCACGCCCAGTACAGGTCTTCGCGGCGGGCGTCGGACCAGCTCGGTGGCAGGTAGGTCGGCAGTGGTGCCAGCCACTCCGGCGCGGGGTCGACGCCCAGCGCGGTCAGGGTGTTGCCGGCGACCCGGCGATGCCCGGCGCCGCTCAGGTGCAGCCGGTCCTCGCTCCACATGCGACGGTCGCGGATGCCCGGATCGGAGTACAGGTCGACCACGGTCGCGCCGTACTCGTCAGCGGCCTCCCGCACGATCGTCCGGAGCGCTTCGATCCGCGGCAGCAGGTAGTTCCAGGCCGGCAGGTTGCCGGCGCCGTCGGCGGGCGTGAAGACGAGGACGGTCGCGCCGGTCGCGCGCAGCCGCCGGATCGCGTCGCGGTACGCCTCGGCGACCTCGTCCGCCTCGAAGCGGCGCCGCAGCGCGTCGTTGCCCCCCGCCGCGAAGCTCACCAGGTCGGGCTTCATCGCCAGCGCCAGCGGCACCTGCTCGTCGATGACAGGCTGCAACAGCCTGCCCCGGACGGCCAGGTTCGCGTACCGGAACCCCGTGGAGCCGGTCGCCAGCTGGGTGGCTACCAGGTCCGCGAACCCGCGGTAGCTGCCGTCACCACGAGGGTCGTCCATACCCTCGGTGAAGCTGTCTCCCAACGCGACATAGCTGCTGAACATGCCCCCGCACCTCCGCGATCGACGCCTGCGGCCAGCAGGCATCGTCTGAAAACGACGCCGGGTTACGCAACCGTAATCAGGAGTGACGAGGCGAGCGTCACACCAGCAGTTCGGCGAGGTGAAGTGCGCGCCGCCCGGTCGCCTGGACGATCTGCGTACGGCAGCTGAAGCCGTCCGCCAGCACGACCGTGTCCGCGGACGCCGCCCGCACCGCCGGCAACAACGCCATCTCCCCGACTGCCTGTGACAGTGCGTAGTGCCCGCGCTCGAACCCGAAGTTGCCGGCGAGGCCGCAGCAACCCGGCGGGAGGGGCAACAACGTGAGACCTGTGCGGGCCAGCACCTGCTCGTCGGCGGACGCGCCCAGCTCCGCGCGCTGATGGCAGTGGACCTGCATCAGCGCGTCGCCCGTGCGCTGCGGCGGCGTCCAGTCCGGCAGCGAAACCAGTAGTTCAGCGAGGGTACGGACGGCCAAGGGCTCGGACCCGGGCAGCAACCGGGCCAGGTCGGAACGCAGCACGGTCGTGCAGCTCGGTTCCAGCCCGACGATCAGGGCGCCGGCGTCCAGGTGCGGGCGGATCACGTCCAGGCTGCGGCGCACGACCTGGCGGGCGGTGTCGAGCTGGCCCGTCGACAGCCAGGTCAGTCCACAGCAGACTGGTCCGTCCGGAACAGAGACTGTGAAACCGGCCGACTCCAGCACCGCGACAGCGGCGTGGCCCACCTCGGGGGCGAAGTAGTTCGTGAACGTGTCCGGCCACAACAGGACAGGTTGACCGCCGCCCGCCGAGCCCCGGAACCCGCGCGTGAACGGCTTGCGCGCGAACGCCGGCAACTGGCGCTCGGGCGCGATCCCGCCGAGCCGACGGGCAGCCGGCGCCAGCGCGTTCGCCAGCCGGGGCGCCACCGACGCGAGCCGGGCCCAGCGCGGCAGGTACCCCATCGAGTAGTGCGACGCCGGCCGCAGCCGCCCCGCGTAGTGGTGGTGCAGGAACTCCGACTTGTACGTGGCCATGTCGACACCGACCGGGCAGTCGCTGGCGCACGCCTTGCACGACAGGCACAGATCGAGGGCGTCCCGGACCTCCGTCGACCGCCAGCCGTCGGTGATCAGCTCCCCCCGGACCATCTCGCCGAGCAGCCGCGCGCGCCCCCGCGTCGAGTGCTCCTCCTCGCCCGTGACCTGGTAACTCGGGCACATCGCGGTACCGGGGCCGTTGCGGCACTTCCCCACCCCGACGCAGCGCCGGGTGGCCTCGGCGATGTCGATCAGCACGCCGGGAACGTGCTTGTCCACCACGCGCAGGTTGTCGTCCAGGCGCGGCGGGCGGACGACCACTCCGGGGTTCATGCCGCCGTCCGGGTCCCAGTGCGCCTTGAACCGCTCGAACAGCGCCATGACCTCGGGCCCGTACATGCGCGGCAGCAGCTCGGAACGGGCATAGCCGTCGCCGTGCTCGCCCGAGTACGAGCCGCCGTGTGCGGTGACCAGGTCGGCCGCGTCCTCCACGAACCGCCGGAACCGGTCGATGCCGGCCGTGCTCAGAAGATCGAAATCCAGCCGGACGTGGATGCAGCCCTCACCGAAATGCCCGTAGGTGACCCCGCGCAGCCCGTACCGCTGCTTCAGCTCGCGGAACTCGCGCAGGTAGGCGCCGAGCCGTTCGGGCGGGACGGCCGCGTCCTCCCAGCCGGGCCAGGCCTCGGCGCCGTCCGGCATGCGGGTGGCGATGCCGGCCCCTTCTTCGCGGATCCGCCACAGCGCGCGGCGCGCGGCCGGATCGGTGACGACGCTGGCCTGCGAGAAGTCACGCGCCAGGGCCTTGGCCGCGGCCGCCGCATCGGCGACGGACTCGCCGCCCATCTCCACGAACAGCCATGCGTCGCCCGGCGGCAGTCCCGCCGGGGTCGGCCGTCCGGCGACGAGGTCGGTGTCGATGCCTTCGACGGTGAGCGGATGGTGGGGAAGGATCAGCGGGACGGCGTCCGCGGCGTCACTGTCGCTGGCGAACCCCAGGACGAGCAGGGCCCGGGCCGCCGGCAGCTCCACCAGCCGGACCGTCGCCCCGAGCACCGTCACGCACGTGCCCTCCGTGCCGACGAGCGCTCGGGCGAGATGCCGGCCCCGCTCTGGCAGCAGCTCGTCCAGCGCGTACCCGGACACCTGGCGCGGGAAGCGTCCGAACCGCTGGCGGACGAGCGCCAGGTTCTCCTCAACCAGGTCCAGGCCGGTGCCCGCGCCGACGTCGAGCCGGGTGCCGTCGTACCGCAAGACGTCCAGCGATTCGACGTTCTCCGACGTCTTTCCCCATCGGACGGAGTGCGACCCGCACGCGTTGTTGCCGATCATCCCGCCGAGCGTGCACCGGCTGTGGGTGGACGGGTCCGGGCCGAACGTGAGGCCGTGCCGGCGGACGGCGTCCTGGAGCCGGTCGAGGACCAGTCCGGGCTGGACGACCGCGCGGCGCGTTCCCGGGTCCACATCGATCAGCGCGTTGAAGTGCCGGGACGTGTCGATGACGACGCCCGGACCGATCGCGTTGCCGGCGACGCTCGTCCCACCCCCGCGCGGCGTCACCGGGACGCCGGCCTCCCGGCACGCCGCGACGGTCGCCACGACGTCGTCGGCATCGGCCGGCCAGACGACGCCGAGCGGCACCCGGCGGTAGTTCGACGCGTCCGCGCTGTACTGGGCACGCGCCGACGTGCCGAAGTCCGCCTCGCCACGCAGGTCCCGCCGCAACCGCCGCTGAAGGTCCACGCCCCCAGTCTTGACGAAAACTGGGTGCGGGGCTTGCGACGCGTCGTCACCATGGTGCGGCCCGTCGACTAGGAGGCGCGAACCCGCGTGCAGGCTGCCATGACCGTCACCCCGGTCCAACTACCCGAGGTACTGCTCAACGTGGCGGTGGTCCGGCCCGTCTTCCTGTGGGGTGCGCCGGGCATCGGCAAGTCCTCGCTGGTGCGGCAGTTCGCCGAATCGCTCGGCCTCGACTGCGTCTCCCTACTGGGCACCCAGCTCGCGCCGGAGGACCTGATCGGCGTGCCGCAGATCGTGGACGGCATGAGCCGGTTCTGCCCGCCGGAGCAGATCGCGCGGCCGGAGCCGTACTGCCTGTTCCTGGACGAGCTGAACGCCGCGTCGCCGGACGTCCAGAAGGCGTTCTACTCGTTGATCCTGGACCGCCGGATCGGCTCGTACGAGCTGCCGGCCGGCTCGGTCGTGATCGGCGCCGGCAACCGGGCGACCGACCAGGCGCTGGCCCGTCCGATGGCATCCGCGCTGGTCAACCGCATGGTCCACCTGCACCTGAGAGCGTCTGCGGCCGACTGGCTCACCTGGGCGATGACGAGCGGCATCCACCCGTGGATCGTCGAGTACCTGACCCAGCGCCCCGACCACCTGTGGAGCGCGCCGCCGAAGACCGAGGAGCCGTTCTCGACGCCACGGTCGTGGCACATGCTGTCCGACACCCTGTACTCGTACGGCGGCGAAATCCCCGACGAGACGATCGGGTTGCTCGCCCACGGGCTGCTCACGCCCAAGCACGCGGCGGCGTTCCGCGCGTACCTCAAGACGGTCCGCCACGCGTTCGACCTGGACGCGATCCTCAAGGGAGACGCGCGCTGGCCGTCCGCGCCGGGCGACCGGGACCTCCTGTACTTCCTCGGCGAGACGTTCCGGGCCAGGCTCGCGCGCGAGCTGCCGGCGGAGAAGCGGAACGCGTCGCCGAACGCGCGAAACTTCGCGTTCCGGGCCAAGGGCCTGCTGGTCGAGCTGGCCGAGGTCTCTTTGGAGATCGCCCAGCTCGTCATCGCCGTCGGCGAGGACGGCACCTGCCCGCTCCCGAACTGGTTCCTCGTGGAGGCCGCGCGGGACATGCCGCGGCTCGTCGCGGTGCGTGCCGGGACGTGAGCAAGGCCGCGCAGCGCAAGAAGGCCGCACTCGACGCCGGCCTGGAAACGGCGAAGTCGCATCCCGTGCTCTGGTCGCTGGCGTACGAGACGCGGATCGAGCCCGGCCCCGGCCCGGCCGGCACCGCGTGGGCGTTCGTCGACGGAACGGGCAAGATCGTCGTCAACCCCGACCAGGACGGCCAGCCCGGCGAATGGGCCTGGGTGATCGCGCACCTGCTGCTGCACCTCGGCCTCGGCCACCTGGACGAGCAGCGGCTCGCGACGCCCGGTGTCGTGCTGCCCGACGGCACGATCGACCCCGTGTACGCGGCGGCGTGCTGCGTGGCCGTCAACCGGTTCGCCGACGTGGTCCGCGTCGGCAACCCGATCGTCTGGCTGCCCGAGATGCCCGGCGGCGACGAGCTGGAACTCGCCGACCAGTGGCGGTACACGGGCGTCCCGCCGGAGTACCTGACGTGCGGTACCGGCGGCACCAAGCCGTGCCTGATCCCGTCCGTACCGCCGCCGCGCATGAAGCAGACGTGGGGCGACCTGTTCGCGCGCGGCCTCGTCAACGCGGCCAGTTCCGCGATCAGCCGGGCCGCGGAGAACAGCGGCCAGTACGCGCGCAGGACCGTACGGCGCGAGTGGCACCGGGCGCTGGACTGGTTCGTGTCGTCGTACCCGCTGCTCGGCGCCGTCGCCGCCGGCCTGACGCTGGTCGACGAGCCGGAGATCGCCGCGGCCTGGGACATCACGTACGCCGCCGTCAACGCCGAGTACGGCGAGGTCTACGTCAACCCGAACGCGGCCCTCGGCCCTGACGAATGGCGGTTCGTCCTGGCCCACGAGATGCTGCACGCCGCCCTCGGCCACGCGGTGCGGAGCGGCGGCCGCGACCCGTACCTGTGGAACGTCGCCTGCGACTACGTCATCAACGGCTGGCTGGTCGAGATGGCCGTCGGCACCGCACCGGAGGGCGTGCTGTACGACCCGGAACTGGCCGGCCTGTCCGCCGAATCGGTGTACGACACGCTCGTCACGGACCTGCGGCGGTCCCGGAAGCTGGCCACGTTCGGCAGCCGTACGGCCGGCGACATCCTCGGGGACTGGCTCTCCCAGCCGCAGGCCGCCGAGCGTCGCGGCAGCCGGCGGGGCACGCCCGCGCCGCCCGTCCCGTACCCGTGGGACCGCGCCGATCGCGTCCGCGCGGTCGATCTCGACGAGTTCTACCGGCGCGCGCTGGCGACCGGCCTGGAATACCACCACAGCAGCGGGCGCGGCCTCGTCCCCGCCGGCCTGGAGGAGGCGATCCGGGCGCTCGACCACCCGCCCCTGCCGTGGGACGCGCAGCTCGCCCGCTGGTTCGACGAGCACCTGCGCAACCCTGAACCGCAGCGGTCGTACGCGCGGGCGTCGCGGCGGCAGTCCGCCACCCCGGACATCCCCCGGCCCGGACGGCTACGCCCGGAAGAGCTGGTCGGGCGGCCGACGTTCGGCGTCGTCCTCGACACGTCCGGGTCGATGAGCACCGAACTGCTCGGCAAGGCGCTGGGCGCGATCGCCTCGTACGCCGCCGCGCGGGACGTCCCGGCCGCGCGCGTCGTGTTCTGCGACGCCGTCGCCTACGACGCGGGCTACCTCCGGGTCGAGGACATCGCCGGCCGCGTCACCGTGCGCGGGCGCGGCGGGACGATCCTGCAGCCGGGCGTCCGCCTACTGGAGAACGCCGCGGACTTCCCCGCGACCGGCCCGATCCTCGTCATCACGGACGCCGAGTGCGACGTCGTGCGGATCCGGCGCGAGCACGCCTTCCTCATCCCGGCGGGCGCTGCCCTGCCGTTCCGGCCGCACGGCCCGACGTTCCGGGTCCGCTGACTGAATCTGGGTAGTTCGCCCGGATCTCGACCGGGGCATTTCTCCTTACCGTCTCTTCTGGACCCTCGTGCCTGAGGGCCGAATACAACGGGAGACGCATGTGAAGAAGGTCCTGATAGGGACTGTGGCATTCGCCGCGGCGATGGGCGCGCAGCTCACCGCGGCACCGGCGCACGCGGCACCACTCAACACCGCGAGCGTCAGCGGCGGCGTTCTGACCGCGCTGTTCACCGACAACGACTCGTCGAGCTTCATCGACATCGACCAGGTCGGCACGGCCATCGTGATCCGCAACCGGTACGGGTGGCTCGACCCGGGCCCCGGTTGCGAGCGGGTCGACGGCCGCGCGGTCCGCTGCGCGCTCGACGGCCTCACGTCGGTGACAGTCGACGGCGGCAACGGCACGGACTACATCACGAAGACCGCCAGCCTGCCCGGCACGCTGGCTGGAGGCCCGGGCAACGACTCGATCAAGGGTGGCCCGGCGGTCGGCGGCCCGGAGTCGAACCACCTCATCGGCGGCGACGGCGCCGACTACCTGACGGGCGGCCGCAACGGCGATCTGATGGACGGCGGCCTCGGCGCCGACACGTTCGCCAGCGACGGCGGGTACAGCACCGTCACGTACCGGAACCGCACGGCGAACGTCGTCGTGGACGCCAACTCCGCGGGCGAGGCCGGCGAACGCGACAGCATCGGCAGCGAGATCTGGGAGATCGAGGGCGGTCACGGCAACGACACCCTCACCCCGTACGGCTGGAGCAGCCACTCGCTGCGCGGCGGACCCGGGGATGACACGCTGACCGTCGGCAGCAGCGGCACCGAGATCCACGGCGGCGACGGCGACGACACGATCCGGGCCATGTACGGCGCGTACGCCTCCGACGTGTTCCACGGTGGCGAGGGCCGCGACAAGGTGACGTACGAGGGACGGGCGGTCGAGGTATCGATCACGCTGGACGACGTCGCCAACGACGGCTCGCCCGACGAGCGTGACAACGTCCACAGCGATGTCGAGAACCTGGTCGGCGGCTGGGGCGACGACACGCTGAACGGCAACGACCGCGCGAACACGCTGATCGGCGGCGGTGGCGACGACACGCTGACCGGGTTCGGCGGCGACGACACGTTCGACGGCGGCTGGGACAACGACATGCTCGTCGGGGCCGACGGCGTGGAGGGCAACGACGTCGTGGACGGCGGCTCCGACACGGACACCTGCACCGCGGACAACCGCGACGGCCGGTTCAACTGCGAGGCGTGAGGTAGCGGGCGGCGGCTCCTCGGCAACGGGGCCGCCGCTCAGCGGTCAGTCGATGCGGAAGTCCTCGCCGTACATCTTCCAGCGCAGCGGGGTGTCCAGGTCGAGGTTGCCGGCGCGCAGCCACGGGCGCTGGGCGGTGTCGACCCGGCTCGTGTCGCTGTGGGCCTCCTCTTCCTTCATGATCGCCCGGCGGACGTCCAGGAACGCGTTGAGGTAGGTGGTCTCGTCGCCGCCCTGCGCCGGCGGACGGGCCTTGCGGATCGCCGCCGCACGGATGCCGCCGAAGCTCGACCGGTCGCTGCCGGGGCCGTGCATGACCATCGCGTCGTAGTAGGCGAACTGGCCGAGCGCGCGCAGGCCGTCCCGCTTCGCCTGGCTGACGGCCGGGTTGAAGTAGACGCGGTCCCGCTCGAAGTCCTGCGACTGCTTGAACACCGAGTCGTTGGCGGCCGTGCGCCAGTCGCGCGTGAAGTTCGGGTCGAGGCCGGCGTGCGAGTCGCTGCCGTTCACGCGGCGCAGCGCCGGCAGGTACTTGGCGAGGACGTTGCCCGGCTTGCGGCGCGTGTACTCCTCGACCAGTTCGAGCATGTCGCCCGTGCCCGAGCAGAACCCGATGATGCCGGCCGTGTAGCCGCGCCCGTCGTCGATGTCCTCGATGTACTTGTACTGCGCGCGCCAGTCCAGCGAGGAGTTCTCCGCGGTGGACACGATCTGCATCGCGATGTCCTTCTTGCGCGGATCCGTGAGGTCGACGGCGGCCGCGCCGGCGTGGTGCGTGCTGGTGACCGCGATGAGCGCGGTCGCGGCGGCTGCGGCGGCTAAGACGAGGAGACGTTTGCGCACGGAACACTCCAACGACACTAAAAGGAAACTTTCCTGCCAATTAGGTCAGCACAGGCAGGTCATGTCAATGGTTGCGGAGGTCTAGTGGCGGACTTCCGCCACGCTCCTGGTCGTGAGGGATACCAGGGCCTTCGTGCCGTTGGGGGCGACCGCGAACCAGGCGCCGCCCCGGCCGTGCCCGGCGGTCTGCCCGAGGCGGCGGTCGTCCTTGAAGTAGTAGAGCGGCCAGCCGTTGAGCGTGACCTGCCGGCCCTCAGGGCGCTCGATGGTGCCGACGAGGTTCGTCTCGATCGCGCCGCTGGCCAGCTGGACGCTCGTGGCCAGCACCGGTTCCCACGTCTTCGCGCAGTCGTCGAAGCAGGTGCTCGTCGGCGGCCGGTTGGTGTCGCCGTCGAAGCGGTACACCGTCCGGCCCTTGGCGTTCGTGACGAACGGCGAGAAGCCCTTGACCTGCGTCACCGTGAGCACCTGCGGCGCCGCGGTCTTCTTGGCGGGCGGGGCCTCGGGCTCGTCGGCGCAGGCGGCGAGCAGGGTGAGGCCCGCGACGACGAATACGAGCTTCATGGCGGTCCTCCTCGTGTCAGCACTGGGCTCCACGTTCACGCAGCCGGGGGCTGGAACGTTCGATCGTCGCGGGTGTGGTCTGCGTCACATTCATAAACAGTCAGTCTTGACTGTTTGTTGTGGCGGGGCCAGGCTCGACCCATGACCCGTACGCCGAACGCCGAGCGCAGCGCCACGACGCGCACCCGGCTTATGGAGGCGACGGTCGAATGCCTCGCGGGGCTGGGCTGGTCCGGCACGACGACGACGGTCGTGGCCGAGCGGGCCGGCGTCTCGCGCGGCGCGCAACTGCACCACTACCCGACCAAGGCCGCGCTGGTCGTCGCCGCGATCGAACACCTCGCGCTGCTGCGGCGGGAGGAGATGCGCCGCGCCGCCGAGACCCTTCCGGCGGGCGCCAACCGCACGGCCGCCGTCCTCGAACTACTCGTCAACCAGCACACCGGCCCGCTGTTCACCGCTGCCCTGGAGGTCTGGGTCGCCGCCCGCACCGACCAGGCACTCCGCGAAGCGCTCGTGCCGGTCGAGGTCAAGGTGGGCCGCGAGGTCCACCGGCTCACGATCGAGATGCTGGGCGCCGACGAGAGCCGGCCCGGCACCCGCGAATCCGTTCAGGCCACCCTCGACCTCATGCGCGGCCTCGGGGTCGCCAACCTGCTCACCGACGACTCCGCGCGCCGGCGAAGGCTGCTCCGGCAGTGGGCGCGGACCCTCGACGCGACCTTGGAGGACATCCGTGGTTGACCGTTCCGCACTGCTCGCCGACCTGACCGCCGAGGGCGACGACCTGGACGCGCTGGTCGCCGGCCTCGGCCCCGTCGGCTGGGAGATGGCCACACCCGCCAGCGGATGGACCGTCGCCCACCAGATCGCCCACCTGACCTGGACCGACGAGGTCACCGCGCTCGCCGCCACCGATCCGGACGCCTTCGGCCAGGTACTCCAGAAGGCGCTCCGGAACCCCACCGGGTTCGTCGACGACGGCGCCGGCGAGATCGTCCGCGATCCGAACCTGCTGGCGCGCTGGCGGAACGGTCGCGCCGCGCTCGTCGAAACCCTTTCCGCGGTACCGGACGGCGTGCAGCTGCCGTGGTTCGGCCCGCCGATGAGCCCCGCGTCCATGGCCACGGCACGCCTCATGGAGACCTGGGCGCACGCGCAGGACATCTCCGACGCGCTCGGCGTCGAGCGGACACCGACCGCGCGGCTCCGTCACGTGGCGCACATCGGCGTCCGGACCAGGGCGAACGGGTACCTCACGCACGGCCTGCCGGCGCCGACCGGCGACGTGCGTGTCGAGCTGACCGGCCCCGGCGGCGAGCTGTGGACGTGGGGCCCCGAGGACGCACCCGATCGCGTCACCGGACCGGCCCTCGACTTCTGCCTCCTCGTCACCCAGCGCCGGCACCGCGACGACCTCGCCCTGATCGCCACCGGCGGCGCGGACGAGTGGCTGGACGTCGCGCAGGCCTTCGCCGGCCCGCCCGGCACCGGTCGCCCGCCTCGCGCCGAGGAGCCCGCCGGACCGTTCGGCGCACCGCCGCCGTCCGAGCCGGGCTGGCAGCACGGCGGCGCGGCGTGACCCCGCCGCCGATCCGGATCGGGAATGCCTCGGGGTTCTACGGGGACCGGTTCGACGCGGTCCGGGAACAGCTCACCGGCGGCGAACTCGACGTCCTGACCGGGGACTATCTCGCCGAGCTGACCATGCTCATCCTCGGCCGCGACCGTCTCAAGGACCCGTCCAAGGGGTACGCGAAGACGTTCCTGCGCCAGATGGAGGAGTGCCTGGGACTGGCCGTCGAGCGAGGTGTGCGGGTCGTCACCAACGCGGGCGGCCTCAACCCGGCCGGGCTGGCCGCCGCTCTGCGTGAGGTGACGTCGCGCCTGGGGCTGGACGTACGCATCGCCCATGTCGAGGGCGATGCCCTCACCGGGTACGAAGGCGCCCTCACCGCCAACGCGTACCTCGGCTGCTGGGGCATCGTCGAGTGCCTGAACGCGGGCGCCGACGTCGTCGTCACCGGACGGGTCACGGACGCGTCGCTCGTCGTCGGTCCGGCGGCCGCGCACTTCGGGTGGGCACGGGACGACTGGTCCGCGCTGGCCGGCGCCACCGCCGCCGGGCACGTAGTCGAGTGCGGCGCCCAGGCGACGGGCGGCAACTTCGCGTTCTTCACCGAGCTGGGCGACCTGCGCCATCCCGGCTTCCCGATCGCAGAGATCCACGCGGACGGATCGTCCGTCATCACCAAGCACGACGGCACGGGCGGCGCGGTGACCGTCGAGACCGTCACCGCTCAGCTCCTGTACGAGATCGGCGGCCCGCGGTACCAGGGCCCGGACGTGGTGACCCGGTTCGACACCATCCAGCTCGGGGCCGCCGGCCCGGACCGGGTCGCGCTGAGCGGCGTCGTCGGCGAACCGCCGTCCGGACAGCTCAAGGTGTGCCTCAACGCGCTCGGCGGGTTCCGCAACGCGATGACGTTCGTCCTCACCGGACTGGACGTCCCGGCCAAGGCGGCGCTGGTCCGGTCGCAAATGGAACGCGCGCTCGACGGCAAGGGCCCCGCGGAACTCGCCTGGACGCTCGCCCGCACCGACCACGGCGACGCCCCCACCGAGGAAGCCGCCAGCGCGCTGCTGCACGTGGTCGCCAAGGACGCGGACGCTCAGCGCGCCGGCCGGGCGTTCTCCCAGGCAGCCGTCGAACTGGCGCTCGCGTCGTACCCGGGCTTCCACGCCACGACACCGCCCGGCGACGCCACCCCGTTCGGCGTCTACACGGCCGCCTACGTCCCGGCTGCGGACGTGGCCCACGTGGCGGTGTTGCCGGATGGTGCCCGCGTTTCCGTGCCACCGGTTGCTGGCGGACTTGGGGTGGAATCGGCGAGCCAGGGTCCGCAATCCCACCCGAAATCCGTGGCAGGGCCGACGCGCCGGGCACCGCTGGGTACCGTCGTCGGCGCCCGCAGTGGCGACAAGGGTGGCGACGCGAACCTCGGGGTCTGGGCGCGCGGCGACGACGCGTACGGCTGGCTCGCGGCCACGCTCACGGTCGACACGCTGCGGGGACTGCTGCCGGAGACGTCCGAGCTGGAGATCGAGCGGTACGAGCTGCCGAACCTGCGCGCGCTGAACTTCGTGGTCCGGGGCCTGCTCGGCGCGGGCGTGGCGGCGTCGACCCGGTTCGATCCGCAGGCCAAGGCGTTGGGCGAGTGGCTGCGGTCCCGCCACCTCGACATCCCCGAGGCGCTGCTGTGAGCGGCGCAGCGAGCGAGCCGGCAAGCACTGTGACCGCTTTGAGAGATCTGGTGCGGCGGTTCGTGCGAGCCGAGGTGGTGCCGAATCTCGACGCGTGGGAGCGGGCCGGCGAGGTTCCTCGCGCCCTGCACGTGAAGGCCGCCGCGGTCGGACTGCTCGGGATCGGGTTCCCGGAGAGCGTCGGCGGCTCCGGTGGCGACCTGCTCGACAGCCTCACGGTCACCGAGGAGATCATCCAGTCCGGCGGGTCGAGCGGCCTCGTGGCGGCGCTGTTCACGCACGGCATCGCGCTGCCACACCTGGTCGCGGCGGGGCTTGAGTCGCAGGTCGACCGGTTCGTCCGGCCGACGCTCACAGGCACGAAGATCGGCGCGCTGGCCGTCACCGAGCCGGACGCCGGTTCGGACGTGGCCGCGATCCGCACCCGGGCCGTCCGGGACGGCGACGTGTACGTGGTCGACGGCGCGAAGACGTACATCACCTCCGGGGCGCGGGCGGACTTCGTGACGGCGGCGGTCCGGACCGGCGGCCCAGGCTACGAGGGCGTCTCGCTGCTCGTCATCGAGGACTTCACGGTCACGCGGCGGCTGGAGAAGATGGGCTGGCACTGCTCGGACACCGCCGAGCTGGCGTTCGTGGGCGTCCGCGTGCCGGTCGAGAACCTGGTCGGACCCGAGAACAGCGGCTTCGCGCAGATCATGCGGCAGTTCCAGGTCGAGCGGATCACGATGGCCGTCGAGGCGTACGCGACCGCGCAGCGCTGCCTCGACCTGACGCTCGACTGGGCACGCAAGCGCGAGACGTTCGGGCGCCCGCTGGTGACCCGGCAGGTTGTCCGGCACAAGCTGGTGGAGATGGCCCGGCAGATCGACGTCGCCCGGACCTACGTCCTCCACGTCGCCCGCCGGATCAACGACGGCGAGGAATGCGTCCAGCAGGTCTGCTTCGCCAAGAACACCGCCGTGGCCGCGTGCGACGCCGTGGTGGACGAGGCCGTCCAGCTCCACGGCGGCTTCGGCTACCTGCGCGACGCCGAGGTCGAACGGCACTACCGGGACGCCCGGATCCTCGGGATCGGCGGCGGCACCAACGAAATCATGACCGAACTGGCCGCCAAGCGGATGGGGCTCTGACATGCCCGTACTACGCACCACCCATGATCCCGCGACGGCGGGCGAGCAGCGGGAGGCGCTGCTGGCCAAACTGTCCGAAGTGGACGCCGAGCACGCCAGGGCCAGGGCCGGTGGCGGCGAGAAGTATCTGGACCGCCACCACAAGCGCGGCAAGCTGCTCGCCCGCGAGCGGATCGAGCTGCTCGTCGACCAGGACTCGCCGTTCCTGGAGCTTTCCCCGCTCGCCGCCTGGGGCTCGGACTACACGGTCGGCGCCAGCGTCGTCACCGGCATCGGCGTCGTGGAGGGCGTCGAGTGCGTGATCGTCGCCAACGATCCGACGGTCAAGGGCGGCGCCAGCAACCCGTGGAGCGTCAAGAAGACGTTCCGGGCCAACGACATCGCCCGCGAGAACCGGCTGCCGCTGATCAGCCTGGTCGAGTCGGGCGGCGCGGATCTGCCGTCCCAGGCCGAGATCTTCATCCCGGGCGGACGCCACTTCCGCGACCTCACCGCCCTGTCGGCGGCCCGCATCCCCACGATCGCGCTGGTGTTCGGCAACTCGACAGCCGGCGGCGCATACGTGCCGGGCATGTGCGACCACGTCGTGATGGTCCGCGAGCGGGCGAAGGTGTTCCTGGGCGGGCCGCCGCTGGTGAAGATGGCGACGGGCGAGGAGTCCGACGACGAATCGCTCGGCGGCGCCGAGATGCACGCCCGCGTCTCCGGACTCGCGGACTACCTCGCGGTCGACGAGGTGGACGCGATCCGCCTCGGCCGCCAGATCGTCGCCAATCTGAACTGGCGCAAACAGGGGCCGGGTCCGTCGAAGGCCCCGGACGAACCGCTGTACGACCCCGAGGACCTGCTCGGCATCGCCCAGACCGACCTGCGCCAGCCGTTCGACCCGCGCGAAGCTCTCGCCCGGATCGTCGACGGATCCCGGTTCGACGAGTTCAAGCCGCTCTACGGGACGTCGCTGGTGTGCGGATGGGCCTCGATCCACGGGTACCCGATCGGCGTGCTGGCCAACGCGCGCGGCGTGCTGTTCAGCGAGGAGTCCCAGAAGGCCACCCAGTTCATCCAGCTCGCCAACGCCGCCGACACGCCGCTGCTGTTCCTGCAGAACACGACCGGGTACATGGTCGGCAAGGAGTACGAGCAGGGCGGCATCATCAAGCACGGCGCGCAGATGATCAACGCCGTCGCGAACTCCAAGGTCCCCCACCTCACGGTGGTGATGGGCGCGTCGTACGGGGCCGGGAACTACGGCATGTGCGGACGGGCGTACGACCCGCGCTTCCTGTTCACCTGGCCGAACGCCAAGTCGGCCGTGATGGGGCCGGCGCAGCTCGCCGGGGTCATCTCGATCGTGGCGCGGCAGGCTGCCGAAGCGCGCGGGCAGGCCTACGACGAGGCCGGCGACGCGGCGATGCGCGCGATGATCGAGGGGCAGATCGAGTCCCAGTCGCTCGCCCTGTTCCTCACCGGCCGGCTCTACGACGACGGCATCATCGACCCGCGCGACACCCGTACCGTCCTGGGGCTCTGCCTCTCGGCGATCCACAGTGGACCAGTCGCGGGAGCCACCGGCTTCGGCGTCTTCCGGATGTGAGGACATGATCAACCGACTGCTGATCGCCAACCGGGGCGAGATCGCCCGCCGGATCGCCCGTACCTGCCGGGACGCCGGCATCCAACCCGTCGCCGTCCATTCCGACGCGGATGCCGCCGCGCCGCACGTCACTGAGGCCACGTACGCGGTCCGGCTGCCGGGCAACGCGCCGGCCGACACCTACCTGCGCGCCGACCTGCTGATCGAGGCCGCCCGCGCGACCAGCGCCGACGCCATCCACCCTGGCTACGGCTTCCTCTCCGAGAACGCGCCGTTCGCCAGGGCGGTGCTCGACGCCGGCCTCACGTGGGTCGGGCCACCGCCCGAGGCGATCGAGGCGATGGGCTCGAAGGTCAACGCCAAGAAGCTGATGGCGGACGCTGGCGTCCCGATCCTGACCGAGCTGGACCCGTCGGCCGTCTCGGCCGGCGACCTCCCGTTGCTGGTCAAGGCATCGGCCGGCGGTGGCGGGCGCGGCATGCGGATCGTGCGCACCGTCGAGGAGCTGAGCGGCGCCGTCGAGTCGGCGCGGCGGGAGGCGGCGTCCGCGTTCGGCGACCCGACCGTCTTCTGCGAGCCGTACGTCGAGGCCGGACGCCACATCGAGGTGCAGATCCTCGCCGACGCGCACGGCACGGTGTGGGCGCTCGGCGAGCGGGAGTGCTCGATCCAGCGGCGGCATCAGAAGGTGATCGAGGAGACGCCGTCGCCGGCGGTGTCTCCGGAACTGCGCGCGGAACTGTGCGACGCGGCCGTGAAGGCGGCCCGCGCGATCGGGTACGTCGGCGCCGGCACCGTCGAGTTCCTCCTCGGCGCGGACGGCCGGTTCTTCTTCCTGGAGGTCAACACCCGGCTCCAGGTCGAGCACCCGGTCACCGAGTGCGTCTACGGGCTGGACCTGGTCGCGCTCCAGCTGTCGGTCGCCGAAGGGCTGCCGCTCGACGCCGAGCCGCCGGCACCGCGCGGACATGCGATCGAGGTGCGGCTCTACGCCGAAGATCCGGCCGCCGACTGGCGCCCGCAGACCGGCACGCTGCACCGATTCGCCGTGCCGGGTGTGTCGGCGGAGTTCGCGGTTCCGGCGGCGTACGGCGTCCGGCTGGACTCCGGCGTCGTCGACGGTTCAGTCGTCGGCGTCCACTACGACCCCATGCTCGCCAAGGTGATCGCCTGGGGCGCGACCCGGAACGATGCCGCCCGCCGGCTGACCGCCGCGCTGGCCGGCGCCGAGCTGCACGGCGTGGTCACCAACCGCGACCTGCTGGTCCGGGTGCTGCGGCATCCCGCGTTCCTGGCCGGCGAGACCGACACCGGCTTCTTCGACCGGCACGGCCTGGACACCCTCGCCACCCCGCTGGCCTCCGAACAGACCCGACGCGTCTCGGCAGTAGCCGCGGCTCTGGCCGCAGCGGCCAGGCGGCGCGCGGACGCCACCGTGCTCCGCGGGCTCCCCAGCGGCTGGCGGAACAACCCCTCCCAACCGCAGCGGGTGAGCTACCAGGCCGGCGACGAGCGGATCGAGATCGAGTACACGCTCGATCGGAGCGGTCTGCTCGCCCGGTGCGGCGGCGACGATCTCGGCCTGCGGCTGGCCGGCGAGCCGCGGCCTGACCTGGTCGAGCTGCGCCACGGCGACATGCGGGTCCAGTTCGCGGTGCGCACTGTCGGCGACACATCCTATGTGGACTCGCCGGCTGGCGCGGTGGCGCTCGTGGAGGTGCCACGGTTCCCCGATCCGTCGTCCCAGCTCGAAGCCGGGTCGTTGCTCGCGCCGATGCCGGGGACGGTCGTCCGGCTGCATGTCCAGGACGGCGCGGAGGTCCGGAAGGGCCAGCCGCTGCTCGTGCTGGAAGCGATGAAGATGGAGCACCCCGTGGTCGCGCCGCACGACGGCGTCGTCACCGCGCTGCGGGTCAGTGAAGGCAGCCAGGTCGAGGGCGGCGCTGTCCTCGCGATCATTCCGGAGGACTGATGGACTTCAGCGAAAGCCCCGAGCACGGCCTGCTGCGCGAGTCGGTGGCGCAGCTCGCCGCCAAGTACGGCCACAGCTACTTCGTCGAGAAGGCGAAGTCCGGCGGGACCACGGACGAGCTGTGGGCGGAAGCGGGCAAGGCCGGTTTCCTCGGCGTCGCAGTGCCCGAGGAGTACGGCGGCGGGGGCGGCGGCATCACCGAGCTGGCGATCGTCGCCGAGGAGCTGGCCGCGGCCGGTTGCTCGCTGCTGCTGATCGTCGTGTCGCCGGCGATCTGCGCGACGGTCATCGCCAAGTCCGGCACCGAGGCGCAGAAGCAACGCTGGCTGCCCGGCTTCGCGGACGGTTCCGTGAAGATGGCCTTCGCGATCACCGAGCCGGACGCCGGCTCCAACGCGCACAAGCTCACCACGACCGCCCGCCGGGACGGCGACGACTGGCTGCTGTCGGGTCGCAAGTACTACATCTCCGGTGTGGACGAGTGCGAGGCCGTCCTGGTCGTCGCCCGCATGGAGGACGCGAAGTCCGGTCAGCTGAAGCCGGCGCTGTTCATCGTCCCGACCGATGCCTCTGGTCTTGAGGCGCAGCGGATCGACATGCAGGTGACGTCCCCGGAGAAGCAGTTCACGCTCTTCCTGGACGACGTGCGGCTGCCCGCCGACGCGCTGGTCGGCGAGTCGGCCGACGCGGGGCTGCCCGCGCTGTTCGCCGGCCTCAACCCGGAGCGGATCACGATCGCGTCGCAGGCCAACGGCACCGCCCGGTACGCCCTGGCCAAGGCGGCGGCGTACGCGAACGAGCGGCAGGTGTGGAAGACGCCGATCGGCGCGCACCAGGGCATCGCGCACCCGCTCGCGCAGGCGAAGATCCAGGTCGAACTGGCGCGGCTGATGACCCAGAAGGCGGCGTGGCTCTACGACCAGGGCCAGGACGCCCTGGCCGGCGAGGCCGCGAACATGGCCAAGTACGCCGCAGCCGAGGCCTCGATCGACGCCGTCGACAAGGCGATCCAGACGCACGGCGGCAACGGCATGGCCACCGAGTACGGGCTGGCGACGCTGTGGGGCGCTGTCCGCGCCGCGCGGATCGCGCCGGTGAGCCGCGAGATGATCCTCAACTTCGTCGCGCAGCACTCCCTGGGACTGCCCAAGTCGTACTGAGCCCCGTGGGGCACCCCCGTCGCGGCGGGGGTGCCCCACGAGTGTGTTCAGCGCAGTTCGAGACGGCCGTGCGCGCGCAGGCCGCTGGTGCAGTAGAGGGTGTCCGATCCGCTGCCGCGGTGGTATTGGCCGTAGGTCGTGTAGACGACGCGCGGCCAGCGGATGTTGCTGTGGTCCACGCAGTCGGCCACGAGTCGCCAGGTCAGGCTCGTGCCGCCCCAGCAGGTGACGCTGGCCCGCGGACCGTCACTGCCGAGACCGCATGGCGCCTGCGCGGCCTGCGCCGGCGCCGCCATCGCGAGCGAGCCGGCCAGGGCCGCCGTGATGGCCAGGAAGGTCTTTGTCCGCAACGCTTTTCCCTTCGTCGGTTCGGTCGCCGACGCACCGCGGCGACCGCAATGTCCACTATGGCGATACCGGACTAGACCGGTCTAGACCAGTCTTGAAAGGTGGACGGGCTGGTTCCGCCGAGCGGCGGGATCTACGCTCCGCTTGCTCCGGGATTCTGGCCCGGGCCGGCGACTGGGGGTACGCGATGGACCTGGGGAAACTCGTCAGCGGCATGGACCTGGAGAAGACGAAGGACGTCGTCGACCTCGTCTGGGACAACCGGGACCGCCTCGGCGACCTGCTGAACGTCCTCGGCGACAACAAGGACACGCTGCTCAAGCTGCTCGGCGCGCTGCCCGCCCTCCTGGAGAGCGTCGGCGGCGGCGTGGAGAACGCCGGTCAGGGCGCGTTGCGCGCCGCGAACGTGCTGGTCGGCGAGGACGCCAAGGGCGGCGCCACGGCGCTGCTCGGACAGGGCGCCTCGGCGCTCGACGCGTGCCGGGAACAGCTCGCCGACGCGGCCACCCTGCTCGGCAAGGTCGCGGCCGAACTCACCGACATCGGCATCCCCGACATCGACACGAAGTACACCGAGGTCGTCGGGCTCAAGGTCATCTCCGGGATCGACATCAACGTGAAGCCCGTGTTCGCCGGCCCGGCCGAGCGGATCACCGCCGGCTCGACCGCTCTCACGGGCGTGTCGTCCCAGCTGGAAGCCCTCGCGGGGAACATGCGCGAGCTGAGCCAGGTGATGTCGGGGGCCGGCAGGGAACTGGCCGGCGTCGGCACCCAGCTCACGGAGAGCGGCGCCAAGCTCCGCTCGCTGACGAGCTGAGTTTTCGCAGAGTGATGCGCCGCGCCGACAACTCGGCGCGGCGCATTTACACGCGGTGTAGGACTAGCGGGAAGTGCTGCGACGCGAGCGGCCGGTCGTGGCGCTGAAGCCAGCCGCCGTACGACCGTTGCCGCCGTGGCCACCGGAGCGCGGCTGGCCACCTTCGGAGTGGACGTGCCCGCGACGCGACTGGCCTTCGCCCGTCCGACGCGACGGACCGCCGGAACGCTCGCCACTCGGACGCCCGTTGCGCGGACGACCGCCGCCACGCGGCTGGGACGGCTCGGGCAGGACGACCGGCACACCGGACGGGGTCCGCGCACCGGTCAGCTCGGCCAGGCCGGCGTCCCCGGGGGAGACACGGCGCCGGGCGGGCGTGATGCCGGCCTGCTTGGCCAGCAGGTCGACCTCGCGGGTCTGGTGCGGCGCGACGAGCGTGACGACCGTGCCGGACTCGCCGGCACGAGCCGTACGGCCGGCGCGGTGCAGGTACGACTTCGGATCGGCCGGCGGGTCGACATGGACGACCAGGCTGATGTCGTCGACGTGGACGCCGCGCGCAGCGACGTCCGTGGCGACGAGCACCGGCACCTGACCCTCACGGAACTGGGCGAGGGTACGGGTCCGGGCGCCCTGGGTCTTGCCGCCGTGCAGGGCACCGGCGTGGACGCCGACCCGGCTGAGCTGCTTGACCAGGCGGTCCGCGCCGTGCTTCGTCCGGACGAACATGATCGTGCGGCCGTCGCGCCCGGCGATCTCGGCGGTGACGTCGAACTTCTGCTCGTGGCTCACCTGGAGCAGGTGGTGGTCCATCGTGGACACGGCAGCGGTCGACGGCGCGAGCGAGTGGGTCACCGCGTTCTTCAGGTACTTGCGGACGAGCTTGTCGACGTCCCGGTCGAGGGTCGCCGAGAACAGCAGCCGCTGGCCGCCGGGCTGGACCCGGTCGAGCAGCCACGAGACCTGAGGCAGGAAGCCCATGTCGGCCATGTGGTCGGCCTCGTCGAGCACCGCGATCTCCACATCGGACAGGTCACAGGTGCCCTGCTTGACGTGGTCGGTCAGGCGGCCGGGCGTGGCCACGACGATCTCGACGCCGCGCCGCAGCGCGTCCGTCTGCTTGGGGAAGGACATGCCGCCGACGACCAGGCGCAGGCGGACGCCGAGCGGACGGCCCAGCGGCTCCAGCGCGTCGTGGACCTGCATGGCCAGTTCACGGGTGGGGACGAGGATCATCGCGATCGGGTGCAGCGGCCGCCCCTGGCGACCGGCGAGGCGAGCCAGGATCGGCAGGCCGAACGCGAGCGTCTTGCCCGATCCGGTGGCGCCGCGGCCGAGTACGTCACGGCCCGCCAGGGCGTCCGGCATCGTGGCCGCCTGGATCGGGAACGGCGCGACCATGCCCCGCCGGGAAAGCGCCGTCACCAGCGCGTCGGGAAGCCCGAGCGCGGAGAACGACGGGGCAGGGTCTAACGCTGTTGCGGTGAGCACAGAGAAAACCTTCCGGACGCGAGCGCGCGTCACGGTCACAGTGGTGCGGATGGACGGGGTACGCCGGACAGAAGCGGCTCGCGGGGTCAAGAGGACCCACAACCAGTAAATGGGAGCGAGGCGCGGCGTACGACGACTTACTTGCCCCCAGGGTACAGGTACACACGTACTGGTGCCGACCCGAGCGTGCCGTGACGCTCGTCTCCCGACGATTCCGGACTCGCGGTGAGCCGGGGCACGACTCGTCCTAGGCTGGCGGTATGCACGCGATCACGATGTCGAAGCCGGGTGGCCCCGAAGTCCTGAGCTGGTCGGAAGTACCCGATCCCGTACCAGACTCGGGTGAAGTGCTCATCGAGGTCGCGGCCACGGCGGTCAACCGGGCCGACCTCATGCAGCGCCAGGGCAAGTACCCGCCGCCCGCCGGGGCGCCCGAATACCTGGGGCTGGAGTGCTCCGGAACGATCGTCGAGATCGGCCGCGGCGTGACGGACTGGGCGGTCGGCGACGAGGTGTGCGCACTGCTGTCCGGCGGCGGGTACGCCGAGCGGGTCGCCGTGCCGGCGGTCCAGGTCATGCCGATCCCCTCAGGCGTGTCGCTGGTCGAGGCGGCGGCGCTGCCCGAGGTCGCGTGCACGGTGTGGTCGAACGTGTTCACGACCGCCAGGTTCAACCCGGGTGAGGTGCTGCTGGTCCACGGCGGCGCGAGCGGCGTCGGGACGATGGCCTTGCAGCTCGGATCGGCGTACGGCGCCCGGGTGTTCTGCACGGCCAGCGAGTCCAAGCACGACCGCTGCAAGGCGTACGGCGCGGAACGGGCCATCGACTACAAGACCGAGGACTTCGTGAAGGTCCTCAAGGAGGAGACCGGCGGCCACGGCGCCGACATCGTGCTCGACAACATGGGCGCGAAGTACCTGGCCCGCAACGTCGACGTGCTCGCGGCCGGCGGCCGGCTCATCGTCATCGGCCTCCAGGGCGGACGTAAGGCCGAACTCGACCTCGGGCAGCTGCTGACGAAGCGCGGCTCGGTGGCGGCGACGTCGCTGCGCGGCCGTCCGGTGGTCGAGAAGGGCCAGATCGTCGCGGAGGTGCGCGACCACGTCTGGCCGCTCATCGCCGCCGGGCGCATCCAGCCGGTGATCGACCGCGTACTGGCCCTCCAGGACGCCGCCGAGGCGCACCGGATCATCGCCAACGCCGAGCACGTCGGCAAGGTGCTGCTCGTCCGCTAGCGCTAGACCGCGGTGCGGAACTCCCAGTTGTCGGCCGTGAAGTGCACGGTCATGCCCAGGCCGAGGTAGAGCTGGAGAGCGCCGGTGGCGTTCTGGGTGTCCACGCCGAGCCCGACGGCGTCGCGGCCACGGCGCGCGAACTCGGCGAACGCCGTCCGCAGGAGGAACCGGGCGATCCCCCGGCCGCGCGCCTGCTTCAGCACGCCCAGGCTGCGAACCCAGCCGTAGTCCGGCTTGTTGTTCCGCCCGAGCAGCACGCCGACGTCGGCGCCGGCCAGGCTGGCGATCCACACCAGCGACCAGTCGATGTCGTCGGCGCTGACGTTACGGCGCCACAGGTCGTACGGCTGCGGCTGGTGGTCGAAGTGCTCGGCGAACGACTCCTGGAGAAGCTGGTGCACGACGCGCTGGTCGGCCTCGGACTCGGCCGTGCGCAACGTGACGCCGGGCGGCGCCTCGGGTGCGTCGGCGGTTGAGACCCGGCCCTTGAGCACGTGGTGATGGCGAACCACCGTCCAGCCACGGGACGGCAGCGCGGTTCCGGCCATCGCCGACCCGGGCGGAAGGTGCAGATGGACGACGGCCTCGGTGCCACCGTTCGCGGCGGCCAGCTCAACGGCCCGCGCGGTCATGAGGTCGACGATGTGCTCACCCGCGTCGTGCGCGTCCGGGAGCACGTACTGGTCGACGTCGATCCGCTCGTTACCGTAGTCGTCCCACAGCGCGCCGTAGCAGACCAGCCGGTCGCCGTCGAACGCGAGCCAGCTGTCGCGAGCGAGGTCACCCGTGCCGCGAAGGTCCTCGACAACCTCGGCCATGCTGTACTCAGCGAAACCGAGTTCAACGCAGTCGACCGCGTTGACGAGGTCACAGATAAGCTGCGCGTCCGCCAGCGTGGCGGCGCGGATCGTGTACTGCCGCTGCCCGATCACAGCCATGACTGTGACCCTCCACGCTCGGTGCGGCAACACATTTTGGGGGAGGATGAAGGCATGACCGAAGCACAACCAGAGAAGCAGGACGACGAGAGCACCCAGCAGACCGTCGTCGTTGTCGGCCCGGACGGGCGCCCCGTCGGCACGGTGTCGGTCGACCCCGATCAGCCGCAGGGCGAAGGCGATCCCAGCCGCCTCGTCGAGCAGCCGGCCAAGGTCATGCGGATCGGCAGCATGATCAAGCAGTTGCTCGAAGAGGTCCGCGCGGCGCCGCTGGACGAGGCCGCGCGCGCCCGCCTCAAGGAGATCCACCACCGCTCGATCGTGGAGCTCGAGGACGGCCTCGCCCCTGAACTGCGCGACGAACTGGAACGCCTGTCGCTGCCGTTCAGCGAGGAAGGCACGCCGAGCGAGAGCGAGCTGCGGACCGCCCACGCCCAGCTCGTCGGGTGGCTCGAAGGGCTGTTCCACGGCATCCAGGCCGCGCTCGTCGCCCAGCAGATGACGACGCGGATGCAGTTGGAGCAGATGCGGCGCACACCCGCGCTCACGATGGGCGGCGCCCCGTTCGGCGATGCCGCTCCGCACGAAGAGGACAACGGGCCGGTCACCGGCACCGGGCAGTACCTGTAGAGCATGCGCCGACAGGGAGGACCAGCCGGCCAGCGCCCTGTCGGTGCACGCTCTGAACGTGCTTGGCCCCGGCCGTTCACGGCCGGGGCCACCTCGCGGGGAGGGCCATGACCGACGGCAGGTGGCGAGCGCGCCTTGTCGCCAACAATTCCGGACTGGCCGGGATCCCCGTGAGCATGCGCGCTGCCGCCGACGCGCCCCAGCCCGGCGTCGGCACCGGCCATTGGGCTCGCCGGGCCCGGACGATCACCGGCGCCCTGGAGCGAACCCGCCAGGCGATCGACACCGCACCGCCGGGCGCGCTCCGCGACGAACTGGAGCGCGTGTATGCCCTGCTCACCCGCCGCGCGATCCGCTACACCCGCATCGCCGAAATCGGTCAGGCCCTTCATCCGGACGACGACACGACCAACGCCGACGGCACCTATCCGGGCCATCCACCGCCGCTGCGTGGCGCCGCGATCGAGATCGATACCCGGCTCGTCGAGGCCACCAGCCAGATCGGCGTCCTGGCCAGGGCCGCGGGCCAGCTCGCCGAGGGACTGTCGGACGAGGCGGCGTTCCGGTCCGACCTGGCATGGATCGAGGGCTGAGATGGGACTGCTCGACTGGTTCCGGCGGCGGCGTGGCGGTCCGCCCGTCCCGGACGCGTGGGCGCCGCCGCTGGGCATCGGCGAGTGGCGGACCGCGTACGGCGAATGCTGCGACGCGGTCCTCGCCTACTCCCGCGTCGTCGCCGCGATGGACGACGGCACGATCCGCGACCGCCTGGACGACCTGGGCCAGCAGCTTCCGCCGCTGCTCGCGGTCGCCGAGCGGCTGTCGACGCTCGGCGAGACGATCAGCCCGGGAAGCAGCCGGCGCGGCGACGGACTGCCCGACCTGGGCCCCACGCCCGCCGAGGAGGCGATCGATCATCTGCGCGGACTGCGTGACGCGTTGCAGGAGCTCGCCGACGATGCAGCGCGGGTCGCCGTCCGGCTGTGCGAGAACCCGGCGGCGACGGACATCGGCGCGATCCTGACCGCACTCGGAACCGGCCTGGCGGTCGCGCGCCAGCACGCCTGGACTCCCATCGGGCACCGTCCGTGAACTCGCTACTGCCGGACGGCACGCTCGGCCGTTCGGCGTCCGCACAGGCCATTCGGGACGACGCCGGACTCCCGTACCCCCCGCACATCCCCAACGGCGACTGGTGGGACTGCTACCAGCTCGTGGAACGCGCGCTGCTGCGGTACCGCAGGGCGGTCGGCACACTGCCGGACGGCTCGCCGCACCGTGCCCGGCTCGACGCCCTCTGGCCCGACGCGCTCGCCCAGCTGGGCGTGGTCACGTCACTGTGCGTTGCGGGCGTGAGCGAGCGGACGCGCAAGCGGAACCCGCGCCGCCTCACCCAGCGGCGGCGCCAGCAGCAGCGACGGCACGTGCTGGCCGGGCAGTTACGGGCGATCGTGCCGGAGGTCGAGCGGTTCGGCGACGCCGCGGCCCGGATTGCGTTCGGGGCGGCGATCGATACGGCGGCTGGCGAGTTCGGCGCGGAGGTCCGGCGTGCTGAGGACGCACTCACGGCTCTCACGGCCGGCCTGGACGAACTCATGATCCTGAACCGCAAGGCGCTCGGATAGGCCCGCGGGGCCCCATGGGCCTAGTGGCGTCGCTCAACCCACCTTCACGCCCCTGACTGGGCCGCACTTGCGGGCCAGGCGCCGTCGGGGTCGCGGTCGGCGGGGGTCGCCGGGCGGGCCGGGGTGGCGGGGTTAGGCGGCGGGGCCGGCGAGGAGTTTCTCGACGAAGGCGGCGACACCGTCGGCGTCGTTACCGAGCGTGACCGCATCAGCGGCGGCGAACGCGTCCGGATGGGCGTCCGCGACGACCACACCCAGGCCGGCCCAGCGCAGCATCGCCGCGTCGTTCGGCATGTCGCCGAACGCCAGGATCCGGCCTGTGTCGGCGCCGTGGTGTTCCGCCGCCCAGGTCAGTCCGGTCACCTTCGTCACGCCGGCCGCCGAGCACTCGACGAGCCCGGTGAAGCCCGAGTTGGTGGCCGTGACATCGTCGCCGACGACCGCCTTCACCTGCTCGTACCGGGCGACCGGGTCGCCGTCGAGGATCCGGATCAGCAGCTTGGTGGCCGGCTCGGCGACGATCTCCGCCAGCTCGGCGGACTCCTCCTCGACCATCCCAAGGTCCCACCGGATCGGGTAGTGCGGCTCGTGCAGCATCCGGGGACCGCGTTCCACCGCGAACGCCACGTCCGGGACCGCATCACGGACCCGCGCCGTGACGATCGCCAGCACATCCGGCGCGATCGGCCACTCGGCGAGCGCACGTAACGTGACTGGATCCACGACGAGCGCCCCGTTCGCGCAGACCACCGGGCCGCACGGACCGGTCTGCTCCAGTACCGGCCGCAGCCAGCGCCGGGGACGGCCCGTGACCATGACAAACGGGATGCCGTCCAGCCGGAGCCGGTCCAGCATCGCGAGACTCCGTGCGCCTACCGTGTGGTCGGACCGGAGCAACGTGCCGTCCAGATCGCTGGCGATCAGGCTCGGCACGAACATCCGTCTACTCTCGCACGGCGCGTTCAGGCCCCTATCAGGGAGCCGAATAGCGATTTGTCGACACGGATAGTTGCTTTGTCGACAATCGCCCCCTGGTAAGTGCGCCGCGCCGCCGACACGGCCCACCCGCGCGAAGCCGCCGGGCCGGAACAGACCGCGCCGCTCGGGCGCCGCCGCACCGAAACGGACTGTCGGGGTTCGCGTGCTGTAATCGGGCGCCCATAGCCCCGCTAGTCCCGATAGTCCGTTTCGCGCCCCGAAGGGCGAGCTGCAGGCCGGCGAGGACAGCGGCCCGGCGGCGGAGCCGCGGCGCGGCGCGGCGGGGCGGGGACGGGGCGGGGCGGGGACGCGGCGGGGCGGGGACGCGGCGGGGACGGGGCGGCGGGCGCGGCGGGGACGCGGCGCGGCGCGGCGGTGACGTGGGCCAGCGGGGCGTCGCGGTGCCGCGGCCGCGGCGGGTTAGAGCAGGGCTGCGAGGTAGCGGGCGACGCCGTCGTTGTCGTTGCTGAGCGTCACCTCGTCCGCGACCGCCAGGACTTCGGCGTGGGCGTTGGCGACGGCGACGCCGTGCCCGGCCCAGGTGAGCATCGGCACGTCGTTCGGCATGTCGCCGAAGGCGAGCACGTCGGCGGCCTCGACGCCGAGCCGGTCGGCCACTGATGCCAGCCCGACGGCCTTGGACACGCCGGACGGGCAGATCTCCAGGAAGCCGAGTCCCGCGTAGGTGACGTCGCACAGTTCGGAGGGGATGAGCCGGCGGGCGATGGCGAGGAACTCGTCCGGATCGAGGTCTGGCTTTTTCACGAAGACTTTCAGCAGGTCACCGTGGAGCGCGACGTCACGGGTAGCTTCGGTCCACGACTCGGGGAACGGCCAGAGGAAGCCGGCCTCGCCGTGCAGGGTGGCGCCGTCCTCCTCGCCCGCTTCGACGGTGACGAGCACCGCCCCGACCTCGTCCTCCAGCAGTTTGACGGCGTCGCGGGCGACCTCGGCCGGCAGCCGGACGACGGACAGCGCCTCGTCGGTCGCGGTGTCGAGCACGTACCCGCCCTGCGCGCAGACCAGGTACCGGGCCATCGGCAGGTCACGCGCGGTGACGGTGCGGAGCCGGGGACCGCGCCCGGTCACGCCGACGACGGGGACACCGGCCGCGACCACCTGCCGCAGCACGTCATGGCTGTACGGCGAGACGCTGTGGTCGGTGCGGACCAGCGTTCCGTCCATGTCGGTGGCGACCAGCCGTGGCAGGCGGCTCAAGAGCCGAACCACCGTGCGAGCGCGACCGCCACGCCGTCCTCGTCGACGCTCCCGGTGACCGTGTGCGCGGCGGCCTGGACCGAGTCGCGTGCCTGGCCCATCGCGACCGCGTGGCCGACCCAGCCGAACAGCTCGACGTCGTTGCTGCCGTCGCCGATCGCGAGTACGTCGGCGGCGGCGATCCCCAGGTCGGACGCCACCAGCGCCACGCCGCTCGCCTTCGACACGCCTGGTGCCATGACGTCGATCCAGGACGAGTAGCCGATGTCCCACCCGTACGGCATCGCGCCGAGGGCCTGGCCGGCAATGGCGGCGGCTTCGTCCTGCGGATAGTCGTCGGCCCGGCACACGAGCCGGGGCGTGCGCATGGTGGCCAGCTCGTCCAGCGAGACCTCGCCCAGGAACGGACCGGCGAAGTCGGTCGTGAATCCGGCCGTGTGGTACCAGCCTTCGACGCCACACTCGACCGCGAACCCGGACGTCGGGGCCAGCTCGGCGAGCGCGCGGATCGCCGGACCGGGATCGAACGACACCTCGTGGACGATCCGCGACGTGCCGCCGTCGAACACCACTGCGCCGTTGCTGCAGACCAGCTCGATCCCGTCCAGGCCCAGATGCGCGGCGGTGGGCAGGGCGCCCCACGCCGGACGCCCGGTGGCCACGATCACGGGCACACCGGCAGCACGGACGGCGTCGACAGCGGCCCGGACCGCTGGGCTCGGTACGGCCGAGAACTCGCGATAGCCCACGACCGTGCCGTCCAGGTCGAGTGCCACGAGCTTCGGGCGCCAGTCTGGATCGTCCGCGGCGGAGGTGCCGGCGAGTTCGACGGCCGTCACCGGGCGGCTACCGGTTCCAGGACTTCCCTACCTCCGAGGTACGGGCGAAGTGCGGCGGGAACCCGGACCGAGCCGTCCGGCAGCTGGTGGTTCTCCAGGATCGCGACCAGCCAGCGGGTCGTGGCGAGGGTGCCGTTGAGCGTGGCGACCTGGGTCGGACGCCCGTCCGGCCCGCGGTGCCGGATGTTGAGCCGGCGCGCCTGGAAGTCGGTGCAGTTCGAGGTGGAGGACAGCTCGCGGTACCGGCCCTGCGACGGCACCCAGCCCTCGCAGTCGAACTTGCGCGCGGCGGACGAACCGAGGTCGCCCGCGGCGGTGTCGATGACCCGGTACGGCACCTCGACCTTGCCCAACATCTCCTCCTCCATCGCGAGCAGGCGCTCGTGCTCAGCCGGCGCCTCCTCCAGCGTGGTGTAGGAGAACATCTCCACCTTGTCGAACTGGTGGACGCGGATGATCCCGCGGGTGTCCTTTCCGTACGAGCCGGCCTCGCGCCGGTAGCAGGACGACCAGCCCGCGTACCGCTTCGGGCCGCCGGACAGGTCGATGATCTCGTCCATGTGGTACCCGGCGAGCGGCACCTCGGACGTGCCGACCAGGTACAGGTCGTCGGCCTCCAGCCGGTACACCTCGGCGGCGTGCGCGCCGAGGAAGCCGGTGCCGCCCATCACCTCGGGCTTGACCAGGCTCGGCGTGATGACCGGCGTGAATCCGTTCTCGGTGGCCTGCGTCACCGCGAGCTGGAACAGGGCGAGCTGGAGGAGCGCGCCGATGCCGGTGAGGTAGTAGAACCGGGCGCCGGACACCTTCGCGCCGCGTTCCATGTCGACGGCACCGAGCAGTTCGGCCAGTTCGAGGTGGTCGCGGGTCTTCTCCAGCTCCGGCTTCTCGCCGACCTCGCGGATCAGCACGTAGTCGTCCTCGCCGCCGGCCGGTACGCCGTCCAGGACGATGTTCGGCACGGCGAGGTGGGCGGCGCGCAGGGCGGCGTCGGCCTCGGCCTGCTCGGCCTCGGCCTTCTTCACGATCGCGGCAAGCTCCTTGGCCTGCGCGACGATGGACGCCCGCTCCTCGGGCGCCGCCTGCTTGACCTTGTTCGACACGGCCTTCTGCTCCGCGCGGAGCGTGTCGGCGCGGGAAACGGCGGCGCGGCGGCGTTCGTCGGCGGCGAGCAGGTCGTCGACGGAGGACTCCGACTCGCCACGGGCACGCTGGCTGGCACGGACGGCGTCGGAGTTCTCCCGGAGGAGTCGCAGGTCGATCACCTGACCAAGCCTACCGCCGGGGCGCAGTCGATTATCCCGGGTAGCGCGCCACCAGCTCGCCCCGCGGGCTGAACGCCCACACCTTGACGGGCCGCGTGGCCAGATCGCCCGCTCCGCTGGTCATAGCGGCTGTCGACAGGCTGACCAGCGTGTACCCCTGGCCGAGGTTGGTGAGTTCGGCCGGGATCCTCGCACCGTCGACGGCGGCGACGACGCCGGCTACGGGCGTCTCGACGACGAGCTGGCTCGGGCCGATGAGTGGGTCGTCGCTGGCTGTCGACATGCTGGTCTCCGTCACCGCGACCCATCCGCCGGGGTCCCGCGTCTCGAGATGGACGCAGGAGCCCGTCATCTCGCACAGGTCACCGACCGCGTACCAGGCACTGACAGGCGACCGCAGCTGGTACTGCACCTGCGTCATGGTGACGGTCACGATCCGGCCGGACCGCCGCACGTAGGGCAGGCCGCCCTCGCGAATCTCCAGGTCGGTGATCGCGCTGGCTTCGCTGACCGTCGTCGGTACGGTCGTGCCCCGGCCGAGCGCCGCCGTGGTCGGCCCGTCACCGGCTTTCGGCAGCAGGTGCGGCCCGGCGGCAACCCCCGTAGTCACTCCCAAGGCGAGCGCCACGACGCTCGCGATGCGCCGCCGCAGCCGTAGCAGCCGGGCACGCTTCCTGAGCATGTCCGCGTTCGGCACGACCCACCCGGGCTCGACCGCCTGGAGCGCCTCGCGCAGTTTCTCCGTCGTCGTCATCGTGCGATGTCCATTTCCGCAAGTTCGGCAGGCATGAGCTGGGGCGAGACGCGTAACTTGCCGAGCGCCCGGAAGAGCGTGCTCTTGACCGTCCCGACCGCGATCTCGAGATCGGCCGCGATCTGGGCTTCGGACAGGTCTTCGAAGTACCGCAGCACGACGACCGCCCGTTCACGTTTGGTCAGGCCGCGCAGCGCCTGGACGACGGCGTCCAGGCTGGCGTGGGCGTCGGCGAGGTCGCTGGGCCCTGGCGCGTCCGGAGGGCAGGCAGTGACCTGTTCACGGTCGCGGAACCGCCGCCACCAGTCCGTCCGCTGGTTGACCATCACGCGCCGGACATACGCGGTCGGGTTGTTCCGCGCGTTCGGCCAGCTCAGATACGCCTTGACCAGCGCGGTCTGGACGAGATCCTCGGCGGTGTGCCGGTCGTGGACGAGCAGGGTGGCGAACTGTGCCAAGCGGCGTGACGTGCCCGCGACGAAGTCGTTGAACTCGCGCTCGGCCGACTCGTCCACGTGGCGATCTCCCCGTCTCGCTGGCCCTTGCTCGTCTAGACGCATGCCAGCCCCGCCAGGTTCTGTCGGACGCCGGATGATTTTCAACAGGCGGCGTACCGTTGGCGAACGTGCGATTCCTCGACGATGCCAATCCGCCGTACGACCTGACGTACAACGACGTCTTCATGGTCCCCGCGCGGTCAAGAGTGACGTCCCGGCTGGACGTCGACCTCACCACCGCCGACGGTGTGGGGACGACGATTCCGCTGGTCGTCGCCAACATGACGGCGATCGCGGGGCGCCGCATGGCCGAGACCGTGGCCCGGCGCGGCGGCATCGCGGTGATCCCCCAGGACATCCCGCTGGACGTCGTCACCGAGGTGATCGCCTGGGTCAAGGACCGCGATCCGGTGTACGAGACGGCGCTCACGATGACGCCGCACGACACGGCCGGCGAGGCCCTCGCGCTCATCCCGAAGCGGGCGCACGGCGCCGTGGTCGTCGTCGAGGGCGGACGGCCGGTCGGCATCGTCACCACGTCCGACTGCACCGGTGTTGACCGTTTCACCCAGCTCGGCGAGGTCATGAGCACGGACCTGCTGACGATCGCGGCCGGGACGGCGTTGCCGGCGGCCTACGACATCCTCCACGACGCGCGCCGCAAGGTCGCGCCGGTGGTGACGGCGGACGGGCGCCTGGCGGGCGTCCTGACCCGCACGGGCGCGCTGCGTTCGACGCTGTACCGCCCCGCGCTCGACGACGCCGGGCGGCTGCGCGTGGCGGCGGCGATCGGGATCAACGGCGACGTCGCCGGCAAGGCCAAGGCGGTGCTCGCCGCAGGTGCGGACGCGCTGGTCGTCGACACGGCCCACGGGCACCAGGACCGGATGCTCGAAGCCCTGCGCGCCGTCCGCACGGTCGACCCGCAGGTGCCGGTCATCGCCGGCAACGTGGTGTCGGCGGCGGGCGTCCAGGACCTGGTCGAGGCCGGCGCGGACGTGGTCAAGGTCGGCGTCGGTCCCGGCGCCATGTGCACGACCCGGATGATGACGGGCGTCGGCCGGCCCCAGTTCTCGGCCGTCCTGGAGTGCGCGGCGGCCGCGCGGGCGATGGGCAAGCAGATCTGGGCGGACGGCGGCATCAGGCACCCGCGCGACATCGCGCTCGCGCTGGCGGCCGGCGCGTCCAACGTCATGGTCGGATCCTGGCTCGCGGGGACGTACGAGAGCGCCGGCGACATGCACACCGACGGGCAGGGCCGGCTGTACAAGGTGAGTTTCGGGATGGCGTCCGCGCGGGCGGTGCGGCACCGCACCCGCACCGAGAGCGCGTTCGACCGGGCCCGGAAGGCCCTGTTCGAGGAGGGCATCAGCTCCTCGAAGATGTACGTGGACCCCGAACGGCCCGGTGTCGAGGACGTCATCGACGCGGTCGTCGCCGGCCTCCGCAGCGCCTGCACCTACGCGGGCGCGTCGTCGCTGGAGGAGTTCCACCAGCGCGCGGTGGTCGGGGTGCAGTCGTCTGCCGGGTACGACGAGGGGCGCCCGCTCCAGACGAGCTGGTAGCTACCCCAGCAGGCGGCGAAGCGCCTCGTCCGACTCGTCGATCAGGCGGCGGATGATCTCGGCCGCCGGCAGCACCTCGTGGATCAGGCCGGCGCTCTGCCCGGTCAGCGGCACGAGCCGGTGGGCGATTCCGCCGGCCGACGCCATCCGGATCTGGGCGCGCAGGAGATCCGCGGCGGCGGCGGCCTCATCGCTCCGGGCGTTCCACTCGTCGACGAACTGCGTCCGCAGCGAGCGCGGCACCGTGTCGTACCCTCCCGCGGTGGCCGGCTGGAACGCGTGCTCGGCGAACGAGAGCTTCACCGCGTCCTCGCTGGCGGCCTCGACGATCGCGGCCTGCCACTCGGACGAGATGCCCGCCTCGACGCTCGCCAGGAAGCGGGTGCCGAGGTTGACGCCCTGCGCACCGAGCGCGAATGCCGCCGCGACGCCACGCCCGTCGGCGATGCCGCCCGACGCCAGCACCGGGATGGGGCCGACCGCGTCGACCACCTGCGGCACCAGCGCCATCGTGCTCACGTACCCGCTGAAGCCGCCGGCCTCGGTGCCCTGCGCGCTGATCACGTCCACGCCGGCCTCGGCGGCGCGTTCGGCCTGCTCGACGGTCGTCACCTGCTGGATGAACACCGCGCCCGCGTCGTGAACCCGCTGGACGAGGCGGCCCGGCTCGCCGAGCGCGAGGGAGAACACGGCGGGCGGATCGGCCAGGATCGCTTCGAACACGTCGTCAGAGAAGGGGCGGCGCGTCATGTTCACCGCGAACGGGCGGTCTGTCAGCGAACGGAGCCGTGCGACGTCCGTCCGCACCTGACCCGCCGTCCGCAGCGACGTCGGCACGCTACCGAGCGCACCCGCACCGCTCACGGCGGCGGCGAGCTCCATGTGCTGCTGCCACGGGCCACCCAACGGCCCCTGCACTATCGGGACGTCGATCCCGAGCACGTCACATACCGGCGTCCTACGCATCGGCTCCCCCTCATCCCCGGCCCCCACCGGTAGCTCAACGCTAGACCGCGTATCCGCCGCAGGCCTCCCGACTTGCGGACTTTTGAGGGTCCGGCACTGCCCACAGCCCTCAAAAGTCCGAAACTCGGCGAGTCGGGGCGCTTAGGGTGGGCCTGTGGCGGAGTCGTTGGTGCGTGCCGATGCGGTGCTGGTGGAGGCGGTGCGCAGCGGTCTGGCCGAGGTGGCCGATCCGGCGAAGGCGCCGGCCATGCAGGCGTACATGAAGTCGGCGCTGCCGTTCCGGGGCGTGCCGTCGCCGGGGCAGAAGGCGTTGGCGCGGACCGTGTTCGCCGCCCGTCCGCTGCCGGACTTCGAAGCGTGGCGGCAGACCGTGCTCACGTTGTGGCGCGAGGCCGCGTACCGCGAGGAGCGTTACCTGGCGACCGCGCTCACCGGGCACCGCCTGTACCGCGCGCACCAGACACTCGACGCGCTGCCGCTGTACGAGGAACTGATCGTGACCGGGGCGTGGTGGGACCACGTCGACGAGGTCGCGATCCGCCGCGTGGGGCCGATCCTGCGCGCCAACACCGCCGAGGTGCGGCCGATGATGCTGGCCTGGCGGACGGACGCCGACCTGTGGCGGCGGCGGACGGCGATCCTCTGCCAGGTCGGCGCGAAGGCCGGGACCGACCTCGACCTGCTCACCGCCTGCATCGAGCCGAACCTCGCCGACCGGGAGTTCTTCATCCGGAAAGCGATCGGATGGGCGCTCCGCGACTACGCCTGGCACGACCCGGAGTGGGTACGCGCCTGGGTCGCCGCCCACGACGACCAGCTCTCGGGCCTGTCCCGCCGGGAAGCCCTGAAAAATCTGAGCGTGCGCCGATAGGGATGCCCGGCGTAGCCGGCCAGCGCCCAATCGGTGTGCGCTTTCTAAAGAGCCCCCGCCCATAGTGGACGGGGGCTTTACGCGGAACCAGAATCCGGACGGCAGGGAAGGGATGGCGCCCGGACTGTACGGAAACTCAGATCGCGCGGACCGTCGAGGCCTGCGGGCCCTTGGCGCCCTGGACGATCTCGAACTCCACGCGCTGGTTCTCCTCCAGCGTGCGGTAGCCGTCGGACTGGATCTCCGAGTAGTGCACGAAGACGTCGGCCCCGCCGTCGATGGCGATGAAGCCGAACCCCTTCTCCGCGTTGAACCACTTCACAGTGCCCTGAGCCATGTTGCTCTTCTCCTTACAGGGGCTGGGTACGGGTGCCGCACCGTGCGATACCCGGGCCGTTCCCGAGCGGCGGCTAACCCACACCTTCCCGCAGGAAAGCAACACGCCCGCGACGTCGTTCCGCAAGCGCGAGGTCAAGCACGTACACAGAAACCGAGACCGCGACAAGCAAAGCATGACGCGCCCACATTTTCCGCCGTCCCGACATATTTCCCACGCCGGGCCGACCCGCTCTTCACGCACCGAACGGCCATACCTTACGGCCTGAAACCGGCGAAATCCCTGCTCACCGCTGACGTCTATGCGACACCGGCGGCGAGCGGCCAGCCTCCACTGAGATGTGACTGACGGCGCGCTTACGTGCGGTGGACGAGCGTCCCCGGATCGAGCTCGACCGGGTAGGGCTGATCGAGGGTCAGGAGCTCGCCGGCCCGCGCCGAGCCGGTCTCCTGGTAGGTCTCACCGGCCAGGGTGTGGGCGACGATGCTGGGCCCGTCCGCGCCGTCGAGTTCGACCAGCAGGTAGTGCGGGATCCCGGCGGATGCGTAGAGCGCCATCTTGAGCGTCCGGTCGATCGCGACACTCGATGGCGACACGATCTCGGCGACCAGTACGACGTCGCTCGCCGGCAGCACCTTCGCCGTCGTACCTGGACACCGGATGACCACCACGTCCGGGATGAGCAGCCGCGAGTTGCCCACTCGCACGTTCACCGCTTCGTAGACCTCGAGCTCGGCCGGCACGACAGAGCGCAGCGCATACCACAGCATCGATGACGCAAACTGGTGCCGATAGCCCGGTGCGGGGCTCATCAGCAGGCTCCCGTCGACGAGTTCATGCCGCTGCTGCTCGTCGTCCGGCCATTCGAGCAGCTCATCAACCGTCCACGGACCAACGTGTTCGACCGCAACCGCGCTCATCCTCCGCACCTCCCTGACTTCGTCATCAAAGTCTGGCATCCGCGGCACTCCTCACGAGCGGCTCATACATCGTCCTGTGGATAACGGTACGCGTCACCGAGCGGTCAGGGCCGCGATCACGTCGTCCAGGTAGCGGCTCGCCGCGCGCCCGCCGGGGAGGACGCCGGGCGTCGCGTGCGCCAGTTGGCCGTGTCCGAGATAGGCGCTGTAGGCGAGGACGGCCTTGCCACGCGCGACGTCCGGCGGGAAGTCCAGCTTCTCGAACAGGCCGGCGACGTAGGCGATGCGCCGCCCGGTGACCCGGGTGAGGACCGGCGCGACCAGCGGATGGTCGGCGGCCGCCAGCAGGGAACTGTCGATCCGTGAATGTTCCACCGCGGCGATCACCATGGACAGCAGCGTCCGGAGCTGGGTGACCGGGTCCGGCAGCGCCTCGATCGTGGCGATCACGCCGTCCGTATGGACGGACTCCCACCTGAGGAGCGTGGCGCTGATCAGAGCGTCCCGGTTGGCGAAGTGCCAGTAGAAGCTGCCTTTGGTGGCGCCGAGCCGGGTCGCCAGTGGTTCCACCGCGACGGCCGGCAGCCCGCCTTCGCTGAGTGCGTCGAGCGCCGCCACTGCCCAGTCGTCGGCGGTGAGCCGCCGCTTTCCCTCTTGCGCCATCGCCGTACGCTACCGTACGGTTTCTCCATACGGCACCGTATGGAGGATCGCCATGAGGAACGTTCACGAACGTGCCCTGCCAGTCTCCGCGGCCCAGGTCGGCGCGCTGCTCGATCGCCTGGCCAGCCCCACCGATGCGCTCTGGCCGACGCCGTCCTGGCCCGCGCTGCGCCTCGACCGCCCGCTCGGCATCGGCGCGGACGGCGGGCACGGTCCGATCCGCTACCACGTCAGCGAGTACGAGCCGGGCCGGCGCGTGCGGTTCGCGTTCGATCCCACGATGGGCATGGACGGCTACCACGAACTGGTCGTCGTCCCGGCCGGCGCGGACGGGTGCCGCCTGGTCCACATCCTCGAAGGACGTCCGCGCGGCGTGATGCTGCTCGGCTGGCCGCTCGCCGTCCGGTGGCTCCACGACGGGCTGATCGAGGACGCGCTCGACAACGCCGAACTCGCCGTCACCGGCACCGTCGCGCGGCCGGCACTCTGGTCGCCGTGGGTGCGGTTCCTCCGTGGCCGGCTTACCGGGTCCGCGCGGGAGATGCCCGTTCCCGAGAACGCGACGCTCGTCCGGTCCGCACTCTCCCGCGTGGACTTCACCGACGCCTGGGCGGTGCCCGTGCGCCCGGGCGTCACCACCGACCCCGCCGACTGGGCACGGGCCACGTTCACGAACACACCGGGCTGGGTCGCCGCGCTGCTGGGACTGCGTAACGCTCTCGTCCGGCTCGTCGGGATCGAGCGCGGCGACCGGAGCGCGTTCGCCGTCACCGACCGTACGGATACCGAGGCCCTGCTCGGCGTCGACGCCCGTCACCTCGACTTCCGCGCGTCCCTGCTCGTCGAAGCCGGTTCCGCCACGCTGACGACGGTCGCGCGGACTCACAACCTGCGCGGACGCCTGTACATGGCGATCGTGCGGCGGATCCATCCGGCGATCGTCCGGTCGATGCTGGTCCGAGCGGCGCGGCGGCTGGCCGAGCAGGCACCGCCCGCCCCGCTCCGCACCAGCAGCGCCTTCCGACCGGTCGGATCCTGAAGCCAGGATCCGCGATCCCACCGGTCGGATCGTGGCGCAGCGCTACATAGCCGCGTCGATCTCGCCGCGCGTGGGCATCGACGAGCTGGCGCCCTGACGCTGCACCGATAGCGCCGCCGCAGCCGACGCCCACCGGAGAGCGCGGTCGACGGCCACCCCCTCCGCCAGGGCGACGGTCAGCGCGCCGACGAACGTGTCCCCAGCCGCCGTGGTGTCGACGGCGTCCACCGCGACGGCCGGGACGTGGAGCAGCTCGCCGGATCGCGATCCGTACAGGCAGCCGGCGGCGCCCAGCGTGATCACGACCTCCGGCACCCGCTCAAGCAGTGCCGCCAGTGCGGCCCGCGGATCGTCCAAGCCGGTCAGCGCCGCCGCCTCGTGCTCGTTCGGGACGAGCAGGTCCACAGTGGCCAGCAGCTCGTCAGGCAGGTCCCCAGCGGGCGCGGGCGTGAGTACGACCCGCGCCCCGGCCGCCCGTCCCAAACCCGCACCGGCCACCACCGCCGCCAGCGGTAGCTCCAGCTGGAGCAGGAGCGCGTCACAGCCGTCCAGGGCGGCACCGTCCTCAGCGGACAGATCTGTCACGGTCGCGTTCGCGGACGGCACCACGACGATGGAGTTGCCGCCACGGGAGTCCACGACGATGTGTGCCGTGCCGGTCGGTCCGGGCACCGTCCGCAGCCGATCGACCGCCACACCTGCGCCGGACAGCACCGACCGCAGCGACGCACCGAACGCGTCGTCCCCGACCGCCCCGATCATCAGCACGTCCGCGCCGGCCCGCGCGGCCGCGATCGCCTGGTTCGCGCCCTTGCCGCCGGCGACCGTGCGGAACTCCCGTCCGAACACGGTCTCGCCCTGTGCGGGCGCCGACTCGACGTACGCGACCAGGTCCATGTTGGCGCTGCCGAGCACCGCGATCCGCGTCACCGGCCCACGATCCCACCGCCCGCGTCAATACGTACAGTTGCCACTGCCGGGCAGGCCTCCCGATCGCCGACGATGGTCTTCGCCGCCCGGGGCGCTGCCCCGTCGCGTGGCCCCGGGCGGGCGCCTCCGGTGGAGCGTGCACAATCGTGGGCGTGGTCGACATGAGCAGGGAACGCTTCGAGGAACTGGTCGCCGAAGCGCTGGACAGCATCCCCGAGGAACTGCTCGGCCGCATGGACAACGTGGTGGTGCTGGTCGAGGACGAACCGCCGGAGCCGGGCCTGCTCGGCCTCTACGAGGGTTACGCGCTGACCGAACGCGGCTGGGACTACTCCGGCGCCCTGCCCGACCGCATCTACATCTACCGCAACCCGACCCTGGCGATGTGCGACGACGAGGACGACGTGGTCGAGGAGGTCGCGGTCACGGTCGTCCACGAGATCGCGCACCACTTCGGCATCGACGACGACCGCCTGCACGAACTCGGTTGGGCCTGACAAGGGCTGTCAATACGCACACTTTCCACTGTCGACAGTCGCGGCGGTCCCCGATCGTGATGCTCGCCGCCCGGCCCCGGGCGTGCCCCCGAGCGAGGGAGCGAGCATGCGCATCACGAAGCAGGTGCTACGCGTGGGCGTCGTGGCCGCGGCCATGGTCGTACCGGCCCTGACCGTCCCCACCGCGGCTCACGCCGTCGAGGCCGGCAAGGCGGAGGTCGCCTGGAAGCAGATCCAGTACACCGGCGGTTCGAGCGACAACAAGGTCCAGCTCAGCGCGATCGACGGCTACTACGTGATCGACGACGAGATCCCGATCGTGCCCGGACGGGGATGCTGGCGCGCACCCGGCTACGACGACACGATCGTGCACTGTGAGGCCACCGGGATCGACCAGATCTACCTCGATCTCGGCGCCGGGCAGGACTGGCTCGGTCGCCGGCACGTCGCGCCGACCCTCAAGGTCCCGCTGACGGTGTTGGGCGGCAAGGACCAGGACACCCTGTACGGCGAGCTGGGCAACGACCACATCGACGGCGGAGGGGGCAACGACTTCGTCGACGGCCGCGCGGGGAACGACCGGATCACCGGCTCCTCGACCGGCGACGACGACGGCATGAACATGATCGTCGGTGGCGACGGCGACGACGCCCTCTACGGCGGACCGAACTACGACCAGCTGCACGGCGAGCAGGGCAACGACACGCTGTTCGGCTTCGGCGAGCTCGACGTGCTGAACGGCGGCCCCGGCGGCGACACGCTGCTCGGCGGCGTCGGGCGTGACTACCTGCGCGGCGAGGACGGCGACGACAAGCTCGACGGCGGACCGGGCAACAACGAGCTGGACGGCGGCGCGGACTTCGACGTGTGCGTCAACGGTCCGAACTTCCAGGCGTGCGAGAGGCTCTGACGCGGCGGCGTGCCCCTCACGACGGTGAGGGGCACGACCTCGTCAGAAGCACGTGGCGCACTTGTCCACATCACCGGGATTTCCGGGGTCGCGGCGGCCCAGCTCGACCGGCGCCCGCACGACGGGGTCGTCGATGCCGATGGGCGTCATCGTCACCGGCTGGCCGTGGGGCGCGCTGACCCAGGCGCAGCTCAGCCGCTTGGTGGAAGACGCCATCAGGCAGACCGCGTCGGTCGTCCCGCTCCGGAAGGCGTGAGCCGCGAAGGGCCGCGGCTGTTCCTTCCGGTAGAAGCGGGCGTCGTCGTGCTCCGCGAACGGCTTGAGATCGGTGCCGATGTGGAACACCGCCAGCGCGAAGAAGGACTTCGCGACGTGGTCGCCGCAGGCTTCGGCCGTCCCGGATACGACCACGCCGCCCCCGGGTTCCCGGACTGCGCCGGTCAACGTCCCGGTCGCGCACGAGGCGGGCACCCATACCGGCGACCGGACAGGGTCGGCGATGACGGTCGCCGAGGCCGGCGACCCGGCCGCCACCGCGCCGATCACGACGGAACAGGCCAGCACGGTCAGGAATCGGAACATGCATCCTCCACGGTTCGATAAGCGTCAGGTAAGGGGGTGGCGCCGACGGCGCCCAGAACCAGCGCGAGCTGGAAGCGGTTCTCCACGCCGAGCCGGTCCATGAGGGCGCGAAGTGCGTAGACCACGCTGCGCCGGCTCAGTCCGAGCTGGGCGGCGACCGACTCCTCGGAGCGGCCCTCGGACAGGAGTCCGACGATGGTCTTCTCGCGAGCGGTCAGGATGACGGGCGGCACACCGGTCCGGCGGGGATCGCGGGCGTCCGCCCAGATCTGGTGGAACACGACGCTCAGGTGCTCCGTCACGGCCAGGTCGCTGATCTCCACGGCACCCGCCTCGAAGTCGGTCGGGTCGGCGGCGAGGATGGCGACCCGGCGGTCGAACAGCATCAGCTTCATAGGCAGCTCGTCCGCTTCGCGGTGCTCACCGCCCAGAGCCGCGAGCTGTGACGGGTACGCGCACGACCTGTCGCCGTCGCTGGCCGGGTGGCCGAGCGTCCGGACGCGGAGGCCACGGGTGAGCAGGTCCTGGTCCAGCGGCGAGGCGACGGTGACCGCGTCGACGCTGAACACCTCCTCGGTGTTGATCGTGAGGTGTTCGACCCGTTCGCGGCTGGCCAGTTCGGCGATGCGGCCACGGGCGAGCGCGCGGGACGGCCAGGCCCGGACCTGTTCCTCGTCCACCGCGAACGGCACGGCCTCGGCGAGCTGGCGCCGCCACCGCGCGGGTCGCCGCCGGGGACCGCGCGGCCGCCGCCGGACCCGGGCCAGCACCCGGTCGGCCGGCGCCGGTTGCCACCGCCGGGTGCCGGGTCTGGTGCTGGGTGCCGGCGTGGCCGCTCCGAGCGCGACCAGCTCGTCCAGCGCGCCGTCGACCCGGGCCTTCGAGATTCCCAGGTCACGGGCAGCGCCGCTGCTGGTCTGCGGGCCGTAGAGGCTCAGCGTCCGGTACACGAGGTCGGCGTCGGGCGAAAGGCCCCAACGCACCAGCGACGGGATGACGGTCATAGGCGTGTACTCCGTTGCCCAGGTGCGCACCGGGCCGTGCGCACCCCCTGTTTCAGGGATGCAGTGTGCCGTGGACTGTCCAGCGCCACACGATCACGACAGCGGGGAACCACCATGACGGACGTCTTGACGCCACGAGAGCACACCGTGCTCACCCATCTCAGCCGCGGGCTCACCGCGCGGGCGATCGCTCGCCGGCTGGAGATCTCACCCCGGACCGTGAACAAGCACCTGGAGAGCACATACCGGAAACTTGGCGCGCGAGATCGCCTGACAGCGACGCTGACCGCGCAGAATTTGGGGCTGATATAGCGGGTCATTCAGGACCGTTTGGTCGGCTGAACGGGCAAAACCGGAGGTCAAACGTGCAAAACGTCGCCGGCACGACAGCGCCCCCTGGCGCGTTGTCACTACGCTCAGCGTGTCCACGTCCTTGGAAGGGAAAAACCCAATGCGCAGTGAGCTGTTTGCCGCGTCGAACATGGAGCAGGAGTCGGAGCAGCCCGGCCTGCGTCTGCAGAACTCGAAGCTGCTCAAGGTCGAGCTGCGCGGCGAAGCGTTCGCCCGCACCGGGGCGATGGTCGCCTACCAGGGGAACGTCCAGTTCCAGGCGCAGGGCTCCGGCGGCATCGGCAAGTTCCTGAAGAGCAAGCTCACCGGCGAGGGCATCCCGCTCATGAAGATGACCGGCCAGGGCGACGTGTTCCTCGCCGACCGGGCGTCGGACATCTACCTGATCGACCTCGAGGGCCCGCACGACGGCCTGAGCATCAACGGCGCCAACGTGCTGGCGTTCGAGCCCACGCTGACCTGGGACATCAAGATGGTCCAGGGCATGGGCATGATGTCCAACGCCGGCCTGTTCAACTGTGTGTTCTCCGGCCAGGGCCGGCTCGCGATCACCTGCAAGGGCACGCCCGTCGTGCTCCGGGTCGACCAGCCGACGTTCGCCGACCCGCAGGCCGCGGTGTGCTGGTCCACCAGCCTCCAGACCGGCTACCACCGCGCCGACCAGCTCGGCCTCGGCACGCTCCTCGGCCGGTCCACCGGTGAAGCGTTCACGATGAGCTTCGCCGGCCAGGGCTTCGTCGTGGTGCAGCCGTCGGAGGAGATCGCCGGTGCGGCGGTGTCCGGCCAGCAGCAGTCCGGCGGCGTGTTGGGTGGTCTGCTCGGCCAGTAACGACTTGGTACACGGGCGCCGGATCCTCACGGGTCCGGCGCCCGTCGCGTACTACGGTCTTTGCACCGACGAACGGGGAACCCATGCGCAGCGACCTTTTCAACAGCCAGAACATGGCTCAGCAGGCAACCCAGCTGGGCATCAGCCTGCAGCACCCGAAGTGCGTCAAAGCCGCGATCAACGGCGAGCTGCTTGCGCGCCAGGGCGCCATGATCGGCTACCGGGGCAACGTCGGGTTCGAGGTCAAGAGCCAGGGGGTCGGGAAGTTCCTCAAGCGGGCGTTCACCGGCGAGGGCCTGGCGCTGATGAGCGTCCGTGGCCACGGTGAGGTGTGGTTCGCGTCGCTCGCCCACGACTGCTTCATCATCGACATCGAGCCGGGCGACGCGCTGTCGATCAACGGCCGCAACGTAATCTGCTTCGACCCGACGCTCCAGTACGACATCCAGATGGTGCGCGGCGCCGGCATGCTCGGCGGCGGCCTGTTCAACTCCGTCTTCCAGGGGCACGGCCGGCTCGCGATCACCAGCGACGGGCAGCCGATCGTCATTCCCGTGACGCCCGAGGCCCCCGTGTACGCCGACACCGACGCGGTGATCGGCTGGTCGTCCGGGCTGCAGAGCACGATCCACAAGTCACAGAGCCTCGGATCGCTGCTGCGCGGCGGCTCCGGCGAGCTGTTCCAGATCGCGTTCTCCGGCAACGGGTTCGTGCTGCTTCAGCCGTCCGAGGGGATCAAGCTCCAGTCGGGCGGGTCGAGCGGCAGCCTGTTCAGCGGCTGACGCGCCGCCACCGCGCGCCGGCTTCGGTGGCGCGGCGGTCCCGGTCGGCGTCCGTGAGCAGGCAGCACGTCGAGCACACCTCGCCGGACGGGACCGTGTAGTAGTAGCAACACGTGCGCCGGAACAGCGACGGTCGCCAGCGGCCGCCCTCGTTCAGCTCGGCGACCTCGACCAGGTCTGCGACCTCCGGGCCGAGCACCGACAGCAAGGCGTCGACGGCCGCCCGGGGGTCCGGCACCTCGGCGACGGACGCCGGGTAGCACAGCGACTGGGCGACGGATCCCCACAGTGGACGCGGTCCACCGCCCCGGACCCGACGGAACGCTTCCACGGCCGGCGCGAGGTGCCCCTCGACCAGCGTGCGGCGCAGCGCGTCGAGGAGTGCGGCCTCGTGCGGGACGACGATCGCGCCGGCCGATCCGGCCAGCGGATCGTTCGCCAGCACCCAGACCCGTTCGGTGGTGACGGCGACCTCGTATCCGTCCGGCGCGAGGTGGACGGCCGTGAGCGCGACGCTGAAGTCGGGCACGCGCTGGCGGCTGACCCAGGCGGTCACGACCGGTTCGAGGACTGCCCACGAGTACGCCTTGAACGCGAGGGCCGACGCGACCTGCCGGCTGGGCGCGCCCAGCGTCTCGCCGTACGCGCTGATCGTGTCGCGCAGGAGCGTGTCATCGTGCAGGAGGTCCGCCGTCCGGTGCCAACCCAGGGGCAGCGGACCGGGGATGACCCGGGTCGTCAGCTGGCACGCGGAGCGCACCGCGACCGCACTCATCCCTGGTCACCGGCGTTTTGTGGGGTATTGTCCAAGTGCGCGCAGCAGCTCGACTCGATCGCTGAGCAGCGCACCGAGTGGCTCCGCACGACGGGTCCAGGCATCTCACCTCTCACAATCCGTGAGGTTAGCCTACCCTTATTTCCCGCGCTACGCCCCCTACGACACGAACAATTTCGGCGCTAGTCCAGCCCAGCTGCGGCAAACGTACTCACCGTCAGCAACGTCGACCACAACGTAACCGGCGTTCGGCAGGTGGTGGGACAGGACGAACGCGGCGTCGAGGTCGCACAGGCCCAGCAGCGTCGTCCGGAGCGCCGCGCCGTGCGCGACGACGACGGCCGTGCCGTCACCGTCCAGATCGGCGATGACCTCGTGGAACACCGCCTCCACCCGGGCCACCAGGTCGGCGCCGCACTCGCCGCCGGGGCATCGCAGCTCCAGCTCGCCGCGCAGCATCCACCCGCCCATGATGTCGTCCAGCAGGTCGTGGGCCTCGGTGTCCCGTCGGTCGCTCAGGTCGCCGACGTCGACCTCGCGCAGATCGGGGTGAATCCGAACCTCGACGCCCAGCGCCTCGGCCAGCGGACCGGCGGTCTCCAGCGCCCGGGTCATCGACGACGACCACACGGCCTGGACTTCGTGGTCCGCCAGCGCTTGCACCAGCTCGGCGGCCTGCTTGCGGCCCAGTTCGGTGAGCGGCGGACCGGGAACCCTCGTGTCGAGGCTGCCGACGATGTTCGCCTCGCTCTCCCCGTGACGGACCAGGATCAGCCGGCTCACAGGTCGCCCCTTCGTGCCTGGGCGAGCCACGCGGACGCGTCCGCGAAGTCCTCGGCGGCGGTACCGGGACGGCGGGGCGGCGGCGGCCCGTCGTCGGTGCGCGGGTACGAGCCGAGGAAGCGGACGTCGGCGCAGATCCGCCGCAGCCCCATCAGCGCCTCGCCCACCGGCGCGTCGGCGATGTGGCCGGCGCAGTCCAGGAAGAAGCAGTACCGGCCGATGCGCTCCTTCGTCGGGCGCGACTCGATCCGGGTGAGGTTGATGCCCCGGACGGCGAACTCCGTCAGGACCTCCAGCAGCGCGCCGGTGCGGTCGTGCGCGATGAACGCGACGACGGACGTGATGTCGTCACCCGTCGGACCGGGCGGCGGTGTCCCGGGCCTGCTGACCAGCACGAACCGGGTGACGGCCCCGGCGGTGTCGGCGATGTCCTTGCCCAGTTCGGCGAGCCGGTACTGCTCGCCGGCGACGGGCGCGCAGATCGCCGCGTCGTACTCGCCCTTGGCGACACCGACCGCGGCGTCGGCCGTGGACGTCGTCCGGACGTATCTCGCGTGCGGCGCGTTGGCGCGGAGCCACTCACGGCACTGCGCCTCGGCGTGCGGATGCGTGGCGACCGTGCCGATGTCGGCCAGCTCGGTGCCCGGACGGACGTACAGGCCGAACGTCACCGCCAGCAGCACCTCGCGGGTGATCATCAGCGGTTCGCCGAGCGCCAGTTCGTCGAGCGTGGCGCCGACAGCGCCCTCGACCGAGTTCTCCAGCGGCACGAGGGCGGCATCGGCGTCCCCGGTGCGGACGGCCTGCACCGCCTCGACGACGTCGACAGACGGGATCAGCTCGGCGCGCGAGGCGGCGGGCACCGTCCGTAGGGCCTGTTCGGCGAACGTGCCGGCCGGGCCGAGGTACGTGAAGCGGGTAGGCGGAACACCTGGCATGACAGCAGCCTAGATGCTCGTGCCGTGGCCGCTGGCGTCCAGCACCGTCAGCAGCCGGCGGCGGTGCGGACCTTGGCCGGCGCCTCACTGACGCGCGGTTCCGAGCAGGGCGCCGATCCGTACGTGAGGACGGTCCACTTGCCGCCCGTGTGACGCAGGACGACGCGGGTCTCGTCCGCGTCCGGCGCGGTGAGGGTGGCGAACGCCCAGCCCTTCTCGCACACGGGGGCGCCGCCGAGCTTGGCCTGGGTCGAGGGGGGCGTGTCCGGGTCGGCGAAGATCAGCCCCTCGACGACCTGGCCTTCGGTCACGCAGGCGGCGGCCGGGTTGACGGACGCGGACGGCCCGGGGGTCGGCGAGCCGGACGGCTGCGGCGGGGGCGAGATGTCCGCTCCGGGCGGGATGGTCTCGACCTTCGGCTTGTCCGGCTCCTCCGTGCACGCTGTGACGGAGAGAACCACGGCCAGGCATCCAACGGTCGCCACGAGCGCCCGCGCTAACAACATCAGTTCGCCTTCCGGTCAGGGCATTGCGGCGATAGTACGAAGCCGTGTCACGCCCGCGCAGCGGAAGACGGGTCTGCCCATAGGGTGAACTGCTGTGACGCTCGATCCCGCCGTGCTGGCCGCCGTGTTCGCGCTGGTGTTCGTGGTGGAGCTGCCGGACAAGACGATGGTCGCGACGCTGGTGCTGTCGAGCCGCTACCGGCCGGGGCCGGTGCTGGTCGGCATCGGCGCGGCGTTCGCGTTGCAGATGGGGATCGCGGTGTCGATCGGCGGCGCGCTGAGCCTGCTGCCGGAGAAGGTGACCCTCGGGATCGTCGCGGCGTTGTTCGCGGTGGGTGCCGTCCTGCTGTTCCGGGAGAGTTTCCGCGACGATGACGAGTCGCCGCGGGAGACACCGGCGGCGACCTCGGCGGCCCGGATCGCGATGATCAGTTTCGGGATCCTGGTGATCGCGGAGTTCGGCGACGGGTCGCAGCTGGCGACGGCGGCGATGTCGGCGAAGTACGGGGCGCCGCTGTCGGTGTTCCTCGGCGCGTGGCTGGGCGAGATGGCGGTGTGCACGATCGCCGCCCTGGCCGGCCGCGCCCTCCTGAAGGTGATGCCCATCCACCTCCTCCAACGCGCCGCCGCCGCCATCTTCACGCTGTTCGCCCTGCTAGCCGTGTTCGAGATTGTCAGATCTTGATCTAAACCTGGAGCCCGCTGAGGTGCCGCGATCGCCGCCGTCGCACAAGCCGACGCGTGCTCCAGCACGCGAGGCGCGGAGACGACGGCGAGCGTGGTGCCTCAGCGGGCCGCTCACTCGAAAGCGGAGAGGCCTGAGCGGTAGATGTCGATTGCTTCGTCCAGGCGGCCTGCTTCGCGGAGGAGGTCGCCGAGGAGGCGGGCTGTGCTGGCGGCGATGGGGCCGGCTTCGGCGCGCAGGAAGCTTTCGTAAGCGGAGCGGAGCGCTTTCTCGGCGGCGTCGTGGTCGCCGGCGTCGCGGGCGATGAGGCCGCGGAGGCGGTAGGCGTCGGCGACGGCGAGTTGGGTGCCTGCGGATTCGCGTTCGAGGCGCCAGGCGTCGTCGAGGGCGGCGAGTGCTTCGTCGGGGCGGCCGAGTTTCCAGAGGACGGTGGCGAGTTCGCTGGCGAGGGCGCCGGCGTAGTACCAGGCGTCGAGGGAGCGCATGAGGTCGCGGGCGGTGGTGAGTTCGCGTTCGGCGTCGGTGAGGCGGTCTTCGCGGAGGAGGATGTAGCCGCGGGCCCAGTGGCACATGGCGGTTTCGGCGAGGTAGTCGAGCTGGGTGTAGGTGGTGTGGGCGCGGTTGAGGGCTTCTTCGGCGTCGTCCCAGCGGCCCTGCAGCATGTAGGTGCGGGCGACCTGCATGTGCATCTGCCCGATGTGTTCGGGGTCGGCGACCTTGCCGGCGAGGGCCATCGCGGCGCTGCCGGCGGATGCGGCGCGGTCGAGGAGGCCGAGGTCGATGTAGACGCCTACGAGCCCGTACTGGAGCTGGACGACGGAGTCCGGGTCGAGCAGGCCGTCGCGGTCGAGCCGTTCGAGGGCGGCTTCGAGCAGGTAGGCGGCGTCGCGGAGTTCGCCGCGGAACCGCTTGATCTTGGCCTTGAGGACGAGGGCCGGCACGCGGGCGGTGAGCGGTTCGTCGGCGAGGCTCGTTTCGGCTTCGTCGAGGTACCGGAGGGCGCGGTCGACGTCGCCGGCTCGTTCGGCGCACCGGGCCAATCCGACGAGCGCCTTGGCTTCCAGCCGGACGAGGCCGTGGTCGGCGGCTTCGGAGCGCGCGGCCGCGTACGCCTGCTCGGCGGCGGTCAGGTCGTCTGTGGACACTGCGTGCCGGGCGCGGACGAGCCGCATCTCCAGTTCGACGCCGAGGTGCGCCGGACGTCCGGTCAGCAGCTCTTCGGCGTCGATGGACAGCCGTTCGGCGAAGTACCGCACGGCTTCTTCGGACGGGCGGCGGCGGCCGGATTCCACGATGGAGACGAAGGCCGAGGAGTACCGCTCGCCGGCGAGATCCTTCTGGGTGAGGCCGCGCTGTTTGCGAAATCGGAGTAGTCGATCGCCGATCGATTCCGTGACGTCGCGCTCCCTGCCAGGGCCCGTCATGCGGCGAGCGTACGTGGCTACCCCCTCGTTTGCGCCGGTCACAAGCGTGCGACGGGCGGGTGTACGTAGCTCCGGGCGAAACGTCATTATCCCCCCGTCCAACTTCAACACAAGTCTTTACACCAGTTAGTTAACCCGTTATACCTGCGGTCACGACATCCGTCGTAAATACCCTCAGGAAGGGAGTATCGGGGTGAGAAAGACACTTGCCTCGACCGGCGTGGCGGTCTCGGCCGTCACGGTGGTTTTACTCGGCTTAGGTGCCGTGGCAGCCACCAACGCCACCGCGGACACCCCGCGGACCGCACCGAAGCCGAATCCGCAGCAGGCGATCGCCCGCGCTGACCAGGCCATTGACGCCAACGAGTCCGCGATCCGGGCATCGGAAGGCGACAAGTACACGGCCACCCGCACGATCGTCGACAGCAACGGCGGGTCGCACGTCCGCTACAACCGCACGTACAAGGGCCTCCGGGTCCTGGGCGGCGACTTCGTCGTCCACAACGCCCCCGGCGGCGCGTTCGCCGGTGCCAGTGTTTCGCAGCCCACCGCGATCACTGTCGGCACCACGCCCAAGCTGACGGTCGAGCAGGCCAAGGCGGCGGCGAAGAAGGCGTTCTCCGGCAAGGTTGACAAGGTCGGCTCGCCCGAGCTGGTCGTCGATGCCAGCGAGGCCAGCCCACGCCTCGCCTGGGAAACGAAGATCGACGGCATCAAGGCAGACCAGACGCCGAGCCTCTTGACGGTGCTCGTCGACGCCAGCACGGGAGCGGTGCTGGACAAGGCGGACAAGGTCAAGCACGTCGAAGGCACCGGTGCGAGCGTCTACTCCGGTTCGGTGACCATCGACACCACGCAGTCCGGCGGGAGCTACACGCTGACCGACCCGTCGCACGGCAACGGCCGTACCTGCGACATGAACCAGGGTTCGTCCACGTGCAGCAACATGACTGACGCGGACAACGCCTGGGGCAACGGCGCCACCAGCAACCGCCAGTCGGCCGCCGTCGACGCCCACTTCGGCGCGGCCAAGACGTTCGACTACTTCAAGAACGTCCATGCCCGGAACGGCATCTTCGGTGACGGTCGCGGTGTGCCCTCGCGGGTCCACTACGGCAACGCGTACGTCAACGCCTTCTGGGACGGAGCCCAGATGACGTACGGCGACGGCTCAGGCAACTCCCGTCCGCTCGTCTCCCTCGATGTGGCCGGGCACGAGATGTCCCACGGCGTGACCGAAGCCCTGTCGAACCTGGACTACTCCGGTGACGCCGGTGGCCTCAACGAGGCGACCAGCGACATCTTCGGCAACATGGTCGAGTTCTACGCCAACACCGCCGCGGACCCGGGTGACTACCAGGTCGGCGAGAAGATCAACATCAACGGCAACGGCACGCCGCTGCGGTACATGTACCAGCCGTCGCTCGACGGCCGGTCCTACAACTGCTGGAGCAGCGCGGTTCCCGGCGCGGACCCGCACTACTCCTCCGGCGTGGGTAACCACTTCTTCTTCCTGCTCGCCGAGGGCAGCGGCAACACCCCGTTCGGCAACAGCCCCACCTGCAACAACAGCACGGTGACGGGCATCGGTCGGGACAAGGCCGCGAAGATCTGGTACCGGGCTCTGGACGTCGGCTTCGTCAGCAACAACTCGTACTCGAAGGCCCGTACGGACACGCTCGCCGCGGCGACGTTCCACTACGGCAGCTGCTCGACCGAGTACAAGGCCGTCCAGGCCGCGTGGTCCGCGGTGAGTGTCAGCGCCAGCGACCAGCCGTGCACCGGCTCCCCGTCGCCGACGCCGACCGGTTCGCCGACGCCGTCGCCGACGACGTCTCCGGGTGGTTCGTACTTCGAGAACCTCACCAACATCAACATCCCGGACCTCGGCACCGTGAACAGCCCGATCGTGGTGAACCGTGCGGGCAACGCCCCGACCGGTCTCCAGGTCGGTGTCGACATCAAGCACAGCTACCGGGGTGACCTGGTCATCGACCTGATCGCTCCCGACGGGACCGCGTACCGGCTCAAGAGCAACTCGAGCTCCGACTCCGCGGACAACGTCATCGCCACCTACACCGTCAACGCCTCCTCCGAGGCCGCCAACGGCACCTGGAACCTCCGCGTCCGCGACGCCTACGCCGCTGACACAGGGTTCATCGACAAGTTCAGCCTGCAGTTCTGACGCACTGACGGCGTAACTCGTCTCAATGGTCGGGCCGTGGCCTCCGGATGTCCCTGGGGGTCACGGCCCGCTGCCACCTTGGAGGAAGATTCCATGCGCAAGCGAGTCTTAGGTCTCGCCGCGACGGGCACCATCGGTGCCGTAGCGCTCGCGGCGGTACTGACCGCACCAATGGCCGGCGCGCAGAGCGCCGCCGTCGCCGACCTGCCGAACGGCGCCCCGGACATCACGATCGCGGCAGTCAGGTCCCACCTCACCCAGCTGCAGACCATCGCCACGAACAACGGCGGCAACCGGTACACCGGTCGCGCCGGCTACCAGGCATCGGTCACCTACGTCCAGACGCAGCTGCAGAACGCCGGCTACACGGTCACCGTGCAGCCGTTCACCAGCACGGCCGGCCAGAGCTGGAACGTCATCGCCGAGCTGCCCGGCCAGAACCCGAACCAGGTCGTCCAGCTCGGCTCCCACCTCGACAGCGTGAGTGCCGGACCGGGCATCAACGACAACGGCTCGGGCAGCGCCGCCCAGCTCGCCGTCGCCCTCGCGTACAAGCAGGCCAGGCCGAATCCGGGCAAGACGATCCGGTTCTCCTGGTGGGGCGCCGAGGAGCTGGGGCTCGTCGGATCCAGGTTCTACGTGAACAACCTGCCGACTGCCGAGCGGGCCAAGATCACGGCGTACCTGAACTTCGACATGATCGGTTCGCCCAACCCCGGCTACTTCGTCTACGACGACGACCCCACGCTGCAGGCCCTGTTCGTGAACTACCTCCAGAGCCTGGGCGTGGCGAGCGAGCCGGAGACCGAGGGTGACGGCCGGTCCGACCACGCGCCGTTCAAGAGTGCCGGCGTCAAGGTCGGCGGCATCTTCACCGGCGCGAGCCGCACGAAGACCGCTGCCCAGGTCACGAAGTGGGGCGGCACGGCCGGCGTCGCGTTCGACCGCTGCTACCACGCGGCCTGCGACACGACGAGCAACATCAACGACACCGCGCTCGACCGCAACAGCGACGCGATGTCCTACGGACTGTGGGAACTGACCGGCCCGACGACGTCCCCGTCGCCGACCGGTTCGCCCACACCGTCCCCGACGACGTCCCCGGGAGGCTCGTACTTCGAGAACCTCACGAACGTCAACATCCCCGACGCCAGCACGGCGGTGACCAGCAACGTCACCGTCAACCGTGCGGGCAACGCCCCGTCCGGCCTCCAGGTCGGCGTCGACATCAAGCACACCTACCGGGGTGACCTGGTCATCGACCTGGTCGCCCCCGACGGGACCGCCTACCGGCTCAAGAACTCCTCGAGTTCCGACAGCGCGGACAACGTCATCACCACCTACACGGTGAACGCCTCGTCCGAGGTCGCGAACGGCAGCTGGAAGCTCCAGGTGCGCGACGTCTACTCGGCCGACACCGGCTTCATCGACAAGTTCAGCCTGCAGTTCTGACGCGTTGACAGCGGCGCCACGACCCTCGGGTCGTGGCGCCGTTGCGTGTGCGCCGGCCGGCGGCGTGGCTCAGATGCGGTGGAAGAACGTGAGGGAGCCGACGAGCTGGCCGTGGGCGCGCAGCGGCGTGGACACCGCGTCGAGCGTGCGGATCGCCCCGGCGGTGCGGATCCGCAGCAGCCCCCGGGCGAGCGCCCCGGACGCGAGCGCGAGCAGCGGTGGTAGCCGTTCGAGCTGCGCCTCGGTGAGCCGTTCCTGGGCGGCGGTGAAGTCGACCAGGTCGATGACGTCCTCCAGCAGCCCCCGGCCGAGCAGATCCTCCGGGGTCGTCGCGCCGAGAACGGCTACGCACGCACGCGAGACGCCGAGCATCACTCCACCGGCGTCGAGCAGGAGGCAGGGTTCCTCGGCTTCGCTGACAGCCTCGAGCCAGGTATCGAGATGACGCGCCGGACCCACCACCTGAAGCGAACGATGCAATGCGTCGGGGGCGGCATCGGCAGGCGCGAGCGAGAGCTCGATATGAGCCATGATCCTCCTGTCGACACCGGTGCCGATGTTCAACGCAGGCTATCGTCACCGTGCAAGAGGTCGCGCGCTCATTCTAGAGAAAACTGAGAAACTGCCTGCTCAGCGGCCGGGAGAGCAGCCGCCCGATCTGCCGGGACTAGCCCTATTCGCGTCCTCCGATCGAGCAGATCGGCCGCATCCAGGGCCCCTTCGTGCCGCAGCGCAAAGGCGAATTCCGCTCCGGTAACCGCACAACCCTTTGTTATCGGACGATCATCATTCCCAATGACTTTCGTCGCCTCCATGCCATATCGGGCAACGATCCTGGCCGGCGCCGCCACCTGCGCGAGCCGCCGGTGACTGGCCGCCCCGACGAGCGGCAGCCGGGCCGTGACACAGGGCCGCGCCCGTAATCCGGCGCTGGCGACCGCGCGATCGACCGCGTCCTCGGCCATTCGCCGGTAGGTCGTGAACTTGCCGCCGACCACCGTCACGACTCCGCCGTCCACCCGGACGACGTGCCGGCGCGACAGGTCCGCCGTGTCGGCGGGACCGGCGTCGAGCAGCGGCCGCAGCCCCGCGAACGAGCCGATCACGTCGTCGCGCCGCAGCGGCGTGCGTAGGACCTCGTCGAAGGTGCCGAGCAGAGCGGCGATCTCCGCGTCGCTCGGCACGGGATCGCCGTCCGGCACGTCGTCCACCGGCTCGTCGGTGATCCCGAGATACGCGCGTCCATCGCCGGCCGGCAACGCGAACCCGAACCGGTTCCGCCCGCCGGGGATCTGCACCGTGATCCCGCAGGTCAGGCCGCCGAGACGGGCGGCCGGGACGATCACGTGACTACCCCGGCTCGGACGCAACGACACCCCAGGCGCGAGCTGATCCGCCCACACCCCGGTCGCATTCACCACAACCCGAGCCGTCACATCGAACTCCCGCGGACCGCCGGCCCCCGCGTCGCCCGGCACGGAGCCGCCACCGGCCACCCGTGGCCCACCGCGTCGCCCGCCGGAGCCGCCACCTGGCCTTTGCCCGTCGCTTGCCATCTCGCCCGGCGGCCCTCCGCCGCCCGGCCTTTGTCCCCGCCCGATGCCTGGCACCTCACCGCCGCTCGGCAGCTCGTCGCGGAGGCGGGCGCCGCCGCCGTGGACGCTGACTGCCGCGCAGCGGGTGATGATCCGCGCGCCGAGCCCGGCGGCGGTGCGCGCGACAGCGACCACGAGACGCGCGTCGTCAACCGACTGGCCGTCCCACGCGAGGAGCCCGCCGCGGATCCGCCCCGGATCGACCCCCGGCGCATACCGGACCAGCTCATCCACCGTGAGCCGCCGCGGGCGGGGGAGCAGCGCCGAGGGCGTCCCGGCCGCCATCCGCAGCGCGTCACCGGCCTGGAGTCCCGCCCAGACCTTCGCAGCCTGTGCCCGCGATGCCGTCGGGATCACGGACGGCAACGCCCGGACGAGATGCGGCGCCGTGTGCCGCATGAGGATGCCCCGCTCGACCGCACTCTCGTACGCGACGCCGACATCGCCGCTGGCCAGGTACCGCAGGCCGCCGTGGATCAGCTTCGAACTCCACCGGCTGGTGCCCTGGGCCAGATCGCCGCGCTCGACCAGGGCCACGGACAGGCCGCGGCTGGCAGCGTCGAGCGCGACGCCGGCACCGACGATGCCGCCGCCGATCACCAGCACGTCGACCGTCTCACCGGCCAACGCGTCGAGTTCCCGCGCGCGCCGGCGGGCGTTGAGCGACGTGCTGCTCACGGCGCCAGGTACCGATCGAGCGCGACCGACAGTTCGTGCCCCAACGCCTTCTCGTCCAGGACCCCGCCGACCACACGCGCGGAGTAGACGAACGGCTGGACCAGCAGCAACGCGGTATGCGCGAGGACCGACACGTCACCGTCCCGGATCGACCCGTCCGACTGGCCCGCGCGAACGCCGTCCGCCAACGCCTCGACGACCGTCCACTGGGTGCCGCCGAGCCGGTCGACGACGTACGGCAGGAGCAGTTCCGGATCGACGTCCATCATCCGCCGGAACAGTTCGTTGCCACGGAGTGCCGCCGCCGCGCTGACCGCCGTGGCGACCAACCGCTGCCGGCCGTTCCCCGAGCGGCCCCGAGCGGAGTGGAGAAGCGCGCTGAACTCCCTGGTCATGAGGTCACGGACGAGCGCGTCTACGTCGGGGTACCGGCGGTACAGGGTCATCCGGCTGACGCCCGCGCGCCGCGCGACGTCCGTGAGGGTGGTCCGCCGGACGCCCACCGCCAGCACGCACACCCGTACCGCGTCGAGCACCACATCATCAGTGTGACGGATTGACGCCATGTGTCACATCGTATCGGTAGGATGGAGCAATGACCATCTCCTCGGGAGCAGTGCCGCCACGGGACATGAACCCGGTCGGTTGGGGTGACCCGACGCGCCGCACAGGCCTGCCCACGCACGCGCGCCGCTGGCTCAACAAGGAGATCGGCCTCCCCGACCGCCGGACCCCGCCCGCCCCGCTCGGCGACGTCAAGCTGCCGAGCTCCCGGCTGTCCGAGGCCGATCGGGACGCGCTCGTCGAGGCCGTCGGCGAGAACCATCTGCGGGACGACAGGGAGACCCTGCTCCTGCACGCCGGCGGCAAGAGCTACCTCGACCTCGCCCGCCGGCGCCGTGGCGTCGTCGACGTCCCGGACGCCGTCGTCCTCCCGGCAGACCACGCCGGCGTACTCGCCGTCCTCCGGATCTGCGCCGAACGCCGGATCGCCGTCGTACCGTTCGGCGGCGGCACGAGCGTCGTCGGCGGGGTCGCCCCGCTGGCCGGCCCGTACCCGTCCGTCATCAGCCTTGACCTGCGGCGACTCGCCGATCCCGTGCATGTGGACGCCGAGTCGATGACGGTCACCGTCGGCCCCGGTATGCGCGGTCCCGAGCTGGAGAAGAAGCTCTCCGCCCACGGACTGACGCTCGGCCACTTCCCGCAGAGCTGGCATCACGCCTCGCTCGGCGGGTACGCCGCGACCAGATCGTCCGGGCAGGCATCGAGCGGCTACGGACGGTTCGAGGACCTGGTCGTCGGCCTCCGGCTCGCCACCCCCGCCGGCAGCATGACCGTCGGGCGCGGGCCTGGTTCCGCCGCGGGGCCGGACCTGAAATCCCTGGTACTCGGCTCAGAAGGCGTGTTCGGGGTGATCACCGAACTCACCTTGCGGGTCCGTCGCCTGCCGGAGGTCGTCCACGACGAGGGCTGGTCGTTCCGGACGTTCGCCGATGGCATCACCGCACTTCGCCGCCTCACCCAGGCGGGGATCGCACCCGACATCGCCCGCCTGTCCGATGCGGACGAGACGCGGGCGAACCTGGCGCTGTCGGGCGGCGGCAAGACCAAGCTCCTGCGCGGGGTGCTGGCGGCGCGCGGTCACGGCAGCGGTTGCCTGCTCATCGCCGGATGGGAAGGTCCGCGGCTCGTCGTCCGCGACCGGCGCACGGCCTCGACGGCACTACTCCGCGGCGCCGGCGGGATCCGGCTCGGCACGACCGTAGGGGAGGCATGGCGCCGTCACCGGTACGACGGTCCGTATCTCCGCGACGACCTGCTCGACAACGGCGCCCTGGTCGAAACGCTCGAAACGGCCACCTCGTGGACGGACGTCCTGGGGCTCTACGACACGATCCGATCGGCGCTGCGGTCCGAGCTGGCCCGGGACAACACCCGTCCGCTCGTGATGGCGCACGTGTCGCACCTCTATCCGACGGGCGCTTCGCTGTACTTCACGGCACTGGCCACCCGCGATGACGAGGATCCGGACGGGCAGTGGCAGCGCGCCAAGGACCGCGTGACCGACGTGATCGCGTCGGCCGGAGCCACGATCACCCATCATCATGCGGTCGGAACGGACCACCGCCCCTGGCTGGACGACGAGATCGGTTCGCTCGGTATCGACGTACTCCGTGCGGTGAAATCGGTACTCGATCCCGAGGGCGTGATGAACCCCGGAAAGCTGATCCCCGAGCCCCCCAAGTAGCGCTGTCCGCGCACGGCGACATGGTGCCGGCGATAGCCGGCACCATGTCTCCCAAACCGGGACCGTGCGCGCATCTGGGCGATGTTTCGGTCGCTATAGACAGCGAAACATCGCCCGAACGCCGCCGGTGGACGCGGTTTCGGGGTGTGAAAACGAAAAAGGGAGCCACCCCGTAGGGTGACTCCCTTTTCCAAGTTAAGTCCGGCGGCGTCCTACTCTCCCACACCGTCTCCAGTGCAGTACCATCGGCGCTGAAAGGCTTAGCTTCCGGGTTCGGAATGGGACCGGGCGTTTCCCTTTCGCTATGACCGCCGTAACACTATGAAACACACAACGAGCAAACCGCGCACCCCGCTTGCGGGGTTGGTTTGGTTGTTGGTTTCAGAACCACACAGTGGACGCGTAGCATGTTTGAGGTCAAGTCCTCGGCCTATTAGTACCGGTCAGCTCCACGTGTTTCCACGCTTCCACATCCGGCCTATCAACCCGGTGGTCTAGCCGGGGGCCTTACCAGGTTAACCCTGTGGGAGACCTCATCTTGAAGCAGGCTTCCCGCTTAGATGCTTTCAGCGGTTATCCCTTCCGAACGTAGCCAACCAGCCGTGCTCCTGGCGGAACAACTGGCACACCAGAGGTTCGTCCGTCCCGGTCCTCTCGTACTAGGGACAGCCCTTCTCAAGTCTCCTGCGCGCACGGCGGATAGGGACCGAACTGTCTCACGACGTTCTAAACCCAGCTCGCGTACCGCTTTAATGGGCGAACAGCCCAACCCTTGGGACCTACTCCAGCCCCAGGATGCGACGAGCCGACATCGAGGTGCCAAACCATCCCGTCGATATGGACTCTTGGGGAAGATCAGCCTGTTATCCCCGGGGTACCTTTTATCCGTTGAGCGACACCGCTTCCACAAGCCAGTGCCGGATCACTAGTCCCAGCTTTCGCTCCTGCTCGACCTGTCAGTCTCACAGTCAAGCTCCCTTGTGCACTTGCACTCACCACCTGATTGCCAACCAGGCTGAGGGAACCTTTGGGCGCCTCCGTTACATTTTAGGAGGCAACCGCCCCAGTTAAACTACCCACCAGACACTGTCCCTGAACCGGATCACGGTCCGAGGTTAGACATCCAGTACGACCAGAGTGGTATTTCAAGATTGACTCCACGAACACTGGCGTGCCCGCTTCACAGTCTCCCACCTATCCTACACAAGCCGAACCGAACACCAATATCAAGCTATAGTAAAGGTCCCGGGGTCTTTCCGTCCTGCCGCGCGTAACGAGCATCTTTACTCGTAGTGCAATTTCGCCGAGCCTATGGTTGAGACAGTAGGGAAGTCGTTACGCCATTCGTGCAGGTCGGAACTTACCCGACAAGGAATTTCGCTACCTTAGGATGGTTATAGTTACCACCGCCGTTTACTGGCGCTTAAGTTCTCAGCTTCGCCCCGAAGGACTAACCGGTCCCCTTAACGTTCCAGCACCGGGCAGGCGTCAGTCCGTATACATCGTCTTGCGACTTCGCACGGACCTGTGTTTTTAGTAAACAGTCGCTTCCCCCTGGTCTCTGCGGCCATACAACGCTCCGGCAGCAAGTGCCTTCACGTCTCAGGCCCCCCTTCTCCCGAAGTTACGGGGGTATTTTGCCGAGTTCCTTAACCATAGTTCGCTCGATCGCCTCGGTATTCTCTACCTGACCACCTGTGTCGGTTTGGGGTACGGGCCGCTAAGAACTCGCTAGAGGCTTTTCTCGGCAGCATAGGATCACCCACTTCACCTAAATCGGCTCCCCATCAGGTCTCAGGCACAAGAGACGCGGATTTGCCTACGTCTCGCCCTACACCCTTGGCCCAGCACATCCAATCGCTGGGTTGGACTACCTTCCTGCGTCACCCCATCGCTTGACTACTACCGGCCGGGGTCCCACGCTAGCCTCCCACGTCTCACCCCGAAGGGATCAATCACGGAAGATTCGGGTGGTTAGCACAAACCGGGCTCGCCATGGGCGTTCTTTCGCGGGTACGGGAATATCAACCCGTTGTCCATCGACTACGCCTGTCGGCCTCGCCTTAGGTCCCGACTTACCCTGGGCGGATTAGCCTGGCCCAGGAACCCTTGGTCATTCGGCGGACGGGTTTCTCACCCGTCATTCGCTACTCATGCCTGCATTCTCACTCGTGCGGCGTCCACGACTCGATCACTCGGCCGCTTCTCCCGCCGCACGACGCTCCCCTACCCATCCACACACCTGGACAACCCCCTCAAGGAGGACTGCCGAGTCACGTGTGAATGCCCTAGCTTCGGCGGTGTGCTTGAGCCCCGCTACATTGTCGGCGCAGAATCACTTGACCAGTGAGCTATTACGCACTCTTTAAAGGGTGGCTGCTTCTAAGCCAACCTCCTGGTTGTCTATGCGACTCCACATCCTTTTCCACTTAGCACACGCTTAGGGGCCTTAGCTGAGGATCTGGGCTGTTTCCCTCTCGACTACGGAGCTTATCCCCCGCAGTCTCACTGCCGCGCTCTCACTTACCGGCATTCGGAGTTTGGCTGATTTCGGTAAGCTTGTGGGCCCCCTAGACCATCCAGTGCTCTACCTCCGGCAAGAAACACGCGACGCTGCACCTAAATGCATTTCGGGGAGAACCAGCTATCACGAAGTTTGATTGGCCTTTCACCCCTACCCACAGCTCATCCCCCAGGTTTTCAACCCTGGTGGGTTCGGGCCTCCACGACGTCTTACCGTCGCTTCACCCTGGCCATGGGTAGATCACTTCGCTTCGGGTCTTGAGCACGCGACTAAACGCCCTATTCAGACTCGCTTTCGCTACGGCTACCCCACACGGGTTAACCTCGCCACGTACCGCAAACTCGCAGGCTCATTCTTCAAAAGGCACGCCGTCACGGCCCACCACAAGGATGGACGACGCTCCGACGGCTTGTAGGCACATGGTTTCAGGTACTATTTCACTCCCCTCCCGGGGTACTTTTCATCTTTCCCTCACGGTACTAGTCCGCTATCGGTCATCAGGGAGTATTTAGGCTTAGCGGGTGGTCCCGCCAGATTCACAGCGAATTTCACGGGCTCGCTGCTACTTGGGATACCGCTCGGGAGACCACACGTTTTCGTCTACAGGACTCTCACCCTCTATGGTTGCCCTTCCCAGAGCATTCGACTAACGCGCAGTTTTCTTACTCCCCGACCGTCCGGCAGAACGGTCAGAACGGTCCCACAACCCCACATACGCAACCCCTGCCGGGTATCACACGTACACGGTTTAGCCTCATCCGCTTTCGCTCGCCACTACTCACGGAATCACGGTTGTTTTCTCTTCCTGTGGGTACTGAGATGTTTCACTTCCCCACGTTCCCTCCACACACCCTATGTGTTCAGATGTGGGTGACTGGACATGACTCCAGCCGGGTTTCCCCATTCGGACACCCTCGGATCACAGCTAGGTTGGCAGCTCCCCGAGGCTTATCGCAGCCTCCTACGTCCTTCATCGGCTCCTGATGCCAAGACATCCACCATGCGCCCTTAATAACTTGGCCACAAAGATGCTCGCGTCCACTGTGTAGTTCTCAAACAACAACCAAACCCCGACACCATAACCACCACCTACCCCCGAACCCCCACCCCACGTCGACCAGAAACGGCCGGTCGGAGAGGAAAGAACGGAGACGGTTTGATGTGATGCGGGCCTGAAGAGCGAACCCACGCCCTGGCCCACTTCGCCAGGCAAGCCCCACCAACAGGTGGGGCAGCGCGTGTTCTCTCAGGACTCAACAGCGTGTCCACGACCCCAGCCGCACCCTCACCACCGTTCCCACCCCACCCCGTCACCGGAGCCGAGCTGTACTAGGCGTTCAGGCCGTTGCCGGCATCGAACTAGTTAGTGTTCCACCCTCGAGCACCGTGTCGAGACGTTCGCTCGACCATCGGGCACTGGACGACTTTCGCCGCCAGAATGCTCCTTAGAAAGGAGGTGATCCAGCCGCACCTTCCGGTACGGCTACCTTGTTACGACTTCGTCCCAATCGCCGATCCCACCTTCGACAGCTCCCTCCCTTACGGGTTGGGCCACCGGCTTCGGGTGTTACCGACTTTCGTGACGTGACGGGCGGTGTGTACAAGGCCCGGGAACGTATTCACCGCAGCGTTGCTGATCTGCGATTACTAGCGACTCCGACTTCATGGGGTCGAGTTGCAGACCCCAATCCGAACTGAGACCAGCTTTTTGGGATTCGCTCAACCTTGCGGTATCGCAGCCCTTTGTACTGGCCATTGTAGCATGCGTGCAGCCCAAGACATAAGGGGCATGATGATTTGACGTCATCCCCACCTTCCTCCGAGTTGACCCCGGCAGTCTCCTATGAGTCCCCGCCATCACGCGCTGGCAACATAGAACGAGGGTTGCGCTCGTTGCGGGACTTAACCCAACATCTCACGACACGAGCTGACGACAACCATGCACCACCTGTACAGGACCCTTACGGACCCCCCATCTCTGGAGGATTTCCCTGTATGTCAAGCCTTGGTAAGGTTCTTCGCGTTGCGTCGAATTAAGCCGCATGCTCCGCCGCTTGTGCGGGCCCCCGTCAATTCCTTTGAGTTTTAGCCTTGCGGCCGTACTCCCCAGGCGGGGCGCTTAATGCGTTAGCTGCGGCACGGAGATCGTGGAAAGACCCCCACACCTAGCGCCCAACGTTTACGGCGTGGACTACCAGGGTATCTAATCCTGTTCGCTCCCCACGCTTTCGCTCCTCAGCGTCAGTATCGGCCCAGAGACCCGCCTTCGCCACCGGTGTTCCTCCTGATATCTGCGCATTTCACCGCTACACCAGGAATTCCAGTCTCCCCTACCGAACTCTAGTCTGCCCGTATCGACTGCAGGCCCGAGGTTAAGCCTCGGGTTTTCACAGTCGACGCGACAAACCGCCTACGAGCTCTTTACGCCCAATAATTCCGGACAACGCTTGCACCCTACGTATTACCGCGGCTGCTGGCACGTAGTTGGCCGGTGCTTCTTCTGCAGGTACCGTCTAGTTTCGTCCCTGCTGAAAGAGGTTTACAACCCGAAGGCCTTCGTCCCTCACGCGGCGTCGCTGCGTCAGGCTTTCGCCCATTGCGCAATATTCCCCACTGCTGCCTCCCGTAGGAGTCTGGGCCGTGTCTCAGTCCCAGTGTGGCCGGTCGCCCTCTCAGGCCGGCTACCCGTCGTCGCCTTGGTAGGCCATCACCCCACCAACAAGCTGATAGGCCGCGGGCCCATCCCTCGCCGAAAAACTTTCCACAAAACCCCATGCGGGGAAAAGTGAATATCCGGTATTAGCCCCGGTTTCCCGGAGTTATCCCAGAGCAAGGGGCAGGTTACCCACGTGTTACTCACCCGTTCGCCACTGATCCACCCCGAAGGGCTTCACCGTTCGACTTGCATGTGTTAAGCACGCCGCCAGCGTTCGTCCTGAGCCAGGATCAAACTCTCCATTAATGTCAAAAAACCAACCGCCGAAGCGGAAAGTTGACTAGAGAAAATCCTGGCAAAAACCAACCCCACAAACAGAGGTCGATAATTACCAAAGGAATCCCGACCCAAACCCCAAAATGCAAGTCCAGGCCACGGGATATTACAAACATGGCACTAACTTTTAAACACGCTGTTGAGTTCTCAAAGAACACACGCGCACCGCACTTGGTCCGTTAGGACTTCGTTCGGGGCAACCTCGCCAGTCTATCTCGGTCAGTTTCGCGGGTCAAGCGCTTTGGCTTAACTCGCACTGCCCGCCCACACTGTACCCCGGCCTTGCGGCCTTATCGGTACCGGGTGGCTGTCGCTTCGGCCCGGCTTGCCGGTCCCGCTCGGCGACGTGGAGAACATTAGGCCGGGCCCTACGCAACGTCAAATCGGCTGGTCAGAGCCTTGCGGGGGTCTCAGGCGCGGCATCGCGGCACGCGGTGAGGGCCGCAAATGGTCACGGATTGTGGCGCAGGCCACGCCGCAAACGCGGTTACGGCGGCAACTCAGACCCATCTGCGCGGCCCCGGCCCCACCGAGCACGGTTGCCCCGCTGCCTGGCAAAAGCGGCGGCGCCGGTGAAAGGTCGCGTTGTCCCCAGCAAAGTCGCGGGGCATCGCCGCGGACTGTTGCGCGGCGGTGGAAAGCCGCGCCGCCCGGTCGATGCTCGCGCCGCGTTGCCCGGTGGAAAGCCGCGCCGCCCGGCCGAAGGTCGCGCCGCGTTGCCCAGTGGAAGGTTGCGCCGTTCCGTGGAAGTGGTGTCACCCCGCGGAAGTTGTGTCACCCCGCGGAGGTGGTCATCCGGTGGACGTCGAGCTGTCGCCGGTGGAGGTCGCCCGCCACCGGGCAAAGGCTGTGGCATCGCCAGGAAGGATCGCGGTCCCGCCGGCGGAGTGTTGCGGCATCGCCAGTGGACTGTTGCGGCGTCCCGTTGGACTGTTGCGTGCGGACCGCACGACGGCCCGCCACACTCCGCGACGGGGGCGATGGCGTCGTAGGGCGACTAGGCTCCGCGCCGTGACGAGCCATTACGCCGACAGCGAGGTCGGACGCCTGAGGACCGTTCTGCTCCACCGTCCCGGTCCGGAACTGCGCCGACTCACGCCACGCAACAACGACTCCCTCTTGTTCGACGGGATTCCCTGGGTCGGGCGGGCCCAAGAGGAGCACGACGCGTTCGCCGAGGCGCTCCGGTCCCGCGGGGTCGAGGTGCTGTACATGGTCGACCTGCTGACGGAGACGCTGTCCGTACCGGCGGCGCGCAAGGAGACGAGCGACGCCGTCCTCTCGGATGTGCGGCTCGGCGACGCGCTTCGGCGGCGCGTCGAGGACTACCTGTCCGACCTGGGCCCCGCCGAGCTGGCCACCGTCCTCACGGCGGGGCTGGCCCACGAGGAGCTGCGCACCGGCACCGGACTGACGTACACGCTGATGGACCGGTACGACTTCGTCATCGATCCGCTGCCGAACCTCCTTTTCACGCGCGACTCCAGTGTCTGGGTGCGCGGCGAGGTCGCGGTGACGAGCCTGACGATGCCGGCGCGTGAGCGGGAGACCACGCTGACCCGCGCGATCTACACGTACCACCCGCGGTTCGCCGGAACGCCGCGCCTGTACGAGCCGGGGCTGGAGCATGTCGAGGGCGGTGACGTGCTGCTGCTGGCGCCGGGGGTCCTGGCGGTCGGGGTCGGCGAGCGGACCACCCCCGCCGGCGCCGAGCGGTTGGCGCACCGGGTGTTCGAACGGAACCTCGCGCACACCGTCCTGGCGGTGCCGATCGCGCAGGAGCGGGCGACCATGCACCTGGACACCGTCTGCACGATGGTCGACACGGACGCCGTCGTCATGTACCCGAACATCGCCGACGAGTTGGTCGCCTACACGCTGACCGCCGGCGACAACGGGGAACCGGTCGTCAGCGCGCCTGCTCCGTTCCTCGCCGCGGCGGCCGAGGCGATGCAGATCGATCAGCTGCGGGTCATCGACACCGGCCTGGATCCGATCACGGCGGAGCGCGAGCAGTGGGACGACGGCAACAACACGCTCTGCATCGCGCCGCGGCTCGCCGTCGCGTACGAGCGGAACACCGAGACGAACGCGCGGCTGGAAGAGGCCGGGATCGAGGTCGTCCGGATCGCCGGCAGCGAGCTGGGCAGCGGTCGGGGCGGTCCGCGGTGCATGTCGTGCCCCGTCCAGCGGGATCCGCTCGTCACGACCTGAGCAACTGTCGGGGTTATCGGGGTATCCCACGCCCGGTCTCAGCACCGCATTCCGAACAGTCCGGTTCGTCCCCCGGGCGGGAAGACCCGCGCGGGGGACGAACGAGTCAGCGCAGGGTGAGCTGCCGGCCGCGGAGGCCGTCGCGCGAGCGGCGCTGTTCGGTCGTCAGCGCGCTCGTGTCACCCACCGCTTCGGCGTACCGCTTCGCCATGCCGGCGACCGCGTCCTCCCAGGCCGCGGGCTCGGGGTCGCGCGGCAGGTCCCAGACGGGAGCCAGCAGGCCGTGCGCCCGGAAGGCCCCGGCGTACTTGGTGCCTTCGCCGAGCGTCAGTTCGCCGGCGGCGTGCAGGCGGGCGAGCGCGTTGAGGGCGGTGTCCTCGTCCTCGGGCAGGACCCAGCGGACGTGCGCCCGCTCGGCGACCCGGCACCAGAACGCGGACGTGGCGGCACTGAGCCTCGCGGTCGGCAGGATCGACCCGTTGGCGCGCTCGAGGCTGGCGGCCACCTCGGGATCTTCCGGCTCGTTGTCGTCGAGCCAGAACCCGAACGTCTCGTGCAGGGTGGCGTCGAGCGCGCCGCCGTCGGCGAGCATGTCCTGCAGGCGCGGACCCGGGCCGGGCAGCTCGCTGGCCGCGACGAACGAGCCGGGATCGGTCTGCAACGCCTGCTCCAGGACGGCGGCCAGGTCGCGGCTCAGGTCGCCGGACCGCGCCTCGGCCTGGACGCCGATCAGGATGCGCCCGTCGTCCTTGACGAGACCGGGCCACGCCATCGGCAGGACGGTCGCGAGGATCACCTCACGGTCGGCGTGCGCGGGGTCGGCCAGCCGGAGCGGGGCCGTGGCCGCTGGTACCAGCTCGCGCAGCGCCACCCATTCGGTCTCGTTCACGAGGCCTTCGAACGGCCGTCCGACGAAGACGTCCCGGACCTTCTTCGGGCGTTCCCGACGGGCCTCGACGCGGCGCCCCTTGCGCTTGGTCACTCGTTCTCTCCTCGACTGGCGACTGGCTGTCCGGACCGAGCGTATTCGGTCCGGGCTGGCGTGCGCGGCCCGCGCTCGTCGAGCGAACTGTGCACGCGGGGAAGGCGGACTTCGACGACGGTTCCGCCGTCGGGCCGTGACCGCAGGGTGACCCAGCCGCCCTGCCGGTCGAGCAGCCTCCGGATGATGTAGAGGCCGAGGCCCACGCCACCGAATTTCCGCTGGTCACCTCGGTCCGCCTGCCAGAACCGGTCGAAGACGGCGTCGAGGTGTTCGGGCGCGACGCCGATGCCTCGGTCGGAGACCTGGAAGTAGACGGACGACGCGTCGGAGCCGGCGGTCAGCGTGACGTCCCCGCCGACGGGCGAGTACTTGACGGCGTTCGTCAGCAGCTCGTTCACGATCGTGGCGATGCTCGCGCGGTCGCCAAGAGCCCAGGGGAGGTGCTCCGGTAAGTCGAGGCGCGGATGCGGGTCCCGGCTCGTGTCGACCGCGTCGGCCAGCGCGGACCGCAGGTCGAACGGTGCCCGTTCCATCGCGACGGCACCGGACTCGGACCGGTTCGCGAGCAGTAGCCGGTCGACGAGCTCGGCGAGCTGGACGGTGCGGTCGCGGATGGCGTCGATCGAGGTGCGGCGGGACTCGTCGTCCAGGTCCTCCCAGTGGTTGGCGAGCGTGTCGGCGTAGCCCTTGACGACGGTCAACGGCGTGCGGAGTTCATGGCTGGTCGTGGCGAGGAAGAGGTCACGGCCCTCGTCCTCCATCCGTGGCGCGGTGACGTCGCGGAACGTCACGACGCGCGCCTCCTGCGTGCCCAGCGTCGAGCTGCGCACTTCGACCCACCGTCCGGTGACGAGTTGGGTTTGTAGTGGTTGGCCGGGCAGCGGCAGGGGGAACGGCAGCGGCTGGCCGATCGCCCGCACCGCGCTCAGGCCCGTGAGCTGGTGCGCGGCCGGGTTCCACGACTGCACGACGCTGTCCCGGTCGAGGACGGCCACGCCGTCGGGGATGGCGGTCGCGACGATCCCGAACTGGTGCGGGACGGTGTCCGGACGCATCCACGCCAGCGAGCCGGTCGCGGCGGCCAGGTACTCGAAGACCGCGCGGGGGGCACCGTCGAGCGTGGCGTCCGGGTCGGCGAAGAAGACGGCGAGCGCGCCGAGCGTACGGACGCCGGTGACGCGGGCGAGGGCCACGCGGCGCATCCCGTGGCCGGACAGGTCCCAGGGCATGGGCGTGTCCGGGTCGAACATGCGCGACCGCTCGGGACCTGCGAGCAGGGTGGCCAGCTCGGACCCGGGAAACGGGAAGTAGCGGCCGTCGAGCCAGGCGGCGCTGTCGGTGGTGCCGACGACCCGCGCCGCGTCCGGCTCGACCGTGACGAAGCAGGCCGCGTCGGCGCCGGTCACGGCCTGCGCGGTGGCTAACGTCCGGACGAGGATCTGCCGCGGGGACGCGCCCCGGCCGATGTCCTCGGAGATGTCGGTCAGTGTGTTGAACACGTCGACCGAATCGAACTCGGGGACCGCCATCCGTGCAGTCTGGCCTACGGCGGACCCGCCGTCACGTGCCCGCCGAGCGCCCCAGCCTCGCCAGCACCTGCGCCGGCCGGTTGCTGATCACGGCGTCCACGCCGAGACCCAGCACGAACTCGACGTCGTCCGGCTCGTCGACGGTCCACACGTACACCCGGTTGCCGTTGTCGTGGACGCGTTTGACGTAGCCAGGGTTGGCGCGGAGCAGGTGGAGGCCGGGGCCGGCGATGCTGGCGCCGAACGGCAGCGAACCGTCCCGGTAGAGCACGCTCATGCTCTCGAACAGCAGGACGGTCGGCAGCTTCGGCGCGAGGTTGCGCACGCGCCGGACGGCGAGCTGCGAGAACGACATCATCGTGACCGTGGACTCGGCCGCGTCGGCGGGTTCGGCCAGCCCGAACCGGCGCAGGGACGCGACGAGCTTCTGCTCGACCAGTCCGGAGTAGCGGGTGGGATGTTTGGTCTCGACGAGCAGGCTGACCGGACGGCCGCAGTCCAGGACGAGTTCGAGGAGACGGTCGAACGTGAGGACGCGTCGCTGCGCGTCATGCCGATCCGCGTCGAGGTAGTACTCCCGCTCGACGACGAACTGGTCGGCGCTGTCCGGCAGTTCGTCCTTCCACGAACCGAAGTCGAGCGAGTGCAGGTCGGAGAGGACACGTTCGCTCACCAGGCCGCGGCCGTTGGAGGTCCGTTCCAGGCGGCGGTCGTGGACGCATACGAGGTGGCCGTCGCGCGTCAGCCGCACATCACATTCGAGAGCGTCGGATCCATCGTGAATCGCCTGTTCGTAGGCGGCGAGCGTGTGCTCTGCGACTACGTGGGAGGCGCCACGGTGGGCGACGACGAGAGGTCCATCATGGCGCACCGGAACACGGTAGCTGGCGAACCTGGACGGGACCCGAATCTTACGGGGCGGCGCGACGTCGGCCGTGTCCCACTCACCCCGCCGGAACGGGCACAGGCCGACGACGAGCGCCGCCAACGGCTGCTACACACGATGCGGTTGATAACCGTCTGTGATCATCGTGCGCGTCGCCAGCCGCCACGAGGCGCCCCGGACCGCCGGACCAGACACCGGATCGCCGCGTCGTTGGCGAGGGTAGTGGAGAAACACCCGACGAAGGCAAGCCTTCGCCCAAACCGAGACCAGATCCGGGCGATTCCGCCACGAGTCGCCCGGTTCGCCCGTGATCTGCGCAGGTCGGGCGTCAGATGACGGTGGGCCCGTTGCCGTGCTCGCCACCGGCCAGCGGCCGGCCCGCCCCTGCCCAATGGAGCATGCCGCCGTCCAGATTGACTACGTTGTCCCACCCCTGGGCCAGCAGATATGCGGTTACCTGAGCCGAGCGGCTACCCACCCGGCAGGCCACCACGACGTCACCCTCCGTAGGGATTTCGTCCATTCTGGCGGGCAGGTCGCTCATCGGGATGTGCCGAGCATCCGGTGCGTGACCGGCAGCCCACTCATCGTCCTCACGGACGTCCACGATGAAAGCGTCGGCGGGGATCTCGGCGACCGAGATGCTGGGTACCTGGTGCGGCATCATGCGGCAATGATGCCCGAGCGTCAGGAGCCGTGCGTAACGTCGTTCGGCGGATTCGCCAGCAGGTAGGCGTCCATCGTGCCGGACTTGACCGCGGCGAACAGTTCTCGGTCGCGCGCCTCGTCGATCATCTCGAACCAGATCCCGTTGATCTTCTGGCCCCCGACCATCGGGATCGTCATGAACGTGACATCGCCGGGACGGATCCGTCGCAGCGCGAAGGCGAGGTCCTGGACCGCCATGCCCTCGTCGACCACGATCGAGCCCGTGACGGCGAGCAGCAGATCGTCCATCTTGCCGACGTCGGTCAGGACGCCCGCGTCGGTGACCTTCGTCAGTAGCGCGTGCAGGTACTGCTGTTGGCGCTTCATCCGGTCGTAGTCGCCGCCGGGCAGGTTCTTGCGCTGCCGCACGTACGCCTCGGCCGTCTCGCCGTCGAGGTGGTTCAGGCCCTTCTTGAACACCCGGCTCGGCCGGTACGGGTCGACGGTCTGCTTGTCGACGTAGACGTCGACGCCACCGACCGCGTCGGTGATCTCGCGCAGGCCGGAGAAGTCGACGAGGACGACGTGGTCGATCGTGAGACCCGTGAACTGCTGCACCGTCCTGACGAGGTGCGGCGCCCCGCCGTGCATCATCGCCGCGTTGATCTTGTCCTTGCCGCCCGGCCACCGGCCCTCCACCGGCGGCACGTTCACGTACGCGTCGCGCGGGATGGAGATCGCGAAGCCGCGGTCCAGCGTGGCCGGAATGTGCATGAGCATGATCGTGTCGGACCGCTCGCCTTGGACGGCGCTGCCGGAACTGCTCGGGTCCGACGGGTCGTACTTCTCGTCCGCCCGGCTGTCCGAGCCGATGACGAGGATGTTCAGCGGACCCTTGACGGCGCCGCGCTTCTTGGAGCTGGCGTTGCCCAGCAGATCGGCGCGCTGGATCGTGCTCTCGTACCGGGACGTCAGGAGGAGGGCCCCCGCGTACACGCTCCCGGACGTGAGCAGCACGATGACACCGAAAGCCACGCAGAGCCGTGCCCACAGTGGAGCTTTCGGTGCGCGCCGGTGACGCAACTCGATCTTCTGGGGCTTGTACCGGCCCTCGGTCACGAAGTCGTCGTGCTCCATCGGGCCGTTGCGGTGCCTACCCACCAGTTCTCACACCTCGGCACACGTCTGGACGAAGAACGGACGCAACGATAGCCGTACGGCGGCGTGTCGTGGTGCACCGGACCGAACTTTTAACGCTAAGTGCTCCAATGCCTACCTTTTTCAGCGCCCTGTCGTCGGGTTGTTCGGGGGATTCGCGGCGAGCCACGCGGCGACCTTGTCGCTCGTGACCGCCTCGAACAGGGCCGAGGCCTTCTCCTTGTCAGCGACGACGACGCTCTGACCGTCACGGCTCGCGCTGCCCAGGTTCGGCGTGGTGATGAACGACAGGTCTGCCGGGCGCAGCTTGCGGAACTGCAGCGCCATGTCCTTGATCGAGAACTCCTTGTCGACCTGGACGGAGTCGGCGGTGGCGTCCAGGAACCGCTTCATCTTGACGGGGTTCGTCAGGGTTCCGGTGTCCGTGGCCTTCTGCATCAGCGCGCGCATGAAGATCTGCTGGCGCTGGACGCGGTCGAAGTCGCCGCGCGGGAGGTTGTACCGCTGCCGGACGTAATCCAGGGCGGCGGCGCCGTCCAGCTCGTTCGGGCCCTGCTTGAACGTGCGCTTCGAGCGCGGGTCGAACACGGTCTTGTCGACGTTGACGGTGACACCGCCGAGGGCGTCCGTCATCCGCTGGAAGCCGTTGAAGTCGATCTTGGCGACGTGGTCGATCTTGACGCCGGTGAAGCCCTCGACGGTCCGGACGGTCAGCGTCTCGCCGCCCCACGCGTAGGCGGCGTTGATCTTCGCCCGGTAGCCGCCGAACTCCTTGTGCTTCGGCACGAACACGTAGGTGTCCCGGGGGATCGAGATCAGGTAGGCGTTCTTCTGGTCCTTCGGGACGTGCATGAGCATGATCGTGTCGGCGCGCTCGCCCGCGACCGACGCCTTGCTGCTGCTCTTGTCCTTCGGGTTGTACGCGGTGCCGTCCCGCGAGTCCGAGCCGAGGATCAGGATGTTCATCGCGCCGGGGACCACCTTGGCCGGGCGGCCGCCCGTGATCGCGGAGAACGGGTCGGAGCGCTTGACCTTGTCGTCGAGCGCGTTCACGTAGTAGAGCCCGTAGCCGCCGGCGAACAGGCCGATCAGACCGAGGAAGGCTCCTACGACGAGCAGGATGCGGCCCCAGCGCGGGCGGACCTTACGACCGGCGTAGACGTTCCCGCCGGACTGCGGCCGTCGAGTGGTGGTCGTGGGCACTGCGAGTCTCCTGCCGTCGGTGACCGCGACGGCTCCCGAACTCGACGCCGTCGCGGGGGTACCAACCAAGGGTAACCACGAACAACAACGACGACGGGTAGCCGACGCGCTACGCAGCGCGGCCGTGACCGGTGTGTTACCAGGTCACGCCGCGCGTTACGGCAATCAGATGCGTCAGGAAGCTGTCGAGATACCGAGCTGGCCGGCGAAATATTCGATCGTGCGGCGCAGGCCGTCTTCGGAACTCACTGACGGTGCGTAGCCGAGCAGTTCCCGAGCGAGCGTGAGATCCGGGCGGCGCACCTCCGGGTCGTCCGGCGGGCGCTCGGTGTAGACGATCGACGACGACGAACCTGTGAGCTTGACCACCAGCGTCGCCAGCTCGGCCATCGACAGTTCGTCGGTCGTCCCGACGTTCACCGGCCCGGCTTCGCCGCTGTCGAGCAGCGCCAGGATGCCGGCGACCAGGTCGCTGACGTAGCAGATCGAACGGGTCTGGCTGCCGTCGCCGTGGACGGTGATCGGCTCGCCGCGCAGCGCCTGGGCGGTGAAGTTCGGGATCGCGCGGCCGTCGGCCACGTTCATCCGCGGGCCGTACGTGTTGAAGATCCGGACGATCGCCGTGTCGACCCCGTGGAACGTGCGGAACGTCGACGTGGCCGCCTCGGCGAACCGCTTGGCCTCGTCGTACATCGAGCGGGGGCCGATCGGGTTGACGTTGCCCCAGTACGACTCGGGCTGCGGGTGCACCAGCGGGTCCCCGTAGCACTCGGACGTGGACGCCAGCAGGAACCGGGCGCCCTGCTCCTTCGCCAGCTCCAGGCAGTTGATCGTCCCGTAGGAACCGACCTTCAGCGTCTCCACCGCGTACTGCTGGTACACGGGCGGCGACGCCGGCGAGGCGAAGTGCAGGATGGCGTCGAAGCGGCCCTCGACCGGGAGGCCGGCGCTCACGTCGGCCTCGACCAGGGTGAACCGGGGCTCGTCGGCCAGGTGCGCCACGTTCTGGGCGGCACCCGTGACGAAGTTGTCCACCGCGACCACCTCGGCGCCGCGCGCCAGCAGTTCGTCGCACAGGTGGGATCCCACGAATCCCGCGCCGCCAGTGACCAGGATCCGATGACCTTCGCCGTACCGCTGCGTCATTGCAACAACCATTTCTGCCGAGAACCGCGCCGCCCGCCAGCTTACGGGCACGGGCAACGGACAGTGAAAACCGACGCCGACGGGGGTTCGCAGCCCACCCGTCGGCGTCGGCAATCTGTGAGGCACCCGCAGGTGCCGCGACCGGGTCACGCCCTCAGGAAGTGTGACCCGGTCGCAGCGAGGTCAGTGCGCGCCCGCGCCAGTGAGGGCGCGCACCTCCAGCTCTGCGAACTTGCGGTCGTCCGTCTCCTTGCTGAGCAGGGTCCCGACGATCGCGCACAGGAATCCGAGCGGGATCGAGACGAGGCCCGGGTTCTCCAGCGGGAACCAGTGGAAGTCCGTGCCGGCCGGGAACAGCGACAGGCTGGCGCCGGTCACCGGGTCGACCTTGCCGGAGACGACCGGCGAGAAGAACACCAGCACGACCGCCGACACGAGACCGCCGTAGATGCCGGCGACCGCGCCCGTGGTGTTGAACCGCCGCCAGAACAGCGACAGCAGGATCACCGGCAGGTTCGCCGACGCCGCGACCGCGAACGCGAGTGCGACCAGGAACGCCACGTTGAGCTGCTGGGCGAAGATGCTCAGCACGATCGCCACTCCGCCGATCACGAACGCCGAGATCTTCGCGACGTTCACCTCGGACCGCTCGCTCGCCTGGCCGCGCTTGATCACGTTCGCGTAGAAGTCGTGCGCGAGCGACGAGCTCGACGCCAGGGTCAATCCGGCGACCACGGCGAGGATCGTGGCGAACGCCACCGCCGCGATGACCGCGAGCAGCACCGCGCCGCCGCCGTCGCCGCCGAGGTCCCGGCCGAGCGCTTCGGCGAGCTGCGGCGCCGCCGTGTTGCCCGCCTTGTCCTGCGCGATGATCGCCTGGCTGCCGACCAGCGCCGCCGCACCGAAGCCCAGCGCCAGCGTCATCAGGTAGAAGCTGCCGATGAGGCCGATCGCCCAGTTCACGGACGTACGCGCGGCCCGGGCGTTGGGCACGGTGTAGAAGCGGATGAGGATGTGCGGCAGTCCGGCCGTGCCGAGGACGAGCGCGAGGCCGAGGCTGATCAGGTCGAGCTTGCTGATCAACGTCTTCCCCGCGTCGCCTGGGATGTCCTTGCCGTAGCGCAGACCCGGCTCCAGGAACTCGGCGCCCTTACCGCTCTTCGTGGCGGCCGCGCCCAGCATGTCGCTGATGTTGAAGTTGAACTTCGCGAGCACCAGGACGGTCATGAGCGCGGCACCGGTCATGAGCAGCCCGGCCTTGACGATCTGGACCCAGGTGGTGCCCTTCATGCCACCGACCGTGACGTACACGATCATCAGCACGCCGACGAACACGATCGTCGCGATCTTGGCCTGGCTGGCGTCCATGCCGAGGAAGGTCTGACCCTCCTTGATGCCGAGCAGCAGCGCGACGAGCGCGCCGGCGCCGACCATCTGGGCGAGCAGGTAGAAGATCGAGACGGTGATCGTGGAGACGGCGGCCGCGGTACGGACCGGGCGCTGCTTCATCCGGTACGACAGCACGTCGGCCATCGTGTACTTGCCGGAGTTCCGCATCAGCTCGGCGACCAGCAGCAGCGCGACGAGCCACGCCACGAGGAAGCCGATCGAGTACAGGAAGCCGTCGTAGCCGTAGAGGGCGATGATGCCGGCGATGCCGAGGAAGCTCGCCGCCGACATGTAGTCGCCGCCGATGGCGAGACCGTTCTGGAACCCGGAGAAGCCACGGCCGCCGGCGTAGTAGTCGGCGGCGGTCTTGGTGTGGCGGCTCGCCCACACGGTGATGCCGAGCGTGGCCGCGACGAACGTCAGGAACAGGACGATCGTGAGCGTCCGCGTACTGCCGGTGGCCGCCTCGGCCGCGAGGATTGCGTTGTTCATCGGCCGGACTCCAACTCGTTGCGGATCTTGTCGGCGATCGGGTCGAGCTTCCGGTTCGCGTACCGCGAGTACAGGATCGCGATCCCGAACGTGGAGACGAACTGCAGGATCCCGAAGACGAAGGCGACGTTGATGTTGCCGATCAGCTTCGTGCCCATGAAGTCACGCGCATAGGCGGACAGCAGGACGTAGAGCAGGTACCACGACAGGAACGCCGCGGTCATCGGGAACACGAACGAGCGCAGCGCCTTGCGCAATACGCCGAACTCCGCACTCGCCTGTACGGCGACGTACTGGTCGGCGCTGATGGTGGGCGGACCACCACCAGTTGTCTCTGGCTTGAAATCGGTAGCCATCGGGGGGTCACCTCGTTCACAAGGCGGTCAGGGTGGCGCAACGGTAGGAGACTTGTTCCCGCGTCCGACAGGGATCAATCGGGCCCCAGCCGGGCGGTGCGACGAACGGCAGTCCTGCTGCGCCGAGTGACCTGACTCACAGCGGCGAGCGGTACACATACCAAGGCCCCGGGGGTTTGGTGGTCACCCCGGGGCCTTGGTGGCTCGTTGTCCGCTCGCTCGCCGTCGGTGGGGGCTCGCGCAAAACGTGAATGAGACTCCGAAAAATAGCATCGGGACTTCGCGGGTAGGACCCGATCAGGCAAAGTGATCGCAATCTGAGAGGACAGGCCATGAACCCCCTTGTGTTGAAGGTCGTCGGCGGGATGGCGGTGGGCGCCGCGACGCTCGTCACCAAGAAGGTGCTCGACGGGACGTGGAAAGCCGCGACCGGCAACGAACCGCCCACCCACGCCGAGGATCCGGACCTGACCTGGCGCGAAGCGGTCATGTGGGCGGTGCTCTCCGGTGCCGTCATCGGCGTGGCGCAGCTCGTCGCCGCGCGCGGAGCCCGACAGTTGGTGGCACGCAACAGCTGACGGCCGGTGAGCGGCGTCACGTTACCGGTGAGTCACATCGGAAGTAGGCTCACCGGACGAGCTGGGCTGATGTTCGCTCCTGGCCGCGGGGCCGGGAGCACCCGCATGTCATGCCCGAACAGGAGGACCGCTCCGCATGGACGCCGTGCAGATCGTCACCACGATCGTCTCGTTCGCCGTGACGCTGGTCGCTGTCGCGCTGGCCGCGCGGACCGTCACCCGCATGGTCAAGGTCGTACGCCTCGGCGCGCCTGACCCGTCCCGGGCGGACGACCGGGCCACCCGGGCCGTGACGATGCTCCGCGAGACGTTCGGCCACACCAAGATGCTCAAGTGGACGACCGTCGGCATCGCGCACTGGTTCGTGATGATCGGCTTCATCACGCTGTCGACGCTCGTCCTCGGCGCGTACTTCGAAGTCGTCGACCCGCACGCCGAGCTGCCGATCATCGGCCACTGGACGGTCTTCGGGCTGCTCACCGAGCTGATCGGCATCCTCGGCATCCCGGCGATCCTGTGGCTCATGGCCATCCGGCTGGCGAACCGGCCCGGCCGCGACGCGGGGCGCAAGTCGCGCTTCGCCGGCTCGACCATGTGGCAGGGGTACTTCGTCGAGTGGGTCGTCCTACTCGTCCTGGTGCTGGGTTTCCTGATCCGGGGCTTCAAGTCGGCGGCCGACCTGCTGCCGTACCCGACCTGGGCCGCGCCGGTCAGCCACGCGCTCGGATCGGTGCTCCCGGACAGCGACGCGGCGATCAGCATCGTCGCGATGGTGAAGATCGTGGTCTCGATGACCTGGCTGATCGTCATCTCGCTCAACATCACCATGGGCGTCGCGTGGCACCGGTTCAGCGCGTTCCCGAACATCTTCTTCAAGCGGTTCGCGGACGGATCGTCGGCCCTGGGCGCGCTGCGGCCGATGATGAGCGACGGCAAGCCGCTCGACTTCGAGCAGGCCGACCCCGAGAAGGACACGTTCGGCGTCAGCCAGGCCGAGCACTTCTCGTGGAAGGGCGTCCTGGACTTCACCACCTGTACGGAGTGCGGCCGCTGCCAGAGCCAGTGCCCCGCGTGGAACACCGGCAAGCCGCTGTCGCCGAAGCTGCTGATCCTCAGCCTGCGTGACCACCACTACGCGAAGGCGCCGTACCTGCTCGCCGGTGGCAAGAAGAACATGATGGGCGAGGAGATGGCGTCGCCCGAGGCGCTGGCGAACGTGCCGGCGGCGGCGCTGGCCGAGGCCGAGCGGCCGCTCGTCGGCGGGGCCGACGTCAACGGTGTCATCGATCCGGACGTGCTCTGGTCCTGCACCACCTGCGGTGCCTGCGTAGAGCAGTGCCCCGTCGACATCGAGCACATCGACCACATCGTCGACATGCGGCGGTACCAGGTCCTGATCGAGTCGTCGTTCCCGTCCGAGGCCGGCGTCATGCTGCGGAACCTGGAGAACAAGGGCAACCCGTGGGGCCAGAACCCCAACGACCGCGAGGACTGGACGAAGGGCCTCGACTTCGAGGTGCGTCGCGTCACCGGCGAGATCCCGGACGACGTCGAGTACCTGTTCTGGGTCGGCTGCGCCGGTGCGCTGGAGGACCGCGCCAAGAAGGTCACGAAGGCCGTCGCCGAGCTGCTGCACACCGCGGGCGTCGAGTTCGCGATCCTCGGTACGGGCGAGACCTGCACCGGCGACCCCGCCCGCCGCATGGGCAACGAGTTCGTCTTCCAGATGCTCGCGCAGCAGAACGTGGAGACGCTCAACGCCGCGTTCGGCTCCCGGGCCAGTGCGGCGAAGAAGATCGTCGCCACGTGCGCGCACTGCTTCAACACGATCTCCAACGAGTACCCGCAGCTCGGCGGCGAGTACGAGGTCATCCACCACACGCAGCTGCTGTCGTCGCTGGTCGCGGACCGTCGGTTGATTCCGGTTACGCCGCTGGAGGCGAACCTCACGTACCACGACCCTTGCTACCTCGGCCGTCACAACCGGGTGTTCACGCCGCCGCGCGAGGTGCTCCAGGACCTGCCGGGCACCACGTACACCGAGATGCCGCGCTTCGCCGAGCGGTCGTTCTGCTGCGGCGCCGGCGGTGCCCGGATGTACATGGAGGAGCGGATCGGCAAGCGGATCAACGTCGAGCGGACAGACGAGGCGCTGGCGACGAAGCCCGACATCGTCGCTATCGGTTGCCCGTTCTGCCTGACGATGATCTCGGACGGCGTCACGTCGCGTAAGGCCAGCGGCGACGCACCGGAGTCGGTCGAGGTGCTGGACGTGTCCCAGGTGCTGCTGCGTTCCGTGAAGCCAGCGGAGTAGATCGGTCCAGGTTCGCGCGCCGGCGGTCCAGGCGCGCGAGGCTGGCAGGTCAGCCGTACCATTACTCCTTGTGAAGTACCGACATAGGTCTTCCACTGTCGTTGACGGTGGAGGTGACCGGTCATCGACGTCTGGCTGCCGCTGATCGTGTTCGTCCTGCTCACAGCAGGCAACGCGTTCTTTGTCGCGGCCGAGTTCTCCCTGGTGACGGTCGACCGCGCACTCGTGGAGGAACAGGCCGCCGCTGGCGACCGCAAGGCACGGAGCGTGGTTGCCGCGCTGCGGTCGCTCTCGTTCCAACTGTCCGGGGCGCAGTTCGGCATCACCGTGACCGCCCTGCTCACCGGCTACATCGCCGAGCCGGCGATCTCACACCTGCTGGAACCGGCGCTGACGGCGGTGCCGGCGATCGAGCCGTACTCCGCCGGCGTCGCGCTGGGCCTCTCGCTGACGATCGCCACGCTGCTGTCGATGCTGTTCGGCGAGCTGCTGCCGAAGAACGCGGCGCTGGCCCGGCCGATGCCGATCGCCCGGTTCACCGCGCCCGCGCAGCGGATCTTCTCGACGTCGTTCCGTCCGATCATCCTGGCGCTCAACGGCAGCGCGAACTGGGTGGTCCGCCGCATGGGGATCGAGCCACAGGAGGAGCTGGCCTCGGCACGGTCGCCGGAGGAGCTGGGCCTGCTGGCGGCGATCTCGGCCCGTGCGGGCGCGCTGCCGGCGGAAACCGCCAAACTCCTGCAGCGGACGATCCGTTTCGGCGAGAAACGGGCAGCGGAGGCCATGACCCCGCGCGTCGACGTCGTCGCGCTGGAGGCGACGGCCACGGTCTCCGAGCTGCTGCGGGTCGCCCAGGAGACCGGCCATACCCGGTTCCCCCTATATGTCGACACGTTGGACCAGGTCGTCGGGGTCGCGAGCGTGACCGACGCGCTCGGCGTGCCGGCGGCGAAGCGGGATTCCACGCCGGCCAGGTCGATCGCGCGCGACCCGGTGCTCGTCCCGGAAAGTCTTGATCTGGACGCCGTCCTCGACGCGCTGCACGAGTCCGAGAACGAGCTGGCGATCGTGGTCGACGAGTACGGCGGTACCGACGGCATCGTCACCGCCGAGGACCTCGCCGAGGAACTGGTCGGCGAGATCGACGACGAGTACGACCCGCCGCGTTCCGATCTCGGCACCCTCACTGCACCGTCGAGCGATCTCGTGCGGAACGTCTCCGGGATGCTCCGCGCCGACGAACTCGCCGAACAGACCGGGTTCCGGATGCCGGAAGGCCCGTACGAGACGCTGGCCGGGTTCGTCATGGCGCAGCTCGGCCACATCCCGGACGTGGGTGAGCTCGTGGAGTACAACGACTGGCGGTTCACGGTGGCGGCCGTCGAGCGCCGGCGCGTGGAGCAGATCTCCGTGCAGCCGCCCGAAGCGCCCGCCATGGACGAGGTGGTGGCCGGATGACCGCGCTCTCGCTGATCGCCACCGCTCTGTTGCTGCTCGGCAACGGCTTCTTCGTCGGCGCCGAGTTCTCCCTGATCGCGGCCCGGCGCACCCAGCTCGAACCGCTCGCGGAGGCCGGATCCCGGCGCGCGGCGACCGCGCTCCGGGCGATGGGGCAGATCCCGCTGATGATCGCCGGCGCGCAGCTCGGCATCACGGTGTGCTCGCTGCTGCTCGGCGCCATCGCCGAGCCGGCGCTCGCCCACCTGCTGGAAGCGCCGTTCCACGCCGCGGGCCTACCCGATCAGCTGCTGCACCCGGTGGCGTTCGTGATCGCGCTGGCCATCGTCGTGTTCCTGCACACCGTCGTCGGCGAGATGGTGCCGAAGAACATCGCCCTCGCCGGGCCGGAACGGGCGGTGTTGTGGCTCGGCCCGCCGATGCTGTGGTTCTCCCAGGCGACGAAGCCGCTGCTGGTAGCGCTGAAATGGCTGTCGCGGCGCCTGTTGCGGCTGGTCAACATCGAGTCGATGGACTCCGTCAAGACCGTCTACACCGCTGAGGAACTCGCCAGCCTGGTCGCCGAGTCCCGGACCGAAGGCCTGCTCGACGCCGACGACCACCAGCGCATCACCGGCGCCCTCACGCTCACCGAACGGACGGCCGGGTCGATCCTGGTGCCCTGGAGCGACGTCCAGACGGTGACAGACGATGTCGCGCCCGAAGCGCTCGAACAGCTCGCGATCCGCTCGCGGCACGCCCGGTTCCCTGTCGTCGACCGCCGCACCCGGGCCATCCTCGGGTTCGTCCACATCAAGGACTTCCTTGGCGTCTCGGAGCTCGAACGCCAGTCGGCCCTGCCGCGAACGTCGATCCGTCCGCTGGCCGTCGTCCGGCCGGACACGACGCTCGCCGACCTGCTGCTGTTGATGCGGCGGGACCGGTCGCACTTCGTGCTGGTGAGCGACGGAACCAGCCCGCTAGGCGCTGTGACCCTCGATGACGTGCTGTCCGCGGTGGTCGGCAATCCCCGCGCTGCGGTCTAGCTGCGCCCTCGGGATTTGGGGTGGACTTGTGGAGCCTGGCTACGTGATCCCACCCCAACGCGCGTGGTCCTACTCTGCGCCGGTGGGCCAGGTTTTCCAGTTCTGCCACGACCGGCTGGGCGTCGGACCGCGCTGCCCCTGGTACCGGGAGCCATAGACGGATGACCCGTACGGGTGGCTCGCCGCGGACGACAGCCGGAACAGGCACAGCTGGCCGATCTTCATACCCGGCCAGAGCGTGATCGGCAGGTTCGCGACGTTGGACAGCTCCAGCGTGACGTGACCGGAGAAGCCCGGATCGATGAACCCGGCCGTCGAGTGCGTGAGCAGGCCGAGGCGGCCCAGGCTCGACTTGCCTTCGAGACGGCCAGCCAGGTCGTCCGGCAACGACACCAGCTCCAGCGTCGAGCCCAGGACGAACTCGCCCGGATGCAGCACGAACGGCTCGCCCTCCGGCGCCTCGACCAGGCTCGTCAGATCGTCCTGCTGCTGGGACGGGTCGATGTGCGTGTACTTCGTGTTGTTGAAGACCCGGAACCACCGGTCCAGGCGCACGTCGATACTCGACGGCTGCACCAGCGACGGCTCGAACGGATCCAACGACAGGTTGCCGGCTTTGATCTCCGAGAGAAGATCCTGGTCGGAGAGGAGCATGCCCGAACTGTATCGGGCTGCCCCGCCCGCGGCTGGCCCGGGCGGGTCGTGTCCGGCAGGGTTCCGCGACGGCGGGTGGAGCGACCCGGTATGGTGGGGGCGCTCTGCGGGTGTAGTTCAATGGCAGAACATCAGCTTCCCAAGCTGACAGTGCGGGTTCGATTCCCGTCACCCGCTCCACGAAAAGGTCCTGGTCAGGCCACGTGTTCGGCCGACACCTGCCTGCCTCTCTGACTCGACAGCTCAGCGCGGGCCACTGGATCCGGCTACTGGCACTCGACAGCTCAGCCCGTCTGCGCCAAGGTTCCGGCCTGTGATGTACAGCATCCTTACACTGGTCGGTTATGAGTACCGACCGGGATGAGCTGCGCCGCCTCGTTGAGGAGATACCCGACGAGGAGGTGCCGGCGGCTCTGGCCGACATCCGTCTACACCTACGCTCCGTCAGCGACCGCCCCTGGCCTCCAGCCTTCTTCGGTTCGGTGACGTCGAAGACGCCCGATGTCGCGAGCCGGGTCGACGAGATCACTCGCAGAAGGATTCGGCCGTTCGTGATCCTCTGCGACACGGGGCCGCTGGTCGTCGCGGCCATCGCCAACGATCGTCACCGTCACGCCTGCACTGAACTCTTCACAGGTGATTTCGGCCGGATGGCTGAGCCGAGGTTGCCACTCTCGACCGACGCCACTTCACGGTTGTCCGGCCTGCTCACATCGAGGCTCTGACCCTCCTTCCCTGACCGACCGAGCTGGTGGCCCGGGTCACCACGGGTCACCAACCCAGGTCACCAGAGGTTAAAGTGCCATTGGGTCGGAGTCGCTCGGGCCGTCAGGGGGTCGGTCGGCGGCTTCGCCGGCCTTCATCCGCGCCATGAGATCGCGGGTACTGGCTCCGGTCCGGGCGGCGAAAGTGTTGCCGGTGTGCCGAAGTTGGTGCCGCAGCTGACCAGCTGGCTTCCGATCAAACGCCCGCGGCCGTAGCCCCGCCCAAGGGGCGCTGCCCCCTGGACCCTCGGCCCTCCCCGGAGATGAGTAGAGGCGCTCACCGGGCGTCCGCGTGTGGGATGGCATCTCAAGATCGAGCGTGCCAACCACGTGCCAGTAACCGGTGCCTTATCCGGCCACGAACGGGCATGAGCGGGCACGAGGGTCACAGGTGTCAGCAGGCGTTTCGGACAACCCGGGTCATGGGATCGTCACTTCCAAACTGACGGTGCGGAGCTTGGGGCCGGTCGAAGGTAAGGCCGTCAGGCTTGCGTCGCCTCATCGAGCGGCACGGTCGGTGCTGCCCGCGACAGGAGTGCGGCGTACGTGGCGCCCGCGATGGCGGCACCTAAGAGCGGCGCGAGCCAGAACACCCAGAGTTGGGTCAGTGGCGCCGTGCCGGCGAAGATCGCCGGACCGGTCGAGCGGGCTGGGTTTACCGAGGTGTTGCTCACCGGGATGCTGATCAGGTGAATCAGGGTAAGGGACAGGCCGATCGCCAACGGGGCGAAGCCCTTCGGTGCGGCGGTGTCGGTGGCGCCGAGGATGACGAAGAGGAAGAACGCGGTGAGCACCACCTCGGCCACGAGCACGGCGGCGAGCGAGTAGCCGCCGGGGGAGAGGTCGCCGTAGCCGTTGGTCGCGAAGCCGGATTCCCGGGCGCTGAACCCGTCGACGCCTGAGGCGATCACCCAGAGGACCGCGGCCGCGACGACGGCGGCGATCACCTGGGTCACCACGTATGCCGGGACGTCCCGCCACGGGAAGCGCCGGCCGGTGGCCAGGCCCACCGTAACGGCGGGGTTGAAGTGGGCGCCGGAGACGTGCCCGACGGCGTACGCCATGGTCAGCACGGTGAGCCCGAAGGCCAGTGCGACGCCGAGGAAGCCGATCCCAAGGTCGGGCACCGCGGCCGCGAGCACTGCACTACCGCAGCCGCCGAGGACGAGCCAGAACGTGCCGAGAAACTCGGCAGACAGACGATGCGTCATGCGGTACGGATGGTCCATCCGATTCTCCACTCACGCGCGGCAACTGACCATGACCCCCCGACGGCATTGGTCTCATCATGCTGCGTGGTCGCGCGTCGCACCAGAACCGGGCCGCCGAACCAGTACGGCTGCGATGCCCGGCAGGGAGTGCCTGGCCGGGTGGGTTGAGGAGATACCCGACGAAGAGTTGCCAGCGGCGTTGGCCGACATACGGCTACACCTTCGCTCGGTTGGCGACCGCCCCTGGCCTCCGGCCTTCTTCGGCTCGGTGACATCGAAGGCCCCTGATGTTTCGAGCCGCGTCGACAAGATCCTCGCCGGAGGATTCGGCCGTTCGTGATCCTTTGCGACACAGGACCGCTAGTTGCCGCAGCCGTCGCCAACGATCGGAATCATCACGCCCGCACTGAGCTCTTTGCTGGTGCACATGTGGCGAGGCGCCCGCTCTTGGTCCCCGCCACAGTGGTCGCAGAGGTGGGCTACACAAGACGCCTGGTCAGAGCCTTAGCTCAGACCAGGCGTTTCGCGTTCTCAGGTACTCGATTTGGCAGATGGGTCGTCCACGGGCCAGTAGCTCGCCTCGGCCAGGCTTCGGCGCGCCTGTCGTCGGTGTCCTACGTTGGGCCAGGCGGCTGGCGCTCAGATGGTCAACCGGCTACGTCGGAGCTCGGCGCCGGTAATACTGGCTTCCTTCGAGGGCGAAGCGAGGAGCCAAGGTGGCACTCCACGACGAGGACGGCAACGAGATCCCCAAGCAGTTCCTCACCTACTGGGAGCGCGGGTGTCTCGACTACAAGCACAGCCCATCAGGCATAGCGCTGATCCTCGGAGTGGTGAGCCTTCCTACTGCGGTAATGCTGCTTCTCATTGATGAGGCCGACAATGACCGACGGCTAGGAATCGTGTTGCTGGTGATCGCTTCCTCGTTGCTGATCGCAGCCGGAGCCCTGTACCTACGCCAAGATCGCAGCTTCCAGCGGCGCATGGCTGCATACGAGGAATGGAAGCGCGGAGCCACGCCAACCCCACAGCCTTCGGCAACGGAAGCAACCGAATAGGGTCCTGGTCTCCAAGCGCCCATGCAGGAACGCCTGGCGGGGAGGAACCCGGCCAGGCGTTCCGCGTTCTCAGCTACTCGTCTCGGGCTATGAGCCAGCCACGGGCCATAGCCCGCCTTGGCGGGGATTCCGGCTGTCCCGTCGTCACCGTCGTCGTACTCCTGAGCCGCCTTCGCTTGGGCCGCTTCGCGCTCCTTCTGCTTCGGGCGGAGCGCCTCGACGCCCGCACTGACGGCGTCCGCGATCGCTTGGTCAGCCTCCGGACGCGCGTGCTGATAGATCATCGCGGCGCGCGGATTGTCGTGGCCCATGCGCGCCAGGCCACTCGGAACCGTCGTGAGCTGGCCCGACGCTCGTGCAGCAGCAGCTTTCGTCCTGTTCCAAGCGGGCAGTGCGGGGACACACAAGGAGCGGGTGCGCCGCTCCCCAGTGGCATAGGTGCGTCCACGCTCGAGCTGTGCCAGGTTCGACGGAACGACGTTCCTCGGCTTTCAGCTTCCGCCCGGTGGCCTGCTCACCTTGGCCGCTGTGTGGGTCGTCGCGCCGAGCCGGTCGGGAGGGGAGACTACAGGCGTGCATTCCGGCCGGACCCTCGCCGTAGTCGTTGCACATCCTGACGACGACGCATTCGCGTTGTCCGGCACCGTAGCGATGCGCGCCACCGACCCAGCCTTCTGCTTCGTGCTCGTCCATGCGACTGATGGTGCCGCCGGAGATATCGCCGCCGGCTTCCCGGCTACGCGCGAAACCCTCGGCGCGATCCGGCGTGTGGAGGACGAGCGCGCATGGCGTGCGCTCGGGCGCGTTCCGGACCGGCACGAATGGCTCGACTACGCCGACGGCGCGCTCGATCGCGTCCCTCTCGCCGAGTTGACCGAGAAGATCGCCGCGATACTCGACCAGGAACGCCCCGATGTCGTCGCGACGTTTGGCCCGGACGGGATAACCGGCCACCCCGACCATATCCAGATTGGTGCCGCGACAGACGCCGCGTTTCTTCGGCTCGCCCACGACGGCGGACCGGGGTTCCGCCGACTCGTGCATGGAGCACTGCCACGCTCGGTGTTCGAGCGTTGGAACATCTCGCGGATCCGGACCGGCCTGCCGCCGTGGGACCCGACCGCCACCTATCAGCTGCGTGGCGTACCCGACGAGAGCATCCACATCACTATCGACAATTCCTCGGTGGCCAACCGAATCGTCGCGGGCCTGCGGGAGCATCGCAGTCAGCAGCACATCCTGAGCGAGTTCGGGTGGAGTGACGACGCCCAGGCGCGCGCGGCCTCGCGCGAGCACCTGGTGATCGCTTGGCCACCGCCTGAACCGGGAAGGCCGCTCCTGACCGACATCTTCGAGAGCATCGGCTGACGTCTCAGGTCATTCGAACAGGGTGACCCGCGTCGACCTGCCTCGCTAGCGCAGCGGCAGCCGTGTCTCGCGCGCGCCTGGGCCGCCGTAGCGCCTGACTGCGTAGCTGCCGGCCGGAACCGGAGCCGCTCGGAGTACTGGCTCGATGGCCGCATAGAGACGGTCGGCATCTGGTCCGTACAGGTAGATCACCGCTCCTTCTGGGCCGATCTCGTTACCGTCCAGCTCGCCCGCATCGGAGCCGTCCAATGCCTCGTCCAGCGGGTCCTCGATGAGATCGAGCCCAAACTCGTCTGGATTCTCGGGTGGCGTGATGTGGATAAGGACGGCGTGTTCGTCCGCTGACGGGCCTTTCGCGGCGGTCGACGGGTCAGCTTGCGGGCTCTCATGACTGCCGGAGCACCCCGCAACTAGCACGACGGCTGCCGCCATCGAGACGACCGCTCCGGCTCGACTCCAACCCACGGGCCGGATCCTCTCTCACCCGGGAGAGCCGGGCATGCGACTGCCGCTGCGGCGGCTTCAGTCCAGGCAGAACTCGTTGCCCTCGGGGTCGGTCATCGTGATGAAGCCGGCGTTCATCGGGGGCTCGGGCTCCTCTCGACGTACCCGGGTCGCTCCCAGCGCGACGAGCCTGTCGCACTCGGCCTCCAGTGTCGCCATCCGCTCCTCTCCGTGCAGTCCGGGAGCCGCACGGACGTCGAGGTGAACGCGGTTCTTGGCGACCTTGTCCTCAGGCACCTGCTGGAAGAACACCCGTGGGCCCTGTCCGTCCGGATCCTCGATGGCCGATCGTGTATTCCACTGTTCCTCCGGCACGCCGATCCGAGCGAGGAACTCGTCCCACGCGGCCAGCGGGTCGGCGCCCTCGGCCAGTTCGACTCCGGGCGGGCCGGGGTGGACGTAGCCCAGCACGTCACGCCAGAAGGACGACAGCGCCCGCGGGTCATGGGCGTCGAAGGTGACCTGGATGTGGCGGCTCATCGGGTTGCTCCGTTCGTAGCCGGTCGCATTGAGAGGTTCTGATCGTACGTATGTTCGGGCCCGCAGAGGCCAGCGCTCGCGTGTGCGTTATCCCCGCTGACGTGCGGGTTGGTCGCGACTCATCCGAGCTATCAGGTCCCGCGGGCTTGCTCCGGCGCTCGACGCCAGCGGTCCGGTGGATGTGGACATGCAGGTCCGGCGGTTATGCGCCATCTATGGACTAGACCTTGTGCGGGAGCAAAAGGCGAGCAATCATCATATGTCCACCTTGTTACCAGATGATGACGGCCGTGCGGGGGAACCCGAAGGGAGCACCCATGCACCAGACAAAGCGGATCGCGATACTGGTGACCGCCGCCTCCTTAGCGATCGGCGGTGCCGCGATCGCACAGCCGAGCGCGGCGGCGGACCCCGCCGCGTTCGGCCCGGTCGGCAGCGGCTGGCGCGAGCACAGCCCCGACAGCAAGCTGCAGATCCAGAGCCGGGGCGAATACACGAACTACCCGAGGAGCGTCACCCACGCGACCGGACCCGGCGGCTCCTACGACCGGGCGGGCGGGGTCGAGAAGTTCAGACTGTTCAACAACGGCACGAACCGCGTCGAGGTCCGGGTCCAGGACAACTACACATCGGGGCAGCGCCAGTTCGAAGGCGAACTGAAGGTCAGCTCCCCCACCAACGACGAGTCCGCCATGCAGATCTTCGGCAACGACGGGCCCGGCGCCACAACCCTGATGATCAGGTCCTTCTCGAGAAGCGGCGGGACACTGCGCGGTGGGGGCAAGGACCTGGTCACCAACATCTACGGCAAGTGGGTCCGCATCAACGTCACCCATGACGCCACGGCCAACAGGTACTCCGTCTACATCAACGGGGACCTGAAGGTCAGCGCCAACGGGCCGAACGGCACGCACTACTTCAAGTACGGGGTCTACGGAACGCTGGGTACGTCCTCCGCCCAGCACGAGTGGCGGAACGTGCATTTCTACCGGAAGTAACGGCGACGGGGCTCCCGGCGCAGCGTGGACTTGCTTGAGCAGGTCCGCGGGAGCCCCGGTCGTCAACCCGCCAGCTTGATCTCGGCCAGCTGCAACTCGGCGTCGAACGACATCACGATCGAGTGGCCCAGGAAGAGGTCGCCGTCGTCGAAGTAGACCTGGACGCCGTCCTCGTCGATGTCGACGCTGTTCGGCGTGATGCGCGCGCAGAAGCCGTCGTGGTCCAGGTCCTCGTCGTCCTGGCTCCAGGTGTCGTTGTAGAGGTCCAGGTAGCCCTCGGCAACGACGCGGCGCAAGGCCTGCGGGTCTAGCCGACCCAGGATGCCGGCGGCCTCGTCGAAGCGCTGGGCGGGAACCTCCTCGTCACCGGTCACCCACACCGAGACCATCACCTGGTCGGCGTCACCGAACGGCACCGTCGACTGTGTCTGCCACCAGTTTCCGGAGGAGGCGAAAACGCCGAGGACCGGATGCTCATGAACACGCGCGGATTCGCTCACCGGGCGATCGTCCCAGACACCGTTCGGCAGCGGACCTCTGCCACCGACCTCGCCAGGGCGCTCGCGACCGGGGAGAATGGCACAGTGCAGAGCGTCTTATGGGAACCCGTCGATGACCTGATCCTTCGCCGCCGCAACGTGCAGGCGATCAAGGCCATCAGGGACGCCCACGGTGGCTCCCTGCACGAGGCGATCGAACTGTTCGACCAGCGCTGGGCGTTCCTGCAACGCGAACGGCCCAACGACTTCATCCGGACGGCGACCGACCCGCAACGCTGAGGGCTCTAACGCTTTTCCACCAGGTACAGGTGCTCGGTCACGTGGATGCCGCGGGCGGACAGGTTCCGGCTGCCGCGGAATGCCAGATGCTGCGTCCGGCGCTCGGTCACGGTGCCGACGTCGGACAGGATGCGGGTCATCTCGTCCGGTGCGATGAAGCCTTCGTCGTTGAAGGAGACGAGCAGGAACTTCGCGTCGAGACGCTGAACCAGATCGGCCATGAGCTGCGCCGACCGGCGCCGCACGTTGTAGCCCGACCGGCGCCAGCCGGCAGGGATCCCGGACACGGCGCTCACCTCGGACGGCTCGTCGTAGTTCACGAGCAGGTTGAGCATGAAGTAGTTCGATCCGTACGGATGCTGGTTGTACGGGGGGTCCAGGTACGCGAGGTCGAGGTCGGTCACGTCGGCGGCGAGTTTGTTGGCGTCGGCCTGGCGCACCTCGTAGACCGTGTCGAACGCACTGAGGACAGGCGTCCGGATCATGATCTTGCCTTTGATCCTGAGCAGTGCGTCCTGGCCCGTGCCGCCGAACCGGCCGACGCCGCTGGCCCTGTCCTTGTAGAAGCCCTTGAACAGGCCGGCCGTGTTCGCGTGCACGGACGCGGCCGACAGCAGCGGGCCGAGCAGCAGGCTGCGCACCGGCTGATCGAGCCGGGCGATCTCCCGGCAGTACCAGTCGAGGCGGCGCGCGTTCTCGGCCGTGTAGAAGACCCGCTCGTCCGGACGGATGTTCTCGTCGTCGGCCGGCGCGTACATGCGGGCGAGGAAGCCGCCGGGTGCGGACCCCGCGCGGGCGTTCAGGTCGGCGACGAGCGCGTCCAGGGCGGGCCGGTCCGGGGCGTTCGTCAGGTAGCACTCGCTCAGGACCCGCGCGTAGTCCTCGATGTCGTTCACGACCAGCTCCGACGCGTGGCGCTTGAGCATCCGGGCCACGATCCCCGACCCGGAGAACGCGTCGAGTACGCGCAGGCGGCGGCCGCCGAGCCGGTCGCGCACCTCGCCGACGGCGGATTCGAGCGGACCGAGCAGCGCCCTCTTGTTACCGAGGTACGTGACGATCTGCTCGCTCAGGTACCGCGGGTCCTCGGCGGCGTCCAGCGGCGGGTCACCTCACAGGCGGCGGTACATGATGTGCAGGCCGACGTACCCCTTGACCGGGTGGTTGAAGGCCTCCGGGACGGTCGTCAGTATCTCGAAACCGAGCGACTTCCACAGGGCAACCGCCCGGACGTTGGTCTCGACGACCGCGTTGAACTGCATCGACCGGTACCCCTGGGCGCGCGCCCAGTCCAGGACGTGGTCGCCCAGTGCCCGGCCGACGCCCCGTCCACCCGCGGCGGGATCGACCATGAAGCTCGCGGTGGCGACGTGCGACGCCGGACCGCCATGATTCGGGCCCGCCTTGGCTGTACCGAGGATCGTGCCGTCGTCGTCCACCGCGACGATCGTCCGGCCCGGCGAGTCCAGCAGCCAGATCTCGCGCGCCCGGTCCTCGGGCATGTCGTCGTAGCTGTAACTCTCGCCGGCGGCGACGATCTCGCGGAAAATCGGCCAGATGGCCGGCCAGTCCGCGGCGGTCGCGTCCCTGATCTCCATGGCATCGAGCCTCGCCAGTTACCGTCTCCCGCGCAATCGCTTTATCGAACGAAGGGTGCCCGTCTCCACCTGCCGGGCGCCCTTCGCACCCCCGTTCAGCCGGACGGCCAGTTTTCGCCGTCCGCCTCCGTCAGGGTAGGAATCGGTACGGGTGTCCGGCATGCGGGAACTCCACCCAGATTCCCGGTAGGACGGATGGCGAACCGCGCCTACCCTCGGACCTATGCCCAGCCTGACCACGCTGCTGTTATTCGCCTCGGCGAGCCTGGCACTCCTGCTCATCCCGGGGCCGTCCGTCACGTTCATCGTTGCCCGCAGCCTCCAGCAGGGGCGCGCGGCCGGCTTCGTGTCCGTCGTGGGCATCCACACCGGCTCGCTCGTGCACATGGCCGGCGCTGTACTGGGGCTGTCGGCCTTGCTGGCGTCGTCGGCGGTGGCGTTCACGACGGTCAAGTACGCCGGCGCGGCGTACCTGCTCGTCATGGGCATCCGGCAACTGAGACGCGCACGCACGACGCCCGTCGATGCCCCGCCGCCCGACCCGGAGCCCCGCTCGCGGCTGTTCCGGCAGGGCGTGATCGTGAACGTCCTCAACCCGAAGACGGCGATCTTCTTCCTGGCGTTCCTGCCGCAGTTCGTGGATCCGGCACGCGGGCCGATCTGGGTCCAGGCGGCTGTGTTCGGCCTCGTCTTCACGGCGCTGGGGGTCGTCAGCGACAGCACGTACGCGCTGGCGGCCGGCGCGATCGGCGACCGGCTCCGGCAGAGCGGGCGCGTGCGCCGGTGGCTGGACCGGGTCAGCGGCGGCGTGCACATCGCGCTCGGCACGTTCGCGGCGCTCGCCAAGAACCCGGCGCTGCGTTAAGGCGTGCGCTAGCCCCGCCGGTCTATATCAGGACTAGGTGCGGTTCGTCAGGGGAAAGCTGAACCTGAGTTCGGCCAGTTAGGACACGGAAAGCGCGATCTCCAGGCATGCTTGGGGCGTCGTAACGAATCCGCGGTCCAGGAATCGGTAGAGGTCGTCAACCCATGGCAGCGTCACCGGGCCACGGCGACGCCGTGGTCTCTTCACGCACCGGTCTCGCCGGCGCGTGTCTTCTCGCTGTCTTCATCACGGCCCTGGACGTCGCGATCGGCCCAGGGCCGGTGTTCGTCGGCCTGCTCATCGGACCGCCGTTCCTCGCGGCCGCGTTCGCCGGCTACCGGGCGGTGCTCGCCGTCGGGGCGCTCTGCACGGTGCTCGGCATCGGCCTCGGCGTGTTCAGCGACGCCGGCATGGACCGGGAACAGGTCATCCAGGTCATCGCGATCATCGCCGCCACGGGGCTCGCCGCCGGGGTCAGCACCCGCCGCGACCGCACCAGCCAGCGCGTCGCCACGCTCAGCAAGTTGGCGGCCGTGGCGCAGCAGGCGGTCCTGCGTCCGATCGGCCCTCAGGTGGGTGGACTGTCGGTTGCCGTCCGGTACGTGTCGGCGAGCGCCGAGGCGGACATCGGCGGCGACCTGTACGAAGCCCTGAACACGCCGTACGGGGTGCGGCTGCTGATCGGGGACGTCCGCGGCAAGGGCCTGGACGCCGTCCGGTTGGCGAGCATGGTCCTGGGCTCGTACCGGCATGTCGCGCACGAACGCGCCGACCTCCGGGCGATCGTCGCCGACCTGGACAGGGCGGTGGCTCGTTCCGTCGGCTACGAGGACTTCGTCACGGCCGCTCTGGTGGAGGAGCGCGGCGGCACGCTGACCGTCCTCAACTGTGGCCACCCGGCGCCGCTGCTGCTGCGCAACGGGGCCGTCATCCCGCTCGACCCGCCCTCGCCCGCGCCGCCGCTGGGCTTCCTCCCGGTGGCGCGTCCGCGCGTGGAGCGCCTCGAACCGGGCGACCGCCTCCTGCTCTACACGGACGGCCTCGCCGAAGCCCGCCGTGACGGTGAGTTCTTCCCGGTGTACGAGCGGGCCTGGCGCATCCTCGGCCACGGCACCGTCGAGGACGGCCTGACATCCCTGGAGAACGCTCTCAAGGACTGGGTGCACGGCGTCCTCGACGACGACATCGCGCTGGTGCTGCTGGAGTACACGGGCGCTGGCGGCACGACCGAACCGGCGACCCCCGCGTGGGAGTGGGACGAGGCGCTCGGCGACTGATTTCAGCCGTTATGACCCGCTGTGGTTCCCCTACGGATACCAGTTCCTGATGTGACGTTGCCCGTTGAGGCTTGCCTGAGTTACCTGCCGGTAATACAGTCTCTTGTTACCGACGGGTAATAAGCCGGTGGACACAGGAGGGTTCCAGGAATGGGCCACTACAAGAGCAACCTCCGCGACGTGGAGTTCAACCTCTTCGAGGTCTTCGGGGCCCAGGAGCGGTTCGGCGCGGGTCCTTTCTCAGACATCGATGCCGACACGGCTCGTGCGATGCTCACGGAGACCGAGCGCCTGGCCATCGGCCCGCTCGCCGACTCCTTCATCGACGCGGACCGTAACCCGCCGGTGTACGACCCGGCGACCTACTCCGTGAAGATGCCCGAGAGCTTCAAGAAGTCGTACAAGGCACTCATGGAGTCCGGCGGCTTCCTGCTCGACCTCCCCGAAGAGGTCGGCGGCGTCACCGCCCCGCGCGAGCTGATCTGGTCACTGTCCGAGCTGGTGCTCGGCGCGAACCCGGCCGCGCACATGTACGCCGGCGGCCCGTCCTTCGGCGCCACCTTCTGGCGGCTCGGCACCGAAGAGCAGAAGAAGGTCGCGAAGGTCATCATCGAGAAGCAGTGGGGCGCCACCATGGTCCTCACCGAGCCGGACGCCGGCTCCGACGTGGGCGCCGGCCGCACCAAGGCCGTCCAGCAGGACGACGGCTCCTGGCACATCGAGGGCGTCAAGCGCTTCATCACGTCGGCCGAGCACGACATGACCGACAACATCATCCACTACGTGCTCGCCCGCCCGGTGGGCGTCGAGGGCGCCGGTGGTCCGGGCACCAAGGGCCTGTCGCTCTTCATGGTGCCGAAGTTCCACTTCGACTTCGAGACCGGCGAGCTGGGCGAGCGCAACGGCGCCTTCGTCACGAACGTCGAGCACAAGATGGGCCTCAAGGCCAGCACCACCTGCGAACTGACCTTCGGCGAGAAGATCCCCGCCAAGGGCTGGCTCGTCGGCGAGGTGCACGACGGCATCGCCCAGATGTTCAAGATCATCGAGTACGCCCGGATGATGGTCGGCACGAAGGCCATCGCCACGCTCTCGACCGGCTACCTCAACGCGCTCGAGTACGCCAAGAGCCGCGTCCAGGGCCCGGACCTGACCCAGGCCGCCGACAAGGCCGCGCCGCGGGTCACGATCACGCACCACCCGGACGTCCGGCGCAGCCTCATGCTCCAGAAGTCCTACGCCGAGGGCCTGCGGGCGCTCGTCCACTACACCGCGTCCGTCCAGGACCAGGTCATCCAGGCCGAGCACGCCGGCGACAAGGACGCTGCCGAGGCCGCCGAACGCCTCAACGACCTGCTGCTGCCGCTCGTCAAGGGCTGTGGCTCGGAGCGGGCGTACGGCCTGCTCGGTCACGAGTCGCTGCAGACCTTCGGCGGCTCCGGCTTCCTCCAGGACTACCCGCTGGAGCAGTACATCCGGGACGCCAAGATCGACACCCTCTACGAGGGCACCACGGCGATCCAGGGCATGGACCTGTTCTTCCGCAAGATCGTGAAGGACCAGGGCCGCTCGCTCGCCACGGTCGCCACCGAGATCACCGCGTTCATCGACAGCGAGGCCGGCAACGGTCGCCTGAAGGAAGAGCGCGCGCTGCTCAAGACGGCCCTCGAGGACGTCCAGGCGATGGTCGGCACGATGGTCGGTCACCTCATGTCCGCGCAGGAAGAGGTGCGGAACGTCTACAAGGTGGGCCTCAACACCAGCCGCCTGCTGCTCGCTCTCGGCGACGTCGTCGTGGGTTGGCTGCTGCTCCGCCAGGCCGAGGTGGCCGGTGCCGCCCTCGACCGCGGCGCCGGCAAGGACGAGGCGTTCTACGTGGGCAAGCTCGCGGCCGCCCGGTTCTTCGCGACGAACGTCCTCCCGGAGCTGACCGCCAGCCGCCGGATCGTCGAGACGACCACGCTCGACCTGATGGACCTCCCGGAAGAGGCATTCTGACGCACCGCCTCCCGCGGTTCGCCGGGGCCGTGGCAGTGACCTTCGGGTCGCCGCCACGGCCCTTTGTCTGTTCAGGACTCGGAGTTGCCGCCGGTGAACGGAATGTGGTCGTCCGGGTGTGATTGGTCATGTACCTTCACCAGCGCCGTGGCCAGTGGGATGATTACGGCAGTAACCCCGGGGGTAGGACACAATTCTTCCCCGCCTGAGCGCTGACCAGGGAGTCGACGTGGATATCGGTGCAAGCCTCTTCCTCATCGCCCTGGGCGCGATCTTCGCGTTCGCGGTCACGATCGATCTTCCCGGCGTCGACATCCAGGTGATCGGCTGGATCCTGATGATCATCGGCGTCGTCGGCATGCTGCTGAGCTACCTGTACTGGCGCCCGCGCCGCATGCGCCGGGAAGGTGGCGTCGTGCACGAGCACCACTACGTGGACGACCCGAGCCAGCCCCCGCCGCCGGCCTGAGCCTGCTCAGCCGTCGAGGCCCCGGAGTACCAGCGCGAGCCGCCGCGCCCCGTCGGGCGTGACGCGGATCGGCACGCCCCAGTCCTGCCGGGTCAGGTGACATGCCGGGTTCTCGGCGTCCGTGTCGCACGAAGCCGCCTGCGCGACCACCTGGAGCACGCCGTCTCCGGTGATGTGCAGGCGCCGGCTCAGGTCCGTCGTCACGCCGGCGCCGCTGGCCAGTAGCTCCGGCGGGTTGGCGCTGACTTCGAGCCGCGTCGACGGGCCGTACCGGTCGTCCAGCTTCTGGCCCGGTGCCGGCTCGAACACGATCTCCAGGACCACGTCGCCGGCCGCGAGTTGGGTGGCGGGACGCTGGGTCCGGTGACGGACCCCGGACACCTCGCGCATCACCCCCGGCGCCACCGGACGCGTCAGCCGGTGGGCCGCCGACTCCACCACGACCAGCTCACCGTCGAGTACCACCGCGCCACTCGGCTCCGCGACGTCAGTCGCCAGCGTGGTGACCTCGCCGCTCACCGGGTCGTAGCGGCGGATCGCGTTGTTGTACGTGTCGCAGACCGCCACCGAACCGTCCGGCAGGACGCACACGCCCAGCGGATGCTGGAACAGCGCCTTCTCCGCCGGGCCGTCCACATGCCCGAAATCGAACAGGCCCTGGCCGACGGCTGTGTGCATCTCGCCGGCCTCGATCCAGCGCAGCGCTGATGTCTCGGCATCGGCAATCCAAAGCCTTTCGCCGGCGGACGTTCCTTGGCCGTCGGCCGCTCCATGGCCGTGGGCCACTCTATGGCCGTCGGTCGCCAGGCCGGACGGCTGTGCCATCCACGCCTCGGCCAGCGGACCGTCCTTGAGCGATTCGACCGTCGTTCCCGCGTACGGGCCCAGCGCGCCCGTGCGCGGATCGAACGACCAGAGCTGGTGGATGCCGGCCATGGCGATGACGACGCGGCCGTCGTACCAGGCGACGTCCCAGGGGGAGGACAGGTCGTGCTCGCGCGGGTCCGGGCTGTCGATGTTCGCGCGCCACTGCCTGCCGGATCCGGCGACGGTGGTGACATGTCCGTCGGCGAGGCGGAGGCCCCGGAGCAGGTGATTCACCGTATCGGCGACGACCACGTCGTAGCCGACCTGCGCGGCGACGTCGGGCGGAAGGGCGCAGAGGCCCTGGGGTTCGTTGAACTCGGCCGTGCTTTCCGTGGCGCCTGTGCCGTTCGTGCCGTTCGTGCCGTGCCTGTGCTGTCGGCGTGTCCGCGGGTGCCGGTGCCGATGCGGCGGATCAGCGTTTCGCCGTCGGCGGCGAGCTCGACGAGCGAGTGGTGGGCTGAGTCGCTGACCAGCAGCGTGCTCGTGGTGCGTCGCGGGCTGCCGTCGGGGCTCGTGGCGGGCGGGAGGACGAGGGCCTTGCCGGGGAAGCGAAGGGTGGTCGTTGCCGGGGGCGGCGGCACGTAGGGGCCGTCGCCGCGGTGGAGGGTGCCCTTGGCCTCGTGCTCGGCGACGAGTTCGGCGAGCAGCCGATCCAGCCCCTCGGCGTGGCCCTCGCCGGCCATGCTCGCGACGACGTACCCCTCGGGGTCGACCACGGCGAGGGTCGGCCAGGCCTTCGCCGCGTACTGCTGCCAGCAGTACAGGTCCGGATCGTCGAGGACGGGATGGTGCACGCCGTACCGTTCGACCGCCGCGGCCAGCGCGTCCGGGTCGCGTTCGTGCTCGAACTTGGGCGAGTGGATCCCCACGATCACGAGCGTGTCGGCGTACTTCTCCTCCAGCGGGCGCAGCTCGTCCAGCACGTGGAGGCAGTTGACGCAGCAGAACGTCCAGAAGTCGAGGACGACGCACTTACCCCGCAGGTCGGCGAGCGACAGCTCCTTGCCGCCCGTGTTCAGCCAGCCGCCGCTGCCCTTCAGCTCCGGGGCACGGACGCGGGCACGACGGGGCGCGGCATCGTTCATGCCACCAGCCTGCCATCGTCGTCCGGCCGTCCCGCGGCTAGTCCACCTTCGCGAGGCAGAGGACGAACTTGCGCTTGAAGTCGACGAACGTCGCGACGGTCGTCGCCGTGGGGCAGCCGACCCGGTCGGTCGTGTCATCCAGCTTCTGGACGACCTTGTGCGCGCCCGCCTCCGAACAGGCGACCTTCACGGCCTTGGAGTTGTCGCCGGCCGCCTCGTTCTTCACGCAGTCGCCGACCTCGTAGTTGCGGCTGCTCCATGCGCTGAACCCGACCGCAGCGAGGCCACCGCAGCAGGCCACCGCGAGGAGCAGGCCGACGACACCCGCGATGACGAGGCCACGGCGCTTCTTCTTCGGCTCCTGCACGGCCGGCTGGCCGTACCGGGTGGCCGGCCCGTACTGCGGCGGCGGCTGCCCGTAGGACGGCGGCGGAACAGGGCCGGGGTCGTACCCGGGCTGTGCCGGCGCCGCGCCGTAGGGGGTGGCACCGTACTGGCTCGTGTCGTACTGGCCGGGCGCGGCGCCGTACTGGCCGGGCGGCTGGGTCGGGGGCTGGCCGTAGGGCTGCTGAGCCGGGGGCTGGCTCGATGGTTGGCCGTACGGCTGCTGAGCCGGGGGCTGGCCGTAGGGCTGGGTCGGCGGTTGCTGGTAGCCGCCCGGGGGTGGGGGCGCCGGGTAGCTCGTCGGCGGGGGCGGCGCGGGGTAGCTGGTGGGTGGTGGCGGCGCCGGGTAGGTCGTGGGCGGCGGGGGTGCCGGATACGTGGTCGGAGGCGGCGGCACCGGGTAGCTCGCGGGCTGCGGCGGGGCCTCGTACGTCGACGGCGGTTGGGGCGGGGATACCGGCTGCGGCGGGTAGTCCTGGGGCGGCGCGGCCGGCGGGGGCGACACGGGCGCCGATCCCGTGGCCGGGGCGTGCTGCGGAGACGCGGCCGGCGGGGCGTAAGGCTGCGCAGGCGAGGCTGAGGGCTCGTACGACTGCGGCGGTGCGGCGGGCTCAGGCGCGGCGGGCGACTGAGGCGTTGCGGGCGAGATCGGTGCGGACGGCGAGTACGCCACCCGGGTCGGCTCGTCCTCGACCACCGGCGGCGGAACATCGTCCGGCCGCATCATCGTGGTGGCGTCTTCCTCCACCACGGGCTCGTACGGCGGGGCGGGCGGGCTGAACGGCTTCGTCGCCTCGTCGCCCCCCGGCCGCGCGGACGGGAACAGCGTGGTCGCGTCCTCTTCGACGACCGGCTCCGGGGCGGCGGGCGGCTCGTCAGCGCGCCGCACGTCGTCCGGGGTGAAGAAGGTGGTCGCGTCGTCCTCGACGACCGGTGCCGGGGATACGTCGTCCGGGGTCGCGTCGTCCCTGACGACCGGTGCTCGGGAAACGTCATCTGGGGTGAACAGGGTGGTGGCGTCGTCCTCGACGACTGGTGCCAGGGGCACGTCGTCCGGGGCGGTTGCGTCGTCTTCAGCGGCACGGGGCGGAGAGACGTCGTCCGGAGTGAAGAGTGTGGTCGCGTCTTCCTCGGCCACGGGTGGTTCGTCGGGCGAGATCGCGGTGGTGGCAGCGTCGTCCGGCGCCGGCTCGGCAGGGATGTCGCTGACGGAGTACGGCGCGGTGGCGTCGCCCTCGTCGCCCGGCGTGGCGGCCTGGGCCGGCGGCGGGGAGACGATCCGAGTCGGCGTGTCATCCGCCTCGGACGCCGGAGCGCCCGGTGCCGGCTCGTCCGGCTGATCGGGCTGCTCTGGCGGCGTCCTGCCCTCGGCCATCTGTTCCTCCCCAGCTGATCCCCGGCTAGACCCCGGACGCTACCGGCTCATGCACGTCAGACCGTACGACGGGTGGCAAGTCGACATAGCCCGGACAGCACGAACCCCGGCAGGCGGGAGGCCAGCCGGGGCTCGTGGAGTCGCACCAGGCGCGGGAGCGGCGCCTGGTACCGGGGATCAGAAGTCGCGGTTCGCGATCGTCAGGATCTCGTCGCGCATGGTCTGCGAGGTGCAGTGCGCCAGAGCCCGCTCGATCGCACGCGCGCGGCGCGCAGCGTTGCGACGGGTGCGGAACTTCTCGGCCAGCCTGCTCACTTTGTGTCCCTACCTTCTCGGTGGTCGTCCTCGTTGTGTGACTCCATTAAACACCCCCGGAAGGGCCATTGGCCATCGAATCTTCGGTGAACCGCGCCACACTGCCTGATGACGATCGGAACTTTCTCGATACCTCCCTTACAACCTTCGGTGGTGCCGCCATAACCGGCCCGTAACCCTGCGTACAACTCCGGGGCCGAAGTCGCCCTCGCCGTCGCAACGCGGCACCACGGGCGCGCGGACGCCGCACGTGGCGCGCGGCGCGGGCAACCCAGCGTCGCGGCACGGGCGCGGGCGCGCGGGCGGCCCGGCATTGCGGCGCGGGAGGCGGTGCGCGGAGAGGACAGCGCGGGAGGCGGCGGGGAAAGGGTGAGGCCCCGCCAGCCTCAAGAAGCAAGGTGGCGGGGCCTCGGTCGTGCGTCAGCTCCAGGCGAGGAGGGCTTCCTGTGGATCGTTGAGGAAACGGCCGACGTCCGCGAGGAACTTGGAGCCGAGTTCGCCATCGACGATCCGGTGGTCGAACGAGAGCGCCAGCTGGCACACCTGGCGGACCTTGATCTTGCCCTTGTGAACCCACGGCTGTTCGCGCACGGCGCCGAACGCGAGGATCGCCGATTCGCCGGGGTTGAGGATCGGCGTACCGGTGTCGACGCCGAACACGCCGACGTTGGTGATCGTGATCGTCCCGCCCTGCATGTCGGCGGGCGGTGTCTTGCCCTCCTTGGCGGTGGCAACCAGTTCGGTCAGGGCGTCGGCGAGTTGGCGGAGCGTGAGCCGGCCGGCGTCCTTGATGTTGGGCACGATCAGTCCGCGCGGCGTGGCGGCGGCGATGCCCAGGTTCACGTACTCCTTGACGACGATCTCGCCTGCGGCAGCGTCCCAGGAGGCGTTGATCATGGGGTGCCGCGCCACGGCCATCACCATCGCCTTGGCGACCAGCAGCATCGGGTTGACGCGGGCGTCGGTGAACTCGGGCGCCGACTTGAGCCTCTGAACCAGCCGCATCGTGCGGGTGACGTCGACGGTCAGGAACTCCGTCACGTGGGGCGCGGTGAACGCGCTGTTCACCATCGCCTCGGCGGTGAGCTTCCGGACGCCCTTGATCGGCAGCCGCTGCTCCCGGGTCGAGTCCCAGAGCGGCGCCGCAGCGCGGACGGGGTGCGGCTCGGCGACCGCCGCCAGGCCAGCCGGCACGGCGGCGGACTTCGACGCGCGCTGCACGTCGTCCCGGGTGATCGACCCGTCCGGACCGGTGCCGCGCACGGACGCCAGGTCCAGACCGAGGTCCCTGGCCAGCTTGCGGACCGGCGGCTTCGCCCGGACCGGCGAACTGGCCGCCTCGGCCGCCCGCTCGGCGGCCCTGCCCATCTCCAGACCACCGTGGCGGACCGGCTTGGCCGCCGAGTGGAGCGAGTCCGGGATCGACGGCAGCAGCGTCAGTTCCGGGTCCTCCAGCGGAGCCGTGGTCGACTCGACCGGCTTACGGGCCCGGCGCGCGGCCGTCACCGTCTTCGGGCCGTAGCCGACCAGCACGGACGTCCGGCCGCCAGGCGCGGGGCCACCGATCAGCCCCGGCTCGATGGCCTGCTCCTCGCCGGCCACCTCGACGGACGCCAGCGTCTCCGCCGACGGCGCCGGGGAAGACGGCGCAGCGGACGGCAGCGCACCCGCCCCCGGCTCGGTGTCGAACGTGATGATCGGGCTGCCCACGTCCACCGTCTCGCCCTCGGTGTGGTGCAACTCGGTGACCACACCGGCGTACGGGGACGGGATCTCGACGGCCGCCTTCGCTGTCTCGACCTCCACGATCGGCTGGTTGAGCTTCACCTCGTCACCCGGCCCGACCAGCCACTTGAGGATCTCGCCCTCGGTGAGTCCTTCGCCGAGGTCCGGCAGGTTGAACTGCTTGATGCGCGACATCGCGTCCGGACTCCTAGTACGAGAAGGTGCGGTCGACGGCGTCGAGTACCCGGTCCAGATCGGGCAGGTACTCCTCTTCCAGCCGTGCCGGCGGGTACGGGGTGTCGAAGCCGGTGACCCGGAGTACGGGCGCTTCGAGGTTGTAGAAGCACCGCTCGGTCACGCGGGCGGCGACCTCGGATCCCATGCCGAGGTTGCCCGGCGCCTCGTGGACGACGACCAGCCGGCCGGTCTTCTGCACGGACGCGTACACCGGCTCCATGTCCAGCGGCGACAGCGACCGCAGGTCGATGACCTCGATGCTGCGCTCCCCTTCGGCCGCGAGCGCGGCGTCCAGGGACGTCTTCACCATCGGGCCGTACGCGACGACCGTGCAGTCGCGGCCCTCCCGGACGACCCGCGAGGCGTGCAGCGGATAGGCGCTCGCCAGGTCGATCGACTCGTCGACGTCGGCCTTCTCCCAGTACCGCCGCTTGGGCTCCAGGAAGATCACCGGGTCGTCGGTGCGGACGGCCTGCTGGATCATCGCGTAGGCGTCGACCGGGTTCGAGCAGGCGACGACCTTGAGACCGGCCGTGTGGGCGAAGTACGCCTCGGGGGATTCGCTGTGGTGCTCGACCGCACCGATGCCGCCGCCGAACGGGATCCGGACGACGATCGGAAGCTTGATCTTGCCCTGCGACCGGTAGTGCATCTTCGCGAGCTGCGACACGATCTGGTCGTACGCCGGGTAGACGAACCCGTCGAACTGGATCTCGCAGATCGGCCGGTAGCCGCGCATGGCCATGCCGATGGCCGTCCCGAGGATGCCGGACTCCGCGAGCGGGGTGTCGATGACCCGCTCCTCGCCGAAGTCCTTCTGGAGCCCGTCGGTGACCCGGAAGACACCGCCGAGCTTGCCGATGTCCTCACCCATCATGAGGACCTTCGGGTCGTCCTCCATCGCGCGGCGCAGCCCGTTGTTCAGCGCCTTGGCGAGCGTCATCGTTGCCATCAGTGACCACTCCCGGGGTGCGCGTCGGCGAAGCTGTTCAAGTATTCGCCGAATCCGGCGCGCTGCTCGTCGATCTCCGCCGACGCGTCGGCGTAGACGTGGTCGAAGATCGACAGCGGCTGCGGGTCGGGCATCGACAGGCAGCCGGCACGCACGTACGCGGCGAGCTCGTCGGCCTCGGCCTCGACCTCGTCGAAGAACGCCTGGTCGGCGAGCTGCTGCTTGACCAGGAACGAGTGGACGCGGGCGATCGGGTCCTTGAGCTTCCAGGCCTCGACCTCGCTGGCGATGCGGTAGCGGGTCGGGTCGTCGGAGGTGGTGTGCGCGCCCATCCGGTACGTGTACGCCTCGACGAACGTCGGGCCCTGGCCCATGCGAGCGTCGTCGAGCGCCTTGCGGGTCACGGCGAGTGTCGCGAGGACGTCGTTGCCGTCCACCCGGATGCCCGGGAACCCGAACCCGTTCGCGCGCTTGTACAGCGGGATCCGGGTCTGGCGCTCCAGCGGCTCGGAGATCGCGTACTGGTTGTTCTGGCAGAAGAACACGACCGGCGCGTTGAAGACGCTGGCGAAGATGAACGCCTCGTTCACGTCGCCCTGGCTGGTGGCGCCGTCGCCGAGGTAGGCGATAACGGCCTCACCCTCGTCGGTGCCGACCTTGCCGTCCTTGGTCACGCCCATGGCGTACCCGGTGGCGTGGAGGCACTGCGAGCCGATGACGATCGTGTACAGGTGGAAGTTGTGCTCGCGCGGGTCCCAGGCGCCGAGGTCGACGCCCCGGAACAGGCCCAGCGGACGGAGCGGGTCGACCCCGCGGCAGTAGCCGACGCCGTGCTCGCGGTAGGTCGGGAACGCCATGTCCTTGGGACGCATCGCGCGGCCGGAGCCGATCTGGGCGGCTTCCTGGCCCAGCAGCGAGGCCCAGATGCCGAGTTCGCCCTGGCGCTGGAGCGCGGTGGCCTCGGCGTCGATGCGACGGACCATCACGAGGTCCTTGTAGAGGCCCCGGTACTCGTCGTCGGTGAGATCGACGGAGTACTCCGGGTGCTCCACTCGCTCGCCCTCGGGCGTGAGCAGCTGGACGAGCTCGGGACCGCCGTCGTCGGCCCCGGACGTCAGGGCAGGGTCGCCCATGGACATGCGTCTCTCCTCGCTGGTGCCGCGACGCGGGATCTCCGCGCCTACAGGTGACAGGTCGCCGGTCCCGACACGTGGGTGGTGTGCCGGTGCCGCCGGCCTCATGGCTGTCGGAACGCTCCTCCAGCATTGCAGACGAGACCCGATTTCACGTGATCGGGGCCACAAGAAGCCTGCAGGTCACAGTCCCAAAACTGGCCGAACGGATGAGGTTGGCCTGGCGCGTCGGGGTAGTCCCTCCGCGGTGCAAAGAGGATGATTCTGCGAACGATAGGCGAGTTATTACTTATCGTAATTAATAGGCGTTTTGGGAGGTGGAGTCCGTGCGGCGACCGGCAGCGACGGTACGGCGGCTCACCCAGGTCGTCAGCGTCGGCGTTCTCTGCGCCCTCGCGACCGGCGCCACCGTGATCATGCTCAACATGGGACGTGCCGGAGTCGACACATCGACGCTGGTCACAGCCCCCTACACGCCGGAGCCGACGCAGGGACCGCTGCTCGTCGCGCCGTCCGAGATCGTGGCCCCTCCCCGGCCCAGCACGAGCCGGCCGGAAGCGAAGCAGCCGGCAACCAACCGGCCGGCGGCCAGTCGCGCCGGTGCCCGAGGTCCCGGCAAGGCAAAACCGCCCGAGACTCAGCCGGACGGTTCAAAGCCCGCCGCACCGCCGCAGACCACCGACCGGCCCGGCACGCTCGGGACGGCCGACCCGCCGCCGACGATCCGTCCCGACGACCCGAGCGCCGCCCCCTGCCCGCCGCGGCCCAAGCCGTCCGGGACGAAGCCTGGAGCCCGTCCCGGCACTAAGCCCGGTGCCCGTCCCGGCGGCCGCCCCGGGACAAAGCCCCGGCCGCGTCCCGACACCAAGCCGTGGGTTCCGCCGCTCCCGTCCGACCCGCCGGTCACCGAGGACGAACCGCCGGAGCCGGGCGCGGAAATGCGCCCGCCGATCCCCGACCTGCCCGGGCCGCCCGGCCGCGGCCGCGGTCGCCGGTAGCGGCCGCCGGTGACGCCGACCTTCGGACTTTTGAGGGTGGCGGTGGCCGCCGCACCCTCAAAAGTCCGAAACTCGGGGGTCAGTCCATGTAGCTGCGGCGCAGCATCGGCGGGTGGAGCAGGCTCGCCGGGCCGCGCCGGAACCGCACCGCAGGCCGCCCCCGTTCCCCGGCCGTACTACGCCCGGTCGGCTCCAGGAACCCGGGCGTTCCAGTGACCTTGCGGTGGAAGTTCCGCGGGTCCAGTTCCGTCCCCCACACCAGTTCGTAGACCCGTCGCAGCTCGGCGACGGTGAACTCCGGCCGACAGAAGGCGGCGGCTAGCGGCGAGTACTCCAGCTTGGCCCGGGCGCGCTCCACGCCGTCGGCCAGGATCCGCGCGTGGTCGAAGGCCAGTTCGCCAGGGTCCTTGAGCAGGGGAGCGACCGGACGCCATTCGGCTTCGCTGGCGTCGCCGCCGGCGACCGGGACCGGCGACTCAGGCACCAGCGCGAGGTGGGCGACGGTCACCACACGAAGGCGGGGATCACGGTCCGGGGCGCCGTACGTGGCGAGTTGTTCCAGGTGAGCGGCCACTCCGGTCTCCTCGTGCAGTTCCCGGGCCGCAGCATCGTGCAGATCTTCCTCCGGACGGACGAAGCCCCCCGGTAGCGCCCAGTGCCCACGGAACGGATCCTCGCCACGCCGGATCAGCAGCGTCCGCAGCTCGTCGTCCCGGATCGTCAGCACGACGAGATCGACGGTGACGGCGAACGCCGGGTACCTCGCCGGGTCGTACATCATTTCTCCTCAGGTTGACGAGAAGTACTCCAGCCCTTTATCGTCACACTGACGATACATCAGGAGGACCCGATGGCCGACATCACGCGCAGACTGTTTCTGCGCCAGTTACGCGGTACCCCGACCACGCACATCACCCACCTCGTCCGGGGCAAGGTGCGGCACCAGGGCACGGGGCTGACGTTCTGGTTCCGTCCGATCACGGCGGTGCTCGCCGAGGTCCCGGTCGACGACCGCGAACTGCCGCTGCTGTTCCACGCCCGCACCAGCGACTTCCAGGACGTCACCGTCCAGGCGACCGTGACGTACCGGATCACCGCGCCGGAGACGGCGTCCGCGCGCATCGACTTCAGCATCGACCCGATCAACGGCGCCTGGCGCGGCACGCCACTCGACCAGATCGGCGGCTCCCTCGCCGAGCTCGCGCAGCAGCCGGCGCTCGACCTGCTGGCCGGGCTCACCGTGACCGAGGCCGTGACCAAGGCCGTGACGCCCGTCCGCGAGAAGATCACCACGGCCCTCGCCACGGACGCCCGGCTCGCCGAGGTCGGCGTCGAGATCGTCGCCGTCCGCGTCGTGGCGATCCGGCCCGAACCCGAGCTGGAGCGGGCACTCCAGACGCCCACCCGCGAGGCCGTCCAGTCCGATGCCGACCGCGCGACCTACGAGCGCCGCGCCGTCGCCGTCGAGCGGGAACGCGCCATCGCCGAGAACGAACTGCAGAACAAGATCGAACTCGCCAAGCGGACGGAGCTTCTGGTCTCGCAGGAGGGCGTGAACGCGCGCCGGCGGGCCGAGGAGAAGGCCGCCGCCGATCTCATCCAGGTCGAGTCGGCCGCCGCCCGCGAACAGACCATGGCGGTGGCGAAGGCCGACGCGCTCCGCGTCGTCGGGACCGCCGAGGCCGACGCCGAGCGCGCCCGTCTGGACGCGGCCGCGAGCGTGCCGCATGCCACCCTCTACGCACTCGCCGCGCGCGAACTCGCCGGTCAGCTGCCGGAGATCGGCCAGCTCACGGTCACTCCGGACGTCGTCACCGGCCTGCTCAACAAGCTCGGGAACCAGCAGTGAGCCTGGCCCCGCGCGTGGTGGTCGTGTCGCGGCACAGCGAACGGGACGAGCTGATCGCCCGGCACGGCACCCGCGCCGCCGCCGAGTTCTTCCTCCGCGGGCGGGGCCGGACGCTGACCTCGGTCGAGAAGCGACACGGGGCGCTGGGAACAGCCCTCGCCGAGGTCAGCCGGGCGATCCCGGTCGATTGGCGGCGCGGTCACGTCGACCGCGCCGACCTCGACCGGTTCCTGTTCGCCCCCGAGGACGTCATCGTCGTGGTCGGCCAGGACGGGCTCGTCGCCAACGTGGCGAAGTACCTGTCCGGGCAGGCCGTCCTCGGTGTCGATCCCGAACCGGGCCGCAATCCCGGCGTCCTCGTACCGCACCAGCCCGGTGCCGTCGCGGCGTTGCTCGACGGGATCGCCAGCGGCCGGGCCCGGTACGAGGAGCGGGCCACGGTCGCCGCCACGCTCGACGACGGCCAGGTGCTGCTCGGGCTCAACGAGATCTACGCCGGCCAGGCGAACCACCAGTCGGCCCGGTACGTGATCCGCACGGCGGACGGGCAGAGCGAACGGCACTCATCGTCCGGCGTGATCGTCGGCACCGGTACCGGCGCGACCGGCTGGTGCTCGTCCATCGCCCGTGAGCGAGGCGCCACCGACCTGCTGCCGGCGCGTGACGCGATGGCGCTGTGCTGGTTCGTCCGGGAGGCATGGCCGTCGCCGGCGACCGGCACCGACCTCACCGCCGGCACGCTGACAAGCACGTCCCAGCTCGAACTCACCAGTGAGAGCGACCGGCTCGTCCTCTTCGCCGACGGCATCGAGCACGACCACCTGACGCTCGGCTGGGGCCAGCGCGTCCAGATCGGACTGGCCACCCGCCGGCTACGCCTGGTCGCCGCCTAATCTGCCTTTTGGCCGATGTGTCGGCCGATGCGTCGCATGCACAGTGGGTGCATGAGTGCTGCCACCGCTACCGCCACCGAACGCCGTGTCCAACCCTTGGCCGTGGCGGCGGCGGCTGGTCTCGTCTGGGGCGTGGCCTGCATGTTCCTGCAGGGCCTCCTACCTGATCCCGCGTCATCGATCGTCGCGAACTCCGGAGCGGGCTGGGCGGTGCTGGCGTTCGTCGCGGGCGCTGTCTGGGCCGGTCACCGCTGGTGGGTCGTCGCCGTGGCCGGGGCGCTGCTCGAGCTCGGCCTCGTCGTCGGCTACTACGGCTCGGTGATCATCCGGTACGACCAGGACCTGCCGTCGTTCTGGGCGTACGTCTGGGCGGCCGTCGCGCTGATCGCCGGTCCGGTGTTCGGGGTGGCCGGATCCTGGTGGCGCCACGATGTGCGGTGGCGCCATGTCACCGCGATCGCATTGCTCGGCGGCCTCTTCGCGAGCGAGGGCATCGCCCGCCTGCTCACCCTGCCCGACCATGCCGTCGGCGTGATCCTGACCGTCACCGGAGTGCTGATTCCGGTGGCGCTCGGCCGCGCGCTGCCCGACAAGCTGTACGGGCTCCTGGGCGCAATGCCCGCGGTGGGCCTGGCGCTCGTCGCGCTCAGGCTGATCGACAGCCTTTCTGGCTAGGCCTAGTGCTTGGCGAGTTCGGCGAGGGCGTCGCGGAGAGCGGCGTACGTCCGGAGTTCAGTGCGGACCGGGGCGAGCACGCGTTCCCTGGCCACTGACGTCACCCCGTCGTTCAGGGCCGACTCCGCCCGTGCACGCGCCCTGGCGGCCCGCCGCTTCGCGATCGCGGCGGCGACCGCACCAAGGATCGGTGCGAGGAAGAGCCCGGCGACGACCAGCAACGCGGGCACGCCGAGCACACCGACCGACGGCGCCTCGGGCGCGCTGAAGCCGATCGACGCGATCACGGACAGGGTGATCAGCCAGACCGCGCCGCCGATCAGCGCGATCAGCAGCAGCCACTGCAGGAAGCCGGCGAAGCGCCACCACAGCGGCGTACGGGAGAGCCCAAGGTCGGTCGACCCGACGGCGCGGTCCAACGCATCGAGCAGTCCGGCCCGGTCGGCGAGCGCCGCGCGCCGCGTTTCCGCTGGCCACGGCGTCGGGAGCCCGTCGGTCGCCGCGTCGGCCAGATCCCGGACAGCGGTTTCCACCTGTGCCTGGAGTACGGCGTGCGGCTGTTCGAGCGACGTGCGCGGAGGCGGACCCAGCTCGGGATGGTCGCCGGAGGTAGGCAGGTCCAGATGCAGGCGGCGCAGCGGATCCGGACGGATGGCGCGCGCGATCCACCGGGTCAGCGGCCAGCCGGTCGCCAGCAACGCGCGGTGCCGGTACGTCCGCTCGACCGCCTCGCCCACGGCCGGAACTCCCGCCGCCGCGGCGAGCGTCGTGCACAGGCGCTTAACCTCGGCGCGGTCGATGTCCTCCCGCGCTTCCGGCCCGGTGAGGTCGGACAGCTCGGCGGAGACCCCGTCGAGGTCGGCGGACAGGCGCTGGGCCGCCGCCTCCTTCGCCGCGACGACCTCGGTCAGCAGCTCGCGCAGTTCCGCGAGCCCGTCGCCGCGCCTCGTCGAGGTGGCGAGCAGCCGGGCCTCCTGGAGACCGTCCGCGTCGAGGAGCCGGCGCACGTCCGCGAGGCACTGCGTCGCCTCGTCGGGACTGAGCTTGTCCACCTGGTTCAGCACGACGACCACCACGGCGCCGTGCCTCGACAGCGGGCGGAGGTAACCGGCGTGGACGGCCGCGTCCGCGTACTTCTGCGGATCGAGCACCCACACCAGCATGTCGACCAGCTCGACGAGCCGGTCCACCTCCAGCCTGTGGGATATCTCCGTCGAGTCGTGGTCGGGCAGGTCCAGCAGGGCGAGGCCGCGCAGTTCCGCCTGGGTATCGGCGTCGAGCGCGCTCTCGCGGGCGGTCTGGTGGCGGCGCGGGATGCCCAGCCAGTCCAGCAGCTCGCCCGCGCCTTCCGGGCCCCACACGCACGCGTGCGGCGAACCTGTGGTCGGACGCCGGACCCCGACCGCCGACAGCTCCAGCCCGGCGATCGCGTTGAACAGCGACGACTTGCCGCTGCCCGTCGACCCGGCCAGCGCCACCACCGTGTGGTTCGCCGACAACGCCAGCCGCTCCGACGCCCGCCGCGCGATGTGCCGCGCCGGACGGAGTCGCGCCGCGTCCACGCGGTCGCCGGCGAAGTTCAGGACCCGTTCCAGCGCGCGGAGCCGGCTCGCGAGCCCGCCGCGCTCCGCGCCGTCCAGATCGGACGTCCGAGTCGGCACGACGCTCATCGGTTCGCCTCCTCCGCCGTGCTCTGCTCCTTCGCCGGTGGTTCGGCCGGCTTCTTCGTGGTCTTCGCGGGCGCCTTGGCGCCGGCCTTGGCCGGTGCCTTCGTGGTCGCCTTCGGCGCCGACTTCGCGGCCGCCCGTGCCGGCGCCTTCGGCGCTTGCTTGGTCGGACCGGGCGACAGTAACGCCCTCGCCACTGTTCCCCCGTCCCCCGCCGGCGCCGCATCGCCAATGGGCTTGCCACCCGCGTCGCCCTCACCGGTGGCGGTGTCGCTGGTGGCGGTGTCGCTGGTGGCGGATGCGTCCGTGGCCTCGGGTGGCGGCTGGTCCGTGTCGGCCTTGGCCGGTTCCGGCGTGGCCGGCGCGGCGTTGGCTGGTGCTGGCGTGGTCGTCTCTGGCTCGTTCGTTGCGGGCGTCGCGGCGGTGGGCGGGGGCTCGGCCGGCTTGGCCGCGGGTGGGGTGGTCTTGGTGGGCGGCTTGGACGCTGCCGCCTTCGGTGCCGACTTGGCCGGCGCTGACTTCGCTGGCGCGGCCTTGGCCGGTGCCGACGCGGCGCGCTTCTTCTGGCGGGCGGCCGCCGCGGCGGTGTCCACCATGCGCTTGCGGGCGGCTTCGGCGACCATCGCGCTGGCGCGGAGCCGGGTCGGGACCTCGGGGTCGCCGGCGACTTCGTCGAGCGCCGCGGCGTACCGGGCCTCTTCGCCGGCCAGCAGGACCTCGACCTTGCCGACGAGGTCGGCGCGGGCCCTGTCTGCGAGCCGCCGCACGGCCTGGTCACCGAATATGGCTTCGAGCAGCTTCTGCGACAGCACGGTCGTACCGCCGGCGACGGCGAACTCCAGGCCGGTGGGGATGAAGTGTGTGCTGGTGAAGACCGCGACCATGACGACGAGCCCGCTCGCATTGACGCCGTAGGCGCCGATCCGGGCGGCGGTGCGCTTCGACGCGCCTTCGGTGCGGACAAGCTCCAGCACGCTCGCCTGCCACTCCCGGACGAGCCGTTCGACGGCCGGCGCGAGTGCGGGCGAGTTGCGGCCGAGGTCACCTTCGGCGGCGGCGAGCAGCGCGGAACCGCCGTGACGGGACACCCACGCGGCGGCGGCGTCCTCGGCGGCCTGTTCGGCAGCGGACGTGATGAGCTGGCTCACGCCGGATTCGAGAGCCACCTTGAGCTGCGACGCCCGCGGCGGACGGCCGGACAGCGCGGCCGTGAGCCGGTCCCGGAGCCGCCCGACGCGGTTCTCCAGCGCGCGCAGCAGGTCGCCGGTACCGACGAACTCCTGCCAACGAGCCAGTACCTCGCCGCGCAGGAGCGCGCCGTCCGCGATGCCGGTGCTGATCCGGGCGACCGCCGCGGCGTACGCGGACCGCGCCGCTCCGCGCAGGCCGTCCACCGCCGCCGCCTGGGCGTCGCTGGCGTCGGCCAGGTCGCTGGCGCGCGGCCAGACGCTGGTCAGGGCGCCGTCGAGCGTCTGCCTGATGACGGCGGCCCGCTGCTCGGCGGACGCTGCCAGGCCCGTGAACCAGACCTGCACCGGCCCGACGGTCGACTCGGGCAGCAACCCGCCGTCGAGTGTGGTCTCGGGGATCACGAACAGGGTCGGGTCCTTGACGCCGTGGTCGCTGAGCATCTCGCGCAGGTGCGCGGTGACCTCCGCGTCGGCGCCGGCCGGTACGCGGTTGAGAACCAGCGCGAGCGCCGTCCCCCGCTCTTGCGCGGTCTTGAGTAGTTCCCACGGCACCGCGTCGGCGTAGCGGGCGGCGGTGGTGACGAACAGCCAGAGGTCGGCGGCCGCGAGGAGCTGGGCGGCGAGGTCGCGGTTGGCCTCGACGACCGAGTCGATGTCCGGGGCGTCGAGGAAGGCCAGCCCGGCGGTGAGGGCCTCGGACGGAGTCAGGTGCAGCGTCTGGTGGTCGCCGGTGACCCCGGTGGTCCGGGACAGGCCGGGCAGGATGTGGCTCTCGCTGAACCAGTCGACGTCGTCCGGGTGGCACACCAGGACGGGCGATCGGGTCGTCGGGCGGAGCACGCCCGCCGGGCTGACGACCGTCCTCACCAGACTGTTGACCAGCGTCGACTTGCCCGCGCCGGTCGAGCCGCCCACGACCGCGAGCAGCGGTGCGTCCAGCTTCTTGAGCCGTGGCAGAACGTAGTCGTCGAGCTGGTCGACGAGCCCCCGCGCGGACCGGATCGCGTCGCTCGCCCCCGGCAGCGCGACAGCGAAACGGGTTGCTTCTACGGAGTCGCGTAGCGTGACCAAAGACTCCGCGAGCGCACCCTCTGGCGTCTGCGGCGCTTGCTTGTCCGCGTCCCCCGCCGGCGTGTCTACCGGCTGCTCGACGTCATGCCCCTCCGTCGTCACACGCACAGCCTGCCTCTCGATCGTCCTCGGCACAATCAGAGCGCACACGGACGTGGAGGCGTCGGGAGTAGACAGACCACCCCACAGCTCCACGTGCCCGCCCCGCCGGACACCGCAGGTTACCGCGCGTCGGGGGCTGTGCAGACAGATCGTCCGGATTGAGGCCGGAAGGGCTAGTTCGCCACCCGCAATTCGGCTGTGCAGCACTTGACGCTTCCGCCACCCTTGACCAGTTCCGACAGTTCGACGGGTACCGGCACGAAGCCGCGGTCGGCGAGCGAACGTGCCAGGCCGGCGGCCTCGGCGGGCAGGACGACGTTGCGGCCGTCACTCACCGCGTTGAGTCCGAACACGAGTGCGTCGGCTTCGGTGGCGAGGACCGCGTCCGGGAAGAGCCGCTGGAGGACGCGGCGCGAACCGGCCGAGAAGGCGTCCGGGTAGTAGCAGACCGTGTTGTCGTCGAGGACGAACAGCGCGGTGTCGAGGTGGTAGAACCGCGGGTCGACCAGGCGCAGCCCGACGACCGGCCGCCCGAGGACGTCCTGCGCCTCGGCGTGCGCGCGGGGGTCGGTGCGGAACCCGTAGCCGGCGAGGATCAGGTCGGGTCCGGCCACATAGGTGAAGTCGCCTTCGCCCTCGTTGACGAACTCCGGCTGGACTACCGCCGACCAGCCATTTCGCGGGTACCAGGCGCGGTGCGCGTCGGCCTCGGCGGCGCGCTGCTGGTAGGCGAAGCGGGCGCCGTAGACGATGCCGCCGACGCTGAACGCACCGTTCGCGGCGAACACCATGTCGGGCAGGCCCCGCTCGGCGGTGAGCACATGGACGGTGTGCCCGAGGGACAGGTACGCGTCGCGCAGACCCCACCACTGCGCCACGGCCTTACCGGTGTCCACCGGGGTGTTCGTGTCCATCCAGGCGTTGATCGCGTACGCGACGGTGAAGAACTCCGGCGGGCACATCAGGAACGTCCGGGGCTTGGCTTTCCGCGCGACGGCCGTCTCCTCGGCCGGCGCCACCATTGGCGTCAACGAGGGGACAAGCGTCGCGGTCATCGCAAACCTCCGGATAAGTGGTGCAGGCAACACTCGGGCGACGCGGTGACCGCGTCGCCCGAGAACGAAAGCCTAGGGACGTTTCGACGCAGCGACCAGACTGCATCATTGCTGTAAACCGGTAGTTTGTTGCTCATGGATGACATCGATCGGAAGATCATTGCGCTGCTGAGTGAGAACGCGCGCAGATCGTTCGCCGACATCGGTTTCGCGGTGTCGCTCTCGGCTCCGGCGGTGAAACGCCGGGTCGACCGGCTACGCGAAACCGGCGTGATCACGGGCTTCACCGCCGTGGTGACGCCGGACGCTCTCGGCTGGACCACCGAAGCGTTCATCGAACTGTTCTGCGCCGGACGGACGTCGCCCGGCGAGATCCAGGCGGCCGTGCGCCAGCTCCCCGAGGTGGTGGGGGCCTACACGATCTCCGGCGGCGCCGACGCGATCGTGCACATCCGCGCGGCCGACATCGCCCACCTCGAACAGGTGCTGGAGCGGCTGCGCGGCGAACCGTTCGTCACCCAGTCGCGCAGCATGATCGTGCTGTCCCGGCTGGTGGACCGGCCCGGCGTCTCCGAGACCCCGACCACGGACTGACCGGCGGCGGCCGGGACCGCGCTCAGGTGGGCGCGGTCCCGGCCGGCCAGTGCAGCACGTGCTACAGCTCGCGGAGGTCGGCGAGGGCGGCCTCGACCTCGGCCAGTTCACGGCGGAGACGGTCGGCCTGCTGCTCGGCGTCGACCCGGGCCGCCTCGACGATCTCCTCCACGACCGCCTGGACGGGCGGGGCGTCGAGCAGCGTCACCATCTTCAGTGCCTCGGACGCCCGCACCGGAACGCTCTTGACCAGTGCCTTCGCCCCCTTGTGCGCCTGCACGGCCCAGTGCCCGTCCTCACAGGACAGGGTGATCGTCAGCTCCGGACTGCGCTTCACGACGGCCGACTTGCGGGCGACCGGCTTCGCGGCGGGTACGGCGGATGCCACCTTGGCCGGCTCGGCCGGCTTCTCGGGTGCGGGCGGAGCGGCAGGGGTCCACTGGGGAGCTTCGATGGTCGTGACCTTCTGTGCGGCGACCTTGACGGGCGCGGGCTTCGGGGGGAACTCCAGGTCGGTCGGGGCGAAGGGCAGCTCGTCCTTGCCGAACCGCACCACCACCCATTCCTCGGAGACTTTCGGATCTTCCAGCCGCATGACCTGACCGGTCTTCCCGGCGATCTGACCGGCGGCGGCGGTGAACGTGATCTTGGGCTTGCGACCCGCCTCCACCGCCGCGCGCAGTGTCTCCAGATCAGCCGGGGACATGCCCGACTTCGTACGCGCGCTCGCCATTTCCCACTCCTCCGCCACCACCGCTGGAACGTGTGCTTCCTACCAGGCCCCGCCGACAATCCCCGCCCGGGGCGGCGTATGGAGTGTCACGGCGCGGGCTCCTAGAGTCGACGACATGCAGATCAGAGCCGCGGTCATCGCCGAAGCGCACGCGCCCGTCGCGATCGAAACCGTCGAGGTCGGGGAGCCAGGGCCCGGCGAAGTGCTGGTCCGGTACAAGGCGAGCGGCGTCTGCCATTCGGACCTGCATGTCGTGGACGGCGACTGGGAACGGCCGATGCCGGTCGTCGCCGGTCACGAAGGCGCGGGGATCGTCGAGGCGGTCGGGGCCGGCGTCACCAACGTGAAGCCGGGCGACCACACCGTCCTGACCTGGCTCTACCCGTGCGGCACCTGCGTGATGTGCACCCGCGGCCAGAGCTGGCTGTGCCAGGGCAGCTCCGCCGGTCGGCACGTGCTCGCCGACGGAACGACCCGGGTCCGGCGCCTGGACGGGAGCCCGCTGTACCAGTACCTGGCGATCGGGACGTTGGCCGAGGTGGCGGTCGTTCCGGCCGCGGCGTGCGTCCCGGTGCCGAAGGAACTGCCGTTCGACGTCGCGGCCCTGATCGGATGCGGCGTCGCCACGGGGATCGGCGCCGTCGTCAACACCGCTCGGGTGACGCCCGGTACGGCCGTCGCCGTGGTCGGCTGCGGCGGCGTCGGCCTGTCGACCATCATGGGCGCCGCGTTGGCCGGGGCGGACCCGATCATCGCCGTCGACCTGTCACCCGCCAGCCTGGCGCTCGCGAAGGAGGCCGGCGCGACGCACACCGTCCTCGCCGAACCGGGCTGGGAGAAGGACGTCAACGGGATCGAGTACGCCTTCGACTGCATCGGCTCTGCGGCCGTCGTCCGCACGCTGACCAGCACGCTCCTCCCCGGCGGTTCGGTCGTCCTCGTCGGCATGACCGCCCAGGGCGTGGAGGTCCCCGCCGACGGCTACGAGTTCCCGAACAGCGGCTTCTCCCTGCTCGGCTCGGCATACGGATCGTGTGTCGCCGCCGTAGACTTCCCCCGCATCGCCCGTCTCCACCTCGCCGGCAAGCTGCCGCTGGACAAGCTGGTCACCCGCCGCATCGGCCTGGACCAGGTCAACGAGGCACTGGAGTCGATGCGCCGCCGCGAAGGCGGCCGGTCCGTCGTGGTCTTCTGAGTTCACTCGTACGAGTGATCCGCCGGCCCCGGCCGTCCGCCCACAATCGACGCCATGACGAACACGGGATACGACAAGGCGGCCGTCGCCGTCCTCATGGTGCTGGTGGCGGTGAACGCCTGGGACCAGTTCCTCTACCTCGGCCAGCAGCCGTACGCGGTGGTGGCGGCGGTGCTGGTGATCGCGCTGCTGTGGCGCAGGCAGGCACCCGCGCTCATCGGCGCGTCGGTCGCCGCCGGGTCGGTGGCGCTGATAGTCGGTGGCTTCCAATCGCCGTGGGTGCCGCTGCTCGTCACCGGCGTGGCTGTGTACACGCTCGCAAAACTGTGGAAGCCCGCGTGGGCGGCTGCCGCAGGGTTCCTCGTCATCGTCGTTCTCAACACCACCGCCTTCACCGGAACGTTCGCGCCCAGCCCGGTGTTCAGCATTCCCGCCAGCCTGCTCATCGCCGGATCCTGGGTCGCCGGGCTGCTGACGAGCGCGCTCGACGACTCGCGGCAACGCGGTGACCAGCTGGAACGGCAGTCCGAGGAGCAGCGGCAGGAACGGTTCGCACTGGAGGAGCGTGCCCGGCTGGCCCGGGAGCTGCACGACGCGGTGGCGCACCACGTCACGCTGATGGTCGTCCAGGCCGAGTCCGCGCCGGACCTCGTCCGGCTCGGCGCCGACCGGACCCTCGCCGCCATGCGGCAGATCGCCGACTCTGGCCGGCGTGCTCTCGCCGAGCTGGACCTGGTCCTCGCCGCCCTCCGCGACGCGGACGACCTGGCCGAACGCGCCCCGATCCCGAACCTCGCCGACCTCGACGCGCTGGTGGCCAACGCCCGCTCCGAAGGGTTGACCGTCACGCTGACCACCACCGGCGATCCCCGCCCGGCGGACGAGGCGACCGCGCTCGCCCTGTACCGGGTCACGCAGGAGGCTCTGACCAACGCGATCCGGCACGCGGGAGCCACGGACGTGACCGTGTCGCTGACCTACCAGCCGGTGACGGTGATGGTCGAGGTCGCCGACAACGGCACCGGGTTGCCGGACGGCGCGGTGCCCGGCAGCGGCATCAGCGGTATGCGGGAACGTGCGCGGCTACTCGGCGGGGCGGTCACCGTGACCGGCGCACCGGGCCAGGGCACGACCGTCACGGCACAGCTCCCGCTCGGTCCGGCCGGGGCGCTGGTGCCGTAGTGATCCGGACCCTCATCGTCGACGACCAGCCGCTGGTCCGCGAAGGACTGGCGCTGATCCTCGGCAGCCAGCCGGACATCGAGATCGTCGGTGAGGCGTCCGACGGGCACCAGGCCGTCGCGGCGGCGGCCACGGCAGACCTGGTGCTCATGGACATCCGGATGCCCGGCATGGACGGGCTGGAGGCGACCCGGCGGATACTCGCCGGCGGGCCCGCCGCGCCGAAGGTACTGATCCTCACGACGTTCGACCTGGACGAATACGTGTACGCGGCGCTGCGGGCCGGCGCGAGCGGCTTCCTGCTCAAGCGGTCCCGGCGGGAGGATCTGATCAACGCGGTACGGGTCGTCGCGGCCGGTGACGCGCTGCTCGCCCCGTCGGTGACCCGCCGGCTGCTGTCCCGGTTCGCCACGCAGGAGCCGGCGCCGGCCGCGCGGGACGAACGGCTCGCCCAGCTCACCGAGCGCGAGATCGACGTCCTCAAGCTGATCGCCACCGGCTTGTCGAACACGGAGATCGCGACCGCGCTGTTCGTCAGCGAGCACACGGTCAAGACGCACGTCAGCAACCTGCTGTCCAAGACAGGGTTGCGGGACCGCGTCCAGGCGGCGATCCTCGCCTTCCACACGGGCCTGGCGCAGCCCTGACGGATCAGCTCTGGCGGCGCGGCGGAGGAGCCTGTTCAGGCCAGGGCTACAAGTACATGCCGGTGCGTTCGGTCTCCCGGTCCTCAGCGGCGGTCTCGCGGCGCTCCGGCAACGTGTCGCCGAAGAAGACGTGCCCGCCGAAGTCGCCCTGGAGCTTGTCGTCGAGCTGGTCGGCGAGGCCGGTCATGACCTGGATCGCGAGCGTCAGGTGTGACGGCTGGAAGTCGCGGCCGAACACGGCCATCGACGCCCAGACCGTGTCGTCCGTCAGGTACAGCCGCCCGACGGGAATGCTCCTGGTCAGGACGGACAGCCGCTCGTAGAGCCGCTCGGTCGCGCGGACCTTCGTAAGGATCGGCGAGTACACGTCCACCAGCGGCGGATCGTCCAGCACCTTCACGAACACCATGGCGGACCCGCTGCGGATGCTGATCTCGCCGTCCTCGTCCACCGGCAACTCGGCCGGCGCGGTCTTCGTGAAGCCGGCGACGACCGCGCGGACCCGCTCGGCCAGCGGGGCGTCCGCCCCGACGTTCCGCCCGTTGCCGCCGGTACCCGGGGGCTCGTGCCGCGCAGCGCCGAGGTGCGGCACGGCGATGTCGCCTTCCAGGGCGTGTGCGGTGTAGGTGAGGAAGGCGGGGTGGGGTGCGCCGTACACCTCGCGCATGGTCCGGACGGCGACCGCCGCGAGCCGGTCCACGTCCGCGCCGGGTACGCGCAGGCCGAAGTTGCCCTCGGTGCCGTCCACGACGCCGGGCGGCGACCAGCCGAGCGCGACCAGGTCGGCGATCGCGCTGCGGTCCAGCCGGTGCGCGGCCGGCAGGTACTCGTTGCCGACCGCCTCGGCGTGCAGTTCACCGTCGTCCAGCAGGGCGAACTCGACGTAGTACGTGGCGTCGCCGGTGCCGCCCGCCGTCGGGTCGAGCGTGAGCACGAGGTGCGCGTCCAACGGCAGGGTGGGCAGCGCGTCGGCGAGTGCCTTGGCGAGGTCCGCCCAGGCGCTCTCGACCTTCGTCCGCAGGTCCTGGCCGGTCGGGTCGGCGAGCCTCGGGTCGCTGGCCGGCTCGGCGACCGGATGCGGCGACTGACCGGTGCCGATCTCCACGAACCGGTCGAGGACGATCTGCCGCAGCCGCGCGGTGTTGCGGCAGGACCGTAGGTACGCGAGCTGCTCGTCCTTGCCGCGGGGCTTCGCCTCGTGGTCGCCGAGACCGGCGGCACGCAGGCCGGCGACCACGTCCGCACGGGCGCTGTCGTCACCGGCCAGCCACTGCGTCACCAGGACGGGCCACGCCGCGCGGACGAAGTCGGTGCCGGGAACGTCGCCGTACGTGCCGGCGAGCGCGCCGGCGTTCTCCAGCGCGAGTTCCCGCGCCAGATCGCGCTTCAGCTCTTCCGGTACGCCTGCCCAGCTGAACCCGGCCATCAACAGCCCCTTCGTCCCGTGATCCATTCACCCTAGTGCTGTGGCGCAGCACCGCCACGGTGTGACCAGGATCCCGAACTGGCCAGTAACTAGCCGCGATTCCTACGCTGCCGTAACCTACGGTTGCGTAGGAAACTAGCTTGAGGAGCTGCCGCCGTGACCGTGACCGACGACGCCAAGGTTCAGACGAACCTGCTGTACGAGCTGGAGTCCGTGGTCGCCGAGAACCTCGACCGCCACATCAAGCTGGCCAAGCCGTGGATGCCCCACGACTACGTGCCGTGGAGCCAGGGCCGCGACTTCGCGTTCCTCGGCGGCGAGGACTGGAGCCCCGAGGACTCGAAGCTCTCCCCGGTCGCCAAGGCCGCCATGATCGTCAACCTCCTCACGGAGGACAACCTCCCCTCGTACCACCGCGAGATCGCGACCCGCTTCGGCCGCGACGGTGCCTGGGGCGAGTGGGTAGGCCGGTGGACGGCCGAGGAAGGCCGGCACGGCGTCGCCCTGCGCGACTACCTCGTCGTCACGCGCGGGGTCGACCCCGTCGAGCTGGAAGAGCTGCGCATGCAGCACATGACGGCCGGCTACGACTCCGGCGACAAGACGCCGCTGCAGGCCGTCGCCTATGTGTCGTTCCAGGAACTCGCCACCCGCGTCTCGCACCGCAACACCGGACGGGCCACGGGCTGCCCCCTCGCAGACCAGCTCCTCTCCCGGATCGCCACCGACGAGAACCTGCACATGGTCTTCTACCGCAACCTCGTCAACGCGGCGTTCGAGATCGCGCCGGACGAGACGATGGAGGCCGTCCGCGACGAGATCGTCGGCTTCGAGATGCCCGGCGCCAACATGCCGAACTACACCCGCAGCGCCGTGGCCATCGCCAAGGCCGGCATCTACGACCTGCGCCTTCACCACGACGACGTGGTCATGCCGATCCTGCGGTTCTGGAAGGTGTTCGAGCGCACGGACCTGGGGCCGCGCGGCGAGCAGGCCCGCGAGGAGCTGGCGATGTTCCTCGCCGGGCTGGACGCGCAGGCGACCCGCTTCGTAGAGCAGCGCGACCGGCTCGCGGCCCGCGCCGCCGCCCGCGAGGCGCACCGCGCATCCTGAGGCACCGCGCGTCCTGAGGCACCGCGCGTCCCGAGGCACCGCCGACTTTCGGACTTTTGAGGGTGCGCGGCAACGCCGGACCCTCAAAAGTCCGAAGCTGGGGGGACGGTTCCCCCTGCCCTGACGGGCAGAACTTCGCGTCGTGGGCGCGTTCCGCTGGCGGCGATGGTCCACACTGTTGCCTGCTTCGGCCGGCTGGCCGGGGTTTCCCCATTAAGACCAGGAGAAATACGGCAATGCGTGTGCGATCCCTCGGCATCGGCGCAGTGGCGCTGGCCGCCCTGCTGGCCCTCCCCGCGTGCGGTGGCAACAGCGACGAGGCCAAGGTCCGCGCGGCGGTAGCCGACTATCTCGACGAGGTAGGCGAGCAGAACTACCCGGCCGCGTGCGGCTTCCTCCACAACGACGCGAAGACGGCGCTCGGCAGCGACTGCGCCGCCGGCCTGGAGAAGCGGTACAGCAGCCTCTCCGTCGACGTGCGTGACGACCTCGACGAGATCAGCGTGGACGACGTGGCGCTCAACGGCAGCACGGCGACCGTCGCGGTCGACGAGGTCGAGGTCAAGTCGAAGTCGACGTCCCGGTCCCGCAAGGGCAAGAAGAAGACGTCGACGAGCTACCTGCCCGCCCCGGACCTGACCGGCGGCAAGGGCTTCACCCTCAAGAAGGACGGCAAGGACTGGCGGATCTCCGCCGGGGTCTGACCGCTCCTTCGGGGGACGTCCGCGCGGCATAGGCTGGCCTCATGGCCAGGAAGCCGCCGCGTGACGATGTCGACGACGCCGAGCTGCGCGTACGTCCCCCGAAGGCCAGCGCCGCCGGCGTGCCCGCCGTACTGCACGGGCTGGCCGCCAGCGTGAACCAGATGGGCACGCGGCGCACCGCGCTGACGCTGCTCAAGGTCAACCAGGCGGACGGCTTCGACTGTCCCGGCTGCGCCTGGCCGGAGCCGGGCAAGCGCCACACCGCCGAGTTCTGCGAGAACGGCGCGAAGGCAGTGGCGGAAGAGGCCACGCTGCGCCGGATCACGGGGGACTTCTTCGCCGAGCATCCGGTGAGCGAACTCGCCGGCCGCAGCGACTACTGGCTGGGGCAGCAGGGGCGGCTCACCGAACCGATGGTGAAGCGCCCCGGCGAAGACCACTACGAGCCGATCAGCTGGGACGACGCGTTCGCGCTGTGCGCCGCCGCCCTCCAGACGATCACACCGGACGAGGCGATTTTCTACACCTCCGGACGGACGAGCAACGAAGCCGCGTTCCTGTACCAGCTCTTCGTCCGCGCGTACGGCACGAACAACCTGCCGGACTGCTCGAACATGTGCCACGAGTCGTCCGGTGTCGCGCTGACCCAGACGATCGGCATCGGCAAGGGCAGCGTCACGCTCGACGACATCCACGAGGCGGATCTGATCGTCGTCGTCGGCCAGAACCCCGGGACAAACCATCCCCGGATGCTGACCGCATTGGAAACCGCCAAGGACAACGGCGCCCGGATCGTCGCCGTGAACCCGCTGCCCGAGGCCGGGCTGATGCGTTTCAAGAACCCGCAACGCCCGTCCGGGGTGATCGGGCGCGGCACCGAACTGGCCGACGAGTACCTGCAGATCCGGGTGAACGGCGACCTCGCGCTGTTCCAGGCGTTCGGCCGGCTGCTGCTCGACGCGGACGCGGCCGACCGGGACTTTGTGGACGAGTACACGCACGGCTTCGACGAGTACGCGGCGGCGTTGAAGAACCTCGACTGGGCAACCGTCGACGCCGCCACCGGCCTCCCGCGCGACCAGATCGAACGGGTCGCGTCACTGCTCGCCGGCTCCGAACGGACGATCGTCTGCTGGGCGATGGGCCTCACCCAGCACCGCAACGCCGTGGCGACGATCCGCGAGGTCGTCAACGTCCTGCTGCTGCGCGGCAACATCGGCCGGCCGGGCGCCGGGGTGTGTCCGGTGCGGGGCCACAGCAACGTCCAGGGCGACCGGACGATGGGCATCTACGAGAAGCCGGCGCCCGCGTTCCTCGACGCGCTCGGGGCCGAGTTCGGGTTCGAGCCGCCGCGCGAGCACGGGTACGACGTGGTGGACGCCATCCGGGCGATGCGGGACGGCAAGGCACGCGTGTTCACGGCACTCGGCGGCAACTTCGTCGCGGCGACCCCCGACACGGACGTGACGATCGCCGCGCTGCGGCAGTGCGCGTTGACCGTGCAGGTGTCGACGAAGCTCAACCGGTCCCACACGGTGTGCGGCGAGACCGCGCTGATCCTGCCCACCCTCGGCCGCACCGAGCGGGACGTGCAGGCCAGCGGCGAGCAGGTCGTCACCGTCGAGGACTCGATGTCGAACGTGCACGCCTCGCGCGGACGGCTCGCTCCCGCGTCGTCCGACCTGCTCAGCGAGGTGTCGATCGTCAGCCGGCTGGCGCGGGCGACCCTCGGCGACGGCATCGACTGGCGGTCGTTCGAGGCCGACTACCGGGTCGTGCGGGACCGGATCTCGCGCGTCGTCCCCGGGTTCGACGGGTACGAGGAGAAGATCGTGTCCGGGTTCACGCTTCCCCATCCGCCCCGGGACTCGCGTCGCTTCGATACAGCGACCGGCAAGGCCAACTTCACCGTCAACGCCCTCGACGTCCTGACGATCCCGGCCGGGCGGTTGCTGCTCCAGACGATCCGCAGCCACGACCAGTACAACACCACGATCTACGGCCTGGACGACCGCTACCGGGGCATCTCGGGTGGGCGGCGGGTGGTGTTCGTGTCGCCGTCCGACCTGGAAGAGCTGGGGATCGAGGACGCCGCCACGGTCGATCTCGTCAGCGAGTGGAAGGACGGCGTGGAGCGCCGCGCCGACCAGTTCCGGGTCGTGTCCTACCCGACCGCGCGGGGCTGCGCGGCCGCGTACTTCCCGGAGACGAACGCGCTGGTGCCGCTCGACTCGACCGCCGAGGGTTCGAACACGCCGACGTCCAAGTCCGTGATCATCCGCCTCGAACCGGGTTAGCCCGGCTTCCATCCGGCGGCGAGTTCGCGGATCTTCGCCGCCACCTCGTCCGGGTCGGCGCCGGCCGCGACCGCGAGCCCCATGAGGTACGAGGTGAGCGGCGCGGCAGGGCGGGCCACGCCGTGGGCGACGTCACGGGCCACGTCCAGGATCAGGTCACGGTCGACGCGGTGGGACAGGTCGAGGTCCAGCGCGACGGCCGCCACCCAGTCGTCCAGTTCACTCATGGCTCCACCTTTTCGCCTCGTCCAGGTCCTGTGGATCGTCGCAGTCGAACCACGGCGCGGGGGACTGCGACCCGCCGGTGACGCGCGCGATGTCCAGCCCGGCGACAAGCCGCCGCATGGCGCCGCCGGCGGGATCGCCGAAGTCGCGCAGCGCGCGGCCGAGCGCCGCCACCCGCCAGACACCGGCGAGGTACTGGTCACGACCGTCGGCGTCGACGAGCACGGCACCGTCGCCGGTGCAGGCGCTGCGCAGGTCGGCGATCGCCGCCGGCGTGAGGAACGGGAGGTCGGCGGCGAGCACGGCGACGGTCGCGGCGGGTTCCACGTGGGGGAATGCGGCGGCGAGCGCGGCGACGGGGCCTCCGCCTGGCGGGTTCTCCCTGGTCAGGAGCGTGCCGGGCGGAACCGGTTGCGGCGGTCCGACCACGATCACCGGTGATGCGTCAGGCACGGCGGCGAGGACGCGGTCGAGCAACGTCCGGCCGCCGACGCGCAGGCCCGGTTTGTGCACGCCGCCCAGACGGGTGGCCCGGCCCCCGGCCAGCACGATCGCCGCGTACGTCTCCACGCTGCCACGGTAGCTTTGCGGTATGGGACGCGTGACGGGTCGGCGCCCGGTCGTCCGGATCGACGGCGGGGCCGCGGTACGGCGTCCGGACACGCTCGTCGTGGAGGAGCCGCTGGAGATCCGGGTCGGCGGCCGCGCGCTGGCGGTCACGATGCGGACGCCCGGCGACGACATCGACCTCGTCCACGGCTTCCTGCTGACCGAGGGTGTCATCCGGTCCGCTGACGATGTGGCCGTTGCCCGGTACTGCGCCGGCAGCGTGGACGGCGAGAACACGTACAACGTGCTGGACGTGACGCTCGCCGATGGCGTTCCGCCGCCCGCACCCGGCGTGGAACGCACGTTCTACACGACCAGTTCGTGCGGCGTGTGCGGCAAAGCCAGCATCGACGCGATCCGTACGCTGACTGCTTTCCCTGTCGCCGACGATCCGGTGCGGGTCGGGGCGGAGGTGCTCGGCACGCTGCCGGACGTTCTCCGCGGCGCGCAGCGGGTGTTCGACCGCACGGGCGGCCTGCACGCCGCCGGCCTCTTCACTCCGGACGGCGAACTGCTGTGCCTGCGCGAGGACGTCGGCCGGCACAACGCGGTGGACAAGGTGGTCGGCTGGGCCGTCCGGGCGGGGGTGTTGCCGTTGACCGGGCACGTCCTGCTGGTGAGCGGACGGGCCAGTTTCGAGCTGACGCAGAAGGCGCTGATGGCGGGGGCGCCGGTGCTGGCGGCCGTGTCGGCGCCGTCCACGCTCGCGGTCGACCTCGCCGCCGAGACCGGGATGACGCTGGTCGGCTTCCTGCGCGGCGGGTCGATGAACGTCTACGCCGGCGCCGAACGGATCACTCGACACGGCGTGCAAGGCTTGGCGGATGGAGCCGATCCGCGCGCTGAGCTGGAACGTGGGCATGGGCAGCCCGCTTCCGCAGGGTGAGCGCCACGAGCGTGCCTGGGCGTGGGTGGTCGGCCACCAGCCGCCGCCGGACGTCCTGCTGCTCCAGCAGGTGATCCCCGGCCGGTTCGCGAACGGGTGGCCGGTCGCGTGGGGGCCGGTGTTCGACTCGCGCGGCTGCCGGGTCGCGGTCGCCGCCCGGCCCGGATGGACGGTCTCCCCGATCGACATCGCGCGCCCGACGTGGGCACGGTGGAAGGGCCGGTCGGTCGTCGCCGGTGCGGCCGTCTCGCCGCCCGACGGGCCGTCCTGGACGGTGGTCTCGGCGCACGTCGGCTACGACGACAGCGCCACCCGGTGGATGCGGCACCTGGTCGCCGAGCTGGCCGGGGTCGAGGGGCCGGTCATGATCGGCGGCGACTTCAACCAGCCCGTCAACCGCACGCCCCGGCAGAGCCGCATGTTCGACGCGGCCGCACTCGCCGGCTTCCACTTCGTGTGCGGCCAGGGCGACGAACTGCTGCCCACGACCGAACGCAGCCAGACCGACCACCTGTGGGTACGCGGCGCCGACCTCGCCCACCTCGACTGGCAGATCGACACGACCGTGCAGGCCGGCGACGCGCCCCTGGCCGACCACGCGGCGCTGTGGCTCACGAGCTGGCCCGCCACCGGTGAAGCAGCCGCAACCGGCTGACGTTCCGCGATGCTCCACCGCTGGCACCCATCTTCCGATCGCGTCTCCAGGCCGACCTGCTGACGACGTTCTTCCTCCACCCGGCCCGGGACTACACGGCATCCGACCTGGCCACCCGCTTCGACGTGCCGCTCTCGACCGTCCACCAGGAGACGAGACGGCTGGAACAGTCCGGACTGCTCTTGGCCCGGCCGGTCGGGACGCCACATGACACGCTGGCGACGACGGTGTCGGGCGGTCACTACGCGGTGGAGGAGGTCGTGTTGCTGACGGCGGCCGAGAAGGTGCTGCCGCACCTCGGTCTGTTCGGTTGACCGCTAGCGTGGCGGGGTGGACCTGGCGTATCTGCGAGCGCATCCCGGCACCGTCTCGATGCTCATCGAGCACCAGCGCATCCGCACGACGCCGCTCCGGCACGGCAGCATCTGCGTCGCCGAGCGTCTGACCCTGGACGACGGCACCGATCTGTTCGCCAAGACGCGGCCCGGCGCGCCGGACGACTTCTTCACGTCCGAGGCGGCCGAACTGGCGTGGCTCCGCGAGCCCGGTGCGGTGCCCGTTCCCGAGGTGATCGCGGCCTCGCCGGACATCCTCCTGCTGGAGTGGATCGAACCGGGGGAGCCGACGGCGGGCGCCGCCGACGAGCTGGGGCGCGGGCTCGCCGCGTTGCACCGCTCCGGCGCCGACGCGTTCGGGGCGCCGTGGCAGGGGTACATCGGCTCGTTGCCGCTCGACAACACGCCGACCGGCGACTGGGCCGAGTTCTACGTGGAACAGCGGTGCCGCCCGTACCTGCGCCTCGCCCGCGACCGGGGCGCTCTCGACCCGTCCCAGGTGGCGGCCGTCGAGCAGGCGCTCGACCGCATCACTGACCCCGGCGAACCGCCGTCCCGGATCCACGGCGACCTCTGGTCCGGCAACCTTCACTTCGGACGCGACGGTCGCGCCTGGCTCGTGGACCCGGCCGCGCACGGCGGTCACCGCGAGACCGACCTGGCCATGCTCGCCCTCTTCGGCGCGCCGCACCTGGACCGCATCCTCGCCGGCTACAACGAGGTGTACCCGCTCGCCGACGGGTGGCGCGAACGGGTGCCGACGCACCAGCTCCATCCGCTGCTGGTGCACTGCGGCCTGTTCGGATCCGGGTACGCCGCCCAAACTCTGGCCGCCGCTTCACGATCCCACCGGTGAGATCGTGAAGCCTGGCTTCACGATCCGACCGGTCGCAGGGCGGGGCTACCGGGGTCGGCGGCTCCGGCGACCGAGCAGCCAGCCCACGAGCGCCCCGACGGCCGCGGCGCCCGCGTACGGCGCGTACTGCGCCACAGCAGCGGGAACGGCTGATGCCTCGCCGGGCGGCGGCACCGGGTAGACCTCCTGGGCCGGATCCGGTGTCGGCGCTGGCCGGGGTGACGGCGACGGGCCCGGCGACGGCTGCGGCGCGGGACGGCTGCCCGACGCAGCGGTTCCGGCTCGGGTGTCGCCGGCATCGGCGCTCGCGGACGCGGTCCGAGCGGGTTCGTGGGTGCGCCGGCCCAGCCGGGTGACGAACTCGCGGAGCAGTCCGGTGCCGAACTCGCGCACGGCGAACCCGACCGGCGCCGACATCCCCCGGACGTCGACGTCGGCCACAGCGGCGACCGACGTGCCCTCGCCCGACGGGCGGAGCGTGACGGTCACCCGCGCCGACGCGGCCTGCTCGCCGTGGCTGTCCCGCCCGGCGGCGTCGATGACGACCCGCCGCGCGTCCGGGTCACGTTCCACGAACGACGCTTCGCCCCGGTACGTGAGGCGCAGCGGACCGAGCGGCACGGTCACCGTGCCCGCCACCTCGTCCTCGCTGATCTGGTCGAGGCGGACGCCCGGCAGGCACGCCGCCACCCGCTCCAGATCGCTGAGTACCGCCCACGCCTGCTCGACCGGCACCGCGATCGTGCCGTCGTACTCCACCTTCATGCCATGCCTCCCGTACGCGCCGCAGTGGCGCGCTCCTTCCACTCAACCATCCGCTGCACAATCCTTGATCTACTGGTCCGGTGACGGCGTACGAAAACCTCTTCCGGCTCGACGGGCGTCGCGCCGTGGTCGTCGGCGCCGGCAGCGGCATCGGACGGGAAAGCGCCCAGGCACTGGCCGCCCACGGCGCCGAGGTCATCTGCGCGGACGTCGATCTGATCGCCGCCGAGTCCACCGCCGAACTCGCCGACGCCACCCCGTACCAGCTCGACGTCCTCGACGCCGACGCCGTGACGAGGGCCGCCGCGACGCTGGGCGACGTGGACGTGCTGGTGTTCACGGCCGCGACGAACGTCCGGAAAAGGATCCTGGACTACACCGAGGACGAGTTCGACCGTGTCGTCGGCCTGAACCTGGCCGCCGCGTTCCGGCTCCTGCGGGCGTTCGGCCCCGGCATGGCGGAACGCGGCAGGGGGAGCATCATCGGGTTCGCGTCGATCCGCGCGTTCACGGTGGAGCCGGGTCAGGGCGTGTACGCGGCGACGAAGTCCGGGCTGGTGCAGCTGCTCCGGACGGCCGCCGCCGAACTCGGTCCACAGGGCGTACGGGTCAACGCCATCGCGCCGGGTGTCGTGGAGACGCCACTCACCGCGCAGATCAAGGCGGATCAGTCCTGGTACGACGCGTACGCCGCCAAGAGCGCCCTCGGCCGCTGGGCCAAGCCCGAGGAGATCGCCGGCGCCGTCGTCTACCTGGCCAGCGACGCCGCGAGCTTCGTCACCGGCGCGTGCCTGCTCGTCGACGGCGGCTGGACGGCCGTGGACGGCCGGTTCGACCCGCCGACCTGAGGCCCGCCGGCCCGGCACGACGGTCGGCGCGAGGGTCGGCGCGCTCAGGAGGGCCGGATGATCGCCATCCGCGTCGTCGTCAGCTCTTCGACGGCGAACCGCGGCCCTTCCCTGCCGATGCCGGAGTCCTTCACGCCGCCGTACGGCATGTTGTCGGCCCGGAACCCAGGGACCTCGTTCACGACGACGCCGCCCACGTCGAGCCGTTCGATGGCGGCGAACGCGCTGGCCAGCGACCGTGTGAAGACGCTGGCGTGCAGCCCGTACCGGGACCGGTTGACCGTGTCGATCGCCTCGTCGAGGGACGACACCGTGCGGACGCAGACGACCGGTCCGAACATCTCCTCGTCCCAGGCGTGGAGCCCGTCGCGGACGCCGTCCAGCACGGTCGGGCGCAGCGCCGTCCCGTCGAAGACGCCGCCGGTGACGAGCGTGGCGCCGGTTTCGATGGCGTCCGCGAGCCACCCCCGGACCCGTTCCGTCGCCGCCGCGTCGATCAGCGGGGCCACGCGCGTCTCGGGCGACCGGGGATCGCCGACGACCAACGCCTCGACCTTCGGGATCAGCCGCGCCACGAACTCGTCCCGGACCGCCGCCTCGACCAGCACCCGCTGCACCGAGATGCACGCCTGGCCGGATGCGTAGTACCCGCCCCGGACGACCGCGTCGGCGGCCGCCTCCAGGTCGGCGTCGGCGGCGACGATCAGCGCCGAGTTCGCCCCGAGTTCCAGCAGGACCTTCGTCGGAGCCGCCGCGCGGGCGATCGTGTGCCCGACGGCCGCCGACCCGGTGAACGACACCGCGCCGATGCCGGTGGCGGTGACCAGCACTTCGCCGACGTCCGCACCGCCGGTCACGACCTGCACGGCCGCCGGCGGCACGTGCGACCGCAGCAGGTGGGCGAGCCACAGCGTCGCGAGCGGGGTCTGCGGTGCCGGCTTGACGATGATCGGGCAGCCGGCCGCCACGGCGGGCGCGATCTTGTGGGCGGCGAGCAGCAGCGGGTAGTTGAAGCCTGTGATGCCGACGACCACGCCGATGGGGCGCCGGGTCCAGTACCCCACTAGCCCCTCACCGGACGGCAGCAGGTCGAGCGGCACGGTCTCGCCGTGCAGCCGGGCGACCTCGTCGGCGGCGGCTTCGAGCGTCACGAGCGTGCGGGCGACCTCGGTGCGGCAGTCCACGAGCGGCTTACCGGTCTCCAGGACGAGGATGCGCTCGAACTCGGCGGCGTGGCCGGCGACGGCGTCGCGGACGGCGAGCAGCGCGGACCGGCGCACGTGCGACGGGAGCGCCAGGTCGACGTTCCGCGCGGCGTCCAGGGCGAGATACGCGAGGCCGATGTCACCGAGCGGCGCCTGCCCCACGACGCTCCCGTCGTACGGGAAGCGGACGTCGACCAGCGGCGCCGGCTCCCATCCGTCCCCGATCGGCAACCCGGGCGGGATGTTCACGGTCACCTCCACGTGCTGGGGAACACCTCACGGTACGACCGGAACCCGCCCGCGCCGGTCGCCGCCAGCATCCCCTGCACGACCGCCTCGCTGAACACGTCGGCCGCCGCGACGAGCAGGGCGTGCAGGGACATCGGGTCCGGTGCCGGGCCGGCGCACGTGGCCAGCGCGAACACCGTGTCGCCGTCGAACATCGTGTGCACCGGACGGATCGCCCGCGCCATCCCGTCGTGCGCCATCCCTGCCACCTTCGCGCACTGCGCCTTCGTGAACGTCGCGTCGGTCGCCACGACGCCGAGCGTGGTGTGGAACGGTGCTTGCTGCGCCGGCACCAGCGCCGCGCGCAGCTCGTCCGGGGACGGGTCGCGCAGGTCGGACGGACCGTAGAACCGGCCCGTCGCCGGATCGACCGTCGAGCCCACGGCGTTGACGACCGCCAGCGCGCCGACCGTCGTCCCGTCCGGCAGCACGGCGCTCGCGGAGCCGACGCCGCCTTTCAGCGGCAGTCCGCCCATGAGGCCCGTCACCGCCCCGGTACCGGCGCCGACGGTGCCCAGGGGTATCGGCCCGGCGGTCGCGGCGTCGACGGCCGCGGCTCCGAAGGACGCGTCCGGGGTGGCCCGGAACTCGCCGCCACGGCCGAGGTCGAAGAGGACGGCGGCCGGCACGATCGGCACCACCTGCCCCGGACCGCCGACCGCGAACCCGGTTCCTTGGTCCGCGAGCCGGGCCATCACGCCGTCGGCCGCCGCCAGCCCGAACGCGCTGCCGCCGCCGAGCACCACGGCGTTGACCCGGTCCACCAGGTTCCGGGGGTCGAGGACGTCCGTCTCGCGCGTGCCGGGACCGCCGCCGCGCACGTCGACGCCGGCCACCGCACCGTCGGGCGGGGCGAGCACCACCGTGACGCCGGTCAGCCAGCCGTCGCCGATCCGCTGGTGGTGCCCGACGCGGATCCCGGCGACGTCCGTCAGCACAGGAACAGCCTGGCGGCCTCGGCGTACACGCGCGTGTACGCGACGATCTCGTCCACCTCCACGTACTCGTCGGCCTGGTGCGCGATCCACTTTCCGCCCGGTCCGTAGACGACCGTCGGGATGCCGGCGCGCGCGGTCAGGATCGTGCCGTCGGTGGTGCCGGGGACGCCGCCGTACCGGGCCGGTTCGCCCGTCACGGCCGTGTGCGCGCGGGCGAGCGCGACCACGACCGGATCGTCCAGGGGCGTGTCCACCGGCGGCCGGTCCACCAGGACGGTCACGTCGTCGGTCAGCTCGCGCACCCGGTTGATCAGCTCGGCGTGGTCGATGCCGGGCACGGTCCGGACGTCGGCGGCGACCGTCGCGCCGGCCGGGATCACGTTGATCTGGTCGAGGTCGCCGCCACGGATCACGGTCGGGGTGACGTACGGCAGCCCGAGGTGTTCGTGCTCCCCGTACTCGGCCTGGAGCTCCCGCTCCAGGTCCGCCAGCGCCTGGACGAACGCCGCCGCCGGTACCAGCGGGTTCACGCCGTGCTGCGGCATCGCGCCGTGCGCCATCCGGCCGTGGAAGGTCGCGCGGAGCCGGATCGCGCCCTTCGACGTCGGGCAGATCTCGCCGCCCTCCGGCTCGCACACGATCGCACCGTCCACCCCGGACGCCTGCCCCGAGTCGACGAAGTCGTGGACGCCGATCATCAGGCCCTCCTCGTCCGCGAGCGCGGCGACGATGACCCGGCCCGGGAACGGACCGTCGAGCTGGAGCGCGCGGACGCCGTACAACATCGCCGCGACGCCGGACTTCATGTCGGCGGCGCCACGCCCGTACAGGCGCCCGTCGCGGATCTCGCCGCCGAACGGGTCGACGGTCCAGGAGTCGAGGGAGCCTTCGGTGACGACATCGGTGTGGCCTTCGAACAGCAACGTCTTGCCGGGGCCGCCGCCGCCGTCGATCGTCGCGACCACGTTCGGCCGTCCCAGCGCGGCGCTCGTGATCGCCGGACGCCATCCGAACTCGCGCATCTTCTCGGCCACCAGCCCGGCCGCCGCCTGCTCCGAGCGGCCGTGCACGGGGTCGTTGACGCTCGGCGTCCGCACGAGAGCCTGCGCGAACGCGACGACGTCAGGCTCTGAGGGCGCGGACCGCATCCTGCACCGGAACGTCGCCACCGAACAGTTCGAACGTGACGCCGATCGTGTTCGGCGCGTCGAGGACGGCGGCGATCACGTCGGCCACGTCGGCGCGGGGTACCGGCGCGCGCCCGCCGAGTTCCGTCGACACCCGGACGAGACCGGTCGGCGGGTCGTCCGTCAGCGGCCCAGGCCGTACCACCGTCCAGTCCAGTCCGCTCTTGACCAGCGCCTCGTCAGCCTCGCCCTTGGCCTCCAGGTACGCCCGCATCGAGCCTGATCCCATCGACGGGTTGTGGGCGCCGACCGAGCTGATCATCACGTACCGGCTGACCCCGGTCTGCTGGGCCGCCTCGATCAGCTTCACGGCGCCGCCGAGGTCGACGGTGCGTTTGCGGTCGTCGCCGCTGCCCGGGCCGGCGCCGGCGGCGAACACCACGGCGTCGGCACCTTCGACGTACGGGGCGAGGCTCGGATCCTTCTCCAGGTCGCCGAGGACCGGGATGGCGCCACGCGCCTCGAGGTCCGGCGCGTGCTCTGGTTTGCGGATCAGGCCGCGGGCGCGGTGCCCTCCGGCGGCGAGCAGTTCCAGCAGCGTCAGCGCGATCTGACCATGTCCACCTACGACCAGGATGTCCATAGCGCGAGGCTACCCCGCCACCTGTCCAGAGGACCGGGGGCGCGGCGGAGTCCAGGCGTCGATCCGGCAAGGCGGAGGAGGAGGTCATGCTGCTGTTGCATGGCCGACGACGACAACGTCGCCGGTCGGCGTCTGGGCCCGGCGCGCCGGGGCTCCCGCCGGCTGACGGGGGTGAAGGCCGGCGGGAGCGGTTGTGGCCGGGTCAGGCGATCCGGCGCAGTTCCTCGGCCCGTTCGAGCGACGCGGCCTCGTCGTTGTACTTGCGTTCCAGGCCGGCGGCCAGGCCGACGACCTCGTGCCAGATCTGCGCGAACCCGGCGAGCGCCAGGCCGGTCAGCGTGACGCCGATCCAGCTGGCGCGGACGTCGATGCCCCAGCTGGCCCAGAGGCTGAAGTCGGCGAGCCAGGCGGTCGCGACTCCGAGAGCGGTGAGCAGGAGCATCCACATCTCGGGACGCTGGTTCTGGTAGACGAACCGCCGGACCATCATCGCGACGGCGAGTACGCCGAGGCTGAGCAGGGCGGCGATGGCGAAGACATACATGGGTCACCCCTCCGAACTGTGGAGACGGGGCTCCCGGCCTGCGTCGTGGCGGCCGGGCAGGAGCGGGCGCGCCCGGATCCGGGCCGCCTACTGTGGACTCACCGGGTCGGGCTGTCCGTGGTCGTGCGTACGTCCGGCACGCGTCCTCGCCGGACGGAGGGTCGCTACCGTTGCCCGAACATAGGCGCCTCCCGGCGCGCGAGAAGCCGTCCCGTGACCGCTTCTGTACTAAGCGTTACTCGCCGCGCGCCTCTCCGCAAGAGGGTCGGACCGCCAGCACCACGCCCGACACCAGCAGCCAGCTCAGCGCGCCGCCCACGACGAGCCGCTCCAGCACGCCGTTCACCGTGCCTTGGCTGTTGAGCAGCAACGCGGTCCCGGTGACGCCCATGGACGTCAGCACGACGATGCCGGCGAACCCGTCGATGGCGGCGACCAGCCTGTCCGGGTGGCGCGCGGCGAGCACCAGCATGGACAGTCCGGCGAGGCCGAGCGCGCCGATGCTGGCCGTGGCATGGAGCACGTCCTGCGCGGTCGTGTCCTGGTACGGCGGCAGCGGGCAGCCCGGCGTACACGTGACGGCCGCCGACCCGACGAACAGCAGCGCGCTGCCCACGAGCAGACCGGCGGCGGGCACCACCCTGCGCACCGCGACCGCGTACAGGGCTACGCCGAGCGCGGCGGCGAGCACGCCGGCCCGGTAGGCCCCGGAGCCTGCGCCGACGCCCAGCTCGCTGATGTAGTCGGCGGTACGGAAGCCTGGCGTCCGGGCGGTGGCCACGATGAGGCACCCGATCGCGCCGCCCGCCGTGGCCGCCGCCGCGGCGGCGGCCAGACGGCTACCCGACAACGCGGACCCGGTCCCACATCTGCGACCACGGCGCCATCGGTTCGCTGCACACCCAGATCGGCGCGCCGTACCCGACGACGATCACGACGTCCGCCGTGTCGGGCGGTACCCCGAAGTCGGCGAAGCTGTTGTGCCCGCTGTACGCCCTTGGCAACCCACGCTCCGGACCGTACCTCGTGAGCGCCCCGGCCTCGCCGTAGTTGCTGGTCAGGATCACGGAACGAGATGACCGCGCCGGACGCCATGCTGGATCGCGCTCACGGCGCCGATCGAGGCCGCGAGCACCTGGGCCGCCCGTCCGCGCCGAGTTCGTAGGCGATCACCGCCATCAGGACGACCGTGCACGCGGCCATCAGCGCGGACGGCGTCCGCAACACGACGAGATTGCCGGGCGCGACGGTGTCGGCGAGGTGTGCGAGGAACGGCGCCATCGGTACGGCCAGGAAGACCACGGGCGCGTCGTCAGGCGGGCCAGTGTCCCAGGGCGACATAATCCGACCAACGTATATTCCGAGTTCGGACTATCCGCTATCGTGATTCCACCCCGACAAGGAGGAGCAGCAGATGACAGAGTTATCCCGCCGCAGATTCGGCCGGCTGGTGGCCGGTGGAGCGGCCGCGGCGGCGGTCGGCGCCCTCGCCCGCCCCGACAGTGCCGCCGCCGAAGCGCCCGGCTACATCACCCGGCTCAACGGCGTGATCCTCACCAACGCCACGATGCCGGAGCTGTCGGAGTGCATCCGGCGCGGCGACTACAACGCCAAGAAGGTCATCTCCGGATGGGGCCCGCGCACGGGCGGCTGGACGACCGACCTCATCAACCAGGTCGTGAACGTGATCCCCGGCAAGACGATCGTCCGGACCGTGACCGGCGACGGCCAGTACGGGAACCAGGGCTACACCGGCCCGAGCAGCCTGGGCAACCCGCTCGTCTACCCCATGCCTGACCGCGTCGAGGCCGAGTTCGCCCCCTGGTACGCCCTTCGCCAGGACGCCTACATCGAGATCGGCAACGAGCCGAACACCTCGACCTGGGCCCGCGAGTTCGTCCACCCCGACCCGGCGAGGCGCCAGGCCGCCACCGACTTCGTCTGGAACTACCAGTACTGGTTCGACCAGTGCGTCACGCGGGTCCGGGCGAAGTTCCCGCGCGCCAAGATCATCTCGCCCGGGCTGGCGTTCAACTACGACCAGGGCATCAACTTCCATCCCTGGTACCAGATCTGCCAGGGCGCGTTCTCCAAGGCCAACTTCATCGGCTTCCACCAGTTCGGCGCGTGGAGCTTCCGCGAGAACTGGAGCCAGGCCGTCGTCCCCGAACTCAACCGCTGGTACGCGGGCAAGGACTGGTTCTGCACCGAGTACGGCCTGTCCAACTGGTGGGCCAACTGCGTGCCGACGGAAGACGAGACCGCGCGCCAGCGACTCAAGGGTCGCCAGTACGCCGAACTGGTGCATTTCAACGGCAGTGACGCCGTCTGGCCGCACAACGTCAAGGGCGCCGTCTACTACCACCTCGACACCCGCGACCCGTGCAACGGGAACCCGATCGAGCCCCGGTACGCGATCTACGCGAGCAACGGCGACTACGGTTATCGGCACCGCAAGCAGGTCGGGTAGGTCACACCTGGTTCTGCTGTCGGAGAGGGCGACTACGCTCGATCCATGGTCGTGGTACCACTCGGGATGCCCGCCCTCCCCACACCTCGGGTGGAGGGTGGCGGTGCGGTGCGCCCGTCCGACCCCCGCCTGATCGACTCCTTCGGCCGGGTGGCCACGGATCTGCGCGTCTCGGTGACGGACCGGTGCAACCTGCGCTGCACCTACTGCATGCCGGCCGAGGGGCTGCCGTGGCTGCCCGGCGAGGCGATGCTCAGCGACGACGAGCTGGTCCGGTTGATCCGCGTCGCCGTCGAGCGGCTGGGCGTCGAGGAGATCCGGTTCACCGGCGGCGAGCCGCTGCTGCGTCCCGGGCTCACCGAGATCATGCGGGCGACGACCGCACTGCGGCCGCGTCCGCAGACCAGCCTCACCACGAACGGCATCCGGCTGGACAGGCTCGCCCAGCCGCTGGTCGCCGCCGGCCTCAACCGGGTCAACGTGTCCGTCGACACGCTCGACCCCGTCCGGTTCCAGCGCCTCACGCTGCGCGCCCGCCACGACGAGGTGTTGGGCGGGCTGCGCGCAGCGGCCGATGCCGGGCTGGTTCCGGTCAAGCTGAACACCGTCCTCATGCGGGGCGTGAACGACGACGAAGCGGTCCGGCTGCTCGACTTCGCGCTGGCCAACGGGTACGAGCTGCGGTTCATCGAGCAGATGCCGCTGGACGCGCAGCACGGCTGGGACCGCTCGACCATGGTCACGGCCGAGGAGATCCTGGCGATGTTGCGGGAGCGGTACACGTTGACGCCCGATCCGTCCGTGCGCGGCGGGGCGCCGGCCGAAACCTGGCTGGTGGACGGCGGCCCGGCGAAGGTCGGCGTGATCGCCTCGGTCACCCGCCCGTTCTGTGGCGCGTGCGACCGCACCCGCCTCACCGCCGACGGTCAAATACGCAACTGCCTCTTCGCCCGGACGGAGTCCGACCTGCGCGCTCCCCTGCGCGCCGGCGCCAGCGACGCCGAGATCGCCGAACTGTGGCGCCGCGCGATGTGGGGCAAGCTGCCCGGCCATGGAATCAACGACCCGTCGTTCCTCCAGCCGGACAGGCCGATGTCCGCGATCGGCGGTTGACGGTGGCGCGCGTGACCGTCCGGTACTTCGCCGGCGCCCGCGCCGCTGCCGGTGTCGACCAGGAGCCGGCCGAGGCGCGGACGGTCGCCGAGCTGGTCGCCGAGCTCGGCGCCACCCGGGGCGACCAGCTCGTCCGCACGTTGACGGCGTGCAGTTTCCTGGTGGACGGCGTGGCCGTCCGGGATCTTGCCGCGCCGCTTCCCGACCAGGCGACGGTGGACGTTCTGCCGCCGTTCGCCGGGGGATAGCGGCATCTAGTGCTTTCTACTGTTTCCGCTAGACATGCCGATACTCCCCGATCGACGCACGGAGCAGCCGCGTGAGAATCGTCGCCTTCCTTGGCACCGTGTTCCTCGTCCTCGGAGGGATCCACGCGTACCTGTGGTGGCGGCTGGTCCGAAGCACGACCCGACCAGGTCGCGGGCGGCGGTACGGCACCATCGCAGCGGTCCTTTTCGCCGTACTCGTCCCGGCGACGATGATCGGCAACCGCGTGCTGCCGACCGAGGTCAAGGCGCCGCTGTCGCTCGTCGGGTACCTGTGGCTCGCGGTCATGTTCTACCTGCTCGTGTACCTGCTGATCCTCGAGGTGCCACGGATCGTGGCGTGGGTCGTGCGCCGGATCCGGCGCGGGGCCCTCACCGTGGCCAGCGACACCCCGGCCGAGCTGGCCACCGTCCCGCCGAGCGGCGCGACGACCACGAGCGATGCCCCGGCGGGCGCGACCGGCGGCGAGCCGGGCGGCGGTCTGGCGGGCGGGGCGGCGGATCCGGGGCGGCGGTTGTTTCTCGGGCGGACGCTCGCCGGTGTCGCGGGCGTCGCCGCGCTGGGAACCGTGGGATATGGCGTCCGCACCGCCACCGGGCCCGTCCCGGTCAAGCGCGTGCGCGTCACGCTAGACCGCCTGCCAGCCGCACTCGACGGGTTCACGATCGCGCTGCTCAGCGACATCCACCTCAGCCCCACCACGCGCCGCGAGTATCTGGACGATGTCGTCCGCTCCGTGAACGGGCTCGACGCCGGACTCGTGGCGATCGTCGGCGACCTGGTCGACGGCGACGTCCCCGAACTCGGGCCCGAAGCGGCCGCGCTGCGGAACCTGGAGAGCCGGCACGGCACCTACTTCGTCACCGGGAACCACGAGTACATCTCCGGGGCGGCGCAGTGGGTCGAGTACCTGCCGTCGCTCGGCGTCCGGGTACTGCGGAACGAGCTGGAGACGATCAGCGAGGGCGGTGCCGCGTTCGCCCTGGCCGGCGTGGACGACCGGACCGCCGAGACGTCCGGCGTCGCCGGCCACGCCACAGACTTCGACGCCGCACTGGCCGACCGCACCGACGGGCAGCCCGTCGTGATGCTCGCCCACCAGCCGGTGCTGTTCACCGAGGCGGCCCGGCGCGAAGTCGACCTGCAACTGTCCGGGCACACGCACGGCGGCCAGATGGTGCCGTTCAACTACCTGGTTCCGCTGGACCAGCCCTGGGTCGCGGGCCTGTCCCGGGTAGGCGGCAGCCAGCTGTACGTGACCCGGGGAGTCGGGACCTGGGGCCCACCGGTCCGCGTCGGCGCCCCGCCCGAGATCACCGTGGTCGAACTCCACAGCCCTTAGCCGACCGCCGCCCGAGCGGCGACCCGCCACCCGCCACCCGCACCCGCGCTCGGCTCGGCTCGGCTCGGCTCGGCTCGGCTCGGCTCGCGGGTGGGCGCCGGCCGCAGGCCCGGCGAGCGAGGCGACACGCCGGTAGCGGGATATAGGGAAATCTACGGTCACGGCTAGACGAGCCGATACTGTCCGAGATCGTGGATCCAGTACGGAACCCGTATGCGCCCGGTGCTGGCCAGCGCCCGCCGGAGCTGGCTGGCCGCGGCCGTGAGCTGGCCCAGTTCGACGTCGTCCTGGAGCGGATCGCGCGGGGCCGGCCGGAACGGTCGCTCGTCCTCACCGGTCTGCGCGGTGTCGGCAAGACGGTGCTGCTGAACGCGCTGCGGTCCCAGGCGATCAACCGGCTGTGGGGCACCGGCAAGATCGAGGCGCGCCCCGACCAGTCGCTGCGACGCCCGGTCACGGCCGCGCTGCACATGGCGATCCGCGAGCTGGCTCCCCGCCACCGCGCACCGGACCGCATCGACGAGTTCCTCGCCGTCCTCAAGGCGTTCGCCCTGCGTAGCAACCCGACGGGCGGCAAGATCCGGGACCGCTGGCAGCCCGGCATCGACCTGCCCGCCGCGCAGGGCCGCGCCGATTCCGGCGACATCGAGATCGACCTCGTCGAACTGTTCACGGACGCGGCGAGCATCGCCACGGACGTCGGCGCCGGCGTCGCCCTGTTCATCGACGAGATGCAGGACCTCGAACCGGACGACGTGTCGGCGATCTGCGCGGCGTGCCACGAACTGAGCCAGACCGGTGCGCCGCTGATCGTCGTCGGCGCAGGGCTGCCGCACCTGCCGAGCGTCCTGTCGGCGAGCAAGTCCTACTCGGAGCGGCTGTTCCGGTACCTGCGGATCGACCGGCTCGACCGTCCGGCCGCCGACCACGCCCTGATCGCCCCGGCCGAACGCGAGGACGTCGCGTACACCGCCGACGCGCTCGACGCCCTCTACACGGCCGCCGACGGGTATCCGTACTTCGTCCAGGCGTACGGGAAGGTCACGTGGGACGCCGCGCCGGCCAGTCCGGTCACCGCCGACGACGTCCGGATGGCAGCGCCGGAGGCAGAGTCCGAGCTGGCGGTCGGGTTCTTCGGGTCCCGGTACGAGCGGGCGACCCCGGCCGAGCGCGAGTACATGCGTGCGATGGCGACGCTCAGTGCGGGGGACGCCCCGGTCAACACCGCCGATGTCGCGGTCTCGCTCGGCCGGAAGCCATCGAGCCTCTCGCCGGCCCGGGACAGCCTGATCAAGAAGGGCCTCATCTACTCCGCTGAGCGCGGCACGATCGCGTTCACCGTCCCGCACTTCGGCCGCTACCTCCGCGCCCAAACCACCTGACGCCGCCCCGCCGCGGGCCGCGGGTCGCTGCGCGGGGCCGCCCCGCCGAGGGCCGCGGGCCGCGGGTCGCTGCGCGGGGCCGCCCCGCCGAGGGCCGGCGCGCGGCGTCCACGCCCGAGCGGAGCGAGCCGGGGTGGGCGGCGCACCGCGGGCCGGCCTGCGGCGTCCCCGCCTGGGCGGCGCGGGGCCGCCGCTCCGCGGGCGGCGCGCCGCGTCCCGCAACTGTCGGGGATATCGGGGGATCCCGCACCCGGTTACAGGACTCGATCCCGAACAGTCCGGTTCGTCCCCGGCGGGTGGGCAGCGGGGCAGGGCGGTGGGTGCCGGATTGGGCCCGGCGGGCGGACGGCGGACAGCGGGTGCGGGGCAGCGCCCGGCGGGTGTCGGGCCGGTCGCCCCGGGGCGGCGGGTGCCGGGGCCGGCGCCCGCGCGGGTGGGGCGGGTCAGGCGGAGACGTCCACCACTACGGAGTGCCAGCCGGTCGCGCCGTCCGGGAACGGCGGTGCCTTCCGCTCCGGCTGGGCGGCGCCGGTCCGGTCGGTGGCCCGGCATTCGATGACGTGCGATCCCGGCTCGGCCGGCCACTCCCAGCGCCACTGCCGCCACGTGTCCACGCTGCCCTCGGCGGCGAGGGTCGCGACCTGCCACGCCCCCCGATCCACCCGGACCTCGACCTTGTCGATCCCCCGTTGCTGCGCCCATGCCACGCCCGCGACGGTCACCGGCCCGGCGGCGACAGAGTCGCGTGGCGTGTCTATCCGGGACGCCGTCTTGATCGGTGCCCGCGACGCCCATCCGCGCCGGATCCAGTACGGATCGAAGTCGGCGAACGAGGTCAGCTCCAGGTCGACGACCCATTTCGTCGCCGACACGTACCCGTAGAGCCCCGGCACGATCATCCGGACCGGGAACCCGTGCGCCACGGGCAGCGGTTCGCCGTTCATCGCCACGGCCAGCATCGCGTCGCGGCCGTCCAGGCAGGCAGCGGTGGGCGTGCCGCACGTCCATCCGTCGGACGAGCGGCTGACGATCTGGTCAGCGCCCGCCTCGGGCCGTACCTCGTCCAGCAGCGCCTTGAGCGGTGCGCCGAGCCAGCGCGCGTTGCCGGCCAGATTGCCGCCGACCTCGTTCGACACGCACGCGATCGTCACATCCCGTTCGATCAGGTCGCGGCGGAGCAGGTCGTCGAACGTCAGCGTCACCGGATTGGCGACCCGGCCGTGGATCCGCAGCCGCCACTCGTCCGGCCGCACCCTCGGCAGGATCAGCGCGGTGTCGACCCGGTAGAACTCGTCGTTGCGCGTGACGTACGGCGTCAGCCTCCGCACCTTGAAGTCCACGCCGGATGGACGTGCCGCCGCCGGGCTCGCCGGCGCCGGCAGCCGTACCGCGTCCCGGGCGGCGCTCACGTCCAACCGCGTGGACAGCACGCGCCCCAACCCACCGGACACGACGGCGACCCCCGCCGCCACGGCACCCCCCACCAGCAACCGCCGCCGATCCACGCCGCCCATCGACACCAGCCCGGTCGCCGGCACCGGCCCACCTTCCGGCCCAGGCTCGGCCTCCGGCCAAGGCCGGCTCGCCGGCTCGCCCGCCGTCGCGGGCCCCGCCGTCGGCAAGGCGCCCGGCACCGGGAACGCGCGCGCCAGCGCCAGCAGCGTCCCGATGCCGGCCAGGGCCCCGACCAGCGACGGCAGCCAGTCCAGCATCCCGGCCGCCGGACGCGTCATCGCCGCCAGCACGCCCACCAGCCCGAACAGCGCGATGCCGACCACGCCGTACTGACGGCGCCGCAGCGTCAACAGTCCGATGAGGACGGCGAAGACCAGCAACAGCACTCCGGTGCCCACAAGGAGGGCCGCCTTGTCGTACTGGCCGAACGTCCGTATGGCGAAGTCTTTGAGCGGACGGGGCGTCAGGTCGATGAAACCGGCACCGACCGCGATGACCGGTGACGAGCCGGGCCCGGTGAGGGCGGCGGCCAGCTCGGCGGTGCCCAGCGCCACGGCGGCGGCCAGGACCCCGGTTACCGCACCGGCGACACGTCTCATGCCCCCATAGGACGCCGACGGAACCAACCGGGCAAGAGCCAGGCGGTGCCCGTCAGACTTTCGTTAGGGGCAGTTGACCCATTCCTCGGCGCCGTCGTCGAAGACCTGCCGCTTCCAGATCGGGAGCCGGCGCTTCACCTCGTCGACGAGCCGCCCGCACAGGACGAACGCCTCCGCGCGGTGGGCGGTGCTGACCGCGCAGGCCAGCGCGATGTCGCCGATCTGCAGCGGGCCGGTGCGGTGGCTGACGGCGATGGCTTCGACGTGCTCCATCGCGGCGAACTCGGCGGCGATCTCGGCGAGGACGTCCCCGGCGGACGGGTGACCGACGTACTCCAGCTCGCGGACCGTCCGCCCGTGGTCGTGGTCGCGGACCACGCCGGCGAACGACACGACCGCCCCGGCGGCCCGGTCGGTGACCAGCTTCTCGTGCGCGGTCAGGTCGAGCGGATGGTCGGTGACCTCGGCGTGGGCGAGGCGATGTCCGGTCATGGCCGTTCCCCTGCCTGGAGTGGAAGCGCGGCGAAGTCGACGTCGTGGCCGGCCTTGGCGATCTGGTCGGGCCGGACGACCACGAATCCGTCTGCCCGCGCGACCCCGCGCAGCATGGCGGAGCCGGCGTGGGCGAGCGGTTCGGCGAGTCCGGCGGTGATCCGGGCGAGCGCGAGGTGGGTGAAGTCGCCGCGGCCGGGCACGTCGGCGCCGAGCCGGACCCGCTGCAGCGGCGGCAACGCGGCCCCACGCAGGCCGGCGAGCAGCGGAGCCGCCAGCGACACCAGCGCGACGACCGCCGACTGTGGATTACCGGGCAGCCCCACCAGCCATTTCCCGCCGGGCAGCGCCGCGACGAGCATCGGGAACCCGGGCCGGACGGCGACGGTGTCCACCACATATTCGCCGCCGAGCCGGGCCAGCGCGGGGTGCAGGTGGTCGACCGGGCCGTGCATGGTGCCGCCCGTCGTGACGACGACATCCGCGTCCTCGGCGGCGGCGGCGATGGCGGCAACGTGCGCGTCGAGGGTGTCCTCGACCATGACCGTGGGCGTCACGTCCGCACCGAGGCGGCGCAGCCAGGCCGGGAGCGCGGGGCCGAGCGCGTCCCGGACCCTGCCCGCGCCAGGCGGACCGGACGACAGCAGCTCGTCGCCGAACACCGCCACAGCCACGCGCGGAGCCCGGCGGACGGTCAGCGTGTCGTACCCGCACGACGCGGCCAGCCCGACCACGCCCGGCGTGACGGACGACCCCGCCGGCAGCAGCTCCTCGCCGGCCCGTGCCTCTTCGCCGATCTCGCGCCAGTCGCGGCGGCTCGGGATCTCGCCGTGCACGATGCCGTCTTCGAGGTCGCAGTTCTCGACGCGCAGGATGTGCGAGGTGCCCGGCGGGACCATCGCGCCCGTCGCGATCTCGACGGCCGTACCGGCCTTCACCTCACCCGGGACGTGGCCGGCGAGCACCTGCCCGACCAGCGGCCACGGCCCGTCGCCCCGGACCGCGAAGCCGTCCACGCTGGACGTGTCGAACGCCGGCAGATCCGTGAGCGTCGTCAGCGGTTCAGCCAGAACGGTGCCGTCGGCCATATCGAGAGACACGCTCGCAGGCGCCAGCGGCCGGGCTGACGAGTGGACCAGCGTGCGGGCATCGTCCCAGGTCATGGGCATCAGTGGTCGCCTCCGCGAAGCTGGTCGACGGTGTGCGCGAGGATCGGTGCGAGCACCGCCATGCCGTCCTTGGCACCGCCCCGCGACCCGGGCAGGTTCACGACGAGCGTCCGCCCGGCGACCCCGGCGATGCCGCGCGACAGGATCGCGGTCGGCACGGTCGGCGCCCCGTACGCGCGGATCGCCTCCGCGATACCCGGAATCTCGTAGTCGAGGACGACGCGGGTCGCCTCGGGCGTGCGGTCGCTCGGGTTGACGCCGGTGCCGCCGCTGGTGACGACCACGTCCACGCCGTCGGCGACCGCCGCGCGCAGGGCCTCGGCGACGGGCGTCCCGTCCGGGACCACCACCGGCTCATCCACTTCGCAGCCCAGTTCGGCGAGCTTGCCGGCGATCAGCGGACCGCTGGTGTCGGCGTACACCCCGGCCGAAGCCCGGTTCGACGCCACGACGACGCGTGCCCTGATCATGACGGCCGCCGCCACGACCCCGTCTTGCCGCCGTCCTTCGACTCGCACCGCACCGCGTCGATGCTCGCCGCCGGATCGACCGCTTTGACCATGTCGATGAGGGTGAGCCCGGTGACGGCCACGGCCGTGAGGGCCTCCATCTCGACGCCCGTCCGGTCGGCGGTCTTCACGGTCGCGGTGATCCGTACCTCGGCGTCGCCCAGTTCCATCTCGACCTTCACGCCGTGCAGCGCGATCGGGTGGCACAGCGGAATCAGGTCGGGCGTGCGCTTCGCGCCCATGATCCCGGCGATGCGGGCAGTGGCCAGCGCGTCGCCCTTGGGTAGCCCGTCCCGGCGGAGCAGATCGACCACCTCGGACGTCGTCCGCAACACGCCCGTCGCCACCGCCGACCGGACCGTGACGTCCTTCGCGGACACGTCCACCATGCGGGCGGCGCCAGCGCTGTCGACGTGCGTGAGGTCGGCCATGTACCGAGCCTAATCCCTCCCCACTGTCGGACTTTTGAGGGTTCGGCGGGGCCGCCGACCCTCAAAAGTCCGAAACTCGGCAGATCACCTCGGGTAGACGTCCACCTCGGCCGCCTTCACCGCCGCCCACACGTTCTCGCCGTCGGCCAGACGCAGCTCGGCGACTGCCGCCGCGCTCACGTCCGCCGTCACGGTGATCGCGCCGTCGACCTGGACCCGGTACGCGTCGCCGTACGGTTCGATGCCCGTCACCGTGCCGGGCCACACGTTGCGCGGGCTGCCGTCAGGCCTGGTCCGGTGGAGCGCGACGGCGGCAGGGCGGAAGGCGACGAACACGTCCCCGGACGCCGCCTCGGCGGCGACGACCGTCCCCGCGCCGACCCGCACGGTGTGACCGTCCGCCTCGCCCCGCAGGAGGTTGAGCCCGACGAGCCGGGCCACGTACGGGGTGCGGGGGCGGCGCGCCACGTCAGTCGGCGTCCCGGACTGGACCACCACCCCGTCCTCGATCACCACGATCCGGTCGGCCAGCACCATCGCGTCCAGCGGATCGTGGCTCACCAGCACCGCGTACCCGGCGAACTCCGCCAGGTGCCGCCGCAGCTCCGCGCGGATCGCCGGACGGGTCTGCGCGTCCAGCGCGGCGAGCGGCTCGTCTAGCAGCAGCAGCCGGGGATCGACGGCCAGCGCCCGAGCCAGCGCGACCCGCTGCGCCTGACCGCCGGACAGCCGTCGCGGCTTGGCGCCGGCCAGGTCCGCGACGCCGACCCGGTCGAGGAGCGCGGCGGCTTTCACGCGCGCCTCCCGCCGGTGCACGCCCCGGCACCGGAGCCCGAACGCCACATTCTCCAGCGCGGTGAGGTGGGGGAAGAGCAGGTAGTCCTGGAAGACCATCCCGACCGGACGGTCCTCGGGCGGCCCGTCCAGCACGTCGTCGCCGAGCCGGATCGCGCCGCCGTCGGTCGGCGTCAGGCCGGCGAGCGCCCGCAGGGCCGTGGTCTTCCCGGCACCGTTCGGGCCGAGCAGCGCCACGACCTCGCCGGCCTCCACCGTGAACGCGGCGTCGAGCGTGAACCGCTCCCGCCGCACGACGACGTGCACCTCAAGACTCATGGCGCGACCCAGCGGTCGCGGAGGCAGGCGAGCGTCGCGACCGACACCACCAGCAGGACGAGGCTCAGCGCGATCGCCGCCTCCGGATTGGTCTCCAGCGCAAGGTAGACGGCGATCGGCATGGTCTGCGTACGGCCGGGGAAGCTGCCCGCGAACGTGATCGTCGCGCCGAACTCGCCGAGCGCCCGCGCCCACGCGAGCACCGCGCCGGCCAGTACCCCGGGCGCGACCAGCGGCAACGTGACCCGGCGGAACACCGTCCAGCGGCCGGCGCCCAGCGTCGCGGCGGCTTCCTCGTACCGGCGGTCGGCCGCGCGCAACGCTCCCTCCACCGACAGCACGAGGAAGGGCAACGCGACGAACGCCTCCGCGAGCACGACGGCGGCCGCCGTGAACGGCAGGGTCACGCCGAACGCGGCGTCCAGCCACTGCCCGACGAGCCCGCGCCGGCCGAGGACCAGCAGCAACGCCACCCCGCCGACCACCGGCGGCAGCACCAGCGGAACGGTCACGAGCGCCCGCAGCACCGAGCGGCCCGGCAGCCCCGGCTGGGTGAGCAGCCACGCCAGGGGAACCCCGACAAGCACGCAGAGGACGGTCGCCAGCGTGGCCGTCACGAGCGAGAGCCGCAGCGCGGTCAGCACGGACGGGTCGGCGAGCAGCGGACCGATCCGCCGCCACGGCGCCCGCACCACCAACCCGACCAGCGGCAGCACGAGGAACGTGAGGCCGATGAGCGCGGGAACCAGCAGCACCGCCGGCGCCCTGACCCGCCGCTTCACGCCTCCGGCACCTCGATGACCACCTGCGTCGACTTGACGGACGCGACCGCGAGGACGCCCGGCTCCAGCCCCAGCTCGTCGGCAGCCTCCCGGCTCATGAGGGAGACCACGCGGAACGGCCCGGCTTGCAGATCGACCTGAGCCATGACGCCGTCCTTGACGACGCGCGTGACGAGGCCGGTGAACCGGTTCCGCGCCGACTCGGCGACGGACCGTCCGAGTTCCGGCGCCGACGCGATCCGCTGCGCGAACGCCGCAAGGTCGCCCCCGTCGATGGCGAGGCGACCCTGCGTGTCCTTCTCCGCGGTCAGCCGGCCGGCGTCGACCCAGCGGCGAACCGTGTCGTCGCTGACGCCGAGCAGAGCAGCGGCTTCGCCGATCCGATATTGCGGCATGGATCCGACGCTAGCACCGCATGTGCGGCCGGCGAGTGGGCTACCAGCGGTCCGGTGCGGCGTGTGCCCCGCGGGCCGGTTCCAGCTCCGGCTCGGCGGCCGCCTCGACGAGGTCCGAGTCGTCCGGTTCACGTCCGGGCGTCATGAGGTTGAACAGCCGGATCGAGGAGCGGAACAGCACGTAGTAGACGACGGCGTACCCCGCGCCGATCACGAGGATCAGCCACGGCTTCTCGGCCTTGTTCCAGTTGATGACGAAGTCGATGAGACCCGCCGAGAACCCGAACCCGTCCCTGACGCCCAGTTCCGTGCAGATCGCCAGCGACAGGCCGGTGAGCAGCGCGTGGAAGACGAACAGCACGGGCGCGACGAACAGGAACGCGAACTCCAGCGGCTCGGTGACCCCCGTCAGGAACGAGCAGAGGGCACCCGAGAACATGATGCCGCCGACCAGCCTCTTCTTCTCCGGCCGAGCCTCCTGGTAGATCGCGAGGGCCGCCGCGGGGAGCGCGAACATCATGATCGGGAAGAAGCCCGCCATGAACATGCCGGCTTCCGGGTCACCGGCGAGGAACCGGTTCAGATCGCCCCGGACGATCGTGCCGTTCGCGTCGTACTCACCGAACACGTGCCACACCAGCGTGTTCGGGACGTGGTGGAGACCCAGCGGCAGCAGGAGCCGGTTGACCAGGCCGTACACGCCGGATCCGACCGCTCCGGCGCCCACGATCCACTCGCCGAGCCAGTTGATCAGCTCACCGATGGGCGGCCAGATGAAGCCGAACGCCACGCCGAGGATCAGCGCGGTGAACGCCGTAACGATCGGCACGAACCGCCGCCCGCCGAAGAACGCGAGGTACGGCGGCAGCCTGAACCGGTAGAACTTCTGGTAGAGCAGCGCCGTCACGATGCCCATCAGGATGCCGGAGAGAACCCCCATGCTCACCGGCTGGTTGTTGATGAGGTCGTCCTCCGTCATGGCGACGAAGACCTCGTTGAACACGAACCAGCCGACGACCGCCGCGAGGCCCGTCGACCCGTCCGCCTTGCGCGCGAATCCGATCGCGATGCCGACCGCGAAGAGGACCGGGAGGTTCGTGAACAGCGTCTGCCCGGCACCTCCCACGACCGCCGCGACCTCGTTCCAACCGAGGGCGTCCTTGCCGAGAATGTCGTCCTGACCCGCCCGCAGCAGCAACGCGGCAACCGGGAGGACCGCGATCGGCATCATCAGGCTGCGCCCGAACCGCTGGAGAACGGCGAGCGCGGAGGAACTACCGCCAGCAGCGGAGCTGTCTGCGGCCATGCGTACTGCCTCCTCTAAAGATGGGGGTTCGTGATGCGTGCCGCGGGACGGGCGAGCGGTACCCAGAGCTTGTACCGGTCAGCCCGGAAGGACAGGACCGAATAGTCGAGCAACGTCCCGCCCGTGTACGCGTGACGCTCGGTCCGCAGCACCGGCCCCCCAACCGGTATGTCCAGTAAATCTGCCTGCTTGGCGTCCGCGGCGACCGCTTCGATCGAGTCCTCGCCCCAGTCGGGGACGAGACCGTAGCGGTCGGCCAGACAGGCGTACAGCGACGTCGGTGGCTCCCGGTCCGCGAGCCCAGGCACCCGGGTCTCCACCAGGTACGTGTGCTCGATGGCCATCGGCACGTCGTCGGCATAGCGCAGGCGCTCGTACCGGACGACGCACGTTCCGGGCGCCACCTCCAGCTCGCGGGCCACGTGCCCGCTCGCCGGCATCCGTCCGAATGCGAGGGCCCGGGACGCGGCGACCATGCCGCGCCGGGCCATCTCCTCGGTGAACGACGTCAGCCGGATCTGCAGATCCAGCTTCGGCTTGGCGACGAACGTGCCCTTGCCGGCGACCTTGTAGAGGCGGCCGTCGACGACGAGTGCGTCCACGGCCTGGCGGACGGTCATCCGCGCCACCACGTACCGCTCTGCGAGCTCACGCTCGGACGGGATGGGTTGTTCCGGTCCGAGCTCCCCCTCGATCAGGTCGAGGAGGATGTCGCGGAGCTGTAGGTGCTTTGGCACCGGGCTACGCGGGTCGAGCGCCATCTCGATCTCCTTGGCAGCGCCTGGAGATCGGTTCGGGAAGTGATCCAGGACACGTCTGGACCGGACTAGACCAGATGGTGTTCACTGCCGTCAAGGCCGGGCGAAACCAGGCCGCAGAGGTGTAGACCAATGGGCTGTATGCCCACTTTCGACGGAGGACTGGATGGCCAGCAAGGCAGAGCAGATCATCGCCGGTCTCGGTGGAGTCGAGAACATCGTCGAGATCGAGCCTTGCATCACCCGGCTGCGCACCGAGGTAGCCAACGGCGGTCTCGTGAACGAGGCCGCACTCAAAGCAGCGGGCGCGCACGGCGTCCTCAAGGCCGGCAACGTCGTCCAGGTCATCGTGGGCCCGGAGGCGGACGTCATCGCGAGCGACATCGAGGATCTTCTCTAGTGGCGGTACACGTCACCGCGCCGGTAACCGGCACCGCCGTCGGCCTGGTCGACGTCCCTGACCCCGTCTTCTCCGCGTCGATGGTCGGGCCCGGCGCCGCCATCGACCCGGACCGCACGCCCGGCAACGTCGTCGCTCCCGTCGCCGGGACGCTCGTCAAGCTCAAGCCGCACGCGCTGGTCGTGGTCACCGACGACGGCAGGGGTGTCCTGGTCCACCTCGGCATCAATACCGTGCGGCTCGCGGGCAAGGGCTTCACGCTGCTCGCCGCTGAAGGGGACCGCGTCGAGGTGAGCCAGCCGCTCGTCCACTGGCACCCTGGCGACGTGGAGACCGCCGGCTTCTCACCGGTCTGTCCCGTGGTCGCACTCGACGCGGCCACGGACGCGGTAAACGGCGTCGTCACCGGTCCGATCGACGCCGGCGCGCGACTGTTCGTGTGGAACTGATTTCCGGCCAGAGCTGAGAGGAGTCCCATGGCACAGCGGCGCGTCACGGTCGCGTCGGAGATAGGGCTGCACGCGCGGCCGGCCGCGATCTTCGTCCGGGCCGCCGGCCGCACCGGACTTGGCGTCACTATCGCCAAGGACGACTCGGACCCCATCGACGCGCGTAGCCTCCTGGCAGTGATGTCACTAGACGTACGACACGGCGACGAGGTGACGATCGCCGCCGACGGGTACGGCGCCGACGCGGCCCTCGACCAGCTCGCGGCCCTCCTCGCCACCGACCTGGACGCGCACCATGGCTGAACTGCACGGCACGGGCATCGGAACCGGCAGCGCCGCCGGCCCGGTCGTCCACCGGGGCGAGCCGCTGCCCGGACCCGCGACCGGGACGAGCACCAGAGCGCCCCGCGAGGAACTGGCGACGTTGCGGTCAGCCATGGACCTTGTGGCCACTGATCTGCGGCTGCGCGGCGAGCAGGCCGGCGGCGACGCCCGCGACATCCTCGACGCCCAGGCGATGATGGCCGAGGACCCGGCCGTCGATGCCAGCGCCACCGCCATGATCGACGCCGGAGCGACCGCCGCGCGCGCCGCGTTCGACGCGTACGGGCAGTTCCGGGAACGGCTCGCGGCCACCGGCGGCTACCTCGCCGCGCGGGTCGCCGACCTGGACGACGTCCGGCAGCGGGTCGTGGCGGCCTGCCTCGGCGTACACGTGCCGGGTGTACCCGCGTCGGGCGAACCGTACGTACTCGTGGCCCGCGACCTCTCGCCCGCCGACACCGCCGGCCTCGACCTGTCCCAGGTGGTGGCTCTCGTCACGGTCGAAGGCGGACCGACCAGCCACACCGCGATCCTGGCCCGCAGCCGCGGCATCCCGGCGGTCGTCGCCTGCGCGGGTGCCGAAGCGCTGACCGGCACCGTCGTCGTCGACGCCGCCCGGGGAACCGTGACCGCCAGCGTTCGCCCCACCTCGCCCGCCGCCTTCTCCAGCCCTGCTGTCGCCCCGAGCGCTGCGGCGGCCGTACGCACTGCCGCGCCCGCGGCCTTCTCCAGCCCCACCGTTGCCCCGAGCGCTACCGCGCCCCCCGGCACCCCCGCCGCGTTCCTGGGCGCCCCCACCGCCGCCTCAACCCCCACCGCCTCAACCCCCGCCACCGCGACCCCAAGCCCCACCGCGACCTCGGGTACGCCCGCCGCCGTTCCAGGCGCCCCTACCGCCGCCCCGGGCGCTCCCGCCGCCACCCGGGGCGGCGCCGTCGCCGGTGCCGGGGCTGGGCGGACCGCCGACGGCCGTCCGGTGGCTCTGCTGGCGAACATCGGCAGTCCGGCCGAGGCGGCGGACGCCGCCGCCGCCGGCGCCGAGGGCGTCGGCCTGTTCCGCACGGAGTTCCTGTTCCTGGACGCGCAGTCCGCGCCCGATTCCGCCACGCAGGAAAGGGCCTACCGCGAGGTGCTGGACGCGTTCGCCGGCCGGACTGTCGTGGCCCGGGTCCTGGACGCCGGCGCCGACAAACCGCTGGCGTTCCTCCCCGGCTCGGACGAGCCCAACCCGGCGCTCGGAATCCGCGGCATCCGGGCGCTGCGCGCGCGCCCGGACGTGCTCGACGCCCAGCTGTCCGCGCTGGCCGCCGCCGGTGCCCCGTGGGTCATGGCACCGATGGTCACCGACGCCGACGACGCCGCCTGGTTCGTCGACCGTGCCCGCGCGCACGGCCTGGCCAAGGCGGGCGTGATGATCGAGGTCCCGTCGGCGGCGCTGACGGCCGGCGCCCTACTGGCCACCGTGGACTTCGTCAGCATCGGTACCAACGACCTGACCCAGTACGTCCTCGCGGCCGACCGCCTCCTCGGTTCGATGGCTCCGCTCCAGGATCCGTGGCATCCGGCCGTCCTCAGACTGGTCGACTACGTGGGGCGCGAGGCCGCGAAGGCCGGCAAACCCGTCGGGGTGTGCGGGGAGGCGGCGGCGGATCCGTTGCTGGCGTGCGTCCTCGTCGGGCTCGGCGTGACCAGCCTGTCCATGGCACCGTCCGCCATCGCGCCCGTGCGGGCCGCACTCGCCGCCCGGACCCATGCCGACTGCACGCGCATGGCCCGCGCCGCCCTGACCGCCGGCACCGCCGCGGACGCTCGCCGCAGGGCCACCGCGTAGACCAACTGTCGGGGTTATCGGGGTATCCGGCGCCCGGTTACGGCACCCGATCCCGAACAGTTCGGTTTGTCCGGGCCGGCACTAACCCAGGCGGTCGTTGGCGATGGTCTCCCGCAACGTCGGCGCCGCCCCGATCTTGACCCACCGCCGCTGCGACCACACGTGCAGGACCCAGCCGGCCCGGGTGCTGTACGCGAGCACCCGGTCGTACTGGGCGGCCAGGTCGCGGAGCATGACCTCGATGCCCGCCTCGGGCTCGACGACGCGGCGGTGCTGCGGCGGGTGCAGCAGTTCCGTCCGCTCGATGTCGTGTTCGATCGCGCCGATCCGCTGCGGCAGCGACGACATGACCCGCTCGACCGCGTCGCCGAGCGTGAGGTCGATCTCGGGCGGCGCGTACCGGCTGGACGATCCCTCGTGCGCCACCGCCACGCCCCAGCGCGCGGCGCCGCGGGAGTCGGTGCTGACCGCGATCTCCAGGCGGGCGTCCACACCGGCCACGACCCGCAGCAGCGCCTCGACCGGCGCGTTTCCCGGCGGACGGACGAAGTACACGAGCCGCCCGCCCGGACGCCCGGTCGTGAGCCGGGCCAGGTACTCGGCGACGACGTCACGCGGGTCGGTCAGCTCGGTCGCGAACACACCGTCCCTCGCCAGCGCGCCGACCGTGCGGATGCCGTGGCTGCACAGCCAGTCCGGATCGGTGCCGAACTGCTCCGCCCAGGCGACGGCGGTCAGTTCGCGGGGCACGCGGGCGCAGCGCACGCCGTGGTCGTTGAGGAAGAACGTCACCTCCGGACGGCGCGCCACCGACAGGTTGATCGTCACGCCCCGCCCGTTCGGACCGACGAGCGTCACCACCGCGCCGAGGTGCAGCAGGCGGCTGTCCTCGCACCCGGCACAGCACGTCGCGGGGGCGCGGCCGACACCGGCGCACCGTTCGCAGTCCGCGGCGGCCTGCTCGCCCAGGTACGTGCAGGAGCAGTCCTGCCACGCGATACCGGACGCGCACCGCCGGCACTGCTGCGTCGGGATCGGCGTCCCGACGGCCGGGGGCGTCGGCAGCGGTTCGAGCCGGGCCAGGACCCGTTCGGTCGTGGAGCGCACCTGGCCGGTCTGCTGCGGGGTCAGTACCTCGCGTTCTTCGGTGACGTGCAGGCCGGAGGGGTGCCACTTGCCGCCACGCCATGTCGCGCTGCCGCCGGCCGAGCCGACCGCGGCCGCCCGGACCGCCCGCTCCACCTCCACGAACGACCAGCGTTCCGGCGTGTCACCGGGCCGGTTCACCACCCAGTGCCCGGTGGCGATCGTGCTCGACTTCATCTGCTCGACCAGCTCGCCGGGGTTCACGCCGGCGACGGCGTCCCGCAGCGAAACCGGGCCCGCGTACCAGCACTGGCCGTGCCTCGGCGTCGCGCCCGGCACCTCGTAGACCACCGACCACGCGCCGTCGACCAGCCGGATCACCAGGTCGAGGTGGGTGGCGGTGGCGACAGCGCACAGGTCGGCGAGGCGGCGTTCGACGTCGGGCAGCGGCCGGACGTCCGTCGGGTAGCCAACGTAGATGTGCCAGCGCCGCCGTCCGGCCCACTCCGCGATGGCGGCTTCCTCGGCGGCCGCGCGCTCGGCCGCCGGCGCCTCGTCGCGCCAGGTGGACGGCAGGAAGATCGGCAGCACCGCGTCGTCCCGGCGGACCGGCTGGTCGAGGCAGTCGTAGAGAAGGTCCACGCCCACCTGCTCGGCGAGGTCGCGGACCGGTTGTGTCAGGTCGATGATGCGGCGGCTCGGTTTGATCGACCACCGCGTGATGTCGTACGCGCCAGGCACCACCTGCACGGACGCCGTCTGACCCGTCACCGCGTTCACGGCCGTCAGCACGCCCTGCGCCCGCAGCTGCCCGCTCTGCCGGCACGGGAAGCACATGACCGTGGTCTCGCCGGTGCCGTGGCAGAGCTCGCAGTCCGTGTACGGCTCACCGTCCGACAGCAGGCCTGTGCCAGTCGTCAGGAACATGTTGCCGTTGTGTCTGCACGCGCAGGCGGTGCTCCGGAGGCCCAGCCCCGTGCACGCGGGGCAGGCGAGAAGGGAAGGTGCTGGCCCGGCCTGCTCTGGCATTTGACCTCGTCCATGACCCGGTACGAACGCGATCACCCGGCGAACGCTGTGCGGTGGGGTACGAACGCAGCGTGCCGGACGAATGCTTCACCGTAGCGAACGCGGGTGACAATTGGGTGAGGTGTGACACGAAAGTGACCTCTGGGGTCCGGCACGATGGGCGTATGGACAGCTACCCCCGCTTCACTCTGGACGGCCGGACGGCGCTTGTCACGGGGGCCGCACGGGGCCTTGGACGGGCGATCTCGCTCGCGATGGCTAACGCCGGCGCCGACATCGCGCTCGGACTCCGCGACCCGGCGTCCGCACCCGATCTGGTCGCCGAGATCGAACGGATGGGGCGGCGGGCGCTGCCTCTCGCCATGGACGTACGCGACCTCGACCAGGTGCGCGCCGCCGTCGACGAGGCGGCGGAACGGCTCGGCCGGCTCGACATCCTCGTGAACAACGCCGGGCTCGCGGCGGGCAACCCCGCCGAGGACGTCACCGAGGAGGACTACGACCTGACGTTCGACATCAACGTGAAGGGCACGTTCTTCGCCAGCCAGGCCGCGGCCAGGGTCATGATCCGGCAGGGCTACGGACGGATCGTCAACATCGGATCGCAGGCCGGCGAGGTCGCGCTGCCCACCGAGGCGATCTACTGCGCGACGAAGGCAGCGATAGCGCATCTTACGAAGTGCCTGGCCGTGGAGTGGGGACGGCACGGGATCACCGTCAACAACGTGGCGCCGACGTTCATCGACACGCCGGGCACCGAACCGGCGCTCGCCGATCCCGAGTTCCGGGCGGACGTCATCGAGCGGATCGCGGCGCTGCACCGCATCGGCGAGCCGATGGAGGTGGCCGGCGCCGTCATCTTCCTGGCCTCACCGGCAGCGTCGCTGATCACCGGCACGACCCTGCTCATCGACGGAGGCTGGACCGCCCGCTGAGACCCCTGCCGGCGCACCGGCCGGCGCACCGATCTGGGGTGGGATCGTGGAGCCTGGCTCGCTGATCCCACCCGAAACCAGGAGGTGCGGCTAGATCCCGGTGCTCATGTCGACGAAGCGGCTGAAGTGGCCCTGGAACGCGACGGTGATCGTGTCGGTCGGGCCGTTACGGTGCTTGGCCACGATGAAGTCCGCCTCGCCCGCGCGGGGCGATTCCTTCTCGTAGTAGTCCTCGCGGTTGAGCAGGATCACCATGTCCGCGTCCTGCTCGATCGACCCCGACTCACGGAGGTCGGAGAGCTGCGGCCTCTTGTCGGTCCGCTGCTCGGGACCACGGTTCAGCTGACTGACGGCGATCACCGGGACCTCCAGCTCCTTCGCGAGGAGCTTGAGGCCACGGGACAGTTCGGAGACTTCCTGCTGCCGGCTCTCGGTGCGCTTGGGCGAGCTCATCAGCTGGAGGTAGTCGAGGACGATCAGGCGCAGGTCGTGCCGCTGCTTGAGCCGGCGGGCCTTCGCCCGGATCTCCATCATCGTCATGTTCGGCGAGTCGTCGATGTACAGCGGCGCTTCGCTCACCTCACCCATACGGCGGGCCAGTTTCGTCCAGTCGTCCTCGGAGAGCTGCCCGGACCGCAGGTGGTGGAGCGGCACCTTCGCCTCTGCCGAGAGCAGACGCATCGTGATCTCGATCTTGCTCATTTCCAGGCTGAAGATCGCCGACGTCAGCCCGTTCCGGATAGAAGCGGACCGCGTCACGTCAAGCCCGAACGTCGAGTTGTGCACGACGATGTCGTTGGCGACGAAGTTGTGCGTGCCGTCGATCGTCAGGTCGTAGACCTCGGCCATGCCGTCCGCCTCGATCGCGACGATCGGGTCCCAGAGCACGTCGCTCTCGGAGAGATCCCGCAGCGGTTGCGAATCGAGCGCCTTCGCGAGTTCGGCCAACCGGTCCCGCCCGATGCCCTGCTTGCCAACGTGCCAGTTGTGATTGCGCGGACGCCCGCACCGCTCGCTCACTTCCGCCCAGCTGAGCGAGCCCTTCTCGGCGAGAACCAGCTCCCATGTCTCGCGCGGCAGCAGGTCGGTGTTCGAGTGGGTCTTGCGGACTGTGGTCGCCGCGTAGACGCGGTCACATTGCTCGGTCTTGCCGACGATGCCGATCTCTTCGCAGAATCGCTCGATCTGACGTGCCTGGTGCAGCATGACGTGCCACGCCCATCGCTGCTCGCCCTTGTACGCGACCTTCTTCCTGGTCAGGTCAGCGGTGAGCCCGAACCGGAGCAGCAGGTGCTGAACATCCCTGGCCAGCCGCTCGCTGATCGAGCAGTACCCGATCTGGACGAGCGTCTTGCCGGCCTTGGTCGTCGAGACGCAGGCCCACCCGTCTGTCGCGTAGAGCCGCGCGAGGAAGATCCGCAGTTGCCACGTGTTGAGGCGGTGGTACCGCGCCGGCACGTGCTTGTCCGCACTGCCGAGGCCCATCAGCCCGATCTCACGGAGGTGATCAGTGAGCGGATTGGGGAGGCGGCTCGACGTGGAGAAGCTCAGCGCCGTCGAGTGGCGGTGCCCCTCCTCGTCCTGGCGGACCTGGTACTCCCGCGACGTACACTCCTCGTCGGCGCACCGCCGATACGCGACCTCTCGCACGTCAAGGCCCAACTGCCGCGCGAACCTGCTGGCATCGTCGCGAATCTCAGCGTTGAGTGCGGTCAGGCGCGGCGTCGTCATCTTCAGTGCGCCGTCACCGATGAGGTACGCGGTCAGCGCGACGAGCGCGTCCGGGAGGTCATCGGGAGCGCTGACCCGCAGGCTCCGCGGCACGGCGATCTGGTCGCCCTCCCGCAGCTCCTCCAGCGGCACCCAGCCGCGCAACGTCCGCATCGGGTGGTTGGCGGTAGCGCGCAGCTGACGGCCCGAGCGGGTCGTCATCCGCCAGACGGGGAGGACCCCGTTGTGCATGAAATCAGCCGGCCGGACAGCGTCGAGCTTCCAGTCGTCGGACAGGGTGTGGATGCGCAGATCCTCGCCCGCCAGACCGCGCCGGACGAACTCAGAAATCGCCATCCGCTCGCCGCTCGCCACGTCTGTGACCAGCGTTTCCGCCGCCAGGCACTTGCCCAACCCTGGGCGTGCGGCGACGATGATGAGCTGGCCGGGGTGGAGGCCGTTCGTCAGCCGGTCGAGGTCGACGAAGCCGGTCGGGACGCCGCTCATCACGCCGCCGTGGGCGCCGACCGCTTCGATCTCGTCCATCGTCGGCTGGAGGAGTTCCTCCAGGACGGTGTAGTCCTCGCTGGTGCGCCGCTCGGTGACCTCGTACACGGCCTGCTGGGCCATGTCGACCACGTCGTCGACGTCGCGCCCCTGGCCGCTCGCCGCGCCCTGACCGAGCTGGACGATCCGCGTGCCGGCCTCGATGAGCCGTCGCAGGACGGCCCGCTCGGACACGATCCGTGCGTAGTAGCCGGCGTTGGCGGCCGTCGGGACGAGCGAGATGAGCGTGTGCAGGTACGACGCGCCGCCGACCCGGCCGAGGCCTCCGCTGTCGGCGAGCGCGGCCGCGACGGTGACCGGGTCGGCCGGTTCGCCCCGCCCGTACAGGTCGAGGATCGCGTCGAAAACGGTCGCGTGCGCCGGCTTGTAGAAGTCGCCGGCCTTGAGGATCTCAACGACGTCGGCGATGGCGTCCTTGCTGAGCAGCATTCCGCCCAGGACGCTCTGCTCGGCCGCGAGGTCCTGCGGCGGCATCCTGTCGTACTCGGCGGGCCCGACCGGACGCACCTCATCGGTGACCGCCACCGCGCACCCCCCTGCTCGCCCTGCCCCTAACCGCCGCCCTCAACGGTTTACCAACCGGGTACGACAGTTGCTGATGTTGCCTGTGGGACCGGCCGAAACCCTGGTGGTGCCATGACAGTAGGGATACGGAGGGCCCCGCTCAATCCGGGCTGTGCACAACCCTGTGCTCTGCCTGTGGATTACGGTGGGTAACCCTGTGCGGTACCTGTGCGGTACCTGTGGACAAACTGTGAAAACCGTCGGACGCACCGGCTCTGAGCTGGGAATACTAAGTCCACTCACTGTGGACCCAAGAAAAACTTGGGATCGGGGCCGCTTATGCCGCCCCGATCGGCGCCAGGTAGCCCGAACGGACGTCGCGAACAGCGGACGTGCACGGCTGCGCGGGCTGCTATGCCCGAAACGTGCTGGTCATACGCGCGTCAGGCGCCAGTTGGGTAGTGCGCGAGGATTGCCACACGGACCATACGTGAGGTACAAAAGACCGAACTGTCCGGTATCACGGCGAGTACATGATCGATAGCGCCGCGTGCTCATGCTGGCGCCGCCGTGCAAGTTATCCACAGACGGTGGAGAGCCGGCCCCTCGGCGGGGGCCGGCTCTCCAACCGGTTGCTGTCAGGCAGCAGCGACGACGTCGAGGACGATGGTCGCGGTGATGTCCTGGTGGATCTTCACGACCACCTTGTGCGCGCCGGTCGTCTTGATGTGACCGGGCAGCTCGACGCTGCGCTTGTCGAGCACCGGGCCCCCGGCCGCCTTGACGGCGCCGACGACGTCGTTCGAGGTGACCGAGCCGAACAGCCGGCCGCCCTCGCCCGCACGGGTCTTCAGCGAAACCTTGAGACCCTCGAGCTGCGCCTTGATCTCCTTGGCGTGGTCGAGGTCGCGGACCGCGCGGACCGCGCGGGCACGCCGGATCGTGTTGATCTGCTTCTCGGCGCCCTTGCTGGACAGGATCGCCTTGCCCTGCGGCAGGAGGTAGTTGCGGCCGTAGCCGTCCTTGACCTCCACGACGTCGCCCGGCGCGCCGAGCCCGTCCACGTCAGCGGTGAGGATGATCTTCATGTGTCAGACCCCTTCCTCAGCGGGACGTGCTGGAGTAGGGCAGCAGCGCCATCTCGCGGGCGTTCTTGATCGCCTTGGCGATCTGCCGCTGCTGCTGGGAGGACACACCGGTCACCCGGCGGGCGCGGATCTTGCCCCGGTCCGAGATGAACTTGCGCAGCAGCGCGGTGTCCTTGTAGTCGATGTAGCGGATCTTGTCCTTGTCGAGCGGATTGACCTTCTTCTTAGGCTTCCGCACCGGCGGCTTCGCCATGGTGATGCTCCGTTATCTCGTTCGTGAAGTCAGTTGTCGCGTGTGGGTGAGGCCGTCAGAACGGTGGCTCGTCGCTGAACGACCCACCGCCGCCGCCCGCCGCGGGCGTAGGCGTGGCCGCGGCCCAGGGGTCATCCGCCGGGGCGGACCCGCCGGACGAACCGGAGGCACCGAACCCGCCGCCACCCGCACCGCTGCGGGCGGTCTTGTTGACCTTGGCCGTGGCGCTGCGCAGCGACGGGCCGACCTCGTCGACCTCGACCTCGTAGACCGTGCGCTTCTCGCCTTCGCGCGTGTCGTACGTGCGCTGCTTGAGCCGGCCCTGCACGATCACGCGGGTGCCGCGCTGCAGCGACTCGGCCACGTTCTCCGCCGCCTGGCGCCAGACGTTGCAGGTCAGGAAGAGGCTCTCGCCGTCCTTCCATTCACCGCTCTGCCGGTCGAAGGTACGCGGGGTCGAGGCGAGCCGGAACTTCGCGACGGCCGCGCCGCTCTGGGTGAACCGGAGCTCGGGGTCGTCGACAAGGTTGCCGACCAGGGTGATGACGGTGTCGCCTGCCATTGGAAACTCCTCCTACCGGACCGTGACGGTCGTGGTCGAACCGATGCTCTCAGTCAGGTACGACCGAACCGCAGCGGTCAGTCCTTCCGCTGGTTCGGACGGTTGGTGGAGCGCATCTCCGGCCGGAGGACCTTGGTGCGCAGCACGGACTCGTTCAGGTTGAGCTGCCGGTCGAGCTCCAGCACGGCGGCCGGCTCAGCCTGCAGGTCGACGATGGCGTAGATGCCTTCGACCTTCTTGTTGATCTCGAAGGACAGCCGGCGGCGGCCCCACACGTCAACCTTCTCGACGCTACCGCCCGACGTGCGGATCACGTTGAGGAACGTGTCCAGCGACGGGGAAACGGTGCGCTCCTCGAGATCGGGGTCGAGGATCACCATGACTTCGTAGTGACGCAAGAGAAAACCCACCTCCTGTGGTCTCAGCGGCCACGGTCTCTCCGTGGCAGGAGGGTCATTCGCGTCAGCGAACCGCAAGAGCCTAACAGCCACGGGGCGCCGGTTCCGAATCCGTGGGTGGGACCTGGGGAGGAACGACCACACCAACGACTCTCGCCGACGCCCCGTGGGGCCTGTTGGCTGCTCAGCTACGCATCTCTGCGCCCCGCTGAGCCAGCACCGTACGGATGGCGGCCGCGCCGACGCCGCCGAGCAGCACCGTCGCGACCAGGATCAGGAGCCCGATACCGCCGCCGACGGTGGTGATCTCACCGTCGACCTTCGCCTTGTTGTCCGCACGCTTCGCCCGCTCCGGCGCGGCGATCGTGTCCGACGGGGCCATCCCGGCCTCCGCCTCGGTCATCGGCGGGAGGCCGGCGCTGGCCATGCCGCCCCGCGCGACCGGGTCCCGGCCGAAGTTCGGCGGCAGCTTCACGCCGTCACCGGGCAGCACCTGCGGGACGACCCCGCCGTTCTGCGGCTGCGTCGGTCCGCCGGGCGTGTTCGGCGTGCCGGGCTGGGGACTGCCGGACGGCTTGGTCGGATCCGGCGCCGGCGAGTCGGACTTCGGCGGCGTCCTGGGGGCCGCGGCCACGTTCACCGACCCGGTCGACGCGACCAGGCCGCCGACCACGCCACCGAGCGGCGACGCCTTGACCTGGGACGTCGTGGAATTCGCCGCCCCCTGGAACACCAGCGGCAGGCTGGCGCCCTTCGCGAGCGTCGGGAACTCACGCCCGCCGATGGTCAGCTTGAGTGCGTTGGGCGAGCTGTTCACGAACGTCACCTTGCCGCCGGCGGGCACGGAGACCGACGCCGGTGTGACGGTCAGGCTGTTGAGCAGCCCCAGGACGTTGAGCGACCCCTTGAAGGTCATCGTCGGCACGGGTTCCGCGGCGGCGGCCGGCGACGCGATGACCATCCCGGCCCCGGCCGCGCCGGCCACTAACACGCCGAGGAGAGCCGCGGCGCGGCGGACGCGTCTCGCGGCGCCCACTCCGAAAGAGTTGTACACGTTCACTATCTCCCCAGGTCACAAGATGCGCGGGCCCTCACGTGGTCAGTGACCTACGCCATCCTTCACCGGCTTCAACGAGAACGCCACCCGAAGGTGACGGCTTCCGTGTACATCTTTCACTTGAATGTTTCCCCCGGTAGAGGCCCTGATTTGCGGCCCTGGGAATCCGCACCTGTCGTGCGTTGCCCGTACCCTCTCGTCATGCGAATCGGAGCTCACGTCGAACCCGACGACCCGCTGGCCGAGGCGAAGGCGCGCGGCGCCGACCTGGTGCAGTTCTTCCTCGCGGATCCGCAGGGCTGGAAGAAGCCGAAGGTCCGGGATGACGCGGCGGCGATCCGCGATGCCGACCTGGACGTCTTCGTCCACGCGCCGTACATCGTGAACCTCGCGAGCACCAACAACCGCATCCGTATCCCGTCCCGGAAGCTGCTCGTCCAGCACGCGGAGGCGGCGGCGACGGTCGGTGCCAAGGGGCTGATCGTCCACGGCGGCCACGTCACCAAGGACGACGACCCGGACGTGGGCTTCGACAACTGGCGCAAGGCGTTCCAGCAGCAGCAGGACGAGGGCGGCTACGCGACGCAGATCCTGGTCGAGAACACGGCCGGCGGCGACCACGCGATCGCCCGCCGGTTCGACCGGCTGGCCCGGCTGTGGGACGCGATCGGCGAGTTCGGCCCCGGCTTCTGCCTCGACACCTGCCACGCGCACGCGGGCGGCGAAGACCTGCTCGACATCGTCGACCGGGTGAAGGCGATCACCGGCCGGATCGACCTGGTGCACGCGAACGACTCGAAGGACCCGTTCGACTCCGGGCGGGACAGGCACGAGAACCTCGGCCGCGGCCAGATCGACCCGGATCTGCTCGTCGCCACGATCGCCGCCGCGGGCGCGCCCGTCGTGTGCGAGACCCCCGGCGGCGCGGACGGCCAGGGCGCGGACATCGAGTACCTGCGCAAGCACCTCGACGCATGACCAGCGAGATCGCCAAACCGGCCAAGGCGCCCGCGAAACCGGCACGGATCCGGAGCGCCAAGGTGCTGTCCTGGCTGCGGCGCGAGGTGGTTCTGGCCCCGGCCGGCGCGCTGCTGCTGGCCGTGGTCATGACGTGGCCGACGATGAAGCACCCGGCCGGCACCATCCCGCAGGACATCTACGACCCGCTGCTGGTCGCGTGGATCCTCGCCTGGTCCGGCCACGCGGTCCTGCACCAGCCGATGGAGCTGTGGCACGCCAACGCGTTCTATCCCGAGCCGTACAGCTACGCGTTCACCGACAGCCTGTTCGGCTACTTCCCGCTCGCGCTGTTCGGCGAAGGGCCGGTGGCGGCGGTCGTCCGCTACAACCTCGTGTACGTGCTGATTCCGGCGGTGGCGTTCCTGGGCGCGTACGCGCTGGCCCGGCAGCTCGGCGCGCGGTGGCCCGGTGCCGTCGTGGCCGGCGCCGCGTTCGCCTACGCGCCGTGGCGGCTGGTCCAGGCCGGTCACCTGCACGTCCTGTCCACCGGCGGCATCGCGCTGACGCTGGCCGCGCTGGCTCGGGGCCACGGCTACTCGTTCACCCGGGGGTACCAGCGGGACGAGGTCCGTCCGGGGTGGGCGGCGGCCGGCTGGGCGGCGGCGTGCTGGCAGCTGATGATCGGGTTCGGCGTCGGGCTCCCGTTCGCCTACGTGCTGGCGCTCGTCTGCCTGACCGGTGCCGTGGGCTGGCTGGTCGCGGGCCGACCGCGCCTGCCGGCGTCGCTGCTGTGGGTCAACGGCGTGGGTGGCATCGCGTTCGCGGCGACGGGGCTGCTGATGGCCCGTCCGTACCTGCGCGTCGTCGAGCTGCATCCGTACGCGCGCCGGGGCGAGCAGGATCTCGGCTTCTTCTCCCCGCCGCTGCGCGGGTTCTTCACGGCGCCGGCCGAGGCGTGGTTCTGGGGTGAGCGGCACGCCGCGACCCGTGCCGAGCTGCCGTTCGTCCCGGAGATGACGTTGCTCCCGGGGTTGGTCGTCATCGTGTTCGCCGCGGCGGGCGTGGTGCTGAGCCGGTGGTCGGTCCGGCAGCGACTGGCGCTCGCCGCGCTCACCGTGGTCAGCGTCGTGTTCGCGATGGGCACCCGCTTCTTCGACGGCGAGTACACGTACCTGCTGCTGTTCCGGCACGTGCCCGGCTGGGACGCGCTGCGCACCCCCGGGCGTCTCGTCGTCTACACGACGTTGCTGCTCGGCCTGCTCGCCGCCGGCGCGGTCACGGCCATGGGCGACCGCATCGCCACGAACGGCTCCCAGACCGAGACCCGGCCGGCCAAGGCCCGGAGCAGCCGCGCGCCGGCCAAGCTCAACTGGCCGGCGTGGATCACGGCTGTCGCGCTCATTCCCGGCGCCCTGGTGCTCGGCGAGGGCGTGAACACCACGCCGCACCCGGAGGTCCCGAAGCAACCGGCCGCGCTCAAGAACGTCACCGGCCCGCTGCTGGTGCTGCCGAGCGACCCGATGTTCGACCAGTCCGTGATGCTCTGGTCCACCGACGGGTTCCCCAAGATGGCGAACGGCGGCAGCGGGTTCTACCCGAACTCGACCACCGAGATCCGGAACGCGTCGGCCGCCTTCCCGGACGCGTTGAGCGTCGAGTACCTGCGGTCGAAGGGCATCCGGACGGTCGTCGTCCTCCGGGACCGGATCGCCGGCACGCCGTGGCAGTCGGCGGCCGACAAGCCGGTGGACGGGTTGCCGCTACGGCGAACGGATACCGGCGGAGCTGTCGTCTTCGACCTCGCGCCCTGAGGGCGGTCCACCAGGCTCCCGCGGTTCCGCCTCGGACGGATCGGCACCTGGTGGATCCGGTGGATCGTTGAGGACGCCGCCCTCCGGATCGTCCTCGCCGCCGGACCGGACCACGTCCAGTTCGGGCCGCAGGATCTCGCGGATGACGAGCCCGCAGAGCACCGCGACGGCGATCCAGCGGGCGAGGCCGATGAGCGTGAACCACTTCTCCGGCATGAGCGACTTCCCGCCGGGCGAGGCGCGCAGCAGGATCTGGTAGAAGCCGAAGAAGTAGGCGAGTTCGCAGGCCTGCCAGGCGAGGAACGCCCCCCACTTGGGTCGGGCCAGCACGGCGAGCGGGATGAGCCAGAGCACGAACTGCTGCGACCAGACCTTGCTGACCAGCAGGAAAACGGCGACGACGAGGAACGCCACCTGGCCGAACCGGGGCGGCTTCGGCGCGTACATGACCAGCGCCGCGATGCCGATGCAGCTGACCGCGAACAGGACCTGCCAGATCCGGTCCAGGTTGTCGATGTTCTCGGGGCCGGCCAGGGTGGTGAACGGTGCGATCCCGGTCTTGCCGCCGCCGACGGGGAAGTGGGCGCCGATGTACCAGAGGGTGCCCCAGTCGACGCCGCGCTCGTCGCTGAGCTTCCAGAACCGCATCCAGTTGTCAGGGTTGGCGCGGTAGATCGGCAGGTTGAGCGCGACCCAGGTGACGACGGCAGTGCCGAACGTGATGACGAAATCGGGCAGCTTCTTGCGGCGCCAGCACAGGACGAGCAGCGGGCCGAGGATGAACAGCGGGTAGAACTTGGCCGAGATCGCGAGGCCGAAGAACAGGCCGGCCCAGCCCGGCGCGCGCCGGTACCAGAAGTACATCGCGAGCCCGGTCAGGCCGACGGCGAGCAGGTCCCAGTTGACGGTGGCCGTCACGAAGACGGCCGGGGCCAGGGCGACCATCGCGCCGTCCCAGGGCCGGGCGGGGCGCATCCGCACGACCGCCCACACGGCCAGCAGCCCGAAGATGCCGAGCACGATCGCGTTGAGGTCGTAGAAGAGCTTGCCCTGGTTGAGCGGGCCGCCTTCGGCCAGGCCGTAGTCGGCCAGCGTCGGCAGCAGCTCCGTGTTGACCCACTCGGAGGTGCCGAGCTTCCACACGGGATAGCCGATGAGCCACATGAGGCCGCCGGTGAGCACCGGGTACTCGACGGGGTAGTCGAGGTACGGGGTCAGGCCCTCGTTGAGGTGCTCGGCGAAGTACAGGGCGAGCACGTCGGTGTAACAGTGCTTCTTGTACTGGAGGTTGTCGGCCCACGCCCCGGAGCGGCACGGCGACTTCTGGACCCAGTTCATCGCGAAGGTGAAGCACGCCATCGCGAGAATCACGCGCATGGGTGTCCACACGCGCCGGTTCAGGCGCGCTCGCTCACCGATCGGTCCACCGATCACATGGGACAGGCCCGTGACGACCGGGTCAGAGCGGCTGGGCTGGTCGGTGTCCGCGGCGGGCGGGCGGGGGCGCTCGTTCACGCCCCCGATCCTGCCCTACCGCGGCACGCCGGTGTGCTACCTGTCAGGGAAATCCGGGCCGAGGCGTCTTGCTCTGGGTCGGCCGCGGGAACGGGTTTTCCGGATCCTCGGTCGGATCGGGGTTCGGCGACTCGTCCGGATCGGGGGACTCGTCAGGGTCCGGGGTCGGGAACGGGAACCCGGACGGACGTCCGTCGGGCTCCTCCGACGGCGTCGGGCTGGGGTCGACCTGCTCGGGAGCGTTGCCCTCGTCCTCGTCGCCGAGGAACACCGGCTTGCGGAAGTCCTTCTCCTCGGTGTTCGCGAGCGCGGCGTCCATGAACTTCTTCCAGATGCGCCCAGGGATGCCGGACCCGTAGACCCGCCTGTTCTTGACGCTGTCGTAGAGCGGGCCCTCGTCGCCGGTGTTGCCGACCCACACCGCGGCTGACAGCTGCGGCGTGAAGCCGCACATCCAGGCGTGCGCGTTGTCGTCGCTGTCCTTGTACTGGTGGGTGCCGGTCTTGCCGGCCGCCTTGCGCCCGCCGGCGAGCTTGTTCGAGCCCTTGCCGACGACCTGCTGCATGACGTAGTTGGCGTCCCTGGCGACATCGGTGGAGAAGGCGCGGGTGGTGCGGTTCTGCGGCCGCTGGTAGACGACGCTCCCGCTGCGGTCGAGGATCCGCTCGACGAAGTACGGCGCCGCCTGCTCGCCGTAGGCGGCGAACGTGGCGAACCCGTTGGCCTGGTCGATGACCGGGATCGGGAGCTGACCGATGCCGATGCCCTCGTCGACCGGAGCCTCCGAGATCGGCTTGATCTTGCCGTCCGTGCCCATCATCCGGGTCACACCGGCACGACCGGCGAGATCGCGGACACCCTTCGCGCCGACCTTCTCAGTCATCGCCCAGTACACGGTGTTGAGCGACTTGACCGTCGTGTCGATGAGGTTGCAGCGCTTGCAGGTGTTGTCGTTCTCGGAGTTGCGGAGCGGCTTGCCGCGGCTCTGGAACGTCTGCGGCGAACTGCCGTCCCACTCCGACTTGATGCTGACGCCCTCTTCGAGCGCCTTAGCCAGGACGTACGGCTTCATGGACGAGCCCGGCGCGTGCGGCAGCCGGCGGCCGGCGAGGTCGTTGTTGCCGTACCCGCCTTCGCCGCCGTAGTAAGCCATGATCCGGCCGGTGCCGGGCTGGACGGCCACCAGTGCGGTGCCCATCGTCTTGCTCTCCTGGCCCTTGAGCCCCTCGACCGCCGCGTTGACGGCCGCGGTCTGCATCTTCGGGTTGATCGTGGTGAAGATGCGGAGGCCCTCGGTCCGGAGCTGCTCCTTGGTGATCTTGGTGCCGCCCACCAGTTCGAGGGACGTCACCTCCTCCTCGATGCGCTGCGCGAGGATCCCGTTGGAGCCGTCCATCCACTTGTCGCGGCGCACGGCGGACTTCTTCTGGACCGTGGGGTACTTCATCGCCGCGCGCTTGCCGCCGTCGAGCCAGCCCTCGTCGACCATGCCGTCGAGGACGTAGTCCCAGCGGCCCTTGTTGCCTTCGAGGTTGTTCGCCGGGTCGAGGTTCGACGGGTCCTTGATCAGGCCGGCGATGACGGCGCCCTCTTCGACGGTCAGCCGCTTGACGTCCTTGTTGAAGTAGCCCTTGGCGGCGGACTGGATGCCGTACCGGCCACGACCGAGGTAGATCGTGTTGAGGTAGAACTCGAGGATCTGGTCCTTGCTGTACTCGTCGTCCGCCTTCATCGCCATGGGGATCTCCTTCGCCTTACGGACGTAGGAGCGCTCCTGGGTGAGGTTGCGCGAGTTCTTGATGTACTGCTGGGTGATGGTCGAGCCACCACCCTTGTCGTCGCCGGTGACGACACCGACCGCGGCGCGGGCGATGCCCTTCGGCGAGATGCCGTTGTTGGTGTAGAACGAGCGGTCCTCGGCGGCGATGACAGCCTTCTGGACGTGCTCGGGAATCTCGGCCAGCTTGACTTCCTGGCGGTCCTCGATGGCGAAGTTCGCGATCGGCTGGCTGTTGGCGCCGGCAGCGTTGTAGACGATCGAGGTCTGCTTGTTCGCGGCGGCCTCGGGCAGCGGCACGTTGGTCATGCCGTAGAAGACGCCCATGGTGGCGACGATCAGCATGAACGCGGTACCGCCGGCGATCAGCGCGATCTGCTTGGCGCGCTTCTTCCCCTTGCCCTTGGGCCCACCCGGGTCACGCGGCGGTCGCCCACCGCCCGGACCGGGCTGCGTCAGGAAGTCGTCGCGGCGGCGCGGCGCGGCGCCCAGCACCGAGGTGCGGTCGTACTGGCTTGGGGCGTCGCCGTAGCGGGTCGGCGCTTCGCCGTGGCCCGGGACTGACGCGGCACCTGAGACCCGCGCCGCGCCACGAGCTGGCGTCGCGCGACCAACAGGCGGCGGTCCAGGGGGCGTCGCGCGACCAACAGAGGCGCGGCCGCTGGCCGCGCCTTGAGGGGGGAGGGACGCCCGTCCGCTGGATCGGCCGGGACCGTGAGGGTCACCGTAGGGGCTGTCGTGGCGATTCCAGCTCTCGTCCTGGTCGCCACCGGAACCCACCCGGGCAACGCCCCGCCGGGGGCGCTCGGGCTGATCGGGGTAACTCATTCCACAACCATGCCCTGACATGTCCAGGAACTCCAAACACCCCAGCCACAGTGTGACCAACTGCTAACCACGTCGTCACGAGCGGTGAACGCCTGTTACCTCACCCGTCAGCGCGGCGCTGTTCCGTCACAGGAAGTCCGTCCCGGCCGAGGGTGTACTTCTGCGCCAGGTGGTTCCAGTCACACGCGCGGCACACTTCGACCACGTACACATCGAACTCGCCGTAGTTCATGGCGAGGACGGGCAGCTCAGCGCGGGGCCTCGCCTGGCCGGCGGAGTGCCGCAGCTCGTCGCCGTAGATGTAGTGGACGTACCAGACATTCTCCCGTCGGCAGACGGGGCACGGCGTCTCGGTGCGCTCGCCGAAGAACTTCGCCGCGCGGACCAGGTACGGCGAGGCGTCGCACACCTCCATCGTGCCGAGGCGACCCGCGTACACGTCGCGCAGGACCGCGCGCCGTTGTAGCGCGTAGTCGACGAGCTGCCGCTGAGTCCGCACCCGACGAGGGTACGCCGCTGGGCGTTAACGTCCAGAAGATCCCGAAACAACGGTCATACCTAGCGGGACTTCCTGGGCAGACGTATAGTCCCGATGTATCGAGGCGATACATCGCAGCGATCCATCGGAACGAGAGGGGGCGGGGGCGATGCTCGAGTTCGCGATCCTCGGCCTCTTGCACGAGTCGTCGATGCACGGCTACGAGCTGCGGAAGCGGCTCACGGTCATGCTCGGCGCGTTCCGGGCGGCGTTCTCCTACGGGTCCCTGTACCCGACTCTCCGCCGGCTACGCGAAGCCGGCTGGATCACCGAGGACGCGCCCGACCCCGCCAGCGAGGACGCGGCCCCACCGCTGACTGGCCGGCGCGGGAAGGTGGTGTACAAGCTCACCGCCGAAGGCAAGGAGCGGTTCGCCGAGCTGCTCGCGGAGGCCGGACCGGAGACCCACGACGACGAGGGCTTCGGCATCCACTTCGCGTTCTTCTCACGCACCGACGCCAGCACGCGGTTGCGGATTCTCGAAGGCCGGCGCCGCCGGATCGAGGAACGCCGCGACGGACTGCTCGAAACGCTCACGCGGACCAGCGAGCGGCTCGACTCCTACACGCTCGAGCTCCAACGGCACGGGCTGGAGTCGGCGGACCGGGAGGTCCGCTGGCTGAACGAGCTGATCGCGAGCGAACGTGCCGGGAAACCCCCGTCCGTCCGCACGGTCGGTCCTGACCCGGAGCAACCCCCGATAGACCGTCCCGACACCGGGGGGCGGCAATGAAGCAGAAGGAGGACCCCGCAATGGGTTCTGTACGCGTAGCCATCGTCGGCGTGGGCAACTGTGCCGCGTCGCTCGTGCAAGGCGTGGAGTACTACAAGGACGCCGACCCGCAGACTCGTGTGCCGGGCCTCATGCACGTCCAGTTCGGCGACTACCACGTGCGTGACGTCGAGTTCGTCGCCGCGTTCGACGTCGACGCCAAGAAGGTCGGCCAGGACCTCGCGGACGCCATCGGCTCCAGCGAGAACAACACGATCAAGATCGCGGACGTGCCACCCACCGGCGTCACCGTCCAGCGCGGCCACACGCATGACGGCCTCGGCAAGTACTACCGCGAGACGATCACCGAGTCCGACGAGGCGCCGGTGGACATCGTCCAGGCGCTGAAGGACGCCCGCGTGGACGTCCTCGTGTCCTACCTGCCGGTGGGCTCCGAGGTGGCCGACAAGTTCTACGCGCAGTGCGCCATCGACGCCAAGGTCGCGTTCGTCAACGCGCTGCCGGTGTTCATCGCCTCCGACCCGGAGTGGGCCGCGAAGTTCACCGAGGCCGGCGTGCCGATCGTCGGCGACGACATCAAGTCCCAGGTGGGCGCCACGATCACGCACCGCGTGATGGCGAAGCTGTTCGAGGACCGGGGGGTGCAGCTCGACCGCACGTACCAGCTCAACGTCGGCGGCAACATGGACTTCAAGAACATGCTGGAGCGCGACCGGCTGGAGTCCAAGAAGATCTCGAAGACGCAGGCCGTCACCAGCAACCTGGAGCACGAGCTGGGCGCCCGCAACGTGCACATCGGCCCGTCCGACTACGTGCAGTGGCTCGACGACCGCAAGTGGGCCTACGTGCGTCTCGAGGGCCGCGCGTTCGGTGACGTCCCGCTGAACCTGGAGTACAAGCTCGAGGTCTGGGACTCGCCCAACTCGGCCGGCATCATCATCGACGCCGTCCGCGCGGCGAAGATCGCCAAGGACCGCGGCATCGGCGGCCCGATCCTCTCGGCGGCGAGCTACTTCATGAAGTCCCCGCCGGAGCAGTACAACGACACGATCGCCAAGGAGAAGGTGGAGCAGTTCATCCGCGGCGAGGTCGAGCGCTAGAAGCCACCGGAGCGGCGCGTCCCGTGAGGGGCGCGCCGCTCCGCTGTGTTCAACACCTTTTATGAGGACGTCCGGCAGAACCTGGCGTGGTCGTCGGTCGCCGGGCCCCGAACCGCCGCCTCAGAACGCCAGCCGACCGCCCACGATCGGCAGCTCGAACCGGCTCCGCCCCAGGTCGACGCCGATGCCGGTGCCAGCCTTGGGCCGCAGCGTGTAGTGGTGGTCGGTGGAGATGACGACGAGTCCGATGCGGTGGCCTTCGGCGAACACGTGGTCCTTGGGCTCCTGTTCCCAGCGGAACGAGTAGTACCGGCCGGGTTCGACGGGCCGGGGGTGCTGAGCGCCGCGACGATTCCGCGCGTCCGTCCAGCCGCGGCTGACGATCGTCACGGTCCCGTCCGGGGAGTAGTCGACGAGCAGGGCGGTGAGGTTGGCGGCGGTCCGGTTCTGGACGGCCGCGCGGAGGTCGATCCGGGGCGTGCCGCTGAGCCGAGCGTCGCGGATGAGCGGCCAGGTGCGGTACGCGAGCCGGTTCGGGTCGGCGGTCTGGGGCCGCTTGACGAGTTCTTCGGCGGGGCGGGTGGCACCGGCGTCGACGAACGACTGCTTCACCTGGGTGCGGCTCCAGGTGGAGAGCGTGCCGGGTGTGAGCCGCAGGCTGACGTCACGGGTGCGCGCGTCGGGCCACGCGCTGTAGTTCTCGGTGGCGCCGCCGGTCCGCTCGACCGTCACCGGCTTCTCGCGCTGCGCACCATTGCGGATGTCGTACAGGTAGTGGTCGATCCACCGGTGGACGGCGTCGCGCCAGGCGTCGATCGACGGCCGCGAGTGGCCACCGGGGTGGAGCCAGAGCCGGCGCTTCACGTTCGCGTCGCCGAGCGCGTCCCACCACTGGGCGAAGTGGGTGGTCTTGACGTTCCAGTCGTTGAGCCCGTGGGTGACGAACACGCTCGCCTTCACGTTGCGCGCGCCGGGCAGGTAGTCGCGGTCGCGCCAGAACTTGGTGTAGTCGCCGGTCACCCGGTCCTGGTCCAGCTCGATGCGGTCCATGGCGGACTTGCAGGCGTTCGGGTTGGCCCTGGTGAGGACCGCGCGGGCGAGCACGTCGGCGTCCTCGCCCTGGAAGCCGCCGGGCGCGACGACGAGGCCGTTCGCGCGGTAGTAGTCGTACCAGCTGGAGATCGCGGCGATCGGCACGATCGTCTTCAGGCCCCGCACACCGGTCGTCGCGACCTGGTTCGGCAGCGTGCCGTTGTAGGAGGCACCGATCATGCCCACGGACCCGATCGACCAGGTGGCGCGAGCGGGCTCGCCGGACTTGGTGAAGCCCGGGGCGCGGCCGGTCAACCAGTCGACGACAGCCTTCATCGCCAGGGTCTCGTTCGCGTCGCCGGTGGTGGGGCAGCCGTCGGACGCGCCGCTGCCGATGCTCTCCGCGCGGATGTAGGCGTAGCCACGGGTGACGTAGTACTCGCGGGTGGTCGGCGGCGCGGCGGCGTTGAGGCTGATTCCGCGGCTCGTGGCGGCCTTCGCGTCCCGGGCCGCCTGCGGGAGTTCGTCGACGTCGACGCCGTGGTTCGGCACGTCGAGGATCCCGGCCCAGTACGGGCTCGGCTCGACCAGGGACGCCACCTTGAGCGCACCGGCCGTCGCGCCCGGACGCTGGATCAGCGCGTGCACGCGGTCCTTCGCGCCGTCGCCGTCCGAGTCGACGGGCGTCTCGATGAACACGGACTCGGTGATCGCCTGGTCGTACGGGAAGACCGGCTGGGTCACGCCGTCCTTGACCACGATGCCGTCCGGCGGACCGCTGGCGGCCTGCGCCTGAAGGGCCGGGAGGGTGGCCGCGAGGCAACTCAGGGTCGCGACGGCGGCGAGGACAGGCAGGCGGGCACGCATGGGTCCTCCGGGTTAGTAGGAGAAGTCCGTTCCGCACCGAATGTTAGATACGTCAAGGCATTTCCGGACTGGATCGCGCACAGTTGCGCAAATCGGCTAAGCGTCCAGTCGAGTCCTTTGTGGACTCCGGCGGACGGGCGCGGCGCTTCCGGGCTGCTGCCGTGGCAGGTCAGCGCAGGGTGTAGCCGGTTTCTGTGCGCCAGAGTTCCACGTGGAACGGGGGCGCGAGCGCGTCCCGCACCGGCCACCACCGGCTCAGCACGGCGCCGCTCAACGGGCCGATTTCGTCCGGCGGGATAGTCGACGGGTCCACGAACGCCGCCTCGACGATCCCGTCGTCCTGCTGCGGCACCGGCTCGGTCGTCCCGTCCGCCGACGCGAGGTAGAACGCACCGAGGACGGCCGTGCCCTTGTGGATGCGGTACGACGCGTACGTGCAGACCAGCGCACCGGCCGTCACCGCGATGCTCGCCTCCTCGGCGACCTCCCGCACGACCGTCTCTTCCAGCGACTCGCCCGGGTCCTGCCCGCCGCCCGGCACCTCCCACCGGACCCCCGTGGCCCGCTCCTGGCGGACCATCAGCAACCGGTCGCCCCGCAGGACCAGCCCCGCCGCGCCAACTGTGGTCGTGGAGGGCGCGGGCAGCAGACGCTCGAAATCGGACACCCCGCCATGCTGTCAGATCCCGCACCACTTGCCTGTGGATATCCGGCCGGCCGGTGGTGCGGCGTCGGTACCCTTCTGGCGTCGAGGTTCAGGGGTCTCGGCCAGCGGCGGGAGGGGGCATCCATGGGGTCCGCAACAGTGGTGTTCCTGATACTCGGCGGGGTCGGTGTGACGGTCCTCGCCGCATCGCTGTTCTTCGGCGAGCTGCTGCATCTCGGCCACGTCGACGTCGACGGCCTGTTCTCCCTACCGGCGCTCGCCGGGTTCGTCGGCGCGCTCGGCTTCGCGGGCGCCATCGGCGCATCCCTGGCGGGCGGCGCCGGAACGACTGCTGCCACTGTCGGCGCCGGCGTGGGCGTGGTCGCCGCCGTCCCGGTGAGCTGGTTCGCCACCCGTCTGACCAGGGCCCTTGCGGGTATGCCCACGGACAAGACGCTGGTCCCCGACGATCTGATCGGCGCCTCCGGGGTCGTGGTGACCCGCGTGCCGGCCGGGGGCTACGGCGAGGTCCGGCTCGCTATCGCCGGTCAGCACCTCAAGTACAACGCCCGCGCCGACACCGCCATCGCGATCGGCGCCAACGTCTTCGTGATCGAAGCGCCGACCGAGACCTCGGTCGTCGTGGTCGAGACGACCGCGACCGCGTAAGACCCACCGCCCTGCTCCACCCCCCGCACTACCTCTACGAAAGGGCACGCCCATGGAACTCGGGATCCTCATCGCCATCGGCGGAGCCGTGGTCCTGCTGCTCCTGCTGGTCGGGTTGGTCGTCAGCCGGCTCCGGGTCGCGAGCCCCAACGAGGCGTTCATCATCACCGGACGCCGCGGCCGCACCTCCACCAGCGCGAGCGGCATCACGTCCACCGACCTCTCCGGTCAGAAGGTGGTGCTCGGGGCGTCGGTCTTCGTGATCCCGATCGTCCAGAAGCTGCACCGGCTCGACCTGTCCAGCCGGCGGATCCCGGTCGGCATCCGCGGTGCGGTGAGCGCGCAGGGCATCCGCTGCGACCTGGAAGGCGTCGCGATCGTCAAGGTCGGCGGCACTGAGGCCGCGATCCGGGCCGCCGCCCAGCGGTTCCTGCACCAGCAGGACGGCATCGACGTGTTCACGTCCGAGGTGCTCGCCGGTTCGCTCCGGTCGATCGTCGGCCGGCTCACGATCGAGGAGATCATCAAGGACCGCGCCGCGTTCGCGTCGGCCGTAGCCGAAGAGGCCGAGGCGTCGCTCACGAACCAGGGGCTCGTCCTCGACACGTTCCAGCTCCAGGACATCCAGGCCGAGGGCACGTACCTCCAGGACCTGGGCCGTCCCGAGGCGTCCCGCGTGCTGAAGGAAGCGGCCATCGCCGAGGCACGGGCCCGGCAGTCCGCCGAGCAGGAGCGGATCCTCGCCGAGGAGGCCATCGCGGTCGCCAACCGGCAGCTCTCCCTCAAGCAGGCCGAGATCCAGGCCGAGATCGAGGCGGCGCGCGCCCAGTCGGCCGCCGCCGGCCCGCTCGCCCAGGCCGAGCGCGACCAGGTCGTCCTCGCCGAGCAGGAGAAGGTGGCCGCGCGGAACGCGGCGGTGACCGAGCGGCGCCTCGACACCGAGGTCCGCAAGCCGGCCGACGCCCAGCGGTACCGGATCGAGCAGGAAGCCGAGGCGGCCAAGAACGCGGCCATCTTCAAGGCCGACGCCGACCGGCAGGCCACCATCGCGGCCGCGCAGGCCTCCGCCGAGCAGGCCCGCCTGGTCGGTGAGGGTGAGCGGGCCCGCCGGGCGGCGCTCGCCGAGGCCGACGCGATCGAGGGCACCAAGCGGGGCGAGGCGGAGAAGGCGCTCCGCGTCGCGGTCGCCCAGGCGGTCGAGACCGAAGGCGCCGCCGAGGCGTCGGCCATCCTCGCCCGTGGCCAGGCCGAGGCCGAGGCGATGGACCAGAAGGCGAAGGCGTTCGCCACCTACGGCGAAGCCGCCGTACTCGACCTGCTGGTGCGGATGCTGCCCGAGGTGGTCAAGGCCGCATCCGAGCCACTGGCGGCCATCGACAAGATGACGGTCATCTCCACGGACGGCGCCAGCTCGCTCACCAAGCAGGTGACCTCAGGCGTCGCCCAGGGACTCCAGCTCGGCAGCGACCTCACCGGCGTCGACCTGGCCGCCATGCTGTCCAGGATCGGCAACAACACCCCGGCCGCCGTCACCCCACCGCCAGCCACGGAGACCAACTCCCACCACTGACCTACCCCCGCCGCCGCCCGCGCCCACCGTGGCGCCCCGCGCTAGCGTCCGGCCCCCGGCCTGCCGACCCACCCCGGGCCGTCGGGGCGGCGCGGGCCCGCGAAGTGTGTGGGATTTCGCGACCTATAACTCGTGGAATCCTGCACGCTGCGGCCGGGGCGGCGCGGGCTGCGGGGCGGGCGGCAGCGGGGCGGGTCGATGGCCACGGGTTGGGCGGTGCGCGGCCTAGGCTGTGGCGCATGTCGCCGTCCGGGCATCACCTTCGCGCGATCCTGCGCCGGCCCGACTTCCGGCGGCTCCTCGGGACCCGTCTGAGCAGCCAGTTCTCCGACGGGGTGTTCCAGGCCGGGCTCGCCGGCTCGATCCTGTTCAACCCGGACCGGCAGACCGAGCCGGTCGCCGTCGCGCTCGGATTCGCGACGCTGCTACTGCCGTACTCGCTGGTCGGCCCGTTCGCGGGCGTCCTGCTGGACCGGTGGAGCCGGCGGCACGTGCTCGTGGTGGCGAACCTGGTCCGGCCGGCGATCGTGCCGCTGGTCGCGGCGATGGTGTGGCAGGGCCGCGAGGGCGGCCTGTTCATGCTGTTCACCCTGCTGGCGATCGGGGTGAACCGGTTCTTCCTGTCAGGACTGTCGGCGTCGCTGCGGCACGTCAGCGAGGTCGAGCACCTGGCGACGGCGAACTCCCTGTCGACGACGGCAGGGTCTGTCGTCTTCTCCCTCGGCATCGGCGCCGCAGTGGGCCTCCAGCAGCTGACCGGCGCCGACAACCACGGCTATGCGGTCGTCACGCTGTTCGCGATCGTCGGGTACCTCGCCTCAGCGGCGTTCGCCGCCGGTTTCCGCCGCCAGCAGCTCGGACCGGATCTCGACGAGCTGGCCATCCGAACCACCGTCGTGGAGGTCGCGCACGGGTTGGTGCAGGGTGCGCGGCACCTGATCGAGCGGCGGGGCGCCGGCCAGGTGCTGATCGCGACGTCCGTCCATCGGCTGATGTTCGGCGTACTGCTCATCGCGATGCTGCTGCTGTACCGGAACTACTTCACCGCGGACGGGTTCTTCCGCACCGGCGCGGCCGGGCTCGGTCAGATGATCGCCGCCAACGCGGCGGGCGCGTTCGTCGCGGCGGCGATCACACCGGCGGCCATCCGGACGCTCACGCCCCGCGTCTGGGTCACGGCGTTGCTCGCCTGTACCGCGGTCGTCGAAGTGACGTTGGGCGCGACGTACAAGGTCCCGGCGCTGCTCTGCGCGGGCGTCCTGATCGGGCTCGCCGCGCAGGGGATCAAGATCGTCGCGGACACGACGCTGCAGGCCGAGTGCGACGACGAGTACCAGGGCCGGGTGTTCTCGGTCTACGACATGATGTTCAACGTCAGCCTCGTCACCGGGCTGCTCGCCGGCGCCGTGGCGCTGCCGGACACCGGCAAGTCGTACGCCGTCCTGGGCGCTGTCTCGGCCGGGTACGCGCTGGCCGCGCTGTGGTACGGATGGGCGTCGAACCGGTGGCGCCAGGGACACCCGTCCCGGCTGGAAGCCGCCGTGGCGAGAGGGAGTTCATGAGCTGGCGCCCCGGCGACCACGTACTGCACAGGTTCCTCATGCACGGTGCGGCGAAAGACGTCCGTCCCGTCACGGTCGTGGCCGACGATCCGGACGCGCTCGTGCTCTGGCTCGCGCACGGCACCGGCATCCAGATGGCCCGGCTGCCGGGCGATGTCGACCTCCGCGCGGTGTCGAAGCAGGAGATGTTCGGGCAGCCGTGGGAGTCGGGTCCGCACCGGTGGACGAACAACGCCCTGATGGTGCTGCCGCCGGACGTCCCGTACGCGACGTGGCTGTTCTTCACACCTGACGGCACGTTCACGCACTGGTACGCGAACCTGCAGTCGCCGTACGTGCGGTGGTCCGGCGGCGTCGACATCGTCGACCACCAGCTCGACCTGGTCGTCCATCCGGACCGCCGGATCGAGTGGAAGGACGAGGACGAGCTGGCAGCGGGCGTCGCCGCCGGCTGGTACACGCCCGACGAGTCCGACGCGATCTACGCCGAGGCACACCGTCTCGCCGAGCTGGCAGCGGATGGCAAGCCACCGTTCGACGACGAATGGCGCGACTTCCGCCCCGACCCGACCTGGGCCATCCCGGTCCTCCCACCAGCCTGGGCCGCCCCCATCCCGTAGCCGCCTGGCGCGCCGCACTCACCCGCCTCGCTACCCGCCCCTGACACCCAGAGGGCCCGCGCGACCGTGATGGTCGCGCGGGCCCGTCTGCCTACCGGTCAGCCCGCGCGGCGGACCGTTCCGTCGATGCCCGAGGTCGTGGTGCCAGCCCGGACCCGCACCGGCGTGGCCTTCCGGAAGCTGTCGGCATCCCGGTACCAGCTGTCCAGATAGCCCGCCGTCGACGCGTCGAAGGCGATCTTCACCTCCTGGCTCGCAAGGCCGCCGAGGACGTAGACGCCGTTCTCATAGTCGCCGGTCGGTGCGTACGGCCCGGCGATGTCACCCGTGACGGCGCTGTATGCCAAGGCCGTGCCCTGTACGTCAGGGTCGCCGCCGACAATCGTGATCTTGCCGGTCACCTTGGCCGCCTTGACGAGCTTGGCATCGGCCTTGGCGTTGCCGCCGACCGTGACCTTCACCGGCGTCGCCGCCTTGCGGTGCGCGGCGCCGCCCGACCACTGCCAGCCGTAGCCGCCGGTCGCATCGGTGAAGATCACCGGCCAGGTGTACGGACCGAGGCCACGCAGTGTGTAGCGGCCGGTCGCATCGGTGCATCGACCGTCCTCGGGGCCACCGCCACCTGCCCCGGCGGTCGCGGCATGCGGGTAGGCGCAGATACCTGGCACCGGCTCGCCCGTGTCCTTGTCCGTAACCGTCCCCGTGATCGTGCCGGCCTTGTCGACGCGGATCGGTGCGATGGTGTTGTCGCGCCCGACGGCCACGGTCATCTGCCGGGCCTTGTCACGGTCGCCGGTACCACCGGTCCAGCCGACCCACTGCGCGCCATAGGCACCGCCGGGGACGACGAACACCTGGTAGTTGCCAGCACGAACCGGGGACGCGGTGATCTTGCCGGTGCTGTCGCTGCACCAACCGGCCTCGGACGGACTGAGCCCCCCAGCGTCCGGCCGGGAGAGAGCGAGACACGCCCTACTGATCGGCGCACCGGTCGCCTTGTCCCGGATGGTGGTCGTGACCGTAGCCCCCGGGGCCAGCTTCGCCACGACATCGGTGGTCGTGTCCGGCCGGGCCACTGCCCGGACCTGCTCTTCGAAGTACACGCCTTCCTCGGCGCGAACGTCGATGGAGTACTCGCCCGGCGGGACGTCACGCGCGACCGCGACGCCGTTCTCGGTACACGCGTACCGCCCCACTTCGCCCGCGGCGGCGATGCAGAACTTGTTGAGCCCGGCGCCTGTCGTCGCATCTACGGCCGTGACGGACAACGTTCCCATTGGCCGGAGCTTCTCGTTGACCACCGTGTTCTGGCCGACCACGACCGTGAAGGTCGTCGCGGTCTCGAACGAGTCGGCGTTGTATGCCCACTGGGGCTGGAACTCGGTGAAGTAGAACTCGAACTTGTAGTCGCCCGGATCGACGTCCGGAACCGAGAACGTGCCGTCGGCGCCGGTCTGGGCGTTCCGCCTGGTGTTGGTGTTGTCCGCGCTGTGCACGGTGACGTGGACATCCGCGATCGGACGCCCTTCGGCCGTGGTCACCGAGCCGCTGATCGAGCCATGCGTCCAGTCAGCGTGTGCAGGGACCGCTACTCCGACCAAACCTGCCACGCACAGCGCGGCAGCAGCTAAATGACAGATACGTCGCCTTAACATGGTTCCCCCGTCCTTAGAGACTAGGGGAGATGGTATTGCACCGACATGAAGTTAAGCCATGTCTTCATTCCGACTTGGATGACATCGCCGGTTGATCTGCTGGTGCCGGGCTGCGTCTGATACGGACTGTCGGGACTAACGGGGTCACCGGCGCCCGGTTACAGCACGCCATCCCCGATAGTTCGGTTTGTCCCTAAGGGCGGCGCGGCTACGGGACGTCGATGCCCTGATCGGCGGCCCAGCGGAGGAGTTCGGCCTCGGCCTCGTCCCGCGACAGCGGTCCCCGGTCCAGGCGCAGCTCCTTGAGGTGCTTCCACGCCTTGCCGACGATCGGACCCGGCGGCACGCCGAGCAGCGTCATGATCGCGTTGCCGTCGAGGTCGGGCCGGACGGCGCGGAGATCTTCGTCCGCCTGGATCCGGGCGATGCGCTCTTCGAGGGTGTCGTAGGTCGCGGCGAGGGCAGCGGCGCGGCGCTTGTTCCGGGTCGTGCAGTCCGACCGGACCAGCTTGTGCAGGCGCGGCAGCAGGTCACCCGCGTCGGTGACGTACCGGCGCACGGCCGAATCGGTCCATTCGCCGCGCCCGTACCCGTGGAACCGCAGGTGCAGGAATACGAGGTTGGCGACGGCCTCGGTGACGTCCTTGGAGAACCGCAGTTCGCGCATCCGCTTGCGGGTCATCTTGGCGCCGACGACCTCGTGGTGGTGGAAGCTGACGCCGCCGCCGGACTCGTGCCGCCGCGTCGCCGGCTTGCCGATGTCGTGCATGATCGCGGCGAACCGCAGGACGAAGTCCGGCCCGTCTTCTTCCAGGTCGATGGCCTGCTGGAGGACGGTCAGGGTGTGCTCGTATACGTCCTTGTGCTGGTGGTGCTCGTCGATCTCCAGCTGCATGCCGGGCAGCTCGGGCAGCACGTGCGCGGCCAGCCCAGTGTCGACAAGTAGACGTAGCCCGGTGACGGGATCGGCGCCGTTGACCAGCTTGACCAGCTCGTCGCGGATCCGTTCGGGTGTGATGCGGGTGATCTGGTCCGCCATGGCCGTCATCGCCTCGACGACCTCGGGCGCCACGGCGAACCCGAGCTGGGCGGCGAACCGGGCGGCGCGCAGCATCCGCAGCGGGTCGTCGCCGAACGAGTCCTCCGGCTTCCCGGGCGTCTTCAGCACCCGGGCCGCGAGGTCCTGGAGCCCCCCGTACGGGTCGGTGAACTCGTGACCCGGCAGCGACACGGCCATCGCGTTGACCGTGAAGTCGCGCCGCACCAGGTCGTCGGCCAGCGAGTCGCCGTACTGGACGACCGGGTTCCGGCTCACCCGGTCGTACGCCTCGGCCCGGTACGTGGTGATCTCCAGGCGCAGCCCGCCCCGGGACACGCCGACGGTGCCGAACTCGATGCCGACCGTCCAGATCGCCTCGCCCCAGCCCTTGACCAGGTCGAGCACCGTCTCCGGGCGGGCGTCCGTACAGAAGTCCAGATCGTCGCCCAACCGCCCGAGCAGCGCGTCACGCACCGACCCGCCGACGAGATGCAGCTCGTGCCCGGCCGCGGCGAAGCGGCGACCGAGCTCGTCGGCGACCGGCGACACGCGCAGCAGTTCGGCGACCGCGTTGCGCTGCACGGTACTCAACAGGGAGGAAGGACCATCAACCACGGCTGCTGACCTTATCTGGCCGTGGCTCGTTCCCCATCCCCCATTCCCCGGCGCCAGTGCGCCCGCGCGGACGCACCGTCCGGAGGCGCTATGTTTTCGGAATGGCCCGCCGCAACTCCCCGCGCCGGCCCGGACGGTTCGGCCGCCGGTTGCAGCGGGTGGAAGAGACGTCCGCCGGTGGCCTCGTCATTGCCGGCGAGGGCCCGGACGCCCGTGGCGTGCTCATCGGCAAGCTCGACCGCCGGGGCCGGCTCGTATGGTCGCTCCCGAAGGGTCACGTCGAGGAGGGTGAGAGCCTGGAGCAGACGGCCGCGCGCGAGGCACTGGAGGAGACCGGCATCGCCGGTGAGGTCCTGTGCCCGCTCGGCGTGGTCGACTACTGGTTCGTCGCCGAGAGCCGCCGCATCCACAAGACCGTGCACCACTTCCTCCTCCGCGCGGTCGGTGGCGAACTCTCCAACGCAGATGTGGAAGTGACCGAGGTCGCATGGGTGCCGCTCGGCGACATCCCGGGCCGCCTGGCCTACCCGGACGAGCGCAAGCTGGTGGCGCGCGTCCCCGAGATGTTGGACCGGAGCGCGTGAACAACACCGAACAGTCCCCGGACGACGCGACCGTCGTTCTGCCCGTCCAGGACGAGAAGCCAGCGGCCAAGAGCGTCGCCCGCAGCAGCGGCATCATGGCGATCGGCAGCCTGGTCTCGCGGATCACCGGCTTCGCCCGCGCGGCCGTTATCGCCGCCGCCCTCGGTACGGCGATCGGCAACTCGTATCAGCTGGCGGTGAGCCTGCCGCAGATGATCTACGAGCTGCTGGTCGGCGGGATCCTCACGAGCGTCGTGGTGCCGCTGATCGTCAAGGCGCGCAAGAGCGACGCGGACGGCGGCGAAGCGTTCACGCACCGCCTCCTCACCGCCGCCGCGTTGATGCTCGGCATAGCGACGATCTCGGCCGTCCTGCTCGCCCCGGTCCTGACCTGGCTGTTCGCCAACGACAAGACCACCGCCGACGACCGGGTCCTGATCAACACGCTGCTGTACCTGATGCTGCCGGCGATCTTCTTCTACGGGATCGCGGCAGTGCTGGCGGCCGTGCTCAACACACGCGACCACTTCTTCGCACCGATGTGGGCGCCGATCCTGAACAACTTCGTCGTGATCAGCATGGCGATCGTGTTCATCGCCCTGCCCGGCCCCAACACGCTCGACCCGTCGACGATCACCACCACTCAGGTCGTGGTCCTCGGGCTCGGCACCACGCTCGGCATCGTGCTGCAGGCGGCCTCGCTGTGGCCGGCGCTGCGGAAGGTCGGATTCCGCTGGAAGTGGCGCTTTGACCTGTACGGGACCGGCCTCGGCGAGGCCGTCCGGCTCGGCACCTGGGCGCTCGTGTACGTCGGCGTGAGCCAGATCGGGCTGCTGCCCGTCATGTGGATCGCGAAGTACGCCGGTGACCGGGTGGCCGGTGGAAACCTCGTCCACAACAACGCGTTCCTGCTGTTCATGATGGTTCACGGGATCGTCGCGGTGAGCATCCTGACCGCGCTGATGCCCCGGATGAGCGCCGCCGCCGCCGAGAGCCGGTGGCCTGATCTGGCCAGCAACCTCTCCCTCGGCGCCCGGCTCTCTTCCGTCGTCCTGGTCCCGGCCACCGCCGCGTACGTGGCGCTCGGCCTGCCGCTGGCGATCACCGCGTTCCAGTGGGGGGCGTTCGGCCACGACGCCGCCCGCGCGACCGGGTTCGCCGTCATGGCCGCCGGTGTCGGCCTGGTGCCGTTCGCGATCAGCCAGATGCAGATCTTCGCCTTCTACTCGATGCGCGACACGAAGACCCCGGCGCTGCTCAACATCCCGGTCGTCATCGCCAAGGTCGTCTTCGACATCGGTGTGTGGCTCTGGGCACCGGACGAGTACATCGTCGTCGGCCTGATGTGCGGCAACACCCTGTCCTACGTCGTCGCCGTCGTGATCTCCGCCCGGCTGCTGCGCAAGCGCGTCGGGACGATGGACAGCGCGCGGATCAGCCAGACGCTGGTCCGGCTCTCGATCGCGTCCGTGGTGGCGGGGTTGATCGCGTGGGGCCTGTCCTATGGCGTGCAGGCGTGGCTCGGCGACGGAAAGCTCGGGTCGTTCGTGGCGCTGCTGGTCGGCGGCCTGGTGCTCGGGGTGGCGTTCGTGGCCGGCGCCATCTTCCTGCGGATCACCGAGGTGACCGAGGTCTGGGGCACCGTCCGGCGCCGGATCCCCGGTCTCAGCAGCTGAGGCCCTCGCGCTGCGCCTCGCGCAGGACGTCGGTGAAGCCGGCGAGCAACTTGACGATCTTCTTCGTGCCCGGCTCGTAGAGGAACAGCAACGCGGTCTTCTCGGCCTTCACGAGCAGGCCTGGGAACGAGCGCTCCGTCGCGGGCAGCTCCTCGGCCTGCGGGTACGCCTTGCGGACGTCGACGAGGTCCGAGTCGACCGTCAGCTTCTCCGGCGTCCACACGCCGGGGCTGAGGACCCAGACGAAGCCGAGCCGGCCCTGGGCGTTGAAGACCAGGTCGGCCGCGTCGACATACCCGGGGATGTCGTAGACCTTGTCGCCGTCGCACCCGATCTCGTCGGACGCCGAGACGAGCCGGCGGCCCACGAGCGACGTGCGGCTCTCGCCGAAGCGGATCGGGCCGATGCCTTCCAGGTGCACGACGTTGGGCGGGTACCTGAGGGTCGGCGTGGTACTCGGGGTCGCCGACCGCCCGCTGTCGCTCGTGGTCGAGTCCTGGTCGCAGGCCGCTCCGGCGCCGAGAACCAGGACCGCGACCAGTACCGCTCGCACTACGCGCATCCGGGCATCACTCCTGTCCGGGCAAGTTTCTACCGGGCCGAGCGCCCAGCTGACCACACTGACCCGACAAGAACTACCAACTGTTCACCACCCATTCACAGCGGGTGGCGGACTATCGGCGGCGGCGGGCCGTCCCGAAGATACTGCGCATGATCTCGCGGCCGGCAGCCGTCGCGGCGGTCCGCAGGAATCCCTTGACCGCGCTCGACCCGAGCACCTCGGCGACGACGCCCTTCTCCTCCTTCTGGCGCGTGGCGCGCGGCTTCTCCGCCGGCGCCGCGGGCTTCTCCGGCTCGGCGGCGACCTTGGCCAGCAGCTTCTCGTACGCGGACTCGCGGTCGATCTCCTCGCCGTACTTCGGCAGCAGCGGCGACGCCTTCACGACGCCGTCCGCGATGCCTGCGTCGAGCTGCGCCATCAGCGACTGCGGCGCCGGGAGCTTGGTCCAGGCGACGGGCGTCGGTGCACCCTTCTCCGACAGGACGGTGATGATGGCCTCGCCGGTGCCGAGCTGCGTCAGCGCCTCTTCCAGGTCGTAGGAGCTGTGCGGGAACGTCGAGACGGTCGCCTTGAGCGCCTTGGCGTCCTCTGGCGTGTAAGCCCGCAACGCGTGCTGGACACGGTTGCCGAGCTGCGCGAGGACGTCGCCGGGCACGTCCTTCGGCGTCTGGGTGACGAAGAAGACGCCGACGCCCTTCGACCTGATCAGCCGGACGGTCTGCGTGATGGCGGAGAGGAAGTCCTTGGACGCGTCCTTGAACATCAGGTGCGCCTCGTCGAGGAAGAACACCAGCTTCGGCTTGTCGATGTCGCCGACCTCGGGCAGGTCGTGGAACAGGTCGGCGAGGAACCACATCAGGAACGTGGAGAACAGCGCCGGCTTGGACTGGAGGTTCGGCAGTTCGAGGATGTTGACGACGCCACGACCGTCCGATGTGGTCCGTAGGAAGTCCTTGGTCTCGAACTCGGGCTCGCCGAAGAAGTCGTCGGCGCCGTCGTCGGCGAACGCGATCAGCTCGCGCAGGATCACGCCGGCCGTGGCCTTGCTCAGCCCGCCCAGTTCCTCCAGGGCCGCCTCGCCCTCGTCCGACGTGAGGTGCTGGATGACGGCGCGCAGGTCCTTGAGGTCGAGCAGGGGGAGGCCGTTCTTGTCAGCGAAGTGGAAGACCAGGCCGAGCGACGACTCCTGGACGTCGTTGAGGCCGAGCACCTTCGACAGCAACGTCGGGCCGAACGCCGTGATCGTGGCCCGGACGGGGACGCCGGTGCCGTGGCCGCCGAGCGCGAAGAACTCGACGGGGTACGCGGTGGGCTGCCAGGTCTGGCCGATCTCGGTCGCGCGGGCGGCCAGTTTCTCGTTCTGCTCACCGGGGGCACCCATGCCGGAGAGGTCGCCCTTGATGTCGGCGAGGAAGACCGGGACACCGGCCGTGCTCAACTGCTCGGCCATGCCCTGGAGGGTCTTGGTCTTTCCGGTACCCGTGGCGCCCGCGACAAGGCCGTGACGATTGACCATCGAAAGGGGAATCCGCACCTTCGCCTCGGGATTGCCCTTTCCGTCGACCACCAGGGCGCCCAGTTCGAGCGCCGGACCCTCGAACGCGTACCCCTTCGCGACCTCGGCGACGACGTCCCCGCCCTGCTGCTCCGCCATGACCACTCCCACCTAGTGTGTCCACCGTCACATCGACCCCGTCGGCAGCTTAGGGCGTGGCGGCGAGCTGGCGCCCGGTTTGGCCCGATGCGTCGCGGGAGATCTTCGCCCGATCCATAGTTCAGATCACGATTTTTCCGGGCATCTCGGGCGGTCAAATTACATTCTGTACGCACTCCGTTACTTCGTTGCGTAATTCAGAAATTGCGCGCGGAAATATCGGACATTGATTCAATAACTTCAACAGAATGCGTTGTGGTCTAAATCTCATAGTTGTAACGAGTGGGCTTTATCCCCGATGATCTCGACGGATCAGCGCGCATAAGGCGCGCACGTTGCCGGGGCACACGCCGAGCCCCACCCGAGTCCCGGCACCGACCGACGAGATTCACCAACGGGTGGGAGCGGGGGACCCAGGTTCCTCGGAGACGGCAGCCGGCCCCACCGGCAACTGTCTCCTCGGGGTGAAGCCGCGAACCTGCGGCCGGGCACCTACACCTTCCCGCCCGAACCCGACAGCTCACCTCGCAGGCGTGCAGGAAGGACTACCTGTGCACTCGGTGTTATCTCACCGTCGCCCGAGGTCGAAACGCAGCAAGGTCACCCTTCTGGTGACGCTCCTGAGTGGCCTGCTCGTCGCCGGCGCCATCGGCGCCCCGATGGCCCTCGCGCAGAACGCCTCCTGGGCTGTGATCAGCCCCAACCGCACCATCTACGCCGGCCAGCAGGCACCCGTCTACCTCTCCTCGGGCGCGGGCAGCCGCACCACCGGGGGTATGGCGGGCTACCTCCAGCAGCAGACGAGCAAGGGCTGGCAGAACGTCGGCGCGCGCAAGCTCAACGCGACCGGCAAGGCGACCTTCATCGCGGTCCCCAAGGCCTCGTCGAACTTCCGCGTCATGGTGATGGGCAACTCGCTCATCGCGAGCAGCTACTCGAACGTGATCCGGATCAACGTGTCGAACAAGGGCCTGGCCGTCGTGGCCGAGGCGGCGAAGCACCGGGGCAAGATGTACCAGTACGGCGCCGCCGGACCGCACCGCTTCGACTGCTCGGGCTTCACGCAGTACGTGTTCAAGAGGTTCGGCAAGTCGCTGCCGCACAGCGCGACCGGGCAGGGCAAGCTCGGTGCGAGCATCGCGAAGACAGCCGCACAGCCGGGCGACATCATCGTGTTCGGCAAGCCGGGCGCCTACTACCACGCGGGCATCTACGCCGGTGGTGGCAAGATGTGGGACTCCTCGACCTCCGGGCAGCCGGTGGCGCTCCGCAAGATCTTCAGCAGCAACTACGCGATCCGGCGTGTGCTCTGACGAAGGTCACACGCACCAAAATATAACCACGAAGGGTACGTATCGGTCAGTCGATACGTACCTTTCGTGGTTTTTTGGGTAACAGTGGAAACTGTGGCGTCGAGACGGCACGATGTTGGTGGATCGGGATAGTGGCCGGAGGGCATAACCTGGTGGGCGAATCCAGGCCGTGAATCCGCTCACGGGAGGGCGAGTTGTGACGCAGGTGGGTACGCCTGTGCAGGGCGAAGTGCTTGCCAGCCGGTATCGGCTGGACGAGGTGTTGATGGCCGACCCGTCGGTCGGTCACGCCCTGTGGCGAGGCACTGACGGCCTGCTTAACCGACCGGTGGCGATCGAGCTGAGAGTCCCCGGTGGCCGCGCCGCCGAGGCGATGATCAGCGCTGCCGTCACGGCCGGTCGGATCGTCCACCCCAGCGTGGTCGGTGTCTACGACGCGGTGGACGAAGGCGAGCGCGCGTTCGTCGTCCGCGAGTGGGTCGAAGGGGTCACCCTCGCCAGCTCGGTCCGTGAGGGGCCGCTCAGCCCGAACCGCGCGGCCGTCATCGCCCGGACCGCCGCCGATGCTCTCGCAGCCATCCACGCCTCCGGGTATGTCCACGGCAATGTGCAGCCGCGCACGGTCCTGCTCGGCCAGGACGACGAGATCACGCTCACCGACCTGCGGCTCGACGCCGAGGCCGGCCAGCATCACGACATCCGCGCCATCGGCGGGCTGCTGTACGCGTCGCTGACCGGTCACTGGCCGCAGGCGCTGTCCGCCGGCGACAGCGGCCTGCCGGACGCCGTCCACGTCGATGGGCGCCTGCTGTCGCCGCGCCAGGTCCGCGCCGGCATCCCGGGCTACCTCGACGCGCTGACGATGGACCTGCTCGACCCGTCCGTCGCCGCGCCGCCCGCCGCCGAACTGGCAGCCGAACTGCGCCGGTACGACGTCGCCGACCCGGAACTGAGCCCGCTCAGCACGCTCACTCCCGAACCGGCCGCCCGCAAGTCGCCGTGGAAGAAGATCGCGGTCGGCGCCGCCGGCCTGGTCGTCGTGCTGGTGACGGCGCTGGTCGTCACGTCCAACGGCTTCGGGGGGTCGCCCGGCACCCAGATCCCGAACAGCGACGATCCCACGCAGGATCAGACCGGCACCCCGCCCGCCGCCGCGCCGTACAAGCCGTCCAACGTCGAGATCATCGACCCGAACGGCGACGGCGCGGAGAAGGTCGACGCGGACAAAGCCACCGACGGCATCGCCAGCACCGGCTGGCGCACCGCCGAATATCCCAACCCGGACTTCGGCCGGTTCAAGCCGGGGATGGGCGTCGTCCTGGACCTCGGCGAGCAGAAGAAGATCGGCAAGGTCACGGTCCAGCTCGACGTCGCGGGCGCGACCCTCGCGCTGCGCACCGGCGACCAGGCTCCCGTGAACGACGACCCCAACCGGTACGTCGAGGTGGAGGGCACCGAGAAGTCCAACGCCCCGACCTCGGTGACCTTCACGGTCCAGGACGATCTGAAGGCCCGGTACGTCATGGTGTGGATCACATACCTGCCGCCGCACGCCACGAAGCAGGGCAAGTTCGGCGTGGGCGTCCAGGAGATCGCGGTCAGCGGCTGACACCGCCAGATAAGGTGCAGTCGTGCCGCCCGACCTGCCGAACTTCGGCTCCCGCGACGCCGCCGCGCTGGGCGACGCGTCCGACCAGGAACTGCTCGCGGCGCACGCGGGCGGCGACCCCGACGCGTTCGGCGAACTGGTCCGGCGGCACCGCGACCGGCTGTGGGCCGTCGCACTCCGTACGGTCGGCGACCGGGAAGAGGCTGCCGACGCCCTCCAGGACGCGCTGCTGTCGGCGTACCGCGCGGCCGCGGGGTTCCGTGGCGACTCGGCGGTCACGACCTGGCTGCACCGCATCGTCGTCAACGCCTGCCTCGACCGGATCAGGCGCCGGCAGGTCCGCGCGACGGTCCCCCTCCCGGACGCCGGCCCGGGCGAACCCGTCCAGCCCGGCGACCCGATCGCCGACCGCGACACCGCGCTGGTCGTCCACCGGGCGCTGGCCGAGCTGCCGGTGGATCAGCGCGCGGCCATCGTCCTGACCGAACTCCAGGGCCACTCGGTCGCCGAGGCCGCGACGATGCTGGGTGTGGCGGAGGGCACAGTCAAGAGCCGCTGCGCGCGTGGGAGAGCCCGGATGGCGGTCCTCCTCGGTCACCTGCGGAACCCGGACGCCGCGGCAGCCGTCAAACATCAGCGGACGGCAGGCGAGGGATCGACGAGCAGGGAGGTGACGCAGTGAACGAGGCACCGGATCTCGATCTGCTCGCCGACTTCGCCGCCGGCGCCCTGGACGGCACGCCGCAGGCCGCCGAGGTCGCGGCGCGCATCGCCACCGATCCCGACTGGGCAGAGCTGCACGCCGCCCTGGTCCGTGCCGACGAAGCCGTCCGTGCCGATCTCGCCGCACTGCCCGCACCGACGATCCCGTCCGACATCGCCGCCCGCCTGGACGAAGCGCTGGCGGGCGAAGAGCGCGCGGGCCGGACCGTCGTGCCGTTGCGCCGGCGGAAGAGCTGGGCCCTGGCGGGTAGCTCGGTCGCGGCCGGCATCGCGCTGCTCGCGGGCGGGGTGTTCGGGTACCAACTCATGACCACGGACGGCCAGCGCGACTCCGGCACGAGCACGGCGTCCGCGCCGGAGTCGACGAAGTCGCTTGCGGACACCCCTGCCGGAGCAGAGCCGCCCAAGGCCGCGGCGCCCGGATCGGCGCCGGAGCTGTATTCGGGGTCGAGGACGACCGGCACCGCGTACCGCGCGGAGACGCTGGACGGGCAGGTGAGCGCACTCGTCCGCGCGACCCGGCTGGAATCGCAGGACAGCCTGACCGGCCAGAAGGCCTCGGTCCTCGGCGTACTCAGCCGCCTCGCGTCGCCGCCCGCACTGGCCGGTTGCCTGGCCGCGCTGGGCGTCGATGCCCGTCCGCTCGCCGTCGACTTCGCGACGTTCTCCGGGTCTCCGGCCGCTGTGATTGTCCTACCTGGTCAGAAGGCCGGCGCGGCCGACGTGGCGATCGTCGGCCCTGATTGCGGGCTGGCCGGCGCCGACCTGAAACTGCGGTCGAACGTCACACTCTGAGCGGTCCGGCCGAGGGAATGATCCCGGCCTACGATGGCGTTCACCGAGCACCGGACACCATCGTTGGGAGAGCAAGCGTGACGACCGCCACTATCCGGAACGTGATCATCATCGGCTCCGGTCCTGCCGGGTACACCGCAGCGCTCTACACGGCCCGCGCCAACCTCGCGCCTCTGGTGTTCGAGGGTGCCCAGTCCGGCGGCGCACTGATGACCACCACCGAGGTCGAGAACTTCCCGGGCTTCCCGGACGGGCTCATGGGCCCGGACCTGATGGACAACATGCGCAAGCAGGCCGAGCGCTTCGGCGCCGAGCTGGTGACCGACGACGTGACCGAGGTCGACCTGACCGGCGACATCAAGATCGTCCGGGTCGGCGACGTCGAGTACCGGGCCAAGGCCGTGATCCTCGCGACCGGTTCGGCATGGCGTCCGCTGGGCGTGCCGGGCGAGCAGGAGCTGCTGGGCCACGGTGTCTCGTCCTGCGCCACCTGTGACGGGTTCTTCTTCCGCGGTCAGAACATCGTCGTGATCGGCGGTGGCGACTCCGCGATGGAGGAGGCGACGTTCCTGACACGCTTCGCCGAGTCGGTGACGATCATCCACCGCCGCGACGAGTTCCGCGCCAGCAAGATCATGGTCGACCGGGCGCTGGCGAACGAGAAGATCAACGTCCGCTGGAACTCCGTGGTGACCGAGGTCCTCGGCGCCGACGGCAAGGTGGCCGGCGTGCGGGTGAAGGACACGGTGACCGGCGAGGAGGCCACGCTCGACGTGACGGGCGTCTTCGTCGCGATCGGCCACGACCCGCGCAGCGAGCTGTTCCACGGCCAGGTTCACCTGGACGAGTCGGGGTACGTCCTCGTGGATGCCCCCAGTACCCGGACCAACCTGCCCGGCGTCTTCGCCAGCGGTGACCTCGTCGACCACACGTACCGCCAGGCGATCACCGCCGCCGGTACCGGCTGTGCCGCCGCCCTGGACGCTGAGCGCTTCATCCTCGACCTGCCGGTCGACCCCACCTGAACCATCGCCACCCGCATACCCGCAGCTCACGAAGAAACGAGGAAATGACCGTGGGAGCCAACACCAAGCACGTCACGGACGCGACCTGGACCAGCGACGTCCTGCAGGCCGACGGCCCCGTACTCGTCGACTTCTGGGCGGAGTGGTGCGGACCGTGCCGTAAGGTCGCGCCGGTGCTGGACGAGATCGCCGCGTCCGATCTCGGCGAGAAGGTGACGATCGTCAAGCTGAACATCGACGAGAACCCGAACACCGCGCGTGACTACGGCATCATGTCGATCCCTACGCTGACGGTGTTCAAGGGCGGCGAGCCGGTACAGTCCGTGCTCGGCGTGCAGCCGAAGGGCAAGATCGTCGCCATGCTTGAGAACGCGCTGTAACGAAGTCACCCCGCACCGGCGTTTAGCGCGCTCCGATTTGGCGCCGGTGCGACGATATGCAATCGTGACCGGCCGGGTCCCCGCGGACCCGGCCGGTGCGTGTCGCGGGCCCGGCTATGCCGGGTGGCGAGACACTGTTGAAATAGGTAGGTCTGGGTAGGCACCTGTCCTACTCGGGACCGATTCGGAAGGAGCTACCAGGCGCGTGCAGCTCATCAGGCTTGGAGACACTGGCCCGGCCGCCGCGGAAGTCCGCGCGTCCCTGGTCATGCTGGGTCTTCTCAGTGAGGGTCGCCACGCGGCCCCCGAGGACCCCGAGAACGTGCTCTTCGACGCGGCCTGCGAGCTGGCCCTGAGAGAGTTCCAGCAGTCCCGCGGCCTCACCGCCGACGGCATCGTCGGCCCGGAGACCTGGCGCGCGCTGGTCGCGTCCCGCTGGCGCCTCGGCGACCGTGTGCTCACGCGCTCGGTCAACGAGCCCATGACCGGCGACGACGTCCACGCCCTCCAGGAGCGCCTGCTGGAGATGGGCTACGACGTCGGCCGCGCTGACGGCGTGTTCGGCGCCCGCACCGAGCGTGCGCTCCGTTCCTTCCAGCGCGAGTGCGGACTGATCGCCGACGGCACTTTCGGCCCTGGCACGATGCGCGCGCTGCGCCAGCTCGGCCGCAAGGTCGTCGGCGGGCGCCCGCAGATGCTGCGCGAGTCGGCCATGATCTACCACGCCGGTCCGCACCTGATCGGCAAGCGCATCGTCATCGACCCCGGGCACGGCAGCGATGACCCCGGATGGGTCGTCCGTGACGGCGACACCACGTGGACCGAGTCCGAGCTGACGTTCGACCTCGCGTCACGGCTCGAGGGCCGGTTCGCGGCGATCGGCGTCCGCGCGGATCTCACCCGCGGCCCGGACACCGACGCGACTAACGCCGAGCGGGCCGAGTTCGCCAACGCCCTGGGCGCCGACGTGATGATCAGCATCCACCTCGACGGGCACCACAACCCCGACGCGTGCGGGCTGGCGAGCTACCACTTCGGCACCGGGTCCGGCACGACCTCCACGGTCGGCGAGCGGCTGGCAGCGCTGGCACAGCGGGAGATCATCGCCCGCACCGGCATCCAGGACTGCCACACGCACGCCAAGACGTGGGAGCTGCTGCGGCTCACCCGGATGCCCGTCGTCCAGATCGAGGTCGGCTACCTGACGTCGCCGGTCGACCGGGCGTCCATCGTGGACCCGTCGTTCCGCGACACCGTCGCCGAGGCGATCCTCATCGCCGTGCAGCGCGTGTTCCTGCCCGTCGACGCCGACGTGAAGACGGGCACCCTGGACGTCTCGGCGCTGCGGGCGATGCAGCTCAGCTGAGTTCGGACGCGGATCGGGTCGCACCGCCGAGGACCACCGGCGGACTCATCGAGCCCAGCAGCTTCTCCAGCGCGTACTCCACATCGGACTTCCAGGAGAGCGCGGTACGGAGTTCGAGGCGGAGCCGCGGGTACCGGTGGTGCGGCCGCACGGTCTTGAAACCGACGGACAGCAGGTAGTCGGCCGGGACCATGCAGTTGCGGGTCTCCCACTTGAGATCGGCGAAGGCTTCGACGGCCTTGACGCCGCGCTTCGTCAGATCTTTGGCGACGCCCTGGACGAGCATCCGGCCGAGCCCGCCGCCCGCGAACTCGGGAACGATGTGGGCGGTCATCAGCAGGACGGCGTCCGGGCTGACGGGGCTGGTCGGGAACGCCACGGACCGCGGCACGTAGGCCGGCGGGGCGAACAGCACATAGCCGGCGGGCACGCCGTCGACGTAGGCGAGCTTGCCGCACGAGCCCCATTCGAGCAGCGTCGCCGAGACCCAGGCTTCCTTCTCCAGGTCCGGGCAGCCCGCCTCCAGCGCGCGTTCGCGGGCCACCGGGTCGAGCTCCCAGAAGATGCACTTGCGGCACCGGCTCGGAAGGTCTTCGAGCGTGTCGAGGGTGAGGTTCACCAAGCGCCGGGACATTACGAGCGCACCTCGCGGTGGGTGCGGGGCAAGGCGGAGTACGGCACCGAAGGACTCCCGGATAGCTGGAGTTAACCTTCTCATGGTATGGGCATCTCGATCGGTTGAGAAGAGGGCGTGACCTCGCTAGGTATGCTCACTGGACGACTGCGAGGTGAGTTCATGACCGGTACAACCCTGGACGACTACACCGATAGGTACGCGCAACGCATGCGCGGCATGTCGGTCTCCGAGATCCGCGCGCTTTTCGCCGTGGCAAGCCGGCCGGAGGTCGTGTCGCTCGCAGGGGGAATGCCGTTCGTCAGTGCACTCCCGCTGGACGAGATCGCGGAACTCACCGCGAAGGCGATCCGGGAGAAGGGCGCGGTCGCTCTCCAGTACGGCTCTGGACAGGGCGATCCCCGGCTGCGCGAACTCATCTGCGAAGTGATGGCGCTGGAGGACATCGACGCCTCCGCCGAGGACATCGTGGTGACCGTCGGGTCGCAGCAGGGCCTTGACCTGATCGCCCGCATCTTCCTCGACCCCGGTGACGTTGTCCTCGCCGAGGCGCCGTCGTACGTGGGAGCGCTCGGCACGTTCGCCGCCGCCGAGGCCGAGGTCGTCCATGTCGCCATGGATGCGGACGGACTCCAGCCCGAGGCGCTGCGGGAGGCCCTGGAACGGCTGCGCGTCGAGGGCAAGCGGGTCAAGTTCCTCTACACCGTCCCGAACTTCCACAACCCGGCCGGCGTCACGCTCAGCGAGTCCCGCCGCGACGAGGTGATCGCGCTCGCCGAGGAGCACGACCTGCTGGTGATCGAGGACAACCCGTACGGGCTGCTCGGATTCGAGGACTCGCCAGGGCGGGCGCTGCGCGCGCGGTCCCAGGATCGGGTCATCTACCTCGGCTCGTTCTCGAAGACGTTCGCCGCCGGCCTGCGCACCGGCTGGGTGCTGGCGCCGCACGCCGTCCGCGAGAAGCTGGTGCTCGTCAACGAAGCGCAGGTGCTCAGCCCGTCGCTGTTCACCCAGACGATCGTCACCGAGTACCTGGAGCACCACGCCTGGCGCGACCAGGTGAAGGTGTTCCGCGAGCTGTACCGGGAGCGGCGCGACGCCACGCTGGACGCGCTGACCACGATGATGCCGCCCGGCGTCACCTGGACCCATCCGCGCGGCGGCTTCTACGTGTGGATGACGCTGCCCGAGGGCATGGACAGCAAGGCCATGATCCCGCGCGCGCTCACCCACAAGGTCGCCTACGTGCCCGGCGTCGGGTTCTACTCGGACGGCAGCGGCCAGCGGGAACTGCGCCTGTCGTACTGCTTCCCCGAGCCGGCGCGGATCCGCGAGGGAATCCGCCGGCTGGCGGCCGTCATGAGCGAGGAAGCCGAGCTGCGCCGGGTGTTCGGCGCCAACCAGTCTACTGTGGACGGTCGGCGGCGCGGCCTCGACATGCCTGGTCCGGAACTGACGTGAACGATTGGGGGCGCCGCGCATGAGCCGGCGTGTGTTGGTGCTGGCCGGTGGCCTGTCCTACGAGCGTGACGTGTCGTTGAAGTCCGGTCGCCGCGTCGTCGACGCGCTGCGGCGTGCCGGGGTCGAGGCCTCGGTGCGGGACGCCGATTCCGCGCTGCTGTCCGCGCTCGACGCCGAACGTCCGGACGCCGTCGTGATCGCGCTGCACGGCGCGATCGGCGAGGACGGCGCGCTGCGTGGCGTGCTCGACCTGGTCGGCATCCCGTACGTCGGCGCCGGTGCGCAGGCCAGCCGGGTCGCGTGGGACAAGCCCTCGGCCAAGGCGGAGCTGCGTGAAGCGGGCATCCCCACCCCCGACTGGGTCGCGCTGCCGCACGAGACGTTCCGCGAACTCGGCGCACAGCAGGTCCTCAACCGGATCGTCGACCGCATCGGCCTGCCGCTCATGGTCAAGCCCGCGCAGGGCGGGTCCGGGCTCGGCGTCCACCCGGTCCACCAGGCCGACGGGCTCCCGGCAGCGATGGTCGGGTGCTTCGGGTACGGCGACACCGCGCTGATCGAACAGTTCATCGACGGTACGGACATCGCCGTGACGGTCGTCGACACCGGCACCGGCCCCGCCGCGCTACCGCCCGTCGAGATCGTCCCGGTCGACGGCGTGTACGACTACTCCGCGCGGTACACCGCCGGGACCACCACGTGGCACGCGCCCGCCCGCCTCGCGCCGGCGGTCGCACAGAAGGTCTCGTCCATCGCCGTCGCGGCGCATCGCGCGCTGAACCTCGGCGACCTGTCCCGCGTCGATCTGCTCGTCACGCGCGACGGCGGCGTGCAGGTGCTCGAAGTGAACGTATCGCCGGGGCTCACCGAGACCAGCCTGATGCCGATGGCAGTGCAGGCGGCGGGTCTCGATCTCGGCGTCCTGATGCGCGACCTCGTCGAGATGGCGATCACCCGGTCCGGCCACCGCCCGGCGGCACACTCCGCCTGACTGGTTTACTCGCCGCGGTCACTCGCCGCGTTACCCGCCGCGCGGTCACTCGGCGCGGTCGGTCGGTCGGCGCGGTCGGCGCGGTCACTCGCCGCGTCGCCGCGCTCCTTGCCAGTCAGTCGGCGCGATCGTCAGGCTCCTTGCCGCGGTCGGTCGGCGCGCCTACCGCCGGCGCCCGTCGTGGCCGTCGTGGCCGTCGCGCCTGTTGCCCTTCGCGGTCGTCGCGATCGCAGCCCAGATTGCTGCGCTCACGCCTCGCGGTCAGTCCGCGTGCTCGTCGCGCCCATTTCCGGCACCCTTCCCCGCGGCGCGTTCGCTGCGCCCATTTCCGCCGCGTGCCGCGCGCCGGGTGCTCGCGTCGCGCCCGGTGCGGCCGGTCGCACCTGCCTGCCGGTCGCGCTTCTTGCTGCCCGTCGGACCGGGTCCCGGTCGTAGCGTCCACTGCCGCCCCCGGGGCAGGTGCTGAACCGGCAGACTACTCGGAGCCGGTCGGTGCCAACCGGCGCCACTCCGGGGTGACAAATTGGGGCGATTCGGGGCATAAATCGGCGGTAGGTAGGGGTACCACCTCCGACGACAATATGCGTGATAACGCTCCGCCAGTTATCCGCTGCCCGCCCCGCGGACGCGTCCGGCGCGGGCCGAGCGCCTCGCCGCACCTTCGCGTGGGCGCCTTCGCTGGCACCCGCTCATCGCCGACGGCATCACCAACGCGGCGGACCTGACACGGCGCCTCTACATCTCCTGCGCGGCGCCGGCGCCGGCGCGATCCGTCGCGCGGGCCTGAACCGGCGCGATCTGTCGCGCGCGTGTGATCCGGCGCCGGGACTACTCGGCGGCGTCCGGAACGAGGTCCAACCAGAAATGGACTTCGTCTCGATCGTCGCCGGGACGCACGCGAATGGCGCCGGGAATCCGGCCGACTTCGCGGTAGCCGCAGCGGAGGTAGAAGTCCTCGGCGCCGGTACCGCCACGGGTCATCAACGTCAGTGCTGCCAGTCCGAGCCGATCCCTCGCGACGATGGCGGCTTCGGCCATCAGCCGGCGACCGAGGCCGCCGCCCTGCCAGTCCGGGTCGACCTGGACGCGATAGACCGTCCGCCAGTGCCGGCGCAGGTGGCTCTCGCTCTCGGCGAGCAGCAGCCAGGCGATGACGCGGAGGCCGTCGTCCTGGTCCGGATCCTGGACGGCGAGGCAGACGAGCGTGTCCTCCCGCGCGGCGACGCGGGCGAACGAGCGCTCGGCGGTCGGCAGCACGTCCGCCTCGCTCACCGGCGGCACGAACCCGACGGCGCCGCCCGCGTTGGTCACCCGTACCCACATGTCCACCAGGCGGTCCCGGAGAGCCGGGCTGAGCGGCGGGTCGACAAGGACGACCGGCGTGGGTACGACGGGTTCACCAGGAGACGATCCCTGGCGCGACGCTACTTCGGTCACTGCTTCTCCACGCGGATGTGCACGCCCATCGTCTCGGCGATGCGTTCCAGGTCGGTGACCGAGCCGAACTCGATCGTGATCCGTCCCTTGCGGCGGCCGAGATCGACCTTGACCCTCGTGTCGAACTTGTCGGCGAGCCGGTCGGCGAGGTCTTCCAGGCCGGGCGAGCGGAGCTTGGGACGGCGTGCGGCGGCCGCTTTCGCGGGCTTCTCCGAGCCGGCCAGCGCGACGATCTCCTCGGTCGCCCGGACCGACAGCCCTTCGGCGACGATGCGCTGCGCGAGTGCTTCCTGCGCGTCGACGCTGTCGAGGGAGAGCAGCGCGCGGGCGTGCCCGGCCGACAGGACGCCGGCAGCGACCCGCCGCTGCACCACCGGCGGCAGGTTCAGCAGCCGGATCGTGTTCGAGATCTGCGGCCGGCTCCGACCGATCCGCTGGGCGAGCTGCTCCTGCGTCACGCCGAACTCGGCGAGCAGCTGCTGGTACGCCGCGGCCTCTTCGAGCGGGTTGAGGTTCGACCGGTGAATGTTCTCCAGCAGCGCGTCGCGGAGCATCGCGTCGTCAGACGTGTCCCGGACGATCGCCGGGATCGTCTCGCGACCGATCGCCTGGCTGGCCCGCCACCGGCGCTCGCCCATGATGAGTTCGTAGGTGCCCGGACCGGTCTCGCGGACGACAACCGGCTGGAGGATCCCGACCTCGGTGATGGACGCCTTCAGCTCCTCCATCGCCTCCTCGTCGAAGACGGTCCGCGGCTGCTTGGCGTTCGGCACGATCGCGTCGACCGGTACCTCGCGGAACTCCGCGCCCGGCACTGGAGCGAGCTCGTGCGCGTCGACGGGCACCGGGAGGTCGGTCGCGGTCGCCAGCCGATCAGCGGGAGGTACCTCGTGGAGTGACTGCGCGGCGAGCGTCGTGCCCCCCGTGCTGCCGGTCTCGGTCGGGACAGGTCCGGTCGGGATCAGTGCCCCGAGTCCGCGGCCTAGACCGCCGCGCCGGTTCTTCATGATGCCGCCACTCCTCCACTCGCACCGCGGGTCGCGATCTCACGGGCAGCTTCCAGGTAACTGGTTGCCCCGCGCGACCCCGGGTCATACGTGATGACCGACTGACCATATCCGGGTGCCTCGGAGACCCTGACGCTGCGGGGGATCACGGAGTTGAGCACCTGGTCCGGGAAGTGCCCACGCACCTCGGCGGCAACCTGGTCGGCGAGCTTGGTCCGGCCGTCGTACATCGTCAGCAGGATCGTGGAGACCCGGACCTCGTTGTTGAGGTGCGCGCGGACGAGGTCGACGTTGCGGAGGAGCTGCCCCAGTCCCTCCAGTGCGTAGTACTCGCACTGGATCGGGATCAGGACCTCCCGGGCGGCGACGAGCGCGTTGACCGTGAGTAGCCCCAGGGACGGTGGGCAGTCGATGAGGACGTAGTCCAGGTGCCCCGGGAACGCATCGATGGCGCGACGGAGTCGGGACTCCCGGGCGACCACGGAGACGAGTTCGATCTCGGCGCCCGCCAGGTCGATCGTCGCCGGCACGCAGAACAGGTTGGGGACGCCCTCGACCTGTACCGCCGCCTCGGCGATATCCATCCCCTCGACGAGTACGTCGTAGGCACTGGGGACTCCGGAGTGGTGGTCGACGCTCAGTCCGGTCGACGCGTTCCCCTGGGGGTCCAGGTCGACCACCAGAACCCGGCTGCCATGAAGGGCGAGGGCGACCGCGAGGTTCACCGTCGTGGTGGTCTTGCCGACGCCGCCCTTCTGGTTGGCGATGCAGACGACGCGGCGGTGGGCGGGGCGCGGGAGGTTGGTGCCCGACGGATTGAGGACGGCCACGGCGCGCTTCGCCTCAGCGGCGATCAGGAGGTCGTCATCCGTTTCACGTGAAACGGGATCGTGGGCCTCGATCGTGGCGGCCGTCAGCGGATCCGTTTCACGTGAAACATCGGTCACCGCCGGAGCTCCCCGATACGTGCTCGGTGTTTCACGTGAAACAGTCGCGTTATCCAACATCTCGCGGATGCGCCGGTGACTCTCATCGGCGGCCTCCTGTTCCCTCGCGGGAGGCTGCACGGGGTCGCTCACGTCGATCTCCTCGACCTGGTCGGTACTCGGCGGGATGCGCGGCCGATCGCGGCCCGCCTCGGCCTGGTGGGTGGATGTCCAATCGGCCGTTCCATGCCAGGATGTGCGACCTCCGGTCGCGGCTCGATCGGTGCCCCTCGACGGTACCGGTCCGGCGCTCGTGGGCCCAGTCATCTGCCCAACTCTCGGTACTAGATCGCCGGTGTCGCTAGTCACCCCGGAGTCCTTCCGCGGCCAACCCGGGGAACTCCGCCTCCGGCGCGCGCCCAAACCCTTCCCGCGGAGCGCCGGCGGCTCCTCGATCCGAGTGCATGGGGTGAAGTCTGCTGCCGGCCACCACTCCCGCGACGGCTCAGCCGGCTCGGGCAGCTCCCCTGGGCCGCCGAATCCGGCCACCGCCGAGTCGACTGACCCCGCGCCAACTCGCTCCACACCAGGTGGTTCAGCACTGGCTGATTCCACGCCGGGCTGGCCCGCCGATGTTTCCGTTCTCGATGTTCCACCGGACGCTATCGATCCCTGGGGGCCACAGCGAAGAATCTCCTTTGCCGGGCCACCTGAGGAGGCGGCGCCTACGGGTGCCGAATCGCGCCGGCCCAGTCCGGCGGCGGGCGGAGCCGGCCTCAGTCCTCTCCCGCCGCCAGTAGCGCCCGGCAGATCGGTAGCCGTCCGAGGCGCCTCGGAGCCGAGCGCGCCGACTGTGGGCGCTTCGGTCGCAGCCGCCGAGATGGTGCCTCCATGCGGAGTGGCGCGCCGATCCGGGGTCGACAGCGGCTCGACAGCCAACGGCGCTTCCGTCGATGGATCGATCACTGGGAAGGCGCGCGCCGAGTGGTTGGCAGTCGTAGGCGCTTCCGGTGGTGGGGTGAGCGGAAGCGCTGTGCGGGTCGAGAACTCGGCGGACGAAGGGGGCGCCGTCTGAGGCGCCTCTGCCCAAGGATCGATCGAGCGGGATCCCGCAGTGGGGCGTCCGGTGTTCCCTGAACCGGCGGCGGGTGCCGCTCCCGAGGCCGACCGACCTGATGCGGTCTGCGCGCCTGCCGAGGAAGGCCGCGCAGCGCCGCCGACTTGAGCGCCGCAGTCCGGAGCGCCACCGTCGCGCATGCGGCCGGGTGCCGGCCCGTTCACCACTTCCGTCGATCCGGGCGGAGCTGTGGGTCCCGGCGGAGCTGTGGGTCCCGGCGGAGCCGCGATCCCGGGTGGAGCCGCGATCCCGGGGCGGCCCGGGCGGCTCGGCCGCGCCAGGCGACTCAACCGTGCCGGGCCGGGAAGCAATGCCGGGCCGGGAAGCCGCGTCGAAGCGGGGAGTTGTGTCGAGGCGGAGAGCCGCGTCGGCGCGGTGGCTGAGGCCACTGCGGCGGGATCGTCGGGTGGCGCCGACCCGAGGCCGGCACTCAACGGCGACGACGGCGCGAGGCCGGTAGCCGACGGCGGCTCACCCGCGGATGCCGCGCCGGCGAGGCGGGCGCCGCCCACCAAGCCGCCGCCGACCTTTGATCCCCCCAGTCGTGGGCTCGTCCGCCCGGCGCCGGGGAACGACGGCACACCGGCGCGATCCAGCACCGGCAACTCGACCGTTGGGGCCGCGGCGGATCTGGCAGTGCGGCGGTTCGTTCTCGGCCATCCCACTGGACTCGGACGCCGTTCCGCCGGCACTGCCGTCGTCATCGCCTGCTCTTCCCCTTAGGTCGACCACCGCCTCGAGCCGGAGTACCCACCAGGGGAACTTCCACCACCGTCGTCGGAGGGTCGACTACACCCTTGCCGCACTCGACGATACGAGCCGGCCCGCCCCCTGCCCGGCGAATCGCCGGGCCATGCACCGCGATCTCTTCAGCTGCGGTCGTTCCTTTCATCGCGAGCAGCCGCCCGCCCGGTGCCGCCAGCGGGAGGCACCATCCGGCGAGGCGGTCCAGGGGAGCGACCGCGCGTGCGGTGACCACCGCCGCGGACAGCTTTCCCACCGATTCCTCAGCTCGACCCCGGACGACGGTCACGCCGGCCAACCCCAGACCGGCGACCACTTCGTCCAGGAATGTCACCCTACGCGCCAGAGGCTCCAGAAGAGTGATCTGAAGGTCGGGTCGCACGATTCCGAGCACGATGCCTGGCAGACCCGCGCCGCTGCCGACATCGATCACCGAAGCGCCATCCGGAAGAAGCTCGCCCAGGACCGCACAGTTGAGCAGGTGCCGCTCCCACAGCCGGGGTACCTCCCGCGGACCGATCAGCCCGCGCACGACGCCGTCCGTCGCCAGCAGCTCCGCGTACCGCTCCGCGACCGGCAGTTGCTCCCCGAACACCGTGGCCGAAACAGCAGCAAGCCCCGCCGGCGGACCGGCGGGGCTTGTGGGCTGCTGCGGCGACTCGGACGTCACTCTGCCGGCCGGACGACGACGTACCGGTGCGGTTCCTCGCCCTCCGACTCGCTCACGACGTTGTCGATCGCGGCGATCGCGTCGTGCACGACCTTCCGCTCGAACGGGTTCATCGGGTCGAGCGCGACGGCGTCACCGATCGACCGGACCTGCTCGGCGGCGTTCTTCGCGACGGCGACCAGCTCGGAGCGGCGCTGCGCCCGGTACCCGCCGACGTCGAGCATGAGCCGGCTCCGGACGCCCGTCTGCTGGACGACCGCGAGCCGGGTCAGCTCCTGGAGCGCGTCAAGCGTGGCGCCGTTCGGGCCGACCAGCGGACCCAGCCCCTTGCCGACGACCGCGACGATCGCACGGTCGCCTTCGACGTCCAGGTCGATGTCGCCGTCGTAGTCGACGATGTCGAGCAGGCGTTCGATGTAGTCACCCGCGATATCGCCTTCGCGGACCAGCAGGTCGGTGCCGGACGGTGCCGACTCCTCCGCGCCGTCCGTAGTGGTGGTGCTCGTCTCGCTCATGTGTCGCTCCGGTCTATCGATGCCGCGCGGTGGCGCGTCGGGGGTATCTGGGGGGCTAGCGCCGTCCGCCCTTGCGTTTGCGGTTGCGGGAGTCCTGAGGGCGCCGACCCGTACCGGTGCCGGTCGGGGCGTCGCTCGGCTCGGACCCGGTGGCGCGCCCGTTCAGTCCGGGGGTCGGCTCGTCGGCCGGCGACTCGTCGTCCGCTGCGGCCTTGGGCTTGGCGCCCCTCTTGGGGTTGACCGGCTTCACGCCCGGCTTGGGGGCGAGCGCCTTGGCCACCTCGGGGGAGATCTCCTTCGCGGGCGTCTTGCCGTCCAGGTTCGGCGGCGGCATCTTCTTCAGGACCCAGTACTGCTGGCCCATCGAGAAGAGGTTCGTCGTCACCCAGTAGATGACCACACCGATCGGGAACAGCGCACCGGAGACCAGCAGCGAGGCCGGGATGCCGTAGAGCATCAGCTTCTGGATCATCGCCTGCTGCGGGTCGGCGTTCTTGCCGGTGCGGGCGATCATCTGCCGCTGCGTGATGTAGGTCGTCGCGACCATGATCAGGACCAGGACCGCCGCGACGATCTGGACGTTGAGCCGGTCGGCGCCCATCTCCGCGAGCTTGTCGGCGGACGAGTTGAACGCCGCCGCGATCGGGGCACCGAACAGCTTCGCGACCGCGGCGCTGTCGAACTGGCCGCCCGTCCAGAAGTACTCGGTCGTCATCGCGACCCGCGCCGACTCCTTGGTCGGGTCGATGAGCCGAAGCACGTGGAACAGGCCGAGGAAGACCGGGATCTGGAGGAACATCGGGAGGCAGCCCATGAGCGGGTTGGCCTTCTCCCGCCGGTACAGCTCCATGACCTCCTTCTGGAAGGTCTCCTTGTCGTTCTTGTGCTTCTCCTGCAGCGCCTTCACCTGTGGCTGCAGCGTCTGCATGGCGCGCTGCGACTTGATCTGCTTGACGAAGACCGGGAACAGGATGATCCGGACGGTGATGACGAGGAACACGATCGCCAGCACCCAGGCGAAGTAGGACTCCTCACCGAACAGCGCGGACCAGGCGCTGTGCCAGAGCAGCAGCACCTTCGAGATCGCGATGTAGACCCAGTTCAGGTTGAAGTCCACCGGAAAGCTCCAGACAAGAGGTGGTTCGATCGGTCACGTCGGGTCCGCCGCGTGCGCGGAGGCACCGGGTCGTAGCCGCCGGGGTGAAACGGGTGGCACCGCAGTATGCGCCAGACCCCGAGCATCAGGCCCCGCAGCGGGCCGTGCACACGAAGGGCCTCCAGCATGTACGCGCTGCAGGTGGGGTGGAAGCGACACCGCGCCGGCAGCGCCGGGCTGATCCAGCGTCGGTACGCGATGACGGGCGCCGACAGTGCCGCGATCAGCGTCCGGGTGAACGCTCGTGGATGTTCAAGGGGTTCGGGCATCGCACTCAGGCCAGGCCAGCGCGTGAACGCAGGCGCCTCAGCGCATCGTCGAGGTCATGGCCCAGCACCTCGGAGGAACGTTCGGCGGCGGTGGGGAGTGCCCGGATAACGAGCCGGCTGCCCTGGGGCAGCGTGTCGAGGCGGTCGCGCACGAGGTGCCGCAGCCGCCGCACGACGAGGTTGCGGGTGACGGAGTTGCCCACCGCCTTGGACACGACGAAGCCGGCCCGGGTGGGGCCGGCTTCGGGCGTGTTGCGAACGTCCAGGTGCACCACGAGACCGCCGCGGCCGGCACGTTGCCCGCCTCGTACGGTCTGGGTGAACTCCTCGCGGCGACGCAGCCGCGCGTTCGCCGGCAGCATGCCGTCGCCTACGAGATCAGGCGGAGAGCGTGCGGCGACCCTTGAGGCGACGCGCCGCGAGGATGGCGCGCCCGGCGCGGGTACGCATGCGCAGCCGGAAACCGTGCGTCTTCGCGCGGCGGCGGTTGTTCGGCTGGAAGGTGCGCTTGCTCACGTCAACGTCTCCGATACGGCTATGGTGCTGCGGCTAGGGGCCCTCCGCACGTGGAGGTAACCAAACCCGCCGTGCAGAACTGGGCGCGCGTCATCACCGGACCGAAGCCCGGACGCGGCCATAGGCCGTATCAGGGTACGTCCCGCCGGGCCAGAGGGTCAAACACGGCCCAGGTGACACGCCGCACCACGTCACGGCGCCGCGCGGGAGGCTCGCCGGGCCTGTGGACAACTTCTTGTTCGCCCTGCCGCCACGCTGTTAGCGTCGCCGTTCTCCGAGCTTCTCCACGGAGGTGTCGCAGGCGACCGACCCCGGCTGTGGTCCGTACCCTGGGGCCTGTGGTTCGACCGTCCGGCGATGCACCGAAAGCCTGGGGGGACAGCGCCGCGGGGGGTCACACGGAGGGGCCCGCTGCATACACAGGGTGTGGAAAGCCGTGTGGACAGTGACATCGGCACGCCGGATCCGGTGAGCCGATCAGCGACACGGGAGGGGACGAAGGTGGCCGAGGATAACGTCGACCTCGACGTAATCTGGGCGGCGGCGACCGAGAGTCTCGCCGACGACGCTTTGAGCCCGCAACAGCGCGCGTGGATGCGGTTGACCCGCCCGCTGGCACTGGTCGAGGACACCGCGCTGCTCGCGGCACCGAACCAGTTCGCCAAGGACGCTTTCGAGAGCCGGCTGCGTCCGGTCATCACCGAGGCGATCGCCCGCCAGCTGGGCCGGCCCGTCACGGTGGCGGTCACAGTCCGGCCGGGTGAGCCCGAGGAGCGACCGGCCTCGCCGCCGCCGCTGCCGGAACCGCCGCCCTACAACGCCTACTCCGGCGACTACGGCCAGAGCGATCTGTTCCGGCCCACCGCGCCGTCCGGCAGTGCGATCGATCCGTACCAGAATCTCGTCCGGCCGGCCGACGACCGTCCGACCGCCGAGCCCCCCAAGGATTCGCCGGCCACCGGTTTCGAGGAGTTCCGTCCGGGCCGCTACAGCGAGGAACTGGCGACGGACAGGCACGCGCCGCCGGATCCGGTCTCGCTCGGGCGCATCGTCGAACTCCCGACGCGTGGCACGGGTCGCGACGACCACCGGGTGGCACGCCCGCCCGCCGAGCCCGCGCGCCTCAACCCGAAGTACACGTTCGAGACGTTCGTCATCGGCTCGTCCAACCGCTTCGCGCACGCGGCCGCCGTCGCGGTCGCCGAGGCACCGGCCAAGGCGTACAACCCGCTGTTCGTCTACGGCGGCTCCGGGCTGGGCAAGACGCACCTGCTCCACGCCATCGGGCACTACGCGCAGAGCATCGGGACGGCGCGCACGGTCCGGTACGTCTCGACCGAAGAGTTCACCAACGACTTCATCAACTCCCTGCGCGACGACAAGACGCAGGCGTTCCAGCGCCGGTACCGCGACGTCGACATCCTGCTGGTCGACGACATCCAGTTCCTGGAAAGCCGGGAGCGGACGCAGGAGGAGTTCTTCCACACGTTCAACACCCTCCACAACGCGAACAAGCAGATCGTCATCTCCTCCGACCGCTCGCCGAAGCAGCTGTCGACGCTGGAGGACCGGATGCGCACCCGGTTCGAGTGGGGGCTGCTCACCGACATCCAGCCGCCCGACCTGGAGACCCGGATCGCGATCCTCCGCAAGAAGGCCGCGCAGGAACGTCTCGCCGCGCCGCCAGAGGTCCTGGAGTTCATCGCCAGCAAGATCCAGTCGAACATCCGGGAACTGGAAGGCGCGCTGATCCGGGTCACGGCGTTCGCCAGCCTCAACCGGCAGGCCGTCGACATGGGGCTCGCCGAGGTCGTCCTCAAGGACCTCATCCCGGACGGTGCCGGCCCGGAGATCACCGCCGCGACGATCATGGCCGCCACCGCCGAGTACTTCAGCCTCACCGTCGACGACCTGTGCGGCTCGTCGCGGTCGCGGGTCCTCGTGAACGCCCGGCAGGTCGCCATGTACCTCTGCCGCGAGCTCACCGACCTGTCGTTGCCCAAGATCGGGCAGACCTTCGGCGGCCGCGACCACACCACCGTCATGCACGCCGACCGCAAGATCCGGTCGCAGATGGCCGAGCGGCGCTCGCTGTACAACCAGATCGCGGAACTCACGAACCGGATCAAGCAGCGGACGCAGCAATGATTCGGCGCGCAGGGGACGAGCCGGTGGTCCACATCAGAAGTGCACAGGTTGGGGACAACGCTGTGGAGGATGGTGGACAACTTCGTGTGAAGGTCACAGGCGCCGGGGATATCGACAGGCAGTGCTCCGTCATCCCCAGTTCACCCCCAGGCCGTCCACACCTCGAGTTGGCCACTGACCTGCTCGGACGGCGGTTTTCCACGTTACCCACACTGCCTACTACTACGACCAACAGAACTATCTGGCGGAAACTTCAACAGCAACAAGGGCTGGGGATGGTGGGGATAACGTCCCGACCGCCTCGCTGGCCCCTCTCAAATCATCGACAACTCAGCACGACTCAGATCACAGGAGGCACGGAATGAAGTTCCGGGTCGAGCGTGAAGCGCTCGCGGACGCGGTCGCCTGGACGGCCAAGAGCCTGCCGGCACGCCCCCCAGTCCCGGTGCTCGCCGGGGTCCTCCTCGACGTCGACAACCACCGGCTGACGGTCTCCGGTTTCGACTACGAGGTGTCCAGCCAGATGGGCGTCGACGTCCAGGCCGAGACGGCCGGGCGGGTGCTCGTCTCCGGGCGGCTCCTCGCGGAGATCACCAGGGCGCTGCCCAACCAGCCGGTCCAGGTGGAGGTGACCGGACCCAAGGCGGAGATCACGTGCGGCACGGCCCGGTTCACGCTGCCGACGATGCCCGTCGAGGACTACCCGTCGCTGCCCGACATGCCCACGGTCGCCGGCGCGGTCGACTCGGACGACTTCGCGCAGGCAGTCGCCCAGGTCGCCATCGCGGCGGGCCGGGACGACACGTTGCCGGTGCTGACGGGCGTCCGGATCGACATGGAGGGCGAGAAGCTCACCATGATCGCCACCGACCGGTACCGGCTGGCGATCCGCGACCTGACCTGGCGCCCCGGCACGGCCGACGCCAGCATGAACGCGCTCGTCCCCGCGAAGACCCTGTCCGACACGGCCAAGGCGATGGCCGCGGGCAAGGAAGTGACGATCGCGCTCAGCCAGGGCGGCGTCGGCGAAGGGCTGATCGGCTTCTCGGGCGCCGGCCGCCGGACGACCACCCGCCTGCTCGACGGTGAGTTCCCGAAGGTCCGCTCGATCATCCCGGAGACCACGGCGGCGCAGGCCACCATCTCGGCGGCGGCGATGGCCGAGGTCGTGAAGCGCGTGTCGCTCGTCGCCGAGCGGAACACCCCGGTGCGGCTCAGCTTCGCCGAGGGCGTCCTGACGGTGGAGGCCGGTAGCACGGACGACGCCCGCGCGTCCGAGTCGATGGACGCGGCGTACGAGGGCGAGGAGCTGACGATCGCCTTCAACCCGCAGTTCCTGCTCGACGGACTGAGCGCGATCGACTCCGACACGGCCGTCCTGGCGTTCACCGCGCCGACGAAGCCCGCCGTTCTCACCGGAAAGTCGCCGGACGACACGGCCATCAGCAGCTCGTCTTCGTACAGCTACGTGTTGATGCCGGTCCGGGTCTCGCACTGAGCGGGCCGGTCACACCGACCGAATAGGGAGAACTCCATGGATATCGGGCTGATCGGGCTCGGCAAGATGGGTGCCAACATGCGCCAGCGCCTGCGTGACGCTGGCCACACCGTGTACGGATACGCGCGGAGCCCCGAGCTGCGTGACGTCGACAGCCTGGAGGCGCTCGTCGCCGCCCTGCCCGCGCCGCGGGTGGTCTGGGTGATGATCCCGGCCGGCGACCCGACCCGGCAGACCGTCGAGCAGCTGGGCGAGCTGCTCGACGCCGGCGACATCGTGGTGGAGGGCGGCAACTCGCGCTTCACTGACGACAAGATCCTCGCCGACCTGCTCGCCCCCAAGGGCATCGGCTACCTGGACTGCGGCGTATCCGGCGGTGTCTGGGGACTGAAGAACGGCTACGCGTTGATGGTCGGCGGCAGCGCCGAGAACGTGGCCAAGGTCAAGCCGGCGTTCGACGCGCTCAAGCCGGAGGGCGAGAGCGGCTTCGTCCACGCTGGACCGGTGGGCGCCGGGCACTTCGCCAAGATGGTTCACAACGGCATCGAGTACGGGATGATGCAGGCCTACGCCGAGGGCTACGAGCTGCTCCAGGCGGCCGAGGTCGTCGAGGACGTGCCTGGGGTACTCCGGAGCTGGACCCAGGGCACTGTCGTCCGCTCGTGGCTCCTGGACCTGCTGGTGCTGGCCCTGGACGAAGACCCCAAGCTCGACGCGATCAAGGGGTACGTCAACGACTCCGGCGAGGGGCGGTGGACCGTCGAGGAGGCGATCAACCACTCCGTGCCGATGCCCGTCATCTCCGCCGCGCTGTTCGCCCGGTTCGCCTCTAGGCAGGCCGACTCGCCGGCGATGAAGGCCGTCGCGGCGCTGCGGAACCAGTTCGGTGGGCATGCCGTCACCGCGGCGTCCGAGGCGGCGGCTGACGCCGGCGCGGGTGGCGCCGGACCTACCACCGACACCTGATCGCGTGTACGTACGGCACCTCTCGCTGGCCGACTTCCGCAGCTACCCGACGGCGGAAGTCGCGCTGGAGCCGGGGCCGACCGTCCTGGTCGGCCCCAACGGCCAGGGCAAGACCAACCTGGTCGAGGCGATCGGCTACGTCTCTACGCTCGGCAGCCACCGGGTCGCGACGGACGCACCGCTGGTGCGCGCCGGTGCGGCCCGGGCTGTCGTCCGGACGGCGATCGTGCGCGACGCCCGGGAACTCCTCGTCGAGCTGGAGATCGTCCCGGGCAAGGCGAACCGGGCCCGGCTCAACCGGTCCCCGGTGGCACGGCCGCGAGAGGTGCTCGGCGCGCTGCGGACCGTCCTGTTCGCGCCGGAAGATCTGGCACTGGTCCGCGGTGACCCGAGCGAACGGCGTCGATTTGTCGACGAGCTGCTGGTGGCGCGGGCGCCTCGGTACGCCGGGGTCCGCGCCGACTACGACCGGGTCCTCAAGCAACGCAACGCCCTGCTGAAGACGTCGGCGTTCGCGAGGAAGGCCAAGGCCGCCACGGGCGCCGGCGACCTCCGCACCCTCGACGCGTGGGACGGACACCTCGCGACGCTCGGCGCCGAGGTGCTGGCCGGCCGGTACGAGGCGCTGGCCGCGCTGACGCCGTACGTCGAGAAGAACTACGACGCGGTCAGCAACGGCAAGGGGCGGGCACGCCTGACGTACAAGTCGTCGCTGGTCGTCGACGACGAAGCGCGGCCGCCCGTCGAGCTCGTCGCCGACCGGGACGTGATCGCCGCCCAGCTCCTCAACGCGTTGGCGCGGGTCCGGACGCAAGAGGTCGAACGCGGCACCACGCTCGTCGGCCCCCACCGCGACGACCTCGTCCTCCAGCTCGGCGACCTGCCCGCCAAGGGGTACGCGAGCCACGGCGAATCCTGGTCGTACGCGCTCGCGCTGCGCCTCGCCAGCTACGACATGCTCTGCGCCGACGGCGGCGAGCCCGTACTCATCCTCGACGACGTGTTCGCGGAGCTGGACACCCAGCGCCGGGAACGGTTGGCTGAGCTCGTGCGCGACGCGTCGCAGGTGCTGGTCACCGCCGCCGTCGCCCAGGACGTGCCCGAGGCCCTCCATGGAGCCCGGTTCGACGTCGCGGGCGGCGAGGTGCGGCGTGTCCGCTGAGGGGGCTGGCCCGGGGGCGACAGGCGCTGAGCCGCCTGGCGCGGGGGCGTCGGGTGTTGGCTCGGCCGGCGGCGCCGGTGCGTCCGGTGCTGGCTCGTCCGGCGGTGCCGCGCCGTCCGGTGCGGGTGCTGGGTCGTCGTCGGAAGCTGGTGATGGCCGGAAGGTGTCCGGGCCGGAGTTGGCGCGGGCGGCGCTCGACGCGGCGCGCGCCTCCGGCCGCACCCCGAGTGGTCGCAAGCGGTCGGGCAGCGGATCTGGCGTCCGGCGTCGTGGCTACTCCGGTGCAGGCCCCGACGGCCGTGACCCCCAGCCGTTCGGCGGACTGATCAAGCGCATGGTCGAGGACCGTGGCTGGGAGAAGAACACCGCCGAGGCAACCGTCCTCGGCTCCTGGGACCGGCTCGTCGGCGACGACGTCGCCAGCCACTGCCGGCCCATCAGCCTCCGCGACGGCGAACTCACCCTCCAGGCCGAGTCGACCGCGTGGGCCACCCAGCTCCGCATGCTGACCGGGAAGCTGCTCGGACTCATCCGGGCCGAACTCGGCGACAACGTGGTCACGAAGATCCGCGTCCACGGGCCGGCCGCCCCGAGCTGGAAGCGCGGACCGCTGTCCGTTCCCGGTCGCGGTCCCCGCGACACCTACGGCTAACCGCCGCCATTCGGGCGCCGCAACCGCCGTTGCCGCGCCTCGCCGCAGCCGGCGCCACCTGCCAGTGGTGCTCGCTTACCGGCTGACATTCCGCCTCACCACCGGCGGCGGCTCCGGCCCGCAGCCCCGGCCACCCATGCGCCCTGCGGCCCCTCTGGCCCGCTCGTGGCCCGCTGACTTCGCCCGCGCTGGACCCGGCATGCTGGCCCTGCGGTTGATGGCTCGTGGTCACGTGCACCGTCTGCGACAGCGGGTTGGGCCGACGACCGGCATCTTTGGCGCCGCAACCACGGCAACATGATCAATGTTGATCAACATTGCGGGCCACGCTGAGTAGGGCTGCAAAAAGATATCCACAGGGCGCCTGTGGATTCTGTGGATCAATATTGATCAGACCGCGACGCCAAGCCCGTGCGGTGCGGGATTCGATCGGTCAGGCTGGAGGCGCTGGATCGACGACAGGGTCGGGGCCGTAGTACACGGACTGGGGCCGGTAGCGGTCCGGCTCCTCGGTGTACTCCTCCAGGGCGTGCGCGATCCAACCGACCGTCCGCGCGATGGCGAAGACGGCCTCGCCGGCATCGGCGTCCATGCCGGACGTGAAACTCAGGGCGGCAAGCGCGAAGTCGATGTTCGGCGGGACGGGCGTGCCCCGCGCGCTGGTCGTCAGGAACTCGGCGACGAGCGCCCAGCGGTCCTGGTCGAGCGGTGTCGAAGCCAGCAGCGCGAGCAGTGCCCGTCCCCGTGGGTCGCCGGCCGGATACTTCAGGTGCCCGAAGCCAGGAATGTGGTGGCCTTCGCCGAGTAGCCGGGCGAGGACGGCGCCGCTCCCCTCACGTTCGGACTCGACCAGCGCTCGGTGGATCGTCGCGCTCGCACCGCCGCGCACCGGACCGTCGAGTGTGGCCAGACCAGCCGAGACGACCGCGTACGGGTGGGCACGGCTGGCAGCGGCGATGCGGGCCGCGAGGGTGGACGGACTGAGTCCGTGGTCTGCGAGCAGAACGAGGGCGGCGTCCAGCGTGGCCACGGCATGCGGCACCGGTTCGGCGACGGTCAACTTCGTCCACAGTCGCGAGGCGACGCGATCTCCGGCCTGCGCGGCCGTCGCGCGGTCCGGCAATCCGTCTACCAGCACGGCGACGAGCCCCGCCGCCGTGGCCGCGACGGCGTCCGCACGCAGGTCGGACCGCAGCGCGTCGGCGCCGGCCACTCCGGCGACGATGGTCCGGATCCGGTCGACCGTGCGGGCGCGAGGGAGCGCGGCGGCGAGCGCGCGGGCCAGCTGGACGAGGTGATCCGGTGCGGTGAACGACGCGGCGTCGAGCGCCCCTGTCCACAGCCAGCGCGCGACGGCCTCCGCCGGATGGGATTCCGCGAGCGTGGTCACGTTGGCACCGCGGTAGAAGAGATCGCCATCGCGGACGTCCGCGAGTCGCGTGTGGACCGTGAACGCCGCCGACCGGGGTGGCCGCCCACGGCGGGGCCTGGTGACAAGCCGGTCGATCTCGTCCGGGTCGAAGAGGCTGGTTCGCCCGTCGGCTCCGCGGATGCTCGCGAGCAGGCCGCGACTGACGTAGGCGTACAGGGTCGCCGGCTTCACACCGAGCCGGCCCGCGGCCTGCTCGGTGGTGATCAGCGGTCCCCGGTGCTCGGCCATCGCTCCTCATCTACGCCTGAGCAGGAAGCATGCCATACCTCACATTGATCAACATTGACCACGCGCGTGAGTGACCCTGCGGACGGTTATCCACAGGTGCCTGTGGATTCTGTGGATCAACGTTGATCCACCGCTCACAAGAAGGCGTGATGCGGCGCAGATGTGGGTCAGGCGCGGCGCTCGGCCCAGGCGCCGACGTCGCCGCGCTGGATCGCCGTGGCCATCAGTTCAGGGAACGCGTCAGGTGTGCACGCGAAGGACGGCACTCCGAGCTGCGCGAGCGCCGCCGCGTTGTCGTGGTCGTAGCTGGGCGCACCGTCATCGGACAGGGCGAGCAGCACGATGACCTGGACTCCTGCCGACACCATCTGGGCGACCCGGCGCATCATCTCGTCGCGGATCCCGCCCTCGTACAGGTCGCTGATCAGGATGAAGATCGAGTCGGCTGGCCGGCTGATGAGCTGCTGGCAGTACCCGATGGCCCGGTTGATGTCCGTGCCGCCGCCGAGCTGGGTGGCGAACAGCAACTCGACCGGGTCGGCGAGCTGCTCGGTGAGGTCGACGACGGCCGTGTCGAACACGACGAGCGAGGTCCGGAGCGATCGCAGCGAGGCGAGCACCGCCCCGAGGACGCTGGCGTAGACGACCGACGACGCCATCGACCCGCTCTGGTCGATCGCGAGGACGACGTCCCGCTGGACGGCCTGCTGCCGGCGCCCGTACCCGAGGAGCCGTTCGGGCACGACCGTGCCGTGCTCGGGCAGGTAGTGGTGGAGGTTGGCGCGGATCGTGCGGTTCCAGTCGATGTCCGCGTGCTTGGGACGGTGCGTCCGGGCGGACCGGTCGAGGGCGCCCCGGATCGCGCTGACCGTCTGCTGGGTGAGGCGCCGTTGCAGGTCCTCGACGACTTTCCCAACCACCACGCGTGCGGTGTCCTTCACCGCGTCCGGCATGACGCGGTTGAGCGACAGGAGCGTGCCGACCAGATGTACGTCCGGCTCGACGGACTCCAGCATCTCCTTCTCCAGCAGCAGCCGCGTGAGGCCGAGGCGATCGACCGCGTCACGCTGCATGACCTGGACGACCGTGGACGGGAAGTACTCCCGGATGTCACCGAGCCACCGGGCCACCTGAGGCGCCGAGCTGCCCAATCCGGCGGACCGCGACCCGGCGCGGCCTCGCGGCTGGCTGTCGTACAGCGCGGCGAGCGCGGCGTCGGCCTTCGCGTCCGCGCCGCTCAGTGCGTGGCCGGTTCCGTCGTCCGCACCGCCGAGCACGAGCCGCCACCGCCGCAGCCGCTCAGCCTCGCGCTCCGGCCCGCCGTCGCCACCGGCCAGGTTGCCGTCGGCCAGGTCGTCGGCCGCCTCACCGTCGCGGTCGGTGCCAGACTCGTCGCCGGCCGCCCGGTCGACCCCGCCGGCCGCGCCGCCAACGGAATCGGTCGCGGCGGTGCTGAGGTCTTCGCCGGAGGGGTCAAGGTCCTGGTTGGTCACGGGGTGCTCATCTCCAGGCCGAGAAGGAGCGCCACAGTCGGGACTACCCGCTCCGCGCGCTCGTGGTCGAGATCGTCCGGGCCGGACGGTGTGCGGCCCCTGTCCTGGCTGCGCGCCCGGGCACCGATGGTGTTCCGCTCCGGCGTGCTGAACGTGGAGAACGTCCGTCGCAGCAGCGGCAGCAGCTCGGCGAAGCTTCCACCCGGTATACCAGCGATCCACGCGTCGACCAGCGCGAACAGGGCGTCGTCGTGGACGAGCGGCAGCCCGCTGTCGGCCAGGAAGCCTTCGATCCAGGCGGCGGCGCGGGCCGGTGTCGTACCAATCGATAGCGCGCGTTCCATGTGGACGGCCACGTCGACCGCCGTGCCGTGGTCGCGCAGCAGCCGCAGGCACCGCCCGTTGATCAGGCCGTGCAGGTCGTCGCGGTCGGCGAGCGTCCGGACGGTGCCGATCCACTGGTCGGCCAGGCCGTCACGTGGTTCCAGCAGCCGGACCGCGTCGTGCACGGCGTCGATGTGCCGCACCAGTTCCCGGGCGCCGTCGTCGTCGCGCTGGGACGCGGCCGCCGGCAGGCCGACGCAGATCCGCAGCAGCAGTTGCTCGGCCACCTCCTGGACCGACGTGATGTCGGTTCCCCGCACGTCGCCGTAGCGCACGGTGCGGGTGAGTGGCGGCAGCGCGGCCATCAGCTGGACGACGTCGGTGTCCCGCGCCGCCCGGCTCGCGAGCTGTGCGATCACGCCGGGGAACGCGTCCGGCAGGTCGGCGAGGAGGCACTGCTCGATGAGCCGGGTGAGTGCCGGGAGCGCCACGGCTTCCGCGGCGAGACTGCGCGCGCGGGAGGTCGCCGCGTCGAGCACCGTGGTGCCCCAGCGACTCGCGCTGATCACGGCGACCGCGTACTCCGGTTGCCAGGCGAGTTTCCAGTCCTCGTGGAACGTGCCCTTGCCGCGCGTGCCGTCCGCGACCGTGCCCCACTCGATCTCCAGCAACTGGAGCCGGTGCAGCAGGCGGCTGCGGTCGACGTCCATGGGCTTGCGCAGGTCGAGGCCCAGCTCCCGGACGAGCGCGCTGGCGCGGAGCCGTAGCCGTCGCTGCTCTGCGGCGAGGTCCCGTTGCAGCGCGACCATGGGCGTCTCGGCCGGGACCTGGCCAAGGGCCTCGCCGATCTCCAGGCGCCGCCGGATCAGTTCCGCGGCGGTGTCGGACCCCTCGCACAGCACCGACCGGATCGCGTCGTCGACCTCGGCGAGCCCGGCGTGCGGCCGTCCGCGCACCACGGCCAGGGTCTCCGCGAGCCGCACCGCCTCGATCGCATGCGCCGACGACGCCGGCTGGCCTTCGTCCCGCAGCACCGCCGCCGCCTGGACCATCCACCGCTCGACGACCCGGTCCGGCGCCGAGAACAGGTGGTGGTACCAGCCCGGCGACGCGACGCCGGCGCCGTACCCGCTGGAATCGGCGAGCCGCCCGTGCGTCCACGGCACCCAGGTGGCGGCGACCTTCGTCTTGGGTAGCCCCTTGAGGATCTGGGCGTCCGCCGACGCGGCGGGCAATGTCGCCAGCGCGGGGACGTGCCAGGCGCCGCAGACCACGGCGATGTTCTCGTGGCCGGCGCGCATCGAACGTCGCAGCACCGTCCGCATGTACGCCTCGCGCTGGGCGGTACGGCTGTCGAGCCGCGCGTCACCGCCGATGCCACGCAGTTCGGTCATGGCTTCGGCGATCGCCGCGAAGGGAGGGGTGCCGTCGCGGCGGTGCTCGACCACGTCGTCCCACCAGCGTTCGGCGTCGTCGTAGCCGGCGGCGGAGGCGAGGAGCCCGATCGGGTCGGTGCGCAGCGCCTCGGCGGACGGATTGTCGGTCCGCTCGATGGCGAACTGGTGCGCCGCCGGCAGGTCGCAGAACCGCGCGGGCACGCCGGCGTCCAACGCGTACCGCAGCGCCTGCCACTCCGGCGAGAACACGGCGAACGGCCAGTACGCGGAGAGCTGTGGATTGTCCGGCGAGTACGCGAGGAGCGCGACGGGCGGGCGCATCGCCGGATCGGCGGCCAGCGGCACGAGCGCATCGGCTTCCGGCGGTCCCTCGATCAGCACCAGATCCGGGCCGAGCGCCACCAGCGCGTCGCGCACGGCCCGGGCCGAACCCGGACCGTGGTGCCGGACGCCGAGGAGCGTGACCGTCACCCGCTCACCTCACGGCAGCTGCGGTAGAAGTCGCGCCAGCCGTCCCGCTCCCGCACGACGGCTTCAAGGTATTCGCGCCAGACGACCTGGTCCGAGACCGGGTCCTTCACGACCGAACCGACGATCCCGGCCGCCACGTCGGACGCCCGGAGCGTGCCGTCACCGAAGTGCGCCGCCAGCGCGATCCCGTTGGTCACGACGGAGATCGCCTCGGCCGTGCTGAGCGTGCCGCTCGGCGACTTGAGCGTGGTGCGACCGTCTGCCGTGATGCCCTGGCGCAGCTCCCGGAACACCGTGACGACCCGCCGGATCTCGTCCAGCGCGGCCGGCACCTCGGGAAGTTCGAGCGACCGGCCGAGCTGCGCGACGCGCCGCGCGACGATTTCGACCTCGGCCTCGGCACTCTCCGGAAGCGGCAGGACGACCGTGTTGAACCGGCGTCGGAGCGCGCTCGACAGGTCGTTGACGCCGCGGTCCCGGTCGTTGGCGGTGGCGATGACCGTGAAGCCGCGCCGCGCCTGCGTCTCCTCGCCCAGCTCGGGAATCGGCAGGGTCTTCTCGGACAGGATCGTGATGAGCGTGTCCTGGACGTCGGCCGGCATCCGGGTCAGCTCCTCGATGCGGGCGACCTTGCCGTCCGCCATCGCGCGCATCACCGGGCTGGGAACCAGCGCCGCCCGGGACGGCCCCTCGGAGAGCAGCCGGGCATAGTTCCACCCGTACCGGACGGACTCCTCGGCCGTGCCTGCCGTGCCCTGGACCAGCAGCGTCGAGTCGCCGGAGATCGCGGCGGCCAGGTGCTCGGACACCCAGGTCTTGGCCGTCCCCGGGACGCCGAGCAGCAGCAGCGCACGGTCGGTGGCCAGCGTGGCGACGGCGATCTCGACGAGCCGTCGCGGCCCCACGTACTTCGGCGAGATCACCGCGCCACCCGGCAGCTCGCCGCCCAGCAGATACGTGGTCACCGCCCACGGCGAGAGGCGCCAGCTCGGCGGCCGCGGCCGGTCGTCGTGTTCGGCGAGCACGGCCAGCTCGTCGGCGAACTGCTGTTCCGCGTGCGGGCGCAGGACCGCGGTGTCGGTCACGGGGTCTCCTCGGTGAGTTCTCTGGTGATGTCGGCGCGCTGTCGCAGGACCGCGACGAGTTCGGCGAGGTGGTGGCGGTGCCCGGCCCCGTCGGCCTTGCGCAGGGCCTCTTCGGCTTCGGCGAGCAAGGCGACGGGCAGGCCGGTGGCCGCGCGCTCGCTGAGTTCGCCGCGCCACCAGCCGGGCCAGCTGGCGCGGTAGCCGCCGAGCAGCGCCAGCGTGGCGCGGCCGAGCGATTCGGGCCACGGCGTCGGGCACTGGTCGAGGATCTCGGACATATGGCGGCTGATCCGCCGTCCGGAGATGGCGGCGGCCACCGCCTCGGCGCGCTCCTCGATCGGCAGCGCACCGAGCAGGGACGGTGCGAACTCGACGGTCAGCAGCGCGCGGGACCATGACGCATCGCCGAACCGGATGGCCGCCGCGGCCCAGCCGGCGAACATCGCCGACCACCAGTCGGACTGCTTGGCGTGCGCGATCAACGCGGCGGGCTCGGCGTCGAACGTTGCCGTCCACGTCGACGGGCGGGTGCGCGCGACGATCTCGCTCAGCCACCAGGCACGGTCGCCGGTGCCCTGCGGCGGCGACGGGCGGACGCCGTCCCGGCGGGTCTCAGGATCGCACCAGGTCGGCGGGGTGATCGTCATCCGCTCGCGCAACAGCTTCCGGTCCACCCGGACGCAGGCCAGCGCCCGCGCCGCCATCCGCTCGGCGAGCGCTGAACCGGGGAGCTGGACGAGCAGGTCGGCGGCGGCGGACCGCACGGTGTGCCGGCGGTCGTTCTGCGCGGCAACCAGGAATGCCTCGTCGTCTGGGCCGAGCCCTGCCGCGAGGACGGGCAGCAGCGCGGCGCGAACGTCCGCGTCCTCGGCTGCCCACGCCGAGGCGAGGAGTTCCCTGGCTCTGGACGGATCCTGGGCGCGGAGTCCGGTGAAGTACGTGACCCGGTCGCCGAGGCTGCCCAGTTCCCAGGCCTGCTCGTCGAGCGCGTCGTCGGTGGCGGTGGCGAGGACGTACTTCCACGCCGGGTTGAGACCGGCGAGCCAGCGCCCGCGCTGGCCGGCGACGGCGGTCAGGTCCGGACGCAGCGCGCTGTTGCGGGTCCCGAGGTCGAGTAGCGCCGGGACCAGGCCGGCCGGCGCGCGGAGCCCGAGCCGCGCGGCCACCGCGACCCACTCGCGGACCAGGTCGTCGTCCCGCCCGTCCAGCAGGGCGGCGAGCCGGCGTGCGGCGGCGGCGCCGGCGGGCGCGCGCGTCTCGGCCCGGGCCTCGGCCAGTGGCTCGACCTGCCGGCGGATGGCCGTACCCGCGCGCCGGTACGTGGCCAGGAGGGCAGCCGTGTCGAGGACCGCCGCCGCGGGATCGGTGCGGTCGACCGAGGCGACCGGCCCGGCCAGCGCCGGCGGCAGCCCGGACACCGCGCCACGGTTCCGTTCGGTGCCGAGCAGGGCGGCGGCGACCAGGTCGTCCCAGGACTTCGTTGCGCTCACAGGACCGCGACCTCCTCGCCGTTCCACACCGTCAGCGGACGCAGCCCCGCCGGCGACCACTCGCCGCCGACGGTCATCGGACGGCCACCGGACACCGCGACCAACCGCCACAGTCGGCGCCCCGATGCCGTCAGCGGCAGCGCGGCGCCGGACTCGTCCACCAGGTACCAGCCATCGCCCAGCCGGCCGGGGACGACGTCGCCGAGAACGACCGGCCAGGAGTTCACCCACGGCTCGGCGGCCAACGCGTCCGCATACCCGGCCAGCTCGGCGGTGACCGCTCCGGCCCTTGGCGAGCGGCATGGCTCCGGGCCCCCGTGACGCTCGGAGACAGCCGCTCGCAAGGGCAACGCCCCCGTGTAGAACGAGAGCGTGGCGTCGAGTCTGGTGCCGGGAAGCAAACTCGCGTCGAGTGGCTGCCCCGGTCCGGCGAAGCTCAGGACGAGCGCCGACCGGCCGGACTCCCGACCCCGCAGCCAGACCCGGCGGGTGACCAGGCGTTCCTCTTCCTCGTCGCGCAGCCCGACGACCTCCCAGACGTCGCGGAGGGTGCCGCCGCCGCCGGCTTCCGCCTGCAATCCGGCGCGCGCACCGACCGTCGCCGCGAGACCGCCGGGCAGCGCATCGCGCCGCTGGTACGCCGAGATCAGGAGACGGAGCAGCCCGAACTCGGCCAGCAGCGTGCTCGGCCAGGCCGCGTCGACGGCCGGCACGGTCGCCAAGCGCCGCACGGCAGCCGCGACCGGCGCCGCCTGGGCGTCGACGAGCCGGGCCGACACCCCGTCCCACTCGGAGTAGGGCGCGTGCTGGAGCCTCGCCAGCCCGTGCCGGACCTGGTCGCGGAGCCAGCGGTCGAGGTCGGTCAGGCCGTCGCCGATCCGCGTGGCCCGCTGGGCGGCCCGCCGCTCGGCCGCTGCCGGATCGGAAACACCCGTGCTCCGCCGCGCCGCCCGTTCCCGCCGGGAGCCGCGCCACTCCTCGACCCAGTCCGGCGGGGCGCTCTCGGCGACCGCGCCATCCACCCAGAGCAGCAGGAGCGCCAGCGCGTGCTTGCACGGGAACTTCCGGCTCGGGCACGAGCACCGGTACGCGGGACCGGACACGTCGACGCAGGTCTGGTACGGCGTCTTGCCGCTGCCCTGGCAGTAGCCCCAGACGGCCTCGTCGCCGTGGCCGGCGCCCTGCCATTTCGTGCTCGTGGCGAGGGAACGGGCCGCCCGTTGCGCGGCCGGGTCGGGCGCGACGGCCAGCACCTGGTCGCTCGTCCACCGATCGGTCATGGCGCGGAACGTTAGCGGTGCGGGGCGACAAATCACGTCGTTGCAGCTCAGCCGTGGTTCCAGTCCGACATGAGCGTTCTTCTTCGTTTGCGTCGGAGCGCAGGGGCGGTTCCGGCGGCGAGGTTGTACGGTTCAGGTTCGCGCAGTGCGACGGCGCGGCGCCACCGAGCGACGCTCGGCCGCTGGACACCGGCCTCGCGTGGGGGACCCCGTAGGAGGGGGTGTCAACGCGCCAGAAACGCTTCAGGCCGTGCCAATGCGCGTTCCTGTCATGGAAGGTCGCTAGACTAGCCGTCGTACCCCGCACGCGCGGGCCCTGTCGTCCTCACGGAGCATTGCTCACCGTGGCGGCTGTCCGCGCGCGCCCGACCCCGCCATCTCGTGGCGGAGAGAGCAGCTGAGGCTCCGTGGCAGCCAAGAAGTCAGACACCTACGGCGCGAGTTCGATCACCGTCCTTGAGGGCCTCGAAGCGGTACGCAAGCGGCCGGGTATGTACATCGGTTCCACCGGCGAGCGCGGCCTGCACCACATGGTGCAGGAGATCGTGGACAACGCGGTGGACGAGGCGCTCGCCGGCTACTGCGACACGGTCTCGGTGACCCTGCTCGCCGACGGCGGCGTCCGGGTCGTCGACAACGGCCGTGGCATCCCGGTCGACATGCACCCGGTGGAGAAGCGGCCGGCGCTCGAGGTCATCCTCACGACGCTGCACGCGGGCGGAAAGTTCGACGGCAAGTCGTACGCGGTCTCCGGTGGTCTGCACGGTGTCGGCGCGTCCGTGGTCAACGCCCTGTCCTCGCGGATGGAGGTGGAGATCAAGAAGGACGGCTACATCTGGTTCCAGCCGTACGCGCTGACGAAGCCGGCCGCGAAGCTGGAGCGCCGGGGCCAGACGACCGAGCACGGCTCCACGATCACGTTCTGGGCCGACCCGTCGATCTTCGAGACCACCGTCTACAACTTCGAGACGATCTCCCGCCGCCTGCAGGAGATGGCGTTCCTCAACCGCGGCCTCGCGATGATCCTCCGCGACGAGCGCGACGAGGTGCCGAAGGAGGTCGTCTACCAGTACAAGGACGGCATCGCCGACTTCGTCCGCCACCTCAACGCCACCAAGACGCCGATGCACAAGTCGGTCATCGAGTTCGGCGCCGACGGCGAGGGCATCGCGGTCGAGGTCGCGATGCAGTGGAACGAGAGCTACGGCGAGTCGATCTACTCCTTCGCCAACACGATCAACACCCACGAGGGCGGCACGCACGACGAGGGCTTCCGCACGTCGCTCACGTCGATCGTCAACCGGTACGCCAAGGCGAACAAGCTCCTCAAGGGCAACGACGACAACCTCACCGGGGACGACATCCGTGAGGGCCTGGCCGCGATCATCTCCGTGAAGATCGCCAACCCGCAGTTCGAGGGCCAGACGAAGACGAAGCTCGGCAACACCGAGGCGAAGTCGTTCGTGCAGAAAGCCTGCAACGACTGGCTCGGTGACTGGTTCGACCGCAACCCGGCCGAGGCGAAGATCGTCATCAACAAGGCCGCCGCCGCCTCACGCGCCCGGATCGCCGCCCAGCAGGCCCGCAAGCTGGCGCGCCGCAAGAACCTGCTCGAGTCGAGCTCGATGCCGGGCAAGCTGTCGGACTGCCAGTCCTCGGATCCGCAGGAATGCGAGATCTACGTCGTCGAGGGTGACTCGGCGGGCGGTTCGGCCAAGCAGGGCCGCGACCCGCGCACCCAGGCGATCCTGCCGCTCCGGGGCAAGATCCTCAACGTCGAGAAGGCGCGGATCGACCGGGTCCTCAAGAACAACGAGGTCCAGGCGATGATCACCGCGCTGGGCACCGGCATCCACGACGAGTTCGACATCGAGAAGCTGCGGTACCACAAGATCGTGCTGATGGCCGACGCCGACGTCGACGGCCAGCACATCCGGACCCTGCTGCTCACCCTGCTGTTCCGGTTCATGCGTCCGCTGGTCGAACTGGGGTACGTGTACCTCGCCCAGCCGCCGCTGTACAAGGTGAAGTGGAACAAGAAGGGCGACGACGCGCAGTACGCATTCTCCGACCGGGAGCGCGACGGGCTGATCGCGCTGCGCCAGGAGAAGAACCCCAAGGCGAAGCCGGACGACATCCAGCGGTTCAAGGGTCTGGGCGAGATGAACTACCCGGAGCTGTGGGAGACCACGATGAACCCGGCCAGCCGGACGCTGCTCCAGGTCACCCTCGACGACGCCGCCACCGCTGACGAACTGTTCAGCGTCCTGATGGGCGAGGACGTCGAGGCGCGGCGCTCGTTCATCCAGCGCAACGCGAAGGATGTCCGGTTCCTTGACGTCTGATCGTTGCGAGGGACATCGGAGCCCGATGTCCACAGTGTCCACAATCCTGTCCACACCGGAAGGTAGCGCTACGCGGTGACTGAGATCACGACCCCGCCCCCCCACGACCGTATCGAGCCCATCGGGCTCGAGGTGGAGATGCAGCGGAGCTACCTCGACTACGCGATGAGCGTGATCGTCGGCCGCGCGCTGCCCGACGTCCGTGACGGCCTCAAGCCGGTGCACCGCAAGATCCTCTACGGCATGTTCGACTCGGGCTTCCGGCCCGACCGCGGCTACGTGAAGTGCTCGCGCGTCGTCGGTGACGTCATGGGTAACTACCACCCGCACGGCGACACCGCGATCTACGACTCGCTCGTCCGGATGGCGCAGCCCTGGTCGCTGCGGTACCCGCTGGTCGACGGCAACGGCAACTTCGGATCGCCGGGCAACGACCCGGCCGCCGCCATGCGGTACACCGAGTGCCGGCTCCATCACCTGGCGATGGAGATGCTGCGGGACATCGACGAGGACACCGTCGACTTCCAGGCGAACTACGACGGCCGGTCCCAGGAGCCGACGATCCTGCCGAGCCGGTTCCCGAACCTGCTCGTCAACGGGTCGGCCGGCATCGCCGTCGGCATGGCGACGAACATCCCGCCGCACAACCTCCGCGAGGTCGCCGAGGGCGTCAAGTGGTGCCTGGACAACCCGGACGCCGACGACGACGAGACGCTCGCCCAGCTCATGCTGCGGATCAAGGGCCCGGACTTCCCGACCGGCGCCCTGATCGTCGGCACCGAGGGCATCGCCGACGCGTACCGCACCGGCCGTGGTTCGGTCATGATGCGATCCGTCGTGGAGGTCGAGGAGGACCGGCGCGGCCGGCAGACGCTCGTCGTCACCGAACTGCCGTACCAGGTCAACCCTGACAACCTCGCCGAGCGGATCGCCGAGCTGGTGAAGGAAGGCAAGCTCACCGGCATCGCCGACATCCGGGACGAGTCGTCCGGCCGGACCGGCCAGCGCCTCGTGATCGTCCTCAAGCGGGACGCCGTCGCGAAGGTCGTCCTGAACAACCTCTACAAGCACACGCAGCTGCAGCAGTCGTTCGGCGCCAACATGCTGGCGATCGTCGACGGCGTTCCGCGCACGCTGCGGCTCGACCAGATCGTCCGGCTCTACGTCGAGCACCAGGTCGAGGTCATCGTCCGGCGGACGAAGTACCGGCTGCGGAAGAAGGAAGAGCGCGCCCACATCCTGCGCGGTTACCTCAAGGCGCTCGACGCGCTGGACGAGGTCATCGCCCTGATCCGCGCCTCGGACACCGTCGACTCCGCCCGGTCCGGCCTGATGGGGCTGCTGGAGATCGACGAGATCCAGGCCACCGCGATCCTGGACATGCAGCTCCGGCGCCTCGCCGCCCTGGAGCGGCAGAAGATCATCGACGAGTACAACCAGATCATGACCGAGATCGCCGAGCTGGAGGCGATCCTCGCCAGCCCGGAGCGGCAGCGCCAGATCATCGGCGAGGAGCTCACCGAGATCGTCGACAAGCACGGCGACGACCGGCGCACCAAGATCATCCCGTTCGACGGTGACGTCTCGATCGAGGACCTCATCGCCGAGGAGGACGTGGTCGTCACGATCAGCCGGACCGGCTACGCCAAGCGCACCAAGGTCGACCTGTACCGCTCCCAGCGGCGCGGCGGCAAGGGCGTGCAGGGTGCCCAGCTGAAGCAGGACGACATCGTCGCCCACTTCTTCGTCGGGTCGACCCACAACTGGATCCTGTTCTTCACGAACAAGGGCCGGGTGTACCGGGCGAAGGCGTACGAACTGCCCGAGGCCAACCGGGCGGCGCGTGGCCAGCACGTGGCGAACCTGCTCGCGTTCCAGCCGGACGAGAAGATCGCCCAGGTCATCCAGATCCGGAACTACGAGGTAGCGCCGTACCTGGTGCTCGCCACCCGTAACGGTCTGGTCAAGAAGACGAAGCTCACCGACTTCGACTCCAACCGTCAGGGCGGCGTCATCGCGATCAACCTGCGCGAGGACGACGAACTGGTCGGTGCGGCGCTGATCAGCTCCAACGACGATCTGCTGCTGGTGAGCAAGCACGCCCAGGCGATCCGGTTCCACGCGGACGATGACGCTCTGCGACCGATGGGCCGCGCAACCTCGGGTGTTATCGGTATGCGATTCACGGACAGTGACGAACTGCTGTCGATGGAGGTCGTCCGCGACGGCCTCGAAGTGCTCATCGCGACGGACGGCGGGTTCGCCAAGCGGACGCCGATCGAGGAATATCCAGTCCAGGGCCGTGGCGGCAAGGGCGTCGTCACAGCGAAGATTGTGCTGAAGCGTGGCAGTTTGATCGGGGCTCTTGCGGTCACCCCCGATGATGAGTTGTTCGCGATTACCTCCAACGGCGGAGTGATCCGGACCCCCGTCAAGCCGGTTCGCCGGACTCGGGACCGGAACACCATGGGCGTTAAGCTCATGGACCTCCCCGCGGGGGTGACGCTGGTCGCGATCGCACGGAACGCTGATGAGCCCGAGGGACAGGAAGAGTAAATGAGCGACGGCAAGAGCAGCGGCGACGACAAGTCGCAGGCCGGGGGCGCCGCGCGCGCCACGGCGGCTGTCGGGACAGCTGCGGTCGGCCGTGCGGTGGTACCTGGCGAGGAAGCACCGCCCTCGACTCCGAAGGGCAGCGGTAAGCCCGCTGGTGGCGCACCTGCCACCGGCGGGCAGGACAAGCCGGCCGGCGGATCTTCGACCGGGTCCGCGTCAGTGCCCGGCGGGTCCGCTTCCGCTGGTACCGGCGGTGGGTCGGCAGGGTCGGGCGGTGGGCAGGCTGGTTCCGGTGGCACGCCGCCGAAGGCACCGGCCGGGTCCGGCATCGCCGGCAGCCTGCGCCCGTCGGTCGTGAACTCCGGCCAGTCGTCGTCCGGGACGTCGGTGCCTCCGGTGCCGCCGCCGCTCAACTCGTCGCTGCGTGCGGCGTCAGGCGCGCCGGTCAAGCCCGCTGGGCCGCAGGCTCCGTCCGGACCGGGCACTGGCGCTGGTGCGTCGGCGGCCGGATCGGCCAAGCCGGTCGGCTCCGCTGTGCCGCCGGTCGCCGGTGCTCAGCCCACGGCGGTTCGGCCCGCGAGTGCGCCGCCGTCCGCCGCGGCAGGGCGCACCTCGGTCATGGGCATGGCTGGTTCCGGTTCGGCGGGTGCCGCGTCGGTTGCGGCCGCTGCCGCGCCGGTGTCCGCTCCGGCCGCTGGTGTTGGCGCTGGTGCCGCGTCCGGTACCGCTCGGACCCAGGTCGGCGAGGCCGTGCGGAACGTGCGCGCGACGGTCGCCGCCGCCGCGTCCCGCGGTCCGCGCCGGGCACGGCTCCAGCTCAAGAAGATCGACCCGTGGTCCGTGATGAAGTTCTCGTTCGCGGCGTCGCTGGTCCTCTTCATCGTGTCGGTCGTCGCCACGGCGCTGCTGTACACGGTGCTCGACGCGATGGACGTGTTCGACAGCCTCAACAAGACCATCGGATCCCTCACCGCCACGGCCGATCAGGCCGGCGACGCGGGCGGCGAGGAGTTCGTGATCACGGCCAAGCTCGTGATCGGCAGCGCGGCGCTCCTCGGTGCCGTCAACATGGTTCTGTTCACCGCGCTGGCGACGCTCGGGGCGTTCGTCTACAACGTCTGCGCCGACCTGGTCGGCGGCGTCGAGGTCACGCTCGCGGAGCGCGACTGAACCGTTTTGAGCGAGACGCAGGGGATGGGGTAACCTTGCGTCTCGCACGCGGGGCTATAGCTCAGTCGGTTAGAGCGCATCGCTGATAACGATGAGGTCGCTGGTTCGATTCCAGCTAGCCCCACTCCCAGGTTCCGTCCGGGGCCACTCAGTATTGAGAGGGCGAACAACGATGTTCAAGAAGCTTCTCCTGCTGGTTGTGGTCGCTGGCGCGGCGGCGGTGGTAGTCAAGAAGATCAAGGACGCCAACGACGAGCGTGAGCTCTGGCACGAGGCAACCACCGCGCCCGACCTGCGCTGAACCTTCGCGAGGCCGGTCACGGCCCCGCGGCTGGGCCGGCCAAGGGGACGTAGCTCAATTGGCAGAGCACCGCCTTTGCAAGGCGGGGGTTAGGGGTTCGATTCCCCTCGTCTCCACATAAAGAGCCCCTGACCTGCGGAAACGCATTCGGTCAGGGGCTCTACGACAAATCTACGACAAATCAGGTTCCGGTGGCCTCCGCCGTGCCCCGGTCGGCGGCGTCACGCAGGACGGCGCTGATGACGCTGCGGCGCCGTTCCGTCTTCGGCCACCAGTGCACGTATGTCTCCAGCGTGGTGCGGAGCTTGCGGTGCCGTAGCGCGTTCTGCACCTCGGTCGGGTCGGCCCCTTCGGTGATCAGCGTGGTCGCGAAGAAGTGCCGCAACGAGTGGAACGTGCCCTCGGCCGGCCATCCGGCCGCCTCGCGCCACTGGCCCCACATTTCCGACCAGCGCTGGTCCCGGATCGGCAGGCCCGCCTCGTTGATGAACAGCAGCTTGCGGATGTGCTCGGCGAGGACCAGGGCGACCTGGTCGTCAAGGTCGACAGTGCCGACCGACCCGGACTCGGGTGGGCCGAGGCAGAAGCCGCCGAACTCCGCGAAATTGAACCGGAGCTGCTGCACGACGTGCAGTTCGCGGCCGAGGAAGTCCACGCAGCGCGCGCCGTTCTCGATGCCGAGCGCTTCACCGAGTCGGGTGCCCTGGCCGACACCGAGCCAAATGGCTGCGAGGTACCGCTCCGGGACCACTGCAAGGAGGGCCAGAACCTCGGCGTCGGTCGGAACCCACTTCGGCGCCTTGGATAACCGGCCCCGTATCCCGCAGGCAAGCCTCGCCGTCGGCCTCGCCGGGGCGGTGCTCGTCGACCTCATCCTCATCGCGAGCGGGGAGCGCCGGCGTCTGGCCGCGCTCCCTTATCCGACACGGAAACCGGCGAGCCGGTGAACCGCGTGAGTCCGCCGTACCGCGCGCATCTCCACTGGCTCGACGCTGAGGCACCCGCCGGGCGGTAGAACGCAGAAGGGCGCCGCGTCCGGCTCCGATGTGGAGGCGGGCGGGGCGCTTCGTCGTGGGGCTGCCTAGCCGAAACGAGCGCCCTCAGATCCGTAGCCTCGCGGGCTGCTGCCGCGCCTGGGAGGACTCGGTCCGATCGCGGCGGGCAATCGAGCGCTGCGGGGACAGCGGCCTGAGCTGCGGTTTTGCCGAGGCTTAATAGATGTTTAATCGTAGTTTGCGCAAGATGTCCCCTGCATTGAGACGGCGACGAGTCGCTCGTACGAGACGCGTCAACTGACGGACGTCTCAGCCGTGCACCACGGAATCGCCGTAGGCGATCCGTGTTCGCGTACCGCTCTTAGCAGGAGGCTCCTATTACCAGGAAACGAACTACGCTGGCCGCAGCCTTGGCGGCCATTGCGCTCGCCATCATGTCGACGGTCGCACTCACAGGTATCGCCGGCGCCCAAGAAGCCGACCCGAACAGACCGATTGGTGAATGGACGGACGATGAGCTGAGGGAAGCGGTCAAAACTGGCCCGAACCAGACCCTCTTCTGGAGTGGGCGACTCAACGGCGAGTCGGTATATGACCTGTCCAACGAGATGGCCCCGCAGAGAGGGCGGACCACGCTAGTCCAGAAAATGGAGGCGTCAGGAGTTCCCGAGGTTGCCGATGACGACAGGGAGACGTGGACAAAGCTTTCACGGTTCCTCGCCGAGGGTGCCTCGGGCATTGCCGAGGTCCTTATCGGCGATTCGGTCGCACCCGGCAACACATGGGAGACGGTGGAGTTCCCGGCGCTGAAGGAGAACGGCAGGGTCACCACGATCATCAAGATTGACGCGGCCACTCGGGAAGAGACGACGCTCTGGGCACGCGATGGCGGCGATCCGCCAGCTGAGGACCCGGAACTCATCCGGCCGGAGACGATTGAGCTGGAAGGCGAGAACAGTTGTCTCGATGTCCAAAGCGGGAAGTATGAGCCGACGGAGGAGGTCATCCAATTTACGTGTCAGGGATCTAACAACCAGCTGTGGCATCGGCGGCCCGACGGGAAGATCGAGTCCGTAGGAGCTAGGAATGAAGCATTTCCCATGTGCCTGCGCTGGGCCCGAATGCCGGTTGGCCGGTCGTACCTGCAAATCACCTGGTGCGAGCACGGTGACCGGTGGACCCACAATGGTGACACCAAGGAACTCGTACTTCACCAGGAGGGACCCCTCGATGGGCAGTGCCTGGACGCACCTCACGGCGACACCGAAGATGGGACCAGGCCTACTATTTACCGGTGCCAGGGCAGCAATAACCAGAAGTGGGATATCAAGGCAGCCGGGTAGCTAGAACGCAACTAGTCACCGCCCACTCTGAAACCCCCGGAACGGTGCCTGGCGGTGCGGAGCCACGTACCGTTCCGGGTTCCATGCCGCGCCCGACACAGTAAGTAGTCCTCACCCGAAAGGCGATACCGTGGAAATCCTGCGCATGAGCAGAGGCTGGATCCACATCGCGGTCGGCCAACGCACCATAAAACTCAGCGGCGAGATGATGCCGAGCGGCAACCCGGTGCACTTCTACGCGGACCTCGTATCGATCCGGACATGGACCGACGGCACACCGGTCGATGACGCCGACAAAGAACGGATCATCCGGGAACTCCCCGAAGCGGCGTCTCAGCGAGGCTGGACACTGATAGTCAACTGACCGAGACGCGAGCAGCGGGCTGAGGGTGCGGCGCTGGCTCGACGCTGACGACACGAACAGCAGCAACGCGAAGGGAGCGCCTCGCCTGTCTCCAACTGGAGGCGGGCGGGGCGCTTCGTTGTTTCAGGAAGCGCTAGCTGAACGTTTCGTCGAGGTCGCGGGGGTCGAGCACGTGGGGGTCCGCGGTCGATGCGACTGGGACGAGGGGGGACGCGGTCGTTGTCGCGAGGGTGGGCGGTCGGGGTGACTCGGAGCCGTGTGAAACCGAGGACGATGGCGAAGCGTGGCGATGGCGAGGCCGACGGCGGCTACTTGCGTGTCGTCCCAGGGCAGGACGTTGGTGGCGATGAGCGCGATCAGGGTGGCCTTGACGGGGTGGGGACGCCAAGACAACGGTTGAACTGCCGCGCGCTGTGGCCGCGAGGGACCCGTGGCAGTCGGTTCGCCGGGAGCAGACTGCAACGGGTGGATCCTCGTCCTCGTGGTTACCGCCAGCGCCACACCTGGTTCGGACCGCCGTGGCAGTCCCATTGCGCGACCCGGGCGAAGTTCGCGGTGCTGTAGCCGTAGACCTCAAGGCACTTGCGGCTGTGGCGGTTGTAGATCAAGCCGTTCGACCTGTTCATGTCCCACCGCTGGTTCTGGCCGCCGTAGCAGTCGTACTGGCCCACCTCGGCGCCGTTGTGCGTGTAGTAGTAGAGCACCTCCAGGCACTTGCCACTGTGTACGTTCTGGATCAGTCCGGTGGAGGTGTTGTAGTTCCACTGCTGGTTCCCGCCGCCGTGGCAGTCGTACTGCCCGGCCAAGGCGAAGTTGGCGGTGCTGTAGTACAGGATCTCCAGGCACTTGCCGCTGTGCGCGTTGCCGAACAGCACGTTGTAGCCGGTCGCCGCCGCCGCGGGCGACGGCGATCCGGCCAGCAGCAGTGCCGCCGCGAAAATGGCAGCCAGGACTGTCCGTACTGCGCGTACACGTCGTTTCATCGGTGCTTCCCCTCATCGAATCTGCTGGGCGCCACACCTGTGGTCATTTGCACGGTGGCTCTGACCAGGTGTTCTGTGGCCTCGCCGAGATACATTCCGGTCGCGTAGGAACGCTGGGGCAGGCACTGACCGACGTCGCGGTTCTGTCGGTGACATCGCCTAACGTCGACGGGCGAGCGGGAGGAGCGCGCGATGCCCACAGCCCTGAGCCGAGCGCAGGTCCTGGGCTATCGGGTGGCCGTGCAGCATCTCGAACGCCCAACCGGCGAGGGAGTTCTGCCGGCCGGTGTCCAGGACTACCCGCCGGGGAGGACCGCCGCCCCCGCCCTGCGGGCACGTGGCACGAAGATGGATCCCGACCAGCTGGTGGTCGTGCATTCGCTGCGCGCCGCGCCCCATCTGCACCGCGTCGCCGACCTCGGATGCCTCGTCGCCGCGCTCGGCACGATCGACGTCGCTGACCTCGCCCCGGAACTCTTCGGCCCGTTCGGCAAGGAGCTGATCGGCCACGACATGCGCCTGAGCTGGGCGATGAGCCATGTCGCCGACGCGATGCGGCACGTGCACGCCGATGGGCGGCCGCGCACCAAGGCCGACCTGAGCACGGCCGTGACCCCACTGGTAGACGCCCGCCTGGCGCCGTGGTGCCGGCGTTGCGGCGCGAACCACGTCCAGGACGCCCTGTTCCGGTACGCCACGCTGCAAGCCGGGCTGGTCATCGCCGAATCCTTGTATGTGCCGTTCCAGGAGCCGGTGCCCCCAGTCGATCCGGTCGACAGCCGGAACACGCTCGTCCGGCGCTTCCTCCGGCTGTGCGGCCCCTGCCAGCCAGAACACCTGGCGCGGTGGCTGGCGTTCAGCACCGCCGCCGCCCACCGACACTGGCCCGACCAGCTCGCCGCGGTCGACGTCGACGGGCGACCCGCCTGGGCACACCCCGACGATCTCGACGAACTGCGCGCCGCAGCGCCCGCACAAGAGGTCCGGCTGCTCCCGCCATACGACCCGCTCACCGAACTGGCCGATCGCGAGCTTCTCCTGCCGGACCGCGCGCACCGCAGCGCCGTGTGGCGTCCGGTCGGCAATCCTGGCGTCCTGCTGGTCCGTGGCGAGATTGCCGGCACCTATCGCCAGCGCTCCACGGCACGGCGGCTGGCCGTGGCGATCCAACCGTTCGGCGCCGTCAGCGCCGCCGACCGCAAGGCCGCCGGTCAGGCCGCCGAGCTGCTTGCCGAGCCCGGCGGCCCAACGGTGGAAGCCACGTTCACCGGCTAGGGCGCGAGCAGCACCGGGGTGGCGACCGTGTGCGTCTGCGATCCGTCCTCGGGCGACTCGGAGTACACCTCGACCGTGCCGCGCTGGGGCATCGTGACCCGGTAGCTGACGGCCACGCTGTAGGCCCCGTACCGACCGAAGCAGTTCTTGAGGCACGCAGCGGTGGTGAACGTGCGCGCGATCTCGCGGCGCGACGCGTCGAGGATGCGCACGCTTACGGTCGACTCGTAGACAGCGGCGATACCAGCGATCCGCACAGGACTCTTGTACTGCTGGCCGACCGCGAGGCTCGTCACCACGATCGGCGGGAGGAAGTCGGCGTAGTCGATCCGTCCGAGCGGCCAGCCGGTGGCCTCGCCGTCCTTGAGGAAGCCGATCTTGCTGATCGTCGGGTACTGCGTGAGCGTGAACACGACCTGGGCCTGGCGCAGCCGCGCAGCGTCCCGCCCACCCGCATAGAAGGACGCAGGTAGATCCACTGTCGCGACACCGTTCGTGAGCGAGATGTCGAACGGGGTCCCGGCACTGATGCCGGACCGCATGCCGGTCGCCGTCTCGGCCTGGTTCGGCCCGGCGATCAGCTCCTTGAGCGCGAGCCGTCCGGTGGCGACGGTCACGGGCCTCGTCCGCGTCGTGGCGGCGAGCTTCCCGTTCCGGTGGAACCAGACCTGGATCGTGATCGTGCGCGCGGTCTGGCCAGCGGCGCACGACTGCGCGGATGGCCGCGCGGCGGCACTGGACGAACCGGCGAACCCCACGCCGACGAGAAGGGCGGCGGTGGCGATGACGGGGAGCATGAGGCGCTTCATGGCGGGCTCCTTCAGCGGGGAGAGTAGGTCCGCCACACACGCTCGGCCAGCCGGACAACCGCCCCTTCACCGCGAGGTAACCGTCGTGTCACCGGCTGGCGCAGGCGTCCTACGGTTGGGGCCATGCGAGAGCCTCTGACCATTGCCGTCGCCCAGCCCCACTGCGTTCCGTACGACGTCGAGGCCAATGTCGCGGCCCACGCGGCGACCGTCCGGGAGGCGAAGTCGCGCGTGGTGGTGTTCCCCGAGCTTTCGCTCACCGGGTACGAACTCGACGCCCCGACGGTCGCCATCGACGATCCCCGCCTCCTGCCTCTCGTCGCGGCCTGCGCGGAAACCGGGTCGGTCGCGCTGGTCGGCGCCCCGGTCGAGGGCGAGCACATCGCGTTCGTGGCGGTCGACGGGTCTGGGGCTACGGTCGCGTACCGGAAAGTGAACGTGCACCAGGACGAGGACCGCCGGTTCAAGCCGGGCCCGGCGCCGGCCCGGTTCGACGTCGACGGCTGGCGCCTCGGCCTGGCGATCTGCCGGGACACCGGCATCCCCGAACACGCGGCGGACACCGCCGCCCTCGGCATCGACGCGTACGTGGCTGGCACGTTGATGTTCGCGGACGAGGTGGCCAGCCAGGACGAGCGCGCGCGCCGCATCGCGGCCGAGCACCAGATCTGGGTCGCGATCGCCAGCTTCGCCGGGCCGACAGGGGCCGGTTACTCCGACACCGCCGGTCACTCAGGCGTATGGGCACCCGGCGGACGCATGATCGTTCAGGCCGGACCGGAGGTCGGCGCCACCGCTCGCGCAACGCTCGGAGCAGGCAAACCTTAAGACACCCCTAGATCTAGGGGCAGTTACCCCCAGCTTCTCCACAGGTTGTGGATGATCGCCCAGTGTGACCTCTCAGGCACTAAGAGTGCCGCCAGGTCGTGGCGGGAACGGCCCAGCTAGACACGATTCAGCCGCGCCTCGATCAGGAATCGCTGCGAGTGGGCGACGAACGGGCCGTCGGTCTGGATCCGCTCGTGCAGGCTGCGCAGTTCGGTACGGAACCGGTCAACGGTGAAGCCGGGCACGGTCCAGACGACTTTCCGCAGGAAGTGGACCACAGCGCCGATGTCGTCGAATGTCATCCGCAGCGACGCTTTGCGCAGCTCGGTCACGTCGAATCCGGCGGCTCGGGCAGTCTCCGCGGCGCGCTCCATGAACAGCGGGTCCACCGGCGGCAGCGGCCCGAGCATGGCCTCGGACAGCTCCCGGACGGTGCCCGCGCCGATCTGTTGGGACAGGAACCTCCCGCCTGGGCGCAGTACCCGGGCGATCTCGCCGTACGGCGTGCTCACCGGATGGCGGCTGGTCACGAGATCGAACGACGCGTCCCGGAACGGCAGGCCGTCGGCCGCGACCACCGAGCCGCCGCGCGCACCGAGGTTCCGGCCAGCCACCGGGACGTTGGGCAGCCACGCCTCCGTCGCCACGAGCAGGGCCGGGAACGTGGACAGAGACGCCATGACCTCGCCGCCTCCGGTCTGGAGGTCGAGTGCGGCGTCGGCGTGGGCCATCCGGTCGGCGACGAGCCGCGCATAGCCCCAGGGCGGCCGTTCCTCCGTAGCTCGCCCGTCGAACCAGGAGAAGTCCCAGCCCTCGACCGGCACCGACTCCCCCTCGGCGACCAGCTCGTCGAACGTGCTCATCCGCGGACCTCGTCCCAGCCGGCGAGCATCACGGCCGCCCGGGCGACGGCATCCTCGCTCGGATCGGACTCGTGCCGGCACACCAGCTGGAACCGGAGCGGACGGTTCGGGCGCTCCTCGGTCCGGCTCGTGAGCAGCCACAGCGGCGGGGACGCGAACCGCCGGAACGGGAGGTACGCGCCGGGCGGCTTGATGATCAACCGATGCCGAGCCGTCATGCGCCCGATCATGCCGCCAGGCGCAACCGAAATGGCCGGGCGCGGCGTGTGGCGGGCACGCGCGGGGAGGCGCGCCGTGGCCGGGCGGGCGGCGCCGGGCCGGGCGCGCAGGGGGAAGCGCGCCCGGCCGAAGCGGCTCAGGAAATCGTGGTGCTCGTCAGGGTCGGCGACGGGTTGGCGAAGCAGGACGTCGGCACGCTGACCGGGAACGGCCCGGCCTGGACGTTCGCGGTGAACGTCATGCCCGGGTCGGCGTAGCTGGTGCCGGCGAGCTTGGTGTCGATCGTGCTGCCCGCCGCGCCGGACGCGGTCAGGTTGAGGTGGAGCGCCGGGAGCTGGAACGTCGATCCGCCGGCGAGCGGGCCGGGCACGATCACGCTGACGACGCCGCCGGCCTGCTCGACGCGGGGGATGCCGGTGCCGAGGTTGGATCCGCCGGTCAGCGTGGCGGACTGGTAGGTGGCGCCCTGCGGCACCGGTACGCGGAGGACGAGGTTCTGCAGGTTGTTGATGGTGTAGCCGCCTGCCTCCGGCGGCACGGTCGTCGGGTCGGGGGCGAGCGTGGCCTCGAAGGCGGCGCCGGCCGCGACGGTCGCGGGTGCCTCGGCCTGGACGGAGTTGTCCAGCGGCAGCTGCTGCGGGTCGCCGATCGGCGGTTTGGCCTGGCAGTCCCAGGTGACGGGGACGGGCGCGGCGAGGGCCGGCGAGGCGAAGACGAGTGCGGCGGCGACGGCGGCCGCACCGGCGGTGGCGAACCGGGGTAAGCGGGTCATGCGGTCCCTCCTCAGGGAGCTGCCCGTTCGGGCAGGAATGTCTGCGCGGGCTCCTGCACGTAAGGGGTGGCATCACGACAAATGCGGGCGAACTCTAGCGCCGCGTGCGGGACGTCAAGGCAGGGTCGCGACCAAATCGTGACAATGATTCACGATTCAGTTACAGGCCGGTGAACTCCCAGGCCGGCAGACGACTACCGGGGGTTACTAGTGAGTTGGGTTACTTGCGAGTAATCTTCCGGACGCATTCCCCGGCGGACCGGGGCGTGCCGGGGGGATGGAGCACGACAGCTACGGGGCCGCTGCCCCCTGAGGAGGATTCCGTGCGTTCACCACTCCGGTTCGCCGCCGCACTCGCGGTTGCTGCGATCGTCGGCGCCGGGAGCTTCAGCGCTCCCGCTCAGGCCGACCCGGTCATTGATCTCAACTGGGCCAACGTCACGGGTGAGACGGTCGTCAAGAAGCCGAACGTGAAGATCGTCGTGCCGAAGTCCAGCTTCGCCGCGAAGCTCGACCTTGGGACCGGCAAGCTCACCGGCGACATGCAGATCCCCGACCTGACGATGAAGATGAAGCTGTTCGGCCACATCCCGGTGACATCGGTCGTCCGGATGGTGCCCGTCGGGCCGACCACCGCCGATGTCGACCTCGGCGCCGGCAAGATCACCTCGACCACGACGTTCACGCTCCAGGTGCTGAGCGTCCGCCAGGACTGGCTGCCGAAGCTGAACCTCGTCCCGGCCGGCTGCACGACGAGCAAGCCGTCCGTCGCCACGATGGTCAACACGACGCCGATCGACATCTTCAACGGCACGACGCTCGCCGGCGCGTACGAGATCCCGTCGTTCAAGAGCTGCGGCCTGCTGACTCCCGTCCTGACCCTGCTCATGGCGGGGCCCGGCAACACCATGACCCTCACGCTCAAGTAGGCGCGTTCACCTGCCCCGGAGCAACCGGGACTCCGGGGCAGGTGAACGATCGTTCACCGGTGGTTCCATCCCTCGCTAGGCTGTACCCCGTGACGGCAGAGGAGACGGTCGCGGCGAACGGCCGCCCGCGACGGCGCTTGTCCCGCCGCGAGGAGATTCTGGCGATCGCGGTGCACCTGTTCGCCACCCGCGGCTACCACGGCGTCTCGATGGACGACATCGGCACCGCCGCCGGCGTGACCGGCCCCGCGCTCTACCACCACTTCGCCGGCAAGGAAGCCATGCTGGCCGCCGCGATCACGCCGGTCAGCGAGCGGCTGCTGGCCGAAGGCCGCAAGCGGGTCGAGTCCGCGCGGAATCCGCGCCAGGCGCTGGAGTCCCTCGTCGACTTCCACGTGGCGTTCGCCCTGGACAATCCGGCCGTAATCACCCTCCAGCTGCACGAACTGGCCCGGCTGCCCGACGAGAGCCGCCGCACGATCCGGCGCCTCCAGCGGCTGTACGTGGAAGAGTGGGTCGGTGTGCTCACCGATCTGCGGGCCGAGCTGCCGCCGGCCGAGGCGCGGGTCGCCGCGCACGCCGCGTTCGGCCTCATGAACTCGACGCCGTTCCTGGATTCGCAGCTGGAGCGGGCGGCGGTGTCCACCCTGCTGCGGCAGATGGCGCTCACCGCGCTGCTCGGCGCATGAACCTCTGGGTTACGCGTCAGTAGCACGCTAGCCTAACGATCGTTCAGTTTTCGATGGTGGAGGCGAAGCAATGATCGAGTCGGTACTGGTCGCCAACCGTGGTGAGATCGCTCGCCGCGTCATCCGGACGGCGCGCCGGCTCGGCGTCCGGGCGATCGCCGTGTACTCCGAGGCGGACGCGGACATGCCCTTCGTCGCTGAAGCCGATGAGGCCGTCTGCATCGGCCCGGCGAGCCCCGCCGAGTCGTACCGCAACAGTGCCGCGGTGCTCGCCGCCGCCGAGCAGACCGGCGCTCAGGCCATCCACCCCGGCTACGGCTTCCTCTCCGAGAACGCGGCCTTCGCGCTCGCCGTCGAAGAGGCCGGGCTCATCTGGGTCGGCCCGCCGCCCGCCGCGATCGAGCGCATGGGCGACAAGATCAACGCCCGAAACCTGATGGCGGACGCCGGCGTCCCGGTGTCGTCCGGCACCCGCGAGCCGGTGGCCGACATCGACTCAGCGCTGGCCGCCGCCGAGACGATCGGCTATCCGATCATGGTCAAGGCCGCCGCGGGCGGTGGCGGCATGGGGATGGCGGTCGCCGCCGACCCCGACGAGCTGCGTGCACAGCACGAGAAGATCCTGGGCTTCGCCGAGCGCATGTTCGGCGACGAGAGCGTCCTGCTGGAGCGGTACTTCCCCCGCGTGCGGCACGTCGAGGTCCAGATCCTGGGTCTCGCGGACGGCCGTGTCATCGCGCTCGGCGAGCGGGACTGCTCCGTGCAGCGCCGCAACCAGAAGGTCGCCGAGGAGACGCCGTCCCCCGGTGTCACGCCTGAGCTGCGCGAACGCATGCTCGCCGCCGCTGTGAAGGCCGGCGAGGCCGTCGGGTACCGCAACGCCGGCACCGTCGAGTGCCTGGTCGACCCCACCAGCGGCGACTTCGTCTTCCTGGAGATGAACACCCGGCTCCAGGTCGAGCACCCCATCACCGAGGCCGTCTTCGGCGTCGACCTGGTCGAGGCCCAGTTGCGGATCGCGTCCGGCGAGGACCCGGGCCTGGACGGTCTCCAGCCAACCGGCCACGCCATCGAGCTCCGGATCAACGCCGAGGACCCCAAGCGGTTCCTGCCTGGTCCTGGCGCCGTCGCGACCTGGGTCGAGCCGAGTGGCGAGGGCGTGCGCGTCGACTCCGGGTACGCGGCCGGCACGACCGTTACGCCGTTCTACGACTCGCTCATGGCGAAGCTGATCGTTCACGGCGCCAACCGGGCGGAGGCGCTGGAACGGGCGCGCAAGGCGGTCGCCGGCTTCGAGATCACCGGTCCGAAGTGCAACCTGCCGTTCTTCGCCGAGCTGCTCGAGAACCCCGAGTTCGTCTCCGGTGACTACGACACCGGCATCGTCGGGCGCATGCGATGACGCTGCCCTTGCCCGGCGCGATCTCGCTGCGGGAGGTCGGGCCCCGGGACGGGCTGCAGAACGAGGAACCGGTCCCGACCCAGGCCAAGATCGAGCTGATCGACGCGCTCTCGGCGACGGGCGTCAAGCGGATCGAGGCGGTGAGCTTCGTCCACCCGAAGGCCATCCCGCAGATGGCCGACGCGGACGAGGTGTGGGCAGGCATCACCCGCAACCCGGACGTCCGCTACTCGGCGCTTGTGCCGAACAGCCGCGGCGCCCAGCGGGCACTGGGCGCCGGGTTCACCGAGATCGAGGTCGTCGTCTCGGCCAGCGACACCCACAACAAGCGCAACGTGAACCGGACGACCGCCGAATCGCTGGACGACATCACCGGCCTGATCGAGCTGCTGCACGGCGCCGGCGCGACGTGCGAGGTCATCGTGGCCACGTCGTTCGGATGCCCGTTCGAGGGTGATGTCCCGGTCGAGCGCGTCGTGTCCGTCGTCGACCGCGCGGTGGCCGACGGCGCCGACCGGATCGCGTTCGGCGACACCACCGGCATGGCGACCCCCGGCCGGGTGACCGCGCTGGTCAGCGCCGTCCGGGCCAAGCACCCGGACATCCCGCTGCTGCTGCACTTCCACAACACGCGCGGCACCGCCCTGGCGAACGTGCTCGCCGCGATGCAACTCGGCATCACCGAGTTCGACGCCAGCGTCGGCGGGCTCGGCGGCTGCCCGTACGCCCCGGGTGCCACCGGCAACCTCGCGAGCGAGGAGCTGGTTCACATGGTCGAGGACATGGGCATCCGGACGGGCGTCGACCTCGACGCGCTGATCGAGGTGGCCCGCAGCGCCGAGCGGATCGCCGGCCGCGAACTGCCGAGCGGCGTCCTCCGCGCGGGTCCGCGCACCCGCCTCACTGAATCCGGCATCTAGCCAGCACTTTTGTCGCATCATTAGGGCAAGTCGGACGGCGACCCGCCGCCGGCTCCATTTCACCTCACCGGGCTGACGTCCGGCGCGACCCGCCGACGTCAGTCGATCACGCGACCCTGCCCCGGCGCGGGCAGGAACCGGTCGGCCACACACCGGCCGGGCCACATTGGTTCTCGCGAGGTGCCCCATGCGTCTGCTCGCTGCTGCCGTCGCGTTCGCGACCGTGTTCGTGTTCGCCACCCCCGCGCATGCCGCGACCCAAGCCGAACGGCTACAGGTCGCGACCGCCTGGACCCAGCCGACCTCCGCCAGCCAGGGTGCCTGGAACGGCGCCCGGGTCTACCAGGCTCGATGGAGTTCCTACGGCTTCGACTGGTCCACCGACTTCTGCTCGTCCAGTCCGGACCAGCCGCTCGGCTTCGACTTCCGGCTCTCCTGCTATCGCCACGACTTCGGGTACCGCAACTTCAAGCGGCTCAACGCCTTCCCGGCCAACAAGGCGCGTGTGGACGACGCCTTCTACTTCGACATGAAGCAGGTCTGCGCGCGGTACTCGACCGTCCCGCGCAACACGTGCCTCGCCACGGCCTGGACCTACTACCAGGCGGTCAAGAAGTTCGGCGCGCTGCTGGTGCCGCGGTCCGAACTGGACCGGATCGCCGCAGCGGCCTGACCCTCACGGCGGCCCGGCCCTGGGAGCGGGGTCGGGCCGCCTCGCGTCACGCGCCTCCAGGGAGCGGCCGACGTACAGGTACCCGGCGGCCAGTACGAACCCGGCCGCGAGGCAGCTGAGCCAGAGCGCGGCCGGCGCCACGCCGCCGTACACCGCAGTGCCCACGACCGGGCCGACGAGACCGGACGCCGCCCACGACAGCGTGAACAGTCCCTGGTACCGCCCGCGCGCCTGCGGCGGCGCCAGCTCCGCGGTCATGGCGCCGAGTAGGCCGGCGACGGCGATCTCGCCGAGCGTCCAGATCACCACGGTGACGCCGAACGTGACTGGCCCCCGCGCCAGTCCGGTGGCGGCCATGCCGGCGGCGACGAGGAAGCTGGCGGCCGCGAGGACGGTCGTCGGCCGGAACCTCATGAGCCGGGGCGTGAGGAACGGCTGGAGCGCGACGATCACGATGCCGTTGAGCGCGATCACCGTGCCGTAGCTGGACGTCGGCAGGCCGGCGTCGCGGATGGCCAGCGGCAGGGTGATGTACGCCTGGTCGTAGACCGATCCGTAGAGCAGCGTCAGGCCGAGCAGCCAGACGAGCGTCCGGTCGCGCAGCGCCGTCCGGTAGCCGACCTTGGGCGTGTCCTTGGAAGCGGGCGCTGGCCGGGTCTCGTGCCGCACGCCGAACCAGATCAGCGCGCCGAAGATCACGCAGCTGATGGCGTCGATGGCGAAGAGCAGGCCGTACCCCTTGCTGGCCAGGAAGCCGCCGGCCGTCGCCGCGACCGCGAAGCCGAGGTTGATCGCCCAGAACAGGAGCCCGAACGCCCGCGCCCGGTCCTCTGGCGGGACGATGTCCGCTACCAGGGCGCTCGCCGCCGGCCGGTACATGTCGGCCGTGACGCCGGCGAAGAAGGCGGCGACGGCGATGGCCGGGATGCTCTGGGCGGCGCCGAGCGCGGCCAGGCTCGCGGCGGCGGCGAGCATGGCGCCGGCCATCGTGGCGCGGCGTCCGATCCGGTCGGCGAGCCAGCCGCCGAGCAGCGGACCGATGAGCGCGCCCGACCCCCAGATCGCGACGAGCGTGCCGGCCTGCTGCACGCTCAGGCCGCGCGCGTCGGTCAGGTACAGGACGAGGAACGGCTGGACGAACATGCCGAGCCGGTTGACGAGCATCCCGACCCACTGGAACCAGAATTGCCTGGGTAGGCCGCCGAAGGTTCGTTGCCGGCCGGGTATGGGCCGCGCGTCCGTGGTGGTCATGTACTGATCCTGAGGAGCTATCCAGGGCTGGCCAACTCTTTAGCCAGAGCTAAACTGAAGGTGTGTTCACGGCCCGCTTCACTGCCCACGACATGTCCCATCTCCGGTTCGCGTTCTCGCCGCTGTGGGAGGTCGTCACCAGCCTGCGCGTGCTCCAGTCGCCAGGCCGGCACGCCGTCCACCTGCGATGGGCGCACCAGACGAAGGCGGCCCTGCGATCGTCCGGGCTCGACCTGTCGCTGCTGTTCGCGCTGGTGCCGCCCACGTCCTACATCCCCGACTTCCTGACGCCGCCGCCCACCACGCCACTCCCGGAGTTCGCCGACGAGCTGGCCACCATCGCCGCCACGCCCCACGCGCAGGTGGTCAACGACATGGGCAACATGACGGGCTGCCGGTCCGGCACGCTGCCCGAGCGGATCGCCACCGAGGAGACCCGGGCCCGGGTCGCCGCGTCGCCGGGTCGGTATCTCGTCGAGATGCGCGAAACCCTCGACGCCTACTGGCAGCTGGCCGTCGAACAGCACTGGCCCCGGCTCCGCGCGCACCTCGACGCCGACGTCCTCTACCGCAGCCGCCAGCTCGCCATCGGCGGCGCCCACGCGCTGTTCGCCGACCTCCACAGGGACGTCCGGTGGGACGGCGAGGAACTCACCGTCGACAAGAAGTACACGAAGGAGATCGCGCTCGACGGGCAGGGGATGGTGCTGGTGCCATGCGCGTTCGCGTGGCCGAGCGTCCTCGTCATGGACGACGAGCCGTGGCAGCCCACGCTGATCTACCCGGCGCGCGGCGTCGCCACCCTGTGGGAGGCCGGTGAGTGCACGTCCTCGGCAGGTTTGGCTGGCGCGCTCGGCCGTACCCGGGCAGACCTGCTGACCGCCCTGTCCGGGCCGGCCGCCACCGGTGAGCTGGCGGAACGTCTCGGGGTCACGGCCGGCGCGATCAGCCAGCACGTGGCCGCCCTCCGCGGCGCCGGACTGGTGACGACCCAGCGCGTCGGCCGCCGCACCGTCCACGCCCGGACCACCCTCGCGGACGCGCTTGTGACAGCCTCCCGCTGAGGCTGCCGGCATGCGCGCCGACCTTCGGACTTTTGAGGGTTCCGCGGCCCTCGCGACCCTCAAAAGTCCGAAACTCGGCGGAAGTGCGGTACCCTAACGATCGTTCAGGTCAGGAGCCGGAGACCCCGGCAGACCGCTCGGAGGACGTCCGTGTCGCCGGAACCCGACGCCACCCACCCGCTCGACGCACATCGCGCCCGAATCGAGGCCGGCGGTGCGGAGAAGTACCACGCCGCCAACGCCGCGAAGGGCAAGCTGTTCGCCCGGGAACGCATCCGGCTGCTCGTCGACGAGGGATCGTTCGTCGAGGACGGCGGCTACGCCAACGCGCTCGCCGACGGCCTCCCCGCCGACGGCGTCGTCACCGGGATCGCCCGGGTCGACGGCCGTCCGGTGTGCGTGATGGCCAACGACTCCACGGTCAAGGCCGGATCCTGGGGCGCGCGGACCGTCGAGAAGATCATCCGCATCATCGAGAAGGCGTACGCCACGAGCGTGCCGATGGTCTACCTCGTCGACTCGGCCGGCGCCCGCATCACCGACCAGGTCGACCTGTTCCCCGGCCGGCGCGGCGCCGGCAAGATCTTCTGGAACCAGGTGCGCGCGTCCGGCTCGATCCCCCAGGTGTGCGCGCTGTTCGGACCGTCCGCCGCCGGCGGCGCCTACATCCCCGCGTTCTGCGACGTCGTCGTCATGGTCGACGGCAACGCCAGCATGTACCTCGGGTCCGACCGGATGGTCGAGATGGTCACCGGCGAGAAGACCACGCTCGAAGCGATGGGCGGCGCGAAGGTCCACTGTGTGGAGTCCGGGGTCGGGCACTTCCTCGTCAAGACCGAGGACGAGGCGATCACCACGGTCAAGTCGTACCTCTCCTACCTACCGTCGAGCTGGCAGGGCACCCCGCCGTCCGCGCCCGCCGCCCCGCCGGCCAACGTGGACCTGGCGAAGCTCGTGCCCGACAGCGAGCGCCAGGCGTTCGACATGCGCCGGTACGCCAAGGGCATCCTCGACGAAGGCTCCTTCTTCGAGATCCACGCCCTCCACGCCCGCGAGCTGACCGTCGGGTTCGGCCGGCTCGACGGCGAGGTCGTCGGCGTCGTCGGCAACAACTCGATGTTCAAGGGCGGCGTGCTGTTCGTCGACTCCGCCGACAAGGCGACCCGGTTCGTCCAGCTGTGCGACGCGTTCAACGTGCCGCTGCTGTTCCTGTCCGACGTCCCCGGCTTCATGGTCGGCAGCGTCGTCGAGAAGCAGGGCATCATCCGGCACGGCGCCAAGATGATCACCGCCGTCAGCGAGGCGACCGTCCCGAAGATCTGCGTCGTCGTCCGCAAGGCGTACGGCGCGGGGCTCTACGCCATGGCCGGCCCCGGCTTCGAACCCGACGCCACGATCGCGCTGCCCACGGCCAAGATCGCCGTCATGGGCGCCGAAGCGGCCGTCAACGCCGTCTACGCCAACAAGATCGCGGCCATGGACGACGAAGAGCGCGACGCGTTCGTCAAGGCCAAGCGCGCCGAGTACGAGGAGGACATCGACATCGTCCACCTCGCCGCCGAACTCGTCGTCGACGCGCTCGTCGAACCGCACGAACTCCGCGACGAACTGATCCAGCGTTTCGCCGCCGCCCGCACCAAGGACCGCTCCTTCTCCCGCCGCCGTCACGGCGTCACCCCTGTGTGAGCTCCAGGTTTCGATCAAAGGACAGTAACCATGGTTGATTTTCGGCTTTCAGGTGAGTACGAGGCGTTGCGCGGGACGGTCGAGGAGTTCGCGCACAAGGTCGTGGCGCCGCAGATCGGCGAGCTGTACGAGAACTGCGAGTTCCCGTACGAGATCGTCCGCCGGATGGGTGAGATGGGGCTGTTCGGGCTGCCGTTCGCCGAGGAGTACGGCGGCATGGGCGGCGACTACTTCGCGCTGTGCCTGGCGCTGGAGGAACTGGCCCGGGTCGACTCGTCCGTGGCGATCACCCTGGAAGCGGCCGTCAGCCTGGGCGCGATGCCGATCTACCGGTTCGGCACCGAGGCCCAGAAGCGCGAGTGGCTGCCGAAGCTGTGCAGCGGCGAGGCGATGGGTGCGTTCGGCCTGACCGAGCCCGGCGGCGGTTCGGACGCCGGTGCCACCCAGACGAAGGCCGTCCTCGACGGCGACGAGTGGGTCATCAACGGGACCAAGGCGTTCATCACGAACTCCGGTACGGACATCACCGCGCTGGTCACGGTCACCGCCGTCACCGGCGAGACGGAGGACGGGCGCAAGGAGATCTCGTCGATCATCGTCCCGAGCGGCACCCCGGGCTTCACCGTCAGCAAGAAGTACTCGAAGGTCGGCTGGAACGCGTCCGACACCCGTGAACTGTCCTTCGTGGACTGCCGGGTCCCGGCGGCGAACCTGCTCGGCGAGCGCGGCCGCGGGTACGCCCAGTTCCTGCGGATCCTCGACGAGGGACGGATCGCGATCTCCGCACTCGGCGTCGGCCTGGCGCAGGGCTGCGTCGACGAGTCCGTGAAGTACGCGCGCGAGCGGCACGCGTTCGGACGTCCGATCGGCGCGAACCAGGCCATCGCCTTCAAGATCGCCGACATGGAGCTGCGGGCGCACACCGCCCGTCTCGCCTACTACGACGCGGCCGCTCGGATGCTCGCCGGCGAGCCGTTCAAGAAGCAGGCCGCCATCGCCAAGCTGTACTCGTCCGAGAGCGCGGTCACGAACGCGCGCGAGGCGACCCAGGTGCACGGCGGCTACGGGTTCATGAACGAGTTTCCGGTGGCCCGGATGTGGCGTGACTCGAAGATCCTGGAGATCGGCGAGGGCACGTCCGAGGTGCAGCGCATGCTCATCGCCCGCGAGCTCGGCCTCTAGCCAGCTCGCGCGCTGGAAACTGTCGCCGGAAGAGCGCATAATCGAACACATGTACGAACCAGAGTGGCATGTTTCGTTAAGGCGCCCTCAGCGGCTGCCACCGTATGCTGATCGCATGGCGGTATCAGCGAGAGACGTCGCCGCCGCCCTTCGCGAGCGGTTGCCTGGCCTCGGAACACTGAAGCTGCACAAGCTGCTCTACTACTGCCAGGGTCATCACCTCGCCGCCTTCGACGAGCCACTGTTCTCCGAGACCGTGTCCGCCTGGGACATGGGCCCTGTAGTCGGCACGCTGTGGAAGGAAGAGAAGGGCGGCGTGCCGCCCGACGAGGCCGGGCTGATCGGCGTCCAGCTGGGTGAAGCAGAACTGAATACAGTCGGCTACGTAGTCAGCCGGTACGGCACGCTCACAGGTAAGGACTTGGAGAATCTCACCCACGGCGAGACGCCGTGGAAGACTGCCAACCTTCTCCGCCAACCAGGTGCACGGGTGACCATCCAGCGAGAGTGGATCCGCGAGTACTTCCGGACAGATGGCAATCCAGCCGCCGGCGAGGAAGCAGTGCCGCTGGACTCGGAGGCGGTCAAGGAGTGGCTGGCGGGCGCACAAGAGACGCCGGTCGAACCCGACGAGCTAGACGACAGCGAAAAGCTGCTGTCCATGCGGGCCGAGGTTCTGGCAAGGCTTCCGCGTGCGAACTGAGCCACTCAGATGGAAGCTAGTTCGGTTCCCCGAGATGGTCGACAGATGGATCGCGCGGGAGTCGCCGAGCGATGACATGCGGCTACTGGTGCTCGACTGGATCATCGGTCGTAGCGAGGACCCGTACCGTGGCATGCGCCGCGAGGAAGGGTTCCCGAACCTCTGGTTCGGCCCGATCCGCGATACGCAGGTTGGCGGCACAATCGTCACCTGCTCCTACTGGATCTACGAGTCAACGCGGATCGTCCGGTGTAACGACATCTGCACCCTTAGCCAGCCGCTATAGCGCTCTTTGGCGCTAGTCGATCGACTCGGGCGGGCGGTCGTCCTCGTCCAGGAGGGACGGGTCCGTCACCTCCTGGGCACCGAGGGTGCCCAGCGCGAGCCCGAGCTGGAAGCGGTTCTCGACGTCGAGCCGGTCCATGAGTGACTGCAACGTGTAGGACACCGTGCGCGGGCTGACCCCGAGGCGGCGGGCGGCGCTCGCATCGGTATGGCCGGCGGCGAGAAGTTCGACGAGCGCTTTCTCTCTCGCGCTGAACTCGAGGCCGCTGCCCTCGTCTTCGCCGCTCTCCTCGGGCGGATCTTGCGACATCACCTCGTCCGTCCTGCCGGCGCCCACGATGACTCCCACCTCATTCTCCGTCCGTTCGCCCACACGGTGCGGAACTGGGCGCCGGCGCTGGCCGGCGGGGTAAGCCCCCCGTTACCGAGCTCACCCCACCAGCCGTCGTACTCACGGACCGCGCGGTCCACCCCCGGCTCCGTACCGCACCGTGCCGCTAGCTCAACATCGACGCCGGATGCTGTCACCGTCTGCACGCACGTTCTGGAGCCAGATTGCAGAAGTTCGCAACCGTTACGCATGGTGGCCACCTGGTGTCACCAGCAGTAGCCGCAGAGCCCAATAGGCGGGGGGACGGTCACGCCGGCGGTCGTCGTGCGCCCCAGGACGATCGGGACGCCAGGCATCCCGTTCCTCTCCGGCACCCGGACGGAGTAACAGTCGACGGCATTGTCCGGATGGTCGGCGACGCAGACGCGCCTGGTGTTGGTGGTGAGCGTGATGATGCGGCTGAACTGGCCGGACGCCGTCCGCCGGTAGTGGACGATGCCTGGGCCGCCAGCCACGAACCCGCTGCTGTCCGCGTGGATCTCGGCGATCGCGGCGGCATCGCGCGGGCCGGCGGGCCGGCACGGCAGGATCGTGCCCCGGATCCAGATCTTGCCCGGGCCCACCGCCACTACCTTGTCGATGCGGCCCTTGGCCGGCTTCTTCTTGCAGATGATGAACGTCGGCGCGGTCTCCTGATCGACGGCCTGGGCGCCGCTCGCCGGCACCACCGCGATCGCCGCGAGCCCGAGTAGCGCCGCCGCGACCAGCCGCAGTGCTTTCTGTGCTGTCTTGCCCCCGTGGTCTGCGAACACCGGATCCCTCTCCAAGGCGTGGGCGTAGGTCTGGTTCGGATGCAATCACGAACCCGCGACCACGCGCGACGTGTACCCGTGGCCACCGGCAGGTCCAAGCGTCCGCGCGCTGTCAAACGTGATGTTCCTCGCGCCTCGTGACGGGCAGGACATCCTTCGACGCCGACCACGGGGTGCCCGGCCAGGCGGCGTAGCCTTGGACGGCTGTGTCCACCGCGAGCCGGGAGGTGACGTATGGCCAGCAACGCGCCCAGGAACGGGAATGGCGCACGGAGTCGCGGCGTGGCGAGGGCGCTGGCCGCCCCCGTCCGCGCGGTCGGCCGGGTTCTTCCCAGGCCGATGCACCGGCACGAGTCGTCGGACACGTCCAGCCCGCAGAGTTCGGCCGTCGTCGACTGTGGCCTCTACGTCGACGGCGTCCGCCAGTCCGGGCGCATCGGGTACGAGGAAGCCTTCGCCGAGGCGCGCCGGCACAGCAACGCGTTCGTCTGGCTCGGTGTCCACGAGCCGACGGAGGAAGAGTTCGCCGACATCGCCGTGACGTTCGATCTGCACCCCCTCGCGGTGGAGGACGCGGTCAAGGCGTTCCAGCGGCCGAAGCTGGAGCGGTACGCGGACATGACGTTCGTCGTCCTCAAGACCGCCCGCTACATGGGCCACGCGGAACTCACCGCCAGCACCGAGGTCGTCGAGACCGGCGACGTGATGCTGTTCATCGGCCAGAACTACATCGTCAGCGTCCGGCACGGCGACGCGTGCAAGCTCGGCGGCGTCCGCGCGGGTCTGGAAGACCGGAAAGACCTGCTGCTGCACGGCCCCTGGGCGGTCTTCCACGCGATCACGGACCGCATCGTCGACGTGTACCTGGAAGTCACCGAGGCCATCGAGGACGACATCGACGAGGTGGAGGTCGGCGTGTTCAGCCGCAGCTCCACCGACGTCCAGCGGATCTACCAGCTCAAGCGGGAGATCGTCGAGTTCAAGCGGGCCGCGCTGCCGCTCGCACGTCCGCTGGAGGCGTTGACCGCCGGCCAGGTGCCGAGCGTCCCGCTGGAGATACGCCGCTACATCCGCGACATCGCCGACCACCTGGCGCGCGTCACGGAACAGATAGCCAGCTTCGACGACCTGCTCACGTCGATCCTCCAGGCGAGCCTGGCGCAGGTCGGCATCCAGCAGAACAACGACATGCGCAAGATCTCGGCGTGGGTCGCGATCGCGGCCGTGCCGACGATGATCGCCGGCGTCTACGGCATGAACTTCGAACACATGCCCGAGCTGAAATGGACGTACGGCTACCCGCTCGTCGTCGGGTTCATGGCCGTCGTCTGCGCGTCGATGTACCGGGCGTTCCGGCGCAGCGGCTGGCTCTGAGAGGCGCCCCGCCCGGACGGGCGGGACACCTCCGCAGGCTCACACCGGGCGGCTGTTGTTGTCCGTGCCCGGCCGGACGGCACCGGCCGCGTGGTGCACGGCCTCGCGCGTCTCCTCGGTGGCGTGACGGGCGGAGCTGGCCGCTTCGTCCGTCGTCCGCTGGGTCGCCTCGGCCGCGGCGTCGGCCGTCTGCTCGATCTCGGTCGCGGACTTCTCCCGCGCCGCGTGCAGCTTCTCGCGGGCCGTGTGGGCCGCGTCGGCCGCCTTCTCGCGGGCGGTGTGGGCCGCGTCCGTCGCCTTCTCGCGCGCTACCCCGGTCGCGGACGTCACCTTCTCCTTGACCGCGTGCGCGGTCCCGGCGATCTTCTCCTGCGCCGTGCCGGCCCGGTCACGCAGCGCCGACCGCCGCTGGCCCTCCTCGGTGGGGTCGTACTCCTCCCACTCCGGACGGCTGGCACGCCCGACCAGCGCACCGCCGACGACACCGATCGCGCTGCCGAGCGCCAGGGCGCCCAGCACCCATGGCCACCTGCGCTTGCGCTCGCCCCGCAGGGCCAGTGACGCCTCGTGCGCGCGCCGCTTGGCCTCACGGCGGCCGGGCCGGGTGTTCTTCTCCACCCGCTTGGCCGCGCGGCGCCCCTTGGTCTGGGCCTCCATCGCGGCTGCGACGACCGGGGCCAGCGTCGCTACCGCCGACTCCCAGGCCGGCTGCACCGCGTCCCTTGCGGCCTCGATACGGGGCTCCATTACGTCCCTGGCACGGGCGGACAGTTCTGCACCAATCTCTGCGGCGCTGGTCGACTCTGTCATCGACGCGCCCTTGCGACGGAACACCATGACTTGCCCCCTAGCTTTATGGGTCCGATCCCTTCTCATCCTGCCCGCTGGGACAGTGCTTTAAAACCACCGTGGCAGGATGGGACGAACACGACCGATAAGGAGTCCCGGTGTCCGAGGACCTCTACGCCACGCTGAACACCAGTGCTGGCGCTATCACCATCAAGCTCTTCCCGAACCACGCTCCGAAGACGGTGCGGAACTTCGTCGAGCTTGCCGAGGGCGCCCGTGAGTGGACGCACCCCGGCACGGGCGAGACGTCGAGCAAGCCGCTCTACGACGGCACGGTCTTCCACCGTGTGATCAGCGGCTTCATGATCCAGGGCGGCGACCCGCTGGGTAGCGGCCGCGGCGGCCCCGGCTACCGCTTCGAGGACGAGTTCCACCCCGAGCTGTCCTTCGACAAGCCGTACCTGCTGGCCATGGCCAACGCGGGCCCCGGCACCAACGGCTCGCAGTTCTTCATCACGGTCGACCCGCGCTCCACGCGGCACCTGACCAACCGGCACACGATCTTCGGTGAGGTCGCCGACGACGCCAGCAAGAAGATCGTCGACTCCATCGTCGACGCCCCCACGGGTGCGGGTGACCGTCCGCGTGAGGACATCACGATCGAGTCGGTCACGATCGAGCGCCGGCCCGCCTGAGCCGATGAGCGAGGACCGGGCTGAGACCGGGGCCGGCGCCGCGCCGGCCCCGGTCTGCTACCGGCACGCTGGGCGGGAGACGTACGTCTCCTGCACGCGTTGCGAGCGGCCGATCTGCCCCGACTGCATGAAGCCGGCGGCTGTCGGTTTCCAGTGCCCGGAGTGCATCCGGGAGGGCAACAAGTCGGTACGGGCCGCGCGAACGGCGTTCGGCGGGTCCCTGGACGGCGCCCAGGGGCTCGTCACGAAGATCCTGATGGGGCTCAACGTCGGGATCTTCGTCCTGACGGTGCTCACCGCGGGGCTCAACGGCGTCGACAACGCCATGCGGGCGCTCACCGGCCAGGGCGGCTCGTCCGTCCTGTACGAGTGGTTCTCGATGATCCCGCTCGCGCTGAACCGGTCGATGGACGTGGTCGGCGTCGCGGACGGCGAGTACTGGCGGCTTGTCACCGCCGGATTCCTGCACTACGGCCTCATCCACCTCCTGCTGAACATGTGGGCGCTGTCGCTGCTCGGCGGCGACGTCGAACGGCTCGTCGGGCGGTGGCGGTTCCTCGCCGTCTACCTGCTGAGCGGTCTCGGCGGTTCGGTCGCGGTCTACCTGTTCGACGCGCAGAACGTGGCGCTGGCCGGCGCGTCCGGATCGGTCTTCGGGCTGCTCGGCGCGCTGTTCTTCTTCTTCCGCAAGCTCAACCAGGACCCGCGCGGCCTGCTCCTGCTGATCGCCCTCAACTTCGGGCTGGGCCTGTTCATCAGCAACATCAGCTGGCTGGGCCACCTCGGCGGGCTGATCGTCGGTGCGCTCACGGGGCTGGTGCTCGCCTACGCGCCCAAGGGTCCGCAGCGGACGGCGATCCAGGTCACCGGCCTTGTGGCCGTCGGCGTGGTGCTGGTCGTTCTGGTGCTGGTCCGGACCGCCCAACTCGCCATCTGAGGGGCGGTCCGGGCTAGCGGCCGGTGCGGAGGGTGGTGAGCGCGGCCGCCACCTCGTCGCAGTCGGTGCCGAGATCCGTGGCGCTGAGCAGGTGCAGGCGCTCGGCCGTGTCGATCTCCAACAACTCGATACGGCGCCCGAGGCGGCGCTGCGTGTCGACGCGCACGCGCTCAACGTTGCTCCAGGGGATCTGCCGGCGGGACGAGAAGCCGGTGACCACGGTGACGCCCTGCGCGTCGGCCGCCAGCCGGACCGGCGCCACCAGATCCCGCACGACGAACGCGGTCAGCGCGGCGGCGACACCGAGCCCGAGTACCCGTCCGGGGACATCGCTCGCGACGAACACGGCGAGCACCACGAAGACCCCGGCCGCCACCGCCTTGAGGATTGTGGTCTTCCGCTCGACCCGCCATTCCCGTTCCGTCATCCGCCCACCCTAGCTATGAGTCGGGCTACGATCGGGGGAGGCGAAGTTACCAGGGAGTAACCATGCGCGACGCGGTGATCGTGGAAGCAGTCCGGACTCCGGTGGGGCGGCGTGGCGGCGGTCTGGCCGACACCCATCCGGTCGATCTGTCAGCGCACGTGCTGGCGGCGTTGATCGAACGGACGGGCCTCGACCCGGCGCTGGTGGACGACGTCTACTGGGGCTGCGTGAGCCAGGTCGGCGAGCAGGCCTGGAACGTGGGCCGGAACGCGGCGCTGGCTGCCGGCTGGCCGGAATCAGTGCCCGGTACGACCGTCGACCGGCAGTGCGGCTCGTCCCAGCAGACCGTGCACTTCGCGGCGGCGGCGGTGATCAGCGGCCAGGCGGACATCGTCGTGGCGGGCGGCGTCGAGTCGATGAGCCGGGTGGCCATGGGCTCGAACTTCATCAACGGCCCCGGACTGCCGTTCGGCCCGATGATGATGGCCCGGTACGACAACGTCCTGTTCAACCAGGGCGTCGGCGCGGAGATGATCGCCGAGCGCTGGAGCCTGTCCCGTACGCAGCTGGACGAGTACAGCCTGGGCTCGCACGCCCGTGCGGCGGCGGCCCAGGACAGCGGCGCGTTCACGGCGCAGATCGTCGCGGTGGGCGCTGTCGACGCCGACGAGGGAATCCGGCGCGGCGGCTCACTGGAGACGCTCGCCGGCCTGAAGACGCCGTTCAAGCCGGACGGTGTCGTCACCGCCGGCAACGCGTCGCAGATCTCGGACGGCGCGGCCGCTCTCCTGGTCATGACGAGCGACCGCGCGGCGGCGCTGGGACTGCGTCCGATCGCGCGGGTCCACACAGCCGTCGTGGCGGCCGACGACCCCGTCGTCATGCTGACCGCGCCGATCCCGGCGACCGAGAAGGCGCTCAAGCGTTCCGGCCTGGCGATCGGGGACATCGGCGCCTACGAGGTGAACGAGGCGTTCGCGTCCGTGCCGCTGGCCTGGCTGGCCGAGACGGGCGCCGACCCCGCCCGGCTCAACCCGAACGGGGGCGCCATCGCGCTCGGTCACCCGCTGGGCGGGTCCGGGGCACGCCTGATGACGACGTTGGTCCACCACCTTCGCGACAACGGCCTGCGGTACGGCTTGCAGACGATGTGCGAGGGCGGCGGGATGGCCAACGCCACGATCCTCGAAAACCTGGCCTGATATCCACAGGTTGTCCACAGATCTGGATTTCCACACCTGTGGACAACTCTGGGGACGGAACTACATCGGTGTGATTAGCGGACTAATCGGACACCCTGACCTGGGTCGGGCGGGCTACTTCCACTGCGTGAAGACGCCCAGGCTGCCGACGAGGAAGCCGAAGCCTACCGCGAGGTTCCAGTACTTGATGTCCTCGATCGGGTAGGCGCCCTGGCTCATGTAGTACGTGACCAGGTATGCGATGCCGATCACGATCAGCGAGACCGCGAGGTACGGCACCCATGGCGGGCTAGGCTTGGACTTCTTGATCCCAGTGGCCGGCCGGACGTCCGTCGGCGGCGTGTAGACCTTTTTCTTACGTACGCGGGACTTGGGCACGGGTGTCTCCTGTGAACGGGTTCCCGATAGCGTAGTCAACGGAGAAAGTCGAGAAGGAGGCGATGTGCCTGCGAGCGCGTCAGACGGTGATCTTTCCGTGTCGCCACGCCGTCGCAGCCGCCTCTGGACGGTGCTTCTGCCCGTCGTTCTCCTGCTCGCCGGCATGCTGTTCGCGACGAGTGCCAACACCTCCAGCGGCCACGATCTCCGTGGCGGCCGGGTGGACGAACTCCGCCAGCTGATCAGCGCCCGCGCGGGTGAGGTCGAATCGGCCCAGCGCCGCGCCGCCGCCCTCCAGTCCCAGATCGACGACGCGACCGAGAACCACGCCAAGAGCGACGCCCGGCTGAAGGCGCCGCAGTCCGAGGCGGACGGTCTGAAGGAGCCCGTCGGCATGGTGGCGGTTTCGGGTCCAGGCATTACCGTTCAGATGGATGACGCACCGCGCAGTGCGGACGGGTCACTACCGGCTGGCGCCGGGGTGGATGATGTGGTTGTCCACCAACAAGACGTGCAGGCGGTGGTGAACGCACTATGGGCGGGTGGCGCGGAAGCGATGACCATTATGGGCGAGAGGGTGATTTCGACCAGCGCCGTCCGGTGCGTGGGCAACACCCTGTTGCTCCACGGGAGGACGTTTTCCCCCCGTTCGTGATCACGGCGATCGGCGACCGGAACCAGATGCAGACGCAACTCAGCAGCTCCCCTGGAGTGTCCCAGTTCCAGGAAGCGGCCAGGACGTACGGCCTGGGGTATCGGGTCACGGTCGAGCAGCGCGACGTCACGCTGCCCGCGTATCGCGGAACCACGTCGATGAAGCACGCCACGCGCCCCAGTCAGTAGTCCGTAGCGCCGTCCGGGGGTTCGGCGAGGTTCTGATCACCCTCGGGCTCGTGATCCTGCTGTTCGCGGCCTACGAGGTGTACGGCAAGGCATTCCAGGCCAACGCCGAACAGAACCGGCTCGGCAACGCCCTCGACGAGCAGTGGGACGCGCCCGCGGCGCCCGGTGCGCAGCCTGTCGTCGACAAGCCCATCCCCGGCAAGGGTGTCGCGCGGCTCTATGTCCCGCGGCTCGGCAAGGAATGGGTGGTGGTCGAGGGCGTCCAGCCGAAGGACATCAAGCTCGCGCCCGGGCACTACCCGAAGAGCCAGCTCCCCGGTGAGGCCGGCAACTTCGCGGTCGCCGGTCACCGCATGCCGTCGATCTTCTGGGACCTCGACAAGGTGAGCGCCGAGGACGCGGTGGTCGCCGAGACCCGCACCGGCTGGTACGTCTACAAGGTCACCGACGTGTTCATCATCAAGCCGTCCCGCACCTCGGTCGTGGCCGCCAACCCTGACGAGCCCGGTGCGCCGCCCACCCGGAAGTTGCTCACGATCACCACCTGCAACCCGAAGTGGGACAACTACGAGCGGCTGGTCGTCCGGGCCGAGCTGGTCCGGGAGACGCCCAAGTCGGCCGGCCGGCCGGCGGAGCTGGGGGAGTAAGCGTGTACTCGTGGATCTGGCGGCACATTCCCGGCGGCCTGCCCGGCCGGCTCGTCGGGTCGCTCCTGCTGGTCGTCGGCGTCGTCGCGCTGCTGTGGTTCGTCGTCTTCCCGTGGGCCGAGCCGATCCTGCCGTTCGGCGACGTGACCGTCGAGGGCGAAACCCCGGCACCTTAGACTCGCCCGGTGAGCACCCGCATCCTGGTCGTCGACAACTACGACTCGTTCGTCTTCAACCTCGTCCAGTACCTGGGGCAGCTCGGCGCCGAGTGCGTCGTCCGGCGCAACGACGAGGTCACGGTCGCGGACGCTCTCGATGACGGGTACACCGGCGTGCTGCTGTCGCCCGGTCCCGGCGCTCCCGAGGACGCCGGCGTGTGCGTCGAGATGGTCACCGGCCTGGCCGGGCGGGTGCCGGTGTTCGGCGTCTGCCTCGGGCACCAGGCCATCGGCGTCGCGTACGGCGCCACGGTCGGCCGTGCGCCCGAACTGCTCCACGGCAAGACCAGCGAGGTCCACCACAGCGGCGACGGCGTGCTCGCCGGGCTCCCCGATCCGTTCACGGCGACCCGGTACCACTCGCTGACGGTCGTCGAGGACACCATCCCGGCGGAGCTGGAAGTCACCGGGCGGACCCCGTCCGGCGTGGTGATGGCGATGCGGCACCGCGAGCTCGCGATCGAAGGCGTCCAGTTCCACCCCGAGTCGGTGCTCACCCAGGCCGGGCACCGCATGCTCGCCAACTGGCTCGCCGCGTGCGGCGACGACAAGGCGCTCGACCTCGCGCCGGCCCTCGTCGAACAGACCGAGGCCCGCCGCCTCTCCGCCTACGCCTGACCCACACCGGACAGCCGGACCGCCACGCGCCGGTCCACTGCGCGCCGGGCCACCGTCCGCCGGGCCGCCGCACCGCCACGCGCCGGACCACTGCTCGCCGGGCCACCGTCCGCCGGGCCGCCGCACCGCCACGCGCCGCACCGGACAAAGGGGACTATCGGGACTAGCGGGGCTACGTGCGCCCGTTAAAGGCACGCGAGCCCCGATAGTCCGGTTCGGCGTGGCGCGCGGAGGCGCAGCCGGGCTCGCTGGCCCGGCGCGGCCACCCGCTAGTCGCCGTTGCCCGGGAAGATCGGCTGCTTCGACGGTGTTCGGGTGTGGGCGTCGGGCTGTTCGTCGGGTCCGGATCGTCCGACTCCGTCGGCGTCGGATCGGGATCAGCAGCCCTGGCGACCACGATGATCACCCGGGTACCTTCCGCACGCTGGCTGGCCTGGGCCGGGTTCTGGTCGATCACCTTGCCCGTGTTCTGCGGATTCGGGTCCGGCCGGAACTGGACGACCGGGATGAAGCCGCGCTCGGTCAGGAGACGCTCGGCCTCGGCCCGCGTTTCCCCGACGACCTCGGGAACCAGCTTGAGCTTGCCGTTCGACACGGTCAGTGTCACGGTGCTCTTCGCCGGCACCTTCTGGCCTTCGGCGGGGTCCACCTTCATTACCTCGCCGGCCGGCTCGGGCCCGTTGGCCTGCTGGATGACGACCTTGAGGTCGAGCTGTTCCAGCGTGTTCTTCGCGCCATCCTGGTTCTCGCCGACGACCTTGGGGATCTCGACCAGCTTCTGGCCCCCGCCCACGGACAGGTTGACCACTGTGCCGCGATCCGCCTTGGCGTTCCCCTCCGGACTCTGACCGAGGACCTTGTCCTTCTGGTCTTCCGGACTCTCCTGGCGTACGACCTTGACCTCGAAGCCCTCGGCCTTGAGCTTGGCCGTCGCGTCCGTGACGGACTGGCCGACGACCGGCGGAACGGTGAGCTGTTCCTTCTTGTCACCGAGCAGCATGTTGGTCGCGACGGCGGCCAGTGCGAAGACGGCGATCACGCCGAGGATGGCCAGCGCCCAGCGCAGGCCCTTGTTCGGGCGCCGCTGGTCGACGGGGCCGGTCGGGATCGTGCCCGTGCCGCCGCGCCGTCCGCCGATGATCTGCGTGCGTTCCTCGGACGAGTACACCGGCGTGGCCGAGACCGGGCGCCCGGCGGCCGCGCGCAGCAGGTCCGCGCGCATCTCGCCGGCCGACTGGTACCGGTTGACCGGGTTCTTCGCCATCGCCTTGAGGACGATCGCGTCGATGTCCGGGGTGACGTCCGGGTTGATCTCGCCGGGCGGGATCGGGTCCTCCCGCACGTGCTGGTACGCGACCGACACCGGGTTGTCGCCGGTGAACGGCGGGTGCCCGCACAGCAGCTCGTAGAGGAGGCAGCCGGTGGAGTAGACGTCCGAGCGGGCGTCGACGCTCTCGCCGCGCGCCTGCTCGGGGGACAGGTACTGGGCGGTGCCGATGACGGCGGACGTCTGGGTCATCGCCGCGGTGGCGCTCGACAGCGCCCTGGCGATGCCGAAGTCCATGACCTTGACGGTGCCGTTGCCCGTCATCATCACGTTCCCGGGCTTCATGTCCCGGTGGATGATGCCGTTGCGGTGGCTGAAGTCGAGCGCCGCGCAGATGTCGGCGGTGATCTCCAGCGCACGCCGGGGCATGAGCGGGCCCTCGGCGACCAGGACTTCCTTGAGCGTCCTGCCCTCGACGTACTCCATGACGATGAACGGCAGCGTGCCGTCGGCGAGCCGGTCTTCGCCGGTGTCGTAGACGGCGACGATCGACGGGTGGTTGAGAGCGGCGGCGTTCTGGGCCTCGCGGCGGAACCTGGCCTGGAAGCCGGGGTCCCGGGCAAGGTCCGTGCGCAGCACCTTCACCGCGACGTCGCGACCGAGCCGCAGGTCGCGGCCGCGGTGGACCTCGGCCATCCCGCCGTAGCCCAGGGGGCCGCCGAGTTCGTACCTGCCGCCGAGCAGGCGCGCGTCCGTCATGGTGAATCCTTCTGCTTGCTGGTCGTGCTCTGTATGGAGCTCATCAGGACCCCCGGTTCTGCACGATCGCGCGCAGTACGTTGCCGGCCATGTCAGCAGTGCTGGAGCTGCTGATCCCGGCGTTTTCGAGGACGACCGCGACCGCGCCGACAGGCTCGCCGTCCTTGAGGACGAACCCGATGAACCACGAGTGGTCCTGCCGGGAGTCGCCGTCCTCGGCCGTGCCGGTCTTGCCGCCGACGTCGAGGCCGTCGAGCTGCGCCTTCTTGCCGGTGCCGTTCTCGACGACGCTGATCATCATCTTCTGCAGTTCGGCGGCCTGGGAGGCGTCCAGCGGCTGGCTGAGTTCCTTCTCGCTGGTGACCTCGAGCGGGTTGCGGTCCGGCGCCTGTACTTCCTTGACCAGGTACGGGCGCATCAGCGAACCGTTGTTCGCGACGGCCGCGGCGATCATCGCGCCCTGGAGCGGCGTCATCCGGACGTCACGCTGCCCGATGCTGGACTGCGCCACCGACGGCGGGTCGGGCATGTCGCCGAGCCGGCTGCTCGCGACGTCGAGCGGGGTGGACAGGTCGTCGTCCTCGAAGCCGAAGTCCTTGGCCATGTCGCGCACCTTGTCGGAGCCGAGTTCGACGCCGAGCTTGGCATAGGACGTGTTGCACGAGACGGTCAGCGCCTTCAGCAGGGAGACCCGCTCGCCGCCGCAGCTGTTGCCGTTGAAGTTCTGGATGAACTTCGTGGTCTGCGGCGGGGTGTAGCGCAGCGGCGAGTCGACCTGGGTGTCGGCGGTGGCGCCGTCCTTGAGCGCGGCGGCCGACACGATGACCTTGAACGTCGAGCCGGGCGGGTAGGTCTCGCCCAGCGCGCGGTTGTTGAGCGGCTTGTTCGCGTTCTTCGTCAGCCGGTTCCACGCGTTCTGGTTGGCCTCGTTGTCGTGGACGGCCAGCTGGTTGGGGTCGTACGACGGCGCGGAGACCAGCGCGAGGATCTGGCCCGTCTTCGGGTCGAGCGCCGCGATGGCGCCCTTGCGGCCCTGGAGCTGGTTGAACGCGGCCGTCTGGACCTGCTTGTCGATCGTCAGGACGACGTTGCCGCCCTCCGGTCGCTGCCCGGTGATGATCCCCGACACGCGGCGGACGAACAGGCGGTCGTCGTCTCCGGACAGGACCGGGTCCTCGGACTGCTCGATGCCCGACTCGCCGAACAGCGGCGACTTGTAGCCCGTGATGTGCGGGTAGAGCACGCCCGCGGGGTAGCTCCGCAGGTATTTGAGGCGGCCGTCCGTCTCCGTCGAGGTGGCGATGGCCTGGCCCTCGACGACGATCGAGCCGCGCTTGCGCTCGTACTCCTGGAGCTGGACACGGTCGTTGTCGGGGTGCCGCCGCAACTCGTCCCCCTGGACGAACTGCACGTAGTTGAGCTGCCCGAACACCAGTCCGAAGAGCACGAAGACGGCGATCGCGACGCGGCGCAGGGGGGCGTTCACAGCCGCACCACCTCCGTCCGCGCGTGCTGGAGCTGGACCGGCATGTTCACGGCGGTCGGGCGCCGGCCGGCATCGGAGATGCGCAGCAGCAGGGCCACGAGGCACCAGTTGGCCATCAGCGACGAGCCGCCGAAGGAGAGGAACGGAGTGGTCAGACCGGTCAGGGGGATCAACTTGCTCACCCCACCGACGATGACGAACACCTGCAAGCCCAGCGAGAACGCCAGTCCCCCGGCGAGCAGCTTGCCGAACGAGTCGCGGACGTCGAGCGAGGCGCGGATGCCACGGGCGGCGATCAGCATGTAGAGCATCAGGACCGCGCCGAGGCCGAACAGGCCGGTCTCCTCGCCGATCGTCGAGATGATGAAGTCGGAGCTGGCGAACGGCACGCTCTCCGGCTGGCCGGCGCCCGGCCCGGTGCCGAACAGGCCGCCCGTACCGAGCCCGAACAGCGCCTCGACCATCTGGTAGCCGGTGGTCTCGCGGGTGGCGAAGGGGTCCTGCCAGATGGCGACCCGGTCGGCGACCTTGCCGACGACGTTGTACGCCAGGACGGCACCCGACATGAACAGGCCCAGGCCGATGAGCAGCCAGCTCGTCCGCTCGGTCGCGATGTAGAGCATCACGATGAAGATGCCGAAGTACATGAGGGACTGGCCGAGGTCGCCCTCGAACACCAGGACGAGCAGGCTGATGATCCACGCCGCCAGGACCGGACCGAGGTCACGGCCGCGCGGGAGGTCGATGCCGACGAACCGCTTGCTCGCCAGCGACAGGACGTCCCGCTTGTTCACCAGGTAGGAGGCGAAGAAGAACATCAGCAGCAGCTTGGCGAACTCACCGGGCTGGATCTGGCCGATACCCGGGATGATGATCCACAGCTTCGCGCCGTTGATCTCGCTGAACTTGCCGGGCAGCATCGCCGGGATCATGACGAGGACCACGCCCGCCAGCCCCGCTGTGTACGAGAACCGCGAGATCATCCGGTGGTCGCGGACGATGTACAGCAGCACTGCGAACAGCAGCACCGCGGCGATCGTCCAGAACCACTGCCGCATGCCCTGGCCGTCGTAGGTCCGCCTGAACTCGCTGAGGCTGAGCCGCCCGATGAACGTGACGCCGAGCCCGTTGAGCAGGGCCACGCACGGCAGGATGATCGGATCGGCGTAGGGCGCGAGGATCCGGACGGCCACGTGGGCGGCGAGGAAGATCACGCCGAGCCCCAGCGGCAGGTAGAGCGAGTTGAGCGTCACCTCGCCGTCGAGCGCCGCCTCCACCGAGACGGACAGCGCGAGCGTGATGCCGGTCGCGAGCAGGATCAGCATCAGCTCGACGTTGCGCCGGGTGCCCGGCCGTGAACCCGTCGTGCCCTGCGGCGACGACGGGTTTGCGGCGGCGGTCACGGTCACCGTGGCTCCCGGCAGTCCTGGGGGTCGGCGGGAGCGCTCGGGCTCGGCGAGGTGCTGGGGGTGGGGGTGGGGCTCGTGCTCGGCGTCGTGCCGGGCTTCGGCGACACGGACGTAGTCGGTGTCGGCGTGGGGCTCGGCGAGGGTGTCACCGGCGCGTTCGGGTCCGCGCAGAGGTCGAGCTGCTGGTTCTTGAGCCGTTCGACTATCGCCATGGCGTCCGAGTGGCTCTTGGCCGGGATCGTCTGCTCCACGTCCTGCTTGGTGAACTGCTGCAGGTCCTCGAGGTACAGATCGGTCTCGGTGTCGACGGACGAGAAGCTCACGCCGGCCAGGGAGCCGGACACGCCGCGGTAGATCGCGACCTTGCCGTCCTCGCTGGCCCCGACGTAGTACTGGTCCTGGACGTACTGCCAGGTCATGTAGCCGCCGGCGCCGACCAGCCCGAGTACCGCGAGCAGGGCCACGGTGAGCAGGATCGGACGTCGCTTCGGCCCGTCCTCCGGCTCGGCGGCGGGCTCCTCGGGCTGGGGCTGCTCCGGCCTGGCCAGGGCGGCCCGTCCGGCCGCGCTGTCGGCGGTGGCGGCGCTGACCCGGCCGCGGTCGTGCGCGGCGGCGCCGCCCACGACGGGTGACGCGTTGCCGAGACCGACGTCGACGATGTCCGCGACGATGCAGGTGATGTTGTCCGGTCCGCCGCCGCGCAGCGCCAGCGCGATTAGGCGGTCCGCGGCCTCGCGCGGATCCGGCATCAGCAGCGCCTCGGCGATCGTCTCCGGCGAGACCACACCGGACAGGCCGTCGCTGCACAGCAGGTACCGGTCGCCGGGACGCGCCTCCCGGACGGAGAAGTCCGGTTCGACGTCGCGGCCGTCCAGCGCCCTGGTCAGGAGTGACCGTTGCGGGTGCGTGGTGGCCTCGTCGGCGGTGATCCGCCCCTCGTCCACCAGCATCTGGACATACGTGTCGTCGCGCGTGATCTGCGTCAGCTCGCCTTCGCGGATCACGTACGCCCGCGAGTCGCCGACATGGACCAGCGCCAGCCGGTTGCCGCTGAACATCATCGCGGTGAGCGTGGTTCCCATGCCTTCCAGCGCGGGATTGCTCTCCACCGCGTCGCGGAGCTGCTGGTTCGCGTGGCCGATGGCACCGCGTAGGGCATCGACGAGGTCGTTGGACGAGACGTCCTCGTCGAGGGGCGCCAGCGCGCCGACGACGATGTTGCTGGCCACCTCCCCGGCGGCCATCCCGCCCATGCCGTCGGCGACCGCCAGCAGGCGGGGCCCGGCATAGACCGAGTCTTCGTTGCCCTCACGGATGAGGCCGCGGTCTGAGCGCGCCGCGTAGCGCAAGGTAAGGCTCATGAACGCAACTCGAGAACAGTCCGGCCGATCCGGATCGGCACGCCGAGAGGGACAGGGGTCGGGCCGGTGACCTTGGCCCGATCCAGATACGTGCCGTTGGTGGAGCCGAGATCTTCGACCAGCCACTGCCCAGTACGTGGCACCAGCCGTGCGTGCCGGGTCGAAGCGTAGTCGTCGTTCACCACAAGGGTGGAATCGTCGGCACGGCCGATCGTGATCGGTGCGTCGGCGAGCGTGATCCGCGTGCCCGCCAACGCACCCTCCGTGACGACAAGCGTACGGGCGGTCTTGCCGCGCTTCACCTTCGCCGGCCGTGCGGCGCTCGGCAGGGTGACCCCGCGCGGCGCCGCCACCAGCCGGGACTGCCTGGTGCCGAACAGGTCGCGGCGGATCACGCCGACGACAGCGAAGACGAATACCCAGAGCAGCACCAGAAAGCCGAACCGGGCAACCGCGAGAACAACTTCTGGCATCAGCCGTCCAGTCGGAACGTGAGCGTTGTCGTCCCCAGCTGGATGACGTCACCGTGCTGAAGGGCCGCCGCCGTGATCCGGTTGCCGTTGACCGTCGTGCCGTTGGTCGAGCCCAGGTCGGTGAGGACCATCCGGGTGCCGTCGTAGTCCAGCCGGGCGTGCTGCCGGGAGATGCCGACATCCGCCAGGCGGACCTGCGCGCCTTCGCCACGGCCGATGATCGTCGAGCCGATGGCCACCGCGAACTGCCGGCCGTCGGAGGAGATCAGGCGGGCCTGGCGAGCGGTGGGCAGCGGCGTGACCGGCGGCGTTGGCTGGCTGCTGACCTGCCCGGGCGGGCCCATCGGCGGCGGGCCACCCATGGGCGGACCGGGCGGCGGGCCATAGCCCTGGTGCTGCTGCGGCGGATAGCCGGGCGGCGGGGGTGGTGGCGCTGGCGGCTGCTGGTCGGCACCTCCGGTGTAGACCTCGGCCGCGATCCGGAACATGCCGGTGTCGAGCCCTTCGCCGCGCTCGATCTCCACGATGACGTCGCCGTACACCGTCCAGCCCTGCTCGCCGATGTACTCGGCCTGGGCCTGGGCCAGCTCCTGCGCGAGCGGCGCCGCGTACTGCGCGAGCCGGTCGTGGTCGGGCGGGCTGAGGTCGATGATGTAGCGGTTGGGAACCAGGGTCCGCCCACCGCCAAGGATGGACTTGTGCGCGTCCGCCTCACGCTGCATGGCGCTAGCGATCTCCACGGGGTGAACGACCCCCTTGAAGACCTTGGCGAACGCGCCCTCGACGAGGTTCTCCAACCTCTTCTCGAAGCGCTGCAGAACGCCCACCGGCTCCTCCTGTCGTCGGATTGCCTGTCGATCGTATCGGTGCCTCTGTACCTACGGACGCGGTGCTCACCGTGCGTGCTACGCTTTCGTCGCCGCAAGGGCAAGTGGCGGAATGGCAGACGCGCACGGTTCAGGTCCGTGTGTCCGAAAGGACGTGGGGGTTCAACTCCCCCCTTGCCCACTCTCTGGAGGCCCCAACCCCTGGTTGGGGCCTCGTTTTTTCCTACTGTCCCCTTTAGTCCTGGGTGAGAGTGCCATCTTTCCCGCCCGCGTGGGGGCCCACCGGGTAAGTCAGTCCCCCATCCGACGCGATCACCGTCAACGTTCGTGACGTGTGTCACGTTCAGTGCCGGCGATGACAAGATCCGGGCATGGCTGATTTCCGGGTTGGTGTGATGTTCCGTCCGTCTCACCCGCCCGAGGATCTCCGGCGGTACGCGCGGGAGGTCGAGGCATTCGGCTACCACGAGCTGTGGGTCGTCGAGGACTGCTTCCTCGGCGGGGGCATCGCCACCGCCACGGCGGCACTCGCCGAGACCGACCACCTCACCGTCGGTGTCGGGATCCTGCCGGCGGTGATGCGGAATCCCGCCACGACGGCCATGGAGTTCGCCACGCTGGCCAGGCTCTACCCGGGGCGCCTCCACGCCGGCATCGGCCACGGCGTCGAGGACTGGATGCGGCAGATCGGCGCGCTCCCGCCGTCCCCGCTCGCCGCCCTGGAGGAGGTCACGGCGGCCGTCAGGGCGCTGCTCGCCGGGAAGACGGTGTCCGTTGACGGGCGTCACCTCCACCTCGACGGCGTCCGTCTCGACCATCCGCCGGCTGCCGCGCCGCCCGTGTCGCTCGGCGTCCGGTCGGAAAGATCACTGCGCCTCTCCGGACGCGTGGCCGACGGCACGATCCTGTGCGAGCTGTCCGTCCCCGCCTACATCCGCTGGGCGCGCGAGCAGATCGCCGCCGGACGGGCCGAAGCCGGTGTGGACACACCGCACCGCGTCACCGTGTACACCCTCCTCGCCCACGACCCGGACGCGGACAAGGCGCGCGCCGCCGCCCGGGACGAGATCGCCGCCATACTCCGTACGGGGCGCCTCGGCGCGCAGATGGAACACGCCGGCATCCTGGACGAGGTCCGCGAGCTGGCGGCGACCAGCGCCGACGACGGCGAGTTCGCCGCGCGGATGCCGGACGCCTGGGTCGACGCCCTCGCCGTCGCCGGCACCACCGACCAGTGCGTACGTGCCGTGAACGGGCTGCGCGCAGCCGGCGCGGACGCCGTCGTCCTCATGCCGGTCGGCACGCCGTCGTCCGCTCTGGACCAGCTCGCCACCGCCTCCCGGGCCGTCCTTCCGCACGTGACGTGAACTCCGCGTCCGCGCTCGTGCACCATGGAGCCATGATCTTCAGTGGTGGTGAGCGGTCGCGCGACGACGTGGAGACCCTCGCCGCCGCGGCCGCCGGGATCTGTCCGGGGTTCACCGCAGAGGGTGTGCTCCACCGGAGCACCACGTCCGTCCTGCTCGCCGGGGACGTGTGGGGTGAGCCTGCCGTGGCGAAAGTGCTGGTCAGCACGTCGCCGTTCTGGCGGGAGACGTTCACCCGCGAGATCGACATCTACCGGTTCTTCGAGCGGAACCGCCCGCCGTTCCGGGCCGCGCGGCTGTTCGCCGCCGACGACCGGTACCCGTTGCTGGTCCTCGAACGGATCGACGGGACTCCGATGTCGACCGCCCGGTACCCGACGGAGGAGGTGCCGAACCGCCAGCTCGCCGCCGCGTTCACGGCCCTGCGGCGGGTCAACGACTGGCGGGCGCCGCTGGGCGAGCTGCGCCGCATCCTGGACTACCGCAGCCGCGTCGACCGCTACCGCCGGGCCGGCCAGCTCACCACGGACGAGTTCACGCACCTCACCGCGCTGCTCAGTGCCGTCGGCGACGCGGCGGAGTTCTGCCACGGGAGCCTGGCGCTGCCACACGTGCTGCGGCGGCTCGACGGGTTCAAGGAGGGCGACTACGGGCTCGTGGACTGGGCGTTCGCGAGCGTGTTCCTGCCCGGCTTCGACCTCGCCAGGCTGTGGATGATCCTTCGGGCCACGTTCGGGGCCCGCTCGGAGATCGACGACTCGGTACGCGGTCGCGGGCCGGTCGCGTGGAACGCCTACCTGATCAACCTGGCGATCGTCGTCGCGCAGGAGCTGCGTACCCACCGGGAACAGCCGTCCGGGCCGGAGCGGGACGCGCGGCTCGCCGGACTGGAACAGGACTGGCTGACGATCCGTGACCGGCTGAGCCTGGCGGCCGCCGCGGTCTGAGGGGTCCGGCCGTCTGAGGTTCTAGCCGGCCAGCTCGCGGGTGCTGACGGGCGGCGCTTCCAGCGGGCAGTGCGAGTGGTGCTTCGCGACCGGCTCCGGACGGCGGGCCGGGTTGCGGATGCCGATGGCCGCCACGATTCCGCCCAACGCCGCCGCCGCGCCCGCGATGAGCACGGCGGTGTGGAAACCCGCGGTGAACCGCTCCGGGTCGAGGTAGGCGTCTCCGGCGATACCGGCCACGGGCGGCAGGATGGCGACGGCGAGGAGCCCGGCGGCGCGGGCCACGTCGTTGTTGACGGCCGACGCGACGCCGATCAGCGACGGCGGGGCCGCGTCCAGGACGGTCGACGTCAGCGGCGCGACCGTGATCGTCATGCCGAGCCCGAACACCAGGACGGCCGGCAGGACCTGCGTGACGTAGCTGCCCTCGCTGTCCAGCCGCACGAGAAGGGCCAGCCCGGCGCCGGCCACGAGCGGCCCGACGATCATGGGCAGGCGGGGGCCGACCCTGGCGGCGAGCGCGCCCATGCGCGCCGACAGCAGCAGCATCAGGACCGTGAACGGCAGCAGCGACGTGCCGGCCTGCACCGGCGTGTACCCGGCGACCTCCTGCAACGCGATCGGCAGCAGGAACAACGCCCCGCTGAGCGCGGCGTACACCAGCAGCGTGACCAGGTTCGCCGCCGTGAACTGCGTCGACGAGAAGATCCCCATCGGCACCATCGGATGGGACGTCCGCAGCTCGACCAGGACGAACGCGGTCAGGAGCAGCAGTCCGGCGAGCAGGCAGGCCAGGATCACCGGCGATGTCCAGCCGGCACCTGGTCCCTCGATCAGCCCGTAGGTGAGCACGGCCAGACCCGCGGGGGCCAGCACGGCGCCGACGACGTCCGGCTTGCGGTCGGCGGCGCCGGGGTCACGCGACTCGGGCACGTGCTTGACGGAGACCAGCACGATGGCCGCCGCGATCGGCAGGTTGATCGCGAAGATCAGCCGCCACGACACGAGGTCGATCAGGTACCCGCCGAGGAACGGACCGGCCGCCGCCGCGATCCCGCCGAGCCCGGACCACGCCCCGATCGCCTTCGCCCTGTCGCCCGGACCGAACGAGGACTGGAGGATCGCCAGGCTCCCCGGCGTGAGCAGCGCCGCCCCGATGCCCTGCAACGCCCGGGCCGCGATCAGGGCCGGTGCGCTCCACGCCACCGCGCAGAGCAGCGACGCCACCGCGAACCACACCACGCCGACCAGGAAGATCCGGCGCCGGCCGAGCCGGTCGGCGAGCGCCCCGGCCTGCAACAGGAACCCGGCCAGCGTCAGCGTGTAGCCGTTCACCACCCACTGGAGTCCGGCCATGCCCGCGTCGAACTCGCGGCCCATCGCGGGCAGGGCGATGCCCACCACCGTCGCGTCCAGCATCGCCATGGACGAGCCCAGGACCGTCGCCAGGATGACCCAGCGGCCTCGGGCCGAGCCGTACTCGAGGGCAGCCACGACATCCACGCTAGCCGGAACCAGCCGGGGGTGGCCGCCGTCTGATGGCCAACGGAGGGAGCGTGTCATGAAGCGCTTGGCCAACTGGGTGGCTGTGATCGTGGTCGGTGTCGGGTCCGTTCTGGTGGGTACGGGCTCGCCGGCATGTGCGTGCAGCTGCGCGTCGCTGACCGAGAAACAGGCGTACGACCAGGCGGACGTCGTCTTCGCGGCCACGCTCGCCAGGCGCGACGAGCCGACGGCGCCGATCAGGTCCAGCACCGATCCTGCGACGCTGTCGTTCACGGTCGACGCGGTCTACAAGGGAACGGCCACGCCGACCCAGCTGGTCCAGACGGCGATGGAGGCCCCGAGTTGCGGCCTGGACGTTCAGCTCGGCAAGCGGTACCTCGTCTACGCCGACACCAGCGGTGCCGGGCTCGAAGCATCGCTGTGCGGCGGCACCCGGGACCTCGCCGGCACTCCGGACGTCGCGGGTGCGCAGGCCCGGCCTGTCGTCGCCGACGCCAAGGAGAGCGGCGCCGTCCCGCCGGTGCCGGAACAGGACGTGCTCACCAAGAACGAGACGTCGCGGTGGATCTGGCTGGTGCCGGCCGCGGGCCTGGTGGCACTCGCCCTGGCGGCGTTCGTCGTCGTGCGGCGGCGGCGCACGGGCTAGTGGAGTGCGGCGGCGGCGCACGGGCTGGTGGAGTGCGGCGGCGGCGCGGCGCCGTGGACGGAACCTCCGGGGGCTCTCCGGTGTAGTAGAAGGTGAACAGGCATCGTCCTCGGAGGGCGGACGGCTGGACGACGACGAACTGGTGCGCCTGAGCAAGGCCGGTGACCTCGCCGCATACGAGGCGCTGGTGCGCGCCCACACGGCGGTCGCGCACCGGGCGGCGGTCGTCCTCGCGGGTCCGAGCGACGCGGAGGACATCGTGCAGGAGGCGTTCGTCAAGGCGTACCGGGCACTCGGCGGGTTCCGTGAGGAGTCGGCGTTCCGTCCGTGGTTGCTGCGGATCGTCACGAACGAGGCGCACAACTCCCGGCGGGCGGCGAAGCGGCGGGCGGCGCTCGCGGACCGGTCCCACCAGCTGTCGGTGGTGCCGGCGACGGCCGGGTCGGCGGAGGAGGCCACGATCGAGGCGCAGTCCAGGGCGGCGCTGCTGCGCGCGGTGGACGCGTTGCCGGAGCGGCTGCGGACGGTCGTCGTGTGCCGGTACCTCCTCGACCTGTCCGAGGCGGAGACGTGCGAGGTACTCGGCCTGCGGAAGGGCACCGCGAAGTCGCGGCTGTCCCGCGGGCTGGCGAAGTTGCGGGAGGGGGTGGTCAGCGGTGGATGAGCTTGATGAACGCCTCGCCGACCTGCGGGCCCACCTCGACACCGGCCCGGTACCGGACGTCGCTCCGGCGGTGATGCGCAGGATCCGGTCCGAGCCTGCGCCGGTCACGGTCCGGCGCCGGCTCGTCGCGCTGGTCGCCGCTGCGGCGGCGGCTCTGCTGACCGCTGGCCTGCTCGCGGTGCCGGCCGTCCGGGCGGCCGTCGTGGAGCTGCTGAGCCTTCCGGGCGTCGTCTTCGACCGGGACCGCCCGCAGCCGCCGAGCCCGACGGTCACGCCGTCCGGCCCGCTCGGTTCCGCGTACCGGCTGACCACGCCGATCACCGTCGAGGAGGCTCGGCGGCCCGATGCGGAGCGGGCACCAGTGCCTTCGGGTGTCGGCCCGCCGGACGAGGTGTACGTGACCGGGGACGGGAACCGGCGGGTGGTCCACCTGCTGTGGCGTGCGTCGCCCGAGCTGCCGGCCCTGCCCGGGTCGTCCGCCGGCCTGTACGTCATGACGTTCAGCGGGGAGGCGGACGCCATCGTCAAGAAGCTGATCGGCGGCTCGATGGTGCGCGAGGTGACCGTCGGCGGCCAACCGGCCCTGTGGATCGGCGTCAATCACGGCACCGCGCTGTTCGGGCCGGACGGGCTGCCGGACTACGGCAGCGAACGCGTGGCCGGGCCGACGTTGCTGCTGGACCGGGGCGACCACACGGTCCGGATCGAGTCCGGGCTGGCCCGCGCCGACGCGATCGCCCTAGCGGAGTCCCTCGGGTAGGAGCCGCGCGTGCGGCAGTGCCCGTTCCGGATGCTCGACGGGCACATCGGCGAGGGCGGTGTCCATGAATCCGCGCCAGATCGTGGCCGGCAGGTGAGATCCCTCGATCGGCTCCCCGGACTTGTCACGCAGCGCCGCCGGCTTGTTGTGCCCGAGCCACACCGACACCGAGAGCTGCGGCGTGTAGCCGACCATCCAGGCGTCGGAGTTGTCCTTGCCGGACCGGTACTGCGCCGTGCCGGTCTTGCCGGCCCCGAACCGGCTCTTGGCGAGCGGAGCGAGGGTGCGGACGACGTCCCCGAGCACGTGCGTCAGCTCGTCGCAGGTGGACTGGTCGAGCACGCGGCGGGTCTTCGCCGTGGAGCGGTAGATCTCGTCGCCGTGCTGGACCGCCCGTTCGACGATGCGCGGCTCGGCCTGCACGCCGCCGGACGCGAACGTCGCGTACACGCTCGCCATGTCCACGGGCGTCACGCGGTACCGGCCGATCGCGATGTCCGCCCTCGTCCGGCCGGGGGTCAGCTCGCCCTTGATGTCGACGAGCGTGCGCTGGCCCTGGTGTTCGCGGCGGATGCCGAGGTCATGGGCGAGCTTGGCGACCCGCGCGGGGCCCAGCTCGTACGCCAGGGCGTAGAACGGTGTGTTCAGGGAGAGCACCATCGACTCGTGCAGGCTGCACTGCGGGCAGTCGATGCCGTCCCGGTTGCTCAGCGGGGTGCCGCCGCGGCCGGGTACGGCCTGGGGCGACGACCCGTCGACGATCTTGTACGACGGAATGCCGTTGCGCAGCGCCTCGGCCAGCACGATCGGCTTGAAGGTGCTGGCGGCCGGATAGGTGTTCTCGGCGTAGTCCAGGTAGCCGTAAGCCTCGTGGCCGCCGTAGTACGCCCGGATGCGGCCGCTGCCAGGCTCGACGGCGACCAGCGCGCCCCGGTTCTGCGCCGGTTGCTGCGCCAGCCCCTGGCGCATCGCGGTGACGGCCGCCTCCTGGGTCGATTTTTCGATCGTGGTGACGATCCGCAGCGCGCCCGTGCGGAGTTCCTGCGTCGTGATGCCGTGCCGTTCCAGTTCGCGTTCGACCCGCGCGACGATGTACCCGTTCGGACCGGTGAGCGACCGGGCGGTCTGCCCCGGCGGCCGCACGGCCGGGTACTTCGCCGACTTCGCGCGCTTCTCGTCGAGCCAGCCCTCGTCGGCCATGGCGTGGAGCAGGTACCGCCAGCGGTCCTGGGCGCCTTCGGGATTGTTCGCCGGGTCGAAGCCCGACGGCGCCTTGATGACGGACGCCAGCACGGCGCCCTGCTCCGGCGTCAACTTGCGGACCGGCACGCCGAAGTACGTGTGCGCGGCGGCGTCGATGCCGTACGCGCCCCGTCCGTAGTAGATGGTGTTGAGGTAGAACTCGAGGATCTGGTCCTTGCTGTACTTGTGGTCCGCCTTCACCGCCAGGACGACCTCGCGGAGCTTCCGGTTGAGCGTCCGGTCATGGGTGAGGAACGTGTTCTTCACGTACTGCTGGGTGATCGTCGACGCGCCCTGCGTCTCCTTGCCGGTCACGTTCGCCCACACCGCGCGGCCGATCCCGGTCAGGGAGATGCCCTGGTTGTCGTAGAAGCCGCGGTCCTCGGCCGCGAGTACCGCCTGCCGCACGTGCATCGGCACCTCGCTCAGCGGAACGTCCGTGCGGTTGTCCACGCCGATGCGCGCCAGCTCGGTGACACCGTCCGAGTAGTAGATGACGGTCGCCTGGCTGGTCGGGACCTCGGCAGGCAGCGGCACGGCCTGGCTGGCGCCGTAGACGACACCGCTCACCAGCGACGTGAACAGCGCCAGCGCGAGGCCGTACACCGACCGCCACCGCAAGCGCGGCGCTCGTCTGGGGCGCATCGACGCCAGCACGCGGCCGGCCGACGTCCACCACTGCCGGAATGGCCAGCGCCTGTTTCGCATCGATACTCCTGAGACTGGTGGGCACAGTCCTCATGAGTAAAGACGCCTGGCGCAACCCGATCCGCTGCGTCCGAACCGCTGTTTCCGCCGCAACTGTCGGGGATATCGGGGTATCCGGCGCCCGTTTACAGGACGCTAGTCCGGACAGTCCGGTTCGTGGGCGGGCGGCAGGTCAGCCGTAAAGCTGCTCGTAGAGCGTGGCGTGGTGGGCGTGGACCACCGTGCGCTTCACCTTCAGCGACGGGGTCAGCTCGCCGGTGTCGATGGCCAGGTCCCGGTCGAGCAGCGCGAACTTCTTGATCTGGGCGACCGGGGTGAAGCGCGCGTTCGCCTCGTCCACGACGGCCTGGACCAGCGCCACGACCTCGGGATGCGTCCGCAGGGTCGCCATGTCTCCCGGCAGCCCGCGCGCCGTCGCCCACGGCACTATCTCCTCCTCGTCGAGCGTGATGAGCCCGACCAGGTACGGCTTGCGGTCGCCGAACGTCACGGCGTGGGAGATCCAGCGGGACTGGCGGAGCACGTTCTCCAGGTTCGCCGGGGCGACGTTCTTGCCGCCGGCCGTGATGATGATGTCCTTCTTGCGGCCGGTGATCGTGACGAAGCCGTCCTCATCGAGTTCGCCCAGGTCACCGGTGTGGACCCAGCCGTCGACGAGCGTGGCGGCGGTGGCCTCCGGGTCCTGCCAGTAACCGGCGAACACGTGCGGACCGCGCATGAGGATCTCGCCGTCCTCGGCGATCTTCAGGCCGAACCCGGGACCGGCGACGCCGACGGTGCCGAGCTTGTGACGCTCGATCGTGCTGACCGTGCCGACGGCGGTCGTCTCGGTCATGCCGTAGCCCTCCAGCACCGGCACGCCGGCCGCGTGGAAGAACTCCAGCACCTCGACGGAGATGGGGGCGGCGCCGGTGAGCGCCTGCCGCAGCCGCCCGCCGTAGACGGCGCGGACGTTGGCGAACAGCGCGTCCGTCGCGGCCCACGGCCCGGCCAGTGCCTCGGGGATGGGCTGCCCGGCGCGTTCGAGGCCGCGGACGGTGAGTCCGAGCTGGACGGCCTGCTTGAGCTGGTCCGGGTCGATGCCGCCCGTGACGAGCGTGTAGACCTTCTCGAAGATCCGGGGCACGGACGGCAGGAACGTCGGCTTGATCTCGGCCAGCTCCGGCACGATCTGCCGCACGTCGCCGCCGAAGTACGCCAGCTCGCTGCCCGCGTACAGGCTGCCGAACTGGACGATCTGCGCGAAGACGTGGGCGAGCGGCAGGAACAGGTAGACGGTGTCGTCGGCGCGCAGGTACTTGAGCTCGTCGATCATCGTGCAGAGCGTGAGCCAGTTGCGGTTCGTCAGGACGCAGCCCTTGGGCGGGCCCGTCGTGCCGGACGTGTAGATGATGACCGCCGGGTCGTCCGGGTCGATGGCAGCGCGGCGGGCCTCCAGCTCGCTGGAGTCGGGCGACCGCCGGCCCTGCGCGACCAACTCGGCGAGCGTGACCCGCTCCGGCCGGTCGGAGTCGATCGCGACGAGCGTGGCCAGGTTCGGGACCTGGTCACCGAGGGATTCGATCTTCGCGAGCTGGGCGGCGTTCTCGGCCACGAGCATCGTGGCGCCGGAGTTGTTGATCACCCACGCGCACTCCTCGGCCGTGCTCGTCGCGTAGATCGGCACGACGATGGCCCCGGCGGCGAGCAGCGCCAGCGCGGCCTCGCTCCACTCCGGACGGGTGCTCGCCAGCACGCACACCCGGTCGCCGGCGCCCACACCGGCGTAGATGAAGCCGGTGCCGAGGTCACGGACGCCGTCCGCTAACGCGGTGAACGACCGGGTCCGCCACTCACCGCTGACCTTGAACCGGTGCGCGGGCGCGTCGCCGTACGCGGCCGCTGCGTAGAAGGGCAGGTCTGCGGCGACCCGAACGGCAGTGTCCATTGTGAAACTCCCGGTTCCTTGGTTGGGCGGACCCTAGTGCACAGCAGCGACTTCGACCTCGATGCCGTTGAGCACCGCGGTCCCCGAGATGGGGTCGAGACGGAGATCGTCCGAGAGCAGGTTCGTGTTGACGCCGGGGTGGTTCGCGGCGACGGCCATCTGGGTGCCGGGCCGGTCGTGGCCCCAGCCGTGCGGCAGGCTGACGACCCCGCGCGCGACACCGTCCGTGATCTCGACCGTCGCCTCGACCTTGCCGACCCGGGACGCGACCTGCGCCCGCCCGCCGTCGACCAGCCCGCGCTCGGCGGCGTCGACCGGGTTGATCTGGAGCGTGCACAGCTCCTTGCCCTTCACCAGGCTCGGGACGTTGTGCATCCACGAGTTGTTGCTGCGCAGGTGGCGGCGGCCGACGATCACGAGTGCGGGGTCGTCCCGGTCGAGCGCGGTCTGGACGCGGGCCAGGTCCTCGACGAGCTGCGGCGGCGCCAGCTCGACCAGCCCGGACGGCGTCTTCAGGATCTCCGGCAGCCGCGGTTCGAGCGGCCCGATGTCGATGCCGTGCGGGTTCGCCAGGAGCTTGTCCAGCGACATGCCGTCCGGGACCGCGCCGAACCAGTCGCCGTAGGCGCCGACGCGCAGCATCAGGTCCAGCTGGCGTTCTTCGCGGGTCTCGCCGGTGAGCTGGGTGCGCAGTTCGGCCACGTCGCGCCCGTGCACCGGGGTGCCGGGCCGCTCGACGAGAGCCGTCAGCGCGGCGGTGAGCTGCGCCTCCGCCAGCTTGTCCAGGTCGACGGTGGCGCCCATCCCGGTGACGATCGTGATCAGCCGGAAGAGGATGTCGGTTTCGTCCACCGCCCCGGGGTCGGGCGCGACGGGCGGCCGCGAGTACTTCGCGACGTTGCGGACGGTGTATCCGAGGAACGCGTAGTCGTAGTGGGCCCGGCGGCTCGGCGGGAGCGGCGGGAGGATCACGTCGGCGTGCCGGGTCGTCTCGTTGAGGTACGGGTCGACGCTGACCATGAAGTCCAACGTGGCGAGCGCGGCGTCGAGCCGCCCTGAGTTCGGGACCGACAGGGCCGGATTGCCGGCCACGGTGATCAGGGCACGCACCTGGCCTTCGCCCGGGGTCTCGATCTCGTCCGCCATGGTCACGGCCGGGTACTCGCCGAAGATCTCGCCCAGTCCACGGACGCGGCTGCGCCACCGTCCCGTGGTGAAACCCTTGCCGGAGCCCTTGCCGCGCCGCAGGTGCGCGGCCAGCGGGAACATCGCGCCGCCGGGACGGTCGAGGTTGCCGGTGAGTGCGTTGATGACGTCCACCAGCCAGCTCGTGACCGTGCCGAACTCGACCGTCGTCGTGCCGATCCGGCCGTAGACGGCGGCGTGCTCGGCGGCGGCGAGCCGGTGGGCGAGGTCGCGGATCACCGTGGCGTCGACCCCGCACCGGCCCGCGACGGCCTCAGGCGTGAAGGGAGCCACCGCGGCCTGGACCTCGGCGACACCCGTGACGTGGCCGATCGGCGTCGTCAGTTCGGCGGCGAACAGTTCGTTGACGATGCCGAGCAGCAGGAAGACATCCGTGCCCGGACGGACCGGCACGTGCTGGTCGGCTGCGGCGGCGGTACGGCTGCGGCGCGGGTCCACGACGACGAACTGGCCGCCCCGCGCCTGGAGGGCCTTGAGCCGTCCGGGCAGATCCGGTGCCGTCCACAGGCTGCCGTTGGACGACCACGGGTCCGCGCCGAGGATGAGCAGGAAGTCGGTGCGGTCGATGTCCGGGACCGGGATCGCGAACGGCGAGCCGAACACGTATCCGCTCGACACGTGCTTCGGCATCTGGTCGAGCGTGGACGCCGTGAAGATGTTCTTGGAGCCGAGCGACTTGCGCAGCGGACCGGCGTAGAGGGCGCCGGCGATCGAGTGGACGGCAGGGTTGCCCAGGTAGAGGCCGAGCGCGTCGTTGCCGTGCTCGGCCGTGATCGCGGTGAGGCGCTCGTTGACCAGCGCGAACGCCTCGTCCCAGGTGGCGGGTTCGAGGACGCCGTTGCGCCGGACGAGAGGGCCTGAGAGCCGGTCCGGGTCGGAGTCGAGCTGGCCCAGCGACGCACCCTTGGGGCAGATGAAGCCGTTGCTGAACGTGTCGTTCCGGTCACCGCGAGCAGCGGTGATCCGGCCGGCGTCGATGGTGAGTTCGAGGCCGCAGGTGGCCTCGCACAGCGGACAGGTCGTGAGTGCGGTCGTGGTGGCCATCGCTCTACCGTGCCGGATCCAGGACCAACTTGCCCACTGTTCGGCGGGCGAGAAGGTCACGATGCGCCTGGCCGGCATCGGAGAGCCGGTACTCGCCGCCCACGACCGGACGGAGCCGCCCGGCGGCGGTGAGGCCCATCAGCTCGCTCAGCGCCGTCGCGATCATCTGCGGACGGCTGAAGCAGTGGCCCAGCCAGAACCCGACGACCGAGCTGGACTTCGCCATCAGCATGCCGGCGTCCACGGGCTTGGGGCTGCGGCGGGCGGCCTGGCCGTAGGTGATGAGCCGTCCGAACGGAGCCAGTGCCCGCAGCGACTCGTCGAACACCTCGCCGCCGGTCATCTCCAGGACGATGTCCACGCCGCGTCCGCCGTTCGCCTCCCGGAGCCGGTCGCGCAGGCCGTCCGGATCGGCGTCGATGGCGACGTCCGCGCCCAGGTCCTCGGCTAGCTTGCGCTTGTCGTCGGTCGATGCCGTGGCGATCACGCGACCGGCGCCGAAGCTGCGCGCCAGCTGGACGGCGAGCGATCCGACACCGCCCGCGGCGGCGTGTACGACGATGCTCTCGCCGGCCTTGAGGTGCGCGGACGTCCGCAGCAGGTGCCACGCGGTCGTCCCCTGGAGGACCAGCGCGAGCGCCTCGCCGTCCCCGACCGCCGCCGGCGCGGTGAACATCAGATGCTCGGGCGCGAGCGCGCGCTCCGCGTACCCGCCCTGGACCAGCGCGACGACGCGCCGCCCGTCGGACGTGCGGCCCACCACCTCGGCGCCCGGAACCATCGGCACCGTCGCCGGCGACAGGTAGGTGTTCTCGATCTGGTGGGTGTCGGCATAGTTGACGCCGGCCCGGCTGACGTCGATCAGCGCGTGCCCGGGCCGTGGCTCCGGGTCCGGCAGATCGACCAGGCGCAGCACCTCAGGGCCGCCGAACTCCGTGATCTGGATCGCGCGCATCGCCCAACCTCCTCAACGTGCCCCCAGTCCACCGCCCGGCACCCCTCGCGGGCGAGTGCGGAATCCACGACACTTAGCCGTCATGAAGCTCGCGGCGACGGTTGGATATTGGGGTGCGGGCCCGCCCGCTGGGGCGCTGGACGTGTTCCGGCTGGTGGAGGACCTGGGCTTCGACTCGGTGTGGACGGCGGAGGCGTACGGCAGCGACGCGCTCACGCCGCTGGCCTGGTGGGGCGCGTCCACGTCACGGATCCGGCTGGGCACCGGCATCGCGCAGCTGTCCGCGCGTCCGCCGACGACGCTCGCCATGGCCGCGATGACGCTCGACCACCTGTCCGGCGGCCGGGTCATCGTCGGCATCGGGGCGAGCAACCCGCAGGTCGTGGAGGGCTGGTACGGCCAGCCGTACCCGCGGCCGCTGGCCCGGACACGCGAGTACATCGAGGTCATGCGCGCGGTGTTCAGCCGCCAGGGCCCCGTCACGTACTCGGGCCAGCACTACCAGCTGCCGTTCCAGGGCGGCACCGGCCTCGGCAAGCCGCTCAAGTCCACCCTGCACCCCGTCCGGACGGACATCCCGATCCTCCTGGCCGCCGAAGGCCCGAAGAACGTGGCGCTCGCCGCCGAGATCGCCGACGGCTGGCTCCCGATGTTCTTCTCCCCCAAGGCCAACGACTTCTACGCGGACGCACTCGACTCCGGCTTCGCCGTCCCGGGTGCCCGTCACACGCGCGAGACGTTCGAGGTGACCGGCGGCCCGCTGGCCGTCGTGGTGGACGACGACGTCGAGAAGGCCGCCGACGCGCTGCGCCCCGTCCTCGCGCTCTACATCGGCGGCATGGGCGCCCGCGGCGTGAACTTCCACCACGACGTGTTCGTCCGCCTCGGCTACGAGTCGGCGGCGGCAAAGATCCAGAGCCTCTATCTGGACGGGGACAAAGCCGGCGCCGCAGCCGCGGTCCCCACCGAGCTGGTCGAGGAGGTGGCGCTGGTCGGCCCGCTGGCGAAGATCCGCGACGAACTACCGCTCTGGACCGACACGGTGCTCACCACGATGATCCTCACCGCCGACTCGCGCCACCTCCCCACACTGGCCGAACTGGTCAGATGCTGATCTCGTCGAACCGGTCGTTCCAGGTGCCGCCGTACACGTAGTCGACCTCCTGGAGGTTGTCGTAGTAGGTCGCGGCGGCGAGGAACACGTGCGGGTCCGGCCGCCCGGTCCGGTAGTCCACGCCCTCCACGCCACCGATTGGCCGGCGGGCGAACACGCTGCTGGCCTTGTCGCGGAAGCCGTACTGGCCGAGCGTCTTCGTCCCGTGGGCGCTCCACTGGAGGCGGCGACCGGTGAAGTTGCTGTTGGCCCACAGGCAGACGTAGCCGCTCGGGCAGTCTCCGGATGCCTTGGTGCTGACGCCACCGGCGGTGTTCGTCGCCCGGTTGGCCTCGGCTTCGGTGTCGTAGCAGCGGACGTCGCCGATCTTGATCTCCGCGCACGCCTGAGCGTCGCCCCAGGTCTTGCTCAGGTCGATCTTCTTGCCGTTGTAGTCGGCGATGATTCCGGTACTCGCCGGTGCTGCTGCCTGGGCGGTCGCCGGTGCGACGGCGGCGAACGCGAGCCCCATGGCGAGCGCGGTCATGGTCCTACGGACGTTCATGGTGAGTCCCTCGACTAGGCGGCGTACCTGACGGACCTCACGCTAGGAAAGCCGGGTACGAATCCGGCTGATCGCCCGAATCGGGCGTGACCAGGGAGGACGCCGGTCCACCGGCAGAAAGCGGCAGCGGGTCAGGCGGGATGCCCTAAGGCGTCGAGGGCGCGGGCAAGTTCCAGCCGCGAAGAGACCTGCAGCTTGGCGTAGATGCGGGACAGGTACACCTCGATCGTGCGCGGGCTGTAGTGCAGCGCCGCGGCGATGTCCCGGTTGCGCATGCCCTGCTGGACGAGCCGCGCGACCTGCTCCTCGGTCTCGGTGAGCAGCCCGGCGGCCCTGGAACGGGCGCGCGGAACCCGGGCGCCCAGATCGCGGAGCCGGTTCCCGGCACGGCGCCGCAGCCCGTTCGCGCCGACCCGCTGGAACGTCGTGTACGCCTCGGTCAGCGGATCGACGGCATCCGGGTCGAGTTCGCCGAGGACGAGCTGCGCGCGCGCCTTCTCGAACTCCAGCCCGCCCGTGTCGGCGGCGTCGACGGCGCGTCCGAGGGCGTCGGCATCGCCGTTGACCAGGCCGATCGAGCGGTGCAGCGTCGTGACGGACCACGGCGACACCCGCTCGGACGCGACGTCCACCAGCGTGGCCAGCGTCTTCGCCGCGCGGTCCCGGTGGTCTTCGCCCATGTGCAGGTCGACGAGCCGGCCGAGCAGGATGCAGCTGTAGGACGCCATGCGGGGATCGTCGACGGCCCGTTCGATCGTGGCTATCGCCTCGCCCACCTCGCCGCGCGCCGACAGGTAGTTCGCCATGGCGAGCGCGTGCAGGCGGGACATGTTGGGTGCGGTCGGTGGGGGCCGGTCGGCGAGGCGGGCGGCGAGGTCCAGCTCGCCGCGCCAGGTGCGGACCTCCAGCTCGACGGCGCGCAGCGCGTCCGCGAGGATCAGTTCTTCGCGGGTCTCCAGCTCGATCGTCGCCCGGCCGAGGCTGTCCATGGCCGTGTCCCACCGGCCGCCCAGCCAGTCGAGCATCAGCTTGGTCACCAGGATCTCGCCCCGGAACGCGTGCCCGCCGTCGGCGCCCACCAGCTCCTCCGCGCGCCGCAGCCGCCACGTCGCGTCGTGCACGAGCCCGCAGAGCGCACCCGTCGAGGCACTGACGGCCAGCGCCTGGAGTTCCAGCGTGGGCGAGCCGGCGCTGGCGCGCAGGGCGTGATTGGCGTGCTCGACCATGCGGTCCTGCCGGGCGAGCATGGACGTCAGCATCGCGAGCTGCCCGAAGACGACGACCTCCTCGGCCGGTGACGACATCGGCAGCGCCTCGATCGACCCCAGCGCGGCCAGCGCCTCGCTGTGGCGGTTCGTGAAGACGAGCAGCATCGCCCGCTGCGCGTGGACGGTCGCCGTCGCCTGGCCGGTCGCGATCTCGGCGTCGGCGACCTCCATCGCCTCGTCCATCCGTCCGAGCGCGAACAGGCAGCTGATCACGGTCGTCGCGGTGCGGGACCGCTCCGCGCCTGGCGGCAGGAGTGCGAGCGCGGCCTGGCCCGGTTCGACGGCGGCAGCGGGCCGGGATGCCCGGGTCAGCGCCCGGCACTGGAGCGCGAGCAGGTCGGCGCGCCGATCGCTCGTCTCCGGGGTCAGTTCGAGCGCGCGGGAGCAGAGCGACGCTGATGTCTCCGGCGCCGCGTGGCGGGCCCGCTCGGCCGCCTCGGCGAGCACGCCGACGGCGATATCGTCGCCCCGTTCGGCCGACTCGGACACGTGCCACGCCAGCGCGTGGATGTCCACGGCCAGGTCGCGGGCGCGGTCGTCGAGGAGCCGGGCGGCGATGAGTCCGTGCAGGTGGCGGCGGTGCGCGGGGCCGATCTCGCCGTACAGCGCCTCGGCGACGAGGGCGTGTGAGAACCGGTACCCACCGGTCGAGTCCCGGATGACGATCTGGATCCTCAGCAGCTCGTCGAAGGCCTCCACCACAGCCGGTTCCGGTAGCGAGGCGACCCGCGCGAGCAACCCGATCTGGTCGAGCCGGACCCGGCGGAACACGGACACCGCCTGGGCGACCGTCCGGGCGTCGCCGTCGAGCGGCGCGACCCGGCGCAGCAACGCGTCCTGGCGGGTGAGGCGGATCTTCCCGGCCGGGACGGCGAGCCGCGCGTGGTCGCCGTCCAGCGTGACGAGCTGGAGTTCCCGCAGCGACCGGGCGATCTCGGTGGCGAAGAACGGGTTGCCGTCCGCGCGGCGATGGACCTCAAGGGCGAGGCCGCTGTCGGCGGGCGTACCGAGGACCGGCGCGATGATCGTGGCCAGGTCCTCGCCGGTCAGCGCCGCGAGTTCGACCTCGACCAGGTCGGCGTGCTCGGCCAGCCGCGCCAGCAGCTCGCCGCCCTGGGTCCGGACGGACACCAGCAGCGCGATCGGCGCCGCCGACAACCGCCGCAGGACGACGGCCAGCAGCGCGGCGGAGTCCTCGTCGAGCTGGTCGAGGTCGTCGATCGAGATCAGCACCGGACGGGTGCCGGACGTGAGCACCTGCGCCGTCGCCTCGCACGCCCGTCCGAACTGGGCACCGGCGTCGGCGGCCATCATGCCGATGGCCTCCTCGGTGCCGGGCCATTCCCGGAGGGCGGCCGACAGCGCGGCGTACGGGATGCGGCGCTGGAGTTCGTCCGCGACGACGCCCAACGCCAGCCAGTCACGTTCGGTGAGTTTCTGGGTCACTTCGGTGACGAATCGGGACTTGCCGATTCCCGCCTCGCCCGACACCACGACGACGGTCAGTCCGGTGGCCGGGACACGCCCGACCGAGGCCAGGACGTGTTCGAGTTCCGGCCCCCGCCCCACCAGCGGGACCCCCGGTCGAACTGCTCTGACCTCGGGAAACGACGGACTTGCGATGACTCGGCCTCCCTGTCGCGCGCTGGAGCCCCCGGTCTGGTCGAGTCTTTCACGACCACGCCGTTAACCAGGGTGAAACCAGGCACTCACGAACCCGGGCGGCTACCTGTGGGGTGTTCCCTACTGGTGATTGGCTACAGGCAGGAGTGATATCGACCCCACTCAGCTGTGATCCGCGCCACTGCACGGGCGTAGACCGAGGTCGAAGGAGTTGCCATGTCGGTCCAGGGAACATGCTCGCCGCAGTTCGCGGAGGTACGCGAGGAGTTCGAACGGAATTTCGCCGAGCGGGATGAGGTCGGCGCGTCCGTGCACGTCACCGTCGACGGGGAGGCCGTCGTCGACCTGTGGGGCGGCTCGAGCGACCCCGCCGGCGAGACGCCGTGGACCGACGACACGCTCGTGCACGTCTGGTCGTGCACCAAGGGCGCCACGGCGCTGTGCGCTCACATTCTCGCCTCACGCGGCGAGCTGGACCTCGACGCGCCCGTGACGAGGTACTGGCCCGAGTTCGGCAAGAACGGCAAGGAGGGTGTGCTCGTCCGGCACCTGCTCAACCACCAGGCCGGGCTGCCGGCCATCCGGGAACCGCTCGAACCCGGCGCGTTCTACGACTGGGACCGCATGGTCGACGCACTCGCCCGCGAGGAACCGTTCTGGACGCCCGGCACCCAGCACGGCTACCACGGCCTCACGTTCGGGTTCCTCGTCGGCGAGATCGTCCGCCGGGTGAGCGGCCGTTCGCTGGGGACGTTCTTCCGCGACGAGGTCGCCGGCCCGCTCGGGCTCGAGTTCTGGATCGGCCTGCCGGAGGAGCTGGAGTCGCGCGTCGCGCCGATCATCCCGGTCGACCCGACCCAGCCGGGCGTCGCCCTGCCGTCCATGTACCTCGCGGCATTCGGCGACCCGACATCGGTGCAGGGGCTCCAGGTGATCAACACCGGCGGCTACATGATGCCCGGCGAGTCGGACACCAGAGCGGCGCGCGCGGCGGAGATGGGCAGCGTCGGCGGCATCACCAACGCTCGCGGACTCGCGCAGATGTACCGGCCGCTGGCGCTCGGCGGCGCCTACGACGGCGTCCGGCTCGTGGACGAGGCTCAGATCGCGGCCATGGGCGCGGTCGCCTCCGCCTCGGACGTGGACGCGGTCGTGCTCGTCGGCACCCGGTTCGGGCTCGGCTACATCAAGACGATCGACAACCGCCGGTTCCCGTCGCCGGCGGACCGGGAGGGCATCCTGCTGTCCGAGGAGGCCTTCGGCCACGCCGGGTTCGGCGGCTCGACCGGGTTCGCCGACCCGAACGCGAAGCTCTCGTTCGGGTACGTCATGAACCGGATGGGCTCCGGACTGGGCCTCAACGACCGCGGCCAGTCGCTGATCGACGCCACCTACCGGGCGCTCGGCTACCGCCAGCTCGGCGGCGGTGTCTGGCAGGCCTGAGCACGACGAACGCCCCGGGGCCTGGGCTCCGGGGCGTTCGTCTGTCCCTGTCTAGCCGCTGACGGTGACCGTCACGGTCAGCGGTACCGGTTGCACCTGGCCGTAGTTGTCGGTCGCCCGGACCGACACCGTGTACGTGCCGGCCGGGATCACCGGCGATGTGTACGCGTAGTTCGACCCCGGAGTACCGGGGCTGGTCAGGAACGCCTGGATCCAGCGCGAGCCGTTGCTGAAGACGCCGCTGGAGTTCATCGTCTGACCGGTGCTGTTGCCGATCTGGACGTCCACGCGCGCCATGCCGACGTCGTCGACCGCCCGTCCGCTGACGACGATCCGCCCGTCCGTGAACGCCGCGCCGTTGATCGGGACGGCCAGCTCGGGCATCAGCCACGGGTCGAGGTCGCCCGGGTACACGAGGTACCGGGCCGTCGCGCCGTTCGTGGACGTGTCCTGCTGGCCGACCGTGTCGAACGCCCACGCCGTCACGCTGTACTCGCCCTTGGACGGCAGGTCGATCGGCAACGTGAACGTCGTGCTGGCCGCGCCCGGCGAGGCGAGCGTGGCGTCCACCGTGGCGAACGCGGCGGCCAGCGTGCCGTTCGGCTGGACGTAGCGGCCCGAGTCGTTGTCGAACAGCGCGACCTTCACCGACTGCACGCCCTTGTCGTCCGTCGCGGTCCCGGCGATGTCGAGGTGCAGCGTGTCGATGTTCTGCGTCGACGCCGGTGAAGTTCAGGAGACCGTTCGGGAACGCGTCACCGGGTACCTGCGCGGTGATGCTGAGGCGCCCCTGGTTAGCGCTGGACGTGGTCAGCCCCAGGTCGTCGGTGGCGCGTACCCGGAAGTCGTAGATGCCGGGCGTGAGCGGGACCGAGGTGTACGTCCAGTTGAACGACGTCGCGCTGATGTTGATCGGCGAGATCCGGTAGAAGGCCGCGATCGAGTTGGAGCCCCAGGTGCCGTCCGCGGCGAGGGCTTCGCGGGTGGTGTTGTTGCGCAGGAAGATCTCGACCGTCCGCAGGGCGCTCTCGTCGGTGGCCGTTCCGGAGAACGTGATCTGCTGGCCCGGCTCGACCGTGAGCGGCGTGACGGGGCCCGGCGGCGTCATCGCGACCGGCGTGCTGATGGCGACGGTCGGCGGCTGGCCGGTCGCCGAGATCGTCCAGTCGCGGGTGTCGCCGCGCAGGTCGGGCTGGCCGGCCGTGTCGATGGCCGTGGCGCTCATCGTCCACTCGCCTTCGGGCAACGTCACCTCGTACTGCCACGTCGCGTTGGTCGCGCCGATCACGTCGGGGTCGCCCCGGAACGTGTTGAAGACGGACGCGACGCTGCCGTCGTCCTGCAGGTACCGGTTGCCGGTCGTCCGGAACCAGTAGCTCATGCCGTTGACGCCCTTGTCGTCGCGGGCGGTGCCCGTGGCGACGAAGTTCGTGGTGGCCAGCAGCCCGCTGGACGGCGAGTTGATATCGGTCGTCGGCGTCAGGTCGTCGAAGCGGAACGTCTCGATCTTCTTGAGCGCCTTGGTCGGGTCGCTGGTGCCGTTGCGGCCGATCGTCCTGGCCCTGAGCTGGTACTCGCCGCCCGGCAGCGACACCGACAGCGACCAGGTGGTGTTGGTGGCGTTCAGGGTCCCGACGGGAGCGCTGATCGTGTTGAACGCGCCCCAGGTGGTCAGGTCGTCCTGGAGGTACTGCTTGGCGCCGTTGCGGTTCTGGATCTCCACGTCGACACGGGTCGCGCCGGCCGGCGCGACAGCCCGCCCGTCGATGACGAACGACTGGCCGGCGGGCTTCACCGCGCCTTCGAGTGGCGTCACGATCGTCGTGTCCACGGCGGACGCGGCCGGTGCGCGGGTGAAGTCGTAGAAGCCGACGCGGCCCACGTTGTAGCCGCCCTGGTACATGCCGTCGCCGCCGACGAACAGGCCGCGCGGCGTGGCCTCGATCGCCTTGACGCCCTCGTACGAGTTCGAGATCGGGTTCCACTCCAGCGCCGTGCCGGTCGCCGGGTCGAGCGCGCCGAGGTGGTCGCGCCGGACGACCTGGTCACCGAGGCCGTACCCGCTCAGGCCCTGGCCCGTGCCGTAGCCGACGTTGTCCAGGCCCGGCCACGGCACCGGCGACGTGGGCGACTCCTGCCAGCTGAAGTGCCCGCCGACGTACACGGCCCGCTCGGTGATCGCGACGGAGTAGACGCTGTCGAAGTGCCGCGACACCCACAGCGGTTGGACGTTGTCCGCGCCGTTCATCGGGAACGCGATAGCCGTGTCGTTGATCGGCGGACGGTCGCCGCCGGAGCCGCTCGTCACCACGAAGTACGAGTCGTTGGGGGCGATGTCACCGGCGTAGACGCGCTGGATGCCGCCGACGAACGGCAGGTAGTCCTCCCACAGCCGGGTCCGCCACGGCAGCAGGGTCTTGGTCGCGGTGCTGATCAGTCCGACGCCGTAGCGGTCCTGGCCGGCGATCTGCCGTCCGGTGTGGACGACCAGCAGCTTGGTGTCGTCATGGGTCAGCTTCAGCTGCTGGACGGCGAGCTGGCCGCCGACCCCGAGCCCGCCGGACAGCGGCAGGTTGAAGCCGGCGTCGACGGCGCCGGTGGTGCCGTTCAGTGCGGCGAGTCCGCCCCGCGTCACGTTGTTGACGGTCGTGAACTGGCCGCCGACGTACACGGTGGAGTTGGTGGCGGCGAGCGCCGTCGCGCGGGCGTTGGCCGTGGCGGTGAATCCCGCGATCGGCGCGCCGGTGGTCGGGTTGAGCCGGGCGATCTTGCGCTTCGCGACGCCGTTGACGGTGTTGAACGTGCCGGCGACGTACAGTGCCGTGCCGTTGGGTGACGCCTCGACGGCGAGCGCGCCGCCGCCGCCGAACACCGGCCGGAAGGTCATGTCGATCTTGCCGGTGTTGATGTCGTAGGCGGCGAGGGATGCCTGCGGGACGTTCGCGCCGCCGACGTTCGCGATGCCGGTGAACGAGCCGGCGATGAACACGCGGCTGCCGACGACCTCGATGTCCCAGATCTCACCGTTCGAGATCCGAGGGGTGTCTGTCCTGGGTATGGTGGGAACAAGGGCGGTATGTCCGGGTACGGCCTGGGCCGCGACGGCGTGCTGCTGCGCCACCACCGGAACGGCCAGTGCCGCGAGTGCGGAAATTGCCAGCCACACGACCACGCGCTTCGATGCCGTCATCGGGCGAAACCCCCACAGGTCCACTTTGTCGTATCGCGCGTCCGCCTTCGTGGCGGCGCGTACGTAGGTGGCAGAGGTTCAGGCCGGGGGCGAAAATACGCGCTGTCCGCCTACTGAAACCGCCGCCGCCCGATATGGGCGACGACGGTCAGGTTGGGCGGTGCTAGAGGAGGTTGAACTCGCCATCCTCGGCGCCACCGACGAATGCGGACCATTCCGCGTGAGTGAACCGGAGTACCGGTCCTTCCGGCTTCTTGGAGTCGCGGACCTCGATCATGCTGTTCAATGCGCGGACCTCGACGCAGTTTCCTTCTGTGCCGCTGCGCGTACTCTTGCGCCACTCGGCGGTGAGTGCAGACAAGACGGGCCTCCTGTGTTGTTCACGCCAACTCGCCCCGGACCGAATCGATCAAACGCGACGATTCGAGCGGACTGAGTGCGGCGGCTCGCAAGCTGTCAAAAACCAGCATATACCGCTGCGCATCCTCCCCCTCGGCATAAAGTGCGCCGGTCAGGCCCTCGGCACAGGCCAGAGTGGGGGCGTCGGAGTCGGGGAAGTCGAGGATCGCGAATGATCCCGCCATGCCGGCGTAGGCGCCTCCGGAGAACGGCAGAATCTGGATAGTCACGTTCGGCATCTGAGCCGCTTCGCTGAGTCGCTTTAGTTGGCCGCGCATCACGTCCGGGCCGCCGATTAGGCGCCGCAACACGCCTTCATCGAGCACGGTGAGTAGACGGAGTGGTTGCTCTTTGGATAGGAGGTTCTGACGCGCAATCCGGACCCGGACGAGTTTCTCGACGGTGGCTTCCGGCTTGTACGGCTCGGCGGCGCGGAACAGCGCGCGGAGATAGTCCTCCGTCTGTAGCTGGCCCGGCACGATCAGTGGCTCATAGTTGCGGATCTCCGCCGCCGCCGCCTCGAAACCGATGTACTGGGCGTACGTCGTCGGGATCTCGCCGTACCGCGCCCACCAGCCGCGCTGCTTGCCCTGCTTCGCGAGTCCCAGGAGCGTTTCGCGCTGGTCCTCGTCGGTCACGCCGTACAGCTCCAACAACTGGAGCAGGACGCCGCGGCGGATACCGACCTTGCCGCCCTCGATGCGGCTGATCGTGCTCGCCGAGCAGTCGGCGTGCTCCGCCACCTCGTCCGCGCGCAGGCCGGCCGTTTCCCGTAGCTCCCTGAGCTGGGCGCCGAGCTGGAACCGGAGAAATGTCGGGCTGTGTCCGTCGATCACGCGGGACACCTCCGCGGGGACGGGCCCGGACGGGGCCGTTTGGACCGTAAACGACTGCACGTGAGTACATCCTCCCAGGTGGAGAGGGTAAATCAGGTCCCGTTCTGGGCGGTGCGCCTTGCGGCACCCATTCTGCACGTGCAATTCTGCGTGCGGGAAAGGAGCGGGATAATGGACGATGACCGACCACTGCGGCAAGGCGCGGTCCCGTCCTGGGTTGACGACGCGCTCATCTCGATCTCCGAACACCGCGTCGAGCGGTGGACCGGCTGCTGCGCCGCGTGCGGGCGTCCCAGCCCCTGCCCTGTGGCCAACGACGCCATGGACCTGCTCCGCCGCTTCCGCGCGATGCAGGACGTCTAGGCATGAACACGGCCGAATCTGGCCCCCGTCCGGACCAGGTCGCCACGGCCCGCCGATTACGTGACCTGCACCGACGCAGCCCGGACCCCTTCGACCAGAGCTGCGGGTGGTGCCTCAAGCCGTGGCCGTGCCCCGACGAGCGCTGGTCAGCCCGGGTCCTCCACCTAGCGGCCGAATCCCGCCGCTGAGGCGCCCCGGCCAACTGTCGGGGCTATCGGGGTATCCCACGCCCGGTTAAAGCACCGGAGTCCGGACAGTCCGGTTCGCTTCAGCGGAGTTCGTAGAGTTCGTACGTGAGGGTGAAGCCGGTCATCGCGCCCTTGCCGACGGCCTGGACGGTGTTCAGCCACCGGTACCGCTCGTCGCCTGTTTCGAACAGCGGCGTCGAGTACAGGGGCGCGGTCGGCCCGGCAGCCAGGTTGACCCGGCCCGTGTAGTGCAGGAACACGAGCGCTCCGTCGTCGGTCTCGACGAGGGCCCGCACGTCGAGGGTGCCGGTCCCGTCCGGGCTGGCGACCAGCCAGTCGGCCGCCGACTGCCCCTTGAGCTTGCCGTTGAGCCGGTCGCCTTCGATCCGCCCGGACTCCACCTCGTAGATGAGCCGGTCGCCGACGGGCGTGCCGCGCAGGAACAACGGCTTGCGCAGCTCGGCGGTCATCGTGCCGAGCGGGATCAGTTCCAGGGCCATGGGGTACCTCTCACCACATCGAGAGCCCGCCGCTGACGGCGAGCGTCTGTCCGGTCAGGAAGGATGCCTCGGACGAGGCGAGGAAGGCGACTGCGGCGGCGACCTCGTCGGGGGTGCCGCAGCGGCCCATCGCGGTGGCGTCGATCATGCCCTGCTTGAGCTTCGCGCCGAGCGAGCCGGCTTCGGCGGCGGCCTCGTTGAGCAGGGGGGTGTCGACGGGCCCGGGCGCGACCGCGTTGCAGCGGATGCCGTACCGGACGGACTCCAGCGCGATGGCCTTGGTGAAGCCGATGATCCCGGCCTTCGCCGCCGCGTACGAGGCGCCCGCGATGGTGCCGCCCCGCCCCGCCTCGCTGGAGACGTTGACGATGACGCCGGACCGCCGCTCCTGCATCCCGCCGAGGACGGCGTGCGTGCAGGCCATCGTGCCGCGCAGGTTCACGCCGAGGACGAAGTCCCAGTCGTCCGGGACGGTGTCGACGAAGAACGCGAACCGGTCGACGCCGGCGTTGTTGACGAGCAGGTCGATCGGCCCGATCTCGTCGAATGCCGCGCGAACGGCAGCCGGGTCGGAGACGTCGAGCTGCACAGCGGCGCCGCCGACTTCCTTGGCGACGGCGCCTGCCCGTGCCGCGTCCAGGTCGGCCACGGTGACCGTGGCCCCCTCCGACGCGAGCCGGCGGACGATCGCGGCGCCGATGCCGGACCCTCCACCGGTGACGACGGCGACGGTGCCGTCGAATCGGCTCATGCCGTTGTGCCGCCGTCGACCACGATCACCGCGCCGGTCACGTACGACGAGGCCGGGGAGGCGAGGTAGACGACGGTGCCGCCGATCTCGTCCGGCTCGCCGATCCGGCCCAGGGCGGTGGCGGCGACGACGTGGTCGTGGATCTGGGGCGTCTCGACGATGAGCTGCGCGAAGTCGGTACGGATCACGCCCGGCGCGATCGCGTTGACCCGGATCCCGGCCGGCCCCAGCTCGCGTGCGAGGGTCTTGGTGGCGCTGATGATCGCGGCCTTGCTCGCGGAGTAGGCGCCCATCATCGGCTCGGACTTGATCCCGGCGATGCTCGCGACGTTGATGATCGAGCCGCCCTTGCCGAGCCCGGCGGCGACCGCCTCGCGCACCAGCACACCTGGCGCGCGCACGTTCACCTGGAAGACCTTGTCGAACGACTTGGCGGTGATGTCGGCCATCGGCGCGAACTGCGGGTTGGCGGCGGCGTTGTTGACGAGGATGTCGATCCGCTTGTACCGGTCGACCACGGCCTTGATGATGCCGGCGGCGCTCTCCTCGTTCCCGATGTGGCCGGGCACGGCGAACGCGCGGACCGAGGTGGTCTCCTCGATCTCGGCGGCGATCTTCTCGCAGTCCTCGGCGGTACGGGCGCAGATGGCGACGTCGGCGCCGGCCGCGGCGAGTGCACGGACGGCCGCCAGGCCGATGCCCTTGGTGCCGCCGGTGACGAGCGCGACCCGGCCGTCCAGCGAGAACGGCGAACGCGTGGAGGGGGACTGAACGTCCGAGTTAATTGACATGGCGTCGAGGTTATTCGACACTGTGTCGAGAAAACAAGCCCCCATTCACAGAAGGAGCCCCGATCGTGTCGAGATTCGAAGGCAAGGTCGCCGTCGTCACCGGTGCGGCGCAGGGGATCGGGGCCGCCACGGCCCGCCGCTTCGCGGCCGAAGGCGCAGCCGTCGCGGTCGTGGACCTCACCGAGGAGCGCGCCGCCGGCACCGCCAAGGAACTGCGCGAGAGCGGCGCCACCGCGCTCGCGATCGGGCTCGACGTCGCCGATGCCGGCGCGGTCGACGCCGTGATCGACGGCATCGTCGCCGAGCTGGGCAAGATCGACATCCTCGTCAACAACGCGGGTGTCACGAAGGACAACCTCCTCTTCAAGATGTCCGAGGAGGACTGGGACACGGTTCTGGACGTCAACCTCAAGAGCGTGTTCCTGCTCTGCCGCGCCGCGCAGCGCCACATGGTCGCCGCGAAGCACGGGAAGATCGTCAACCTCAGCAGCATCTCCGCCCGGGGCAACCGCGGGCAGGCGAACTACTCCGCGGCCAAGGCGGGCATCCAGGGCATCACGGCGGCGCTGGCCGCCGAGCTGGGGCCGTTCGGCATCAACGTCAACGCGGTCGCGCCCGGCTACGTCGCCACCCCGATGACCGACGCCACGGCAGCCCGGGTCGGCGTCAGCCCCGAGCAGGCCCAGGAGGCGGCGGCCGCCCAGATCCCGCTGCGCCGCGTCGCCCAGCCCGAGGACATCGCGGCGGTGGTCACGTTCCTCGCCAGCGAGGATGCTCAGTACGTGACCGGGCAGACCATCTACGCCACTGGGGGGCTCAGGTAATGCTGAACTTCGCGCTGTCCGACGAGCAGAGGGCGATTCGGGACACCGTCCGCGAGTTCGTCCGCCGGGAGATCATGCCGCTGGAGCCGGAGGTGCTCCGCCGGGAACGCGCCGGCCAGGTCGGCTTCGAACCGGACGTCTACCAGGAGCTCCGTCTCAAGGCCAAGGGCTTCGGCTTCTGGGGACTGTCCACACCGGAGCAGTACGGCGGCATGGACCTGCCCGCCGTCACGCAGGCGCTGATCACGTCCGAGCTGGGCCGCTCGTTCATCCCGTTCGCGTTCGGCGGCGAGGCCGACAACATCCTGTTCGCCTGCAACGAGGAGCAGAAGGCCGAGTTCCTGCTGCCGACGATCTCGGGTGAGCGGAAGTCCTGCTTCGCCATCACCGAGCCCGGCGCCGGCTCGGACACGCGCGCGATCAAGACCACTGCCGTCCGCGAGGGCGACGAGTGGGTGATCCGCGGCGAGAAGGTCTTCATCACCGGCGGCAACGAGGCCGACTTCGCGATCGTCATCGCCGTGACGGACAAGGACAAGGGCTCGAACGGCGGGTTCACCGCGTTCCTGGTGGACCGTGACATGGGCTGGAAGTCCGAGCCGATCATCACGATGGGCGAGAGCGGTCCGGCCGCGCTCGTCTTCGAGGACGTCCGGGTACCGCACCGCAACATCCTCGGCAACATCGGCGAGGGCTACAAGCTCGCGATGGAGTGGATCCTCAAGGGCCGCTACATCATCCCGTCCCGGGCCCTGGGCGCGGCCGAGCGGCTGATCGAGATGGCGATCGAGCAGGCCACGACCCGCGAGACGTTCGGCCGTCCGATCGGTGACAACCAGGCCATCCAGTGGATGATCGCCGACTCCGAAGTGGAGCTGGAAGCCGCCCGCTGGCTCACCCTGCGCGCCGCGTGGGTCGTCGACCAGGGCGAGAACCCTCAGCACGACTCGGCGCTCGCCAAGCTGTACGCGTCGAACATGGCCAACAACGTGGTCGACCGGGTCCTCCAGATCCATGGCGGCATGGGGTACACCCGCGAGCTGCCGATCGAACGCTGGTACCGCGAGCTGCGGCTCTACCGCATCTTCGAGGGCACGGACGAGATGCAGCGGCTGATCATCTCCCGGGACCTCCTCCGCGGCTTCCGCAAGGTGGGATCCACGCTCTGACCGCGCCCCCACTTTCGGACTTTTGAGGGTGTCGCGGCGTCCGCGACCCTCAAAAGTCCGAAGGTCGGCGCGGGTCAGGGAGCGCCGTAGACGGCCCGCATCCAGATCGTCGTCAGCGTCTCGACCAGCTCTGCGTCGGTGTCCGTGGACGGGCGGGTCAGCGTCTGGTTGAAGCAGGCCTGCTCGTTCATCGTGACGAGGACGGTCGCCAGCGGGCGGGCCGCCGGCGGGCCAGGTAGCGCCAGCCCGGCGGCGCGCTCGCTCTCGATCTGCTCGGCAGCGGAGTCGATGAACCGGCGCCCGACCTCGGCCCAGAACCTGCGGAGCTGGGGATCGACGTCGCGGGCCCGGACCGACGCCCGCAGGACCGGCCCGTGCTCCCGCCACAGCCGCAGCGTGGCCTCCGTCGCGCGGCGCAGCGCAACGGCGGGCGTCTCCCCGCCGCGCCGGAGCCAGAAGCCGGCCGACCGGTACAGGTCCTCGGCGATCCGCTCGGCCAGCGCGTACAGCACGGCCTCGCGGGACTCGTAGTGGAAGTAGAACGTGGAACGGGAGATGCCGGCGCCGGTTGTCAGCTCGTCGACGGTGATCTCGTCGAGCCCGCGGGACTCCAGCAGGCGCTCGGCAGTGTCCATGATGGCCTGGGCCGTCAGGTCGCCCTTGCGTGGCTTGCGCCGCCGCGGGCTCGCGACCGGAGTCGCGGCTTCGGCAGGCTGGGATGAGGGCATGTGCCCATTGTTGTCGACACGACGTCGATTATCAACGACGTAGTGTCGATTATTCGGCGGGAGGCGTCTCGGGCGCGTCGTGGACGGACGCGAGGAGCGCGTCGAGGTTGCCGATCGTCTCACGCAACTGCGCCAGCACGGCGGTGACGTCCGTGGGCTCGCCGTCGGGAAGCGCCGCCGGTGTGGGTGTCGCCTCGGACATGGCCACCTTCTCTCGCTGAACGCACAGATCATCCGAAATCGGCGCAAACCATAGCGCGACGGACGGTGTGATCGTGTGCGGTCGTGTGGCGCCAGGCGCGTCGAGCCGGCGTGTCGCATCACGACTCATGCGCCGGGCGGCGGCTCCCACAGCTCGAAGCGGTGGCCCTCGGGGTCGTACGCCCAGCCGAACCGGCCGAACTCCGACTCCTCGACGTCCGGGGCGACGTCCACCCCGCCGTCGCGGAGCTGGGTCAGCATGGCGTCGAGGTCGCGGACGCGGTAGTTCACCATCCAGCGCTGCTCGGCCGGACCGAAGTACGTGGTGTCCTCGCTGAACGGGCACCAGACCGTCGACTCGCCGTCCGACGCGCGGAACGACGTGCCGCCGTAGGACGGGTCGATCTCGATGCCGAGATGCTCGGCGTACCAGCGTCGCAGGGTGTCCGGGTCGCGGGCGCAGAAGAACACGCCCCCGATCCCGGTGACGCGTTCTCGGGGTCGGTCCACATTGTCGCCGCTCGGACGTCTCACACACGGACGATATCCCGCGCGGACGCAGCGCCTGCACCCAGGCACTTTCCCCATTGGGCGGACAGCCCTTGACGGCTCCTGCCACCCTGTGCGTGTCCCGATTTCGGCCCGGTCGATCCGACCATCTACCGTGCGGGCATGGGCGCCCCTCCTTCCGGAGTGGGCCGGTGGGCAAATCCGTGTTGGAGTGGGGTGGCGATGTTGCGTGGCATTCGCTTATCGGGGGCGGCACGTCGGTTAGCTACGGCCGCGGCCGTACTGGCGGCAGCAGGCGGTATGGCGCTGGTGGTTCCGGCGTCGCCGGCGGCGGCAGCGGGATGCTCACCGCGGACCGGGCCGTACCAGAAGCAGGTCGAGAAGTTCCTCAAGCTGCGCGTGGACGGGTGGGCCAGCTCCGCTGACTGCCTGGCCGTGCAGCGGTTGCAGCGCCGGCACGACATCCGCCCGGCCGCCGGGTACGCCGGCCCCATGACGTACGGCGTGGTGCGCCGCCTGGAGACCGTGAACTACGCCGGTTGCGCGAAGTCCACCGTCACCCGTGTCTGTGTCGACCTGACGAGCCAGACGATGTTCGTCACCAGGGCCGGCAAGGTGATCTACCCGGCGGTCCCGATCCGCACCGGCCGCCGCGGGAAGGCCACGCCGGCCGGCGACTTCCGGATCTCCGACAAGAAGGTCATCACGACGTCGTCGATCTTCAACGTGAAGCTCCCGTACTGGCAGCGGTTCTACCGCGACATGGGCTTCCACCAGACCACGACGTGGCTCCACGACCCGAAGAGCCCCGGCTCGCACGGATGCATCAACCTGCTGCCGACCGACGCCAAGGCGCTCTACAGCATCACGGCCAGGGGCACCTGGGTCGACATCTACGGTCGCAAGCCCGGCACCTGAGTCAGGACGGCGATCCCCAGCCAGCGCCCGGGTCCGAGCCTGGACGGATGAGGCCGGTCTCGTAGGCGACGATCGTCGCCTGGACCCGGTCGCGGAGCTTCAGCTTGCCGAGGATCGCGTTCATGTGGGTCTTCACCGTGCTCGTACTGAGGACGAGTTCGGCGGCGACCTCCGCGTTCGACAGCCCGCGCGCGGCCAGCCGGAGCACGTCGAGTTCACGTTCGGTGAGCTGGGCGAGAAGAGGTCTCCCGGCATGGTCGGGCGCGGTGCTGTCCACGTACGCCCCGACCAGCCGTGACGTGACGACCGGATTCCCCACGCCTTCCCCGTCGGCGACGAGGTGCACGGCTTCGACGAGCGTCCTCGGCTGAGACTGCTTGCGCAGGTAGCCGGACGCGCCGGCACGGAGGGCCGCGAACACCCGCTCGGCCGGTTCCGACGTTGTCAGGACCAACACACGGACCGGGGCACCGGACAGCCCGGTCACCGCGGTGACGACCGTGTCGGCGTCCGGGAGCTGCGCGTCGAGGAGCACCACGTCGGGGTGCTCCCGCGCGGCGAGCGTCATCGCCTGCTCGGCGTCCCCGGCCTGCGCGACAACTGCCACGTCGGATCCGGTCCCGAGTGCCGTGGCCAATTCGTTCCGGACTGACTGCTGCTCGTCGACGATCATCACGCTCGTAGCGATGTCCCACCCCCCGGTGTTCGCGCACGGATGCTCTGTCCATTTTGCACGACTTTGACATGATTATGCAGATCAGGGCGGGGAGCCGGGTTCACGTTCGCAGCGTTACCGATCGCGGGGACGGACGTTAGGCAGCGCGATATCGCACTTTGAGTAGCGCCCAAATCACATCAGGTCACGTCGCCTGGCTACCCAGTCCGGCTGAGCGTTCGAACCGACTCTGCGATGTATCCGTGAAGCTCGGTAAGGAGGTGCAGCGTGCAGCCGCGAACGCAGGGAGAACACCCCGTCCGGAGGGGCAGGCCGTTGCGCCTGCGCACAGCTCTGGCGCCCGTCGAGCAGAAGGCTGCCACCACATGACGAATTACGACGAGGCCCGGCAGGGCTCGACCGACCGTCGCCACACCGAGGCCCGCCGCCCCCACCTCGACGTCATCGACGGCGAAGTCGTGGCGGTCGAGGTGCACGACGACATGCCCCCGCGCGTGGGACCGGCTGCCCCTGACGGCGGTGAACTCCAGGACAGCCTCGACCAGATCGAACGCCTCGCGGCCGAGCTCAAGGAGATCGCCGAGGTCATCACGCCGTCACCGCAGGCGTCCGGACGGCGTGCGGAGGCGCCGGCCGGCAACCTGCGCCCGCCGCGTCCGCCGTGGCACGGCGAGGCCGGTGCTCCTTCAAGCCGGCCCAGCGTGGCGCCCGCCGGCCAGGCCGGTGCTCCGGCGGGCCGGGGTGGTCAGCCCGCCGCGCCTGCGGGGTGGGCCGGCCGGCCCACCGAGGCCCCGGCACAGCCTGCCGGGCCGTCCGGTCGAGTCGGGCGGCCTGCCGAATCCGCTGGTCGGGCGGCCGGGCCCAACGTGGCGGCCGGCCGGGCCACGGCCGGGTCTGCCGCGGCGAGCGGCCAGGCCGCAGCTGGGTCCAAGACGGCCCCCGGCTGTGCCGGCGAATCGGCTGGGCGGGCCACGGTGACGGGGCCTCGCTTCGAGCCGCACAACGCGCCGACGTCGCGCCCGGCGCCGCAGGCGGCTGACGAGACCCTCCCGATCGGGACGTCCAAGGTCCAGGAGCCGCTGCCGCCGGAGCCGAAGCGGCGTGGCGACGAGGACCTGGTGTTCGGCATGGTCGCCGGCCCGTCCGAGGAGGGGCCGCGCGCCGAGAAGACGCTGGTCGACACTGCCGCCCTGCCGGTGCAGGAGATCGGCGTGGCGAAGTCGAGCGCGAAGTCCGCGAAGGGGAAGGCACCGGCCGGCCGGTCGGAGTCCGAGTCGCGCCGGCCCGGCGGACGTTCCGTCTCGCGCGGCCGCTACACGGCGATCATCATCGGGGCGTTCGCCCTGGCGGTGCCCGCGTTCGCGCTCGGCGCCGTCCAGCCGTGGAACACCTCCGCCCAGACGGAGGACAAGCTCAGCGTCGCGATCGGCGACCGGGCCGGCGCACCGCCGGTGACCGGTGGCGATCCGGCGACGGCCGTCCCCAACGCGAGCCCGTCGCCGTCGATCGCCGTCCAGCCGCCGGTCTCGCCGCGCGAGGTCAACAACGGTGCGGGCAGTGGCCAGCCCAAGACCGGACCGGCGACGACCGTCCCGAAGACGCCGCCGACGCACCAGAACCGCCACCCCGTCGGACTGTCGCTGACCGTGCACGCGGACGACGTCAAGCCCACCGCCGGCGAGACCGTCCGGTTCACGATGACGTGGAAGGACGGCTCCGGGCACTTCGCCGGCGCCACCCAGCAGTGGGGCGACGGCAGCCCGGCGGGCGGGTCCGTGAACAAGCGGAGCTGCACGGGGCAGGCGCCGGCGTCCAGCGGCACGACGATGGTGACCCACTCGTTCCGCGAGGCCGGCACCTACACGGTGAAGCTCAGCGTCACGACGTACACCTGTGACGGCAAGAGCGAGACTCAGACCGTACCGATGACGATCACCGTCCAGCCGAAGCCGAGCCCGACGCCGAGCTCGTCGCCGACGCCCAGCGAGTCCCCGTCCCCGGAGGACTGACCAGACCACCCCCTTTCGCGATCGGGTGGAAGCTCACCGGGCCGCATGCTGACCAGCGTGCGGCCCGGTGGAGCTCCCGATCGGGCAGACTGGGGGGTATGCCTGAGCTTCCCGAGGTCGAGGCGCTGGCCGCCTACCTGCGTGAACGCGCTGCTGGCCGGGTTGTCGCACGGATCGACGTCGTCGGCATCCAGGCGCTCAAGACCTACGACCCGACGCCGATGGCGCTCCACGGTTCGACCGTCACCGGCGCCTCCCGGCACGGAAAGTTCCTCGACGTGGACGTCGACGGCATCCACCTCGTCGTCCACCTCGCCCGCGCAGGCTGGCTGCACTACCGCGAGGAACTGCCGCCCGCGCCGCCACGGCCGGGCAAGGGGCCGATCGCGCTGCGGGTCCACCTGGACGACAAGTCCGGTTTCGATCTCACCGAGGCCGGGACGAAGAAAGGTCTCGCCGTCTACGTGGTGCGGGATCCGTCTGAGGTCCCGGGCGTGTCGCGGCTCGGTCCGGACGCACTCGGCGTCGACCTCGACACGTTCGCCGAGCGGATCAAGGGCCAGCGCGGCCAGATCAAGGGCGTCCTCACCGACCAGGCCGTGATCGCCGGCATCGGCAACGCGTACTCGGACGAAATCCTGCACGCCGCCCGGCTCTCGCCGTTCGCGCTGGCACCGCGCCTGTCCGACGAGGACATGTCGGCGCTGTTCGAGGCCATGCACGCCATCCTCACGAGCGCTGTCGAACGCAGCGTCGGGCAGGGCTCGGCGACGCTCAAGGGCGAGAAACGGTCCGGGCTGCGCGTGCACGCCCGCACGGGACTGCCGTGCCCGGTCTGCGGCGACACCGTGCGCGAGGTCTCGTTCGCCGACAAGTCGTTGCAGTACTGCGCCACCTGCCAGACGGGCGGCAAGCCCCTGGCGGACCGCCGCCTCTCCAAACTCCTCCGCTGACCCCGCCCACGCCGCGTCCCTCGCCCACTCACGGCCGCCCCGCCCACTCACGGCCGCCCCCGCCCACCTCTCGGCCGCCCCCGCCCACTCACGGCCGCCCCCGCCCACCTTCGGCCGCCCCCGCCCACCTTCGGACTTTTGAGGGTTCGCGGCGCCGCCGGACCCTCAAAAGTCCGAAACTCGGCGGGCGGCGGGCGCCGGGCGGCGGGGGGGCTACGGCAGGGTCAGGGTGGTCCAGCCGTCCGAAGTCGATTTCTCGACATAGCCGGCGCGGCGGAACGTGCGTTGCGACGCTTCGTTGTCGGCCTGGACGAGCGCGGTCACCTCTGCCGGGCCCTCGGCCGCGACGAGCCAGTCGTGTCCGGCGGTGAGCAGCGGGACGGCGAGACCCCGGCCCCGAGCGGACGGCGCCAGGTTGACGCTGACCTCCCACCGGCCGGGCTCGTCCAGCCGGTCGAACCGCACGACGCCGATCCGCTCGTCCGCGACGAGCCCGACCAGCAGGTGCCGGCCGGGGTCGGCGAGGGTGGCCGCGAACCAGCGCTGGTGGCCGTCCCACGGGATCTCGTCGGTGGTGACCGAGACCGCACGGGTCACGGGGTCGTTGCGCCACGCCCAGACGGACTCGGAGTCCGAGTCGACGGCCGGCCGGACCGTGACGGTCAGCGGAACATCTCCCACTGGAGGATCTCGTCGTCCTCGATGTCGATGGTCGCGACGCGGCCGAGCAGGCCGTCCATCTCGTACACGGGGATGCCGTAGCCGGGGCGCTTCACCGCGATGTCCTCTTCGGTGATGCGGTGACCAGCGGGGATGGCCCGTCCGGCGACGAGCGAGCGCCGCGCCAGCCGGTACAGGTCGCCCTCCTCGGGCGTGACCCGCTTGACCGACGTACCGAGGGAGGCCTCGGTGTCGCGGATCGCCGTGACCATGTCCTTCAGCTCGCCGGGCTCCAGCGCGAAGTTGTGGTCCGGGCCTTCCATGTCGCGGCTGAGCGTGTAGTGCTTCTCGATCATCGAGGCGCCGAGCGCGACGGAGACCACGTCGGCGGTGATGCCCTCGGAGTGGTCCGAGTAGCCGACGGGGATCTGGAACGCCTGGGCCAGCGTCTGGATCGCCTTGAGGTTGAGGATGTCGAACGGCGCCGGGTAGCTGGAGGCGCAGTGCATGAGCAGGATCTGGTCGCAGCCGGCCTGGTTGGCCGTGTCGAGCGCGCGCTCGATGTCCGCGAGGGACGCCATGCCCGTCGACATCAGCAGCGGCTTGCCCGTGTTGGCGGCGTACTTGATCAGCGGGAGGTGCGTGATCTCGTAGGACGCGATCTTGTACGCCGGCACGCCCACGGTCTCCAGCAGGTCGACGGCGGCCTCCTCGAACGGCGTCGACAGGAAGTCGATGCCGGCCGACTTGGAGTGCGCGGCCAGCTCGTCGTGCCACTCCCACGGGATCTCGACCCGCTTGATGAGCTCCCACACCGTCTCGGTGTCGCTCTTGAGCAGGTCCTTCTTCTTGAGGTAGCTCGGGTTCGGCGTCTTCCGCGAGTAGAGGCCCTCGGCGGTGTACGTCTGGAACTTCACCGCGTCGGCGCCCGACTCTGCGGCGACGTCGATCAGCTGCTTGGCCAGGCCCAGGTCACGGTTGTGGTTGGCGCCGGCCTCGGCGATGACGTAGCACGGGTGGCCGGGGCCGATGGTCCGCCCGCCGACCTCGATCACGGGGCGGCCATAACTGCGTGCAGACACCGGGAACTCCTCGTCGAACTGTGGGTGTGACGGTTCTCGACCCTACGCGAGGGACCCAAGGTCGAGCACGGCGGCGGCGACGCGGTCGGCGCCGAGGCCGTCGACGGTCGTCCAGGCACGGCGTCCGTACGCGTTGAGTTCGGCGGCCGACGCCAGCTGCTCGGGGAGCTTCGGATCGGTGAGGTGGCCGAGCCCGATCGCCAGCCTGTCGCCCGTCAGCCGGGTGTAGTTCGGCACCTGGTTCTCGGCGACGAGCACCAGCGCCATGGGCGTGCCGACGCAGCACAGCTCCCATACCGTGCTGCCGGACCCGCTGATGACCAGATCCGCCCAGGTCATGAGCTTTTCGATGGCTAGTACGGGGGCCGTCACCTCGACCGAGCTGCCGGCCGGCACATCGACCGCCCCCACCGCGGCTGCCGCGGTTTCGTTCGACGCGATGACCCGCAGCTCGACAGGGCCGAGCGTGGCCAGCGCGAGCCGGGTCAGCGTCGCGGCGCCGCCGCCCGCGTCCGTCCCGCCCAGGACGATCAGTACCCGCTGCCGCCGCTCGGACCAGTCCCGCTCGGCGTAGGCCGCCTGGCGGGCGGCGGTGAACTGCGGACGGAGCAGGGCGTACTCGGGCCCGCGCAGGACCCGCGGCGACGGCCAGCCCTCGTACGGGTAGTCGCCGGCGTTGAGGCTCTGGTTTACGACGAGCGAGGCCGGGAGCGGGCGCTGGTCCTCGTCGTCGACGGCGGCCAGCGGGATGTCCAGCCCGTCGAAGTCGGATGCCGTCGCCCGGTACGAGTCGACCACAGCGACGTCCCACCCGCGCGCGAGACCGGGCACGACGGCTGCCGAGGCACCCTGAATGGCGGTAAGCCCGAAATGTTCCGCTTGTGACCGCGTCCAGGCGACGGCGTCCACGTCGGCGACGATCTCGACGTGGGCGCCCCGCGCGCGCAGCGCCGCACCCAGGGCCGAGCTGCGGACGAAGTGTCCAGCGCCGAGCGTGCGGCCGAGGTCGCAGTAGATCCCGACGGTCCGCTCAGCCCTCATGCAGGGCTTTCTGCTGGACGGACTCGTTCAGCTCGACCAGCTCAGGGCGGGTGCGGAGCATGGCGACGAGCACGCGCCAGGCGGGCGGCTTGTCGCCGGTCTCCTCGACCAGGGCGTCCAGGAGCCGGCCGTCCTCCTCGGTGTCGAGGGTGATGCGCAGGTCGTCGGCGTGCGGGACGAACGTCAGCCCGGCGATCCGGTACCGGTGCGGGTTGTTGTAGAGCGCCGACGTGACGTGCACCCGGTCGTACCCCTGGGCGTGCTTGTCGATCTTGCGCAGCGCGGCGGTCGAGGCGACCTCGACGTCGAGCCCCCGGGGCAGGCACCGGACGAGCGTGGTGGAGAGGTAGTCCATGTGGCCCGACGCGGCCCGGAACGCCCCGACGGTCTGCGCGATCACGGCCGGGTCGAGCAGCGGGCAGTCGGATGTGAGGCGCACCACAGCATCGGCCGGATGGGCGTCGAGCGCGACCAGGAACCGGCTGAGCACATCGTCCTCGGGGCCCCGCACACAGGCCACACCGAGTTCGGCGCAGAGCTTGACGACCTCGTCGTCCTCCGGGGCGGTACTCGTGGCGACGACCACCTCGTCCACGGCCTTCGACATCTCGGCGGCCCGCACGACCCAGCTCAGGACGGGGCGGCCGCCAAGCGGACGGAGTACCTTGCCAGGAAGTCGGGACGAACCCATCCTGGCTTGGATCACGGCGGCAACCGTGAACTTCTGGGTCACACTGACGTCCTTCCACAGCCATGCGAGTTGAAGCGCCCCACCTGCGGAAGGCTACAGTTCGCTGACTAAACGACACGTCATGGGGCTGGACAAGAGGAGAAGCAGTACATGGTTTCGTGGCAGGGCGCCTCCGTGCTGATCACCGGCGGTACCGGATCCTTCGGCAAGGCGTTCATCCGCCGGATGCTGGAGGACGGGTCCGCGCGCCGGATCGCTGTCTTCTCGCGGGACGAGCTGAAGCAGTACGAGGTCCGGCAGATGTTCGGCGACGACCCCCGACTGCGCTGGTTCATCGGTGACGTGCGCGACGCAGCCCGTCTGCGCCGCGCGATGGACGGCATCGACTACGTGGTCCACGCGGCCGCGCTGAAGCAGGTCGACACCGCCGAGTACAACCCGTTCGAGTGCATCCAGACGAACATCATCGGCTCGCAGAACGTCATCGACGCGTCGATCGACGCCGGCGTGAAGCGGGTCGTCGCGCTGTCGACGGACAAGGCGTCCAGCCCGATCAACCTGTACGGCGCCACGAAGCTCTGCGCCGACAAGCTGTTCGTGGCCGGCAACCACTACGCGGCCGGCAGCGAGACCCGGTTCTCGGTCGTCCGCTACGGCAACGTGGTCGGCTCGCGCGGCTCGGTCGTGCCGTTCTTCAAGAAGCTGGCCGCCGAGGGCGTCACCAAGCTGCCGATCACCGACACCCGGATGACGCGGTTCTGGATCACGCTTCCCCAGGCCGTCCAGTTCGTCATGGACGCGTTCGACCGGATGACCGGCGGCGAGCTGTACGTCCCGCGCATCCCGAGCATGCGGATCACCGACCTCGCGCAGGTCGTCGTGCCGGACGCCGAGATCGAGGTCATCGGCATCCGCCCCGGCGAGAAGCTGCACGAGGAGATGATCTCCGCCGAGGACGCGTACCGGACGCTGCAGTTCGACGACCACTACGTCGTCCAGCCGGTGATCTCGGAGTGGGGCGGCGTGCCGCTGGAGGGCGGCAAGCCCGTGCCGGACGGTTTCGTCTACCGCTCCGACCTGAACGACCAGTGGCTGGACGGAGAGGCCCTGCGCGACATGATCGCGCAGAGCAAGTAGGAGCTGCCGAGATGAGTTCGGCGCCCTGGCTGAACTACGGTCGCCAGTCGATCGTCGACGAGGACATCGCCGCCGTCACCGAGGTGCTGCGCGGCGACTGGCTCACCACCGGTCCGATGGTGGGCCAGTTCGAGGCCGAGCTGGAGAAGGTCACCGGCGCGCCCGCCGTGTCGGTGACGTCCGGCACGGCGGCCTTGCACGCCACGTACGGCGGTCTCGGGCTCGGCCCGGGCGACGAGGTCATCACCACACCGATGACGTTCGTGGCGACGGCGTCCTGCGCTGCGATGCTGGGCGCCCGGATCCGGTTCGCCGACGTGTGCGAGGACAACCTCAACATCGACCCGGACAGCCGTGGAGGCGCAGCTCACGCAGCGGACCGCCGCGGTGGCCGCCGTCGACTACGCCGGTCATCCGATCGACGCCGACGCGTTGAAGCCGCTGTGCGATCGGGTCGGCGCCGTGCTGATCGAGGACGCCGCGCACTCCGTCGGCGGCACGTACAAGGGCCAGCCGGTCGGCAGCTTCGCCGACATCACCACGCTGTCCTTCTTCCCCACCAAGAACCTCACCACGGCTGAGGGCGGCGCGATCGTCTCCCCGCACGCCGACCTGCTCACCGAGATCCGCCGGTTCTCGCGCATCGGCATGGTCCGCGAGCCGGACGAGCTGCGCAGCACGGACGAAGGCGGCTGGTGGTACGAGGTGCCGGCGTTCGGCGTCAACTACCGCCTCCCGGACGTCCTGTGCGCGCTCGGGATCAGCCAGGTCCGGCGGCTCCCGTCGTTCGTGGCGCGGCGCAAGCAGCTCGTCGCCCGGTACAACGAGCTGTTGGCCGATGTTGCCGGGCTCCGGCTGCCGACCCAGCGTGCCGACGTCGACCCCGCCTGGCACCTCTACGCCGTCCGGGTGCTCGACGGCCGCCGCCGCGAGGTCTACGAGAAGATGCGCGCCGCCGGCATCGGCGTCCAGGTCAACTACATCCCCGTGTACTGGCACCCGGTCTTCGCCGACTCGGGGTACAAGCGGGGGCTGTGCCCGGTCGCCGAGCAGGCGTACAGCGAGCTGCTCAGCCTGCCGCTCTACGCCGACCTGACGGACGCCGAGCAGGACCGCGTCGTCGAGACGGTACGCAGCATTCTTCAATGACCACGGACAAGGCCGCGTCCCGGGAGATGCTCGGCAGGGGGAGCGTCTACACGCTGGCCACCGTCGCGCAGCTCGCGGGCGGGCTGCTGGTCCAGCCGGCGCTGACCCGGCTGCTGCCGAAGGCGGAGTTCGGCGTGGCCACGCTGGGCGTGGTCGTGACGGCGACGGTCGGGCTGCTGATCACGCTGGGCCTGCCCGGCGTCATTACGCGCGAGCACTTCCTCAAGTCCGAGGACGGCGGCCACGGCACCGGCCCGATCGTCACGCTGAGCGCGGTGATCGCCGTCCTGCTGGGTGGGGTGGCCTTCCTCGGCGGCCCGCTGTGGGCGCCGGACGGGCAGTTCACGGCGCCGCTGATGCTCGCGACCGGTACAGGCGTCAGCTACGCGGTGATCGTCGCGTGCCAGGCGGTACAGCGGGCGCGGGGGGAAGCCGGCCGGTTCGTGCTGGTCGTGGCCGTCAACGTGCTGGGCGGGCAGGTGGCCGGTCTGGTCGCCACGCTGGTCCTGGAGCGGACGGCGACGGTGTACCTGGCCGGCGTCGCGGCCGGATCGGTCGTCGGTGCCGTCCTCGCGCTGTACTGGGCCAAGCCCACCGTCGAGGGGCTGCGCGACCGTGAGGCGCTGCGCCGCTGGTTCCGGATCGCGCTGCCGACCGTGCCGCACATGGCCGCCCTGTACCTGATGACGGCCGGCGACCGGTTCGTCGTCACCGAACTCCTCGGCGCGGACGACAACGCCGAGTACAGCGTGGCGTACCTCGTCGGCGCCCTGGGCATCACGCTCGTCGCCGCCGCGAACAACGCGTGGGCGCCGCTGATCTACGGCAGCCCCGAGGACCGCCGCTGGCAGGTCCTCGCCACCACCACGCAGGACATGCTCCGGGTCGGCGTGATCGCGGCAGGCGGGCTGGCCATGACGGCGCCGCTGGGGCTGTGGATCGTCGCCCCGGCGGCGCAGTACGACCTCGACGCGCTGGTGCCCGTCGTGGCGATCACCGCGCTCGCGACCGTGCCGTACGTGCTGTACCTGGCCAGCGTGCACGTCCTGTTCTGGAGCGGGCGCACAGCGGCCCTGATCTGGGTCACGCCGCTCGCCGTGACGATCAACCTGCTCGGCAAGGTGCTCGTGCTGCCCCGGTTCGGGCTCGTCGGGGCGGCGGTGCTGACGGTGGTCGCGTACGCCCTGCTGGCGGCGCTGATCGGTGCGGTGCGCCGCCGCCTCGCCGACGTGCCGTGGCACCGCCGCTGGCCGGAAATGCTGGCCGCGACGGCGCTGTGCGTGACCGGTGCGGTCATCCCGGACGGCTGGATCGGGTACGCCGCCCGTGCGGTCGTCACGATCGCCCTGGTCGCCGGCCTGGGACACGTGGCGCGGCAACTCCTCGCCGACCGCCGCTCAGCCCTAACTCGCTAACCGGCCCACCCGAACCGGACTGTCCGGACTAGCGTGCTGTTACCGGGCGCCAGATACCCCGACAACCCCGACAGTTCGACGGAAGTCTTTAGAAGCCGTGGCCGGGGCCGGGTTGGGTCGCGCGGCGGTCGTCGCGGCGGCCGCGCATCGCGGTCGGCACCATGGCGACGGTCGAGAGGGCGCCGGTCGCATACCGCTTCCACAGCCGCCCGGGCGACTGGGCGATCCGTGCCACCCATTCGAGGCCGCTGTTGCGCATCCACTCCGGCGCGCGCTTCTCCTCGCCGACGATGTACCCGAACCAGCCGCCGCAGGTCAGGATCAGCGAGTTCGGAAGGTCGGCGACGTGCTTGGCGGCCCACAGCGCTTCCGCCGGCATACCCAGGCCCACGACGAGGACGTCGAACTCCGTCTTGCCGAGGCGCTCCAGGACGGGCGCCCACTCCTTGTGGTACCCGTGCTCGGTGAGGACGACCTCGGCGGGCGCCTCCGCGGCGATCACCGCGCCGGCACGCTCCGCCAGCCCCTCCGGGCCGCCGAGCAGCGCCACCCGGACCGGACGGCCGAGCCGCTCGTTGAGCGCGGCGAACGTTTCCCAGCCCAGATCGGTGGTGGGGTGACGTTCGACGGCCTTGGCGCCGGCGATCTTCATGAGTGCGATCACCGACACACCGTCGGCGTAGGCGAGGTCGGCAGCGTGCATGGCCTGCACGAACGCGTGGTCGTGGCGCAGGTTCAGCCCGCCGACGTGGCAGGCGAACGCGAGGGTGGGCTTGCTGCCCGCCTGCGCGACCGCGGTGTCGGCGATGGCCGCGACCAGGGCTTTCTTGTCGAGGTCGAGCAGCCGGAACGGCCCGACGGGCACGGTCGGATAGGCGGTGCCGGAGGCTTCAGGAGACACGGATTCCTCCGCTGGGAGCTGCGGTCGAGGTTCGGCGCACATCCTTGCACGCGCGCCGCCCCGATTCGCGACGTGTGTAGGTTCTCCGGAATGCTGTCCGTATGGCCGTTCGCGCGCGACGCCTACAGCGGGTTACGGTGCCTCCAGGGGCTCATCGGGGTATGTCCTGGCGAGCCCTGGTCATAATGGGGAGTCGACTGGTCCATGCGATGTGATGCCATGTCGTCTGATGCCACGCCGTCGGGGGTAGTGACACCGGCGCCGTCCTGTGCGCTCAGTGTGGGTGAGTCTTGGGAAGGACTGCAATCGTGACCACGAGCGCACCGGGGCGTCCCGTCGCCACCGAACCGCCCGCTGGCGCCGAGGATCTGCTCAGCGATCCCAACTGGGTGGCCCGCTCGCCGCGTACCCGCCCGGCCGCGAAGCTGCAGACCTGGATGCGCTCGTACCGCTTCCTGCTGGTCCTGCTGGACCTGGCGGCATGCGCGATCGCCGGCCGCGTGTCGATCGGGCTGTACCCGCAGGCACAGTCCGGGATCCTGAACCAGGAACTGCTGATCTGGATCGCCCTGGTCGGCCTGCCGCTGGTGTGGGTCGGCCTGCTGTGGGGCCACGGCGCCTACGAGGGCCGCTACCTGGGCCTCGGGCCGGACGAGTTCAAGCGCGTCCTCAAGGCCGTCATCACGTTGACCGCCATGATCTGTTTCGTCGCCTTCACGCAGAAGCTGGCCCTGTCCCGGCTGGCGGTGGCGACCGTCCTCCCGCTCACGCTGACACTGACGCTCACCCTTCGCTTCCTCGCCCGCAAGGCGCTGCACACCGCACGCCGCCGCGGCAAGGCGTCACAGCGGCTGATCCTCGTCGGCACTCTCGGTGAGACCCTCGCGGTGTACCGGACGGTCAAGCGCAACCCCCACGCCGGCCTCGTGCCCGTCGAGATCTGCCTGACCGAGCCCACCGCCGAGACGCCGGAACTGCCGATCCCGGTCCACAACGGCAAGATCGACGTCATCGAACGGGTCAGCGAGGTCGGCGCCGACACGATCGCGGTGTGCGGCGCGCGCGGGGTCGGATCCGAATCGCTGCGGCGCCTCGCGTGGCAACTCGAAGGCACCGGCATCGACCTGGTCGTGGCTCCGTCGCTCACCGACATCGCCGGTCCGCGCGTGCACATCCGGCCCGTCGAGGGTCTGCCGCTGCTGCACGTCGAAGAGCCGACAGTGTCCGGCATCGGCTGGCTCCTCAAGGGCGTCACGGACCGCATCGCCGCGTTCTTCGGCCTGCTGGTGCTGACGCCGCTCCTGCTCGCCACGGCCGCCATCATCAAGTTCACCAGCGACGGGCCCGTCTTCTTCCGGCAGGCGCGCGCCGGCCGGGGCGGCGAGACGGTCAGGGTGTGGAAGTTCCGCACCATGTACACCGACGCCGAGGAACGGCTCGCGTCCCTGCTCGGCGACAACGAGACCGATGGCCTCCTGTTCAAGATGAAGGACGACCCGCGGATCACGCCCTGCGGGCACTGGCTCCGCCGCCTGTCGATCGACGAACTGCCGCAGCTGATCAACGTCCTGGTCGGCGACATGTCCCTCGTCGGACCCCGGCCGCTGCCGGTGCAGAACGAGGAGTTCCGGGGCGACGTGCGTCGCCGCCTGCTCGTCCGTCCGGGCATCACCGGACTGTGGCAGGTCTCGGGCCGCTCGAACCTCTCCTGGGAGGACGCCGTCCGGCTCGACCTGTACTACGTCGACAACTGGTCGCCCATGTTCGACCTGATGATCCTGTGGAAGACGTTGTTCGTCGTAATGCGGCGGGACGGCGCATTCTAAGAGCGTGAATCCCGCCGGCCTCACGACCGCCGTCGCGGTGGCCGGGGTGCTGGTCGCCCTCACCGCCGCGGTGCTCGCCGTCGTGCGGCTGCGGGCCCGGCCGCCGATCGCCACGCCCGCGCAGCGCGCCACGTACGAGGTCCTGCACACCGCCAGCCTCGCCGGCCCTGCCCTGCGTGGCGGGTTGAGCGAGGTCAGCGCCGCGAAGGCTGTGCGGCCGATCCACGCGCTGCTCGGGTCGCTCGCCGTCGCGCTCCTGGACGAGGACCAGGTACTCGCCTGGGAAGGCCCCGGCGACCACCACGGCGAGCAGGTCCTCAAGGCCGCGCTGGAAGCCCGCGCGTCCGGACGGCCCGTCGATATGGCCGGCGCCGAACTGACCTGCGGCGAGCTGGACTGCGCGGTGCGCGGCGCCGTGGTCGTCCCGCTGATGAGGGCCGACCTGCCGGTGGGCGTGCTGGTGGCGTTGACCGGTGAGGAACCGGCGCCGGGGCTCGTCCGGGCGGCGATCGAGACCGGCAACTGGGTGTCGACGCAGCTGTCCCTGGCCGAACTCGACGCGTCCCGGGAACGGCTCGCGCAGGCCCAGGTGCGGGCGCTCCGGGCCCAGATCAGCCCGCACTTCATCTACAACGCGCTGTCCGCGATCTCGTCGCTCGTCCGCACCGACCCCGAACGCGCCCGCGAGCTGATCCTCGAGTTCGCGGAGTTCACCCGGTACAGCTTCCGGGCGCACGGCGAGTTCACGACGCTCGCGGAGGAGCTGCGGTCCATCGACCGGTACCTGCTGATCGAACGGGCCCGTTTCGGCGACCGGCTCCAGGTCCGGCTCCAGGTTGCGCCTGAGGTCCTGCCCGTCGCGGTACCGTTCCTGTGCCTTCAGCCGCTCGTCGAGAACGCGGTACGACACGGCCTGTCCGAGAAGCCGGGGGTGGGAACCATCAGCATCGTCGCCCAGGACGCAGGCGCCGAGTGCCTGATCAGCGTGGAGGACGACGGGGTGGGAATGGACCCTGACCTGGTGGCACAGCGCGACGACACGGGCGACCACGTCGGGCTGGGCAACGTCGACGACCGTCTCCGCTCGGTGTTCGGCGAGGACTTCGGGCTCGTCGTCGAGACAGCGATCGGAGCCGGTACGAAGGTGATCATGCGCGTGCCGAAGTTCCACCCGGGGGTCCGGTCGTGACCAGGCCCGGGCTCCGCGTGCTGGCCGTCGACGACGAACTGCCGCAGCTGGACGAACTCGCGTACCTCCTGCGGACGGACGAGCGGATCGCGGACGTCCTCACCGCCAGCGACGCCACCGAGGCGCTGCGGCAGCTGCGGGACCGTCCGGTGGACGTCGTGTTCCTCGACATCCGCATGCCGGGCCTCGACGGGCTCGAACTGGCGCGTGTGCTGCGGCGGTTCGCCCACCCGCCCGTGGTCGTGTTCGTCACCGCCCACGACGACCGTGCCGTGGACGCGTTCGACCTCGGCGCCGTCGACTACCTCCTCAAGCCGCTGCGCGAGGACCGGCTCGCCGAGTCGCTGCGCCGGGCCGTCGAGGCGCGTGCCCGGTTGGCGCCGGTGCCCCGGCCGGCCGAGGAACCGTCCGCGGACGAGGTCATCCCCGTCGAACTCGGCGGGACGACCAAGCTGCTGCCGCGCGCTGCCGTGCGATGGGTCGAGGCCCAGGGGGACTACGCCCGGCTGTACACGTCCGACGGGAGCCATCTCGTCCGGGTGCCGCTCTCGGTCCTGGCCGAGCGGTGGGCTGATGCCGGGTTCGTCCGGATCCACCGGTCGTATCTGGTGGCGGTCCGGCTCATCACGGAACTGCGGCTCACGGGGTCCGGCTACGTCGTCATCATCGACGACCGCGAACTGCCCGTCAGCCGCCGACACACGCGCGAACTCAAGGACCGCCTGGTCCGGGCCGCCAAGACGGGCTGGACCCGCCCATGAGCGCTGCCGAGCCGGAGGCCGTTGCCTAAGCATTTAAGGTCATAGGCATGCGAGTTGGTCTCTATATCGACGGATACAACCTTTACTACGGAGGACGTGGAATTTTCGGTGGTTCGGGCATCGCTGGATGGCGATGGCTGAATCTTCGTCAGCTCGCGGACGACGTGGTGAGCCGGCGGTCCCACTGGGTCGGTGCGCAGGTCAGCAGGGTGGTCTACTGCACCGCCCGGATCGACGGATCGTCGAACCCAGGCGGGGCCCGGGACCAGGAGATCTATCTGCGGGCGCTACGGGCGGCCAAGGCCGTCGACGTGTTCGCGATGGGGCACTACGTCAGCCGTGTGGCGTACGCACCTCTGGCCGTCAAGGATCGCCGGGGCCGTCCCGTGCTCGCCACGTCTGGCTGGCCGGTGAATGTCCTGAACGCCCAGAGCGAGCCCGTGCCTGACGCACAGTTCATGGTGTCGGTCGCTCGACGTGAGGAGAAGGGCTCCGACGTCAATGTGGCCGCACACCTCCTGCTCGACCTCATCCACGGGCGTACGGACGCGGCGGTTGTCATCAGCAACGACAGCGACCTCCAGTATCCGCTCGCCGAGGCCCGTCAGCTGATCCCCGTCGGCCTGATCAACCCGACTCCACGGCGTCTCGCCGGCGCGTTGAGGGGTGACGTGAGCGACGGCGTCGGCAAGCACTGGTGGTACCAGCTCGCAGCGGCTGACCTGGCCGCTGCCCAGATGCCTGACCCCGTTGGCAAGATCGCCAAGCCGCACGGCTGGTAGCTCGGGTGCGCTAGAGTTGGCTGCATACACCACCCGGCTCCCTCGAGGGCCGGGTTTTCTTTGCCCGCGTGACTGGCGCCGATGCGGCAGCGCCGGCGGTAGTCTCCGCGAATGGCGCAGGAGCCGGAGAAGCCGCAGCGGGTGCGGGTGGTGCTCGCCGACTCCGCGCGTAGCCGGCGACCCGTCCGGCCCCGGCAGGAGCTGGAGGAGCAGACGCGCGTCGGCGACGTGCTGGTGCGCGGCCTCATGCGGGCCCAACTCGGACTGGCGCTCCGGCTGGCGGCGATCGTCGCGATCGGCCTCGGGCTGCTGCCGCTGCTGTTCGCGGTGGCGCCGAACGTGGCGGAGGTGAGGGTGTTCGGCGTGGCGCTGCCGTGGCTGCTGCTGGGCGTGCTCGCGTACCCGTTCCTGGTGGTGGTCGGCTGGGTGTACACGCGGATGGCCGAACGTAACGAGCGGGACTTCGCCGAACTGGTCGAGAAGTCCTGATGGACGCGTCGCCGTACGCGCTGCCGGCCGTCATCCTGGTCAGCCTGGTGACGGTGGCGATCTCGACGTACGGCGTCCGTCTGGCCCGGACGACGAGCGACTTCCTCGTCGCGTCGCGGACGATCAGTCCGAACTGGAACGCGGCGGCGATCGGCGGCGAGTACCTGTCGGCCGCGTCGTTCCTGGGCATCGCCGGCCTGGTGATGAAGTTCGGCGTCGACGTCCTCTGGTACCCGGTGGGATTCGCCGCCGGGTACCTGGCGCTGCTGCTGTTCGTGGCCGCCCCGCTGCGCCGCTCGGGCGCGTTCACCCTCCCGGACTTCGCCGAGGCCCGCCTCGGATCCCGCTGGCTGCGCGGCCTGGCGACGGCGTTCGTGGTCACGATCGGCTGGCTCTACCTCGTACCGCAGTTCCAGGGGGCCGGGCTGACGCTCGGCACGATCACCGGGGCGCCGTACTGGCTGGGTGCCGTCGGGGTGGCCGCCGTCGTCACCGGCAACGTGGCGAGCGGCGGGATGCGGTCGATCACGTTCGTCCAGGCGTTCCAGTACTGGCTGAAGCTCACCGCCATCGCGTTCCCGGTCGCGTTCCTGCTGTTGCACTGGGGCTCCGACGGCCGTCCCGCGATGGCGCCGCCGGACACGCCGACGTTCAGCAAGGTCACGGACGTCTCCATCGAGGAGCAGGTCACGGTCACGGTGGCCGAGCCGGTCACCGTCACCATCAACGGGCAGCCGACGCCACTCGGTGTCGGCGAGCACGCGTTCGCCAAGGGCACCACGGTCACGTTCCCGGCGGGCGCGGACGTCCCGCACATCGAGGACGTCGCCGCGCAGGACGGCGAGAGCTGGCTGGCGCCGGTCAGCGAGGAGGGCGGCCGGGCGCTGTTCGGCACGTACTCGCTGATCCTGGCGACGTTCCTCGGGACGATGGGCCTGCCGCACGTGCTCGTCCGCTTCTACACCAACCCGGACGGGGGCGCCGCGCGCCGCACCACGCTCGTCGTCCTCGCGCTGCTCGGGGGCTTCTACCTGTTCCCGGCGCTGTACGGCGTCCTCGGCCGGATCTACACGCCAGAGCTGCTGATGACCGGGGACACCGACGCGGTCGTGCTCGTCCTACCCGGCGCGGCCATCGGCGGGGTACTCGGCGAGCTGCTCGGCGGCCTGGTCGCCGCCGGCGCGTTCGCGGCGTTCCTGTCGACGGCGAGCGGGCTGCTGGTATCGGTGGCGGGGGTGCTGTCCACGGACGTCCTCGGCCGGGGGTCCGTCCGCGACTTCCGCCGCGCCGCCCTCGTGGCCGGGCTGGTCCCGCTCGGGCTGGCGTTGCAGGTCAGCGGTCTGGACGTGTCCCAGGTCGTCGGGCTGGCGTTCGCCGTCGCCGCGTCGAGCTTCTGCCCGCTGCTCGTGCTCGGGATCTGGTGGCGTGGGCTCACCGATGTCGGCGCGGCTGCCGGGCTCGCCGTCGGGGGCGGTGCCGCGGTGTCGGCCGTCCTCGTGGCAGTTGGCGGCCCCGACCTGACCGGCTGGCCGGCGACCCTCGTGGCCCAGCCGGCCGCCTGGTCGGTGCCGCTCGCGTTCGCGACGATGATCGCCGTCTCGCTGCTCACCAAGAAGCGGCTCCCCGCCGATATCAGCGCCACGATGGTCCGGCTGCACGCCCCGGAGGCGCTGCGCCTGCGCCTCCCGAGCGAACGCGGCTGGCCCCGCTAGAACCCCGCGCCGGCCCGCACGGGACCCGCTCAGGCCGACGGGGTCGGGCCGGGGGTCGTGTTGAGCAGGGTGAGCGAGTCGACCGCCGTGTCGAACACCCGCTCGTCGGCCCTGAACAGGTGCGCGGGCCCGTTGAGCGACACCTCGTAGCTGATGTCGTTCTCGACGACGCGGAAGATCAGGACGTGCCGGGGCCCGGTCTTCTCGTTCGTGTACGTGAACTCCAGGAGCGCGCCCTGGTGTGCGCCCATCGTCGCGACGGTGAGTCGCAGGGTCTTGTAGTCCCGGAAGGTGGGCGTGCCGCGCCACTTCGCGTCCTCCGCCGTGGCGACCTGCAACGCGTCCTGACCGTCCGCCGGGTGGACGTACACGTACAGGTTGTTGGTGCTGTTGATCAGCTTCTCGTCGGTGCGGCCGGCGCCGGAGAGCACGTTGAAGCGGGTCGTCGTGGTCTCGGGGATGTACCGGTAGGACCAGTTCGTGGGGACGTCGACCTGGAAGCCGTGCCGCCGGTCGACGTGCGTCCGGACGCTGGCCGCGAGGGACGGTGTGGGCGAGACGCTGCTGGGACCGGGCAACGGGTCGGCCGTGGGACGGTCGACGTTCTGCCAGTAGGCCCAGCCACCGGCCGCGGCCAGCGCGACGATGGCGAGCGCGCCGGCGAGGAGCGCCCGGCGGCCCGATCGCCGCCGCTGGGGTGGTGCCGGCGGGTCGGCCAGGACGGTGCCACCGTCCGGCGCGGCGGGCGAGACGGGCCGGTCGGCCCGGGTCAGGTCAGGCGCGGGCTCGGGGACAGGTGCGGCAAGGGTCCGGGCGACCGTCGGCGCCCCCCAGCCGGCGTCCGTCGCCGGACGGCCCTCCGCGACCTCTTCCAGCGCGGCGCGGGTCCGGGCGGCGTCCCAGCGGGCGTTCTGGTCCTTCTCCAGCAGCCCGTACAGCACGGGGCCGAGCAGGCCTGCGTGCTGCGCGTGCGGCACCGGCTCGACGGTGATCGCCGCGATGATCGCGAACTGCTCGGGCCGGTGGAACGGCGGCTTGCCCTCGACGGCCGCGTACAGCGTGCAGCCGAGGGACCACAGGTCGCTGGCCGGTCCGACCGTCCCGCCGGTGAGTCGTTCGGGCGCGAGGTAGGCGGGCGATCCGACCAGCTGGCCGGTGCGGGTGAGGGAGCTGTCGCCGGTGACGGACGCGACGCCGAAGTCCGTGAGGACGACCCGGTCCGTGGAGTCGATGAGGACGTTCGCCGGCTTCACGTCCCGGTGGAGCACGCCGGCGGCGTGGGCGGCCTCCAGCGCGTCCAGCAGTTGCAGGCCGATCGCCGCCGCGCGGGACGGCTCGATCGGGCCGTCGGACCGGAGCAGCGCGGACAGGTCCCGCGCGTCGACCAGCTCCATGACGATCCAGACGACACCGCCGTCCTGGATCACGTCGTAGACGCCGACCACGGCCGGATGGCGCAGGCGCGCGGCGGCACGGGCCTCCCGCAGGTACCGCTCGCGGAGCCGGTCGGCCTCGTCCTCGGGCATCCCGTGCGGGATCGTGACTTCCTTGACGGCCACCTTGCGGCGCAGGCGCTCGTCCCAGCCGCGCCAGACCGTTCCCATGCCGCCAGAACCGAGGTGGCTGTCCAGCCTGTACCGGCCGGTGACCACCCGGCTCTCGCCAGACCCCGTTTCCACGCTGCCAGGCTAGAGGTTGCCTGCTCGTGGGCGTCATTCGCCGGTGTCAGTTGTCGCCAATCCGTCACCGCTCGCGCAACACGCGGCGCGCGACGTACGCGTCTGGACGTACGGCGATTGCGTTCCCGGACCGACGCCCGGCCGACCTCCGCGCCCTACTGTCGAGCCATGAAGGTCAATCGCCGCGTGGTCGACGCGTTGCTCACCGTGCCGATCGGCCTGTTCGTGGCCGTCGGCACGCGGGGTGCTGCGGAGAACGCCGACCCGAGCCGCCGCGGCCTGGACCTGCTCGCCTACCTGCTCGTCGTGACGGCGGTCGCGGGGCTCGGCGTCCGGCGCACCTGGCCGCTCGTCACGCTCGCGGTCAGCACCGCGGCGACGGCCGTCTACCTGGCCTTCCAGTACCCGTACGGGCCGGTCATCCTCGTGATGGCGTTCGCGATGTTCAGCGCCGCGCTCCGGCTGCCCGTGCGGCGGTCGCTGCCGGCGTGCGGGGTGGCGGTCGCCGCCGTGATCGCCGCCGGGCTGTTCTCGGTGGAGAGCTACCCGGACAGCGTGCTGCTGCTGGCGTCGTCGGCGTGGGTGCTCCTGCCGTGGGCGGTCGGGACGGTCGTCCAGGTGCGGCGGGAGGCGCAGGCCCAGGCGCGCGAGGAGGCCCGCCGGGACAGTGCCTACGAGCAGCGGCTCCAGATCGCGCGCGACGTGCACGACGTCGTCGGCCACGGCCTCGCGGTGATCAACATGCAGGCCGGCATCGCGCTGCACGTGCTGGAGAAGCGGCCCGAGCAGGCGGCCGTCGCGCTGGAGGCGATCAAGCGGACGAGCAAGGAAGCACTGGACGAACTCCGCACCACCCTGGCCGTGTACCGCGCCAGCGACCCGGCGCCGCGCGGGCCGGCCGCCGGTCTCGGCCAGCTCGACGCGCTCATCGACAGCACCGGACTCGACGTCGCCCTGCACGTCAGCGGCGACCGGAGCGAGTTGCCGGCGTCCGTCGACCTGGCCGCGTACCGGATCGTGCAGGAATCGCTCACGAACGTCCTGCGGCACTCCGGCAGCGTCGCCGCGACGGTTCGCGTCGACCGGGCCGCCACGGCGTTGACGGTCGAGATCACCGACGAAGGGCGCGGCGGCGACGGCCGGGCGGGGCACGGGATCACCGGGATGCGGGAACGGGCGGCCGCCGTCGGCGGCACTCTCGACGCTGGTCCGCGCCCCGGCGGCGGGTTCGCCGTGCGGGCGAGCCTGCCCGTCGGAGAATGACCCCATGATCCGTACGGTGCTCGTGGACGACCAGAAGCTCGTCCGGCTCGGACTGACCGTCCTGCTGGACACCGAGGACGACATCACGCTCGTCGGGGAGGCGTCCGACGGGCGGGAAGCCCTGGACGTGATCCGCCGCACCAGACCGGACGTCGTGCTCATGGACATCCGCATGCCCGTCCTGGACGGCATCGAAGCGCTGAAGCTGATCGCCGCCGATCCGGCCCTGGCCGCCACGAAGGTACTGGTCCTGACCACGTTCGAGGTGGACGAGTACGTGTTCGAGGCGCTCCGCGCCGGTGCCAGCGGATTCCTCATCAAGGACACCGAACCCGCCGAGCTGCTCCGCGCGATCCGGGTTGTGGCGTCCGGCGAGTCGCTGCTGTCGCCCACCGTCACCAAGCGGCTGATCAGCGAGTTCGTCGCCGGTCCGCAGCGCAGGCTCGCGCCGCATCCCCAGCTCGGCGCGCTCACCGAACGCGAGCGCGAGATCGTCGGCGTCGTCGCCGAAGGGCTCACCAACGACGAGATCGCCGCGCGCGCTGTTCCTCAGCCCGGCCACCGTCCGCACGCACGTCAGCCGCGCGATGGTGAAGCTCCACGCCCGCGACCGCGCCCAGCTCGTGGTGTTCGCGTACCAGTCCGGCCTCGCGCCGCACTGACCCTCTCCCGTCTGGGCGATCTTTCTGTCGCCATAGGCGCAGAAAGATCGCCCAAACGCAGGGGCGCGTACGTCCGCGGACGTAGCGGCGATGCCGCTTTCCGGCCGACGACGCGCGTACGGGTCGGCGCCGACGCTCAGGGGGTCAACAAACCTGAGCGAGGGAGCGCAAGTGATGACTACCGGACCGGCCGCCCGCGCGGTCGACGTGTGGAAGGTCTACGGCGGTACCGGCGACACCCGCGTGACCGCGCTGGGCGGTGTCTCCGTCGACTTCGAGCGCCAGCGGTTCACGGCGATCATGGGGCCGTCCGGCTCCGGCAAGTCGACGTTGATGCACACGCTCGCCGGCCTGGACCCGGTGACGCGCGGCGAGGTGTGGATCGGCGACACCCGCGTGGACGGGCTGAACGACAGGGGCCTCACGGAGCTGCGCCGCACCAAGCTCGGGTTCGTCTTCCAGCAGTTCAACCTGCTGCCGACGCTCACGGCCGGTGAGAACATCACGTTGCCGCTGGCGATCGGCGGCCGCAAGCCCGACGCCGGCTGGCTGGACCAGGTCATCGGGACGCTCAACCTCGGCGACCGCCTGAACCACCGCCCGACGCAGCTCTCCGGCGGCCAGCAGCAGCGCGTCGCCTGTGCGCGGGCGCTGGCCTCGAAGCCCGAGGTCATCTTCGCGGACGAGCCCACCGGCAACCTGGACTCCCGGTCCGGCGCCGACGTGCTCGGCTTCCTGCGCCGCTCGGTCACCGAGTTCGGCCAGACGATCGTCATGGTCACCCACGACCCGAACGCCGCCTCGTACGCGGACCGCGTCGTCTTCCTGGCCGACGGCCAGGTCGTCGACGAACTGTTCACGCCGACGGCCGAGTCCGTCCTCGACCGGATGCAGGTGGCGTGATGTTCCGGGCGACGGTGAAGAGCCTGCTGTCCCGCAAGATCCGGCTGGTCCTGTCGGGCCTGGCGGTCGTGCTCGGCGTGATGGCCGTGTCCGGCGCCCTGATCGTGACGGACACGCTCGGACGCGGTTTCGACTCGCTGTTCCGTACGGTCTTCGCGAACGTGGACGTGCAGGTCACGGGCGCACGGGCGGTCGACTCGGAGGACCCGGTCGACGCGTTGGTGCCGGCCTCGGTGGTTGAAAGCGTTCGTGACCTGCCCGGCGTGGCGAAGGCGCAGGGCACGATCATGGCCGAGGGTGCCCGCCTGGTCGGCAAGGACGGGAAGCCGATCGTCTCCAGCGGCCCGCCGAGCTTCGGCGTGGACTGGCGCGGCGCGGGCGACCTGATCGAGATGCGGTCCGGACGGGAGCCGCGCGCCCCGGACGAGATCGCGATCAACGCCAGCCTCGCGACGACGTCCGGCTACGGCGCCGGCGACCGGGTGGACGTGCTGACCCCGGCCGGGCGCCGGACGTTCACGCTGGCCGGCGTCTTCGGGTACAGCGGCGACCGCGACACGTTCGGCGGCGAGACGCGGATCGCGTTCGTCCCGGCGGTCGCCCAGGAGCTCATGCTCGGCCGTCCCGGTGTGTTCAACACGGTCGACATCGAGGGCACCGGGGACGACCAGTCCGCGCTGCGGGACCGGGTCGCCGCCGCGCTCGGCGCCGGGTACACGGTCCGTACCGGCGAACAGGTCGCCGACGAGCAGGCCGCCGCGCTGGGCGAGTTCATCGAGGTCATCCGGATGGTGCTTCTCGGCTTCGCCGGGGTCTCGCTGTTCGTCGGGGTGTTCCTCATCCTCAACACGTTCTCGATCGTCCTGGCCCAGCGGACCCGCGAGCTGGCACTGCTGCGTTCGCTCGGCGCCAGCCGGGCCCAGGTGATCGCGTCGGTGCTGGTCGAAGCGGTGGTGATCGGGTTGGTCGCGGCCACGCTGGGGCTGGGCGCCGGGTTCGGGGTCGCCGCGCTCCTGAAGATGCTCATGGAGTCGCAGAGCGGCGCGAACCTGCCGATCGAGGGGCTCACGGCGCCCCTGTCCGCGGTGATCGCCGCGTACGCCGTGGGTGTGGTGGTGACGGTCGTCGCGGCGCTGCTGCCGGCCGTCCGGGCGTCCCGGACGCAGCCGATCGCCGCCATGCGCGACGCCGCTACCCCCGACAAGCCCCTCACCGGACTGACCGTCGCCGGCGCCGTCTTCGTCGTGGCCGGCGCCGCCACCGCGACGATCGGCGACCTGTGGGCGCTGCTGGCCGGCGTCATCGGCGTGTTCGTCGGGGTGGCCCTGCTGACCCCGGTGCTGGCCCGGCCGGCGGTGTCGGCGCTCGGTGCGCTGCTGTCCTGGTCGGTCCCTGGGAAGCTCGGGCGGCACAACTCGGCCCGCAACCCGCGCCGGACCGCGATCACGGCTGCCGCCCTCATGATCGGCGCCGCGCTGGTCACGGGCGTGAGCGTGGTCGCGTCCTCGCTGACGGCCAGCATCGAGCAGGTCGTGGCCGACGATCTGGGCGCCGACCTGGTGATCTCCGGTCCGCGCGACCGCCGTGGCGCGCCGACGTTCGACGCGGACGTGGTCGACAAGGCGCGCACGGTGCCGGGAGTGGCCGGCGCGGTCGCCGTCCGGACCGACTTCGCCCAGGTGGACGGCCGTGCCACCGCCGTGGCCGCGACCGACGCACCGGCCATCGCGGGCGTGTTCGGGCTCGGTGACCTGCCGGCGCTGGCACCAGGTGAGATCGCGGTGGACGACGAGTCTGGGCTGTCCGGCTCGAAGGTCACGGTGACCCTGCCCCGGGCCGCCGCCCGCGAGTACACGGTCGTCGCCCGGTACGAGCACACCGACCTGCTGCCGGGCGTGCTGTTCTCGCTGGACGACGCCGGTACCGGCTTCCGGTCGCCGCGCGCCAGCCAGGGGTACGTCACGCTCGCGCCGGACGCGTCGGCGCCGACGGTCGCCAAGGCGCTGACCCCGCTCCTCGCGGACGAGCCCGAGGTGACCGTCCAGGACCGCAGCGCGTTCGCCGACCAGCAGACGGGCATGGTCGACACGATCGTCCTGATGCTCTACGTGCTGCTCGGACTGGCGATCGTCATCGCCGCGCTGGGCATCGTCAACACGCTCGCCCTGTCGATCGTCGAGCGGACGAAGGAGCTGGGGCTGCTGCGGGCCATCGGCGCCGGCCGGGGCCAGGTCCGGACGATGGTCGTCGTCGAGTCGGTCGTGATCGCCGTCTTCGGCGCCCTGCTGGGCGTGCTCGTCGGTTCGGGCATCGGCGCGGCGGCCGTCCGGGGGCTGGATGACCTGGGCATTTCCGAACTGGCCATGCCCTGGACATCGATCGGCGCCTTCCTGGCCGTCGCGGTGGGCATCGGGCTGATCGCCGCCGCGATCCCCGCGTTCCGCGCGTCCCGGATCAACGTCCTGACCGCGATCGCCCACGAGTAGGGAACACCGCGACGTCAGCTATCGTTGTGCCGAGCAGTAAAGTTGCGCGGGGTTGACTCAACCCCGAAGAACACGAGTAAAGCTCCCAGGAGGGATCCCCATGGCACGAGCGGTCGGCATCGACCTCGGCACTACCAACTCCGTCGTCAGCGTCCTCGAGGGTGGCGAGCCCACGGTCATCGCCAACGCGGAGGGTTCCCGTACCACGCCCTCGATCGTGGCGTTCGCGAAGAACGGCGAGGTGCTGGTCGGTGAGGTCGCCAAGCGCCAGGCTGTCACGAACGTCGAGCGCACCATCCGGTCGGTCAAGCGCCACATGGGCACCGACTGGAAGGTCGACATCGACGGCAAGAACTACACGCCGCAGGAGATCAGCGCGCGCGTCCTGATGAAGCTCAAGCGGGACGCCGAGGCGTACCTGGGCGACACCGTCGACGACGCGGTCATCACCGTCCCGGCGTACTTCTCCGACCACCAGCGCCAGGCCACCAAGGAGGCCGGCGCGGTCGCGGGCCTCAACGTCCTGCGGATCGTCAACGAGCCCACCGCCGCCGCGCTGGCGTACGGCCTGGACAAGGGCGAGAAGGAGCAGACCATCCTGGTCTTCGACCTCGGTGGTGGCACGTTCGACGTGTCGCTGCTGGAGATCGGCGGCGGCGTGGTCGAGGTCAAGGCGACCTCCGGTGACACCGGCCTCGGTGGCGACGACTGGGACCAGCGCGTCGTCGACCACCTGGTGAAGACGTTCGCGGGCCAGCACGGCGTCGACCTGTCCAAGGACAAGATGGCGCTCCAGCGGCTCCGCGAGGCCGCGGAGAAGGCGAAGATCGAGCTGTCGGGCTCGCAGTCCAGCAGCATCAACCTGCCCTACATCACTGCCGGCCCGGACGGTCCGCTCCACCTCGACGCCACGATCACGCGCGCCGAGTTCCAGCGGATGACCGCCGACCTGCTCGAGCGCTGCAAGGGCCCGTTCAACCAGGCCGTGAAGGACGCCGGCATCCGCGTCGGCGACGTCGACCACGTGATCCTGGTCGGTGGCTCGACCCGCATGCCCGCCGTCACCGAGCTCGTCCGCGAGCTGACTGGCGGCAAGGAGCCGAACAAGGGCGTCAACCCGGACGAGGTCGTCGCGGTCGGCGCCGCGCTCCAGGCCGGCGTGCTCAAGGGTGAGGTCAAGGACGTCCTGCTGCTGGACGTCACCCCGCTGTCCCTCGGTATCGAGACCAAGGGCGGCATCATGACCAAGCTCATCGAGCGGAACACGACGATCCCGACCAAGCGCTCGGAGATCTTCACCACCGCCGACGACAACCAGCCCTCGGTCCAGATCCAGGTCTACCAGGGCGAGCGCGAGATGGCGATGTACAACAAGAAGCTCGGCATGTTCGAGCTGACCGGCCTCCCGCCGGCGCCGCGCGGCGTCCCGCAGATCGAGGTCACGTTCGACATCGACGCGAACGGCATCGTGCAGGTCCACGCCAAGGACCTCGCCACCAGCCGCGAGCAGTCGATGACGATCACCGGCGGCTCCGCGCTGCCGAAGGACGACATCGAGCGGATGATGCGCGACGCCGAGGCACACGCCGAAGAGGACAAGCAGCGCCGCGAAGAGGCCGAGACCCGCAACCTGGCCGAGTCGCTCCAGTACCAGACCGAGAAGTTCCTGGCCGAGAACGGCGACAAGATCCCGGCCGACAAGAAGACCGAACTCTCGGACGCGCTCGGCGAGCTGCGGAGTGCGCTCGGCGGCACCGACCTGGAGGCCATCAAGACCGCCCAGGAGAAGGTCGCCCGCCTGTCGCAGGACATCGGCGGCGCCATGTACACGCAGCCCGACGACCAGGCCGGTCCTGAGGCCGCAGCCGGCCCCGCCGCTGGTGACGCCAAGGCCGCCGCTGCCGATGACGTGGTGGACGCAGAGGTGGTCGACGAGCCCGGTGAGAGCGACAAGAAGTGACGAGCAAGCATCGCGGTAGCAAAGAGGAGGAACCGCCCAAGGTCGTGATCCGCGATCGCCGGCGCATCGATCCGGAGACGGGCACGCCGCGTAGTACTGGTAACAGCAGCCGGACGGCGGGGGTCACGACCCCCGCCGCCCGGCCGGGCTCCGGTACGGATGCACCGGTCGACGGCGAGGCGCCGGCGGCCGAGGCATCGGCGGTGGACGCGAAGGAGGTGGCCGACCTGCGGTCCGATCTGGACGAGCGGACGAAGGACCTTCAGCGGGTCACCGCCGAGTACGCGAACTACCGCAAGCGGGTGGAGCGTGACCGGCTGGCGGTGGTCGAGCAGGCCACGGGCGCTGTCCTCACCTCGCTGCTGCCGATCCTGGACGACATCGACCGGGCCCGGCAGCACGGCGACCTCACCGGCGCGTTCGCGGCGGTCGCCGAGCAGCTGCAGAACAACCTGACCAAGCTCGGTCTGACCACGTTCGGCGAGCCCGGTGACGTCTTCGACCCCACGTGGCACGAGGCCGTCGCCAGCACACCGAGCGCGGACGTCACCGAGCCGACGTGCGCCGAGGTGCTTCGCCGCGGCTACGCGCTCGGGGACAGGTTGCTGCGCGCCGCGATGGTGGCGGTGGCCGAGCCGTCCGGGCCGGCGGCGGAGCCGTCCGAGGGTGACGCCGACGTTCGCGGGGCGTAGCGAGTGAGCCGGGGAGCAGTGAGCGCTAACCAGGGAGCACAGTGAGTACGAAGGACTGGCTCGAGAAGGACTACTACGCCGTGCTCGGGGTGGAGAAGGACGCCGCCCCCGAGGCGATCAAGAAGGCGTACCGCGCGCTCGCCCGTGACCACCACCCGGACAAGAACCCGGGTAACGCCGAGGCCGAGGCGAAGTTCAAGGAGATCTCCGAGGCGAACGACGTCCTGTCGGACCCGAAGAAGCGGCGCGAGTACGACGAGGCGCGGTCGCTGTTCGGGTCCGGCGCGTTCCGGCGCGGTGCGGGCGGCGGCGCGCCGTTCGACGTGTCGGACCTGTTCGGTGCGGCCGGCGGCGCGCGGGCGGGTGGCCTCGGCGACCTGTTCGGCGCGATGTTCGGCGGCGGGGGTCCGGCAGGTCCACGGCGTGCGGCGGGTCCGGCGCGCGGCGGCGACATCGAGACCGAGGCGACGCTCGACTTCACCGAGGCAGCGCACGGGGTCACGGTGCCGTTGCGGCTGCACGCGCCGGGCGTGTGCGACAACTGCCGTGGCACGGGCGCGAAGCGCGGGACGATGCCGCGCACCTGCCCGCTGTGCCTCGGTACTGGTCTCGTGAGCCGGAACCAGGGCGCCTTCTCGTTCAGCGAGCCGTGCCGCGAGTGCCAGGGCACCGGCAGCGTGATCGACGAGAAGTGCCCGGACTGCAGCGGCACGGGCGGCGTGACGAAGACCCGCACGATGCACGTCAAGATCCCGCCCGGGGTCAGCGACGGGCAGCGGATCAGGCTCAAGGGCAAGGGCCAGCCGGGTAACCGGGGCGGTCCGCCCGGCGACCTGTATCTCGTGGTGCACGTCCAGCGGCACCCGATCTTCGGACGCAAGGGCGACCACCTGACCCTCACCGTGCCGGTCACGTTCCCGGAGGCGGCGCTCGGTACCGAACTCAAGGTGCCGACCCTCGACGGGTCCGTGACGCTGCGGGTTCCGCCGGGCACGCCCAGCGGACGGACGCTGCGGGTACGCGGCAAGGGCGTGACCCGTGGCGACGCTCCACCGGGCGATCTGCTCGTGACGATCGAGGTGGTCGTCCCGCAGAAGCTGAACGACGCCGCGAAGGAGGCGCTGGCCGCGTACGCGGCGGCGATGCCCGAGAACCCGAGGCACGACCTGGATCGCGAGGTGAGCCATGGTTGAGAACCCGTCCTTCGAAGGGCCCGTGTTCGTGATCTCGGTGGCCGCGCAGCTCTCCGGGATGCACCCGCAGACGCTGCGCCAGTACGACCGGTTGGGGCTCGTCCAGCCCGGCCGGTCGGCGGGCGGCGGCCGCCGGTACAGCGCGCGGGACGTCGTCATGCTGCGCGAGATCGCCCGCCTCTCCCAGGAGGAGGGCGTGAACCTGGCCGGCATCAAGCGGATCATCGAGCTGGAGAGCCAGGTCGACGCGCTGCGCGCCAGGGTCACCGAGCTGATCGACGAGCTGGAGCAGACCCAGTCCCGGATCGCCCAGGCCGAGCAGGCCGTGCACGCCTCGTACAGGCGTGACCTCGTGCCGCTCAGCCAGAGCGTTCTGGCCGTCTGGCGCCCGCCGAAGCGCTAGCGCTCGCGGAGGAAGGCGGCGAGGTCGGCGGCTTCCTCGTCGGTGAGGGCGTTCCGCACGACCAGTTCCTCCGGCTCGTACCGCGGGAACGCGTCGTACGGGCTGAGCGGGTCGATGGCCTGCCGGACGTACAGGGCGTCGTCGACGGCGCCGACCGTCCAGGCGCTGTGCTCGCGTTCGGTGTAGCGGGCGGCGTCCAGGTTGAACCGGTCGATCAGGGGTTGCGCCGCGTGGCGTAGCCCCTGATCGCCGTCCAGGACGAAGAACCGTGCCACGGCGTAGCCGTCCCCGTCGGGGTGGGCCTCCACGGCCGTGGCGCCCTCCAGGTGGTCCAGGGCCTCGTCGAGGTCGCGCGCTCGGGTGTGGACCCGCGCCACGACGTCGTCGTCCTGGCACGGCACGGCGAGTACCGGGCGGTCACGGTCCACCTCCGAGCCGTACCGCGCTTCGAAGCTCGTGACCGTGAAGCCGGACACGGCCGGCGCCACCACGTCACCGGTTTCGCCCCGGGTCACCAGGGTCAGGGTGACGTGGAAGCCCCGGTAGCCGCCGTCCGGATCGGCCATCGTGATGGCCACCGCCACGGCGCCCAGCTCGGCCAGAACCGGCCGGGCTGCCGTGGCGGCCGACTCCAGGTCGGCGACGTCGGCGTTCAGCCCGAGCGTCACGACGACGTCGCCGTCCTGGAGGTGCATCAGTGCGTCCGCCTGCCTTCGGGTGAGATGTTGGCGTGGCCGGCGTCCTTGGCGAAGTAGTCCATGCCGCCCTTGCCACCCTGGAGCTGGACGTCCCACTCACTCTTGTTGGGGTCCCAGCGCCACTGGTAACCGTACTTGTCCACGTAGCCGCCGTTCTTCTTGAAGGGCTTCGCCGGGTTCCAGTCCTTCGGCGGTACGAACGGGATCGGGCCCATGGTCGGCAACCGCAGATCCTGGACGGCCTTCCGGTGCCCGGCGTTCTTCGCGAAGTGCTCCGCGGCGCTGCCGAGCATGTCGTCCATGACACCGAGCGCCCGGTTCACGTGGGCGGGGTTGTCCTTCAGGTAGCTCAGGTTGCTGAGGATGTTGTCGATGAAGCCGGGCCGGTCGACGTGCTTGCCCAGGTGTTCGAGCTTCTTGAGGAGTTTCGCGACTTTGGCCGTCTTGCCGACCGCGTCGCCGATGTACGGGATGATCGACATCGCCGAGAATCCGGCGCCGGCCCAGTCGCCCTCGAACAGGCTGATGATCCCGGAGCCGAGGTCGCTGACGCCGGTCGGGTCGAAGATCCCGATGATGTCGAGGATGAGGATCGCGATGTCCGCGTCGGACAGCGCGCCCTGCACGACCAGTTCCTCGATCGTGACCGGGTCGCCCGACTCCGGGTCGCCAGGGTTGCCCGCGACCGGCCCGCCCGGGTGGCCCGGTGCCGGCTGCGAGGCCTCCTGCCGCTGGAGGCGGATCGCCGCCGTCAGGGCCTCGAACGCGGCAGCCGCCGCCTGGATGGCGTCCTTGCCGGCTGCCTCGGCCGACGCGCGGGCCTGCTCGGCGGACGCGTAGGCCGAGTTCGCCGACGCCTGCGCCCGTGCCGCCGACGCGTTGGCCGACGCGGCGGAGTTGGCAGCGGCGGCAGCGTCCTGGTTCGCCCTGTTCGCGGCGTCGCGGGCGGTCCGGGCCGACTCTGCCGCCCGGTCCGCCGATGCCTGTGCCTCGGCGGCTGACTGCTGCGCCGACGCGGCATATCCCGCCGCCTCGTTGGCCGAGGCACGTGCCCGTTCGGCGTGCTGGGCCGCCTCGTCCGCGGCGTTGCGGGCGATGGCGGCGACCCGTGCCGCCTCGGCGGCGTTCTCCCGGGCCTTCGCCGCGTCCCTCGCCGCCTCGGCGACGAGCCCCTTGACCCGGGCGATGTGCGTCGCCGCGTCGAGGTCACGCCGCTGCGCCTTGAACTGGACGACCGTGATGAAGTACCGCAGGAAGGACGGCGGACCGGCCAGCGCGATGTCTGCCGCCGCCTGGACCTCCGGGCCGCCCGCGGTGCGGATCTGCGCCACCTTGATCCGGTCGTCGTGCTCGATCGCCACGTACTGGCCGGTGGTCAGGAACTCGTGCCGGTCCTGGTCGGTGCCGTCGAGTGCGTCCTGCGCGGCGGCCTTGGTCGCCGGTCCGCCCGTGCTCATGATCTGGGCGATCTTGAGCCGGTCGTCCTCGGACTTACCCACGTACTGCCGCGTCCGCAGGAACGTCCGGACGTCGTCGCCGTCGCCGGTGAGGGCGGCGTCCGCCGCGGTCTTCACGGCCGGCTTGCCCGTCTCGCCGAGGTGGGCGACCTTGGAGCGGTCGTCCTGCTCTGCCGCGGAGTCGAGCCCGCCGCGCAGGAACTCCCGCAGGTCGGCCTCGCCGCCGACCAGGGCCTCCTGGGCAGCGGCGCGGGTCCACGAACCGCCGGACACCGCGAGGCGGGCGGCGGCCTTCCGGCCCTTGGTGATCACCGTGTCGGCCGGTGCGCCCGAGGCCCGGGCGGCGGCGAGCAGGGCGACGGTCTCCGAGTCGCGACGGTCCGCCTCGGCGGCGTCCCACGCGACACCCGGCGGCAGCTCTGCGAGCCTTGCCTTGGCGTCCTCGGCCTTCTGCTCGCCCTCCAGCTTGCGGATGGTCAGCCGCTCCTGGTCCGCGATCCGCCCGGCTTCCTCGACGGAGTTGGCCTGGTTGGCGGCCGTCGTCGCCGTGTTCGCCGCGGTCTGAGCCGCAGCGGCGTGCTCGGCGGACTTCCGGGCCGCGCTCTCAGCCTCTCCCGCGTGATCGGCGGCTTCGTCCGCCGCGCGGGCGGCCGCTTCGGCATGCCCGGCGGCCTGGTTCGCGGCGTCGCGTGCCTCACGGGCGGCTGTCGCCGCCTGGCCCGCCAGCCGCTCGGCCGCGTTCGCGGCCTGCGTGGCCCGACGGGCGGCACTCTGCGCGGCAGCGGCCTGGCGGCGTGCCCGCGCGGCCTCGTCCGCGGCGACGTTCGACTGCGCGCCTGCCTCGGCGGCGGCAGCGGATGCCGCTGCCGCGTGCTGGCCGGCGCTGGCCGCAGCCACCGCCGCGGTGCTCGCCTGCGCCGCGGCCTCACCCGCGGCACTCGCCGCCTCGGCGGCCTTGCGGGCGTTCACGGCGACGTTCCGGGCGTTCACGGCGGCGATGCGTGCGGCCTGCGCCTTGCCGGCGTCGGTCGCGGCCGCGGCGGCGGCGTTGTAGGCACCGGCGGCGGCCTGGCCGGCCAGGGTCGCGGCGTGCGCGGCACGTGCGGCCGCGTGGGCCGCTGCCCGTGCCGCCGCGCTCGCCTGGTTGGCGGCGCCGATCGCGGTACGGGCAGCCTCGGCAGCGCCGTGTGCGGCGTCCGCCGCCCGGCTGGCCGCGTTGGATGCCCGTCCGGCGGAGTCCTGGGCGGCCTTGGTCTCGGCGGCCGCCCGCTCGGCGGCCTCCTTGGCCAGCCGCGCCGCGTTGACGGCGATGTCGGACTGCTGCTTCGCCGACTCCGTCTCCTCGGCCGCCAGCGCGCCGGCTTCCTTCGCTTGAGCGGCGAGCTTGGCCACCGTCATCAGTTCCTGGTCACGGGCGCGCGAGACGTGCTGGCCGTAGATCAGGAACTCCCGCAGGTCGGACGCGTCGCCTTCCAGCGCCGTCTGCGCGGCGTCCTTCGTGGCGGGGCCGCCGGCCGTCATGATCTGGGCGACGCGGATGCGGTCGTCGTGCTCCCGCGCGGCGTGCTGCCCCTTGAGCAGGAAGCCGCGTACGTCGGCGTCCGTGCCGTTGAGCGCCGCCTGACCGTCCGCCTTCGTCTTCGGGCCGCCGACGGCGACAAGCTGGCCGACTCGGATCCGGAGGTCGTGCACGAGCGGTGCCTGGACGCCGGTGGCGAGGAACGCCCGTACCTGGGCCGCGTCGCCGCTCAGCGCCTGGGCGCCGGCGGTGCGCACGCTGGGACCGGCCGCGCTCATCAACTGGGTGACCGTGAGCCGGTCGTCGTGGTCCTTGGCCGCGTACTGGCCGGTTTCGATGAACGCGCGGAGATCGGCGTCCGATCCGAGCAGCGCCGTCTCGGCGGCCTGCGCGGTCGCCGGCCCGCCGTATTTCAGCAGCTCGACGACGTCGCGCCGGTCGGTGGCGGCGCCAGGTAGGGCGGCGGCCGGGCTGGCCGGTACGACCAGCAGGCCGCCGCCCAGAGCCAGCGCGGCTGCCGCCGCGAGCATCCGTTTGGTGGGTAATGAACGCGCAGAGGACATGTCGGCCTTCCCCCGTGAGACGGGCATCAACGCGTCACAGGAGACCCCACGGCCCGCGCCTCAGGAAGGCGGTCGGACAGAGTTGCACAAACCAGCAACCGGCCGCGCGAGGCCACCGCCAACCGCTCGTGGCCGACACGGCCGAACCGGACTGTTCGGGATGGCGTGCTGTAACCGGGCGCGGGATAGCCCGATATCCCCGACAGATGGTCCACCGGGCGCGCGCCGGGCGCCGGCGGGTCGAGGGCGAGCGAAAGTTGAGCGGAATAGACTCAACTTTGCGGTACGTTTGACAGGGCGCAATGCCAGACGAGTACACCCGGGGAGCGCATGAACGCCGAGATCCTCACCACCAAGAGCCGCGAGGCGCTGACCTCCGCGATCAGCCGTGCGTCCGAGCGGGGCCACGCCACGGTCGAGCCCGTCCACCTGCTGCTCGCCCTGCTGGACACCGAGGGCAGCACCGCCCCGGCCCTGCTGCGTGCCGTGGGCGCCGACCCGGATGCCGTCCGCGCCAGGGCGACAGCGGCCCTGGCCCGGTTCCCGTCGGCGGCCGGTTCGACGGTCTCCCAGCCCCAGCTCGCCCGTGCCACGCTCAACGCCGTCACGGCCGCCGAGCAGGTCGCCAGCCCGCTCGGTGACGAGTACGTCTCCACCGAGCACCTGCTGGCCGGGCTGGCGCGCGCCGGCGGCGAGACCGCGCAGTGGCTCAAGGAGGCCGGCGCGTCCGAGGAGGCGCTCGTCGCCGCGTTCGCGACCGTCCGGGGCGGGAACCGGCGGGTGACCAGCCAGGATCCCGAGTCGACGTACCAGGCGCTGGAGAAGTTCGGCATCGACCTCACCGCCAACGCGCGGGAGGGCAAGCTCGACCCGGTCATCGGGCGGGACGCCGAGATCCGCCGGGTCATCCAGGTGCTGTCGCGGCGGACCAAGAACAACCCCGTCCTGATCGGGGAGCCGGGTGTGGGCAAGACGGCCGTGGTCGAGGGCCTGGCGCAGCGGATCGTCGCCGGTGACGTGCCCGAGTCGCTCAAGAACAAGCGCCTCGTCGCGCTCGACCTGGGCGCGATGGTCGCCGGCGCCAAGTACCGGGGCGAGTTCGAGGAGCGGCTGAAGTCCGTCCTCACCGAGATCAAGGAGTCGGACGGGCAGATCGTCACGTTCATCGACGAGCTGCACACCGTCGTGGGCGCCGGCGCGGCCGAAGGCGCCATGGACGCCGGCAACATGCTCAAGCCGATGCTGGCGCGCGGCGAGCTGCGGATGGTCGGCGCCACCACGCTCGACGAGTTCCGCGAGCACATCGAGAAGGACCCGGCGCTGGAGCGGCGGTTCCAGCAGGTGTTCGTCGGGGAGCCGAGCGTCGAGGACACGATCGGCATCCTGCGCGGGCTCAAGGAGCGGTACGAGGTCCACCACGGCGTCCGGATCACCGACGCGGCGCTGGTGGCCGCCGCCAGCCTGTCCGACCGGTACATCACCGCCCGCTTCCTGCCGGACAAGGCGATCGACCTGGTGGACGAGGCGGCGTCCCGGCTGCGCATGGAGATCGACTCGCGCCCGGTCGAGATCGACGAGATCGAACGCGCGGTCCGCCGCCTGGAGATCGAGGAGATGGCGCTGTCGAAGGAGCCCGACGCGGCGTCCAAGGACCGCCTCGAACGGCTCCGCCGCGACCTCGCCGACCGGCGCGAGGAGCTGTCCGCGCTGACCGAGCGGTGGCAGCGGGAGAAGCAGCGCATCACCGCCATCTCGCAGGCCAAGGAGGAGCTGGAGCACCTGCGCGGCGAGATGGAGCGGGCCGAGCGCGACGGCGATCTGGCCCGCGCGTCCGAGCTGCGGTACGGCCTCGTCCCCGACCTGGAGCGCAAGCTCGCGCAGGCCGAGGAGGACCTGGCCGGGCTCCAGACCTCGGGCGCCATGCTCAAGGAGGAGGTCGGCCCGGACGACGTCGCCGACGTGGTCGGCGCATGGACCGGCATCCCCGCCGGGCGCCTGCTCGAAGGCGAGACCGCCAAGCTGCTCCGGATGGAGGACGAACTCGGCACCCGCCTGGTCGGCCAGCCCGAGGCCGTCCGCTCCGTCGCCGACGCGGTGCGCCGCGCCCGGTCCGGCATCGCCGACCCCGACCGCCCGACCGGCTCGTTCCTGTTCCTCGGGCCCACCGGCGTCGGCAAGACCGAGCTGGCCAAGGCGCTCGCCGAGTTCCTGTTCGACGACGAGCGGGCGATGGTTCGCATCGACATGAGCGAGTACGCGGAGAAGCACTCCGTGGCGCGGCTCGTCGGCGCCCCGCCCGGCTACGTCGGGTACGAGGAGGGCGGGCAGATCACCGAAGCCGTCCGGCGGCGCCCGTACAGCGTGGTCCTGCTCGACGAGGTCGAAAAGGCCCATCCGGACGTCTTCGACGTGCTCCTCCAGGTGCTGGACGACGGTCGCCTCACGGACGGACAGGGCCGGACCGTCGACTTCCGGCACACGATCCTGATCCTCACGTCCAACCTGGGCACCGGCGCGCTGTCCGATCCGCTGCTGGACGACCGCGCCCGCGAGGAGTCCGTCATGGCCGTGGTCCAGTCCCACTTCAAGCCCGAGTTCCTGAACCGCCTGGACGACGTGGTCGTCTTCCACACGCTCGGCACCGAGGAGCTGACCCGGATCGTCGACATCCAGCTCGCCCGACTCGCCCGCCGCCTCGCGGACCGCCGTCTCACGCTGGACGTCACTCCCGCCGCGCGTGAGTGGCTGGCGATCAACGGGTACGACCCGGTGTACGGCGCGCGCCCGCTGCGGCGGCTCGTCCAGTCCGCGATCGGCGACTCGCTCGCCAAGGGGCTGCTGGCCGGTGCGGTGCGGGACGGCGACACGGTTCACGTCGATGTGAGCGATGACCAGTCCGGGCTGGTGGTGAAGGGTTAGGTTCACGTCCATGCTGGACGATCTGGAGTACTGGCTCGTCGCCATCTGCGCGGTGGCGATGCTCGTCGGGCTGGTCGGGATCGTCGTCCCGATACTGCCCGGCCTGTTCCTCTGCTACGCGGCGGTGGTCGTCTGGGCGATCCTGGCCGAAGCCGGGTGGGGGAAGTGGCTGGTGCTCGTCCTCGCCTCGTTGTGGCTCGCGGCGGGCACGGTCGCCAAGTACGCCTGGCCCGGTAAACGGATGAAGGACGCCGGCATCCCCAACCTGACGCTGCTGCTCGGCGTCGCGGGGGCGATCGTCGGCTTCTTCGTCATCCCCATAGTGGGGTTCCCGATCGGGTTCGTCGCCGGGATCTGGCTCGCCGAGTGGCGGCGGCTCGGCGACACGCAGCGCGCGTGGCCGTCCACAGTCGAGGCGTTGAAGGCCACCGGGCTGGCGATGCTGATCGAACTCGTGGCCGGCCTGCTCATCGCCGGAACGTGGATCACCGGCGCGGTGTTCGCCTGAGCCGGACGCAGGATCGGATGACAGCGTTGTCGTAGGAGTTGCGCCGTGGGCGCGGTGCGGCAAACTCTGAGCGTGGTGATCTTCGGCCGGCGGCGTGACCGTGACCCCAGGGCGGGTATCGCGGCGTTCTGGGCGTGGTGGCCGCAGGTCAGCGGCAAGCTCGACCGCGCACTCGCGGCCGGTGAGCTGAGCGGCGTCGACCGGATGCTGTCCAGCAAGGTCGCCGCGATCCACCCGGACATCGCGTGGGAGCTGACGGCCGGCCGGAAGGCCCGCAACGCCCTGGTCCTGAGCCCGGAGGGGTCGCCGGTGCTGCGCGCCGTCACCGAACGATGGCTGCGTGCCGGGCCCGGCGCCGACGATGTCTGGGAGTACCACCCGGCGCGCCAGTCCGACCTGCGCGAGTTCGAGTGCTCGTTCCAGCTCGGCCGGCACATGTTCGACCCGGGCAAGGCCCGGTTCGGCACCGAGGTGGACCACGACCGGGCGCGCGTCCACGTCCTCGTCCACCACCCGGACTTCCCGTTCCTGGACGACGCCGACCGCCTCCGCGCGGCCTTCCTCATGCTCGACTGGGCCCTCGGCGAGGACGACGTCGAGCGGTGGCTCGGCGAGATCCGGGTGACGGGCGTCGAGCAGCCGCACGACGTGGCGGGCGTCCGCACGGTCGTCACCGAGCTGGCCGGCGAGTACGGCGCGGACGACTGGACCCTCCTCGAGGGCATCGACGACCGCGGCCAGACGCTGGAAGCCCAGGTCAGGGTGCCGTTCCCGCGCATGGACCACCCGCTGTTCGACCTGCACGGCGCCATCCGGATCGGCTACCGGGCCGGCGAGGACGGTCAGCCCACCGAGGAGGAGTCGGCCGCCCTCGACGTCATCTCCAAGGGCCTGCTCGGGCGGCTGGGCCGCTCGGCCGTGCTCACCGCCGTCGTCACGACGGGCGGGGTACGGAACCTGCACCTCTACGCCGACCACGAGGGCGTCGTCCCCGGACAGGTCGAAGCATGGGCCGCGCAGCAGCCGCGACCCGTGAGCGCGGCGTGGACGCCTGATCCCGGCTGGGAGATCCTGCGCACCCTGTACTGAATAAACGTCGATCCAATGGCGACGTCTCGATACGTTGTGCGAGTTCAGCTGACCAATGAGGAGATGAGATGGCCTACTCCGGCCCGCCCGCACCGCCGCCGCCGTTCGGTCCGCCGCCGGTAGTCACGCCGGCCGAGCGCCCGCCCCGGCCGGTCACTGTGACCGCCGCCGCCGGCCTGATGCTCTTCCAGGTCGTGCTGTCACTCCTGGGCGCGATCATGACGATCGCGAACAAGGACATCATCAGGGACGCGGCGGAGGCGCAGCAGCCTGCGGACGGTCCGCAGATGGACACCGACACGATCGTCAACGTCGCGCTGGTGTTCGGCATCGGCTTCAGCGTGGTGATCGCGATCGTCTTCGTCGTGCTCGCCCTGCTGAACCTGCGCGGCAGCAACGTCGCCCGGATCATCACCTGGGTCGTGTGCGGCCTGTTCCTCTGCTGCACCGGCTTCGGTTTCATCGGCAGCTTCCAGCAGACCGACGCCGTGCCGGGTTGGTACACGGCGTACTCGATCATCAACGCCGTACTGGCGCTGCTGATCTACATCGCCGTGATCGTGCTGCTGGCCCTGCCGATCTCGAACAAGTTCTTCAAGCCCACGCAGCCCAACCAGCTCTACTAGGAGTACGCATGCCCACCGCTCTCGTCACGGGCGCCACCGCCGGCATCGGCGCGGCGTTCGTCCGCCGGCTCGCCGTGGAGTTCCACGACCTGGTGCTGGTCGCCCGTGACGAGGAGCGGTTGGCGGCGTTCGCGGCCGAACTCCGCGACGCCCACGACATCGAGGTCGAGATCCTGCCCGCCGATCTCGCCACCGATGAGGGATGCGCCGCCGTCGAAGCCCGGCTGGCGGACACGGCCCGGCCGGTCGACGTCCTCGTCAACAACGCCGGCATCGGCCTCAAGGACTCGTTCCTGCGTAACGACGTCGAGGACGAGGACCGTCTGCTGCGGATCAACGTCCGCGCGGTCATGCGCCTCACGCACGCGGCGCTGGCGCCGATGATCGAACGCGGCCGGGGCGACATCGTCAACGTCTCGTCCGTAGCCGGATTCGGCCCCACGGCGCCGGGTTCGAGCTACGGGGCGTCGAAGGCGTGGGTCACGAACTTCAGCGAGTCCATGCACCTGGCGGTCCGGGCGAAGGGGGTCCGCGTCGTGGCGCTGTGCCCGGGCTTCGTCCGTACAGAGTTCCACGCCCGCGCCGGCATCCCCACCGGATCGATCGGCGACGGCCTGTGGCTGGACGCCGACAACGTAGCCCGTGCGGCCCTTGCCGACCTCCGCCGCGGCCGGGCGGTCAGCACCCCGTCGGTGCGGTACAAGGTGCTCGGCGGGCTGGTGCGGCACGTGCCCCGGCCTTTGTTCCGGCGCCTCATCGGTACGGCCGCCCGCCGCGCGGGCCGCGACCACACCTGAGCACTTCAATTACGTAGTGCGACACGCTGAATACGCACCGGGTTGCAATCGCTGGTCCGAATAGGTCATTCTCTTTCCGGTCGAGCACGGACATCGGTAATCAAACCGGCCCGATCCGACGAACTCCTGCAATTCGGTCATGCAGCAATATCGCAATCACGAGTCAGAGGACGGTCGATGAGCTACCCACGGCGGAACGGGCGCGTTGAGCGCGCCACGTCGCAGTGGTGGCGTACTCCCGTCGTTTCGGCTTGCCTGCGGGTGCTGGCCCTGCTGGGGTTCGCGGCGGCAGCCTGGATCGCCGGTTCCTCCATGGCCCACGCGGACGCCGGTACGCCGGCGGCGTCGGCCGACTCGACCGCTGCGCCGGTCACGTCCGTACTGGAGCCCACGCTGGCTCCGGTCTCGCGACCACTGACCAAAGCGGTAACACCTGTCGCCCGGCACGCGGCGGTGGCGGTCTCCCCGGTCACGGGGAGTTCCAGTGGTGCGCTGGCCCCAGCCACTACACCAGCCTCCGACGCGTCCGTGGTGGACGGCGCCGCTTCGCTCGTCACCCCTGTCCGTGGGCTGGTCCTCGCGGACGGCCGGCAGAGCCGTTCACCGGCTCTGCTCGGTGGCTCAGGTTCTGCGCTCCTCGACCCCGTGTCGGTGACGCAGGGCATCACGACGTCGCTCGGAGTCGACGGTGCGGTCGCACCTCTGACCACGGCAGTCCGCCCGCTCGCGGGTGCCAGGCCGCTGACGGATCGAATCTCGTCAGTGGTCTCGGGTCTGCCGAGGGTCAAGTCGCCCACCTCCCGACTTCCGATCGTCGGAAACTCCCCGTGGACGGGTGATCTGCCCGTGCCGGCCACGGCGGAGGGTTCCCTGCCGGACCAGGCGGCGCTGCCAGCCGTCCCGGTGGGTCACTTCGGGTTCGCCGACTTCACGGCGAACCGGAACGCCGCTCAGGCGGCATACCGGCCGGACGCATCGTCCGGCCGCGCGGTCGGCGCCGGTTCTTCGGCCCCGACCAGTCCCACCCCGGGCCCGGGCTCCGTCCCGGTCTTCCCCGGCGTGGCGACGCATGGTGGGAGTGCGGCAGGTTCCTCCTCGCACCAGCTCGACGGTTCATCCGGTGCTGTCGGCGCCGGCGGTCTCTCGGACCGGATGTTCGCCTCGCGGGCATTCGCGGTCACTGAGGACTCCGGCGTGACGCTGGTCCGTGCTGAGGACCCGTCCGTCTCTCCTGACTGACCTGGTGACGCCCCGGCCCTAACCGGCCCTGGAGACGTCCCGGCTCGGTTACGTCCGGTATCAGCCCACCGGTCAATGCATGGGCAGGTTTCAGTTACACACCTGGCCCAGTCGCAATCCCGGGCATCCCGACTTCCCGCTCCACGGGGAACCGTCGTGCCCACTTCCTCACATCGAGTACACGAGAGGCACTTTTCTCCATGAATACGTGGATTCGTAGGTCCCTCCAGGTTGGCATCGTGTCAGCGGGCCTCGTCCTGGCTGGTGCCGCCGCTGCTCAGGCCGACAGTGACCTGACCAGCATCGGCAACCTGGGTATCGCGAACGGCAACCAGCTCTACGCACCGATCCAGGTGCCGGTTGACGTGTGCGGCAACGCGCTCGGTGTCCTCGGCAACGCTCAGGCGGGCTGCAAGGGCGGCTCGTCCGCGCACCTGCACCGGCTCGGCGACGCCACCAGCATCGGCAACGCCGGCATCGCCAACGGCAACCAGGCGATCGTTCCCATCCAGGTCCCGGTCGACGTGTCCGGTAACGCCGCTGGCGTGCTGGGCAACGGCTCGGCGCACAGCAAGGGCGGCAGCGAGGCCCGCATCGGGCACCGCCACCGCAAGAGCGCCGCGCTGCCGGACGCCACCAGCATCGGCAACCTGGGCATCCTGAACGGCAACCAGGCGATCGTCCCGATCCAGATCCCGGTCGACGTCTGCGGCAACGCCGCCGGCGTGCTGGGCAACGGCCAGGCGTCCTGCAAGGGCGGCAGCCAGGCCAAGATCGGCAGCTCCAAGAAGGCCCCGGCCAAGGCTCGCAAGAGCGGCTCGGACCTGACCAGCATCGGCAACTTCGGCATCGCGAACGGCAACCAGCTGTACGCCCCGATCCAGATCCCGGTCGACGTGTGCGGCAACGCGCTCGGCGTGCTGGGCAACGCCCAGGCGAACTGCAAGGGCGGCTCGCGTGCCACCCTGCGTGGCCAGAGCGGCTCGGACCTGACCAGCATCGGCAACGCCGGGATCCTGAACGGCAACCAGGCGTACGTGCCGATCCAGATCCCGGTCGAGGTCTCCGGCAACGCGCTGGGCCTGCTGGGCAACGGTGCCGCCAGCAGCAAGGGCGGCTCGTCCGCTCACATCAAGTGAACGACCGCATCACCTGAACTACCGCATGAAAAGCACGACCAGTAAGTAAGGCACGAGCTCGGACACAGTTCGGAATTGAAGAAGGGTGTTCTTTACGAGGCTCGGCTCGTAAAGGCTCCCATTCGAAATAACTCCATAGCTGACCGGCAGATCCGTATAGCCGGCACGGCGCACCGCGGGGCTCGGCCCGCACCGCGCTCGCGCCGGATGCCATGGACAACGCCGAACGGTCAGCGTTCCCGCAACGAGGCTCGGCTCGTGAACGGATCGCGGATCGCGCAGCAGCAACAGGTGAAAGTCCCCCGCGCGGCTCGGCGCAAGGGGTACCGGTAACCGACCAGAACGCTTGAAGGTGGGGGTTTCCACGGGGCTCGGCCCGTGGAGACCCCCACCGACATGTCTGCCCTCGGCAGAATCAGGTGGCCGCCGCGACGCCTACGGGCGAGGGTGGCCACATGCGACTTCTCGTTCTCGGAGGTACCCGGTTCCTCGGCCGTGCCGTGGTCGACACGGCACTCGCGGCGGGCTGGGAGGTGACCACGTTGACCCGCGGCGAATCCGGTCCGCCGCCGGACGCCGTCGATGCCCGTACCGGCGACCGCACGACCCCCGAAGGACTGGCCGCGCTGGACGGCGGCGAGTGGGACGTCTGCATCGACACCTCGGGGTTCGTCCCGCGTGACGTCCTGGCCAGCGCCACGGCGTTGCACGGCCGGGTCGGCCACTACGTGTTCGTGTCGACGCTGAACGTCCATCCCGGCTGGCCGGACGAACCCGTCGAGCTGGGATCGCGGTTGCACGAGTGCGCGCCGGACGCCGGTCCGGACGACGGTGACTACGGCGTCCTCAAGGCAGGTTGCGAACGGGCGGTCGAGCAGGTGTTCGGGGCGGCGTCGACGCTGGTCCGGTGCGGGCTGCTGGTCGGCCCGTACGACAACACGGAGCGGCTGTCGTCCTGGCTGGCCCGGATCGCCCGTGGCGGCGAGGTGCTGGCCGGCGGTTCTCCGGACGAGCCCACCCAGCTCATCGACGTCCGGGATCTCGCCGCGTGGATGCTGAAGGCCGTGCCGGGCCCGTTCCTCGCCACGGCGGCGCCCGGGTCGTCGACGTTCGGCCGGATGCTGGACGCGGCCGTCACGGCCACCGGCAGCGGCGCCACCATCGTCTGGGCCGACGACAAGTTCCTGGTCGACCAGGACGTGCCCATGTGGACGGGCCTTCCGCTGTGGACCGCCATCGCGGACTCCCCGCACACGTGGACCGTCGACGCCACGGCCGCCCTGGAGGCCGGCCTCGTGACCAGGCCCATCGAGGAAACCGTCGCGGACACCTGGGCGTGGCTGCGGGACTCAGGCGGCCCGGAGACCCGCAATGAGCGCACAGGAAAGCGGATCGACGAGGCGAAGGAACGCGCCGTCCTCGCCGCCTGGCACGCCCGCTAGCCTGACGGGCATGGCCGATCGTGACGAACTGCTCGCCCTGATCCGTGATCTCGCCGTCGTGCACGGGAAGGTCACCCTGTCGAGCGGGCAGGAGGCCGACTACTACGTCGACCTGCGCCGGATCACGCTCCACCACGCCGCCGCCCCGCTCGTCGGCCGGGTCATGCTCGACGTCACCCGCGACTGGGCGTACGACGCGGTCGGCGGGCTCACGCTCGGCGCCGACCCGGTGGCCGCGGCGATGTTGCACGCTGCTTCGACGTCCGGACAGAAGCTTGACGCCTTTGTCGTTCGCAAGGCGGGCAAGGCCCACGGGCTCCAGCGCCGCATCGAAGGTCCGGACGTGACCGGCCGGCGGGTACTGGCCGTCGAGGACACGTCCACGACCGGCGGCAGCGTGCTGGACGCGGTCGCCGCGCTGCGCGAGGCCGGCGCCGACATCGCCGGTGTCGCGGTCATCGTCGACCGGGGCGCCGGGGACGCGGTGCGGGCCGTCGGCCTGGAGTACCGGGCCGCGTTCAGCCGGGAAGACCTCGGCCTGTCGTGACCGGCTCGACCGCGCGGAGCTGCCTGACCTCTGGGGAAAGCAGCGCCAGCGCGGTCGAGACGACGATCAGCGCGCCGCATCCGTAGAGCGCCGTCTCCAGGCCGAACAGCCCGGCCGCCGGGCCGGCGACCAGCAGGCCGACAGGGTGCATCATGAACGACCCGACGGCGTCGTACGAGCTGACCCGTGACAGGGCGTCGGCCGGGATGTGCTGCTGCAACGCCGTCTCCCACAACACGCCGAAGATGTCGAAACAGACGCCGAGGACGAGCGCCGCGGCGGCGACGACCAGTACCGGGGCGCCGCCCGCGAGCAGGATGTACGGCGGTGCGCCGCCGAACACGGCGAGCGTCGCGACGAGCATCGGCCGCGACGGGCGCATGCGCATGACGACCAGGACGCCGAGCAGCATGCCGATCGCCTCGCCGGCGAGGATCGTCGACCAGGCCGCCGCGCCGCCGAGATCGCGCTTGGCGATGACCGGTCCGAGCACGCCGACGCCGGCCGTGGTCGCCGCGTTGAGCACGGAGAACTGGAGGACGATCACCCAGATCCACTGCCGTGACGAGAACTCGCGCCAACCGTGCCTCAGGTCGCCGAGCAGGCCGGAGTCGCCGTCGACGCGGGTGTTCGGCACCTGGACCCCCGCCAGCAGGACGGCGCTGACCAGGAACGTCGCCGCGTCGATGGCGAGCGCCCAGCCGGGTCCGATGAACACGACGAGCGCGCCCGCGACGGCGAGCCCGAGGATCCGCGAGCCGTTGGTGCTCAGCCGGAGGAGCCCGTTCGCGCCCTGGAGCTGATCGGCGGGCACCACCTGCGGGACGATGCCGGTGAGAGCCGGATAGAACATGGCGGTGGCAATGCCGTTCACGGCGGCCAGGCCCATGACCAGCGGCACCGCCGGGGTCCCGACGATGAACGCCGTGGCGAGGACGCCGAGGCTGCATCCGGCGACCACCTCCGCGCCGACCATCACCCGGTACCGGGGGAACCGGTCGGCGATCACGCCGCCGAGCAGCAGGAACAGCACCTCGGGGACGGCCTGCGCCGCGAGGACCAGGCCCAGCGTGGTCGCGGATGCGCCCGGCAGGTCGAGGACGGCGAACGCCAGCGCGACCGGGGAGATCGCCGTGCCGAGCACGGAGACGGTCCGTGCCGAGAAGAGCAGGGCGAACCGGCGGTCGGTCAGCAGGCGGAGATTCGAGCGCACATCACGCAGGCTCGCGCGCCGGTCAAACCTTTTAGCTGACGGCGGCCCTTCTAGCTGACGGTGGCGCGCTTCTTGCGCCGGCCCCGCACGAACTCGATGACGATCGGGAGCACCGAGAGCACCAGAATGCCGCCGATCACGTAGTGCAGGTACTTCTCGACGGTCTCGGCCGGGATCGCGTCGCCGAGCAGGTAGCCGGCCGTGATGATGCCGTCGGTCCAGAGGATGCCGCCGATGATGTTCCAGACGAGGAACCGCTTCTGCGACATGCCGAGCATGCCCGCGACCGGGTTGAGGAACGTCCGGACGATCGGGATGAACCGGGCCAGGATGACCGCCTTGGCGGGGCCGAACTTCTGGAAGTAGTACTCGGCCTTCTCCACGTACTCGGGCTTGAAGATCCGCGAGTTCGGGCGGTCGAACAGCTTCCGGCCGTACCGGGCGCCGAGGTGGTGGCCGAGCTGGGCACCGACGATCGCGCAGATCGGCGCGCCGATGAGCAGCCCCGGCAGGCTGAGGGCCTTGCCGAAGAACTCGGCGCCCACGCTGGACGCCCCGACACCCGCGAGGAACAGCAGCGAGTCGCCGGGGAGGAAGAAGCCGATCAGCAGACCCGTCTCGGCGAACAGGATCGCCCACACACCGACCAGACCGAAGGTGGTGATCAGGTCCTTCGGGTCGAGGGGGTTCAGCGCGAGGTTGTCGCTGGCGGAACGGATGTCTTCACTGAGGCTCACGCTCACCGAGGCTACCGGCATGAGGCTCGTCCGGGCGAATGCGGCCTATCGTCGCGGTATGAAGCTGGTCGTGATCGGGGCGGACGCGGCGGGAATGAGCGCTGCCAGCCAGGCCCGCCGCCGTCGCTCCCCGGATGACCTGCAGATCGTCGCGTTCGAGCGCGGTAGTCACACGTCGTATTCGGCCTGTGGCATTCCGTACTGGATCGGCGGCCAGGTGGAGACCGCCGGCGAGCTGGTCGCCCGGTCGCCCGAGCAGCACCGCGAGCGGGGGATCGACGTCCGGCTGCGGCACGAGGTCGTCGGCATCGACCTGGACCGGCGGCACGTCGTCGTCAATGGCCCCGGCGGCGAGGTACGGGAGCCGTTCGACCAGCTCATGATCGCTACGGGCGCGGAGCCGATCCGTCCCGACTGGCCAGGAATCGACGCTCGGGGGGTGCACGGCGTCCAGACGCTCGACGACGGCGAGGCCGTCCACGACACGCTCGACGCGGGCGCCCGCCGGGCCGTGGTCATCGGCGGCGGGTACATCGGCGTGGAGCTGGCCGAGGCGATGATCCAGCGCGGGCTCGACGTGACCCTGCTCGAACGCGCCCCGCAGCCCATGTCGACGCTCGACCCCGACATGGGTGAGCTGGTCGAGGCCGCCATGTCCGGGCTGGGCATCTCGGTGCGCAGCGGCGTCACGGTCGACGGTCTGGAGACGGCGGACGGCGCCGTGTCGGCCGTCATCGCGGGGCCCGAGCGGTATCCGGCCGACATCGTGGTGCTGGGGCTGGGCACCCGGCCGAAAACGAGCTTGGCGCTCGACGCCGGGCTGCCCGTCGGGCGCACCGGCGGCATCGTCACCGACCGCCAGATGCGCGTACCCGGCCACGACGGGATCTGGGCCGCCGGCGACTGCGCCGAGACGATCCACCTGGTCAGCGGGCTACCGGCGGCGATACCGCTCGGGACCCACGCCAACAAGCAGGGCCGCGTCGCCGGCATCAACATCGGCGGCGGGTACGCGACGTTCGAGGGTGTCGTCGGTACGGCGATCAGCAAGGTCTGCGACCTGGAGATCGCCCGCACCGGACTGACCGAGAAAGAAGCCGCCGCCGCCGGGTTCGCGTACGTGACGGCGACGATCGAATCGGACAGCCGGGCCGGCTACTACCCAGGCGCGCAGCGGATGACCGTCAAACTGCTGGCCGAGCGGGGCACCGGACGGCTGCTCGGCGGCCAGATCGTCGGCCGCGAAGGAGCGGCGAAACGGATCGACGTCCTCGCGGTCGCGCTGTGGAACGGCATGACCGTCGACCAGATGACCGGACTCGACCTCGGCTACGCGCCGCCGTTCTCGCCCGTCTGGGACCCGGTCCTCGTGGCCGCCCGCAAGGCCGTGGACGCCGTCCACTAGCCGCCGCGCCGCCCGCCGTCCCGTCGTGCCGCCCGCCGTCCCGCCGACCCGTCGTGCCGTCCGCCGTCCCGTCGTGCCGTCCGCCGACCCGCCGACCCGTCCGGCCGTCCGCCGACCTTCGGACTTTTGAGGGTCGGCCGGGGCCGGGAACCCTCAAAAGTCCGAAAGTGGTTGGCCTCAGACCTCGATCGGTACCGGGTACACCTCGTTCGTCGCGTGGCCGGCCCTCTCGTGGATCCGCATCACGGCCTCGGGCGTGGGGCCTTCGGAGAGGCAGAACACGAGCCCCGCCTCCGGGTCGGCCCAGGCGTGGTGGAAATGCACCTTCTCGTCGGTCTCGATGTCGAGATCGGCCTGGTGCGCTGCCAGCAGCTGCTCCGAGGTGATCCCCTTCATGTCCCGGTGGACGTCCATGTACATGGGCATTGATGGTCCCCCTTCGACCTGGGTAGCGGCCGGTCCGGCCGCCCGTTCCCCCTGCTCGGACGCTACGCCTGCTACGTGGGAGCCGGTAGAGCCCGATCGGCGCCTCTGGATCGACACAGATAGGGTGCTGGTCGCGCGAGGCGACAGTGGCGTCGACTCCGTGTCCCTGGTAGTTCCGACCTGCGGAATACTGCCTTCAAGACGTGACGCCGGATGGCTCCGGCCAGATCGAGGAGCACGAGATGCCCATCGCCACCCCTGAGGTCTACGCCGAGATGATCGACCGGGCGAAGAACGGCGCCTTCGCCTACCCGGCGATCAACGTCACTTCGTCGCAGACTCTCAACGCGGCTATCCGCGGCTTCGCCGAGGCCGAGAGCGACGGCATCGTCCAGGTGTCGACCGGCGGCGCCGACTACCTCTCCGGCTCGACCGTGAAGGACATGGTCACCGGTTCGGCCGCGCTCGCGGCGTTCGCGGCCGAGGTCGCCAAGAAGTACAGCGTGAACATCGCCCTCCACACCGACCACTGCCCCAAGGACAAGTTGGACGGTTTCATGCGTCCGCTGATCAAGCTCAGCCAGGAGCGGGTCGCCGCCGGCGAGCTGCCGCTGTTCCAGTCGCACATGTGGGACGGGTCGGCGGTGCCGCTGGAGGAGAACCTGCAGATCGCGGCCGAGCTCCTGGAGGAGTGCCGCAAGGCCAACATCATCATGGAGCTGGAGGTCGGTGTCGTCGGCGGCGAGGAGGACGGCGTCGACAACGAGATCAACGACAAGCTCTACACGACCCCCGAGGACTACCTGCGCACCGTCGAGGTCCTCGGCACCGGCGAGAAGGGCCGCTACCTGCTCGCCGCGACGTTCGGCAACGTGCACGGCGTCTACAAGCCGGGCAACGTGAAGCTCAAGCCGTCCATCCTGCGTGACGGGCAGCAGGTCGTGGCGCAGAAGCTCGGCCTGGGCGAGGACGCCAAGCCGTTCGACCTGGTGTTCCACGGCGGGTCCGGTTCGCTGCTGGAGGAGATCCACGAGGCGCTGGACTACGGCGTCGTGAAGATGAACGTGGACACAGACACCCAGTACGCGTTCACCCGTCCGATCGTCGACCACATGTTCAAGAACTACGACGGCGTGCTGAAGATCGACGGCGAGGTCGGCAACAAGAAGGCCTACGACCCGCGTGCGTACGGCAAGTCGGCCGAGGCCGGCATGGCGGCGCGCGTCGTCGAGGCGTGCCAGAACCTGCGCTCGGCCGGTACCGCACTGGGCAAGTAGCGCGCTGACGTTCTCCACAGGCGAGGCCGTGTCCACAGCTCGTGGATGTGGCCTCGCCTTCTTGTTAGCCAGCTGGCTAGCTAAGGGCGGCGTACCGTTGACCGCATGGTGGAGGTCGGAGTGCACGAGGCCAAGACGAAGCTGTCCAAGCTGCTCGCGCTGGTCGAGGCCGGCGAGGACGTCGTGATCACCCGCGGCGGCCAGCCCGTCGCGCGACTTGTCGCCATCCCGCGCCAGGGCGAGCGTCCGCTTGGCGCCTGGGCGGGGCAGATCCGGGTAGCGGACGATTTCGACCAGACGCCGGAGTGGCTCATCGAGGAGTTCGAGAAGTGACCGTGCTCCTCGATACCAACGTGGTGCTCTGGATGATGATGGCGCCGGAGCGGTTGTCCGAGCGCGCGCGCGAACTGCTCCGCAGTGGAGCCACCATCGCGTTGTTCTCGGCGGCGAGCGCCTGGGAGATGTCGATCAAGTGGCACCTGGGCAAGCTCGAACTGCCGTCGCCGCCGGCCGAGCTGGTTCCGTCGATGACGCAGGTGTTCAACCTCCGGCCGTTGCCGATCACCCATCTCCACGCCGCGGGCGTCGCCAGTCTGCCGGAGCATCATCGCGATCCGTTCGACCGGCTGCTCATCGCCCAGGCACAGGTCGAGGGCGTGCCGATCGTGACGGCGGATCCCGCGATCGCGAGGTACGACGTGGAGGTGATCCGGGCTACGACGTGAGGATCGCGATCGCCTCGTCAACGTCGTCGGTGAGGTGGACGAGCTTGTCCAGCACCGGATCGGCCGCCAACCCGAACAGCGGGCGCAGCAGCGACTCCACCGGCAGGACGTCCGTCCAATAGGCACGGTCGAGGAACACCATCGGCCCGGACGCGCCGTCGCTGCCGTAGTACGCCTTCGTCGCCGACTGGAACACCTCCTGGACGGTGCCCGCCTTGCCCGGCGCGAACACGATGCCGCCCCGGCACACCCGCAGGATCGTGTCCTCGCGGATGGCGTTGGAGAAGTACTTGGCGATCCGTCCGGCGAACAGGTTCGCGGGCTCGTGCCCGTACAGCCAGGTCGGGATCGACAGGCCGCCGCCGCGCGCCCAGCTCACCGGGTCCGTGCCGTGCTCGATGAGGGGCCAGCGGTCCCGGACGGCGAGTGCCGCCGCGGTATACGGGTCGTGGTCGTGGAAGTCCGGGGCGAGGGCCAGGTCGGCGATCGCGGCGATCAGCGCGCCGTCCGGTTGGTTGGCAAGGTAGGCGCCGAGGTTCGCGGCCTCCATGACCCCCGGACCGCCGCCGGTCAGCACGAGCGCGCCGGCACGGGCCAGCCCGAGGCCCAGCTCGGCGGCTTCGACGTACGCCCGGGAACCGCGCGGTTCCGCGTGGCCACCCATCACGCCGATGACCGGACGTCCGGCAGCGACCGTCCACACGTCCATCAGGTCGCCCAGCGCGTCGTCCACCCCGTGGTCGTGCAGCCGCTGCGCGAGCGCTTCCCGGATGTCCGGCAGCGCGCCGCCATGGTCCACGAAGTGCTCGTAGACGCGGGTGTCGAACATGTGCGCGAACCCGCCGGGGCTGGCGGGGTCGCGTGGGCCGGCCGGACCGCCGGGGTCGCGTGGGCGGGCCGGACCGCCGGGGTCGAAGCCGGCCGCCAGGTCGGGCGCGGTGTACAGGGTGGACGGGTGGGTCGGGTACGGGACCTCCGTGAACGCCCGGACCACCTGGGCACCGCGCAGCACCAGGTCCGCCTCGACCTCCGTCGACGCCAGCCGGCAGCCGAGGAAGAGGGTCCCGGTGACGTCGAGTACGGCCAGGTCGGCGCCGGTGAGGTCCAGCCCCTGCACGACCGTGCCGGCGATGCTGCCGGACCCGGCACGTGCGGCGAACTCGATGAGTGATTCAAGCTCGTCGGGGGTAGCGTCCATACGCCCATCCTGCCGCCCGCACGCCAGCAGGCGTTTCCCGCCGAGCCGGTTCGGGTGGCATAGCGCACAATTCGTCAACGCCGTTACCGGCGGTTCACCTAACCGCGACAGGATGTCGAGCATGAGCCTTCCCCAGAACCTGCTACCTCAACCGCCCGCGACCCTGCTTCCGGAGGACCCGGAAGCCGCGGCGGCTGTCGAGTCGGCAGTCGCCGGCACGACAGAGCTGGACGCGGCGGCCGCCGCGCATCCGGCGTACAGCGGGGCGTGGGCCGTCCTCGCCGACGACGCGTTCGCCGAGGGTGACGTGATCGCGTCCTACGCGTACGCCCGCACCGGATACCACCGGGGCCTCGACGCGCTCCGCCGCAACGGCTGGAAGGGCCACGGCCCGGTGCCGTGGGAGCACGAGCCCAACCAGGGCTTCCTCCGCTGCCTCAACGCCCTGGCCAGGGCCGCCGGCGACATCGGCGAGGCAGACGAAGCCGCCCGCTGCGCCCAGTTCCTGCGCGACTGCGACCCGGCCGCCGCCGACCACCTCTGAGCGGATGCTGCGACCCGGCGCCGAAGCTGGCGCCGGGGCAGCGGCCCCCGCCGGCGGTGGCGCCCGGCTGGCAGCCGCCCCCGGTGGGTGGTGGCGCCTGGCCGGTGGGTGGCGCGCGGGCTGGCAGCCGCGCCCGGCGGGCGTGGGACTCTGGCCGGCGTGGGACTCCGGGCCGGCGGTGGCGCCCGGCTGGCAGCCGCGCTCGGCGGGTGGTGGCGCTCGGCGGGTGGTGGCGCGCGGCCGGTGGTGGCGCGCGGCCGGTGGTGGCGCCTGGCGGGCGGTGGCGCGCGGCCGGTGGTGTTGCTCGGGCTGGCAGTGGACCCGGTGGGCGGTGGCGCCTGGCGGGCGGTGCACTCCCGGCCGGCGGTAGTGGCCGCGGTGGCGCCCGGGCTGCTGCCTGGGCAGCGCCGCCGCCCAGGTTCGGCTTCAATCCGTGGGATTCGCCGGACATATCGGCCCGACCATGCCAGCGTAAGTACGCAACGCCTCCGGTCCGACGCTCAGCGTCACGGCCGGCGGCGTCGTGGTGCTGGCCGTCGTCGTTGCCGTGCTCGCAACCGTTCCATCCGGTGGCCCGGGCTCGCCGTGCCGCCGGTCCGTACGGATAGCGGAGGGGCAGGCAACCATGACGTACGAGATCGATTACAGCGGCTGGCCGCTGGTCCGGGTCCGCACCGAGGGCACGCTGAGCGCCGACGGTGCCCAGATCGCGCTCAGCGCGTTCGATGCGTTGCTCGCGCGGCGGCAGCCGTTCGCCGTGGCCTACGACGCGGGCGTTCCGCACGCCGAAGCCACCACGCCGTCGGCCCCGATCGTCTGGGAGTGGATGGCGCAGCGCCGCGCCGACCTCGACGTGTACTGCGTCGCCTGGGCGAGCTGCCTCCCGGACGATCGGCTCCGCGCCGCCGCCGAACAGCACGGTGCCCTGGGTGGTGATCAGCCAGCCGGCATGCCGATCCGGACGTTCGCGACCTGGCCCGAAACGGAGGCCTGGGCCGGCCAGCACGCCGCCCGTGCCGGCTCGACCGCCTGACCCGCGCCGCCGCGACGCCAACCGCCCGTGCCGGCTCGACCGCCTGACCCGCGCCGCCGCGCCCGCCCGGGCCGCCGCCCGTGGCGGCAGTCGCGCCAACTGTCGGGGATATCGGGGTATCCCGTGCCCGATTACAGGACGCTAGTCCGGACAGTCCGGTTTCCGCGCGCGGGCGGACACCCGCGCGCCGGACAGCCGCGCGCGGGACAGTGCGGACGGCCGCGCGCGGGGAGACCGGCCGTCGGACTAGAGGCCCTCGGCGATGCCGGCGGCGATCTTGAGCCAGGCGTCCTTGCTGTCCTGGGACAGTTCGCCGTAGCGGATCGGCTCACCGGAGTCGAGGAGCGGCTCGTACGGCGCCACCAGGACCTGGCGGGTGCGGGCGGCGAAGTGCCGCTGGATCGCCGGGAGGTCCATGTCTTTCCGGCTCGCCGGCATCGACACGACGGTGATCGCCTGGCGGACGAGCTGGTCGCGGCCTGTCTGCTCGAGGTGGTCGAGCATCCGGGCGGCGGTCTCGGCGGAGTCGCCGCGCGCGGACATGGTGACGACGAGCTGGTCCGTGGCGTCGATCGAGGCCTGCCAGTTCTCCGCCCGGACGTTGTTCCCGGTGTCGACGATGATCAGCTTGTAGAACCGGCTGACGACCTCGCGTATGTCGGCGAACGCCTGGGCCGTGAGCATCTCGCCGGCTGTGGCCGACTCGTCGCTGGCGAGCACGTCGAACATGGCCTCGCCCTGCGCACGCACGTAACTGGACAGGTCGCCGACCCGTCCGTGCACGCCCATGAACGTCGCCAGGTCGTGCAGCACATCACGGACCGTGCGGGTGTGGAAGTCCTGCTGGGCGCGCATGCCGAGCGTGCCCTGCGTCTCGTTGTTGTCCCAGGCCAGGACGTAGCCGCCCCGGCTCTGCCCGAACGTCATCGCCGTCATGAGCACCGCGACGGTCTTGCCGGCGCCGCCCTTCGGGTTGACCACGGTGATCTGCCGCAGCCCGCCGAAGTTGCGCCGGACCTTCGTCACGGACTCGCGGAAGTCCCGCTCACGGCGCGACGGCGCGGGCGACACCATGCCGAAGCTGACCTTCCGGATCAGCGCCGGAACGCCCATGGTCGCCTCGGGCGCCCGCGGCTTGTGCGCGCGCCGGGCGGCGAACTCCTCGGCGGTGGGCGGCGGCGCCATGGGCTGGGCCGGCTGAGGCGGTGCCGGGGTGGCGTGGTGAGCCTGCGGCGGCGGGGCGTACTCCTGCTCCGGCGGCGGCGCGTACTGCTGGTCTGGCTGGGGCGCGTAGCCCTGCTGCGGCGGCGGGTAAGCGGGGTATCCGCTGGCCTGGTAGCCCGGCTCCGCCTGCTGGTACTGCTCCTGCTCCGGACGCGGCGGGAACGGCTGCTGGCTCACCTGGTGACCCGTCGCGTACGGCGGCGGCGCGTACGGATCGGGCTCGTGGGTGACGGGCTGGTGCGCCGCGTACGGGTCGTCGGGATAGTACGGGTCCGTGTACGCCGGCCCGGTCGGCGCGGCGGGCTCAGCGGCCGGCTCGGCGGGAGGGTCGACGGGAGGCTCGGCGGCGGGCTCCGGCGGCGCCACGTGCCGCGTCACCTGATCATCGGCCTCGTACGGCTCCTCGGCCGCCACCCGCCGGGTCACCTGGTCGTCGGCGTACGGCTCCTCGGCCGGATAGGCGTCCGGTTGCGCCGCCGGCACCTGCCGCGTGTACTGCGGCTCCTGCTGCACGTACGGCCTGGCCAACCCGTTCGGCTCGAACCACGGCTCGGCCGCATCGGCATGCCGGCCACCGACCGCCGGATCCGGAGCGGCCGCCGGCGCACGACCGGCGGGCTCCTTCTCGGCCCACCCCGGCTGGGAGGCGAAATGCTCCGCGGACCAGGGCGCGACCCGCTCGGCGGCCGGCGACGGGATGTCCTGGACGCCGGGCCATCCGGTCGCGGACTCCTGGGCCTGCTCCGGCGGCACCGGGCGTTGCGTGCCGTTGGTGCGGCCGCCGTCGGTGTTCGGGTTCTGGCCGTTGTCCTGCACGGAGATGACCCCCTGGTCCTGGTACCTGTGCCGTTCAGTGATGATTCTGCGTCATAGGGCTACCCCGACGACGCGGTATCCACAGGTAAATACAAGAAATTGGAACATTCACCACCGGAGCGCTGGCCGTTGGCGAATGTCCTAGCCGCTATACACCGCCCAGGCGTCACGTTCCATCCACCAGGTGCGCTTGCGGGTGAGGACGCCGTCCACGCCGTCGTCCGTGAACGGTAGTTCGGGTATGTGCGGCGTGACGGCGACGGCACGGCCCTTCGCGCGGCGGACCTCGTACCGCGTCCCGTCCGGGAGGGCGATGCCGACGTTGAGGACCCCGTCCACCGGATCGGCGCTGACGACGAGCGGCAGCCCGCCGACGCTGCCGTACCCGTCGGCGTTGGCGATCGCGCATCCGAGCAGCGCTTCGGTTCCGTCGCTGAGCACCTTGTCGTCCACGTCGATCCGCGCCTTCCAGCCCAGCGGACGGCCCTGCTCGTCGACGGCGCCGAGCAGGGCGCCGTGCAGGGTTACGGACCCGCCGTCGTTGCGGAGCAGGTCGACCCGCCGCACCGAGCCGTCCAGGACCGCCGCGGCAACGTCGGCCGGCGCCCGGGGCAGGCCCAGGCGCGAAGCGAGGTCGGGGATCCCGGCCGCGCCGGACGCCGGATCGAGCGGCAGCACGCCGACGGGATCCAGGTCGGGCACGGTCCGGTCGTCGGGGAGCGAAGCCGGACGGTCGCCGGCCCGCGGCAGCACCGCCCGGACCATCCGGCGCAGCACCGCGCGGAGCTGCCCGTCACCGCCTGCGACCACGATCCGTGCGCCGGACTCGCCCGCGCGGAGCAGCGCCGCGTCGAGCTCGGCATCCGAGTCGAGCGGCACCACGTCAACCGTGGCGCCGCTACGGAGCGCATCGACACAGGCAAGCACAGGCACCCGGGCGGCGGTCTCAGCCCCCGGCGCGAACAGCAGTACATGCATGTTCGTTAGCCTTCCATCGAACGGTCATCGGCGCGCCCACGCCCCCGGGCCGTTGACGATGTGCCCGCCGAAGAGGAGTTCAGCATGCCCGCACTCGTGCTCGTCGGTGCCCAGTGGGGTGACGAGGGAAAGGGCAAGGCCACCGACATGCTCGGCGGCCAGGTCCAGTTCGTCGTCCGATACCAGGGCGGGAACAACGCTGGTCACACGGTGATCACGCCTGACGGGGAGAAGTACGCGCTGCACCTGCTGCCGTCCGGGATCCTGACCCCGGGCTGTACGGCGGTGGTCGGCAACGGCGTGGTGGTGGACCCCGGCGTTCTGATAGGCGAGATGGACGGGTTGATCGCCCGCGGAGTGGACGTGTCCTCGCTCCTGCTCTCGGCCGACGCGCACCTGATCATGCCCCATCACCGGGCGCTCGATAAGGTCACTGAGCGTTACCTTGGCAAGGCCCGGATCGGTACGACCGGGCGCGGCATCGGCCCTGCCTACGGCGACAAGGTCGCCCGGATCGGCATCCGGGTCGCCGACCTGCTCGACCCGGGCATCTTCCGCGCCAAGCTCGAGGTCGCCCTGCGCGAGAAGAACCAGGTCCTGGTCAAGGTCTACAACCGCAAGGCCATCGACGTGGACGAGGTGTGCGAGGAGTACGCGGGCTACGCCGACCGCCTGGCGCCCCACATCGCCGACACCCGCCTGATCCTGAACAAGGCGCTGGAGCGCGGCGACAACATCCTGCTCGAAGGATCGCAGGGCACTCTCCTGGACGTGGACCACGGCACGTACCCGTTCGTCACCTCGTCGAACCCGACGTCCGGTGGTGCCGCCGCCGGCAGCGGGCTCGGCCCGAACAAGATCACGACGGTGATCGGGATCCTCAAGGCGTACACGACGCGGGTGGGGTCCGGCCCGTTCCCGACCGAGCTGTTCGACGAGTACGGCGAGCACCTGGCCAAGGTCGGCGGCGAGGTCGGCGTGACCACCGGCCGGGCCCGCCGCTGCGGCTGGTTCGACGCGGTGATCGCCCGCTACGCCACCCGCGTGAACGGCATGACCGACTACTTCCTCACGAAGCTCGACATCCTCTCGACGCTGCCGCGCGTACCGATCTGCGTCGCGTACGAGGTGGACGGCAAGCGGACGGAGGACATGCCGATGACGCAGACCGACTTCCACCACGCCAAGCCGGTGTACGAGTACATGGACGGATGGTCCGAGGACATCTCGGGGTGCCGCAAGTTCGACGAGCTGCCGGCCAACGCGCAGGCGTACGTCCGGCGGATCGAGGAACTGGCCGGGGCCCGGATCAGCGCGATCGGTGTGGGCCCCGGCCGTGAGCAGACGGTCATCCTGCACGACCTCATCTGAGGTCAGCTGCCGGTCGGGCCGTTCATCTGGAAGATTCCGCGCTCCCGGATCTGGTACTCGCGCACCTCGGTCGCGGCCGACTTCGGCCAGTGCACGTCGTACGTCGTCAGCGTGTTGTCCCGGACGATCGTCTGCTTGGCGTTCTTACCGAGGGTGGGGCCGGACGCGATCGTCTCGTACGTGGTCGGACCGGTGGCGCCGAGCGTGACGATGAGCTGCTTGCGGGCCGTGCCGCAATCCAGGATCAGCGTCAGGTCGGTGCGCCCGTCGCGGTTCAGGTCGCCGTACGCGATGTTGCCCTCGCCGTAGAGCTGGTACGTCACGCCCTTGACGGTGGCGACGCCGTTGCGGTCGAGCCGGATGGTCGCGGCCGGGCAGACGCCGTTGTTCCGCGCCGGCACCGAGATGGCGGCGCCCTTCAACACGCTGACCGTCCGCATGTCGAGGAACTTCTTCGGCGCAGGCTTCTTGGCGGCGGGTTCCTGGGCGACCGGCTGGGCGCCCGGCGGCTCCGCGGCGGGCGTGGTCGACGGGGACGTCGACGGCGAGGCCGGGGCGCTGGTGGCCGGGGCGGTCGGTGCGTCGGGCGCGGCGGCCCCGTCGGGCTGCGCGTTGCAGGCGGTCATGGTGGCGACGGCCAGAGCGGCGCCGGCGATCAGGGCGATGCGGGTCCCCCGTGTGGTGCGCATGGTGTCTCCTCGGGCTGTGAGGCCGACCTCTTGCCGGCCTGAACAGCGGTTACACGCCCGACCCAGGAGGAAGGTTGCGCCAGGCTTCGGCGAGTTTCGCGATGCCCGGTGCGATGCGATCCGTCCGTACGCTGGCGAAGCCGATCTTCAGGGCCGCCCCGGCACCAGAGGTCAGGTAGTACGCGGCGCTCGGCTCCACGAGGACACCGAGCCTGCGCGCGGCCGCCGCGAGCGCCACGCTGTCGAGGTCGGGCGGCCCGACGACCCACAACCCGGTCCCGCCGGACGGGTATGGCCCGCCCCAGCCGAGTTCGGCGCCGACGGCGTCCACTGTGGTCTGCCATCGCTCCTTGAGATGGGTACGGGCGCGCCGCAACGCCCGCGCGTAGTCGCCGGACGAGATCAGCAGCGCGAGCGCCCGCTGCTGGTGCCCCGGCGCGTGCCGCACCTGGAACCGCCGCCGCTCCCGCAGATGGGCGACCAGCGCCGCGTCGGCGACGAGGAATCCGAGACGGAGGCCCGGGGCCAGGAACTTGGAGAAGCTGCCGAGGTAGACGACGTGCCCGCCGCTGTCGAGCGCTTTGAGAGCGGGGCTGGGGCTGCCCTGGTACCGGAACTCGCTGTCGTAGTCGTCCTCGACGATCACGAGCCCGTGCTGGTCGGCGGCGTCGAGCAGTTGCTGCCGGCGTCCGACGGAGAGGGTGACGTTCGTCGGGTACTGGTGGCTGGGCGTGACCGTGACGACGTCCACCGTCGCCAGCTCCGGACCGGGTATCAGCCCGGCCGCGTCCACCGGCACCGGGACGAGCGAGGCGCCGGTGGATGCCGCGATGTGCCACAGGTCCGGGTAGCCGGGGTTCTCGACGGCCATGCGCCGCCCGGGGCCGAGCAGCGCCGCCGTCACGAGCGAATGCCCCTGCTGCGTACCGAGCGTCACCATGACTTCGGCCGGCGTCGCCTCGATGCCCCGCGCCGGCAGGATGTGCTGGCACAGCGCGTCCAGCAGCAGCGGATCGTCGGCGTCCTGGGCGTCCTGGAGGCTGGCCCAGTGGTGCGGCGGTTCGAGCGCGTCCCGCAGTGCCCGCAGCCACGCCTGCTTCGGGAAGAGATCGGGGCTGGGTTGCCCGCCGAGGAACGGGTACGGGTACCGGTACCAGTCCGGCGGGCGGTTGCTCAGCGGCAGGCCGTGCCCGGGCAGTGGGTCGAGCCGCGCCGACCAGTCGAGCCGGCCCCCGCTCGGCGCGGCCGGACGGCGCGTCAGCTCAGGGTTCACCACCAGCCCGGACCTGCTCACCGGCGTGACGTACCCCTCGGCCACGAGCTCCTGGTACGCCGTGACGACGGTGTTCCGCGACACCGCGAGCTGCGCCGACAGTTCGCGTGAGGACGGCAGCCGGGTCCCGACGCCGATCTGGCCGGTGAGGATGCCGCGCTCCAGGGCCGCGCGGAGCTGCCGGTACAGCGGGACGTCGCTGCCACGGTCCAGATCGGCGAGAAGGGCCACGCCACCACCCTCTCAGGCGCGCCCCGGCCACGGCGCCAGCCCGGCCGCCCCGCGCCACCACCCTCTCAGGCGCGCCCCGGCCACGGCGCCAGCCGCCGCCCGCCCCGCGCCGCCGGCCCCGCCGCCCCCCCGCGCCGCCGGCCCCGCCGCCGCCCCGCCCACCGGCAGCCGCGCGCGCCCGTCCCGCCGGCCGTCACGCGCCCTGGCCCGCGCGCCCCGCCGCCCGGCGCGCCCGCCCCGCGCCCGGGCCCAAAGGGCCCGACTTGCGCGCAACGCCTATCAAGGTACCGACGGCATTCTGCGGGGGAGGCTGGCATGAAGCGATGGATCTCTGTCCTGGCGGCTGCGGCGGTACTGGTCGCGTCGCCCCAACCGGTACACGCCGAGCCGGCACCCAAGCTGCCGGGCAAGCCGGCCCAGGCCGACAAGACGGTCACGCCAGACGTACCCCAGCACGGCGACTGGTACGTGGTGCCCAGCGACGCCGCCGGCAACAAGGTGGAGCACACCGTCATCCGCGCGTATGAGATCTGCTGAACCTCACGCTGATCCGGCGGGTGACATGCGACCGTGATCACGGCAGATCGGGGACGCCATGACCTGGACGAGGCTCGTAGCACCGGTGGTGGTGATGGGCGGCTTGTATGCGGCCGTCGTCCCCGGCGTGGCGCCGGCCGTGGTCGTGGCCGACGCCGCCCACCCGGACGCCGCCTGGGTGGGCACCTGGGCGGCGAGCCCGTCGGGCACGGCCCCGGCGCGCGCCGGTTACACGTACCGGAATGTCGTCCACGTCAGCATGGGCGGGGCGCGCGTCCGGGTGCGGTTGTCGAACGCGCTCGGGCGCGCGCCGGTCCAGCTGACGGCGACGGTCGCGCGGCCGCTGGCGCAGGGCTCGGCCGCGGCCTTCGTGATGCGGCGCCTCACGTTCGGCGGGCGGCCGTCCGTGGTCGTCCCGCCGTGGAGCCAGGTCTGGAGCGACCCGGTCACGCTGACCGTCCCCGCCGACTCGGACCTGTTCGTCAGCGTCCACACCCCCCGCGCGTCCGGCCCGGTCACCTACCACCACGCCGCGAACCAGACGAGCTACCTCGCGACGGGCGGCGACCACTCCGGTGACGTCAGCGCGTTCGCGTTCCGGCGCCGCACCACCGCCTGGTACTTCGTGGCCGGAGTCGACGTCGACGCCACCGGAGACGCCCGCACGGTCGTCGCGCTCGGCGACTCGATCACCGACGGCGCCGGATCCGGACGCGACGCCAACGCCCGCTGGCCCGACGTCCTCGCCGACCGGCTCGCCGCGACCGGCCGTCCGATGGCGGTGGTCAACGCCGGCATCAACGGCAACCGGCTGCTGATCGACAGTCCGGTGGCGGGTCCGCGCACGCTCGCCCGCATGGAGCGGGACGTGTTCGGGGTGCCGGGCGTCCAGACCGTGTTCGTCCTGCAGGGGGTCAACGACCTCAAGCAGCGCCCGCGCGTCGACAACGCCCGCCAGATCGTCGCCGGCCTCGAACAGGTGGCCCGCGCGGCGCGCGCCCGGGGGATCAGGGTGGTGTGCGCCACGATCACGCCCTACCGGGGCTGGCCCGGGTGGGACAGGCTCGGCGAGCGGTCAAGGCAGAAGATCAACAGCTTCATCAGGACGTCCGGCACGTTCGACGCAGTCGTCGACTTCGACGTGGTCGTGCGCGACCCAGCCCGCCCGGACCGTCTCGCCAGGCCCTACGACACCGGCGACCATCTCCACCCGAACGCGGCCGGCCTCCGCGCGATGGCCGAGTCCATCGACCTGACAGCCCTGTAACCCTCCCCCCGCGCGCCATGCCTGCCCGCCCCGCGCCCCCGCCGCGCCCGCCGCGCCCCGCCGCCCCGCCCCGCGCGCCCGCCGCTCCGCGCCCGCGCCCGCTCCGCGCCCGCCGCCCGCCGCGCCCCGCCGCCCCGCGCCTGCGAACCGGACTATTCGGGATGCCGTCCTGTAATCGGGCGCTGGATACCCCGATAAGCCCGACAGTTGGGACTAGCCGACGAGCTGGTACCGGTCGGCGGGGTAGAGCTTCTCCTCGCCGTCGAGGGTCACGACCAGGACTGGGACGCCCTCGCCGACGCCGAGGGAGCGGCGTTCGGGGTCGGTGGGCATGCGGGCGGACACGCTCGCACCGGCCGGCACGGGCAGCGTCTGAAGCTCCCGCACCTCCCGCACCCGCGAACCGGTGTAGTCGGTGACGATCAGCCCCTCGTTACGGAGGACTCCAGCGCTTGGCGCACCGTGTCGCGCCCCACGCCGTAGGTGGCCGCAAGCGTGCCTTCTGTGAGTTGCACAGACTCCCCAGACGCGATGCCCACTCTGATCTCATCGGCTAGCTGCTGATACAGCGGCCGATCAGAGGCGCGGTCCAAGGGCATGCCGCGAGAGTAGGTGTCCGGATGTGGACATGGGTTGTGGGCCTAGGGGTATGCCCATACCCTGATGGCGCTCCTCGTCGGCACGACCCTCGCTGAGTGTCGGCGGGTCGAGAAAGGGCGGGCACGGTTGGTGTCGACCAGTCACTGGCATGGCTGGTCTCCCCGGCGACACCGCCGTGGCCGCCCCCTCCGCGGACCGCCCGCTCGCCACCGCGCTGCCCGACGCCCCTCCCGGCCGCGCCAGCCCCCTCCGCGCAACCGCCAGGGGGCGTCCACATTGGAATACTCAGGGAAATCCACCTTTGGATGCGCCGCGAGACGTCGGTTTCCCCGAGTATTCGACAGTGGACAGTGAATCGGCCCTGGTCAGGCTTGCCCGGAACGTGCCTGGGCGCGAAGTACGTCACGTTCGGCAAACGGGGATACACGTGTAACAGTGGGGAACCGGCCGTCCTGACCCCGACCAGAAGGCGCCTCGTGCCCGGACGACATCGATCCACCCGCCTGCCCGCCTCGACCTCGCGTATGCGCCTGGCGCTGGCCGCCGCAGCGGCCGCCACGATCGCGTTGGGAACCATCGGCGTCATCGGCATGACCAGCGACGACACCGCCGACGAGCTGGACGTCGTCGCAACCGGGCCGGAACGCACCGCACCGGAGCGCGCCAACCGCGCCGACCGTCCGTCGAGCAGCCCGTCGGCTTCCGCATCGCCGTCCGCCTCACCGAGCAAGACGCCTCCCGCCTCGCCGCGCGCCGAACCGTCCAAGGCGGTCCCGCCGCCGGCCCCGGTGCCGCGCAAGCCGGCTTCCCGCTCGGCCGATCCGACGCCCGAGCCCACCGCGGATCCGTCAGCTCCCAGCTGCGGCGCCTCGTACTACGACACCGGCGAGACCACGGCCAACGGCGAACCGTTCGACCCCAACGGACTCACCGCCGCCCACAAGACCTTCGCGTTCAACACCAAGGTCAGGGTGACGAACACGGCGAACGGCAAGAGCGTCGTCGTACGGATCAACGACCGCGGCCCGTTCGTCGACGGCCGCTGCCTCGACCTCGCCCGGGGCGCGTTCGAGCGGATCGCATCGCTGAGTTCGGGCGTTATCACCGTCCGCTACGAAGTGGTGTAATCGGCTGCCCTTTCGGGCAGCTCGGGTTGCACGGGGTGCTGCCCCGTCCAGGGCTGTCCCGGCGCCTCCCGTGCTCGACGCTTGACTCCTGGCCTGGGCGTTGAGGAGGGCGGGGTGGGTGCCGAGTCTGAACGCCGGGATTCCCCGCTCCGGCGCGCGCGCACGGGCGGCAACGGTGACACCGACCGCCCCACGGACGACCAACAGCATCCGACGACGCCCAACAAACGCCCCTCGCGGCTGACCCCCGGAGCCGCCGTCGCGCTCCAGGCCAAGGCCGGCAACCGTGCGGTATCCCGCCTCGTAGCCCAGCGTCGCGCCGCGACGGCCCCTGCCGCGAGGGCGCCCGCAAAGTCGCAGCCCACCGCAGCCCCCTCCACCGCCGCCCCGTCGAGTGCCGGGCCTTCCGCCGCCGGACCCTCGCCGGCCGGGCCGTCCACGGCGGCGGCCCCGGTGCTGGACGGTCGGGCTGCGGGTGTTGCGGTGCAGCGGTTGGTGGAGGGTCCGGGGCGGGGGGTGTCGCAGGATCCGAAGTTCGGCGCGTTGAAGCGGGACGTCAAATCGAAGCAGCAGACGCTCGGGAAGCACCCGCCCGCGAAGGCAGAGGCGGATGCGGCGGGGCGGGCAGCGAAGCCGCCGCAGGACGACAAAGAAGCCCAGGGTAAGACCGCGAACGCGGAGAAGATGAACGCGGCGAAGCCGGGGGAGTTCGATAAGGCGGCGTTCGTCGCGGCGGTGAACGCGGCGATCGCGAAGCAGGCGCCGAAGAACCTGGAGGAGGCCGACGAGTTCGGGTCCTCAGGTAAGGCGGAGGCGGTCAAGGGCGAGGTCTCGGGGAAGGTTGAGGGCGGGAAGAAGGCGTCGGCGGGGCAGATCGAGTCGACGACGAAGGCCCCACCGGACACCGGGGCGGCGACGGTGAAGCCGGTCACCCCGCTGAAGCCGGACCAGCCACCCGGAACGCCGGGCACCCCGGATCCGGGTAAGGCGATCCCCGACAAGGCGCCGCCTGCGGCGACCGACTTCTCGGCCGGGCCGAAATCTGTCAACGACGAGATGGCCGGCGCGCAGGTCACCGAGGATCAGCTCGCGAAGTCGAACGAGCCGGAGTTCACCGGCGCGTTGAAGGAGAAGAAGGCCGGCGAGCAGCACGCGGCGACCGCGCCGGGAGAGGTGCGCGGCAAGGAAGCGGAGACCCTGGCGGGGGCGAAGGCGCAGGCGCAGCAGGCCGGCGCCACCGCGATGGCCGGGATGGCCGCGTCGCGGGGCAAGTCGGGCAAGGAACTGGATGCGGGGAAGGGCGGCGCCCAATCGGCGGAGGAGCAGAAACGGGCGCAGGTCACCGCCACCCTGCAGAAGGTGTTCGACGCGACGAAGAAGGATGTCGAGGACATCCTGTCCGGGCTGGACAAGAAGGTCGACGAGAAGTTCACGAAGGACGAGAAGACCGCGCGGGATGCGTTCACCGCCGACCACAAAAGGCGGATGGACGCCTACAAGGACAAGCGCTATTCGGGGTGGACCGGCGGGCTGAAGTGGGCGAAGGACAAGCTGCTGGGGATGCCGGAAGAGGCGAACCAGATCTTCGTCACCGCCCGGCAGGGCTACGTCACCGCCATGCAGGGCGTGATCTCCGGCGTCGCGGACCTGATCGGCACCGAACTCAACGCGGCGAAGGCGCGGATCGCGAAGGGCCGCACCGATCTGCAGGCCGAGGTCCAGAAACTCCCCAAGGATCTGCAGCAGCTCGGGAAGGAATCCGCTGCCGAGTTCGGCGGGAAGTTCGACGAACTCACCGAATCGGTGGACGCCAAGGGCTCGGAGCTGGTCGACACCCTCGCGTCGAAGTACACCGAGGCGCTCAAGGCGGTCGATGAGGAGATCGAGGCTGAGAAGGAGAAGAACAAGGGCCTGGTCGCGAAGGCGATCGACGCGGTCAAGGGCGTCATCCAGACCATCATGCAGCTCAAGGACCTGCTTCTAGGCGTCCTCGCGAAGGCGGCGCAGGCCGTCATGGCGATCATCAAGGACCCCATCGGGTTCCTCGGCAATTTGATCTCCGCCGTCGGCGCAGGCCTTCAGGGCTTCATCGCGAACATCGGCGCCCATTTGCAGAAGGGCCTGGTGTCCTGGCTGCTCGGCACCGCCGCGAAGGCCGGCCTGCAACTACCGGAGAAGTTCGACCTCAAGGGCATCCTCGGACTGATCGCGTCCCTGCTCGGGTTGACCTGGGCCAGCATCCGGGGCCGGATCGTCGCGAAGGGTGTCCCGGAGCAGGCGATGAGCACGGTCGAATCGGGTGTGCCGCTGGTGCAGAAGCTGATCGCGGGCGGGGTCGGTGGGCTGTGGGAGGACCTGAAGGACCAGATCGGTGATCTGAAGGAAACCCTGCTCGGGAAGATCACCGAATATCTGGTGCCGACGGTCCTGATCGCCGGCATCACCTGGATCGTCTCTTTGCTGAACCCCGCGTCGGCGTTCATCAAGGCGTGTAAGGCGATCATCGACATCGTCACGTTCATCATCACCCGCGGCGCGCAGATCCTGGAGTTCGTCAACGCCATCCTCGACGCGGTCATCGCGATCGCCGGCGGCGGCGCCGGCGGCGTCCCCGGACTCATCGAGGCCGCCCTCGCCAAATCCATCCCCGTCCTCATCGGATTCCTCGCCGCCCTCCTCGGCATCGGCGGCATCGCCGACAAGGTCAAGAAGATCTTCCAGACCTTGTCCAAACCCGTCATGAAAGCCGTCGACGCGATCGTCGGCAAAATCGTCGCCTACGGCAAAAAGCTCTGGGCCAAACTCAAAGGCAGGCGGAAGGGCAAGGACGGCGAGCCGTCACCCAAGGACAAGGCCAAGATCGCGAAGCAGGCTGCCAACGAGGGATACCAGGCCGCCAGCAGCGTTCCGGTCAGCCAGGTTTCCGACGCGCTGGGCCAGGTATATGCGAAGTGGCAGCCGAAGGGCGTCAAGAGCATCGAGATGGTGCCGCTCGGCGACCACTACTTCACGGTCGAAGCGAGTGTGAACCCCACCGCCAAGGCGAGCAAGAAGGGCGCTGTCGACGCCGAGGTGCCGCCCGAGAAGTTGTCGGTCGACCAGGTGACGGCAACGAGCTTCGCCTCCAGTACGACCGCGTCGAGCGGGGTTTTCAGCGCGGACTCTGCTCCGGAACTCACGGAGATCATGACGAGCGGCGCGTCGCAAAAGAAGCTCCGACTGTCAGACAGCCAGGAGGGTTCGCACGCAGAAGAGCAGGTCGTCAATGTCTTCGACCGTTCGTGGAGACAGAGCAACGCCGAGATCGCCAGTGCGCTGCCGGCGAACGAGAGGCGTGTCAAACGACCCTGGTTCGACCAGGTGCGGATGATGATCAACGTCAGCAAGAGCAGTTGCATCAACTGCGCAAGCTACATCGTCCGATTCACCAAGGGCTTGCGTGAGAAGGCTTCATCGGTGAACGTCGGACTGAAGTTCGCGGCTCTGTATCACGGCGCCCAGGACGTAGCGAAGTCGAACATGGACGACTTCGGCGATCTGATCCGCCTTTTCGTCGACAAGGGCAAGCTCAGGGGCACCAACAGGTTGGGTCGGCTCTGGGGACCGTCGTCGATCTTTGGAGGCAAGCGTGAGCGCGTCACGGAGACCTCCGGGAAGGACGCGGGCAAAGCAGGAATCGCGATCCTCCGTAGCGCGGGCGTTACCGTTGAGGTACTGGAGCAGGACGACGCCAAGGGCAAGGCGAGCGCCGAACAGAAGGAACGGCTCAAGCTCCGTAATGAGAAGTTGAAGGCCGCGATCGCCGAGGTCGAAGAGAAACTCAAGGTGAAGAAGGGCTAGGCAGATGGTCACGCAGGACGATCTGGAGGAATGGTTTCCCGAAGAGGACATCATCGTGGTGCCCGGGTCGGCGTTCCCCGACGGACTCGCGAACGTGTCAGCGCGGACGTTCCTGTCCGAGGTCGGTCTCCCGGAATCCTTGCTCGATGTGGTCGAGTTCGACCCGAAGATAACGAAGCGGGTGAGGCCGGTGGCGGAGGTGTACCGCAGTCACGATGAAGACCCACCGGACGGCACAAGCGGGCTCTTCTACCTTGGTTTCGCCGGTCAACCGTTTGTGTGCGTGGACGGAGGGTCGGGTGCGGTCGTCCAGGTGCACCGGGAGTTCGGCGTCCGGCCTCTGGCGAGCGGTCTGGACACGTTCGTCTCGACGTTGGGGTTCGCCAACCAGGAAGTGGAGAAGTTCCACAGCAAGGGCCGGAAGGGTGCCGACAAGTTTGCTGTGCGGCTGCGTGAAGGCACGATGAAGCACCTCCGCACCGTCGATCCGGGAGCCGCGCCAGGAGCCGAGCCGGCCTGGGCCTCTGTTCTCGATGACATCGCGGCCACATCGATCTGATTCAGCCCTGATCTACGCGCGGCCTAGCTCGATGAGAAGGACGACGGCAAGCTTCGAGCCTGGGCTGTCGAGCGGTAACTGGCACCAAAGAAATGGGCAGAACTGGATCTTGAGGTAAGTCCAGAAATGGGCGAGCGTGGAGGGTGCCGACGAAGGAGACCTCCATGCCCGCCACCGTCACCCACTGGATCAACGGCAAGCCGGACTCGCCGACCGCCACCTGGACCGGCGGCGTGCACAATCCGGCCACCGGCGAGGTCATCGCCCGCGTGGACTTCGCCGAAACCGCCGACGTCGACCGTGCCGTCGCGGCCGCGAAGACCGCCTTCGCGACGTGGCGCCACTCCAGCCTGGCCCAGCGCACGCGCATCCTGTTCGCGTTCCGTGAGCTGCTGGACCGCAACGCCGACTCCCTCGCCGAGCTGATCTCGACCGAGCACGGCAAGACCGTCGCCGATGCCCGCGGCGAGGTCGCGCGCGGCCAGGAGATCGTCGAGTTCGCCTGCGGCATCAGCCAGCACCTCAAGGGCGACATGAGCGAGCAGGTCTCGACGGACGTCGACTCGTACTCGCTGCGCCAGCCGCTCGGCGTCGTCGCGGGCATCACGCCGTTCAACTTCCCGGCGATGGTCCCGCTGTGGATGTTCCCGATCGCCGTCGCCTGCGGGAACACGTTCGTCCTGAAGCCGAGCGAGAAGGACCCGTCGGCCTCGATCCGCATCGCCGAGCTGCTGGCCGAGGCCGGGCTCCCGGACGGCGTCTTCAACGTCGTCCACGGCGACAAGGTGGCGGTGGACGCGATCCTGCACCACCGTGACGTGGCGGCCGTCAGCTTCGTCGGCTCGACGCCGATCGCCCGGTACATCTACGAGACCGGCACCCAGCACGGCAAGCGCGTGCAGGCGCTCGGCGGCGCGAAGAACCACATGGTCGTACTGCCGGACGCCGACCTCGAGCTGGCCGCCGACGCCGCGGTCAACGCCGGCTACGGCGCCGCCGGCGAGCGGTGCATGGCCATCTCCGTCCTGGTGGCGGTGGGGTCGGCGGGAGATGCCCTGATCCCGAAGATCACCGACCGGCTCGCGAATCTCAGGGTCGGGCCGGGCAACCAGGCCGGCAACGAGATGGGTCCGCTGATCACGGCCGAGCACCGGGACAAGGTCAAGGGCTACATCGACGCGGGCGAAACCCAAGGCGCCACCCTCGTCACGGACGGCCGTCAGCTCAGCGTCGACGGCCACGAGCAGGGCTTCTGGTGCGGCCCGACGCTGTTCGACAACGTCACGCCCGAGATGTCGATCTACCGGGACGAGATCTTCGGCCCCGTCCTGTCGGTCGTCCGGGTCGACAGTTATGACGAGGCGTTGGCGCTGGTCAACAGCAACCCGTACGCGAACGGGACCGCGATCTTCACCTGTGACGGCGGCGCCGCGCGGAAGTTCCAGCACGAGGTCGAGGTCGGCATGGTCGGCATCAACGTGCCGATTCCGGTGCCCGTGGCCTCGTACTCGTTCGGCGGCTGGCGCAACTCGATGTTCGGCGACACGCACATGTACGGCGCCGAGGGGGTCCGGTTCTGGACCCGTGGCAAGGTGGTCACGAGCCGGTGGCCGTCGCCCGACCACGGCGGCATCAACCTCGGGTTCCCGCAGCACCACTGACTTTCGGAGGCTCCGTGTTCAGCCCTGATCCCGCCGCCGGCCAGCACGTCTACGACCTGGACCGGGCGCACGTGTTCCATTCCTGGTCGGCGCAGGCCCTCGTCAAGCCGCTGCCGATCGCGGCGGCTCAGGGCGTCTACTTCTGGGACTACGACGGCAACCGGTACCTGGACTTCTCGTCCCAGCTGGTGAACACGAACATCGGCCACCAGCACCCGAAGGTGGTCGAGGCCATCCAGAAGCAGGCCGCCCGGCTCACCACGGTGGCGCCGCAGCACGCCAACGACGTCCGTGGAGAGGCCGCGAAACTCATCACAGACCGCGCACCGGACGGCCTGAACAAGGTCTTCTTCACCAACGGCGGCGCCGACGCGATCGAGAACGCCGTCCGGATGGCCCGGCTGCACACCGGCCGCCAGAAGATCCTCACCACGTACCGCTCGTACCACGGCAACAGCGCGACAGCGATCCAGATGACCGGCGATCCGCGCCGCTGGCCGAACGACGGATCGGCGCCGGGCGTCGTGCACTTCTTCGGTCCGTACGCGTACCGCTCGATGTTCCACGCCGCCGACGAGCCGGAGGAGTGCGCCCGCGCGCTCGACCACCTGGAAGGCGTCGTCACGTTCGAGGGGCCGGGGACGATCGCCGCGATCGTGCTGGAGACGATCCCCGGCACGGCCGGGATCCTCGTGCCGCCGGACGGCTACCTGGAAGGCGTCCGTGACATCTGCGACCGCCACGGCATCGTGTTCGTCGCGGACGAGGTCATGGCCGGTTTCGGACGGGCCGGCGAGTGGTTCGCATTCGACCACTGGGACGTCGCCCCGGACCTGATCACGTTCGCCAAGGGCGTGAACTCGGGATACGTGCCGCTGGGTGGGGTGATCATCCGGGACGAGATCGCGGCGACTTTCGCCGAGCGGCCGTTCCCGGGTGGGCTCACGTACTCGGGACATCCGCTGGCGTGCGCATCGGCGGTCGCGACGCTCACGGCGATGGAGGACGAGGGCATCGTCGAGAACGCCCGCCGGGTCGGCGCGGACGTCCTGGGTCCTGGCCTGCGTGAACTGGCCGAACGGCATCCGGTCATCGGCGAGGTGCGGGGGCTGGGCGTGTTCTGGGCGCTGGACCTCGTCCGGGACCGGGACAGCCGCGAACCGCTCGTCCCGTACAACGCGGCCGGCGAGGCGAACGCCCCGATGGCCGAGCTCGTCGCCGAGGCCCGCAAGCGGGGGCTCATGCCGTTCGTCAACATGAACCGGCTCCACGTCGTGCCGCCGTGCACGATCAACGACGCCGAGGCCAAGGACGGCCTGGCGATCCTGGACGAGGTCCTCGCGGTCACCGACCGCCACTACGCCGTCTGAGCGGCACCCCGGCACCTCTCGCACACCCCGCTGACGACACGCGCTATCGTTTTGAACATGTTCAATTGAACGCGTTCAAGAAGGAGGGCGCCGCATGTCCGACACCAAACGCGCGCAGGTGACCGTCGCGGTCTCGATCGGGTTCCTCGCCGTCTGCGCGGCCGCGTACCGGCTGCTGCACGGGACCGCCGCGTCCCAGACGGCGGCCTTCTACATAGGCCTGCCGGCGTTACTCGCGATCGGGCTCGTCCTCACCCGGCCCGCGAAGTCCGTCACCGGGACGATCGTCAAGGTCCTGACGATCGGGCTGCTGCTGTCGCCCGTCGTGCTGAACGAAAGCGCGATCTGCGTGTTGATCGCCGCGCCGCTCTTCTACCTCGTGGGCATCGGGATCGGGCTGATCGTCGACAACCTCCGGCGCCGCGACGCCTGGCGGCCGCAGGCCATGGCGCTGCTCCTCGTGCCGCTCGCGCTGGCGATGACCGAGGGCACGACCGACGCCACGACGCTCCCGGCCGCCAACAGCGTCACGGCCGCGCGGACCGTCGCCGCCGAGCCGGGTGCCGTCCGCGCCTCGCTCGCCGGTATGCCGTGCTTCGACGACGCGCCGCGCCCCTGGACGCTGCGGCTGTTTCCCCTGCTCGCTGGCGCGAGCGGCACCGGGCTGCGCCCAGGTGACGAGCGGCGGATCGCGTTCCGCAGTTCTCACGCGGCCGGTGAGCTGCGGATCCGGGTCGCGCGGTCCGGTGCGGACCACGTCCGGTTCACCGTCGTCTCCGACACCTCGCCGATGGCGCACTGGTGGGGGCTCCGCGAAGCCGTCGTGCGGTGGCACGCCGTCGGCAACGGCCAGACCCGGGTGACGTGGACGCTGTCGTACGTCCGGCTGCTCGCGCCCGCCGCGTACTTCGGGCCGATCGAGCACGCCGCGGCGCGGGAGACCGCCGGCTACCTCATCGACGCGGTGGCGACTCCTCATGCGTGCTGACCTGACCCTCGTCCGCATCGTCGCGCTGTACGGGCCGATCCTCGTCGCCGTCTCGCTGGCCTGCTGGCGCCCCCCGAACCGCCGGACGTGCGGTGCGGCCCTCATCGCGACGCTCTGGAACGTGCCGGCGCTGTACGCCGTCCACCTCGTGTCCGTCCAGCGGGAGTGGTGGACGTTCCAGCCCGTGGCGGGCGCCGTCGACGGATTCCCCGCGGACCTCTGGCTCGGCTGGGCGGTGCTCTGGGGCGCCGTGCCGGTGCTGGCGCCGCGCCTCCCGCTGCCGGTACTCGTCGCGGTCGCCGTCTGGGCCGACATCGTCCTCATGCCGCTGGGCGCACCAGTGCTGCGGCTCGGCCCCGACTGGTGGCAGGGCGAGGCGGCGGCCGTTCTGATCGCGCTGGTGCCGGGAGTCCTGCTCGGCCGCTGGATGGCGGACGACCGGCGCCTGCCCGCACGGGCGGCCCTCCAGGCGGTGTGCTTCGCGGCGCTCACGTTCGGGGCGTGCATCCGGGTGGCGGGGGTGCCCGACTGGTCGGCGGTGCAGTGGCTAGCGCTGCCCGGCGCGGTCGCGCTGGCCGGCGTCACCGAGTTCGTGACCCGGGGCGGCGGGACGCCGTTCCCCTACGACCCGCCGCGCCGGCTGGTGACGAGCGGTCCGTACGCGTACGTCGCCAACCCGATGCAGCTCGGCATGGTCGTGACCCTGCTCGGCTGGGCGGCCGTGGTCGGCTCCTGGACGGTGGCAGCCGGAGCCGTACTCTGCGCCGCCTTTGCCGCCGGCTTCGCGGCCTGGCACGAGGGCGCGCAGCTGACCGAGCGGTACGGGGAACCGTGGCCCGCGTACCGCAGGGCCGTCCATTCCTGGGTACCCCGCTGGCGCCCGCACGTCACGAGCGAGGCGACGCTCCACGCCGGACTGGCCTGCGACGTCTGCGCGCCTATTGCCCGGTGGATCACCGGCCTGGATCCGCAGGGGCTCCGGATCGTCGACGCCGCCGACTGGCCGGGCGAACCGCTCCGCCGGATCACCTACGTCGCCGCCGACGGGTACCGCGCCGAGGGAGTGGTCGCGGTGTCCCGGGCGCTCGACCACACGAACCTGGCCTGGGCTTTCGCCGGCTGGCTGCTCCGGCTGCCAGGTATCCCGATGGTGGCACAACTCCTCCTGGACGCCACCGGTGCCGGACCCCGTACGGTTGGTCCTGAAACTTTTCGCCGTCCGATGCAACCCCGCGGGTAGCCCGCTGCCTGTCACAGGTGGCAGGGAGGTTACAGATGAAGGCTGAGCAGGAACGCGAGTTCGTCGACTACATCGCCGCGCGGTCCGCGGTGATGGGGCGGACCGCCCATCTGCTCTGCGGTGACTGGCACCGCGCGGAGGATCTCGTCCAGTCGGTGTGTGTCCGGCTGTATGCGGTCTGGCCGCGGCTCAAGGCCCGCGATGCGGTCGATGGATACGTGCGGAAGATGCTGGTCCGCGCGTATCTGAACGACCGTCGCCGGCCCTGGCGCCGGGAGCAGAGCGCCGCGGAACTGCCCGAGGTGGCCACCTCGGACAGCGCCAGCGGCGTCGACACCCGGATGGTGCTTCTCGACGCGCTCGCCACGTTGCCGCCGAAGCAACGCGCCGCGGTCGTACTCCGCTACTGGGAGGACTACTCCCTGGAGGACACCGCCGCCGCGCTGGGTTGCTCGGTCGGCACTGTGAAGAGCCAGTCGTCACGTGCACTTGCGTCACTGCGTGAGCGCTTCGTCCCTGTACCTGCCGCTACGGGTAGTGCTGAGCACGGAGGCGAAGGATGAGCGACAACGATGTGAAAGAGGCGTTCGACGCCTACCGGGCCGATCCGGGCGGTGAGGTGCGGATCGACACCGCGGCCATCGCCGCCGCCGGCCGCAAGCGCGTCCGCCGCAACCAGATCCTGATGGGCGTCGCCGGGGTCGTCGTCCTGGTGGGCGCGGCCATTGCCGTGCCGAGCCTCGTCAGGAACGACGAAGAGGGGGTCTCCGTGGCCGCTGAGCTGCCGCCGGCGTCCGGGCGTGACCTGAACACGCTGTTCGAGGGCGCCCGGGGTTGGTCGCCCGAGGTGAAGACCCAGGCCGGCGGGCCGGCCAAGCAGACGGCCGAGAAGTTCGTCAGTGCGCTGGGCATCGTCCCGGCCAGCGCCGACACGGCATGGCAGGCCGCGCCGGAAGGCTCCAAGCCGGGCTCGCTGGGTGCCGTGTTCACCTGGGTCGACGGCGACAAGGCCGCCGAGGGCGTGCTGACGGTCAACAACAACCCCGTCCACACGATGATCTTCCCGCCCCCGTACACGGTGTGCAGCGACCGCGAACGCGGCGACGGCAAGACCTGCGCGGTCAAGGAGATCAAGGGCAAGGGTTGGCTCAAGGAGACGACCACCGCCACCGGCGCGCTGCGTGTCAGCCTGCAGGCGGACGGTGGTCCGGGCATCGATTTCCTCGTCACGGACGGTGCGGCGACCAGGGCGGAGCTCGCCGGCGGCAAGCAGCCGATGGGCAAGCTCCCGGTCGACAAGCAGGCCGTGATCGACGCGGTGCTCAGCCTGGCGTGACCGGGAAGAGCGTTCGCTAGCGAGCGCTCTGAGGCGACCGGCCGGATGTGGGCGCACCCGGCCGGTCGCCGGTCGCCGTCTTGGTGCCGGCCGGCCTCGCGCCGGTCCGGCACCGGTTCCGGGTCGATCCCGCCGGCCGGGACCGTGAGGCCGCGGTCCGACAAGGGTGGCCACGACGCCGTAGTCTCTCCAGACGTGCGCGTACTCGTGATCGGTAGCGGCGCCCGGGAGCACGCCCTGTGCACCGCGCTCGCCGCCGACCCCTCTGTCGATCATCTACTCTGCGCTCCCGGCAACGCCGGGATCGCCGCGGTCGCCGACGTGCGGCCGGTCGAAGCCACCAGTCCCGGCGCCGTCGCGGCGCTCGCCACGGACGTCGCCGCCGATCTGGTCATCGTCGGGCCTGAGGCGCCGCTCGTCGCAGGGGTCGCCGACGCGGTCCGCGCCGCCGGCATCGCCTGCTTCGGCCCGTCCGCCGCGGCGGCGAGGCTGGAAGGGTCCAAGTCGTTCGCGAAGTCGGTCATGACGGCGGCTGGCGTGCCAACTGCCGAGGCCCGGACCTGCGACGATCCGGCGCAGGTCAGCGCCGCGCTCGATCTGTTCGGCGCGCCGTACGTGGTCAAGGACGACGGGCTCGCCGCCGGTAAGGGCGTCATCGTCACCGACGACCGCGACGCCGCGCTGGCCCACGCCGCCGCCTGTGGCCGGGTTATCGTCGAGGAGTACCTGGACGGGCCCGAGGTGTCGCTGTTCGTCGTCACCGACGGGGTCACCGCCGTCCCGCTGCTCCCGGCCCAGGACTTCAAGCGGATCGGCGACGGCGACACCGGACCGAACACCGGTGGCATGGGCGCCTACGCGCCGCTCCCCTGGGCACCGGACGGCCTGGTCGACGAGGTCATGGCGAGCGTCGTCCGGCCGACCCTCACCGAACTGACCCGTCGCAACGCCACGTTCGCCGGCCTGCTGTACGTCGGGCTGGCGCTCACGTCGCACGGTCCGCGAGTGGTCGAGTTCAACGCCCGGTTCGGCGATCCGGAGACCCAGGTCGTGCTGGCGATGCTGGACACCCCGCTCGCCGGCCTGCTGTACGCCGCCGCGTCCGGGAGGCTCGCGGCCGAACCGCCGCTGCGGTGGCGTGACGGTGCGGCCGTGACGGTCGTCCTCGCCGCCGACGGCTACCCGGGCACGCCACGTGCCGGCGACGTCATCACCGGGGCCGAGGCCGCCGGTGTGATGCACGCCGGTACGAAGCGCCGCGAGGACGGGGCGCTGGTCACGGCCGGTGGGCGGGTCCTGTCCGTCACGGCGACTGGGGCCGATCTGGTGGCGGCCCGTGAGGCGGCGTACGCGCTCGTCGGGGACGTCACGTTCGACGGCGCCCAGTACCGGACGGACATCGCCGCGAAGGCCGCCGTCCCCGCCTGAGCCTCAGCTGTGCTGGTGCTGCTCGGGCAGGTGGGCGTCGGGGTGTGCCCACACCACGACGTTGTCCAGCTGGCGTTCGTCGAAGAAGGCCAGGACGTCGCGGTCGGAGTGGCGCAGGCTGAAGTGCGTCAGGACGAACAGCGTCTCGGGGTGCGCCTCGACCACGGGCCGTAGCTGGCTCCAGACGGTGTGGCCGACCTGGTTCGCCCGCTCCAGCTCGGTGTCGTGGAGGAACGTGCACTCGGTGACGACGACCGGGTACTCGAACAGCCACGGATTGCGGTCGAACACGTCGACGTGTGTGTCGCCGAGGAAGGCGAACAGCGGCCGGCGCACTTCCTGCTCCACCGTGTCGCCCGCCTTGCGCCGGGCGGCGATGGCGCGGCCGAACTCGTCCGGAGCGAGGGTCTTCCGCAGTTCCTCGAACTCGGGGAGCAGTTTCTTGCCGCGTTCCGAGAACGCATAGCCGACGCACGGCACCTTGTGCTCGCACTCCACCACCCGGACGTGGTGCCCGCGCCGCCCGAACGTGAACTCGTCGTCCTGCTTGACGCCGTGCAGGGCGACCGTGCGCGGGATGGCCGGGTCGTAGTCGGCGCCGTGGTTCAGCCGTGCCGACGCGTGCAGGTACTCCTCGACGTGCGGCAGCTCGGAGGCCGGCAGGTAGACGGTGGCACGGGCGGCCAGGTAGTCGAGGTCCTTGGAGTGGTCGTGGTGGGTGTGGGTGAGGAAGACCGTGTCGACCCGCCGGCCCTCGCACATGCCCGCGTCGAGACCGCAGCGCAGCTCAGGGATGTGGAAGAACGTCTTGTCGTTGGCGCGCGAGTAGCCCGTGAGGGTCAGCTCGGTGCCGGGGATCCGCCACGTCTTCCACTGCCGGAACGGGTGCCCCTGCTCCAGACGCGCGGGGTGGTTCGCCATGTCGCCTCCAAGTCGTCGCGGCGGACGAGCGTAGCGACGGGCATCAAGGTCGCAGCCGCTCCGCGACGGCCGGCGGGAAGCCCCCGGTGGCGACCGGGCCCCAGCGCTCGATCTCGATCCGGATCAGGCACTTGCCCTGGCGTTCCATCGCTGCCCGGTACTCGTCCCAGTCGGGGTGCTCGCCGGCGATGCAGCGGAAGTACTCGACCAGCGGCTCCAGCGCGCCGGGCAGGTCGAGCACCTCGGCGGCGCCGTCGACCTGCACGTACGGACCGTCCCAGTCGTCGGACAGGACGCACACCGTCACGCGCGGATCGCGCCGGGCGTTCCGTGCCTTGACCCGCTCCGGGTAGGTCGAGACGACGATCCGACCGTCCGGATCGACGCCGCACGCCACCGGCGACACCTGCGGACGGCCGTCCTGGCGGGCGGTGATCAGCAGGGCGCGGTGGCGCGGGCGGAGGAACTCCAGGAGAGCGTCGCGGTCGGGCTTCGATGCGGTGGCGATGTTCACCCTTCGAACCTTATGCGCGGGCAGCTCACGCGGAACGGCGGAGGCCCAGGTACTGCGCGGTGGCGAACCCGAGCACGGCGGCGGCCTGCCCGATCACGACGATCTCGCCCAGGATCGTGACGTCGTACCAGCCGGTGGCCAGCAGAAGGATGCTGTCCACCGTCCACACGACGTTGCCGACCGCGACGACCCAGGCCGCGACCCGGTTGATCACCGGCCGGGAAGAGATGAAGAACAGGGCCGCCGCGTACACGACGAGGAACGCGCCGACCGGCCACAGGAACGTGGCGGGCAGGCCCAGCACCTCGTCGAGCACGCCGCCGGCCGCGAGGAACCCCAACCCCATCAGTCCGGACGCGGCGCCGTCGAGCTGCAGAGCGCGGCGGAGCAACGTCGTGCCACTGCTGCGGCGGGCGATGGTCTCGGCGTTAGTGAACATGGTCCGTACCTCCGATGTCGCTGGTGAAGTGGCGTCAACGTAGGTCGGGAAGAACTGCCAACTGAACACGAACCACTGCCAACTACTGCCAGTTCGGGCTCGGCATTCACATTATGACTGCGTACATTCATGATGTGAGTACACCGCCGCCCAGCCTGCTCCCTCTGTTCCGGAGCGAGAATCAGGTACGCCTGCTCGCGGTGGTGCTCCTGGCGCCGCGGCGATCGTGGACGATCAGCGAGCTGGCCGCCGCGACAGGCGTGCCGCAACCGTCGGTGTCGCGCGAGGTGGCGCGTCTCGTCGGAGCGGGGTTGTTCGTTGCCCGGGAACGTCCAGGGGTTCGCGAGGTTGGCGCCAACGTTGAGTCCGTGATCTACCCGGAGCTGCGCGGGCTACTGCTGAAGACCGTGGGCCCGAAGTCGGTGCTTGAAAGCGCGTTGCGAGACGTGCCGCGCATAGAGCATGCCGGCATCTACGGGTCGTGGGCCCGTCGCTACCACGGCGAGCCTGGACCGGAGCCGCAGGACATCGATCTGCTGCTGGTGGGCGATCCGGATGTCGACGCTGTCCTCGCCGCGGTCGAACGGGCCAGCGAAACGCTCAATCACGATGTGAATCCTACAATCCTGACATCTGCCGAGTAGGAGGAGGAGGGTTCAGGGTTCATACGTCAGATAAAAGCTTCAAAGATTGTAAAACTTGAGCTAAGCGCGTCTAGCCGCTAATCTCGGCGCGGTGTCTAGTGTTGCGGAGCTGCTGGCTGTTGGCCGGCTGGACGTTGTCCCTGCCGATCGAGCGGCTGCGGAGGTACGGCTCGCACGTGCGACCCATCACCTGACTACCGCGGGCGCGTTGCTCGCGGTGGACGCGGAGATCGCCTACACGGCGCTCTACGACGCGGCGCGCAAGGCCGTCACCGCGCACATGCTCGCCGAGGGACTCCGCGTTCCCTCCGGCCAGGGTGCCCGCGAGGCCGTCGGGATCTACGCGATCGAACGCATCTCCGACGCCACCGGCAGCGTCGCGCACTACCAGCGATTACGGCGCACCCGGAACAGGAGCGAATACAACGACCTCGTCCTCGGACGGGCTCAGCTCGAGGCGGATCTGCGCCATGCCACGAACATCGTCGCGGCAGTCAGGGGCGCACTTGGCTAGCCGTTGTCGTCGGTGCGGAGGTCGGTGGCGACGATGCGGGCGGCGGCGGTCTGCCAGTTGTAGAGCGTCCGCTCCGGGATCTGGCGGCGGAACCAGTCGAGCGCCCGGTTCGCGTCCGGGGCGAGCCCGTCGTGGCGGGCGCGGCGGCTGTACGGCCGGATCCCCACCACGTACGAGTAGTACAGGGCGTTGTAGAAGCGCCACTCGTCGCTGGTCCCGAAGTCGCCGTCGCGTGGCTTGAGCCGCTGGATGCTGACCAGCAGCAGTTCCTTGAGTTCCGTGGCGCGTTCCAGCGGCTGGTCCGGGGCGCCGCGGGCCGTGAGGCGGGCGTCGATCGCCGGCAGCGCGGTCAGCGGACTGTTCACCAGCTTGCCGAGGTCGCCGTAGTGGGCGAGGGCGCGGCGCGTGGCGCGGACGAACTCGTCCTCGTCCATCTCGTCCAGCGGACTGGACGCCCGCCGGGGCAGCGCGTCGGCGACGTCACGCAGATCGGCGCGGTTCTGGCGGAGCGCGGCGTCACCGGGGAAGGCGAGCCGGTCCATGCCCGTCGAGATCGTGCGGCCGAGCACCTGGACGGTGATCGCGGCGCCGACCGTCCCGAGCAGCAGCGCGGCCAGCGGACGGCTCAGCCCGTTGCCGAGCCTGATCGCCAGCCCCACCTGGCTCCCGAACAGCACGGCCAGCGCGGCGGCGGTGAGGAACGACCGTCGCAGGTCAGCGGCCAGGGTCTCGCCCTCGTCGAACGCGTCGAACAGCGCGACAGCCAAGCCGAGAAGGAGCAGGTCGGCGGCGATCCCGGCCATGAGCAGCCAGCCAGGGAGCCAGCCGAACGGGAAGACGAGCGCCACCGCGCCCAAGCCGAACTGGAGCGTGGCGACCGCGACTACACCGCCGCCGAGAGCTGGCTGCAGCCGCCGCCACCGGACGGCCAGCGCCACCACAGCCGCGGCCAGCGGCCCGAGCACCAGCACCACAAGCACCACCCGCGCCGGACCGCCCAGCCCGCCGCCGAGCGCCGCACCACCCGGGGCCGTGCCGCCTGCCAGCGCCGGGGCGTCGCCGGTGGCCACCAGGGCGGCGAGAACCACGGCCACGAGCGGCACCTGCCCGTTCAGCCACGCCCGATCCAGCCACCGTGGACCGTCCGGCAGCAACCGGACCACCACGCCCGTCCACGCCACCGCCGGTACGCAGACCAGAACGCCCTGGACGGCAGCCAGAACGTCCGACTCGCCGGCCGCCCGGACCGCCGCGCAGGCGACCACCCCGGCGTACGCGATCAGCCCGGCAGCGGCCCGCCGCAGCACCGGTTTACGCGGGTCGCGCGCCAGGAGATACAGGCCGAGCCACCATGCCAGCCCGAACCCCACCACCGCCCACGCGACCATGCCCGGACCCTACCGACCGCCACTTCACGATCCGACCGGTCGGATCCTGCACCCAGGCTTCACGATCCCACCGGTCGCAACGGCCCAGGCCCGGACCGCGACCGGCCCGGACCGCGACCGGCCCGGGCCCCGCGCGGCAAGCAGGGCACGATTAAGTGGACTAGACCTATTGACCGGATGGTCTAGTCCACTTACGGTCCGGATTGCACTGGTAACTCCCCAACCCCACTGGAGGAGAACCATGTCCCGACCCGCGAGACTCCTCGCTGCACTCCTACTCATTGCGGCCGGCATGGTTGCCGTGCCGACCGCCCCCGCCCACGCCGTCGCCGGATTCACGGCGGCGTTCACCGCCGCCGACAACGGATCCTGGTGGCAGGCCAAGTACGTGCTCAGCAACCGATCCGGCGCCGCGATCACCGGATGGACGCTCGAGTTCGACCTGGCGCCCGGCGCCACGATGGGTGGCACGTACTACGGCAAGGTCACCCAGTCCGGGAACCACGTCACGATCACGAACGAGCACTACAACCCGACGGTCCAGAACAACGGGACGTCGGAGCCGTGGAGCCCGTGGTACATCCAGTACGGAACGGGGGCCGCACCGCTCAACTGCCGGCTCAACGGCGACAAGTGCGACGGTACGGCCGACACGCCGCCGTCCGCGCCGACGAACCTGAGGTCGCCAGCCAAGACGACGACCACCGTCAGCCTGGCCTGGAACGCCTCAACGGCGGGGACGTTCCCAGTCGCCAGCTACGACGTGTACCGGGGCACCACGCTCGCGACGAACGTCACCGGCACCACGGCGACCGTCACGGGGCTGACGCCGAACACGGCGTACGCGTTCACCGTCCGGGCGAAGGACACCCGCGGCAACACGTCGGCGGCCAGCGCGGCGCTGAACGTGACGACGAACAACCCGGCGAACGACACCCAGCCGCCGAGCGTGCCGGGCAACCTGCGTTCGACCGGACGTTCGTCCTCATCGGTGTCGCTGGCCTGGAACGCGTCGACGGACAACACCGGCATCGCCAGCTACCAGGTCTACCGGGGTACCACCCTGGCTACGACGGTCACCGGCACGACTGCGACCGTCACGGGGCTCACCCCGTCCACGGCGTACAGCTTCACCGTCCGGGCGAGGGACCTCTACGACAACCTGTCCAATCCCAGCAACGCCGTCAGCGTCACGACGGACGACGTGGTCGGCGGCGGTAGCTACGCCAAGGTCGGCTACTTCGTCCAATGGGGCATCTACGGCCGGCAGTACTTCGTCCGGAACCTGGACACATCCGGTGCGGCCGCCAAGCTGACGCACATCAACTACGCGTTCAGCAACATCGACCCGGTCAACCTGACCTGCATGAACGGCGTCACACGCGGGACGACCCAGAACCCGCAGGACCCGGACCAGGGCACCGGCGCGGGTGACGCCGAGGCGGACTACGGCCGTGCGATGGCGGCATCGCAGTCCGTCGACGGGGTCGCCGACACCGGGTTCGAGAACCTGCGCGGCAACTTCAACCAGCTGAAGAAGCTCAAGGCGAAGCACCCGCACCTGAAGGTGCTCATCTCGATCGGTGGTTGGACGTACTCCAAGTTCTTCTCCGACGCGTCGCTGACCGCGGCGTCCCGGGAGAAGTTCGTGCGGTCCTGCATCGACATGTACATCAGGGGCAACCTGCCGATGTACACGAACGCCGGTGGCGCCGGCGTCGCCGCGGGCATCTTCGACGGCATCGACCTCGACTGGGAGTGGCCGGGTGCCGAGGGGCATGCCGGTAACGTCGTCCGCCCGGTCGACAAGGCCAACAACACGCTGCTCTGCCAGGAGTTCCGGCGACAGCTCGACGCGCTGACCGCCACGACGGGCAAGCGCTACCTGCTGACCGCGTTCACCCCGGCGGACCCGGCCAAGATCGCGGCCGGCTGGGACATCAGCACCAACGACGGCAACCACAGCGTGTTCGACTACATGGACTTCGCCAACGTCCAGGGGTACGACTTCCACGGCGCCGGCAGCGACAACTCGTGGGAGCCGAACCGCACCGGTCACGCCGGCAACCTCTACACCGACGTGGACGACCCGTACTCGTTCCACTTCAGCTACGACGAAGCGATCAAGGCCTACCTCGACCAGGGCGTGAATCCACGCAAGCTCACGATCGGGCTCGCGTTCTACGGACGGGGCTGGCAGGGCGTCACAGCGGGCGGCAAGAACGGCGAGTGGCAGGCGGCGAACGGTGCCGCGCCAGGCCAGTTCGCCGAGGAGGCCGGCACCCGCGGCTACAACAACCTGATAGCCACGTTCCCGAACATGCCGATCTACCACGACGAACAGGCCGTGGCGTCGTACGGCTACACGGGCCCCGGCGGCCAGTGGTGGACGTTCGACGATCCGTGGTCGATCCAGCGGAAGACCGCATGGATGAAGTCGAAGAACCTGCTCGGCGGAATGATCTGGGAGATGTCCGGTGACAACGGCTCGCTCATGACGGCCGTCGACACCGGCCTGCGGTAACGCAGGAACCCCCTGCGTGACGCAGGAACCGGGGCGGCCCCGCTACCTCCACGGGGCCGCCCCGGCCATGTCTCAGGACAGGAAGGTCAGAGCGCCAACCAGAGCGCCGGAACGTTGGGTGGCTCCCAGCCGGTCAGTGACGTGTGTGCCTGCCGGCACCGGTAGTTCCGGCCGCCGTAGGAGACCACGTTCCCCACCGCGTAGGCCGTGTTCGGCTGCCAGGTGCCGCCCGGGTTACTCGTCGGGCTCGGGGACGTGCTTGGCGACGTGGACGGGGACACCGACGGCGACGTGGACGGGGATACCGACGGCGTGCCGCTGCACGCGCCGTCGTCCCGCCACGGCTGGCCGTCGCCGGTGCTCACGTCAGGCTGGTTGCCCTGCGTCCACCACTTCGCGGTGTACGTGCGGCCGTTGTAGGAGACCGTCGCTCCGCCGTTGTACGCCGTCGCGGCGTTCCAGGCCGGTGCGGAGCAGGAGCCGGGCGGCAGTGTCGGGCCGGCGCCCCACGGAATCTGCGAGGACCGGTAGAAGTCGATGCCCATCACGGTCCAGCGCGGGCCCTGGGCGCCGAGGCGGGTCCGGAACGTCGTCCAGTTGTGCGTGGACCACGGCGACCAGCCCAGCTCGGCGATCGCGGGCAGCCGGGGGAACGCCATGAACTCGACGTGGTCCTCGGTGACGATCGTCTCCGTCCACAGGGGAGCTTCCACGCCGAGGACGGACGATTCGGCCACGCCGCTCAGATGCGTGCCGGGGTTCCATTCGTACGCCGTCTGCACCTCGATGAAGCCCGCCCACGACAGCCCGAGCGGCGTGGAGGAGTTGTACTTCATGTCGAGGTACGCCTTGTTGGCCGGCGACATGACGACCCGGGCGCCGCGCGAGACGGCCGTGCTGACCGAGCTGTCGGACGTGCCCAGGCCCCAGTACTGGACGATCCGGTTGGCGGAGTGCTGCACCGCCGACGCGCCGATCTGGTGCCAGCCCATCGCTGCCTTGCCGTTCGTGACGACCATCGGCTGGATCCGGTTGATGAACGTCGCGTACTGGTCGGCCGGCGTGACGTTGGCCTCGTCGCCGCCGATGTGCAGGTACGGGCCGGGGGTGAGAGCCGTCAGCTCGGCCAGCACGTTCTGGACGAACGTGTACGTGACTTCCTTCGTCGTGCACAGCGAACTGAACCCGACCTCGATGCCGGTGTAGAGCGGCGGTGCCTGGCCGTTGCAGTTGAGATCGGCGTACGAGGAGAGGGCGGCGTTGGTGTGGCCCGGCATGTCGATCTCCGGGACGACCGTGATGTGCCGGGACGCGGCGTGCGCCACGATGTCGGAGTACTGCGCCTTCGTGTAGTAGCCGCCCGCTCCGCCGCCGACCTGGGTGCTACCGCCGTGCGTCGCCAGGCGTGGCCAGGCGTCGATCACGATCCGCCAGCCCTGGTCGTCCGACAGATGCAGGTGGAAGGTGTTGATCTTGTAGAGGGCCATCCGGTCGATGTAGCGCTTGACGGTGTCGACGGTGTGGAAGTGCCGGGCCACGTCGAGCATCGCCCCGCGGTACGCGAAGCGCGGGTAGTCGATGATCCGCCCGCCCGGGACCGTCCACGGCACGGTACGCACGCTCGTGCTCTCCATGTCCGGCGGCAGGAGCTGGCGCAGCGTCTGGACTCCGTTGAACAGCCCGGTCGCGGTCTGGGCGCGGATGACGACCATGCTCGCGGTCACGTCGAGCTGGTAGCCCTGCTGCCCGACGCTGGCGTCAGCCCCGGACAGGAGCAGCGAGATGCCGCTCGTCGGCGTCCCGGACGAGGCGGACACCGGCAGCGCGTACCCGGTCGACGGGCGCAGGAGGCCGGCCAGGTAGTTGCCGACGTTCGTGGCGGGGGTCGATCCGGAGTGCGTGAAGATACCCGCGTTCGACGGCAGCGTGTAGGTGACGCCGGCCGCCGGTTGCAACGTCACCGGGACCGGTACGACCTCCTGGAACGTCGCGGCGGCGGCGGGGGTCGGCGTGCTCACCGTCCAGGCCAGTGCGGTGGTGGTGGCAAGGAGTAGGGCTGTCGCGGCATAGCCGAGACGGCGGGGCAGCGGACGAGCTGTCATGGCGCACCCTCCGGAGACTCGTGACGTTCGATCCGGGCCGATTTTGGGGCGTATGGACTAGACCATATGTCTACCAACATTGGACTAGACCAATTGTGATGTCAAGAGTCTTCGCAGGTCAGAGAGGTGAAACTGGGACAAACGGCCACGTGTCAACGCTTACCTTGCTCCATCCCGTCAATGTCGGTGGAGCGAGAGGAGCCTCACATGCGGGGTAAGCGCGACGCCGAGTTCGCGGCGTACGTGGATGGACGGTTACCGGCATTCCGCCGGATGGCCTACCTGCTGTGTCACGACTGGGACCAGGCGGACGATCTCGTCCAGGTCTCGCTGGCGAAGCTGTACACGTCGTGGCCCAGATTCCGCGAGGTCGGCAACGCCGACGCGTACACCCGGAAGGTCATCCTCCGTTCCTTCCTCGACGAGCGTCGCCGGTTCTGGCGGCGCGAGGTCCCCACCGAGGTGCTGCCGGACCAGCCGGTCGACGCCCATCCCGTCGTCGACCGGCTCTACCTCATGCAGGCCCTGCGTGGACTCCCGGCCCGTCAGCGCGCCGTCGTGGTGCTGCGGTGCTGGGAGGACCTTTCCGTCGCGGAGACCGCGGGTGTTCTCGGCTGCAGCGAGGGCGCCGTCAAGACACATCTGTCCCGAGGGTTGGCCGCGCTGCGCACCGCGCTCACTCCCGTCGGACCCGCGTTGGAAGGACACCTCGAATGAGCATCGACATGGAACCGGGAGACGTCGCAGGACGCCTCCGCGACGAGTTCGACCGGATGGGCGTGCGGCAGGGGCTGGAGACCTCCGCGGTCGTCGCGGCCGGCCGGCGCCGTCGTCGGGCACGGGTGCTGACGGCCGCCGCCGCGAGTGTGGCTCTCGTCGCCGCGCTGGCGGCCGCCGGCCCCATCGCACTGAACGCCGTCGGCGGTGAGCGGACGGACACCGCGTCCGAACGCGGCCAGCCCCTCACCTGGACGCACTGCGGTCCACCGGCCCGCAAGAAGGACGCGAACCCGCCGGACCGCAGGTTGTGGCTCGGGTCGATCACCGACAAGCGGTTGCGGCCGGCGGCCGAGGCGGCAATCGCCAAGGCCATCCCCGGCGCGAAGGTGGAGTTCGTCTTCGTCAGCCGCGGTTGCCCCTTCATGGAGTCGGGCGCCGAGGTCGTCTTCAACATCGTCCGGGCGGACGGGGTGAAGGCCAGCATCCAGGCCGACATCTCCGGCGAGCTCGGCACACCGGCCGAGCGCGCCGACAAGCTGATGCGGACCCGGAAGCGATCCGGGATTCCCGACGCCGTTCCCCCTGGCAAGCCGATGGAGCAGCGGCTGCTGGACGGCGGCGTCCATGCCGTGGTCTACCCGAAGGGCCTCGACTTCTGGTCGTTCCCCGTCGACCTGTTCGGCGCCGGCAACACGAACGTCACGGTCAGCGCCGGCCCGTACCGGGGGCCGACCGGCGACAAGCTGGCGCCGGAGCCCAACCTGGACGGGACGAACACGCCCATCCCCGTAGCGGCGCTCCTGGCGGTCGGGAAGGCGGTGTCGAAACTGGCGCCGACCAGCCGTCCGGGCGGGCCGGTCAAGGTCGTGGACCGCTGCCTGAAGTCCCCGCCGAAGGGGCACGAGAAGCTGACGATGGCCAACGTCGACGCCGTTCTGCGGCGGGAACTGCTGAAGATCGCGCCCGGCTCGACGGTGACCAGGGGAATCGAACGCGGCGAGTGTTGGACCAGTCCGTCCGCCGCCGCGCTGACCGGCGCCGGCCCGCTCGACGGGAGCGTCGAGGTAGCTCTCGTGGCCAGGGGCGCCGGGAGGAACGCTGCCGTTCTCGTCACCGTCGCGCTCCGGGACGGTACGGCGTCCGTACGGGCCGGCGTGGTGTCCTTCAGCGGCGACCGGGCCCGGGCTGGATTCCGGGCGCCCATGGCCGTCGACCGCCAGCACCGCGGCGACAAGACGGACCTCGGCGGCGGGCTCCACGGCGTCGTCTACCCGAAGGGCGCCGGGTTCTGGCGACTCCCGTTGGACGTGTTCGCACCCAGCGGGGCGAACATCGGGGTGTACGCCTCCGACCCCTCGCACGAGGAGACAAATCTGACGCCGGAGAAGTCACCGCTGACGAACGCGGAGATGGTTCAGATCGCGAAGGCGATCGCCGCGCTGGAGAAGTAGCGCTGTTCGCTGCCGGCCCGCGCTGGTTGCTCTGCCGGCCCCGTCCTGGTTTCTGACCTGGGCGGGGCCGGCGCTTGTTGCCGGGCGCGGCCGGCGCTGGTCACCGGGTGGGGCCGGCGCTCGTTCGGGCATCGGCGAGAATGGTCGCGATGACTGCGAACGTGATCCCGAATGTCCTGGCCGGCCGCTACGCCTCGCCGGAGCTGGCACGGCTCTGGGCGCCCGAGTACAAGGTGGTGCTGGAGCGGCGGCTCTGGCTCGCCGTACTGCGCGCCCAGCGCGACCTCGGCGTGGACGTGCCCGACGGCGTCGTCGAGGCGTACGAGAAGGTCGTCGACCAGGTCGACCTCGCCTCGATCGCCGCGCGCGAGCGGATCACCCGTCACGACGTGAAGGCCCGGATCGAGGAGTTCAGCGCCCTCGCCGGCCACGAGCACATCCACAAGGGCATGACGTCCCGGGATCTCACCGAAAACGTCGAACAGCTCCAGATCCGCGACTCGCTGCTGCTGATCCGGGACCGGATCGTCACCACGCTCGTGCGCCTCGCGGCCCGGGCCGGCGAGTACGCGACGCTGACGATGACCGGCCGCAGCCACAACGTCCCCGCCCAGGCGACGACGCTCGGCAAGCGGTTCGCCAGTGCGGCCGACGAGCTGCTGGTGGCGTACCAGCGGATCGAGGAGCTGATCGCCCGCTACCCGCTGCGGGGAATCAAGGGGCCGGTCGGCACCGGGGCCGACCAGCTCGACCTGCTGGGTTCGTCCGACCAGCTCGCCGCGTTGGAACTCAGCGTGGCGCGGCACCTCGGCTTCGAACAGGTGCTGACCAGCGTCGGCCAGGTCTACCCCCGCTCGCTCGACTTCGACGTGCTGTCGGCGCTGGTCCAGGCCGCCGCCGCACCGTCCAGCTTCGCCACCACCATCCGGCTCATGGCCGGGAACGAGCTGGTCACCGAGGGCTTCAAGGCCGGCCAGGTCGGGTCCAGCGCGATGCCGCACAAGATGAACACCCGGTCGTGCGAGCGGGTCAACGGGCTGGCCGTGATCCTGCGCGGCTACCTGTCCATGGTCGGCGAACTGGCCGGCGACCAGTGGAACGAGGGCGACGTGTCCTGCTCGGTCGTCCGCCGGGTCGCCCTGCCGGACGCCTTCTTCGCCGCCGACGGGCTGTACCAGACGTTCCTCACCGTCCTCGACGAGTTCGGCGCCTACCCGGCCGTCGTCGCCCGCGAACTCGACCGGTACCTGCCGTTCCTCGCCACGACGAAGGTCCTGGTCGCGGCCGTGCGGCGCGGCGTCGGACGCGAGGTCGCGCACGAAGCGATCAAGGAACACGCCGTGGCCGTCGCGCTGGGGCTCCGGGAAGGCGCGGCCGGCAACGACCTGTTCGACCGGCTCGCCGCCGACCCCCGCCTCGGCCTGAGCCGCGCCGAGATCGACCAGCTCGTCGCCGACCCGATCGCCTTCACCGGCGCGGCGACCGAACAGGTGGCCGAGATCGTCCGCCGCGTCGACGCGGTCGCCGCCCATCACCCCGAAGCCGCCGCGTACACACCCGGCGACATCCTGTAATCCGCGTTGTCCCTGTCAGGGGACGTCAGTACGGTGCGCGGACATGAGTACCCCAACAATCGAACTGGTGACCGTCGCCGCTGCCGGGCTGGCCGTAGGCATCCTGGTCTGGGCACTCGTGTCGGCTCTCGGGCGGCGCCGGCTGCGCCGGACCCGGGAGTTCTTCGGCCTCGTACCCGACGGTGACTGCCTGCTTGTGGTCAACAAGAGCGGCAGCGGCGAGCTGTCCGTGCCACGGCGAGACGTCCTCGCGCTGGTCGAGCTGGCCGGCTTGGTGGCACGGTGCGGCGCCCAGGCCCAGGTCGTCAGCCACGACGAGGTCCGGCGGGGATTCGGCGAGAAGGCCGAGTTCTGCGTCGGCGCGAACAGCCGTACGGCCGCACACCTGGAGTGGAAGCTGCCGGGCGTCGACGTCGGCAAGGGCCTGCGCGTGGCCGACCGCACGTACGGTGCCGACCACGTCCTGATCGCGCGGATCACCGATCCCGACCAGTCCCGCCCGGTGTTCCTGGTCTGCGGCAGCACACCGGTGACGAACCAGGCGGCCGTCCGCTACCTCGTCACCCACGAGCGGACGCTGATCCGCCGCTACGGCATCCGCAACGGATTCTGCGCGGTGCTCAAGGTCGTCAACCCCGACGCGTACGGCCCGGACGTCGTCGAGTGGGTCGGCGACGTGAGCGCCGCAGCCTTCCGGCCGCCGGCGCCACCGAAGCCGCCCGCACCGGCGAAGCCCGCGCCGGCCAAGCCCGCAGTAGCGGCCAAGCCGACATCACCCGCCAAACCGCCAGCTCAGGCCAAGCCGGCCGGGCAGGCACCGGTCAAGGATGCCGCCACCAAGAAGCCGACCCCGGCTGGGTAGGCTGAGCAGGCCGTTCCCGCGCCCGAAACAGGAGCACCCAGGTGGCCCGCGTAGTCGTCGACGTCATGCTCAAGCCGGAGATTCTCGATCCGCAGGGGCAGGCGATCGCCAACGCCCTCCCGACCCTCGGCTTCTCGGCCATCACCGCCGTCCGCCAGGGCAAGCGGTTCGAGGTGGAGGTCGACGGGGATCTCACCGACGAAGTGTTGGCCGAGGTCACCCGCGCCGCCGGCACGCTCCTGTCCAACCCGGTCATCGAGGACTTCGCCGTCTACGCGGCCGAGGCCATCGAGCCGGCGGCGGCTGCGTCGGGCGAGCCGGCCGAGTCGGGTGAGCCCGCCGGTGAGGAGGCCGCGACGATCGAGGCCACTGCCGAGGACAGCAAGTGACTGCCCGGATCGGCGTCGTCACGTTCCCCGGCTCGCTGGACGACCGGGACGCCGCCCGCGCGGTGAAGATCGCCGGCGCCGAGCCGGTCAGCCTGTGGCACGCCGAACCCGATCTGCACGGCGTCGACGCGGTGATCCTGCCCGGCGGCTTCTCCTACGGCGACTACCTGCGCTGCGGCGCGATCGCCCGGTTCGCGCCGGTCATGGGGACGATCGTCAAGGCGGCGACCGACGACGGCCTGCCCGTCCTCGGCATCTGCAACGGCTTCCAGATCCTGTGCGAGTCGCATCTGCTGCCGGGCGCCCTGACGCGCAACCAGCACCTGCACTTCCGCAACCGCGACCAGAAGCTGCGGATCTCGTCCGCCGACACGGCGTGGACGTCGGCGTACGACCAGGACCAGGAGATCCTGATCCCGGTCAAGAACGGCGAGGGCTGCTTCGTGGCGGACGAGAAGACCCTGGACGAGCTGGAGTCCAGCGGCCGTGTCATCGCCTACTACGTCGGCGGCAACCCGAACGGCTCGCTGCGCGACATCGCCGGGATCACGAATGCCGCCGGCAACGTCGTCGGCCTCATGCCCCACCCCGAGCACGCGGTCGAGGAGCTGACCGGTCCGTCCGTGGACGGGCTTGGTTTCTTCACATCAGTACTTCAGAAACTGGTTACGAAATGAGTTCCGTGGACACGGTTGGCGCGGCACAGTCCACGCCCGACGACGAGCAGCCCTACGGCGAACTCGGGCTCAAGGACGACGAGTACGCCAAGATCCGCGAGATCCTCGGTCGCCGTCCCACGCAGACCGAGCTGGCGATGTACTCGATCATGTGGAGCGAGCACTGCTCGTACAAGTCGTCGAAGGTTCACCTGAAGCAGTTCGCCGAGAAGGCGCCGAAGTCCGACCGGATGCTCGTCGGGATGGGTGAGAACGCGGGCGTCGTGGACGTCGGCGGCGGCCTTGCGGTGACCTTCAAGGTCGAGTCGCACAACCACCCGAGTTTCGTCGAGCCGTACCAGGGCGCGGCCACGGGCGTGGGTGGCATCGTCCGCGACATCCTCACGATGGGTGCCCGGCCGATCGCCGTCATGGACCCGCTGCGCTTCGGCGCCGCCGACCACCCGGACACCCGGCGGGTGCTGCCGGGCGTCGTGGCCGGCATCGGCGGCTACGGCAACTGCCTGGGCCTCCCGAACATCGGCGGCGAGGTCGTCTTCGACCCGTGTTACCAGGGGAATCCGCTGGTCAACGCGCTGTGCGTGGGCGTCATGCCGGCCGACCGCATCCAGCTGTCCGCGGCCAAGGGCATGGGCAACATCGTGGTCCTGCTCGGCGCGAAGACCGGCCGCGACGGCATCGGCGGCGTGTCGGTACTGGCGTCGGCCACGTTCGACGACGATGGTCCCGCGCGGCGCCCGTCCGTTCAGGTCGGCGACCCGTTCGAGGAGAAGCTCCTCATCGAGTGCTGCATCGAGATGTACGACCGGAAGCTCGTCAGCGGCATCCAGGACCTCGGCGGCGCGGGCCTGACCTGCGCGCTCACCGAGACGTCCGCCGCCGGCAAGTCCGGGATGCGCGCGTACCTGGAGCGGGTGCCGCTGCGCGAGGCATCCATGGAGCCGCACGAGATCCTCGCCAGCGAGTCCCAGGAGCGCATGCTCGCGATCGTCGAGCCCGCCAACCTGGACGAGGTCCTCAAGCTCGCCGAGAAGTGGGGCGTCCTCGCCACGGCGATCGGCGAGGTGACCGACGGCGACAGGCTGGTCATCACCTGGAACGACGAGGTCGTGGTGGACGTGCCGCCCGGCAGCCTCGCCGACGACGGCCCCGTCTACGAGCGGCCGATGCAGCGCCCGAACGATTTCGACCTGGTCCAGGCCGACCGGGCGGAGACGCTGTCGCGCCCGTCGTCCGGGGATGAACTGCGCGAAACCCTGCTGCGGATGGTGGCCAGCCCGAACCTGTGCAGCAAGGAATGGGTCACCGAGCAGTACGACCGGTACGTGCAGGGCAACACCGTCCTGGCCCAACCCGAGGATTCGGGCGTGATCCGGCTGGACGAGGAGTCCGGCGCCGGGATCGCACTCGCCACCGACGGCAACGGCCGGTACGCGAAGCTCGACCCGTACGCGGGTGCGCAGCTGGCGCTCGCCGAGGCGTACCGGAACGTCGCGACCACCGGCGCAACGCCGATCGCCGTCACCGACTGCCTGAACTTCGGCAGCCCGGAGGACCCGGGCGTGATGTGGCAGTTCGCCGAGGCCTGCCGTGGCCTCGCCGACGCCTGCCAGACCCTCGGCACCCCCGTGACCGGCGGAAACGTCAGCTTCTACAACCAGACCGGTCACGCAGCCATCCACCCGACCCCGGTCGTCGGCGTCCTCGGCCTCCTGGACGATGTCGCCCGCCGCACGCCCATGGGCTTCAAGGACGACGGCGAGACGCTGATCCTGCTCGGCGAGACCCGCGAGGAGCTGTCCGGCTCGGAGTGGGCCTGGGTGACGCACCAGCACCTCGGCGGCGTGCCGCCGGCAGTCGATCTCGCGCGCGAGAAGCTGCTCGGCGAGGTGCTCGTCGCCGGCTCCCGCGACGGGATGCTGTCGGCCGCGCACGACCTGTCGGACGGCGGCCTCGCACAGGCCCTCGTCGAGTCGGCGCTGCGCAACAACGTCGGCGCCCGCGTCGTGCTCCCCGAGGACGCGAACCCGTTCGTCCAGCTGTTCTCGGAGTCGGCCGGGCGGGTGCTCGTCGCGGTGCCGCGCAGCGAGGAGGCGCGGTTCACCGAGATGTGCACGGTCCGCGGACTGCCGTGGACTCGCATCGGCGTGGTCGACGCCACGAGCGGCGCGCTGGAGATCCAGGGCCAGTTCACCGTCCCGCTGGACGAGCTGCGTGAGGCACACGAGGGGACCCTGCCCCGCCTGTTCGCGTGAGTTTCTTCGGTCAGGCGCCGGCTGGCGTCCGCTTCGAATGGGGCCCCGTCGGCGCCGGACTCCTCGCGGAGACGTGCGCGATCCTGGTCGTCGTCGACGTGCTGTCGTTCAGCACCGCCACGACCGTGGCTGTGGAGCGCGGCATGCGGGTGCACCCGTTCCCGTGGCGGGGCGAGGACGCGCGCGCGTACGGGGCTCGGGTTGGCGCTGTCGTCGCGTCCGGACGGCGGGCGGCGACTCCCGAGCACCCGTGGTCGCTGTCGGCGGCTGCTCTGCGGACGGCGCCGGTCGTGCCGGACCTGGTGCTCCCGTCGCCGAACGGATCCACGATCTGCGCGGCGGCGTCCTCGACCGGAGCGGCCGTGGTGGTGGGATGCCTCCGCAACGCGCGGGCGGTGTCGGCCTGGCTTCGCGCCGGCGGCTACGGCACCGTCGAGCGGCCGGTCGGCGTGATCGCGGCCGGTGAACGCTGGCCCGACGCATCCCTGCGGCCGGCGCTCGAAGACCTGCTCGCGGCCGCGCTCATCCTCGACGGCCTCGCGACCGCACCAGGCGGACTGTCCGTCGAAGCGGCAGTCGCCGTCGCCGTGCTCGACGGGGTGCCGGACCTCGCGGCTGCCGTGCGCGGCTGCGGCTCCGGACGCGAGCTGATCACCGGCGGTTTCCCGCAGGACGTCGAAATCGCCGTCGAGATCGACAGCAGCACGATCGTCCCCCTCCTGCGCGGCGGCATCTTCCACTCAGCCACGGCCCTGCCCTAACCCCCCGCGTGCCGCTCGCGGCGGGCAGCCCCGCCGGGTGTTTGGGGTTGGGGGTATCGGTTGAGTGGGCGGTGGCGCAACCGCTGACCGGAGGGCTGGCTATCTCAGGCGGGTGGGGTCGAGTGGCGGCCGCCTCGCGGTGCCGGTTCGGGTGCGTCGCCGGTGCGTTCGGCGGGTGCTGGGCGGTGGGTGGGGCTACCTGATACCGGGGCCTGCAACGCCGTGATGGGCGGCAACCCGCCGCTCTGCGTCGAGAGCGGACTCGGCCCCGCCGGTGCGGGTGGTGTCGACGGCGTGATCCGCAGGATCTTGGTGTTCGGCGGCGCGGGATCGAGCGGGCCCCGGTACTTCGCGGCCGGATCCGGCTCGGGCGCTGCTGCGGCGGGCGCCGGTCCAGGAGGGGACGTGTGCCGGGCAGCCCGGCTATCGGCGGTCGGCGGCGCGACGTATGGGCGCGTCAGCGGTCCGTCCGGGAGCGGCGCGTCCGGCAGCGGAGCGAACAGGTCCGGCGCCGGATTGGCCGGGAACGGGCTGGTCGGCGGCGGCGCCGCGAAGGCGGCCGGCGGGGCGCGGGCGGGTCAGCCAGTCCGAACAGCGCCGTCTCCTGAGGCGGCGCCGCATGAGCTCCCGGCGGTGGAACGGCAGCGGGTGGCCCCGAGTACGCCAGCGGCGTGGCCGGCTGGCCCGGATACGGCGGCGCCGAAGCGTGCTGCCCGGCGAACGGCGGCGCAGAGGTGGGTTGGCCTGGGGGCGGGCCGAACGGGGCGGTCTGGTCGTAGGCGACCGGTTCCACCGGCGGGTAGCCGGGCGGCATCAGATGCGTGTTGTCGGTCATCGGAATCTGCTGCGTCGCGTCGACCTCCGGTGCGGCGAGGGTCGGCATCATCCGCGTGCCGCCGGCGCCGGGGAGCCTGAGCTGAACAGTGGGTGCGTCCAGGGTGGCGGGCCGCATCGGCGGTGGCTGGAACCCGCCGCCGTCGGCGTACGCCGGTTCGTGGTCGCGGTTGCGGCGCAGTCCGATCCACAGCGCGGCACCGGCGAGGATCGTGGTGGCGATGACGCTGACGAGAATCACGACGAGCAGGGACGAGGAGTCGTCATCGTCCTTGGCGGGTCCCGGCGGGAGCGCCGCGGTCGCGGACGATGGCGCGACCGACGGCGTCGGCGACGGCACCACCTCTGCCTTGCTCACCGCGAGCTGGACGTCGTTGATACTGCCGCCGTTGGCGTCGACGGTCGTCCGGCTGGGGTCGTAGCCGTCCTTGGTGGCCTTGATCGTGATCCGTCCGGCCTGCAGCGCCGGTTCGGCGCGGTAGTTGAACCGGCCTTCGGCGTCGGTGGTCGTGCTGCCGGTGCGGCCGGTGCTGTCCGCGATCTCGACGGTGGCGCCGGCGAGCGGTTCGCCGCTGGCTCCGTCCACGACCTGCCCGGAGACCTCGTTGACCTCGCCGCCCTGCTCGCCGGCGGTCAGCACGACGTTGAAGGAGCCGCCGTCGTTGCTGTTGTTCGGGTCGCCACCGGCCGGGTTGCTGACCCAGGCGTTGCCGTTCTCGCTGACGTTCTCACCGGGCTGGACGGCGCCTTCGCCCGGCGGCTTGAGCTCGACCGTCACGTCGATGGTCTGGCCCGGGTTCATCGCGCCGAGTTGGCAGGCGATGACGTTCGGACCGTTGACGGCGGCGCACGAGAGGGAGGTGTTGCCGATCGTCACGCCACGGCCGCCGAGGGGGACCTCGAAGTTGGCGACCGGCGCCGCGACCGGGTTGGGACCGTTGTTGGTCACTGCGACGGTGATGTTCTGCGGGTCGCCGTCGGCCTCGAGGCTGAGCTGGCCGCTCCGGATCTCCATCCGTAGATCGGCGTCCTCGGCGTACGCCGGAGTCGCCAGGGCGAGGGTCGCCGCAGCTCCGGCCAGGCATGACGCGACCAGCGCCCCTGCCTTCCGGGCCCTAACCCGCCCGTCCATCGGTCTCCATATCACGCCGACCTCCGCAGCCGTAAAGCTGTGCCCGTCGGACACTATGCCTTTTCTGTTGGCAACACGCCTACTCGGACATCCCGCCATAGGCTGCCCGAGTGGCGCGTTCAGTGGAGGATCCGGGGGCAGTGGAGTCGGCGTCGCTGGCGCTCGACGCGGGCGAGACGCCGGAGCCCGCCGTGCTCAAACAGGCGTCGCGGCACCTGCTCAGTACGCTGGCGAAGCGGTATCCGGGCAGGTCAGTAGAGGTGCGGGTGCCGCCGTACGGGGCCGTCCAGTGCATCGAGGGCCCCCGTCATACGCGGGGTACCCCGCCGAACGTCGTCGAGATGGACGCCGTGACCTGGATCATGCTGGCCACCGGGCGGCTGACCTGGACGGCGGCCGCAGCCGCAGGCCGGATCAGTGCGAGCGGTTCCCGCGCCGACCTCACGGGCTGCCTGCCGCTGACGTAGTGGTCCGACGAAAATTTCCGTTAACGCACCGATACAGATGGTTAGCCCTGGTCGTGAATGATTGTCACGATTGCCGTACGCCAGTACCCTCGCGTTGTCGCGAGGATGCCCATGTCTCGCGGCTGCAGGAGGCCCATGTGGTCACTGTTCGGGGTAGTACCGCTGGGCACCGAAGTTCTGCCTTCTCCACGCTGGCAGCCGTGCCCTCCGCCGTCGTGATGCAGCCGACAACTCTCTGCAACCTTGACTGTTCGTACTGCTATCTTCCGTTTCGCCGCACCGACCAGCGGATGCCGGTCGAGGTGGCCAGCGCCGTCGCCGGCCGGGTCAACACGTGGCCGGCACCGTTCGACGTCATCTGGCACGGCGGCGAACCGCTCGCGGCGGGGCGTGACCACCTTGCCGCGTTGATGGCCCCGTTCACCGGCGTGCGGCACCACATCCAGACCAACGCGACGCTCGTCGACGACGCCTGGTGCGAGCTGTTCACCGCCCAGGACGTCCGGGTCGGCATCAGCATCGACGGGCCCATGGCCAGCAACCAGGCCCGCGTCGACCGGGGCGGCAAGCCGGCCTTCGCCGCAATCGTCCGCGGAATCGACGCCTTACGCCGGCACGGGCTCGAGTACTCCGCGATCGCCGTCGTCTCCGACCCCGACCCCGACGCGGCCGCCGGGCTCTACGCGTTCTTCGCCGAACTTGGCTGCGCCGTCCTCGGCATCAACATCGAGGAACAGGAAGGCGTCAACACCCGCGTCAACGCCCACGACCCCGGCCGCGTCACCGAGTTCTGGTCGGCCCTCACCGACGCCTGGCGCCGCGACCCCACCGTCAAAGTGCGCGAGATCGAACGCGTCCTCGGCTACATCGCCGCCGACCTCGACAACCGGGCATTCCTCCCCGACGAGATGGACCCGTTCCCCACCATCGACCACAACGGCGACGTCACCGTCATCTCACCCGAACTCGCCGGCCACGGATTCGCCGTCGGCAACGTCCTCGACACCGACCTCGCCACCCTCGTCACCGGCGCCGCCAACCAGCAATGGGTCGCCGACTACCGCGCCGGCGTCGAAGCCTGCCGCACAACCTGCCCCTACTTCGCCTTCTGCGGCGGCGCCCAACCCGCCAACCGCTACTTCGAACAAGGCCGGTTCGACGTCACCGTCACCCATCACTGTCAGAACAGCCGCATCAGCCTCCTGGAAGGGGTGGTGGAGCATGCTCGAACACTCGGAGCCGTTGCCTGATCGTCTAGCCGCGGCACGAACCGGCCTGGAGACCCTTCTCCAGACTCGTGCCGAAGCCCACGGCGCCACCGCCTCAACCCAACCCGAGGCGGGCTTCCGCCACTGGGGAGACACCCCCCAATGGTACGACTGGCACAAACGCTAACCGCGTCCAGACGACGACCGGACTGCGTTGTCGGCCCGCCCGGATACCAGGAACGTATTCCGGGCGAGCCTCCGCCTTGCCGGACGCCGCCTGGAACGGCTCAGTAGGTCGGAGCGGGTTGGCGCGAGACCTTTTCTTGGTAATTCCACGCCTCGGATGGTTAACGGTCGGAGCGGGGTGGCACCGAGGCCTGCGCCACGGGCGGCCCGGCGGATCTGAGCACGGGCGCCTGAGCGACGGTCGGCGCACCAGGCTGAGCGAGGGGAACCCGCGCGCCCCGACTGGCTCGGCGTGTCAGAGGGCGGCGGCCGCGAGGGCCGGGGCGGCGGCCGGGGTGCACGGGCCAGCCGGGCGCGGCGGGGAGAACAGGTGCAGCGTCACGCCGCGTGACTCCCCGACGGACGCCAGCCGGTGCGTGTACGCCGGCCGGAACGCGACCCGCTCCCCGGCGAGCACCAGGCGCTCCCGCATCCCGGACTCCGACGCGATCGTCTCGCGGAACGTCCCGCTCATAGCCACGTAGGCGCCGTGCGCCCCGTCGTGCCCGTGCAGCGACGTCTCCGCGTCCTGCTCCCACGGAAGGAGCCACGCGTCGTACAGCGGCGTGTTCCGGACCCGGACCGGGCCGGAGCCGAGAGTGTTGATCGTCACAGTTTCGGCGATCTGAGCTGCGCGTTCCAGCAGCGCCGTCGGCGTCAGGGCGGACGGCATGAGCAGGTACGGCTCGAGGTAGCTGAGCATGATCAGGTTGTCCCAGGGGTGACGAGGCTTCGCCCGCCCCGGTTTGACTACCGGGTGCGGGCAGGGCGGCGGGTCGTCACCGACAACACTGGTCGAAAAGGTGCCCGCGCCGTCCGGCCCAACACGCGCAGCGCAGCAGGGCAGAAGCCTGGTACGCAGCGGGGGTCACGGTCGCGGTCACGCCGGGGAGTGAACCACAAACGGCCGCTTTTCGAAACCCCGCACTACTCGGGGTGATCACGCTCTCACCATCGGCAAAACAGGTGGTGCGGGTGAGGGGTTTCTGTCAACTAGAATCAATCCGTGCCCAGAGGCGACGGCAAGCTCACGCACGAACTCGATCCCCACGACCAAGGCCCGCAGGATGCCTGCGGTGTCTTCGGCGTGTGGGCCCCAGGCGAGGAAGTCGCCAAGCTGACCTACTTCGGTCTGTACGCGCTACAGCACCGGGGCCAGGAAGCCGCTGGCATGGCGGTCAGCGACGGGTCCGGGGTCGTGGTCTACAAGGAACTCGGCCTGGTGTCCCAGGTCTTCGACGAGTCGACCCTCGCGTCCCTGCGCGGGCACGTGGCGATCGGGCACGCCCGGTACTCGACCACCGGCGGCTCCACCTGGGAGAACGCGCAGCCGACACTGCGGTCGACGCCCACCGGCACGACGGTGGCGCTCGCCCACAACGGCAACCTGGTCAACACGGCCGAGCTGGCCCGCGAGGTGGCCGCGCTGGGCCTGGGCGCCGACAAGATGGCCGCGACGAACGACACGTCGCTGGTCACCACGTTGCTCGCCGCCCACCCCGACCTCTCGATCGAGGCGGCGTCGCTGCAGGTCCTGCCGACGCTGCGCGGCGCGTTCAGCTTCGTGTTCATGGACGAGCACACCCTCTACGCGGCCCGCGACCCGCAGGGCGTCCGCCCGCTGGTCCTCGGCCGCCTCGAACACGGCTGGGTCGTCGCCAGCGAGACGGCCGCACTGGACATCGTCGGCGCCAGCGTCGTCCGCGAGGTCGAACCCGGCGAGCTGATCGCCATAGACGAGCACGGCCTGCGGTCCGAGCGGTTCGCCCCGCCGGAGCCGAAGGGCTGCATCTTCGAGTACGTCTACCTCGCCCGCCCGGACACCTCGATCTCGGGCCGCAGCGTGCACGCCGCGCGGGTCAAGGTCGGGCGCGCTCTCGCGAAGGAAGCGCCGGTCGAGGCCGACCTGGTCATCCCGGTGCCGGAGTCAGGTACGCCGGCCGCCGTCGGGTACGCCCAGGAGAGCGGTATCCCCTACGGCCTCGGCCTGGTGAAGAACTCCTACGTCGGGCGGACGTTCATCCAGCCGTCGCAGACCATCCGCCAGCTCGGCATCCGCCTCAAGCTCAATCCGCTCCGCGACGTCATCCGCGGTAAGCGCCTGGTCGTCGTCGACGATTCGATCGTCCGCGGCAACACCCAACGAGCGCTGATCCGGATGCTGCGCGAAGCCGGCGCGCTCGAAGTCCACGTCCGCATCTCCTCGCCGCCCGTGAAGTGGCCGTGTTTCTACGGCATCGACTTCGCGAGCCGCGCCGAGCTGATCGCGAATGGTCTCGACACCGATGGGATCCGGGCCTCGATCGGCGCGGACTCGCTGGGGTACGTTTCGCTGGACGGGCTGATCGCCGCCACCGAACAGCCGAAGTCGCGGCTCTGCCGAGCCTGCTTCGACGGCGAATACCCGATCGCACTGCCTGCCGATGACCTCATCGGCAAGCACGTGCTGGAGGGCATTGAACGGGGAATCGACCGGGTAGCGCCCGGTACCGCAGTTCGCCAGCTCGCCGCCAGCCCTGGTGGCGAAGACGCCCTGCGCCGACCCTGATGGGAGCAGTAGTGAAGAACCTCGCTGCACCGGGTTCCACGTACGCGGAAGCGGGCGTGGACATCGAGGCGGGTGACCGCGCCGTCGAACTCATCAAGGCGAAGGTCAAGAAGACCTTCCGGCCAGAGGTCGTCGGCAATATCGGGGGTTTTGCCGGGCTGTTCGCGCTCGACACGACCAAGTACCGCAAACCGCTGCTGGCGTCGTCCACCGACGGGGTGGGCACCAAGCTGGCCATCGCGCAGATGATGGACATCCACGACACGGTCGGCGTCGACCTGGTCGCGATGGTCGTCGACGACCTGGTGGTGTGCGGCGCTGAGCCGCTGTTCCTCCAGGACTACGTGGCGTTCGGCCAGGTCGTGCCCGAGAAGATCGCGGACATCGTGGGCGGCATCGCCGACGGATGCCGCTGGGCGGGCTGCTCGCTCGTCGGCGGTGAGACCGCCGAACACCCCGGGCTGCTGGGCCGTGACGAGTACGACATCGCCGCGACCGGCGTCGGCGTGGTCGAGGCGGACGAGCTGCTCGGCTCGGAACGGGTCGAGGACGGCGACGTCCTGATCGCGCTCGGTTCGTCGGGGCTGCACTCCAACGGGTACTCGCTCGTCCGGCACGTCCTGCTCGGTGCCGGCCGGATGCGTCTCGACGCCGTCGTCGACGAACTGGGCAACCAGCGGAGCCTCGGCGAGGAGCTGCTGACCCCGACCCGGATCTACGCCAAGGACTGCCTCGCGCTGAAGGACGAGACCGACGTCCACGCGTTCTCGCACATCACCGGTGGTGGCCTGGCCGGCAACGTGTCGCGGATCCTGCCCGCCTCGCTGGACGCGGTCATCGACCGCTCCAGCTGGACGCCGCAGCCGATCTTCGACCTGGTCGCGAACCGTGGTCGCATCGACCAGCACGAGATGGAGCGCACGTTCAACATGGGCGTCGGCATGGTCGCCGTCGTCGGCAAGGAGGACGCTGACCGCGCGCTCGCCCTGCTGACCGCCCGGCACGTGCCGGCATGGGTCGTGGGCGAGGTCGTCCGCGGGTCCGCCGACGCGCGCCTCGTGGGGGCCTACGCCACCCGCTAGACAGCCTGAACAGTGGCCGCTGCCCCGCGAGGGGTGGCGGCCACTGTCATGTGCGGGTACCCGCAGGACGACGAGCCGGCCGGCCGTGCTCTCGCACGGCCGGCCGGTTGTATGCGCTCAGAACGCGCGAGCCTCATTGGCTACGCGGTGCCCAGTCGTCGTCGTACTCGTCATCGTCGTACTCGTCGTCGGCCTCTTGGTCGTCAGACACCGACGAACCCGGCAAGCCCGAGGGGCTGGCGAGTTCACGCTGAAGAGCGTCGAGGTCGGTGCTGGGCGAGCTGTACTTGAGCTCGCGAGCGACCTTTGTCTGCTTGGCCTTGGCACGGCCGCGCCCCATTGGCTCGACCCCCTCGCACAGGTGTGACGGGGCCTCTGCGCGAGTGGCCCCGATGAATGGCATCTCTCGTACCTACACCGTACCGTCCCGACCCACGCTTCGGCATCTCGCCCCGGAGTATCAGGTCACACTCGCGCCGCTGATCTGCCTGAACACCTGTTTCAGCGCGGGATGTGGATGGTGCGGAGGCGGCCCACGTCGGCCATACGGCGCTCGGCGAGACGGTCGGCGGCCACCGCGGGCGTCACGCCCTCGGTGTCGGCGAGGCGCAGGATCTCCAGCGTGGTGTCGTAGATCTTCGCCGCGCGGTGCTTCGCCCGTTCGAACACGAAGCCCTCGATCTCGTCGGCGACCTGGATGACGCCGCCGGAGTTCACGACGTAGTCGGGCGCGTAGAGGATGCCGCGGTCGGCGACCACCTTGTCCATGCCGGCGTGGGCGAGCTGGTTGTTGGCCGCGCCGCAGACGATCTCGGCCTGGAGCGCGGGCACGGTCTCGTCGTCCAGGGCGCCGCCGAGCGCGCTGGGGGCGTAGACGTCCATGGGCAGGGCGACGAGCGCGTCAGGAGCCACGGCGTCGACCTGGGGGAAGCGCTCCTGGATGGCGGCGACGGCGGCGGTGTTGACGTCGGCCACGACGACGGACGCGCCGTCCTCGATGAGGTGTTCTACGAGGTGCTTGCCGACCTTGCCGACGCCCGCGATGCCGACCCGCCGGCCGGCCAGTGAGGACGTGTCCCACCGGTGCTGGGCGGCCGCACGCATGCCCTGGAAGACGCCGTAGGCGGTCAGGACGCTGGAGTCGCCGGCGCCGCCGTGCTCGGGCGAGCGGCCGGTCACGAAGCGGCTCTCGCGGGCGATGACGTCCATGTCGGCGACGTAGGTGCCGACGTCGCAGGCGGTGTAGTAGCGGCCGTTCAGCGACTCGACGAACCGGCCGTACGCGCGCAGCAGCGCTTCGCTCTTGTCGGTGGCCGGGTCGCCCCAGATGACGGCCTTGCCGCCGCCGAGGTCGAGGCCGGCGAGGGCGTTCTTGTACGCCATGCCCTTGCTGAGGTCGAGGACGTCGTGGATCGCGTCCGCCTCGGTGGCGTAGGGGTAGAAGCGGGTGCCGCCGAGGGCCGGACCCAGGGCGGTCGAGTAGATCGCGATGATCGCCCGCAGGCCGCTGGCCTGATCGGAGCAGAAGACGACCTGTTCGTGGCCGGTGTCGGCGGTGAAGACGCTCATCACAAGACTCCACATGAGTTTGGGTGACCGTGCCCTTGTGGGGCCGTGTCGTGGCTGGTCGAGCGGGTGTGCCGACCTGTACCCGACCATAGTGCGGCCGGCTCGTGCCGCGCGTCGGCCCGACGGCCATCTCGCGGTGTGGACGCAACGAAACCGTTACTATCCGTAAATGTCTGGCCGGTTCTCACACGGGCTGTCACGAGGCGAAAACACAGAGTGTCAATTTCGGCCGGTCAGCCATCGAGGTTCATCCTTTCGGCCCATGTCAGACAAGGCGGACACCGGGGACCATGAAGGTCAATGCGGCATTCGCCGCAACCGCAAGCCGATTGGAGTCATCATGGCAACCCGTACGCCCGAGTCGGAGCCCCTGCTCACACCGGCTGAGGTCGCGACCATGTTCCGTGTCGACCCCAAGACCGTCACCCGGTGGGCGAAGGCCGGCAAGCTCAGCGCGATCCGTACGCTCGGTGGGCACCGCCGTTACCGCGAGTCTGAGGTCCGCGCCCTGCTGGCTGGCATTCCGCAGCAGCGCACTGGCGAGTAAGTAAAGCTCGTAGCCTCAACGGTTACAGCTTCTGCGCCCGAGGGGTGCGGTTGGTTCGCGGCTCGACCGCGGGCAGACCGTGCCCCTCGTCGCCGTTCGGCTTCCGTACACACCCCGCATGTGACACTCTCTTGCACTATCGTCGTAGTGATGTCATGAAGTGACCCGCTGTGACCGACGAGCGATGAGCGGAGAGTAAGCATGAGCACGCGGCGCATGGTGGTCGTCGGTGGCGGCACGATGGGCCTCGGCATCGCCTACACGGCGGTCAACGCCGGGTACGCGGTCGAGGTCGTCGAGGTCGATCCGGGACGGGCCGAACAGGTCGTCGCCCACCTCGGCAAGCTGTGGGACAAGGCGGTCGAGCGCGGCAAGCTCACGGCGGAACAGTCCGCCGCCGCCCGGACGCGGCTCACCCTCCTGACCAGCCTGGACGACGTACCGATCGGCGCCGACCTGATCGTCGAGGCGGTGCCCGAACGCGCCGACCTCAAGCAGGCCGTGCTGGCCGCCGCCGAGGCGCGCATGCCGCACCTTCTCGCCACCAACACCAGCAGCATCGCGATCACCGAGCTGGCGCGCGGTCTCCGCGAGCCGGAGCGGTTCGTCGGGCTGCACTTCTTCAACCCGGTCTGGGCCATGGCGCTCGTCGAGGTGGTCGTCGGCCCCCGGACGTCCGACCAGACCGTCACCGAGGTGCTCGGCGTCGTCGCCGCCCTCGGCAAGGACCCCGTGGTGGTCCGCGACGCCCCCGGCTTCGCCACGTCCCGGCTCGGCGTGATGCTCGGGCTGGAGGCGATCCGCATGGTGGCGGACGGCGTGGCGTCCCCGGCGGATATCGACAAGGCCATGATGCTCGGGTACCGCCACCCGGTCGGGCCGCTAGAACTCACCGACATCGTCGGGCTGGACGTCCGGCTCGACATCGCCCGCACGTTGCAGGCCGCGTACGGTGACCGTTTCGCGCCGCCGCAACTGCTCATCCAGAAGGTGTCCGCGGGCGAACTGGGCAAGAAGAGCGGCCACGGTTTCTACCGCTGGGTCGACGGCCAACGCCAGGAGGTTTGAGAGTGACGGTCCCGGACTGGGCGCGCGGCTTCTCGTCCATCTCCGTCGACGAGCAGGACGACCGGCTCGTCGTCACCCTCACCAGACCTGAGCGGCGGAACGCCATCGACGGCTGGATGATCGACGAGCTGCACACCGTCTGCGCGGAGCTCGAACGCGCGCCGCGGCTGTTGCTGCTCACCGGCGGCGCCGACGGCATCTTCGCGGGCGGCGCCGACATCGCCGAACTGCGGGAACGCGGCCGCATGGACGCGCTCGCCGCGATCAACCAGGGCCTGTTCGCCCGGATCCTGCGCCTGCCGCTGCCCACGGTGGCGGCGGTCGACGGTCCGGCGCTGGGTGGCGGCGCCGAACTGGCGTACGCGTGCGACCTGCGGATCTGCACCGACCGCGCGTACTTCGGCCAGCCCGAGGTCCGGCTCGGCATCCTCGCGGGCGCCGGCGCGACGTACCGGCTTCCCCGGCTCGTCGGCGAAGGGCTCGCAAAGGAGCTGCTGTTCACCGGCCGGCGGCTGGGCGCGGAGGAGGCGCTCGCCGTCCGGCTGGTCTCGAAGGTCACGACGCCGGACGAGCTGATCGCCGCCGCACACTCCCTTCTGGACGAGGTGGCCAAGGGCAGCGCCCTCGCGCTCCGCCTCACCAAGGCCGCCGTCGACGCGCCCGAGGCCGCGCATCCGCAGATCGAGCTGCTGAGCCAGGCCGTCCTGTTCGAGGACGCCGAGAAGCACGCCCGCATGACCGCGTTCCTCGACCGCCGGAAGTAGTTGTCGCCGCGCCGATATAGTCGCGGGCACACGAGCGCCCTGGACAGATGCGGAGGACGCGCGGTGGCGAGCCACGGGCCTGGGGCCGCACCTGGCGCCGGTGGCGGCGCGGGGCTGTACGACGTCCTCGGGCTGGCACCGGACGCGACCGACGAGGCGATCCGTTCGGCGATCACGACTCAGCGCCGCGCGTGGCGCCGGCGGACGGCGTCCCCCGAGATCGAGGTCCGGCACGAGGCGGAACGCCGCATGAAGCTGCTGGACGACGCCGAACGCCTCCTCCTCGACACTGCCAGCCGCCGCACCTACGACGAACAGATCCGTCAGGCGCCCGCGCCCACCCAGCCGACGGCGGCCGGGGAGAACTGGCTGGTCCGGGCCGTCCAGCAGATGGAGGCCGGGCACCACGAGGTCGCCACGTTCACCGCGCGGCAGGCCGTCGAGGCCGATCCGGAGAACCCGTACGCGTGGCAGGTCCTGGCGAACGCGGCGACCGGCGCGGGCGACCACGCCGCGGCGATCAACGCGATCGAGCGGGCGATCAGCCTCGACACGGAGAACGCCTCGCTGCATTTCCGGCGCGGCGAGATCTTCCTGGCGGCCGAGGACCACGCGCGGGCCCTCACGGCGTTCCGTTCGGCGAACGCGCTGGCCCCCGACAATGTGCTGTTCCACGAAGGCGTCGTCAAGGCGTTGCGGGCGCAGGGCAAGTTCGAGGCGGCCGTCAACCAGGCCGTGGAGTTCTACCAGGCGTCCCCGGACAGCGGCGAGGCCCGCACGATCCTGGCCCAGGCGCTCGCCGACCGCGCGACGGCCGCGCACCACGAACTGTCCGACGGGACGCTGGTCATCTCGTCGATGGCACAGGCGACCCACATCGAATCGCTCGCCAACCGCGGCCTCTCCGTCGAGGCGCCGGACCACCTGGTCAACGACGAGCTGCGGCGGCACAAGGCGCGGTCCCGAGCGGCGCGGCGGCGGCGCCTGTCGATGAGCAGGCTGCGGCGGCGGTACCGGGTCCCGGCGGCCACCGGCGTCTTCACCGCCGCGCTGATGTGCTGCCTGCCGCCGTACGTCAGCCAGACGGCGGCCAGCGCGACGACGGTCACGCTGGCGGTCGTGGTGGCTCTGGCGGCGTCCGGAGTGGCGTTGTTCTTCACGTGTTTCGAGCCCGCCTACGAGCGGTACGCGCGGCTCATCGAGAACACCGTTCCCCGCCGCAAGGCCCGCGGCCCGCGCGATCCGGACCCGAAGTAGATGGTCGCCGCCGGTATCGACCTCGGGACGACGTTCTCCGCCATCGCCGTGGTAGACCTGCTCGGCCGTCCGGGCATGGTGCCGAACGCGGATGGCGAGCTGACGATGCCGTCCATCGTCTGTTTCGATGGCGAGGAGCCGTCCGTCGGCATGGCCGCCCGCCGCGCGGCCGTGATGGCGCCGCAGGAGTCGGTCGAGTTCGTCAAGCGGCACATCGGCGATCCGGCGTGGCGGTTCGAGACGGCGGCCGGCACGAGCTACACGGCGGAGCAGATCTCCGCGCTGATCCTGCGCCGGCTCGTCGACGACGCGTCGGTGGCGCTCGGCCACCCGTGCGACCAGGCCGTCATCACGGTGCCGGCCTACTTCGACGACGCGCGGCGCCGGGCCACGGCCGACGCGGGCCGGATCGCCGGCATCGACGTCCTGCGCATCCTCAACGAACCGACGGCGGCGGCACTGGCCTTCGGGTACGGCGTCGACCGGGACGAGACCGTCCTGGTCTACGACCTGGGCGGCGGGACGTTCGACGTGACGGTCGTCCGGGTCGCCGGCGCGACCTGCGATGTGCTGGCCACGACGGGCGACCGCAACCTCGGCGGGTTCGACTTCGACAACGAGCTGATGCGGTACGTGAACGACGACGTCAAACGTTCGGGCGGCCCGGATCTGTTCGACGGCGACCTGCTCGAAGCCGAACTGCGCGACCGTTGCGAGCACGCGAAGCGGCGGCTCAGCACCTTGCCGGACGCGGCGGTGGAGATGACGGTCGGCGAGCGGGAGTACCGGACGGACGTCACCCAGCGCGCGTTCGAGTCGATGACCGGTTCGCTGCTGCGGCGTACGGAGGAGATGGTCGCCGAGGTGCTGGGCGCCGCCGGGCTCGACGGCGGCCAGGGGCTGACGGCGACCGTGCTGGTCGGCGGATCGACGCGCATGCCGATGGTGCAGTCGATGGTGGAAGGGCACACCGGGGTCCGCGCCGATCGGTCCGTCCATCCGGATGAAGCCGTCGCGCTCGGTGCCGCCCTGGAGGCGGACGCGACACTCCAGCGGCAGGGCAGGAAGTCGCCGGACGTGGTACGCCGTCCGATGGAGATCCACGACGTCACGTCGCAGGCACTGGGCGTCGTGGCGCGCTCGCCGTCGACCGGCGAGCAGGTCAACACCGTCATGATCGAGAAGAACACGCCCGTGCCGTGCGAGATCCGGCGCACGTACCGGACGGTCGCCCAGAACCAGCGCGAGTTCCTGCTCGTGATCACCGAGGGGGACGACGCCGACCTGCGGTACGTCACGGTCGTCGGCTCGGCGCGCATCCCGATCGAGCCGCAGGACGAGGCGGTGCCGATCGACGTGATCCTGTCCTACGACGAAGAGGGCATGGTGCACGTCGCGGTCGTCGATCCGGCCACCGAGCGCCGCCTCGGCGAGCTGGCGATCGATCGCCAGGCCAACCTCGACGCGCACGAGGTCGAGCGGATGCGCGCGGCCCTCCGCGCGTTGACCGGCCACTAGGGTCGTCGCCGCGTCGCTGACGCGGAGGCCCCCGGTCTGCGAGGCTTACCCCTGAAACGTGGGCGAATACGGGGAGCGTCGATGTCCGAGCTGCTGAAGTTGAAGAGTCAGATGACCAGTGTGGCCAAGGACGCCGCGTCGATGGCCGGGGCCCTCGACGCGCTGAGACTGCGGCTGGAAGCGGCATCGACGGCATCGAAGGGCCAGATCCACGGGACGAGCCAGCAGGCCCTGTACGCGGAGATGCTCAGCGCGTACGACAATGCGGTGAAGGCGTGCGCCGCCGCTTCGGCCGCGCTCACCCACGCCGGCCGCCGTGGCAGGGAGATTGGCGAGCACTTGTGACCGACCGCTTCTTCCAGCTGGTGTCCGGTCGGGGGACGGACGTCGAACCGGTGCCCGACCCGCAGGCCACCGCGGCCGAGGTCCAGCGCCTCAGGACGACGTACCTGCGCCTCGTCGGCGCCGCGCGTGGCCTGGTGGCGGGGGCGAAGGCGGTGGAAGGCGCCGCGCGGGACGAGTTCAAGCAGGTGGACGGCGAAGCCGCGCGGCAACGGCGCCGGGAGCAGACCAGCGCCGACGCGGAGCTGAGCGAGGCGCACGACACGGCACGGGCGACGCTGCTCGGCAGTGCGTCACGGCTGGCTCCCGGGCCCGCGTCGGCGAGCTGGGACGCGGCCGGGTGGCGCTCGTCCGACTGGCTCGGATCGGCGTCGGCGCGGCACCTGCGGCTCGGTTCGCTGGAGGTGTCGGGGCTCCCCCGCGACGAGGACCTGCCGGCGCTGGTGCCGCTGCTCGACGTCGGCAACGTCGCGGTGGTCGCTGACGGCGGCGCGTCGTGGGCGACGGAGATCCTGACGGGGCTCGTCCTGCGCGCGGTCGCGGCGGTGCCGGCGGGCCGGCTCGAAGTCGTGGTGTTCGACCCGCGCATCCGGGGCGTGTTCAGCCCGTTCGCCGGGCTGCGCCGCGCGTCCACCAGCATCTTCGGCGAACCGCTCGTCACGACGAACCAGCTGGTCAACGAACTGCATCACCTGCGGTCGGCGGTCGCGCGGGTGGCCGAGCTGGTCGGTTCGCGGAGCGTCGCCGATCTCGGCAGCCTGGTCGCCGCGACGGAGATGCAGCCCGAGCCGTACCGCCTGCTGGTGGTGCTGGACTACCCGACCGGCGTCGACTCGGCGGTCCAGGGTGAGCTGCTGCGCATCGCGGACGGCGGACCGAAGCGCGGTGTCTCGATGCTGATCCACCACGACCCGCAGGTCCGGGGCGCGACATCCGTCGACCCGGCGGACCTCCTCACGCAGGCCACGATCATCACCGGCCGGGCGGGTGCGGTCACGGTCGGGACCTTCCCGGGCGTGACTGTCCACCCGGACGGCGCGCCGCCCCGGCAGCTGATCGGCGACGTCGCCGACCTGGTCGCGGACCGCGCCGACCGCGCCGCCGCGCCGTCGGTGGACTTCGCCGACCTGCTGCCGCCCGTGGAGGAGACGTGGGCGCACCAGGCCACCGAGGGCATGACGGCGACCCTCGGCATGTCCGGCTTCGACCGCGTGACGATGAACCTGCGCGGCGCCGATCCGGCGCTCCCGAACGTGCTGGTCGGCGGCGCGTCCGGGCAGGGCAAGTCCAACCTGCTGCTGGTGCTGCTGCACAGCATCGCCGCCTCGTACTCGCCGGACGAGGTCGAGATGTACCTGCTCGACTTCAAGGACGGACTCGAGTTCGATCGGCTCGGCCCGCGCCCGGACCGGCCACATTGGATGCCGCACGTCCGGGTCCTGGGGCTTGAGGGCGACCGGCTGTTCGGGCTGGCGGTACTGCGCCACCTCGACGCCGAGTTCGGCCGCCGGGCCGAGAAGTTCCGCACGGCCGGGCACAACCACCTGGCCGCGTACCGGCAGGCCCACCCGGACGAGCGCGTCCCCCGGGTCCTGGTCGTCATCGACGAGTTCCAGGTGCTGATCGGCAGCCAGGACGACATCGGCCACGAGGCCGTCCGGATCATCGAGACCCTGGCCCGCCGCGGCCGCGCGGTCGGCATGCATCTGGTGCTGGCGTCGCAGACCCTGTCCGGCATCGAGGGGCTGGCGACGAAGGAGCAGTCGATCTTCGGCCAGTTCCCGTGGCGGGTGAGTCTCAAGACCGAGGCCTCGGAGTCCGAGGCGATCCTCGGCCGCGGCAACCACGACGCCGCCCAGCTGCGGTTCCGGGGCGAGGCGATCCTCAACAGCGAGTACGGCGCCCGGGCCCACAACCGCCGGGGCATCATCGCCTACGCGGACGAGAGCCTGCTCGACAAGCTGCGGTCCGTCTGGTGGGCGAAGGCGAAGGACCCGGTCCCGCCGCGGGTGTTCTACGCGTCCCGGCCCACCAACCCGGCCGAGCTGCCGGGCGCGCTGTCACGGGTGCTGAGCCAGGCCAGCGACCACGACGACGGCGCCCGCCACGCACTCCTCGGCCTGCCCGTCGACGTCGACCCGCACCCGATCGCGTTCACGTGCCGTCCGGACCCTGGCCGCACCCTCGCGATCGTCGGGGACGGCCGTGACGAAGCGCTGGGCGCGCTCACGGCGGCCGTGTGGTCGCTCGCCGCGCAGGAGCTGCGGGCCGAGTTCGTGCTGCTCGACGCGCTGGCCGGCAGCGGCCTGCCGACGCCCGAGGTCCAGACGATGGCGGAGGCGGCCCGCGCCAAGGGCCACGACGTGACCGTCCACGCCGGACGCGACATCGCCCAGGCACTGATCGACATCGGCGAACGCCTCACCGAGCGGCTCGCGGCCGACACCGAGCAGGCGCCCGTGTACGTCGTCGCCCCCGGGATGCACCGGGCGACCCGCCTCGACCAGTACATGCCGAACGGCGACATGCCCGGGGACGCGCTGCGGCGGCTGGTGGGCGAGGGCCCGGTCGCGCAGATGTACCTGCTCGGCTGGTGGAGCACCCTCAACGTGTTCCAGCGGCAGCTCGAGTACGCCATGTCCGGACTGGTCGGCAGCTACCTGTTCCTGCGTCTTCCCCAGGGCGATGTCCAGTCGGTGTGCGGGCCGTACATCCGGTACGAGCCGCGCCCGCACCGCGGCCTCTACTGGGACCGCGCGCAGGGCTCGGACGCCCGTCCGATCGTGCCGTTCGGGCTGCCGTCCCGTGAACAGCTGCTGCGGCTGGGTGAGCCGGAATGACCGATCCACTGTGGAGCAGCTACGTCGACGCGGTCGGGCAGCTCGCCCGGCTGCCGGAGCGGGGCGACCACCTGCGCGGGCGCGCGACGGCCGCCGAGCAGGAGACGTACCGGCGGGCGCAGGCCGACCTCGACGCCGTGACCCGCCAGTGCGCAGCCTGGAACGACGAGGTTCGCAGGGCGCTCGAAACGGCCGAGGCCAAGCTGGTCCAGGCGAACGTCCTCCTTCCGGACGCTGCCGCCGCGACGCCACTCGCCGGCGAACCGGCCGCACTCTCGAACGTCCTGCGCGAGGCCGGACGCGAACTCGACGCCGACCTCACCGGTCTCGAACTCGCCCGCCGCCGCGCGAAGGACGACGCGCAGAGAGCCGCGTTCCTGGCGAAGCAACGCGCCGACCTGCGCCGGGGCATCGTCCTCTTCGCGGGCGTGGGAGCCGTCGTGGTGCTGGCGATCCTGGTCATCGCGGCGCTCGCCGGCTAGTGCTGTGTCCACAGCACGTTTCCGTCGCCCGGGGGCGCTAGGCTCCGGGGCCATGAATCGGGCACGGAACACGCAGTGGTGTCGGACCGAGCGACGGGACGGTGGCCGATGAGCGCCCGCCCGTTGCCGGAGGTCGTCGAGGCTGGTTGGGCGCGGGCACTGGAACCGGTGGCCGGCGTGATCGCCAGCATGGGGGATTTCCTCCGCACCGAAATCGCCGAAGGGCGCGAGTACCTGCCGGCCGGGGCCAACGTGCTGCGGGCGTTCCAGCAGCCGTTCGACGAAGTCCGGGTGCTGATCGTCGGCCAGGACCCCTATCCGACTCCTGGCCACGCGGTCGGCCTGTCGTTCTCGGTGTCGCCGGAGACCCGGCCGATCCCGCGCAGCCTCGTCAACATCTACAAGGAGTACACCGAAGACCTGGGCCACCCGATGCCGTCCAGCGGCGACCTCACCCCCTGGACCGAGCGCGGCGTGCTGCTGCTCAACAGATGCCTCACGGTCGCGCCCCGCTCGCCCGGCTCGCACCGCGACAAGGGCTGGGAGAAGGTCACCGACCAGGCCATCCGCGCGCTGGCCGCCCGCGACAAGCCGCTGGTCGCGATCCTGTGGGGGCGTGACGCCCGCACCTTGCGCCCGCTGCTCGGCGCCGGCGTCCCGTGCATCGAGTCGGCGCACCCGAGCCCGATGTCGGCGAGCGGCGGATTCTTCGGTTCCCGCCCGTTCAGCCGGGTCAACGCGGCCCTCGAAGCAGCAGGCAACGCCCCGATCGACTGGAAGCTCCCCTAGCTGGTCTGGGCCCACGGCGCTTCTCGCCCGGGGCAGGGTGGCCGGCGCGGCTATCGTTCAGTGGCGGTGCTGTCACAGGACGGAGGGGTGCGATGGGTGACCAGCCCCATATCCGTGCCCTGACCCTGCGGCGCTGGGCAGCACTGGTCGCGGCGTTCGTGCTGGCCATCACCGGTGCGACGACGGCCGACGTGGCCGCCCACCGCCGCGTCGACGGCACGCCGCACGGCCCGGCCAGCGCGATCCCCGAAGGTCTCCAGGTCCTGGCCGGACGGCTCACCCCGCCGCCGGCGCCCGTCCTGGCGAGCAAGCGAGGCGGTGAACGGGCCACCCAGCCGACCCCGGTCGCGGCTGTCCTGCCGTCCGGTGCGGGCCGCTTCGACGGCACGTACTGGCAGGTCACAGGCGATGCCGGCAGGCTGGCCGGCACCGAGGTGGCGGCTGCGCGCGGGCGCGGCCCACCGATGGCGACGAGCTAGAGATCGTCCCCGTCGTTCCCACCACGCCCTGATCCGGGCGTGGCCCTCCCGCCTGGAGGCCTCGTGTCCCGCGCGACCGCGGTACGCCTGCTGATGGTGATCGCCATCCTCGGTGCGTCCGCCTACTTCATCGTCAACAAACCCGCCCGCCTCGGCCTCGACCTGCGCGGCGGCAGCCAGATCGTCCTGGAGACCAAGGACTCGCCCACGACCAAGGCGAACCGGGAGACCACCGACCGGACGCTCGAAGTCCTCCGCCGCCGCGTCGACGCGCTCGGCGTCTCCGAGCCGTCGCTCTCCCGCTCGGGTGACAACCGCATCATCATCGAGCTGCCTGGCGTCCAGGATCCGCAGGAGGCGGCCGAGGTCGTCGGCAAGACCGCTCAGCTGACGTTCCACCCGGTGATCGGAGTCGCGCCGCCTGAGGAGCCGACGCCCACGCCGTCCGGGAGCCCGTCGCCGAGCCCGAGTCCGAGCGCGCCTCCGGCACCGGACAAGGAACGGGTGGTCGAGGACGAGTCCGGCCAGCGGCTGCGGCTCGGGCCGTCGGCGCTGACCGGCCAGGGCGTGGAGACCGCGCAGGGCATCTACGACACGCAGGCCGGCCAGTGGGTCGTGAACATCGACTTCAAAGGCGACGGCAGCAAGGCGTGGTCCACGCTGACCGGCGAGGCGGCGTGCGCGCCGATGGGTGACCCGCGCCGCCGGGTGGCGATCGTCCTGGACGACAAGGTGATCACGTCGCCGGAGGTCGTCGCCGAGGTCCAGTGCAAGACCGGCATGACCGGTGGCCAGACGCAGATCACCGGCCGGTTCAGCAGGGCCGGCGCGATCGAACTGGCGCTGCTGATCAAGGCCGGCGCGCTGCCGGTGCCGGTCGAGAAGGTCTCCCAGCGGACGATCGGCCCCAGCCTCGGCGCCGAGGCGATCGAAGCCAGCGCGAAGGCCGCGATCATCGGCGTGATCCTGACCGGCCTGTTCATCATCTTCGTGTACCGGCTGGTCGGCGCGGCAGCCGTCCTCGCGCTGGTCATGTACTCCGGCATGTCGTACGCGGCGCTCGTGGCACTGGGCGCGACGCTGACCCTGCCCGGCCTCGCCGGGTTCGTACTCGCGATCGGCATGGCCGTCGACGCCAACGTGCTCGTGTTCGAACGGGCCAGAGAGGAGTTCAGCGGCCCGGGGCGAAGTCTGCGATCCGCCGTGACCAGCGGCTTCCAGAACGCGTTCTCGGCAATCGCCGACTCGAACGTCACCACGCTGCTCGCCGCCGGGCTGCTGTTCTTCCTGGCGTCCGGCCCGGTGCGGGGCTTCGGCGTGACCCTGTCGATCGGTGTGCTGGCGTCCATGGTGTCCGCGCTGTTCATCACGCGCGTCCTCGTGGACGGCCTCGCCAGCTGGGGCTGGGTCCAGCGCCGGCCGGCGGTCAGCGGTCTGGCGCACCTCGGCCGGGTCCGGGTCTGGCTGACCGAGCGCGGTCCGGACCTCATGCGCTGGCGCCGCCGGTGGATCGGCCTCTCGCTGGTGATGATGGTCCTGGCGGTCGCCGGCCTCGGATTCCGCGGACTGGAGTTCGGCGTCGAGCTGACCGGTGGACGGCTCGTCGAGTACTCGACGTCGCGGCAGGTGGACGTCGACGACGCGCGGACCGCCGTCGCCGGCGCCGGGTTCCCGACCGCGGTAGTCCAGGAGTCCGGCGACAACGACATCACCATCCGGGCGGGCAACATGGACGACGCCGGCGAGCGGCGGGTCCGCACGGCGCTGGCCGGGCTCGGCGGCGACGTCGAACGGGTCAACGACGAGCAGGTCGGGCCGAGCCTCGGCAACGAGCTGCGGAACAAGGCCCTGATCGCGCTGGGAGTGGCCCTGCTGGCGCAGCTCGTCTACCTCGCCGTCCGGTTCAAATGGATCTTCGGCGCCGGGGCCGTCCTCGCGATGGCCCACGACGTGCTGATCCTGATCGGCGTGTTCGCCTGGCTGGGCAAACCGGTGGACGGCGTGTTCCTCGCGGCGCTCCTCACGGTCATCGGCTACTCGGTGAACGACTCGGTGGTCGTGTTCGACCGGATCCGTGAGATGTGGCGCGGGGCGGCCCGGAAGATCCCGTTCGCGACGATCTCCAACACGGCCGTGCTCCAAACCGTGCCGCGGACGATCAACACCGGTCTCGGCGCCGTTTTCATCCTGGCGGCACTCGGGATCCTCGGCGGCGACTCGCTGACCAATTTCGCGATCGCGCTGCTCGTCGGTATAGGCATCGGCACGTACTCGTCGATGTTCCTGGCGACGCCGCTGGCGATCGAGTTCCAGGCCCGTGCGGGCACGACACCGAGCCAGTTCGGCATCAAGCCGTCCGCCAAGAAGAAGGCGCCGCCGCGCACCGGAACCGGCGCCGTGGTCTAGCGCCGGGGTTTGGGGCGACATCTTCCCGGATGCAGCCGGGAAGATGTCGCCCAGAGGTGTTGAACCCTCCGTGACCTCTGGCGCGTGTTGTGAGCATGACCTACGCGGTGATGCTGCCCAGGGACGTCACGGACGACGTCGCCGACTGGCATACCCCTGCTCTGCCGGCGTCCGACCTGGCTGGTAGGAAGTCCACCATGATGGCCGAGGCGCGAGGGAAGCTCAGGCAGTGGCGGCGCCGCAACGAGCCTCCGCGCGGATCGGCGTCGACCGACGAGGCGCTCGTGACCTCGTTGTACGCCGAACACGGCGCGACGCTCCTCGCGTACGCGACCCGGTTGACCGGTGATCGCCAGCTCGCCGAGGATGTCGTCCAGGAGACTCTGCTGCGCGCGTGGCGCAACGCCGCGAAGCTGACGGAGGAGCGCGGCTCGATCCGCGGCTGGCTGTTCACCGTCGCGCGGAACATCGTCACGGACCGCGTCCGCGCACGTCAGGCACGTCCTGCCGAGGTGTCGGAGAGCCCGGCGACCCCGCCGATCGCCTACGACCACGCCGACGACGTGGTGAACTCGGTGTACGTACGGCACGCGCTCCAGACGTTGAGTCCGGAGCACAGGGCCGTCCTCGTCACCGTCTACTACGGCGGCAAGACCGCCACCGAGGCCGCCGAGATCCTCGGCGTGCCGCCCGGAACGATCAAGTCTCGCGCCTACTACGCACTACGCGCCCTGAGAGGCGCGATCGAGGAAGCCAAGGAGGAGGTGTCGGCATGAACGAGACCCACGTCCGCAACCTGCTCGGTGGCTACAGCCTTGGCATCCTCGACGCCGACGAGCAGCGGTCCGTCGACGAGCACATCGCGACATGCGCCGAGTGCCGCGTCGAGTTGTCCGAGGTCAGCGAGGCGAAGGACCTGCTGTCGCTGCTGCCGGCCGGCGAGGCCCAGCGCCTGTTCGACGACGCCGCCGACCCATTGCCGGCCGTGCCGATCGAGGACGACATGGTGCTGCGCCGCACGCTGCGCGCCGTCCGGGCCGAACGCAACGTCGCCCGTACCCGGCGGATGTCGCTGGTCGCGGCCGGTGTCGCGGCGCTGGTCGCCGGCTCGGTCGCCTCGGGGTACGCCCTGGGCGACAGGGGCGCGCCCGCATCGGTTCCGCAGGCGTCCAGCTCGCCGAGCGCGCCCGCCGGTCAGGTGCTGACCGGGACGGATTCCGCCACGGGCGTCGCGGCGACGATCAACCTCGTGCCGGCCGGTGACTGGGTCCGGTTCGCGGTGAAGGTCAAGGGCGTGCCGCCGGGTGAGCGTTGCCGGATCATCGCGATCTCGCGGAACGGCACCGAGCAGATCGCCGGGAGCTGGGTGATCGGGGCGAAGCCGCCGCCGGCGTCGGCGCCGGGCGTGCCCGGGTCCGCCGCCATTGCCCGTGCCGACCTGAAGGCCGTCGCGATCGAGACCGAGGCCGGCAAGCGCCTGGTGACCGTCAGCGCCTGATCACGCCGCTATCTACCCCAAACCCTCGTATTCTGACCGTCCGCTCGTAACGCAAGGCTATAGGTGTGAGCGGCGGTCTCGGTGGGTACCCAGCACGCGACGAGTGAGCAGAGCGGGCGGGGGTTACTGGATGCAGGACAAGACGCTCGACCCTGGCGACAACAGGGTCGAGCTGATCTCGGGTCGAAACGGCGTGCGTGTCGCGCTAATCGGGGACGTGGACTACGCGGCGCGCGGCAAGCTGGACGACGCGTTCGACACGTTGACGGCAGGGCCGGCAGGCGATGTCGTCGCCGATCTGGGCGCGACGACGTTCCTGGACTCCGTCGGGCTCGGATTCCTCGTCCGGGTGCACCGGTGGGTCACCGAGGGCGGCTTCCGGCTGACGGTGTCGGCGCCGCCGATGCACGTCCGGCGGGCGCTGATGCTGACCGGCCTCGATCGCGTACTGACGATCACTCCGGAGCAGTAGCGGTCACCGGGGCTGCGTGCAGGAAGGGTCGATCTTCAAGAAAGAGCCGTCGCCGAGTTTGGCCTTCTCCGCAAGCTTCTTCAGCACGTCCGTGGAGAGGCATTCGAGGAAGGGCGGCGGGTCTGCCTGCTTCTTTTCCGCCGCCGCGAGCTTGATCTTCAGCGCGCCGATCTCCTTGCGGGCCTGCGCGAGTTCCTTCTCCTTCTGCGCCACGGCCGCCGTCTGCTTCGCCACGGTGGCGTCGCTCGCCTGCCGGGCCCCGCGCTCGGCCACGAGCCACAGCGTCGACGTGACCGCCCACAGCGCGATGACGGCCGTGAAGCCGACCAGCGCCAGGAGGTACCAGGCGGGGCGCCGCGGCGCAGGCGCCGCGACATACGCGGGGAGTTCCGCGGTGTGCGATCCAGGTTCGAGCTCAGACATGCGGATCACTCTCCGGTAGACGGCGCCGGGGCACAACCAGGGGTGGGCTGTCACCCGCGTGGCGCGGCCAGTGCATGCTTGCGAGTATGAGCGACCACGTCACCCTCCGTTATGCGGCGGCCAGCGATCCCGGGCTGGTCCGGTCCAACAACGAGGACTGCCTCTATGCCGGGTCCCGGTTGGTGGCCGTCGCGGACGGCGTGGGCGGGCAGGCGGCCGGCGAGGTGGCGAGCGAACTGGCCATCGCCGCGCTCGCCCCGCTGGACGACCAGGAGGCCACCGACCCGGTCGTGGCCCTGCGTGGCGCGATCGACAACGCCAACCGCTACATCCGCGCGGCCGCCGAGGCCGACCCCGCGTTGACCGGCATGGCGACCACCATCACGGCGTTGCTGGTGGCGGGCTCGTCTGTCGCGATCGCCCACGCCGGCGACTCCCGCGCGTACCGGCTGCGCGGGGGCGAGGTCACCCAGGTGACCCGCGACGACACGTACGTGCAGGGGCTGGTCGACCAGGGATGCATCTCCCCGGACGAGGCCGGCACCCATCCGCAGCGCTCGCTCGTCACGCGCGTGCTCCAGGGCTCGGACGTCGAGGCCACCTACCTCCGTCCGGACGTGAAGCCCGGCGACCGGTACCTGCTGTGCTCCGACGGGTTGCCGGACGCCACGACCCCGGACGCCATCGCGGCCGTGCTGAAGCAGGAGACCGACCTCGAACGCTGCACGGCGGCGCTGGTCCAGCTGGCGCTGGCCGGCGGGGGTCCGGACAACGTGACGGTGGTCGTCGCGGACCTCGTCCAGGAGCCGGCGGCCCCGGCTCCGGCCGCCAACCCGGCCCCGGCCCCGCCGACCCGCTCCCGGCCGCCGACCCGGCTGCGGCCGACGGCCCGTGACCGGGCGGCTCCTCTACCTGGTCCGGCACGGCGAGTACGAGGACGACGCGCTGACCGACCTCGGCCGTGAGCAGTCCCGGCTGGTGGCGAGGCGCCTGGCCGACGTGCCGTTCGCCGCCGTCCACCACAGCACGGTCGGGCGGGCCGCCGAGACGGCGTCGTTGATCGCGGCCGAACTGCCGGGCGTCCCGGTGCACCCCACCGACCTGCTTCGCGAGTGCATCCCGCAGGTCCCGGCGGACGCCGACCTGACCGACGACCTGCGTGCGTTCTTCGCCAGCCTGCCGCCGGCCGAGGTCGCCGCCGGACCCGGGCTGGCACGCGCCGCGCTCGACCGGTTCGCCGGCCAGGACGGGCCCAGCCCGGAGCTGCTGGTGAGCCACGGCAACCTCATCAACTGGTTCGTCGCCAACGCGCTCGGGGCACCCGGGCCGGCCTGGCTACGGATGCTCGACTACCACTGCGCGATCACCGTGATCCTGTACCTGCCGGGCCGGACCAAGCTCGTCGCGTACAACGACATGGGCCATCTACCTGCGGAGATGCGCGGCACCGACTATCCGCCGCACGCGCGGGTATGACCCTGTCGCGTTCGTCCAAGCGTCGCCGCGGGGGCGAGATGAGGATGGTGCCATGAGTGAGATTTCAGAGCGCTATTCGCGCCTTTCCGACCAGTTCGCCGCTCGCATCGCCGCGGTGCCCGAGGACAGTTGGACCAACCAGACGCCGTGCCCGGACTGGACCGTGCGCGATCTCGTCAAGCACGTGGTCGAGTCTCAGGCGATGTTCCTCGGCCTCGTCGGCCGGGAGATGCCGCCACTGCCGGAGGCGCCGGCCGAGGCCTGGGACGCCGCGCGTGCCGTGATCCAGTCCGACCTGGAGGACCCGGCACGCGCGGGTACCGAGTATGAGGGCACCTTCGGCCGCTCCACGTTCGAGCGCGCCGTCGACGGTTTCCTGAGCACCGACCTGGTCGTCCACGGCTGGGACCTGGCCAGGTCGACCGGCCAGGACGAGCAGATCGAGCCGGACGAGGTCAAGCAGGTACTCGCCCAGTCCGAGCAGCTCGGCGACGCGATGCGCGGCCCGGGAGCGTTCGGGCCGGCGCTGGAGCCGCCCGCCGACGCGGACGAGCAGACCCGCATGCTCGCGTTCCTCGGACGCCGCGCGTAGCCGGACTTCTTTTACCGTCTGACGGAAGGGCCTTGGACCGCTATGCCCGGTTCGCCTAGCCTGCCGGGGTTAACGGAGGAGGTCCGATATGTTACGTACGCTGGGAATCGCCGCCCTGGTAGCAGGCCTTGTGCTGGCAGCCCCGAGCGCGCACGCCGAGGTCGAACCAGGCCCGTGGACGTCGTACTCGCCGACGTTCAACGTCCAGGAGCGCGGGTGCGGGGACGTCAACAACCTCACGTTCACGCTCACCTGCTCGACCGGCAGCGGCGACCAGCGTGCGGAACGGCGGTACGCCACGTACTCGAACGGCACGCGACAGTTCGAGGGCTACTTCCGGATCACGAGCATGGGCGGCAGCCGGATCAGTCTCAAGCAGACGTTCGCGAGTGGCCCGTACTTCATGCTCGCCGTCGAACGCGGCGGGCGGCTGTACGCCGTGCACGGCGGCACCACGATCGCGACCGGCGCCGCGACCGGGACGACCGTCCGGGTGAACACCGTCCACCAGGTCGGCAGCCAGCACCGGACGTACATCAACGGGTCGCTCAGGCACTCGGTGTCGAGCGGGTCCGGGAGCTTCTACGACAAGTTCGGGGCGTACCGCACGGCGAGCGGGCAGGGGCCGGCGACGGTCGTCTGGAGCAACGTCAGGTTCTGGCGCAAGTAGGCCGGTGCGCTCCGTCCTGGCGCTGGCCCTTGTGGTCGCGGCCGGTTGCTCGGCCGGGCCGTCCGGTTCGGCCGGGCCGTCCAGCTCGGCCGGGCCGTCCGGCGAATCGCTCGTCGCCACCCTGACCTCGCCGACTGACATCGTCCTGACCTGGGACGACGCCGAGCCGGGCGCGGCCGGGCGCGTGGTCGAGTTCGCGACGGACCCGGACGGCCCGTACACGATCCTCCAGTTCGCGCCGCCCGACCAGCGCCGGTACGAGCACGCCGACCTGATGCCGCAGACGCCTTTCTACTACCGGTTGCGGCCGTACTTCGGGCCGGTGTCGTCGACGGTGCCGGTCGAGCTGCCGCCGGGCGAGCCCGACCCCGCCGCTGACGAGACGTGGGTCAAGCCGGTGGTGGCAGGTGCCGGGCGCCGGCCGGTGCGGACGGCCGGCGCCGCACCGGCAGGGCTCAGGGCGACTGTGATGGACGCGAACGGCATCCGGTTCGAGTGGACGGACCACGCGCGCGACGAGGAGGGGTACCTCGTCGAGGTCCGTCCGGTCGGGGGGCGCGCGTTCAGCGTCGCGGCCGTCCTCGACCCGGATGTCACCGCGTTCGGCCTGGTCACGCTGCCCACGGAGAAGCGGGCGGAGTACCGGGTACGGGCCTACTACTTCGGCCCGTCGTCCGATGTCGCGCACAGATTTACGGGCGGATCCTGATAGCGGTCAAGAACTGGCCGCTATGGTTCCTAACGTAGTGCTCATGGACGACACGATGATTGAGACGCAGGGTCTGACCAGGCACTTCACCGTCAACAAGACGACCGTCGAAGCCGTGCGGGGGCTCGACCTGACGATCGAGCGGGGCGAGATGGTGGCCCTCCTCGGTCCGAACGGCGCCGGCAAATCCACGACGCTCCGGATGCTGACCACGCTCATCCCGCCGACCGCCGGCGTCGCGAGGGTCGCCGGACACGACGTCGTGAGCGAGAAGGCCGCGGTACGCCGCCGCATCGGCTACATCGGACAGGGCAACGGCGCCGGCCACAACCAGCGCGGGCGCGACGAGCTCGTCACCCAGGGACGCGCGTACGGCCTCAACCGGGCAGCGGCCCGCGCCCGCGCGGACGAGCTGATCGACTCGCTCCACCTGAGCGAGGTCGCCGACCGCAAGGTGTCGATGCTCTCAGGCGGCCAGCGGCGCCGGCTCGACATCGCGATGGGCCTGATCCACGCCCCCGAACTGCTGTTCCTGGACGAGCCGTCGACCGGCCTCGACCCCCAGAACCGGGCCAACCTCCAGGAACACATCCTGGCGCTGCGCGAGCGGCACGCCACCACGATCGTGCTCACGACCCACTACCTGGACGAGGCCGACTCCCTCGCCGAGCGGATCGTCATCGTCGACAACGGCACGATCGTCGCCGACGACACGCCGGCCCGGCTCAAGGCCAACTTCGCGGGCGACCGGATCACGGTCTCGTTCGGCACTCCGGCCGATGCCGCGCGCGCCGCCGCCCGGACCCGCGGCGTGGACCGGGGAGCGGTGGTCACGCAGTCCGGCGCGGGCCTGGACATCCGGGTCGGTGGCGGACCGGCCGTCCTGCCCCGGCTGCTCAGGGAGTTCGACGCGGACGGCACGCCCGTACTCGCCGCCGAACTGGCCCGCCCGACCCTCGACGACGTGTTCCTGAACCTCACCGGACGCAGCCTGCGCGAAGGCCAGGCCAGCACCGCCACGACCGACGCCCCGAACCGCGCCCAGCAGGAGATCGCCGCATGAGCACCAACGTCCTCACCCACAGCGCCATCGTCTTCAGCCGCGAGCTTCGGCCGGTCATCCGCGACCCGTTCTCGGTCATCTTCGGACTCATCCAGCCGCTGTTCTTCCTCGCCCTGTTCGCGCCGCTGCTCACCAGCGTCTCCGGGCTTGGCGCGAGCAACACGCTGCAGTGGTTCGTCCCCGGCGTGATCGTGATGTTGTGCCTGTTCGGGACGTCCGCGACGGGCGCCAACCTGATCAGCGAGATGCAGACCGGATCGCACGAGCGGATGCTCGTCACCCCGCTGTCCCGGTCGGCGCTCATGATCGGACGGGCGCTCAAGGAGATCGTCCCCGTCATCGCGCAGGCGCTGATCGTCGTCGCCGCCACGATGCCGTTCGGCTTCGACCCGAACATCGCGGGGCTGGCCGTCGGGCTCGTGATCCTCGGCGTGTTCTGCGTCGGGCTCGGCGCGCTGTCCTACTCGCTGGCGCTGGCCTGCAAGAACCAGGACTGGATGTTCTGGGTGGTCCAGCAGACGCTGCTGTTCCCGCTGCTGCTGCTCGCCGGGATGCTCCTCCCGCTCGACGCGGCGCCGGGATGGCTGAAGGCCCTGGCGAAGGCCAACCCCCTGACGTACGTGGTGGACGCAGAGCGCGCGCTGATCAACGGCGACTTCTCGCTCGACACGCTGGGCGGCGGGATCGCGGCAGCGGCGATCCTCGCGGCGGTCGGGCTGTTCGTCGGCACCCGGGCGATGCGCTCGTCCGACTGATCGGTGTCCGGTTTCGGGGTGGGATGTGCGGGTGGTGGCCGCACATCCCACTCGCTGCATTCTTGGGGCCTTCGGGCCGCCGGGTGTTCGGGTCAGGGCTTCCGGGCGACGAGGATGTCGCGGAGGATCGCCTGGTCGACGCGGTGCTTGAACGCCAGGTACGGCTCGGTGCCGAGCGGCTCCAGGCCGGCGTCGGCGAGCAGCGCCGCGGCGTCGTCACGGCTGGCGACGAGCGTGTTCCACGAGATGCCCAGCGCGCCGCCGCCGCGCAACAGCTCGACCCAGACGGGCACGGCCTCGGCGAGCAGGTCGAGCGGGCTCCGCGCGAGGCCCTTGCCGGCGGTGCGGCTGCCGTGCTGGACCCCGTACGGCGCGTCGGCCACGACGAGATCGAACGAGCCCGGACGGAAGAAGTCCAGCGCGCGCGTGGTGTCGGCGTTCACGACGTCGAGTTCCTGGGTGAGACCGGCCTTGTGGTCGTCCTTCGAGGCGGCCAGCGTGACGTGCAGCCGCTTCCCGATGACCTGCTTGTTCCGCCGGACGGGGCCGAAGTCCACCCGGTGCTTGAGCCGCTTCCGCTTCAACCAGGTCTGGACGAACGTGGCGTGCGCCTCGAAGTCACGCTGATCCCTGTCCAGGCCGGACGCGTCATAGCCGTACATCAGCGCCTGGTGGAGCGTGGTGCCACGGCCGCACAGCGGATCGACCACCCGGAACCGCCGCTCCAGCATCTCCGGCGCGAACGCCGACGACAGCAGCGTGACGTTGAGCAGCAGCTTCGTGAACTGCTCGTTCGTCTTCCCCTGGTACTTCTGGATGGTGACCAGGTCGTCGTCGAACCGGTCCAGGCGGGTGAAGGCGACCGGCCTGAACAGATCGTCCTCAACCTCGAACAGCGCGTAGAGGGACGACAGGTTCGCCAGCAACGCGAGATCCCGCTCGCCGAGCCGCTCGGCGTCGAACGTCACGTACGGGACGCCGCCGACCGTCTCCGCACCGATGCCGCTGATCCGCCCGTCGAGCACGGACCGGTTGAACACGTCCAGCTCGGCCTGGGTCAGCGCCACCGACGCATCGGCGTACACACGATTCGACGAGGGCAGGATCAGCAGCGCGTACCGGATGGCAGGTCCTCAGGCTCGGAGTCCGGCCCATCATACGAGCGCCCCGCGCCCGAGCCCCGCCCCAGCCGCCGCCCCGCCCCGCGACCCGCCGCCCCACGCCGATCCCGCGCGGCAGATCGTCGTCCGGCATCCGCCTCCTACTCGCTGATCCCACCGGTGAGATTGTGGATCCAGGCTCCACGATCCCACCGGTCGGAGCATCAGGTCCGGTCCACTCGAGAGCGCCCAGTTAGCGAGACTGCGCTCGGACGAGCCACTCTCGCACGGTCGCCGCCGTGGGCAGGATCTGGCGAGTCGGCGCCGGATCGACGTCGACGTTTCCCGTCCGTAGCCACCGCCACATCGTGGTCAGGTCAGTCCCGACGAACCGTTCGAAGAGCCACACCGGCAGCGGAAACCGTCGGGGCGGGCGGCCAGTGATGTCACGCCAGATCTCGCGGCTCTCGGCGATAGACCGAACGTCGGCCGCCAGGTGAAGGTCCGCGCCGATGAACCGGCCGGGATCGGCGAATGCCTGGGCGGCGATCGCGCCGACGTCATCGAGGCTGATCCACGGAACCGGCCGGTCGACGCCCATCAACATCGGCATCAGGTGCCAGGCGGAGACGGCGGGGAAGAACCTCTTGTCGCTCATCAGCTCCATGAAGGCCATCGGCCGCAGGACGGTAAGCGGGAGGCCCAGCTCTTCCATGTGCGCTTGCACCACCAGCTTTGACTCCCATGACGGGATTCCGGTGCCGGCTGCCCCGGTGCCGGCTGAGCCGTAGACAACATGGTGTACGCCGGCCTCCTTGGCGGCGTCGGCGACGTTCTGGCCCTGCCGGATCTCCCCCTCGTGGCCACTGATCATCGGATTCTGCACGCTGTACACGCCGTATGAGTCACGGAGGGCGCGAACCAGGGCCGCGCGGTCCGTCATGTCCACGCCCACGAGGTCCGCGCCGAGCACAGCCAGGCGCCGCGCCTTCGCCGCGCCTGGGTTGCGGGTGAGAGCCCGGACCCGCCAGCCGTCCGACAACAGGTGGCGGGTGACGGCGCCGCCCTGGCCGCCGGTCGCCCCGGTAACGGCGATCACGCGTTGTGTCTCCACCGTCGCGACCTCCTGCGCCAGCGATGGGCGATCCACTCCGCGAAAGTCGCGCGTGGATGCTGTATCTCATCATCGCTGGTGATGCAGGTCAGGGCGGCTGATTCAGTGGACATCAGCGGCCAGGTGTTGGCCGCCTCTGAAACCAGAACGATCACCGAGCGTTCCGCTTGATCCGTTTGCTACGCGTCAGCCGAGGTAGTGCTGGCCTAGCATCGGGGCATGAGCCAGGAACACATCCAGGTGATTCTGGATGGCCGGCGCGCGGGCTACACGTCGTTGGGTACGGGCGAGCCGCTAATCTGCGTTCCGGGCGGTCCGGGACTGCCCGGTCGCCTTCTCGGGAACCTGGGCGGCCTCGATCGTGACTGGTCACTCATCAGGCCGGAGTGGCGCGGCGCAGGGGCGTCAGACCCGCCCACAGATGGCCGGCATGGAACCAAGGACTACGTCGCCGACCTGGAGAGATTCAGGCAGGCCCTGGCCCTGGATCGGATGGATCTCCTCGGCCACTCGTTCGGCGGCCTGGTCGTGGCGGCGTACGCTGCGGCTTATCCTGAGCGCGTCAACCGGTTGGTTCTCGATGGGATTCCGAACTGGCTCGAGAAGGAGCGCATCGCGGGGCTGGAGCTCCCGGTGCACTTCGCACGCTGGGACGCGGCCGGACAGGCGTTCGCCCGAGAACTTAGTGAGGCCTGGTACTGGCCGGCCATCGCTTGGTTCATGGAGCACGAATGGTCGTCAACAGATCCGACACTAGCCATGTCTCAGATCACCGCGCCGACGCTGGTCGTGACCGGTGAACTGGATGTGACTTGCGGCCGGGAGTGTGCGACTCGCTTGGCTGCGGCGTCGAGCAACGCAAGCGTCGCGGTCATTCCCGGCGCTGGGCACTTTACGGCCTTCGAGGAGCCCCAGGTCTATCGCTCGCGCGTCCATGCATTCCTGGCCGGATGATCGGTTCGGCAGAGGCCGCTACGTCTGAAACCCATCACACGCACCACTGAATGCGTTCGCTGCCGAGTCGCGCCTGACAAGATCAAGTGGGCCGCCGCGCGGCGCACCGCGCCCGCTGCGGCCTGCTGGCGACCTCCGGCCGGCATCGGCCGCGCGCGGCGGTCCGCACCACGAGCCGAAGATCCACAGCCCATTCCACCCATAACCGGTCACCCTACTGACGCGGGCGCGTGGAACATGTCGTCTACCAGCCAGCGATTGGCTCCGCGATCCGTGCACTCCGCGTGCATCAAGCATCGGCGAACAGCGGTCAGTACGGGGTCGGAGCGGGCGCCCGAGCATGCCCCGCAAACGAAGCAGGCACCCTCGCTGAGCTGCGAGGATGCCTGTTCAAGAAGGGTGGGCAGGGGCGGGGTCGAACCGCCGACCTTCCGCTTTTCAGGCGGACGCTCGTACCAACTGAGCTACCTGCCCCAGCCCCACCGAGTTTCCTCGGTGGGGGTTGGGCGGTCCCGACGGGACTTGAACCCGCGACCTCCGCCTTGACAGGGCGGCGAGCACTCCAACTGCTCCACGGGACCTGGTCCGGAAAGACCCGGTCGTGCCCCCAACGGGATTCGAACCCGTGCTACCGCCTTGAAAGGGCGGCGTCCTGGGCCGCTAGACGATGAGGGCGCTACCCGAACTCCTACATGCTTGCACATGCTGTTTCGGGCGGCGCACCCGGCCGCCTTCACGTCGGGAGCTTGGCCAGCATACGGGACGACCCCCCGTGTCACCAAAGCGGGTTTCCTAGGCGGTCACAGCGGGACGAGCTTGAAGTGTCGCCGCAGCTCAGGGAGGAGCGTGATGAGCGCGGCGTAGGTCCGGGCCCTGTCGCCGCCCGCGTCGTGGAGCAGAATGATGCTGCCGGGCCGCGTGTTCTTTCTCACGCTGACGACGAGCTGGTAGGCGTTGGGACGGCGCCAGTCCTGCGGGTCGCACGTCCAATGCAGGGGTTTCATGCCGAGCTGGCGGGCCACGGCGATGACCATGGGCGACCAGTTCCCGCCGGGCGCGCGGAAGTACTTCGGCGTGACGCCGCTGGCCTTGGCGATCAGCGCACTGGTGAGGCGGAGGTCGGCGATGACCTGACCCGGCGAGCGTTTCCGCAGTCTGAGGTCGTGCCAGGTGGTGTGGTTGCAGAGCGTGTGGCCTTCGACGGCGATCTGCCGGACGAGCCCGGGGTGTGCACGGGCGAGCGATCCGAGGACGCAGAACGTGGCCCTGATCTTGTGCTTGCGCAGCAGCGCGAGGAACCGGGGCGTCCAGCGGGGGTCTGGCCCGTCGTCGAAGGTGAGGGCGACGCCCGGTCCGCCGGTGGTCTTGAGGAAAACCGGCGGTAAGGCAGGCGGCGGAAGCTCCGCAACGGCCGTGACCATCACCGGTAACGCGGGTGCGAGACCGCCGCCGCCCCCGGGCTGCCGCGGTGGCGGCGGGGTACTGGCGAAGGTCAGGAGGCCGATGCTCAGCAGGATGGCGGCGAGCGTCAGTGGCCGGCGTCCTCGTCCCATGCAGATTCAGTCCTGTGTGTTCGACGACGGTCGGCCGTTTCCACAGTACGTGCGCCCCGCCACGGGTCTTCCCGGCGGCGGCTTCCCGCCATGTGACGCGTTTGTCGTACGCATCGCTGACAGAAGTGCCTGAACAGCCAATACGTCGGAAAGTTGCGGTCGGCTTACAGTCTGGGTCAGCACGGGCGGTTCCATGACAGCTGACACATACTGAAACGGAGCGCATGGCACCGAGCGACGGGGGGTTCCTGCGATGAAGCGAGGAATCGACATGGGGAGGCCCTACCGGACGCTGAAGGTGCTCACGCGACTACTCGCCCTGATGCTGTGCGGTGTGATGGGCGGCGTGATGATCGCGGCGGCCGCGTTTCCGGCGGTGGGGCTCGCGGGGCTGAGCGCGAAGTCCGCGTCCGACTCGTTCGAGGGACTGCCGACCGAGCTGAAGACGCCGGAGCTACCGGAAACCTCCTATCTGTACGCGGCCGACGGCTCGCTCATCACCACGTTCTACGACCAGAACCGGGTGCCGGTGCCGCTCAAGAGCGTGCCGATGCTGGTCCGGCACGCGATCATCGCCGCCGAGGACTCGCGCTTCTACGAGCACAACGGCGTCGACCCGCAGGGCGTGGTCCGCGCGTTCGTCGCGAACCAGAACTCGGGCCAGGTCACCCAGGGCGCGTCCACGCTGACGCAGCAGTACGTCCGGAACATCCTCCGGTACGCCGCCACGAGCCGCGCCGAACTGCGGGCGGCCACGGAACGCACCGCCGCGCGCAAGGTCCGCGAGATGCGGTACGCCATCGCCCTGGAGAAGAAGCTCACCAAGGACGAGATCCTGGAGCGCTACCTTGACATCGCCTACTTCGGCAACGGCGGCTACGGGATAGGCACCGCCGCCAGCGCGTACTTCTCCCAGTCGCCCACCAAGCTGACGCTCGCCCAGGCGGCGATGCTCGCGGGGATGGTCAAGAGCCCGTCCGTCTACAACCCGATCGGCCGTGACCCTGCCCCGGCGAAGGACCGCCGTGACTACATCCTTCAGCGGATGGCCGACCTCAAGTTCGTCACCCAGGCGGACGCCGACAAGGCCAAGCTGCTGCCGCTGGGCCTGAAGCCGGCCGCGCCGCGCGGATCCTGCGTGAACGGCAACACCGCGTACGGGTTCTACTGCGCGTGGTTCCTCGACTGGTGGCGCGCCAACCCGGCGTTCGGGGCGACGCCGCAGGTGCGGGAACGGAACCTCCGGGTCGGCGGCTACCGCATCCGGACGGCGCTCGACCCGCGCATGCAGATCGCGGCGCAACGTGCCGCCGACAGCCAGACGCGCAGAACCAGTCGGTACGCGAACGGGATCGTGGTCGTCGAGCCCGGCAGCGGCCGGGTCAAGGCGATGGCGATCACCCGGACGTACAGCCTGCGCAAGAACGCGGGCGGCCGCGACTACCCGAACACGGTGAACCCGCTTCTCACCGGCTCGACGGTGTCGCCCGGGTACCAGGCGGGTTCGACGTTCAAGATGTTCACGATGGTCGCGGCGCTGCGTAAGGGGATGCCGCTCAACACGAAGATCTTCGCGCCGCCCCAGTACCCGTCGATCTACAAGAGCCTCAGCGAGGCGAGCTGCGGCGGCCGCTACTGCCCCAAGAACGCGGGCGCGAACATGACCGGCCTGCACACGATGTGGTCCGGGTTCGGCGAGTCCGTCAACACGTACTTCATCCAGTTGCAACAGCGGGCGACCGTGCTGTCGTCGGTGCAGAGCGCCGAGGACCTGGGCATCGTGTTCAGGTCGGGCAAGGACCGTGACAACAAGGCCGCGCTCGTCCGGCTGGGCCCGAACGCGGACTGGGGCTCGTTCACCCTAGGCACCGCCCAGGTGACGCCGCTGGACATGGCGAACGCCTACGCCACCGTCGCCGCGCGCGGCCGGCACTGCGAGCCGTCACCGCTGCTCCGCCTCCAGGACCGGGCCGGCAAGGTCCTGCCGGACGCCACGCCGCGCTGCAAGCAGGTCATCCCGGCGCAGGTCGCGGACGCTGCCGCCGACGCCGCACGGTGCCCGGTCGGCGAACGTGGCGTCGGCCCGTGCACGCACCCGGGCGGCAACGCCACGGCGGCCAGCGTCGGACGGAAGATCACCCGGCCCATCGCAGGCAAGACCGGTACGACCGACCACAACCGCGCGGCCTGGTTCGTCGGCTTCACGCCGAACCTCGCAGCGGCCGCGTTCTACGTCGACCCGGACGCGCCGAACACGTCGTCGGTGCCGAACTCCAAGGTCCCCATCGAGGTGTTCAAGGCGACGATGGCCGCGTCGCTGAAGTACGTCCCGCCGGTGAACTTCGTGAAGCCGACGCCGATGCGCGCCTACGCCAACAGCAAGTACGTCGACCCGAACCCCACCCCGGACCCGCGCGACAAGAAGAAGCCGAAGGTCAAGCCGGGGACGCCGACCCCGCCGGTCACCCCGCCCGGCCTACCGCCCCGCCGCCGAACTTAACGATGCTCAGGGTTGGGGAAGTCGAAGCGGCAGCCGGCGTCCCACTCGGACCGCTGGTTGCCGTGCGCCGGGATGCCGCCGGCCGCCTTGAGCAGTGCGGCCATGTGCAGCAGGTTCCACGTCATGAACGTGGTGTTCCGGTTGGTGAAGTCGTTCTCCGGACCGCCTGAGCCCGGATCCAGATAGGACGGACCCGGCCCGGCTTCGCCGATCCACCCGGCGTCGGCCTGCGGCGGGATCGTGTACCCGAGGTGCTGGAGGCTGTAGAGGACGTTCATCGCGCAGTGCTTGATCCCGTCCTCGTTGCCGGTGATGAGGCAGCCGCCGGCGCGCCCGTAGTAGGCGTACTGGCCGGCGTCGTTGAGCAGCGACGAACACGCGTACAGCCGCTCGATCACCAGCTTCATGACCGAGCTGTTGTCGCCGAGCCAGATCGGCCCGGCCAGCACGAGGATGTCGGCGGCGATGACCTGCTCGTAGATCTGCGGCCACTCGTCGGTGGCCCAGCCGTGCTCGGTCATGTCGGGCCAGACGCCCGTCGCGATGTCGCGGTCGATCGCGCGGATCTCGTCGACCTGGACACCCTGCGCGGTCATGATCGCGCGGCTCTTCTCGACCAGGCCGTCCGTGTTGCTCACCTCGGGCGACCGCTTCAACGTGCAGTTGACGAACAAGGCGCGCAGGTTGTCGTACCGGAGTTCGGTCATCGTGGCCTCCTCACGTGGAGGCTACCGAGATTTGCCGCTGCGGCCGGGAGCCCACGCCAGTACCGTCGGGACATGTCTGACGCGCCGACGATCACGCTCAACAACGGGGTGACGATCCCGCAGCTCGGGTTCGGGGTCTTCCAGGTCCCGGACGCCGCGACCGCCGACGCCGTGCGCCACGCGCTCGATGCCGGCTACCGCAGCATCGACACGGCGGCTCTGTACCGCAACGAGCGCAGCGTGGGCCGTGCCGTCGCCGAGTCCGGGTTGCCGCGCGAGGACCTGTTCATCACGACGAAGGTGTGGAACAAGGACCAGGGCTACGACGCGACGTTGCGGGCGTTCGACGCGAGCCTGGACAAGCTCGCGATGGACTACGTCGACCTGTACCTCATCCACTGGCCGACACCGGCACGCGGCCTGTACCTGGAGACGTGGACGGCGCTGGAGAAGCTGCTCGCCGACGGCCGTACCCGGGCCATCGGGGTCTCGAACTTCGAGCCGGACCACCTGCGGCGCGTGCTCGACGCCAGCGACGTCGTGCCCGCCGTCAACCAGATCGAGCTGCACCCGGAACTGCAGCAGGCCGAACTGCGGGAGTTCCACGCCGAGCACGGCATCGTGACCGAGGCGTGGAGTCCGCTGGCGCGCGGTGCGCTGCTGGACCATCCGGTGCTCGCCGAGGTGGCCCAGCGTCACGGCCGGACGGTTGCCCAGGTGATCCTCCGCTGGGAGATCCAGCTCGGGAACGTCGTCATCCCACGCTCGGTGACGCCGGAACGGATCCGCGAGAACGCCGCGATCTTCGATTTCACCCTGAGTGATGGGGATATGGCTACGATTGCCACTCTCGACCGGGATGGCCGCATCGGGCCACATCCGGGAACGTTCAACAGCTGACACTCTTCCCGCGCGCAGGTTCCCCTGGGACGATCGGGTGCATAACGTATGGGACCTGGTGGGGCCGCACGTGCGGGGGACATCGGAACCGAGGAGTGATGTTCTATGCGGATCAGCGACATCCTGCGGAGCAAGGGCAACTCGGTATCGACGGTGCGTCCTGACGCGACCGTCCGGCAGCTGCTCGAAGCACTAGCCGCGGCGAACATCGGCGCGCTCGTCGTTTCCGAGGACGGGGAGACCATCCTCGGCATCGTGTCCGAGCGCGACGTGGTCCGGCAGATGCACGAACGTGGCGCAGGGCTGCTGGAGGCGGCGGTCTCGTCGATCATGACCGCCGACGTCCGGAGCTGCACACCCGACGACGACGTGGACTCGCTCCGCGCCACGATGACCGACCACCGCATCCGGCACGTGCCCGTCCTGCGCGACGGCAAGCTGGTGGGCATCGTGAGCATCGGCGACGTGGTCAAGAGCACGATCTCCGAGCTCGAGACCCAGCGCGAGCACCTGGTCGGCTACATCCAGAGCTGACGGTTATCCACAGGATTGTCCACCGGCCCGTCCGGGTCGGTGGACAACTGTGGATGAAGCGCGCCCGACGCCGCGGGCGGCGGTTCTGATCGCGACTACCCACAGCGTTGTCCACAGCCCCCCGGCGAGCTGTGGACAGCTGTGGACGCCGGAGATCCCTGAGTCAGCGAAGACCCCGCTGGTACGGCACGACGGAACATGGGAAAGTCCCCGCGGTCCTGATGAGGGACCGCGGGGACCGGGGCGACGGCGGCGACCACCTCGTCACCATCACCCACCGCGACGCCGCAGGGGCGCTATCTGGCCGTAGCCGTGCGCTCCGCGCTGCTGCGTCTCCCGGTACGGCGCGAGGACCTTGCCGGTAGCAGCCCCTGGCGTAGGGGGGCGGCGGTTCCTCGTGCCGACGTCGTGGACCAGCGATGGTCCTGAGTGGATGGCGTTGGGTGCCCTCGGCTGGAGTCGAACCAGCGACTTCGACGTTCGGAACGTCGCGCTCTCTCCGCTGAGCTACGAGGGCATGGCGTGCGGCACGAGGGATTCGAACCCCCTCAGCGCGAGGCACCCGGGTTACAACCGGGCCCGGCTCTCCAACTCCGGCGCTGCCGCATGGACGCGCGTACGGGACTCGAACCCGTTCCCCCTGCTTGAAAGGCAAGGAGCCTACCCATAGCCGAACGCGCGATGTGATTGCTTGCGTACCCCCAGCAGGACTCGAACCTGCGGCCTCGACGTTCGTAGCGTCGCGCGCTCTCCGGCTGCGCCATGGGGGCATCGTGTCGCCAGGCCGATAAATGTCGGCCGGCATTCAATGCCATCCACTCTGAAGTTCTCAATGTTCAAGACCGCCGGGCATGCCGGAGTAACGCACGGGCGGCAGGAATCGAACCCGCAACGCACGGCTTTGGAGACCGTTGCTCTACCTAATTGAGCTACACCCGTAAAAATGTCGGGGGAAACAAAAACGCCGCCTCTCCCGGGCTGGGAAGGCGGCGTAGACGCGCGTGGAGCGCGCGCTACTCGGGACGCCTGCCCAGGTAGAACCGGGTGTCATATCGCTGCGAGGCCAGGCGCTCAACGGAGGGCAGGGCCACGTCACCGCACAGCGCTTCGCGCTGCTCCGGTTCGATAACCATCTGCCACAACATGAGGGCTCCTCGGTTAGCCTTGCTGACGGAAACGACAGTAGAGGCAACGGGAGCGCGTGGCAACCGTATTCCGTCGGCTTTTCGGCACGGCCATCATTTCGCCTCGACATTCTTCTGCGGCGACGTGGGATTGCCGGCATTGGTGCTACTCGTGGAATCGTGGGTCGTATCCAGTTCTGACCGGCCGGCGGGGGACGCGGCATCGAGCGGCGGCAGCGACGCTGGCCCGGCCCGATCGGCCGGCGACGGATGCGGTGCGTAGCGCATCGACCCCGGCGGCCGTTCCTCGCCGGGGCGGCCCGGGAGCTTGTGGACGGACGTGGCCGGCTCACACCGCCCGGCGCCGGAGCACCCCGCAGCGCAGTAAGCCGTGGGTTGCGCCCCGGACGATCCGGTAGCCTTGTGCCCGCGACACGGGCCGCTAGCTCAATCGGCAGAGCTGCTGACTTTTAATCAGTAGGTTCGGGGTTCGAGCCCCCGGCGGCCCACCTCTGACCAGCCAGAACACCTCAAACGCGGTGGCGGACGGACGTCCGGGGCCATGCTCTGCGGCCGCCGGGCATGGGGGGGCGCGTTGTGACGCCGTCAGATGTGCAGTTGCGGGAGATCACCGACGAGAATCGCGACGCGGTGTGCGCGCTGCGTGTCCGGCCTGACCAGGAGCAGTTCGTCGCCTCGGTGGCCAGGTCGTTGGAGGATGCGGCCACCACTCCCGAGGGGAATCCTTGGTACCGCGCCGTGTACTCGGGCGACGAGCCGGTCGGCTTCGTGATGCTCAGTTGGAACGTGCCGCCTGACCGTCCCGGGATCCTCGGGCCGTACTTCCTGTGGCGGCTGCTCATCGACGAGCGGTATCAGGGGCGCGGGTTCGGCCGCGAGGTGCTGACGCAGATCGTCGACCTGGTCCGCGCGGTCGGCGCGACCGAACTGCTCACCAGCTACCACCCAGGCGTCGGCGAACCGTTGCCCTTCTACCGGCAGTTCGGTTTCCAGCCCACCGGTGAGATCGACGACGGCGAACCCGTCCTGCGGCTCACCCTGTCCGGTCGGTGAGCCGCAGGACCGTGCCGACTAGCGACGGCGGCGGGGACGCCGCCAGGTGGTGCCGACGCCCGCGAGATGCAGGGCGACGCAGAACAGCCCCGCCATGAGCAGCGTCGACTGGTTGAACGCGTCCCCAGGGTTGAGGTCCGCGAGGTCGAACAGCAGGGCGAGGCCGAAGATGACTGCGGCGGCGATGGCGAACATGGAGGCTCCGTCTCGAACGGGCTGGTCCGTTGCCGACGAGTGGCGGCAATTCACCGAGCGTGTAAACGGTGTATACCCAGGATGGGGGTCTGTCCATGCAGGAGTCCCGTCTCGTTCTGATCACGGTCTGGGGGGAGACCCGTCACGGCGTGTCCACTCTGTACCGTCTGGGTATCAAGGCGAAGGTCGACGGCGACCTGGACGTGCCGCGGCCGTCCAGGTAGGCGTCCGCCGCACACGGCTGGCGGTATGGTCCGCGCCGTGACCGTTGCCCGTTCGATCGCCCTCTTCGTGCTCGCTGCCGTGGCGGAAATCGGCGGAGCGTGGCTGATCTGGCAGGGCTGGCGCGAGCACCGGGGACTGTGGTGGATCGCTGCCGGCGTCGTGGCGCTCGGCGCCTACGGGTTCGTCGCCACGTTCCAGCCCGACCCGCACTTCGGCCGCATCCTCGCCGCGTACGGCGGCGTCTTCGTCGCCGGTTCCCTGGCCTGGGGCGTTCTCGTCGACAGGTTTCGCCCCGACCGCTGGGACCTCGTCGGCGCCGGCATCTGCCTGCTCGGCGTCGCCGTCATCATGTACGCGCCCCGCGGCTAGGTGGCGAGGCCTGGGGAGCCGAGCAACGCGGAGAGCCGTGCGAGGTTCTCGGGGCGCGGCCAGTAGTAGACCCAGGTGCCGCGACGTTCGCAGCCGACCAGGCCGGCCTCCCGCAGGACCTTGAGGTGATGGGAGATCGTCGGGCCAGTCAGGTCGAACGCCGTGGTCAGGTCGCAGACGCAGCTCTCGCCGTCCGCGGACGTGATCAGCGACAGCAGCCGTAGGCGGACCGGGTCGCCGAGGGCCTTGAACGCCTTCGCCAGCTCGACGGCCTGTTCGGACGCGAGGGGAGCGGCGACCAGAGGGGCGCAGCAGCCTCCGCCGACCGTTGCTGGCACCACGTCCAACGTCAGAGCTTGATTTGACATGCGTCTATCTTGACAGTTGTCGAATCTGGGTGCAAGGTTGCGGACGTCAAGCTGTTTAGACGCCCATCTACTTAGTGGCTCGGATGCTGGAGGAGACGACTATGAGCAGCAACGAAACCGTTGGCGGGTTCGTCGGCGACCCGATCGAGGCCTTCAACCCGCCGGCCGCCGGGGGCTGCTGCGGCAGCGCCCCGACGGCGGTGGCCTCGACGGCGCCTGCCTTGACCGCAGCCGATTCGGCGCCGGTGGCGAGCACGTGCTGCGGCACCGTGGCCGACGCGCAGGCGGCCGGCGCGTGCTGCGGCGCAGAGGCCAAGTCCGAGGCGGTAGCCGCCGGCGCCGGGTGCTGCGGATGACGAACCAGGCGGCCACGGCCAAGGCCACCGCCACCGCCACCGCCACGGCCGCGGCCACCGTCCACCGCCTGGCGGACGCGTCATTCGCGGGCCGCCGGGTCGGCACCCCCGGCGGGCGCGCCGCCGCCCGGTGGCTCGCAGCGCAACTGGCGGCTCTCGGCGCGACCGTGACGACCGAGGACTTTCCCGTCGAGCGGTTACGGGAGCTGTCGGCCACGCCGACGCTCACCTGGACCGATGCCACGGGCACCGAGCACCGGTTGGTGCACCGGCGAGACTTCGCCGAACACCTGACCTCGGCGAATCTGCCGGAACCGCGCCGCGGCCGGCTCGTAGCGGACAACGGCCTCGCACCGGACGGCGGCCCCGCGCCGGACGACGGTCTCGCACCGGACGGCGGCCCCGCGCCGGACGACGGTCTCGCACCGGACGGCGGTTGGGTGCTCGCGCAGTCGGTGTCCGACGTGGGGGCTGCGGCCGGTCTGCTGGTGCCGCGCGGCGCCGATGACGCGGGCTGGATGCCGAAGATGCTGGTCGGTGCGCCGGCTGTGGCGGTGCCGGTGCTGTCCGTCCGGGCCGATCTGCACGCGGCCATGATGACCGCAGGCGGCGAGGTGATGGCGTCGGTCCCGTTGCGCACGATCGCCACACGCGGCGCCAACGTCCACGGTGTGTTCGTCGAACCGGGGGCTGCGTCGGTGCTGCTCACCGCGCACTACGACGGCGTCGGCGACGACCCGGACCAGCGGCTGCCGGGCGCGGCGGACAACGCGTCCGGATGCGCAGTTGTCCTGGAGGCCGCTCGCCAGCTGGCAGGGACGGTACCGCCCGGCACGGGGCTGGCGGTCGCGTTCCTCGACGCGGAGGAGGCCGGCGCGGTCGGCTCCGCGCACCACGCACCACAGGTTCCGGCTGGCACCTGGGTCATCAATGTCGATGGCGTTGGAAGTCTCGGCGACGCGGTCGCCGTGGAGGCCGGCGGGCCTGCCCATGCGCTGCTCGCCGCCCTCGACCAGGCAGGCCGAGACACCGGGATTCCCCTGCGTGGCGCGGCCATGGCCTCGGACAACCGCCGCTACGCCGCCGCCGGCCTGCCCGCGATCGGGATCGGGATGGGAATCCCCGGCTACCAGACCCCGGCCGAGACGCCCGACCGCGTCGAACCCGCCACCCTCAGTGCCGCGACCCAGCTCGTCGTGGCCACCGTCCGCAATCTATGGAGCAATCATGAGTGACAAGAACCTGCCGGTCGCGGTGATCGGCGCCGGCCCCGTCGGGCTCGCTGCCGCCGCGCACCTCGCCGAACGCGGACTCGACTTCGTCGTCCTGGAGGCCGGCGACACCGTGGCCGCCGCTGTCGCCCAGTGGGGACACGTGCGGCTGTTCAGCCCGTGGCGGTACAACGTCGACGGCGCCGCTCGCCGCCTCCTGGCCGGCGCCGGCTGGACCGAGCCCGACCTCGATCAGCTCCCCACCGGCGCCGACCTCATCGCCGGCTACCTGGAACCGCTGGCCGCACACCCCGCGATCGCGCCGTCGATCCGTTACGGCGCTCGCGTCGAGGCCATCACCCGCATCGGTTACGACCGGGTCCGTTCCGCAGGTCGGGACCAGGCGCCGTTCCTGCTGCGGCTGTCGACCGGCGATGAGCTGGTCGCGCGGGCGGTCGTGGACGCCTCCGGCACGTGGACCACTCCGAACGTCCTCGGCGGGAGCGGCATACCCGCGCATGGGGAGACCGAGGCGGAAAGCTTCCTCGACCAGGCACTGCCGGACGTCCTCGGCGTCGACCGGCACCGGTTCGGAGGCAAGCACACGCTCGTGGCCGGCGCCGGCCACTCCGCCGCCAACACGATTCTCGCGCTGGCCCAACTCGCCGCGGACGAGCCCGGCACCAAGGTCACGTGGGCGCTCCGGGGTACGTCTCCCGGACGGGCCTACGGTGGCGGCGACGCCGACGCGCTTCCCGCACGCGGTGCTCTCGGCGCACGGCTCCGGGCCCTGGTCGACGGCGGGCAGGTCGCGTTGCGCACCGGCTTCTCCGCCCACCGTCTCATCCCGGACGGTGACCAGGTCACCGTCGTCGGCCGCGACCCGTCCGGTGTGGAGCAGAAGGTCACCGTCGACCGGATTGTGCGGGCGACCGGGTACCGGCCCGATCACAGCATCAGCGCCGAGCTGCGCCTCGACCTGGACCCGATCCTCGGTTCCACTCGTGCCCTCGCTCCGCTGATCGACCCGAACCAGCACTCGTGCGGCACCGTCCCCCCGCACGGCGTCGACGAGCTGACCCATCCCGAACCCGGCTACTACGCGATCGGTGTGAAGAGCTACGGCCGGGCACCCACGTTCCTGCTCGCGACCGGATACGAGCAGGCCCGCTCGGTCGCGGCGGCCCTCGCGGGCGACTGGGACGCCGCGCGCGACGTCCGCCTCGAACTACCGGAGACGGGCGTCTGCTCGTCCGATCTGGGCCTGGCCACCGGCATCAGCGGCGGCCTCCTCGCCGACCCGCTGATCGAGGCTCCCGCGGCCAGCGGATGCTGCGGCGGCTGACCCCGGAATCGGTCGCCGGCCGCCAAGCGGTTGCAGGCCGCCGAGCCGTCGCCGCGCTGGCGGTCACCCAGACCGTCGGGTACGGCGTCCTGTACTACGCGTTCGCCGTCTTTCTCACGCCGCTGGCGGCCGATCTGGACACAAGCGCCACGGTCGTCACCGGCGCGGCGACCCTGTCGGTGCTGGTCGCCGCCTCGGCCTCGGTGCCGGTCGGACGCTGGATCGACCGGCGGGGCGGCCGCGGCGTGATGGCGGCCGGTTCGGTGCTGGGCGTCGTCGGCGTGCTCGGCTGGTCCCAGGTCCGGACGGTCGCGCAGCTCTACGCTGTGTTCGCCGTTGTCGGGCTGGCCGCCGCGATGACCCTGTACGAGCCCGCGTTCGCTGTGATCGTCCGGACCGTCGGTGAGCATCGGCGGCCGAACGCGCTGCTCGCGGTGACGATCGTCGCCGGATTCGCCAGCACCATCTTCCTTCCGCTCGCCGGGGTGCTCGAAGCCCGGCTGGGGTGGCGAGCGGCCGTGCTGGTCCTGGCCGGGATCTACGCGGTGACCACGGTTCCGCTGCACGCGTTCGCTCTCCCGCCCGGGTCACTGCGGCCTCCCGCCGCGAGCGGCCGTGTGGTCCGCCAGGCGCTGCGGGACCGGGCGTTCTGGTTGCTCGTCCTCGCATTCGTGGCGCAGGGCGCGGCCGTCTCGGTCATCGCCGTGCACCTGGTCGCGTACCTCGTCGCGCTCGGGCATCCGCCGACGTTCGCGGCGACGGTCGCCGGGCTGTTGGGCGTCCTGTCGGTCACCGGCCGGCTCCTCACCACCGGCCTGCGGCGTAGGTACAGCACCGCGACGGTCACCGCCGTCGTGTTCGGCATCCAGGGCGCCGCCGCAGCGGCCCTTCCCCTGCTCGGTCACGACCGGATCGGTGCCATCGCCTGTGTCGTGCTGTTCGGGCTCGGTTTCGGCGTCGGCACACTCAGCCGCCCGGCGCTACTCGCCGAGCGCTACGACACCAGCGCCTACGCCAGCCTGGCCGGCACCCTCGCTCTCCCCGCCACCCTCGCCAAGGCGGGCGCGCCGCTGGCCGCCGCCGCGACCTTCACCGCCGCGGGCGGCTACACCCCGGTCATGGTCGCCGTCACCGTGAGCTGCGTGATCGCCGCACTCGCGCTCACCACTGGACGGCCCGGCCGTCGGATGGTTGTATCAGCGCGTGTTGATATCAGCTGAGACTGATGTGATCCGCCTGCTGGCTGATCCGCTGCGTGCCCAGATCGTCGAACTGCTCGCCGAGGGCCCGGCCTGCACCTGCCACCTGGTCGAGGACACGGGGGCCAAGCAGCCGACCGTCTCCCACCATCTACGGGCGTTGCGGGAGTCCGGCATTGTGGTCACCGAGCCGCGCGGCCGGTTCACCTACTACCGGCTGGTCCCGGAGAAGTTCGAGGAGGCGGCCGGCCGGCTGAGCGAACTCGCCGCGCGGTCCCGGGCCAACGCAGCCACCTCCCGGGACTGCCCGTGAGCACGCTGGCTCGCCGCGCGGCGGCGGAGTTCACCGGTACCGCCCTGCTGGTGACCGTCGTGGTCGGCTCCGGCATCGCGGCCGCGAGGCTGTCCCCGGACGACGTCGGACTCCAGCTCCTGGAGAACGCGCTCGCCACCGCGCTCGGCCTCGGCGCGCTGATCCTCATGTTCGGACCGGTCTCCGGCGCGCACTTCAACCCGGTCGTCACGCTCGCCGACTGGTGGCTCGGCCGCCGCTACGAGACCGGGCTCGAACTCCGCGACGTGTACGCCTATGTACCCGCGCAGGTCGCCGGCGGGATCGCCGGGGCGGTCCTCGCGAACCTGATGTACGGGCTGCCCGCTGCCACCTGGTCGAACACGGCGCGGTCTGCCGGGCATCTGTGGCTGGCCGAGGTGGTGGCGACGTCCGGGTTGTTGTTGCTGATCTTCGCGCTCGTCCGGTCCGGCCGCGCGGCGGTCGCCCCGGCGGCGGTCGGCGCCTACATCGGCGCCGCGTACTGGTTCACGTCCTCCACCAGCTTCGCCAACCCGGCCGTCACCGTCGGGCGCGCGTTCAGCGACACGTTCGCCGGTATCGCGCCGGGGTCCGTTCCCGGGTTCGTCGCCGCGCAGCTGGGCGGCCTGCTCGTTGCCGCCGCGGCGATCAACTACTTCTATCCGGACGCGGGACGCGCGGCCGGAATCGTCGTGGTACCGCACAACGCGGAGAAAGAAGGAGCACCGTGACCAGGCCCAGCGTGCTGTTCGTCTGCGTCCACAACGCCGGACGGTCCCAGATGGCCGCCGGGTGGCTTCGTCACCTCGCCGGCGACACGGTCGAGGTCCGCTCCGCCGGATCCGCGCCCGCCGACGCCATCAACCCCGCCGCGGTCGCCGCGATGGCCGAAGCCGGCATCGACATCACCGCCAACACCCCGAAGATCCTCGACCACGCCACCGCCGAAGCCTCCGACGTGATCATCACCATGGGCTGCGGCGACGTGTGCCCCGTCTTCCCCGGCAAACGCTACGAGGACTGGAAACTCGACGACCCCGCCGGCCAGGACCTCGGCGCCGTCCGCCGCATCCGCGACGACATCCGCGTCCGGGTCGAGGCGCTCCTCGACGAACTCCGCACTCCTGCGAAACTCGACGGGTGATCGACGACCTGACCGTGCGGCACCCCGGCCCCGACGACCACGCACGGGTGCGCGCCGTGCTCGACCGGTGGTGGGGCGGGTTCGGCGGCGACGCGGGATCCAGGGAGCGGGCGCTCCTGCTGCCCCGGCTGTACTTCCAGCACTTCGCCACGACCAGCTACCTCGCCGAGCATCCTGACGGCGAGTTGGCCGCGTTCCTCATCGGATTCCTCTCCCAGTCCGATCCGGACGTGGCCTACATCCACTTCGCCGGCGTCGATCCCGCGCTGCACGGACGTGGCGTGGGCAGCGCCCTCTACCGGCGGTTCTTCGACGTCGCGCGTGCGCACGGCCGGCGCCGGGTCCACTGCGTCACGAGCCCGGGCAACACCGGCTCGCAGGCGTTCCATCGCCGGCTCGGCTTCGACGCCCGCATTCAGGAGGACTACGACGGTCCGGGACTGGATCGCGTGGTCTTCGCGTTCGATCTGGCCGACGACGTCCGCCGATCGCGGTTGCGTGTGCTGGACACGGTGTTCGCGCTCGAACACCACGCCGGCCAGCGGCAGCCTCCCGACGACTCGTGGCACGCGCTCGTCCGCGCGCCCGCGGGGCTGACCGTCATCCGCGACGCCACACCGGGGGCAGAACGCTGGATCGGCCTGTACGACGCCGATCCGGATCACGGGCTCGATGTTCCCGGCCTGCTGGCGGCGGTCATCCAGCCGCTGGCGGAAGCGGCGGTGCCGGTGTTCGTCGCCTCGACGTACCACGCCGACCTGGTGCTGGTCCCCGAAGCGCGGCGCGACGACGCCCTCGCCGCTCTGCGCGCCGCCAGGCACGAGGTCTACGAAGCGGACCTGGCGCCACGCTGAGACGGTCAGCCGGCGAGGGCGCCGGCTTCGTTCCCCGCGTCGCCGCGACCGCCCAGCAGCCCGGCGCCTACGTCTGGGCCGTCGACCACGACCGCGCTCCCGACTACCTTCTGGGACGCGGTCACCACGAGCACGCTCGGCTTCAGCGGCATCCGGATGAAGAACGCCAAATCCCCGAAAGGACTGCTCGCGTTAAGGCCACATAAAGGGCTGGTCCGTACAAATAGCCTCATGGCCGCTCGACGGAGCTGCCCGAGATGGGGAGGTCACATGTACAGAAGGCTCGGTACCGCCGCTGTGCTGTCGCTCGTACTCGCCTCACCGCTGACCCTGGCGACCGGGACGGCCGCGCACGCCGCCCCGGCACCAGCATCAGCGGTCCATCCGATCGAGAAGATCAAGAAGGACGTCGTCCAGCGGCTGATCGCGGCCAGGCCGGACGGCGCGACCCTCACGGCCGCGCTGGCCAAGGGCGGGAACGTCGACCTGACCACGCTGCTGGCCGGCAAGGGCGCTGCGGGCGACCGCTTCACCACGTACGCCCGCGCGGCCGACCAGAAGATCAAGGACCTCAAGGGCCTCAGCCGGATGAGAGGTTCGGCGCTGTCGATCAGGCTGGCCAACCCGGAGAAGCGGGGCGGACTCCTGTTAGCGGCGTCCTCGTCGGCGGACGAGACCAGCTCGACGGTCGTCGCCTACGACCTGAGGGGGCGTGCGCACGTGCTCGACGCGCGCGTCCGTCCGACGGTGCCGGTGGCGGTGGTCGAACTGGACACCGAGAAGGTCGTGCCAGCGGCTGTCGAGGCCCTTACCACCCAGCTCGCCGCGGCCGGCGTGAGCAGTGACGCACCGACCGCGAAGGTCGGCACTGCGGCGACCAAGATCGTCACGGTGCTCGACCGGATCTGGGTCAACAGCGACGAGGAGCCGTGGATCTCGGGCCGTGCCGAGTTCTACGGCATGGCGCTCGGCCAGGGCATGGACGGCGAACCGCGCGTGGACCTCGTCCAGATGCCGTACCTCGACTACGACCAGACGACCTACTACCCCAACCAGATCGTCGTCGACTGGAGCCACTACCGGTGGAACGCCGTCGACTTCATGCTCATGGAGCACGACGACAACTCGAACTACCGTGACATCGCCGTCGTGATCGCCAACGCCATCGCACCCTTCACCGGCCAGTACGCCCAGTACGTGCAGCTCGTCGCGGCCGTGCTGAATGCGCTGCCGGCCAGCTGGTTCACCAACGACGACGACTACGCCGACTCTCTCTACTTCATGACCCGCGAGACGCTGGGCGACCGGGCGGGCGCCCGCAACAACGCCCGCGTGGGGCTGTCCCGGCACGTCGTCACCGAATAGGTCCGGTAGCGCCCCGCACCGGTGTCCAGGTGCGGGGCGCTATCTGTTTTGTCGCGCCGGGTCCGGCATGCCACGCTGGTCCGACCACCTACCGGCCCTGGCAAAGGACATGGACTCGTGAAGATCGACAGCACTCCGGCCCGCGGTATGAGGGACTTGCTCCCGGCCACTGTTGCGGTCCGTGACCATGTGCTGGATGCCATCACGGGTGTCTACCGGCGGTTCGGGTACCAGCGGATCGAGACGCCCGCGCTGGAGAACGTCGAGCGCCTGACCGGTGGCCAGGGCGGCGAGAACGAGAAGCTGATCTACCAGGTGCTGCGGCGTGGCCTCCCCGACGCGATCGAGGCCGGCACGCCCACCCGCGACCTCGTCGACCTGGGACTGCGGTACGACCTGACCGTCCCGCTCACCCGCTTCTACGGCCAGAACCACGCGCAGCTCCCGACGCCGTTCCGGGCGTTGCAGGTGGGGCCGGTGTGGCGCGCCGAACGTCCGCAGAAGGGCCGGTACCGGCAGTTCTACCAGTGCGACATCGACATGATCGGTGAGGCGAGCGTCCTCGCGGAAGCCGAGCTGATCGAAGCCACGAACGAGGCGCTGAAGGCGATCGGGCTGGAAGGTACGACCGTCCGGCTGTCCGACCGCCGGTTCCTCGCCGCGCTCGCCGCCGACGCCGGCCTGCCCGAGGCCAGCTGGGACGGGTTCTTCATCGTCCTGGACAAGCTCGACAAGATCGGCTGGGACGGCGTCCGCCGCGAGCTTGACGGTCTTGACCTGCCGGCCGGCTCGATCGATGTCGCCCTGGACAAGATCCGGGGACTCCGGGGGACGGAGCCGGCCAAGATCGCTGACGCGCTCGCTGACGCGCTCCCCGCCATGGCCACCGAGGCGGTCGAAGACCTGGCCACCACCGTCGCCTGGCTCGACCGGCTCGCCGTCGCCGGTCAGCTGAGCTGGGAGTTCGACCCGACGCTGGTGCGCGGCATGGGCTACTACACCGGGCAGATCTTCGAAATGGGCCACCCGGACATGCCCGGATCCGTCGCCGGCGGCGGCCGCTACGACAAGCTGATCGGCAAGTCGCTCGGCAAGGACGTCCCGGCGTGCGGCTTCTCGATCGGCTTCGAACGGATCGTCGACCTGCTCGAACGTGAGGCCACGCGGGACACGCTCGCGCTGCTCGTCGAGGCCGACGTGCCGGCCGTCGAGGCGCTGGCCGCCGCGCGTGAGCTGCGCGCCGACGGGCGGGCGGTCGAGACGGTCCGCCGCAGCGGCAAGTTCGGGGCGCAGCTGACCCGGCTGGAGAAGGCCGGCTACCCGGCGTTCGTCCACCTGCGGGTGGACGGCGGCACGGTCGTCCGCGGCGACGAGCGCACGCTCTCCTCGTGAAGCGTGTGGGATCTCGCGACCTATAGCTCCCGAGATCCCACACACTTCGGAGGCGGGGTGTGGCCCGGCGCCGGAGCGGGTATCTCCAGTGGATGACTCCTGGTCAGCCTCGTGGTGCCAAGGGGACGGTCGGGCACCCGAACAGTGCTCTCAACCTGCGCCTGGTCCTGGCCCTGTTCGGGGTGGTGTTCTTCGCCGTCCTCGCGGCCCTGCTGTTCGTCGCGGACCTGCCCGTGCCCGGGTGGATCGCCGCGGCCCTGGCGGTGGTGGGCATAGTGGACGTGATCGTCGTTCAGCGGCGGCGCCTCGCCCGGCGGCGGGACGACCCGGAGGAACACACCTCCCTGTTCGAATAGGTGGCACATGACCGTCCAGCTCAATCACACGATCGTCCACGTCCGCGACAGGGCCGAGTCGGCGAACTTCATGGCCGAGATCCTGGGCCTGCCGGCTCCGGCCCCGTTCGGGCGGTTCCTCGTCGTCCAGGCCGGCAACGGCGTATCGCTCGACTTCATGGAAGCCGACGGCGAGGTCCATTCGCAGCACTACGCGTTCCTGGTGAGCGAGGAGGAGTTCGACCAGATCTTCGGCCGGATCCGGGAACGCGGCCTGAAGTACTGGGCGGACCCGTACCAGCGCAGGCTTGGCGAGTTCAACACGAACGACGGCGGTCGCGGGGTCTACTGGGAGGATCCCAGCGGGCACTTCCTGGAGATCATCACCGTCCCCTATGGAGGCTGAGCGCATGTCGTACCCACCGCCGCGCTACTTCGGCGAGACGGGCGAGGTCACCGCGTCGCTGCGGCCTGACGGCACCGAGCCGGACCTCATCCAGACGACCGGCGGCGCCGTCCACTACCTGGCCACGACCAAGCAGACCGGCGGCGAGTTCGGCCTCTACCGCTGGGACTTCGGCACTGGCGTGACCGGCCCCGACCCCCATTTCCACCGGACGATCTCCGAATCGTTCTTCATCCTGTCCGGCACCGTGCGCCTCTACAACGGAACCGAATGGGTGGACGCCACAGCCGGTGACTTCCTGTACGTCCCGCAGGGCGGCATCCACGGGTTCAAGAACGAGTCCGGCGAGAAGGCGTCGATGCTGCTGCTGTTCACGCCGGGCGCGCCGCGCGAAGGCTATTTCGAGGGGCTGGTCGCGATGGGGCGAGGTGAGCTGTCTCTCACCGATGCCGAACGGGACGAGTTCTTCCTGGATCATGACAATTACTGGCTATAGGACTCTCGCGCGTACTCGGTAGTATCGCCCCCGCCAGATCAACACAGGGGAGACGACACTGAGCCGCCACGAATCCGGTTCCGTCGCCGGCCTGGATCTTGGCGTCAGCGGGTGCGAGAACGCGGTCGAGGTCGGCCGGGGTGGATTCGGCGTCGTCTATCGCGCCTGGCAGCCAGCCTTCTCGCGCACGGTGGCGGTCAAGATCCTGGCCGCCGACCGCTTCGACGATTCCTCCCGGGTCCGGTTCGAGCGCGAACTGAAGGCCATGGGCCAGCTCTCAGGCCACCCCAACATCGCGACCGTGTACCAGGCGGGCCACACGGAGCTCGGCAACTCCTACATCCTCATGGCGTACGAGGAGGGTGGGTCGCTCGCCGACCGGATCCGCGCCGGCGCCAGCACCTGGCAGGACGTCGTCGCGGGCGGCATCGCCGTCGCCGGTGCGCTGGAATCCGCGCACCTGACGGGCGTCCTGCACCGTGACGTCAAACCCGAGAACATCCTCATCTCGCGGTACGGGGTGCTGAAGCTGGCCGACTTCGGCCTCGCCCGCCCGGCCCGGCAGGTCGTCGGCAACGCCACGCTCAGCGTGACGGCGAGCGTGCTGCACGCCGCGCCGGAGATCCTGCGGGGCGAGCCGGCGTCGGTCGCCTCGGACGTCTACGCGCTCGGCTCGACGCTCTTCGCGTGGCTGAAGGGCACCCCCGCCTTCGCCTCGACGCGGGACGAGCCGGCCAGCGCCGTGTTCGCCCGGATCGCGGCCAGCCCGGTACCCGACCTGCGGCCCGAAGGCGTCCCGCACCTCGTCTGCGCCGCGCTCGAACGGGCTCTGGCGAAGGACCCGGGGCAGCGCCACGCGTCCGCGGCGGAACTCGCTGAGGACCTCCAGCGCGCGCAGGCCACCGCCGGTCTGCCGGTCACCGAACTCGCGCTCGCGGCCCCGGACGACGCCGCCTGGCTCGACGACCTCGCGGCCGACCCGGACTCACCGCCCGGGCTCTCGCTCAGCGCCCGGGCCCGCCAGGCGATGGCGTACTCGGCCACCCACCAGCACACGCCGGCGCCACGGCGGCGCCTGAAGCGGGCGGTCGGCGCGGCCGGCGTCGTCGCGATCTCGCTCGCCACCGCCGGGTCCTACCTCACGCCGCTGCCGACCCGTCTCGACATCACCGCCGCCGTCGACTTCAGCGGCCAGGAACTGAGCGCCGACCCGGAGGAACGTCCGGTGACGGTCCGCAACCACGGCGAGCGGACCGTCCAGGTGACGAGCGCGTCGCTCACCGGCTCCGACTTCCGCGTCACCGCCGACCGCTGTTCGGGCCGGTCACTCCTGCCCGGCGGCCGCTGCGACGTGCTGGTGACGTTCACCCCGAAAGCGGCAGGCGACCGGCAGTCGTCGCTGGACTTCGTCGTGGCCCGCTCGGGCACCGTGGCGAGGACCGCGCTCGTCGGACGTGGCGTCCCGCGCCCGGCCAGCAAGGACGACGCGCCCGCCGGCCGGTGCTACGCCGACGCGTACCAGGTCGGGCAGTCCGCGTACGCGTACGTCGGCGGGCTCAAGGCCATCTCGGTGAAGCAGTACTGGTCGCCGGGCTGCAGGTCGGTGATGGCGTACGTGTGGATCTGGAAGCAGTACCGCGACCAGCTGGGCACCAGCGGCACGTGGAAGGTCGCGCTCACGGCGACCGGCGAGCGGGCGGGCGTCCGTACCCACGAGGACGCGGGCGGGCAGCCGGTCGAGCTGTGGACGAAGCCAGTGAACGCCGCAGGCACCTGCACGACCGCGACGGCGGTCCTCACCGGCGCCGGCACGACGGTGACTGCCACGACCGCCGGCCACTGCGACTAGTGGACGGGTACTTCGAGGTCCACCAGGACGGAACCGTCCGCATGGTGGCGTTGTCCGCCAGCCTCCTGACGATCGGGCGCGCGCCGACCAACGAACTGGCGATCGACAGCAAGAAGGTGTCGCGGCTGCACGCGGTGATCGAGCGGTTCGCGTCCGGTTGGTCGATCCGCGACCTCGGCAGTACCAACGGCACGACCGTGAACGGCGCCGTGCTGCGCCAGGCGCAGATCCTCCGCGACGGCGACCGGATCGAGGTCGGGCCCGTGCGGCTGGTGTTCCGGGCGCCGGCCGGCCAGTCGGTGTCCCAGACCGTCACGACCGCGCCGCCGGCCCCGGCGCCCGACCTGACCCGTCGCGAGCGCGACGTCATCACCGTCCTCTGCCGGCCGTTCGTCCAGGGCGGCACGCCGTTCCCCGAGCCGCCGTCCGTGCGGCGGCTCGCGTCCGAACTCGGCATGAGCGAGAGCGCCGTGAAGAAGCACCTGACGAACCTGTACGACAAGTTCGGACTGCACGCGAACGAGGAACGGCGTCGCTCGCACCTCGCGAGCGAGGCCGTCCGTCGCGGCGCCGTCTAGACGCCCGAGACGCTGCGGATCCAGGACCGTTCCGGTCTTGAGCCAGTCGGACATCGGCGCGTTCTCGCCCGGCTCGACCGTGACCCCAGCCGTAGATGTTGTTGGTGGACCCGATCGGCGGATCGGAGCTGGCGAGCGGCGCGTGCTGTAGTACAGGGCGGCGGCCCATGGCGCGTTGGACGCGTACCCGTCGCCGACGATGCTCGGCGTGACCGGGCCGTCCTGGTGCGTGCCGGCGGCGTGCTGTCGAGGGGAATCCGCGTGGACAGGGCTGGAAGCCCAGGTCACGAACGCGGCGGCGAGTAGTGCGATCAAGCGTGTGCGGCGCATGTCGACTCCTCGGCTGTGGGTGGGACGTTGTCCCAGGTGGGGGCGCTAGTGTGGCCACCCCTTGGAATCGGGTCAATATGGTCACAGCTCTCTTTGAACCCCGCCGACGCGAGCGCCGTACCTTTCCCCGAGCGCCGAAGAAGCGAGAGAGAACGTGGAGGTATCGCCGCCGACCGGTAGGTGCGGGTCGTGGGAGTAGACGACACGGAGGCCGACCAGGATGCACGCAGGCGAAGACCGACAGGTATTGGAAGCAGCTCGTCCACCAGGGCCCCGGCGCGGGCCGTAAGCCGCTGAGCTGGTAATTCGCGTCAACACATCGCAGGACACAGCCCGGACGACCCTGGGCTATTCGGCGTGCCCGAAGCTGACCTCGCCGTGCGATGCGACCGGATTACCCCGCGGTCCGCAGAACGTCTTTCGGGTATATGGGAAAGGTGAAATCAGGTGCAGGAAGAAATCGACGGTACGGCGAAACGCAAGCGCCTCATAGGAATTGTCACCGGTGCGGCAGTAGTCGTCGCGCTCATGGCGGCCGGAGTCGGGGTCGCTTCGGCGGGCCAGGGCGGCGGCAACAAGCAGGAGATCGACTGCGCGGCCGTGCTGGAGCAGGCCAGGGCCGCGGTCGCCGAGCTTGAACAGGACGAGGCCGAGGAAGACGCCGTCGACGAGGCGGACGAGGCAGACGCCGACGAGGCAGACGCCGCGGAGGACGCCGAGGACGCGGCCGAGGACGAGGCAGCCGAGGAGGACGCGGCCGCCGCGCACGGTAAGAACGCGAACGTCGAGGACGACGCGGCAGCGGAAGAGGACGCGGCGGAAGAGGACGCCGTCGACGAGGACGCGGCCGACGAGGACGCGGCTGAGGAAGACGCCGAAGAGGACGCCGCCGAGGACGAGGACGCTGCCGAAGAGGACGCGGCCAACGAGGACGAGGCCGTCGAGGAGGCCTTCGCCGACGCCGCCGAGAAGGCCGCCGAGAAGGCCCAGGCTGCGGTGGACGCCGCCAAGGCGCTCATCGCCGAGCAGGGTGAGGAAGCTGCCGCCGAGGAGATCGAGCTGGCCAAGGAGGCCGTGAAGATCGCCAAGAAGGCGCAGAAGAACGCCGACCTGGTCGAGCAGTGTGTCGCCGAGGAGCAGGACGCCGCTGACGAGGACGCTGCCGAAGAGGACGCCGCCGAGGAAGACGCTGACGAAGCCGACGAGGCTGCGGAAGAGGACGCCGACGAGGCCGCCGAGGACGAGGCCGCCGAGGCTGACGCCGACGAGGACGCGGACGCCGACGAGCAGCTCATCGAGCAGGACATCCGCGGTTACAACCAGTAGGTAGGGAACCAGGTGGCCCCGGGCAGGCAGTCCGCCCGGGGCCACCGGCTATTCCACGGCGCGGCGGTTCCGGACGTCGGACGCGGACACGATCCGATCCCGGCCGCCGAGTTTCGCGTCGTACAGCGCCGCGTCGGAGGCGATCGACAGGCTTTCGACGCCGTCGGCGTCCTGCGGCATCGTCGCGGCGCCGATGCTGAGGGTCAGGTCGTCGCGCAGGGCCGCCTGGAGTTGGACGGCGACCCGGTGCGCGCCGTGTGCGTCGCAGTTGATGAGCAGGGCGACGAACTCGTCACCGCCGATCCTCGCGAGCACGTCGGATTCGCGAGCGGCGGCCCGGAGCGCCGTGGCGACGGCCTTGAGCGCCAGGTCGCCGCCGGCGTGCCCGCGGGTGTCGTTGACGCTCTTGAAGTGGTCGACGTCGACCGTCAGCAACGACAGCGGCTCGCGCGTCCGCCGGGCCCGTGCCACGGCCTGGGCGACGTCCCTGTCGAACGCGCGCCGGTTGGCCAGCCCGGTGAGCTGGTCTTCGAGCGCCTGGGTTTCGAGCGAGTCCAGTAAATCGTCCAGCCGGCGCCGCAGCGTGACGATGATGACGCTGGCCATGGTGAGGGCGGTCATCAGGCCGGCGAGGTCGACGGTCGCCTCGGCCGGGCTCTCCAGCGCGTACACCAGCACCGCCTCGGCGACGAGTACGCAGGCCAGGACGGTGTAGAGCACGCCACGCCGCAGGAACGTCGCCGCGTAGAACACGGGCCACAGGAAGAAGAGCTGCGCGCCGGCGCTGGCGTCCGAGGTGATGAGGTTCAGCCCGCCGATGAGCGCGACGGCGCCGGTCGGGACGGCGGCCCAGAACGCGTCCGGGAGCCGGTCCGGGTGCCGCCAGCAGATCCAGCCCCCGGCGGCCAGCAGGACGCCGGCCAGATAGGTCGCGCCCTTGGCCACGGCGCCGTCGCCGCCGTAGCCGGGCACAACGGCGCTCAGGACAGCCACGAACGCCGCTCCGGCCATCATGAAGTACGCGACCGTCCGGGTTGCGGCGTGCCGGTCCCGTGGCTGGATCGCCGGTCGCCGGCCCACCTCGGCGGGGATCATCCGCTCATCCTGCCGTACAGGTCACAACCTGTGTACGGAGAGTGCCCAGGCTGGCGGACGCCGCAACCGCTGTTAGCGTGCGTTGCGGCGGCGCGTCGCGACAGATGAGGAGCATTCCGGGCAATGGGGCATGTGTTGGCCAGAGTCACCGGATTCGGGTTGGCCGTTGTGCCGGTCTGGCCGTACCGGGTCGAACTGGTGCCCGACGATCCCGCGGCGCTGCTCGTCATCCGGACGGACGGCGAGACGCGGCGGACGGTGGTGCTCCGTGGCGGCCGCGAGAAGCCCGTCGCCGACCTGGGGGACGACGTCGTCTCGATGGACGAGGTCGCCGAGGTGATGCGGGGCCCGGACGCGGACGAGTGGCGGGTCGAGACGTCCGTGTACTCGGTCGTCCTGCCCGCCGGGTTCGCGCTCGAACCGCCCGCGGACGACGGCCCGTCGATGTTCGACCTGCACGGGCCGGGCGGTGCGCTGATCTGGGTACAGGGCCCGTTCGACCGGGCCAGCCTCCCGGACGTGGAAGCGCTGGCGGCCCCGGGCCAGACGCTGGCCGGCGTCGCGAGCCAGGACGGTGTCGAAGCGGTGGAGCTGGCCTACGACCACGACGGTGAACCGTGGAACCAGCGGCACTACGTCGTGCCGTTCGCCGGCTCCCGGGTACTTGTCGTCACCGCGCAGGCGCCGGCGAACCACGTGGACCTGTTCCGCCGGGCATCTGCCGAGGTCGCGGCCAGCGTACGCAGTGCGCCCCCGCCCACGGACTGACAAGTCGAGGGTGCGCGGGCAGGATCCGACCGATACGCCCTAGACTCGTCGCCATGACCACGCCACCCGGGGGCGACTCGCGCCAGGGACCTGCCCCAGACCAGCTCGACGCGGTGTCCGACCGTGACTTCAACACAGTGTATGCCGAGTCGAGTCCGGCCGGCCTGCGCATCGTCGTGGTGGGTGAGGTCGACCTGAACAGCCATCCCGAGCTGGACGCTGTCGGGACTCAGATCGCCGCCGCCGAGCCGGGTGACGTGATCGTCGACCTCAGCGAGGCGACGTTCATCGACTCGACGATGCTCGGCTTCCTGGCGAAGCTGCACACGCGCGTCCAGGAGAGCGGCTTCCAGCTGACGCTGCTCGCTCCGCAGCGTGCCGTGCACCGCGCCCTGACCGTCGTCGGCTTCGACAAGGTCATGAACATCGTGACGAACTAGGCCCTAGGGTCGACGGAGCACTAGGACGGCCATGTCGTCCCGGACGGGTCCGCCGCCGAAATCCTCGGCGGCCTGCTGGACGTTCGCGGCGATCGCGTCCGCGTCCAGTCCCCTGCACTGCTTCAGCGTGCTGAGCAGGTTGTCCTCGCCGAAGAACGCCGGTCCCGCGCGCCGTTCGGTCACGCCGTCGGTGTAGAAGACCAGCGCTTCGCCGTGCTTGATCTCCAGCTCGACGGACCGCACGTCGATCCTGTCGAAGATGCCGACGGCCGTGCCGGTGTGGCCGACGAGTTCGGTCGTGCCGTTGCCGCAGATCCGGGCGGGCAGCAGGTGCCCGGCGAGGCAGAGCTGGACGTTGACCGAGTCCTCGCCGCGCTCCACGACGGCCGCCGCGACCGTGCAGAAACGCGCCCGGTCGCCCTGTTCCAGCAGCGCGTTGTTGAGCGCGTTCATGACGTACGGCAGCGGACGTCCTTCCCGGGACAGCACCCGGATGACGTCCCGGACCAGGCCGGTGATGGACGCCGCCTGCGGCCCCTTCCCGCAGACGTCGCCGATCGCGAGCAGCCACTTGTTCTCGCCGAGCTGGAGGACGTCGTAGAAGTCGCCGCCGACCTCGTTGCCGTTGCCGGCCGGCACGTACCTGGCGCCGAACTCCAGCCCGTCCACCTCGGGGAGTGAAGCGGGCAGCAGGCCCTTCTGGAGCGCGGCGGCGACGGCGTCCCGGTCCTGGTACAGGCGTGCGTTGTCCAGCGCCAGCCCGGCTCGGCGGCCGAGGTCCTCGGCGATGATGATTTCTTCGGGCGTGTGCCGCCGGTTCACGGGCTCGCCGATGCTCATCGTGCCGACGACCTGCCGCCGGGCGGTCAGCGGGACGACGATGCCGGCCAGCTCGTCCGGGAGGCGGGAAACGCCGCGGGTCTGCACGGCGGTGCGGATCCGTTCGTTGACCGAGCCGCCGGCTTCGCCCAGGAACCGTTGCTGGACGGTGTCGGTCTCCCGCTCGTCCGCGTGCGCCGTGGCGGCGAGCGTCGGGCGGCCGTGCTCGTCCAGGGTGTGGATGACGCACCACCGGCCGAGCCGGTTGACGCACAGCTGCGCGACGAGCACGAGCGTCAGGTCGACTTCCAGGGAGTTGGCGAGCAGTTCGCTGGCCTCGGCCAGGAACACGAGGAAGCCACGGCGCCGGGTCTCGGTCTCGTCGATGCGGGACACGTCGACCGTCAGCGCCATCCGTTCGGCGCTGAGCAGGGCGAGGGCGTAGCTGTCCTGGTCGAGGCTGTCCGGGGTGTCGAAACCCAGGTCGAGCATGCCCCGGACGGGCGCCCCGACGGGCACCGGCACACCGACGGTCGCCTCCGCGCCGGCATCCCGCAGCGCCGCGCTCGACACGGCCGGACGGAACGTCCCCGGCCCGCCGGACGGCCGCTCGATGGGCAGCGCCACCGGCCTCGGCGGCGCCACGGTCAGGCCGTGGATCGCGGCGGCGCGCGGCGTGCCGCCGTGACCCTCGTCCAGCCAGAGGACCGCCCACTTCGCGCCGATCGTCTCGCCCAGCCGGCGGAGCAGCTCGCCGAGTACCTCCTCGGGCGTGAGCTGCTGCGCGAGATGGTCCGGCAGGTGCGTCAACCAGCCCGGGGAGCGGCGCAGGCGCCCGGCTCTGGACGGGTCGTCGGCCACCGGCGCGAACGGGACGGGCTCGCGGACGTCCTGCGCGGTCGCGTCCAGGCGGAACCAGATCGACTTGCCGTGCCTGTCGTGCCGGGTACCCCAGGACGACGCGACCGTGTCGACCAGGTTCAGGCCGGCCACGGCGTCGTCCGATTCGCCGGGGGCGTTGCGCGGGGTGAGGGGGCTCGGGACGGGGTCGCTGATCGTGACGGTGAGCCCGTCGGGGCCGGCGGAGACTTCCAGGTCCATCGTCGTACCGGCCGTGTGCAGCCCGTTCGTGGCCAGTTCCGTGGTGGCGATGACCGCTTCGTCCGCGAGATGGGTGAGCCCGGCCTCGGCGAGCACGTCCAGCACGACCCCACGCGCAAGAGCACGTGAACGCTCGTCCCCGGGCAGCGCGACACGCCGATGGACGTTGTCTCTCACCGGTGCTTCTCCCGTCGCGGGGCGCTCGGCCCGCCCCCTGTCTGAGGCTAACCCCTCAGGCGCGTGTGTGGGCGGTCCGTGCGGCAGCGGTAAACGGGCCGGTACGCCAGGATGTAGGTGACTGGGCAGTCAGACAGCGTTATGTGAGGTCGCCATGAGCACAGCAGAGCGCAGTGGCACGAGACCGCGCCGCGGCAGAGCCGACGGGCCGGCACCGTCGGACGAGCCGGAGGGTGCGCCGCGTCGCCGCTCGACGGACGCCACCGACGACCAGGTCATGCTGGAGTTGTTGGACGCGTTGAGCGGCCTGTGCCAGGGCGACTTCTCCGCCCGGCTGGCACGCAACGACGGCATCGCCGGCCAGGTGGCCGAGCGGTTCAACGACCTCGCCACGCTGCAGGAGCGGCGGCACCGCGAACTGGAGCGGGTGAGCCGGGTCGTCGGCCGCGAGGGCCGGATGACCGAGCGCGTCGACGAGGTGGGCCTGGACGGCGCGTGGGCCGAGGGTGCCCAGTCCGTCAACTCGCTGATCGACGAGCTGGTCCGCCCGACCACCGAGGTGGCGCGTGTCATCGCCGCCGTCGCCCAGGGTGACCTGTCCCAGCACATGGCGCTGGAGATCGGCGGCCAGCCGGTCAAGGGCGAGTTCCTGCGCATCGGTACGACGGTGAACACGATGGTGGACCAGCTGTCGTCGTTCGCGGACGAGGTCACGCGTGTGGCCCGCGAGGTCGGTACCGAAGGCAAGCTGGGCGGCCAGGCGCAGGTGCGCGGCGTGTCCGGTGTCTGGCGGGACCTCACCGAGAACGTGAACTCGATGGCCGGCAACCTGACGTCCCAGGTGCGGAACATCGCCCAGGTCACCACGGCTGTGGCGCAGGGCGACCTGTCGCAGAAGATCACGGTCGATGCCCGGGGCGAGATCCTCGAACTCAAGTCGACGGTCAACACGATGGTGGACCAGCTCTCCGCGTTCGCGGACGAGGTCACGCGTGTGGCCGGTGAGGTCGGCACCGAGGGCAAGCTGGGCGGCCTCGCCCAGGTGCGCGGCGTCTCGGGCATCTGGCGCGAGCTGACCGAGAACGTGAACTCGATGGCCGGCAACCTGACGTCCCAGGTGCGGAACATCGCCCAGGTCACCACGGCTGTGGCGCAGGGCGACCTGTCGCAGAAGATCACGGTCGACGCCCGGGGCGAGATCCTCGAACTCAAGTCGACGGTCAACACGATGGTGGACCAGCTCTCCGCGTTCGCGGACGAGGTCACGCGTGTGGCCCGCGAGGTCGGCACCGAAGGCAAGCTCGGCGGTCAGGCCCAGGTGCGCGGCGTGTCCGGGACGTGGCGCGAACTGACCGAGAACGTCAACCAGCTCGCCGGCAACCTGACGTCCCAGGTCCGGAACATCGCCCAGGTCACCACCGCCGTGGCGCAGGGCGACCTCTCGCAGAAGATCACGGTCGACGCCCAGGGCGAGATCCTCGAACTCAAGTCGACCGTCAACACGATGGTCGACCAGCTCTCGTCGTTCGCCGGAGAGGTCACCCGTGTGGCCCGCGAGGTCGGCACCGAAGGCATGCTCGGCGGCCAGGCCGAGGTGCAGGGCGTGTCCGGTACCTGGCGCGACCTCACCCAGAGCGTGAACATCCTCGCCGGGAACCTGACCACACAGGTCCGCGCGATCGCCGAGGTGTCCACCGCCGTGACGCGCGGCGACCTCACCCGGTCCATCTCGGTCGACACCCAGGGCGAGCTGGCCGAGCTCAAGGACAACATCAACCAGATGATCGCCAACCTCAAGGAGACCACCGAGAAGAACGCCCAGCAGGACTGGCTCAAGTCGAACCTGGCCCGGATCAGCGGCCAGATGCAGGGCCAGCGCGACCTGCACAAGGTGTGCCAGATGATCATGAGCGAGCTGACGCCTGTGGTCGAGGCACACCAGGGCGCGATCTTCCTGCTGGAGGCCGGCGAGGCCGGCGACCGGCTGCGGCTCACGTCCAGCTACGCCGCGTCGGCCGGGCGAGCCGATCTCAGCTTCTCGCCCGGCGAGGGCCTGGTCGGCCAGGCGGCCGTCGACAAGCGCACGATCCGCGCGCCGAAGGTGCCGAAGGGCTACCTGGAGATCAACTCCGGCCTGGGCAGCGCGCCGCCGGCCGACGTGGTCGTGACGCCCGTCCTCTTCGAGGAGCAGGTGCTCGGCGTCATCGAGCTGGCGTCGTTCCGGCCGTTCTCGGATCTGCACCGCAGCTTCCTCGAACAGCTCGTCGAGACGATCGGCGTCGTGCTCAACACAATCATCGCGAACGCCCGTACCGAGGAACTGCTGGCCCAGAGCCAGCGGCTCACCCAGGAACTGCAGGTCCAGTCGGTGGAGTTGCAGCGTACGAACGCCGAGCTGGAGGAGAAGGCCAGCCTCCTGTCGGAGCAGAACCGCAACATCGAGATCAAGAACCGCGAGATCGAGATGGCCCGGCTCGGCCTGGAGGAGAAGGCGGAGCAGCTGGCGGCGTCGAGCCAGTACAAGTCGGAGTTCCTGGCGAACATGTCCCACGAGCTGCGGACGCCGCTCAACAGCCTCCTGATCCTGGCCCGCCTGCTCGCCGACAACCGCGAGGCGAACCTGTCGCCCAAGCAGATCGAGTTCGCGCAGACCATCCACAACGCCGGCTGGGACCTGCTGTCGCTGATCAACGACATCCTCGACCTGTCGAAGATCGAGGCCGGCAAGATGGACGTCCGGCCGGACGCCGTTGTGCTCGACGACGTCTGCGCGTACGTCGAGCAGGGATTCCGCCCGCAGGTGGAGGAGAAAGGCCTGGAACTGTTCATCCGGACGGCACCCGGGCTCCCCGACTCGATCGTCACGGACGGCCAGCGGCTCCAGCAGGTACTCAAGAACCTGCTGTCCAACGCGGTGAAGTTCACGGAGACGGGGTCGGTCACGCTCTCGATCGGACTGGCCCCCGACGACCTGCTGTTCGCCGCGCCCACGCTGAACCGGGCGGAGAAGGTCATCGCGTTCGAGGTGACGGACACCGGCATCGGCATCCCCAAGGACAAGCTCAAGGTCATCTTCGACGCGTTCCACCAGGGCGACGGCACCACCAGCCGCAAGTACGGCGGCACCGGACTGGGCCTGTCGATCAGCCGGGAGATCGCGCGGCTGCTGGGCGGGTCGATCTCGGTGCAGAGCGGTAGCGGCGGCGGCAGCACGTTCACGCTGTACGTGCCGCTCGCATACCCGTTCGTCGCGATCGACGCGGAGCGGGCCGGCGACTCGGCGGACGCTGCCGAGGAAGCGGCCCGGATGCCGGCGATCCTGGCGGGCGGCGCCGAGCCGCGCCTCGTCCCCGCCGAGCCGACGGGCCTCACGGCGCTGACCGGCGCGACGGTTCTGGTCGTGGACGACGATGTCCGGAACGTGTTCGCCCTGACGTCCGCGCTGGAGCTGCATGGCATGACGGTGCTCTACGCGGACACCGGCGCGGCGGGCATCGACCTGCTCATCGAGCACCCCGAGGTCGACCTCGTGCTGATGGACGTCATGATGCCGGACATGGACGGGAACCGGACCACCACTGCGATCCGTCAAATGCCGCAGTTCGCCAAACTCCCGATCGTCTTCCTCACGGCCAAGGCCATGCCGGAAGATCGTGACAAGAGCATCGCCGCCGGCGCTACTGACTATGTGACCAAACCGGTCGACCTGGACCGGCTACTCGATGTCATGGCGTCGTGGCTCGGCGACCACCATGAGCGGCCGTCCAACGAGCGCGAGGGGCTTCCTGGGTGAGAAGCGGAGACAGCAAGGCGAAGGTTCTCCTGGTCGACGACCGACCGGAGAACCTGCTCGCCCTGGAGGCGATCCTTCAAGGCCTGGACCAGGAACTGGTCACCGCCGATTCCGGTGAGGAGGCGCTCAAACGGCTCCTCACCGACGACTTCGCGGTGATCCTGCTGGACGTCCAGATGCCCGGTATGGACGGGTTCGAGACCGCCGAACACATCAAGCGGCGAGAACGTACCCGGCACGTGCCGATCGTCTTCCTCACCGCCATCGACCGCGAACCGCACCACGCGTTCCGGGGGTACTCCGTGGGCGCCGTCGACTACCTCGCCAAGCCGTTCGATCCCTGGGTCCTCAGGGCGAAGGTCGCGGTGTTCCTCGATCTGTGGGAGAAGAACCGGCAGCTGCAGGAGCAGGCCGACAAGCTGAAGGATCTCGTCGACGCCGGTGTGACGAACGCCCGCCTGCGCCGCGCCGCCCTGGAGAAGGCCAGAACCCGGCTGGAGGACGCGGCACAGGGCAGCGAGCGCGGTCTCGACCCCGCCACGGTGGCGAAGCTAGTTCGTGAAGCGCTTCGCGACCTGTCCCACGTGGGGACCTTCGAGGACTGAGCTGGCGGTGTCGGGGCCGAGCTGGAGCCAGACGGTCTTGCCGTCGGCGTGCGGCGTCACGCCCCACACCTCGGCGAGCGCCTCGACCAGCGCCATGCCGCGGCCACGCGGTCCGGTGACGCCCTGTGGCTGGAGGACTGGGAACGCGTGCGAGTTGTCGCGGACGGCGATGCGCAGGCGGCCGCCCGCCGAGAGGCTGAGCGTGATCTCCACGCCGGACAGCGCGTGTTCGACGGAGTTCGACACCAGCTCGCTCGTCGCCAGCTGCGCGCACTCGACCATCCCGGTCGGCAGTGACCACGAGCGGCCCACCTCGGCCACGAAAGCCCTGGCCTCGGCAGGTGCAGACGACCCACACCGCACTTCACACCGGCGGGTGGGCAGGCCCTGGTGCTCGTCCGCAGCCATCGATGGGCTTCTCCTGTCTGCGCGTCGTGAAGCGGGATTACCCGCACAACGCCGACGCACACCAAGAGTGTGCCAGGAGTTGTCGCTGCACACAGGGCACACGGCGGGGCCCGAAGACCCCGCCGTGCCGGTAGATCAGCTGTTGCCGAGAGTCACATCGACCTTCGTCGCCTTGCCGCCACGCTCGTAGGTGACGGTCACCTTGCCGCCCGATTCGTGGTCGCGGACGGCGGCCACGAGGCTGTCGACGTTCACCACGCGGCGGTCGCCGATGGCCGTGATCACGTCGTTCACCCGCAGCTTCGCCTTGTCGGCGGCCGATCCGGGGACGACGCTCACGACCGAGGCGCCGGTGCCGTCGGAGGAATCCTGGGCGGTGACGCCGAGGGTGGCGTGACTGGCCTTGCCCTTCTCGATCAACTGCTTCGCGATCTTGACGGCGTCGTCGGACGGGATCGCGAATCCGACACCGATGTTGCCCGACTGGCTGCTCTGGCCGGGAAGTCCGCCCTGGCCGCCGCCGACGGTGGCGATGGCCGAGTTGATGCCGATGACGCGGCCGCTCAGGTCGACGAGGGGGCCGCCGGAGTTGCCGGGGTTGATCGCCGCGTCGGTCTGGACGGCGTCGATGACCGCGTCCTGGCCGGTGCCGTCGCCGGTCCGGACCGGACGGTCGACCGCGCTGACGATTCCCTGCGTGACCGTGCCGCTCAGGCCGAGCGGCGCGCCGACCGCCACGACGGGCTGACCGATCTTCAGGGTGGCGGACTCCGCGAACGTCGCCGCTTTGAGCCCCTTGGAGTTCTCGACCTTGACGACGGCCAGGTCGTTGCTCGGGTCGCGGCCGACGATCGTCGCGTCCTTCTCCGTGCCGTCCGAGAAGAACACCCGGACGGTGCCGCCGCTCGCGGCCGGCGCGACGACGTGGTTGTTCGTGAGGATGTAGCCGTCCTCGCGGATCACGACGCCGGAGCCCGTGCCCTGCGAGGTCCGGCCGCCTTCCGAGCCGGCGACCTGCAACGTCACGACGCTGGGGTTGATCGTGGCGGCGGCCGCCTCGACAGTGCCGGCCGGCGTGGTCTTGTTGGACGTCGGCGACACCTCACGGGTGATCACCGGCGCCGAACCGTTGGGGCCGTCGTCGCTGAGCGCGACCGTGGCGACAGAGCCGGTGACGCCGGCGATCAGGGCCAGCGCGATCGCCCCGACCGCGACGCCGGCGGCGAGCCCGCGTCGTGGCTTGGGCTGCGGGGGTCCGGGCTGGTACGGCAGGGTTCCGGGGATCGGCGGCAGGGCGCCGGTCGCGTAGCCGTACGGGTTGTACCCGCTGCCGCCCTGGTACGGCTGCTGGGGGTACTGGGCCTCCGGGCGCTGGTACGCGGCGTCCGGGTTGTAGGCCTGCTGCTGGTACGCGGGTTCGGCGGCCGGCGGCGGGTAGCCGAACGAGGAGGTATCCGCGGGCGCGTCCGGTCTCGCGAACGGGTTGGCGGGTTCGGCGGGCGGCGCCGGAACCTGCTCGGGCACGGGGGCCTGCTCGTACGCCGCGGCCTGCTCCGGCTGCGGCACGGCGGGTGCCTGTTCCGGGGTCTGCGGCTGCTCCCCCGAGGGCTGCTGCGGGTTCCTCGTCTCGTCCATGCCTACAAGAGTGCTGCAGAAGTCTGTGAGTGTCCTCGGCGGGGGTTAAGGATCCTCTAAGTGCGGGCGGCTACGCGGTCGGTGCCACGCGGTCCAGGAACGTGGTGACGCTGGCGCCCACCTGGTCGCCTTCGGCGCTCGACAGCAGGTCGACGCCGTTGCTCCGGCCGGGGACGAGCATGACCTCCTTGTCCTCCGCGGGCGCCACCTCGTCGAACCGGCGGACCATCCGCGCGGCGCTCGTCGGGTCCTGGTCGGCGCTGACCAGCAACAACGGCATGCGCAGCGACCGGACGGACGGCTCGGCCTGCGGCTGCCCCTCGATCCGCAGCGGCGGCGACAGGGCGACCACGCCGGCGACCGCCGGCCGGATCCGGGCCGCGCCGATCAGCGACGCGTTGGCGCCCTCGCCGGCGCCGACCAGCACCACCGACCGCACACCTTGCTCCCGGACGGCGCCGACCACGGCGGCCAGCTGCTGCTCCTCGGGGATGTTGGCATCCCAGTCGTACAGGGCGACGCGGTACCCGCGGCCGACCAGCATCTGCCCGTACGTGAGCCACTGGCACACCGTCGCGTCGCGGTCCGGCACGAGGATGACCCCGCGCGCCGCCTCGCCCATCACGACGCCCCTCGTCACGCCGGATCCGGGGCCGCTCGGCAGCGTCAGTAGCTGACCCGCGTCGCGGTGAATGCAGCCGTGCAGGACGTACGGCGACTCCGAGCGGAGGTCCTGCGTGGACGACGTGCCACAGCCGGCGAGTCCGGCCAGGGCGGCGAGGGCCAGCAGCTGCCGGGCGAGCGAGGGACTCATGCGCTGGTCATAGGCGCACGGGACCGATCAAGGTGACGGGTATGGGTCCGTCGTGATCCAACCGAAACGATCAGTACGGAAAACCAGCGTGCGTTACTACGGTTGGTTACCTCGGCTTGCCTTCGTCGGTGAGGTGGTCGCGCCACGAACGGGACGGCCGCCAGCCGAGAAGGCGCTGCGCCTTGGCGCTGCTGATGCCGCTGGCGTCCGGGCGGTCCACCGGGCGGAGTTCCGTCGGCGCGTCCGGGAACGCCGCGCGCCAGGACGCGTGGAGGCCCCGGCAGCCGATCGTGTCGGGGCTCGCCACGTACATGACCTCGTGTCCGGGCAGGTCGGACTCGACGGCGAGGCGCACCGCGTCGGCCAGGTCCTCGGCGTCGACGTACGGCCAGCCGGCGACGCTCGGGACGTCCGGATCCGCAACGAGCCGACCCAGCAGCGGGCCGTATGACGCCGCGTCCTGGACCCAGCTCGGCCGCAGTGAGATGCACCGCAGGTCGGAGCGCCGCACCGCCGCGTCGCACAGCTGCTCGCCGAACACCTTCGTGAGTGCGTACGGATCCTGAGGCCGCAGCGGGTGCTCCTCGTCGACGGGCAGGTAGTCGGGGAAGAACGGCCGCTCGGCGAAGATGAAGCCAGGCGCCGTCTCGCTGGAGATGTTCACCAGCCGTCCCACTCCCCACCGGACGCACGCCTCGACCACGTTGAACGCCGCTGTCAGGTTGTTGCCGAAGACGACGTGCGGTGCGTGCCGTCCCGGGGCCGGGATCGCGCCCGTGTGGACGACAGCCTCGAACGGTCCAGGCCTGGGCCCCTCGCCGACCGAAGCGCCGCCGACCAGCGCGTACACCTCGCCGGCATCCGTCAGGTCGGCCTTGACGTAGGCGGGAGTGCCGGGGGGCGGTGAGAAGTCCGGTTCGCCGAGGTCGGTGGTGACGACCGTGTGGCCGGCCGCCTGGAGGACCGGGACGATCGCCCGCCCGACCTTCCCCCTCGCACCCGTGACCAGAACCCGCATCGCGCCCCCTCACCCCGGAAACCTCCGACCACTGTAGTGCGGCGTTGTGGACCCACTGCCGACCACGCCATACTCCGTGCCCGTCATAACGGGTCATGCCCACCATGAAGGGATCCGTCCATGCATCGGCGCCTTGCTGCGCTTTTAGTCGCGGTGATCGTGGGAACGCTTGCTTCCCCTGCGGTCGCGGCCCCCGGCACGTTCCAGCTCGACCGTGCGGTGTACCAGGCCGGTTCGCCGGTCCGCGCCACCTACAGCACCAACGCGCCTGACGACCAGAACTGGGTCGGCGTCTACAGCGATCCGGGCAACGGCCCGGTCAACGGCTCCTATGTCGGACCCAGCACCGCGTGGGAGTACGCACCGGCGAGCGGCGGCACGGTCGCCGTGGCGACGGAGTCGCTGAAGCCCGGCAACTACGTGGCCTACTACCTGCACGACGACGGGTACACCTCACTCGCGCCGCCCGTGAAGTTCCGGGTGGTCAAGGCCGTGCCGCAGTTCCTCGCCGACCCGGTGCCCGTCCGGAACGCGCAGGTGGGCGCCGCGTACTCGGCGACGGTCAGGGCCGGCGCCTGGGATCCGGACGGCTCATCGCTGACCTACCGCAAGGCCGGCGGCCCGGCGTGGCTCACGATCGGTGCGGACGGTGCCCTGTCCGGCCGCCCGGCGGCGGGCGACGCCGGCACCAACCAGTTCGACGTCGACGTCACGGACGCGGATGGTCAGACCACGCGGGGGCGCGTGCGGATCGTCGTCCGCGCCGCCGGGGCGCTGATCACGGAGAACCTCACGGTCGCGTCGTTCAACGTGTGGCTCAACGGCAGCAAGGTGAACCAGTCCGGGGCGAAGCAGCTTCGGTTCGTCTACTCGTCCGGCGCGGACGTCATCGGGCTCCAGGAGACCATCGGGTACAACGCCCGCTGGCTGGCGAACCAGCTCGGCTGGCACTACCTCCAGACCACCGACTCGTCGCTGATCAGCAAGTATCCGATCGTCGACACGTTCAACCCGCTGAACGCCCCGGCGGCCGGCGTGCGCGTCCGCCTGGGGAGCAAGGACGCCATCGTCTGGACGTCGCACCTCTACCACGACCCGTACGGTCCGTACGACGCGTGCTTCGACAAGATGACGGTCGCCCAGCTGATCGAGCGGGAGAACTCCTCGGGCCGGGTCGGCGAGATGCAGCGGATCCTCGCCGCCATGAAGCCGCACCTGGACGAGGCGAAGAGCACCGGCACGCCGACGTTCCTCACCGGCGACTTCAACGCGCCGTCCCACCTGGACTGGGTGCCGGCGGCGGCGTCGCGGCACTGCGGCTACCAGTCCGTGCCGTGGCCGGTCACGAAGGCCGTCCAGGACGCGGGGATGGTCGACTCCTACCGCGCGGTCAACCCGAATCCGGCGACCCAGCCGGGCGACACGTGGTCACCGGTCTACCCGTTCCACTCCGGGCGCACCGGCGCGGTCGAGCCGCAGGACCGGATCGACTTCGTGTTCTCGGCGGGATCGGCGCGCGCGGTCGCGTCGTCGGCGGTGGCGGCCGGGACGCCGCTGCCGGTGCCGAACGCGACCAGCAACGACTGGCCGTCCGACCACAAGGCCGTCGTCTCGACGTTCACCCTGTCCTAGCGAGTACCGACCGGTCGGATCGTGAAGCCAGACTTCACGATCCGACCGGTGGGACCTCCACGCCTTCGTGGCGGCGGAGCTGGGGGAAGTAGACGACGTCGCGCAGGGTCTGGGCGTTCGTGAGTAGCGCCGTGAACCGGTCGATGCCGAGCCCGAGGCCGGACATCGGCGGCATGCCGTGCTCCATCGCTTCGAGGAAGTCCTCCTCGAGCATCATCGTCTCGTCGTCGCCCTCGGACCGCATCCGTGCCTGCTCCTCGAAGCGTTCGCGCTGGTCGACGGGGTCGACGAGTTCCGAGTACGCCTTGACGAGCTCCCAGCTGTTCGCCACCACCTGGAACATGTCGAGCCGGGACGGATCGTCGTCGGACCGTCGCGCGAGCGGCACCAGCTCGACGGGGTGCCCGACGAGGAAGCACGGCTGGACCAGCCTCGGCCGGACGGCCTTCTTGTAGAGGCGGTCGACCAGGGCCGCGTAGGAGGCGGCGTCCAGGTCCTCGTGCGGGCCGTCCGCCAGCACGGCGCGCAGCCCCTCCAGGTCCCGGACCGCGCGCAGGTCGACGCCCGTCGCTTTCCGCACCTCGTCGCGGTAGTCGAGTTCGGGCCAGTCGCCGTCGAAGTCCAGCTCGACGGTGCCGTAGGTGACCGTGCGGCTGCCGACCACGTCGTCGAGCACCGACTGCACCAGCTCGCGGACGGCGGACATGTTGTCGCGGTAGTCCCAGTACGCGGCGTACCACTCCAGCATCGTGAACTCCTGCAGGTGCGAGGAGTCGATGCCTTCGTTGCGGAAGTTGCGGCCGAGTTCGTACACGCGGTCCAGGCCGCCGGCGACGAGCCGCTTGAGGTACGTCTCGGGGGAGATCCGCAGGTACAGGTCCTCGTCCAGGGCGTTGTGATACGTGACGAACGGGCGTGCGGCGGCGCCCGACGCGGCACCGGACAGGATCGGTGTCTCGACCTCCAGGAAGTCCCGCTCGTCGAGGAACCGCCGGATCCGGCGGACGATCGCCGTCCGCGTGCGGAACCGGTTCCGGGACTCCTCGTTCACCAGAAGGTCCAGGTACCGCTTGCGGGCCCGAGCCTCCGGATTGGACAGCCCGTGCCACTTGTCCGGCAGCGACGACACCGCCCGGTTGAGCACCGTCAGGTCCCGGACGGACACCGTGCGCTCGCCCTTGTCGGTCGTCCACATCGTCCCGGCGATGCCGACGAAGTCGCCGACGTGCAGGCCCTTCGTCCACTCGGCGAACCGGGCATCCGGCACGACGGCTCGCTGGACCGCGATCTGCACCCGCCCGGACCGGTCCTGTAACGACCCGAACGCGATACCGCCGAAGCGCCGCCACAACATGAGCCGGCCGGCGAGCCGCACCGGAGTCCCGTCCGGCGCCTGCTTTGCTTCCCGGGCCAGCGTCTCGACCGGGTAGCGCGACGCGGGCATGGTCTCGGACACCATGCAACCCTCTCGCGAAACTCGGACGGCCGCACGCGCGTTAGGAAGGTACGGAATCCCACTGGGAGGCGCTATGACCGTGCTGCTGTCCGCCGTCGCGACGGTGCTGCTGCTGTTCCAGATCGTCCTGATCGCCAGAGTGGTTCTCGACTGGAGCGGTGTGCTGGCCGGACCGGCGTCCCCGGGATCGTTCCGGAGCCGCCTCACCGGCATCGTCTACGCGGTGACGGAACCGGTGCTGGCGCCCGTCCGGAAGGTCGTGCCGCCGCTGCGGATCGGCGGCGTCGCCCTGGACATGGCCTTCCTGATCGTCCTCGTCGCGGTCGTTCTGCTGCGCTCGTTGTTGCTGTCCATCTAAAAGGGGCCCCGGCGCGAACGGCCGGGGCCCCAACACAGCTGGCTAGCGCAGGCCGCGGGCTAGGGCGGCGGTCAGGGAGCCGTCGTCGCCGTCGAGCGACCACGCCATCGCGCCACCGAGGCCCCGGGCCTTGATGTACTGCGCCTTGACGGTGAGCACGCGTGCGTCGTCAAAGGTCCAGAACGTCGTGCCGTCGAAGTACCAGGACGCGACCGCACGCGGGTCGTAGTACGTCTTGCCCGGCAGCTTCGCGATCAGCTTGGCGTCCTCGTAGCCGGCCTCGTACGTGGCCGGCGCCGGGGTGCCCGGTCCCTGGTAGAGACCGTGGTTGACGTCCGGGACGCCGGTCCAGCCGCGGCCGTAGAACGGCACGCCGAGGACCAGCTTGTTGGCGGGCGCCCCGCCGCGCAGGTAGTGCTTGATCGCCAACTCACCGCTGAAGCGGTTCGGGTTGATGTCGCCACGGGGCGAGAACAGCTGGCCCTGGTGGTTGGTGTTCGGGTCCCAGGTGCCGTTGAAGTCGTAGCCCTGGACGGTCGCGAAGTCGAAGTCCTTGAAGACCTTGCGGGTCTCGATGCCGGCGTCCGCGGTCTTCGGGTCCGCGGGGAGGAACGCGGTCAGCTGGTAGTGCTTGCGCTGGGTCCGGCCGTAGGCGTCGAGCTGGCGGCGGAACTCGGCGACGAGCTTGGTGAAGTTCTTCTTGTCCTCCGGGCGGACCACGTTGCCCGGCTCGCCCTCTGCACCGGGCCACTCCCAGTCGAGGTCGATGCCGTCGAAGACTCCGGCTGCCGAGCCAGGGCCGCCGCGGCCGTCGAGCGCCGGCAGGTTGCCCTTGATGTAGATGTCGATGCAGGACGCCACGAACTTCTCGCGCGACGCCTTCGTGAGGGCCGCGTCGGAGAAGTAGTTCGACCAGCTCCAGCCGCCGAGCGAGATCAGCGCCTTGAGCTTCGGGTGCTTCGCCTTCAGCTCACGGATCTGGTTGAAGTTGCCGGCGAGCGGCTGGTCCCAGGTGTCGGCGACGCCGTCCACGCTCTGCTCGGCCGAGAAGGGGGTCTGGAAGTCGGCCCAGGCGTCGCCCTGGCCGGGCTCGTTGACGATGAAGCAGGTGCCGTCCTTCGACACGTTGCCGAACGCGTAGTTCAGGTGGGTCAGACGCGCGGCCTGCCCGGAGTCGTCGACATCGTTCAGCCGGAAGTTCCGGCCGTAGATGCCCCACTGGGTGAAATACCCGACGATCCGCTTGCTGGCGTGGTGGCCGCCACCGCGCTCGCTGGACGCGGGCGCCGCGACCGCCGGTGTGGCGAAGCTGAGAGGAAGAAGGGCAGCCGCCGCGAGCGCGACGAGCCGCCGTCCGCTGGGTCTGGTCAAAATCCAACACTCCTTGTCGGCAGGGACAGGAATCGCCGGACACCCTCCGCCCAGGGGGTCGGCCGAACTCGCGCAGCCTAACGCCGCAAAGCCCGATTGGACTAGACCTCTGACGGACCTAGCGGCAGTGGGCCGTCACCGGGTAGGCGCCGGTGGTGGCGGTCCGGTTGTCGACGGTCACCGCTGTGGCGCGGAAGAACACCTCGGTCCCGTACGGGAGGCTGCCGATCGAGGCCAGGTACGTGGTCTCCGTGGCCGGTGCGGCGGCGATCTGCTGTTCCGGCTTGGCGGCCGTCCACCAGGAGATCTTCACCTCGCGGGCGGCGTTGCCCTCGACGATCGCGGTGACGACGGCCGTCCAGGTGGCGGGACAGCCGCCGCTGCTGCGGAACTGGAGCCGCACCTTGGGGGTCACCCCGGTGCCGTCCGGTGGGGCGCTGGTGGGCATCGTCTCGCTCGCGGCCGGGGACGGCGTGGCCGAACTCGGTTCCGGGGACGGGCTGGTCGGCGGTTTCGCGTCGACGGTGCCGATGACCAGCGGCCCGTCATTGGACGGCGAGTCCGACTCGGTGGGCGCTCCGGCCTGCGCGACGACGGCGACCAGGGCCAGCGCGGCGACCGCCGAGACGGCCGACACGAGCGCGACCGTCTTGACCCGGGGACGCGGCCGGTCGAGCGGTATCGGGTAGCCCGCGCGCGTGTACGGCGCGGTGCGCTCGGCGAAGTAGGCCGCCCGGTCGGGGATCAGCGCGGATCCGCGGATGCGGGCGTACAGGGATTCGGGCAGCGGGGGCGGTGGCGGCGAGGAGAACGCGAGGAGGACGCCTTCGCCGCAGCGTGCCGATAAGGCGGAGTGCGCCCTGAGGATGACGGTCCGGACGTGGGATTCTGGGCGGCCGACCACGAGCGCGACCTCCGGCGGGACGAGCCGGTGTCGGAGGGCGAGTTCGGCGACGTCCTGCTCGTGGCGCGTGAACGTGGCGGTGACCCGCCGGACCCGCGCCAGCTCCTCGACCGCGGTGATCTTCGCGGCCGGGTCCTCGACGGCCGCGAGCGCTGGCTTCGACGCCGGCGGGCGCGGATTGCGGAGCGCGGACCGGAGGCATTCGTTGCGGGCAGCGGCGTAGAGCCACGGGCGGAGCGGGCCGTCGTCGCGGAGCAGCCCTTCCCGGCCGTACGCGGCCACCAGCGCGCTGTGCACCGCGCCCTCGGCGATCTCGGTATTCTCGCCCGAAAACCACAAGCAGTAGTCGTACAGCTGCGCTGCGTACTTCTCGTACGCCGCGTCGAGCATCGCTTTGTTGTGGCTACGACGAGCGCGCGCCCTGACGTCCTCGTCCATCGAGCGCACGCTAGCAGTCATCCCGACACAGAAGGGGACAGAACCTGGAACGTTATTCCAGTCACCCCCGGTGGTCGTCTACGTGGTGTAGTCAAGTAGTCTTCTACATGCCGTAGTCATTCGCTCGTCGAAGGGGACAGGCGTGGACGCCCTCGACATCGCCCGCTGGCAGTTCGGAATCACGACCGTCTACCACTACCTGCTGGTGCCGATCACGATCGGGCTGTCCGCCCTGGTCGCGATCCTGGAGACGGCGTGGGTGCGCACCGGCAAGGAGCAGTACCTCCGCGCCGCGAAGTTCTGGGGAAAGCTCTTCCTGATCAACTTCGCGCTCGGCATCGCCACCGGCATCGTCCAGGAGTTCCAGTTCGGGATGGCGTGGAGCGACTACTCGCGCTTCGTCGGCGACGTGTTCGGCGTGCCGCTCGCGGTCGAGGCGCTGCTCGCATTCTTCCTCGAATCGACGTTCCTGGGCCTGTGGATCTTCGGGTGGGACCGGCTCCCGAAGGCGGTGCACGCGGCCACGATGTGGATCGTCGCGATCGGCACGCAACTGTCCGCGTACTTCATCCTCGCCGCGAACTCGTGGATGCAGCACCCCGTCGGATGGCGCTTCAACCCCGAGACCGGCCGCGCCGAACTGACCGACTTCGTCGCCGTCCTCACCAACTCGACGCTGCTCATCACCTACCCGCACACGATCACCGCCGCGTTCGTGACCGCCGGTGCGCTCATGATCGGGATCAGCGCCTGGCACCTGAGCCGCCGCCAGCACATCGACGTGTTCCGGCCGTCGCTCAAGCTCGGGCTGTGGGTGACCGTCATCGCCTCGCTCGGCGTGGCGCTGAGCGGCGACGTGCAGGGCAAGATCATGACCGAGCAGCAGCCGATGAAGATGGCCGCCGCCGAAGCGCTCTACGAGACGTCCGAGCCGGCGGCGTTCTCGATCTTCACGATCGGCTCGCTGGACGGTAGCCGCGAGCTGTTCAGCATCCGGATCCCGAAGCTGCTGTCGTTCATCGCCACCGGATCGCCCGACGGCGAGGTCGAGGGCGTCAACGACGTGCAGCGCGCCGAAGAGGCCCAGTTCGGGCCGGGTGACTACCGCCCGCTGGTCCCCGTCACGTACTGGAGCTTCCGGTTCATGATCGGGTTCGGGCTCGCGTCCGCCGGGCTGGCGCTAGTCGGGCTCTGGCTGACCCGGCGCGGACGGCTGCCGAAAGCCCGGTGGTTCTGGCGGGCGGCGGTGTGGTCGATGGGGTTGCCGCTCGTCGCGAACTCGTTCGGCTGGATCTTCACCGAGATGGGTCGCCAGCCCTGGTCCGTGTACGGGGTCATGAAGACGTCCGCGAGCGTGTCGCCGGACGTCCCGCCGGCGCAGATGGCCACCTCGCTCGCCGTGCTGACGCTGCTCTACGCCGTGCTGGCCGTGGTCGAGGTCCGCCTGCTCATGACCCATGCCAAGGCGGGGCCGCCGGAGGTCAGGCCCCGCAGCGAATCCGACGACGACCAGAAGCTCGCCTTCGCCTACTGAGGACGGTTCTCATGGAGTTGACCACGGTCTGGTTCCTGGTCGTCGCCGGCCTCTGGACCGGCTACTTCTTCCTCGACGGCTTCGACTTCGGCGTCGGCGCGGTGCTGCCCGTGCTCGGCCGCGACGACACCGAGCGCCGGGTGCTGATCAACACGATCGGCCCGGTCTGGGACGGCAACGAGGTGTGGCTGATCACCGCGATCGGTGCGACGTTCGCGGCGTTCCCCGAGTGGTACGCGTCCCTGCTGAGCGGGTTCTACCTGCCCCTGCTGCTGATCGTCGTGGCGTTGATCCTGCGGGCGCTCGCGTTCGACTACCGGGGCAAGCGGGCGTCGGCCTCGTGGCGACGCGCGTGGGACGCCTGCATCGTGTTCGGGTCCGTCACGCCGGCGCTGATGTGGGGCGTCGTCTTCGCGAACCTGGTGCGCGGCGTGGAGCTCGACGCCCGGCACGAGTACGTCGGATCGGTGCTCGACCTGTTCAACCCGTACGCGCTGGTCGGCGGCCTCGCCACGCTGCTGCTGTTCCTGCTGCACGGCTCGGTGTTCCTGACGCTGAAGACCCGGGGCCGGGTACGGAGCCGCGCGCGGATCTGCGCCGGACGGACCGGCCTCGCCGCGATCGCCGTCGTCGGCGGGTTCCTCGGCTGGACGCAGGTCGAGCACGGCACCGTCGCGACGGGCGTCCTGGCGGTCGTCACCGTAGGCGCGCTGTTCGCCGCCGTGCAGACCAACCGCTACGGCCTGGACGGCTGGGCGTTCGTGGCCACCGGCACGGCCGTAGTCGGGCTGACCGCCGTACTGTTCACCGCGCTGTTCCCCGCCGTCCTGCCTTCCACTGTGGACCCGGCGTTCAGCCTGACCGCCGTCAACGCCGCCGCGTCGCCGTACACGCTCAAGATCGTGACCGTGGTCGCCGCGATGTTCGCCCCGCTCGTCCTGCTGTACCAGGCCTGGACATATTGGGTCTTCCGCCAGCGCATCAGCACGGCGAACATACCGGTATGAAAGCGCTCGATCCGCGCTTGCTTCGCTATGCCGGTGCAGTCCGGGCATTCCTCGCGGTGACGGTCCTGCTCGGCGCGGCGGTCGCCGGGCTCGTGATCGCCCAGGCACTGCTTCTCGCGGACGTCCTGACCAGCGCGTTTCTCGATGGCGCCACGCTCGGCGAACTCCGCGGGGAGCTGCTGGCGCTGGCCCTGGTGGTCGCCGGGCGGGCAGCCGTGGCCTGGGCACAGGACGTCGCCGCCGACCGCACGTCGGCGGCCGTCAAGTCCACACTGCGGCGGCAGCTCGTCGCGCGGGCGGTGGCGCTCGGGCCGCGCTGGCTCTCCGGCGAGCGCAGCGGCGAACTCGCCACGCTCGCGACCAGGGGCGTCGACGCGCTCGACGGCTACTTCTCCCGGTACCTGCCGCAGCTCGTGCTGGCGGTGATCGTGCCGGTCGCGGTGCTCGCGCAGGTCGTCCTCCAGGACTGGCTCAGCGCGGTGACGATCGCCGTGACGTTGCCGCTGATCCCCGTGTTCATGGCGCTGATCGGCCTCTACACGCAGGCACGGACCCGCAGGCAGTGGCGCCTGCTGGCCAGGCTGTCCGGCCACTTCCTGGACGTCGTAGCCGGACTGCCGACCCTCAAGGTCTTCGGACGGGCGAAGGCGCAGGCCGAAGCCGCCCGGGCGATCACCGACGACTACCGCGGGGCGACGATGTCCACCCTGCGGATCGCGTTCCTGTCGTCGCTGGTGCTGGAGCTGCTTGCCACCGTGTCCGTCGCGCTCGTGGCCGTCTCGATCGGACTCCGGCTGCTCGGCGGCGACCTCGACCTGCGGACGGCGCTCGTCGTGCTGATCCTCGCGCCCGAGGCATACCTGCCGTTGCGGCAGGTCGGGGCACAGTTCCACGCGAGCGCCGAGGGCCTCGCCGCCGCCGAGGACGTGTTCCGGGTGCTCGAAACGCCGCTGCCCGCGGCTGGCGCGGGGTTCGCGATCGGCCGAATTGATGTGGACGGTGTGACCGTGCGGTACCCCGGCCGGGACGAACCGGCTCTGGACGACCTCACGCTGACGATCACGCCAGGCGAGGTCGTCGCGGTGGTGGGGCCGAGCGGCTGTGGCAAGTCGACGCTGCTGGCGGTGCTGCTCGGCTTCGTCCGGCCGGACGAGGGGCGCGTCACCGTCGACAGCGCCGACCTGACGGACCTCGACCCGGACGCCTGGCGGCGGCTCATCGCCTGGGTTCCGCAACGCCCGTACCTGTTCGCCGGGACGGTCGCCGACAACATCCGTCTCGGGATGCCGGACGTGCCGCTGGACGCTGTCCGCGTGGCGGCCGGCCAGGCCAGCGCCGATGGGTTCATCAGCGCGCTCCCGGACGGGTACGAGACCCGGCTCGGCGACGACGGTGCCGGCATCTCCGCAGGTCAGCGGCAGCGGATCGGGCTAGCGCGGGCGTTCCTGCGGGATTCGCCGATCCTGCTCCTGGACGAGCCCACCTCCAATCTGGACGGCGTGATCGAGGCTGACGTGCTGGACGCCGTCCGCCGCCTCGCCGTCGGACGGACGGTCGTCCTCGTGGCCCACCGGCCCGCGCTGCTCGCGCTCGCCGACCGCGTGGTCGAACTGGGTGGGGTGCCGGCATGAGCGTCTCTCCAGGGCTCGCGCGGCGTGTGGCCGGTGCCGGTGCGCTCGGGTGGCTCGTCGGGTTGGCGCGTCCGGTCTGGGGACGGTTCGGGCTGGGTGTCCTGGCCGGCGCGGGGGCGCTGGGGGCGGCGGTCGGGCTGCTCGGCGCGTCGGCGTGGCTCGTGTCGCGGGCGGCCCAGCACCCGCCCGTCCTGCACCTGACCGTCGCGATCGTGGCAGTGCGCGCGTTCGGGATCGGGCGCGGTGTACTTCGGTACGCGGAGCGCCTCGTCACCCACGACGCCGCGTTCCGGATCCTGGCCGACGTCCGGGTGCGGGTGTACACGGCGCTGGAGCGGCTGGCCCCGGCCGGCCTCCCGGCATTCCGCCGCGGCGATCTGCTCGGCCGTCTCGTGTCCGATGTGGATGACGCGCAGCACCTGTTCCTGCGCGCGCTCGTCCCGCCGGCGATCGGTGTGACGGTGTGCCTGGCGACCGTCGGCGCGGTGACCGCGATCCTGCCGGCGGTCGGTGCGGTGCTCGGCGTCTGCCTCCTGGCCGCGGGCGTGGGGGCACCGCTCCTCGCCGCCGTGCTCGGGCGCCGGACGGAACACCGGCTGGCCGGTCTACGGGGCGAGCTTTCCGCGTCCGTAGTGGAGGTTTTCAGGGGTGCGCCGGAGCTGGTGGCCTCGGGAGCGGCGCCGGCCCGGTTGGCCGAACTTGATGCGCTGGACGAGCGCCTACGGCGGAGCGCGGCGCGGTCGGCGTGGGCGGGCGGGCTCGCGGCGGCGGTGACCACAGCGGCGATCGGGGCGGCCGTGCTCGGATCGTTGCTGGTGGGCGTGCCTGCCGTCCGAGCTGGACAGCTCGACGGGGTCAACCTGGCGGTGATCGTGCTGCTGCCGCTGGCCGCTTTCGAGGCCGTCGCCGGGCTGCCGCTCGCCGCTCAGCACGCGCAGCGGGTACGGCGGTCAGCCGGACGGGTCCGCGACGTGCTCGCCACACCGGCACCCGTCACCGAACCGGACGAGCCGCGAGAACTGCCGGAGGGCCCGTACACGCTCGTCACCGAGGCCTTGTCGGCGCACTGGCCGGGCCGGGCCGCGGTGTTGCACGGATTGGACCTGAGGCTGACGCCGGGGCGGCGGGTGGCCGTGGTCGGTGAGTCCGGAGCAGGCAAGTCGACGCTCGCGGCGGCGTTGCTGCGGTTCGTGGAGTCGGACGGCGCCACGTTGAACGGCGTTCCCCTGGCGTCGCTCGATTCCGACGAGCTGCGCCGCGTGGTCGGGCTGTGCGCGCAGGACGCCCACGTGTTCGACTCGACGATCCGGGAGAACCTGCTGCTCGCGCGGCGTGACGCGTCCCTGGCCGACCTGCGCGGGGCGCTTGAGCAGGCCCGGCTCCTGGACTGGGTGGACAGCCTCCCGGACGGGCTCGACACTCCCGTCGGTGAGAACGGCGCCCAGCTGTCCGGCGGGCAGCGGCAACGGCTCGCGCTGGCCAGGGCGCTGCTGGCGGACTTCCCGATCCTCATCCTGGACGAGCCAGCCGCCAACCTCGATGTGGCCACCGCCGACGCGCTGACCGCAGACCTACTGGACGTCACGACCGGACGGACGACGCTGCTCATCACCCACCACCTCGCCGGACTGGACGCGGTGGACGAGATCGTCGTACTGGACGCGGGCCGCGTCGCCGAACGCGGCACCCACACGGAGCTGATCGCAGCCGGTGGCCTGTACCTGCGGCTGTTCGGCGGGCAGCCGGCCACGGTGCTGCCGGCCGCACTGCTGCCCCGGCGCTGATTTGCCGCGCTCCCACCCCGGCGCTGATTTGTCCATGTTTGGGGGGTTCACTCTGCGGGGATCCAGGCGCACGATGGGTAAGAGTGTGCGCGGATAAGCCGTTCAGACTCGAAGAGGAGGCTGCGATGAGCAGGGCCCGCGACATCATGCACCCGGGCGCCGAGTGCATCGACGAGAACGAGTCGCTTGACAGGGCGGCACGGATGATGCGCGACATGCAGGTCGGCTCGCTGCCGATCTGTGGGTCCGACAACCGGCTCGCCGGGATCATCACCGACCGGGACATCGTGCTGAAGTGTGTCGCCGAAGGGGGCGACCCGACCACGATGACCGCCCGTGATCTTGCCCAGGGCACGCCGGTCTGGGCCGACGCGGACGCCGACGAGGACGAGGTGCTGCGGATGATGGAGCAGCACAAGGTCCGTCGCGTACCGGTGATGGAGAACCACCAGCTCGTGGGGATGATCAGCGAGGCGGATCTCGCCACGCACCTGAGCGAGGAGAAGCTGGCGCACTTCGTCGGCGCGATCTACACCGCGCCACCCACCGGCTAACCCGCAACCGCAGAATGTAGAAGTACGGTTCTGCGAACTGTACTTCTACATTCTGTACACGTCCGTCTCGGCGCTACGTGCCTTCCTCCTCCGTGGGCGATTGGGACAGTCGAACCACCAAGCGGTGGGCCAGCCAGAACGACGAACACGGCCATTGGCACAGGCATCCGTCGCAGCTGCGCACGCCGTGACGCTCCCGCGAGCGAGGGCGGATTGCACCGTCGCATGGGTGTGGGGGTCAGTCATTTGGACTGACCAGCCCTCTGTAAGACGATTTCGACCAGCGCACATCGGCGCACGGCCATGGCTTGAGGCACCATCCGCAGAAGTCGTTCACAGGGATCTCAACCGCACGGTGGAGGTCCAGCAGCCTTCGCGCTGTGGCGATCTTCGTCGGCGTCGGCTCCGTGGAGCCGATCTCGGTGGGCGGCTCGCGGCTGGGCTATTCACGATCCTCTCTCGTAGGCCTCGCCATCGGGGAGGCCTCCACCGCCGCTCGACCTCTTTCCGGCGAAACACGCACGCCGTGGCGCCAAGCCTGCCTCGCCCCGTTCACCCGCCGCAGGGCCACTGACGACCACGGGGAGCAGTTATGACCAGTCGCTCGTAGAGTGCCGGTCTGATAGACCCTAGCGGCTACAGCCGATTGACACCAGGTGTGTAACCGTCGGATACATCACAGGTCGTGATGAGCAGCCAGACTTTCGGGGAAGCCCTGAAGCGCTGGCGCACAATCAAGAAACTGTCATCGGCTGAGCTGGCTAAGAAATGCAGCTACAGCAAGTCCTACATATCGCTGCTGGAGAACGGGCACCGCGAGCCCAACATCGATCTCGCGACCATCCTCGACCAGGCGCTTGAGGCCAACGGGGACCTGATCAGGCTGGCAGCGGAAGCGGAATCTGCGATGCGTCGACGCACCTTCCTGAGTAGTGGAATCGTGGCCTTGGCGGCACCAGTTGTGGGTCTCGATGACTTGTCGCACCTGGTGGCGGCGCTCGACAATGCCCGCCGCTACCTGGACGGCTCGGTGGTGGATCACTTCCGCCGCCAGATCGCGGCCTGCGCCGCCGACGACGGCGCTCGTGGTCCGAAGCACACCTTGCCGTCAGTGCTGGGTGTAATTGGCGCGATTGAAAGCCGGGCGCGCGAAGTCAAACCCGCCATCCGCCGGGAGCTGCTGAGCGTCGGTGCCCAGGGCGCCGAATTCGCCGGCTGGCTGTACCGGGATATCGGCTCGCCGGTGGTGTCGAGTTACTGGCATGACCGAGCGATTGAGGGGAGGAAGCGGACGCACGACAGTGGGGGTGAAGAGGTTGGTCACCTACGGAAGCGGGCGACCTGCGTATCTGACAGCTCGCCGATGCGTCCAAGACGGGCCGTGGCGGCTGCCGATCCGTGTCAGGGCTGAGGCCGCTCAACAGGAGGCGCGCGGGCACGCCATGCTGCACGGCGAGGTGGCCGATGTCGAGCGCAAGCTCGATGAGGCGCAAGCCCTGCTGGCTGATGCGGATTCTGACTCGGAGGAGTCGACGCTCGGCGTTCACTACGACGCTTCGCTGCTGACGATCCAGACCGCCATCTGCCACTGCGAGGCCGGACGGGCTGACCGGGCGGTCGACATCTACCGCGTCGTGAAATCCTCGACGGCCGACTTGTGCCCGGCGACAAGCTGCCCTCGGCCACGGATCTCACGCGGAAGTACCAGGTGAGCCGACAAGTCGCAGTAATGGCGCTTCGCGAGCTGCACCACACTGGGCTGATCTACGGGCATGCGGGCAAAGGCACGTTCGTCCGCGAACGTCCGCTGCTCCGTCGCCGGTCCACCGTGTGGTATGCGGGTGGTCGCGGCGCTGGGTCGCCCACCGTCCGCAGCGTCGAGGCACAGGGTGGTGAGGCCAGTTGGCACCACGAGTCGGTGCACTCCACGGCGACGTCAGACGTGGCCGCGCGGCTCGACCTCGAAGGGCGCCCGGTGATGGTCACGCAGTACACCTACAGCGCCGCCCCAGCTTGAAGGTGGGCGAGTGGGCCACGAAGCCCTGCGCGGCCAACTCCCGGCCAGCTTCGTCGTTGATGTGGTCGTCGGACCAGTACGGCTTGTCGTCCACGAAGCGCTTCTTGTAGTTGAGGACGGCGTTCTCCATCCAGCCGCTACCACGTCATGGGAACCGCTGGCGATCACGGCTGGGACGCCGACGAGTGGCCGAGGAGGTTGACCGGCCTGCCGGTAGCTGGCGGACGGTTCCACAGCGGGGCGGATGCGTTACGATGCCAGAGATCGTGAGGTCTTCTTGCCGACCCTCACTCTGGCCGTGCGCGCGAAAGTCGAAGCGCAGAGAAGGGATGCCGTCCTGCGCCATGCCCTCCGCCAGGCGGCCGAAGAAGCCGCCCTCTTCTCGGGTGACGCCGCCGCCGTGGACGAGCTTGTGACTCCGGCGCGCGGCGCCTACACATCCGCGAAGTCGCAATCCATCAAGGCTACGGCACGTCGTCTCGCCGTCCTTGCCATCGAGCGAACCTACGCCGCTGACGGACGGCCAGTCGAGACGGCCAGCATCGTTGCCTCCGGTGACCGCTACGAGCTGCACTACGGCATCCCCGTGGCCGACTGACGCGAACTGGGCGGCATCTTCGCGGTTTGTGCCGCGAAGATGCCGCCCAATGGCGCCGCGAGCGTCAGAGCGTGATCGTCCAGGAATCGATGTGGCCGACGTCGGTGCGGAACGTGTCCTTCACCCGGATCTTCCAGGTGCCGTTGCGGAGTTCCTTCGACAGGTTCAGCGTGCTCAGCCCGTCGACGTTGGCCGAGGAGTCGCGCGAGTTGCCGCGCTTGATCCGGTAGACGGTGCCGTCCGGAGCGATCAGGTCGACGACCAGGTCACCGCGGAACGGGTGCCGGATGTGGACGTCCACCTTGGCCGTACGCGACGCCTTGCCGTCGCAGCCCGCCACGACGATCTGGCTGAACGCCGTCTTGCGGTCCGGGATCGGGATGTCGGTGGCCTGCGTGAAGGTGCCGCACGTGGAACCGGGGATCGGCAGCGTGGCGGGCGGCGGGGTGGCCGTGTCGGTACCGGTGAACACCAGCCGGTTCGGCGTCAGCAGCCCGGCGTCGCGGACCTTGCCGGGCGTCGACTTGCCGATCAGTGCCGTCTGGACCTGCGCCGGTGTGGCCGTCGGGTTCTTCGCGAGGTACAGCGCGGCGGCGCCGGCGACGTGCGGTGACGCCATCGACGTGCCGCTCTGCGTGACGCGGCCGGCGTCCGTCTCGTTCGACGCCGACGTGATCAGGGAGCCGGGGGCGAACATGTCGACGCAGGGGCCGAAGTTGGAGAAGCCGGAGCGCTTGTCGGTGGCGTCGGTGGCGCCGACGGTGATCGCCTCGCTGATGCGCGACGGCGAGGCCAGGCAGGCATCGGAGTTCTCGTTGCCGGCCGCGACCGTGTAGGTCACGCCGGAGGCGATGGAGGAGCGGATCGCCCGGTCCAGCGCGTCGTTCAGGTCGCCGCCGAGGCTCATGTTCGCGACCGCCGGCTTCACCGCGTTGCGGGTCACCCAGTCGATGCCGGCGATGACGCTCGCGTCCGTGCCCTCGCCGTCGCAGTTCAGCACCCGGACGCCGACGATGTTCGCGGCCTTCGCGACACCGAACGAGGTGCCGGCGACCGTGCCGGCGACGTGCGTGCCGTGGCCGTTGCAGTCCGACGCGTCGTTGTCGTTGTCGACCGTGTCGACGCCGCTGACGGCGCGGCCGGCGAAGTCCGTGTGCGTGGTGCGGACGCCGGTGTCGATGATGTACGCCGTCACGCCGGCACCGTCCGTGGTGGACGTGTACGACTTGTCGAGCGGCAGAGCGCGCTGGTCGATGCGGTCGAGCCCGTACGACGGCGGGTTCTTCTGGCTGGCCGAAGCCTGGTAACGGTGGTTCTGCTGGACGTACGCGACCCGCTCGTCACTGGCCAGCCGGCGCGCCTGGCGCTCGGTCATCCGGGCGGCGAACCCGCGGACCGCGGACTCGTACCGGTACTCGACCTGGCCGCCGAACTCGTCCGCGAGATCCGTCGAGGTCTCGTCCACGCCGTGCGCCTCAAGGGCGGACTCGCCGTCGTCCAGCACCACGATGTAGCTGCCGGACATGGCGGTGTCGCCGCCGTAGTTGCGGATCGGGCCGGTCTCCTCCGCCATGGCGGTGCCACCGACGGTGAACGCGACTCCGGCCACGGTCGCCGTGGCAGCCGCCACAGCGAGGATGCGGGGTAACCGGTTCGTGGCCGCGTGCCTGCCTGGCACCGCGGCGTGCTTGCCTCGCATCGAGTTCCTCTCGTTCAGTGCAGTTCTGCCCGGATCCGCGTTGGGGGACGCGGCTTCAGCTCCGGGATTTCCCGCAGGTGGACCGACGGTCGTTGGGGGAGGGCACCGCCGGTCCACCGCTTGCGGGCGGGCCGTTCTTGTAACACCCGACACGTTATTTGCCGCAGCGCCGAAAAAGCAACTCTTGAAATCAATCATCTCGGGGTTGTATAACAGTGCACTGACCCGGTTGACCTGCGGAAACATGGTCCCGGTCCACCCCGAGGGGTCTTCCTTATCGGATGCTTAAGACCGACCTCAGACAGATTTAGGATTCGCCCTCCCGGGCTAACTGTCGCGGGAAAGTCGGAATTAACCTTAAGGCATTTCTTTAGGTAAGCCGATTAGCGGTGTCGAAGCGCTTACGCTGTGAATGCAGACGTAATCGGACCTGCGGAAACGCCGTTCGCCCCCGCAGGACCCGGGCAGCCGTGAGGGCGCACCCGGGCAGCTCCGGTGCCCGGATCGGCTGCCGGCAGCCTTAAGGGACGCTTGCCGACCTGCACGGATCGCTTACGCCGGGTCGCCGCAGCGACGGCGGCGGGTGACGGCGGGTGGCGGCGCGAGCCCGGCCGGTCAGCGGGCGAGGGCGTTCCGGAGCATGGTCAGCGCCGTCCGTGGGAGCAGGCCGTAGTGGTAGAAGTCCCGGCCCTGGACGTCGAGTCCGTCGAGGACGGCGAGTTTGGCGGCCAGGTTGTCCGGCGACGCGCAGTCCGGGACGGTCGGGCGCAGCGCGCAGCGCAGCGGTACGTCGCCGATGCGGTCGCGGTAGGCGGCGAGGTCGGCGGCCACCCGGTCGGGGTCCTGCGCGTAAGCCAGCACCTGGTACCCGTCCACGTGGGCGCTGACGCCGGCCACGTCGACGCCGAGCTGCCAGGCCGCGTCGGCGGCGAGCGCGCCGGTGGGTTGGCCGGTGGCGTAGCCCTTCATGGCGCCGGCCTGGTCCATGAAGATCAGCGGGGTGCCGTCGAGTGCGGCGGCGACGTCCTCCACCAGGGACGTCACGGTCCGCTGGCGGGAGTCGAGGAAGGCGGGCAGTTCGCCGGTCATCGCCGCCAGGGTGACTTCACCGTCCGGCCCCGGGCGTCCGCCGGCGAGGGCGCTGTCGGTGACCGTCCGTACCTCGTGGACCAGCGCGGCGACGTCGACGCCGTCCTCGATGGCGCGCTGCACGCAGTGCGGGCAGAAGCAGAGGCCGAGCAGGAACTCCCCGTACGGACCCAGGTCGAACAGGCACCGCTCGTGATGGTTGCCGTGCCCCAGCGGATGGAAGTGCAGCGACTCGGCGAGGACGGCGTCGCAGCCGTGCCGGGCGACGTCCCGGGTCAGCGCCACGGCGTACTCGCGGACGGCCGGGTTCGACGGGCACAGGTCCGTCCGGTACGGGTCGCCGTAGATGTTGCGCGGCGAGTACTGGGGCTGGTCCAGGCCGACGCGGTCGTTGTGGAGGTAGACCAGCCAGGCGTGGAACGCGGCGCCCCGGGCGGCGGCCGCGTCGCGGATCTGCTCGAAGCCGCCGTCCGGATCGGCCTGGGGTTTGATCTCGCCGTACAGGTCCGGGGACGGCGTGAAGTAGTGCACCCCGCCGGGCCGGTACTGGACGCGGCGGGTCGGGTGATGCGGGAACACGTCCCGGCTGGCGTGGTAGACGCCCGCCACGGTCACCCCGGCGACACCGGTCTGGTCGAGGACGCCGGCCACGCCGTCGCCGAAGTCCGAGGTGAACGCGAAGACGGTGTCAGCCACGTCCGGCGACCTCCAGGATCTGGGCGGTGACCAGCTCGTCCTCGCCCGGTGCGAGCGTGTCGGGGCTCAGATAGAAGCAGCCGTCGCCGGGGAGGACGTGCACGCGCGGGTCACCGTCCCAGAGAGCGGCTCTGATCTTGTCTGCCCCGGCGGCCGTCACACGCACGCGCGGCACCGGCTGGCCGGCCTCGTTCAGCTCCTCGCGCTCCGCGCGCAGGCCGTGCGCGCCGTCGAGGGCGGTGACCCAGGCGTCGACGGTCGCGTCCCAGCCGGTGCGGACGGCGTCGTGGTCCTGCGCGAGGTACAGCTCGACCGCGCGCACCAGCCCCGCGATCTCCTCCTTGCCCACCTTCATGGCCCGGGCGAGCCGCTGGTGGGGCGCCGCGTTGGCGCGGGCCGCCTCGACCAGCGCGGCACGGCCGACCATCAGGCCGCTCGCCTGCGGTCCGCGCAGGCCCTTGCCGCCGCTGAACAGCGCCAGGTCGGCGCCGACGTCGCGGGTGAAGTGCCACAGGTTGGTGTGCGGGGGCAGCTGGGCGGCCGCGTCCACGACGACCGGGACGCCGCGCGCGTGCGCGATCCGGACGGTCGTCGCCAGGTCGAGCGCGCCGGCCGGCAGGTGGGCGCCGGCGACGTAGAAGACGGCGACCGTCCGGTCGGTGATGGCCGCGTCCAGCTCCCACTCGAACGTCTGGAGCACGTTGCCGACCTGCACGATCCGGGCGCCGGCCAGCGTGATCGCCGGGTCGTACGGGATGCGGTGCGCGGCGTGCACGACCACTTCCGAGCCGGGCACGAGCGCGAGCGCGGCCGGATCGCCGTGCGTCGCGCACGCCAGGACGGACAGCACGATCGCCGCCCCACAACCGGCCGTGACGTGCGCCGCGTCGTTGCGCGTCAACTCCGCCAACCGGCGTCCCGCCGCCTCGTGGAGCTCGTGCATATCCACGTAGGACGACGACGCGTCGGTCATCGCCGCCAGGACCTCCGGCGGCATCAGCGACCCGCCGACAGCGGTGAGGGTCGTGGCGGCGTTCACCACTCGGCGCACGCCCAGGCCGGCGTAGAAGGTCATGACGCGACGATCGCCAGCATCGTGATCTCGACGAGCACGGTGGGCGGAAGCCCCACATAGACGGTGGTCCGGGAGGGGAACGGCCGCTCGAACTGCTCGGCGTAGACCGCGTTCATCTCCTCGAAGTGGTTCACGTCCGTGAGGTACACGTCCACCCGGACGACATCGCCGAGGGTCGCGCCGTGCGTCGCGAGTACGGCCCTGATGTTCTCGAACGTCTGCGCGGTCTGCTCGCCGACGTCGTCGCTGACGACCGTGCCGGTCTTCGGGTCGAAGCCGACCTGCCCGGCGACCGAGACGGTGTTGCCGATCCGGACGCTCTGCGAGTACGGACCGACCGGAGCCGGAGCGGCGTCGGTCGAGCCTTCCTGGCGGGTAGTCATGCGGTCTTACCTCCGGTGATGAGTTGTGCCAACAGCGGCAGTTGCGATTCGTGTTCGAGCGCGGACCCGACCCCGACCGTCACCGCGCCCGCTTTCAGATACTCCGCCACGTGAGCGGCTTCGAGCCCGCCCGTCGCCACGAACTTGATGTTCGGGAACGGGCCGGCCATCGCTCTGAACCAGTCCGGACCAAGTACCGATGCCGGGAACGCCTTGAGGTGGGTCAGCCCCGCCTTCGCGGCGGCCTGCACCTCGGACGGTGTCGCGACGCCCGGCAGGTACGGCATACCCATGCGCTCGGCGGTCTGCACCAGGTCGAGGTCCAGGCCGGGCGCCACGGCGAACCTCGCGCGGTGCCCCGCGATCTGGGTCAGTTGTTCCACAGACGTCACCGTGCCCGCGCCGACCACCTTGCCGCGCGCCTCTCCGGCCTCGACGACGGCGGCCAGCGACTCCAGTGCGTCGGGCGTCTGCACGGTCACCTCGACCAGCTCGATGCCCAGATCCCACGCCCGCTCGGCGAGCTTGACGGCCCGGTCGGGTGCCATGCCGCGCAGGATCGCCATCACCCGCTGCCCGGCGAGCACGTCCGCAAAGAAATCACTCATTGTTCTCCCCTGGTCGCTTGCCGGGATCGACCCATCCGTAGTCCCGGGAGATGGCGGCCGCTGTGGCGAGCAGGTCCGGCACGAGGAGTCGCAGCTCGGCGAGCGGCGTCACCACCTTCGGCGCCGAGATCGAGATGGCCGACCGCACCTGCCCGTCTCCCGACCGCACCGGGGCCGCGACGCAGTTGATGACGTCCTCGAACTCGCCGTCGTCCGTGGCGTAGCCGTTCTCGCGGATCTGGGCGAGGTCCGCGCGGAGGGCGTCGGCGCTGGCCAGCGTGGTCGCGGTGTGCCGGACGTACTCGATGTCGCGCAGGGCGGCGTCGGGCCGGTAGGCGAGGATCGTCTTACCGACCCCGGACGCGTGCGGCGACGCGGTCTTGCCGATCCGGGAGTACATGCGGACGGCCGTCCGGCCCTCGTACTTGTCGATGTAGACGATGTCAGTGTCGAGGTTGCTGTCGAGCATGCTCGCCAGGTGGATGGTGTGGCCGCAGGCGTCGTTGAGCCTGTTCAGGTGCGGCCGGGCGATGGCGCGGAGGTCGAGGGAGTCGAGCGCCTTCGTCGCGATGCCGATGAGCCGGGTGCCGACCGTGTACCGGCCGCCGTCGGAGCGCCGCGCGAAGCCGGCCCGTTCCAGCGTGTGAAGCAGCCGGAGCGCCGTCGACTTGTGCACGCCGAGCCGCTCGGCGACCTCGCCCAGGCTGGCGGGGCGGTCCGAGATCTGCTCGATGATCGCGACGGCGCGCTCGACGGTCTGGGACACGGCCTCACGCCGCCCTGATGGTCGCGCGCGACCACGCTTCGTCGTCGGCGTCGAGTAGCGGCTGGACGATCGTCGGGTCGAGCAGCGGGCCGTGGTCGTCCGACGAGCGGAGCGCCGCCGCGGCGGTCAGGTGCCCGAGCCGCAGCTGCCCGATCGGGTCCCGGCCGGCGACGAACCCGGCGAGGAAGCCGGCCGCGAACGCGTCGCCGGCGCCGATCACGTCGACGACGTCCACGGTCAGGGCGGGGACGTTCGTCGACCGGTCCAGGTGGAAGGCCGTGGCGCCGCGCTCGGCGTCCTTCACGACGACGACCGGCGGTTCGGGCAGCAGATCGCGGACGGAACCGGGGTCGGGGCAGCCCCACACGACGGCCGCCTCGTCCTGCCCGACGAAGACGATGTCGGCGCGGCTGGCGAGTTCGCGGAGCGGTTCGGCGCCGTCGAGCCCGTTCCACAGCGCGGGTCGCCAGTTCAGGTCGAAGCTGACCATGTCGGGGCCCCGTTCGAGGGCCGCGGCTACCAGCTCGCGGCACGACTCGGACAGCGCCGGGGTGATGCCCGAGAGGTGGAGGGCGTCGGCCGTGCGGATCGCGGGCGCGTCGAGCAGCGCCGGGGTCATCGCCGCGGCGGCGGAACCGCGACGGTAGTAGTGCACGCGGTTGCCGTCCGGTGCGCGGTGTTTGAAGTACACCCCGGTCGGGCGGGCCGGGTCGACCTCCACGCCGCTGACATCGACGCCGGCCTTGGCGAGCGTGCGGCAGATCAGCTGCCCGAACGGATCGTCGCCGACGCGTGACACCCACCGCGCGGGGATCCGGTGGGCGGCGAGGTACTGCGCGACGTTGGACTCGGCCCCGCCGATGCCGAGCGTGAGCAGGTCGGCGGTGTCCAGGGGGCCGGGTGGTGCGGGGGCCAGGACCGCCATCGTCTCGCCGGCACAGGCGATGGTCCGCGCGCCGGGGGCCGGGAGCGGACGTGTCGTGCGGGCGCGGACGGGCATCAGCAGCTCCTCGTGGCCGTTGACGCGGTTCGGCCCAGAACGCTAGCGTCGAAGCACTATCTGCGTCAACGATGCAACATATGCAACGGAGTGGCCCATGATCCTGCGGGGCGGCGTGATCGTCGACGGCACCGGAGCACCTGGCCGCCCGGGCGATGTCGGTATAGACGCCGGCAGAATCGTGCCCGCAGAGGATGCGCCAGGTCCAGTCATCGACGTCACGGGACTCGCCGTGGCGCCCGGATTCATCGACATGCACTCGCACTCCGACCTCGCCGTGCTCGCCGATCCCGCCCACGAGGCGAAGGTTCGCCAGGGCGTCACGCTGGAGGTGCTCGGCCAGGACGGGCTCAGCTACGCGCCGGTCACGGACGCCACGCTCGACCCGCTCCGCGCCCAGCTCGCCGGCTGGAACGGCGACCCGGCCGGGCTCGACTGGTCCTGGCGCAGCGTCGGGGAGTACCTCGACCGCATCGACGCCGGGGCGCCCGTCAACGCGGCCTACCTGGTGCCGCACGGAACGGTCCGCCTCGCCGTCCTGGGTGCCGAAAACCGTGCTCCGGACGACGATGAGCTCGCGGACATGTGTGCCCTGGTCGACGCCGGCATGCGGGACGGCGCGGTCGGCATGTCCGCCGGCCTGACCTACACGCCGGGCATGTACGCGGACGACGCCGAGCTCGTCGCGCTCAACCAGGTGGTCGCCGCGGCGGGCGGCTACTACTGCCCGCACCACCGCAACTACGGTGCCCAGGTCGTCGAGGCGTACGGCGACTGCCTCACGATCGCCGAGCAGGCCGGGGTGTCCCTCCACCTCGCGCACTGCCACGTCAATTTCCCGCAGAACCGGGGACGTGCCGGCGAAGTGCTCGCCCTGATCGACAAGGCCCATGCCGGCGGCATCGACGTCAGCCTCGACTCGTACCCGTACCTCGCGAGCGCCACGTACCTGCACGCGCCGCTGCCGAGCTGGGCGCACGAGGGCGGGCTACCGGCCACACTGGACCGCCTGCGCGACCCGGACCAGCGCGCCCGGATCCTGCACGAACTCGAGGTCACCGGCTCCGACGGCCACCACGGCGTCCCGATGGACTGGGCCACGATCATCGTGACGGGCGTCCAGGATCCGAGCCTGGAGCCGTTCGTCGGCCGGTCCCTCGCCGATCTGTCCCCGGCGCCCGGCACGTTCTACCTGGATCTGCTGCTGGCTGACCGGTTGGGCAGCAGCTGCCGGATCGAGGCCGGCAACGAGGAGAACGTGCGCACGGTGATGACGTCGCCGTGGCACACGGTCGGCAGCGACGGCATCCTGACCGGGTCCAGCCCGCACCCGCGCGCCTGGGGGACGTTCCCCCGGTATCTCGGCCACTACGCCCGTGACCTGGGCGTACTCAGCCTCGAAGAAGCGGTCGAGCGGATGACGTCGCGGCCGGCGCGCCGGCTGGGGCTGCCCGACCGGGGCGTGATCCGTGCCGGGTACCGCGCCGACCTGGTGTGCTTCGACCCGGACACCGTGCGGGAGCGGTCGACGTTCGACGAGCCACGCCAGCCGCCGGACGGAATCCCGCACGTGATGATCGACGGCGATTTCACCGTCCGGGACGGGGTACGGACGGATCGGCTGCCGGGCCGGACCGTACGCGGACCAGGTTGGACGGGGCGTTGAACGATTCAGGCCGGCGTCGCGTGGTGAAATTAGCGCAGCTAAGCGCTTACAAGGAGGGGTTCATCCATGGCGTACGAGCCGTCCGCTGACCGTTACGACCGCATGACCTACCGCCGGAGCGGGCGGAGCGGCCTGAAGTTGCCCGCGGTCTCGCTCGGGCTCTGGCACAACTTCGGCCACGACCGTCCGCTCGACACCCAGCGCGACATCCTGCGCCGGGCGTTCGACCTCGGCGTCACGCACTTCGACCTCGCGAACAACTACGGCCCGCCGTACGGCTCGGCGGAGGAGAACTTCGGCCGGCACTTCGCCGCGGACTTCGCCGGGCTGCGCGACGAACTGATCATTTCGACGAAGGCCGGCTACGACATGTGGCCCGGCCCGTACGGCGAGTGGGGTTCGCGCAAGTACCTGCTGGCCAGCCTCGACCAGTCGCTCAAGCGGATGGGGCTCGACTACGTCGACATCTTCTACTCGCACCGGTTCGACCCGGAGACGCCGCTGGAAGAGACGATGGGCGCGCTGGACGCGGCCGTCCGCGCCGGCAAGGCACAGTACGCGGGCATCTCGTCCTACTCGCCCGAGCGGACGGTCGAAGCCGCCGAGATCCTTCGTGGACTGGGCACGCCGCTGCTGATCCACCAGCCGTCGTACTCGATGCTGAACCGCTGGATCGAGGACGGACTCCTCGACGCCCTGGAGCAGGTCGGCGCCGGGTGCATCGTGTTCTCGCCGCTCGCGCAGGGGATGCTCACGACCAAGTACCTCGACGGGATCCCGGCCGAGTCCCGCGCCGCCCAGGGCAAGTCGCTCTCGCCGGACCTGCTGACGGACGACGCGCTGAACCGCATCCGGGCCCTGAACGAGATCGCGGCCGCTCGTGGCCAGTCCCTGGCGCAGCTCGCCCTGGCCTGGACGCTGCGCCACGCCGGCGTGACGTCGACGTTGATCGGCGCCAGCAGCGTCCGTCAGCTGGAGGAGAACGTCGCCGCGCTGGACCGTCTCGACTTCACGGCGGACGAGCTGGCGGAGATCGACAAGCACGCCGGCGAGACGGGCATCAACCTCTGGGCCCGTTCCAGCGACGACTGAGCGGTCAGGAGTTGAGGCCGACCGTGCGGCACGCGCTGGCGAACTGCGGGGTGCACACCTCTTCGACGGTGTAGAGCTTCGAGTCAATGACGGTGGCCTTGAAGTTCGCGATCGTGACGATCGTCGGCTCGAGCAGGACGGAGGGGACGTCCTTGGTGCCGTTGTTGACCTTGTTCGGCGCCTTGGGCGTCTCCCCGTTCACGAGCGCGACCGCGAACTCGGCGGCGCGCTCGGCCTCGGGCAGGATGTCCTTGAAGATCGTCATGTACTGCTCGCCGGTGAGGATCCGCTGCACTGCGGGCAGTTCGGCGTCCTGGCCGGTGATCGGCGGGATCGGCTTGAGGCCGGCAGCAGTCATCGCGGCGATCGCGCCGCCGGCCGTGCCGTCGTTGGCGGCATAGACCCCGACGAAGCCGGGGTCGCCCGGCTTCCCGAGCGTCCTGATCTGCTCGCTCATGAATTCCTGGGCGCGCGGTGGCTCCCAGTCCGGAGTGAAGTAGTCCTTGTCCTCCGGCGTGATCTTGAAGCCGCTGTGGTCGAGGATCGAGTGGGCGCCCTTGTTGAACAGCTTCGCGTTGTTGTCAGTGTCGGCGCCGTTGATCATGACGATCTTGCCGGTGGTGGTGCCGGACTCGCGGAGCTTCTGGACGAGCGCCGTCGCCTGGAGCTTGCCGACCTTCTCGTTGTCGAACGAGATGTAGTAGTCCGGGTCGCCCTCGACGAGACGGTCGTAGGAGATGACCGGGACGCCCTTGGCCTTGGCCGTCTTGACGATGCTCGCGCCGGCCTTCGCGTCGACCGGGTCGAGGACGAGCACGTCGGCGCCGTTCTCCAGGGCCTCCTCGGCCTGGAACGCCTGCGTCTTCACGAGCTGGGCGGCGTTGCGGTAGATGATCTCGCAGTCGCCGCACAGCGACTCGACCTTCTTGGCGAAGTACGGCACGTCGAACCGGTCGTACCGGGTAGCGGAGACGTCCGGCATCAGGAAGGCGATCTTCTTGCGACCGTCGTTGCTGTTGCCGGTTGATCCGTCGCCGCATCCGGCGGTGCCCAGTGCGACGGCGAGCACCGCCGTTGCCGCCATGGACCGACGAAAGATCGACACGGGCACACCCCCAGGTCATTCAGGCACGGGGATATTCCCCTGTTCTCGCCGCTCGCAGGATCACTGCGCTACTTCTCTGTTGTCAAACTCGCGACTTACCTGATCACGGTTAGTAGTGAGAGCGTTTCCCCACTCTTTACCTAAACGATCGTTTTATGAATGTGCGGGAGCATATACAGGTGCCGGCCTCAATCGCAATCGTCAGTTTTGTCTGCTGTGGGCGATCTAACAGCGGGTGATAGGTGCTGGTCCGGGCCGCTCGCGCCGTCAGAATGGGCGCGGATCCGGCGTGGGCTCATACCGTCCGTTAACAAGCTGGTACTGCCAGTGACAGCCGGCCCGGACGAGCGTCGCCACGGCGTCGATCAGGCGGTCCACGTCCTCGGCGGTCGTGCCGAGGCCGAGGCTCGCGCGCAACGCCGTTCCGCCGCAGGCGCCACCTACCGACCCGGTCAGGTGCCGGACGAACGGGTGCGCGCAGAACAACCCGTCACGCACGCCGATCCCGTACTCGGCGGACAGCGCGGTCGCGAGCCGGCCGCAGTCCCAGCCGTCGACCGTGAACGCGACGATCCCCACACGCGGGTGGTCGGGGTCGAACAGCGCCAGCTCGTGGACGCCAGGGATCCGCGCCAGCCCGACCCGCAACCGCCGGAGCAGGACCGCCTCCTCGGCGGCCAGTCGCCAGCGGTCGGCAGCGTCGAGCGCGTCGCAGGCCGCGGCGAGTGCGACCGCGCCGAGAACGTTCGGAGTGCCGGCCTCGTGCCGGGCCGGCAGATCAGCCCAGATCACCTCGTTGCCGCCGACCTGGAGGCTTGCGCCGCCGCCGCGGAGGTAGGGGTCGGCGGCGGCGAGCCAGTCCCGCCGGCCGGCGAGGACGCCGATGCCGAACGGCGCGTAGAGCTTGTGACCCGACAAGGCGACGTAGTCCACGCCGAGCGCCGCGACGTCGAGCGGGGCGTGCGGGGCGAGCTGGGCCGCGTCCAGGACGATCCGCGCGCCGTGGGCGTGGGCGACGTCCGCGAGGTCGGCGACCGGCCACAGCTCGCCCGTCACGTTGGACGCGCCAGTGACGCACACCAGGCGGGGACCGGCCGGGCAGGAGCGGAGCGCGTCGGCCACGGCCCGGACCGCGTCGGTCGGTGAGGACGGAGCCGGCAACGTGAGGACGTTGTGCCCGTCCCACGGCAGCAGGCTGGCGTGGTGCTCGGTCTCGAACACGACGACGGTCGTGCCGGCGGGAAGGGCGTGCGCCAGCAGGTTGAGGGAGTCGGTGGTGTTGCGGGTGAACAGGATGGCGTCGTCCGCGCGCGCCCCGAGGAACCGCCGCACGGACTCGCGGCACCGCTCATACCGCCGCGTCGTCACCTGGGACGCGTACCCGGCGCCGCGATGGACGCTGGAGTACAGCGGCAACGCCTCCTCGACCGCGTCGCGCACCGCGACCAGGCACGGCGCACTCGCCGCGTAGTCGAAGTTGGCGTACCGGACGGCGCCGCCGAACACCAGCGGCACGGCCACATCGGCGCCGACCAGCGCTAACGGGTCCGGCGCCGGGCTGGCCTCGGACGCGGCCGGGCGGCGCAGGATGCTCAGAACGGCCGGCGGACAGGGCTCGGACAGGACAGCGGACACGGCTCCCCCTCGGGAGGTCATGGGACCCCCAGAGGTGGCTGGGTGGCCCGCGCTTGACCGGCGCACATGCGCCGGGCCAGGTCCTCACCCGGGGCACCCCGCCGCGGTGGGAGGGTTGCCGGCCAGCAAGCCGGGGCTTCGCGCTGGCACTCGTGACCTGCCCCGAGGGTAGCCGACCATTCCCGGCCCGTCACGCGCCGCCCGCGACCCGCCGGCCGCGGATGTCCGCCGCGCGTTCGGTGGCGGGTCAGGGCATGCCGGCGCCGATGTCGAAGACGTTGCCTTCCGGGTCCTGGAGGGTGACCCACTTGGTGCCGTACTCGTCGAACTCGGCGACGTGCTTCGCGCCGAGACCGATCACGCGGTCCACTTCGGTGCGCCAGTCGGCGGCGACGAAGTCGGCGTGGAGCCGGTTCTTACCGACCCGCTCCTCCGGCACCTTGAGGAACATCCAGGCGGGTGAGAGACGTGCGTCGCCGCCACGGCCGATCGTTGCGAAGAACTCGTTCGCGCCGTCGTCCACCGGGCGGCCGAGCACCCCGGACCAGAACTCGGCCAGGGTCGCCGCATCGGCGCAGTCGATCACGAGCTGCTCGAACGTCAGGGTCATGTCTCGTCTCCTTGGTCGGTTGGGGGAAGGTCGTCAGGGGGAAGTTCTGCCTGGTGGACGGGCCAGCCGACCTCGGTCTGGTAGCCGGACTCGTCGTCGACGTCGCCTGGGCCGGCGAGGTAGACCTCGCGGATCGCGCCGTTGGTACCGATGCCTTGCTGCGCGGCCCAGGTGCCGAGCAGGCCGTAGGTGATGTCGAGATCGCGGAACGGGCCACGGTGATCGAGCACCGCGAGGTCGGCCGCAGGCAGGACGCTGACCTCGACGGAACCGTCCGCGTAACCGCCCTCGACCGGGAGGTACGCGGTGACCGCGCCGGTACCGGACTCGAAGAACTCCGGGCCGTACAGCCCGCCGGCCGGGCCGGTGACTATCGCGCCGGTGCGGTCGGCCGCGTCGTAGAGCTGGGGATATGCCGCCGCGCACCACTCGGCGATGTGGTCCCGCATGACGCGCTCGGAGATCGACAGCGCACGCGTCTCGGGAACGTGCCGCAGGGCGATGCGGCCCGGCTCGGACGGCGTCAGCAGGGCACGCAGTGATGCCACCACCTCGCGCGTCCGCTGGAGCTGTTGCTCCATCCGCTCCAGATGGGCGGTGATCGCGGCGTCACGAGCGGCGATGTCCGGCGCCGCCAGTACCGTGCGGACCTCCGCGAGCGGCATGTCCAGCTCGCGCAGCCGCTTCACCAACTGCGCCGTGGCGACCTGCGACGTGTCGTACAGCCGGTAGCCGGACGAACTGTCCACTCCGGCCGGCTCAAGGAGCCCGACGTCGTGGTAGTGCCGCAAAGCCTTCACGGTCAGGTGTGTCAGCCGCGAGAACTCGCCGATGGTCAGTGCTTCGGTCACGTCCGTCAGGGTGCACCCTCCTGCTACCGGAGGGTCAAACAGAAACGGCCCGTCCCCTGGGGGTGGGGACGGACCGTCAGCGTGTGGGACGCGCCGAGCCGCGGCACGGCTGCGTCGTGCCGCGCGGGCGGCGGTGGCTCAGACCCGGACGGGCGCGGCGACCGTGATCGCGACGTCGATGTTGCCGCGGGTGGCGTTCGAGTACGGGCAGACCTGGTGCGCGGCGTCGACGAGCTGCTGCGCGACCTCTTCCTCGATGCCCGGAAGCTCGGTGTGCAGCGCGACCTTGATGCCGTAGGCACCGCCCTCGACGCTGCCGAGCGTCACGTCGGCCTTGACGGTCGAGCCGGTGATGTCGGCCTTGAAGCGGCGCGCGACAACACCCAGCGCGCTCTGGAAACAGGCGGCGTAACCGGCGGCGAAGAGCTGCTCGGGGTTCGTGGCGCCACCGGGGCCGCCGAGCGCGACGGGGGCAGCGAGCGCGACGTCGAGCACGTTGTCGTCGGACGTCGCGCGGCCGGCACGCCCGCCCGTGGCGACGGCGCTGGCGGTGTACAGGTCCTTGATGAGGGGAGTCGTCATGATCCGTACAGCGTGCGGACCGCGGCCTGGGATTCCCAACCGTGACCCGGCACACCTTGTGACCGCGCCCACGCGCGTTCAGGACCCGGCGGCTCGACCACGTCCGCCGACTACCCTCGCACCATGACGTACCCGACTACTCCGCACCCGGTCATTCCCGGGCCGACGTCCGGCTACCTCGGATCGGTGCAGGTCGCGCCGCTCGTGCCGTGGCACCGCAGGACGATCGTGCGGGTCGGGCTGAGCACCGCGGCAGTCGGCGTCATCTCGCTCGGCGGGCTGATCATGCTGATCGTGCTCGGGAAGGCGCTCGGCGCGTGGGCGCTCGTCCTCGCGGCTACCGCCGCGCTGCTGCCCCTCGCGGTGTTGATCCCGTGCTTCCTCTGGCTCGACCGGTACGAGCCGGAACCGAAGCACTACCTGATGTTCGCGTTCGCCTGGGGCGCCTGCGTGGCCACGGCCGCCGCCTACTTCGTGAACTCGCTAGGCGGCGCGATCATCGCCTCGATCGCCGGCGACGACTCGCCGCTGACGGCCGTCATCATCGCGCCGCCCGTCGAGGAGACGTTCAAGGCGCTGCCGCTGCTGCTGCTCATGGTCCTCACATACTTCGGGCGCCGGCACATCAACGGCGTCGTCGACGGGATCGTCTACGCGGGGCTGTCCGCCGTCGGGTTCGCGTTCACCGAGAACATCCTCTACTTCGGATCGCAGTACGTGAAGGCGTCCAGCGACGGCACCAGCAGCGACGGGATCGCCGCACTGTTCTCCCTGTTCATCCTGCGCGGCGTGTTCTCGCCTTTTGCGCACCCGCTCTTCACGTGCCTGATCGGCATCGGCGTCGGGATCGCGGTGCGCAGCCGAAGCACGCCCGTCCGGATCTTCGCGCCGCTCGGGGGTCTCCTGCTCGCGATGGTCCTGCACGGCACCTGGAACCTGCTTGCGTCGAGCCAGGACTTCGGCGTGATCGCGCTCGGGTACGTCGTGATCATGGTCCCCGCGTTCCTCGGCATGGTCGGTGTCGCGGTCTGGGTGCGGTCGAAAGAGGCCAAGGTCGTCGGCCACGTGCTCCCCGCGTACGTGGCGACCGGATGGCTGACTCCCCAGGAAGTCGCCGCGCTGTCGACGATGCAGGCGCGCCGCTACGCGCGAGCCTGGGCAGGCAGCGTCGCCGGGTCGGCTGGACGGAAGGCCATGGAGGACTACCAGTTCGCGGCGACGAAGCTCGCCATGCTGCGCGACTCCATGCTCCGCGGACTGACCAGGCCCGGCCAGGACTACGCCGAAGAGGAACGCGAGCTGCTCAACCGGCTCGCGACACGCCGCCAGGCGTTCCTCCAGTACGGCCTCCCGCCGGCGATCGGCTTCCGCTAGAGGTACAGGCCGGTGGCGCCGGGCTCGACGCGCTTCGCCGCCACCGCGTGCACATCGCGTTCACGCAGCAGCATGTAGTCGTCGCCGTGCAGTTCCACCTCGGACCGGTCGTCCGGATCGAACAGGACACGGTCGCCCGTCTCGATCGCGCGGACGTGCGGCCCGACGGCGACGGCCGTGGCCCACGCCAGGCGCCGGCCCATCGTCGCCGTCGCCGGGATGACGATGCCGGCGCTGGATCGCCGCTCGCCAGGTTTGCCCTCCAGCTTGACCAGCACGCGGTCGTGCAACATCCGGATCGGCAGGCCCTCGTCCACGGGCGAGGCGGCGTTCGACGTTGCGGAGTTCACACGACGGACGGTACCGCCACGCGGCACCCGGCGCGGATGCAGGGCGCCGCCAGGAACGCCGGCCGAGCGCCACGAGCGGCCGGTGCAGCTGAACCGCGCCGCCTGAGTTCGCGCGACGGTCACGGGCGTCGGGCTGCGGCGTGTGGACTCGTTCTCCGCCGCGCGTCAATGGGCGCGCCCTTCGCGGGGATCCGAAGTACGGTGGGGGCCAGTCGCACACTGGGGGTGCACGCTGAGCTGGGTAAAGCGGGTTGGCGAAGGAGTACGTATCCGGTTGGCGGCTGCCAGCCAGGCGAACGATGCCGAACTGGGCGGCCGGCGGGCACGCAGAGCAGCGGCCGAAGCGGCGCCGGTGGTGGTCGTCGAGCAGGCGCCGACCGTCGTCGAGGACGTGCCGCCCGGTGTACGGATCGCCGGCGCGTGGGCGTGGCGGTTCCTGGTGCTCGCGGCAGCGGGGTACGTCCTGTTCCGGGCCATCTCGACGCTGAGCCTCGTCGTGATCCCCGTGGTCGTGTCGTTGCTGCTCGCCGCTCTGCTCCAGCCGGTCGTGGCATGGCTCCGCGAACGGAACTGGCCCCGGACGCTCGCCGCGGTAACCGTCCTCGTCGCCGGCATCGGTGCGGTGGCCGGGACGCTCACGGTCGTCATCCAGGCGTTCGTCGACGGCTTCTCCGATCTGGCCGAACAGGTCCGCCAAGGCATCGACGAGATCCGGAACTGGCTCGTCGAGGGGCCCCTGCACCTGTCGAACGCGCAGCTCAACGACGCCGTCGACGCCGGCCAGAAGGCCATCACCGACAACCAGGACTCGCTCACCGCCGGCGCCGTCAGCACCGCCACCACGCTGGGCCACGTACTCACTGGATTCTTCCTGGTCCTCTTCACCACCTTCTTCTTCCTGAAGGACGGCCGCGCGATCTGGAGCTTCCTCGTCGGACTCCTTCCCCGCACCGCCCGCACCGCCGTCGACCAGGCCGGCGAGTACTCCTGGCGCACCCTCATCGCGTACGTGCGCGCGACGGTGCTGGTCGCGTTCGTCGACGCACTCGGCATCGGACTCGCGGTCTACTTCATCGGCGTACCTCTCGCTCTGCCGCTCGGGGCGCTCGTCTTCCTCGGCGCGTTCATTCCGGTCGTCGGCGCCACCCTGTCCGGCACCGTCGCGGTGCTGGTAGCCCTCGTGGCGAAGGGGCCGGTCGCCGCGCTGCTCGTGCTCGCCGCCGTCATCGCCGTGCAGCAACTCGAAGGGCACGTCCTCCAGCCGTTGCTGCTCGGACGCGCGGTCGCCCTCCATCCGCTCGGCGTGATCGTGGCGCTGGCGGCCGGCGTCGTGCTGGCTGGGATCGTCGGCGCGCTGGTGGCCGTGCCGCTCGTCGCCGTCATCAACACCGCCGTGCGATATCTCGTCGACTACCAGCGGGGTGAACCCGTGCCACCTGACGAACCCGACCCACCCGGCACCCGCGCCACCGACGAGGACGAGGCCGGCCTCGAAGGCACCCGCTAGCGCCGCACCGGCCGCCACGTGCCGAAGCACCCGCTAGCGCCGCACCGGCCGCCCCGGCCGTGCCGAAGCGCCCGTTAGCTCGGCAGCGCCTGCCATGGTGGCGCTGTGCCGCGCGCAGGCCGGCTACGACGTTGCCTGTTCCAGCGCGCTGCGGCGTTGCTCCACTTCATGGCCGGCCTCGGTCAGCGCCTGATGGAGCTTGTCCAGGGACGGCGAGAACTGGAGCCACGCGTCGCGGAACCGGTCGGCCGCCGGGCCGGTCCAGGTCGTGCTGGCCAGCGCGCGGTCGATCACCGACCTGATCTCCTGCGCCTGGCCTCCGTTCGTGTTCAGGGTCCTCGCGAGCTGCGCCATCTCGTCCAGCTGGCCACCCACCGTCAACGCCATCGCCGTCCTCCTCAGCTCCGGCCGCGCCCGGTCAGCGCGGCCACGACATCTTCATCAAGCGTACGGAAGCGCGCGTAAGTGCCGCGAAAGTTATCCACACCGCCGACCTGGGCGGAGCGGCAAGCGCGGCGGCGAGCGGCCGCGGGCCGAGCGCCGGCCGGAGGTGGCGGAGTAGGCCGGGCGCTGGCCGGAGGTGGCGGAGTGGGCCGCGGGCCGGGCGCCGGCCGGAGGTGGCGGAGTGGGCCGCGGGCCGGGCGCCGGCCGGAGGTGCTTCCGGGCGCGGGGCTAGTCGGCGGAGAGGCGTTGCAGTGCCGCGCGCGCCACGTCGCCCTGGGTCGTGTACCAGAACGGCGGCAGGGACCGCCGTACGAAGTCGCCGTAGCGCGAAGAATGCAGCCGCGAGTCCAGCACGGCCACCACGCCACGATCCCCGGCGGCCCGGATGAGCCGTCCGGCGCCCTGCGCCAGCCGCACCGCCGCATGAGGCACGGAAACGGCCATGAACCCGTTGCCGCCGGATTCCTCGACGGCCCGCGCGCGAGCGGACGACAGCGGGTCGTCGGGGCGGGGGAACGGCAGCCGGTCGATGACGACGAGCTGGCAGGACGGTCCGGGCACGTCGACGCCCTGCCACAGCGACATGACGCCGAGCAGGCAGGTACGCGGGTCTTCCCGGAACTTGCGGACGAGGTGCCCGAGTGTGTCCTCGCCCTGGAGCAGCACGGGCAGGTCGGTGCGCGACCGCAGCGCCTCGGCGGCCTGGCTGGCGGCCCGGCGCGAGGAGAACAGCCCGAGGGTGCGCCCGCCGGCGGCCTGGGCGAGTTCGACGAGTTCCTGCTGCGCGCCATCCGACATGCCGGACGCGCCGGGCCGGGGGAGCCGCGCGGCGACGTAGAGGATGCCCTGCTTCGGGTAGTCGAAAGGCGATCCGACGTCGAGGGCCCGCCACAGCGGCGAGTCGTCGACGGCTTCGTCGGCAGCGGCCCGAGCGGCGATCACGGCATTCCGGGCCTCCTCCGCAGGCGACGAAGCGGGCGACAGAACAGGCGACACAGGCACCGGACGGACGTCCCCGGTAGCCGGCGTACGGCCTTGCGCGATGTCGAGCCCCATCGAGCGTGCCACCAGGTCGAACCGGCCGCCGAGCGCGAGCGTCGCCGAGGTGGCGACGACCGTCCGGTCGGTGAACAGCGTGGCGCCGAGCTGGCCGGCCACCGACAGCGGCGCGACGACCAGGGACCGGCGCGCGCGCTCGTCCTCGGAGATCCAGGCCACGTCGTACGACGACTGTTCCAGCAGTCGCTGCGCCGTCTCGCCGATCGACGCCAGGTTCGCCTTGGACTGGTTCTTCGCCACCGAATCGGCGTCGTCCGCGCTGACGTCGCCGATCCCGTCGAGCGCGCGCCGGGCGGCGCCGTCGAGGACGATCAGCGCGTCGCGGATCTCGTCCGGCAGCGAGATCAACCGGCCGACCGGCGCCGATTCGACGGCGACGGCGAGCGCGGTGCCGGCGCCTTCGAGCCGGTCGCGGTCGGCATCGGCCACAGTGGACTTGACGCGGCGGGCCGCACGCGCGACGGTCTCGGCCGTCAGCTCGGCCTGGGCCGCCGACGTGACCCGGTCGACCAGCTCGTGCGCCTCGTCGATGACGAGCAGGTCGTGGTCGGGGAGGATGTGCCGGCCGGCGAGCAGGTCCACGGCGAGCAGGCTGTGGTTGGTGACGACGATGTCCGCCTCGCGGGCCCGTACGCGGGACAGCTCGGCGAAACACTCGTCGCCGAACGGGCACTTCTGCGCGCCGATGCACTCCCGCGCGGGCATCGAGGCGAGCCGCCAGGTCTGGTCGTCGACGCCCGGGTCGAGTTCGGTGCGGTCGCCCGTCTCGGTTTCCTCGGCCCATTCCCGGAGCCGGGTCATCTGCTGGCCCATGCGTCCGGCGGCGCCGAGCCACTGGCCGGGGCCGTCGTCGAACAGCCCGTCGGTCGGGTCCTCGGCGGTGCTGCCCTCCAGCTTCGCCCGGCAGAGGTAGTGGTGACGTCCCTTGAGCAGGGCGAACTTGATCTGCCGGCCCAGGACCGGCGCGACGGCCTTCGCGAGGCGGGGGAGATCCGAGTCGACGAGCTGCGCCTGCAACGCCAGTGTCGCGGTCGAGACGACGACCCGCTCGCCGGTGTGCAGCGCCGGGACGAGGTACGCCAGCGACTTCCCGGTACCGGTGCCGGCCTGCACGATCAGGTGCTCGCCGGTGCGGGCGGCCTCCTCGACCGCGGCGGCCATCTGCTCCTGCCCGGGCCGCGATATTCCGCCCGGGACCGCGCCCACGGCGGCGGAAAGCAGTTCGGCGAGGCCGGTTGTCTTTGCCGTACCGGCCAACATCGTCATGGTCCGCAACGGTACTGCGGCCAGTCACATCCGCGACGCCTGCCCCGTCCTACTTACATCAACGAAGGAGGCGACGATGGCACGCATCGACGGGGTACCGGCGCGGGGATCCGGCTGGCTCATCGGGCTCGTGTACAAGGTGGCGCGGCGTATGTACGGGCAGGTCCCGGAGCCCGGCATGATCATGGCCCACCACCGCGGGATCCTGATCAACTCGGCGATCTTCGAACTCGGCAACGAGCGGGTGCTCAAGCGGCTGGACCCGGTCCTGCGCGATCTGGTGATCCACCGGGTGTCGACGGAGATCGGCTGCTCGTGGTGCATCGACTTCGGCACGATGCAGAGCCTCCGCGCCGGGATGAACGTCGACCGGCTGCGCGAACTCCACCGGTACGAGGAGTCCGACGCGTTCTCGCCGCTGGAGAAACTGGCCATCGTGTACGCGGACGCGGTCACCGCCCAGCCGATGACCGTCACCGACGAGCAGGTCGCCGAACTGCGGCAGCACCTCGACGACGCGCAGCTGGTCGAGCTGACCTACGCGATCGTCCTGGAGAACCACCGCTCCCGGTTCAACCACGCGCTGGGCATCACCACGCAGGGCTTCACCAGCGGCGACGCCTGCCAGGTCCCGCCGCCGGCTACAGCGGTTCCGGCGGCGCCGACGGTTCCAGGTCGAGCCGGGTCAGCTTCTCGGGGTTGACGAAGAGCAGCACCTGCTTCGCCCGTCCGTCCGGAGCGAGTTCGACCCGGACGACGCCGTACAGAGCCAAGTCCTTCTCTCCGGACGGGCGGAGCCAGGTGAGCACGCCGGGCTCGCCGTTGACGGTGGCCAGCTCGACGACCACCTCGGCCGGACGGGCCTTCTCCATGATTCCGACGAGGAACCGGGCGACCTTGTCCGCGCCCCGGACGGGCCGGCGGGCGGCCTGCACCAGACCGCCGCCGTCCGAGGTCAGCACGACGTCCGGGTCGAGGAGGCGCAGCAGCCCCTGCAGGTCGCCCTCGCGTGCGGCGGCCAGGAAGGCGCCGAGCACGGCCTGCTGCTCCTTCGCCGGCGCGGTCCGCTTCGGAGCCCGCTCGTGGACCGCCTTCCGCGCCCGCGACGCGTGCTGCCGGGCCGCCGCCGACGACAGGCCGAGCACACCGGCGACACCGTCGAACGGCACCCCGAACACGTCGTGCAGGACGAACGCGACCCGCTGTTCGGGCGTCAACGTCTCCAGTACGACGAGCAACGCCATCCGGACGGAGTCGTCCAGCACCGCCACCTCGGACGGGTCCGGCGCCGCGTCGGGCAGCCGCGCGACCAGCGGTTCGGGGAGCCACGGCCCGACGTACGCCTCGCGGACCGCCCGCGCCGACCGGAGCCGGTCCAGGCAGAGCCGTCCCGTCACGGTCGTCAGCCAGCCGCGCAGGTCCTCGATCTCGTCCCGGTCCACGCGTTGCAGGCGCAACCAGGCGTCCTGGACGGCGTCCTCGGCGTCGGCGACGCTGCCGAGCATCCGGTAGGCGACGCCCGTCAGGTGTGCCCGGTGCTCCTCGAACTCCACGGCGGTCTCCACTCGTCCCATACTTCCCTGGACGAAACAGCACCGCAGAACGTGACCCGCCACGTATCGTTCCTCGGCGTGGAGCTGCTGGTGGGCGAGGGTGTGCTCGCCGTCCTGTTGGCTGTCGGCGCCGGGCTGTGGGCGGTCGGCGCGCGGCGGGAGTGGGCGCCGCTGGCCGGCACGCACGCCCACAACGACTACCACCAGGTCAGGCCACTCCAGGACGCGCTGCGGTACGGGTACGTCAGCGTCGAAGTGGACATCTGGGCGGTGGACGGCGCGCTGCTCGTCGGCCATGACGCTGCTGACCTGCGGAAAGGCCGTACCCTCCGCAGCCTGTACCTGGAACCGCTCGCGCGGCGGATCGCCATCCTCGGTGCCGTGTACCGCGACCGCCCGGAGCCGTTCCAGCTGCTCGTCGAGATCAAGTCCGGCGCCGAGGATACGTACGCCCTGCTCGACGCCGAACTGCGGGACTACGAGCGCATGCTCACCCGGTACGAGGGTGAACAGATCGTCCCGGGCGCCGTGAACGTCATCATCAGCGGCGGATGCCCGCGCGACGTGCTCGCCGCCCAGCCGGTGCGTTACGCGGCGTGCGACGGGTCGCTGGGCGACGTCGGCAGCGGCATCCCGGCGAGCCTCGTGCCGCTGTGCAGCGACAAGCTGGCCTGGCGGTTCACCTGGCGCGGACGCGGTCCGATGCCGGTCGAGGAGCGCGCGAAACTGCACCGGCTCGTCGCGCAGGCGCACGCCGAGGGGCGGCGGGTCCGGTTCTGGGGGGTGCCGACGAGCCCGCGCAAGGTCCGGCTGGCGGTGTGGCGCGAACTCCACGCCGCCGGCGTCGACTACCTGGGCGCCGACCGCCTCCGCCCCCTGCGCACGTTCCTCCGCCGCGCCCCCGCGCGCTGACGCCCGCCCGCCCCGAGTTTCGGACTTTTGAGGGTCGCGGGCACCGCGGCACCCTCAAAAGTCCGAAAGTGGGCGGCAGGAGCAGCTAGCGCGCCCCCGCGTGCCCCGCGATGTGGACGCGGACGTGCGGATCCCACGCCCGCCCCACGGCCCATGAGGGCCCATGCGCCTGCTTGGCGGCGTGCTTCACGGGCGCGAGCTGCTTCGACACCTCGGATGGCTCGGTGATCGTGCCGGTGCCGCAGTCCAGCGTGGCGACCGAGACGGACAGCGGCCCGGCGTCGGTGTCGGGCAGCCGGTCGAGCAGGCCACGGACCGCCATCTCGGCGTCGGCGCGCGGGGTGAGCAGGATGAAGTCGTCGCCGCCGATGTGCCCGACCCAGCTGCCGGGCACGTACGCGGCGACGGCCCGCAGAGATTTGGCGACGTCCTTGATCAGGGCGTCGCCGCCGGCGAATCCGAGCCGGTCGTTCACGGCCTTGAAGCCGTCGATGTCGATCCAGTGCACGGCGACGCCGCCGGGGGCGGTGAGGTGGCGGCGCATCTGGTCTTCGATCGCCCGTCCGCTGGGCAGCTCGGTGAGGGCGTTCATGGCCATCGCGGTGTCGAGCTGCGCGTGGTGGATGGCGGTGAGCAGGTCGTAGACGCGTACGACGCCGAGGCACAGCCCCGAGTCGTCCGCGACCACCAGGTCGTCGTGGAGCCGGTTCCCGGACCGCGAGGTGATCAGGGCCAGCGCCTCCCGCACGGCCGCGCCGGGCGCGACGATGCGGGGTGTGCTCGCGTGGTGCATCGCCGACCGGCGGGCGTTCAGCGCGTGCCCGAACGGTCCGCTGGCGATCACCATGAAGTGCGAGCGGTGGACGGCGCCGGCCGGGCGTCCGGCCTGGTCCAGCAGGACGACCGTCAGCAGGTCCTCGTCGTTGCTGAACAGGTTGCGGATGGACTCCCCGGAGCTGTCGGCGGGGGCCGTGACCGCGCGTCGCATCAGGTCGTGCATGGTCGGGCCGTTGTTATCGCTGGTGAGGAACCCCATGCTGCCGATGCGCGGCGGTGGGACGACCACGTCCGTGCACCACCCGGCCGCCGGCGGCGCCAGCAGGAGGCCCTGCCCGTACGCGACGCCGAGCGCCCGCAGCGCGCCGAGCTGCTCCTCGGTCTCGATGCCCTCGGCGACGAGCTGCGCGCCGATCCGGCGGCAGTACAGCAGCAGCGCCTCGATCATGGCGGCGGCCTCGTCGCTGTCGGGCAGGTCGGCGACGATGCTCCGGTCGGCCTTGACCGTCTGGGGCCGCAGCGCGGTGATGAGCCGCAGCGACGCGTGCCCGTCGCCGACGTCGTCGATCGCGATCGCGTACCCGTGGTTGCGCAGCGACGCGCAGCGGCGTTTCGCCGTGACGAAATCGGTGACGGCCTCGCCCTCGGTCAGCTCGATGACGAGCGTGTGCGGTTCGCGGCCGGTCCGGGCGACCGCCTCGTCCAGCCGGTCCCGCAGGTCCGCGACGTTCAGCAGCGTGCTCGGCAGGAGATTCACGTGCAGCGCCGTCGTCACGCCGGCCGAGGCGTCGATGGCCGCGAGCGCCAGACCCAGATCAAGAGCGTTCCTGTCGGACGCTGCCGCGAGAAGCTCCGCCACCGTCCCGTGTGCCGGGCGGGTGAGCGCTTCGTGCGCGAGGACCCGTCCGGTCGTCAGATCGACAATGGGTTGGAGGAACACCTGGTGCCGCCACGCCGATGCGTCGAGCATGACCACCAGTGTGCTGGGGAAATACGGGCGCCGGGATCGCCGCGAAGGAAGTTCACGCGACCGTTGCACGACGGACATATGGCGCGTCCGCCCCACCGGACGGCGTCACGGGGGATGATCAGCTGATGTCGTCCGAGGTCAGTCACGTCAACATCCGCGATCTGCTCCGGGTACCGAGCGGGGCGGTGGATCTGTCGCAGATCGATCCACGGAGCACCCCGGGCCTGCCGGGGAAGAAGGTCGTCGGCGTCGATTCCAAGGCCTGGTCCCGTGAGCAGGTCGAACTGATCGGCACCGAGCTGGCCGGCTGGCAGGAGCGGCTGTTCGCCGCTGCCAAGGGCGGCGGTTCGACGAGTCGGCTGCTCCTCCTACTGCAGGCGATGGACGCGGGCGGCAAGGACGGCACGGTCAAGCACGTCGCCGGCACGATGAACCCGCTGGGCCTCCGCATCGTCAGCTTCGGCAAGCCGACGCCGGAGGAGCTGCGGCACAACTTCCTGTGGCGGATCCGGCGCGCGCTGCCCGACCCCGGGCTGGTCGGCGTGTTCAACCGCTCCCAGTACGAGGACGTTCTGGTCGTCCGGGTCCACAACCTGGTGCCGCCGGAGGTCTGGGGCAAGCGCTACGACGAGATCAACAAGTTCGAGGCGCGGCTCGTCGGCGAGGGGCTGACCATCGTCAAGGTCATGCTGCACATCTCGCCCGATGAGCAGAAGGCCCGGCTGGTCGAGCGGCTCCAGGACCCGACCAAGGGGTGGAAGTACAACCCCGGCGACCTGGCCGAACGGGCGCACTGGGACGACTACCAGGCCGCGTACGAGGCGGCGCTGAGCCGGTGCGGTACCGACGCGGCGCCCTGGTACGTCGTGCCGGCCGATCGCAAGTGGTACCGGAACTGGGCGGTCGCCCACCTGCTGTGGGAGACGTTCGAGCAGATCGATCCGAAGTATCCGGAGCCCGACTTCGACGTCGAGGCCGAACTGGCGAAGCTCAAGGCGAGCACCGCCCCCTGACCGGCGTGGTCAGGGGGCGGCGCCCCAGGGTCATCGCACCTGGACGGTGACCGTCATCGTGATCGACGTCTTCACGTTCGGGACGTCGTTGACCTGCGCGAGCTTCTCTGTGGCCCACTCGTGCAGCGGACCTCCGTACCCGACGTAGTGCGCGATGGACTCGTTCGACAGCGTGTTGTCGATCCGGAGCTGAACCTGGGCGGTCCCGTCCGGATTCTGCTTCAGGACCGTCCAGTGCAGGCTGTACGAGCCGAGCCCGGCCTGCTCCCAGTTGCCGCTGGCGATGTCGGAGGCCGCGAGCACCTTGCCTGCCGCGCCGGCATAGCTCTTGTCGATCTTGCCCGAGAGGGTCCCGTCGCCGATGTGGCCGCCGATGACCAGCCTCGCGTACACGTTGATGAACGGGTCCCGCTTCATCGACTCCGAGAAGAAGTCGCCGTCCTTGAACCGGAACTCGCCGCCGACGCCCGCGAGGTACGCGTAGAGCACGTCCCACATGCCGGACGAGTGCGGGTCGGTCGTGACGTCCCGCGACCCGATCCCGGTCGGGCAGATGTACCAGCCCGAGGAGCCGATGCAGAGTCCGGGGATGCGCCAGGTCGGCCCGGCCGCGCTGCACGAGCCGTCCGGCGCGCGCCAGCCGGTCCCGCAGTTGGGATCGGGTGAGGGCTGGCTCTGGCGCTGCTTCTCGATGGCGGTCTTGAGCGCCGCGCTCGCCTGGCGGGCCGCCTCGGCCGCGTCCTTGCCGGCCTCGATCGCGGACTGGCGAGCCGCCTCGGCCGCCGCGTACGCCTGGTCGGCGTACACGCGTGCCTCAGCCGCCGACTGTGCGGCCTGCGTGGCCGACCGGTGCGCCGCCTCGGCACTCTGCCGTGCCGACGCCTCGGCCGCGCGGGCCGCCCGTGCCGACTCGGCCGCCCGGTTCGCCGAGGCCTGAGCCTCCTCGGCGGACTGGCGCGCCTGCGTGGCGTACTCCGCCGCCTGGTTGGCCGAATCGCGGGCCTGCTGCGCGTAGCCCTCCGCCTCGGCGGCGGCGTTGCGGGCGATCGCCGCGTAACGGTTCGCTTCGGCGGCGTCCTGCCGGGCGGTGGCGGCGTACCGGGCCGCTTCCGCGACAGCGCTACGGACCCGGGCGACGTGCGTGGCCGTCTCGTTGTCACGCCGCAGTGCCTTGGCGTGGCCGACCTTGAGGAAGTCGGTCAGGTAGGACCGCGGACCAGACAGCGCGATCTGCGCCGCCGACGCCACCTCCGGAGTTCCCGTGGTCATGAGCCGGGAGACCTTGATCCGGTCGTCGTGCTCGGACGCGACGTACTGGCCGGCGCGCAGGAACTCGGCGCGGTCGGCGTCGGTGCCGTCCAGCGCCTTCTTCGCGGCCGCCTTCATCGCCGGTCCGCCGGTGCTCAGCAGCTGGGCCACCTGCACCTGGTCGTCGTCGTGCTTGCCCTCGTACTGCCGGTCGCGCAGGAACGTGCGCACGTCGGCGATGGACCCGTTCAGCGCGGTCGCGGCGGCCGTCTTGAACGCCGGCTTGGTGCTGAGCTGCGCCAGGTAGGCGACGCGGGCACGGTCGTCCTGCTCGCCGGCGAGGAGCCGCCGGTCCGACAGGAACGCGCGCACCTCGGCCTCGCCGCCGACCAGCGCGTCCTCGATGGCGGCGACGGTCCACTGCCCCGCGGTGGCGCGGAGCCGTACGGCTGCCTTGCGTCCGCTGGTGAGTACGGTCGCGGACGACGCGTCCGGCGCGGACGCCTCGGTCAGCAGCCGCTTCGTCTCGGCGTCGACCCGCTCGTCCTCGGGCATGTCCCAGGTGACCCTGGCCGGCAGGGTCCCCTGCTTCTCCTTCTCGCGCTCTGCGGCCTCGATGCCCTGGTCGGTCGCGAGGGCCAACTGCTCGGCCTCGGCGGTGCGGGCGGCCTCCTCGACCTTCTTGGCCTGCTCGGCGGCGCTGGTCGCGGTCTCGGCGGCGCCGACGGCCGCAGCCGCACGCGCGGTCGAGCGCTGGGCCGCGTTGCTGGCGTCGTCGGCGTGGTCGGCAGCCTGATCGGCCGCGAGCGCGGCGGCCCTGGCGTGGTCCGCCGCACTGTTCGCGGCGTCACGAGCCTCCCGTGCGGCCTTGGCTGCCTGGAGCGCGAGGGCCTCGGCGGCGTTGGCGGCACGGGTGGCCTGGCGGGCCGAAGCCTGCGCCTGCGCTGCGGCGGCGCGGGCGCGCGCGGCTTCCGCGGCGGCCACGTTGGCCTGGCCGCCGGCTTCGGCGGCGGCAGCGGCGGCGTTCGCCGCGTTGAGCCCGGCACTGGCTGCACCGCGAGCGGCCTCGACGGCCATCATCGCGGCGCCGGCGGCGGCCTCAGCCGCCCGTCCAGCTTCCTGGGCTCCGTCCGCGATGGCGCGCGCCTCGGTGGCGGCCTGGCGGGCGACGCCCACCTTGGTCCGGTCCGCCGCCGCGAGTGCCGCGGCATGGAAGGCACGCGAGGCGCCCTGGCTGGCCAGCGCGGCAGCGGTCGCGGCGCGGGCCGCGGCCTCCGCCGCGACGCGGGCCGACCTGGTCGCCTGGCTCGCCGCGCCGATCGCGGTCCGCGCGGCCTGCGCTGCCCGGGTGGCGGCGTCGGCTGCCCGTGCGGCCGCTGCCGAGGCCCGTCCGGCGTCGTTCTTCGCCGCCTCGGTCTCGACGCGGGCGCGCTCGGCGGCCTCCTTGGCCAGGCGCGCGGCCTCGACCGCCTTCTCGGACTCGTTCTTCGCCTCCTGGGTCTCGGCGGCGGCCAGCTGCTGGGCGTCCCTGGCCAGTCCGGCGAGCTGGGTGACGGTGAGCAGTTCCTGGTCACGCGCCCGCGCGACGTGCTGGCCGGTGATCAGGTACTCGCGGACGTCGTCCATGTCGCCGTCGAGGGCCGCCTGCGCGGTCTCCTGGACGGCCGGTCCGCCGGCGGCCTTGATCTGCCCGACCCGCGCGCGGTTGTCGTGGTCACGGGAGGTGTACTGGCCGGTGGCGAGGAACTTGTCGATGTCGGCGGCGGTGCCGTCGAGCGCGGTCTGGCCGGCCTGCTTCACCGCCGGTCCGCCGACGGCCATGATCTGGGCGATCTTGATCCGCTTGTCGTGCGCCAGCGGGGTGCGCCAGCCGTTGGTCAGGAACTCCTGCCGGTCGTCGGCCGTGCCGTCGAGCGCGGCCTGCGCGGCCTGCTTGACCCCCGGGCCGCCCTGGCTGAGGACCTGCGCGATCCGGACCCGGTCGTCGTGCAGGCGGGCCTCTTTGTAGCCGGTCTCCAGGAACGTGCGGGCCTGTGCCTCGCTGCCGGTCAGCGCTATGCCGGCGGCGTGCACCACGCTTTCGCTGCCGGTCATGAACATGGCGAGGATCCGGGCGCGGTCGACCGGCTCCTCGGTTTCGGCGGCCGCCGGGTTGGCGACCAGGCCGGTGGTGAGCAGGACGACGGCGGTAGCCGTGCCGACGGCCGTACGGAATCGATGCCGTAAGGCTCGTCTATGGATGTGCGCGCGCAACGAAAACTCCCCCGTGTCGGGCAGTGCATGGGATTCGTCGCAACGTAAACGGACACCCGGTATGGCGGTCAACGACGGTTGACCAGATTTGCGGGAACCTGCAAGGGGTGGCCCGCCGGGCGCTACCTGGGGTGTCGCCGTAAGGTCGGCCCGGGCCGTTGCCTAGCATCTGTTCGACATACTCCCGCCCTGTCCCCGTCATCTGAGGTTCATCGTGCGTATCAGCCTTCGTCCCAGCGAGGACGCGTTCTACGCCTTCTTCAGCCAGGCGGCCGTCAACCTGGTCAAGGGTGCCGAGATCCTCACCGAGCTGAGCCTGCCGTCACCGGACCACCAGTCCATCTCCGACCGGCTCGTCGAGACCGAGCACGCGAACGACGAAGTGACACACGAGATGCTGCGCAAGCTCAACTCGTCGTTCATCACGCCGTTCGACCGCGAGGACATCTACCGGCTCGGCTCGACGCTCGACGACGTGATGGACCACATGGAGGCGGTCGGGAACCTCATCTACCTGTACGGCCTGTCGAAACTGCCGTCGCTGCCGCGCGAGATGCACGAGCTCGTCGAGGTGATCGCCAAGTGCGCGGCCGTCACCGCCGAGGCGATGCCGCGCCTCAAGTCGCTCAGGGACCTCGAGGAGTACTGGATCGAGGTCAACAGGCTGGAGAACGAGGGCGACCGGGCCTACCGGATGTTGCTGGTGCGGCTGTTCAGCGGCGAGTACGACGCGCTGACCGTCCTCAAGCTCAAGGAGGTGGCCGACGAGCTGGAGGCCGCCGTCGACGCCTTCGAGCACGTCGCCAACACGGTCGAGACGATCGCCGTCAAGGAGTCCTGACCGGTGGAACTCGCCGCGATTGTGGCGATCATCGCGATCGCGCTGGTCTTCGACTACACCAACGGTTTCCACGACGCCGCGAACGCCATCGCGACGTCGGTCTCGACCCGTGCCCTGACCCCCAGGGCCGCGCTGATCATGGCAGCGGTGTTCAACTTCATCGGCGCCCTCATCGGCACCGGCGTGGCGAAGACGGTCGGCAGCGGCATCATCGAGGCGCCCGTAGGCATGAGCGGGATGCTCGTCGTCTTCTGCGGACTCGGCGGCGCCATCACCTGGAACATCATCACCTGGTACTTCGGACTGCCGTCGTCCTCATCGCACGCGCTGATCGGCGGGCTGGTCGGGGCGGCACTCGCGGCCGGCGTCGGGGTGAAGTGGCTCGGGATCGCCGACAAGGTGCTGATCCCGATGATCCTGTCGCCGCTCGTCGGCTTCACTCTCGCCTACGTGCTGATGACCGCGATCCTCTGGATCTTCCGGAACGGCCACCCGGCCCGGATGTCGCGCGGGTTCCGGCTCGCCCAGACGGTGTCCGCCGGCGCGATGGCGCTCGGCCACGGCCTCCAGGACGCCCAGAAGACGATGGGCGTCATCGTCCTCGCGCTGGTCGTCGGCGGATACCAGACCGGATTCGACGTGCCGCTGTGGGTGATCATCCTCGTGGCGCTGGCGCTCGCCGCCGGCACGTACTCCGGCGGCTGGCGCATCATGCGGACGCTCGGCCGCCGCATCATCCACCTCGACCCGCCGCGCGGGTTCGCCGCCGAGATGACCGCCGCGAGCGTCCTCTACACGACGGCGTACGTGTTCGAGGTGCCGATCTCGACCACGCACACGATCACGTCGTCGGTCATGGGCGTGGGCGCGACGAAGCGCCTGTCGGCGGTGCGGTGGGGCGTCGCCGGCAACATCGTGACGGCATGGGTGCTGACGATCCCGGCGGCCGCGCTGGTTGCCGCCACGACCTACCTGATCCTCCACCCCATCCTGTTCTGAGCTCCGCCTCCTCGCTCGCTCGCCCGCGCGGTCGCCCGCGCGCCCGCTCGCCCGCTCGCCCGCTCGAGTTTCGGACTTTTGAGGGTCAAGCGGTTCCCGCGACCCTCAAAAGTCCGAAGGTGGGCGGGGTGGGGAGCGGTAGCGAATATCCACACCGTGATTCGTCATCCACAGATTCGCCGTGGCCGGTTCCGTCCGAGGAGCAGGGCCGGCACGGTCCGATGCATGACCAGTGCTTCGTTGCCTTCCAATCTGACTCAGGCGCCCGCCTTCGCCAGGGCGTCGGCCCGTACGTACGGCGTCACGGACGTCCAGCTCCAGCGGCGGCATCTGACCCGGATCAGCCAAGGCTGGTATTCGGACAAGCTCGATCCGGCCGACACGCTTGGCCGCTGCACGGCACTGCTGGAAACGCTCCCGGAGGACGCTGTCTTCAGTGACGGAACTGCCGCGCGTCTATACGGGCTACCGGTGCCGACCCTGGTCAATCCGGCCGTCGCGCCGGTGCATGTGACCCTGTCGCCCAGACCTGTGATTCCGCAGCGGCGGGAGATAGTCGTTCATCAGCGTCATCTGCCCGACCACCTGATCCGAATGGTCAGGGACCTGCCAGTCACCTCACCGGAACGGTTGTACGCCGACCTCGCGATGTCCTTGTCGCTTGAGGACCTGGCAGTTGTAGGCGATGCGCTTGTCCGTACCGAGCTGGCGACGACCGCAGTACTACAGCGCTTCGTCAGCGATTGCCGTCCGCGCCGGGGGCTGCGGTTGGCGCGCGCCGTACTGCCCTTGCTGGATGGACGGGCGCAGTCGCCGCCAGAGACCGTCGTTCGGCTCCGGCTCAACGCCGCAGGCTTGCCCGCCGAACCGCAATGCCCGGTCGTCGACGGCGACGGCCGTCTCATCGGGCACGCCGATCTGGGCTTCCGCAAGGAGCGCGTGGCTGTGGAGTACGAGGGTCGCCATCATGCCGAGGGCCAGCAGTTCGACTACGACATCGACCGGTACTCGCGGTTCGCAGCGGCCGGATGGCTCGTCATCCGGTGCGGAGGGAGGGATCTACGGGACGGCTGTCTGGCGTTGGCCGTGCGGGTGCGCACCGCCCTGACCTCCCGATGAACCCCATCGCGAACGCCCAGGCCGAGCCGGACGACTGGCAGGAGCGGCTCGCCGCGCGCGTGGCCGCCACCGTCGCACGCAAAGAGGCGCGGCGTGCCTTCCGCGACCACCTCGTCGGGGCACGCCACGCCGCCCAACGGCGGCGCCGTCAAGCCAGGGGGCGAACGAATGACGTCCCGCCCGGCGCCCGCTACCGCGGCGGCGGCGCCGTCAAGCCAAGGGCCGAACGAATGACGTCCCGCCCGCTGTCACAGCGGCGGCGACGCCATCACCCAAGGAGGCGAAGCGTTCGGGCAGGTCAGAGGTGATCGGCGCGGTCGTCGGGGAGGTCGCCGGTCACCAGGTAGACGACGGTCTGCGCGATGGCCACGGCGTGGTCCGCGTAGCGCTCGTAGTACCGCCCCAGCAGGACGACGTCGATCGCCGCCTCCACGCCGTTGTCCCAGTCGCCGAGGACGGACCGGAACAGGCGCCGGTGCAGCGCGTCCATCGTGTCGTCGTCGACGTCGAGACGGGCGGCGTTGGCGGCGTCCGGTTCGGCCAGGACGGCACCGGCGCTCTCGGCGATCCGGCGGGCGACCACGCCCATCTCGCGGAACGTCGACACCAGCTCGGTGGGGACGGCGTTGGCCGGATGCCGCCGCCGGGCCACCTTCGCGATGTGGTTGGCGAGCGAGCCCATGCGGTCGATGTCGACGCCGATCCGGATGGCGGACACGAGCGCCCGCAGGTCGGTGGCGACGGGCTGCTGGCGGGCGAGCAGTTCGTACGTCTGTTCCTCGACGACCCGGCGGGCACTGTCGAGTTGGGCGTCCAACGCGGCGACGGCGTCCGCCGCGTCCAGGTCGGCGTCGAGGAGTGCGGTCGTCGCGTGCTCGATCGCCTCGCCGGCGGTTCCCGTCATGTCGACGAGCGCGCCGAGCACCGCGCCGAGCTGTGAGTGGAATCCTTCGCGGGTCACAGTCCTCCGTCCATCCAGTTCGCATGACGCACACTGCCCGTGCCGGTCCCCCCACCGGCACGGGCATGCGTACCCCCTTGGCGCCGGCGCTATCCGAAGCGGCCGGTGATGTAGTCCTCGGTGCGCTGGTCGTTCGGGTTGGTGAAGATCTGCGACGTGCGGTCGTACTCGACGAGCCGGCCGTGCCGCACGCCTGCGTCGTCGACCTCGGCCGTGAAGAACGCGGTGCGGTCGGAGACACGGGCGGCCTGCTGCATGTTGTGCGTGACGATGATGATCGTGTAGTCACGCGCCAGGTCGTGCATCAGGTCCTCGATGCGGGCGGTCGCGATGGGGTCGAGCGCGGAGCAGGGCTCGTCCATCAGGATCACCTCGGGCTGCACCGCGATCGTGCGCGCGATACAGAGCCGCTGCTGCTGCCCGCCGGACAGCGCGAGGGCGCTCTCCTTGAGCTTGTCCTTGACCTCGTCCCACAGCGCGGCCTTGGTCAGCGCTTCCTCGACCAGGTCGTCCATGTTCTTGTTCTTGAGGCCGTTGACGCGGGGCCCGTAGGCGATGTTGTCGTAGATCGACTTCGGGAACGGGTTCGGCTTCTGGAACACCATGCCGATCCGCCGCCGGACCTCGATCGGGTCGACCTCGTCGGCGTACAGGTCGTGGCCGTGGTACGTGATCTTGCCTCGGACACGGGCGCCGACGACGAGGTCGTTCATCCGGTTGAAGCAGCGGAGCACGGTGCTCTTGCCGCAGCCGGACGGGCCGATCATCGCGGTGATCTCGTTGAAGCCGATCTGGAGGTTCACGCCGCGTACGGCCTCGTACGAGCCGTAGTACACGCTGACGTCGTTGACCTCGATGACCGGGTCGACCTCGGCCGGCGGCTCGCGCCGCTCGGAGACGTTGCCGATGCTGACCGTGCTGGTCGGCTCGTGGGCGCCAACCGTTGTGGGGTTAAGGTTCGCCATTTCTTCCGCCATGTCTTTCAGGAGCGCCCGGCACTCGTGGGTCTGGTTGGGTGGCTCATATGCGCTTCTGGAACTTGTTCCGGATGAAGATCGCGACCGAGTTCATGATCAGCACGATCCCGAGCAGCAGGACGATCGCGGCCCAGGCGAGCTGGTGGAACTCCTCCTGCGGGGCCTTGATGAGGTTGAAGATCTGGATCGGCAGGACGGTGTAGCCGCTGTCGAGCCCGTCGGGGTTGAACAGCACGGCGGTGCTGGCGCCGAGCAGCAGCAGCGGCGCCGCCTCACCGATCGCGCGTGACAGCGCGAGGATCGATCCGGTGGCCATACCGGGTACCGCGGCTGGCAGGACCTGCCGCAGGGTGGTCTGCCACTTGGTGGCGCCCAGCGCGTAGGAGCCCTGGCGGATCGAGTTGGGCACGGCCCGGATCGCCTCCCGGGTCGCGATGATCACGACCGGCAGTACGAGCAGCGCCAGCGTGATCGACGCCGTGATGACACTGAAGCCCAGCCCGAACGTACGGGCGATGATGCCGAGGCCGAGGATGCCGAACACGATCGACGGCACGCCGGCCAGGTTCTGGATGTTCAGTTCGAGCAGCCGGTTGTACCACTTGCTGTTGTCGGCGTACTCCTCCAGGTAGATCGCGGCGGCGATGCCGGTGGGGAGGCAGATGATCGCGGTGACGCTGATGACCCAGAGCGTGCCGAGGATCGCGGACTGCACGCCCGCCGAGTCGACCCGCGAGATCCGTGAGGTGGGCATCTCTGTCCACAGTCGGCTGTCGAGCCGCGGCCAACCCTTGGCCACGGCGAACACGATCAGCGTCGTCAGGAACGCGAAGGCGATGAGCAGGCACGCCTGGAGAGCGAGCTTGAACACGACGTCGGCGGGGCGCGAGCCCTGCTTCTTCAGCGACTTGGGAACCTGCCTGGCCGTGGTTGCGGTGGCGGTCACTCGTACACCTCCCGGAACCGGCGGACCATACGGATGCTCAACGCGTTGAGCGCGAACGTCATGAGGAACAGCAGGGCGCCGACCGCGAAGATCGTGTCGTAGTCGATCGTTCCGACGGGGACGTCACCGGAACCGGCGGAGGCGATGTAGGTGGTCATGTTCATCATCGACTCGATCGGGTTGACGTTGACCCCGTTGGAAACCAGCCCTGCGGCGATGGCCACGATCATGGTCTCGCCGATCGCCCGGGAGATGCCGAGCACGATGGCGGCGACGATGCCGGACACCGCCGCCGGGAACACGACCCGGACGGAGACCTGCATCTTCGACGAGCCCAACGCGTAGGCGCCCTGGCGGAGGCTGTCCGGGACGGCGCTCATCGCGTCCTCGGCGAGGCTGGCGACCGTCGGCACGATCATGACGCCCATCGCGATGCTGGCGACCAGCGCGTTCTGGAAGTCCGGCTTGTTGTCGTTCGGCCAGATGTCCTGAAGGAACGGGTTGATCATCTGGAGCGCGATGAACCCGTAGACGACGGTGGGGACGCCGGCGAGCAGTTCGATGATCGGCTTGAGCGTCTTACGGACCGAACTGTGCGCGTACTCGCTGAGGTAGATCGCGGACCCGAGACCGAGCGGTACGGCGATGACCAGCGCCATCGTGGTGATCAACAGCGTGGCGGCCACGAGCGGCAGGACGCCGTACTCCTTCTGGGCGAACAGCGGCGTCCAGGAGGTGCCGGTGATGAAGTCGACGAAGCTGACCTTGGTGAAGAAGTCGATGGTCGGACCGGCGAGCGCGACGACGATGCCGACGGTCGTCGAGATCGAGAGCAACGCGGCTATGACGAGGACTGTCTCGATGGATTTCTCACCGATCCGGACGCGCGACTGCCGCAGAGGGCTGGAGCCCCCTGCGGCAGCGGCGTTCCGACCGGTTGTGGTCGGTGTTGTCACATGTGCCCCGATCAGGCCTGACCGAGCTTGTCGAACTCGGTCTTGAGCGTGGTCTTCTGCTCGTCGGTCAGCGGCACGAACTTGGCCTCCTTGACCACGTCATCGATGTTCTCGATGTAGTAGTTCACGAAGTCCTTGACCTCTTCGCGCTCCAGGGCCTTGCCGCTGACGTAGACGTAGAGCGGGCGGGCGAGCGGCTTGTAGGTGCCGTCCTGGGCGGTCTTCGCGGAGGGCTCGACGCAGCCGGCGCCGCCGTCGACCTTGACGGCCTTCAGCTTGTCCGAGTTCTCCTCGTAGTACGTGAAGCCGAAGTAGCCGAGCGCGTTCTTGTCGGCGGCGACACCCTGGACGAGAACGTTGTCGTCCTCGCTGGGGGTGAAGTCGGTGCGGCTGGCCTTGGCCTCGCCGTTGATCTCGTCGGTGAAGTACTCGAAGGTGCCGGAGTCCGTGCCGGGGCCGAAGAGCTTGATCGGGTCGGCCGGGAAGTCGGGCTTGACGTCCTTCCAGGTCTTGACCTTGGAGTTCGGCTCCCAGATCTTCTTGAGCTCGGCGACGGTGAGGCAGTCGACGAAGCTGTTCTCCTTGTTCACCACGACGCTCAGCGCGTCGTTGGCGACGATCAGCTCCGCGAACTTGATGCCCTTGCCCTCACACGCGGCCTTCTCCTCGTCCTTGATCGGACGCGACGCGTTGGAGATGTCCGTCTCGCTGTTGCAGAACTTCTCGAAGCCACCACCGGTGCCGGACTCGCCGACCGAGATGTTCACCTTCGGCTGCTCTTCGCGGTACAGCTCGTTGGCGGTGTTGGTGAGCGGGAAGACGGTGCTGGAGCCATCGATCTTGATAGCGCCGCTCAGTTCCTTCGACGAGCCGCTGTCGCTGTCGCTGCACGCCGCGGTCAGCGCGAGAGCGAGCACGGCGGAGCCGACGAGGAGCCGGCGACGCAGCAGGTTGCGGTTCACGCGTTGGACCTCTCGATCATGGCCGGCAAGGGGCCAGATTTGATTCATGTCGAGAGCGACCGTAAGGAGGCAAGGTTGCGCGCCGTCCCGGGACGGGTGAACGCAGAGTGAACGGGGCCGGGCAGTCGGCTGACTATTGGACGGACCGGGCATTATGCCCAGGTGAACTCGCTGCTCAGGCCGTTGTTGCCGGACCGGAGTACAACCGTGACCTCACCTTGGCCGGATAGCCGAGGGGTGTTCCAGCTTAACGGTCAGTGACGCGCGAACGCGATGTCGGTCGCCCAGATCGTGAACCCCAGCTTGCGGTACAGCTCCAACGCCCGGGGGTTCGATTCGTCGACGTAGAGCATGGCCTGGCTCAGGCCCGCGGCGCGCAGGTGCCGCAGTCCCGCGAGCGTGAGGGCCGGTCCGAGGCCGAGGCCCTGCGCCGACGGATCGACGCCGAGGACGTACACCTCGCCGATCGGCTCGTGGTGGTGCTCGTGGGACGCCGAGCCGTGGACCTTCGTCCAGTGGAAGCCGAGCAGTTCGCCGTCGCGCTCGGCGAGCAGGAAGCCGGCCGGGTCGAACCACGGTTCGGCCTCGCGCACCTTGACGTCCCGTTCGGTCCAACCACCCTGATCCGGATGGTCGGCGAAGGCCCTGTTGTTCACCGCCACCCACGCGGCCTCGTCCTGGCCGACGACGAACGCGCGCAGCCGGACGTCCGGCGGGAACTCGGGCGACGGCACGGGCGTGAACAGCGAGCGCCGCATCTGGTGCAGTACCCGGGCCCGCTCGAAGCCCAGCGTGCGGGCCAGCGCGGCCGCGCCGGGGTGCTCGCCGTGCGCCCAGAGCCGCAGCCGCCCGTCCGGGCTCGCCGCGGCCGCCGCCTCCACGAGCTGGCGACCCAGGCCCTTGCGGCGGTACTCCGGATGGACGGCGACCTCGGCGCTCGATCCGGCGACGGCGTCGGTCACGTCGACGTGGACGTAGCCGGCGAGGGCCCCGTCGTGCCGCGCCAGCAGGTGCCGGACGTCCGCGTCGCCGCCGTGCCGCAGGTGCAGGACGACGTGCTCGGACAGCGGGTACGTGCCGTCCGCGTCGCCGGCCGCCGACATCAGGGCCAGGACCTCCTCGACCTGCGCGGGAGTGAGGCGGGTGAGGACTTCGACCGGGTTGCTCACCAGCGTCACGCTACGGCAGTCCTGACTTTCGCCGGCGGAGGCGGCATAGATCCGGTGCGGCCGGGGCGTCTTAAGAGACGTACAACGAAAGAGGTGACATGGACGCAGAGGCGAACCAGCAGTTCCAGGAGTTCGTGGCGGCGCGGACTCCTGCGCTGATCCGCCTCGCGTACCTGCTCACGGGGAACCAGCACAGCGCCGAGGACCTGCTGCAGACCGCGCTGACCAAGACGCTCGTGCGTTGGCGGTCACTGCGGAGCGGCAACCCGGAGGCGTACGTGCGGAAGGTCCTCTACCACGAGCAGGTCAGTTGGTGGCGCCGCGCTTCCCGCCGCCGGGAGACGCTGGTCCACCCGCTGCCTGACACCTCGTCGGCCGATCCGAGCGGCGACACGGACCTCCGCATCGAGATGCGCGAGGCGTTGCTTCGACTGACCCCGAAGCAGCGCGCCGTGCTCGTCCTGCGGTACTTCGACGACATGTCGGAGACCCAGGTCGCGGATGTTCTCGGTTGCTCGGTCGGCACCGTCCGCAGTCAGACGCACCGTGCCGTCGCCCGGCTACGGATCCTTGCGCCGGAACTGACCCGGCGCTCCGAGATCCAGGAGGTCAGACGTTGACCACCCCCATGGAAGACGCGATCAGGGCGGCGCTGCGGGACCTCTCCCAGGAGGCAGTACCTGTGAACCTCTCGAACAAGGCGATCCGCGGCGCCGCCCGCCGCCGGACCGTGCTCGCCGGGCTCGGCGTCGTCGCCCTCGGCGCCCTCGGCGTGACGGCGGCGCCGTTCGCCCTGGCCAGCGGATCGGACGATCCACCGACGCCACCGCGGCCGTCGATCTCGCCGGATCCGTGGCCGTGCCCCAGCCCGCCCGGCCCGATGCCGAGTCCGACCAAGTCGCCTGGTCCGTCGGCGCCGGCGCCGACCACGACGCCGTCGTACCCCCTCCCGACGGGATACCCGTCGGCCTCCCCGCCGGCTCCGACGGCATACCCGTCGGCCTCCCCGCCGGCTCCGACCGCATACCCGTCGGCCTCCCCGCCCGGCGCCGACGCCGACGGCCACAGCATGGCCGACGCCGCCCAGGCCGTCGGTCTCGCCGGGTGAGACCAGGATGCCGGACATGAGGCCGATTCCGGGCGCTCCGAAGGTCCCGGGTGATCTGATGCGCCCGCCGAAGGAGGTCACGCCGCGGCACACCGGACCGACCACGCCGCCCTGTTTGCCGAAGCGCTGAGATGGAAGTGGGGCTGGCCGCGCGGCCAGCCCCACATGTCAGGTCTAGACCCGGACCAGTTCGGGGTCCGGGAGGCCGCGCGGCGGCGGGGTGACGAACTTGTACCCGACCTGCCGGACGGTGCCGATCAGCGCCTCGTGCTCGCTGCCGAGCTTGGCCCGGAGCCGCCGCACGTGGACGTCGACCGTGCGGGTGCCGCCGAAGTAGTCGTAGCCCCAGACCTCGCGCAGCAGCTGGTCGCGGGTGAAGACGCGGCCGGGGTGCTGGGCCAGGAACCGCAGCAGCTCGAACTCCTTGTACGTCAGGTCGAGCGGGCGGCCCTTGATCTTCGCGCTGTAGGTCTGCGGGTCGATCGTCAGCTCGCCGGCCCGGACCACGCCCGGCTCGTCGCTGCTGTCCACGTCGCCGGTCTTGCCGGTGGCGAGCCGCAGCCGCGCCTCGATCTCGGCAGGGCCGGCGCTGACCAGCAGGATGTCGTCCACGCCCCACTCGGCGGTGAGCGCGACGAGGCCACCCTCGTTGAGGACGGCGAACAGCGGAACCGTGAGACCGGTGGTGCGGAGCAGGCGGCAGGTGCCACGGGCGCCGACCAGGTCGTTGCGCGCGTCGACGAGCACCACGTCGGGGCTCGGACCGTTCAGCAGCGACTTGAGATCGCGCGGCGCGACACGGACGGTGTGCGCCAGAAGTTCCAGAGAAGGCAGAACCGGGCCGGCCTCCGTCGCACTGCCGGCGGTCATGAGCAGAATCTCCACGGCAACCTCACCTTCACACAGAGCGTCGCGGTCCGGGCGGTGCCCGGAGCGCTACAGGTGGGCCGCGCTGCCCAAAGTCGCCCGCCACATCGATTCAGCGGGTTGCCAGCGAGAATACAGGGCATGAACGCGGTCAGACCCGTGGAACAGATCACAGAGCGCTGAGGAAACCTGTGCGTAACGTGTTGGCCGCATGCCAGTGACCGTTCCTGGCAACGCCGAAGATGCCTCGGTCTGGCACGATCGCCCCGTGAGTACAGACCGCATCGACGGCGATACGACGTGGATCCCGCGTAGCGAGCGTCCGGAGACCGTCCCGACGGCGGTCGCCGCTGGTGGAGCGGCGGTTCTGACCGTCCTACTGGCCGGCGGGGCCCAGTTGCCGACCACGGTGTTCGCTGTGGTGGTCGTCACAGTCCAGCTGCTGCTCGTCGGCGGCTGGTACCTCGGCGTACGGACGCCCGGCCGCATCGGCATCGCTGTGGTCGCCGGCCTCACGGCACTGGCCGCGTCCGGCGTGGCCGCCTTCGCGGACGACGCGACGCTCGGGCCGCTGGCCGCTGTCGTCGCCGTGGCGTTCGGCGCGACGGTCGTGGCGCAGCTGGTCCGGGGCGCGGCACGGCGCCAGGTCACGGAGGCGTTCGGCGCCACGATGACGCTGGTCGTCGCCGTGGTCTCGCTCGCGAGCACGATCTCCCTGCACCGGCACAGCGACGGCCCCGGCCTGCTCGTGACGTGTCTGGTCGCGGCCGGCATCGGACTCGTCGCCGCCAGGCTGACGGATCTCGTCGCGCCGGGGCCGAACGTCCACTACGCCGTACCGCGCGGGGTCATCGGCCTCGGGGTCGGCAGCGTGCTCGGCGCGGTGGCCGCCGTGGTCGCGGCGCTGTTTACCGACTCGATCTCGATCCCTCTCGCGCTGGTCGCCGGGTGGGGTGTCGCGCTCGCCGGCATCCTCGCGGATGTCGCCGTGGGTTACGCGAGCGCCGGGCGGGCGATGGTCGGCGAGGTGCCCGAGCCGTCGCCGCTGCGTCCGCTGATCGGTCCGCTGCTCGGGATGGCGGTGGCGGCGCCCGCCGGGTACGTGTTCGGACTGGTCCTGTTCAGCTGATGCGGCGGAGGTAACACGGTGCGCAAGGGACGTTGGGGATGTCTGGGCTTTCTCGGCGGACTCCTGGTCCTGTTAGTCGTCGTGTTCAGCATCGCCGACCGGGTCGTCGCCGGGATCGCGGAGGACCGTCTGCAGACCGAGGTGGTCGCCGCCGCCCGCCAGCAGAACGCCGTACCGGGCGACACGTCGGTCGAGATCCACGGCTACCCGTTCCTGACCCAGGTGTGGAGCGGTGAGTTCGACGGCGGACGGATCGGCGTCCGCAGCCTCAAGACGGAGGAGCTGACGATCGCGAACGTCGACGTCGAGGTGGACGGGCTGTCCGTCCCGCGTGACGTGCTGTTCGGCGCCGAGCCGCACGACATCAGCGCCGCCCGGATGCGCGGCTCGGCGACGGTGTCGCTCGCAGAGATCCAGCGGCGCATCGGGGTGCCCGGGCTGCGGATCTCCGGTCGGGGCAACCAGGTCGCGTTCTCGGCCCCCGTCACGGTCGCCGGGTTCACGGCGCAGGTCGCGGGCATCGCGAACGTCCGGCTGCAGGGCTCGCGGGTGTGGCTGGAGATCGACTCGATCTCCGCGGCGGGCGTGCCGGTGCCGGACCAGGCCCTCGCGCCGCTGCGCCGCCAGCTCGCCGGCGGGGTGACGATCCCCGAGCTGCCGTACGCGCTGCGCCTCACCGGGATCCGGGTCGACGGCGGCAGCGTGCGGGTGAACGCCGAGGCCGACAACGTGCCGCTCGTCCGTTGACCGACATCGCGCGGGTCCTGGGCGCCCTGGCCGACCTCGCGCCCGGCCCGTCCGGACCGGTGCTCGACGTCGTTCGCAGCGAGCACCACTGGGTCGACGGCGCCGACGTCACCATGACCGGGCCCCGGACGATGGGTTCGGGCTGGGGTGTCACGAGGCTCGCCGCGATCGACGCCCTGCACCGCGACGAGCGCCTGCTGCGGCTCGGCGCGTACTTCCTGTGGGGCACCGCGAACGGCCGCAAGGTCCGGCTTCCTCTCGCCTCGCTGCCGGTCCGGCTGAGCGACGTCGACAGGCGCGGCTACCGCATCGTGCCGGCCGGCGACCTCGAACTGACCCCGCTGATCACCGATGACGCCGTCGCCTCGGCCTTCGAGGCAAGGCTCGCCGCGCCCGATCTCGACCCGGCCGCCTGGCTCCGCGACGCCGCCACGACCGCCGGCATGCCCGTGGACGACGTCCTCACCGATCAGCAGTGGGACGTCCCGAAGGACCGGCTGGTCGGCGTGACGACCAGCGCCCTCTACGTCACCCGCGATGTGTACGCCCCGAGCCTGCGCGGGACCTTGCGGAGCTGGTCCGGCCGTCCGGGGCTGGTGGACACCGCGCTCGCCGCTGTCTACGGCCTCAATCCCGACGAGGACCAGCCGGACGAGGTCGACCCTGTCCGGTCGCCCCTGCCGCTCAACGCCGCCCAGCGCGAGATCGTCCGGCGGGCGCGGACCGAACGCGTGGTGGTCGTGTCCGGTCCGCCGGGCAACGGCAAGAGCCACGCCGTGGTCGCCGCCGCCATCGACGCGGTCGACCGTGGCCAGTCCGTGCTTGTCACCGCCCAGTCCACGCACGCCGTGGAGGCGTTGGGCGAACTGCTGCGGCGCTATCCCGGTCCGGTACCGGTGCTGTTCGGCGACGCGGAGAAGCGCGACGCGATCGCCACCGAACTGACCGCCGGCCTCGGGCGCGGCCACGCGGACGGAGTGGTCCGGGACGGCGAACGCGCGGCCGCCGACGCCGTGGCCCGGGTCGAGGCGTTCGAACACGCCCTGACCACCGGACTCGCGTACGAGCAGCGCGCCCGCCGATCCACGCGATGGACCGCCCTCCTGCCCGGACTCCTCGTCGACGCGCCCGCCGCCGGAGATCCGGCCCTGCCGCTCGCCGAGGCGGAGGACCTGCTCGGGCGGGCGACGGATCCGGCCACCGGCTGGTGGTCCCGCTGGCGCCGGGGCCGGGCCGAACGGGAGCTGCGCGCACTGCTCCGGGCGCGTCCGGGTGCGTCGCTCGCCGCGCTGCGGACGGTCCTGGAGGCGGCAGGGGACGTCCGCGCGGCCGCCGACCTGGCCACCAACGGCGGGACGGACCTCGCCGCCCTCTGGGACGAGCTGCACGTCGCCGACGCCGAAGCCGCCCGTGCGCTGGGCCAGGCCGTCGACCTGCGGATCCAGAGCAGCCAGCGCCGCAAGCGCCCGGCCCGTCGTGCTGTCGCGGCGCTCGCCACCGCGCTGCGCAACAGCCGCCGGGGCCGCCGCGAGGCGCTGACCGCCCTGGACGGACCGTCCCTCGTCAAGGCGCTGCCGCTCTGGGTCGGCACCGTGGCGGACGTCGAAGACCTGCTGCCGCCACTCCCCGGGCTGTTCGACCTCGTCATCGTCGACGAGGCGTCCCACGTCGACCAGGGACGGGCGGCCCCGGTACTGGCCCGGGCCGAGCGCGCGCTCGTCATCGGCGATCCGCGCCAGCTGCGGTTCGTGTCGTTCGTGGCGGACGTCGACGTGGCCGGCACCCTGGCCCGGCACGACCTCGGGCCGCTGGCCGACCGGCTCGACGTCCGCCGGAGCAGCCTGTTCGACGTGGCGGCCGGCGCGACGCCCGTGACCTGGCTCGACGAGCACTACCGCTCCGTACCGCACCTCATCGAGTTCTCGGCGCGGCGGTTCTACGGCGACCGCATCGCGGTGGCGACCCGGCATCCGCGCAACGAGGAGTCGGACGTGATCGACGTCGTCCGCGTCGAGGGGGCCGAAACCGCCGAGGACGGCGTCGTGGCCGCCGAGATCGACGCGGTCATGGCCGTCCTGAGTGAGTTGGCCGCGAGCGGCGCCAGCAGCATCGGCGTCGTCACCCCGTTCCGCGCCCAGGCCGACGCGCTGGAAGCCCGGTTCCTCAAGGATTTCCCGCTCGCCGAGATCGACCGGCTGGGGCTGCGCGTCGGCACCGTCCACGCGTACCAGGGGAGCGAGGCGGACCACGTCATCGTGTCGCTCGGGCTGGCGGACAGCGCCCCGGCGGCCCGCCGCAGGTTCGTCGCCGATCCGAACCTGTTCAACGTGATGACGACCAGGGCCCGCCGCAAGCTGATCGTGGTGACCGCGCTGACCGGCACGGGGAAGCCGGGCGAGCTGATCGGCGACTACCTCACCTACAGCGAGCAGCCGCCCGCGCCGCCGTCAGCGGGGGACGATCCGTCCGGCTGGACCGGCGCGCTGGCGACCGAACTGGGCCGCGCAGGGCTGGAGGTCCGCCCGGGGTACCCGGTGGGGCACTGGCGCGTCGACCTGTGCGTGGGGTCCGGCCCGGATGCCGTCGCACTCGTCTGCGACCTCCACCCGGACGGCCCCGCCGCCCACATCGAACGGCACCGGGCGCTGCACCGGGCTGGCTGGCGGGTCGTCGAGGCGTTCCCGACCCGCTGGGCCGGCGACGCGCCCCGCGCCGCCGTCGAGCTGAGCTCGGCCGGGATCGCGGCGGCCGTCCGGCGATAAAGGGTGAGGGGCACCCGCCGGCGCCCACCTGGCGGGTGCCCCTCCCGGGAGCCCGGGCCGTCCAGCGGGAGCGTGCGGACGGAGCCGGGCAGCTATGTGACGGTCGTCAGAAGTCGAAGACCGGGCCCTTGGCGCGGACCATCATGCAGTGGTTCGGGAAGACCCGGCTGTACTCGGTGGCGTGGCCACGGTAGACACCCGTCGCCGCGACCGTGACCGGGCGGTACTCCTTCGTGCAGATGCCTTCCTCACCGGACAGCCAGGCGAAGTTGCCGCGGACCGACGCGAGTTCCGCGCACGCCGTGTCGACGTCCGGGTGGTCGCCGCCGGCCGGCTCGCACCGAAGCGTGACGGCGCGCTGGACGGTCTCCGGGTTCTCGCCGTAGCTGAGGCTGAGTACCAGTGCGGTCGGCGCGTACAGGCCGAACGCGGCGGGTTCCGCCTGAGCGGGAACCGCTCCGAGCATGCCGGCGGCAGCGAGGCCGATGGCGCCAGCGATCAGCGATCGATGGTAACGCACAGTGAATCCCCTTTGGGTGTGAGGGAGGTACCGGCTTGATCACCGGCGCGGGTCTTGTGAAACCGCACCGATAACGCCGAGTGGGTAGGTGATCACCATTAGCGACGCTATCGGGTAGCGGCTCTTCCGGTCAAACGCCCCTTGTTCGCTCAAATATGGTTCACACTGCGGACATATTCAGCGTTCTTGCGGTCTGCGCGAGAATTCGACGCCGAACCCCGCAGTGACCATCACTGACCGTGACGTCGCCAAGGGCGGCCACCGAGTCGGGAGCTTTGTAGCGGCCCGACAGCTCGGCGCATACTACGCAGAGTTAACGCCGTTTCGGCGACCCCGGGCGGGGAAGGTTCGGAGGGCGGCGGGTGTTATGGCCGTCATGTGGCGCGTTCTGGTCGTTTTCGGTGTGCTCGCGGGAGCCACCGTCTTCGGCCTGTGGTGGCGCGCCCGCAACGGCCGCATCCGGGCCCACGCCGCTGAGGAAGCCCACGCGGCGGCTGCGTTGGAGCGGTACCGCCAGCACTGGTCGACGCTCGGCTTCGATCCCGGCGAGTCCGCGGTGACGCTCGTGCAGTTCTCGACGGCGTTCTGCCAGCCGTGCCGGGCGACCCGGTCGATCCTCGCCGACGTCGCGGCGGCGCGCGACGGGGTCCGGCACGTCGAGGTGGACGCCGAGTCGCACCTCGACATCGTCAGGGCCCTGGAGGTCTGGCGGACGCCGACCGTCCTGGTGGTGGATCGTGCCGGCCGGATCGTCGGTAGGGCGTCGGGCCAGCCCAGCAAGGCCGACGTGACGGCGGTCGCCGTCGCCGTGCTTGAGGCGTGAGACAGATCTCCCGAATGGCGGGATGACCTGCGGTGTCCGTCCTGGTAACCTCTCACCCTATGAGCACCCAGCTCACCAAGCGCCGCGCGGTCGACCTGTGCCGCGTAGGCAGCTGCCTGTGTCGCCCGGCATGACCGGGCGGCTTTTCGTGTGCGCTGACAGCTCTTTCTAGCCTCGCGCCCCCAACCCAAGCCGCCTGACGACGAACCTTCGATCAGTCAGGAGCCCTGCCATGTCTACCTCTGACCCACCGGTAGACCCACGCGGGCCGCGGTTCGCGGCCTGGGTCACCACAGCGGTCCTCGTCGCCGTCTTACTCACGGGCAGCGGCGCCTTGCTCGCCGCCCAGGGCGTGGTGTTCGCGCTCGGCGCGTTCATCGGCCTCAAGTACTCGCCCTACTCGGTCCTGTACCGCGTCCTGATCGCCCCGCGCCTCGCGCCGCCGGGCGAGAAGGAAGCCGCCGCTCCGCTCCGCTTCGCGCAGGGCGTCGGCTTCGTCTTCGCCGTGGTCGGCGCCGCCGGGTATTTCACCGGCGTCACGGCCCTCGGCATCGTCGCGACCGGCTTAGCCCTGGTCGCCGCCTTCCTGAATGCCGCCTTCGGCCTCTGCCTGGGCTGCGAGACCTACCTGTTGATCCGTCGCCTCACCTCCAAGGGAGCCCCCGTATGAGCCGCGAATCCGCCCTTGTCTCCGCTGACTGGGCCGAGAAGAACCTCGACACCGACAAGATCGTCTTCGTCGAGGTCGACGAGGATGTTTCCGCGTACGACACCGGTCACATCCCCGGCGCGGTCCGGGTCGACTGGAAGACCGAGCTGCAGGACCAGGTCCGCCGCGACTTCGTGAACAAGGAGCAGTTCGAGGCGCTGCTGTCCGCGAAGGGCATCGCCAACGACGACACCGTCGTCCTCTACGGCGGCAACAACAACTGGTTCGCCGCCTACGCGTACTGGTACTTCACCCTGTACGGCCACGCCGACGTGAAGCTGCTCGACGGTGGCCGCAAGAAGTGGGAGCTGGACGGGCGTCCGCTCACGCAGGACGTGGCCGGGCGGCCCGCGACGTCGTACACGGCCGCGCACGACCAGGACCTGTCGATCCGCGCGTTCCGCGACGAGGCCGTAGCCGCCATCGGCGTGCTCAACCTGGTCGACGTCCGCTCGCCCGACGAGTTCTCCGGCAAGCTGCTGGCCCCGGCGCACCTGCCGCAGGAGCAGTCGCAGCGCCCCGGCCACATCCCCGGCGCCCTCAACGTGCCGTGGAGCAAGGCCGCGAACGAGGACGGCACCTTCCGCACTGACGACGAGCTGCGCACCCTCTACGCGGAGGAGGGTCTGGACGACGGCAAGGACACGATCGCGTACTGCCGGATCGGCGAGCGCTCCAGCCACACGTGGTTCGTGCTCAAGGAGATCCTCGGCCACCAGAACGTCAAGAACTACGACGGCTCGTGGACCGAGTACGGATCGCTCGTCGGCGTGCCGATCGAGCTCGGCAGCGGAAAGGACGCCTGACCATGTGCGGTGCCCCTACCCAGGGACAGACGCTGGAACAACTCAAGGCCGAAGGAGTGGACGTGGCCAAGGAAACAGTCATCCAGGGCGTGGTGACCGCGGGCGGCGCGCCGGTACCGAGCGCGTACGTGCGGCTGCTGGACTCGTCCGGCGAGTTCACCGCCGAGGTGGTGTCGTCGGCGACCGGGCAGTTCCGGTTCTTCGCCGCCCCCGGCGAGTGGACGCTGCGCGCGCTGTCGAAGCAGGGCAACGGGCAGGTCTCCGTGGCGGCCGAGCTCGGCATCAACGACACGGAACTGGCCCTGGCCTGATTCCGTAGTGCCCCCGCGGGGCGACGCACCTGGGAGCGGTGCGTCGCCCCGCGGCGTATACGGACGGTAGTCGGCCGCCACCGCTACGCCATGTGAGCGTTGTCACGGAGGGTAAGAACAGGTAGGTACCCGGGGAGTCTCCCCGTCCCCGTAGCGCTCCGTGAAAGTGAGACTGGTTCCTGACTCTCCAAGTAGCCAGTTGAGGTGCTACATGTGCAGGCATCAGCCGCCTTGTCCGTCATCGGACGCCCCTGACCATGACGCCGCCCGCGTGGTCGCGTTCCACCCCGAGCAGGGCTGGAACCTCCTCTGCAACGGCGTGGTCGTGTTCGAGGACACCGGCGAGCTGCTTCCGGACGGACAGGTCGTCGCACCGCACCGTCCGGTGAATGTCGCACCCATCGCCGTCGGCTGACGCCGGCGCGCAGCCCGTACGTCCCGAGCTGAGCGAGAAGGGTTCGTAAACCGCAAATGACCTGGTCCCAAGCGGGTAGCTGGTAGCCACCCCCAGCGAGCGGCGACCCGACCGAGGACCACCGCCGAAACGGCCAGCTCCCTACTGACCGTTCCGGTGGCACCTGGGCGCGACCGGCAGGCTCCCCCTCATTACCTGCCGGCCGCGCCCGAGGTGTGCCCGAAATCGCGCCGACGCGCCCGGGGCGGCACTGCTCAGGCCTCCGACCGGATACGGTTGGAGACGATGGTCACCACGGCCGCGCGGACCGCCCTTCCGGGCAACCTCCCCGCAGATGTCACCAGCTTCATCGGCCGCCGGCACGAGCTGTCGGAGGCCAAGCGCCTCCTGTCCGGAGCGCGGCTGCTGACCCTCACAGGCCCGGGCGGAGTGGGCAAGACGAGGCTCGCTCTGCGTGTTGCCGGCGAGGTCCAGCGGGCCTTTGTGGACGGAATCTGGCTTGTTGAGCTGGCCGAACTCCACGATCCCGCTTTACTGACGGTGACAGTGGCCGAAACTCTCGGTCTACGTGACCAGTCCGTCCGGTGGGCCGTCCCGGCCCTCGCCGAATACCTAGCGCAACGACGGATTCTGCTGGTCCTCGACAACTGCGAGCACCTGGTCGACGCGTGCGCCGAGCTGGCGGACCAGCTCCTGCGCGCCTGCCCCGACCTGCGGATCCTGGCGACGAGCCGGCAGCCGCTCGGGATCAACGGCGAGGCGTCGCTGGTGGTCCCGCCGCTGTCCGTGCCGGATCCGGACCGGGCCGTGTCGGCGGCCGGGCTCATCCAGTACGAGGCCGCGAACCTGCTCGTCGACCGCGCGTCCGCCGTGCTGCCCGGATTCGCCGTCGACGACGACAACGCCGCGGCCGTCGCCCAGCTGTGCCGCTCGCTCGACGGGATCCCGCTGGCCATCGAGCTGGCGGCCGTCCGGCTGAGGGTCCTGTCGTTGGACCAGATCGTCAGCCGTCTCGACAACCGGTACCGCCTGCTCACGACGGGCAGCCGCAGCGCGCCCGCCCGCCAGCAGACCCTGCGCGCGCTCATCGACTGGAGCTACGAACTCTGCTCCGAACAGGAGCGGATCGCGTGGGCACGGCTGTCGGTGTTCTCCGGCGGCTTCGAGCTGGATACGGCCGAGGTCGTGTGCGGCGGCGACGGCATCTCCCCGGAAGCGGTGTTCGACCTGGTGGCATCGCTGGTCGACAAGTCGATCATCGTCCGGGACGAGCAGGATTCGAGCGTCCGGTACCGCCTGCTGGAGACGATCCGCGCGTACGGCGAGGAGAAGCTGCGCGACGCCGGCGAGCACGTGACGATGCGCCGCCGCCACCGCGACTGGTACGCCCAGTTCGCGGGCCAGGCCGACTCGCGCTGGTTCGGGTCCGACCAGGTCGACTCGATCCGTCGCCTGCGGCGCGAGCAGGCCAACCTGCGGGTGGCGCTGGAGTTCTGCCTCGCGATGGAGAGCGACGGCGAAGCGGCCCTGAGGCTGACCGCGAGCCTGGAGAACTACTGGTTCGTCCACGGGTTCCTCGGCGAGGCACGGCACTGGCTGGCCAGGGCGCTCGCGCGGGAGAGCACGGCGGGGCGGGCCCGCGCGAAGGCGCTGCGGGTCGATTCCTGGCTCGCGGTGCTCCAAGCGGACCCGAAGGCCATGGACCGGCTGGCCGAGGCGCGGGAGCTGGCCGAGCACCTGCCGGACCCCCTCGAAATCGCCTACGTCCAGCAGATCGAGGGCGGGGTGGCGCTGTTCGCCGGCGATTCGAAACGGGCCACGGCCCTCTTCGAGCAGGCCCTGGACGGGTTCCGTGCCCTCGGCGCCCGCAGCGGCGAGATGTGGGCGCTGCTCAACCTCGGGCTCGCGCGCGGCCTGGGCGGCGACACCGAGGGCGCCCGCGAGCCGCTGGAGGAGTGCATCGCCGTCACGGCGGAGACCGGCGAGGTCTGGTGGCGCTCGCACGCTCTCTGGGCGTTGGGGCTGCTGGCGTGGCAGGAAGGCGACCTGATCCAGGCCGAGGAGACCGAGAAGGAGGCGCTGGCTCTCAAACGCCGGCTCGGCGAGCAGTTCGGGTACGGGCTGACGCTGGACGCCATGGCGTGGATCGCAGGCAGCCAGGAGCGGTACGACCGGAGCGCGCGGCTGCTCGGCGCCGCAGACCGGATCTGGCGGCTCCTCCGGGCGCCGATCAAGGTGTTCGGCGGCCTGGGCCGGTACCACGACCAGTGCGTGAGCCGCTGCCAGTCGAACCTGGGCGCCGCCGCGTACGAGGCCGCGTTCCAGGCCGGCAGCCAGCTCAGTTCGGCCGAGGCGGTCGAGCTGGCGCTGGAGGAGAAGAACGCCGCGCAGCCCGCCGCGCCCGCCGCCGCCCCGAACCCGCTGACCCGGCGCGAACGCGAGATCGCCGAGCTGGTCGCCGAGGGCATGAGCAACCGGGAGATCGCCGCCACGCTGGTCATCGCCCAGCGCACCGCCGAAGGCCACGTCGAGCACATCCTCAGCAAGCTCGGGTTCACGTCCCGGGCGCAGGTGGCCGCCTGGGTCGCCGAGCAGCGCGGTTCCTAGGTCGGCGTCGGCCGGCCGCAGCGGCCGAGGGTGGCGGCGTGGTCGTCGAGGTGGAAGTTGGGGCTGAGATCGGCCTCGTCGTAGTACTTGTGGAACACGGCTGTGGCGCTGCCTGAGAGCGGCGGCACGATCCAGGTCCAGTCCGCCGGTGCGATCCGGCCGGCGCGGTTCTCCTTGTCGACGTGGGTCAGGAACCTGCGGGACTCGGTGTGGTGGTCGGCGATCTTCACGTTCGCGCACTCGAACGAGTGCAGCACGGCGAGGTTCAGCTCGACGAGCGCCCGGTCGCGCCACAGCGTCGTCTCGCTGCTCGTGTCGAGGCCGAGCCGGCGGGCGACCTCGGGGACCAGGTCGTACCGGTCGGTGTCGGCGAGGTTGCGCGACCCGATCTCGGTGCCCATGTACCAGCCGTTGAACGGGGCGAACGGGTAGTTCACGCCGCCGATCTCCAGCCGCATGTTCGAGATGGCGGGGACGGCGTGCCAGCGCAGGTCCAGCTCGGCGAACCAGCCGTACGCCGGGTGCCGCAGCGGCACTTCGAGGATGGCGTCCTCGGGGAGTTCGTGGAGGTGCGGTGCTTCCCCCGGGACGTCGATGACCAGCGGGAGGATGTCGAACGGCGTGCCCTTGCTGATCCAGCCGAGGCCCTGGACGGCAGCGGTGAACGCGACATAGCGGGGGTCGCCGATCACCTCGCCGTCGTCCGAGCGGTACCCGGCGTACCGGATGAGCTGCTCGTTCCAGACCCGCGAGTACGGGCGGTCCGGCATGGCGGGGGCGAAGATCGAGATGGTGGGACGGATCCGGCCGCTGTTCGTCGACTCGCGCAGGTGGGTGACGAGGTGCTGGCCGATCTCGTCGGGCGAGCGGGCGCCGCGCCGGTCGAGTACCCGGAGGCTGTTCCAGTAGAGGCGGCCGATGCAGCGGCTGTTGTTCCGCCAGGCGACGCGGGCGCCGAACTCCAGTTCGCCGGGGGTGTGAAGGTAGATGCCGATGCGGTCGATGGTGCCGAGTACCTGTTTCAGGCGGGGTTCCAAGGGCCCCGCGTGGGGGCACTCCGCGTGGTAGAGCCGTAGGAAGTCTTCGGCGGCGTCGGGGTCGACAGGTCCGTAGAGGCTGGGGTCCGGGGGCTGTTGGCTTCCGGGCGCCGGCAGGAGCGGCGGCTCCGGACGAGGCAGCGGCCCCGGCCTATGGCTTGACGCCGGACAGGCTCGCGGCGCCCCGTGCGATAAGTCTGGAGCGGACGAGGGAGCGATCTGCAGCATCGGTGATCGACCGCCTTCGCTGGAGCGTCTCGTGGCAGCTGGTTACGAACCTGTTGCGTAGAGTCAAGCGAAAGCTCGGAGCGTAGTCAGTAGACGACGGCTTGTACACCCTCGCTGAGGATCTCCTCCACAAACGCCGCAGCACCGGCGATCCGGACACCGAGGAGCAGTTGGGACTCGGTGATTTCCCGGCGGGCCGCGCACTGGGCGCACAACGTCACCCGGCCGCCGGCGCGGAGCGCGTCGAGCAGGTCCGGCAGCGGGGCGGAGTGCGCGAGGGTGAACTCGGCGGCCTTGCCCGGTAGCGCGAACCAGGACGACTCCCCGGTGAGCCAGAGCGAGACGTCGACACCGGAGGCGAGTGCGGTCGCGGCGACCGTGAACGCCTGAGCGCACCGCTCAGGTGCGTCGGCGCCCACTGTGACCTTGACGACCAGGGAGCGTGGCATGGCCCCACACTACGGTGATCGCTTTACGCATCCGCAGGCGGCTGGTATACCGGCGTGCCGGGTGACCGGGGTCGCAGGCAACCGAGCCTGGGCCGTCTAGACTCGGCCCGTGTTCGAGACCTTCTTCCTGTGCCTGCTCGTCGCGGCCTTCGCGGTCATCGGTTGGTTCGCGTTCTACGTGGTCTACAAGCTCTTCCAGGGCCAGAGCTGACCGTGGACGACGGATATCCGTTCGAGGAGACCCACAACCTGCGTGTCGGGCCCGATCTGCACCCGGCGCTGCTGGGCCTGCTGCCGTACGTCGGCGTCTGGCGCGGCACCGGCAAGGGCGGGTACCCGACGATCGGCGACTTCGACTACGCGCAGGAAGTGCGGTTCAGCCACGACGGCCGTCCGTTCCTCGCCTACGAGTCCCGCGCGTGGATCATCGACGACGACGGCAAGCCGGTTCGGCCGGCGATGCGCGAGGTCGGCTGGTGGCGCCCGCAGCCGGACGACTCGCTCGAAGTCCTGCTCACGAACCCGACCGGCATCGCCGAGATCTACGTCGGCACGATCGACGGCATGAAGGTCGAGATGTCCACCGACCTCGTCGCCCGTACGGCGACGGCCAAGGACGTCAGCGCCAACCACCGGCTGTACGGGATCGTCGAGGGCGCTCTGCTGTACGCGGTGGACATGGCCGCTGTCGGCCACCCGCTCACACCGCACCTGTCCGCCCGGCTGGAGCGCGTCGCGGGCTGAAGGGCTTCCGGGGCATTAAGAAACCCCCGAGCCTTCTCCGCGGATGCGGGCCGGCTGGACTGGCCGGCGGCTCGGGGGTCCGGTGGTTTCCAGGTATTGCCGGCCGCCGTACAAAGCGGTCGGTGGTACCGGGTCCGGTAGGACGGCGGCTAGCTGGAAGCCACCTCACGAGTCCGACTGATACTCAAAGTTGGACCACCTCCCTTCCCATGTAAGAAGGGACGCTACCCCCGCCTGGGAAACCCCTGCAATGTAATTTCGAGCGCGCTCAGCCGTTGTATCCGATGAGGGTGCGGAGGCGGTCGGCGAGGGGGCTCACGGGCACCGGCTTGCCGTCGAGTTCGGTGACGTGCGCGATGCCCCGGACGCTGGAGCAGAACCAGACACCGTCCGCTGCCAGCAGGTCGTCGATCGTGGCCCGGCCTCGCTCGGCGCCGAGGCCGAACTCGCTGGCCCGTTCGAGCAGGTCGGCGGCCGTGATACCGGGCAGGATGCCGGTGTCGTCGGGGATCGTGCGGAGCGTGTCGCCCGTGAGCCACACGATCGAGGACGTCGGCCCTTCGAGCACCTGACCGTCGGCGGCCACGAACACCACGTCGTCGAGGCCCTGGTCGGCGGCCCAGCGGAGCGTGGCCATGTTCATGGCGTACGACAGTGACTTGACGCCGCCGAGCAGCCACGGCGCGGTCGATCGGGCATCGGCGCCGATCCCTAGCGGCGCGGACACGACCCGGATCCCCTCGTGCCGCTGCCGCACCGAGATGTCCTTGATGGGAAACACCAGCGCGAAGACGCTCGGCGCGGCGCCGTCCTCCTCGGGCCCGCGCGTCACGACGAGCTTGATGCCGCCTTCCCGGTCGGCGGGCCACACGGACAGTGCGGTGCCGACCAGGTCCTCAAGATCGGCAGCGGACGGGATGTCGAGATCGAGCCGCCGCGCCGAGTCGGCGAGCCGGGCCAGGTGCCGGTTCAGCAGGTACGCCGTGCCGGCCCGGACGTGCATCGTCTCGAACACGCCGTCGCCGCGCGTGGCCCCGAGATCGTCGGCGCGCAGCACCGGAGTGTCGAGGGGCACGACGCCCCGCCCTAGGACGGCAAGTACACGGGGTTCCATGCTCCGAGCCTACGGTCCGCCCGTTGGCCCGGCGCGGATAGCATCGGAGGATGACCGGCTCGTCGTTGCCCGAGGTGCTGCGCTCGCGTGGCATGCGCATGACCGCCCCCCGGCAGTTGGTGCTGGAAGCCGTCTACAAACTCGGCCACGGCACTCCGGAACAGATCCACGGCGAGGTCCGGCAGACGGCGGCGGGCGTCAACGTCACCACCGTCTACCGCACGTTGGAGCTGCTGGAAGAGCTCGGGCTGGTCACGCACACCCACCTGTCGCACGGCGCGCCGACGTACCACAGCGCCGACGACGAGCACGTCCATCTGGTCTGCCGCACCTGCGGTTCGGTGAGCGAGGCGCCCACGGAACTGCTGGAGCCGCTGGCGGAACAACTCACCGCCGAGCGGGGTTTCACCGTCGACATCGGTCACGTCGCGCTGTTCGGCGTCTGTGGCGACTGCGACGGGAAGGCTTCCGAATGACCCGCTCACCGCTGCTCGCACGTCCTGGCGCGGTGGCAGCCGACGGGCCCGACGAAGGCGTCGCGGCGCACTACGGCGACCCGTTCCGGGAGCAGCGCACGCTGGCGACCAAGGTCGGCATCGTCGACCGGAGCCACCGCGGCGTGATCGCGGTTCCCGGCGCCGACCGGCTGACCTGGCTGCACAGCCTGACGACCCAGCACCTGGAGCGGCTGCCGGCCTGGCGCGGCACAGAGGCGCTGGTCCTCTCGCCGCACGGTCACGTCGAGCATCACCTGCTCGTCGCCGACGACGGCGAGACCACCTGGCTCGACGTCGAACCCGGCACCGCCGGCGAACTGCTCGCGTTCCTGGAGAAGATGCGGTTCATGCTCCGGGTGGAGCCGGCCGAGGTGACCGCCGACTGGGCGCTGCTCAGCATGGTCGGCCCCGAGACGTCCACGATGCTGCCAAGCCTCGGCGCGGAGCCTTACGACGTGAGCGCGTTGCCCACCGGCGGATGGGCCCGGCGCATGCCGTACGGCGCCGACCTGCTGGTTCCCCGGGCGAGCATCGACGAGACCGCCGACCTGGCCCCGCTCGCCGGGATCCAGGCGTTCGAGGCGCTGCGCGTGGCCGATCGCCGTCCGCGGCTCGGGTTCGAGACCGACCACCGCACGATCGTCCAGGAACCTGAGTGGGTCGGCAGCGCCGTCCACCTCGACAAGGGCTGCTACCGCGGCCAGGAGACGGTCGCCCGGGTGCACAACCTGGGCCGCCCGCCGCGCCGCATGGTCCTCCTCCACCTCGACGGCTCGACCGACCAGCTCCCGCCACACGGCGAGCCGGTGACGCTCGACAGCAAGCAGGTCGGGTTCGTGGCGACGGCCGTCCGGCACTACGAACTGGGCATGATCGCCACGGCACTCGTGAAGCGAAATGTTCCTGAGAATGCCGATCTGCGCATAGGAGAGATCCGGGTAGCCGTCGACTGACCGGGCAATATTCCGGCGCTGACCTGCAGTCGTTATCGGCCCGTGACAGTATGGCCGGCATGAGCAGCACGATCATCACGGTCGCCCCCACCGGTGCGGAGTCGGCCAAGGCAGACGTTCCAGCCCTCCCGGTGACCCTCGACGAACTGGTCACCACCGCCAAGGAGTGCGAGGCCGTCGGCGCCAGCATCATCCACGTCCATATCCGCGACGACGCCGCGCGTCCCTCGCTCGACCTGGGTCGGCTCAAGGACACCGTCGCCTCGCTCCGGTCCGAGACGGGCCTGATCGTGCAGCTGTCCTCGGGCGGTGCGGTGACGGACCCGGAGGAGCACAGGCTCCGCGTCCTCGACGCCGCGCCGGACATGGCCTCCTGCACGATGGGCACGGTCAACTTCGGTGCGGACGTGTTCATGAACCGCTGGGAGTTCATCGTCGCCCTGCACCAGCGGATGCAGGAGCGCGAGATCGTCCCCGAGTACGAGATCTTCGACCTCGGTCACCTCGCCAGCCTGGCGAAACTGCTGGACAAGTACGGGCTGCCGTACGGCGGCCACGTCCACTGCGACCTCGTGATGGGAGTGCCCGGCGGTATGCCCGGGACGACCGAGGCACTGGTCGCCGCCGTCCGCGCGCTGCCGTCGGGCGCCACGTTCTCGGCCACCGGCGTCGGCCGCAGCACGATCCCGGTCATGCTCGCGGCCCTGTCCGCCGGCGGTCACCTGCGGGTCGGCATGGAGGACACGCTCACCTATGCGCCCGGACAGCCCGTCGAGAGCAACGCCCAGCTCGTCGCCCGTGCCAGCGGTCTGGCCCGGTTGGCGCAGCGTCCGCCGATGCGGGCGGACGAGGTGCGTGCCCTGATCGGCGTCCGTGACCGCGGTGCGGTGGCGGTCGGTGGCTGAGGCGATCGCACTGGCTGAGCGGACGCGAGGAGCGACGATGACGGATGTGCGACCCGGCGGCAGCCGGCGCATCGACCGCGTCCTCGATCCCGCGTACCTCGACGGCCTGGAGAAGCTGCCCGTGACGATCGTCCGCGCCAAGCGCCGCGAGGCCGAGCAGGAAGAAGCCGACCTGTCGTACCTGCGGCGACTCCTGCACGGGCGGCTCGACATCGTGCGCGCGGAACAGGCCCGCCGGTCCGGGGAGCCCGCAACGGCCACGAACGTGACGCCCGCTGAGCAGGGGCGTGCGAGCCGCGCCCTGGACCGGGTCCGGCACATGGTCACCGAGCCTTCCCGCGTCGAGCGCCGGCGCCGCCGGGTCGAACGGCTGGTGACCGATGTGGACCTCACTGACGTCGCCGCCCGGACCGATGACGAACTGGCCCGCGTCCTGCGGACGTACGAGGACGAGGAACGCCAGGTCAACGTCGCCCGGACCGCCGTCCAGGAGGTCATGGACGCGTGCGCCGCCGAGCTGGTCCGCCGGTACCAGAACGGTGAGGCGACGATGTCCGACCTTCTGCCGCAGCAGGCCGACGGAGACCGCACGTGACCGTCCTCGCGCACGTGGTCCGGTCCGGATTCGTCGAGGGCGCGCACCACGGCTCGGTGATCGTCCTCGGCCCGACGGGCGCGGTGGTGGCGTCGACCGGTGACGTGGACGTGCCGATGTTCCCGCGCTCGTCCAACAAGCCGGCCCAGGCGGTCGGGATGGTCCGCAACGGCCTGCGCGTGAGCCAGCCGGAGCTGGCGCTGGCGGCCGCGTCGCACTCGGGCGAGCCGTTCCACGTCGACGCCGTCCGGACGGTGCTTGCCACCGGCGGCCTGGACGAATCCGCGCTGAATTGCCCGCCCTCGTACCCGCTACACGTGGCGTCCGCCCGCGCGGCGTCCGGCCCGACCCGCCTACAGATGAACTGTTCCGGCAAGCACGCGGCGATGCTCCGGACCTGCCAGGCGTCCAGCTGGAAGCTTGAGGGCTACCTGGAGCCGGACCATCCGCTGCAAGGCGCTCTGCGTGACGCAGTCGAGGACCTGGCCGGCGAGCGGGTGGCCGCGACCGGCGTCGACGGCTGCGGCGCTCCGCTGTTCGCGCTGTCCCTGCACGCGCTGGCCCGGACGTACCTGCGGCTCATCGACGGCACCGAGCCGGACGTGGCCGACGCGATGCGCGCCTACCCCGAACTCGTCGGGGGAACCGGCCGGGACGCGACGCTGCTCATGGCCGGCGTCCCCGGACTGCTCGCCAAGGACGGCGCCGAAGGCGTGTACGCCGTGGCATTGCCCGGGGTCGGCGCGGTCGCGTTGAAGATCGACGACGGCGCCGAGCGGGCGCGCGTACCCGTGCTGGTGTCGGCGCTGCGACGGCTCGCGGTGGATGCCCCGGTGCTGGACGAGCTCGCGGAGACGCCGTTGCTGGGCGGCGGCGTACCGGTCGGGGCCGTCCGCGCGGTGTGGTGACGAGCCTCACGTCCAGGGTGCTAGCTGACTGCTTGCAATAGCTAGCACCCGCGCTTACGGTGGAGTCATGTCCGCACTCAGTGACATCGGGGAGTTCATCCGCGAGCAGCGGCGGAGCGCCCAGATCTCACTCCGGCAACTCGCCAACCTGGCCGGGGTCAGCAACCCCTACCTCAGCCAGATCGAGCGCGGACTGCGCAAACCAAGCGCGGAGGTGCTGCAGCAGATCGCGACCGCGCTGCGGATCTCCACACCCGTGATGTACCTGCGGGCCGGCCTTCTCGAGGTCATCGACAGCACAGGCGTGCTAGCCGCCATCGCCGTCGACGAGGACCTCAACGACCGGCAGAAGCAGGTGCTCGTGGAGATCTACGAAACCTTCCGGCGCGAGAACGCCGCCCTGACCGAAGCAAAGCCTTCCTCCGAGGAGTCCTGAGATGGCATCCACCACCCTGCCCCGCCCCGTCTACGCCGTCGCCGGCGCCGGTGACCTCGTCGCCGACGAGCTGAAGAAGCTCGCCTCCCACGCGCCCGAGCTGCAGGCCCGCGCCGAGGCCCTGCCGGCCGAGATCCGCAAGATCGCCGCCGAGCTGCCCGCCGACCTCCAGAAGCTGGCCAGCACCCTCCCGGCCGACCTGCAGAAGTTCGCCGCCGACATCCCGTCGTACGCCGCGCAGTTCCAGGCCAAGGCCCGCGAGATCGACGTCGACGACGTCACCGCTGCCGTGAAGAAGAACGTCGAGACCGCGCAGGCCAAGGCCGTCGAGGTCTACGGCGAGCTGGTCGAGCGTGGCCAGAAGGTCGTCGACAAGGGCGCCAAGACCGAGAAGCCCGCCCCGGCCGCCAGCACCACCGCGACCGCCAGCACCACCCCGGCCGCCGAGAAGAAGGCCCCGGTCAAGAAGGCCGTCGCCAAGAAGGCCCCGGCCAAGGCCGTCGAGTCGAAGCCGGCCAACTGATCTGATTCGGCCAGCGCCGGTCCCCGATCCGGGGGCCGGCGCTGCCGTGTTGTGAGGTCCGGCGGGCCAGCGCGTGTCGCCCCGGATACGCTGGTGCCATGTCCCACCACGCGAACTGGGCGTTCGACCTTGTCAGCGGGATCAACTGGGTGATCCTGTTCGTGAGCCTGGGGCTGGAAGCGTGGGCGTTCGTCCATTGCGCGATCCAGCGACAGGACGCGTTCGGTGCCGTGGGCACGTTGTCCAAGGGCCTGTGGCTCGCGCTGATCGGCGGCACGCTGCTGCTGTCGCTCGTGTTCTTCCAGATCATGCCGCTGTTCACGCTCATCGCCCTCACGGCCGCACTCGTGTACCTGCTCGACATCCGGCCGGCGATCCGCGAGATCACCAACGGCGGCGGAAGCTGGTAGAGCAGCTGGTCGCCGGCGGCGGCGAGCCGGTCACCGTCTTCGCGCACGGGCTGGCCGGCGGCATCCCCGACACGCGCCCGTTCGGCAGTGCGGTCCGCGGCACGAAGGTGTTCTTCGCGTTCCGCGGCCACGGTGCCTCGCCTCCCGGCCCCATCGGGTACCCGGATCTGGCCGCTGACCTGCGCGGCGTCGCCGATACGCACCGCGCCACCCGGGCGTTCGGGGTGAGCATGGGCGCCGGCGCGCTCTGCCGGGTCCTCGCCGACGATCCGGACCGTTTCGAGCGGCTCGTGTTCTTCCTGCCGGCCGTCCTCGACACGCCACGGCTCGCACCGGCGCGCGAACGGCTCGCCGCGCTGGCCGCCGCTGTCGAGTCCGGGTCCGACGAGCGCCTTGCCGAGGTCGTGGCCCTGGAGGTGCCGCCGGCTGCTGCCGGGAGCGCGGCCGCGCGGGCGTACGTCCGGCAGAGGGTTCTTGCTCTTCGCGGCCACGACGGCATCGCGGCGGCGCTGCGCTCGTTGCCGGACATGACCGCGCTGGACGACGCCGAGGTGCTGCGCAAGGTCACCGTGCCGGCGCTCGTGCTCGGCTGTCACGGTGATCCACTGCACCCGGCCGAGGTGGCGGAACGGCTCGCCGGGCTGCTGCCGGGCGCGTCCCTGCACGTCTACGACGAGCCTGGGATCCTCTGGACGGCGCGTGCCGACCTTCGCACCCGCATCGCCAGCTTCCTCAACGCCTGAGTCAGGCCGGGCGCCACTGCTCGAACGGTTTGTCGAGCGTGTACTTGCCGTCGCTGCCCAGGACGAGGGTCCGGGTCTCGGCGTTGCCGGGGTTCCGGAGCGATTCGAAGTACTCGACGGTCCAGTGGAACCAGCGCATGCAGAACAGGCGCATGGTCAGTCCGTGGGTGACGAGCAACGCGTTCTCCGGGTAGTCGTGCCGGGCGAACTGGCGGTGGAGTGTCTCCAGGAACGAGCTGACGCGGTCGTACACGTCGGCGCCGGACTCCCCGTCGGTGAACCGGTAGAAGAAGTGGCCGTAGCTGTCGCGTAGCTGTTTCTGGCGGGCGATGTCCTCGCTGTCCTGGTAGTTCGCCCAGTCCTGCTCGCGGAGGCGCGGTTCCTCGGAGACCCGGGTGACGAGATCGTCGATGGCGAGCCCGCGCAGGGTCTGGTGCGCCCGGACGTACGGCGACACGTACACCTGGACGTCGCCCTCGCCGAACGTCTCGCGGAGCGTGACGCCGGCCTTCCGGGACTGTTCGGTACCGGTGGGGCTGAGCGCGATGGCGTGGTCGGGGGTGTGCTCGTAGACGGCGCCGTCGAGGTTGGCGAGCGACTCACCGTGCCGGAGCAGGACGATCCGTCGGGGACGCCCCACTGTCATACCCCCTCTCTACCCTGGGCATATGGGTAGCAGTCACGGACACACGCACCGGCTCGACCTCGACGATCCCACGCTGCGTGAATGGGACGCCACGGTACTCCATGCATCCGTCGAGGACGGTGTGGTGCTGGACAGGTCGGCGTTCTACCCGGGCGGGGGCGGCCAGCCGCCGGACCACGGCGTGCTGCTGTGGGGCGGCGTCCAGACCCGGATCGTGGGGGCGCGCGGTGAGTACCTGATCCCGGCGGAAGGCGATCCGTTGCCGCCGGCCGGCACGGCCGTCCGGGGCGCGATCGAGGACGATCGGCGCACGACGCTCATGCGTACCCACTCGGGCCTGCACCTGCTGTCCGGTGTGGTGTTCCGGGACTTCGGCGCGCTCGTCACCGGCGGAAACATGGAGCCGGGCGAGGCGCGGATGGACTTCAACCTGCCCGACATCCCGGCCGACTTCAAAGCGCGGGTGGAAGCGGCGTGCAACGTCGAGGTCGAGGCCGACCGCCGCATCGACGTGAAGACGCTGCCCAGGGCCGAGGCGTTCGCGATCCCGGACATCATCCGGACGGCGACGAACCTGGTACCGCCCGCGCTGACCGAGATCCGGATCGTCGACATCGTCGGGCTCGACACGCAGGCCGACGGCGGCACCCACGTGGCGTCGACGAAGCAGATCGGCGCGATCCAGGTCGTGAAGGTCGAGAACAAGGGCAAGGGGTTCCGTCGGGTGCGCATTCGGCTCGCACCGTGACGGGCACTGTCGACGGCGGGCTCGAGGCGGCCGTCCGGGAGAGCTTCGGGCGCCAGGCGATGATGGCGCACCTTCACGTGACGATGGAGCACGTCGGTGACGGCGAGGTGCGGCTGTCGATGCCGTACCAGCCCGAACTCACCCAGCAGCACGGCTTCGTGCACGCCGCCGCCACGACCGCGCTGGCCGATTCGGCCTGCGGGTATGCCGCGCTGACCCGGTTCCCGGCTGGTTCCGAGGTCGTGTCCGTCGGCTTCACGGTCAACCTGCTGGCTCCGGCGGTCGGGGTGCGGTTCGTCGGTGTGGGGCGCGTGGTCCGTGCCGGCGGGCGGATCACGGTATGTGGAGGGGAGGTGTACGCGTACGACGAGGACGGTGTGAAAACGCTGGTCACGCTCATGCAGGCAACGATGTCGAGAGTCAAGGGGAGTTGATGGGCATCAAGACGTTGGGGCTGCTCGTTCTGGCGATCGTCTGTGAAGTGGCTGGCACCAGCGCACTGCGCGCATCCGACGGGTTCACGCGGCTCTGGCCGAGCGTCGGGGTGGTCGTGGGGTACGGGGTTTCGTTCGTGGCGCTGTCGTATGCGCTGAAGTACGGCCTCGGGCTCGGGCCGGCGTACGCGATCTGGTCAGGTGCGGGCACGGCGCTGATCACGGTCGTGGGGTTGGTGGTGTTCGGCGACCGTATCGGCCCGGTGGCCTATGCGGGGATCGGGCTCATCATCGCCGGCGTCGTGCTGGTCAACCTTGGCGGCCCGGTTACGCATTAGGTGCCAGGTGGCTCCGCAACTGGCAGGCTGACGAGGTGCGAATCACCGCGATCCGGGGCGGCCCGGAGGTCCTGGCGGAGTGCCGGGCGACCATGGGTGAGAGACGAAAGGTTTGCTCTGGGGAGGTTTCGGGCCGCCACGGCTCAGCTTGGTGAGAACGGTTAGGGTATTCATCCGACCTATCGTGGGGGTGGACCGTTGCGTGTCGCGCTCTTCGTCACCTGCTTCAACGACACGGTGTTCCCTGGAACCGGCCGCGCGACGGTCCGGCTCCTGGAGCGGCTGGGTCAGACCGTCGAGTTCCCGTTCGACCAGACCTGCTGCGGGCAGCTGCACTTCAACACCGGGTACCAGGCGGAGTGCGTCCCGCTCGTCCGCCGGTTCGTCGATGTCTTCGCAGGTTACGACGCGATCGTGGCGCCGAGCGGGTCGTGCGTCGGCATGGTCCGCGACTACCACCGCAGGGTCGCCGAATTAAGCGGTGACTCCGGGCTCGCGGCCGCCGTCGCCGACACGACCCCGCACGTGTACGAGCTGAGCGAGTTCCTGGTCGACGTGCTGAAGGTGTCGGACGTGGGTGCGTACTACCCGCACCGCGTCACCTACCATCCGACCTGTCACTCGCTACGCCTGCTCCGGGTCGGCGACCGGCCGTTGACGTTGCTGCGCGCCGTCCGGGGGATCGACCTCGTCGAACTGCCCGGAGCTGAGGAGTGCTGTGGATTCGGTGGGACGTTCGCGGTGAAGAACGCCGACACGTCCGTGGCGATGCTCGGCGACAAGGTCCGGCACATCCTCGACACCGGCGCCGAGGTCTGCACGGCCGGCGACAACTCCTGCCTCATGCACATCGGCGGCGGGCTGTCGCGGCTCCGCGCCGGCACCCGCACGGTCCACCTCGCCGAGATCCTCGCGAGCACCGAGGCCGACGCGATAGACGCCGAGGATCGCGCTGCCGAGGACGGGTCTGCCTCCGACGGCCGGGTCGCTGAGGGCCGAGCGGCCGGCCAAGCCGCTGCGACCGGCACCCGCCGGCCGGCGGCGCGGGGCGATCGGCTCGGGGGTGGCTGGTGACGTTCCTCGGTATGCCCGGCGCCGGGCACCTGGCCAGCGGCGTGCCGTTCCCGACGGCCGCGCGCAAGGCGCTGTCCGACACCCAGCAGCGCACCAACCTGCGGCGGGCGACGACGACGATCCGGGGTAAGCGGGCGGCCGTCGTCGACGAACTGCCCGACTGGGAGGAACTGCGCGAGGCCGGCCGGGCGATCAAGGACCGCACCCTCCGCCACCTGCCCGAGCTGCTGCTCCAGTTCGAGGAAAAGTTCACGGCCGCGGGCGGCACCGTCCACTGGGCGCGCGACGCGTACGAGGCGCGGCGGATCGTCACCAAGCTCGTCCAGGCGACGGGCGAGCGCGAGGTCGTCAAGGTCAAGTCGATGGTGACGCAGGAGATCCGGCTCAACGAGGCCCTGGAACGGGCTGGGATCTCCGCGATCGAGACCGACCTCGCCGAGCTGATCGTCCAGTTGGGACACGACGAGCCGTCGCACATCCTGGTGCCGGCCATCCACAAGAACCGGTCGGAGATCCGGGAGATCTTCGTCAACGAGATGCCCGGTGTCGACAGTGGACTCACTGACGATCCGCGCGACCTCGCGATGGCCGCCCGACGGCACCTGCGGGAGAAGTTCCTGCACGCCAAGGTCGCGGTGTCCGGCGCGAACTTCGCGATCGCCGAGTCCGGCGCGTTGTGCGTGGTGGAGTCCGAGGGCAACGGGCGGATGTGCCTGACCCTTCCCGAGACGCTGATCTCGGTGGTCGGGATCGAGAAGCTGGTGCCCACCTGGGCCGACCTGGAGGTGTTCCTCCAGTTGCTGCCCCGGTCCTCCACGGGCGAGCGGATGAACCCCTACACCTCGCTCTGGACGGGCGCGCACGACGGCGACGGCCCTCGCGACGTGCACGTCGTGCTGCTCGACAACGGGCGGTCGGCCGTCCTGGCCGACGAGATCGGCCGGCAGACGCTGGCGTGCATCCGCTGCTCGGCCTGCCTGAACGTGTGCCCGGTGTACGAGCGCACCGGCGGTCACGCGTACGGCTCCGTCTACCCCGGACCTATCGGCGCAATCCTGTCGCCGCAGCTCACCGGCGTGGCCGCGAACCCCACCCTGCCGTACGCGTCGTCGCTGTGCGGCGCTTGCTACGACGTCTGCCCGGTGAAGATCAACATCCCGGAAGTACTCGTCCACCTGCGCGGACGGGTCGTCGACGAGCGCCGCTCCCACGCCGTCCCGTCCGCCGAGCAGATCGCCATGACCGCCATGGGCTGGATCTTCGCCGACCCGCACCGCTACGAGGCCGCGCAACGCGCCGCGCATCTCGGCAGCACCCCGCTGGCCCGGGACGGCAAGATCGGCGCGTTGCCGCCGCCTTTCTCGGCGTGGACATCCGCGCGGGACGCGCCCGCCGTACCGCCCGAATCGTTCCGCGCCTGGTGGCGCCGCACCCGCGGGGAAGGCCGATGAGCCTCGCGCGCGACGAGATCCTGGCGCGGCTGCGGCACGCCCTGGGTGATGTGCCGGAAGACGAGCGGCCCGCCGACGTATCCGTCCGCCGCGAGTACCAGCACTTCACCGACGACGACACCGAGGTGTTCACCGACCGGCTCGCCGACTACCGCGCGCTCGTCCGATGGTCCGATGTGGAGGGTTTGCCTGCCACGCTTGCGACCGCACTGGCTGATCGCGGCGCCCGCCGGATCGTGGCCCCTGCCGGGCTGCCCGCGGAGTGGCTGGCGAGCGCCGGGGCGGAGGTGGTGGGCGACGATCCGCCGCTGGACCTGAAGACCCTCGACGGGCTCGATGGCGTCGTGACCGGATGTGCCGTGGCGGTCGCGGCGACCGGGACGATCATCCTCGACGGAGGCCCTGACCAGGGGCGGCGTGCACTGACGCTCGTCCCGGACTACCACCTGTGCGTCGTGCGGGCCGACCAGGTCGTCGGCGCCGTGCCCGAAGCGCTCGCCCGGCTCGACGGCACCCGCCCGATCACGATGATCAGCGGACCGTCGGCCACCAGCGACATCGAGCTGAACCGGGTCGAAGGCGTGCACGGGCCCCGCACCCTGGAAGTCGTGCTGGTTATCCCGTCCGCAGGGCGCTGACGAGGTTCGGATCGCCCTGGACGGTGAGGACGGTCAGCGGGATCCGGCCCCACAGCGCCAGATCGAGGTCGCTGGCCGTGCCGATGAGCGCGGCCTGCGCGTCCGGCTCGGAATCGAACCAGCTGTCGGTGTCCAGCAGGTTCACGCCGCCCCCGGGACGGAGGCGGATCGCCCAGCGCGCGTCGGAGTCGGTGGCCTCCAGCCGGACCACGCCCGTGACGTCGGTCGGGCCCTTGCGCCGGCCGCCGGGGAGCCACGTGTCGAGGACCTCGTCGACGCCGTCGACCGCCAGAACCGTTTCGATCGGCTCGGGGATGGTGACGGACACCTGGGCGTCCCAGCGGTGGATCGCGGTCTCGTGGGCCATGCGTCGGTGCCAGAAGATCGCGGTCGGCGGCTGGACGGACCAGTTCCAGGCCGGCATGGTCGGGTCCACGTCGCGCAGGGTGGCGGCCATCTCGTCGCGCGCTTCGTCCCACCAGGCCAGGACGGCCTCGCCGCCCTCGGGGGGCGTGGGGAAGGCCATCTCCGGGCGGCTCGTGACGCCCCGGACGAGATGCGCGCGCTGGCGCCGGTACACCGAGGCCAGATGGGCGACCAGGTCGTCTACTGTCCACTCCGGACACGACGGTACCTGCGCGTCGAGGCGGGCCGGGTCGATGGCCGCGCGGAACGCGTCCGCCTCCCGTTTGAACGCGGCAAGCCAGAAATCCTTGGTGTGGGACGGTGCGCTCATGACAATCGCTTTCCGATGGGTGCCACGTGACCACCCTAGGGCGTCGGCGCCTGGGTAACGAGTGGTTCGCCGCCACGCCCTATCGTCTAGGGCGTGCGCGTCGACACCAACGTTTCGCTGAGTCCTCTCACCACCCTGCGACTGGGTGGTCCCGCCGCGACGCTCGTCGAGGCCACCGACCCGGACGAGATCGTCGAAGCCGTGCGCGCCGCCGACAAGGCCGAGCGGCCGGTGCTGGTCCTCGCGGGCGGTAGCAACGTCGTTGTCGGCGATGCCGGCTTCGCCGGGGACGTCGTACTTCTCCGCTCCGACGGCATCCGTGCCGAGCGGCGTGGCGACCATGTCGATCTCACCGTCGCCGCAGGTCACATGTGGGACGACCTGGTTGCCCACTGCGTCGTCGAGGGGCTGGCCGGCATCGAGTGCATGTCCGGTATACCCGGTTCCACCGGTGCCACGCCCATCCAGAACGTGGGCGCGTACGGGCAGGAAGTGGCTGAGACGATCAGGTCAGTCCGCGTCTTCGACCGGCACACCGACGAGGTCCGGACGATGACGCCGGAGGACTGCGGCTTCGGATACCGGCACAGCGTGTTCAAGGGCCACGACCGGTACGTCGTCCTGGAGGCCACCTACGCGCTCCGCCCGGACCGCACCGGCGGCCCGCTCCGGTTCGGCGAACTGACCAAGGTACTGGGCGTGGAGGCGGACGGCGGCGCGCCGCTCGGCGACATCCGCGAGGCCGTGCTGGGGCTCCGGCGTAGCAAGGGCATGGTCCTCGACGCGGACGATCCGGACACCCGCAGCGTCGGCTCGTTCTTCATGAATCCCGTGCTGTCCGCCTATATGTGGGCTGAGCTGCTGGAACGCGTCGGCGCGCGGCTCGGCGACGGCGTCGTGCCGCCCCAGTGGCCGGACGGGCCCGACCGGGTGAAGACGTCCGCCGCGTGGCTCATCGAACGGGCCGGCTTCGCCAAGGGCTATGGCCGTGACGGCGTGGCGATCTCGTCCAAGCACACGCTCGCCCTGACGCACCGTGGCGGCGGCACCACGACGGCGCTGCTCGATCTGGCGCGGGAGATCCGCGCGGGCGTCCACGAGGCATTCGGCGTGACGCTGGTGAACGAGGCGGTCATGGTCGGCACGGCGCTGTAGCCGGCGGCGGGTCGGGCGCCGGTCAGGCGACGGCGGTCCAGGCGAACGTTGCCTCGCCGAGGCGCCAGCGGTCCCGGCCGCCCTGGACCGGCCAGCCGTCCGCCGCCATCGCACCGACCGCCGCGACCCAACGTTGGCGCGGACCGAACGCGGCCATCGGCGCCGCCGCGTCCCAGGCCGCGTCGAATGCGCTGAGCAGCGCGTTCACCGGTTTGCCCGGCACGTTGTGGTGGATGAGCGCCTTCGGGAGCCGTTCGGCCAGGGTCGACGGGCGCTCCAGGCTGGCGACATGCACGGAGAACGTCAGCGTCTGCGGACCGGACGCGTCGAGCGCCACCCAGCCGCCGAGCCGTCCGACCTCGTCGCAGGTGCCTTCGACGAGCAGCCCGCCGGGGGCCAGCCGGGACAGCATCGTCTCCCAGGCGGACGCGGCGGCCGGCTCGTCGTACTGGCGCAGCACGTTCATCGCGCGCACGAGTGTCGGACGGAGCCCGGCCAGCTCGAAGCCGCCGCGCCGGAACTCCAGCCAGGGCGGGTCCTCCGCGGCCCTACCGGCTTCGACGCGCTCCGGATCGATCTCCAGGCCGACCACCCGCACGTCCGCCCGGACGGCGCGCAGCCGGGTCGCCAGCTCGACGCAGGTCACAGGCGACGATCCGTACCCGAGGTCGACGACGAGCGGGTCGGCCGCCGTCCGCAGCAACTCGGCGCAGGACGCGGCCATCCAGCGGTCCACGCGACGGAGCCGGTTCGGGTTGGTGGTGCCACGCGTCGGCAGGCCGAGCGCACGGGCGCGTCCGGCCGCGAGCCGCGGTTTGCGGGTCACTTCTCGCGGTGCACCTTGTAGTTGGACGCCTGCGCCAGCGGCCGGACCACGAGCACGTCGATGTTGACGTGCGGCGGCCGGGTGACGGACCAGGAGACGCAGTCGGCGATGTCGTCGGCGGTGAGCGGCTCGGCGACGCCCTCGTAGACCTTTGCGGCCTTGGCCTGGTCGCCGTCGAACCGGACGAGCGCGAACTCGTCGGTCTGCACCATCCCCGGCGCCACCTCGGTGACCCGGACCGGCCGCCCGTTCAGCTCCAGCCGCAGCGTCTGGGCGAACGCGGCGATGGCGTGCTTCGGACCGGCGTACCCGGCGCCGCCCTCGTACACGCCATGCCCGGCGGTCGACCCGATCAGCACGACATGCCCCGCGCCGGACTGCTCCAGTGCCGGGATCAGCGCCTTCGTCACCCGGAGCGTGCCGAGGACGTTCACCTCGTACATCCAGCGCCAGTCCTCGGCGTCCGCCGTCTCGATCGGGTCGAGGCCCTTGGCGCCGCCCGCGTTGTTCACGAGCACCTGGACGGGTCCGTCGATGGCCGCGACGAACGCGGCGACCGACTCGTCGGACGTCACGTCGAGCGTCAGCGCCGTCCCGCCGATCTCGGTGGCCAGCGCGTCGAGCCGGTCGCGGCGCCGCGCGCCGAGGACGATGTGGAAACCATCGGCGGCCAGGCGGCGCGCGGTCGCGGCGCCGATTCCGCTGCTCGCGCCGGTCACGACTGCTGTTCCGCGAGGTGTGGCGTTGATCATGCGTCGAATCATTCCGTACGGCTCCGGGTGCGGCGCCGCCGGGAAGATCGGCGACCGTAGGTGTGTTCACACGATGGGCGTCTGCCCGAAACCGAACGATTGTGAAGGGTGGGTAAGCGTGACGTTGCGCGCCCGATTCCGCCGGCCCGGGCCGGGTTTACCGAGGCGGATCGCCACCCTTTCCGTTCACACCTCCCCGCTCGACCAGCCCGGCACGGGCGACGCGGGCGGCATGAACGTGTACATCGTCGAGGTCTCGCGGCGGCTGGCCCAGGCCGGCGTCGAGGTGGAGATCTTCACGCGCGCGACGTCGTCCGAGCAGCCGCCGGTAGCGGAGGCGGCACCCGGCGTGACTGTCCGACACGTCCACGCTGGTCCGTTCGAGGGGCTGGCGAAGGAGGAACTGCCCGGTCAGCTGTGCGCGTTCACGTCCGGCGTGCTGCGGGCCGAGGCGTCGCAGGAACCGGGCTGGTACGACCTCATCCACTCCCACTACTGGCTCTCCGGGCAGGTCGGCTGGCTCGCCAAGGACCGCTGGGGCGTGCCGCTCGTCCACTCCGCGCACACCCTGGCCAGGGTCAAGAACGCGAGCCTGGCGGACGGCGACCGCCCCGAACCGCGCGCCCGCGTCATCGGCGAGGACCAGGTCATCGCCGAAGCCGACTCGCTCGTCGCGAACACGCCCGAGGAAGCGCGCCAGCTGATCGGGCTCTACGGCGCCGAGGCCGACAAGGTCTCGACCGTGACGCCCGGCGTCGACCTGGAACGCTTCCGCCCTGGTGACCGGCTCGCCGCCCGGCGCCAGTTCGGGCTGCCGCCCAACGCCGAGGTGCTGCTGTTCGTGGGGCGGATCCAGCCGCTCAAGGCCCCCGACGTGCTCCTGCATGCCGCCGCCGACCTGATCGCCGCCGACCCGGACCTGCGGGAACGCCTGGTCGTGGTCGTCTGCGGTGGCCCCAGCGGCACCGGCCTCGACAAGCCCGAACAGTTGCAGAAGCTCGCGGCCGCGCTCGGTATCGCCGACGTCGTACGGTTCGTCGCCCCGCTCCCGCCAGACGACCTCGCCACCCTCTACCGCGCCGCCGACGTCACCGTCGTACCCAGCCACAACGAGTCCTTCGGGCTCGTCGCCGTCGAGTCGCAGGCCTGCGGGACGCCCGTCGTCGCGGCGGCGGTCGGCGGGCTGGTCACCGCCGTGAGTGACGGGCACTCCGGCGTCCTCGTCGACGGCCACAACCCGGCCCACTACGCCCAGGTGCTGCGCGGGCTCGTCGCCGAGCCACGCCGACGCCGCGTCCTGGCTGCCGGTGCGGCCGCCCATGCGGCACGCTTCTCCTGGCAGCGCACCGCCGACGGGCTCCTCACCGTCTACCGCGACGCGCTGCTCCAGGCGGACAACCGCATCGTGGAGGCAGTTTCGTGACGGTGGACCAGGTCATCACGGCGACCCTGGACGAACGCGGCATCGCGTACGAACCCCTGCCGACCGGCGGGTACGTCGTCACGCTGCCCGGCGAACGCAAGCAGAAGACGCTGTGCAACCTGATCCCCGGCGAACACGCCCTGCGAGTCGAGGCGTTCGTCATGCGGCATCCCGACGAGAACCGCGAAGGCCTGTACGAGTTCCTGCTCCAGCGCAACGCCCGCATGTACGGGGTCGCGTTCAGCATCGACCAGGCCGGCGACGTCTACCTCGTCGGACGCGTCGCCCTGCACAGCGTCACACCCGACGAGATCGACCGGCTCCTCGGCGCCGTCCTCGAATACGCCGACGGCACCTTCAACGCGATGCTGGAGATCGGGTTCGCATCCGCCATCCGGCGGGAATGGGCGTGGCGGGTCAAGAACGGCGAATCGTTGGCTAACCTTGGCGCTTTCGCCCACTGGGCCGGCGACGCCACCGCGGAGCCGGGCCCGCCCCAAGCCTGAAGGAGCCGAGTTGGCTGCCCTCGACTCGTCCCAGATCGCGATCGGCGTCATCTGCGCCGTCCTCGCCGTCGCCGCGTACATCGGCTACAAGATCGTCAAGAGCACGATCATGCTCTTCCTCGCCGGCGTCCTGGCCCTGGCCGCCCTCGGCGGCGGAGGCTATTTCTTCCTGACGTAACGCCCACTTTCGGACTTTTGAGGGTGCCGTGAGGCTCGCGACCCTCAAAAGTCCGAAACTCGGTGGCGGTGTCCGTAACAGACGGTAGGGGCTCCTTTACACCTTTCACCCAGGGTGGCTAGGTTTGTTACACCTGAGGGGCAAGCGACCGGCGGCTGTTCGGCGCCGACTTCTTCCACTCCCGCGAGCTGAACGTCCCGACCCAGACGCCGTACTGGAGCTGGTGAGACAGGCGGTGGCCGCGGCTACCGCGGGCGGCAGACGCAGCCGCGGGACAGCGCCTTCTCCACCGTCGCGTTGCAGAACCGGAGCCCGATGGTGTCGTGCTCCTCCAGCGGGTGCTCGCACGCCATGCAGGCGGCCTCGGCCTCGGCCTCGCCGGTGACTGGCACGGCGGTCGGTGCGGCGGCGTCGGTCATGTCGGTTCCCCGTTCGATATTCCGTTCGGCGGCTTCATCCCGTGCGGTCGCGTGCCGTTCTGGCGGGTCACGCCCGTCATCGCCACCTCGGTGAGCGGAGCGGTTCGTGGCTTCGGCTGGGTCGGTCGAGCAGCCGCCTTGGCTGTGCCGTCCGTAGAGATGCCGTGCTTGGTGAGCACCTCGGTCGCTCTCGCCTGGCTGGCGGAGTCGCTGGCCGTGACCATCGCGGCCGCGGCCGAGTCGGCGTCGGCGCCCGGCGGGACCATGAGCAGGTCGAGGTGTTCCCGGTGCTCCCCGAAGATCCGGACCGCGTTCGCGTCGGTGGGCCCGTACCAGCCCACCTTGACGACATGGCCGTGAGCGGTCACGCGTCGCGGATGGCTGTCCCACGTCGCGCGGTTCAGCCCGATCCGGAACACCGTCCCGGTCGTGCCGTCCAGCTCGGTGATCAGGGGGCCGAGCTCGCGTGCGGGGTCACGTGACCGGGGCCACCATGCCCCGTCGAGCATGCCCGTACGTGACCCGCTCTGATCCAGGCTGAGGCGTACCGATGGCTCGTGTTCTGTGCTCATGGGGGCGTCCGTCTCCGGCGCGAAACCGGACTAGTGGTTCGCCCAGGGCGACGCCGACGCGACTGCCAACGTTCGAGATGTCCTCGGTACCTTCACTGTACGCCGACGACGGCCGCCTCGGATTCGCGGAGCAGCCGGGCCCGGCGCGCGCGGGCCGGACCGGCCACGACATGGCCGATGGCCGCCGCCATACCGACCACGAAACAGCCGATCCACAGCGGACTGTCGCCGTACCGCTCGATGACGAAGCCGCCCACGATCGGGGCGCCCATGGATGCGAGCGTGAACGCCAGCGACAGCATGCTCTGGTACCGGCCGCGCAGGTGCGCGGGCGACAGCTCGGCCACGACCGCACTGGTGGCCGGCGAGTTGGCCATCTCACCGAGCGTCCAGATCACGACCGTGACGGCGTAGAACCAGGGCACGTCCGCGACCGCCGTCAGGCCGAACCCGATCGCGATGAGCAGCGTGGACACGGCGAGCGCCTGCGTGTGGCTGTGCCGGGCGAGCAGCCTCGGCACGACGAGCTGGCCGGCGACGATCAGGATCCCGTTGATCGCGATCACGCCGCCGTACACCGACGGGCTCAGGCCGTCGCGTTGCATCGCCATCGGCAGCGACGAGCTGTGCTGGATGAAGAGGAATCCGGACATGAGGGTCAGCCCGACGAAGACCAGGAAGACCCTGTCTCGCAGGACGGTGAGCATCCCGTCCGGCCGCGGCGGCACGGGCGCGGCCGGGCTCACGGGCGCCAGCACCGGACGGCTCTCGCCAACCTTCAGGTAGATGATCACGGCCGTCGCGACGGCGGTGCCCGCGTCCAGCAGGAACAGCAGCAGGAAGTCGACCTGTGCGACCAGCCCGGCGAGCAGCGCCGCGATCGAGAAGCCCAGGTTGATGGCCCAGTAGTTCAGCGAGAACGCCCGCACCCGGTCCTCGGGCGGGACGATGTCGGTCATCATCGCGCCGAACGCCGGCCGCGCCGCGTTGTAGAACACGCCGAACGCGACCGACCAGACGAGGATCGCCGTCGGCGAGTGCGCCAGCCCCAGCCCGACCAGCGTGATGGCCGTGACGCCGTGGCTGAGGATCAGGGTTGGCCGGCGCCCCCACCGGTCGGCCAGTACGCCGCCGGCGAGCACGCCGATCGAGCTGCCGCCGCCGTAGAGCCCCATCACGAGCCCGGCGAACGTCGCCGAGAACCCGCGCTCGGCGGTGAGGTAGAAGGCCAGCAGGACCAGGACGAACCCGGCACTCCGGTTGACCAGCGTGCCTGTCCACAGGTACCAGAAGGTGCGGGGCAGGCCCCCCGCGGTCTCGGCTAACAGCCGGCGCAGGGTGGGCACGCGGCACCTCCTCGGAGGCCCGCCGACCCCCGTGGCGGGCGAGCACATCCGACGCTAGCTGCGACGATCCGGCCGTCCCACCGAATTACGGCTCGGGTGTGGCGCGGCTCACGGCGGCAATCTGGTCGCGCGTCCAGTTGCCCCGGACGCCCGGCAGCCCGGCGAGATACCCGGCGACCTGCGCCGCGCTCCAGCCATGGGCTTCCCGCAGCCCGCTCGCCAGCATGCCGAGGTACCGGGGAGCCGGGGCGTTCCAGACGACGTCGTCCGCGTGCCACGGCGCGGTGAACGTCAGGACGGCGTACCCGTCCACGGCGCCCGCGCAGACCAGCGTCTCGTACCGTCCGGGGCCGATCTGCTGGCGGCCGGTGGTGAGCACCTCGTCGAGGTCCAGGTCGATGCCGGTCGGCTGGTACATCTCCTGCGCGGCGATGTCGGAGAACTGCGCGGTGGTCAGCAGGTACCTGCGGGCGGCGGCGTAGCCCGGCAGGTTCGGGTCGTACAGCGCCAGGCCACCCGTCCATGCCCGCGATTCGAGCGCGAAGTAGACGCCGCCCGGCATCATCGCCGGCGCGGTACGCAGCGGCGGACGGGTGTCGCGGCACCCGGGATAGGTCCTGGCGGCACCCGGCGGCGTGCCGCCCGCCAGGTAGTAACCGAGCCGGTCGGCGTGCATGTTGGAGCCATATGCCGCGTACCAGACGTACTCGCGCGACGTGGGACCTGGAAGCACCCGCAGACCCTAGCGGCCGGGCGATGCTCTAGGTTCGGGCCATGGCGACGAAGACCCTTGTGCTGCTCCGCCACGGCGAGAGCGAATGGAACGCGAAGAACCTGTTCACCGGCTGGGTGGACGTCGATCTGACCGCCAAGGGCGAGGCCGAGGCGCGCCGCGGCGGCGAACTGCTCACGGCCGCGGGCATCCTGCCCGACGTGCTGCACACGTCCGTGCAGCGGCGCGCGATCCGCACCGCGAACATCGCGCTCGACGCCGCCGACCGGCTCTGGATCCCCGTCCAGCGGTCGTGGCGGCTGAACGAGCGTCACTACGGCGCGCTGCAGGGCAAGAACAAGAAGCAGACCCTCGACGAGTTCGGCGAGGAGCAGTTCATGCTCTGGCGCCGCTCGTACGACACCCCGCCGCCGCCCCTCCCCGAGGACGACGAGTACTCGCAGTTCCACGACCCCCGGTACGCGGCGCTGCCGCCGGAGGTCCGGCCGCGCACCGAGTGCCTCAAGGACGTGCTCGTCCGCTCGCTGCCGTACTGGTACGACGCGATCGTCCCGGACCTGCTCGACGGCCGGACCGTCCTGGTCGCCGCTCACGGCAACTCGCTGCGGGCGCTGGTCAAGCACCTCGACGGCGTCAGCGACGCGGACATCGCCGGGCTGAACATCCCGACAGGCATCCCGCTGCGCTACGACCTGGACGACGACCTGCGCCCGACCAACCCCGGCGGCACGTACCTCGACCCCGAGGCCGCGGCGGCGGCCGTCGAGGCGGTCAAGAACCAGGGCCGTTAAACCCGGGCATAGCTAGCCGCGGGGGAGTTCGCCCGTCACCAGCTGGACGACGCGCCGGGACAGCGACACGGCGTGGTCGGCGTACCGCTCGTAGAACCGGCCGAGAAGCGTGATGTCGATGGCTGCTTCGACCCCGTGCTGCCAGCCGGGGTCGAGGACCAGCGTGAACAGCTTCTTGTGCAGCGCGTCCATCGCGTCGTCGTCGCGGGCGACCTCGGCGGCCAGCTCGATGTCGTGGCCGGCGAGGACGGCGCCCGCCTTCGTGACGACGTTCTGCGCGACGATGCCCATCTGCCGGATCGTGGCCTGCACCTCGGTGGGGACGGCCTTGTCCGGGTAGCGGAGCCGGGCGATCTTCGCGATGTGGACGGCGAGGTCGCCCATCCGCTCCAGCGAGGCGACCATCCGGAGCCCGGTGACGATGACCCGCAGGTCACCGGCTACCGGCTGCTGCCGCGCGAGGAGGTCGTAGGCGCGTTGCTCGGTCTCGTCGTGGAGCGCGTCGACCTTCTCGTCGCCGGCGATGACCTCCTCGGCGAGCGTCAGGTCGACCTTGAGCAGCGCCGTCGTCGCCTTGCTCATCGCGGTGCCGACGAGCTTGGACATGTCGATGAGGGCCGTACCGATCTGGTCGAGCTCGTCGTGGAACGTGTCGCGCATCGTGGCTCCTGGTGCCGGAGTGTTGGCTTCCGACCGTAGGTGTACCGGATGTGTACGGGTGAATCTGACACGTACTCCGGGTGAACTCCTTACGGCCGTTCTCGGTACGTCGGCCCGGTGTGGCAAATGTCCGGGTCGCCGGTGCTTACCATCAGTCCGTGGATTCAGTGTTGGCACTGGCTGTGGGGCTGCCCGTCGGGCTGGCTCTCGGCGTGCTCGGCACGGTCCTGTGGGTCGTCCTCGGGCGGGCGAAACGGGCGGAACGGGTGGCGAAGGCCGCCGAGGTCCAGGTCCCGATCGCGCTCGACCTCGACCTGAGCCGCCGCAGCGTGGAGGCGCTGAGCACCGCGCTCGTCGTACTGGACCTCGCGGACGAGGTCGTGCTCGCCAACCCGGCCGCCCGGCGGCTCGGCGTGGTGCGGGACGGCCGGGTCACCCACAACGCGCTGCGGATGCTCGCCCGCCGTGCCCGCCGCGCCGGCGAGCCCCGCGACATCGAGCTGGAGCTACCGCGCGGGCGCGGCCTGGAACCGTTGGGGGTTCGGGTCCAGGTCGCCCCGCTCGGTCCGACCGGGCACGTCGCCGTGCAGGTGGATGACGTGACCGAGGCGCACCGGGTCGCGAAGGTCCGCCGGGACTTCGTCGCGAACGTCAGCCACGAACTGAAGACGCCGGTCGGCGCGCTGGCGCTGCTCGCCGAGGCCCTGATGGACGCCACCGACGACCCGGAGACCGTCCGCCGGTTCGCGCAGCGGATGCAGCACGAGTCGAGCCGGCTCGGACGCCTCGTCCAGGAACTGATCGACCTGTCCCGTCTCCAGGGCGCCGACCCGCTGCCCGAGCCGAAGACGGTCCTGGTGGACGCGGTGGTCGCCGAGGTCGTGGACCGCAGCCGGCTGACCGCCGAGTCCCGCTCGATCGTGGTCGTGGCCGGCGGCGAACGCGGGCTGACCGTTCAGGGCAGCGAGAACCAGCTCGTCACCGCCCTCGCCAACCTGGTCGAGAACGCCATCGCCTACAGCCCCGAGCGGACGCGCGTCGCGATCGGCACCCGCCGCCGGGAGGGCCAGGTCGAGATCTCGGTCAGCGACCAGGGCATCGGCATCGGCGAGGCCGACCTCGACCGGATATTCGAGCGGTTCTACCGTGCCGACCCGGCACGCTCGCGGGAAACTGGCGGCACCGGCCTGGGGCTGGCGATCGTCAAGCACATCGCGACCAACCACGGCGGCAGCGTGGACGTGTGGAGCGTCGAGGGATCGGGCTCCACGTTCACCATGCGGCTTCCGGTGGCCGGTCCCGACCTCGGCGGCGGGACCATCATCGACGACGGGGTCACACCGGCCCCGGCACCTGGCCCTGACAAGGCCACCCAGCGCGCGGCCGAGCCTGGTCCCGCCGCGGTATCGAGAGGACACGCGTGACCCGAGTGCTGGTCGTGGAGGACGAGGAGTCCTTTTCCGACGCCCTGTCGTACATGCTCCGCAAGGAGGGCTTCGAGGTGGCGATCGCCGCCACGGGCCCGGACGCGCTCACCGAGTTCGACCGGACCGGCGCCGACATCGTCCTGCTCGACCTCATGCTGCCCGGCCTGTCCGGTACCGAGGTGTGCCGGACGATCAGGCAGAAGTCGAACGTGCCGATCATCATGGTGACCGCGCGGGACGCCGAGATCGACAAGGTCGTGGGCCTGGAGATCGGCGCCGACGACTACGTGACCAAGCCGTACTCGCCGCGCGAGCTGGTGGCGCGGGTGCGGGCGGTGCTGCGCCGCCGGTCGGAGCCGGAGGAGCTGTCGCCGGCGGCTCTGGAGGCCGGCCCGGTCCGGATGGACGTGGACCGGCACACGGTCACGGTCAACGGGGGCAACGTGTCGCTGCCGCTCAAGGAGTTCGAGCTGCTGGAGATGCTGCTGCGCAACGCCGGCCGGGTGCTGACGCGGGGCCAGCTCATCGACCGGATCTGGGGCGCGGACTACGTGGGCGACACCAAGACGCTCGACGTCCACGTCAAGCGGCTGCGGGCGAAGATCGAGCCGGAGCCCGGGTCGCCGCGGTTCCTGGTGACGGTGCGCGGGCTCGGCTACAAGTTCGAGGCCTGAGCCCGCGCGGTCGCGGTCACGCTGACAGGACGGGGTCGCGCGTGGCGCTCGCGTGTTCCGCGTGCCATTTGCGGCCGGTACGGATAACGACGTGGGTGCCGCAGTAGCACTCGACATCCATCAGGATGCCGTGCTCCGTGTTGCGCATTCCACGGATGCGGCGCTCGGTGACGAGGACTTCGGACTGGTGCGTCGGGCACTGGATAACCATCATGCGAACAGCGTGCGCCGGGCCTCGCCACAACTGTGAGTGGCAGAACTGACCACGATCGCAAGTTTTCTGCCAGACTGTATCCATGACCAAGAACGTCGTCGCCATCGTCAGCGAGAACACGGGTGCTTTCAGCCTCGGCGTCGCCACGGAGTTCTTCGGCGGTGACTGCGGGCAGTGCGTCCCCGTGCGGTTCGACTTCGCGCTCGCCGCCGAGAAGCCGGGGCTGATCCGGACGTCGTTCGGCCTGAACATGCTGGTCGAGCACGGGCTGGAACGGGTCGGCGAGGCGGATGTCGTCCTGATGCTGCCGTGGGAGACGCGCGCCTGCGAGCCGTCCGAGGAGCTGCTCCAGGCGCTGCGCGACGCCCACGAGCGTGGCGCCACGATCATGACGTTCTGCTCCGGCGCCTACGTGCTGGCCGCGGCCGGCCTGCTCGACGGGCGCCGCGCCGCCACGCACTGGCAGTGGGTGGACCATCTCGCCGCGAAATACCCCGACGTGACGATCGACGCGGACGTCCTCTACGTCGACGAGGGCACGATCCTCACCGGCGCCGGCGGTGCCTCCGGCGTCGACCTCTGCCTGTACTGGCTCCGCCGGGAGTACGGCGCCAAGGTGGCCAACCGCGTGGCCAGGGGCCTCGTCGTGCCGCCGCACCGGGACGGCGGCCAGGCCCAGTACATCGTCTCGCCGCTGCCCGAGGCCGGCGACTCCGAACGGCTCGGCGACATCCTCGCCTGGATGCGGGAGAACCTGCACGAGCCGGTCACGGTCGACGACCTCGCCGCCCGCGCCCTCATGAGCCCCCGCAGCTTCGCCCGGCACTTCCGCGCCACCACCGGCACCACGCCCCGCGCGTGGCTGCTGACCCAGCGGTTGCACCGGGCCGAGGAGCTACTCGAAAGCGGCGACGTACCGATCGAGGAGATCGCCCGCCAGGTCGGCTTCGGCACGGCGGCGGCCCTGCGCGAGCAGTTCGTGCGGCGTCGCGGGGTCGCTCCCCGCGACTACCGCCGGGTGTTCCGTGCCGCCGCTACCCCTGAAACTGAGCGTGCGGCTGGGTGAGGCTGTACCAGTTGCCGGAATTGTCGCGGAACACGGCCTCGACGCCGTACGGACGGTCAGCCGGCTCCTGGATGAACTCCACGCCCTTCGCCGACAGTTCCTCGTACGTCTTGTGGCAGTCGTCCGTGGCGAGGACGCCGACGCCGAGCCCGCCCTTGCTCACGATCGCACGCAGCTGCGTCGCGGCGTCCGGGTCGAACCCGCCGGAGCCGGCCGGCATGAGCACGATCTGCAGGTCCGGCTGGCCCGCCGGCCCGACGGTCAGCCAGCGGAACCCGTCCATGCTGATGTCCTGGCGGACCTCGAACCCGAGCTTGTCCGTGTAGAAGGCCTTCGCCTCGTCCTGGTCGAGCACGTAGGCCGTGGCGTGGCTGAGCCTGGTGATCATCGCGGTACTCCCTCGTGGATCGGTGTGCTCCCGACGTTAGGAGCCGGGTCGGGGCGGCGGCTTCTCCGAGATTGCGGGAACCGTCCACATGAGCAGATGGCAGCCGGGGATCGGCGGCGGGCCGCCCTGCTTGGCGATCTCGTCCCGGTACACCGACGGGGGCACCCCGACCAGCTCGCGGAACCGGCTGCTGAACGAGCCGAGGCTGGAGAACCCCACCAGCCAGCAGATCTCCGTGACGGTCAGGTTCGCGGACCGCAGCAGGTCCTTCGCCCGTTCGATGCGGCGCCGGGTCAGGTAGCGCAGCGGGGTGTCGCCGTACGCGGCCCGGAACGACCGCAGGAAGTGGTACCGCGAGCACCCGGCCCGCGCCGCCAGCACGTCGAGGTCGATCGGCTGGGCGTAGTCGCGGTCGATCAGGTCACGGGCGGCGCGCAGGTGCGGCAGCAACGCCTCGTTCGGCGTCATGACCCGGTGGCGGGATGCTTCGCTATGAGGCCTTGCCGCTCCCGCGCCTCGCACAGCTCGACGAGCCGCGCGTACGCCGGCTTGCCGATCAGCTTGGCCAGCTCCGGACCGTAGCTCTTGTAGAGCGGCGTCGCGCTGACGTGCGCGTCCGGCGAGGACGTGCACCACCAGTGCAGGTCGTGGCCGCCCTCGCCCCAACCGCGACGGTCGAACTCGCCGAGCGTCTCGACCAGCACCTTCGTCTCGTCCGGCCGGGTCACCCACTCCTGCTCGCGCCGCACCGGCAGCTGCCAGCACACGTCGGGCTTGGTTTCGAGCGGATGCAGGCCCTCGCGCAGCGCCAGCCCGTGGAGTGCGCATCCCGCCCCGCCCTCGAAGCCGGGACGGTTCAGGAAGATGCACGCCCCGTCCACAGTGGCGGTGCGGCGGCGGTTCTCGTCGTCACCGATGCTGTCGCGCTCGGTCCAGTTCTTGAAACCGGTCACGTGGTGCTGCCAGTCGGCCGGGGTCAGCTTCTTGACGAACGACTTCACCCGCCGCTCGTCGTCGGCGTCCGTGAAGAAGGCGCCGTGGCTGCAACAGCCGTCGTCGGCGCGGCCCTCGATGATGCCGTGGCAGCCGCTGCCGTAGATGCACGTCCAGCGGGACAGGAGCCACGTCAGGTCGCCACGGATCACGTGTTCGGCGTCCGCCGGGTCGGCGAACTCGATCCACTCGCGCGGGAAGTCGAGGCTGACCTCGCGGTCACGGGGGCGAGGAGTCGGCAGGTCGACGATGGTTGCCACGGGATCAGCGTATGCCGTCGCGCCGGTTCTGAGGGGGTAGCGTTCCGGGTATGCGCCTGGGAGTTCTCGACGTCGGCTCCAACACGGTGCACCTGCTCGTGGTGGACGCCCACCGAGGTGGCCACCCGATGCCGGCGCACTCGGAGAAGTCCGTGCTGCGGCTGGCGGAGCACGTCGGCGACAACGGCAAGCTGTCGGACGAGGGCGCCGAGTCGCTGATCCGCGCGGTGGCCGCCGCCAAGCAGTCCGCGCGGAAGCTCGGCGCCGACGATCTGCTCGCGTTCGCCACGTCCGCCGTCCGGGACGCGAAGAACGGCGAGAAGGTCCTGGCGCGGGTCCGTGAGGAGACGGGCGTCGAGCTGGAGGTGCTCGCCGGTGACGACGAGGCGCGGCTGACGTTCCTGGCCGTGCGGCGCTGGTTCGGCTGGTCGGCAGGGCGGCTGCTGTGCCTCGACATCGGCGGCGGCTCGCTGGAAATCGCGACCGGCATCGACGAGCTGCCCGACCGTGCCCTGTCGCTCCCGCTCGGCGCCGGCCGCCTCACCCGAGAACAGTTCACCCACGACCCGCCGACCCGGGCCGAGGTCGCGGCTCTCCGCGACTACGCCGACGACCTGATCGCGCCGGTCGTCGACGAGATCCTGGACGCCGGCCCCGTGGACCGCGCGGTCGCCTCCTCGAAGACGTTCCGCACGCTCGCCCGCCTCGCCGGTGCGGCGCCGTCGTCCGCAGGCCTGCGCGCCCGCCGGCGCCTCAACAAGGACGGGCTGCGCCAGGTCACGGCGTTCATCTCGCGGATCTCGTCGTCCGACCTGGCCGAGCTGGAAGGCGTCAGCGCTCAGCGGGCGCACCAGCTGCTCGCCGGGGCGGTCGTGGCCGAATCGGCGATGCGGAACTTCGGCATCTCCCAGCTCGAGATGTGCCCGTGGGCGCTGCGTGAAGGCGTCATCCTCCGCCGCCTGGACTGGCTGGACGGCGGTGCCGCAGAGTTCGTCGCCGAGGTGGCCGGTCGGTAGGGACTGTTGGTGAAACAGCGGCGGACTACCCTGGTCGAGGTGACCGTCCCCGCTGAAGAAGGTCAGGCCGTCCAGGTGCCGGCGGCCCGAGTCGGCCTGTCCACCGCCTCCGTGTACCCGGAGCCCACGCCGGCCGCGTTCGAGATCGCCGCCGCACTCGGCTACGACGGCGTCGAGGTCATGGTCTGGAACGACCCGGTCAGCCAGGACGTGTCGGCGATCCGCAAGCTGTCCGAAAAGTTCTCGATGCCGATCCTGGCCGTCCACGCGCCGTGCCTGGTCATCACCCAGCGCGTGTGGAGCCCCGATCCGTGGGAGCGGCTGGTCCGGTCCAAGGACGCCGCCGAGGAACTGGGCGCCTCCACGGTCGTCGTCCACCCGCCTTTCCGCTGGCAGCGCGACTACGCGCGCGGCTTCGCCGCCGGCATCGAGCGGATCGCCGCCGAGACCGATGTGGTCTTCGCCGTCGAGAACATGTTCCCGCTGCGCGCCCGCGGCCGGGAGTTCTCGCCGTACGCGCCCCACTGGGACCCCAGCACCGAGGACTTCGCCGCCTACACGCTCGACGTCTCCCACACCGCCGTCTCGCGGCAGGACACCCTCGACATGGCCGAACGGATGGGCGACCGGCTGAGCCACGTCCACCTCGGCGACGGGACCGGCCTCGGCCGCGACGAACACCTCGTGCCGGGCCGGGGCGACCAGCCGTGCGGTCCGCTCCTGGAATCGCTCGCGAACCGCGGGTACGACGGATCCGTGGTCGTCGAGGTCAGCACGAAACGGTTCCGCGACCGCGAACCGCGCGAGGCGGACCTCGCGGAGGCGTTGGCCTTCGCCCGCCTCCACCTCGCCGCCCCGGCCGCCCTGGTCTGACGCTCGGCCCCGCCCTCCCGCGCGCCGCGCCGCGGCACCGCCGGGGCCCGCACCGCCGGCGCGCGCCGCGCCGCGCCGCGCCGAACCGGACTGTTCGGAATGGCGTGCTGAAACCCGGCGCCGGATACCCCGATAACCCCGACAGTTGCGATGCTGGCGTGGGTTCAGGTGGTGGCGCGGCGGCGGGCTCGGTAGGCGGCGACGTGGGCACGGGTCGCGCAGCGTTCCGAGCAGTACCGGCGGGACCGGTTCGTCGACGTGTCGAGGTAGGCGTCGCCGCATCCGCTGCCCGCGCAGATTCCGAAGCGGACGCTGCCCCATCGGGTGAGCGCGACCGCGAGACCCCACGCGGCCGCGGCTGACCACTCCTCCGCGACGGACGACCCTGACCGCGTGACGTGGATGTGCCAGTCGCTGGCGTCGTGACCGGAGATGTTCGGCCGCGCCGGATGGGCGTCCAGGAGTGCGTTCAACGCGTTCACCGTGCCGGGGTCGTCGCCGCTCGCCGCTGTCTCGAACACCTTCCGTACCTGCGACGACGTGCGGCGGAGCGCCTTGGCGTCCTGCTCGGTCGCGCGTTCGGCCCACCACGGCTGGTCGGTGAGGAGCGTCCGTAGGTCGTCCAGGTCGTCGATCTGGGCGTTGGCCAGCTCGACACCGAGCGTTGAGTAAGCGTCGAAGTCCACTTGCGCACCTTACCGCGTTCTGCTTAGGGTGTAACTACCAGAAGCTAATAGTGCTCCTTACGTACCCGGAGGTGCCGCATGACCGCAACGCTGGACTCGACGTCCTGGCAGCAGAGCTGGGACAGGCAGCAGACCGCCTACATGCCTGACCGCGAAGAGCGCTATACCGCCCAGCTGGACGTCGTCGACGCGATCTGCACGCGGCCGCCCCGGGTCCTTGACCTCGCGGGCGGCACCGGCTCGATCAGCCTCCGCCTCCTCGACCGCTTCCCGGACGCGGACGTCACCCTGCTCGACATCGACCCGGCGTTGCTGGCCATCGCGCGCGGATCGCTCGGCGACCGGGCGCGGATCGTCCGCACCGATCTGACCGACCCGTCGTGGTCCGCCGGGCTCGGGCCGTTCGACGCCGTCCTCACCGCCACGGCCCTGCACTGGCTGCCGGCCGACCGTCTCGCCGTCCTGTACGGGGAGATCAGGGACGTCCTCCGGGACGGCGGTGTCTTCATCAACGCCGACCACGCGATCGACGACGGGCTGCCTTCACTGAGCACGGCCCTCGCCGACCGTGCCCGCGAACGCCGCCACGCCCTCTACGCCAGCGGCGAGACCGTCGACTGGGAGCAGTGGTGGATCGAGGCCGCCGCCGACCCGGCGCTCGCCGACCTGGTCGCCGAACGCAACGCGCACTTCAAGGGCTCGCACGCCGCCGAGTTCAACCCGCCGGTCTCCTGGCATCTCGACAGCCTGCGCGCCGCCGGGTACCGGGAGGTCGGACTGGTGTGGCGCGGCCTGACGGACGCCGCGGTGGCCGGCGTCCGCTGAGGAGCTTGGGGGTGGGGCGGCGCCACGGGGGTGCCGCCCTGTGGCTGGCCTGCCGATACACGACGTTAGTCTGGCGGCATGCTTCGTACGGTTATCCTTGCCGCCGCCCGGAACAAGCGCGTGGAGCACCTCGTCGAGACGGCGCCGATCAGCCGTGACGTGGTCCGCCGGTTCGTGGCCGGGAGCGAGGTGGACGACGCGCTGGCGGCGTCCCGCAGCCTCGCCCGCGACGATCTGGCGATCAGCCTCGACTTCCTCGGCGAGGACACTCTGGACGCCGCGCAGGCGACGGCCACGAAGGACGCCTACCTGACGTTGCTGTCGGCGCTGGCCCGCGAGGGCCTGACGCCGGCGGCCGAGGTGAGCGTGAAGCTGTCGGCGGTGGGGCAGATGCTCGACCGGTCGATGGCGATCGACAACGCCAGGGCGATCTGCCAGGCGGCCGAGAACGCCGGCACCACGGTGACCCTCGACATGGAGGACCACACCACGACGGACTCGACGCTGGAGATCCTCGGCGAGCTGCGCAAGGACTTCCCGAGCACCGGCGCCGTCCTCCAGGCCTACCTGCGCCGCACCGAGGCCGACTGCAAGGACCTGTCGCACGCCGGGTCGCGGGTGCGGTTGTGCAAGGGCGCGTACAAGGAGCCGGAGTCGGTGGCGTTCCAGTCGGCGCTCGACGTCGACCGGTCGTTCGTGCGCTGCCTGAACGTCCTGATGGCCGGGCAGGGCTACCCGATGCTGGCGACCCACGACCCGCGGCTGATCGCGATCGGGTCCGAGCGGGCGAAGTGGTACGACCGCCGGCAGGACACGTTCGAGTTCCAGCTGCTGTACGGGGTCCGCCCGGAGGAGCAGCTGCGGCTGGTCCGGGACGGCTACACGGTTCGCGTGTACGTTCCCTACGGCACCGAGTGGTACGGCTACCTGATGCGCCGTCTCGCGGAGCGCCCGGCGAACATGACGTTCTTCCTCCGGTCCCTCGCGACCAAGAAATAAGGGGTCCAACGTGGACACGTTGGCGATTCTCGGCGCCGGCAAGCTCGGTGAGGCGCTGCTGTCGGGGCTTCTGCGCGCCGGCCGGACCGTCGACGACATCGTGGTCTCGGAACGCGCCCCAGACCGGGCGGCGTTTCTGAAGCACCGGTACGGCGTCAACTCCGTGAGCGTCCCGGACGCGGCGAAGCACGGCCGCATCCTGTTGCTGGCGGTCAAGCCACAGGACATCGGCGCGCTGCTGACCGAACTGGCGCCGCTGGTCACCGCGGATCACCTGATCGTGTCGGTCGCGGCCGGGATCCCGACGGCGTACATCGAGCGGATGCTGGGCGAGCAGGTGCCGGTCGTCCGGGTCATGCCGAACACGCCGGCCCTGGTCGACCAGGCGATGAGCGTGATCAGCGCCGGCTCGCACGCGGACGAGCGTCACCTGGCGGCGGCCGAGTCGATCCTCCAGCCGGTCGGCAAGGTGCTGCGGCTGCCGGAGCACCAGCAGGATGCGGTGACCGCGCTGTCCGGATCCGGCCCGGCGTACTTCTTCTACCTGGTCGAGGCCATGATCGACGCCGGGATCCTGCTCGGGCTGCCGCGCGTCGTAGCGGCCGACCTCATCGTGCAGACGGCGCTGGGCGCGGCGACGATGCTCCGGGACTCGGGCGAGCACCCGGTGCAGCTGCGCGAGGCCGTCACGTCCCCCGGCGGGACGACGATCGCCGCGATCCGCGAGCTGGAACGGCACGGGGTCCGCGCCGCGCTGATCGCGGCCATCGAGGCGGCACGCGACCGGTCGGAGCAGCTCGGCAAGCTGTACGACGGCCCGGCCTGACGGGCGAACTGTCCAGGCGTGTCGCGTTCTGTGCGCGTTCCATAGCTATCAGTAGCGGGAAAATGCTGCTGACTATCGCCTATTAACAGCAGCACCGTTACTGTTCAAGGAGCACGTGCGTGTCCTCCGCGCCGGAGGGGAAGCCGGCGCCCGATGCGTGCCCGGGTAGGTGGTTCGGAATGGCTGGATCGAACCCGCTATCAGAGGTCCGGTTCTTGACGGTCGCTGAAGTGGCATCTCTGATGCGCGTCTCGAAGATGACCGTGTATCGGCTCGTCCACTCCGGTGAGTTGACCGCGGTCCGGGTGGGCAGGTCGTTCCGGGTGCCTGAGTCCGCGGTGCACCTGTACCTGAAAGAGGCGTTCACGGACTCGGCCTGAACGCCCGTACGAGCCCGGGGTGACCACACCGACGGGCGCCAGCTACGCTGGACCCCAAATCACCAACCGGTTGTGAACCTCGAGGATGTGGCATGGGCTCGGTCATCAAGAAGCGCCGTAAGCGGATGGCGAAGAAGAAGCACCGCAAGCTGCTGAAGAAGACCCGCGTCCAGCGCCGTAACAAGAAGTAGCGCCGGCCTCATCTTCGATCCGGCGGGAGGCCTCTGTGCCGCCGAACGTCGTCCTCGTCACGGGCGTCAGCCGTCACCTGGGTGGCCGGGTGGCGGCACGGCTTGCCGCCGATCCACGCATTGAGCGTGTCATCGGCGTGGACACCACACCGCCCACCGGTGAGGTCGCGGACATCATCGGCCGGACGGAGTTCGTCCGGGCCGACATTCGCAATCCGCTGATCGCGAAGGTCATCGCGACCGCCGGTGTCGACACCGTCGTCCACATGAACGTCGTGGCCGAACCTGGCAACGCGGGTGGCCGGACGTCGATGAAGGAATTCAACGTCATCGGCACCATGCAGATGCTCGCGGCGTGCCAGAAGGCGCCGAGCGTCCGCAAGCTGGTGGTGCGGTCGACGACGGCCGTCTACGGCTCGTCGCCGCGCGACCCGGCCATGTTCACCGAGGACATCGAGGCCAAGGGTCCGCCGCGCGGCGGCTACGCGAAGGACGCGGTCGAGGTCGAGGGGTACGTGCGCGGTTTCGCGCGCCGCCGCCCCGACGTGACCGTCACGATGCTGCGTTTCGCGAACTTCCTCAGCCCGCGCATCGAGACGCCGCTGACGCGGTACTTCGCGATGCCGATGATGCCCACGGTGCTCGGCTTCGATCCGCGGCTCCAGTTCCTGCACGTCCAGGACGGTCTCGACGCGCTGCAACAGGCGTCGCTGGAGGACCACCACGGCACGTTCAACGTGGCCGGTCCGGGCGTGCTGCTGCTGTCCCAGGCGATCCGCCGCGCCGGCCGCATCGGCATGCCGGTACCGCAGGCCGCGCTCGGGCCGCTCGGCGCGCTCATCCGTGGCACCGGCGCCGCCGACTTCTCCCCGGAGCAGCTCAACTTCCTCGCGCACGGGCGGGTCGTGGACATCGGCAAGCTGGAACGCACGTTCGGCTGGACCCCGCATTACAGCACCGTCGAGGCGTTCGACGATTTCGTCCGGGGGCGCAACCTGTCGTCGCTGCTCAGTCCGGAGAACGTGAAGCTGGCCGAACGCGCGGTGCTGGCACGGGTGACAGGGAGGCGAGATGGCTGAGGCACGGATCATCCCCATCAAGGGCGATCTGGAGACCCCGTCCGCCGGTACGCCCGAGACCCCGCCGCAGCGCCGTCCCACGAACCGTCGGGCGGGCACCGGGTCGACCAACGGCCGCCGCAAGGCCGCCGCCGACCAGGACGAGGGTGGCACGGGCCGGGTTTCCACGACCGAGCGGACCGGTGACCGGCGGGCCGCTCGCCGGGCCGCTGACCAGGCCGGGAACGGCCCGACCGCCGACGACCGCGCCGTCGCCGGCAGTGGCCGCACCGGCAGCGGCAGCACCGCTGGCGACCACGCTGCTGGAGACCCCACGACCGGCGGCCGCACCACCGGCGACCGCGCTGCTGGAGACCCCGCCACGGGCGGCCGCACCACCGGCGACCACGCTGCTGGGGACCCCGCCACCGGCGACCGCACCACCGGCGGCCGCACCACCGGCGACCGTGCCGCCGGCGCGCAGGGTGAGGCGGGCGGGAAGCCGGCCACGCGCAAGGCGCCGGCCAAGAAGGCGTCCCGGCGTCGACCGGCCGCGAAGGCCGTGCCGACGCCGCAGTCCCACGAACCGGCGACCGAGCCCACGGAACAGCGAGCCAAGGACGCCCACGAGCCCCGCGACGCGCAGGTGTGGCCCCGCACCGACGACACCCGTCACGAGCGCCGCACCGGCCTGTCCAGCGCCGGGCTGGCCAGCGCCGCCACGGACAGCGCCCGCCGGGCCGCCACGGACAGCGCCCGCCGGGCAACCGCCGAGCCTGATGGTGCCGCCTCGGACGACGTCGCGGCGGGCCGTGCCACTCCGGGCGGTAGTCGCGACGACCGTCCGGTTGATGAGTGGGAGCGCAAGGTCGCCGGGGCGCTCGCGTTCGTGCGGCGGCGCCTCACGGGCGAGTACGAGGTCGACGAGTTCGGGTTCGATCCGGAGCTGACGTCCACGGTGCTGGCGGCGCCGCTGCGTCCGATCTACGAGAAGTGGTTCCGCGTCGAGGTCTCCGGCATGGAGAACATCCCGGACGAGGGCGCCGCGCTGATCGTGGCCAACCACTCCGGCGTGATCGCGCTCGACGGCGCGGTGACGGCGCTCGCGATCCTCGATCACCATCCGGCCCACCGGCACCTGCGGATGCTCGGCGCCGACCTGGTGTTCAAGACACCGGTCCTCGGCGAGTTCGCCCGCAAGGCCGGTCACACGCTGGCGTGCAACGCGGACGCGGAACGGCTGCTGTCCTCGGGCGAGCTGGTCGGCGTGTACCCGGAAGGGTTCAAGGGCGTCGGCAAGCCGTTCAGCGAGCGGTACAAGCTCCAGCGCTTCGGGCGGGGCGGCTTCGTGTCGGCGGCGCTGCGGACGAAGGCGCCGATCATCCCGTGCTCGATCGTGGGCGCAGAGGAGATCTACCCGATGCTGGGCAACGCCAAGCTCCTCGCCCGGATCTTCGGCCTGCCGTACTTCCCGCTGACGCCGACGTTCCCGTGGTTGGGGCCGCTCGGCATGGTCCCGCTGCCGTCGAAGTGGTACATCGAGTTCGGCGAGCCGATCGAGACCGAGTCGCTCGCCGACAGGGCCGACGACCCGATGCTGGTGTTCAACGTCGCGGACCAGGTCCGGGAGACGATCCAGCAGACCCTGTACCGGCTGCTCATGAAGCGGAAGTCCGTCTTCTCCTAGCACCGCACACGGAACAGGCCCCGCCGCGCGGATGCGCGACGGGGCCTGCCGTTATCTCGTCAGTCTCAGGTGAAGCTGCCGCCGAGCCGGATCCAGCGACCGCCGCCCGACGGATCGGTGTCGTAGTGGTACATAGCGTTGTCGGTGCCGCGCGCGAACGCCTGGACGTGGAAGTACGGCATGGCCGGCTCGTCCCACGCGTAGATCGTCGCGCCCGACGTGAGGACACCGCCCGCACGCCGCCGACCCCACTGCTGGTCATCCAGGTAGAGGGCGTTGTCGGCGCCACGCCAGGCGAAGCTCATCTTCGGGCCGGCCGGAAGCTCCGCGACGTTCACCTCCGGACGGGAGCTGATCGTCGGCAGGGCGAGCTGGACCCAGCTGCCCGACACGTCGCCGCGGCGCTGGTAGACGTTGCCGTTCGTGCCCCGGGTGGTGACGAGCGTGCCGATGCCCGGGTGGTAGACGATCGACGCGGCCGACGTCGAGAGCCCGCCGAGCGAGCGCCAGGGCAGCCAGTCATCGGCGGCGTAGTCGAAGACGCGGACCCAGATCGCGCCGTCGCCACCGCGGGCGGTGACGTACAGGCCGTCCCCGGCGACAGCGGCCGACGGAGCGGAGGTGAGGTTGCCACCGAGCGGCAGCCAGATGTCGTCCGGCGCGCCGTCCAGCTGGACGTTCCAGACCAGCTGGTTGCTGGCGCCCCGGGCGAAGAGCATGACGGCGGTGCCGGTTTCGTCGGTCGCGTCGAGCGCGGCCGGGCCTGAGTTCACCTTGTCGGCGAACGGCTTCCACCCGGCATTGCCCGCAGCCGGACGCCACCAGATACGGCCGTCAGTGCCGCGCCCGTAGACACGGCCGATGGCGTAGCCGACGTGTGCCGGGGTGACGTCGGCCGGCGCCGCCGCGGCCCGGGCCGACATGGCCTTCGGAGTCGAGGCGGCGATGGACTTCGAGCTCTTGGCCGCCTTCGCGGCAGCCCGCACGATCTTGGCCCTGTCCGCCTTGGTGAGCGCGGGCTTTGCGGTATCGGCCGTCGCCGGGGCGGCCTGCGCGGGCAGCGTCATGGCCGCGGTCGCGCCGGCGGCTAGGACCGCCGATAACGCGGTGAGCAGGATGGACCTGGTTCTGAACATTGGTGTTACCCCCGTGAGTAGAGACGTCCACCGGCAGGGCGTTGGCGGCCCTGCCGGTGGACGCGATGTGCGATCAGGTGAGCTTGCCGCCGAAGGCCTGGAAGACGCCCGGGGTCGTGCCCGCCTCGTAGTAGCGGTAGAGGGCGCCGTTGTTGCCCCGTACGAACGTCTCGCGGTAGAAGACGCCGGCGTCGTCCATCCAGGACTGGATGGCCGGGCCGGAGGTCAGGATGCCGCCGGCCTTGATCTGGCCGGTCTCGCTGTGCTCGAGGTACAGGGCGTTGTCGGTCCCGCGCCAGCCGGCGTTGAGGATCGTCGCCGGGGCGCCCCAGGTGATGGCGAAGTCAGCGCTGGAGGTCACCTTCGGCGTCTTGAGGCTGGTCCAGGAGCCGGAGGCGATGTTGCGCTCGTACAGCTTGCCGTCGGTGCCCCGGACGTGCGCGAGGATGCCCCGCTCCGGGTGATTCACCAGCGTCGGCGCGGTGGTGGACACGCCGCCCAGCGAGCGCCACGGCAGCCAGACCGGGTTCGCGGGGTCAGTCTCGTCCAGCGTGCGGAGCCAGATGGCGCCGTCGCCGCCGCGCGCCACGACGTAGATGTGGGTCTCGTCGAAGGCCGTGGCCGTCGCCGAGGTGAGGTTGCCGCCGAGCCCGTTGTCCCACGCCTCGTCGGGGTGGCCGTCCTCCTGGAAGCCGACGACGAGCTTGTTGTCGGCGCCGCGGGCGAAGAGCAAGGCCGCGTAGCCCTCGGCGTCAAAGCGGACGCCGGACGGCGCGGAGTTCACCTTGCCGCTGTTGTACGCCTTCCACGCGCCACCGGGGTCGGACGTGTTGTAGTACACGCGCCCGTCGGTGCCGCGGACGTAGACGCGGTCGACGACCAGGCCGATGTGGGCCGGGGTGATGTCGGCCGGCGCCGCGGCGGCCTTGACCGCCATCGACTTCGGCGTGCTGGACTGGATGGAACGCGCCTTGGTGAGGGCACGCTTGGCGGCCTTGATGCGGGCCTTGGACGGAAGTTCTTCCCGCGCGGATGTGATCGCGGGGCTGCCCTTCGTCGTGCCGGTGCCAGGAGCGGCCTGGGCGGGCATTGCCATTGCCGCTGCGACGCCTGCCGCCATGACCACGGATAACGCGGACACGAAGGCAGTACGGGTTTTCGTCATGGGTCTCCCCGTGCAGTAGGTATCTCTGATGACGACTATGCGCGACCGGCGCAACTGATCGGATCGATTCGTCAGCGCCCCAACGCCGGTTTCTAACGCCCGCCAAATCTAGCAAACGATGGCGACAGTTCTTGACGTGATATGCGCTCAGCGACGCTTCCGGCGCATCGCGTAGCCGGCCGCGAGGCCACCTGCGACAGCCCCGGCGCCGAGAAGGGCGGGAACGCCCACCTTTGCGGCTTTGCGGGCCGTCCGGTAGTCGCGGATTTCCCAGCCGTTCTCCCTTGCGACTTTGCGCAGATCGCTGTCGGGATTGATCGCGAACGCCTTGCCGACGGCGCTGAGCATCGGCACGTCGTTGGATGAATCGCTGTAGGCGGTGCACCGCTGCAGGTCGAGGTTCTCCCGCTGGGCGAGCGCGCGGACGGCCTCGGCCTTGGCCGGGCCGTGCAGCGGTTCACCGACAAGGCGCCCGGTGTACCGGCCGTCCTCGACCTCGGACACCGTGCCGAGAGCGCCGGTGAGGCCGAGCCGCTTGGCGATGATCGTCGCGAGTTCGACCGGGGTCGCCGTGACCAGCCAGACGCGCTGGCCGGCGTCCAGGTGGGCCTGCGCGAGCGCCTGGGTGCCCGTCCAGATGCGGTCGGCCATCAGCTCGTCGTAGATCTCTTCGCCGTGCTGGACGATCTCGGCGACCTCACGCCCGGCCACGAACGCCAGCGCCGCCTCGCGCGCCTGCACCATGCCGTCGTGGCTCTCGGCGCCGGAGACCCGGAACTTGAGCTGCTGCCAGCCGAACTTCGCCAGATCGCCGGTCGTGAAGTACTTCCGCGCCGCCATGCCCTTGGCGAAGTGGTAGATCGATGCGCCCATCATCATCGTGTTGTCGACGTCGAAGAACGCGGCCGCGGTGGGATCGGGCGGGACCGTCAGGGACGCCTCGACCTCGGCGGCGGCCGCACTGGCGGTGCCGGCCAGGACATGGCGGATCTCGTCGTCGCGCTGTCGGCGGCGCCGTCGCCGCTGGATGATCGAGGTCACGGCGTCCCTCCGGTGGCTGAGCGGGCGGCGCGTCCCCATCGACGCGTGCCTACCGCCAGCCTAACGGCACGACCGGACGGCCTTGTCGTCATCCACAGGGTCCGATGCCGATCCGCACGGGAAGTTCACCGCGGGCGCCGTTCACCGCACGACGCCTGGCCACCGGATGTTCACCGGCGCCAGGCGACACTGGGCGCTAGCGGTTGCCGCCGCCGAGGAGGCCGCCGATGACGCTGCCGACGGTGTCCGTGACGGCGCCGACCAGACCCTTCGTGCCGCCGGTCGGCGACGGGGACGGGAGGGGGTCGCCGCTCGGCGGTGTGCCGGGCTCGGTCGGGTCGGTGGGCGCGCCGGTGGCCGACGGAGTCGCGCTGGGGCCGGTCGAGACCGACGAGTGCGGCACGGTCGTGCCGGGCCGCTTGGTCGGGTCGCCGGTGGACGTGTCCGGGCCGCCCGGCACACCGGAGCCGCCCGGCTCCACACCGGGCAGCGCGGCGCAGCGCCGGGGCAGCGGACCGAGTTCGTCGCTGCGGTTGGCGCCGGTGTAGCCGACGGTGCACAGCAGGGACGGGCGCAGCGCGCCGGACCGGTCGCTGACGTCTTCCAGCAGCTTGAGCGAGTCGAGGGCGCGGACCCGCCGCTTCTCCGGCAGCGTGCCGACCAGCGTGATCAGCTCGCGGCGCTGGATGGCGACGAACTCGTCGACGGCGTCCAGCGGGGCGCGGTCCTGGCGTTCGACGGCGGCGCCGCTGAGGTCCTTCATGCCGGTGCGGGTGTCGGCGTCCATGTCGTCGAGGACCCGCCGCAGCTCGCCCTCGTCGCCCTGGACCCGCCCGGCCTCGGTGAGCCGGGTGCGCGCGAACTGGAGGTGGAGCTGGCCACGGCTGACGTCCGAGCGGGCCAGCGCGAGCTGTGCGGCTTCCCGGCTGCGCTTGACGCTGTACAGCGGGTCGCCGGGGACGGCGTCACCGGACGCGGCACCGACGCCGGACAGCGCGACGAGCGCCGCCACGGTGGTGCCCGCGAGGGCCAGGCGACGGGGCAGCCGTCGGCCCGACGCGTACCGCGTGTGCCGCTGGCTCCGCGTGGGACGCGTGTCGGCGTCGCTCGCGGAGCCCTGCACGTGCGCCACGGCCAGGAGCCGGGTGCGGAGCCGGTCGCGGAAGGCCGGGTCGACGGCGCCGCCCGTGTTCACGGACTGCAACCGGGAGGCGAGCGCGAAGTGCGCCCCCTCGTTCTCATCGGCCTGTGCTCGTCCGTTGACGAGCTCCTCGAACCGTTCGGCCTTTCGGCGTTCGGACGGGGTGATGATCACGGTACGCACCCCCCTTCTCCATGTCCCCGATGTTGTCGTGCCGGCAACGGAGACAACGCGCGAAGGGCACCCTTGGTTACGGCTAGGTACCGGACTGTTGACGTGGCAACCATCACGTCGCTACTGGTCAGAACCGGAGTCATGGTGTGAACCCCTCCGGCAGGAGGCGGCCGAGCGATCTGACGGCCCGGTACTGGAGGGCCTTGATCGCACCCTCGTTCTTGCCCATGGCCTGCGCAGTCTCGGTGACGGAGAGGCCCTGGAGGAACCGCAGGACGATGCATTCCTGCTGCTCCGGGTTCAGTTTCTTGACCGCTTCCAGCAGCGTGACGTTGGTCAGCCGCTCGAGCACCGCCGCCTCCGGGCTGCCGTCCGGACCGTGGTCTTCCTGGTCGGCGTCCAGCATGTCGGCGGTCGCCACCTCGAGCCGGTACTTGCCCGACTTGTAGTGGTCGGCGATGAGGTTCCGGGCGATCGTGACGAGCCACGCGCCGAGGTCGCGACCCTGCCAGCTGACGCTGCCGATGCGCCGCAGGGCGCGCAGGAACGTCTCGCTGGTCAGGTCCTCGGCGAGCGGGCGGGACCCGACCCGGAAGTAGATGTACTTGAACACCGTGTCGATGTACCGGTCGTAGATCTCACCGAACGCGTCCGGGTCGCCGTCCTGCGCGCGCCGCACGATCGTCCAGACGTCGCCGGGTTCCGGGTCGTCAGGGTCGCGGTGGCTCGCGGGGCCGCCGGACACCGCGGGAAGGACCGCGGTCTCGGCGTCGGCGGTGGGGGCCGCGTGCAGCCCGCCGATCGGGCGGGGCCGGGGCCGGGGGCGCGGCGAGGGGCGAGGGGAGAGGCGTTCGGACCAGACCACGTGGGCGAGTTCCGCGAGCCCGAGCCGGAGTGTTAACCGGATGCCCGCCAGGTCGGCAGCGTCCGCTGCGCCGGCGTTCACGGGATCTCCTTGGTGCGCGCGTTCACGTGGTCAACTCTTTGCTCGCTCCTTGAGCAGAGGTGGTTACACCCGGTGCACGGGAGATAACGGTGAGATCATACGTGTCTCCGGTGATCGCGCCAGGGGTGCGGTCACATTGCGGAAAAAACGTCTCAAATTTCGCGTACACCAACGCCCGTCCTGAGGTCACGCTGCCCACCAAGCAGCATGCACTGTGCCCGCCGATCGCGCGAGCAAACCGCCGTTGTGACAGACTCGCCGATTGGTGAGCCGTGGAGGTCCTGTGGACGACATCGCTGTCTCCGATCCGGTCCGGAACATCGCGGATCTGGTGCGCCGCGCCGCTGCGCGCGGCGGGTCCGGTCGGGCACTGATCTTTCGTGACACCGTCCTCACCTGGGCGGAGCTGGACAGCAGGGTAGATCAGGTAGCGGCCCAACTGCGAAATCGGGGCATCGGCGAGGGCGAGCGCCTGGCGCTGGCGCTGCCGAACGGCCTCGACTTCCCGGTCGTCTATCTCGCCGCTCTCCGCGCGGGGCTGGTCGTGGTGCCGGTCAATCCCGGGTACACCGGTCGCGAGCTGGCTCACGTCCTCGGCGACTCGGGCGCGGTCGCGGTCGTCGCGGGGAGCAGCGTGCTGGCCGAGGTCGAGAAGGTCCGGTCGGAGCTGCCGGCGCTCGTGCACACGCTCGCGCCCGGCGCCCTGGCCGGTGGCCAGACCGAGCCGGTCACGACCGCGCGGGGCGACGAGGACCTGGCGCTGCTCATCTACACGTCCGGCACGTCGGGGCGGCCGAAGGGCGCGATGCTGTCGCACCGGGCCGTCCTCGCGAACCTCGAACAGTGCAGCCGCATCGAGCCGACCGTCCTCCACCCGGACGACGTCGTACTGCTCGTCCTGCCACTCTTCCACGTGTACGGCCTCAACCCCGGGCTCGGGCAGGTGCTGTGGGAGGGCTGCACGGCGGTCCTCGCCGAGCGGTTCGACCCGGTCAGCACGCTCGGGCTCATCGCCCAGCACGGCGTCACCAACGTGCCCGGCGCGCCCCCGATGTATGTCGCGTGGTCGCTGCTGCCGGACTTCGCCGAGTCGTTCGGGAACGTCCGGGTGGCGATCTGCGGCGCCGACCAGCTGCCCGCCGACACCCAGGACCGGCTCCGCCAGGCCACCGGCCAGTACGTGTTCGAGGGGTACGGCCTCACCGAGACCGCGCCCGTCCTCACGAGCACGTTGATGAGCCAGGAACCCAAAGCAGGCTCCATCGGACGGCCGATCCCCGGCGTCGAACTCCGGCTGGTCGACGTGGCCACCGGTGAGGACGTCGGCGATGACGACGACGAGGACGTCCACTCGACGGAAGACCCGGGCGAGATCGCCGTACGCGGCGCCAATCTCTTTTCCGGCTACTGGCCGGACGGGCGCGACGGGCCCGACGAGGACGGCTGGTGGCGTACCGGCGATGTCGCGTACGCGGACGAGGACGGCGACCTGTTCCTGGTCGACCGCATCAAGGAGCTGATCCTCGTCAGCGGCTTCAACGTGTACCCGCGCGAGGTCGAGGATGTCCTGCTCGCCCATCCGGCGATCGCGGAGACGGCCGTCATCGGCGTGCCCCATCCGTACACGGGCGAGACGGTCAAGGCGTACGTGGTGACGGTGCCCGGCGAACAGCTCTCGGCCGAGGACGTGATCGCGCACTGCGAACGTGCGCTCGCCCGGTTCAAGTGCCCGGCGACCGTCGAGTTCGTCACGGCGTTGCCGCACTCGGCGACCGGCAAGGTCAGCAAGGGACGGTTGCGGCTGGCGGCGCGGCGGGGGCTGGACCCGTCCGGTGTCTAGGCTCACGCTCCTGACGCGCGTCGACTGCCACCTGTGCGAGGCCGCGCGGGAGGCGATGCGGCGGGTGTCGACGGCCAGCGGCGAGTCCTGGACCGAGGTCGACGTGGACACCTCGGCCGATCTGGCCTATGAGTACGGCGATCGGGTGCCCGTCATCCTGCTCGACGGCAAGGAGCACGGGTACTGGCGCGTGGAGGAAGACCGGCTCGTGCGCGACCTGGGCTTGTCGTAGGTTCTGGTTACCGTGGATGCATGACGCACCTGGTCTGGGACTGGAACGGGACTCTCTTCCACGACGTCGACGCGGTCGTGGCCGCGACCAGCGCGAGCTTCGTCGCGCACGGGCTGCCGCCCGTCAGCCGCGAGCGGTACCGCGAGCTGTCGACGATGCCCATCCCTGTCTTCTACGAGCGGCTGCTGGGCCGTCCCCTCCTCGACGGCGAGTGGCAGAAGCTCGACGCGGCGTTCCACGCGCAGTACGAGATCGAGATGGTCACGTGCGGCCTGGCGGAGGGCGCCGAGACGCTGCTCGCCGGCTGGAGCGGTACCCAGTCGCTGCTGTCCATGTGGCACCACGAGGCGCTGGTCCCGCTGGTCGAGCAGCTCGGTGTGGCCCGGCACTTCGCCCGGGTGGACGGGCGGGTCGGGCCGAACGGCGGGCACAAGGCGGAACACCTGGTCCGGCACCTGGCGGCGCTCGACGTCGACCCGGGTGACGTGGTCGTGATCGGCGACAGCATCGACGACGCCTGGGCCGCCCAGCACGTCGGCGCCCGGGCGATCCTGCACACCGGCGGCTTCTACGCGAGCGCGGCCCTGTCTGCGGCCGGCGTCCCGGTGGTCGACTCCCTCGCCGACGCGGTGGCCCTCGCCGCGGCCTGAGGTGCTACGAACCATTGAGTCATGTAGCACTTCTCGTTAGCCTTGAGGCATGAAGATCGGTGTCCGTGAGCTACGTCAGAACGCCAGTCGGTACCTCACTCTGGTGAAGGCCGGCGAGCGGATCGAGATCACGGAGCGGGGCAAGCTCGTGGCCGTGCTCTCCCCGCCGGATCGCCAGACGCTCGTGCGGGAAGCGCTGGAAGAGCGCGGACTGCTCCGGAAGGGAGAAGGCGGGTTGCTCGACATCGAGCCTCTGCCCCTGCCGGAAGGTGCCGAGCCACCTTCGGCGGTGCTGGCGCGCATGCGCGAGGACGAGCGCTGAGGTGATCTACCTGGACTCCTGCGCGATCGTGAAGCTGGTCGTGGCGGAGGCCGAATCCCCGGCTCTCCGCGATTACCTTCGGGCCCGTCCTTCGGAGCTGCCGGTCACGTCGGCTCTCGCGCGCGTCGAAGTGATCCGTGCGGTCCGCGGCCATGGGGCGGCCGCGCGCGCCGCGGCGATAGCGGCTCTCGACCGGATCGACCAGATGCCGCTCGTCGACCCGCTGCTGGACGACGCGGGCCAGGTCGGCAGCGGTGCGCTGCGCAGCCTCGATGCGATCCATCTCGCCAGCGCCACGGCGCTCGAAGACGGCCTGACCGCGTTCGTCACGTATGACCAGCGCCTGGCGTCGGCAGCGGCAGGCGTTGGGCTTCCCGTTCACGCGCCTGCCTGACCGGACCGGCGGGCGTCGCTTCAATAGTGCGCGCGGAGCGTGGCCGCGCCGCTACGCTCGCGGCGTGGATGTCGGGCCGATCGTGGTCGGTGTGGACGGCTCCGAGGCGAGCGGGCGCGCGCTCAGCTACGCGGCGGGCCTGGCGAGCCGGTCCCGGACCGATCTGGTCGTGGTGCACGTCCGGCGCCGGCCGATGCCGTCCACGATCCCGATCGTCGACCAGGACCCGTTCGCGCTGGCTGACGAGCTCGAAGCCCAGGTCCGCCGGCTGGCGGAAGAGGTCGTCGAGGGCTGCTACGTGCGGTGGCGGTTCGTGGCCAGGGACGGCGATCCCGCCGAGGAACTGCACCTGACCGTCCAGGCCCTGCGCGCGTCGATGCTGGTCGTGAGCACCCGCGGCAGTGGGGTGGGCGCCCGGCTGCACCGCATCGCCGAGGGCTCCGTCAGCAGCTGGTTGTTGCGCCACGAGGAAACGCCACTGCTGATCGTCCGCTAGACCGGTCCAGTCTGTGAGCCCTGCCACGCCTGTGTGAGACCAGCATCTCGCCAACTTTGTGCAGACGTTCACAAGCGGTACCGTGGCGAAGTCAGCCCGGTGGATAGCACAGCGTCGCCCCGGGGTGCGATCCGGGGCCCGACGCACCCTGCCAGCCCCTGGTACCGACAGGAGCCCGATGAGCGACCAGCGCCCCAGCGCACGGACCTCCAGCCGCGACCGCGGCATCCCGGAGGCGACCGTCGCGCGGCTGCCGGTCTATCTGCGGGCCTTGCACACTCTCGGTGACGGCGGCGCGGACACGGTCTCGTCGGAGGAACTGGCCCACGCGGCCGGCGTCAACTCGGCGAAGCTCCGCAAGGACCTCTCGCACCTGGGCTCGTACGGAACGCGCGGTGTCGGCTACGACGTGGCGCTGCTCATCGACCAGATCTCCCGCGCGCTCGGCCTCACCCAGCGGTGGACGGTCGCCCTGGTCGGCGTCGGTAACCTCGGCCACGCGCTTGCCGGATATGCCGGTTTCAGCTCCCGCGGCTTCCGGATCGCCGCGCTGCTGGACGCCGACCCCGCCCGGGTCGGCGAACCCATCGCCGGCCTCACTGTGCGTCACATCAGCGAGATCGACGACGTCGTCGCGGTCGAACGGATTTCCATTGGGGTGATTGCCACCCCGGCGGAGGCCGCCCAGGATGTGTGCGACCAGCTCGTAGGTGCCGGAGTGACCAGCATCCTGAACTTCGCCCCGTGCGTACTGAACGTGCCGGACGGTGTGGACGTAAGGAAGGTGGATCTCTCCATCGAGCTGCAGATCCTCTCGTTCCACGAGCACCGCAAAGCGGCGCAGCACGGCGCGGCGTCGCTCACCCGGTTGCCCGGTGGCGCGCAGGGCGATCCGGACGCACGTGAGGCGGTAAACCGATGAGCCTGCTAGTCGTTGGGATGAACCATCGGACTGCTCCGGTCCGGCTGCTGGAGCGCGCCTCGGTCTCGGCCGACGGCCTGCCGCTCGCGGTCCGCACCCTGCTGTCCGGGCAGCACGTCGCCGAGGTGGCCATCCTCTCCACCTGCAACCGGGTGGAGGTCTACGCAGACGTCTCGGCGTTCCACGGTGCCCTGAACGAGATCGGCGAGTGGCTGTCCGACCGGACGTCCGTCCCCCTCGCGGCGCTCGCCGACCACCTCTACATCCACTACGCCGACGAGGCCGTCCGGCACCTGTTCACCGTCGCCGCCGGGCTCGACTCGATGGTCGTCGGCGAGGCGCAGATCCTCGGCCAGCTCCGGGACGCGTACGGCGCCGCCCAGGAGCACGACGGCCCTGGCCGGATGCTGCACGAGCTGATGCAGCAGGCCCTGCGCGTCGGCAAGCGGGTCCACACGGACACGGAGATCGACCTGGCCGGCCAGTCCGTCGTGAGCGCCGCACTGCGGCTCGGCGAGGACGTCATCGGCCCCATCGCCGGCCGTCCCACCCTGGTGGTCGGCGCCGGTTCGATGGGCGCCCTGTCCGCCGCGACGCTGAACCGCGCGGGCGTTGGCACGATCACGGTCGCCAACCGGACGCTGGCCAACGCGGCCCGCATCGCCGAGACCGTCGGCGGCAACGCGATCACGACCGACTCGCTGGCCACCGCGATCGCCGCGGCGGACGTCGTCGTCACGGCCACCGGCTCGTCGACCCCGGTCATCACGCAGGACGTGGTCACGGCCGCGAAGCGCGACCGTCCGCTGCTGATTCTCGATCTTGCCGTTCCCCGGGACACCGAGCGGGCCGTGGACGCGATGCCCGGCGTCACGGTGCTGGACATCGAAAAGCTCGGCGCCGCGCTCGTCGACGCCCCGGCCACCACCGGCGTCGAGGCGGCCCGCGCGATCGTCGCCGAGGAGATCGAGGCGTTCCTGAGCTGGGAGCGGTCGAACGACGTGGCGCCGACGGTGGCCGCGCTGCGCGCCCGCGCCGACCAGGTCGTCGCCGCCGAGCTGGAGCGCCTGTCCGGCCTGGAGCCGGCAGCGCGTGCCGAGGCCGAGCGGGCCGTGCGCCGGGTCGTGTCGACGCTGCTGCACCTGCCGACCGTCCGGATGAAGGAACTGGCGAGCGCGCCGGGCGGCGACTGGTACGCCACGGCGGTCCGCGACCTGTTCCAGCTCGACGTCGCCACGGCGACAGCCGCAGATGCGGTCGCGGCAGATATATCGGAGGCGCGTACGTGAGTGCACTGAGGCTTGGCACGCGGGGGAGCGCGCTGGCGTTGGCTCAGTCGGGAATGGTCGCGTCAGCGATCACCGAGAGCAGCGGCCGGGCGGTCGAACTGGTCGAGATCACCACGGCCGGTGACCTCAGCTCGGCACCGATCACGCAGCTCGGTGGAACGGGCGTGTTCGTGTCCGCGCTGCGCGAGGCCCTCGTGGCCGGCGAGATCGACCTGGCCGTCCACTCGTACAAGGATCTGCCGACCGCGCCCGCCGAGGGCCTGGTCATCGCCGCCGTACCGCCCCGCGAGGACCCGCGCGACGTGCTCGTCGCCCGCGACGGGCTGACGCTGGCGACCCTGCCGCACGGTGCCCGTGTCGGTACGGGGGCGCCCAGGCGCGTGGCCCAGTTGAACGCGCTCAAGGCCGGCATCGAATGCGTGCCGATCCGGGGCAACGTGGATACCCGCATCCGCAAGGTTTCGTCCGGCGAGGTGGACGCGGTCGTCCTCGCGTACGCCGGCATCAACCGTCTCGGACGCATCGGCGAGGTCACGGACGTCCTCAATCCGGACATCCTGCTGCCCGCACCCGCGCAGGGCGCCCTCGCCATCGAGTGTCGCGTGGACGACACCGCACTCGTGGAACTGCTCGGCGCGCTGGAGGATCCGGCCAGCCGCGCCGCCGTGGTCGCCGAACGCGCGCTGCTCTCCGCCCTCGAAGCGGGCTGCAGCGCGCCGGTCGGCGCCTTCGCCCAGGTCAAGGGCGCCCAAGTTCACCTGGAGGGAAGCGTGATCGCGCTTGACGGCAGCGCCGCCGTCAGGCTGGCCGCCTCCGGGCCGCATGAAGACGCCGACGCGATCGGCCGACGTCTCGCTGGCGAGCTTCTCGACGCCGGCGCCACCACCCTGATGGGGAGTACCGCATGACCCGCCGCAAGACCATTGGACGGATCAGCTTCGTCGGCGCTGGACCCGGCGACCCCGGCCTGCTCACCCGCCGCGCGCTCGACGCCATAGCCGCCGCTGACCACCTGGTTCACGACGCGGCCGTGCCCGCCACGCTGCTCGACGCGATTCTCGCCGAAGCCGCGACGCTGGCCGGGGCCTCCGCCCTCACCGGCGCCGGTGAGCCGGCCGAGCGCGAGGTCAGCGTCGCCGAGGGCGTGCCGGGTGACGTCGCGAAGGTGCTGCTCTCCGGTGCGCGGTCCGGGCTGAACGTGGTCCGGCTCGTCGCCGGTGACCCGTTCAGCAGCGACGGCGTGATCAAGGAGGCCCAGGCGGTCGCCCGTACGGCGATCCCGTTCGAGGTCGTCCCGGGCGTCAGCCACATCGACGGCGTCAGCACGTTCGCCGGCGTTCCCGCCGGTGGCCTGCGTACCGAGGTCGAGGTCCGGGACCCTGCCGCGATCGACTTCGACGCGCTCGTCCCCACCCCGGGCACCCTGGCTCTCACGGTCGCCGCCGGTGACCTGGCCAGCCTCCGTGACGGGCTGCTCGCCGCCGGCATGTCCGGCCAGACGTCGGTCTCCGTGACCGGCGACGGCACGACCGACACCCAGTCCACGTCCGTCGCGACGCTCGACGGGCTCGTCGACGCGGCGGTCGGACTGTTCGGCACGCTCGTCGTGACGGTCGGCGCCGGTGTCGGCATGCGCGACAAGATGTCCTGGTGGGAGAGCCGTGCGCTGTACGGCTGGAAGGTGCTCGTCCCGCGCACCAAGGAGCAGGCCGGCGCGATGAGCTCCCGGCTCCGCGTCTGGGGCGCGATCCCGTGCGAGGTGCCGACGATCGCCGTCGAGCCGCCGCGCACGCCCGCCCAGATGGAACGCGCAATCAAGGGCCTGGTCACCGGACGGTACGAGTGGGTGATCTTCACGTCCACGAACGCCGTCAAGGCCGTGTGGGAGAAGTTCGCCGAGTTCGGCCTGGACGCCCGCGCGTTCGCCGGTGTGAAGATCGCCTGCATCGGCGACGCCACCGCCAAGGCCGTCGAGGCGTTCGGTGTGAAGCCCGAGATGCTGCCGAGCGGGGAGCAGTCCAGCGAAGGCCTGCTCGCCGACTTCCCGCCGTACGACTCGGTGCTCGACCCGATCGACCGGGTGCTCCTGCCCCGCGCCGACATCGCCACCGAGACCCTCGCCGCCGGCCTCATCGAGCGTGGCTGGGAGGTCGACGACGTCACCGCGTACCGGACGGTCCGCGCCGCCCCGCCGGCCGCCGAGATCCGCGACTCGATCAAGTCCGGCGGGTTCGACGCGGTGCTGTTCACCTCGTCGTCCACCGTCCGGAACCTGGTCGGCATCGCCGGCAAGCCGCACGCCCGCACGGTCGTCGCCTGCATCGGTCCGAAGACGGCCGAGACCGCGCGCGAACTGGGGCTGCGGGTCGACGTGCAGCCGGAGACCGCGAACGTGCCGTCGCTCGTCGAAGCGCTGGCGGAGTTCGCCCTCGAACTGCGCGAGAAGGCGGCATCGACGCCGGTCAAGGGCCGTCGCGGTGCGAAGGCCCAGGGACCGACCGCGGGCCGTCTCGCGCGGTAGCGTTTGTTGGTGGCGGCGGGTTCGCGCCCGCCGCCATCGCTGGACAAAGCGGACTGTCGGGGTATCCGTCCCCAAACCGGGCGCCGGATACCCCGACAACCCCGACAGTTGGGTGGCTAGGCATGCTGCAGAACCTCTGTCCCGGGCTGGAGACGTCGTCGGCGACGACGAGCGGTTTTCCGACGGTCCGGCCGCGCCGGCTGCGGCGCACCGCGGCGATGCGGCGCATGGTCGCGGAGACGCGTGTCCATCCTGCGGACCTCGTCCTGCCGATGTTCATCCGTGAGGGCCTGGCCGAGCCGCGCGACATCGCCTCGCTGCCGGGCGTCGTCCAACATTCCCGTGACTCGATCCGAAAAGCAGCGGCGGACGCCGTCTCGGCGGGTGTCGGCGGGCTCATGATCTTCGGCGTGCCTGCCGTGCGTGACGCGGTCGGATCGGCCGGCACCGACCCGAACGGCGTGCTGAACGCCGCGATGCGGGACGTGCTGTCCGAGGTCGGCGACGACATCGTGGTGATCAGCGACCTCTGCCTGGACGAGTTCACCGACCACGGCCACTGCGGCGTCCTCGCCGCCGACGGCACTGTCGACAACGACGCCACCCTGCTCCGGTACGCCGAACTCGCCGTCGCGCAGGCCGACGCCGGCGCCCACGTGCTCGGACTGTCCGGGATGATGGACGGCCAGGTCGCGGTCGTCCGCGCCGCCCTCGACGCCGCCGGGTACAAGGACGTGGCGCTGCTCGCGTACGCGGCCAAGTACGCGTCGGCCTTCTACGGGCCGTTCCGGGACGCCGTCGAGTCCACGCTCGTCGGCGACCGCAAGACGTACCAGCAGGACCCGCCGAACGCCGCCGAGGCGCTGCGCGAGGTCGCCCTGGACATCGCCGAGGGCGCCGACATCATCATGGTCAAGCCCGCCCTGCCGTACCTGGACATCGTGCACGCCGTGGCCAGCGAGGTCACGGTGCCGGTGGCCGCGTACCAGGTGTCCGGCGAGTACGCGATGGTCGAGGCCGCCGCCCGGAACGGCTGGCTGGACCGCGAGCGCGTGATGCTGGAGACGCTGACGTCCATCCGCCGGGCCGGTGCGGGCATCGTCGCCACGTACTGGGCCACCGAGGCGGCCCAGCTCCTGGCTTAGCGTTCTAGCGGGCGGTGCTGTCGCTTACCGGGCGGTGCTGTCCTGGCCGTAGCGGTCGGCCTTCGTGTACACGTCGTTCGCGTACCGCTCCAGGTTGTTGTAGCTCAGGACGGCCGACCACCAGTCGGTGCCGGTGCTGAGATTGCGGCCGTTCGCGCACAGGTAGTACGCCGCCGACAGCGCCGCGTCGTCGATGTCGTACGGATCCTGCTTGCCGTCGTTGTCCGCGTCGCTCTTCCACTGCGCCCACGTGGACGGGATGAACTGCATCGCGCCCATCGCCCGGTCGAACGCCGGATCGCCGTCGAGCGCGCCCTTGTCGGTGTCCGCGATCTTCTGGCTCGCCGACCCGTCGAGCTGGATGCCGACGATCCTCGGCTCTGACACCCCGTTCGCCTGCAACACCGAACCGCCGTGCCGCCCGTGGTTCGACTCGATCGAACCGATGCCCGCGAGCAGCGTCCAGGACAGCTGGCAGCTCGGCTGCGTCCGCGACAGCACCGTCTCCGCGTAGCCGTACGCCTGGAGTGCCACCTGCGGGATACCCAGCCGGTCCAGGCCGACCGCCCACGTCGACAGCGTGTCGGCCGGACGTCCGGGCTGGGTCTGCGCCTGGGTAGGCGGCGTTGCCGTGCCGCTCGGAGTCGGCAGGCCCAACGGCGGGCTGGTGCTCGGCAGCGGGGCGCCGGGGACGTCCCCGGCCTCGGCCGGCGGTTCGTCCGTGCGCTTGTCGGCGCTGACGTTCGTGTCGATGAACTGCGGAAGGACGATCGTGCCCAGCAGGATCGCCACCACGCCGATCGCCGCCGTCGCGAGACCGCGCGCGACGACCCAGTACCAGCGGTCCCAGCGGCGCGTCGCCGGCAACTTCGCCGAATCCTTGGCCCGGCGACGCCACCGGCGACGGCTCGGCTCGGCCGCGTTCTCAAGAACATCGGTCGCATCGGGACTCGCCTCGGAAGCGGCTATCCCGTCGGCGGCCGTCTCATCATTGCCCTTGCCGGTTGTTCCGTCTTGAGCGGTTGCCTTGCCCGCGGCGGTCGTGTCGTCCTTGGCGGTCGCCTTGTCCTCGGCCGCTGCGGTGTCGCGGGCGGAGGCGGCCGGTGTGGCCCCTTTGGCCCCGCTGTTCGCCTTCGCTTCGGTCGCCCGGCCGGCGCTCGCGCTGCTGGCCGCATTGTCGCCGGCGACCTTGCGGGCGGCGCGCGTCCGGCTGGTGCCCGTGCCACCGGCGGCGGTCGGCTCCGGCTGCGTAACCCCCGCGCTGGAGCCTCCGGTGGGCGTGTTTTCGCTCGTGGCCGGGGTTGGGCCGGTGTTCGTGGAGCCAGCGGCAGAGGCGCCGGTGCGCGACGGCCTGCGATCTGCGGCGGGTTCGGCGGGTTCGGCGGAGCTGGCGGGCTTGGCGCCAGCCACATCCTTGCCGGCAACCGGCTTCGGTTCCGTGGCGGCGTTCGGCGATTTGTCAGGATTCGTCGGCTTGGACCCGCGCGCCGGGGGCGTGTTCGGTGTGCTGTCCCCGTTCGCGGGCGTGCTGGGCTGTGCCTGGTCCTTCGCCGTCACCTCTACAGGGTGCCTTCTGGATGCACGTCCGCGCGAGGCGACCCCCACAAGTTGGCCCATTCGGGCGGCCGCCCGCGCAGTGAGCGGTCGCGCCATCGGCGCAATGCCCGCGTGGTGGGTTGGGTACGGTCGGTCAGCGAGGAGGTACGCGTGGTGGTGCGATCGGTGGCGGTTGTCGGCGCGTCGTTGGCGGGATGGTCCGCTGCGGCGTCACTGCGGTCCGGCGGGTTCGACGGCCGGATCGTGCTGATCGGCGACGAGGCGCACGCGCCGTACGACCGTCCGCCTCTGTCTAAGGCCTTTCTCGCCAGTGATCTGGAGGCGGGAGATCTGTCGCTGGCCACATCCGAAGCGTTGGCTGGGGTTGAGATGGTGCTCGGCCGTCGCGCGGTGAGCTTGGACGCCGCCGGTCGCCAGATCACGCTCGACGACGGCGCCGAGGTGTCCGCCGATGCCGTCGTGATCGCCACCGGCGCCCGCGCGCGGAACCTGCGCGGCGCCACCGGCGTGCACACGCTCCGGACGCTCGACGACGCGATCGCCATCCGCACGGCGCTCGCTCAGGCCGAACGCGTCGTCGTGGTCGGCGGCGGTTTCATCGGGGCCGAGGTGGCCGCGACGGCCCGGTCCGCCGGGCGCACCGTGGACGTCGTCGAGGCTCTGCCGCTGCCCATGGTCGAAGCGCTTGGCGAGGAAATGGCGAAGGTGCTGGTCGGGCTACACGCTGATCACGGCACGACGCTGCACGCCGGTACGGCCGTTCACGAGGTGTCGGCGTCCGGCGTCGTCCTCGCGGACGGGCGGGAGCTTCCCGCTGATCTGGTCGTCGTCGGCATCGGCGTGGCACCGAACGTCGAATGGCTCGCCGGATCCGGCGTCGCCGTGGACGACGGCGTGCTGGTGGACTCGTTCGGCGCGACCAGCGTCCCGGGGGTCTATGCCGCCGGGGATGTGGCCCGGTTCCCGAGCGCGCGAGCCGGTGGGCACGTCCGGGTCGAGCACTGGACGCACGCTCGCGACCAGGGCGCCGCCGTGGCCCGGACGATCCTCGGCGACCCGCAGCCGTACGACCCCGTCCAGTACGTGTGGAGCGATCAGTACGGCGTGATGGTCCAGTTCGCGGGTATCGCCGCGCCTGACGCGACCGTCGAGATCGTCGAGGGGGACGTGAGCGAACGCCGCTTCGTCGCCACGTACAGCCGGGAGGGGCAGGTCGTCGCCGTCCTCGGCCTGCGGAGCCCGCGCACGTTCACGCGCCTGCGCAAGGAACTCGCCCGCTCCTGACCGTCCACTGTAGAAAACTCGGGGAAATCGGTGTCTCGGAGGGCTGGGAAAGGACGATTTCCCCGAGTATTCCAATGTGGACGGCCGTCGGACGGCGCGCGGGTGGCGGGCGATGCGGGGGCGGGCGGGGCACGGGTGGGCGAGAGCGGGGTGGCGCGGGGACCGGTGGGTGGTGCACGGCGCGGGTGGGTGAGCTGGCCCGGGCGGTGCCGGTGGCGCGGTGGTGCCGCGCGGTGGGTGAGCTGGCCCGGGCGATGCGGATGGCGCGGCGCGCGGGACCGGGCAGGTGGCGCCCGGTGGGTGGAGGGAAGCCCCGCCGAGGTGGGGTTATAGCACCCCAAGCACTGTCTACGCGAGGTAGATGAGAGAATGCCCGGGTGACGTTTGCGTACGACGCCCCCAGCTCGCAGGAGTGGTTCGACCGTGCCGGTGCCGTGGTGCCGGGCGGGGTGAACTCGCCGGTCCGTGCCTTCCGCGCCGTCGGCGGCACCCCTCGGTTCATGGCGAGCGGCAAGGGCGCTCTCCTGACGGACGTGGACGGCCGCGAGTATGTCGACCTCGTCTGCTCGTGGGGTCCGCTGCTGCTCGGCCACGCCCACCCGGCGGTGGTGGATGCCCTCCAGCGGGCCGCGACCAGGGGTACCAGCTACGGCACGCCCAGCACGGGCGAGGTGGAGCTGGCGGAGGAGATCGTCAAGCGCGTGGCGCCGGTCGAGCAGGTCCGGCTGGTCAACTCCGGTACCGAGGCGACGATGAGCGCGATCCGTCTCGCGCGGGGCTTCACCGGTCGCACCAAGGTCGTGAAGTTCGCCGGCTGCTACCACGGTCATGTCGATTCGCTGCTGGCCAGCGCCGGCTCCGGGGTCGTCACGTTCGGCCTGCCGGACACTCCGGGCGTTACGGGCGCGAGCGCCGCCGACACGATCGTGCTGCCGTACAACAACGCGATCGCCGCCCGGGCCGCGTTCGCCGCGCACGGGTCCGAGATCGCCGCCGTGATCACCGAGGCCGTCCCGGCGAACATGGGCGTGGTGCCGCCGCGCGACAACTTCAACCAGCTGCTCCGGCAGCTGTGCGACGAGTACGGCGCGCTGCTCATCCTCGACGAGGTCATGACCGGTTTCCGGGTGTCCCGTTCGGGCTGGTTCGGCATCGAGGGCGTCGTGCCCGACCTGTTCACGTTCGGCAAGGTCATGGGCGGTGGCCTGCCGGCTGCGGCGTTCGGCGGCCGGCGCGACGTGATGGGCCACCTCGCTCCGGCGGGCCCCGTCTACCAGGCCGGCACCCTGTCCGGTAACCCCCTCGCCTGCGCCGCCGGACTGGCCACGCTCCGCCACGCCACCGACGAGGTCTACGCGCATGTCGACAAGGCGGCCGCGACCGTCGCCAAGCTGGCCACCGACGCGTTGACCGAGGCGGGCGTCGCGCACCGACTCCAGTCCGCCGGAAGCCTGTTCAGCATTTTCTTCGCCGCCGACGAGGTGCACGACTTCGACGGCGCGCAGCGGCAGGAGACCGAGCGCTACACCCGGTTCTTCCACGCGATGCTCGCCCACGGCGTGTACCTGCCGCCGAGCGCGTACGAGGCGTGGTTCGTGTCGGCCGCGCACGACGACGCGGCGATCGAGCGGATCGCGGCCGCCCTTCCCCACGCGGCCCGGGCGGCTGCGCAGTGACCCCGAAGACCATCGTCCACGTGCTGCGGCACGGTGAGGTCCACAACCCGGAAGGCGTTCTCTACGGACGGCTGCCCGGCTACCGGCTCTCCCCGCTCGGCGAGCAGATGGCCAAGGTCGCCGCGCAGGCGCTCGACGGCCACGACGTGACGTACGTGGTCGCCAGCCCGCTGGAGCGCGCCCAGCAGACGGCCGAGCCGTTCGCCGAGCAGTTCGGCCTCGACGTCGCCGTGGACGAGCGGCTCATCGAGTCCGGCAACTTCTTCGAGGGCAAGAAGGTCGGCGTCGGTGACGGCGCACTGCGGAACCCGCGCTACTGGCCGCAGCTCCGCAACCCGTTCACGCCGTCGTGGGGCGAGCCGTACAAGCTGATCGCGGAGCGGATGTTCGCCGCCGTGCTCGCCGCCCGCGACATCGCCGAAGGCCACGAGGCCGTCTGCGTCAGCCACCAGCTCCCCATCTGGACGCTGCGCCGGCACCTGGAAGCCAAGCGGCTCTGGCACGATCCGCGCAACCGCGAGTGCGGGCTCGCCAGCCTCACCTCGTTCCACTTCGACGGCGTCCACCTCGCGGGGGTCGGCTACAGCGAACCCGCCGCAGCCCTCGTGGCCCAATCCGCCACGGCGAAAACCAGCAAGGGCGCCTGATGTGCGCGGCCCGTCCAACGCGACCGGACCGCGTGCGCGGCCCGTCCAGACGCCGACCGGACCGCGTTGTCGGCGTCCTTGCGTGCCAGAGCACGCGACGGACGCCTCCGCCTTGCCGGACGACGTCTGGACGGGCTCCAGGTCAGAACTTTTCTGGTACTTCTGGCTTGCTGTCGCACTCGCTGGGTGTGGTACGGGTGACAAGGCTGTCGACCAGGCGGCGGGGAGCGAGCAGCGGTTCGTCTCCGGCAACGGGACGATGGTCGAGTACGCGGCGGCCGACCGGAAGTCCGCGCCCCGCCTCACCGGCGAGCTGGTCGACGGCAGCGACTACGACCCGTCCGCCAACAAGGGCAAGGTCGTCGTCGTCAACTTCTGGGGCTCGTGGTGCGCGCCGTGCCGGGCCGAAGCCGACGATCTCGAAGCCGTGTACGCGGCGACGAAGGCTTCCGGCGTCGAGTTCCTCGGCGTGAACGTGAAGGACTCGCGCGACAACGCCAAGGCCTACGAGCAGGCGTTCAAGGTGACGTACCCGAGCATCTACGACCGCGCCCAGCGCGTCGCGCTCAAGTTCCGGGACACCCCGCCGAACGCGATCCCCGCGACGATCATCCTGGACCGGCAGGGCCGGGTCGCCGTGGTGTTCCGCCGTCCGCTGCTCAGCAAGGACCTCCAGCCGGTCGTGGAACGTGTCGCCGCGGAGAAGTCGTGAGCTTTGCCGGGACCGTCGTCGACGGGCCGCTGGTCGCCGCGGTCGGGGTGAGCGCGCTCGCCGGCCTCGTGAGTTTCCTGTCGCCGTGCGTGTTGCCGCTGGTACCGGGCTACATCTCATACGTCACGGGCATTTCGGGCGCTGACCTGGACGAAGCCGTCGGCACCGACCCGCACGGCAACGCGGTCCAGACCGTCACGGCGACCAAGCGGCGCGTGCAGGGCCGGGTCCTGCTGGGCAGTGTGCTGTTCGTCGCCGGGTTCACCGCTGTGTTCACGGTCATCGGCGCCACGGTCGGCGGGCTGGCGAGCACGCTGATCGAACACCGCGACGTCGTGGAGAAGGTTGCCGGCGCGCTGATCGTCGTCCTCGGACTCGCCTTCATGGGGTTCGTTCCCGGCCTCCAGCGCGAGGCGCGGATACGGCGGCTCCCGGCGACGGGTTTAGCGGGCGCTCCGCTCCTGGGTGCGGTGTTCGGGCTGGGCTGGATCCCGTGCGTCGGCCCCACGCTCACGGCCGTCCAGGGGCTCACGCTGACGCAGGGCACGGCAACGCGCGGGATCGTGCTGACCATCGCCTACTGCCTGGGGCTCGGCATCCCGTTCATCGTGTTCGGTCTGGGGTTCCGCCGGTTCCTCGGGGCGCTCGCGGTGGTGCGCCGGCACAGCCGCACGGTGACCCGGGTCGGCGGCGTGATGCTGGTGACCGTCGGCGTTCTGCTGCTGACCGGGTGGTGGAGTGATCTGGTGATCTGGTTGTACGGCAGGGTCGGGCCCGGGGAGATCGGCATCTGATGTCCACAGTGGATGAGCGGACCGCGACCGACGACGCGCAGCTCTCGACCCAGCCGGCCCCGGACGCCGCCCGCCGGATCACCGGCCACAGCGTCGGCGCCCAGCTGCTGCGGGCGTGGCGCCAGCTCACCAGCATGCGTACCGCACTGCTGCTGCTGTTCCTGCTGGCGATCGCGGCGGTTCCCGGCTCGATGCTGCCGCAGCGTGGCCTGAACCAGCTCAAGGTCGACGAGTACTTCGACGAGCATCCGAAGCTGGCGCCGTTCCTCGACAAGCTGTCCGCGTTCGACGTCTTCGGTTCGCCGTGGTTCGCCGCGATCTACACGCTGCTGTTCATCTCCCTGATCGGCTGCCTGGTCCCCCGGATGCGCCTGCACCTGCGGGCGCTGTTCCGCACCCCGCCGGACGCGCCGCGCAACCTCGACAGGCTGCCCGTCCACGAGAGCCTGCCGATCACGGCGGACGCGGCGGCCATCGCGACGGTCCTGCGCCGGCGGCGCTGGCGGACGGTCGTCCGCACGGCCGAGGACGGCACCTCCACGGTCAGCGCCGAGAAGGGCTACCTCCGCGAGACCGGCAACCTGTTCTTCCACTTCGCGCTGGTCGCCGTCCTGGCGGGCATGGCCATGGGCGGACTGTGGGGCTGGAAGGGCGGCGTCGTCGTCATCGAGGGCGACGACTTCTGCAACACGATCCAGGCGTACGACCAGTTCTCGCCCGGACGGCTCGTCGGCGACTCGTCCCTGGAGCCGTTCTGCGTCCGGCTGGACGACTTCCGCGCGACGTACTACGGCAACGCCCAGCCCAAGGACTACCAGGCGGACGTCCGGCATGTCTCGGGCGCCCGCGCGGGCGACGCCGATCCGGACAGCAAGGCCCGTATCAAGGTCAACTCGCCGCTGCGGATGGCCGGCGCGAACGTCTACCTGATCAACCACGGCTACGCGCCGATCCTGCGGTTCAAGGACCGGTACGGGACGGTGTTCGAGAGCACCACGCCGTTCCTGCCCCAGGACTCGATGCACACGAGCCAGGGCGCGGTGATCATCCCGGACGCCAACCAGAACCCGAAGGGCGGCGCCGTCACGCCGGACGTCCAGGTGGCGTTCGAGGGCATCTACGTGCCGACGCTCCCCGAGGACGGGCCGCCGGTACGGTCCCGGTTCCCGGCCGAGCGCAGTCCAGGGCTCACGATCCTGTCGTACCGGGGCGACACGGGCCTGAACAGCGGCATCCCGCGCTCCGTCTACTCGCTCGACCAGGCGCAGGTGGCCAAGGGCGCGCTCAAGCCCGGTCCGGCGAAGCTGCTCAAGCCCGGCGAGACGTGGAAGCTCGACGACGGCACCGAGCTGACGTTCGTCGGCACCAAGGAATGGGCGAGCATGGAGGTCGGCTTCGACCCCGGCCACCGGACCGTCCTGGGCGGCGCGATCGTCATGGTCCTCGGGCTGATCGCCTCGCTCACCGTGCGGCGCCGCCGGATCTGGTTCCGCGTCACCCCGTCGAGCGTGGCCGCGGCCGGTCTGGCCCGCACCGATGCCGAATCGTTCACGACCGAGTTCCGGCGTACCGTCATCGCCGTCGTCCAGGCGACGAACCCCGTCCCACCGAAGAAGGACTGACATGCCCGTCGAAACCGGCCTGGCGAGCCTCTCCGACAACCTGCTGCTGGCCGCGCTCGCCGCCTACGCGCTGGCGATGGTCGCGTACGCGATCGAGTACGCGTTCGGCCGGGCCGGCGGGGTGACCGTCCGCAAGGTCAAGGTCCTGGCCACGGTCGGCGCCGCGACCATCGAGGCCCCCGCGCAGGAGACCGTCGAGGACACGCTCGCCCGGCTGGGCGCCGAGCCCGAGAAGCCGGAGCCGCCGTCCACGGGCATGGCGGCGCGGATCGGCGCGCTCGGCTTCGCTGCCACGGTGCTGGGATGGCTGCTGCATGTCGGCTGCCTCGCGACGCGCGGTGTCGCCGCCGGACGGGCGCCGCTCGGCAACATGTACGAGTTCATCACGGCCGTCTGCGCGGTCGGCGTCCTGGCCTGGATCGTGCTGGCGGCCCGCCGCCCGATCCGCCACCTCGGCCTGTTCGTCATGGCCACCGTCCTGATGATGCTCGGGATCGCCGGCAGCATGCTCTACACCGAGGCCGCGCCGCTCATGCCGGCCCTGAACTCGTACTGGAAGGAGATCCACGTCCCGTGCATGGTCGGGGCGTCCGGGATCTTCATGGTCGGGTTCGTGACGGCGGCGCTGTACCTGGTCCGGCAGCGGTACGAGGAGCGGCTGGCGGCGGGAAAGCCCACGTCGAAGCTCGGTCCGCGCCTCCCCGACGCCGCCACGCTGGAGCGGCTGACGTTCCGGCTGCACGCGATCGCGTTCCCCATCTGGACGGTCGGCATCATCCTCGGCGCGCTCTGGGCCGAGGCGGCGTGGAGCCGCTACTGGGGTTGGGACCCGAAGGAGACCTGGGCGTTCGTCTCCTGGGTGATCTACGCGGCCTACCTGCACGCCCGGGCCACGGCTGGCTGGCGTGGCCGGCGGGCGGCGTGGGTGGTGATCCTCGGCTGGGTGACGATGATGATCAACCTGTTCGCGATCAACCTCATCACGTCAGGCCTGCACTCCTACGCGGGCGTCTAGAGCCCTTTCACAGGCCGCAGCGGCGGGCGAGGATCCGGTACTCGCAGTACTCCCAGGGCTGGCCGCACGCGCACATGGCCTGCCCGAGCACGGACAGTTCGGCGATGAAGTGCCAGCCGGTCAGGACCCGGGTCGCGAACTCGACCGCGGCGGACGGATCCGGTCCTTCCGCGGGAGTCTCCGGGGCGGTGGGCGTGGCCTCGGGAAGGGGCTCGCTGAACGTGACGAGCGTCTGGCTGGGCATCACCGCACCTCGTCGGCGGTGATGCGGTGCTTGTTGACCGGTCGTCCCTGATGTTTGTCGTCGTCCCGCATCCGTGACCCCAGACCCTTCTCGCCGCAGCGTTCCGTGATCGTTCTGACACTGAGTGCAACGAGCCCTGCTTGGAAACGGTAACGGGATTCGAGAGACAAAGATCACCGCGTTTCGTGAAGGTGCACGCCGTTCACTCGGCGTTTCCCGCTGGGGAAACGGCATTCACGTTACGGTGCGAATCGGTCAGCTCGGCGGAGCGTGAGTAATACCCTCAATACGCACCGGAGTCAAGGTTAAATCTCTCTTGCTTAGTGGACCGGTGCGGAGAAAACGACCTAGAGTCGGTCCCCGGTTGACCGGAAGCCCGCCATTCATCCGAACGGCGTCGGTCGACCACCGCCGTGTCGGGCGCCTGCGGGCGTCGGCCGGGGAGGCGGTCGAAGGAGTAAGGAGTGCCTTCGCGGTGCAGTCCGCCCGTACGTTCGCTCGCCGTTCCCTTGTCTTAGCCGCCTGTGTCGCCACCGTGCTGACGATGGTTCCCGGTGGGAACGCCGCAGCCGCGCCCAGCCCAGCCGACATCGACCGCTCGATCAAGACGCTCGGCGCCAAGCTCGACGCCGTCAACGAGCAGTACAACGAGGCGTTCGAGTTACTCAAGCAGAGCCGCGCCAAGCAGGCCACGCTTACCGCCCAGATCAAGACCTTCGAGGTCAAGACGTCCGCGTACGAGGCCAAGGTCGGCGACATCGGCGCCGCCGCCTTCCGCGGCGGGCGCCCGGGCATGGCGAACGTGATGCTCAGCGGCGGCTCGCCCGAGACCGTCCTCGAGCAGATGGCCATGCTCGACATCGTCACCCGCGACCAGCGCACCAGCATCGACGCGCTGCTCGCAGCCAAGAAGCCGCTGGACGACGCGAAGCGCAAGCTCGACGCCGAGGTCGCCAACCAGGCCGCGCAGGAGAAGAAGCTCCGCGACACCAAGACGATCCTCAACAGGGACATCGCCAAGCTCAAGTCTCAGCTGCCCCGGTCCAGCCGCAGCGGCGACCGGGCCCCCGTCTACGACGGCCCGGCGCAGGGCCGTGCCCGGGTCGTCGTGGAGTTCGCCCACGCGCAGGTCGGTAAGCCCTACGTGTTCGGCGCCGATGGCCCCGGGTCCTACGACTGCTCCGGCCTGACGATGGCCTCGTGGCGGAAGGTCGGCATCTCGCTGCCTCACTCCGCGAAGCAGCAGTACGCGCAGGAGCCCAAGGTGTCCAAGTCGGCGCTCCAGCCCGGCGACATCGTGTTCTTCTACAGCCCGATCTCGCACAACGGCGTCTACATCGGTAACGGCAAGGTGATCCACGCGCCGGAACCGGGTGACAACGTCAAGATCGCCAACATGAGCGTCATGCCCTACTCCGGGGCCGTGCGCCCGAGCTAGTTCCGAACGCCCCACCACAGCGGCCCCGGTCCTCCCGCCCGGGGCCGCTGTGTTGTCTCTGCGTGGCGGCGTCGATACTGGCTCCATGCCGTACGCCGACCTCCGCGACTTCATCACCCAGCTCGAGCGCGCCGGAGAGCTCAAGCGGATCAAGACCCCGGTCGACCCGCACCTCGAAGTGACGGAGATCGTGCAGCGGGTCGTCCGGGACGGCGGCCCCGGCCTGCTGTTCGAGCAGCCGACCAGCGGCGAGATGCCGCTCGCGATCAACCTGTTCGGCACCGACCGCCGGATGGCCATGGCGCTCGGCGCCGACTCGCTCGACGAGATCGGGGACCGCATCGGCGACCTGGTCAAGACCCAGCTGCCGGTCGGCTGGTCCGGGCTCAAGGACGCGTTCGGCAAGCTCGGGCAGCTCAAGAACGTCCCGCCGAAGAAGGTCAAGAACGCTCCCTGTCAGGACGTCGTCCTCAAGGGCGCCGACGTCGACCTGAACCGGATCCCCGCGATCACGTCCTGGCCGGACGACGGCGGCCCGTTCATGAACTTCGGGCTCACCCACACGAAGCACCCGGAAACGGGTCAGCGGAATCTCGGCATGTACCGGCTCCAGCGGCACGACGAGCGCACCGTCGGCATGCACTGGCAGATCCACAAGGACTCGACGGCGCACCACGCCGTGGCAGAGCGGCGCGGCGAGCGGTTGCCCGTGGCGATCGCGTTCGGGTGCGATCCGGCCGTGACGTACGCGGCGTCGGCGCCGCTACCCGCCGAGATCGACGAGTACCTGTTCGCCGGGTTCGTACGGCGGGAGCGGGTCGAGATGGTGGACTGCCTCACCGTGCCGCTCCAGGTGCCGGCCAACTCCCAGATCGTCCTCGAAGGCTGGTTGGAGCCCGGGGTGCGGCTGCCCGAAGGGCCGTTCGGTGATCACACCGGCTTCTACACGCCCGTCGAGCCGTTCCCCGCGCTGACGATCGACTGCATGACCATGCAGCGCGACCCCGTCTACCAGACCGTGGTCGTCGGGCGCCCGCCCCAGGAGGACGGGCCGATCGGCAAGGCCACCGAGCGCATCTTCCTGCCGCTGACCAAGATCCTCATCCCCGACATCGTCGACATGGACCTGCCGGCCGAGGGCGTCTTCCACAACTGCTGCATCGTCTCGATCGACAAGCGGTTCCCCAAGCAGGCCCAGAAGGTCATGAACGCGATCTGGGGCGCGCACCTGCTGTCGCTGTCCAAGCTGATCATCGTCGTGGACGCCGACTGCGACGTGCACGACTACCGCGAGGTCGCCTGGCGCGCGTTCGGCAACGTCGACTACGCGCACGACATGCTGCTGACGTCCGGTCCTGTCGACCACCTCGACCACGCCGCGTACCAGCAGTTCTGGGGCGGCAAGGTCGGCGTCGACGCCACCCGCAAGCTCCCGACCGAGGGGTACCACCGGGACGGCGGCTGGCCCGACGAGTGCGTGATGACGCCGGACGTGGTCGCGCGGGTATCCGAACGCTGGTCGGAGTACGGCCTGTGAGCGAGCGGAGCGGCACCGCGGTGGCGTCGACGCCGCATAGAGGCGCCGCGAAGCGAGCGAACCAATGAGCACAGCCACAGCCCCGTCGCGGGTGCGGGTGTTTCTGCGGTTGGTGATGATCGAGCACTCGATCTTCGCGCTGCCGTTCGCGTACGTGGCCGCGCTGACCGCGATGCGGCCGACCATCCAGTGGGGCACGTTGGCGCTGGTCACGGTGGCGATGGTGTCGGCCCGGACGGTGGCGATGGCCGCGAACCGGATCATCGACCGCCACATCGACGCGCAGAATCCCCGTACGGCGACGCGCGAGCTGATCACCGGAGCGCTGTCGGTGCGCGCGGCGTGGGTGGGGCTCGGCATCTCGCTGGCGGTGTTCTTCGTGACCGTCGCCGCCCTGGGTTGGCTGTGCCTGGCGCTGTCGCCGATCGCGCTGTTCTTCCTGGTCGTCTACTCGTACGCGAAGCGCTTCACCGACTTCCCGCAGGTCTTCCTGGGCATCGCGCAGGCGATCGCGCCGGTCGGCGCGTGGATCGGCGTCACCGGCGCCTGGTCCTGGGACGCGCTCGTGCTGGGGCTGGCCGTCGGTACCTGGATCGGCGGGTTCGACTGCATCTACGCCTGCCAGGACGTCGAGGTGGACCGGTGGATCGGCGTCCGTTCGGTGCCTGTCCGTTTCGGGGTCGCCGGAGCGCTGCGGGCCGCGCGGGTGGTGCACGTGGTCACCGTGGTCCTGTACGCCTGGTTCGGCGTCCTGACCGGCTTCGGCTGGCTCTGGTTCCTCGGGGTCGGGCTGACGGCCGGCGTACTGGTGTACGAGCACAGCATCGTGAAGCCGACCGACCTGTCCCGCGTGAACAGGGCCTTCTTCACTGCCAACGGGGTGATCGGCATCCTGCTGTTCGCCTTCGCGCTGGCCGACCTGGTCCTCCTCCAGGGCCTCCGCCCGTAGGGTTGAGGGATGAGTGAGCGGCGGCCCTGGGTTGTCGGGGTTTCCGGGGCGAGCGGCACCGGGTACGCGCGGGCGGTTCTGAGCGGGCTCCTCGACGCCGAGCTGCCGGTCGATCTCGTCGTGTCCCGCGCGGCGCGGCTGACGATCCTGGACGAGATGGGCCTGAGCTTCCGCGACGCCCACTGGAAGGACGATCTCGCCGCCTGGCTGGGCCGCGATCTGGCCGGGGACGACGTCGAGTACTGGCCGGCGGGCGATCTGGCGGCCGGTCCGAGCAGCGGGTCGTACCCGGCGCGCGGGATGCTCGTGGTGCCGGCGAGCACGTCGGCGGTGGCCGGAATCGCGCTGGGGCTGAGCAAGGATCTGTTGCAGCGGGCCGCGGACGTGAACCTGAAGGAGCGCCGGCCGGTGGTGGTGGTGCCGCGGGAGACACCGTTGTCACGGGGACAGCTGGTTCACATGCTGGCGCTGCACGACGCCGGTGCGGTGGTCCTGCCGGCCAGCCCGGGCTTCTACGCGGGCACGACGACTGTGCAGCAGTTGGTGGATTTCGTCGCGGGCAAGGTGCTCGATGCCATCGACGTTCCGCACACTCTTTTCACTCGCTGGCGCGGTGAACTCGGCGCCGCGCGTGAGCTGGATCCGTGACTCTGAGCCGGGCGCCGGGGCGGGCGCCCGACACGTCAGCTGACGTCGTCCTCCGGGAAGCCCGAGCCGTTCTCGCCCGCGGCTAACAGTGCCTTGACCTCGGATTCCCGGAACCGTCGATGCCCGCCGGGCGTACGGATGCTGCTGATCCGTCCTGCCGCTGCCCAGCGCGTCACAGTCTTCGGATCCACTCGGAACAGCGCCGCAACCTCACCTGGGGTGAGTAGGCGCTCGCCTACCTCCACTGTTTCCCCTCACGTCCTAGCCGGAGCGGGGGCCCGGCTGTTCGTCTGTGGCGCCATTCGGCGGTATGGCTGCCATCCGGTGGCCATTAGAGCACCGCCCGATCGGGTGCAAAGGGCAAACGGGTGAACTCGTGTAACTAGAACGGTTGGGCACGAGTGGGCTGTTGCGGCACGGTTATGCTCCGTAACCATCGGACCCCCCAGATGAGGAGACTTGTGGACGACATTGACCGGCGGATTCTCGACGCGCTGCGCGAGAACGGTCGGGAGACGTACGCCGAGCTGGCACGGAAAGTAGGCCTGTCAGCACCCGCTGTGCATGATCGGGTGGGCAAGCTGGAGGCGAGCGGCGTCATCAGCGGTTACCACGCGGCGGTCAAACCCACCGCGCTCGGACTCGGTGTGACGGCACTGATCGGGATCATCCAGTCCGACAGCGCCGAACACGACGACATCGCCGCCGCCCTGCACGAGGTACCTGAGGTCGAGGCGTGCTGGTTCCTCGCCGGCGAGGAGTCGTTCATGCTCATGGTCCGGGTGGCCGACGTGGCGGCGCTGGAGCACACGATCGGCCGGGTCAACCGGATCCGCGGCGTGGCGCGCACCCGCACGACGGTCGTGCTGTCCACCCGGTGGGAGGGGCGCGCACAAGCAGCCGGCATACAGTCGTGAGCATGGCTGACCTCGTGACTCTCGACGACATCCGTGCTGCCGCCGTCCGTATCAAGGACGTCGCCGTCCGGACGCCGCTGCTGCCGTGCCTGTGGTCCGATCGCGACCGTCCGTTGTGGCTAAAGCCGGAGTCGTTGCAGGCCACCGGCGCGTTCAAGATCCGTGGCGCGGTGAATGCCGTCGCCCAGCTCGACGAGGACGAGCGTCGCCGCGGAATCGTCGCCCACTCCAGCGGGAACCACGCCCAGGCTGTTGCGTACGCCGCGAAGCTGGCCGGCGTCCGGGCCACGATCGTCATGCCCGACACGACCCCGGCGATCAAGCAGGAGTTGACCCGCTCGCACGGCGCGGAGGTTGTCCTCGTCCACCCGGACGAGCGGGACACCTACTCTGCGAAACTCGTCGCCGAGCATGGGTACGTGCTGATCCCGCCGTACGACGACGCCCGGATCATCGCCGGCCAGGGCACGGTCGGGCTGGAGATCGCCGAGGATGCCCCGGACGTCGACGTCGTGCTTGTGCCGGTCAGCGGCGGGGGACTGTCGTCCGGGACCGCGACGGCGCTGGCGATGCTCCGTCCGGAGGCGAAGGTCGTGCTTGTCGAACCGGAACTTGCCGGGGACGCGGCCGAGAGTTTCCGGACGGGTGCCCGCGTGACGTGGACGAGCCAGCAGACCTACCGGACGATGGCCGACGGCCTGCGCACGACATCGGTCGGCGAGCAGCCGTGGGAGCACATCAAGCGGTACGTGCACGCGGTCGTCACGGTCACCGAGGACGAGATCGCCGAGGCGGTGCGGGTGCTCGCGCGCAAGGCGCGGCTGGTCGCCGAGCCCAGCGGCGCCGTCACGACGGCGGCCTATCTCTTCCGGGATCTGCCGCCGGGCAAGCACGTGGCCGTCGTGTCCGGGGGCAATGTGGACCCGGTCCAGTACGCGGGGATTCTGGGCGCATGAGCGGCGAATCGCTCGACCGGTGCTCGCCCAAGACCCGGGCGTGGGTCAACGAGGCCGTCCGCAAGGTGGACGCGGACGCCAACCGCTCCGCCGACACGCACCTGCTGTCGTTCCCGCTGCCGCCCGACTGGGGCATCGACCTGTACCTCAAGGACGAGTCGACGCACCCCACCGGTTCGCTCAAGCACCGGCTCGCCCGCTCGCTGTTCCTCTATGGACTGTGCAACGGATGGATCCGCGAGGGCACGACCGTCGTGGAGGCGTCGAGCGGGTCGACGGCGGTGTCGGAGGCCTACTTCGCGCGCATGCTGGGGCTGCCGTTCGTGGCGGTCATGCCGGCGAGCACATCGCCGGAGAAGATCGCGCTGATCGAGTTCTACGGCGGCCGCTGCCACCTTGTCGAGGACCCGGCGCAGGTGTACGTGGAAGCGCGGTGGCTGGCGGACGACGTCCAGGGCCACTTCGTGGACCAGTTCACCCACGCCGAACGGGCCACGGACTGGCGCGGCAACAACAACATCGCCGAGTCGATCTTCGAGCAGATGGCGCGCGAGCGGCACGCGATACCGCGCTGGGTCGTCGTCGGGGCCGGTACGGGCGGCACCAGTGCGACGATCGGCCGGTACATCCGGTACCAGCGGTACGACACGCAGCTGCTCGTCGTCGACCCGGAGAACTCGGCCTTCTTCGACGGATGGGCACACGACGACGCCAGCTGGACGACCGGCAAGGGGTCCCGGATCGAAGGCATCGGCCGTCCCCGGATCGAGCCCAGCTTCGTCGGCCAGGTCATCGACCGCATGGTGCGGGTACCGGACGCGGCCTCGTTCGCGGCCATGCGCTACGCCACCCGGATGCTCGGCCGCGCTGTCGGCGGGTCCACGGGCACCAACCTGTGGGGCGCGTTCGCGCTGGTCGCCGAGATGAAGGCGGCCGGCGAGCCCGGGAGCGTCGTCACGCTGCTGTGTGACGGCGGCGAACGGTACGCGCACACCTACTACGACGACGCGTGGCTCGCGGACCGCGACATCGACCTGGCGCCGCACGCCGCCACGATCGACGAGTTCGCCGCAACGGGCACCTGGCGGTAGGGCCGCGGCGGGCGCTGGCGGCGGGCGGCAGCGGTAGGGGCGCGGCGGTGGCGGCCCGGCCGACGCCGGCGGCGGGAAACTGGGGGGTACTCCCCGATTTGCGCGTGCGGGCGGCGCGGCACGCTCGGTGAGGTGTACAGACGTCTACTGGCCACGGCGGTTCTCGGGCTGATCATCGGGCCCCCGGCGTTGGCTGCCCCGCTGGACACGGCTTCGCTGGAGACAGACCCGGTCTATATAGCGCCGGGCTCGGTCGCGCGGTTCGACCAGGCCGTGGTGCGGCGCGAGCTGGCGGGTAGCCGGGTCGCCGTCGTGGTCCGGCCGTTCCTCGCGAAGTCCGACGACGACGAGCCGGTGGAGAAGCGGCTGGACGAGTGGTCCGCGGCGAACGCCCGTCCGCTGGTGCGTGTGACGGGGTTGCAGGTACGGATGGCGTCGATCGACCAATGGTTCGCCCCCGGGCCTGCCGACTACCGGGACCTCCTGGAGCGGTACGACGTGACGCGCGAGGTCGTCCGGGCGATCCGGCACCTGCGGGGTGTACCGGCGACGCACGAGCCGTGGCGGCCGACCGTCGTCCCGCCGGACCCGGGCCAGGTCGCGGCCATCGTCGCCGGCCTGAAGGCGTCGCGCGCCTACGCCGAGCCTGGACTCATCGGCGTCGACATGGACCGGATCGCCGCGCGGCTCACCGGCGAACCGCCGTACCGGGTGGTCAGGTTGAGGCCGCTCGCGGGCGACCGCGAGCCCGACCTGCTGCCGGCGCTCGCGGCGGCGTTCCCCGGCGAGCTGATCATCGTGCTGCGGGGGAGCTGGCTGACCGCGACCGGGTTGCCGCCACGCCGGATCGCCGCCGGGCAGGCCGCGCAGGTCACGGCCGGTTCGCTCGCCGAGGGGTCGAGTGCGTCCGACGCCGTCCACCAGTTCCTGCGCCGGGTCATGTCTTTCGAACGGACGCCCGAGAAACGGCCCGTCGACAGCGGCATCGACTCGGGCCGCACGGTCGCCGCCCTGGCGCCATGGGTGTTCCTCCTTGCCACGGTGCTGATAGGAGGTGGCTCGTTGATGTTCTGGGCACGGCGGACCAGGCGCGAGCGGATCGCGTCGGCCACGTCGCTGGCGACGAGCGGGGCGGAGACCCAGTCCCGGCTGGCGAAGCTCGGCGCCGACCTGCACGACCTCGATCCGGGCGATGACCTGATCTCGGCCCGGCGCCTGGCCGACGCCGCCGAGCGGTACGCGACGGCCCGCGACCTGCACGACCGCGCGGACACGCCGGAGGAGTTCGAGGCGGTCATCGCCACGCTGGTCGAAGGCGAGGCGTACACGGACGTGGTCCGCGACCGGCTCGGCCTGCCGATCCGTGGGGCGCGTGCGCGGTGACCTGGCTAGCCGCGCTGCTGCGGTGGACCTGGATCGGCGGGATGATCTTCGGCGCGACCATCATCGTCGTGGGGTCGATCGGAGCGGTGGTCGTGAACGTGATCGTGGAGGACGACCCCATGCGCGTCGCGCTCGCCGACGACTCCGTCTACGTGGACAAATCCGCCCAAAAGATCCTCGATGCGGACGCCGCCCGACGCGTCGTCGGCGACCGGAGCATCGTCGTCGTTGCGGTCGCCGGCGCCGACAACCCGGCGGGGACCTGCGAACTCGCCGTCTGGGACCGTTCCCTGGCGCTCGGCATCGTCTACTCGGACGTGACCGCGCCGGCAGTGTGCGCGGGACGGTTCGCAGAGCTCCCCGACACGATGACCGGCACCGGCTGGGCGGCGCAGATCCACCTCGCCGGGCAGTTCGCGCGGATGGACGAGCCGTACAGCGCTATCACCGATCTGACCGCGTTCGTCGCCGCCTACGACACTGCCGTCGACGCCGACCTGCGCTACGGCCGTCCGCCTCGTGCTGTCGAGGACAGGACCGGCAGCTGGAAGGACGTCGCGTGGGTGCTGGCCGGCCTCGCGTTCGTTGCCTGGTGCGTGTTCGCGAACATCGCCGAAGGCGGCCAGAGGATCGCGCACTGGCGGGACCGGCGCCGCCGCCGGCGGGTAGTGCGAGCCGAGTTGCAGGCCGAGATGGCGTCGGTCGCGGCGGCGCTTTCCGGAGGGCCGGCACTTTCCAGGGAACCCGCGCTTCCCGGGGGGCTGTCGGGCGAGGGGTTCGAGCGCGCGGTCCAGCGGTACCGGTGGGCGGAGGAGTCGTCGGCTGAGCATCCTGAGATGGCTCGGATCTGGGTGCGGCAGGCACGCGAGGCTCTGGACGGTGAGGCCCGGTGACGCCGTGGATCGTGGGTCTCGTGCTCCTGGTGGCCGGGGCGCTGGTGCCGTTCTGGGCGGTCGGAGGGCGCAAACGGGACGTTGAGGGCGGCGAGGCGCGGGCCCGGGCGGCGTACGAACGGCTCGGCTTCTGCGTGGAGACCGTCCACCCGGGCGCCGATCCGTACGTAGTCCGGCTCCTCGACGACGCCGCCGAGCGATGGACCACCGCCGGCGCGGTGCTCGCCCGCTCCACGACGGCCGGCGAGTACGCGGTGGCCGAGCGGGTGGCGCGGGAGGGCCTGAACTACGTGGCGGAGGCGTGCGAGCGGCTCGGCCTGCCCGTCCCGGAGCTGTAGTGCCCGGGTTGTAGCAGGATGGGGGTATGGCGGACATCTGGGCTGACCCGGCGGCGTTAGCGAGCAGGCGGAGCGCGAAGTACAGCTTCTATCCGCCGGACGTCCTGCCGTTATGGGTCGCCGAGATGGACGTCGAGCTGGCCGAGCCGATCCGGGCCGCGCTGATGGCGCAGGTCGCGGCGTCCGACACCGGCTACGCCATGCCCGGACGGCTGCCCGAGGTGTTCGCCGAGTTCGCCGCCCGCCGCTACGGCTGGTCGCCCGACCCCGCCCGGATGCTGGCTCTCCCGGACGTCATGCGCGGCGTCTCCGAGATCCTGCGGATCGTCACGGAACCCGGCGACGGCGTGGTGATCAACACGCCCGTCTACCCGCCGTTCTTCGCACACATCCGGGACGTGGAGCGGCAGGTCGTGGCCAGCCCCCTCGCACTCACGGCCGACGGGTACCGGCTCGACCTGGACCGTCTCGAAGCCGACTTCGCGGCCGGCGCCCGCGCGTACCTGCTGTGCAACCCGCACAACCCCACAGGCCTTGTCCTCGGACGGACTGAGCTCAAGTCCATCGCCGACCTGGCCGAGCGCTACGGCGTACGGGTCGTCGTGGACGAGATCCACGCGCCGCTCGTCTTCCCCGGCGCCGTGCACATACCGTTCGCGTCGCTGGACGCCCCGGCCGCCCGGGCGGCGGTCACGCTGGTGTCTGCGTCCAAAGCGTGGAACCTGGCCGGACTGAAGTGTGCGCTGCTCGTCGCCGGCCCCGACTCGTGGGACGACGCCCAGCGCGTCACAGAGGATCTGCACTGGTCGCCTGGTCTGCCCGGCGTCGTCGCGAACGAAGCCGCGTTCGAGCACGGCGAACCGTGGCTGGAGACCCTGCTCGGCGCGCTGGACGGCAACCGGCGGCTCGTCGAGCGGCTCCTGGCCGAGCAGTTGCCGGACGTGCGGTTCCACTCGCCGGCCGCCACGTACCTCACCTGGCTGGACTTCCGGGCGTACGACCTCGGCGACGACCCGTCCGTCCCGCTGATCGACCGTGCGCGCGTCGCGCTCACCGGCGGACCGGCGTTCGGAGCTGAGGGAGTCGGGTGCGCCAGGCTGAACACCGCGTCGTCCCCCGAGCGCCTCACCGAGGCGATCACGAGGATCGCCTCGGTGCTCAAGGCGAATTGATCAACCCGCGCTGATCATCTGGTCGAAGAAGTCCTTGATGGCGCCGCTCGCGACGATCGTCATGAACGCGCCCACTCCGATCGCCACCACCAGGGCGAGGATCAGCGCCGGGATCACCTTCCGGTAGCTCGTCTTCGGCACGTCGCGCGGCGGCAGGGCCCGCGCGCCGAGGAGTGCGCCGGTCAGCGTGGTCGTCGGCTCCTCATGGAAGCCGGCGTACGCGGGCTGCTGCTGGTGCGGGGGGACGCCCCAGTGCTGCGGGGACGGCGAGGGCGCGCCCATGCCAGGCGCGGGGCGCTGTGCCGGCGCTGGCCTTACGGGGGGCGCGGGCGGTGCCGGCGGCGTCGGCGCTGCGGTGGGAGCTGCGGGCCGTGCCGGTGCGGGCGGGGTGGCCGGCCGGCGCAGCATGTCCGGTGTCACGACCATCGTGCGCTGGTCGTCGTCGAGGGTCGCGATGACCGTCTTCTCGTCGTCCAGCTCGATGTTGGCGATGACGGTCTTCTCGTCATCCAGCTCGATCTTCGCGACCATCGTCTTCTGGTCGTCGTGTTCGATGTCGGCGATCACTGTCTTCTCGTCGTCCAGGGTCAGGTTGGCGACGACGGTCTTCTCGTCGTCGAGGTCGGGCTTCTTGTCGTCCGGCTCGCGGCCCGGGGTCGGCTTGCGATCGGTGAGCAGCATCGTGCGTTCCTCGTCGGTCAGCACGACGGTGCGCCCCTCAGCGCACTGCTGGCAGGCGGCCCCAGCCGCCAGGTCATGCCCGCAGGCCGGGCAGGTCTTCCGTTCCATGGTTCACTCCCCGGGTCGTGCCACCCCCCATTAACGGCCACAACAGTGACACAGCCGCGCGAGCCCCTGCCCCAACAGGCAGGACGTCGGTCCGAACGGTCGGTGTGGTGGGCCCTGCCGTGCCGGTGCCGGGGGCGTCACCGTGGACCGTGTGATCCTGGAGACGGACAAGGCACTGCTGTCCCTGCTGCGCACCGAGGTACTCGCGGACGCGCCGGTGGCGGTGGCCTTCGACGCGCCCAACCGCCCGTGGATCCAGCAGATCAAGGGCATCGTCGTGAACCTGTACCTCTACGACGTGCGCGAGAACATGCACCGCCGCGAGGTCATGTTCACCGAGATCCGGGACGACAACGGCAAGCTCCTGGAACGTCGCCCCCCGCCTCGCCGGTACGACCTGTACTACGCGCTCACCGTCTGGGCGCCGAAGGTGCCGCTGGAACATCAGGTACTGGCGTGCGTCCTCGCCGGGCTGAGCGAGTACGAGACCATCCCGGCGCAGCACCTACCGGAGGAACTCGCCGGGTCCGGCCATGTTGTTCTCCTGAGCGTCGCCGACGGCATGAAGCGCGGCATGCTCCAGAACCTCGCCGGCGAACTCAAGATGAGCCTCGAAGTCGTCGTCACCGTCCCGATCTTCGGCAAGATGCCGCTGCCCCTCGCCCCGCCGGTCGCCAAACCGGTGACCCTGTCGGTGAACGGGGCGGAACGGGTCGAGGGCCGCCCCGTCCCAGCCGGCGCTGGAGCCCCCGCGGGCCCGGGCCGGCCCGGCGGACCGGCGGGACCTGGCGGACCGGGTGGGGGTGGTGCGCCGGGTGGTGGTGGTGCGCCGGGTGGTGGGCCGGGCGGGGGCGGTGGGCCGGGTGGTGCGGCGGGCGGCGGAAGGCCGGCGCCTGGGGGGCGGCCCGCGCCGGATCCGAGCCCGGCGGGAAAGGCAGCGCCGAGTGCGGTGCGGCAGGCGCAGCAGCAGGCGATGGCCGAGGCCGCGCGGGCAGCCCAAGCCGGCGGCCCTGGGGCTGGCGGCGGTCCTGCTGCCGGTGCGCCGGGTGGTGGCGCACCGCAGGCGAGACCGGCGGGCGCTGGAGCGCCGGGCGGTGCCCCTGGCCAGCGACCGCCCGTCAACCCGATCGCGCTGGCCCAGGCGGCACTGGCACAGGCAGCGCAGAGCCAGGCGATGCTCGCCCAGGCCCAAGCCGCCCTGGTCAAGGTGCTGACAGCCGCCAGCGGCCAACCCGCCGCCCGCCCCGCGCCCGCCCGGCCCCAAAACGCCCCGTCGGCCGCCGCCGCACCACCCGCCGGCAGCACCCCGCCGCCCGGCAGCACCCCGGCCGCCGGTGGCGCACCGCCCGCCGGCAGCTCCCCGGCGGGACCATCCGCTGGAGGTGCCTCGGCGGCACCGTCGGCGCCCGCCCGCCCCGCAGCTCCACCGACTGCCTCGCCCGCCGGCGCCAAGCCGGGCAGCGATGTTCCCGCGACGCCATCCGCCAGCGCACCGGCCACCGCGCCGGCTGACGCAGGGTCGTCTGCCCCGCCCAAGCTGGCTGGACCCGAGGCCGGCAGCGAGGCCGCGGCGGAGCCTCCGAAGGCGGGCGGTACGGAGCGTCCGGCGTCCAAGCCGGCGAAGGGTGGAAAGCCTGCGGGCGGACGGCGTCCGGCCGAGGGCGATGATCCGGCCTAGCCGAGCAGATCGGCAGTTTGGGGTGGGATCGCGGAGCCTGGCTCCCTGATCCCACCCCAAGTCCCGTCGGGCCCTGCGAAGCGCCGCCATCCGAATCGGACTGTCCGGACTCGCGTGCCATAACCGGGCGCCGGATACCCCGATATCCCCGACAGTTCCGCCGCGCGACCGTCGCCGCCGACCTGCCGACCGAGCCAGTCGCAAGTACCGCGCTGTGTCTGGTGAGCGCCAATGCGGAGGGCGGTGAGGCAATGCGGCTGCCCGATCGGGCGGGGGTGGGCCGGTCGCGGTATCCGACCAGCCGGAACGCCCCTCTAGGTGGGGCGTCCACGAACACGGGGCGCTCACACGAACCCCGAGGGAGGGACGACTATGTCAGACGAAGGTGACGTCGGTATCGGCGAGCACTTCGTGGACACGTTCTACGAGGCGGGCCAGGCGATCGGCGCTCTGGCCACCGGCGACCTGGATGCCGCTCAGGAGAACTTCCTGGACATGAGCCGGGACGCGCTGGACACGGTCACGGACGGCGGCTACAGCCACCTGATCGACCGGTTCAACGAGGACACGGGCATGGACCTCCGCCAGGAGTTCACCGAGGGCCTGGACACGGTCGGCAGCGCGATCGGCGAGGCGGTGTACGACGGCGTGCAGGCCGTCGGCGACGCGGCCGAGTGGGTCGGCGACACCGCGGGCGACGCGGCGGAGTGGGTCGGCGACACGGCCGGCGACGCGGTGGACGCCGTCGGCGACTTCATCGACGACGTTTTCTGACCCCGGCGATACCACCGAACCCGAAAGGACAGTTATGGGCAACGAGGGAATCGTCGAGGCCGTCAAGGACGCGGTCGAGGACGTCACCGACAAGCTCCAGGATGTCGCCGAGACGCTCGGGGACGCGGTCGACGCGTTCAAGGACGGCTTCGACGACGCGAAGAGCGAGTAGCGCCGGCCGCGGGCGGGTCCCCGAATCGAGGGGGCCCGCCCGCGCCATGCGGGGCCAATAGCGAAAACAGTCGTACAGCCGACAGTCCGTATCAGGCCCCGCACCAGCCCATCAGCACTCCGAGCCTGCCGGACGGGATGGAGCGCACAGCCCCCGTCCGGCAGCAGCCAAATCAGACAGAAACCGAGAGGGAAGCCAGATGCCCCAATACCTGTCTCCCGGCGTGTACGTCGAGGAGCGCGAGGCCGGGTCCCGCCCGATCGAGGGCGTCGGCACGGCGGTAGCCGCGTTCGTCGGTATCGCCACCGACGGCCCGTTCCACACTCCCACGCTGGTCACCAACTGGAGCCAGTTCACGAACACGTTCGGCGGTTTCCTGGAGGGCAGCTACCTGGCCCACTCGGTGTACGCCTACTTCAACAACGGTGGCGGCTCGGCGTACGTGGTCCGGGTCGGACGCGCGGCGAACGGCGACGGCGCCCCAAAGGCCCGTGCGGAGCTGACCAGCGGCGACAAGAAGCTCGGCGCGTACCGGGTCCTGGCGCAGACCGCGGGTGCGGACGGCACGACCGTCGAGGTCTCGCACGAGGGCCAGCCGGATGAGGCCTTCAAGCTGGTCGTGCGCCTGAACGGGGCCGAGGAGGTCTTCGAGAACCTCACGACGGCCCGCAAGAACCGGCAGAACGTCGTGACGGTGGTGAACACGCAGTCGAAGCTGATCAAGCTGGAGGAGATCAGCACGGCGGCGCAGCTGGAGCGCCCGACGCCCGGCACGGTCGTGCTGGCCGGCGGGAACGAGGCGGCGGCGCCGGCTCCGGCCGAGTACGTCGGCGACTCCGCCGACCGCACCGGTTTCGCGGGGCTGGAGACGATCGACACGGTCACGATGGTGTGCGTCCCGGATCTGATGGCCGCGTACCAGGCTGGCGCGTTGGACGCCGAGCAGGTCAAGGCCGTGCAGCTCGGCATGATCGCGCACTGCGAGCTGATGGGCGACCGGATGGCGATCATCGATCCGCCGCCGAACCTGAACCCGCAGCAGATCCGGCACTGGCGCCAGGAGGACGCGGGCTACGACTCGAAGTACGCGGCGATGTACTGGCCGTGGGTGAAGTCGTTCGATCCACTGTCCGGCCAGAACATCCCGATGCCGCCGAGCGGTCACATGGCCGGCGTCTGGGCGCGCAGCGACGCGACCCGCGGCGTGCACAAGGCGCCGGCGAACGAGGTCATCCGTGGCGTGGTCGACATCGACACGCGGATCACGAAGGCCGAGCACGACCTGCTGAACCCGATCGGCGTGAACTGCATCCGGGCGTTCCCGGGGCGGGGCATCCGGGTGTGGGGCGCGCGGACGCTGTCCAGCGACCCGGCGTGGCGCTACATCAACGTGCGGCGGCTGTTCAACTACGTCGAAGCGTCGATCCTCGGCGGGACGTCGTGGGTGGTGTTCGAGCCGAACGACCGCGAGCTGTGGGGACGGATGGTCCGCACGATCACCGGGTTCCTGTACCGGGTGTGGAGCGACGGTGCCCTGTTCGGCGACACGGCGGCGGAGGCGTTCTACGTCAAGTGCGACGACGAGTCGAACCCGTCCGAGTCGATCGAGGCTGGCCAGGTGATCTGTGAGATCGGGATCGCGCCGGTCAAGCCCGCTGAGTTCGTCATCTTCCGGCTGGCACAGATGACCACCGGATCTTCGGCCGTGAGCGAGTAGGAGCCACTGTCATGCCCATCGGTCTCGACCCGATCGCCAGCTACAGCTTCTTCGTCAATGTGGACGGTCTGACCATCGCGCAGTTCAAGGAGTGCGACGGGCTGTCCATCCAGGTCAAGGTTATCGAGCACCGTGCCACCCAGCTCAAGGGCCAGCCGCTGATGCGGAAGCTGCCCGGCTCGGTGGTGTTCGAGGACATCGTGCTGCGGCGCGGCAAGGTTGCCGACCCCGCCTTCTGGACCTGGATCAAGACCGTGCAGGACGGCAAGGTGGACGAGGCGCGCAAGAGCGGCTCGATCATCCTGTTCGACTACGCGCACGGCGAGGTCAGCAAGTTCAACTTCCACGAGGCGTGGCCGTCCCGGGTGGAGATCGGCAAGCTCCAGGCCGGTTCGGACACGGTCCTGCTGGAGACGGTCCACATCACGCACGAGCGGCTCGAGGTGGCGTAATGCTGACCACGGAGTTTCCGTTCACGCTGCCACGCGGCTATGTGGACGGTGCCGGCACGCTGCACCGCGAAGGTGTGATGCGGCTCGCGACGGCCCGGGACGAGATCATGCCGTTGCGTGATCCCCGGGTCCGGGACAACGAGGCGTACCTGACGGTGCTCCTGCTCAGCCGGGTCATCTCCCGGCTGGGCGAGTTGCCGGCCGTCTCCGAGGGCGTCGTCGAGGGCATGTTCGCCACCGACCTCGCGTTCCTGCAGGACCACTACCGCCGCATCAACAGCGAGGGCCAGACCCGGGCGGCCGTCCGCTGCCCGGGTTGCTCGACCGAGTTCGAGGTCGACGTCGCCGGGGGCCGCCCGGGGGAATCGTGACGTACGCGCCCGACCGTCTGCTCGACGAGGTCGCGTACGTCGCCTACCACCTGCACTGGCCGCTCGACCAGATCCTCGATCTGGAACACGGCGACCGGCACCGGTTCGTCGAGCGCATCGGGCAGTTCCAGGGACAGGAGTGAGTTGTGCGCTGGCCGTTCAGCCGGCGGAAGCCGGTCGCCGAGGCGCCGACCCGCCGCCCGCACCGCGAATGGGCGGGCATCGAGCCGCTCAGGCCGGTCGGGTTGCGCCCGGAGCCGGAGGTCGCGTCGGCGCACGCGTTCCAGTCGCGGCTGGCGACCCGGTGGCAGCAGGAGCCGATCCTCGCCCCGCTCGGGCACGAGCTGAACCTGTCGGCGCCGGCTGGGCTGGTCTCGGCCGTGTCGAAGCCGGTCGAAGGCTACGCGAACGCGCCTGACCTGCCGATTCTCCCGGTCGTCGGGGCGGCGGCTCCCGCGCCGGCACCCGTCATTCCGCCCGTGCCGGTCGTCCGTCCGCTGAAAAGCTTTGAAGAGGACGTTCGTCCCCGCCCAACCACCAGCGCGGTCCCCGAAGCACACCCTGAGCCGGCGCCAGCGCCTGTCACGGCAGCAGCCGAGGACGACCCGCCGCCGGGCCCGGTTCTGTCGCGCCCGGTTCCGTCGAGCGAACCGCCGCCCGAAGCCGCCGCCCCGGCCGAGGCGCCCACGCCGTTCCCCGTGCGGCCGTCGCGGCGCCTCGGCCGGGTCGGCCCACCGTTGAGCGTGGATCCGTCCCCGCCGGCGGTGTTGCGCCAGCCTGGGCCGGAGCCGGCACCGTCGTGGGAACCGCCGAAGCCACCGCCCCTCGCTCCCGAGGTGCACGTTCCCCCGGCGCCTGGGCTGGCCGTGCCGGAGTGGTTCGCGCCGCCTGTTTCGGACGCGCCGCACCCGCAGGCTGAGGAAGAGGTTGCGCCGGGCCCGATGTGGGTGGCGCCGCCGGTTCCCGACTCGCCGCGCGTGCCGCAGCTCCCGGATCTGCCGCCGGCGCCGCCGCACCCGCTCGCTCCGGTGCGTCCGGAGAGTGTGGAAGCGCCGCCGGTGCGGCCGTTTCGTCGGTTCGGGGTGGCGGCGCCTGTCGAGCGCCGGGAGCCGTCGACGGCGAGCAGCGCGGAGCCGGACGAGGACAGCGAGGACCCGCCGCCGGCGGCCGCGCTTGATCCGATGCCGGAGCCGGCGCCGGAGCGGGTGCGTGTCGTGGAGACCTTCACGGAGATTCCGGCGCCGCCGCTCGAACCGCCGATGCCCGAGGTACTGACCGTCGAGGTTCCCGTCGAGCGGATCGTCGAGACGCCGGCCGAACGGGTCCTGATGCGGGAATCGGCTCAGGACGCGCCGTCGCCCCGGCTCGTCGTGGCGGCCGAGCCCGTGGCGCCTGCGCCGGCCCGTCCGCTGGCGTCGTCGCAGGTGTCGTTGTCGGTGTTGCCACCCAGGACGGCGGCCGTCCTGCCCGGGCTGGCCTCCCATCGTGACGCCCCGCGCCTCACCGAGCCGGCAGGAGACGAGCCACCCGCGCCGGAGCCTGACCGGCCGGCGACGGACCTCCCAGTGCCGGACGCGCCGAGGCTCCCAGATCTGAACCTCCCGGACCTTGCCCCGGAAATGCCGTGGCTCCCCGCACCCGATCGTCCGGCCGATACCCCGCCCCGCCCCTTCCTCCCCGTCCCCGACGCGGTGAGCGGCCTGTTCGCACCGTCGGCGCCATCACCGGACGGCGCCCCGCAGTTCGACGCCTCGCCGTTCGAGGCGGAACCGTTCGCACCGGCCGCGTTCACCCCGCCCGACCTGGGCACGATCCTCGGCTCGCTGGCGCACCAGCCTGCCCCTGACGACGACTACACCCGTCCGCGGCCGGCTTTCGAGGCGCCGATCGATTTCGACGTGCCGCGGCTGCCGATGCCGGGGGCGGTGCCGTACCTGGCGGACGACCCACCGGACGCCGCTCCGGTGCCGATCGACGGCGACCCGGTGGACGAGCTGGACGACGAGTACGACGACGAGCGCCTGAACGGCCTGGCGAGCGACCTGTACGACCGGATCCGCGACCGCCTCCGCCGCGAGCTGCTGGTAGACCGCGAACGCTCCCTGATGCTGACCGACTGGCGCTGACCTGGCGCTGTCGGATGCGCGACAGGATGTGGGCCGGTGGGGTGTATTCGAGGCCCACTTCGTCCCCTCTATGTCGCGTCCGATACCGACGACCGACGAGGGGGCACCATGACCGCCGTGTCGCCGGCGCTGTCGCTGCGCTTCATGGTCCTGATGGCCGGCCTGGAGGGCATGTACTTCACGGCCTGCGAGGGCCTGGGCGCGAGCTACGAGGTCGAGACGTACGCGGAGGGCGGTAACGCGTCCCACACGCATCACCTGCCGGTCCGGATCAACTACACGAACGTGAAGTTGACGCGTCCGGTCGATCTGGACAGCGGCCGGGTGGCGGCGTGGTTCACGTCGGTGCAGTACCGGCTGGTCCGGGTGGGCGGCGCGATCAAGGTGTTCAACGGCAACGGGTCGCCGATCGCGACCTGGACGCTCGTCGGCGTCTGGCCCGTCCGCTACACCGGCCCACAGTTGCGGGCCGATGGTTCGGGCGTGGCGACCGAGACCCTGGAACTGGCGCACACGGGCTTCACGGTGACTCCGGGATGACCAGCATGATCCCGCCCGTCCGGGGGTTCCTGCGGCGCCAGGACCACGGCGGCATGCCGCTCCAGTTCCACTACAACCCGACGACGGTCAGCGTCACGAAGATGGTGCGGTTCTCTTCGCGCGGGCAGCGCAGCGCCCGAGGCGCGCCGACCGAGGACTACACGGGCGGACGCCCGGCGTCCCTGTCGATGAAGTTGCTGTTCGACTCGACGGACGACTTCATCCGCTCAGTGCCGAAGGCGATCGAGACGCTCATGGACTGGGCGGTCCCGACGAAGGAGTCGCACGACAACAGCACGCCGGACCCGCCCGTCCTCGTGTTGCAGTGGGGTGCCGAGAGCTACTTCCCGTGCCGCATCAAGCGGCTGCGGATCCGGTACACGCTGTTCAACACGGCGGGCACGCCGATCCGGGCGACCGCCGACGTGTCGATGACCGAGGTGCCGGACGAGCCGAAGGGCCAGAACCCCACGTCCGGCGGCATCACGGGCCGCCGCTCGGTGGTGCTCGACGCGGGCGACACGTTGCCGGCGGTGGCGTACCGCGAGTACGGCAACCCGAACCTGTGGCGCGCGCTCGCCGAGGCCAACGGGGTGGACGATCCGCTGCGGCTGCGTCCGGGGACGCCGTTGCTGGTCCCGTCGCGCTCGGACGCGACCCGGCTGTCGCGCAAGGAGAACGCCGATGGCTAACCGGTTCGGGACCAGGCCCGAGATCCTGGTGGACGGCACACCGCTGCGGGACGACGTGTCCGCGCTGGTGGAACGGGTCGTCGTGGACTGCTCCGTGCACCTCGCCGACATGGTCGAACTCCAGTTCCGGGACGGTGCCCGCGACGCGCTGACCAGGGCGGGCATCCGCATTGGCAGCGTCGTGACGATCTCGACGACCCGGGCCGGGGACGGTTCCCAGTCGCCCCTCGTCCAGGCGGAGATCACGGCCCTGGAGTGCGACTTCGACGAGCTCGGCAACCGTGCGATCGCCCGTGGCTACGACCACGCGCACCGCCTGTCCCGTGGCCGCCGCACGCACTCGTACAACGACGTCACGGACGCCGACATCGTCCGCACGGTCGCCGGCCGGGCCGGGCTGGGCACCGGCGACGTCACGTCCGGCGGGCCCGTCCACGAGCATGTCGCCCAGCTCAACTGCACGGACTGGGAGTTCCTCCTGGCCCGCAGCCGGGAGACCGGCCATGAGCTGGCGGTGCTCGACGGCAAGATCAACTGGCGGAAGCCGACGGGATCGGACACGGCCCCGGCCGCCGCCGTCGACCTGGTGCCGCGCCAGTCGCAGCAGCTCGTCCTCGGCACGAACCTGATCCGGTTCCGTCCCCGCGTGACTGCCGCCGCGCAGGTCAGCGAGGTCGAGGTCCGCGGCTGGGACCCGGACCGCAAGCAGGCCGTCGTGGGCAGGTCCCCGGCGACCACCACCAGTGCCGCCGTCGGCCTCGCGCCGGCCGCCCTGGCGGCCACGTTCGACGCGCCGCCGCACGTGGCGGTCGACCGTCCGCTCTCGACCCAACCCGAAGCGGACGCCGCTGCGGCGGCGCTCGCCGAAACGCTCGCCAGCGCGCACGCCGAGGCGGAGGGTGTGTCGCACGGCGATCCGAAGATCATGCCCGGCGCCGCTGTGGCGGTCAGCGGTGTGGGCGCCCCGTTCGACGGCACCTACACCGTGACCGCCGTGCGGCACGTCGTCGACGAGCGCGGCTACCGGACGGAGTTCGTCGTGAGCGGGCGCGCCGAGCGGTCGCTGCTCGGGCTGGCGTCCGGGGGCGCGACCAACGGGCTGCACTCGGCCGGCGGTCCGCCCGTGTACGGGGTGGTGATCGCGCAGGTCACGGACGTTAACGATCCGCAGGAACTCGGCCGGGTGAAGCTCACGTTCCCGTGGCTGTCGGACGAGTACGAGTCGTGGTGGGCGCGCGTCGCCCAGCTCGGTGCCGGCCCGCAGCGCGGCGCGGTGTGGCTGCCCGAGGTGAACGACGAGGTCCTGGTCGCGTTCGAGCACGGCGACACGCGCCGCCCGTACGTAGTGGGCCAGCTCTGGAACGGTGTCGACAAGCCGCCGCTGGGTGACGGGCTGATCGACGGCGGATCGGGTGCCGTGAAGCGGCGCGGGTTCGTCTCGAAGCAGGGCCACCGCCTCGTGTTCCTCGACGACGACGCCAAGAGCGGCGTGGCGATCATGTCCGCCGACGACTCGCTCAAGATCTCGCTCAACCAGACCGGCACGACGATCAAGGTGTCGGCCAGCGGCAACGTCGAGATCAGCGGATCGCAGCAGGTCAAGGTCAGCAGCGACGGTTCGATCAGCATCCAGGCCGGTACGACCCTCGAACTCAAGGGCGGCTCCGGCGTCACCATCGACGGCGGCCCGAAGGTCGACGTCACCGGCAGCCTCATCAAGTTGAACTAAGGAGCTGTGATGGGAGCCCCCGCCGCCGTGCTCGGCGACCGTATCCAGGCCACATGTTCCATCCACCTGATACCCAACCCCGCCAGCGGCGCACCGCAGCCCGGCCCGCCCATGCCGTTCTCGGCGCCCGTGACGACGGGCACCTGCGCGACCGTCCTCATCGGAGGGAAGCCGGCGGTGGTCGTCGGGTCGCAAGGCATGAACACGCCGCCGCACGTCGGACTGCACCCGTCCGACCCGTTCATGGTGCCGGCCACGCAGACCGGCGTGGTCGTGCAGGGCAGTACGTCCGTGCTGTTCGGCGGCCAGCCCGCCGGGCGTGCCGGTGACCCGTGCACCGCGTGCGGGATGCCCGGCGCGACGTTGATGGGTTCCGCTTCCACGGTGATCGGTGGCTGACATGAGCGTCGACTTCATCGGCAAGGGCTGGTCCTACCCGCTGGGCGTCGGGACCACGGGCGGCATCGCGCTGTCCGGCGGGGACGACGAGATCGCGGAGAGCATGCGACTGATCCTCGGCACCGCGCAGGGCGAGCGGCCGATGCGCCCCGAGTTCGGGTGCGGCGTGCACGACCTCGTTTTCGCCGCCGTGGACGCCACGTTCGCCGGGCAGGTCGCCTACGAGGTCAAGGCGTCGCTGTTGCGCTGGGAGCCCCGGATCGACGTCGTCGACGTGACGCTGGAGCCCGGGTCCGAAGGCGTCGTCCTGATCGGCATCGAGTACACGCTGCGCACCACGAACGACCGGCGCAACCTCGTCTTCCCGTTCTACACGATCCCGTCCGAGGAGTGAGCCGTGTCCCTGCCCGCCCCGTACCTGGACGACCGCCGTTTCCAGGACTTCGTGGACGACGCGAAGCGCCTGGTCCAGCGGCGCTGTCCGGAGTGGACGGACCACAACGTCGGCGATCCCGGCGTGACGCTGATCGAGGCGTTCGCGATGATGGCCGACCAGCTCACGTACCGGCTGAACCGGGTTCCTGACCGGCACTACCTGCGGTTCCTGGAGCTGATCGGGGTCCGGCTGTTCCCGGCCACGGCGGCGCGGGTGCCCGTCACGTTCTGGCTGTCGGCGCCGCAGGACCGGGTGGTAACCGTCCCGGCGGGCACCGCGGTGGCCACGCGCCGGACGACGGCCGACGAGCCCGTGGGCTTCACGACGTTCGACGAGCTGGCGATCGTCCCGGTGAGCCTCGGGGAAGTCCGGTCGATGTCGGCGGCGGGGGAGGTTACGGAGCACACGTCCGGAACCGAGTTCTCGTGCTTCGACCGCGTACCGGCGCTCGACGACACCTTCCTCGTCGGCCTGACGGACGCCGCCCCGTCGTGCGCGGTGACCCTGCGCGTCCAGTGCCACATCGACGGGCTCGGCGTGGACCCGGACGCACCCCCGCTGGCGTGGGAGGCGTGGACGGGCGACGGCTGGGCGCCGTGCGAGGTCGACCACGACGCCACCGGCGGGCTCAACCGGGCCGGCGACGTCGTCCTCCACCTGCCCGCCAACCACACCGCGCACCTGATCGGCGGCCTGCGCGCCGGATGGATCCGAGCACGGGTCGTCCCGCCCGCGCCAGGCCACACCCGGTACAGCGCGAGCCCGACGATCAGCCGGATCGAGGCGTTCACGATCGGCGGCACCACCGAGGCCGTCCAGGCCGAGCAGGTGCACGCCGAGGCGCTCGGGTTCGCCGAGGGCACCCCCGGCGAGCGGTTCCCCGTCGCGCGCACGCCCGTGCTCCCCGACCGGGGCGAATGCGTCCTGGAGGTCTCCGACCCCGATGACCCGGACGGTGGCTGGCGCGCCTGGAAGCGGGTCCCGAGCTTCGCCGACAGCGACCCGGGCGACGAGCACTTCGTCCTGGACGGCGCGGCCGGCGAGGTGGAGCTGGGCCCCTGCGTGCGTCAGCCGGACGGCGCGTTGCAGCAGTACGGCGTGGTGCCGCCGCCCGGATCGGCGCTGCGGATGCGGTCGTACTGCACCGGCGGCGGCGCGCGGGGCAACGTCAGCGCGGGGGCGATCACCGTGCTCCGCTCGTCGATCCCGTACGTCTCGCGCGTGGACAACCGCGCGCCGGCCCGGGGCGGCCGGGACGCCGAGACCATCGACAACGCCCGTCTCCGCGGACCGTTGCAGCTGCGGAGCCGGCAGCGCGCCGTCACGTCCGAGGACTATGAGTACCTGGCGCAGGAGGCCGCTCCCGAGGTGGCCCGCGTGCGGTGCGTGCCGGCCGGACCGGAGAACGCCGGACTGGTCCGCGTCCTGCTGGTGCCCGCGCTGGGCGCCGACGCCGGCCGGGTCCCGTTCGACGCCCTCACACCGCACGACGCGACGCTCCGCCGGGTGGCCGCTGCCCTGGACGAGCGCCGGGTCCTCGGCGCCCGGGTCGTGATCGAGCCGCCCGCGTACCAGGGCATCACGGTCGTGGCGACTTTGCGCGCGCGACCGGGCGTCGATGTTTCTGGGCTCCGTGACGCCGCGCTCGGCGCGCTCTACCGGCTCTACAGCCCCGTCGCCGGCGGGCCGGACGGCGACGGCTGGCCGTTCGGACGTCCGGCGCAGTACGGCGAGGTGTTCGCGGTACTCCAGCGCATCCCCGGCGTGGACCTGGTGGACACCGTGAAGCTGTACCCGGCCGACCCGGTGACAGGCGTCCGGGGCGAAGCGGCGCAGCGGATCGACGTCGCCGCCAACGCGCTCGTCTTCTCCTACGACCACCAGCTCAAGGTGGTGCCGTATGCGTAGCCACGTCGACGGGCTCGTGAGCCCGCACCCGATCGGCGAGACGCTGCCGGCGATGCTCGTCGAGGATCCGTTCGCGCAGCGGCTGTGCGCCGGTATCGACGACGTCCTCGGCCTGCTGGTGTCCACGTTGGACAACGTCGGCGCGTACCTCGATCCGCGCCTGGCGCCCGAGGACTTCCTGGCGTGGCTGGGCGAATGGGTCGGGCTCTCGCTGGACCCGTCCTGGGCGATCGAACGCCGGCGGGAGGTCGTCGCGCAGGCCGTCGACCTGTACGCCTGGCGCGGCACCGCCCGCGGACTCGCCGACCACATCGAGGCCGTCACGGGCGCCCGCCCAGAGATCCACGACAGTGGCGCCACGTCCTGGTCGCGCCGGGCCGGCACGTCCGATGCCGGGCCGGCCGGTGGGGCCGAGGTCGTGGTCGTCATGCCGTCCGGTGCGGACCGGGCACGACTGGAACCGCTCGTCCGCGCCGCCGTACCCGCGCACGTTCCCGTCCGACTGGAGGTGGCAGAACCATGATCGTGTGTACCGGCTGCGGGAACGCGAACGAGGCCCGCGCCGAGTTCTGCGGTTCCTGCGGCACCTACCTGGAATGGCACGGCGAGCGGATCGTCACGGCGGCACCGCCGCCCGCGCCCGTGATCCTCCCCGAGCCGGAGCGGCCGGGGATCGTGAAACGGGTCCGGTACGTGGTCGGCCTGGACGAGACGCCGTACGCGCCGCCCTTCGGCTTCGTGCCCGGCCCTCCCGGCGGTACGCCGCCTGGGTTCCCGACCGGTCTGGCGCCCGAACCGCCGGTGTACAAGGTGCCGGTCGGGCTCGGGTCGTCGACGCCCGTCGGCCCCAACTCCGGATCGGCGTCGGTCGTGGCGCCGCCCCTGGACCTGGCCCCGCGCGCGCCCGAGCCCGAGTACGAGCGTCCGGCGGCGCAACGCCCCGACCCTGTCGACCTCGGACCCGCGGACCTGTACTGCGGGACGTGCGGCGCCGGGAACGTGGACAGTCGGAGCTACTGCCGCCGGTGCGGCGCGTCGCTGGCGGACGCCGTCCGTCCGGGGCGGTTGCCGTGGTGGCGCCGGATGTTCACCCGGCGCCGTCGCGAGAACGGCTTCGCGGCCGGGCAGCGTCCGAAGGAGTGGAGCAAGCTCACGTTCGAGCCGCAGGCCCCGCCGCCGCGCCGGGTGTTCCGCTTCCCACGGCGGATCGTGCTCAGCCGGTTCGCGCTCCCGCTCATCGCGTTGAGCGTGCTCGGCATGGGGCTCGGACCGATGCGCGCCAAGGCCACCGAGGTGATCTTCGACGTGTACCACTCCGCGCAGCGCAAGCTCGCGCCCGAGTACGTGCACGTGACGCCGAAGTCCGCGACGGCGAGCGACGCGGTGAAGAACCGTCCCGCCAGCGCGGCGATCGACCGGAACACGACCACGTACTGGTCCGAAGGGCGCGCCGGCCTCGGATCAGTCCTGACCGTGACGTTCGACCGGCCCGTATCGCTGGCGAAGATCGGCTTCGACAACGGCGCGTCCGGCAAGGACTTCCCGTTCCAGCCACGGCTCCGCGACGTCGAGGTCACCTACTTCAACGGCGACAAGACCGTCGGGAAACGGAAGCTCACGCTCGCCGACAAGCCCGAGTTCCAGACGTTCACGTCCGTCGCGCCGCGCGCCGACCGGGCGACGATCAAGATCGTGTCCGTGTACGCCGGCCAGAAGGGCTCCGCCGCCTCCCTGGCGGAGGTCGCCTTCGTCACCCTGAGGTAGCGGGGCGCGGCGCCCCGCCGTTTCGCGCGCCGCCCGCGCGCCGCCCGCACGTCGCCACCCGCCACCCACCCGCCGCCCCCTCGCCGCGCGCCGGGTCACCCGCCACCCACTCGCCGCGCGCCGGTCACCCGGTGCGGGAGGGGCGGACGCCGCTCGGCGTCGCCTCTGAATGGGACTGTTCGGGATCCGGTGCTGAAACCCGGCACCGGATACCCCGATATCCCCGACAGTTGCGGGCGACAGGCGACGGGCGGCGGGCGGCGGGCGGCGGGCGGCGGGCGGCGCGCAGGGGCTCAGGGGCTCAGCCGGCGCCGAAGCAGGCGAAGGCGGCGGCCGCAGCGGCGACCTCTGGGTCGTCCGAGGCGCGGAGCGTGCTCTGGGCGGCGGCGAGGGCCTGTGCGGGCCGGTCGCCGGCGCGGAGTCGTTCGTGCAGCAGCGTCATGAGCTGTTCGGCGCCACGGTCGGGCACGGGGACGACGCACGCCACGAGGCACCGCGACCCGAGCGCGAGCAGCGCCGCCGCGAGGCCGAGGACCTCGTCGCCGGGCCGCGCGACCGTCACCCCGGACTGGCAGGCCGGCAGCACGACCAGCTCCGGCGGCGTCTCCAGGCGTTCGAGGTCGAACACGGTCAGCGGACCGTCGGCGACCTGCAACGCCGAGAAGAACGGGTTGTCCGCGCGGACGGTGCCGTGCGCGGCGATGTGGGCGATCCGGGCTCCGTCGAGCGCGGCGAGTACGGCGGCTGCCGAGGCGTCCGGGCCGCGCAGCAGCGTCGAACCGGGGTAGACGGTGGCCAGGTTCGCGGCTTCGGCGTCACCGCCGTCCAGGCCCGGGCCGCCGACGACCGTGACCTGCCCGCTCGCCGCCGGACGGCCGTGCGCGCGCACCCACACCGTCGCCGACGGGACGACGCTCACGGCCCGTCCGGCACAGTTCGGCAGGGCGGCCCACGGGACGGCCCGCAGCGCCGCCGACGGGACCAGCACCAGTTCGGCGTCGCCGATCACGTCCCTGACCGGCCGCAGCAGGATCCCGTCGAGCGCCCGCGCGACGGTTCCCAGCAGCTCGCGCGCGGCCGGGTTCGTCGAACAGGCCAGGCCGCGCAGGGCGAAGATCACCTGGTCGAGCGCCCGTGTGGCGGCGGCCACCGGCCCGAGCCGATGCAACCGGACGTCACCACCCCCGCCGCCGGTCGACCCGCCGGCGTCCGCCGCGCCACGTCCCTCGGCATCCGAGCCGGCCGCGCCACCGCGGCCGCCGGCATCCGAGTCCGCCGGCCCCTCGCCGCCGGTGCCCGTGCTGCCGGCGGTGACGGTGATCGCCATCAGTTCGCCGTCCACGGCGAGGTATTCGACGAGGACCCGCGAGCCCAGCACCCGCGCCAGCTCGGCGGCGTCGACGGTCGCGGACGCCAACCCGAACGGCCCGGAGCGGCGCCGCGCCCGGTCGACGAGCTGGCGTTCCAGGGCCTGGCGCTGCTGGCGGCAGGCGCGGGCGTCCTCGCCGTCGAGCCGTTCCTGTTCTTCCCGCCCGGCGACGTGGCGCAGTTCGGCGAGCAGCGCGGCGAGTTCGGCGTCGTCCGGCGGCCGTACGGGACGCCACCGCAGCGCTCCCGCGCGCCACCGCTCCGCCCACCCAAGGACCTTGTGCGGATCGCCGTCCGCCAGCGCCAGTTCCATGCCGAGGCTGGCCAGCTCCTCGCCGTGCACGGCCGTGTGGACGCGCAGCTCGGTGGCGCCGAGGGCGGCGCGGTGCTGGTCGATCGCGTCCAGTCCGGTGCGGAGGGCTTCTTCGGCGCCGTCCCGGTCGCCGTCGCGGAGCCGCAGCAGGGCCTCGGCGTGCCAGGCGCGGGCCCTGGTGGCCATCGTCCCGCTGGACTTGGCGTTGCTCGCCCGTTGCAGCTGTTCGCGGGCGCAGGCGGTGTCGTCCTGGTCGACGGCGAAGCGGGCGGCGATGATCCGGGCGTCGAGTTCCTGGGCGCCCCAGCCGGCGCGAGCCAGCTCGTCGGCTGTCCGCAGCGCTTCCTGGAGCGAGTCCGGTCCTGGCTTGGCCGTCCGGAGCATGACGTACCGGGCGACGGCGGTCCATGATGGACGGTCCTGGGTGGCGAACAGGTCGGCGGCGTGCCGGGCGGCGTCGGCGGCCCGGGCGTGGTCGCCGCGCGCGAGTGAGGCCCGGGCGAGCGCCAGGTGGGCTTCCGCTCGCAGCGCGTCGCCGGCCTGGTCGAGCGCGTGTTCGGCGTTGGCGACCGCCTCGGCATGGAGCCCGACGGACAGCAGCAGGTTGCACCGGCCGAGGAAGATCTCCGTCGCCGGGACGCCGTTGTGCGCGTACCGGAGCTCAGCGGTGTCGAAGTGGGCGAGCGCGCGGGGTACGTCACCGAGCCGGGCCGCACAGATGCCGAGGTTCCAGCCGGCGTCGGCGGCGTGCAGCGGACGTCCGCTCGCGAGGAAGAGCTGTTCGGCGCGGCGGAAGTCCTCGGCCGCCTCGGCGAAGGCGCCCTGGTAGACGCGCACGCCGCCCCGGTTGTTGAGCGCGCGGGCCTCCCACGGCCCGTCGCCGTGCCGCCGCAGTACGGGCAGCGCGCGGGTGAACTCGTCGAGCGCGGCGGTGAACTGGCCGACCCGGCACAGGAACGTCCCCCGCTGGACCCGCATCCGCGCGGCCGGCAGTCCGGTCAGCTCGGCCGCCGCGCGGTCGCTCTCGGCCAGCGCCGCGCGCATCTCTCCCCGTTCGGCGAGAACGCTGACCAGGCTCATCCGGGCTTCGGCGGCGACCCGCCGCGCGTTCGCCTCCTCGGCGATCTGGACGGCGGCCCGCAGGTCCTCCAGCGCGGCGTCCAGGTCGCCCAGCTCGCGATGGGCCAGGCCACGGGCCCTGTGCGCGTGCGAGAGCGCGGCACCGGTCGAGCCGGTGATGAGGTCGGACGCGACCGCGACGGCGCGCGCCGGATCGTCCCCCACGAGCCGCATCGCCTCGGCCACCGGATCGCCGGGGCCGAGCCGTCTCGCGGGAGCGGCTGTCATACCCGCACCCTGGCACCCGGATGCCACCCCGGCCAGGGCATTGACGCCAACCCGACGCCTCGACGGCAATTGTCGGATAGACGACGGTCGGTACGGGCCGTCCGGCGTATCAGTGTGGCCGGGAGCCCCCTCAGTGCAGTGTCCTTGCCCGATAGGGAGGACATGCCGCACGGGTCGAGCACCCCGCCCACCACGAGGAGAGCGTCATGCCCAGCCGTATTCGCGTCCAGGTCCACGCTGCCGACCCGGTGTCCGAAGCCGGCGTCGCGTCCCAGCTCCGGTTCCGTCCCGAGCTGGAGATCGTGGCCGCGGACAGCGACCAGCAGCCGGAGGTCGTCGTCGTGGTCGCCGACGAGGTCGACGAGGACCGGCTCCGCGCGGTCCGTGCGGTTCGCCGCGCCAGCCAGTCGCGCGTCGTGCTGGTCGCCAGCGAGGTCGACGGGCGCGCCGTGCTGGCCGCTGTCGAGTCCGGTGCCTCCGGGATCGTCCGGCGCCGCGAGGCCACCCCGGACCGTCTCAGCGCCGCCATCCGCGCCGCCGCCAACGGGGACGGGACCCTCCCGCCCGACCTGCTCGGCCGGCTGCTGCACCAGGTCGGCGACCCGCGCCGCCGGGTCGTCCGCGGCCTGACGTTCGGCGGCCTGACCCAGCGCGAGTTGAGCGTCCTCCAGCTCCTCGCCGACGGGTTCAGCACCACCGAGATCGCCCGCGAACTGGCGTACTCCGAGCGGACCATCAAGAACGCCATCCACGACCTCACGTCCCGCCTGAACCTCCGCAACCGCTCCCACGCCGTCGCCTTCGCCCTGCGCCAGGGCCTGATCTGAGCCGGCCGCCGGCGCACGCCGGCCGCCGCCGCGGCCCGGGCGCCAGCGCAGGCCGGGCGCCGCGCAGGCCGGGCGCCGCAGGCCGGGCGCCGGGCACGCCGGGCACGCCGAGTTTCGGACTTTTGAGGGTCGCGAGGTGCGCGACACCCTCAAAAGTCCGAACCTCGACGCGTTCAGGCGGACTGGCCGCGTTCAGGCGGACGGCACCGCGCCCGAGCCGGCGGTACCGCGCCCGGGCCGCGGCAGTACGGCACGCGGGTTAGACGGTGATCCAGTCGCTCACGACGGGGCGGCCGGCGGTGACGACCAGGCGCATCGGCCCGGCAGGCACGTCGTCGAGGCGGAACATGCCGGCGGCGGCGAGTTCGGTGGGGAACTCGGCCCGGGGCGTCTGGAGCGTCACGGACGTGACGTCGAGGCCCGCGACCTGGCCCAGCAGCGTCCGGGCGGTATCCGTCGTGCTGATCTGCGCGGAGATGCTGAGCCCGGGCGCCTCGAACGAGACGTGCCGTACGTCGCCCTCGGCGTCGTCGAGTTCGCCCCGGACGGACGCCAGTCCATCGATGTCGGAGTCGTGCACCATCTCGGCGAGTTCGGCGTCGAGGCGGCGCAGCGACAGGGCGGCGCGGGCGGATTCCAGTACCAGCTCGGGTACGGGTTCCGCCTCGGCGGCGATCCGGCGGAGCTGCTCGGCGAGCGCCTCCTCCGCAGGCCCGGCGTAGTCCGAGTCGGTGGGGTAGCGCGTCATGACGAGCCTCCGTTGGCGGTCCGCACGCCCGGAAGGGCGTCGAGCAGGCCGGTGGGTTCGAGCAGCGTCCGCAGGCGGGCGAGGCATCGTGCCCGGGTCGGTCCGATGCTGCCGATGGGAATGTCCAGGGCGGCCGCCACCTGCTCGTAGCTCGGTGGCGGGGTGGCGATGAGGACCCGGAGCAGCCGCTGGCAGCGGTCCGGGATGTCGCGGAACGCGCGCCACAGGGCGGCGTCGCGTTCGCTGGCGAGGAGCGAGGCGTCGAGCGGCTCGGCCGTGGTGTCCACGGCGTCCAGTCCGGCGTCGCCGCCCGGTGCGATCCGTTCGCGGGTGGTACGCCGCAGCACCTGCAGGCACTCCCGCCGGACGGTCGTGGCGAGCCAGCCGCCGAGCCGTTGCGGGTCCTCGATCCGATCGAGGTGTTCGACCAGCCGTAGCCACGTCGTCTGGATCGCGTCGGCGGCCGTGGCGGTGTCGAGCCGGTACGCCCGCGCGACCGACCACAGCAGACCGGAGTACTGCTCGACGAGGCTGTTCCAGGCGGTGTCGTCACCCGCTCTGGCACGTGCGAGCAGGGCGGCGGTGTCGTCGTCGACAGTCATTCCCGTCCCGTTCTCGTAACAGACTGTGAATTGGTCACAGTCTGCCCGACGTTGGCGTGGAATGGTGGCGATCACGTCGGGCCGGTCCTCTCGTGCTGCTCGGGTAGCGCCAGATCGCACTACCGGTGTCGAAGAAACGGATGCGAAAGTCGGGAATCTGATACATCGACCCGTCAATCCGTCCCGCTTACTGGGAAATAGAGGGGAAATCTGACGGACAGTGACGCGCTTGTCGACGGGGAGGCGGACGGCGAGCCACCCGACGGCGACGTTGACGGCGAGGGTGACGGGCTGGCCGGCGCGCTGGGGCTGGGCGTCGGCGACGGCTTCTTCGAAGGTGTCGGCGCCGGTTTGGGCTTCGGTTTGGGTTTCGGCGGCACCTTCACGGGCGTGGACGGCTCGTCGACGGCGGGTACCACCCGCGTCGCGCCGAAGAACTCCTCCCACCACACGGGCGCGATCCGTACGACGTCGCCGCTCTGCGGGGCGTGGATCATCTTGCCGCCGCCGAGGTAGATCCCGACGTGGTGGATCGAGTCCCAGTTGCTCGCGTCCGTCGCGAAGAACAGCAGGTCGCCGGGGATCATCTGGGCGGTCGCGACGGCAGGTGTGGCACGCCACTGCGGACGTGCCGTCCTGGGCACGCGGATGCCCGCCGACCCGTAGGCGGCCTGCACGAGTCCCGAGCAGTCGAACGTGTCCGGCCCCTCGGCGCCCCACACGTACGGCTTGCCGCGCTGGGCGAGGGCGTACGAGACGGCACGCAGCGCGGCCGGAGCGGCGGAGCCGCCGGGAATCCCGACGCTGGCCAGGTAGGCGTCGCCGGCCTGTTGCCGCCGGGTGTCGAGCATGGCCTGGTCGGCAGCCAGCCGGGAGGCATTCCGGGTCTGCAGGTCGGCGAGCGCGGTGGCGGCGGTGTCGTACCGCGTCCGCGCGGCCAGGTGCTCCGCGGCGATCCGCTGCTCGTTCGTCCCGGCGGCGGCGTAGGACGAGCGAACTTCGTCCACAGTGGCCAGTGCTCCGTCCAGGTCGACGCCGGGATCCGGACGGACCGGCCTGGGCAGTACGGTCAGAGGATCGGGCATGCGCCGCGCGTCCATGTACGCGCGGCGGGCCCAGGCTCCGGCAGCGACCTGCGCGTCCATGAACGACTGCTCGGCGGCGGCCAGCTCCCTGGTGCGCTCGGCGAGTTCCGCGCGGACGGCGGCCAGCGCCGACTCGTGCTCCGACAGCGTCTCGCCGAGCCGCTCGACCTCCACCGTCCGCCGCCGGACGTACGTCAGCAGAGCGGACGGCGGCCCGGCGGCCAGGACCGGCGGACCGGCCACAGGCCGCGCGCCGGCGGACGGCACCGAGACCCTAGGCACCGGCCGGCCGCCGGGGACCGGCGCAGAGCCCGGAGCGGCCGGGCCCGGTGCCGCGGAGGCCGGGCCCAGAGCGGTGGCCGGGCCCAGAGCGGTGGCCGGGGCGGCAATCCCAGGCGCGACCGCCGTGCCGAGCACCAGGCCCAGCGCTATCGCCAGTACGTGCGCTCTCATCCTCGCTCCAGGAGCTGGTCACGGCCGCGTTGCATGGTGCTCGGCACGACGAGCAGATCCGCTGTTCCGGTCTTCCCGGCGACCGGATCGCCCGGCGCCGGCACCTCTATGGCGCGGAGCCGACGCGTCCCCAGCAAGGAGTTCGGCAGGACGAGGCAGGGGTGCAGGAACGTCCCGCCGGCCCCGACGAGCACCGTGCCGGCATCGCCGAGCGGGCGGTTGTCGAGATCGATCCACTCCAGCCGTACCGTCCGGCCAGGCGTGAACCCGGCGCCGGAGGCCGTTGTCACGCTGCCGTCCGGCGTGACGGCCGGGTTGACGGCGAGGAACGCCGGTGTGCACCGGACGGTGACCGTCGCGGTTCTGCGCAGCGTCAGCGGCGGCTTGGGGATCACCTGCTGCGCCACGAGCGTCTGCGGTCCGCACGCCAGCCTGGGCAGCCGGACGGCGCTGGTGAACGACCCGTCACGTGCGGGCGTCACGGTCGCCAGGGCGGCCCCGCCGATCGTCAGTTGCAGGGGGCGGCTCGGTACCCAGTCCGTCCCGGTGACGGTGGCGGGTCCGGGCAGCGCCGAGTCCGTGACCGTGGTGGGGGTGATCGAAAGCTTGGGGCAGAGGACGACGACGGGAACGGTGCGCATGCGATCCGGCCCGGGTGCGGCGGCGGCCGCGGCGTAGACGGTGATGTCCGGACCGTCCGGCGGCTTCGGCGGGTCGGGGTCGTCGGTCCGCTGGCGGGCGGTGAGGACGCTCCGTCCGCATGCCGGCTGGCGCGGGAACGTCACCGTGCCAGTGAAGTCGCCTTTCGCCGGCCTCACGGTGACGGGCGGGAGGCCCGGCGTGGATATCTCGACGGGCCGGCCGGGCTGGAAGCCTTTCAGGGTCACCGTGAACGGCTGCGCGCCGGGCGTCTCCACCAGGACGTTCGGCGAGGCGCTGAACGTGGCGCACCCCACCTCGTACCAGGTCACGATGTGCTGGGTGTTCGTGCCGTAGCTGTGGACGGAGATCCAGGCCCCGGGCGAGTTGCCGAGGTAGATGTCGAACACGTCCTCCAGGTGTCCGCGCGGGTCGGCGTAGGAGCCCATCGTGTCGATGTCGCCGTTCGGCCGGCGCGACTGGAGGTACAGGTCCTGGCCGGGCGGCAGCCCGTCCGCCGTGATGTCGAGCGCGACGTCGTTCCCGCCGCACAGCGGGCTGATCGAGATCGTGGCCGCCGAGGCGGTGCCCGGTGCGACGAGGATCGCACCGAGCACCACCAGCGCCATCGCCAGCGAGCGCCGCCTCATGATCACTTGGCCGGCTTGCGGGAGTACCCGACGAGCGTGACGGCCGGCGTGCACGGCTTGGCCGCCGCGGCCGGGGGCACGGGCTTGTTCTCGCAGGTGACCTTGATCCGGACGCGGTCCTCGGGCTTGAACTCGTACGGCGCGTTCGCGTGCTGGTCCAGGTCACGCCAGTTGTTGAGGCGCGTGCTGTAGATCAGCTCGTTGTCCTTGAACACCTCGAGCCGTCCGGCGTCGCCGTCGGGGTTCTGGAAGAACAGGTCGGTGATCGAGACGATCGCCTCGTCGCTGAGCTCCTTGTTGACGTCCTGCTGGCCGGCGGACGCGGCGACGCGGAACGAGACCGGGTCGCCGAGCGGGTCGATCGGGCCCGGCGACGCCTTCACGGACGGCGACGGCTTGACCGGCGGGATCGGCGGGTTCGACGGCTTCACGCCGCCGGCGGCCTGCTGCGCGTCGGCCATGGCCTTCTTCGCGGCCGCGTCGCCTTCCTTCTTGGCGACCTCGGCGGCCTCCTCGGCGGCGACCGCGCGGGCGGCGTCGTTGATCGTCGGCTTGAGGACGGTTCGCCACAGCCCGGCCATCAGCAGCGCGAGGAGCAGCAGCAGGATCACGGCCTTGACGAGCCAGCCCGGTATGACCGTCTCCTGGAGGAGCGTCGCCGGCATCAGCTGCGGCTGGCCGTCGCCACGGTCCACGGCGACCTTGTACGGGTGGCTCTTCGCCGGACCGCGCCAGAACCGGCGCGTCGCCCGCGTGCGGACGGTCGCGATGTGTGCGGTCCCCGGCTGGAGGGTCACGACGGCCGGGCGGACGTCGACCGTCACCGCGCCGTCGTCGTCCCCGCCGAGCAGCCGGACCTCCGTCGGCACGTTGCCGCGGTTGTCGATCGCGAGCTGGTGCCTGCCGGCGCGACGCCCCCGCGCGCGGGAAGTCTGGGGTGCCAGCTCGGCGGCGATCTCCTCGAACGGCGCGACGTCGAGCGCGCCCTCCTCGACCCACGTCCAGGCCGGGTTCTCGCGCGACGTGACGCGCACGGCCCACGGCACGTGCCCGGCACGCGTGGACGGCGACCGGGGCGGCCGGAACCGCAGCAGGACGGAGCCGTCGGCGCCGGGGAACAGCGGCAGCTCGGCGGGCTCCACGACGGTCCACGCGGCGGCCTCGCCAAGAGGCTCGACGGTGAACGAGTCCACGACCGATCCAGCGTTGTGGATGGTCAGCTCAGAGGTGGCCTCGCCGCCCGGTTCGACCGGGAGCGCGGCGCTGGAAACGGTGGCGATGGCTGTCATGCCGTCCACGGTCCCCGCGCGGGGGCGTCACCGGACCAGACAGCCGGGAAGCCCTCCAGGCAGCCACTATGCCTCTACAGGCACGCCGAACCGTGTATCTGACGTCAGGTCGGGCCTGGGCTTGGTGACGGGCTGGTGCTGTTCGACGGGCTGTTGCTCGGCGTGCCGCCGCCCGGGGGAGCCGAGCTCGTCGACGGCGTGGGGCTCGGCGACTCGCTCGGGGTGGGCGTCGGCGACGGCGACGACGGGCTCGGCGACGGCGTCGGGGAGGGGCTCGGCGACTCGCTCGGGGTCGGCGACGGCGTGGGCTTGGGGCCCGGCGTCGGCTTCGGGGTCGGCTTGGGAGCCGGCGGCTTGGCGGTGCCCTCGACGACCCGCGTGGCGGCGAAGAACTCGGACCACCAGATCGGCGCGATCTTTACCACGTCGCCGAACGTCGGCGCGTGGACCATCTTCCCCTTGCCGAGGTAGATCGCGACGTGGTGGACCGTGTTCCAGTCGCTCTTGTTGGTGGCGAAGAACAGCAGGTCGCCCGGGAGGAGCGCGGAGATCGAGACGACCTTCGTCGCGCGGTACTGCGGGCGGGCGGTCCGGGGGAGCTTCACGCCGGCCGAGCCGTAGGCGCTCTGGACGAGCCCCGAGCAGTCGAACGTGCGCGGGCCCTCGGCGCCCCACTCGTACGGCTTGCCGAGCTGGGCCAGCGCGTACTTGACGGCCTGGATCGCCTGCGGACCGGCCAGGCCGGCCGCGTCCTTGAGGTACTGGGCGCTGATCGCGTTGTTCTGGGTGTCGCGGCGCTTCTGGTCGGCGGCCAGGGCTTCGGCGTGCCTGGCCCGCAGCGTGGTGACCTCGGCGCTCTTGGCGTCCAGCTGGGTGCGGAGGCCGTCGACCTCCTGCTGCTTGGACTGCTCGGCGGCGGCGGAGGCGGAGTCGGCGGCGACTGCGTCGTCGTACTCGCGCTGCGCGGCGGCCAGCTCGGTGAGCGGCGTGTCGACGATGCGGGTGCCGGGAAGGCTGCCCCGGCCCGGCGCGTGGCCGGCGCCTTCGAGGCCGTTCGGGCGGGCGGCGGCGTCGATGTACGTCGAGCGCGCCCATTCGTCAGCGGCGACCTGCTTCTCGGACAGCGCCTCGGTGGCGTTCTGCAGCCGTACGGATGCCTCGGCGCGCGCGACCGTCAGCGGGACCAGCTCCTCGCTGGCCTGGTTGAACTTCTCGCCGATCTGGCTGACCGCCGTCTCCTGGGCGGTGAGCGCGCGGATCGCGGGGTCGGTGCTGACCGGGATGGTGGTCTGGGCACTGGGGAGGCCGGGCATCCCGGCGCTCGGCAACGTCAGCTGGCCGGCCGCGGACGGGATGGAACCACGGTTCGGAGGGACCTGGGGCGGAGCCGCCGCTGCCACGGTCGACATCCCGGTGATGGAGGCGACCAGGACAGCGACTATCAGTAACCGCAGCTGTACCCTGCGGTTACCCGCACCTCCTGGTCGGAGCCCTGCCCGACCAACGTTGTCCATACGTGCGCACACCCCCGTGGCCGGCAGACCCCACGCCCACCGTCCTCGCATGATGGTGCCACCTTATGACCAGGTTGGCATCACCCAGTGCTCGATCGCGCAGATCGGCAACCGTACGGTTGATGCCCGTTCGGGCACCCGTCCGCAGGTGGGCCACCGCCTCCCACCGCCGGCCTGCCAGGGCCCGGTAAGGCCCAAGTACCCTGGTCGGCATGGACAGCGGGCTCAAGCGCGAGATCGAGCAGAAGGTCTACGCCGGCGAGCGGCTCAGCTTCGACGACGGCGTCGCCCTCTACGGCAGCGACGACCTCGCCTGGCTGGGCGGTCTCGCCCACCACGTGCGGACACAGAAGAACGGCAGCCGGGTGATGTTCAACGTCAACCGGCACCTGAACATGACGAACGTCTGCGCGGCGTCCTGTAAATACTGCTCGTTCCAGCGCAAACCGGGCGAGAAGGATGCGTACACGATGCGCATCGAGGAGGCCGTCCGGCTCGCCAAGGCGATGGAGCCGGAGGGCATCACCGAGCTGCACATCGTCAACGGCCTGCACCCGACGCTGCCCTGGCGGTACTACCCGCGTTCACTCCGCGAATTGAAGAAAGTACTGCCCGACGTCTCGCTGAAGGCCTTCACCGCGACCGAGATCCACTGGTTCGAGAAGATCTCGGGCCTCCCCGCGGACGAGATCCTCGACGAGCTGATCGACGCCGGCCTCGCATCCCTCACCGGCGGCGGCGCCGAGATCTTCGACTGGGAGATCCGCCAGCAGATCGTCGACCACGCCACCCACTGGGAGGACTGGTCCCGGATCCACCGGATCGCGCACTCCAAGGGCCTCAAGACGCCGTGCACGATGCTGTACGGGCACATCGAGGAGCCGCGGCACCGCGTCGACCACGTCCTGCGCCTGCGCGAGCTGCAGGACGAGACCGGCGGCTTCCAGGTCTTCATCCCGCTGCGGTACCAGCACGACTTCGTGGACTCCGCCGACGGCGTGGTCCGCAACCAGATCCAGGCGCGCACGCAGATGGCCACGCCGGCCGAGTCCCTCAAGACGTTCGCGGTGTCGCGGCTGCTGTTCGACAACGTCCCGCACGTGAAGTGCTTCTGGGTGATGCACGGGCTGTCCGTGGGGCAGCTCTCGCTCAACTTCGGCGTCGACGACCTGGACGGCTCGGTCGTCGAGTACAAGATCACGCACGACGCCGACTCCTACGGCACCCCCGACAAGATGACCCGCGACGACCTGCTCGACCTGATCCGCGACGCCGGCTTCACGCCCGTGGAGCGGAACACCGCGTACGAGGTCGTCCGCGAGTACGACGGTCCGATCCCGCTGGCCGAGCGCCGCGCCGAACCCCAGCCGATGTGGTCATGAACCCCGCGATCCTCTACACCCTGGGCCGGTTCGCCTGCTTCGGCGCCGTCGCCGGTGTCCTGTACCTGCTCGGGCTGCGGTCCTGGCTGCTCGTGATCGCCTCGCTGCTGCTGTCGGCGCCGCTGTCGTACGTGCTGCTGCGCAACGTCCGCAACAACTGGAGCGTCCAGATCGACCAGCGGTTGAAGCGCCGCAAGGCCGAGAAGGACAAGCTCCGCGCCACGTTGCGCGGTGACGACGAGGACGAGACCCCGCCGCCTGCTGCCTGAGCCGTCTGGTACAAACCGGACTGTTCGGGATGGCGTGCTGTAACCGGGCGTCGGATACCCCGATAAGCCCGACAGTTGGACGATTCAAGCGGCCCGCGTTCGCCGATTGTTCATCCCGTTCCCCAAAGATCCCCGTAACGGGTCATTCACGGGGAAGGGGACATTCACGTGCGTATCGCTGCCGCGCTGCTCCTGGCCATCGTCCTGCTCAGTGCACCGACGCCGGCCAGCGCCGCCGACGGCACGTTGAGGCCAGCGCCCGGTGGGGTGGTCGTCCGGCGGGACGCCCGTCCGGTGCTGGTGCCCGTCCTGGCCCGGAACTCGGGTGAGACCGTCCTCGATCTGGTCGCATCCGCACCCGGCGTCTCGTGGGCCACCCCGGGACGGGAGTCGGCCGTGGTCTCGATCGATGTCGACGGGCGGTACGTCACCGACCTGGTCGTCGCGACCGAGCGGCGCACGCCCCGATCGCTGGGAATCGGACGCCTCAGCAAGGGCCCGCACATCGTCCGCTTCCGGTTCGCGGCGGACCGGAGCTCGGCCGGCGGCCACCGCGTGGACCTGCGCGACCTGCGGCTGTCCGTGGCCGATGATGTCGCCCGCAGGCACGCGCCCGTCGTGCTGGGACGCTCCCTGGTGAGCCCGTTCGAGAACGCCACCACCGACACGCCGTTACTCGCCTGGCACGAGGTGCAGTCCGCGCCGACGCCCGGCCTCCGCCGCATCGTGTACTCGGTGATCTGGAGCAACGAGGACGGCGGCACCGACAGCCCCGCGCTGATGGCGCGCTGGGGCCGGACGACCGACATCGAGTGGATCTACGCCGTCGACGTGGACGCCGCCGGGAACCGCGTCGGCACCGCCTACTACCACGGGCCGGGTCACGCGACGCTGCCGTTCGCCGGCGTGTACGAGTCCGACCACCCGCTCCTGCGCACCTGCACGATCAACAACACGATGTGTGACCAGGGGACGAACCCGATGCGGTTCACCTTGGGCGCCGACCAGGTCCGGCCGGACCGGCGGGCGCGCGAGTACCTGATGGACGTCAACCCGTGGACGTACCCGATGATGGCGGAGGAACTGGAGCGCGAGGGCAAGATCGAGTCGCCGTCCGACCCGGACACGCCGGCCGTCGGTGACCAGCGAACATACCTGTACATCGAGGTCGACAAGGACACCGCACCCGCTGCGGGCGCGGCGCCGAGCGTGGCGGTTCTCGTCAAGCTGGTCGACGGCCGCGTCTACCGCTCGGACCATGCCCGCCCGTCCTGGGCCATCGCCCGTGACGACCCGGCGGCGACGACGGTCGAGCTGCCGGTCGGGACGACATCCGCGCACATTGCCGAGGTAATCACCGAGCGTGTTCCGGCGGCGGCGGATAATCTTGCGGTGGTGACGGTTACCGACGTCAACCGCGCGTTCTTCCTCGACGCCCACCGGGTGCCGAGGCCGTCGTTCATCGCCTCACATGGCCTGAACACGCAACTGACCGCAGCTGCGCCGCAGGCCACGATCTGGCGCGCAGGTGAGATCCTCTGACAGATCACGCGGTCATCGTTGACCGCACACAGAAACGGACGATCGACGTGGCCCAGTTCTCCCAGTTCGACGTGGTGCGGCTGAAGTTCGGCCTGCCCGAGTACGAGATTCCGGCCGGCAGTGGCGCCGCCGTGCTGGAGGTTTTCCCCGGCGGGTACGAGATCGAGGTGACCGACAGCGTCGGCGAGACCCTGTACCTGGGCCGCGCCGCCGAGGACGAACTCGAGGCGATCGGCTAGAGCAGCGCGTCCGGCAGGGGCCGGGCGTGCAGCACGACGAGCCGGGATACCGCGCGGGTGAGCACCACGTAGAGGCGGTGCAGTCCACGCGGTTCGGCGTCCACGACGTCGGCCGGTTCCACGACGATGACCTGGTCGTACTCCAGCCCCTTCGCCAGGCTCGCCGGGACGACGGTCACCCGTGGGCTGTCGCTGGCGATGCTGTCCTCCAGCCGCGGCGCGTCGAGGAGCGTGACCAGGCCGTCCACGGCCGTGTCGGCGGCGATCACGGCGATCGATCCGTCCCGTCGCAGCGCCCGCCGGACGGCCTCCAGCACCGCGACGCCGTCCGCTGAGGGGTGGATCGTGAGCGCACCCGGTGCGCGCCGGATCGAGACGGCGGGTGCGACGCCGGTGGCCAGCAGCGGCAGCATCCGGTTCGCCAGCTCGACGATCTCGGCCGGCACCCGGTACCCGGTGGTCAGCGGGACGATCCGCGCGTCCGGTTTGCCGAGGTGGGCCAGCGTGGTGGCCCAGCTGTCGGCGGCCGTGACGGAGGTGCCCTGGGCGAGGTCCCCGAGGACGGTCACGGACCCGTGCGTGCAGCGGCGGCCGATCGCGCGGCACTGCATGGGCGAGAGGTCCTGCGCTTCGTCGACGATCACGTGCCCGTAGGTGGGCGTCCGGTCGAGCAGGCCGGCGGCCTCGTCGACGAGGACGGCGTCGGCGGCGGTCCACTTGCGGGTCGTGCGGCGGATCGCGTCCTGCTCCTCGGCGGTCAGCAGGTCGGAGCCGGGGTCGGCGAGGACGCTCGCGACGAGCTTCACCGGGTCGACCGCCGGCCACACCGAGTCGGCGAACGCCCGCACCGGCCGCGACCGGGCCAGCCGCTGCACCCACCGGTCGGGCGGCGACTCGCCGCGCTCCTCCAGTTGGCGCCGCAGCCGTTCGGCGGTCCGCAGGCACACACGTTCCCGGCCGGCGGCGTACGGCAGGTTCTCGCGGCGCACGTCGTCGACGATCCGGCTCAGCTCGTTCACACCGAGGCGGAGCCGCGACGAACCGTCCGGAACGACAAGCGTTTCGGTCGGACGGCGAATGCCGCCGCGAAGCGCCCGTCGCAGCACCTCCGCCATGCGGGCGTCGCCCTTCACGCGCGCCGCCGCCGGAGAATCCACCCCCTTGACCGGGACGGACGAGACCAGCTCGTCGGCGGTCGTCTGGGTGACGTCCACCTCGCCGAGCGCCGGCAGCACCTGGGCGATGTAGCCGAGGAACGCCCGGTTCGGGCCGACGACCAGCACGCCCGTCCGCTTCAGGCGTTCCCGGTACGCGAAGAGCAGGTACGCGGCGCGGTGCAGCCCGACGGCAGTCTTCCCGGTACCGGGCGCGCCCTGGACGCAGATGCTCTCGTCGAGATCCGCGCGGACGAGCTCGTCCTGGTCCGGCTGGATCGTCGCGACGATGTCACGCATCGGACCGACGCGCGGCCGCTCGATCTCGTCGGCGAGGATCTGGCTGCCCGTCCCCGACACCTCACCGCGCGACAGGTACTCGTCCTCCAGCGACGTGAGCCGGCCACCGTCGAAGCCGAACCGGCGGCGCCGGCTGAGCCCCATCCGGTCGGCGGCGTTCGCGCGGTAGAAGGACGTCGAGACGGGCGCCCGCCAGTCGACGACCATCGGCTCGCCCGCCGAGTCCGTGACATGGCGGCGGCCCACGTAGAACGTCTCGTCCTCGTAGCGGCCGGCGTCGTGGTCGATCCGGCCGAAGAACAGCGGCGTCGTGCCGTCGTCGAGCAGCTGCTCCATGCGCCGGTACAGCACCTTCGCGAGGGCCTCGGCGGAGAACGGGTCGCCGCTGACGTCCGAGTCGAGGAGCGCGGCGGTGTGCTCCCGCATGACGTGCAGCGCGTCCCGGGACGCCTTGAGGTGAGTTGCTTCGGCGGCGAGATCGGTGGAGAGGTCGGTGGGCACAGTGCTCCTCGGCAGGGTCGCTGGTGGCCCACTGCCCTAGGCCCGGCGCGGTCATGCCACTCCGGTCCGCCCGGCTTCGACGGGGTGCGCCTCTACCCGCGCACAGTCTGGGCACGTTACGCCTCGCCCCCCGATCCCGCCAACGCGTTTCGCGTGGCTACCGCCGCCCGCCGCCTGCCGCCTGCCGCCACCTGGGACGCCGCCCGCCGCCGCCTGCCGTCGCGGCCTGGGCGCGCCGGGCGTCTAGGGTGCGGCCATGACCGACTCGTCGCAGAAGACCGGGGTCGTCGTCGACGATCCCCGGGCGATCCGGGCACTTGCCCACCCGGCCAGGCTCGCGATCCTCGAACACCTGGGGACGGGCGTCACCGCCACCGCGACCGAGTGCGCGCGGGTGTGCGGACTGTCGCCGAGCGCGACGAGCTACCACCTGCGGGCGCTGGCGAAGTGGGGCCTGATCGAGGACGCGGAGTCGACCGGCGACGCGCGGGAGCGTCGGTGGCGCGCGGTCGGGGGCGGCGGGTTCGCGACCAGGGGCGGGTTCGGCGCGTCGGGTGGGGTCGGGGCCGCGCAGCAGTTCATGTTCCGCCATGCCGAGTCCCGGTCGGACAAGCGCACCGAGGCGTACCTCGCGGCAGCGGCGGACGAGCCGCTGGAGTGGCAGGACGCGGCGCTGACATCCCACTCGCGGCTGCTGGTCACGGCGGCTGAGCTGGAAGAACTCGCCGAGAAGATGCTGGAGATCATGGCGCCGTACCGGCTGGCGGTACGCAGCGGCCAGGCCCCCGACGGCGCCCGCGACGTCTTCGTCAACCTCCGCATGTTGCCCATCGTCGGCGAGGACTGATCCGCCACAGGCTCTTGCCACGGCCAGATGTGAAGCATTACCTTCGAAGTATGTCCTTCACATCTGGCCGTGCTGCCACGCTCGCTGGGCTCGGACGTGAGGTCCGCGTCGCCGCGCTCGTCGTGTTCCTGCTGTACACGGGCGAGTTCCTGGTCGCCACCGCGCTCCTGCTCCGGCTCCACGACCAGGGCGCGTCGGGCGCGGTCGTCGCCGGTCTGATGCTGGCCACCGCGGTGCCGATGGTGCTCGCCGCGCCCCTGTCCGGCACGCTCGTCGACCGCACCGACAGCCGGCGGCTGCTCATCGGCGCCGGAGTCGTCCAGGTCGTCACCTGCGCCGCGCTGGCGTGGACGGACCAGGTCGCGGGCGTCCTCGGACTCGTCGCCGTACTCGCCCTCGGCTTCTCCGTCGCCAGCCCGACGCTCAGTTCGCTCGTGCCGTCGATGGTCGGACCGGACGCACTGCCCGCCGCGAACAGCCTCGTGACGTCGGCGAACACGGTCGGACTGGTACTCGGCCCCGTGCTCGGCGGCATCCTCACCGGTGCCTACGGGACGCGCGTCCCCGTGCTCGTCGCGACCGCGCTGTACGCGGCGGCCGCGGCGGCGACCCTCCTGCTGCGGACCCGGCGGCAACCGCGCGCCTCGGCGCCGCGCGCCACCACCGGCGGCTTCCGGGCGAGCGTCCGGCTGCTGCGCGCCGACCCCGTCATGACGACGCAACTCGCCATGACCACGATCGTCGCCGTGCTGTTGCAGGTCACGAACGTCGCCGAGGTGTTCCTCGTCCGGGGCACGCTCGGCGCCAGCGCCACGGTGTTCGGGCTGGTCGGCGCCTGCTGGATGGCCGGCATGTTCGCCGGTGCCTGGATCGCCGGTCTCGCCGCCCGAGGTGACGGCGCGCTGCTGCGATGGACCCTGAGTGCGGCGGCGGTCCAGGCGGCCGCGCTGGCCGGAGTCGCTGTCGTACCGGGCGCGTGGTGGCTGATGCCGCTGTTCGCGCTGGGTGGGATCGGGAACGGCGCGATGAACGTCGTCCGGCAGACCACGTTCGGACGGCGGGCACCGGAGCACGCGCGTGGCCGGATCTTCTCCGTGGTCACGGCGGTCAGCAACCTGGGTTCGGTCCTGTCGCTCGCGGTCGGCGGCGTCGTGGTGGGGGTGGCGGATCCTCGGGTGGTCTACGGCGTGTGCGGCGTCCTGTGCGTGCTCGCCGCAGCCGGCTACGCCCGTCCGCTGCTGCGGGTGGCTGCGCGGACCGACCAGACAGCGGCTGAGCGCAGCCCCACCCCCGTGGTGGCGCTGCGCTCAGCATGACTGCCTATGCGACGCGGCGGCGCCGTCCGAGCAGGACCAGCGCCGCACCGGCGGCCAGCAGCGCCCCGCCCGCGGCGAGGACGACCGTCACACCGGCACCCGTCTTGGGCAGCTCGTCGCCGGTGCCGGCACCCGTGCCGTCCTTGGTGACGAGCCCCGCGTCGAGGGTGGTCGTCCTGCCGGCGACGACGACGGCCTTGTCGTAGGTGCCAACGACCGCGCCGGCCCCGCCGAGGTGGCTTTCGAGCATGGGGTCGCTGCCTTCGGCGGTGAAGTCGGAGTCGCCGCGCTCGGCACCGATGTCGGTCCTGGTGAACGTCCAGGTCCTGCCGGGTGCGGCGGCGGCGACGAAGTAGCTCGTCCTGCCCGGCACGGTCGGCGCGAGGTTCTTGAAGGCGTAGCGCCCGTCCGCCCCAGTGGTGATCGGACCGATGATCTCGGGCACGGTGTTGCCGGTCGTACCGAGGCTCAGCATGACCTTCGCGCCCTTGACGCCCTTCTCACCCGCGTCCTGGCGCCCGTTGCCGTTGACGTCGTTCCAGACGCGCCCGGCGATCGTGCCCTTGCGCGCGGCCGGCACCGGCTTGTCCGCCGGAACGACGATCGTGGCGGACGCGCTGTTGTTCGCCGGGTTCGAGTCGGTCTCCGTCGTGGTGACCGACGCGCGCAACGTGAACGTCTGCCCGGCCTTCTGCGGCATTTCGTAGGCCGCACGGATGTCATTCGGCTTGACCGTGGCCTCGCCCTGGTAATCGCACGTGAAGATGTATACCGGCTTGTCCATGTCGGAGAATGCGCACGACCAACCCTTGTCGTTGATGGCGTGCATCCCGAGCGACTGCGCCACCTTGATCGTGAGGCGGTACCCGGTCGCCGGCTTCGTGCTCCGCACGGCGAATCTGGCGATCGCCGACTTCGGCTTCTCCGCGAAGACCTTGGTGTGGATCACGACCTTCGCGTCGACGGCGCCCGGCAATGGCGGCTCTGCCGGTGGCTTGGTCGTGGGAGAGGCGCTGGTGGACGGCGAGGGGGAGGGTGACGGACTGGTACCCGGGTCGGCCGCCGCTCCGGACGCCAGCGCGAGGCTCGAACCTGCGGCGAGAAATGTGGTGGCGGCGATGAGTCCGGCGACCCGGACGAGGCGCTGAGTGCGCATGGCAATGCATTCCTTTCTTCACGGGAATTTCACGCCGAAATAGGTTCAGCTCGCGTGATGGAGGCGACTCTATTTGCGGCCGTGTGAGTACCCAGTTAAGAGTTCCGTGAAATTGCCGTGAGTTTTGTGCGCGGGCCCACAGCGCGGTCTCAGCGGGCGGCACGTACGCTCGGCGGCGTGAACAAGGACGTTCCGCAGCGGCCCCGGGTGGGGCACATCCAGTTCCTGAACTGCCTGCCGATCTACTGGGGGCTGGTCCGGACGGGTGCCCTCCTCGACGTCGAGCTGACGAAGGACACGCCGGACAACCTGAGCGACGCGCTCGTCCGGGGGGATCTGGACATCGGCCCGATCAGCCTGGTCGAGTACCTGCGGCACGCCGACGAGCTGCTGGTCCTGCCGGACATCGCGGTCGGCAGCGACGGTCCGGTGCTGTCGGTGAACGTGGTGTCGAAGGGTCCGCTCGACGGGCTGGACGGCAGCCGCGTGGCACTGGGCTCCACCAGCCGGACGAGCGTCCTCCTCGCGCGGATGCTGCTGCGGGACAAGTACGGCGTCTCGCCCCAGTACTTCCGCTGCCCGCCCGACCTGGGCGCGATGCTGCTGGAGGCCGACGCCGGCGTCCTGATCGGCGATCCGGCTCTTCGGGCCCTGTACGAGGCGCCCGGCCACGGCCTCACCGTGACGGACCTCGGCCAGGCCTGGCGCGAATGGTCAGGCCTGCCGATGGTCTTCGCCGTCTGGGCGGTCCGACGGGATTTCGCGGCGGCCAACCCGGGGCTGGTCAAGGACGTCCACGAGGCGTTCCTGCGCTCCCGCGACCTGTGCCTGTCGCAGATCGACACCGTCGCCGCCGACGCCGCGCGCTGGGAGGTGTTCGACCCGGACACCCTCGCCGCCTACTTCCGCGCGCTGGACTTCTCGCTGGGGGAGCGGCAGCTCGCCGGCCTCCGCGAGTTCGCCAGGCGCGCCGCCGCCTGGGGTGAGGTCCCCCCACTCGACGGCCCCGACCTCTTCACCGGCTAACCGCGCCCAACTCTTCACCGGCTGACCGCGCCTAACCCGAACCCGCCGCGCCTAACCCGAACCCGCCGCGCCCAACCCGAACCGGACTGTTCGGAATCCCGTCCTGAAATCCGGCGCCGGATACCCCGATATCCCCGACACTTCGATCGCCCGCTGCTCGGGCGGCGCCGCCGCGCCCGCCAAGCGGACTGCGCCCCCGCGCCCGCCAAGCGGACTGCCGCCCCCACGCCCTGCGCCTATTACAGGTCTTGAGCGAAACTGCCAGAACATGTAACACTCAACGCGTGGACACACAGCAGGAGCAGTTCGACGCGCTCATCGCCGACGACCAGCGCATCGAGCCGAGAGACTGGATGCCCGAGGCGTACCGCAAGACGCTGATCCGGCAGATCGCGCAGCACGCGCACTCCGAGATCATCGGCATGCAGCCGGAGGGCAACTGGATCACGCGCGCCCCGAGCCTGCGCCGGAAGGCGATCCTGCTGGCGAAGGTGCAGGACGAAGCTGGTCACGGCCTTTACCTGTACGGCGCAGCCGAGACCCTGGGCGTGAACCGCGACGACCTGCTCGACGCGCTCAACGAGGGCCGCCAGCGGTACTCCAGCATCTTCAACTACCCCACCCTGAGCTGGGCGGACATGGGCGCGATCGGCTGGCTGGTCGACGGCGCCGCGATCGTCAACCAGGTGCCGATCTGCCGCTGTTCCTACGGTCCGTACGCCCGGGCGATGGTGCGGATCTGCAAGGAGGAGTCGTTCCACCAGCGGCAGGGTTTCGAGATCCTGCACACGCTGAGCCACGGCACGCCGGGCCAGAAGCAGATGGCCCAGGACGCGGTGAACCGCTGGTGGTGGCCGTCCCTGATGATGTTCGGCCCGCCGGACGACGAGTCCCCCAACAGCGCCCGCTCGATGGCGTGGAAGATCAAGCGGCACAGCAACGACGAGCTGCGGCAACGCTTCGTCGACATGACCGTGCCACAGTCCCACGTCCTCGGCCTGACTCTTCCCGACGACGACCTTCGGCTCAACGAGGAGACGGGGCACTGGGAGTTCGGTCCCATCGACTGGACCGAGTTCAAGGAGATCCTCAACGGCAACGGCCCGTGCAACCGCGAGCGCATCGAGCGCCGCCGCAGCGCCCACGACGAGGGGAAATGGGTCCGCGAGGCCGCCGAGGCGTACGCGGCCAAGCGCAAGGAGGCGGCGGCGTGACGCTCTGGGAGGTCTTCGTCCGGGCCCGCCGCGGACTGAGCCACACGCACGTCGGCAGCCTGCACGCCACCGACGCCGAGATGGCCCTGCGCAACGCCCGTGACCTGTACACACGCAGGTCCGAAGGGGTCAGCATCTGGGTGGTCCCTGCCGGGCAGATCACCGCCTCCTCGCCCGACGAGAAGGACCAGTTCTTCGACCCCGCCGCCGACAAGGTGTACCGGCACCCCACGTTCTACGAGATCCCGGACGAGGTCGAGCACCTGTGAGTGACTTCGCGCTCCAGCTCGGTGACGACTGCCTGATCTACTCGCACCGCCTCGCCGAGTGGACCACCCGCGCCCCCGTACTCGAAGAAGACGTGGCGCTCGCCAACATCGCCCTCGACCTCCTCGGCCAGGCCCGGATGCTGCTGTCCTACGCCGGCTCGGCCGACGGCCGCACCGAGGACGACCTCGCCTACCTGCGCGAAGACCACGAGTTCCGCAACTGCCAGCTCGTTGAGCTGCCCAACGGCGACTTCGCGCACACGATGGCCCGCCTGCTCTGCTTCTCGACGTACCAGCACGCGCTGTACTCCGCGCTCACCTCGTCCGAGGACGAAACCCTCGCCGCCGTCGCAGCCAAGGGCGTGAAGGAGACGGCCTACCACCGCGACCACGCGTCCCAGTGGGTGCTGCGTCTCGGCGACGGCACCGCCGAGAGCCACGCCCGCATGCAGGCCGGCCTCGCCGCCGTCTGGCCTTACACCCACGAGCTTTTTATGGAGGACGACGGGCAACAGCCGGCGCCGTCGTCGGTCAACGTTGCCAGCCTTCGCCCGTCCTGGGAGCACCACGTCGGCCGGATCATCGCCGAAGCGACGCTGACCATTCCTGACGACGGCGGCTGGCGCCCGTCCGGTGGCCGCCGTGGCGTCCACACCGAGGCGCTGGGGTACCTGCTGGCCGAGTCGCAGCACCTGCACCGTGCACATCCGGGGGCGACATGGTGACGGCCGTGCGTTCGCTGGTCGCCGCGGTCCCGGACCCGGAGATCCCGGTGCTGACCATCGAGGACCTGGGCATCCTGCGCGACGTCTCTGTCGAGGACGGGCACGTGGTCGTGACGATCACGCCGACGTACTCGGGCTGCCCGGCGATGGACGTGATCGCCGACGACATCCGTCGTGCCGTGCCGGGCGCGGAGGTCCGCACGGTGCTCGCGCCGGCCTGGACGACCGACTGGATGTCCGAGGAGGGCAGGCGGAAGTTGGTGGAGTACGGCATCGCGCCGCCGTCCGGACGGGGTCCGGTGCTGGTGCCGCTGTCGGTGCGCTGCCCGCAGTGTGGCTCGCCGGACACGCGCGAGAGCAGCCGGTTCGGATCCACGGCGTGCAAGTCGCTGTGGGTGTGCCGGTCGTGCCGGGAACCGTTCGACCACTTCAAGGCGATCTGATGACCACCGCATCCCCGGTGCGTACGCACCGCAGGCTGGAGTTCCACGCGTTGACGGTGGCGTCCGTCGACAGGCTGACGGACGAGTCGGTGGCCGTGACGTTCGATGTGCCGGCGGCACTGGCCGGCGAGTACCAGTTCGAGGCGGGACAGCATCTGACTCTCCGTCGGGGCGACGTCCGCCGGAGCTATTCGATCTGTGCGCAGGTCGGGGGGCAGCTGCGGGTGGCGGTGAAGGCTGTCCCGGGCGGCTCTTTCTCCGGCTATGCGTTGCGCGATCTCCAGCCCGGCGACGTGCTGGAGGTGATGACGCCGACCGGCACGTTCACGTCGGCGTTCTCGCCGGCCCGGGCGCGCTCGTACGGATTCGTGGCGGCCGGGAGCGGGATCACGCCCGTCCTGTCGCTGATCGCGTCCGCGCTGGCGACCGAACCGGAGAGCCGCTGCACCCTGCTGTACGGCAACCGGACGACCGCCTCGGTGATGTTCCTGGACGAACTCGCCGACCTGAAGGACCGGTACCCGGACCGGTTCCACCTGGTGCACGTGCTGTCCCGCGAGGCGGGCGAGGTGGAGCTGTTCCACGGGCGGCTGGACGCGGAGCGGCTGACCCGGTTGCTGGAGACGGTCGTCCCCGTGTCTGGGATCGATGAGTGGTTCCTGTGCGGTCCGTACGGGATGGTCGACGCCGCCCAGCACGTACTGGCCACTCATGGCGTGCCGGGATCGGCCGTCCACGTGGAGCTGTTCTTCGTGGAGGACGCGCCGATCGCGCGCGAGGCCGTGGACGAGGGGCCGCCGCCGGTCGGGTCGAGCGAGGTGACGATCATCCTGGACGGGCGGTCGTCGACCGTGACGATGAGCCCGGAGGAGAAGGTCCTGGACGCGGCGCTGCGGGTGCGCGGCGAGCTGCCGTTCGCGTGCAAGGGCGGCGTGTGCTCGACCTGCCGGGCGAAGCTGGTCGAGGGCGAGGTGCGGATGGACCGGAACTACGCCCTCGAACCGGACGAGGTCGCGGCCGGGTACGTCCTGACGTGCCAGTCCCACCCGCGCACGGAGAAGGTCACCCTCGACTACGACGCCTGACGCTATCCTGTGGCGGTTTCCGCTCGTTCCGTTCTGGAAGGCTCGCCGTGCGCAGGTCTGTGCTCGTTGGTGTCGTGATTGCGCTGGTGGCTGGGTGTAGCGCATCCACCCGTGACGAACCGCCGGCGGACAACACCGCGGCCATCTGCCGCGAAACCCTCGCCGTGCTGGGTCGGTACGAGGGCGGCGACGCGCCTGAGTTCCGCCCGTACCTGAAGGCCGTCGAGGACTCCTTTCAGGGCCGTGAAGCCACCGAGGCGAGCCGGCAAGCCGTGGCCGACTACTGGACGGCGATGGCGCGTGACCTGCGCCCCATCCCCGACCGTGCCACGAAACCGGAGCTCAGGAAGGCCCTGCGCGAGATGGTCGACGGCATCGAGCGGAAGGCCGCCGAGGACGACGACGAGCCAGGAGGCGGCGTCGGCGCGATCGTCCGCGTGAGCAACCTTTGCGCCGAACACCGCGACCGCTAGCAACTGGCGCCGCGCCGTGGCCACAAGTTGCCACGGAGGCATTTCCGCAGGTCACGGGCATACTTGATCGGCGGCCGACTGTCCACTAGCTGCCAACGTCACTCTTTTGTCACCCATGTGCTGTAGAAATCTCCTGCCTGCTTCGTAAGGCGCGCTCTGGCATGGGGAGGCTTGGGCTGATGCTCACTCGTAATCGTCACGCTCTGACATGGTTCGGCTGGCGCCACAATCGTGGCTTGGCGCGAGTCACCGCAGCGGCGTTGTCGCTGGTCGTGAGCGTCTCGCTAGTGAGTGCGCCAGCATGGGCGGCTCCTGCCGCGTCCGACGATCCTGACGTTCCGTCCACCGAGCCGGTCCCCAGCCGTCCGCTCACGCCGGGCAAGCCCCCGGTGATCCCTGCCGGAACACGGTTACCTGCGTCAACGTGGCCGGCGCCCGGCGTCGCCGAGGTGAGCTTGCCCGAGAACGTGTCGGCGGCCGCGAAGGCGGCTTCGCCAGCCACCGGAGAGGCTCCGCCGAAGGCCGTTGCGCCGTCGAAGACCGGTGGCCGCGTGCGGGCAGGCTCGTTACCCGTGTACGTCGGTCGCCCGGCTGTGCCAGCTGGAAGCGCGCGGGCGGCCGAGGAGTCTGTCGCTGATGCGCCGTCCCGGGTCCGGGTCGAGGTGCTGGGGCGCGCCCAGCCAGACGCACTGAAGGTCCCGGGCGTCCTGTTCCGGGTGGACCGTGCTGACGGGCAGGCGGCCACGGGCGCCGCAGAGGTCGTCGTCGACTACACGGCCTTCCGCGCGGCCTTCGGCGCTGGGTACGGTCAGCGGCTTCGGCTGATGCAGTTCCCCGCCTGCGCCTTGACCACGCCTAAGGAGAACGAGTGCGCCAAGGGGACGGAGATCCCCACGCGCAACGACACAGGTAGCCGGCAGCTGATCGCGGAAGTGCCAGTTGGGCCGGGCGTCGGAGCGGAGTCGAGCGGCGACGCGTCGCCCAGCCCTTCGGCGTCGCCCAGCCCCAGCGCCTCGCCGTCCAGCAGTGCGTCGCCGTCCGGCAGCCCGTCACCGTCGGCCAGCCCGTCGCCGACCGAATCGTCCGAGGGTGAGTCGCCCGAGACGGAGACACCCGGTTCCGAGGCCGGGGCGGAGTCGTCGGGCTCGGTTTTCGCTGTGATGGCGGCGCCGTCGTCCGGTGGCGGCTCTTACGCGGCGCAGCCACTCTCGTCGCAGGCCGAGTGGTCGACGTCCGGCGGCTCGGGCGACTTCACCTGGTCCTACCCGATCCGGGTCCCCCCGGTGCCGACCGGCCTGGCGCCGAAGGTCGGCCTGTCGTACTCGTCCGGCGTCGCCGACGGTCACATCGCGGCGTCGAACAACCAGGCGTCATCCGTCGGCCTGGGCTTCGATCTGGGCACACCGTTCATCGAGCGCAAGTACGCGGCGTGTGCCTACAACAACTACAACACCGGCGACCTCTGCTGGAAGCACGACAACGCGTACCTGGTGCTCAACGGCGTGGCGACTGAGGTGATCCTCAACGACAAGGGCGAGTTTCGCGCGCGCAAGGACCAGGGATGGCGTATCCGAAGGACCACGACCCTCGAAGGACACCTACCGAGCCGCGACGACAAAGACGAGCAGTGGGTCGTCACGACGCAGGACGGGACTCAGTACTTCTTCGGGCGGAGCTACCAGCAAGGGACAGGCGAATATACGCATTCAGCGTGGACCGTGCCAGTCTATGAAGCTCCGTGCCGTAACAATGCGACCTTCTGCGAGAAGGCGTGGCGCTGGAATCTCGACTACGTCGAGGACCGCAACGGCAACACCATGACGTACTTCTACGAGGAGGAAGGCAACTACTACGGCCGGGCCAACAGCCCGTACCAGCAGACCTACTACATCCGTGGCGGCAATCTCCTGCGAATCGAGTACGGCGGTCGTGCGCACGAGGAGACGACGACGCCGCCGGCCACGATGAACTTCTTCTACGGCGATCGCTGCGTGGACGGCGCAGAGGAGTGTGGCTCGCCGACAGAGGCCAACGCGGCCAAGTTCCCCGACGTCCCGGTGGATCAGATCTGCGGCAACGCCACCTACTGCCAGAACTACTCGCCGACGTTCTTCTCCGCCAAGCGCCTCAGGCAGATCATCTCCTACGTACGCAATCCGGCCGATCCAGATGGCGCGCAGGCCGTCGACTCCTACGACGTGGATCTCCGGTTCTACGGGACAGCCAACGATGCGGTCGACCCGGCGTTGATGTTGACGGGGATCACGCATGCGGGTCATGTCGGCACGACGCCGCTGAACCTGCCGCCGACCTGGTTCCAGTACACGGCATTGCACAACCGGGTTGTCGTGGATACGACGAACGGCAAGCCGGTGATCCAGCGACACCGCGTCGAAAACATCTTCACGGGATCAGGCAGCAGAGTTGACGTTGCTTACGCGGCGCCGCAGGACTGCGACCCCAAGCATCTGCCGAACCCTGCAACGAACATCACGAACTGTTTCCCGTCATGGTGGAAGCCGGAAAACCGTCCGGGAGAGCTGGACTGGTTCCGTAAGTGGGTTGTGACGAACGTCCACCACGTCGACCAGACCGGTCAGTCAGAAACCCGGTCCAAGAGCTATGGCTACGAGGGGTCGCCAGCGTGGCACTGGGATGACAAGGGCACGATCGTGCCCGCGGCTCAGCAGACCTGGGGCCAGTGGCGTGGCTACCCAAAGCTGCTTGTCACCGAGGGCGGCAGTGGAACGGCGGTGACCCGGACTCGCCACACGTACTTCCGAGGCATGGACGGCGACCGCGGGCGCGGCCACGTCACGGTGACGAACTCGCGTGGCCACATCACCAGCGACGCCGACTTCCTTGAAGGACAAGAGTGGGAGACCCAGTCCTTCGACAGCGCCAACACCGTCGAGCTGGCGGGCACCGTGTACACCTTCTTCTCCGACAAGACGTGGGAGGGCGGTGAGTTCGACGCCTGGATCGTCATCTCCGCCGGCGGGCGGACCCGGACCCGGACGCCACAGGGCACATATCTCCACACCGCCACATTGACGTCCTACGAGAACGGCACTGCGCTGCCGCTCAAGCAGGTCAACTACGGGTGGGTCAACGAGGACGGCTCCGATCAGGAGAACGACGAGACGTGCACGAGCACGACGTACGCCCGGAACACGACGCTGTACCGCTTGTATCCGGCCCGCGTGGAATCCCGCGTAGGTGCCACGTGCGCGAGCGGCGACGAGCTGCTGTCCCGGTCCGACACGTTGTACGACGGTCACAGCGGACTAACTGATCCGCCGGCCAACGGCCGTCCCTCGAAGATGCGGGTCTACAGGAACAACGACGATTACCTGGAGTCGACGGCGACATATGACCGGTGGGGGCGCCCCAGGTCGACGACAGATCCTCTCGGCAGAACCACAACGACTGACTACGCACCTGCCGATCTGAACCCCACGACGAAGGTCGTCACGACCAACGCCAAGGGCTGGAAGTCCGAGACCAGCCTCCTGCCGTGGTGGGGCGTCCCGGCCACGACCAAGGATGCCAACGACCGAGTCACAGACCTTGCCTATGACGCTCTGGGCCGGCTGACCTCCGTGTGGCTGCCAGGCGATCCCAAGAGCGGCCCAGCGAGCAAGAAGTTCGCCTACGACGTCAGCGCGGACAGGCCAAGTCACTCCACGACGAGCAACCTCCATTCCGTGGCTGCGGATGGAACCGCCACGTACGTCAGCTCGCTCACCTACTACGACGGATTCGGCGGAGCTGTCGAGACCCAGTCCAACGCACCAGGGCCGCGGGGCCGGATCGTCAGTTCGATCGAGTACGACTCCCGTGGCCTCGTGAAGTGGACTTCTCTGCCGTATTACAGTGCCTTCTCGCCTGGTATGAACGTGGTGAATCCGCTCCCGACGGCATTGCGTCGTACGGAGAACGTCTACGACTCGCTGTCACGGCCGGTTTCCAGCGAGTTCAAGGTGCTTGAGGAAGCAACGCCCAGGTGGAAGACGACCACCAGCTACGCCGCCGACAGCACGACTGTGACGCCCCCGGTTGGAGGTGCGAAGACCACTCGTGTCGACGCCCGAGGCCGGACAGTCCAGCTCACCGAGCACAACGGAGCCAGCGAACTTCACACGGGCTACGGCTACAACGCGCGTGGCGAGCTGGCGCTGATCACTGACGCCGGGTACAACCGCACGCGATACACGTACAACATGCTTGGCCAGCGGGTGAAGGCCGAGGACCCGGACGCTGGTGTCACGGAGTACACCTATGACCACGTTGGCAGGCTTGAGTCGACAAAGGACGCGCGCGGCAAGACCATCGTGACCCAGTACGACGATTTGGACCGTAGGGCCGTTCTTCGGGAAGGTTCGGCTACGGGCCCGGAACTCGCCAAATGGACGTACGACACCCTGCCGGGCGGGAAGGGCATGCCGGTCGCGGCTACCGCGTTCCATGACGGCCGCGCGTACACGAAGTCGGTGACCGGGTACGACGACGCCGGGCGACCGACCGGCTCGTCCACAACGATTCCCGCCTCCGAAGGAGCGCTGGCCGGCACGTACACATTCGGTGTTATGTACGACGCCGCCGGCCGGGTCTCCAAGACGACGTATCCGCAGGCGGGTGGCCTCGGCGCGGAGACCGTCACATCGGTTTACAACGGCTTGGGGCTGCCGTCCACGTTGACCGGCTCCATGAATCAGGTGACATCGCCGTACGTGACGGCCACGGCATTCACTGATCTCGCTCAGCTGGCGAAACGTGTCTACGGCGGAGGAACACCAGGCGAGGCACGACGCATCTACGGCTTCGACGACGACACGGGCCGCCTGGCGAGTGTGCAGTCGAAGGCGGGCACCGGTCTGCCGTTGGTTCAGGACGACCGCTACACGTATGACGCGATCGGCAACGCCGTCAGGGTCGCCGAGCACAGAGCGGACGGAGGTCTGGCCGCTGCGGAGTGCTTCGACTACGACAAGCTGAACCGACTCGTCGAGGCGTGGACTACGACTGCGGCGACATGCGCGACCAACCCAGCTGCGGGAACTGCCGGCGGCGTCGAGCCGTACCACTTGGCGTGGACATACAGCGGTGTCGGTAACCGCCTTACTGAGACCAACAAACTGACCCCGCTTGGGCTAGCGCGCACGTACAAGTACCCGCCCTCGGATGGCCCGCTGCGGGGAGGCCCGACACCGCATGCGGTCCAGTCGATCGCCACGAATGGGGTCGCGAGCCCGGACACATTCACCTACGACGAGGCCGGTAACACGAAGAAGCGCACCATCGGCGGCGTGACCGCCGAGTTCACCTGGGATGCGCTGGGTCGGTTGGATCATGCCGACACGCAGCGGGTCGAGGGCGACACGACGGTGACCGAGCAGACCAGCTACGTCTACGGGCCCGACGGCGAGCGGCTGATCCGCCGCGAGCCCGGTGCCACCGTCCTGTACCTCGGAGGGATGGAACTGAGGCTGACGACCGAAGGGCCTGGCGCTGGGACCGCCGTCAACGGCACGCGCTACTACACCCATGGTGGGGCGCCAGTCGCAGTCCGCACGGTCGACGGGGTCCACTGGATTCTCAACGACGGCCAGGCAAGCGGCGAAATCAGCGTCAACGCCGCGAATGGAGAGGCGACCCGCCGCCGCTATCTTCCCTTCGGCGGCGACCGCACCCCGAACAGCATCACCGCGGCGTGGCCGACCGAACGCGGATTCCTCAACAAGACCAAGGACTCCACGACAGGCCTGCACCACCTCGGCGCGCGCGAATACGACTCAACCAATGGTCGTTTCCTCGGTCCCGATCCGCTGATTCAACCAGGCAAACCGCAGAGCACCGCCTATGCGTACAGCGCGAACAACCCGGTTGCCTACAGCGATCCCAGCGGACTGAAGGCTCGGCGTCGTGTAAACCTGGCGAAGTTGGTGGACCGAATCGCTGTACTGGGGGTGAGAACGGAACTCCCAGGAAGGACCCGCCGGGAACGTACAAACCTCGACCCAAGAAAAAGTCGAGCAGTGGGGGATGCTGGTGGGATTGGGCATGTAAGAAGGCCAAAGCTGCCGGGGAGTGGCTGGACTGCCAGACGAGTATGTCACCGGCGTGCCGAAGAAATCTTGATGGTAACGGAGATGGTGAGACGACGCTTGGTGACCTGAGCGCCCTGGCGCCATGCGAAGACGCAGCGACCCTCGCGTCCGCGGCTGCCTGCAGTTCTGGCGGTCAGGCGACACAGGCAGTCGGTGACGCGGTTGGCGATGTAAGCGGCGGGCACGATGGCGCCAAGTGTATGCAGGGCAACGCAAAGAGTTGTCTCGTCTTGGGTGCGGAAGTGGCTGCTGGCGCAGCGCTCGGTAAGGGCATTAAGCTTGCCGCTGCCGGGGTGAGACTGCTCAAGGCAGCTAAGAAGACTTGCAGTTTTGCGCCTCATACTCTTGTCCTCTTAGCCAATGGCAAGACTAAGAAAATTAAAGATCTGAAAATCGGCGACAGGGTAGCTGCGGCTGACGAAATCGCCCCGTCGAGAGTCGATGCGGAGAGGCTTACGCGCCTCTATGTGACCAAGCACGACGGCGACCTTGTTGACGTGGTCGTCAACGCCAATGGCCGGCTGATTAGGCTGCAGACGACCGCAGGGCATCGCTTCTGGGACAATACGGCCAAGATATGGACTGCCGCACGTCTGCTACAGCCCGGCCACTCTCTACTCGATGCGCGCGGGCGGGCGGCTCGAGTGCAAGATGTTCAACCCCGTGCAGGCAGTGCAATTATGTACGACGTCACCGTCAGTAGCCTCCACACGTACTATGTAATGGCAGGCGAAACGCCTGTGCTCGTGCATAACTGCGGAGGCTTAGACTGGAACCGTGCCAAGATCCAAACTAATGGAGTAGACGCAGTCGAAACGCACCTGCTGCGGTTCACTGACGGTGGTCCGCTCGAGGCAGCTGAGCAGGGTATGCTTGATCGTCTCCGCTCGATCTCTGGCGGCGAGCTTACGCCAACCGCGCATGATCTTCGCTTTTACACGCACGAGCTTCGCGAGTCTGTCCTTTACCGAACGGCTGGGTATACATCTGGGCAACCTGCGGAAGACTCGTATGAGCTCTGGGACAAGTTACACACGCAGGCGCTAACAGACTACGGCCTGACGCGCGCCGGTGCGCCCGCTGATCTCTACCATCCCAGCGTGAGGTGACCTAATGAATGTCATTCCAACCCACCTGGCTCTACAGGTCGTCCGTGACGGGGGTGGAAGATGGGACACGCGGACGATTGACCTTGAGCTCGGTCGACGCGGCGCCCATATAGAAAGCAGCATTATTGTTGATCTTCGGCAGCTAGCAGCGGAAGGCCTACTCTGCGAGCATGCTAGAGAGTCGGCGGGTACGGGTCCGCGCTGGTCTCTGACTGCACAAGGAATTGCATGGCTGGAGGCGTGGCCGGATGCATCTACCTAATGTCAATTACAAGTCTCCGTGAAAGAGCGCGACCAGGAACCCTACAGCTTACGCTCGGGAGTCGCGGGGATGCGGCCCCTGTTGTCGTCATCGTTGCGGTTCCGCCCGTCCATTATGGATGGCTCTCCTGCGCTTGCTCTAGTGCTGCATTGGTCGATGACCTAGTGTGAGCTGGCGCGCGGGCTGGCAGGTAGCCAGGTGGGGCTCAGGTTGGGCCGGTTACGCTCAGGGGGTGAGCGACGACCGGGCACGTGAGATCTCTGACCTCCTGCAGCACGCGGCCGACGGCGGGCGGATCAGCCCCGAGCAGGCGCTGCTGCTTTACACCGATGCGCCGTTCCACGCGCTCGGGCAGGCGGCGGACACCGTCCGCAGGCGCCGGTTCCCGGACAACATCGCCACCTACCTGATCGACCGCAACATCAACTACACGAACGTGTGCGTGACGGCGTGCAAGTTCTGCGCGTTCTACCGGGCGCCGAAGCACGGCGAGGGCTGGGTCCACGGGCTCGACGAGATCCTGCGCCGCTGCGGCGAAGCCGTCCAGCTCGGCGCCACCCAGATCATGCTTCAGGGCGGGCATCACCCCGACTTCGGCGTCGAGTACTACGAGACGACGTTCGCGGCCATCCGCAAGGAGTACCCGCAGCTCGCGCTCCACTCGCTCGGTGCCAGCGAGGTCGCTCACATGGCCAAGGTGTCGAACGTCAGCGTCGAAGAGGCCATCACCCGGATCCATGCGGCAGGCCTCGATTCGTTCGCCGGCGCGGGCGCCGAGATCCTGGTCGCGCGTCCCCGCAAGGCCATCGCGCCGCTCAAGGAGTCCGGCGAGCGCTGGCTGGAAATCATGGAGACGGCTCACGGGCTGGGCGTCGAGTCCACCGCCACGTTCATGATGGGCACCGGCGAGACGAACGCCGAGCGCATCGAGCACATGCGCATGGTCCGTGACGTCCAGGACCGCACCGGCGGCTTCCGCTCCTTCATCCCGTGGACCTACCAGCCCGAGAACAACCACCTCAAGGGCAAGACCCACGCCACCAGCCTGGAGTACCTGCGGATCATCGCGGTCGCCCGGCTCTTCTTCGACAACGTCAAGCACCTGCAGGGATCCTGGCTCACCACCGGCAAGGACGTCGGCCAGCTCACCATGCACATGGGCGCCGACGACCTCGGCTCGATCATGCTGGAGGAGAACGTCGTCTCCAGCGCGGGCGCCAAGCACCGCTCCAACCGGACGGAACTGATCCACCTCATCCGCAGCGCCGGCCGCATCCCCGCCCAGCGCAACACGCTGTACGAGCACCTTCTCGTGCACGACGACCCCGCCAATGACCCGGTCGACGACCACGTCGTCTCGCACTTCGCGTCCACCGCGCTCCCCGGCGGCGGCCTCGGCCACCCCGAACTGAAGCTCATCGACGCCAGCTGAGTGCGGGTGGTGCCGCGGGGTCCAGCGCGGCGGCGCATGCGGCGGGCACGGTGGTGAGGCCGGGCAGGTCGGCGGCGCCAGCGGGCCGGTCGTGCGGGCGAGTGCGGCGGAGTTATAGCGGGCGGGGGAGTTCGGCGTGGATGCGGTCGGAGACCTGCCCGGGTGCCAGGGTGCCGTCGACCACGTACGCCGCCGCTTTCCGGTACAGGGCGTCGCGCTCGTCGTACATCGCGGTCAGCGCCGCCAGCGGATCGGGCCGTAGCCACGGGCGGTCCGCGTCGTCGCCGATCCGGCTGACGAGTACCTCCGGCGGTACGTGCAGGTAGACCGCGAACGCGCCCGTGTGCAGCGCGGCGATGACCTCCGGATACTCGACCACCGCCGCTGCGGCTCCGGCCACGAACGGTGCCGGCTGCTTCAGCACGTGCAACAGGATGTCGCGCTCGGCCTCGTGCAGCCGATCGGCCCCCAGCGCCGCTACCTCGTTCAGCGACCTGCCTGTCAGCTCACGCAGCAGGGCGTCGTTGTCCAGCTCGGGCCATCCGGTGCGCTCAGCCAGCAGCGATCCCACCGTGGTCTTGCCCGATCCCATCAGCCCGAGGAGCACCACCCGGACCGGCGCCGGTTTCGCCATGCCCTGTTCCTATCAGTTCCACGCCCACCTTCGGACTTTTGAGGGCCGCGAGCCGCGCCGCACCCTCAAAAGTCCGAAACTCGCTGGCGGCGCGGCGGTGGCCAGGCGGAGGAAGGCGCGGGTGGTGGCACCGGGGCGGTGATGAGGGGAACGGCGGTTCTAGGGTTGTCGCATGACCCGCGCCTCCCTGGACAAGAAGCCGCACGAGGTTGCCGCCATGTTCGACGGCGTCGCCAAGCGGTACGACGTCACCAACACCGTGATGACGGGTGGCCAGGACCGGCGCTGGCGCCGCCTGACCCGTGAAGCCCTGAACCTCACCCCGACGGACCGTTGCCTCGACCTGGCCGCCGGCACGGGCGTGTCGAGCGTCGAACTGGCCAAGTCCGGCGCGGACGTCATCGCCTGCGACTTCTCCCTCGGCATGTTGCTGGAGGGCGTCGACCGTGGCATCCCGATGGTGGCCGGCGACGCGCTCCACCTGCCGTTCGCGGACGCCTCGTTCGACGCCGTGACGATCGCGTTCGGGCTGCGGAACCTGGTCGACACCGAAGCCGGCCTGCGCGAGATGGCCCGGGTCACGAAGCCCGGCGGGCGGCTCGTCGTCTGCGAGGTCAGCCAGCCGACGTGGACCCCGTTCCGCACCGTCTACTCCGAGATGTTCCTACGCGCGCTCCCGGGTATCACGCGCAAGGTCAGCAGCAACCCGGCCGCCTACGAGTACCTTGCCGAGTCGATGCGCGCCTGGCCGGACCAGGCGACGCTGGCCGGCACCATCGCCGCCGCCGGGTGGCGCAAGGTCGCGTGGCGAAACCTCACCGGTGGGGTAGTTGCCCTCCACCGCGCTATTCGCTGAACTCTCTCCCCCTGTAGGTGTTTCTGTACCTGGAGTCCGGGTAGGTCTAGCTCGTCACCGGGTGCGTCCGCGCGCCCACCGAAGGCTGACGAGGGGGAAGACCATGCAGCACGAGACTCGTAGTGACGAGGGCTACGAAGGAACCGAGGCGCGGGAGCAGCGCCAGCAGGGGGACACCGGCGGCCAGGACACGGCCGGCTACGGCCCGGAGGGTCGCCAGGACGGCGGCGAGTCCGGCCGGAGTGGCGGCTATGACAGCGGCCAGGACGCCGGCGGTTTCGGCAGCGGCCGGAACAGCGACAGCCAGGGCAGCGGCGGGTACTCGGGTGGCTCCGGCCAGGACACCAGCGGCTACTCGGGCGGCACCGGCGAGGAGAGCGGCGGGTACTCCGGTGGCTCCGGCCAGGACGCCGGCTCCGGCTACTTCAGCGACGCCGGCCAAGGCAGCGGCTCAGGCCAAAGCGGCACCGCGAGCCAGGGCGGCTACGGCAGCGACAGCAACCAGGACGCCGGCGGTTTCGGCGCTGAAGAGGGCGGTCGGTCCGACGAGGAGCGTCCCCGCGCGGACACCCAGTTCTCCGACGAGGAACGCGGCAGCAACTTCTGATCGAGCGCTGACTCGCGCGCCCAAGGGTGGGGGTCCAGGGCGCGCTGGCAGGGGCTCGGACGCTGTGGCACCGCACACCGTCCGGGACCTGCGCAGGAGCCCGTTGGGTTAGGTCTACCTAACCCAACGGGCTCCCCCGTTGAGGCATAGACTCTCGCGCGGAGACATCGTGAAGGGATTCACAAGCCCTTCACGGGACTGAAAAGCGAACCCGACGAGGGGCTGTCGTGACCACCACCTCCGCCGATAACCAGTCGGTACCGGGCCGCACGGGAGAAGCCGACGTCATCGTCGTCGGCGCCGGTCCTGGCGGTTCCGCCGCCGCTTTCCACCTCGCCGCCGCCGGCCTGGACGTCATGCTGCTGGAGAAGACCGAGTTCCCGCGCGAGAAGGTCTGCGGCGACGGTCTCACCCCTCGCGCGGTGAAGCAGCTGATCAAGATGGGCGTCGACATCTCGCCCGAGGCGGGCTGGCTCCGCAACAAGGGCCTGCGCGTCATCGGCGGCGGGATGCGCCTCGAACTGGACTGGCCGGACCTGGCCTCCTTCCCTGACTACGGTCTGACCCGCACCCGCCTGGACTTCGACGAGTCGCTCGCGAACGCGGCGGTGAAGGCCGGCGCCCGCATGCAGACGTCGACGAACGTCACCGGCGCGATCCTGAACAAGGCCGGCCGGGTCACCGGCGTCACGGCCACCGTCGGCAAGGAGAAGATCCCGGCGGAGTACCGCGCCCCGCTGGTGATCGCCGCCGACGGTGTCAGCGGCCGCCTCGCACTCTCCCTCGGCCTGGCCAAGCGCGACGACCGTCCGATGGGCGTGGCCGTCCGCCGGTACTACAACAGCCCCCGCCACGACGACGACTACCTGGAGTCGTGGCTGGAACTGTGGGACCGCACGCGCGGCGAGAAGCGCCTGCTCCCCGGCTACGGCTGGATCTTCGGCCTCGGCGACGGCCGCTCGAACGTCGGCCTCGGCATCCTCAACACGTCGAAGGCGTTCCAGCACGTCGACTACCGCAAGATGCTGACGGACTGGCTCGACGGCCTGCCCGAGGAGTGGGGCTACACCGAACCGAACGCCACCGGGCCGATCCGCGGCGCGGCGCTGCCGATGGGCTTCAACCGCAAGCCCCACTACACCCGCGGACTGATGCTCGTCGGCGACACCGGCGGCATGGTCAACCCGTTCAACGGCGAGGGCATCGCGTACGCGATGGAGTCCGGCGAGATCGCCGCCGAGGTCGCCGCGCAGGCGCTCGGCCGTCCGCAGGGGTTGTCCCGCGAGCGGGCGCTCCAGGCGTACCCGAAGGTGCTCGCCGACACCTACGGCGGCTACTACCGGCTCGGCGGCGTGTTCGTGAAGCTGATCGGCCGTCCGGAGGTCATGAAGCTCGCGACGCGGCACGGCATGCCGCATCCGGTCCTCATGAAGTTCGTTCTCAAGTTGCTCGCGAATCTCACCGACCCGCGCGGCGGGGACGCCATGGACCGGGTGATCAACGGTCTGAGCAGGATGGCTCCCGCCGTGTGAACACCCCTACGACGGTCCTGCGCAAGGCCCGTCGTAGGGTGAACCGCTTTCGTAACAAACGTGACCCGGACCACAAGAGAGGACACCGACCGCGATGTCGCTCACGCCGTACGTCCCGATCGTGGCGCTGTTCGTGTTGGCGGCCGCGTTCGCGGTGTTCTCGGTGGCGGCCGCGCCGTACATCGGGCCGCGCCGGTTCCACCGCGCCAAGCTCGAGCCGTACGAGTGCGGGATCGAGCCGACCCCGCAGCCGATCGGCGGCAACCGCTTCCCGGTGAAGTTCTACCTGACGGCGATGCTGTTCATCGTCTTCGACATCGAGATCATCTTCCTCTACCCGTGGGCCGTGGCGAACGAGTCGCTGGGCATGTTCGGGCTGTACGAGATGGTGCTGTTCATCGGAACCGTGTTCGTCGCGTACGCCTATGTGTGGCGCCGCGGCGGCCTGGACTGGGACTGAGAGACATGGGACTCGAAGAGAAGCTCCCCAGCGGAGTCCTGCTTACCAGCGTCGAGAAGCTGGTCAACTGGACCCGGAAATCCTCGCTGTGGCCGGCGACGTTCGGCCTGGCCTGCTGCGCGATCGAGATGATGACGACCGGCGCCGCCCGGTACGACCTCGGCCGCTTCGGCATGGAGGTGTTCCGGGCCTCGCCGCGCCAGGCCGACCTGATGATCGTCGCCGGCCGGGTCAGCCAGAAGATGGCCCCGGTGCTGCGGCAGATCTACGACCAGATGCCGGAACCCAAGTGGGTGCTGAGCATGGGCGTCTGCGCCAGCTCGGGCGGCATGTTCAACAACTACGCGATCGTGCAGGGCGTCGACCACGTCGTCCCCGTCGACATGTACCTGCCGGGCTGCCCGCCGCGTCCGGAGATGCTGATCGACGCGATCCTCAAGCTGCACGACAAGATCATGGCCGAGCCGCTGGGTCCGAAGCGCGCGCAGCAGCTCAAGGAGCTGGAGGCCAAGGGCGCCCTGCCGCGGCCGGGCACGGTTCCGTCGTCGTTCAAGTACAACAAGGAGCTGCTGAAGCAGTGGGACGAGGCAGCGGCCGAGGGGCGTCGAGGAGCAGCTCCGGATCGAAGCGGGAATGCGTAAAAGTGCAGCGACGAGAAGGGCATGTTCGGGGTCTCCGGCAGCGGTGACACCTCCGGCTTCGGCGGCCTGGTCCGCCACCGCGAGGACCCGCACTCCACCCCCAAGCCGTACGGCGGCTACTTCGACGAGGTGACAGATGCCCTCGAAGAGGCGTACCCCGGCTTCGGCGACGCGATCTACCGCGTCACCGTCGACCGCGGCGAGCTGACGCTCTACGTCGAGCGGGACCGCATCGCCGAGGTCTGCCAGCACCTGCGGGACGACCCGTCGCTCCGGTTCGAGCTGCTGAGTTCCATCTCGGGCGTCGACTACCTAGACAGCAACCCTGAAGCTCCGAAAAGGCTCCATTCCGTTTACCACCTCACGTCGATGACGTTCCGCCGCCGCATCCGGCTGGAGGTCGAGGTCACCGTCGACGACGCGCACATCCCCAGCGTCACGGGCGTCTACCCGACCGCCGACTGGCAGGAGCGGGAGACCTGGGACATGTTCGGCATCGTCTTCGACGGTCACCCCGCCCTGACCCGGATCCTCATGCCGGACGACTGGGAGGGCCACCCGCAGCGCAAGGACTACCCGCTCGGCGGAGTCCCGGTGGAGTACAAGGGCGCCGAGATTCCCCCGCCGGACACCCGGAGGGCGTACAAGTGACCACCACCGATCCTTACGCCAGCGAGCGGGAGACGACCGAGGGCCGGATCTACACGGTCACCGGCGGCGACTGGGACAGCCTCCTGGGCGGTAGCGGCGACCCGATCCACGACGAGAAGCTCGTCGTCAACATGGGTCCGCAGCACCCGTCGACGCACGGCGTGCTGCGGCTCGTCCTCGAACTGGAGGGCGAGACGGTCACCGAGGCGCGGACCGTCATCGGGTACCTCCACACCGGTATCGAGAAGAACACCGAGTACCGGAACTGGACCCAGGGCACCACGTTCGTCACCCGCATGGACTACCTGGCGCCGATCTTCAACGAGACGGCGTACTGCCTGGCGGTCGAGAAGCTGCTGGGCGTCGAGGTGCCGGAGCGGGCGACCACGATCCGCGTGCTGCTCATGGAGCTGAACCGGGTCGCCTCGCACCTGGTGTGGCTCGCGACGACCGGCATGGAGCTGGGCGCGCTGTCGATGATGATCTACGGCTTCCGCGAGCGGGAGCAGATCCTCGACATCTTCGAGCTGGTCACCGGGCTGCGGATGAACATGGCGTACGTCCGTCCGGGCGGCGTCTCGCAGGACTTCCCGCCGGAGGCCGAGCAGAAGATCCGCGACTTCCTCGCGATCATGCCGAAGCGGCTCGGCGAGTACGAGGACCTGCTGTCCGGCAACCCGATCTGGCAGAAGCGCACCCAGGACGTCGGCTACCTCGACGTGCAGGGCTGCGTGGCGCTCGGCGTGACCGGTCCGGTGCTGCGGTCGGCCGGTCTCCCCTGGGACCTGCGCAAGACCGAGCCGTACTGCGGTTACGAGACGTACGACTTCGACGTGCCGACCGAGCGCACCGGCGACGTGTGGGGCCGGTACCTCGTCCGGCTGGCGGAGATCCGTGAGTCGCTGAAGATCTGCGAGCAGGCACTGGGGCGGCTCAAGCCCGGTCCGGTGATGGTCGAGGACAAGAAGATCGCGTGGCCGGCGCAGCTCGCGCTCGGTGCGGACGGTCTCGGCAACTCCCTGGAGCACGTCCGGAAGATCATGGGCCAGTCGATGGAGGCCCTGATCCACCACTTCAAGCTGGTCACCGAGGGCTTCCGGGTCCCCGCCGGCCAGGTGTACGTGCCGATCGAGTCGCCGCGCGGCGAGCTCGGCATGCACGTGGTCAGCGACGGCGGCACCAGGCCGTACCGCGTCCACGTGCGCGAACCTTCGTTCGTCAACCTGCAGAGCTTCCCGGCGATGGTGGAAGGCGCCCCGATCGCCGACGTCATCGCCGCTGGTGCGTCGTTGGACCCGGTTATGGGTGGAGTGGACCGCTAATGCAGCAAACACAGTCTGAGAATCCGCAGCGTCTACGGCCGAGTGGGACGGACGAGGGCAAGGCGGACCTGCGGGTCAAGGCGGATGCGATCATCGCGCGCTACCCCGCCGGCCGGGCCCGGTCGGCGCTGCTGCCGATGCTGCACCTGGTGCAGTCGGTCGACGGCTACGTCAGCCCCGAGGGCATCGCGTTCTGCGCCGAACACCTGGGCCTGACCAAGGCCGAGGTCGGCGCGGTCGCCACCTTCTACACCATGTACAAGCGCCGGCCGGTCGGCGAGTACCTGGTGAGCGTCTGCACGAACACGATGTGTGGCGTGCTCGGCGGCGACAAGGCGTACCGGACGCTGTCCGACCACCTCGGTGTCGGCCACGACCAGACCACCGAGGACGGCGCGATCACCCTCGAACACGCCGAGTGCCTGGCGGCGTGTGACTACGGCCCCGTCCTCACGGTGAACTACGAGTTCTTCGACCAGGTGGACGCGGACCAGGCGCTGGACATCGTCAAGCGGCTCCAGTCCGGCGACCGCCCCCAGCCCAGTCGTGGCGCGCGCCTCTGCTCGTTCAAGGAGACGTCGCTCCAGCTCGCCGGCTTCCTCGACGAGCGCGACGGCGCCGTGGCCGACGGTCCGGCCGGTGCGCCGACCCTGGCCGGCAACCGCCTCGCCGAGGACCAGCGCGTGTCGGTGCCGGGCTTCGATCCGAACACTCCGATCAAGCCGGTCCCGCCGAAGGCGGCCGCCGCGCCGGTTCCGGCGACAGCGCCCAAGCCGGCAGCGGACGGTAAGCCGGCCGGCGACACCCCGCCCGCGGTGGTGAGCACCCCGGCGGCCGCAAGCACCCCGCCGGCCGCCGAGCCGGCGAAGCGGAAGGCTCCGGCGAGGAAGGCCGCCGCTCCGGCTGACGGTGCTCCGGCTGACGGTGCTCCGGCTCAGGAGGAGAAGAAGTGACGGAGCAGCTCACCCCCGTCCTCACGAAGCGCTGGCTCTCCCCGGACGCGTACCGGCTGAGCACCTACGAGCGCCTTGACGGTTACTCCGGGCTCCGCAAGGCGCTCAAGGCCCATCCGGACGAGCTGATCCAGCTGGTCAAGGACTCGGGTCTGCGCGGTCGCGGCGGCGCCGGCTTCCCGACCGGCATGAAGTGGGGCTTCATCCCGCAGGCTAAACCGGGAGAGCCGGCAAGTCCTCATTATCTGGTCGTGAACGCCGACGAGGGCGAGCCCGGCACCTGCAAGGACCTGCCGTACATGATGGCGGACCCGCACGGGCTCATCGAGGGCATCATCATCGCCTCGTACGCGATCCGCGCGAACCACGCGTTCATCTACGTGCGGGGCGAGGCGATCCACGCGTTCCGGCGGCTGCAGCACGCGGTCAAGGAGGCGTACGCGCGGGGCTACCTGGGCAAGAACATCCTGGGTACCGGCTACAACTGCGAGCTGACCGTCCACGCCGGAGCCGGCGCGTACATCTGCGGCGAGGAGACGGCGCTGCTGGACTCGCTGGAGGGGTACCGGGGCCAGCCGCGGCTGAAGCCGCCGTTCCCGGCGACGCACGGCCTCTACGGTTCGCCGACGGTCGTCAACAACGTCGAGACGCTGGCGAGCGTGCCGTACATCGTGCTCGGCGGCGCCGACTGGTGGAAGTCGATGGGCACCGAGAAGTCGCCCGGCCCGAAGATCTACTCGCTCTCCGGACGGGTGAAGAAGCCCGGCCAGTACGAGGCGGCCCTCGGCACGACGCTGCGGCAGCTGCTCGACATGGCCGGCGGGATGCAGGACGGGTACGAGCTGAAGTTCTGGACCCCTGGCGGCTCGTCCACCCCGTACTTCACACCCGAGCACCTCGACGTCCCGCTGGACTTCGAGGGTGCGGCGGCGGCCGGGTCGATGCTCGGTACGACCGCGCTGATGATGTTCGACCAGTCGGTCTGCATCGTCGGCGCGACGCTGCGCTTCATCGAGTTCTACGCCCACGAGTCGTGCGGCAAGTGCACGCCGTGCCGCGAGGGCAACTACTGGATGGTGCAGGTGCTCCGCCGGCTCGAACACGGCAAGGGCACCGAGGAGGACCTCGAGACCCTCCTCGACACCTGCGACAACATCTTCGGCCGGTCGTTCTGCGCCCTCGGTGACGGCGCGACCAGCCCGGTGGTGTCCTCGATCAAGTACTTCCGGGACGAGTACATCGCCCACGTCCGCGAGGGCGCGTGCCCGCTGGGCAACAGCGACCCCTCGGTACTGGCCACCGCGGGAGCGCACTGACCATGACCCTCGCACCTGAGAAGACGCCGGCGATCACCGGCGGCGTCACGCTGACCATCGACGGCATCGAGCTGACCGTCCCCAAGGGAACGCTGATCATCCGGGCCGCCGAGCAGCTCGGGATCCAGATCCCGCGGTTCTGCGACCACCCGCTGCTCGACCCGATCGGCGCGTGCCGGCAGTGCATCGTCGAGGTGGAGGGGCAGCGCAAGCCGCTCGCGGCCTGCACGTCGACGGTGACCGAGGGCATGGTCGTCCGGACGCAGCTGTCCAGCCCGGTCGCCGAGAAGGCGCAGCGCGGCACGCTGGAGCTGCTGCTGATCAACCACCCGCTGGACTGCCCCGTCTGCGACAAGGGCGGCGAGTGCCCGCTCCAGAACCAGGCGCTGAGCAACGGCCCCGCCGAGTCCCGGTTCCGGGACGTGAAGCGGACGTACCCGAAGCCGATCAACATCTCGTCCCAGGTGCTGCTCGACCGCGAGCGGTGCGTGCTGTGCGCCCGCTGCACCCGGTTCAGCCAGCAGATCGCCGGCGACCCGTTCATCGAGCTGTTCGAGCGCGGCGCGCTGGAGCAGGTGGCGATCTACGAGGACGAGCCGTTCCAGTCGTACTTCTCCGGCAACACCGTGCAGATCTGCCCGGTCGGCGCGCTGACCGGCGCCGCGTACCGGTTCCGCGCCCGCCCGTTCGACCTGGTGTCGACGCCGAGCGCGTGCGAGCACTGCGCGTCCGGCTGCTCGCTGCGGACGGACTGGCGCCGCGGCAAGGTGCTGCGCCGCCTGGCCGGCGAGGACCCGGCGGTGAACGAGGAGTGGAACTGCGACAAGGGCCGCTGGGCGTTCACGTACTCCACGGCGATCGACCGGCATCACCACCCCGCTGATCCGCAACGCCAACGGTGAGCTGGAGCCCGCCTCCTGGACCGACGCGATGGAGCGGGTCGCCGAGGGGCTGCGCGAGGCGACGGACAAGGGCGGCGTCGGCGTGCTGGCCGGTGGCCGGCTCACGCTCGAGGACGCGTACGCGTACAGCAAGTTCGCGCGCGTCGCCCTGACACCAACGATGTGGACTTCCGGTCCCGGCCGCACTCCGTCGAGGAGGCCGAGTTCCTGGCCGCGCACGTCGCGGGCGCCGGCCTCGGCGTCACGTACGCCGACCTGGAAGCGGCCCCGGCCGTCCTCCTCGTCGGCTTCGAGCCCGAGGACGAGTCGCCGATCGTCTTCCTGCGGCTGCGCAAGGCCTGGCGCAACGGCGGCCTGCGGGTCTTCGGCAGTGGCGCCGCTCGCGAGCAAGGGCCTGACCAAGCTCGGCGGGACCCTGATCCAGGCGGTCCCCGGCGCCGAGCCGAAGGTGCTGGACGCGCTGACCGGTGGCAGCGGCGACCTGTCCGACGTGTCGCCGCCCTGGGTACTCCCGGCGCCGTGATCCTCGTCGGCGAGCGGCTGGCCAGCGTGCCGGGCGCGCTCTCGGCGGCCGCGCGGCTCGCGGACATCTCCGGTGCCCGGCTGGCGTGGATCCCGCGCCGCGCGGGCGAGCGGGGTGCGCTCGACGCCGGCCTGCTGCCGAACCTGCTGCCCGGCGGCCGGTCGGTCACCGACACGGCCGCCCGGACCGAGCTCGAACCGCGTGGGGCCTCGAGGAAGGCTCCCTGCCGAGCCGAGGTCGGTCGAGACACGGCGGGCATCCTCGCGGCGGCAGCTGGTGGCGAACTCGCCGCGCTGGTCGTCGGCGGCGTCGACCCCAACGACTTGCCCGACCCGGACGCCGCCGAGGCGGCCCTGGAGCGCGTCGGGTTCGTGGTGAGCCTGGAGCTGCGGTCCAGCACCGTGACCAGCCACGCCGATGTGGTCCTACCTGTCGCGCCGGCCGTCGAGAAGGCCGGCACGTACGTCGACTGGGAGGGCCGCGAGCGGCCGTTCGGTCTCACGCTGTCCGGCACCGGCGCCCTGACGGACGCCCGGGTGCTCGACACGATCGCGCCGAGTTCGGCGTCGAGCTGAACCTGGCGGCGGTCGACGCCATCCGGGCCGAGCTGGCGGCGCTACCCGCCACGGCGGCGCCGAGGCCGGTACTCGTCGGGCATCCCGTCGGGGAGCGTCCGAAGCCGGGTGCCGGGGAGGCGATCCTCGCGACCTGGCGGCACCTGCTCGACCTGGGCAGCCTCCAGGACGGCGAGGAGCACCTGGCCGGCACGGCCCGCCCGGCGGTCGTCCACCTCTCGGCCGGTACCGCCGCCGAGATCGGTGCCGCCGACGGCGACAAGGTCCAGGTCGGCACCGAACGCGGCTCGATCACGTTGCCGCTGGTCGTCACCGAGATGCCGGACCGCGTGGTCTGGCTGCCGACCAACTCGGTCGGCTCGACAGTGCGCAGGACCCTCGCGGCCGACGCCGGGTCCGTCGTGAAGATCTCCGCCGTGGAGGCCGCACAGTGAACCTCGCCGACAACTCGGTCATCGGTTGGCTCTACGCCGACGTGGCCGGGATCCCGTTCTGGCTCGTGCTGGTGAAGGTCGTCGGGATCTTCATCTTCCTGGTGCTGATGACGCTGCTCACGATCGTCTTCGAGCGCAAGGTCGTCGGCTGGATGCAGGTGCGGCCCGGCCCGAACCGGGTCGGCCCGTGGGGCATGTTGCAGACCCTCGCGGACGGCCTGAAGCTGGCCTTCAAGGAAGACATCATGCCGAAGGCGGCCGACAAGGCCGTCTACTTCATCGCCCCGATCGTGTCGTGCGTGCCGGCGCTGATGGCGTTCGCGGTCATCCCGATCGGTCCCGAGGTCAGCATCTTCGGCCACCAGACGGCGCTGCAGCTCACCGACTTCCCGGTCAGCGTGCTGTACGTGCTGGCCTGCTCGTCGCTCGGCGTGTACGGCATCGTGCTCGGCGGATGGGCGTCCGGCTCGACGTACCCGCTGCTCGGCGCGCTGCGGTCGGCCGCCCAGATGATCTCGTACGAGGTCGCGATGGGCCTGTCGATCGTCGCCGTCTTCCTCACGGCCGGTTCGCTGTCGACCAGCGAGATCGTCGCCGCCGCAGGCCGACTTCTGGTACTGCGTGATCCTGGTGCCGAGCTTCGTCATCTACGCGATCTCGGCGGTCGGCGAGACCAACCGTGCCCCGTTCGACCTCCCCGAGGCCGAGTCGGAGCTGGTCGGCGGCTTCCACACCGAGTACACGTCGCTGAAGTTCGCGCTGTTCTTCCTCGCCGAGTACGTCAACATGGTCACCGTCTCGGCGCTGGCCACGACGCTGTTCCTCGGCGGCTGGCGGGCGCCGTTCGGCATCGGCACGCTCTGGGAGGGCGCGAACACCGGCTGGTGGCCCGTGCTCTGGTTCATCGGCAAGGTCGCCGCCGCCCTGTTCGTCTTCATCTGGCTGCGGGGCACGCTGCCGCGGCTCCGGTACGACCAGTTCATGCGCGTTCGGCTGGAAGATCCTCGTCCCGATCAGCCTGGCTCTGGATCCTGCTCGTCGCGGCCGCCCGCACCGTCCAGCGCGGAGTACGACCTCGGCAACCGGCAGCTCCTCGGCGCAGTCGGCGCCGCGCTCGCGGCCGTCCTGGCTGCTGAGCCTGTTCCTGCCGGAGAAGAAGAAGGAACCGAAGGTGGACGCGTCCGTGCCGGTTCACGAGGGTGGCTTCCCGCTGCCACCCGATCGACCTGGTGGTACCGCCGTCACCGCGGCTCAAGCTCACCAGTGGCGAGAAGCCCCGCTGTCACGGTCTCCACCGGCAGCACCGTAGGGAAGGAGTGACGTGTTCGACGCCATCAAGGGCTTCGGCCTGACGTTCGCGCACATGTTCCGTCCGCAGGTGACGATCAAGTACCCGGACGCGCCGCAGCCCACCGCGCCGCGCTACCACGGCCGGCACGTGCTGAACCGGCACCCGGACGGGCTGGAGAAATGCGTCGGCTGCGAGCTGTGCGCATGGGCCTGCCCGGCCGACGCGATCTACGTCGAGGGCGGCGACAACACCGAGGAGGAGCGCTTCTCCCCGGGTGAGCGGTACGGCGCGGTCTACCAGATCAACTACGCGCGCTGCATCTTCTGCGGACTCTGCATCGAGGCCTGCCCGACCCGTTCGCTCACCATGAGCAACGAGTACGAGCTGGCCAGCGACAGCCGTGCCGACCTGATCTTCACCAAGGAACAGCTGCTCGCGCCGCTGCTGGCGGGCATGGAGCAGCCGCCGCACCCGATGCGGCTCGGCGAGACCGAGACCGACTACTACGTCTCGGGCGTCGAGAACCCCGGCGCTTCCGCCGGCGCGGAGCGCCCGGCCGGCGCCAAGGAGGTACGGGCATGAGCGCGCTCGCGGCCACGGCCACGCTTGCTGTCGAGGCAGGAGACATGTCGACGGGTGAAGCCGTCACGTTCTGGATCCTCGGCCCGGTGGCGCTCGGCGGCGCGATCGGGATGGTGCTCGCGCGCAACGCGGTCCACTCGGCGCTGTTCCTGGTCATGACGATGTTCAGCCTCGGCGTGTTCTACGTCCTGCAGGGCGGCGCGTTCATCGGCATGGCGCAGATCATCGTCTACACCGGCGCGATCATGATCCTGTTCCTGTTCGTGCTGATGCTGGTCGGCCGGGACTCCACGGACTCCGTGGTGGAGACACTGCGCGGGCAACGCCTCGCGGCGCACGGCGCTGGGCATCGGCCTCGCCGGTCTGATCGCGCCGGGCCTGTGGCGGGCGGTCCGGGGCGGCGAGTCCGTCGGCCTTGTCGAGGCCAACGCCGACGGCAACGTGCCGGCGCTGGCCGCGAAGCTGTTCACCAGCTACGTCTTCGCGTTCGAGGCGGCGAGCGCCCTGCTCATCACGGCGGCTGTCGGCGCGATGGTGCTGGCGCACGTCGAGCGGCAGCGGGGCGAGCGGCTCACGCAGCGCGAGCGGTCGCAGGCGCGGTTCGCGCCCGGCAACTACCCGGCGCCCAAGCCCGGTCCCGGCGTCTACGCGACCGCCAACTCGGTGGCCACCCCGGCCCTGCTGCCCGACGGCACGCCGGCCGAGTCGAGCGTCCCCGAGGTCGTCGAGCGCCGCGCGCTGGACACCGGCCTGACCACCCCGAAGGGATGAGGCCGTGTGACCCCACGTACTACCTGATCCTCGCGGCGGCGCTGTTCACGATCGGCGCTGTCGGCGTGCTGGTCCGCCGGAACGCGATCGTGGTGTTCATGTGCATCGAGCTGATGCTCAACGCCGCGAACCTGACGCTGGTCACCTTCTCCCGGATCAACGGGACCCTGGACGGCCAGATCATGGCGTTCTTCGTGATGGTGGTGGCGGCGGCCGAGGTGGTCATCGGCCTGGCGATCATCATGGCGATCTTCCGGACCCGCCGGTCGGCCTCGGTCGACGACGCCAACCTGCTCAAATACTGAGGGAAACGATGCCTGGATCTGGAGCGCTGGCGGTGGAGTACGCGCCGGCAACGGGGACGCTCGAGTAGTCTCTGGCTGCTCATCGCGCTGCCGCTCGCCGGCGCCGCGATCCTGCTGCTGCTCGGCCGCCGCGCCGACAAGTGGGGCCACCTGCTCGGGCTGCGCGACGGTCGGCGTCAGCTTCGTGCTGGGCCTGACGTACTTCTTCACCCTGCGCGGGATGGAGGAGCGCTCGGTCGAGCAGCACCTGTTCTCGTTCATCCCGGTCGGCGACCTCAAGGTCGACGCCGGGCTGCTGCTACGACCCGCTGTCGGCGGTGTTCGTGCTGCTGATCACCGGGGTCGGGTTCCTGATCCACGTGTACTCGGTCGGGTACATGGCGCACGACGACGGCCGGCGCCGGTTCTTCGCGCTACCTGAACCTGTTCGTCGCCGCCATGCTGCTGCTGGTGCTCGGCAACAACTTCGTGGCGCTGTACGTCGGCTGGGAGGGCGTCGGTCTGGCGTCGTACCTGCTGATCGCGTTCTGGTACCACAAGCCGACCGCCGCGACGGCCGCCAAGAAGGCGTTCATCATGAACCGGGTCGGCGACGTCGGCCTGGCGATCGCGATCTTCGTGATGTTCGCCGCGCTGGGCACGACCTCGTTACGAGGACGTCTTCAACGGCGTGGGCAACCTGTCCACCACCACGGCCACCGCGCTGGCGCTGCTGCTCCTGCTCGGCGCGTGCGGCAAGTCCGGCCAGTTCCCGCTCCAGGCGTGGCTCCCGGACGCGATGGAGGGCCCGACGCCGGTCTCCGCCCTGATCCACGCGGCGACGATGGTGACCGCCGGTGTCTACCTCATCGTGCGGGCCAGCCCGATCTATCGACCTGAGCCCCACCGGTCAGACGGTCGTCTGCGCGGTCGGCGCGATCACGCTGCTCATCGGGTGCGTCATCGGCTGCGCGAAGGACGACATCAAGCGCGTGCTGGCGTACTCGACGGTGTCCCAGATCGGCTACATGTTCCTGGCCGTCGGCCTCGGCGGCCCCGCGTACGCGCTGGGCATCCTGCACCTGCTCACCCACGGCTTCTTCAAGGCCGGGCTGTTCCTCGGCGCCGGCTCCGTCATGCACGGCATGAACGACCAGGTCGACATCCGGCGGTTCGGCGGGCTGGCGAAGTACATGCCGGTCACCACCGCCACGTTCGGCCTCGGGTACCTCGCGATCATCGGTATCCCGCCGCTGTCGGGCTTCTTCTCCAAGGACCCGATCATCGAGCACGCGTTCGACCGTCCCGGTTGGACCGGCTGGCTGTTCGGCGGCGCGGCCCTGCTCGGCGCCGGGCTCACGGCCTTCTACATGACCCGGCTCATGGTGCTGACGTTCTTCGGCAAGAAACGGTGGACGGACGACATCGACCACCCGCACGAGTCGCCGGCCTCGATGACCGTCCCGATGGTCGTCCTCGCGCTCGGTTCCGTCGCCGCCGGTTTCCTTCTCACGTCCGGTGACGCGCTCGTGAACTGGCTCGCCCCGGTCACCGGTGGCGGGCACGGCGCCGGTGAGGGAGCCGCCGAGGCGGCGCACAAGCTGCCGCCCATCGCGGTGACCGGCCTCGTGATGCTCGTCGTCGTCATCGGCGCCGGGCTGGGCTTCGCTGCTGTTCCGCCGCGGCACCGCGCTGGAGGAGCAGCCCACGTCGAACCCGATCGTGCTGGCCGCCCGGCGCAACCTCTACGCCGACGCGTTCAACGAGACCGTGCTCATGCGGCCCGGCCAGTGGCTCACCCGCGCGCTGGTCTACGTCGACGGACGCGGCATCGACGGCGTGGTCAACGGGCTGGCGGCCGCCGTCGGCGGCAGTTCCGGCCGACTACGCCGACTCCAGACCGGGTTCGTCCGGTCGTACGCACTGACGATGCTCGGAGGTGCCTTCCTCGTGGTGGTCGCCCTGATGGCGGTGGCGTGGTCATGAGTGACTTCCCCTTCCTTCCGCTGCTGACCCTCCTGCCGCTGGCCGGCGCGCTGGTCGTGGCCATGCTGCCCAGTGACAACGAGAAGCTGGCGAAGAAGGTCACGCTCGGCTGGTCGCTGCTGATCCTGGCCATCACGGTCGCGATGGCGGCCGGCTACAAGGCCGACGGTGACCGGTTCCAGTACGTCTCGACGTCCGAGTGGATCCCGCGGTTCGGCATCGGCTTCGACTTCGGCGTCGACGGCATCGCGCTGGTCATGCTCGTGCTGATCGCCGTCCTGATGCCGATCGTGGTTCTTGCCTCGTGGCACGACGCGGTCGGCGGCAAGCGCAGTGTCGGCACGTTCTTCGCGCTCATGCTGGCGCTGGAGAGCTGCATGATCGGCGTCTTCGCGGCGACCGACGTGTTCCTCTTCTACGTGTTCTTCGAAGTCATGCTGGTCCCGATGTACTTCCTGATCGGGTCGTACGGGGGCCCGCAGCGGCAGTACGCCGCCGTGAAGTTCTTCCTGTACTCCCTGGTCGGCGGCCTGTTCATGCTCGCCGTCGTCATCGGGCTGTACGTGGTGAGCAGCGACGCCGGCGCCCGCATCGTTCTCCTTCCAGGCGCTGTCCGAACTGGCGATCGACGAGGGCGTCCAGCGGTGGCTGTTCCTCGGCTTCTTCATCGCGTTCGCGATCAAGGCGCCGCTGTTCCCGTTCCACACCTGGCTGCCGGACGCCGGTGGCCAGGCGCCGATCGGCGCGGCGGTCCTGCTGGTCGGCGTCCTGGACAAGGTCGGCACGTACGGCTTCCTGCGGTACTGCCTGCCGCTGTTCCCCGACGCCTCGAAGTTCTTCGCGCCGTTCGCGATCGTCCTGTCGGTGATCGGCATCATCTACGGCGCTCTGCTCGCGATGGGGCAGAGCGACATGAAGCGGCTGGTCGCGTACACGTCGGTGGCGCACTTCGGCTTCATCGGCCTCGGCGTGTTCGCCTTCACCTCGCAGGCGGGCACGGGCGCGGTCCTCTACATGGTCAACCACGGCCTCTCCACCGGCGCGCTGTTCCTGATCGTCGGGTTCCTGGTCGCGCGGCGCGGCTCGTCGGCCGTGGCTGACTTCGGCGGCGCTGGCAAGGTCATCCCGTGGATCTCCGGCGCGTTCTTCATCGCCGGCCTCTCGTCGCTCGCGCTGCCCGGCACCAACTCGTTCGTCAGCGAGTTCCTGGTGCTGATCGGCTCGTTCACGACCCAGCCGGTGGCCTCGGTGATCGCCACGGTCGGCATCATCTTCGCCGCGCTCTACATCCTGCTGATGTACCAGCGCACGATGCAGGGCGATCTCAACCCCGACCTGCCGAAGATGAAGGACATGTCGCCACGCGAGGCCTTCGTCATCGCGCCGATGATCGTCCTCATCCTCGTCCTCGGCTTCTACCCGAAGCCGGTCATCGACGTCATCAACCCGGCGGTGCAGGCGACTCTGTCCGACATCGGTGAGTCCGATCCGGCGCCCACCGCGAACTCCGGAGGCGGCAAGTGAACACGGAGCTCGTGCTCGCGGCGGAGGCGATCAGCGCGCCCGACCTCGACTACTGGGCACTCCTGCCCATGCTCATCCTGTTCGGCGTGGCGTGCGTCGGCGTCGCTGTTCGAGGCGTTCCTGCCGCGGGCGCTGCGGCACCCGCTCCAGGTCGGCCTCGCGCTCGTCGGACTGTTCGCCGCGTTCATCTCCGTGGTGTGGCAGGGCCTCGACGGCACGGCCGTCAAGACCGCCGGTACCGCCGTGGCCGTCGACGGGCCGGCGCTGTTCATGCAGGGCAGCATCATCCTGCTCGGCTTCGTCAGCATCCTGCTGATCGCCGAGCGGGCGCTGGAGACGGGCGGCGCGTTCGTGGCCAGCGCGGCGGTCACCGCCGGCACGACGACCGACCGCAAGCTCGCCGACTCCGCGTACAGCCACACCGAGGCGTTCCCGCTGGCGCTCTTCGCGATCGGCGGCATGATGCTGTTCGTCGCGTCGAACGACCTGCTGCTGATGTTCGTCGCGCTGGAAGTGCTGTCGCTGCCGCTCTACCTGCTGTGCGGGCTCGCGCGGCGCCGCCGGCTCCTCTCCCAGGAAGCCGCGGTCAAGTACTTCCTCCTCGGCGCGTTCGCGTCGGCGTTCTTCCTGTACGGGCTGGCGCTCATCTACGGCTACTCGGGCGGCGTCGACCTGCGCGCGATCCACGCCTCGATCGACTCGTCCGAGCGGGAGCCGACCCTGCTGCTGCTCGGCCTGGCGATGCTCCTCATCGGCCTGCTGTTCAAGGCCGGCGCCGCGCCGTTCCACCAGTGGACGCCGGACGTCTACCAGGGCGCGCCGACCCCGATCACCGCGCTCATGGCCGCCTGCACCAAGGTCGCCGCGTTCGGCGCGATCCTGCGCGTCCTCTACGTCGGCTTCTTCAACACTGCGCTGGGACTGGCGTCCGCTGCTGATCGCCATCGCGATCATCACGATGATCATCGGTTCGGTGCTGGCCGTGACCCAGACGGACATCAAGCGGCTGCTCGCCTACTCGTCGATCGCCAACGCCGGGTTCATCCTGACCGGCGTCGTCGGCTTCGGCGCGGACGGCGTCACCGAGGGCATCTCCAGCACGATGTTCTACCTGGTCGCGTACGGGTTCACGACGATCGGCGCGTTCACCGTCGTGATGCTGGTCCGCGACTCCGACGGCGAGGCGACCCACCTCTCCCGGTGGGCAGGGCTCGGCCGGCGCTCGCCGTTGTTCGCCGCCGTGTTCACGTTCTTCATGCTGGCGTTCGCGGGCATCCCGCTCACCAGCGGCTTCACGAGCAAGTTCGCCGTGTTCTCCGCGGCGGCCGGTGGAGGGGCGGTGCCGCTCGTCATCGTTGGCGTCATCGCTAGCATGGTTCTCGCGTTCCCGTATCTGCGGGTCATCGTGCTCATGTACCTCTCCGAGCCCGCGGAGGACGGACCGACAGTGGTAATCCCCGGCTTCTACACGGCCGCCGCCCTCATGGTCGGCGTGCTCGCCACGCTGATGCTCGGCGTCGCCCCGCAGGAGGTGCTGGACCTCGCGACCAGCGCCGCAGAGTTCGTGCGATAACCGATGGTGACGAGCGCACGCGGTCTTTCCGGTATCGAGTTCGTCGATCCGGAGCTGGAGACGTCGATCCGCGACGGGCTGGAACGGGTGGAGTCCACCCTGCGGACGGCGGTCGAGAGCGGCGACGCGTTCGTCACCGAGGCGTCCCGGCACCTGGTGGAGGCGGGCGGCAAGCGGTTCCGGCCGCTGCTCACGCTGCTCGCCGCCCACTTCGGTGACGCGGCCGCCGACGAGGTCATCCAGGCGGCCGTCGTCGTCGAGCTGACCCACCTGGCCACGCTGTACCACGACGACGTCATGGACGAGGCCGACGTCCGTCGCGGCGCCCCCAGCGCCAACTCCCGGTACACGAACACCGTCGCCATCCTCACCGGCGACTACCTGTTCGCCCGAGCCTCGGACCTCGTCGCCGACCTGGGCCCCGACGCGGTCAAGATCCAGTCGCGGACGTTCTCCCGCCTCGTCACGGGCCAGATCCGGGAGACGGCGGGCCCGATCGGCGACGCGGATCCGGTCGAGCACTACCTGCACGTCGTGGCGGAGAAGACCGGGTCGCTGATCGCCACGTCCGGCCGGTTCGGCGCTCTGTTCGCCGGTGCGCCCGCCGACATGGTCGAGACGCTGACCCGGTACGGCGAGGTCATCGGCGTCGCGTTCCAGCTCTCCGACGACCTGCTGGACATCGCGTCCGAGACGGGCCAGTCCGGCAAGACCCCGGGCACCGACCTGCGCGAAGGCGTACCGACGTTGCCGGTCCTGCACGCGCTGGCGTCCGACGACCCGGCCGAGGAGCGGCTCCGCGCGCTGGTGTCCCGTCCGCTGGTGGACGACGACGAGCACGCCGAGGCGCTCGACCTGCTGCGGAAGTCGCCGGCGATGGCGTCCGCCCGGGCGACCCTCGACAGCTACGCGGACGAGGCGCGAGCGCTGCTGGCCACCCTGCCGGACGTGCCGGCCCGCGCCGCCCTGGAATCCCTCGCCGACTTCGTGGTGGCCCGCACCGGCTGAGCGATGTACCTTCGCCGACCTTCGGACTTTTGAGGGCCGGGCCATGCGCGGAACCCTCAGAACTCCGAAACTCGGCGGCCCCGAAGCGCGGGACGCGGCGTACCGGGGCGGACCGGTACGCCGCGTCAGGGCGGTTGGCTCCTAGGCGCCGATGCGCTTGCTGCCCTCGGCGATCCGCCAGCTGACGACCACGGCGGGGCGGGCGTACACCCCGTCCGGCCAGGTGCTCTTCGGGGTGTCGAAGGACGCCCCGCTCAGCTCGCCCGGGTGCTGCACCGCGACGAACACGCTGCGCTGGTCCTGGGTGATGAAGGGCCCGCAGGTCTCGGCCCCGTTCGGCACGCTGAGGAACTGCTTGAGGTGCCCGGCCTCGGGACCCTCGACGGGCATCGCGAAGAGGCCGTCGTTGGCGCCGAGCGCGTTGCCGTCGGTGGAGATCCACAGGTTGCCGGCGCGGTCGAACGCGACGTTGTCCGGGCAGGAGATGGGGCTGACCTTTGTCTTGTCGTACCCGGAGAAATAGGTCTTCGGGTCGGCCGGGTCGCCCGCGACCAGCGGGATCGACCAGGTGAACTTCTCGGCGGCCGCGTCGTTGCCGTGCTCGGCGATGGCCAGGACGTGCCCGTGCTTGTTGCTGTTGCGCGGGTTGGCCTCGTCGGCGGCGGGGTTGGTGCCGGCGCCACGGTTGCTGTTGTTGGTGAGCGCGACGTACACCTTGCCGTCGACCGGGTTCCGCTCGATGTCCTCGGGACGGTCCATCTTGGTCGCGCCTACCTTGTCGGCGGCGAGGCGGGTGTGGACGAGCACCTGGTCGATGGACATCCCGGGGACCAGCGACTGGTCGCCGCGCGCCAGCGGGATCCACTCGCCGCCGCCGTCGAAGGCACCGTCGGCGGGCAGGGTGCCGGTGCCGTCGATCTCGCCGGCCGGGCTGTCGCCGGTGAGCTTGGCGACGTACAGCGTGCCGTGGTCGAGCAGCGTCAGGTTGTGGGCGTGGTCGTTCTTGCGGAACCGCTTGGTCGACACGAACTTGTAGATGTAGTCGAACCGCTCGTCGTCGCCCATGTACGCGACCGCACGGCCGTCGGCGGCGAGCGAGGCCGTGGCGCCTTCGTGCTTGAACCGGCCGAGCGCGGTGCGCTTGCGGGGCGTCGAGTTCTTGTCGCGCGGGTCCAGCTCGACGATCCAGCCGAACCGGTTCGCCTCGTGCGGGTGCTTCGACAGGTCGAACCGCTCGTCGGCCTCGTGCCACTTGCGGTTGCCGGCGGGGATGGCGTTGACCGTGTCTATGCCGTACCGCTTCAGCGCCGGCTTGTCGGCCTCGGGCGCGCCGTTGGCGTTGACGAAGTACTGGTTGAAGTTCTCCTCGCCGTGCAGGGTGGTACCCCACGGCGTGGTGCCGCCCGCGCAGTTGTTGAGCGTGCCGAGGACCTTCGTGCCGGACGGGTCAGCAGCCGTCTTGAACAGCGGCGACCCGGCGGCCGGCCCGGTGAGCTTGAAGACGGACTTCGCCGTCAGGCGGCGGTTGTACCGGTGGCCGTTCTTCACCACGCGCCAGTCGCCCGTGTCGCCGACCCGCTCGATCTCGACGACCGAGAGCCCGTGCGCGGCCATCGCGATCTTGCGCTGCTCGACCGTGGTCCCGTCGGCGCTCTTCACGCCGGGGAACATCAGCTCTTCGTTCGTGTACTCGTGGTTGACGACGAGCAGGGCGCGGTGCGGACCGCCGTACCAGGGCCGCTCCAGCGGGAGCACGGCCACGTAGTCGTTGTTGTAGCCGAACTGCTTCGACTGGGCCCACTCGCTCTGCTCGTGCGGGTTGAACTTCGGCGCGCCGGGCACCACCGGGTCGCCCCAGCGGATGACGACGGAGTGGTCGTACCCGTTCGGCACCACGACGCTGTCGAGCTTGTTCGGCGGGACCGCGGGGAACGTCAGGTCCTTACCGTGTGTGGTCGCGGCCTCGGCCGTGCCGGTCTCGGCGAACACGGGAGCCGCCGTGCCCACGCCGATGCCCGCCACGAGGGCACCTACGGCGCCGGCGCGCAGCAGCCCGCGGCGGGAGAACTCACCAGCCACGATGTCACCGAAGTAGGTGTTGTCGGAGGTGTTGGGCGCCGGGTGGGCGCAGGCGTTGCCACAGCGGTACGCGCAGGTCATGGCCGAGCGACCGGTCGGGTGGTCGGCCAGCGGCAACAACCGTCTGTGATCGGGGCTGTGCGTCACGCGTGCTCCTCGAGGGCAGGGGGGTTCGACTGCCCAGAACGTAGGTAGCGGACGTGAGCAGAACGGGCCCCTCGGGTGAACGGTGCATGTCCAGCATGTGGTCCTGATCACCGGGTGTGAGCGTTTTGTGCGAATCGCCCCGCTCTGGATCGGATCAGTTAGGGCCGTTCGAAGATTCCCTTAAGGAAGCGTTGAACCGCGCTACTGGCCAGTCCGTGTTGTCGAGTGGGAAGGGGGTTCGATCGCAGATGCAAGAGGCGGAACTGTTGCGCGCGCTACACGATGACCACGCCGGTGCATTGTGGACGTTCGCGCTGCGACTCACGGGCGGCGACCGTAGCCGGGCGGAAGACCTCGTCCAGGAGACGTTACTTCGCGCCTGGCGGCATCCGGAAGCCCTCGATCCCGCCCGTGGATCCGTACGGTCGTGGCTCTTCACCACCGCCCGCAACATCGCGATCGACGCGTGGCGTCGGCCGGCCCGCCGGGTCGAGGTCGTCACCGACGAGATGCCCGAACGTGTGATCAGCGACGAAACGGACCGCATGCTCCAGTCCTGGCTGGTGGCCGAAGCCATCACCCGGCTCAGTGACTCTCATCGCGAGGTACTCGTGGAGTGCTTCTTCGGCGGCCAGTCCGTCACCGAAGCCGCCGAAACGCTCGGGATCCCCCCGGGCACCGTCAAGTCTCGAACGCACTACGCGCTGCGGGCCCTCCGGCTCGCGCTGGAAGAAATGGGGGTGACGCAGTGATGAGGTGCCCCCACGCCTACGACGACGGCGCCTACGTTGTCGGTTCACTGTCCACCGATGAGCGCCGGTCCTTCGTGAACCACCTGCCGGGCTGCCCTGACTGCCGGGAGTCCGTCCGGCAGCTGTCGAACCTGCCGGGGTTGCTCGCGAACGTCGACACGGCGGAGTCCGGCGTGCTCGGCGGTGCGCCGCTGGACATGCCGCCGCCGTCGCTGTGGCCGCGGCTCCTGAACCGGGCCAACTCCGAACGCGCCCGCAAGCGCCGCCGTGGACGGGCCTTCGCCGTCGCTGCCTGCCTTGCGATCCTGCTGGCCGTCGCCGCACCGGTAGCCCTGTTCGCGCCGTTCAGCCCCCTGCGCCAAGGCGTCGGCACGACGGACGTGGCGATGCACTCGATGAAGCCGGTCGGCGGCCGCGCGATGGTCAGCGCCAAGATCGGCGTCACCAACAAGGCCTGGGGGACGAAGGTCGCGCTGCACTGCTCGTACGGCGACGTCGGCTACGCGGCCGACCAGGCGTACGCCCTGTTCGCCGTCTCCCGGAACAACAGTGCGGAACAGATCGGCTCGTGGATGGTGGGGCCCGGACAGGAAATCACCACCGACGCCGCCACACGGTTCCGCCTCGCCGACCTCGCCGCGCTGGAGATCCGCCGCGGCGACGGCACGACAGTCCTCCGCAGCCAGTTCTGACGCCGGGACGGGTCGCCGACGCAAACCGGACTGTTCGGGATGGGGTGCTGTAACCGGGCGCCCGATGCCCCGATAACCCCGACAGTTGCGCGGGCGGCGCGGGCGGCGCGGGCGCGGGCGGCGCGGGCGGCGCGGAGTCAGTTCTAGACCGTGGCGCACTCGATCAGGAGGGCGTGTTCCGGATGGAGGACCGGCATCGTGATGCCGTGGGCGGCGAGTTGGCGCCCGGTCAGCGTCACCCCGGACTCCAGCCACGGCGGCGGCGCCTTCATCGGTCCCAGCCCGTCCTCGCCGAGCTTGAGCCAGCGCACGGCGTAGCGCCGGTCCGGGTCGAGCCCGGCCAGTCGCAGCGGCGGTGTGACGGTCGTTGGTGAGGCCGCTACCTGCGCGAACGCGAACACCCCGGCGCTGCCGTCCCGGGCCACGACCCCGTGCGCGACGGTCGCCGGATCCGGGTGTTCCAGCCGGACCGTGACCCCGCCGTGCAGGAGCGGGCGGAGCTGCTTGTACAGCGTGATGGCGTCGGCGAGCACCGCGCGCTCGGCCGGTGAGGCGGTCGTGATGTCCCACTCGATCCCGAGGTGGCCGAACAGTGCGGTGGTGGCGCGGAAGCCGAGGTCGTGGACGCGCGCGGTGGTGTGGGAGCGCGGCGGGCCGATGTGCGCGCCCATCAGCTCAGGCGGCAGGAAGTAGCTGAAGCCCCGTTGGATCTGCTGGCGTTCGAGCGCGTCGTTGCAGTCGGACGTCCAGATCCGCTGGGTGTACGCCAGCACGCCCAGGTCGGCGCGGGCGCCGCCGGACGAGCAGCTTTCGATCTCCACGTCCGGGTGGCGCCGCCGCAGCTCGGCGAGGAGCGCGTAGTACGCCAGGGTCTGGCCGTGGACGCCGGCCTGCCCCGCCGGTCCGCTGCCCGCCTGGGCGAGGTCGCGGTTCATGTCCCACTTGAAGTAGCTGATGTCGTGCTCGGTGAGCAGCCAGTCGAGCCGTTCCAGCAGGTAGGCCGACACGTCCGGGTTGGCGAGGTCGAGGACGAGCTGATGCCGTCCCAGCACAGGCTCGTAGCCGGGCACGGCGAGCGCCCAGTCAGGGTGTGTCCGGTACAGGTCGGAGTCGGGGTTGACCATCTCCGGCTCGACCCACAGGCCGAACTCCAGACCCAGTCCGCGGACGTGGTCGATGAGCGGCGTCAGCCCCTTCGGGTACTTGCGCTCGTCGACGTACCAGTCGCCCAGGCCGGCCAGGTCGTTGTCGCGCCCACGGAACCAGCCGTCGTCGAGGACGAACCGCTCGGCGCCGATGGCCGCGGCGGCGTCGGCGAGGGCCCGGAGCCGGTCCGGGTCGTGGTCGAAGTACACCGCCTCCCAGGTGTTCACCACGACGGGCCGCGGCGTGGCGGGGTGCCCCGGACGGGCGCGCAGGAAGTCGTGGAACGAGGAGGAGACGTCGGCCAACCCGTCGGACGAGTAGGTGGCGTAGAGCCACGGCGTCTCGTAGGTTTCGCCGGTGCCGAGCACGATCTCGCCGGGCATCAGCAGCTCGCCGCCCTGCACGTACGCCTTGCCGTTGTTGAGCCGTTCGACCCGGAGCGCGTGGTTGCCGCTCCACCCGACCTGGATGGCGTACACCTCGCCGTGCCGCTCGCCGAACCCGCGCGTGCCGGCCATCAGTCCGGGCGGGTTGTCGGGGGACGTCCGGCCGCGACGGTTCTCCTGGACGAGCGCCGCCACGCCGAGCCGGTGCCGCTGTTCCTGCCACTCCTTGCACCAGCGTCCGGTGAACGTCATCACCTCGTCGGCGCCGGCGGGCAGCGGAAGCGTGCTGAGCAGCCGCTCCAGCCGGTACGGCCCGGAGCCGGTGTTCGTGAGCCTGACCTGCATCTGGAGCAGGTCGGTGTCCGGCGCTAACGCGATCTCGACGGCGGCGGACAGTTCGGCGACCTCGTCGACGAGCGTGATCGTCGCGGTGCCCTCGTCGGCGGTGTGGCCGGCGTAGCGCAGGACGGGCGACCAGGCGAGCCCGTCGCGGTGCCCTGCCAGCCCGGGCTGGCCGAGGAATCCGGTGGCGTCGACGGGCACCAGCGTGACCGGAACCCCGACGTCGAGGCCGGCCTCGGGGATCGCCGGCGTGACGGCCGTCCGGAGCTGGGTCAGGTCGGTGTCTTCGCTGAGGGCGGCGCCCCAGTGGAGGACGGTCGGGGCGCCGTTGTCGACGTCGAGGACGAGGCTGCTGCGGCGTCCCCGCAGGTGAATCGGCACGGCGGCGGCTCCGATCGACGGTCTGCGAATGGTCGGATGTTCTCCGACCCTACAGCGGGCCCCGGCCGGCGCGAAGGAGAAGCATGGCGAGCGGGGCGCCCGTCTCGCCGAGGGCGTCGCGGAACTTCTGCACGATCTGCTGCTCGCGGGCCAGCACGAGCCGGGTGCCGCCGGCGGCGATCCGCGCCACACCGACCTGGCGGCTGAGATCCGCGCGGCGTTGCCAGAGCCGGATGATCTCGGCGTCGACGGCGTCGATCTCGGCCCGGAGCCCGGCAACAGGGTCGGTGGCGGCGTCAGCAGTGGGAGTGGTCATCGTGTTCCTCCTGGTGCTAGGCCCCTCACCAGGCCCGGACACGGCGAACGCCCCGGGCTCTGGCCCGGGGCGTCGTGTGGTCTGTGCTCAGACGGTGTCGACGGCTGCCGGGATCCGGTAGCCGTAAAAAAACGACGTCGCCTGTGGGGTCACGCACGAAGTCTCGCACGCCGTCCCACGTGAAGGTCAAGAGCGTCCCGCTATCTGGATGGTGGATCGAGCGCCCGTGCGAACACGGCGACTACCGCGAGTAGTGCCGCGGCGGCCGTGAGCGCGACCGGCAGGTTCGTGACCTCGGCGATCCCGCCGACCGTGCTCGGACCGGCCAGCCACCCCACGTAACTGACGGTCGCCACGGCCGCGATCGAGACGCCGGGATGATCTCCCCGGGCTCCGGCCGCGCTGAACGTCAGCGGCACGACGGTCGCGATCCCCAGCCCCAGCAGGCCGAACCCGGCGAGCGCGGCCGCTGGGTGCGGGATGGCGACCGCCCCGAGCAGCCCGACCACCCCCACGCCCGCCGCCACCCGCACCAGCCGCGCCGGCCCGAACCGCGCCGCCATCCGGTCGCCCACGAGGCGCCCCACCGCCATGGCGATCGAGAACGCCGAGTACGCCGTCGCCGCCAGCCCCTCGGACGTTCCCCGCGCGTCCGTGAGGAAGACCGCACCCCAGTCGCCGATCGCGGCCTCCGTGAACAGGGCGCAGAACCCGACGACCGCGACGAGCATCACGCTCCGGTCCGGCAGGGCGAAGGTCGGCCCGCGCTCGGCCGGTGCCTCCCCGGGCCGCATCCGTAGGGCGACCAGTACGCCCGAGACGCCGACGAGCACCGCCACGACCGCCAGATGGGTCGTCGCCGGGATCCCGGCATGGGCGACGACGCCCGCGCTCGCCGAACCGACCAGCCCGCCGACGCTCCACATCCCGTGCAGCCCGGACATGATCGGCGCCCCGTGGCGCTGCTCCACCTCCACGCCGTTCGCGTTGACCGCGATGTCCAGGGCGCCGCCAGTTGCGCCGAGCAGCACCAGGGCGCCGAACAGGGCCCCGAGGTTCGGCGCGTACGCGGGGAGCCCGAGGCCGATACCCAGACCCAGCACGCCGGCGACGGCGAGAGTCCGGCTGCCGACCCGCGACACCAGGTGCCCGACGAGCGGCATCGCGACGATCGCGCCCAGAGCCGGGCCGAGGAGCGCCACGCCGAGTGCGCCTGCCGACAGTCCCAGCGAATCCTGCACCCACGGGATCCGCGCGGCCCAACTGCCCTGCGCCGTCCCGAATATCCCGAACAGCAACGCCACAGGCAGCCGACCAGTCCCCATGAGCCCCATCCTTACCCGGCCCCGCCGCCACCGCCGCCGAGTTTCGGGCGGTCGCCCGCCCACCCCCGAGTTTCGGGCGCCGCCCCCGCCGCCGCCCCCGAGTTTCGGGCGGCGCCCGCCTACCCCCCGAGTTTCGGGCGCCGCCCCCGCCGCCGCCCCCGACCTTCGGACTTTTGAGGGTCGGGCGCGCCCGGTAACCCTCAAAAGTCCGAAGGTCGGTGGGTGAAGCGGCAACGGCCGGGCGGCGCGCCAGCAGAGTTGTCGGTCGCGCCGATAGACTCGGGCGTACCGATGAGCACTCTTTTCGACCACCCTGGTCCCCCCGAATCCCCGCCCGCCCGCCGCCGCTCCGGTGTGCGGCTCGCCGTCGACGCCGACACGCTGCTGGACGGCCTCAACGACGCGCAGCGAGAGGCGGTCCTCCACCAGGACACGCCGCTGCTGATCGTGGCCGGCGCCGGGTCCGGGAAGACCCGTGTGCTCACCCACCGCATCGCGCACACCCTCGCCCACCGTGGCGCGCAGCCGGGCGAGATCCTCGCGATCACGTTCACGAACAAGGCCGCCGGCGAGATGAAGGAGCGGGTCGCCGCGCTGGTCGGGCCGCGCGCGAAGGCGATGTGGGTGTCCACGTTCCACTCGGCGTGCGTCCGGATCCTGCGGGCCGAGGCGAAGACCGCCGGGTTGAAGAGCACATTCTCGATCTACGACGCGGACGACGCCCGGAGGCTGATGACCCTCGTCGGGCGCGAGCTCGATCTGGACCCGAAGCGCTACCCGGCCCGCGCGCTCGTGAATCAGGTCAGCAACCTGAAGAACGAGCTGATCGACCCGGACGACTGGTCGACCCAGGCCAGCAGCCCTGCCGAACGGACGCTTGCCGAGGCGTACACGCTGTACCAGCGCCGGCTGCTGGAGGCGCACGCGCTCGACTTCGACGACCTGATCATGACGACGGTCAACCTGATGCGGGCGTTCCCGGCGGTGCGTGAGCACTACCAGCGGCGGTTCCGGCACGTGCTCGTCGACGAGTACCAGGACACGAACCACGCGCAGTACGCGCTGGTCCACGAGCTGGTCGGCCCGGCGGGGAGCGACCAGGGCGAACTGTGCGTCGTCGGCGACGCCGACCAGTCGATCTACGCGTTCCGCGGGGCGACGATCCGCAACATCCTGGAGTTCGAGCGCGACTACCCGAGCGCGCACACGATCCTGCTGGAGCAGAACTACCGCTCCACCCAGAACATCCTGTCCGCGGCGAACGCGGTGATCGCGCGCAACGCCGAGCGGAAGCCGAAGAACCTGTGGTCGCAGGCCGGTGACGGCCATCCCATCACGGCGTACGTGGCGGACAACGAGCACGACGAGGCGGCCTGGGTCGGCGGTGAGGTCGACCGGCTGACCGACGCGAAGGAGGTCCGCCCGGGCGACGTCGCGGTCTTCTACCGGACGAACGCGCAGTCCCGGGTGTTCGAGGAAGTGTTCATCCGGTCGGGGCTGCCGTACAAGGTGGTCGGCAGCGTCCGGTTCTACGAGCGGCGCGAGGTGCGGGACGCGCTGGCGTACCTGCGCGCGGTCGCCAACCCGGACGACACGGTGAGCATCCGTCGGATCCTCAACACGCCGCGCCGGGGCATCGGCGACCGGGCGGAGGCCTGCGTCGAGGCGCTGTCGTCGCGGGAGCGGATCGGGTTCGGTCCGGCACTGGAACGGGCCGACGAGGCGCCGGGCATCGGCAGCCGCGCGGTCCGGGCGATCGGCGAGTTCACGGCGTTGATGGCGTCCCTGCGCGAGCTGGCCGAGACGGAACCGCCGAGCGTGATCCTGGAGCAGATCCTCGCCGGCACCGGCTACCTCGCCGAGCTGGAGGCCAGCACCGACCCGCAGGACGAGGGCCGTGCCGAGAACCTGCAGGAACTCGTCAGCGTCGCGCGCGAGTTCGAGGAGCGGGCGGCGGCCGCCGACCAGCCCGCCGGGCTCGTCGAGTTCCTGGAGCAGGTGGCCCTGGTCGCCGACGCGGACAGCATCCCGCCCGGCCCCGACGGCGAGCACATCGGCGAGGTCACGCTGATGACCCTGCACACCGCCAAGGGCCTGGAGTTCCCGGTCGTGTTCCTCACCGGCATGGAGGACGGGGTCTTCCCGCACATGCGATCGATGGGCAACGAGAAGGAGCTGGAGGAGGAGCGGCGGCTCGCGTACGTCGGGATCACCCGGGCCCGCGAGCGGCTGTACCTGTCCCGCGCGATCACCCGCAGCGCGTGGGGCCAGCCGCAGTACTACCCGCCGTCGCGGTTCCTGGACGAGGTCCCGGCGTCACTGCTGTCCTGGGAGCGCGAGGCGCCCCGGCAGGATCCCCGCAGCACCGTGTCGCGCTGGAGCACCGGGTCGGCGCAGGAGCGGCTGGCGAGCCAGTTCGCGTCCGGGGCGCGTCCTGGCGGTGGCCGGGGCGACCGTCCGATTCCGGTGCTCGTCGAGGGCGACCGGGTCACCCACGACGCGCACGGCATGGGCCGGGTCGTGGAGATGCGGGGCGATGCCGAGAAGGCACAGGCCGGCGTCGACTTCGGCGACGGCAAGGTGCGGTGGTTCGTGCTCCGGTACGCGCCGCTGCAGAAGCTTTAGGCGCTGCGGTGGCGCCGGGCTCGGCGCAGGTAGACAGGCCTGGTGCAGCGGACGGTCGACGCGGCGGCGAGTAGGGCCTCGGCCTCCGAGCGCCGGGGGTCTTCGTCGGCGGTCCGGCGGTCGGCCCAGACGGCCCAGTAGCCGGCCGTGATCGACAGTCCCGTGCAGGCTCTCTCCAGCACCGCGCCTCCCAGGTGAACGTGCTCCTGGCCTGAAGTACGGGCGAGTAACAAGAAAGGTTCTGCCGGCCCGGCTCAGCGGCTGGTGTTCAGTGCCGGTCTTACCGGCTGGTGTCCACGCCGCTGGCGTTCATGTTGACGCCGCGGGACTCCATGAACGGCAGCGGGTTGACGGCGTCCTCGCCGCGGCGAACCTCGAAGTGGCAGTGCGCGCCGGTCGAGTAGCCGGTGCTGCCGGTGAGGGCGATCTTCTCGCCGGCCTCCACCTTGTCGCCGACCTCGACCAGGAGCGTCGAGTTGTGGCCGTACCGGGTGGTGATGCCGTTGCCGTGGTTGATGATGACGAGCTTGCCGTAGCCGCCGTTCCAACCGGAGAACTCGACGGTGCCGCCGCTCGCCGCCATGATCGGGGAGCCGTAGGCGGACGCGATGTCGAGGCCGTAGTGCGTGGTGCCCCAGCGGGCGCCGTAGACGGAGCTGAGCGGGCCGGTGGCCGGTCGGACCCATTCCGCCATGAACTTGGGGGCGGGGGCGCCGGTACGGACCTGTGAGCGCGCTGCGCGACCGACGGTCGCGCTTCGGGCCTGATCAGCGGCGAGGTCTTCGGCTGCCTCCACATCGGTCGTCGACGCGGTGCTGAGCCGGTCGAGAGCGGTGGAGCCGGCGCCGTCGGTGAGGTCCTGCTGCGGGAGGGCCGATCCGGCGCTGAACGCTACGACACCCGCGCCGACAACGGCGGAGGTTACAACCATCGCGTAGCGGGTACGTGGTGCCATCGGGGCACGGTGACGTCCTACGTGACGACGCCTCAATGTCCGGTGGGAATGCACGCATAACCCTTCGTCGATGACACTGGCGCACAGCCCACCGGCCCGTACGGACCGTGAGAGCGACTGAGCGTTAGCACCGAGCAGGCCCGGCGCCGAGGCCCCACGGTAGCCAGGGGCCGGCGGTCAGACAAGGATGCCACAAAATTCCGTGCGATTAGTCCCCGTAGTCCGGTTTATGGGGAGAGTTATTGCGGCTCACAGTAGTGAGTTATGTACGGCTCGTAGTCCCGTCGTAACGGATTCAATATCACGTATTACTGAATGTGTTTGCGGGTCCGAAATCCGGTTGCGACGGAGCCCACGCCCCCGCAGCTCCACTGTGCTCCACAGGGTCAAGTCGGGGAAATCCCCGGCCAGCCCTGGGGTCAGGGTCTGCGCTCCTCCCTGGGTCGCCGGCTCCGTCGCACTCGGGTGTCGGGCGCACGATAGGCGTCGAGCGCTCGTACTGTGACGACTCAATGGGCGCAGCGTCATGACGCGGACCCTCGAAATGTGATCTACGTCGCTAACGAACGATCGTTTAGCGTGGCGGGTAGCGGAAGTGCCGCAGATGAGGAAGTGCAGGGAATGACTTCACGTATCAGGGTCGTAGTCGCGAAGCCGGGTCTCGACGGTCACGACCGGGGCGCCAAGGTCGTCGCCCGCGCACTCCGTGACGCGGGTATGGAGGTCATCTACACCGGCCTGCACCAGACGCCCGAGCAGATCGTCGAGACGGCCATCCAGGAGGACGCGGACTGTGTCGGCCTCTCCGTGCTCTCCGGCGCCCACATGACCCTCTTCTCCCGCGTCCTGGAGCTGCTGCGCGAGCGGGGTGCCGAGGACATCGTCGTGTTCGGCGGCGGCATCGTCCCCGAGGCGGACATCGCCGAACTGGAAGGTCTCGGTGTCGCCAAGGTCTTCACGCCCGGCGCGACCACGCAGTCGATCGTCGACTGGGTCTCCACCAACGTCGCGGCCCCGGCCGCCGGGTAGCTGTCAAAAGCGGAGCGGGGTCGGGCACACCCCTCGAGTGCCCGACCCCGCCGATCGCACACGAGCCCATCGCCACGGGCGTCGCGTTCGTTGTACACAACGCACGACTCCAGGCTTGGTGACGCCCGATTCATCAGAATTAGTCGGAAAAGTCGCGATTTTTTGTCAACTGTGTTTACTTCGCGCCGTCAGGTGGCGTGCCTGTGCTCCATCACGGGCCGTCTGAGCTGCGGAAACGCTGCCGGCTCGACGGACAGTTCGCGCATCAGTTCCACGTAACTCTGGTACCGGCGGCGGGCTTCGCCGTGCCGTCCGGCGGCGAGCAGTGCCCGGACCAGATCCAGATGGGCTGGTTCGTCGTACCTGTCCTGTTCGAGCAGCCGGAGGGCGTACCGGATCGCCGCCGGTCCGTCGCCGCACGCGATCGACGCGGCGGCCAGGCCGCGGGTGGCGGCGAGGTACGTCTCCCGGACCTCGTCCCGCATGGGATTCGCCCACTCGGCGTACGGATCGTCCTCGAAGAAGTCGCCGAGATAGAGGGACACGGCGCGGTCGAGCTTGGACCGGGCGTCCGCCGCGTGACCGGCCTTGAGCAGGTCCAGACCGACGGCCGTCCGCCGCATGAGCTGTTCGACGTCGATCCGCACCTGCTGGACGCGCAGCGCCAGGGACCCGCTCCGGCTGCTGACGTAGTGGTCGGCGGCGTGGTGGCGGTCCGGGTCGAGGACGGCCCGCGCGGTGGACAGCGCGACCGACAGCCGGTTGCCGAGCCGATCGGGTTCGTCGCCGGGCCAGAGCATCCCCATCAGCGCTTCCCGCGCGATCGGCCGGCCCCGGCGCGCCACGAGGATCGCCAGCAGTTCGCGCGCCTTCTTCGACTGCCACTCCTGCACGGGCACGGGCCGTCCGGCGCGCAGTACCTCCAGCGTGCCGAGGACGCGGATCTCCACCGGCGGCGTGGGCGCCAGCTCGCGGAGTGCCGCCCAGTCGGCGCCGACGGCCATCGCATCGACCCGGACGCCGAGCGCACGGAGCCGCGCCGCCGCGTCGGACTCCGCGGCCGGTGCCGCGAACAGGGCAGCCCTGGCCTCGCGCAGGACGCATCCCAGAGACCGCCACCGGTCCGTCGCCTCGACGAGCAGGGCGTGCCGGCGGGCCGGATCGGTCTCGGTGGCGGCGAGCAGTTCGGCGGCTTCGGCGAGGACGGTCGGTTCGCCCCGGTCGCGCGCGAGCCGGTCCATCGTCGCGGCGTGCTCCCGCGCCTTGGCCGGGTCGCCCGCGACGATGGCCGCCCAGCCGAGGGCGCGTAACGCGGGCAGCTCACCCCAGCCCGCCGCGTCGGCCAGCGCCCCGGCGGCGAGCCCGGCGGCCCTGACCGGATCGTCCGGTAACAACGCCATCGCCAGCTCGGACCGGGTGAGCACGAGCGCCTGCACGTCCCCGGACTTCGTCGCCAGCAGCTCCGCCTCCTCCAGCAGCGCGCGGGCCCGCGTCAGGTCGCCGCGCAACCGGTGGACGGTGCCCGCGCCGGCGATCGCGTAGCAGGCGAGCAGGGAGCCGCTGTCCGTGTAGAGCTGGCGCGCGGCCTCGTAGTCGCCGAGCGCTTCGTCGAGCCGGCCGAGCATCATGCCGGCCTCACCACGGTTGACCAGCAGCAGCGCCTGCTTGGCGGTGAAGCCGGTGAGGTGCGCGAGCCGGAGGCCGGCGTCGAGCTCGTCCAGCGCCTCGGCGTACCGGCCTTCGTCGTTGCGGCGCGAGCCACGGTTGTTGCGGATGCGGATCACCTGCAGGACGTCGCCCGCGCGCTCGGCGGCCTCCAGCGCGGACCGGTAGTGCGACTCGCGTGCGAGAGGGTCGCCGTCGGCCTTGGCGAGCAGCCCGTACGCGGCGTGGGCGGCGGCCAGCGCCGCCGGGTCGCCGCACCGCTCGGCCGCCGCCATGCCGCGTGCCGCGAGGGTCCGGGCGCCGGGCAGGTCACGGCGCATCCAGCGGGCGGTGGCGTGCCAGCTGTCGAGCAGGGCCTCGTCCGCGTCGGCGCCGGTGCCGACGTCACCACGTCCGTACACCTGGAGCGCCGCGTCGAAGTCGCCGCGGTGGTGGTGGATCAGCCCCATCCGCCAGGCGAGCGCCGGTGCGAGGCGGTCGGCTGGTCCGGCGGCGCGCTGGAAGCAGCGCAGCGCGCCGAGCCAGTCGCCGAGGACCTGCCTGGCCTGCCCCTCGACCTGGTCGATCTCGGCGCACCGCAGTTCCGGCGGCAGGGCCTCGGCGCACTCGACCGCCAGCTGGACGTGCCCGTGCGCGACGGCGTTCGCCCCGTACCGGTGGAGTGCGGCGGCGAGTTCCGGCAGCGCGTGTGCCCGTTTCAGGCAGCGGAGCGCGCTGGACGGGTGCCCATCCGCGACGTGGAAGTCGGCGGCGGCGGCGAGCAGCCGGGCGTACTCGTCCTTCGCCAGGGGAAGGTGCGCCGCCGCGTAGTCGGCCGCGAGACCGGAGACGCGCCAGCGGCCGGGTCCGGGCGCCGGCTGGACGAGGCCGCGCCGCGCCAGCCACTCCAGGACGGCCGGCGCGTCATCGATCCCCACCGCGCTCGCGAGCCCCGGCGTGACCTCGCCGAGCAGCGCGATCCGGCCCACGGCGTCCTTGACGGCGTTGGAGGCCCCGTCGAACACCTCTTCGGCGAGGTACGGAAGGAGAGGCCCGTCCGGGTGGCGGAGCCGTTCGGCGGCCGCGCGCCGCTGCGGTGCCGTGAGCGGGCGCAGGTGTTCCACAGCGAGGTGCAGCGCGACCGGCCAGCCGGCGGTCACCTCGTGCAGCAGTTCCGCGAGGGAGTCGTCGGTGCCCGGCAGCGCCACGGCGACCGCGGCGCGCGACTCGTCCGGCGTCAGCGTGAGGTGCGGCGTGCTGAGCCGGCCGATGTTCATCCGGCGGAGGGGGAACGGCAGTTCCGTCCGCATGGTGAGTAACAGGTGCAGCCCCGGTGGGACCTGCCGGCACAGTGCCTCCAGGAACGCCGCCAGCGGGGCCGTCGCATCGAGCGCCGGGACGCCGTCGACGACGAGTACCAGCCCTGCGCCGCGCTCCCCGATCTCGGCGCACAGCGCGCCCGCGATGGATGCGGCCCGGTCGGCGTCGTCGGCCTCGGGCGCGGCCGCTGTCGCCGCCAGCAGTTCGGACGGCAGGTCGGGCACGTGCGGCGCCAGCGCGTCGAGTACCCGCCGGACGAGCAGGGGCAGCGCGGGTTCGGTGCCCTCCAGCCCCAGCCACGCGCAGCGGCGGCCCCGGGTGGCGGTCGCCGCGAGCGTGGTCTTCCCGAAGCCCGGACCGGCGACGAGCAGCGTCACCGGCCGGGTCAGCAGGTCGTCGACGAGCGTGTCGAGGCGTGGATGTGGCACGAGGTAGGGCGGCGGCTCGGGCGGGCCCGGCGGCGGCATCATGCGCGTATCCCATCGGTCCGCGCGCGCCTGTTCAATCAGCAATCCGTGCACGGCTTGTCGGAAATCTGTCAGTACGCCCCCCACCCGAGCGGCGATCGGTGCCCTGGCCAGCGGACCTGCCCGATCGGGCAGACATCGGCCGCTCCGGCCTTAAGCCGACGCTAGGGACACCTTCACGGCCGGCGGCGAACCTCGTCATCTGGCGCCCGTGGGCGGCGCTGCTCCACCTCAACAGGAAGGAACCGACATGCAGAAACTGTTAGCCGCGGTCGGGACTGGGGTCCTACTGGCCAGCCTCGGCATCACCAGCGTGGCCAGCGCCGAGCCGGAAGGTGAGGGCGCGGTAACCACGGAGGTAGCGGTCGACCAGGCCGGGAAGGCCATCGCCGCGCACCTGGCTGACGTCGCGGGGGGCGTCGAGGACGAGTACACCGTCAAGCGGGTCATCACCGAGCCGAACGGGGCTTCGCACGTCCGGTACGAGCGCGCCCACCGGGGCGTCCCCGTCCTCGGCGGCGACTTCATCGTGCACACCGGCGTGAAGGGCGTCTACGCGGGAGCGTCGTCAAGCCTGGACACCCCGCTCGACGTCGACCCGAGCGCCGCCGTCTCCGGCGCCGTCGCGGTCGCGAAGGCGCGGGGCGTGTTCGACGGCACGATCAAGGACGCGGACGCCAAGGGACTCGTCATCGACGCCGTCCACGGCGCGCCGACCCTCGTCTGGGAGGTGCTCGTCGAAGGGATGGCGCCCGATGGCCAGACCCCGAGCAAGCTGCACGTCCTGGTGGACGCTGACGCGGGAACCGTCCGCGGATCCTGGGACGAGATCCAGCACGCCGCCGGCACCGGACGCACCGTCTACTCCGGCGTCGTCACCGTCGACACCACCCCCGTGGGAGCGCAGTACGAGCTCAAGGACCCGCTGCGGGGGAACGGCTACACGTGCGACATGAACAACCTGGCGGGCGCCTGCTCGACCATGCTCGACGCCGACAACATCTGGGGGAACCACCTCACGACGAACCGCCAGTCCGCGGCGGCCGACGCGCACTACGGCGCCGCCAAGACGTACGACTACTTCAAGTTGATCCACGGCCGTAACGGCATCTTCGGCACCGGCGCCGGCGTCCCGTCGCGGGTGCACTACGGCAACAGCTACGTCAACGCGTTCTGGGACGGCACGCGCATGACCTACGGCGACGGCGCGGGGAACGCCAAGCCGCTGGTCTCGCTCGACGTGGCCGGCCACGAGATGTCGCACGGCATCACCCAGGCCCTGTCCGGGCTGATCTACAGCGGCGAGCCGGGCGGCCTCAACGAGGCGACCAGCGACATCTTCGGCACGATGACCGAGTTCTACGCGAACAACGCCAGCGACCCGGGCGACTACCTCATCGGCGAGAAGATCGACATCTTCGGCACCGGCAAGCCGCTGCGGTACATGCACGACCCGTTCCTCGACACCAAGTCGCCGAACTGCTGGACCGCCAACACGAAGAACCTCGACCCGCACTACTCCTCCGGCGTGGCGAACCACTTCTACTTCATGCTCGCCGAGGGCAGCGGCCCGACCGCGTACGGCACCAGCCCCACCTGCAACAACAGCACCCTGACCGGCATCGGCCGGGCCAAGGCCCAGAAGATCTGGTACCGCGCGCTGGACGTGTACTTCCCGAACAACACCCAGTACGTGGACGCCGGCAACAACGACGCCCGCTACTACACGCTGCGTGCCGCCGCCGACCTGTACGGCTCGTGCAGCATCGAGTACCGCACCGTCCAGAAGGCGTGGTCGGCGGTCAGCGTCACCGGTGCCGACCCGTTCGCCTGCACGGCGCGCTGGTTCAGCAACGACACGAACTACGCGATCCCGAACCCGGGCACCGTGCTCCCCCCGGTCACCAACGCCCTCGCCGGTGCCGCCTCGGCGGCGACGAAGGTCAACGTGAACATCAAGCACCCGTTCCGGGGACAGGTCACCCTGCACCTGCAGGCGCCGGACGGCACGCTCTACCTGCTCAAGGCGGCCAACGCCGCTGACTCGGCCGACGACGTCACGGCCGTGTACACCGTCAACGCCTCGGCCGAACCGGCCGGCGGCACGTGGCGGCTGCGGGTGAACGACAACGCGGCCGGCAACATCGGCACCGTGTACGGCTGGAGCCTCCTGCTCTGAGACCAGCCCACCCCGGGGCGGCCCCGACCAGCGCTGACGCTGGTCGGGGCCGCTCTGCCGCGCTTGTGTTAACCGCGTGTGACGGATCCCACCGGCGGTTGTGAGCGATTCCACCGAGGGGGGCGTGCCTTCGACACCATGGCAGAGCTAGCCTCGCGGGGAGCGCGCTGCCGCGCACGGCCGGCGCGCGTCCCCGGGCGGCCTACCCATGCGGCGGCAGCCGACGTTCACAGACGAGGAACGGACACACAGTGGACCTGTTCGAGTACCAGGCGAAGGACGTCTTCGCCAAGCACGGCGTACCGGTGCTGCCGGGCTCCGTCGCCAGCACGCCGGAGGAGGCCCGCGCTCTCGCCGAGCAGCTGGGCGGCAAGGTCGTGGTCAAGGCCCAGGTGAAGACCGGTGGCCGCGGTAAGGCCGGCGGCGTGAAGCTGGCCGACGGGCCGGACGAGGCTGTGGCCCGCGCCCGCGACATCCTGGGCCTGGACATCAAGGGTCACACCGTCCACCGCGTGATGCTGGCGGTCACCGCCGACATCGCCGAGGAGTACTACTTCTCGTTCCTGCTGGACCGCTCGAACCGCACCTTCCTGGCGATGGCCTCGAAGGAAGGCGGCATGGACATCGAGCAGGTCGCCGAGGAGACCCCCGATCTGCTCGCCAAGATCCCGGTCAACGTGATCGAAGGCGTCGACGTCGCCAAGGCCCGCGAGATCCTCGTCGCCGGCCGGTTCCCGGAGGACGTGCTCGACGAGACGGCCGAGGTCGTCGTCAAGCTGTGGGACGTCTTCGTCAAGGAGGACGCCACGCTCGTCGAGGTGAACCCGCTGGTCAAGAGCGCGGACGGCAAGATCGTCGCGCTGGACGGCAAGGTCACGCTGGACGAGAACGCCGCGTTCCGCCACCCGGACCACGCCCAGTTCGAGGACAAGGCCGCCGCCGACCCGCTGGAGCAGCGCGCCAAGGAGAAGGACCTCAACTACGTCAAGCTCGAGGGCGAGGTCGGCATCATCGGCAACGGCGCCGGCCTGGTCATGTCCACCCTCGACGTCGTCGCCTACGCGGGCGAGGAGTTCGGCGGCGTCAAGCCGGCCAACTTCCTCGACATCGGCGGCGGCGCCTCGGCCGAGGTCATGGCCAACGGCCTGGAGATCATCATCTCCGACCCCGCCGTGAAGAGCGTCTTCGTCAACGTCTTCGGCGGCATCACCGCCTGTGACGCGGTGGCCAACGGCATCGTCCAGGCGCTGCAGATCATGCACGACGACGGCGAAGAGGTCACCAAGCCGCTCGTGGTCCGTCTCGACGGCAACAACGTGGACGAGGGTCGCCGCATCCTCACCGAGGCCAACCACCCGCTGATCGAGCTGGTGGACACGATGGACGGCGCCGCCAAGCGCGCCGCTGAGCTCGCCGCCGCGAAGTAGAGGGCCGGAACACCATGTCTATCTTCTTGACCGAGAAGAGCCGGGTCATCGTCCAGGGCATGACCGGCTCGGAGGGCAGCAAGCACACCCGCCGGATGCTCGCCTCCGGCACCCAGGTCGTCGGCGGCGTCACGCCCGGCAAGGGCGGCCAGAGCGTCGACTTCGACGGGACAGCCGTCCCCGTCTTCAACTCCGTCGCCGAGGCGATGAAGGAGACCGGCGCCGACGTCACCGTCGTGTTCGTGCCGCCGAAGTTCGCCAAGGGCGCCGTCATCGAGGCGATCGACGCGGGCATCGGCCTCGCCGTCGTCATCACCGAGGGCATCCCCGTGCACGACACCACCGCGTTCTGGGCCTACGCGCAGGGCAAGACCACCCGGATCATCGGCCCGAACTGCCCCGGCCTGATCAGCCCCGGCGCCTCCAACGCCGGCATCATCCCGGCCGACATCACCAAGGCCGGCCGGATCGGTCTCGTCAGCAAGTCCGGCACGCTGACCTACCAGATGATGTACGAGCTGCGTGACCTCGGCTTCTCCACCTGCGTCGGCATCGGCGGCGACCCCGTCATCGGCACCACGCACATCGACGCGCTCGCCGCGTTCGAAGCCGACCCCGACACCGACGCGATCGTCATGATCGGCGAGATCGGCGGCGACGCCGAAGAGCGCGCGGCGGCGTTCATCAAGGACAACGTCACCAAGCCCGTCGTCGGCTACGTCGCCGGCTTCACCGCGCCCGAGGGCAAGACGATGGGCCACGCCGGCGCCATCGTCTCCGGCTCGTCCGGCACCGCCCAGGCGAAGAAGGAAGCCCTCGAGGCCGTCGGCGTCAAGGTCGGCAAAACCCCCAGCGAGACCGCCCTCCTGATGCGGAGTCTCATCGAGTCACGCTAGGCACCAAAAGCTTTGGGTGGGATCGGCGAGTCTGGCTCGCTGGTCTCACCCAAAGTCGTGTCGGGCACCGGCTGACTCGCCGCGCGCTGCCAGAGTGGGGAGGTGATCGAGCTGACCACCCGGGAGAACCGCCGCGCCGCGCAGCGGCCCGTTCCCGTGCCGGTCGCCGCCCTCACCACGTCCGGGTGGGCGGCCATCGTCAGCTCCGCGCCGGTCGTCGCCGTCGCGCTGATCGCGTGGGTCGCCGAGAGCCGGTCCGGGGCGCCCGCGTACGACGCCGTCCGGATCGGGTACAACGGCTGGCTCCTCGCCCACGGCACGCGGCTCCACACCGATGCCGGTTCCCTCGGCCTCGCTCCGCTCGCCCTCTCGATCCTCGTGTTCCGGCAGCTCATGCGGGCGGGCGCCAACTCGGCCCGCGCCACCGGCGCCGGCAGCCTCCCGGACGCCGCCCGCATCATCGGCTGGATCGCTTTCGTCTACGGCACGCTCGGCGCCATCGTTGCGTTCCTCGCGGGCACGTCCGCCGTGAACGCCTCACTGATCGTCGCCGGCGGAGCCACCGGAGCGGTCGCGGCCATCGCCAGCGCCGTCGGCGTCCTGCGGGTCAACGGCATCGGCGCCCAGCTCACCGACCGGCTCCCGGCGCCGCTGATCCGCGCGCTGCCGGTCGGGGTGCTCGCCGCGTGCGTCCTGCTCGGCACCGGCGCGCTCCTCGCCGGCACGTGCCTGGCACTGGCCGCCGACTCGGCCACCGGCTTCTTCACCGCGTACGAACCGGGACTCGTCGGCTCCGCCGCCCTGACCGCGCTCGCCGTCCTCTACACCCCGACGGCCGCCATCTGGGGCACGGCGTACGTGATCGGTCCCGGCTTCGCCGTCGGCTCCGGTACGTCCGTGAGCGCGATCGACGTGTCCATCGGCCTCGTCCCGGCCTTCCCGCTGTTCGCCGCGTTGCCGAGCGAACGCGCGTCCGACCTGGTGAGCCTGCTGCTCGGAGTGCCGCTCGTGGCGGGGCTGCTCGCCGGAGTCGCCGCGGCCCGGCGGCGGGCGGACGGCGAACGCTGGGCATCCACGCTGCTGACCGCCGCACTCTCCGGACCGGTCGCCGGGGCGATCATCGGCCTCGCCGCCTTCATCGCGGGCGGACCGCTCGGGGACGGCCGCCTCGCCGCCGTCGGACCGTCGCCGTGGCGGGTCGCGCTCGTCGCCGGGGTCGAGGTGACGCTGTTCGCGGTCGTCGGTGCGGCACTGGTACGGATCATGGCCTCGTACAAGCCGGTGCACGCGGAGCCGGAGCCGGACGAATCGCCAGTGGAAGCGGTGGCTGACGATCACGCCGACCAGGACGTCGACGGTGACGTGCCGGAGGTAACGGAGAAAGAAGATCTTTGAACATGCCACGGGCGGCGCCCCTCGATGAGGCGCCGCCCGGGGAGGCCGGTCAGCTCTGGAACTGGCTCGGGTCGATCGACGCGCCGGCGATGGCCGCGATGATCGTGATGAGCAGCGCCACCGCACCGAGGGCGATGCCCGCGATCGCGAACGGCTTGTTGGTTGCCAGGCCCTTGTTAGCCTTCTGCAGGCCCAGAACACCCAGCACGATCGCCGGGATACCCGCCCAGACGCCCGCCCACAGGCAGCACAGCACCAGCGAAACGATGCCGAAGATCAGCGCGAGCAGGCCGAACAGGTTCTGCGGCTGCTGCGGAACGCCACCGTAAGGGTCTCCACCCATCGGGGGGCCGCCCATGGGCGGGCCGGAAGGCGGGCCCACCGGCGGCGGGGGCGGCGGCGGTGGGGGAGTGGTGTAGTCGGTCACAAGTCCTCCTTGGTCTGGGGGTGCTCATGGCGCCAGCCCGGTTCGACCATCCGGCACCGCCTCCCCGACATGTGCTTTGCCGAGAGATAGTCGCGACTGGACACTCCGTGGTCAAGGAGGCTCACACGGAATAACGGTGACAACCTGATGTCATTGTCGGCTTTCCGACTCGTTCGGGGTCTTCCGGACGGTCGAGGGAGGTCGCCCAGGCTCGCGGCGGACCGGATAGGCTCTCGGGTCGAGAGACGTTATGGCCGGTGACAGCCCCGGCCGCCGCAGTTCTGAGGAGCCAGCCCTGACCGCCCGCCTCGTCGTGCTCGTGTCGGGCGCCGGCACCAACCTGCAGGCGCTGCTCGACGCGACAGCCGACCACGCGTACGGGGCCACCGTCGTCGCCGTCGGCGCCGACCGCCCCGGCATCGAGGGGCTGACGCGGGCCGAGCGCGCGGGGATCCCCACGTTCGTGCACCGCGTCGCCGACCACCCCGACCGCGCCGCCTGGGACGCCGCCATGGCCGCCTCGGCCGCCGAGCACAAGCCGGACCTCGTCGTGTCCGCCGGCTTCATGAAGCTCGCCGGGGAGGCGTTCCTGGCCGAGTTCGGCGGGCGGTACGTGAACACCCACCCGGCGCTGCTGCCGAGCTTCCCCGGGATGCACGGAGCCCGGGACGCCCTCGACTACGGGGTCAAGCTCGCGGGATGCACGCTGTTCGTCGTCGACGCGGGTGTCGACACCGGCCCGATCGTCGACCAGCGGGCCGTGCCGGTACTGCCGTCCGACGACGAGGCCAGCCTGCACGAACGCATCAAGGTCGCCGAGCGGGCCATGCTCGTGGAGGCGGTGGGCCGCATGGCCCGCGAAGGTTGGACTGTCACCGGAAGGAAGGTCACGATCCCATGACTGTGTACCCCGCCAACCTCCTTCGCTCCGCTCCTCGCTCCTTCGTCGCTGCGATGCTCACTCCGGAGGCTGTCTCGTGACTGCACTGCCCATTCGCCGGGCGCTGATCAGCGTCTACGACAAGTCCGGGCTGGAGGAGCTGGCACGCGGGCTCCACGAGGCCGGTGTCGAGATCGTGTCCACCGGCTCCACCGCCGGACGGATCGCCGACCTCGGGATCCCCGTGACGGCCGTCCAGGACGTCACCGGGTTCCCGGAGTGCCTGGACGGGCGCGTCAAGACGCTGCACCCGCACATCCACGCCGGGATCCTCGCCGACCTGCGTAACCCCGACCACGTCAAGCAGCTGGACGAGCTGGGCGTGGCCCCGTTCGACCTCGTCGTCGTCAACCTCTACCCGTTCCGCGAGACGGTCGCCTCCGGCGCCGAGGGCGACGACGTCGTGGAGCAGATCGACATCGGCGGACCGTCGATGGTGCGGGCCGCGGCGAAGAACCACGCGTCGGTCGCCGTCGTGGTGTCGCCGTCGGCCTACCCGGACGTACTCGCCGCCGTCGGCTCCGGCGGCTTCTCGCTGGAGGCCCGGCGCGCGCTCGCCGCGCAGGCGTTCGCGCACACCGCCGCTTACGACGTCGCCGTGGCCGGCTGGTTCGCCGACCAGCTCGTCGAGCAGGACTCCGAGCCCGGCGCCGACTGCTGGCCCGCGTTCGGCGGCATGGCCGTGTCGCTCGGCGCGGTGCTCCGGTACGGCGAGAACCCGCACCAGGCCGCCGCGCTGTACGTCAACCCGGACGTCCCGGCCGGCATCGCCCAGGCCGAACAGCTGCACGGCAAGGCGATGTCCTACAACAACTACGTCGACGGGGACGCCGCCTACCGCGCCGCGTACGACCACCACGAGCCGTGCGTGGCGATCATCAAGCACGCCAACCCATGCGGTATCGCCGTCGGCACCGACATCGCCGAAGCGCACCGCAAGGCGCACGCGTGCGACCCGGTGTCCGCGTTCGGCGGGGTCATCGCCGTCAACCGGCCGGTGTCCGTCGAGATGGCCACGCAGGTCGCCGAGGTGTTCACCGAGGTCCTGGTCGCGCCCGGGTACGAGGACGGCGCCGTCGAGATCCTGGCGCGCAAACCGTCGATCCGGCTGCTCGTCGCCGGCGAACGTGCCCGGTTCGGCGCCGAGTTCCGGCCCATCTCCGGCGGCGTGCTCGTCCAGAACGCCGACGCGCTCCACGCCCCCGGCGACGATCCCGCGCAGTGGACCCTCGCCTGCGGTCCGTCGCTCGACCCGTCGGGGCTGGCCGATCTGGCGTTCGCGTGGCGGTCCGTCCGAGCGGTCAAGTCAAACGCCATTCTTCTGGCGGACGGTGGCGCGACCGTCGGCGTCGGCATGGGACAGGTCAACCGGGTCGACTCCGCACGCCTCGCGGTCTCCCGGGCCGGCGACCGGGCGCAAGGCTCGGTGGCGGCCAGTGACGCCTTCTTCCCCTTCCCGGACGGGCTCGAAGTCCTGACCGGAGCGGGCGTGCGGGCCGTCGTCCAGCCGGGCGGCTCCGTCCGCGACGCCGAGGTGATCGCCGCGGCCGAAGCCGCCGGCATCACCATGTACCTCACGCAGACCCGCCACTTCTTCCACTGAGTGGTCGGCCCGCGACGCCGGGCCGCCAACGTCGGCCGGACCGCCAACGTCGGCCGGACCGCCTGCGCCGGCCGGACCGCCTGCGCCGGCCGGACCGCCTGCGCCGGCCGGACCGCCTGCGTCGGGCCCGCGCTGCCGCCCCGCGGCTGCCCTGCGACTGTGGCCGGCCGGCGGCCGCCCCGAACCGGACTGTTCGGGATGCCGTGCTGTAACCGGGCGCCGGATACCCCGATATCCCCGACAGTTGGGCGGGCCCGCGGCGGGCGCGGGCCGGGCGGGCGGCGCGGGCGGGCGCCAGCGGGCCGGGCGGGCGGGCCTGGGCGGTCCCGGCCGCCGCGGGCCGCTGTCTCGGCGGAGCGTGAAAGGATGATTCTGTGACGGCGACGATTTTGGATGGCAAGGCGACCGCAGCGGCGATCAAGGCTGATCTGGCCGAGCGGGTGGCGAAGTTGCGGGCCGGCGGCGTCGTGCCCGGGCTGGGCACGGTGCTGGTCGGTGACGATCCGGGGTCGCACGCGTACGTGGGCGGTAAGCACCGGGACTGCGCCGAGGTCGGGATCGAGAGCATCCGGGTCGAGCTGCCGGCGTCCGCGAGCCAGGCCGATGTGGAGGCGGCGGTCGCGCGGCTGAACGCCGACCCGGCCTGCACCGGATACATCGTGCAGCTTCCGCTGCCGAAGGGCCTGGACGCGAGCCGCGTGCTGGAACTGATGGACCCGGCGAAGGACGCCGACGGTCTGCACCCGGTGAACCTGGGCCGACTGGTGCTGGGCGCGCCCGGTCCGCTGCCGTGCACGCCGAGGGGCATGGTCGAGTTGCTGCGCCGGTACGACGTGCCGCTCGCGGGCGCCGACGTGACCGTCGTCGGCCGTGGCGTGACCGTGGGCCGTCCGCTCGGGCTGCTGCTGACCCGCCGCAGCGAGAACTCCACCGTGACGCTGTGCCACACCGGCACGCGTGACCTTGCCGCCCACACGCGCAACGCCGACATCGTCGTCGCGGCGGCCGGTGTCCCCGGCATCATCTCCGCCGACATGGTGAAGCCCGGCGCGGCCGTGCTGGACGTGGGCATCACGCGCACGGAGCACGGCCTGGTCGGCGACGTGGCCCCGGCCGTGCGCGAGGTCGCGGCCTTCGTCGCCCCGATGCCCGGTGGCGTCGGACCGATGACGCGAGCGATGCTCCTGGTCAACGTCGTCGAAGCGGCGGAACGCACGTAGTGCTGCGACACTAAACTGGGCGGCACACCCGGAGGGGGACCGCTCATGGCCACAAGCCAGCCACAGTCCAAGGGCCTTGCCGACGTCGTCGCCGCCAGTACGGCGATCAGCGATATCGACGGTCGCGCGGGTGTCCTGTACTACCGCGGGTACGACATCCACGACCTCGCCGGATCGGTGAGCTTCGAAGAGTGCGTCCACCTGCTGCAACGCGGCGAGTTACCCACTCAAGGCGAGCTGTCCGTACTGGAGTCCGAGCTGGCTGAGGGCCGCGGGTTGGGCCCGACCGTCGAGGCACTGCTCGGCACGGCCCTCGTGCGGACGCCACCCATGGAAGCCCTCCGCACGCTGCTGAGCGCCCTCTCGGCCGACGACCCGGACTCCGGCGACAACGGTCCCGACGCGAACCGCCGCAAGGCAGCCCGGCTGACCGCGCAGATGCCGGTGCTCGTCGCCCGGTACCACGCCGCGCGCACGGGCGGGCAGCTCCCCGACCCGGACGGCGCCCTTGGCATCGCCGGCAACTTCCTGCTGCAGATCACCGGCCGAAGCCCCGAACCGGACGCTGTGGCGGCGCTCGACGAATGCCTCGTCCTGCACGCCGACCACACGATGAACGCGTCGACGTTCGCCGCTCGCGTGTGCGCCGCGACGCTGTCCGACATGCACTCGGCGGTGACGGCCGCGCTCGGGACGCTCAAGGGTCCACTGCACGGCGGCGCGAACGAGCAGGTCATGAAGGTGCTGGAGTCGTTGCCGGGGCTCGAAGCCGTCGACGCGTCGGTGCGCGCCCGCCTGGGCGCCGGCGAGAAGCTGATGGGCTTCGGTCACCGCGTCTACCGCACCGAGGACCCCCGCGCCACGCACCTGCGCGCGATGAGCAAGAGCCTCGGCGAACTCACCGGCGAACCGAAGTTCTACGAGATGAGCTCTCGAATGGAGCAGACCGTCCTCGACGTGAAGGGGTTACGGCCCAACGTCGACTTCTACGCCGCCTCGGTCTACCACGCGCTCGGCATCCCGACCGAACTGTTCACACCCGTCTTCGCGATCTCGCGCATGGCCGGCTGGACCTCGCACGTCATCGAGCAGCACACGGACAACCGCCTGATCCGCCCGGACAGCGAGTACGTCGGCCTGCGCGACCGCAAGGTGGTCCCGATCGGCGACCGCTAGGCGCGGTGGCGGGCCTTGTAGCGAGGCGGCAGCGGACGCCGTCGGCGCGGGAACAGGACGAACACGCCGCCGCCGATGCCGAGCGCGAGGATCAGCATCGCCGCCAGGGTCGCCGTCGGAGCCGTGCCCGGCAGCGACACGGCGGTCTGCCCGCTCCACGGCAGGCTGAACTCCACCTCGGGACGCTTGTCCGCGGTCTTGCCGGCGGCGGTGCTCTCCCCGCGCTTCTGCTTCCTGTGCGTGGACGCGGCCGCGCTGGCGGACGGCGACGCCGTCGTGGTCAGGAACGTCGCCGCGTACGTGCAGACCAGCTGCTCACCGGGGCGCAGGACGACCCGCATCGGCCCGGGCTTGTCGCGCGGACCGTCGAGGGAGTTGGCGGCGCGGCAGCCGGTGTGCTTGAGCTGCCAGCCGGTCACCTCGGGCGCCTGCGCCAGCTCCACCTCGCCGGGCGCCAGGTCGAACGTGCGGGATTCGCCCGGGCCGAGGGCGAAGCCGTCCGGATCGAGGTCGTTCGACGGGAACGAGAACCGCTGGCGCCTGGGCGCGGGCTGCTTGTCGCCGCCGCTGATGATCGTCTCGACCGTGACCCGCGACGGCTGGTACGGGTTTCCGGCCGCGTCGCCACGGCCTTCGGGCGTCGATCCGCCCGGCTCGGGCAGGCAGCCGGCGGGGGCGAAGCAGCTGGCCACGTCCAGGATCCACTGCTGACCCTGGGCGAGCTGGAACAGGGTGAGCTGGTCCTGGCGGGTGAACGCGGCGCCGGCGATGGCGGCGGTGCCGTGCGTGGCGTTGGATCCGAACGTGTCGCCGATGACCCCCCGGTCGATCCCGCCGGGCGGGTGCGGGTTGGAGACGGCGGCGCAGCGGGCGGTGCTGTCGTCCATGTCGATCCGGATGAGCTGGTCCGGCAGCGGCGCGATGGTCCACTTGGCGATCGGTTCGGTCTTGCCGAGGTAGGCGTCGTGGGTGTCGACGGCCGCGTACGCGTAGAAGCCGTCGTCGGCGGGGTTGTACGCCCAGTCCTGGATGAGTGCCTCGGGCGGCGGCAGCGCCGGGTCCTTGATCCGGAGCCGGGCCTGCGCCTGGTAGTTGTTCAGGAGCGGGCGGCACGACGATGCCCACTCCAGAATGGATACTCCGGCCACCGGTGTGCGCAGGTCCGGGTAGGACTGGACGGCGGCCGTCCGGGTGAGCGGGTTGACGCCGAGGGTCACGTAATTGCCGGACCGGTCGATGTCGGCGACCAGCGGCGCGCCGGGAAGGACGCCGACGACCTTCGTGGCGACGTCGCCGGCCGGGCCGCGTCCGATCTGGACGATCGACTGCCCGTGGAGCCCGTACAGGTAGCCGTCCGTGCGGTCGTAGCCGAGACCGTCGACGACGCATCCGTCCGGGAGGTCGCCGCTGAGGACGGGGCTGGTGAGCGTCGACGCGTCGTCGCCGGCCGCGTTGTGGACGACGAACGTGGTGCCGTCCGGTGCCGGGAACGGTCGGGGCGAGTCCTCGCCCGCGCAGGCGGCGGGGTCGGCGGACGCGGTGGGTAGAGCTGCGGTGGCGCCCAGCGCGAGTACAGCGGTCACCGCCGCTATCGAGCGTCGCATCCGCTTCCCCGCTTTATCACTGAATGTAGTACTTCGATAGCGGAGGGTAGAGAAATCGTTGTGGTGCCAGCAACCCCGTCACGTGGCGCCCATCACGCTCCCCGGCAGGCTGCGAGCGTGCGGACCCGGATAGCCTGGGTGCGTTCGCCTCGATACGACCTCTCTAGGAGTGGGAATCGCGATGGGTAAGAAGGTCACGGTCGTCGGTGCCGGCTTCTACGGCTCCACGACGGCGCAGCGTCTCGCCGAGTACAACGTCTTCGACACGGTCGTGCTCACCGACATCCTCGAAGGCAAGCCCGAAGGCCTGGCGCTGGACCTGAACCAGTCCCGCGCGATCGAGGGCTTCGAGAGCAAGCTCGTCGGCGTCGGCGGTGGCTCCTACGAGGGCACCGAGGGCTCGGACATCGTCGTGATCACCGCCGGCCTGCCGCGAAAGCCCGGCATGAGCCGCATGGACCTGATCGAGACCAACGCCAAGATCGTCCGGTCGGTCTCCGAGCAGATCGCGAAGACCTCGCCGGACGCCGTCGTCATCGTCGTGTCCAACCCCCTCGACGAGATGACCGCCCTCACCCAGATCGCCACCCAGTTCCCCAAGAACCGGGTGCTCGGCCAGGCCGGCATGCTCGACACCGCCCGGTTCACCAACTTCGTCGCCGAGGAACTGCAGGTTCCGGTCGGGTCCGTGAAGACCCTGACGCTCGGTTCGCACGGCGACACGATGGTGCCGGTGCCGTCGCGCTGCACCGTCGACGGCAAGCCGCTCGCCGACCTGCTGCCCGCCGACAAGATCGACGAGCTGGTCACCCGGACGCGTAACGGTGGCGCCGAAGTCGTCGCACTCCTGAAGACCGGGTCCGCGTACTACGCCCCGTCCGCCGCCGCCGCCCGCATGGCCCGCGCTGTCGCCGAGGACTCCGGCGCCGTGATGCCGGTCTGCGCCTGGGTCGACGGCGAGTACGGCATCACGGGCGTGTACCTGGGTGTCGAGGCCGAAATCGGCGCCGAGGGTGTGCGCCGGGTCGTCGAAGGCGACCTGACCGACACCGAGCTGGCCGCGCTCAAGGAAGCCGCCGAGGCCGTCCGCGCCAAGCAGGCCGACGTCGCCGACCTGTAGTCAGACGCGAGGCGGCGCGCCGGGAGCTAACCGGCGCGCCGCCTCGCTATCTGAGCCTTCTTCTCCGCTGCGCGGCGTGCGAGCTGACGCCACGCGAATGCTGCCGTCATCGCGATGCCAAGGGCGGAGACCAGCGGCGCTGGCGGCAGGGGGATCGGATCGATGCCCCCAGTGAGGCGATAAAGCGTGACCAGGACGAGGACAGTCGCCGTACCCGCCAGGACTCTCGACGGGACATCGACATCAATCGCCTCCTCAGTCCTGTCGAGATAGGTCGCCAACGAGTTGCTGTCCGGGCAGCTGGCGGACAGCGCCGCTGCGGCGATGACATACGAGGGCAGTGAGGCAGCGTCGCTCACAGGCTGCCGCTCCACGATTGCGGTAAGGAGCGCGCGTACCTCGTCCCGGTTGACGTGGACCCAGGTCGTTTCGCGCCAGATCTGACGCGCGAGCGTGTTGGCCTCGGCTAGCGTGGGGTCGCTCCCGCCGTGGAGATCGCGGATCGCGGACAGGGCGATAGCCGAGACGAGGTTCTGGCTATTTCTCATGCCCGCGGCGTCGAGGACGTCACCGAGCGTGTCGATGTCTGCCTTGAGATCTCGCGAATCCCGATACAGCGCTGACTCGAGCGCGTCGCGCGTGAGTGCCTCTGCGCCTGGGTCGATACGCATCCGTAGCCCAGGCTTGTGCCGGCGGAACGGCAGCACTCCGAGGATAGCCAGAACCGCGAGCGCGATGGGAACGGCCAGCAATCCGTCCAGTACACGCTCGGGCAGCCGACCTGCGCCGATCCACCACGCAATCGATCCGTAGAGAGATACCGCCAACACGACCGCGGCGGTGGCCAGCAACGCCGCTTGTAGAGGCCTGGGGATCTCCGTGACCCGCTGCCGCGCCGAGAGCATCTCGACGGCGCGTGTGCTCGAATCGGTACCGTCGACGACATGCTCGGCGAGCTCTCGGGTGGACTTCCGTAATCTGTCGGCCGTCTCGACCAGACGCTCCAACCTGGTGCTCGCCCGTTCCGCGGCAACGTCCACGGCGACTCGGTGCGCCTCCTCAAGGTGCTTGACAGCCGTCTCGAGATCGGCCGACGCTAGCTCCAGTGCGCTAGCGAGTGACTTCGAGGGAGCCACAGCGGGTCACCTTTCGCTAGTTTGGCGCTGCTTCGATAGCTGCCTCGATGCGATCCAGGTACTGCCACCACTTCTCGTCGTCGTTGTGACCTGCGGAGAGGAGGCTCGCGGTAATGAAGAATGAGAGTACGGCGACCCGTTCTGGCGGCAAGGTCCCGTCGGGCTGGCGCTTCTCGACGAATGCGCGCAGGAGAGTTTCGATTTCGGTGGACGTCACGTCGAGCCAGGGCTCGTCGTTCGCGAGGTCCTCAGACAGAGTGCGCATCTCGTCCGCGGTGGGCACGCGCTCGAAGAGATCGATAAGCGCGTGAATCGATACGGCCGCGGCCAGCCGGACTCCTTCTGCCACGGAGCTTTGCTCCGGAAGCTCGACAAGTGCGTCGACCTGGGTCTTCAGTTCGTCAGCATCCTCAGCGATAACGGCCAGAAGAATGCTGCGGACGACTTGTTCGACATCTTGCCCGATCCTCATGATTTCTTCCCGCTCTCATTGCGTAGGATTACGTACGCGATCAACGTGGTTACCGCATCGAAAGCTACATTGGTGAGCGTCTTAGGTAGCAGTGATATGTACTCGGCGAAGGTGCTGTACGCAGTGTGTGAGGCAGACGCGGCCACAGTGAGCTGCGCGGCCCGATAGGTGATCGAGCGCTGGGCCGTGATCAGTGTCCGCGCTTCGGTGCGGTTCTGTCGCTTTCGGTTGTGGCGTTTTCGCCATTTGGAGGGCAGCGATGCCTTCGAGGTGTCCGCCTGGTCACGTCGGCCGCCGCTAGGGCCTCTTCAAGTTGATTCGGCGATCGCGTTGGCGATGGAGAGGGCCGTCTCGGAGGTGTCCTTCGCGGCCGACAGTTGCTCGGCCAGCTTCGCGAGTTCGTCGGTGAGCTGGTTGTAGCCCTCGATCGCCGCGCCGGAGCCGGCCACCTGTGCGGCGCCCAGCCCCTTCTCCGCTGATTCGCCGGCGTCCCGCGTGTGTCCCAAGCCGTCTTCGAGTTCGTCGATCGCGCCTTTCAGCGCGCCGATGACCTCCTCTATCGCCGACATCGCGTCGCAGCCTCTCTCGTCAGGTTGACCGGGTTTGCTCCCACTCGACCCTAGCGGCTCCAGGTTGACCTCGCCGACTTTCGGACTATTGAGGGTTTCCGGGCTGCATGGACCCTCAAAAGTCCGAAGGTCGGCGGTGGGTGGCGGGATCATGGAGCGCGGCGCGCGACGGCGACCATGGTTGAGGTGATCTGGGCCAGGTCGTCGGGGGACGTGACGTACGGCGGCATCGTGTACAGCAGGCGCCCGAACGGACGGAGCCACACCCCCGCGTCCACGACCTGCGCAGTCACCGCCACCATGTCGACCGGTTCGGCCATCTCGATGACGCCGATCGCGCCGAGCACGCGCACGTCCTTGACACCGGGCAGCCCGCGCGCCGGCTCAAGGCCAGAGATGAGCCCCGCTTCCAGCCCGGCCACTTCCGCCTGCCAGTCGCGGCTGAGCAGCAGCCGGATGCTGGCGAGCGAGACGGCGGCCGCGAGCGGGTTCGCCATGAACGTCGGCCCGTGCATGAACGCGCCGCCTTCGCCCGCGCAGATCGTCGTCGCGACCTCGTCCGTGCAGAGGGTGGCGGCCATCGTCATGTACCCGCCGGTCATGGCCTTGCCGAGGCACATGATGTCCGGTCGCACGCCGGCCCATTCGCTGGCGAACAGGCGACCGGTACGGCCGAAGCCGGTGGCGATCTCGTCGCAGATCAGCAGGACCCCGTACTCGTCGCACAGCGCGCGGACGCCGGCCAGGTACTCAGGCGGGTAGAACCGCATCCCGCCCGCCCCCTGGACGATCGGCTCCAGGATCACTGCGGCGATCTCGTCCGAATGCAGGGACAGCGCGTCGCGCATCGGCGCCAGATCAAAACCTTGGACGAACACGTGCTGCGGCAGCAGGTGCCGGAACAGGTGGTGCATGCCGGTCACGGGGTCGCACACGGCCATGGCCCCGCTCGTGTCGCCGTGGTACCCGCCCCGGATCGTCAGCATCCGCGACCGCGAGGGACGCCCGGCCGCCGCCTGGTACTGCACGGCCATCTTCAGCGCCACCTCGACGGACACCGATCCGGAGTCGGCGAAGAACACCCGGTCCAGCCCGGTGAGGTCGACGAGCAGCTTGGCCAGGTCGACGGCGGGTGCGTGGGTGAGGCCGCCGAACATGACGTGCGCCATCCGTCCGAGCTGGTCCTGGACGGCCGCGTCCAACTCGGGCACGCGGTACCCGTGGATCATCGACCACCAGGACGCCATCGCGTCGATCAGCTCGCGCCCGTCCGCCAGCGTGATCCGGACTCCGGACGCGCTGGCGACCTCCAGCGCGGGCGCCCCGGCCGGCGCGTACGGGTGCCACACATGGGCCCTATCCAGTTCGTGCAGCACGGGTGACCTCCACGTAGATTGGCCTGGGCGGGGCAGGCAACAGTATGCTCGTACTACTTCAGCGAGGCCCCAGCGTGTCCGGCCCGCGAACCACTCCCCGAGAGGAGACCTGCGCCGCATGGCCAAGATCAAGGTGACGAACCCGGTCGTCGAACTCGACGGCGACGAGATGACCCGGATCATCTGGAAGTTCATCAAGGACCAGCTGATCCTGCCGTACGTGGACGTGCCGCTCGAGTACTACGACCTCGGCATCGAGCACCGTGACGCCACCGACGACCAGGTGACGGTCGACGCGGCGAACGCGATCCAGCGCCACGGCGTCGGCGTCAAGTGCGCCACGATCACGCCGGACGAGGCGCGGGTCGAGGAGTTCGGCCTGAAGAGGATGTACCGCTCGCCGAACGGGACGATCCGTAACATCCTCGGCGGCGTGATCTTCCGCGAACCGATCATCATGGGCAACATCCCGCGGCTCGTCCCCGGCTGGACCAAGCCGATCGTCGTCGGCCGTCACGCCTTCGGTGACCAGTACCGCGCCACTGACTTCGTCGTCCCCGGCGAGGGCACGCTGACCATGACCTTCACGCCGAAGGACGGGTCCGAGCCGCTCGAGTTCAACGTGTTCGACTTCCCCGGTGGCGGCGTCGCGATGTCGATGTACAACCTCGACTCCTCGATCCGCGACTTCGCGCGCGCCTCGTTCCGGTACGGCCTGGCCCGGGACTACCCGGTCTACATGTCGACCAAGAACACGATCCTCAAGGCCTACGACGGCCGCTTCAAGGACCTCTTCCAGGAGATCTTCGACGCGGAGTTCAAGGCCGAGTTCGACGCCAAGGGCCTCACGTACGAGCACCGGCTCATCGACGACATGGTCGCCGCCGCGCTCAAGTGGGAGGGCGGCTACGTCTGGGCCTGCAAGAACTACGACGGCGACGTCCAGTCCGACATCGTGGCGCAGGGCTTCGGTTCGCTGGGCCTCATGACGTCCGTCCTCATGACCCCGGACGGCAAGACCGTCGAGGCCGAGGCCGCCCACGGCACCGTTACCCGGCACTACCGCCAGCACCAGCAGGGCAAGCCGACGTCGACCAACCCGATCGCGTCGATCTTCGCCTGGACGCGTGGCCTCGCGCACCGCGGCAAGCTGGACGGCAACGCCGAGCTGATCGGCTTCGCCGACGCGCTGGAGAAGGTCTGCGTCTCGACCGTCGAAGGCGGCCAGATGACGAAGGACCTGGCGCTGCTCGTCGGCCCGGACCAGGGCTGGCTCACCACCGAGGAGTTCCTCTCGGCGCTCGACGTGAACCTGCAGAAGGCACTGGCCTAAGACCTGTTTGGGCGATCTTTCTGGCGCTTTCGGGCCAGAAAGATCGCCCAAAGTGCTGTGAGAGCGCTTCCGCGCGCTCTAGCCTCCCGGGTATGCGGTTTACCCCTTATGGCCTGTTCGCGTGCCGGCTCATCGTCGGCGGCCTCCTAGCCCTCCACGCCTGGCAGAAGATCCGCGAGCCCGAGGACTTCGCCGTCACGGTGCGCGAACTCGGGATGCCGCTGCCCGAAGCGGTCGCCAGCGCGACGATCCTCGTCGAATGCGGTGTCGCCGTTCTGGTGCTCGCCGGCCTGTTCACACGGGTCGCGGGTGCCGTGCTCGCCGGGCACATGGCCGTCGTGTGGGCCATCGTCCACGCGCGGTATCCGCTGGTCAGCGATGCTGGCCTCACCGGCGAACTCGCCGTCCTCTACGTGGCCGCCGGGCTCGGTATCCTCGCGGTCGGCGCCGGCCCCCTCAGCCTGGACGGATTGCTGGCCCGTCGCCGCAGCGACGAGGACCCTGTCCCGCACGGCGCCGACGTGATCAGCTCAGCCCGGTAGCTCCCACCGAACGCCGTCCGGGGTGTCGTGCACCTCGATGCCCGCGGCGACGAGCCGGTCGCGTACCAGGTCCGATGTGGCGAAGTCCCGGGCGTCTCGCGCCGCCGCCCGCAGTTCCAAGAGCGCTTCCACGTACGGACCGACGACCTGCCGCGGATCTCGCGCCCCCGCCGCCGCCAGCTCGCCCAGCCGCACGACCATCCCGCGCAGGACGGACCTCGCGTGCGCGCCTTCCTCCGGGGCGAACGTGTCGGTGGCCCAGTCGACCAGCGTCTGCTCCATCGCCAGGACGGCGGAGACACATCCGTCCGGGTCGCGCGCGGAGAGGGCCTGCGCGAACTCGGCGTCGAGCCGGTCGGCCTCCGTCGGCAGCGAGGGGATGTCCGGCCGGGCCCGTGCGGGTTCTGGCGGTGGCGGTGGTGCGGTCGCGTCCGCGGCGCCGGCCAGCTCCTCGAACGTCAGCACCGCACCGGTCGGGAAAACCCTCGAATGCCCCTTCTTGCGGACGGTCACCGCACTGTTGCCGAGCACCGTCGCCGTCCGGGTGTCCAGGTCGAGCACGCAGCCGGTGTGCTCGTCCACCCCCAGCACGAACGACTCGTCCGGCAGCTCGCGCTCCAGCATCGTGAGCCGGCGTTCGCCGAGGTAGCAGTACCGGGTGTCGTGGTGCCCGCCCTCGGCGTTGTCGTAATGCGGGATCACCACGGCCGGGAGTCCCGTCACGGCTTCGACCAGGTTGAGCCCCGGCTCCCAGAACGGGTCGTCGCCGGCCTTGTAGATCTCGTACACGGGGATCGTGTGGCTGCCGAGGGTGAGCGCCGCCGCGCTCGCGAACACCACGGTGCCGCCGTCGGTGAGGGTTTGCCGCAGCAGGTCCGGGACGGGTGTCCCGCGCCAGTGCCGCAGCGCGTACGTCGGGCTGCCCGGGCCGGCGAAGATCCAGCGGGCGGCGCGCAGCATGGCCACGGCCTGCTCCTGCGCGAGCCCCGGTTCCGGCGCCTGCCGCCACGACACCACGTCGATGCGTTCGCCGACGCTCGCCGCGAAGTACGCCTGCGCCCTGGTCGAGATGTCGTCGGCGTTCTCCTGGAACCCGTACGGGGTGTCGAGGAGCGCCGCTGGCCCGTCGCCGGACGTCCGGGCGAACAGCGCCCGGTGCGGCTTGATCATCGTGGGGGCCGTCTCGCCCGACCCCATGATCACCAGCAGCCTGGTCATGCCAGCTCCAGGAGGTCGTGGGCGATCTGGTCCGGATGCTGCGCGTGGACGTCGTGGTCCGCGTCCCCGTACGCGTGGACGGTCGCGTGCCTGAGCGCGCCGGCCGCTTCCTCGACGGCCGGCGTGGCCCGGCCCGCCGGAACCAGCAGCACCGGCGCCGTGACCAGCGGGTACAGCGCCCGCGGACGGTGCTCCCACAGTGACCGCAGGATCGACATGTGCCGTTCCCTGGTCAGCCGGGGCCGTGAGCTGCCGTCCGGGTCGATCCGGAAGTTGCCGAGCGTGCCGGCGATGCCGGTCTCCGGCCAGTCGGGGTGTGCCCGCCGGAACCGTGCTTCGAGCGCGGCAGCCTGCATGCCCGCGAAGTTGGGCGGTGCCAGCCGCTTCGCGCAGTCCTCCCAGGACGGGAACGAGTCGGCCAGGTGGATCCAGCCGCCGTCCACCATGGTGATGGCGTGCGGCAGGTCCGGATGATCGGCGGCGAGCTGGAGCACCACGTTGCCGCCCCAGGACTGGCCGGCGATCACCGGGTGGCCGAGTTCCTTGGCGATGACCGCCACGTCGGCGGCTGCCGTCAGCGTGTCGTACCCGGTGCCGGGCGCGTCCGATTCGCCGTGGCCGCGCAGGTCGACCGCCACTACCCGGTGGCCCGCTTCGGCGAGGTGGTGCGCGACGCCGTCCCAGGTGCGGGCGTTCGATGCCAGGCCGTGCACGAGCAGGAACGGCCGGCCGGCGCCGTCGGCCTCACGAATGTGCAGCCGGACGCCGTCGTCAACGGGTACGTGTGAGTCGCGCACAGTCGCGACCTTATGTCAGGCGAGGCGGCGCGCGCCTGGAGATGGGGCAGCCGTGAAGTGGACCGGTGCGCCGAAGCCCGCCGCGGCGAACGCGCCGGCGACGGTGCGCCCCACCTTGTCCGCCGCCGAGGCGTCCACCAGGGCGATCACGCAGCCGCCGAAGCCGCCGCCGGTCATCCGGGCGCCGTACGCGCCGCCGGCCAGGGCGGCGTCGACCGCGACGTCGAGCTCCGGGACCGTCACCTCGAAGTCGTCCCGGAGCGAGGCGTGCGACGCGGTGAGCAGCGGGCCGATGGCGCGCAGGTCACCGGCCTTGAGCAGGGCGACGGTGTCGAGTACCCGCGCGTTCTCGGTGATGATGTGCCGGGCCCGCCGGGCGACTTCGCCGTCGAGTCGCGACACGTCGTCCAGGGAAGCGTCCCGCAGCGCCGGCACGCCGAGCAGCTTCGCGGCCCGCTCGCAGCTCGCCCGCCGCGCCGCGTACTCGCCGTCGACCAGCGCGTGCGGTGCCCGGGTGTCGACGACGAGCATCGCCAGCCCGTGCGCCGCCACGTCGAACGGCACCTGCTCGACCTCGCCGGACCGCGTGTCGAAGAAGAGCGCGTGCCCGTCCTCGCACAGCATCGACGCGGACTGGTCCATGATCCCGCACGGCATCCCGACGTAGTCGTTCTCGGCGCGCTGCGCCAGCCGGGCCTGCCCGGCCGGCGTGATGTCGAGCCCGCCGAGGTCGTGCAGAGCCCGGAGTACCGCACATTCCAGCGCGGCGGACGACGACAGGCCGGCGCCGACCGGGACGTCCGACTCGATGACCAGCTCGGCGCCGGGCACGTCGTGGCCGGCCTCGCGCAGTACCCACACCACCCCGGCCGGGTACGCCGCCCAGCCGTTCACCCGGTCGGCGGCGGTGAACTCGACGGTCTCGCCGCGCGAGGTCACCCGCCACCGCCCGGGCGGGCCCACCCGAGCGGTGACCGTGACCGAGTGCGGCAGCGCGTACGGCAGGCAGAACCCGTCGTTGTAGTCGGTGTGCTCGCCGATCAGGTTGACGCGCCCGGGCGCCGCCCAGACCCCGTTCAGGCTGTGTGGAATGCCCACGCGTCGCCGATGATCGTGGTCAGGTCGGGCTTGGCCGGACGCCATCCCAGCTCGGAGTGGGCCTTCTCGGACGACGCGACCACCACGACGGCGTCACCGTCGCGCCGCGGCGCGTGCTCGACCGGTACCTGCGCGCCCGTGGCCTCGCGGACGACGTCGATGACCTGCCGGTTCGAGAACCCGGTGCCGTTGCCGAGGTTGAAGATCTGGTGCTCGCCGGGGCGGGCGGCGCCGAGGGCCAGCAGGTGCGCCTGGGCGAGGTCCTCGACGTGGATGTAGTCCCGGATGCACGTGCCGTCCGGGGTGTCGTAGTCGTCGCCGAACAGCATCAGCTTCTCGCGGCGACCGGCTGCCACATCCAATGCGATCGGGATCAGGTGCGTCTCGGGCTCGTGCCGCTCGCCGAGCGACCCGGAGGCGCCGGCCGCGTTGAAGTACCGCAGCGACACCGCGCCGAGCCCGTGCGCGCCGGCCTCACCGGTGATCATCAGGTCGACGGCGAGCTTGCTCGACCCGTACGGGTTGGTGGGCCGGGTCGGCGTGGACTCGTCGATCGACGGGACGTCCGGGGTGCCGTACACGGCGGCGGTGGACGAGAACACCAGCCGGGGCACGGCCGCCGCGCGGACCGCGTCCAGCAGCGCCAGGGATCCGCGCACGTTCGTGTCCCAGTACAGCTCGGGCTTGATCACCGACTCGCCGGCCGCGATCTTGGCCGCGAAGTGCAGGACCCCGTCGAAGCCGGCGTCGGGCGTGAGGACCCGCGCGACGTCGTGGACGGACAGCTCATGGAACTCGACCCCGTCCGGGATCACGTCCCGGTGCCCCGTGGACAGGTCGTCGACCACCGTCACCTGGTGCCCCGCCGCGAGGAGTTGGCTGGTGGTGACGCCGCCGATGTAGCCGGCGCCTCCGGTGACGAGCAGCTTCACGAGGTGTTCTCCCTTGCGGTCGCGGATCCGGAGCGGAGCCGTTCGGCCGCCAGTTCCGGGGAGATGTCGTTGACGAACACCCCCATACCTGATTCTGACCCAGCAAGGTACTTCAGTTTGGCCACCCCCCGCTGTACGGAGAACAGCTGGAGATGCAGGTACGAAAGGTCGCGCCCCTCGCGCACCGGCGCCTGGTGCCACGCCGCGATGTACGGGAGCGGGGCGCCGAAGAGGCCGTCGAGTCGGCGGAGGATGTCGAGGTAGAAGGGGCCGAAGTCGTCCCGCTCGGCGTCGGTGAGCGCGGGCAGGTCCGGAACCTGCCGGTGCGGATAGATGTGCACCTCGTACGGCCAGCGCGCGGCCATCGGCACGAACGCCGTCCAGTGCTCCGACTCCGTCACGATCCGCTCGCCCGCCGCCCGCTCGGCCGCGAGGACGTCCGCGAACAGGTTCTGGCCGGTCTTCTCCAGATGGCGGGCCGCGTTCGACAGCATCCGTTCCGTGCGCGGCGTGACGAACGGGTACGCGTAGATCTGCCCGTGCGGGTGCGCCAGCGTCACGCCGATCTCGCGTCCCCGGTTCTCGAAGCAGAACACCTGCTCGATGCCGGGGAGGGCACCGAGGGCGGAGGTGCGGTCGGCCCAGGCGTCGACGACCGTACGGACGCGTGCCGGCGTCAGGTCGGCGAACGCGCTCGCGTGGTCGGACGTGAAGCACACGACCTCGCACCGCCCGATGCCCGCCCGCCGGGGGAACGGCTCGCCGCCGGGCAGGGGCTCGGGCGCCAGCGTGTCCTCGGCGAACGAGGGGAACCGGTTCTCGAAGACGACCACGTCGTAGTCGTCGGCGGGGATCTCGGTCAGGCGGCCCGGTGCCGACGGGCACAGCGGGCACTCGTCCGACGGGGGCAGGTGCGTCCGGTGCTGGCGGTGCGCGGCGATGCCGACCCACTCGCCCAGCAGCGGGTCGTACCGCAGCTCGGACGCGTGGTCCTGCGGCGGCAGTTCGCGGCCGTCGAACAGTTCGCGGACGACGCCCTGGTTCACGCTGGCGTCGTCGTCGAAGTAGAACAGCTCGCGCCCGTCTGCGAGCCGTGTCGCGGTGCGCTTCATTCGGGCCGTTCCGGGTCGACGATCACCAGTTCGCCCACATCGCCGCCCAGCACGTCGCGCGCCTCGTCGTCGATACCGCTGTCGGTGACGAGGACGTGCGCCTCGGCGAGCGTGGCGATCGAGCTGATCCCGACCATCTCCCACTTGCTGTGGTCGGCGAGGACCACCAGCCGGCGCCCGGCCGCGACCAGCGCGCGGTTGGTGTCGGCCTCCATGAGATTGGGCGTGGTGAAGCCGCTGCGGGCGTCCATGCCGTGCACGCCCATGAACGTGAGGTCGAGGTGCAGCTCGCGGATCGCCGAGACTGCGAACGGCCCGACGAGCGCGTCGGACGGCGTGCGGAGCCCGCCGGTCAGCACGACCGTCTGATCCGCGCGGCCCGCCCGGTACAGCACGTCGGCGACGGGGATCGAGTTCGTGACGACCGTGATCCCCGGGATGTCGCACAGGAACGGCGCGAGCGCGTGCGTGGTGGTGCCGGCGCTGACGCCGATCGCCGAACCGGGACGGACCCGGCCCGCCGCGTGCCGGGCGATCGCTTCCTTCTCGCGCCGCTGCCGGTACGACTTGGCCTCGAAGCCGGGCTCGTCCGTGCTGTGCTCGCCGATCGCGGTGGCGCCGCCGTGGACCTTCTCCAGCAGCCCGCGCTCGGCAAGGGCTTCCAGGTCGCGGCGGACCGTCATGTCCGAGACGTTGAGCTGACGGGTCAGGTCGCTCACCCGGACGCCGCCGTTGCGGCGTACCTCTTCGAGAATGAGGGCCTGGCGCTGCTGTGCGAGCACGGTCAGCTCCCCCCGGTTTCGCGCAGGACCACGACGCCGCCCGCCGGGACTACGACCGCGCCGGCATGGTCGGCGCCCGTCAACAGATCATGTCCGGCGGCGGCAACGGTCGCGTCGTGGTCGTCGTGGTTGAGCAGGAACAGGTAGGTCGCGTCGGCGCCGTGGCGACGGACGGTCTCGACGCCGGGCGTCGTCCCGATGGCCACCACGCCAGCGCCGGCACACACCCTGGCCAGCAGGGACGCCCGTGACGAGCCGTCGAGCCGGGTACCGACGTACCAGGCGCGCCCGTTCCGGGTGATCGCCGGGCCGCCGTCGAGGACGCCGCCGACGTATGTCGCCACGACCTCCGCGCCCGTGCTGTGCGCCAGTTCGGACCAGACGAGCCCGGTGCCACCGTCCGACAGCCGTACCGTCCGTCCGGCGCCGAGCGGGAAGAACTCCTCCACCCGGACGCCGAGCAGATCCCGGAACGCGCCCGGATACCCGCCGAGCCGGACGTGGTCGTTCTCGTCGACGATCCCGGAGAACGGCCCGACGACCAGCGTCCCGCCGTTCTCGACGTACGTTGTCACGTTCGCGGCGCTGCCGTCGGTGACGAGGTATAGGGACGGCGCGAGCACGACCTTGTAGCCGGACAGGTCCGTGCCGGGGTGGACCAGGTCGACCGTGATGCCGGCCCGCCACAACGTACGGTGCCAGGCACGTAGCTCGTCCAGGTAGGTGAGGTCGGCGCTGGGATGGGCGTCGAGTTCCTGCGCCCACCACGATTCGTAGTCCCAGAGCAGGGCGACGTCGGCACGCACCCGGCTGCCGGCGACCTCTGCCAACGCCCGCAGGTCGCCGCCGAGCCGGACGACCTCGCGCCACACCTTCGTGTCCGTACCGGCGTGCGGAACCATGCCCGAGTGGAACTTCTCGGCGCCGGCCGCCGACGCCCGCCACTGGAAGAACATCGCGCCGTCGGCGCCGCGGGCGATGTGCGCGAGGCTGTTGCGGCGCATCTCGCCGGGCGCCTTGGGCACGTTGCGCGGCTGCCAGTTCACGGCCGACGTGGAGTGCTCCATGAGCAGCCACGGCGACCCGCCGCCGAGGGATCGGCTCAGGTCGGCGGCGAGGGCGAGGTCGATGTGGTTGTCCGGGTCCTCGGCGCGCAGGTAGTGGTCGTTCGAGACGAGGTCCTGCTCGGCCGCCCAGGCGAAGTAGTCCAGGTTCTTGTACTGGGACGCCATGAAGTTGGTCGTCACGGGCTTGCCCGGGGTGACGCGGCGCAGCACGTCGCGCTCGGCGCGGAAGCAGTCGAGGAGTTCGTCCGAGGTGAACCGGTGATGGTCCAGTTCCTGGGTGGGGTTGTGGAACGTGGGGGTGGTGCGCGGGGGGCCGATCTCGTCCCAGTCGTGGTAGCGCTGGCTCCAGAACGCGGTGCCCCAGGCGGCGTTCAGCGCGTCGAGGCTCTCGTAGCGGACGCGGAGCCAGCGCCGGAACGCCACGGCGGACTCGTCGCAGTAGCAGCGGGACACGTGGCAGCCGTACTCGTTGTTGATGTGCCACATCGCCAGCGCCGGGTGGTCGGCGTACCGCGTGGCGAGCTGCTCGACCAGCGCGACGGCGGCCCTGCGGTACTGCGGTGAGCTGGGGCAGTAGGCCTGCCGGCTGCCGGGGTGGAGCGTCACGCCGTCGGCGGTGACGGGCAGGGAGCCTGGGTAGGCGGCGGAGAACCACGGCGGCGGGGACGCCGTCGCGGTGGCCAGGTCGACCGCGACACCGCCGCTGTGCAGCAGGTCGAGGATGCGATCCAGCCACCCGAACTCGTACTTGCCCTCGGCGGGTTCCAGCAGCGCCCACGAGAAGATGCCGAGGCTGACCAGGTTCACACCCGCCTCGCGCATGAGCGCGACGTCGGTGTGCCAGACCTCCTCGGGCCACTGCTCCGGGTTGTAGTCGCCGCCAAAGCAGAGCCCGGGGACGGTGTGGGGCCAGGCGGTCATGGGGCACAGCGTTCCAAGAGTGCTCCCTAAAGTCAACACGATCAAACATTCCGTGCCTGATCCGGACACGGGGCGTGGTCTGCGGCATAGGTGCGTTTTGATGGCGGTTTGCCGCGCGGATCATGCGGGACAGCTGTAGCGACGGCGATGCACGTAGATGAAATCGTGATGACCGATGTCTTGACAGGTCGGCAGGCCCGGCGGTGGGATGTGGTGACTTTTGTTAGGTCGCGTTTGAAAGTGCAGACCCGATCCAACGACATTGGCTCCAGGAGGCCCGGATGTCGTACCGCCCCACGTCCAACCCGGCGGCATCGAGCCCCGGGCCGTTCTCCCTCTCGCGCCGTGGCCTTTTGCGCGGCACGCTGCTCGCCGGCGCCGCCGCTGCCGGCGTGGGATCCCTCGCCGCCTGCGGTGACGAATCGACCAGCGGTGCCGGCGGCAAGACCGTCACGTTCGGCTCGAACTACTCCGACGCGGTCCCGAAGAAGGCACTGCAGGACGTCTTCGACGCGTACGAGAAGGACAGCGGCAACACCGTCAAGGTCAACAGCGTCGACCACAACACGTTCCAGGAGCAGATCAACAACTACCTGAACGGCCGCCCGGACGACGTGTTCACCTGGTTCGCCGGCTACCGGATGCAGTTCTTCGCCGACAAGAAGCTCTCCACGGACATCTCGGATGTGTGGGGCGACATCGGCGGCAACTACTCCGAGGCGATGAAGAAGGCCTCGACCGGCCTGGACGGCAAGCAGTACTTCGTGCCGTCCTACTACTACCCGTGGGCCGTCTTCTACCGGAAGAGCGTCTTCGCCGAGCGCGGCTACGCCATCCCGAAGACCCTCGACGAGTACAAGGCGCTCGCCGCCAAGATGAAGGCCGACAAGCTGGTCCCGATCGCGTTCGCGGACAAGGACGGCTGGCCGGCGATGGGCACGTTCGACTACCTGAACATGCGCATCAACGGGTACGACTTCCACATCAGCCTGATGGCCGGCAAGGAAGCGTGGACCGACAAGAAGGTCAAGACCGTCTTCGACACCTGGCGCGGGCTGCTCGAGTTCGCCCAGCCCGGCTCGCTCGGCCGCACCTGGCAGGAGGGCGCCCAGTCCCTGCTCCAGAAGGAAGCCGGCATGTACGTGCTCGGCATGTTCGTCGGCCAGACGTTCGAGGGCGCGGACAAGGACGACCTCGACTTCTTCCCGTTCCCGGAGATCGACTCGAACATCGGCACGGACGCCGTCGAGGCCCCGATCGACGGCTTCATGCTGAGCAAGGACCCGAAGAACATCGACGGAGCCAAGGACCTGCTCAAGTTCCTCGCGAGCGCGGACGCGCAGAACATCTACGCGAAGAGCGACCCGAACAACGTGTCGGCCGCGAACAACGCCGACACGAGCAGCTACAACGCCCTCCAGAAGAAGGCGGTGGAGCTGGTCAACGGCGCGAAGTCGATCTCCCAGTTCCTCGACCGGGACACGAACCCGACGTTCGCGTCGACGGTCATGATCCCGTCGCTGCAGGCGTTCATCCAGAACCCGAAGGACGTCGATGGCCTGCTGACGAAGATCGAGGCCCAGAAGAAGTCCATCTTCACCAGCTAGGTAACCCATCACATGGCTCTCCCCACGCTGAAAGCCGACTCGCCGGCCGCGAAGTCCCCCGGGACGCGCGGCCGGCGGGTCCGCCGCCTGACCGCCCGCGACCGCCTGGTGCTCGGGCTCATGGTCGGCATCCCGTCCCTGATCCACATCGGACTGATCTGGGGCCCCGCGATCGCCTCGTTCGTGCTGTCCTTCAGCACCTGGGACGGCATCCAGCCCATCAAGTGGGTGGGGCTGAAGAACTACGAGGAGATCTTCACGATCTACCCCGCGTTCTGGCCGGCGTTCTGGAACAACATCGTCTGGCTGATCTTCCTGCTGGTCGTGCCCACCACGTTCGGGCTGTTCCTGGCGGTGCTGCTGGACAAGCAGCTCCGGTTCAGCCGGATCTACCAGAGCGCGATCTTCATCCCGGTCGTGCTGTCGCTCGCACTCGTCGGCTTCATCTGGCAGCTCATTTACTCCAACGAGGACGGGCTGATCAACAACCTCATCGGCCGCACCGGTCAGGCCGGGGACGGACCGTTGATCGACTGGCTCGGCAACCCGGACATCAACATCTGGGCCGTACTCGTCGCGGCGAGCTGGCGGCACGTGGGCTACGTGATGGTGCTGTACCTTGCCGGGCTCAAAGGTGTTGATCCGCAGCTCAAGGAAGCCGCCGCGATCGACGGCGCCAACGAGTGGCAGGCATTCCGCCGGGTCGTCTTCCCGGCGTTGAAGCCGGTGAACATCGTGGTCGTCGCGATCACCGTCATCGAGGCGTTGCGCGCGTTCGACCTCGTGTTCGTCATCAACCGCGGCCGGAACGGCCTCGAACTGCTGTCGATCCTCGTCTACGACAACCTGGTCGGCGAGGCCAGCCGGATCGGCTTCGGGTCCGCGATCGCCGTGATCATGCTGCTGATCTCGACCGGGTTCATCGTTTCGTACATGTGGCAGATCTTCCAGGAGGAAAAGTGACGACCGCCGTCGAAGAGCGCGCGGTGCGACGGGCGGGCGCCGCGCCCAAGCGTCGGATCCGTCCGGTCCGGATCCTCCTGCACGCGTTCCTCGTCGTGACCTGCCTGTCGTTCCTCGCACCACTGCTGTGGGCGTTCTACACGTCGCTGCGGCCGTTCGCCGAAACCCAGAAGCGCGGGTACGTCTCGTCGCCGGAGACGCTCAACTTCGACAACTACGGCACGGTGTGGAGCCAGGCCGACCTGCCGCTGTACTACGCGAACACGCTCGCCGTCACCATCCCGGCCGTGATCATCACCCTGCTCCTCGCCGCGTTCGTAGCATTCGGGGTGTCGCGGTTCTCGTGGCGGGGCAACGTCGCCCTGCTGGTTCTGTTCACGGCCGGCAACCTGTTGCCGCAGCAGATCGTGCTGGCGCCGCTCTACCGGCTCTACAACGCGATCCCCACCCCGTACCGGCTCAACGACGGCAGCAACCTCTGGGACCGGATGACCGGCTCGGAGTTCGTGTACGACTCGTACTGGGGCGTCATCGCGATCCACGTCGCGTTCCAGGTCGGCTTCTGCACATTCGTCCTGAGCAACTACATGAAGACGCTCCCCGGCGAGCTGACCGAGGCGGCCATCGTGGACGGCGCGTCCGTGTGGCGGCAGTTCTGGCAGGTCATCCTGCCGCTGTGCAAGCCGGCGCTGGCGGCGCTCGCCACGCTGGAGTTCACCTGGATCTACAACGACTTCCTCTGGGCGCTCGTCCTGATGAACTCCGGCGACAAACGGCCGATCACCGCCGCGCTGGCGAACCTGGAAGGCGTCTACTTCACCGACAACAACCTGGTGGCCGCCGGCGCCATGCTCGTCGCGCTGCCGACGCTCGTCGTGTACTTCGTCCTTCAGAAGCAGTTCATCGGCGGGCTCACGCTCGGCGGCACTAAGGGCTGATCAGCGGGGTCCACCGGATCCCGTCCCGTGACGTGTACCAGGTGCCCTCGTGGGAGCCCGCGACGTAGCGGCCGCCGACGTCGTCGATCCAGCCGAGTCCAGGGCCTTCGGCGCGGCGGAACCGTTGGCCGCCGTCGACGGACAGCCAGTGGTTGGAACGGCCGAACTCCTCGGTCGTCACCAGCAGCCGGCCGTCCGGGAGCAGCGCGGAGCCGAGCGCCGAGTTCGGATGGGCCCGGGGCGGCAACCGGCGCCAGCGCACGCCCCCGTCGTCCGTGCGCCAGATCTCGACGAGGCCGTTCTTGACGTTGGGATCGGACACCTGGCCACGTCCGAACGCGTACGCGGTACGGCCGTCGTGGGTGACGACCGAGGTGCCGAAGTACGGGGTCGTGGGGGTGCTCAGCGGCGCGGTCCGCCAGGTCCGGCCCTGGTCCCGGCTGACCGCGACGACACGGGTCGCGCCCTGGGCGCCGCTGACCCACAGGCTGCCGTCCCGGGCACGGACGGCCCGCTCGTGGGGGTGGACGGCCCCGATCGGCGGCTGGTTCGCCAGGGGACGGTGCTGGCCGGTGGCGGGATCGATCGTCACGAGCGGCTCGCGGCACGGACCCTCGTACGGGCACGATCCCGCGATCGTCGCGCCGGACGGCACCTCTGCGACGGGAGAACCCCAGGTCAGCGGCGTGTTCCGCCAGGTGCGGCCGGCGTCCGTGCTGAACCAGCGGCTGTGGCCGGTGACCACTACGGACGTCGGGCCGACGGCTTCGAGTTCGGCGGACACGCCGTCCGCTGCGGGGGTTGGGGTGAGGGGTGAAGGCCTTTCCAGCCAGGACCGGCCGCCGTCGGACGTCACGCGGACCTGGTAGGTGCACAGGCCCGTCATGCCGCCGGGGCACCGCGCGCCGAGCGCGTACCCCCGGCGGGCGTCCGCGAAGCTGACGCCGAGCAGGAAGCGGTCCGTGGCGTCGACCGGTTTCGCGGCCGGCACGGTGCTGGGCGCCGCCGGCCCGTCGGACGCGACCCACCCGAGCGTGGCGATCATGGTCACGGCCAGCGTGGCGGCCGGCCAGCGGCGGGCACGATGTTCCGGCCCTGACGTCAGGATGTCCCCGTTCATGTCGTGAATACACCGGCCGGCGCTGCGAGGTTCCGGGCGCCCACCGGACCGGGCACGTGCGCGCTCCTGACAGAATGCGCGCCATGGGTGATTCGCGGCCACGGGTGCTCTCCGGTATTCAGCCGACCGGCGACTCGTTCCACTTCGGCAACTACCTGGGTGCCGTCCGGCACTGGGTGGCGCTCCAGGAGAGCCACGACTGCTTCTACTGCGTGGTCGACCTGCACGCCATCACCGCAGGTCACGAGCCTGAGGTCCTGCGGCGCCGCACCCTGGTGTCGGCCGCGCAGCTGCTCGCGCTCGGCGTCGACCCGGCCCGTTCCACCCTGTTCGTGCAGAGCCAGGTGCCCGAGCACGCCCAGCTCGGCTGGGTCATGAGCTGCATCACCGGCTTCGGCGAGGCCAACCGGATGACGCAGTTCAAGGACAAGACCGCGAAGGGCGGCGCCACCAGCGCGTCCGTCGGGCTGTTCACGTACCCGGTGCTCCAGGCCGCCGACATCCTGCTCTACCAGGCCGACGCCGTGCCGGTCGGCGAGGACCAGCGGCAGCACCTCGAACTCACCCGCGACCTCGCGCAGCGGTTCAACACCCGGTTCGGCGACACGTTCGTCGTGCCCGCGCCGTACATCGTCAAGGACACCGCGAAGATCGTCGACCTGCAGGACCCGACGGCGAAGATGAGCAAGTCGGCGTCGTCCCCGGCCGGCATCATCGAGCTGCTGGACGACGCGGCGAAGAGCGGTAAGAAGATCCGCTCCGCCGTCACCGACACCGGGCGCGAGATCCTGTTCGACCCGGAGAACAAGCCAGGCGTGAGCAACCTGCTGACGATCTACTCCGCGCTCACCGGCCGCACGATCGACGACCTGGTCGCCGCGTACGAGGGCAAGGGCTACGGCGACCTCAAGAAGGACCTGTCCGCCGTCGTGGTGGACTTCGTCGGGCCGATCCAGCAGCGCACCAGCGAGTACCTCGCCGACCAGGGCGAGCTGACCCGGATCCTGGCCAAGGGCGCCGAGAAGGCCCGCGCCGTCGCCGAGCCGACCCTCGCGGCCGTCTACGACCGGATCGGCTTCCTGCCGGTCGCGGGGCACTGACGTGCGCAGGACGATCGGCGTCGCCATCGGCATCCCCGAACCGTGGGGCAGCGAGTTGGTCCAGCACCGGATCGACGCGGGCGACCCGCTCGCCGAGCAGGTGCCGCCGCACGTCACGCTGCTCCCGCCCACGGAGATCGACAGCACGGACCTGCCGGGCATCGAGGAGCACCTGCGGACGGTCGCGGCCCGGCACCACGCGTTCGACCTGCACCTGCGCGGCACCGGCACGTTCCGTCCGCTCACCGCCGTCGTGTTCATCGTCGTCGCGCGGGGGATCAGCGAGTGCGAGATGCTCCAGGCCGACGTGCGTAACGGTCCGCTCGTCCGCGAGCTGCACTTCCCGTACCACCCGCACGTGACGGTCGCCCACGACGTGCCGGAGGCCCAGCTCGACGCCTGCTACGAGCGGCTCGCCGGTTTCGACGCCCAGTTCCGCGCCTGGGGGTTCACCCTGTTCGAGCACGGCGCCGACGGGCACTGGCGGCCGCAGCAGGACTTCCCGTTCGACGGCGCCGAGGTGGGCCCCGCCCCGCGTTAGCGGGTTCGCGGCCCGGGGAACTATCCAGGACATGAAAGGGCTGCGGCGGTTCTGGAGACGCGTCACCGGTGGGTTCGTGGCCGTCCGCCGACGGTACGGCTGGTTCGACCACGCTGTGCGGGCCGCCGTCCGGTATGACTCCGTGCGGGCGGGGCGGCTCGCTGCCGCCGTCACCTACCACGGCTTCCTGGCGGTGTTTCCACTGCTCATCGTCGCGTACGCCGTCCTCGGGTATCTCGTCGGACGGCACGCGACGGTCACCGCCGAAGTGAGCCTGTTCCTTGAGGCGTACCTGCCGACGCTGGACGTCACCCGCATCGCCGAGGCGCGGTACACCGCCGGGATCATCGGTGTCATCGGCGTGCTCGTCACCGGACTGAGCTGGGTGGACACGCTCCGGAGCACGATCCGCGTCGTGTGGGGCAAGGAGGAGACCCCCGGCCACGCGATCGTCGCCCGGCTGGTCGACATCGGAGTCCTGCTGGCGCTCGGCCTCATCTTCGCCGCCTCGATCGCGCTGTCGGTCGTCATCAACTCCGGGACGGGATGGGCGCTTGAACACCTGGGCGTGCGCTCCGGCGGGTTGCGGGCGGCGCTGGCCGTCGTGGCGTTCGGCGTCGGCGTCCTGGTGGACGTCGGGATCTTCGTCGCGTTGCTGTCCGGGCTGCCGAGGCTCCGGATGCCGCTCGGCCGGGTGATCGTGCCGGCGCTCATCGCCGCCGTCGGCTTCGAGGTGCTCAAGACGTTCAGCCAGCTGTTCCTCGGGCACACCACGCGGAACCCGGCGTACACGGTGGTCGCCAGCGCGGCCGGGCTGCTCGTCTTCCTCAACCTCCTCAACCAGCTGCTGCTGTACTGCGCAGCGCTGACGGCCACGAGCGAGAGGGGCGAGGTCACCGAACGTCGGGCCCTGAGCAGCCGGTGGACCGGACTGCGGGACGACGCTGCGCGGCGCGGCATGGTGGACTCGCCCACGCAGGGCAGCGGAGTTGCTACCGGCGGCTGAGCTTTCGGGCCTACCGGTGGCCGAGCTTTCGGCGGCCGGTGCGGACCGTCCACCAGACGCCGAGGCCGAACGAGCCGACGACGAGCAGGAGCGCGGCGAGGTCGAGGACGCCCTTGCGGTTCCCGGCCGGGGCCGCGGCTGAATTGCCGCCGGCCGGCGCCGGACCGGTGCGCTGGTCGGAGTCCGGGGTCAGGTCCTCGCCCGGCGACACGAGCCTGCCGACCGGTTCCGTGCCCTTCGGCACCGAGAAGCCCCAGTCCAGGAGCGTGCCGCCCTGCTGCCAGAGCCGCTGCGGACGGTTCTCCCCCCTCAGCATCGTCACCACGAGCCGCCGCCCGTTCCGCTCCGCCGCGCCGACGTACGTGTGGCGGGCCAGGTCGGTGAAGCCGGTCTTGCCGCCGATCGCGCCGTCGTACTGGGTCAGCAGCCGGTTGTCGTTCTGGATCTGGAACGCCTTGAACTTCGGCGGCTGCGCGGGGATGACCGTCCGCTCGGTGCCGGTGTAGCGGCGGAAGTCGTCGCGGGCGAAGTCGGCGCGCGCGATCAACGCCAGGTCGTACGCGGACGTGAACTGGCCGGCACCGTCCAACCCGGACGGCGTCACCGCGTTCGTGTCGAGCGCGCCGAGCCGCCGCGCCTCCTCGTTCATCGCCTTGAGCGTGCCGGCGACACCCTGTGGACCGCCCGCCAGCCGGGCCAGCACGTTCGCCGCGTCGTTGCCCGAGGCCATCAACAGGCCCAGCAGCACCGTCTCGACGGTGTACTTCCCGCCCTTGACCAGGCCCACCGCCGAACTGCCCGGTTCGAAGGCGAGGTCGTCGGGGGTCACGGTCACGGTCTGCTTCGGATCGAGCTTGTCCAACGCGACGAGGACGGTCAGGAGCTTCTGCGTGCTGGCCGGCGGGTGGAACGCGTGCGGCGCGCACGCCGCCAGGATCTCGCCGGTGTCCAGGTCGGCGAGCACCCACGCCTGGGCGGTGACAGCGGGCGGCCGGGCTGCCGCGGCTGGTACGACCAGGCCCGAACTGGCCATGCGCTCGCCGCCGACAATCGGCGCGTTCTCGGGACGCTTCGGTGGGGTCGGGGGTGGCGCGAGCGCCTTCGCACCGGGCAGGGGTGCGACCTTGGTGACCGGGCACGGCACCGTCGGCGCGGCCGCTGCCGTGCCGGGCAGTGGCGGGGTTGCTGCGCGGAGGGCCGTCAGGCCGGGCGCTGCCGCTTGGGGCCCCGCCGCCTGCGGTGCCGCCGCTCGGGGCGGTGCGGTGGCGGAGGCGGGAGCGGGTGGGAGGGCGGCGAGGAGGACCGCCGCGACGGCGAGCAAGGTCCCGGCGCGGCGCAGACCAGCCGTGATCACGAACTGTAACTTTTCGGGCGCGGGGAGGTGGCGTCGAGAGCGGAATGGCACCTCAGAAAGGTTACCGTGTGTCGCAATTATCCGCCCGGGCGCCGTCTGCCTCGGCGTGGTGGCCGGGGCGCGCCAGCGGGGTGGGTGGGTTGCGGTCGGCGTCCGGGCCAGAGCGCGAATCCTGTGCACAGGACGGCGCCGAGGGACAGGGATGCCTGCGTGCGGTACGGCAGGTCGCGCACGGGATCGGCGTCGGTCGGCTCCGGTGACAGGCGTGGGCTCGGTACGGGCTCGGCGGCGAGCGGGTCGACGTCCGCCTGCTCGGCGGGTTCCTCGTCGGCCATGATCTCCTCGGTGACTGGCGCTTTGCCGTTGGGCGGCGGTGTGCTGTCGCCGGCGTGGGGCGCGGGTGGCGGGGTGCCGTTCATCTCGGAGTCGGTGCGGGGCCGGGCCAGTTCGCCGACCGGACGGATCGTCGCCGGCTGCGCGAACGCCCAGTCCAGAAGGGCTGTGACCTGCGTGCCGTACGTCCGGTCGGCCCCGAGGACGCTGACGACGAGCGTCCGCCCGTTCCTCCGGGCCGCACCGACGAACGTGTGGCGGGCGGGCGTGGTCCACCCGTCCTTGCCGCCGATCTGCCCGGGGTAGGCGATCTTGCGTAGCGCGTTGTGGCTGGTGAGGACCTTCTGGTCGCCGACGACCGGGCCGAAGGTGTACGACGGTGCGTCGAAATAGCCGCGGAACCGCTCGTCGGCGAGGCCGGCGCGGACGATCAGCGCCAGGTCGTACGCGCTCGACTGCTGCCCGGTCGCATCGAGCCCAGACGGGGTGACGGCGTGGGTGTCGTCCGCGCGGAGCCGGCGGGCGAGCGTGTTCATGGCGGCGATCGTCGTGGCGTGGTCGCCGGTGGCCATGGCCAGGACGTTCGCGGCGTCGTTCCCGGACTTGAGCAGGACTGCGTGCAGCAGCGCGTCGACCGTGTAGACCCGGCCTGGCTCGATCCCGACGCACGTGCACTCGACCGCGACGTGCGACGCCTCGGCGGCGAGCTGGCGGTCGACCGGTACGTGCTGGAGAACTGCCAGCGCCGTGAGGGTCTTGAGCGTGCTGGCCGGCGGCAGCGGGACGTGCGGCGCCCGTGCGGCCAGGACGTCACCGGTCGTGGCGTCTGCGATGACGAACGCTCGTGCCGTGACCGTCGCCGGGAGCGGCGTGCTGTTCGCGCCCTGGACCGTGCCGCCGCTGCCGAGCTGCGGCCCGCCGACGGGAGCGGCCTGCCTGCTCACGGGGGTGGACCAGCTCGCGCCCGCGCTCAGCGCGCATCCGGCCGCGAGCACGAGCAGCACGACCCGGCGGGCATGAGTAGTCAGACGCATCATGCGTCACGCTAGTAACAAAAGGCACAAAACGTACGCGCCACGCCGCCCAACCCGCCCATCCTCGCCACCCGGTGCCCCGCCGCACCGCCGCCCGCCTGGCCCTGCCAGGCACCGCGCTCACCGTTCTTCGGGCACCGCGCTCGCCGTTCTTCGGGCACCGCGCTCGCCGTTCTTCGGGCACCGCGCTCGCCGTTCTTCGGGCACCGCGCTCGCCGTTCTTCGGACTTTTGAGGGTGCAGCGATGCTCGCGACCCTCAAAAGTCCGAAACTCGGCGGTGTCCAACCCGCGCGGAGGGGTCCGCCGCCGCCCGCCTCGCCAGCCCGTAGGCGGCCCGCCGTGCCGGCCACGGCCGTCTGCGGCATGTGCGCGCGAGTCGGCCCGCCCGGCGCGCCGGCCACGCCCGCCGCGTCGGCCACGCCCGTCGCCAGTCGCCGCCCACCGCACCAGCCACGCCCCGCCGCCCGCCCGCCCGCCGGCCGCTGCACGCCCGCCGGCCGCTGCACGCCCGCGGCGTGGGCGGGCGAGGTGGGCCGGCATACTCGTCGCGTGGTGATTTCCCGGCGGTGGTCCGCGTTCCTGATCGGCGTGGCGGTGTGGAGTTGGGTGATCTGGCCGCGCTTCGCGGTGGCGATCGCCGAGGATCCGCGCTCGTTCGAGGGTGGGACTCCGACCAGCTTCTTGTGGATTCATGCGGTGTTGATCGTGGCCGCCCTCGCCATCGGCACGGCCGTCGGCGTACTCGGTGTGAAGGGTTGGCGCGCCGCCCGTCGAGGCTGAGCCCGTGCGCTAGTGTCTACGCGTTGTCGTCAGGTGGGAGGGGCGCCGTGGAGGCGTTGGAGATCGTCCGGCTCGGGCTGCGTTACCTGCACATCGTGGGGGTGGCGCTGCTGCTCGGCGGGTTCGCGGTGCAGGTGCTGGCCGCGCAGTTCCGCATCAACAGCGCGATGCTCTACGGCGCGGTCGCCCAGCTCATCACCGGGTTCTTCCTCGCCGCCCCACTCGGCCGTGACGAGCAGCCGGAGCCGGCGAAGCTCGCCGTCAAGGGCCTGATCGCGCTGATGATCGCGGCGATGGTGATCGTCGTCCGCAACAAGGACTCCGTCGCGAAGGGCCACTTCTACGCGATCGGCGGCCTCACGCTGGTCAACATCGGCGTCGCCACCTTCTGGAACTAGGCGCCGGCCCGGAACAGAGCGCCGGCCCGGAACTGAGCGCCGGCCCGAACAGAGCGCCGGCCCGGAACTGAGCGCCGGCCCGAACAGAGCGCCGGCCCGGAACAGCGCGGCGCCGGCCGACGAGCGGATGCTCGCCAGCCGGCGCCGGGCAGTAGCTGTCAGTTCTGGTGGTGGACGCTCAAGGCTCGGATGCTGTCCGCGACCCGATCGCGGTTGCCGACGGCGACGTACATCTCGTACTTGAGCTTGTCGCCTCTGCGGACGTCCTTGGTCGGGTAGTCGACCTGCAGGGTGTCCTCGCCGAGCATGCCGTTGTACGGGATCGGCGGGCGCGTCATGGAGTAGTAGTACGCACCGGTGGCGCGAACCGACGGCCGGATGTAGATGCCGAGGCAGTAGTCGCCCCGCACCGTGCAGCGGGCGATCGGATCAGCGCTGGCGAACGTCGGGTTCGGCGCCTTCTTCAGCTGCTGCGTGGCGGGGTCGTAGGAGAACGCCTCGCTGAAGTCGCGCTGCAGGTACGCGACCAGGACTCCGTCGAAGTGATCCTTGTCCGTGTCGTCCGAGGTGAGAACCGACGACATCCGAATCACGTTGTCCAACCGTGGAATTCCGTGATCCAGCTGCACGTCCGCGTCCAGCCAGTACGGGGAAAGGCCCTGGTTGAACGGCGACGTGTCCGGCTGATGGTCCCTGGCGAAACAGCCGCCGTATCCTGGGTTCGTGTCTGCCCTGGTCATGAACATCGCCGGCCGGGCGCCGGTCCGGATCGTCCGGGCCGTCGCCTTCTTCATCGTGTAGAGCGCGGTCGTCGACGAGTTCGAGTGGTACGGCGCCTGCGAGTCCTTCGTGTCGATGCTGGCGCCACCCTGCGTCGGGTTGTAGCACTCGCTAGCCGCACCACCTTCGTCCCAGGCGTGGAACGCGTACTGGAACGCCGAGCCGTAGCCGCCGCTCGCGATGAACTCCTTGTCGTTGACCTTCAGCGAGGCGACGGCGCCGCCGAGGGCCGCCGACGTGGTCACGGACAACCGGTTCCGCCCGTCCACGAGCCGCGAAACGGTCACATCCGGAAATGTGCGGTCGTAGTTCTTGTTGGTCGCACAGTCATCCCGGTACGAATGAACGAAGCTGTAATACGCCGCACTGTTCTGCGGCGGTGGGGTGCAATCCACCGTCGAGGCCGAGGAAGACGGCACCAGATAGAGAGGCAGGGCGGCACCGAACACGGCGACGCCGGCGAGAATCCGTCGAATCATCGCGGCAGGTTATTGGCGTCCCTGGCCACCGTCCATAATCGATTGGACTATTGCAACAACAGGCAACGGGTCAGACCGAGACCGGGAAGACGGCGTAGCCACGGACCGTCGTGTCGCCGTTGACCGACGTGAACGCGCCGCCGATGCGCAGGCCGTCCGCCTCGGCGCGGATCGCCCAGACGCCGCTCCCGCCGGCGACCACGGGGTTGTACGGGCGTAGCGCGCCGGTCGTCGCGTTCATCGCCGCGATCATGTGACGGGTGGCCGCCGTGCCGCCGGACCGTCCGAACTGGGGCGCGAAGTGCCCGCCGGCATAGACCGTGTCGCCGGACAGCTCGACGACCTGTACGTCCCCGTCCCCGTAGTTGCTCCAGGCCCGGGTGCCGTTGCTGACGCGCCAGGCCGAGAGCCGTCCGCCCGGGCCGCCGACGGCGCCGTAGATCAGCGACGACGTGGCCGCGACCGACCGGACGATGCACGGGTTCGCGCTGTCGGTGCAGTCCGGCGGGGGAGCCCAGGGAAGTACCGCCCCGGTGTCCCGGTGAACCATGGCCATGAACTTCCGCGCCTGCCCGGACACCGTCGCGAACTCGCCGCCCAGGACGATCGACGTCGTGCCCGGCACGGCCGCCAATGAGTTGACCGCCCAGCTCGCCGCTGGGACCCACGCCAGGTCCAACGCGCCCGTCGTGGGAGATACGGCGGCGACCCGGAGCCGTTGCCGTCCGGAAACCGCCGTGAACAGGCCGCCCGCATACAGCTTGCCGTTGCTCACGAGAAGCCCTCTGACCTCAGCGGACGCATCCGCGCGGAAGCCGCCGTCGACCGCACCTGTCGCCGCGACCAGTGCGGCGAGCCGGGATCGTGTGACGCCGCCGATCGTCGTGAACGCGCCGCCGACGAACAGGCGGGTACCGTCCGTCGCGAGTGCCCGGACCGTGGCGTTCGCACCCGGATTCCACGTCGGGACCGGTGCCCCGTCGGTGGCGTTCACCAGTGCGATCCGTGACCGGGCGACCGTCAGGCCGGCCGGCGACCGTAATCCCGTGAACGTCCCACCCAGGACGACGTTGGTGCCGAGCCTCGCCATCGCGTAGACCTGCCCGCCGGTGACCGTCCAGGTGTCGTGCGGCTGCTCGCCGTAGTCGGCGTGGGCGGGGCTCCCGACGCCGACCATCGCGACGAGAACGGCGAGCACGACGGCGATCCGTGGCGTGACCATGCAGTTACTCTCCGCCGCCAGCTGATACCCGACAATTAGCCGTTCGGACATCAGACAGCCCCGATTTGGGCGAGCTTTCTGTGCCTATAGCCACCGAAAGATCGCCCACACCGCAGGCCGGTCCACACTGGCGAAGCCGCGCGCTCCAACCAGCGGCGCGCAGGACGGTGCCCACCTGAGCGGCGACCGCACACGGCCGGCTCGTCACGTCGGCCCAGCCGAAGCGCAACGTGATCTCGCCGCGCAGAGTCGCTGCGTTGTCGCGGGCCATGTCCCGCCACGTACCGGCAGTGTCCGCGTGACCGAGTCGCCCGTCGAGTTCGACGGTGGTGCGAAGGCCGTCATAGTGCACGTCCTGGCGTGTCGAGCCGGCCTTGCGCTGGCGCTGGCCTGTCGGAAGGCCGTGCGCTCGTTCGACCTCGCGGAGATACCTCAGCTCCAACACGGACTCGGCACCCTTGCTCACGTCGGTGAGCGACTCGAGCAGCAACCGTCGCCAGCGCTGCTTCGGGCGGCTCGCGACGGCTGTCGTCAGCGCATCAGGATCAGTGACCCCACGCTGGCAGGCCCGGGTAATGAGACCGAGCGCCTGATCTGGGCGCCGGACTTGGCTGAGGAGGCTGAGCACGGTGGTGCAGCCGTCGGTGCGCGGAGGGGAGCGCACGGCAACGACCGAGCGCCGCGGCCGGTGAACGACGATGCCGAGCCGCTGGCCGGCCAGCCGCGACCGGGCCGTCGTGACATGAATCGGCCCGTCGGGATCCGGATCCACGAGCCCCCAGAGCGCTGCGGCGGTGTCATGGCTGAGGACGGAACCGCCGCCACAGTGCAGTAGCGCCGCCCAGTGTCGTGCGGTCAGCGGCGGGACGCCGGTGAACGTGTAGAAGACGCCGTTCGCGGCACGTTGCCATCGACCGGCGCTGACGTGCGCGCGGATGCCGTTGTCCGATATTCCGCGGGCGACGGCCTGCGCACGGCTGACGGCGCCAGCCTGGCATTCGACCAGTTCCAGCCAGTCCTCGGGATCAAGCTCGTCATCCATACCCTCAAGGCTGGCGAAAATGAGGCCACTGGCCAGATGCCAACGCGAATCTGTGGACAGCGAGCGCCACTGTGGACAACCGACCAACGCTCCGGGCGATGTTTCGGTGGCTATAGCGACCGAAACATCGCCCAAACCGCAGCAAGGGCGTCAGCGGCGGAAGAGCAGCGCCCGCTTCACTTCCTGGATGGCCTTGGTGACCTCGATGCCTCGGGGGCAGGCCTCGGAGCAGTTGAACGTGGTGCGGCAGCGCCACACGCCCTCGGCGTCGTTGAGGATCTCCAGCCGCTCGTCGGCGCCTTCGTCGCGCGAGTCGAAGATGAACCGGTGCGCGTTGACGATGGCGGCGGGCCCGAAGTAGGCGCCGTCGTTCCAGTACACGGGACAGGACGTGGTGCAGGCCGCGCACAGGATGCACTTGGTGGTGTCGTCGAACCGGGCCCGGTCCTCGGCCGACTGGAGGCGTTCGCGGGTCGGCTCGTTGCCCGTGGTCATGAGGAACGGCTTGACCTGCCGGTACGCGTCGAAGAACGGTTCCATGTCGACGACGAGGTCCTTGAGGACGGGCAGTCCCTTGATGGCCTCGACGGTGATCGTGTCGCCGTCCTTGCGGACGATGTCCTTGACGAGCACTTTGCACGCGAGCCGGTTGACGCCGTTGATCCGCATCGCGTCGGATCCGCAGATGCCGTGCGCGCACGAGCGGCGGAACGTGAGGGTCCCGTCCTCGTAGCCCTTGACGGTCATGAGCAGGTTGAGCAGTCGGTCGCCGGGCTGGACGTCGACCTCGTAGGACTCCCAGTGCGGTTCCGTGTCCTGCTCCGGGTTGAAGCGCCGGATCTTCAGGGTGACCGAAGAGATCATCAGTACTTACGCTCCATCGGCTGGTAGCGGGTGACGGTCACCGGCTTGTAGTCGAGGTCGATGTCTGGCTGGGTGAACCCAGCGGGGGACGCGGTCGCACGCCGGTACGCCATCGTGTGGCGCATGAAGTTGACGTCGTCCCGGCTGGTGTAGTCCTCGCGGGAGTGGCCGCCGCGCGACTCGGTGCGGGCGCGGGCGCCGACGACAAGTGCCTGGGCGAGGTCCAGGAGGAAGCCGAGTTCGACCGCTTCCAGCAGGTCCGAGTTGTACCGCTTGCCCTTGTCCATGATGGACACGCGCGAGTAGCGCTCGCGGAGCACCAGCAGGTCGTCCTCGGCCTGCTTGAGGGAGGCCTCGGTGCGGTACACGGCCGCGTTGAGGTCCATCGTGTTCTGGAGGTCCTTGCGGATGTCGGCCACCCGCTCGTCGCCGGTGCCGGCCAGCAGCCGCGCGACCAGCTCCTCGACCACCCCGGCCGGATCGTCCGGCAGGTCGACGTGGTTGTGGGTATCAGCGAACGCAGCGGCGGAGAGACCAGCCCGCTTGCCGAACACGTTGATGTCCAGCAGCGAGTTCGTTCCGAGCCGGTTCGACCCGTGCACGGACACGCAGGCGACCTCGCCGGCCGCGTACAGCCCCGGCACGACGTCGGTGTTGTTCCGCAGGACCTCGGCGTCGATGTTGGTCGGGATGCCGCCCATCGCGTAGTGCGCGGTCGGGTAGACCGGGACGGGCGTGTCGTACGGCTCCACACCCAGGTACGTCCGCGCGAACTCGGTGATGTCCGGGAGCTTCGCATCGAGCTGCTCGGGCGGCAGGTGGGTCAGGTCGAGCAGCACGTAGTCCTTGTTCGGACCGCAGCCGCGCCCCTCGCGCACCTCGGTGGCCATGGCCCGGGCGACGATGTCGCGCGGCGCCAGGTCCTTGATCGTCGGGGCGTACCGCTCCATGAACCGTTCGCCGTCGGCGTTGCGCAGGATGCCGCCCTCGGCGCGGGCGCCTTCGGTGAGCAGGATGCCCAGTCCGGCGAGGCCCGTCGGGTGGAACTGGTAGAACTCCATGTCCTCCAGCGGCAGGCCCTTGCGGAAGGCGATGCCCATGCCGTCGCCGGTCAGGGTGTGCGCGTTCGAGGTGGTCTTGAAGACCTTGCCGAAACCGCCGGTGGCGAAGATGACCGCCTTCGCCTGGAAGACGTGGATCTCGCCGGTGGCCAGCTCGTACGCCACCGCGCCCGTGCACACGGGACCGGTGGCCGTGTCCGTCAGGCAGATGTCGAGGACGTAGAACTCGTTGTAGAACTCCACGCCCTGCTTCGTGCACTGCTGGAACAGCGTCTGGAGGATCATGTGGCCGGTGCGGTCCGCGGCGTAGCAGGCCCGCCGCACGGGCGCCTCGCCGTGGTTGCGGGTGTGGCCGCCGAACCGGCGCTGGTCGATCTTGCCCTCGGGCGTCCGGTTGAACGGCAGGCCCATCTTCTCCAGGTCGAGGACGGCGTCGATGGCCTCTTTCGCCATGATCTCGGCGGCGTCCTGGTCGACCAGGTAGTCACCGCCCTTGACCGTGTCGAAGGTGTGCCACTCCCAGTTGTCCTCCTCGACGTTCGCCAGGGCGGCGCACATGCCGCCCTGGGCCGCGCCGGTGTGGGACCGGGTGGGGTAGAGCTTCGTCAGGACGGCCGTCCGGCTGCGGGTGCTGGCCTCCAGCGCGGCACGCATGCCCGCGCCGCCCGCGCCCACGATGACCGTGTCGTACCGGTGGAACTGCATAGCCAGGACCTCTTCAGGAGATGTTCGGGTCGAACGTGAAGATGACGAGCGTGCCGGTGACGATCACCAGGGCGGACGCCGTGTAGAGCAGCATCTTCAGCCAGAACCGGGAGCCGTCACGCTGGGCGTAGTCGTTGATGATCACGCGCAGGCCGTTGGTGCCGTGGAGCTGCGCGAGCCAGAGCATCGCGAGATCCCAGACCTGCCAGAACGGGGACGCCCAGCGGCCCGCGACGAACGCGAACCCGAGCCGGTGCACGCCGCCGTCGACGATGTTCATGATGAACAGGTGGGCGAGCACCAGGATCACGAGCAGCAGCCCGGACAGGCGCATGAACATCCACGCGTACAGCTCGAAGTTCGTGCGGGAACGGGTGCGCGGCGCGCGGGGGGCCTCGATGGCGGTGCTCATCACTTGCTCCCGAACAGCTCGGCGGCCGTGCGCGCGAGCATGAAGTAGGTGCCCGGCACCATCACGGCGACCCAGACGGCCATCGTCGCCCACAGCATCTGCCGCTGGAAGCGGGGACCGCGCTCCCAGAAGTCGACGGCGATCACCCGCAGGCCGTTGAGCGCGTGGTAGAGCACCGCGCCGACCAGCCCGACCTCCATGAGGTTCATGACCGGGTTCTTGTACGCCTCGATGACCGCGTTGTACGCGTCGGGCGAGACGCGGACCAGCGCCGTGTCGAGTACGTGGACGAAGAGGAAGAAGAAGATGAGGACGCCGGTGACCCGGTGGGCCACCCACGACCACATTCCCTCACGCCCTCGGTAGAGCGTCCCCGCCGGACGGCGGGACGTGGGTGCGGCGCTGGGCACGGTGACACGCCTCCGTGACTGTCGTTGGCAGGTCCTGGGCGCGCGCGAGACGAGCCCAAACAGGCTGATGCTATGCCGCCCGTCGCGCCTGGTTACCTGGGGTGTGACTGACCAGACATGCCCTGATAACTAAGTCACAGTCGGTCGCCGTGACTCAGCGTGAGGGACATAGTCTGCCGGCCGCGCGGGGGTTCTTTCGTCAGACCTGCACGACGCGGAGGCCGGGTCGGAGGCCTCACACTCTCGGACGCGAGGCCGGGGGCCGCCTCGTCAGGCTGCCGTGACCTGCGTCGTCGCGGTGTGATCACGGTCCGGTGACGACCCCCTGTCAGACCCGGGTAGCTCTCCGGACGGGGATTACGCTCTCAACGTTCTGCACTGCAGTGGGGCGGTGCACTGGGGAAGGAGATCGTCTTGCGCCGAGCGCGTGGGATGAAGTGGGCCGCCGTACTCGCAGTTGGTGCGATGGCCCTGGCGGCATGTGGCAACACGGAGGACTCGACCGACAGCGGCGCTGAGACCAGCGACGTGAAGGTCGGCCTCGCATACGACATCGGCGGCCGTGGCGACAAGTCGTTCAACGACTCCGCCGCGACCGGCCTGGACAAGGCCAAGAACGAACTGAAGGTAGCCACCGAGGAGGCCAGCCCGAACGCTCAGGGCACCGACCGGGCGGACAAGCTGAAGGGCCTCGTGTCGGCCGGGTTCAACCCGGTGATCGCGGTCGGCTTCAAGTACTCGGACGACATCAAGAAGATCGCCGGGGAGAACCCGGACACGACGTTCGCGATCGTGGACGACGCCGCTGCGACCGGCCCGAACGTGGCCAACATCCTCTTCGCGGAGGAGCAGGGGTCCTACCTGGTGGGTGTCGCCGCCGCGCTGAAGAGCAAGGCGAAGCACGTGGGCTTCGTCGGCGGCGTCAAGGGTGAGCTGATCGGCAAGTTCGAGGCGGGCTTCGTCGCGGGCGTCAAGTCGGTCGACCCGGCCATCAAGATCGAGATCCAGTACCTCAGCTCGCCGCCGGACTTCAGCGGCTTCGCCGCGCCGGCGAAGGGCAAGGTCGCCGCGAAGGGCATGCTCGACAAGGGCGCCGACGTGATCTACCACGCGGCCGGCCTGTCGGGTAACGGCGTGTTCGACGCGGTCGTCGAGGCGCGTGCCGGCGGCAAGGCCGACACCTGGGCCATCGGCGTCGACCAGGACCAGTACCAGACGGCGACGCCCGACCAGCAGAAGGTCATCCTGACCTCGATGATCAAGCGGGTCGACGTCGGCGTCTTCGACGTCATCAAGAAGTTCACCGACGGCTCGAAGCCCTCGGGCGTGCAGACGTACGACCTGAAGACCGGCGGCATCGACTACGCCTCCAGCGGTGGCTACATCGATGACATCAAGGACAAGATCGACGCTGCGAAGAAGGACATCGTGGACGGGAAGATCACGGTTCCGGCCAAGCCCGGCGCCTGATCGTCACAGGTACCAACCCCGAGCGCCCGTGTCCGATTCGGACGCGGGCGCTCGGGTGATCTACCCGCACCGTCACCAGGAGCCACCATGACAACCGAAGCACCGGCGGCACCGCCCGCCGTCGCTCCCGCTGTGGAGCTCCGGGACATCACCAAGACGTTCCCGGGCGTCGTCGCGAACCACGACGTCAACCTGGCCGTGAACCAGGGCGAGGTGCACGCGGTCTGCGGTGAGAACGGCGCGGGCAAGTCCACGCTCATGAAGATCCTGTACGGGATGCAGAAGCCGGACAGCGGTTCGATCGCGGTCTCCGGCGAGCAGGTGAAGTTCCGCAGCCCGACGGACGCGATCAAGACCGGCATCGGCATGGTCCACCAGCACTTCATGCTGGCGGACAACCTGACCGTGCTGGAGAACGTCGTCCTCGGCCTGCCCGGCCGGCTCGACACCGGGAAGGCGCGCAAGCGGATCGTCGAGCTGTCCGACCGGTACGGCCTGGGCGTCGAACCGGACAAGTTGGTCGAGCAGCTGGGCGTCGGCGAGCGGCAGCGGGTGGAGATCCTCAAGGTCCTCTACCGCGGCGCGAAGGTGATCATCCTGGACGAGCCGACGGCCGTCCTGGTGCCGCAGGAGGTCGACGAGCTGTTCGACAACCTCGCCGAGCTGCGCGCCGAGGGCCTGACGGTGATCTTCATCAGCCACAAGCTGGACGAGGTCATCCGGGTCGCCGACCGCATCACGATCCTCCGCCAGGGCACGACCGTGACCACGGTGGACGCGAAGTCCGTGACGACCCGCGAGCTCGCGCACCTGATGGTGGGCGGCGAGCTGCCGACGCCGGAGACACGGGCGTCGACGGTCACGGACAAGGTGATGCTCGACGTCCGGGACGTGGCGCTGCTGTCCGACACCGGCCGCACGCTGCTCGCCGACATCACCCTGCACATCCGTGCCGGTGAGGTCGTCGGCATCGCCGGCGTCGAGGGCAACGGCCAGGTCGAGCTGGTCGAGGCGATCCTCGGCCTCCGTAAGGCCGCGACCGGAACAGTCCTCCTCGACGACGTGGACATCACGCACTGGCCGACGATCCGCCGGCGCGAGTCGGGCATCGGCTACATCCCCGAGGACCGGCACCGCCAGGGCCTGCTGCTCACCCAGCCGCTCTGGGAGAACCGGATTCTGGGCCACCAGACCCGTCCACCGAGCGCCCGCGGCTGGCTCATCAACAAGCGCGGCGCCCGCAAGGACACCCAGCGCATCGTCACCGAGTACGGCGTGAAGACCCCGAGCGTTGACGCCCCCGCGTTCGCGCTCTCCGGTGGCAACCAGCAGAAACTCATCGTCGGACGGGAGATGAGCGGCACGCCGCGCGTCCTCGTCGCCGCCCATCCCACCCGCGGTGTGGACGTCGGCGCGCAGGCGTTGATCTGGGACAAACTGCGCGACGCACGCGCCGCCGGGCTCGCCGTACTGCTGATCTCCGCCGACCTGGAGGAGCTGCTCGGCCTGTCCGACTGCCTCAAGGTCATGCTCCGCGGACGGATCGTCGCGACGCTCGACCCGAACAGCGTCACGCCCGTAGAACTCGGCTCGTACATGACCGGCGCCGCGCTGGAGGACGAAGAAGGGACCGCCCCGTGATCTCCCCGCTGCTGATCCGCAAGGCGGCGATGGGTCTGCTCGCCCCGGTGCTGGCACTGGTGATGGCGTTCAGCATCGTCGCGGTGATCCTGCAGATCTCCGGCTTCGACGCGTTCGGCGTGTTCAGCCGGATGATCGAGGTCGGGTTCCTCGACCAGTACCTGGTACGGGCCCTGAACAAGGCCGTCCCGTACTTCTTCGCCGGCTGCGCGATCGCGGTCGGGTTCCGGATGGCGCTGTTCAACATCGGCGTCGAGGGCCAGTACCGGATCGCGGCGCTCATCGCGGCGTGGCTCGGCGCCAAGCTGACGTTGCCGCCCGGTCTGCACCTGGTGTTCATCGTCCTCGTGGCGATGGTCGTCGGCAGCGCGGCGGCGGCGATCCCGGCCGTCCTCAAGGTCACGCGCAACGTCAACGAGGTCGTCAGCACGATCATGCTGAACTTCATCCTCGGCGGCGTCGGCACCTGGCTGCTGACGGAGTTCCTGCGCAACAAGGCGACGACCGGCAACAACACCGAGACGTCGGAGATCGCGTCGAGCGGGCACATGCCGTCCGCGTCCGGGGCGCTCAACGCGCTCGGGTTCCAGGTGCCGAAGAACGAGACGCTGACCGGGTTCCTGTTCGTCGCGATCGCGCTCGGCATCGTCCTGCACCTGCTGATCAACAAGACCCGCTTCGGCTTCGACCTGCGGGCCAGCGGCCTCAACCCGTGGGCGGCGACCGCCAGCGGGGTCAACTCCAAGAGCATGGTCATCAAGGCGATGCTGCTGTCCGGCGCGCTCGCCGCGCTGGTCGGCATGCCGGAGCTGCTGTCCGACAAGTACAAGTTCGTCTCGGACACGTTCCCCCAGCAGCTCGGCTTCACCGGTATCGCGGTGGCGCTGCTCGGCCGCAACACGCCACTCGGGATCGCGCTCGGCGCGTTCCTGTTCGGCTTCCTGGAGACCACGACGGGCGCGCTCCAGTTCTCGCCCAGCGCGGCGCTGAAGATCCCGAACGAGATGGCGCTGGTCATGCAGGGCGCGATCCTGCTGTCCGTGGTCATCTCCTACGAGCTGGTCCGCCGGTTCCAGTTGCATCTGGAAGGCAAGGCGGTCGCGAGAGCCGCGGAGAAGCTGGCGGCTGAGTCCGAACAGCCGGTGAGCGAGACGGGAGACCAGCGGTGACGGCGACCGTTGCGGTGGAGAGGCCGGCGCCCTCGTCCGGCTCCGGTCCGAGCTGGCCGGCGCGCCTGCGCAGGGCCGCGTTGTGGGCCGGCATGGTGTTCGTCGTCCTGTCGATCGCCCGCCAGGTGACCGGCGCCGACGCGCTCACGTCGTCCGGCACGGTCAGTGACGCGTTGGGCCTCGCGGTGCCGATCGGGCTCGCGGCGCTCGGCGGGCTGTTCGCGGAGCGGGCCGGCGTCGTGAACATCGGCCTCGAAGGCATGATGATCTTCGGTACCTGGTTCGCCGGGTGGGCCGGCTACCAGTGGGGCCCCTGGGCGGCCGTCGCCGCGGGCATCACCGGCGGTGCGATCTTCGGGCTGCTGCACGGGCTCGCCACGGTGACGTTCGGCGTCGACCACATCATCAGCGGTGTCGCGATCAACATCATCGCCATCGGCGCCACCCGGTACATGTCGCAGGAGTTCTTCCTCGGCGTCGAGGACGGCGGTGTCAACCAGGGCCCGTCCGTCGACCTCATCAACAGGGTGTCGTTCCCGGGAATCAGCGGCCCGCTCGGCGATCTGGAGGGGAAACACTGGTTCCTGCTCAGCGACATCGCCGGGCTGGTGCGGGGCGTCACCGTCAACGTGTCGGTCCTGACGATCCTCGCCGTACTGCTCGTCCCGGCCTCGTTGTGGCTGCTGTGGCGGACCAACTTCGGGCTGCGGCTGCGGTCCGTCGGCGAGAACCCGCAGGCCGCCGAGTCGCTGGGCGTGCCGGTCTACACGATGAAGTACGTCGGCGTCGCGATCTCCGGTGCGCTGGCGGGCATGGGCGGGGCGTTCCTCGTCGTCGTGTACGACTCCAAGTTCCTGGAGGGCCAGACCGGCGGCCGTGGCTTCATCGGCCTCGCCGCGATGATCTTCGGCAACTGGCGGCCGGGCGGGCTCGCGGCCGGTGCGGCACTGTTCGGGTACACCGACTCGTTGCGGCTGCGTGAGGGCACGATCGCCGTCCACGCGCTGCTGTACTTCGCCGGTCTGATGCTGGTCGTCCTCGCCGTGCGCGCTGGTCTGAAGCGTCTCTGGTCTCAGCTCGGCCTCATGGCCGGCGCCAGCGCGGTGTTCTTCGGCATCTACGCGCTGACGAACGAGGTGTCCGGCACGCTGACCCCGCTCGTTCCCTACGTCGTCACGCTGCTGGTGCTGGCGCTGGCCGGGAAACGCCTCCGCATGCCCGCCGCCGACGGCATCCCCTACCGCAAGGGTCAGGTCGGATGAGCGAGCGGCGAGCGACCAAGGATGCGACATGAAGCGCTGGGACGATCTTCGCGACGCCGCTGTCGAGGCGATGGGCCACGCCTACGCGCCGTACTCGAAGTTCCCCGTCGGCGTGGCCGGGCTCGTCGACGACGGGCGGATCGTCGTGGGCTGCAACGTCGAGAACGCGGCGTACGGGATCGGCCTGTGCGCGGAGTGCGGCATGGTGTCGTCGCTGCACGCGACCGGCGGTGGCCGGCTCGTCGCGGTGGTGTGTGTCGGTGGCGACGGCAAGCCGCTGATGCCGTGCGGGCGGTGCCGGCAGCTCCTGTGGGAGCACGGCGGCCCGGAGTGTCTGCTCGAAACGCCGCGCGGCATCGTGCCGATGAGCGAGGTGCTCCCCGACGCCTTCGACGCCGCCGAGCTCGACGCGCGCTGAACGCACGCTCAGCTTCGCGACGTACGATCCGCGGGAGGCCTGAGGAGGCATGGTGAGTATCTCGGCGATCGACGTGATCCGGACGAAGCGTGACGGTGGCGCGCTGTCCGACGAGCAGATCGACTGGGTGGTCGACGCGTACACGCGGGGCGTGGTCGCGGACGAGCAGATGTCCGCGCTGGCCATGGCGATCCTGATCCGGGGCATGGACCGGCGGGAGATCGCCCGCTGGACGGCGGCGATGATCGCGTCGGGCGAGCGGATGGACCTGAGTTCGGTGCCGCGCCCGACCGTGGACAAGCACTCGACGGGCGGCGTGGGCGACAAGATCACGTTGCCGCTGGCTCCGCTGGTGGCGGCGTGCGGCGCGGCCGTTCCGCAGCTGTCGGGGCGTGGCCTCGGTCACACCGGCGGCACGCTCGACAAGCTGGAGTCGATTCCGGGCTGGCGCGCCCGCCTCACCCACTCCGAGTACGTGGCGCAGCTCAGGGACGTCGGCGCGGTGGTGTGCGCGGCCGGTGACGAGCTGGCCCCGGCCGACCGCAAGCTGTACGCGCTGCGTGACGTGACGGGCACCGTCGAGGCGATCCCGCTGATCGCCAGTTCGATCATGAGCAAGAAGATCGCCGAGGGCGCGTCCGCGCTGGTCCTGGACGTGAAGGTCGGATCGGGCGCGTTCATGAAGGACGCCGCGATGGCGCGCGAGCTGGCCGAGACGATGGTGGATCTCGGCGCCGCGCACGGTGTGAAGACCGTGGCGCTGCTGACCGGCATGGACATCCCTCTCGGCCGCACCGCCGGCCACGCGCTGGAGGTCGTGGAGTCCGTCGAGGTGCTGGCGGGCGGCGGCCCGTCCGATGTCGTCGACCTGACCGTCACGCTCGCCCGGGAGATGCTGGCCGCCGCCGGCCTGCCCGACGCCGATCCGGCGAAGGCTCTCACCGACGGCTCGGCGATGGACGTGTGGCGCCGCATGATCGCGGCCCAGGGCGGCGACCCGGACGCGACGCTGCCGACCGCGCAGGAGAAGCACGTCGTCACCGCCGATCAGGACGGGTACGTCGCCACTATGGACGCGTACTCCGTCGGTGTGGCGGCCTGGCGGCTCGGCGCCGGACGGGCCCGCAAGGAGGACCCGGTGTCGGCCACCGCCGGCGTCGTCATGGCGCGCAAGCCCGGCGACGCCGTCCGGGCCGGTGAGCCGGTCCTCGAACTGCACGCCGATGACGCCGGCAAGATCCCGGCCGCGCTCGAAGCCCTGACCGGCGCGGTCACCTACGCCAGCGCGGCGCCGGCCCAGGCACCGCTCGTCCTCGACCGGATCGGGGGATGACCCGGCCAGATCCGCGCGGACCCGAGGCCCCGGATCCGCTGCTGATCCGGGAGGCGAACCTGGCCGACGTGGCGGAGCTCGGCTTCCCCGTCCCCCCGGACGGGTATCCGCTCGTCTGGGAGCCGGGTGACCGGGCGAGGCTGCGGCCGATCGAGGAGATCGAGGCGCGGGCGGCCGTGCTCAACACGGTCGTCGCAGCCACGTTCGGCGCCCCGCGGGAGATGACGGCCGGCTGGATCGAGCGCAACGGACTCATGGAGACGGTGACGAAGCCCGAGTGGTCGTTCGTCGCCGAAGGCCAGGGGCCTGCCGATCTGTACGGGCTGCACATCGAGGCGCTGTGGGCGCTCGCGTGGATGCTCGGCGTCGCGGAGGAGCTGGATCCGTCCCAGTACTGCGGCGACGGCCTCGCGCTCTGGCTCCCCGACCTCGCCGCGGACGAGTCGTTCGAGGCGTGGCAGGCGCGCAGCATGCCGGAACCGCGCACGGCTGACGAGGCGGCGCACCTCCTCGACCTGCACTACTGCCTCGACTGGGGGCACGTGCAGGCGCTGATGAACGGCCAGCCGCACCCCGGCGCCACCCAGCCGTACGTGGTCGGTCAGCGCCGCTGGGCACTGGAGTGGGCGGTCGTCTTCACCGGCCCGTACCACGAGCCGCCGCCCGCCTGGGACGAGATCGATCTGGCGAGCTGAGCCCCGCACTGTTTGGGCTAAATCCTGCCGGCTGTTACCGGGAAATTGTCGCCCAAAGGCGTTGTGGCTGGATTGCCCGAACGGGCATCCGACACGCGGTAAGTATGGACATCGTCGCAGATCAGGCCTATAACCGATCGGTCGGCGGTGCCCGACGTGGGAAGCGGAAATCCCACACATCGCCGCTGGGGGGAAGTATGAGAAGTCGGATATTAGCCGTGCTTCTGACGGCGGGGTTAGCGGCTTTCGGACTCGCGTCGCCCGCGGCGGCCGGGCCCAAACCCGCACCGCCGGTCCACAGTCCGGGTGAGGCGCCGCTGTTCGGGGTGGGAGCGGCGCGCGCGTTACCGGGCCAGTACATCGTCGTCTTACGCAAGGGCGCGAAAGCGTCGGCCAGGAACCAGGCGCGCGGGCTCGGCGCCCGCATCCACCGTGACTACGGCAAGGCGCTGACAGGTTTCGCGGCCACACTCTCGCCGGCCGCTCTCGCCGCGCTCCGTAAGAACCCGGACGTGGCGTTCGTCGAGGCCGACCAGACCGTGACCGCGTCCGCCACGCAGTCGCCAGCGACCTGGGGCCTGGACCGCATCGACCAGCGGAATCTGCCGCTCAGCAACTCGTACACCTACAACGCCACCGGCGCCAACGTGCGGGCCTACGTGATCGACACCGGTGTCCGGATCACCCACGCCGAGTTCGGCGGGCGGGCCGTCAACGGCTACGACGCCATCGACGGCACCCTCCCGGCCGACGACTGCAACGGGCACGGCACCCACGTGGCCGGCACTGTCGGCGGCTCGGCCTACGGCGTCGCCAAGGGCGTCACGATCGTCGCCGTCCGGGTCCTGAACTGTTCGGGTTCGGGGACGAACTCGCAGGTCATCGCCGGCATCGACTGGGTGACGCAGGACCACCAGGCCGGTCAGCGTGCGGTCGCCAACATGAGCCTCGGCGGCGGCGCGTCCACGGCGCTGGACAACGCGGTGCGGAACTCGATCGCCGACGGCGTCACCTACGCGATCGCGGCCGGCAACGACAACGCGAACGCGTGCAACAACTCGCCCGCCCGCGTGGCGGAGGCCATCACGGTCGGCGCGACGACGATGACCGACGCGCGCGCGTCGTACTCGAACTTCGGCACGTGCCTGGACCTCTTCGCGCCGGGCTCGACGATCACGTCGGCCTGGCACACGTCCAACACGGCGACCAACACGATCAGCGGCACGTCGATGGCGACCCCGCACGTGGCCGGCGCGGCAGCGCTGTACCTCCAGGGGAGCTCGGCAACGCCGCAGGGCGTGCGTGATCAGCTCGTCAACACGGCGACGCCGAACGTGGTCACGGGCGCCGGGACGGGTTCTCCCAACCGGCTGCTCTACACGCTTGGCGGCGCTGCACCTCCGCCTCCGCCTCCGCCGCCGGCTTCCTGCCAGTCCGAGCAGTACTCTGCGACGCTGACCGGCACGGGCGACGCCGACCTCCACCCGAACGGCACGTACTGGCAGGCCGTCGCCGGTACGCACTACGGCTGCCTGACCGGCCCGTCGAACGCGGACTTCGACCTCGCGCTGTACCGGTGGAGCGGCCTCGCGTGGACCCGCGTCGCGGTCAGCCAGAGCGTGACGTCGACGGAGAACATCTCGTACAACGGCACCGCCGGCTACTACTACTGGCGGGTCTACTCCTACAGCGGATCGGGCGCGTACACGTTCCGCATGAAGCGCCCCTAACGGCATCTGGGCGATCTTTCGGTGGCCATAGGCACCGAAAGATCGCCCAGACCGGTTAGACCCTGGTCAGCTCGCGCTCGCGCGGAGCCGCGGCCGGGGCCTCGCGCAGGCCCACGCGGGAGTGGATCCAGCGCAGCGGCTTCGGCGCCCACCAGTTGGCGTTGCCGAGCAGGGTCATCGTCGCCGGCACGAGCAGGCACCGGACGATCGTCGCGTCGACGAGAACGGCCAGCACCAGCCCGAACCCGATCTGCTCGACGCCGCCGATCTTGGCCGCCGCGAACCCGCCGAACACGATCATCATGAGGACGGCGGCCGACGTGATGATCCGTCCGCTGCGCTGGAGCCCGATGCGGACGGCCGAGTCGTTGTCGTACCCGGCGTCGTACAGCTCCTTCACACGGGCGAGCAGGAACACCTCGTAGTCCATCGACAGACCGAACGCGAACGCGAAGATCGCGAGCAGCGTGTACGGGTCCATGCCGTCGCTGGTGAGGAAGTCGAGCGGCGAGGCGCCCCAGCCGAACTGGAACACGGCGACCATCGCGCCGAACGTGGCGCCGAGCGACAGCAGGTTCATGACCAGCGCCTTGATCGGGACGAGCAGCGACCCGGTCATGAGGAACAGCAGCAGGAACATCGCGCCGATCATGACGGCGATCGCGCCGGGCAGGTCCCGCACGAGGATGTGCAGGAAGTCTCGCGACACCGCCGCCTCGCCGGTGACCCAGGACTGGGCCGCGGGCCGGTCGTCCCGGAGCGCGGTGACGAGCTCTCGCGAGTTCGCACCCCGCGGGTCGCCGTCGACGTCGATGTTCGCGATGCTCAGTCCGGGCCCGACCTCTTCGGCCGGGTAGATCTTGGCGATGTGCTCGTCGTTGCGGTGCCGGTCCGCCCAGGTGTCGAGCGTGGCCGGGCTGGTGCGGGCGAGGACGGTGATCGGCGGCTCGGACTGCCGGCCGAAGCGGTCCGTGAGGGTGTCGACGACGCGGCGGGACTCGATGGACGTGGGGATCTCGTCCAGTCCCGGGTCGGCGATCTTGACGCCGACGAGCGGTGCCGCGATGACGAGCAGCCCGGTGAGGGTCAGGACGATCACGAGCACCGGGCGCCGCTGCACCCGCCGGGCGAGCCGGGAGAAGAACCCGTGGTCGGAGGCGTGCGCCCGCTTCGGCGGCTTGATCCAGCGGCCGAACACCCGGATCAGCGCCGGGACGAGTGTCAGCGCGACGAGCATCGTCATCAGCGCGATCGAGACGCCGGCCGAGCCCAGGGCCTGCATGAACGGCACGCCGACCATGACGAGCCCGCCGAGCGCGGCGGCGACGGTGAGGGCGGAGAAGGCGACGGTACGTCCGGCGGTGGCGCCGGCCGCGATGATCGCCGATTCCCGGTCGGGCGCGTCGGTGAGTTCTTCGCGGTACCGGGTGAGGACGAGCAGCCCGTAGTCGATGGACAGTCCGAGGCCGAGCAGCGTGACGACCGTGATCGTGTTCGAGTCGAGCGCGGTGAACTGGGAGAAGCCCCAGAGCGAGAGGAACGCGGCGCCGACCGAGACGAGGGCGCCGATGACGGGCAGTCCGGCTGCGACGAACCCGCCGAACACGAGCACCATGACGAGCAGCGTGAGCGGCAACCCGATCAGCTCGGCGCGCATCAGGTCCTTGTTGACCTGCTCGTTGACCTCCTTGTTGAGGACGGGGCCGCCGCCGATCTCGACGTCGGAGCCGGGTATGGCCTTGCCGACGTCCCGCATCCGGTCGGTGACCTTGTCGATCGCGGCCGTCCGGGCCTCGACGTCGTCGCCCTTGGTGAGGTGGGCGATGAGCAGGAGGCCACGCCCGTCCTTGGCGATGAGCCCTTGCGCGCTGTACGGATCCTCGACCCTCGCGACGCCGGCAACCCCCCGTAGAGCTGCCGATGCCGCGGTGATCGTGGACTTCGTCGTGGCCGCCTGCGGATCGACGTCGTCGACGACGGCGATGATGCTGCCGTCCTCGCGGCTCTCCGCGTCGAGCACGTCGAAGGCGTCCAGTGACTCGACCTTGATGTCGTGGTCGGCGGACAATGCCGTGAAGACCGGGCCGCTGGCGACCATGCCGCCGGCGAAGATGGCCACCCAGACCGCTAAGACGATGAATCTGTGGCGGAAGCAGAACCTCGCTACTCCAGCGAACATTGCCTTTCCTTCCCCGATGACTGTGTCGCAAGAAGGTTCGCGGGCCCGGGCACCAGGGACCATCGGGCAAGGCCCCGCTTTCCGGGTAGGGGAAACCCCCGCCAACCCTTACGGGGAACCCTGAGCAGGCATGTCACGGGGACGCCTCAGGAGTCGGATACCGTAGGGCATGAGCTCAGCAAAGGTGCCGAGCGCCGACGGGATCCGCCGGGCGCCGAAGGTCCTCCTCCACGATCACCTCGACGGCGGGCTCCGGCCGCAGACCGTCATCGACCTCGCCAGCGACGTCGACTACCAGAACCTCCCCAGCACCGATGCCGGCGCGCTCGGTACCTGGTTCCGCGACGCCGCCGACTCCGGCTCGCTGGAGCGGTACCTGGAGACGTTCGCGCACACGGTCGCCGTGATGCAGACGAAGGAAGCGCTGGCCCGCGTCGCCAGCGAGTGCGCCCAGGATCTGGCCGCCGACGGCGTCGTGTACGCCGAGGTCCGGTTCGCGCCCGAACTGCACGTCGAGCAGGGCCTGACGCTGACCGAGGTCGTCGACGCGGTCCTCGGCGGGTTCGAGGCCGGCAGCGCCCAGGCCGCTTCGGACGGCAACCAGATCCGCGTCGGCACCCTGCTCACCGCGATGCGGCACGCCGCCCGGTCCAGCGAGATCGCCGAGCTGACCGTGGCCTACCGCGACTCGGGCGTCGTCGGGTTCGACATCGCGGGCGCCGAGGCCGGCTTCCCGCCCACCCGCCACCTCGACGCATTCCAGTTCATCCAGCGCGAGAACGGCCACTTCACGATCCACGCCGGCGAGGCGTTCGGGCTCCCGTCGATCTGGGAGGCGTTGCAGTGGTGCGGTGCCGACCGGCTCGGGCACGGCGTCCGGATCATGGACGACATCACGTTCGGCCCGGCCGGTGAGGCGAAGCTCGGGCGGCTCGCGGCGTACGTCCGTGACAAGCGCGTGCCGCTGGAGATGTGCCCGTCGTCGAACGTCCAGACCGGCGCGGCGGCGTCCATCAGCGAGCACCCGATCCGGCTGCTGCACGATCTGCGGTTCCGGGTCACGGTCAACACCGACAACCGCCTGATGAGCGGTACGTCGATGAGCCGCGAGTTTGCGCTGCTCTGCGAGGCTTTCGGCTATGGCTACGAGGACATGCAGTGGTTCACGGTGAACGCGATGAAGTCGGCGTTCATCCCGTTCGACCAGCGGCTGGCGCTGATCAACGACGTGATCAAGCCCGGCTACGCGGAGCTGCGTTCGTCCGAGTCCTGATCGGGGCGCTGGCGGCCTGGGCACTCGTCCGGGCCGCCGGGCTCGACCTGTTCACGCCGCTCGTCCAACTCGTCTCGTACACGCCGTACGTCGCGGCCTTCGCCGTCCTGGTGCTGGCCGGCTCCGTGGTGCTGCGGCGGTGGCGGGAGGCCGTGGCGGCGGCCCTGATCGTCGTGGTGTTCGGCGCGCAGGTGCTGCCCAGGACGATCGCCGGGTCCACACCGGACGGTGACCGGCTCGTCGTCATGACCGTGAACGTCTACCACGGCCTGGCAGACCCCATGCCGCTGATCCGGCGGGTCAAGCCCGATCTGGTGAGCGTCCAGGAGCTGACACCCGAGGCGGTGGCCAGACTCGACGCGGCCGGTATCGCCAGGGAGCTGCCGTACCGCGCGCTGCGGCCGCAGCCGGGCGCGAGCGGGACCGGCCTGTACGCCCGCTTTCCGCTCACCGATGCGGGTGGGCTCGATACCGCGACGACCTTCGACATGGCCCGCGCGACCCTCCGGACGCCGCGCCACACGGTCGACGTCGTGTCCGTCCACACCGCGCCGCCGCTGCCCGGCGACCCGGTCAGCCGCTGGCACCAGGATTTCCGGCTGTTGCCCGAAGGCCGTCGCTCGCTGCGGATCCTGGCGGGGGACTTCAACGCCACCCTCGACCACCGGACGTTGCGCCGGCTGGTCGGCACCGGCTACCGCGACGCCGCCGCGGCAGCCGGAGCCGGGCTGGTGCCGACCTGGCCGAACGGGCACCCGCTGCCACCCGTCACGATCGACCACGTGCTGGTGTCGGACGAGGCCGCTGCCGAGAACGTCGAGGTCTACGACGTCCCCGGCAGCGACCATCGGGCCCTGGTCGCCAGGCTCCGGCTACCGGTGGGTCAGCGCTCGTTGGGCATGAGGATCCAGAGGATGAGGTAGGCGAGGATCTGCGGACCGGGCAGCAGGCAGGACAGCACGAACAGGATCCGGACCGTCGTCGCCGAAAGGCCGAACCGCCGGCCGAGCCCAGCGCAGACCCCCGCGATCATCCGGCCGTGACGGGGGCGGTACAGGCTTGCCATAGGGAACCCAACTCCTCCGTGTGATGAAGCTTTCCACCACCAACGGTAAAGGCGGTTTTACGGTTCCGACCTCACTCGGCCGGACGATCCGCACCCCTAAGGGAGACCAGCAGGGACCGGACGGCTCGCAGCGTGCCGTGGGCATTCCGGGGCCGGCAGCCGAGCGCGGTCTGGCGGGCCAGCACCCTGGGTTCCGCGCGCATCAGCGTCCAGCCCCGGCGGACCAGGATGCCCGGCGCCTTCCGCCCTTCCCGCAGGTCACGGGCCAGCCGGCGGACGTACGTCACCTGGCGGGTGCGGCGTAGCGCGACGGCATCGGCCAGCACGCCGGCGTCCCGGCACGCCGCGACGATCTCGGCCGCGAAGATGCCCTCGGCGACGAACAGCGGCGCGTCGCCGAGGTCGAGCACGTGCGTGCCGGTGCGACGGTCCGCGCCGATCGAGTACACCGGGACGTCGGCGCGCCGCTGCTCGCACAGGCGGACGATCGTCGCGACCGCGTCGTCCGCGTTCCACGAGGCCGGATCGTCCCAGTCCACCAGTCCGCCCGGTTGGCGGGGCAGCCTGGGGTCGTCTCCGTCGCGGTAGAAGTCGTCGAGGGCGAGCACGGGCAGCCCGGTACGCCGCGCCACATACGACTTGCCCGACCCGGACGGGCCGGCGAGCAGGACTACCTGTGCGGCCGGTCTACCGCTCAGTCGTGCCACTCGACGGCCGCCGACAGCTTGCCGATCACGCCGCGCCACCCGATCGCCGCCTGCTCGGCGCCGACCTTCTTCAACCGGCGCCGCGCCAGGAACCCGCCGTCGCGGAGCGCCTCGTCGAGGTCATCCAGCGGCGAACCCGTGGCGAGCGTCGCGAGGACCTCGTCCAGCCCGCAGGCGAACGCGATGTCCCGGGCGACCTCGCCGGCCGGGATCAGCACGTCCGGCTCCCACATGTCGTGGCCGCCGCGCAGGTTCTCCACGACGAGGTCCAGCTCGTACTCGTCTTCCTCGTCCGCGACGATGTCGGCCTCGGTGGCCCGACGCTGCACGGCCGGCCAGGACTCGATCTCGGTGAGGTCGTGCGGCGCGTCCGAGTTGATGAAGCCGATCAGGCCCTTGGCGCTGCGGAACAGGTGCAGCTTGCCGCGGTGCGCGAGGAAGACGGCCTCTTCGGTCTCGTCGCCGTCGTCGTCCTCGACCGTGCGGTAGTGCCGCAGGGTCAGGCCGGTGCCGGCCGGGAGCGCGATCTCGACCGGGTCCACCTCGGTCTCCGCCCAGAACAGCGCGGTCTCGGTGGACTGGCCGTCGTCGTCGCTGTCGCCGGCCTCGTCGTCATCCTCGTCGACGTCGACGTCGACGTCGTCCTCGTCGAGGTCGGTCTCGTCGAGGTCGGCGTCGGTCGAGTCCAGTTCCTCGGCGGAGGCGTCCTCGGCGAGGTTCTTGACGTCGTCGTCGGTCGAGTCGGGCTTACCCACGGTTCCTCCGGTTACTGCGCGCAGTGGACGTCCGCTGCGACCTTAGACCGCTCAGCCAATCACACACCGATCGGGTGCCAGACCGTCTTGATCTCCAGGTACCCGAGGAGCCGGTCGAGCGCCGGTTCGGCCGCCCAGTCGGGCTCTGTCGCGGGCCGGCGGAGCACCCGCTTGAGGTTGTCGGCCGCGGCGACCTCCAGGTCGGTGGCCTGCTCGGCGGGGGCGCCGACGAGATCGATCGCGTTGACGTCCATGTGGGCGGCGAGCCAGGACGCCATCTCCGCCGTGTGGCCGGTGAGGATGTTGACGACACCGCCCGGCACGTCGGACGTGGCCAGCACCTCGCTCAGCGTCACCGCCGGCAGGGGACGGTCCTGGCTGGCGATCACCACGACGGTGTTGCCCGTGACGATGGCCGGTGCCACGACGGACACCAGCCCGAGCAGGGACGACGCCTGCGGCGCGAGCACGCCCACGACACCCGTCGGCTCCGGCGTGGACAGGTTGAAGAACGGGCCGGCGACCGGGTTCGCGTTGCCGGCGATCTGGGTGACCTTGTCCGACCAGCCCGCGTACCAGACCCAGCGGTCGATCGCCGCGTCCACGACCGCCTCGGCCTTGGCACGGGTCAGGCCCTCGCCCTGGACGACCTCGTCCACGAACTGGGACCGGCGGCCCTCCAGCAGCTCCGCGACCCGGTACAGGACCTGGCCACGGTTGTACGCGGTGGCGCCCGACCAGCCGGCCACGGCCTTGCGGGCGGCGACCACGGCGTCGCGGACGTCCTTGCGGGAGGCCTGCGCCGCGTTCGCCACGAACCGCCCCTTCGCATCGCTGACCTGGTACGACCGCCCCGACTCGCTGCGGGGGAACTTGCCGCCCACATACAACTTGTACGTCTTCAACACAGGTAGCCGGCCCAGACCACCGCTGCCGGCGTTCTCGGTCGCTCGGGACCTGGAGGCCTCCTCGCTCCCTGCGGCCTTGGCAGCGGCGCTCTGGATCCGGCTTCGCGTTCCAGACTTTGCTTTCTCAGCCACGGAGATATGCCTCCAAGCCGTGGCGGCCGCCTTCGCGGCCGTAACCGGACTCCTTGTAGCCGCCGAACGGCGACGACGGGTCGAACTTGTTGAACGTGTTGGCCCAGAGCACGCCGGCGCGGAGCTTGTCCGCCATCCAGAGGATCCGTGAGCCCTTCTCCGTCCAGACGCCGGCCGAGAGGCCGAACGGCGTGTTGTTCGCCTTCTCGACGGCCTCGGCCGGGGTGCGGAACGTCAGGACGGACAGCACCGGGCCGAAGATCTCCTCGCGCGCGATCCGGTGCGCCTGCGACACGCCGGTGAAGACGGTCGGCGGGAACCAGAACCCCCGGTCGGGCAGCTCGCACGGCGGCGACCAGCGCTCGGCGCCCTCGGACTCGCCGACCTCGCTCAGCTCGCGGATCTTCGCCAGCTGCGCCGCCGAGTTGATCGCGCCGATGTCGGTGTTCTTGTCCAGCGGGTCGCCGACGCGCAGCGTGCCGAGCCGGCGCTTGAGTGACGTCATCAGCTCGTCGTAGACGCTCTCCTGGACGAGCAGCCGCGAACCGGCGCAGCACACGTGGCCCTGGTTGAAGAAGATCCCGTTGACGATGCCCTCGACGGCCTGGTCGATCGGCGCGTCCTCGAACACCACGTTCGCGGCCTTGCCGCCCAGTTCGAGCGTGACCTTCTTGGCGGTGCCGGCCACCGACCGCGCGATCGCCTTGCCGACCTCGGTCGACCCGGTGAACGCCACCTTGTCGACGCCAGGGTGCTCGACCAGCGCCCGGCCGGTCTCGCCCGCGCCGGTGACGATGTTGACGACACCGGGCGGCAGGTCGGCCTGCTGGCAGATCTCCGCGAACAGCAGCGCCGTCAGCGGGGTCGTCTCGGCCGGCTTCAGCACGACGGTGTTGCCGCAGGCCAGGGCCGGTGCGATCTTCCACGCCAGCATGAGCAGCGGGAAGTTCCACGGGATGACTTGGGCGCAAACGCCCAAGGGCTGCGGATCGGGCCCACTGTGCCCATCTGCCGGCTTCCGGCCGGGCCACGCGTACTTGAGCTTGTCCGCCCAGCCCGCGTAGTAGAAGAAGTGCGCGGCGACCAGCGGGATGTCGACGTCCCTGGACTCGCGGATCGGCTTGCCGTTGTCGAGGGACTCCAGCACGGCCAGCTCGCGGGACCGCTCCTGGATGATCCGCGCGATCCGGTACAGGTACTTGCCGCGCTCGCGCGGCGGCAGCTTCGACCAGACCCGGTCGTACGCCTTGCGGGCGGCGGCCACGGCCTTGTCGACGTCCGCCGCGCTGGCCTCGGTGACCTCGGCCAGGACCTCCTCGGTGGCCGGCGAGATCGACTTGAAGGCCGTCCCGGTGCCTTCGACGAACTCGCCGCCGATGAACAGCCCGTACGACGGCTTGATGTCCACCACGGCGCGGGACTCCGGCGCGGGCGCGTACTCGAACATGATCAGTCCAAAGTGAAGTAGTCGGGACCGGAGTACCGGCCGGTCGCCATCTTCGTCCGTTGCATGAGGACGTCGTTGAGCAGCGTGGACGCGCCGAACCGGAACCAGTCCGGGTCGAGCCAGTCCGGGCCGCAGGTCTCGTTCACCATCACCAGGTACTTGATGGCGTCCTTCGCGTTGCGGATGCCGCCCGCCGGCTTCATGCCGACCTGCCGCCCGGTGGCGTCCCGGAAGTCGCGGACCGCCTCCAGCATCACCAGCGTCACCGGCAGCGTCGCCGCCGGCTGGATCTTGCCGGTCGAGGTCTTGATGAAGTCGCCGCCGGCCAGCATCGCCAGCCAGGACGCGCGCCGCACGTTGTCGTACGTGACCAGCTCGCCGGTCTCCAGGATCACCTTGAGGTGCGTGTCGCCGCACGCCTCCTTGATGGCGACGATCTCGTCGTAGACCTTCTGGTAGTTGCCGGCCAGGAACGCGCCCCGGTCGATCACCATGTCGATCTCGTCGGCGCCGGCCGCGACCGCGTCCTTCGTGTCGCTGACCTTGATGTCCAGGGCCGCGCGGCCCGAGGGGAACGCCGTGGCGACGCTCGCCACGTGCACCCCGCTCCCCTTCAGCGCCTCGACGGCGTCCGGAACCCGGTCGGGGTAGACGCAGACCGCCGCCACGTGCGGGCAGGACGGGTCGGCAGGGTCGGGGCGGCGCGCCTTCGCGGCCAGCGCCCGCACCTTGCCCGGCGTGTCGGCGCCTTCGAGGGTCGTGAGGTCGATCATGCGGATCGCGAGGTCCAGCGCGTACGCCTTGCTGGTGGTCTTGATCGAGCGGGTGCCGAGCATCGCCGCGCGCGCTTCCGCACCCACCTGGTCAACGCCGGGGAGGCCGTGCAGGAACCTTCGGAGCGACGCCTCCGACCGTGTGACGTCGGCGTACGGCGCCGGTGCCGTGGCTGTCATAGCTGCGAGTCTACGCAGCGTCGCGGCCGGTGACCTCGGGCGGTGGCTGCCGAATGAACGGGTGTTCTGCTGGCAGCAAGTGACGTCCCGGCGAACACTGCGCATCTGCGCGTGAAGCCTGGGCGAAGCCTCGTCCATGGGGCATCCTGCGGCTGGTGACCAGCATTAACGTCCGGCATGACAGCCGGATTTGCCGGAATACCGCGACCCTCGTGAGGCCGCCGTGCACGTCGTGCACTTCTCCGACACCTACCTGCCGCGCCGGGACGGGGTGATCACCTCGATCCGGACGCTCGCACATGCCCTGCCACGGTTCGGCTGCACCAGCACGCTCGTCGCGCCACGCCACCCGGACACGCCGTTCGACGCGGACCTGCCGGTCAAGGCGCTGCCGTCCATGCCGTGCGGGGTGGCGAACCTGCGGCTCGCGGCGTGGCCACGGTCGCGGCACGTCGGCCTGGTCAAGGGGCTCGCGCCCGAGGTGATCCACATCCACACCCCGGGGCCCGTCGGGCTGCTGGGAATCCTCGCGGCGCACCGGCTCGGGCTCCCGCTCGTGCAGACCTACCACACGGACCTGCACGCCTACCTCGACGCGTACCGGATCCCCACCCGGGCGCTGCGGGTCGCGTTCGGTGCCTACCGGCGCCGGCTCGGCGCACCCTCGTGCGTCGTCGGCGGTGGTCGGCACGGCCTGATGGACCTCACCAACCGGCTCCTGCTCGACGGGACGGACGCTGTCGTCGTCCCGACCCGGGCCGTCCTGTCCCGGGCCGAGCTGCCGGTCGACCCGTCGCTGGTGTCGGTGCTGCCGACCGGAGTGGCCGCCCGACCCGTCTCGCCTGCCGAAGTCGCCGGATTCCGGTCCCGCTGGGGACTGGCGGACGGCGAACCGACCATCGTCTTCGTCGGCCGGGTCAACCGGGAAAAGGGCGTCGACCTGCTGGTATCCGCGTTCCGGGGCGTGCTCTCCGCTGACCCGCGGGCCCGGCTCGTGCTTGTCGGCGCCGTGTACGACCGTCCGTGGGTGGACGGGCTGGTGTCCGGCATCGAGGACCGCGTCGTCCGCACCGGGCAACTCCCGCCCTCCGAGGTCGCCGCCGCGTACGCCAGCGCGGACGCGTTCGCGTTCCCGTCCCGTACCGACACCCAGGGGCTCGTGCTCCAGGAGGCGGCGCTCGCCGGCCTGCCGGTCGTCCTGGTGGACGCGGAGCTGCACGCGCACGGCGCGCTCGGCGGCGCCGGACTCTGCACCGAGCCGACCCCGGACGCGCTGGCCACCGGCCTGCTCCGCGTCCTGCGCGACCCGGCATTCGCGGCCGAGCTGGCACTCACCGGGCACGAGCGTGCGCTGGCGCACACCCCCGACCGGTACGCGGCCGCGATGGTCGGCGTGTACGAGGCGGCACGTGCCCAGCGTTACGGCTGGCGGGCCCGGGCGGTCGCCTGAGGTAGGTTGCCAGCCGTGGACACACTCGTCGTCGATCACCCGCTGGCCGCCGCCCGTCTCACCGCGATGCGCGACGCCCGTACCGACTCGGCCGTCTTCCGGGCGGCACTTCGCGAGCTGACGCTCATGCTGGTCTACGAGGCCACCCGGCGGATCGAGATCGAGCAGTACCCGATCCACACGCCCGTGGCGAAGACGCAGGGCACCCGGCTGGCGAATCCGCCGCTGCTGGTGCCGGTGCTGCGGGCGGGGCTGGGCATGGCCGAGGCCGCGTTCGGACTGCTGCCCGAGGCGTCCATGGGCTTCGTCGGCCTCGCGCGCGACGAGGAGACGTTCGAGCCCCGCGCGTACATGGAGTCGCTGCCGGACGACCTCACCGACCGGCCGGTGATCGTCCTCGACCCGATGCTCGCCACCGGCGGCTCCCTCAAGCACTGCGTCGGGCTGCTCACCACCCGCGGCGCCACCGACATCACCGTGATCTGCGCGCTGGCGGCGCCCGAGGGCCTCAAGCACCTGGCGGACTCGCAGCTGCCGATCCGGGTCGTCACCGCCTCGATCGACGAGCGGCTCAACGACTCGGCGTACATCGTCCCGGGGCTGGGCGACGCGGGCGACCGCCAGTTCGGCGCCGTCTAGATCCCGAGGGCGGCGGCGACCTCGTCGCGGAGCGCGGCCAGCTGGGCGGCTGCTGTCGTGCGTGCGTCGGCGACATCGCCGTCCACCGGCACGACGACCTCCAGGTACGCCTTGAGCTTCGGCTCCGTGCCGGACGGCCGCACGACGACGCGCAGGCCCGGCGCGCGCAGGATCACGACGTCGGCGTCCGGGAGCAGGTCTTCGGCGCTCTCCACCGGACGGCCGAGGAGCTGGACCGGCAACGCCGCCCGGAGCCCGGCCATGGCCTCGGCGATGAGCGACAGGTCGTCCACCCGGGCGGACAGCTGGTCGGTGGCGTGCAGCCCGAACTCGCGCGCCAGGTCGTCGAGCCGGTCGGTGAGCGTCCGGCCCTCGGCCTTGAGCTGGCCGGCGAGTTCGGCGACGAGCAACGCCGCCGAGATGCCGTCCTTGTCCCGGACGAGGTCCGGGGCCACCGAGTAGCCCAGCGCCTCCTCGTACCCGAACGCCAGGTCGTCGGACGCCCGCATGATCCACTTGAAGCCGGTCAGCGTCTCGGCGTACGGCAGTCCCCGGCCGGCGCACATGGCCCTGAGCAGGGACGACGACACGATCGTCGTGGCGTACGTGCCAGCGGCGACGCGCCGCATGAGCTGGTCGGCGAGCAGGGCGCCCACCTCGTCGCCGCGCAGCATCCGCCAGGTGTCGCCGTCCGGGACGGCCACGGCGCACCGGTCGGCGTCGGGGTCGTTGGCGATCGCGATGTCCGCTGACTGCTCGCTGGCCAGCGCCAGGAGGAGGTCGACGGCGCCGGGCTCCTCCGGGTTGGGGAAGCTGACGGTGGTGAAGTTCGGATCCGGCTCGAACTGTTCCGCCACGACGTTCAGAGCCGGGAACCCCGCACGGGCGAACGCGTTGACGAGGGTTTCTCCGCCGACCCCGTGGAGCGGTGTGTAGGCGATGGTCAGCGGGCTGGCCGTGACCCGGGACGCGACGGCGTCCAGGTAGGACTCGACCAGCGTGTCGTCCAGCACCTCACCCGGCGGGCCCATCGGCACCTTGCCCAGCGGACCGACCGCCTGGATCGCGGCCTCGATCTCCCGGTCGGCCGGGGGCACGATCTGTGCCCCGTCGCCCAGGTAGACCTTGTACCCGTTGTCGGCCGGCGGGTTGTGGCTGGCCGTGACCATCACGCCGGCCGCCGCGCCGAGCACCCGGATCGAGTACGCCAGCACCGGCGTCGGCAGGATCCGCGGCAGCACCAGCGCGGCCCGTCCGGCGCCCGTCACCACGGACGCCGTCTCCTGCGCGAACTCGGCGCTGCCCCGCCGCGCGTCGTACCCGATGACGACCGGGCCCGGTCGATCGGCGAGGTACGCCACGAGACCGGCCGCCGCCGCCCGGACGACCGCACGGTTCATCCCGTTCGGACCGGCCCGGACCGGGCCACGCAGCCCGGCCGTGCCGAACGTCAGCCGCCCCGCGAACCGGTCCGCGAGGTCGTCGGCCGTCTCCGGCAGCCGCGCGACCAGAGCTTCCAGCTCCGCCCGGGTCGCCGGATCGGGGTCGTCGGCGATCCAGTCCTCAACCTGCGTGCGGAGCGCGTCGATGTCGGTCATGCCGCCGATCCTGCCCGATCGGCCTCGCGCCGGCCGCCGAGGCCTGCCTTTAGCGGCGCCCGGGCTCAGACCGAGGCGACCAGCTGGCCGAGGAGGGTGCCCATGCGCTCGGCAGCCTCGCGGCCGGCCTCCAGGACCTCGTCGTGGCTCAGCGGCTCGCCGGTGATGCCGGCCGCCAGGTTGGTGACGAGCGAGACACCCAGCACCTCGGCGCCGGCCGCCCGGGCCGCGATCGCCTCCAGCGCGGTCGACATGCCGACCATGTCGGCGCCGATCGTCCGGAGCATGCGGATCTCGGCGGGCGTCTCGTAGTGCGGACCGGGGAGCGCCGCGTACACGCCCTCTTCCAGGCTCGGGTCGACGGACCTGGCCATCGTCCGGAGCCGGGACGAGTACAGGTCGGTGAGGTCGACGAAGTTCGCGCCGGTCAGCGGGGACTGGGCGGTCAGGTTCAGGTGGTCGCTGATCAGTACGGGCTGGCCGACGGTCATGCCGTCACGGAGCCCACCGGCCGCGTTCGTGAGGATGATCGTGCGGCAACCGGCGGCAGCGGCCACCCGGACGCCGTGCACGACCGGCCCGACGCCGAGCCCCTCGTACAGGTGGGTGCGGCCGAGGAAGATCAGGACGCGCCGGTCGCCGACCTGCAGCGATCGCACCTTGCCGACGTGCCCGACCGCCGACGGCGGCGCGAACCCGGGCAGCTTGTCGACGCCGATCTCGATCTCGACCGTGCCGATGCGCTCGGCGGCCGGCGCCCAGCCGGAGCCGAGCACGATCGCGGCGTCGTGCCGCTCGATGCCGGTGGTTTCCGCCAGGACGGCGGCGGCCTGCTGCTCAGAGGTGTTCGTCACAGGCAGGCACGGTACCCGCCCGGTCGATCAGGACGTGAACCGGAACGACTTCGTGACCGCGTCGAACAGGGAGCGCTGGCTGTCGAACTCCGAGTCCGGGGCGGACAGGAACACGTTGTAGCTGCGGTTGTCCACGACCGTGTTCCGCCACAGGACCCGCCTGGCCTGCCCGTCCTTGGAGTTGGTGTACGTCCACTCCCACTCCCAGGTCTCGCGCCCGTCGAGCGAGTTGCTGGTGGGTTCCTTGCGGACGGTCTCGAAGTCGGAGATGGCGCCCTTGTTCTGCTGGCCGCGCTGGAACCCCTGGGCGGCGTTCAGCGCCACCTCCGAGCTGGAGATGCCCCGCTCGACGAGGAGCCGGAGCTTCGGCCCGGCCGCGCCACCGTCCCCGACGAAGTCCACGAACGTCTGGCCCTGCTTCTTGGTCCAGTTCTTGGGGACGTCGACCGTGAATCCGCGCTCGTCGGTGTACGCGACCAGGTCGACGGTGTTGGCGACCGGCTTCTGGTCAGGCTGGTTGCCCGTCGCGTTGCTGTCGGTATCCGACAGGGCGGCGCCGATGGCGTACGCCCCGATGCCCATGACCAGGGTGACGAGGACCGCGATCGCCGCGAACATCGCGTACCGGCGGTTGCGGACGTTGATCAGGGTGCCACGGCTGGGCACCGGCGACGTCTCGCCCCGGGCGGACGCGCGCATGGCCTCGGGCGAGTTGAGGTAGGCGGTACGGCGCGGCGTGCCGGGGGAGACCGGCTGCGCGCTGATCGGGGCTCCGGAGACCGGCCGGTAGACGGCGGTCGGCGCGGGCCCACTGGGCGGCGGTACGGCGCCGGACATCACGCTGGTGGCGTCCTGCGAGGTTAACGGGCGGCCGTACTCGCGACCCTGGGGTCGGGACGGCGGTGCCGAGACGGGCGGGGGCGGCGCGGGCGCGACCGGGCGGCGGACCGGCGGCATGGGCGCGGTGCCCGCCAGCTCGCCGGTGTCCGGGCCGTTCATGGCGCCGGTGCTCTCCATCGCCCCGGTGTTCTCCGCCGCGCGGGCGGGGCGGCCGGTGCCGAGGCGGTTCGTGATGCTCCGCGCGTCCGGGAGGCGGCGCTGCTGCCGGGGCGCCTGATCGGGCGTCACCGGTGCGACGGACCCGCCCGAGAGGACGGTCTTGAGCGCGGACCGCGTCTTGGCGGCGTCCCACCGCTCGTCGGGGCTCTTGGCGAGCAGCCCGTCGAGGATCGGGGCGAGCGCGCCGGCGAACGACGTGGGGTCCGGGGGCTCGCAGACGACGGCCGTCATCGTGGGCAGCGGGTCGCCACGGTCGAACGGGGCGCGCCCCTCCACGGCCGTGTACAGGGTCGCGCCGAGCGACCACAGGTCGCTGGACGGGCCGAACTGCTGGCCGCGCGCGCGTTCCGGCGCGATGTACTGGGGCGACCCGAGGAGCAGGCCGGTGCTGGTCAGCGGCGACTCGTTGGCGGACCGGGCCACGCCGAAGTCGGTGAGCGTGGTGCGGCCGTCGCGGCCGAGCAGCACGTTGCCGGGCTTGACGTCGCGGTGCAGCACGCCGACGCGGTGTGCCGCCTCCAGCGCGCCGAGGACGGCCAGACCCATCTCGGCGACCTTGCGGATCGGCATAGGGCCGTCGTCGCGGAGCACCTCGGAGATGCTGCGGGCCTCCAGCAGCTCCATCACGATCCAGGGGCGTTCGCCGTCCTGGACCACGTCGTAGACCCGCACAACGGCGGGGTGGTTCAGCGCGGCGGCCGCGCGGGCCTCACGCAGCGTGCGCTCGCACAGCAGCTCGCGCTCGCGCGCCGGCAGGCCCGGCGGGAACAGCACCTCTTTGACGGCGACATCGCGGCGCAGCAGCTCGTCGTGGGCCTTCCACACCGTGCCCATGCCGCCGCTGCCGACGCTGGAGCTCAGGGTGTAACGCCCGCCCACCGTGCGGCCGGTGGTGGCGGTCCCTGAGGTCTTGGGTGCGTCCACGCTTACCTTTCCTACCTTGTGCGCTGAGGAAGTGCGACTCGGATGCCGCGGCACGACATCACATTGAGGCGTCTCACGCACGGCTGATACGGGCTCCGCCCCCTACGATCGCGGGATGAGCGCGCGACCCGCCCCAGAAAGAGTGTCGGAGTCCGGCTTTGCGATCAAGCCCACGTACGGTCCCGATGATGTCGCATCGGAGCTAGCTGGGCGACTCGGAGCGCCGGGCGAGTTTCCGTTCACACGCGGCGTATACCCGACCATGTACACGCAGCGACCGTGGACGATGCGGCAGTACGCCGGCTTCGGCACGGCCGCCGAGTCGAACCAGCGGTACCATCAGCTGCTGAAGGCCGGTACACACGGGCTTTCCGTGGCCTTCGACCTGCCGACGCAGATGGGCTACGACTCGGACGACCCGATCGCACACGGTGAGGTCGGCAAGGTCGGTGTGGCGATCGACTCACTTGACGACATGCGGACGCTCTTCGACGGGATCCCGCTCGGCGAGGTGTCCACGTCGATGACGATCAACGCCCCCGCCGCCCTGTTGCTGCTGCTGTACCAGTTGGTGGCCGAGGAGCAGGGCGTCCCGGCGTCCGCGTTGAACGGGACGATCCAGAACGACGTACTCAAGGAGTACATCGCGCGCGGAACCTACATTTACCCGCCGGCCCATTCGCTGCGTCTCGTCACGGACACGTTCAGCTATTGCCGGGCGGAGATTCCGAAGTGGAACACCATTTCGATCTCCGGGTACCACATGGCCGAGGCCGGCGCGACGCCCGCTCAGGAAATCGCATTCACCCTCGCGAATGGCGTTCAGTACGTCCGTGCGGCTATTGACGCCGGCCTGGCGGTCGACGATTTCGCACCGCGGCTCGCGTTCTTCTTCGTCGCCCGGACGACCATCCTCGAAGAGGTCGCCAAGTTCCGTGCCGCCCGCCGGATCTGGGCCCGGATCATGCGTGACGAGTTCGGCGCGACCAATCCCAAGTCGCTCATGTTGCGCTTCCACACCCAGACCGCCGGGGTCCAGCTGACCGCCCAGCAGCCCGAGGTGAACCTCGTCCGGGTGGCGGTGCAGGCGCTCGGCGCGGTGCTCGGCGGCACACAGTCGCTGCACACCAACTCCTACGACGAGGCCATCGCCCTGCCCACCGAGAAGGCGGCCCGGCTCGCGCTGCGTACCCAGCAGGTGCTCGCCCACGAGACCGACCTGACCGCCACCGTCGACCCGTTCGCCGGCTCCTACGCGGTCGAGGCGATGACGGACGAGGTCGAGGCCGGTGTCGTCGACCTCATGGAGCGGGTCGCCGCGCGGGGAGGCGCCGTCGCGGCCATCGAGCAGGGCTTCCAGAAGGGCGAGATCGAGAACGCCGCGTACGCGGTCGCCCAGCAGATCGACGCGGGCGAGCAGGTCGTCGTCGGCGTCAACCGGTACGCGCTCGACGAGGAGGACGCGTACGAACCGCTCCGGGTCGACCCGTCGATCGAGGAGGCGCAGCGCGAACGGCTCGCTGAGCTGCGGCGGGACCGGGGCTCGGTGGCGTCCGAACTTGCCGCCGTCCGAGCGGCGGCCGAGGGAACCGGCAACGTGCTGTACCCGGTCAAGGAGGCCCTGCGGGCCCGCGCGACAGTCGGCGAGGTCTGCGACACCCTGCGCGAGGTCTGGGGGACCTATCGCCCGTCGATCTAGTCCGCTCGGGACGGCCTGGCAGAGTGACGGCATGAGCGGACGATTCGTGCTGGTGTCCGGCGGTGGCACAGGGATCGGGAAGGCCGTCGCGGCGGCGTTCGCCGAGGCCGGCGATGACGTGCTGATCCTGGGGCGCCGTCCGGAGGTGCTGGAGAAGGCCGCGTCCGAGCTGGGCGTGCGGTGGCACGCGGCAGACCTGAGCGACCCGGCGCAGGTGGCCGCGTATCCCGCTGCCCGAGACCGTTGACGTCGTGGTGAACAACGCGGGCGCGCTGCCGGGCGACCACGGGCCCGGACTGGCCGGCACGGCGGCTACCTGGGACGACACGTACCGGGCGAACGTGCTGACCGCCGTCCTGCTGACCGAGGCCGCGCTCCCCAGGCTCCGCCGTCCGGGCGGACGGGTCGTCACGATCAGCTCGGTGGCCGCGCAGGTCGGTGGGGCCCACGCGTACGGCGCGGCGAAGGCCGCTCTCCACGCGTGGACGTTCGACCTGGCGCCCCGGCTCGGCCCGGACGGCGCGACGGCCAACGTGATCGCACCGGGATACATAGAGGACACCGAGCTGTTCGGCGAGATGACGGAAGAGGGGTACCGGCGTCGCGTGGGCGAGACGTTGGTCGGCCGTCCGGGCCGTCCGGAGGAGGTCGCGGCGGCGGCCGTCTACCTGGCGTCGCCGGCCGCCGGCTTCGTCACCGGGCAGGTACTGGCCGTCAACGGAGGCAAGGTCCTCGGGCGGTAACTTGCCCGAAACGCACTGTATGCAATGGCCTGCCGGGTTGCCGCAGAGTGGGACGGATCGGACCATCTAGCTACGGGGCGTCTATGGCGTCGATACTCTACGTCTCGTGCAGATTCCCTTTACGTCGTCGAAGAGAGCCAGTCTCGGAGTCGAGTGGGAACTCGAACTGGTGGACCTGGACACCCGGGAGTTAACGTCCGGCGCGTCCCAGATCCTCGCCGAGATCTGCCCTGCCGGCATGGACGCGCACCCCAAGGCGAAGCACGAGCTGCTGGAGAGCACCGTCGAGGTGATCACCGGCGTCTGCGCCACCGTGGCCGAGGCGCGTGAGGACCTCGCGACGACCATCAAGGAGGTGCGCGAGGCTGCCGCCAACATCAATCTAGGGCTGATGTGCTCGGGGACCCATCCGTTCACGGACTGGGCGACCCAGCAGATCAGCCCCAACCCCCGCTACGACGCGCTGGTCGAGACGATGCAGTGGCTGGCGCGGCGGCTCCAGATCTTCGGCGTCCACGTCCACGTGGGAGTACGCGCGCCGGAGAAGGTCATCCCGATCGTCAACGCGCTCACCCAGTACGTGCCGCACTTGCTGGCGCTGTCCGCGTCCTCCCCGTACTGGATCGGCGAGGACACCGGCCTCGCGAGCGCCCGCACCAAGGTCTTCGAGAGCCTGCCGACCGCCGGCCTGCCCGCCCAGCTGACGGGCTGGGAACAGTTCGAGTCGTACATGAACACGCTCATCACGACTCACACGATCCAGGGGATTCGAGAGGTCTGGTGGGACATCCGTCCGCACCCCGACTTCGGCACCGTCGAGTTGAGAATCTGTGACGGACTTCCGACATTCGACGAGATAGGTGCAATAGCGGCGTTGTCCCAGTCCTTGGTAGAACGTCTCGATCGGGAGCTTGACCGGGGCTATACTCTGCCGGTCCCGACGAGCTGGGTGCTCGCGGAGAACAAATGGCGCGCGGCGCGGTACGGCCTCGACGCCGAGATAATCGCTGATGACCGGGGTACTGTTGTTCCGATGAAGCACGCAATTCTGGATCTGGTCGAGGATCTGATGCCCACCGCCCGGCGCTTGGACTGCGCCGAGGAGTTGGCCAGTGTTGAGCGCATCATCAATGTCGGCGCGTCGTACCAGAGGCAGCGCGCGGTAGCAGCGGCACACGGCGGCGACCTCACGAAGGTGGTGGACGCCCTCCTCGCCGAGATGCGGGACGGGCTTCCTCGTTGACCACCGCATCCCAGACAGAAAGGCAGGCACGGTGAGCGCCGTTCCATTGTCCGCTCCTGCTGCTGCCGATGCGACCACAGCACACCTCGACCGGTGGCTCGCCGAGCACGGTGAGTCACTGATCCAGTTGCGCCGGTACATCCACGCGCACCCCGAACTGTCCGGTGCCGAGCACGCCACCGCCACGATGCTCGCCGAGCGGCTCGCCGCCGCGGGCCTCGCGCCGCGCCTGCTCCCGAACGGCAACGGTGTGATCGTCGACATCGGCAACGGGCCGGGTCCGATCGTCGCCCTGCGCGCGGACCTCGACGCGCTGCCGCTGCCGGACGTCAAGGACGTGCCGTACAAGTCCACGGTCGACGGTGTCTGCCACGCGTGCGGGCACGACGTCCACGCCACGGTCGTCACCGGTGCCGGCCTCGCGCTCGCGGCCCTCGGCGACGCGCTGCCCGGGCGGGTGCGGCTGCTGCTCCAGCCGTCCGAGGAGACGTTTCCGTCCGGCGCGCTGGAGGTCATCGCCGCCGACGGGCTCGCCGACGTCGGCCAGATCTTCGCCGTCCACTGCGACCCGCGACTGCTCGCCGGGCTGGTCGGGCTGCGTACCGGCCCGCTGACGGCCGCCGCCGACATGGTGCGGGTCCGGCTGTCCGGTCCGGGTGGGCACACCGCCCGTCCGCATCTCACCGCCGACCTGGTCGGCGCGCTCGGCCGCGTCGTCACCGAGGTCCCGGCCCAGCTGTCCCGCCGCGTCGATCCGCGCGCCGGACTGTCGCTGGTCTTCGGCGCCGTCCACGCGGGCGTCGCCGCGAACGCGATCCCGCAGCAGGGCAGTGCTTCGGGCACCGTCCGGGTGCTGGACAAGGCCGCCTGGGAGATCGCGCCCAAGCTGATAGAGCAGCTCGTGCACGAGGTCGTCGCGCCGACCGGTGCGGTCGCCGAGGTCGAGTACACGCGTGGCGTGCCGCCCGTGGTGAACGAGGCCGGGTCGGTGGCGATGTTCGCGGCGGCCTCCGTGGCCGCGCTCGGGCCCGAGTCCGTCGTCGACACGCCGCAGAGCATGGGCGGCGAGGACTTCTCCTGGTACCTCGAACACGTCCCGGGCGCTATGGCCCGGCTCGGCGTCGGGCGCCCTGGTGAGGCCCTTGACCTGCACCAGGGCACCTTCGACGTGGACGAGGCCGCGATCGCGAACGGCGTCCGCCTCCTCGTCCGGACGACGCTGCGCGCGCTGCACAGGGCTTAGCTGCTCCGTCCGGGCCCGCCGCGCTGGCCCCGGACGAAACGGACTGTTCGGGATGCCGTCCCGTAAACGGGCGCCGGATACCCCGATAACCCCGACAGTTGATGGGCTACTCCGTCCAGGGCGGCGTGATGGGCTCGCCGCCTTCGAACGCCGCGCGGCCGCCCACCGGCTGCACCGCCACTGCCTCGAACGGCGCGTCATGCGGGTTCGCCAGGTTGAACACCGTGCCCGGCGCGACGATCAGCGCGTCGCCGGCGGCGAGCTTGTGCTGCTCGCCGGCAACCGTCGCCAGCGCCTCGCCGCGCAGTGCCACGAAGATCTCCTCCTTGTCGACCGTGTGCGGGGCACCCTCGCTACCTGCGGCGATCTCGATCCGCCAGGTGCTGGTCTCCGTCGCGCCCCGGCTCGGGGACGCCAGCCCCGTGACGTGGAGCCCGGGGATCGTGAAGGTCGGTGCGTCCGCTGCCTTGATAACAGTCATATGCTCTCCTTGAGTTGATAATCAACCACAGTTGATCAAGTGAGATTGAGTATCGTGGACGGGTGGCTCAAGAGCAACGGGATTTCGGGATCGTCCTCGGACTGGCGTACACACGGTTCGTGGACTCGCTCCACACGCACCTGACCAGCGAGGGCTTCAACGACCTCGGCCGCAGCTACGGGTACGTGTTCCGCACCCTCGACGAAGGACCGTCCACTGTGACGGCGATCGCGCGCGGGCTCGACATCACGATCCAGGGCGCCAGCAAGCTCGTCCAGGAGATGGTCGAGCGGGGCTACGTCCTGCGCGAACCCGATCCGGACGACGCGCGCGCCAAAGTGCTGCGGCTCGGGCCACGCGGCGAGAACGCGCTCCGGGCGGCGCGCCGGTTCCACCGGACGTACGAGCGCGGGCTGGTGCGGCAACTCGGGGCCGAGCGGGCCGCGCTCCTGCGTGACCTGCTCACCACCCTGGCCGACGCCGGCGCCGAACCCCCCACGGCCCCCCGCCTCTAACCCCGCCCGTACCAGCCCCGCCGCCCGCCGCCCGCCGCCCGCCGCCCGCCGCCCGCCGGCGCCGCACCCCGACGGCCCGGCCTCACTTGCCGCGCCGGCCGCGCGCCGCGCCCAGCCGCCGCGCCCACTCCCGGCCGCGCCCGCGTGCAGGCCCGCCCACCTTCGGACTTTTGAGGGTCGGCCGGGGCCGGGAACCCTCAAAAGTCCGAAACTCGGCGGCGCGGTCGGCGGGCGCCCGGGGCGGGTCTGCGGGCGGGACGCCCCGCGGGCGGCGGATGGGCGGCGGGCGGTGGCAGCGTGGAGGGCCGGGCCGGGCCGGGCCGGGCCGGGCGGGGCGGGGCGGGCGCGCAGGCGGGGCTAGGCGCGGGAGTGGATCAGGGTCTCGACGCCGTCGAGGATGCGGTCCAGGCCGAACGCGAACGCGTGCTCCGGTGCGTACGCCGCTCCGTACGTTTCGCCGGCGGCGGCGCCGACGCGGGCCGCGGTCGGGAACCGGTCCGGGTCGAACGCCTTCTCCAGGAGCGGCGCGTACGCGGCCCACCATTCGTCGTCGGTCATGCCGGAGCTCTGCGCGCCCTGGGCGGCGTCGATCGCGGTGCCGGCCGACGCCGCGGTGTGCACGAGGACGAGGCTCAGTACGGAGTCCATCTCGACGTCGGTGAGCCCGATGCCGTCGAGTGCCCGCAGCTCGAAGTCGTACTTGGCGACGATGTTCGGGCCCATCGGCGGGCGGCTCATCGTGGACACCTGGAGCATCCACGGGTGCCGGTGGGTGATGTCCCAGTTGGCGCGCGCGATCCGCGTGAGCCGGGCCCGCCAGTCGCCGGACTCGTCGCCGCCGAGGGCTTCGGCGCACACCGTGTCGAGCATGAGGTCGACGATTTCGGCCTTGCCCGGCACGTAGGTATAGAGCGACATCGTGCCGATCCCGACCGCCTCGGCGACCCGCCGCATGGACACCGCCGCGAGGCCTTCCGCGTCGGCGATCGTGAGGGACGCCGCGACGATCTGGTCGATGGTCACCGCCCGCTTCGGGCCACGGGCAGGGCCGGGTTCGTCGCCGGTGCGCCACAGCAGGGCCATGCTCTTGGCCGGATCCCCGCGCCCGCTGAACTCCCTCGTCATCGCCTCGAATCCTAGCTTGCGGAATAACTCCGTACGGCGTACGGTTCTGATTCCCGTACAGCGTACCAAGTTAGGGGCCGGCGTGAGTACGACAGATTTGGCGGTCCGGGTCGAGAGGCTGCACAAGCGGTACGGAGAGAAGGCGGCGCTGGACGGATTCGACCTGGCCGTCCGGGCCGGAACCGTCCACGGCCTGCTCGGGCCGAACGGTGCGGGCAAGACGACGGCCGTCCGGATCCTGGCCACGCTGCTGCGGTTCGACAGCGGCCTGGCGGAGGTTGCGGGGTTCGACGTGGCGCGCGACCCGGTGCAGGTCAGGTACCGGATCGGGCTGCTCGGCCAGCACGCGGCGGTCGACGAGGTCCTGAGCGGACGGCAGAACCTGGAGCTGTTCGGCCGACTGTTCCATCTGGGGTCGAAGCAGGCCAAGGCGAGGGCGTCCGAGCTGCTGGAACAGTTCGAGCTGGGCGACACCGGGAAGAAGCCGGTCAAGCAGTACTCGGGCGGCATGCGGCGGCGCCTCGACCTCGCCGCCAGCATGATCCTCGCCCCGCGCGTCCTGTTCCTGGACGAGCCGACCACCGGCCTGGACCCGCGCGGCCGCAACGAGGTGTGGGCTGCCGTGCGCGCACTGGTGAACAACGGCACGACGGTCCTGCTCACCACCCAGTACCTCGACGAGGCCGACCAGCTCGCCAGCCAGATCTCGGTGATCGACCACGGCCGCGTGATCGCCGACGGCACCCCGGACCAGCTGAAGGCGAAGCTCGGCGGCGACCGCATCGACGTGGTGCTGACCAGCGCTGGCGACCTCGCGACGGCGTCCGCGCTGGTCGGGCAGGCCGCAGGCAACGAGGTCGAGGTCGATCACGACACGTGGCGGCTGAGCGCGCCGGTCGGCGACCGGGTCAAGGCGCTGACGGAGGTCGTCCGCGCCCTGGACGACGCCCGCATCGACGTGGCGGACATCGCGCTCCGCCGCCCGACCCTGGACGAAGTGTTCCTGCACCTCACCGGTGCCCGCGCAGAGGAGGAGGCGGCATGACCGCGACGATCGCCCCACCCATCCCGACGACCGCGCTGGCAAAGGCCCGGTGGGTACTCACCGACAGCTGGACGCTCACGTACCGGGCGCTCCTGCACTGGACCCGGATGCCCGGCATGATCCTGGTCGGGCTGCTGTTCCCGGTCATGATGCTGCTGATGTTCGGATTCCTGTTCGGCGGCGGCATGACCGTGCCGGGCGGCGGCGACTACCTGGAGTTCCTGCTCCCCGGCATGCTCGTCATGAGCATGGCGTTCGGCATCGAGATGACGTTCACGACGATCACCGTGGACGCCGACCGGGGCGTGACCGACCGGTTCCGGTCCATGCCGATGGCGTCCTCGGCGGTGGTGGTCGGCCGCAGCGTCGCCGACATGCTCTACTCCGCCGCCGGACTGGCCGTCCTCGCGCTGTGCGGTCTCGCCGTCGGCTGGCGGTGGAACAACGGACTCGGCTCGGCGCTGGCCGCGTTCGGGCTGCTGCTCCTGCTGCGGTTCGCGCTGATCTGGATCGGCGTCTACCTGGGACTGGTCGCGGGTAGGCCCGAGGCGCTGATGGCCGTCCAGATCCTGGTGTGGCCGCTCGGCATGCTGTCGAACTCGTTCGTCGCGACCGAGACGATGCCGTCCTGGCTGGGCACGATCGCGGACTGGAACCCGTTGTCCGCGACGGGACTGGCAACCCGCCAGTTGTTCGGCAACCCTGGCCAGGGGGCGGATACCTGGCTGACGGACCACGCGTACCTGATGTCGGTCGCGTGGCCGGTGCTGATCATGGCGATCTTCGTACCGCTGTCGGTGCGGGCGTACCGCAGGCTGAGCAGATGACCGAGGGGGAGCTGGGTGCGATTCGAGGCGGCTGACCCGCCCAGGACAGGACGGTTCGACGGAGCGGGGATCGCCGCGGCGCTTCCCCGGCTCCTCGACGAGGGCGACGGGAAGCTACTGGGGAGCGGCCGTCCGGCTGGCGTTGGACCTTGTCGTTCGGGGACGGATCCGGCCCGGTGTGTCACCTGGCGGGTTCGACGCCTGGCGGGTCGGACCGCTGGACGACGCGGACGCCGCCCGGATCGCCACCCTGGCGCCGGACGACGACACGGAACTGCGCGCGTTCCTGGACGCCGTCGCCGACACGCTGCCCCGGAGTCCGGCGGCGCCGCTGGTGACGGGCGGCCCGGCGTTCGCGGCGATGGAGCCGCAGCGGGTGGCGCACGTTTCCGACGTCCGGGTCTCGCTGCGGATCGAGGTCGACGGCGAGCGGTTCCACGCCGTTCTCCAGGCGCACGGCGAGGGCGTCGTCACCGATGTCGTCGACGCCGACCAGTCGACGAGGATCGACGCCGCGCGCGCCGTCCGCCGGGCCGCGCGGGCCTGGCCGCCGCTCGACCGGTTCCTGCACGACGCCGTCCCCGACCGGATCGACCTCGGGGACGACGAGGTGACCGAACTGCTGGCCGGCGCGGCGATCCGGCTGGCCGGCGTGGGAGTGGACGTCCACTGGCCCCGTGACCTGGTCGGACGGCTGCGGGCGACGGCGGTCCTCGACGCGCCGCAGAACGGGACGCTCGGCGACGACGACCTGCTCGCGTTCAACTGGCAGCTCGCCCTGGGCGACGATCCACTGACCCAGGACGAGCTGGACCTGCTGGCCGAGGCCCGCCGCCCGATGGTCCGGCTGCGGGACCAGTGGCTGCTGATCGACCCCGAGCTGGCCCGCAAGGCGCGGGAACGGGACCTGAAGCCGCTCACCCCGATCGCCGCGCTCGGCGCCGCCCTGTCCGGTACCGCCGAAGTTGGCGGGGAGCGGGTGGAGGTGGGGGCGAGCGGGTGGCTGGCCGCGCTGCGGGAACGCATCGCAGATCCGGAGCGCGGCGGGCCCGTCGAGGCGCCTGCCGGACTGCGCGCGACGCTGCGCGACTACCAGCTCCGCGGGCTGCGGTGGCTGGCGCGCATGACCGAACTCGGCCTCGGCGGCTGCCTCGCCGACGACATGGGTCTCGGCAAGACGATCACGCTCATCGCGCTGCACCTGCACCGGCGGCACGAGGCGCCGACGCTCGTGGTGTGCCCGGCGTCGCTGCTGGGCAACTGGGAGCGCGAGATCAAGCGGTTCGCGCCCGGGGTGCCGGTGGCGCGGTTCCACGGCTCCGAGCGGACGTTGCCCGGTGACGGATTCGTCCTCACCACGTACGGCACGATGCGCGTGGACGCCGAGCGGCTCGCCGCCCACAAATGGGGCATGGTCGTCGCGGACGAGGCCCAGCACGTGAAGAACCGGTCCTCCCGGACGGCGAAGGCCCTGCGGACCATCCCCGCGCCGGCCCGGATCGCGCTGACGGGCACGCCGGTCGAGAACAACCTGTCCGAGCTGTGGGCGATCCTCGACTGGACCACGCCCGGCCTGCTCGGACCGCTCGGCCAGTTCCGCCGTCGCTGGGCCGACCCGATCGAGGCAGACCGGGACGCCGAGGTCGCTGAACGACTCGCGAGGCTGGTCCGGCCGTTCCTGCTGCGGCGGCACAAGTCCGATCCGGGGGTGGCGCCGGAGCTGCCGCCGAAGACCGAGACCGACCAGCCCGTCGGGCTGACCCACGAACAGGCGGCCCTGTACGAGGCGGTCGTGCGGGAAACCCTGGAGCAGATCCGGACGGCGAGCGACATGGCCCGGCGCGGACTCGTCGTCAAGCTGCTGACGGGCCTCAAGCAGATCTGCAACCACCCGGCGCAGTACCTGCGGGAGTCCGCGCCGCTGGCCGGGCGCTCCGGAAAGTTGGAGCTGCTGGACGAGCTGGTCGGCACGATCGTGGCCGAGGGCGGCGCCGTCCTGGTGTTCACGCAGTACGTGGCCATGGCGCGACTGCTTGAACAGCACCTGGCCGACCGGGGCGTGCCGACGCAACTGCTCCACGGCGGCACGCCGATCCCCGGACGGGAGGAGATGGTCCGCCGGTTCCAGGCCGGGGAGGTGCCCGTGTTCCTGCTGTCGCTCAAGGCGGCGGGCACCGGCCTCAACCTGACCCGCGCCGACCACGTCATCCACTACGACCGCTGGTGGAACCCGGCCGTCGAGGACCAGGCCACCGACCGCGCGTACCGGATCGGCCAGACCCGGCCCGTGCAGGTCCACCGGATGATCGCCGAAGGCACGATCGAGGACCGCATCGCCGAGATGCTGGCGTCGAAGCGCGCGCTGGCGGACGCCGTCCTGACGAGCGGGGAGGCGGCGTTCACCGAACTGTCCGACGCCGACCTGGCCGACCTGGTCGAACTAAGGAGCAACCAGTGAACGCCCGTGGGTTTCCCGCGTTCCCGGCCGGTGTCCGCAAGGGACGGCGGTTCGCCACGACCTGGTGGGGCAACGCCTGGATCAAGGCCCTCGAAGACACCTCGCTCGACCACTCCCTGCTGACGAAGGGGCGCCGGTACGCGCACGTCGGTCGCGTCGGGTCGATCACGGTCAGCCCCGGCCGCATCGCCGCGCCGGTCCACGACACCGACGACGAGCCGTACGAGACGCAGGTGTTCATCGACGTCCTCAGCGACGCCGAGTGGGACCGGTTCCTCGACCAGGTCGCCGCCAAGGCCGGTCACCTCGCGGCCCTCCTCGACCGGGAGATGCCGCGCGACCTCGTCCAGTCCGCCGAGGACGCCGGCGTGAAACTTCTCCCCGGCATCGGCGACCTCGAACCCGACTGCGAATGCCCCGACTGGGGCCACCCGTGCAAGCACGCCGCCGCGGTCTGCTACCAGGCGTCGTGGCTGCTCGACGCCGACCCGTTCGTCCTCCTGCTCCTGCGCGGGCGTGACGAGTCCGAGGTGCTGGACGCGCTCCGCGACCGGGAAGGCGAGGCGGGTCCGGACGGCGAGGCGCTGGCTTGGCTCTCCCGTAACGCGTCGACCAGGGCGCGTGAGCTGGTCGGTGCCGGGCGTCCTGATGATGATCTGGATCTTTGGGAGGACACGGTGCGGATCGCCGCGGCCGAGCCGGGCCTGCTGTCGCGGCTGCGGGAGGCGAGCGGGCGGGCGGATCTGGAGCGGGCCGCGCGGGCGTGGCGGTACGGCGGGCGGTCTGGGCTCTCGACGCTGGAGACGGCGTGGACGCCCGCCCCGCACGAGGTGGCGCGGGCGCGGACGACGCTGGAGGACGACGGCGCTGAGCTGGAGGTTCACGAGAACCGGTGGACGGGCGACGGCGTGCAGGTGCGGCTGGGGCGGGATGGGCGGTGGTACCCGTACCGCCGCGAGGGCGGCGAGTGGTGGCCCGCCGCCCCACCCGCCGCCGACCCCGTCACCAGCCTCGCCAACTGCGAGTAGCGGCCAAATATAAGTCGCGCTTATACTCGGGCAGATGTGGGAAGTCAGTCTGCACCCGGAGGTAGAGGCGTGGTTCTTAGGACTTTGTCGAACCGATTCCGTTAGCGCTGATCTCGTTTCGGAGGCCATCGACCTGCTGGCGGAGCAGGGGCCAGCTCTGGGGCGGCCGCTGGTGGACCGCTTGCGGGCCAGCAGGTTCCACACATGAAAGAGTTACGGCCTGGCTCCTCGGGGGCGAGCGAGATGCGGCTGATCTTCGCCTTCGACCCGGTGAGGGAAGCGGTGTTTCTCGTCGCAGGCGACAAGTCGGGGCAGTGGCGCGAGTGGTACCAGAAGGCGATACCGCTGGCGGATGAGCGGTTCGAGGAACACTTGATGAGGTTGAAGGAGGAGCAGCCATGAGCTCTGGATCGAGTTGGCGTGAGGTCAAGGCGAAGGCTCGTGCCGTCGACCCATCGTGGGACAAGGCCGAGCGTGTAGCTCGGCGGGGTCGTATGCGCGAGGACATGCTGTCCGCCGTGAGCGGTGCCCAGCTGGCGGAGATCCGGAAGCAACTGGGGCTCACGCAGGTGCAGCTCGCCGAGGCGGCAGGGCTGTCGCAGGCACGAATCAGCCAGATCGAGCACGGCGAGGCGACCAGCCTGGAGTCTCTCCGCGCGTACGTGACTGGGCTGGGTGGGCAGCTGGAGATCGTCGCCCGGATCGGGAACATCCAGCTCAACGTGGCCTAGCTCCAATGACGACGGTGGCAGAGAGGTCCTGACACCTGACCGCGCGGGTGGTCAGGCCCGCGCGGGCGAACGCCGCGATGGTCAGTGCCGTCTGACGTTCGCTCGCTTCCACCAGCAGCGAGCCGCCCGGCCTGAGCCACCGCGGTGCCTCGTCGGTGACCCGACGGAGCACGTCGAGCCCATCCACACCCCCGTCGAGCGCGACCCGTGGCTCATGGAGCCGGGCCTCGGGGGGCAACAGATCAAGAGCTTCTGTCGGGACGTACGGCACGTTGGCGACAAGCACGTCCACCCGATGCCGCAGGGTCGCCGGAAGCGGCTGGTAGAGGTCGCCCTCGTACACAGCGGCGCCGGGCAGGTTGCGGCGGGCGCACCGGACGGCGGCGGGATCGATGTCGGCGGCGTGCAGTTCGACATGCCGCCTCGTGGCGAGGACGACCGCGCCGACAGCGCCCGAACCGCAGCACAGGTCGACGAAGAGCGTGCCGTTCCCGGCGAGTGCCGCCGCCTGGCGGGCCAGGAGTTCGGTGCGGCGCCGGGGGACGAACACGCGCGGATCGACCGCGACCCGCAGGCCGCAGAACTCCGCCCAGCCGAGGACGTGTTCGAGCGGGAGCCCGGCGACGCGGCGTTCGACCATGGCGTCGAGTTCGGCAGGCTCCTGCGCGGTTTCGAGGAGCAGCCGGGCCTCGTCCTCGGCGAAGACGCACCCGGCGGCCCGGAGCCGCGCGGCGAGGAGAGATTCAGGACAGGGAGACGGGAGAGCAGAAATGGGAGAGCCCTTTCGGAAAGCCGATGGGCGCTCTCGTCGGGTCTACCCCGCGCTGCGAGGTGAGAGCACCCGGCCTGACATGGCGTTGATGGGTCTCACCTCCTCCGAAACGTTGGTGCCGAAGACATTACCGGGTGACGTCGGCGGCCGTAAGGTCCGGGCGGAGTCCGCGCCAGCGGGGGTGGCGGAGGATGCCGTCCGGGGTCCACTCGCCGTACGCCACCTCGCCGACCAGCTTCGGCGTCACCCAGTGCGCGTCGCGGGCATGTTCGCGCGGTGGCGGCGGCACGAACGGGCACGTGCGGCGTTCCAGCTTGGCCAGCCTTGCGGTGAGATCGGCGAGCAGCGCGTCGCTGAACCCGGTGCCGACATGGCCGACGTACTCCAGCCCCTTCTCGCCCGGGATCCCGATCAGCAGGGAGCCGAAGGTGCCCGTGCGACGTCCGCTGCCGGGCTTCCAGCCGCCGATGACGACGTCCTGGGTGGCGACGTTCTTGATCTTGATCCAGTCGGGACTGCGCAGGCCGGGCAGGTACGCCGAGTCGAGCCGCTTCGCGACGACGCCCTCCAGCCCCTGCGCCCGGCTCGTGGCGATGGCCGAATCGCCGCCGCCGGTGAAGTACGGCGGCGTCTGCCAGTGCGGGCCCTTCAGCTCCAGCGACTCCAGCAGCCGCCGGCGTTCGGTGTAGGGCAGGTCCACTGTCGAATGTCCGGCCAGGTGGAGCAGGTCGAAGATCAGGTACGTGACGGGCGTGTGCTGCGCGAGCCGCCGCGCCTGCGACCCGTCCGTGACGTGCATGCGCGGCTGGAGCGCGGCGAAGCTGATCCGGCGGTCCTTGTCGAGCGCCACCACCTCGCCGTCCAGCACCGCCTGCACCGCACCGAGCTGCTCGCCGACACCCCGCAGCTCCGGATAGGCGACCGTGCACTCGCGGTCGCGGCGCCCCACCGCCCGGACGCGGCCGCCCGAGACGTACAGGACGACGCGGACGCCGTCCCACTTCATCTCGTACGCGTGGTTGTCGTCGTCGGCCGGACGCGCCCGCAGCGTCGCCAGCATCGGCCGGACCAACTCCGGCAGCGGTGCCCAGCCTGGCTCCGGCGGGTCCATCCGGTGGATCATCCAGTTCTTCCCGTCCGTGCGGAACAGGACGTACCGGCCCTGCACCCGCTCGCCGCGAAGCGCCACGATGACCTCGCCGTCGCGCCATTTCTCCAGGTCATAGTGGCCACGATCCCAGATCGTCATCGATCCGCCGCCGTACTCGCCGGCCGGGATGTCGCCCGAGAACGTGGCGTACTCCAGTGGGTGGTCCTCGGTCTGCACCGCCAGGTGGTTCCGCTTCGGATCCGGCGGCAACCCGCGCGGGATCGCCCACGACACGAGCACCCCGTCGCGCTCCAGCCGCAGGTCCCAGTGGAGCGCCGACGCGTGGTGCTCCTGGACGACGAACGTGTTGTCGTCGCCGCGCGGCACCGGGCCGGGCTCGGGCACGGGCTCAGGCGTGCGCTTCCGGTCGCGTTTGGACCGGTACCTCTCCAGCGGATCCGTCACCCTATTGGGTATACCCGCAGGTGACGCCGAACCGACAGTGTTTGTCGGACAGGGACGGTACGGTGGCCATCACGCCTGGGGGGCTTTTCGGGGTGGGGGCGATGACTAGGCCTGACTTCTGTCGGATCACTGAGCTGCGCGTGCACGGGGTCAGCGGCACGCCGCCGGAAGGCGTGATCGACCGTCCGCTGCTGCGCCGGGTCGCCGGCGACGGGGAGGCGGGCTTCTACCGTCCGCGCGCCGAGTACGGCGGTACCACCGGTCCGGCCGGCACCAGGTTGGAGGGCTACAGCTGGGGCAACCTGACGTCCGGAGCGGCCGCCCGTGCGCTCTGGCTGCTGCTCCTGCCGTTCACGCTGGCGAACGTGGCGTCGTGGATGCGCCCGGTGGCGCTCACTCCGTCGTCGCCACGCCATCTCCGCCGGCTCGACGCGTTCGTCCTCGGGCTCAGCCGGCTGTTCGCGCTGACCCTCACGGCCACGCTCGTCCTCGCGGCGGCCGGTGTCGCGCTCGACCTCGTCGCCTGGCAGTGCACGGCGCCGGGATCCAGTTGCGGGCAGACCCGGTCGTACCTGCGGGCCTTCATGTTCCCGGAGCCGGGCCGCCGGCTCGCCGTCGCCACGCTCCTGCCCGTCGCTGTGATCGGCCTGCTCTGGTACCTCGCCCGGCGCACGTGGATCCACTACGAGCGGTACCGGCCGGGCGTCACCGGCGCCGGCGAAGCGCTCGCCGACCCGGGCTTCTGGTACGGGCGGCACCTGGTCGGGCGGCTCCGGGCCATCCACATCTCGACGGCGTTCGGCACGCTGGCCGCCGTCCTCGCCCATCCCGTCTGGGAGTTCGACCGGTTGCCGGGCGGCTCGTCGTGGCTGGGGGTAGCCGGTGCGGCGGTCTTCTGCGGCGCGCTGGCCCTGGTGGCCGTCGGGATGATCCTGCTGTGGGTCCCGGTCGTCGGCAAGCGCGACGAGCCGGCGCCGACGATGCGGGCGTTCCTCAAGGTGCTGCGCGCGGCGTCCCTGGTCTCGGTCCTGGTCGCGATGGCGTACGCGGCGCTGCCCCGGCCGGGCTGGGAGTCCAGCGGTGCGCTGCCGGGGTACGCCGGGCTGATCGCCGGCCTGTTCACCGGCCAGGCCGTGATCCTTCTCGTCATGGCCATCGCGCTGCTGCCGCTGCGCCGGGCCATCCCCGCCGACGCCGATCCGCGGCCGGCGTTCCTCGGGTTCGCGGCGCCTGTGCTGAGCGCGCTGGCACTGCTCGTCGCCTGCGCGCTCTCCGCCGGCGTCTCCTACCGGATCGCGGACTGGCTCAACGGCCGCCGCGTGCCCAGTCCCAGCGTCATCTTCAGCAACGCGGACCTCGCCTTGCAGCCGCCGCGGGCGTACGAGTGGGCGTCGTTCGGGTTCACCTTCGCCGTCGCGGCCGTGGTGATCCTGCTGGTCTTCGTCAAGTTCGGGGTCGTGCCCAAGCTTGCCCGGACGTCGGCCGATTTGACCGACGCCGACTTCCCGGGCATGCGCTCCCGTTCCCGCAGCCGCGCGGCCAAGATCGACAAGGCCATCGGCGAGGCGTACCTCACCGACCGCATGGCGCGGCTCGTCACGTTCGCGCTGGTGCCGACCCTCGCCCTGGTGCTCGTCATCGACGTCGTCGTCGTACTGCTCGACATCGGTCCGGTCGACCTCGCGCCGGAAGGCAGCCGCACGGCGGTGATGCTCAGCGTCCTCACCAATGCCGGCACCTGGCTGATCGGGGCGAGCGCGTTCGGGCTGATCATCCTCGGCGTCCAGGCGTACCGCACGCCGCGTACCCGCAAGCTGGTCGGCATCATCTGGGACCTCGGCACGTTCTGGCCCCGCGCCGCCCATCCGCTCGCCCCGCCCTGCTACGCCGAGCGGGTCGTCCCTGAACTGGTCACGCGGGCGGCGTGGCTGGCCGGTCCGGGCGCCGACGAGGACTCTGGCCGGGGCTCCGGGCGGGGTTCTGGGCGCGGTGGCGGGCCGGGCTCTGGCGGCGGCCGGGGCGGGGTGATCCTGTCCGGGCACAGCCAGGGATCGGTGCTGGTCGCGGCGGCGTACCTGCAACTGCCGGAGGAGGTGCGGGCGCGGTCCGCGCTGCTGACGTACGGGTCACCGCTACGGCGGCTCTACACCCGCTTCTTCCCGGCGTACTTCGGCCGCGGCGCGCTTCAGGCGTTGGCGGCGGACATGACGGATCCGGCGGTCCCGGGGGGGGTGCGGGCGGTGGCGGCGCGGGTGCTGACGGCGGCCCGGCCCGCGGCGCCGGCGGTTCCCAGACGCGGTGGATCAACCTGTGGCGGTGCACCGACCCGATCGGCGGCGCGGTGGGCATTTCCCGGGTCGACCGCCGATTCGTCGACCCGCTCCGGTTCGACAACTGGGACGGCGACACCGTGCCGCCCAAGCTCTGGGGCCACTCCGGATACCCGGAGGACGCGGCGTTCGAAGAGGCGGTGACGGACCTGGCCGCGTCCCTCCCGCGAGACGAGCCAACCAGCGGCTAGCGGCGGCTGGCTGCGCGGGCAGCCACGAGCCGCGCGCGGGTGCCCGTGCGTGACCGTTCGACGGCCGGGCGATGCAGGCGGATCTGCCGCGCCGTCGGGCGGCCGAACTGTCGGGGTTACCGTGGTATCCGGTGCCCGGTTACAGCACGCGAGTCCGGATAGTTCGGTTCGGGTCAGCGGGCGAAGCCGGGGTTTTCGGGTGGGATCAGCGAGCCAGGCTGCCCGATCCCACCCCGATCGCGACCGCCGACCGGCGGCCGTCCGCGGCTGCTAGTCGCCGGTGGCGGCGCAGGGGCGAGTGCGCAGCTCGGTGACGTAGTCGGTCGGGGCTCCGGCCGCTTCGACGGCGTCGGCGACGAGCCCGAGGTACCGCGCGGACGGGAGCCCGCCCTCGTACTCCTCCAGGACGTAGAGCCAGACGAGCTGTTCGCCGTCGAGGGTGTGTACCCGGTCGCGGATCTTGCGGTAGAGGCCGCGGTCGGCGCCCTCCCACGCGTCCAGCTTGGGCTCGTCGAACGGGCTGACGTCGTAGAGGGCGACGAACACGTGGGCGCCCGGCTCCTCGACGATCGTGGCCATCGGGCCTTCCCAGCTGAGGTCCTCGCCGCCGAACGTGAGGCGCCAACCTTCGAGCCAGCCGGTACCCGCGCTCGGCGACTGCGGGCACCGCTCACGCATGACCGCAGGATCGGCGTTCGTCCCGTAGGCGGCGTAGAGAGTCATGGGCTCCAACTGTAGTGGGCAAGAATAGGGTGCGTGGGGTCTACCCGCGTGGCGTGCGCGCGAACATCCGGGCGACCGCGCGGCGGTAAACGGGGCAAACCGGTACAGCACCAGCTGAGGGAGTTGCAGTGAGCCAGAGCGCGACGCGGATCGTCATCATCGGCGGGGGGCCGGCCGGGTACGAGGCGGCGCTCGTGGCAGCTCAGCTGAACGCCGAAGTCACGATCGTCGAGCGGGACGGGCTCGGTGGCGCCTGTGTGCTGTACGACTGTGTTCCCAGCAAGACGTTCATCGCCTCGTCGGACGCGGCCGAGGCGTTCCGCAACGGCGACGCGCTCGGCGTGATGGCGTGTGAGCCGGAGGACGTCCGGATCAACGCGCCGGCCGTCCACGGGCGCGTTAAGGGGTTGGCGCTCGCGCAGTCGGCCGACGTCCGGAGCAAGCTCGCACAGGCCGGCGTCGAGGTGGTCATCGGTACGGCGCGGCTGGAGAACGGCCAGGTCGCGGGGCGTCAGCACCGGGTACGGATCGGCGACCGGATCATCGACGCGGACGTGGTCCTCGTCGCGACCGGCGCCAACCCGCGGATCATCCCCGGCGCCGAGCCGGACGGCGAGCGCGTCCTCACCTGGCGGGACGTCTACGACCTGCCCGAGCTGCCGACGCACCTGATCGTCGTCGGGTCCGGTGTGACCGGTGCCGAGTTCGCCAGTGCCTACCTGGCCATGGGTGTGCAGGTGACGCTGGTGTCCAGCCGCGACCGTGTCATGCCGCACGAGGACTCCGACGCCGCCAACCTCATCGAGCAGGTCTTCACCCGTCGCGGCATGACGATCCTGAAGAACGCTCGTGCCCAGGGCGTCAAGCGGACCGGCGACGGCGTGGTCGTCGAACTCGCCGACGGGCGCACCGTCGAGGGGTCACACGCGCTGATGACGGTCGGATCGGTGCCGAACACCGCCGACCTGGGGCTGGAGGAGGTCGGCGTCGCGCTGGGCCAGGGCGGGTTCGCCACGGCCGACCGGGTGTCCCGGACGAACGTCCAGGGCATCTACGCGGCGGGCGACGTGACCGGCGTGCTGATGCTGGCTTCCGTCGCGGCGATGCAGGGCCGGATCGCGATGTGGCACGCCCTGGGCGAGGCCGTGTCGCCGCTGAAGCTGCGGACGGTCGCCGCGAACGTGTTCACCGACCCGGAGATCGCCACCGTCGGTATCGGCCAGACCACCGTGGCCGCCGGCGACGTGCCGGCCCGCACCGTGACCCTGCCGCTCGCCGGCAACGCGCGAGCCAAGATGCAGGGCCTGACGGACGGGTTCGTGAAGCTCTACTGCCGTCCCGCGTCCGGGCTGGTGATCGGCGGTGTCGTCGTGGCACCGCGGGCCAGCGAACTGATCCTGCCGATCGCGCTGGCCGTCGAGAACCACCTGACCGTGGACCAGATCGCGCACACGATCTCGATCTACCCGTCCCTGTCCGGCTCGCTGACCGAAGCGGCCCGCCAACTCATGCAGCACGAGTTCGAGTAGACAGCGCATCGCCCGAATCTGCGGGCGTCGCCTTGTGCCCGGGATGCCGCTTACAGCTCAAGGGTCGTTTTGCTGCCTACAAGGCCGTGAGCTGCTGTTTCGGCCTGAGGTATTTCGTTACAGCCTCGTGCTGTTAAATTTCTGACACCTCTTTGATGCCTCATGTCCGCCGCTTGGGCTAGTTAGCGTCGGTTCCCTCCGCTAGTCTCGCCTGGCTTGGTGCTTCGCCCACCAGGCTCTGTCTCGCGAGCGCGGGGGTGGTCTGCTTGTCCCGGTTATCTTGTCTCTTGGGAAGCTTCAGGAGGTTGGGTGCCCCTCCGTCAAAGTTCCCTTCCTGGCGTTGGTGCGTGACGCTGCTGGCTGTCATTCTCGGCCTAGCTGCCATGGGGCTCGTCGACGTTCGGCCCACACGGGCAGCCGTCCCCCAAGCGCCAGCGCTCAGCTCTGAGGCGCGAGCTCTTGCCCAGGCGCAGGAGACCGGCGAGCCGGTTGAGATCGCGGACCGCACCACGGAGACAGAAAAGGTCTTCGCCAACCCGAGCGGTACCTTCACGCTCGAACAGACCGCCGGCGCGACACGAGTGCGCAAGGGCGGGAAGTGGGTGCCGATCGACACGACTCTCGTGCGCCAACCGGACGGCAGTGTTGGTCCGGTCGCGGCCGCCGTCGGCATGTCATTTTCCGGCGGTGGCACCAGCGGTCCGCTGGTGCGGATGAGGGAAAGCGGGGTCTCGCTTGCCCTGAACTGGCCTGGCGCGCTGCCCACGCCTCAGCTGTCTGGGGACACGGCTACATACCCCGAAGTGTTGCAGGGCGTGGATCTGCAGGTACGTGCGCAGGCCGAAGGGTTCAGCGAGGTACTCGTCGTCAAGACACCTGAAGCCGCCGCCCAGCCTGCACTGCGTCGCGTCCGGTTCGGCGCGACAGCGATCGGTGCCGCGTTACGTGCGGCAGACGAGGGCGGATTCGAGCTTGTCGATCACGCCGGGACCGCGATCCTCACCAGCCCCACGCCGATCATGTGGGATTCGTCCGGCGCTGGCACGGCCGCTGCCCAAGCACCGTCCGTCCAGGCAGAGCCTTCGGTCGACGAATCGCGCGCCCGTGGACCGCAGACCGGCGACCGGTCGGCAGTGATGGATGTGGAGGTTTCGTCCGATGCCGTGACGGTGATCCCCGATCCAGAGTTGGTGGAGCAGGCCGAGTACCCGCTCTACCTTGATCCGTCTGTTCACGCGGCAAAGCTGACCGCGCGGGCGATGGTGAACGCCACCCATGCCAACGAGCCGTCTTACAACTGGGAGGGCGCAGCGCACGAGGGCATGGGCTACGTCAATACAGCAGCGGACGGGCACCACCTCAAGCGGCTGTACTTCCGCTTCGACACGCGCCCGATTGACCGCAAGGCCATCCTCAAGGCGACGTTCTCCGCCTACGAAGTCTGGGCCTTCAACTGCACGCCGTCACAGGTCATTCTCGGTCTTACCGCAGGGTTCGACGCGAACACGACGTGGAACAAGCAGCCGAAGTGGCTGGGGCAACTCGGTGCCGCACGCACAGTCGCCTATGGCCGGACCGGTTGCTCGCCGGGTGGTGCGTGGGTCGAGTTCGACGCGAAGAGCGCAGCTGTGAACGCATCAACGAATCACTGGGCCACGACGGTCATGATGCTCCGTGCTGTCAACGAGAGCGCGAACGCGGGCTGGAAGCGATTCCGAGCCGACGGTGCGTTCGCCCCACGCTTCAGCATCGAGTACAACAGCCCGCCGGCCACACCCACTGCGCTTCGGACGACCGGGCCGGTGACGACATGCATAGCAGGGGATGGGCGGCCGGTAATCACGGTGGATCCTCCGACGCTCGTCGCTCGCATCAACGATAGCGACGCGGCTCAGACGGTCACGGCCTACTTCGAGCTGTGGTGGACAAACGGTTCCCGCATCGGCCAGCCCATGGCAACAGCGCCAAAGAAGCCCAACGTCGATTATCAGATCGACCTGCCCCAACTTGCGGCCGGTACGTACTCATGGCGGGTCCTATCGTGGGACGGGCATCAGTGGAGTCCCTACTCGCGATGGTGCGAGTTCACAGTTGACCCGACCAAGCCCGCGAGTCCGACAGTTGCCGCGCCGGCCGGTCAGACCTATGCGGTCGGAAGTACGGCGACCTTCACATTCGGCAATGGTGGCTCAGCCGATGTGGCGCGGTACAAGTGGTCGTTCAACGATGTTGCGACGTCGGCAGACGTTGCGGCCACCGCTTCCACGATCTCGATTCCGCTGCGCAACTTCGGTCCGGCCGTCCTCCGGGTCTGGAGTTTCGACAAGGCAGGCAACCGGAGTGAGCATGCCGGCGCGCTGGAGTTCACTGTCGCAGGTGGGACCCTGGCAGGTCACTGGAAATTGGACGACAACACGGGCTCCACGGCCGCCGACGCCGCCGTTCCCGCACACCCGATGACGATCGCGGGCGGCACGCCGTGGACGGACGGCCGCTGGGCCGAGTACGACCCGACTGATCGGGCCCTAGCGCTCGACGGTGTGGACGGCACCGCCGCGACCGCGTCTGCGGAGATTGTTCGCAACGATCAGAACTTCTCGGTTGCGGTATGGGTCCGGATGCCGACGCTCACCAGCACGCGGGTGATGCTGAGTCAGGGCAACGCCACGACCCGTGGCTTTACCCTGCACGCCGTTCCCGCCGGCACTGACGAGGAAGGCTTGCCGCGTACCGCATTTGAGTTCGCGCTGCCAGACCCGTCCATTGCGGGGCAGTTGGCGGTCGCCAGGACGGCAGCACAAGTCGTGCTGCCGGGCGAGTGGATTCACGTGGTCGGCGTCTATGAGGCCGGCGCCAAGCTTCTGAGCATCTACGTCAACGGCGAATCTGCGGGTGACACCGACGTCCAGTTCAGCCCCACAAACGAACTCGCGGCACTTCGCGTCGGCAGGGCACAGAGCTCGTCAACGACACCCGGGTTCTGGGCCGGCGATGTCGACGATGTTCGCGCCTACACCGGCGCATTGGATTCAGAGCAGGTCTGGGCGGTCTACCGGGATTCGCGGCCGAAGCAATGAGTGAGCGAACCGTGAGATGGCCGCTGAGAGAGCGTGTTGTGGAATGCCACTGGGAGAGGTCCATGAATCAAGCACCGAAGAGTGGACGGATGTGGGCGATGTCGTGGCGCCGCCGGGCCTTTCGGGCCGGAGCGGCAGCGATGGCTGGCGTGTTGGTGGCGACCCTTCTTGTCGCTCCGCCGGCGACGGCCGTCAGCGCAGGCACTGACCCGTCGCCCATGCAACGGACAAAGCCGGTACCGGGGAAGGCAGGCCGGGTCGCCGCAGCCAAGAAGCCCGCGTACCGCACATCAAAGCTGGCTGCGCCGTCCTGGCCGACGGCTGGTTCGGCGGTTGTCTCTCTGCCTTCGTCGGGGGGGATAGCAGCCAAGTCGGCTACCCCGCGCATACAGGCAGGTGCTCTGCCTATATGGGTTGGGCGCCCCTCGGGTGAACGCGTGGCCCAGGCGGCCCTGCCGACCAAGCTCCGCGTCAACATCTCGGGACAAGACCAGTCCGCGAAGCTGGGCATCCACGGCGTGGTCCTTTCGCTGGCGCGACAGGACGCAGTAGCCGCAGCAGGTCGAGCGTCGGTTGAGGTTGACTACTCCAAGTACGCCACGGCGATCGGTGGCGACTGGGCGTCGCGCCTGCGCCTCGTCTCGCTTCCACCGTGCGCGCTCACGACTCCGCACCTCGCCCGTTGCCAGACCGGAACGCCTGTCCCGAGTAGCAACAACGTGAAGACGAAGCGGATCCTCGCGAACGTGGCTATCCCGGGCTCCACGGCAGTGTCTGGCGCCCGAAGCAGTGGTTCCGCTGCCGTACTGGCGGTGAGCGCTGGTGCGTCCGGTCCGGCAGGAAGCTACGCCGCCACGTCGCTCGCTCCGTCGGCGTCATGGCAGGTCAGCCAACAGACAGGCGACTTCTCGTGGTCGTACCGGTTGCGAGTGCCGCCGGCCGTGAACGGTCCGACACCGTCGCTGGCGATCAACTATTCGTCCGGCTCGGTTGATGGACGGACGGCGTCTGCCAACAACCAGACGTCGTGGCTGGGTGAAGGCCACAGCCTCGAAACCGGCTACGTCGAGCGGAAGTACGTCACCTGCCGTGACGACCAGGGCTCGGGAGCCAACAACGCCACCAAGACGAGCGATCAGTGCTGGAAGACTGACAACGCCAGTGTGGTCCTGGGCGGGCACTCCGGCGAGCTGATCAAGGCTGCGGACGGCACTTGGCGGCTTGAGAACGACGACGCTTCTCGGATCGAGCGGCTCCACGGGGCGACGAATGACGACAACGACAAGGAGTACTGGCGACTGACCACGTCGGACGGCACGCAGTACTACTTCGGCAAGGGCAAGAGGTACGGCGCCGACAGCGCCGCGAACACCGACTCGACGTGGGTGAGCCCTGTATTCGGCAACCACACTGGTGAGCCCTGCCACGCGGCCACGTTCGCAGCGTCGTCATGCCAGCAGGCGTGGCGGTGGAACCTCGACTACGTCGTCGACCCGCACGGCAATACGATGACGTTCTACTATGCCCGCGAGAAGAACAATTACGGCCGGAACAACAACACAGCGATCTCGAACTACGACCGCGGCGGTTGGCTGAGCCGGATCGAGTACGGGGAGCGCTCGGGCACCGAGGCCACTACGGCGGCGCCGACGCAGGTTCGGTTCACCGTGGCCGAACGCTGCATCCCCAGCGGGACGATCACCTGCGCCGAAGGTCAACTGAACAACACGACCAAGGCGGCCTGGCCGGATCTGCCGTTCGACCAGATCTGCACGAGCACCACGTCTTGCCCAGATGTAAGGTCGCCGAGCTTCTTTACCCGGAAGCGGCTCGTCGGAGTCACGACCGAAATCCGGTCCGGTACCACGTACAGTCCGGTGGACGAGTGGGCCTTTGTGCAGTCGCTGCCTATGCCAGGCGACGGTACGACCACGGCGTCGCTGTGGCTGAACTCGATCACGCACACGGGCAAGGTCGGTGGATCTGAGCGGCTGCCGGCTATCACTTTCGAAGGCGAGCAGCTGTACAACCGCGTCGACGGGTTGGACTCGGCTCCCGCAATGGACAAGCTTCGGGTTGCCAAGATCACCAGTGAGACTGGATCCATCATCTCGGTGAACTACCCGAAACCTGATTGCACGCCTCAAAGCTTGCCGGCCAGTCCGCACACCAACGCCCGGAAATGTTTCCCAGTCTTCTGGGCAGGTGACGGGGACGAGAACCCCACCATGCACTACTTCCACAAGTACCCGGTCGAGTCGGTGGTGGAGGACGATCTCACTGGTGGCGCCCCGGACAAGATGACGGCGTACACCTATGTCGGCCCGGCTGCGTGGCACTACGACGACAACGAGCTGACCCTCCCGAAGTACCGCACCTATGGTCAGTGGCGTGGCTTCGGTGAGGTGCGGGCCTCGACGGGTACGCCGGGCCAGAGCGCGCTGACATTCACGAAGTCGATCTATATGCGCGGTATGAACGGCGATCCGCTTCCCGGAGGCGCGCGGCGCTCCGCGAGCGTCACCGATACGCGTGGTGGCGTCATCACCGACGACGCCCGCGCCAACGGATTCCTTCGTGAGGCGATTACCTACAACGGGGTCGGCGGCGCCGAGGTCACCAGCACGATCAACGACCCGTGGGTCAGCGCACCGACTGCGGGAAGCGGCGAGAAGACCGCGCGGATGCTCCAGACGAACAAGTCCAGCACGCGCACCGCGCTCGCTGGCGGCGGCGAGCGGACCTCCGAGATTAGGACGAGTTTCGATGGCTACGGGATGCCGAACAAGGTCAACGACCTTGGAGACGTCGCCGTGGCTACCGATGACCTGTGTACCTCGATTGAGCGTGTTCACAACACGTCGGCGTGGATCCTGGGTCAGGAAGCCAGGATTCTCACGCGCGAGAAGGCATGTGACGCGCCCGCACCTGGAGAGGTCGTGTCCGATGTCCGTACCTACTACGACGGAGCGGCCAGCCACACGACGCCGCCGACCAAGGGCGCTGTAACCCGCACGGAGACGCTGGTTGATGGCGGTGTCTACAAGACGAGCTCGCGTCTCGCCTACGACGCGCATGGGCGCGTGACCGAGGCTCATGACGCGCTTAACCGTAGGAGCACCACGGCGTACACACCGGCGACCGGCGGTCCGGTAACAGAGACAACCGCGACCAACGCTCTCGGACACGTCAGCAAGACCGTCGTAAATCCGGCATGGGGAGTCCCAGACGCGGAGATCGACGCTAACTCGCGGCGAACCGATCTTGCCTACGATCCCCTCGGCCGGCTTACATCGGTGTGGCTGCCAGGCCGTGCCAAGGCGACATACACGCCTCATTTGAAGTTCAGCTATCTCGTGCGCAACAACGGCACGGCCGCTGTCTCAACGTCTGAGCTGGTCCGTGATGGGAGCACCTACAAGACGTCGTACGCGCTGTTCGACGGGTTGCTCCGGCCGAGGCAGACGCAGAGCCCGACGATTCTGGACAACGGCACGCTGGACGAGAACGGCCGGGTGATCACGGAGACCACCTACGACGAGCGCGGGCAGGTCGAGAACAGTAATGGCCCGTTCTACGCGCAGGGCGTGCCGTCGACAGACCTGTTCGTGCCTGAGACCGATCACCACTTCGAATCGCAGACAACGACGACGTACGACGGCACCGGTAGGCCGACGGTTCAGGCGTTCAAGGTCCTGGGCGCGGAAAAGTGGCGGACGACCACGACCTATAGCGGTGACCGAGTCAGCGTTGATCCGCCAGCCGGATCTACGCCGACCACCACGATCTTGGACGGTCGCGGGCGCACCACGGCGCTGCGCCAGTACAAGGGCAGTGGGCCGTCTGGCGCGTACGACGAGACGAACTACACCTACACGCCGGACGGTAAGCAGAAGACCGTTACTGACGCGGCCGGGAATGTGTGGAGTTACGAGTACGACCTGCAGGGCCGAGTCCTGGAGGCTAGCGATCCGGACCGCGGTGTCACCAAGACGACCTATGACGATGGCGGCCAGGTCGTGTCGGTTGAGGACGCCCGCGGAGCGAAACTGTTCTACGAGTACGACCTGTTGGGCCGCAAGACCGCGTCGCGCAAGGACAGCGCAACGGGACCACTCCAGGCGAGCTGGACGTTCGACACGGCCAAGAGTGCTGCGGGTCAACCGCTGGTCGGTCTGGCTGCGAGTTCGACGCGTTGGGTGGGCGAGAACGCCTACACGACGGCCGTGACCGGCTACGACATCATGTACCGGCCGACGGGTGCCCAGACGGTGATCCCAGCCATCGAAGGGGAACTGGCCGGCACCTACGCGTCGTCCATGACGTACGACGTCCAAGGGAACCTTCGAAAGTTGGGGCTGCCGGCCGTATCCGGTCTGCTGTCAGAAACGGTCGAGCACCTGTACGACGCGCTGGGTGGTCTAAAGGCGCTCGGCGGTCACGGATCCTATGTCGCTGGTACGCAGCGGTCGCCCTTCGGCGAGCCTCTGCGGATGACGTTCGGTGCGGACAAGTTCGTGTGGCAGTCGTTCACGTACGAGCAGGGCACGCGCCGGCTCAAGCGGTCGAAGGTCGAGCGTGAGGGTTTCGCCGGCACGGTGTCGGACGTCGCCTATGGGTACGACGAGACCGGCAACCTGACGGAGACGACGGACGCGCCTACGGACCAGTTCGCTGATCGGCAGTGCTTCCGGTACGACTACCTGCGTCGTATGACGGACGCGTGGACGCCGACAGGGGCCTGTAGCGCGGAGCCCTCGACACCTGACCTTGGCGGGCCGGCACCTTACTGGCACTCGTGGGAGTACGACGTCACGGGGAACCGGAAGAAGGAAGTTCAGCACTTGGCGGGCGGGGACACCGTCCGGACGTACGAGTACCCCGCCGCGAAGCAGCCTCGCCCGCATGCTCTGTCGAAGGTCACGACGGACAGCCCGGGTGGTCAGCGGCTGGAAACGTTCGAGTACGACGAGGTCGGCAACACGAAGTCTCGGACGTTCGCGGGCGCGGAGCAGACGCTGACCTGGGACGTTGAGGGCCGTCTGGCCTCGGCGAAGGACAGCAAAGGGACGACGGAGTTCCTGTATGACGCCGATGGGGAGCGGCTAATCCGTCGTGACCCTCAGGCGACGACGCTGTATATCGACGGCACGGAGATCAAGCTGGACCGTGCCAAGAACACGGAGTCAGCGACGCGGTACTACTCGTTCGGTGGCCAGACCGTCGCGGTGCGCACAGCAGACGGTGTGCAGTTGTTGGTCTCCGACCACCACGGAACAGCGGGGATGGCGATCGACCGCAGCACTCTCGCGGTTACGCGTCGGCGGTCGTTGCCGTTCGGCGGCTCTCGGGACCAAAGTTTGGTGCCGTGGACGGGTGATCGCGGCTTCGTCGGCGGCACGATCGATGCGTCGACCGGTCTGACGCATCTGGGTGCCCGGGAGTATGACCCTCAGCACGGTCGGTTCATCTCGGTCGACCCGATCATCAACCACGCGGACCCGCAGCAGATGAACGGGTACGCCTATGGCAACAACGCCCCTGCGACGTTCTCCGACCCGACCGGGTTGATCTCTGCGGACTCGGCTGAGCGTCTAGTGAACAACGGTGTGGATCTCAGCAACGACTTCAATGGCGCGCCGAAGAAGAGCAAGCCGAGGACGACGCGTGACCGGGCAGAGGCCGATCTCGACGCGGCAGTCAAGCGGCGTGACCAGCACAAGAGGACGGTCATCAAGCTAGCTAAGCAGCTGGCGAAGATCGCGGCGGACGAGCTGGGCCTTACGGCTGGCTTCAACTGCTTCACCAAGGGTGATATCGGCGCGTGCGCGGAGACGGCCGTCAATGTACTGGCGTCATTCGTGGGCGGGTTGCTCGGCAAGATCGCGGCGAAGTACGCGTGGCGCTGGAAAGCAGCCGCGAAGTTGTTTAACCGATTGAAAGACATCGGCGGGCGGATGGCTGACGCCATCGGCGGCTGGATGAAGCAGAGCAAGGCCGTCGACAGGGCCAAATCTATCTTGCGGCGTACGCCAGCGAAGTGCGAGAACAGCTTCCCGCCAGGAACTAAGGTCCTGCTCGCGAATGGCAAGAAGAAGGACATCGACAGGTTGGTCGTGGGTGACCGGGTCCTTGCGGCTGATCCGGTCAAGCGAAAGTCTGGTCCGCGCACGGTAGTCGCGACCTACGCCAGCGGAGGCCAAAAGAAGCTGGCAGAGATCTCGCTGGCAACCGGCCGTACCCTGACAGCCACGGCCAACCACCCGTTCTGGTCCGACGACCAGCGGGCATGGGTTGACGCAGGCGACCTCAAGGTTGGCGAGCACGTGCGAACCGCCGATGCTCGACGGGTCGCAATAGCCAGCCTCCGGGTATGGTCGGCGAAGCAACGCGTCCACAACCTGACCGTCCAAGACATCCACACCTACTATGTGATGGCAGCCGAAACACCCGTGCTGGCACACAACTGCAACACCGTTGATCCGAATACCATTGATCCCAACACCGTAAGGTTCAGTCAAGACTCAATTACCTACAAATTTGGTGATGGGCAAACAATTGCCGACACCGCCGAAGGGCTCCGTAACGGGACCGTCCAGCCAACGTCGATTCCGACCGTTCGACTTGTCGAGAGAGATGGGGTGATGTTTACTCTTGACAATAGGAGGCTAGCGGCTTTCCAGGAGGCCGGGGTCCCTATGCCTTTCCGGATGGCGACGCCTGCGGAGGTGACGAATGAGGCGTGGAAGTTTACAACTACTAACGATGGCGTAGCAATTCAGTTGGCCATGTTTGGTCTTCGGGCGGCGGGCGGTTGATAGCGATGTCGATTCAAGACTACCTAGACCCATCAGCGGATATTCCTGATCGCATCGCGTTCGCGCGATTCCTAAGAGCCTTGGCGCATGACTTCAGGGAAAATGGCGATCAGTGGGCGCGTACCGACTTGGGCACCTTTCTCGAAGTCATGGCTCAATACGCGGTTAAGGACGTTGACTCCTTCAATCGCAACTTCCGTGGCAGCGCCGCTCCAGAGCCCCCGACCTGGCGCTTGGTAGCCGACATTGTGGCCGCCGCACGAGTGGTATATGAGGATTGGGACGTGGAGCCGTAGCGGCCGCGCGGCCATGGTGGTTTGTGGCTGCTAGTATCCGTGCAATGACCAGGACATCGTGGCCTGGAATAATGGGGCCGTACGATTATGAGTTGCATCCCAGCGGACCGTGTCCCATTGCTGTTCAATCTGTAGTCGACATGCGACAGGCGGGTTCTCGACGAACGTCAACGTCCGGCCCCGTTGCCGTCATCGTTGCCGACAAATCGTCCATCGTGGATGGCCGGCGTGCGGCTGGTGACGGTGGCGGGGCTGTCGGCTGTTCGACTGCCTAGCTGTTTGCGCGGAGTTGTTGATACGTGGCGGTACGGCGTCGCGACGGAACGGCTCTCCTGTCGGCAGCATGTGAAGTGCAACCAACAAGGCCTGCGCGAGGCAGGCCTGTTACCTCTCGTCGGCGCCGCGCGGCCCGACCAGACTTGATGAACATAGTGGCCCGGATAGAGTGCAGCGGCGGGACCGCAAGCTCTCGGCTCGCCAGATCAGCGTCGAGATCGCCGCTGACGGTATCCGCGGCACAATAGGGCGCTCCTGGCGCGCCTCGGCTCACGTCCGCCGACGACGGCCGGTAGAGCGGCCGGCCTCACCTTCACATGATCCAATGCACGCATACCCCGCGATCGACTCGCCTGCCCGCCGACATGTTTGGTTAGACGGGTCGCATCGACCTTCCCAACGCCTGCAGTAGCGGATCGCGGTCATGAGGATTGGATGTTCGGTGGTGTCGCGCCGCCCCGGTGGTACGGCGCGGCGGCGAAATCCAGGCCACGGGCTACATCCGCTCGCCGACAGCTCGCGCCAAGGTGGGTGTGGCCGGCGCCGTCAGTCCTTGAGTTCGCAGATGGCGGAGCCGGCGGTGACGACCTCGCCCACGGTCGCGTTCAGGGTGGTCACGGTGCCGGCCTTGTGGGCGTTGAGCGGCTGCTCCATCTTCATCGCCTCGAGAACGACGATCAGGTCGCCCTCGGCGACGGTCTGACCTTCTTCGACGGCGATTTTCACGATCGTCCCCTGCATGGGGCTGACGACGGCGTCGCCGCTGGCGCCGGACCCGGCCTTGCCGCCCCCGCCGCGCTTCGGCGCCTTCTTCCGACCCGCCGAAGTACCAGGGGAGACACCGAGCCCGCCGGGCAGCGACACTTCCAGCCGCTTCCCGCCGACCTCGACCACCACGGTCTCCCGCGGCTCGGCCTCGGCGCCGGCAGCGGCGTCACCGGCGTACGGCGGGATCTGGTTGTCGAACTCGGTCTCGATCCAGCGGGTGTGCACGCTGAACGGGTCGGACGTGAACGCCGGGTCCCGGACGATCGCCCGGTGGAACGGCAGCACCGTGGCCATGCCGTCGACGACCATCTCGTCCAGGGCGCGCCGCGCACGGGCGAGCGCCTCGGCTCGCGATTCGCCGGTCACGATGAGCTTGGCCAGCAGCGAGTCGAAGTTGCCGCCGATGACCGAGCCGGCCTCGACGCCGGTGTCGACCCGCACGCCCGGGCCGGCAGGCGCCACAAAGACAGACACAGCGCCGGGGGCGGGCAGGAAGCCGCGGCCCGCGTCCTCGCCGTTGATGCGGAACTCGAACGAGTGGCCGCGCGGTGCCGGGTCCTCGGTGAAGCGCAGCGCCTCGCCGTCGGCGATCCGGAACTGCTCGCGCACGAGGTCGAGGCCCGTGGTCTCCTCCGACACCGGGTGCTCGACCTGGAGCCGGGTGTTGACCTCGAGGAAGCTGATCGTGCCGTCGACGGCGACGAGGAACTCGACCGTGCCGGCGCCGTGGTACCCGGCCTCGCGGCAGATCGCCCGCGACGACTCGTGGATCCGCGAGCGCTGGTCGTCGGACAGGAACGGAGCCGGCGCCTCTTCGACGAGCTTCTGGTGCCGCCGCTGCAGCGAACAGTCGCGGGTGCCGACGACGATCACGTTGCCGTGCTGGTCGGCGAGGACCTGCGCCTCGACGTGCCGCGGCTTGTCCAGGTACCGCTCGACGAAGCACTCGCCCCGCCCGAATGCCGCCTCGGCCTCACGGACCGCCGACGCGTACAGCTCCGGGATCTCTTCCAGCGTCCGGGCGACCTTGAGGCCCCGCCCGCCGCCGCCGAACGCCGCCTTGATCGCCACCGGCAGCCCGTACTCCTGCGCGAACGTGACGACCTCGTCCGGTCCGCTGACCGGGTCTTTCGTGCCGGGGACGAGCGGCGCGCCCGCTGCCATCGCGATGTGCCGTGCCTCGACCTTGTCCCCGAGCGCGCGGATCGCCGCCGGCGTGGGGCCGATCCAGGTGAGCCCGGCGTCGATCACGGCCTGGGCGAACTCGGCGTTCTCGGACAGGAATCCGTACCCGGGGTGGACGGCGTCGGCACCGGCCCGCGCGGCCACGTCGAGCAGCTTGTCGATGCGAAGGTAGCTGTCGCCGGGGGTGTCACCGCCGAGCGCGTAGGCCTCGTCGGCGAGGCGGGCGTGCAGCGCGTCACGGTCGGAGTCGGCGTACACGGCCACGCTGGTCAGCCCCGCGTCACGGCAGGCACGGGCGACCCGCACCGCGATCTCCCCGCGGTTGGCGATCAGTACCTTCTGCACGCTCGTCTCCCTTCGGCTGACGGCGAGTCTATGGCGACGACGCGGTGTCGTGACCGGCCGGTAACGAGATCCCGGTCACTTTCGGGCAACCTGACGCTACCCGCAGCTCACGGCACCGGTGCGGTAGGCGAGGGAACCACGCGCTTGTCCCGGTCGATGCTGACCGAAACCACGCTGACCAGGGTGATCGCGGCCAGCGTGATCCCCAGCAGAACGGCGCCCAGCTGCACGTACCCGACGTCGAGCGCGGCACCGGCGACGAGCGGTCCGATGGCCGTGCCGAACCCGAGCGCGCCGCCCAGAGCGGCGTTCCAGCGGCCGCGCTCGTCCAGGCCGCTGCCGATCGTGAGGAGCAGCAGCACGATCGCCGGGTACGTCGCGTTCCACACGGCGATGCACACCGCGAACACGATCGGCGAGGTGCTGACCGCCACCAGCAGCTTCGCGACCGCGCCGACCACGAGGAACCCGACGAGCGGGTACGTCCGGCGCACCCGTCCGGGGGTCCATGCCGCCGCCCCGACGCCGACCAGGCCGGTGACCACGCCTAACGCCAGCACGATGATCAGGGTCGTCCCGGTGAGCCCCGCGCGCTTCTCGCCGATGATCTGCGCGTACGACCAGAGCCCGATGTCGGCGGCGGCGAACAGCGCCGTCCCGGCGCCGAGCAGCGTCCCGCGGATCTTGTCCGGCAGGTCCCGGATCCCCGGCTGGACGTCCGTGACGACGGCGGGCGCGTCCGGCAGCTGTCCCATGACCGGCATGGCCGCGACGCACACGAGGGCGATCACGACGAACCCGGCGCCCTGCCCGAAGACGGCGTCGGCGACGGGGATCGCCGCCACCATCGCGGCCACCCCGAGGACGTTGATCAGGACGACCGTCGCCGTGGCGCGGTCCGGATTGCTGGTGTTCGGGAGGCCCGCGAGCGCCATCGCGCCGACGACGCCCAGCCCGAGGCCGGCGATGATGTTCGTGGTGCCGAGCGTGATGGCGTCCGGGGCGATGGTGCTGGCCGCGAACCCGACCGCGGCGCCGGCGAGACCCCAGCGCGCCAGCATCCGGCGTCCCGGACGGCCTGCGCGTGCCGTCAGCGCGAACGCCGCCACAGCGGTCGCGAGGAGCTGCGCCGTCCCGATCGCGCCGGCCGCGGTGTTCGACAGGTGCCGGCTCGCCGTGATGCCGCCGAGCAGCACCGGCATCACGTTGCTGCCGAGGTAGCCCAGCGTGACGCCGGCCGCGAGCGCGGCGATCGTGCGGCGGGACGGTGGCGGGATGGACAAACGGATCCTCCGGGAGCGGGTGGCTCATCATCGGCCCGGTCGGCTCCCGCTGTCCCGGATATCGCGAAACTCATTCGCGTTAACAGTGTCACGTAGTCCGACCTGCGGTGATCCGCGCCAACTTGGACGTATGGTGCGGCTGCCCTACCCTCGTGCGTCGGGCTCATCGACGAGCCCGGCAGTGCACGAGGAGGTGCCGTGGGCGAGGACACGCCGATGACACGATCGGTGGTCGCAGCGTTACTGTGCAGTGGATTGATGGGTCTGGCGACAGCCGGAATCGTCGTGCTGCACGCGGTGATGTTCTCGGTGACGTTGACGGGCACGGGGAGAGATTCCTCGTCCGCCGGGTCCTACCTGTGGATCGGCACGTTGCTCGCCGCCGTCGGAGCCTGGGCCGCGGTCCTGCTCTACCGCGCGCCGTGGCGCCCGCTGACGACCCCGCGCTGGCTGGTCATCGTCGCCGGCTGCGCGGCCGCCGCGGTCACGATGGGCATGTGGGCAGCTTTCACCGCCGCCTAGCCTTCACCCGCCGCCTAGCTCACTTTCAGCGCCGCCTGGCGATCGTCAGGCCGTCGGCGACCGGCAGCATGACCAGCTCCACCCGGTCGTCGGCGCGGGCGTGCTCGTTGAAGGCGTGGATGGCGAGCCCCGTGTCGCTCGCGTTGAGCAGATCGGCGACCTCGCCGCTCCACATCACGTTGTCGACGGCGATCACGCCGCCCGACCGCACGCGCGGGACCAGCTCGTCCCAGTACGCGACGTAGTTCTCCTTGTCCGCGTCGAGGAACGCGAGGTCGATCGTGGGCTCCTGCGGCAGCGCGCGCAGGGTCTCCAGAGCCGGCGCGAGCTTCAGGTCGATGCGGTCGGTCAGGCCGGTGCGGTCCCAGTACCGGCGGGCGACGGACGTCCACTCGTCGCTGACGTCGCAACAGAGCAGCCGGCCGCCGTCGGCCAGGCCGCGGGCGATCGAGATCGCCGAGTACCCGGTGAACGTGCCGATCTCCACCGCCGACCGCGCCCCGACGAGCTTGGTGAGGATCGTCAGGAGCGCGCCCTGTTCGGGCGAGATCTGCATGGTCGCCGCGCCGCCGAGTGCGGTCGTCTCCTGGATGAGATCCTGCTGGTGCTCGTCCGGGGGACTGCTGTGGGCGATGAGGTAGTCGTGGAGTTCCGGGGTCACGTCCCGCAGTACACGCGTCATGAAACGACCCTAAACCCACAGATCTGTGATGCGGACGTCCACGTCGGCGAGGAGGCGCCGCAACAGCGGCAGGGACAGGCCGATGACCGTGCCCGCGTCGCCGTCGATCCCCTCGATGAACGGGGCACTGCGCCCGTCGAGGGTGAACGCGCCGGCCACGTGGAGCGGCTCACCGGACGCGACGTACGCGGCGAGTTCGTCCGGCGACGGCGTACCGAACCGGACGACCGTCGATGCGACGTCGGCCGCCTCCTTGCCCGTCGCGGTGTCGATCACGCAGTGCCCGGTGCGGAGGTGGCCCTCCCGTCCGGCCATCTGATGCCAGCGGACCAGCGCGTCGGCGGCGTCGGCGGGCTTGCCCAGCGCCTGGCCGTCGATGTCCAGGATGGAGTCGCATCCGATGACCAGCCCGTCCGGCACCTGGGCCGCGACCGCCTGGGCCTTGAGCCGCGCCAGTTCCAGCGCCAGCGCGGACGGGCCGGCAGCGGTCACGGCCTCCTCGTCGACGCCGCTCACGATCACCTCGGGGGCCAGGCCTGCCTGCCGGAGCAGGTTCAGCCGCGCCGTGCTCGCCGACGCGAGGACGAGCCGCCTCACGAGCCGATCGTCTTCGTGTAGACCACCGCCACGTCCGTCTCCCACAGCTTGTCCAACGTCAGGATCGGGTTGAAGCCACGGGCTTCCCAGAACGCGCGCGTCGGCTGGTACGTGTGCGACGACGCGGACGTCAGCAGCGACAGCGTCCGGTACCGGTGCGCAGCCAGCGACGCCTCCAGGCGCCGGATCAGCGCCGTGCCGACCCCACGGCCGCGCAACGTCGCGTGGACGGCCATCCAGCTGACCTCGGCCGCCCCCTCGGCGTGCTTGCGCCACGTCACGAAGCCGATGATGTCGCCGCCCGGGGCGACGGCCACCAGGCCGCCGTCCGCACGGAGGTCCTCGACGTTGTGGTCACCGCCCTCTGCGGCCGTCCCGAAGAACCGTGGCAGCGACGCCACCACCCGCAGGCAGCCCTCGACGTCCTTCGCCGTCAGCGGGCGCACCGTCAAGCTCATCGAGGCAGCCCCGACGCTCGCCACGACCCCGGACCCGGCATCAACGGCGCCCTGACCGGCGCAGCCTTGTCCCGCCACAGCGACACCGGCTCCGGCTCAGGCACGGCCACCCCGCCCGATCGCGCCGCGAGCACCGCGACCAGCGCCGCGAGCTCTTCGGCCGACGCGTCACCCCGCACCACTCTGAGCACGGGGGCCTCCCCCGAGACCGCGCTCACAGTGCCTCCTGGTTCGCTCGCTGCGCGGCGCCTCTATGCGGCGTCGACGCCGTCCGCCACACCACGGCTCCGCCGGTGTGTCGCCCGACTTTCGACACCGCGGCGCCGCTCCACTCGCTCACAGTGCCTCCTGGTTCGCTCGCTGCGCGGCGCCTCTATGCGGCGTCGACGCCGTCCGCCACACCACGGCTCCGCCGGTGTGTCGCCCGACTTTCGACACCGCGGCGCCGCTCCACTCGCTCACAGGGGGATGTTCCCGTGCTTCTTGGGCGGCAGGGTCTCCCGCTTGCCGCGCAACACCCGGAGCGCGCGCGTCACTGCCACCCGCGTCTGGGACGGCGGGATCACCGAGTCGATGTAGCCGCGCTCCGCCGCCACGTACGGGTTGGCGAGCGTGTCCTCGTACTCGGTGATCTTCTCGGCGCGGGTGGCGTCCGGGTCGGTGGCGTCGCGCAGCTCGGACCGGTACAGGATGTTGACCGCGCCCTGCGCGCCCATGACGGCGATCTGGGCGGTCGGCCAGGCGAAGTTCAGGTCGGCGCCGAGGTGCTTGGACCCCATGACGTCGTACGCGCCGCCGTACGCCTTGCGGGTGATGACGGTGACCTTCGGGACGGTCGCCTCGGCGTACGCGTAGATGAGCTTGGCGCCGCGGCGGATGATGCCGTCCCACTCCTGGTCGGTGCCGGGCAGGAAGCCGGGCACGTCGACGAACGTCAGGACGGGCACGTTGAACGCGTCGCAGGTGCGGACGAACCGCGCCGCCTTCTCGGAGGCGTCGATGTCGAGGCAGCCGGCGAACTGCATGGGCTGGTTCGCGACGACGCCGACCGAGCGGCCTTCGACCCGTCCGAACCCGCAGAGGATGTTCGGCGCGAACAGCGCCTGGACCTCCAGGAACTCCTCGTCGTCGAGGACGGACTCGATGACGCGGTGCATGTCGTACGGCTGGTTCGCGGAGTCGGGGATGAACGTGTCGAGGACGCGGTCGTCGTCGGTCACGGCGAGTTCGGCGTCGGATTCGAAGACGGGCGGCTCGTCGAGGTTGTTGCTCGGCAGGTAGGACAGCAGCGCCTTGACGTACTCGATCGCGGCCTTCTCGTCGCCGCCCATGTGGTGCGCGACGCCCGACTTGGTGTTGTGCGTCCGGGCGCCGCCCAGCTCCTCGAACGGCACGTCCTCGCCGGTCACGGTCTTGATGACGTCGGGGCCGGTGATGAACATGTGGGACGTCTTGTCGACCATCACCGTGAAGTCGGTGATCGCGGGGGAGTACACGGCGCCGCCCGCGCACGGGCCCATGATCAGCGAGATCTGCGGGATCACGCCGCTGGCCCGGACGTTGCGCAGGAAGATCTCGCCGTAGAGGCCGAGCGAGACCACGCCTTCCTGGATCCGCGCGCCGCCGGAGTCGTTGATGCCGACGAGCGGGCAGCCGGTCTTCATCGCCAGGTCCATGACCTTGACGATCTTCTCGCCGAACACCTCGCCGAGGCTGCCGCCGAAGACCGTGAAGTCCTGGGCGAACACGCAGATCGGACGGCCGTCGACCGTGCCGTACCCGGTGACGACGCCGTCGCCGTACGGGCGGGTCTTATCCAGCCCGAACGCGGTACTGCGGTGCCGCGCCAGCTCGTCCAGCTCGACGAACGAATCCGGGTCGAGCAGTTCCTCGATCCGCTCGCGGGCCGTCATCTTGCCCTTGGCATGCTGCTTCTCGACCGCGCGCGCAGACCCGGCGTGGACCGCCTCGTCGATCCGGTGCTGCAGATCGGCAAGCTTCCCGGCGGTGGTGTGGATGTCCGGCTTGGCCGGTTCGGGCTGGTTCAGCGCGGCAGACGTCATGCGGCAACCCCTTCTCGGTCCGACGTAGCCTAACCATGTGTGGTCAGCCGCGAACCGGCTGCCGTCGTAGATCACATTCGTGAACCATCGGACACACTAAGAGCGTGTACAACGATCTTGAACGGCCGCCGCTGAGGGTCGAACCGTTGCGCCGTGCGCTCGTCCGTCCCGGATCGCTGTGGAGCGTCCTGGAGGTCGTCGAGCGCACCGGCTCCACCAACGCCGACGTCGCCCAGGCCGCTCGGCACGGCGCCGCGGAGGGGCTGGTGGTCGTCGCCGAGGAGCAGGAGTCCGGCCGCGGCCGGCTCGATCGGGGCTGGGTGTCGCCGCCGTCCGCCGGGCTGACGTTCAGCGTGCTGCTGCGTCCGGACGTGGTGCCGGTACACCGCTGGGGCTGGCTGCCGTTGCTCGCCGGGGTGGCGCTGACCAGGGCGGTCCGCATGATCACCGAGCTGGAAGCCGGGCTCAAGTGGCCGAACGATCTGCTGCTCGGGCCGGAGCGGCGCAAGGCGGCGGGGCTGCTCGCCGAGGTCGTGAACGGTGGCGCCCTGGTACTCGGCGTCGGCCTGAACGTGACCACGCGCCCGGAGGAGCTGCCCCGGGCGGACGCCACGTCGCTGAAGATCGAGGGCGCGGCCTCCACCGACCGCGACATCCTGCTGCGCGCGATCCTGCGCGAGCTGAGCGGCGATTACCAGCTGTGGCGGGACGCGGCGGGCGATCCGGAGGCGAGCGGCCTCCGCCGGGCGTACGTCGAGTCGTGCGACACCGTCGGCCGGCGCGTCCAGGTGGAGCTGCCGGGCGCGGACACGCTGGTCGGTGAGGCGGTCGACATCGACACGGACGGCCGCCTGGTCGTCGACCCGGACGGTGGCGGGCAGACCGTGCCAGTCGCCGCCGGGGACGTCGTTCACGCTCGGTCACTGTGACCGCGCCCACATTCTGGTCCGCTAATGCCCGGATTAACGGCGTTTACCCAACCTGGTTAGTATCCGCCGCGTGCAGGCGACCGACACCTTCCCGCTGCCGATTGCTGACGACTCACGACTGCTCACCGGACTGAGAGCCAGGGAGGCATCCGGATTCACCGAGGTCTACGCGACCTACGCCGCGCGGCTCTTCGACTACGCCGCCTGGATGATCGGCGACACCGTCGAGGCGGAGGACGCCGTCCTCAACGCGTTGCTCGTCGCTGTCGACCGTGCCGACAAGCTCACGAGCGTCGACCGGTTCGGTGTGTGGCTCTACGCGCTGACCCGCAACGAATGCCTCCGGCAGCGGCGCCGGAGCACGCAGGCGCTCGCGCTCCACGATGACGCCGCGCCGGCCCGCAACACCAACACCCTCGACAACCGTCGTGGTGGCCCGCCGTGGGCGTGGAGCGCCGCCGCGACCCTCGAACCGCGCGCCCGGGAGGTCCTGGACCTCGCGCTGCGGCACGCGCTGACGACGGCCCAGCTCGCGCAGGTGCTCGGCATCTCGGTGCGGCGCGCCTCGGCGCTGACCGCCACGGCGAAAACCTCGTTCCAGCGGACGGTGGCCGAAGTCCGCGCCGCCGACCCCACGTCGGGCGTGTGCGGCGAGCTGCGCGCGCTCCTGCTCGGGCGCGAGGGTCCGCTGCCCCCGGCGATCAAGGACATGGTCGAGATCCACCGGGCGATCTGCGCGGCGTGCGGGGCCGCCGGCCGTGGCGAGGCGCACGCGACGCAGGTGTTCGCGACGCTGCCGGCCATGCAGCTCCCGCCGGCACTGCACGGACTTGCGCTACGGGCCGCGACCGTCCCCAGTCGGGTGAGCGCGCGGGGTGCCATGGCCGAGCCGTTCTTCCGCTCCGGGTTCCCCGTCCCCCTCGACCGCGTCCGCAGCCGGTTCGGACCGGTGGCGAAGGCGGCACTCGCGGGCGCCGCCGCCGTCGCGGTGTTGGCGGGCGTCGGCGGGTTCGTGCTGTGGCCCGCGCTGGAGGATCCGGTCCCGCCGAAGCGGGTCGTGGCGACCGCCAGCAAGTCAGGGGCAGGTTCGTCGCCGTCGTCGCCGGTCAGCGAGGTCACCGTGACGATCTCGCCGTCCTGGCGGCCGATCACGCCCTCTCCCACACCGACGCTGACGCCGCCTTCCGCATCGCCCACGGCCAGGCCGTCGCCCACGCGCACCCGTTCCGCATCGCCGCCACCGCCGTCCGACGACGGGCGCGGCACCGGACGACCGGCGCAGGTCGACGCCCTGCTCGCCGACACGACGCTCGGCTGCCCGAAGACGTGGCGGGCCCAGGTCACCGTGTTCGTCCGCTTCAACGTGGCGCGCACGGTCACGTTCTTCTGGGGCACGTCGGGCAACCCGAACCGTCCGCTCGCGATGCGGCGGGTCAACGACAGTCTCTACCAGGTGGACGCCACCGGACTGCCGCTCAACGACCCGGTGTTCTGGAAGGTCAGCGCCACCACCGTGGACGGCAAGAACACGACGACTCCGGTGAATATGACGCGTCACGTGAGCATCTGCTGACCCGCTGTTGACCGTAGGTCGCGACTTGGCGTTCATGTGCTTCGAGCCTGGCCGGCAAGGTATGGTCCGCCTGCGGGCAAGGCAGGAGTGGACAGGCGAGGTATGAGGAATCCGTTAACCGGCGGTGGGGCAACGATCGTCAGCCCCGAGACGCCGGAGAACTCCGCCGCTCGCGGGGATGAAGAGTCCGGTAGCCGCCGTATCCCGTTCCGGCTGGTGGCGGCTGCCGCGGGCGTCGTCCTGCTGCTGACCGTCCTGGTGGTGTCGAGCCTCGACTCGAGCCCGGGCGACCACCAGCCGCCGGCCACGCGCAACGCCGGTGACCAACCGTGGTGGGCCGGCGACGGCGGCCCGGACTCGCCGAGCCCCACCGCACAGCCCGAGTCGGACACCTACCTGATCGTGGGCCCCGAGACGGCGTCGCCGTCGGCCAGCCCGTCGCCGAGCCGGCCCCCGGCCGCCGCGCCGGCCAAGCCGGGCAACAAGCCGTCCGGCGCGACCTTCACCGCTGTCGCCGGGGACGGCTGCCCGCACGACGCCACCCGGGGGTACGCGGAAGTCGGCCGGTACACCGACGGGTCGCGCGGCTGGTACAGCAGGTCCAGCGGGGGGTGGACCGGCAACGGCTGCTCGGGTTCGTTCGACGCCCTGCCGATGTCGGGATTCGCTGACCAGGACGACACGTCCGCGTTCGTCGTCTGGTGGTTCAAGCCCGCCAACTTCCGGCAAGGGACCTGCGAGATCTCCGTGTACGTGCCGACGGGCAACGACTTCCAGGACGTCGCGGGCAGCCCGGCCTTCTACAACATGTTCGTCCGCGAGCGGGACTGGGTCCGCACCGCAGGCTTCAGGATCGAGCAGATCCAGGCGCGCGGATCGTGGGTGCCGGCCGGTTCGTACCCGCTGCGCGACGGGCAGATCACGGTGCAGATGGTGACGCGCGGCGAGGATCCGAACGGCGAGCATCTCGCCGCGGCACAGGTAAGGGCGTCCTGCCGGGGCGCCTGACAACGGGGCCGGGTACCGGGGGGTATAGCCGGCGTGTACTGGAGGGGCGGGGTCTTGAGCGTGCAGCTCATGGCGAGTACAGCAATGGCACGGGACTGGTTGGCCAGGCGGTGGGACGGCGCGCGGGACATGCGCCGGCGGCCCGTCTACGCCGCGGTGGCGGCAATCGGGGTCGTGGTGGCCACGTCGACGGTCCTGCTGTCGATCAACGCCGACAACGGCGGCCCGGATCGCCGCAGCCTCGCGCTGCCGTGGTGGGGTGACGACTACGGCGACGAGGCCACCCCGTCGCCGAGCCCGTCCGAGGCCTACCTGCTGGTGGGCCCGGCCTCGCCTCCTCCCGGCGCGGGACGCCCTGTCGCCGGCAAGCCCAAGCCGGCCACGCCGCCACGCAAGAAGCCGGGATATACGGCGGTGACCGGCGTCGGCTGCGGCCAGGACGCGTCGCGCACGTACGACCAGTCGGTCCCGTACTACGGCGGGCAGGATCCGCGCGGCGGCTACCAGGACCCCTACGGCGGATACAACGATCCTTACGGCGGCGGGTACTACGACCCGTACGGCGGCCGCGACGGGCATCGCAGCGGTGGACGGGGTGGCGCGGCGGCGGGGCCCAACGACCGCACGGCCGGCGGCTGGACCGGTGACGGCTGCCGGGGCGGCTACACGTCGATGGAGCTCACCCGCCAGACCTGGTCCACGGGGTTCGCGGTGTGGGCGTTCCGTCCCGCCGCACTCAAGCAGGGCAGCTGCGCGGTCTCGATCTACGTGCCCAAGCCGCAGGTGTCCGGCGACGTGACGGCCCGCGACGCGCGGTACGCCGTCCAGCTCGGCGACGGCTCCAGCGTCTCGTTCGGCGTGAACCAGGCGGCGAAGCGGGGCAGCTGGTACGCGGCCGGCTCCTACCCGCTGCGCAACGGGCAGATCAGCGTCCGGCTCACCAACGCCGGCGGCGGCTCCGGCGAACGCGCCGCGGCCGCCCAGGCCAAGGTGGTCTGCGCCTAACAGACGGCTTCGGCGGACTCCGCGAGCTGGCGACGGTGGTTGCGGAGTCCGTCGGCCGTGAAGACGGCCAGCGCCAGCCAGACGAGCGCGAAGCCGGCGAGGCGTGCCGCCGGCATGGGCTCGTGCATGACGAGGACGCCGAGCGCGAACTGCATGAGCGGCGCCAGGTACTGGAGCACGCCGAGGGTCGAGAGCGGGATGCGGTTGGCCGCGCCCGCGAACAGCAGCAGGGGTACGGCCGTCGCGACGCCGGCGCCCACCAGCAGCAGCGCGTGCCCCAGCGACACGTGCCCGAAGTGCGCGTCGCCGGTGGACTCCAGCCAGACCAGGTAGCCCAGCGCCAGCGGCGCGAGCACCGCCGACTCGACCGCCAGCCCCTCGGCCGCCGGCGCGCCGGCCGTCTTCTTGAGCAGGCCGTACGTCCCGAAGCTGAACGCCAGGACGAGCGCGATCCACGGCGGACGGCCGTAGTCGACGGTCAGCACGACGACCGCGACGATGCCGACGGCGACCGCGATCCACTGCACGGCGCGCAGCCGTTCGCGCAGGACGACCACGCCCAGCAGGACGGAGAACAGCGGGTTGATGAAGTACCCGAGCGACGTCTCGACCACGCGTTCGGTGTTGACGCCGTAGATGTACGTGCCCCAGTTGACGGCGATGACCACCGCGGCGGCGCACAGGCTGACGAGCACCTTCGGACGCCCGGTGAGGCCGCGGAGCCAGTCCCAGCGGCGCAGCGCCAGCAGGACCAGCCCGACGAACACGAGCGACCACAGCACCCGGTGCGCGAGGATCTCGATGGCACCGGCCGGCTTCAGGAGCCTCCAGTAGAGCGGGAACAGGCCCCAGATGAAGTACGCCGCGAGACCGAAGAGCAGCCCCCGCCGCTGGTCAGTCACCGGCGTTCGATTGGGCGGTGCTCAGCATCATGTAGTGCTCCGGGACGGGCAGCGGGCTGAACCCGACCTTGGCGTAGACGTCGTGCGCGTCGTGCGTGGCGAGCAGGATCCGGTACACGCCGAGGCCTTGGACGTAGTCGACCAGTACCTGGGCGATCCACGTGCCTATGCCCTGCCCGCGCGCGGACTCGTCGACGAACACGTCCGCGATCCACGCGAACGTGGACCGGTCGGTGACGACCCGCCCGTAGCCGACCTGCGTCCCGTCGCGGTAGACGCCGACAGGTATCGAACCGGCGACGCTGGCCTCGACCATGGCACGGTCGCGCCCGGCCGCCCAGTACGACTCGTCGGCGAGCCAGCGGTGGATGCGGTCGAGATCGAGCCGCCCAGGGTCGCTGGACAGTTCGAGCCCGTCGGGCCGGCGTAGCGCGATCAGGCGACGGTCCAGGTGTCGTTGCCTCTGATCAGCGAGGCGAGGTCACCCGCGCCCGTCTCCTGGGCGGTCTCGACCTGGGCGGTCATCAGCTCGTCGTAGGTGGGCCGCTCGACCGCGCGGAACACCCCGATCGGCGTGTACCGCAGGTCCTGGCCGGAGAGCCGGGACAGCGCGAACGCGTACGACGGATCGTCGTTGTGCGCGTCGTGGACGACCAGCGCGTCGGTGCCGACCTCGGCGATCTCCGCCACCCGGAGCGTGCCGGTCGCCGGGTCGCGGACGACGCCCTTGTCGGTGCCGAACCGCAGCGGCTCGCCGTGCTCCAGCTTCAGCATCCAGTCGTCGCGCGTGTCCGAGTCCTTGAGGAGGTCGAACGCGCCGTCGTTGAAGATGTTGCAGTTCTGGTAGATCTCGACCAGCGCGGTGCCGTTGTGCTCGGCGGCCGCCCGCAGCACGGACGTGAGGTGCTTGCGGTCGGAGTCGATCGTGCGGGCGACGAACGTGGCCTCGGCGCCGAGCGCCAGCGAGACCGGGTTGAACGGGTAGTCCAGCGAGCCCATCGGCGTCGACTTGGTGATCTTGCCGACCTCGGACGTGGGCGAGTACTGGCCCTTCGTCAGACCGTAGATCCGGTTGTTGAACAGCAGGATCTTGAGGTTCACGTTGCGCCGCAGCGCGTGGATGAGGTGGTTGCCGCCGATGCTCAGCGCATCGCCGTCGCCGGTGACGACCCACACGGACAGGTCGGGGCGGGACGAGGACAGGCCGGTGGCGATGGCCGGCGCGCGCCCGTGGATCGAGTGCATGCCGTAGGTGTTGAGGTAGTACGGGAACCGTGAAGAGCAGCCGATACCGGAGACGAACACGATGTTCTCGCGCTTGAGCCCGAGCTGTGGCAGGAAGCCCTGCACAGCGGCGAGGATCGCGTAGTCGCCGCAGCCCGGACACCAACGGACTTCCTGATCGGACTTGAAGTCGGCCATGCGCTGGGGCTCATCGGTCTTCGGCACCAGCCGCAGGGCCGGGATGCCGAGATCGACGGACTTCCCCTCGATGGTGGGCGTCTCCACGGTGTCAGTCATCTTCTACCTCACGTCCCCGTTCGCGTCGCTGATGAGATCGGTGATCACGCCGGCGAGTTCTTCGGCCTTGAACGGAAGGCCGCGCACCTGGTTGTAAGCCACTGCGTCGACGAGGTATTTCGCCCGGACCAGACTGGCGAGCTGACCCAGGTTCATTTCCGGAATAAGGACTGTTTCGTAGCTTGCCAGGACCTCGCCAAGGTTGGCGGGGAAGGGATTCAGGTGGCGCAGATGCGCCTGGGCGATGTGCCGCCCGGTGCGCCGGACCCGCCGGCACGCGGCGCCGATCGGCCCGTACGTCGAGCCCCAGCCGAGGACCAGCACCCGCGCCTCACCGGACGGGTCGTCGACCTCCAGCGCCGGGATCGCGACCCCGTCCACCTTGGCCTGGCGGGTCCGGACCATCAGGTCGTGGTTGTCCGGATTGTAGGAGATCCCGCCGTGCCCGGCGCCCTTCTCCAGCCCGCCGACCCGGTGCTCCAGGCCGGGCGTGCCCGGGACGGCCCAGGGGCGGGCCAGGGTCTCGGGGTCGCGCTCGTACGGCCAGAACTCGCGGGTGCCGTCGTCCTTGGTGTGGTTCAGCTCGGTCGCGAACTCCACGGTCAGGTCGGGCAGGTCGTCGACGGTGGGCAGCAGCCACGGCTCGGAGCCGTTCGCGAGGTACCCGTCGGACAGCAGCATGACCGGGGTGCGGTACGTCAGCGCGATCCGGGCCGCCTCGATCGCGGCGTCGAAGCAGTCTGCCGGCGACTGGGGCGCGACGACCGGCATCGGTGCCTCGCCGTTGCGGCCGTACATGGCCTGCAGCAGGTCGGACTGCTCGGTCTTGGTCGGCAGGCCGGTGGACGGACCGCCGCGCTGCACGTCGACGATGACCAGCGGCAGTTCCAGGGACACCGCCAGCCCGATCGTCTCGGACTTGAGCGAGATACCCGGCCCGGACGTCGTCGTCACGCCGAGCGCACCGCCGAACGCCGCGCCGAGGGCGGCGCCGATGCCGGCGATCTCGTCCTCGGCCTGGAACGTCCGCACGTCGAAGTCCTTGTGCTTGGACAGCTCGTGCAGGATGTCCGACGCCGGCGTGATCGGGTAGGCGCCGAGGAACAGCGGCAGCTTGGCCCGCTGCGCCGCCGCGATCAGGCCGTAGGCCAGGGCGGTGTTGCCGGTGATGTTGCGGTACTCGCCGGCCGGCATGACGGCGGGCTTGATCTCGTACGACACGCCGAACGACTCGGTGGTCTCACCGAAGTTCCAGCCGGCCTTGAAGGCCGTGACGTTCGCCGCCGCGATCTCCGGCTTCTTGGCGAACTTCTTCTCCAGGAACGAGATCGTGCCCTCGGTCGGACGGCTGTACATCCACGACAGCAGCCCGAGCGCGAACATGTTCTTCGCCCGGCCGGCGTCCTTGCGGGACAGGCCGGAGTGCTCCAGGGCCTGCAACGTCATGCCGGTCAGGTCGACCTGGTGGACGTGGTAGGCGTCGAGCGAACCATCTTCGAGCGGGTTCGTCTCGTACTTGACCTTGGCCAGTGCGCGCTTCGTGAAGTCGTGGCTGTCGACGATGATCGTGCCGCCGCGCGGCATGTCGGCGATGTTGGCCTTGAGCGCCGCCGGGTTCATCGCCACCAGGACGTCCGGGCGGTCACCCGGCGTCATGATGTCGTGGTCGGCGAAGTGCAACTGGAAGCTGGAGACGCCGGGAATCGTGCCCTGAGGGGCACGGATCTCAGCGGGGAAGTTCGGCAACGTGCTGAGGTCGTTCCCGAACGCCGCGGTCTCGGAGGTGAACCGATCGCCGGTCAACTGCATGCCGTCGCCGGAGTCACCGGCGAAGCGGATCACCACGCGGTCCAGCTGAAGGACCTGCTTGCTCACTCCGCTGACCTCCTTGGCGAACCAGGTGGGGTGGGTTCGCACTTTCGTGTCTTTCATGCTACGTCGGCGACCGACAGTACTGCCGTCCCTGGGCTACGTTACGCAGTCCGGTCTAGTCCAGAGGGACCACCCGGCCAACCTCTCATCATCCGAACAGTTTCCGTAGTAGGGATTACCCCTTCAGCAAGGTTTATGACAGAGCGCGTACCACTCAGCGGGACAATTGTGCGTGGTGAATCGATCACTCTCCGTAGTTTACCGCACCCCGCTCGACGGCGGCTCAAGGCGGCCGGCGTCGACCACGCGCTGCAGGAACTGGCGGGTCCGGGCCTCGCGCGGCGCGGTGAACACGTCCTCCGCCGTGCCGCGCTCCAGCACCACCCCGCCGTCCAGGAAGCAGACCTGGTCGGCGACCTGCCGGGCGAAGCCCATCTCGTGGGTTGCCAGGACCATCGTCATGCCCTGGCCCTTCAGGTCCCGGATCAGGTTCAGCACCTCGCCGACCAGCTCCGGGTCGAGCGCCGAGGTGACCTCGTCCAGCAGGAGCAGCCGCGGCTTCGTCACCAGCGCCCGGACGATCGCGACCCGTTGCTGCTGGCCGCCGGAGAGGCGGTCCGGGTACTCGCCGGCCTTGTCCAGCAGGCCGAACCGGTCCAGGGCCGCGCGGGCCGTGTCCTCGGCTTCCCGGCGAGGCACCCGGTGCGCCAGGCGCGGGGCCAGCACGATGTTCGCGAGGACCGTCATGTGCGGGAACAGGTTGTACGACTGGAACACGACGCCGATGCGCCGCCGGACCTTGTCCACGTCGACGCCCGGCGCGCTGATCTCCTCGCCGTCAAGGAAGATCGCGCCGTCGTCGACCTCTTCGAGCAGGTTCACGCACCGCAGCAACGTCGACTTGCCCGAACCGGACGACCCGATCAGGGCCGTCACGGTGTGCGCCTCCACGTCGAGGTCCACGTCGTGCAGGACGACGTTCGCCCCGAACACCTTCCGGACCCCATCCAGCCGCAGCACGCTCATGCGCTCTGCCGCCGGTTCATCCGGGCCGTGACCCAGTCGGTGAAGCGGGTCAGCGGGATCGTCAGCGCGATGAACAGCAGGGCCGCGACGAGATACGGGGTGTAGTTGAACGTGCGGCCGGTGTAGATCTGCGCGGCGTACACCGCGTCCACCACGCCGACGATCGACACCAGCCCGGTGTCCTTCTGGAGCGACACGAGGTCGTTGAGCAGCGGCGGCACCACGCGGCGGACGGCTTGCGGCAGCACGACCGTCCGGAGCGTCTGGGTCGCGGTGAGGCCGAGTGAACGGGCGGCGGCCCGCTGGCTCGGATGTACCGACTCGATGCCCGCCCGGAACACCTCGGCCACGTACGCCGAGTACGTCAGCACCAGTGCGGCGCCCGCCAGGACGGTGAGGTTCGTGGTCACGCCCTTGAGCCGCAGCGCCGGGACCCCGAACGCCAGGATCAGCACGCAGATCAGCAGCGGCAGGCCCCGGAAGAAGTCCGTGTACGCCGTCGCCAGGGCCCTGATCGGGAAGAACACCGGCCCGCGCAGCGTCCGGGCCAGCGCCAGCAGCATCCCCAGCACGAGGATCAGCACGCCGCAGACCATCAGCAGCCGGACGTTCAGCCAGAGACCGTCCAGCACCAGCGGGAAGGACAGCCGGGCGTGGCCCGGGTCGAAGAACGTGTCCCGGACGCGCGGCCAGCCCGGCGCCCCCGTCACCGCCACGTACAGCACGACCGCGACGACGGCCGTGCTGAGCGCCGCTATCGCCGCCGAACGGACCGTCGCGCGCCGGTGGTACCGCTCGCGCGCCCGCTGCCGCTCGGACTTGACGTACGTCATCTGAGGACGGGCGCTCCGGCTTCGGCCAGCCACTCCTGCTCGATCTCGGCGAGCGTGCCCTCCGACTTGAGGTCCTCGACGGCGTCCGTGACGCACGTCGTCAGCGGACTGCCCTTGTCCAGGACGGCGCCGAACTGCTCGGGCGTGCCGGCGTCACCGGCGAACTGCCCGACGATCCTGGCCTCCGGGATCTCCGCCGACGTGATGAAGAACGCCGTGGGCAGGTCGACGACGATCCCGTCCACCTGGCCGTTCTTCAGCGCCGTCTTCGCGAGGTCGTTGCGCGGGAACACGGCGGGGGTCAAGGTGGGCTGGACGAGCGCGTTGATCGCCTCCAGGCTCGTCGTGCCCACCTGCGCGCCCAGCTTCGCGCCCTTGAGGTCGGCCACTGTCTTCGCGTTCGCGATCTTCGACGTTTTCAGCGCGATGATCGCCTGCCGCACGTCGTAGTACCCCGCCGAGAAGTCGACGGCCTTCTTGCGCTCGTCGCTGATCGAGACCTGGTTGACGTCGAAGTCGAACTTCTTCGCCCCGGGCGCGATCGCGTTGTTGAACGGCACGACGGTCCAGGTCACCTGGTCCTTCGTGAAGCCCAGCTTCTCCGCGACCGCGTAGGCCACGGCGCTCTCGAAACCCTTGCCGTTGGACGGGTCGTCGTCGACGAACCACGGCCCGTATGCCGGCTTGTCCGTGCCGATCGTCAGGGTGCCCTTCGTGACCAGCTTCAGCTGGTCCTTCTCGCAACCGGTGGCCGACGGCTCGGTCTCGTCCGCGGGGGCGCAGGCGGCGGCACCCAACACGGCGAAGGCGGCGGCGATGGCGGTGAGGCGGCGGGCACGCATGACAGCTCCCAGACGGGCACGGACGGGTGGGGACGAAAGTGAGAATACGGCGGTGGAACGCCGCCGACGCGCCACGACTCACTCCCGTAACGGAACCTTCTGATCTGGTGCGGCACGGATACACTCGATCGCCAACCGGGCGTAGGACAGGGGACTCGAGAGATGACTGCGCAGAAGGCGGCGCGCCGAATGAGCTCGCGCGCGGTACGGCTCGGGATGCTGGGGGCGCTGTCCCTGACCCTGGTCGGTTGCGGCGGCAGCAACGACGAGGTCGAGGCGTACTGCGTCGACCAGAACTCGCTGTCCCCGGACGGTTCGTACGAGGTCGTCGACGAGGACAACTGCGACGACGACAACTTCCGGTCCGGCTACTACTGGTACTACGGCGGCAGCCGCGTCGGGTCCCGCATCCTCAAGGGGACGACGGTCCGACCCAAGGGCGTCGACGTCGTGACGGCGAAGGGCAAGACGCTGCAGCGCGGCGGGTTCGGCAACCGTTCGTCCAGCGGCGGCTCCTAGACCGTGTCGCGACGGATGAGTTCCCGGGCCGTGCGCCTGGGCCTGTTAGGCACGCTCTCGGTGTCCCTCGCCGCCTGCGCGAGCAACGCCTACGAGGACGTCAGCCCGCCGGACGACTCCGAGGTGGTCTACGAGGGCTCGTACGAGCCGCTGCCGGAGCAGCCCGTGCAGGTGCCCGCCGGTGCCGTCGTGGCGTACTGCGTCGACGAGGAGTCCCACACCGACGACGGGTCGTACGAGGTCGCCGACGACTCGCTGTGCGAGGTCGAGTACGAGGACACGTACGGCAGCGTCTACTACTGGTACTACGGCGGCACGGTCACCGGAAGCCGCGTCGCCGGCGGGAGCACGGTCACGCCGCGCCACGCCGATGTGGTCACGTCCAGCGGCGGCCCGGTCACCCGGGGCGGGTTCGGCAACCGTTCGGCCAGCGGCTCCTAGTGCCGTGTCGGGGTAGCGGGATCTGGTCGCACTCATGGTGTGATGGGTCAGCCTGGGGGTCGTCGTACGGAAGGCCGCTGATGACCGCAGAAGACCACACCCCGGATGACCCGTGCGCCCGTCTCGACCGGCTCGTCGCCGACCTCACCGCCCGTAAGCCGCTGCTCACCGGACAATCGCACGAGCAGGCCCGCGCCGCCGCTCTCGGCACCGCCGTCCTGGCGGTCCAGTACGCCCGTGAGACCGCCACCCGCGTCATCGGCGACTTCGAACCGGACGCGATCCGCGAGATCTCGGCCGCCCTCGACCAGCTCGTCGAGGACTCGCCGCAGCCCTGGGGCGACAACGCCCTGCACGACCTCGGCAACATCACCGCGCGGAGCGCCCGCCTCCTCGCCGACATCTGGCTGCTCGGCCGGCTCACGGTCGCCGTCGATCCGCAGAGCTGGTCGACGGACGTCCTCGTGCAGCAGTGCCTGCAGGTCGTGGCCGAGACGCACCTCGCCGGCAAGCTCCGCGCCGAACTCGACGGCATGTTCGGCGAGACCGACGAACCGCGCTAGGGCCTCACGGATATGCTCCGCGCGACGTGCCCACCAGGGAGGTAGCAGACGTGCGACGCGAGCACTCGGAACCCAGGGACGGGTGGCCCGCGATCGTCGAGTCGCAGGGCCTGTCGTACCACGAGACCTCCCACCCCGAGGACCTCGTCCGGCCCTACTGGGACGAGTCCACGCACTACGTCTTCGACATGGACGAGGTGCTCGCCATCGAGGCGGACGTCGAGCTGCTCCACGACATGTGCCTCAAGGCCGTCGACTACGTCATCGGCGCCGGCCGCTACGCCGACTTCGGCATCCCGTACTGGGTGGTGCCCGCCATCGAGGCGTCCTGGAAGCGCAGCGACCCGTACCTGTTCGGCAGGTTCGACCTCCGCTACGACGGCACCGGCCCCGCCAAACTGCTGGAGTACAACGCCGACACCCCCACCAGCCTGGTCGAGAGCTCGATCATCCAGTGGTACTGGCTCCAGGACACGCACCCCGGCGACGACCAGTGGAACTCGATGCACGAGAAGCTCGTCGACGGCTGGAAGGCGCTCGCCAAGCGGATGCCGTCCGGGCCCGTGCACTTCTCCTGGACCGACATGGACGAGTCCGGCGAAGAGGTCATGACGATCGCCTACCTCCAGGAGACCGCCGAACAGGCCGGGCTGGACGCCGTCGCCATCAGCATCGAAGACATCGGCTGGCACGCCGACCGGCGCGTCTTCCTCGACCTCCAGGAACGGGAGATCCGCTCACTCGCCAAGCTCTACCCCTGGGAATGGATCGTCGGCGACCCGTTCGGCGAACACGCCGTCGCGTCGCTCACCATGCCCTCCATGGCCTGGGTCGAACCGATCTGGAAGATGCTGCTCTCCAACAAGGCACTGCTCGCCATCCTCTGGGAACTCCACCCCGGGCACCCCAACCTGCTCCCCGCCTACCTCAACACGCCCGGCCCGCTGCTCTCCTACATCCGCAAACCCCTGCTCGGCCGCGAAGGCGCCAGCATGGAAATCGTCACCCCCCAGGGCAGCCAGGCCACACCCGGCAGCTACGGCGCCGAAGGCTTCGTCTACCAGGAATTCGTCGCCCTGCCCGACTTCGAAGGCCAACACCCCGTCCTCGGCGCCTGGATGGTCGGCGCCGAATCCGCCGGCCTCGGCATACGCGAGACATCCGGTCTGATCACCGACGACACGTCATCCTTCGTTCCACACCGGATCGCAGGAACCTAGGCCCTACAGTGGACAGCCACCAACAACAGAAGGAAGGTTCGCCGTGACGCAGGCCCGTGCCGTCGAGATCAGTCTCGCCTTGGACGAAGGTTTCGGTGAGGCGCTGGGGCGCGGGGCGGGGGCCATCCTCGCCTACGCCGCACTCGGCGTCCTCCTGCTGGTGGCCGGCTACTACGCCATCGACCTCGCCACCCCCGGTCGCCTCACCACCATCATCCGGACCGACCGCAACCCCAACGCCACCCTCCTCGCCTCCACCGGCGTCCTCGCCGTCGCCCTCATCGTCGCCGCCTCCATCTGGGCATCCGGCGGGCGCCTCGTCGAAGGCCTCATCTCCACCTTCGTGTTCGGAGCCATCGGCATCCTCGCCCAGGTCGTCGCCTCCCTCGTCTTCGACAAGCTCGTCGGCATCGACGTCAAAGGCCTCCTCCACGAGCCCAAACTCGAACCCGCCACCCTGTTGCTCGGCGCCACCCACCTCGGCATCGGCCTAGTCACAGCCGTAGCCGTTATCTAGTGGGCGGCCCGCTGAGGCACACGTCTCGCCGCCTTCTCCGCGCCTTGCGTGCCTGAGCACGCGTCGGCTTGTGCGAAGGCGGCGATACGGGCACCTCAGCGGGCTCCAGGTTTAGAGCAAGAGCAAAGCCCGGCCGGGTGGTTCCGGCCGGGCTTTCCTGCTGTTCAGTTACGGGGCGACGTCGACGTTGGGGAAGCCCGGGAGCGGCTTGTCGGCCTTCAGGCCAGCCTTGGTCCAGTTGAAGGTCCGGTCGACCGCGACGTCCGAGGTGCCGGCGTACTGGGTCAGCGCGACCTTGCCGCGGCTCATCGTCACGTTGCTGATCGCGGTGTAGCCAGCCGCGGCGTCGTTGGCCGTGAGGTAGCTCAGCACGACCGGCTTGCCGTTCTTGACGGTGTAGACGTACGCCCAGGTGTTCGGGTAGAAGACGTTCTGGTCGTTGCAGCCGACCGTGACCAGGGCGTCGGTGACGCCGTCCTTGTTCACGTCGCCGAACTCGTCCACGCTGATGGAGTAGGTGAAGTTGTCGGCGGTCGTGAACTCACCCTGGCGACCGTAGCCGTCGTTGATGTTGTCGAACGTGACGGTCGTCTTCGGGCAGGGCCGCGGCTCGGCGCCGCCCCAGCCGTTGCGCATCGGCACGGCGTCAGCCTTGAACGGCATCGCCAGCGTCGCGTTACCCCAGTCGAACAGGTACGCCGACCTGCCCGTCCGCTCCGTGAACGACGTGCCGTCCCAGCGGAGCGTGAAGTTGACGGGGGTCGAGTCGGCATCGCGGTCCGGCCTGGCCGTGACCTGCACCGCACCGTGCCGCACGGAGTAGGACTCCGGGGTGATCGGCGACGTCGTGACAGCCCCGATCAGGACGGGCGCACCAGCGTCGACGCGGTACGCGTAGACGCCGGTGAGCGCCGCGGTGCTGCTGCCGTTCGGGTTGCACGTGATGCTGAGGACGGCGTCCTCGCGGCCGTCCCGGTCCACGTCGCCGTACTTCACGTCGCCCTGGTGGTAGAACGACGGGAACCGGCCGCCGGCGTCGATCTCGGCCACCCCGGCCGCGAACTCGATCGGGCCAGCGGGGCACCGCTCGTCCTGCTGCGTGATCTTGAGCGAGGCGTTCTTCCAGTCGATGTCCCGCGCGCCGGTGTCGGCGGCGCTCGCGGCCGTGGCGAGCGCGGGGGCGAGGGCGGCGGTGGCGAGTCCGATGATCGCGGCGCGGAGAGCGGCGCGGCCGAATCGGGTCTGAGCGAGCATTGTTGTTTCTCCCCGTAATAGGTGACGCAGTGGGCGCCTCGGTGTGTATTCGACGCCGTGTTCGTCGGCGTCGGGATGAACACGCTCGGCCCGGTCGCCCGGTTGCGAAGAAATCCAAGCTTTTTGAATCTCACGCCGATTTCACGCATTCCCGTTTGTCTGGGCGCCGAATATGCGAAGGGCCGGGACGCGGCAGTTCAGCCACGCCCCGGCCCTGGCCGGTTCTCTCTACGTGTTACAGAGCGACGTCCACCTTCGGGAAGCCCGGCAGTGGCTTGTCGGCCTTCAGCCCGCCCTTGGTCCAGCGGAACGTGCGCTCGACCGAGATGTCAGACGTGCCGGGGTGCTGAACCAGCGCGACCTGGCCCTTGGTGACGCGGACGTTGCCGATGCCCGTCCAGCCGTCGATGCCCGTCGTCGTGGTGAGGTAGCTGAGCGGTACCGGCTTGCCGTTCTTGACCGTGTAGGCGTACACCCCCTGAACCATGCTGCCGGGGTTGTCGCGAACGAAACAGGTCAGGGTCACCAGCGCGTCCGCGACGCCGTCACGGTTGACGTCTCCGAACTTTGAAGCCTGGATGGCATACAGGAACCCGTCATCGGTGCCCTTCTCGCCGTAGCGACCGAACGAGCTGTGGTCGTCGAAGTCGACCGTGGTGCGCGGGCACGGCTTGGCGTCCTTCAGCGGAACGGACTCCCCCTTGAATGGCATGGCCAGGCTCTCGGCGCCCCAGTTGTGGAGGTAGACGCCCTTGCCGGACCGCTCGACGAACCCGGTGCCGTTCCAGCGCAGCTTGAAGGTGAGTGCCTCGGTCTCGGGCTGGCGGTCTGGTCGGGCGGTGACTGTCACGGTGCCGCCGCTCGCCCGGTACGTGTCCAGTTCGACGATGGGTGTGGTCACGACGCCGATCCGGGCCGGTGCGCCGTCCTTGACGCCGAACGCGTAGAGCGTCGTACGCGTCAGTCCGTGGCGCGGGAAGCACGACACCCCGAACAACGCATCCTGCCTGCCGTCGCGGTTCACATCTCCGAACTGGACCGGCCACTGGTACAGGTCCACCTTCTGGCCTTCGCCGAGGTCGATCTGCGCGGTGCCGTCGGTGAACTTCACCGGGCCCGCCGGCGGGCACTGGTCGGTCTCGATGAGGTCCAGCGTGGCGTTCTTCCAGTCGAGGTCGCGGGCGTCGGTGTCAGCGGCGTTTGCGGTCGTGGCGAGCACCGGGGCGAGGGCGGCGGCGGCAAGGCCGATGATCGCGGCGCGGAGAGCCGCGCGGCCGAATCGGTACTGAGCGGACATTGTGGTTCCCCCGTAATTGTTGAGGTAAATGGCCTTGTGTTTGTCGGTGTCGGGATCAACACGCTTCACCGGATCGCGCGGTTGCGTAGAAATCCAAGCATTTCGAATCTCACGCCAATTTCACGCATTCCCGTTCGGTTGAGCCACACACAGCGATTTACGGGGCCGCGTCCGCGCGCGGATTGATCGCCGGCTCGTCGGGAACGAAGCGATTGCCGTCCCAGCGGAAGTCCCGGCCCTGGAACTGGTCCGGCTGACCCGGGGTCCGGAACGTCTGCCTCACGTAGAGGGTGCGGAAGTTCGCGTCCACGCTCGTGGCCGTGACATCCGGCAGGGCGTTGTCGTTCCGGTTGTCCAGCCCGGCGGCCGTGACGTAGCCGAGCAGGACGGGCTTGTGGTCGCGGAAGCCGTAGCCGAAGTACCACTCGGCACCGGTGGTGAGATCGCCCGTGCCCAGCCGGGTGGCGGTGATCTTCACCAGGGAGTCGTACGTCGAGTCGTGCTCGATGTCGAACTGCTCGGTGGCGACCCGCTTCACCCACTACTCGCAGCCGCCGGCCTGGGCGACGCCCTCGCCGTCGCGGACACGCGTGAACGTGACGGTCACGCGCGGGCAGGTGCGGTCGTTGGGCTGGATGGTCGTGCCGGCGCCCTTGAAGGGGATCGTCAGCGTCGCGGTGGACCAGTCGAACGAATAGCCGTTGACCTCCGGCGGGAACTCAGTCGGGCCACTGACCTGCCTGAACGCCGAGCCGTTCCAGGCGAAGCCGCGGATCTGCGTGCGCGGGTAGTCCCCGGTGTGTTCCTTGACCGTCACCTCGACGACCTTCTTGTCCGTGACGCGGACGCCGGCCATCCCCTCGGTCCAGGTGTTGGTCTTGATCGAGCCGAATCCACGCGGCCGCAGTGCCTGCCCGGTGAACGCCACGAGGGTGTCGCTGTACTCGCTGTTGACCGGTCCGCACTGGACTGGGATCAGCGCCTCGGCGCGGCTGTCGCCGATGATGTCGGCGTAGACCGGCTCCTTGCCGGGCGGCAGGATCCGGTACGCGCTCCCTCGCACCGTCGCGCGGCCGTTGACGAACGTGACCAGCCCACCGTCGCAGTGGGGGCCGGTGGGCCAGAGGCGGGGGAGAACGACGGTCGCGTTCCGCCAGTTGACGCGGTCCAGGGCCGGCCCTGTGTGAACGGGCCCCTTGCGGTCCGTGTCCGGCGCGATGGCGAGGATCGACCGGACCGACACCACCGCCGGCTTGTCCGGACCGGCTGCGGTGGAGGCGGCGGTGGCGGTCGGCGTGCCGGCCGGGATGAGCATGGTCGCCGCGATTCCCGCTAGCGCGGCGCGGCCGAGTAGTCGGTGGATCTGGGTTCGCATTCCTGTCTCCCCGTGGTCGTCGACGCGGTGTCGCGTCATGGCGAACACGCGCAGGGTGACCGTCCGGTTGCGCGATTCGCGTTGCGCTTGTCCGCAAGTTCGCGCGCGGGGCGGGCGGTAGGCTGCCGGCGTGGACGGATACCTCGGGTCGTACGCGAGTTTCGGGCTCTTGCTGCTCGTCGGCATCGGCTTCGTCGGGGTGGCGATGACCGCGAACCGGCTGCTGCGTCCGCACCGCCCGTCGGCGGCGAAGGAGACCACCTACGAGTGCGGCGTGGACCCGGTCGGCGGCGACTGGGCGCAGTCCCAGATCCGGTACTACGTCTACGCGTACCTCTACGTGCTGTTCGCCGTGGAGAGCGTCTTCCTCTTCCCGTGGGCCGTGATCTTCGACCGTCCCGGGTTCGGCGTCACCACCGTCGTCGAGATGGCCGCCTTCGTCGCCCTGATCGCGCTGGGGCTGCTCTACGCGTGGCGTAAGGGCGTCCTGCGCTGGACCTGACGACCCGGACATGCCGCGGGCCCGAACCCCCTGTGGGTTCGGGCCCGCGGCCGTGCGGCCCGTTACGGACGGCCGTCGGCGGTTTGGTCCGGCGGCGCCTTGTCGGGTGCGAAGCGGCTGCCGTTCCAGGTGAACGTGCGGGTCACCGTCTGGCCCCTGAACACCTGAGTCACCCGGACGGACCCCTTCGACGCGCTGGCGCTGGTCGCCTTGACCGCCGTCGGCTCGTCGTCGTCATGGCTGTCGAGGTTGGCGGCCGTGACGAATCCGATGAGGACGGGCTTGCCGTCGCGGACCGCGTAGCCGAAGTACCAGGCGGCGCCTTCACTGAGGTCGCCGGTGCCGGTCCGGATGGCGCTGATCCGGACGAGCGCGTCCTGCGACCCGTCGTTGTCGAGGTCCGCCGAGGCGACGCGCTGGACCCAGTACTCGCAGCCGCCGGCCTGGACCGCGCCCTGACCGTCGCTTACCCGTGCGAACGTCACGGTGACGCGCGGGCACGAACGGTTGTTCGGCTGGATCGTGGTCTGCGCGGCCTTGAACGGGATCGTCAGCGTGGCGGTCGACCAGTCGAACGTGCCGGTGCCGGTCCTCTCCTCGAACGAGGTGGGTCCGCTGACCTGCGTCAGAGCGGTGCCGTCCCAGCGGTAGCTCCGGACGTGGGTGACGTCCGGGTCCTGGCTCCGATCCGTGGCGTCGACGGTCACCGTCCCGCCGCTCACCCGGATCTTCGAGAAGGCGACGAGGTAGTGCTCGCCCGTGATGACGCCGAGGCTCTCGCCGCCCGCGTTCACGCCGGCCAGCATCCGTCCCAGTTCCTGTGCGGTTCCGCACTTGAGCGAGAGAAGCGCGTCCTCGTGTCCGTCGCCGTCGATGTCGCCGTACACGGGTGCGGCTTCGTCGGCCAGGTAGGTGTGGCCGTCGTGGGTCGCCTTGCCGTCGCGGAAGGTCACCATCCCGCCGGTACATCCGTCGCTGCGGTCGATCTGGAACGCGTGGTTCCGCCAGTCGATGGTCCGCACGTTCGCGGCCGCGCTGGGCGAGGGCGACGGCGACGGGGACTTCGAGATGGACGGCGACAGCGACGGGGACGCGGTCACGGAGTCGGCCGGCTCCGGGCGGAGGTCGTCCGCCGGGGGCTTGAAGTTCGCGAGCGCCGCACCGGCGCCGGCGATCAGGACCATCGCGCAGGCCGCCGTGGCGATCGTGCGGTTCCGCCGCCGGCGCCGGACGGTCGTGCGCACCGCGTCCGGTCCGGGCGGGACGAACGTGGGCAGCGCATCGCCGCGAAAGCTGTCGAACGCGTCGGCGAGGGGATCGTGGAGGGGCGTCTTCTCAGACACGCTCCGCCTCCTGCTTGGTCTCGGAGTCGTCGGTCAACCGGGTAGCGAGCGCGCCACGAGCGCGGTGCAGCCAGGACTTGACGGTGCCCTCGGCAACGCCTTCCTGCTCCGCGATCTCGGCCACCGTCATGCCGGCGAGGTAGTGCTGGACGACCGCGCGCCGCTGCTGGGCCGGAAGGGTCGCCAGCGCTGCCGCTAACGCCACCCTGTCCGGGCTCACCTCAGGCACGTGTTCCTCCCGCTGCCGGCGGACGAACGCGAGTGCGGTCTTGGTCCGTCGCCACCGGCTGATAGCCAGCCGCCACGCGACCTTACGCACCCACGCGACCGGATCCTCGTAGGCGGAAACCTGCGCCCACCGCTGCCATGCCCGGCAGAACGCCTCCTGCGCGATGTCCTGCGCTTCCGCCCTGTCCCCGAAGTACGCGTAGAGCTGTACCCCGAGGGAGGCGAAGTTGGTGGCGTAGAACTGGTTGAAGTCCAGCTCGGTGGCCGTCAAGTCCACTCCCCGTGAATCACCCGGCCATCGGACCGGACATGGACAACACGCGCCGACCTGCGAAAAGGTTGCGGCGGATCCGAGAAATCCCCGGTGCCGGTACGGATCGTCCCCGGCAGTGTCAACAGCATGCTGGGGAGGGCTGGAGACGCCCTGCAAATCTTCTGTAAGCCTTGCTGATGCCCGGCGGCGTGCCGACTAGGCTGGGGCGATGAGCGTGGACCTGCCGTTGCCGGCACGCCGGGCCGGCGGTCCGGTGTTGCCCGATCCGATCAAGTTCGTCCTGAACTGGGGGCGGCGGTACTCGCTCTGGGTGTTCAACTTCGGGCTGGCGTGCTGCGCGATCGAGTTCATCGCCACGTCGATGTCCCGGCACGATTTCATCCGCCTCGGCGTGATCCCGTTCGCGCACGGTCCGCGCCAGGCCGACCTCATGGTCGTGTCGGGCACGGTGACCGACAAGATGGCGCCGGCCGTGAAGCGGCTGTACGACCAGATGCCGGAGCCGAAGTACGTGATCTCGTTCGGGTCGTGCTCGAACTGCGGCGGCCCCTACTGGGACTCGTACTGCGTGACGAAGGGCGTCGACCAGCTCATCCCCGTCGACGTGTACGTGCCGGGCTGCCCGCCGCGGCCCGAGGCGCTGCTCCAGGGCATCCTGCGGCTCCAGGACAAGATCGCGGCCGAGCAGGTGTCGCTGCGCGGGGGTTCCCGTCCGGGGCGTGACGCGGCCTCACTCACCGCGCCGCTGGTATCTCCACAGAACCTTCACACGTAGCCCCAGGTGCCTGCACAGGCAGGCAATACATTCTGGGCATGAACCAGCGCCGAGTCCTCGTCGTGGACGACGAGCCCACCATCGCCGAGTCGGTCGCCGTGCGGCTGCGGGCGGAGGGGTTCGCGGTCGACACGGCCGGCGACGGACCGTCGGCGGTAGAGACGTGCCGGGCGATCCGTCCGGACCTGGTCGTCCTCGACGTGATGCTCCCCGGGTTCGACGGCCTGGAGGTGTGCCGGCGCATCCAGGCGGATCGTCCGGTCCCCGTCCTCATGCTCACCGCCCGCGACGCAGAGACCGACCTGCTCGTGGGCCTCGGCGTCGGCGCCGACGACTACCTGACGAAGCCGTTCAGCATGCGGGAGCTGGTCGCCCGGGTGCACGTGCTGCTGCGCCGGGTCGAGCGGGCGACGACGCTGGGCGGCGACGCGCCGCTGACCTTCGGCAAGCTGCTGATCGACGTCGGCGAGCGCCGGGTACGGCTCGGCGACGAGGAGATCCACCTCACCCGGATCGAGTTCGACCTGCTGCTGTGCCTCGCCGGCCGTCCGCGCGCCGTGCATCCGCGCGAACGGCTCCTCGCCGACGTGTGGGGCTGGGGCGAAGGCATCGGCAGCCGGACGGTCGATAGCCATATCAAGGCATTGCGGCGCAAGCTGGGCGGCGAATGGATCCGGACGGTCCACGGCGTCGGGTACGCGCTGGAGGTGCCGGTATGAGGGCGCTGGCGGTGTGGGTCTGGGAGATGCTGCCCAGGCCGCTCGACCCGGTCCGGTCGATCAAGCTCAAACTGGGGATCGCACTGCTCGCGTCCGGTGCGGCGGCACTGACCGTGTTCTGGCTCCGGCTCGGGTTCGTGCCGAAGTGGACGTCCGTCACGGCGGTCACGATGGCGCTGCTGACGTCCCAGATCCTCGCCCGCGGCATGACCGCGCCGCTGCGGCAGATGACGGCGGCGGCACGGGCGATGGCCCAGGGCGACTACACGCGCCGGGTCCGGACGACGTCCCGCGACGAGGTCGGCGAACTCGGCCGCGCCTTCAACCAGATGTCCGCCGACCTCGAAGCCGCCGACGCGCACCGCCGCGAGCTGATCGCCAACGTGTCGCACGAACTCCGGACGCCGATCTCGGCACTGCACGCCGTCCTGGAGAACGTCGTCGACGGAGTCGCCAAACCCGACCCGGCGACGCTCCGCACTGCCCTCGCCCAGACCGAGCGGCTCGGCACGCTCGTCGCCGAACTCCTCGACCTGTCCCGACTCGACGGCGGCGCCATCGAACTCGACCGGGAACGGTTCACCGTCCAGCCGTTCCTGGAGGAGGCCGCCCGCCAGGCGGCCGTGGCCGGACGCCCCGTCGAGGTGCGGGTCGACGTCCAGCCGCCCGGGCTGACCGCCGTCGCCGACCAGGCCCGCCTCCACCAGGTCGTCGCCAACCTTCTCGACAACGCCTCCCGGCACAGCCCGCCCGGCGGCCAGATCGCCGTGCGCGCCCGCCAGCTCGACCCGACCGGCGGCCTCCTGCTCGAAGTCACCGACTCCGGGCCGGGCATCCCGTTCGAGGAGCGCAACAAGGTGTTCGAACGCTTCACCCGGGGCGGGTCCCGCGACGGCGGCACCGGTCTCGGCCTGGCCATCGCCCGCTGGGCGGTGAACCTCCACGGCGGATCCATCGCCGTCGTGGGCAGCGGCCCCGGCTGCCGGATCCGGGTGACCCTGCCGCACCACACCTGACCTGCATCACCTGACTCGCACCAACCTGACTCGCACCAACCTGACTCGCACCAACCTGACTCGCACCACCTGAGCCCTACCGCCTGGTCGCGCACCGCGGCGGTGAGCGGCATGCGTGAGCCCACAACAGACAGCCCATGAGGAGCTACCCGTGAACGACGACAAACCGGCCGGCGGGCCGGTGCCGGAGGCCAAGGCCCCACCCGCAGCCGGATCTGGCGGCTCCGCGCGGCCTCCGGCCGGTGCGGGGGCCCGGCCGGACGTGCCCAAGCCCGCGACATCACCGCCGGACCCGGCGGCCCCGGGAACAGGGCGGCCCGGAGCAGCGCAGCCCGGAGCAGCGCGGCCCGGAGCGGCGCAGCCCGCGACAGCGCCGGCGGGCGGGGCGGCGCCCTGGGCGCGGCCGGGTGGGACCCAGGCGCCGCCGTGGGAAGCCCAACCGGGCAAGCCGTTCAACGCGTGGCCGGAGCGGGTGTGGCCGGTGGACCGGGCGGCGGCCGCGCCTGCGGCGGTGCTGGCCGCGGCGCTCGGAGCCGGCCTGGTCGGCGCCGCCGTCCTGCGGCTGGGTGTGGTCGGGATCGGATGGGTGCTGGCCGCGGTCGCCGTGCTGGCGGTGGCGTTCGGTACCCGGCGGCGCCGTCCGGACCTGTTCCAGATCGTGGCGGCGGTGGGGACGATCGCGTTGTTCGCGGTGGGTGCCGTCCGCTCGGCGGGTTGGTTGTTCTTCCTGTGCCTGGCCACGGCCTGGGCGCTCGGCTCGCTCGCGCTGGTGGGCGGCCGGACGTGGACCGGCATGTTCGTGGGGACGTTCGCGCCGTGGTTCGCCCAGGTGCGGGCGCTCGGCTGGAACGGGCGCGGGCTGGCGGGGCTGCGGTCGGGGGAGGGACGGCCGGCGGTCGCCCGCGCGCTCGCCGTCGGGGCGGTGACCGCCGTACTCGTGCTCGTGTTCGGCGCGCTGTTCGCGGGTGCGGACGCGGCGTTCGCCGAGCTGGTCGGCGGGCTGCTCCCCGAGTGGGAGGTCGCGGACGTCATCTACCGGGCGTTCCTGTTCGTGCTGGTCACGGGCTCGGCGCTGACGGCGGCGACGCTGGCGCACCAGCCGCCGAAGTTCGACGAGCTGGCGCCGGGCCAGGGCAAGCCGCTGCCGCGCTGGGAGTGGGCCGTGCCGCTGGCCGTCCTCGACGCGCTGTTCCTGACGTTCGTGATCGTCCAGCTGCCGGTTCTCACCGGCGGCCGGCAGCACGTCCTCGACACGAGCGACCTGACCTATGCCGAGTACGCCCGGCAGGGGTTCTGGCAGCTGTGCGCGGTGACCGTGTTGACGCTGGTCGTGGTCGCCGTCGCCGTCCGGAAGGTGAACCGGGACGACCGCGCCGACCGGCTCCTGTCGCGCGTGCTGCTGGGTGCGCTGTGCGTCCTGGCGCTCGTGATCGTCGCGTCGGCGCTGCGCCGCATGTCGCTGTACGTCGACGAGTTCGGCCTCACCCGGCTGCGGATCTTCGTCAGCGCCGTGGAGCTGTGGCTGGGCGTCGTGTTCGTGCTGGTCCTGGTCGCCGGGTGGGCGCTGCGAGCGAAGTGGCTGCCGCGTGCGGTGGTCGGTACCGGCGTCGTCGTGCTCCTCGGACTCGCCGCGATCAACCCGGACGCGTACATCGCGAAGGTGAACGTCGACCGGTACTTCGATACGACGAAGATCGACGTCCACTACCTGTCCGGCCTCACCGCCGACGCCACGCCGCAGATCGACCGGCTGCCCGCGAAGGAACGGTCGTGCGCGCTGTCGGAGGTCGACAGGACGCTGGCGGACGACGAGCCGTGGTACCAGTACAACCGGGCGCGCGAGCGTGCACGCGCGATACTGGCGGACCGGCCGATCGAGAGTTCGAGGAGCTGTCCGGGCGAGGATTTCTTCCCTTAAGTGCCACGAAATGGCCCTGGGGCGGCGCGCTGGTAAACGGTTGACCAGCAGTCCGTAGAGCCTGCGTAAAGCCGGTTAAATATGTACTTACTCGCCGGTAGCGTGCCGCCCCATGACCTCTCCTCCGCCGCTCGACCGGCGCTCGTTCCTCCGCCTCTCCGCCGTCGCCGGCGGCGCCGTCCTGGTGCCCGCCGCGGCGGTGAGCGGTGCCTCGGCCGCACAGGCGCCCCAGTTCGCCCACGGGGTCGCGTCCGGCGATCCGCTGCCCGACGGGATCCTCCTCTGGACCCGCGTGACGCCCACGCCCGAATCGCTGCCCGGCTCCGGCGCCGGACCGACCGTCGAGGTGCGCTGGGACGTCGCCCGGGACTCGGCCTTCCGGCAGATCGTCCGGAGCGGCGCCGCCACCACCGGACCGGACCGCGACCACACCGTCAAGGTCGACGTCGCCGGACTGGCACCGTCCACCACGTACTGGTACCGGTTCAGCCTCGACGGCACGCAGTCGGCGATCGGCCGCACGCGGACCGCGCCCGCGACCGACGCCAGCGTGGCGCGGCTGCGGTTCGGCGTGGTGTCCTGCTCGAACTGGCAGGCCGGGTACTTCGGCGCCTACCGCCACCTCGCCGCCCGTGACGACCTGGACGCGATCCTGCACCTCGGCGACTACCTGTACGAGTACCCGGCGGGCACGTTCACCGCCCGTGGCGTGACGATCCGGCCGCACGCGCCGGCCAACGAGATGGTCCGCCTCGCCGACTACCGGCAGCGGCACGCCCAGTACAAGACGGACCCGGATCTCCAGGCGCTGCACGCTAAGTACCCGTGGGTGATCACCTGGGACGACCACGAGACCGCCAACGACGCGTGGAGCGGCGGCGCGGAGAACCACCAGCCGGAGACCGAGGGCCCGTACGCGGTCCGGGCGGCGGCGGCGCGGCGCGCGTACCTGGAGTGGATGCCCGTCCGGGCCGCCGCCGACGGTGCGATCTACCGCCGCATCCGCTTCGGGCGGCTCGCTGAACTGTCCATGCTGGACTTACGGTCGTACCGCTCGAAGCAGGTGTCGCCGACCGACGGCAAGGGCGTCGAGGACCCGACCCGCACGTTGGCCGGCCCCGCCCAGCTGGCGTGGCTGCGGAACGGTCTCACCACGACTTCCGCCCAGTGGAAGCTGGTCGGCAATCCGGTGATGATCGCGCCGGTCTCGCTGGACCTCGTCCCGAACAACCTGCTCGGTCCGATCGCCAAGCTGCTGGGGCTCTCCCAGGACGGCATCGCGCTCAACGCCGACCAGTGGGACGGGTACGCCGTGGAGCGACGCGAACTCCTCCAACTCCTCGCCGACCGGCGCGTCGACGACACGGTGTTCCTGACCGGCGACATCCACTCGTCGTGGGCGAACGAGGTACCGCTGGACGCCGCGACCTACCCGGGCCACTCCCGCAGCGTCGCGACGGAGTTCGTCACCACGTCCGTGACCAGCGACAACGTGGACGACTTCCTCAAGGTGGCGCCGCGGACGATCTCGCTGCTCGCGGAGGGCGGCATCCGGACGCTGAACCGGCACGTCCGCGCGGTCGAGGTCGACTCGCACGGGTACTCGGTGCTCGAGGTCCGCCCGGACGGGGTCCAGAACGACTGGTGGTTCCTCGCCGACCGCACCAACCGGACGAGCACCGTCCGGCACGGCGCGTCCTTCGGAGTCGCGAAGGGGACGCAGAAGATCACGCGGGTCGCCCGTCCGGTCTGACTGGTCCCGCCCGTACCCCGCCGACTTTCGGACTTTTGAGGGTGGCTGCGGCGGCTCTACCCTCAAAAGTCCGAAAGTGGAGGCACGGGGGAGACGCGGATGAAGCGCGCGCTAGCGGTACTGCTCGCTGTCGCACTCGCAGGCTGTGACGGCGCCGAACCCGAGCGGGCGGCGCTTCCCCGGGTGAAGGTCGGCGCCGTGTCTACCGCGGCGGCGCCGGCCAATGTCGGCAGCTTCTGCCTCACTCCCGAGGAGCAGAAGAAGACGGTGAAGTTCGAGGCCGCGAACGGCGCGACGATCACCGGTGTGGTCCTCGGCGACGGGCCGCGCGGGGTCGTCTTCGCGCACCAGTCGCCGGGGACATTGTGCGACTGGATCCCGTACGGGCGCGTCCTGGTGGCCGCCGGGTACCGGATCCTGTCGCTCGACCTCAACGGCAACGGCGGCTCCACGCCGTCCCGGGGCACACCGACGGACGCCGAGTTCGACCTGGACGTCGCGGCCGGCGTCGGCGTCCTCCGCGGACTCGGCGTCGAGAAGGTCGTCCTCATCGGCGCGTCGCTCGGCGGGGCGGCCGTGGTCAAGGCCGCGGCCGAGATCGACCCGCCCGTCGCCGGGGTGATCAGCATGTCGGGGGCGGCCGACGCGTCCGGGGTGAACGCCGTGACCGCCGCGCGCGATCTGGCCGTCCCGTCCCTGTTCGTGGCGGCCGTCAACGAGCCGGTCGCCACCGACACCGCGAAGAAGCTGTTCGCCAACACGCCGAAGCCCCACGGCACGCTCAAGATCTTCGACGGCGTCAGTCACGGCACCGCGCTCGTCAACCCCGAGGTCGAGCTCAAGGTGGACGAGGTCCGGGCGATGATCGCCGACTTTCTCCGTGCCAACACGGCCTGAGGTCCGGCACACCCTAGGATCCTGAACGTGACTCCGGAGGAGATCGGCGCCCGTCTTGTCGACATGATCGGCGACGGCGAGGCGAGCGTGTCCGTCGGTGGCTCCTACGCCCGCGCCTGTGTGGACGTCCCGTCCGCCCGATGGGTGGCGGCGGCGACCAGCGCCCGCGACGCACTGGGCCTGACGTTCTTCGACTGGCTCACCGGTGTGGATGCCGGCGACGCCGGGTTCGAGGTCGTCGCGCACGTGTGGTCGGTGCCCGATCGGCACGGTGCCCTGCTGCGGACGATCGTCCCGCGCGACGGAGCCAGCCTCGCGAGTCTCGTCCCGGTGTATCCCGGCGCCGCCTGGCACGAGCGCGAGACGCACGAGATGTTCGGGATCGTGTTCGACGGACATCCGGAGCTGAAGAAGTTGCTCCTCCCCGACGAGTTCGAGGGCCACCCGCTGCGCAAGGACTTCGTACTCGTCGCACGGGTCGCCAAGCCGTGGCCCGGCGCCAAGGAGCCCGGCGAAAGCGAGAGCGGCGCGCCGAGTCGCCGCCGCATCCGCCCGCCGGGCGTCCCCGACCCGAACGAATGGGGGCCGGACGCCGGCACCCTCGCCGAGGAGCCGGAACGCCCCGCCCGCCGAACCCCACCCGGCGACCGTCCCGCTCGCCGCACCCCGCCGGGAGATCGCCCGACCCGTCCCGCCCGCCAGGAACCGCCGGCCGCCGGGTCGGACACGCCGGCCGCCGCTCCGCCGGCCGAGGACCCGGCCGCCGACCGCCCGGCGCGGCCGGAACCGCCGGCCGCCACCCCGCCGGCCGCCGGCGAAGACAAGCCCGTCGAGGGTGGTGAGGGCTGATGCCGCTCTGGGCTGAGCTGGCGCTGCGAGTGGGCGGCGCGCTGGTGGCGTTCCTGACGTTGCCGCTGATCGTGGGCCAGATCGAGCACAAGGCGATGGCGCACATGCAGGGCCGGTTGGGCCCGATGTACGCCGGGGCGTTCCACGGGTGGGCGCAGCTGGTGGCGGACGGCGTGAAGTTCGTGCAGAAGGAGGAGGTCGTGCCGGCGCGGGCCGACAAGACCGTGTTCCGGCTGGCGCCGGCGGTCGGCCTGCTGCCGTACCTGATGGTGTTCCTGCTGCTGCCGCTCGGACCGGACCTGGTCGGCCTGGACCTGGACCTCGGCCTGTTCGTCGTGCTGGCGATCGTCGGCGTCGGCGTGGTCGGGATGCTGATGGCGGCGTGGGCGAGCAGCAACAAGTACAGCCTGCTGGGCGGGTTGCGGGGCGCGGCACAGCTGCTCGGGTACGAGCTGCCGTTCGTGCTGTCGGCGGCGAGCGTGGCGATGGCCGCCGGGACGATGTCGCTGACGGGCATCGTCGAGGCCTGGGAGCCGTGGTGGCTGCTGTGGCAGGCCCCGGCGATGGTGATCTTCTTCGTGGCCGGGCTGGCGGAGATCCGGCGACCCCCGTTCGACATGCCGATCGCCGACTCGGAGCTGGTCTTCGGGTACCTCACCGAGTACACGGGACTGCGGTTCGCGCTCTTCCTGCTCGCCGAGTACGCCGGGATCGTGGTGATTTCCGCGCTGACGACCGTCCTCTTCCTCGGGGGGTGGCGGGGTCCGTTCGCCGATGCCGAGCTGGGCTGGGCGTGGACGCTGATCAAGGTGATCGCGGTGTCGTTCGTCGTGATCTGGGTCCGGGTCGCCTACCCGCGACTGCGTGAGGACCAGCTCCAGCGGCTCTGCTGGCTGGGCCTGGTTCCGCTGGCGCTGGCGCAACTGGTGCTCACGGCAGTGGTGAAGGTCGCGCTGTGATGCTGGTGTGCCGGGCCGCCGCACGGAAGGATGCGGAGTCATGAGCGGCGTTCCGGGTGCGGGTCTGGCGAGAGGTCTCGCCATCACCCTGCGCACGATGACCCGCCGGGCCCACACGCGCCAGTACCCGGACACGAAGCCCGACCTGCCGCCCCGGTCCCGTGGCGTGATCGCGTTGTTCGAGGAGAACTGCACGGTCTGCATGCTGTGCGCGCGCGAGTGCCCGGACTGGTGCATCTACATCGACTCCCACAAGGAGACCGTGCCGCCGCGCGAGGAGGGCGCCCGCGCCCGCCAGCGCAACGTGCTGGACCGGTTCGCGATCGACTTCGCGCTCTGCATGTACTGCGGCATCTGCATCGAGGTCTGCCCGTTCGACGCGCTGTTCTGGACGCCGGAGTTCGAGTACGCGGAGTACGACGTCCGGGAGCTGACGCACGAGCGGGAACGGCTGCGCGAGTGGATGTGGACGGTCCCGCCGCCGCCCGCCCACGACCCGAACGGCGAACCGGCCAAGGAAGTCGCCGCCGCCGAAAAAACCGCCGCCGAAACCACTGCCGACAAAGCCGCGGAAAAGCCTGAAAAGGCCGCCGGATGAGCGTCACGGACGTGCTGATCAGCGCGCTCGGCCTGCTCGCCGTCGGCGCCGCGCTGCTCGTGGTGACCACTCGGCACGTCGTCCGGGCCGGGTTGTGGCTGGTCGTGGCGCTGGGCGCGCTGGCCGGGTGCTATCTCGTCCTGACGGCCGAGCTGGTGGCGTGGGTCCAGATGCTGATCTACGTCGGCGCCGTGGTCGTGCTGCTGCTGTTCGCGGCGATGCTGACCCGTGCGCCGATCGGCCCGAGCGAAGACCTGGACCGGTCGCGCTGGCCGGCGCTGCTGGTCGGTGCCGGTGCGGGCGGTTCGCTCGCGGCCCTGCTCGTCCACGCCTACCGGTGGACCCGCGTGGACCTGCCCGAACCCGGTACGGCCGAACGGATCGGCACGGAGATCTTCCGCGAATGGGTGCTGCCGTTCGAGGTGCTGTCGGTGCTCCTGCTCGCCGCGCTCGTGGGCGCGATCGTCGTGTCCAGCACCGGGCGGCGGTGACAGGGTGCGGCCAGTCATTCCGTACGTCATCGCGGCGTTGCTGTTCGGGATCGGCGTCTACGGCGTGCTCGTGCGGCGTAACGCCGTCCTGTTGCTGATGGCCGTCGAGCTGATGCTGAACGCCGTCAACCTGGTGTTCGTCACGGCCGACACGACGATCGTCGGCGTACCGCACAGCGGGCAGGTGTTCGCGCTGTTCGTGATCGTGCTGGCGGCAGCGGAGATCGGCGTGGGCCTGGCGATCGTGCTCCAGCTCTACCGGCGGCGGCAGACGATCGCGGTCGACGAGATCGACCTCCCCGACGCCGACGCTGAGGCCGGCGACGGGCTGGCCGCCGCTGAGGCCGGCGAGGTCCCGCCGGCGCACCCCGCCGACGCGGAGGCGGGCCGGTGAACACGACCGTGCTGCTCGCGGCCGCCCTGCCCGTGCTGCCAGGCGTCGCCGGGCTGGCCGGGCTGCTCCTGCCCCAGTCCTCGAAGCGCCGCGCGGCCGGGCTCGCCCTGGGCGCCACCGGGCTCGCCTGGCTGGCGGCGATCGCCCTGGCCTTCCGCGACGAGCGCCTGGACGCCGCCCACCCGATCGCCGACTTCGGCACGCTGACGGTCACGGCGGCCGTCCGGCTGGACACGATCGTCGGCCTCGTCGCGGTCATGGTCGGCGCGGTCGCGTTCGCCGTGCAGGTCTACTCGACCGGGTACCTCGCCGACGACGACCGCTACGCCCCGTACGCGGCGCAGGTGTCCCTGTTCACCGCCGCGATGATGCTGGTGGTGGTCTCGGGCGACCTGGTCACGCTGCTCGTCGGCTGGGAGGTCATGGGCCTCTGCTCGTACCTGCTGATCGGGCACGACCGGTCGCTGCCCGAGGCCCCGGGCGCGGCCGTGAAGGCGTTCCTGGTCACGCGCGTGGGCGACGTCGGGTTCCTGCTCGGCGTGGTCGTCCTGGGCGTCGAGGCGGGCTCGTTCCGGATCGCCGATGTCCTCGCCGCCGACCTCAGCACCGGCACCCGCACGCTCGCCTGCCTGCTGCTGCTCGCCGGGGTCGCGGGCAAGAGCGCGCAGTTCCCGCTGCACACCTGGTTGCCCGACGCGATGGCCGGCCCCACGCCGATCAGCGCCCTGATCCACGCCGCGACGATGGTCGCCGCCGGTGTCTACGTCGTGGCGCGGCTCCTGCCGCTGTTCACGCCCACGGCGCTGGCGGTCCTCGGGGTGATGGCGGCGATCACGATGCTGCTCGGCGCGTGCGCTGCCCTGGCACAGGACGACATCAAGAAGGTGCTGGCCTGGTCCACGGTCAGCCAGCTGGGCTACATGACCGGCGGGCTCGCGGTGGGCGCCCGCGACCAGAGCCTGTTCCACCTGCTCACGCACGCCGCGTTCAAGGCGCTGCTGTTCCTGGCGGCGGGCGCGGTCATCCACGCGGTCGGCACGAACCTCATGTCGGCGATGGGCGGGCTGCGCAAGCCGATGCCGCTGACGTTCACCGTCACGACGATCGGGCTGGCCGCGCTCGCAGGGGTGCCGCCGTTCGGTGGCTTCTGGAGCAAGGAGAGCATCCTGGGCGCCGCCGAGCACGCCGGCACGACCACAGGCTGGATCGTGCTGGCAGCCGGGCTGGTCACGGTCGCGCTGACCGCCGCGTACGTCACCCGGCTCTGGCTGCGCACGTTCTTCGGCGCTGCGCAGGGTGGGCACCCGCACGACCCGCCGCCGTCCATGCGGTGGCCGCTCGTCGGGCTCGCCGTGCCGGCCGCACTCCTCGGATTCGCCTGGCAGGAGGGCTTGACGCCCGAGCCGGCCACCACCGCCGCGTCGCTGCTGCTCATCGCGTCGGGCGCGGGTGGCGCCTGGCTCGTGTGGCGGCGGGCACCCGCCGAGGATCCCGCCGCTGTGCTCGGTCTTGTCCGTCCCGTGTTCGAAAAAGCGTTCTATATGGACGCTCTTCAGGACCTGTTGGTCGTCCGGCCGGCACAGGCGCTCGCCCGCTCCGTGCGGGCGGCCGACGAGAAGCTGGTGGACGGCGCCGTGGAAGGTACCGGGCGCACGGCCGTCGGCATCGGCGGACTGCTGGCGCGGGTACACACCTCGGGCCTCGGCCGGTACGCGACCGCCGTCCTGGCCGGCGCCCTCCTGCTCGCCGCCGCCGCCGTGGCGGTTGCCCCATGACCGGGTCGCTGCCCCCTCCCGAAGTGTGTGGGTTTTTGCGAGCTATAGCTGACGAGATCCCACACACTTCCGGGGCGGTGGCGCTGTGAGCGGGGGATTGCTGCTGGCGGTGCTGGTGGTGCCGGCGCTCGGTGCGCTGGTCGTGGCGTTCCTGCCCGATCGTGTGGCGCGGTGGGCGGCCGTGGCCGTCGCGGCGGTGACGTTCGCGGTGAGCGTGGCCCTGCTCGGTGGCCGGCACGCTCCCGACGCCGTGGTCGATCCGTGGAGCGAGATCGACGTGGCCTGGGTGCCGTCCCTCGGGCTGCGGTTCCACCTCGGCGTGGACGGCATCAGCTGGCCGCTCGTCGCGCTCACCACCCTGTTGACGCTGCTCTGCGCGGTGTACTCGCTGCGGCACGTGCCCGGTGACCGGGTCCCGACGATGCTGGCGCTGCTCCTGGTGCTCGAAGTCGGTGTCGTCGGCACGTTCCTGGCGCTGGACCTGCTGCTGTTCTTCGTCTTCTTCGAGGTGACGCTGGCGCCGATGTTCGCGCTGATCGCCGTCTGGGGTGGACCGGGGCGGCGGCACGCGGCGCGGAAGTTCCTGCTCTACACGCTGTTCGGATCGGTCCTGCTGCTGGTCGGGCTCGTGCTGGTGATCGTCCAGGCGGGAACGGCCGATGTGGAGGCCCTGTCCGCCGGCAACGACCTGTCGCGCGGCACCCAGATCGCCGCGTTCACGCTGCTGCTGGTGGCGTTCGCGGTGAAGAGTCCGCTGTGGCCGCTGCACACCTGGCTCCCGGACGCGCACACCGAGGCGCCGACGATCGGTTCGGTCATCCTGGCCGGCGTCCTGCTGAAGATGGGCACGTACGGCCTGATCCGGCTGGCCGTCCCGATCCTGCCCGAGGGCACGCGCGCGGCGGCGCCCTATATCGGTGTGCTGGCCGTGGCCGCGATCCTCGTCGGGGCGCTCGTCTGCCTCGCCCAGCCGGAACTCAAGCGGCTCATCGCGTACTCCAGCGTCGGGCACATGGGGTTCGTGCTGCTCGGCGTCGCGTCCCTGACCGCCGCCGGGCTCCAGGCCGCGCTGATCGGCAACATCGCCCACGGCATCATCACCGGCCTGCTGTTCTTCCTGGCCGGCGCCATCAAGGACCGGTACGGCACCGGCCAGCTCGCCGAGCTCGGCGGACTTCGGGTCCGGGTGCCTCTGCTGGCCGGTGTGCTGGGCTTCGCGTCCGTCGCGAGCCTGGGGCTGCCCGGCCTGGCCGGATTCTGGGGCGAGGCGTTCGCGGTCGTCGGTGCCTGGCGCCCTGAGGCGTCGCTGCCCCGGACGCTGTTCGTCACGCTCGCCGTCCTCGCCGCGATCGGTGCCGCCCTGACCGCCGCGTACTTCCTGCGCCTGCTGCGTCGTGTCGTCGCCGGGGAGCCGTCCGGGCGGGTCGCCGCCGTCGACGCGCCGGGGTTGTCGGCCTACGAGGTCGCGGCCTGGTCGCCGCTGGTCGTGCTGGCGCTGGTGCTCGGCCTCTGGCCCGGACTCGTCCTCGACCTCACCTCGGGCCCCGCCCAGGCCGTGATCGAGGCGGTGACCCGGTGACCATCGCCCGCACCGCCGCTACCCTCGCCGCCCCGCGCGGACAAACCGGACTGTTCGGGATGGCGTCCTGTAACCGGGCGCTGGATACCCCGATATCCCCGACAGTTGGGGGCGTGGCCCGGTGAACACCCAGGCGATCGACCACGCCGCGCTCGCACCCGCGTACGCGGTGGTGGCAGCGGCGGTGCTCGTGCTTCTCGTCGACCTGGCGAGGCCCGGCCTGCGGGCGGCGCTGCTCGGCGTCGCGGCGCTGGGCCCGGCCGCTGCCGGTGTGCTGGCCGTGGTGGTCTCCCGGGACGAGCCGCGCGGCACGCTCTGCACGCCCGGCGGCACGTTGCCCGGATCCGTCGACGTGGGTCCGTCCTGCTCGTTCGTGTTCGACCAGGCGTCCGCTGTGGCGGTTGTGGTGTTCTGCGCGTTGACGCTCGTCGTGCTGGGGCTGTCGGCGGCATCCGTCAGCAGCGGCGACGTGCCGGCCGGCGAGTACGCGTTCCTGCTCATCTGCTCGCTGTTCGGCGGTGTCGTCCTGGCGTCGGCGCGCGACCTGCTGACCCTGATCGTCGCGCTGGAGACCCTCACGCTGCCCGTGTATGTGCTGGTAGGGCTGCGGCGGCGTTCGCTGCGGTCGGCCGAGGGCGCGATCACGTTCTTCGTGGTGTCCGTCGTGTCGACGTCCGTCACGCTGCTCGGCGCCGGGCTGCTCTACGCGCTGACCGGAGCCGTCCACCTGGACCGGCTCAGCGCGGCGCTCGGCCGGGACGAGCTTCGCGACCTGCCCCTGACGGCTGCGGCTGTTGCGTTGGTGCTTGTCGGGCTGGCGTTCAAGGTGGCGGCGGTGCCGTTCCACGCGTGGGCGCCCGGCACGTACGACGGGGCGCCGCTGCCGATCGCCACGTACCTGTCGACGGCGTCCAAGGTGGGCGGCGTGGTCGCGCTCCTGCTCGTGGTCGTCGGCGGCCTCCGCCCGTACCTCGACGTGGCCGGGCCGCTGCTCGCCGGCGTCGCCGTCGCCACGATGACCGTCGGCAACCTCGTCGCGCTGCGACAGCGCCGGATGGTGCGGCTGCTGGCGTGGTCGTCCGTGGCGCAGGCGGGGTACATCCTGGCACCGCTCGGCGCGTTCGCGACGGCCGCCGGTCGGGGCGACGACGCGGTCCGGGCCGCCGTGATCGGAGTCGTCGGGTACACGCTGTTCTACGTCCTGATCAACGTCGGGGCGTTCGGGGCGATCGTGGTGGCCCGGGGCGCAACCGACGGTGGCGATATCGCCGACTATCAGGGTTTGGCACGTCGCTCGCCGTGGCTGGGAGGGGCGCTCGCGCTGGCGCTCGCCGGGCTCGCGGGGCTGCCGCCGGGGCTTGCCGGGCTGTTCGCGAAGGTCACCGTCGTGCGGGCGCTGCTGGACGGGTCGTCCGGTTGGCTGGCGGTGATCGTCGGCATCAACGCCGTCATCGGTCTGGCGTACTACGCCCGGATCGCCGCCCTCCTGTTCACGCCGCCAGCGCAGTCCGTCCCCGAACCGCCGTCCCCGCCCGCCCGCGTGGCGTCGGTGACGCTCGCAGTCGTCACGGTGGCGGCGATCGTGGTCGGGTTCGCGCCGCAGTGGATCCTCGACGCGTCAAGGCTTTTCGCGGATCTGTGGACGTGACCATCCGCTGTGGATGGTGGGGCCTGACCCGCCGCTGACCGACCAGACTGGACCTCGAGGCGCCCGGTCGAGCGGGTGCCGTGGGGAGGTCGTCGATGCTGCCTGCCGAGAGTCTGCGGCGCCTGGCCTGGGGCCTGACGTGTTCTGCCGAGCAGATCACCGCGCTGGGCGAGGACGCGGCGGTCGCCGCCGCGCGAACGGAGTGGGACTGCCCACGAGGCCGCCGCGCGGTCAGACGAGCGGCGGACCTGGCGCACCGTGCACGCGCAGCCGGCGACGACCTCCACAGCGCAGCCCGGACCCTCACCCGCGCGGCCGACCACCTCCCATGACCACAGCCGCCACTCGGGCGACCATCGGCGGTGAGTCGTGACCAGGGTAGTCAGGGTTGATGTCGCGGGGGTGTCGGCGCTCGCGGCGAGGTTTGGTGCGGCTGCGAGCGGCATGCACGGGATCGCGCGCGACGTCCAGTGGATCCCGGCGCATCCCGCGCTGATCGGGGCGGCCGTGCACGCACCGGTCCAGGTGGGCAGAGCCGTCGTCGACCTGGAGCGGGCGGCACTGAGCGCCCGCCTGCTCGCGGCCGCGTACTCGGCGCTGGCGGCGGAAACGGCCGGTCAGGCTGCGGCGCTGGTGGCCGCACAGGCCGGTGACACGGCGGCGTTGATGGTCACGCAGACCGGTCAGGCGGCGGCGTTGATGGTCACGCAGACCGGTCAGGCGGCGGCGTTGATGGCCGCGCGGGCCGGTGACGCGGCGGCCGGCCTGGTCGTCGGCGCGGGGCTGCGCGCCGCTGACCTCGGTATCGGCGTCGGCGGCCGGCTGCTCGCCGGTGCCATCCCGGAGGGGCCGGGCGTGGTCACCGAGGTGCCGGCGCCCGCACCGCTGCCCACGTCGCCCGCCCTGACCGACCTCTACGCGAGGGTCGCCGGGCTCGCCGCCGGTGAGGTGGAGGTGGCGCCGGTGCTCGGCGCGGACGGAGTCGTCCGCTACCTGGTGTTGATGCGTGGCATGGAACCGGGCGTCAACCCGACGGTGAACACGCCGGGCCAGGCCGTCCGGTCGAGTCGGTTGCCTTCGGAGGCGTACAGCCGTGCGGTCCTCGCGGCGCTGCGCCGTGCCGATGTGCCGCGCGGCGCAGAGCTGATGCTGGTCGGCCACAGCCAGGGAGGCGCCGCCGCGATGAATGTTGCCGCAGGTCGGGGGTACAGCGTGACGCATGTCGTCGTGGCTGGGTCGCCGATCGCGAACAAGCGGACGGGTGCCGTCAGGGTGCTGGCCGTCGAGAACCAGGGCGACCTCGTCCCCGATCTCGACGCGGACGAGGAACGCGCGAACCGCTCGCGCACGGTGTACCGGTTCGGCGACGACCGTCGCCTGTCGCGGGCGGCGATCCACCACGGACTGCGCACCGGCTATCTGCCAGAGCTGGCGAGCGCCCGCTTCAGCGGTCATGCCGGCGTGCGGGCGTATCTCGACAGCGCGGCGCCGTACCTGGACGGCCGTCCAGGCGCGCCGCGCCGCTTCCGGCTCGACGCGGGCCCTTACGAGTTGTAATCGTCACGGTGCGTACCGGGAACGGGTGCCTGAGAATGCTCGTTGGACAGGGTGTCGGGATCATCCCTGAGTGCGGGTCCTCGATGAGGCTTGGAGGCGAACGTGCACCGCTACATCAACGGGGTCAAGACCGCCGCGCTGCTCGGTCTGCTGAGCGCGTTGATCCTGGCCGTCGGCTACAGCTTCGGCGGCTCGACCGGCCTGTTCATCGCGGGAATCGTCGCGCTGGCGATGAACGGGATCAGCTACTTCTACTCCGACCGGCTCGCGCTGCGTGCCATGCGTGCCTACCAGGTCACGGAGGTGGACCAGCCCGGCCTGTACGCGATGGTCCGCGAGCTCGCCACGCAGGCGAACCAGCCGATGCCGCGGCTCTACATCAGCCCGACCAACCAGCCGAACGCGTTCGCGACCGGCCGTAACCCGCGCAACGCCGCGGTCTGCTGCACCGAGGGGATCATGCAGATCCTCACCCAGCGTGAGCTGCGGGGGGTGCTGGGCCACGAACTGTCGCACGTCTACAACCGCGACATCCTGATCTCGTCCGTGGCTGGCGCGCTGGCGACGATGATCACGATGCTGGCGAACCTCGCCTGGTTCCTGCCGTTCGGCGGCTCTGATGACGATGACGGCCCGAACCCGCTGGTCCTGCTGGTGATGCTGGTCCTGGGGCCGGTCGCGGCGAGCCTGATCCAGCTGGCGATCAGCCGGGCGCGCGAGTACCAGGCGGACGAGTCGGGCGCGAACCTGACCGGCGACCCGCTCGCACTCGCGAGTGCGCTGCGCAAGATCCACATGGGCACGCAGGCGTTGCCGCTTCCGCAGGAGACGCGGCTCGTGTCGAGCAGCCACCTGATGATCGACAACCCGTTCCGTGGCGGCGGCATCGCGAAGCTGTTCAGCACTCACCCGCCGATGGAGGAGCGCGTCGCCCGCCTGGAGCAGATGGCCCGGACCGGTGGCCTGGCCGGCGGCGCCTTCCCCAGCTTCCCCACCGATGACCGCCCCCGCTACTGAGTGCCTCCCCTACTGAGTGCCTCCGGCGCGGTGATCGGCCGGCAACGGCCGCCGCGCCGACCCGAGCGACGGCCGAACGTCCTGATAAGCCTCTGATCTACCTCTGATCTGACCTGGAGCCCGCTGAGGCGCCGCGATCGCAAGGCGGAGGAGCCGAGCAGGGCTTGGGCCCGCGAGGCGACGACAACGCCGCGAGCGTGGTGCCTCAGCGGGCCGCTTTCCGTCTAGCGCGGTAGGCGGAGACGGTGGTGCGGCTGGCGCAGGTTTCGGAGCAGTAGCGGCGGGAGTTGTTGCGCGAGGTGTCGATGAACACGTCGGCGCAGTCTTCGGCGGCGCAGATGCCGAGTCGTTCGCTGCCGTGCAGGCAGACGACCTGGGCGACGCCCATGGCGACGGTGGCGCCGAGCTGGTCGACGATGGTCGCGGTGTCGGGCGAGTAGTGCAGGTGGAGCTGTCCGTCGTGGTTGGTGGCTCGGGGCACGGGTGAGCTGCACTCGAGCAGCTTGTTGAGCTTGGTCACAACCTCGTCGTCGGTGGTGGCGGCGACGACGCCCCGGATCTTGTCGGACAGCTTGGCGATGTCTGCCACGTCCGCGTCGGAAAGTCGCAGGTCACGGCAGGTGAACCACTCGGCGTTCGTCTGGATGTAGGCCTCGACGTCCGTCCTGTCCGCGGTGTCGATGTTGGCGAGGTCCACCGCGAGTTGCAGCGCCTCCGCGCTGTAGGTGTCGTATTCCACTTGACCGCCTACGCCTCCCATGCCTAGCCTCGGTGACAAGTGTAGGGACCATACGGCATTTTGCCCACTACGAAGCGGAGGGAGGCGGTCATGCGGCGCTACTTGGAGGTGTGGGGCCTACCTGGCGCCCGCCGCCTGATCGTCGCGGGCATCATCGGCCGGTTGCCGATCGCGATGGTGCCGCTGGCCATCCTCTTGCTGGTAGAGGCCCGTACGGGTTCGTACGGCCTGGCGGGTATCACCGCCGGCATCTACGCGGTGTCTACCGCGGCCGTGGCGCCGGTGTTCGGACGGACGGCGGACCGGTTCGGGCCACGTCCGGTGCTGCTCGGCACCGGTGTCGCCTACCCCGTCCTGCTGCTGACCCTGCTCGCGGCGATTGAACTCGACGCGCCGCTCTGGACGGTCTACCTCACCGCGGCGGCGGCCGGCATGGCGGTTCCGCTGCTGTCGTCGTCCCTGCGGATGTTCTGGATGCAGTTGTCCGAGGGAGACGAGGGCCTGCGGCAGTCGGCGTACGCGCTGGAGTCGGTGGCCGTCGAGGGCGTGTTCGTGGGTGGCCCGGTCGTCGTGGCCGGCTTCGTCGCGTTCGCCGCCCCCGACCTCGCCCTGGTCACCGCCGCGACCCTGGCCTTCGTCGGCACGATCGCGGTCGCCCTCAGCGGACCTGCCAAGCGCTGGCGCCGCCACCCGGACAGCGCCGCGACGACCGGTGTGGGCCCGCTCGGATCGCCGGGCATGGTCGTCCTGCTGACCGCCTGCGCCGCGCTGATGTTCGCGTTCGGCGTCGTCGAGGTGGCCGTGCCGGCGTATGCGGACGGTCGCGACAGCACCGCGATGTCCGGGTTTCTGCTCGCGGCATGGGCGCTGGGCAGCGGGATCGGCGGCATCTGGTTCGGTGCGCAGAAGTTCGCGCTGTCGCTGCCGGCACAGCTGCGGTGGGCCCTGCTCGCAGTGGCGGTCGGCCTCGCGCCGCTGGCGTTCGCCGGTGACCCGTGGATCCTCGGCGGGCTGCTGTTCTTCGGCGGTTCGGCGATCGCGCCGACGATGACCGTCCAGAACGGGCTTGTCGCCAATCTCGCGCCTGCCGGATCGACCACCGAGGCGTTCACGTGGTTCACGACGGTCACGTTCGGGTCGAGCGCGATGGGCGCGGCTGTCGGCGGGCTCGTCGTGGACCGCCCGTCCGGAGTGCCGGCCGCGTTCGCGCTGGCCGCGCTCAGTGCGCTGTTAGCGTGGGCGGTGGTCACCGTGCCCGGCACCGGACTGACCCGTGGCGCCGGCCGCGAGGTCCTCACCGAAGCGTGACTCAGGCTCCGTGCGCGCCGGACGAAGCGCGCCCGGGACGCACGCCGTACCGTGCGGCAACCAGGGGACAACGATGACCGACCCCAGTCCGGAATCGCACGCGCCTCACCAACCGATCGGCCTGCGGCGGTACGCGGCGGTGTTGCGCCTGCCCGGCGCGCCGGCGCTCACCGTCGCGGGCGTGCTCGGCCGCTTGCCGGTCGGCATGATCCCGCTGGCGATGGTGCTGCTCGTCCAGCAGATGACCGGCTCCTACGCGCCGGCCGGCGTGGCGACCGCCGCCTACTCGCTCGCGACGGCGGCCACGGCACCGGTGCTCGGGCGGTTCGCCGACCGGATAGGACCGGTGCCCGTGCTGCTCGCCGCGGCGATCGGCTATCCGGTGGCCGTGGCGGCGTTGCTCGGCGCGGTGTTCGGCGACGCGCCGATCGCCCTGGTCTGGGCTGCCGCCGCGCTGCTCGGGACCTGCCAGCCGCCGCTCACGGCGACGGTGCGCAGCGTCTGGGCGGACCTGACGGCGCCACCCCTCACGGACCTGCGCCAACCGGCGCTGGCACTGGAGACGACCGTGTTCGAGATCGTCTTCGTCCTCGGTCCTCTGCTGGCCGGTGTGCTGGCGGCGGTCGCGTCGCCGGCCGCTGCGTTCGTGGTCGCTGCGGTGTTGGCGGTCGGCGGAACCACGACGGTCGCGCTCGGTCGGGCCACCCGCGCGTGGCGGCCGCATCCGGACCGTCGTCCAGTCCGCGGCTTCGGAGCGGCGGCGGCGGCCGGCATGCCGATCCTGCTGATGGTCGCTGTCGGGCTCACGTTCGCGTTCGGCATCGTCGGCGTGACGCTGCCCGCGTTCGCCGAGCTCCACGCGTCGCCGGACGCCGCAGCGGGGGTCGCCGGATTCCTGCTGGGCATCTGGGGTGTCGGCAGTATCGTGGGTGGACTCTGGTTCGGCACCCGGCAGTTCGCCGCGTCGCTGCCGGCGCAGTGGGCTGCCGCGCTCGGCGCGGTCGCGGCCGGAATGGCGGTGCTCGCGGTCGTGCCGAACGTCCCGCTGATGGCTGTTGCTCTTGTTGTGGCGGGGAGTGCGATCGCGCCGGCGCTGACGGTGGAGAACACGCTCGTCGCCCGGATCACGCCCGCCGGGATGACCAACGAGGCCTATACGTGGGTCGGGATGGTGGCGTTCGCGGGAAGCGCGGCGGGGGCGGCGGTGGCCGGTGTGGTCGTCGACCGGCCGGGCGGCGTCCTGATCGCGTTCGCCTTGGCGGCCACGAGCACGGCGCTGAGCGCGCTGGGCGCCTACTGGCCTCGCAGCTCGCTTCGCCGGGCGGCGGAAGTGCCGGTGCTGAGCCGCAGGTCAGGACAAGACTCCTGACCTGCGGCGACGCAGTTAGCGGTAGTTCATGAACTGAAGAGCGATCCCGAAGTCGGACCCCTTCAGCAGCGCGATGACCGTCTGAAGGTCGTCCTTCTTCTTGCCGCTGACCCGGAGCTGATCGCCCTGGATCTGCGCCTGGACGCCCTTCGGGCCCTCGTCGCGGACCTTCTTGGCGATCTCCTTGGCCTTGTCGGTGGCGATGCCGTTGATCAGCGATCCGCTCACCTTGTAGGACTTGCCGGACTGCTGCGGCTCGCCCGGGTCGAACGCCTTCATGCTGATGCCGCGCTTCACCAGCTTCTCCTTGAACACCTCCAGAGCGGCGCGGACACGCTCCTCGGTGTCGGCCTGCAGGGTCACGGCTTCCTCGCCGGCCCAGGCCACCGACGCGTTCGTGCCGCGGAAGTCGAACCGCTGCGACAGTTCCTTGGCGGTCTGGTTCAGCGCGTTGTCGACCTCCTGCCGGTCGACCTTGCTCACGACGTCGAAGGACGGGTCAGCCACGGTGTGCAGCTCCTCACGGGTAGTCGGTTGGAATGTCGGTGGGGCCATTCGCTATCCTGCCTTCTGCAGCCACGCGATGCGCGGCCGCACCCCGGCGGGTTGCCCGAGTGGCCAAAGGGAGTGGACTGTAAATCCATCGGCATCGCCTACGCAGGTTCGAACCCTGCACCCGCCACAAGGGGAAAGAACGGCCCCTGACCAGCGAAAACTGGTCAGGGGCCGTTCTCGTATGCGGGTGAGGACATTTGGCCGATGACACTCCGCGCCGGCCGCACGTACCGTGGCGGTCATGTCTGGATGGCGCGGCGGGACGTCGCACTCGTTACTTGACTGGTGGGACGGCCGTGTCGCCGCCACCGGGCTGGCCGCCGCCGCGGTCACCCCCGGGCTGCTCGCCGCCATCGATCAGCACGGCGCGGCGGTCAGGGACGCGCTGCTCGTGGACATCGCGCTCGACCCGGTGACGGCGGTGGAGGCCATGGTCCTGGGCGCGGCCGGCATGATCGTCATCCCGCCGATCGCGCACCTCGCCGCGTACCTTCACGGCGTCGTCGACCAGGCACAGACACAGGGGTGGAACCCCCCTGAGCCGGGCCACTGGCCGGGCGCCGACTGGGTCGCGCTGCGGATCACCGCGATCTGTGCCCTCGCAAGAGCCCATCTCGCATCCGGACAGCCCGACCCAGCCTGAACCCGGCTACGGCGTGGCGCTCCCGTACGGCTGCTGCACGGTCGGCTGATCGGTGATCGGCGTCTCGGTCACCCGCGTGTCCGTCGCAGGCGTGGCGGCAGCATCCTCACGTCCGCGCTGGTAGGCCGCCGCCTGCTGGCGCACGGTCGTGGTCTCGGCCTCGGCGCGGGTCAGCCAGCGTGCCCAGCGGTCCTGCATCGGCCGGACGAGCCCGCCGCCGACGCCGACGACAGCGATACCGCCCATGGTCGCCAGGACGGTGATCAGCACCGGCGTGGTGACCGTGGTCGCCACCCCGATCTGGTTCAGCGCGGCGATGACACCGAGCGCGAGGATGAACACGGACGCGATCGTGCCGAGGAGCCGGCCGTAGCTGACGCCCGCGAGAGCGTTCGACACGAGGTCCTTCACGGCGGACGCAATCGCGGAGGCGACCACGACGATGACGATCGCCACGATGGCCTTCGGGATCCACATCACGACGCCGTTGATCAGGTCGCTCACAGGGTTCGGACCGAACACCCCGAACGCCATCTGCAGCGTGATCAGCAGGAGCCCGTAGTAGACGAGCTTGGCGACCAGGTCGCTGGCGTCGTACTTCGACCTCTCCAGTGCCTTGCCGACCTGGCCACGTTCGACGAGCCGGTCGAAACCGACCCGTTCCAGCACCTTGTCGACGAGCTTCGCGACGAGCTTCGCCACGAAGTACCCGATCACCAGGATGACCAGGAAGGCGACGAACTTGGGGACGAACCGGGCCACGGAGCTCAGGGCGTCGCTGACGGAGTCACCGATGTCGAGCGCCTGTACCGACCCGGCCGCGAGTAGCTTGGACATGCCTCGTCCTCTCGGCTGACGTCAAGAGCGCCCGCCAAGGGAGCGTCGGTCGTAGCGCCGGCCCCCTGGCGCACACTCGCGAACGACCACCGCATACCCGGGATCCTTCCCGGCGAAACGTCCGGTTCATCCTGCTCGCCGTAGCCTGACCGGTCAGACTCTGTGCCCGTTCGGGCAGCTCACAGCCTTAGCGCCCCGATATCGGCGGATGATGTCCGCAGGGCACGGGGGAGTCGGGCTGGGGGGCCACGATGACGGTCGTCGGTACGTGGAATGTCGAGAACCTGTTCCGTCCGGGCACCCAGTTCGGGGCCGCGGACGACGGTACGTACGAGGCGAAGCTGGCCACGCTCGCCGCCACGATCACGCACATGGCGCCGGACGTCCTGGGGTTGCAGGAGGTGGGCGATCCGGCCGCCCTCGCCGATCTCGTCGACCTGCTCGACGGCGACTGGCACGTCGAACTGTCGAAGCAGTTCGCCCCGGAGCGGCCGATCCGCGTCGGGTTCCTGAGCCGGCACCCGATGGAGGTCGTCGCCGACGTCGCCGACTTCCCGGCCAAGTTCGGCCCGCTCCAGGCCGACGACAACAAGCTCAAGACCACAACTCATATGGGACGGGGAGCGCTCGCGATCCGTGTGGAGCCGCAGCCGGGCCAGCCGCTGACCGTCGTGTCGTGTCACCTCAAGTCGAAGTTGCTGACGTTCCCCGCGCCGCCCGGGAAGAGCCGGTTCAACCCGCGTGACGAGGGCGAACGCGCCAGGTACGCCGCGTACGCGCTGTTCCGCCGTGGTGCCGAGTCGGTGACCGTCCGCGCGCTCGCCGACGAACTGATGGACGGCAAGGGGCGGGAGCGGGCGGTCGTCGTCCTCGGCGACCTCAACGACGAGCCGGCGGCGGCGACGACACAGATCCTGCTCGGGCCGCCCGGATCCGAGATCGGCACGGGCGGCTTCAACCAGCCCGACAACGGCGACGCGTCACGGCTGTGGAACCTCGCCGAGCGGATTCCCGAGGCTGAACGCTTCTCCCGGATCTTCCGCGGGCGCGGTGAGCTGATCGACCACATTCTCGTGAGCCATGCGCTGGTGCGGTCCGCGCTGGAGGTTCACACGATCGACCAGCACAAGCTCCCGTCGGTGAGCGAGGATCCGACCAACCGTCGCCAGGCGCGGGGTTCCGACCACGCACCGGTGGTGGCACGCCTGGTCGCATGAACTGTCGTGGAGCGTTCGCGGCCGTGCCTGAACACGGTGGCCGACCCCACCCCGTGACGGGGTCGGCCACCGTGCGGTCAGATGGCGAGCAGGGTCCGGATCTCGTCGACCTGCTCGGCGCGGAGCGGCGGCTTGGCGAGGACACCGGCGTTCTCGTCGACCTGGGCCACGGTCCGGACGCCCGGGATCGGAACGGTCTTGGGGCTCCGGGCCAGGGTCCAGGCCAGGGCACCTTGGGCGAGGCTACGGCCGTCGCCGGTGAGGATGTCGCGGATGGCGTCGCGGCGCCGCAGGAACTCGGGCGTGGGTCGGCCGTCGGTGAACCACTGGAGCCAGTCGGGTTCGCGGCTGCGGATGTCGTCGGCGGCGAAAGTGGTGTCGGCGGTGACCTTCGCCGTGAGGAGGCCCATGGCGAGAGGGCTCCTGTTGAGACTGGCCAGGTCGTGGTCCGCGCAGACGGCGAGCATCTTCGGCGCGTCGTCGAGGACGTTGAGCGTGTGCTGGATCACGGCGCCACGCCCGGACTTCGCCAGCAACTCGGCGCGCTCGGGGTCGTCGGTGCTCCAGCCGTAGGTGCGGATCAGGCCGTCGTCGATGAAGTTTTCGCAGGCGGCGAACACGTCGCTGGCCTGGGCGTGGTCGAGGTTGCCCAGGTGCAACTGGATGACGTCGATGTAGTCGGTGCCGAGCCGGGTCAGCGACGCGTGCAACGCCTTGCGGGCGTGGGCGACCGATCCGTCCTCGCCGACCATGTCGCGGGTGCCGGGGGCGAACGTGTAGCCCCACTTGGTGGCGATGACGACGTCGTCGCGGCGGCCGTCGAGTGCCCGGCGGATCACGTCTTCGGCGTGGCCGGCGCCGTACGCGTCCGAGGTGTCGATCAGCGTCACGCCCAGGTCGAGCGCGCGGTGGATGGCCGCGATCGACACGTCGTCGTCGACCTCGCCCCAGCCGAGCTGTTGGTCGCCCGCGTGGAACTGGCCGCCGATGGCCCACGTGCCGATGCCGACATCGCTGACCTCGATGCCGCTACGCCCAAGCTGCCGCGTCATGTGGTGCCCCTTCTCGCGCTCGTCGCTGGGAGCGAGATTGGCACTTGGAGCGCGCTCCAAGTCAAGACCGTCCCGCGACGCGGCGACGGGACGGGCCTGATCGCGGTGCGTCACCGGTCAGCGCGGAGCGGAGACTACGGATTCCGTGGTGTGTTCGTCACGATCGGCCATGATCGCGACCAGACTGGACCGATATCCCTGCTCAGCGGACACCCGCGACTGCCAGAGCCGCTGGTACTCCGGGTCCGACGACGTCGCCGACGGACGGAGGGTCAGGTACGTGTTCAACGCTCTCGTAGCGCACTCAAGTTGGCACGTTGCCGAAGCCAAGCTGTCAATCATGCGGGTCTGTCCTCCCTCGCCCGCTATACTTCCGCATTGCCATCGTTTGCTGCGACCTGAGGAAGGGCTGCCAGCAGGACCGATACCCAACTGTTGCCGGCCGGTCAGACGGGTACGGGATCCGAAGCAGCCGCCGGCACGCATGGTTATCTGGGCTCACTTCAATGAGCGGAGCCCGGAGGTATACACGAGTTGGCGTCGCATTGTCCGATTCGTACGGGCACAAGTCAATGACCTGCACCGATTTTGAGCTGCGGGTTCGCCGTTCCGACTGTCGGATGCTCGTCAGGCATGACACCATCGCTATGAGGTCGTCGAGACGGCCATGTTGGCGTCGCTGTAGTTGAGGAGCTGGCCATGCGAGGACGCGGTTCGGCCCGGTGGGCTGTACGCGTTGGTGTGGTTGGAGCGCTGTGCGCCTTGACGATTTGGGCAGTCGCCGCAAGCGCATCCGCCGATGGAGTGGGCTGGGCTAACCCGCCAGCCGATACTTCGACGTCCGGTGTGGACGCCGTTAACTCTGGCGGGGTTCGCGGTCTTCAGCCGTAGGGTGGGAGCGGACCCCTCCTTTCGGACTATTGGGACATAGTCCACGCCGGGTTGAAGCTTCGCGTACGGTCTAGCTGTGGGCAACGACTCGGCGCGTGCACGCAACGCCTCAGTGCGTGTCAATAGCGTTGCCCATCCCAACCTCGCTCTGGACCTACTTGTCGTGGCGCTGATCGGCGTCAACGTTCTTGCTGTCGTCGGAACGGTTCCAGCGGGTCGGGTCGAACTGGGGCCAGTTTGGCTGATGGCGGCATTCGTGCCGCTGTTTGTCATAGGTGAAGCGCTCATCATTCGCCTGGAAGTTCGACGGCAAGCCTATTCATTCTCGGTTTCCGAGGTGCCGCTTGTTGTAAGCCTCTTCTTCTTGCCGCCTCTAGCAATTCTCATCGTCCGTTTTCTCGGTGCTGTGCTTATTCAGGTCCATCGACGACTGAGCCCGCGTAAGTTTGCCGTCAACCTCGCGAGTTTCACTGCCGAGACGGCCGTTGCAATCTATGTGTTCCACTTGTTCGAGCCACACCAGCCGGGAGAATCGGCCGCCTGGGTCGCGGTTTATGCTGCAATCGGGGCAGCGGACCTGCTAGGTGTCGTTGCTGTATCAACGGCAATCACGATCGTTCAGGGTCCTCCGTCATCCAGCCAGATGACGTTGTTCTGCGCGTCAACGTTGCTCACTGCGTTGCTCAATGGCGCGGTCGGGTTGCTGGTGCTGATCGTCATCGGTGTCAACGGCATGGCGATACTCCTACTTGCGCTGGTGGCGGGAACGCTCATTGCCGGCTATCGCGCTTATACGGGATTCATGCAACAGCACAAGAGTCTAGGTGAGTTGTACGAGTTCACGAAGGCGGTCAGCACCTCCCGGCAGGATGGCAGTCTGGCGGATGAACTACTCAGGCGGACGCGGCAATTGCTGAGTGCTGAATCAGCCACGCTATGGCTGCCTGCTCATGGGCGTCATCCAGAAATAGCGCTGGTAGCGCAGATGGATACGCCTGGACTCGTGGACATCGATGCCGCCGACGACGCTGTCCGGAGTCGGGTTGTAGCGACTGGACGAACGATTCATCTGGGCCCCAAGGGGGAAGTTGCCGACCGAGAATTGCTTGACGCGATGCGGGCTCGGCGCGTCAAGGACCTAATAGTGGTGCCACTCCGCTCCGGGTCGGCGGTCATTGGATGCCTGGAGGTCGCCGATCGGTTGAGCGACTTGTCTACCTTCAGTGCCAATGATGTCCGGCTGCTGGAGACCCTCGCCGCGCACGCCGCGGTAGCGGTGGAGAACTCGCGGCTTGTCGACCGACTGCGCCATGACGCTTACCACGACAGTCTGACGGGGCTGCCAAACCGGCGGCGGCTCCTCAATGCCATCACGGCCGCCATTAACGTTCAGCCCTCGCCGGGGGAGGTCGTGGCACTGTTGCAGTTCGACGTCGACTCCCTGCGCGATGTGAACGAAACGCTTGGGTACGTCGCCGGGGACCGGTTGCTGGCTGAGGTGGGCAGGCGTCTCCAGGCCGAAGCGCCGAAGGGAGCGCTTGTCGCACGGACAGGCGGTGACGAGTTCGCAGTTCTCGTTCGGGCACAGGGCGCTGAGGGTGCCTCGGCGACGGCCGTCGCGCTTCAGTACAGCCTCATCGAGCCGTTCGAACTGGAGAACTTCACGGTCGACGTCGGCGCGGCAGTCGGCATCGCGCTCTACCCGGATCACGCGTCGGACGCCGAGACGATGATGCAGCGCGTCGACGTCGCGACCTATGCGGCGAAGACGAACCCCCGGTCTGTGCAGCTGTACCGGCCGGCGATGGAGTCGCGCACCGTTCACCGCCTTGGCCTCGTCGCCGAACTGCGCAGGGCGATCGAGGACGGATCGCTGACCGTTCACTATCAGCCGAAGGTGGCGCTCGCGACCCGCGAGCTGCTAGGTGTCGAATGCCTGGTGCGCTGGGAGCACGCCGAACAGGGCCTGGTCTCACCGGACGACTTCATCCCCGTAGCCGAGCAGACCGGCCTTGTCGGGGCGCTGACCAGCCGCGTGCTGAGGACCGCGCTTGAGCAGTGCAAGGCATGGAATGACGCTGGCCGGCCGATCGGTGTCTCGGTGAACCTGTCGAGCCGTAGCCTGCTCGATCCCGAGTTCCCGGACGAGCTCCAGTCGCTCCTGGACGAGATTGGCCTGCCGCCGCCGCTGCTGACGTTGGAGATCACCGAGAGTGGCATGGTTGGCGACGCGGACCGGCCGCTGCCGACGCTCAGGCGGCTCCATTCGATGGGCGTCCGGCTGGCGGTTGACGACTTTGGAACCGGCTACTCGTCGCTGGCATACCTTCGGCGGCTGCCGGTCCACGAGGTCAAGATCGACAAGTCCTTCATCCTCGGGATGGCGACCGACTCCGGGGACCTGGCGATCGTCCGGGCGATCGTCGACCTTGGTCGGCACCTCGGCCTGTCGGTGGTCGCCGAGGGCGTCGAGAGCGAGATGACGCTCGCGCTCCTGGAGAACATGGGCTGCGATGTCGCTCAGGGTTTCCTGTTCTCTCGCCCCCTGCCGCACGAGCGGATCGAGGCGTGGATGTCGGCCCGGACCGAGCTGACGCCTGGCACTCCGGACGGCGATCAGAGGCTCCGCGTCGTCACCGGGTGACGCCTGCGACGGGCGGGGGTGCCGATTCGCGCGAGGGGCCACGGACCGTGTAACCTCATCCTCGCTCCGGCCCCCTTAGCTCAGTCGGCAGAGCGTCTCCATGGTAAGGAGAAGGTCTACGGTTCGATTCCGTAAGGGGGCTCCAAAGCCGGTCCCGTGCCGGCATGCTTGACGGGCCTCGGCTCGTCGCGGCGGTGTAGCTCAGCCTGGTAGAGCAAGCGGCTCATAATCGCTGTGTCGCCGGTTCAAGTCCGGCCACCGCTACTGGATCGGTCGGTCCTTCACGGGATCGCCCGGTTTCGTCGTGCATACCTCCCCGAGGTAGACTGCACGCTGACCTGTTCTGTCCCCGTACGAAAGAGGCACTTCGCCGTGGCCGCCACCGACGTTCGTCCGAAGATCACCATGGCTTGCGTGGAGTGCAAGAACAGGAACTACATCACGAAGAAGAACCGGCGTAACGACCCGGACCGGCTCGAGTTCAAGAAGCACTGCCCGAAGTGCAACCAGCACACGGCGCACCGCGAGACTCGCTAGTCCCACACTCTCCGCCAGAGGCGTCACCCGGTTACGGGTGGCGCCTCTCGCACGTCTAGGGCCGGATCAGATCCAACCCCGGCGGGTAGCCATCGCGCCGGCGGCGAAGCGGCTGGTCACACCAAGCTGCTCGAGGATGGCTGTGACGTGTCGTCGAACGGTCCGCACGCTCATCCCAGACGCGCGGGCGACCGCGTCGTCGCCTAGGCCAGACGCGAGTAGTCGGAGTATCTGTAACTGAGGCGCTGACAGCTCACCTGGTCCGGACTCGTCCCTATCTCCAGCGCGCCGACCCTCAGCAGACGGGCGTACAACTGCTCGGCCTCGCGGCCGACCAACCCGGCAAGGGCGCCATCCTCTATGCGCGACTCGTCCGACATTAGAGCCACCCTTGTCGTGCCGCGGCCGCGCCGGCGGCAAAGCGGGTACTAACCCCGAGCTGTTCGAGGATGGTCGTGACATGCCGCCGGACAGTCCGCACGCTCATGTTGGTGGCCCGAGCGATGGCGTCATCAGACATGCTGCTCGCGAGCAGCCGTAGGATCCGGCGCTGTGGCGCTGTGAGTTGGTCGTCGGGCTCTGCTCCTTGGCCAGATGTGCCGGGGTCTTCCCAGAGCATCTCGAACCAGTCCCGCAGAACGGCGAGAAACGGTGGCGACCGCACGATCGCGGAGGCATGGATCGCTGGTTCGGTTAGCGCGACCAGAGCTGTGTGGTCATCGATGAGCAGCACCTTGGTCGGCAATGTCGAGCGGATCCGGACCTCCTCGCCAGACTGACGAGACGCCTCGATAATGCTCGCGCCGGCAGGGTGTCCGGCGAACATGCTGTCGTAGATGCTGCGGTATCTCGCGCCGGTGGCAAGTGAGGTCTTGGGCGGAGTCAGTAGCTGGTGCTTCTGAAGAGGGCTGTGGAAGTGCCCTGTGACCGTCGCGCAGAGTTCGTTGCGTGCGCTGATGTACAGCTCGGCGGACAGCGCCGAAATCTTGGCCTTGTCACGGACTATCTCGATGCCGTCGTTCTCCGACGCCGCCGAGGCCGGTTCGTCTTTCGCAGACCTGAGTATCGCGTCCAGCGCATTCCAGCCCGCCAGAAGTGTCCGGTGGGACACCGTGATCTCAGCTTGGGCGCGGGAGAGAAGCAGTTGGATCGCGGTGGTCATGGCAACGGCCTTGACGAGACCTGCGTCCTGCGGGGCGCCGAACAGCAGCCCGGCTTGGTGGAGCTCTCGTCCGGCCGCGCTGTCTAGATCAAGTTCATTGGCGCCGCGACCTATCTGCAAACCTCCAGATCTCAGCAGCCGGACGTAGAGGCTGCTCGCGTCGGCACTGATCAGGCCGGCGAGGGGGTCAGAAACGTCGGGTTGTCGATTACTCATGTGAGTTCTTCCCGGCCTAGATCCAGCCGCGCTTCGTCGCAGCGACACCTGCGGCGAAGCGTGTGGTGATGCCGAGCATGTCCATGATTGTCGAGACATGTCGGCGGACCGTCCGAACGCTCATGTCCGCCGACTGGGCGATCGCATCGTCTGACATGCCGATGGCCAGCAACTGGAGGACACGGCGTTGCGCCGCGCCGAGCGGGGTGCCGGGCTCTGTGTCGAACGCCGTGGTCGCAGGATCGTCCCAGGCCAGGCTGAACCATTCGTGCAGCAACAGCAGGAGCGGTCGTGACCGGATCACGGCTGCGCCTCCGACGCCGGTGGGTGTCAACGCCACCAATGCCATCCGACGGTCGACCAGGAGCATTTTCGTCGGTAGGGACATGCGGATGCGCGCCTGCTCGCCTGCTCGCACGGACTGTTCGATGATCGAGGCCCCAGCAGGGCTGGACGCGAACACGTTGTCGTAGATGTTGCGGTAGGTGGCTCCGTTGAACAGTGCGGCCTGGGGCGGTGTCAGCACTTGATGTTCGCGCAGCCCGACGCTGAAGTACCCGGTACTGGTCGCGCACATCTCGTCGCGGGCGCTCAGATAGAGCTCTGCCGAGAGGGAGGTAACCAGCGACCGATCTGTGACGATCTCCACGAGATCGTCACCTCCGTTGTTGCCTCTGGATGAGAGTTCACTGTCTGCGCGTAGCAGCGATTCGAGCCTGTGCCACCCTGCGATCACTCTGCTGTGAGCTGTGACGATCTCCTGCTGGCGACGAGACACCAGCAGCTGCAGGGCGACTCCGGCGGAGACGGCCTGGACGTAGTTCTCGTCTGTCGGCTCGCCGTAGAGCAGGTCAGCCTCCGCCAGCTCATGCGCCGCTGAGCTGTCCATGTCGATCTCGCCGTCACCGGTGCCCATGCGGATGAGACCGTTGTCGATGATCCGCTGGTACAGCCGTTCCGCCGCAGGGCTGACCAGCCCGGCCAGGGCACCAGGCGGATCAGACCGGTGGTCAGGTTTTGCCGGCATCAGATCCAGCCCTGGTCGGACGCCGTCACACAGGCTGAGAGTGGTTCACGCTTGCTGGCTATCACCACTGCTCGCGTGCCCCTTTCGGCATTCACCGCGCTCGAAACCAGCCTCTGACGTGCGGCTTCGACGCCAGTGTCCGGTTCTACGGACCTGGCTGGTGTGTGGTTCGAGTACGTCACTGTCTAGATCCATCCACGCCGGGACGCCATCGCGCCGGCCGCGAAGCGGCTGCTTGCTCCGAGCTGGTCGAGAATCGCCGTGACGTGCCGCCGCACCGTCCGCACGCTCATTCCGGATGCGCGAGCTATCGCCTCGTCGCTCATTCCCGACGAAAGCAGCCGGAGCACATGGCGCTGGGGCACCGTCAGCGAAATGTCGGCGGAGTCGCAGATCGCTGTCGTGCTGTCGTCCTTCCACATGTACTCGAACCACTCGCGGAGCGCCGCGAGTAGCAGCGGAGATCGGGTGAGCAGCGAACCGTCGACGGCTGTATCGGTCAGGGCAATGAGAGCGACCTTGTCGTCGACATGAAGCATCTTCAGCGGAAGCTGTTCCCGGATCCTGATTTCCTCCCCGGTCTCGACTGACGCTGCGATGAGCTGTGCGCCGAACGGATGAGCCGCGATCTGCGAGTCGTAGATCATGCGGAAGCGCGCGCCCTGGCTCGTGGCGGGCAGCGGCGGCGTGACTGCCTTCTGCAGCTCCATCGGTCTCTTGAACCGCCCAGTGGTCAGTCCGAGGAGTTCGTGTTCGGTCGAGTAGTACAGCTCGTGCGAGAGATGGTTCAGCTCATCGAGCCCGACAATGACGTCGGCCAGCCCGCCGGCGTCGCGGATAGTTGTGCCGGTGGGTCCTCTCGACTCCGACAGCATGGCGTCGAGCTGCTTCCAACCCGCGACTGCGGCTTCCTGCCTTCTGGCTATCTCGGCGTGTTGCCTCGACAGAAGAAGTTGGAGTGCGGTTTCTCGGGCGACGGGAATCAGACGGTCGTTGTGCGAAGGAAAGATGATCTTGGCTTCTGTGAGCTCCCGCACCGCGTTGTTGTCGAGGCTGAGCTGCTCAGCTCCCTCGCCGATGTAGAGCCCGCCGGCGGCGGCGAGTCGCGCGTACAGGCGCTCGGCCTCGTCGCTGACTAGGCCGGCGAGCTGTCGGTCCTGGGCGTCCATAGATCAGATCCAGCCCCGTTTGGCGGCGGTCGCGCCGGCGGCGAAGCGGCTCATGACGCCGAGGCTTTCCATGATCGCGGTGATGTGGCGGCGGACAGTCCGGACGCTCATGCCGGACGCCTTGGCGATCGCCTCGTCGCTCAGCCCTGACGACATGAGTCGCATGACGTGACGCTGGGCGGAGCTCAGCCCTTCGTCGTTGGTTCCTTGCACCGGTGTTGTCGCCGGGTCGTTCCACAGCAGTTCGAACCATTCTCGCAGCGCAGCAAGCAGATGGGGTGAGTGGACGACCAGCGATCCGTCAATGCCGGTGCCGGTGAGTGCGACGAGGGCGACTGTGTCGTCGACGTGGAGCATCTTCAGCGGCAGTTGAGCGCGGATCCGCGCCTCCTCGCCACCGGCCACGGATAGCTCGATGAGCCTGGCCCCGACCTTGTGGGCCGCGAAGGCACCGTCGTAGATCATCCGGAACCTTCCACCCTTCGTGACGATCGGCTCCGGCGGTGTAACGAGCTGCTCTTCGGCCAAGCCGGTGAGGGTGGAGGTGTTCAGCGCCAGACCAAGCAGCTCGCGCCGTACGGAGTGCTGCAGGTCGATGGAAATCTTGTGGACGGTCTCCAGCCCGCTGACTACCTCGACGAGGTGGCAATCATCCGAGCCGTTCGGCAGGTTGCCTGTGGCGGCGACGCTGAGAATCTCGTCGAGAAGCTGCCAACCGGTGGCGATCTGTTGTTGTTTTGCCGTGATCTCTTTGTTGCGCGTCGAGAGGAGGAGCTGGAGCGCTGCGGCTTGCCGCACCGGTCTCAGCCGGCCGTCGTTCAGCGGAGAGTTGTAGGCCACACGGGCGTCGAGGAGTTCTCGGGCTGCTCCCGACGCGACACTTTCCTCGCTGACGTCGGTACCGATCTCCAGCCACCCGGCCGTGAGCAGGCGCCCGTACAGGCGCTCCGCCTCCTCGCTGACGAGGCCGGCGAGAGGCTGGGTGTGCTCGCTGCTACCCATCGGTTACCCCTGCACATTGCTGTTTGCGTGCTTCGGCCGTTGACTGTATCGGCGTGGAATGCCCCCCAACTGTCGTTATTCCGACTCATCGTCTGACTACAGCCTGCGCATGAACAAGGGCCTCCTCGAAGTCACCCTGCCGGCTGCGCCGCGTCCCAGACGACGCCCGGCGGCGTTGTCGCTCCAACCGGATACAAGAAAACGTATCCGGACGAACCTCCGCCTTGCCGGATCGCCGCCTGGAACACGCCTCGCTCGACCAGCGACTTCGAAACGGGTTCTAGTGGAATTGCCACAGCCCGCGACTCGTACGGGGCCGGTAGGTTCCAGTCAGGTACCGACACCGGGAGGCATGTGTGGGCAGGTTGGACGGACGGGTCGCGATCGTGACCGGCGGCGGGCGGGGGATCGGCCGCGCGACGGCCGTCAGGCTGGCGAGCGAGGGCGCGACGGTCGTGGTGAACGACGTCGACGCGGAGCCCGCTCAGGAGACCGCCGATCTGATCGCCACGGGGGATAGCAAGGTCACCGTGAGCGTCGGCAGCACCACGGATCTCGCGTTCGCCAAGGACATGGTGCGCGAGACCGTCGAAGCCCATGGCGGCCTGGACATCCTGATCAACAATGCGGGCATCACCCGCGACAAGATGTTCCACAACCTGGACGACGAGACGTTCGACCTGGTCATGGACGTGAACCTCCGGACGGCGTTCCACGCGTCGCTCGCGGCCGTCGGCTACATGCGCGCCAAGGCCAAAGAGGAGATGGCACAGAACGGTCACCCGGCGTACCACCGCAAGATCGTCCTGACCTCCAGCGTCGCCGCGCTGACCGGCAACCCGGGCCAGTTCAACTACACGGCCGCCAAGGGTGCGGTGATCGCGACGACGAAGACGCTGGCCCGCGAACTGGGCCCGTTCGGGATCAACGTCAACGCGGTCGCGCCGGGCTTCATCGAGACCCGGCTGACGGCGGCGAAGGGCGAGGGCGACGAACTGGGTGTCCCTGAGGCGATGCGGCAGCTGGCGGTCGGCATGATCGCGGTCGGACGCGCTGGCCGTCCGGAGGACATCGCGGCGGTGCACGCGTTCCTCGCGAGTCCCGACAGTGATTTCGTCTCGGGTGTGACGATTCCGGTGACCGGTGGCCAGTACGGAGGGATGGGCTGATGGCGCTCGACAGTTCGATCGTGGGCCGGACGTACCCGGCCGCGCGCACGTACGAGGTGGGTCGCGAGAAGATCCGCGACTTCGCCATCGCGATCGGCGACCAGCACCCCGCCTACCGCGACCCGGACGCCGCCAAGCAGCTCGGCCACCGCGACGTGATCGCCCCGCCGACGTTCGCGGTGGTCATCACCAGCCAGACCAGCGGCCAGCTCCTGACGGATCCGGAACTGCGCCTCGCGCTGCACCGGGTGCTCCACGGCGAGCAGCGGTTCGCGTACACGCGCCCGATCACGGCCGGTGACGTCCTCACGTCGACGCTGACGATCGACGCGCTGAAGCACTCCAAGGGCATGGACATCATTTCCACCCGCACCGAGATCTCCACGGTCGACGGCGAGCTGGTGTGCACCGCGCTCTCCACCCTCTTCCACCGCCCCGCCGAGGAGGACGCCTGATGGCCACGCAGGTCCGTTACGACGATGTCGAGGTCGGGACCGCACTGCCCGCGCAGATGTTCCCGATCAAGCGGGTCAACCTCGTCATGTACGCCGGCGCGTCCGGCGACTTCAACTTGATCCACTGGAACGACCGGGTGGCCAAGGCGGTGGGTCTACCGGGCGTGATCGGCCACGGCATGTTCACGATGGCCGAGGCCGGCCGCGTCATCACGGACTGGGCCGGCGATCCGGGTGCGGTCCTCGAGTACGGCGTCCGCTTCAGCAAGCCTGTCGTGGTCCCGGACGATGACGAGGGCGCCGAGCTCAAGGTCACCGGGCGGGTCCGCAAGAAGCTCGACGACCTGCGCGTCGAGGTCGAGGTCACGGCCATCGCCGCCGATGAGAAGGTGCTGAGCCAGGCCCGCGCCATCGTGCAGCTGGTCTGAGCGATGCCCCGCTCGCCGCGATCACGCCGCCTGCTGGTGCTCGTGGTCGCGGTGTGCGGGGTCGCCCCCGGCGCATGCACGGCCGAAGATCCGCCGCGCGCATCGAGTCCACCAGCATCAGTGACGCCGAGCCCCACGGCGGCACCCTGCCCGGCCCAGTACGCCGCCCCTGACCCCGACCGCCCCCGCGTCACCCTCCGCTTCGGCATCGACACGGCGCGCCGCACGGTCACCGGCAGCGAGACCGTCGTGTTCACCCCTGACCAGCCCGTCCGCGAGCTGGTGTTCCGGCTCTGGCCGAACTCGCCCACCGCCATGCCGGGGACGCACATGACCGTCAACCGGGTCCAGGCCGACAACCTGGTCGCCCGGTTCACCGTCGAGTCCGCAGGAGCCGTCGAGAAGACCCAGGGCACTCTGCTGCGGATTCCGCTCAGCCGGGAAGTGCCCACCGGCGAGGCCGTCACCGCTGTCCTGGACTTCACACTGACGCTCGGCGGCCACGCCTTCGACCGCTGGGGCACGACCGGACGCACCGCCTGGTGGGGCACCGGCCACCCGCTGCTCGCCTGGGTGCGCGGCGCCGGCTGGCAGACCGACCCCGCCACGCCGCTGCTCGGCGAGTACGCCGTCTCGGAGGCCGCCCGCTACGACGTCACCGTCGACGCGCCGGCCAGGGACGAAGTCCTGATGACGGGCGTCCCCGAGGCCCCGGTCGCTGCTGGCGAAGGACGCCGCCGCTGGCACGCGATCAACCTCACCGCCCGCGACGTCTCCGTGGCGGTCGGCACGTTCAGCCGCCGCGAGGGCGTCGTCGACGGGACTCCGGTCGTCGTCGCGGCCTCGTCCGACACTCCGACCGACCTCACCGCCCTGTACGCGCACACCACCCGCTCGGTCCGCGACCTCAGCCGGCTGCTCGGCCCGTTCCCGTACCCGAACCTCACGGTCGTGGCCCTGCCGTCGTTCGGCGAGCGCGGGATCGAGTACCCCGGCGGCTTCTTCGTCGGGCCGACGCTCACCCCGGTCACGATCACGCACGAAGCCGCCCACGAGTGGTTCTACGGCCTGGTCGGCGACAACCAGGCCCGCGACCCCTGGCTGGACGAAGCCTTCGCCACCTACGCGGAGGCCGTCGTCAACGAGCGGGAGACCGAATACCAGGGCGCCCTCGGCCGCAAGGAGCGGGTCGACACCCGCACCGGTGCGTTCGCCACCGACCCGAACGCCTATGCCGCCGTCGTCTACGGCAAGGGTGCGGCCGCGCTGCTCGCGGCAAGGCGCGAGACCGGCGCACCGGCCTTCGACGCGGCCATGCGCTGCTACGTCAACGCCAACGCGTGGCGGGTGGCCGCGCCGGCCGATGTCGCCGCCGCGTTCGCCGACCTCCCCAAGGCACGCGCGGCCCTCCGGTCCGCCGGCGCCCTCCGCTAGGGCCGCACCCACTTTCGGACTTTTGAGGGTCGCGGCACGCCGGACGCCCTCAAAAGTCCGAAACTCGGGCGCGCGGGCCTATGACTCGGACAGCAGTTTCTGGATCCGGGACACGCCCTCGATCAGGTCGTCGTCGCCCAGTGCGTACGAGAGCCGCAGGTACCCGGGGGTGCCGAACGCCTCGCCGGGCACGACCGCGACCTCGGCCTCGTCCAGGATCACCTCGGCCAGCGCGGCCGACGACTCCGGCCGGCGCCCGCGGATCTCCTTGCCGAGCACGCCCTTGACCGACGGGTACACGTAGAACGCGCCCTTCGGCTCCGGGCAGACGACGCCGGGGATCTCGTTGAGCATCCGGACGATCGTCTGGCGGCGGCGGTCGAACGCGATCCGCATCGACTCGGCGGCGGCCAGGTCACCCGAGACGGCGGCCAGCGCGGCGACCTGCGCCACGTTGGCGACGTTGGACGCGGCGTGGGACTGGAGGTTGATCGCGGCCTTGACGACGTCAGCCGGGCCGATCAGCCAGCCGACGCGCCAGCCCGTCATCGCGTACGTCTTGGCGACGCCGTTGACGATGACGGCCTGGTCGGCGAGCTCCGGGACCGCGGACAGGATCGACGTGGCCGTGGCGTCCCCGTACACGAGGTGCTCGTAGATCTCGTCCGTGATGACCCAGATGCCGTGCTCCAGGGCCCACTGGCCGATCGCGGCGATCTGCTCGGCGGTGTAGACGGAGCCGGTGGGGTTCGACGGGGAGCAGAACAGGAGGGCCTTGGTCCGCTCGGTGCGGGCGGCCTCCAGCTGCTCGACCGTGACGAGGTAGTCCTGCGTCTCGTCGGCGACGACCTCGACGGGCACGCCGCCCGCCAGCCGGATCGCCTCCGGGTAGGTCGTCCAGTACGGGGCGGGGAGGATGACCTCGTCGCCCTCGTCGAGGAGCGTGGCGAACGCGAAGTACACGGCCTGCTTGCCGCCGTTGGTGACCAGCACCTGGCTGGCCTCGACGGACACGCCGGAGTCCCGGAGCGTCTTGGCGGCGATGGCCTGGCGCAGCTCGGGCAGGCCGGCGGCCGGCGTGTACCGGTGGTACTTGGGCTGCCGGCACGCCTCGGCGGCGGCGTCGACGATGTAGTCCGGCGTGGGGAAGTCGGGCTCGCCCGCGCCGAATCCGATGACCGGACGGCCGGCGGCCTTCATCGCCTTGGCCTTGGCGTCGACGGCGAGAGTGGCGGACTCGGCGATACTGCCCACCCGCGTGGAGACGCGGCGGGCCGGCGGTGTGGGGGTCATGCAAACCATGCTTGCAGACTCCGCCCAATCGGTGGGGGCCGGTCTCGCGCTCGTTCCGGGGACCGGGATTGGGTGAACGGGGCGGTACCCCGTACACTGATCGCTCTAGGGCGTCCTGACGCCTGCACTCGCGTGCCCGGCCGGTCATTTCGGTGGGCGGTTGCGGTCAGGTCGAGGACGCTCTGGCGTGTCGCCCGGCGACACGAAGGGGTGTAGCTCAATTGGCAGAGCAGCGGTCTCCAAAACCGCAGGCTGCAGGTTCAAGTCCTGTCACCCCTGCGCCGAACACCAGTGAGGACGACGACGGAAGAGGTCAGCTCAGTGACCGACAGCAAGGGGAGTGCCGGGGCGCTCTCGGGGTCCACCGATCCTGAGAAGTCGACGGATACCTCGGCGTCGAAGTCCGCCAAAACGGCGACCAAGGCGCGGGGCAACCCGTTCGCGCGCATCGGCCGATTCACGCGTGAGATCGTCGCCGAGCTCCGCAAGGTCATCTACCCGACCCGCAACGAGCTCGTGACGTACACGATCGTGGTGGTCGTGTTCCTCGCGGTCATGACCTCGATCGTCTTCGGGCTCGACTGGGTCTTCGCCAAGGCGGCCCTCAAGGTGTTCGGTGGCGCGGACTCCGAGAGCTGACGTCCGGCGTTCCACCGACAATGAGTAGCAGGGAAGAGAGCCACCGCGTGTCTGACTTCGACGAGACCGTCCACCCCCTCGTGGAGGAGGGTGACGACGCCTCGGTGACCGGTGCTGCCGGCGAGGTGACGGACGAGGCGACGCCGGCGGCCGCCCCCATCGTGGTCGAGGACGACGAGACCGACCCCGTCGAGGACCTGCGCCAGGCGCTGCGTCTCGCGCCGGGCGAGTGGTACGTCGTGCACTCCTACGCCGGCTACGAGAACAAGGTGAAGACCAACCTGGAGAGCCGGATCACCTCGCTCGACATGGAGGACTACATCTTCCAGATCGAGGTGCCCACCCAGGAGATCACCGAGGTCAAGAACGGCAAGCGGCAGCAGGTCCAGAGCAAGGTCTTCCCTGGCTACCTGCTGGTCCGCATGGAGCTGTCGCCCGAGTCGTGGTCCGCGGTGCGCAACACCCCGGGCGTCACCGGCTTCGTCGGCGCCACCTCGCGGGCCGACCGGCCGAGCCCGCTCAGCCTGGACGAGGTGCTGAAGATCCTCGCGCCGACCGTCCAGAAGGAGACCAAGCCGCAGGTCAAGGTCGTCGACTTCGAGGTCGGCGACTCGGTCACGGTCACCGAGGGCGCCTTCGCCACGCTGCCGGCCACGATCAGCGAGATCAACCCGGACGCCCAGAAGCTGAAGGTGCTGGTGTCGATCTTCGGCCGCGAGACCCCGGTCGAGCTCAACTTCAACCAGGTCTCGAAGATCTAGTTTCTGGCGAGTCGAGCCGCGGCACGCCACCATCCAGAAAGCCCAGGAAGAAATGCCTCCGAAGAAGAAACTGTCCGCGATCATCAAGCTCCAGATCAAGGCCGGCGCCGCGACGCCGGCCCCGCCGGTCGGCCCCGCGCTGGGTCAGCACGGCGTGAACATCATGGAGTTCTGCAAGGCGTACAACGCCGCCACCGAGTCGCAGCGCGGGGACATCGTCCCGGTCGAGATCTCGGTCTACGAGGACCGCTCGTTCACCTTCATCACCAAGACGCCGCCGGCGGCGCGCCTGCTGCTCAAGGCCGCTGGTGTCGAGAAGGGCTCCGGCGAGCCGCACAAGACGAAGGTCGCCTCGGTCACCCGCGAGCAGGTCCGCGCGATCGCCGAGACCAAGAAGTCCGACCTGAACGCGAACGACCTCGACCAGGCCGAGAAGATCATCGCCGGCACCGCCCGCAGCATGGGCATCACGGTCAAGGACTAGTTCCGCGCCCGCACGAACAGCACCTGTGGGAGAGCCACGCGCTGGCTCGCAGACCACACCCATCCGTATTTCAGGAGGAACCATGAAGCGCAGCAAGGCATACCGCAAGGCGATCGAGCAGGTGGACCGGTCGAAGGTGTACAGCCCGCTTGAGGCGGCGCGGCTGGCCAAGACGACCAGCACCACCAAGTACGACGCGACCGTGGAGGTGGCGCTGCGGCTCGGCGTCGACCCCCGCAAGGCCGACCAGATGGTCCGCGGCACGGTCAACCTGCCGCACGGCACCGGCAAGACGGCCCGCGTGATCGTCTTCGCGACCGGCGAGAAGGCGGCGGCCGCCGAGGCTGCCGGCGCGGACGTGGTCGGCTCCGACGACCTGATCGAGCGCATCCAGGGCGGCTACCTGGACTTCGACGCCGCGATCGCCACGCCGGACCAGATGAGCAAGGTCGGCAAGATCGCCCGGATCCTCGGCCCGCGTGGCCTGATGCCGAACCCGAAGACGGGCACCGTGACGCCGGACGTGGCCAAGGCCGTGACCGACATCAAGGGCGGCAAGATCAACTTCCGCGTGGACAAGCAGGCCAACCTGCACCTCGTGATCGGCAAGGCGAGCTTCGACACCGAGAAGCTGGTCGAGAACTACGCGGCGGCCCTGGAGGAGATCACCCGGGCCAAGCCGTCGGCCGCCAAGGGCAAGTACGTCAGGAAGGTCACCTTCACGACGACGATGGGCCCCGGCATCCCGGTCGACCCGAACCGCACCCGCAACTTCCTCGTCGAGGACGAGGCACCCGCGGTCTGATCGCCACGCGCGACACGGCGCCCCCCGCTTCGGCGGAGGGGCGCCGTCTTGTATCCCGACCTATGCTCGATTTATCCGAGACGAGAGTGACGTGAGGAACAGGATGTTTCAGTTGAGGAAGGCGGCCGTCGCGGCCGTGGCCGTCACCGCGCTGGCACTGGCCGGCTGTGCGGGCACCAAGAGCGACGAGTCCGCGTCGGAGAACGACGTCCTGTCGCTGCTGCGCACCGAGGCTGCGGCGTCGTTGCAGAAGGCGGCCGACAACACCCAGAAGTCCAAGTCGGTCGCGTTCACCATGGTGATGAAGACGCAGGGCACGACCGTCAACGGCAGCGGTGCGATCAGCTACGGGTCGCCGCTGGCAATGAGCATGACGATGGAGATGCCGCAGCTGGGCAGCATGGAGGTGCGCCTCGTCGACGGCGTCCAGTACATCAAGATGCCGCCGCAGCTCCAGCAGAACCTCGGTGGCAAGCCGTGGCTGAGGATCAACCTGGCCGACGCGGCCGAGGCCGCCGGCATCGGCGCCGACCAGCTCACGAAGCAGCTGGAGCAGGCCGACCCGGCCAAGCAGATCAAGAACCTGCTGGACGGCGGCAAGCTGAAGGTCGTCGGCGAGGAGACGGTCGACGGCGCCAAGACCGTGCACTACTCCGGCACGCTGACGCTGGAGGACTACCTCGCCAGGACCGCCGCCGGCGACCGGGCGCAGCTGAAGGAGCAGCTCGAGAAGGCCAGCGTGACGGAGATCGTCACCGACTTCTGGATCGACGAGAAGTACCAGCCGCGCAAGATGCAGCTGAAGATGGGCCTGGTCGACGTGGCGAGCACGTACACCGACTACGGCAAGCCCGTCACGGTCACCGCGCCGCCGGCCGCCGAGACGTCCGACTTCGCGGAACTGCGTAAGAAGGCCGGCGCCTGATCAAGCCGTCCTGGAAGCGCCCGACCGTACGTGGTCGGGCGCTTTCTTTATGTAGTTAGCCCCGTGATGTATCCGATATCGCATGGTTGACCGTCGATACGCTAGGCTGCTCTGTCTAAATGTCTAGTGGTAATCGGAACGGGGATCAGATCCATGTTCGTTCGCACCAAGGCCGTCGTCGCGTTACTGGCGGCCGGCACGCTCGTTCTCGCCGGCTGCGCCGGGGAAGCCAAGAAGGAGCAGCCTGACGTACTCACGCTTCTCCGCACGAAGGCCGCCGAGTCGCTCCAGGTCACTCTGGAGAAGACCGAGAAGGCGAAGTCGGCCTCGTTCACGGTCGACGGCAAGTCCGACGGCGAGTCCGTCAAGGGCAAGGGCACCGTGTTCTTCGGCGAGCCGGCGAAGGCGTCCATCACCCTCGTGGACGCCGAGGAAGGTCAGATGGAGTTCCGGATCCTGCCGGGGGCCGTCTACGTCTCGGTCCCGGCGGAGGACCGCGCCGGCTTCGGTGGCAAGGAATGGATGAAGTTCGATCTCGCGTCCGCCGCCAAGAACGCGGACGCCGACACCAAGGACATGCTCGCCGAGCTCGGCCGCCAGACTCGTGACTTCGACCCGGCGGTCCAGGTCAAGACCCTGATGGCGGACGGCAAGTTCACGGTTGTCGGCGAGGAGACGATCGACGGCGTCAAGACCGTCCACTACACCGGCACGCAGCCGATCGCGACGTACCTCGCCGACATCGATGCCGCCATGCGTAAGGACGTCGAGGCGAAGCTGACCAAGGACGGCGTGAAGGACGTCAAGCTCGATGTCTGGATCGACGAGAAGTACCAGCCGCGGCGCATCAGGAGCGTCGTCGGCGCCACCGAAGACGTGACGGTGAACTTCGCCGACTTCGGGACCGCCGCCGAGGTGGCCGAGCCGCCCGCCGACAAGTCTCTCGACTTCCTCAAGCTGATGCAGGACGCCGCCAAGCTCGGCGCCTGACGCACGTCCGGCGTGGCGCCGATTTGGTCGGCGCCACGCCGAACCCGTACTCTTGACATGTTCCACCGAAGACCGCCGGTCGCTGTGCCCGTCAAACGGCACGGTCGAAGGTCCCGCAGCAGCGGGCGGCCCGCGCAGGAGGACGGTTGCTCGGCCGCACGCGTTTCGCGCGTGCCGGTCCACGCCCCGTGCGCCTGCGCCGGGGCGTTCTCGTTTCCGCAGGTCCTTCCGCCAACAGCGGCCGGCCTGGAGAACGAGAGAGGAGGACCATGGCTGACACGCAGGTGCGCCCCGACAAGGCGGCGGCAGTCGCCGAGCTCGCCGAGCAGTTCCGCGGCGCCAAGGCGGCCATGCTCACCGAGTACCGCGGTCTGACCATGTCCCAGCTGACGACGCTGCGTCGCTCGCTGGGTCGGGAGACCACGTACGCGGTTTCCAAGAACACCCTGACCAAGCTGGCCGCGCAGGACGCCGGTCTCGCCGGTCTCGCCGAGCTGCTGTCCGGCCCGACCGCGATCGCCTTCATCCAGGGCGACCCGGTCGAGGCGGCCAAGGGACTTCGTGACTTCGCGAAGGCCCACCCGCTTCTCGTCATCAAGGGTGGTGTGCTGGACGGTAAGGCACTCACCGCTGACGAGATCAAGAAGCTTGCCGACCTCGAGTCGCGCGAGGTTCTGCTGGCGAAGCTCGCCGGCGCCATGAAGGCCAACCTGAGCAAGGCCGCGGCCACGTTCCAGGCGCCGCTCACGCAGATGGCCCGCCTCGGCGCGGCGCTGCAGGAGAAGAAGGCTGCGGACGCTCCCGCCGCCACCGAGGCCGAGGCGCCCGCCGAGGCCCCGGCTGAGGGCTGAGTAGCCCGCACCCACGACCCCGCCGCGTTCGGCTCCACCGCACGAGGCACAACCTGAAAGGAACCGCCTGACATGGCGAAGCTCAGCACCGACGAGCTGCTCGACGCGTTCAAGGAGATGACGCTGATCGAGCTCTCCGAGTTCGTGAAGCAGTTCGAGGACGTCTTCGACGTCAAGGCCGCCGCCCCGGTCGCCGTCGCTGGCCCGGCCGGTCCGGCCGCCGCCGCTGAGGCTCCGGAGGAGAAGGACGAGTTCGACGTCGTCCTCGAGGCCGCCGGTGACAAGAAGATCCAGGTCATCAAGGAGGTGCGCACCCTCACCAGCCTCGGCCTGAAGGAGGCCAAGGACCTGGTCGACAGCGCGCCGAAGGCTCTCCTGGAGAAGGTCAACAAGGAGACCGCCGAGAAGGCCAAGGCTGCCCTCGAGGGTGCCGGCGCCACGGTGACCCTGAAGTAGGACCGCACCGCCTCGACAGGGGCGTCCACCGGCTCGCGCCGCGTGGGCGCCCCTTTCGCGCGCCCGGGCGCTGCGCGCCGGCGGGCGTCGCCCGGTGCCCAAATCGAGAGGGGCGCCGAAGGCGCTACCGAGAGGCGTGAAGTGGCTACCTAGCGTAGTGTGTCACGGGGGTGGCCAGGGGGTAAAAGTGCAGGTCAGGGGGCTTGTTACTGGCGAGTCAATATCGTTACCGGGAGCCCGTTACCACTGTTCGCTTTCCTCGTTGGTCTGGTAACGGCGAGCCCACCCGGGGGCGGCGCCGTGCATGGTCGTGAGGAGCTGGTGGGTGGGCGTCGAGGTCAGGATCGAAGGGCTGACCAAGTCCTTCGGCAAGCAGAACATCTGGGCGGACGTCAGCTTCACGTTGCCTGCCGGCCAGATCTCGGTGCTGCTCGGCCCGTCCGGAACCGGCAAATCGGTCTTCCTGAAGACGCTGGTCGGCCTGCTCAAGCCGGAAGAGGGCGCGATCTTCATCCATGACCGGGATATCACGCGCCTGTCCGAGCGGGACCTGTACAAGGTCCGGAAGCTGTTCGGGGTGCTGTTCCAGGACGGCGCGCTGTTCGGGTCGATGAGCCTGTACGACAACATCGCCTTCCCGCTGCGCGAGCACACGCGCAAGAGCGAGCGCGAGATCAAGGCGATCGTCGGCGAGAAGATGGAGATGGTCGGCCTCGTCGGCGCGGAAGGGAAGCTGCCGGGCGAGATCTCCGGCGGTATGCGCAAGCGCGCCGGCCTGGCCCGTGCGCTGGTCCTCGACCCCGAGATCGTCCTGTTCGACGAGCCCGACTCCGGCCTGGACCCCGTCCGCACCGCGTACCTGAACCAGCTGATCGTCGATCTCAACCAGCAGATCGGCGCGACGTTCCTCATCGTCACGCACGACATCAACACCGCCCGGACGGTCCCGGACAACATCGGCCTGCTGTACCGCCGCCACCTGGCGATGTTCGGTCCGCGGGAGATGCTGCTGAGTTCGCAGGAGCCGGTCGTCCGCCAGTTCCTGAACGCCCAGCGCCAGGGGCCGATCGGCATGGCGGAGGAGAAGGACGCGTCGGAGCTGGAGGCGGAGGCCGCCGCGGGCGCCGAGCTGCCGCCGTTGCCGCCGATCCCGCTCCAGCTGCCGCCGAGCAACGGCATCCGCCGGCTCTCGCAGCGGCAGCCGGGCGAGTGGCTGCTGGAGAACAGCATCCAGCCGCCGCCCGGCTCGTTCGCCGGCGACCGGGTGCTCAACGAGCCGGCGTGGCGCGGACCGGCCGAGCACGACGTCCGCCCGTCGAAGAAGTCACCGCGCATGCCGGAGAGCGCCGCCGAGACGACCATGGAGATCCCCCGGGTTCCCCGCAACCCGCGTGAGCTGGCGCGCCGCGAGCGCGAACAGCGGGGGGAGGACTGATGGGCAACCCCGTCACGGGCGCGCTGCGGCACAGCGGCCACCTGTTCGCGTTCTCGCTGGACACGCTGCGCTGCCTGTTCCGGGCGCCGTTCCAGTGGCGCGAGCTGATCCAGCAGGCGTGGTTCATCGCCAGCGTGACGATCCTGCCGACGGCCCTGGTCGCGATCCCGTTCGGCGCGGTCATCTCGCTCCAGCTCGGGACGTTGACCCGCCAGCTCGGCGCCCAGTCGTTCACCGGGTCGGCGTCCGTGCTGGCGGTCATCCGGGAGGCGTCGCCGATCGTCACGGCCCTGCTCATCGCGGGTGCGGGCGGCTCGGCGATCTGCGCGGACCTGGGCGCGCGGAAGATCCGCGAGGAGATCGACGCGATGCAGGTCCTCGGCATCGACCCGATCCAGCGGCTGGTCGTGCCCCGCGTGATCGCCACGATGATCGTGTCCGTGCTGCTGAACGGCCTGGTCAGCGTGGTCGGCGTCGCCGGCGGCTACTTCTTCAACGTGATCATGCAGGACGGCACCCCAGGCGCGTACCTGGCTTCGTTCACAGCACTCGCCCAGCTCCCAGACCTGTACGCCGGTGAGATCAAGGCGCTCGTGTTCGGGCTGATCGCCGCCCTGGTCGCGAGCTACAAGGGCCTGACGGCGGGCGGCGGCCCGAAGGGCGTGGGCGACGCGGTGAACCAGTCCGTCGTCATCACGTTCCTGCTGCTGTTCTTCGCGAACTTCGTGATGACGGCCGTGTACTTCCAGGTCGTCCCGCAGAAGGGGTCGTGATGGTCAGCCCTGCCGCGGTCTACCGCAAGCCGCTGGAGTTCCTGGACGCGCTCGGCACGCGCCTGTCGTTCTACATCCGTGCCCTGGCGTGGACGCCGCGCACGCTCCGCCGCTACAAGCGCGAGGTGTTCCGGCTGCTCGGCGAGGTGGCGTTCGGCGCGGGCGCGCTGGCCGTGATCGGCGGGACGGTCGGCGTGATCGCGTTCCTGTCGTTCTTCACCGGTACCGAGGTGGGGTTGCAGGGGTACGCGGCGCTGAACCAGCTCGGGTCGAGCGCGTTCACCGGCTTCATCTCCGCGTACTTCAACACCCGCGAGATCGCGCCGCTCGTCGCCGGACTGGCGCTGTCCGCCACGGTCGGCTGCGGCTTCACCGCCCAGCTCGGCGCGATGCGGATCAGCGAGGAGATCGACGCGCTCGAAGTCATGGCGGTCCCGTCGGTGCCGTTCCTCGTGACGACCCGGATGATCGCCGGCTTCATCGCCGTCATCCCGCTGTACGTGATCGGCCTGCTGTCGAGCTACCTCGCGACCCGGCTGATCGCCACCGGCTACTACTCGCAGTCCACCGGCACGTACGACTACTACTTCCACCTGTTCCTCCCGCCGGAGGACGTGCTGTGGTCGTTCTTCAAGGTGATCGTGTTCAGCGTGATCATCGTCCTGATCCACTGCTACTACGGCTACCACGCGAGCGGGGGACCGGCCGGGGTCGGCATCGCGGTGGGTAAGGCCGTGCGGGCCGCGATCGTGACGATCAACATCGTCGACTTCTTCCTGAGCCTCGCGATCTGGGGCGCCACGACGACAGTGCGGATCGCCGGATGACGACTTTCAAGCGCCGGCTCCTCGGCATCGGCTTCCTGATGACGGTGGCGATGCTGCTGTCGGTGAGCGTGCTGACGTACCAGAAGGCGTTCACGCCGGTCGTCCGCGTGACGCTCCACGCGGAGAACGCGGGCAGCCAGCTGCTGCGCGGATCGGACGTGAAGCTGCGCGGCATCATCGTCGGTGACGTCCGCGCGATCCGGACGACCGGCGACGGCGCCCGCATCGACCTCGCCCTGAACAAGGACGACGTGGGCCTGATCCCGGCGAACATCGAGGCCCGCCTGCTGCCGAAGACCCTGTTCGGCGAGAAGTACGTGGACCTGGTCATCCCGAAGAGCCCGTCGGCGTCGAAGATCCGCGAGGGCGCGGTGATCCGGCAGGACCGGTCGAGCACGGCGATCGAGCTGGAACGGGTCCTCGACGACGTGATACCGCTGCTGCGCGCCATCGACCCGGAGAAGCTGTCGGCCACCCTCAACGCGCTGGCCACTGCCATCGAGGGACGGGGCGAGCAGCTCGGCGACAACCTCGTCCGGCTCAACGCGTACCTGGTCGAGCTCAACAAGGAGATGCCGACGATCAAGGCGGACGTGAAGCAGCTCGGCACCGTCACCGACATCTATGCCGACGCGGCGCCCGACCTGCTCGCCGTCCTGCGCAATCTCAGCGTCACGAACAGCACGCTCGTGGAGCAGCGCGAGGAGCTGACCGCGTTCACCACGTCCACGACCCGGCTGGCGGACACGACGCGCGGCTTCCTCATCGAGCATGAGGGCCGGCTGATCCAGCTGGCAGACGTGTCGCGGCCGACGCTGGAGCTGCTCGCGAAGTACTCGCCGGAGTTCCCGTGCCTGCTGCGCGGCCTCACCGACTTCCAGCCCCTGATCGAGGACGCGTTCGGCGGTGACTTCGCGGGGCTGCACATCACGCTCGAAGTCGTCCGGGACAACGGCAAGTTCGAGCCCGGACGCGACGAACCGCAGTACCGGTCGAAGGCGGGCCCGAACTGTGCCGGGCTGCCCGGGCCGCCGGCGCCGTACCCGGGCGTCACGTTCGCCGACGGCTACGACTACAGCGAGCGCCGCAGCTCCCTGCCGCTCCCGCGCGGCCTCTCCGCGAACCTCATGACCTCATCTGACATGGGTTTCGCCGGCACCGAGGGGGAGCAGGCGGTCATCCGTCCGCTGCTCGCGCCGGTGATGCGCCGGCCCGCCGACGAGGTCCCCGACATCGCCACCCTGCTGTTCGGCCCGATGGCCCGCGGCACGACCGTGAAGGTGGAACGCTGATGTCCGCGCAGCGCGTCGCCGCGCCGCTCGTCAAGCTGATCATCTTCGCGGTGGTCACGATCATCATGACCGGGCTGCTCGTCAGCACGATCGCGTCCGTGGGGTTCGGCGACCGGCTGACGTACCGCGCGCACTTCTCGGACGTCACGGGCCTGCTGCCGGGCGACGACATCCGCATCGCGGGCGTCCGGGTCGGCACCGTGGACGAGATCCGCATCGTCAAGCGGACGATCGCCGAGGTGGAGTTCTCCGTCGACCGCGAGGTCCGGCTGGCGACGACCACGAACGCGAAGGTCCGGTACCGCAACCTCGTCGGCCAGCGGTACGTCGCGCTCACCGAAGGGGCGGGCGGCACGGCGGCGCTCGGCGAGGACGGGCTCATCCCGCTGGCCCAGACCGAGCCGGCGCTCGACCTGACCACCCTGTTCAACGGGTTCCGGCCGCTGTTCAACGCGCTGAACCCGAAGGACGTCAACGCCTTCGCGTTCGAGATCATCCAGGTGTTGCAGGGCGAGTCGGGCACCGTCCAGAGCCTGCTCACCCGGACGGCGTCGCTGACGAACACGCTCGCCGACCGGGACGCGCTGATCGGGCGGGTCGTCGACAACCTCAACGAGGTCCTGGGCACGATCAACGACCGGGACACCCAGCTGTCGGAGTTGATCGTGCAGTTGCAGCGGCTCGTGTCGGGGCTGTCCGACGACCGCAAGGCGATCGGCGACTCGCTCCAGAACATCTCCGAGGTCGCCGAGGCCACCGAGGGGCTGGTCCGGGAGGGCCGCCCGGCACTCAAGGCGGACATCGCGGCGCTCAACAAGGTCGCCGGGACGCTCAACGCCAGCGAGAGCATCGTCGAGGGCGTTCTCCAGCGGCTGCCGTCGAAGCTGCGCACGATCACCCGGACCGCGTCGTACGGGTCCTGGTTCAACTTCTACCTCTGCCAGATGGACGGCGTCGTGACCCTTCCCGTCGTCGGCAAGCAGCCGATCAACACCATCGGCACGACCGAGGAGCGGTGCTCATGAAGCCGTTCCGCGAGCGCAACCCGGTGATCATCGGCGGCATCGGCCTCGCCGTCATCGGCGCGCTGGTCGTGGCCGCGTTCCAGGCCGAGGACCTGCCGTTCATCGGCGGCGGCGAGCACCACTCGGCGGCGTTCCGCGAGGCCGCCGGGATCCAGGAGGGCAACGAGGTCCGGGTCGCCGGGGTGAAGGTCGGCAAGGTCACGGGCCTCGATCTGGAGGGCCGGCACGTGCGGATCGACTTCCGGGTCGACCACGGCACCGAGCTGGGCAGCAGGACCGGCGCGACGATCCGGCTCAAGACCGTCCTCGGGCAGAAGTACCTGGCGCTTGCGCCGGCCGGCGGCGGTGACCTGAAGGGCCAGATCCCGCTGTCGCGCACCGCGTCGCCGTACGACGTGCTCGACGCGGTCAGCGGCCTGTCCCGGACGATCGACAAGATCGACACAGGCCAGCTCGCCACCGCGTTCGACACGCTGTCGACCACGTTCGAGGACACGCCCGAGGAGGTCCAGGGGTCGCTCCGGGGCCTGTCCCGGCTGTCTAAGACGATCGCCAGCCGCGACGAGCAGATCCGGACGCTGCTGGAACGCGCCCGCGGCGTCACGCGCGTCCTCGCCGAGCGGGACACCGAGTTCCAGAAGCTGGTCGCCGACGGCAACCTGCTGCTGGAGGAGGTGACGGCCCGCAAGGAGGCCATCCACCGCCTGCTGGTCAGCACCGCCGAGCTCGCCGACCAGCTGACGAAGCTCGTCGCCGAGAACAAGTCCCAGCTCAAGCCCGCCCTGGACAACCTGCGCAAGGTCGTCGGGATCCTGGAGCGGAACCAGAACCAGCTCGCGCAGAGCGTCCAGCTCCTCGCGCCGTTCGTGCAGGCGTTCGCCAACACGCTCGGCAACGGCCGCTGGTTCGACACGTACGTGGAAGGGCTCCTGCCACCACCCGTCGTACCCAAGGGGGTGGGGAATTGAGGAAGCTCGTCGCCGCCGCCATCGCGGCCGCCGTCCTCGCGTGCGGCGTGGTCTACGTGTTCGGCCGCAACGGTGACCTGAACACGGTCAGCGCCCGGTTCAGCTCGGCCGTCGGCATCTACGCCGGCTCGGACGTCCGTGTCCTCGGCGTGAAGATCGGCGAGATCACGGCAGTGAAGCCGGACGGTGCGAGCGTCCGGATCGACATGGCGTTCGATCGGAAGTACAAGGTGCCGGCCGAGGCAGTCGCGGTGATCGTGCCGCCGTCGGTCGTCAGCGACCGGTACGTGCAGCTCTCGCCCGTGTACTCCGGCGGACCGACGCTCGCCGACGGCGCCGCGTTGCCGCTCGACCGCACGGCCACGCCGGTCGAACTCGACGACATCTACAAGAGCCTGAACGACCTGAACACCGCGCTCGGCCCGGACGGCGCGAACAAGGACGGCGCGCTGAGCCGCCTGCTCAGGGTGGGCCGCGAGAACCTCGAAGGCAACGGCGACGAGATCAACTCGACGATCAAGGACCTGTCCAAGGCCAGCAAGGCGCTCAGCGACGGACGGGACGACCTGTTCGGCTCCGTCCGGAACCTGCAGCAGTTCACGACGGCGCTGGCCAGCAGCGATGCCGAAGTCCGGAAGTTCAACGAGAACCTCGCCTCGGTGAGCCGCCAGCTCGACGCCGAGAAGGAGGAGCTGGCCGCCGCGATCCGGAACCTGTCGCTCGCGCTCGCCCAGGTCGCCGCGTTCATCAAGGAGAACCGGCAGGCCCTGACCTCGAACGTCGAGGCGCTCGCCGAGGTCAGCGCCGTCCTGGTTCGGCAGAAGGAGGCGCTGTCCACCTTCCTGGACGTCGCCCCGACCGCCCTGTCCGACCTGAACCTCTCCTACAACCCGTCCGCCGGGACGCTCGACACCCGCAACAACTTCTCCGCGTCCCAGGACCTGCCGATCTTCGTCTGCACGGCGCTGTCCCGGCTCCCCGTCCAGCAGATCCCGCAGCAGTGCTTCACGCTCGTGCAGCTGCTGGCGAAGAACGGCGTCGCGATGCCGGAAGGGCTCAAGCCGCTGCTCAAGCTGCTGCCCGTCCGGACCGTGCCCGGCGCGTACAGCCCGTCGCCGAACGACCCGCCGGCCACGGCGGACCCGACGCCGGTGGTACCGGCCCCGCCGAGCCCGTCCGACCCGCTCGACAAGACTCTCGGCGGCATTCTCAAGGGGACCTCATGAAGCGCCTCGCCCCCTCCACTTTCGGACTTTTGAGGGTGCCCGGCGCCCGCCGACCCTCAAAAGTCCGAAACTCGGCGGTGGCGGCCGTCGCGGCCGTCAGCCTGCTCACGGGCTGTAGCTCGCAGGGGATCTACGGCGTCGCGCTACCCGGTGGTGCGGGTGGCGACGGGTACCGCATCACCGCCCAGTTCGCGGACGTCCTGGACCTCGTCCCGCAGGCCGCCGTCAAGGTCGACGACGTGACCGTCGGCAGCGTCGAACGGATCCGGCTGGTGGGCTTCACGGCCGAGGTCCGGCTGCGCGTCAACCGCGACGTGACGCTGCCGGACAACGCCGTCGCGTCGATCCGCCAGTCCAGCCTGCTCGGCGAGAAGTTCGTGTCGCTGGCGCCGCCGCCCACCGCGCCGGCGCAGGGCAAGCTCGCCGACGGCGACGTGATCCCGCTCGCCCGCAGTACCCGCAGCATCGAGGTCGAAGAGGTGTTCGCGGCCCTGTCGCTGCTGCTCAACGGCGGCGGCATCGAGCAGCTCCGGACGATCAACCGCGAGCTGGCCGCCGCGCTGTCCGGCCGGGAGGACAAGCTCCGCTCGGTACTGAACCAGCTCGACACGTTCGTAGGCGGCCTGGACGACCAGAAGGCCGACATCGTCCGCGCGCTGGAAGGGCTCGACCGGCTCACCACCACGCTGAAGGCCCAGAAGCAGACGATCACGACCGCGCTCGACACGGTCGGGCCCGGCCTGAAGGTGCTGGCCGACCAGCGCACCCAGCTCGTCGCCATGCTCCAGGCGCTGTCGAAGCTCGGCGTGGTCGGTACCCGGGTGATCAAGGCGAGCAAGGACGACGTCCTCGCGGACCTGCGCGCGCTCCAGCCGACGCTCGAACAGCTCGTCCGGTCCGGCACCTACCTGCCGAAGGCGCTGGAGATCATGCTGACGTTCCCGTTCCCGCGGACCGTCCAGGACGGCATCCGCGGCGACTTCACGAACCTCTACGCCACCGCCGACCTGGACCTGCGGAACATCCTGGACAACCTCACGGTCAAGCCGGCGCCCCCGACGGACGCCGACCCGCAGCCGACGCCGTCCGCCTCACCGGGCACCGGCCTTCCTGGCGTCGAGCTGCCGGGCCTCCTGCCCACCCCGTCCGCGTCGCCGGGTGCGCCCGGCACCGGCCAGCCGGGCAACCAGGATCTGACCGAACTGCTGCTCGGGGGGTTGCTCGGATGATCCCCGCCAAGGTGAAGCTCCAGGTCCTGATCTTCGCGGTCATCTCCGCGCTCGGCGTGTCCTACGTCGGCGTGCGGTACGTCGGCATCGGCGACGCGATCGTCGGCGACGGGTACACCGTGCACGCCGACTTCGCCGAGTCCGGCGGCATCTTCACGAACGCCGCCGTGACGTACCGGGGCGTCCAGGTCGGGCGGGTCGGCGACCTCAACCTGCGCCCCGACGGCGTCCGGGTGGACCTCGACCTCGACGGCGAGTTCGACATCCCGGCCAGCACCCGCGCGGTCGTGACGAACCGGTCCGCCGTCGGCGAGCAGTACGTCGACCTGCGTCCGGACACGGCAGCCGGTCCGTACCTGGAGGACGGAAGCCTCATCCCGCGCCGCCGCACCAGCGGCCCGCTCGCCGTCGAGACCCTGCTGCTCAACCTCGACAAGCTCGTGACGTCGGTGGACAAGCAGGACCTCAAGATCGTCATCGACGAGCTCGGACGCGCCTTCGACGGCACCGGCCCGTCGCTCCAGGTGCTGCTCGACTCCGGCGACGCGCTGCTCGCCGAGGCCGACAAGAGCCTGCCGGAGACCGTGCAGCTCATCCGGGACGGCCGGACCGTCCTCGACACGCAGGCCGCCTCCGGCACCGCGATCCGCTCGTGGGCCGACTCGCTGGCGTCACTGTCCGAGCAGCTCAAGAAGTCCGACCCGGACCTGCGAAGGCTGCTCGTCAACGGCCCCGTCGCCACATCCGAGGTGACGGCGCTGCTGAACGAACTGCGCCCGTCCTTCGGGTTCCTGCTCGGCAACCTGATCGTCGTCGGCCAGATCCAGGCGCGCCGGATCAACGGGCTCGAACAGATCCTCGCCACGTACCCGGCTGTCGTGGCCGGCTCGTTCACGGTCGTCCCCGGCGACGGAACGGCGCATTTCGGGCTCGTCCTGAACGTGGACGACCCCGCGCCCTGCGTCTACGACAAGTCCAGGCCGCTGAAGTGCAGCAACGCGGAGCTGAGCCGCGGCGCCAGCGTCCGGGGCGAACGGAACGCGCCGCGCGCCGGCGAAGAGTCCGGGCCGGCGCCGATGGGTCCCAACACCACCAGCAGCACCGGCGCGCCCGCGCCGAACCAGTCCGTCGACCCGTTCACCGGGCTCGCGCTCGGTCCCGACGGCAAGCCCGTCACGCTCGGCAGCACAGGCGGCCAGCAGGCTCTCCTCGGCGACCAGTCGTGGAAGGCGTTGCTTCTCGGCCCGCTCGCGGGTTGAGTGCATCACAAGGAGGAACACCGCACATGGCACGTCGTCCCCTGACGTCCGCGCTGGTCGTGGCGCTCGCCGTCGCGCTGGCCACCGCCGGCTGGTTCGGGTACCGGTACTACGAGCGCCAGTCCGCCGAGGCCACGCGCGCCGAGGCGGTCACCGCCGCCCGCCAGGCCGTCACGAACTTCATGGAGGTCAACCCGGACAGCGTCGACACCGACATGCAGCGTGTCTCCGACGCCGCCACCGGCGACTTCAAGGCCGAGTTCGAACGGGACCGCGCCAAGCTCAAGAAGGCGTACGCCGACCGGAAGATCGAGGCGCACGGCGAGGTCCTCGCCGCGGCCGCCGACGTCCGCAACAGCGACAAGGACTCCGTCCGGGTGATGCTCGTGGTCGACCAGAACGTCAAGGCTGGCAAGAACAACCAGCTCCGCCACTACCGGATCCAGGTCGACATGGCCGCCGACGACAGCCGCTGGCTCGTCTCGACCCTGTCGTTCGTGAGCTGAGGACACCATGAGCCGCCGCCCCGTCCCACGCGCCCTCCGCCACGCCACCCGCCCCGACCACGACGAGCACGCCCCGACGCTCGACGCCGCCGCGACCGATGCGGACAATGCCGCCGCGGCTGACAACGCGGCTGACAACGCGGCCGGCGACGAGGCGGCCCGGCGGCCCTCACCGCGGCCCCGGCCAGGTGGACCGGAGCCGGACGGCGACTCCACCGAGCGCCCCAAGCCGTCCCCCCGCCCACGCCGCCGCGCGTCGGACGCCGAACTCGACGACGCCGACTTCGCGGACTCCGACCTCGCGGACGGCGCCACCGCGGTCAACAGCCGTGTCCGGGTCGCGGCGCTGGCCGTGGCGGTGGCGCTCGCCGTCGCCCTGGCCGGCGTCCTGTTCTGGTTCGACCACCAGGGGAGCAGTGCGGACGCCGCCCGGCGCGACGCGGTGCCGGCCTCGGTCCGGGCCGCCGAGACGATCCTGTCCTACGACCACACCAGGATGGACGCGGACATCGCGGCCGCGTCCAAGCTCACGACCGGGCAGTTCCGGAAGGACTACGCCGACACCAGCCGGACCGTCGCGCCCATCGCGAGGGAGTACAAGGCTGTGGTGAAGGCCACAGTCAAGGCGAGTTCGGTCGTCAGCGCCACCTCTGACCAGGTGGTTGTGCTCCTGTTCGTGGACCAGTCGACGCAGAGCACGCGCGTCCAGGGCACCCAGGTCGATCAGGCCAGGGTCAGGATGACGATGCGCCGGGTGGGCGATGACTGGCTCGCCGCCAAGGTCGAAGCCCTGTAGGCGCGGCACGCATACCGGTCCGATCGCGGCTCGTCCGGCCCCCGGTGGGCCGGGCGGGTGGCGGATATGTCCGGTAATCGACGGCCGAAATCGCGCCCGGATCGTAGCTGACTGGGCGGTATCGACCTGATTCTGGGAGGAAACACGGCCGCAAGGCGTGTCAACCCCTTGACCCGGAGCCCCGTCGAAGGCACGCTTCTTGTGATCGCGCTGCGTCACGGGCGGCTACCGATTGGAGGGGTCAGGTCTGGTGATTCCGACCTCTCGACGCCCGAGTGGACAGCAGTGTGCCTTGCGGCTACACTGCTAGTTTGCGCTGCCTTCCGACTTTCGTGCCCGCCTTGACGCGGGTCGATCGGGGTGCGCGCACAACGACGGCGACGGTCCTCGGAAGGACGCACCTTGGCAGTCTCCCGCCCCGGCAACACGACCTCTCGGAACAGCGCAGGTAACCCGCACGGCCCGCTCCGGATCTCCTTCGGGAAGATCGCGGAGCAGCTTGAGGTACCCAACCTGCTGGCTCTCCAGACGGACTCCTTCGACTGGTTGATCGGAAACGAGGCGTGGCAGGCGCGGGTCGCTGGCGACCCGCACGCCGCGTCCGGGCTCGAGGAGATTCTCGAGGAGATCAGCCCGATCGAGGACTTCTCGGGCTCGATGTCCCTGTCCTTCTCCAACCCGCGCTTCGAAGAGGTCAAGGCCTCGATAGAGGAGTGCAAGGAGAAGGACCTCACCTACTGCGCGCCGCTGTTCGTCACGGCGGAGTTCACCAACAACACCACTGGCGAGATCAAGAGCCAGACGGTGTTCATGGGTGACTTCCCGGTGATGACGAGCAAGGGCACGTTCATCATCAACGGCACCGAGCGGGTCGTCGTCTCCCAGCTGGTGCGCTCGCCGGGTGTCTACTTCTCTAAGGACCCCGACAAGACGTCCGACAAGGACGTCTCCAGTGTCCGGGTGATCCCGAGCCGCGGTGCCTGGCTCGAGTTCGACGTCGACAAGCGCGACACCATCGGCGTCCGCATCGACCGCAAGCGCCGGCAGGCCGTCACCGTCCTGCTCAAGGCCCTCGGCTGGACCGACGAGCGCATCCGCGAGCGGTTCTCCTGGAGCGAGATCATCCTCGCCACGCTGGAGAAGGACCACATCGCCAGCCAGGACGAGGCGCTGCTGGACATCTACCGCAAGCTGCGTCCGGGCGAGCCGCCGACGAAGGAGAACGCCCAGACCCTTCTGGACAACCTCTTCTTCAACCCGAAGCGCTACGACCTGGCCAAGGTCGGCCGCTACAAGGTGAACAAGAAGCTGGAGATCGACCAGCCGATCACCAACGGCAACCTCACCGAGGACGACATCGTCGGTGCGATCGAGTACCTGGTGAAGCTGCACACGTCGGAAGAGAACTACGAGGCCGACGACATCGACCACTTCGGCAACCGTCGCCTCCGGACGGTCGGCGAGCTGATCCAGAACCAGGTTCGGGTCGGCCTGTCCCGCATGGAGCGCGTGGTCCGCGAGCGGATGACCACTCAGGACGTCGAGGCGATCACGCCCCAGACCCTGATCAACATCCGGCCGGTCGTCGCCTCCATCAAGGAGTTCTTCGGCACCAGCCAGCTGTCGCAGTTCATGGACCAGACCAACCCCCTCGCGGGCCTGACCCACCGCCGGCGCCTCTCCGCGCTGGGCCCCGGTGGTCTGAGCCGTGAGCGGGCCGGCTTCGAGGTCCGTGACGTCCACCCGTCGCACTACGGGCGCATGTGTCCGATCGAGACGCCGGAAGGCCCGAACATCGGCCTGATCGGCGCGCTCTCGACGTTCGCGCGCGTCAACGCGTTCGGGTTCATCGAGACCCCGTACCGCAAGGTCGAAAAGGGTGTCGTCACCGGCGAGATCGCCTACCTGACCGCCGACGAGGAAGACCGCTACGTCAAGGCGCAGGCCAACGCGCCGCTCGACGCCAAGGGTCGCTTCGCCGAGGAGCGCGTCCTGGTCCGCCGTAAGGGCGGTGAGGTCGACTACGTCACGCCGGACGCCGTCGACTACATGGACGTCTCGCCGCGGCAGATGGTCTCGGTCGCGACCGCGATGATCCCGTTCCTCGAGCACGACGACGCCAACCGTGCCCTCATGGGCGCGAACATGCAGCGCCAGGCCGTTCCGCTGCTGCGCAGCGAGGCGCCGCTGGTGGGTACCGGCATGGAGGCCCGTGCCGCGAAGGACGCCGGTGACGTTCTCGTCGCCGAGCAGTCCGGCGTGGTCGAGGACCTGTGCGCCGACTACATCACCGTCATGCACGACGACGGCACCCGCCGCACCTACCTGCTGCACAAGTTCCGCCGCAGCAACCAGGGCACCTGCATCAACCAGCGGCCGATCGTGGCCGAGGGTTCCCGGGTCGAGGCCGGCCAGATCATCGCCGACGGTCCGTGCACCGACGAAGGCGAGATGGCGCTCGGCAAGAACCTGCTGGTCGCGTTCATGCCGTGGGAGGGCCACAACTACGAGGACGCGATCATCCTGTCGCAGCGCCTCGTGCAGGACGACGTCCTCACCTCGATCCACATCGACGAGCACGAGGTCGACGCCCGCGACACCAAGCTCGGTGCCGAGGAGATCACCCGGGACATCCCGAACGTCTCCGAGGAGATCCTGGCCGACCTCGACGAGCGCGGGATCATCCGCATCGGCGCGGACGTCGAGCAGGGCGACATCCTGGTCGGCAAGGTCACGCCGAAGGGCGAGACCGAGCTGACCCCGGAGGAGCGGCTGCTCCGCGCGATCTTCGGCGAGAAGGCGCGCGAGGTCCGTGACACCTCGCTCAAGGTTCCGCACGGCGAGCGCGGCAAGGTCATCGGCGTCAGCGTGTTCAGCCGGGACGAGGGCGCCGAGCTCTCGCCGGGCGTGAACGAGCTGGTCCGGGTCTACGTCGCCCAGAAGCGGAAGATCCAGGACGGCGACAAGCTCGCCGGCCGCCACGGCAACAAGGGCGTCATCGCCAAGATCCTGCCGCAGGAGGACATGCCGTTCCTCTCGGACGGCACGCCGGTCGACATCGTGCTCAACCCGCTCGGCGTCCCGGGCCGGATGAACGTCGGCCAGGTCCTGGAGACCCACCTCGGGTGGGTGGCCAAGACCGGGTGGGAGGTCGAGGGCGACGACCAGCCGTGGAAGAAGTCGCTGAAGTCGATCGGCGCCGACCACTCGGAGCCGAACACCCGTACCGCCACCCCGGTCTTCGACGGTGCGCGGGAGGACGAGATCACCGGCCTTCTGGGCTCCACCCGGAAGACCCGTGACGGCGAGCGGCTGATCGGCGAGTCCGGCAAGGCGCGGCTGTTCGACGGCCGTTCGGGCGAGCCCTTCCCGGACCCGATCTCGGTCGGCTACATCTACATCCTGAAGCTGCTCCACCTGGTGGACGACAAGATCCACGCTCGTTCCACCGGTCCGTACTCCATGATCACGCAGCAGCCGCTGGGCGGTAAGGCCCAGTTCGGTGGCCAGCGTTTCGGTGAGATGGAGTGCTGGGCCATGCAGGCCTACGGCGCCGCGTACGCGCTGCAGGAGCTGCTCACCATCAAGTCCGATGACGTGCTCGGCCGCGTGAAGGTGTACGAGGCCATCGTCAAGGGCGAGAACATCCCCGAGCCCGGCATCCCGGAGTCGTTCAAGGTGCTCCTGAAGGAGCTCCAGTCGCTGTGCCTCAACGTCGAGGTGCTGTCCAGCGACGGCGTCCAGATCGAGATGCGTGACTCTGACGACGAGGTCTTCCGCGCTGCGGAAGAGCTGGGTATCGACCTGTCGCGGCGGGAGCCGAGCAGCGTCGAGGAGGTCTAACGGATGGCCCCGGCGGCTCGCGCCGCCGGGGCGCCCCCAGGACGACATCGGACTAGCCCGACCCCGGAAGAGGGATAAGAACCAGTGCTCGACGTCAACTTCTTCGACGAGCTGCGTATCGGCCTCGCCACCGCCGACGACATCCGCCAGTGGTCGCACGGCGAGGTCAAGAAGCCCGAGACCATCAACTACCGCACGCTGAAGCCGGAAAAGGATGGCCTTTTCTGCGAGAAGATCTTCGGTCCCACCCGGGACTGGGAGTGCTACTGCGGGAAGTACAAGCGCGTCCGCTTCAAGGGCATCATCTGCGAGCGGTGCGGCGTCGAGGTCACTCGCGCCAAGGTGCGCCGTGAGCGGATGGGCCACATCGAGCTGGCCGCTCCGGTCACCCACATCTGGTACTTCAAGGGCGTCCCGAGCCGGTTGGGCTACCTGCTCGACCTGGCCCCGAAGGACCTCGAGAAGATCATCTACTTCGCTGCGTACCTGATCACCGCCGTCGACGCAGAAGCCCGCCAGCGGGACCTGCCGACGATCGAGGCTGAGATCGCGGTCGAGCGCAAGCGGGTCGAGGAGCGGCGTGACTCCGACATCGACACGCGCGCGAAGAAGCTTGAGGCCGACCTCGCCGAGCTTGAGGCCGAGGGCGCCAAGAGCGATGTCCGCCGCAAGGTCAAGGAGGGCGGCGAGCGCGAGATGCGCCAGCTCCGTGACCGTGCGCAGCGGGAGATCGACCGCCTCGACGAGGTGCTCGACACCTTCCGCAAGCTGGACGTCAAGCAGCTGATCCCGGACGAGCTGCTCTACCGCGAGCTGCGCGACCGTTTCGGCGAGTACTTCGAGGGCGGCATGGGCGCCGAGGCGCTCCAGAAGCTGGTCATCGGCTTCGACCTCGTCGCGGAGGCGGAGAACCTGCGCGAGACGATCCGCTCCGGCAAGGGCCAGAAGAAGATCCGTGCCCTGAAGCGGCTCAAGGTCGTCGCGAGCTTCCTCAACACCCGGAACAGCCCGGCCGGCATGGTCCTGGACTGCATCCCGGTCATCCCGCCGGACCTGCGCCCGATGGTGCAGCTCGACGGTGGCCGGTTCGCCACGTCCGACCTGAACGACCTGTACCGCCGGGTCATCAACCGGAACAACCGGCTCAAGCGCCTGCTCGACCTGGGCGCCCCGGAGATCATCGTCAACAACGAGAAGCGGATGCTCCAGGAGGCCGTCGACGCGCTGTTCGACAACGGTCGCCGTGGTCGTCCCGTCACCGGCCCGGGTAACCGGCCGCTGAAGTCGCTGTCCGACATGCTGAAGGGCAAGCAGGGCCGGTTCCGCCAGAACCTGCTCGGCAAGCGCGTCGACTACTCGGGCCGTTCGGTCATCGTCGTCGGCCCGCAGCTCAAGCTGCACCAGTGCGGCCTGCCGAAGCAGATGGCGCTGGAGCTGTTCAAGCCGTTCGTCATGAAGCGGCTGGTCGACCTGAACCACGCGCAGAACATCAAGTCCGCGAAGCGCATGGTGGAGCGGTCCCGCCCGGTCGTGTGGGACGTGCTCGAAGAGGTCATCACCGAGCACCCGGTGCTGCTGAACCGTGCGCCGACCCTGCACCGCCTCGGCATCCAGGCCTTCGAGCCGCAGCTGGTCGAGGGCAAGGCCATCCAGATCCACCCGCTCGTCTGCACCGCGTTCAACGCGGACTTCGACGGTGACCAGATGGCCGTGCACCTGCCGCTGTCGGCGGAGGCGCAGGCCGAGGCCCGGATCCTGATGCTGTCGTCGAACAACATCCTGTCGCCGGCGTCCGGTCGTCCGATCACGGCGCCGACCCAGGACATGGTGCTGGGCCTGTACCACCTCACGGCGGTCCGCGAGGGTCGTCCGGGCGAGGGCCGGATCTTCGGTTCCTACGCCGAGGCGATCATGGCGTCGGACAACCGTGAACTGCACCTCCAGGCGAAGGTCAAGATCCGCCTGACGGACGTCGCCAGCGTCGACAACGGCGACGAGCCGGCCTGGACGGCGCCCGAGGGCTGGGAGCCCGGCCAGTCGCTGCTGGTCGAGACCACGCTCGGCCGCGTCATCTTCAACGACGCGCTGCCGGAGGACTACCGGTTCGTCAACTACGACGTCCGGAAGCCGCAGCTGTCGGCGATCGTCAACGACCTCGCCGAGCGGTACCCGAAGGTGCAGGTCGCGGCCACCCTGGACGCGCTCAAGTCGGCTGGCTTCTACTGGGCCACCCGGGCTGGCGTCACGATCTCGATCGAGGACGTCGTCTCGCCGCCGACCAAGGCCGCGATCCTGGAGCGGTACGAGTCGGACGCGGACAAGATCGAGAAGCAGTACCAGCGTGGTGTGATCACGGGCGAGGAGCGCCGCCAGGAGCTCATCGAGATCTGGACCAAGGCGACGAACGAGGTCGCCAAGGCGATGGAGCTCAACTTCCCGCGCACCAACCCGATCTGGATGATGGTCAACTCGGGTGCCCGAGGAAACATGATCCAGGTGCGGCAGATCGCCGGTATGCGTGGTCTGGTGGCGAACCCGAAGGGCGAGACCATCCCGCGGCCGATCAAGTCGAGCTTCCGCGAGGGTCTGTCCGTGCTGGAGTACTTCATCTCCACGCACGGTGCCCGTAAGGGTCTGGCCGACACGGCGCTCCGTACCGCCGACTCCGGCTACCTGACCCGTCGTCTGGTCGACGTCTCGCAGGACGTGATCATCCGCGAGGACGACTGCACCACGGACCGCGGCATCAAGGTCACGATCGGCACCGCCACCGACGGCAAGCTGGTCCGTGACCCGCACGCCGAGACCAGCGTGTACGCCCGCACGCTCGCCCAGGACGCGGTCGGCACGGACGGCAGCGTGATCGTCCCGGCCGGCACCGACCTCGGTGACGTGCTGATCGACACGCTGCTCGCCGCAGGTGTCGGCGAGGTGAAGGTCCGCTGCGTCCTCACCTGCGAGTCGGCCCAGGGCGTCTGCGCGGTCTGCTACGGCCGTTCGCTCGCGACCGGCAAGCTGGTGGACGTCGGCGAGGCGGTCGGCATCATCGCCGCCCAGTCGATCGGTGAGCCCGGTACCCAGCTGACGATGCGTACCTTCCACACCGGTGGTGTGGCCGGTGACGACATCACCCACGGTCTGCCGCGTGTGGTCGAGCTCTTCGAGGCCCGCGTTCCCAAGGGCAAGGCGCCGATCTCCGAGGTGGCCGGCCGGGTCCGCATCGAGGAGACCGACAAGGCCCGCAAGCTCGTGGTCGTGCCGGACGACGGCAGCGACGAGATCGTCTACGACAAGGTCAGCCGCCGGCTCCGGCTCCGGATCGCCGACGGTGACCACGTCGAGGTGGGTGAGCAGCTCACCGACGGTGTCATCGACCCGCACGAGGTGCTGCGTATCCAGGGCCCGCGTGCCGTGCAGCTGCACCTGGTCAACGAGGTGCAGAACGTGTACCGGTCGCAGGGCCAGTCGATCCACGACAAGCACATCGAGGTCATCGTCCGGCAGATGCTCCGCCGGGTGACGATCATCGACTCCGGCGCCACCGAGTTCCTGCCGGGCTCGCTCACCGAGCGTTCCCAGTTCGAGTCGGAGAACCGCCGCGTCGTGTCCGAAGGTGCGGAGCCGGCTTCCGGCCGTCCGCAGCTCATGGGCATCACGAAGGCGTCGCTGGCCACGGACTCGTGGCTGTCGGCGGCCTCCTTCCAGGAGACGACCCGTGTCCTCACCGACGCGGCGATCCAGGCCAAGAGCGACTCGCTCCTCGGCCTGAAGGAGAACGTGATCATCGGAAAGCTCATCCCGGCCGGTACCGGCATCAACCGGTACCGCAACATCCGGGTCGAGCCCACCGAGGAAGCCCGTGCCCAGGTGTACTCGATGACGTCCTACGACGACACCGAGTACGGCGGCTTCGGCACCGGCAGTGGTCAGGCCGTCCCGCTGGACGACTTCGACTACGGCGGCTACAACCGCTGACCTCGCGCGAGGGCCCCGGGACTCCGTCCCGGGGCCCTCTGCCGTCTCCCGACTTTCGGACTTTTGAGGGTCGGCGGGTCGCCGGAACCCTCAAAAGTCCGAAGGTGGCGTACGGCATGATGTGCTGGTGACGAGCGCGTACCAGCCGGTGCCGGCGCCGGGCGAGGAACTGCGCCACCCCCTCGATCCGGACGTCCGTACGTCGACGAAGGCGAACAGCGTGCTCGCCCTCGGCGTGACGGCCGTCCTCCTGATGTTCTGCGTCGGCGGCGCCGTCCCCGCGGCCGTCGCGCTCACCATGGCCCGGTACACCCGCGCCGAACTGGAGCACGCCGAAGGCTTCCTCAGCGGCGACCGCGCACTCCGCACCGGGGTCCTGATGAGCTGGATCGCGTTGGCCGTCAGCGTCATCGTCCTGGTTGTGTTTCTGATCGTCGTGTTGTTGACGTATGGCGCTGATCCCGCCCCCGAGTTCGGTGACAATGTGGATTAGTGCATGTTCCGGACAGTCTCGTGGACCGGAGTAGCGCCCGTCTGGCACCGTAGTCAGGCCGGTCACGGGCGTGACCGCACAGAGGGGGACCGACCGCCGGTCGGTGCGGCCCGTATCCGAGAAGGAGAACGATGACCGAGCAGCCTGACCCGGCGCAGGGGGGCACGCCGGAACCGCAACAGCCCGATCCGTGGCGTCCCGCCGCGGACGAGACCGCCCCTGTCGACCCGACGCTCAACGATCCGGGCAGCTTCAACCAGCCGCCCGCCGCCGGCCGCGCCACACCGCCGGCCCCGGGCGGGTACGACAGCGGGTACAGCAGCCCGCCGCCGGCGACGTACGGGACGCCGTCCACCTACGGCACCCCGCCGTCCAGCCCCGCGTACGGCACGCCGCCTTCGGACCCGACCAGCCCGACGTACGGCACCCCGCCTGCGGCACCGTCCAGCCCGGCGTATGGGACCCCGCCTCCCGCCACGTACGGCACGCCGTCCGGTCCGCCGGCGTACGGCACCCCGTCCGGTCCGCCGGCGTCCCCGGGGACGTACGGCACGCCCAGCACGGGCGACTACGGCAGCACGCCCCCGCCGAGCACCTACGGCACCCCGCAGGCATCCGGTACGTACGGCACTCCCGGTGGCTACGAGCAGCCGAGCAGCACCCCGGACCCCGGTACGTACGGCACGCCGCCGACCTACGGCACGCCGCCGGTCGCGCCGACCTCGGGCGGCTACGGCACGCCCCCGGCGACGCCGGCGCCCGGCGGATACGGCACCCCGCCCGCCACCGGGTACGAGGCGCCGGGCAGCTACGGATCGCCGGCCCCCGGCTATGAGGCCCCGGCGGCGTACGACCCGACGAGCGGTGCCGGCGGATACCCGCCAGCAGCCGGTGGCTACGGCGGCCAGCCCGCGTACGGCGGCTACCAGGACCCGGGCTACGGCGCCGGCGGCGCGTACGGCCAGATGCCGCCCATGCAGCCGTTCCAGCAGAACGAGCCGAAGGCGGCCATCGCGCTGGGCCTCGGTATCGGGTCCGCCGTGTTCTCGATCCTGCTGTTCTGCTGCTACGGCGCGTTCCTGGGCTTTCCGCTCGGCATCGCGGCGATCGTCCTCGGCGTCATGGCGCGGAAGAGCATCGCCGAGTCCGGCGGCACCAAGGGCGGCGACAACATGGCCCTCTGGGGCCTGATCACCGGTGCCGCGGGCGCGGTCATCGGCGCGCTCTTCGTGGTCCTGCTGATCGTCGGCGTCGGCGTCAGCGCGCTGAACCCGTAGCGTGACGGCCCGCCGCCTCCGCGTGGTGGCGGCGGGCCCTGTGACCAGGCACACGGCCTGATCAGGGCGGTGTGACCCACCCCGTTTTGACCTGCGGCATTCACATAGGTAGTCTTCTCTCTTGTGCCTGGGAGCTTCCTGGGCACCCTCGCGCGCCCACCTAGGGGCTGCGCGTGAACCTCCCCTCTGTGAGCGGTGTAAAGCCGCTCCGGGGCCTCGTGCGGGCGACACGCCCGACCGCGGGGGTCGGAGGAGCCGGGTCCCCGGCACACCTGCAAGACCAGACATGTTCGAGAAGGAAGCGGAGACCCGGTGCCCACGATCCAGCAGCTGGTCCGCAAGGGCCGCCAGGACAAGGTCGGGAAGACCAAGACCCCGGCGCTCAAGGGCAGCCCGCAGCGGCGCGGCGTATGCACCCGCGTGTACACCACGACGCCGAAGAAGCCGAACTCGGCGCTTCGCAAGGTGGCGCGCGTGAAGCTGTCCAGCGGTATCGAGGTGACGGCCTACATCCCGGGCGTCGGCCACAACCTGCAGGAGCACTCGATCGTGCTGGTGCGCGGCGGCCGTGTGAAGGACCTCCCCGGCGTTCGTTACAAGATCATCCGCGGCTCGCTCGACACCCAGGGCGTGCGCAACCGCAAGCAGGCCCGCAGCCGCTACGGCGCGAAGAAGGAGAAGAGCTAATGCCCCGCAAGGGCCCAGCCCCGAAGCACCCGGTCGTTGTCGACCCGGTCTACGGCTCCCCGCTCGTCACGAGCCTCGTCAACAAGGTGCTCCTCTCCGGCAAGCGGTCGATCGCCGAGCGGATCGTGTACGGCGCCCTTGAGGGTGCTCGCGAGAAGACCGGCACGGACCCGGTGATCACGCTCAAGCGTGCGCTGGACAACGTGAAGCCGGCCCTCGAGGTGAAGAGCCGCCGCGTCGGTGGCGCCACCTACCAGGTTCCGGTCGAGGTGCGCGCCGGTCGCGCCACCACCCTCGCGATGCGCTGGCTGATCACCTACAGCCGCGCCCGCCGCGAGAAGACCATGACCGAGCGGCTGATGAACGAGCTGCTCGACGCGAGCAACGGCCTCGGCGCCGCTGTGAAGCGTCGCGAGGACACGCACAAGATGGCCGAGTCCAACAAGGCCTTCGCGCACTACCGCTGGTAACCCGCGCCCGATACTGAGCTGAGAGAGAAGAGCAGTGGCTACAAACGCCGCCCTGGCCAATACCCGGAACATCGGGATCATGGCCCATATCGACGCGGGCAAGACGACCACCACCGAGCGGATCCTGTTCTACACCGGTATCAACTACAAGATCGGTGAAGTCCACGATGGCGCGGCCACGATGGACTGGATGGAGCAGGAGCAGGAGCGCGGTATCACCATCACTTCCGCTGCCACCAAGTGCCAGTGGAACGGTGTCGACATCAACATCATCGACACCCCGGGTCACGTCGACTTCACCGTCGAGGTGGAGCGCTCGCTGCGCGTGCTCGACGGCGCTGTCGCCGTGTACGACGGTGTCGCGGGCGTCGAGCCGCAGACCGAGACGGTGTGGCGTCAGGCGGACAAGTACAACGTCCCGCGGATGTGCTTCGTCAACAAGCTCGACCGCACCGGTGCGAACTTCTTCCGCTGCGTCGAGATGATGAAGGAGCGGCTGAACGCCACCACGCTCGTTCTCCAGCTCCCGATCGGCAACGAGGCTGACTTCATCGGCGTCGTCGACCTGGTCGAGATGCACGCGCTCGTCTACCCGGCCGAGGCCGCCAAGGGCGAGATGTACAACACCGAGGAGATCCCGGCCGACCTGGCCGAGCAGGCCGCGGAGTACCGCGAGCTGCTGCTGGAGACCCTGTCCGAGGCTGACGACGACATCATGGAGTCGTACCTCGCGGGTGAGGACATCTCGGTCGAGACGCTGAAGGCCGCGATCCGTCGCGCCACCATCGGCGGCAAGCTCAACCCGGTGCTCTGCGGTTCCGCGTTCAAGAACAAGGGCGTTCAGCCCATGCTCGACGCGGTCGTCGACTACCTGCCGTCGCCGCTGGACGTTCCGGCGATCGAGGGCACGGCGATGGACGGCGAGACCGCCCTGACCCGCCAGGCCGACCCGAGCGAGCCGTTCTCCGCGCTGGCGTTCAAGATCCAGAGCGACAAGCACCTCGGCACGCTCACCTACATGCGCGTCTACTCCGGCCGTCTCGACGCGGGGTCCCCGGTCATCAACTCGACCAAGGACCGCAAGGAGCGGATCGGCAAGATCTACCAGATGCACGCGATCAAGCGCGAGGAACTGCCGAGCGTCAGCGCCGGCGACATCGTGGCTGTTCAGGGCCTCAAGCAGACCACCACTGGTGACACGCTCTGTGACCCGAACAACCCGATCATCCTCGAGTCGATGACCTTCCCCGACCCGGTCATCTCGGTTGCCATCGAGCCGAAGACCAAGTCGGACCAGGAGAAGCTCGGCACCGCGATCCAGAAGCTCGCCCAGGAGGACCCGACCTTCAAGGTCCACAACGACGAGGAGACGGGTCAGACCGTCATCTCCGGCATGGGCGAGCTGCACCTCGAGGTGCTGGTCGACCGCATGAAGCGCGAGTTCAGCGTCGAGGCGAACGTCGGTAAGCCGCAGGTGGCCTACCGCGAGACGATCCGCCGCACGGTGGAGCGCCACGACTACACCCACAAGAAGCAGACCGGTGGTTCCGGCCAGTTCGCGAAGGTGCAGATCGCACTGGAGCCGCTGGACCAGAGCGCGGACGGTCCCAGCTACGAGTTCGAGAACAAGGTCACCGGTGGTCGCATCCCGAGGGAGTACATCCCTTCGGTCGACGCCGGCGCCCAGGACGCCATGCAGTACGGCGTGCTGGCGGGTTACCCGCTCGTCGGGATCAAGCTCACCCTGCTCGACGGTGCCTACCACGAGGTCGACTCCTCCGAAATGGCCTTCAAGATCGCGGGTTCGATCGCGTTCAAGGAAGCCGCTCGGAAGGCCGACCCGGTGCTGCTCGAGCCGATGATGGCTGTCGAGGTCGTCACCCCGGAAGACAACATGGGTGACGTGATCGGCGACCTCAACTCCCGCCGGGGAACAATCCAGGCGATGGAGGAGCGCGGTGGCGCCCGCGTTGTGCGGGCGGTCGTTCCGCTCTCGGAGATGTTCGGCTACGTCGGCGATCTGCGGTCGAAGACCCAGGGCCGCGCGAGCTACACCATGCAGTTCGACTCCTACGCCGAGGTTCCCGGGAACGTGGCGAAGGAGATCATCGCGAAGGCCACGGGCGAATAGCCCGGACCGCAGTCCCTGTCCCAGACGCGTCGTACGGCGTACCACGTAATCAGTCCACAGGAGGACCCCAGTGGCGAAGGCGAAGTTCGAGCGGAACAAGCCGCACGTCAACATCGGCACCATCGGTCACATCGACCACGGCAAGACCACGCTGACCGCGGCTATCACCAAGGTCCTGCACGACAAGTACCCGGACATCAACCCCTTCACGCCGTTCGACCAGATCGACAAGGCGCCGGAGGAGCGGCAGCGCGGTATCACCATCTCGATCGCGCACGTCGAGTACCAGACGGAGAAGCGCCACTACGCGCACGTCGACTGCCCGGGTCACGCTGACTACATCAAGAACATGATCACCGGTGCCGCGCAGATGGACGGCGCGATCCTGGTGGTCTCGGCGACCGACGGCCCGATGCCGCAGACCAAGGAGCACGTGCTCCTGGCCCGCCAGGTCGGTGTCCCGTACATCGTCGTTGCGCTGAACAAGGCCGACATGGTCGACGACGAGGAGATCCTCGAGCTCGTCGAGCTGGAGGTTCGGGAGCTGCTCAGCCAGTACGAGTTCCCCGGCGACGACCTGCCGATCATCCGCCTCTCCGCGCTGAAGGCCCTCGAGGGCGACGCCGCGTGGGGCGAGAAGATCATCGACCTGATGAACGCGGTCGACGAGGCGATCCCGGAGCCGGAGCGCGACGTCGACAAGCCGTTCCTCATGCCGATCGAGGACGTCTTCACGATCACCGGCCGCGGCACCGTGGTCACCGGTCGTGTCGAGCGGGGCATCCTGAAGGTCAACGAGACTGTCGACATCGTCGGCATCAAGGAGACCAAGCAGACCACCACGGTCACCGGCGTCGAGATGTTCCGCAAGCTGCTCGACGAGGCCCGTGCGGGTGAGAACGTCGGTCTGCTGCTCCGCGGCATCAAGCGCGAGGACGTCGAGCGCGGCCAGGTCGTGATCAAGCCGGGCACGACCACCCCGCACACCGACTTCGAGGCGAACGTCTACATCCTCTCCAAGGACGAGGGTGGCCGGCACACGCCGTTCTTCAACAACTACCGGCCGCAGTTCTACTTCCGCACCACGGACGTGACCGGCGTCGTGACCCTCCCCGAGGGCACCGAGATGGTCATGCCGGGCGACAACACTGAGATGACGATTGCGCTCATCCAGCCCATCGCCATGGAAGAGGGCCTGAAGTTCGCGATCCGTGAGGGTGGCCGCACCGTCGGTGCCGGTCGCGTCACGAAGATCAACAAGTAGTAATCGCAGCGGCGGCGGCCGGGTCGCGACGACTCGGCCGCCGCACCGCGAGGCCAGCTCCGCTGGTCGCCCCAGTCAGCAGCATCACCGAAGAAGAAGGACACCGAAGCCACCATGGCGGGACAGAAGATCCGCATCCGGCTCAAGGCCTATGACCACGAGGTCATCGACAGCTCGGCGCGCAAGATCGTCGACACGGTGACCCGTACCGGCGCGTCTGTCGCAGGTCCGGTGCCGCTGCCGACTGAGAAGAACGTGTACTGCGTCATCCGCTCGCCGCACAAGTACAAGGACTCGCGCGAGCACTTCGAGATGCGTACCCACAAGCGCCTCATCGACATCCTCGACCCGACCCCGAAGACCGTCGACTCGCTCATGCGTCTCGACCTCCCCGCGGGTGTCGACATCGAGATCAAGCTGTAGGGACCGCGACAGACATGGACAGGCAGATCAAGGGCCTCCTGGGCGAGAAGCTCGGCATGACCCAGGTCTTCGACGAGAACAACCGGATCGTTCCGGTTACCGTCGTCAAGGCCGGGCCGAACGTCGTCACCCAGGTGCGTACTCCGGACAAGGACGGCTACTCCGCCGTCCAGCTCGCGTTCGGCGCGGTCGACCCCCGTAAGGTCACCAAGCCGCTGGCGGGTCACTACAAGAAGGCGGCCGTGACTCCACGCCGCCACATCGTCGAGCTGCGCACGACCGACGCCGCCGAGTACACGACCGGCCAGGAACTGGCCGCCGACGTGTTCGAGGCCGGCCAGAAGGTCGACGTCGTCGGTACCAGCAAGGGCAAGGGCACCGCGGGTGTCATGAAGCGCCACGGCTTCAAGGGCCTCGGCGCCGGCCACGGCACCCAGCGCAAGCACCGCTCGCCGGGTTCCATCGGCGGCTGCGCGACTCCTGGCCGTGTGTTCAAGGGCCTGCGCATGGCCGGCCGCATGGGCCACGAGCGCACCAGCACGATGAACCTCGTCGTGCACAAGGTGGACGCCGACAAGGGCCTGATCCTCATCAAGGGCGCCATTCCCGGCCCCAAGGGTGGTCTGGTGCTCGTCCGTACCGCCGCCAAGTCGAACCTGGCGAAGGGCGGTGTCGCGAAGTGACGACCATCGACGTACTCGACGCCACGGGCAAGAAGGCCGGCTCGGTCGACCTGCCGGAGAGCATCTTCGACGTTCAGGTCAACGTCCCGCTGATGCACCAGGTCGTCGTGGCCCAGCTGGCCGCGGCTCGCCAGGGCACGCACAAGACGAAGACCCGCGGTGAGGTCTCCGGCGGTGGCGCCAAGCCCTACAAGCAGAAGGGCACCGGCCGCGCCCGCCAGGGTTCGACCCGTGCGCCGCAGTTCACCGGTGGTGGCGTCGTCCACGGCCCGGTGCCGCGCGACTACTCGCAGCGGACCCCGAAGAAGATGAAGGCAGCCGCTCTGCGTGGCGCCCTCTCCGACCGGGCCCGCAACGGGCGCGTCCACGTGGTGGAGTCCCTGGTCGCCGGCGAGACGCCGTCGACGAAGGTCGCCGCCGCGACGCTGGCCAGCATCGCGAACTCGCGCCACGTGCTCGTCGTCGTGCCCCGCACCGACGAGGCGACGCTGAAGAGCATCCGCAACATCCCGAGCGTGCACGTGCTCTGGCCGGACCAGCTGAACACGTACGACGTGCTGGTCAGCGACGACGTGGTCTTCACGTCCGCGGCGCTGGAGTCCTTCCTGGCCGGTGCGCCGAAGGGCAAGAGCGCTACCGCGTCCGCGCGTTCCAGCGAGGTCGCAGAGGAGACGGACAAGTGAGCGACGTATTCAAGGACCACCGCGACGTGCTGCTCGCTCCGGTTATCTCGGAGAAGAGCTACGGCCTGCTGGACCAGAACAAGTACACGTTCGTCGTTGCTCCGGACGCCAACAAGACCGAGATCAAGATCGCGGTCGAGAAGGTCTTCAACGTCAAGGTGGAGAGCGTCAACACGCTCAACCGCCAGGGCAAGCGCAAGCGCACGAAGCAGGGCTTCGGCAAGCGCAAGGACACGAAGCGCGCGGTCGTCAGCCTCGCCGCCGGTGACCGGATCGAGATCTTCGGGGGGCCGGTCGCCTGACGGCCGACCGACCTACACGAGCTGAGGGATAGAGATGGGCATCCGCAAGTACAAGCCGACGACGCCGGGCCGTCGTGGCTCGAGCGTGGCCGACTTCGCCGAGATCACCCGTGACACGCCGGAGAAGTCGCTGGTGCGTCCGCTGCACTCCAAGGGCGGTCGCAACGTCCACGGTCGCGTGACCGCACGCCACCAGGGTGGCGGGCACAAGCGCGCATACCGCGTGATCGACTTCCGTCGCGCGGACAAGGACGGCGTGCCGGCGAAGATCGCGCACATCGAGTACGACCCCAACCGCACGGCGCGTATCGCGCTGCTGCACTTCGCGGATGGCGAGAAGCGTTACATCATCTGCCCCAACAAGGTGCAGCAGGGTGACCGGATCGAGACCGGCCCGTCGGCCGACATCAAGCCGGGCAACAACCTGCCGCTGCGCAACATCCCGGTCGGTACGGTCGTTCACGCGATCGAGCTCCGTCCCGGTGGTGGGGCCAAGATCGCGCGGTCCGCTGGTGCGAGCGTGCAGCTCGTGGCGAAGGACGGACCGTACGCCCAGCTGCGGATGCCCTCGGGCGAGATCCGCAACGTCGACGTCCGGTGCCGTGCCACGGTCGGTGAGGTCGGCAACGCCGAGCAGTCGAACATCAACTGGGGTAAGGCCGGCCGCATGCGCTGGAAGGGCAAGCGCCCGACCGTGCGTGGTGTCGCCATGAACCCGATCGACCACCCGCACGGCGGTGGTGAGGGTAAGACCTCCGGCGGCCGTCACCCGGTGAACCCGAAGGGTAAGCCGGAGGGTCGCACCCGCCGCCGTAAGGCGAGCGACGCCATGATCGTCCGTCGTCGCAAGACCAACAAGAAGCGCTAGGGGTAACAGGTCATGCCGCGCAGCCTGAAGAAGGGCCCGTTCATCGACGGCCACCTGCTCAAGAAGGTGGACGTTCAGAACGAGAAGGGCACCAAGAACGTCATCAAGACCTGGTCCCGGCGTTCGACGATCATCCCGGACATGCTCGGGCACACGATTGCGGTGCACGACGGCCGCAAGCACGTGCCGGTGTTCGTGACCGAGGCGATGGTCGGGCACAAGCTCGGCGAGTTCGCCCCGACCCGCACGTTCAAGGGCCACGAGAAGGACGACCGGAAGAGTCGCCGCCGCTAACGCGGACCGGTCGGACTCGGGAGACGGATAAGAGAGCAGACAGATGGCAGTGATCGACGGCAAGCGCGTGAACCCGCGCCGTGAGCAGCTGCTCGGCGAAGCCCCTGGTGGGTTTGCCGAGGCGCGCTTCGTGCGTGTCACCCCGATGAAGGCACGCCGCGTGGTCGACCTCATCCGCGGTCTTCCGGCCGCCGAGGCCCTGACCGTGCTGCAGTTCGCGCCGCAGTCGGCCAGCGAGCCGGTCTACAAGGTGCTGGCCAGCGCGGTGGCGAACGCCGAGAACAACGACCGGCTCGACCCGGACACGCTGCGCGTCGCTGCGGCATTCGTCGACGAGGGTCCGACCATGAAGCGGTTCCGGCCGCGCGGCTTCGGCCGGGCGTACCGGGTTCGCAAGCGTACGAGCCACATCACGGTGGTGGTGGAGAGCGTGGCCGCGAAGCCGCGTCCCACCAAGAAGGCCGCCGCGAAGAAGGCCGCGCCCGCCGCGTCCGCTCCGAAGGCCGAGAAGGCGACACCCGCCAAGAAGGCGCCCGCCAAGAAGGCCACGCCGAAGGCCGGGAAGACTGAGGAATCCGTGAAGGGAAGCGCCGAGTAATGGGTCAGAAGGTCAACCCGCACGGGTTCCGCCTCGGCATCACCACCGAGTGGAAGTCCCGCTGGTATGCGGACAAGCTCTACAAGGACTACGTCAAGGAAGACGTGGCCATCCGACGCATGATGTCCAAGGGCATGGAGCGCGCTGGTATCTCGAAGGTTGAGATCGAGCGCACCCGTGACCGGGTCCGTGTCGACATCCACACCGCCCGTCCGGGCATCGTCATCGGTCGCCGCGGCGCCGAGGCCGACCGGATCCGTGGCGAGCTGGAGAAGCTCACGGGCAAGCAGGTGCAGCTGAACATCCTCGAGGTCAAGAACCCCGAGTCGGACGCGCAGCTGGTCGCCCAGGGCGTCGCCGAGCAGCTCTCCAGCCGGGTCAGCTTCCGCCGTGCCATGCGCAAGGCGATGCAGTCCGCGATGAAGAGCCCGGGCGTCAAGGGCATCCGGGTGCAGTGCGCCGGCCGCCTCGGCGGTGCCGAGATGAGCCGTTCGGAGTTCTACCGCGAGGGTCGCGTTCCGCTGCACACCCTCCGGGCGAACATCGACTACGGCATCTACGAGGCCCGCACGACGTTCGGTCGCATCGGCGTCAAGGTGTGGATCTACAAGGGCGACATCGTGCAGAGCCGCGCCGAGCGCGAGGCCGCCGAGGCCGTCGTGCGGCAGGCCCGCCGTGAGCGTCCGGCCCGCGCCCGCCGTTCGGGCTCGACCGGCACCACGCCGACCGGCACCGAGGCCGGCCGCGCCGCCAAGGGTGGCCGCAAGGCCGCCGAAGAGGCGCCGGTCGAGGCCGTCGAGACCCCCGCGGTCGAGGCTCCGGTCACCGAGGCCCCTGCTGTTGAAACCCCCGTTGTCGAGGCTCCGGCCGTCGAGACCCCGGTCGCCGAGGCGCCCGCGGTCGAGAAGCCGGCTGACGACAGCAAGACCGCAGCTCAGGAGGGCTGACCCATGCTGATCCCGCGCAGGGTCAAGCACCGCAAGCAGCACCACCCGGATCGTCACGGGGCCGCCAAGGGTGGTACCCGGGTCGCCTTCGGTGAGTTCGGTATCCAGGCGCTGGAGCCGGCGTACGTGACGAACCGCCAGATCGAGGCGGCTCGTATCGCAATGACCCGGCACATCAAGCGTGGCGGCAAGGTGTGGATCAACATCTACCCGGACCGTCCGCTGACGAAGAAGCCGGCCGAAACCCGCATGGGTTCCGGTAAGGGTTCGCCGGAGTGGTGGGTCGCCAACGTCAAGCCGGGTCGCGTGCTCTTCGAGATCGCGTACCCGAACGAGACGATCGCCCGTGAGGCGATGCGGCGCGCGATCCACAAGCTCCCGATGAAGTGCCGGATCGTGAAGCGCGAAGTGGGTGACATCTGATGAGCAGCGGTCCGAACAAGCAGGCGACCGAGCTGCGCGAGCTGGCTGACGACGAGCTCGTCACGCGGCTGAAGGAAGCGAAGGAGGAGCTGTTCAACCTCCGCTTCCAGAACGCCACCGGTCAGCTCGACAACAACCGGCGGCTGCAGACCGTGCGCCGTGACATCGCCCGGATCTACACCGTGATGCGTGAGCGCGAGCTCGGTATCAGCGCCGCCGCCACCGACGAGGTGTCGGCATGAGCAAGGAAGAGAACGTGAGCGAGCAGACGGTGCGCAACGACCGCAAGGTCCGCGAGGGCCTCGTGGTCAGCGACAAGATGAACAAGACGGTGGTCGTCGAGGTCGAGGACCGCGTGAAGCACCGCCTGTACGGCAAGGTCCTGCGCCGCACCAGCAAGCTCCAGGCGCACGACGAGCAGAACGAGTGCGGTATCGGCGACCGGGTCCTCCTCATGGAGACCCGCCCGCTGTCGGCCACCAAGCGCTGGCGCGTCGTCGAGATCCTTGAGAAGGCCAAGTAATCCGGTCTCTACGGAGGCCATCCGTTCCGCCAGGCTCAGCAATGAGAACCGGCGCGACAACCAGGAGTTGACGTGATCCAGCAGGAGTCGCGACTGCGTGTCGCCGACAACACCGGTGCCAAGGAAATCTTGTGCATCCGTGTCCTCGGCGGCTCGGGTCGGCGGTACGCCGGCATCGGCGACATCATCGTGGGCACCGTCAAGGACGCCATCCCCGGCGCGGGCGTTAAGCGCGGTGACGTCGTCAAGGCGGTCGTCGTCCGCACCGTGAAGGAGAAGCGGCGTCCTGACGGTTCCTATATCCGCTTCGACGAGAACGCGGCCGTCCTCATCAAGGACGGCGGCGACCCTCGCGGTACCCGCATCTTCGGCCCGGTGGGCCGCGAGCTGCGTGACAAGAAGTTCATGAAGATCATCTCGCTGGCTCCGGAGGTGCTGTGACGATGGCTACCCCCAAGGGCAAGCTGAAGGTCAAGAAGGGCGACACGGTCCAGGTCATCGCTGGCAAGGACAAGGGCGCCAAGGGCAAGATCATCCAGGTCTACACGGACACGCAGCGTGTCCTGGTCGAGGGTGTCAACCGGATCAAGAAGCACACGCGGGTCTCCACGACCCAGCGTGGCGCCAAGACCGGCGGCATCGTCACCCAGGAAGCGCCGATCCACGTGAGCAACGTGATGGTCGTGGCCGGTGGCAAGGCGACCCGCGTCGGGTCCCGAATCAACGAGACGACCACCGACGACGGTCGGGTGGAGCGCAAGCGCGTCCGCGTGTCCCGGCGGACCGGTGAGGACATCTGATGGCTACCGACACCAAGGCGGCTCCCCGCCTCAAGCAGCGGTACCGGGCCGAGATCCTGCCTGCCCTGCGTGAGCAGTTCGAGTTCTCGAACGTCATGCAGGTGCCCGGCGTGGTCAAGGTCGTGGTCAACATGGGTGTCGGCGAGGCAGCTCGCGACGCCAAGCTGATCGACGGCGCCGTCCGTGACCTCACCGCCATCACCGGTCAGAAGCCGCTCGTGCAGAAGGCCCGCAAGTCCATCGCGCAGTTCAAGCTGCGCGAGGGCATGCCGATCGGCGCGAAGGTCACCCTCCGCGGCGACCGCATGTGGGAGTTCCTGGACCGCCTGCTGACGATCGCGCTGCCGCGCATCCGCGACTTCCGCGGCCTGTCCGGCACCCAGTTCGACGGCCACGGCAACTACACCTTCGGCCTGAACGAGCAGTCGATGTTCCACGAGATCGACGTGGACAAGATCGACCGGCAGCGGGGCATGGACATCACGGTCGTCACGACCGCGAAGACCGACGAGGAAGGCCGCGCACTGCTCAAGCAGCTCGGCTTCCCCTTCAAGGAGAACTGAGCATGGCTAAGAAGGCTCTCGTCAACAAGGCGGCCAAGAAGCCGAAGTTCAAGGTGCGCGGCTACACCCGCTGCCAGCGGTGCGGCCGTCCGCGTGCGGTCTTCCGGGTGTTCGGGCTCTGCCGCATCTGCGTGCGCGAAATGGCGCACGCGGGTGAGCTGCCCGGTGTCACCAAGTCGTCCTGGTAATCACATCCGGACTCGGACGAGTCCAAACACTTCGCCGTAGGCCCGCGGGAACCGCGGCGAGAAAGGCACGAACCCCATGACCATGACCGACCCGATCGCAGACATGCTCACGCGTCTGCGCAACGCCAACTCGGCGTACCACGATCGCGTGTCGATGCCGCATTCGAAGCTCAAGGTCCACATCGCCGAGATCCTCCAGCAGGAGGGTTACATCGCCGGTTGGTCCGTCGAAGAAGCCGAGGTCGGCAAGACCCTCATCGTCGACCTGAAGTACGGCCCGAACCGGGAGCGGAGCATCGCCGGCGTGCGGCGCGTCTCCAAGCCCGGCCTGCGCGTGTACGCCAAGTCCGACAACCTGCCGAAGGTCCTTGGCGGCCTCGGTGTGGCGATCCTGTCGACCTCGTCCGGCCTGCTGACCGATCGGCAGGCTGGCAAGCGTGGAGTGGGCGGGGAAGTCCTCGCCTACGTCTGGTAAGGGAAGGAGCAGAGCATGTCGCGTATCGGACGCCTGCCCATCCCGGTTCCCGCCGGCGTGGACGTGGCCATCGACGGCCGCACCGTCAAGGTCAAGGGCCCCAAGGGGGAGCTCAGCCACGTGCTGGCCGAGCCCATCACGATCGAGCGCAACGAGGCCAGCGAGCTGGTCCTCGTCCGCCCGGACGACGAGCGGTACAGCCGTTCGCTGCACGGGCTGTGCCGCACGCTCGTCGCAAACATGATCACCGGCGTCTCCGCCGGGTACAGCAAGACCCTGGAGATCCAGGGCACCGGTTACCGCGTGCAGGCCAAGGGTTCGTCCCTGGAGTTCGCGCTCGGGTTCAGCCACCCCGTCGTGGTCAACCCGCCGGAGGGCATCACGTTCCGGGTCGAGAAGCCGACCCAGTTCGTGGTCGAGGGCATCGACAAGCAGAAGGTCGGCGAGGTCGCGGCCAACATCCGCAAGCTCCGCAAGCCCGAGCCCTACAAGGGCAAGGGTGTGCGGTACCAGGGTGAGGTCGTTCGTCGCAAGGCCGGAAAGGCTGGTAAGTAATGGCTGCGACTCTGCTGCGCCGTTCGGCGAGCGCGGGTGCCTCCGCGGCTCGTCGCATCGGCCGGGCGCGCCGGCACTTCCGGCTGCGCAAGAAGGTCGTCGGCACGGCCACGCGGCCGCGCCTCGTGGTGACCCGTTCGACCCGGCACATCTACGCCCAGGTCGTCGACGACATCACCGGCCGCACGCTGGCTTCGGCGTCGACGCTGGACACCACGCTCCGCGGTGGGGAGGGCGACAAGAGCGCCCTGGCCCGCAAGGTCGGCGAGCTGGTCGCCCAGCGCGCCAAGGACGCCGGCATCGAGGCCGTTGTCTTCGACCGTGGGGGCAACAAGTACCACGGCCGGATCGCGGCTCTTGCCGACGCGGCCCGCGAAGGCGGGCTGCAATTCTGATGATCATCACTTTCGAGACCGAGGGGAACGCCTGATGCCTGGTCAGCAGCGCCGCGGTGGATCCGGTGGTAGTGACCGCCGTGACCGTCGCGATGGCGGCCGGGGCGGTCAGGCCCCGGAGAAGTCGCCGCATATCGAACGCGTCGTCGCCATCAACCGAGTCGCCAAGGTCGTCAAGGGCGGCCGTCGCTTCAGCTTCACCGCGCTGGTCGTGGTGGGTGACGGCGACGGAACCGTCGGTGTCGGCTACGGCAAGGCCAAGGAGGTGCCCGCGGCTATCGCCAAGGGTGTCGAGGAGGCCAAGAAGCACTTCTTCAAGGTTCCGCGGATCGCGGCCACCATCCCGCACCCCGTGCAGGGTGAGAAGGCCGCTGGTGTGGTCCTGCTCAAGCCGGCCAGCCCCGGTACCGGCGTCATCGCCGGTGGCCCGGTGCGTGCCGTCCTGGAGTGCGCGGGGATCCACGACGTGCTGAGCAAGAGCCTCGGCTCGTCCAACCCCATCAACATCGTGCACGCGACCGTGCAGGCGCTGAAGGAGCTCGTGCGTCCCGAGGAGATCGCGGCCCGCCGTGGTCTGCCGATCGAGGACGTCGCTCCGGCCGCCATGCTCCGGGCGCGCGCGGGTGCGGGGGCGTGACGTGGCGCGTCTGAAGGTCACCCAGGTCCGGTCCGTGATCGGTACGAAGCAGAACCAGCGGAACACGCTGCGGAGCCTCGGCCTCAAGCGGATCAACGACGTCGTGGTCAAGGAGGACCGGCCCGAGATTCGTGGCATGGTCAACACCGTGATCCACCTCGTGCAGGTCGAGGAGGTCGAGTAACACCATGAGCCTCAAGGTTCACCACCTCCGCCCGGCCCCTGGCGCCCACACCAAGAAGACCCGCGTGGGTCGCGGTGAGGGCTCCAAGGGCAAGACGGCCGGCCGTGGCACCAAGGGCACCAAGGCCCGTTACCAGGTGCCGGCCCGGTTCGAGGGCGGGCAGATGCCCATCCACATGCGGCTCCCGAAGCTCAAGGGCTTCAAGAACCGCTTCCGTACCGAGTACCAGGTCGTCAACCTGGACCGGCTCGCCGAGCTCTTCCCGCAGGGCGGGGAGATCACCCCGGAGATGCTGGTCGAGGCTGGCGCGGTTCGCAAGAACTCGCTGGTCAAGGTGCTCGGTAGCGGCGACCTCGGTGGCGTCAAGCTGTCGGTGAGCGCTCACGCGTTCTCCGGCACCGCCAAGGAGAAGATCGCTGCCGCCGGGGGCTCGGTCACCGAGCTCTGAAGTTGAATACGGCACGCGTTGGCGCCGCCGGCCCTGGGGCCGGCGGCGTCCGCGTGCGGGGGCGAAGGTACGCACTGTGCCCCGCTCTGGCCCTGACTGTTACAGTCGCAGTTCGAAGTGCGCGCGCCAACCACGGCGACGCGTGCTCTCCCGACCGACCGGCCGGTAGTCAACCGTGGCTAACCGGCAGCCGACTAGCGGACACCAGGAGTGGTGCCGTGCGCAGGAGGACTCGTGCTCGCCGCCTTTGGTAGGGCGTTCAAGACGCCCGACCTGCGCAAGAAGATCTTCTTCACGCTGCTCATCATCGGGGTCTACCGCGCTGGTGCGGCGCTTCCGTCGCCCGGCGTGTCGGTGACGAACATCCAGTCGTGCATCAACCAGCAGCCGGACAACAACGACGTCCTGACGCTGCTGAACCTGTTCAGCGGCGGGGCGCTCCTGCAGCTGTCCGTTTTCGCGCTGGGCATCATGCCCTACATCACCGCCAGCATCATCCTGCAGCTGCTCGTCGTGGTCATCCCGCGGCTGGAGCAGCTGAAGAAGGAAGGCCAGGCGGGCCAGTCCAAGATCACCCAGTACACCCGGTATCTGACGATCGGTCTGGCGATCCTGCAGTCCACGGGCTTCATCGCCCTCGCCCGCAGCGGTCAGCTGTTCCAGGGCTGCGAGCTGCCGCTGATCCCGGAGACGACCAACCAGCCGAACTGGCTCACGCTCGCGACCCTGGTCGTGACGATGACCGCCGGTACCGGTGTGGTCATGTGGCTGGGTGAGCTGATCACCGACCGCGGTATCGGCAACGGTATGTCCGTCCTGATCTTCGCCTCGATCGCCGCCCGCCTCCCGCAAGAGGGCAAGGCGATCCTGCTGCAGGAGAACGGCAAGCTGAAGTTCACCGTCGTCGCGATCATCGCGCTGGTGGTCATCACCGCGGTCGTCTTCATCGAGCAGTCGCAGCGCCGTATTCCGGTCCAGTACGCGAAGCGCATGATGGGTCGCCGCATGTACGGCGGTACGTCGACCTACATCCCGCTGAAGGTCAACCAGGCCGGTGTCATCCCGGTCATCTTCGCCTCGTCGCTGCTGTACCTGCCGACGCTGTTCACCCAGCTCGACACCGACAAGGGTGAGGTCAGCGTCTTCGTCGACAACTACATCACCAAGCCGAACAGCTGGCTGCACATCCTGCTGTACTTCTCCATGATCATCTTCTTCACGTACTTCTACGTGTCGATCACGTTCAACCCGACCGAGGTCGCGGACAACATGAAGAAGTACGGCGGCTTCGTGCCGGGCATCCGCCCCGGCCGCCCGACCGCCGAGTACCTCGACTTCATCCTCAGCCGGATCACGCTGCCAGGCTCGCTCTACCTGGGCATCGTCGCCATCCTGCCGAACCTGTTCATGAGCATCGCCGGTGGTAACCAGCAGAACTTCCCGTTCGGTGGTACCGCTGTGCTCATCATGGTCGGCGTGGGTCTGGAGACCGTGAAGCAGATCGAGAGCCAGCTCATGCAGCGCAACTACGAGGGATTCCTCCGGTAGTGCGGCTCGTACTCGTAGGTCCCCCTGGAGCGGGCAAGGGGACACAGGCCGAGTTCATAGCCGCGCACCTGTCGGTGCCTAAGATTTCGACGGGCGACCTGTTTCGCGCCAACGTCGGTCAGGGCACCCGGCTCGGGCTGGAGGCCAAGAAGTACATGGACTCCGGCCAGCTGGTCCCGGACGAGGTGACCATCAACATGGTCAAGGACCGGCTCGCCGAGCCGGACGCCACGGACGGGTTCCTGCTGGACGGCTTCCCGCGCAATGTCCCGCAGGCCAAGGTTCTCGACGACATGCTCAAGGAGCTCGGCGTCGCCATCGACGTGGTGCTCGAGCTGGTCGTCGACAACGACGAGGTGGTGCGGCGGCTCTCGGGCCGCCGCACGTGCCGTGGCTGCGGAAAGATCTGGCACATCGAGTTCGATCCCACCAGGGTCAAGGACGTCTGCGACCGTTGCGGTGGCGAGCTGTTCCAGCGCGACGACGACAAGCCCGAGACGATCCAGAACCGCCTCGCGGTGTACGACGAGCAGACCTCTCCGCTTGTCGGTTTCTACGCCGAGCAGGGCAAGCTGGTGGGCATCGACGCGACCGGCCCCGTGGAGGACGTCACGGAGCGGGCCATCGACGCGCTCCGCTCGTACGAGTCCTAACGAGGTCGGCCATGTTCAGAAGCCAGCACATCCAGATCAAGACCGACGAGCAGATCGAGCTCATGCGGGGCGCGGGCCTCGTCGTCGGGCGGGCGCTGGAGCGTCTCCGCGCCGCCGTCGCGCCCGGCGTCAGCACGTTGGACCTCGACCGCATCGCCGAGGAGTCGATCCGGTCCGAGGGCGCGGTCCCCTCCTTCAAGGGCTACCAGGGGTTCCCGGGGTCCATCTGCGCGTCGGTGAACGAGCAGATCGTGCACGGCATCCCGCGTGCCTCGCAGGTGCTGTCCGAGGGTGACCTCATCTCGATCGACTGTGGCGCGATCCTGTTCGGCTGGCACGGGGACGCGGCGATCACGGTGCCGGTCGGCGAGGTCAAGCCGGAGTACCTGGAGATGGCCCGTGTCTGCGAGGACGCCATGTGGGCCGGGTTCGCCGCCGCCGCGATCGGTGGCCGGCTGACGGACATCAGTCACGCCGTCGAGAAGGCCGTCCGGGCGGGCGGTAAGTACGGCATCGTCCGCGGGTACGGCGGGCACGGCATCGGCACCGAGATGCACCAGGATCCGCACGTCCTCAACTACGGCCGTCCGGGGAAGGGCCCGCGCCTGGTCAAGGGCATGGCCCTGGCCATCGAGCCGATGATCACGATGGGCTCGGCCGACACCGTCGAACTCGACGATGCCTGGACGGTCGTCACCCGCGACGGGTCGTGGGCGGCGCACACCGAGCACACGTTCGTCCTGACCGACGACGGCCCGTGGGTCCTGACGGCGCTCGACGGTGGCCGCAGCCGGCTCGGCGACGCGGTGACCTCGCGCCAGTCCGTGGGGTGACGTCGTGTCCGACGTGGCGCCGCGGCCTCCCGAGCCTTCGCGCGATCCGCAGCTGAGGATCGGCAACCCCGAGCGCGAGTCCGTCGTCGAACGGCTGAACGCCGCGCTGAACGAGGGCCGGCTGGAACTGGCCGAGTACGACGAGCGGGTCCGTCAGGTGTACGCGGCCAAGACCGCCGGCGACCTCGTCCCGATCACCTCCGACCTGCCCATTCCCGCCCCGCCGCCGCCGAAACGGACCATCCGTGGCGCGCTGGCGCCGGACGAGCAGAAGTGGGTCGGCGTCGCGCTGATCCTGCTGACGATCTGGCTGCTGCAGTCGGTCGTCGCCCGCGATGTGAGCTACTTCTGGCCGGCCTGGCCGATCGGCATCTGGGGCGCGGTCCTGCTCGGCCGCCGCATCACCGGCTGGCGCTGACTGCTGTGGGGCGCACCGGCGAACCGGCGCGCCCCACGTGTGCGATCAGCAGTGGATGCGGACCTCGGGCGAGGCGAGAGTGTGCGGGTTGAGCTGGCCGTCCCGCCAGTCGATCAGCGTCCGGTAGGTGTAGTGACCGGCGCCGGTGCAGTTCCAGGACGCGACAGCCGAGCCGGGAGCCCGGAACGACTTGACGTCACCCACGGTCTCCCACCAGGCGCCGCGCCAGCGCTGGATCCGGACGTCGATGTTCTGGTTGCACGGCGATGTGACCCAACCCTTGCCGTGAACCCAGCCGGCGGTGGTGGTGGGCGCGTCGGCGTGGTGGCACGCCGCCAGGGCGTCGACCGGCTTGGGACCGGTCTCCGGCGCGGCCTGCGCCGAGGGCGAGAACAGTGCGAGTGCGGCGCCGGCGACCAGCGCCAGCGTTGTGAGCCTTCGAATCATGAGCAACTCCCCGTGGAGATTGGAATCGGACGAGGAGAAAGTTAACGGCGTTCGACGGTTCGTGGCAGTTTCCTGCTAGAACTGGCAAATAGGTTGATTTGCGCGCTCAGCGTCCGTTACGCGCGCGTACGCGGGCAGGGCCCGACTTGGTGTTCAGGCGGCCGACGACGTAGACTCTGTCTTTGGCGCGTGGCGTCCGTTCTCTGCTGCCTTTCGGGCAGCTACGAGACGCGGCTGAGGATGCGCGAGCCGATCGACATTCACCCCCGGTGTGCCGATGGTGCACCAGTACTGCGTCACGATTGCGGAGGACATGCCGAAGAAGGACGGGGCCATCGAGATCGAGGGCCGGGTCGTCGAACCGCTGCCCAACGCCATGTTCCGCGTTGAGCTGCAGAACGGCCACCGTGTTCTGGCCCACATCAGCGGCAAGATGCGGCAGCACTACATCCGCATCCTGCCCGAGGACCGGGTGGTCGTGGAGCTGTCTCCATACGACCTGACCCGTGGGCGCATCGTCTACCGCTACAAGTAGGTCTCAACTCGCGCGCTGGTCTACGGCTGGCTGCGTACCCGAACAGGAGAAGGCAACAGCCGTGAAGGTCAAGCCGAGCGTCAAGAAGATCTGTGACAAGTGCAAGGTGATCCGCCGTCACGGCCGGGTCATGGTGATCTGCGAGAACCTGCGTCACAAGCAGCGCCAGGGCTGAGCCCGGCGCACGTTTCATCGCGTCCCGGCCGTGCGTGAGCACGGTCCACCCCCGGTCGGAGGCCGGGGCCCTCACCCGGGCAGGTGAGGGGCAGAGGCGCGACAGACCTCCGCTACAAAGAAGGAGTACGCCCACCGATGGCACGTCTTGTCGGCGTAGACCTCCCCCGCGAGAAGCGGTTGGAGATCGCGCTCACCTATATCTTCGGCATCGGCCGGACCCGCTCGATCGAGACCCTCAAGGGCACGAGCATCGACCCCAACAAGCGGGTCAAGGACCTCAGCGACGAAGAGGTCGTCCAGCTTCGTGACTGGATCGAAGCCAACTACCGCGTTGAGGGTGACCTGCGCCGCGAGGTCGCCTCCGACATCCGGCGCAAGATCGAGATCGGTTGCTACCAGGGCATCCGGCACCGCCGCGGCCTCCCCGTGCGGGGTCAGCGCACGCACACCAACGCGCGCACCCGCAAGGGCCCCAAGAAGACCGTGGCCGGCAAGAAGAAGCCCGGCAAGAAGTAGTAGAGCCCCTCCGGCTCCGACCGACTCTCGAGATTCAGGAGATCCAAGGCAGATGCCTCCCAAGACGCGCGCCGGCGCCGCCAAGAAGGTGCGGCGCAAGGAAAAGAAGAACGTGGCCCACGGCCACGCGCACATCAAGAGCACGTTCAACAACACCATCGTCTCGATCACCGACCCGGCCGGGAACGTGATCAGCTGGGCGTCCGCGGGCCACGTCGGCTTCAAGGGCTCCCGTAAGTCGACCCCGTTCGCCGCTCAGCTGGCCGCCGAGGCCGCCGCCCGCAAGGCGCAGGAGCACGGCATGCGCAAGGTCGACGTGTTCGTCAAGGGCCCGGGCTCGGGCCGTGAGACCGCGATCCGTTCGCTCCAGGCCACGGGCCTTGAGGTCGGTTCGATCTCGGACGTCACCCCGATGCCGCACAACGGCTGCCGCCCGCCCAAGCGCCGCCGCGTCTGAGCACCCGTAGATAAGGGAGAGAGAGAAACATGGCCCGCTACACGGGTGCTGACTGCCGCCGCTGCCGGCGCGAGAAGATGAAGCTGTTCCTCAAGGGATCCAAGTGCGAGGGGCCGAAGTGCCCCATCGAGATCCGTCCCTACCCGCCGGGCCAGCACGGCCGGGGTCGCAGCAAGGACAGCGAGTACCTGCTGCAGCTGCGTGAGAAGCAGAAGGCCAAGCGCATCTACGGCGTCCTGGAGAAGCAGTTCAGCGGCTACTACCAGGAGGCCAACCGCAAGCAGGGCAAGACAGGTGACGTCCTGCTGCAGATCCTCGAGTCGCGGCTGGACAACATCGTCTACCGCGGCGGGTTCGCCAAGTCGCGTGACATGGCGCGCCAGGTCGTCCGCCACGGCCACATCCTGGTCAACGGCAAGAAGGTCGACATCCCGTCGTACCGCGTGACCCCGAACGACATCATCGAGGTCCGGGAGAAGTCCCGCGAGCTCACGCCGTTCGTGGTCGCTCGCGCCGAGGCCGGTTCCCGTGGGGTTCCCGCGTGGATCGAGGTCATCACCAACCAGATGAAGATCCTGGTGCACTCGCTTCCGGCCCGGCAGGTCATCGACACGCCGGTCCAGGAGCAGCTCATCGTCGAGCTCTACTCGAAGTAACCCGGTTGGCGGACAGACCGACGTCCGCCGACTCCCGTTCCGCCCCCGGGGCACTCCCGCGGTCCCGGGTGCGGAACACACACTCGCGGCGTCATATAGCGGTCGCCCGAGAACCTGGAGGTTTCCTTGCTCATCACCCAGCGTCCCGCGCTGACCGAAGAGTCGGCCGGCGAGTACCGCTCGCGGTTCGTCATCGAGCCGCTCGAGCCCGGCTTCGGCTACACGCTCGGCAACTCGCTCCGCCGTACCCTGCTCTCCTCGATCCCGGGTGCCGCCGTCACGAGCATCAAGATCGACGGCGTGCTGCACGAGTTCACCACCGTGCCGGGCGTCAAGGAAGACGTCACCGAGCTCATCCTCAACATCAAGGAGCTGGTCATCAGCTCCGAGAGCGACGAGCCGGTGACCATGTACCTGCGCAAGCAGGGTCCGGGCACCGTCACGGCCGCGGACATCGCGCCGCCGGCCGGCGTCACCGTGCACAACCCGGACCTGCACATCGCCACGATCAACGGCAAGGGCCGCCTCGAGGTCGAGCTGACCGTCGAGCGTGGCCGTGGCTACGTGTCGGCCGTGCAGAACAAGCAGCAGGGCCAGGAGATCGGTCGCATCCCGATCGACTCGATCTACTCGCCGGTGCTCAAGGTCACCTACCAGGTGCAGGCCACCCGTGTTGAGCAGCGCACCGACTTCGACAAGCTCATCGTCGACGTCGAGACCAAGCGCTCGATCAGCCCGCGTACCGCCATCGCCTCCGCCGGGTCCACCCTCGTCGAGCTGTTCGGCCTGTGCCGCGAGCTGGACGAGACCGCCGAAGGCATCGACATCGGCCCGTCGCCGACGGACGCCGCGCTCGCCGCGGATCTGGCGCTGCCGATCGAGGAGCTGGACCTCACCGTCCGTTCGTACAACTGCCTCAAGCGTGAGGGCATCCACTCCGTGGGCGAGCTCATCGCACGCAGTGAGGCCGACCTGCTCGACATCCGCAACTTCGGTGCGAAGTCGATCGACGAGGTCAAGATGAAGCTGGCCGGCATGGGGCTGTCTCTCAAGGACTCGCCTCCCGGCTTCGACCCCTCCCACGTGGTCGACACCTTCTCCGATGCCGACTACGACGGCACGGACTACGCCGAGACCGAGCAGCTGTAACCCTGAGCCGCGTAATCGCAACGAGGAGCACGAGTCATGCCCACCCCCACCAAGGGTCCCCGCCTCGGCGGTAGTCCGGCCCACGAGCGGCTGCTGCTGGCCAACCTGGCCACTTCGCTGTTCGAGCACGGCCGTATCACCACCACGGAGGCGAAGGCCAAGCGGCTCCGCCCGGTGGCGGAAAAGCTCATCACCTTCGCCAAGCGCGGCGACCTGCACGCCCGTCGGCAGGTGCTGACGGTCGTCCGGGACAAGGCGGTCGTGCACGAGCTGTTCGAGACGATCGGTCCGCGCTTCGCGAACCGTCCGGGCGGCTACACCCGCATCGTCAAGGTCGGTCCGCGCAAGGGCGACAACGCGCCCATGGCGATCATCGAGCTTGTCGAGGCCCAGACCATCGCCCAGCAGGCGGTGGGCGAGGCCGAGCGTGCCCGCGGCACGAAGTTCGCCAAGGACGAGGCGCCCGTCGCCGCGCCCCTGGCCGCTCCGGCCGAGGACCTTGAGGTCACCGAGGACCCGACCGCTGCCGGCCCGTACGGTGCCGGTTCGGCCGAGCCCAACGAGGACGGTTCCGCCCCCGAGGGTTACACCATCAAGGGCAACGCCGACTCGATGAAGTACCACGAGCCGGACGGCCAGTGGTTCGAGCAGACCGTCGCCGAGGTGTGGTTCGACAGCACCGAGGCCGCCGAGGCCGCTGGCTTCACCAAGGCCGGCGCCGCCGCCGCGGACGACGAGAGCTGAGCACCACGTTTCACGGCGACGAGCCCGCCGCTCCCGATGGGGGTGGCGGGCTCGTCCGTCTGCGCCTGGCGATCTCCTACGACGGCACGGACTTCGCCGGCTGGGCCGCCCAGCGGGATCAGCGCACCGTCCAGGGCGTCCTGACCGAGGGGCTGTCGCGGATCCTGCGGGTGCCGGTCGATCTGACCGTCGCCGGGCGTACCGATGCGGGCGTCCACGCGTCCGGGCAGGTCGCCCATGTGGACATCCCTGCTTCCGTGTGGACTTCCCTGGAATCGTCCCTGATCCGTCGGCTGGCCGGCGTGCTGCCCGCCGATGTGCGGGTCCGGGAGGTCACCGTGGCGCCGCCTGAGTTCGACGCACGGTTCGGGGCATTGCGGCGCTGGTACGAATATCGGGTCGGCAACGACGCTTGGGGCGTGGAGCCGCTGCGCCGCCGGGACACCCTGGCCTGGGGCCGTCCGCTGGACGTCACGGCGATGGCGGCCGCGTCCGACCTGCTGCTCGGCGAACACGATTTCGCGGCCTTCTGTCGCCGGCGTGAAGGGGCGACGACCGTCCGGGCGCTGGAGGAGTTGTCCTGGCGGCGTGACGGCTCCCTACTCGTCGCCACGGTCTCGGCGGACGCGTTCTGCCACTCCATGGTCCGGAGCCTCATCGGTGCGCTGCTGGCGGTCGGGGACGGGCGGCGTCCGCCGGAATGGCCCGTGTCGCTGCTCGCCCTGTCCGAGCGGGCCAGCACGGTGACCGTGGCGCCCGCGCACGGGTTGACGCTCGTCCGGGTCGACTACCCGGCCGACCACGAACTCGCCGCCCGGATCGCCACCACCCGCCGCCTCCGCGCCTAGAACCTGCGCGCCCGAGCCACTGCCCAGGGCCTGCGCGCCCGAGCCTCCGCACCGAGCCTCCGCGCCCACTTTCGGACTTTTGAGGGTTCCGCGGTGCCCGCGACCCTCAAAAGTCCGAAACTCGGGGGAGGGGGAGGGCTCGGGCGGATAATCGGAGGCGCCCGGGCGGGCCGGGCTGCGACGATGCGGTATGGATGCAGGCGAGTACGACCACCACGCCATCGAGGCGTCGGTGCGGTCGTTGTGGGAGGAAAACGGGGTCTACCGGTTCGATCGCGCGGCGACCGGCCCGGTATTCAGCGTCGACACGCCCCCGCCGTACGTATCGGCCTCCCACCTGCACGTCGGCCACGCCATGAGCTACTCGCAGCCCGACTTCGTCGTCCGGTACCGGCGGATGCGCGGCGACCGGATCTTCTACCCGATGGGCTTCGACGACAACGGCCTGCCCACCGAGCGGTACGTCGAGAAGGCGTACGGCGTCCGGGCGATCGACATGCCCCGGGCGGAGTTCGTCGCGCTGTGCCTGGCCGAGACCCGCAAGACCGCCGCGCGGTACGAGGACCTGTGGCGGCGCGTCGGGCTGTCCGTCGACTGGTCGCTGCTGTACTCGACGATCGACGAGCGCTGCCGGCGGACGTCCCAGGCCAGTTTCATCCGGCTCCACGAGTCCGGCCACATCCGGCGCGTCGAGGACCCGATCATCTGGTGCACGGAGTGCCGCACGGCGCTCGCCCAGGCGGACGTGGACGACCTGGAGCGGACCGGCAAGATCCACCGCATCGCGTTCGGGGACGGTCTGATCATCGCCACGACCCGGCCGGAACTGCTGCCGGCGTGCGTCGCGCTGTACTTCCATCCGGGCGACGAGCGGTACCAGGACCTGCTGGGGACGACCGCGACCGTGCCTGTCTTCGGCCACCAGGTGCCGATCCGGACGGACGAATCCGTCGACCCCGCGTACGGCACCGGGTTGATGATGGTGTGCACGTTCGGCGACGGCGAGGACGTCGCGAAATGGCGCCGTGACGAGCTCGACCTTCGGCTCGTGGTGACCCCGGACGGGCGCCTCGGCGACCTTGCCGGCGAGTTCGCCGGGCTCCAGCTCACGCAGGCCCGCGCGGCGATCGTCGGACGGCTCGCGGAGACGGGCAGCCTGATCGAGAGCACGTCGCTGAAGCAGAACGTCGGCGTGCACGAGCGGTGCCAGACGCCTGTCGAGTACCAGATCCGTCCACAGTGGTTCGTGGGGGTGCGGGAGCACCAGGACGTGTTCATGGCCAGGGCGGCCGAGCTGACATGGATCCCGCCGCACATGCGCCGCCGCCTGGAGGACTGGATCGGCGGGCTCCGCTGGGACTGGAACATCAGCCGGCAGCGGCACTACGGCGTGCCGTTCCCGGTCTGGTTCTGCGACGACTGCGGTCGCGCGGTGCTGGCGGATCTCGCGTCCCTGCCTGTCGATCCGCTGACGGACCCGCCGCCGGTCGAGGCTTGCCCGGCCTGTTCCGGTGCCCTGACAGCGGATCCGGACGTGATGGACACGTGGATGACGTCTTCCCTGTCGCCGCAGATCAACGACGGCTGGGCGACGACGGGCACCGACCCGGAGCTGGCGCCGATGAGCCTGCGGGTCCAGGCGTTCGAGATCATCCGGACGTGGCTGTTCTACACGCTCGTGCAGTCACAGTTCCATGTGGACAGGCTGCCCTGGAAGGCCGTCATGATCTCCGGCTGGGGCCTCAACGAGCAGGGCCGGAAGATCTCCAAACGCGACCTGGACCGTTCCACGACCGCCGACGGCTTCAACCGCTACGTCCCGGACCAGGTCATCGACAAGTACGGCGCCGACGCGCTGCGGATCTGGGCCACGAAGGCGCGGATCGGCACGGACCTCCGGTACAACGAGAAGGACGTCCGTACCGGGCGGAAGTTCGCCGTCAAGCTGTGGAACGTCGCCCGGTTCATGATGATGAACGGGTGGAGCACCACGCCGCCGGCGGAGTACACGCCCGTCGACCAGTGGATGCTCTCCCACCTCGCGGACACGCTCGACCAGGTGACGGCCGCGCTGGACGGCTACGACTTCACGGTGGCGTACCAGGAGGCGTCGCGCTTCTTCTGGTCCGTCTACTGCGACCGCTACATCGAGATGATCAAGGACCGGTTCCTCGACGCGGAGCACCACACGGACGAGGAGCGGGCGAGCGCCCGCGCGGCGATGGGCGTCGCCTTCCGGGTGGTCCTCGGCATGTTCGCGCCCTTCGCGCCGTTCGTGACCGAGCACCTGTACCAGCGGCTGTACCGGCCGCACGAGGACGCCGTCAGCCTGCACGTCACGCCGTGGCCCACGGCGCCGCCGGAGTGGCGGTCGGACCGGGACCTCATCGACCGGATGGCCACGGTCCTGGACCAGGTCCGCGTGCTGCGCAGCCAGCACCAGCTCGGCAGCAACGCGCGCATCTCGGCGGTCGTGCTCCAGGCCACCAGCGACGACAGCAGGGCCGTCGCCGTGGCGCTGGCCGATCCGTTGCGGGCCGCTGCCCGGGCCGGCGAGGTCGTGTTCGCCGCCGCCGGCCACGACAGCGGCGTACCCGGGATCCAGGTCGACATCGTCGCGTAGGGCGTTGCGGTTGGGCGGGTTGCGCGGGTTGCGCAACTGTCGGGGATATCGGGGTATCCGGCGCCCGGTTGCAGGACGCCATCCCGAACAGTCCGGTTTGTCCCGGCGCCCGACGGCGGTCAGGACGAGCGTTTGCTGACGACCTCGTTCGCGTACTGACGCAGGTCCCGAAGCGCGGTCTTGAGCTGTTCGTCGGCCAGCGACGCGCCGGTCGTCCCCGGACGGCCGGCGATCGCGAAGATCACGTAGTGGCCGCGCGCGAGCGAGCCGACGACGGTGTCACGGTTGGCCGCGAAGTCCTTCGCCGGGCCGGTGCCGCTGAGGCGGGCGAAGTAGCCGTTCTTCGCCGGGTCCTCGACGCGCTCGTAGACGTCGTCGGCGGCGAGGCGGGTCGGCAGGTTCGCGATGCCGATCGTGACCAGGTACTGGTTGCTGGGGTCCGACACGGTGGCCCGGACGATCTGGTTGCAGCCGGCGGTGGCCAGGGCCGGGCCGAGCGTGGCGTCCGACGCCTTCTTGCAGTCGGTAGCCGCCTCGGTGCCGTGCACGGTGTACGTCGCCCCGTTGAACGAGATGGCCTTGCCGGGGAAGACCTCGGCGACCGTGAGCGGCGCCGGGTCGGACGCCCGTGCGCTGATGTCGACGTTCGTGCCGGTGGCGCCGGGCGACGGGGGCGGCGGCGTGTCGCTGGCGGGCTGGGTGCTCGGGCTGGTGCTCGGCGTCGGTTCGCCGGTCGGGGGCGCGGTCGTCGTGTCGTCCGGCGACTGGCCGGACGACAGCAGCAGGCCGACGCCGACCCCGCCCGCCGTGAGGAGCGCGACGATGGCGACACCGAGCAGAACGATCGTCCGCCGGCTGGGGCCGGACGGCGGCTCCGGCTCGGGGGGCGGGCCCACCGGCGCGTAGCCGGGATGCGGTGCGTAGCCGGGCTGCGGCGGATAGCCGGGCGGTGGAACCTGGGGCGGGGCCTGCGGGAATCCCGGGACGACCTGGGTCGCCTCAGGGTCGTAGGCGGGCTGCCCCTGACCCGGTCCCGATGTGTGTCCCCCGCCGTAAACCATGTGCTCAGGGTAGCTAAGAGCGCACACGGACAGGGCGCCGGCCGGCTGCGGCGGCCCTGACGCCGGCTGGCGGCGTTGTCGTCGTCGCGCACGCAACAACGGCATGCACTCCTCCTCGCCTTGCCGGACCGACGCCCTGACATCCGCCCCGCTCGGCGGAGCCCTGCCCGCGCACGCTCTGGCGGCCAGCGACGAATATCGGCGTGCCTCCGACCGGCGCGGCGGGCAGACTCAACGAACTGTGGGCTATGTCGAGGTGAATGCGCTGGGTTTCACGCTCCCGGACGGGCGTGAGCTCTTCCGGGACGTCACGTTCCGGGTCGGCGACGGCGCGAAGGTGGCGCTCGTCGGCGCGAACGGCACGGGCAAGACGACCCTGCTCCGGACCGTCGCCGCGGACCTCGTGCCGCAGGCGGGCGCCGTCACCCGGGTCGGCGGGCTGGGCGTGATGCGCCAGTTCATCGGCTCGGTGCGCGACGACACGACCGTCCGGGACTTCCTCGTCCGGCTGGCCCCCGCCGATCTACGCGCGGCCGGAGAGGCCCTGGAGACCGCCGAGCTGGCGATGATGGAGACGGACGACGAGCCGACCCAGATGCGGTACGCGGGAGCGCTCGCCCACTGGGGTGACGCCGGCGGGTACGACGCCGAGGTGCTGTGGGACACGGTCACGGTGGCCGCGCTGGGCGTCCCGTACGAGCGGGCGCAGCACCGCATGGTCCGCACCCTGTCGGGCGGCGAGCAGAAGCGGCTCGCGCTGGAGGCGTTGCTGCGCGGCCCCGACCAGGTACTCCTGCTGGACGAGCCCGACAACTACCTGGACGTCCCCGGCAAGCGCTGGCTGGAGGACCGGCTCAACGAGACGCCGAAGACGGTGCTGTTCGTCAGCCACGACCGCGAACTGCTGGCCCGGACGGCGACCCAGGTCGTCACGATCGAGGGCCGCTCGGCGTGGATCCACGGCGCCGGTTTCGCCAGCTACCACGAGGCACGCAAGCACCGGCTCGACCGCCTCGACGAGCTGCACCGCCGCTGGGAGGAGGAGCACCAGCGCCTCAAGGACCTCGTCCGGACGTTGCAGCAGCAGGCCGCGATCTCGCCCGACATGGCGTCGCGGTACCGGGCCATGCAGACCCGGTTGCGCAAGTTCGAGGAGGAAGGGCCGCCGCCGGAGCGTCCGGTCGACCAGAAGGTGACGATGCGGCTGCGCGGCGGCCGTACCGGCGTGCGGGCGATCACGTGCGAGCGGCTGGAGCTGACCGGGCTGATGAAGCCGTTCGACCTGGAGATCTTCTACGGCGAACGGGTGGCCGTCCTGGGGTCGAACGGGTCCGGCAAGAGCCATTTCCTCCGCCTGCTCGGCGGGGGCGACGTCGCCCACACGGGCGTGTGCCGGCTCGGCGCGCGGGTGGTGCCAGGGCTGTTCGCGCAGACGCACGACCACCCGGAGCTGGTCCCGAAGACGCTGGTCGACATCCTGTGGCGTGGCGAGGGCAACCGGTCCGGCATGGAACGCGGGAAGGCGATCGCGGCGTTGCGCCGGTACGAGCTGCACGGGCAGGCGGACCAGACGTTCGGGACGCTCTCGGGCGGCCAGCAGGCGCGGTTCCAGATCCTGCTGCTGGAACTCGACGGGTGCACGCTGCTGCTGCTCGACGAGCCCACCGACAACCTCGACCTCCACTCGGCCGAAGCGCTCGAAGAGGGCCTGGAGGGCTTCGAGGGGACGGTCGTCACCGTCACGCACGACCGCTGGTTCGCGCGCGGATTCGACCGCTTCCTGGTCTTCGCCGAGGACGGCCGGGTCCAGGAGACCGACGGCCCCGTGTGGGACGCCGGGCGGGTGGTCCGCGCCCGCTGAACGGGCGCGGACCTGCCGTTACGCCCGTTCGGCGAGGCGCTCGTGGACCTCGTCCAGCATGTCGGTGTCGCAGGCGACGATCGTCGTGTCGCCGTCCTCGACCTTCTTGCCGTCGGCGTAGGCACCGGTGGCGAACGTCACGTAGTGGCCGTACGCCTTCATCACGAACCACCAGCTCGCGTTGCCGGCCTCACCCTCGGCGGGCTTGTCGTGCCGGCGGGGGACGAAGCTTCCGGCGGTGCCGTCCCGCATCCCCTGGATAGCCTTCTCGGTCGCGGCCGAGTCCGGCATGTTCAGCGCGCCGAACGTGACGACGCAGTCCTTGTCCTTGTTGACGGCGGTGATCGACACCACCTGGCTGCAGCCAAGGTCGGCGAGGAGCGTGCCGGCGTCCTTGTCGACGGCCGATCCGCAGTCCGAGTCCTTGTCGGTGCCCGTCTTCGTGAACGTGCCGGTGCTGCCGGAGAAGGTGCCGGAACCCAGCTCGCTCACGGTGACCGGGCGCGGGTCGGTGTCCCGGGACGCGATCTTGTCGGACGAGGCCGACGGCGACTCGGACGCCTCGGACGGCGAAGTGGACGGTGACGGATCGCCCGACGCCGCCTTGATCGGGTTGGACTTCGCCGACGCGTCGTCGGTCTTCGAGTCGCCGGAGAGGTAGCGGCCGCCCGCCACCCCGACGCCCGCGCACAGCGCCAGCGCGATGACGCCGGCCAGCACGTAGATGCCGGTCCGCTTCTTCTTCGCCGGCGGCTCCGGGGGCTCGTGCCGCGGCCGGCCGTACGGGTCGTCGAGCGGGTGGTCAGGGCCCGTGAACTGCTGAGTCGGCGGCGCGGCGTACTGCTGGGCCGCGTACTGCTGAGTGCCGTACTCCTGAGCGCTGTACTGCTGGGTGGGTGGCGCGCCGTACTGGGGAGCGCCGTACTGCTGGGTCGCCGGGTACGCCGGCGGGGGCGCCACGAACTGCTGCGTGGCCTCGACCCCGAGGTGCTCCTGCTGGCCGTACTGAGGCTCGCCGTACTGCTGGGCCTGGCCGTACTGAGGCTCGCCGTACTGCTGAGGCTGGCCGTACTGCTGGGCCTGGCCGTAGCCGTCCTGGCCGTGGCTCTCCTGGCCGTACTGGTGCTGGCCGTACTCCTGCCTGCCGTAGGTCTGGGGCGGGTACTGCTGCGTGTGCTCCGGCTGGGTGTGGGGCTGCTCGTGCGGCTGTTCGCCGTGCTGCGGCTGGTACCCGTACGGGTCCGGCTGCGGCGCCCACCCCGGCTGACCGGGATCGTTCGTCATGGGGGGAGAGTAACGACCCGGCGCGGGCACGTCCCCGCCAAATGTGCCAGGATGCGAGGTGATCTGCGCCGCTTACGCGGGCCGATGGCGCTTATAACGGGCGATGTCGGGCGCAGAAAAATGCTTCACTCTCTCGTGGGGCAGGGCCGTTTTGACCCTCGCTCCGCTGGCCAGGTATCGTGGACCGCTGTTGCGTGGCGCGTCGATCGGACGTGCCTCACCGCCGGTTACAGCCCAGCGGTTCCCGCTGAATTGACGAGACAAAGGTAGTCCTGTGCGCACGTTCAGCCCGAAGCAGGGAGACGTCCAGCGTCAGTGGCACGTCATCGACGCCACCGACGTTGTGCTCGGTCGCCTGGCGACCCAAACCGCCACGCTCCTGCGTGGCAAGCACAAGCCGATCTTCGCGCCGCACGTGGACACGGGTGACTTCGTCGTCATCGTCAACGCCGGCAAGGTCGCCCTCACCGGCAACAAGCGGGAGACCAAGGTCGCCTACCGCCACTCGGGTTACCCGGGCGGTCTCAAGCGCATCGGCTACGACCAGCTGCTGGCCACCCGGCCGGAGCGTGCGATCGAGCTGGCCGTGAAGGGCATGCTGCCGAAGAACTCGCTCGGCCGCCAGATGCTGAAGAAGCTCAAGGTGTACGCCGGTCCGGAGCACCCCCACACCGCGCAGCAGCCCGTCCCGTTCGAGATCACCCAGGTCGCGCAGTAGCGCACGTCAGGTCTTAGAGGAGCGCAAGCGTGACCACCGCAGAGAAGCCCATCCAGACCGTCGGTCGCCGCAAGGAGGCGATCGTCCGGGTCCGGCTCGTCCCCGGCACCGGCCAGTTCAAGCTGAACGGCCGCACCATCGAGGACTACTTCCCCAACAAGGTCCACCAGCAGCTCATCCGTGAGCCGTTCGTGACCCTGGAGAAGGTTGAGCAGTTCGACGTTCTCGCCAGCCTCCGTGGCGGCGGCATCACCGGCCAGGCCGGTGCGCTGCGCCTCGCGATCGCCCGCGCGCTGATCGAGCTGGAGCCCGAGGACCGCCCGCCGCTGAAGAAGGCCGGCTTCCTCACCCGTGACCCCCGGGTCAAGGAGCGCAAGAAGTACGGTCTCAAGAAGGCCCGCAAGGCGCCTCAGTACAGCAAGCGCTGATGCCGCTGTTCGGCCAGCACGACTACACCACCGACAGGCGGCCCTGATGGGCCGCCTGTTCGGTACGGACGGAGTGCGTGGGCTCGCCAACGGCGACCTCACCCCGGAACTCGCGATGGCGATCTCGGTCGCCGCGGCCCACGTCCTCGTCGACGTCGAGGGGCAGCGCCCGCTCGCCGTGGTCGGCCGGGATCCCCGCGCGAGCGGCGAGATGCTGGAGGCGGCGGTCTGCGCCGGCCTGGCGAGTGCCGGCGCCGACGTGTTGCGCGTGGGCGTCCTGCCGACCCCGGCCGTGGCCTATCTCGTGGGCGAGCTCAACGCCGACCTCGGCGTGATGCTCTCGGCCAGCCACAACCCGATGCCCGACAACGGGGTCAAGCTCTTCGCCCGCGGCGGGCACAAGCTCGCCGACGAGATCGAGGACGCCATCGAGGCGGCGATCGCCGAGAACGCCGCCCGCGAGTGGACCAGGCCGGTCGGCGACGGCGTCGGGCGCATCCGTGACGTCGCGGACGGCGCCGAACGCTACCTCGCCCACCTGCTCACGAGCCTGGCGCACCCGCTCGACGGCCTGAAGGTCGTCGTCGACTGCGCCCACGGTGCCGCCGCCACGGTCGCGCCGGAGCTGTACCGGCGTGCCGGTGCGGAGGTCGTCGCGATCGGCGCCGACCCGGACGGGCTCAACATCAACGACGGCGTCGGATCCACCCACCTCGAACCGCTGCGGGCGGCCGTCGTCGAGCACGGCGCCGACGTCGGGATCGCCCACGACGGCGACGCCGACCGGTGCCTCGCCGTGGCCGCTGACGGCTCCGTGATCGACGGCGACCAGATCATGGCCGTCCTCGCGCTGGCCATGAAGGACGCCGGGACGCTCATCGAGGACACGCTCGTCGTCACCGTCATGAGCAACCTCGGGCTGCACCTCGCGATGCGCGAGCACGGCGTCCAGCTGCTCAGCACGGCCGTCGGCGACCGGTACGTCCTGGAGGCCCTGCGCGACCGCGCACTGTCGCTCGGCGGCGAGCAGAGTGGGCACGTCGTCATGCCGTCCCACGCCACCACCGGCGACGGGCTCCTCACCGCGCTGCACCTGCTCGCGCGGGTCGCCCAGACCGGCCGCCCGCTCGGCGAGCTGGCCGGCGTCGTGACCCGCCTGCCGCAGGTGCTGGTGAACGTCAGGGTCGTCGACAAGGCGGCCGTGGCGGCGTCGGAGGACGTGGCGGCCGCCGTCGCGGCCGGCGAGGCCGAGCTGGGCGACACCGGCCGGGTCCTGCTGCGGCCGTCCGGCACGGAGCAGTTGGTCCGGGTCATGGTCGAGGCGCCGACGCAGGAAATGGCCGATACCGTCGCACATCAGATCGCCAAGGTCGTCGCGGACGCCTGAGCGATACCTGGCGGGTTCGGGGCGGGCGGCAGGCTCGGCTAGTCTCGGACACCATGTGTGGCATCGTCGGATACGTAGGTCCCCAGCGCGCTGTTGACGTGGTCATCGACGGGCTTCGCCGGCTGGAGTACCGCGGGTACGACTCCGCGGGCGTCGCGATCGTGGCCGGCGGCAGGCTCGCCACCGAGAAGCGGGCCGGCAAGCTCGTGAACCTGACGGAGGCGATCGCCGCCGACGGGATCTCCGACGGCAGCACCGGTATCGGCCACACCCGCTGGGCGACGCACGGCGCGCCGAACGACCGGAACGCGCACCCGCACCTGTCGGCCGACGGCAGCATCGCCGTGATCCACAACGGGATCATCGAGAACTTCGCCGCGCTGCGCCGCGAGATCGAGGAGCGGGGCATCGAGTTCCGCTCCGACACCGACACGGAGACCGTGGCGCACCTCCTGGCCGACGCGTACCACGCGCTGTCCCCGGAGACGCCCGGGCGGCTCGCGGAGGCGATGCGCCAGGTCGTGCAGCGGCTGGACGGTGCGTTCACGCTGCTGGCCGTCCACCGGGACGTGCCGGACGTGGTCGTCGGCGCCCGCCGCAACTCCCCGCTCGTCGCCGGCCGGGGCAAGGGCGAGAACTTCCTCGCCAGCGACGTGTCCGCGTTCATCGAGCACACGCGCGACGCGGTGGAGCTGGGCCAGGACCAGGTGGTCGAGGTGACCCCCGAGTCCATCACCGTGACGGACTTCTTCGGCGAGCCGGTCGAGGCCCGCGACTACCACGTCGACTGGGACGTCAGCGCCGCCGAGAAGGGCGGCTACGAGTACTTCATGCTCAAGGAGATCGCCGAGCAGCCGCAGGCCGTGGCCGACACGCTGCGCGGGCGCCTCACCGAGCACGGCGAGCTCGTCCTGGACGAGGTCCGCCTCACCGACCAGGACCTCCGCGACATCGACAAGGTGTTCGTGATCGGCTGCGGTACCTCTTACAACGCCGGCCTGATCGCCAAGTACGCGATCGAGCACTGGACGCGCATCCCGGTCGAGGTCGAGCTGGCCAGCGAGTTCCGCTACCGCGACCCGGTCCTGGACCGGTCGACGCTGGTCGTGGTGATCTCGCAGTCCGGCGAGACGATGGACACGATCATGGCGCTGCGCCACGCCAAGGAGCAGAAGGCCCGGGTGCTGGCGATCTGCAACACCAACGGATCGACCATTCCGCGCGAATCGGACGCCGTCCTCTACACCCGCGGCGGTCCGGAGATCGCGGTCGCCTCGACCAAGGCGTTCCTGACCCAGGTAGCCGCCGCCTACCTGCTCGGCCTCCACCTCGCCCAGGTGCGCGGCATCAAGTACGCGGACGAGGTCGCCTCGATCGTCCACCAGCTCGACGCGGTGCCCGGGAAGGTCGCCGAGGTGCTGGAGCAGATGGAGCCGGTGCGCAAGCTCGCCCGCGACCTGGCGTCCGCTCAGCAGGTGCTGTTCCTCGGCCGGCACGTCGGGTACCCGGTGGCCCTGGAAGGCGCGCTGAAGCTCAAGGAACTGGCGTACATGCACGCCGAGGGCTTCGCCGCCGGCGAACTCAAGCACGGCCCGATCTCGCTGATCGAGGACGGGACGCCCGTCATCGTCACCGTGCCCTCGCCGCGCGGCCGGGCGATCCTGCACGACAAGATCGTGTCCAACATCCAGGAGGTCCGGGCGCGCGGTGCCCGGACGATCGTCATCGCCGAGGAGGGCGACGACGAGGTCGTGCCGTACGCCGACCACCTGATCCGCGTCCCGCACGTGCCGACCCTGCTGGCGCCGCTGGTCACCACCGTGCCGCTCCAGGTGCTGGCATGCGAGATCGCGGCGGCCCGCGGGCACGACGTGGACCAGCCCCGGAACCTGGCGAAGTCCGTCACTGTCGAATAGGTCTATTGCGCGTCGTTGGCGCGAGGCGTTGACTGCGGATGGTGCTCGAACCGCTCGCGTCAGGGAGGACGCTATGACGACGTTCGTGCAGCTCATCGACTTCGAGACCGATCAGGCCAGCGAGATGAACGCCCTGCTCGACGAATGGATGGCCGCCACAGAGGGCAAGCGGATACCGACATCCGAGATGCTCATGCACGACCGGGAGAACCCGCGGCACTACGTCGAGATGGTGGAGTTCCCGTCGTACGAGGACGCCATGCGCAACAACGACCTGCCGGAGACCCAGCAGTTCGCCGAGCGGATGCGTGCCCTGTGCAGCAGCGGCCCGAGCTTCATGAACCTCGACCTGGAGCGCAGGGAGAACTAGCTCAGGCCGAAGCCTCCGTCTGAGGTGATGACCTGGCCGGTGACCCAGCGGCCCTCGTCGCTGACGAGCCAGGCCACGAGGCGGGCGGCGTCGTCCGGCTCGCCCCAACGCCCGAACGGCATCATGCGCTGGGCCTCCTCGCGTTGTTCCGGGGTGGCCCAGCCGGTGTCGGTCGGCCCGGGATTGACCGTGTTGACGGTGATCCCGCGCTTGGCGAGCGGCGCCGCCAGGCTGGCGGTGAGCTGGGCGAGCGCGCCCTTGCTGGCGGCGTACGGCAGCTCGTCCGGCATTGGCCCCTCGCCCTGCCCGGAGGTGAACAGGACGACCCGTCCGCCGGGACGGCCGTCGTGCTGTGCCGCGTATGCCTGGACCAGCAACAACGTGGCCCGGGTGTTGACGGCGTAGGCGACGTCGATCTCGGCGGCGGTGATCTGCTCCAGCGGCATCCACGGCGTGGAGCGGGCATGGTTCGCGACCAGGACGTCGATCGGGCCGGCGCTGCGCACCACCGCGGCCGGTGCCTCCGGGTCCGCGAAGTCGGCCTCGACCAGGACGACGCGCCGGCCGAGCGCACGGAGTTCTTCCGCGAGCGCCTCCGGGCCGTCGTCGTCGGCGCCCCAGGGCTGCTCGGCGTCGTGCGGCGTCCAGGTGTGCAGGACCAGGTCGATCCCTGCCTCCGCCAGGCGGCGCGCGATGGCGGCGCCGATGCCGGCCCGGCGGCTGGCACCGGTGATCAGCGCTGTGCGGGTGCTCATGGGACCAGTGTGGCGGGTCTGGCGGATGGCGGCGGCGGCGGCCGTGGGCCGTTCGTGCCAAGGTAGGGCCGTGATCGTGAGCGTGGGTATCGATGTGGTCCTGGTCGAGCGGTTCGAGGCGGCGCTCAAGCGGACGCCGATGCTGTCCGAACGGCTGTTCACGGAGTCCGAGCGGCGGACGGCGTCGGGGAATCCGCGCTCGCCGGAGTCGCTCGCGGCCCGGTTCGCCGCCAAGGAGGCGGTGGCCAAGGCGCTCGGCGCTCCCGGCGGGCTCGCGTGGCACGACTGCGAGATCATCCCGGACGGCGACGGCCGGCCCTGGCTGACGGTCGCCGGCACGGTCGCCAACGCGGCAGCCGAGCGCGGCATCACCCGGTGGCACCTGTCGCTGTCGCACGACGGCGGGATCGCGTCGGCGATGGTGGTGGCGGAATCGTGAGCGATCGCAGGCTTCGCGCGGCGGGGGTGCTGGCATGACGGGGGCTTGGTCCGTCGCTGAGGTGCGCGCCGCCGAAGAGGTGTTGATGGCGCGGCTGCCGGACGGGGTCCTGATGCGGCGGGCGGCGTCCGGGCTGGCACGGCGGTGCGCCGAGCTGCTGCGCGGCCGCGACGGCGTGTACGGCTCAGAGGTCGTCCTGCTGGTCGGGTCCGGCAACAACGGTGGCGACGCGCTGTACGCCGGCGCGGACCTGGCCCGGCGTGGGGCGAGGGTGGACGCGATCACCATCCGGGGCGGACATGCCGCCGGCCTGGCCGCGCTGCGCGCCGCCGGGGGGCACGTCCACCCGGCCGGCTACGGGGAGGACAACCGCCGGATCGCCGCCGCCGACCTCATCGTGGACGGGCTCGTCGGGATCGGCGGCCAGGGTGGGCTGCGGATCGAAGCCGCCGCGCTGGCGCAGGCCACAGCCCTGGCACGGATGAGCGGCGCGATCGTGGTCGCCGTGGACGTGCCCAGCGGCGTCGACGCGGACACGGGCGTGGTGGCCGGCGACGCCGTCAGCGCGGACGTCACCGTCACGTTCGGCTGCCTCAAACCCGGACTGCTCGTCGGGGCGGGCGCCCGCCACGCGGGCCTCGTCGAACTCGTCGACATCGGCCTCGACCTGCCGGAACCGCAGGTCACGCTGGTCACGCTCGACGAGGTCGCGCTGCACTGGCCACGACCCGGCCCGGCGGACGACAAGTACACGCGCGGCGTGGTCGGGATCGTCGCCGGCTCGTCGCGGTACCCGGGCGCGGCCGTGCTCGCGGTCGGCGGTGCGCTGGCGGGGCCGGCGGGCGTCGTCCGGTACAGCGGGCCGGTCAGTGCCCAGGTGCTGGCCCGGTACCCCGAGACGGTCTGCGCCGACCGGTTCGCCGACGCCGGGCGCGCCCAGGCCTGGGTCGTCGGCTCCGGGCTCGGTACCGGCGACGACGCCCACCAGCTCGTCGGTGACGTCCTCGCCACCGACGTGCCCGTTCTGCTCGACGCCGACGGCATCACGATCGCCGCCGAGCATCCCGAATGGCTCCGGGACCGCGCGGCCAGCACCCTCCTCACCCCGCACGACCGCGAGTTCGCCCGGCTGGCCGGCGACGTCGGCGACGACCGGATCGCCGCCGCGCGCCGTGCCGCCGACAGGTTCGGGGTGACGGTCCTGCTCAAGGGCGACCGGACGATCGTCGCCTCACCGGACTGCGTCCACGTCAGCCCCGCCGGGACGCCCGATCTCGCCACGGCGGGCAGCGGCGACGTCCTCGCCGGGCTGGCCGGATCGCTCCTCGCCGGCGGGCTGCCCGCCCACGCGGCCGGGGCGTACGCGGCATTCGTGCACGGACTGGGCGGGCGGTACGCGGCAGCGGAAGGCCCCGTCTCTGCCAGCAGCCTCGTGGACGCACTGCGCCCGGCCGTGCAGACCGTCCTCACGGCCTGAGCCCCGCCCGCCCGCGCCCCGCGCCCCGCCCCGCTCGCGCCCGCCCAGTTTCGGACTTTTGAGGGTTTCCGGCGCCCGCCGACCCTCAAAAGTCCGAAAGTGGCGGCCGGCGGCCGGGCGGCGGGCGGGCGGCGGCGGGCGGCCTGAGGCGGGCGCCGGGCAGGCCGGGACGAGCGTGCCCTGAGAGAATGGAGGGCATGCTGCAGGCAGAGGCTCTGGTCGACCTGGACGCGATACGCGCGAATACGGCGCATCTGGCGTCCGGGACGTCGGCGGGCATGATGGCCGTCGTCAAGGCGGACGGCTACGGGCACGGCATCCTCCCGGCCGCCCGGGCGGTCCTGGCGGGTGGCGCGGACTGGTTGGGCGTGTGCACGCTCGACGAGGCGCTGGCGCTCCGTGCGGATGGCATCTCGGCGCCGATCCTGGCCTGGCTGCTAGCCCCCGGCCTGCCACTGCACCGGGCGGTGGCGGCCGACATCGACCTGTCGGCGGCGACGCCCGCGCTGCTGGACGAGATCGCCGCGGCGGCGCGCACGGCCGGCCGTCCGGCCAGGCTGCATCTCAAGGTCGACACCGGGCTGAGCCGGGGCGGTTCGCCGTCCGCTGACTGGCCTGAGCTGTTGACGTCCGCGGCGAAGGCCGCGGCGGACGGCACGGTGGAGATCATCGGCGTCTGGAGCCACTTCGCCTACGCGGACGCACCGGGGCACCCGACGATCGCGGCGCAGATCCGCCTGTTCGGCGAGGCGCTGGAGATCGCCGAGCGCGCGGGCGTCCGTCCGCAGGTGCGGCATCTGGCCAACTCGGCCGCGACGCTCACGCTCCCCGAGGCGCACTTCGACCTGGTGCGGCCCGGTATCGCCGTCTACGGGCTCTCGCCGATCCCGGACTGGCCGGCGGCGAGCGCGCTGCGGCCGGCGATGACGTTGCGGGCCCAGGTGGTGCTGGCGAAGCGGGTGCCGGCCGGGTCGGGCGTCTCGTACGGCCACCAGTACACGACCGAGCGGGAGACCACCCTCGCGCTGGTCCCGCTCGGCTACGCGGACGGGGTGCCGCGCCACGCCACGAACATCGGCCCGCTGCTGCTGGGCGGCAAGCGCCGGACGATCGCCGGCCGGGTGTGCATGGACCAGGTCATGGTGGACGTCGGGGACGACCTGGTCGCGGCCGGTGACGTCGCGACGGTGTTCGGCCCGGGCGACGACGGCGAGCCGACCGCCGACGACTGGGCCGCCGTCCTGGACACGATCAACTACGAGATCGTCACCCGGATCGGCGCGCGCGTGCCCCGGACCTATGTCGGGGAGGTCTGATGAGCGAGGAGCCGAAGGGCTTCGTCGGGGGGCTGAAGGCCGTCGGCTGGGCGGGGGCGCTCGTCGGAGTGGCCGCCGCCGGTGCGGCGGCCGGAGTTGTCGCCGAGCGGTACGCGTTGAGCCGGACCCGGCGCCGGGTCGAGGACCGGTACGTGGACGAGCCGTTCGGCCTGCTCCCGTTCGACAGCCAGCGCACCGTGACGGTCGACGGCGGCGTGCCGCTGCACGTCGAGGTCGTCGAGCCGGACGCGACCGGGGTGCCGCCCGAGCTGACCGTCGTGTTCGTGCACGGTTTCTGCCTGGACATGGGCACCTGGCACTTCCAGCGACGGGCCCTGACGGAGTTGCAGCGGCAGCGCGCCGCGCTGGTCGCCGCGGGCAGGAAGCGGCGCGGCCTGGCCGCCCTGCGCAAGGCCGATCCGGTGGAGGCACCCGCCGAACCCGTGGAGGGCGAGGTCGCGGCCACCGCCGACGATCCCCGCTGCCGGCTCGTCTTCTACGACCAGCCCGGCCATGGACGGTCCGGGCGCCGCGACGCGTCCGACTACGACCTCGACCAGCTCGGCGCCGACCTCGCGGCGATCATCGCCGAGGTGGCGCCGGACGGCCCGCTGGTGCTCGCCGGCCACTCGATGGGCGGCATGACCGTGATGGCGCTCGCCGAACGGTCCCCGGAGTTCTTCGCGGACCGGGTCGTCGGCGTGGCGCTGATCTCGACGTCCGCCGGGCACCTCGACGACGTCGGCCTCGGCATCCCGCCCGTCCTGGCCAAGCTGCGCAAACCGCTGATGCCGACGATCTCCGGCGCGCTGAAGTGGCAACCGGAACTCGCCGAGGTCGGCCGCCGCGCGGGCAGCGACGTCGCGTACCTGCTCACCCGCCGGTACGGGTTCGGCAGCAAGGACCCGAGCCCCAGCCTCATCGACTACGTGGAGCGGATGAACTCCGGCACGTCCGTCGAGGTCATCGCCGGGTACCTGGGCACGCTGTCGGAGCACGACCGGTACGCCGCGCTGGAGGTGTTCGACGGCATCGAGACGCTCGTCGTCTGCGGCGACAACGACATGCTGACGCCCGTCGACCACACCCGCGAGATCGCCCGGCTGCTGCCCGGCGCCGAACTGGTCGAGGTCGCGGACGGCGGCCACGTCACGCTCATGGAGCACGGCGACCTCGTCAACGCGCACTTCGTGGCGTTCCTGCGCCGCGCCGCGCGTGCGGTCGCGGGCGAACCGGTGCCGAAGCGCAAGGTCAGCCGCAAGGACGAACTGGCCGCCCGTGCGGAGCGCCGGAAGAAGGCGGCAGAGTCGGGGTCGGTGGAGCGGCGGCGCCTCTGGCGCATCCGCCGCAAGCGCGGCGCGTGAGTAATCACTTCACGGCGATGGGGTTGCCCGTTCGTGAGCGGGAGGACCTGTCGCGGGTGATCGGGTCCGCGTTGCGTGGCGCGGTGGTGGAGCCGGCCGGGTTCCGGCAGACCCTCGCGGTGTGGCGCGAGCACGGCGCCGGAGTCGACGTGCTGCTGCGCAAGGCCCGGTTCCGGGGCGAGCCCACGGTCGAGTGCGCGACGCCGCAGTTCGACGGTCAGTCGCGGCAGTCCGTCCGGGTGACGGGCGTCATGGAGGACGGCGACTGCGCCGGCTGCTCAGTGGTCACGGTCGAGGTTCTCGACGGCGGCGAGATGCTGTACCCGCTCGCTGTCGCGCCCGCCCGGGTCGCCGCGCTGCGGAAGTGGTTCGGCACGCTGGCCAGGTCCGGCGAACCGGTCGAGGCGTCGATCGTGTTCGTCGCCGAGGACATCGAGGTGTACGCCGACGAGGCCGCCTTCGACGCGACGCAGGGCGAGCCCGGGTTCGCCGCCGAGAGCCTGATCCCGGTGGGCCTGTTCACCGGCCGCGCCGCCCCGGAGGCCGCTGGCGCCGCCTGGCCCGGCCGCGCCGGCCCAGATGCCGCTGCCGGGCCTGACCGCGACCCGGGTGCGGTGGCCGGCCGCGCTGGCGCCGACGCCGCTGGCCGTGACGCGGGTGGTGGCGCCGGTGGGGCGGCCAGCGGGGTGCCGACGCCCGCCGCGCTGGTGCATGGCGTGGTCACGGCCGCGCGTGTGGTCACGTCCGCCGCGTTCGGTGCCGCCTACGCGCACCTGACCGTGCGTACGCTCGGCGGGGAGTTCGACGTGGTCATGGAGAAGGGGGCGGATGTGGCGCCGGGAAACGTGGTCGCCGTCCAGGCATGGGTGTGCGGCCAGATCGGGGAGGTGCGGTGAGCATCGCGCTGACGACTCCCGACGACACGCGCGCGTTCGGTCGCGCGCTCGCCCGGGTCCTTCGGCCGGGCGATCTGGTCGTGCTGACCGGGCCGCTCGGAGCCGGCAAGACGGCGCTCGCCCAGGGCATCGGTGCGGGCCTCGGCGTGCGGGGCGACGTGACCAGCCCGACGTTCGTGATCGCGCGCGTGCACAAGCCGGATCCGGCGAAGGGTGGCTCGATCCCGCTGGTCCACGTTGACGCTTACCGGCTCGGCGGCGTCCTGGAAGTGGACGACCTCGACCTGGACGCCGACGTCGCCGACTCCGTCACGGTCGTCGAGTGGGGCGGCGGGCTGGTCGAACGGCTCGCGGACACCTTCCTGGAGGTCCGCATCGGCCGCGACGACGACACCGAGGTACGGAGCGTCGAACTGGTAGCCAGCGGCGGCGACTGGGCCGACCGCGTCGCGTCCCTCAGCGGCAACCTCACCCACTGACGGCCGCTCCGGCGGCGCGCTACGCCGCCTTCGCGGTGCTGCCGTAGATGTCGACGTAGTCCTGGCGGGACAGGTCGAGGATGGCGTGCATGATCTCGTCCACGACGGCCCGCTGAACGGTCTTGTTCCGCTCCAGACCCTTGTACTTGGTGAAGTCGAGTGGAGCCCCGAACCGCACGGTGACCCGTCCGAGCCCGGGCACGCGCTGCCCGACCGGCTGGATCACGTCGGTGCCGACGAGCCCGACGGGGATGACGGGCGCGCCGGTCCGCAGCGTGAGGCGGGAGACGCCGACCCGGCCGCGGTGCAGACGTCCGTCCGGTGAGCGGGTTCCTTCGGGGTAGATGCCGAAGAGGTCGCCGCGCCGCAGGATCGACTCGGCGGTGTCCAGGGCGGCCAGGGCCGCCCGCCCGTTGCCGCGCTCGACCGGCACGGCGCCGACCCCCGTGAAGAACGACCGGGACGCCCAGCCCTTGAGTCCGGGTCCGTTGAAGTACTCGGCCTTGGCCAGGAACGCGATCTGCCGTGGCGACACCATCGGCAGGACGAGGCTGTCCACTTCGGACAGATGGTTGCTCGCGATGATGGCCGCACCATCGCCCGGGATGTTCTCCAGGCCCGTCACCTCAGGCCGGTACGCCAGCTTGAACATCGGGCGAATCGCCCGCCGCGCCCCTTGGTACAGCAACCAGGTCCTCCTCAGTCCGGAACCATGATTCTCGACCCGTACCAAGCAGTAGCTGTCCTAGTGTGAGGGAGTTCACCGGGAGGATGTCATGTCGCTGCCAGCATCACTGTCGATCGCCGCTCTGCTCGCCGAGTCCGCGCTCCGGCGCCCCGATCACCCGGCGGTGGTCATCGGGGATCTGAAGGTCCCGTACGCGCACCTGTGGGCCGGTGCCCGCCAGTACGCGGCGGTGCTCCGGGAGAAGGGCATCGGGCCCGACGACAAGGTCGCGCTGCTGCTGCCGAACACCCCGCACTTCCCGCTCGCCTACTTCGGGACGCTCGCGCTCGGCGCCGTCGCCGTGCCGGTGCACGCCCTGCTGCGGGCCGAGGAGATCGCCTACGTCCTGGAAGATTCGGGCGCCAAGGTCCTGATCTGCGCCGGCCCGCTGCTGGGCGAGGGCGCGAAGGGCGCCGAGCTGGCGGGCGTCCCCCTGCTCGGGGTCATGGACGGCGACGCCGAGCGCCTGGACATCCTGGCCGGCAGCGCGACCCCGATCGACACCTACGTCTCCCGCGCCCCGGACGACATCGCGGTCATCCTCTACACCTCGGGCACGACCGGTAAGCCCAAGGGCGCGATGATCACGCACCTCAACATCCTGATGAACGTCGACACGTCGATCATCAGCTCGTTCGACTTCACCCCGGACGACATCCTGCTCGGCTGCCTCCCGCTGTTTCACACGTTCGGCCAGACGTGCGCGATGAACACGATCTTCCGCATCGGCGCGACGCTCGTCCTGATGCCGCGCTTCGACGGCGCGGCCGCCCTCGACCTGCTCGTCACCCAGAACTGCACGAAGTTCATGGGCGTCCCGACGATGTACATCGGGCTGCTGGAGGCCGCGAAGACCGATCCGCGCCGCCCGAAACTGGTCAGCGCCCTCTCCGGCGGCGCCTCGCTGCCGCTCACGGTCCTGGAGGCGTTCCAGGAGACCTTCCAGACGACGGTCTACGAGGGCTACGGCCTCACCGAGACCTCGCCCGTCGCCACGTTCAACCAGAAGGGCTGGCCCTGCAAGCCGGGCACGGTGGGCCGCCCGATCTGGGGCGTCGACGTCGAGATCGCCGCCGCCGAGGTCGAGGGCCGGATCGAGCTGCTGCCCACGGGCGAGCTGGGCGAGGTCGTGATCCGTGGCCACAACGTCATGGCGGGGTACCTGAACCGTCCGGAGGCCACCGCCGAGGTGATGGTCGACGGCTGGTTCCGCTCCGGCGACCTCGGCACCAAGGACGCCGACGGCTACATCTCGATCGTCGACCGCAAGAAGGACATGGTCATCCGCGGCGGCTTCAACGTGTACCCCCGCGAGGTCGAGGAGGTGCTGCTCCGCCACCCCGACATCGCCCAGGTCGCCGTCATCGGACTGCCCGACGACACCTACGGCGAGGAGATCTGCGCCGTCGTCATCCCGCAGCCGGGCAACACCCCCGACCCGGTCGAGATCATCGCCTGGAGCAAGGGCCAGCTCGCCGGCCACAAGTACCCGCGCCGGATCGAGTTCGTGGAGGCGTTCCCGCTCGGTCCCAGCGGCAAGGTGCTCAAGCGTGAACTGATCGTCCAGTTGACAAGCTGATTCATCAGGACGCCCGGCACGGCCCGAAAAGCATCGGCAGCCCGGCGCGACATCGGAGTACCGATACGCTCGCACCGTGCTGGTTCTCGTCATCGACACAGCGACCGCCGCCGTCACCGCAGGACTCGTCTGGGTGGGGCCGCGCGGGGTGGAACTGCGTGCCGACCGGGTCACGGTGGACGCGCGCAAGCACGGTGAGGCGCTGGCGCCGGGGATCCAGGAGTGCCTGGCCGACGGGGGTGCGGAGCCCAAGGATCTCGGCGCGATCGTGGCCGGGGTCGGCCCGGGCCCGTTCACCGGCCTGCGGGTCGGTCTGGTCACGGCAGTGGCGCTCGCCGACTCGCTGCGCATCCCGACATATGGCGTCTGCACGCTGGACGCGGTCGCCGAGCCGGCCGGGCCGTACCTGGTCGCCACGGACGCCCGCCGCCGCGAGGTGTACTGGGCCACCTACGACGCGGACGGCCGCCGGCTCACCGGCCCGTCGGTCGACAAGCCGGCCGACGTCCGGGCGTGGCTCGACGCGCAGCCCCTGGACCAGCCCCAGCTCGACGGGCCGCCGCTGGCCGGTCCGCCGCCGGTGTGGGCGGCCGGGGCGGGCGCGCACCTGTACGCCGACGTCCTGGGGTTGCCCGTCCGCGACCCGGACCGTCCGTCGGTGCGGTTGCTCGCCGAACGCGCGGCCGTCCGGATCCGCGCGGGCGCCCCGGCGGAGCCGCTGACGCCGCTGTACCTGCGCCGCCCCGACGCCGTCGAACCCGCCGCCCGCAAAACGGTGTTGGCGTGAACCAGCAAGTACCGTGACCGTGCGGCTCGTGCCGATGCGGTGGTGGCACATCGAGGCGGTCGGTCCGATCGAGCGGGACCTGTTCGGCGCCGAGGAGTGGACGCCTGCCACGTTCTGGTCGGAGCTGGCGCAGACGGACTCCCGCTATTACCGGGTGGCCCTCGACGGCGACGATGTCGTCGGGTACGCGGGGCTGTGCACGTACGACGACCAGTCCTGGGTGCAGAACATCGCCGTCCGGGCGGACCGGCAGGGCCGCGGGATCGGCGCCGCGCTGCTGGACGACCTGCTCGCCGAGGCCACCCGGCGGGAGTCGAAGCAGGTGGCGCTGGAGGTCCGGGCGGACAATGTGACGGCGCAGCGGTTGTACGCTCGCCGCGGGTTCGAGGCGGTCGCGGTGCGCAAGGGGTACTACCAGCCGAGCAACGCCGACGCCGTCGTGATGGTGCGAGAGGAAACATGACCGAGCTAAGGCCTGACTCACAGGTCCGCTGCCCTACTGCGGCCCGCCCAGACGCCGACCGGCGGCGTTGTCACGTGTCACCACAGAGTCGGCCATGCAACAGCGGCATGACCTCCTCCTCCGCCTTGCCGGACCGACGCCTGGACGCGCCTCGCTACGGGCGGGACCTATGAGTCAGGCCTTGGTACTTGGCATCGAGACGTCGTGTGACGAGACGGGCGTCGGGATCGTCCGTGGCCACACGCTGCTGGCGGACGCCGTGGCGTCCAGCGTGGAGAGCCACGCCCGGTTCGGCGGGGTGGTGCCCGAGGTGGCGAGCCGCGCGCACCTGGAGGCGATGGTCCCGACCGTCCAGCGCGCGCTGGATACAGCGGGTGTCGCGCTGAGTGACCTGGACGCCATCGCCGTGACGGCAGGCCCCGGGCTGGCCGGCGCGCTGCTGGTCGGTGTCGCGGCGGCCAAGGCGTACTCCCTCGCGCTCGACAAGCCGCTGTACGGCGTGAACCACCTGGCCGCGCACGTCGCCGTCGACACCCTCGAACACGGTCCGCTGCCGGAGCCGGCGCTGGCGCTGCTGGTCTCGGGCGGGCACTCGTCGCTCCTGCTGGTGGACGACATCACCGCCGACGTGAAGCCGCTCGGCGCCACGATCGACGACGCGGCCGGCGAGGCGTTCGACAAGGTGGCGCGCCTGCTCGGGCTGCCGTTCCCGGGCGGTCCGTACATCGACAAGGCGGCCCGCGAGGGCGACCGGGCGTTCGTGACGTTCCCGCGCGGCCTGACCGGCCCGCGCGACCTGGCCGAGCACCGCTTCGACTTCTCGTTCTCCGGGCTGAAGACCGCCGTCGCCCGCTGGGTCGAGGCGCGGGAGCGCAACGGCGAGGCGGTGCCGGTGAACGACGTGGCCGCCTCGTTCCAGGAAGCCGTCGTGGACGTGCTCACCGCCAAGGCCATCGACGCCTGCCGCGAACACGGCGTCGAGACGCTGCTGATCGGCGGCGGTGTCGCGGCCAACTCGCGGCTGCGGGCCCTGGCCGAGGAGCGCTGCGCCAAGGCCGGCATCACGTTGCGGGTGCCCAGACCCAAGCTCTGCACCGACAACGGCGCGATGGTGGCGGCGCTCGGTTCGCACCTGGTCGCCGCCGGCATCGCACCGTCCGCACTGGACATCCCGGCCGACTCGTCCATGCCGGTGACGGAGGTGCGGGTGTGATCGTCCGGATGTGGGAGGTCGTGGCCTATCCGGAGGCTCACGACGACGTCCTGACCTGGGTCTGTGACGTCGGCGTCCCCCGGATCGAGGCCGAGATCGGCCATGTCTCCAGCGAGGTGTTCACCTCGACGGACCACCGGGTCGTCGTGATCTCCCGGTGGCGCGGCAAGACCGTCGATTTACCCGACCCACCCCGCCACCTGACGAAACGCGCCCCGCACTCCTGGGACTTCAGCCTTGTCGACCGGTAAGCCCGTCGTCCTCGACGTCGACACCGGCGTGGACGACGCGCTCGCGATCCTGCTCGCCGTCCGTTCGCCGGCCCTGGACGTCCGTGCGATCACGTGCGTGGCCGGGAACACCCAGGTCGACAACGTGGTCACGAACACGCTCAAGGTGCTCGACGCGGCGGGTGCGGGCGACATCCCGGTGGCGCGCGGCGCCGACCGGCCGCTGCTGGAGCCCGCGCGCGACGCCCGGCACGTCCACGGCGACGACGGCATGGCCGACCTGGGGCTGCCTGGCTCCGCGCGCCGGCCGGTGGCCGAGCACGCGGTCGAGCTGCTGCGCCGGACGATCGTCGCGGGGCCCGTCACGCTGGTCACGCTCGCACCGCTCACGAACATCGCGCTGTTGCTGCGGACGTATCCCGAGGTCACCGCCAACCTCACGCGCATCGTCGTCATGGGCGGCGCCGCCGTCACGGGCAACGCCACCGCGAGCGCCGAGTTCAACGTGCGCCACGACCCGGAGGCCGCGTCGATCGTGTTCTCGGCGGGCGTCCCGATCACGATGTACGGCCTGGACGTGTTCTACACGCCGACGATCGACCTCGCCACCAGCCGCGCGCTGGCGGTGGCGGCCGAGCCGGCGGCCCAGCTGGCGGGGCGGTTGCTGGAGCACCAGATCGGCCGGTACCGCGGCGGCGGCAGCCTCGGCGACGCGGGCGCGGTGGCGTCCGTGATCGACCCGGACGGGCTTCGCACCGAGCGGCGCCCCGTGCGCGTCGAGCTGGGCGGCGCGTTCACCCGCGGCCAGACCGTCGTCGACCAGCGCGACTGGGCCGGCGACCTGGACAACGACCCGTACGTCGCGGCGGACCCGAGGCCGGCGCCGGTCGACGTCGCGTTCGACGTCGACGCGGCGCGCTACCGCGAACTGTTCCTCCGAGCGTTTTAGGGCCTGTCTCGAAGTCCCTCTGCCGGCTGCATCGTGTCCCAGACGACGCCCGGCGGCGTTGTCGCTCCGCCCGGATACAAGAAAACGTATCCGGACGAACCTCCGCCTTGCCGGATCGCCGCCTGGAACACGCCTCGCTCGGCCAGGGACTTCGACACAGGCCCTAGGCGATGCCGTGCACGCCGGGGACGCCGTCCTCGATGACGAACGAGGCCCGGGTGCGCACGGCCGCGCCCGGGGTGCGGACCGTCGGCACGACCCGGTAGTCGGCGCGGAGCTGGCCGCGCTCGATCCGGGTCAGCGTGTAGCCCCGCTGGTTGTTGTAGAACCGCAGGTGCGGGTTGATCTTGAGGAACGGGTGGTCCTCGGGGACCGAATCGGCGCCGTCACCGCCGCTGGTGATCGACGTGCACACCAGCTCGGTGCCGACCGTCTTCGATGTCGGGTCGTCGTAGTCCAGCTTGAGATCGCTCGCCCAGGCGGCGTGGACGTCCCCGGTCAACACCACCGGGTTACGGACACTGGCGTCGATCCAGCCACGGGTGATCCGGTCCCGGGATGCGGTGTACCCGTCCCACGCGTCCATGCTCGTGGCCTTGACCGGCCCCGCGGTGTTGTCGCGCTGGCCGAAGAACACCTGCTGGCCGAGGACGTCCCAGCGGGCACGGGACTCGCGGAAGCCTTCCAGCAGCCACCGCTCCTGCTCGGGACCGGTGATCGAGCGCGCCGGGTCGGACGCCGCCGGGCACGTCTTGTACCCGTCGCCGCATGCCTGGTCGTCGCGGTACTGCCGGGTGTCGAGCAGGTGGAACGTCGCCAGCCGGCCCCACCGGACCCGCCGGTACAGCTGCATGTCGATCCCGCGCGGCACGGACGCCCGGCGCAGCGGCATGTTCTCGTAGTACGCCTTGAACGCGGCCTCCCGCCTGGCCAGGAAGTTCGGCTGGGGGATCTGCGGGTTCTCGTACACCTCGTCGGCCCAGTTGTTGTCCAGCTCGTGGTCGTCCCAGACGACGAGCCACGGCGCGGCGGCGTGCGCGGCCTGGAGGTCGCCGTCCGCCTTGTACTGGGCGTGGCGCTGGCGGTAGTTGGCCAGCGTCTCGGTCTCCGGGCCCGCGTGGTCGCGCGGGTTGCCGCCGGGGATGTTGTACACGCCGGCCTTGTACTCGTACTGGTAGTCGCCGAGGTGCAGGATCACGTCCGGCGCGTCCTCGGCGAGCCGGCGGTACGCCGTGAAGTACCCGTGCTCGAACTGCGAGCAGGACGCGAACGCCATCGTCAGCGCCGGTCCGTACGTGCCGGGCGCCGGTGCCGTCCGGGTGCGGCCGGTCGGCGAGACGTGGCGGCCGGTGCGGAATCGGTACCAGTACTCCCGTCCTGGGGCGAGGCCGGCCAGCTCGACATGGACGCTGTGGGCCTGTCCGGCGCGTGCTTCGACCCGCCCGCGCCGGACGATCCGGCGGAACCGCTCGTCGGCGGCGAGCTCCCAGTGGACGGTGACGTCACGGGACGGCATACCGCCCAGGCCGTCGTCGGCGAGGGGCGTCGTGGCGAGCCGGGTCCACAGCACGATGCCGTGGTGGCTCGGATCCCCGGACGCGACACCGAGGGTGAACGGATCGGGGGTGGGGGTGGCCCGCGCGGGGCTGGGTAACACGGCGAGCGCGCCGACGCCGGCGCCTGCGGTGAGGACGGATCGGCGGGTGAGGCGGGAACCGGTCATGGGGCGGCCTCCAGCTGCGACGATCGGACGTAGCTCAGGCCACCAGCCTCAGATGGCCCCCGCGCGAACTCCGGGTGAGCGCATCCTTTCCGGCCCGCACAGGATCATCGTCGGCGCGCCGGCCACGCGGGTGAGGACGACCGTCGCGTCCTCGTCCCCGGTGAGCTTGAGCTGCCGGCGCAGTTCCTCAGGCGTCACCGCCGACCCGCGCTTCTTGATCGTCAGCCGCCCGACCTTCCGCTCGCGGAGCAGCGCTTTCAGGCGCTTCACCGAGAACGGCAGCACGTCCGTGATCGGGTACGCCCGCGCGTACGGCGTCTCGACCAGGTCGTCAGTCGTGAGGTACGCGATGGACGGGTCGACGAGGTTGGCGCCGAGCTGGTCGGCGAGTTCGGCGACGAGATGGGCCCGGACGACGGCGCCGTCCGGGTCGTAGAGCCAGCCCCGGACGGGCCCGGCCACTGCGCGCCGCTCCCCGGAGCCGGTGAGGGTATGTCTCGTGCCGGCCCCGCTGAGCAAAGTGGCGCGGCGCGGCGCCGTGGAGAGGTCGCCGAACCAGAGCGCCGCCTCCACCACGTCGCCGCCGACCGACACCCATTCGGCCTCGGCACCGGCCGGCACTAGCGCGTGGTCGATGCCGGGCGCCACCTTCACGCCGGTACGAGGTACCCGTCCGGCCAGGTCGAGCAGGAACGACCAGGGCGGCGAGTACGCGGACGGATCGAACACGCGCCGCCCGCCGGCCCGCCGCGCCGGATCGCAGAACGCGGCGTCGTACCCGGTGAGGTCGAACGTGGTCGCATCCGCTTCACGTACCTGTGCCGTCAAACCCAGCGCCTCGACGTTCGCGCGGGCGACGGCCGCGGTGGCCGGGTCGGCGTCCACGCCGGTGACGTCGAGCCCGGCCCGGGCCAGCGCGATCAGGTCGGCGCCGATGCCGCAGCAGAGGTCGACGACACGGGCGGCACCGGCGAAGCGCGCGGCGCGATGGGTGGCGACGATCGAGCGGGTCGCCTGCTCGACGCCGTCCGGAGTGAAGAACATGAGGGCGGCGTCCGCGCCGAACTTCGCCGCCGCCCGCTCCCTGAGCCGGACCTGCGTCAGCGCGGCCGCGGCGAGCCCGGGATCGTGCCCGGCCGCGCGCATCCGGCTCGCCGCGACGAGCGGGTCACCGGTGCCGGCCTCGGCGGCGTCACGCAGCGCGGCGGCCCCGGCTGGGGTACGCAGGATGTCCAGGGTCACCGGACCATCCTCGCGCGCCGTCGCTGTCCAACTGTCGGGGATATCGGGGTATCCCACGCCCGGTTACAGGACGCCTTCCCGAACAGTCCGGTTTGTTCCGGCGGCGGCCGGGAAAGACGTTCCCCGGCGACCGCGCGGAGCGAGTTAGTGCTTGGGGTGTTCGATGACGGCGTCCGGGCCGGGGAAGATGAGCCCCTTGTGCCCGTCGCCGAACTGCACGAGGTACGGCGGCTGGCCCTCCGGCCCGCGTACCTCCAGGATCTGGCCGATCTGGTCGTGGACGCCGACAGTGTGGCTGTGTACGTGCACCCTGTCGCCGATCTGTGCCTGCATCGTTCCGCACCTCCGCTGGAAGACGAGCGCTGGGTGTGCCGGACCCAGTCTCGTCCCGGTCCGGCCGCTTGTGAATACCTGCGTTGTCGGCAGATCAGGCACATTTCTTGACGCCGTTGGCACTCGTCTTGACGGAGTGCTAGCGGCGGAATAACCTTCGGCTTAGCACTCGCCAGTGGAGTGTGCCAACTCAAACGAGGTGGTCCGATCCCCGCGACGGCGGGCTGCCGAGTGACTTAGAAGCCCCAAATCTGCACCCCAGAAGGGGGAGATCCAAGCGTGACGACCGCAACCAAGGTCAACATCAAGCCGCTCGAGGACCGCATCGTCGTCCAGGCCAATGAGGCCGAGACCACGACCGCCTCGGGGATCGTCATCCCGGACACCGCCAAGGAGAAGCCCCAGGAGGGCACCGTCATCGCGGTCGGCCCCGGCCGCTTCGACGACAACGGCAACCGGGTTCCGCTCGACGTGAAGGTCGGCGACACCGTCATCTACTCGAAGTACGGCGGCACCGAGGTCAAGTACGGCGGCGAGGAGTACCTGGTGCTCTCCGCGCGCGACGTCCTCGCGGTCATCGAGAAGTAAGACAGCCGTCGGGTCGCCCCGGAGCCGCAACGGTTCCGGGGCGTCTCGCGTGAAGGGACCTGTGAATGGCCAAGATCCTCAGCTTCTCCGACGACGCCCGCAGCGGTCTTGAGCGTGGCGTCAACAAGCTCGCCGACGTGGTGAAGGTGACGCTCGGCCCGAGGGGCCGCAACGTCGTGCTGGACAAGAAGTTCGGCGCCCCGACCATCACCAACGACGGCGTGACGATCGCCCGCGAGGTCGAGCTGTCCGACCCGTATGAGAACCTCGGCGCGCAGCTCGCCAAGGAGGTCGCCACCAAGACGAACGACGTGGCGGGCGACGGCACCACCACGGCGACCGTCCTGGCGCAGGCGATGGTCCGCGAGGGCCTGCGCAACGTTGCCGCCGGTGCCAACCCGATCAGCCTCAAGCGGGGCATCGACGCGGCCGCCGGCGCGATCAACGACGCGCTGCTGAGCGCTGCCACTGAGATCCAGACGAAGGACGACATCGCCCACGTCGCCACGATCTCCGCCCAGGACGCCACCGTCGGCGACCTGATCGCGCAGGCGCTCGACACGGTCGGCAAGGACGGTGTGATCACCGTCGAGGAGTCGACCACCACCCAGACCGAACTCGAGGTGACGGAAGGCCTCCAGTTCGACAAGGGCTACATCTCGCCCTACTTCGTCACCGACACCGAGGCGATGGAGGCGGTTCTCGAAGACACCCGCGTCCTGATCGTCAACGGCAAGATCTCCTCGATCGCCGAGCTTCTCCCGCTGCTGGAGAAGGTCGTCGAGCTGAAGAAGCCGCTGCTGATCATCGCCGAGGACGTCGAGGGCGAGGCGCTGTCGACGCTCGTCGTCAACGCGATCCGCAAGACGTTCACCGCCGTCGCCGTCAAGGCGCCGGGCTTCGGTGACCGCCGCAAGGCCATGCTCGGCGACATCGCGGCCCTCACCGGCGCGCAGGTCGTCTCGGCCGAGGTCGGCCTCAAGCTCGACCAGGTCGGCATCGAGGTGCTGGGTTCCGCGCGGCGGGTCACCGTCAGCAAGGACACCACCACGGTCGTCGACGGCGGCGGCGAGGCCGGCGACATCGCCGGTCGCGTCAACCAGATCAAGGCCGAGATCGAGGCCAGCGACTCCGACTGGGACCGCGAGAAGCTCCAGGAGCGCCTCGCGCGCCTCGCCGGTGGTATCGGCGTGATCCGCGTCGGTGCGGCCACCGAGGTGGAGCTCAAGGAGAAGAAGCACCGCCTCGAGGACGCGATCTCGGCCACCAAGGCCGCGGTCGAGGAGGGCATCGTGGCCGGCGGCGGTTCCGCGCTGGTCCAGGCGTCGCACGCCCTCGACAAGGACCTCGGGCTCACCGGCGACGAGGCCACCGGCGTGTCGATCGTCCGCAAGGCGCTCGTCGAGCCGCTGCGCTGGATCGCCGAGAACGCCGGCCTCGAGGGCTACGTCGTGGTCCACAAGGTGCAGGACCTGCCCAGCGGGCACGGCCTCAACGCCGCCACCGGCGAGTACGGCGACCTGCTCAAGCAGGGCATCGTCGACCCGGTGAAGGTCACGCGCAATGCGGTCGTCAACGCCGCCTCGATCGCCGGCATGCTGCTCACCACGGAAAGCCTCGTGGTCGAGAAGCCGGCCGAGGAGGAGGCGCACGGCCACTCGCACGGCGGCCACGGTCACGGGCACTCGCACGGCCCGGGTTTCTGAGCTACGCACGCACGCAGGCCCGGCCCCGCCTCACGGCGGGACCGGGCCTGTCTCGCTGCCCAGGGTCGAATGTGCGGCTTGTCAGGACGGTACGGCGACCACGTGCTCGCGCTCGTGTTCGCTCATGCCGCCCCACACGCCATAGGGTTCGCGTACGGCCAGCGCGTGCGCCCTGCACTGCGTCAACACGGGGCAACTCGCGCAGACTGCCTTTGCTTCGGCTTCACGCCGTGCTCGTGACGGGCCGCGTTCGCCCTCCGGATGGAAGAACAGCGAACTGTCAAGGCCCCGGCACGAACCGTGAAGCTGCCAGTCCCACAGATCGGTGTTCGGACCCGGAAGGCGACGAATGTCAGCCATCACGCACTCCTCTCAGCCCGCGACGATGCTGGCCGGTGGGGATCGACCTTGGTGCCATTGCCCGTTGCCGGCGCAACCAAACCTCGATTCGTGAACCGCGGCGAAGTCGAGTTCTTCCACGGCTCCCCGGCGGCGTCCGTGCCGCTGCTGTCGGCGGATCCGTCGCCGCGCGCGAGCTGGCTGGTCGGCGCCGCGCTCGGGGCGCTGGGTCGCTACGGCGAGGCGCGCGACGTCCTGACGGGGCAGTTGAACGGCCCGTACGGCTCGCTGGCGGCCTCCACGCTCGCCAGCCACTACCGGCAGCTCGGCCGGCACGACGTGGCGCCACGGTGGGATGAGCGCGCCCTGGAGAGCGCCGCCGACGACGACTCGGCGTTCGACGCCCGGCTGGGTCTGGCCGCCGACGCGGTCGGCGCCGGTGACCTGCCCGCGGCCCGCACCCGCCTGGCGGCCACCGCAGCGGGCGGCGACTGGCGCCGGCAGGTGCGGATCGGCTGGGTCGAGACGGAAGTGGGGCTGCTGGCCGGCGACCCGGACGCCGCCGTGCGCGCCGCCGAAGCGGGCCTGGCCACCGCCGAGGAGGCGGCGGCGCCCCGTCACATCGCGAAGTGCCTGCTTTTTCTCGGCGTGTCGCAGCGCGTGGCGGCAGGTATGTCCGAACGGACGAGGTCGGCATCGGCCGAAGCGACACTGCGACGGGCCGCGACGGCCGCCGAACTGGTGCGGGCGACCCCCCTGACCTGGGTAATCGAGTACGTACTGGGACAGTGCGTCACCGATCCGGCGGACGCGCGAACACATGCGCGGGCTGCGGCCGCCGCCGTGGCCGCGATCGGCGCCGGCCTTCCCGATCCGGACAAATCTCGCTGGTTCGGCCGGGCAGATATCGCCAGCATTGTGGCCGTATCCTTGTGACTGTCGTCGGTTGATGCGCGCTTCGATACCTCGGCGGTTCCACTCCGGGCACCATCTCGGGATACCGTCGGGGGACCTGGCCACGGCCGGCACGTCGTAACGGACAGCTTCGGGGTAGCGATGAATGCAGAGAACAACGAGCGTGAGCTCAACGCGCTCGCTGCTCACGCTGCTCAGAACGACAACGAAGCAATGGCCGAGCTGCTCGGCCGGATCCGACCGATGGTGGTGCGGTACTGCCGCGCCCGTCTCGGTCGTGCCGGCGGGGGGCTGTACACGACCGCCGACGACGTGGCGCAGGAGGTGTGTCTCGCGGTGATGAACGCACTTCCGCGCTACCGCGACCTCGGCCGCCCGTTCAGTGCGTTCGTCTTCGGCATCGCCTCCCACAAGGTGAACGACGCGCACCGTGGCGCGTCCCGCGACCTGAGCCAGCCGGTCGAGATCGTGCCCGAGATCGAGGACCATGACCGTGGCCCGGAGTCGCAGGCACTCGCCGCCGACGACGCCCGCCAGCTGCACGCGCTGCTGGAGACGTTGCCCGAGGCGCACCGCGACGTGCTGGTGCTCCGGGTGGCGGTGGGCCTCTCGGCGGAGGAAACAGGCAATGCGCTAGGCATGACGCCGGGCGCCGTACGGGTGACACAACACCGGGCGCTGGCCCGGCTACGACAGCGAGTGATGGGAACGGAGGGGGTGTCCGCATGACCCAGCAACCACTGGACGCAGACGCCGTCCTCCGTGACGACCTGCTCCTCGACGCGCTCGGCCGCGGCGAGATGCTGCCGGACTACGACGACGACGCGACGGCCCGCATGCTGCTGGCCTGGCGCGACGACCTGGCGACGGCGGCGGGCCTGCCCGACTTCGAGCTGGCGCCCGCCGACCTGCCTGAGTTCGAGCCGGTGCACACGACGGCCGACCTGCCCGAGGTGGCGCCGGTCCGTTCGATCGGCACGGCCAAGGTGCCGGTGACGCCCGTCGAGGAGTCCCGCCGTTTCCGCTGGACCCGCCGGATGACCGTCGCGGCGGCGTTCACCGCGTTCGCGGCCGGATCGGTCGGCAGCGTCGCCGCCGCCGGGGTGGCCGAGCCGGGCAGCCCGCTGTGGCCGATCACCAAGGTCGTCTACGAGGACAGGGCGAAGTCGCTCGAAGCGCGTGAAGGTGCCCTGTCGCTGCTGCGCGAGGCCCAGGACGCGGCCGAGAACAACGACCCGGAGCGCGCCCGCGAGCTGCTGGACACCGCGCTGGCCACGGCCGGCGACGTCGTCGACGAGGCCGACCGCGACAAGATCATGGCCCAGGCCGACAAGGTCGAGGAGCAGCTCGCCGAGCCGCCTGTCGACCCGTCCCCGAGCACGACGCCGAGCCCCGATCCGCAGCCGTCGCCGAGCACCGAGCCGTCCGCGGAGCCGAGCCCGTCCACGCCGCCGTCCACCGAGCCGACCCCCGGCAACACCGACCCGACACCGGAGACCACTCCGTCGCCCTCGTCGGAGCCGTCGGTCGACGGGGGAGCGCCCAACGGCCCGGACCAGACGCCACCGACCTGAGGCCGGACGATCCAAGCCGGTACCTAGCGCCGCACGACAGGCGGTCTAGAGCCGGGGCTATTCGTCTTCGTCGTCGGGGTCTTCGACGGCGTCCTGCGCGCCGTCCGCGTAGCCACGGGCGTACTCCCACGTGACGTACTCGGCGGGGTCAGGGTCGAAGGCCGGTTCGTGCACGCGCGTGCGCCCCTGCTCCAGCAGGTGCCGCAGGTTGGCGCGGAGAAGGTCCCAGGCGAAGTAGTGCGGGACGTGGCAGTCCTCGCAGTCGACGACGAGTCCGCGCACGCCACGAGTCGACAGGAGCGCTTCGTAGACCTCCAGGTCAGCGAGGTCGTCGAGCACGTCCTGCCGCTCTTCGGGGCTCAGCGGATCCACCCGACCGTCCTCGTCGTCAATCGCGAAGGCCGGATCGGTCGGATCACCAGCGAACGGGTCCATCGGCTCATCGTGCACCCCCACACGGTAACCCTCCGGCCCACGGCCTGCGTTCCCTACCATCAGACGTGCCCACCTCGTGATCTCTCGGGGCGGTTAGGATGGACCATCGGCGGCCACGGTCTTGCCGATCTCTTCCCAGGTCAGGCGCATGAAGATCGGATGGATTGATGGACCTGTCGCCCAACGGCATCCCGGAGAAGTTCGCCCTGATGGGTCTGACCTTCGATGACGTGCTGCTCCTGCCGGCCGGCTCGGATTTCGTGCCGAGCGAGGCGGACACGTCCAGCAAGGTCACCAGGAACATCTCCGTCCGGGTGCCGCTGCTGTCCTCGGCGATGGACACCGTCACCGAGGCGCGCATGGCGGTCGCGATGGCTCGCCAGGGCGGCGTCGGCGTGCTGCACCGGAACCTCTCGATCGACGACCAGGCCCAGCAGGTCGACATGGTGAAGCGGTCCGAGGCGGGCATGATCACCAACCCGGTCACCTGCTCGCCGAACGACACGTTGCGCGAGGTCGACCAGATGTGCGGCCGGTACCGGATCTCCGGCCTGCCCGTGGTCGACACCCAGGGCGTGCTCGTCGGAATCGTGACGAACCGGGACATGCGTTGGGAGACCGACCACACCCGCCCGGTCCGCGAGATCATGACCCCGATGCCGCTGATCACCGCGCCGGTCGGCGTGAGCGCGGACGAGTCGCTGCGGCTGCTGCGCCAGCACAAGATCGAGAAGCTGCCGCTGGTGGACGAGCAGGGCCGCCTCCAGGGCCTCATCACGGTCAAGGACTTCGTCAAGCGCGACCAGTACCCGCTCTCGACCAAGGACAGCTCCGGCCGCCTCGTCGTGGCCGCGGCCGTCGGTGTCGGCGAGGACGCGTACAAGCGCGCCCGCACGCTGGTCGACGCCGGTTGCGACATCCTCATGGTCGACACCGCGCACGGCCACTCCACCTCGGTGCTGGAGATGGTCCGCCGGCTCAAGGCCGACACTCAGGTCGACGTGGTCGGCGGCAACGTCGCCACCCGCGAGGGCGCCCAGGCGCTCGTCGACGCGGGCGCCGACGGCATCAAGGTCGGCGTCGGGCCGGGCTCCATCTGCACGACGCGCGTCGTCGCCGGTGTGGGCGTGCCGCAGGTCACCGCGATCTTCCAGGCGTCCCTCGCCGCGAAGCCGGCGGGCGTGCCGGTGATCGGCGACGGCGGCCTCCAGTACTCGGGCGACATCGCGAAGGCGATCGTGGCCGGCGCCGACACGGTGATGCTCGGCTCGCTGCTCGCCGGCGTGGAGGAGAGCCCCGGTGACCTGATCTTCATCAACGGCAAGCAGTTCAAGTCGTACCGGGGCATGGGCTCGCTCGGCGCGATGCAGTCGCGGGGCCAGGCCAAGTCGTACTCCAAGGACCGGTACTTCCAGGACGACGTCCTGTCCGACGACAAGCTCGTCCCTGAGGGCATCGAGGGGCAGGTGCCGTTCCGCGGTCCGCTGGCGGCCGTCGCGCACCAGCTCGTCGGCGGGCTGCGGTCCTCGATGGGCTACGCGGGCACGAAGACCATCACGGAGCTGTACGAGCGCGGCCGGCTCGTGCAGATCACGTCGGCGGGGCTCAAGGAGAGCCACCCGCACGACATCCAGATGACCGTCGAGGCGCCCAACTACCACAGCAGGTAACTCTGGCGCGCCGGGTAAAACGCGGCGTGAGAGGATCTTTCCCGTGCGCGACATCGTCGAAATTGGCATGGGCAAGAACGCTCGCAGGGCGTACCACCTCGAAGACGTAGCGGTGGTTCCGTCCCGCCGTACCCGGGACGTGGACGACGTGTCGATCGCGTGGCAGATCGACGCGTTCCGGTTCGACGTGCCGCTGGTGGCGCACCCGTCCGACGCGACGATGAGCCCGGCCACGGCCGTCGAGGTCGGCCGGCTGGGCGGCCTGGGCGTGCTCAACGCCGAAGGCCTCTGGACCCGCTACGAGGACCCGACGAAGCTGCTCGAAGAGCTGGCCACCCTCGACCCGGACGTGAACCGCACCGAACGTCTCCAGCAGGTCTACTCGGAGCCGGTGAAGCCGGAGCTGATCAGCGAGCGGATCCGGCAGATCCGCGAGCACGGCGTGGTGAGCGCCGTCCGGGTGTCGCCGCAGAACACCCTCTCCCTCGCGGGCGCGGCCATCTCCGCCGGCGTCGACATCCTGGTCATCCAGGGCACGATCGTCTCCGCCGAGCACGTCAGCACCCGCGGCGAGACCCCGCTCAACCTCAAGCGCTTCATCGCGGACCTCGACGTCCCCGTGATCGTCGGCGGCTGCGCGAACTACCAGACGGCGCTGCACCTGATGCGGACCGGCGCCGCCGGCGTGATCGTGGGCATGGGCGCCGACGACTGGGCCACCACCGACGAGGTGCTGGGCATCCGCGTCCCGATGGCCACCGCGATCAGCGACGCGGCCGCCGCCCGCCGCGACTACCTGGACGAGACCGGCGGCCGGTACGTCCACGTCATCGCCGACGGCAACATGGAGACCAGCGGCGACATCGTCAAGGCGCTGGCCTGCGGCGCCGACGCCGTCATGCTCGGCGAGCCGCTGTCCATGGCCGCCGAGGCACCGGCCGGCGGGGCGTGGTGGCACTCGGCCGCGTCGCACCCGAAGCTGCCGCGCGGCGGGTACGTGGGGCGTGGCGACTCCTGGCCCCTCAGCGGCCTCGACCAGGTCCTCCACGGCCCGTCCGACGACCCGGACGGCTACCTCAACCTGTTCGGCGGCGTCCGCCGGGCGCTCGCCAAGACGGGCTACGGCGACGTCAAAGAGTTCCAAAAAGTGGAACTCACCCTGGACCGTTAGCGGCACGCTCCACCGCCGTTACGAAAAACCCGAGAAGCGGTTGACGCGTACGGGCCGTCCCCGCACAGTTACTCCCGGGTAGGGGGTGCGGCGTGGATTACGACGTGGTCATCATCGGGTCGGGGTTTGGTGGGAGTGTCAGTGCGCTCCGGCTGGTCGAGAAGGGGTACCGCGTCGCGGTGCTGGAGGCCGGCCGCCGGTTCGCCGACGAGGACTTCCCCAAGACGTCGTGGAACGCCCGCCGGTTCCTGTGGGCGCCGAGGCTCGGCTGCTACGGCATCCAGCGGATCTCGCTGCTGCGCGACGCCCTGATCCTGTCCGGCGCCGGGGTCGGCGGCGGCTCGCTCGTCTACGCGAACACCCTGTACGAGCCCCCGCAGCCGTTCTACGACGATCCGCAGTGGCGCCACATCACCGACTGGCGCGCGGAACTCGCCCCGCACTACGACCAGGCGAAACGGATGCTCGGCGTGGTCACCAACCCGACCATGACCCCCGCCGACGACGCCATGCTCGCGGTCGCCAAGGAGATGGGCGTCGAGGACACGTTCCACCCCACGCCCGTCGGCGTCTACTTCGGAAAGTCCGGCAAGGACCCGTACTTCGGCGGGGTCGGCCCGACGCGCGACGGCTGCATAAGCTGCGGCGCCTGCATGACGGGCTGCCGCCACAACGCCAAGAACACCCTGGTCAAGAACTACCTGTACCTCGCCGAACAGTCCGGGGCGGAGGTCTTCCCGCTCACGACGGTGACATCGGTGCGGCCGGTGGAGAGCGGCTACGAGATCGACACGGTCCGCACCGGGGCCTGGTTCCGCACACGGCGCCAGACATTCACCGCCGACCAGGTCATCGTCGCCGCCGGGACGCTCGGTACCCAGAAGCTGCTGCACCGGATGCGCGACACCGGACGGCTGCCCGGCCTGTCTCGCGCAGCTCGGGGTCCTCGCCCGGACGAACTCCGAATCGATCGTCGGCGCCTCGTCCAGCGACGCGGACGCGGACTTCACCCGTGGCGTGGCGATCACGTCGTCGTTCCATCCGGACGAGCACACCCACATCGAGCCCGTCCGGTACGGCAAGGGCAGCAACTTCATGGGGCTCATGCAGGCGCCCCTCACCGACGGCGGCGGACGCGTACCGCGCTGGCTCCGCATGCTCGGCATCTACTTCCGCCACCCGTCGTACCTGCGGATGCTGTGGCTGCGGCGGTGGTCGGAGCGGACGGTCATCGCGCTGGTCATGCAGTCCCTCGACAACTCACTGACGGTGTACACCAAGCGCGGGCTGTTCGGCCGGAAGCTGACCACGAAACAGGGCCACGGGGCGGCCAACCCGACCTGGATCCCGGCCGGGAACGAGGCCACGCGCCGGCTCGCTGCCCGTATCGGCGGCAAGCCCGGCGGCGGCGTGACCGAGGCGTTCAACATCCCGCTGACCGCGCACTTCATCGGCGGCTGCACGATCGGCGACTCGGCCGAGACCGGCGTCATCGACCCGTACCACCGCGTCTACGGCCACCCCGGCCTGCACATCGTGGACGGATCGGCCGTGACGGCAAACCTCGGTGTGAACCCGTCGCTCACGATCACGGCGCAGGCGGAACGCGCGATGTCGCGCTGGCCGAACGTGGGCGAGGACGATCCGCGTCCAGCCCTCGGCGCGCCGTACGAGGCTCTGGCGCCCGTACCCCCGCGCGCACCTGCGGTGCCCGCGAACGCACCCGCCGCGCTCCGGCTGCCCGACCCGCGCCCAGTTTCGGACTTTTGAGGGTCGGCGACCCGCCGCGACCCTCAAAAGTCCGAAAGTCGGGGGAAGTTGGCTCCAGACGAGCTGAGGGGACGCCTTCAACCGGGAAAAGAAGGCGCCCCCTCCAACAGCCCCCGACCAGAAGTTTCGATCGTCGACCGCCGTGCACAACGACGCGGGTCCGACCTGGTTACGGTCAGGTTTCACCCCGTTACCGGTACGCCCACGCCGGTGCACGGGGAGAGCGCGGGCGCCATTAGTCTGGGGACGTGAGCGCTCCCGCACCCGTCCTCGTCGTTGACTTCGGCGCCCAGTACGCGCAGCTGATCGCACGTCGCGTCCGTGAGGCGAACGTGTACAGCGAGATCGTGCCGCACGACCTTCCGGTCGCCGACATGGTCGCGCGCAAGCCGGCGGCGGTGATCCTGTCCGGCGGCCCGTCCTCGGTGTACGCCGACGGCGCGCCGCAGGTCGACCCTGCCCTGTTCGACGCGGGCATCCCGGTCTTCGGCATCTGCTACGGCTTCCAGGCGATGGCGGTCGCGCTGGGCGGCACGGCGGAGCGGACGGGCCTGAGCGAGTTCGGCGGCACCGATCTGACGGTCGTGGAGCCGGGCGCCCTCTTCAAGGACCTGCCGGAGCGGCAGTCCGTGTGGATGAGCCACGGTGACGCCGTGTCGGCGGCGCCGCCCGGGTTCACCGTGACGGCCACCTCGGCGGGCGCCCCGGTCGCGGGCTTCGAGGACCAGGCGCGCCGGTTCGCGGGCGTCCAGTTCCACCCGGAGGTGCTGCACACCGCGCACGGGCAGACCGTCCTGGAGCGGTTCCTGCGCGAGGTCGCCGGCATCGCCCCGGACTGGACGATGGGCAACGTCATCGACGACCAGGTCGCCGCGATCCGTGCCCAGGTGGGCGACAAGCGGGTGATCTGCGCGCTGTCCGGCGGCGTCGACTCGGCGGTGGCCGCGGCGCTCGTCCACAAGGCCGTCGGCGACCAGCTGACCTGTGTGTTCGTCGACCACGGGCTGCTGCGGGCCGGTGAGGCCGAGCAGGTCGAGGAGGACTACGTCGCCGCGACGGGCATCACGCTCAAGGTCGTGGACGCGAAGAAGCGGTTCCTGGACGCGCTCGCCGGGGTGACGGACCCGGAGGAGAAGCGGAAGATCATCGGCCGCGAGTTCATCCGCGTGTTCGAGGCTGCCGAGCGGGAGCTGATCGCCGAGGCCGGTGCCCACGGGGAATCGATCGAGTTCCTGGTGCAGGGCACGCTCTACCCGGACGTCGTGGAGTCGGGCGGCGGTACCGGTACCGCGAACATCAAGAGTCACCACAACGTCGGCGGGCTGCCGGAGGATCTGCAGTTCGCGCTGGTCGAGCCGCTCCGGACGCTGTTCAAGGACGAGGTCCGCAAGGTCGGCACCGAGCTGGGCCTGCCCGACGCGATCGTGCAGCGGCAGCCGTTCCCGGGCCCGGGCCTGGGCATCCGCATCGTCGGCGAGGTCACCGCGGAACGGCTCGACGTGCTGCGGGTCGCCGACGCCATCGCCCGTGAGGAACTGACGGCAGCCGGGCTGGACCGCGAGATCTGGCAGTGCCCGGTGGTGCTGCTGGCGGACGTCCGCTCGGTGGGCGTGCAGGGCGACGGCCGCACCTACGGGCACCCGATCGTGCTGCGACCGGTCTCCAGCGAGGACGCGATGACGGCCGACTGGACCCGCCTGCCGTACGACGTCCTGGCGAAGATCTCCACCCGGATCACCAACGAGGTCCGCGAGGTGAATCGGGTCGTGCTCGACGTGACGAGCAAGCCGCCGGGCACCATCGAGTGGGAGTAGCCCGCTCCACTTGACCAATCTAGGCGTGCGAATCGGACAGGTTTAGCCCGTTCTCGGCAGAACCTCGCAGCAACCATCCGGTAACAACCCCTTGACAGTGACCTTCACCACCAGAATCCTGAGAGCGCTCTCACGGGAGTGGGAGGCGGACGGGATGACCCGTCCGTCGCAGGTGGAGGAGGGTTCGGATGCGGGAAAGGGGAGCGCTCCAGCGCGGTAGCGCGCGGCTGGCGCTCGGTATGGCGATGTGCCTCGTAGCGGCTACTGGCTGCAACGACACGGGTGGTGGTGACGAGACGATCACCCTCACGGTGGCTACCTTCAGTGACTTCGGCTACAGCAAGACGCTGTACAAGGAGTACGAGAAGGCGCACAAGAACGTCAAGATCAAGGAGCGGATCTCGCAGTTCGATCCGCACCACAAGCAGCTCGCCACCCGACTCGCGACCGGCTCCGGTGCCGCCGACATCGAGGCGGTCGAAGAGGGCTTCCTGCCGCAGTTCCGCCAGTCCAAGGACAAGTTCGCCAACCTGGCCGACTTCGGCGCCAAGGACCTCAAGGACCAGTGGCTCACCTGGAAGTGGCAGCAGGCCGCTCCGGACGACTCGACCGTCATGGGTCTCGGCACCGACGTCGGCAGCCTCGCCATGTGCTACCGCCCCGACCTGTTCAAGGCCGCCGGCCTCCCCACCGACCGCGCCGAGGTCTCCAAGCTCTGGCCGACGTGGGAGGAGTACCTCGCCACCGGCAAGAAGTTCAAGGACAGCGGCAGCAAGGCGAAGTTCTTCGACGGTGCGAACAACGTCCTCACAGCGCTGATCAACCAGAACCCGCACGGCTTCTTCGAGCCGGAGAAGGACGAGTTCGTCGCCGACACCAACCCGGCCATCAAGGACTCGTTCCTGCTCGCCGCCAACGCCAGCAAGGACGGCCTGTCCGCGAAGCTGGAGCCGTTCAGCCAGCCGTGGACCGTCGGCTTCAAGCAGGGCACCTTCGCCACGATCACCTGCCCGGCCTGGATGCTCGGCCTGATCAAGGACGCGGTCGGCGAGGGCGGCAAGGGCACCTGGGACGTCGCCTCGATCCCGGGCGGCGGCGGCAACTGGGGCGGCTCGTTCCTGACGGTCCCCAAGCAGGGGAAGCACCACAAGGAAGCCTACGAGCTGGCGAAGTTCCTGACCTCGCCCGAGTCCCAGAAGAAGATCTTCGAGGAGACCGGCAACCTTCCGTCGCAGCCCGCGCTGCTGAAGGACCCGGCCGTGCTCGGCCTCAAGCAGCCGTTCTACAACGACGCGCCCACCGGCGAGATCTTCGCCAAGTCCGCGGACTCCCTGCAGCCGAACTACCGCGGTCTCCGCGACGGAGACGTCCGCCCGATCTTCACCAGGGCGCTGCTGCGGGTCGAACAGGGCAAGCAGACTCCGCAGGCCGCGTTCGACGAGGCGGTCAAGGAGGCCAAGAAGATACTCGGCCAGTAGCGCCTACTGGTTGAGGGCAGGACCCGTCGCGGTGGGGCCGTGGCCGCACACCGGCCCCACCGCTGACGTTCATCATCCGCGCCCGCGCGGTGGGTCGCACATGCGCGTACGCAGGAGGGAAAGGCAGATGAAGGTCGAAGTGCGGGAGGACGCCGGTCGCCACCGGGGTGCGGAACCGGCGGCCGGCCCTGCGGGGCAGCAGCGTCCGTCGTCGTTCCGGAACAAGCTCGCCACCTGGGATCTGAAGAGCACGCCGTACCTGATGGTGCTGCCGTTCTTCGCCCTCTTCGCCGTGTTCGGGCTCTACCCCCTCGTCTACACGTTCTGGGTTTCGCTGCACGACTGGCACCTCATCAACGGCGACGCGGGCTTCGTCGGCCTCGACAACTACACCACCCTGTTCAGCGACGAGAACTTCTGGAACGCGCTGTTCAACACGTTCAGCCTCTTCCTCCTCTCGACCATCCCGCAGCTGCTCATCGCGCTCGGGCTCGCCGCTCTCCTGAACAGCCGCATCCGCACCCGGACGTTCTTCCGCGCGGGCGTGCTGGTGCCCAACGTGGTCACGGTCGTCGCCGTCGGCCTCGTCTTCGCGCAGATCTTCGGCCGTGACTTCGGCATCGTGAACTGGCTGCTCGGCCTCGTCGGCATCGGCGACGGCGTGGACGGCCCGATCGACTGGACGGCCGAGCGCTGGGCGTCGCACATCGCGATCAGCGTCATCGTCACCTGGCGCTGGACCGGGTACAACGCGCTGATCTACCTGGCGGCGATGCAGTCGATCCCCGCGGAGATCTACGAGGCCGCGAAGGTGGACGGGGCCGGGCCGTGGCGCACGTTCTGGAGCGTCACGGTGCCGATGATCCGTCCGACCGTGATCTTCACCGCGATCGTCTCCACGATCGGCGGTCTCCAGCTCTTCGCCGAGCCGCTGCTCTTCGACGCCACCAACAGCCTCACCAGCGGCACCGGCGGCAGCGACCGGCAGTTCCAGACGCTGACGATGTACCTGTACGAGAAGGGCTTCACGCTCTTCGACTCGGGCTACGCCTCGGCGGTCGCCTGGGTCCTGTTCCTGATCGTCGTGGTGATGGCACTGATCAACCTCACCCTGACCCGCCGCATGGTCTCCGGGAAGTGAGCGCGCCATGACCACCCTGACCCCGGTACGCCCGGCCGCCGCCGCGAAGGGCAAGGCACCCGGCCTGCGCCGGCCCGGACCGCTGACGTACATGATCCTCGGCGCCGTCCTGCTGGCCTCGTTCTTCCCGATGTACTGGACGTTCGTCGTCGCCAGCAGCGACAGCAGCGTGATGGCCGAGTCCACGCCGCCGCTGGTGCCCGGCGGCCACCTGGTCGAGAACATCCAGCGGGTGTTCGACTCCAGCGAGTTCGGGCTGGCGCTGATGAACTCGTTCATCGTCGCGTCCTCGGTCGCGTTCGGGAACGTGCTGTTCGCCTCGCTCGCCGGCTTCGCGTTCGCCAAGCTCCAGTTCAAGGGCCGCAACGCGCTGCTCGTGACGGTGATCGCCACGATGATGGTGCCGACGCAGCTCGGCATCATCCCGCTCTACATGCTCGTCGCGGACCTGGGCTGGGGCGGCCGGTTGCAGGCGGTGATCCTGCCCGCGCTGGTCAGCGCCTTCTCCGTGTTCTGGATGCGCCAGGCCGTCGAGGAGAACGTCCCGAGCGAGCTGATCGACGCGGCCCGCGCGGACGGATGCAGCCTGCTCCGCACCTACTGGCACGTCGTCGTGCCGGCGATCCGGCCGGCGGCGGCGGTCCTCGGCGTCTTCATGTTCATGGGCGCGTGGAACGACTTCTTCTGGCCGCTGGTCGTGCTCGGCCCCGAGAACCCGACCGTGCCGGTCGCACTGTCCACATTGGCGAGCGGGTACTACACCGACTACTCGCTGATGCTCGCGGGCGCGACGCTCGCGACGGTGCCCGTGCTGGTGATCTTCGTGCTCCTCGCCAAGCAGATCGTCGGCGGGATCATGCAGGGCGCGGTGAAGGGATGAGAACCCGGCAAGCGTGCGCCGTGGCGCCGACGAATGGAAGAGGTATCGGCATGGACGAGGGGGACGCATGAGTGGGTTGGGTTCGGTGGCGGCGGTTCAGGAGGAGGCGGGGGTGATCCAGTTCCCGGCCGGGTTCCGTTGGGGCGCCGCGACGGCGTCGTACCAGATCGAGGGCGCGGCGAACGAGGATGGCCGGACGCCGTCCATCTGGGACACGTTCTCGCGTACCCCGGGCAAGGTCGTCGGCGGTGACACCGGTGACGTCGCGTGCGACCACTACCACCGGTACGCCGAGGACGTCGCGATCCTGAAGCGGCTGGGCATCGGCGCGTACCGGTTCTCGGTGTCGTGGCCGCGGATCCAGCCGGACGGCTCCGGGCCGGTGAACGCGGAGGGCCTGGCCTTCTACGACCGGCTCGTCGACGAGCTGCTCGGGGCGGGCATCAACCCGATGCTGACGCTCTACCACTGGGACCTGCCCCAGGCCCTGGAGGACAAGGGCGGCTGGACGAACCGGGACACCGTCGCGCGGTTCGCGGAGTACGCGACGATCGTCCACACCAGCCTGAGCGACCGGATCGACGACTTCACCACGCTGAACGAGCCGTTCTGCTCGGCGTTCCTCGGCTACAACGCCGGCGTGCACGCGCCGGGCGTGCAGGATCCCCGCCAGAGCCTCGTGGCCCTGCACCACCTGCTGCTCGCGCACGGTGAGGCGGTCCGCGCGATGCGGTCGCAGTCCCGTCCCGATCAGCGGTTCTCGCTCGTGCTCAACCTGGCGACCGTCCGCACGGACGCCGACACCGAGGCGAACAGGGAAGCGGCCCGTCGCGTCGACGGCCTGCAGAACCGGATCTTCCTCGACCCGGTGCTTCGCGGGGAGTACCCGGCCGACATCGTGGCCGACCTCGCGCACGTGACGGACTTCGACTTCGTCGCCGACGGCGACCTGACAGTGATAGCCACGCCGATCGACATGCTGGGCGTCAACAACTACAGCTGCGCCCGCGTGGGGCCGGGTGGCCCGGAGGACTCCGCCGGACCGTTCCCCGGCCTGCGCCACGCGACGCTGCTGCCGCCGCGCGGCCCGCTCACGCACATCGGGTGGGAGCAGGACCCGGACGGGCTGTACGAGCTCCTGGTCCGGCTCTACCGGGACTACCCGCAGGTGCCGCTGATGATCACCGAGAACGGCGCCGCGTTCCCCGACACGGTCTCCGCCGACGGCCAGGTGCACGACGCCGATCGACTGGCCTATCTGGACGGTCACGTGCGGGCGGTGCACCGCGCCATCCAGGCCGGGGTCGATCTGCGCGGGTACCTCGCCTGGTCGCTGCTCGACAACTTCGAATGGGCCGAGGGGTACGCGATGCGTTTCGGCATCGTGCACGTCGACTTCGAGACCCAGAAGCGGACGATCAAGGACAGCGGGCACTGGTACGGCGAACTGGCCCGCCGCAACGGACTCTGATTCCCCCCCAAAGTGGGCGACATTTCCCGGCTCACGGCCGGCGAAATGTCGCCCACTTTTGCTGGTGAGGTAACTCAGTGTTGCAAGTCACGCCGCATACGGGGACATATTGGGGCAGGCAGGTGCGCTGTGTGGTGTCGATGTGCGATCGTTACTAGACCGGGAGCCGCACCGAGTGGTGCGAGCAAGGAACCCCGGCCAGGAGGATCGGGTTGCGTGCAAGACCTTGGCGGTGGCGTTCTGCGGATAGCCCCCGCCCGGCCGGTCGTCGGTTGACCAGAGGACTTCGTCGCGGTGGAACGTTCGCCCGTCGTGTGCTCGTCGGTCGCCGCCGCGTCGCCGCGACGACGCTCGAGACCAGCCCCGACGCCATGACCACGACGCTACCGGGCGTCCGGTTCGACGTCCCCACCGGGGACGTTGCCGCCGACCCCCAAAGAGCGGACGCGCAGGGCCTGCTGATCACGGCCGACGGCGTGACCGGGCCGAGCCCCGTGCTCGACTCGCCGCCGCTGCTCACCGAGCCGACACCGGCCCGGCGCCGCCGCTTCCTCGCAGTCCAGGGGTGCACGGTCGCCAGCCTGCTACTCGGCATGGGCTCGATCTTCCTCGCCCTCGACGGGCAGGTCCGGATCGCCACCGCGCTGCTCCTCGCCTGCGTCGTCTTCGACGGCCTCGACGGGGCCCTCGCCCGCAAGTTCGGCGTCTCCACGCCGTTCGGCGGCCAGATGGACTCCCTCGCCGACATGTGCTCGTTCGGCATCGCCACCCCGGTCGTCGCGTACGCGTGGCTCGTGGCCGGCGGGGCGCCGACCTGGCTCGCCGGGGGCGCCGCCGCGCTCGCCGCCGTCTGCGCCGCGATCCGGCTCGCCCGGTTCAACGTGTCGCCGAAGAACGGCAGCTACTTCTGCGGCGTGCCCACCACGATGGCCGCCGCGATCGTCGTCGCGTCCATGCTGATCCTGCCCATGCAGGGTCCGGCGCTGCTGACCGGCGCGCTCGCGGTGCTCGGCCTGCTCATGGTCAGCACGTTCCCGTACATGAAGATCGGGCAGCTCAAGCGGCTTCCGGTGTGGCTGTGGGGCGTCGCCGTTCTGGCGCTCTACGCCGATCCGGCCACGACGTTCAGCCTGCTCGTCGGCGCCTACCTGCTCAGCGGCCCGATCCTGTGGGCCAAGCAGCGCCGGGCGGCCGTCCCCGCCTGACCCGTCGTACACGAAAGGGCCCCGGCTTCCGCCGGGGCCCTTCTCGTTGTGGGTGTTACAGGTAGCGGGCGATGACCGTCTCGGCGCCCGTCACGCGGTCGCCCGGGGCAACCATCGCCTCGACGGCATCGGCCGGCAGGTAGACGTCCGTGCGGGAGCCGAACCGGATCAGGCCGTACCGCTCGCCCTTGCTCAGCAGCGAGCCGACCCGGGCACGGTTGACGATCCGGCGGGCGATCAGGCCGGTGCGCTGGGCCACGACGACCCGGCCGCGCGTCGTGTCCAGCACCGTGTACTGGGCGACGTTGTGCTCGGCGGCGGCGGTGGCGGCATTCGCGTACCCGCCCTCCTCCTTGACGATGTCGACCACGCGCCCCGCGACGGGGGACCGGTTGACGTGCACGTCCAGGACGGACAGGAACACGGCGATCCGCAGCCACTCGTCGGTGCCGAACCGGTCGTCCTTGATGTGCTCGACGCTCAGGACCACACCGTCCGACGCGGCGACCACGGCGTTCGATTCGTTGGGGGTGATGCGGCGCGGGTCACGGAAGAACGCGGCCACCGGCAGCGCGGCGACAGCCGGCACCAGCCACGCCTTCGACCTCGGCCGGATCAGCTTCGTGAGCAGCGCCAGCCCGCCGAACACACCGGCGGCGGCCACGCCGTTGGAGTCGATGCCCATCCGGCGGGTGACCGCGACATGGCTCGGGCTGTACGCCGGTTCGAGCCGCTCGGCCAGCGCCGGGTCCGCCGGGGCGAACCGCAGGTGGTGGATGCGCAGCGGCGGACGGTTCCGGACGACGAGGTCCGACCGCACCCCGTAGGCGCTCGCCGCCTCCTGGAGGGCCTGTGCGGCGCCGCCGCCGCTGGCCAGGGTGGCGCCGGTGGCCACGCTCAGGACGCCGCCGGCGTTCAGCAGGCTCCGGTACCGGTCCAGCGCTTCGTGGGCCGTCTCCGAGTCGCCCGCGATGGGGGACGCGACCACGGCCACGTCGATCGACTCGTCCTCGATTTCGGAAGCCTCCGTGACGACCGTCACCCGGTCGGCGACGCGGCTCCGGGCGCCGGCCAGATCGGCCGTGAGCGCCGACGCGTACGACCGGTCGGTCGCCCAGACGACGAGCCGGTCGGCCGGCATCAGGTCGTCGAGGACGTGGTCGGTGACCTCGGGAGACCCGGCGACCACCAGCACAAGCTTGGGTCCGGGGTGCCGGGACACCTCACTGGTGAGGGTGGTCACCGCGGTCGCGGAAAGCGGGCGACCGCGGCCCGCGGTGGGAAGTGTGCCGTCTGACATGTATCTACCTGTCCACGAGAATGGGGCCCCAGTCAGCATAGGCGCGTGGGGCACCATTCTCGTGCAGGGCCTGTTTCAGCGAGGGCGGGGCTTGGACGGTCGGGCGGGCGGTCCGGTGTCGAGCAGTGCGGCCAGCGTCACGAGCAGCAGGCCCATGGCGAGCAGCAGCTCGACGGTCATGACCGGGGCTCGCTGACGGGTTCGTCCTCGTTGACCTCAGGCTCGGTGATCTCGTCCTCGACCGGCTCCATGATCTCGAGCGGCTCCATGATCTCGAGCGGCTCCGTGATCTCGGCCGGTTCCGCGTTCTGAACAGGTGCCGGTGTGCCCGACCGGGTCAGCAGCCCGAGGGCGCTCACCAGGATCACGGCGCCCAGGACCGCCAGCGCCGCGACGATCAGCCAGCGCAGGTCGACGTCCGTGTCGGTGGTGCGGGCGATCGCCCACCACGCGACGGCCGCCAGGAACGCCACTCCGAAGATCAGCGAGACGAGATCCGTCCTGTGCTTCTTCACCGGTCCACCTCCACGGAACCCGCACCCAGCTCGATCGTCAGGTTGAGCGTGCCGCCCCCGGCGCCGTCGGCGCCCTGGTCGGAGATCGTCCGGGAGATGCCCAGGCCCTCCGAGTTGCTGTTCAGGATCCGCGCCTCACCGACGCCGACCTGGACGTCGCCCGTCACGTCGACGTTCGGCGGCAGATAGATCTGCAGGTCGCCGGCGCCGACCCGTACGGTCACGCTCTTCGTCTGCTCGGTGAAGTCCAGCGCGGCGAGGTCGAGGGTCACCTCGCCCGAGTCGTGCTTGTACACGGACTGCAGTTCGGCGATGGACGCGGGCTGCCAGAGGACGTTCTCGTCGAAGCTCGCGTAGTTGCCGATCCGCTCGCTCGCCGCACCGATGCCGAGCAGCAGCGTGAGGATGATGCCGAGCACGATCAGCAACCGGGACCGTCCGAACCAGGCGCCGACGATCAGGCCGGCCGCTGTCACGCCGAGCGCGGTGGCGACGTATCCGGTGAACGGGACGTCGACCCCGGCCACGTCGACCGTCGTGACGACCGCCATCGCGAGTAGCAGCACGGCGAGGGTCACCCGGCCGAGGATCGACTTCTCGCGCGGCGGGCGGGGCTGCCGCGGCGGGCCTGGCGGTACCGGCGGACCGGGTGGTGCGGGCGGTGCGTACGGGCCGTGCGGAGCGAACGGCGAGCTGTACGGCCCAGGCGCGGACGTCGGGCTGTACGACCCCGGAGCGGTGTAGGACGCGGCCGGGTCCTGTGCGGGCAGCGTTGCCGTCGCCGCTGCCGCCGACGGGTACGTGGGCTGCGACGCCGGGTAGGACGGCGGAGGTGGCGTGTACGGGGGCGGCGGACCAGCCGTCGCGGGCGTGAAGGCCCTGGTCTGTGGCAGGGTCCCGGATCGCCGCAGCAGCAACGCGCCGCCGACGACCACCGCGACCAGCAACGCCACGTTCTCCGGGCCGGTGTTGAACGAGGTCATGAGGCCGATCACCGCGATCACGCCGAGCACGACGGTGACCAGCGGCTTCGTGCTCGACTGGCCACGGCCCAGCAGGGCCTCGGCCGGTGACGCCGACTCGCCCTCCAGCGGCAGCAGCAGCCAGCCGGCCAGGTAGAGCAGCGCGCCGATGCCGCCGAAGAAGACCAGGACGGCCATGATCACGCGGAACAGGATCGGGTCCGTGTTGGTGGCCCGTGCCAGGCCGCCGCACACGCCGGCGATGATGCGCGGGTCCCGGGTGCGGACGAGCGGCTGCGGTCGCGGCGGCGGCGTCCACCCGGGCGGCGGCTGGCCACCGGGCGGCTGGTATCCGGGCGGGGGCCCGGCGCCGGGCGGCTGGTTGGGCGGAGGCTGGTCACCAGGCGGGGGCGGCGGCGTGCCGCCGGCCGGGGCTTCCGTCGCGGGCGGCGCAGAAGGCTCCGCCGCGGGCGGCGCAGAAGGCTCCGCCGCGGGCGGCGCGGGCTGGCCGGCGGGCAGGTGGCTGGTCGCGTCCTCGACCGGCAGCTGGGTGGTGGCGTCGTCGGGCCGCGCCGGCAGTTCGGCCGTGGTGTCGGCCGCCGGCGGGGTGTCGGGGTGTGGTCGCACTGCGCCACTGTCGGGCGTGCCGGCCTGGTCTTTGCTCTCCATGGCGTCAATCGTCGGTTTCCGCGCGTCTCGGTGCCATCGGGTACGACCCTGAGAAGACCCTGATCCCTGACAGGGCGTGAACTCGGGGCGACACCTGGTGGCCACGCGTACGCGCAGCGTGTGACGATCGAGTTGGCCCGCTCGCCCGCAACTGAGGAGTCAGCATCTCGACGCCGACCACCACCCCGCCGGTACCGCCACGGCTGGGACCGCCGATCGGTCAGGCCGCGCCGTTCCGCCGCCTGTACCGCCGTGCCGAGGGCCGTTATGTCGCCGGCATCGCCGCCGGTATCGCGGAGCACCTGCAGATCCCCGTCGTGTGGGTCCGGGTGGCGTTCGTGGCGCTGCTGCTGCCGACCGGTGTCGGCGCGATCCTGTATGCCGCGTTCTGGGTGCTCCTGGACGTGGACCCGACCGACCGGGCCAAGGGCAAGGGCGGTCGCCGGCTCGGTCAGCTGTTCGCGTTCATCGCGCTGGCGATCGCCGCCCAGATCGTGCTGGCCATCGTCGGGTATTCGGGCCCGTCCCTGCTGCTGTGGTTCCTGGGCGTGGCGGCCGTCGGTGGCGTGCTCATCTGGCGCCGCGCGGACGACGGGCAGCGCCAGCGCTGGACCGAGCTGACGCCGCGGCACCCGTGGCTGGCGATGATCCTGGCCCGCGACCGTACGGCGACGACGATCAGGCTGGTCGGCGGCGGGCTGCTGGTCGTGGTGGGGCTGGCGGGCTTCATCGCGTCGACGGGCGAGTTGAGCGCCGTCCGGGACGGGTTCCTGGTCGGTGTCGCGTTGCTGGCCGGCGCCGGTGTCGTGGTGGCGCCGTGGCTGGCGAAGGTCGTGAGCGATCTGCGCGAGGAGCAGCGGGGCCGGATCCGGTCGGAGGAGCGCGCCGACATCGCGGCGATCGTCCACGACCAGGTGCTGCACACTCTCGCGTTGATCCAGCGCAGCGCGGACGATCCCCGCGAGGTGACCCGCCTGGCGCGTGGTCAGGAACGCGAGCTGCGGAACTGGCTGTACAAGCCGACCGCGTCGCCGACCGAGCGGATCGGTGCCGCGCTGGAGTCCGTCGCCGCCGAGGTGGAGGACACGTACGCGATCGCGGTGGACGCCGTCGTGGTCGGCGACTGCGACGTGGACGAGCGCCTGCTGCCGCTGGTCCACGCCGCGCGGGAGGCGATGGTCAACGCAGCCAAGCACGCGAAGGTGTCGACGGTGTCGCTGTACGCGGAGGTGGAGCCGGAACAGGTGAGTGTGTTCGTCCGCGACCGGGGTGCCGGGTTCGACCTCGATACTGTGGATGACGACCGGCACGGCGTTCGCGGCTCGATCCTGGACCGGATGAAGCGCCACGGCGGTAAGGCCGAGATCCGCAGCAGCCCGGGCACGGGCACCGAGGTCCGGCTGACGATGCAACGAGGAGCGGTGTCATGACCGAGCAGAGCGCCGACCCGACCGTCTTCCTGGTGGACGACCACGGCATGTTCCGCGCGGGTGTCCGGGCGGAACTCGGGCAGACCGTGACCGTGGTGGGCGAGGCGGGCACGGTCGCCGAGGCGGTGGCCGCCATCAGCCGGCTCGAACCGGACGTCGTCCTGCTCGACGTGCACATGCCGGACGGCGGCGGCCGGGCGGTGCTGGAAACCGTGCGGCAGACCCATCCGAAGGTGAAGTTCCTGGCGCTCAGCGTCTCGGACGCCGCCGAGGACGTCATCGGCCTGATCCGGGCCGGCGCCCGCGGGTACGTCACGAAGACGATCTCGGCGACCGAGCTGGCCGACGCGGTCCGCCGGGTCGCCGATGGCGATGCAGTGTTCTCTCCCCGCCTGGCGGGCTTCGTCCTCGACGCGTTCGCGAAGCGGGACGACACCCCCGTCCGCGACCCGGAACTGGACCTGCTGACGAACCGTGAGCGGGAGGTGCTGCGGTTGCTGGCGCGCGGGTACGCGTACAAGGAGATCGCCTCGGAGCTGTTCATCTCGGTGAAGACCGTCGAGACGCACGTCTCCAGCGTCCTGCGGAAGCTCCAGATGTCGAACCGGTACGAGCTGAGCCGCTGGGCGGTCGACCGCCGCCTGGTGTGACCTGCTGGCTAGCCTCGTGGCATGACGACGACTGAGGCGGTTGACACCGACATCGAGTGGCCGGAGGCGCGCGCCCTGTGGCGGCTGGACCCGTCCGTCGCGCACCTCAACAACGGTTCGTTCGGGGCGGTCCCGCTCGCCGTGGCCGAGGCGCAGCGCGCGTTCCAGGATCGGATGCATGCCAACCCGGTGCGGTTCTTCAAGAGCGAACTCCGGCCGGCAGTCACCGCGGCGCGGGAGGCCGGTGCCGCGTTCGTCGGCGCCGATCCGGCCGGGTTCGCGCTGGTGCCGAACGCGACGACCGGCGCCAGCACGGTGCTGGAGAGCTTCCCGCTCGCGGCCGGCGACGAGGTCCTCGTGACCGACCACGGGTACGGCGCCGTGACGTACGCCGTCGAGCGGGTGTGCCGGAACGCCGGCGCCACGCCCGTCACGGTCGCGCTGCCGCTGGACGCCGACGCGGACACGGTCGTCGACGCGCTGGTCGCCGCCGTCACCCCGCGTACCCGGCTCGCGGTGGTCGACCACGTCACGTCGCCGACGGCGCGGCTGTTCCCGGTCGAACGGATCGTCCCGGCGCTGCGGGAGCGGGGCGTGGCGGTCCTGGTCGACGCGGCGCACACGCCCGGCATGCTCCCGGTGGACCTGGCCGCCCTCGACCCCGACTTCTGGACGGGCAACTTCCACAAGTGGGCGGGTGCGGCGACCACCGTCGCAGGCCTGTACGTCTCCGAGCGCTGGCGGGGGACGGTGCGTCCGCTGGTGACGTCCTGGTTCGAGCCGTTCGGGTACCCGCGCGCCTTCGACAACCAGGGGACGGCCGACGTCAGCGCGTGGATCACGTTGCCGCTGGCTCTCGACGTCCTCGGTGGGCTGGGGTGGGACGGGATCCGCCGCTACGACAACGATCTGGTCGCGCGTGGCCAGGCCCTGGTCGCCGGCGCGCTCGGGATCGAACCCGCGCATCTCGTCGGGGACGACGGGGTCACGATGCGGATCGTCGAACTGCCGGCCGGCGTGGTGACCGACCACGACGAGGCGACCGCGCTGTGGTCGCGGATCTCGACGGAGCTGGGCGTCGAGGTGGCGGTCAACGGCTGGAACGGCCGGGGGCTGCTGCGGGTCTCCGCGCAGGCGTACAACACCCTCGCCGACTACCGGCGACTCGCCGCTGGGCTGCCGCTGGACTGGTGACGCGCGTTCGCTGCCGCGATATCGGGAAAACGCAACAGATAAGTCCGGCATTGTCCATCGGACAGACGAAGGGTCCCTTCGGCGTTACGATTTCCATTAGCGGGCCCGGCCGCCGGCCGGGGCTGCGCTGTGGAGGTGCGGTGAGTCCCGACGCAGGGCTAGGTGGCAGCGACGACGCTGCCACCACGATGCCTGCGCCGAACCCGGCCCGCTCCGGTCCCGACGACGACGAGCCTGGCGCCAGAGGCCTGGTGCGCTCCTTCTTCGCCTGGAGTGCACCGCGTCATGGCACAGAGCGGCCTGAGACGGCCCAGCTGTTGCAGGTCCACCGCGACCGCCATCCCAAGGCCGACCTCCGGATGCTGGAGCGCGCCTACCGGGTCGCCGACCACGCGCACCGCGGCCAGATGCGGCGCAGCGGCGACGCGTACATCACCCACCCGCTGGCCGTCGCCACGATCCTGGCCGACCTCGGCATGGACACGACGAGCTGCGCGGCCGCCCTCCTGCACGACACGGTCGAGGACACCGTCTACACGCTGGACCAGCTCCGGGTCGACTTCGGCGGCGACGTCGCGCACCTCGTCGACGGCGTGACGAAGCTCGACAAGGTGCGGTTCGGCGGCACGGCCGAGGCCGAGACGATGCGCAAGATGATCCTCGCCGCAGGCCAGGACGTGCGGGTGCTGATCATCAAGCTCGCCGACCGGCTCCACAACATGCGCACGGTGAGCTTCAAGTCCCGGCCGTCGCAGATCCGCATCGCCAACGCGACGAAGGACGTCCTGGTGCCGCTCGCCGGGCGGCTCGGCCTGCACATCCTCAAGCGACAGCTGGAGGACCTGGTCCTCGCGACGCTGAAGCCGGAGGAGTTCGCGCAGATGGACCAGCTGGTCAGGACCCGCGAGGCCGACCGGTCCCGGTACCTGGCGGCGGTGATCGCCGGCGTGGCCCTCGAACTGCGGCAGAACCGGATCCGTGTGGCCGTGGACGAGCGTCCGCGCCACTACCACTCCGTCTACAAGCGCATGAGCGAGGGGCGGCTCGGCGACAACCCGCGGATCCAGATCGTCGTCAGCGGCGACGCGACGGACTGCTACGCGGCGCTGGGCGTGGTCCACGGGCGGTGGCACCCGGTGCCGGGCCGGTTCAAGGACTACATCGGCGTCCCGAAGTTCAACATGTACCAGTCGCTGCACACGACGGTCGTCGGCCCGGACCGGCAGCTGGTCGACGTGATGATCCGGACGGTCGCCATGCACCGGATCGCGGAGTACGGCGTGCTCGCCTACCGGCAGTCCGCGAACGAACGGCCGCCGGAGGGCGTGAGCTACGCCAGCGGCGTCGGCGAGCTGGACTGGCTCCAGAACCTGCTGCGGTGGGAGCGGGACGCGTCCGCGCCGGCAGACTTCCTCGCCGCCCTCCAGTGCGACCTGAGCGACCACGAGGTGCTGGTCTTCACCCCGAAGGGCCTGTCCGTGAGCCTGCCGGCCCGCGCCACGCCCGTCGACTTCGCCTACGCCGTCGACACGTGGCTCGGCGACCGCTGCTTCGGCGCCAAGGTCAACGGCCGCCTCACACCGCTGTCGAGCCCCCTCTCGGACGGGGACGTCGTCGAGGTGCTGACGTCCCCGTCGGCGGCCGCAGCGCCGTCCCGGGAGTGGCTGGAGTTCGTCCGCAGCCCGCGGGCCCGGATCGAGATCCAGCGCTGGTTCGCCGAGCAGGTCTCCGAGACCCTGGTCGCGGCCGGGCGGGAAGCCGTCGCCGAGGCGATGATGGCCGAGGACCGGATGCTGACCAACGGCATCCCGCTCGTCCGGCTCGCGCGCAGCCTCGACCTCGCCGATCCGGACGCGCTGTTCGCCGCCGTGGGCCAGGAGCGGCTCGACGCCGCCGAGGTCGTCCGCCGCCTGATCCTCATCGTCGATGGCCCCGAGAACTAGCCGGCCCCGAGAACTAGCCGGCCCCGAGAGCTGGCCGGCCCCGAGAACTAGAACAGCCTGAGCTGGCCGGTGCGCTGGGCGCGGGCCTCGCCGATCCGGAGCACCACCGACGCCGCGCCGAGCAGGACCGCGGACAGCAACGTCAGGGCGACCAGTTCCCCGGCCAGCGCCCGCACGCCCTGGCCGTCGAGCAGCGCACCGCGGACGACGGTCAGGCTGCCGGTCAGCGGCACCACCGCGCCGATGATCCGGATCCATCCCGGCAGTGCGAACAGCGGCAGCCGGACGCCGCTGACGAACCACAACGGCTCGTCGAGGACGGTGTACAGCAGCGCCGAATCGCGGGAGAAGATCAGCAGGCTGTTGAGGAACGCGCCCCACGCGACGGCCGGTACGAGCAGGGCGGCGAAGACGACGACGTACATGGCGGGGTGGGCGACCTCCGTCAGGTCGAACGCCATGAGCGCGGCGGCGGTGAAGCAGGTGAACATCCAGACGTTCTGGACGAGCGCCCCGGCGCTGTTGGCGATCACGACGACCAGCCGGTTGGCGGGCGACAGGAACAGCAGTTCGAGGGTGCCGCTGATCCGTTCGAACGAGAAGTGCCACGCGGACTGCACGAGCGCGAAGAAGAACGTGTACGTGAGCGTGCCGGTGGCCAGGAACGCGAGCAGGCGTACGGGGTCGGCGGCGAGTGGCCACCGCTCGGTGATGCCGGGCGTCGAGGCGACCGGCAGGACCGTGTAGTACACCTCGGTGAGCTGGAGCAGCGGCCACAGCAGCATGGAGAACACGACCAGCTTGCTGCCGAAGACGCGGCGGTGCTGCTTGAGCGCTTCGGCGGCGACGATCCGGGCGGCGTGCCTCATGCCGTGGCCAGTTCGGTCCGCCGGGTGTCGGTAAGCGCCAGGATGGCGTCCTCCAGGCTGGGTTCGACGATGTCGAGCCCGCCGAGCGAGCCGCCCGCCGTGACGATCGCCGTGGTCAGCTCGCCCGCGATGTCGTCGGGGTGCGAGACGCGGACGACCAGTTCGGCGTCGTTCCGCTCCACGGCGCCCCCGAACCGCGCGGCCAGCGCGGCGACGGCGGATTCGACGTCCGGCGACGGATCGGCGACGACGACCCGGACCGTCCGGTGGCAGCCGGTGGAGGCCATCAGCGCGGCCGGCGACCCCTCGGCGAGGTGCCGGCCGTCCGCGATCACGTACACGCTGTCGCACAACTCCTCGACCTCGGCGAGGTAGTGGGAGGTCAGCAGGACGCCGCGCCCGTCCGCCGCGAGCTTGGCGACCACGCGGCGCAGGTCACGGGCGATCGGCGCGTCCAGGCCGAGCGTCGGCTCGTCGAGCAGCAGGTACGCCGGGTCGTTGATGAGCCCCCGCGCGATCGACAGGCGCTGGGTCATGCCCCGGGAGTACCGCTCGACGAGGGTGTCCGCAGCGTCCTCCAGCCCGACCGTGGCCAGCAGCTCGTCGGTACGCCGCCGCAGCGTCGCGCGGGGGACGTCGTACAGCTGGCCGAAGTACCAGAGGTTCTCGCGTCCGGTCATGCGGGCGTAGACCATGCGCTCGCCGCCGGCGATGAGGTTGATCCGGTGCCGGACCGTGTTGGCATTGCTCACGACGTCGAGGCCGTCGACGAGGACGGTGCCGCTCGTCGGGCGGAGCAGCGTGGCGAGCACCTTGATCGTCGTGGTCTTGCCCGCGCCGTTGAGCCCGAGCAGTCCGGTGACCCGGCCCGGCGGGATCGAGAGGTCGAGGTCGTCGACCGCGACCTTCTCGGCGCGCCGCGGCCGGAACAGCCCGCCGCTCCGGACCGTGAACGTCTTGCGCAGGGCGTGGGTGGTGATCCCGGTGGCCATCAGTTCGTCCTCTCCATCGCGCGCCGCTCGGCGCGGGGCATTAACCAGAGCCCGAACAGGGCATAGGCGGTGCTCACCGCGAGTGCGGCGGCGATCCGCGGAGCCAGCTCGGCCGGCGACTGCCCGTGGGCGAACGCGCCCCGGACGACGTCCAACGCGGCCGTGACCGGGATCAGCTCGGCGAGCCACTGCGCGGGTTCCGGCAGGTAGGCGCGGGGGAACACGAAGCCGCACAGGACGGCCATCAGGTAGAACACCGTGTTCTGGGAGATGTGCGCCTCGCCGGCCGCGATCATGACCGCGCCGAGCGGGATCGACACGGCGAAGACGGCGGCCGTGATCACCCCCGTCGCGACCACGGCCGCCGCCAGGTTTGTCGCCGGCAGCGAGATTCCGAGCACCCTGGCGAAGCCCCAGAGCGCGGCGACCTCGGCGAACGTGCTGGTCACCGCGAAGGCGGCGAAGCCCACCAGGTACGGGAGGCGCCGGGCCGGCGCCACGATCAGGGCCGCGAGCGTGCCCTCGCGCTGCTCGGTGATGAGCGCCTTCGCGGCCCAGAGCAGCAGCCGGACGACGAACGTGTTGGCCGTGGCGCCGACGGCCACGAACGCCAGGTAGTCGGACGTCCCGGCCTTGTCGGCGAAGTCGTCCGCGACCTGGCCGCCGCCGACCGCGTGGAAGGCGAGGTAGGCCAGGCCGATCGTGAGGGCACCGGTCAGCACCGTGCCGACGAAGTACGTCCAGGGGTACGCCCGGCGGGTCACGACCCATGTGCGGTGGAACGTTGCGAGCGCGACGGCCACGGGGTACCTCTCCTCCGAGTTAGTATCGAAGAGGAACTTATAGGTTCCGAATGGGAACTCGCAACAGATGTGAGATTGTCGTGCGCGTGGTCAGACAGGTGCGGGAGCGGGACGCCGAGTGCGCCATCGCGCAGGCGGCGAGCGTCGTCGGCGACTGGTGGAGCCTGCTGATCGTCCGCGAGGTGGCCCGTGGCCGGCACCGGTTCGACGAGCTCCACGACGAGCTGGGGATATCCCGCAAGGTGCTGACCGAACGGCTCCAGGACCTCGTCCAGAGCGCGGTGCTCGTCCGCGAGCCGTACCAGGAGCGGCCCACCCGCTACGACTACCGGCTCACCGCCGCCGGCATGGCGCTCGCGCCCGTCCTCATCTCGCTCCAGGACTGGGCCGACCAGTGGATTCTCGGCGACGGCGCGGTCACCGGCACCGGCGCGCAGGACGGCGCGACCGCCCACCGGGTCCACGCGCTCCTCGGGACCCAGGTCCCCGCGCTCGCCCTGCCGGCCGTGGGCCGCGGCGTTCTCGACGTGGTCGACCCGGACGCGGCCGCCACCGTCGTCTTCGCCTACCCCGCCACGGGCATCCCGGCGCCCCTCCCGCCCGGCTGGGGCGACATCCCCGGCGCGCAGGGCTGCACGCTGGAGAACCGGCTGTTCCGCCAGGCCGCCCCGGACTTCGCCGCAGCCGGCGTCGCGCTGCGCGGCGTCAGCACCCAGCGCCCCGACGAGCAGGCCGCCTTCGCCGCCGCCGAGAACATCACCCACCCCCTGCTGTCGGATGCCGACCTCCGGTTCACCGCCGCGCTCCGGCTCCCCACCTTCCGCGCCGGGCAGGCGCTGCGGATCCGCCGGGCCATGCTCGTCGTCGACCGCGCCCGGACGATCCGGCACGTCGTGTTCCCGGTCCTGGACATCCCCGCGGCCGTCGCGGAGGTCCTGGCGGTAGGGCGTGCCGTCCCCCAGTAGCGCGGGCCGATGCTCTAGCGTGAATCCGTGGCGTTCCCCGACAGGCTGCTCGCCGACGACGAAGAGGTCGTGCTGCACCTGCATCCACATTGGAAGGTGCTGGCCTTCCCCGTGCTCGTCTTCGTCGTCACCGCCGGCGCGGCCGGATTCGCGGCGGCGATGATCGACAACGGCATCGCCCGTTCGGCCATCGCGATCATCGCGCTCGGCGCCATCCTGTGGTTCGCCGTACGGCCGGCGATCGTGTGGGCGAGCACCCACTTCGTCCTCACCACCCACCGCGTGCTGCTCCGCGAAGGCGTGCTGGCCCGATCCGGACGGGACGTGCCGCTGGCCCGGATCAACGACGTGTCGTTCGAGCACACCCTGTTCGAGCGGGCGCTCGGCTGCGGCACGCTCGTCGTCGAGTCGGCCGGCGAGCGCGGCCAGGTGGTGCTGCGCGACATCCCGCACGTCGAAGGCGTCCAGAGCACCCTCTACCGGCTCGTCGAGGACGACCACGACCGCCGCGGCCTGCCGTCCGACGGCACCTGACCGTCCGCTGGCCCCGACCTTCGGACTTTTGAGGGTCGCGGGCACCGCCGCGCCCTCAAAAGTCCGAAAGTGGGCGCGGGTCGGCGCCTGGTTGGGGCCACGCAATAGGGTGGCGGCGTGGCCACCGTGCTCCTCGCCGAGGACGACACCGCGATCGCTCAACCGCTGGCGCGTGCCCTGGAGCGCGAAGGTTACGAGGTCGTGGTGCGAGCCGACGGCGTGACCACGTTGCAGACCGCGCTGTCCGGTTCCGTCGACGTGCTGGTCCTCGACCTGGGCCTGCCCCGTGTGGACGGTCTCGAAGTGGCGCGCCGGCTGCGGGCCGCCGGGTCGGCGCTGCCGATTCTCATGCTCACCGCACGCCGTGACGAGGTCGACTTCGTCGTCGGGCTGGACGCCGGCGCCGACGACTACGTCGGCAAGCCGTTCCGCCTGGCCGAGCTGCTGGCGCGGGTCCGGGCGCTGCTGCGGCGCCGGTACACGGCCGACCTGTCCGCGTCGGGCGTCCGGCTTGAACTGGCCTCCCACCGCGCGTTCTGCGACGGCACCGAAGTGCACCTGACGAACAAGGAGTACGCGCTGCTGCGGCTCCTGCTGGAGCACGCCGGCGACGTCGTCACCCGCAACGAGGTGGCCGAACACGTCTGGGGCGACGCCGAGATGGCCGGCTCCAAGACGCTCGACATGCACATCTCCTGGCTCCGCCGGAAGCTCGGCGACCCGGCGCAGGCACCCCGGCGCCTGGTCACCGTCCGCGGCGTCGGCTTCCGCTTCGAACGCTGAGGCTGGGCTCGATGCGTCGCCGGATCCTGCTCTCGACGCTGGCCGTCGTCCTGCTCGCCGTCGGGGTCATCACCGCCGGGCTGCTGTTCGCTGCCAGCCGGTATGTCGACCCCGCTCACCGGGCCGAGGCGTTCGCGCTGGTCATCGGCGTCGCGGTGGTGGCGGTCGGGGCGGCTATGGCGGTGGCGGCGCCCGCTGCCCGCCGTACGGTCGCGCCCCTCGCACAGCTCGCCTCGGACGCCGCCCGCCTGGCCGGCGGCGATCTCGGCCCCACCGGCCGCCGGTACCGCGCCGAGGAACTGGACCACGTCGCGCAGGCGCTGGACAGCGCGGCCGTCCGGCTGGGTGAGCTGGTCCGCCGGGAACGGCAGCTCGCCGCGGACGTGTCGCACCAGCTCCGGTCCCGCCTGACCGCGCTGTCGATGCGCCTCGAAGAGGTCGCCGCGCTGTCGGAGCCAGAGGTGCGCGCGGAGGCCGAAGCCGCGCTGGACCAGGTCGACCGGATGGTGCACATCGTCGACGAGCTGCTCGACCAGGCCCGCACCGAGCGCGCCCACAACGCCGTCGAGCTGGACGTGGCCGGCGCCCTCGCCACCCTGCGCGCCGACTGGGAGGACGCGTTCCGGGTCAGCGGACGCGAGCTGCGGATCGAGATACCGCCGGACGAGCCCGATCTCTCGGCCCGCGCCACGCCGGGGCACGTCGCCCAGGCGCTCGGCGTCCTCGTCGAGAACGCGTTGCAGCACGGGGCCGGGCCGGTGACGGTGGCCGCCCGTGGACGCGGCGAGCACGTGGTCGTGGAAGTGAGCGACGAAGGGACGGGCGTACCGGATCCGCTGGTGCCGCTCGTCTTCGACCGTGGGGTGTCCGGTGGCGACGGCACCGGCATCGGCCTGGCCGTGGCGCGTGCCTTGGTCGAAGCCGACTCCGGGCGCCTCGAACTGCGGCGTGCCCGGCCGGCGGTCTTCGCCGTCTACCTGCCGCGAATCAGCTAGGCGGTCTTCGTCGCCGCGGCGGGTTCGAGCTCCTCGGTGGGCTCGTAGAGCACGTCCTCCGGGTGGAGGAACACCCACTTGCGGTACGCCCAGAAGCGGAACACGGTCGCGGCGCCGACGCCGAACACCTTGACGACGTTCAGCGCGAGCTGGTCGTCGACGGCGAAGCTGTACTTGGCCACGGCGAGAATGGCGCCGGTGATCGCCAGCCCGATCGCGTTGAAGATGAAGAACAGCACGTACTCGCGGCGGAGGCCGGACCTGGCCCGGTGCCGGAACGTCCAGTGCCGGTTCATGAAGTACGAGCACGTCGCCGCGATGACCGTCGCGATGACCTGTGCCTTGATCGGGCTGTCCTGGAGCGGGCCCCAGATCAGCAGGGCGTTCCAGACGGCGAAGTCGATCACCATGTTGATGACGCCGATAATGCCGAACTTGGTCATCTCACGGATGATCATGTGCCAGCGGTCGACGAAGCTCCGGACCAGATTCACCCCGCAAGAATAGGCAGTCCCGGCAAGACCTGCCGCACCGCGTCCGGTTTGGGCGTCCAATCTGGGGTCGCTGTGGGGCGGCTCACGTCAACGGTGTGACCAGTGCGATGACGCCCAGCAACCACGCGTCACCGTGGGTGTTCGCGGTGACGGTGTGGTTCGCGGCCGCCGCCGGCATCTGACCGCTCAGCACCCGGGCGTCGACCCCGAACGTGTTCCATCCGGACGGCGTCCCGCCGGTGCGGCTCGACGCGATGTTCGCGGCGTCCGCCCCACCGAGTGGCGCGGGTCCGAGCAGCAGCTGGTCGCCGCGCAGCCCACGATCGCCCTCCCAGCCGACGAAGCCGATCTGGGCGCGGCGGCCGGCCGTCCCGAACACCGCCGCCTTGAACGACGCGTCGCCCTGCAAAGGGGTGAAGCCGTCGAAGACCGCTACGCTGCGCGCCGGACCGCCGTCGGCGGCCAGCACCACGAGACTCCAGCCGCCGTAGGAACCGCGCCCGCCGTGGAAGGCCATGCGGTCGGCGGCCAGCCACCAGGTGCCGCCCGTCCGGACGAGGCCGGTGACGTCGGCCGACGCCTGGTACGCGGCCATGCTGAACCCGCCGCGCGTCACCGTGTCGACCCGCGCGGCCCGCACGGCGGTGTACCGGGACGCGCCGGGGCCACGCAGGTACACCGTCGGGGACGACGACGGCTTGCCCGTGCCGGACCAGTACAGGCCGGCCCAGACGACCCGTCCGGGGAGGCGCAGCGACGTGCCGCTGACCGAGCCCAGCAGCGGGCCGCCGGCCGGGGCGGCCGGGTCGGCGTACGGGGTCATCTGCCAGTCGCCGTTGTCCGGCCTGCCGGCGCCGCCCGTCCGCGCGGACGCGCACCGCGGCGCCAGCGTCGGGCACGACATCAGCGCGTTGCCGGCGACCACCACCGACGCGGCCATCGTGCCGGCCATCGTCGCCGCGAGGCCGGTGCTGGTGACACTGCCGACCGACGACGTCACGCGCGCGTTCACGTTCGGCGCCGCGATGCTGACGGTCGGCGCGCCGTTCGCGGCATCGGACGCGACCTGGACCGGGATGTACGCCCGGGTCGTCTGTCCGGACGGGAGCGACGGGCGCCGGCAGGTCGCGCCGGACGGTCTCGCGGCACACGTCCAGCCGTCACCGGCCGACGCGGCGCGCAACGTCACGCCGCGCGGGAACGTCAGGGTCGCCGTGAGCGCCCCGGTGGCCGGGCCGGCCGGCGCCAACATCGGCGCGACAACCATCCCACCCCCGCCGGGCGCCGGGCCCGCGGCGGCCGCGCCACCGCCCGGCGCGAGGCCTGGCCCGGCCGCGCCACCGCCCGGCGCGAGGCCTGGCCCGGCCGCGCCACCGCCGAGTTCGGGGCTGTCGGGCGCGATGTCGATAGAGCCCCCGCCGCCGGGGGCGCGGCCGGCGTTCGTCACGGTCAGGACGAGGACGCCGGGCCGCCCGCGCACCAGCGCACCGGCCGGCGCCAGCTGCACTCCCGTGCTGGCCTTGCCGGGCGGCGAGGGGGACGCCGGGGGGCTGGACGGTGTCGGCGCGGGCGTGGCCGGCGGCGGATCCTCCGGCTCGGCCGGCGGCGGTTCGTCCGGGCTCGGCGGGCTGGCCGGTGGGGCGGCAGGCGGTTCGGGCTGGGTGGCCGGCGGCGGTGCGGCGATCGGCTGCTCCCGCTCGACGGGCGGGGTGTTGTTGCCGGTGAGCGCCAGTGCCACCACGACCGCCGCGACGGCGACGCCACTGCCGGCCGCGGCCGCCTGGCCGGACCGCGTCCGCAGCGCCTGCCGGGCCGCGGTGAGGAATCCCCACCCGGCGAGCAGGCCCTTGCCGGTGGACGCGAGGTACGCGGTGGCCGATCCGCCCAGCACGAGCGGGGCGAGGATCCCGCGCAGCCCGGCGTTGACCTCGCCCAGCTCGACGTACAGGGCCCGGCACCGGTCACATTCGCGCAGGTGGTTCTCGACCCGGGCGCCCTCGCGCGCGGCCAGTCCGCCCCGGACGTGCGCGCCGAGCCGTTCGATCGCCCACTGGCAGTCGTCGCCGGCCGCGTCCACGAGGTGCTCCTGGAGGTACGCCTGCCGGAGCCGTTCCCTGGCGCGGTAGGCGAGCGCGGACACGCCGTTCGGGGTCAGGCCGAGCAGCGGCGCCACCTCGGCCGGACTGTCGCCCTCGACCTCGGTGTGCCAGAGCACGACCTGCCACCGTTCCGGCAGCCGGGCGAACGCGCGGGCGGCGAGCGACCGCTCCAGCCCCTCGACGGCCGTGTCCACGAACGGGACGCCCGCGTCGTGGCGGGTGAGGTCGTCGGTGATCTCCTCGCGGCGGTCCCGGCGGGTCCGGTCGTAGAAGGCGTTCCGCAGGCTCGTCAGCAGGTACGCCCGGAATGCCGTGTCGGGGCCGCCGCCGTCCTTGAGCTTGCCGAGCAGCTTGGCGAACGTCTCGGCGACGAGGTCGTCCACGTCGGACGTGCCACGCACCAGGGTGCGGGCCAGCCTCCGCGCCGCGTCCACGTGCCGGGCGTAGAGCTGCCCGAACGCGGCCGCGTCGCCGCCCCGGACAGCGGTGATCAGCTCCGCGTCGCTGGGTCCGGCGCCGGGTATGGCTGCTTCGTCCGGTATGTCGGTCGTCATCTGCCTGCCGGTTCGGAGGGGTCTCTCTATCCCAACGCATCATGGCCGCGCTGATGACGCGTTTCCCGGCATCCGGCAAGTTCCCGTCCGGATCCGCGTCATGGACGGCCTGTTAGCGCGTCTCGCTGGAGTACACGGGGTGAGGTGTGGGGGTGCTGTGCGTCAGAACAGGCGGCTGCTGTCTGCGGTCCCAGCTGATCAGGGCGTGCCCTGGTCCGGCTTCGCCGATGCCGGCGCGCTGCGGGATGCATGGAACAACGCGTCGCTGGCCGGCGGCTGGACGCGCTCGACCGACTGGTGGACGTCCGAGGTCGATGCCGTGGCCGAAGCCCTCGTGGCTGGCGGGAACACGCCAGCGGCCGCCGGACGGCTCGGCCGGGCCCGTGCCGAGGCAGGCGTGGGCGTGCGCGAGTCGCTGGACGACCTCTGCGCGCTGTACCGCACCCTTCCGTCCGGTATCCCGCCGCTGGCCGTGCTGCGGGCGCTCGTCGAGGCGTGGGCTGAGGCGTCCGTGGCGTCGATCCGGGCGGCTACCTGCGAGGACCCGATCAGCGGCCTGGCCACGGCGGCCTACTTACGGACCCGGTGCGCGGAGATCTACCGGGAGGCGGAGCACGCCGGCACGCCGGTCGGCGACGGGCGTGCGCTGCTGATCCTCGACATCGCGGTGCTGGCGGACGCGTCCGGGTGGGAGTCGTTGCTGTTCCGGCTCGCGCTCGGCGACTGCCTGCGATCGGTCTTCTCGGGCGGCGAGACGTTCGCGTCGGTGGGCCCGACGACCGTGCTGGGCCTCGTCGGCCGCGACCAGGGACTCGCGCAGCGGGTGGGCGCCCTGCGGAGCCGCCTGGGGCAGGTCGCCGGGCTGACGGGCGTCCGCATGTGGACCGAGGCTCTTCCCCCGACCCTGCCCGGCGCCTTCGACCTGCTCGAAAGCGTGGACCGGCTGATGTGACGGACAGGCGCCCGGCAATGGGTGCGGGGGGCACCCGCCGGGCGTCGCGGCGGCGGCAGGATGAGGGGGCCTGCCGTCGCCGCACCCCCCACCCTGTCCGGGCGGGAGGTCGCGGCCGGGACGGCTACTCGGCGAGCTTGGCGATCGCCTGCGCCCACAGGAAGTACTTGTTCGTGCCGAGATCGCGCACGGTCTTGATGTTGAACGCCTGCTTGAGCAGGTCGGCGTCGGCAGCGCTCACGCCCTGCAACGCGTCGACCGGTGCGTCGGCGATCTCCGTGACGGACTTGGTCTCGAACGCCTTGTCGACCTTGCTCGTGATGTCGCCCATGAATGGTCCCTCCGGGATTGGCAGAGCACCCGGACCGGGCCCGGCCGCTCCTGAAACTGTATGAGCGGTTTATCACGGGCTGAGCTGGTCCGCGCGGTGACGCACCAGCGCGCCACCGAGCGTTCACCGGGGTCAGCTCACGACGCCACCTGAGCACTGGATCGTCCGGCTGCCGATCTTGTTCGACGTGATGACCATGCGCGGCGCGCCGCTGGCGGCGTCAGCGGCGACCGTGACCGGGATCCGTGCGGTGGTCGTCGCCCCGGTCGCGATCGACGGGTGCCGGCACACCGCGCCCGTGGACACCGCCGCACACTTCCACCCGTCGCCGGCCGCCGTGCCCGCGAGCGTGACGCCGGCGGGCAGGGTCAGCTCGCCGGTGATCTTGGAGGTTACGGGGCCCTTGCCGTTCTTCTTCACCTCGCCGTCGGCCCGGCCGGTGTTGGTCAGGGTGAGGACGAGCGTGCTGGTGGATCCGCGCGCCATCGGCTTGGCGGGGTCGAAGTCGAGGGCCACGGTGGTCTTGCCCGGCTCGTCCTCGAGGTCGCCGGGCTCGCCGGGTGAGTCCGTGCCGTCGCCGGGATCCGAGCCGCCCGGCGCGGCGGCGGTCGGGCTCGTGGTCGGGCCGGTCGTGCTCGGCACGCCAACGCCTGGCTGCCCGGGAATGCCCGTGGCACCCGGACTGACCGACGTGGACGGCGTCGCCTGGGAGCCCTTTGGCGTGAGGCTGGCCGATCCGCCCGTCGAGGACGTGGGCGCCGGCGCGACGATCGTGTCGGTCGGCGCGTTCGTCACATGGGGCGTCACCGTGATCGCCACGGCCGTCGCCACCGCGATGCCGGCCCCGCCGATCGCCGCCTGGGCCGTCCACGTCGAGGCCACCTTCCGCGCGCCGCCCAGGAAGCTCGCCAGGCCGAACACGGTCTTGCCGCCCGCCGTGACGTACGCCGCCGCCGATCCGCCGAGGACGAGCGGCGCGAGGATGCCGCGCAGCCCGGAGTTGACCTCGCGCAGGTCCGTGAACAGCGCACGGCACCGGCTGCAGTCCGACAGGTGTGCCTGGACGCGGCCACTGTCGCGGTTGGAGAGCCCGCCCCGGACGTGCGTGCCGAGCTTCTCCACGATCGGGCCGCAGCTGTCGCTGGCCGTCTCCGTGAGGTGTTCCTGCAGGTACGCCTGGCGCAGCCGTTCCCGGGCGCGATAGGCGAGCGCGGCGACGCCGTTCGGCGTGAGGCCCATCAGGGGCGCCACCTCGGCGGGGGACTCGCCCTCCACCTCGGTGTGCCACAGCACCATCTGCCAGCGCTCCGGCAGCCGGGCGAACGCGCGCGCCGCCAGCGACCGCTCCAGCCCCTCGATCGCGGTGTCCACGAACGGGACGCCGGGAGCGTGCTTGGCGACGTCGTCGGTGAGCGTGACCTTCTGGTTGCGGCGGACGCGGTCGTAGAACGCGTTCCGGACGCTCGTCAGCAGGTACGTGCGGAACGCCGTCTCCGGGCCCGCGCTGTCGCGCAGCTTGTCGAGCAGCTTGGCGAACACCTCGGCGACCAGGTCGTCCGCGTCGGACCGGCTCTGGGTGAGGGTGCGGGCGAGTCTTCGCGCCGCATCGACATGACGGGCGTAGAGCTGCCCGAACGCGGCGGTATCGCCACTGCGGGTAGCAATGATCAAGTCAGCGTCGCTAGGGCCCTGTACGGGCTCGTCAGCGAGGTCAATCGTCATCTGCCCACCGGTTGTCTGCGTGGCGCTTATCAAACCGCAACACCGCAACGATGGTGACAGCTGTTCACGTGTTTGTCCGCCCCGCTGGACATTCGGCCGAACTTGTTCCGGATATCGCGTCATAACCGTGTGGCCCGTGCGTCCAGTTGCGCATGCAGGGCGGAGACGGGCGGTTACACGCAGCGAGCGAGCTGCCCGACGGCGGAGAGGGAGTCGACGTGCTGGCCGAACAACCACGAGGGGCGATCGTGGATCCGGGATGGCGACCGACCCAGCGGGGTCACCGTGACGCGGCGACACTGCGGGACGCATGGTCGGAAGAGTCACTGCGAACTGGATGGACGAGACACGACGACTGGTGGATGCCCGAGGTGGACGCGGTCGCCGCGGCCATCGCGGGCGGGCGTGACGCCGTCGCGGCCTGCGGACGGCTCGGTGCCGCGCGCGCGAACGCCGGCGTCGGAGCCCGCGAAGCACTCACCGATCTCTACGCGCTGTACCGGAAGCTGCCGGGCGGCTCCCCGCCGATGCTCGTCGTGCGGGCACTGGTCGAGTCGTGGACGGAGGCCACGGTGGCCGGTATCACGACCGCGACCTGCGTCGACCCGCTGAGCGGGCTGGCGTCGGCGGCGTACCTCCGTACCCGCCTCACCGAGGTCTACCGCGAAGCCGAACGGGACGGCACCGCCGCCACCGACCGCCACGTGGTGCTCGTCGTCGACCTCGGCGACCGGGACGGCACCGCCGCCTGGGAGGGGATGCTGTTCCGCCTCACCCTCGGCGACTGCCTCCGCGCGGCGTTCTCGGGCGGCGAGACACTCGCGGCCGTGGGGCAACGTGCCGTGCTCGGGCTCGTCGTCCGCGACCACCACCTGGCGCGGCGCGTCGAGACGCTGCGCGGACGGTTGCAGCGGAGCCGTGACCTGGAAGGCGTCCGCGTGTGGCTGGAGCGGCTGCCGCTGAGCGTGCAGGACGCGCTCGACCTGGTGAGCGGCGTCGACCAGGGCTGAACACCAGTCGATGGGCGCGGGCCGGTGGGTGGCCATCCGCGGGCCGGCGGGCCGAGCGCGGGAAGGACAGGCGGTCCGCCGGGACGAGGGGGCCCGGTGGACCCACGACGCGGGTGACGGCAGGACGAGGGGCCCTGCCGTCACCCGGCTCGGCCGGCCGCCGGGCCGGGCGGTCGGCCGAGTTCCCCGGGTCCGGCTGGCTGGGCTCCCCGCGGGGTCCGGCTGGCTGGCCTCCCACCGGTCGGATCGTGGACCCTGGCTCCGCGATCCCACCGGTCGGATCGTGGACCGGGCCACGCGCCGGTTACGCTCCGCTGCATGGATCCCCGCACCGGCCTCCCCGTCGTGGGCATGGTCGGCGGCGGCCAGCTCGCCCGGATGACGCATCAGGCCGCGATCGCGCTCGGCCAGTCGTTGCGCGTCCTCGCCGCCGATCCGGACGACGGCGCAGCGCTGGTGGCTGCTGACCTGCAGCACGGACACCACACCGATCTGGCGGCGCTGCGCGCGTTCGCCAAGGGCTGCGACGTCGTGACGTTCGACCACGAGCACGTGCCGTCCGAGCACATCCGGGCGCTGATCGACGAGGGCGTCAAGGCGTTCCCCGGTCCGGACGCGCTGCTGTACGCGCAGGACAAGCGGGCGATGCGGGAGCGGCTGTCCGCGCTGGGCGCGCCGTCGCCGCGCTGGGCTCCGGTCGAGTTGGCGGCGGACCTCGAGCGGTTCGGCGACGACGCGGGCTGGCCGGTGATCGTGAAGGCCACGCGTGGCGGGTACGACGGCAAGGGCGTCTGGATGGTCGCGCAGGGCGAGGACCTGCCGGCAACCGAAGCGCCGCTGATCGCCGAGGAGCGGGTCCCGCTCGTGCGTGAGCTGGCGGCTGTCGTGGCCCGGTCGCCGTACGGGCAGGTCGCGGCCTGGCCGGTCGTGGAGACCGTCCAGCGGGACGGCATCTGCGTCGAGGTGCTGGCGCCCGCCCCCGGCTTGTCCGCCGAGCGCGCGACCGAGGCGCAGCGCCTCGCGATCCGGATCGCCACGGAACTCGGCGTCGTGGGCGTCCTCGCCGTCGAGCTGTTCGAGACGGCCGACGGCATCTGCGTCAACGAGCTGGCGATGCGCCCGCACAACTCCGGCCACTGGACGATCGAAGGCGCCCGGACCAGCCAGTTCGAGCAGCACCTGCGCGCCGTGCTCGACTACCCGCTCGGCTCGACCGAGATGGCGGCACCGGCCGTCGTCATGGCGAACGTGCTCGGCGGCGAACCGGGCGGCCTTGCCATCGACGAGCGGCTGCACCACCTGTTCGCCGCCGACCCCGGGGTGAAGGTGCACCTGTACGGCAAGGCGGTCCGGCCGGGCCGCAAGATCGGGCACGTGACGGCCCTCGGCGACGACCTCGACACCGTCCGCGCGCGGGCCGCCCTGGCCGCGCGCTGGCTCCGGGAAGGAAAACCATGACTGTCGGCGTGATCATGGGCAGCGACTCGGACTGGCCGGTCATGTCCGCCGCCGCCGAGGCGCTGCGCGAGTTCGGCGTCGAGCACGAGGTGCGGGTCGTCTCCGCGCACCGGACGCCGCGCGAGATGCTCGACTACGCGTCGACGGCCGCCGACCGGGGACTGCGCGTGATCATCGCCGGTGCCGGCGGCGCCGCGCACCTGCCGGGCATGGTCGCGTCGATGACGCCGCTGCCGGTGATCGGCGTCCCGGTGCCGCTCAAGTACCTCGACGGCATGGACTCGCTGATGTCGATCGTCCAGATGCCGGCCGGCGTCCCGGTCGCCACGGTGAGCATCGGCGGGGCGCGGAACGCCGGGCTGCTCGCCGTCCGGATCCTCGGCGCCAGCGACCCCACGCTCCTGGACCGCATGGCGGGCTACCAGGACAGCCTGCGCGACCTGGTCGCCGAGAAGGACGCAGCCCTCCGCGCATCCCTCACCGACTGAGGCCGCCCAACTGTCGGGGTTATCGTCCTATCCCGCGCCCGGTTACAGCACTCCATCCCGAACAGTCCGGTTTATCCCGGCGCGGCGGCCCGCACGGTCCCGCGCGGCGCGGCCCGCACGCGCGCGGCGCGGCACTAGCGCGGGCCGTACGCCGGCCACTCGATGACGGGGCAGGCGTCCATGACGACGTCCAGCGCGGCGCCGGCCGCCCGGGAAGCCGCCTCCGTGTCGATCACGCCGAGCTGGAGCCACACGGCCTTCGCACCGGCCGCGACGGCTTCGTCCACGTGGACGCCGGCCAGTTCCGAGCGCCGGAAGATGTCGACGACGTCCACCTCGAACGGGATGTCGGCGAGCCGCGCGTACCCCGGCTCGCCGTGCACCGGTTCGGCGCCGGGATTCACCGGCACGATCCGCTTGCCCTGCTGCTGGAGGAAGCGGGCGACGCTGTACGCCGCCCGCCACTCGTGGTTCGTCAGGCCGACCACGGCCCAGGTGTGGGCGGCTAACACCCGCCGGATCGTCGCGGCATCCCGGTAGTCCATCCCCCAATTAGTTCATGCGCGCGACGACCGCGCGAACGCGACGCAGGTCCCGCCGCCGCTGCTCGTACGTCGCACCCAGCACGACCAGCAGCACCCCGCCGATCGCCAGCGGCACCCACGCGGGCACGGCGGCTGCGATGCGCGGCAGCAGCGGCCAGATCTCCCGCAGCGCCACCAGCGCGACCGTCAGCGCACCGAGCACGAACGGCGCCTGCCGCCGGGTCGCGGCGCCCGCGATCGTCACGGCCAGCGCGCCGCCGCCGAGCAGCAGCGACCGCCACGGCGACCCGTCCTCGCGGAAGATCACGGCCAGGCTCGGCAGCGCCATCCCGGCGAGCCCGGCCCCGAGCACGGACCACGACGACCGCGACGGCTCCCGCCGCAGCGCCACCAGCCCGACCGCCGTGGCGATGAGCGCCGTGGGCAGCGTGTACGCCTCAGGCGTACGGATCCCGGCCGTCCACAGCCACAGCCACGACGCCACCAGTTCCAGCCCGAGCCCGGCGACCACCGCGAGCCGCCGGGACGGCCGCAGTGCGGTCGCCCCGACGATCAGGCCGGCCAGCGTCAACGCCAGCGCGGTGTGCCAGGTGTCGCCGAGCGTGAACGCCACCGCACCGGCTACGCCGGCAAACCCCACGAACTCCAAGCTCCTATAAGGACGTTCGTCCGGCAGAAGCCCCGCCCCGAACACCAGCGCGGCAGCCGTGCCCAGCACCGGGTAGGCGATCTCGGCGCGGGACAGGTCGAACGCGGCCCCGACCGCGACGGCTTCGGCGAGCGCGGCGGCGGCACCGGTCACGGCGCCGGCCAGCCGGATTCCACCGTGGTACGCGCACACCGCGCCGGTCACCGCGACGACCGCCAGCACCGTGATCGTCGCCGGCTCGGACGCGAGCGACCACCCGAGCGCCGTCGTCCCCAGTACCGCCGCGACGGGCGCACCGATGGCGCGCTTTCCGGCGAACGCGGCCACGGCGGCACCGGCGACGGCCAGCACGGTCGCCGTGGCGATGCCGGCGGGCCAGGGGGCGTCCAGGGCGAGCGGGATCATCAGCACGGCGAGCGCCCACACCGGCGCCGCCGCCCACAGCTTCTTCGTCAGCAGCGCGATGCCGGCGCCGACGACGATCACCGTCACGACGTCGAACCCGGTGCCGTGCCAGCCGAACGTGGCGCCCAGCCCGGCGCCGGCACGCGCCGGCGCGCCGTCCCAGACGGACGACGCCCAGCTCAGCGGCCCAGCGACGGCTTCGACCGCCACGGGCAGCACCGCGAGCCCGCCGATGCCCAGTCCGAGGATGCCGGTGGCGCCGAGCGGGGTGCGGCCGGCCACGGCGTACGCGCCGAGGACCACGGCCGCCGCGAGCGCGGAGTACAGGCCGATGTCGGGGCGGCCACCGTTCACCGCGCCGGCCAGGGCACCGGCGGCGGCCGACACCGGGACGGTGACGAGCGCGGCCGTCCCGTGCACGGACCAGCGTTCCCGCAGCGCGGCGGCCAGCCCGATCGCCAGGAGCGCGGCGGCGAAGATCGCCAGCGCGCGGGCGAGACGGGTGGCGTCCAGGGCCGACGCCACGGCGGCGGTCTCGCTGGTCACCGCGAGCAGGGCGGCGGCCGTGGCGATCCCGCCGAGCACCGACGTGCGGTCGCGGGCGGCCCAGGCGGCGGCGAGCGCCGTCCAGATCAGGGCCAGGGCACCGATCGTGACGAGCGTGGCCGCCCGGTTCGCGACCGACCACACCGCCGCGTGCACGCCGGCAAGCGTTCCGATCCCCGCCAGCAGCACGGCCAGCGGACGCTCCCGCGACACCGCCAAGGCCGCACCACCGAACGTCGCGGCCGCGACCACCCCGACCACCAGGACGGCCGACAGCGCGGCACCGCCGGCGACCGGCGTCAGCAGGGCGAGCGCCGCCATTGGGACGGCCAGCGCGAACGGCAGCGCCTTGACGCCGAACCAGCGCCAGCACAGCAGCGCGACGGCGGCGGCGATTGGTACGACGGTGTAGACGACGTCCAGCGGCGGGGCGTACGTCGCGCCGGGGGCGAGCCGCGCGATCTGCCGCGCGGAACCGACGTCCCAGGCCTGCGTCAGCCAGCTGATCGGCGTGGTGAGCACGACGAACGTCCAGAAGGCGGGGATCGCCGCCGCGAGGCCCGTGACCGCCGTGACCCCGCTCAGCGCGCCCGTCCGCCACGCGGTGGGAACCACGACGGCGGCGGCGGCCAGGACGAGTGCCAGCACGCCGAACGCGACCGGCTCGTGCGCGTGCGGGCCGCGCAGGTAGATGGCGGTGGCGCCGGCGGCGACAGCGAGGACCGCCGCACCGGACGCGAGGTGACGCGCGACGGACGTCCGGATCAGCTCGGCGGCGGCCAGCGTGAGCGCACCCAGGACGGCCAGCGCGAGCGCGGATCCGACGGTCTCGGCAAGGGTGCCGGTGACGAACCGGGCCGCGATCTGACCCAGCGCGGTGACGGCCGCGGCGGACGCGCCGATCCAGCCGAGCACCTTCTCGGGCGTCGCGTCGTAGCGCTTGGCGAGCCAGACGACGGCCAGGTTCGCGGCCACGAGCGCGGTGGCGGTCGATCCGAACGGCACATCGGTGGAGCTGGCGACCAGCGGCAGCGCGGCCTGACCGGTCACGACCGCGATCGGCCTCGGCAACCGCAGCGGCACGGCGAACGGGTACAGCGCGGCGACCGCCGTCACGACCGCTGCGACGATGCCCGCGTACACCCCGACGGGGAGCGAGTCGTCGACGCCCAGGAACCCGACCCGCCACGCGGCGTACCCGTCCAGCGCGACGAGGACGAGTCCGACGGCGGCGATCGTCTCGCCGGTCGCCGGGAGCTTGAACCGCACCAGGACGGCCGGCACCGTCAGCATCACGACGGTGAGCGCCGACAGGATCAGCGCCTTGCCGCCGATGCCGAAGCGGCTCCACGCGAAAGCCGTGAACGCGATCGCCGCCACGGCCAGCAGCAGCCCGCCGAGGAGGAGCAGCACGGTCTGGATCGAGTGGCTGGACGCCTCCCCGGCGACGGTGCGGGCGGCCGTGGCAGCCTCCCGGACCGGGCCGCTCGCCAGGTCACGGGCGGTGTTGCCCGTGGCGGCCTGGAACGGCGACCCGGGCTGCGCGACGGCCGCGCGGGGCCGCACCGCCGCCCGCAGGGCGCTGATCAGCGACGCCCGCCGGGCCAGCAGCTGGCCCCGGACGCCGTGCAGCCGGGCGCGCTCCTGCTCCAGGCCGGCGAGACGGGCGTCCAGCTCGACCAGCTCGCGGTCGACCTGGCCGAGTTCCGTCGCCACCGGCCCGGTGAGGGGCAGGTGGCAGCGGGGGCACGCGGAACTGCCCGGTGGGCGTTCGGCGCGGCAGTCGGGGCACAGCGCGGCGGTCATTCCTGCTCCTCGTGAAAGGGGGCTTGAAGCTACCTCTCACGGTGCCGGTGCTACGGCGCGCCGCGGCGAGCAAAACTACTCACCTTTCCCTGCGCCGAGTTTCGGACTTTTGAGGGTCCGGCGGGGCCGGACACCCTCAAAAGTCCGAAAGTGGGACGCGTGGGCGTGGCGTCAGGGACGGCCGAGGCCGTGGTACTCCCAGCCGGCCGCGCGCCAGCTCGCCGGGTCGAGGCAGTTACGGCCGTCGATCACGCGCTGGTGCTTCACGAGGTCGCCGAGGGTGCTGGCGTCCGCGTGGCGGAACTCTTCCCACTCGGTGAGGACCACGACGATGTCGGCGTCCCGGACGGCCTCGACGAGCGAGACCGCGTACGTGACGTCCGGCAGCTCGCGCCGCGCGTTGTCGGACCCCTCCGGGTCGTACACGTGAACGGCGGCGCCGGCCTCGTGCAGCGCGCGGGTCACGGCGAGCGCCGGCGAGTCGCGGACGTCGTCGGAGTTGGGCTTGAACGTGGCGCCGAGCGCGGCGATCCGCTTTCCCTCCACCGAACCGCCGACCAGCTCCTTGGTCAGTTCGATGACGTGCGTCCGCCGGCGCTTGTTGATGTTGTCGACCTCGGCGAGGAAGTGCAGGGCGCTACCCACGCCCAGCTCGTCGGCGCGGGCCTGGAACGCGCGGATGTCCTTCGGCAGGCAGCCGCCGCCGAAGCCGACACCGGCGCGCAGGAACTTGTTGCCGATCCGGACGTCGTAGCCGATGGCGCGCGCGAGCTGCGTGACGTCGGCACCGGCCGCGTCGCACACCTCCGCCATCGCGTTGATGAACGAGATCTTCGTGGCGAGGAACGAGTTGGCCGAGACCTTCACCAGCTCGGCCGTGGCGAAGTCGGTGGCCACGACCGGCACCTCGCGGTCCTCGGACTGGGCCAGCTCGAACACGCCCTTGTACGCCGTGTCCAGCATCTCCTTGGCCCACTCGGACTTGACGCCGAAGACGAGCCGGTCCGGGCGCAGCGTGTCCTCGACGGCGAAGCCCTCGCGCAGGAACTCCGGGTTCCAGGCGACCTCGACCTCGGTCCCGTCCGGGGCGTGCTTGTGAAGCAGTTGCTCCACCCACTCGGCGGTGCCCACCGGCACGGTCGACTTGCCGACCACGAGCGACTTGTGGGTCAGGTGCGGCGCGAGCGACGTGACGGCCGACTCGACGTAGGTCAGGTCGGCGGCCTTGCTGCCGTTCTTCTGCGGCGTGCCCACGCAGATGAAGTGGATGTCGCCGAACTCCGCCGCCTCGGCGTAGGACGTGGTGAACCGGAGCCGACCCGTGGCCAGGTTCTTGTGGAGCAGCTCGTCCAACCCGGGCTCGTGGAACGGAACCTCGCCGCTGGCGAGCTTCGCGATCTTCGCCTCGTCGACGTCGACTCCGAGGACCTCGTAGCCGAGCTCGGCCATCGATACGGCATGGGTGGCGCCGAGGTAGCCGGTGCCGAGAATGGTGAGACGAGGGCGGTGGGTGGATACGGTCACGCGAAGATCCTCCGGTTGCGGGGCTTCCGACGAGCGGGGGCGCACCGCACAGGTCGGGACAGAACAGGCCGAGGATAGTGGCTCGTCCCGGACGGGTGTGTTCTGGCTCCTAGTTACCGGCCAGTATCCTTGAGGGAACTGTACCGGTGGAGTAAAGGGGTACCCGTGGACCCGTCGTTCGGCACGTACCAGCTCGCCGAGGAGCACGAGTACGTGCGCCAGGCCGTCCGGGAGCTCGCCGAGGGCGCCATCGCGCCGCACGCGACCGAGGTGGACGAGGACGCCCGGTTCCCCAAGGAGGCCCACGACGCGCTCGTGCAGGCCGGGTTCCACGCCACGCACATCCCCGAGGCCTACGAGGGCGCGGGCGCGGATTCCATCGCCACGGTCATCGTGATCGAGGAGATCGCGCGGGTCTGCGCCTCGTCGTCGCTGATCCCCGCCGTGAACAAGCTCGGCTCGATGCCGGTGATCCTGTCCGGCTCCGAGGAGCTGAAGCGGCAGGTCCTGCCGCCGGTCGCGCGCGGCGAGGCGATGTTCTCGTACGCGCTGTCCGAGCGGGAGGCCGGCTCCGACGCCGCCGCGATGAAGACCCGCGCGGTCCGTGACGGCGACCACTGGGTGCTCAACGGCACCAAGTGCTGGATCACCAACGCGGGCGTCTCGACCTACTACACGGTCATGGCCAAGACCGATCCTGACGCGGGCGCCCGGGGGATCTCGGCGTTCGTCGTGCACAAGGACGACCCGGGCTTCTCCGTCGGCACCAAGGAGCGCAAGCTCGGCATCAAGGGCTCGCCGACCTGCGAGATCTACCTGGAGAACTGCACGATCCCGGCCGACCGGATCGTCGGTGAACCCGGCACCGGCTTCGCCACAGCCATGCGCACGCTCGACCACACCCGCCTGACGATCGGCGCCCAGGCGCTCGGCATCGCCCAGGGCGCGCTCGACGCCTCCCTGGCGTACGTCAAGGAGCGCAAGCAGTTCGGCAAGGCCGTCGCCGACTTCCAGGGCATCCAGTTCATGCTCGCCGACATGGCCATGCGCATCGAAGCCGCCCGGCAGCTCATCTACGTGGCCGCCGCCAAGGCCGAGCGGAACGAGCCGAACCTCACGTTCATCTCGGCCGCCGCCAAGTGCTTCGCCTCCGACGTCGCGATGGACGTCACGACGGACGCCGTCCAGCTCCTCGGCGGTGCCGGCTACACCCGCGACTTCCCGCTCGAGCGCATGATGCGCGACGCGAAGATCACCCAAATCTACGAAGGCACCAACCAGATCCAGCGCGTCGTGATGGCCCGCCAACTCCTCCGCTAGCCAGCCTGACCAGGCGATACGTTCCCCGCGCTCGATCGGACCGCTGTACCGTCCACACTCGACCGAAGCGGGTCATGACCCGGTCTGTTCCGTCCCTGTTCCGTGAGCCATCGAGCGGGGACGGAACATCAGGTCGTCGATCGCCTTGCGCGCCCGCTCGTGAGAGCCCGGCATCATGTGCGCGTAGACGCGGAGGGTGAACGCCGGATCGGCGTGCCCCAGGTACTCGGCAAGCTCCTTCACCGACACACCGCCGGCCAGCATGGCGCTGGCGTAGAAGTGCCGCAGTTGGTGCAGCCCCTCCCGCCGCGACGTGGCGAACCGTCGCCGTTGGCGCGGATCCTTGACCGGCTCCGGGATCACGCCGGCCGTCACGAGCGCCGGTTTCCACACCAGCTCGCTGTAACCCCGTGCTCTGATGTGCTTGTCATCGGTCCAGCGGAACAGCAGGTTGTGCGTGCGGAGTTTGCCGGTCGGCTTCTCCCAAGGCAGCGAGTACGTCAGCGGCGGGTGCTCCTTCATGTGCCGCTTGATCGCCTCAGCCGCCCAACCCGGCAGCGGCGCGGTGCGCTCCCGGTCGTTCTTCGGCAGCGCGTACACGAAGTGCTGCCCGAGCTTCTTCACCTGGCGGCGGATCTTGACGATCTGCTCATCAACGTCGATGTCTTCCAGCGCCAGGCCGTACAGCTCACCCTCACGCATGCCGCACGCCGCGCCAACGATCGGCAGCAATCGGAACAGGAGCGGATGCGCGTCGATCACACGGTTAACGCGGTCCTCCGACCACGCGACGATGTCGGAACCGCCTCGCTTCGGCACCTGCACAATCGAGGACTTCGCCGGACTTCGCTTGATCGCCTCGTCGGCTACTGCCAGTTCAAGCACGCCTTGTAGTACGAGAAATGACGTCTGTACCGTCGAACTCTCGAATCGGTTGCTCAGCCCGCTAATCCAAGCCTGAATGTCTGACGGCTTGATGCTCTTTACCTGACGCCTCGCGAACGTAGGCGCAACGTGCAGCCGATAGATGTACTCGTAGCGAATATGGGTGGAGGGATCGACGATCCTTGAACTCAGCCAGCGAGAGGCCAGGTCACCGAAGAGAACCTTTCCCGCATGAGGATCGATGTAGTCGCCGCGCGAAACATCGGCAGCCATCGAATCCGCCTTGTTCTCTGCGTCCTTCTTGCGCGCGTAGGCCGCTGATCGCTCACGGCCGTTCGGGTCAACCCAGACCGCGAGCCAGCGCTTGCCGGAGCCGTGCCGCTTCGTCGGCATCTTCTCTGCCCGACCGTCCGGCAGATCAACCGTTGTCATCCACAGGTCTTTGACGTAGGCCATGTGCCGCTACTCCTGTTCCAGGACCCACGCGTGAACGTCCGCAGCGCGGTAGCGCAGATGCCGGCCGATCTTGCGCCCCTTCGGCCCGATGCGGCGATGGCGCCACACGTAGAGCGTCGCGACCGGAACACCGAGGAACTCGGAGACATCTTCGGCGCTCCACAGCGGCTTACGTTCAAGGTCAATAGCAACGGTCATTGCATGTCCTCCCGTGAGTAGACATCGGCGTAGACGCGTCGGACCGCACAGTTCGGAGTGCTGCGGTATGCGGGACGGTCGCGGATTCGGGTGACTTCGTACTGCGTGTTCAGTGCGGCGAGAAGTGCGGCGCATTCCTCGCCGGTTCCGATAAGGCGGATTTCCACTTCGAGTCCCTTTCAGTGGCAAGCGGGTGTGATGCGGATTCGTTTTGTATTTCGTGGCTCTGTGGAGTTGTTAAAGAGCGGGTGCGCTCCGTCAGGAGGCGTGCGGGTCGAGCCGGGGTCGGCGGGCGCGAGCTGCGGCGGCGGCCTGTGCGGCGAGTGCGGCGTCGCCGTTGGTGAGCCAGCCGGCGCCGACGTAGGACCACTGGCCGATGACGAGGGTTGTTTCGGTGTCGTCGGCGTCGGCCTGGTCGTGGTGGTCGGCCGGGTCGGTCGCGGTCGCCGAGGCGCGGTTGCCGGGTCGACGAGCTGCCCGTAGCGCTCCGAGGGTTGTGGAGTACGCGCGGCTCTTGGTGGAGAAGTGGCCGCCGAAGCCGAGCATGTGTGCCCAGCGGCGCAGGCCCTCGAACGCGCCCGCCTCCGGCGAGGAGATCTCAGCCGCAGCGGCGGGTGCCCGTGGGGCATCGACGTCGGGGCGGGTGACGAGCTGGCCGTTGCGGTCGCAGGGCAGGCAGATCCGCAGGCGCGTCGGGTGCCCGCATTCGGGGCAGGTCCAGCGGTCTCCGAGGCGGGTGACGCGCTCAGAGCTGCTGCTGCCGTTGCCGCGTACCAGGACCGGGCATTCGTCGGCGGGGTCGGTCGGGGCCGGTTCGGCGGGGGTGCCGAGGTGCCAGCACGCGGCGATCAGTTTGCACAGGTGCGGGTCGTTGGGCCGGACACCGGGCCGGGCACGCCGGATGGTGGTGTAGCTGGCGATGGTGTCGTCGGTGATGCGTCCGGCGACCAGGCCGGCGGGCTCACACGCTTTGGTGGCGTACTTGGCGAGGTAGCCGGCGACGTGCTGTTCGGTCAGCTCGGCACCGGGGAGCCCGCGGTACACGACGCGGGTATCCACGCCACGGTTGCCCCACACGATCGGCCAGGTCTCGCCGGTCTGCGGGTGCGGCGGGGAGTCGAGCCCGGTGCCGTGTGCGGCGTCGGTGATCCAGCCGGCGAGGTCATCGGCGGTTACGTGAACCGGGGCGATGAGTACGGCCGGGTCTTCGCCCTTGGCAAGCTTGACGTCGAGGCGGAACAGGGCGTGGAGGTGGACGACGCCGCGCCGTTGGAACTCCGCGACCTTGGCGTAGCGCACGATGCAGCCGTGGCGCTTCGCGATGCGCTGGAGCTGCTGCACGGTGCGTGACCACAGCTTCGGGTACGAAGTGGTTCCACACGACCTGGTGGTCCTGGTCGTAGCAGTCCAGGCAGAGCGGCCGTCCGAGCGTCTTGTCGCCGTCGGCGTGGCGGGCCATGCAGGACGTCGGAGCGGCCGTGCGGGCAGCGCGGCGCGTCGCGGCGGGCGTGGCACGGGTTCGCCGGGCAGGCGCACGGGTGCCCGTTCTTGCGGCCGCAGTTGGCGCGGTGCGCCGGCACCACCCGGGTGTGCACGGCCCCGAACGACGGGCGCGGTGAAGGTGGCGAACACCGCCGGATGCTGCGTGACCGTGTCCGGGACGCCTTTGCCGCCGCGCAGGCCGGCGGCGATCAGGTGGTAGGTGTCGTAGCGGTAGACCTCCGCGCACGCGGGGCAGATCGACGCCCGACGCGTCCCGCACGGCTTGTACACGACGCCGTCCGGGCAGGGTCGCGGTGTCGAAGTAGTCGACGGTTCGGCCCGTTGCTGCCTCGCGGACTTCTACGACACCGGACAGGCGGATCGGGCGGGTGCAGCCCCGGGCGCGGGCGACGTGGTCGAGCCAGTTACCGAAACCGGGTTCCATGGCGCGGGCGAGGACGCCGTGCGGGTCGGCGGTGAAGTCCGGCGAGCCGCCGTGGCGGGCGCTGTCGCGGAAGTCGGCGTCCAGCTCGGCGAGTTCGGCGTCAATCTCCGCGCGGTTCGCAGCATCCGTACCAGCGCGGGCGGACAGCAGCGTGTCCCAGTAGGCCCGCAGCGCGTCCGGGTCATCCGCGGCGCATCGGGGTCAGGTCCTGCCCGGACAGCTCGGAGAGGAGGAACCGCGCCGACGCCGGCAACGCGGCGGCCTTCTCAGCCAGCGAACGGGTGTCCCGGGTCGACTCAACTGTCGTGCCGGTCATCGGCGGTTCCTCCTCTCAAGCAATCGGGGCAGCAGCGGCGGGCGGGGTCAGGACGGGCGGTGGCCGTTGACCGGTCCGGTCAGGACGGGCGGGGACGGGATCGGGACGAGGTGCGGGCCGTCCTGACGGATCGCGCCCAGCAGGTCTGAGGCGAGGCCGTTGGATACTCCGAGCGCGGTCCGCAGCGCATCGCGGGTGATCGGTCGTCCGCCGGTGTCGTCCTGGTGTGCGGTCGCGGCGATCGCGCGGGCGCGATCGAGCAGGTCAGCCGACAGGGCCGGACGCGGGTAGGTAGCGGGCGGCGCGATCGTGGCCGCGTCGTCCTGCTCGTCCTGGTGCTCGCGGCGAACCGTCCCGGACGACGGCAGGACCGTCCTGGACTGCCGGGACGGGAACGCCGGACGGTCAGTGGCCACGAGAGCACCAGCCGCCATCACCATCAGGCCGTCCACGGCGAGCGGGCCGATCGCGACGATCAGGCCGTCTTCGCCGTAGTGCGCGAGGAGGCCGGACATGTGCCGGTAGGACACGACAGCGGCGACCAGGGCGACGGGCAGCAGCCCGCCGAAGCGGACCAGGATGCCAGCGGCGGCCGTCCGGCCACGGGATCCGGACCAGGATTTCGATGGCGACGAACAGGAACACCGGCCAGATCACGGCGGACAGCACCGCGCCTACCTCTGGCGACCAGTCGGCCGCATCCGTGCCAGCCGGCAGGGTTGCTGGGGGGACGTAGGAGTGCGCCACGTTCGCGGCGACCGACACCGCGCCACCGAGAGCGGCACCGAGGTAGGCCCAACCACGGCCGCTGGATCGTGTCGGCGGTCATCAGGAGCCACCGCCGAAGATGTCCAGGCCGGTCGACGCGGCGTGCTCGTCACGGGCGACCACCAGCGGCCCGCACCGCTCCGGGGACAGGATCGAGTGGGCGTACGGGTCGCACACGAGAGCGCCCGTCTCCGGGGAGATGTAGGCAGCCGGCCAGACGCAGTAGTCACACAGCAGCTCGGGGGCGCGGTGCTTACGCGGGGCCCGGCGGGGCAGCGCGGTCGTAGCCATGGCGGTGTCCTTTGTGGTCATGGCGGGGCATCAGTTCTCGTCCGCTGAGGCGTCGCTGTGTCGTCGGCGGGCAGCCGCTGGGCGGGGATGTGAAGGGCGCCGATGGTGGTGTCGGGGCGGTGCCGGATGGTGGTGACCGACAGGTCGGAGATGGTGGCGTCGGGGATCCAGGTGCCCTTGATCCGCACCGGGGTCTGCGCCTTCGGAGCGGAGCCAGCCGACGCCCCGGTTCGCGATGTCGATTTCGGTGGCGGAGTAGCCGCGCCTAGCCCAGCCCTCGCCGAGGATCACGTCGGAGCTGGCGGCGGTGGTGGTGCGCAGGGCGCAGCGCAGCGAGAACAGGTCCCGCAGCGACGTGGGCACCACGTCGGAGGTCGGCCGCTGGGTGCCGAAGACCGGGATGATCCCGAACGCCCGGCACCGGGCCACCACGTCACGGGCGAGGGTGTTGAACGCGGTCCGCTGCGCCGACGTGCCGACCACGGAGGTGAAGAAGGCGAGTTCATCGACCTGCGAGGAGCCACATCGGCAGCTCGTGCTCGGCCGCGATCTCGCGGGTCACCTTGCGCTGCACACCCGGCAGGGACCGCAGCAGCGTCCGGCGACGGCCGATCTCGTCCCGCACCAGTTCTAGGGCGGCGATCGCGTCGTTGGGCTCGGCTCCGGCGAAAGCGAGGGCGCGGTCTTCCCACGGCGCGAACTGCACTTCGTTGGGGTCGATCAGCACCAGGTGGCAGTCCGGGGACTTCGCGCCGTGGGAAGCGATGACGGTCTCCAGCGACGACTTGCCCGAGCCGGGTTCGCCACCGATGAACAGCGACCGTTCGACGAGCGAGAGGCGCACGTCGCGGCCGTACTCGTCGGTGCCCAGGTGCACCGGGTCCCACATCGACAGGGCGTCGGCGGTCGTCGTCGAGCCAGGCCACCTCGGCCACGGTGCTGAGCGGGTCACGGCGCACCACGTCCACGGTCACCTTGTGCGAGGCGTTCGGGTCACGGGTGACGCGCACGTCGCGGCAGCGGGCAGCCGCCCGCAGTTCCTCCACGCGGGCGTCGATCAGCTCGGCCGACTGACCGGGGCGGCACGTCAGCGTCATCGACTCGCCCACCGGCCGTCGAGCGGACCCAGCCGATCCGGGGCAGCCGACCAGACCGAGTCAGCGGTGCGCAGCTCCAGCAAGCCAGCGCGGATCAGCCGGCGGGACCGTGCCCGCGTGAAGATCCCCAGCGCCCAGAACCGGGTACGACGCCACGCGACCAGCGGACCGGCGACGAGCACCAGGACCAGGAGCAGGAGCGCGAGGGCCCACCAGCCGTGATCAGTCCGCGAGTAGGCGTAGCCGTAGCCGGCAAGCAGCAGCGACGCCGCGAGCAGTTCCACGCGGTAGGGCCAGCAGAACCGGCACGTCGCGGCGGTGCCCTTCACCAGGCCCGAGGTGATCAGGACGGTGATGACCAGCCAGCGCGGGAAGAGGTCCAGCGCGGTCGTCCGGGCGATCCGTTGCGGCTTGGCGTTGCGCTTGGTCCACATCTAGAGCCACCTCCCATCGTGGCGGCGCGGGCGAGCGTCGCGCAGGCATGTCGAACAGGGCGCCCTGGTCCTGCGCACGACGTGCACAGGTCGTCTTCGGCCCAGCGCCGGACAGCGGCACCGAGTGCCGGCAGCGTTCCCGCAGGTGCGGCGCGGCTCGGCGGAGCGGCCGCTGTGCGCGGACTTGTTCATCAGCGGCCCCGCTTCGGCAGAAGCTGGCCGCGCCGGTACGGGCGGTCGCGGCGGACGGTGCCGAACAGCGGCGCGTCATCCGCGCACGGGTCGCAGAAGTCGGAGTCGGACGGCTTGCAGGCGGGCTGGTCGCAGCCGGCGCACCAGCCCCAGCGGTAGGTGTCGAGCGCGCGGGTGGACCGTGCGGTAGACATGGCGGTGCCCTCATCTCCTTGCGTAAGCGGGATTTGCGGGGTGTGAGAGACGCGGGAGCGGGCGAGGATTCTTGGCGGAGTTCAGCCCGCCCCCGCGTCGACCAGGAAGCGCGTCAGGCAGTCGTGGCCGGCTCCTTGCTGCCGGACTTCGCGGCGGTGCCGTTCGAGCCCGGGACCGGCGCGTGCAGGCTGCGGGCGGTCAGCGACCACGCCACCCGGTGGCGGCCCTCCATGTACTCCTGCACATACGGCTTGGCCATCAGGCCTTCGAACTCCACCGGCGCGACGTAGAAGCCCATCGGCAGGCCCGGCACCGACGGCGGCGCCACCGGCTGCGTCGCCGAGAGGATCTTGACCTTCATCGTCTTCGCCGCGCCGCGAACCTCTTCGTCGTTGTCCACGACCGTCGACCTCATAGACCGGCAGCCCGGTGTCCTTGTCCACCTGCTGCTCACCACGCTTGCCCTGCTCGAACGAGAACACCGGCTCCGGCTTGGTGATCAACGCGGCCCCGGAGGGGTACGCCGTGTCGTTGTGCACCGGGATCGCAACGTTCCTCAGCATGTCCAGCCTCCGTCAGTTCGGTGCCCCCGCGAGACGGGTCGGGAGCCTCACTGCAACCAAAGTAGCACACTTGTCTGTCATGTCAACGGGTGTCATGTACTCATGCCTACGACCGACAACTGTCATACCGATGAGTAGAATGGAAGGTTGGAGGTGCAGTGATGTCTGCGATCGACCCCCGGGCGGACCGCCCGGTCTACAAGCAGCTTGCCGACGAGGTGCGCAGGCAGATTCTTGCTGGCGAGATCGCGCCGGGAGCTGCACTGCCGTCTGAGCCGGATCTTGCCAACACGTACGGCATCTCGCGAACGAGCGTGCGCCAGGGGCTCGGGCTGCTGAAGAACGAGGGCATCGTCAACGCACGGCAGGGGCGCGGCTGGTACGTGCGCGTGCAGCGGCCAGTGCGGCGCATGGCCTCGACGCGTTACCAGGCCGAGTTGGATCAGGTCGCGCGGGCGGCAGATGCGCGTGATTCGACGCCCTTTACGTATGACCACAAGGGCTTTGATGAGTTCACGCTAGGGCGCCGCTTTAGCGAGGTGCCGGCATCTGACGAGTTGGCCGAGACCTTTAAAGTGCCAGTGGGAACGATGCTGCTCTGTCGTGAGTTCACGTTCATCTTCGACGGGGAGCCGCATCGGAAGTCGTGGAGTTACCTACTTCTCGACATGGTCGCCGGTACTCCGATTATGGACCCCGAGAATGAGCCATGGCCGGGAGGCACAATGGCTCAGTTGGATAGCGTGGACGTGCGAGTAACCGCCGTGGATGAAATCGTGCGCGGTCGCATGCCGACACCAGACGAGGCTTCTGCACTCGATATCGATGAAGGCGTGCCAGTACTTGCGGTCCGTCGCATCATGTATGCCGGCGACCGGCCAGTTGAGGCATGCGTGGACATCGTGATCCCTGCTGATCGTGTGATGCTCCACTACCGCACTGAGCTGACCGATCCGAGGTCATCATGAGTGACGAGTCGGCTCCTGCGTCTCTTGAAGAGGCGCAGGAGCTGCTTAGAACGCTCCACTCCGTGACGCAGTGGACCAATCAGTGGCTATCCAACGTCGAGGAATACCTGTTGGACCCTGACCGGCGCGGACAGATATTCACCGCTGAGTCATTGGCATGGTCAACGCTCTACCTCGTCGAGAAGGGGCGGAGCCAAACCGAAGCACTAGCCAAGCGTCAGTACGTGGCCGAAGCCGAGGCATCCGCTGCGAGCGCAGCAGAAAGCACATTCAATGCCGAGCCGTACAAGTGGGAGCGCTAGCCATTCACGGCGGCCACTCAGATGCTGACCCGGCCTAGCCGGTTGCGAGGGCAGCCCGTAGTCCGAGGTTGACCCGTTGCATGGTTGCGGGGGAGAGTGCGCCCTTTGGTGGGCCGAGTTCGTCCTTGTATAGCGGGCCGATGTCGTCGCATAGGACGCGGCCGACGAACTAGCCGTCGGCCGGTGAGAGTTCCACAACGGTCGGAATGGGCGGCTTGCGACTGGTCGTCAGCCGTACGGCCAGCACGTCATCGAGCGCGCGGTTGCGCTGGTTGTTGGATACCACCAGCCAGAGCTTGCGGCCGATGCCTGGCAGTTCCACCTCGAAGACCTGGCCGCGTAGTGGAGATGAAGGGGCAACCACCGCGGCTTAGTCCTCGACCGCGCGGGCGATGAGACGCTGGCGCAGCGCCCGCTTGGCGGCTCTGTCGTCGTCATCCTCGGTCGCGGCAAGGTCGGCGTAGCCACGCTCTAGGACTGCCTCAGAGACCCGCTGACGCCCAAGACGCAGCAGCGCCAGCAGCACCAGGGCCTCTGAGGGGTTGTCGCCGATGGACAGCAGCTCATTTAGTGCCGCGTGCTCCGGAGTGTCCGGCGAGCGAAGTGCCGCCAGGTCGGCCAGCTCTTCCTCGGTCAGGGGAACGCTCTTACGCGTCGTGGTAGCCATGCATCACATTCTGCTGCACAACATGATGCATGTCTAGTGTTGAAACTTTCCTTACGAGGTCAAGGCGCGCCGCTGCGCGGCGCGCGGGGAGGGTGAACGGGGGAAGGGAAGGCGGGGAGAAGGTTCGTCGGCAGCACGAAAAGCGCGGGCATGATGCCCGCGCGAGGATGTGAACTGCTGATTGAGTCACGGTGAGCCGAAGCGCAACCCGGAGCCGAAGACAGGGTGATCTCGTTTTTCGCAATGCCGGCGACGCTCTTCCCGGTCCTTCGTGTCTCACCCGAACCGGTGCCGAGGTTGCCGGGGGTCGAGCAGTTCACCTTGGGGTTGACCTCGCTTCTCGGCACATCGTGCCGGAAGTCGCCTTCGCGCCACCGCCGGCTCTCTGCTTCGGGCGGCCCGCTGCGGGGCCCCTACCCCACGCGGGCCGCCCGGCAGGCCGGCGGGGCGAGGAGCTTCACAGATGCCAGCAGGCATCCAGTGCAGCTCTGCCCGTGCACCAGGCCAGGAAGGGGATGACCGAAGGCCGGGGGAGTCAAACCGGCCAGTCGATGGTGACCAGCTCCGCGACCGGTCCGACCGGAACCGGAGACTAACCAGGATTCTCCTCGGGGCAGCGCGACGACCAGGGGGAGAGGCAGGAGGAGGAAGAGATGAAGAGCAAAGAGCATGCCTCCGGCGGGGGCCTCTAGCTCTGGGGATGGAAGGGCTGCCCATCCCCGCCTGCCGACGACCCGGCTACGCCTAGCAGACCGCCGTCAGGGCCGCCATCGACTCGTACACAGGTGCCGGACGTGCTGCCAGGCGGCGGCCCCGACGACGGCCCGCTTCCCAGAGGGCGGGTCGACGGCAGACGGGGATGGGCAGCAGGCCGGATTGTGGCTGGGACAGCCAAGCGCGGTCTGAGGAAGCTACCGAGATTCGCTGCTCCCCGCCCTTGCATTCGGTACCTCAGGTACAGGTTTACCGTTGGAGTTCATGAGCGAGATAACGCCCCTTTTCTATCAGGACCCTTGGGCGCCGGAGGCGTGCACGTTGCCGACGGCAGAACGGCCGCTGCGCCTTGCGGAATTCGATGAGCTGTTCGCGTTCATCGGTGCGGTCGGTGACCGGCTCGACGCCGCGCGGCTGCGGCTGGAGTTGGAGCCTGACGCCGGATGTCGCGGCGCGGGCCGCTGATCTTGCGGTACGCGAAACCGGCTGCTGTTCTCCTTCTTCACCTTCTCGGTGACCGCGACCGGTGGAGCGGTCTCAGCTCGAGATCACCGTGCCGCCCGACGCAGACCAATGTCTTGGATGCCCTTTCACAGCCCGCGCAGCGGCAGGCAGCAGGCCATGACCAGGCACTACGATCCGGTGAGGTCGCGGCGGCGGCCGGGGTCAACCAGCAGACGTTGCGCTACTACGAGCGTCGCGGCCTGGTCTCGGAACCGGACCGGTCGCCCGGCGGACACCGCCTCTACCCGCCGGAGACGGTCACGGTGCTGCGGGTGATCAAGACCGCGCAGCGACTCGGCTTCACCCTGGACGAGGTGGCGGACCTTCTCGACTGTCGGGACGCATCGACACGGCCCGCGCTCTGATGCCGGGCTCCTTGCCCGCGCGCGAGGCAAAACTCACCGAAGTCGAACAGAAGATCGCCGACCTCCGCATCATCCGTGACTCCGCTCCGGACCGCCGTCGCAGCAGGTTGTGACGACCTCATCGACCTGCGCCTAGAAACCCCCTGTTGCCCCCTGCCCTTCGTCGAACTCACCACCCGAGGAGACCACCGTGCCGAGGCCTTGACCTGCGCCGGATCATGCCCAGCGGGCTAACTGGGCTGGCCGCCGCCGGCATGCGCCGCCTGCTGTGTCGATCCCGCTTCCTCCTGGCCGCCGGCGTACTGGGGGCGCCGGATGGGCCGCAGCAGGGAAGGCTCATGCCCGGCATCGCAGTGGCCCTCGCGGCCATAGCCGGCGGGGCCTGGTGGTGGGCATCACGACGTCGACACCTTATTTCGCGCCTTCTTTTTCGGTGCTCTGCGGTACTCCGGTGCGACCTGCGACGTCTTTTGAGACCGTTCTACGTTCCCCGTGACCGTCGCGCGCTCGATCATCCTGTTCCTGCTGCCGCCGTCGCTGAGATCGGGGGCGCGTGGCTCATCTGGCAGGGCTGGCGTGAACACCGAGGCGCGCTGTGGATCGCCGGGGCATCGTCGCCCTCGGCGCCTACGGTTTCGTCGCGACCTTCCAACCAGACCCGAACTTCGGCCGGATTCTCGCCGCCTACGGCGGAATCTTCGTCGCCGGTTCGCTCGTCTGGGGCATCGTCTTCGACAAGTTCCAGCCCGATCGCTGGGACATCATCGGAGCCACGATCTGCCTACTCGGCGTCGCGGTCATCATGTACGCGCCCCGTAGCGCAACATAGGCCAGAACCTGATGCGGGCACCCGCGTCTGTTCCGTCGCTGTTCCGTCGCGGCGTGAAAGGTGGCGCCAGCCGACGAGGGGTGACGCGAGGTGTAACCGCAGTTCAGCGCCATTTCCGCGCCATCGGCCCAGGACGGCGTTTCCCATGCCGAAGATCACCCAAATCTACGAGGGCACCAACCAGATCCAGCGCGTCGTGATGGCCCGCCAACTCCTCCGCTAGCCGCGCTGCGCCGCGCTCCCGCCCGCGCGCCCGCGCCCGCCCCGCGCCCGCCCGCCCCGCCGAGTTTCGGACTTTTGAGGGTCCAGCGGCTCCGCCGACCCTCAAAAGTCCGAAAGTGGGGGCTGCTTAGGGTGTGGGCATGACCGATCTCGCCGGCAAGCCCACGTCGTACTCCCGCGTCACGCTCAGCCGGATCATGTCCGCCACGGACGTCAACCTGTACGGGACGGTCCACGGCGGCGTGATCATGAAGCTGATCGACGACGCGGCCGGCGCGTCGGCCGCTCGGCACTCGGGCGGCAACGCCGTGACGGCGGCGATCGACGAGATCGTGCTCGCGGTACCGGTCAGGGTCGGTGACCTGGTCCACGCCGCAGCGCAGGTCAACTGGACCGGACGGACGTCCATGGAGGTCGGCGTCCGGGTGCTGGCCGAACCGTGGGACCGTGCCGGCACCGATCCCGGCCGTGTCGCCACGGCCTATCTCGCGTTCGTCGGGGTGGACGCCGCCGGTGAGCCGCGGCCCGTGCCGGCCGTCCTGCCCGAGACGGACGAGGACAAGCGCCGCTGGCACGAAGCGGAGATCCGCCGCGAACACCGCCTGGCGCGCCGCCGTGCCATCCGCGCGAGCCGCGGCCTTGACTAAGAGTGCCCTTTGGGTGACATCTTCCCGGCCATGACCGGCACGATGTGGCCCAGATGCGCGGCCGGGCCTAGCCGGTGCCGTTGCGGCGGGCGAGGTCCTCGGTGCTGCTGTCCTCGTTCCAGGACGAGAGCCGGGGCATGCGCGGCTGCTGGTCGGGAACCGCCGCCGGCCGTTCCGGGCGCACCACCGGGTACGAGCCGGTGGCGGAACGGCGCTCGTCCGGGAGCGCGACCGCGCGCGGCGGGCCGTAGCGCTCCCGAGTGGGGGGCGGCGTCGGCTCGGGCTCCTCGACGGGCTCGTCCTCGTCGATGATCTCGACCGCCTCTGCCCGCTTCGGCGCACCACGCCACCGGGCCGGACTGAACAGCGGCGACAGCATGGCGGCGCCGATCAGGTAGACGTAGCCGTGTTCCAGCGGCAGGACGAACAGGTCGTCCTGGCCGTTGGGGCCGCCGGGCAGCAGATCGGTGAGCTTCTCGGTCTTGGCGATGTACGTGGCGCCCAGGCCGAGCCAGATGAGCCCGAGGACGCCCGGCGCCAGCGGGGACAGGCGGCTGCTGAGCAGGACTCCGAGCCACGCGCCGGCCGCGAGGATCAGGAGCGCACCGAACGCCAGTTCGGCCGGCAGCCTGTCGGGCGCGTCCTCGAACCGCACGGTGGCGTCGAGGAACCGGAAGTGCCCTAACGCTGCCAGGAACCAGATGACTGGTGCGAGCACGATGCCGAACAACAGGCCGATGACGTGTCGCATGCTGGGGCTCCGGGAGGGGCGTACCGGGTGGGGGACGGTCCCGGACGCTAACACCGTTTCTGTGCGCTCGGGAGTGTTAGGCCCGAAATATCGGACTCCCTTAAGGGAGTGCCTCGTCACACCTGGGTCAGTCGAGCAGTTCCGCGAGGTACGGGAGCCGGCCGGCGTCGGCGTTGGTGCGGAGCCAGCTGTCCCAACCTGGACGTTGCCGCAGGTCGGTGAGGGCCTGCTTGGCGGCGAGGAGGTCGCCCCGGCGCGCGGCGTCGAGGGCGGCGTGGAGGTCGCGGGGACCGTCCGGAGCGAGCACCGCGAGGGTCTCGGTGTCGTTGTTCTCGTACGCGCGCTGGAGCCGGAGCAGGCGGGCGAGCGCGCCGAGCGGATCCTCGTGGTCGTCGACGCGCAGATCGATGGGGACGGCGTCCCACGGCTCGGCGAGGCGCTCCGGGCCCACCACGAGCAGCGCCGCCGACTGCCGGCCGCGCAGGTCGCCGCCCGCCGCTTCGCCGGCCTCCAGGCTCGCGAGGAGCCGTTCGGCCAGGGCACCCGGCGTGTAGGCGAACGCATCGGCCATCGCGTCGATGACGGAGTCCGTCGCGAGCATGTTGCCCTGGACGCTGAACCCCTCGCCGGTCTGGTGGCCGCAGGCGGGCAGGCAGTCGATGCCGGTGTGCGCGGCGACCTGACCGTCGACGCCGAGCAGCGCTACCTGGCGGGTCTCCACGTCGGCGTCACGGGCCAGCAGCGTGCCGAGCACCTCGGCGGGCGCCAGGCCGGCTTCGAGCCCGGCCAGCCCGTGCGGGCCGTAGCCCCGGCGGGTGTGCGACTGGGTGGCGGCGGCACCGACGCCCGCCTTCGCCCACGGGACGACCCGCCCGATCGCCAGCACGCAGGACGCCACGCCGACGCCGAGCTCTCCGGTGAACGGGTCGCGGGCGATGACCGAGTACGTCATCCTGCGCTCGCCATCGCTTCCCTTCCCTGGGTTGGACGGTCAATCGTACCGACCGCCCGGCAACCCGATCAGCCCAGCGGGATGGTCATCACGTCGTAGAAAAGGCAGCTACCCGGCCGTGCCAGGTTTGCGGTGGGATCGTCCGGATCTACGTCCGGCGCTGCGGTGAGATCGACCAGATAGAGGGACACCGGCCCCTCCGTCTGGACCTTGGTGACCTTGCCGCTGGCGCCGAGCCGGCCGGTGACCGTCCGTTCCAGCGACGGATCGCCGGACGACCATGGTGAGCCGGTGACGAGCCAGACCCGGCGAGCGCTGCCGATCGCCGTGGGGGTCGGGTCCTGGCAACCGGTGGCGGCCCGGAACGAGAAGAAGCCGTGCGCGGGTGTGCCCTTGGCGCTCCCGTACCAGTTGGAGCGGTGCACGGTCGACTCGACGGCCAGGAGCCGGTCGCCGTCGCGCCACTGGGCATGGACGGTGGGCAGCACCAGGTCGATCCGGTTGGAGGCGCCAGGATCGGCCAGCGTCACCGCGCCGGGATCGCGCACCATGTTGCTGGTGTAGTCGTACGCCGGCACCAGGATCGCGAGCATGAGCACGCTCGCCACGGCGACCGCCGGCACCCGCTCATACCAGCGGTCCTTCGCGTCGCCACGCCGTACGGCCAGGATCGGCTCGGCCACCAGGAGCACGAGCAGCGGGATCAGCCAGAGCCCCAGCCGCTGCTTCAGCGGGTACACGTGCGCCGCAGCGGCGAGGTAGGCGACCACTACCGGGGTGACGAGCAGCCAGGCCATCGCGCGGTCGCGGCGCCACAGCGAGCGGGCGCCGAAGATCGCGAGCAGGATGCCCGCCCACGTGACCGGCGTATAGAAGGTGAGCGCGAACAGGTCGGACGTGACCGTCCAGAGCCAGTTCACCCAGTCCCAGAGGTCTCCCTCGCGGGGGCCGAAGCCGGAGGTCCAGTAGACGTACCGGGTCTGCGTGCCGTTCAGGTGCCGGAGTTGCAGCAGGTAGAGCACGCCGACCGTGGCGATCCAGATGACGGACGGCACGGCGAACCGGACGCACTCGGCGAACCGCTCCCGGAGCGGCCGGTCGTCGGCGAGCCGGCTCAGCACCAGCCCGGCCGCGAGGCTGGCGGCGAGCATGATGCCGGAGAAGCTGAAGCCGGCTCCGAGCGACGCGGCACTCCACCAGATCACGCCGTGCCGCCGGCTCCAGTCCGGGGTGCGGACGAGCCACACCGCTACCAGGGCGAGCGCCGCTGTGGTCGCCATGTCGGACCCGTATGGCTTGACCTGCAACGCGTAGAACAGCGTGAGCGGAGCGATGGCCAGCAGCGCCGTCGCCGCGACGGCCGCCGGCCCGCTGAGCACCTTCCGGGCCAGCAACGCCGCCAGGACGAGGCCGATGCAGGTGCTGACCAGCGGCATCGCCCGCATCGCGTGCTCGCTGTAGCCGACGGTCTCAAGGACGGTGCGCTCGATCACCAGCCAGATCGCAGGAGCGCCCTGGTCCAGGATCAGCGGGTCGCTGAGCAGCGCCTCGAACGAGTACGAGCGCAGGCTGTAGAGGAGCGCGATCTCGTCGTTGAGGAACGCCACCGGCGCCCACCACTGGCGGACCCGCAGCGCGCAGCCGGCGAGGACCACGCCGGCAAGGATCAGGTCCCACCGGGCGAGCCACCACGACGCGGGAGAACGGAGCCGCCCGGCGGCGGCGCGTACGCGCGTGCCTACCGGGCGGGCCGGGGGTGGCTGGTCTGCCTCGACGAGGGGTAACTCGGTGTCGGTCGTCACCGCTTCGGACGGCGTGCGCGGATCTTGCCGAGGATCCACAGCGCCTCGACGCCGTCCTTCCACGTGATCTTCTTGCCGTCCTCGCGGCCGCGGGCGCGGTAGCTGATGCCGACCTCGTAGGGACGGATGCCGCGGCGGAGCAGCTTGGCGGCGACCTCGGCCTCCATACCGAAACCGGGCTCGCGCACGTCCAGGTCGCGGAACAGGGCGAGCGGCATCAGCTTGAAGCAGGTCTCCAGGTCGGAGATGTAGGCGTTGAAGAGGACGTTGCACGCCGTGGTGACGCCCTTGTTCCCCATCACGTACCAGAACGAGTACGACGAGTGGGACCCGAACGTGCGGGTGCCGAACACCACGTCCGACTCGCCGGCGAGCACCGGTTCGAGCAGCTTCGGGATCTCCTCCGGCGCGTACTCCAGGTCGGCGTCGCAGATGATCATGTAGTCGCCGGACGCGACCTCGCTGGCGGTGCGGATGGCCGCGCCCTTGCCCCGGTTGCGCGGGTGGCGGTGCGCCGTGAGGCGGTCGTCGTCGAGGGAGTCGAGGATCGCGGCGGTGCCGTCCCGGCTGCCGTCGTCGACGACGACCAGCTCGATGTCACACGGGTACTCGACGTCCAGCACGCGCTTGACCGCGGTCGCGAGGGTGCGCTCCTCGTTGAACACGGGCATCAGGATGGAGAGCTTCATGGGAGAGCTTTCTAGAGAGGTCTGGATGTGTGCCAGGGCCGGTCGTCGCAGTCTACGGTCCAACCGCAATCCGACCTCAGACCGAGGCGGGTAGGCGCATTTCGCTCGGCTCGCCGTCGGTCAGCAGGGTGGGGCCGGTGGCCGCGCGCACCTCGTCCACCGTGACGCCCGGGGCGAGTTCCCGCAGGACGAGGCCGTCCGGGGTGACGTCGAGCGTGGCCAGGTCGGTGATGATCCGCTGGACGCAGCCGCGGCCCGTGTAGGGAAGGGTGCACTCCTCGACGATCTTGTGCGATCCGTCCTTGGCGACGTGCTCCATGATCACGATGACCCGCTTCGCGCCGTGGACCAGGTCCATCGCGCCGCCCATGCCCTTGACCATCTTGCCCGGGATCATCCAGTTGGCCAGGTCCCCGGCCGCCGAGACCTGCATCGCGCCGAGGATCGCCACGTCGATGTGCCCGCCGCGGATCATGCCGAAGCTCGTCGCCGAGTCGAAGTACGAGGAGCCGGGCAGGATCGTGACGGTCTCCTTGCCGGCGTTGATCAGGTCCGGGTCCTCTTCGCCCTCGAACGGGTACGGGCCGACGCCGAGGATGCCGTTCTCGGACTGGAGCACGACGTGGACGCCGTCCGGCACGTAGTTCGGGACCAGCGTCGGCAGGCCGATGCCCAGGTTCACGTACTGGCCGTCCTCGAGTTCCTGGGCGGCCCGGGCGGCGAGCTGGGTGCGGGTGAGGGTCATGTCAGTTCCCCTTCGGGCGGGTGGTCCGGCGCTCGATCCGCTTGCCCTCGGCGCCGACGGGCCCGACGACACGCTGGACGAACACGCCCGGCGTGTGTACCTGCTCGGGCGTGATCTCTCCGGGCTCCACCAGCTCCTCGACCTCGGCGATCGTGATCCGCCCGGCCATCGCGCACAGCGGGTTGAAGTTCCGCGCCGACTCGTGGAAGACGAGGTTGCCGTGCCGGTCGCCGACGGCCGCGCGCACCAGCGCGAAGTCGGTGACGATGCCCTCTTCCATGACGTAGTCGCGGCCGCCGAAGTCGCGGACCTCCTTCGCCGGGCTGGCCTTCGTGACGTTGCCCTCGGCGTCGTACCGCCAAGGCAGCCCACCCTCGGCGACCTGCGTACCCACGCCGGCCAGGGTGAAGAACGCCGGGATGCCGGAACCGCCGGCCCGCAGCCGCTCCGCGAGCGTGCCCTGCGGGCACAGCTCCACTTCCAGCTCACCGGACAGGAACTGGCGCGCGAACTCCTTGTTCTCGCCGACGTACGAGCTGGTCATGCGCGAGATCCGCCGGTCGGCCAGCAGGACGCCGAGACCCCAGTCGTCGACGCCGCAGTTGTTGGACGCCACCTTCAGATCCTCGACCCCGGATTCGTGCAGTGCGTTGATCAGAACGTGCGGGATGCCGCACAACCCGAAACCACCCACCGCCAGCGTCGACCCCGACCCGATGTCGGCGACCGCCTCGGCGGCGCTGTGAACGACCTTGTCCATGGCGCCTCCTCCCTCTGAGACCGTCGTCACCCTATCGCCCGTTCAGGGACCGGCCGGGCGGGTTGGAGCGAGCTGCGCGGGAGGGGTTCGCGATTACGAATAGTGTTCACGACACGACGCAAAACACGCGCGACACGACGGAAGGGACTTTTCAGATCGCTCTCCGTGGTGTCTACTGACATACCGTAATGGACCGGACACTCGGGGGAGTCATGTTGGCAGAGATGTTGTCCCGGTTAAGAAGGCACCCGGTGTCTGAGTTAGGGCGCGCAGGTGCGGTGCGCGCGAGTACGGAGGAGTCCCGCTGCTGGACGCCACTGGCCTATGCCGTGGTTGCCCACAGCCCCTTATTAAGACCCAGCCGGTCGTGCCGACCGGCATAGGGCATCAAGGCGCCGGGCGCCGCCAGTTGGCGGCGCCCGGCGTTCTGCTGTGCACCCGCACCCGCACCCGCACCCGCCCCGCCCCGCCCGCCCCGCTCCGCCAGTCCGCCGCCCAGTTTCGGACTTTTGAGGGTCGGGCGAGCCCGGGAACCCTCAAAAGTCCGAAAGTCGGCGGGCGGCGGCGGGTGTGGCGGTCAGGGCAGGGTGACGGTGACGCGCTCGGTGGCCGAGCGGTCCGCGAGGCGGGACTCGTCCGGGTTGCGGCACAGAACGATCGACGCGCCGGCCGCGAGCGGTACGAGCAGCCAGTCGGTGCCGCCGGTGGCGGTGACGAGCACGCGGTCGCCCGCGCCGATGCCCAGGTCCGCCGCGCGGGCGGACGCGGCCGCCGCCAGATCGGCGTGCGAGACAACCCCGAGCGCCGGCGCCGTGGCGTCGACAGGCTGGTAGGGGACGAACCGGTCGCCGTGCCCGCGCACCTCGGTGGCGTAGTCCACGACGCCCGGCGGCACGTCCCGGAGCGGGGCGGCGAGCGGCGCGAGGGACAGGCCGTACACCTCGTCGGCGGACGCCTCACCCAACCGGTCGGGGCCGGCGAACGCGACCTCGGCGGGCTCCGCGTCCAGGGTGACCGCCACGCCGGCCGACCAGCAGCCCAGCAGGATGGCGGCTGTCTGCCAGTGCGCGGGCAGCAGGACCGACGCGCTGGCGCCCGGCTCGACGCCGCCGTCCTGGAGCAGGTTCGCCGTCTTCGCCACCCAGTTGTCCAGGGTCGTCGCGGACAGTTCGATCCGCTCGCCGGTCGCGTCGTCGTACATCGTGAGCAGCGGCCCGGACGGATCGGCGGCGAGTCGCCGGGCGAGGAGGCCCGCCGGCGTGGGTGTGGTCGGCACGCGTCCGACCCTAGGCCGTCCGCCGGGCGCCACCACTAGCCACCCGCTCCGGAGTGTCCTACCGTAGGAACAGTCCGTAGTCACACGTGTCCCATCCGTTACGGGGCTGTGCGGCGCGGACGGCGGCCGCGATGGGGGCATCGGCAGGTCAGGCCGCGTGGGGGTGGGGGAGCGTGGGGCATGAAGCTGGCCGGACCGTTCGTCGCGGCGATACTCGCCGTAACCGGCCTGCCCGGGCATGCGGCGCCATCAGAACCGGAGCAGCCGGTCACCCGGGTGGAGACGCTCAGGGTGGAACGGGTGCCGTACCGGGCGTCCGGTGACGTGCGGCAGCGCGTGACGAAGGTCGGCACCTCGACGTTCTCCGCGATCGGCGTCACCTGGGCGGACGACCCGGCGGTGGACGAGGTGAGCGTCGCGGTCCGCACGCGTACCGCCGCCGGCTGGTCCGGATGGACCTACGCCGAGTCCGAGGAGAGCCCGGCGCCCGGCCGTGGCGGCGCCGACCTGATCTGGTCCGGGCCCGTGACCGGCGCGGACGTCGTGGTCACCAGCCCGGCGACCGGCACGCCGCGGGACATCCGGGTGGATCTCATCGATCCCGGCCGCGCACCCCTCCCGCGCCGCGCGACCCCGCGGATCTGGAGCCGCGCGGACTGGGGCGCCGACGAGAAGAAGATGACGTGGCGTCCGCGGTACGCCCGGGGCCTGACCGCGGCGGTCATCCATCACACGGCCACGTCGAACGACTACACGGCCGAGGACGTCCCCGGCATCCTCCGGTCGATCTACCACTTCCACGCCGTGAGCCGGGACTGGGGCGACATCGGCTACAACGTGCTGGTCGACCGGTTCGGCAAGGCGTGGGAGGGCCGCGCCGGCGGGGTCACCAAGGCGGTGATCGGGGCGCATGCGGGCGGCTTCAACACCGGCACGGTCGGCATCGCCATGATCGGCGACTTCACCGGCGTCGAACCGCCGCCGGCCCAGCGCGAGACGGTCGCCCGGGTGCTCGCGTGGAAGCTCGGTCAGCACCGGCTGAACCCGCGCGGCTCGACGCGGATCACCGGCGGGCCGAGTTCCCGGTACCGCACCCGCGTGACGATCACCGTCCCCGTCGTCTACCCGCACAAGCTCACCAGCGTCACGGCGTGCCCGGGCAGGTACGGCGAGGCGGCGATCGTCGGGCTGCGCGACCGCGCCGTCGCGTTGATCGCCGACCCGGAATCGCCCCCGCCACCGGAACCCAGCCCGAGCCCCATGGCCAGCACGGCTCCCAGCACAGGCCCGACGGCTAGCACGGCTCCCGGCCCAAGCCCGACCGCCAGCCCGGCCGCCGAGCCGAGCCCGACTCCCAGCCCGGCCCCGACGCCGAGCGCCAGCCCGAGTCCATGAACGAGCCCGGGCGCGCGGCCGTAGCCCGTGCCCGGCGACAGCGAGGGGGAGCCATGCGGCAGTGGTGGGTGTTGTTCGTCGCGTCGGCGGTGGCCGGATCGGTGCTGGTCGGGGACGTCACGCAGGCGGCGCCGGCGGAGAGCGTGAGCGTCGGGTCCGGCGGTGTCACGCTGTTCGGGAAGGGCTTCGGCCACGGCAAGGGCATGAGTCAGTTCGGGGCGTACGGCGCGGCGCTGGCCCGCCAGAACGCGACCCAGATCCTCAACTTCTACTACCCCGGCACCGTCGTCTCGACGGTGCCGAACCCGCAGATCAGGGTCCGCCTCACGGCGCTCGACGGCGGAATCATGATGCTCACGCCGGCGAGCACCCGCCCCGAGGCAGGAATCCTGGCCACTGGCGCCGACGGGCGGGCGGTACGGCTCCCCCTCGGCGTGCGCGGTCGGGCCGTGCCGAAGCCGGGCGCGTTCGACGTGCAGAAACCGGTCGGGCGGGTCTGGGGCACGGTGGCCACGCTCAAGGCGCCGGTGACGTTCTCCGGTCCACGGGCGCTCAACGCCGCGTTCGGGCGGCGCAAGGGCGACTGCAAGAACAGCTTCGACGTGGTCTTCGCCGGTACGGCCCGCGCGGTGTACTACAACGGCCGGGCGTACTACCAGGCCGTCACGGCGATGGAGACCTACCTGCGGGGCGTGCTGTCGTCCGAGATGCCGGCGACGTGGCCGGCGGAGGCGCTCCGCGCGCAGGCCGTCGCGGCCCGGACGTACACCGCCTGGGCGCGCAACCGCGGCTACTTCTACGACGTCCGCGACGACACGGGCGACCAGTGCTGGGACGGCGCCTACGCCGAACATCCGCGTACGACCCACGCCGTCACGACGACCCCCAACGTCGTCCGCGTCTACGGCGGACGCCCGATCCTGGCCCAGTTCTCCTCGTCCAACGGGGGCTGGACCGCGCCCGGCAACGTCAGGTACCTGCCCGGCCGTGCCGACCCGAACGAGGCCCGCGCCAAGTGCCCGTACCTGTCGTGGAAGGTCACGCTCACCCCGCAGCGACTCGCCGCGATCGACGGGCCGGGCGGTGTCACCAGGCCGACACGCGTGTACATCCTCCGCCGCGACGGCGCCGGCGTCTGGGGCGGCCGGGTGCTGCAGATGCGGGTCTCCGGCTACGACTCCGCAGGTCGCAGCACGTATGCGACGGTCGCCGGAGACGCGTTCCGCCGCGCCTACGGCATGCGCACCAACTACTTCGGCTTCCGCGCGGGGTGAGGGTTCACTGAATTACCGGGCGGCGGGCCGGCGGCATGGCCGGGTGAGGCGGGCGCGGTCGGCGTAGGCTGGTGGCGCACCGTCTCCGGCCTCGAGGAGTGGCCCTGTGACAGGCGTTAACGCGCCCAGAGTTCTCGTCGACGCCACCGCGGTCCCAGCGGACCGAGGTGGCGTTGGGCGCTACGTCGAAGGACTGCTCGCCGCGCTCGGCCGGACCGACGCCGACCTGGCCGTCGTGTGCCAGCGCGCCGACGCCGAGCGGTACGGGCGGCTCGCGCCGGACGCCAGGATCGTCCCTGGCCCGGCGGCGATCGCGCACCGGCCGGCGCGCCTGGCGTGGGAACAGACCGGGCTTCCACTCGTCGCGCAGCAGGTCGGCGCGCAGGTACTTCACTCGCCGTACTACACCGCGCCGCTGCGCAGTCCGTGCCCGGTCGTGGTGACGGTCCACGACGCCACGTTCTTCACCGAGCCCGAGCACTACGAGAAGGCGAAGGGCACGTTCTTCCGGTCGGCCACCCGCACGACGCTGCGGCGCTCGGCCCGGGTGATCGTGCCGTCCAAGGCGACCCGCGACGAGCTGATCCGCCTCCTGGACGCCGACCCGACCCGGCTCGACGTGGCCTACCACGGCGTCGACATGGACGTCTTCCACATCCCGGACGACGCCGAGTGCGCCCGGGTCCGCGCCCGCCTCGGCCTGGCCGACGCCAGCTACGTGGCGTTCCTCGGCGCCCAGGAACCGCGCAAGAACGTGCCGAACCTGATCCGCGGCTGGGTGAAGGCCTGCGCCGGGCGGGAGATGACGCCCGCGCTGGTCATCGCCGGCGGTTCCGGCCACGACGACGACATCGACGCGGCGATCGCCGACGTGCCGGGTCACCTGCGGCTGCTCCGTCCGGGCTACCTGCGCTACGCCGACCTGCCCGGATACCTCGGCGGCGCGATCGTCGTGGCCTACCCGAGCCACGGGGAAGGCTTCGGCCTGCCCGTCCTGGAGGCGATGGCGTGCGGCGCCCCGGTGCTGACGACGCCCCGCCTGTCCCTGCCCGAGGTGGGCGGCGACGCCGTCGCCTACACCGGTGAGGACCCCGAGCAGATCGGCACCGACCTCGCCGCGCTCATCGACGACGAGGGCCGCCGCAAGGAACTGGGTGCTGCCGCGCACACCCGCGCCGCCGAGTTCACCTGGGCGGCGAGTGCCGAGGCCCACCTCACCAGCTACGGGCGAGCGGCGTCGGGTACGCGTTGATGGCGGAGTTCCACGCGGTCATCCCGGCCGGCGGCAGCGGAACCAGGCTCTGGCCGCTCTCCCGCGCGGCCAACCCGAAGTTCCTGCACGCCCTCACCGGCACGGACCGGTCGCTGATCCAGGCGACCGTCGACCGCCTCGTCCCGCTGGCGCCGCCCGAGCGGATCCACGTCGTCACGGGAGGCGCGCACGCGGCGGCCGTGGCACGGCAGCTCCCGGACGTACCGGCGGAGAACATCGTCGTGGAGCCCGGTCCCCGCGACTCGGCACCGGCGATCGGACTGGCCGCCGCCCTGATCGCCCGGCGCGACCCCGACGCGGTGATGGGCTCGTTCGCCGCTGACCACCTGGTGGTGGACGAGGCCGAGTTCTCGAACGTCGTCCGTATAGCGATTGACGCTTGTTCCGACGACTACCTGGTCACGGTCGGGATCACGCCGACCGGGCCGGCCACGGGGTACGGCTACATCCGGCACGGCCAGGCGCTGCGGGTGCCCGGGTCACTCGCGGTGTCGGAGTTCAAGGAGAAGCCGTCCGTAGAGGTCGCGCGGGCGTATGTGGAATCCGGCGAGTACGTGTGGAACGCCGGCATGTTCGTGTGGCGGGTCGGGGCGCTGCTGGCTGAGCTGGAGCGGCAGCTTCCGGAGCTGCACGCCGGTCTGGCGCGGATCGTGGCCGCCTGGGACGGGCCTGAGCGCGACGCCGTCCTCGCCGAGGTGTGGCCGACGCTGCCGAAGATCTCGATCGACCACGGTGTGATGGAGGGTGCGGCGGCGCGTGGCCGTGTCGCGACCGTGCCCGGCGCGTTCGGCTGGAACGACATCGGCGACTGGGACACGCTCGGCGAGATCCTGCCCGCCGACGCGGACGGCAACGTGCGGGTCTCCGGCGGCGACCTGCTGGCCAGCGACACGAAGGGCGCGGTCGTGGTCGCCGGCTCCGGCCGGACGGTGGCGCTGCTCGGCCTGCGTGACGTCGTCGTGGTGGACACGCCCGACGCGCTGCTCGTCTGCCCGCGCGACCGCGCGCAGCAGGTCAAGGGGATCGTCGACGAGCTGAAGTCCCGTGGAGCCACCGAACTCTGCTGACCCGCCCATCGGCGGGTTGGAGGAGCCAGATCCCACGCTTGACCTGAGTCTGGTCAACCGGGGCACGACGTTGAGCTTCGCCGAGGGCGGCACGGCTCGGTCGTTCACGCCGCCGTACCCGCTGGACCTGCTCGGGACGCTCGGCCCGCTGCGCCGGGGAGCCGGCGATCCGAGCCACGTCGTCGAGGTCGACGGCACGGTCTGGCGCACCGCTCCCACCCCGGACGGTGCGGCGACGCTGCGGTTGCGGCGCGGGTCCGACGGCGCGGTGCACGCGCGGGCCTGGGGCGACGGCGCCGCCTGGTTCCTCGACGCCGTGCCCGGCCTGCTCGGCGCGTTCGACGACTGGACCGGCTTCGAACCGCACCACGACTGCGTCGCCGAGGCGTGGCGGCAGAACCCGGGATTACGGCTCACCCGCACCGGGCTCGTCCTCGACCAGCTCGTGCCCGCGATCCTGGAACAGAAGGTGACGGGTGCCGAGGCGCGCCGCTCATGGCGCGAACTGCTCCGCCGCTTCGGCACGCCCGCACCTGGGCCGGCGCCCGCCGGGATGCTCGTCGCCCCCGACGCCCTGCAGTGGCGGACGATCCCCGGCTGGGAGTGGCACAAGGCCGGCGTCGACGGCAACCGGCAGCGGGCGATCCGTGCCGCTTCCCTGGTTGCCGACCGGTTGGAAGAAGCCGCGACCATGTCCCCCGAGGACGCGCAACGCCGCCTCCAGGCAGTTCCCGGCGTCGGGCCGTGGACCGCCGCTGAGGTCGTCCAGCGCGCGCTCGGCGCCCCGGACGCCGTCAGCATCGGCGACTACCACCTGCCCACTGTCGTCGGCTGGGCGCTCGTCGGGCGCGGCCTCGACGACAGCGGCATGTTGACCGTGCTCGGCCCGTACAAGCCGCACCGCCAGCGGGCGATCAGGCTCGCGCTGGTCAGCGGCGTGCGGCCGCCTCGTCGCGGGCCCCGGATGCCTGCCCGGGACTACCGCGCGTTCTAGTCGCCTTGGCCCTGGCCCTCGGGGACCAGCAGCCGTTCGGTGGCGCGGTCGACCATGCGGACAATGCTGTCGTCGGCGTCGGGCGGTAGCGCGTCCATCGGCCACCAGCGCAGGTCCAGTGACTCGTCGCTGATCACCGGCTCGGCGCCCGCCGGGACCGTCACGAGGAACCGCACGTCGAGGTGGCGGTTCGGGATGCCGCGCACGCATTCGATCGGGTGGATGTCGAGGTCGAGCGGGTCCGGGTCGACGGTGACGTCGGCGATCCCGCCTTCCTCGACGGCCTCGCGGAGCGCCACGCCGGCGAGCGTCCGGTCCGCGTCCTCGCAGTGGCCGCCGAGCTGGAGCCAGCGTCCGACCTTCGGGTGCAGGGTCAGCAGCACGCGTCGCTCGTGCGGGTCGACGACCAGCGCCGATCCGGTCAGGTGCCCGGACCGGCAGGCGCGGCGCATCCCGTCCGGCCGGTCGGCGAGGAAGTCCAGGTACTGCTGGCGTAGTGCGTGCTGCCCGTCGTCGGGCGGCGTCCAGGCGTTGAGGAGCCGCACGGCGTCGGCGTGTAGGCCGGTCACCGCGTCACCAGGCTCGTTACCGTGGCGCCGGGTGGGCGCCTCACCGTGTCACCAGGTGGGCGCCGACCTCGCGCGGCGGGCGCGGCTTCGGGTCGGTGTCGGGGTAGCCGATCGCGACGGAACCCATCGGCTCCCAGTCGTCCGGGAGCTTGAGGACGTCGCGGACGACGTCCGGGCAGAACATCGTGGACGAGATCCAGCACGAACCGACGCCCTCCGCCGCCAGCGCCACCAGGAAGTTCTGCACCCCGGCGCCCATCGCGACGTGGAACATCGTGCGTTCGGCGTCGGCGCGGCGCACGTCCGGGTAGGGGTGCGATCCGTCCCTGACCAGGCACGGCACGACCAGCTCAGGGGCGTGCCACAGCAGGTCGCCGCGGTGGACGCGCCGGCCGATGGCGTCCTCGGGGAAGCCGTCGTCGCGCAGGTCGGTGATCCACGCGTCCCGCATCGCCGCGAGCAGCACCGCGCGGGTCGCCTCCGAGGCGACGTGCACGAAACGCCACGGCACCGTGTGGTGCGGCGCGGGGGCGGTCAGTGCCGCCGCCACCGCCGCTTCGATGGCGCTGGCGTCCACGGGGGTCTTGGCGAACGTCCGCACCGACCGTCGCGCGTACACGGCGCTCCGGCGCGCTTCGGCCGTGCCCAGGGAGAACATGTCCTCGTCGGACGGGCGTACGAGCGCCGCCGCCCCCGGCCCGTCCTCGCCGCCCACGCCGGCCAGGCCCCGGACCACCGCCACCGGTACCCCGGCGACCTTGCCCTTCACCAGTTCGGCGGCTGCCGCGAGCTGGTCGGCGTCCGCGACGAGGGTCATCTCCAGGCCGTTGCCGTGCGCGTCTGTCTCGCCGCGGTGGTCGCGCAGCGGCGCCAGGCCGGCGGCGCCGATCGCGACGTCCACCAGCCCGTTGCGCCACGGCCGGCCCATCGTGTCGGTGACGAGCACGGCGACGTCCACGCCCAGGGTGTCCCGCAGCCCCGCGCGGAGCCGACGGGCGGACGCGTCCGGGTCGAGCGGCAGCAGCGCGAGGGTGTCGCCGGGAACGTTCGAGGTGTCGACGCCCGCCGACGCCAGTACGAGCCCATGCCTCGTCTGGACGATCCGGGTGCGGCCGCGCCTGGCCACCTCGCGGACCGTCTCGGCCTCGATGGCTGCCGTGCGAGCCTTCTCGCGACCGTCCGGATCGGACGGTACGGGGATCAGCTGCCCCTCGGCCTTGCTGACGATCTTGCTGGTCACGACCACGACGTCACCGTCGGCGAGCCAGGGCGCGGCGCTTGCCGTGAGCGCGGCCAGATCATCGCCGCTGGTCACCTCCCCGAACCCGACGACCGGCAGCACCTGGATCGGGGCGGTGTCGCGGTCAGGCACGGGTCAGCCCCACGGCCGCTCGCACCATCGCCACCGTCGCCTCCGGATCGTGCATGTACAGCGGGATCGCGTGTACCTCCACGCCCGGTACGACCGCGTCCGCGTCGGCGGTGTCGACCAGCCAGCCGTCGAGCAGGCCGCCGTTGCGTCGCGATCCGTAGTGGGCGCCGACGCCGGCTGCCGACACCTCGACGTCGATCACGGGGAGGCACTTCTCGGCCATCCCGCGCACCGGCGCGCCGCCGATGATCGGCGAGACGCCGACGACCGGACCCGGGGACCCCGCCACGGCCTCCCGGATGCCCGGCACCGCCAGGATCGTGTCGATGCTGACCACCGGGTTGCTCGGCGCGATGAGCACCAGATCCGCGGCGGACAGGGCCTCGATCACGCCCGGGGCCGGCTTCGAGTCCGCCGCGCCGACCGGGACGAACGACTCCGCCGGCAACGCGGCCCGGTGCCGGATCCACCACTCCTGGAAGTGCATCGCCCGCCGGCCCTGGTCGTCGCTGTCGACCACGACGTGGGTCTCGACGCGGTCGTCCGTCATCGGCAGCAGCGTCACGCCCGGTTTCCAGCGCGCACACAGCGCCTCGGTCACGGCGGACAGCGGGTAGCCGGCGTCGAGCATCCGCGTGCGGACCAGGTGCGTCGCCGTGTCCCGGTCACCGAGCCCGAACCAGGCCGGATCGGCGCCGTAGGCGGCAAGCTCGTCCTTCACCGTCCAGGTCTCGTCCGCGCGGCCCCAGCCCCGGCCGGTGTCGATGCCGCCGCCGAGCGTGTACATGACGCTGTCGAGGTCCGGGCAGATCCGCAGGCCGTGCAAGGTGACGTCGTCGGCGGTGTTCACGATTGCGGTCACCTCGTACGGCCGCACCAGACCCTTGGCCAGCTCCCGCACACCGAGCAGGAACCGGGCGCCTCCGACGCCACCGGCGAGAACGACGATTCGCATGCGTCCATCGTCGCGCACCGGCTCCGGCGCGGATGCCCTGGGGCGCCGCTCTCGCGCACATGTGCCAGGCTTTGCCTGGTAGGCATGAGGCCAGAGATCTCGCAAGGGGGAGCAGTGACGACGGACTCGTCCGCTGTCGAACGCATCGCGCCGCTGCGGCTGCCGATCGCGCTCGTGCTGTTGCTGGTGAACCTGTTCTGGCTCCTCATCTCGGTCGAACGGTTCCTCGTCCCGCGCGACGCCGTCAACGAGTTCGACCGGCCCCCCGGGTTCGCCGACCGGGGCTGGGAATCGTTCCCGCAGTTCGTCGGGCTGCTGCCCCTGCTGCTGCCGCTCGTCGCGGTTCTCCTCGTGACGCTGACCCGGCCCGCGGTGCCTGTCGAGAAGCTCGTCGTGACGGTGGCGCTCGGCGAGTACGCGGCGTCCGCCCTGTTCGGCCTCGTCGCGTTCCTCTCCGGCTTCTTCGCGGACGGCAACACGCTTCGCGGCGCCGTCGAGGACGGCTTCGCGCGCATCGGCTGGTTCGCGTTGCTCGGCGTCGTCGGCGCGGTCGTCGTCCGGATCGCCCAGCCGATGTATCAGGGCCCGCCGAAGCCCGACCGGTTCGCCGCCTACGGGCGCGGCACGGCATCGGCTGGTTTCGACGCGGGTGGCTTTGCGGCGGGAAGCGCGCCGGCGGGTGCCTCCCCGGGTGGGTATGCCGCCCAGCAGCCCGCGACGCCGTACTACGGCCAGCCCGCCTCGGCCCCTCCCGCCTCGGCCCTGCCGTACGGCCAGCCTTCTTCGGCGCCGCCGTACGCCCACCCCGCCTCGGCGCCGCCGCATACCCCGCCTTCCTCGGCGCCGCCGTATGCCCAGCCGGGCTCGGCGCAGCAGTATGGCCAGCCGGGCGGCGCGCAGCCGTCGTCGGCGCCGCCGTTCCCGCATGCGGCGCCGTACGGGCAGACGACGCAACGCCAGACGCAGCGACCGGCGTCGGCTCCGCCGTACTCGGCGCCGTCCGGGCAGTCGCCGTCACAGCACCAGGCGCCTGGGCCGGCCGAGTACCGGCGAGCCGCCGATCACCAGCCGACCGTGTACCAGCCGTCGGCGGAACACGGCGCGTCCGCCCAGCAGGCGGCCGCGTACCCGGACATGCCGGACGACGAGCAGCGGACGCGGATGCTGCCGCCCGACCCGCGCTAACCGCACCAACTGTCGGGGATATCGGGGTATCCCACGCCCGGTTACAGCACTGCATCCCGGATAGTCCGGTTCGCGGCGCCAGGCTGGACGGTTCGCGGCGCCGGGCTGGACGGTTCGCGGCGCCGGGACGTTCGCGGCGCCGGGCTGCCAGCCGGCGCGCAGGCGGGCGAAGGGGGCTCGGGGTACCGACGTAGGCTGGCGGGCATGCCGGCCGCACCTCATGACAGCGCGATGCGCCGTGCGTTGCGCAGGGCGCGGGACGGCGCGAACCTCGACGTCACCGAGGCGGCGGTGCTGCTGGGTGCGCGCGGCGAGGCGCTGGACGATCTGCTCGGCAGCGCGTCCCGGGTGCGTGACGCGGGCCTGCGGGACGCCGGACGTCCGGGCGTGGTCACGTATTCGCGCAGTGTCTTCGTCCCGCTGACGCGGTTGTGCCGGGACCGGTGCCACTACTGCACGTTCGCCACGGTGCCGCACCGGCTCGACTCGCTGTTCCTGGAGCGGGACGAGGTCGTGGAGATCGCCCGTCAGGGCGCGGCACAGGGCTGCAAGGAAGTGCTGTTCACGCTCGGCGACCGGCCGGAGGACCGCTGGTCGCAGGCCGGCGAGTGGCTGGACGCGCGGGGCTACGACTCCACATTGGAGTACGTCAGGGCGTGCGCGATCGCCGTCCTGGAGGAGACCGGCCTGCTGCCGCACCTGAACCCGGGTGTCCTGAGCTGGCGGGACTTCCAACGCCTCAAGCCGGTCTCGGCGAGCATGGGGATGATGCTGGAGACGACGGCCACGCGCCTGTGGTCGGAGCCGGGCGGGCCGCACTACGGATCGCCCGACAAGGAACCGGCCGTCCGCCTGCGGGTGCTGGAGGACGCGGGCCGTGTCGGCGTGCCGTTCACGACGGGCATCCTCATCGGCATCGGCGAGAACCTGACCGAGCGGGCCGAGTCGCTGTTCGCGATCCGGGCGTCCGCGCGCCGGTACGGGCACGTGCAGGAGGTGATCGTCCAGAACTTCCGTGCCAAGCCGGACACCGCGATGCGCGGCATGCCGGATGCGGAACTGGACGATCTCGCCGCCACGGTCGCCGTCGCCCGGCTGGTACTGGGTCCGAAGATGCGGATCCAGGCCCCGCCGAACCTCATCGGCGGCGAGTACCCGCTGCTCCTGCGCGCGGGCATCGACGACTGGGGCGGCGTCTCGCCGGTCACCCCGGACCACGTCAACCCGGAGCGACCCTGGCCGGCCGTCGAGACGCTGGCCGACCACAGCGCCGCCGCCGGCTTCACGCTGCGGGAGCGGCTGCCCGTCTACCCGCCGTACGTCCTGGCGGGCGAGCCGTGGATCGACCACCGGATGACCGCGCACATCACCGCGCTCGCCGACCCCGCCACCGGACTGGCCGACGACGACGCAATGCCCGCGCCGCTGCCGTGGCAGGAGCCGGACGGCGGGCTCGTGGCGAGCGGCCGTACCGACCTCCAGGCCAGCATCGACACGACCGGCCGCACGGACGACCGCCGCGGCGACTTCGACTCGGTCTACGGCGACTGGGACGAGGTCCGCGCCCAGGCCGGCCCCCAGCCCGCCACGCTCCAAGGCGGCCCGCCGATGCCGGGCCAGGCCGCAGCGCGGGGCCAAGACGCAGCGCCGGGCCAGGCCGCAGCGCGGGGCAACGCGGCTGCGCTCGCCGATGCGCTCGCGCTCGCCGCTGACGATCCCGCCGCGCTCCTCGATCCCCGCAACGAGGAGGCCGCGCTGGCGCTGTTCGCCGCCGACGGCGACGCGCTGGAGGAGCTCGCCCGTCTCGCCGACGAGCTGCGGCACCGGACGGTCGGCGACGACGTCACGTACGTGGTGAACCGGAACATCAACTTCACCAACATCTGCTACGTGGGCTGCCGGTTCTGCGCGTTCGCCCAGCGCCGTACGGACGCCGACGCGTTCACCCTGTCGCTCGACCAGGTCGCCGACCGCGCGGCCGAGGCATGGGCGGCCGGGGCGACCGAGGTGTGCATGCAGGGCGGCATCGACCCGGATCTGTCCGGCACCGCGTACGCCGACATCGTGCGGTCCGTCAAGGCACGCGTCCCGGACATCCACGTCCACGCGTTCAGCCCGATGGAGGTCGTGACCGCCGCGACAAAGGCCGGCATGTCCATCAAGGACTGGCTGGTGATGGTGCGCGACGCCGGCCTGGACACGATCCCCGGCACGGCCGCCGAAATCCTGGACGACGAGGTCCGCTGGGTGCTGACGAAGGGCAAGTTGCCGGCGGCGCTGTGGGAGGAGGTCGTCACCACCGCGCACGAGCTGGGCATCCGTTCCAGCTCGACGATGATGTACGGGCACGTCGACCACGCCGGCCACTGGCTCGGCCACTTCCGCACTCTGGCCCGGATCCAGGACGCCACGGGCGGTTTCACCGAGTTCGTGCCGCTGCCGTTCGTCCACCACAACTCGCCGATCTACCTGGCCGGCGTCGCCCGTCCGGGGCCGACCGTCCGCGAGAACCGCGTGGTCCATGCGATGGCCCGCCTCGCCCTGCACGGCCGGATCGACAACATCCAGTGCTCCTGGGTGAAGCTCGGCGACGCCGGCACCGAGCAGGTGCTGCGCGGCGGCGCCAACGACCTCGGCGGCACGTTGATGGAGGAGACGATCAGCCGCATGGCCGGATCCGAGCACGGCTCGGCGCGGACGGTCGCGCAGCTGCACGAGCTGGCTGCCGCCGCGGAGCGCCGCCCGCGCGAACGCACGACGACGTACGGCATGGTGCCGCCCCGTCCGTCCTTACCGCTCGCCGACTGACCCGGGCCGACATCCCACCGGTCGGATCCTGAACCCAGGCTTCACGATCCCACCGGTCGCAACGGGCGGCAACGGGCGGCGGCGCCGCGCACGCGCGTCACGCCGCGCGCCAACACGGCCAGTCACGGTGCGTATCAGCGTCCGTGCACGGCCATGTCGGGAAAGTGCCGATTCCATGCGCCTGCCGGATGACATCGTTGGCATGCCAATGCCCCTCGGAAACGTTTCGCGCCTGGGATCCGGGGGTAGCAGCGCATCGCCCGTGGTGAGAGCGGCGGCGGGCCGGAGCCGGTCGTGTAACGGCCGTGCCGTAGCCATGCCCAGACATGAGCCGAACGGCGTTCTGGCTGGTCCAGACCAGTTCGCCGACGGTGAGTCGGCGATCCGACGAATCGGGGTTCTCTACCAGATCCGAGCTTGACTTGGCACGCATTACACGCGTGTAATTCTCGTGGGGATAGTTCGACAGCCTTCCAAGGCGGGGGGTACGAGCGTCGGCGGTGACGTCAGCGCTGAGGTGAGGGGGCATCGTGGCAGTGAACGTAGTAGCCGATCTGCTCTCCGGTGACGCTCCGGAGTGGCAAGAGCGAGGATTGTGCGCACAGACCGACCCGGAGGCGTTCTTCCCTGAGAAGGGCGGGTCGACGCGCGAGGCCAAACGCATCTGCACGGGGTGCGAGGTGCGCAGCGAGTGCCTGGAGTACGCACTGGCACACGACGAACGTTTCGGGATCTGGGGTGGGCTGAGCGAGCGCGAGCGGCGCAAGCTCAAGCGCCGCGCGGTGTAGCCGGCTTGGATCACACGACAGGGGCCGGACGGATCTGATCCGTCCGGCCCCTGTCGTGAGCGTAGGGTCGCCGGCATGGGCGTGTTCGTGACGGGCGTGCGGCCGCGGTGGTCCGACATGGACGCCTACGGCCATGTCAACAACGCAAAGACGGTGACGTTGCTGGAGGAAGCGCGCATCGCCCTCCTCTTCGCGGAGGCGGAACGGCACGGCGTGAAGGACATGCTGGACGGCATGGTCGTGGCGAAGCTGTCCGTCGAGTACCGCAAGCCGCTGACGTACAACGGCACCGACTTCCGCGTCGAACTCGCCGTCCGGGAGCTGGGTTCTGCGTCCTTCACGCTGGCCTACACGGTGCGGGGCGGACCGGACCCGGAGAGCCCCGTGACCACGACGGCCGAGACGCTGATGGTTCCCGTCAACCTGGCCGTCGGATACCCGCGCGCACTCACCGACGCCGAGCACGGCTTCCTCGCACTGTTCAAGAACTAAGGCTGCGGCTCCGGGTCGACCTCGTCCGGGTCGATGCCCAGCAGGTTCGCGACCTGCTCGACGATGACGTCGTGGACGAGGTCCGACAGGTCGTCCCGGTCCACCGCGCGGGCCTCCAGCGGCCGGCGGTAGACGACGATCCGCGGTGGTGCCCCGCCGCCCTTGCCGGTGTCGCGCCCCGGCAGCAGACGGGCGAGCGGCACGCTCCCGTCCTCCAGCACGTCGGAGTCGTAGGAGGGCAGCTCCGGCGGTACGTCCTCGACGGCGAACTCGACGCCCCTGAGCTGCACGGCCCAGCGGCCTTCGAGGTGCTCGACGGCGTCCAGGACCATGTCGTCGAAGATCTGCGACCGGCTCCGCGAGAGCGGCACGGTCGTCGGCACCAGCCGGCCGCGCATGCCACGGCCGCGGCGGTCGCGGTGCGGCCCGCCAGGGCGGTGTCGGCGCGGCGTGGTGGTCACCTGCAGAGCCTAACGACTGGCCGTGTCAGACCGGTGACAGGTGCGTCCGTAACACCAGCGTGACCGCGACACGAGAGCTGATCTCGCCGGGTCGCTGGCGTGGGGTGCACGCGGCCGGATACCGTGCGCGCGTGAGGTCGAATCGGCGTTGCTCCCGGAACGGCTGTCCGCTGCCCGCGGTCGCCACCCTCACGTATGTCTACTCCGACTCCACGGCCGTCGTCGGCCCCCTCGCGATCTCGCCGGAACCGCACACGTACGACCTGTGCGAGGCGCACGCGCTGCGGCTGACGGCCCCCAAGGGGTGGGATCTGGTCCGGCACGACGGCGACTACTCCGAGCCGGCGCCGAGCAGCGACGACCTGGAAGCCCTCGCGGACGCGGTGCGCGAAGCCGCCCGTCCGGCCCAGCGGGAGGACGATACTGGTCAGGTAGGCCGTCGCGGGCACCTGAGGGTGCTGCCGTCGCCGGGCTGAAGGCGCCTGCCCGGTAGGCTCGCAGCGTCCGCGTTTCCGTCTCGCGAGGAGCCGATCCCGCCGTGCCTGACCTGTCGAGCATCGTCAAGGCGTACGACGTCCGTGGCGTGGTCCCGGACGAGCTGGACGAGACGATCGTCCGCGCGATCGGCGTCGCGTTCGCCCGTCTCGTGGCGGCCGAAGGGGCGACGAAGGTCGTCACGGCCCACGACATGCGCGAGTCGTCCGTGCCGCTGTCCCGGGCGTTCGCCGAGGGCGTGATCAGCCAGGGCGTCGATGTCGTCGAGGCCGGTCTCGGCTCGACCGACATGCTCTACTTCGCGTCCGGCTCCATGAACCTGCCCGGCGCGATGTTCACCGCGAGCCACAACCCGGCGCAGTACAACGGGATCAAGCTCTGCCGGGCCGGCGCGGCCCCCATCGGCCAGGACTCGGGCCTGGCCGACATCCGGCGCGTGGCCGAGGAACTGCTGGCCGGCGGCGAGGCGGCTCCGGCGGGCGTCACCGGCAGCGTGACCAGCGCCGACGTGCTCCACGAGTACGGCGCGTACCTGCGTGGGCTGGTCGACCTGAGCGGTGTCCGGCGGCTGAAGGTCGTGGTGGACGCGGGCAACGGGATGGGCGGGCACACGGTCCCGGCGGTCCTGAGCGGGCTCCCGCTCGACATCGGGGCGATGTACTTCGAGCTCGACGGCGACTTCCCGAACCACGAGGCCAACCCGCTCGACCCGAAGAACATCGTCGATCTGCAGGCGGCGGTCCGCTCGAACGGCGCCGACATCGGCATCGCGTTCGACGGCGACGCCGACCGCTGCTTCGTCGTGGACGAGAACGGCGACGCGGTCTCCCCGTCGGCGATCACCGCGCTGGTCGCCGTCCGCGAGCTGGCGAAGCACCCGGGCGGGACGATCATCCACAACTGCATCACGTCGCACGCGGTGCCGGAGATCGTCGCCGAGCACGGCGGCGCGCCCGTCCGCACCCGCGTCGGCCACTCGTTCATCAAGGCCGAGATGGCGAAGACCGGTGCGGTGTTCGGCGGCGAGCACTCCGCCCACTACTACTTCCGCGACTTCTGGAACGCCGACACCGGCATGCTCGCGGCCATGCACGTCCTCGCCGCGCTCGGCGAGTCCGACCAGAAGCTCTCGGCGCTGGGCGCCCAGTACGAGCGGTACGTGGCGTCGGGGGAGATCAACTCCACCGTCGACGACCAGGGCGCGCGCATGAAGGCCGTCGAGGAGGCGTTCGCCGGCGCCGAGACCGATCATCTCGACGGCCTCACGGTCAGCGTCCCAGACGGCAGCTGGTTCAACCTGCGTGCCTCCAACACGGAGCCGCTGCTGCGGCTCAATGTGGAGGCGCCTGACACCGACCGCATGGTCGCGCTCCGCGACCAGGTTCTCGGCCTCGTCCGCGGCTGAGCCGCACTTTCTACGAACCCTGGAGATCACGGTGATTCTCGACTCGTCCCTGCTGGAGATCCTCGCCTGCCCGTGCGACGCCCACGCGCCGCTGGAGGTCGACGAGGCCGCCGGCGAGCTCCTCTGCACGGTCTGCGACCGGGCGTTCCCGGTCCGCGACGGCATCCCCGTGCTGCTCCTCGACGAGGCGCGGCACCGCAACGCCGACGCGTGAGCTCATGAGCATCGAGATCGACGAAGCACGGCTCGATGACCAGGCCGTCCTCGGCGAGGCCGACCCGGCCGCGATGCTGCGGTCGGTCGCCGGCGCGGGGGCCCAGGTCCGTGAGGCGGCGGCGCTAGCCGCTGAGGCACGCCTCCACACACTCTCCGAGGACGGGCGTCCGCGCGCCCTTGTCGTCGCGGGCGTCGGCACCGCCGCGCGCACCGGCGACGTGCTGGCCGCCGTGGCGGGTGCTGGCTGCCCCGTGCCGGTCCTGTCGCACCGCAGCGCGATCATCCCGGGCTGGGTGGGCGCCGCGGACGTGGTGATCGCCGTGTCCGCGTCCGGCAAGGGCCCCGAGGCGCTGGCCGCCGCCGAGGCCGCGATGCACCGGGGTGCCCGGCTGGTCGCCGTCGGCGCCCCCGACTCGCCGCTCCAGTCGATGGCGGAGCGGGCGCGGGCGATCTTCGTGCCGGTCCCGGTTCGCCGGCCGGCGCGCGTGAGCTTCTGGGCGCTGGTCGTCCCGGTGCTGCTCGCCGGACGCGCGCTAGGCCTGGCCAACGTCACGGAGGCCGACTTCGCCGAGACGGCCGCCCGCCTCGACCTGGACGCCGACCGGTGCCGTCCCAACGCCGAACTGTTCACCAACCAGGGCAAGTCCCTGGCCGTGGAGCTGGCCGGGTCGATTCCCGTGGTCTGGGGCACGAACAGGCTGTCGTCCGTGGCGTCGAGCCGGTTCGCGGACTCGCTCGCGGCGAACGCCAGGTACCCGGCGGTGGCGGGCGCACTCGTCGAGGCCGGTCGCGGTCGCGTCGGGCTGCTCGACGGCCCGTTCGGGTCGATGGCCGCCGGCCCGGACGACATCTTCGCCGACCGCGTCGAGGACGACCGCAACACCAGGCTCCGGCTCGTCCTGCTCCGCGACGACAGCGAGTCGTCGGTGGCCGCGCGGCGTGCCGAGGCCGTGGCCGACCTGGCCGCCGCCCGGGGCGTCGGCGTCAGCGTGCTGACCGCCCAGGGCGGCTGTGAGCTGGAGCGACTTGCGTCACTGGTCGCGGTCCCGGACTTCGCGTCCGTGTACCTTGCCCTGTTGCACGGCATCGATCCGATCGCCGTGCCGGCCGTCACCGAACTGAAGGAGCGGATCAGCCCGTGAGCGAGCGTAGCGAGCGAACCTGGGGACACAGCGCACCCCGTGCCTCGCGCGTGCCCGCAGCGAAGCGAGGACGCGCGTGAGCACGTCGGGAGGCACGAGGGCGATCGTCGCGGCGCTGATCGCGAACCTGGGCATCGCGGTGACGAAGTTCATCGCGTGGATCCTGACGTCCTCGTCGTCGATGCTGGCCGAGTCGATCCACTCCGTGGCGGACTCGGGCAACCAGGCGCTGCTGCTCCTGGGCGGTAAGCGGGCGAGGCGGGAGGCGACGCCGCAGCACCCGTTCGGGTATGGCCGCGAGCGCTACATCTACGCGTTCATCGTTTCGATCGTGCTGTTCAGCGTCGGCGGGCTGTTCGCGCTGTACGAGGGGTACCACAAGCTGAGCCACCCGGAGCCGATCACGTCCTGGCAGTGGGTGCCGGTGCTGGTGCTGGTGGTCGCGATCGGGCTGGAGTCGTTCTCGTTCCGGACGGCCATCGTCGAGTCGAACCACGTCCGCGGGACGACGTCCTGGAAGAACTTCGTCCGGCACGCCAAGGCGCCTGAGCTGCCCGTCGTCCTGCTGGAGGACCTGGCGGCGCTCGTCGGCCTGTTCCTGGCCCTGTTCGGGGTGGGGCTCACCCTGATCACCGGCGACGGCATCTGGGACGGCATCGGCACCGTGGCGATCGGCATCCTGCTAGTCACGATCGCGGTGTTCCTGGCCGTCGAGACCAAGAGCCTGCTGCTGGGCGAGTCGGCGACCGACGACGACGTCCGCAAGATCGAGCAGGCGCTGCTCACGGGCGACGGCGTCGACCGCATCATCCACATGAAGACCCTGCACCTCGGACCGGAAGAGCTGCTGGTGGCCGCCAAGATCGCGGTTCAGCACGACGAGACGGCCGGCGAGGTCGCGAACGCGATCGACGCAGCCGAGCAGCGGATCCGAGCAGCGGTGCCGATCGCCCGCGTGATCTACCTCGAACCGGACATCGATCGCGCCGAGACGCCGGCAGGCGCCACGAGCTGAGCATGGATCTACTCGCCAACCCGATCCGGGGCTACGCCTGGGGCTCCCGCAGCGTGATCGCCGCGCTGCAGGGCCGTCCGGTGCCGTCGCCGGAGCCCGAGGCGGAGCTGTGGATGGGTGCCCATCCGCTCGCGCCGTCCCGGCTGGTCCGTGACGGGCGCGAGCGGAGCCTCGCCGAGGTCGTCGCGGCGGACCCGGACGCCGAACTGGGCGCGGCCGTGCTCGCCGAGCACGGCCCGCACCTGCCGTTCCTGCTCAAGCTGATCGCCGCCGACGCGCCCCTGAGCATCCAGGCCCACCCGGACGCCGACCAGGCCGTCGCCGGGTACGCCGCCGAGGAAGCGGCGGGGATCGCCGCCGACGACCCCCGGCGCAACTACGTGGACCCGCACCACAAGCCCGAACTGCTGTGCGCCGTCAGCGAGTTCGAGGCGCTGTGCGGTTTCCGGGAGCCGGCGGACGCGCTGGCCATCGTGGAGCGGCTCGACGCGCCCCTGCTGGCCGGCTACGCGGAGGCGCTGCTGGACCATCCGGACGCCGGCGGGCTCCGCACGATGGTCACCAACCTGCTGACGCTGGGTGTCGCGGCGCGTGACGCGCTCGTCGCGCAGGTCGTCGCCGCGTGCAGGCGCCAGGACGGCGATCCGTACGCGCTGGCGGCCGACCTCGGCGACCGGTGCCCCGGCGACATCGGCGTCGTGGTCGCGTTGCTGCTCAACCACGTCCGGCTGGCGCCGGGCGAGGCCGTGTACATCCCGGCGGGGATGCCGCACGCGTACCTGCGCGGCGTCGGCGTCGAGGTCCTGACCTGCTCCGACAACGTCATCCGGGGCGGTCTCACGCCCAAGCGGGTCGACGTCACGGAACTGTTGCGGCTCCTGCGGTTCTCCTCGGGCGATGTCGCGCTGCTGCCGCACGACGAGCCCGAGCCGGGCGTGCGGGTGTGGCGTCCGCCGGTGCGCGAGTTCGCGCTGACCCGCGCGGTCCTGGCCGAGGCGCACAGCGCGGTGACGTTCCCGGCCGCCGGTCCGCGGATCCTGTTCTGCCTGTCCGGCGCCGTCCACGCGCAGAACGGCGTCGGCGGGATCGGGCTCAAGGCCGGCGAGGCCGTGTTCGTGCCGGCGGGCAGCACGGTGGAGGTCACGGGAGACGGCACGGTGTTCCAGGTGACGACCGCGGACCCGGCGCAGGACAGGCCGGCGGACGCGGGGTAAAAGTCCGAAAGTTGGCCCGGTATCCGGGTCAGATGTCCACTCTGTGAGACATCAGAACTCTTCTGTGGCCCCGGGAACCTGTGGTGTTGCTCACGCGTCGTATTGTTCGGGTACGGCGTCGGCGTTGCTCACGTGGTGGGCGCCTCTGGCGAGCAGCGCCGGCGCTCTACCCATCTGTTGGGGTGCAACCGCCCGGTCGGGTCGCTTCCGCTCGACCGGGCGGTTCGCGTACCGGCCCCGCCGCCCCTCGCGAGCCGCTCCCCACCGCCCGCCGAGTGAACCTTGACAGGACGCTGCTAGCGTCCTTGCCGATGGACAGGTTGACTATTCAGGAGGCGGCGGAGACCACGGGCTGGTCGCCGCGGATGCTCCGATACATCGAGCAGGTGGGCCTGGTCGCCGCTCCGCGCTCCAGCGCGGGGTACCGGCTGTACGGCCCGGAGGAGTTGCAGCGGCTCAGGACGCTGCGGCAACTGCTGGAGCAGTTCGGCATCGGCCTCACCGATGTCGGGTTCGCGCTCCGGCTGCGCCGCGACGAGCCGCTGCACGAGGCGCTCGAGGAGTGGTTCACGGCCGAACCGACCAAGCCCGAAGACGTTCCCGTCGCCGATTGGCTGCGCTGGGAGCAGCACAAGCACCAGAGCCTTCTCTCCGACCTTCCCACCGCGCAGGACGCCAAGCCCGCGGTGGACGTGCCGACCGGCGCGTACCCCATCATCAGGCTGGCTGAACCAGAGGAGACCGCATGACGACCGCCACGCCAACCCGACTTCCGTTCAAGGTGGCCGACCTGTCCTTGGCCGCCTTCGGACGCAAGGAGATCCAGCTCGCCGAGCACGAGATGCCCGGCCTGATGTCGATCCGCGCCGAGTTCGCCGAGGCGAAGCCCCTGGCGGGCGCCCGCATCACCGGCTCGCTGCACATGACCGTGCAGACCGCCGTCCTGATCGAGACGCTGGTCGCGCTCGGCGCCGAGGTGCGGTGGGCCAGCTGCAACATCTTCTCCACGCAGGACCACGCCGCCGCTGCCGTCGCCGTCGGCCCGAACGGCACCCCGGAGGACCCGCAGGGCGTTCCGGTGTTCGCCTGGAAGGGCGAGACGCTGGAGGAGTACTGGTGGTGCACCGAGCAGATCCTGGACTGGGGCAACGGCCAGGGCCCGAACATGATCCTGGACGACGGCGGTGACGTGACGCTGCTGGTCCACAAGGGCGTCGAGTTCGAGAAGGCCGGTGCGGTGCCCGCGCCGACCGCCGACGACGCCGAGGAGTACCTGGTCGTCCTGGACGTCCTCAACCGCTCCCTGGAGGCCAAGGACGGCCGCTGGGCCCGGATCGCCGCCGACATCAAGGGCGTCACCGAGGAGACCACGACGGGCGTCCACCGCCTGTACGAGTTCGCCAAGGAAGGCAACCTGCTCTTCCCGGCGATCAACGTCAACGACTCGGTCACCAAGAGCAAGTTCGACAACAAGTACGGCTGCCGCCACTCGCTGATCGACGGCATCAACCGCGCCACCGACGTGCTGATCGGCGGCAAGGTCGCGGTCGTCTTCGGCTACGGCGACGTGGGCAAGGGCAGTGCCGAGTCGCTGCGCGGCCAGGGCGCCCGGGTCATCGTCACCGAGATCGACCCGATCTGCGCGCTGCAGGCCGCGATGGACGGCTACCAGGTCACCACCCTGGACGAGGTCGTCGAGACCGCCGACATCTTCATCACGACCACCGGCAACAAGGACATCATCACCGCCGCCGACATGGCGAAGATGAAGCACCAGGCGATCGTCGGCAACATCGGCCACTTCGACAACGAGCTCGACATGGCCGGCCTCGCGAAGGTCCCGGGCATCGTCAAGAACGAGGTCAAGCCGCAGGTCCACGAGTGGGTGTTCCCGGACGGGCACTCGATCATCGTGCTGAGCGAGGGTCGCCTGCTGAACCTGGGCAACGCCACCGGCCACCCGAGCTTCGTGATGAGCAACTCGTTCGCCAACCAGACGATCGCGCAGATCGAGCTGTGGACGAAGCCGCACGAGTACGAGAAGCAGGTGTACGTCCTTCCGAAGCACCTGGACGAGAAGGTCGCGCGTCTGCACCTCGACGCGCTCGGCGTGAAGCTGACCGAGCTGTCCAAGGAGCAGGCCGACTACATCGGCGTCCCGGTCGAGGGCCCGTACAAGGCTGACCACTACCGCTACTGAGAACCCCGCCGCTCGCCGAGTTTCGGACTTTTGAGGGTTCCAGGGCGCGCCCGACCCTCAAAAGTCCGAAACTCGGTGGTATCGAACCCCAGGAGTGAGCGCATGCCGGTTCCGCACGACGTGACCGACCTGGGCCTGGCCGAGCAGGGCCGTAACAGGATCGAGTGGGCGGACCGCGCGATGCCGGTGCTGCGCAGCATCCGGGAGCGGTTCGCCGAGAAGCGCCCGCTCGACGGTGTCCGCGTCGCCGCCTGCCTGCACATCACGACCGAGACGGCCAACCTCGTCCGGACGTTGCACGCAGGCGGCGCCGAGGTGCGGCTCGCCGCGTCGAACCCACTGTCCACGCAGGACGACACGGCCGCCGCGCTGGTCGCCGAGTACGGGGTCAGCGTGTTCGCGCGGTACCGCACCGACCGGACGACGTACCGCAAGCATCTCGACTCGGTCCTGGCGAACCCGCCGGAGATCGTCCTGGACGACGCGTGCGATCTGATGACGGCGTTGCACACCGACTACTCCGATCTGCTGCCGGGCGTCCGGGGCGGGTGCGAGGAGACGACCACGGGCGTGGTGCGGCTCCGGGCGATGGCCGCCGCCGGGGTCCTCCAGTACCCGGTGGTCGCCGTGACGGACAGCCCGACCAAGCACCTCTTCGACAACCGGTACGGCACCGGACAGTCCACCGTGGACGCCGTGCTGCGGTCCACGAACATGCTGCTGGCCGGCGCGACGGTCGTGGTCGCCGGCTTCGGCCACTGCGGGCGCGGCGTCGCCGAACGGCTCACCGGCCTCGGCGCGCAGGTCGTCGTGACGGAGGTCGACCCGGCCAGGGCGCTCGACGCAGTCCTGGAGGGCTACACGGTGCTCCCGATGGCCGAGGCGGCGAAGATCGGCGACGTCTTCGTGACCGTGACCGGCAACCGGGACGTCATCGCCCCCGAACACCTCATGCTGATGAAGGACGGCGCGGTACTCGCGAACTCCGGCCACTTCGACGTGGAGATCGACGTCGCGTGGCTGGCGGCGAACGCGAAGGCCCACCATCCGAGGGTGCGGCCGAACATGGACGAGTTCGTCCTCGCCGACGGCCGTCGCCTGCTCGTCATGGCCGAGGGCCGGGTCGCGAACCTGGCCGCCGCCGAGGGGCACCCCGCGTCGGTCATGGACATCTCGTTCGCCGTCCAGGCGCTCACCGTCGAATGGCTCCTCGGCCTGGAGCGCAGCCCCGGCGGCGGCGTGCTGGAGGTTCCGCGCGAGATCGACCGCGAGGTCGCCAGGCTGAAGCTGGCGGCCCTCGGCATCCAGATCGACCACCTGACCGCGCCCCAGGCCGCGTACCTCACGTCCTGGGACCTCGGCGGCTAGTCCGTCAGCTCGTACACCGCGCTGTCGGTGTTGCGGTAGCGCAGTTTCGCGAACTGCTCCAGGGTCGGTGCCGGCGTGTCGAAGCGCTCGTCCACGAACAGCCACTTGACCTTGTACTTGTCGCGCAGGACCGCGATGGACTCCGCCGACGGCTCCTGGAACGCCCGGTCGTTCTCCGCGAGGAGGCCGGGGTTGGAGTACTTGATGTAGTAGAACGTCTGCTTCGACTTGTTGACCTCGGCGAGCGACGTGACGGTGTAGCCCCAGCTCTCCACGAGGATGCGGCGCTCGGTGTAGCCCGAGACCCAGAAGTGGCGGTTGTCGCAGTTGCCGAGGTACACGAGGCGGCAGTGCGTGTTGGTGGCGACCAGGTCGTCGGGGTCGGAGTGGTCGCGCAGCCAGCGCGCGGCGTCGATGCCGCCGACGGCGATAGGGCGCCCGTTCGTCGGCCGGGGCTGGTAGCTGTAGCCGCCCGCGATGACTTTCTCGGCCAGCGCCTGAGCCTCCAAAGCCGGCGTAGTCAGCCCGAAGCCGAGGACGGTCGCGGCGACGGCGGCCGTCGCGATCCCGCCGTGCAGCCCGCGCTTGCGCCACAGCCACCACGCGCCGGCCGCGACGAGCGCGACCACGACACCCAGCAGCACGAACGGCTTGACCAGCTCCACGAAAACCTCAGGCCGGCTGCCGAGAATGGCGGGCGTCGGCGCCACCGGCGAGTCGAGGCTGATGATGCCCCACAGCACGAGCGCACCGGCCGCCGCGACGCCGATCAACGACGCCTTGACCCGCCAGGTGGACCGCTCCGGCGGGATCAGCGTCGCGAGCCCCCACACCGTGAGGACCGACAGGTACGGCACCGCGGAGACCACGAAGTAGAACTGGCTCGAACCGGGGTGCGTGAACAGGAGCGCGACGCCGAGAGCGGCCAGGAACATGCCACCCAGGTACGCGACGACCGGGTCGAGCAGCCGCTCCCGAGATCGGAGGATCCCGACCGTGCCGGCCGCCCGGACGAGGTACGCCACGATCATCAGCACGGCCAGGCAGATCTGCGCCCACACGGGCGGCTCCGGCATGCGCAGCGAGATCTGGGTGATGGCGGTGACGGGCAATTGGGCGCTCGTCCGGAGCGGTTCGACGACGACGCCCTGCGACGCGCCGCCGAACAGGACGAACGTGGCGAACGCGAAGGCGGCGGTGGCGATGCCGAAACCGGCCAGGGCGGCGCGGTCGAGCGTCCGGCGAAAGACCAGGCCGACGAGGACGACGAAGGCCAGTCCGGAGCCCAGTACGGGCAGGTAGGTCGCCTTGGCGCCGGTGAGGGCGCCCATGAAGATGGCGATCAGCACCCACTGCCCGATGGCCGATCCGGGCTCGCGGCGCAGCCGGTCGACGAGGAGCAGGACTGCCGGCGTCGCCAGCATGATCCCGAACGTCTGCGTCGGGCTGGCCCAGAGGCGTTCCGCGAACAGGCGGGTCTCGCTGTACGCGCCGTACGACCAGGCGTACGGGCTGAGCGTGCTGACGAAGTACGCCACGACCACCGCGGCCGGGCCCGTCCACTGCCGCTTCGTCACGTGGATCGCCAGAAGTGCGATGCCCAGCGCGCCGATGCCCACCAGGGGCAGCAGCCACAGCCGGAACAGGACGACGGTCAGATCCACGCCGGTGACGGTGCTCGCGGACGCCATGTGGGTGTGGACGAACCAGTGGTAGCTCAGCGGTTCCCCGGTCACGAACGGGATCCGGGGCAGGACGTGGTTCTTGATCTCCCCGGCCAGCGCGAGCTGGAACGGCAGGTCGATGTACGGGGTGCGGGCGGCGTCGCCAGGGCCGTTCTCGATGAAGTACGTGACGCCGACCCACATCAGCATCCCGCCGATGATCCCGGCGAGGGCCCAGGCGACCCCGGGCGAGAGCGGCGGCGTGCCGGTAGGCCGCCAGTGCCTGCGCAGGCTGGGAACGGCGAGGAACGCCGCGATCACACCGATCGGCGCGGCGACGACCAGCCACGACACGCCCGCGCCGGCCGCGAGGAGGTAGGCCGGGATCTCCAGCGCGAAACCGAGGGTGGTGCCCATCGTGACGTCCACGGCGAACGACCGCGGGGTGCCCCGCAGCGCGCGCCACACGAGCGTGCCGGGCAGCGTCAGCCCGAACACCAGCCAGGCGCCGTACCGGAGCACGTCGAGCGTCGGCGTGCGGAAGACAAGGAGCAGCGCCACGGCCAGCGTCACGACCAGGGCGGCAGGGATCCAGCCGGAGCGCAGGAGCCGGCGGGCGTCCTGCTCGGGCGGGGCGGGAGCGGTGGCTACCGGCTGCTGCACCGCGTTAGACATGCACTGGCCTCTCGACTTCGCGCAGCCGGCGGCTGCGGCACCGAGCGGTCAGTCTAGGTCGCCGCTGCCAACGCCGAACTCCGCCGGTACCTCGTAGACGGTGCTGTCGCCCGAGCGGTAGCGCAGCGTCACGTGCTTGCCCAGGTCGGGCGCCGGCCTGTCGTACCGCTCGTCGACGAACAGCCAGCGCACCTGGTACTTGCGGGCGAGCACGCCGATCGTCTCCGCGGACGGGCTGGTGAAGGCGCGGTCGTTCTCGGCGAGCAGTTCGGGGTCCCAGTACGGCAGCTGGAAGAACGCGCCCTTGCCCGACCAGGACTCGTCGAACGTCTGCGGCGTGTACCCCCACCCCTCGACGAGCACGCGCCGCTCGGCGAAGGCGGAGATCCAGAAGTGCCTGTTGTCGCAGCGCCCGTGAGGGTAGATCCGCAGGCAGTGGGTGTTGGTGGCGACCAGGTCGTTCGGGCCGGAGTGGTCGCGTAGCCATCGGGCCGCCTCGATCCCGCCACGCGGCATCGGCCGTTCGCCTGGCGCCGGCTTCACGACGACCCGGTACCCGTCCCTGGCGATGTACCCGCGCAGGTTGTCCAGCCTCAGGGCGCTCGGCGGCAGGCCGAGCCCGATGATCGCCGCGACGACGAGCGCGGCGCTGATGCCGTGCAGGGCGGGGACCCACCGCCTGGCCACGAGCAGCGCGGTGGCGGCCAGCACGATCGCGACGGCGATGACCACGACGGGCTTGAGCAGCTCGTTCCGTACGTACTCGATCCCGCCGGTCGGCGGTGTGAGCGTGTCGAACTGGGGCACGGCCCACGCGAGCGCGGCGCCGAGGGCACCTGCCAGGGCCAGGTAGACGCCCGTCCGGCGGGTGAACCGGTCGGCGGGCACGAGCGCGCCGAGCCCGCACGCGGACAGCACCGCGAGGTACGGGGCGACCGAGCGGAGGAAGTACCCCTGGCCGATGCCGGGGTGGCGCAGGAGCAGGACGAGAGCCACGCCGGCGATCGACATGCCGACCAGCAGGAGCACGGCCGGGTCGCCGATGCGTTCCCGGCGGGCGAGGAGCCCGACGAGCCCGGCTGACCGCACGGCCCACGCCAGCAGCGCCATGCCGACGTCCTCGACGAACGTGCGGGGCGTCGCGCGGAGGGCGCGCCAGATCAGCGTGCCCGGCACGACGATCCCGCAGACGGCGTAGGCGGCGAATCGCGCGACGTCCATCGTGGGGGTTTGGTACCCCAGGAGTGCTCCGCAGGCTAATGCGGACAAAAGGCCAGCGGGAAGCCAACCCGAACGCAAAGCCGCTTTAATGAACACGCGCACAGCGTATCCACCCCCGTGCAACGGCCGCGACCCGCCGAGATGGAACGATGGGTGCCATGCCAACCGGTGAGTACGTTCTGGCGGACGGTCCGGCCCGTGTCGAACGGTTCTCCTGTGCTCCCGGGCCGGTCGGCTGGCGTTACGCCGCGACCGTCGAGGACGGCTCGGGCGCCGTGCTCGGGCGGGTCGACGTCACGGTCGACGCGCGCTGGCGCCAGGCCCGGGTCGAGCTGCGGACGGGTCCGTGGTTGCTGCGCGGCGGCGTCGCCGGACGCGAACTGCTCTGGGTGCGGTCCGGCTCGGACGGCGCCGACGCCGCCGAGTTCGCCGAGACCGCCGTGGCCTTCAGCGGCACGTCCCCGGCCTTCCTGGTGACGACCGCGCGGATGCTCGCCGGGAAGTCCGCCGACCTCACCTGCGTGGCCGTGGCCGGCGACGCCCTCGCGACCCGGATCGCCCGCCAGCGCTGGACCGCCGTCGACGTGACCGAACACGACACGGACCTCGGACCGCTCCGGGTCGAGCGGTACCAGGTCGCCGACCTGGACACCGGCGAAGTCGCGGAGATCCACATCGCCGGCGACGTCGTCCTCGCCGCACCGGGCGTCGAGCTACGCGCCCTGGAGAAGCCACCGCACCAGAGCCCGCCGACGACCGGCCGGGCGGCGGACGTCTAGGCGGGTGCGTGGTAGCCGGTGTTCGCGGGCACCGGAGCCGGGATGGGCTCGACGGGTACGGGCGGGTCGCCGGCCCTCGGCGTACGCGGGGCGTGCCCTGACGCGACGATCGCCCGCTGCCGGGCCAGCCGCTGCTCCTCGCGGCGGCGCCGCTCGGCCAGGACGGCGGCCAGGTACCACCAGCCGGACGTGCCCGGCGGCGGCGCCGGCGTCGTCACGTCCATCACCTCGCGCACCAGGCGCTGCCCCAGTGCGGTGCGCGCCTCGGCGGTCAGCTCGTGCGCGCGGGACAGGAACTGGCGCAGGGTCATCGCGAGGTCGTCGTCGACGCCGGTGAGGTCCAGGCTCGCGGCCCACGGCGCGAGGTGCGGCGGCGTCATCGCCACGTACCGGCCGCGGCTCGGCAGGCGCTCCTGGAGCACCATCGTGCCGGCCGCGAGGTCGCCGAGCCGCTTGCCCTTGCTGGTCAGCAGCAGGGTCGTGGCGCCGAAGATCCAGGTCAGCGGCGGGAGCAGGATCCCGGGCCATTCGAGCGCGAGGCCGACGAGGCCGCGGACGAACGCGTGCCGGAACCGGACCGGGCCACCGTCGTCCCGCACCACCCGCAGCCCCATGGCGAACTTGCCGGGGCTCCGGCCGCGCGTCAGCGTCTCGAACGTCACCGGCCAGATGAGGAAGATCAGGACCATGATCAGGACGACGACTGCGGCGATCAGTGCTTCGTCCGCGTCAAGAGCACCGAGCGTCGCCATGGTCATCGTGAAGCAGAAGACGGCGAAGATGATCTGGATCGCCGCGTCGATGACGATGGCGACCGTCCGCGTCGCGAGACGTGCGATCGGCAGCTCGACCTCGACGGCCTCGCCGGTGATGACCCGCTCGCGTGCCACGTCTCGCCGCCCTCCGCCGGCAGTGATGCCTGTTAAGGATTAACTCACACCCGGTCGACCGGACGGTCAGCCGACCTCGAAGCCGGCCTCCGCGACGATCAGCTCGGCGAGTTCCACGAGCTGGTCGGGGCCGATCTTGGCGCCCCGGAGGGTGAGCAGCCCCTGCGCGCCGGTGAGCCGCGACGACCGCAGGTCGCAGCCGGCGGCGGCGGACGCGTTGAACTCGGCGCCGGCCAGATCGCACCCCTCGAAGCGGACGCGGGACAGGTCGCCGCGGATCGTCGTACCGTCGAACGAGCAGTCCCGGAACACCACTGCCCCGCGGCTCTTGGCCAGGTAGATGCCGCCGTGGACCCACTTGCAGCGCTGGACGACGACGTCCTCGGCGAAGTCCACGATGACGCGCCAGCCCACCGATCGGCAGTCCTCGACGGCGAGGCGCCGCGCGGTGATCCCCTCCCAGGTGGCGTTGGACAGATCTGCCTTGCTGATCCGGACGTCCACCAGTTCGAGCGGGTCGAACCGGCTCCCGGACAGGTCGGCGCCGTCCAGGACCGACTCGGCGATCTCGCCGTGGCCCTGCGCGCCGGTGTGGTCGCCGGTGAGGCGGGAGCGATAGATGTCGAGGTCCGGGTCGAGTGGTTCGTCGAGATCGGTCAGGCTGCTGTCGTCGATGTCGGGTTCGCGGGGTTCGGCGCTGGGCGTAGGCACGGGACAATTGTGCCCATGGTGGCGTGGCGGCAGGTGATGGCGTGGCGGACGTGCCGGCACCGGCTCGACGGGCTTGGCGCCTGCCGGCGCGCGTCCGGAAGGCGGCCGAACGGGAGGCGGAGCGGCTCGCCGCGTTCTTCGGCGATCCGCTGGACCTGCGCTGGGAATGATCTTGCGGGTGCTCGGTAGGGTCGCCGTGCGATGGACTTCGACGGCTAGGGAGATGCTCGTGCGAGTTCGACTTGGAAGCCGTTCCGTATCTGTGGCGGCCGCGGTGCTACTGGGAGCGGCGGGTGCCGTCCCGGCGGTCGCGAACCAGTTCCCGCAGGCGCCGACCGGTCCGACCGCGTCCATCGCGGGGCTGCCGGAGGACCTGGACGCCCTGCTCACCGATCCGCGGCTGAACGGCGGCCTCGCGGGCGTCGTCGTCCGCAAGGCCGGCACCGGCGAGATCGTCTACTCGCGCAACGGCGACAAGCGCTTCAACCCCGGGTCGAACGAGAAGCTGCTCACCTCCACGGCGGCCCTCGACATCCTCGGGCTCGACCACAAGTTCACGACGTCCGTGTCCTACAAGGGCACCCGCGCCGGTGGCGTGGTCACCGGCGACCTCTACCTCAAGGGCACCGGCGATCCGACCGCGACGGCGGCCGTGTACGAGAGCCTCGCCGCGAAGGTCAAGGCGGCCGGCATCACCAAGATCACCGGTGGGGTCGTCGGCGACGACAGCTGGTTCGACCGCGTGCCGCTCGGCACCGAGTGGGCCTGGGACGACGAGCAGTTCGGGTACGCGGCGCAGATCTCCGCCCTGACCGTCGCGGTGACGGACGTGTACGACACCAACTCGGTGCGCGTCGCGACCGGCCCGGGAGCGGCAGCCGGTCAGCCCGCGGTCGTCACCATGACTCCCGCGAACACGCACGTGACGATCGTCAACCGGGCGGTCACCGGTGCGGTCGGCTCGGCGCGCACGATCGCCGTCAACCGTGACCATGGCAGGAACACGATCGTGGTCAGCGGTTCGACGCCAGCCGGCGTGCCCGCCCCGGCGCCGAACCTGCGGTCGGTCGACGACCCGGCGACGTTCGCGGCCTCGCTGTTCCGCGCCGCGCTCGTCAAGAACGGCGTGACGGTCGTCAAGCCGGGTACCTCGCTGGGCGGCACGCCGGCCGGCGCCGTGGCGGTCACGTCCGTCCAGTCGATGCCGCTGTCGCAGCTCCTGCCAGCGTTCCTCAAGCTGAGCAACAACGGCCACGCGGAGATCCTCACCAAGTCGATCGGGCGCAAGGTCAGCGGCCAGGGCACGTGGAGCGCCGGCCTGGCCGGGATCTCGACGTTCCTGACCGGCGCGGGCGTCAACGCCTCGAACCTGCGCATGGTGGAAGGCGCCGGCCTGTCCCGCCAGGACCTGGTGACGCCGACCGAGGTCACCGCGCTGCTCAACGGCGTCCAGGGCCGGCCGTGGTTCAGCGCCTGGTACGGCGCGCTCCCGATCGCCGGTGCGGCCGGGCCGCTCGTCGGCGGCACGCTGGAGAACCGCATGAAGAACACGGCGGCGCAGAACAACGTCCACGCCAAGACGGGGACGCTCACCTCCGTCAGCGCGCTGTCCGGCTACGTCACCAACGCGGCCGGCGAGAAGCTCGTGTTCTCGGTCCTGCTGAAGGACTACCTCGGCGCGGCCCCGAAGTCCCTGGAGGACTCGATCGCCGTGACGCTGGCGAACTCCGGGTCCACCGGCGCCGAGAAGGCCGCCAAGCGCGACCTCGCCCGGATGCCGAAGCAGCGCGACGTCCGCAACGACCCGCGGACCAGGGTCAACGAGAGCCAGCTCGAGTGCGCCTGGGTCCAGGCCTGCTGATCCACGCCTGAGGGGCGGCGCCGCACGTGGCGCCGCCCTTCGTCTGTTGCGATGCTGGAGGCATGTACCGGGAAACGGCGTCGCGCGTTCCGGGCGCGGTGCTCTGGCAGCAGACCCTGCCGGAGGACCCCGCGACGCACCGGGTCCTGCCGGACGGCTGCATGGACCTGATCTGGGTCGACGGCACGTTCCTCGTCGCGGGTCCGGACACGGTCGCGCACGTCGAAGATTCCGCGCCCGGCGCCCGGTACGCGGCCCTGCGATTCGCGCCGGGTACCGGTCCGTCGATCCTCGGGGTGCCGGCGTACGAACTGCGCGACCAGCGGGTACCGCTCGACGAACTGTGGCGCCGCGCGGACGTCCGGCAGCTGCGCGAACGCCTCGCCGCCGCGCCGGATCCGGCGACCGTCCTCGACATCGAGGTCGCGCGTCTCGACCACCGGCCCGATCCGCTGGCCGTCGAGGTCGCCGCCCGGCTCCGGTCCGGGGCGACGGTCGCCGCCACGGCAGGCGCCGTCGAGCTCGGCGAACGGCAGCTGCACCGGCGCTGCCTCACGGCGTTCGGGTACGGACCGAAGACGCTCGTCCGGATCCTGCGGATGAACCAGGCGCTGAGCCTCGCCCGTCGCGGTACCCCGTTCGCGAGCGCCGCGGCGCTGACCGGGTACGCCGACCAGGCTCACCTCTCCCGCGAGGTACGGGCGCTGGCCGGCGTGCCGCTCGGCGCACTCATGTGAGCGGCGCGAAGAGGTCCGCGCCGTTGCCGTCCGGGTCGAGGACGACCGCGTAACGCTGGCCCCAGAACGCGTCCCACGGTTCCCGGTGGCCTTCGTAGCCGGCCTGCGTGAGGTCGCGGTAGACGCGGTCCACCTCGGCGGGGTCGTCGCAGAGGAAGGCCAGGCCGGTGCGGGCGCTGCCGCTGGGCGCCGTCCAGTCGGGGTCGAACATCCGGACGGTCTCGACGGAGTCCCAGGCGAGCCGCAGCCCGCCCCGCAGGGTGATTTCGACGTGCGGTTCGTTGTCGGCGGACTCGGGGATGTCCAGGCCGAGCCGGCGGTAGAACGCGAGCGACTTGGCCATGTCGGCGACGACGATTCCAATGAGATCCAAGGTAGGTGCCATACCGGCGACGCTACGGACGCGCGGCCCGTCGCGTCTTGAACGAATCGGACGTTGATCTGGCAGCACTGAAACGTCCCGAATTGAGCCGGTTGCGGGCGGCGTTAGCATCGCCGCCCGTGATAGCTCGTGATGCTCAAGACGTCCTGCGCCGGGTGCTGGTGCTGTCCAAGTACGTGCTGCGCGGGTTCAGCGCGGAGAACGGGAACGCGGCGCGGACGGACATCGTGCGCTCGTTCCTGCGCCGACATAACCTTCTGGACGAGGTGACGCCGGCCGAGCGCGCGTTCCTCCTCGACGGCGCCGACCCGACGGATGCGCGGATCGTCTCGTCCACCTGGCGCAGCGAAGCCCTCGTGGCACTGAGCTGGGCGATACGGAAGCGCGACACGCTCGACTTCGGCGGCCAGGTGTCGCTGGGGCAGGCCGTCCCGGATCTCGGCGACGACGACGCGATCCGCGCGCTGCTCGCCGCGCCGCCGCTGCGTGACGAGGACGAGCTGCGCCGCGCCCTGGAACTCTGGTTCGTCGTCCACTGGCGGCTCCAGTTGCGGCTGCACGGCGTCGACAGGTTCGACCTGGCCGGATGGGTGGCCGCGTCGCCGCACCTGCGCGCGCTCACCCCCGACGACCTGCCGCTGATCGAAGGCGACCTGTCGCTCGACGCGTACGTGATGAAGTCCGCCGCCAGTGACCTGTCGCTCGACGACGAGTTGCCCGTCGACGCTGATCGGGTGCCGATCAGCGTCTGCACCGGCGGGATGCTGAGCGCGGGGGAGAACGTCCTGCGGATCGTCACCGAGCGCCTGCGGGTGTTCCAGTGGCTGTTCGGCGTGATCGACACGTTCGACCAGGAACCGCTGGGCCTGTACCGGCCGGACACCCCGGCGGCCCGCGACAAGCAGGCGCTGTACGGAGCCGACGAGACCGCGTCCGTCGACGGGTACGACGCGTGCGGCGGACTCGCGCTCCACCGTGCCGCCTGGCGCGGCGACGTCGCGACGATGCGGGACCTCATCAAGGCCGGCGCCGACGTCCTCTCTGCTGACATCGACGGCGACCTCGTCCTGCACTGCGCGGTGCACGGCGGCCACCGCGAGGCCGTCGAGGCGCTGCTGTCCGACGATCCGATGCTGTACCACTTCGAAGACGCCGACGGGCGGAAGGCGATCCACCTCGCGGCAGGCAGCGGCGACCTCGACATGCTCGATGCCGTCACGGCGGTGCTCGACGGCTCGGACGGGTCGATCGAAGTCGCCGACGACCGTGGCGACACGGCGCTGGAACACGCGGTACGCCACGGGCAGGAGGCGGCGGTCGATCGCCTCGTGGAGATGGGCGCTTCGCTCGACGGGTCGCTGGCCGTCGCGATCCGGTACGGACGGGCCGACATGCTCGCGCCGCTGGCCGGCCACGGTGTCGAGATCGACCGGATCGATCGCGGGACGACGCCGATGTACCGGGCGGCTTTTCACGGCCAGTCCGACTGCGCGGTTGCGCTTGTCGATCTTGGGGCCGACGCGACGTTCACGCACGAGAGCGGCACGACCGCGCTCCACGCCGCTGCCAACACCGGCGCGACCGAACTGTGCCTGCGCCTGCTGGACCGCGGCGCTGACCTGAACACGCGGCTCGACACGATGCGTGCGGTGCACTTCGCGTTCCTCGGCGGGCACACCGACTGCGCGCTCGCGCTGCTGGACCGCGGCGCCGACGTCACCGGCTGCGAGTACCCGCTCATCGACCTGGCGCTGCGGGGCGGGTCGGTGCCGTTGATCCAGTGGTGCCTCGACCGGGGCGAGCGGGATCCGGAAGCGGCGTGGGTCTGCGCGAAGCAGGGCTGGGCGGACGCCCTGAGCGCGGTGATCGCGACGGGCGAGCCGGTCGACGCGGTCAACGAGGAGGGCCTCACGGCGCTGCACCTCGCGGCGATGTACGGCAACGACGACTGCGTGCGGCTGCTACTCGCCGCCGGCGCGTCCCGGCAGACCGGCGACAACGACGGCCGGACGCCGTTCGACTGGGCTGCTCACCGCGGCCACGACACCTGCGCGGCCCTGCTCGCCGGACGGTGAGCGCTGGTGCCTGGCGTCACCACCGCGTCGAGCCGAAGCGCGGGTCGAGCACCCGCCTAGCACTTTTCGCACCCGCACATGGTCACACGCGCTCGCCACGTCGTCCGCCGACAAAGCCGACGATCGCTAGGCTACCGGCCATGCGCGCCGCACCTCGGATCACGCAGGGCGGTGTGTCGAGAGTGGCCGGTTGGTGCACCCGTATCACCGAGTCGCGGGCGTTCGAGGTCGTCATCATCGTCGTCATCGGGGCCAATGCGGTCGTGCTCGGCATCGAGACGTATCCCCACCTCGGGGCCGCCGGACCGCTCCTGCACTGGCTGGAGCTGTCGTTCCGCGCCGCCTTCGTCACCGAGATCGCCATCCGGATACTGGCGCACGGGCGCCGCCCGCAGGACTTCTTCCGCCACGGCTGGAACGTGTTCGATCTCGTGGTCATCGCCGCGACGTTCATCCCGGGCCTGCACGGCGATTCGGCGCTGTTGCGGGTCGTCCGCGTCGCCCGGGTGTTGCGGCTGGTGCGGTTCTCCCCGGGCTTACGCACGATCGTGGCGGCGTTGTGGCGGAGCCTGCCAGGCGTCGGCGGCTTCCTCGCGCTGGCGATGGTGACCCTGTACGTCTACGGCATGGCCGGCTGGCTGATGTTCAAGGACACCTATCCCGAGCAGTACGGGAACATCGGCCGGTCCCTGCTGACGCTCTTCGTGCTGCTCTCGTTGGAGACGCTGCCTGACCTGATCTCGCAAGGCATGGCCGTCTCCCCGTGGACCCTCGTCTACTACGTCAGCTACGTGCTGATCACCGTGAATCTCCTCCTCAACATCCTGATCGCCGTCATCGTCAATTCGATGGAGGAGGCGCGCCGGCTGGAGATGACCGAGCGGCTGGCAACGGGATACGACGAAGACGGCGACGGGATAGCCGACGAGATAGACCGGATAGCGCTCACCCAGCGGCTGGACGATCTGCGGGCGGTGATCGTCGAGCTGGAGCGCGAGCTGCGCATCGACCGCGACGAGGGGCCGGCCTGGTCGCACCACCATGGCGGAGATCGCCCCCGCGCCCGATGAGTCAGGCGGGCGTGGGCCCCTTGCGGAAGCTGCGCATCTCGTGGAGCAACCGGAAGCCCACCTTCTCGTACAACCGTCGGGCGGCGGGGTTACTGGTCACCAGATCCATATAGGTGAACCGCGGGTCGGCGAATGCCTCGTGCAGGGCGCCCGTCAGCATCTGGGCGCCGACGCCGCGGCCGCGGGCGGCCTCGTCCACCGCGATGTACTCGACCTGCGCGTCGTTCTGCTCGGGTACGCGGGCGCAGCCACCGAGCGTAGCCGAGCAGTGTCGGGGGCAGAGCGGGCAACTGCACCAGCGGCAGGTTCGCCAGTTGCTCCCGGCCGAAGCACAGGATGACGGTCTGGCTCTGGTGGGTGAAGCCGTGCCGGTCGGCGAAGCCGATGATCCTGGCGTTGGCCCTGCCGCAGGGCATCTCCTGCTCGGTGATCGGCGCCGGGAGGAACGGCAGCAGCGACGAGCTGCTCTCCGTCACGGGCGAGCGCGAAGGCGGACTCCCCGTCGAGGTCGTCACGCAGCTCCACCGCCACTGCGGCGGTGGCAGAGGGCGTCGGTCATCTCGTCGTCATGCACGACGCTGATGTCCATGGCAGCAACGTATGGCCGTCAGACGGTGCGGCAAACCGCATTTCTACGACTTGGCGATGGCGCCCATGCCGCAGATGACCAACCCCATGACGATCATCACGACCAGGCTGAGTGACATTCCCTCGCCCGGGTCGCGGAACTCGGCTCGCGCGCGGTCGGGGGAGGCCGGGTCGTAGTAGATCGTGATCTGGTCCCCCGGGTGGTGGTAATCCCGGTCGGAGACGCTGCCGCGCAGCTCCACCTCGCGCAGGTCCTCGCCGGTGTCGAGCTGGTAGTCCACGAACAGCGTCCAGACGGTCCTGTCGTCGCTGACCTCAGCGTTGGTGCGGACGATCGTGGCCCGCGTCGGCCGTCCCCGCCGCCGCAGGTACCGCATCTCCCGATCCCGGCGAACGAGCACAACCGCGACCGCTGTCAGCCCCGCGAAGACGAGAAGGACGATCACCACCTTCGGCCAGAGAATGCCGTCGTCCGGAGCCTCAGCAGAGGCAAGAATCCACATGCCCCCCATGGTGGACGAAGGTTCAGACGCGTCATCGCCCTTGTGCGCATACCTCCGGGCACGACGGGTTCAGAGCGCATTGCACGGTTTTCGGGTTGTCTGTGGGTCCCCGCCCGCTGAGACTGAGGTCGCGTACGCACGGACGATGTGCGCACGCGCTTCCGAGGAGGCCGCGATATGAGTACGACCAGCAAGCAGCGGACCGTCACGCGGATGATCGCCGCGATCGGCGTCGTTTCGGTCGTCACCGCCTGTTCCGGCACTGGCGGCGGCGGGGATTACCCGGACCAGAACATCACGTTCGTCGTGCCGTTCAGCGCGGGCGGCCCGACGGACACCGTCACCCGCATGGTCGCCGAGCCGATGGCCAAGGAGCTCGGCGGCAAGATCGTCGTCCAGAACGTCGAGGGCGCGGGCGGCACGGTCGCCGCCGGTGAGGTCGCGCGGGCCAGGCCCGACGGCTACACCGTGCTCATGCACCACATCGGCATGTCCACGGCGCCCGCCCTGTACAAGAACCTGGGCTACAAGCCACTCGAGGACTTCAAGATGGTCGGGCTCGTCACCGAGGTGCCGATGACGATCGTCGCCCGCAAGGACTTCCAGCCCGCGACGCTCCCGGAGCTCGTGACGTACGTGAAGGCGAACTCCAAGAAGGTGACGCTGGCCAACGCCGGCATCGGCGCCGCGTCCCACCTGTGCGGCCTGCTGTTCCAGACCGCTGTCGGGGTCAAGCTCCAGGAGGTCCCGTACGAGGGCACCGGCCCCGCGCTGACCGACCTCGTCGGCGGCCAGGTCGACTTCATGTGTGACCAGACGACCAACACCAGCGGCCAGATCGCCGCGGGCAAGGTGAAGGCGTACGCGGTCACGACCCCGGAACGGGTGAAGAGCCTGCCGGACATCCCCACCACGACCGAGGCCGGACTGCCCAAGCTCGAGGTCAGCGTGTGGCACGGTCTCTACGTCCCGGCGGACACACCGGATGACATCGTCCAGAAACTGACAGAAGCGCTCAAGGTGGCCCTTGCCGACCAGAAGGTCGTCGATCAGATGGCCAAGCTCGGCACCGCGCCCGTCGAGGCGGATGACGCGACGCCGGAGGCACACCGGGCCAAGCTCGAAGAGCAGCTCGGCACCTGGGCAAAGGTCATTGCCGACGCAGGGGTCAAGGCGTCCTGAGGTGGAGCGCCGCCGATCCTTCCCGGACGTCCTCGCCGGGGGAATCTTCGTCCTGATCGGTGGCGCATTCGTGGTGGGGTCGCTCGGCTACGAGCTGGGGACCCCCCTGCGGATGGGCCCCGGCGCCTTCCCGCTGCTGGTCGGCGCGGTCATGGCTGCCCTGGGCCTGGCGATCGTCATCAAAGGACTCGTCGCCGGCGAGGTGGTCGCGTTCGGACCGATCCCGTGGCGTGCGGTCGCCGTCATCACGCTCGCGGTCCTGTTCTTCGGATTCACCGTCCGGCGCCTCGGGTTCGTACCGGCGTCCGCGGTGACCGCGCTCCTGACCGCACTGGCCAGCCGGCGCGTGCGGCCGCTCATGGCCGTGGCCGTGGCCGCCGGGCTGACCGCGGCCAGCACGCTGATCTTCGTCGTCGGACTGCAGCTACGGATCCCCCTCTGGGGTCCTTGGCTCGGGGCGTGACCGGTGGAGCTTCTCGACAACCTCGCCCTGGGCTTCTCGACCGCGTTCCTCGTGCAGAACGTCCTCTACTGCTTCGTGGGAGTGCTGCTCGGGACGGCGGTCGGCGTGCTGCCCGGCATCGGGCCGACGGCGACGGTGGCGCTGCTGCTGCCGATCACGTTCAGCTTCGAGCCGGTCACGGCGCTGATCATGCTGGCCGGCATCTATTACGGCGCCCAGTACGGCGGCTCGACGACCGCCATCCTGATCAACCTGCCCGGTGAGTCGTCGGCCGCGGTCACCGCCCTCGACGGTCACGAGATGGCCCGGCAGGGTCGGGCCGGTCCGGCGCTGGCCGCCGCCGCGATCGGGTCCTTCATCGCCGGCACGGTGGCCACCGTCGTGCTGGCCGTCGCGGCCCCACCGCTGGCCAGCGTCGCGTTGAAGTTCGGTCCGGCCGAGTACTTCTCGCTGGTGCTGTTCGGCCTGATCGTGTCGATCGCGCTGGCGCGTGGCTCGGCGCTCAAGGCGCTGGCGATGATCGCCCTCGGCGTCCTGCTCGGCGCGGTCGGCCAGGACATCTACACCGGCACGCCCCGGTTCGTGTTCGGCCAGCGCGAACTGTACGGCGGCATCGACTTCGTGTCGGTCGCCGTCGGCATGTTCGGCGTCGCGGAGATCCTGCGCAACCTGGAGAACGAGGAGACCCGCACGGCGATCGTCAGCAAGGTGAAGAACCTCTGGCCGACCCGCGAGGACCGGCGCCGGATCGTCGGTCCGATCCTGCGGGGGACCGGCCTCGGCGCAGCGCTCGGCGTCCTGCCCGGCGGTGGCCACGTGCTCGCCTCGTTCACCTCGTACGCCGTCGAGAAGCGGATCTCGAAGCGTCAGCAGGAGTTCGGGCACGGCGCGATCGAGGGCGTCGCCGGCCCCGAGTCGGCGAACAACGCTGCTGCGCAGACGTCGTTCATCCCGCTGCTCACGCTGGGCCTGCCCGCCCACCCGGTCATGGCGCTGATGGTCGGCGCGTTCATCGTCCACGGCATCACGCCCGGCCCGAACGTCATCAACGACGAGCCGGCGCTGTTCTGGGGCCTGATCGCGTCGATGTGGATCGGCAACGTGCTCCTCGTGCTGCTGAACCTGCCGCTGATCGGCATGTGGGTGCGCATGCTGCGGATCCCGTACGAGGTGCTGTTCCCGATGATCATCCTGTTCGCCGCGATCGGCACCTACTCCCTCGGGTTCAACGCGTACGACGTCTACGCGATCGCGTTCTTCGGGATCATGGGCTACGTCCTGATCAAGTGCGGCTGCGAGCCGGCGCCGCTGCTGCTCGGCTTCGTCCTCGGACCGCTGCTGGAGGAGAACCTGCGGAGGGCCCTCATCATCTCGCGCGGCGACGCGACGGTCTTCCTGACCCGACCGATCTCCGCGGCGCTCCTGGCCCTGGCCGTGACAGCGCTCGTCGTCGCCGTCCTCCCGATGATCCGCAAGCGCCGCGAGGTCGTGTTCGCCGAAGAGGAGTAGGTTGCGCGTGCTCGATACGGTCGCCTCGGCTCATTGCCGATCCCTAATGGAGTCCGCCATGAATCCTGGCGAGGATCCTTGAGCAGTTTCACGTGTGGCGAGGCAGCAAGGAAGAGCCCTCGGGGCGGGACTGGTACGCCTAGCCGGCTGACTTGTCACGCCGTGGACCAGGGCAGTCAGGAACCGGCGATGCCAACCGGGCAGGACATGCCGTTGGGGCCGATGTTGCAGTAGCCGCCTGGGTTCTTCTGCAGGTACTGCTGGTGGGAGTGTTCGCCGCTCTTGTCGGAGCGCGATGTCTCGGAGATCGAGGTCGCAAGGTTCGTGACCAGCACGGTGGTCCGTGCGGCAGACGTCAGACCACGCAGAACTCGTGCCTTCCGGGTCGGCGAGTACGACGTGGTCGGCAAGACCGTCTATGACGGCTTCATCGACCACTGTGGCGCCGGCAGCGGTCAGCCGCTCCACCACGGCCACGACGCGAGGCCATCGAACGTCGTGCGGCACCTTTCGCCCGCCCCCCGCCTGAATGTCGAGGTGCACCCGGTTCTTCGCGGACTTCGACTCTGGCACCTTCAGGAAGGAGATCCGGGACGTACCCCGTCCGGATCTTCGATAGTGGCGCCGTCGTTGCGTTCCTCCACCGGAATATCGAAGCGGTCGAACCACTCGTCCCACGAACTGAAGCCCGCAGGTGGTGACGCTTCGACGTACCCCAGCCCAAGCCGCCAGAATGCGGCCAAGGCAGCCGGGTCTGCCGCGTCGAAGGTCAGGGTCCACTGCTCGGACATCGGTCTCCTCGGATCTCGGGGCGTGACGTCATGAGCCGCCCGCCTGAGTGTCGACGCGCGTGGTCCATGGGCGCAGTCAGGCTCCCGCGATTCCCACCGGGCAGGTCATGCCGTTCGGGCCGATGTTGCAGTAGCCGCCTGGGTTCTTCTGCAGGTACTGCTGGTGGTAGTCCTCGGCGAAGTAATACGTGGTCAGCGGCGCGATCTCGGTCGTGATCGGCCCGTAGCCGGACTCCTTGACCACCGGCTGGAACGCGTCCCGGCTCGTTTCCGCCGCCTTCTGCTGCTCGGGCGTGGTCGTGTAGATCGCGGACCGGTACTGGGTGCCGACGTCGTTGCCCTGCCGCATCCCCTGCGTCGGGTCGTGGTTCTCCCAGAAGATCTTGAGTAGCTGCTCGTAGCTGACCTTGGCCGGGTCGTAGACGACCTGCACGACCTCGTTGTGTGCGGTCCGTCCGGAGCAGACCTCTTCGTACGTCGGGTTCGCCGTGTAGCCGCCGGCGTATCCGACGGACGTCGAGTAGACGCCGGGCGTCTTCCAGAAGATCCGCTCGGCGCCCCAGAAGCAGCCCATGCCGAACACGGCGACTTCCAGCCCGGCCGGCCACGGCCCCGCGAGCGGAGCGTCCAGCACGGCGTGCCGGTCGGCGACGCGCAAGGGCGTGTCGCGGCCGGTCAGGGCGTCTTGCGGGGTGGCCAGGTCGCGCTTGCGGCCGAAGAGCATGAACAACACCTCATCCTGACGGGGTATCCCCACAACACGCCTCCCTCGCCGCCGATTCCCTACACGAGGTCGCCGACGGGCGTGGTCATCCGGGCATCGCCGGGCACTGACGCGGCCGCGGCGGCCAGACGCTCGACCGCGCTCTCCAGATCGGCCGCCGGCAGCGTGTACGGGATCCGCAGGTACTGCTCGAACGCGCCGTCCAGCCCGAACCGCGGCCCCGCCGACACCTGCACCCCGTACCGTTCGGCCGCCACGGCGAGCGCGCTGGAGATCGGTGCCCCCAGGTCGACCCACAGGCTCAGGCCGCCGGGCGGCGGGTCGAAGCGCCAGTCCGGGAGCCGGTTCCGCAGCAGCCTGATGAGGTGGTCGCGGCGGTCGCGGAACGTCCGCTGGCGCTGGTCGACGGTCTTCTCGACGCGACGTAGCAGCTCGATGGTCACCAGCTGCTCGAACACCGGGCTGGCGAGGTCGCCGGCCGCGCGCACCGCCGCGAGCCGCCGCACCATCGTCGGTGACGCGCGCAGCCAGCCGATGCGCAGTCCGCCCCAGAAGGTCTTGCTCGTGGACCCGGTCGTGATCACCAGCCCGGACGTGTCGTGCACGGCTACCGGCGGCGGCGCCGGATGGTCCAGCCCCAGTTCGGCGACGGTCTCGTCCACGACCAGGGGAGTCCTGGTGCGCTCCGCCAGTTCGACCATGGCCTGGCGCTGCCCGTCGCTCATGCACCGGCCCGTCGGGTTGTGAAAATCGCTGACTACGTACGCCAGTCGGGGCACCGCCTGACGCATCGTGGTGGCCATCATCTCGAGGTCCCAGCCGGGCCCGGTGAAGCCGACCGGCACGGCCCGGCAGCCGGCGCGAGCGATCGCGTCGAGCGCGTTCGGGTAGGTCGGATGCTCCACGAGCACCCGCTCACCCGGTCCCGCCAGCAGGCCCAGTACCAGCGCGAACGCGCCCTGGGCGCCGCCCGTCACGAGGATCTGGTCCGGCGTGGTCGGCAGGCCCCGCGCGGTGTACCGGTCGGCGACGGCCACCCGGAGCGGCGTGAGCCCGAGCGGGTCGTAGCCGTGGGTGGGCAGGTACCGGGCGAGCTGGGCGACGGCGATGTCGGCGGCCTGGTGGAGGACCTCGACCGGGGCGGCGGGCGCGGCGTGGGCGAGGTCGATGACGTCGTCCGGGGAGAGGGTCGCCCAGGGCGCCGGGCCGCGCTGCCCCGCGGTGGGGAGGTCGGTCCAGGTGCCGGAGCCGCGACGGCTGCGGAGGAAACCGTCCGCGCGGAGCCGTTCGTACGCGGCGGCGACGGTGGTGCGGCTGACGTCCAGGGTCTCGGCGAGATCGCGTTCGGCCGGGAGCCGGGTGTGCAGCGGCAGCCGCCCGTCGAGGATCAGCAGCCGGATGCGGCTGGCCAGGCCCGCGTAGGCGGCGTCGGTGCCGCGCCAGTCACCGAGGATCCGGGCGAGGTGGTGGCCACCGACTCGGCGGTCGTCCAGCGTCATAGGGGCCACCTTCCCAGAATTGGCTATGGAATCCAAGGCCAATCATGAGCCAATGTATGCGCATGGTCGCCGTCGAACAGTCCACCTCCCGCCACGCGCTCTTACCGCCCGATCAGCCCGTCCGCCGCCTCACGCAGCTCTACGCCGGCCTGATCCTCTACGGCGTGAGCATGGCGATGCAGATCCGCGCCGCGCTCGGCCTCGATCCGTGGGACGTGTTCCACCAGGGCCTCTCCGAGCGTCTGGGCTGGTCGTTCGGCACGGTGACCATCGTCGTCGGCGCGCTGGTGCTGCTGCTCTGGATCCCGTTACGGCAGTGGCCGGGGCTGGGAACGGTCAGCAACGTCATCGTGATCGGACTGGCCGTCGACGTCGCGCTCGTCCTCATCGACCAGCCGGACGCGCTCTGGGCGCGGGCCGCGTTGCTCGTCGGTGGCATCGTCCTCAACGGGGTGGCCGGGGGTTGCTACATCGGCGCCGGCCTGGGGCCGGGGCCGCGCGACGGGCTGATGACCGGGCTGGTCCGGCGCACCGGCGGCTCGGTGCGCCTCGTCCGGACGGGCATCGAGGCGACGGTGCTGCTCGTCGGCTGGGCTCTCGGCGGGACGGTGGGCATCGGCACTGTGCTCTACGCCGTCTCGATCGGCCCGCTCGTGCACTTCTTCCTGCCACGCCTGACCGTCGCGCCGGCTCCGATCGAGTCACCCTCGCCCGAGCCGCTGAGGTGACATGTCTTTTCTTATGACCTGACAAATCCCGGTGTGACTACCGGGATTTGTCATGTTCTCCAAACAGACACTGCCACCCGCACCGGTTATCCACACGACGATTCTCTGTCCACAGATGTCGTCCGCCACCGCGTCGAGGCGTCGTTGCCGGCCAGGATGGTCCACATGCGAGACGACACACGCCGGAGCGCGGTCCGGGCGGCCGCCGAGCTGCTCCGCCACGCCCGCGAGGACGCCCAGCTCAGCCAGGTCGCCTTGGCGGAGCGGGCAGGGATCGCGCCGTCGACGGTGTCCGCGTACGAGTCCGGCCGGCACGCCCCGTCACTTGCGGCCATCGAGAGGCTGCTGGGCGTTCTCGGTCGCCAGTTGCGGCTGGAGTCCGAGCCCGTCGCGGCGGACATCGACGCGGCGATCGACGCCGCCCGGGCGCTGCCGTTCGAGGAGCGGGTCGACCAACACGCGTACTGGCTGCGGATGCTGCTGCCGCGGTTCGCCGACGTGCCGATGGTCGTCGACGGAAGCACGGCCGCGTTCCTCCAAGGCGCGCCCGTGCCGGTGGCAGCGCTGGAGATCGCCATGGTCCGCGACGATCTCCAGCGCCTGCACGCCGTGCTGCTGCGCATCAACGCCCGACGGTGGGACAACCGCAGCCGCGACTGGGGCTGGGGTCCTGTCGATCCGGCGTTGCCGGGCGAGCTCCGGTGGGACTCCAACGGCGGAGAGGTGCGGCTCCGGGTGGTGGATCAGCTGCCCACATCGGTCGAGGTGATGCTCGGCGAGCGGCGGGTCCCCGTTCGGCCACTGGTGGAGATCGAGGCCGACAACCCCGCTGTCCAGCGGATACTGGCCCGCCTGCGGGAGCGGTTAGGCTCGGCGGCATGACCAACGATGCTCATACGCACCACGGCTTCGAGACGCTCGCGATCCACGCCGGGCAGGAGGCCGACGCCACCACCGGCGCCGTCGTCCCGCCGATCTACCAGGTGTCGACGTACAAGCAGGATGGCGTCGGCGGCCTGCGCGGCGGCTACGAGTACAGCCGCAGCGCCAACCCCACCCGCACCGCGCTGGAGGAGTGCCTCGCCGCGCTGGAAGGCGGCGCGCGGGGGCTCGCGTTCGCGTCCGGCCTCGCCGCCGAGGACACACTGCTCCGGACGGTGTGCACGCCCGGCAGCCACGTCGTCATCCCGAACGACGCGTACGGCGGCACGTTCCGCCTGTTCGCGAAGGTCCTGCAGCGCTGGGGCGTGGACTACACACCGGCGCCGCTCGGCGACCTTGCGGCGGTGCGCTCTGCCCTCCGTCCGGAAACAAAGGTTGTGTGGTGTGAAACGCCGACGAACCCGCTCCTGGGGATCGCGGACATCACCGCGCTGGGCAGCCTCGCGCACGAGAACGGCGCGTTGCTGGTCGTGGACAACACGTTCGCCTCGCCGTACCTCCAGCAGCCACTGGCGCTCGGCGCGGACGTGGTCGTCCACTCCACCACCAAGTACGCCGGCGGCCACTCGGACGTCGTCGGCGGCGCGCTGATCGCCCGCGACGCGGAACTCGGCGAGGAGCTGACCTACCACCAGAACGCGATGGGCGCGGTCGCCGGCCCGTTCGACTCGTGGCTGACGCTGCGCGGGCTCAAGACACTCGCCGTGCGGATGGACCGGCACAGCGACAACGCCGAGCGGATCGTCGAGGCGCTGACCCGGCACCCGAAGGTCACCCAGGTTCTCTACCCGGGGCTGCCGGAGCACCCGAACCACGAGGTCGCGGCCAAGCAGATGAGCCGGTTCGGCGGCATGGTCAGCTTCCGCGTCGTCGGCGGCGAGGAGGAGGCCGTGGCCGTCTGCAACCGGGCGAAGCTGTTCACGCTCGGCGAGTCGCTGGGCGGCGTCGAGTCCCTGATCGAGCACCCCGGGCGGATGACGCACGCCTCCGCCGCCGGGTCGCCGCTGGAGGTCCCCGCCGACCTCGTGCGGCTCTCCGTCGGCATCGAGAACGTCAACGACCTCCTGGCGGACCTGGCGCAGGCGCTCGGCTAATCCTCGGGCAGCTCGACGGGGCGCCACATGGCGACGTGTGGGCCGATCTCCGGGTCGACCCACTCGTCGCCTTCCACCCGGAACCCTTCACGCTCGTAGAACCAGCGCGCGGGGGTACGGGCGTTGCACCAGATCAGGTGCCCGCCCTCCATGGCGACATGCGCGATCGTGGCCCGCAGCACCTGGGAGCCGACGCCCTGGCCACGCACGTCCTCGGCGGTCGCCATGCCGCGCAGCCGCCACGCGCCCGGCTCGTCCGGACGCCACGGGCACGGCTCCGGACGGACCGTCGACGTGCCGACCACCTCGCCGTCGGCGGTCCTGGCGGCGAAGAAGCCGGCGTGCGGATCATCGTCGCCGGGCAGGACGGCGGCCGTGACCGGCCTGCCAGGCCGCAGGACGCGGGCCCGGAGGGGATAGGTGAGTTCCGCCGGAACCCGGTCAACCAGGAACTTCGCAGGTTCGAGTGTCGCCATGTACCAACTCTAAATCGCGGCCGTACTGTGTCGAGATGGGCAATTTCCTGGGCAGGAGCGCGGGCGAGATCGCGAGGTCGGTCCGCACGGGGCAGGCCAGCGCGCGTGAGGTCGTCGCCGAGCACCTGGCGCAGATCGAACGGGTCGACCCGTCGATCGGCGCGTTCCGTGCCGTCCGGGTCGAGCAGGCGCTGGCCGAGGCGGAGGCCGTCGACACCCGCCCCGACCGCTACGCGTTGCCGCTGGCCGGCGTGCCTGTCGCCGTCAAGGACAACGTCGCGGTGAGCGGCGAGTACGTGGGCGACGGGTCGGCCGCGACCTCCCGGGAACCGGCGTTCAAGGACCACGAGGTCGTCCGGCGGCTGCGTCACGCGGGCGCCGTCGTCGTCGGGCTGACCCGCGTCCCGGAGCTGTGCATCTTCCCGACCAGCGACGACGCGGACGGAGTCGCCCGCAACCCCTGGAATGTCGCGCGCACCCCCGGCGGATCGTCCGGTGGAAGCGCCGCGGCCGTGGCCTCCGGCATGGTGCCCGTCGCGCACGGCAACGACGGGCTCGGGTCCGTCCGGATCCCGGCGGCCTGCTGCGGACTGGTCGGCGTCAAGCCGGGCCGCGGCGTGGTGCCATCGCACCTCGGCGGCGAGAGCTGGTCCGGGATGGCGGAGAACGGCGTGCTGGCCACCACCGTGCCGGACGCGGAACTGATGCTCAGCGTGCTCGCCGGCCGCCGCGAGGGGGAGCGGATCGCCGCACCGGGACGGCTCCGGATCGCGGTGTCCCGCCGGTCGCCCGTCCTCGGGGTGTTCCCGGACGCCGACACGAAAGCCGGGCTGAGCCGCATGGCCCGCGCCCTCGTCAGGGCAGGCCACAACGTCCGCCGCGCCGACCCGTACTACCCGGTCGGCACCGCCGTCGGAACGTTGGTGCACTGGTTCGCGGGCGTCGCCACCGAGGTCGAGGAGCTGAAGCTCGACCTCGACGCGCTCCAGCCCCGCACCCGCCGCCACGCCCAGCTCGGTTACGGCGTGCTGCGGCGCAAACTCGCCCGGCCCGAGGCGCTGGCCACCTGGCGGACCCGCGTCGAACGGTTCTTCGCCGACCACGACGTGCTGCTGATGCCCGTCCTCGCGTCCGCGCCGATCGAGGCCGGCCAGTGGGCCGCGCGGTCGTGGCAGCAGAACATGGTGTCCTCGATGCGGTTCGCGCCGTACGCGGCGGCGTGGAACTTCGCCGGGGTGCCGGCGATCACGGTGCCGGCCGGGATGCGCTCCGACGGGCTGCCGGCCGCCGTGCAGGTCGTCGCCGCACCGGGCGGCGAGGACCTGCTGCTCGCCGTGGCGCGGCAGCTCGCCGAGGTCACGCCCTGGACGCGCCACGCCCCCGGCTGGTTCTAGCGCCCCGGGACCGCAGGTAGTCCTGGACGACGTACTCGCCCAGGGTCTCGGCGTCGGACGTGAACAGCCGGCCGCGGTTGCGGCGCGCCACCTCGTCCATGAAAGCCACGAGCTGCGGATCCTCGCCGAGCATGAACACGTTGAGCGTCACGCCCGAGCGGGTGGCGCGGTCGACCTCAGCGAGCGTCAGCGTGACGGTCTCCGGCAGCGGAGGCCAGCAGAACACGGCCTCGCCGTTGCGTTCGAGGTGGGCGGTCGGCTCGCCGTCGGTGACGACCAGGACGATCGGTTCGGCGTCGCGGTGCCGGGTCAGATGGCGGCGGGCCAGCAGCAGGGCGTGCTGCAGGTTGGTGCCCTGCACGGGGTCGAAGTCCAGCCCGGCGAGTTCGGCCGGGCGCAGCACCCGCGCGTACTGCGAGAAGCCGATGATCTCGATCGCGTCCTGCGGATACCGCGTGGTGACCAGCGTGTGCAGCGCCAGCGCAGTCGACTTCGCCGCGCCCCACGTGCCGTTGAGCGCCATCGAGTACGACAGGTCCACGAGCAGCGCGACGGCCGCGCGGGTCCTGCGCTCCGTCTCGACAACCTCGAAGTCCTCAACCTTGAGTCGGACGGGGCCCGGACGCGCGACGGCGTTCTTCACCGTCCGGACCACGTCCAGCGGCTGCGTGTCGCCGAACTCCCACGTCCGGCTGCTGCCTGTCGGCTCGCCCGCCGCGCCCGCGTCCGTGACGTCGTGGTGGCCCCGTCCGGCGCCGTGCATCTTGGCGAAGACCCTGCGTAGCGCCGTGGTGCCCAGCCTGCGCACCGCACGGGGCGACAGTTCGAGGGTGTCTCCGCGCCGGGTAAGCCAGCCTTGGCGGGACAGTTCACGCTCGATCCGGCGGAGGGCGTCGAGGTCGTCGACGGCCTGGCGGCCCAGCGCGCGGGCGACGGCCTCCTCGTCGATGTCGTCCAGGCTGGCGCCCGCGTAGGACTGGCTGAGCGCACGGTCCAGGTCTTCCACGTCGGACAGCTCGGCGATCGCGGACGTGGCATCGCCGAGCCCCTGCCCCGCATCGCCGTCCATCCGGGGATCCCCACCCCACGCGAGATCCGGACGGGCGGCGCGGAGCTGCTGCCGCAGCCGTTCCAGCTCGGCGGCCATGCCGATGTCGTCGCCGAACGCCTGGTCGATGAGGCCGGAGAGTTCGGAGCGCTGGTCCGGGGTGAGGCCGTCCATGAGGCGGCGCTGGGCGGCGGCGCGGCGGGCGAGCTGGTCGATCAGCTCGTCCACGGTCGACGGGCGGTCCGGGAAGAACTCGCCGTGCTTGTCGAGGAAGTCCTCCAGCGCTTGTGCCGTGTCCTCGCCGCGCGCGTGCTTGGCGAGGAGCGCGTTGAGGTCCCCGAGCATGTCCCGGACGCGCTGCATGTCCTCGGGCGACGCGTTCTGGAGCGCGTTCTTCATCCCGGCGAACTGGCTGTCCAGCACCTCGCCGCGCAGCAGCTCCTGGATCTTCCGGTACGCCTCGGCCGCCTCGGGGGAGCGCCAGCGGCGGTCCGCGAGGGCCCGCACGGCGCTCGCGGTCTCGTCCGGGAGCGCGTCGAGTTCGGCCTCCTCCAGACGGGCGAGGTCGTCCGGGTCGGAGAACAGGGCACGGCGCTCGTCCTGGAGGGCCTGGTCGAGCAGCGCGCGGACCTGCTCCAGCGTGCCGTCCAGCCGCCCGGACCTCCTGAGCTCCTGCCGGCGCCTGCGCAGCTTCCGGCGCAGGTCGTCGATGCCCCGCAGCCCGTCCGCACCGCGCCGCAGGAACTGCCGCAACGCCTCGGACGGAGTCGCGCCGGCCAGGACGTCGTCGCCGATGCGGTCCATCGCCTCGGCCACGTCGTACGGCGGCGCGAGCGGATCGGGACCGCCGTGCCACTGCCCGTACCGGTACTTCCGCATGGTCAGCCCCCGTATACCCCGGCGTCGTCCTTCGCGAGGCGGCGGTTGAGATGCAGCCCTTCCAGGGCGAACTCGATCGCGGCGGCGGCCAGGCCCGGGGATTCGGCACCGTCCGGGACGCCGAGGCGGTCCATCAGCGCGGCGAGTCCCGGCACCGTCCCGACCTGGCGCAGCAGCTCGGCGGCGGACACCTCGTCACCGGCGGCGACCGTGACGCCGTCCTCGAACTTGGCCTGGAGTCCGGCGAGGTCCAGGCCGGCGAGGTGCGCCCGGAACGTCTGGGCGATGGCGCGGCGCAGCAGGTGGTCGAGAACTTCCAGCTCGCGGCCCTCTTCGGTGTCCTCGAACTCGACCTTGCCCCGGCTCGCCGGCACCACGCTCGGCAGATCGCAGATACGGGCGACCGCCGCCTCGCCGGTGCGCGCCGCCCGGCGGACGGCCGCCGCCGCGACGGTCTCCACCGCCGAGATCGCGAACCGGGCACTGACCCCGGACCGCTGGTCCACCTGCGGCGCGTCCCGGACCGCGCGGGCGTACCGGGCGACGACCTCCACGAGATGGTCGGGGACGAGGGGCGTGCCGTGCGTCCCGTCCGGCCAGGTCAGCCGCGCTTCCTGACCGACGAGCGCCACCTCGTCGGCGAGGTCGAGCGGGTAGTGGGTGCGGATCTCGGCGCCGAAACGGTCCTTGAGCGGCGTGATGATCCGGCCGCGGTTGGTGTAGTCCTCGGGGTTCGCGGACGCCACGACGAGCAGGTCGAGCGGGAGCCGGAGCTGGTAGCCGCGAACCTGGATGTCCCGTTCCTCCAGGACGTTCAGCAGCGCGACCTGGATCCGTTCGGCCAGGTCGGGGAGTTCGTTGATCGCGACGATGCCGCGGTTGGTGCGGGGTACGAGTCCGAAGTGGATTGTCTCGGGGTCGCCCAGGGTGCGGCCCTCGGCGACCTTGATCGGGTCGACGTCGCCGATCAGGTCGCCGACGCTCGTGTCGGGCGTCGCCAGCTTCTCGCCGTACCGCAGGGACCGGTGCAGCCAGCTCACCGGCGTGTCGTCGCCACGCTCGTCGACGATGCGCCTGCCCCACACGCTGACCGGCGCGAACGGATGGTCGTTCAGCTCGCTGCCGGTGATCACCGGGGTCCACTCGTCCAGCAGCTCGACGAGGGCCCGCAGCAGCCGGGTCTTGCCCTGGCCGCGCTCGCCCAGCAGGACGAGATCGTGACCGGCCAGGATCGCCCGTTCCAGCTCGGGCAGGACGGTCTCGTCGAAGCCGACGATGCCGGGGAAGGTGGGCGCGCCACGGGCTATCCGGTCGAGGAGGTTCTCGCGCAGCTCGGCCTTCACGCCGCGGTGGACATGGCCGGCGTCACGGAGCGCGCCGAGCGTGGTCGGTTCGGGAGCGGTCACGGCCCAACGCTATGCCGCCGTGTCACTGACCGCCGCTGGATTTCAGGCCCCGATCCCCGGGCCGCGCTTTACGATCCCCGAACTAGTACGCATTTGTTGGTGGTAGCGGATATCTTCCTCGTGTCGCACTAGAGGAGGATCATGAACGAGTACCAGATTGGTATACCATCGCTACCCACCCCTGAGCGTCCGCGAACGCTCACCACCGGCCCGCTGCGGCCGCTCGCCTGGCTGGCGATCGCCTCGATCGTCGCGTCGACGCTGTTTAGCCTCCTCGTCGCGGTCATGGTGTTTCCCATGATCGAGGCCGTGGAAGCGGTCATTGACCAGCCGGCCGAGGGCGCCGCCGCGGCGGATCTTGAGGCCGCGCTGCTCGGCATCGCGGCGGTTGCCGCTGTCGGCCTGCTCGCGTGGGCCTGCGCGGCTGGCTTCTTCATCGCCTGGCTGCACCGTGCACGAGTCAACCTGGAGCGGGCCGGTGTGCTCGGCTTCTCCCGGTCTAGTGGTTGGGTGATCGGAGTCTGGTTCATCCCGTTCGTCAACCTGGTGATGCCGTACTGGATCGTGGCCGAGATCGCCGACGCAAGTGATCACCGGTCGCGGTGGTGGCGCCCGGCCGGGGATGCGGTGAGCGGTCGCGGGTTGCTGATCGGCTGGTGGCTCACCTGGGTCGGCGCCTTGGTCATCGACAGGGTCGGTAGCGCCATGACCGACAACATGATCGAGCGGGCCGCTACGGCCCAGCAGCTCGGGGCGGTGATCCCGATTGCCGTCGGGGGATCCGCCGTCACGGCCGCCCTGTTCATCGCCGCGGCCGTCCAGGTCACGATGCTCATCCTGCGGGTGACCCGCCACCAGCACGACTGGACCGCAGCCGACGCCGCGGCAGGTTCACCGGCGGTGTCGCAGGCGTAGCGGGGCGCCGTTCGCCGGGCGCAGCGTCACGGCCGCGCGGGTCGCCATGCTCGTCTCCGGCACGGCTGTCGCCGCCCAGTCCTGCGCCAGCGTGGCCAGCACCAGCACGGCCTCCGTCCAGGCGAACGACTCGCCGATGCACACCCGCCGCCCGGCGCCGAACGGCAGGTACGCGCCGCGCGGCGACGGATCGTTGAACGTCCCGTCTCCGCTGATCCACCGGTCCGGGCGGAACTCGGCGGCGCCGTCCCACCAGCGCTCGTCCCGGTGCGTCACCCACTGGCTCGCGGCCAGCAGCGATCCGGCCGGGACGTCGTACCCGTCGAGTGTGAGCGGTTCGGCGGCGCGCCGCCCGATCGCCCAGGCCGGCGGGTACAGGCGCATCGACTCCGCGACGACGGCCCGGGTGTACGGCAGCGCCTCGACGTCGCCCAGGCCCGGCGCCCGGTCCAGCGCGTCGACCTCCCGGTGCAGCCGGGCAGAGGCGGCGCGATCCTGGGCGAGCAGCAACCACGCCCAGGTCAGCGCGTTGGCGGTGGTCTCGTGGCCCGCGAGCAGGATGGTCAGCGCCTCGTCCCGGACGAGCTTGTCCGGCATGCTCCCACCGTCGGCGAGCAGCAGCATCGACATCAGGTCGCCCGTGTCGCCGCTGCGGCGGTGCTCGGCGATGAGCCGGTACATGAGCGTGTCGAGGTCCGCGCGAGCCGCCCGGAGGCGCAGGTTCGCCGGCGTGGGAATGCGTCCGAGCAGGCTCGCGGCGGGGATCATGAGCAGCTCGAACCGGGCGAGGAACGCGCCGAGTGCGCGGGACACCGTATCCAGGTCGGCGGGCGCCAGGTCGGTGCCGAACAGGGAGCGCCCGACGATCCGCAGCGTCAGCCGCGACATTTCCGTCGACATGTCGACGTACGCGCCGTGGCGCCACCCGTTCGAGACGCCCCGGGCCTCGTCGCACATCACCTCGGCGTAGGTGGCGATCCGCTGCGCGTGGAACGCCGGCTGGACGAGCCGCCGCTGGTGCTTGTGCAGCTCGCCCTCGCTGGTCAGCAGCCCCTCGCCGAGCAGTTCCCGCGACCGTTCGAGGCCCCGTCCCTTGCGGGTCGCGCGGCCGTGGTCGACCAGCAGCTCGCGGATGAGGTCAGGCTCGAACACGAGGTAGGCGTGCTCGTTGCCGAACCGCACGTACGCCAAGCGCGGATGCTCACGGCGGATCGAGTCGAAGAACCCGGTCGGCCCGAGCCGGCGCACGGCCCGCATGCTGCCGAACGCCGAGTAGGTCGGACCCGGTGGGCGACTGTGCCGCGCGCTGACGGTCGTCATGGTGTGCCTCCCCGTGACCAGTGTCCTCCCGGCGGGGCATCGACCCAACCGGGATGGCACGATCGGCGCATGGCACTGGCAACGAGGCTGGTCAGCTGTGATGACGTCCGCGCCGCGCGGGAACTTCTCAACGACGTCGTGCGCGTCACGCCGCTCGAGGAGTGCCGCCCGCTCGCCGCGAAGGTCGGCGGCGCGGCGTGGCTCAAATGCGAGAATCTCCAGCGCGCCGGATCGTTCAAGATCCGCGGCGCCTACGTCCGGATCGCCCGCCTGTCGGAGGCAGACCGGAGCAAGGGCGTGGTCGCGGCCAGCGCCGGCAACCACGCGCAGGGCGTGGCGCTCGCCGCCGGCCTGCTCGGCACCCACGCCACGGTCTTCATGCCGACGGGCGCCCCGCTGCCGAAGCTCGCCGCGACCAAGGCGTACGGCGCGACCGTCGAACTCACCGGCAGCACGGTCGACGACGCGCTCGTCGCGGCCAAGCGGTTCAGCGAGGACACCGGTGCGGTGTTCATCCACCCGTTCGACCACTTCGACATCGTCGCCGGGCAGGGCACCGTCGGGCTGGAGATCCTCGAACAGTGCCCGGACGTCAAGACGATCCTCGTCGGCACCGGCGGGGGCGGGCTCATCGCCGGCATCGGCGCCGTCGTCCGCGAACTCAAGCCGGACGTCAAGGTGATCGGCGTCCAGGCCGCCGGCGCCGCCGCCTACCCGCCCTCGCTCGCCGCCGGCGTGCCCGTGCCGCTCAAAGCCATGTCCACGATCGCCGACGGGATCGCGGTCGGCTGCCCGGGCGAGCTGACGTTCGAGCACGTCAGAGCACTGACGGACGAGATCGTCACGATCACCGAAGAGGACATCTCCCGCGCCCTCCTGTTCTGCCTGGAGCGGGCGAAGCTCGTGGTCGAGCCGGCGGGCGCGGTCGGTGTCGGCGCGCTCCTCGCCGACCCGCACCGGTTCGAAGCGCCCGTCGTCGCGGTGCTGTCCGGCGGCAACATCGACCCGCTGCTGCTGCACCGCGTCATCGAGCACGGCCTCGCCGCCGCCGGCCGGTACCTGCACTTCACCGTCGAGTTCGCCGACCGTCCGGGCTCGCTGGCGGGGCTCCTCACCCTGCTCGCCGAGCAGGGCGTCAACGTGCTGAACGTGCAGCACTTCCGGCACGACGCGCGGCTCAACCTCGGCGAGGTCGAGGTGTCGCTGAGCGTCGAGACGAAGGGCAACGAGCACTCCGAGAAGCTGCTGTCCGCCCTCCGCCGCGCCGGCTACTCCGTCCGCTTCTAACCGGCGCGCCTCCGCCCGCCCGCCGAGTTTCGGACTTTTGAGGGTCGGGACGCGCCCGGCACCCTCAAAAGTCCGAAAGTGGGGGGCGGGGGTCAGCGGACGGCCCGGAGGAACGTCGCGGCGACTGGCGCGGCGATCGTGTCGCTGCTGGCCCCGTCGTAGACGAAGACGGCGAACGCCAGGTCGCCCCGGTAGCCGGCGAACCAGGAGTGCGAGCGGGGCGGCGTCGCGTCGCCGTACTCGGCGGTGCCCGTCTTGCCGGCGACCGCACCCGGGAGGCCGCCGAGCGGCGCCTTGGCCGTGCCCTCCGTGACCACCGCCCTGGAGAAATCACGCAGCGGTCCCATGACGGTCGGCGCGAGCTTCTTCGCGTCCGTAGCCGAGCTCTTGCCCTTGATCAGGGACGGAGCCGGCAGCGAACCGGACTGGACGGCCGCCGCCGCCAGCGCCATCGAGAACGGGCTGACCAGCACCTTTCCCTGCCCGATGGCGTCCGCCGCCGCTTCCGTCGCGTCGGCGGGCGCGGGTACGGCGCCGCCATAGGCCGGCACCCCGAGGTCCCAGGTGGCGCCGATCCCGTACTGGGCGGCCGTCTCGGTCAGGGCGCCGGCCGGCAGCTTCGCGCCGAGGTTGATCATCGTCGTGTTGCAGGAACGGGCGAACGCCGTCCGGAGCGGAACCGTGCCGAGGTCGAACGAGTTCGCGTTGATGAACTTCTTCCCGCCGACGACGATGCTCCCGGGGCAGGGGTGGGCGCTGGTCGGCGCCACCTTCGCCTGGAGCGCGGCGGTCGTCGTGATGATCTTGAACGTCGAGCCGGGCGGGTACTTGCCCTCCAGCGCGATGTCGAAGTCGACGCTCGCGCTGTTCGCGACGGCCACGATCTCGCCGGTCGACGGCTTGACCGCCACGATCGCCGCCTGCTGCTTCACCGGGGCGAGCGCGGTCTCGGCCGCCCGCTGGACGGCGCTGTCGAGCGTGGTCGTCAGCGCGGTACCGGGCTTCCCGCCGGACGTCGCCAACTGCTTCACCGGCTTGCCGGCAGTGTCGGTCAGCGAGACGACGACGGCCGGTACGCCGCTGAGCTGCTTGTTGAACGTCCGCTGGAGCCCGGACGTCCCGAGCTGATCACCGGCCGCGTACATGTCGCCGGCTTCCTTGAGCACCTCGGCGGTGGCCTCGCCGACCCGTCCGAGCAGCGGCTGCCCGAAGGTCGGCGTGACCGGCAGCATCCGCTCGCCGCCCTGGAACACCGTCCCCGGCAGGCTGTGGATCTCGGGTTTGACCTGCTCGTACCGGGCGCGGCGCAGCGTCACGACGGGCACGAACGCGGTGGCCTTGGCCTTCTGGGCGTCCGCGACGATCTCGGCCGCCGTGACCTTCTCCGCGGCCAGGACCTGCGCCAGCGTGGCGGCGAGGCCGGGCAGGTCGGTCGCCTTGCCGGGCTCGACGCCGACTGTGACGACCTGCTGCTTGCTGAACAGCGACGCCCCGGCGCGGTCGAGGACGGGCGCCCGTTCCGGCAGCGTCCGCTCGACGGCCAGGCTCTGGGTGGGGCTCAGCTCCGGATGGACGAGCGCCGTCTCCCAGTGCACCTTCCAGGTCTCGCCCTGCTTGACCAGCTCGATAGAGGACGGGTACGACCAGGGCTTCTCCATGCCCGGGATCGCCCACGACACCGTGATCTCCCTGGTGGCGGTGTCGTCGCCGGTCGTCCCCTTGCCCAGATCGGCGCTGACCTTGGCGCCGTCGAGCTGCTTGCGCACCAGCGGCAGCCACTCGCGCGGGCCGTCGGGGGCGTCCGTCGCGGCGCCGGCCGCGTCGTCCTTCCCGGCCGCCCACGCGTCGAGGAAAGTCCTCGCGGCCTTGTCGGCCGCCCCGCTCTCGTCGGACGAGCACGCCGTGAGCGCGCTCGCGAGGGCGACCAGGGTCGCGGCGGTGGCATGGCGTGCTCGCACGGCGTCCTCCCATTTTTGAACAGGTTCACTTCACTGTGCCATGTGCGTGCTACCGCAGGCAGCCGCAAATACGTGGGCTTCTGTCGGACGAACCACCTACGGTGGCGCCATGGAGCATGGGAGGAACGTTGTCTGACGCGATTGTTGTAGAGGGGTTGGTGAAGCACTTCGGCAAGACAATGGCCCTGGACGGGCTGAGTTTCCACTGTCCGGAGGGCACCGTGCTGGGGGTGCTGGGCCCGAACGGCGCCGGCAAGACCACGGCCGTCCGCGTGCTGTCCACGCTGTTGCGGCCCGACGCCGGGCGCGCGGAGGTGTTCGGCGTCGACGTGCTGAAGCAGCCGGTGAAGGTTCGCGAGATGATCGGCCTGACCGGCCAGTACGCCGCCGTCGACGAGTTCCTCACGGGGTGGGAGAACCTCGAGATGGTGGGCCGGCTGTTCCGGATGAGCCGGGCGACCGCCCGTGCCCGCGCCGACGAGCTGCTGGAGCGGTTCGACCTCGTGGAGGCCAAGGACCGGCCGGCGAAGACCTACTCCGGCGGTATGCGCCGCCGCCTGGACATCGCCGCGAGCCTGGTCGCCAAGCCGCGGGTGATGTTCCTGGACGAGCCGACGACCGGCCTCGACCCCCGCAGCCGGGTCGGCATGTGGTCGGTCATCAGCGAACTGGTCCGCGAGGGCACGTCGATGCTGCTGACCACGCAGTATCTGGAAGAGGCCGACCAGCTGGCCGACACGATCGTCGTGATCGACCACGGCAAGGCCATCGCGACCGGCACCGCCGACGAACTGAAGGACTCGGTCGGCGGCGAACGGCTGGAGATCGCCGTCGCCGACCCGGCCGAGCTGGCCAGCGCGCGGGCGGCGATGTCCTCGCTCGCCGACGGCGACCCCGTCATCGACGAGGACAACAAGCGCATCACGGTGCCCGTCCGCAAGGGCACCGAGGTGCTGTCGGACGTCGTCCGCGAGCTGGACGCGGCCGGCGTGAAGGTGACGGACCTGGCGATCCGCCGTCCGACGCTCGACGACGTGTTCCTCAGCCTGACGGGCCACGTCGCCGAAGAGGCCAAGCCGGAGGAGCAGACGAAGAAGGGAAGCCGGCGATGACCGCGCTGAGGTGGTGGCTCTCGGACGCGTGGGTGGTGACCCTGCGACACGTGCGCCGGATTCCGCGCCAGCCGGACATGCTGGTGTTCAGCCTGGTCCAGCCGATCATGTTCATCGTGCTGTTCCGGTACGTGTTCGGCGGCGCGATCGGCAAGTCGGTGCCAGGCGGCGACTACGCGCAGTTCCTCATGCCGGGGATCTTCGTCCAGACCGTGGTGTTCGGGTCTGTCGCCGCGACGGGCATCGGGATCGCCGCCGACATGGAGAAGGGCATCATGGACCGGTTCCGGTCGCTGCCCATGACCAGGACGTCGGTGCTGCTCGGGCACTCCCTGGCGGACGTCGTCCGCAACGCGATGACCGTCGTGGTCATGGTGATCGTCGGGCTGGCGGTGGGATTCCGGTTCAACGGCGGGTTCGTCGACGCGGTCGCCGGGCTCGCCATGCTGCTGTTCTTCGGGTTCGCGTTCTCGTGGATCGCGGCGCTCATCGGGCTGAGCGTGGGGAGTGTGGAGGCCGCCCAGTCCGGCGGCTTCATCTGGCTGTTCCCGCTCACGTTCGCCAGTTCGGCGTTCGCGCCGGTCGAGACGATGCCGTCGTGGCTGCGCGCGTTCGCCGAGCACAATCCGGTGACGGTCACGGTGAACACGCTGCGGGCGTTCTTCGACGGCACGCCGCTGGGATCGGACGGCTGGCAGGCGCTGGCGTGGGGCGTCGGCGTGATCGTCGTGTTCCTGCCGCTGGCCGTGCGGAAGTTCCGGATGGCCTCTACGCATTGACGGGGACGCACTGGCTGGATCGACACGCACCAACGGGGAGGCGCCGGGCGGATCGGCCGCCCGGCGCCTCACGTATGTGGTCGGCCGGTCAGCCGGTGAAGGGCTCCAACTTCGTCACGGTCACGTTGATCGTGGCGCCGTTCGGAGTCTCGTAGCTCACCGTGTCGCCCGGCTTGTGGCCGAGGATCGCCTTGCCTAGCGCCGACTCCGGCGAGTAGACGGTCAGGTCGGTCGTCGCGCTGATCTCGCGCGAGCCGAGGAGGAAGGTCTCGGTGTCGTCGGCGTCGTCGTCGAACTGGACGGTGATCACCACGCCGGGCGTCACCTCGACCGCCGACTTGGGGGCCTCGCCGACGTTCGCGCCGCGGAGAAGATCCTCCAGCTGGCGGATCCGGCCCTCCTGCTTGCCCTGCTCGTCCTTCGCGGCGTGGTAGCCGCCGTTCTCCTTGAGGTCGCCCTCTTCGCGACGGGCGTTGATCTCGGCTGCGATCACCGGGCGGTGCGCCTTGAGCTCCTCTAGCTCGGCCTTCAGCCGGTCGAACGCTTCCTGGGTGAGCCAGGTTGCGTGCGCCTCATCGGTCGTAGACACGGGTGCTCCTCGGGTTATAGCGAGTAAGTGCTGTAAAGCGAGCTTTCAAGGATAGCCGGATCGAACGGTGCGGCTGGTCTCCTTGACGATTCCGCAGCGTCACAGAGGCGTGTCGCGGTGAGATCGCTCACACGCGGACGGCGGCTATTTCGCCGGGCCGCAGCCGTACACCTCGGGCGCGACGGCGCGCGCGCTCGTCGCCAGCGTGTATGTGACGGCAACCCTCTTACCGGCCGGGACGGTGACCTCGGCGCGGCCGACCTCGCGGCCGTCCCGGGAGCGGGCGCGGACGATGCAGGTCGCCGCCTCGTCGCCGTCCTTCACGACGTCGAAGCTGATCGTGACCTGGGAGTCCGAGACGATGCGGTACCGCGTGACCTGGCTCGTGATCCGGTCGGCGGCGTAGTTCTGGTAGAGCTGCCAGCTCAACAGCAGGCCGACGGCGACCACGCCCACCACGAGCACCGGGACGACCCAGCGCGGCGTATCGCGCGGTTCGCGTCGCCGCCCGTAGCGCCCGGCGGGGAATGATGGAGCGGTCACCGTGTTGGTCCCTGTCAGAGTCGTACCTGCTGGCGACGCCGGTTCTGTCGGTGTCATCAGCCACAATCTTCCCAGCACCGGGGCCTGCACAGCGCCGGTGGGTCATAGGGGCCCGGCCGGGCCTGGAACGAGGAGAGCAAGCGCGTGTCCGAACAGCTCCGCCTGATGGCCGTGCACGCCCACCCCGACGACGAGTCCAGCAAGGGCGCGGCGACGATGGCGAAGTATGTCCGTGAGGGCGTCGACGTCCTGGTCGTGACCTGTACGGGCGGTGAGCGCGGTTCCGTGCTCAACCCCAAGATGGACCGGCCGGACGTGTGGGAGAACATCACCGAGATCCGCCGCCAGGAGATGGAGCGGGCCCGCGAGATCCTCGGCGTCCGCCAGGCGTGGCTCGGCTTCGTCGACTCGGGGCTGCCCGAGGGCGATCCGCTGCCGCCGCTCCCGGAGGACTGCTTCGCGCTGGAGCCCCTCGAAGTCGCCACGGCGCCGCTGGTCCGGCTCATCCGGGAGTTCCGTCCGCACGTCGTGACCACGTACGACGAGCGGGGCGGCTACCCGCACCCCGATCACATCAAGTGCCACGAGGTGTCCGTCGAGGCGTTCAACGTCGCCGGCGACCCGGAGCGGTACAAGGAGTTCGGCGAGGCGTGGCAGCCGCTCAAGCTCTACTACCACATGAGCTTCACCAAACAGCGTGTGACCGAGCTGCACGAGGCCATGATCGGGCTCGGCCTGGAGTCGCCGTACGCCGAGTGGCTGGACAACTGGGACGGCGCGGACGACATGAGCTCGCGCGTGACGACCCGGGTCCGCTGCGAGGAGTACTTCCCGCTGCGGGACGACGCGCTGCGCGCCCACGCCACCCAGGTCGATCCGGACGGGCGCTGGTTCCACGTGCCGATGGACGTCCAGCAGAAGTCCTGGCCGACGGAGGACTACGAGCTGGTGCGGTCGCTGGTCGACACGACGACGCCCGAGGACGACCTGTTCGCGGGGGTCACGAGCGTGCGCGGGTAGGGACGGCCAAGCGAGGCGGCGCCGACGCAGCCGGCCACCGCCCTGTCCGCACATGCTCGGAACCTGGGTGCGCGGGGCTGATCGGGAGCGGCGTACGGTGAGGCGAACGCCGCCTCGGCGTGGCCGGCTCATCGGCCGGCGGCGGCAGGGAGGTCTGTGATGCTCGCAACACTCGCGGCCGGTTCGGTGCTGGCTGGCGCCGTCGAGGACGTCAACAACTTCGGCGATACCAGGGGCGGTGCGGTGGCCGGTCCGATGGGGCTTTTCGTCATCATCGTGCTGTCGATCGCGACGGTTCTGCTCATCCGGAACATGAACAAGAGGCTCCGCCGGCTGCCGTCGTCGTTCCCCGCGCAGTCCGACCACAAGGCCGATGAGCAGGGAAAAGACGCTAAGGCCGAAGATAGCGACAACGATTAGTCACCAGTAGTTCACCGAACGGCGCAGGGCTTTCGAGCTCTGCGCCGTTCGGTCATTTCCGCGCTGGACATTCATGCCCTTGTGGACAGTCGATCCGCGTGTCCGCGTGTCCAGCGAGCCATCCCGACGGCCGTAGGCCGATGCTCACGCAAAGTAATACTTGCGGTAGGGGTGGGAGGAGATGAAACCCTGTCACGTACGGCACCGTACTCTGTGCCATGAACCAAGACTGTCGACGTTTTCGCTGGTGCAGCAGCGGTATCGAGAGGCTCCGCATGACGGGTGCGCGAGTGGCCAGTCGCGGTCCGGCGATTTGGCCGGCCCGGATCCTGCCCGGGATCAATTACAATGCGTTACGTTACCGAGTGAAAGCTGGCAGTAGCCATGATGGCTTTCCGCGTACAGATGCCTGCTGCCGGTCATTCTGGGACCCTGGATCGATGGCTGCCCGGACATTCGGTGCTGACGTGTGTGTCCGTGGGGCACTGTGGACAGTTCGCGGCGAGGTCGCGGCAGGCGCGGACTGCCGCCTCGCCGGATGATCGGGCGGCTGTGCAATAGACCGCTCCCCGGAAGTAGTACGCATCCACCAATTACAAGTAGCAATTCTGGTGCTACTCCGCGTGAACATCTTGGCTTCGAATTTCGCCGAATGGAAAACGTTGCCGCGGATGATCCGGCCGACGGTGCGGCTCCGAGTGAGCCCCGTTTACGTGCCGGATGTATGGCATTCGGCCTTTCTCGCCGCTTAGATCCTCTTTGCCCTGCGCCGCCGAACCGGGGTGCGCGAGCCCGGCGCTGTCCCCTGAACCGGTGCAATTGCCCATCTGGTGGTTACGGCGCCTGGCCTGGAGTTCTACCCTCGATGGGCCGGGCCTGTATTCGCATGCGCGAAATACCGGAGCGGGGTGATGCATGGCGATCTCGTCGATGCCAGGACCTTCGTGGGGCCCCGTGGAGTGCGTTCTTAGGCGAGCCTTCCCACCGCATTCCTATGCCTGTGGCGTGCGCAAATAACGCAGCGCCGCCGTCAAGTTACTCAACGCATATACCCGTGCGTGTGGCGCGCGGACCGAGCAAGCGCAAGGTCGGATCTCTACGAGAGAGGGGAGGTGTGGGCGATGCGCGGAACGCAGTGGACCTGAGCTGGGCCGGATCTGACGGATGACGACACGAGAGGGAGGTGTGGGCGATGCGCGGAACGCAGTGGACCTGAGCTGGGCCGGATCTGACGGATGACGACACGAGAGGGAGGTGTGGGCGATGCGCGGAACGCAGTGGACCTGAGCTGGGCCGGATCTGACGGATGACGACACGAGAGGGAGGTGTGGGCGATGCGCGGAACGCAGTGGACCTGAGCTGGGCCGGATCTGACGGATGACGACACGAGAGGGAGGTGTGGGCGATGCGCGGAACGCAGTGGACCTGAGCTGGGCCGGATCTGACGGATGACGACACGAGAGGGAGGTGTGGGCGATGCGCGGAACGCAGTGGACCTGAGCTGGGCCGGATCTGACGGATGACGACACGAGAGGGAGGTGTGGGCGATGCGCGGAACGCAGTGGACCTGATTGCCTCGGTCACACCTGGACCAGATTTCAGTCGGCGAGCGCACATGCACGGGTTAGGTGATGAGTCCTGCTGGCGGCTCTCCAACTTGCACTTTTGCCCGCTTATGGCGGGCTTGATGCCGCTAGATCCAACGTGAGAGCGATAGCTCTGCTAACTCCTCGCGGGTGCAACCACAGCGCGTGTTCGCCCGATTACATCCTTCGACAGGTGACGAACACCCCCTCTATCAGGGAAGATCTCCACCTGGAGTGCGTTGCTGCCTGACCTCGGTCGGGCCGGAGGGTTGAAGAGGAGGCCGGGATGCAGGCTGCACACCGGGTTGCCGCCCTCTCGTTGCCGCGTAACCTCCGGCTCCTCGTGGTGGTCCTCGGCGTCGCAGGCGGGATCAGCATGCTCGGTGCGACCGTTGCAGCTCTTGCTGGCTCAGCGCCGATCTGGTGGCTGGTCGTCGTGGCGGCCGGTTTCGTCGCACTCAGTCGCACCATGAAACTTCGTCTCCGCTTTGGTAGTAGCACAGTCTCCATCGACTGGGGCGAAGCTGCGTTGGTCTTCGCGCTTGTCGAGCTGGACTTACCATGGGTCATCATCGTGACGACGATTGGTGCCGTCATTGCCTTTGGTGCGCGTCATGACGTACTCAAAGGAGTTTTCAACGTAGCGTCCACTGTCGTCGCTGCCACTGCTGCGGCCTTCTCTGCAGTACTGATCGGTGGTCAGCAGCCGAACCCGTTAACGGTGGTTGGCGCCGCAGCCCTAGTTGTCGGTGCTGCGGTTTACACCGTGGTCATCGACCTGGCTGTAGGTCTCGCGGTTGGGTTCTCGCGGTCGGTCTCCGTCGTGGAGGTCTGGGCCGACGGGATCGGAATGAAGGCCATCTCGTACGCGGGCAACGTCCTCGTGGCGTTCGGCCTATTCGGGATCGCCGAGGTCAGTCCATACCTGATCGCTGTTCTGCCGCCGGTGGTCTGGCTGCTGCACCAGGGCTACGCCGGCCGGGTCCGCGCCAGGACCGAGCGCCGTGCCTGGCAGGAACTCGCCGCCGCGACCCACGCGCTCAACACGCTGAACCCGCGCCAGGTAGTCGACGCCGCGGTGCTCGGCGCGGCCAGGTTGTTCTCCGCCGACGTCGTCGAGATCGAGCTGTCCGAGGCTGACGGGTCGACCACGGTGGTCCGCGGCAACGCGGCGGGTGACATCACCCGCGGCGTCCCGGTGGTCGCACGTGCTGAGCCGACGGTCGTCGAGGCGCCGCTGCCCAACGGCATCGAGTCCAGCCGCGGCGCGATCAAGTTGTGCTTCCGCAGCGAGGTCCGGCTGGGTGAGCGCGAGAAGCTCGCGCTGTCGACGTTCGCCGAGTCGCTCGGCGCCGCGCTCCGGAACGCCGAAGTCCATGAGGAGCTGCAGGCCCTCGCCGAGCGCAAGGCGTACGAGGCCGAGCACGACGAGCTGACCGGCCTTGCCAGCCGCTCCCACATGCTGGAGGTCGGGGGGCGCGCGCTGTCCGCCGAGCCGGCAGGCACCACGAAGTTCCACGCGCTGCTGCTGCTGGACCTCGACCACTTCCGCGAGGTCAACGACACGCTCGGCCACGACGCCGGCGACGAGCTGCTGCGCCAGGCCGCCGAGCGCCTCGCCGCGATCACCCGGAAAGGCGAGATCCTGGCCCGGCTCGGCGGCGACGAGTTCGCGCTGTTCGTCCCTGCCCCGTCCGGCGTCGACGAGCGCCGCGCGCTGGACTTCGCCGAGAAGCGCGCCGCGGCCATGCTGGCCGCCGTCGGCGAGCCCATCCATCTCGGGCAGATGTGGCTGCCGGTCGAGGCGAGCATCGGCGTGGCCGTGACCCGCGTCGCCGGCTGCAACGTCGCCGAGCTGCTGCGCCGCGCCGAGGTCGCGATGTACCAGGCGAAGCGGTCCCCGCAGGCCGTCGCCAGCTACGACCCGGCGAAGGACCCGAACAGCATCGACCGGCTGGCGCTCGTCGCGGAGATGCAGGCCGCGATCGACGAGGGCGGCCAGCTCGTACTGAACCTGCAGCCGAGCATCGACCTGGCGACCGGCGCCCCGCTCGGCGCCGAGGCGCTGGTCCGGTGGCAGCATCCGCGTCGCGGCCTGCTGACGCCGAACGAGTTCATCACCCAGATCGAGCACACCGACCTGATCGGCCCGCTGACCAGCGAAATCCTGGACCTCGCCCTGGCGGCGTGCGTCTCGTGGGAGTCCGTCGGGGTCACGCTCCCCGTCGCGGTCAACCTGTCCGCGCGGAGCCTTCTCGACCGCGAACTGCCCGGCCGGGTCGCCGCGATGATCGCCAAGCACAAGATCGCCCCGGACCGTCTCGTCCTGGAGATCACCGAGACGGCGATGATGAGCGAGCTGGAGGTCGTCGAAGAGATCGTCGACGAACTGCGCGCGCTCGGCGTACAGCTCTCGCTCGACGATTTCGGCACCGGCCACTCGTCGCTGTCGTTCCTCGCCCGGGTGAAGGTCGAGGAAGTCAAGATCGACAAGGGCTTCGTCGCCCGGATGCACGAGTCGCCGGAAGCCGCCGCGATCGTCCGCACGACCGTCGAGCTGGCGCGCAGCCTCGGACTCCGCGTCATCGCCGAAGGCGTCGAGAACGCCGAGCAGCGCGCGACGCTCGTCCAGCTCGGCTGCACCGGTGCCCAGGGCTACCACCTCTACCCGCCGATGTCGCTGGACAAGGCCCGGGACGCCATGCGGGTCGCCGCCCAGTCCGCCGCGAAGAAGACCGCCACGGTCATCCCGCTCGGGCCGAAGCGCGCACCGTGGCTCGGTCGCCGCAAGCCCGATGTCGACATCGACGACCAGTTCGTCGACTTCGACGACCCCGAAGAGAGTGTCTCCGAACGCGACTAGGCGGGGGTCGAGCGGGCTGGCGCCGCGTCGCCGCGGCCCCAACTGTCGGGGATATCGGGGTATTCCGCGCCCGGTTACAGCACGCCATCCCGAACAGTCCGGTTTGTCCGGGCGGCGCCGGGCGGCGGGGCGGCGGACGGGGGCGGCGGGCACGGCGGGCGGGTGCGGCAGGGCGCGGGCGGGGGCGGCGGGGCTAGTGGGCGATCGGGAGCAGGATCCGGATCAAGGCGCCTCCGCCCTTGCCCCGCCCCACGGTGACGGTCCCGCCGTGCGCGGTCACCGCCTGGTGGACGATCGCCAGTCCCAGTCCTGAGCCGGGCATCGATCGCGCGGCCGTCGACCGGTAGAAGCGCTCGAAGACGCGGGGGATGTCCTCGTCCGCGATACCCGGCCCGCGGTCCTCGACCTGGAGTTCCGCGTGGAGCCGCCCGCCGTGGTGGCGCGCGCTCAGCCGGACGGATATCGGCGCACCGGCCGGCGACCACTTCGCCGCGTTGTCGAGGACGTTCAGGACGGCCCGTTCCAGGGCCGACGCGCGCCCGACAACCGGCGCCGACGCGAGAGCGGCCTCGATCGGCACGCTCGGCACCCGCACGCGCGCCCGGTCGACGGCTGCGGCCACGACGTCGGCGAAGTCGAGCGGTTCGATGGGCTCGGTGCTGGCGTCGTTGCGTGCCAACTCGACGAGTTCGCTGGTCAGATGGGTCAGCTCGACCATCTGCCCGTTCAGGTCGTGCAGCAGCCTGGCCCGGTCGGCGGCCGGCAGGGAGCGGCCGCTCTCGTCGGCGCGGAGGAGCAGTTCGATGTTCGTCCGGAGGCTGGTGAGGGGGGTGCGCAGTTCGTGGCTGGCGTCCTCGACGAGCCGTCGCTGGTCGGCGCGGGACGTGTCGAGCGCGGCGAGCATCGAGTTGAACGCCCGTCCCAGCCGGGCGACCTCGTCGTCGCCGGTCACGGCGATGGCGGCGTGCAGGTCCTGGGTGGAGGCGACGTGTTCGGCGGCGGCGGTGAGCCGGTCGACGGGTGCCAGGCCGGCGCGGGCGACGGTCCGGCCGAGCAGCGCGGCGCCGACGATCCCGGCGGCGCCGATCACGATCAGCAGGAGGGTCAGCTTGGCGAGCGTCTCCTCCACCTCGACGGGCTTGCGCGCGAACTGCAGCGCGCCTTCCCGGAAGTGGACGGTGACCATCCGGTAGCGCTCGTGCTCCACCCGCACGTCCGAGAAATGGACCTTGTCATCGCCCCGGACGACATCGAGGTCGTGCTGGCGCACGGGGAGGTCGGCGTCCTGCTTACGCGGCGCGAGTTCGCGACCGTCGGTCTTGATGACCTGGATCAGCGGTGCGTCGCGTTCCCTGTCCCACGGCGAGGTGACGTCGGGCAGCGTGTACGAGCCCGACGGCGTCTCCTCCATCTGCGTCAGCGCGCCATACGCCTGGTCGCGGAGTTCGCGGTCGAACTGGTCGAGCAGCTGGCCGCGGATCATGACGATCGCGGCCACCGACACGGCGATCACCGCGACGGCGACGGCGGCCGCCGCGATCGTGGTCAGCCTCGTCCGCAGCGGGATCTGCTGCCATCCCCGCCGCACCTGCGTGACCGCATCGGTCACGGCGTTTCCCGGAGCACGTACCCGACGCCGCGGACGGTCTGGATGAGCCGCGGCTCGCCCTCGGTCTCCAGCTTGCGCCGCAGGTATCCGACGTAGACGTCCAGGCTGTTCGAGCCCGGGCCGAAGTCGTACCCCCACACCAGCTCGAACAGCATCGACCGCGTCAGGACGTGGCGCGGGTGCTGGAGAAAGACCTCCAACATCGAGAATTCGGTACGGGTGAGCTGCACGTCCCTGTCGCCGCGGCGCACCTCCCGGGTGGCCGTGTCGAGCGACAGGTCGGCGAAGCGCAGGGTGCCCGACTCCTCGCCGCCGCTCCCCAGCAGCGAACGCCGCAGCAGCGCCCGGACCCGCGCCAGCAGTTCCTGCAACGCGAACGGCTTCACGAGGTAGTCGTCGGCGCCGGCGTCGAGCCCCGCGACCCGGTCGCCGACGCTGTCGCGTGCGGTGAGCATCAGGACGGGCAGCGTGTGCTGGTCGGTGCGGAGCTGGCGGCACGCTTCGAGGCCGTCCATCCGGGGCATCATCACGTCGAGAACCACCAGGTCAGGACGGCTCGCCCGGACGGCGTCGAGCGCGGCCACGCCATCGTCGGCGGTGACCACGTCGTACCCCTCGAACCGCAGCGTGCGCGCGAGCGAATCCCGCACCGCCGGCTCGTCGTCCACGACCAGAACCAGTGTCACGCCCTACCGCCCTCCCAGGTCAGAAGCTTTGTCTACCGCATCCGGCTAAGAACGCGATGAGGACGCGAGTGGAAGGATCAGGGGTATGTCGAACCGCCTCGCCGACGCGACGTCCCCCTACCTGCTGCAGCACGCCGACAATCCCGTCGACTGGTGGCCGTGGTCGCAGGAGGCGTTCGCCGAGGCCAAGCGGCGGGACGTCCCGGTGCTGCTGTCCGTCGGGTACGCGGCGTGCCACTGGTGCCACGTGATGGCCCACGAGTCGTTCGAGGACGCCGAGACCGCCGCGATCGTCAACGAGCACACCGTCGCGATCAAGGTCGACCGGGAGGAACGCCCGGACGTCGACGCCGTCTACATGTCCGCGACCCAGGCCATGACCGGCCAGGGCGGCTGGCCGATGACCGTGTTCTGCACACCGGACGGCGAGCCGTTCTACTGCGGCACGTACTTCCCGAAGCCCCATTTCCAGCGTCTCGTCGAGGCGGTGTCGCAGGCGTGGCGCGAGCAGCGCGACGACGTCCTCAAGCAGGGCCGTGCCGTCGTCGAGGCGCTGGGCGGTGAGGCGCGCCTGCCCGCCGGCAAGCCGCTGGACGCCGCGATCCTCGACGCCGCCGCGGTCAGCCTGCGCAAGGACTTCGACGAGCAGGCGGGCGGGTTCGGCGGCGCACCCAAGTTCCCGCCGTCGATGGTGGGGGAGTTCCTGCTGCGCCACCACGCCCGCACCGGCGACCTGTCGGCGCTGGCGATGGTCGAGCAGACGTGCGAGGCGATGGCCCGCGGCGGCCTGTACGACCAGCTCGCCGGCGGCTTCGCCCGGTACTCCGTCGACGCGCGGTGGGTCGTCCCGCACTTCGAGAAGATGCTGTACGACAACGGCCAGCTGCTGCGGCTCTACACCCATCTCTGGCGGACGACCGGATCGGCGCTGGCCCGGCGGGTCGCCGACGAGACGGCCGCGTTCCTGATCCGTGACCTGGGCACGGCCGAGGGCGGGTTCGCGTCCGCGCTCGATGCCGACACGGACGGCGAGGAGGGCCTGACCTACGTCTGGACCCGCGACCAGATCGGCGACGACTGGCTCGCCGACCTGCTGGGCGTCACCGGGGAAGGCACGTTCGAGCACGGGACGAGCGTGCTGCAACTGCGATCCGACCCGGACGATCCGGCGCGCTGGGCCGACGCCAGAGCGGGACTCCTCGCCCGGCGGAACGCCCGTCCGCAGCCGGCCCGGGACGACAAGGTCGTGGCCGCGTGGAACGGGCTGGCCATCGCGGCACTCGCCGAGCACGCCGTGCTGTGCGACGCGCCCTCCAGCCTGGACGCCGCTGTCGCCGCCGCAGACCTGCTGCTCCGACTGCATGTCGTCGACGGCCGGCTCCTGCGGACGTCCCGCGACGGCCGTGCCGGCGCCAACGCCGGTGTGCTGGAGGACTATGGCTGCGTCGCCGAGGCGCTGTGCGTCCTGCACCAGGCCACCGGCGACGCGCGCTGGCTGGCCGCCGCCGGTGAGCTGCTCGACGTCGTGCTCGACCGGTTCGGTGACGGCGACGGCGGCCTCTACGACACCGCGGACGACGCCGAGCAGCTGGTACGCCGTCCGCAGGATCCGACCGACAACGCGTCGCCGTCCGGATCGTCGTCCGCTGCTGGTGCCTTGTTGATGTTCTCCGCCCTGACGGGCTCGACCCGGCACCGCGAGGCCGCCGACGCCGCACTGGCGAAGGTCGGGACGATCGCCGCACGGCACGCCCGATTCGCCGGCTGGTCGTGCGCGGTCGCCGAGGCGGCACTGGCCGGACCGCTCCAGATCGCCGTCGTCGGACCGGGCCCTGACCTCGTACGCGCGGCATGGGCCACGACCTCGCCCGGAGCCGTCGTGGTCGCCGGCGAACCAGACCAGCCGGGCGTGCCGCTGCTCGCCGACCGGCCGCTCGTCGACGGCGCCGCCGCGGCGTACGTGTGCCGCGGATTCGCCTGCGACCGCCCGGTCACCACCCTGGACGAACTAGCGGCGGCGTTGGGCGGGTGAAGGGTAGGGATAGGATCGGCGGACCCGTAACGGTCCCGACGGAAGACAGAACTGCATGAGCCAGCTGGGCGCCACCCCCATCTCCGGCATCGCCGGTTTCCACGGTTCCGGCGACGAGTCGCTGCTCCAAGCGCTCGCCGTGACGCTGGCGCACCGGGGGGCCAAGGCGTCCTTCGGGACGGAAGGCTCGGTGGGTCTCGCGATCTGCTCGGCCGACGCCGCGATCGCCAGCGACCCGAACGGTGCCGTCGCGGTCGTCGACGGGCCGGCGTCCGTCGGTGAGGACGCGGTGCTCCGGTACGCCGAGGGCGGGATCGACGGGCTGGCCCGCCTTTCCGGCCGGTACGCGCTCGCGCTGTACGACCCGCACCAGGACGTGCTGGTCCTCTCCCGGGACGCCAGCGGCGCGGCCCCGCTGTACTACGTCGCCGGTGAGGGTGGCGTGATCTTCGCGTCCGAGCCGGTGTCGCTGCTCGCGGTCGGCGCCGTCCAGGCCGCTCCGGACGAGCAGACCGTTCGCCGCTTCGTCCTCACCGGCCGCTCGGACGACACCGAGGCCACGTTCTTCGCCGGCATCCGTCAGGTGCTGCCGGGGCACGTCGTGACGGTCTCGTCCGCCGGTGTGAACAGCCACGAGCTGCCGGTCGCGGCACCGGCGCCCTTCTCGATCGACGCGGCCGTGCGTGCAACTGCCGAGGCGACCGAGCAGACCGCCGTCCGGTTCGGGCACGGCCTGCCCGGCGCGGTCCTCACCGCCGCCGCCGCGCTGCCCGTGTTCACCGCCAGCTTCAAGCCGATGGACCCGTCCGAGGACGCCTACGCGGACGCCGTCGTCGCCGCGCTCGGCGCCAGCGCCCGCCACCAACGCGTCGAGGTCAACTCCGACACGCTCGTCGCGGACCTCGCCGACTTCGTCACGGACCTCGGTGAGCCGATCGGCGACCTGGAGGCGTACGTCCAGTACGCGGTGGCCCGCGCGGCCGGCCAGGCAGGCGCCGACGTGCTGGTCGACCCGGCCGGAGCGGCCGGCGCCTTCGCGCTGCCCGCGTATGAGGACGGCAAGAAGGCCCGCAAGCACGTCGACCCGACGACGCTCGTGCGGATCCCCGCGGCCGAGGCCGGCGTCGGTGGCATCGCGTTCACGGAGGACGCCGGCCCCGCCACGTCCGCTGCCGTGCGCCGGGCCGCCGACCGGACGTCCGCGCGCTTCGGCGTCCGCGTCGCGCTGCCGTACGTCGAGGTCGGCACCGGCCACACCGCCGACGCGCTGCGCGGTCTCCTGCCCGCGCCGCTGCTGACCGCCGCCGACGCGCCCCGCCCGGCCGCGCCCGCCCGCGACTGGCTGCTGCGCCTCAAGAACAGGATCTACGGCGTCTTCATGGAGGAGGCGTTCGTCAACCGGGGCTGGTTCGACCAGCAGGCCGTCATGGTCGCGTTCGAGGACTTCATCAAGTCCCGCAACGCCGACACCGCCCTGTTCTGGCGCATCTGGTCCGTCGAGATGTGGGCGCGCGAGTTCTTCGACCCGAAGCCTGTCGAGAACGACGAGCCGGTGAAGATCAAAGGCCCGCTCGAAGCGAACGCGAACAAGCAGCTCGAGATCACGGTCGACGGCGAGCGCTGGATCCGGTTCCCGATCCGCACCGACCTGTTCACCAAGGGCGATCCTTTTATCGAACGGATCTGTAGTTACGTTCGGGAGACCGTGCGTGCGGCCCGCTCGGACGAGCGGTACTCAGGATGCTTCGCCAGCCAGTGGTATTTGCTGGTCAGCGAGAAGATCATCGCGATCTCGCAGGGCCGGTCGTACTTCATCTGGGACATCGAACCGTCCTGGTGGGCGCGCACGCTGAGCAAGTTCGTCGTCCGGACCCCGTACGGCATCGGCCTCGGCAGCCCCTGGACGATGGAACTCGCCATCAAGGAAGCCGGACTGTCGCGCATCCTGTTCGCGAGCGGCGTCTCCGCTGCCGGCAAGGCGGTCGGCAAGCGCGGGCTGTTCTACCAGGTCGCGGGCCACTCCGTCCGGGCGATCGACGGTCCGACGGAGTACTCGGTCTTCCCGGCGAATGTGTCCGCCAAGCTCGCGCCCGCCGAGCCGGACAAGGTCGCCGCCGAACTGACCACGGCGGTTCGCGCGATGCTGACCGCCGAAGGCCTGTCGGACGTGGCGTCCTCCCTCGCCGGCGTCGTCGTCATCGACGCCAACGACATCGGCCGCAACGTCCTCGGCCGCAACGCCGACCGGCCCGAGGTCTTCTTCGAGGAGCTGTTCCGGGACAACCCGCTCGGCCAGGGCAGCGAACAGACCCCGCTGGCGGTCGCCGTCCAGGCGCCGTAACCCCCGCTCCGCACCCGAAGCCCGCCTGGCGCCACCGCGCCCAGGCGGGCTTCGGCATTCCCGCCCCGCCCGGCATTCCCGCCCCGCCCGGCATTCCCGCCCCGCCCGGCATTCCCGCCCCGCCCGGCATTCCCGCCCCGCCCGGCAGCACCGCCCGCCCGTCTCTGGCACCCACGCTGCGCCGGCACCGCTCGCCTGTGGCACCCCCCGCTAGCGGATCTGCCCGCCAGCGGCTCCGCCGAGTGGCGGCTTTGCCCGCCCGTGGCGCGCGCCCGCTGGCGGCTCCGCCCCATCGGCGGACGCCCGCCGTGTCCACCGGTGTTGCGCCTCGCCCGGAGCGCGCCGTGCCACCCGCCGGCGGCTCCGCCCCCGTCTGCCGGTGGCTCTGCCCGGCAGGGCCACCGCCGCGCGCCGGTGGCGCCAGCGCCGCGCCCGGCGCGGGTCGAACTTTCCGGACTCGCGTGCTGTAAACGGGCGCGGATAGCCCCGCTAGTCCCGAAAGTCCGTTTCGGGAAGTGGGTCGGAGCGGCGCGCGTGGCCCGGTGTGCTCTTGCGGAAGTAGCGATGTAATGCTGTAATCAAATCAGTCGAGTAATCAATAGGAGGATCCTCATGAGGGGACGACGAAGTCATGTAGAGGCCTTCGGGCGCGGCGCCGGGTTCGGTTTCCGCGGTCGCGGGCACGGAGGTAAGGGCCACGGACGGGGTCGCGGCGGCGGATGGCAGCAGGCCGATCTCCCGCCGGCCACCGACGCCACGGCGTGGATCGCCGGCCGGCTGCCGGACGGTTGGTTCACGGGCGCACCCGAGGTCGAGATCGACCGGGACGAGATCCTGGTCGTGGGCGTGATCGCCGCCCCGGATCCGGTCGAGGGCGCGACGGACGCGGAGAAGGCGGCCCAGGAATCGGGCCGGATCTCGCGGTTCCGCGAGGACACGCGCGAGGAGCGCATCCGCATCGCGGTCGAGACCGAGCACCGCTACGGCCGCAAGGTCTCCTGGGGCGCGCGGTGCGGCGACACCGAGGAGCTGTTCACGACGTTCTCCGCGCCGGTGATGACGCGGCTGCGTCAGGCGGAGCGGCAGGTCCTGGACACGCTCGTCGACTCGGGCGTCGCGCGCTCGCGGTCGGACGCCCTGGCATGGTGCGTCCGCCTGGTCGGCCGCAACGCCGACGAGTGGCTCGCGGAACTGCGCGAGGCGATGTCAGAGGTGGAGCGCCTGCGCGCTGCCGGCCCGGAGGCGTAGGCCCCGCACCCCAACTGTCGGGGTTATCGGGGTACCCAGCGCCCGGTTACAGCACGCCATCCCGAACAGTCCGGTTTGTCCGCCCGGCGGCGGCGGCGAACCAGCGGCCCGCACAGAGCGGCCAGCGGCCAGCGGGGCTAGGCGAACAGGGCGAAGTACACCGCGACGTGGTGGCAGATCGCGGCCACCAGGGTGCAGGCGTGGAAGAACTCGTGGTGCCCGAACGTGGTGGGCCACGGGTTCGGCCACTTGAGCGCGTAGAAGATCGCGCCGACGCTGTAGGTGACGCCGCCGACGATGAGCAGGACGAGGGCCGCGACGCCGCCCCGGTGCAGGATGTCGGGCAGGACGAAGACAGCCGCCCAGCCGAGGCCGATGTACAGCGGAACGCCGAGCCAGCGGGGCGCGTGCGGCCAGGCGACCTTCAACGCGGCCCCGGCGATGGCTCCGGCCCAGACGGCCGACAGCAGGATCCAGGCCCGGTCGCTGGGCAGGAGAAGCAGGCTGAACGGCGTGTAGCTGCCGGCGATGAAGATGAAGATCATCGCGTGGTCGAGCCGCTTCATGATGGTGTAGCCGCGCGGGCCCCAGAGCTTGCGGTGGTACAGCGAGCTGATCCCGAACAGGCCGCACACGGTCACGGCGTACACGAGGCACGCGATGAACGGCGTCCACCCGGGCTGGGCGGCGGCGAGACTGCACAGCACGATGCCGCAGACGATCGCGGCACCGAAGGCGTACAGGTGGAGCCAGCCACGAAGTCGCGGCCGGAGCAGGGCGGGGTGGCCCGGCGTGGGGCGCGCGTCGGTGATGGCACTGGGAGGAGTCACCCGACCAAGGTTACGGCACCGTAGGTTTCGCTGCCGTAACCCGAAGGCGAACTGCGGTGCGCATCACGTGTGAACTCATTCGAACAGGCGATAGAACACCAACTGAATCGATGCGTGTGTGAGTTCTCACAATGCGGGCATCTGCAAGGGTGCCGGACCGGGTTTACGCTGGCCCGAAACCCAGTCTGTCATCCCGCCGCCGAGCGGGCCGACTGTTATTGGTCAGCGCCGACCACCGAGGAGAAACCGCCGATGACCGCCGCACCGGCAACCGTTCCAGGTATCGAGAACGCCCCGACGAAGAACGCGAAGCTCCTCGCCTGGGTCCGCGAAGTCGCCGAGCTCACCACGCCCGACCGTGTCGAGTGGTGCGACGGCAGCGACGAGGAGTGGACCCGGCTCACCGACCAGCTCGTCGAATCCGGCACGCTGACCCGGCTCAACCCGGAGAAGAAGCCGAACTCGTTCTACTGCGCCTCCGACCCGACCGACGTCGCTCGGGTCGAGGACCGCACGTACATCTGCTCGATCGACCCCGACGGCGCCGGCCCCACCAACAACTGGATGGACCCCGCCGAGATGAAGGGGCTCATGACCGAGCTGTACCGCGGCAGCATGCGCGGTCGCACCATGTACGTGATCCCGTTCTGCATGGGCCCGCTGACCGCTACCAGCCCGATGTTCGGCGTCGAGATCACCGACTCCGCGTACGTCGTGGCGTCGATGCGGATCATGGCCCGCATGGGCACGTCCGTCCTCGACAAGATGGGTGCGGACGCCGATTTCGTGCCGGCGCTGCACTCGGTCGGCGCGCCCCTCGAACCGGGGCAGAGCGATGTGCCGTGGCCGTGCAGCGACACGAAGTACATCACCCAGTTCCCGGACGAGCGCATGATCTGGAGCTTCGGCTCCGGCTATGGCGGCAACGCCCTGCTCGGCAAGAAGTGCTACTCCCTGCGGATCGCCTCCGTCATGGCGCGTGACGAGGGCTGGCTCGCCGAGCACATGCTGATCCTGAAGCTGACCAGCCCGGACGACCAGGTCCACTACGTCACCGCGGCGTTCCCGTCCGCGTGCGGCAAGACGAACCTGGCCATGCTGGAGCCGACGATCCCGGGCTGGAAGGTCGAGACGCTCGGCGACGACATCGCCTGGCTGCGGTTCGGCGAGGACGGCCGGCTGTACGCGGTGAACCCCGAGTTCGGCCTGTTCGGCGTCGCGCCCGGCACCGGCTGGGACACCAACCCCAACGCCATGCGGACGATCGCCAAGGGCAACTCGCTCTTCACCAACGTCGCCCTGACCGACGACGGCGACGTGTGGTGGGAGGGCATGACCGACGAGCCGCCGGCGCACCTCACCGACTGGAAGGGCCGCGACTGGACGCCCGAGTCCGGCGAGCTGTCGAGCCACCCGAACTCGCGCTTCTGCACGCCGATCGAGCAGTGCCCGATCGTCGCGCCCGAGTGGGACGACCCGAAGGGCGTGCCGATCTCGGCGATGTTCTTCGGCGGCCGCCGCAAGACCACGATCCCGCTGGTCGCCGAGGCCCGCGACTGGAACCACGGCGTCTACATGGGAGCGACGCTGTCGTCCGAGACGACGGCCGCCGCGACCGGTGCGGTCGGTGTCGTCCGCCGCGACCCGTTCGCGATGCTGCCGTTCATCGGCTACCACGGCGGCGACTACTTCCAGCACTGGATCGAGATGGGCAAGGGCGGCACCGGTGACGCCACCAAGCTGCCGCGCATCTTCTACGTCAACTGGTTCCGCCGCGGCGACGACGGCCGGTTCCTGTGGCCGGGGTACGGCGAGAACAGCCGCGTCCTGAAGTGGGCCGTGGAGCGGATCGCCGGTACGGCCGAGGCCGTCGACACCCCGATCGGCCGGGTCCCGGCGGAAGGCTCGCTCGACCTGTCCGGTCTCGACACGCCCGCCGAGGACGTCGCGCTCGCGCTGACCGTCGACGTCGAGGAGTGGAAGGCCGAGATCCCGCAGGTCACCGAGTGGTTCGAGAAGTTCGGCGACAAGCTGCCGAGCGTCCTGTGGGCCGAACTGGACGCCCTCAAGAGCCGCCTCGGCGTGGAGTGACCGCAGCCAGAACGCAGGAGCCCCGGACCGCCACGATGCGGTCCGGGGCTTTGCGCGTCCTGCCGTTCCTGCTGGCCGTGACGGCGGCGGCCAACGCGGCGGTGGACCTGTTCGCACTGGCGCTCCATGTCTCCGGCGAGCTGCCGGACGAGAGCGTCGGCGTGGCCGTCCGCACGGTGTGGGCGTTGCTCCGCTCGGCAGGATTCCTGTTGCTGATCTGGCACCTGCGGGCCGGTCGGGCCGTGGCGTGGCCGCTGGCGATCGTCCTGACCGTGACGACGATCTTCGGCGCCGGACGCCTCGCGCCGCTGCACAGCACCTGGGGCGCGGCGCAGGTGGCGCTCGTGACCGGGTTCCTGGCCGTCGCCGGGCTGTGCGTCGTGATTCTCGTGCTGTTCCGGACGCCGTCCGTCCGCGCGCATCTCACCAGGCGGCCGTCGAAGTGGAACACGCCGTCCTGGGTGGTGACCGCGCGCGTGCTCGCGCTGTCGTACACGGCGTTGCTGCTGATCCCTGCCCTCGTCGCCGTCGGGACGCTGTTCGAGGACCAGCCGGCCCACGCCGCGCCGCTGGTCGTCGCGTGGGTCGCGTTCGCCATCGCACTGAGCTGGGTGGTGCCGATCGCGACGGCCTTCCTGCGGCGTCGGCACCGGTGGGCGCGGGCGCTGACGGTCACGCTGACGGTCGTGGTCCTCGCCGTCCAGCCGCTGCTGTGCCTGCTGCTGCTCGGGGTCGACGGGCTCGTCCGGGACGGCGTTCCGCTGGTCATCGCCGCCGCGCTCGTGCTGTACGGGCTGCTCGGCGACCGCACCGCCCGCGCCTTCTTCACCCGCCGGGAACGCTCCCACAAGATGCCCTGAAGTTCTTGTGTCGCGCATCACAACCCGATAACCTACTCGGCAGTAGGTTACCGGCGGGTTACCCCACTATTTCCGGTAATGAGTCGGTTCCTCGATCGGCGTTCCTTCCCTGGGCCTCGCGGCCCAATGTCGAAAAGGAGAACTGCCATGCGCTTAGCGAGGTTCGCGGCCATCGGCGCCGTCGCCGGGCTGGCGATGATCGGGCTCGCGTCGCCGCCCGCCGCGGCCGACACGGGCACGGTGAACTACACCTGCACGGCGTCGATCCTCACCAACCAGCCGTTCACGGTTGTCGTGCACGGCACGGCGCCCGAGACCGCCGCGGTCGGCGACACGATCGAACTCACCGGTCTCAGCGCTGACGTCACCGTCAACGCCAACGCGACGGGCGCCCTGTACTGGTTCCTCGGCGCCCGGAGCATCGAGGGTCCGGCGCAGGCCGACATCTCCGTCGACAACGCCGGCACGTCCGTGCCCCTGCCCGCCGCCGCGCTGACCGTGCCGGCGACGCCGGTCCCCGCGAGCGGTGCGTTGACCGTGGTCGCGGCCGGTACCGGCGCGTCGTTCGTGACCACGACGGCCGGCACCGTCTCGTTCGAAGCCGGCCCGTTCAACGCCCAACTCGTCGCGACGAACTCCACCGGCGGGACGAGCAACGTCCCCGTCGCGTGCACGCCGGACAGCGGCCAGGACCTCACGATCGCCACGACCACCGTGGCCTGACGGACAACCCCAGAAGGGCGGCGGCCGGCGACGGTCCGCCGCCCTTCGCATGTCCGGCTGGCGGGTTCACGCCACCCCTTCTGTACCGATTCGCTAGATGCAACCCACTTGTGGTGGAAATTACGGCCAGTTAACGTCCGGCCGTAAGTTACCGGCTGGTTAACCCGCTGGCCGGTGGCTCACGAAGGCGCCTTTCGCACGACTACGTGGCCAACAGGTCACGCAGGGTCAATGAAAGGAAACTGACATGCAGCGCTCACTGTTAAGCGCGGTGTTCCGACCTAGTTGGCGGACGGCCGGAAAGCTCACCGCTTCCGCCCTCGCCGCAGGGGTCGCACTCGCCAGTGTCGGCGCCGTGTCCGCAGCCCAAGCTGACACCACCACGCTGAAGTACACCTGCAGCGCCTCGATCCTCACCAACCAGCCGTTCACCGCGATCTTCCGCGGCGCCGCCCCCGCGGACGCCGCCGTCGGTGACACCGTGTCACTGACCGGACTCGGTGCCGAAGTCGTCGTCAACCCCGAGGCGACCAACGCGCTGTACGGCATCCTCGGTGTACGCAGCGTCACCGGCACGGCACAGGTCGAACTCGGCGTCGACAACGCCGGTACGCCCGCCCCACTCCCCGCCACACCCATGACGATCCCCGCCACCCCCGTACCCGCGACCGGCAGCCTCGCCGTCAACGCCACGGGCACCGGGCCGTCCTTCACCACCACCACAGCCGGCAAGGTCAGCTTCGTCGCCGGCCCGTTCACCGCCGCCCTCGTCGGCACCACCGAAGCCGGCGGCACCACCAACGTCCCCGTCACCTGCACGCTCGACCCCGGACAGGACCCGACCATCGCGACGGTCTCCGTCACCTGACCTGACCGTCCGTATCCAGGGCCCGGGCGCGGTGGCGCGCCCGGGCCCGTCCGGCAATCACCACCAGACTCCGCGTATCGCACACGTCACACACCGGCGTACGCTGCCTGGCGTGTCGCTGCGGGATCTCGTGTACTCCATCTACGAACGACGGCTAGCCGCTGCCCTCGCGGACAAACCGCGCCCGCGGCACGTCGGCGTCATCGTCGACGGAAACCGCCGATGGGCCAAAGAAGCCGGCTTCACCGACCCCAACACCGGACACCAGGTCGGCGCCCAGAAGATCGAACAACTCCTCAACTGGTGCCGCGACGCCAACGTCGAAGTCGTCACCCTCTGGCTCCTCTCCACCGACAACCTCTCCCGCCCCGCCGGCGAACTCGCCCCACTCCTGCGCATCATCGAAAACCTCGTCACCGACCTCGCCGGCCCCGAAAAACCCTGGGACCTCCGCATCGTCGGCTCCCTCGACCTCCTCCCCGCCCAGACCGCCCACGTCCTCAAAGAAGCCGCCGAACGCACCGACGGCCGCGACGGACCCTTCGTCAACATCGCCGTCGGCTACGGCGGCCGCCGCGAAATCGCCGAAGCCGTCCGCTCCCTCCTCCACGAACACGCCAGCAAAGGCACCACCATCGAGGAACTCGCCGAAATCCTCGACGTCGACCACATCGCCGAACACCTCTACACCAAAGGCCAACCCGACCCCGACCTCGTCATCCGCACCTCCGGCGAACAACGCCTCTCCGGCTTCCTCCTCTGGCAGAGCGCACACTCCGAGTTCTACTTCTGCGACGCCTACTGGCCCGACTTCCGCCACGTCGACTTCCTACGCGCCCTCCGCGACTACGCCGCCCGCCACCGCCGCTACGGCGGGTAGGTGCGCGGCCCGCCGAGGCACCACGCTCGCCGCCGTCTCCGCGCCTTGCGTGCCGGAGCACGCGTCGGCTTGTGCGACGTCAGCGATCGCGGCACCTCGGCGGGCTCCAGGTTTCGATCAAAGGCTTGAAGGTCAAGATCAAGCCCGGTCAGAGGATGTCCGGCAGGGGCTGTCCTGGCGGGCGGCGGGCCCGCGTGGTCGTCGGCACACGATGTCCGATTCGCCGCAGTCGGCACTGGGCGTGATCGGCGCGTAACTAGATGTTCACACGGATTCCGAGTCCGATTCGTGTGTTCAACCGGCCTAGCTGGGGGTATGCGGTTACCGTTGATTCTGGTGAGGGCAACCGCTCCTCACTCGGGAGGCCCAGACGTGCGGTGTATATCTCGCGTTTCACGTCGTGATGGGGGCCGGCACCCGGCCCCGCGGGGCGGGTACCGGAAGCCCTCGAGCCAGCGGGTGTCAGGGTGCCCACTCGCGGGAGCAGGCCATGTCCGAACGTCGTTCTTCGTCCCGGGGCGGTGGCTCTGACGCCTCCGGCCCAGCCCGACCAGCCCGGCAGGCCCGGGCGCGAACCCGCTCAACGGAGACACCGAGCGGCCGCACGTACGTCCTGGACACCTCAGTGCTCCTCTCCGACCCCGGCGCACTCGCTCGCTTCGGCGAACACGAAGTGGTGCTGCCGCTGGTAGTGGTGGGGGAGCTGGAAGGAAAGCGTCACCACCCCGAACTCGGCTGGTTCGCCCGCCAGTGCCTCCGGGTGCTGGACGACCTCCGGGTCAAGCACGGCCGGCTCGACGTGCCGGTTCCCGTCAACGAATCCGGCGGCCTGCTGCGGGTGGAGCTCAACAACTCCGACCCGAGCAACCTTCCGCACGGCTTCCGACCCGACCACAACGACAGTCGCATCCTCGCCGTGGCGCTCAACCTCGCCGCGGACGGCCGCGAAGTCGTCCTGGTCACCAAAGACATGCCGATGCGGGTGAAGGCGTCAGCGGTCGGATTGACCGCCGACGAATATCGCCCCGACATAGTCACCGTCGCCGACCGTCCCTGGACGGGCATGGTCGAGCTCGACGTCACCGATGAGCAGATGGCCCAGCTCTACGGCGAAGAGAGCATCGAACTGGAAGGCGCCGCCGACCTGCCGTGCCACACCGGCCTCGTCCTGCTGTCCGGGAGGGGATCGGCCCTGGGCCGCGTCCGTCCTGATAAGACGGTGCGGCTCGTCCGAGGCGACCGGGAGGCCTTCGGGCTGCACGGCCGCTCGGCCGAACAGCGCGTCGCCCTGGACCTGCTCCTGGACGACGAACTCGGCATCGTCTCCCTCGGCGGCCGCGCCGGCACCGGAAAGTCGGCGCTGGCCCTGTGCGCCGGCCTGGAAGCGGTGATGGAGCGCCGCAAGCACAAGAAGGTCGTCGTGTTCCGTCCCCTGTACGCCGTGGGCGGCCAGGAACTCGGCTACCTGCCCGGTACCGAGGCGGAGAAGATGTCGCCGTGGGGCCAGGCCGTGTTCGACACGCTCGGCGCGGTCGTGAACGAGCAGGTCATCGAGGAGGTCCTCGACCGGGGGCTGATCGAGGTCCTGCCGCTCACCCACATCCGCGGCCGGTCGCTGCACGACGCGTTCGTGATCGTCGACGAGGCGCAGTCGCTGGAACGCGGCGTCCTCCTGACCGTGCTCTCCCGGATCGGTCAGGGTTCCCGCGTCGTCCTCACCCACGACGTCGCCCAGCGGGACAACCTGCGCGTCGGCCGCCACGACGGTGTCGCCGCCGTGATCGAGGCGCTGAAGGGCCATCCGCTGTTCGCCCACGTCACGCTCACCCGGTCCGAGCGGTCGCCCATCGCGGCGCTCGTCACGGAGATGTTGGAGGACATGCCGCTGTAAGCCCGTGACGAAGGTGCCCGTCTCTCTCGGCGGGCACCTTCGTCACGTCGGTACGGACATGTCTGGCACCATCAGCGTGCATGACGGTCGACATCCTGCTGCTCTCCGACCCCGCTGTCGCCGCCGTGCCGATCGAGGACAACGGCGAGCCGCTGGTCGACCTGCGCGCGAACGCGGACCTGCTCCTGGACGCCCGTAAGCGCGACGACGACGGCGCCTACGCCCTGGCGCGGTCCGGTGTCCGTGAACGGCTCCTGGTGGCCCAGAGCGCCCTGCCGCCGGGCCTGAGACTGCTCGTCGTCGAGTGCTACCGCCCGCCGGCCCTCCAGGCGCTGTACTTCGACCAGTACCGCGCCGGCCTCGCCGAGGCCGATCCCACCGCCGACGACGCCACGCTCGACACGCTCGCCAGCCGGTACATCTCCCCGGTGCCGGTGGCGCCGCACTGCACGGGTGGCGCGGTCGACCTCACGCTCTGCACGGACGGCGGCACCGAACTCGACCTCGGCACGGATGTCAACGCGAGCCCCGAGGAGAGCGACGGCGCCTGCTACACGGCGTCCTCGGCGGTCACCGGACGGGCGCGCGAGCTGCGGGACACGCTGGTCGCGGCTATGACCGGAGCCGGGTTCGTCAACTACCCCACGGAGTGGTGGCACTACTCAGTGGGAGAGCGGTACTGGGCGGCTGTGACGGATACCACAGTGGCCTGTTACGGCCCGCGAGATCACACCCTATCCCGACCTTAAATCTCAGCGACGTCCGTCACTCGTGGGAGTTTTTGTCGTTCTTTCGGGTGATATCGGCAGGTTGAATCCCTGGCAGATCTCCGGAATGGTGTCACCTCGACCATGGCTGACTACTGGTTAGAGGAAGACGTACCCCGGCGTGCGAGTCGAGGTCGGCTGAGTGGGGTTTACATCCCCGGCCGGCGGCGCACGCCGTTCCGTGGTCTGTGGGGTACGAGGCGCATGCGTGGCCTGATCCTGGGCGGCGCATGCACGACGAAGGGAAATACCACGTGAGCCGGGTCTGGATCCGGGGATCGAACGTGGGCGTACGGATTTTCGCCGTTGGTGTGCTGGTGCTTGGTCTGGGTGCAGGTCTGACCGCCGGCTTCCTCAAGCACGGCGACGACTCCCTGGAGGTGCGGTCGGACGCCGCCAACGTCCGGGACGTCGCGGCGAACTTCCAAGCGCCCCCTGTTGACACGAACAAGCCGCAGGGTGTGCCTGTCGGTGGACAGACCAGCAAGGTGCAGGCCGAACTGGCCGCCCAGGCGAAGGCCAAGGCGATCGCCCAGGCCAAGGCTGAGGCGGCGCGCAAGGCCGCCAAGGCGAAGGCCGAGGCCGCCCGTAAGGCCGCCGCCGAGCGCGCGTCGCGCTCCGGTGGTGCGACCGGCGGAACGACCGGGGGCACCGCGCCGCCGATCCCGGTGGACTGCAAGTCCTACACCGGAAACCGCGCCACCGGCTGCGCGCTCCTCGTCGAGTGGGCCGGCTTCGACAGCGGGCAGATGCGCTGCCTCGACCCGCTGTGGAAGAAGGAGAGCGGCTGGAACCACAAGGCGCAGAACCCCAGCTCCGGCGCGTACGGCGTCCCGCAGTCGCTGCCCGGCAGCAAGATGGCGAGCATCGCCGACGACTGGCGCACCAACCCGGTGACCCAGATCAAGTGGGGCCTGAACTACATCAAGGGCCGCTACGGCACGCCGTGCGCGGCGTGGCAGCACTCGCAGAACACCGGCTGGTACTGAGCCAGCCAGATCTGGTGCCGGGCGACCTTCGAGTCGCCCGGCACCGGCATTTTCGGGCTAACCGGCCGTTCAGTGAACGACCGCAAGAAATGCGCTTGTAACCAGCTATTGCCCAAATTTCTGGTGTATGGCTACTCTTCGCCGCAACTGGTGCACCGGGCGCCAGGTGTATGGGGAGGAGCCCACCATGACTCATACCTGGATCAAGCGTTTAGGCGCCACTGCCGCCATAGCGGCGTTGGCTGTCGCGGCAGTAGGACTGCCAGCTCAGGCACGGACCGGCCCTGACCCGGACGCACCCGCCCAGCAGGTCGTCGGGGGCACCCGGGCGTCCAAGGGTGAGTTCCCGTGGATGGTCCGCCTGTCCATGGGTTGTGGCGGCGCGATGATCACGAACCGTGTCGTGCTGACCGCTGCCCACTGCGTGGGTCGTACCGGTGCCAACACCAGTATCACCGCCACGATCGGCGTGGCCGACCTGAACGACACCGCGGGCCGGATCCGCGTCCGGTCGACGTACGTCTACCGTGCGCCGGGCTACGTGGACGTCGAGCAGGGCAAGGACTGGGCGCTGATCAAGCTCGCCAGCGCCGTCAACGCGCCGACCCTCCCGATCGCCACGGACACATCGCTCGACAGCGGCACGTTCACGATCATGGGTTGGGGCTCCACCCGCGAGGGCGGCGGCCAGAGCCGGTACCTGATGAAGGCGACCGTGCCGTTCGTCAGCGACAGCTCGTGCGGCACCGCGTACCGCAACGCGGGCTACGGCTTCGTCAACGCCGACATGATCTGCGCCGGCTACCAGCAGGGCGGCGTGGATACGTGCCAGGGTGACAGCGGTGGCCCCATGGTCCGTCGCGACTCTGCCGGTGCCTGGCGCCAGGTCGGCATCGTGAGCTGGGGTGAGGGCTGTGCCCGTCCGAACTTCGCGGGCGTGTACGGCCAGGTCTCGACGTTCGCGTCCGGGATCAACACCGGCCTGAACTCCCTGCCGTAACCCGGTGTACCGCGGTTGGATCGTGGCCTTGTCCGGCGCCACGATCCAACCGCGGGCTCAGCTCGGCGGGCGGGTCATGGCGAGCACGTCGAGCGCGGCGTCGAGCTGCTCGGCCGTGAGCGTCCCGTTCTCCAGGTGACCGCGCTCGACTACGACCTCCCGGATCGTCTTCCGCTCGGCGAGCGCCTGCTTGGCGATCTTCGCGGCCTCCTCGTACCCGAGGTACTTGTTCAGCGGGGTGACGATCGACGGCGACGACTCGGCGTACTCCCGGGCACGCTCGACGTTCGCGGTGACCCCGTCCACGCACCGGTCGGCGAGCAGCCGGCTCACGTTCGCCAGCAGCCGGATCGATTCGAGCAGGTTCCGCGCCAGCATCGGCAGCGCGACGTTCAGCTCGAAGTTGCCGGACGCGCCGCCGACCGTCACCGCCGTGTCGTTGCCGATGACCTGCGCACACACCATGCACACCGCCTCGGGGATCACCGGGTTCACCTTGCCCGGCATGATCGACGACCCGGGTTGGAGATCGGGCAGCGCGATCTCGGCCAGGCCGGTGCGCGGGCCGGACCCCATCCAGCGCAGGTCGTTGGCGACCTTCGTCAGGCTCACGGCGATGGTCTTGAGCTGTCCGGACGTCTCGACCAGCGCGTCACGCGCCCCCTGCGCCTCGAAATGGTTCCGCGCCTCGGTGAACGGCAGGTCTGTGGCCTTGGCCAGCTCCTGGATGACCTGTGCGGCGAAGCCGGGCGGCGTGTTGATCCCGGTGCCGACCGCCGTACCGCCGAGCGGCAGTTCGGCGAGCCGCGGCAGGCTCGACCGGAGCCGCTCGATGCCCAGCTCGACCTGCGCGGCGTACCCGCCGAACTCCTGGCCGAGCGTCACCGGCGTGGCGTCCATGAGGTGGGTGCGCCCGGCCTTCACGACCTCGGCGAACTCGGCCTCCTTGCCGTGGAGGCTGGTCGCGAGGTGTTCCAGGGCCGGCACCAGGTCGTGGCAGATCGCGCTCGTCGCGGCCACGTGGATGCTGGACGGGAACACGTCGTTCGACGACTGCGACGCGTTCACGTGGTCGTTCGGGTGCACGTCACGCCCGAGCCGTTCGGCGGCCAGCGTGGCCAGTACCTCGTTCGCGTTCATGTTGCTGGACGTGCCCGAGCCGGTCTGGAACACGTCGATGGGGAAGTGGTCGTCCCAGGTGCCGGCCGTCACCTCCCCAGCGGCCGACACGATCGCGCCGGCGAGATCGTCGGGGATGACGCCGAGGCGGGCGTTCACCGCGGCCGCGGCGGCCTTGATGCGGGCGAGGGCTTCGATGTGCGCCCGTTCCAGGCGTCCGCCCGAGATCGGGAAGTTCTCCACCGCCCGCTGGGTCTGCGCCCGCCACTTGGCATCCTTCGGGACGCGGACCTCGCCCATCGTGTCGTGCTCAACGCGGTACTCGGTCATACCGCCATCCTGCCCCGCCACCGCCCAGTTTCGGACTTTTGAGGGTCGCGGTGGCCGCGACACCCTCAAAAGTCCGAAGGTCGAGGGGTTAGCGGCGGCCGATGGTGAGGGTGGGGACCGTCGTGGTGGCGAAGAAGTCGTTGCCCTTGTCGTCGACGACGATGAAGGCGGGGAAGTCCTCGACCTCGATGCGCCAGACGGCCTCCATGCCCAGCTCGGCGTACTCCAGCACCTCGACGTGCTTGATGCAGTCCTGGGCGAGGCGGGCGGCCGGTCCGCCGATCGATCCGAGGTAGAAGCCGCCGTGCTCGTGGCACGCGTCCGTGACCTGCTTGGACCGGTTCCCCTTGGCCAGCATGACCTGGGACCCGCCGGCGGCCTGGAACTGCTCCACATAGGAGTCCATCCGGCCGGCGGTGGTGGGGCCGAACGAGCCGGACGCGTAGCCCTCGGGTGTCTTCGCCGGCCCGGCGTAGTAGACGGCGTGGTCGCGCAGGTACTGCGGCATCGGCTCGCCGGCGTCCAGGCGCTCCTTGATCTTGGCGTGCGCGATGTCGCGGGCGACCACGAGCGGGCCGGTGAGCGAGAGCCGGGTCTTCACCGGGTAGCGGGACAGCTCGGCGCGGATCTCGTCCATCGGCCGGTTGAGGTCGATCCGGACGACGTCGCCGCCCTCCAGCTCGTCGTCCGTCGTGTCGGGGAGGTAGCGGGCGGGGTCGCGCTCCAGCTGCTCCAGGAAAACGCCCTCAGCCGTGACCTTGCCGAGCGCCTGCCGGTCGGCGGAGCAGGAGACGGCGATCGCGACCGGGCAGGACGCGCCGTGCCGGGGCAGCCGTACCACCCGGACGTCGTGGCAGAAGTACTTGCCGCCGAACTGCGCGCCGATCCCGAACTGCCGGGTGAGTTCGAGGACCTGCTGCTCCAGCTCGATGTCCCGGAACCCGTGCGCGAGCGGCGAGCCGCTGATCGGCAGGTTGTCGAGGTAGTGCGCGGACGCGTACTTCGCCGTCTTGAGCGCGAACTCGGCGCTGGTGCCGCCCACGACGATCGCCAGGTGGTACGGCGGGCAGGCGGACGTGCCCAGCGAACGCAGCTTCTCCTCCAGGAACTGGAGCATGCGCGTCGGGTTCAGGACGGCCTTCGTCTCCTGGTACAGGAAGGACTTGTTCGCGCTGCCGCCGCCCTTGGCCATGAACAGGAACTTGTACGCGTCCCCGTCGGCCGCGTACAGCTCGATCTGCGCCGGCAGGTTCGTACCGGTGTTCTTCTCGTCCCACATCGTCAGCGGCGCGAGCTGGGAGTACCGCAGGTTCAGCTTCGTGTACGCGTCGAACACGCCCCGCGCGATGGCCTGGGAGTCGTCGCCGGCCGTCAGCACCTGCTGGCCGCGCTTGCCCATGACGATCGCGGTGCCGGTGTCCTGGCACATCGGCAGCACGCCGGCCGCCGCGATGTTCGCGTTCTTGAGCAGGTCCAGCGCCACGAACTTGTCGTTGGCGGACGCCTCGGGATCGTCGAGGATGCTCCGGAGCTGCCGCAGGTGCGCCGGCCGCAGGAAGTGCGCGATGTCGTGCATCGCCTCGGCGGTGAGCGTCGTCAGGGCCTCGGGCGCGACCTGGAGGAACGTCCGCCCGGGCGCCTCGAAGGTGCTGACGCCGTCGCTGGTGACGAGCCGGTACTCGGTGTCGTCCGGGCCGAGCGGCAGCAGGTCGGAGTAGGCGAAGTCGGGCATCGGTTCCTCACACGTCCTCGGGTGGTGCCCCCAGGGTAATGCCGCCGTATCTGCGGGCTGTCGCGTCCTCCTCGGCCAGCAGCCGCAACGCCGTCAGGGCCGACTCGAACACCGCGATCCCCACGGTGACCTGCCCCACGATCTCCTCGCGCAGCGCGTCCGGGCCGGGCAGGCTGGCGATCTCGCCTTCGGCCAGCAGGTGGGCGACCTTCGCGTACGGATCGAAGCAGTCGGTGCCGATCGGCTCGTCGCTGACCGTCCGCAGGCCGTGCAGCACCTCGGCCAGCTTGTTTCGGGTCGGCGCGTCCTTGGCGACGTGCCAGCCGAGATCGTCCAGGTAGGCGTCCACGTCCGCGCGCGCCCGCTGCCAGGCCTCGTCGTCGCGGGGCTTGGCCGTGACCATCGCGTACTGCACCTCGCCGAGCAGCCTCGGGATGCCGACGCTCTCGTCCGCGACGGCCGCCAGGACGTCCTTCACCCCCGCGATGCTCAGCCCGCCCACCTCGATCAGCACCCGCACCAGCCGGAGCCGCTTCAGGTGCCCCTCGCCGTACCGGGCCTGGTTGGGGCTGGTCAGCTCGCCGGCGGGCAGGAGGCCCTCGCGCAGGTAGTACTTCACCGTCGGGATCGGGACCCCGCTGGCCTGACTCAGATCTGAGATGCGCATCAATGGGTCCTTGCGTCAGCGAGTGGACAGTGCCACTATCTATAACGGGAAGCGATGCTATCCATAGTAACCGGAGGGCGGCCATGATCTACCCCGCGCGGATGACTGCCGACATCGACGGCGAGTTCGTCGTCTTCCTCATCGGCATGCGCGTCAACAAGCTCTGGAAGCTGCACCGGTGGATTCCCGTCTCGATGGCGATGGGCCCGATGCTCGCCGCGCTCTCCAAGCACCCCGAACTGGGGCTTCTCGGCTACCGGACGACGATCGGCTGGCGCGGCGCGACGCTCATCCAGTACTGGCGCAGTCCCGAGCTGCTCCAGACGTTCGCCCGCGACACCGACAACCCGCACCTGGAGCCGTGGCGCAGGTTCAACCGCGCGATCGGGACGAGCGGCGACGTCGGCATCTGGCACGAGACGTTCGTCGTGGCGCCCGGCGCGCACGAGTCGATCTACGTGAACATGCCCCGGATGGGCCTCGCCGCGGCCGGTGAGCACCTGCCCGTGGCACGCCGTGGCGACCGCGCGGCGGACCGCCTCAAGCGCTGAGACACCGGCCGGGCACCGTGGACGACGACCGGGGCGTCGCGCTCGGCGTGACGGACGGGCCGGGCGCTTTCGATCCTGACGGGCGCCTCGTGGACAGCGGGATCGAGACCCAACTGCTGTTCGTGCGGATATCCGCTGGCGGGCACGTGTAAGACTTGGGGTAACTACGAGCGAGCGAGGGGCGGGACAGTGCTGAAGCGATACGACACGCAGCGGCCTGAATCCGCCATGCCCACCTGAGCTCGTCAGACACGCTTACCCGAGCCGCCCGGTGGAGATCCCTTCCACCGGGCGGCTTTCCTTTTCACACCAGGAGATCCTGATGTCGTACACCACCCTGCTCGGTACGCGAGCTCCGGTCCGCATGTGGACCGACCCCACGTTCGTGGAGGAGCAGGCGCTGAAGCAGGTCCGCAACATCGGCCAGCTGCCGTGGGTCCACGGCGTCGCCGTCATGCCCGACGTGCACTACGGCAAGGGCGCGACCGTCGGATCGGTCATCGCCATGCGTGAGGCCGTCTCGCCGGCCGCGGTCGGCGTGGACATCGGCTGCGGCATGTCGGCGGTGCGGACGTCTCTGGTGGCGGCCGACCTGCCGGACGACCTGGGGTCGCTGCGTCGCCGGATCGAGGACGCCATCCCGGTCGGTTTCCGCTCGCACGACACGCCAGTCAACAATGCGCGGGTGCACCGCGTCGGCGGCTGGGGCCCGTTCTGGGACGGCTTCAACGGGCTGGACAGCTCGGTCGCGCAGCTCGGCGACCGCGCCCGCAAGCAGATGGGCACGCTCGGCGGCGGCAACCACTTCATCGAGGTGTGCCTGGACGGCGACGGGCAGGTCTGGCTGATGCTCCACTCCGGATCGCGGAACATCGGCAAGGAACTGGCCGAGCGGCACATGGCGGTGGCGCGGAAGCTCCCGCACAACGCCGACCTGCCCGACCGCGACCTCGCCGTGTTCCTCACCGGCACGCCGGAGATGGACGCCTACCGGCGCGACCTGTACTGGGCGCAGGAGTACGCGGCCCGCAACCGGGCCACGATGCTCGCGCTGCTGTGCCAGGTCGTCCGGGACGCGCTGCCCACCGCCGGCGTCACGTTCGAGCCCGCGATCTCCTGCCACCACAACTACGTGGCAGAGGAGACGTACGACGGCGTGGACGTGCTCGTCACTCGCAAGGGCGCGATCCGGGCCGGTTCCGGTGACCTCGGGATCATCCCGGGATCCATGGGCACCGGCTCCTACATCGTCCGCGGGCTCGGCAACCCCGACGCGTTCAACTCCGCGTCGCACGGAGCCGGCCGGAAGATGAGCCGGACCAAGGCGAAGAAGACGTTCACCACGGCCGACCTCGCCGCGCAGACCGCCGGCGTGGAATGCCGCAAGGACGCGGGCGTGGTCGACGAGATCCCGGGTGCCTACAAGGACCTGGACTCGGTGATCAAGCAGCAGACCGACCTGGTCGAGGTGGTCCACCACCTCAAGCAGGTCATCTGTGTGAAGGGCTGATCGCCGCCCGGATCACGACCAATCTTTCGGACAGAGATGTCCCGGAAAGGGGGCTTTGCGATGAGAACGAAGAACAGGTCAGGGCGGGCACCCGCCGGGCGGACAGGCCAACCGGTGCGGGCGTCGTCCAGGTTGCGCCGCATCGAGCTGGGCTGCGGTCACGGCTGGGTACGCGACCCGGTGGCCGGCGCGCACGACTGGGTCTGGTGCGACCAGTGCGCCGACTGGGCCCGCGTGCAGCGCGTCGAGGAGTAGCCGCTCGGACATGAGCACGAGGGCCGGGATCCCGCAACGTCTCCCGGCCCTCGCCGCTACCAGCCCTCACACCGGTACCGCTGGCTTCCGTCGAAGCCGCGATCTACTTGGGTATCGCCGGTGCCCGGGCGGGCGTTACATCCTGTTTTGCTGGGTTACGAACGCATCCAGCTCCTCGGCGGTCGGTGGATCGGCCCCCTGTCGGGTGCAGTTGACCGCCGCCGCCATCGTGGCGAGGACGACGATCGTGCCGAGGGTCTCCTCGTCGAGTGCCGCGAGCTTCGCCGCCCCGGCCTCCCCGAGCAACCCGGTGAGGTGCAGGCCGAACAGGAGTGCGCCGGAGAACGTGTCGCCCGCGCCGACCGTGTCCGCCACGGCGATCGCCGGAGCGGGGTAGGCCACCGTGGCGTCGCGGGCCAACGCGAGGGCGCCGTCGCTGCCTCGCGTGACCACGACGAGCGAGGGACCCCGCGCGAGCCACGCCCGCGCGGCCTCCTCGACCGGCACGCCCGGGTACAGGTGGCCCAGGTCCTCGTCGCTCGCCTTCACGACGTGCGCCAGGGCGACCAGCCGCTCGACCCGCTCGCGGGCGGCGCCGAGGTCGCCCTCGGGACCGGCGACGATGGCCGGACGGACGTTCGGGTCGAGGCTGATCGTCACCCGGCCACGTTCCCGCTCGGCGCGCAGCAGGGCCTCGATCCTCGACGCGCCGGGCTCCAGGAACGCCGCCAGCGACCCGACATGGACACACGTGACGTCGTCACCGAGCGGGTCCGGCAGCTCGGCGGCGGTCCACTGCCAGTCGGCGGTGCCGTTGAGCCAGAAGTCGTACGTCGCTCGCCGCTGCTCGTCGAACGTGACGACGGCCAGCGACGACGGTTCGGCGGCGTCCACCAGGTACCGGTCGTCCACGCCGTCCGCCGCCAACCGGGCGCGGATCCGGGCGCCGAACACGTCCCGGCTGACCCGGGCGATCAGCGCGGTCTCCACGCCGAGCCGCCGCGCGGCGACCGCCACGTTCGCCGGGCTGCCGCCCACGTAGGCGCCGTACGTCGGCACGTCCGCCGCGCCGGCCGGTACGAGGTCGATGATGTTCTCGCCGACGACCGTGAGCACGCGCGTCAGCCCCGGTGGCCGAAGTCGACCATGGAGTAGTTGCGCAGCTTGGTGAGGGAGTGCCAGCTCTCGATCATCCGGATCGTGCCGCTCTTGGACCGCATCACCAGCGACTGGGTGCTCGCGCCGCCGGAGCGGTAGTGGACGCCGCGCAGCAGGTCGCCGTCCGTCACGCCGGTGGCGCAGAAGAACACGTTGTCGCTCTTGACCAGGTCGTTCGTCGTCAGTACCTGGTCGAGGTCGAGGCCGGCGTCGATCGCGCGCTGGCGCTCCTCGTCCGTTTGCGGCCACAGCTTGGCCTGGATCTCGCCGCCGAGGCACTTGAGCGCGCAGGCGGCGATGATGCCCTCGGGGGTGCCGCCGATCCCGAGCAGCATGTCGACGCCGGTCTTCTCGCGCGCGGCGCTGATCGCACCGGCCACGTCGCCGTCGCTGATGAAGTGGATGCGGGCGCCGGCCTCCCGGACCTCGTTGACCAGGCCCTGGTGGCGCTCGCGGTCGAGGATACAGACGGTCACGTCCTCGACGCCCGTGTGCTTGGCCTTCGCGACCCGGCGGATGTTCTCCGCGACCGGGGCCGTGATGTCGACCGTGCCGGCGGCGTCGGGGCCTACCGCGATCTTCTCCATGTAGAAGACGGCGGACGGGTCGTACATCGTGCCGCGCTCGGCCACGGCCAGGACGGCGATGGCGTTCGGCATGCCCTTGCTCATCAGGGTCGTGCCGTCGATCGGGTCGACGGCCACGTCGCACTCGGCGCCGGTGCCGTCCCCGACGTGCTCGCCGTTGAACAGCATCGGCGCGTGGTCCTTCTCGCCCTCGCCGATCACGACGACACCCTGCATCGACACGCTGTTGATCAGCTTGCGCATGGCGTCCACGGCCGCGCCGTCGCCACCGTTCTTGTCACCGCGCCCGACCCAACGACCGGCGGCCATGGCGGCGGCCTCGGTGACGCGTACCAGCTCCAGAGCGAGGTTGCGGTCTGGAGCCTCTCCGTGATGAGTGCTGGTCGGGTGGGCCATCGGTCCTCCTCGGCGCGGCGGGTGCTCCTCCGCATCCTGACAGGTCCGCGGCTGTGCCGGAGCGGGCACCCGTGGCGAGGTGGCGTGCACCGATGTACGACGATGGAAGCGTGACCAGCCCCGACCCATCCCCGCCCGTCCGCGCGTTCCGGCCCGTCCGCGACATCGCGCTGTCCCTCGGGGTCCTGATCGTGCCGCTGCTCCTGTTGATGGCGTTCTGCCAGCCGTCCGAGCGTGACGTGCCCACGGTCGACGCGGACCGCACGTACCAGACGGCCAGGTCCGAGGCGAAGTTCCCGGTCCTGGCGCCGGGCGAGCTGCCGGACGGATGGCGCGCGACGAACGCCGCCGTCAACCGCCTCGATGCCGGCCGGCTGACCGTCCGGGTGAGCTATCTCACGTCCAGCGGGACGTACCTCCAGCTCGTGCAGACCGACGCCGATTCGGGCGACGTGATCCTCGCCGAACTCGGCGCCGGGAAGATCCAGGGCTCGACGGACGTCGGCAGCGTGGCCTGGCAGCGCTACAGCGGGCGGCGGCCGGGCGAGACGGCGCTCGTGCTGATCCGGCCGGAGTCGACGATCGTCACGTCCGGCGACGCCTCTCTTGCCGACCTCCGTACGCTGGCTGCCGCGCTGCGCTGACCCGGTGCGGCCGCGACACTCCTGGAGGACCGTTTGGCCGGCGTCCGCCGACTGCGCTGGTTGAACCCGTGGTGGCGTTGGCGCGCCGCCGCCCGATTACGCCGTACGGCCGCCGACATGTTCGGCTGGGACACGCTGCGGCCTGGCCAGCTGGCGCCGATGCTCAGCGTCCTCGCCGGCCGGGACACCCTGGTCGTCATGCCGACCGGCGCCGGCAAGTCCGCGATCTACCAGGTGCCGGCGCTGCTCCTGCACGGTCCGACGGTGGTGGTGTCGCCGCTGATCGCGTTGCAGCGCGACCAGGTCGTCGGGCTGGCGAAGTCCGGGGCGCCGGCGGCCGTCGCGGTCAACTCGGCCCAGGGCGGACGCAAGAGCGAGATGGCGCTGGACGCGGTGATCGCCGGCCACGCCGAGTTCCTGTTCCTCTCACCCGAACAGCTCGCCAACCGGGACGTGCTGGCCCGCCTGGCCGCCGCCAAGCCCTCGCTGTTCGTCGTGGACGAAGCGCACTGCGTCTCGGCATGGGGGCACGATTTCCGCCCCGACTACCAGCGCCTCGGCGACGCGATCGCCCACCTCGGCCACCCGACCGTGCTGGCACTGACCGCGACCGCCGCGCCGCCCGTCCGGGCGGAGATCGTCGACCGGCTCCGGATGCGCGCCCCACGGCAGCTGATCAGCGGCTTCAACCGTCCCAACCTGAGGCTCGCCGCGCGGCAGTTCGTCACCGACGAGGAGAAGCGGCGCGCGGTCGTCGAGCACGTCGCCGCCGAACCGGGCTGCGGGCTCCTCTACGTCGCCACCCGCAAGGACGCCGAGCGGTACGCGGCCGAACTCGGTGCCCGGGGCCGGCGCGCGGCGGCGTACCACGCCGGTGGCCGCAAGTCCGAGCGCGAGCGCGTGCACACCCAGTTCCTCACCGGCGAGCTGGACACGGTCGTGGCCACGTCAGCCTTCGGGATGGGGATCGACAAAGCCGATGTGCGGTACGTCGTCCACGCGGCCATTCCCGAGTCGCTCGACTCGTACTACCAGGCCATCGGGCGTGCCGGACGGGACGGCGCGCCCGCCGACATCCTGCTGTTCTACCGGCAGGAAGACCTCGCGCTGCCCCGGTTCTTCGCGGGCGGCGTGCCCGACGAGGCGTCGGTGGTCGCGGTCGTGCGGGTACTGCGCCAGCGCGGCGGCCCGGTGCCGCCGGCCGAACTCGCCGAAGCGACCGGACTCTCCGCGACGAAGCTGACCCGGCTCGTGAACCTGCTGGAACAGGCGGGTGCGGTCGGTGTCGAGCGAGACGGTCGGATCACCTACAAGGGCTCAGCGCCCGGCCCGGCCGTCGACGCCGCGCTGGAGCTCGCCGAGACGCGCCAGCGGGTGGACCGGTCCCGCATCGAGATGATCCGCGGCTACGCCGAGACCACCGGCTGCCGGCGCCAGTTCCTGCTCGGGTACTTCGGTGAGGAGCTGCCGCGACCGTGCGGCAACTGCGACACGTGCGGCCAGGGCTTCCAGCTTTCGGTGGCGGCGCGGGGCGGCTACCGGGTCAACGCGCGCGTCGACCACGAGCACTGGGGATCCGGCATGGTCATGCGGGTCGAGGACGACCGGATCACCGTGCTGTTCGACACCGTGGGCTACAAGACGCTCTCGCTGGACGCCGTCCGCGCCCAGAACCTGCTGTCCTGACCTGGCGCTGTCCTGGCCCGCCCGGCCTGGCGTTTCAGTCGATCAGGCGCTTGCGCATCCGGCGGACGGCGAACACCCACATCAGCGCGGCGAACAGGATCAGCGCCCCGGCGGACCGCAGATCCTCCAGCGGTTGCAGCCCGAAGGCGGCATGCCGGACCAGCTCGACGCAGTGGTACAGCGGGTTGAACTGGCCCGCCACCTGCGCCCAGGTGGGCAGCGTGTCGAGCGGGAAGAACGTGCCGGCGACCAGGAACAGCGGGGTCAGCACGGCCGAGATGATGTAGTTGAACGAGTCGATGTTCGGGACGACCGCGCTGGTCCAGATGCCGAACAGGCCGAAGCCGAGGCCTGTGAGGAAGCCGATCACCGGGACGAGCAGCATCCCGGGGGACGGGTCGAGTCCGAAGCCGATCGCCACCAGTAGCGGCGCGCAGCCGTAGACGCCGGCCTTGAGCGCGATCCACAGCGCCTCGCCGGTGACCAGCTCGTGCGTGTCGACGGGCGCGGCGAGCATGGCGTCGTACGTCCGCTGGAAGGTTCGCCTGATGAAGGTCTGGAACATGCCCGAGAACGCCGAGCTGAACAGCACGGCGGTGGCGACGACACCCGTGCCCAGGAACTCGATGTACGGCACGCCCGTGACGACCGGCACCAGCATGCCGAAGCCGACGCCGAACGCCAGCAGGTAGATCGTCGGCTCGACGATCGCCGAGAACGTGGTCGACGGCCAGTACCGCCGGAACACGGTCAGGTCGTGGGTGAGCACACCGGCGAGCGCCGCCGGCTCGATGAACCGCAGCTTCTTCTTGGGCTCCTGGACGGCCGTCACGCGACCACCTCTCCGGTCAGCGCCACGAACACGTCCTCCAGGTTGGCCGCCCGGCGGTTCCCGTCGCCCAGCTCGTCGAGCAGCGACGGCGGCATGTCCTCGGCGCGGAGGACGGAGATGCTCGGGCCGGTGCGCCGGGTCGGCATGCCGGCGGCCTGCGCCAGCCGTTCCACCTCGGTCAGGCGTTCCGGCGGGCCGTAGTACTCGGCGGCGGTCTTGCCCGCGTGCTCGGTGAGCAACGCGACGGGGGCGCCGCGCGCGATCACCTTGCCGTGGTTCATCACCGCGACGTCGTCGGCGAGGCGCTCGGCCTCCTCGATGTAGTGCGTCGACATGAGGACGGTCGTGCCGGCCGTGCGCAACCCGTCGATCAACGCCCACAGCTCCTGGCGGATCTGTGGATCGAGCCCCACCGTCGGTTCGTCGAGCAGCACGAGCCGGGGCCGGTGCACGAGGCCCCGCGCGATCAGCAGCCGGCGCCGCATGCCGCCGGACAGCTCCTCGGCCTTCGTCGCCGCCCGGTCGGAGAGTTGGGCGATCGTGAGTGCGCGGTCGACCGCCGCCCGACGGTCGCGCGGCGGCACCCGGTAGAGGCGGGCGAACACCGCCAGGTTCTGCTCGGCCGTCAGCTCCTGGTCGAGGTTGTCGAGCTGCGGCACCACGCCCATCAGCGCGCGGGCGTGCTTGGACTCGGCCGGAATGCGGTAGCCCAGCACCTGGATGTCGCCCTCGTCGGCGATCGACTGGCCGGTCAGCATCCGCATCGTGGTCGACTTGCCCGCCCCGTTCGGCCCGAGCAGACCCATGCAGGTGCCAGGCGCGATGTCGAGATCCAGCCCGTCGACGGCGGTGACATCCCCGTAGCGCTTGATGACGCCGGTCAGGCTGATGGCGGGTTGTTGGGACACGCTCGTCACTGTACGAGCCGGCACCGACACTAATCTTGTTGTTTTCGGTTGTACGGTCCGGGCGTGACCCCGACTCTGCGCACCGAACGGCTGGAACTCGCGCCGTACGCACCGTCCGACGAAGAGGATTTCGTCAAGCTCTTCGGCGACGACGACGTGTCCCGCTGGATGGGCGACGGGCCGATGGGCGAGGAGGCCGACCGCGCGCTGTTCTGGCGGGTCTTCGCCGTGTACGAGGACCAGCGGTTCGACGTGTGGGCCGTGCGCGAGGCCGGCCGGTACCAGGGGCACGCCGAGATCAAGCGCACCGACACCGTCGACGGGCACGAGATCATCTACGCGCTGGCGCCGTCCGCATGGGGTCGCGGCCTGGGCACCGAAATCGCTGAGACGCTCGTGGCGTACGGGTTCGACACGCTCGGCCTGGACGCTGTCCACGCGACGGTCGCCGCCGAGAACGCGGCCTCCCTGGGACTGCTCGCGCGGATCGGGTTCCAGCACGTCCGGGACATCACCGAAGAGGACGGATCACTCACCCGGGTTCTGACCCGGCAACGCTAGTTGCGGCGCCCGCCCGTGCGGGTCTGGCGCCCGCGCGCGCTGGGTGGCAGGGCGCGCGGGGCGGCCTGGCGGCGGGGGCGGCGGGCGGCAGGGCGGTGGGGCGGCCGAGCGGCGGGGCGGCCGGGCGGTGGGGCGGCGGGGTGGCAGGGCGGTGGGGTGGCGGGGCGGTGGGGTGGCGGGGCGGTGGCCGAGCGGTGGGGCGTCAGTTCTCGGGGTCGGGCTCGCGGGCGGCCGCGAGACGGGCTCGGGCGCCGTCCAGCCAGGCCTGGCAGACGTTGGCGAGCTGCTCGCCGCGCTCCCAGAGCGTCAGCGACTCCTCGAGGGTGATCCCGCCCGCTTCGAGCTTCTGGACGACCTCGCCCAGCTCGGCGCGCGCCTGCTCGTAGCTCAGCTCCGGACTCGCCATGCGGGCAGCCTAGAGCCCGGCACACCCGCTCCAACTGTCGGGGTTATCGGGCGTTCCCGTGCCCGGTTACAGCACGGCATCCCGAACAGTCCGGTTTGGGGCGGCGCGGGCAGCGGGCTCACTCCTCCCAGAAGCCGATCTCGGCCGGGACCTCGCCCTCGGCGAGCCGGACCCGGACCTGGTCACCGGGGTCGACATCCGCCGGGCGCCGGACGACCGCCCCGTCCTCGCGCTGGACGACGGCGTACCCGCGATCGAGCGTGGCCTGCGGCGACAGCGCGGTGACACGGGCGAGCGTGTGCGACAGCTCGGAGGCGGCGGCGTCGAGCCGGTGCGTGAGGCAGCGGCGGGACCGGTCCAGCAGCGCCGCGACCTCGCTGGCACGGTGGTCGATCATCACCTCGGGGCGGGCCAGCACAGGCCTGCTCCGGACGTTGTCCAGCCACTGCTGCTCGCGGTCGATCCGTCCGGCGACCGAGCGGAGCAGCCGGTCACGGGCGACGCCGATGCGGTGGTTCTCCTCGGCGAGGTCCGGGACGACGCGCTTGGCCGCGTCCGTCGGGGTGGACGCGCGCACGTCGGCGACGAAGTCCAGCAGCGGCGTGTCCGGCTCGTGCCCGATCGCGCTGACGACCGGCGTGCGGCACGCGAACACGGCACGGCACAGGCCCTCGTCGCTGAACGGCAGCAGGTCCTCGACGCTGCCGCCGCCGCGGGCGATGACGATCACGTCGACGTCGGGGTCGGCGTCCAGGTTGCGGAGCGCCCCGATCACCTGCGGTACCGCGCTCGGCCCCTGCACCGCCACGTTCCGGACCGCGAACTGGACGGCGGGCCAGCGCCGCTTCGCGTTCTCCAGGACGTCGCGTTCGGCGGCGCTCGCCCGTCCGGTGACGAGCCCGACGGTGTTCGGCAGGAACGGCAGCCGCCGCTTCCGCTCCGCCGCGAACAGCCCCTCCGCGCCCAGCGCCGCCTTGAGCCGCTCCAGCCGGGCCAGCAGCTCGCCGATCCCGACCGGCCGGAACTCGGCCGCCCGCAACGACAGCGTCCCGCGCTGGGCGAAGAACTCCGGCTTCGCGTGGACGATCACCCGCGCGCCCTCGGTCAACGCCGGCTGCGCGTCGTCGAAGACCTGGCGCCAGCACGTCACCGGAAGACTGATGTCCGCCGCCGGATCACGCAGGGTGAGGAAGACCGTGTTCGTGCCTGGCCGGCGGGACAGCTGCGTGACCTGCCCCTCCACCCAGATGTCGCCGAGCCGGGCGATCCAACCCGCGATCTTCTGGCTCACGACGCGGACCGGCCACGGCTCCTCGGGCGACGACTTCGGCTGGGTCACGGCACGTCAGCCTAGGCCCCGCCGCCGCGCGCCACGCTCCCGCCATGCCGCGCGCCCGCCCCTCCGATCCCGCGCGCTCGCCGCTCCCATCCCGCCATCCCGCCGTCCCGCCGTCCCGCCATCCCGCCGAGTTTCGGACTTTTGAGGGTGCGCGGCGGGGCCGGACCCTCAAAAGTCCGAAGGTGGGGGGCCGCGCGGGTGTGGGGCGGATCACGCGCTTGGGCCCCACTACCACGTGCCGCCTACGATGGGCCTATGTCTAAGCGCGTTCTGCTCGCCAAGCCCCGTGGCTACTGCGCCGGTGTCGACCGGGCCGTGGTCACCGTCGAGAAGGCGCTGGACCTGTACGGCGCCCCGGTGTACGTCCGCAAGGAGATCGTGCACAACAAGCACGTCGTCCAGACGTTGCAGGCGCGGGGAGCGATCTTCGTCGAGGAGACGGACGAGGTGCCCGAGGGCGCCACGGTCGTGTTCTCGGCGCACGGCGTGGCCCCGGTGGTGCACGAGGAGGCCGCCGCGCGGAACCTCAAGGCCATCGACGCGACATGCCCGCTGGTCACGAAGGTGCACATGGAAGCGAAGCGGTTCGCCGACGAGGACTACGACATCCTCCTGATCGGCCACGAGGGCCACGAGGAAGTCATCGGGACGACCGGCGAGGCGCCGGACCACATCCACCTCGTGGACGGTCCGAGCGACGTCGACAAGGTCACCGTCCGTGACGAGTCGAAGGTGGTGTGGCTGTCGCAGACCACGCTGTCCGTCGACGAGACGATGGACACCGTCGGCCGGCTCAAGACCCGCTTCCCGCTGCTCGAATCGCCGCCCAGCGACGACATCTGCTACGCCACCCAGAACCGGCAACAGGCCGTCAAGGAGATCGGCGCCGAGTGCGACCTGGTACTCGTCGTCGGGTCGAAGAACTCGTCCAACTCCGTCCGGCTCGTCGAGGTCGCCCTCGACGCCGGCGCGAGGGCCTCGTACCTCATCGACTTCGCCAGCGAGATCGACGAGGCGTGGCTCGACGGCGTGACCACGGTGGGTCTCACCTCCGGCGCGTCCGTGCCCGAGGATCTGATCGCCGAGGTGCTGGCGTTCCTCGCGGAGCGTGGCTACGCCGACGTCGAGGAGATCGTGTCCGCGCAGGAGAAGCTCATCTTCTCGCTGCCCCAGGAGCTCAAGCGCGACATGCGCGCGGCCGAGGCCACCCGCTAACCCGCGTCGTCCACCGGCACGGTCGCCCGCCCCGGACCGGATTTCGGGTCGGATCGCGCAGCCAGGCTCGCCGATCCCACCCCAAATCCCCGCCCGGCCCCGCGCGCCCGGCCGCGGCGCCCGGCTGGCCCCAGCGCCCGCCCGGCCGCCGCGTCCGCCCGGCCGCCGCGCCCGCCCGGCCCGCGCGCCCGCGCGCCCGCCCGGCCCGCCCGCCGCGCCCGGCTGGCCCCAGCGTCCGCCCGGCCGCCCCGCCCGGCCTTCGCGCGCGCCCGGGGCTAGGGGGCGGCGTGGCGCTTGTCGATGGCGATCAGCGCCTCGGTCTCGGACGCGATCAGCTCCGGCGCCTGGAGTTGCCGGGCGACCACCTCGACCTGCCCCGGCGTCTCCAGGTCGCTGGTCGTCACCTGGAGATCGGCGAACTTCCGCGCGCTGACCAGGACCCGCCCTTCCAGCGACCCGATCGCCTCGTTGTACCGCGACACCGCCGAGTTCAGCGACGATCCGAGCTTGCCGAGGTGGCCACCCATCGTGGCGATCCGGCTGTGCAGTTCGCGCCCCAGCGAGTGGACCTGGGCCGCGTTGGCGGCGAGGGACTCCTGGCGCCAGGTGAACGCGATCGTCCGGAGCAGCGCGATCAGCGTGGACGGCGTCGCCAGCACGACGTTGCGCCGGAACGCGTGTTCGAGCAGCGCCGGCTCCCGCTGGAGCGCCGCGTCGAGGAACGTGTCGGCCGGCACGAACAGCACGACGAACTCGGGCGACGGGTCGAACCGTTCCCAGTAGGCCTTGCTGCCGAGCGCGTCGACATGTGACCGCAGGTGACGGGCGTGCGCGTCAAGGCGGGTCGTGCGGTGCCGCTCGTCGCGGGACTCCATCGCCTCCAGGTAGGCCGAGAACGGGACCTTCGCGTCCACCACCACGTTCTTGCCGCCGGCCAGCGTGACGACCATGTCGGGGCGGAGCGTGCCGTCCGGCGTGATGGACGTGGCCTGCTCCACGAAGTCGCAGTGCTCGACCATGCCGGACACCTCGACGATCCGCCGGAGCTGGTGCTCGCCCCACCGCCCCCGGACCTGCGGGGCGCGCAGCGCGGCGACGAGCTGACTGGTCTCGATGCGCAGCTGCTCGGACGTCTGGTGCATGAACTGGACCTGCTGGCGGAGCGTCGCATACGCCTCGACCCGGTCGCGCTCGACCTCGTCCACCTGCGCTTCCACCTTCGCCAGGCTCTCCCGGATCGGCGCGACGAGCTGCGCGAACGCTGAGTTGTTCTGGGCGATCGACTCGTGCGACAGCGCCCGAAGGGACTGTTCCAGCCGCTGCTCACCCACCCGCGCCGCATCGAGCGTGGCGCGCAGGCCGGCGACCTCGGTGGCCAGCCGGGCCCGGGCGGCGTACCACCCGACGAGCCCGCCGGCGGCGAGGCAGATCAGCGCCACGACGGCAACCACGAAGGCGTCCATGCGCCCAATCCTGGCAACCACCTCCGACACTTCCGTCACACGCCACGCGGTAAGTGCTGTGACCACCGACGTTCTAGGGCTTCGGCCGGCCTCGGGCCCACGAATGTCAGTGGTCACAGCACTTGCGCCGTTCACCCAAGGCATCGGTCCGGTAACCGGAGCGATTCAGCTATTGACAACGTTGTCTTAGGATGGAAGAACTACGTGCCAACGAGGAACGGTGTGTGATGGCTCATCGGCCATCGACATCCGGAGGTATCCCATGCGCCACCCCGAGAGCCCCACCAGCGGGCTCGCCGCCTCGACGCCGAAGGAGGGCGACCGATGAACACCAAGCGTCCGACCCTCAAGGACGTCGCCGAGCGGGCCAGGGTGAGCCTCAAGACGACTTCCCGCGTGCTGAACGGGGAGAAATCGGTCCGTCCCGAGACAGAGCAGCGTGTCCGCGACGCCATGGCCGAGCTGGGCTTCCGCCCGAACGACTTCGCGCGCCGGCTCCGGCTGGGCGCCGATTCGTCGAGCATCGGGCTCGTCATCGAGGACCTGAGCAACCCGTTCTACTCGGTGATCGCGCACGCGATCGAGCAGCGCGCGCACGAGCGTCAGCTCCTGCTGGTCATCGGCAGCAGCCAGCGCGACCCCGACACGGAGCGCCGGCTGGTGCTGTCGTTGTCACAGCGGCGGGTCAGCGGCCTGATCGTCGTCCCGGCGGGCCACGACCACAGCCACCTGTCGGCCGAGCAGGAGCGCGGGCTCCAGATCGTCTGCGTCGACCGGCCGGCGGAGGGCGTGTCCGCCGACGTCGTCGTGGCCGACAACGAGGGTGGCGCGCGGCTCGCCGTGACGCACCTGATCCGCCACGGCCACCGCCGCATCAGCTACCTGGGCGACGACGCGAAGCTGTACACGAGCATCCAGCGGCGCGCCGGCTACGAGGCCGCGCTGAACCTGCACGGAGCCGAGGACGACCCCGCTCTGGCCCGCACCGGCCTCGCGGACGCGGCAGCCGCCGAGCACGCGACCCGCGAGCTGCTCGCCGGTCCGAAGCCGCCGACCGCGTTCTTCACCGGCAACAACCTGCTGACGATCGGCGCCCTGCACGGGCTGCGTTCGCTCGGGCGCACCGACATCGCGGTGGTCGGATTCGACGACTTCGAGGCCGCCGACCTGGTCGTGCCCGGCGTCACGGTCGTCCGTCACGACGCCGCAGACCTGGGTCGCCTCGCGGCCGACCGGCTGTTCGCGCGGCTCGATGGCGACCGCGCCGAACCGGCGGTGAAGATGCTGCCCGTCCACCTGATCACCCGAGGGTCTGGAGAGATAACACCGTGAATCCCGTCGTCCTGCCGCATCACCAGCTTCGGTGCTTCTACCGTGGTGGCGAGAACATCGCCGACCTGCGGGGCACCGACGGCCGGGACTGGTACCCGGAGGAATGGCTCGCGTCCGCGACTCCCCGTTTCGGCGAGGCCGTCGACGGCCTGTCGCAGCTGCCCGACGGTCAGCTCCTGCGCGACGCGATCAAGGCCGACCCGGACGCGTGGCTGGGCGCCGAGCACGCCGCGGCCTACGGTGCCGACCCGGCCGTCCTGGTGAAGCTGCTGGACGCCGGTGAGCGGCTGCCGGTGCACGTCCACCCGAACCGCGAGTTCGCGCGCCGCCACCTGGACTGCCCGTACGGCAAGACCGAGGCGTGGGTGGTCATCCGGGTCGAGGGCGACGACCCGCACGTGTACCTGGGCTTCCGCGAGGACGTCGAGGCCAGCGCCCTGCGCAAGCTCGTGGACACCCAGGACTCGCAGGGCTTCCTGGACCTCATGCACAAGCTGCCGGTGGCCGTCGGCGACACGATCGTGGTGCCGAGCGGCACGCCGCACGCGACCGGCGCCGGGGTGTTCGTGGTGGAGCTGCAGGAGCCGACGGACTTCTCGATCCTGCTGGAGCACGCGCCGTTCGACATCGACGGCGTGAACAAGGGTCACCTCGGCATCGGCTTCGACCTGGCGCTGGAGGCGGTGAACCGGCAGGCCGTCGACGCGATCGAGATCGACACGTGGCGCGGGTTCGTCGACCTGGACGCGCGCGAGGACGTGCCGCAGAAGACCCTCGCGGACATCGCCGACCCTTACTTCCGCGCCGACCTGGTGCGGCCGGCGGCCAGCGCCACGGTGCCGGCCGGGTTCGGCGTGGTGGTCGTCCTCGACGGCGCGGGGGAACTGGCCGGGAGCGGAGACCCCGTCCCGGTGAAGGCCGGTGACGTGCTGGCAGTGCCGCACGCGGCCGGCGACATCACGGTGACGGGTGCCCTCGGTGCGGTGTGGAGCCGCCCGCCGGCGCCCGATCAGGCAGGAGTGGGCAGATGAGTGACGTACGGCCGGTGCTCGAAGCACGCGGTCTGACCAAGACCTACGGCCACGTCCAGGCGTTGCGCGGGGCGGACTTCAGCGTCAACCCGGGCGAGATCGTGTCGCTCATCGGCGACAACGGCGCCGGCAAGAGCACGCTGGTCAAGATGCTGTCGGGCGCGATCCAGCCGGACGGTGGTCAGATCCTCGTGGACGGCAAGGAGGTGCACCTGCCGACGCCGATCGCGGCGCGGGAGCACGGCATCGAGACGGTCTACCAGGATCTGGCGCTCGCGCTGGACCTCACGCCGGCGGCGAACCTGTACCTGGGGCGCGAGCTGACCGTGGGTGGTCCGATCGGGAAGTTCTTCGGGTTCCTGGACAACAAGCGGATGCGGGCGGAGGCGCGCGGTTCGTTCTCGAACCTCGGGTCGATCGTGCAGTCGGTGGACGTGCCGGTCCGTGCCCTGTCCGGCGGGCAGCTGCAGAGCGTCGCCGTCGGCCGGGCCGCCACGTGGGCCAACCGCGTGGTGTTCATGGACGAGCCGACCGCCGCACTCGGCGTGGTGCAGACGGCCAAGGTCCTCGAACTCATCCGGACGGTGGCCGACAAGGGCATCTCCGTGGTGCTGATCAGCCACAACATGCCGCAGGTCCTGGAGGTGTCGGACCGCATCGAGGTGCTGCGCCTGGGCCGGCGGACGGCCCGGTTCAAGGCGTCGGAGACCAACGTCGAGCAGCTGGTCGCCGCGCTGACCGGCGCGTACACCAACGAGCCGATCGCAGAGGACGTCCGATGACCGCGCAGACCCCGCCCGGTACCGATCCGGTGGCCGAAGAGGCAGTCGCACCAGTGAATGACAACGCTGTCATTTCCCCCGACCCGACGATTGCCCAGGTCGAGCAGGCCGCGGACGAGGCCGTCGAGCCGGTGCCGTCGGCGTTCCAGCGCGTGCTGCGGTCGTCGTCGATCTGGACGGCCGGCGTGCTGGCGCTGTTCATCATCGTGTTCTCGGTCCTGATGCCCACGTCGTTCGCCTCGGCGGACAACGCGACGACCGTGCTGTCCAACGCGGCGATCATCCTGGTCCTCGCCGTCGGCATGACGTTCGTGATCATCACGGCCGGCATCGACCTGTCGGTGGGCGCCGTGCTGGTGCTGTCGGCGGTCGTCGCGGGCCAGCAGATGGCCAAGGTAGGCGAGTCGGGGCCGAAGGTCGTCCTGACGGCGCTGGTCGTGGCGGTCGCGGTCGGGCTCTTCGTGGGCGCGGTCAACGGCGTGCTCGTCGCGTACGCGAAGGTGCCGGCGCTGATCGTCACGCTCGGCATGCTCGGCGTGGCCCTCGGCACGGCCCGGATCCTCACCAAGGGCATCGACGTCCGTACCAGCGCGATGGAGGACGTCAACACGCCGGATGGCGCGGTGTTCGGGGTCCGGCTCATCGTGTGGATCGCGCTCGGCGTCCTGATCGTCGGCGCGATCGTGCTGCACATGACCCGGTTCGGTCGCTACACGTACGCGATCGGGTCCAACGCCGAGGCCGCGCGCCGGTCCGGCGTCAACGTCCAGCGGCACCTCGTGAAGGTGTACGCGCTGTCCGGGGCCCTCGCGGGTTTCGCGGGGTTCCTGTCGCTCGCCCAGTACGGCACGAGCGGGCTGTCCGGCCACGAGTCGGACAGCCTGAGCGCCATCGCGGCAGTGGTTCTCGGGGGTACCAGCCTCTTCGGTGGCATCGGCACGATCATCGGCACCCTGATCGGTGTCTTCATCCCGGCCATCCTGCAGAACGGGTTCGTTCTGCTCGGCATACAGACGTACTGGCAGCAGGTCGCTGTCGGTGTCGTCCTCATCGCGGCGGTCTGGTTCGACCAGTACAAGCGCCGGTCGCGCAACCGCTCGTAAACCCCCTGCACGTAACACCCGCAACTAGGAGGAACCCGTGAAGCGCAGGCTGGCAGTCGCCATCGCTGTACCCGCACTGCTGCTCGGCGCGACGGCGTGTGGCGCCGGCGAGCAGTCGAGCAGCGAGGACGGCAAGGAGCAGATCACGCTCATCCTCGGTCAGGCCGGGGAGCCGTTCTACATCTCGATGGACTGCGGTGCGAAGCAGGCCGCCAAGGACCTCGGCGTCGACCTCGACACCCAGGGCCCGACGGCGTTCGACGCGACGCTGCAGAACCCGATCATCGACTCGGTCGTCGCGAAGAAGCCCGGGGCGATCCTGATCGCGCCCAACGACGACAAGGCGTCGGTCAACCCGCTGAAGGCCGCCCAGGACAAGGGCATCAAGACGATCCTCGTCGACACGATCGTCGGGGACGAGTCGATCGGCCTGTCGCGGATCGCGTCCGACAACGAGGCCGGTGGCGTCGCCGCCGCGAAGGAGTTGGCGACGCAGGTCGGCGACAAGGGCTCGGTGCTGTTCATCGGCACGAAGCCGGGCGTGTCCTCGGTCGACGCCCGCCAGCGTGGCTTCGAGAAGGAGATCAAGAACCACCCGGGCATCAAGCTGCTGCCGGCTCAGTTCTCCAACAACGACCTGGCCAAGGCCAACCAGATCGTCACCGACACGATCACCGCGAACAAGGACCTGGCCGGCATCTTCGCGGCCAACCTGACCACGGCTGACGGCGCGGCGGCGGGCCTGAAGAGCTCCGGAAAGCAGGGCGCGGTCAAGATCGTCGGCTTCGACGCCGGCCCGCAGCAGGTCAAGCAGCTGACCGACGGCACGGTGCAGGCGCTGGTCGTCCAGAAGCCCTACGACATGGGCTACCAGGGCGTCGAGTTCGCGGTGAAGGCGCTCAAGGGCGAGACGGTCGAGAAGAAGGTCGACACGGACTTCGTCGTCGCGACCAAGGACAACGTCGGCACCGAGGAGATCACCAAGTACCTGTACAAGGAATCCTGCTAGGCACGTGCCACCACGGCCCGGTGACCCGACAGGGTCACCGGGCCGTGTCGTGTCCGGATGACATCAGTTCGTGCCGTGCCGACCGGGGCTGCGGCAGCATCGCCAGCCATCCGACCCAACTCCTTCTGGGCGGGCTGAGCACGTACCTACGCTCCCTCTCGACCGACCGCGACCGGCCGGCGGCACCGTCGAGTGAGGAGAGTCCGGTATGGCTGTTATCGAGGACCCGCAGCAGTTCGCCAACACCTACCTGCTGCTGTTCAACAAGCTGTGGGCTGACGAGGCCGAGATCACCCGGCTGCGTGCCAACCCGCGCCAGTACGCCATCGACGCGGGCCTGCCCGTCGACGCCGACCGCCAGATCCGCGTGGACGAGACCGAGATGGACGGCCTGTACACGGTCGACCAGCTCGTCGGCGACTGGAACGACACCGCCGGTGTCCACGTCCTGCACGCGCCGCCGGCACCCTCGTTCGACCCGGCCGAGCTGACCGACGCCGAGCTCGACACAGTCTCCGCCGGCGCCAACAACGTCATCGCCTGCTACGTGGCGTGCCGGGACGCGAACTGAGATCAGCACGTTCGGCGTGCGCCGTGGCGGCGGCGCACGCCCTGCGCGCTTCTGCGAGGCCCCGGTAGGCGAGGAGGGCGTGCGGTGTCGATGCGTACGGCTCTGAGGGGCACGGTTCCCGAGGCCGAGACCTACCGGGTCGCGGCCCCCGAGCAGACCTGGGCACGGATCGAGCCGCTGATGCCCGCCGCGGGCATCACCCGGGTAGCGGACGTGACCGGCCTGGACGACATCGGCATCCCCGTCTACCTGGCGGTCCGGCCCACGGCACGCACGCTTTCGGTGTCGCAGGGCAAGGGGCTCACGCCGCTGCTGTCGAAGATCAGCGCGGTCATGGAGTCGCTGGAGACCTGGCATGCCGAACGCCCGCACCTGGCGCCGGTCGCGACCGGTCCGGCGGACGGCCTCGTCGACTACGACGTGCGGGCACTGCCACTGGTGGAGAGGTCGCTGGTGGGTGGTGGCCTCGTCCTGGAATGGGTGGCGGCCGAGGGCCTCGTGACCGGCCGGCGGCAGCTCGCGCCGCTGGCCGCCGTCCGGCTGGACGCCCGGATCGGCCAGGGCTGGGAGACGGCGTACTTCGCGCCGACCAGCAACGGTCTGGCCAGCGGGAACGTCCGGGACGAGGCGGTACTGCACGGGCTCCTGGAGCTGATCGAACGGGAGTGCACCACCGCGGTCGCGCCGATCCCGCTGGCGGAGCGCCGCTACACCGACCCACGGACGGCCACCAGCCCGGCGGTCCACTGGCTGCTCGACGCGTTCGCGTCCGCCGGGTGCTGGGTGGAGGTGTGCGACGCGACCAACGACCTCGGCATCGCCTGCTATGTCGCGTACACGTGGGCCGCCGACGTGCCGGTGATGTTCGCCGGCGCGGGTTGCCATCCCGATCCGGCGACGGCGCTGATCCGGGCGCTCACCGAGGCCGCGCAGTCCCGGTTGACGCTCATCTCCGGTACCCGCGACGACTTCGGCGCCGTGTTCTACGCCGCGAGCCGGGAGCTGTACGCGCCGCCGCCGCTGAGCCAGCCGGCGACCGTCCCGGTACCCGTGGTCGACCATGTCCCGGACCTCGCCGAGTGCGCCGCACGCGTCGCCGCCCGGACCGGCGTCGAACCGTTCGCCGTCGACCTGACCCGTCCTGACCTGGGGATCCCGGTCTGGCGGGTGTTCGCTCCCGGCCTCCGCTTCACCACCCGGCACGAGGTGACCCGTGGCTAACACCGTCTACATCGGACCAAGCCTGCCGGCCGGCGAGGTGCGCAGGCTGCTGCCCGGGGCCGACATCCGGCCGCCGGTGCGGCACGGCGACCTGGCCCGGCTGGACGTACGGCCCGGTGACCGGGTGCTCATCGTCGACGGCCTGTTCCTGCACACGGCGGCCGTGCGGCACAAGGAGATCCTGCGGCTGCTCGCCGCCGGGGTCGTGGTCGCCGGCAGCAGCAGCATGGGCGCGTTGCGCGCGGCCGAGCTGGCGCCGTTCGGGATGCGCGGCATCGGCCAGGTCTTCGACCTGTACCGCAGCGCGGCGATCGACGGCGACGACGAGGTGGCGATCCTGCACGCGACCGAGGAGGACGGGCTCCGGGCCCTGTCGGAACCGCTCGTGAACCTCCGCCTCGACCTGGACCGGGCGGTCGCCGCCGGGATCCTGAGCCGGGAGCACCGCCATCGCCTGCTGGCTGCGCTCAAGGCGATGCCGTTCCGCGACCGCAGTGTCCGTGGCCTCGGACGGCTCGGCGGACCGGACCTGGCCGCCTGGCTGGACGTCCACCACGTCGACGCCAAGGCCGCGGACGCCCGCCTGCTGCTCGCCCAGGCCTCGAACGGACTGACCCCGCCCGCCGCCGAAATGCCGATCACGGATCTGGAGACGCTGTACGCGGCGGGCTGGGCGGAGAACCACGGCGGCCGCGAGGTGGCCGGGGCGTGGGTTCCGCACGCCCGCGCGACCGACCTCGTGGCGCTCACCGATCCGGACTTCCCGCGCCGGTACCGCGCTGCCGTGCTGGCCTCGCTGGTCGGGGACGGTGACCCGGTCCAGGCGGCGCACGAGCGGGGCCTGACGGACGGGCTGCGTGCCTGGCTCACCCCGTCCGAACGGGCTCTGGCCGCTGCGGAGGCCGTGCCACTGGCGCTCGCCCGGGCGTACGGCACCCGCGCCGGAACGCGCCTTTCCCTGGCCCGTGACGTGGCCGGCGCGGACGACGGCCATTACCGGTACGCGGCCGCCGTGACCACGTTCGCCGGACTGTCCGGGCGGCGCCACACGAAGACGGACCTGATCGACGCGTACTGCGCCGGCCAGTGGGGCTGCGAACCGAACGACCTGCTGCGGCACGCCTGGGACCGGGGGTTCGCCGACCTCGCCGACCTGCGCGCCGCCGCCGAGCCGTTCGCCGCCCACGCCCGCTGGTTCCACCCAGCCGAGGAGTCGAGCGCATGCGCCCCGTCCTGATCTACCCGCCGCTGTCCGACCCGACCTCGGGCTACCACTCGCTCTGCTACCTCGACTCGTTCGCGCGCGCCCGGGGCCAGGCCGGCGCCGACATCGTGGACGCGAACATCGAGGCGTTCCACCACACCTACAGCGCCACGCCGTACGACTGGCTCCTCTCACAGCGAACCTCGGCCCCGGACGACCGGCCCGCCGCCCGCGCGCACCTGCTGCGGGTCGGCACGGTCACGCCGGACGAGGTCGCGGGCGCGGTCGCGACGTTCCAGGACGGCGAGCGGTTCTACGACTACCCGACGTACCGGCAGGCCGTGGAGACCGTCACGGGGTGGATGAACACCCTTGCCGCGTCCGGGTTGCCGGGCGCGTTCCGGGACGGGTTCCAGCTTGATCCGCTGGGTGTGATCAGCACGTCCTCGGTGCGCGACCTGACCGACGAGGCGCTGCTCGCGCGGCTCAGCAACCCGTTCATGCCGTACTACGAGCAGGACCTGATGCCGCGTCTGGTCGCCGGCGGGTACGACGTCGTCGGCATCAACGTGACCTACGAGTCGCAGCTGCCGTTCGCGCTGTGGCTCGGCCGGCTGATCCGCCGGGCGCTGCCGGACGCGTTCGTGGTGGCCGGCGGTACCGAGGTCGCCGACGTGTGGAAGTACGCGCTGGACAAGGCGTCCGTGTTCACGGTCTTCGACGCGTTCGACGCTGTCGTGGTCGGTGAGGGCGAGACGGCGTACGTGGAGATCCTGGACGCGCTCGACGCCGGACGCGTGCCGTCCGGGCACCCGAACGTCCGGCTGCATCCCCGGTACGGGCGTGCCGCCGGCCTGCCGCTGTTCCGGTACGAGCCGCTGGCCGACGTGCCGACGCCCGACTACACCAAGCTGCCGTGGGACTCCTACCTCAGCCCGGAGCCGTTCGTGTACTACTCGCCGGCGCGCGGCTGCTACTGGAACAAGTGCACGTTCTGCGACTACGGCCTGAACGGCGACAGCCCGACGAGCCCGTGGCGGCAGGACACCGTCGACAAGATGGTCGCTGACACCGCCGCCATCGCCGAGTTCGCGAAGTTCATCTACTTCTCGGTGGACGTCCTGGCGCCGGCGACGATCCTGCGGTTCGCCGAGCGGGTCGCCGAGTCGGACGCGGACTTCCGGTGGGGTGCCGAGATCCGGCTTGAGAAGTACTGGTCGGCGGAGCGCTGCGAGACGCTGCGGCGCAGCGGGTGCGTGGCCGTGTCGGTCGGGTTCGAGTCGGCGAACCAGCGGATCCTCGACCTGATCGACAAGGGCACCACGCCCGCTCGGGTGTCGCAGACGATCAGCGCGATGACCGGCGCCGGGATCGGCGTCCAGATGATGGGGTTCACGGGGTTCCCGTCCGAGACTACCGAGGAGGCGCTGGACTCCGTCCGGTTCCTGCGCGACCACCGCGACCTGTGGACGTTCGGCGGGCTGGGCACGTTCATGCTCACGTCCGGCGCGATCGTGGCGAAGAAGCCGGAGGAGTTCGGCATCCGGGACCTGCGCCCGCTGCCGGGCCACGACATCGCCCGCGTGCTGACGTACGAGGACACCAGCGGCGCCGCCGACGGCACCGACGAGGAGAAGCTGGAGGAGGCCAAGGCCGGCCTGGTCTCCGGGGACTACGGGCGGCCGTGGCTCGGCGGCACCGACACCCCGCACACCTACTTCTTCCACGACCGGTACGGACTGGGCGTGGTCGACGTGGTGTCGGCGGAGACGTCCCGGGACGGGCGGTTCGTGCTGAACGGGGCGCTGGTGCCCCGTCCGGACCAGGAGACGTTCGCGGCCTACCAGCGGCTCTACAACCCGGGAGTCAAGAAGCCCCTACCCGCTGGCCGATGGGCGTTCCGCCGTACCGACGGGCGCATCTACCTGGTCCCGGACGGAGCCGCGCCGCTGCTCCAGCTGTTCCTGCGGCCGTCGACGCTCGCCGAGGCCGGACGCGCGCTGGGCGGGATGCCGGCCGCGGCGGCGGAGCAGGTCTGGGAGTTCCTGCTGACCCGCCGCCTCGTCCGGCCCGCCTGACCGCAAGTGCGGTCAGCTGCAGCAGCACGGGCAGCAGCAGGCGCAGCTCGTGTCGATGCCGCCCACGACGCTGTCCAGCTCGGAGTCGTCGAGTTCCGCGTCGGGCAGCGGCGCCAGGGTGGGCACGACCAGCGTCAGCTCGCCGCTCGTGAGCGACCGTTGCCAGTAGTCGACCTGCACGTTCAGGTCCGGCTCGGCGTCGCCGACCTCACGGACCACCGCGACCCGGGTGCCCGCCGGAACCGGCATGCCGTGCCGTGCCAGCAGCGCGGCGGGGTCGTCGGTGAGCTGGCGCTCGCTGACCGGGTTGGACCAGACGTCCGCGACGAGGTTGGTGTAGGCGGCGACGAAGACCGCCCGGTCCCGTGGTGTCATGTCGACTCTCCTGATGTCGGGACCCTGATCGTCGGCGGCTCCGGCCGATGTGGACAAGCAAGCGGCGGCGATCCCATTGGGGTAGACCAATCGGGCAACGACGGCGGCAGGAATCCGTGCAACAGTCGCGCCGGGCGCGGCGCGATGGCACACAACTTCCGATTTGCGAAGCGGGTTTATGGCGGGAATCCCGATTTCGCCGTTGATGCCGCGCTATTTGCCGCCCCGCATGAGTTTTTCATCTCCACGGCGAACCGCGCCCGGGAGCCGATACCGTGATCGGGCGATCAGGTTTCGCGCCGTGCGGGCCGCGGACCTCCGTCTATTCACGCCGCGTCAGCGCGCGTCAATTGTTTGGAACATTCGCGGATTCTTGGGGAGCACCTGGAGGAAACGTGACGACGACAAATGCGTTATCCGAGCAGATTCCGGTTCAGGGAGCTGCACGGACGCGGGGGAACTCCGACGGACTGACGGTGGAGGAACTCGGCCGTCTCGTCGGTATGTCGCCACGGAACATCCGCTCGCACCAGGCCCGCAAGCTACTGCCGCCACCCGTGCGGCGGGGCCGGATCGCGTTGTACGACGAGACGCACGTCCGGCGGCTGGAGGCCATCACCGCCTTGCAGCGCCAGGGCTTCAACCTGGTGTCGATCGAGGCCATCCTCGGCGCACGCAGCTCCGACCCGGGTGGGCCGGCGCTCGTCAAGACGCTGCACCGGCTCGCCGCCGACCACCCGTCTCTGGTGTACGCGCTGAGCAGGCACAACGTCGTCGCGCGCGCCGAGGACGGGGCAGTGCAGGTGGCGCGGCCCCGTGCGGTCCGCACCGCGCTCAAACTGCACCGGGTCGGGCTTGGCAGCGCGCCGGCGCTGGAGGTGCTCAGCGAGGTACTCGACCACCTCCAGGTACTCACCGAGGAACTGACCCGTGGCTGCGGCGCCCGCGTGCTCGCGCTGGCACCGGACAACCCCGGCGGCGGGCCGCGGTCCTGGGAAGATCTCGACCGGCACACGGTCGCGCTGACCCAGGGCGTCATCGACCTGCTGTCGGAGGCGTTCCGGGTGGCCGTCGAGAACTGCAGCGAGACGATCGTCGCCGAGCTGATCAACCGCCGCGCCGGCCTGGACCTCGACATGGACATCGACCCCACCCTGGCCGTCGACAACGGCTAGACCGACCCCGACCCCGGCCCGGCTCGCAGGGTCGGCTCGTGTGGCCGGTTCGGGTGGCGCGGTCGCGGCGACGGCGGCACCGATCCGTGCCGCCGTCGGCTGTGCGCCGTCCCGGTCCCGCGCCACGGCCGCGCGGCCGCCCCACAAGCGGCGATCGTGGTCCCCATGACGTGTGGGGAGGCGTTCGTGAAGCGGTCGGTGGCGGCGGTGGCGTGCCTGTTCGTGATGAGCGCGTGCGGGGACGGTGGCAGCGGGGCGGCCGAGGTCCGGTCGCAGGGGTTCGACCCGTCGGTGGCGGCGACGGTGCTGAGCGCGTTCGACAGCGCCGATTCGGCGGCCGGCGCGGCCGGTGACGTCGCGGCGCTGCGGGGACAGGAGACCGAGCCGGCGGTGCTGTTCAGCGTCGCGTCCGCCCGGTCGGCCAAGGCGAACGGACGCAAGCAGCCCACGTTCCGGCACACCGAACCGCTGTTCGCGATCCCGGACGGTGCCACGGACTGCTTCGTCGCCTCCGCCACGCTGCGCCTGACCGGCGAGGAGCTGGAACGGCGCGACGTCTCGGTGTTCCAGCGCCAGCCGGACGGGGCCTGGCGGCTGAGCCACAACGTCCTGCTCGGCCAGGACACCCAGGCGGACGCCGTGGCGATCGACCCGGTGGCCGTGCCCGGTGCCGGCGCGATCCCGGCGGACCGCCGTGACGGGCTGGGCCGCGAGGTGTTCGCCCGGACGACCGGCAAGTCCAGTCCGGACGGTGCCCCGGTCGCGCCCGCACCACTGCTCGACCAGCGGCTGGCCGGCGGCTGGAAGATCTACCAGCAGCAGCTCTCCGGCGCCGGACTGACCGTCACGCGGGATCTGGAGTCGGTGGACGTCTCGTCGTGCGCCGCCCGCGCCGGGTCCGCGACGCTGCTGTTCCTGACGTTGAAGTTCACCGACACGATGGCCGCCGCGCCGGGCCGCAACACCCCCGCTCTCCTGCCGGCGAAGAGCCCGGACGGCGTCGCGCTCGGGCTCAGCGCCGACGTCAGGGGCAAGACCGTGGCGGTGAGCCGTACCGAGGTGTTCCTGCTGTCGGTGCCGGACGACAAGGCCGCGCCGAGCACGGTCCTCGGCCTGAACGACACGGCCACCGCGGCCACCGCCGGCTGACGGCGGAACACAACGGCGGCACACGGCGGCGGCACCCGACGGCGGCACGGAACGGTGTCACGGAACACCCACGGTGGCCGGACTTGCCGCCGTTGGTGGCCGCTGGTGCCGCGCCCTGTGGACAGTCGGACCCGTACGGCCGAGCGAGGGGAGGGCGCGATGCGGCGACCGCGGATCCGGGCCGACTACCAACCTGTCGTGCTCGATGTGCGCCGGCTCGTGCTCGTCGGTGAGGGCCGCAGCCTGATGGTCGACGACCCGGCCGGCGCAGCCCTGGCCGCGCTCCTCGACGGCACCCGCAGCCCGGCCGAGCTGGTGGCCGCGCTCGACGGGCGGCACACGATGGTCGCCGTCCTGACCGCGCTGCGCCGGCTCGACGCGCTCGGCGTCCTGGTGGACGGGCCCGTCAGCGCGCCGGCCGAGCAGGCGGCGGGCTGGGACGCGCTCGGCGTCGACCCGGACGCCATCGCCACCGACATCCTCGTCGTCGAAGCCGGCGCGACGCTCCCGATCACGGCGGCCGGGCCGGGCCTGGCGCCCGCCGGGCCCGGGACGACCGCGCGCTTCGTGGACGTCGGCGATCCCGCGCTCCCCAGGCACGCGCGCGGGGTCGCCGGCCCAAGCGGGCCCGGCGGCCCAAGCGGCCCTGGCGCCCGGCGGGCCCGGCGGCTCAGGCGGCCCCGGCGGTCCGGTCGTCGTCGTCGCGGCGGCGTCGGCGCTGGACCCCCGCCTGGCCCGCGTGAACAGTCTCGGGATCGCGTGGCTGCTGGTGCGGCCGCGCGGCAACGTCGTCATGGTGGGCCCGCACTTCGTCCCGGGCGAGACCGGCTGCTGGGAGTGCCTGCGCCAGCGGTGGAGCGAAAACGAGCAGCTGGAGACGTACCTCGCACAGGCGCACGGGACCCGGATCAGCGCCGCCCGGGCGGCGCTCTCCGGCACCCTCGCCGTCGTCTCAGGGCTGGTCGCCAACGAGCTGCCGGTCCTCGCCCGCCACGGCCGTTCGCCGCGCCTCACCGGCCGGATGCTCGCCCTCGACACCCGCGACCACACGATGTCGCAGCACGTGCTGGTCCGGCAGCCGCAGTGCCCGGCGTGCGGCGACCCGGACCTCGTCCGGAAGCGGGACCCGGTCATCACGCTGGCCGCCGCGCCCGCCGGCCACGATGCCCGGACGGTCCCGCTGGAGGACACGTACGAGCGGCTCGAACACCACGTCAGCCCGTACCTCGGTGTGGTGTCAAAGCTGGCGCCGCTGGACGGGTACAGCAACGGCGTCACGTTCAGCTACGGCGCCGGCCACAACTTCGCGCTGCCCCGCGACCCCGGTGCGCTGCGGAAGAACCTGCGCGGACAGAGCGGCGGCAAGGGCCGGACGGAACTCGCCGCCAAGGTCGGGGCGCTCGGGGAGGCGATCGAGCGGTACAGCGGGGTGTGGCGCGACGACCGTCCGGTGCATCGGGCGACCTACGCGCAGCTCGGTCCGGACCGGGCCACGCCGCTGCGCGACCTCCTGCTGTTCTCCGAGGCCCAGTACGCCGACCGGGACCGCCGCAACGCCGACGAGGGCGCCTTCCACTGGATCCCCCGGCAGGTGGACGACGCCGTCGAGCTGGACTGGACGGCCGCCTGGTCGCTCACCCACGAACGCACGCGCGACCTGCCTGCCGCGTACTGCTGGTACGGCCATCCGGAGGCGCGCGGCCTGGACGCCTGCGCCGGCGACTCGAACGGCAGCGCCGCGGGCAACACGCTCGCCGAGGCGATCGTCCAGGGGTTCGGCGAGGTGGTGGAGCGGGACGCCGTGGCGCTGTGGTGGTACCACCGCTCGCTCGTCCCTGCCGTCGACCTGGACAGCTTCCGCGACCGCTGGATCGACGACCTGCGGACGTTTCACGCCACCGTCCTCGGCCGCGAACTGTGGGCGCTCGACCTGACCGCCGACCTGGGCGTCCCCACGTTCGCGGGCGTCTCGCGCCGGACCAGCGGACCGACCGAGGACGTGATCGTCGGCTTCGGCGCCCACCTCGACCCGGCGACCGCCCTGAACCGCGCGCTGGCCGAGGTGAATCAGTTCCTGCCGGCCGTGGCTCGCCGGAACCCGGACGGCACGACCCGGTACGGGCTCACCGACCGGGCCAGCGTCCGCTGGTTCACCGAGGTCCGGGTCGAGGAGCAACCGTGGTTGCGCGGCGCCGGCCGACCCACGACGGCCAGCACGCACGCCAGCGGATCCACCGGTGACCTTGCCACCGACATCGCGGCCTGCGTCGAAGCCGCCGCGAAGAACGGGCTGGAGGTCCTTGTCGTCGACCAGAGCCGTCCCGATCTGGAACTGGCCGTGGCGAAGGTGGTCGTCCCCGGCGCGCGGCACTTCTGGCGCCGGCTCGGGCCGGGACGGCTGTGGGACGTGCCGGCGCGACTCGGACGCGGTCCGGTGGCGACCAGCGAGGCAGGGCTCAACCCGTACAGCGTCTTCTTCTAGGTGACCGGGGGGATTCACCATGGGACCGACCGCGCACGACTCCTACCGACTGAGGGCGGACGCCGCCCTGACCATGCGCGACGACGGCGCGCTCGTCCTCCGGCAGGGCCGGCACCAGCTGGTGCTCGACGGGCTCAGCGTCGGGCGGCGGTCCCTGGCGCTGCGGGTGGCCGAGGCGTGGGCCACGGACGTCGACCTGAACGAGCTGGTGGCCGCGGTCGAAGGGGAGAGCCGGATCCTGTCCGGCCAGATCATGCTGCGCGGACTGCTGGCCCACTCGTGGCTGCGGCGCCGGCTCCACGCCGACGGGCGGACGCTCACCGAGGTGACGCCACGCGGCCTCGGCGCCGGGAGCCTTCCGAGGACCGTGATCCACGAGCCGGGTGTCCGGTACCGGCTGTCGCGGTTCGCCGTGACGCGTCCGCTCGACGGGCGGCTCGTCACCGAGACGCCGCTGTCGACTCTGGCCGTGGCGGCCGTCGATCCGCTGGTGGGCGCGGCGCTGGTGGTGGCCGCCGCCGACGGTGTGGACGTCGCCGGGCTCGCCGCCCAGATCGGCCTGGACCAGTGCACGGCCGGACGGATCCTGGACGACCTGCTCACGGCCAGGATCCTGCTCGGCGCCGCCGAGGCGGAGTCCGAGCACGACGCGTCGCCGCTCGCCGGTTGGTCGCCGGAGGAGCTGTGGCTGCACGACCGGTCCCGTCCGGGACGGCACGTCCTGCCGGTCGGCGGCACCTACCGGCTGCGCGGCAGGCTGGAGCCGGAGCCCCTGGCACGGACGTTCGCCGACCATCCGGCGATCGACCTGGTCACGCCCGACATGGACGTCGTGGCGAAGTCGGACGCGGGCCTCACCGAGATCGTCGACGCCCGCCGCACGATCCGCCGCCACGACCCGGACCGGCCGATCACGGTCGCGCAGCTCGCCGAGTTCCTGTACCGCGTCCAGCGGCTCACCCGGACCACCGGCGGCGACGGCATCGAGCTGGGCGGCCGCCCGTACCCGTCGGGCGGATCGGTGTACGAGCTGGAGGTGTACGCGATCGTCCACGCATGCACCGGCCTCGATCCGGGCGTGTACCACTACGACTCGGCCGGGCACCGGCTCGTCCGGCTCGCGCCGCTGGAGCCGGCCGCGCGGCGGGCCGTCGCGTACGTCACCGCCGCCGCCACGTTCACCGAGACCCCGCAGGTGTGCCTGGTCACCACCGCGCGGGTCGGACGACTGATGTGGAAGTACGAGGGGCTGGCGTACGCGCTGGTTCTCAAGCACGCCGGGGTGCTCACCGAGCTGATGTACCTGGTCGCGACCGCCATGGGGCTCGCGCCGTGCGCGGTCGGCGCGGGGGATGCCGCGGCGTTCGCGGCGGCCACGGGGGTGGACGCGCTCGCGGAACCGAGCGTGGCGGAGTTCGTCCTGGGCTCGTGCCTGCCCGGCGACGCGCCCGCGCTGGACAGGAGGGGATGCGCATGATGTTCCGGCGGCGGGCGCTGAGCCAGCTGGAAGCGCCAGAACAGCTCGACGAAGCGGTCCGCCTGGCGACGGTGCCGGGCTGGCTGGTGACGATCGCCCTGGTGCTGGCCGTGGGCGGTGCCGCCGTGTGGGCGACCGTGTCGACGGTGCCGAGGACGGTCCGCGCGAGCGGCGTCATCACCCACTCGTCCGGCGTCTCCCGGCTGGACGCGGTCGTCGGCGGCCAGGTCACGCAGGTCTGGGCGGGCGCCAACAAGCGGGTCTACAAGGGCGCGCCGCTCTACAGCCTGGCCGGTCCGGACGGCACCGTGCAGATCGTCGCCTCCCCGTGGGACGCCTACGCGACCACCTGGCTCGCCAGGGAAGGGCAGCTGCTGCGGCCGGGGGACAAGGTCGCCGAGCTGGTCCGGCTGGACACGCCGGGCGACCGGCTCCAGTCCACCGTGTACGTCCAGGCGAACTACGCGCCGCTGATCCGGGCCGGCGTGCCGGTGCAGCTGGAGGTCGGAGCGGCGCCCGCCGCCGTGTTCGGCACCCTGCGCGGCAAGGTCGCCTCGGTCGGGCGGTTCCCCGAGACGGAACAGTCGCTCCGGGCGTACCTCGGCGACAACGCCGACGTCCGGAGGCTGCTCGGCGGCGGCAGTGTCATCGCCGTGACGGTCGCGCTGGAACTGGACCCGCGCGCGCCGAGCGGGCTGCGCTGGTCGAAGTCCGGGCCGCCGTTCGGGCTCAGTTCGCAGAGCGAGGTGACGGCGCGGTTCACGGTGGCCGAGGAGCACCCGGTCAGCTGGCTGGTGAACCGGTGACCGCCGGGATCGAGCGGCCGAACCGGCGACGGGTCCGGACGCCGACCGTCATCCAGATGGAGGCGGTCGAGTGCGGTGCCGCCTCGCTCGGCATCGTCCTCGGCCACTACGGACGGTTCGTCCCGCTGGAACGGCTCCGCGAGACGTGCGGGGTGAGCCGGGACGGGTCGAGCGCGTCGAGCGTCCTCAAGGCGGCCCGCAGCTACGGGCTCATCGCCAAGGGCTACCGGATGGACGTGCCCGCACTGGCGACCGTCGACCTCCCGGCCATCGTGTTCTGGAAGTTCGAGCACTTCATGGTGCTGGAGGGGATGGGCGCGAAGAAGGTCCGGGTCAACGACCCCGGGTCCGGTCCGCGCGCCGTCACCTGGGAGGAGTTCGACGCCGGGTACACGGGCGTCATCCTCACGTTCCGGCCCGGCCCGGACTTCGAACGCGGCGGGCGGCCGGAGAGCACCATCCGGACGCTGCGCAACCGCTGGCGCGGCCTCGGCTCGGTGACGCCGCAGATCCTCCTGCTCGGGCTGCTCGTCGCCCTGGTCGGACTGACCGCGTCGGTGTTCACCCGGGTCTTCGTGGACAGGGTCCTGCTCGGCGCCGATGCCGGCGCCGTCGCCGGGCTCGTCGCCGCGATGGGCGCGGCCGTCGCGCTCACGCTCGTCGCGAGCGCGTTGCAGCAACGGCTGCTCGTCCGGGCGGAGACCACGCTCGCGTTGAGCAGCGCGGCCCGGTTCGTCCGCCGGCTGCTCAGCTTGCCGCTCGCGTTCTTCAGCCAACGCCAGGCCGCCGACCTCGCCCAACGCGTCCGCACCAACAACATCGTCGCCGACATGCTGACCCGGCACCTGGCGATCACCGTGGTCGACGCCGTCCTGGTGCTGACGTACGGCGCGCTGCTCTGCTGGTACGACCTGTTCCTCGGGGCGTGCGCGATGGCGTTCTCCGGACTGAACGTCGCCGTCCTGCGGTGGAGCGCCCAGCGCCGCACCAGCGCGGTCGCCGGGCTCCAGGCGGAACGCGGCAAGCTGTTCACGACCGCGTACACGTCCATCCAGATGATCGAGTCGGTGAAGGCGGCCGGCGAGGAGGAGCACGCGTACCGGCGGTTCGCCGCGCGGCAGGCCGCTGTCCTGTCCGGGCAGCAGCGACTCGGCGTGCCCACGGCCGTGATCGCTGTCGTGCCGGCGCTGCTCGCGGCGCTGAACACGGCGATCCTGCTCGCGGTCGGCAGCAGCCGGGTCGCCGAGGGCACGATCACCGTCGGCCTGCTCGTCGCCATGCAGGGGCTCATCGCGGCCATGAACCGGCCGATCAACGAGCTGACCATGCTCGGTACCCGGTTGCAGGACATGAGCGCGGACCTCAACCGGATGCTGGACGTCGAGCGGTACCCCGTCCCGGTGCCGCGCGTCCACGAGGGAACGTGGCGGCCGTTCCAGGGCCACCTGCGGCTGGAGAAGGTGACGTTCGGCTACAACCCGCTCGCCGAACCGCTGTTGAAGGACTTCGACCTGGACGTGCCACCGGGGCAGCGGGTCGCGCTGGTCGGCGCGTCCGGCAGCGGCAAGTCCACGGTCGGACGGCTCGTCGCCGGGCTGTTCACGCCGTGGTCCGGGTCGGTGACGATCGACGGGCGCACGCATGCCCAGACCGATCCGGAGCTGTGGGCGGCGTCCGTCTCGCTCGTCGACCAGGACCAGGTCTTCTTCGACGAGTCGGTGCGCGACAACCTCACGCTCTGGGACGGCACGATCCCGGACGACGAGCTGGCGGCCGCGCTCCGCGACGCGTGCGTGTACGAGGTCGTCGCCGCGCGTCCGGGCGGACTGTCGGCGCCGATGCGGGAGGGCGGCAAGAACTTCTCGGGCGGGCAGCGGCAACGGCTGGAGATCGCGCGTGCGCTGGTCCGGAACCCGGCCGTCCTGGTGCTGGACGAGGCGACCAGCGCGCTCGACGCGTCCACCGAGCAGGTCGTCGACCACAACCTGCGCCGGCGCGGCGCCACCTGCCTGATCGTCGCGCACCGGCTCTCCACGATCCGCGACTGCGACCTGATCGTCGTGCTGGAGCGGGGCCGCGAGGTCGAGCGCGGCACGCACACCGAACTGATGGCACGGGGCGGGCACTACGCGTCGCTGGTCCGCCAGCACTAGTCCGCCGAGGAGGCAGTCATGCGGGTACCGCACCTCGCGGGGGAGCAGTTCACCACCCCGTGCCTGCTCGACGGCAGCCAGGCCGGATACCTGGCGGACGGCGGCGCGGCCGACCTGTTCGCCGTCCGCCGCCGCCTCGACGGGACGCTGTCGCGGCGGCACCTCGTGGCACGGATCCCGGCCGGTGCCGTCGTCCCGAGCTCCACCGCGCTCGGCGTGTGGCGGCTCCTGCTCGTGCCGCTGCCGGGGACGACGCTGCACGCCATCCCGTCCGACCGGACGCGCCTGCTGGACCGGATCGCCAGCACCGCCCGGCTCCGGACGACCACGCTCGCCTTCGCGACGGCCATCGACCGGGCCCTGATCGCGGTCGCCGACGCGCTCCGGTCCGGGCAGCCGCCGCGCGGCACGACGATCGTCCGGGGCGGGCAGTTCATCCCGCTCGTCGCCGGCGAAGCGCTCGCCGCCGACAGCACCGTGACCTGGCTGCGGACGGCCGGCGGCGAACTGTGCTCAGGCGCCGGCGGCGTCGCGGGCGGCCACGAGCTGCTGGTCCTCGCCGGCCGGGACTGGGTCGAGGCGCGCACGGACTGCGCCGTCGAGACGCTCACGACCGTCGACCTGCTGGCCGACGGCCACCTGTGGACCGCGCTCGACGGCCACATCGCCCGCCTGCTGCGCGTGGTGGAGCAGCGCATCCGGGACGGCGAGGCGGCCCAGCTCGCCCGCATCGATGACCGGAAGCGGGTCAACGCCGCGATGGTCGGGAGCGCCGCGCGGCAGTCCGTCAGCGTCCTGGGGGTCGGGGTCGCGCTGGCCGAGGCGCCGCACGACGAAGTGGACCTGTACGCGCGTGCGGCCGCCGTGCTGCGGGTCGTCGTCACCGATCCGGATCTTGTCCGGGAGCCGGTGGACCGGAGCCGCGCGGCGGCCGGCGAGCGCGACACCGTCCACCTGGTGGCCCGCAGCTCGGCGTTGCACACGCGCGAGGTGGCGCTGCCGCCGGACTGGCGCCGCCGCGACCTGGGCCCGCTGATCGGCTGGCGGCCCGTCGGCGAGCCGGACCCGTCCGATCCCACCCAGGAACGGCCGGTCCGGGCCGTACCGATGCTGTTCCGCCACGGCCGCTACCACGCGATCGACCCGGAGACCCTGGCGCGCGGTCCGGTGGACGACCTCGCCGGCCATGCGCTCGCCGTGCAGACCCCGATGGCCGCCGACGGCGGTCTGCGCGGGCTCCTCGGCGCCGGCCTGCGCGGTGCCCGCCTGACCGCGCGCGGCACGCTGATCTCCGGCCTGCTGGTGGCCGCGCTGGGCCTGGCGACTCCGGCGGTGAGCGGCGCGGTGCTCGGCGGCCTGGCCCGCGACGGCGCCCCGGCTGACCTGCTCGGCGTCTCCGCGCTGTTCGTCCTGAGCGCGCTGGTGGCGGCGCTCGTCGCGATCGTCAACAACCTGCTGCTGCTCCGGCTGGAGGGGCGCGCCGAGACCGACACCCAGATGGCCGTCTGGGACCGGCTGATGCGCCTGCCCGTCCGGTTCTTCACCAAGACGACCAGCGGCGAGCTGGCCAGCCAGGTGCTCGGCGTGGCGTTCATCCGGGAGGCGCTGGGCGGGCTGCTGTCGCAGGCGCTGTTCGCCACGCTCACGACCAGCATGGTCATCGTCATGCTGCTGGTGGTGGACGCGGCGGTCGGTGGCCTCGCGATCGGCGTCGTGGTGGTGACCACCGTGGTGACGGCCGTCCTCGGGCTGGTCGTCGTGCGGCGCCAGCGGAAGGCGCTGCCGCTCGAACACCGGCTCTCCGCGCTCACCAACCAGCTCCTCGGCGGGATCACCAAGGTCAAGCTCGCCGCCGCCGAGGACCGCGCCTACTCGCGCTGGGCCGCCGGCAACGCGGCCGCCCGCCGCGCGCTCCAGCGGGTCCGCACCGTGCAGGCCCTGCTGCTCGCCGTGTCCACGGCCCTGCCGATGGCCGGTCAACTGCTCCTGCTCGCGATGCTCGCCGGCCCCTTCTCCGGACGGGTGGGACCGGGCGAGTTCTTCGTCGTCAACACGGGCTTCCTGATGCTCGTCGGGATGGCGCTGGTCCTGGTGGCCACGAGCGTCGAGGCGCTGGCCCTGCTCCCGCGCGTCGAGGACCTGGGCGAACTGGCCACCGCCGAACCCGAGGCCCGGACCGAACGCGTCGACCCCGGCGAGCTGCGCGGCGAGATCGAGGTCGCCGGCGTCACGTTCGCCTACTCCGACGACAGCCCGGCCGTCCTGGACGACCTGTCGCTGCGGATCCGTCCAGGCCAGTTCGTGGCCATCGTCGGTCCGAGCGGGTGCGGCAAGTCGACGCTGCTGCGGTTGCTGCTGGGCTTCGAGCAGCCGCGGTCGGGGTCCGTCCTCTACGACGGGCAGGACCTCGGCGACCTGGACGTCGCGGCCGTGCGCCGGCAGTGCGGCACGGTCCTCCAGGACGGCCAGCTGTTCGCCGGCACGCTGCGCGAGAACATCGCCGGCGCCGGCAACTATTCGCTGGAACGGCTCTGGGACGCTGCCCGCATGGCCGGCATCGACGCCGACATCGCCGACCTGCCGATGGGCATGAGCACGATGATCCCGTTCGGCGGCGGGACGCTGTCCGTCGGGCAGCGCCAGCGGCTGCTCATCGCCCGCGCGCTGGTCGGACGCCCCCGGATCCTCTTCTTCGACGAGGCCACCAGCGCGCTGGACAACCGTACCCAGGAGATCGTCACGGCCAGCACCAATGCCCTGGCGGCGACGCGGGTCGTGATCGCGCACCGGCTCTCGACGGTCGTCGACGCCGACATCATCGTGGTCATGGACCGGGGACATGTCGTGCAGTCCGGCCGGTACGAGCAGCTGATGACGGACGACGCCGGACTGTTCGCCCAGCTCGCCCGCCGCCAGCTCCTCGACGAGCCGTGACCCTCAGGCCAGGCTCTCGGCCCACTGTTCGTGCAGGTTGGCGTAGCGGCCGCCGCCCTCGACCAGCCCGGCCGGCGATCCGTCCTCGACGATCTCGCCGCCGTCCAGCACCAGGACCCGATCGGCGATCTCCACCGTGGACAGCCGGTGGGCGATGATGATCGCCGTCCGATCGGCCAGGATCGTCCGCAGTGCCCGCTGGACGAGCCGTTCGCTGGGGATGTCCAGCGACGACGTGGCCTCGTCCAGGATGAGCACGGCCGGGTCGGCGAGGAAGGCCCGCGCGAACGCCACGAGCTGCCGCTGGCCCGCCGAGAGCCGGCCGCCGCGCTTGCGGATGTCGGTGTCGTACCCGTCCGGCAGCGTCTGGATGAACGTGTCCGCCCCGATCGCCGCCGCGGCGGCTTCGATCTCCGCGCGGGTGGCGTCCGGGCGGCCGAAGGCGATGTTCTCGGCGATCGTCCCGGCGAACAGGAAGTTCTCCTGGGTCACCATGACGACGGCCCGCCGCAGGTCGGCCTCGGACAGGTCCCGTAGCGGGACTCCGTCGAGCGAGACCGTGCCGCGCACCGGGTCGTAGAACCGCGCGACCAGCCGGGCCAGCGTGGTCTTGCCCGCACCGGTCGAACCCACGAGCGCCACGGTCTGACCGGCCGGGACGTGCAGGTCGAGCTGTGGGATGACCGGCCGCTCGTCCAGGTAGCCGAAGTGCACGGCGGCGAAGTCGATCCGCCCGGCCGCTCGGGGCAGCGCGGTCGGCTCAGCCGGCTCCGGGACGCTCGGCCGCTCCTCCAGGACGCCCGACAGCTTCTCCAGCGCCGCCGTCGCCGACTGGAGCGCGTTGTAGAACATCGACAGCTCCTGCATCGGCTCGAAGAACCGCCGCAGGTACAGGAGAAACGCGGCGAGCACGCCCACCTCGGTGTCGCCCCGCACCGCGCGGTACCCGCCGTAGGTCAGGACCAGCGCGATCGTGATGTTGCCGATGAGCTGGATGCCCGGTCCGAAGATGGCGATGAGCCGGGCCGCCGCCTGGTGGGCGCGCCGGTTCTCGTCGGTCAGCTCGTGGAACAGCTCGTCGTTACGAGGCTCGCGGCGGAACGTCTGCACCGCGCGGATGCCGCCCAGGGACTCCACGAAGTGGACGATGACCAGCGCCACCGCGTCCCGGGTCCGCCGGTACGCAACCGCCGAGTTGCGCCGGAACCAGGCCGAGAGGCACAGCAGCACCGGGAAGCTGGCCAGGGCGACCAGCGCCATCCGCCAGTCCAGGATCAGCAGCACGGCCGCGATCGACACCAGGTTCAGCGCCGCGTAGACGAGGTCGTCGAGGCCGCCGTCGACCAGCTCGCCGATCGCGTCCACGTCCGAGGTGAGGCGCGAGATGACCCGCCCGGACGTGTACTTCTCGTGGAACGCCAGCGAGAGCCGCTGGAAGTGGTCGTACACGCGGCGCCGCAGATCGAGCAGGACGGCCTGGCCGATCCGGCCCGACGCGAGCAGGAACCCGCGCTTCGTCAGGTACTCGACGGCCGAGGCCAGCGCGAACGCCACCGTGACGGCGACCAGCGTCGACGCGTCGCCGCCGCTGATCACCGGCGGGATGCCCCGGTCGATGCCGATCTTCACCAGGTACGGGCCGGCCAGCCCCGCCAGGTTCTGGGTCAGCAGCAGCACGACCGCCCAGACCATCAGGCGCTTGTGCGGGCGGAGCAGGACGCGGAGCAGCCGCCGGCTCCGCGTCCGCAGCCGGATCGTGGTCTCGGCGGTCAGCTCGCCGGCCTCCTCGGCGGCGATCCCCCGCCATTCCTGGGTACTCATGCTGTGGTGCTCACCTCCTCGGCGGATGCGGACAGGACAGCTCGGTACGACGGCACGGTGGCCATCAGCTCGGAGTGCGTGCCGACGGCGGTGATCGTGCCGCCCTCCAGCAGCGCGACGCGGTCGGCGAGCGCGACCGTGGACGGCCGGTGCACGACCAGCAGCGCCGTGGTGCCGGCGAGCACCCGGGCCAGGGCCTCCTCGACCAGGGCCTCGGTGTGCACGTCCAGCGCGGACAGCGGGTCGTCGAGCACCAGCACGCGCGGGCGCCCGATCACGGCACGGGCCAGCGCGAGCCGCTGCCGCTGGCCGCCCGAGAGCGAGAGCCCCTGCTCGCCGATGCGGGTGTCGAGGCCCCACGGCAGGTCGTGGACGAACGCGGCCTGGGCGATCCGGAGGGCTTCGGCTATCTCGTCGTCGGTGGCGTCCGGGCGGCCCAGGGTCAGGTTCTCCCGGACGCTCGCCGAGAACAGGGTCGGGTCCTCGAACGCCGTCGACATGATCGTCCGCAGCGCCGGCAGGGTCAGGTCGCGGACGTCGCGGCCGTCGAGCGTGATCCGTCCGCCGCCGACGTCGTAGAGCCGGGGGACCAGCGCGGTCAGCGTGGTCTTGCCGGAGCCCGTGACGCCGACCAGGGCGACGGTCTCGCCCGGGGCGATGTCCAGGTCGATGCCGTGCAGGACCGGCCGCTGCGCACCGGGGTACTGGAACGACACGTTCTCGAACCGGAGCCGCCCAGGCCCCTCGTGGCTGGTGGCCGCGCCGGGCCGGTCCACGATGGACGGTTCCGTGTCCATGACCTCGTACAGTCGGTCGGCGGCCGTCGCGGCCTCCTGCCCGACGGTGAGCAGCCAGCCGAGCGAGTCGACCGGCCACACCAGCATCAGCAGCAGCGCGACGAACGCGACGAGCTCGCCGATCGTCAGCTCGCCGCGCGCGACCGCGAGCGACCCGACCAGCAGGATCGTCGACAGCAGCACGTTCGGGACGACGTCGAACGCCGACCAGTACTTCGCCACCAGCCGCGCCTTGCCGACCGCGATGTCGTGCAGCGTCATGGCGCCCCGGTCGAACCGCTCCTTCACGAACCGGCGCCGCCCGAACGACTTGATCGCGCGGATGCCGACCGCCGACTCCTCGACGAACGTCGCCACGCCGTCCTGCTCGTCCTGCATGCGGCGGCTCATCACCAGGTACCGCTTCTCGAACGCCCGCGAGATCATCGCCAGCGGCACCGCGCCGAACGTCACCAGCAGGCCGAGCGGCCAGTACAGGTGGATCAGCAGCACGGACACCGTCAGGTACGTGGCCGCGTTGATCACCAGGAAGATCACGCCGAAGGACAGGAACCGGCGGATCACGTTCAAGTCGCTGAACGCCCGCGACACGAGCTGGCCGGTCTGCCAGCGGTCGTGGAACTCGATCGGCAGCCGCTGGAGATGCGCGTACAGGTCGTTGCGGATCGCGGTCTCCAGCCCGGACGCCGCGTTCGCGTGCATCCACCGGCGCAGGAACGCCATGAACGCCTCGACGACCCCCAGCGCCAGAGCCAGCGCGCCCAGCAGCGGGAGGCCGCTCGCGTCGCCCGACCGGACCGGCCCGTCCACCACCCGCTGCGTCACCAACGGGACCACGATGCTCGCGCCCACCCCGAGCGCGGCGGTAGCCACCATCAGCACCATCTGGAGCGCGTACGGCCGGAGATAGCTCCGGATCCGCCACAAATTGGCCAGGGGGTGCCTAGGCGGCGTGGTATCAGGGGGCATAGTTCGACGGTAAGCGGGCGGGCCAAACGGTTTTCCGCCCGCTCACCGCGGTTTGGGCGATCTTTCTGTCGCTATAGGCGCAGAAAGATCACCCAAAAGCGCGGAGCCGGCGAGGCGCGCCGGTTACGCGGCGCGGCGGCGGTCCAGGCGGTCGAGCCGGCGCGGCTCCGGCCAGCGGACCTCGGTCGCCCAGCCGGCCTGCTCGAACCAGCGGATGACCCGCGCGGACGCGTCGAGCTGTCCACGTTCGACGCCGTGGCGGGCGCACTTGGGGTCGGCGTGGTGCAGGTTGTGCCAGGACTCGCCCATGGAGAAGATCGCGAGCGGCCAGAAGTTGGTGGCCTTGTCGCGGGTCGAGTACGGGCGGTCGCCGATGATGTGGCAGATCGAGTTCACGGACCACGTGACGTGGTGGACGAGGAACAGCCGCACGAAACCGCCCCACAGCAGCGCGGTCAGCGCGCCGCCCCAGCTCATCGTGGCCAGGCCGCCGATCAGCGCGGGCACGCCGAGCGAGCCGAGCGCGATGATCGGGAACGCGCGGTGGATCGCGACGATGTCCTTGTCGGCGACCAGATCCGGGGCCCAGCGGCGTGTCGACGCCTGCTCGCGCTCGAACAGCCAGCCGACGTGCGCGTGGACGAAGCCGCGCAGCAGGCCGGTCACGCTCTCGCCGTAGCGCCAGGGGGAGTGCGGGTCGCCTTCGGCATCGGCGTAGGCGTGGTGCTTGCGGTGGTCGGCGACCCAGCGGATGACCGGGCCCTGGAGCGCCATCGAGCCGGCGACGGCGAGGACGATCCGCAGCGGACGGTTCGCGACGAACGACCCGTGCGTGAAGTGGCGGTGGAAGCCGACCGTGATCCCGAGCGCGGTGAAGGTGTAGAACGCGGCGAGGAGCACGAGGTCGAGGGCGGTGACGCCGCTGCCCCAGGCGAGCGGGATGGCGGCGACCACGGCCAGCGGCGGTAAGCCGACGACGAGCCCCACGACGGGAAGTTCCCACGCGGGACGGCGTTTGATGCCCGGCACAGCGGCGCGGGGAGCCGTGGCGGTACTGGTCTGCGACATGGCGACTCCGAGTTCCTACGGTCGGGTAACTTACGCCTACGGTACCGTAACCTACGGCACCGTAACAAGTGGCGGCCACGGCGCGCGTCCCACGGCCGGACGCCGGAATCCCTTACCGTCGGCGCACATGCGGATCCTGCACACGTCCGACTGGCACATCGGCCGGTCGTTCCACGGGCAGGACATGTTGCCGGCGCAGTCCGAGGTGCTGGGCGCCGTCGCCGATCTCGTCGCGGACGAAGGCGTCGACCTGGTCGTCATCGCCGGTGACCTGTACGACCGCGCGCTCCCGTCCGCTGAGGCCGTGAGGGTGTGCGGCGACGCGCTCGCCCGGATCCGCGCGGCCGGTGCGGAAATCGCGCTGATCTCGGGCAACCACGACTCGGCCTCCCGGTTGGGCTTCGGGGCCACGTTCTCGGCGGCGGGCGGGTTGCACGTCCGCACCGACCCGGACGCCGTCGGCGAGCCCGTCCTGTTCGGCCACGTCGCCGTCTACGGCATTCCGTACCTGGAGCCCCGGCTCGCCTCCCGCAGCCACGAGGCCGTCCTGACCGCCGCGATGGACGCCGTCCGCGCCGATCTCGCGCAGCGGCCCGGCACGCGGTCCGTCGTCCTGGCGCACGCGTTCGTGACCGGCGGCGACGCCAGCGACAGCGAACGGTCGATCTCGGTCGGCGGCGTCGAGACGGTGCCGGCCGGCGTGTTCGACGGCGTCGACTACGTGGCGCTCGGCCACCTCCACGGCGCCCAGCAGCCGGATGCGTCCCGGCCGTGGCTGCGGTACTCCGGCAGCCCGCTCGCGTATTCGTTCTCGGAGTCCGCGCAGGTCAAGTCCGTCTGGCTGGTCGACATCGACGCCGCCGGGCTCGGCGAGGTCCGGCGCCACCTGCTGCCGGTCGCCCGCCCGCTGTCGATCCTGCGCGGAAAGATCGACGACCTTCTCACGGACGCCGTACACGCCGGCGTCGAAGATCACTTCCTCGCCGTCACGCTCACCGATCAGGCCCGGCCGCTCGACCCGATGCGCAGGCTCCAGGAACGGTTCCCGTACGCCGTCACGCTCGACTGGCAGCCAGCGGGCGGTCGTCCCACCGACGACGCGCCGCCCCGGGTCACCGCCGCCGAGCGGGACGATGTGTCGGTGGCGTCTGGTTTCGTCGAGTACGTGCGCAACACTCCAGCGGACGACGCCGAACGGCAGCTCCTCGAATCCGCGTTCGCCGCCGCCAAGGCCGACACGTGAGGCTGCACCGGCTGGAGGTGACGGCGTTCGGGCCCTACCCGGACGTCACGGCCATCGACTTCGACGCGCTGTCCGCCGACGGGCTGTTCCTGCTCTACGGCGAGACCGGGGCCGGCAAGACCACGCTCCTGGACGCCGTCGCGTACGCCCTGTTCGGACGGGTCCCCGGCGCGCGCCAGCAGGCCGGGCGCCTCCGCTGCGACCACGCCGATCCGTCGGTGGCGCCCAGGGTCGTCGTCGAGCTGACGCTCGGACAGCGGCGGCTGCGGGTGACCCGGTCACCGGAGTGGCAGCGTCCGAAGCTGCGCGGCGACGGGACGACCAGGGAGAACGCCAAGGCGCTGCTGGAGGAGCTGCGGGACGGGTCGTGGCACGGCGTCTCCACCCGGATCGACGAGGTCTCGCACCAGCTCCACGACTGGCTGGGCATGAGCGCCGAGCAGTTCTTCCAGGTCGCGCTGCTGCCCCAGGGCGAGTTCGCGCGGTTCCTGCGGGCCGAATCGGCGGAGCGCGAGGAGCTGCTGGAGCGCCTGTTCGGGACACGGCGGTTCAGCGAGGTCGAGTCGTGGCTGGTGCAGCGGCGCCGGGACGCGAAGAACGAGGTGGCCGCCGTCGACGAGCGGCTGCGCGGCGTGCTGTCGCGGCTGTGCCAGGCGGCGGGGCTGACCGACGAGCCGTCGGATCCGTCGGAGGCGTGGAGAACTTCGCTCGTAGCCAGCGTCTCGTCGAGTGCCGCGGCCGACGAGCTGGCCGTCGCCGAGGTGGCGTTGCGCCAGGCGGAGACCGAGTTCGAGCAGGTCACGGCCGTGCGGCGCAGGCAGGAACGGTGGTCGGCGGCAGTGGCCCGGCGAGCCGAGGTAGAGGCGGGCCGTGGCGACCACGCCGAGCGCCGGGCCACGGTCGCGGCAGCGCGCCGGGCGCTGGCCGTACGGCCGCTGTCGCGTGCCTGGCGCGCCGCCGGGGAAGCCGCGGCCCGTGCCGAACGCGCGGCCGACCAGGCGGCCCTGTCGGAACCGGCCCCGGCCAACCTTCACGACTGGGCGGCGGCGCTCCGCGACGAGGTGTCACGGCTCACCGCGCTCCACGACGACGCCGACGAACTGCTCCGGATCCGTACCCGCCTGGACGAGATCGGCCGGGACCGCGCGACGGGCGTGCAGGAGTCAGAGCGGCGCGCGGCCCGGATGGACGCGTTGCCCCGCGAGATCGAGGACGTCCGCAAGCAGCTCCTCGCCGCCGAACGCGCGACCGAACGGCACGCGCCGCTCGTCGCGCAGGTCGAACGGGTCCGGGCCGCGCTGGCGGCCGCCCGGGAACACACCGCCGGCGAAGTAGCCCTCGCCGCCCTGCGCCAGCGGGTCAGCCTCGCCGTGGACGCCCACCAGGAAGCCCGCGAACGCGTCCAGGACCTGCGGCAACGCAGGCTCGACGGGATCGCCGCCGAGCTGGCGGACGGGCTCGTCGGCGGCGATCCGTGCCCCGTCTGCGGTGGCGTCGAGCACCCGGCGCCCGCGCGTTCACGGACCGGCGAGCGGGTCACCGAGGCGGCGGAGGCGGACGCCGCGTCGATCGAGGAGGCCCGGCGCGCCGAGCGGGAGGCCGCCGAGGGCGAACTCGCCCGGGTCGGGCGGGACCAGGCCAGGCTGGCGGGCCTCGCGGGCGGGCGCGCCGAGGTCGACCTGGGCATCGAACTGTCGTCGTGCACGGCGACGCTGGACGAGGTCACGACCGCGATGGCCGGCCTTGAACCGTCGCTCGCCGAGCTGGTCCGGCTGGAGTCCGAGCAGCGCAAGCTCACCGAGGCTGCGCAGGCGGACCGGGCCCGTGCGGCGGCGCTCGACGCGGAGTCCGAGCAGATCCAGGCTACGGCCGCCTCGCTGACCGCGAAGCTCGACACGGCACGCGGCGACGACCCGAGCATCGGCGTACGCCGCACCCGGCTGGACGCCCTCGCGGACGCCGTCGACACCCTCCGGGAGGCGCAGCGCCAGGCGTCCGACCTGCGCGCGGCTGCCTCGTCCGCGTTCGAAGCCGCTGTGGCCGAGGCTGAGCGGGCCGGGTTCGCCGACCTGGCCGAGGCCGACGCCGCCTGGCTCGACGACGCGCGGCTCGCCGCCGCTGACGCAGCGTGCCAGGAGTACGACCGGGTGGACGCGGCGACCGGGGCCGCGCTCGCCGACCCGGACCTCGCCGGGCTGGACGCCGTCCCGCCGGTCGACGTCGCGCCGGCCACCGATGCCCTTGCCGCCGCCCGCGACGCGCACACCGCCCGCGCCTCGGACGCCCGTCACGCCGACCGCGTCCGTACCGAGGTCACAAGGCTGGCGGCAGCGTACGCGGACGAGCTGACCCGGTCGGAACCGGTGCGGCGGCGCGCGGACCGGGTCGTCGCGCTGGCCGATCTCGTCGCCGGCCAGGGCCAGAACGTCCGCCGCATGACGTTGCGGGCGTACGTGCTCGCCGCCCGGCTGGACGAGGTGGCGCGCAGCGCGTCCGAACGGCTCCGCCGCATGTCGAGCGGCCGGTACTCGTTCGTCACGACCGGGGATTCCGACAGCAAGCGGGTCCGCGCCGGTCTCGGTCTCCAGATCCTCGATGACTACTCCGGGCACACCCGGTCGACGAAGACGCTGTCCGGCGGCGAGAGCTTCATGGCGTCCCTGTCGCTGGCGCTCGGGCTGTCCGACGTGGTCGCCGCCGAATCGGGCGGCACCCAGCTGGAGACCCTGTTCATCGACGAGGGCTTCGGCAGCCTCGACGCCGACACGCTCGACCTCGTCATGGACACCCTCGACGACCTGCGCACCGGCGGACGGGTCATCGGCCTGGTGAGCCACGTCGAGGAGATGCGGCAGCGGATCCCGATGCGCCTGCGCGTCCGCAAGGTCGGCGCCGCCGCGCGCCTGGAGCTGGAGACGGCCTAGCCGCTGGCCAGCGCCACCGCGGAGTCCACCAGTGAGCGGACCTGCGGGATCGTCCACGCCGCGGCCGCGACAGCGCCGATCACCAGCGCCGGCAGCAGCACCGCCCGCTCGAACCAGCCGTCGGCCTTGATCGCGACAGCGTCCGGGAGGCCGAACTCCCACCAGCGCTTGCGGTGCCAGATGATCGGCCACAGGACGGGGCAGCCGTTGCGGGTGATCATGTCGCCGAACGTGTGGATGACGCCGCCGGCGCCGACGGCGAGCCCGAGGAGCGGATACCCGCGGTCGGCGGGGAGCGTCATGATCGCCAGCCCGGCCGCGCACGCCGACAGCAAGGTGACCAGGATCCATCCGCTCTTGCGGGCGGCGTCCGCCATGAGACCCCGCACGGCGAGACCGAACGTGAAGAACAGGATGCCGATCACGGCCGGCTTGCCGACCTGCTCGCACAGGGCGGCGACCCCCACGCCCAGCAGGACGTTCCACAGCCAGGTGTGTGTCAGCGTCCGGTGCCCGTTGGTGCGCTTGTCGTCGTGTCTGGTCTTGGTCAGCCGGTACACGACCAGCGCGAACTTCTCCACGACCTCGGCGACGAACAGCGAGACGACGCCGAACGTGCGGGCGACCGTCGCGCCGCCCTTGTTCTTCATCACCGCACCCGAGCAGTCCAGGTCCGGCAGGAGGGCGGATCCGGCGCACACCGCCGTGTAGACGGCCAGCTCGACGGGCGTCTGGTGGTAGCCGAGCACGGATGCCGTCGCGCCGGCCCCCGCCAGCCACGCCGCCGCGCCCGACACCGCATGGGTGGGCCCCATGACCATCGCCCGCCACCCCCAGTCAGTACGAACGGCCGCCGGTGTGATCCGCCGGCGGCCGTTCGAGAACGGATGCACACTCTCTCATCCGTCCACTGTGACGGGTGCTGTCACCCCTGCTCGTGATCCAGGAGCCAGCGCTTCATGTCGACACCCCACCGGAAGCCGCCGAGCGTGCCGTCCGAGCGGAGGACGCGGTGGCACGGCACGAACAGCGCGGTGGCGTTGCGGGCGCAGGCGCTCGCGGCGGCCCGCACCGCTGCCGGACGTCCGGCCAGGGCCGCGTACTCGGTGTACGTCACCGGTTCGCCCGCCGGCACCTTGCGCAGGACGTCCCAGGCGTGGGACAGGAACTCGCCGGACACCTGCTGGACCGGGATGTCGTCGATCGCGTGCAGGTCGCCGTCGTGGTACGCGGCGGCCGCGCGGGTGAAGGCACCGAGGTCGGCGCGTTCGTCCAGGTCGGCCGGGCGCAGGGACGGATGGATGACGGCCAGCAGATCGGCGGCGTCGGCGGTCCAGCCGCTCGCGAGGACGGCGTCGTCCGTCGCGACGATCGTGAACGGGCCGGCGGCGGTGGTCAGGGTCGAGACGTAGCTCATGAGGCACCATTCCATAGGTGGAGGACGGCGTAGGACCGCCACGGGCGCCAGCGGTCGGCGTACGCGGCGAGTTCGATCGGGTCGTCGGGGAGTCCTCGGGCGGCGGCGCCGTGGCGAACTCCCAGGTCGGTGGGCAGGAAGACGTCGGGCAGGGACAGCGCGCGCATCGTGACGTAGCTGGCGGTCCACGGCCCGATGCCGGGGAGGGCGAGCAGCGCCGCCTCGGCCTCGGCCGGATCGACGCCCGGGTCGAGGACGACGTCCCCGGACGCGATGGCGGCGCACACCGCGTGGATCGTCCGCTTGCGGGCCTCCGGCATGGGCAGGGTCGCCGGATCGGCGGCGGCCAGCGCTTCGGCCGTCGGGAACACGCGGGTGACCTCGCCGTCCGGAGTGGACAGGTCGGTGCCGTGGTCGGCGACGAGCCGTCCGAGCACCGTGCGGGCGGCGGCGACCGAGATCTGCTGGCCGACGACGGCCCGCACCGCGATCTCGGTCCCGTCGACCGCGCCGGGCACCCGCATCCCCGGTGTCGCTGGCGTCAGTACCGCATCGATTGCTTCTGGATCCGCGTCCAGGTCGAGTAGCCGGCGGCACCGCTGGACGGCGCTGCTCAGGTCGCGCAGGTCGTCCAGGCGCAGCGTGCAGAGGACGTGCCCGTCGCCGGGGACCAGCGTGACGACGCCCGTTCCGTGGGCCAGCCGCAGCGACCGGCGGTACGTCGTGCCGTCCGTGTCCTCGATCCCGGCGACCGCGCGGGCGCCCAGGAACGCCCACAGGCTGGCGGCGTCGAACGGTGCCCGGTACGGCAGGCGCAGTGTCACCGTGCCGGGTTGTGACTCCGCACCTCGGCGGCGTGCCGCCCGCAGCGCGCTCGGCGTCGTCGCGAAGATCTCCCGGACGGTGTCGTTGAACTGCCGCACGCTCGCGAACCCGGCGGCGAACGCGATGTCGGCGAACGAGAGCGCGGTCGTCTCGATGAGGATCCGGGCGGTCTGGGCGCGCTGTGCCCGCGCGAGCGCCAGCGGACCGGCGCCCAGCTCGGTGGCGAGCTGCCGGTGCACGTGCCGCTCGGAGTAGCCCAGGCGCCGGGACAGTCCGCCGACTCCCTCGCGCTCGACGATTCCGTCCGCGATGAGGCGCATGGCGCGTCCGACCAGATCGGCGCGGAGATTCCACTCGGGCGATCCGGGCGCGGCGTCCGGACGGCACCGCAGGCACGCGCGGAAGCCGGCCTGCTGGGCCGCGGCGGCGGTCTGGTAGAAGCGGACATTCGTGCGTTTCGGGGTGACGGCCGGGCAGCTCGGCCGGCAGTAGATCCGGGTCGACGTGACGGCGGTGAAGAACCAGCCGTCGAAGCGGGAGTCCCGGCTCTGCACCGCGCGGTAGCACAGCTCGGTGTCGGGGAGTGGCGTCATGACCTCGATACTCGCAGCGGCCGGAGCCAGTTGCTAGCGGGAATCGGACGTCCGAGTGGGCTCTTGTTCCGACCGGTCGGATCGTGAAGCCAGGGTTCACGATCCCACCGGTCGGATCCCGAGGTCGGGCCTCACCTAGACTGGCCGGTCGTGGCCCTTACTCTCGGCATCGTCGGCCTGCCCAACGTCGGCAAGTCCACGCTGTTCAACGCTCTGACCAAGAACGACGTCCTCGCGGCGAACTACCCGTTCGCGACGATCGAGCCGAACGTCGGCGTCGTCGGCGTCCCCGATCCTCGGCTCGCGACGCTCGCGGAGATCTTCGGCTCCCAGAAGATCATCCCGGCGGCCGTCTCGTTCGTGGACATCGCCGGCATCGTCAAGGGCGCCAGCGAGGGCCAGGGCCTGGGCAACAAGTTCCTGGCGAACATCCGCGAGGCCGCCGCGATCTGCCAGGTCATCCGCGCGTTCAACGACCCGGACGTCGTCCACGTCGACGGCAAGATCTCCCCGGCCGACGACATCGAGACGATCAACACCGAGCTGATCCTCGCCGACCTCCAGACGCTGGAGAAGGCGCTGCCGCGGCTGGAGAAGGAATCGCGGCTCAAGAAGGACGTCGCGGCGGTCGCCGCCGCCGCGCGCGAGGCCAAGGACCTGCTCGACACCGGTACGACCCTGTTCGCCGGTGCCGCCAAGGCCGGCATCGAGGTCGGGCTGCTGCGCGAGCTGAACCTGCTCACCACCAAGCCGTTCCTCTACGTCTTCAACGTCGACGAGGAGGAACTGGCCGACGAGGCGTTCCTCCAGTCGCTGCGTGACCTGGTCGCGCCCGCCGAGGCGATCTTCCTCGACGCCAAGGTCGAGGCCGAACTGATCGAGCTGTCCGACGAGGACGCCCGCGAACTGCTCGAAGGCATCGGGCAGAACGAGCCCGGCCTGAACCAGCTGATCCGCGTCGGCTTCCGGACGCTCGGCCTCCAGACGTACCTCACCGCAGGGCCGAAGGAGGCCCGCGCGTGGACGATCCCCGTCGGCGCCACGGCGCCCGAGGCGGCCGGCGTCATCCACTCCGACTTCCAGCGCGGCTTCATCAAGGCCGAGATCGTGTCGTTCGACGACCTGGTCGCCGCCGGCTCGATGAACGACGCCAAGTCCGCGGGCAAGGTGCGGATCGAAGGCAAGGACTACGTCATGGCCGACGGCGACATCGTCGACTTCCGCTTCAACGTGTGATTCAACGCGTTTCCGCAGGTCAGAGTGTGTGTACGTCCCTCCAGTCCGCACACAGTCCGCAAAAATATGAGTCACTTCCCTAGGTTTGCCGCCCGCCGAGGGCCGGCAGCCGGACGAACGGCTCGACCGTGGCGGGCTTCGACGGAGTATTTTGAGGGCATGGTGAATCCCGCTCTGTAGTCCGCCATCGAGGCCATGAGCCTCGATGAGCGCTGGGAGTTGGTCGAATACATCGAGGGCATAGGCGCTATGACGCACCCGCGTGGCGGCGTTAGCGTGCTGCTCCGCGAGCACGCAGGGCGGCAGTTGCGGGCGCGTTGGTCTTGCCGTTGTGGTTCCATGGGTGTTTCCCCCTCCGCCGGCGGAGGGCAGCCGTGAATCCTGGGAGGAGTCCGAAATGGGAGTCGTCCACCGTTCGCCCGGTTCGCCAATGGACGACGACCCCGACGATTATCGGCCGACCTCCTCATTGTCACTTCACGTCGACCCAGACCAGCGCGCCGCGCTGAGCGTCATCTGGGAGACCATCGGCGTCGGTGACCGCATCCCACGCCATTGGCACGATGTCGATGAGGTCGTGCTTTACGAGGGTGGTCGAGCTCGCGTCTTCCTGGACGGCGTGGAGACCGAGGTGGAAAGCGGGGCGACCGTATTCATCCCTGCTGGATCCGTCCACGGCACCCTGAACATCGGCGATGAGCCGGTTCTTGTCCGAGCCGTGTACCCCTCGACGGTCGTCCGGATGGACATGGTGGAACGCAACCCGATGCCGGGAACCGAGGACCAGCCCCCTCGTGCCACCGTCTATGACATGGCCACAGGAACTTTCACGATCCTCCACGACACAGAACTCCCACGCGATCTCAGATAGGGCTCGTCGTGCTTGGCGGACTGGGATTCATGAGCTTGTGCTCCGCACATGCCAACCGGCACTCCGTCATCCTCGTCCTGTCTCGCTGCGAGCGCACGCTACTCGGCATAGGGGGCGGATCGAGGTGCGCCGACAGGCGGCGCTAAGACGGTCCCGGCAAACCGGGACCCTGAGCCCATGCGCCGGGACGCGGTCGCCCACAAGAGTCGAACGCATGAAACGAAACCGCACCCTCATCATCTCCGCGCTCCTCGCCAGTCTCGGCCCCCTCGTGGGCAACGGGCTGTACGCCGTCCCGGGCAGCAACGGCGAGGAGATCCTCGCCGAGGCCCGTGATGGGCTTCCCGCGATCGCCTATGTCGCGTTCCCACTCGAGTTGATCGGCTTCGCTGCCCTCGCCGTACTCCTCGCGTGGCTCGTGGCCCACCTGTTCGAGCGTGCGCCGGTCGCCGCGGTCACCGCGGGTATCGCCGGCTCGGCCATGATCGCGGTCAAGGTCGGCTCCGTCGGGCCATGGATGGTCGTCAACTCCATGCCCGACAAGCTCGACCCGATGACGGCGGAGACGCTGATCTCGTTAAACGACCAGTCTTTCGTCATCTCGGGCTTCCTGACCTGCCTCGCGTTCCTGGCCGCCGGGGTCGGGCTGCTCGCGACCGAGTTCCCCCGCTGGCTCTCCTGGTGGGCGGCGGTGGCGGGCGGGCTGGGGGTCGTAGCCGGCATGGTCGGGATTGTGCGCCCGGACGCCTACTTGCCGATCCCGTACCTGCTGCTCCTCGTCTGGATGATCGCTGTCGCCATCGCGACGGTCACTCGTCCCGAAAACGCCGCGCGGCCTCCCGAAAAACGGCTTCACCACCACGTCGCTGCCACAGAATGAGCCAATGAGCACGACGCGTGGAGCCACGGTCGCCGCATGGTGGCCGTGGCTCGCGCTGCCCGCCGTTGCGACGGGCCTCGTCTCCGCGGGTCTGGCGCTCGGCCTCACCGATCCGGAGGACAACTGGATCAAGGGCCAGGCATGGGTCAACGTTCCGCTTGCCATCGGGTTCAGCACGGTCGCGGCCGGGATCTGGTCCACTCGCCCGCACCCGGTCGGACTGCGCCGCCTCGCGGTGCTCTATTCAGTCGTGGGTCTGGGCGCCGCACTCGTGCTCCCGACCCACGGCTGGGCCCTCAGCGACGTGGCTGGCGCGGGGTTCGCGGCCTGGGTCTCCAACTGGGTGTGGTCGCTCGGTGCAGCGCCGCTGCTCGGGATCGGGCTGCTCCTCTATCCCGACGGTCGGCTGCCTGGGCGCCGGTGGTGGCCGGCCACCGCGATTGGCCTGACCGGAGTGGCGGCGATCACCGTGTCTGCGGCACTGGAACCGGGTCGACTCGAGGACCATCCCGAGTTCCACAACCCGGTGGGGCTGGGCAGCCGGGACTTCTGGGAGGTCGCCGGAACGGTCGGCTTCGCCCTCCTGATGCTCGGCGCGGCCCTCGGGGTGGCCTCGCTGATCGTGAAGTTCCGGCGGGCTACGACTGGCGGCGACGTACGCGGCCAGATCGGCGGCTTCTCGCTCGCGGGCGCCCTGGTCGTCGTCGCCGCCGCACTCCCGGAGACCAACGACATGACCACCACCCTGTTCGGAGTCGCCGCGGTGACTGCGCTGCCCATCACGGTCGGCGCCGCCGTCATACGCCATCACCTGCTCGACCAGCGCGCCGATGTCGCGGGCCTGAACCGGCGAGTCAAGGATCTGTCGACCTCGCGCCGGCACATCGTCAACGAGCGAGAGGAGGAGCGGGTCCGCCTGCGGCGCGACCTGCACGACGGGCTCGGCCCCGCACTCGCGGCGATCGGCCTCGGCCTGCGGCAGCTGGAGAAGCAGAACGGCAGTGACGGAGGCGTCGTACGCGAGCTGGCCGACGAGGTGCAGCGTGCCGTTTCCGAGGTACGCCGCATCTGCGACGGCCTTCGCCCAGCAGCCCTCAACGAGCTCGGCCTCGCGGGTGCACTCACCGAGTCGATCGAACCCCTCCGGCGCTTCGGCCCGCGGATCACTCTGACCGTCGGTGACCTTCCGACGCTGGCTCCGGCAGTCGAGGCGGCTGCGTTCCGGATCGTGATGGAGGCCGTCACGAACGCCGTACGCCACGCTGACGCCCAGCACGTGCAGGTCCGTGTCGGGTACGACGACGGAGTCACCCTGCGCGTGGCCGACGACGGCCGCGGCCTTGCCAAGGACCGGGTGCCGGGCGTCGGGCTCCGCGGCATGGCCGATCGCGCGGATGAGGTCGGAGGCCGGCTCACGATCAGATCTGGTCCCCCTGCCGGGACTGCCGTCCACGCCTGGCTCCCGGTGGCCAACCATGACTGAAGCCGTACGCGTGCTGGTGGTCGAAGACCATCCGCTCTACCGGCAGGCGGTCACCTCCCTCGTCGACGAGATGAACGGGTGGCACGTGATCGGGGCGTACGCCGACGCGGAGACCGCCATGCCGCACGCCCTGGATGCGGACCTGGTTGTGCTCGATCTCGGACTGCCCGGTGTCGACGGCATCGAGGCGACCCGGTTGTTCAAGGCGACGAACCCGGAAGTGGCGATCCTGGTGCTCACAATGTCGCACGAGACACCCCTGCTCACCGCGGCTGTGCGCGCCGGTGCGCGGGGCTATCTGGTCAAGGGCTCGGAGCCGGAGGACATCGAACGCGCCCTCCGCGCGGTCGCGCGCGGTCAGGTGGTCTTCGGGGAGCAGGTGGCCGCCGCAGCACTCGCCCAGGCTGGTCGGCGGACAACCGTGGCCGCTGACCCGCTGTTCCCGACGCTCTCGCGCCGCGAGGTGGAGGTGCTCGACCTCATCGCCGCAGGCAAGTCGAACGCCGAGATCGCCTCGTCACTGTTCGTGTCACCCAAGACCGCCAAGAACCACGTCTCCAGCATCCTCGCCAAACTCGGCTGCACCCGGCCAGTGGCCGTGGCCCGCGCCCGGGATGCCGGCCTTGGCCGATCTTGAGCCGCCTACGGATCGATGCCAGTGTCCGAATCCGACGGCCGCGTCATTCTGGGCCGGTGTGCAGCATGCGGAGTAGGTCCCGTTGCTATGGAGCCGTCCCCATCGACTTGGAGTGCCAAGCACGACTGGGTGGTGCGTCGGCCAGTACGCTGGTCGGCGCGGCTGACATCGCCGGTCCGCAAATAGTCCGCAAAAAGTCCGGCCGAAACCAGGAACGGCCAACTGCAGCAAGCGACGGCAAGTCTGCGTTTACGCAGGTCAAGTCCACCTTTTCAGCGAGGACCAACGATGGCCAGTAGCAGCCAGAACCCTGCGGGAAAGTTCCGCTTCAACGTCTGACATGGTCCTCGGCGAGCTGGTCACGCTGCGCGCCATGGAGCCGTCCGACGCGGACGCCCTGTGGCGGTGGAACCACGACCCCGACGTCATGCGGTGGATGAGCGACGGGTACGGGCAGTCGCTGTCCAGCGTCAGGACGTGGCTGGAGGAGCGGCCGCGGAACACCTACGGCGACGTTCTGTACGGCATCGAGACGCGCGGCGACAACACGCTCATCGGCCTGATTCGGCTGCACGAGGCCGAACCCGAGACGGGCTGCGCCGAACTCGACGTCTACCTCGGCGAGAAGGACTACTGGGGACGTGGGTACGCCACGGACGCCATGCGCACGATGTGCCGCTACGGGTTCGACAAGATGCGGCTGCACCGGATCACGCTGACTGTCGTCACCGAGAACGAGGCAGCCCACCACATCTACAAGAAGGTCGGCTTCGTCGACGAGGGCACGCTGCGTGAGTCGTTCCGGCGCGACGGGCAGTGGTACGACATGTACACCATGGGCCTGCTGGAGAACGAACTCCGCTAGTCACTGGCGACGAGGGTGTCCAGGTCGATGGCGATCTCAAACGGGACGGGGCGCTGGAGCTTGCCGCGGAAGATGCCGCCGGGTGCGTACACGCCGGTCGGTTCGTCCAACTCGTACACGTGGACGACCGGCGAGCCGTCCTCCTCCTCGACGCACCAGTAGTGCCGGATCCCGGCCTTCGCGTACTTGTGCAGCTTGACCGTGCGGTCCCGATGCGCAGACTCCGGGGACACCACCTCGACCACGAGCACGACCTCCTCCGGCGCGAACCAGGTGCGCTGCGGATCGAACGTCGCCGTCGTGACCAGTAGATCCGGTTCCGGCCGGCTGTACTGGTCGAGCCGGATGGTCATCTCGCGCCCGACCTTGTAGCCGGTACGCGAGCACTCCCTGAGGGCGAAGGCAAGGCTGTCCACGATCTGGGCGTGCCACCAACGTTGGGGGGACATCATGAATACAAGGGCTCCGTCGATCAGCTCGGTGTGACGCGGCGCCTCGGGGAGGTTGTCCAGGTCCTCCGCGAACCAGCCCTCGGGGCGCGGAGGGCGCATCCACTCAGGCAGCGTGGTCATGTGTTCAACAGTAAGCGACGCGACGCTTGGCACCACAGCTCCAATGAATCAGCCTGGCTCTCCTCGGCAAGAGATAGCAGTATCAATCATTTGCCATTGTTAAGCAAGGTTTGATTGGTGGAGCTACCCCGTGAACTTGGTGTAGTACGGGTCGTTGGCCATCGCCTTGAAGGATGCGAGCGACGACGCGCTGCTGGTCACCGGCCACGTGCACGGCGCGAAGTTCGGCACCGGGTTGTGGTTGAAGTACGAGATCAGCACGAACTGTTCCCAGCCCGGCTTCTGGAACAGGGCCCGTGCCTCGTCGATCCAGGCGGCCTTGCGTCCCGGCAGCGAGTGGTCTTCGGTGCTGGCCCACTCGGGCAGCATCAGGCCCTTGGTCGGATGGGTGAGGCCGAACTTCCGCAGCGGGTCGATGATCTGCTGCAGCGACTTCCACGCGTTGATGATGCCGGGCCGGCACGTGTACCAGTTGTAGGCGTCGGCGCCGATGTGGTCGAGGTACGTGTCGCCCGGGTACCAGTTGCTGGCCTTGCGGCGGTCACCGATCCAGAAGGCGTAGTCGGTCATGATCCAGACGTACTTGGCGTTCGTGACGCCCTGCGCGCGGAACACCGTGACGACCTTGCGCCAGGCGGCGATGAAGTCCAGGTTGTTGCCGTTCTCGGTGTTGGTGGCGGCCTCGGGCTCGTGGTTGAACGTGAAGTAGATCGGCTGCCCGACGTTCTTGACGCGGGTCGCCCACAGCACGATCTGGTTGTGGATCGCCGATCCGGGCTGGGCGTCCGCGATCGAGCGCCACGTCACGACCGTGTTGTTGTTCCGCCGCGCCTTCACCGAGATCAGCATCGTGCGGCGGTTCGCGACCATCCAGTTGACGTCCGCGTCGGGGAACGCCTGGTCCCACCGGAAGAACAGCCGGTTGACGCCCAGGTTCCGGCCGAGCTGTGTCTCCAGCGCCGCCGCGGCCTGCCACGTCTTCTGGCCCGCGGCGGGTTGGGTACGGGCGCCGAACACGACCGTCGGGCCCGCCGCGTGGGCGGTCGGCGGCGCGCCCAACGTGACCAGCGCGCTGGCCAGGACGAGCAGGGATCCGAGAGTGACACGGCGTCTCATGGCTGCCTCCCGCGAGCAGATTTCCACGCCGCACAGCCGCACGGAACGGCCGCGCCGTGATACGTCCGATCGGCCGATTCGAAACCGGTAGGAGTTGGGCTTGGCGCCCTGCTAGGCGGATAGTTGGGAGGTGACCGGCCCCATCTCGCTGCCCGATTCGCCGTCCGCGCTCGCCGCTGCCCTCGGCACGACGGGCTACCTCGCGGACGACGGCCTCGCCACGGCCGGGTACCTGGCGGCGAAGCTCGGCCGGCCGCTGTTCCTGGAAGGCGACGCGGGCGTCGGGAAGACCAGCTTCGCGCAGGCGCTGGCCACGGCCACCGGCGCGCGGTTCGTCCGGCTGCAGTGCTACGAAGGGCTCGACGCCAGCCAGGCCCTCTACGACTGGGACTTCAGCCGCCAGATCCTGCACCTGCGGACGGTCGAGGCGTCCGGCGGCACCGACGATCCCGACTCCCTCGAAGCCAGCCTGTTCGACCGCCGGTTCCTGCTCGCCCGTCCGCTCCTCCAGGCGCTCGAAGGCGGCCCGTGCGTGCTGCTCGTCGACGAGATCGACCGGGCGGACGACGAGTTCGAGGCGTTCCTGCTGGAGGTCCTTTCCGAGGCGGCGATCACCATCCCGGAGCTGGGCCGGATCGTCGCCGAGACGCCGCCGATCGCCGTCCTCACCAGCAACCGCACGCGCGAGGTCCACGACGCGCTGAAGCGCCGCTGCCTCTACCACTGGATCGAGCACCCGACGTTCGCCCGCGAGGTCGCCATCCTGCGCCGCCGCCTGCCCGAGATCACCGAACGCCTCGCCGCCGACATCGCCCGCGCCACCGGACGCATGCGCCAGCTCGACCTGCTCAAGCCGCCCGGCGTCGCCGAGTCCATCGACTGGGCGGCCGCGCTGCACGCCCTCGGCGCCCGCCAGTACGACCCCGAACTGGCCGCGGTCACGCTCGGCGCCGTCCTCAAGTACCGCGAGGACGCCGACCGGGTCCGCGACCTCACCCTCGAAGCACTTCTGGCATAAACCATGGACATCACCGAGGTCCTGCTCGGGTTCGCCCGGACGCTCCGGCACGCCGGTGTCGCCGCCACGCCCGAACAGGTCCAGACGATGCTCGCGGCGGCGGACCGGCTCGGCGTCGCCACGCCGTCCGGGGTGTACTGGGCCGGCCGGCTCACGCTCTGCACGGAGCCGGACGATCTGCCGACGTACGACGCCGCCTTCGCCGCGTACTTCCAGGACGCGCCGCCACGACGGAGACCGGCGCCGGCAACGGACCGCCGGGTCGTGGTGCCGTTCGGAACCGGCGACGCGCAGGCCGACGGCACCACGGCGCAGGACGTCACGGCCAGCTCCGTCGAGGTCCTGCGCCACCGCGAACTGCTCGCGCTCACGGCGGACGAACGCGCCGAGCTGCGCCGCCTCCTCGCCCTCCTCGCGCCCGCGTCGGCAACCCGGCTCAGCCGCCGGTACGGCCCGTCGCGGCGCGGTGACATCGACCCCGCGCGGACCGTCCGCCGGATGCTCCGGCACGGCGGCGAGCCCGCCCGGCTCGCCCGCCGCGCCCGCCGGACGAAGCCACGACGGCTCGTCCTGCTCGTCGACGTCTCCGGGTCGATGGCGCCGTACGCCGACGCGCTCGTCCGGTTCGCGCACGCCGCCGTCCGTCGCCGGCCGAACTCCACCGAGGTGTTCACCGTCGGCACGAGGCTCACCCGCGTCACCCGTCCGCTGCGGCACCGCGACCCCGACGCGGCCCTCGCCGCCTGTGGCAACGCGATCCCGGACTGGAGTGGAGGCACCCGGCTCGGCGAAGCCCTCAAGGCCTTCCTGGACCGCTGGGGCCAGCGTGGCGTGGCCCGGCGTGCGGTCGTCGTCCTGTTCAGCGACGGCTGGGAGCGGGGAGACCCCGGCCTGCTCGCCGGGCAGATGCAGCGGCTCGGCCGGCTCGCGCACCGCGTGATCTGGGTGAACCCGCACAAGGGCAAGGCCGGGTACGCGCCGCTGACCGGCGGCATGGCGGCGGCGCTGCCGCACGTCGACGACTTCGTCACCGGCCACAGCTTCGCCGCACTCGAGGAACTGGTTGGGGTGATCGCCGATGCGTGACGTCCTGGACGACCTGCTGCGCTGGTGGGAGGCCGGCGAACCGGTCGGCATGGGTACGGTCGTCGCCACCTGGCGCAGCGCGCCCCGCCCGGCCGGCGCGTCGATGCTCGTCGGTCCCGACGGCACGGCGGTCGGCAGCGTCTCCGGCGGCTGCGTCGAGGGCGCGGTCTACGAGGAGGCGCAGGAGGTCGTCGCGAGCGGCCAGCCCACCCTCCAGCGGTACGGGGTGTCCGACGACGACGCCTTCGCCATCGGACTCACCTGCGGCGGCATCCTGGACGTCTACGTCGAACGCATCGACCGGACGACGTTCCCACAGCTCGGCGAGGTCGCCGAGGCGATCCGCGACGGACGGCCCATCGCGGTGGCGACCTGCGTGAAGGGGTCCAGGCTCGGAGGACGCCTGGTCGTCACCCCCGACACCACCGCGGGCACGCTCGGATCGGAGCGGCTCGACCAGGCCGCCACGGACGACGTCCGGGGGATGCTCGCGCAGGGCAAGACCGGCACGCTCGCCTACGGCCAGGACGGGCAACGCCGGGGCGACGACCTGACCCTGTTCGTCGCCTCGTACGCGCCGAAGCCCCGGATGATCGTCTTCGGCGCCATCGACTTCGCCGCCGCCGTCGCCCGCATCGGGTCGTTCCTCGGGTACCAGGTCACGGTGTGCGACGCCCGTCCGGTGTTCGCGACGCGCAAGCGGTTCCCCGACGCGCACGAGGTCGTCGTGGCCTGGCCGGACCGGTACCTCAAGGCTGAACACGACGCCGGCCGGATCGACGACCGCACCGTGGTCTGCGTCCTCACCCACGATCCGAAGTTCGACGTGCCCGTGCTCGAACTGGCGCTGCGGATACCGCTCGCCTACGTCGGCGCGATGGGCTCCCGGCGCACCCACGACGACCGCATGGCACGCCTCAAGGAAGCCGGCCTGACCGGCGACGAACTCTCCCGGCTGTCATCCCCGATCGGGCTCGACCTCGGCGCCCGCACGCCCGAGGAGACCGCCGTCAGCATCGCCGGCGAGATCATCGCCGCCCGCTGGGGTGGCACCGGCACCCGCCTGACCCAACTCGACACCCGCATCCACACCGACTGACGTGGGCCGCGACAGGCCGCGCCACCGCTGGACCAGTGCGAGGTTGGAGTTGGTGACGAGGGTGGCCTCCAGGGCCGGCATCACGCTGGTGCCGTCGCCGTCCTTGAGGATCGCGTCGAAGGCCGCACGCCGCCCGCGCCGGTCCGCCTCCTCCGCGGCCCACAGCAGCGCCGTGGCCGTCCGGATGCCGTGCCGCCGGAGCCGCTGCCGCGGACTCTGCGGCTCGCGGCTCCCTCTCGGCCCGAGCTGCGTGTAGAGGATCGCCTGGTCCGTCCAGTCGATGATCCGCTCCGGCGGGACACGGGTGTTGAGCAGCAGTTCGACGAGGTCCGCCGTGGCCATGTTCGGGATGTTCTCGATGTCCTCCTCTTCCAGCCGGGCCTCGTGCCACACGGTGAGGCCGTCCAGCTCGCCGATCGGCAGCTCCGAGACCATGCTCCGCACGGCGATCCTGGACATGCGCTTGAAGACGGCCTGGACGATCTGCCAGACGACGAGCGGGAAGACACCGATCACGAAGCCCGCGACCAGCAGCTGATCGGTCGTGAAGATGTCGAGGCCGGCCTGCGCCGCCATCAGGACCCAGATGCCGATGACGGCGAGGATGATCCGCATGGCCGCCGCGACGTAGGCGCTGCCCCGCAGGTCCTTCAGGACATACCGCCGGAACAGCATCTGGAACGAGAAGAAGTAGGCGCCGAGGAACGCGAGCGTCACCGGCGAGGCGTTGGGCTGGAGCGCCCGGATCCAGCTGTCGCTGGTCGCGCCCGTCGGCGGCACCTCGCCGGGCGGCAGGGTGATCAGCCAGCCCAGCGCGACCAGCACGGTGGAGAACATCACCGGCACGGTCGTCGTCGACAGCGCCGTCGAACCGGCCATCTCGGCCCGGCTGTACTTCCGGAACCGGTTGTTGAGGACGTCCTCGTGGATGGTGTCGGGGAGGTCGCCGTAGATGGCCTCGAATCGCTGCAGGTAGCTGGAGATGCGCCGGCTTCTCGACGTGTCCGGCGGGAGCGTCTCGTCCGGCGGTCCGGCCGACGTGCCGGACGAGCGCAGCAGGCCGAGCCGGTCGAGGTTCGCGAGGAACTCGTTGAGGATGCTGGCCTTGCGGGTCGCGATGAACAGGTACCACATCGTCGCCGGCAGCAGGCAGACGACGAGCAGGAACACCACGCGCAGGGCGGTCACCTGGTACCGGACGGGCAGCACGGCGACGCTGCCGATGAGGAGTAGAAGCAGTGGCACGGCGCCGAAGATGATGAACGCGGCGCGCGTGTTGGCGCTCCGCCCGAGGAGCCAGCGGCGCCCGCTCGGCATGAACGCGGCGGCTCCGGCGAGCGCGGCCCCGCCGACGATCGCCCACCACCAGCGCGCGAGGAACTCCCGGCTCGAGTCGTTCGCCATCGCGATCAGAGCGCCGATGACCACCCAGAAGCCGAGCCCGACGATGAATGTGAAGCGGTCGGAGTCCGGCTCGGACGGCGCGGCCGGTGCCTCGGCGGCCGGCTCTCCAGCGGCCGGTTCCTCAGCGGCCGGCTGCTCAGCGGGCGGCTCAGGTGGCGGTGGCGGCTCAGGCGGTTCGGTCGCGACGGTCGTGGAATCAACGGGTGTCTGCGTCATCGGTCCCCCCGGCCCCTGAGAAGGATCGGCAGCCCAGTGAAGCACGCGGTCAACACCAGGAGTATCCGCTGAACAACTGAGCGTGGGGTCCTGCGGCGGTTGCGGTCGGGAGCCAACAGGTCTTGGCTGGGGGTACGCACCGGAGTGGCCTTGTCACACTCCCCGGGCCATTCCAGCGCGCGGTTCGCCGCGCCCCGCGGCGGATCGTCCCGTCGAGGCCCGGAGGCGGCATGTCCCTTATCAACATCCTCGTCGACGGCGTCCGGTACACCGACGACGTCGAACCCCGCATGCTCCTGGTCCAGTACCTGCGCGAGCGCCTCGGCAAGGTCGGCACCGTGGTGGGCTGCGACACGAGCAACTGCGGCTCGTGCACGGTCCTGCTGGACCGGCGCGGCGTGAAGAGCTGCTCGGTGCTCGCGGTCCAGGCCGATGGGCACGAGGTCACGACGATCGAGGGTCTGACCGGTATGGACGGTGGCTGGCACCCCGTCCAGACGGCGTTCCGGGAGCAGCACGCGCTCCAGTGCGGCTTCTGCACGCCCGGGATGATCATGGCCACGGTCGACCTGCTGCAGGACATCCCGCACCCGACCGAGCAACAGGTCCGCGAGGGTCTGGAAGGCAACCTGTGCCGCTGCACCGGGTACCAGAACATCGTCCGCGCGGCGCTCGCCGCCGCGGACGCGATGCACCGCGACGCCCCCGCCGAGATGCCCGAGTCGGAAACGGCCCCGGCAGACAAGGCACCCGAAGCGATCGTCCCGTAGGAGGTGGGAAGCGTGTCCGTCACTGAGGAACGGCCCGCCGCCGGCGAGTTCGGCAAGTCACGGCGACGCAAGGAGGACGCCCGGCTCATCACCGGCCGGACGATGTGGACAGAGAACGTCGTCCTGCCCGGGATGTTGCATCTGGCGATCCTGCGCAGTCCGATGGCGCACGCGAAGATCGCCGCCATCGACGCGGCCCCGGCGCTCGCCATGCCGAACGTCGTCGGCGCGATGACCGGCGCGGACGTCGCCGAGTTCCAGGGCAGCCTGCCGCTGGCGTGGCCGGTCACGGACGACATCGTCGTCCCGGACCACCCGCCGCTCGCCGTCACGGAGGTGCGGTACGCGGGCGAGCCGGTGGCCGTCGTGATCGCCCGCGACCGTGCCAGCGCCGTCGACGCCCTGGAGGCGATCGAGATCGAGTACGAGCCGCTCCCGGTCGTGCTCGACATGGAGGAGGCGCTGCGCGACGGCGCCGACCTGGTCCACGCGGACAAGGGCACCAACAAGAGCTACACCTGGGTCTTCGACTCGGCCGAGGCCGGCACCGGCGAGGCGATCGGGCCGGCGCTGGACGGCGCCGAGGTCGTGGTCGAGCGGCGGTTCGTGCAGCAGCGGCTGATCCCGGCGTCCATGGAGCCGCGCAGCGTGGTCGTGGACCCGACAGCCGACCAGGTCACGATGTGGTCGTCGACGCAGATCCCGCACATCCTCCGCCTGTTCACCGCGCTGCAGACCGGCGTACCGGAGCACAAGATCCGGGTGATCGCGCCCGATGTGGGCGGCGGGTTCGGCGGCAAGCTCCAGGTGACGCCGGAGGAGCTGATCACGTTCATGGCCGCGCAGCAGGTCGGCAGGCCGGTCAAGCACACCGAGACCCGCAGCGACGCCATGCTCGCCGCACATCACGGCCGCGACCAGATCCAGTACCTGCGGCTCGGCGCGCGCCGCGACGGCACCATCACCGGCCTCGACGTGCGGATCCTCGCCAACATGGGCGCCTATCTGGGGATCATCACGCCGGGCACCCCACTGCTCGGTGCGCTGCTGTACAACGGGATCTACAAGATCCCCGCGTACCGGTTCGAGTGCAGCGGCGTCTTCACCAACACGGCGTGGACCGACGCCTACCGTGGCGCCGGCCGGCCCGAGGCGACGTTCGCCATCGAGCGGATGCTCGACGAACTGGCCAACGAGCTGGACATGGACCCGATCGAACTGCGCCGCAAGAACTGGATCACGCACGACGAGTTCCCGTTCACGACGGTCAGCGGGATGACCTACGACTCGGGCAACAACGAGGCGGCGACAGACCTGGCCACCGAGCTGTTCGACTACGCCGCGCTCCGCGCGGAACAGGCCGAACGGCGGGAGCGTGGCGACGCGGTGCAGCTCGGCATCGGTGTCTCGACCTACATCGAGGCGTGCGGTTGGGCACCGTCGCGGATTCTCGGCAACCTGCTCTACGCCGGCGGCGGCTGGGAGGCGGCCGGTGTGCGGGTGCTCCCGACCGGCAAGGTGGAGGTCGTGACGGGCGTCAACCCGCACGGGCAGGGGAACGAGACGACGTGGAGCCAGGTCGTCGCCGACCAGCTCGGCGTGCCGTTCGAGGACGTCGAGGTGCTGCACGGCGACACCCGCACCTCGCCGCGAGGTTGGGACACGTACGGATCCCGTTCGATGACGGTCGGCGGGATCGCGCTGGTCCTGGCGTGCCAGAAGGTGGTCGAGAAGGCGCGGACGATCGCGGCCCACATGCTGGAGTGCGCGGCGGACGACCTCGATTTCCGCGACGGGTCGTTCCAGGTTCGGGGCACCCCGGACGCGACGAAGTCCATCCAGGAGATCGCGTTCGCGGTCTTCGCGGCGCACGACATGCCGGAGGGCGTGGAGCCGACGCTGGACGCCGATGCCACGTTCGACCCGTCGAACTTCTCCTTCCCGCACGGCACGCACCTGTGCGCGGTCGACGTGGACACCGAGACCGGACGGGTGAGGATCCGCAAGTACGTCGCCGTCGACGACGTGGGGCGGGTGGTCAATCCGATGATCGTCGAGGGGCAGGTGCACGGCGGCGTTGCGCAGGGCATCGCCCAGGCGCTGTTCGAGGAGGCCGTCTACGACGCCGACGGCAACCTCACGACCGGCTCGTTCGTCGACTACACGATCCCGAGCGCGGCCGACCTGCCAGAACTCACCACCGACCGCACCGAGACCCCGGCGACCACCAACCCGCTCGGGGTGAAGGGCGTCGGCGAGACAGGGACGATCGGCTCGACACCGGCCGTCGTCAACGCCGTGGTGGACGCGCTGCGCCCACTCGGCGTCACCGATGTCCGGATGCCGTGCACGCCCGAGCGTGTGTGGCGCGCGATCCAGGGAGGTGCGGCATGATCCCGACCGCCTTCGACTACACGCGTCCGTCCACGATGGACGACGCGGTGGCGGCGCTGCGCCAGGCCGGCGAGGACGCCAAGGTCCTGGCCGGCGGGCAGAGCCTCATCCCGGTGCTGCGGATGCGGCTCGCGGCGCCGACCGTCCTCGTGGACCTGGGTGAGCTGGACACGCTCCGGGGTGTCCGGGAGGACGGTGACCAGCTCGTCATCGGCGCGATGACCACGCACGACGAGCTGACCCGCGACCATCTCGTCCGCGAGCACGTGCCGCTGCTGGCACAGGCCGCGCTGACGATCGGCGACCGCCAGGTGCGCCACCTCGGCACACTCGGCGGTTCGCTCGCCCACGCTGATCCGGCCGGCGACCTGCCGGCGGTGGCGCTGGCGCTGGACGCGGAGATCACGATCCAGGGCCCGGGCGGTGCGCGTTCGGTGCCGGCGTCGGAGTTCTTCATGGACTACCTCACGACCGCGCTCGGCCCGGACGAGATCCTCGCCGAGGTCCGGATCCCCAAGTTGACCGGCTGGGGCTGCCACTACGAGAAGTTCAACCGGGTGGCCCAGGCCTGGTCGATCGTCGGCGTCGCGGCGGCGATCCGCCGGGAGGACGGTGACGTGACATCGGCCAGGGTGGCGCTGACCAACATGGCGCCGGTGCCGCTACGGGCCCGGGCCGTCGAGGAGGCGCTGCTCGCGGGCGCCCCCCTCGCGGACGCCGCCGCCCACGCGGCCGAGGACGCGCGGCCGTCCGACGACCTGACCGCCTCGGCGGAGTATCGAACCCACCTGGCCCGGGTACTGACGGGCAGGGCACTCGCCGCCTGCTGATTCTCGCGGTGGGACCGTGGTCTCACGGTCCCACCGCCCCAAGGAGGTCCGGATGGAGCTGGAGCACACGTTCACGGTGCCGGTCGGGGTGAAGCAGGCCTGGGACGTCCTGCTCGACATCCCCCGGATCGCCCCCTGCATGCCCGGCGCGACCCTCACCGAGCACAGCGATGAGGGCTTCGCCGGCACGGTCAAGGTGAAGCTCGGCCCCGTCAACCTCACTTACCGGGGCACCGGCCGGTTCGTGGAGCGCGACGAGACGGCCCGACGCGTGGTCATCGAGGCCAGCGGGCGCGACACCCGTAGCTCCGGCACCGCGTCGGCCACGATAAGCGCAACCCTTCATCCGGACGGCGATGAGCGAACCGAAGTCCGGGTGGTGACTGTCCTCAACGTGACCGGGCGTCCCGCACAGTTCGGCCGCGGCGTCCTCGCCGACGTCGGGGCCCGCATGGTCGGCGAGTTCGCCGGATGCCTCGCCGGCACGGTGGGCGGGACGGCGACAGGGCACGGCACGCACGCGGTGTCGACGCCGGAAGAGGTCGAGGCGATCGATCTCATGCAGGTGACGCGAGCCGGGGCAGCCGTGCGGACGATCGGCCCGTACGCGCTCGGCGCCGCCCTGTCCGCCGCGCTGATCTGGGCGTTCGTCCACCAGCGCCGGGCTCGCCGCCGGTAGTACGGACGCCTGCGGAGAGTGATCGGTGCGGTCCTGGGCTCGGGCGAATGGTGGACGTGCCCGCCAACCGGAGGAGGCGGAGGACGCTGACCGTCCGCTAACGTGCATCGCGCGGCGGATGTCCAGATTTGACAAGCGGGTACATGCTTGGGCGTGGTAACCCAGAACTGTCGTACCGGCCAGCTAGCCTCTGGTGAGAAGGCCGTTGAGGTTCTCCGACTCGGTGGAAACTAGGTGAGCACGATGTCACCCACAGTAACTTCAGCTGCGAGTGCCAGCACGATGGTCGACAGCGAGTGGGTTGCCGCGATCGACCGCTACCACCACACCGCTGCCGACGTTCTCGCCCACCACATCCGTTCCGGACTCCGCTGCACCTGCTGCCACCAGACCTGGCCGTGCCACGCCGCGTGCGCGGCCGCTTTCGCCCTGGAGCTGTAGCCTCGCCCCGTACGCGCGAGCGAACGGGGGGCACGATGACGGATCAGTTGAGCGCGCTGCTCGGGGCGGCGTTCCCCCGGCCGGTGTTAGCGCCCGGCGAGATCGCCGCCCTGGCCCGGCTCCAGCGGGCCCTCGACGACGAGATCGCACCACTCGCGGCCGAGCACGACGCCGCCGGCAGGTATCCGACCCGCGCGGTCACGGCGCTCCGGCGGTCCGGCGTCCTGCACGGCGCGTTGCCGGCCGAGTTCGGCGGGCTCGGCGCCTCGCACGAGTTCTCGCTGGAGGCACAGGTCCGGATCGCCGCCGCGGACCCGGCCGTCGCCCAGATCTTCAAGGTCCACGACGAGCTGGTGCGCGAGATCTTCGTCTACTGCCCCGACGCGTTGCGCCCGGTGCTCGCCGCCCGTGTCCGCGACGACGACGCCATCCTCGGGCTGGCGGTCGCCGAGTCAGGCCGCAAGGTCGACGACCCGTGGCACACGGTCGCCATACCCCAGCCCGACGGATCGTTCGTCATCGACGGCGCCAAGATCTACGCCACCGGCGCCGCCGAAGCCGATCTGATCGCCGTCTGGGCCTTCAACCCCACCGTGCCCGGCATCGACGAGAACCCGCTGCTCGGGCTCCAGCTGAACCTGCTCCCGCGTGACACCCCCGGAGTCGCGTTCGCGCGCGACTGGGACATGCTCGGCCAGCGCGCCACCGACTCGGGCAGCGTCACGTTCACGGGCGTCCGGACCGATCCGGCGCTGCGGGCCAGCCTGCCCGGCAAGGCGCCGCTGCCGCAGAACGCCGTCCGGTACCAGGCCGGGTTCGCGGCGGTGCTGGTCGGCATCGGGATCGGCGCCCTCCGCGCGGCCGTGCCGTTCGTCGCGGAACGCAGCCGGCCGTGGCCACCGGCCGGCGTCGACTCGGCGGCAGACGATCCGCTCGTGCGGCGGCTGGCCGGTGAGCTGGTCGCCGGGCTCGCCGCTGCCCACGCGCTCACCCTGCGTACGGGTGGTCTGCTCGACGCGTTCGAGCGCGGCGAGATCACCCGCACGGAACTGGCCGTGCCGATCTACGCGGCGAAGGCCGCGGCCTCGGCGGCGGCCGTCCGGGCGACGTCGGAGATCTTCGCGCTCACCGGCACGTCCGGCGCGCGCACGGGCACCGGGTTCGACCGCTGGTGGCGCGACGCCCGCACGCTGTCGCTGCACGATCCCGTCGACTGGAAGCACGCGGAGATCGGCGCCCACGTCCTCACCGGCTGGGACCCGCCGCCCGGCATCTACACCTAGTTCCCCCGCGTTTGGGCGATCAGCGTTCGTCGACGAGCCCGGCCCGGACGGCGTACAGCGCCGCCTGGGTCCGGTCGGCCACGCCGAGCTTGCTCAGTACGGCGCTGACGTGCGCCTTCACGGTCTTCTCCGACAGCGCCAGCTCCTTGGCGATGAGCCGGTTCGACAGGCCCTGGGCGACCAGGCGCAGCACCTCGTGCTCGCGCGGCGTCAGCGGATCGCGGGAATCCTCGACCATCGACTGCATGACCGTGGCCGCCACCTGCGGGTGGAGCTGCGCGCCGCCGGCGTGGACGGCCCGGAGCGCGTCAGCCAGCTCGGCCGGGCCGACGTCCTTGAGCAGGTACCCGGCGACGCCAGCCCGGACGGCCGCCAGCACCGAGTCCTGGCCGGCGAACGAGGTCAGGACGACGACCTTCACGTCCGGGTGGCTGGCCTGGAGCTGGCGCAGCGCGTCGATCCCGGACATGCCCGGCAGGACGAGATCCATGAGGACGATCGTCGGCTTCAGCGTCGGTACCAGCGCCAACGCCTGCTCGCCGGTGCCCGCCTCCCCGACGACCTCCATGTCGTCCTGGAGTTCCAGGAACGTCCGGAGGCCCGCGCGGACCATCTCGTGGTCGTCCACCAGCAGGAGCCGGAGGGGCTCGTCAGACACAGGGCACCTCCAGCGTGACGGTCGTGCCGGCGCCGGGCTCGCTGTCGATCCGGAGCGTGCCGCCGAGCGCGTCGGCCCGCTCGCGCATGCTGGCGAGGCCCAGCCGCCGGGACCGCTTGACGGTCCCGACCAGGTCGAACCCGGTGCCGTCGTCGGCCACGACCAGCTTGAGGACCTTGGCGTTGCCGTGGAGCTGGAGCCGGATCGAGCCGGCCTCGGCGTGCTGGAGCGCGTTGGCGAGGGCCTCGTTGGCGATCTTGATGACCTCGCGGGTGACGGACTGGGCCCGCTGCGGCAGCGCCCCGCGGATGTCGAGCGTGATCGGCACGTCGTGGACGGCGCGGAGCAGATCCACCCGCTTGTGCAGCGCGGTCTCCAGGTTCTCGCGGTCGACGTCCGAGCCGCGCAACGTCTCGACCAGCGCCCGCATCTCCTCCAGGGCCGTCCGGCTGAGCTGCCGCAGCTGGTCGAGCTGGGTCGTCAGGCGCGGCTCGGCGTGCCCGCCTGCCACGGTCGCCGCCGACTCCGTCACGAGCGACAGGCTGAACAGCGTCTGCGTGACGGAGTCGTGCAGCTCGCGCGCGATCCGGGTCCGTTCCTCCACGATGGACAGCTCGCGGGCCCGCTCGTGGAGCTGCGCGTTGACGACGGCCAGGGCGGCGTGGGCGGCCAGCATCTCGATGAGCCGCTGGTCATCGTCGGTGAAGTCGCCGCCGCTCACCTTCTCGGCCAGGAACAGCTCGGCGATGATCTCGCCGCCGGCCACGATCGGCACGCCCAGGAACGAGCGCATCACCGGATGGTGCCGCGGGTAGTACCCGAACCGCGGATCGGCCGTGATGTCGCTGTGCCGGATCGCCTCCGGACGGCACAGCAGCTCGCCGAGGATCCCGTGCGTCCGGGGGAGCGAACCGATCCGGTCCCACGTCGCCGCGTCGATGCCGCTGGTCAGGAACACGGCGAACCCGCCGCTGCCGTCCGGTACGCCGATCGCCGCGTACTTGGCGTCCGCCAGGTCGCGGGCGGCCGCCAGCACGGTGCGCATGGCCGGCTCGGCGCGCCGCTCCGCGCCGAGCGCCAGCGCCACGTCGAGTAGTCGCCGCAGCGCGGGAACGTCTGTGTCTCCGCGGCCGTCCATCCCGGTCATCGTGCCACTCTTACCGGCCCCAGCCGGCCTGCGGCTCCGCGACCTGCCAGGGCGACACCATCCAGTACTCGCGGAGTTCGGAGCAACGTCCGTCCGGTGCGAACCGCAGCATGACGATGCCGGCGATGGTGGACGGTCCGTCCGGAGAGGTCTGGAGGGTTGCCCACCATTCGGCGGCCACCCTGTCGCCGCTCACCACCGGCGCACCGAACCGGACGTCGATCCCGTGCTGGCCCTCGACCTCGCCCGCCCAGTAGGCCCGTATCGCCGTCCGCCCCCGTGTCGGCGGTGCGTGCGGGTCCACGCTGTACGTGGCGTCGTCGGTGAACAGCGCGGCGGCGGCATCGGGGTCGCGGCGCTCCCACGCGGTGGCGAGCGACTTGAGCCAGACCTCTGGACTCATGGAGCCGGCCTCCGGAGTGAGCATCGCAGCGACGAAGGAGCGAGGAGCGGAGCGAGGAATGCCGCGACCAATGTCATGGCCTGAGGTCCGGCCGTCCGGAGGGGAGGATCAGGTGGAGGTCGCCGAACTCGTGCCAGCGGTAGCCGCTGGAGACGGCCGCCTGGTACGAGGCGTCGAGAAGGTCGCGCCCGGCGATGGCTTCGAGCATCATCAGGTGCGACGCCTCTGGCTCGTGCCAGCCCGACAGGAGCCCGTCGACTGTGGACACGCCGCGTTCGGGCGTGATCACGAGGTCGGTCCAGCCGCGCGGTCTGCCGGTCTCCACCAGGGACTCCAGCGCGCGGACGACCGTCGTCCCCACCGCGACGATTCGCCGGCCGTCGGCTTTGGCCGCCCGGATGGTCTCGGCGGTGGCGCGCGGCACGTCGTACCACTCCGGGTACGGCGGATCGCCCGCCTCCAGCGACGAGACGCCCGTGTGCAGGACCAGCCCCGCCACCTCGACGCCCCTGGAACGGAGCCGGCGGAACACGCGTGGAGTGAGGGCCCGCCCGGCGCTGGGCATCTCGGCGCTGCCGGGCGTGTCCGCGTAGGTGGTGCGGTACGCCGAGAGCCGCCAGGGCGCGGTCACGTACCGGTAGCGGATGGGGTCGCCGTGCTCGGCGAGCCAGGTCAGCAGCGGTGCCGGCGTGGTGACGTCGACGGTCCAGAGCCGGGGCGTCGTGGCGCCGGCAGGGTAGCCGGCGTCGACGCGGAGCTTGCCGCCGCCACGGAGGCTGATCACCGTGCCGGCCCGGTCGGCGTAGGACGGGTCGCCGCCGTACGGCCCCCGCGTCCGTACCTCGACGACCCACCTGGACTTGGTGTTGCGCAACGCCTCCGGGTACGTGGAGCCCGGTTCCACGGTGGAGAGGTGGACCTCGACCCGGTCGCCGCTCGCGGTCACGCCCGGCAGCGCGGCCGGCAACGTGTCGGACGTGTTGACTACCAGGACGTCGCCCGCCCGCAACACCGCCGGCAGCTGCCACGCCACCCGGTGCGCGAGACCGCGGTTCGTGGCGACCAGCATCCGGACCCTGTCCCGCGGGACGCCGCGTGCCTCCGGCGGGCCGGTGGCGACCATGCCGGCGCCGCTGACCCGCGTGCCGGTGCCGATCAGCGTGCCGGCGCGGGCGAGCGGCCGGGCGTTGGGGGCCGTCATGACCGCAGCTCCGCCGCGCTGTACCGGCCGCTGGGCAGGTCCCCGTCGACGAGCCGGCGCAACGACGGCACCGCCGTCTCCGGCTCCGGACGGTCGCTGATGTCCTCGCCGGGGAAGGCGTCGGCGTGCATCTTCGTGCGCATGTCGCCCGGGTCGGCCGCGTAGATCCGCAGCTCCGGCTCCTCCGCCGCCAGGACGCGGACCAGCTGGTCGACTGCCGCCTTGCTCGCGCCGTACCCGCCCCAGCCCTCGTACCCCTCGACGGCGGCGTCGCTGCTGATCGCGATGAGCCGTCCGTTAGAGGACTTGATCTTCGGCAGTGCGAGCTGGATAAGGCCCAGCGCGGCGACCGTGTTCACTTCGAGCACCTGGCGGAACTGGCCCAGGTTGTAGGTGGCGATCGGTGGCAGCGGGGTCTGCCCGAGCGACGACGCGTTGAGGATCAGCAGATCGATCCGGTCGGTGGCCGCGACGAGCGCGCTGCGGTGATCGGGGTCGGTGACGTCGCCCGGGATCACGACGACGTCCGGCCAGGTCGACGCCGCCTTCTCCAGGTCCTCGGCGGTACGGGCGTCGACCACGAGCCGCCACCCGTCCTCGGCGAGGTTGGCGGCGAGCGCGCGCCCGAGACCCTGGGACGCTCCGGTGATGATGGCTGTTTTCGTCATGCCTCAACGCTCGCGCGATGCGGCGCCGCCCGAATCGGCCACGGGCCACCCTTGACCTAGGACCTTGGTCCTACGCCGTCGGGCCGGTGGCCCGCCGCCCCTCCCGCCTCCCGCCTTCCGCACGCGCCCCGGCCCCGCGCCCGGCCCCGCGCAAACCGGACTGTTCGGGATGCCGTGCTTTAACCGGGCGCCGGATAGCCCGATATCCCCGACAGTTGCGCCGCGCTGCCGCGGAGGGCGCGGCGGCTCGCCTGGTCAGCCGCGCGGGTCGTCTCCGGCAGCCGGTACCTCGGCGTCAGCGCCAGTACGTGCCGGCACGCCGTGTCGAGATCGATGGCGTGGCCGACCGAGACGAAGACTTCGCGGACGCCGTCCTGCGTGCGGAGCGCCCGTCCGACTGTTTCGCCCCGATCGACCAGTGGCGACCACGACCCGCGCGAATCGCCCGGCTGGTCGTACGCGCCCACGAACGGTGTCTTGCCGACACCGACCGACGGGAGCCCGGTGAGCGCGCCGACGTGGCAGGCCAGGCCGAATCGGCGTGGATGCGCGACGCCGTATCCGTCGCAGACGAGGAGGTCCGGCGGGTCCGGCCACGACAGCGCGTTCCAGGCCGCCACCAGCGCGGGGATCTCCCGGAACGCCAGCAGGCCCGGCACGTACGGGAAGGCGGCGCGACCCGCCACGGTCGCCTCGTCCAGGATCTCGAAGCTGGCGGCGTCGAGGATCGTCACGGCGCCGACGACCACGTCCGATGCGGTGTCGTAGGAGACGTCGAGGCCGGCCACGGTCCGGATGCGCTGGGGTCCGGGGCTCGTGAGGTCCACCTTGTCGCGCAGGCGCTCCTGCATGGCCTCGGCCGACGCGGCGTCGGGCGGCCACGGCTGCGGCAGGATGATCCGGTCCATCACGACATCCTTGCGGGATATCGCAAGGGAGGCCTCGAACGGCTGTTCGCACGGCACACTGCCGGCATGGTGGACGATTCAAGAGACCAGGTCATGGCCCTACTCAGGCCGGGCGAGCAGCTGTTGTGGACGGGGCGTCCCGATCCGCGTGCCCTCCTGCTGCCGTCGGACCGTTTCGCCATCCCGCTGTCGCTCGGCTGGGTGTTCTTCATGGCGATGTGGCTGATCGGCGCGGTCAGCTCGGGCATGCCGCGGGTGATGATCGTCGCCATCGGCGTCATGGTGGGGATGCTCGTGCTCTACGCGCTGGTCGGACGGTTCGTCGTCCGCTGGTGGCGGGCCGGGCGGCTCCGGTACGGGCTCACCGACCGGCGGGCGATCGTCCTGAGCGCGGGCGGCAGCACCTGGACCGACGCTGCCGTGGCGATGTGGGGACCGGTGACCACGAACCGGGCGCGCGATGGCCGGCACGGTTCGGTGGAGTTCGTTCCGAGCGCCGACTCGCGGTACCCGAACTGGTTCACCGAGTCGGGGTTCTTCCCCTGGATGAGGCCGGGCAACGTGGCCTTCCAGAACGTCACGGACTTCGACGCGCTGGCCACGGCGGTCGAGTCGGCGCAGCGCGCCCACGAAGCCCGTCGGAGCAGCTAGCTGGAAACCGTCTTCACGATCGAGTTGATACGGGCGGCGAGCGCGATGTCGCACTCGGTGATGCCGCCTTCTGCGGTGGAGCAGAGCCAGACCTTGGTCTGATCTCCGTCACGGCGGATGTCGGGGCGGTGGTTCATCGCGTCGCTACAGACCTTCACACGTTCGGTGAAGTCACTGTGCTCGCTGGCCGTCAGCGTGATCGTGCGGCCGATGCCGGCGGTATCGCCGGACCACCCGTTCAGTCGAGAGATGGCGTCGCGGACGAGCGACTTGCTCAACAGTGTCGGCATGGGGCCTCCGCGGGTCGGCGTCTTGAGCATCTACCAACAGGGCGACGGACGCTCGTAGGACTTGTGGCCCTCCCGGCGTCGATCAAACGTCGAGTGTGGTAGCCGGAAGGGGGGTGCGTCTATCGTCCGAACGTCTGGCTGGCACGCTGTGCCCGTGTACACGGAGCTGGTGACGATCGTCGGCGCGGCCATCCTGGACGACCAGGGCCGAGTTCTCGGTGCCGAACGCGCCGAACCGCCCGCGATGGCCGGAATGTGGGAGTTTCCCGGCGGCAAGGTGGAGCCGGGCGAGGCCGAGCTGGACGCGCTGATCCGCGAGTGCGAAGAGGAGCTGGGCGTCGGGATCGAGGTCCTGGAACGGCTCGGCGGGGACATCGTGCTTCCCAGCGGCACGGCCGTGCTGAAGGTCTGGACCGCCCGCCTGACGCGCGGCGAGCCCGTGGCCATCGAACATTCGGAGCTGCGCTGGCTCTCGGCCGCCGAACTCGATGACGTGCCGTGGCTGCCCGCCGACAAGCCGCTCGTCGATGCCCTGCGGTCCGTGCTCCCCTGAAACGCGATGGGCGACACCTTCCCGGCCGTGACCGCGAAGATGTCGCCCATGCCAGCGCTCCGGCGTCAGGACCGGCGCATGATCTTGTTGCCCAGCCACACCAGCGGGTCGTAGGTGCGGTCCACGACGCGTTCCTTCATCGGGATGATCGCGTTGTCCGTGATCTTGATGTGCTCCGGGCAGACCTCGGTGCAGCACTTGGTGATGTTGCAGTAGCCCAGGCCCTGCTGCGCGTGCGCGTACTCCTTGCGGTCCTCGCGCGCGTCGAGCGGGTGCATGTCCAGCTCCGCCGCCCGGATGAAGTACCGCGGACCGGAGAACGCCTCCTTGTTGTCCTCGTGGTCGCGGATCACATGGCAGGTGTTCTGGCAGAGGAAGCACTCGATGCACTTGCGGAACTCCTGGCTCCGCTCGACATCGATCTGCTGCATCCGGTACTCGCCGGGCGCGAGGTCGGCCGGCGGCGCGAACGCCGGCGTCTGACGTGCCTTGACGTAGTTGTACGACACGTCGGTGACCAGGTCGCGGATAACCGGGAACGTCCGCAGTGGAGTGACCGTGATGACCTGGTCCTCGGTGAACGTGCTCATCCGGGTCATGCACAGCAGCCGCGGCATGCCGTTGATCTCCGCCGAGCAGGATCCGCACTTGCCGGCCTTGCAGTTCCACCGCACGGCCAGGTCGCCGGCCTGGGTGGCCTGGAGCCGGTGGATGATGTCGAGGACGACCTCACCCTCGTTCACCTCGACCTTGAAGTCCTCCAGTGCGCCGCCGCTGGCGTCACCCCGCCACACCCGGAACTGCGCGATGTAGCTCATGCCTTGCCCTCCTTGGCGGCGCCGGTGTCCAGGACGGACAGTTCGTCGGCGGTGAGGTACTTCGACAGCTCTTCCTTCTCGAACAGCGAGAGCAGTTCCGGCGGCATGACCGGCAGTGGCTGCCGCGTGAGTGCGACCCCGTCCCCGTCAGCGGAGCAGATGAGGTTGATCTTGCGCCACTCGGCACTCATGGCCGGGAAGTCGTCGCGGGTGTGGCCGCCGCGGCTCTCCTCCCGCTCCAGCGCCGCCTTGGCGACGCACTCGGAGATGAGCAGCAGGTTCCGCAGGTCCAGGGCGACGTGCCAGCCGGGGTTGAACGGGCGGTCGCCCGGTGCCCCCACGCGGGCGGCCCGCGCCTTGAGCTCGCCCAGCTTGGTCAGCGCCTCGGCGACCTCGCTCGCGCGCCGGATGATGCCGACCAGGTCGCCCATGATGGTCTGCAGGTCGGACTGGACGGTGTACGGGTTCTCGCCGTCGGCCGCCGAGAACGGCGCCAGGGCCTCCTCGGCGGCGGCCGTCACCTGCGCCTCGTCGACAGCCGGACGGTCGGTGCCGAGCGCGTCCACATAGGCCGCCGCGCCGGCGCCGGACCGGCGTCCGAACACGAGCAGGTCGGACAGCGAGTTGCCGCCCAGACGGTTGGACCCGTGCATCCCGCCGGACACCTCGCCGGCCGCGAACAGGCCGGGGACCAGCGCCGCCGTCGTGTCCGGGTCGACCTCGACGCCGCCCATGACGTAGTGCGCCGTCGGGCCGACCTCCATCGGCTCCTTGGTGATGTCGACGTCCGCCAGCTCCTTGAACTGGTGGTGCATCGACGGCAGCCGCCGGATGATCTCCTCGGCCGGAAGCCGGGTCGAGACGTCCAGGAACACACCGCCGTGCGGGGATCCGCGGCCGGCCTTCACCTCGGCGTTGATCGCACGGGCCACCTCGTCACGCGGCAACAGCTCCGGCGGACGCCGGTTGTTGTCCGGGTCGGTGTACCACCGGTCGCCCTCTTCCTCGGTGGTGGCGTACTTGTCCTTGAACACGTCCGGCACGTAGTCGAACATGAACCGCTTGCCCTCGGAGTTGCGCAGCACACCGCCGTCACCGCGGACGGACTCGGTGACGAGGATGCCCTTCACCGACGGCGGCCACACCATGCCGGTCGGGTGGAACTGGATGAACTCCATGTTCACGAGCGTCGCGCCGGCGCGGAGCGCGAGCGCGTGCCCGTCGCCGGTGTACTCCCACGAGTTGCTGGTGACCTTGAACGACTTGCCGATGCCGCCGGTCGCCAGGATGATCGCCGGCGCCTCGAACACGACGAACGCGCCGGTCTCGCGCCAGTAACCGAACGCACCGGAGATCCGGCCGCCCGCGCCCAGTTCGCCTTCCTGCGTCAGCTGGGTGATCGAGCACTCGGCGAACACCTTCAGGTACGCCTCGGCGTCACCGTGTTCGCGCTCGTCGTCCTGCTGGAGGGAGACGATCTTCTGCTGGAGCGTACGGATCAGCTCCAGGCCCGTGCGGTCGCCGACGTGCGCCAGCCGCGGGTACTCGTGGCCGCCGAAGTTCCGCTGGCTGATGCGGCCGTCCTTGGTGCGGTCGAACAGCGCGCCGTAGGTCTCCAGCTCCCAGATGCGGTCCGGGGCCTCCTTGGCGTGCAGTTCGGCCATCCGCCAGTGGTTGAGGAACTTGCCGCCCCGCATCGTGTCGCGGAAGTGGACCATCCAGTTGTCGTTCGAGTTCACGTTGCCCATCGCCGCGGCGGCGCCGCCCTCGGCCATCACCGTGTGGGCCTTGCCGAACAGAGACTTGCAGACGATCGCGGTGCGCTTGCCCTGCATCCGGGCCTCGATCGCGGCGCGCAGGCCGGCGCCGCCGGCTCCGATCACCACCACGTCGTAGGAGTGGCGCTCTATCTCAGTCATGGGAGGAGCCTTCTCAGTTGATGAAACGCAGGTCGGAGATGACGTCGGCAGCGACGAGCGCGACGTAGGCGTCGGTCAGCGCGAGCGTCCCGAGCGTGATCCACGCCAGCTGCATGTGGCGGACGTTCAGCTTCGAGATCTGCGTCCATGCCCAGTACCGAACGGGGTGCTTGGAGAAGTGCTTGAGCCGGCCGCCCGCGATGTGCCGGCAGGAGTGGCACGACAGCGTGTACGCCCAGAGCAGGACCACGTTGGCGACCAGGATCAGGTTGCCCAGACCCATCTGGAAGCCCTCGTCGCCGTGGAACGCGACGACCGCGTCGTAGGTGTTGATCACCGAGATGATGCCCGCGGCGTAGAAGAAGTAGCGGTGCAGGTTCTGGCCGAGCAGCGGGAAGCGAGTCTCGCCGGTGTACTTCTTGTGCCCGTCCGGCACCGCGCACGCCGGGGGAGAGAGCCAGAACGACCGGTAGTACGCCTTGCGGTAGTAGTAGCACGTGAGCCGGAAGCCGAGCAGGAACGGCAGCGCGACCAGGCCGAACGGCACCAGCGGCGGGAACTCCGGCAGGGGCCGACCGAAGTGCGCGGCCTCGGGGATGCACGACATGCTCAGGCACGGGGAGGAGAACGGCGTGAGGTACCCGAACTCCGGCACGAAGTAGTACTTCTGCGTCGCCGTGCGGATCAGCGCGTACAGCACCCACGCCGTGAGCCCCACGACGGTCAGTAGCGGGGCCAACCACCAGCGGTCGGTGCGCAGCGTCTTCGCGGCGATCTCGGCTCGGCCGGCGCCCTCGGACGGTGCCCCCGGAGGTGGTCCGGAAACGGTCGCGGTCATTGTCTCGTCTGCTCCCTCGGTTCGTTGCTCACCGCGGGAAGCCGTCCGTGGCCGTCCCCGCAGCGGGGTTGGTCAGCGGGTGCCGCCCACCCCTTCGTCATCGGCGTCACGCCAGAAGTCCGGCTCGTACGGCTGGTCCGGGACGAACTGGAGCCGGGGCAGCCGGTCGCCGGTCGGCTTGGCCAGCCGCAGGTCGCCCAGCTCGTCGAGATCGTCGGCGAGCCGCTTCACATCGCTCGACAGGCGGCGCAGCCCGAGGCTGTCCGCGTACCGGGTCTCCAGCGTTCCGACCGCACGTTGCAGCGCGGCGAGCGCGCGCCGAACCTCGGCGACGTCCTCCTGCATCGGCATGTCCCCACCTCCGAATGCTCGCCCGAAAAACACCCGTACCCGGTCGGCAATGACCGGGTGTGTCCGGCAGTCTGGCGGTTATCTTGCCCCCCCGGAAGACCCGCCGCCTGGTTAGGTGAGGCTTAGTGGCTCGCGGCGGTCAGGTCCTCGCCACTCTCGACCCTCGTGATCGCTGCCTCGGCGAACGGGATCCGGGGCTCGCCGGGGTCGTCCTTGCGGGCGCGGGCCACTGACCTGCGGGCCTCGTCGAACCGCGCCATGCCGGCCTGCGCGCGGGCGATCGTGCACCACGCGTGCGCCCGGTGCCGGCGCGGTACCCGGGCGAGGACCGAGGCCGCCAGCTGCTCGGCACCGTCGTAGTCGCCGTTGGCGAGCGCGGCGACCGCCTCGACGTCCCAGCGGAGCATGTCCGGTACCGCAGGATCGTCGAGAGCGTCGGCCAGCTGATCGAGTTCGTGGCGGGCGGCGACGCCGATTAGCTTTCATGCCGGCGAGCGTACCCAGCGGCAGCCCGCCGACCTGCGGTTCCGCCGGTTTGGGTGAGATCGTGGAGTCTGAGTCGCCGATCCCACCCGAACTGGTTGAGCTAGGAGCCGAGGGCACGGTCCTTCGGAGGGGTCCGCTCGATCTGGTCGAGAGCAGATGGGATGAAGCGACCTTTCAGGAGGTCGGGTCGGTGCTCATGGGCGACGAGCTGCTGATGTCCTTCGGACGAGGTACCTCATCGGACGGCCGGATGACGGTCATCGCCGTCCTGCTGCACCTTCCCGCGCGGTTGGCCCGTCGCCTGAGCCAGTTCCAGCCCGCGATACTGGATCTTCAGGTGCTGGCGAAGCCCGCGTAGGTGTCAGCCGGGGCCGAAGGTCGCCGCGAATGCGGTGTGGGACGGGCCGGCCGGGACGGCGAACGTGACCTCGTCGAACCGGCGGCAGCCGCGCAGCGCCTCGGCGAAGGCGTCCGCGACGGTCGCCGGGTCGTTCTGGAACACACCGCAGCCCCACGCGCCGAGGACGAGCCGCCGCTCGCCGTGCGCCGCCGCGATGTCCAGGACCCGGCGGGCACGTACGCGCAACACGTCCGGCACGCTCGCCAGCGACGCGGGCTGCTGGCGCCGGATCTGCCCGGTGTTCGGCGCGGCGGCGGTGAGGAACGTGACGGGGTACGGGGCATCGAGCCAGCGCCCCCTGTCGTCGCGGAACACCGGGACGCGCGGCGAGTGGATGACCCGGTCGCTGTAGCGCAGGTCGGAGTCGCCACGGTGGTGGGCGTAGAAGGCGGGCGCCGCGGTGAGGCTGCCGTACAGGGCGGACGCGCGGGCCAGGCTCTCCTCCTGCGCCTGCGCGCCGTTGAGGAACCCGCCGCCCGGGTTGCGGGCCGACGCGAACACCAGGCAGGCGACGTCGCCGCCGAGCCGGTGCACAGCCGCCAGCGACGTCTCGTCGGTGACCTCCACGCGCGGCGGCTCGTCGCGGGCGGGCGGCGCCGCCGGGAGCGGGTCGTCCGGCAGGTAGAGCCGGGTGTCCTCGACCGGGTCGATCGGGACTCGGGCCCCGTCGGGGTTGGTGTACCAGCCGCGCTCCACGGCGGCGACGGTGTCGCGGGCGATCCCGCGCAGTCTCGTACTCATCGCCGCCGATTCTCCAGCCCGGGGGCAAACGGGTTAGCCGCTCGCGCCGCCCGTGAAGTTCCAGCTGGCGAGGTGCAGGGCCGGCGCGATGACCGTCCCGTCGATCTGACTGTCGGGCAGTTGGGCCGACTCCGCGCCGACCGCGAGAACATTCCCCGGCGCCAGCGCCTCCAGGTAGGACTGGGTGAACCGCAGGTTCCGGACTGGCCGGACGATCTCGCCGCCCTCGACCAGCCACACGCCGTTGCGGGTCAGCCCGGTCACGACCTGGGTGCGGGGATCGAGAATCCGGGTGTACCAGAAGTCGGTGACGAGCAGCCCCCGGTCGAGCCGCGCGACGAGGTCCTCGCCGGCGCCCGGACGCAGGGCGAGATGCCGGGGCACCGCGCCGTACCGCTCGCCACGGGGCACCGCGTGTCCGGTGCTGGCGCCGCCGCTCTGCCGAGCCGTGCGGCGGTCGTGGGCGATCGCGCTGCTCACGCCCGCTTTCACCAGTTCCAGGAAGCGCTTGGGGGTGCCTTCGGCGTCGAACGGCTCCCCGGGCGCCGCCGGCCCCAGCGGATCGTCGACCAGCGTGATCGCCGGGTCGAACTGCTCCTCGCCGAGCCGGACGAACGAACGCCCCTCGGCGACGGCGCGCGCGTTGAAGCCGATCATGCCGAGGAACATGAGCATGTCGCCGACGGCCGCCGGCTCCAGCACCACGGGGTACCGGCCGGGCTGGAGGTCCCCGGGATCCGCCCCGGCCCTCGCCCGGCTGGCCGCCAGCGCCCCGAGCGCAGGCCCGTCCAGATCGCCGAACCGGACGGACGCGACGCGGGCCATCCCGTCGGACGTGCCGGTGCGGGCGATCCCGCTCGCGGCCGCGTACGTGTGCCGGCCGGTCAGCTGGTGGCCGGTGGAGTTGGCGTAGGCCGCCCCGGTCTCCGCGGTAAAGCAGTAGCCGGCGGTCTCCAGTCCGCCGGCCGCGTCCACGAACGCGCTGACCACCGCCGCGCGCTCGGCCGGCGAGACGTCCGCTCGGTCGTGGTTGCCGGCACCGGTCGGCGCTGTGGGTGGCGTGAGGCCGGCCCAACCCGTGTCGACCGGTCGCAGCCGCGCGGCGGCGAGGGTGCGTTCGACCAGTCCGGCGAGGCCCTCCGGCGTCGTCGTCGACGTGCTGGACGCGGCCGTACGCCCGTCGACGTGCAGCCGCAGCCGGACCGTCTCGGCGGTGTCGCTCACGTTCTGGTGGATGAACGAGTTGGCGAACCGGGTCAGCGACTGTGTCGTGAGGCGCGTGGTGACCTCGGCCTCGGCCCCGGACGGCGCGACGAGCTCGAGTACGCGCTCGGCCGCGCTCATCCCGTCACCCCCACGCGGACGCCGCGGAACCGGGCGGTCACGGAGGGGTGACCGGTGTGGCCGATCTGCATGGGCTGGCCCTTGCCGCACCTCGGGGTGCCCCAGTAGGTGAGGTCGTCCGCCAGCATGTCCAGCGACCCCCAGAACGTCGGCGAGATGCCGGTGTAGGTCGGGTTCCGCAGCATCCGCCCGCGCTTGCCGTTCTTGATCTCCCAGGCGATCTCGCACCCGAACTGGAAGTTGAGCCGGCGGTCGTCGATCGACCAGGACCTGTTGCTGTCCATGTGCACCCCCTCCCGCACGCCGTCGATCAACTCCTCGACCCGGTGCTCGCCGGGGAGCAGGCCGATGTTCGTCATGCGGACCATCGGCAACCGGTTGTACCCGTCCGCGCGCACCGCCCCGGCGTAGGGCAGACCGGCGATCGCGGCCGAGTCACGTCCGGCCAGCACGCCGACCCACACGCCGTCCCGGACGATGTCCACCGGGGCGGCCGGCGTGCCCTCGTCGTCGTACCCGAACGAGCCGAGCGCGCCCGGAAGGGTCGGGTCGGCGGTGATCGTCATCAGCTCGGACCCGAACCTCAGCGTGCCGAGCTGCGCCAGGTCGAGCCAGGACGTACCGGCGAAGGCCGCCTCCCAGCCGAGGATCCGGTCCAGCTCGACGGCGTGCCCCACCGACTCGTGGATCTGCAGCGCCATCTGCTCGCTGCCGATGACCAGGTCGGTCTCGCCGGCTGGGCACGGTGGCGCGGTGAGGAGCGCCCGTGCCTCCTCGGCGACGCGGGCGGCGTTGCCGGGCAGGTCGAGCCGGTCGATGAGTTCCCAGCCGGCCGTGCCGAACTGCCCGCGGACGCCCGGGAAGGAGCGGTGCTGCGTCTCGTGCTCGCCGATGGCGGTGGCGTTCATGGCGGCGCCGCACTCGCGCAGGTGCTGGTCGATGCGGTGGCCTTCGCTGGAGACGAACCACGAGCGCGTGTCCCAGACGTCGTAGCTGGCCTGCGCGACGTCGGCGCCGTGCTCGCGCATCGTCTTCGTCAGCCCGACCAGGAGGTCGCCCTTGTCCACGAGCGGCACGGACAGCGGATCGCGCTCGCACGGGTTGGCCCAGCTGCCCTGACGCGCGTCCAGCGGCACCAGATCCAGCGGCGGCCCCGGGACGGTGGCGCTGGCCGCGGCGATCTCGGCGGCCCTGGTGCCGGCCCGGCGAGCCGACCCGGTGGTGAGGTCGGGCAGGGCGAAGAATCCCCAGGACGAGCCGAACAGCGCGCGGACGCCCAGCCCGGACGAGTCGCCCTGGGTGAGGTCCTCGACGTCGCCGTCGTGCGCGGACATCGACTCGTGGCGGCCGTGCACGACCCGAGCGTCGGCGTACCGGGCGCCCGCGTCGAGCGCGGACTGCACGGCGGCCGTGGCCAGATCGAACTCAGACATGGTCGAAACCAGACATGCCGCCGACCCTAGCCGCCGAGGGTCGTCAGCCGGCCAAGGAGTTGATCCGCGCGGCGAGCGTCAGGTCCTTCTCGGTCACGCCGCCCGCCGAATGGGTGCTGAGCGTGAACGTGACGGACGTCCAGCGGATGTCGATATCGGGGTGATGGTCCAGTTCCTCGGCGACCTCGGCCACGGCGGCGACCAGCCGGATCCCGTCGAGGAAGGTGGGCGCCTTCACCGTGCGCCGGAGCGCCGCCGGGTCACCGGACCAGCCCGGCAGCTCGGTCAGCCGCCGCGCGATCGTCTCCCCGTCCAGAAGCGCGCTCATACCCCGGACACTCCCGCGACCGGAGGCCGAACGCAACCCGCGTAGACTCAAGGGGTTTGTTCTTCTCTCTCCCAAGGATCGGGTCCTCCCGCATGTCCACTTCTCTGACCAGCCGTGACGATCTGCGCAACGTCGCGATCATCGCCCACGTCGACCACGGCAAGACCACGCTGGTCGACGCCATGCTGTGGCAGTCCGGGGCGTTCCGCGAGAACGCCGACGTCGACGACCGGGTCATGGACTCGATGGACCTGGAGCGTGAGAAGGGCATCACGATCCTCGCCAAGAACACCGCGGTGAAGCACCAGGTGAACGGCAAGGACGTGACGATCAACATCATCGACACCCCCGGCCACGCCGACTTCGGTGGCGAGGTCGAGCGCGGCCTGGCGATGGTCGACGGCGTGGTGCTGCTGGTCGACGCGAGCGAGGGGCCGCTGCCGCAGACCCGGTTCGTGCTGCGCAAGGCGCTGCAGCTGCGGATGCCGGTGATCCTGGTGATCAACAAGGTCGACCGGCCGGACGCCCGCATCGCCGAGGTCGTCGACGAGGCCTACGAGCTGTTCCTGGACCTCGACGCCGCCGAGGACCAGATCGACTTCCCGATCGTCTACGCCTCGGCGAAGGCGGGCCGGGCCTCGCTCGCCCGCCCCGACGACGGCGGGATGCCGAAGGAGGAGAACCTCGAGCCGCTGTTCGAGACGATCTTCAACACGATCCCGGCGCCGAGCTACACCGAGGGCGCGCCGCTGCAGGCCCACGTGACCAACCTCGATGCCTCGCCGTACCTGGGCCGGCTCGCGCTCTGCCGGGTGCACAACGGCACGATCAAGAAGGGCCAGCAGGCCGCCTGGTGCCGTGCCGACGGCAGCGTGCAGCGGGTGAAGATCACCGAACTGCTGATGACGGACGCGCTGGAGCGCAAGCCCGTCGAGGAGGCGGGGCCGGGCGACATCATCGCGATCGCCGGCATCCCGGAGATCACCATCGGTGAGACGCTGGCCGACCCGGAGGACCCGCGCCCGCTGCCGGTGATCACCGTCGACGAGCCCAGCATCTCGATGACGATCGGCATCAACACCTCCCCGCTGGCCGGCAAGAGCGGCAAGAAGCTCACCGCGCGGATGGTGAAGAACCGGCTCGACACGGAGCTGGTCGGCAACGTGAGCATCCGGGTGCTGCCGACCGAGCGGCCGGACACCTGGGAGGTCCAGGGTCGCGGCGAGCTGCAGCTGGCGATCCTGGTCGAGATCATGCGGCGCGAGAGCTTCGAGCTGACCGTCGGCAAGCCCCAGGTCGTCACCCGCCTCGTGGACGGCAAGATCCACGAGCCGGTCGAGCGGCTCACGATCGACGCCCCCGAGGACTACCTGGGCGTCCTGACCCAGCTCATGGCGCTGCGCAAGGGCCGCCTGGAGCAGATGGTCAACCACGGCACCGGCTGGGTGCGGATGGAGTATGTGGTGCCGGCGCGTGGCCTGATCGGCTTCCGCACCGAGTTCCTGACCGAGACCCGCGGCACCGGCCTGCTCCACCACGTGTTCGACCGGTACGAGCCGTGGTTCGGCGAGCTGCGGACCCGTCCGACCGGGTCGCTGGTCGCCGACCGGACGGGTCCCACGACCGGGTTCGCGCTGGCGAACCTGCAGGAGCGCGGCACGATGTTCGTCGGCCCCGGCACCGAGGTGTACGAGGGCATGATCGTGGGCGAGAACTCCCGTCAGGACGACATGGACGTCAACCCGACCAAGGAGAAGAAGCTCACCAACATGCGGCAGTCCTCCGGCGACGTGCTGGTGCCGCTGATCCCGTACAAGCACCTCTCGCTGGAGCAGGCGCTGGAGTTCTGCCGCGAGGACGAGTGCGTCGAGGTGACGCCGGCCGCGGTCCGGATCCGCAAGGTCGCCCTGGCGCAGCAGGACCGCGAGAAGCTCCGCAGCCGCAAGAAGTGGGCCACCACGTAACGCTTCTGACACAATGTGACCGGGCTAACGCTGTATACGTTCAGCGTTGGCCCGGTCACGTCTTGGGGTGTGTCGCGTGCCGGTTTGAGACCCTTTGTCCGGATATGAACAGATATATGGCAACTCTCGGCATCTGGACGTTCGGACCCGGCTATGTCCCGGCTTGTTGATCACAGTGTCATCTCAGCTCGGCGATTGCACTGACCTGTCACACCGCCAGGCAGTACGAATATCACTTGGCAGGGGCACTAGCCTCGCCCACCGGTCGCTGTCCAGCTGGCCGGAACCATCATCACCCTGGGCACATCAAAAGGGAGGCCCCTGGAATGCGCGTCTCCAGAACGAAAGCAGCGGTGGCCGTAAGCGCGGCACTTGCTCTCGTCGCAGTCGCTGGCTGCACGTCCGACAGCGACTCTGGCAGCCAGTCGGACGCTTCGATCACCGTCGGTTGGGGTGAGCCGGAGAACACGCTCATCCCCGGCAACACCACCGAGGTGCAGGGCGGCAAGGTCATCGACTCGATCTTCACCGGTCTGATCAGCTACGACGCCGACGACGCCTCGCCGGTCAACGAGATGGCCGAAGAGATCAAGGGCGACGACGCTGCCAAGGTCTACACCGTCAAGATCAAGGACGGCTGGACCTTCCACGACGGCACCGCGGTCAAGGCCGAGAACTTCGTGAAGGCGTGGAACTACTACGCCTACTCGCCGAACGGCATGGCGAACGGCACGTTCTTCGCGGACATCGCCGGCTACGACAAGACCTGGACCGAGGACCCGGACGGTGACGGCCCGCAGAAGGCGCCGGCCCCCGCGGCCAAGGAGATGTCGGGTCTGAAGGTCGTCGACGACACCACGTTCACCGTGGAGCTCGCCGCGCCGTCGAACCTGTGGCCGGTCAAGGTCGGTTACGCGGTCTTCATGCCGATGCCCAACGTCTTCTTCGAGAAGGGCCCGGAGGAGTACGCCAAGAAGCCGATCGGTAACGGTCCGTTCAAGTACGACGCCCGTACCGTCAACACCTCGCTGACCGTCACCCGCTTCGACGACTACAAGGGTCGCGAGAAGCCGAAGGTCAAGAACGTGGTCTTCAAGGTCTACCAGACCGACGACGCCCAGTACGCCGACGCGCAGTCCGACGCCCTGGACTTCGTCCAGCAGGTTCCGGTCTCCGCGCTGACGGGCGACCGTTACAAGGCCGACTTCGGTGACCGCGCCATCAACAAGCCGATCGCGACCTCGCAGAACATCACGTTCCCGATGTACACGGCTCAGTTCAAGGACCTCCGCGTGCGGCAGGCCCTGTCCCTGGCGATCGACCGTGACCTGATCACGGAGAAGATCTTCAACAAGGGCCGCATCCCGATGAAGGGCTGGGTCAACCCCGCCGTCGACGGGTTCAAGGACGGCGCCTGTGGCGAGTGGTGTGACTACAACCCGACCAAGGCCAAGGAGCTTCTCGCCGCGGCCGGTGGGTTCAAGGGTGAGCTCAGCATCGCCTACAACGCCGACTCGAACCACAAGGCGTGGGTCGACGCCACCTGCAACAGCATCAACGGGGCCCTCGGCCTGAAGTGCGTTGGCAAGCCGATCCCGACGTTCGACGCGTTCCGCACGCTGTCCGACGACAAGAAGCACACCAGCATGTACCGCGCCGGCTGGCAGGCTGACTACCCGAGCATCGAGAACTGGCTCAACCCGCTGTGGCGCACGGGTGCTTCCTCCAACGACAGCTCGTACTCGAGCCCGAAGTTGGACGCGAAGCTCAAGGAGGCCGATGGCACGAAGGACATCGACGCCGCCAACAAGCTGTACCAGGAGGCCGAGGCGATCCTCACCGAGGAGATGCCGGGCATCCCGCTGTGGCACTACGCGCAGCAGTCGGTTCACTCCAACAAGGTCGAGAACGTCAAGATCGACGCCTTCGGCGAGCTCGTGCTCTCCGAGATCACCGTCAAGTGATCTGACGCTGGAAAATTTCCCGGGGTGGGGCACCTGTCACAGGCGCCCCACCCCGGGGCATCATGAGCACCGGTTCCGCACAGAGTTCACCGGTGCTCGCTCGACCCCACTAAGGAGAAGCACCCATGGGGCGCTACACGCTGCGCCGACTGCTCCAGCTCATACCGGTGTTCATCGGTACGACGTTCCTGATCTATTTCCTGGTATGGGCCGTTCCTGGCGACCCTCTCGCCGGTCAGTGCGGAGAGCGTGGATGCCCGGACGCGTTCATCCAGAAAATGGAGGACAAGTTCCACCTGACGGACCCGATCTGGCTGCAGTACGGCTACTACGTCGCCAATCTTCTGCGTGGTGACTTCGGGGAGACTTTCTCCGGCCAGTCCGTCGGCGAGATGATCGGCACCGCATGGCCGGTCACCATGCGGCTCGCCCTCGTCGCCATCCTCATCGAGGCGATCATCGGCATCATCGCCGGTGTGCTCACCGGCCTCCGCCGCGGCGGCTTCCTCGACAACCTGGTCCTCGTCTCGACGCTGTTCCTCATCGCGATCCCGACGTTCGTCAGCGGCTACGTGCTGCAGTACGTGCTGGGCGTCAAGTGGGGCATCATCACGACGACCGTGCCGTCGGAGGCCCCGTTCTCCAGCCTGCTCGTGCCGGGGTTCATCCTCGGCAGCGGCTCGATGGCGGCCGTGTCCCGGCTGACCCGGGTGTCGTTCGTGGAGAACAAGCGGGCCGACTACGTCCGCACGGCCGTCGCCAAGGGCATGACCCCGTCCCGCGTCACGGGCGTGCACCTGCTGCGCAACTCGCTGATCCCGGTCGTCACCTTCATCGGAATCGACATCGGCAACCTCATGGGCGGCGCGATCGTCACCGAGGGCATCTTCAACATCGGCGGAGTCGGTGGGCTGCTGTTCCGGGCGATCCAGCGCAAGGAGTCGTCGCTGGTCGTCTCGATCGTGGTGATCCTCGTGCTCGTCTACCTGTTCTGCAATCTCGTCGTCGACCTGTTGTACGGCGTCCTGGACCCGAGGATCCGCTATGAGTGACCCCATCAGCACGCAGACCGCGCCGATCGCCGTCGAGGCGCCGGCCACGTCGACCGGCGAGAAGCCCCGCGGGCTCGCGGCCGATGCCTGGCGCGACCTCAGGAAGCGTCCGCTCTTCATCATCTCGTCGGTGTTGATCCTCATCTTCCTGACGATGGCCGCGTTCCCGGCGCTGTTCACCAGCCTGGATCCGGAGGCGACGAATCTCCGGGCCAGCCGGGAAGGCCCGCAGGCGGGTCACATCTTCGGATTCGACCTCCAGGGGCAGGACGTCTTCGCGCGGGCGATCTACGGTGCCCGCGCCTCGATCATCGTCGGCATCGCGGCCGTGATCGGCAACCTACTTATCGGCGGCGTCACCGGGATCCTCGGCGGATACCTGGGCGGTTGGGTCGATTCGGTGCTCTCCCGGGTCGGCGACGTCTTCCTCGGCCTGCCGTTCGTTCTCGGCGCGATCGTGCTGCTGTCGACGTTCGCCGGCGCGACCACCAGCCCCAGCGGTCCGCGGATCATGCTCCTGGTGATCACGGCCCTCGTGCTGCTCGGCTGGCCGCAGTACAGCCGGATCATGCGCTCGTCGGTGATCGCCGCGAAGAACCAGGACTACGTCATCGCCGCGCGGGCGCTCGGCGCCAGCCCGTTCCGGATCATCTTCCGGCACGTGCTGCCGAACGCCGTCGGTCCGCTGCTCGTGCTCGCGACGATCTCGCTCGGCCTCGCGATCGGCGCCGAGGCGACGCTGTCGTTCCTGGGCGTCGGGCTCCGGGACCCTGTCATCTCGTGGGGCGTCATGGTGTCGGAGGCGCAGTCGATCCTCCGGACCGCCCCGCACGCGCTGCTCTTCCCCGCCGCGTTCGTCGGCGTGGCCGTGCTGAGCTTCGTCATGCTCGGCGACGCGGTGCGCGACGCGTTCGACCCGAAGCTGCGCTAGGAGTACTGGATATATGTCTGACATCCTCACCGCGGGTTCCGCGGCCGAGATTCCTACCGGCGACAAGGCTCCCGGCCATCTGCTCGAGGTCGACAACCTGTTCGTCGAGTTCCGGATGCCCGACGGCGTGGCGAAGGTCATCAACGGCGTGTCGTACCACGTCGACGCGGGCGAGACCCTCGCGGTGCTGGGCGAGTCCGGGTCCGGCAAGAGCGTGACCGCGCAGGCCATCATGGGCATTCTCGACACTCCTCCCGGCTTCGTGACGGGCGGCGAGATCCGCTTCCGCGGCGAGAACATGCTCAAGATGAACGCGGAGAAGCGCCGCCAGATCCGGGGCGACGGCATCGCGATGGTCTTCCAGGACGCGCTGTCGGCCCTGAACCCGGTGTTCACCGTCGGGTTCCAGATCGCCGAGGTGTTCCGCAAGCGGAAGGGCCTGAGCCGCAAGGACGGCATGACCCGCGCGGGCGAGCTCCTCGACATGGTGAAGATCCCGAACGCGAAGGGGCGGGTGAAGGCCTACCCGCACGAGTTCTCGGGCGGCATGCGCCAGCGCGTGATGATCGCGATGTCGCTCGCGCTCGACCCCGAGGTGCTCATCGCCGACGAGCCCACCACCGCCCTGGACGTCACCGTCCAGGCGCAGATCATGGACCTTCTCGCCGACCTGCGGCGCGAGCGGAACATGGGGCTCATCCTCATCACCCACGACCTCGGTGTGGTCGCCGACGTCGCGGACCGGATCGCGGTCATGTACGCGGGCCGGATCGTCGAGGACTCCGGCATCTTCGAGCTGTTCAAGAATCCGTGCCACCCGTACACCGAGGGCCTCCTGAACTCGATACCGCGCCTGGACCTCAAGGGCCAGGAGCTGTCGACGATCAAGGGTCTCCCGCCGAACCTGATGCGGATCCCGCCGGGCTGCCCGTTCCACCCACGCTGCCCCAAGTCCAAGGCTGGCCTCTGCGACACCGAAGTGCCGCCGCTGCACCAGCTCGACGCAGGCCGAGCCAGTGCCTGTCACTTCGCGGAGGAGTTGTACGAACGTGACTGAGCACATCCTCCAGGTAAAGGACCTGGTCAAGCACTACCCGGTCACCCAGGGCGTCATCTACAAGCGCACGATCGGCCACATCAAGGCGGTCGACGGCGTCAGCCTCGACCTGCTCAAGGGCGAGACCCTGGGCGTCGTGGGCGAGTCCGGCTGCGGCAAGTCGACGCTCGCCCGGGTGCTGATGAACCTGGAAAAGCCCACGTCGGGGACGGTCCTGTACAAGGGCAAGGACATCTACAAGATGGGCCGGGGCGAGATGCGGCGGCTGCGCCGCAACATCCAGCTCGTCATGCAGGACCCGTACACGTCGCTGAACCCGCGGATGACGGTCGGCGACATCGTCGGCGAACCGTTCGAGATCCACACGGACGTGGCGCCGAAGGGCAGCCGGCAGAAGAAGGTCCAGGACCTGCTGGACGTCGTCGGCCTCAACCCGGAGCACATCAACCGGTACCCGCACCAGTTCTCCGGCGGGCAGCGCCAGCGCATCGGCATCGCCCGAGCGCTCGCGCTCAACCCGGAGATCATCATCTGCGACGAGCCGGTCAGCGCGCTCGACGTGTCAATCCAGGCACAGGTGATGAACCTGCTGGAGCGGTTGCAGGGCGAGTTCGGTCTCTCGTACCTCTTCATCGCGCACGATCTGTCGGTGGTCCGCCACCTGGCCGATCGCGTCGCGGTGATGTACCTCGGCAAGGTCGCCGAGATCGGCACCGAGGACGAGATCTACGAGCGGCCGACCCACCCGTACACGCAGGCGCTGCTGTCCGCGGTGCCCGTCCCGAACCCGGAGAGCCGCACGACGAAGGCGGTCATCCGGCTCGAAGGCGACGTGCCGAGCCCGGCGAACCCGCCCTCGGGCTGCCGGTTCCGGACCCGGTGCTGGAAGGCGCAGGACCTCTGCGCCGCGAAGGAACCGCTGCTGGAACGGCGCGAAGGCAGCGACCACCTCAGCGCGTGCCACTTCGCCGAGGTGCGCACGGTGGTCGTCTCGCACGAGGCGTAGCCAGTACGACCGGTGGCGCGTTCCCTCTCGAGGGAGCGCGCCACCGTCGTGTCTCAGCCCAGCGTGCGGCGGAGGAAGTCCCGCTGGAGCACCAGCAGGTTCTCCGCCACGACCTCGTTCGACGCCATGTGCGTGACGCCGGTCAGCGGCAGCACCTCGTGCGGGCGGCCGGCGGCGAGCAGCGCGGACGACAGCCGCAGCGTGTGCGCCGACACCACGTTGTCGTCCGCCAGGCCATGGATGAGCATGAGCGGCCGGCTCAGCTTCTCCGCGTCCGCGAGCAGGGACGACGTCGCGTACGCGTCGGGCTCCTCAGCCGGCAGGCCCAGGTACCGCTCGGTGTAGAAGGTGTCGTACAGCTCCCAGTCCGTGACGGGGGCGCCGGCGATCGCGGCGTGGAACACGTCCGGGCGGCGGAGCACGGCCAGGGCGGCGAGGTACCCGCCGAAGGACCAGCCCCGGATGCCGACGCGGTCCAGGTCGAGGTCGGGGTGGTCGCCGGCCAGGGCGTGGAGGGCGTCCACCTGGTCCTCGAGGACGGGCGTCGCGAAGTCGAGCCGGACCCCGTGCTCGAACGACGGGTCGATGCCGGGCGTGCCGCGACCGTCCACGACGACGACGGCGAAGCCCTGGTCGGCCCACCACTGCGGCTCGTTCCAGGCGCCGCGCGCGGCGATGATCTCCTGGTGGTGCGGGCCGCCGTACGGGTCCATGAGGACGGGCAGCCGCGTACCGGGCGTGTGGCCGGCGGGGTACAGCACCGCCGACGGCAGCCGCCGCTCGGTCACCCGGGCCAGCGCCGGCGCGGGGGTGAGCGGTGCCGTGGCGGCGAAGGACTTCAGCCTGGTCGTGCCGTTCACCGTGAAGGTGGCGCCGTGCTGGTCCAGCGTCCGGCTGATGACGACCACGGTCTCGCCGCCGGTGACGACGCCGTGCCAGCCGTCCCCGTCCGTCAGCCGGGTGGCCGTGCCGTCCGCGGCGACGCGGTGGACGTGGTTCTGCTCGGGCGCGTCCACGGTGCCGTCCACCAGCAGGTCGTCGCCGAGCCGGCCCAGGTACCCCCGGACGTACAGCTCGGGCGGCGTGACCGGCGAACCGGCGACGGTGAGCCGGCGGGTCGTCGCGGTGTCCTCGGACCACACCAGGCGGCCGTCCGGGAGCAGCGACGGCGTACCGGGCAGCACTTCCAGCCACGGCTCGCGGGCGTCGTCGAGGTGGACGTGCACCGCGTCGTCGGCGCCGAGCACCCGGGCGCGCTGCTGGTTCCGGTCCATGACGGTGACCAGGGCACAGCCGCTGTCGTCCCAGCCGGCCGTGACCAGGTACGGGAACGCCGTCCGGTCCCACGGCACCTCGGTGCGGGCGCCGTCCGCGACGGCGATCACGTGCAGCGTGACGTCCGCGTTGCCGGCGCCGGCGTGCGGGTACGCGATCTCGGTGGACGGCTGGTCCGGGTTGGCGGGGTCGGCGATGTACCAGCGGGGGACGGGCGCCTCGTCCACCCGGGCGGCAAGCAGGCGGGTGCCGTCCGGCGACCACCAGTAGCCCCGGTACCGGCTCATCTCCTCGGCGGCGACGAACTCGGCGAGGCCCCAGGTGATGTCGTCCTCGGTGGCGAGCACGCGGTCGGAGCCGTCCGGGTCGACGACGTGCAGGGCACCGCCCGTGACGTACGCGACGCGCTCGCCCGCCGGGTCCAGCCGGGGGTCCAGCACCGGACCGGCGACCGTCACCTCGGCGATCTCGCCGGACGCGACCACCACGCGGAACAGCCGTCCGGACAGGGCGAACACCGCGGCCGTCGCCGCCTCGTCGGTCGTGTAGGCGACGATGCCGCCGGACGCCTCGCGCTTACGCTCGCGCATCGCCCGCTCCTCGGGCGGCAGATCTTCGTCGCCCGGGCCGAGCAGCGCGGCCGGGTCGGCCAGCAGACGCTCCTGCCCGGACGCGACGTCGAACAGCCACAGCGCGTGCACCGGATCGGTCGGACCGGCGGATCGCAGGAACAGCACGCGCTGCCCGTCGGGCGACACGCTGACGGTTCGCGGCTGCCCGTACAGGAAGTGGCGGGTACGGGCGGCGAGCCGCGGATAGGACAGGGCAGCGAGTTCGGCGTCGGTCGTCGTCACACCGCCATCCTGCCAGCCGTAGGGTTGGTGGTATGGATGACCGTCGCCTTCTGCTTGTTCACGCCCATCCGGACGACGAGACGATCGGTACCGGCGCCACCATGGCCAAGTACGTCGCCGACGGTGCCCAGGTCACGCTCGTCACCTGCACGCTCGGTGAAGAGGGCGAGGTGCTGGAGCCGGCGCTGCGGCAGCTCGCCGCCGACGAGGCCGACCAGCTCGGCGGGTACCGCATCGGCGAGCTGAAGGCCGCGTGCGACGCCCTCGGGGTCACCGACCACCGGTTCCTCGGCGGCCCCGGCCGGTACCGGGACAGCGGCATGATGGGCCTGGACACGAACGACAACCCGCGCTGCTTCTGGCAGGCGGACCTCGCCGAGGCCGGCGCGCTGCTCGCCGAGATCATCCGTGAGGTCCGGCCGCAGGTCGTCGTCACGTACGACGAGAACGGGTTCTACGGGCATCCGGACCACATCCAGGCCCACCGGGTGACGATGGAGGCCGTGCGGCTCGCCGCCCCGGACTGGGAGGTCTCGAAGGTCTACTGGACGGCCGTCCCGAAGTCGGCGCTCCAGCAGGGCATCGAGCACTTCGCGAACTCGGCCGAGAACCCGTTCGGCGGCGTGACCAGCGCGGATGAGCTGCCGTTCGGCACCGCCGACGAGGACATCCACGCCCGGATCGACGCCAGCGCGCACATCGAGCAGAAGGTGGCCGCGATCCGCGCGCACGCGACCCAGATCTCCGCCGACTCGTGGCTGTACTCCCTGGCCGGCAACGCGGAGGGCGAGTTCGGCGTCGAGTACTACACCCTGGCCGTCGGCAAGCGAGCCGACGAGGTCAGCACCGATCTGTTCGAGTAAAAACTCGTCCGGAAAAGTTGTTGCCCCGGTGCGGGGCGCTGGCTCCTACCACTGAGCGCGGGACACGAGGTTCCGCCGCAGTGAGGGAGAACCGCTGTGCACCTCAACCGCACCCGCAACCGCAACCGCGTCCTCGCCACCGCCGCCGCGGCGATCGGGTTCGGCGCCGCGCTGGCCATGCCGGCCGTCGCGCTGGCCGAGACCCCGCAGCCCATCGGCGGCTTCACCGCCACGACGGCGCCCAAACCGCCCGTTCTGGACGACATCGTGCTGCCGCCCAAGCCGCCCAAGCCGCCGAAGCCGGAGGGCCCGGGCACGATCGTGAACCCGCCGATCGTCGACCCGCCCGTCGTGGACGACAAGGTGCTCCCGCCCAAGCCCCCGAAGCCGGAGATCCCGCCGGTCGTGGTGAACCCGGACCCGCCGAAGCCCCCCAAGCCGGGCGGCCCGGACGACATCACCGACACCCCGCCCTGCCCGACCCACGGCACCTGCGGCAGCCCGTCGCCGTCGCCCTCCGACGAGCCGTCCGAGGAGCCGTCGGACGACCCCGAGTACCAGGGCGGCGGCGGACTCCCGGTCACCGGTGCCAGCGTCGGCATCGTCGTCGTGCTGGGCCTGGTCCTGGCGGCCGGCGGCGCGCTGCTGCTGACGCTGGCCCGCCGCCGGGAACACCTGCGGTGACACCTCGACGTCCATCGGCCGGCGACCCTAGCGGGTCGCCGGCTTCGGCGCGCCGGATTCCGTCCGGCGCGCCCTCGCGTGGGTCCGGTCGGGTTACGGTTCGGTCCGTGCAGGACCGTGAGATCGTTCAGCAGTTGGTGGCCGGTGACCGGGCCGCACTGGGCACCGTCTACGACCGGTACGCGACGCGCCTCTACGACTACTGCGTGGGGATGCTGCGCGACCGGGACGCGGCCGGTGACGCCGTCCACGACACGCTGCTCGTCGCCGCCGACCGTGCCCACCAGCTGCGCGACCCGGACAAGCTGCGGCCGTGGCTGTACGCGATCGCCCGCAACGAGTGCCACCGCGCCCTGCGGTCGCGCCGCCGCGAGTCCGACCTGGACTCGGCCGGCGACGTCAGCGACACCAGCGTCGATGTCGAACGGGGGCTGCGGGCCGCCGAGGCGACCGCGCTGGTCCGCGACGCCGTCGCCGGTCTCAACCCCGGCGACCGCGAGATCCTCGACCTGACCCTGCGCCACGAACTCGCCGGGGACGAACTCGGTGCCGCTCTCGGCGTACCGGCCAACCACGCCAACGCCCTGCTGTCCCGCGCCCGGGCCCAGCTCGAACGCGCGGTCGGGGCGCTGGTCATCGCCCGCACCGGTCAGCAGGACTGCCCGGAACTGGCCGAGATGCTGGCCGGCTGGGACGGCGTCCTCACCGCGCTGGTCCGCAAGCGGGTCAGCCGGCACATCGAGAAGTGCGCGATCTGCGGCGTGGCGAAGGCCCAGAAGGTCAGTGCGGCGGCGCTGTTCGCGGCCGTGCCGATGGCCGCCATCCCGATCGACCTGCGGAGCCACGTCCTGGAGAACGTCTCCTACCAGCGTGACCTGGGCAAACGGGCCGAGCCGTTCGACCGCCAGGGCTTCCCCGTACCGCTGGACAAGCGCGGTCGCCGGATCGCGCCGTGGATCGCCACCGGGGCGGCGGCCCTGTTGCTGATCATCGCCGGCACCGCGCTGTGGTGGGCCGCGAACACCGACGACACGGCGTGGGAGACCGCTGCCAGCCCGTCGCCACCGCCTGTCAGCGAGTCGCCGCCTCCGCCGTCGCTGACGCCGACGCCCAGTCCGACGCCGGCCGGGTCGCCGACGCCGTCCTTGTCGCCGTCGCTGTCCCCGTCGGCGTCGCCGACACCCTCGCTGTCGCCGACGCCCAGCCCGACGCCGTCCACGGTGCCGCCGGTGCTGCGGATCCGGGCGTCCGGCGGGCGGACCTGTGGCCCGTTCACCTCGACGGTCACGGCGTTCGTCGGCGGCGGTGCGGAGCCGGACTCCGTCACGGCGTTCTGGAAGGCCGCGGACGGGGCAGGGGAAGGCGCGCTGAAACGGCAGCGCACAGGCGTGTGGACGGGCCCGCTCAACCGGTTGCCCGCCGGCGTGGACATCTCGGTGTACGCGGTCGGGGTCACCGCCGACGGCGTGAGTGGCCAGTCGAACACGGTCGTGGTTTCCAACGATCCGTGCCCTGGCTGAGATCCGTCCGCAAAAGTTGTTGGGTCTTCTGGGGTTCACGACTCCTACCTGTGAGCGCGGGACAGCCCGTCCCGCCTGAGCAGGGGAGCGCGCCATGCAGCTGACCATGGACGCCATCGTCGTGCTGGGGATTTTCGCCGGCGTGGGCATGTTCGCGGCATTCGGCCTGTTCGTCGCGACGCGCCCGCGCGGGCTCTGACCAGACACGCCGTGTCGGGAGGTGGACACAATGGGCGCGCGACCGGGGCAAACACTGTTAACCTGCCCGCCGTGGAAGACCGCGCCATCGTCCAGGCGCTTCGCGACCGCGACAGGGACGGCCTCGCCGCCGCCTACGACCGGTATGCCCAGCGGCTCTACGACTACTGTGCCGGGCTCCTCCACGACTCCCACACCGCCGCGGACGCCGTCCACGACACGCTGCTCGTCGCCGCCGACCGGGCCGCGCAGCTCCGCGACCCTGGCGCGTTCCGTCCCTGGTTATACGCGATCGCCCGCAACGAGTGCTTACGCCAGCTGCGGCAGCGGAACCGGATCGCCCCGCTGGAGAAGGCGGGCGATGTGAAGGACGAAACCATCGACCTGGGCCGCTCCGTCCAGGCCGAGCAGGCGCGCGTCCTCGTCCAGGACGCCGCCGCCGGGCTGAACCCGCGCGAGCAGGAGGTCCTCAACCTCACGCTCCGGCACGAGCTGTCCGGGCCCGAACTCGCCGCCGCCCTGGGCGTCACCCCGAACCACGCCCACGCGCTCACGTCCAAGGCGCGGGAACAGCTCGAACGGTCCGTCGGCGCGCTCCTCACCGCCCGCACCGGCCGGGCCGACTGCGGCGAACTCGACACCATGCTCAGCGGCTGGGACGGCGCCTTCACGCCGCTCCTGCGCAAGCGCGTCAGCCGGCACCTGGAGAAGTGCGCCGTCTGCGGCGCGCGCAAGAAGCACGAGGTCCGCGCCGAGGCACTGTTCGCCGCCATCCCGTTCGCGCTCCTGCCGATCGCGCTGCGGCGCAGGGTCCTCGACTCGTCCGCCGACCTGAACCGCGTCGCGCACCACGGGCGGATCGCGGCCCCGTACGACGGCGCCGGCTTCCCGATCCCGCTCGACCGCTCCAGCCGCAGGTCCAAGGCGGCCGCGTGGCTGGCCGGCGCCGCCGTCATCACGCTGCTGATCGGCAGCGGCGCCATGTACTCGTTGCGGCCGGGATCGCAGGAAGCCACCCTTGCGGAACCGCCGGCACCGGTGGTCCCGACCAGCGGATCGCCGTTCGTCAGCGAGTCGCCGCTCGCGTCGCCGACGTCTGCGTCGCCGTCCGCGTCGCCGACGCCGTCGCGGTCCGTGAGCCCGACGCCGAGCCGCCGCGCGGTGCCGACACCGCCTCGGACCCGCCGCCCGGTCCCCCCGACCCGGCCAAGCCCAAGCCGGTCTACATCGCCGAGCACGTCGCCGTCTCGATCCACCTCCCCGTCGCCCCGCCCGTCGCCGCCCGTAATCAATGGTGCGGATTTCGTCGTCAGCTGCGGAACGGGTGATGCGTCGGCCACGGTGGGTGGCGGTACGCCGAGCCGAGTCCTGCTGACCTACTGGCCCGCGCGGGATGCGCAGGCCGTCCGCCGGGCGGCGATGTCGTTCAACGGTAAGCAGTGGGTCGCCACGGTAGAGGACAACTTCGGTCTCTCCCCATGGCAGTTCACCGTCACCGCCACCGGCCCCGGTGGCACAGGTAGTGCGGATGGCAATGCGAGGAACATCTGCATCGGCTAGGTCGTGGCGCGGAACTGTCGGGGATATCGGTGTATCCGGTGCCTGGTTATGGCACAGCAGTCCGGACAGTACGGTTCGTCGGGCGGCGGGCCGGGCTCGGGTGGCCGCAGGTGGTAACGCCCTGCGGCGGTACGCTGACGGAGCGATTTTCAGCCTGGGAATTGTCCTGATCAGTGCTGTTCAGAGTGTCGATGCACCACCTGACACTGCTACGGTCCCGCCCGTGGACGACCGTCAGCTGGTTGCGGCACTGCGGTCCGGTGACGCGCACTCGCTCGCGGCGGTGCACGACGCGTACGGCAGTCAGCTCTACGACTATGCCTATGGCATCCTCCAGGACCGCGAAGCGGCCGAGGACGCCGTCCACGACGCGCTGCTCGTCGCGGTGGGTCGTCACGCGGTGTTGCGCGATCCGGACCAGGCGCCCATCTGGCTGTACGCGCTGACCCGGAACGAGTGCCTGCGGCAGACGACGCGGAGCCGGGTCGCGTCCCGTCCCCGCCTGGCGGACGCCCGCGACGAGACGGTCATGTTCGGCGCGGCGGACCTGCGCGCCGAGCAGGCGAGGGCCTGGCTCCGGGACGCGGTCGCCGGCCTGGCGCCGCTCCGCCGCGAGGCCCTGGACCTGACCGTGCGGCACCGCCTGGTCGAAGTCGACGTCGCGACGGTCACGGGCGTGGGCATCCGGCGCGCGACGAGCCGGGCGAGGTCGGCCCACGCCGATCTGGACCGCGCGCTCGGTTCGCTCCTCACCGCCCGCACCGGCCACGGCGACTGCGCCGAGCTGGACGAGCTGCTGGCCGGATGGAACGGCAAGTTCACGCGGGCGGTCTACCAGAAGGTGAGCGACCACGCCGAGCGGTGCGAGCGATGCGGCGGTGCGGTGCGTGGCGGCGGCGGTTCCGCGTCCCGGTACGCCGATCTGCCCATGACGCCGGCCCCCAAGAGCCTGCGCACACGGTTACTGGCCACGGCCGAGGTCCCGGACCGGATCGTGTACCGCGGCGAGGTCGCCGAACCGTTCCAGCGGTCCGGGTTCCCGGTGCCGCTCGACGGTCCGCGGCGGCGGCACCTCGTCCTGATCTGGGCGGCCGTCGCGCTGGTCATCCTCGCGTTCCTCGGCGGTATCGCGTACGCCCTGCGCACCCAGCCGGACGATCCCGTCCGCAACAGCGTCGACCGGGGCGCGGGGATCACGCCCGTGAGCACGCCGTCCGGACCGCCGCGCACACCGTCCGGTGCCTCCGGCCGTGGCAGCAGCAGCCCGTCGCCGAGCGCGAGCCCGTCGGCGTCGAAGTCCGCCAGCCCATCCGCGACGCCGTCCGGGAACCCGTCGCCGAGCCCCCCGGCGGGGAACGATCCCGGCACCCGGGTCGACGCGCTGATCGCCGACTCGACGCTGGGCTGCCCCCAGGAGTGGCGGGCCACGGTCACGGCGAACATCCGTGGCAACGCCGTCCGCCAGGTCACGTTCTTCTGGGGCGAGACGCCCTCGCCGTCGAACGAGGTCAGGATGCGGCGTGTCAACGACGGCATCTACCAGGCGGTCGCCGACGACCTCCCGATGGACGTCACGATCCACTGGCGGGTCGTGGCCACCACGGACTCCGGGACCACGTCCACCGGGATCGATACCACCCGGCACCGCCGGCAGTGTTGAGCCGGCGGTCGGGGGATACGCTCGCCCGGTGACCGTGCCCGAAACCGAGCCCCCCGCACAGGCCGCCCCCGCCGCGTTGCCGGCACCCGCCCCGCCGGCTGCGCCACCAGAAGCTGAGCCTCGGCCCGCGTTCGAGGACTCCCCGCTGGGGCAGGCCTTCGACACGGGATTCCGGGTCCTGGTCGGGGTCTTCGTCACGCTGCTGGCGATCGTGCTGGCGCTGGTGGAGGCGTTCTACGCGCCGCTGCGGACGCTCGGGGTCGCGGTGCCTCTGATCTCCCTGGTCCTGGCCGTGGTCGGCAACGCGTCGCTCGTCTGGTTCGCCCGGTTCGCGACCGGGAGCCGGCTCGGTGTCGTGGCGCCCTGCGTCGCCTGGCTGGGCACGATGCTGGCGCTCTCGTCCAGGACCACCGAGGGCGACCTGATCCTGCCCGCCGACTGGCGCGGGATCGGGCTGTTCTTCCTCGGCGCGAGCACGTTGACCGTGGCGGGGTTCCTCGTGGTGATGCCGACGGTCAATCCGCAGAGGGCTGTTGCCGGGAAACCGTGACACGGTGGCGCGGTGCGGGCACGATGTTGCACCAAGGCTCTGGTGAAGGAGGATTACGGGGATGAAGGCCGTGTGGCTCCGGGTAGCGATCGTTGGCGCCGTGTTGATCGCGGTGAACCTCGCCGCGCGGGTCGGGGTGCGGATCGCTGGACCTGACGAGAACACCGAGTTCGTGATCGGGCTGTGGTCGCTCGGCGCGATGATCGTGGTGCTCGCGGCGGCGGTCTTCTTCTGGGCCCGGCGCTACGTCACCGGGCAGGTCCTGACCTTTACGGCGGCCGTCATCACGGTCAGCAGCCTGGTCGTCACGATCGCCGGCCCGTACGTGTCGAAGAGTTCGCCGTTCGGCGAGGGCTTCGGTACGTACCTGTTGCAGCTCTTCATCTGCGTGGCGGCGCTGGCCGTCGGCGCGACGATCGGGCTGCTCGGCGCGATGGCGTTCGGCCTCGACCCGACCAGCCGTGCGTGGAAGCGGCAGGCCGAGCAGGTCAAGAGTTCCCAGCGCCAGAAGCAGGGCCGCAGCGCGCGCCGCTAGCCGGGCGCCTTGACGTAGAGGTAGCGGTGGTGGGTGCTGAACCCGACCCGCATGTACAGGTCCTGGGCGATGGAGTTCTCCAGATCCACCTGGAGGTAGGCGTTGCGCCCGCCCGCGTCCAGTCCGTACCGGAGCAGGCCGCGCAGCAGGTACGTCGCGAGGCCCCGCCGGCGGTACGCGGTCTCGACCTCGACCGCCGTCACGCCGACCCACCCGTCGTCGACGACCCCGCGGGCGATCGCGGCGATCTGGCCGTCGAGGCGCACGGACGCGAAGAAGGGCCTGTCGGCGATCCGCAGTACCTCGATGGCGTTCGGGGGCAGCGCGCCGCCGCGGTAGTGGTAGGCCGCCAGCCATTCGTCGCCCGGCTCGTCGGTGATCTCCAGAGGCGGCAGGTCGTCGCGGTCGGGCAGCGCGGTGAGGAGGGTCGGGACGTAGGCGGTCATGACGAGGGCGCCCCACGCGTCCGTCCAGCCGCGGGCGTGCAGTTCCGCGTGGAGATCGGCCCGGGCCGGCAGCGGGACCTGGATCATCGCCGGTAGGCCGGCGTCCGCGTAGAAGGCTTTGACGCGGTTCAACGCCGTGTCGAGATCGGTGCCCGGATCGCCCAGGGCGAGGGTCGAGTTGGCACGGCCGGTCCACCCTCCCGCCTCGCGCAGCAGCCAGTCGCCGAGCTGCTCGGTGCGCAGCCCGCGCCACCCCTTGGCGGCGATCCGTTCGAGTTCCAGCGCGTCGATCCGGAGTGCCGGTTTGGGCGGAATCCGCTTGCCGGCGGCGACGTCACCACGCGGAACGGCGACGTCGGTACCGTCGGCCCGGCGGACCACGACAACGTCTCCCCAGGTCACGAGCTCGCCGATGACGTCCGAGTAGAGCGGACGCCCGTCCCGCCGCCCGACGGCGTGTCGCACGACCACGCGCATTCCCACGTCGTGGACGCTCAGCGCCACACGCCACCCCCTGTGTCTGTTGCCATCCGCTAGCAGCGATACTAGGAAGGCCGCAGGACTGCTGCACACACGCCCGAGAGGAATGCACCCGTGACCTACGTCATCGCCGAGCCGTGTGTGGATGTGCTCGACAAGGCGTGCATCGAGGAGTGCCCCGTGGACTGCATCTACGAGGGCAACCGGATGCTCTACATCCACCCTGATGAGTGCGTCGACTGCGGCGCGTGTGAGCCCGTCTGTCCCGTCGAGGCGATCTTCTACGAGGACGACGTGCCGTCGCAGTGGAAGGACTACTACACGGCGAACGTCGGCTTCTTCGAGGAGCTGGGCTCGCCGGGTGGCGCCTCCAAGCTGGGCAAGATCCCGGCGGACCACCCGATCGTGGCCGCGCTGCCGCCGCAGGGTGGGGACCACTGACGTTCTCCCTGCCCGACTTTCCCTGGGACGCGCTCGCGCCGTTCGGGGAGAAGGCGCGTAGCCACCCGGGCGGCATCGTCGACCTGTCCATCGGGACGCCCGTCGACCCGACGCCGGCCGTCGTCCGCGACGCGCTGATCGCCGCTGCCGACGCGCCGGCGTACCCGCTCACCGCAGGTACGCCCGCGCTTCGGGCTGCCATCGCCGAGTGGGTGACGCGCCGGTGCGGTGCGGTCGACGTCCGGGGCGTGCTGCCGACCATCGGGACGAAAGAGCTGGTCGCCTGGCTGCCGACCCTGCTGGGGCTCGGTCCGGGCGACCAGGTCGTCATCCCGGAGCTGGCCTACCCGACGTACGACGTCGGCGGGCGGCTCGCCCGGGCCACTGTCGTGCGGTCGGACAGTACGGTCGCCGTCGGCCCGGGGCCGGTGAAGCTCGTCTGGCTCAACTCGCCGTCCAACCCGACCGGCCGGGTGCTGCCCGCCGAGCACCTGCGCAAGGTCGTGGACTGGGCCCGTGAGCGGGGTGCGCTCGTCGTCTCCGACGAGTGCTACCTGGAACTCGGGTGGGAGTCGTCGCCGGTGTCGGTGCTGCACCCGTCGGTGTGCGGCGGTTCGCACGACGGGGTGCTGGCCCTGCACTCGCTGTCGAAGCGGTCGAACCTGGCCGGGTACCGCGCCGGCTTCGTCGCCGGTGATCCGGCCGTGATCGGCGAGCTGCTGGCCGTCCGGAAGCACGCCGGCATGATGATGCCCGCGCCTGTGCAGGCCGCCATGATCGCCGCGCTGGGCGACGTGTCGCACGTCGACGAGCAGCGGGAACGGTACGCCGCGCGGCGGGTCCTGCTCCGGACGGCGCTGGAGAAGGCCGGTTTCCGCGTCGACCACTCCGAAGCGGGTCTGTACCTGTGGGCCACGCGCGACGAGGACTGCTGGGACACGATCGGCTGGCTCGCCGAGCGGGGCATCCTGGCGGCACCCGGCACCTTCTACGGTCCGGCGGGCGGACGCCACATCCGGGTGGCCCTGACCGGTACCGACGAGCGCGTCGCCGCCGCCACCGCTCGGCTGACCACCTAGTTGGCGTGGAGGGCGGCGTTCAGGCCGCCCCAGGTGCCCGAGCGGGGCTGGGCCTCGATGCGGCCGTTCACCGAGTTCTGCCAGAACGTCAGCCCGTTGGCGCCGGACAGCTCCGCCGCCTTGACGATCTCGCCGTCCGGCAGGGTGACCTTGGTGCCCGCGGTGATGTAGCAGCCGGCGGCCACCACGCAGTCGTTGCCGAGCGAGATGCCGATGCCGGCGTTGGCGCCCAGGAGGCAGCGTTCGCCGATCGCGATGACCTGCTTGCCGCCACCGGACAGGGTGCCCATGATCGACGCGCCGCCGCCGATGTCGGATCCGTCGCCGACGAGCACGCCGGCGGAGATGCGCCCCTCGACCATCGAGTTGCCGAGCGTGCCAGCGTTGAAGTTCACGAAGCCCTCGTGCATGACCGTCGTGCCGCTGGCCAGGTGGGCGCCGAGCCGGACCCGGTCCGCGTGGGCGATCCGCACCCCGGACGGCACGACGTAGTCGGTCATGCGCGGGAACTTGTCGACGCCGAACAGCTGGAGGTGGCGGCCGGCGACCCGCTCGCGCGTCCGCAGCTCGTCGACGCGCTCGACCGGGCACGGGCCGGCGGACGTCCAGGCGACGTTCGTGAGCTTGCCGAAGATCCCGTCCACGGACAGGCCGTGCGGACGGACGATCCGGTGCGACAGCAGGTGCAGCCGCAGGTACGCGTCGTGCGCGTCGGCGGGCGCGTCGGACAGCGCGCCGACGATCACGGCCACCGGGACGGTCTCCACACCCGGCAGCGCGGCGGGCCCGACAGCGCCGGCGAGATCACCCAGAAGCTCCCGAGCCTGTTCCGGACTGAGCCGCACGGAACCCGACTGGGCGCCGACCGTCGCCGCGAGCTTGCCGGTCGCTTCCTCGCCGATCCCGAGCTGCCCCGACGGGTACCAGGTGTCGAGCACCTGCCCGTCGGCGGTGACCGTGGCGAGTCCGATTCCCCAGGCGGGCGTGGTGTCAGCGCTCATGCCGGTTACGGTACCGAGCCTGAAACCGGGCCAAGCGGGCAGGCCGGACTAGGCTCGTCCGGGTGACGACGCAGACGCTGAACCTGGACCTCGATCCGATCGACCTCACGGCGGCGATCGTCGACTTCGCATCGCCGTCCGGTGAGGAGAAGGCCCTGGCGGACGCCGTCGAGTCGGCGGTGCGGGCGCTCGGCCGGTTCCGGATCGACCGTGACGGCGACACGATCGTGGCCCGCACCGACCTGGGCAGGGCCACCCGCGTGGTGCTCGCCGGTCACCTCGACACCGTGCCGATCGCGGACAACGTCCCGTCACGCCGCGAGGGCGACCGCATGTACGGGTGCGGCACGAGCGACATGAAGTCCGGGGTCGCCGTCATGCTGCACCTCGCCGCGACGGTGCCCGATCCGGCCCACGACCTCACGCTGGTGTTCTACGACAACGAGGAGGTCGAGTCGGCGAAGAACGGCCTCGGTCGGGTCGCCAGGACCAACCTCGACTGGCTCGCCGGCGACTTCGCGATCCTGCTGGAGGGCACGTCCGGGCTGGTCGAGGGCGGGTGCCAGGGCACGATGCGCGTGGTCGTCCGGTCCGAAGGCACCCGGGCACACTCTGCCCGGAGCTGGCTCGGCGAGAACGCGATCCACGGCGCCGCGGGCATCCTGGGCAGGCTCGTCGACTACCAGCCCCGTTCGGTCGACATCGACGGGTGCGTGTTCCGGGAGGGGCTCAACGCGGTCCGGGTCAGTGGGGGCGTGGCCGGCAACATCGTCCCGGACCTTTGCGAGGTCGAAGTCAACTTCCGGTTCGCGCCGGACCGGGACGAGCAGCAGGCCGAACAGCACCTGCGCGAGGTGTTCGACGGGTATGCCGTCACGCTGTCGGACAGCGCCCCCGGCGCCCTCCCAGGCCTGTCGGCCCCCGCCGCCGCGGACTTCGTCGCGAAGGCGGGCGTGGACGTCGTCGCCAAGTACGGCTGGACGGACGTCTCCCGCTTCGCGGCGCTCGGCATCCCGGCGGTGAACTTCGGCCCCGGCGACCCGAACATGGCCCACAAGCGGGACGAGTACGTCGTGGTCGACCGGATCACCGACACGGCGGCCTCGCTCCGCCGCTACCTCGAGGGGTGACGATGCTCGACGAGATGTTCCCGATCCTGTCCACACCCGACATGAGCCGGGCGCTCGGCTTCTACCGCGATCTGGTCGGCGGCACGGTCACCTACCAGTTCCCGCCGGAAGGCGACCCCGGTTACGTGGCGATCGACATCGGCCGGTCGCACCTCGGGATCGGCCAGCAGACCGAACCGGGCGAGCAGCGCAACGACCGGGTGGCGCTCTGGTTCTACACGTCCGACTGCGACGCGGCCGCGGCCCGGTTGCGGGACGGCGGCGCAGAGGTGCTGGCGGAACCCGCCGACCAGCCCTGGGGCGAGCGCATGGCGATCGTCCTCGACCCGGACGGCAACCGCCTCATGATCGCGACCCGCCCCGCCTGAACGCCGCTGCGCCCGCTGCGGCCTGAAGGCCGCGCGCCGGGCGGAACGCGCCCGTGCCGGTCGGGGGGTCCGCCGGCCCGCGGACCCGCACCCCGACCGGCACTAGTCCCCCCAGCGGCGGGTGTCGGCGATGGTGCCCCAGACGATCCCGAGGAGGATCACGATGACGAGGGTCACACCGGGGCCGGAGCCGGCTTCGACGTCCGGGTCGCTGGCCACGGTGAAGATGAGGCCGATCGTGCCGAGCCCGGCGAGCGCGGCGATGATCGCGGACACGAGGGCGCAGCAGCGTCCGCGGCCGAGCAGGGCCATGCCGTGCACGATCGTGGCGGCGACGACAAGGTAGGCGGCGCCGGCGGTGAGGGGCGCGGCGAGCGGCGCGAGGAGCAGTGACCAGCCGCTGGCCGCACTGTCGTCGCCGTAGGCCAGCCAGGGCAGGGAGAGCGCGAGGAGTAACGCGAAGATGCCGGCAGCTGCGGCGGAGTGGAGCACGGTGACTTCGCGTTCGGTGTCGACCACGGCTTCCAGCTCGGTGACGCGCACCCGGAGCCGGTCCAGGGCACGCTCGTGCTCGGTGAGCCACGCCCGTGCCTCGGCCGGGCCGGTGGTCTCTACCTCCGGCATGCTGTCGTCGTCGATCATCGCGTCCTGACCAACGATCGGAGTCCGGTTCGGATTCGGTGCCGGGAGATACCGTTGGCCCATGAGCGAGCCTCCGGTCGACGACGTCCAGCAGGAACACCAGCGTGGCCCGGTCACGCTCCGGCGCGACCAGGTGCCGACCAGCACGACCGACCAGCGGCTCCTCGACAGCCGGGGCTCGACGGACTGGGTCCACGCCGACCCGTGGCGGGTCATGCGGATCCAGTCCGAGTTCGTCGAGGGATTCGGGGCGCTCGCCGAGCTGGGTCCGGCCGTGAGCCTGTTCGGGTCCGCGCGGACGAAGCCCGACTCGCCCGAGTACCAGCAGGCGGAGGACCTGGCGGCGGCTCTGGTCCGCGCGGGCTACGCGATCATCACCGGCGGCGGCCCCGGCGTCATGGAGGCGGCGAACCGGGGCGCGAGCCAGGCCGGCGGCGTGTCGGTGGGGCTCGGCATCGAGCTGCCGTTCGAGCAGGGCCTGAACGAGTGGGTCGATATCGGCATCAACTTCCGGTACTTCTTCGCCCGCAAGACGATGTTCGTGAAGTACGCGCAGGCGTTCTGCGTCCTGCCCGGCGGGTTCGGCACGATGGACGAGCTGTTCGAGGCGCTGACGCTCGTCCAGACGCGCAAGGTGACGCGGTTCCCGGTGGTGCTGCTCGGCACCGAGTACTGGTCAGGGCTGATCGACTGGCTGCGCGGGACGATGCTGGCCAAGGGGTACATCAACGAGGGCGACCTCGACCTGATCGTGCTCACGGACGACGTCGACGAGGCGGTCCGGATCGTGCTCGCCGCCGGATCGCCGGCCGCCGAGGCACCGGCCAGTTCGGGCAGCGAGCCGGTCGAGGCGTGACGGTGGCGTCCATCTGCGTGTACTGCGCGTCGTCGTCACGGATCGATCCCCGGTACTGCGATCTCGCCACTGAAGTCGGCAGCGAGCTGGCGCGGCGTGGGCACACGCTCGTGTCCGGCGGCGGATGCGTGTCGATGATGGGCGCCGTGGCGACGGCGGCCCGGGCGGGCGGCGCGCGCACGGTCGGCGTGATCCCCTTAGCGCTTCGTGACAAGGAGATCGCGGACGGCGATGCCGACGAGCTGGTCATCACCGCCGACATGCGTCAGCGGAAAGCCCTGATGGAAGCGCGGTCGGACGCCTTCCTCGGCCTGCCCGGCGGGATCGGCACGCTGGAGGAGGTCTTCGAGATCTGGACGTCGCGCTCGCTGGCGATGCACACCAAACCGGTCGTGCTGCTCGACCCCGACGGGTTCTACGACGGCCTGTTCACCTGGCTGGACGGGCTGGTCAAGACCGGTTTCGTCAGGGCGGAGGCGCTCGCGCTGCTCCGGGTGGCGCGGACGGTGGCCGAGGCGTTCGACCTGCTCGACACCGAGCTGAACGCGGCACCCGTCCGGGCATAGAGAACGGCCCGGACCTCACGGGGGAAAGGTCCGGGCCGCCCGATTTCTAGGTTAGCGCGCAAACGGCTCGCGTGGTCAATCGTTGGCTTACTTCGTTCGGACAATCACCATCCGCGCGGTGCCGCCGTCGCCGCTCTTGTCGGCGACGACCCGTGCCGTGTCACCCACCTTGACGTCGCCGATCTTGCTCTGAGCTCGGTCGCGCCGGATCCTGGTGTCCGCGTTGACCGTGTACTCCTCGGTGAAACCGTCCTCGCTCTTGAGCGTGACCGAGTCGCCGTCGACGGCCGTGACCTCGCCCCGCTGGCTCAGCAGTGTCGCGAACGTGCCGTCTGCCTTCTTCACCACGAACTCGCCGTGCAGCCCGTGCCCGCGTAGCCCGTGGCGGAGCGCGTGACGTCCGGGACGGGCACCTTCGGCCCTGGCCCGCTCGCTGTCCGGCCGGGCCTTCTCGCCCTGGCCGGCCGGCGGCGTCGGCGTGGGGTCGGCGAACGCGACGGTGGCCGCACCGGCCGCGGCGCCGACGCCCAGGACGGCCGCCGCGCTCCACGCCGCGACGATGCCGACGCGCCTGCTGGTTGTGGTCATCGTGATGGCTCCTCTTCGATGTCTGGACCCCGACGACCGCGTCCCCGGGGCAGACACCACCCTCCGCGCCGCCCGTAAGGGCCGGAACCGCCGCAATGTTCGAGTCAGGTAAAAAAGGGGGGCCCGCGCCTCGCGACGGGCGAGACAGGGCGGCCTAGGCGAGCCCGCGGCGGGCGACCGCTGGGGGCCGGTCGCCCCGGATGGTTGCGACCATGTCGAGCAGCCGCCGCGTCGCCTGCACCTGGTGGGCGCGGAACACGCGGGCGCCGAGCCAGGCGCTGATCGCGGTGGTGGCCAGCGTCCCCTCGAAGCGGTCAGGGGCGCGGAGGTCCAGCGTCTCGCCGATGAAGCTCTTGTTGGAGACGGCGACGAGCACGGGCCAGCCGGTCGCCACCAACTCGTCGAGGCGCCTGGTCAGCTCCAGCGAGTGCCGCGTGTTCTTGCCGAAGTCGTGCGCTGGATCGATCAGGATGCCGTCCCGGCGCACGCCGGCGTCGACAGCCCGCTCGGCGAGGCCCGTGACGGTGGCGATCACGTCGGCGGTGACGTCGTCGTAGGTGGTGCGGTGCGGCTTCGTCCGGGGCCCGTGCCCGCCGGTGTGGGTGCAGACCAGCCCCGCGCCGGTCTCGGCCGCCACGGCGGCGATGTCGGGGTCGGCGCCGCCCCACGCGTCGTTGATGATGTCCGCCCCGGCGGCGACGGCGTCGCGCGCGACCGACGCCCGCCACGTGTCGATGCTGATGACCAGCTCCGGGTGCCGCTCGCGCACCTCGGCGACGAACGGGACGACCCGGCGGCTCTCCTCGACGGTGTCCACCTCGACGCCAGGAGCTGCCGGAATGCCGCCGATGTCCACGATGTCGGCGCCCTCGGCGACCGCCCGGTCGACGGCGGCGTGCGCGGCGTCGTCGGCGACGTAGGCACCCTTGTCGAAGAACGAGTCCGGGGTGCGGTTGACGATCGCCATCAGGACGAGGTCGGTGTCGGCGAACGTCCGCGAGCCCAGTCGAAGTGTCACATTCGTCCTCCTGCTCGTGGTGACGCCTCCAGCGTGACACGATGCGCTCGTGGTTGATTTCCTACTGCTCGTCGTGGCGGCGTTCATCGCGGCCGGTGTCGTCTTCGCCGTCTTCTCGTTCGCGCTGGGCCGCACGCCCGGCATGGCCGATCCGGAGCCGGACGGAGTAGCCGAACCGCTGCCTGACCATCCGCTCGGCGCCGACGATCTGGACGACGTCCGCTTCGACGTCGTGCTGCGCGGCTACCGGATGGACCAGGTCGACGCGGTCGTGAACCGGGTGGCCAACGACCTCCGCCAGCTCCAGGAACAGGTCGAGTCGCTGGAGAGCCAGCTCGCGGCCTACCACCAGGGCCGCAGGACGACCGCCGACGAGGACTCCACACCCCAGCCTGCCGACCACGCCTGACGTCGTCGTGACGCGGGGCCCGGCGGAACTCGCCGTCACCGTCGAGGTGGGCGCGCCGGCGGCGGCCGTCTTCGAGGCGGCTGCCGACTGGGAACGCCAGTCCGACTGGGTGATGTTGACCCGGGTCCGGGTGGTGCGCGGCGACGGCCGCCGGCCCGGCGACGTGGTCGACGCGTTCACCGGGATCGGGCCGATCGGCTTCCTCGACACGATGGAGATCGTGCGGTTCGATCCGCCGCGCCGGGTCGACGTGCTCCACGTCGGACGGGTCGTCCGCGGGCCGGGTTCGTTCGTCGTCACGGAACTGTCGGACGGCCGTGCGTCACTGTGCTGGCAGGAGTGGCTGGACCTGCCGTTCGGCGCGTTCGGGCGGGCGGTGTGGCCGCTGGTGCGCAGGGCCGCCGAGATCGGGCTGCGGCGGTCGCTGCGCGCGTTCGCGCGGGAGGTGGAGGAGCGATGGACGACGGACTGATCCGCTGCGCGTGGGGCGGGTCGACGCCTGAGTACGCCGCGTACCACGACACCGAGTGGGGGCGCCCGCTCCACGGCGACGACGCGCTGTTCGAGCGGCTGTGCCTGGAGGCGTTCCAGTCCGGGTTGTCGTGGCTGACGATCCTGCGCAAGCGGGAGAACTTCCGGGCCGCGTTCGCGGGGTTCGTGATCGAGAAGGTGGCGGCCTTCGACGGTACGGACGAAGCGCGGCTGCTGGCCGACGCGGGCATCGTCCGCAACCGCGCCAAGATCACCGCCGCCGTCGAGAACGCGCGGGCCGCCGCCGAGCTGCCGGGCGGGCTGTCGGCGCTGCTGTGGTCGTTCGCCCCGCCGCCCCGCCCCCGGCCGGCGACGATGGCCGATGTGCCGGCCACGTCGCCGGAGTCCGTGGCGATGGCGAAGGACCTGAAGCGGCGCGGGTTCCGGTTCGTCGGTCCGACGACGGCGTACGCGTTGATGCAGGCCACCGGCATGGTCGACGACCACATCGCCGAGTGTCACGTCTCGATCGGGCGCTCCGGATCGGTGATCCACTCGCTCCACGAACCGGGGTAGAGCCGGGCCGTGCCGAGCCCCGCGTGGGCGTAGGCGAGCACGCTCTGGGCGGCGGTCACACCCGAGCCGCAGTAGAACACCGGCTCGTCCAGGTCGGCGTACCGCTCCCGGAGCAGTTGCGCGGGCAGGAACCGGCCGTCGTGCGTGACGTTGCCCGCGAACGGCAGCGACACGGCGCCGGGGATGTGCCCGGCCACCGGGTCGATCGGCTCGTTCTCGCCGCGGAACCGCTCGGCGGCGCGGACGTCCACGAGCCGCTGACCGGCCAGGTGCTCCGTATCGATCGCCATCGCCTCGCGGAACCGTCCGACGAAGGCGCCGGGCGCCCGGCGCTCGACGCCGCTCGCGAGGGGCAGCCCGGCGGCCAGCCCGCCGTCGAGCACCGCCACCGCGTCGTGGCCGGCCCAGCGCAGCATCCACCACAGCCGCGCGGCCGCCAGCGCCCCGTTGGCCGCGTCGTAGGCGACGACCTGCGTGTCCGGCCCGATCCCGAGCCGCCGCGCGGTCGCCTCGAACTCCTCCTCGCCGGGCAGGGGGTGCCGGCCGGTCACGCCGGGGACGACCGGTCCGCACAGGTCGGTGTCGAGGTCCGCGTGGACCGCGCCGGCCAGGTGGCTCTCCTCGTAGGCCGCGCGGCCGGCGCCGGGCTGGCCGAGGACGGCCCGGCAGTCGACGAACACCCATCCGGGGTCGTCGAGGTGCGGCGCCGCCTCGTCGGCCGTGACCAGCGTGGTGAACACCCGGTTCTCCTCTCCACTTTCGGACTTTTGAGGGTGCTCGGCCCCGCCGGACCCTCAAAAGTCCGAAACTCGGCGGGCGAGCGGGCGGGCGAGCGGGCGGGCGAGCGGGCGAGCGGGCGGGCGGGCGAGCGGCGGGCGAGCGGGCGGGCGGCGGGCCGGTGGGGCGCCGGGCGGGTGCTAGCGGCCCTCGAATACCGGCTTCTGCTTGGCGACGAACGCCGCCGTGGCGTTGCGGTGGTCCTCGGTGTCGCCGGCCACGGCTTGCGCGTCACCCTCGGCGGCCAGGGTCTCGGCGAGGCTGGCGCTGGCGCCGATGGCCAGGCACTTCTTCATCTGCCCGTACGCGACCGTCGGACCGGCCGCGAGGCGCGCGGCCAGTTCCTGGGCCATCGGGAGGACCTGCTCGTCGTCGTCCGCGACCGGGTTGATCAGGCCCAGCGCGGCGGCCTCGGCGGCGCGGACCGGCTGGGCGAGCAGGAGGAGTTCCATGGCCTTGGCGTAGCCGACGAGGCGCTGCAGCGTCCAGCTGGCGCCGGAGTCGGTGGAGAGGCCGACGTTGGCGAAGGCCATGAGGAACCCGGTACCGGGCCCGCCGACGCGGAAGTCCGCGGCGAACGCGAACGACGCCCCCGCACCCGCGGCCATGCCCCGGACGGCCGCGATCACCGGCTTCGGCATCTCCGTGATCGCGAGCACGGTCGGGTTGTAGTGGTCGCGGACGGTGCGCAGCGGGGTCGGGTCGCCGGACTCCAGCATCGCCACGTGCTCGCGCAGGTCCTGCCCGACGCAGAACGCGCGGCCGGCACCGGCGAGTACGACCGCCCGGACGGCCGGGTCGTCGCGCACCTCGGTCAGCGTGGCGAGCAGCGCCTCCTTCAGCTCGACCGACAGGGAGTTCATCGAGTCGGGCCGGTTGAGGGTCAGCGTGGCGACGCCGTCGGTGCGGTCGACGAGCAGGGTGTCAGACACGGGCAGGCCTTTCGGACGTCACGGGAGGGTCAGGGTCTGGTCGACGAACCGGCCGGCGGCCGGGGCCAGACGCTCGGCGTGCTGGTCGAAGAACTCGGCGGCGATGGTGCCCGGCCAGTCGGCGGGCAGCAGCCGGGTCGGCAGCGCCGGATCGGTGAACAGGAACTGGCGCCAGACGTGGACGAGCTGGCTCCGCGCGGCGAAGGCCTGCTCGTCGGTGGCGTCCGCACCGGCGGAGGTAACGATTGGGGTCAGTTCCTCGACGAACCGCTGGTACGAGAGCGCCAGCTCCTTGAGGTCCCAGGCGCGCTCGACGAGCGAGACCGAGCCGCCGGCGTGTTCGGCGAAGAACTGTTCGGCGGGCGCGTCGACCTCGGTCAGGAGGGACGGCACCTCCGTCGCCTCGCGTGGCGCGACCCATGTCGATCCGTCGAGCGGCCCGTACCCGAGGAATCGAAGGTTGGCCGCGAGCCGGGCCCGGGCGGTGCGGTCGTGCGGCGGCGTGACCACCAGAAGGTGCCAGCGGCCGTCCCATTCGTACTTGTTCGTCCGGTAAATTCGGGCAGCGGCGTCGTCCAGCCGGCGGGTCGCCTTGGCGGTCAGCGCGTATCCGGGGCCGGTCGTGAGCCGCTCCGGGCGGAGCCATCCCTGCCTGACCATGCGCGATACGGCTGTCCGCACGGCCGGCGCCGCTATGTCGAGCGGGGCGAGCAGCCGGACCAGCGCAGCGATCGGCGCCGCCCCACCGCGGGAGCGGAGATGGTCGCCGTAGAGGTCGAAGAGCGCCGAACGTGCGTGCATTCCAGCAAGTCTGTCAGGACCGACGCCTCTTGGTCCATCACCTGTAATACCGACCCGCCGGTCGGGCGGCCCCGGCTCTTCTGGCTGGTCGGAGCGGTACACGTCCACTGTGTTGCATCGGGTCCAGTTTGGGCTACGGACGAAGATGCGGAAGAATCGTCGGCAGAAGTGTGACGCCCGGGGCCTGCGAGGGTTCTGAGAGGTTTGGACGGCGTGGTCGAGCTACTTGGCGATCACTGGTCGAGGGGAGCACAAAATGGCGGCCATGAAGCCGCGGACAGGCGACGGTCCGCTGGAAGTCACCAAGGAGGGCCGTGGCATTGTGATGCGCGTCCCACTCGAGGGTGGCGGGCGGCTTGTCGTCGAGATGTCGGCCGAGGAGGCCAGCGCTCTCGGCGACGCCTTGAAGAACGTCGTGGGTTAGTACTCGACCTGAGACCCGAGTCCTGATCTCGGCCCCGGTTCGTACGGTGTTCGTCCCGTGCTGGCCGGGGCCGACGTTACCTGCCTCGCTGACCGCCGGAGGTCTGTCCCGTGTCGCTGCTCGATGTCCGTCTCGTCGCTCCTGGTGCCGGGCGGGTCGGCGCGCACGCGCTGGCCGTCCTCGTACTGCCCGCTCCAGACGGCGACGAAGGGACTTCCCTCGCACAGGCCGCCGAGCAGGTGCCGGACATCGCCGGCGCCTACCTGCCCGACTCCAAGCACACCGGGAAGGCCGGCGAGGTCCGTACGCTGCCCCGCCCGGGTGAGCGCCCCGCGACCATCTTCCTGATCGGCGCCGGTGACGGCGGCGACGCGGCGTTCCGCAAGGTCGGCGCGGCGGCCGTCCGTTCCGGCTCCGACTCGCCCGGCGTCCGCCTGGTCATCCCGTCCGGCGCGAGCGAGAACGCGGTCCGGGCACTCGCCGAAGGCGCGCTGCTGGCGACGTACCGGTTCTCGGTGGGGACGAAGTCCGAGCCGCCGGCGTTGCGCCGCCTCACGCTCGTCGTCGACGACCCGGACCGGTACGCGACCGCACTGGTGGCCGCGACCGCGGTGGCCCAGGCCACCCATCTCGCCCGCGACCTCGTGAACACGCCGAGCCTCACGAAGGACCCGGCCTGGTTCGCCGCGCAGGCGGTCAAGGCCACCGGCAAGCACGGCGTGACGTCGCTCGTCCGCGAACCGGACAAGCTCGCCGAGGAAGGCTTCAACGGCATCCTGGCGGTCGGTGGCGGCTCCGCGCGCGGTCCCCGCCTGCTCCAGCTCACGTGGGCGCCGCGCGGGGCGAAGAAGCACGTCGTGCTGGTCGGCAAGGGCATCACGTTCGACACGGGCGGCATCTCGATCAAGCCGTTCCAGGGCATGCAGCTCATGAAGAAGGACATGGGCGGCGGCGCGGCCGTCATCGGGGCCGTCCTCGCGGCGGCGCTGCTCGACCTGCCGGTGAAGGTGACCGTGCTGGTGCCGATGGCCGAGAACATGCCGAGCGGCAGCGCGTACCGGCCCGGCGACGTCGTCCGGCACTTCGGCGGCCGCACGTCCGAAATCCTGAACACCGACGCCGAGGGCCGCGTGGTGCTGGCCGACGCGCTCGCCTACGCCGACAAGAAGCTGAATCCGGACGTCCTGGTCGACCTCGCCACCCTCACGGGCGCCCAGCACGTCGCGCTCGGCAAGCGCACGGCGGCCCTCTACGCCGACGACGACGGCCTCGCCGGCGCGCTGGCCGACGCGGCGACGGCGGCCGGCGAGCAGGTCTGGCGCATGCCGCTCCCCGAGGACTACGTCGAGGCGCTGGAATCACCCGTTGCCGACCTGAACAACGCGACCGACATCGGCGCCGGATCCGTCACCGCCGCCCTGTACCTGCGCGAGTTCGCCGGCAAGGCGCGCGACCGGTGGGCGCACGTCGACATGTCCGGGCCGGCCTGGTCGGACAGCCAGAACGACGAGCTGACGAAGGGCGCTACGGGCTGGGGCGTCCGCACGCTCGTCCGGTACCTGGAGACACTCGGTCAGAATCCGGTCCCCTGATCGCCGGCGAGACCGCCCAGCGAGGCAGGATCGGTCACCGTTCGGACAGCTGGGGCTACTAACAGTCACATGGCGTCGTTCGTGCGATGAGAGTGGGCGGCATCACACTCTCCGCGTGAGGAGCCGTCCATGTCCCGCTTAGCCCGCACGTCCCTGGCGCTGGCCGCCGCCATCGCCGCGTCGATGCTGGTGGCGCCCAGCCCGGCGCAGGCCGCACCGCCGGTCCGCGTCTACCGCGTGCAGTTCGACTCGCCCGGCAGCGACACCGGGTCGAACGCCAGCCTGAACGCCGAATGGGCAGCGATCCGGAACACCGGCGGCAGCCGCGTCACGATCACCGGCTGGCGCCTGCGCGACAACGCCGGCCACACCTACGTCTTCCCGGCCGGCACGATCGCGCCCGGGCAGATCATCTACGTGCACACCGGCCGGGCCGCGCAGTCGTACTTCCACCGGTACCAGAACCGCGCCTGGTACGTGTGGAACAACACCGGCGACACCGCCTGGCTCCGCAGCGCCAGCGACGTCTACATCCACCACTGCCGCTGGAGCAGCCCAGGGACAGGCACGCAGACCTGCCCCTGAGCGCATCTGGGCGATGTTTCGGTCGCCATAGCAACCGAAACATCGCCCAAACCGCAGCAGACCTCAGAGCTTCTCGAAGCAGGGGCCGTCCAGCTTGTAGTCCCTGGCGGTCTTGCCGACGAAGAAGTCCTTGGTCGTGGTCACGCCCGTCGGGGACTTGTCGTCCGGCGTGGCGATGACGCTCTCGCGCACCACCCCGTCGTTGGCGTCGGCGGCGTAGTTGCCGGCGCCCTCGGGCAGCATGCCCTGGTAGTCGACCGACTTGAGGCCCTTGAGCGCCTTGAGCAGGCCGGACCGGGTCAGGTCGCCGTCGGACGCGGCCTGCTCCAGCGCCGCCTTGAGCGGGTACGACCAGACCCACCCGGACGTGTACCCGTCGTTGCCGACCACGCTGCTGCCGAGCGCCTCGCGCATCGCCTTGTGGCCGTCCGTGTCGGTCAGGTACGTGCCCCACGGTCCGGACTGGAGGTACTGGGCCTTGATCGCCGGGGCGGCCGGGCTCTTGAGCAGGCCGGGGTTCCAGGTCGGGCTGGTGCCGATGTAGCGGCCCTTGTAGCCGCGCGCCGCCGCCTGGCCGATGATCACGGCCGCGTCGGTCGGGCCGGTCGTGAGGATCACCAGGTCGGGCTTCTTCGAGACGATCGCGTCGATGGCGCCGGCCTGGTTCTGCTGGCCGGAACTGGTCTCGACCGCCGTGAACGGCAGCTTGTTCGCCTCGGCGCCGATCTTCGCGCCGGCCGCCGCGTCCGCACCGTAGTCACCGGGGTAGTGGACGGCCATGACGCTCTTCGGCGCGAACTCCTCCATGGCGTAGTCGATCGAGTTCATCGACTCGAAGCAGTAGTTCGTGCCGGATTCGAGGATGACGTCCTTGAAGGCCCACGCCGACGTCCAGGACGCTGGTGCGGCGACGACCTCGCTGCGCTCCAGGTCGTTGATGATCGCGGCGGTCGTGGGCGAGCCGAGGGTCTGGGCGAGCGCCAGGATCTTGGGCTTGATCTCCTGGTACGCCTGGTTGTGGATCTCGGGGTTGTACTTGTTGTCGCGCACGTACGTGGTGACGTCGATGTCGTACCCGCCGATCCCGCCGTCCTCGTTCACCTTCTGCCAGAACGCCTTCTGCGCGTCGGTGATCGGCACGGCCAGCGCCGCGAACGGGCCTTCGGTGAGGTCGGAGATCACGCCGAGATAGATGCAGCCGTTGTCCTTGTTGACGGCCTTCGGGCACGCGTCGTCGCTCACCCCGACGTCGGCCTTGGTCTCGCCGCCGCCTCCCCGACATCCGCTGGCGACGAGCGCGAGCACGGCCAGCACCACCCCGACCCGGTACCTGTCGATCTTCATTGATCTGTCCTCTCACGACGGTTAGTACGAGAACGGCTCAGTAGGAGAAAGGCCATGCCTTCCAGTAGTTACGGATCCGGACCCAGATTCCGAAGAGTCCGCGGGGTTCGACGATCAGGAACCCGATGATGAGCAGGCCGTACAGGATCGCCTCGATCTGGAAGACGTTCACGGCGCCGGTGGACTGGGCGCTCACCGCCGGGACGAGCGCCGGCAGCTCGCGGGTCAGCCGCGGCAGCAGGGTGATGAACAGCGCGCCCATGATGGAGCCGGAGATCGTGGCGACCCCGCCGATGAGCACCATCGCGATGAACTGGACCGACAGCAGCAGGTTGAACGAGCCCGGGTCGAAGAACCCGGTCACGGTGTAGAGCAGGGCACCGGCGCAGCCGGCGTAGAACGACGACAGCGCGAACGCCAGCAGCTTGTACCGGGTGAGCCCGACCCCGATGACCTCGGCGGCGATGTCCCTGTCGCGGACCGCCGCGAACGCCCGTCCCACCGCCGACCGGGCGATGTTGCGGGCGAGCAGCGCGAAGACCACGAGCAGGACGAACATCAGCAGGTACAGGTTCTGCTCGCGGGTGAGGAAGGCGTTGTCCTCGTCGAACCGGTACCCGAACATCTCCGGGGTCGCCGCCTCGCGCCCGACGCCGGGGCCGCCGGTCAGCTCGCTCCACTCCTTGAAGATGTGCTCGCCGAGGAAGACGAGCCCGAGCGTGACGATCGCCAGGTAGAGCCCGCGCAGCCGGGTCGCGAGCGGGGCGATGATCAGCCCGGCGAGCCCGGCGACCAGGCCGGCGGCGAGCAGCCACAGCGGCAGGAACGTGATCCCGAAGCCGATCACGCGCTTGTCCGGGTCGCCGGAGATGGCCGCCGCCGTGTACGCGCCGATCGCGATGAAGAACGCGTGGCCGAGCGACACCTGCCCGGCGTACCCGGTGACGAGGTTGAGCCCGATCGCGCCGATCGCGGCGACGAACCCGACGGCCAGGAGCTGCAGCAGGTCGTCCTGGAGCAGGAACGGCAGCACCAGCGCCAGCCCGGCCAGCGCGGCGACCCAGACCCGCTTCGACGGCGTGTTGAGCAGCGCCATCTCCTGCGCGTACGACGTGTAGAGCTCGGGCCTGCCCCTCATACGCGCTCAACCTCCCGGGTGCCGAAGAGCCCGTACGGACGGATCAGGAGCACGGCGAGCATCACCACGTACGGCGCGACGACCGCGAAGTTGTTGCCGAGCCACGGCGCGTAGCTGCCCTGGTACGTGCCGACCAGCGACTGGACGACACCGATCCCGAGCCCGCCGACGACCGCGCCGGGCACGGAGTCCAGGCCGCCGAGGATGATCGCCGGCAGCGCGATCAGGGCGACGATCCAGGTCTGCTGGTCCACGCCTGCGCCCGTCCCGACGAACGTGCCGGCGACCGCGGCGAGCGCCCCCGCGATCGCCCACGACAGGGCGAACACCGTGCCGACGGAGATGCCCTGCGCCATCGCCACCTCCTGGTCGAAGGCGGTGGCGCGCATCGCCAGCCCGATGCGGGAGTACCGGAAGAACAAGAAGAGAGCGGTGACGAGGACGGCCGTCGTGACGATCATCGCCACATAGCGCTTCTCCACCGGCACGCTGCCGACCGTGAACGTGTCGAGCCCCCACGGGTCGCCGATCTGGCGGACCTCCCGCCCGATGAAGCTGTTCACGACCACGCGGATCACGATGTCGACGCCGAGCGTGATGATCGCGACCACGAACACCGGCTTGCCGACCATCGGCCGCAGCGCCAGCCGCTCCACCACGAGCGCCAGCAGCGCCACCAGGCCGGCCGCCGCCAGGACGGCGAGGTAGAAGTTCACCTTCACCGCCAGGTAGCTGACCAGCACCGCGCCGGTGAGCATCAGCGCCGGCTGGGCGAAGCTGATGACCCGCGTGGACTTGTAGATGATCACGAAGCCGACCGCGAGCAGCGCGTACACCGAGCCGGTGCCGAGGCCCCGGACCAGGCTCTGGAGCAGGTCGTTCACCGCTTCACCCCCGCGCCGTACATGGACTCGACCAGCTCGCCGAACATGCCGACCAGTGCCGCGCGCTTCACCTTCTGCGTCGCGGTCAGCTCGCCGTCCTCGTGGTCGAGTTCCTTCGGCAGCATCCGGAACGTCCGTACCTGCTCGACGGTGGCGACGCGCGCGTTCACGCCGTCCACGACGCCCTGGACGAGCGCCAGGACCTCCGGTTTCTCGGTCAGGTCGCGGTAGGTCGTGTACGGGATGCGGCGGCGTTGCGCCCAGTCGCCGACGGTGTCCAGCTCGATCCCGACGAGCGCCGTCAGGTACGCGCGGCGGTCGCCGACGACCACGGCCTCCTTGACGTACGGGGAGGTCTTGAGCGCGTTCTCGATCTCGGACGGCGCGATGTTCTTCCCGCCGGCCGTGATGATGATGTCCTTCATCCGGTCCGTGATCCGGACGTGCGTGCCGTCCACCCACTCGCCGACGTCTCCGGTGTGCAGCCAGCCGTCGGGCTCCAGGACTTCGGCGGTGGCCTCGGGACGGCGCCAGTACCCGGCGAAGACGCCCGGGTGGCGGGTCAGGATCTCGCCGGTCGCCTCGTCGATCCGCAGCTCGGTGCCGTTCTGGGGCTCGCCGACCGTCCCGACCTTGACGCGCCCCGCACGGTTGCCGGTGGCGATCGCGCTGTTCTCGGTCATCCCGTACAGCTCGTGCATCGGGACGCCGATCCCCATGAAGAACGTGAGGACGTCGGGCGCGATGGGGGCGGCGCCGGACGCGGCGTGCCGTACCTTCCGCATGCCGATCCGGTCCTTGAGCGCGCGGAACAGCAGGACGTAGCCGGCGGCGTACAGGAGACGGGACCCGGCGGTGTGGCGGCCTCCGGTGCGGACCAGCGTCCTCGACACGCGCCGGGCCAGCCCCATGCCGGCGCGGTGCACGGCCCGCTTGAGCCGGGACGCGTTCGCCGCCCTGATCGTGACGCCCGCGAGGATCTTCTCCCAGATGCGCGGTACGCCGAACAGGATCGTCGGCTGGACCTCGCGCAGGTTCGCCGGCACGGTCTCGATCGACTCGGCGAAGTTCACCTGCACGCCGCAGGCCGCGTTGAACCAGGTCGTGAAGATCCGCTCGGCGACGTGGCACAGGGGCAGGTACGACAGCATCACGTCCGCCTCGGTGGGCGGCGGGGACGTGAAGCCGCCGCCCTCCACCAGCGTCTTCACGGCGAACTCGACGTTGGCGACCGTCAGCATCGCGCCCTTGGGCCGCCCGGTCGTGCCGGACGTGTAGATCAGCGTCGCGAGGTCGTCCGGCGCCGCCGCGGCCATGCGCTCCTCGACGGCGCCGGGGTTGGCCTTGCGGTGCTCGCGGCCGAGGTCCAGGAGCCCGTCCCAGCCGAGCAGGCGCGGGTTGTCGTAGCGGCGGCGGATCCCGCGCGGCTCCAGGTAGACGATCCGGTCCAGGTCGGGCAGGTCGGGCAGGACCGCCAGGACCTTGTCGACCTGCTCCTGGTCCTCGGCGACGAGGATCCGGGCGCCCGAGTCGGCGAGCAGGTACCCGACCTCAGGCGGCGGGTTGGTGGGGTACAGCCCGACGGTCGCGGCCCGCACCGCGACAGCGGCGAGGTCGGTGTAGAGCCACTCGCGGCGGTTCTCGGACTGGATGGCGATCCGGTCGCCGGGCTCGACGCCGAGCGCGAGGAACGCGTGCGCGACGTCGAGCACATTCTCCCAGTACGCCGTCCAGGTCACCTCCTGCCAGATGCCGAAGTCCTTCTCCCTCATGGCGACCTTGGCCGGCGTGGCGGCGGCCCGGTCCCTGACCCTGGTGACGATCGTGGCGGTCATGAGACGGCCCTCGGAGTGAGCATCGCAGCGACGAAGGAGCGAGGAGCGGAGCGCAGAGGGTCGGCGGGGTGCACAGTCATGGCGCGACCTCCTCGACGTGGTGTTCCTCGCCGAGGTAGGCGCGGATCACGTCGGGGTCGCGCTGGACGTCCGCAGGGGTGCCGGTGGTGATGGGGGAGCCGAAGTCGACCACGAGGACCCGGTCGGCGAGGTCCATGACCAGGCCCATGTCGTGCTCGACCATGATCATCGGGATGTCCAGCTCGTCCCGGATGTCGAGGACGAACCGCGCCATGTCCTCGGTCTCCTCGACGTTCATGCCGGCGACCGGCTCGTCCAGGAGGAGGAGTTTCGGTTCCATCGCGAGCGCCCGTCCCAGCTCGACGCGTTTCTGGACGCCGTACGGCAGCAGCCCGACCGGGTGCCGCCGCCACTGCGCCAGTTCGAGGAAGTCGATGACGTCCTCGACCTTGGCCCGGTGCGCGAGTTCCTCGTTCCGCGCCTTGCCCAGCCAGCCGAGCGCGGCGAGCACGCCGTAGCGGACGTGCGTGTGCCGCCCGAGCATGAGGTTGTCGACGACCGTCAGGTTGCTGAACAGCTCGACGTTCTGGAACGTCCGTGCCATGCCGAGCCGCGCGATGCGGTGCGGCGCCATCCCGAGCAGGTCGGTGCCGTGGAACGTGACCGCGCCGCGCTGTGGCCGGTACACGCCGGACAGGACGTTGAAGATCGAGGTCTTGCCGGCGCCGTTCGGCCCGATGACCGCGAACAGCTCGCGGTCGCCGACCTCGAACGACACGCCGTTGATCGCCTTCACGCCGGCGAAGGAGAGGTGGACGTCGTCGAAGGTGAGGACGGTCATGACAGCCACCGCTTCCGCCGCTTGTAGTGCTTGACGTCCCGGAACGATTTCGCTGTGGTGCCTTCGGTGTGGAGTCCGAGGTAGAACTCCCGGACGTCGGAGTCGGCGAGCAGGGCGGCGGCTGGCCGGTCCATCACGACCTTGCCCGTCTCCAGCACGTATCCGTGGTCGGCGATCGACAGCGCCATCGCGGCGTTCTGCTCGACCAGCAGCACGGTGGTGCCCTGCTTGTTGATCTCGACGATCAGGTCGCGGATCTGCTGGACCAGCAGCGGCGCCAGCCCGAGGCTCGGTTCGTCGAGCAGCAGCAGCCGCGGGTTCGACATGAGCGCGCGTCCCATCGCGAGCATCTGCTGCTCGCCGCCGGACAGGTAGCCGGCCGTCCGCTTGCGACGTTCGCCGAGGACCGGGAAAAGCCCGTACACCCGCGCCAGGTTCTCCTTGGTGCCGCGCGAGTCGGTGTGGGCGCCGACCCGCAGGTTCTCCTCGACGGTGAACTCGGCGAAGATCCGGCGGCCCTCCATCACCTGCTTCACGCCCCGGGCGACGATCCGCGCGGGTCTCAGCCCGTGGATCGGCTGGCCGTCGAAGGTGACCGTGCCCTTGGTGACCTCGCCGTCGTGGACGTCGAGCAGGCCGGATATCGCCCGGAGCAGCGTCGTCTTGCCGGCACCGTTGGCGCCGAGCAGGGCGACGATCGCGCCGTCCGGAACTTCGAGGCTCACGCCGCGCAGGACGAGCGCGATGTCGTCGTAGACCACTTCGAGGTTCCGGACGGCGAGCAGGGGTTCCGTGGACGCTGGATCTCCCATGCGACTCCCCAGGTTCAGTCACCCGTGACCGACAGTTACGGGGCGCGCCCGTGGCCGCACCTTACGCCGATGTCGCGCACCGCGTCTGTATGAAGACTGCCTGTGAGACCACTACATTTACCGGTCCGAGACCGGCTCGCGACCGTCTACCCGCGAACGGACATGTAGACGGTCACCGTCTGTTCGGCGATGGCTTCCCAGCTGAACAGGTCCACCGCCCGGTCCCGGCCGGCCTTGCCCATCGCCGTCGCGCGCTGCGGATCCCGGACCAGCGTGTTCAACGCCTCGGCCAGACCCTCCTCGAACGCGCGCTCGTCGTCCGGCGAGTACGGCACGAGCAGTCCGGTCTCGCCGTCCGCGACGACCTCGGGGATCCCGCCGACCGCGCTGGCCACGACCGGCGCGTGGCACGCCATGGCCTCCAGGTTCACGATGCCCAGCGGTTCGTACACGGACGGGCAGCAGAACGCGGTCGCATGGCTCAGCAGCTGGACCAGCTCCGGACGCGGCAGCATGTCGCGCAGCCAGACGACGCCGCCCCGCTCGGCCTCCAGGGCCGCCACCTCGCTCTCTACCTCGGCGGCGATCTCGGGCGTGTCCGGCGCCGACGCGCACAGGACCAGCTGCACACCCGGCTCCAGCCGGTGGGCCGCCGCGAGCAGGTGCGGCAGCCCCTTCTGCCGGGTGATCCGGCCGACGTAGAGCACGTACGGCCGCTCCGGGTCGATGCCGTGGCGCCGCAGCGCGTCGACCTCCTCGTCCGGCGCGTACAGCTCGGTGTCGACGCCGTTGTGGACGACGTGCACCTTCCGCGGGTCGATGCCCGGGTACGTGTCCAGAATGTCCTGGCGCATCCCCGCGCTGACCGCGATGACGGCGTCGGCGCCCTCGCACGCCGTCCGCTCGGCCCAGCAGGACACGTCGTACCCGCCGCCGAGCTGCTCCCGCTTCCACGGCCGCAGGGGCTCCAGCGAATGCGCGGTGACGACGTGCGGGACGCCGTTCAGCATCCCGGCCAGATGCCCGCCGAGCCCCGCGTACCAGGTGTGCGAGTGGACGACGTCCGCGGCGGACACGTGCGCCGCCATCTGGAGGTCGACCGACAGTGCCCGCAGCGCGAGGTTGGCGTCGGTCAGCTCGTCGGACGGCTCGTAGCCCATGGCATCAGGGCGCGGCCCGCCGAAACAGTGCACGTCCACGTCCACCAGCCGGCGCAGCTCCCGGACCAGGAAGTCCACGTGCACACCGGCGCCGCCGTAGATCTTCGGCGGGTATTCATTCGTGAGCACTGCGATCCGCATGTGCTCAGATTAGGGTCAGGACATGGCGAGCGCGCGGTCGGTTCTGGGCATTGTCCTGGCGGGCGGCGAGGGTAAGCGGCTGATGCCGCTCACCGCTGACCGGGCGAAACCCGCGGTTCCCTTCGGCGGGCAGTACCGGCTTGTCGATTTCGCGCTCTCGAACCTGGTCAATGCCGGGTACCTCAAGATCTGCGTGCTGACGCAGTACAAGTCGCACTCGCTCGACCGCCACATCACCTACACGTGGCGGATGTCGACGCTGCTCGGCAACTACATCACCCCCGTGCCGGCGCAGCAGCGGCTCGGCCCGCGCTGGTTCACCGGCAGCGCCGACGCGATCTTCCAGTCCCTCAACCTGGTCTACGACGAGGAACCGGAGTACATCGTCGTCTTCGGCGCCGACCACGTGTACCGGATGGACTCTCGCCAGATGGTCGAGCAGCACATCGCCTCCGGTGCGGGCGTCACCGTGGCGGGCATCCGGGTGCCGCGCGCCGAGGCCGTGGCGTTCGGGGTCATCGAGACCGGCGCCGACGGGCGTCGCATCACCCAGTTCCTGGAGAAGCCGGCCAACCCGCCGAGCGTCCCGGACGACCCGGACGTGACGTACGCGTCGATGGGCAACTACGTGTTCACCACGGACGCGCTGCTGGAGGCGCTGAAGACCGACGCGGACGACCCGACGTCCGTGCACGACATGGGCGGCAACATCATCCCGATGCTCGTGGACAAGGGCGACGCCGAGGTCTACGACTTCAAGGACAACGAGGTACCGGGCTCGACCGACCGCGACCGGGGCTACTGGCGCGACGTCGGGACGCTCGACTCCTACTACGACGCGCACATGGACCTGGTCTCGCTCAACCCGATCTTCAACCTGTACAACCGGAAGTGGCCGATCCTCACGTCACCGCCGCAGCTCGCGCCGGCCAAGTTCGTGCTCAAGGGCACGGCGACGGAGTCGATCGTGTCCGCCGGCTGCATCGTCACCGGGCACGTGCACAACTCGATCCTGTCGGCCGGGACGGCCGTTGCGGAGAACGCGTCCGTGTCGGACTCGGTGATCCTGCACAACGTCAAGATCGGCGAGGGCGCTGTGGTGCGCCGCGCGATCCTCGACAAGAACGTGGTGGTCCCGGACGGCGTCAAGATCGGGGTCGACCTGGAGCACGACCGGCAGCACTACCGGGTGACGGACTCGGGCATCGTCGTGCTCGGAAAGGGCCAGCGGGTAGTGGGCTAGAAGCCGAGGGCCAGATCGGCCCAGGAGCGGGGCGGGCAGGGCCATTCACTGAGGCAGAGGCCGCAGCTGTCTTCGTCGGGTCCTAGCAGGTGGACGGCTCGCGTGCGGACGGCTCGGGCGATCTCGTGGGATCTCGGCGGTTCGTCGGCGTCGCTCGACGTACTCGCCTCGCCGCGCTCGGTGTCGGAGTCCTGGGTGGTGTTCATGTCAGCCTCCACGCTCAGTAGTGGGCATCCGGTTCACCGTCTACATGGTGTGCTGTAACCCTTACGTATCGCGAGCACGTTTGCGACGACAACAGCGATTGCCGCCATACACGTAGGTATCACCGCAGGTCGCGCCGTGAATCAGCGGGTGCGGACGGCCGCCAGCAGGCCGTCGCCGACCGGGAGCATCACCGGTACGAGCCGGTCGTGGTCGCGGACCACGCGCGCCAGCTCACGCAGCGCCACGGACTCGGGGTCACGGGCTGTGGGGTCGACGACCTTGCCACCGCGCAGCGCGTTGTCGAACGCGACCACGCCGCCGCAGCGCAGCAGCCGCAGGGATTCGACCAGGTAGTCGGCGTACTCGGCCTTGACCGCGTCGATCACGACCATGTCGTAGGACTCGTCCGCCAGCCGGGGGAGCACCTCGAGCGCCCGCCCGTTGATGAGCCGGATCCGGCTGGGCCCGATGCCGGCCTCGACGAACGCCGCACGGGCCATCCGCTGGTGCTCGGCCTCGACGTCGATGCTGGTCAGGACCCCGTCCGGACGCATACCGCGCAGCAGCCACAGCCCGCTGACGCCGACACCCGTGCCGATCTCGACCACCGACTTGGCCCGGACGATGCTCGCCAGGAACCGCAACGCCGCGCCGCTGCCGGCCTGCGTGACGGGGCAGCCCACCTCCGCGGCCCGGGCGCGCGCACCGGCCAGGACGGCGTCCTCGGCGACGTACGCCTCGGTGAACGCGCGGCTGGCGGCGAGGAGCGCTGGCCCGTCGATGACACACCTCCTCCAGGTCGCGGCGGATCAGCGTTACGGCGGGGCGGGCGGGTTCGCTGGCACAGTTGTGGAAAGTGACTCGGCGGTAGCCGTGCCACCCAGCGCCAAGCGTAGGGGAACCCCACGGGAAGCCGACGCGTTGGCAGGGGAGAACCGCGTCACCCCTAGACCTGAAGTACCAGAGTGACCACCCGGGTTTCGTACCGCGGGAGGATGGGAAGCCAAGGAGGCCCGGCCACAATGAGTGCAGCAGCGCTGACGGCAGGCAGGGGGGTGGCGATGACCGACATGTTCGGCGTTCAGCCGTGGCAGCCGCCCACCTGGGACGAGGTCGTCCGCACCCATTCGGCCCGGGTCTACCGCCTGGCTTTCCGCCTCACCGGGAACCGCGCCGACGCCGAGGACCTGACCCAGGAGGTATTCGTCCGGGTGTTCCGCGCCCTGGACAACTACCGCCCCGGCACGTTCGAGGGCTGGCTGCACCGCATCACGACCAACCTGTTCCTCGATCTGGCCAGGCGCCGCGCGCGGATCCGCTTCGAGGCGCTGCCCGACGACGCCGAGCGCGTGCCCGGCCGCGAGCGCAGCCCGGAGCAGGTCTACCACGACGACAACTTCGACGACGACGTGCAGCGCGCGCTCGACGCGCTCCCCCCGGATTTCCGGGCGGCGGTCGTCCTCTGTGACATCGAAGGCCTTTCCTACGAGGAGATCGCGGCTACGCTTGGGATCAAGCTGGGCACAGTACGTAGTCGCATCCATCGCGGCCGGACCCTGCTCCGTGAGGCGCTCGCCCACCGCGCCCCGCGTCAGGCCGGCGGGGAGGGCACGCCATGAGCGCGTCGCGCCGGGATCCGCACCTCGGTGAGCTCGCAGCAGCACTGGTGGACGGCGCGCTGGACCACAACGCCCGCGACCGTGCGCTCGCCCACGTCATGCGCTGTGACGGCTGCCGCGCCGAGATCGACGCGCAGCGCCGGATGAAAGCGCAGCTGGCGCAGGTCGCCGTACCGCCGATGTCCGCGGGGCTGGCCGAGCGGCTGCTCAGCCTCCCTGATCGGACGCCGGCGCAGTCGGCTCCGGCCGGGCTGCCGCCGGCACGCTTCGAGGCCCGTTTTCGAACCCCCGCCCGCATGGGCGAGACCCCTGCTGACCGCCGGGGTCCCGCGCGCACGCCGACCGCAACGCTGACCCGCCCCGCCGGCAGGCCCACCGAGAGCCGCCCGATGGCGCCGCTCGGGATGCGCGGCCCGGGCCGGTCGCGGTCCCGCCGCCGCCGCATCGCCGCTACCGCCGCCGGTGGCCTCGCCGCGTTCGCCCTGTCCCTCGCCACCGTGGCCGCTGTCGGCGGCCTCGACGAGCCGCCGCCCGTTTCCCCCCAGATCGGCACGTTCATCACTGAACACGACAAGGGGTCGCAGGGCGTCCCGGGCAACGAGCCGGGAGCAGGTGTCGTCGACACCACGAGCACCGGGCGGTGAGCCCGGGCATGATCGGTGACGATCGCCCTGTCTGGCGCGCTACGCAGCGCTTCGTCCTGGTCGTCGGCGCCGGTGCGCTGGGCGCGGCCGTGTGTTCGACGGGCGTCCGCTACGCGGGCCCCGACGACGACGAGTCGCTGCGCGCGCTGCGTACCGGTGCGGCGCCGGCGCACTCCGGGCGTGCGATCAGTCCGGCCGAGGCCGCCGCGCTGACCGTGCTGCGGCGCGCCGCCGCGGCCGAGGCGGCCACGACGTACGAGGGCCAGAAGGTGTACAGCAGCTGGTCCACGTCCGGTGGGGAGAGCGTCCTCGCGGACGTGGGTCACGTGCCCGGGCGGGGTACCTGGCTGAGATTGGTGTCCGCCAGCGGCCGGTCCGGCGGGCGCGCCGAGGTCGCCGACGGCGGCGGCGGCGACCTCGCTCCGCAGGCGCTGTCGCTGCTCACCGACCGCTACACGCTCCGGATCGCGGAGCCTGGACGCTGCATCGGGCGCCCGGCCACCGTGGTCGAGGCCCGGCCGGTCGGCGACGACCAGGTCGCCGGGAGGTTCTGGGTCGACGACAAGAGCGGCCTGCTCCTGCGGCGCGAGCTGTACGACGAGAGCGGGCGCGCGGTGCGGTCCACCGTCTTCCTCGACCTGCGGGTCGACGCGGCGACGGCCGAGCCGAGGCAGACCCTGCCGACCACGTACCGCCAGGAGCCCGCCAAGCCACTCAGCCCAGGCAGCTCGCCGGGCAAGGGGCGCCCGCTCGACGACGACGAGCTCGACGCGTTGCGCGAGGACGGCTGGGTGCTGCCCGGCGTCCTCCCGGCGGGGCTGGTGCTCTACCGGACCCGAGCCGTCGAGGTGGACGGCGGCGACGCGTACCACCTCACCTACTCCGACGGGCTGTTCACCCTGTCGTTGTTTGCGCAGCGTGGTCGGCTCGACACCTCGGAGTTGCACGGGTTCACGCCCACCCGCGTCGGTGGGGCCGCCGTGCACGCCCGCACCGGGCTGTACCGGCAGCTGGTATGGGCCAGCGGCGACACCGTCTACACCCTCGTCGCGGACGCGCCGGACAGCGAATTGGCGCAGGTCGTCGAGGTATTGCCGCACGACAAGCCCGGCGCCGGCCTCCGCGGACGCGTGGGCAAGGGCATCGACCGGATGGGCTCCTGGATCAACCCCTTCGCCTGACCGACGGCGGTTTCGCGTTTCGCGAGGCAAGCTAGTCCTGTGAAGGTGTCGTCCAGGAGGTGTCGATCGTGACCGATGCGAGCCCGGATCCTCGGCCGCAGCCGCGCCCGCGTCCGAAGCCGGACTCGGCGGCGCCCCAGGACACTTCCGCAGACACTTCCGCAAGCTCCGTACCAACTGACGTGAGCGAAACACCCGCCGCGCCCGTACCACCTGGCGTGACCGCATCTACTGAGGCCGCATCGACCGGCGCCGACACGCCCGCCCGCAAGCCCCGCCTCGGACTCCGGTCCCTCCTGTTCGGGAAAACCGACACGGACGGTGACGCGGCCCCGGCAGGCGACGGCGCTGCGGCCGATGGTGCGGCGGCCGCTGACGGCGCCGCCACGACCGCGGCTTCGACCGAGTCCACCGCTGCTGGTGCTGGTGTTGGTGTGGCCGGGACCGGTGCGGCCGCTACCGGTGCCGCGAAGGACGCCGCCGAGACGCCGCCCGTCACCGAGACGCCGCCCGAGCCGGACCGGTTCCGGGGACTGCGCAGCGTCACTGACGACGACGTCCGCGCCGCGTCGGCCGCTCCCGGGCTCGGCCTGCGCGCCGACGATCCGCCCAGCGACGGTCTCAACAGCCGGTACCTCAGCGAGCCGCCGGACTTCTCGTTCCGCGGCTTCGACATCCCCGACGAGCCGGCCCCCGCGCCCACCTACACGCGGCCGGACGACAGCGACCCGGACGGGCACGACTACCGCCACGAGGCCGCGTCGTTCAGCGAGCCCACCGTGGACCGCGGCTCCGTCAGCGCCGCCGCGTCGGACCACGACGAGGACGATGTCCAGGACCACGACGACCACGTCGGCTGGGGCCGTGACGACCGGGACCTCTACGACCGGGACTTCTACGCCGGCTACGACCGCGACCGTGACTCCCACGACCGTGACTCCCACGACCGTGACTCCCACGACCGTGACTCCCACGACCGTGACTCCCACGACCGTGACACACCGTGACCTCCGCGACCTTCGCGGCCGTGACTACCGCGAAGACACCTACGGAGACCCGCTGCCGGACCAGCCCGTTTCCCCCGCCTATGCCGCCAGCCGGAACCCCGTGGCAGGCGCGGCGCAGACCCTCGCGACGCCCGCCGGCAGTGCCAGTAGCACCACTCGCGCCGCCGGGGCGCCGAAGGACGACACCTGGTGGGCGTCCGACGCAACGCGCGACCCGTGGCGCGACCCCGACTCGGCGCCGGCCTGGATGGCACCGCCGCTTCCCCCGCCGCCGCCCCCGCCCGCACCCCGGCTTCCGATCCGGCTCGCCCCGAACAAGCCCATGCGTGGCGGCCTCGGTCAGGTCGCCGTCGTGGCGCTGTTCGCCGCGCTCCTCGCCGGCCTGCTCGGTGGCGCGTTCGGGTACGTGATGGCGGCGCGCACGGTCGGCCCGTCGATCTCGCTCGGCTCGTCGGCCAGCGGCACCCCCGCACTGGCGCGGCGCCCACCCGGCTCGATCGCCGGCATCGCGCAGCGCGTGCAGCCGGCCGTGGTGACGATCGACATCCGTTCGGCGTCCAGCACCGGCAACGGGTCCGGCTTCGTCATCTCCAAGGACGGCTACATCCTCACCAACAACCACGTCGCCGAGCCCGCCGAGCGGGGCGGATCGCTGACCGTGGTGTTCCACGACGGGACGACCTCGCCGGCCCGGATCATCGGCCGCGACCCCGGTTCGGACGTGGCCGTGATCAAGGTGAACAAGAACAACCTGCCGACCGTCCAGTTCGCGGACTCGGACAAGGTCGCCGTCGGTGACCCGGTGATCGCGTTCGGGTCGCCGCTCGGGCTGAACGGCACGGTCACGACCGGCATCGTCAGCGCGCTGGAACGTCCGGTGAAGACCGGCGGCAAGGAGGGCGGCGAGGAGGCGTACATGGCCGCCATCCAGACGGACGCCGCCATCAACCCGGGCAACTCGGGCGGTCCGCTGGTGGACGGCGACGGGCGCGTCATCGGCATCGACAGCGCGATCGCCACGATCCCGGGCGAGACGGGCAAGATCGGCAGCATCGGCCTCGGCTTCGCGATCCCGATGAACCAGGCCAAGCGCACCGCCGAGCAGCTCATCGCCAACGGCCGCGCCACCACGACGGTCATCGGCGCCGACCTGGACCGTGAGACGAAGCTGCCGACCGGCGGCGTCCGGGTGACGCTGGTGCCGGACGGTCCGGCGAAGGCCGCCGGGCTCCAGCCGGGCGATGTGATCATCCGCCTCAACAACCGGGTCATCGGCGACGCGGTCGACCTGATCGCGCTCATCCGCAAGCTGAGCCCCGGCACCAAGGCCAGCGTCGTCTATCTCCGCGGTGGACGGCCGGCGAACACCACGATCACGTTGGGCGCTAAGACGGTCAACTGACGCGCGGTCGCGGCGGCGCCGTAGGCTGAGGGCACAACGCGCCGTCGAACGCGAGGAGTGCCGGTGTTCGAAAACCTGGGCTGGTGGGAGATCGTCGCCCTGGCGCTGCTCGGGCTGTTCATCCTCGGCCCCGAGCGCCTGCCGAAGGTGATCGCGGACGCCGCGCGCTTCCTGCGCACCGTCCGGACGATGGCCCGCAACGCCACGTCCGAACTGCGCGACGAGCTGGGCACCGACATCGACCTCGAAGACCTGCACCCGAAGCGGTTCGTCCGCAAGCACCTGCTGTCCGAGGAGGACGAGGACGCGCTGCGCCGTCCCCTCCAGGACGCGATGCGTGACTTCGACGAGATCAAGCATGTCGACGAGGTCGCCGACGCCCGCGCCGCGACGCCGCCGACCGACGAGCCGAAGGCCTCCCCGAAGTACGACTCCGAAGCGACCTGATCCGCGTTACGCGGGGGTCAGGCCCAGGGAACGGCCGGCGAGGCTGCGCTGCCGGATCGCGAGCTTGTCGGCGACACCGCGAAGGGCGGCGCCGGCGGGAGAGTCCGGTTCGCTGAGGACGAGCGGCTTGCCGGCGTCCCCGCCCTCGCGCAGGCGCGGGTCGAGCGGCACCTGGCCGAGGAGCGGGACCTTGGCGCCGAGCGACGTGCTGAGCGCGTCCGCGACGGCCTGGCCGCCGCCTGCGCCGAAGACCTCCATGCGCTCGCCGCCGGGCAGTTCCAGCCACGACATGTTCTCGACGACGCCCACGACCTGCTGGTGGGTCTGGAGGGCGATCGAGCCGGCCCGCTCGGCGACCTCGGCCGCGGCCTGCTGCGGCGTGGTGACGACGAGGATCTCGGCGCTCGGCACGAGCTGCGCGACGGAGATCGCGATGTCGCCGGTGCCGGGCGGGAGGTCCATGAGGAGGATGTCGAGGTCGCCCCAGAACACGTCCGCCAGGAACTGCTGGAGCGCGCGGTGCAGCATCGGCCCGCGCCACACGACGGCGGTGTTGCCGGGCGTGAACATGCCGATCGAGATGACCTTCACGCCATGCGCCTGGGGCGGCATGATCATCTGCTCGACCTGGGTCGGCTTGCCGTCCGCGCCGAGCATCCGGGGGACGGAGAAGCCGTAGATGTCCGCGTCCAGGACGCCGACGGACAGGCCCCGCTCGGCCAGCGCCGCCGCGAGGTTCACGGTCACGCTGGACTTGCCGACCCCGCCCTTGCCGGAGGCGACGGCGTACACGCGGGTACGGGAGCCGGGCTGCGCGAACGGGATGACCGGTTCGGCGGAGTCCCCGCGCAACGTCGTCTGGAGGGCCTTGCGCTGGTCGGGGGTCATCACGCCGAGGTCGACCCGGACGTCGGTCACACCGGGTACCGCGCGTACCGCCGCCGTCACGTCCCGGGTCAGCGTCTCCTTCATCGGGCAGCCGGCCACGGTGAGGAGAATGCCGACGGTAACCTCGCCGGCGGGCGTGATCTGGATCTCACCCACCATGCCGAGGTCCGTCACGGGACGGCGGATCTCAGGGTCGTTGACCTTGGCAAGCGCGCTGCGGACGGCGTCCGCGGTGGGGTGGGACATGCCCCCCATGCTACGGCGGCTGCTGTCGGGGTTCTGCCGGCGGCTCGCTGTGACGTGTAGTACTCAGTACCCTGCACGTAGTGAATGACCGATCCCGTCCCCAGGCCGGCCCCACGCGGGCCGAGCTCACGGTGTGGCGCGATTTCCTCCGCGCCCACGCCGCGGTGACGCGCGCCCTCGAAGACGAGCTGGAGGACGAGAAGGTCCTCCCACTCACCTGGTACGACGTCCTGGTGCAGCTCGTGGAGGCGCCGGGCCGGCGGCTGCGCATGACCGAGCTGGCCGAGCGGGTGCTGCTGTCGCGGTCCGGGCTGACCCGGCTCGTGGACCGCCTCGTCAAGGCCGGGCTCGTCGAACGCCAGCCGTGCCCGGACGATGCCCGCGGAACGTACTGCGTCCTCACCGCGTCGGGATTCGGCCGGCTCCGGGACGCCGCACCGGTGCACCTGCGCGGGATACACGAGCACATGACCAGCCTGGTCCGGCCGGACGAGCTGGCGGTGTTCGGTGCCGTACTGCGCCGCATCGCCGGCGCGCACCGCATGCCCGACGCTCCCGGCGAGCGTCCGCCCGCCCCGCCCCGCCGCGCGGCAGGCTGACGACTACAGGTCGGACGACTCCGCACGTTTGGTGCGGATCTCCTCGACCACCCGGCTCAGTTCCGAGCGGACGTACTCGCGCGTCGCGACCTCCCCGATCGCGAGCCGCAGCGCGGCGAGCTCGCGGGCGAGGTACTCGGTGTCGGACTTCGCCGCCAGCGCGCGTTGCCGGTCCTCCTCCAGGGAGACCCGGTCCCGGTCGGCCTGGCGGTTCTGGGCCAGCAGGATGAGCGGTGCCGCGTAGGCCGCCTGGGTGGAGAAGGCCAGGTTGAGCAGGATGAACGGGTAGGGGTCCCAGCGGAGCCGGATGGCGAAGACGTTGAGCGTGATCCACACCGCCACGAGGACGGTCTGGAACAGCAGGAACCGGCCCGTGCCGAGGAACCGGGCGACCCGCTCGGACAGCCGCCCGAACACGTCCGCGTCGAAGCGCGGCAGCCGCTGGCGCCGGCCTTTCGGCTGATCGAGGCGGGCGGGCCTGAGCAGGTCAGACATTGTCCTTGTCCCGCCAGTCGTCGGGGAGGAGGTGGTCGAGCACGTCGTCCACGGTCACGGCGCCGATCAGCCGGTCGTTCTCGTCGACGATCGGCACCGCCACCAGGTTGTACGTGGCGAGGATGCGGGTCAGCTCAGGGAGCGGCGTGTTCGGGTCGAGCGGGTCGATGTCGGTGTCGAGGACCGCGCTCACCAGCTCGCTCGGCGGTTCGCGCAGCAGCCGCTGGATGTGCGCGACGCCGAGGAACCGGCCGGTGGGCGTGGCGGTGGGCGAGCGGCACACGTACACCTGCGCGGCGAGGGCCGGGCTGATGTCGGGGTCGCGGACCTTGGCGAGGGCGTGGGCGACGGTGGCATCCGGCGGCATGATGACCGGCTCGGTCGTCATGAGGCCGCCGGCGGTGTCCTCGGAGTAGTCCAGCAGGCGGCGGACGGGCGCGGCTTCGTCGGGTTCCATGAGGCCCAGCAGCCGTTCCTGCTCGTGCTCGGGGAGTTCGCCGAGGAGATCGGCGGCGTCGTCCGGGTTCATGGCCTCCAGGACGTCGGCGGCCCGCTCGGACCCCAGGGACCCGAGGATCTCGACCTGGTCGTCCTCCGGCAGCTCCTCCAGGACGTCGGCCAGCCGCTCGTCCGGGAGCGCGGCGGCGACCTCGAACCGGCGCTTGCCGGACAGGTCCTGCATGACGTTCGCGAGGTCGGCGGCGCGGAGCTGCTCGAACACCGCGAGCAGGTTGGCGGCGCCCTGCCGGTGCTGCTCGTCGATGGCGCCGCGCACCTCGTCCCAGTCCAGCTGGTGCAGGTGGCCGCGGCGGGCGAGCCGTCCGGTGATCTCCCGGACGGCCACCTTCGCGATCAGCCATTCACGCGTGCGGGACTGCTCCATCGCCGCGTCGACCAGCACGGCCTGCTTGCCGCTCTCGACGATCGTGACCCGCCGGTCCAGCAGGTCGCCGAGCGCCAGCAGTTCCCCGGCCCGCTGCTCGAACCGCTTCAGGCTGACCGTGCCGGTGTTGAGCAGCACGGCGTCCGGGTCGAACGCGCTGATCCGGCCCAGCGGGACGAAGATCCGCTTCCGGCCCGGGATCTCGACGATGAGCCCGGTGACGCGCGGCGGCTGTTCGCCGGTCCGCAGCCGCAGCACGGCGTCGCGGACCCGCCCCAGCTGGTCGCCGTTCGGGTCGAGCACGACCAAGCCGGCCAGCCGGGCGAGATAGATGCGCGTGACCGTCACAGTTCGTCAGCGTAACCGTGCCGCCCGTCGAGACCAGACAGGATCGCGCTGTGGACGGCGCGGGCGAGCCGGGACCCCCAGTACGAACGCGGTCCGGCGAAATCGGCGGGCGGGCCGTCCACGCGGGACGCCACGCAGATCGCGTCGGACGCCGTCCCGGTGCACGCGTAACCGGCACCCAGTACGGCCTGCACCTTCGCCTCAGTGGCGGTGGCCACCGCGTTGACGAGCGCGGCGTCGGACAGCCTGGCCGGTACCGCCACGACCACGTTGATCGTGCCCGGACCGGCGGGCTGCGCCGTGGGAGGCAGTGGTTCGGGGGGAGCGGCCGCCCAGGTGGGGAATCCGATCGCGACGGTCGCGAGCGCGGCGACGCCGCCGTCCACGGCAAGCCCGTAGGCGGACACGTCCGCCGCCGTGAGCATGCCGACGCCGACCCCGTCGAGGCCGAGGCTTTCCGCGAGTTCCGCGAGGTGACGGTCGGGGTCGAGGCGGTCGTAGTCGTGGTCGACCTGCGCGTTCAGGACCCAGGCGCGTTCGCCGAGACCGCCGCCGAGCACCGTCGAGGCGAGCATGCGCCAGCCGGGACCGGCCCGCCACAGGACGGCGCCGCCGCTGAGTTCGGCGACGATCACGGGCGCACCAGATGGACCAGTGGACGGCCGTCCGGACCGGGTACGACCTGCACGGACGCGCCGTAGTGCTCGCTCAGGGCGGTCGTGGTGAGCACGTCCGCCGGCGGCCCGGACGACACCGCGCGGCCATCGACGAGTAGCAGCAGGGCGTCCGCGTACTGGCCCGCCACAGTCAGGTCGTGCAGCGACGTGATGACCGTCAGCCCGTCGTCGAGGCGGAGGCGGTCCAGGAGTTCGAGCAGCTGCTGCTGGTGTCCGATGTCGAGTGCGGTGGTGGCCTCGTCCAGGAGCAGGACGTCAGCCTGCTGGGCGAGCGCGCGGGCCAGCACGACCCGCTGCTGCTCGCCGCCGGACAGCGCGCCGAGCTGGCGCCCGGTCACCGCGTCGAGGTCGAGGCGGCCGAGGACCGAGGCGGCGATCTCCCGGTCCCGGCGGCCTTCCCGGCCCAGGTAGCCGAGGTACGGGGTGCGGCCCAGCAGCACGTAGTCGACGACGGTCATGCCGGGCGGCATCGCCGGTACCTGCGGCGCGTACGCGACCCGGCGGGCGCGGGCCTTCGGCGAGAGCTGGTCGAGCCGGTCGCCGCCGATCTCGACCGTGCCCCGGTGGCGCAGCAGCCCGGCGGCGGCGCGCAGCATCGTGGACTTGCCGGCGCCGTTCGGTCCGATCACGGCGAGCCACTGGCCGGTGGCGACCTCGGCCGACACCTCGCGGACGACGTCCCGGCCGTCCAGGGCGACGGACAGGTCACGGAGGACGAGCGCGGTCACGTGATCACCCGCCGGCTCACCCAGAGCAGCCCGGCGAAGAACGGCGCGCCGACGAACGCGGTGACGACGCCGATCGGCAGCTCGGCGGGGGCGATCGCGGTGCGCGCGACGATGTCCGCCAGCACCAGGAACGCGGCGCCGCCCAGCAGCGCGAGCGGCAGGACGACCCGGTACGACCCGGCGGTCAGCCGCCGGACGATGTGCGGGACGACGATCCCGACGAACCCGATCAGCCCGCTCGCCGCGACCGCCGCCGCCGTGGCCAGCGACGCCGCCACCAGCACGGTCAGCCGGACCCGCCGCGCCCGTACGCCGAGGCTGCCGGCCTCGTCGTCGCCGACGGCCAGCACGTCGAGCAGCCGTCCGTGGAGGAGGAGGGTGACGGTGCTGACCGCGATGTACGGCAGCACCAGGCCGAGATCCGCCCAGCTCGCCGATCCGAGCTGCCCCAGGATCCATGAGTAGACCCGCTGCAGCGCCTCGGCCCTGCTCTGGAGGACTACCGTCTGGACGGCGGTCAGGAACGACGCGACGGCGATCCCGGCGAGCAGCAGCGTGGCCGTGCCGCCCGTGCGGGTGGTGCTCGCGCCGAGCCCGTACGCCAGCCCGACGCCCGCCAGCGCGCCGACGAACGCGGCCGCCGGCACGACCTCGACGCCGGCGATGGTCAGTCCAGGTGCGTACGCGATGACGACCGTGGCGCCGAGCCCCGCGCCGGCGGCGGCGCCGAGCAGGTACGGATCGGCGAGCGGGTTCCGGAAGACGCCCTGGTAGCTGGCCCCGGCGATGGCCAGCGCCCCGCCGACGACCGCCGCCAGCAGGACGCGCGGCAGCCGCAGCTCGAACAGCACGCTCTCCTGGACCGGCGTGAGCCCCGACTCCACCGCGACGAACGGCAGCCGGTCCACCAGCGCGGCCAGGACCCGGGCCGGCGCCAGCTCGACCGCGCCGACCACGAGCCCCGTGACCGCCGCGGCGAGCAGGGCCGCGACCGCGCCGAGAAGCCAGTACCAGCGCAACCCGGACGGCCGCGGCAGGCTCACTTCGGCGTGCCGGCCTTCTTGATCGCGGCCGCGATGGCCTTGACCAGGTCGACGACCCGGGGACCCCACCGCGAGGCGATGTCGTCGTCAAGCTCGACGATCGTGGCCTTCATCTTGTCCCAGGCCGGACGCTTCGCCACGGTGGCCGCGCTCTGCTGGCAGCACTTCGTGTCGGCGAGGAACACCAGATCCGGGTTGGCCGACACGACGTACTCCGCCGACAGCTGCGGGTACCCGCTGCCGCTCTTGTCGGCGGCGTCCGCGATGTTCGTCAGCCCGAACTTGCCGTACACCTGGCCGAGGAACGTCTTCGATGTCACGGAGAAGTACGTGGTGTCCAGCTCGTGGTAGTAGGTGAGCGGCTTGGCCGGCGTCGGCGTGTCCTTGACGATGGCGTCGATGTCGGACTCCATCTTCTCGGCCACCTTCTCGGCGTCGGACTCGTGGCCCGTCGCATCACCGAGGTCGTCGAGCTGGTCGTACGTCTCGTCCAGGGTGGTGGCGGCCGGCTCCAGCAGGACCGGGATCTTCACCTTCGTGAGCGCGGCCACGATGCCGTCGCTGTCGTTGGTGAGCACGACGAGGTCCGGCGACTCCTTGATGACCGCTTCCGCGTTCGGCTTGAAACCGGACAGCTTCGTCTGCGGGGCCTCGTCCGGGTAGTTGGACAGCTCGTCCACGGCGATGACCTGGTCCCCGGCGCCGACCGCGAACAGCATCTCGGTCATCGCCGGAGAGAGGGAGACGATCCGCCGCGGCTTGGCAGGGATCGTCACCTTGCCGTTGCCCGCGGTCACCTCCGCCGGGAACGAGGCGTCCGTGGACTTCGTGTTCGTGGCGGGGTCGTCCTGGGCGCAGCCGGTGAGCAGCGTGCTGCCCAGCAGTGCCGCCAGTACGGCATGACGGAATGACACGTGGATCTCCATGCCCTTCTCGCGAGGGTCGATGTCCTGGGCGCAGGCGAGGCGACCTGGCTCGTCCCCCGGCCGTCGGAGACGGTCGTGGAGGGCATGACAGTTGCGGGACAGCGCCGGGCTCTCACCGGACTTCGCTGCGCGTGCGCCGCCGGCGCTTGTGTGCCGGCGTCATGACGGTATCAGCGCCGCTACCTGCGGCGGGGCTTGCGGTGGAGGGTGAACGGCACCCTGGCGGCGGTGGTCGCGGGCGTGACCGGCGGCGGCGCGGCGAGCGAACCGTCGGGCAGCTCGTCGGGCGGTCCGGACGGCGCGAGCCGGCTCACGGTGCTGCCCGCGACCCAGCGGTCCTCGGCGCCGTTCGGGTCCTCCAGGTTGAGGCGCTTGCCGAGCAGCTGCGGGACGACGGCCGTCCACTCCTCGGTGCCCGGTTCGACCGTGGCCACGGACGCCGGCCACGTCACGATCCGCGCCGCGTTGTCACCGGACCGCGCGACGACCCGGCACTCGCTCGCGCCGGCCAGGCCAGGAACCGGCTGCTCGCCGCCCCCGTGGACCAGGTAGGCGGCGGTCTCGTGCCACAGCAACCACACGGCGGACGCCCGTTCGCCGGGCACCTCGACCCAGGCCAACGCGGCCTTGCGCATCGCTTCGGCGACCAACGGATGGACCGGCACGGATTCGGTCATGCCCGCATCTTACGATCGGATCATGTGGCGGCCCGACTATCCGATCGAGACAGAGCGGCTGGTCCTGCGGCCGTGGTGCCGTGACGACTTCGACGACCTGTACGCGATCCAGTCCCGGCCCGAGGTCGCGCGGTACCTGTACTGGTCCGCGCGCGACGCCGACCAGGTGCGCGAAGCCCTGGAGACCCGCCTCGACCGCGCCGAGTTCACCGAGGAGGGCCACGGCATCAGCCTCGCCGTCTACTGGGCGGACGCCGGCCGGGTCGTCGGCGACGTGAACCTCCAGTGGCTCAGCGCCGAGCACCGCGGCGGTGAGCTCGGATACGTGCTCAACCCCGAGTTCCACGGCCACGGGCTGGCGACCGAAGCCGCGCGCGCCATGCTCGGCGTCGCGTTCGACGGCCTCGGGCTGCGGCGCGTCATCGGCAGCATCGACGCCCGGAACACCGCGTCGGCGCGGGTCCTCGAACGGCTCGGCATGCGGCGTGAGGCGCACTTCGTCGAAAGCGAGTTCGTCAAGGGCGAATGGGGGAGCGAGATCGTCTACGCGATGCTCGCCAGCGAGTGGACCAGACTTGGGCCGAAGGCGCGGTAGTGCTTTTTGAAACATGACAAATGTCGGTAGTCACACCGGGATTTGTCATGCCGCACGAAGAGACGTGTCGGTCTCGATCACCGCGAACGCTCGGCCGGCGCCATCGTCAGGCGTAGCCACGCGTGCCCCGAAAGTCCGGTTCGGGTTCTACGGTGCCAGGCGGCGGCGTCGCGCGGCGAGGATCAGCAGCGTGCCGAGCACCAGGAGCGACACGGCGAAGCTGACGGCGGGTCCCGGGTCGGCGCCGGTCACCGGGAGGCGCGGGCTCTCACTCACCGACGGAGTGGGGCTCGACGGGGCCGGACTCGACGGGGCCGGACTCGACGGGCTCGGGCTCGACGGAGACGGCGTGGGGCTCGACGGAGACGGCGTGGGGCTGGACGGGGACGGGGTCGGGCTGGACGGGGACGGGGTCGGGCTGGACGGGGACGGGGTCGGGCTGGACGGGGACGGGGTCGGGCTGGACGGAGACGGTGTCGGGCTGGACGGGGACGGTGTCGGGCTCGACGGGGACGGCGTGGGGCTCGACGGGGACGGTGTCGGGCTCGACGGCGACGGCGACGGGCTTCCGCTGCCGGACGGCTGCGGCGAGTCGTCGAACGGGCACGCGTGGCTGAGCTGGAACTGCGTCGGCGGGTTGGGCGCGCTGTCGGTGATCACGGCGGACGCGCCGGTGAGGGTGAGGCCGGCCGGTGTGTACAGGGTGACCTTGGCGAAGTCCGGGTTGTTGCCGTTGGTCAGCAGCATGCCGTTCGGCGGGACCGTGTACGTGGACCCGTTGCTGAACGTCGCCGCGAGGGAGACGAAGCCGTTGCCGTCGTTGGGCGGTCCGCCCATGACGAACAGCCAGCCGTCCTGGCCGGCGCCCGGCTGGACGTTCTCGCACGAGATCGTGTCGAAGCCCTCGGCGGTGGTCGGGACGTTGCCCGAGTTGATCGGGATGGTGGCGACCGGCTGGGCGGAGGCGGAGTTCGGACCGGCGCCGAACGCGACGGTCAGGGTCGCGGCGATTACGGCCACGGCGGCGGCGGTCAGGCTCGGGGCGGTCTGGCTCCACGTCCGGTCCGTCATAGTCCTGCCCATTGCGCGCCCTTTCTGCCCCACCAGTCGCCTCTGGCAACAACTAGCACCCAAAGCGCATTTTGCACCAAATAGCGGAAAGTAGCTATCCCGTTGCAAGAAGTGGTTGCGCGACGCGCCGGTGGTCAGAACCGCGCGGCGGGCGAGCGCGGGCTGGTGTTGCCGTCCGGATCGGTCGCGACCACCGTGTACGCGGCTCCCGGTCGGGCCGAGCGATCGGTGAACGCCAGCCGGGGGCGGTACCAGGGCGGCGTGAACGCGGTGACGGTCCGGATCGGCGTGCCGTCGCGGTAGAGGACGTACACCAGGCGCGCATCGTCCAGGTCTTCGGTGATCCGCCAGCGGATCGTTGCGGCGCCATCCGTGCCGGTCTCGATCTCCGGGCGCGCCGGCCGCACCGGCGCCATGCTCCGGTGGGGACGGAACCCGAACCGGGTCAGCCCCTGCTGCGGTACGTCGTTGACGGTCGTGAACTGCCCGCCGACCCACAGGGACGAGCCGGTGGCCGCCAGCGCGCGGGGGCCGAGCCGGGCCGGCGTGCGATCGGCCGCCAGTCGCGGATCACCCCCGTTCGTGCTCGGGAACCAGTGCCGCAGCTCGGGTTTCGGCGATCGGGCGGTCTCCGCGAGCAGCCGGAAATACCGGGTGCCGTGCTGCTCGCCGAAGCCGCCGACGGGCGAGCAGTTGTGCGCGTGCGATCCGCTGTAGAGGGTGTCGCCGATGACGGCCACGGCCCACGTGGCGCCAAGGCACTCGTCCTTCCAGCGCACCGCGCCCGTGTACGGATCGGCTGCCAGCCGGCCGTCGAACTCCCACGACCCCTGCCCCTCCGCCGCCACGTACACGGTGTCGCGGTCCATGGTCAGATCGGTCACCCGGACGTTCTTCGGGATGGGACGGGTGTCCCACCGGGTGAGCGCCCCGCTGGCCGCGCCGATCGGTGCCAGTCCCTGGATCGCGACGCCGTTGACCGTGCTGAACTCGCCGCCGACCAGGATCCGACTGGCGTCAGGGGCGGGGGCCATCGTCATGACGGTCCCGTCGGCGCGCGGCGCCCACGGGGTGAGCGCGCCGTCGCTCCGCCGGAACGCGGCCAGGCGCGCCCGCGACTGCCCGGACGCCGTGCTGAACAGGCCCCCGGCGTAGACGGTGGAGCCGGTGACGGCCAGCGCCAGTACGCGGTAGTTCGGGCCACCCGGGCGGAACGCCTTGTCCAGCGGCGCCTTCGCCTGCCTGATGTCGAACGCGGCGAGCCGGCGGCGGCTGATCCCGTCCACGCTCTGGAAGTCGCCGGCGACGTAGATCCGCGAGCCGTCGGGGGAGCGGCGGATGTCGTACACGGTGTCGCACGTGTACGTCCGCGCCTGCCAGCTGACGCCGCAGGTCACGTCGGGGTTGGTGCCACGTTCGAACCGCTGGGTGGGGGACGTGAACCGGTGCTGGAACGGCAGCAGCGCACCTGTCGCGGCGTCGAACGCGGCGAGGTTCTTGCGGCGCACCTCCCGCTGCCCGGGTGCGGCACCCGGCGGGCGGACGGCCGTGAAGTTGCCGCCGACGTACGTCACGCCGCCGGCGTACTCGATCGTCCAGACGATGCCGTTGGTCTGCCAGGTCGGCAGCGGGCGGGCGGTCACCACGCGGGGCTCCGCCGCCGCGGCGGGTGGAGCGACAAGCGTGATGGCCAGAACGATCGCGACAATTATTCGCATACGCCCCACCGCCCCCGGAAGTGGACATCCGCCCCAGACGATACGCCGGTGAGATCGTTCACAGGGGATGCCGCACGGGGCCACGTGCTGGCTACGCTCCCGTTCACCAGTCGGTAACCCGTCCGTTCGAGGAGTGATCATGGCGACCCTGCGCCCCCGCCGGTCCTGTCTTGCCGTGCCCGGCAGCAGCCCGCGGTTCCTGGAGAAGGCCAAGTCGCTGAGCTCCGACCAGGTCTTCCTCGACCTGGAGGACGCCTGCGCGCCGCTCGCCAAGCCCGAGGCGCGGAAGAACATCGTCGCCGCGCTGAACGAGGGCGGCTGGAACGACCGGCTGCGCGTCGTCCGGGTGAACGACTGGACCACCCACTGGACCTACCGCGACGTGATCGAGGTCGTCGAGGGCGCCGGCGCGAACCTGGACTGCATCATGCTGCCGAAGGTCCAGGACGCCGCGCAGGTGATCGCGCTGGACACGCTGCTCACCCAGATCGAGAAGACGATGGGGTACGAGGTCGGCAAGATCGGCATCGAGGCGCAGATCGAGAACGCCAAGGGCCTGATCAACGTGGACGAGATCGCCACCGCGTCGTCCCGCGTCGAGACGATCATCTTCGGCCCGGCCGACTTCATGGCCAGCATCAACATGAAGTCGCTGGTCGTCGGCGCGCTCCACCCCGACTACCCGGCCGACCCGTTCCACTACATCCTCATGCGGATCCTCATGGCCGCCCGCGCCAACGACGTGCAGGCGATCGACGGCCCGTTCCTCCAGATCCGCGACACGGACGCGTTCGCCGAGGTGGCCAAGCGCTCGGCGATGCTCGGGTTCGACGGCAAGTGGGTGCTGCACCCCGGCCAGATCGACATCGCGAACGAGGTCTACTCGCCGAGCCAGGAGGACTACGACCACGCCGAGCTGATCCTCGACGCGTACGAGTACTTCACGTCCGAGGCGGGCGGCAAGAAGGGCTCCGCGATGCTCGGCGACGAGATGATCGACGAGGCGTCCCGCAAGATGGCGCTGGTGATCTCGGGCAAGGGCCGCGCGGCGGGTATGGCTCGCACGCAGCAGTTCACGCCGCCGGAGTAACCGTCGGGCCGGGCGCGGGCGGGCTTTCGCGATGCGGAAGAATCCGGGCATAGTCGGGGCGGGTTCCACGCCCCGGTGCCCGCTCGTCGAGACCGCCAGGAGCTTGCCATGACGGAGATCGCCACCGAACGGCTCGAAGGGCGGATCGCGCTCGTGACCGGCGCCGGCAGCCCGGACGGGATCGGCTACGCGATCGCGCGGCGCCTGGTCGCGCTCGGCGCGTCCGTGGGCGTGGTGTCGACGACCAAGCGCATCCACGACCGGGCCAGCGAGCTCGGCGCCATCGGCTACGTCGCCGACCTGACGGACCCGGCCGAGGTGGAGGCCCTGGCGGACGCCGTCCGGGACGGTCAGGGCGATGTGGACGTCGTCGTCAACAACGCCGGCCTGGCGAGCGTGGCCAGCCCCGAGGTGCTCCGCCCGGTCGCCCAGCTGACGGACGACGACTGGCGCACCGAGATCGACCGGAACCTGACGACCGCGTTCCAGGTCAGCCGCGCGTTCATCGCCGGGATGGCCGAGCGCGGCTGGGGTCGGGTCGTGAACGTGGCGTCCACGTCCGGTCCGGTGAACGCCATGCCGGCGCAGGCCGGGTACGCGGCGGCGAAGGCCGGCATGGTCGGCTTCACCCGTGCGCTCGCCATGGAGGTCGTGGCCGACGGCGTGACGGTGAACGCGGTCGCGCCCGGCTGGATCCGCACCGGGACGTCGACGACGATGGAACTCCAGTACGGGCTGAATACCCCGGCCGGGCGCCCCGGCACCCCGGACGAGGTGGCGGCGGCCGTGGCGTTCCTCGCCTCGCCTGCGGCGTCCTACGTCACGGGGCAGATGCTGGTGGTCGACGGCGGCAACAGCGTGCTGGAGTCCCGCGACTAGGTGTAAGCCGGTTCACAGCTTCCTGAGGGACCGTTCAGGCGCAACTCCGGGGATACTCACCGGTAACTGTTCGGGTGGCTCGGCTGCCCGCCGGCTGAGAGGGAGTGGCGATGGCTCGGCTCGCGCAGACGCACGGCCTCACCGACATCCAGACTGAGATCCTGTCGACGGTCCGTACGTTCGTCGACAAGGAGATCATCCCGCGGGCGCAGCAGCTCGAACACGCGGATGAGTACCCGACGGACATCGTCGAAGGCATGAAGGAGATGGGCCTGTTCGGGCTCATGATCCCGGAGGAGTACGGCGGCCTCGGCGAATCGCTCCTGACGTACGCGCTGGTGGTCGAGGAGATCGCGCGCGGCTGGATGAGCGTGTCCGGCATCATCAACACGCACTTCATCGTCGCGTACCTGCTGAAGCAGCACGGGTCCGAGGAGCAGAAGCAGCACTTCCTGCCCCGGATGGCGACGGGCGACTGCCGGGGCGCGTTCTCGATGAGCGAGCCGGAGTGCGGCTCCGATGTGTCCGCCATCAAGACCCGCGCGGTGCGCGACGGCGACGACTACGTGCTGACCGGCCAGAAGATGTGGCTGACGAACGGTGCCCAGTCCTCCGTGGTGGCCACCCTCGTGAAGACCGACGAGGGCGCCGACTCCGTCTACAAGAACATGACCACGTTCCTGCTGGAGAAGGAGCCGGGCTTCGGCGAGACGTCGCCCGGCCTGACCATCCCCGGCAAGCTGGCCAAGATGGGCTACAAGGGCGTCGAGACGACCGAAATGGTGCTCGACGGCCACCGGGTCCCGTCGTCCGCGGTGCTCGGCGGCGACGAAGCCGGTAAGGGCAACGGCTTCTACCAGATGATGGACGGCATCGAAGTCGGCCGCGTCAACGTGGCGTCCCGCGCCTGCGGCATCTCGATCCGGGCGTTCGAGCTGGCCGTGCAGTACGCCCAGCAGCGCGTGACGTTCGGCAAGAAGATCGTCGAGCACCAGGCCATCGCGTTCAAGCTGGCCGAGATGGCCACCAAGATCGAGGCCGCGCACGGGCTGATGGTGAACGCCGCCCGGCTCAAGGACCGCGGCGAGCGCAACGACGTCGAGGCCGGCATGGCGAAGCTGCTCGCGTCCGAGTACTGCGCCGAGGTCACCCAGGAGTCGTTCCGGATCCACGGCGGCTACGGGTACTCGAAGGAGTACGAGATAGAGCGGCTCATGCGCGAGGCGCCGTTCCTGCTGATCGGCGAGGGCACGTCCGAGATCCAGAAGACGATCATCAGCCGAGGACTGCTCCGCGACTACCGCATCTAGTTCTGCGCGTTCGTGAGTTCTGCGCGGTAGAGCGCCGCCCGGCGGGGTGGGCTGCGCTCTACCGCACGAACGGCTGGGACGGAAGCGAGGGGCCACTCCCGCACCCAGCCGCCGGTTCCCGTCGAGCCTCGTCGTCCCGGTAGCGAGCGGGGCTGTGTCCGTCGCTCCCCGTAGGGGGAGGTTCCGGCTGCGGGAACGATTCACGGAACGTGAAAGCCGTGGGCGTCGGACCGTGCTCACGGAGATGTGTCAAGCGGCTCACGCCTTCGTCGAGCGTGGGCACGGTGCCGGCGGGAATCCACCACAGGACCAGGCTTGCCGGACCGATCCGCTCCGCCCACTGGCGCCGGCGCCGCATGACGTCGAGGTGCCGGCTGGCGTAGACGAAATCCCACAGCTCCTGCCAGGACCGCCACACCGAGAAGTTGACGAGGATCGCGTCGTCGTCGAACACCCGGATGGCCGTGGCGTCGCCCTCATCCGACTTCAGGCGCCACACGAAACCTGGCGTGCGCTCGGCCAGCGCGTTGGTCGGATCGAGTGCCGCGACGAAGTCGGCCATCGTGGCGTCGTCCAGGGGCGCGAGCATGCGCATGACGTTGAGCTGCGCGAGGTGAAAACGCGGACCCGCGGTGCGCATGCCGCCTCCCTCCCTCGCTGTGATCAGCAGAGCACGCGGCGCAATCTAAGTCAATATCCGCTAGTTTTAGAACGGAGCGTCGTTTCGCTCAACGCGACGCAGCACCGGCCCGGCGCCGGGTCCATGTGGACGGTCACGCCGTCCAGGCCAGCGCCCTCCACCAGCCCCTCCAGCATCGCCAGGTTCATCCCGCAGATCAGTGGAGGGAACTGCCGGGCGAGCTGGTGGAACGGGCAGTTGTGCAGGCGCACCACATCGCCGTCCCGGTACGGCTCGAACCCATGCCGGGCCAGGAGCGTCACGAGATCGACTGTCCCTTCGCCTTCCCCTTCAGCGGCGCCCGGCCGCCCGCGCTCACCGGCGCCCGGTGGTTCGCCTTGCCGCGCGGTGACAGGCTCGCCGGTGGTCGCCGCGATCGCGTTGCGCCTGAGGCTCGCGCCGCGGGCGCGCCCGGAACGGCGAGCCGCCGCGTGCAACGCCGCGTCCGCGCCCGCGTCCTCCACGACCTCGGCCAGCAGTTCCGCCGCCGTCTCGTACGACCGCGGCGGCAAACTCACCTGATGATCGGCCTCCGACCGTCGGTACACCTTCGCCGGCCGCCCCGCACCAGGCCCGGACCGCTTCGTCAGGCGCCGGAACGACGCCACCAGCAGACCCGCGTCCACCAGCTTGTCCAGATGGAACGCGGCAAGAGACCGCTGGATCCCCACCGCCTCCGCGGCCTCGTTACGGCTCACCTCGCCACGCCGGCTCGCGACGTAGTAGTAGAGGGCACGACGGACCGGCTCGTGCAACGCGCCGACGGCATTCAGTCCGTCGTCCGGCCGTGAAGAACCCACCAGCCCATTCTTTCTAACATCACCCCTCATTGTCGATAGAAGCCCTCTGTGGACGGCAGGCTTCAGGTCAGAGGCAACAGCGGGGCCCATGGCGCCGTGCCACGTCGCCGCGCTGTGCGGGCGCCGCACCCTTCGGGTGGACGGGCTCCTCGTTGCCACCCAGGGGCGGCGGCCTGCTGGGTCGGGCTCCGGTTATAGGAGGGAGAGCTGGACCTCCTCAGGTTTTGGCGGGGATGGTGGGGGCTGGCGGTGGGGTGCGGGGCGGTCGCGGCCGATGCCGTACGCGCGCGCCAGCTCCGCCACGCGCGCGGTGATCGCCCGCGTGTAGTCCCGCGGCGCGTAGGCGCCCCGCCCGTACAGCCGCTCGTACGCCGGCACCAGATCCGGACGGGCGCCGCCGAGCCACCCCAGGAACCACTCCCGCGCCCCCGGACGAAGGTGAAGCACGATCGGCGTCACCGAGTCGGCGCCCGTCCCCGCGATGGCCGCCACCGTCGCCTCCAGCTGCTCGTCGCCGTCCGTCAGGAACGGCAGGATCGGCGCCATCAGGACACCGCCCTGGACACCCGCGTCCGTCAGCGTCCGCCGGACCCGCAACCTCGCCTGCGGACTGGGCGCACCCGGCTCGACCTGCCGCCACAGCGTCGGATCGACGAACCCGATCGACACGCTGACGTGGACGTCCATCCGTTCCGCGGCGGCGGACAGCAGATCGAGGTCGCGGAGGACGAGCGTCCCCTTCGTGAGGATCGAGTACGGGTTCGCGAACTCGCCGAACGTGCGAAGGATCCCGCGCATCAGCCTGTACCGGCCCTCGGCCCGTTGATAGGGGTCCACATTGGTGCCGAGGGCGACGGCGTGCCCGTGCCACGACGCCGCCGACAACTCCTTGCGGAGCAGCTCCGGAGCGTTGACCTTGACGACGATCCGGGAGTCGAAATCGTGCCCCGAGTCCAGGTCCAGGTAGGTGTGGGTCTTGCGGGCGAAGCAGTTGTGGCTGACGACGCCTTCCGCGATGAAGTCGCCCGTACCCGTCGTGATGTCGAACAGCGGCACCGTGATCCCGAGCGAATCGACCGACGTGACCCGCAGCGGCAGGTCGCTGGTGATCGCCTCGCCGTCGACGGTGCGCTTGTGCGTGACCGCCGGATCGACGCCGTGGACGAAACGCAGGCGGTCGCCCAGGTCGCCGAGGACCCGGACTGCGCCGGCTGCCGTCACCTCGTGGTGGAACCCGAGCCGGTCGAGCCCGGCGACGACCGCCGCGAGCGCGGCGCCCCCAACGGGCCCGATCACCAACGCAGCCGAACCGCGGCCGCCGCCCGCACCGGCATCGGCCGCGCCCCGCGGACGGGCGGCAGCGGAGGCGGCCGGCGGGCAGGTGCCGCTGGTGTCGAACATGCCGGCGAGGAAGCCGCGCGTCCAGCTGTCGGCGGGGTGTTCCGGCCACGCCACCAGCCGGGCCACCGTCTCGATCTCCGCCGCCCGGATGGCGGCCATCGGACGGTCGCCGTCGACGTGATCGCGGTACCGGAACCAGGTCGTCGGCACGCCGAAGTCCGCGAGGTACTCCTTGCCGCGCTCCAGGGCCTCGACATCCACCTGCGCCGCCTGGATGCCGTGCCGGGCATCGCCGCGCACCAGCCCGCACAGGTAGCCGCGCCGGTACCCGTCGTCGTGCTTGGGCCCGTCCGCGAACCGTCCGGTGCCGACGAGCGTGTCGCCCGGGCCGAGGTCCGTGACGTGGCGCCAGCCCCGGCCGGTGAGGAAGCGGTGGTCCCCGCTGGCGACGAGGCGTGTTCCGTCGTCGAGCGCCACGCGGTGCGCCGGCTTCCGCGTGGGCCAGTGCGCGAGCACGGTCGTCCGGACGAACCGCCGGCCGGGACCGTGGCGTTCGGTGCCGTAGATCTCGTCGCCGGCGCGGAGGTGGGCGAGTTCTTTCGTACGCCCGTCCGCCATCAGGATTCTGGTGTCGCCCGCCAGGCAGTAGGTGCAGGCGTGGGTGCACCCCCGGTAGGGGTTGAGCGTCCACTGGAACGGGAGCCGCGACTCGCCGGGCACCCGGTTGAGGATCGACTTCGCGCGGATCTCGTAGCAGGTGATGCCACGGAACTCCGGGGTGTCGAACGTGCGGGCGACGGCGCCCGGCAACGCGAGCGGCAACGCGTCGCGCTGGTCGGGCGCCGATCCGAGCTTCAAGTTCTCCCACCGCATAGACAGAGATTCGAACATGTGTTCGAATCTCTGTCAATCCCGTGTCAGGGGGCCAGGTCGAGGGCCGCGCCGAACGACCCGTCCATGTAGAAGGGGGTGGAGGTGTGCTCGTGCGTGATCCGCCACGCGCCGTCGAGCCGCTGTAGGCCGACGGTTCCGCGGTACCACAGGTCGAACCGCTCGCCGCCGTGTGGCACCGCGGACATGCGGTTCAGGCTGTGGCAGAACGCGATGTCGTCGGACGCCGTGACGGTCAGGTCGCGAACCTCGTAGTCGACCGGTCCGCTGAAGGTCTCGAACCAGGCGCGGACGCCGCTCGCGTCCTGGACCTCGGGCGCGACGTGCCGCAGCGGCGGCGCCAGCCGCGCCGACGGCGCCCTCGTCCCGCTCGCCGAGCAGGACCGCGGACTATGGGACGCGGGCGCGATCGCCGAGGGCACCACCCTGATCACCCGTGCGCTCGCCAGCGCACCGATCGGCCCGTACCAGCTCCAGGCCGCCGTCGCCGCGGTGCACAGCGAGGCCGCCACCGCCGGTGACGCGGACTGGCGGCAGATCCTCGCCCTCTACGACCTCCTGGACAGCCTCGCGCCCGGACCGATGGTCACGCTGAACCGGGTCGTCGCCCTCGCGATGGTTCAGGGGCCGCGGGCCGGCCTGCGGCAGCTCGCCGACGCGGAATCCGACCCCGCGCTCGCCGAGCACCACCGTGTGGCCGCCATCCGCGCGCACCTGCTCGACCTCGCCGGTGACCACGACGCGGCACGCGTCCACTACCGGCTCGCCGCCCGCCGCACCCTCAGCGCTCCCGAGCAGCGCTACCTCGAATCCCGTGCCGCCGAGCCAGCGCCGTAGCCGCCCGCTCCACCCGAGCCGGCACGCGAGGGGCGCGCCGCCCGCGCGCCGACGGCCCATCGCAGCGCGCCACGGGCGTGCCGGGCCGATACGGTCGGGGTATGAGCTTGGCGCCTGGGGATGATGTGCTGGTGACCGTGGAAGCGCACGTCTGCGCGTCCCTCGGGGAGGACGGCGGCCGGGCCAGCGTCTCGTTCGTGGGCGTCGAGCGCCTGGACGTTCTGCGGTTCGGGCCGGATCCGGAGCAGCTGTACCGGTACGTGACGCTCGGCATGGCGCGCCGTCCGATGGGCGATCCGGAGGCGGTGGTCGTGGACGGGAGCGGTCCGCGCGCCGAACTGGTGCTGGCTGTGCGCGGTCCGCATGATTCGGTGCTGAGGAGCCTTGCCACCCTGGCCGCGATGCCGGCGGTCGAGGGGGTGGTGGTGCGGCCGGGGGCGTCGTTCTCGCTCGGGGCGCCGCTGTGGGACGGCGCGAGGTTCAGCGCGGTGCTCGTGGGCGAGCCGGAGCCGATCCCGGACCTCGACATCGGCGCGGACGAGCCGGTGCGGTTCCTGCCGCTGATCCCGGTCGCGGATGCTGAGCTGGCGCACAAGCGCGTCCACGGGCCGGACTCGCTCGCCGCGCTGTGGGCGGACCAGGGCATCGATCTCGCCGACCCCGGCCGTGCAGCGGCCAGGCTAGACCGATGACCGTCGGAGACGTTCCACAGCTGCCCGGCGGCTTGGTGGACGAACTGCGGCGCCAGGTCGACCGGTGCCGCCCGAGTTCACCGCTGTACGCCGCGTTGCTCACGGAGATGGCCGCGGACGCGGAGCAGGGCGGTGTCACGGCGTCCCTGCTCGCCCCGTACGCCGACGAGCCCATCGCCACCGTGCCCGGCCTGCGGATTCTCGCGGCGGTGCATCGGCTGGTGCTGGAGGGCCGGCTGCCGCGGCTGGCCGCGTTCTACCCCACGGTGGGCGGTTCCGAGCCGCCGGAGGAGGCGTGGCCGGTCTTCCGGACGGTCCTCGTCGAGCACGCGGACGAGCTGCGCCCGATGATCGCCGCCCCGATCCAGACGAACGAGACCGGACGGTCGGCCGCGCTGTTCGGCGGTGCGCTCGTCGTCGCGGCCACGACCGGACTTCCGATCCGCCTGCTGGAGATCGGCGCCAGCGCGGGCCTGAACCTGCGGATGGACCGGTTCGCGTACCGGGTGGACGGGCGGCTGCTCGGCGATCCGGTGAGCCCGCTGGTGCTGGACGAGCCGTGGATCGGGCTGCCGCGCGTCGAACTCGGTACGGCATTGCGCGTGGTGGAGCGGCGCGGCTGTGACCCGGCGCCGGTCGACGCGTCCACCGACAACGGCGCCGCCCGGCTGGAGTCGCTGGTGTGGGCGGATCCGGCCCGGTTGGCGCGCCTCCGGGCCGCGATCGCCGTGGCCGCGCTGACACCGGCGCCCGTGGATGCCGCCTCGGCGGACGACTGGCTCGCCGAACGGCTGGCCGAACCGGTGCCGGGGACGGCGACGCTGGTGTGGCACTCGGTCGTGCGCCAGTACGTGGAGCCGGCGCGGTGGCGGCGGGTCGGCGAGGTGCTGGAGCGGGCCGGCCAGTACGCCACGGCGGACGCGCCCGTCGCCCATCTCTCGTTCGAGCCGGTGATCGGCTCCGACGGCTCGTACCAGTTCTTCCTGCGACTCACGACGTGGCCGGGCGGTGAGACGGAGACGCTGGCCACAGCCCCCGGGCACGGCGTGCCTGTCAGGTGGAGAATGGGGGCATGACAGCCACGTTCGTCTTCGACGGCGACTGCTCGTTCTGCTCGGTCTGCGCGCGGTTCATCGAGCGGCGCATCCCGACGTCCGCGCGGGTGCTCCCGTGGCAGTTCGCCGACCTCGCCGCGCTCGGCCTCACCGAGGAGCAGTGCGAGGACGGCGTGCAGTGGGTCGCGCCGGACGGCGCCGTGAGTTCGGGCGTACCGGCGATCGGTCGGCTGCTCGTCGACGCGGGGTCGATCTGGCGTCCGCTCGGATGGCTTCTGCTCGTCCCGCCGCTGTCCTGGATCGGGCCGCCGATCTACCGGCTGATCGCCCGTAACCGGGACAAGCTGCCGGGCGGCACGGCCGCCTGCGCGCTGCCGCAGGCGGAGCGGGACAAGCTCAAGCCCTGACATAGTTAACCGGTTAACAGAGGATCAGCGGTGGGCGAGCAAACCAGTGGATCGCTGCTCGACAGCACCACATACAGGGCATTGCGGGTCTTCGGTGCACAGAAGGTCCGGTTCGCTGCCGTGCTCAACGAGCACGGGCTGCACGTGGGCCAGGAGTTCATGCTCGCCCAGTTGTGGCGCGAGGAAGGGCTCACCCAGAGTCAACTCGCGGAACGTCTCGGGGTGAGCGCCCCGGCCGTGACCAAGGTGGCACGCACGCTGGAGCGCAGCGGGTTCGTGCGGCGCGAGCCGGACGAGTCCGACGCGCGGGTAATGCGGGTCAGCCTCACCGAGCGTGGGCGTGCGATGCGGGAGCCGCTGACGGCCGCCTGGTACGCGGTCGAGGCGGACATGCTGGCGAAGCTCTCGCCCGGCCAGCGGGAAGGGTTGCAACGGCTGGCCGAAACGCCGCCGGGCTAGCTCTCTGACGTACGTCCTGAGATCGCGTTCCTCGGCTCGGCCGCCAACACCGCCGTCACCGGCGAGGCGGTCAAGGCGAGCGGGGGTCGCTGACCGGAACCTTGCCCTGGAGCCGGGTGCGGACCCACACGACGGGCCGTACCCGCTCCAGTGGCAGGAAGCTCGCCATCGCGATCAGATGCGGCCAGAACGCGATCGTGATCGCGGCGTAGACCATGGCGTGGAAGGCGTAGAACCCGCCGATCACGTACGTGCGGATCCGCTCGTTCCTGATGAACAGCACCGCCGGGCTGGCCAGCTCGAACGTGATGATGAACCACTGGAAGACCTGCAACAGGTACGGGACGTGCACGGTCCAGTCCGACAGGAACGTGCCCCGGCGCAGCACCGCGCGCGTCAGGGTGGCGCCGTTGAGCCACTCGATCCCGCCGAACCGCAGCTTCGCCCACGCCGCCAGGAAGTACGTGCACACGGCGGCGATCTGGGTGACCCGCATCGCCCAGCCGGCCTTCTCCGACAGCGTCGCGGTGTCGCCCCAGCGTGCCTTGCCGATCGTCGGCAGCACGGCGAGCAGCACGAGGTAGCCGATCCGGTCGTGGTCGACCTTCCCGTACGACATCGCGACGATCATCCACTCGAAGTAGAGGAGGAACACCGCGACGCCGAGCAGCCGGGGAGCCTTGCCGGCGGCCGCGACCGCCGCGCAGGCCAGCAGGGTGACCGCGGTACCGACCACCGCCCAGTACGACGGCGTCGGCAGCGGCAGCAGCCGGCCGAGGAGCAGCGGCTGGTACAGCTCGCCGGGCACGTCCTTGTGGTCGAGCACCCAGGGCGTCAGGACGAGCACGTCGAGCGGGACGAACAGGTACGCCAGCGTGCGCAGCGCGGCGACCCGGCCCAGCGGTACGGGCGCGAAGAACCAGCGGGTCACGGGGCGCTCCAGGCGACGTCGACGGTGTCGTGGTGCTCGCCGGTGGGGCGGCCGTCCGCCAGTTCGAGGTGGCGGGTGATGATCTCGATGCGGGTGATGGCCGGACCGTCCGGGTGGCGGTTGCGGTACGCCTGGGCGATGCCCGCCAGGACGTCCGGATCGCGCTGGAACCGCTTCAGCTGCCCCTCGATCTCCGCCCGCCGCAGCCCGACGTGGCCGCCGCGCAGCGCGAACCGCCGCCCGGTCGAGTCGACGGCCTCCATGCGGGTCGACCGCACGGGCGCGTCCAGGGAGTCCGTCGTCGAGTACATGCGGAACGGTCCGAACGGGAACGAATCGTCCTGCCCCACCAGCGTCCCGGTGAGGAGCAGCCCGCCGACGACCGCCGTCACTGCCAACCGGACTACCTTGCCTCGCGTGGTCACGGGCTCGCGTGTCGCGCTCATACCGCGATCCTGATGCATGGGCGCCAGTGTGACACTGGTCGCTGCGCGCCCGGCCGGCGGCGGGCAGGATCCGGTTACCTGCCGGTAATGAGGGAGTAGACGGATGCAGTTCGGGCGGTACTACGAGGAGTTCGAGGTCGGCGCTGTCTACAAGCACTGGCCCGGGAAGACGGTCACCGAGTACGACGACCACCTGTTCTGCCTGCTCACGATGAACCACCACCCGCTGCACATGGACGTCAACTACGCCGAGAAGACCACCGACTTCGGCAGGAACGTCGTCGTCGGCAACTACATCTACTCGCTGCTCCTCGGCATGTCCGTCCCGGACGTGAGCGGCAAGGCCATCGCCAACCTGGAGATCGAGTCCCTGCGGCACGTCGCCCCGACGTTCCACGGCGACACGATCTACGGCGAGACGACCGTCCTCGACAAGACGCCGTCGAAGTCCAAGGACGACCGGGGCATCGTGTACGTCGAGACCATCGGCTACAAGCAGGACGGCACGGTCGTCTGCATCTTCCGGCGCAAGGTCATGGTGCCCCGCGAGTCGTACGGCGTGGCGCGCGGCGGCGAGCAGCCCGGCCGCCCGGAGCCCACGCCCCGCTGACCGTGCCCGACAATCGACGGCGTGGACATGATCGAGGTTGGCGTCGGCCCGTGGGACGGGTCGTGGCCGGAGGACACGCGGTACGACCCTGAGCTGCTGGCCGGCGGCGACCGGCGCAACGTCGTCGACCGGTACCGGTACTGGCGGCGCGAAGCCGTCGTCGCCGACCTCGACGCGCGCCGGCACGACTTCCACGTGGCGATCGAGAACTGGCAGCACGACATGAACATCGGGACGGTCGTCCGGACGGCGAACGCGTTCCTGGCCCGCGAGGTGCACATCGTCGGCCGGCGCCGCTGGAACCGCCGGGGTGCCATGGTCACCGACCGGTACCAGCACGTCCGCTACCACGAGGACGTCGCGATGCTCCTGTCCTGGGCGCACGCCGACGGCCTGACCGTGATCGGCGTCGACAACCTTCCCGGGTCGGTGCCGCTGGAGACCGTCGAGCTGCCGAAGCGGTGCGTGCTGCTGTTCGGGCAGGAGGGGCCGGGGCTGTCCGAGGCGGCGCGGGACGGGCTGGACCTGGTCTGCTCGATCGCCCAGTACGGGTCGACGCGGTCGATCAACGCCGGGGTGGCGTCCGGGATCGCGATGCACGCGTGGATCCGGCAGCACGCCGCCCCGCCGGCCTGAACCCCGCCATGGACGCCAGCCCCGCCGGCCTGAACCCCGCCATGGACGCCAGCCCCGCCGGCCTGAACCTTGCCGTCCGGCGGCGGCCCGCGAGCCGGAAAGTCCGGTTCGGAGCGGCGTGCCGATGCGACACGCCGGGCGCGGGGGGTTGACGGCAACGGCGTGCTGGCGGACGGTGACGGAGTGTCGGCTCCCGCGATGTGTCCGCGCTGCGGCGGTTCCCTGCGCCCGCCGGGTCTGATGTCGAGTGACTGGCGCTGCGAGGAACATGGCGCGGTGCCGCCGTTCCACGTCGTGGCGCAGGTCAACAACGATGTGCTGAACACCGTCCGGCGCCGGGCGGGTGTCCCGCTGTGGGCGCCGTGGCCTCTCCTTCCGGACTGGACGGTCACCGGTCTCGCGTGGGCGGGCGACGAGCGCGCGCCGGCGACGGCGACCGCCGTGGCGTGCAGCGGTCCGGCGCCGCTCGGCGGGGTGGCCGACGTCGTGCTCATCGCCGAGGAGCCGGGGGTGGGGCTGGGCGCCCGGTACGCGGGCATCGCCGGCCCGGACCCTGGCCCGGCGCTGACCGAGGCGCTGAGCACCACCGCCGCACACGCGAAGGTGTACGCCGCCGGGCATCCGACGCCGCTGTGGTCGATCCGTTCCGGCGACGGCCGGTCGGTGTACGTCGGCGAGGCGCTGGGCCGGTGGCTGTGGGCGGTGGCGTGGCCCGCCGCCGCGGGTTACGTACTCGCGGAGCACCTGGCGCTGCACGATCTGCGGGCGGAAATCCCCGGACCGTTGCTGTTCGGCGCGCCGTCCCCGTACCTTCGTGGTACCTCATGAGTAGCCGATCTTGGCTACCCTTGAAGGCGGTGGTGTGCGCGGCGCTGCCCGGCCTTGATAGCGATATCGTCCGAGCTGGAGGAGGCGCGGCATGAAGAAGGTGCTGACCTGGGGCCTCATTGGCTTCTTAGTCTTCTACGTGGTGACGCAGCCAGACCAGGCCGCCGGCACGTTACGTTCGATCGGCAGCGGACTCCGCACCGTTGCGGAAGGGCTCGGCAACTTCGTGTCCGGACTTGCCTGATCCCCACGGACACGGGAGGCGCGCGGTGGACAACGACAAGCCAGAAACCCCACAACCCGAACAGCCCAGGCGCCCGCAGGGTGATCCGCCGCCGGCGTCGGTCAGCATCACGCCCGTCGTCGTCCCGATGGAGGACTACGGCGACACAGCGCCCCAGCGGCCCGTCCGCTCGGCGCCGGTCGTGACGACCACCAGCGGGGCGTCGCCCCAGTACGACTCGTCGGGTCTGCCGATCGGTCCGCCCCACATCGAGCCGACCACGAACGAGCCGAGCCGGATCGTCTCCCGGTACCTGTTCGACGGCGAGCGGTACTGCGGCGAGTGGCGCCGGCACTGGATCTACGTGGCGCGGTGGACGTCCGTCGGCGTGATCTCGCCGTTCCTCGTCGGCTACCTGGTCGGCGTGCTGGGCGACAACTCCGGGCCGCTCATCACGATCGTCATGTTCGCCTGGATGGCGCTGCTCGTCTTCGTCGGCTACAAGCTGCTCGACTGGTACTACGACCGGTTCGTGCTGACCGACAAGCGCGTTCTCGTCGTCGGCGGCCTCCTCACCCGGCGCGTCGGCATGATGCCGCTGCCCCGCGTCACCGACATGGCGTACACGCAGAGCCCGCTCGGCCGGATCCTGAACTACGGCACGTTCGTGCTGGAATCCGCCGGCCAGGACCAGGCGCTGCGCGAGATCAAGCCGCTGCCCCGTCCCGGCGATCTCTACCTGCTGTTCTGCCAGGAGATGTACGACCCGGGCCGCACCAGCGGCGACGCCGGGGACTGACAACCGCCATCGCGCACCGAGGCGTCTTGTCCGTAGAGACGACCACGGGGAGTGGCGATGGACAGTACTGACGAGGAGCGGTATCGCGCGTTCGTCGCGGCGCGTTCGAGCGCGCTGCTCCGGACGGCGTACCTGCTCATGGGCGATCGCGGCCGGGCGGAGGACCTGCTCCAGACCGCGCTGACGAAGGCGTACCTGTCCTGGGGACGGATACGCGACCACGGCGCGGTCGAGGCCTACGTCCGCCGGATCATGGCGACGACCGCGACCTCGTGGTGGCGGCGGCGCTGGCACGGCGAGACGCCGACCGAAACGCTGCCGGACGTGGCCGCGCAGGGCGACTTCGGCGGGTCGCACGCCGAGCGGGACGAACTCTGGCGTCTGCTCCAGGACCTGCCCGTCAAGCAGCGGGCGGTACTCGTGCTGCGTTTCTACGAGGACATGAACGAAGCGGAGGTGGCCGACGCCCTGGGCGTGTCCCGGGGCACCGTCAAGAGCCACACCTCGCGGGCGTTGGCGGCGTTGCGGGCGCGGCTGGGTCAGCGCGAGCCGGTACGGGAGGAGCGGTGATGACGGACCAGCTGGAGCAGGAACTCCGGGACATGCTCACCGAACGGGCGGGCGCCGCGGGGCACCCGTCGTTCGGCGGCCAGGCGATGGTCGAGCGGGGACGGACCGCCCGCCGGCGCCGGCAGGCCGTGGCCATGGCCGGCACGGCGGCGGCCGTGATCCTGGCGGTCGTGGTGAGCGGATCGATGCTCCGCCCGTCCGACGAGTCGTTGCCAGCGGACGTGAAGCCGACCGTTTCGCCACCGACCGAGACGCCGCTGCCGGACGACTTCGCGAAGGCCCTCGCGACCTTGCCGAAGGGCGAGAAGCCGCGGCACGAGCTGCTGGTCAATGGCGAGATCCTGCAGCCTGACGGCAATCGTCTCCCGATCGGACTACCGAAGGGGTTCGTGCCGATCCAGGTCAGCCGCGTGCCGGGCGGCTGGGTCGTCGAGGCGGAGCAGGTAGCCACCGGTTTCTCGCTGTGGTTCCGGCCGGACAGCGGCGTCGCACGGCCGCTCGTCACCGGCCTCGGCGGGGGCTACGTCATCGCCGAGGACGGTCGGCGGATCGCGGTGGCCGGAGACCCGGCGGGCGTGGTGACCCTGCGCGAGCTGCCGTCCGGCCGCGAACTGGCACGCACCTCGTACGACGCGGGAATGGGCCCGATCGCGGTCGCCATCATCGGTGACAAGGTGATCCTGGCAGGCGCCCAGGGCAGCGGCGGTGCGCGCGACGTCGCGATCTGGGACGTGCCGGCCAAGAAGGTGAGGCGGCATCCCGATCCCAACGTGGGCGTCGTGGATCTGTCCCCCGACGGTTCGAGGATCCTGAGCCGCCTGGGGGACGGGAACTCCTGCGTCAGCCTCGGCGGCCTCGCCAACCTGGAGACCATGGGTGGGACCAGGCGGTGCGGCACAGAAGGCCAGATCCTCAGCGAGAACGTGTCGATGTCGCCGGACGGAAGGCATGTCCTCGTCGGACCGGGTGACGCGAGGCCACAGCAGCGGCTCGCCTTCGGTGACCTGTCGAGCGGCAAGGGTCTAGCGCTCGTGAACATCGGGCTGCCGGACCTCTGGCAGCTTGAGGCAAGGGCACTGGCCTGGGAGGACGAGCGGACGGTCCTCGTCGAGATGCCGGTGAGGTCGCAGGACAACGCCGTGGTGATCCTGCGGTGCGAGGCCGACGGCAGCCGATGCGAGTCGGTGCCGCTGCCGGGACCCACGATCGGCTACCACGCCGTGATCCCGCGCTACGGCTCCTGAGGGGGCGGGATGGGCGCCCGATATTCTGGGCGCCCATCCCACCACCCCTGACGAGGCCCGATGCGCATCGACCTGCACACCCACTCGACCGCCAGCGACGGATCGTTGCCGCCGGCAGAGGTGATGCGGGTCGCCGGTGAGGCCGGGCTCGACGTGGTGGCGCTGACCGACCACGACACGTCCGCCGGGTGGGCGGAGGCGGCCGCGTCGCTGCCCGCCGGGCTGACGCTCGTACCAGGCGCGGAGCTGTCCTGCCGCTGGCACTGCACCGACGCGCCGCCGATCAGCCTCCACCTGCTCGCGTACCTGTTCGACCCGGACCACCCGGAGCTGGTCGCCGAGCTGGCCCGCCTCCGGGAATCCCGGCTCACCCGCGCCGAGCGGATGGTGGAACGGCTCCGCGCGGACGGCGTCGACCTCACCTGGGACCAGATCCTCGGCTACGCCGACGGGGGCTCGGTGGGCCGTCCGCACATCGGCCGGGCGCTGATCGCCGCCGGACTCGTCGACGACATGGACGCGGCGTTCGCGTCCGAATGGCTCGGCCGGCGTTACCGTGTGGCCAAAGAGGATCTGGACGTGTTCGACGCGGTACGGCTGGTACGGGCGGCGGGCGGGGTCGTCGTCTTCGCCCACCCGCGCGCACAGAAGCGGGGGCGGATCGTGACCGACGGGCTCATCGCCGAGCTGGCCGAGGCCGGCCTCGCCGGGCTGGAGGTCGACCACGCCGACCACGACCCGGACGCCCGAGCGCATCTCCGCGCCCTCGCCGCCGACCTGGGGCTGTTCACGACCGGGTCGAGCGACTTCCACGGCATCCACAAGACGATCGCGATCGGCGACAACGCCACGACCACGCCGGACGTATACGAGCAGATCGTCGCCACCGCCACCGGCGCCAAACCGATCGTCACATGAGCAACCTCATCAACTGGCGCCTGTTCGGCGAGGCGTTCGTGACGCTGTTCGTCATCATGGATCCGCCTGGCACGGTGCCACTGTTCCTCGCGCTGACCTCGTCGCACAGCCGGCGGGCGCGGGGCAGGGCGGCGTGGCAGGCCGTGGCGGTGGCCTTCGGCGTGATCACCGCGTTCGCGGTGGCCGGGCAGCAGATCCTGGAGTACCTCGGTATCGGCATCCCGGCGCTCCAGGGCGCCGGCGGGCTCCTGCTGCTCCTCGTGGCGCTGCAGCTGCTCACCGACAAGATGGACGAGCCGTCGCAGGTCAAGGACGTGAACGTCGCGCTGGTGCCGCTCGGTACGCCGCTGCTGGCCGGCCCCGGTGCGATCGTGGCGACGATCGTGTTCTCGCAGCGGGCCGAGTCCGCGCCTGACCTGATCGCGGTCGGCGCGGCGATCGTCGCCGTCCACCTCGTGCTCTTCCTGTTCCTGCGGTTCTCGAACGTGATCCTCAGGGTCGTGCGGGAAAGCGGAATCGTCCTGATCACCCGGATCGCCGGCCTGCTCCTCTCGGCGATCGCGGTCCAGCTCGTGGCGGAGTCGGTCATGGGATTCATCCGGGACTACCAGCCCTGACGGACCTGTCGCGGCCTCCCTGTAACCTGTCGCCCCACAGTGGACCAGCTCAAGGGGAGTTCATGATCGTCAGATTGGTCGCGGCGGCCGTCGTCGCCGCCGGCTTACTGCTGGCACCCGCGGCGCCGGCGCAGGCCGTGCCCGGCCTCAGCGTGCACAGCGCCGTGACGACGGCGAGTTCGCCTTCGTCACGGTCCATCGCCGTGTCCTGCCCGGCCGGCAAGCGGGTCGTCGGTGGCGGTGGCATCGTCGACGGTGCCGACGGCAAGGCGTTCATCACCGCCCAGTACCCGGTGAGCATCGCGAGCGGCGACCGGTTCGAGGTCGCCGCGGTCGAGGTGGACGAGGGCTACGCCGGCAACTGGTGGCTCCGCGCGTTCGCGATCTGCGCCAATCCGGTCGCGGGGCTGCAGATCATCAGCACGACGAGGGCGGCATCGTCCCTGTCGTCCCAGACGAACAACGCGTCGTGCCCCAGCGGTACGCGCCTGATCGGAGCCGGCGGCCGGGTCAACAACCCCGCCGGTCAGGTCTCGCTCCAGGCCATGACCACGAACATCCCGGTGGCCAGCCTCGCGTCCGTCACCGCCCGCGAGGACGCCAACGGGTACACCGGCAGCTGGGGCGTCACCACGTACGCCATCTGCGCCAACCCGGTCGCCGGCTTCTCGGTCGCCAGTGGCTTCTCGGCGTCGGACTCGACGGACGCCAAGGCAGCCACGGCAACCTGCCCGGCCGGCCAGCAGGCGCACGGGCCGCTGTTCGCGATCGGTGGCGGCAAGGCCGGTCTCGTCCTGGAGACGCTGATGCCGGCCGGCACGCCGACCAGCGTCACGGTCGTGGCCCGCGAAGAGAGCGCCATCGCCGAGGACTGGAGCGTCGCGGCCCACGCGATCTGCGCGACCTGACCTCCGCCGCCCGTCGCCCGCCGCGCCCGCGCCCGCCCGCCGCCCCGCCCCGCCCCGCCACGCCCCCCCGCCCCGCCCGGCGCCGCGCCGCCCCGCCCCGCGCCGCCCCGCCCCGCCCCGCCCCGAGTTTCGGACTTTTGAGGGTGCGCGTCGTTCCCGGACCCTCAAAAGTCCGAAGGTGGGCGGGCCGGGTGGGCACGGTGGGCGGGTGGGGTGGACGGCGGGGCGGGAAGTGTCGGGCGGGGCTGGCAGGATTGGGGATCATGGAACAGCTCGGGTTCGACGGGATGCCGACGCGGTTGTTCTCGTGCACGCCGTCGCGGCTCGGCGCCTTCGAGGACTGCCCACGCCGGTACCGGATGACGTACGTGGACAGGCCGCCGCCGGTCAAGGGCCCTCCGTGGGCGCACACGTCGCTGGGTGCGGCGCTGCACAACGCGTTGCGGGCGTACTGGGCCCTGCCACGCGAACGCCGTGCTCCGGAGGCCGCGCGGGCGCTGCTGCGAGGAGCCTGGATCGCGGACGGCTTCCGCGACCGTGACCAGCAGGCCGAGGTCGCCGAGCGGGCGATCGGATGGCTGGAGTCCTACCTGGACACTCTCGACCCGGACACCGAACCCGTCGGGGTCGAGCGCACGGTCGCCACGAAGACGGAGGCGCTGGCGTTCTCGGGCCGGATCGACCGTCTCGACGACCGCGACGGCGAACTGGTCGTCGTCGACTACAAGACCGGCCGGTCGGAGCTGAGCAGCGACGACGCGCGCGGGTCGGCGGCGCTGGCGCTGTACGCGCTGGCAACGTCCCGGACGATGCGCCGGCCCTGCAATACGGTGGAACTGCATCACCTGCCGACGGGCACCGTGCACCGGTGGGAGCACACGGACGAGTCGCTCGCCCGCCATCTCCGCCGGGCCGAACAGACCGCCGCCGACATCGTGACCGCCCAGGAGTCCTCGGAGGACGCGTTCCCGCCGCGGACCGGCGCGCTGTGCTCGTGGTGCGACTTCCGCCGGCACTGCCCGGAGGGTCAGGCGGCGTCGCAGGAGCGCGAACCCTGGGCGGGCGTCATCCCCCGCACGAACGCCCCGACCGCCTGACCACGGGCGCGGCGGGCCACCGCACCCCCCCGCGCCCCCCGGCCACCCCCCCCGCGGCCCCCCGGCCACCCCCCGCGGCCCGGCGGCCACCCGGCGCCTGCGACGGCCGGCGGCCGTCGGCACCCGCGCGCCCCCGCACCCGCGCGCCCCCGCACCCGCGCACCCGCGCGCCCGCGCACCCGCCGAGTTTCGGACTTTTGGGGGTCGTGGAGGCGTCGCGACCCTCAAAAGTCCGAAAGTGGAGGCGGCGGCGGGTGGAAGGTGGCGGCGGGTGGAAGGTGGCGGCGGGTGGAAGGGGCGGGCGGGAGGGGGCGGGCGCGGCGACGGATGGGAATGGCCGGCGGGAGGGCGAGCGTAAGGGGCGGGCGCGGGTCTACGCGCCGGTGGCCTGCTGCTCCGCGGTGTACGGGCCGTCGGGCGCGCCGCGATAGCCCTGGTAGTCGGGCACGCCGAACCCGTCGAGGCTGCGGATCGGGATGCGCGATACCCGGGCGCGGCCGTCCTTGAGGTGCGGTCCTTCGCGGAGTGTCGCCGGCACGGTGAGCAGGGCGGCGCGCAGGGCCCGCAGGCTCACGGTGGCCCCGGCATCCGTCGTGGGTAGCGCGGGCAGGTGGCTGTACATGCTCCGGGCCCACCGCGGCAGCGTGCAGAACGCGAGCGTGGCGATGCTGGCCCAGCCGGGCGCCGCTGGCGTGGTGTAGCGGATCCACCAGGGCATGGGCGGCGCGAGGATGAGCCGGGCGGCGTCGTACGCGGCCGGCGTCGCGCGCAGCTCGGGCCGGACGATGTCGAAGTAGCCGGTCAGCCCCGCGAGAGTGGCCGGGATGTCGTGGCGGCCCGGGTCGAGGCCGACGAGCCGTGCGGAGCGGACCTGTTCGGCGACGTACCGGTCGGCGTCGCGCGGGTTGATCCGCACGCCGCCGCGCCGCAGCGTGGTCAGGAACGATTCGACCTCGCAGCAGTGGACCCAGAGCAGCAGGTCCGGGTCGTCGACGGGGCGCCGCGCGCCTGTCTCCGGATCGAAGGCGGTCAGGCGCCGGTGCACGCCCCTGACCCGTGCGGCGAGTTGCCCGGCCTCCTCCGCCGTGCCGTAGGTCGTGACGCCGACGTACTCGGCGATGCGGCGGAGCCGGCCCCACGGATCGCCCTGGTACGCCGAGTGCTCTCGGACGCCGGCCATCGCGACCGGGTGCAGCGCCTGGAGCAACAGGGCGCGCAGGCCCGCGACCGCGAGCAGCGGGTCGGCATGCAGCCGCCACGTCACGCTCTCCGGCCCGAAGAGGCCCAGCTTCGAGATCGTCATCCCGTCCAGCGTTACACGCCGGAAGCAGAAGTGCCGGCCAACCGACACAGACGCTATGACGTTTTGTCGGATACCTGCCAGAACGCGTCGAGTACGGCAATCGTCGCCGCCGGGTTCTCGACGGCGGGTGAGTGCACGGAGCCCGCGATCACCTCGTACCGGGCGCCGAGGCGCCGTGCCATCTCGGCCTGCGTCGACGGCTGCCAGGCGTCGTCGCCCTCACCGTGTGCGACCAGCAGCGGCACCCCGGCGGCGGCCAGTTCGTCGACGCGGTCCGGGGCGGTGAGCAGCGCGTCGCCCATGCCCTTGAGCCCGGCCGCCGACGACTCGATGAAGCGTTCCTTGAGGAACTCCTTGAGCGCGGGCGGCGCCGCGATCCACTTCGGGTCGGCCTGGGCCAGCATCTCGACGGCCTGGTAGACGCCCGCCATGCCGTGCGGCAGCAGCGGCTCCAGCGCCGACATCCGGTCCTTGCGCGGACCGCCGATCGCGGCCGGCCCGGAGCCCAGCATCGTGAACGACCGGTACGACGCAGGCCCGGCCAGCACCGCCTCCCGGCACACGAGCCCGCCGAACGAGTGGCCTAGCAGGTGGATCGGCCCGTCGCCGAGCGCCTTCGTCACCGCGACGACGACCGATCCGAGCCATTCGAGCGTGTACGCGGCCGACTCGTCCGGGCCGGGCGACTGGTACTGGCCCGGCTGGTCCATCGCGACGACCCGGTAGCCGGCGTCGGCCAGCGGATCGAACAGGGGAGCGAAATCTTCTTTCGTCCCGGTATAGCCAGGTACGAGAAGTGCGGTGGGGCCTGTCGCCGGCCCCGTGTCCAGGACGGAGACCGGTCCGTCAGCGAGGTCGAACCGGGCGGACGTTGCGCGATGCGCGGCGATCTGGCTCACCCGTACAGTGTGCCAAGCCGCCGCCGGGCGGATCCCAGGAGGTCGAACCGGACGCGTCACTACCTCGTGTAACTGGGTAATGGCACCATTGTGGATCGCACGTTCCGTCACGACGGAGGTCGCCGTGTTCGACGAGATCATGGGGTTGCCCGCTCATCCGCTCATGGTTCACGCACCGGTGGTGCTGGTTCCGCTGACCGTCCTCGTCGCGGCCTTCTACGGACTGATCCCCCCGCTCCGGCAGAGACTGGGCTGGCTGCTGGTCCTGTTTGCGCTGGCGGGGGCCGGCACGGCGTACGCGGCCGCCGAGAGCGGCGTGCGGTTCGCGGCGACCAAGGGCGGCATCACGCCGGAGATCGCCGAGCACCAGGACCTCGGCGAGATGCTGCGGAACGTCGCCGCCCTGCTGGCGCTGATCGTGGTCGTGCTGGTGATCGTCGACCGGGCGCGTCACCGCCGTGGCACCCTCCAGTTCGCCGACGACGGGTCGCCGCACACGTACGCGCGCGCCCGCAGCGGCGGCCTGCTGCTCGGCGCGGTGTCGCTCATCCTGACGCTGGGCCTGTTCGGCGCGGCCGGAGTCGCCGGCTTCTACGCGTTCCGGACCGGTCACACCGGCGCGACGATGGTCTGGGACACCACACCCTGAAGCCGGTCAGGGACACCGTGCCCTAAAGGCGATGCAGCGTTACGTCGGTGAGCTGGCCGTTCGTGATCGTGGCCGTGAGGTAGGTGTGGTGCGGCTGGCGCCGGCGGTCGGTCGGCGAGCCGGGGTTGAGCAGGCGTAGCCCGTTCGCGGCCGTGGTGTCCCACGGGATGTGGCTGTGCCCGAACACGAGCACGTCGGTGTCAGGGAAGTCACGCGCGCAGCGGGCTTCACGCCCGGGTGCCTGGCCGGAGTCGTGCACGACCGCGAGCCGCACGCCGTCCAGCTCGGCCCGCGCCACCTCGGGTAGGCGGGCCCGCAGCGGCGGACCGTCGTTGTTGCCGGCGACGCCGATCACCCGCGCCGCACGATCCTCCAGCGCGTCGAGCAGCGAGACGTCGCACCAGTCGCCGGCGTGGACGACGACGTCCGCTTCGGCCACCGCCGCCCAGACAGGCGCCGGCAGGTCGCGGGCACGCCGAGGGACGTGCGTGTCGGACAGGATCAGCAGCCGCACGCCCGTCACCCCGACAGCGCGCGCAGGATCACGAACAGCAGCACGAGCGTGGCCAGGACTCCCGCGATGATCGCCACGCCGTACGTCACGATCAGCGCGTCGTGCTCCTCGGCGTCGATCGCGTGGTTGTCCTGGGCAGGCAGGACGCGGGGCGGCGGGAGCTGTCGGATCAGCGGCGCGGCGGGCGTGGGAGTGGGGCGCCTGGTGCGGGGCGGCCCTGCGTAGGGCTGGTCGGTCCCGGCCGGCTCCGGTGCCTGGGCGGGCGTGTCACCCGCGGGCCGGCGCCATATCGCGTCCGGGTCGCTCGTCATCGATCGAACGTACCAACGCCGAGGCGTCAGGGGTTAGGCCGGCATTCCGGCCCAACCCCCGACAGGGTGGATCAGCTGGCGGCGGCGGTGTCCTCGCCGGCCGACGCGCCACCGCTTGTGCGGCGACGGCGGCGACGGCGCGGTGCCCGCTCGGCACCATCCTCGCCGGCGGCCTCCGCGGAAGCCGTGGCCTCAGCGAACTCCGGAGCCTCGGCGAACTCCGGGGAATCCGGAGCCTCGGCCAGCGACACACCGGCACGGGTACGGCGGCGCGGACGGGTCCGGCGCGGGCGCGGAGCCTCCTCCTCGCCCTCGGCGGCCTCGACGGGAGAGTCGTCCCGGTCGGCGACCCGGCGGCGGGGGGCGCGCTCGGTCACCTTGGGACGGCGCTTGCGGCCGGTCTCGCCGAGGTCCTCGACCTCTTCGGCGTCGAGCCCGGCGCGGGTGCGCTGCGCCCGGGGGAGCGTGCCGGTGGCCGTCGAGGGAATGTTCAGGTCCTCGAAAAGGTGCGCGGACGTCGAGTACGTCTCGGGCGGGTCGGCGAACGGCAGGCCGAGGATCTTGTTGATCATCTCCCAGCGGGCCACCTCGTCCCAGTCGACGAACGTGACCGCGACGCCGCTGGCGCCGGCCCGGCCGGTGCGGCCGATGCGGTGCAGGTAGGTCTTCTCGTCCTCGGGGCACTGGAAGTTGACCACGTGCGTCACGCCGGTGACGTCGATGCCGCGGGCAGCGACGTCGGTGGCGACGAGCACGTCGACCTTGCCGGCCCGGAACGCGCGCAGCGCCTGCTCACGGGCGCCCTGGCCGAGGTCGCCGTGGACGGCCGCGGCGGCGAAGCCACGCTCGATCAGGTCGTCGGCGACCTTCTGCGCGGTGCGCTTGGTGCGGCAGAAGACCATCGACAGCCCGCGGCCCTCGGCCTGGAGGATGCGGGTCAGCATCTCGCTCTTGTCCATGGCGTGCGCGCGGTAGATGTGCTGCGCGGTCGTCGGGACGGTGCGGCCCTCGTCCGGCTCCTCGGCGCGGATGTGCACCGGCTGCTTCATGAACTGGCGGGCCAGCGTCACGATCGGGCCGGGCATGGTGGCGCTGAACAGCATCGTCTGGCGGTAGTCCGGGATCATGCCGAGGATGCGCTCGATGTCGGGCAGGAAGCCCAGGTCGAGCATCTCGTCGGCCTCGTCCAGCACCAGGATGTGGACCTTGCCGAGGACCAGCTTGCGCTGCTCGGCCAGGTCGAGCAGGCGGCCGGGCGTGCCGACGACGATGTCGACGCCCGCGCTCAGCGCCTTGACCTGCGGCTCGTACGCGCGCCCGCCGTAGACGGCGAGGGTGCGGATCTTGCGGGTCTTGCCGGCGGCCGCGATGTCGCGCGTGACCTGCACGCACAGTTCGCGGGTGGGCACCACGACGAGAGCCTGGGGGACGCCGTCGGCGCCCTCGTCCGGGCCGACGACGCGCTGCAGGATCGGGATGCCGAACCCGAGGGTCTTGCCGGTGCCGGTGCGGGCCTGGCCGATGACGTCGGCCCCGGCCAGCGCGATCGGCAGGGTCAGCTCCTGGATCGCGAACGCCCGCTCGATGCCGACGTTGCGGAGTGCTTCTACGGTTTCGTGCCGGACGCCCAGGCTGCCGAACGTGGGATTGGACTCGTTGACCGGAGCTCGCGCCGCGAGTTCTTCGACGGTCTCGTCCTCGGGCGCTCCAGTGGTGGAGTGGTCGAGTCGTACCGCATCGGTATTCTTCGTGCTCAGAGTCTTCGCCTCTCTAGGACGCGCAGACGTCGAGTTTCTTCAAGGTCGTGCCCGGCGGCTCGAGCCAACGTTCGGGGCGCTGGCGACTCGGCGGGCCGACGCCTGGCGGCGTCCGCGCACATGTACCGGTAGCGGCGCGTATGCCACTACCTCAGCCGTCATCCTACGCGCTACCTGGGGCGGAGCGTAACCGCTACCCCATGTGACCGAGCTTGCACTTTTCGTTTCGCCGCTCACCAGGTGCGATCCCGGCCCTAGGCGTACGGTTGTCCCGGAAGTTCGCCGACCGCCCCCGTACCCGTCCAGGAGGCTCCGCGTGCCCCTTTCGTCGGAGAAGACCCGAGAGGCCGTCGTCGAACTGCTCGGCGTGCTGGGCTATGGCGTGCTGATCGCGTTCGACAGGCTTGCCGCCGACGCCCGTCTGGCCCCTGACCTGCGGCGACGCGCGCTGCTGAGCGAGATGGCCGCGGCGGAGATGGCGCACTACCGCAGGATCGCCGACCGCCTCACCGAACTGGGCGTCGATCCGGAGAAGGCGATGGAGTCCTTCGTCGCTCCGCTCGACGACTTCCACGACTCCACCAGCCCGAACGACTGGCTGGAAGGCCTGGTCAAGGCGTACGTGGGCGACGGGATCGCCGACGACTTCTACCGCGAGGTCGCGGCGTTTCTCGCCGAGCCGGACCGGACGCTCGTGCTGGAGGTCCTGCACGACACCCGCCAGGCGGAGTTTGCCGTGGCCGAGGTGCGCGCGGCGATCGAGGCCGACCCGGCGCGCGCCGGCCGGCTCGCGCTGTGGGCGCGGCGGCTCGTCGGCGAGGCGATCAGCCAGGCGCAGCGCGTCGCGGCCGAGCGGGACGCCCTGACCGAACTGATCATCGAGGGCTCCGGCGATCTGGCCGGCGTCGGCGCGCTCATCAAACGCATCACCAACGCCCATACCGAGCGCATGAAGGCGATCGGGCTCAGCAACTAGCTAGGGCTTACCCGCCCGCTGCCGGACCACGGCTTCCACCAGCAGCAGCAGGACGACGGCGACGCCGAGCGCGACGACCCAGCGAAGGGCACCCTCCGCGCCGGTGGCGTCCGCGAGCAGCCCGCCCCCGACCGTGCCCAGGACGCCGACCAGCGTGGTCACCGCGACACCCAGCGCATGACGCCCGGGTGTCACGAGCCTGGCGACCACGCCGACGGCGAGCCCGAGCAGGAGGAGTTTCAGTACCTCCATCGGTCCGGACGGATCAGGAAGCGGCGAACCCGACGCGCCGGGTCTCCGCCTCGGCGATCTCGACGTAGGCGAGCTTGTCGGCGGGCACGACGACCCGGCGACCCTTGTCGTCCACGAGCGTGAGGACGCCGCTCCGGCCGGACAGCGCTTCGGCGACAGCCTGCTCCACCTCGGTGGGGCTGAGCGTGCTCTCCAGCACCAGCTCGCGTGGGGCGAACTGCACGCCGATCTTGACCTCCACCGTGGTGCCTCCTTACGGCTTGCCGCAGCGCCGTTCGGCGCGCAGTGAGAAGGCTATCCGACCCGGCACCGGGCGGGCGGTCAGCCCTGGAGTGGGAAGTTCGAGATACCGCGCCAGGTGATGGCACTCAGCAGCTCGATCGCCTCGTCCTTGGGGACGGCACGGTTCGACTCCAGCCAGAACCGCGCCCCCATCTCGGCGGCGCCGGTGAGGCCGACGGCCAGCAGTTCGGCACGGGCACGGGTCACCCCGGTGTCGGACGTGATCGTGTCCGCTATGGCCGCCATGCACTCCCGGGATGCCCGCTCCACGCGCTCGCGGACGGCCGGCTCGTTTCGCAGGTCGGACTCGAACACGAGCCGGAACGCCTCGCCGTCGGAGTCGACGAAGTCGAAGTAGGCGCGCATCGCGTTGTGGGTGCGGATCTTGTTGTCCGTCGTTGTCGACATCGCGTCTCGGACCCGGGCGACCAGGCCTTCGGCGTGCACGTCGAGCAGCGCGAGGTACAGCTCCAACTTGCCGGGGAAGTGCTGGTACAGAACCGGCTTGGAGACGCCCGCGCGCTCGGCGATGTCGTCCATCGCGGCGGCGTGGTAGCCCTGGGCGACGAACACCTCCTGGGCAGCCGCGAGCAGTTGCTTGCGGCGTGCACTGCGGGGCAGGCGGGCCGTGCGCGTGCCGACTCCAGCGTCGGCGTCGCTGTTGCCGCCGCTCGTGAGCGGGGTGCTCGTCATCATTCCTCCACCCTCGGCGGGGCTTGGTTCCCCCTACCAATGGGTAGCCAGCCTAATCGAGGCTCGCCGCGGGTAGCGCGAGAGCCCGCCAGCCGGGACCATCGACACGCCCGGACGGCGAGTTCAGACGCATCGTGAGTACCCTGCGAGCAGGCCCCGGACGGTAGATTCATGGAGTCGAGGAGCCCCCTTTCGTGCCAGCCGGCCCGCACGCCAACCCGGAATCGGTCCCGTCCGACGCCGGGTTCGGAGCGATCGCCGAGCACCGGCCCGCGCGGCAACGCCAGAACGGGCCCGTCGGCGTGTCGGCGTTACTCGCCGCCGTCCGCGCCGTGCCGGGCGTCCGGGACGCGCAGGTGCGCACGTCCGCTGACGGCGACCGCACGCTCCGCCTCGACCTGGCGGACGGCGCGGACGGCATCACGGTCGCGGCACTGGTCTCGCAGGTGCTGGACGAGCGGCTCGGCGTGGTCGTCGACCCGACCCGCTCGTACCTGGTCGAGGACGCGGCTGCCAAGCAGGAACATCCGCCGCCGGTCGACGCGCCGCGCCGCCGGGTACTGATGGAACGGCTCCAGGTCGTCACCGGCGGGCTGGACGCGAGCGTCGAGGTCATCCTGGGGTCGGCCGAGCGGAAGGTCGTGGGCACCGCCACCGGTCCCGCCGTCGAACCGGCCGTGCTGCGGACGGTCGCCACGGCCACGCTCAACGCCGTCGACCAGCTCGTCGAGGGCCGCGGCCGGTGCGGACTCGACCAGGCCGAGGTGACCGAGATCGGCTCCGACCGGGTCGCGCTCGCCGTCGTCACCCTGCTCACCCCGGGCCGCATGGACCGCCTGGCCGGCGCCGTCCTCGTGCGGGGCGACGCGCGGCAGGCGATGGTCCGCGCGGTGCTCGCGGCGCTCAACCGCCGCCTCGAAGCGCTGGTCCCGGCCGCGGCGGAGGAACCAGAGGCCCTCGCCGACCAGGAAGAAGACCAGGAAGACGACCTGGGAGAATAGGCCGGGTGAAGCCCGCTGACCTTCTCCCCGACGACGCCCTGCCGCCCGTCCCCGACCGGCTCTCGCCGCCCTGGCCCGGCCGGCTCGTGCAGATCGACGGGTACGGGACGTACGTCCGCGACACGCCCGGCACCTCACCCGCGGCGGAACCGGCGCTGTACGTGCACGGGCTCGGCGGGTCCGCGCAGAACTGGACCGACCTCGCCGGCCTCGTCTCGGACCAGCTCGCCGGCCAGGCCATGGACCTCCCCGGTTTCGGCCGCAGCGACCCGCCGCCCCGCGGCGGCTACTCCCAGCCGGCGTACGCCGCCCGGGTCGCCCGGGTCATCGAGCACGCGGGGCGGGGTCCGGTGCACCTGTTCGGCAACTCGCTCGGCGGCGCCGTCGCCGCCCGCGTGGCGGCCACCCGTCCGGACCTCGTGCGGACGCTCACCCTGATCTCCCCGGCCATGCCGTTCATCCAGCCACGGTCCGCGCACGCCCGGATGCTGCCCGTCCTGATGGTGCCGACCGCGCGGCGCGCGGTCGCGGAGCGGATGCGCGCCATACCGCCCGAGCAGATCGCCCGGGGGATCCTGTCGATCTGCTTCGCGGACATGTCCCGGCTCGCGCCGCAGCGCCTGGAGGAGGCGGTCGCCGAGGCCGCCGCCCGCCAGGAGATCGCGTGGGCCGCCGACGCGTACGTCCATGCGCTGCGCGGGCTCGCCGGGTCGTTCCTGGTACCGCGTCCGTGGTCGCTGTGGCGGCTGGCACGCCGGATCACCGCGCCGACGCTCGTGGTCTGGGGCGAGCGGGACCAGCTGGTGAACGTCCGGCTCGCGCCGCGCACCGCGGAGACGATCCCGGACAGCCGGTTGCTGCTGCTCGACGGTGTGGGCCACACCGCACAGCTGGAAGTGCCGCGTATCCTGGCGAGGGCAGTCCTGGCGTTCCTCAGCGAGGCGGACGTCAGCGCGAGTGCGTGAGGCGGTGCCGTAGGGTGCCGTGGCCCAGCTCGACCACGTGTTCCCCCTGGACACGGCGCGCCCTGAGGAGGTGACCCCGCGGCACCGACAGCTCTCGCCCACAAGACGGGGACCTCGCGAAACGGTGCGCCTCCGGTATCTCGCCGTGCGGCCCGCCGGGCGTCCAGGAAGCGCATGGTGCAACGCCGCCGCCGGCTCGTGGTGCTGGCGATGATGGCGATCACCGTGATCCTGGTCGGCGTCGACTTCGTGCGCGGCGGTTCCCAGGCCGCCGACCCGACGGTCGTCGCCAAGCCGGCCGACGGCGCCGAGCTCGCCCTTCCGCTGCCACCGGCCGCGACGAATCCGAATCCTTCGGTGTCACCGTCCGCCGCGCCTGTGGTTCCGCGCCGCGGCACCGGCACGTTCGTCGCCGCCGACAGCGAGATGCGCCAGGTCGGGAAGGGCCGGCTGATGACCTACCGGGTCGAGGCCGAGGGCGGCAGCGGTGTCGAGGCCGAGGTCTTCGCGCGTGCGGTCGACGCCACGCTCACCGACGGCCAGAGCTGGACGGCCGACGGCAAGTGGGCGTTCCGCCGGGTCCGCAGCGGCAAGGTCGACTTCGTCGTGCGCCTCGCCACCCCCGACACCGTCGACAAGATCTGCGGCGCGGCCGGGCTCCAGACCGGTGGCTACGTGTCCTGCCGTACCGGCGAGTCAGTGATGATCAACCTGGCCCGCTGGGAACTCGCGGTGCCGGACTACAAGGGTGACATCGCGCTCTACCGGCGGTACGTCATCAACCACGAGGTCGGGCACCGGCTCGGCCACGGCCACGAGCTGTGCCCCGGCAAGGGCAAGCTGGCGCCGATCATGCAGCAGCAGACGTACGGCCTGAACGGGTGCGTCGCCAACGGCTGGCCGTTCGTCAACGGCAAGTACGTGAAGGGCCCCGCGACCTCCAGCCAGTGATCCCACCATCCGGGCGGCGGGGAACAATGGTGGGAAACCACGGGTTGCTACCGGCGAACCCTGATGCGTAGAAGGAGCACGAACGTGGCCCTGCCCCCGCTGGTCGAGCCGGCCGAGTCGCTGACCGTCGACGAGGTCCGCCGCTACTCGCGGCACCTGATCATCCCGGATATCGCGATGGACGGGCAGAAGCGGCTGAAGAACGCCAAGGTGCTCGCCGTCGGCGCGGGCGGCCTCGGCTCGCCGACCCTGATGTACCTCGCCGCAGCCGGTGTGGGCACGCTCGGCATCGTCGAGTTCGACGAGGTGGACGAGTCGAACCTCCAGCGCCAGATCATCCACGGCCAGTCGGACGTCGGCCGTTCCAAGGCGGAGTCGGCGCGCGACAGCGTCAAGGAGATCAACCCGCTGGTGGACGTGGTGCTCCACGAGACCCGGCTCGACAGCGACAACGTGTTCGAGATCTTCAGCCAGTACGACCTGATCGTCGACGGCACCGACAACTTCGCGACCCGCTACCTGGTGAACGACGCGGCGGTCCTGCTCGGCAAGCCGTACGTGTGGGGGTCGATCTACCGCTTCGACGGGCAGGCGTCCGTCTTCTGGGCCGAGCACGGCCCCTGCTACCGCTGCCTCTACCCCGAGCCGCCGCCGCCCGGCATGGTGCCGTCGTGCGCCGAGGGTGGCGTGCTGGGCGTGCTGTGCGCCTCGATCGCGTCGATCCAGACCACGGAGGCGATCAAGCTCCTCGCCGGTGTCGGCGAGCCGCTGGTCGGCCGGCTGATGGTCTACGACGCCCTGGAGATGTCGTACCGGCAGATCAAGGTCCGCAAGGACCCGAACTGCCCGCTGTGCGGCGAGAACCCGACGATCACCGAGCTGATCGACTACGAGGAGTTCTGCGGCGTCGTCTCCGAGGAGGCCGTCACCGCCGCCAAGGGCTCCACGATCACGGTCGGCGAGCTCAAGGACATGACGGACGCAGGCAAGGACTTCCACCTGGTGGACGTCCGCGAGCCGGCCGAGTACGAGATCGTGAAGATCCCCGGCTCGGTGCTGATCCCCAAGAACGACATCCTGTCCGGCGCCGCGCTCGCGCAGCTCCCGCAGGACAAGCCGATCGTCCTGTACTGCAAGACGGGCGTCCGCTCGGCCGAGGTCCTGGCCGCGGTCAAGCAGGCCGGCTTCGGCGACGCGGTCCACGTCCAGGGCGGCGTGATGAGCTGGGTCAACCAGATCGAACCGAGCCTGCCCTCGTACTGAGGCTCGCGGCCCGCACCGTGACGGACTACGTCGAGTCGGTACTCGCCCTGGTGGAACGCATTCCGCCAGGGCGAGTCATGTCGTACGGGATGATCGCCGAAGTGGTGCGCGACAGCACCGGCCGTGGCTCCGCGCGCACGGTCGGGACGGTCATGGCGCGGTACGGCGGCGGCGTGCCGTGGCACCGGGTCGTGAACAGCGCCGGGCGGCTCCCACCCGGTCACGAGGATGCCGCGCGTGCCCTGCTGGAGTCCGAGGGCGTGCCGTTCCGGGGGAAGAACGTGCAGATCAGTGCGGTTCTGTGGTGGCCATGAGCCGCACGCCGCCGCCGCGCCGCGGATCGGCTCCCGCGCCGCCCCGTCCGATGACGCTGGCGCCGCCGAAGTAGTGGTCGTAGGTGTCCCACTGCTTCACGATGTACCCGGCGGCGTCCAGCGCCTCGATCGCCTCGGCCGGGATGCCCGGTTCGGCGTGGGCGACGCCGTCGACCGGGTGGATCCGGGGGCGGGCGACCGCGTCGGCCGGTGTCCGCCCGTCCACCAGGACGCCGAGGACGCTGTGCAGCAGCGCGGTCCGGATGCGGGACGCCCCGGCGGCGCCGGCGGCCAGCGACAGCCCGTGGGCGTCGGTGACGACGAGCGGGCACATCATGCTGTCCATCCGGTCACCGGGTGAGACGGGGTGACCGCGCAGCAGCTCGCCCTCGCCGAGCATCGAGTTCAGGTGGACGCCCCAGCCGGGCAGCCACACACCTGATCCCAGGCCCATCGTGGTCGTGACGACGCACGCGTTCCCGTCCTGGTCGACGGCCGTGACGTTGGTCGTGTCGCCGCGCTGCTCGGGCCCGCCCAGCACCCGTACGGCCGCCACGGCCCGATCCCCGACCGGCAGCTTCGCGTAGTCGGACGGCAGGTTCGCGAACGCGCCGAGCGTGTCGTTCAGGTCGATGCGGCCGTGGACGACCGCGTCGCCGACCTTCGCCGTCGCCGCCGGCACTTCGGTCACGGCGTACCCGGCAAGGTCGGCGTCGGTCAGCACCCCGCCGCCGCCGGAGACGGCCGCCACGATCGCGTCGGCGAGCGGTCCACGGTAGAACGCCGCCGGGCCGCCGTCGGCGAGCAGGTGCAGCGTCCGGTCGAGACCCGGGTGGTGGACGTGGTCGCCGGGTTCGAGCAGCTCGCCCTCGGGCGCGTACGCGATGGCGCCCTCGCCGATGAGCAGGCAGTCCTCGACGGACCGGAGCACGGCGGCGTGTTCGGCCGGCAGCGGTACCCCGTCGCCGGCCAGCCGCAGCGCGGGCGCGACGAGCTGGTCCCACGGCAGCCGGCCCCAGCGGTTGTGCAGCTCGCCGCAGCCGGCGACCACGCCCGGCACGCCGACGCTGCTCGCCCCGACCGAGTACGACTGCTCCATACCGCCGAACGAGATCTGGAGCCGCGACATCGGCGCCGGCACGGACCTCGCGCCGATACCGGGGATCGAGACGAAGAAGTCGAGGCACGTCACCCGCTGCTCGGCCGCCGACCAGTGCGTCGCGAAGCCGCCGCCGCCCAGCCCGGTGAAGACCGTCTCGGCCACGCAGGCGGCGAGGGTGGCGGCGATCGCCGCGTCGGCCGCGGTGCCGCCGGCGCGCAGGACGGCGTACCCGGCCGCCGCCGTGGCGGGGTGTCCCGCGGCGACGCCGGCCGGTGCACGGTGGGTCGCCACGGGTGCGGCTCAGTCCTCGCGGGGGCGGCGGATGGGGACGGCGAGCAGGAGCGTCATGGCCAGCCCGGCGAAGCCGCCGAGCACCGCCGCGCCGGCGACCGTCTTGCCCATCGACTGCCGGCTCGGCGCCGCGGCCCGCACCTTGAGGCGGTCCATCGCGGAGATCGGCGCGCCTTCCGGGTACAGGTCGAAGCCGAGGAACCCGGCGTTGTCGTGGACGGCCTGGGCGGCGGCCGTCGCGGCCTCCGGATCGTCGGAGGTCACCACGTAGGAGATCTCGCCGAAGCCCGGCCCGGTCACCCACTCGCCGCTGATGTCCACGCCGCCCGCGCCCTTGTGCGCGTACTCGCCGGCGCGGCTGTCCTCGAGCGTGCGCATGACCTGCTCGGCGAGCAGGTCCTTGCTCCGGCTGAGGCTCTTGATCTGCTTGGCGCGCGCCTGTACCAGCACGTCGAACTCGGCGGCGGCCGTGTAGTGGACGGGGCGGGTGGTCACGATCGCGGCGGCCGCACCCGCGGCCAGCACGGCGGCGAGCACCGCGACGACGAGCGCGGCTGGCAGTGACCGGCGGATATGACCGGCTACTTCCCGCAGGATCTGACGTCGGGTCGTGGAGCGGCCGTTCATGGCGCAAACACTAGCCTGTTAGGGTTGCGGTGCCCTGGACAGCCCCCTCATGTACCGCCGCGATCCTGTCCTCGTCACCGACCTGAGGCTAGAACGACCGATGTCTGCACCTGCGTCCGCCCGGGCTGGCCGGGACGGCCAGAACCGCATCCTCACCATCGCGCTGCTGACGGCGCTCGGCGCTGCCCTGGGCGCCCTGGCGGGGGTCCAGGTGATGAACGGCAGCCTGATCGCCGCGCTGTGCCTGGTGCCGTATCTGGGCCTGCTCAGCGTGATCTGGTGGGCGACCAGAGGGAACCTGCTGGTCCTGGTCCTCGTCGCCTATCTCGTCGCGCCCTCGCCGGCCGACAACCTGCTGCCGCAGGTCTTCATCTTCGCGAGCACGGACTACGCCCTGCGCCCGCGCGACCTGGTGTTCCTCGCCGACGTCGTGCTGCTGGCCGCGCTGGTGATCCTCCGTCCGCCGTTGCCGGCGAGCAGGCTGGCGCGTGCCTGGCTCGGGGCGCTGCTCGTCCTGGCCGCGTACCCCGTCGTCGTCGGGCTCGTCGCGGGTGTGGGCCAGTCGGTGCCGGCGCTGGTCCAGGGCGCGGTCATGCCGCTGCGCGGCGTCGCCGCCGTGGTGCTGGTGAGCTGGTGGGCGCGCACGCGGGGCTGGGACGACGCCGTCCGGGACCTCGCCCGCACGGTCGTGCTGTGCGGCGCGCTGATCGCCGCGATCGAGGTCGTCCTGCTGGTGCTCGCGGGCGGTGAGCTGAACTACTCGATCGCCGGCTACCCGCTCGTCACCGACGGCCGTCCGGCGGTGCCCGGCTGGGGCAACAACATCCTGGCCAACCTGTTCTGCACGTGCCTCGCCGCCGTCACGTTCCTGGCCGGCCGGCTCGGCTGGCGGCTGCGGTGGACGGTCGCTCTCACGCTGCTGCTGTTCCTCGGGCTCGCCTACACCGAGGTCCGGATCGCGATGGTCGTCGCGTTGATCCTGGTCGAGAGCCGGGTCGTGCTGGAGGTGCTGCGCAGGCTGTGGCCACGCCGCGGCCCGCTGCTGGCCGTCCCGGCGAGCGCGGTCTTCGGCACCGTCCTCGGGCTGACCAGCCTCACGCTGCTGTACAAGCTGAACCCGCGGTTCAGCACGCTGCTGCCCGGCTTCATCGAGCGGTACGTCGACGTCGAATCCACCGGCCCGGGTGGCTCCATCATCGACCCGGAGACGGGCGTCGACCTCGGCGGCGACTCGCTGTCGACCCGCGGCTCGCTGATCCGCGCGGCGCTGGAGCTGTGGGAGCGCAGCCCCTTCGTCGGCTCGGGCTGGAACGGCTGGGGCTGGGCCAAGAGCGACGCGGCACTCGGCCAGGTGCAGCAGGTCGTCGCCGTCGATCCGCACAACGGCCTCACCTGGCTGCTGGTGGACGCGGGCATCCTCGGCATCGTCCTGCTGTACGCGCTGCCCGTCGTGTTCGGCTGGCGCCGCTGGGACCTGTGGTGGCTGCTCTCGGTGCCCGCGGTGGCCACGGTGCTGGAGATGGTCAACCCCAACCTCCGCAACGGACACTTCGCGATCGTCGTCTGGGCCGTGATGGGGCTGGCGTTCGCCGCACCAGCGGTGGCCAGCCGGTACACGATCCGGCAATGGCTGCGCGACGGCTGGGACTGGATACGCGGCCGCGACGTGGCGCCACCGGCGCCGGCGCCCACGACCGAGACGACCAGTGCCCCGGCCCAGGTCGAGACCGAGGCGGCGATCCGATGACGGTGTTGTTCCTGGTTGGTGCCGGCCCGCAGCTGGAGGCCGCACGGGCGGTCGGCGCACACCTGGAGCAGCCGGCCGCGCTGCTCAACCTGTGGGACGGCTCGGTCGTCGGCCTGGACGAGGGTGACGGCGACGCGCACATCGCGCCCGCGACGCCCGGCCGTCTGCGTGCGGTGTCGTCGACCGTCCGCGCGTGGGCGCGTGCCAACCCGACCGGCATCGTCGTCGCGCCGCAGGACGTCGGCCTCGTGTACCGCCGCGCGATCACGGTCGCGCGCGGCGCCGGCCTGCGGATCGCGCTCCTGCCCGACGGCGCCGTCAGCCCGGCGAAGCTGAGCCAGCGGAGCCTGCTGGGCGGCGTCGTCCCCCTGGTCGACTCGGTGCTGCGCGGCACCGGGCTCATGCTCGGCGTGCACGGTGTGATGGCCGCGTCCAAGCCGGACCTGGTGCTGAGCTGGGGCCACGGCTGGGACGAGGTGTACGCGAAGCAGGGCGCCAGGAACGTCGTCGACGTCGGCAACCCGCGTGCCGACGGTCTCGGCGCGCTGCCGGCTCCGCACGAGGGACGGATCCTGGTGTGCAGCCAGCCGCCCTGGCTGCCGTTCATCGGCGGGGAGCCCACGGCGGCGCTCTGGTACGCGTGGCTGGAAGGCCTGGTCGCGTCCGCGCCGGACGGGGCGATCAAGGTGCGGTTGCACCCGCAGGAGCGGGACCGTTCCGCCGAACTGCCGATCGGTCCGGCGACCCGCGTCGCGACGACTCAGGGCACCACGTTCTACGACGATCTCGGCTGGTCCGGAGCCGTCGTCTCGTGGGCGTCGACCACGATGATCGAGGCCGCGGGCGCGGGCCGTCCGATCGTGTCCGTCGCGATCAACCCGGCCGCGCGCGACATCGCGCAGACCATGGTGTTCAACCAGGACCCGCGCATGGTCACCGCCGACGCGCACGAGATCGCCGACTGGACCGCGGCCACCGACCTCGTCGCCAAGGCGCGCGCGCAGCAGGAAGGCCTCGCGGACGACTACCTGGTGAACGCCGGTTCCGCCGCCAAAGCCACCGCCGCCGCGCTCGACAGCTGGTAGACCGTCCCCGAGTTGTCAGCGGGGCGTGGTCTCATGGTGCCGTGAGTTCTCGGTACCGGCTGGTGCGCAGGGTCGCGCCGCCCGTTGCCGCGCCCGCGCTCGACGAGGCTCAGCGCGCGGTGGTCGATCACAGCGCCGGTCCGCTGCTGGTTCTGGCGGGCCCCGGCACCGGTAAGACGACGACGCTGGTCGAGGCCGTGGTCGGCCGGATCGAGGCGGGCGCCGACCCCGAGCGGATCCTGGTGCTGACGTTCGGCCGCAAGGCGGCCGCCGAGTTGCGGGAACGGATCACCGGCCGGCTGGGCCGGACGACCGCCGAGCCGCTGGCCCGCACGTTCCACTCGTACGCGTTCGGCATCCTTCGGCGGATCGCGGCCGACCACGGCGAGCCGGCGCCCCGGCTGCTGTCCGGCCCCGAACAGGACCACCTGATCCGCGAACTGCTCGCGGGCGACGCCGACGGCCACGGCGTGGGCTGGCCGGACGAGCTGATGCCGGCGCTGCGCACCAGGGGATTCGCCGCCGAGCTGCGGGATCTGCTGCTGCGGGCCTACGAGCGGGGCGTCGACCCGGTCCAGCTCGACGTGTGGGGCTGGCACCACGGGCGCGACGACTGGCGGGCCGCCGCGCGGTTCATGGAGCAGTACGCGGACGTCACCGAGCTGCGCGACGCGAGCAGCGCCGGCGGTGTCGCCTACGACCCTGCCGAGCTGATCCGGGCCACGGTCTCCCAGCTCAAGCGGGACGCGCGTTTACTCGCCATCGAGCGCGACCGGTGCGCGCACGTGTTCGTCGACGAGTACCAGGACACCGATCCGGCCCAGGAGGAGCTGTTGCAGCTCCTGTGCGGTGGCGGCCGGTTCCTGGTCGTGGTCGGCGACCCGGACCAGTCGATCTACGCGTTCCGCGGGTCCGATGTGGAGTGCATCCGCCGCTTCCCGGACCGGTTCCCGACGATGACCAGGGATCCGGCGCCGTCGGTGGCGCTCGCGGTGAGCCGCCGGTGCGGTCCGGAGCTGCTGGCGGCGTCGCGGCGGGTCACGCGCCGGCTCCGCGGCCCGAACCGGCACCGCGTCCTGAGGCCGGTGGACGGCGCCGAGCCGGGCGCGGTCGAGGTGCACGCGCTGGCGTCGCCGAGCCAGGAGGCCGCGTACGTCGCCCATCGGCTCCGTGAGGCGCACCTGCTGCACGGCGTGCCGTGGTCGGCGATGGCGGTGGTGGTCCGGTCGACGTCGCAGCAGCTCAGCACGTTGCGGCGGGCGATGGTCCACGCCGGTGTACCGGTGGGCGTCGCGGGCGAGGAGCTGCCGCTGGTCGAACAGCCGGGTGTGGCGCCGCTGCTGCTGGTCCTGGACGTCGCGCTGCGCCCGGAGTCGCTCGACGAGGACGCGGCCGTCGCACTGCTCACGTCCCCGCTCGGCGGCGCCGACACGCTCGGCCTGCGAAGGCTGCGCCAGGAGCTGCGGCGGCTCGGCGCGGCCGCCGGCGACCTGCGCGGGTCCGGAGCGCTGCTGGTCGAGGCGCTGCAGGACCCGGCCGAGCTGGCCGGTGCCGAGGAGCGCTGGGCGTTGCCGGCGATGCGGATCGCGAGGCTCATCGCGGCGGCCAGGGAAGCCGCCGCGGACGAGGGCTCGACCGTCGAGAACGTGCTGTGGGCGGTCTGGACCCGGTCCGGTCTCGCCGAGATGTGGCAGCAGGCCAGCGCCGACGGGGGCGTGCGCGGCGCCGCCGCCGACCGGGACCTCGACGCGGTCGTGGCGTTCTTCGAGTCCGCGGCCAGGTTCGTGGACCGGCTGCCCGGCGCCGGCCCGGAGATCTATCTCGACCATATCCACGGCCAGCAGATCGCCGCCGACAGCCTCGCGCCCGCCGCTGAACACGGCGAGGCCGTCCGCATCCTCACGGCGCACGCCGCCAAGGGCCTCGAATGGGACGTGGTCGTCGTGGCCGGCGTCCAGGAGGGCCTCTGGCCGGACCTGCGGCTGCGCGGGAGCGTGCTCGGCTCCGAAGACCTGGTAGACCTCGCCGCCGACCGCGAACTGGCCCGTGCCGCGCAACTCAGCCAGCTCCTGGACGAGGAACGCCGCCTGTTCTACGTCGCCGTGACGCGCGCCCGCCGCCAGCTCGTGGTGACGGCCGTCGAGGGCGACGACGGCGACCAGCCGTCCCGGTTCCTCGACGAGCTGGATCCGCGCGACGACACCGAGCCGCGTCCGCTCACGGCCGTCCCGCGCACGTTGACGCTCGCCGGTCTGGTCGCCGAGCTGCGCGGGGTCCTGCTCGACGGGAGCGCGCCGGAGCCTCGCCGCCGAGCCGCCGCGTTCCAGCTGGCCGAGCTGGCGGAGGCGCGCGTGCCCGGCGCGGACCCGCTGCACTGGTGGGGACTGCTGCCGCTGTCCGACGACGGTCCGCTGCGGGCGCCGGGCGCGGACGTCAAGGTCTCGCCGTCCAAGGTGGAGCAGTTCAGCCGGTGCGCGCTGCGCTGGATGCTGGAGGGGGCCGGCGGCGCCGGATCGCCGAGCGTCAACCAGGGCATCGGGACGCTCGTCCACGACGTGGCGGCCACCGTCACCGAGCCCGACCTGGCCCGGCTCACCGCCGAGCTGGACGCCGGCTGGGCCACGCTCGACCTCGACAACGCCTGGTACGCGGCCAAGCAACACGACCGCGCGCTGGACATGGTCCGGAAGCTGGCCGAATGGCTCAAGGCCAACCCGCGGCGGCTCGTCGCGGTCGAGCGCGAGTTCGAGGTCAAGATCGGGCGGGCGTTGCTGCGCGGGCGCGTCGACCGGCTCGAAGCCGACCCGGACGGGAAGCTCGTCGTCGTCGACCTCAAGACCGGCGGCACCGCGCCGAAGGATGCCGAGCTGGGCGAACATCCGCAGCTCGGCGTCTACCAGCTCGCCGTCGAGCGCGGCGGGTTCCCTGACGATGGCACCGAGCCCGGTGGTGCGTCCCTCGTCCAGCTCGGCACGTCGGCGAAGAAGCACAAGGAACAGCTCCAGCCGTCGCTGGCGGCGAGCGACGACCCGGCCTGGGCGGAACGGCTCGTCCTCGACACGGCCGAGGGCATGGCGGGTTCGGAGTTCGCGGCGGTCGAGCACCAGCACTGCCGTGTCTGCCCGGTGCGCACGAGCTGCCCCATCCAGTCCCGCCAGGTGACCCAATGAGCGAATCAGTAAGCAGAGTTATGTTCTCCGCCGAGGAGCTGGCCGGGCTGTTGGGGCTGCCGAGCCCCACGCCGCAGCAGGCGAAGATCATCACGGCGCCGATGGAGCCGATGCTGGTCGTCGCGGGTGCCGGGTCGGGGAAGACCGAGACCATGTCGGCGCGGGTCGTGTGGCTGGTCGCGAACGGGCACGTGCGGCCGGAGGAGATCCTGGGCCTGACGTTCACCAGGAAGGCGGCGGCCGAGCTGTCGGCCCGCATCCGGGGCAGGCTGTCGCAGCTGCGGTACCGGGGAATCCTGGCGGACGCCGCGACCGACTCCGCGGCCGAGGGCGACGAGCTGGTCGGCGAGCCGACGGTGTCGACGTACAACTCCTACGCCTCGCGGATCGTGTCCGAGCACGGTCTGAGGTCGGGCTTCGAGCCGTCGACCAGGCTGCTGACCGAGGCGGTGACCTGGCAGCTCGCGGACGCGGTCGTCCGGTCCTACGACGGCGACATGGACCACGTCGACAAGGCCCCGCCGACGGTCACCGGCGCGGTGCTGGATCTGGCCGGGCAACTCGCCGAGCACCTGCGCTCCCCGGACGAGCTGTCCGCCTGGACGGACGCGTTCGTGGCGGGCGTCGAGGCACTGCCCCCCGCGCCGAAGCAGCGGTTCCGCGGCGTGACGTCGGCGGAGGTCGCCAAGGTGCTCGCTGTCCAGCGGGCGCGCGCGCAGTTGCTGCCGCTGGTCGACCGGTACGTCGAACGCAAGCGTGCGGTCGAGGCCATGGACTTCGGCGACCAGATGTCCCGCGCGGCGGTCGTGGCCAGGGACCATCCCGAGGTCGGGTACCTGGAGCGGGCGCGGTACCGGGTGGTGCTGCTGGACGAGTACCAGGACACGAGCCACGCCCAGCTGACGCTGCTCCGGTCCCTGTTCGGCGGCGGCCATCCCGTGACGGCCGTGGGCGACCCGTGCCAGTCGATCTACGGCTGGCGGGGCGCGTCGGCGGGGAACCTGGTGCGGTTCCCTCGCCACTTCCCGCGCCGGGGCGGCCGTGCGTCCCACGTCCGCGAGCTGACCGTGAGCTGGCGCAACGACGAGTCCATCCTGGACCTGGCGAACGTCGTGTCGGCGCCGCTGCGCGCGTCGGGCGAGGCGGTGAGCGTCCCCGAACTCCAGCCCGGGCCGGGTGGCGTCGGGGCGGGCACGATCCGGTGCGCGCTGCACCTGACGTCCGACGACGAGGCCGAGTGGGCGGCGGCGCGCGTCGCCGAGGCGTGGGCGGCGGCGGAGGAGCCGATCACCGCGGCCGTCCTGGCGCGCAAGCGGAGCCAGTTCGACCAGCTCGCCACCGCGCTGCGTGCGGCCGGGCTGCCGGTCGAGGTCGTGGGGCTCGGCGGGCTGCTGGACACGCCCGAGGTCCGGGACGTCGTCGCGACCCTGCGCGTGCTCAGCGACCCGACGGCGGGCGACGCCCTGATCCGGCTGCTCAGCGGCGCCCGCTGGCGGCTGGGCCCGCGCGATCTGGCCGCGCTGGGCGCCCGCGCGGCCGGCATCGCCGCCCAGCGCCGCGAAGCGGTGGCCTACGCGACCGCGCGCGCCGGTGCCGAGGTCCCCGCCGGTGCCGAGGTCCCCGCCGCGCCGTCCGACGAGGTGGACGAGCGCAGCATCGTCGAGGCGCTCGACGACCTGGGCCCGCCCAACGGCTTCTCGCCGGCCGGGTACGCGCGGTTGTGCGCCCTCCGTGACGAACTCCGGGCACTCCGGGGCCGTGCCGCCCAACCGCTGCCGGACCTCGTCGCCGACGTCGAACGGACCCTCAGCCTCGACGTCGAGGTGGCGACCCGCCGTCCCGCCGACCAGGCCCTCGCGCGCGGCCACCTGGACGCGTTCTCCGACGTGGCCGCCGAGTACGCGGAGACGGCCGAGACCGCGACGTTGAGCGCCTTCCTGGCGTACCTGAAGGCCGCCGAGGACCGGGAACGGGGCCTCAACCCGGGCCAGGTCGAGGTGCAGACCGGTGCCGTGCAGATCCTCACCGTGCACGCCGCCAAGGGCCTGGAGTGGGACGTCGTCGCGGTGCCGGGGCTGACGGCCGGTGTCTTCCCGGTCAAGGGCGGGACGTCCGACACGTGGGCCGGTTCGATGGGCGCGCTCCCGTTCGAGCTGCGCGGCGACGCCGAAGACCTGCCGGTGCTCGACCTGCGGACGGCCACCGACCAGGTCGAGGTCGAGCAGGCCCGCCGCGACTTCGAGGAGGCCTGCGAGGACCGCGGGTTGGCCGAGGAACGGCGCCTGGCGTACGTCGGCATGACCAGGGCACGCCACCTGCTGCTGTGCTCCGGGTACTGGTGGGATCAGGCGACGAAACCGCGCGGCCCGTCGATGTTCCTGGACGAGGTCAGGGAGCACTGCGAGTCCGGCGGCGGCACGGTCGACCTCTGGACGGCACCGCCCGAGCCGGGCACCAACCCGCTCACCGCCCAGGCCCGGCGGGCCGAATGGCCGCTGGACCCGCTCGGCGACCGCCGCGACGTCCTGAGCGCCGCCGCCGCGCTGGTCATCGAAACCCGCGAGCGCATGCGCACGGCCGCCGAGCAGGAAGCGGGAGCTGGCTGGGCCGAGGAGGCGGAACTACTGCTCGCCGAACGGTCGCGGTCACGCCGCCGGGACGTCCTCGACGTCGAACTGCCGTCCCACCTGTCCGTGTCCCAGCTCGTGTCGCTGCGCCGGGATCCGGCCGAGCTGGCGCGCAGCATCCGCCGGCCGCTGCCGTTCGCGCCGGCGCCGCTGGCCCGGCGGGGTACCGCGTTCCACGCGTGGCTGGAACAGCGGTTCGGCGCCCAGCGGCTCCTCGACCTCGACGAGCTGCCAGGTGCGGCCGATGCCGGTGCCGCCCTGGACGCCGACCTGGCGGCGTTGCAGGCTGCGTTCCTGGCCAGCGTGTGGGCCGACCGGGTACCCGTCCAGGTGGAGGTGCCGTTCGCGACGGTCGTGGACGGGCTGGTGGTCCGGGGCCGCATGGACGCCGTGTTCACCGACGGCGGCGGCTGGGACGTCATCGACTGGAAGACCGGCGCCCCACCGGACGGCGAGGCGGCGAAAGCGGCGGCCGTCCAGCTCGCGGCGTACCGGCTGGCCTGGGCCGACCTCGCGCGCGTGCCGGTCGCGAGTGTGCGGGCCGGCTTCCACTACGTACGCCAGAACCTGACCGTCCGCCCGGCGGATCTGCTCGACGCCGACGGCCTCACCGCGCTCGTCGCCACCCTGCCACCCGCCTGATAGGCGGGTGACGGGGTCGAACTGTCGGGGATATCGGGGTATCCCGCGCCCGGTAACAGCACCCCATTCCGAACAGTCCGGTTCGGGGCGGGCCGGGCGCCGTGCTCAGACCTTCTCGTACGCCCGCACCGCGGCGTGCCGACCCGGCCCGCAGTAGATCTTCAACTTCAACTCGTCGACCTGGACGCGGATCCGCTCGCCACGACGGGCCGCGTAGCCCTTGGTCGAGTACAGCGCGTACTCGGTGCCGTCGTCGGTGACCATGCCGTAGCACGGGCCGCTGCTGGCGCCCGTGACCGTGCCGACGACCCAGCCGGGAACGACCGTGTCGGTCGGCTTCTGCGGCGGGCGGTTGGCCGGTGGTTGGCCGGGCGGGCGCTTCGGCGGCGGACCGGTGACGTCCGGCGACGGAGACTCGCCTCCCGGCGTGCCGGCGGACGGCGACCCGGACGGGGACGGCGCCCCGGACGGAGATGCCGAGTTCGATTTGGTGGGCGCTGCTGACTCGTCCGACTTCTCGGAGCCGCCGCAGCCGGCCAGGCCGGCGACCAGCACGGCGCTCGCCAGTGCGGCGGTGATGCGTCTGTTCATTGTCACTTCTCTCGGACGCGGTGCCGGGTGGGCCGGTTCCGCGATTGCCACGGATACGGCGACGGCGCCCGGGGCCAGGCCCCAGGCGCCGCCGCGATACTGCTCAGGTGGTGCGTGCTACTTCTTGCCGACCTTGACCTTCACGGTGGTCCCGGCCTGCTCCAGCACCTGGATCGTGACGCCGGCCGCCGGCAGCTTGACGCCGTGGTTCGGCTGGTCCGCGAACCAGTACTGCTTGGTGTCGTCGAAGAGCGGCGCGGCGGCCTGGCCCCGGATGTAGGAGGCCTTGCCGTTGATGTGCAGCGTCATCGACTCGGCCTTCTTGAGGCCGAACGGTGCGTCGTACATCTGGATGCGCGAGCGCCACGGGACACCGTTGAGGTTGTAGACCGTCTCCGGACGCGAGTCCACGATCATGTGCAGGCCCTCACCCGGGTGGACGTTGGTGTTGTTGTCCACCTGGGAGGTGTCGTAGTACGAGACGAGCAGGCCCGTCTGGTACGCGTAGTGCTCGACCCAGTCCGGCTTCGTGTTGGCGAAGCCGAAGTTGTACGGGCCGGTCTTGAGGTACCGGTCGAACGAGACGTACGTCCGGTTGGTGGCGAGGTAGTAGTTGTCGTAGTCCTGGGTGATCGTCTGGCCGACGATGCTGAAGCCCTTGACCGTCCAGCCACCGGGGCCGGCCTCCGCGCCGTCGTTGAACAGCTCGGTGCCGTCCGCGACGACCTTGATGTCGTCACCGAAGAAGCCGCCGTCGGCGACGCCACCGTCGGTGCGGTAGTGGTACCGGACCAGCGCCTTCTTACCGGCGAGGGAGTCGAGCGGGATGTTCAGGTCGACCCACTTGCCGGCGGACGTGCCGTCCAGCGCCGGGGTGTTGGACGCGTCCCGGCCGAGCGGCTTGCCGTCGATGGTGCCGTCGAGCGGCGTCCAGCTGGTGCCGCCGTCGGTCGAGGCCTCGACGTAGAGGTAGTCGTAGCCCTCTTCGATCGCGTAGCGGGCCTTGGCGGACAGCGTCGCCGCCGTCTTGCCGGTCAGGTCCACCTCGCGGGTGATCGAGTTGTCGAGGTTGTCGGCGTTGCCGGAGAACCACTGCTTGGTGCCCGCGAACGGAGCGCCCAGGTCGGTGGTGACCTTCTTCTTCGGCAGCACGACGACCAGGCCCTGAGGCTTGGCGCTGTTGTACTCGGCCGGGCCGAGCTCCAGCGTCTTCTCCTGGCCCGCGACGACGATCTCGTAGTCCAGCCAGCCCAGCATGAACTTCTGCCACTGGCCGAAGTCGCCGCCGCGCTCGCCGATGCCCTCGTCAGCCTTGGCGCCGAGACGGCTCTGGGCCATCAGGGTCCAGTACTCGCTGTTGTTGTCGCCGCCACCACTGGTGTCGTAGTCGTCCGGCAGACCGAGGTCGTGACCGTACTCGTGGTAGAAGACGCTCCGGCCACCGTTCTCGGGCTGGATCGTGTAGTCACCGGCCCAGATGCCGGTGTTGCCGATCTGAGCACCACCCAGGGGGTTGGTGGCGGGACCGGTGCGGCCGATGTCGGTCGCGAAGGCGTACCAGCGGTGGCTCCAGACGGCGTCCTCACCCTGGTGCGGGTCACCGTCGGCCTGGTCACCACCGGCGTGGACGATCTGGAAGTGGTCGAGGTAGCCGTCCGGCTCGTTGAAGTTGCCGTCGCCGTCGAAGTCGTAGCGGTCGGCAACGTCGAACTTGGCGACCTCGGTCTTGATCTGCGCGTCCGTCTGGCCCTTGGCCTTCTGGTCGGCGACCCACTGGTTCAGGCCGTCCTTCACCAGCTCCCACACGTTGGTGCAGTTGCTGGAGGCGCACACCGCCGGGTCGTTGCCGTTGGCGTCGCTCGGGTTGTCGTTCGACCGGCCGTAGCGGGCCTCGTTGTACTTGACCTTGACCCAGTCGGTGACCGTGCCGTCGACGCTGTAGCGGCCCGAGGACTGCCGCTCGTAGTACTTCTTCAGCGACTCCGACACGTCCTTCTTGCCGAAGTACAGGTCCTGGAAGTACGCCTGGTCGAAGTTGGGGCGCCAGACGGTGCTGTTGTCCTTCGTGCGATCCGGCTGGGGGATCTTGTTGACCAGCGGGCCCTCGAAGGTGCCGGGGCCGGCGGTGGTGGGGTCGGTGTCCTTGTCCGGGAAGTCCGGGTGCCGCTCGTTGCCGAACTCGGTCAGCACGACGAAGATCTTGTCGGTCTTCTCTCGCTTGAGCTCGACGTACTGGTCCTTGAGGGGGGCGGCGGCCTTGGCGACGCCCTGGGTGGCGACGCGCTGGTCGACGGACTTGCCGACCTTCACGACGGTGCTGCCACCACGCTTCTCGGGCTTGGCCTTGCCGGTGAGAACCAGGTCCAGCGCCTCCTGGCGCAGTTCCCGGCGCTTCTCTTCCAGCGGGTTGGCGAGATCGTCGCCGATCGCCGCCTTCTTTGCGGGGGTTGCTGCCGGGACTACGTCAACCGGCGGGCTCGCGATGGCGTTCGGTCCGAACACCAATCCGAACCCGGAAGCCAGCGAGAGGCTAAGCAACCCCACCGTAACTTTCCGCACGAACTACCTCCGTGGGTATTTGACCGGGCCGCATGTGGACATGACGGGCCCGCTCCAGTGGTGGGAGTACCCGGCAACCTATGTAATAGAGAGCCCTGTTCGGAACTGATCGCCGATAAAACTTTCGTTACGGTTGTTACTTGATCGGTCAAGTTTTCGGGACATGTGACCAATACGACGCTTGATCAGGTAGTTGCGGCATGTAAGCCGCGAGTGTGCACTATATAGCGTTTACGCCCGATATAACCGTCAAGCCCGGACGGAACCGATCCGGTCGAGAACCAGGCGTGCAAGCAGCTCCGGTTCCAGCTCCGGGATCCAGTGCGACCCGTCGGGGATCGTCTCCTGACGGTACGGCCCCACCACGTGGTCGCCGCACCGCTCCACCGCGAACCGGCCGAACATCGCGTCCTGCTCGCCCCAGACGTAGGTCACCGGGCACGACACCGGCTCCATCCCGTCCAGGTCGAGCAGGGTCATCGCCCGGTACCAGTTCAGGCCGCCGGTCAGCAGTGCGCGGTCGGTGACGGTCGTCGCCGCGTACTTCTCGACGAACGGCTCCACCAGGCCGGACTCGACCAGCATCGAGCGGAACAGGGCGCCGTCGTCGGCCACGAGCGCGTCCTCGGCCGTCCCGTCCTGCCGGAACAGGCCGATGTAGGACGAGAGCCGCTGCTGGTCCGGGTCGATCGCGATGGCCTGCGCCGCGGCGGCCGGATGCGGCACCGACACAGCCGTCAACGTCCGGATCCGCTCCGGGTAGCGCCCCGCCACGTTCCACGCGACGACCGCTCCCCAGTCGTGCCCGATCACGTGCGCCGACTCCAGCCCGAGCGCGTCCAGGAAGGCCACGGCGTCCGCGGTCAGTTCCGTCACGCGGTACGCCTCGACGTTGGACGGGCGGCAGTCCGGCGTGTAGCCGCGCTGGTCCGGAGCGATCGTCCGCAGGCCGGCGGCGTTCAGGCGTTCCGTGAGCGGCGCCCACGTCTCGCCGCTCTGCGGGAAGCCGTGCAGGAGCAGCACGGGCTCGCCATCCACCGGTCCGTCCACGCGGACGTCGAACGTGAGCCCCCGGGCCGCGATTCTCTCCATGCCCTCAGGCTAATCGCCGCCGCATCGGCGCGACCACGGCGGTAACCCGCCGTCCACGTTCGCGGCCCGCCGCGCCGAGACACGCCGTGAGCCGGCGCGTCGCCACGCCCGGACATGCCGACGGCCACCGGCGCCCGAGACACGGGGCGACCGGTGGCCGTCGTGGATGTCAGCCGAGCTTGGTGATGCGGTTCTGCGGCCCCGGCGAGACGGGCGCCGCGCTGAGGAGGGCGGTGAGGGCGTCCACGTCGAAGCCCGGCGCGGTCACCCGCCCGGTGCCCGCCGTGAGCGTGCTGAACCCGTCGCCGCCGTTGGCGAGGAAGTCGTTCGTCGTGAGCTTGTACGACGCCGCGAGGTCCAGCGGCACGCCGTTCAGGGTGATGCCGGTGACGCGGGACCCGGCCGGCGCGGTCGTGTTGTACGAGTACGCGAAGCCCTTCGACACCTGCAGGATGCGGTTCGTCACGAACTGCTGTTCGAGGACGTCCTTGATCTGCTGGCCGGTGAACGTCTGGGTGACGACCAGGTTGTTGAACGGCTGGACGGTGAACGCCTCGCCGTAGGTGATGTCGCCGGCCGGCTCGCCGCCGGGGGAGTTGGCGAACGTCAGCGGCGCCCGGATGCCGCCCGGGTTCATGAACGCGATCTGGGCACCGGCGCCGGTCGTGTAGGCCAGCTGGGCGTCCGCGATCACGTCACCGAGGGCGCTCTCGCCGGCCGGGTTGTTGACGTTGGTGATGTCGGCGGTGATCTTGCCGACGATCTTGTTGGCGATCGGGGCGACGGCCGTCCGGTACTTGTCGGCCAGCTTCTTCAGCTGGGGGTCGACCAGCGCCGGGTTGCGGACGAAGTTGCCGGCCGCGTCCTTCTGCCAGGTGCCGTCCGGGTTGCGGACGCCGTTCTCGACGATGACGTTCTTCGCCGACGCGGCCGCGAACTGACCCGTCTTGCGGTTCAGCGTGACGCCGATGTCCGTGACGAGGACGCCGGCCGACCCGGCGGAGGTGACGACCGAGTTCCGGCCGGACGAGTTCGGCAGCGCGCAGCTGTAGAACCGGTGGGTGTGGCCGGAGACGACGACGCCGTACTCGGGCCGCAGGTTCGCCACGATCGGGCTGATCGCACCGGCGAAGGTGGCGCAGCTCGACGGGTCCTGCGGGACCGGGGAGCCCTGCGCGCCGCCCTCGTGCACGAGCAGGACGAGCGCCTTCACGCCCTTGGCCTTGAGCACGCCGGCGTAGTAGTTGGCGGTCACGGCCTCGTCGAGGAAGTCGACCGTGCTGATGCCGGCCGGGTTGACGATCGAGGGGGTGCCCTTGAGCGTCATGCCGACGAAGCCGACCTTGACGCCGCCGACGTTGCGGATCTCGTACGGCGGCAGGATCGGGTCCTGGGTCGTCTTGTCGACGACGTTCGCGGCGAGGTACTTGAACTTCGCGCCGCGGAAGCCGTCGCCGTCCTGGCAGCCGTCGACCGGGTGGCAGCCGCCGCGCTGGAGGCGCTTCAGCTCGGTGACGCCCTCGTCGAACTCGTGGTTGCCGACCGAGCTGATGTCCAGCCCGACCTTGTTGAGGGCCTCGATGGCCGGCTCGTCGTGGAACGCGGCGCTGACCAGCGGGGTGCCGCCGACCAGGTCGCCCGCGCCGACGGTGAGGCTGCTGCGGCGGTCCGCGGCGGCCTGGGCACGGAGCTTCTTGACGGCGGTGGCCAGGTACTCGACGCCGCCGGCCGGGGTGCCGTTGACGAGGCCACCGCTGCCGGTCGGCGCGTCGATGTTGCCGTGGAAGTCGTTGAACGAGAGCAGCTGCGCCTTGACCTCGTGCTTGGGCGCGGTCTTCCCGTAGGCGACGCTGACCGGGGTCATGGGCGTCCAGCGGTCGGACGCGGTGGTGGAGCTGGTGGTCGTGCTCGCGATCGGCAACGCCGCCACCAGTGCGGCGGCGAAGACCGGGAGCGCCAGGTGGCGCGCCCAGCGGGGCGGGGTCGTTCTCACGGGTGCTCTCTCCTTGTAGCGGTGGGCGCTCAGGCAACCCCGGCACAGTACGACTCGACCGCACGTGGCGTCTAAGTTTCTTGGCATGACCGACGAGCGGACGTACGTCCAGAACAACATCTCCGACCTGCACGCCGACCTCGACGCGTGGCTGCGGATCCCGTCAATCAGCGCCGATCCGGCCAATGCGCCCGACGTCCGGCGCTCGGCGGAGTGGCTGGCCGAGAAGTTCACCGGCCTGGGCTTCCCGACCGTCGAGATCTGGGACACCCCGGGCGCGCCCGCGGTGTTCGCCGAGTGGCCCTCCGGGGAGTCGGACGCGCCGACGATCGTCGTGTACGGGCACCACGACGTCCAGCCGGTCGACCCGCTGGAGCTGTGGGAGACGCCGCCGTTCGAGCCGACGATCCGGGGCGAGGAGCTGTTCGCCCGTGGCGCCCTGGACGACAAGGGCCAGCTCGCGTTCCACTTCCTCGGGCTGCGCGCGCACCTCGCCGCGACCGGCCGCACGGCGCCGGCCGTGAACCTCAAGTTCGTCGTGGAGGGCGAGGAGGAGTCCGGATCGCCGCACTTCGCCGCGCTGCTGCGTGAACGCCGCGACCGGCTGGACTGCGACGCGGTCGTGGTGAGCGACACGACGATGTTCAACCGGGAGACACCGAGCGTCTGCACGGCCATGCGCGGCCTGACGGACTGCCAGGTGGACGTGCACGGCCCGGACATCGACCTGCACTCCGGCTCGTTCGGCGGCGCCGTCCCGAACCCGCTCACCGTGCTGTGCCGGCTGATCGCGGGCCTGCACGACGAGGACGGGCGGGTCACGCTGCCCGGGTTCTACGACCGGGTGGTGGAGCTGACCGAGGAGGAGCGCGCGAAGTTCGCCAAGCTGCCGTTCGACGAGCCGACGTGGATCGCCGAGACGGCCCAGTCCCGCGCGGCGGCCGGCGAGAAGGGCTTCACCACGCTGGAGCGGATCTGGGCCCGCCCGACCGCCGAGGTCAACGGCATCTGGGGCGGGTACAACGGCCCCGGCCACAAGACGATCGTCCCGACGGACGCGCACGCGAAGATCTCGTTCCGCCTCGTCGCCGACCAGCGCCCGGACGAGGTGCAGGTGGCGGTCCACCAGTACTTCGCGGACCGGACGCCCGACGGCATCAGGATCGACATCCACTTCGAGGGCGGCGGCGTGCGGCCGTGCCTGACCCCGATCGACCACCCGGCGAACGCGGCGGTCGTCCGGGCGATGGAGCAGGCGTTCGACAAGGAGATCCTGTTCACCCGCGAGGGTGGGTCGGGGCCCGAGGCCGACCTGGCGGACGTCCTGGAGGCGCCGGTGGTCTTCCTCGGTGTCGGGCTGCCGGACGACCGGTTCCACGCGCCGAACGAGCGGGTCGTCCTGCCGATGCTCTACAAGGGAGCCGAAGCGGCCGCGCACCTCTGGCGAGAGCTGGCTGTGACTGACCTATCGCACTGAGTCACTAGACCACTGCTGGATTGCGCAACGGCACGCCTATTCCGTGAAAACTGTCCTGAATCCGATAGGTGGACATAGTCCTTCCCGGTGATTCTGGAGTAGTCGCGCAACCTTTTCGGCGCCTACGGCGTCTCACAGGTTGACGGCGCGACATCCACACGGGGGAAAGGCGGTCCGCATGGACCAGGCAGGACGGTCAGGATGAACGGGCGGCGCGTGGCGCGACAGAGCACCGGATGGGGCACCGTGGTCGCGGTGGCACTCCTGGGTCTCACGCTGGCCGCGTTGGTCGTGTTGATGCCGTGGCACGTCGGTGACGAGCCCGGTGCCCGCAACAGCCTGTCGACGCCGGATGACGCGGCGTCATACCAGGCGAGATTGGTCGACGAACGCTAGCCGGACGGGGTGATGGGCCGGGCACACTGGAGGCATGAGCACGAGCGCCTCCGGTGGCCCGCCGCCCCTGTCCGGGGACGGATCGGGCTCGCCGTGGGCGCGCGGGTCGGCAGGTGACGTGGTCGCGGGTGATGTGGTCGCGGGTGATGTGGTCGCCGGTGATGTGGCGGCACCGTCGGGTCCCGTCCGCCCTGAGCTTCCGGACGTCCCGGTTCCGCCCCGCACGAACAGCCGCACGTTGCTGTGGTTCGGCATCGCGGGCGCCGGCGCGCTCGCCGCCGGGATCGTCGTGATCCTGGCGCTGGCCTCCACCGGGTTCTTCGGCGCCGACGACCGTGCCGGGGTAGGCCCGCTGGGTCCGCTGCCGCCGAAGGCCTCGAAGCCGCCGCTCGCCACGCTCTGCCCCCCGCCCCGGCAGGACGCCGAGACGACCGAGCCGGTCCCGCCGCCCGACGGCCCGCGCGTCACCGACGCCGCCGCGGGCATCACGTACGCGCAGCTCGGCGCCCCGTGGAAGGCGTGGGACAAGTCCACCTGGTCGGACGGGACGCTCGGCGTCGTGTTCCGGCAGGGCTACTACATCGTCACCGAGAACTATCCGGGCGGCGAATATCTGGCGTCGGTGCTGTCCGGGTCGGTACCCGCCGCCTTCGGGGACAGCCTCACGCTCGATCTGGACTGCGCGGGTCGCCAGGTGTCCGACGACGTCCGCAACTCGTACTACCCGGTGCCCAACAAAAAGGAGCAGGTCCGTGACGAGCGACGGACCCTCGGCGGCCGTCCCGCCTGGGTGTCGACGTTCCACCTGACCTTCGAAGCGGACGGGCTGCAGGCGCGCGGCGAGACCGTCGCGGTCGTGCTGGTCGACGTCGGGCGCCAGGACGCCGCCGTGCTGTACCTGTCGATCCCGGACACGCACCGGCAGCTCGTCGGCGACATCGAGAAGGTCGTCGCGTCCGTCCGTCCGCTATGACTCTTTGGCGCCGCACAGATCGGTTCAGCCGGCTAGTGTCGTGATCGTGTCGTCAGCCACCGTGAAGATCCCCGCCACCGCCTACGAGGTCCAGCGCCTCACCCTCCCCAACGGCCTCCGCGTCGTTCTCTCGCCGGACCGCTCCGCGCCGGTGATCGGGGTGGCCGTCGTCTACGACGTGGGCATCAGATCCGAGCCCGAGGGGCGCACCGGTTTCGCGCATCTCTTCGAGCACCTGATGTTCCAGGGCTCGGAGAACCTGGAGAAGCTCGCGCACTTCCGGTACGTGCAGGCGTCCGGCGGCGTGTTCAACGGCAGCACGCACCTCGACTACACCGACTACTACGAGACGCTGCCCAGCAACGCGCTGGAGCGGGCGCTGTTCCTCGAAGCCGACCGGATGCGGTCGCCGCGGATCACCGAGGAGAACCTCGCGAACCAGATCGCGGTGGTGAAGGAAGAGATCCGCGTCAACGTGATGAACCGGCCGTACGGCGGGTTCCCGTGGCTGCGGCTCCCGCCGGTCATGTTCGACACGTTCGCCAACTCGCACGACGGCTACGGGTCGTTCGTCGACCTGGAGTCGGCCACGGTCGAGGACGCGTCCTCCTTCTTCCAGGCGTACTACGCGCCGGGCAACGCGGTGCTCGCGCTCGCCGGCGACTTCGACGTCCCCGAGGCGATCGCGCTGATCGAGAAGCACTTCGGCGGCATCCCCGGCCGCGAGGTGCCCGTCCGCCCCGACTTCGCCGAGCCGGACCTCACCGAGGAACGCCGCTCGTCCTACACCGATCCGCACGCGCCGATGCCGGCCCTGGCCATGGCGTGGCGGGTCCCGGACCCGGTCAAGGAGTTCGAGGCGTACCTGCCGTACGTCGTGCTGGCCGAGGTCCTGACCGACGGCGAGGCGTCCCGGCTGGTCGAGCGGCTCGTGCTCGACGACGCGATCGCCACGTCGGTGTCCGGGTACCTGGGGTTCATGGGCGATCCGTTCGACGTGCGCGACCCCACCGCGTTCCTGCTCCAGGTGCACTTCCCGCCGCAGGTCACGTCCGACACGGTGATCAACGCCCTCGACGAGGAGATCACCCGCCTGGTCGAGAAGGGCATCGACGCGGGCGAGCTGGCGCGGGTCCAGGCCCGGCTGGCCGCCCACCTGCTGCGCGAAGTGGACGCCGTCCTCGGCCGCACCCTGTCCATGGCCGTCCTCGAACAGCAGCGCGGCCGTGCCGAGCTGGTCAACGAGCTGCCGGCCCTGCTCGCCGCGGTCACCCCGGAACAGGTGATCGCCGCCGCCGCGACGTTGCGCCCGCAGCGCCGCGCCATCCTCGAGGTCGTACCCGGAGGGGCGAAGTGACCGCCGTCGACGTTGTCCGGATCCCCGTTCCGGCGCTGACCGAACCCCGTGTCGCGCCGAAGCCGGTGGTGGCCGAGCGGACGCTCGCGACCGGCCTGCGCGTGCTCGTCGTGCGCCGCTCCACGGTGCCACTCGTCGAGGTGCGGCTGCGGGTCCCGTTCGCCGGTGCGGACGCCGATCACGTGCCGTCCACGTCCGTGCTGGCCGAGACGCTGCTCTCCGGTACCGCGACACTGTCCAACGTGGAGCTCGCGGCCACGCTGCAGGAGGTCGGTGGCGGGCTCAACGTCGCCGCCGACCCGGACCGGCTGGTCGTCTCCGGCAACTCACTCGCCGACGGCCTGCCCCGGCTGCTGGACGTGCTCGCCGACGTGCTGACCAACGCCGCGTACCCCGAGCGCGAGGTCGGCACCGAACGCGAACATCTCGCCGACCGGATCGAGATGGCGGCGTCGCAGCCGTCGCACGCCGTCCGCCAGGCGCTGCTGAAGCGGCTCTACGGCACCCACCCGTACGCGATCGAGACGCCCGAGCCGGAGCAGGTCCGCGCGGTCGGCCCGGACGCGCTGCGCGCACTGCACGGCAGCCGCGTCGTCCCGGCGGGCAGCACGCTCGTCATCGTCGGCGACGTCGAGCCGGAACAGGTGCTGGACGTCGCCGAGGCCGCGCTCGCGCCGTGGTCCACGACCGGCACCGGCCTCGTCACGCCGCCGGTTCCGCCGCTGGTCCCCGGTCCGCTGCTGCTCGTCGACCGGCCCGGCTCGGTGCAGTCGTCGCTGCGTCTCGGCCTCACCGCCGTGCCCCGCGAGCACCCGGACTACCCGGCGCTCCAGCTCGCCAACATGGTCTTCGGCGGGTACTTCTCCTCGCGCCTCACCGAGAACATTCGCGAGGACAAGGGCTACACGTACTCGCCGCACAGCACGATCGACCACTCGGCCGCCGGGTCGATGATCGTCGTCGGCGCCGACGTGGCGACCGAGGTCACGGCGCCGGCGCTCGTCGAGATCGGCTACGAGCTGGGCCGGATCTCGACGCTCCCGCCGACCGCGGAGGAGCTCGACCAGGCGCGCCAGTACGCGATCGGCACGCTCGCGCTGTCGATCTCGTCCCAGTCCGGTCTCGCCGGGACGCTCGCCGCCCTGTCCGGGTTCGGGCTGGGCCTCGACTGGCTCGCAGAGCACCCGCAGCGGCTGGCGAAGGTCACGGTGGACGAGGTGTTCGCCGCCGCGTCCACGTACCTGGCCCCGGCCAAGGCGGTCACGGTCGCGCTGGGCGAGGCCGAGGCCGTCGAGCGCCCGGTGTCGGCGCTGGGACCGGTCGAGCGGAGCGCGTGAGGCCCCGGTGGACTGGCGCGGTCTGGCGTTCTGCCGGGAACTGATCGACCGCGCCGCCCACCGCCGCACGGACGAGGCGTGGCTCGCCGAGGTCTGGACGCGCGCCAAGGTGCTCGTCGTCGACCCGTCCGACGGCCGGACCCTCGTGACCGGCGACCCGCCCAAGCTGGCGCTCGTCGGTCCCGAGGACGCACCGGACGGCGAGCGGCTGTTCCTCGGCGTCGACAGCGAGGCGCCGTACTTCGCCGTGATCGGTACGCACCCGGTCGTGGCCGGTGCCCGCTCCGCACACCTGTACCAGGTCGGCGCCGAGCTCGACGGGTACGACGCCGCGCTGCTCGCCGAGGCCGTCGGGCTGGCGAACTGGGTCCGCGGGTACCGGTACAGCCCGCTCACCGGCGCCCCGCTGCGGCTGCACTCAGGCGGCTGGGAGGCCGAGGCGAGCGACGGCTCCGGTCCGGTGTGGCCGCGGACCAATCCGGCGATGATCGTGCTCGTCCACGACGGTGTCGCGGGCGACGAGGGCCAGTGCCTGCTCAGCCGCCAGGCCGCGTGGCCCCCGAACCGGTACTCGTGCCTCGCCGGGTTCGTCGAGCCGGGCGAGTCGGCCGAGGCCACCGTCCACCGCGAGGTGATGGAAGAGGCGGGCGTCGACGTCACCGGCGTCACCTACGTCGCCAGCCAGCCGTGGCCGCTGCCCGCCTCGCTCATGCTCGGGTTCACGGCGATCGGGGATCCGTCCCAGCCGGTGCGCGTCGACCACACCGAACTCGAGGACGCGCGCTGGTACACGCGCGGCGAGCTGCGCGGGAAAGGCCCGGCGACCGAGCCGCTGCTGCCGCCGCCGGTGTCGATCGCGTACCACCTGATCGTCCGCTGGCGCGACGAGGCCTGAGCGGCCTTTCTACGGCCCCGGCCCTCTCCGCCGCCGCTCGCCGCACCCGGCCGCCCGCCGCACGCCGCCCCCGCCCTCTCCGCCGCCGCTCGCGCACCCGGCCGCCCGCCGCCCGCACCTTCCGCCGCCGCTCGCGCACCCGGCCGCCCGCCGCCCCGGCCCTTCCGCCGCCGCCCGCCACCCTCCAGGTTCTGACGTGGGGAAACTCACGGCCGCATGGTGAGAAAACGGTTTCATTGTTGTCGGGGGAGGCTGAGAGACTGTGCCCATGATCGATTCCGAAGCGGCGTTCGCCCTGCCCAGCTACCCGGTCGACGCGGCGCCGTTGTGGGTCGACGCGCTGGCCGTCGTGGCCGGATCGATCGGAGTGCTGTCCGCGTGGCCACAGGTGTGGCGGCTCTGGCGGACCGGGCGGTACGCCGGCCTGTCCACGCTGAGCTGCATCCTCACCGTGCTGACGCCGGCCACGTGGTTCGCGTACGGGTTGAGCCAGGCCAGTGGCGTGCAGATCGTCATGAACGGTCTCGCCCTGATCGGGGGCACGGGCGTGCTGTCCGGGCTGGTCGTGAAGGCCGGCCTGCGGACCCGCGCCTGGTTACCGGCCGTGGCCGGCGGCGTCGCGGTCATCACGCTCGTCGCGGTGATCGGTGGTACCCCGGTGGCGGGCGTGCTGGCCAGCACCGTGACCCTCGCGATGGCGTTGCCGCAGGTGTGGCTGCTGCTGCGCGCGCGGATCTCGGGTGCGCTGGACGCCGGCGGCGTCTCCCGCACGCGGTGGGGGATGAGCGTGCTGTGCAACGTCGGATGGGTCAGCTACGGGGTGCTCGTCACCGATCCGGCGATCATGACGACCGCGTCGGTCATGGTGGTGAGCAGCGTGGCCGTGGTCGCGCTGTCCGCTGGTGCGGCCGCCGCGGTGCCCGCGCTGCGCGTCGTCCCGGACCTGCCGGGCGTCCCGGATCTGTCGGCGGACGAGGCGCCCGGTGCGGGGCTCCCCAACGAGCGGGTCGCCTGCTCGCCGTAGCGCTGTCAGAGCTGGATGGCGGGGTGGCGGGGGTCGTCGGTACGGACGATCACGTCGGCCGCGGACAGCGGATCGACCTCGGCGGCGTAGCGCGCGTACGCGGGCAGCGTCCAGTGCTGGTCGGGCGGCGTCCGGCGGGTGAGCGCGGCGGCGCTGAGGTGCAGGTGGACGGCGAGGTCGAAGCTCATTCCGTTGCCGAGCAGGAACGTGCCGTCGACGAGCAGGACCGCCGGCGCGCCGGCCTGCGCGTACGCGGCGCGGGTGGCGCGATCGGCGGTGGCGTCCCAGAGCGCGGGGAGCCACCGTCCGCTGCCCTGTGGACCGAGCGGATCGAGCACCTCGCGCGCCAGGGCGCCGGTGTCGAGCCAGCTTTCGTAGAACGAGTCCGGATCGGTCCGGCCGTGCTCGTACCGCAGTGACGCGGCCCGCAGGTAATCGGCCGCGCTGACCCGGAGGGCTTCGACCCCGTGCCGCTGGAGGGGGTCGACGAGCGCGTCGGCGAGTTCACGGCCGCCGGCGGCATCGGCGCCGTCCACGGCGACCCGGAGCCGTCCGGAGCCGGCCGCGCTGACGAAGAGGCCAGCCAGGGTGGCGACCAGCGTCTCAGGAGACACCGGCGTCGGCCGCCGGCCGGCGCGGGCGGTCACGGGCGCTCGCCCGTTCGTGCCGCGGCGCGGGGAGCCATGTGTGGGCCGGCGCAGCGGGTCAACGCGCGGAGGTCACGCCGCGAGGCGCTGCTTGACCTGGGCGAGCGTCGGGTTGGTGAGGGCGCTGCCGTCGGGGAAGACCACCGTCGGGACGGTCTGGTTACCGCCGTTGACGCTCATCACGTAGTCGGCGGCCTTCGGGTCCCGCTCGATGTCGACCTCGGAGTAGGCGATGCCCTCGCGTTCCATCTGGCTCTTCAGCCGACGGCAGTAGCCGCACCACGGCGTGCTGTACATGGTGACGCTCATAGGGCAGGGGCCTCATTTCGACACGTAGGACGCTGGAATCTGTGGATACAACACCATCTGGGGACGGGTGCTTCCCGCGGGGGCGCGGACTGGCAGGATCGACGGCGTGACCGTCGACACCTCCGCCGCTGTGGACCATGTGCTCGCCGGGCTCGACGACGACCAGCGGGCCGCCGTGCTCGCGCCACGCGGCCCGGTCTGCATCCTCGCCGGCGCCGGCACCGGGAAGACCCGCGCGATCACGCACCGCATCGCGCACGGCGTCCTGACCGGCGCGACGGCGGGCCAGCACGTGCTGGCCGTCACGTTCACGGCGCGCGCGGCGGGTGAGATGCGGGGCCGCCTCCGCGAACTGGGTGTCGGCGGCGTGCAGGCCCGCACGTTCCACGCCGCGGCGCTGCGGCAGCTGCGGTACTTCGCCCCCCGGGTCTTCTCCGGGCGGGCGCTTCCCGACCTGCTGGACAGCAAGGCGCGGATCGTCGGCCAGGCGGCGGCGCGGGCCCGCATCCGGCTCGACCGCACGGGCGTCCGCGACTGCACGTCGGAGATCGAGTGGGCGAAGTCCGGCCTGGTCGAGCCGGCGGAGTACGCGGTGGCGGCGGCGAAGGCCGGCCGGGACGTGCCGATCGCGCCGGAGTCCATGGCCGAGCTGTACGCGGCGTACGAGCAGCTCAAGCGGAAAATGGGCGTCATCGACTTCGAGGATCTGCTGCGCGCCACGGTGTGGGCGATCGAGGAGCACCGGGACGTCGCCGAGCAGATCCGCGCCCAGTACCGGCATTTCGTGGTCGACGAGTACCAGGACGTCAACCCGCTCCAGCAGCGTCTCCTCGACTCCTGGCTCGGCGGCCGCCGCGATCTGTGCGTCGTCGGCGACGCGAGCCAGACGATCTACTCGTTCACCGGCGCCACGTCGTCCTACCTGGTCGACTTCGCCCGGGCGCACCCGCAGTCGACGGTGATCCGCCTGGAGCGCGACTACCGGTCGACACCGCAGGTCGTGGAGCTGGCCAACCAGGTGATCGCGGCGGCGACCGGCGCCGAGGCGCGGGTACGGCTGCGGCTGGTCGGCCAGCGTCCGGACGGTCCGTCGCCGCGCACGTCGTCCTTCCCGGACGAGCCAGCCGAGGCCGCCGCGGTCGCCGGCCGGTGCATCGAGCTGATCAAGGCCGGCACGCCGGCGGCCGAGATCGCGGTGCTGTTCCGGACGAATGCCCAGTCCGCCGCGTACGAGCAGGCGCTGGCCGATGCCGGCGTCCCGTACGTCGTCCGGGGCGTGGAGCGGTTCTTCGAGCGCCCGGAGATCCGCGAGGCGATGGTCCTGCTGCGCGGCGCCGCGCGGGCGGTCGAACCCGGCGACCCGCTGGTGCCGGCCGTGACGGAGACGTTGTCCGCGATGGGGTTCCAGGCCGCGTCGCCGCCGTCCGGTGGGGCGGCGAGGGAGAAGTGGGAGGCGCTGGCGGCGCTCGTCCGGCTCGCCGAGGACTTCGCGGCCGCCACGCCGGACATCGGCCTGCCCGCGTTCACCGACGAGCTGGCCGAGCGGGCCGCCGTCCAGCACGCCCCGACCGTCGACGGTGTCACGCTCGCCTCGCTCCACGCGGCGAAGGGCCTGGAGTGGGACGCCGTGTTCCTGGTCGGGCTGGCGGAGGGCACGATCCCGATCACGTACGCGAAGACGGCGGCGCAGCTGGAGGAGGAGCGCCGGCTGCTGTACGTCGGCATCACGCGGGCGCGAGAGCACCTGTGGATGTCCTGGGCGCTTACCCGGTCACCCGGTGGGCGGGGCAGCCGGCGGCCGAGCCGGTTCCTGCCGGATTCGGGCGCCTCGGGTGGGGCGGTGGCGTCCGCGCGGGCGAAGACCAAGAAGTCCGGGGCGAAGAGCCTGCCGATCTGCCGGATCTGCGGTGTCGCGCTGTTCGACCCGACCCAGCGGAAGCTGCGCCGCTGCGGTGGTTGCCCGGCCGACTACGACGAGGACCTGTTCGAGCGGCTGCGCGCCTGGCGCGGCATCCTCGCGAAGGAGCAGAAGCTCCCGGCGTACGTGATCTTCACCGATGCGACCCTCACCGCCGTGGCCGAGCAGAGCCCCGGCACCGAGGAGGAGCTGGCCACGATCCCCGGCGTGGGGCCGCGGAAGCTGACGCTCTACGGCGAGTCCGTGCTGGCGCTGGTCGGTGGCGGCGACCCGGTCGCGGTCGCCGGCGTGGTGGTGTCGGAAGCCGGGTCCGATGAGGACGACGGGTAGTTTTTCTTTTCTTTGTTGCAGGATCTCGCAAGTTTTCGGCCGCGTTTCGGCGTGTTGTCCGGCGTGTCGCGCGTAGAAGTGTCAGGTAGCTGACACCTCGACGATTCGAGCCGAAAAAGGGTTTGCCCGCCCCCAGGCGCCGACATACTCTTCGTTCTGCGCGAGGCGACCGCCTGGCCACGCCCGACACACGACCTCGGAAGGAGGTGGACGACATGGAGAAGACCATCACGCAGAGCGTGCCGATGTCGGCCGCCTCCGTTGCCATGTGCTCGGAAGCGGGCCGCCAGTTGGCCGCCCATGGTGCCGACGTTCGTCGTCACCTCGAGCTCAGTGAGCGCATTGCGACCGTGCGCACCGCGCCCACGAAGTTCCGGACGCAGGAGAAGTCTGCCCTGACCCCGATCTGGGTCAAGTCGGCTCCGCTCACCGGACAGCTCAGTGACTACGGCTTCGGTACGCCGGTTGGCGTCGACGTCCCGCGCGTCGATGTCGCGGCGGGTGTTCCACCTCGAAGTAGGCCGGTCTAACAGACCAACCGGCTCACCTTCGAGGCCGTGGAACCCGTCAACCGGGATCCACGGCCTCTTTGTTTGTCCGCCAGACCCACCGTCCAAAAGACGACCACCACCAAAGACGGAAGAGGTGACCCCGCGTGATCGACACTGGCCTCGCCCTGCTTGACGGCAAGGCGGCCGACCCCGACCTGAGCCTTCCCTGCCGGCGGGAGGACCCCGAACTGTGGTTCGCGGAATCCCCGGCCAGCCTGGAGCTCGCCAAGGGGCTCTGTGGCACCTGCCCCCTGCGTGTCGCATGCCTTGAAGGCGCCATCGAGCGGCGTGAGCCGTGGGGCGTCTGGGGCGGCGAGATCTTCGAGCGCGGCGTGGTTATCGCCCGCAAGCGCCCGAGGGGACGCCCGCGCAAGGAGGAGGTCGCCGCGTGACGACCACAACCGCACGCTTCAGCACCACCACGGACGGCGTCATCGCCATCCCGGCTGGAGCACACAACATCGACCACACACATGACGCCAACAGGAGCGCGATCTTGATACTCATGAACGAAGTGCTCTCACGCGTACGAATGCGTGAGCGCAGCGAGCGCGTATGGCCGGCGGGACACCGTCCGGCGCGCCTGGTCGCCATGGAGGCGGCCAAGCGCCGGGAACGTCTCTGACGCAGTTCCCACCGCGAGCGCCGGGAGCCCCACGGGCCCCCGGCGCTCGCCGTTTCACACCCCGCCACCTGCCGCGCTGCCCACCCGCGTAGTCGCCCGCCGTCCGCGCCGCCGACTGGCCGTGGATGCGCCGCCGCGCGTTGGCCAGCCGCCACCTGCTTTCCGCTCCGGCCGTCCGCGGCGTGCCGCGCCGGCGGGCCGGCGGGCTTGGCCACCAACGTGATCCGGCCGCGCGCCGGCCGGCGCATTTCGGGTGGCTTCGTGGAGCCAGGCTCGCTAATCCGACCCCAAATCCACCCGCTAAACGGGCGCGCGTGGCCACGCTTTCCCCGAATGTCCGGTTCATCCCCGGCGTGGAGAGGGGCGGCTCGGCCCGCGCGCGGGCGCCAGTAGGCCCGCGCGGGCCGGCGCGTTAGGCCGGCGCGGTGGGGTCAGACCGGGTCGGGGGCGAAGCCGGGTTGCCACCGCTCGACGATGGACCGGAAGGGCGCGTGCGCCTCCAGCTGGCACAGCACCCCGATGGAGCCCAGCGTGACGCGGTGGATCAGCAGGTAGGACGGTGGCAGGTTCAGTTGCCGTCCGAGCTGGTACGCGGGGCTGCGTGGGTCGGCGAGCCGGGTGGCTTCCTTGCGCAGCCAGGCCCGGGTGAACTGGAAGTCGTCGTAGACCAGTGGCGCGAGCATCGGCAGCAGGTAGTCGAGGACTGCGGCGGCGTCGACATCGGCGTCCGGCTTGATGAATCCCTCGGCGCGGAGCCCGTCGAGCACGCCGGCGGCGTCCCCGTCGAGCGCGCGGCGCGTGAGCCTGCCGACCGATTCGGGCAGGCCCTTGGGCAGCCTGGCGACGGCGCCGAAATCCAGGACGCCGAGCCGGCCGTCGTCCAGGAGCCGGAAGTTGCCGGGGTGCGGATCGGCGTGCAGCAGCTTGGCGCGGGTCGGCGCGGAGAAGTGCAGCGTGGCCATCAGCCGGCCGGCCCGGTCGCGGTCGTCCTGGCTGCCGTCGGCGATCACCGTCGACATCGGCGTGCCGGGGATCCACTCGGTGACGAGGACCTGCGGCGCCGAGGCGACCACGCGCGGCGCGAGGATCTCCTCGTCGTCCGCGTACGCCCTCGCGAAGGCGGCGGTGGCCTTCGCCTCCAGCTTGTAGTCGAGTTCCTCGGTGACCCGGGACTTGAGTTCGGTGATCAGCGGCTTGACGTCGAGGCCGGGCTGGAGCACGGGGAACAGGCGGGCGAGGCGGCCGAGCTGGTTGAGGTCGGAGACGAGGGCGGGGCCGGCGCCCGGGTACTGCACCTTGACGGCGACGTCGCGCCCGTCGGACCAGACGGCACGGTGCACCTGGCCGATGCTCGCCGCGGCGGTCGGCACCTCGTCGAAGTCCGCGAACTTGCGGCGCCAGCGGGGGCCCAACTGCTCGGCAAGCACCGCGTGGACGGTCGCGGTGGGCAGCGGCGGCGCGGCCTCCTGGAGCTTCGTCAGCGCGGCCCGGTACGGCTTGGCCAGATCCTCGGGCAGCGCGGCCTCGAAGACGCTCAGGGCCTGGCCGAACTTCATCGCCCCGCCCTTGAGCTGGCCGAGCACCGAGAACAACTGCTCGGCCGTCCGCTTCTGCAACTCGCGGGCCACTGCCTCCGCGGAACTGCCGCCGATGCGCTTACCGAGGCCGAGGGTCGCACGGCCGGCGAACCCCAACGGCAGCGCCGCGAGCTTCGCGGTGCGGGTCAGCGCCCATCGGGGTATGTCGTCCACGAATGCATTCTCCCTTCTAGGGCTTCGGCCGGCCCAGCCCGGCGCTGCCTGCGTTGTTGCCGTCGGCCATGCAACAGCGCATGACCTCCTCCGCCTTGGCAGCCCCACGCTGGACTCGGCCTCCGGCCCACGAAGGTACTTGACTGGTCATACCGGCGACGGTGTCCGGACGCAGGGGCAGCGCGGATGCGGCTCCCAGCTTCGCCGCCGGATCCGTTCGCCGAGGCCTGTGAGGTCCAGGGAACGACCCAGCGTCTCCGGTTCGCCGCCGTCGAGATGGCTGAGCACGTGGGCTGCGGCGATGCCGGCGGCGGACGCGGCCAGCGCCAGTTGACTCGGCTCGGGCTGCGCCGGCCGGCTCGTGGACAGCTGTGCCGAGATCGCCGGCCAGGCCGGGTCGCGGTCGCGGCGGTGCAGTTCGACGCAGTCCAGGCAGGCGGTACGGCCGGGGACGGTCATCGGCCCGATCACGGCCGTGCCGTCACGGAGCCCGACCGGCAGGACGGCGGTGGCCCGGCGCGAACGCGGCGCCGGAGCGTGGCCGGCAGCGAGAACCACCAGGTCAGGGAGGCGTCGCGGGCCGATCGGGCGGGTGTCGACCTCCGGCGCTGCCCGGCGCACCGCGTCGGCGGCGGCCACCGCGTACGCCCGGTGCTCGTCGGACGGGAGCAGCCCGCCCGGGCAGGCATCGCCCGCCGTGACCAGGCCCGTCGCCTGGACATGGACCCGGCCGACCCCAGCCGCGCCGAGCAGCGCCGCGACGACCGGACCGATCCGCCCCCGGGCATGGACGACGACCGCGCATCGCCCCCGCCGCGCGAGTACGGCGCCCGCGTCGACCCCGCGCGTGAGGGACAGCGCCGCAAGATCCGGACCGATCCGGCGGCGTGCGTCGGCCGGAAGCCGCCGTGGCAGCCCCGCGGCGGGCTCGCCGTCGACCACCGCACCGCACCGTGCCAGCAGCCCGAGCAGATCGCTCACGCGGGCGGGCGGGATTCCGTCGGCCCCTGCGCGTGTCGCGATCTCGCCCACGCTGTGCTGCCCGTCGAGGAGCCCGAGGACGGTGACGGTCGCCGCGTCGACGTTGTCGAGGACGACGGCGCGGGCCGGGTCGATGCCGAGTTGCAGCGTCGTCCGGTCGCGCCAGAGCCGGCGCAGGGCAGGCAGGAGCAGGGGGTGCACAGGGCCTCTTCCGTCACGTTTACGTGCGTTCGATTGTGACGGCAGTAGTTTTCCCGTGCCGGGTTATCCACAAAGGGCGTGGTTATCCACACGACGGAGGGGCGCCACCGCGTGCGGTTGCGCCCCTCCGTGGGTGTCCGTGGGACTCCCGGTTCGGCTAGGCCTTCCCGAGGATCCGGTTCATCTTCGTGCCGCACACCGGGCACTGGCCCTTGGCCATGCGCCGGCCGGAGTCGCTGACGACGACTTCACCCTCGAAGTCACGCTTCTCCTTGCACTTAACGCAGTAGCCGTTATAGGTCTCGGCCACGTTGCCTCCTCGACTCTCACGTCCGATCCGCCGGTCGCGGTCAGAACCTGCATGACAGTACCCCTGCGTAACCACCAGACGGGTGTAGCGGCCCCCCGGCGCGGCGAGCCGCGGCCGGAGCGTACGAGGAGTGAACCAGTCCAGATCATCTCATATCGGACGGGCGACCTGCGGCACCGCTCTAGGGACAGACAGGCAATGCCGGGCATACCGGCGCGGTGAACACCGTAGCTCTCCGTAACGATGTGTTGCGGGTGTGCGAAAGATCATGTGAACGGCACGCTTCGCCATCCCGCAGACTGCCCAGATGACCGATCTCCAGACGCCGCTGGACGTCCAGCGTGGGGACGACGGTGTCGCCGTCCTCACCCTCAACCAGCCTGACCGCCGCAACTCCATGACCGTCGAACTCACGGACGCCTGGCGCGCCGCGCTGGCCGACCTGGCGGCCGATCGCGACCTGCGTGCGGTCGTCGTCACCGGCGCCGGCAGTGCCTTCTGCGCGGGCGGCGACCTGTCGTGGCTGGAGATCGGCGCTGGCGCCAATGTGGACGAACTGCGGGCCCGTATGCTGCCGTTCTACCGCACCTGGCTCGCGATCCGGGACCTGGACGTACCGACGATCGCCGCCGTCAACGGCCCCGCCGTCGGTGCCGGAGCGGCGCTGGCGTTCGCGTGCGACCTGCGGTACGCGTCCGAGAAGGCGAAGTTCTCCGTGCCGTTCACCGGACTCGGCATCCACGCCGGCATGGCCACCACCTGGCTGCTGCCCGAGGTCGCGGGGCTCGCCGTCGCCCGGGAACTGCTGCTCACCGGGCGCGCCGTCGACGCGGAGGAAGCCGTCCGGCTCGGGCTCGTGAACCGGGTCTACCCGGCCGACGACCTGCTCGCCGAGGTGCGGGGGATCGCCGCCGGCATCGCCGCGCAGGCGCCGGTCGCGACCCGGCTGACGAAGATCGCGCTGGCATCCGGCGGGCACGCCTCGTTCGAGGACGCGCTGCGGTGGGAGGCGCTGGCCCAGCCGGTCACGATGGCGACCCAGGACATGGTCGAAGGGGTCGCGGCGGCGCGGGCCCGGCGGAAGCCGGTGTTCACCGGGAAGTAGAGAGCCCCCGGCGTCGTGCTCAGCCCGCCACCTTCCCCTTGCGGCGGGTGGAGTCAGGCGCCAGGGGCCCCGAACGACGCTAGGTGCGCGGCCCACCCCGCGTCAACTTGACTTCCACATCCTGTGGATAACTTTGTGGATGGCCTGGGGACGCCGAGCGTGGCCGCTGTGGAGGAAACACCGGTAAACATGTGCATGAACAGTGCGGGCCATCGCCGCGCACACCCCCGGACCTGCGCGGGGCCTGTCCACCGCCTGTGGAGAGAACAAATCGGGCGCGACCGGCGGAGATGCTAGGCGCGGCGCGCCCTGAACGGCTAGCGTGCCAGCATGGCCGGCGATCTCGTCCCGCGCGCCATGGTGCAGGTCCGGCGGAGCACCCGCCGGCGTCGAACCGTGGCCGCGTACCGCGACGGAGACACTGTGGTCGTGCTGATCCCCGCGCGGTTCAGCGTCGCGGAGGAACGCGAGTGGGTGCAGAAGATGATCGCCCGGCTCGACTCGCGCGAACGCCGCTCGCGCCGGGGCCGCAGCGACCACGAGCTGGAGGCGCGTGCCCGGCAGCTCTCCCGTGACTACTTCGACGGCACGATCCACCCCGTGAGCGTCCGCTGGGTCAGCAACCAGCGCGGCCGGTGGGGGTCCTGCACGCCCGCCGACGGCACGATCCGCCTGTCCGACCGGCTCCGGACGATGCCCGGCTGGGTCATCGACTACGTCCTCGTCCACGAGCTGGCGCACCTGCGCGCTCCCGGCCACGGCCCGGACTTCTGGGCGCTCGTCGACCGGTACCCGCGCGCCCAGCGCGCCCGCGGGTACCTGGAAGGCATCGCCGCGGCCGCCGGCATCCGGTTCTCCGACGAGGACGACCTGGACGACCTGGCCGGCGACAGCGACGGCACCGGGCGCGCCGGCTGACGGTGACAAGCACCCATACCCGCTGCGTGATCGTCCTGCTCGCGCCGCCTGGCGCCTCGATGCCGCCGCCCGGTGTCTCGCCTGCCGAGTGGCGGTCCGCGCTCGCTGAGGACGTCGCCGATCTCGTGGCCGGGCTGGCCAACGTCCAGGGGGCGATCGCCGTCACCCCGGACGACATCGACCTGGCGAAGACGCTCATCTGGCCAGGAACGCCCGTGTTCACGGTGCCGGACGCGCGCCCGGTCGCGGCACTGCGCGCGGCCGCCGACGCCGGGTACACCGAAGCGGCCGTACTCGCCGCCGACGCACCCGACCTGCCCGGACTTCACGTCGGCAAGCTGTTCCGCGGCCTCGGCAGCCACCCGGTCGCCGCCGCGCCGGCCGACGGCGCCGGGCTCGTCGGGCTCGCCGCGCGGCTCCCGCTGCCCGACTGGTTCGTCGCCGCCGATCCCAGCCTCGACGACGCGACGATCGCGTCCCTGCGCGCGGCATCGCCCGCGCCGCGCGCCGTGTCGGCGGCACCGGGCTGGCACCGGCTCCGCGCGCCGGGCGACATCCGGTATCTCGACCCAGGCCTGGAGGGCTGGGACGCCACCCGCGCTCTGCTCTCCGGGTAGCCGGCGCGGCGGTTCAGGCTCCTGGCTCCGCTGTCGCGCCAGGTGGACGGATTACGGTGCCGTGCCGGGCGTCCGGATCAAAGGTCTTCGAGGCCTGTGAGGTCTATGTCGTCCTTGCGGAGGGCGAAGCCGGTGGGGTCGTCCAGGTCGTCGGAGGACGGGATGAGGTCGGGGTGTGCCCAGACGGCGTCACGGCCGTCGACACCGCGGTGCTCGGCCAGCGTGGCCCACAGCGTCGCCGCTTCCCGGAGCCGGCGCGGGCGGAGTTCGAGGCCGACGAGCGTCGCGAAGGTCTGCTCGGCGGGCCCGCCGGCCGCGCGGCGACGCCGGAACGTCTCGGCGAGCGCGTTGGCGCTGGGCAGCCGGTCGCCGGCGGCGGCGTCCACGACGTGGGCGACCCATCCCTCGATGAGGGCGAGCGCGGTTTCGAGCCTGGCCAGGGCATGGCGCTGCTCGGGCGTGTCCTCCTGCTCGAACATGCCGCCGCTGAGAGCCTCCTGCATGCTCTCCGGATCGGACGGGTCGAAGCGCGTCATCGCCTCCTCGAACGCCTGCTTGTCGACCGTGATGCCACGGGCGTAGGCGTCGACGGCGGCGAGGACGTGCGCGCGCAACCAGCCGACGTGCCCGAACAGCCGGTGGTGCGCGGCCTCGCGGAGGGCGACGAAGAGCCGAACCTCTTCAGCCGGACGTTCCAAGCCCTCGGTGAACGCCGCCAGGTTGGCCGGGAGGAGACCGCCGACGCCCGCCTCGCCGAGCGGGATGCCGATGTCGCTGGACGACAGGACCTCGCTGCTGAGCGTGCCGAGCCCCTGACCGACCTGCCCGCCGAACATCATGCCGCCGATACCGCCGAGCATCCCGGCGATTCCACCCGGACCGGCCAGGCCCGCGAGTGGACCGAGCTCGGCCGAACCGGCGCCCGGCAGGAGCGTGCCCATGGCCTCGACGACCTTGCCCGCGACCGGATCGCAGAGCCGCTGCCAGGTGGGCAGGGTGGCCTCGATCCACTCCAACCTGCTCCACCCTGCGGTGGACGTGACCCCGGAGGGCAGACTGGTGACCGGATCGAGCCAGTGGTCGGCGAGGCGGAGGGCGTCGTCGACCTCGGTCCGTTCGGTCGACGTCAGGGACCGATCGCCCTCGCGGGCGATGCCGGTCGCGACCTGACGGGCGAGGTCCCAGTTGACGGGGCCGCCGCTGGAGGAGGAGAGGATCTGCTGCAGTTGAGCCACGAACGCGGCAAACTGGGGGTCGTTGGGGTCAGGCCCCTTGCCGCCCCCAGGCAGGCTGAATCCGAAGGGGAAGTCGGTCATGACGTGCTCCGGCCGGTCATACCCTCCACGGTAGCTCTGGTGCGCCCGTGACTGCCCGTCCGCTCCGCTCAGGGCGAAACTCTGGCCTTGTGGTGGCCGTCACGGGCGCCGCGGACCAGGTCGGCACGGCCATCTGCCGGCGGCTCGTCGGCGCCGAGGGCATCCGCCAGGTGGTGGCGCTCGATACCCGCAGGCCGCACGTGCAGGGCGTGACGTGGCGGCGCGCCGACCCCACGGACCCGTCGCTCGCCGGCGCGTTGCAGCGGGTCGACGCCCTGGTCCACGTCGCCCTCTCGCTCGATCCGGACATGGACCGTTCCGAGCAGCGGCAGCAGAACGTCCGGGCCGCGCAGGTCGCGCTGACCGCCGCGGCGGCGACCGGCATCCGTCAGGTGCTGCTGCTGTCCAGCGCCCGCGTGTACGGCGCGCTCCCCACCAACCCCGTACCGCTGCCGGAGGACGCGCCGCTCCAGGCCCAGCCCGAAGCCAGCCTCCTCGGCGACCTGCTGGAGATCGAACGGCTCACCCGGAGGACCGAACGGGCGTACCCGCAGGTGGGCATCGCGGTGCTGCGTCCGGCGCTGCTGGTGGGACCGGGGCTGGTCCACGCGGCGTCCGGGCTGCTGGACGGGCCGCGCCTGCTGGCCGTGCGCGGCGCCCGCCCGCACTGGCAGTTCTGCCACGTGGACGACCTGGCGTCGGCCGTCGAGACCGTGCTGCGCGAGGGCCTGACCGGGCCGGTCACCGTGGCCAGCGAAGGGTGGCTGGAACAGGCCGACGTCGAGAAGGCACTGGGACGGCGGCGCGTCGAACTGCCAGCCGCCGTCGCGTTCGGCACCGCCGCCCGCCTGCACGCCATCGGCGTCACCACCGGACCGGCGAGCGAGCTGACGTACCTCGTCCACCCGTGGGTCGTCGGCTCCGACCGGCTCCGCGCGGCCGGCTGGTGCCCGAGCTACACGAACGCCGAGGCCCTGGCCACGTACGCGGCCGGCCGCCCGATCCTGCCGCAGCGGCTCCGGATCAACGCGAAGGGCGCGACAGCCGCCGCTGGAGCGACGGTGGCGGTGATCGGTGCGGCGGCACTGGTGCGGCGGGCGCGGAAGCGGCGCAAGGCCGGCGGTTAGGCTGGACGGATGATGCGACGTGGTTGGACGGTGCTCGTCGGCGCCGTGGTGTTGCTGGCGCTGTCGATCGGCCTCTCGTATCTGCCCGTCCCGTACGTGGTGCTTGGCCCCGGTCCGACCCTCGACACGCTCGGCAAGTCGGAGGGCAAGGAGATCATCACGATCAAGGGCCGCGCGACGTCCACCTCGAAGGGGCACCTGAACCTCACGACCGTGTCGGTCAGCAACCAGATCGACCTGGCGACGGCGCTGCGGTACTGGATCGACGAGGACACGGCCGTCCTGCCGCGCGAGCTCGTCTACCCGCCGGAGCAGTCCGAGAAGCAGGTCGAGCAGCAGAACGAGCAGGCGTTCAAGGCGTCCCAGACGTCCGCGGAGACGGCGGCGCTGCGGAAACTCGGCTTCCCGGTGCTCGTCACGATCAAGGAACTCTCCAAGGACTCGCCGTCCACCGGCAAGCTCGCCGCCGGCGACGTGATCACCAAGGTCGACGGCAAGGTCGTCACCAGCCACGCCAAGCTGATCGAGCTGATCACCGCCCACAAGGTCGGCGACGAGGTCACGGTCGACTACACCCGCGCCAGCAAGCCCGGCACCGTGAAGGTGAAGACGGCCGGCAGCGGCGAGGGCGACCAGCGGCGCCCCGTCATCGGCGTCTCCGTCGAGCCGAAGCAGCCGCACCCGTTCGACGTCACGTTCGACCTCGACAAGATCGGCGGGCCGTCCGCCGGGCTCATGTTCGCCCTCGCCATCATCGACAAGGTCCAGCCGGACGACCTCACCGGCGGTGTGTTCATCGCCGGCACCGGCGAGATCGACGACGAGGGCAAGGTCGGACCGATCGGCGGCATCCCGCAGAAGATGGTCGCCGCCAAGCGGGCCGGCGCGACCGTCTTCCTCACCCCGGCCGACAACTGCGACGAGGCGAAGAAGAACGTGCCGTCCGGGCTGACGCTCGCCCGGGTCGACACGCTCGACACCGCCCTGGAGGCGCTCAAGACGGTCCGGGCGAAGGGGACGCCGCGCGGCTGCTGAGCCTGCTCTTCGCCGCCCCCGCCGCCCCGCGCGCGCCGACCTTCGGACTTTTGAGGGTGTGCGGCCGTGCCGGATCCTCAAAAGTCCGAAACTCAGTGCAGGGTGGCCAGGAGGGCCTCGGCGAGGTTCGGGGCCAGGTCCTCGCCGAACGCCGCCTCGGCGCGGTCGTCCGGGCTGGTCGGGCGGACGCGCAGCGCGGCGGCGCGGGCGCCGTCCCGCAGGACCGCGACGGTCATCCGTACCTCGCGCTTCTCGGTGTGCCCGGCGGCCCAGGTGACGGGGTCGGCCTCGGCGGGGCGCTCGGATTCGGCCCCGGGCGGCAGCACGAGCACCTCGTGGACGAGCGCGCACCCGAGCACGGACTCCGGCCAGGCGATCCGCGCGAGCGCCTCGTCGAGCGGACGGTCGCCCAGCGACTCCTGCTCGATGGGCGTCAGAGTGCCCGGCGTGACGGTGTCCGGGGTGAGCCCGAGCTGCGCGCCGAGCGTGGGTTCGGCGGCGACCAGCTCGGCGGTGTCGACGAGCGCGTAGAGGGTCGGCGGGCGGTCCCAGCCGCCGGCGTCGGCGTGGAGCTCCAGTTCGGCGACGACGGCCTTGAGGGCTGCTGGTGCAGGTGGCATTTCCATATCGAACATGCTCGCAGGCACCGTAACTGTGGTCGCAAGGTAGGTTTGGGTTCAAGTCTGACCGACTGACGACACAATTCCAGGAGTTGCCCCGTGGCCATGCGGTCGCCCCTGCCGTCTGTGAGCCGGCGCAACCGCCGCGTGCTCATCACGGTCGTTACCCTGCTGTTCCTGCTGATCGTCGCGTCCAGCAGCGTCAACGTGTACGCGGACTGGCTCTGGTACGGCGAGGTGGGCTACCGCGAGGTCATGTCGACCGCCCTGCGCACGAGGCTGGTGATGTTCCTGCTGGTCGGCGGCGCCGTCGCGGCGATCGTCGCGGCGAACCTGCTGGTGGCGTTCCGGCTCCGTCCGGCGTACCGGCCGATGTCGCTGGAACAGCAGAACCTGGAGCGGTACCGGCTGGCGATCACGCCCCGGTTCACGCTGCTGGTGGGCATCTTCGCCGCGTTCGTGTGGCTGATCACGGGCCTGGCGGCGCAGGGCCGCTGGCGCACGTGGCTGCTGTTCTCGAACTCGACGCCGTTCGGCAGGAACGATCCGCAGTTCAACGTGGACCTGTCGTTCTACGTCTTCGAGTACCCCTTCTGGCGGTATGTCCTGGGGGTGGCGTTCACGGCCGTCGTGCTGTCGATCGTCGCGTCCCTGTTCGTGCACTACCTCTACGGCGGGGTGCGGTTGCAGGGCAGCGGCGGGCGGATGAGCGCGGCCGTGATCGGCCACATGTCCGTGCTGCTCGGCCTGTTCGTGGCGCTCAAGGCCGTCGCGTACTACTTCGACCGGTACGGCCTGCTGTTCGCGTACGGCGACGTGTCGAAGGTGAACGGCGCCTCGGCGGTCGACATCGAGTGGCTGCTGCCGGCCAAGAACATCCTGCTGTGGATCGCGGCCCTGTGCGCGCTGGTCTTCTTCGTCAACGTGGGGCTGCGCAAGGTCCTGCTGCCGGGCATGGCGCTGGTGCTGCTGCTCGTGTCGGCGGTCGTGCTGGGCGGCGCGGTGCCGGCGTTCAGCGAGCAGTTCACGATCAAGCCGAACGCCAAGCAGCGCGAGGCCGAGTACATCCGCCGGAACATCGTCGCGACGCGCGAGGCGTACGGGCTGGGCGACATCCAGCGCAACTCCTACGACGCGAAGACGACCGCGACGCCGTCCGAGGTCCGCGCCGACAAGGGCACGATCCCGAACGCGCGCCTGCTCGACCCGAGCGTCGTGTCCGACTCGTTCACGCAGCTCCAGCAGGTCCGTGGCTTCTACGGCTTCAACGAGCAGCTGGACGTCGACCGGTACACGGTCAACGGGGTGAGCAGGGACTACGTGGTCGGCGTCCGTGAGCTGAACACGGCGGAGCTGACCGCGACCCAGTCCAACTGGCTCAACATGCACACCGTCAACACGCACGGCCACGGGTTCGTCGCCGCCCCCGCGAACGAGGTGGACCAGGCCGGCAACCCGGTGTTCGTGTCCGGATTCCTCGGTGACGAGAGCGGCGGCTCCAAGGCGGACGAGTTCGCGAAGGCCGTCCCCGTCGAGGAGCCCCGGGTCTACTACGGCGAGCTGATCCGGCCGTACTCGGTCGTGGGCAAGGCCCCGGGCGGCAAGGACGCGGAGTTCGACCGTCCGGCGGCCCGCGGCGGCGACGACAGCCAGCAGATCAACACGACGTACACGGGCAAGGGCGGCGTACCGGTCGGCACGTCGCTGCGGCAGCTCGTCTACGCGACCTACTTCCGGGAGAGCAACTTCCTGCTCTCCGGTGCCCTGAACGAGAACTCGAAGGTCCTGTACGTCCGTGATCCGCGCACCCGGGTCGAGAAGGTCGCGCCGTTCCTGACCGTCGACGGCGACCAGTACCCGGCCGTGGTCAACGGCAGGATCGTGTGGATCGTCGACGGGTACACGACCAGCAACTCCTACCCGTACGGGCAGCGCGAGACGCTCGGCGACATCGCCGAGGACTCCCTGACCGGCCAGGGCACGTCGGCGCTCGCGCAGGACGAGATCAACTACATCCGCAACTCCGTCAAGGCCACTGTGGACGCCTACGACGGCACCGTGACCCTGTACGAGTTCGACGACGCGGACCCCGTCCTCAAGACGTGGAACAAGGCGTTCGGCGGCGACCTCATCAAGCCGAAGTCGGAGATCCCGGCCGAACTCGCCGAGCACTTCCGGTACCCGGAGGACCTGTTCAAGGTGCAGCGTGACGTGCTCTCGCGGTACCACGTGGGCGACCCGGGCGAGTTCTTCGGCGGCCAGGACTTCTGGAAGGTCCCGGACGACCCGACCAAGTCCGGCGGGCTGCCGCAGCCCCCGTACTACCTCGTGGCGCAGTTCCCCGGCCAGGAGGAGCCCCGGTTCCAGCTGACCAGCGCGGTCACCGCGAACCAGCGGGAGAACCTCCAGGCGCTCATCACGGCGTCCTACGACGAGAACGGCAAACCGGGGATGCAGATCCTCGAGCTGCCACCGGATTCGCCCATCCAGGGGCCGAACCAGGTCCAACCGCTGATGCAGAACCACCAGGTGTCGCGAGAAAGCCTGACGCTGCTCGCGTCCGAACAGTCACGCGTGCTCTTCGGCAACCTGCTGACGTTGCCGGTCAGCGGCGGGTTGCTCTACATCGAGCCGGTCTACATCCGCGGTACGGGCAACACCGAGTACCCGCAGCTCAAGAAGGTGCTGGTGTCGTTCGGCAAGGACGTCGGCTACGGCAACACCCTCGCCGAGGCGCTGGACGTGCTGTTCGGCTCGGGCAGCGCACCGCCGCCGACCTCACCGACGCAACCGGCACCGCCCGGCGCCACGCCACCACAGAACCCGTCGCTGGCGGCCGCCGTCACAGCGATCCAGACGGCACTGGAGTCCCTGCGCGTCGCCAATACGAAGGGCGACTTCGAAGGCATCGGCAAGGCGCACGCCGCGCTGGACAAGGCCATAAAGCAGTTCGAAGAGGCGCAGAAGAACCAGCCGAAGACGACGCCGACTCCGACAGGGAGCGTGTCGCCAGCACCGACACCGTCGAGCTGAGCGGGTTCGTGGCCGGCGCCGGCCGTTTCGGGTCGGCGCCGGGGTGTGCGTCTGTGAACCGGACTGTCCGGACTCGCGTGCTGATACCAGGCGCGGGAGTCCCCGGTATCCCCGACAGTTGGAGCTTGAAGTCCGGTCAACAGGGCGGTGACCTGCGGTGATACGGGAGGTTGTCCGGAGTGGGCGGGGTCACGCCGGAACCGTTTTGCAGTTCGGGTCCGGACCTGCCTATAGTTAAGGCACACCGACGCGGGGTGGAGCAGCTCGGTAGCTCGCTGGGCTCATAACCCAGAGGTCGCAGGTTCAAATCCTGCCCCCGCTACAAAGGAAACGGCCCGGCAGACAATGTCTGCCGGGCCGTTTCGCATGGCGGTGTGGCCAGCGGGACTCGATCGGATCACACGGCGGAGGCCATCTGTCGCCGAAGGTGGGGCGATCGCTGGCTCACCTCGATTGGTCGGCAGGGCGCCCCCGATGGAACGGGATGGAACGCCTTCGTTGCGGGGGTGGAAACCGATCCACCCCCGATCGCCAGTGGTAGACCATTCCCGTTCCTTCGGCACCCGAGGTGGAACATGCCCCGATTCGGCAAGTTGGCGAGCCTGACCGCGGCGGCAGGCGCGATCGTGCTGGCTGGCGTAGCGAGCCCAGCATCGGCATATCCGTTGCAGGCCAAAGATTGTGAGTTCCAGACCGTCACGGATACAGCGAGGCTGGTCAACTTCATCCCGCCACACGTTCGAGGCGACCGCGACTTCGCCGGTCACGGACCGCGTGTGTCCATCTTTGCCAGCCTGGAAACGGGATCGGATCTGGGCGGGGACCCCACTGTGAAGGTGAACGTAGACATGCGCGACTGAGACGAGGTCGGACTTTACGACCTCCGAGGGAGGAACCGTCCGCCTTATCAGGGTATGGATCACCCATCCCGGTTGGACCGTGGAAAGCGTGGTCGGCATGGACAGGGTCGACGGCACCCTGCAGTACACCGACACCGATCACGCCGACGACCTCTTCGCCCCGCTCAACCCGAACAGCTTCGTCACTGCGTACCGGGTCACCGGCGATACCGCCGGCGACGAAGCCGGCACCAAAACCGGGGTGCAGATTGCCATCAAGCCGATAACCCTGCGGTTGGTGCGCTGCACCTGACCAGCAGCCTGGCCCGCAGGTGACCGAACCCGAGGACGGGTGGCCTAACGCCCAGCGGCTGGTGTCGCTGTCACAAGCCGCGGGCGACGACGTTGGTTACCTCGGTGCGTGCGGAGACTCCGAGTTTGTGCAGGATGTTGGAGACGTGCACGGCGGCTGTGCGCGGTGAGATGTAGAGGCGCCGCGCCAGTTCCGCGTTGGTGAGGCCGTCGGCGATGAGCAGTGCCACCTCGCGTTCGCGGGGGGTGAGCGCGGCGGGGCCGGTGACGGCTCGCCGGCCGTCGGCGGGGGTGAGGCCGACCTGGTCGCGGACGGCGTCGAGCTGGGCTGTCCGCCATCCGTCCCACCGGGCGAGCAGCGAGCCGGCCGTCTCCGTCTCCGCGGCGGCGAGGTCGCGATTGCCCTGGGCGAGCAGCAGCCGTGCCACGGCGAGGTGCGCGGTTCCGCGTACCGGTGGCGGGAGAATCGAATCGAGGATCGCGCGGTAGCCGTCCAGCGCCGCGGTGGTCTGGCCGTGGACCTCGGCGAGCTGGGCGGTGACGAGCGTGCGGTAGTCGTCCCAGACATCGGCGTCGAGCAGCTCGTCGCCCATGCGCTCGACGCGGGCGAGCGGCAGTCCGGCCGCGATGGCGGCGGAGATGAGGTCGTGCGCCTGCGAACCGCTGCGCCAGACCTGCTCGGCGAGCGCGGCGAAGACCTCGTCCAGCGTCCGTTCGGCGGCGGGCAGGTCGCCGCGGCGGCACGCGAGGTGGAAGGCGAGGCCTGGGACGGTCAGCGCGGTGATGCCGGGCACAGTGCGCAGCTCGTCGATGATCTCTTCGACCCGGTCGAACTCGCAGGCCTCCAGGTACAGGCCCGCGAGGAAGACCGAGTGGTAGTCGGCGCGGCGGCCGGTGCGCTGGAAGCCCCGGTCGCGGTCTCGTCCCTGTTCGAGTGCCTCGATCGCGGCGGCGAGGTCGCCCTCGCGCATCGCCAGCCGGGCCCGGCCCTGGAAGTAGGCGGCGACGGCGAGTGACTCGAACCCGGCGCGTTCGGCGTTGACGCGCATCCGCTCCAGCATCTCGGCGTGCTCGGTGGGCGACGCCGGGGGCACGTCCTGCACCAGGTAGTTCAGCGCGCGGGCGGCGAGCACCCATTCGCCCAGTTTCTCCGCCTCCGCGATCATGCCGGCGAGCAGCGTCCTGCCCTCCTCGTTGGTCGACCAGCGGTCGGTGAGCGCCGCGCCCTTCTCCACCTGCGCGGTCAGGCGTACCTGGGACAGGTCGAACTCCTCGGCCAGCGCCAGGGCCTGATCGGCCCAGCGCAGCGCCGCGTCGGTGTGGTTGCGGAGCATGGTCGACTGGGCGAGCGCGGTCATCGCACGTGCCTGGTCCTCGCCGGGCGGCAGCTCGCCGATGAGCCGCTCCACCTCGTCCGAGAGCGCCTCCATCTCGGCGAACTCGTCGGACTCCCAGGCGAGCCTGATCAGCAGGTACAGCGCCGTCGCCCGTTGGCTGGCGGTCGGGGCCTGGTCGCGCCAGCGCCGGGCGTATCCGACCGCGTCGTCGAGCAGCCCGGCCAGCCACGCCGCGCGGGCCGCCGCGCTCACCAGCTCGGCGTCCTCGCCGACCTCGTCCAGCGCCATCTCCGCGAGCTGCAGGGCCTGGTAGGCCGAGCCGATCGACAGGTACAGCGCGGCACCACGTCGGGCGGCGTCCACCATGTCGTCGTACCGGCCGGCGGCCTGGGCGTGATGGGCCACCATCGCGGGGTCGGACCCACCCGCGGCGAGCAGCGCCTCCAGGGCGGCTTCGTGCAGCCGGCGCCGCTGCCGGCCGAGGAGCTGTCCGGCGATCGCCTCGCGCACCAGAGCGTGCCGGAAGCTGAACTCGTCCTCGCCGGTCTCGACCAGCACGCCGCGGTTGACCAGCTCCAGCAGGGCGGCGATCAGCTCGTTCTCGGTGGCGCCGGTGATCGTCGCGAGGAGGTCGAACGGGAGTCGGTGCCCGAGCACGGCCGCGGCCTCGACAATGCGCTGGACCTGCGGTTCGAGGTCGTCGACCTGCCGCCGGAGCACCTCGGTGAGGCTCCACGGCAGCGGATGCTCGGTCAGCTCGCCGAGATCCTGGCCCTCGTGCCCGCGCAGCAGTTCCTCGATGAAGAACGGGTTGCCGCCCGTGCGCTGGTGCATCGCGGCCACCACCCGGTACGGCGCCGGACGGCCGGTGACGGCGGCGAGCAGCGCGGCGGTGTCAGCCTCGCCGAACCGTTCCAGCCGGACGTGGGTGACCTCGTGCCGGCGCTCCAGCCTGCCCAGCAGCGCGGCCACCGGGTTGCGCCTGGTCACCTCGGCCGGCCGGTAGGTGCCGATGAGCAGCCGTCGGCCGGGCTGGTCGGCGATCCGCTCGAACAGCGCGGCGCTCTCGGAGTCGGCCCAGTGGAGGTCCTCGAACACGATGACCGCCGGCCGGTCACCGATGACGTCGTTGACGATCGCCAGCCCGCTCTGCAGCCGCTCCACGGGGCTGCGCGCCGGATCGGCGAGCGAGTCCAGCTGGGCATCGTCCAGGCCTGACCGCCCGTCGACCGCGTCGAGCAGGACCTCGTACGGACGCGCGAGCGAGCCGGGCTCGGCGTGCCCGACCAGGACCACCGCCTCTGCCGGGAGGGTGGAGAGGAGTTCCTGGATCAGTCGGGTCTTACCGATGCCCGGCTCGCCCGCGATGATGGCGATCTGGGGATGGTGCGGAGCCGCGAGCTGCGTCAACTGCCGCAGCTCACCTTCTCGCCCGATCATCACCGGGCTGGCGCCGCCGCGCGTGGTCCGCACGCAGCCAGCGTACCGTCGGGGCGCCCCCGGGCCGCAGGCTTGGCGGCAGCTGCGGCGACGCCCTCCCGGCGACGCCGGCGGAAGGCCCCGAGCAGGTGCTGCCGGTCGGCCTCGGCGATCAGTTCCTGCTGGCGGTAGTGGTACTGGGCGAGCAACACGTCTGGGTGCTGGACGAACATCTCGGTCTCCTTGGTCGGTCTCTCCTGGTGTGACTCCATCCTGTGCTGGTAAGGGGCGCGTGCCATCGGCAGCGGTTACGTATCTTGCGGGGGCCGAGGTGCGTAGGCGGGGCCGTCGGGGCGCCTACGCATACCTAGTTCGTCGCTGTGTCGGCCGGCGCGTTCTCGCGCCGGGCGAGGGCGACGAACGGCAGGGCGAGTGCGGACAGCGCACCCGCGATGACGTAGGACGCCGGGTACCCCCACACGTCGGCGGACCGGCCGAGCGCCGGCTGCGTGACGATCCCGCCGCTCGAACTCATCAGCGAGTCGAAGGAGAGGATGGTGGCACGCTGCTCCGAGGGGATCATGCCGTTGAGGTAGGCCTGCCGGATCGGCATGGCCGCGGAGAAGACCAGGCCCCAGACGACGATCAGCGCGAGCACCGCCCAGAAGCTGGCGATCAGGCCGATCAGGACCACCGTGACGGTGCCGAGCGCTTCGATCGCGAGCAGGGCCGACGTGCGCCGCCGGAACAGCTTGCGGACGTACGGCGTGAGCGCGCCACCGAAGATCTGGGCGCCCGCGACGATCGCCGCGACCAGACCGGCGATCCCGTACGCCTGGCTGTCGCCGTACAGCTCCAGGAGGTACGGCTGGAGGGCGTAGAAGACGTAGATGCTGACGCCGCCGGTGAAGGGCGCGGCGAGCATCAGGTACTTGACGGCGGGCACGCGCCAGCCGTACTCGATCGAGTTCGCCGCGATCCGCTTGATCTCAGCCACGGGCCGGCCGTCGCGGTTGGGGGTGAACCCGAGGTCACGCATCATGACGAACGCCACGCCGAGCATCACCAGCAGCACCGTGGCGCGCAGCACGAACGGCACGCCGAGATTCGTCAGCTGGGCGAGGTAGCCGCCCGCGACCGAGCCGACCAGCATGGCGCCGCCGCCGATCATCTGGCCACGTGCGAAGACGGTATCGAGCTGGCCCTCATAACCGGTGGCGGCGAGGGCGTCGACCAGCCATGCCTCGGTGGCGCCCGAGAAGAACGTGAAGCCCAGACCCATGAGCAGGGACGTCACGGCCCACGCCCAGAACGGGGCGGTCACCTGCCACGCCAGGACGTACAGGCCGGTCGTCACGGCGAGAGTCACCGTGCCGAGCAGGAACGACGTCCGGCGGCCCCACATGTCGGCGACGATGCCGGTCGGCACCTCGAACAGCACCATGCCCGCGGTGAAGAAGGCGTTCGCGGCGAACGCCTCCAGGTTCGTGAGGCCGGCGTCGAGCAGGAAGATCGTGTTGATGCCCCAGATCAGCGAGGCGGCAAGCGTGTTGCCCAGCCCGAGCACGTAGTAGGTGCGGGTGATGGAGTGGCTGCTGATGGTGCGCGTCACGCGTCGAGGGTAGACGTCTGCGAGCCGCTGGCCTTGCGACGGCAGGCCACGATCGCTGTCATGACCGACGACAGCAGCACACCGAGGCGTAGGCGTAGACCGTGGCTCGCGACAGGACTGGCGAGCATCGCGCTGGGCGTCGGCCTGTGGGTCGCCAGCGCTCCGCTGGTGATGTACGAGGACACGGGCTGGCCGTGGCACGCCTCCTTCTCGACGCAGACCGAGCCGCACCGTGCCACCGCGACGGTCGACCTCGGGAACGGCGAAGTCGACTCGTTCACAGGTTCCGAGGAGGAGGCTCGCGCCTGGATGGAGCGCAAGGAGGCCGAGCTGAAGACCGAGCACGGCATCGACACCAAGGTGGCCGTCGGTCATGCGCTGGGATACGTCAGCTACGCACTGCTGGCGCTGGGCACCGCGATCCTCGCTGGACGACTCCTCAGTTCGGTGAGAAACCGCAGAACTTCGGCCGACAGCGTGTGCTGAACTCTGGCACGGAGGTCTCCAACGACCAGGACACCTCGGAGACGTACACGCCCATCGTGTCGTTCACTACCGCCACGGGTGAGCAGGTCAGGGACGTGCTGCTCCGGGACGCGGACAAACAGCACCCGCCGGCACCCGGTCACACCTACACCGTCTACTACGACCGCAAGACGCCGACTGTCGTGTCGGTGCTCCGGCGCAACCTCCGCGGTCTGGTCGTCCGCGTCCTGTTCACCCCGCCGGTGTTCGTCGCCGGATGCTTCTTTCTGGTGTGGACGGTCATCGCGGGGGCGAGGCTCGCAGGCTTCCACCTCCTGCCCCCGGACCGCGACCAGATCTTCACCGAGTACCCGCAGGGGTAGCGCAACCGGTCAGCGGTTGCCGCGAAGGCCGCCGATCGGCACTGGTCGGTGGGCGAATCGGTTAAATACTGAAATTTCGATTGGGGCCGACCGGTGTACGGGCCGCGTTGCGCAGTCGACACTGTGAAATGCCCACTTCGCCCCATTCGAGGAGTGACCATGTCAGTAGGGAGAATCACCCGGTTCGCGCTCGCGGCCACGATCGCCGCGCTGAGTCTCGTCAGCGTCCCGTTATCGCCGGCCTCGGCGGCGCCCGCAGCCCCCGCAGCCGCGGTCAGAGTCGTCTATTACAACGCCGCCGCCTCGGGCGTGTGGAGGACGAACGTGGTCGAGGCGGTGCAGATCTGGAACAGCAGCGTGGAGAATGTGCGGCTGGTGGAGGGGCGCCCGGCCGCGATGACGATCTACGCCATCGACGGCTGGCCGTACGCGGTGCCCACCGCGCTGGGCCGCGGACGCATCTACCTGGGCGAGGAGGCGGTCCGGCAAGGCCACGGCCGGACCCGCATCACCGCGCACGAGATCGGTCACATCCTCGGCCTGCCGGACCGGCGGACCGGCCGCTGCAGTGACCTGATGTCCGGCGGCAGCGCGCCGGCCTCGTGCCGGAACGCGACTCCCAACGCGCGGGAGGCGGCGGAGGTCGAGGACAACTTCGCCGGCGGCTTCGCGCCGGCGGCCGCCCTGCAACCCAGCATCTGGTGATGCCGTAAGCCGCAGGCCGCCCGCACTGAGGTCGACGGACCCCGGCGCGGGCGGCCCGCCCCGGTGCCAGCGGTCAGGTGCCGCCCGGGCGCCAGCCGTCAGATCAGTTCGGTAGCTGGGACCAGCCTCGCCAGCCGGTTCCGGTGGTCCCGCCCGTGGCGACGTTCTCCCAGAGCCGTCCGTCGCGTCCGTACGCGTAGGTCGCCAGCGTCGTTCCGCTGACGGTCAAGGCGTTGCCGGACGAGAGAAGGCCGCCGATGGTCTGCCAGCCGGTCCAGGTGGTGGCGGCGGCGTCGCCGACCGACACGTGCACGGCGTCGTCCGTGCCCCGGACGGCGACGACGAGGCGCGCGCCGTCGGAGGTGGCGGACAGGGCCGGGTCGGCCGTGATCGCGCCACCGACCTTGCGCCACGCCGTCCAGGTGGTCGTCGCCTTGTGGGTGACCCACAGGGCCCGGTCGGTCCCGATGGCGCCGACGGTCAGCCCGCCGCCGGCGGTCGCGGCGATCGTCGGGGCAGAGGTGATCGCGTGGCCGAGACGCTGCCAGGCGCCCCACGTGCCGTTCACCCGCTGGCGGATCCACCCGGCGGAGTCCGCGCCACGGATGACGACGCTGAGCGTCCCGTCGGCGGAGTAGGCGGCGCTGGGCCTGCTGATGGCGAACCCGCCGAGGTCGACCCATCCGCTCGGCGTCCCGCTGTCGGGCACCGTCCGGTGGTAGACGTGGTTGTCGGTGCCCTGGACGAACACCGTCGTGACGCCGGGGCCTGTCGCGGCGGCGCCCGCTCCACCGAACATCGCCCCGCCGAGCGAGACGGGGGCGCCCCAGGCGGTGCCGGTGCGCGTCCGCTCGGACAGGCTGCCGTTGGTGGCGCGGCTGAACACGTGCACGCCGCTGGCGGTGGTCGCCGCCGCGGGCGCCGGTATCCCGGATCCGGTGCGTCCGGCCAGGTCGACGAACGTGTATCCGCGGGCGCGGTAGAAGTTGATGATCCGCGGCAGTGCAGCGACGGTGGCCGGGTTACCCGCGGGCGCGTTGTGCATGAGGATCACCGGGTGCTGCTGCGAACCACCGGCTTCGGCGAGCGTGGCGATCCGGTTGACCCAGTACGCGGACGACGATCCGTTCGCCTTCCAGTCCTCGGTGTCCACCGACCAGTTCCACACGCCCATCCGGCGCTGCTGGGCCGCGTTGAGCGTCGCGGTGTTGTACTCCCCGTACGGGGGCCGGAAGTAGCACGCCTGGATGCCGGTCAGCGCGGACTGCTGGGCCGTGGCCCTGTCCATCTCGGTGCCCTGGGCAGCCGCCGACAGGGTGGGCATCCTCGGGTGGCTCCAGCTGTGGTTGGCCAGTGCGTTGCCGATCGTGGCCTCGGCCCGTACCCAGGTCGGCCGCGACGCCATGTTCACGCCGAGGTTGAAGAACGTGGCGGCCACACCCGTCTGCTGGAGGATCGACAGGATCGGACCTGTGCTCGCGCCCGGCCCGTCGTCGAAGGTGAGCGCCACCGTCTTGCCGGCGCCGGGCGCGGAGCGCTTGACCCCGGGCGTGGGCACGGGGCAGTCCGTCACCGCGGCGGCCGCCAGCGGGACCGGCACCCGCGCGGGGTCCTGGGCCAGGACCTTCGACGGTGGCCACGGCCCCGCCGGTAAGTCGTCGGGCGAGGGCGCCGCCACGGCCGTGCCTGGCGTCCCGAGGACAACCAGGAGCGAGAGCAGAACCACACGTGACTGGACCATGTCGGGCTCCTTCAAGGTGCGGTCGACGGCGCCACTGTCCAGACTGCTCCTCCCCGTCAAGCCCTAGACCCGGCGCACGACGTGGAGCAGGTACACCCTGCGGTTGAGCGGATTGTGGTCCGTCCGCGGCCGGCTTGGGATCGTGCCGCGAACCGGCTGGTAGTGGTCGAAGGCGCTCTCCAGGACGCCTTCGCCACGGGTCATCGACGGCAGCCGCTGCCCCAGTTCGTGCACGCGGGCAGCGGGGATGTCGCCCTCCAGCATGTACGACGGGCCGCGCATCGCCGGCGCCTGCGGAACAGCGCCCAACCGTGCCAGTACGGGCAGGACGGCACCGATCGTGTCGGCCGGGCCGTCGAACCGGAACCGGTGCATCGGCTCGTACACGGTGGTGCCGGCCCGCTCCAGCGCAGTCATCAGCACGAGTGGCGTGAGGTTGCGGAAGTCCCCGGCCGTACTCGACATGCTCTTGTCGAACGTGCCGTGCGAATGGCTCTGCCGCGCCCAGTAGCCGGCGTGCGTCATCGTCACCGCGCAGTCGGTCACCTGCCAGCCGTGGATCCCTTCCCGCAGCGTCTCGTGCACGGTCTCCTCGACGACCTTGAAGAACGCGGGCGGCATCGACCCGAGTTCGACCCCCAGCCGGAACGCCACACCGGAGCCGACCGGGGCCGGCTCCACCCGCAGCCCGACCGTCGCCAGGAACGGATTCGGCTCCTTGTCGATGATCTCGACGGCCTCACCCGTGCCCACCGGCCGTTCCACGCAGATCGTCGTCGTCTCGCGGAAGGAGACGTCCACGCCGAACTCGTCCGCGAGCGTGGCCTGGATGACCTCCTTCTGCACCTCGCCGTACAGCGAGACCGAGATCTCCCGGCGAACCCCGTCCTGCCGCAGGTTGATCAGCGGGTCCTGCTCGGCGAGCTGGGTAAGGGCGACATGCAACAACCCTGTGTCGGACGGACGGCAAGGCGTGACCACTGTCTCCAGGGTCGGAGGAGCGAACTGGTGACCGTTCGCCACCGTCGGCGGTTCGCCGATCGCATCGCCGATGCGGATGCCGCCGAGCCCCCACAGCATTCCGATCTGCCCGGCCGACACCGATCCGCGCCGGACGGCGGTGCCGCCGTCGAACACGTCGATCGCGGTGACCCGTTCGCCCCGGAGCCGGTCGCGCGTCCGTACCGCGCCGGAGAACATGCGGACGTACGCCACCTTCTCGCCGCTCGGCCCCCGCTCGACCTTGAACACGGTGCCCGCGACCGGACCGTCCGCATCGCCTGTGGACGCCGGCAACAACTCCGTGGCCCCGCTGATCAGCGAATCCACGCCCGCGCCGGTGATCGCCGACCCGAAGTACACCGGATGCACCAGCGCCTGCCCGGTCTGCGCCGCCAGCGCATCCCGGAGCTGGTCGCGCGGGATGTGCTCGTCGTCGACGTACGCGGCCAGCAGGGCGTCGTCGTGCTCGGCGAGCGCGCCGACCAGATCTGCCGACGCGCCGTCGAATCCCGACCCCGGTGTACCGAGGGCGGACACCGATCCCATCGGGACGACATCCGCCGCCAGCTTTTCGGAGATGCCCCGCAGCACGCTGTCGTACTGCGCGCCGGCCCGGTCGATCTTGTTGACGAAGACGAGCGTGGGCAGGCGCAGCCGCCGCAGGGCCCGCATCAGCACGCGGGTCTGCGCCTGCACGCCCTCGACCGCCGATACGACCAGCACGGCGCCGTCGAGGACGCTGAGCACCCGCTCGACCTCGGCGATGAAGTCCGGGTGGCCGGGTGTGTCGATCAGGTTGACCGTGACGTCGCCGACGACGAACGACACGACTGCGGACTTGATCGTGATGCCGCGCTGCCGTTCCAGCGCGAGCGAGTCGGTCTGGGTGTTGCCGCCGTCGACGCTGCCGATCTCGTCGATGACGCCGGCGGTGTACAGCAGCCGCTCGGTCAGGCTCGTCTTACCGGCGTCGACGTGCGCCAGGATTCCCAGGTTCAGCGTTTGCACTGAGCGTCATGTCCCTTGGATAGGTGGTGGTTCCTTCCTGGTCGGACATGAACGCTCGGCGCATTTCCCGCTCCCCGGGTAGATCGGCTCTTACCCGGAGTGCACCAGGTGGCTCTCCGGCGGGCAACCGATTTAGCCCTCGATGACGATGGCCGGCTCCTCGCCTACGCCGTCCTGGTAGTCGTCGTGGCCCATCCGGAAGTCGGAGTCGGTGCCCGGGTTGTCGACGAAGCGCGGGTCGGTGTGGTCGGTCCACACCTCCTGGCCGTCGTTGGCCCCGTCCAGATCGGTGTCGGGGTTGTTCGGGTCGGTGTGGGTGAAGAACGTCTCGGTGACGTCGGACAGCCCGTCGCCGTCGCTGTCCACGGCACGGCCGTCGAGCATGTTCATGTCGTCGGCGTTGCGGGTGCGGTCGAGGTTCTCCAGCCAGTCCGCCTGGCCGTCGCGGTCCTGGTCGAGGTTCGTGAGCGTGCCGGCGCGCGTCTCGGCGCGGTCGTCGGTGCCGTCGCCGTCGGTGTCGGCCGCCATCGGGTTGGTGCCGAGGGTTATCTCGCGGCCGTCCTTGAGCTTGTCGCCGTCGCTGTCGGCGTCCAGCGGGTCGGACCCGAAGCGCATCTCCCGCAGGTCGCTGAGGCCGTCGTTGTCGCTGTCCCGGTCGCGCGGATCGGTGCCGAGCCCGGCCTCCATCTCGTCGCTGAGGCCGTCGCGGTCTGAATCAGGCATGGCGTTCTCCTCCTACGTTGGTTGTGTAGAGAGGCCCGCCGCCCGGAACTGATACGCCTGACGGGGTGAGATCATCTGCTCGTCCGGGGTCCGCGCGCCGGCCATGGGAGGGCTTTGTGGTGGTGATCCTGGTCGCGACCGTCTACTTCCTCGCGTTCGCGGGGCCGCTCGGTGCGGGCGTGGGCCTGCTCTCGGTGGGACTCACGCGGATGGCGCGTTCGGGGAACGGATCACCCGCCGAGGGTCGGCTGCTGACGGCCGCCGGCGGCGCGGTCGTCGTCGCGACTGTCGCTGCCGCGACCGTGGCGATCCTGCGGATCTTCGCCGTCGGGCTGCTTCCGTTCTGACGCGAACGCCGCCTTCAGGCCGGGAGTAGGCCGAGGGCCTGGGCGCGGAGCACCGTTGACAGGCGGTCGGTCGTCCCGAGCTTCCGGTACAGGTGCTCGCGGTGCTTGTTCGCGGTGCCCGGCGCGATCCGGAGCCGCCGGGCGATCGCCGCGGAGGTCAGCCCTTCGGCGATCAGCGACAGGACGGTGGCCTCGCGCGGGGTGAGCGTGCAGTCCACCGCGGCCGGGCCGGCACCCTCGTGGCCGCCGTGCCAGCGCCGGAACTGGCTGTAGTGGGCGTCGGCGCGGACGAGTAACGGCTGGATGCGGCGCAGGTAGGCGATCTCGCGGTCGGAGAAGTCGCGGCCCTCGCGGCCGAGCAGGAAGGCGTGCAGGACCCCCGTCGGCGCGGCGAGCGGCAGCGCGATCTGGTGCGTGGCGCCGGTCAGCCCGTAGACGCTGTCGTACGCGCCGGTCTGCCGCCAGACCCGCTGGCTCATGAACTCCGTGACGGCGCGTGGCGTGCGGTCGGCGGTGCTGACGTAGTGGCGTGACAGGACGTGGTCGGGCGCGTACTCGGCCAGGAGCGCGTCGAGCGGAAGCTGGCCGATCTCCGCCGGCGCCCACGCGGTGATGCGATCGGTGTCGGCCAGGATGCCCATGCAGCAGCCCAGCGTCTCGGAGAGCTCGCCGACGACCATCGACCAGGGCGGCTCGGCGCTCTGAGTGTCCAATATGGCTACCGCGAGATCCAGCATGCGCTCGTAGTCACGGGTGAGCAGACGTGCCATTCAGTGGGTCCTCCTGTGGGGCAATACGCACTACTGCTTATACCGCCCCGGAGCGGCATCCGGCAGATTGGCGTAAGGGCTCGGCGCACTCGCGGTGCCCGCCGTGGACACGGGGAATCGCACTGTTTCCGCTGGTCAGGCGGCATGAGTGTGGTGTCCCGGCGCGCCGGTGCGCGCCCTGGGCGCGCAGTGCGGCGCAATGAAAATTGGGGGAATCTCCCGTAGTAAACGGATGGGTGAGACGGACTTGAACGGGGCGGTCAGCGCATGACGATCATCGTCGACATCGGCAGCCACAGCCTGAAGATCTACCGGCACGCCGAGCACCTGGCTCTGCTGGACACCGTCGCCTGGCACGGGGCGGACGAGCCCGTCTCGGCGGTCGCCCTCGTGGACGCTCTGCCGGAGGTACTGGAGCGGGTCCGCACCGGCTTTCCGGACGCGCAGTGCACGGTCGTCGGAACGGCCGTGCTGCGGACGCACCCCGCGCTCGCGCAGGTGGTGTCGGAGATCTGCGGCCGGTACGGGACGGACTTCGAGCTGATCACGCACGAGCGCGAGGCGGACCTGATCAGGCACGCCGCCGCCTGCTCGGGACTGCGCCGCGACCTGGCCGTCGTGAGCGCCGGCGGGCGGAGCATCCAGATCGTCCCGCCGGCGGGCCTGGCCACACATCTCCGGTTCGGCATCGTGGACCTCAACGTCCGGTTCGACCTGAACCGCGAGCCGGCGCTGCGCCGCGTCGACGAGTGCACCGACTACGTGCGGAGCATGCTCCCGCCGGACTTCGGCCCGTTCGCCTACACCGGCGGCGAGCTGACGTACCTTCGGCACGTCGGCGTGCCGCTGCCGGCGGGACGGTGCGGCCGGACCGACTTCGAGCAGATGGCCGGCCGGCTCGCACGGATGGAACGCCGCGCGCTGGTGCGGCTCTCGCCGTACGACCCGGCGTGGATGGGCGGCGCGATCGCGTCGAACTGCGTGGTCACGGCGATGCTGCGGGCGGCGGGCATGAAGGGGTTCGTCCCGTCCGACCTCAACGTCTCGGAAGGGTTGATCCGCAGCCTCGGTGCCCGGCGCGCGCTGGCCCGCCGCTGACCTGTTGACACCGTTCACCGCGCATCACTAGCGTGCGCCCGCACAAATCATCGCGATCCGGGAGGATCCATGATCAGTGCGGTCGCAGCCGTCAGCCTGTTCCTTTCCCTCCTAGTTCCCCCGCCCGCGCAGCCCGGGGTCGTCATCGACGTCGTCAAGGTCAACGGGTCCGGGTGCCGCAAGCAGACAGTCGCGGTCGCCCTCTCCCCGGACGGCCAGGCGTTCACGGTCACCTACAGCGAGTACCTGGCGAGAGTGGGGGTCGGGGCCAAGCCCAACGACTACCGCAAGGACTGCAAGATCACCGTGCGCGTCGACATCCCCACCGGGATGACGTACGCCATCGAACAGGTCGACTACCGGGGATTCGGCATGCTCGAACCCGGCGCCACCGGCACGCAGCGGGCCAGCTACCAGTTCCAGACCCAGCCCCGGCCGATGCCCCACGACCACGACTTCCGCGGTCCGTTCGACGACATCTGGCACACCACGGACCTCACCGATCCGGCCGACCGGTCCTGGTCGCCGTGCGGCAAGTCCCGCAAGCTGAACATCGACACGGAGCTACGGGTCGCCGCCGGCTCGTCGGACCCGACGACGACCACGAGCATGCTGGGCCTGGACTCCCTCGACGGCAGCATCCGCACGACCTACCGCTTCATCTGGCAGACCTGCTGAGCGGACACCCTGTTAGAGCGCCACCCTGTTAGACCGCCACCCGCCACCGGCGGACCTGGCCGGCGCGTCGCAGCGACACCGACAACGCCGCCGCGATGACGGACAGGCCGCCGGCGGCGTAGAACGCCGTCGAGTACGAGCCGAGCTGGTCCCGGACCGCGCCGCCGGCCGTCGCCGCGAACGCCGCGCCGAGCTGGTGCGCCGCGAACACCCAGCCGAACACGACCGCGCCGGACATGCCGAACCACTCGCGGCACAGCGCGATCGTCGGCGGCACGGTGGCCACCCAGTCGAGCCCGTACAGGAGGATGAACACGAGCATGCTCGGGCGCAGGTCGCTGGCGAACAGGTTCGGCAGCGCCACCAGTGACAGGCCGCGGAAGCCGTAGTAGATCCCCAGCAGGACGCGCGGGTCGTAGCGGTCGGTGAGCCAGCCGGACGCGATCGACCCGACGATGTCGAAGATGCCGACGAGCGCCAGCAGACCGGCGGCGGCCGTCACGGGCATCCCGTGGTCGTGCGCGGCCGGGATGAAGTGGGTGCCGATCAGCCCGTTCGTCGTGGCGCCGCAGATCGCGAAACCGCCGACCAGAATCCAGAACGCGCCGGTCCGGGACGCGTCGCGCAGCGCGGTGAGCGCGCGCCGGGCGGCTCCGGTGTTGACCGGCGGCGGCGCGGGGTCGTCGGTGCCGTAGGCGGTCCGTCCGATGTCGGCCGGGCTGTTGTGGAGCCACCGCGCGATCATCGGCACGACGGCCAGCGCCGCCCCCGCGACCGTGAGCGCGGCCACCCGCCAGCCATACCGTCCGACCAGCAGGGCCAGCAGGGGCAGGAAGACGAGCTGCCCCGCCGCGCCGGCCGCAGTGAGGACGCCGGTGACCAGGCCACGGTGCTTGACGAACCAGCGGTCGGTGACCGTGGCCACGAACGCGAACGCCATCGACCCGGTGCCGAGCCCGACCAGCAGCCCCCAGCAGGCGACGAGCTGCCAGCTGTCGCGCATGAAGATCGTCAGCCCGCTCCCGGCCGAGACCAGCAGCAACGCGCACGTCACCACGCGGCGCATCCCGAACCGCTCCATGAGCGCGGCGGCGAACGGCGCGGTGAGCCCGAACAGGATCAGGTTGACCGAGACAGCCGCGGAGATCGTGGCGGTCGACCAGCCGAACTCGTCCTGCAACGGCGTGATGAGGACGCCGGGCGTGGCGCGGAAACCGGCGGCGCCGACGGTCGCGACGAGCGCGATCGCGGCGACGATCCAGGCCGGGTGGAGTTGGCGGCGGGGTGGTGCTTCGGTAGTCGTCACGCAGCAATGCTCGGCGAATGGTGCACGGCCAACCAGTGGCCTGAATGACAATATGTGAAAGAATCCAGCCATGCACAAGGTGGCTGTTCTCGCGCTCGACGGCGTGATGCCGTTCGACCTCGGCGTGCCCAACCAGGTCTTCTGGGCGGCGCGGACGCTCTCGGGCGAGCATCTGTACGAGGTCCGCACGTGTACGGCCGACGGCGGTCCGGTGCGCACGTCGGCCGGCTTCGCCGTGCTGCCGGAGTACGGGCTCGACCTGCTGGACTGGGCCGACACGGTGGTCGTGCCCGGCGTGACGCGCGAGTCGGTCTTCAGCGAGCCGGCGTCGGTCACGGCGGCGTTGCGGGCCACGCACGCCCGGGTGATGTCGATCTGCACGGGCGCGTTCGTCCTCGCCACGGCCGGGCTGCTCGACGGCCGTTCCGCGACGACGCACTGGGCCTACGCCGAGCTGTTCCGCCGGCACTTCCCGGACGTCGACCTCGATCCGGACGTGCTGTTCGTCGACGACGGCGACGTGCTCACCTCGGCCGGCGTCGCGGCGGGCATCGATCTGTGCCTGCACGTCGTCCGGCGCGACCACGGCAGCCAGCTCGCCAACCGCACCGCGCGACGGTGCGTCGTACCGCCCTGGCGGGACGGTGGCCAGTCCCAGTTCATCGAGCGTCCCGTCCCGGAGCCGGGCGACGCGAGCACCGCCGCCACCCGCGCCTGGGCGGCCGAACACCTGCACACCGGCCTCGATCTGGAGACGCTCGCGCGGCACGCGGGCATGAGCGTCCGCACGTTCACGCGGCGGTTCCGCGAGGAGACCGGGGTCAGCCCGGGCCGGTGGCTCGCGGTGCAGCGGGTCGAGCACGCGCGCCGGCTGCTGGAGACCACCGACCTGCCGATCGACCGGGTGGCCGTGCAGGCCGGCTTCGGCACGGCCACATCGCTCCGCCAGCACCTGCACGCCGCGGTCGGGGTGGCGCCGGCCAGCTACCGTCGCACGTTCCGCACCACCCCCTGAGGTTCGGACGTTTCGGCTGATTGCCGCGCCATCGCCACGGGCGGAGGATCGACAGTGCCGAACACCGCCCCGAGAGGGTGATGCCGGCGAGCCTGAAAGGGGCTTGCCATGACAGTTCCGGCTGCACACATGCACCCGCAACTCTGGATGAACCGCTACGCCGTCGCGGGCGGAGGCTTCGTTCTGGCCGCGATCCTCACCGCGATCGGCACGTTCCGCGACAGCACGTCGAACGCGTGGTCCGACTACCTGGTCGTGCTCGCGATCGCCCTCGTCGCCACGATCGTGGTGTTCTGGCTGATCGTGCCGCAGGTCATGAAAGGCGCGAAGGCCGGCACGATCGGCATGACCGCGCTGATCCTCGGGGTCGTCGGCTTCCTCTCGCTGTCCGTCTTCTGGATCGGACTGCCTGCGGTGCTCGCGGCAGGTGCCGCCTACCTCGCGACCAATGTGGACCGGCACACCAGCGGGATGCCGCGGACGATGGCGGTGGGCGCCATCGTCCTGGCCGCGGTCACGGTGGTGCTGGCCATCGTCCTCGCGATCGTCGGCTGAGGCCGGGTCGCTGCCGGGGGAGCGTGGCGGCCCGGGGAGGGCCGGGCCGCCACGCCCGCTTCACCAGGACGTACTGACCAGCACGTCAGGGTTCGCGACGGGCGATTCGACGAGCAGGTTCCGGTACTCGTCCTCGATGCCCTTGTTGTGGATCTGGATCGCGATCGGCGCGACCCGCCCGGCCGTCTTGTCGGTGAACTTCAGCACCTCGACGCCCGTGCAGCGTGGGGAGCCGGCGGTGAGCGGACAGCACGCCATCCGGGCGACGCCGGTCTCCTGGTTGGCGAGGATCTCGCACTGCGCCCACTTCTTCACGTCCCAGGACGGGTGCGGGTACTTCGTGAAGTACTGCTTGCCGCTGTTGTTGTGGCCGGGCCGGTAGTCCCAGTGGCCGCCGTTCGGGGGCTGGAACTGGATGGCGCCGAGCGCGTCCCGGATCGGCGTCGTCGTGCCCCAGATCAGCACGGTCGGCTTGTGGTTCCCCTTGACCTGCCGGAGGTGGAAGACCCACCGGAAACTGCCGTACTGGGCCTTGTCGTAGTAGATCCAGCCGCGGTTCTTGCCGGTGCTGTGAATCGTGCCGTCCCTGACGACGTAGTCGCCCGCCTTGGACGACGTCCACCCGTCGAGCGTCCGGCCGTCGAACATGGACACGAACGCGGGGTCGTCCGGCGGGCGGGACACGGCCGTCCCGGGTAACGCCAGCACCAACCCGGCTGCGACCAGTACCGCGAGCCACGAGATGCGGGTCATGCGTCTCTCCTTCACGTACGGGGGGCGCAAGTGAGTGAGGTCCGAAGAGTTAAGCACGATATTCGTGATCTGGTCCTGATCTGTGCTGTCTGCCGGTATTGTCGCCGCCACCCCACGCCCACCCGGGAGGCGTCATGCGATCGACGCTCGTGCTCCTGCTCTTATCCGCGCTGCTCGTGACCGCCCCCGCCGAGGCCGGTGCCGCACCACCCAGCGCACCCCAGCTCGCGCCCGGCAACCAGCCGTACGCCTCCTACTGGCACCCGAACACGATCCTGAACTGGACGCCGACCTCCGATCCGGACGCCCGCTTCAACCGTGGCCGCGTGCCGCTGCGCGCCCGGACGGTCGATCCCGCGCTCAAGGCCAACGCGAACTCCCGTGCCAACGAGGGCCGGGTCGCCTCGCTCGTCTCGTTCGCGCCGACGTCGAACAACCCGTCGCAGGGCGGCGCCGACCCGAACTACTACGCCTTCGGGTACTGGCAGTACATCGACACCCTGGTGTTCTGGGGCGGATCCGCGAGCGAGGGCCTGATCCTGGCGCCGAACCCGACCGTCATCGACGCCGCGCACCGCAACGGCGTCAAGGTGTACGGGACGGTGTTCTTCCCGCCCACCGCGTACGGCGGCCAGATCCAGTGGGTCCGGGACTTCGTGCAGAAGTCCGGCAACACGTACCCGGTGGCGGACAAGCTCGTGCAGGTCGCCCAGCACTACGGGTTCGAGGGCTGGTTCATCAACCAGGAGACCGCCGGCGGCGACGCCGCTCTGGCCACCGAGCTGCGCAACGCCATGCGGTACGCGCGCTCGCGCGGCCCGGTCGAGTTCATGTGGTACGACGCGATGACCGAGAGCGGCAGCGTCTCCTGGCAGGACGCGCTGAACGGCAACAACGACGCGTTCCTCCAGGAGAACGGCGCGCGGGTGTCGGAGTCGATGTTCCTCGACTTCGGCTGGTCGTCGCTCACCTCGTCGCGCACGCACGCCCGGGGGCTCGGCCGCAGCGAGTTCGACCTGTACTCCGGCATCGACACCGAGGCCAACGGCTACAACAGCGGCGCCAACTGGAACGCCGTGTTCCCGGCCGGGCAGCCGCACGTCACGTCGCTGGGCATCTACCGTCCGGAGTGGACCTGGAAGTCGTCCACCTCGCGCGCGGACTTCCACACCCGCGACTCCCGGTACTGGGTGGGCGCCAACGCCGACCCGTCCAACACGACGACGACCAGTGCCTGGAAGGGCCTCGCGAACTACGTCGCCGAGTCGACGCCCATCACCGCAAAACCGTTCCTGACCAGCTTCAACGCCGGCCAGGGCGACCACTATTCGGTCGGCGGCTCCCGGCTGCGCACCGGCACGTGGCACAACCTGTCCGTCCAGGACGTACCGCCGACCTACCGCTGGGTCGTCCAGTCGTCCGGCGCGAAGCTCACCCCGAGCATCGACTTCTCGGACGCGTACGAGGGCGGCAGCTCGCTCCTGCTGTCCGGCGCGCTGTCGGCGACCAACACCGTGCGGCTGTACCAGACACGGCTGCCCGTGGCGTCGGACACGAAGCTGTCGATCGTCGTCAAGACACCCGCCGCCGGGCCGACGAACCTGCGGGCGGCCGTCGCGTTCACCGACAGCCCGACCTCGTTCACCACGCTCGATCTCGGCTCCACGAGCGGCACCGGCTGGGAACGCAAAACCGTCGATCTCTCGGCGTACGCGGGGCGGACGATCGCGCAGATCGGTCTCCAGGCGGCCGGCTCGGTGCCGTCCTACTCGATCCGGGTGGGGCAGCTGTCCGTCTACGACGGCACCGTCGACACGGTGGCCGCGCCGTCCGGGGCGGCCGTCCTCGGCGTCACAGACGTGTCGTCCAGCCGCAAGTCGCTCCGCCTCGGCTGGACCGGCGGCACCGTGCGCCAGTACGACGTGTTCCGCCGGAACCCCGGCGGCGGCCGCACGTACCTCGGCAGCACGCCGAACGACGCGTACTTCGTCCCGCAGCTCGACCGCGTCGGCACCGAGGCGACCACGACGATCGACATCGAGGCCGTCGGCGCCGAGGGCGGACGGTCGGCGCCCGCCACCACGACCGTGTCCTGGTCCGGCGGGCCGGTGTCGTCGAACCTGGCGCTGAACCAGCCGGCCACGGCCGACTCGTCGTGCGCGGCGACCGAGGGGGCGGCCAAGGCCGTCAACGGCAGTGTCAGCGGGGGCAACGCCGACAAGTGGTGCTCGCTGAGCTCGTCGCGCTGGATGGAGGTGGACCTCGGCTCGGCGCGCTCGCTCGACCGGTTCGTGATCAAGCACGCGGGCACCGGCGGTGAGCAGGCCGCCTGGAACACCCGCGCGTACACGATCCAGGTGCGGTCGGCCACGACGGAGGCGTGGCGGACGGTCACCACGGTCACCGCCAACACGGCGAACGAGTCGTCCCACACCGTGGCCGAGACGGCCCGGTACGTGCGGCTCAACGTCACCACGCCGACCCAGAACGGCGACCCGGCGGCCCGCGTCTACGAGTTCGAGGCCTGGGGCACCTAGCGCTCCCCTGCGCCGAGTTTCGGACTTTTGAGGGTCGGGCGAGCCTGGGAACCCTCAAAAGTCCGAAACTCGGGGTGGCGCGGCGGTGCGCCGGGCGGGCGGTGCGGCGGCTACAGGTACAGGCCGATCGCGGTGTCCGGGGCGTCGGCGACGACCGGCGCGAGGTCGTTGCGCAGCGCGTACAGCTCGGCGAGCGTGGCGCCGTCCGGCCCGATCCCGGCCGACGTACCCAGCCATGCCGACGCCTCGCCCGCAGACAGGGGGCTGACCTCGATCTTCGCGAGGCAGCGCCCGGGGCGGGTGACGGCCGGGTGGAGGCGTGCCAGGTCCTCGTTGGTCGTGATGCCGACGAGGGTCCGGCAGCCCTGCCCGAGCAGCCCGTCGGTGAGGTTGAGCAGCCGGGACAGCGCCTGCCCGGTCGACTGCTTGGCCTCGCCCCGGACCAGCTCGTCGCAGTCCTCCAGGAGCAGGAGCCGCCACTTGACGTCCTCTTCGTCCTCGTGGCCGAGGGCGACGTCGAGCAGGTAGGCGGGGTCGTCGAAGAGGCGCTCCGGGTCGAGGACGCAGTCGATCTGGCACCAGCTGCGCCACGACTGGGCGAGCGCGCGCAGGGCCGTGGTCTTGCCGGTGCCCGGCGGGCCGTGCAGCAGCAGGAGCCGGCCCGCGAGCCCGTCGGGGGAGAGGCCCATCAGCCGGTCGACGGCGCCCACGACGCCGGACGCGTAGTTCGCCCGGATGTCGTCCCAGACCGGCGCGGCGATCCCGCGCGACTGCCGGCGCGGACCGTGCGGCGCCCGGTGCCAGAAGCCCATCGTCACGATGCCGGAGTCTTCCGCCGGCGGCTCCTCGGCGTCGCGGACGGCCTCGGCCAGCACCTCGGCGGCCAGTTCGTCGGTGACAGCGGTGACGGAGACCTTGCCGCCGTCCTCCCACCGGACGGCCAGCAGCGTCCAGCCGTCGCCGGCGGCGAGGACCGAGCGGCGATTGTCCTCGCGGGCGGTGCGGATGACGGTGGCTCCATCGGGCAGCAGCGTCGCGTCCTTGCGGAGGCGGCTGATCGACGTGGTCCGCGCGGCGGGCTGGGCACCGGAGCTGAAGCGGGTGATCAGCAGCGCGTCGAGCACGTCGATGGGTGTGTCGGCGTCGTCGAACTGGAGGCGGACGGGCAGGACGGTCGCCGGATCAGGCTGAGCGGCGACCTCCACGATGTGTAGGGCTTGCTTGGACACCCGGACGATCATCCGGGTAATCCCCTGCCGTCACAAGCTGATTGCGCTCATCGTCGAAGTCCGCGCTGGACCATGAACTCGACGGCCGCGTTCATGTTCACCGCTCCTCGAAGTCGGTGTCGAGACCGTCGAGCAGGCGGCGAGCCTCGCTTCGCGACACGAAGGCCAGCCCGAGGCCGAACAGCTTCACCACCGGCCGGGTGCGGACGAAGTCGTGATCGCGGCTGAACTGGCGGAACACGCTCGCCAGTTCCCGGTCGGTGGAGGGATCGAGCTGGCAGTGCACGACCGTGCCGGGGCTGGAGGCACGATGTCTCCTCCGCCCAAGAACCTACACCTGCACTGTAGGTTCGGGAGGAATCTTGCAGTGTAGGTGTAGATCCTTGCCTAGGCGATTGCGTCCATCGCGCGGAAGATGCGTTTCTCCGAGACCGGGTGGGCGGTGCCGACCGTCTGGGCGAAGTAGCTGATCCGCAGTTCCTCGATCATCCAGCGGATGGCCGTCAGGTCGTCGCTGGGCGGTGCCTCGGCGAGCAGCGTGCGGTACTCGTCCTGCACGTGCTGGACGTTGCCCATGTTGAGCCTGTCCCGGGCCGGGTCCTCCGGCAGCTTCTCCAGCCGCCGCTCGATGCCCTGGAGGTATCGGACGAGGTCGGGGAGCCGCCGCCAGCCGGTCGCCGCCACGAAGCCCGGGTAGATCAGCCCGTTGATCTGCGCCCGGATGTCGGCCAGCGACGGCGCGAGCGGTTTGGCCAACGTCTCCCGGAACAGCTGCTCCACGACGTGCGCCGCCGACAGCACCTTCTCGGTGCGGTTGACCACGGCCAGTGCGGTCTCGTTCAGTTCGCCCCGGACGTGGTCCAGCAGCGCGGCGAAACCGGGGGCGTCCCAGGCCGGCCCGCCGACGTCGGCGACGAGTGTGTCGATCGCCGCGCCGATGCAGTCGTCGAACAGGGCGATCACGCTGCCGTGCGGGTTGTGGCCGAACGCCAGCTTGGCCTTGTTGGTCAGCCGCGAATGGATGAACTTCACCGGCGAGTTCGTGTTGAGCAGCACCAACCGGCGGGTGCCCGCGCGCATCGCCGCCTGCTGGGCGCCGGCCGTCTCCAGGACCCGGATCGCGACCGACGACCCCTCGTCCACCAGCGCCGGGTACGCCTTGACGACGTGCTCGCCGCGCTGCTGCTCGATCGTCCTGGGGAGCGGGCCGAAGTCCCAGGTGGTGAGGCCGGACTTCTCGATCCCCGGCGCCGCCTTCGCGAGGGCCTTGCGGGCCTTCGGGCGCAGCTTCTCCTTGAGCGCGTCGAGGTCCTTGCCCTCGGCGACGACGCTGCCCTTCTCGTTCACGACCTGGTACGTCACCCCGAGGTGCGGCGGCAGCCGGTCGAGGCCCCAGTCCTGGCGCCGGATCACGACGCCGCCCATGCGCCGCAGCTCGTCCTCGAGCGTCTCCAGTACCGGCCGGCTGGTGTCGATCCGGGCCAGCACCGCCTTGGCATGATCGGCGACCGGGACGAAGTTGCGCCGGATCGGCTTCGGCAGGGACCGGATGAGCGCGGTCACCAGCTCTTCGCGCAGTCCGGGGATGAGCCAGTCGAATCCGTCGCCGGTGGCCTGGTTGAGCAGGGCGATCGGGATGTGGACGGTCACGCCGTCGGCGGCGGTGCCCGGCTCGAACTGGTACGACAGTGGGAGCGTGAGATCGCCCTGCCGCCACTCGTCCGGATAGTCGGTCTCCTGGACGCCGGCCGCCGCCTCCGTCACCAGCATGGACGGATCGAACGTGAGCAGCTCGGGCTGGGTGCGGCGGACCTTCTTCCACCAGGCGTCGAAGTGCCGTCCGGAGACGACGTCGGCCGGGATGTGCCGGTCGTAGAAGGCGAACAGGGTCTCGTCGTCGACCAGGATGTCGCGGCGCCGTGCCCGGTGCTCCAGCTCCTCGACGTCCTCCAGCAGTTCGCGGTTGGCGTGGAAGAAGCGGTGATGGGTCGTCCAGTCGCCTTCGACGAGCGCGTTCCGGATGAACAGGTCGCGCGAGAGTTCGGGGTCGATGCGGCCGTAGTTGACCTTGCGGGACGCGACGATCGGTACGCCGTACAGCGTGACCCGCTCGAACGCCATCACGGCGCCCTGGGTCTTCTCCCAGTGCGGTTCGCTGTACGTCCGCTTCACGAGGTGTTGGGCTACCGGCTCGATCCACTCGGGCTCGATGCGGGCGGCCATGCGGCCCCACAGCCGGGACGTCTCCACCAGTTCGCCCGCCATGACCCAGCGCGGTGGCCTCTTGAACAATGCCGATCCGGGGAAGATCGAGAACTTCGCGCCGCGCGCGCCAAGGTACTCGTTGCGGTCGCCCTCCTTGAGCCCCACGTGCGACAGCAGCCCGGCCAGCAACGAGACGTGGACCTTCTGCGGGTCGGCCGCCTCCGTGTTGGCGGTGAAGCCCAGCGAGCGGACGACCTGGCGGAGCTGGCCATGGATGTCCTGCCACTCGCGGATGCGCAGGTAGTGCAGGAACTCGGCCTTGCACGCCCGGCGGAACTGGTTCGACGACAGTTCCCGCTGCCGCTCGCGCAGGTAGTTCCACAGGTTGAGGTACGCGGCGAAGTCGGAGTCCTTGTCGGCGAACCGGCTGTGCTGCTCGGCCGCCGCCTGCTGCTTGTCGACCGGACGCTCGCGCGGATCCTGGATGGACAGCGCGGCCGCGATGACCATGACCTCGGCGAGGCAGCCGTTGCGGTCCGCCTCGACGACCATCCGCGCGAGCCGGGGGTCGACCGGGAGCTGCGCGAGCTTGCGCCCGAGCGGTGTCAGGGCGCCGTCGGTGAGGGCGCCGAGTTCGGCCAGCAGGTTCACGCCGTCGGCGATGTTGCGCCGGTCGGGGCCGTCGATGAACGGGAACGCCGCCATCTCGCCCAGTCCCAGCGACGTCATCTGGAGGATGACCGACGCGAGGTTGGTCCGCAGGATCTCCGGGTCGGTGAACTCCGGACGGGCGAGGAAGTCGTCCTCGGTGTAGAGCCGGACGCAGATGCCGTCGGACGTGCGCCCGCACCGGCCCTTCCGCTGGTTCGCCGACGCCTGCGACACCGCCTCGATCGGCAGCCGCTGGACCTTGGTCCGGTGGCTGTACCGGGAGATCCGCGCGGTGCCCGGGTCGACCACGTACTTGATGCCCGGAACGGTGAGCGACGTCTCGGCGACGTTGGTCGCCAGCACGATCCGGCGGCCGGCGTGCGGCTGGAAGACCCGGTGCTGCTCGGCCGTCGAGAGCCGCGCGTACAGCGGCAGGACCTCGGTGTTGCGCAGGTTGAGCTTGTTCAGCGCGTCGGCGGTGTCGCGGATCTCGCGCTCGCCGGACAGGAACACCAGCACGTCGCCGGGCGCCTCGCGGGACAGCTCGTCGACGGCGTCGCAGATGGCCGTGATCTGGTCGCGGTCGTCGTCCTCGCCGTCCGGATCGGTCACCGGCCGGTAGCGGACCTCGACCGGGTATGTCCGCCCGGAGACCTCCACGATCGGCGCGTCGCCGAAGTGCCGGCTGAACCGCTCCGGGTCGATCGTCGCCGAGGTGATGATCAGCTTCAGGTCGGGGCGCCGGGGCAGCAGCTGCTTGAGGTACCCGAGCAGGAAGTCGATGTTGAGGCTCCGCTCGTGGGCCTCGTCGATGATGATCGTGTCGTACTGGTCGAGCGACCGGTCGTTCTGCATCTCGGCCAGCAGGATGCCGTCGGTCATGACCTTGACCAGCGTGTTGTCGCTGGCGTGGTCGGTGAAGCGGATCTTGAAGCCGACCGTGCTGCCCAGCTCCGTGCCGAGCTCCTCCGCGATCCGGTCGGCGACCGTGCGGGCGGCGAGGCGCCGTGGCTGGGTGTGGCCGATCAGGCCGGTGACGCCACGGCCCAGCTCCAGGCAGATCTTCGGGAGCTGCGTCGTCTTCCCGGACCCGGTCTCGCCGGCCACGATCACGACCTGGTGGTCGCGGATCGCCGCGAGGATGTCGTCCTTCTTCTGGCTGACCGGCAGCTCGTCGGGGTAGCTGATCGCGGGCACGCTCGCCCGCCGCGCGGCGACCTTCGCCTCGGCGGCCGCGACGTCGGTGGCCAGCTGCGCGAGCGCGGCCTGCCGGTCGCGGGCGCGGCGGGCACCGTCCAGGCGGCGTTGCAGGCGGCGGCGGTCGCGTGGCATGAGATCGGGTAGGCGCGCCTGCAGATCGGCGAGCGGAGACTGTGTGCGCATGACGACGCCAAGGATATGTGCGGCCGGTCCGTCACCTCGCGGGGATTATTGGCGTGGATCCGCTACCTTTGAATCCGGTTGAAGGAGGTTGCGGGCATGTTGCTCGTGCGAGGCCTGCTCGGTATCGCGCTTCTGGCGCTGTGGATCTACTGCATCGTCGACGTGATCACGCGCGACGAGTCCGAGATCCGCAACCTGCCGAAGATCGTGTGGCTGCTGATCGTCGTGTTCCTGCCCACGATCGGCTCCCTCCTCTGGCTGATCGCCGGCCGCCCTCGAGGTGCCGACGTGCCTGCGCCCAGCCGCTTCCCCGAGTACGAGCGGCCCGGCCGCCAGCCCGCCACCAATCCCGACGATGACGAGGCGTTCCTCCGTGGCCTGCGCGAGCGGGCCGAACAACAGCGCCGCGCCGCCGAGGAGCAGAAGCGGCTTGCCGAGGAGGAGCGGAAGCGGAAGGAATCCGGCGATTAAGTAGGTGACCTCTGTCGCAGCCGGGGCTAACGTCGGAGGTGAGTGCGCTGCTCCTTGCCGGGAGTCGCGCGGCTGAGGGAGGCAAGGAATGTGATCAGAGGTGGTTGAGCCGTCCTCGATCGTCCGACCTCGAAGGAGCTAAACCAATGTCCAAGGACAAGCCGCGCCGCGAGGTGCGTAAGCCCAAGAAGACCAAGTCGCCGAAGCTGCCCACGAGCAACGCCTCGCCGACGCCGCTCATCAAGCCGATCAAGCCGGCTGAGCACTGACGGTTCGAGTCGAAGGGCCGGTGACGATCACGTCGCCGGCCCTTCCGCTGCGCGCTTCAAAGCAGCGGTCTCGGCCTTGATGCCGTCCCGCATCGCCTTGCCGATGGTGAGGTCGGCTGCCGGGCTGAGGATCCCGCTGAGCACCAGTTCGTTCGTGAACAGAACCGTGCCGTCCGCACGCCGCTGAAGCGTCCGGCAGCGCTGGCCGTGGACGAACAGCGCGTTCCAGCCGGAGTCCTTCCAGCAGAACGTGGTCTGCGGCTCGACGACCAGCACGGTGTGTTGGGCCGCCATCACGTGCTGCCCGATGACCACGTCCACCTTGACGAGGCTGCCCGGTGTGGCGTCGCCCTCCGCGCGCACGATCCACGGGTTCCACGACGAGTAGCCCGGCAGGTCGACGAGGAGGTTCCAGATGCGCGCCTGGTCGGCGGCGATCACAGCCTGTTCCCGGTAGGCGACCTCTGTGGTGGTCGTCGCGGCCGCGGCCGGCGCGGCCGGCGCGATGAGAGCGAGGGCGGTGATGACGACGGTCACGACTCGGCGCACGCGCAGCTCCAGTCAGGTCAAAAGGGGAGGTAAACGGCGCTTACCCTAGGGGGTCCGGGGCGCCCTGAAAAGGTGTGGACCGGGCATCGGCCCGCACCGTGGCACACTTTCTCGGTGCAGGTGACCTACCAGTTCCGTGTCCAGGACCCCTCCGCGGGCGGCCTGCGCCACTTCATCCTCGAAGCCGAGGTGCCGTACCCGCAGGTGCCGCGGATCGGCGAGTGCGTGATCGTGCCGACGATCTACGAGCGCGAGTCGCTCGGTGCCCGCCGCGTGGAGCAGATCATCTACGACTCGTACGGCAACGTCATTCTCGATCTGCACGTCGATGCCGTCATCAGCAACGTCGCGATGCAGGTGCAGATCCTGCTCAACGCCGGCTTCTGGGAGGTCCCGCCGGTCTAGCCGGCCCGGGCACAAACCGGACTGTTCGGGATGGCGTGCGGTAACCGGGCGCGGGATACCCCGATATCCCCGACAGTTCGCGAGGCCGCCGGGGGCCCGGCCGCTCGTGGCCACGGCTCCACGTACCAGCGCAGAGGGCTGAGCGACCGGGCTGCTCCGTCCGGGCGGGATTCACGGCCCCGGACGTTCTCACGCCCGGGGCCGCCCCCTCCCGATCCGCGCTACCACCAGCGGGCGGCGCCGGACTGTGATGCCCTGGACGTCAGGGCCCGTGAGGCGCCGACCTGGTCGGTCGCCGCCCGCACCCAGTTCGGTGGCTGGCCGGCGGGGCCGAGCTGGCCGCGCCGGGCGGGGCCGGTGACCCAGGTCCGGCGGAGCCAGAATCCGGCGAGGAACGTGACGACGAAGGCGCCGCGGGTGCGGCGGAACGACCAGAGGATCGTCAGCAGGACGACGGTGAACACGATTCGCAGCGCGCGGCTCATGCGACACGCTCCCTTAGCCGGGTTGGACGGCGCCTACGCTCCTGGGAGCGGACCGCCGCGGCGATGAGTGCAGGGTGTCGGTACATGCGGTGCCACCGGCCGAGCTTGATCACCTGCCAGCCGGCAGCTGCCTTCCGCGCGTCCTGCTCCTCCCACAGGAGCCGTTCTGCCGTGTCGAGTAGGCGCTGCACCAGGCCTGCCCCACCGTGGATCATCGCTCGGCCCTCCTTCACGGAGCCGGCGCAACGCTGCGCTTAGGCTATCGATACCTTCCGGTCTTATTGTTCCGACAATAAATAGGGTGTGGCACCGTGCAGAGGTCTGTCAATAGGTTCTGATAGTTTGGTAGGACCAAAAGCTCAGGGGAGGCTCAGCGATGGCTGCCGTCGATGGCGGCGACAACCCGCTCTACCAGCTGATCGCGAACGACCTGCGGGCAGCGATCAACGACGGTGAGCTGGCCCCTGGCGCCCAAGTCCCGACAGAGATGGACCTCGCCCAGAGGTACGGAGTGTCCCGCAACACCACGCGAATGGCCCTCAACGCGCTCGCCCACGAGGGCCTGATCACCGCTGGCCGGGCTCGGGCCGGGCGCCTCGTCCGGCGCCGCGAACGGATGAACTGGACCCACCGGGTCGATTCCGCCGCGGGTGCCCGACGCGCCAACGGTCTCGACGACTTCGTCGACCAGACGCTCGCGCAGGGGCGTGTGCCCGACCAGAGCATCGAGGTCAGCATCGTCGCCGCCAGCGAGTACATCGCGGAGCGGCTCGAAGTGCCGCCCGGCGAGAACCTGGTCGTGCGCCGGCGCCTCCGCAGCGTGGACGGGCAGCCGTCTTCCTTCTCCGAGACCTACTACCTCTTCGAGCTGGCGCACGGCACGCCGCTGCTCGATCCCCAGGTGTTCACCGGCAGCGCGACGGCCGTCCTCGCCGAGATGGGCCACGTCCAGGTGCGGTTCGTCGACGAGATCACCACCCGCATGCCGGATCCGCTGGAGATGCAGCGGCTCGACATCGGGCAGGGCGTTCCGGTGCTCGCGCACGTCCGCACCGGGTACGCCGAACAGCGTCCGGTGCGCGTCTCGGTGACGATCCTCCCCGGCGACAGGCACAAGCTGCGGTACGAGCTGCCGAGCTGATATCCGGACGACAGCCGGCACCGGACCGGGCAGGCTGGCGCGCATGACGATGCCCACGCTCCCCACCGGCACCCAGGTGGTGCTGCGGGTCGCGCGCCCCGACGCCGACGGCCGGACCGTGCAGCGCGGCGCCACCGGCCGGGTCGTCGGTGTGGAGAACGGCGGGTACCGGGTCCAGTTCCCGGACGGCCGCGTCGCCACCGCGACCCGGAGCGAGCTGACGCTCCGCAAGGCGCACCAGGCCGCCCTGGCGCTGCCGGCCGCCGACGACGCAGGCAAGGACCTCGTCGAGCAGCGCACGATCTACGCGGCGGTGGTCGGCTCGCGGGCGTTCGGCCTGGCCACGGATGACTCGGACACCGACCTGCGCGGCGTGTACGTGGCTCCGACCTCGTCGTTCTGGTCACTCGTGAAACCGCCGACCCACGTCGAGGGTCCAGGTCCGGAGCAGTTCTCGTGGGAGGTCGAACGCTTCTGCGAACTGGCGCTCAAAGCGAACCCGAACCTGCTGGAACTGCTCGGCTCGCCGCTGGTCGTCACGCTCACGCCGCTCGGCGAAGAGCTGCTGGCGCTGCGGACGGCGTTCGCGTCGCAACTCGTCCAGCAGACGTACGGCGGCTACGTGCTGTCGCAGTTCAAGCGGATCGAGGCCGACGTCCGCCAGCGCGGCGAGCCGAAGTGGAAGCACGTCATGCACCTGCTGCGCCTTCTCATCGCCGGGCGTGACCTGCTCGCCACGGGTCAGCTGCCGCTCGACGTCGGCGCCGATCGCGAGCGCCTGCTGGACGTCCGTCGCGGCGCCGTGCCGTGGGACGAGGTCGAGAAGTGGCGGATGGCGTTGCACGGGGAGTTCGACGAGGCGGCGGCGCGGACGGTGCTGCCCGCCGAGCCCGACGCCGTCCGGGTGGACGCATGGCTGCGCGACGTACGGGCGCGGGAGCTTACGTGACGGCGCTGAACCTCCGGTCGCGGTCGTCGCGGACCTGCCGTACCTCGCTGGCCGACCACCCGTCGCCGGGTACGTCTCGGCGCTGATCGAGGCCAAGGTGCGCGGCGAGCACAGCGCGGCGCCGGCTGTGGCCGAGCGTGCGACGGCCGACGTCCGAACGGCTCCACCGTGAGCTGGACACCGCCCTGCGAGTCGCTCACAGCTGCCGGAACGGTCGACCGCCGATGCCGCGCTGAGCGATCTGGTGGTGCGGGTGCGGCTCGCGGTCAGGCGTTGACGGGGATCTTTTCGCGGTCCGCCTGGCTGGGGTGGATCTGGGGTTCCGCGTAGCGGGTCAGGCCGATGACCGCGCCGAGCGCGGCGACGAAGCCGAACGCGGCGAGCCACTCCAGGCCGGGCGTGATCCGGTCGCCGAGGAGGAAGAGGCCGATGGCGGCGGCGGGGATGGCGGCTGCCGCGTCCATCGATGCCACGGCGGCCGTGGCAGACCCGCGCTGCATCGCCAGGCCGAGCAGCAGCTGACCGACCAGCGCGTGCGCGAGAAGGATGTAGAGCAGCGGGTTCGTGACGAAGCCGGAGATCGAGTCGGCGCCGGCGAGCGGGCGGGACGCCACGGCCACCGCGCCGAACGCCACGCCGGCGAGGGCACCGAGCGCGACGGACCCGGGGGAGCCGTGCAGTTTGGCGGCCAGCCGGCCGAGGATGCCGATCACGACGACCGCCAGCGCCAGCCCGACGACCTCCGCCGTGCCGAGCGGTCGGGACGGGCTGCGCTGCGCGGAGATGATCAGCGCGGCGAGGCCGACGCCGAGGATGATCAGCAGCGCGATCTCGGCGGGCGGGTGCCGCCACTTGAGCAGCAGCACGCCGAGGATCGCCGTGACGCCGAGGCCGGCGGCCACACCCGTCTGGACGAGGAACAGCGGCAGGTCACGGCGTGCGAAGAACGCGAACACGAATCCGAGGATCTGGCAGACCAGGCCGAGGAGGTACGTCTTGTGCGTCGCGAGCCGCAGCAGAAGCCCTGGATGGAGCGTGTCGTGCGGGTCGATCCGGCGTGCGGCGACGGCCTGGAGGAAGTTGGCCAACCCGTAGGTGGCAATCGCACCCGCGAGGAAGAACCAACCATAAGTCACTCGCAGAGGATAGACACACCAGGCGACCGGTGGCCTGTCGAGGGCTGACCGTGCGCCGAACGGCACGTGGCCCGCGGCGAGAAGGCACTGGTCAGCGTGGTGCGAGGTACTTCAGGACGCTGTCGTGCAGATGTCCGTTGGTGGCGACCGCGCTTCCGCCGGCCGGACCGGTGGCGCCGCTCAGGTCGGTGAAGCGGCCGCCGGCCTCGGTGACGATCGGGATCAGCGCGGCGAGGTCCCACAGCGAGACCTCGGGTTCGGCGGCGATGTCGACGGTTCCCTCGGCCAGCAGCATGTAGCTGTAGAAGTCGCCGTAGCCCCGGGTACGCCAGACCGCGCGGCCCAGATCGAGGAAGCCGTCGAGGAGGCCCCGCTCCTCCCAGCCGGAAATGTCCGAGTATGAGAAGGATGCGTCTGAGAGTCGGTTCACGCCCGACACGAGGATCGGCGTCGCGGCGGACCGCTGCTTGCCGGTGAACGCGCCGGCCCCCAGAGCGCCCCACCAGCGCCGGCCCAGCGCCGGCGCCGACACCAGCCCGGCGACCGGCTGGTCGCCCTCCAGCAGCGCGATGAGCGTCGCCCACACGGGCACGCCACGCACGTAGTTCTTCGTCCCGTCGATAGGGTCGATGACCCACCGGCGGTTCCCCGGCCCGGCCGCGGCCGGCGTCGCCCCGAACTCCTCGCCGAGGACCGCGTCCCGCGGGCGCGCCCGACTCAGCGTGGCGCGCAGCGCCTGCTCGACGGACGTGTCGGCGTCGCTCACCGGCGTCAGGTCGGGCTTGGACTCGACCTTCAGGTCCAGCGCGCGGAAACGGCTCAGCGAGATCGCGTCGGCCGTATCCGCCAGGACGTGGGCGAGCGCGAGGTCGTCGGTGTAGCGGGACATGGCCGGAACCGTATCGTGCCGGCCTGCCGCACTACAGGTGGATGACGGTCTCCGGGGCGCGGGTGTCCTCGAAGCTGCCGTACCGGACCACGATCTGCGCCGGTCTCGGCGCGAACGAGCGCAGGATCGGCTCGACCACCGCGAACAGGCGGTCGGCGTCCGGGCCGTAGATGAGGAGCGTCACCTCGCCCGTGCCGAACTGGCTGCCCTCGAACTCGCCGACCCGAGCGGCGCTGATCGCGTCGACGATGCGGTCTTCGAGGGTGGCGACATCGTGGATGTCGGTCGAGGTGCCGGTCGGGCCGGCGGTGAGCACGTAGCGGGCGATGACCGTGTGCTCGGTGGCGACGGGCGTGGGGCTGGCCTTGAAGCGGGAGAGCAATCCCATGGACGGCTCGATCCTTTCTGGGCGTCTAGCGGGACACCTCGGCAAGGCTAGCGTTGCTGACCACGTGCTGGCACGGTTACTGGCGTTGCCATTCGAGGCCGGACATGCCGACCGCCGCGTCGGCGATCCGCTGCGCGGATGCCGTCTTCAGCGCCGCCCGGCAGCTGTCGATCCACGGCTGCACGTTCGCGTAGCCCTGCCGTCCGTACTCGACGGCCTGGATCAGGCATTCGAGTTTGTCGGCGTCGTGGGCGACGAGCGCTTCGGGCGTGTCCTGCCGCTCGTAGGTGTCGACCACGGCCTGTATCGCGGCGGCGACGGATGGCGGGCAGGCGGCGACCTGGTCCGCCGTCACGGCACCGTTGCCCGTGGCGGTCAGGTACCGCCGCCCGATGTGCGGGATGTCGCCGACGCGCGTCTCCTGCGTGTCGTGGAACACGGCGAACTGCGTGGCCTTGGCTGAGTCGGCGCCTTCCATGGTCGCGAGGATCGACGCGAGCACGGCCGTCCGGAACGAATGTTCGGCGATCGTCTCGGGATCCTTGACGCCGGCGATCCACCAGCCGGACCGCTTGGCGTGCTTGAGCATGCCCAGTTCGAACAGGTACTCGGCCACTCCGGCGATCTGTTCGGGAGTTGTCTCGTCGGTCATGGTGTCATCCCGTCCATTCGGAGACCGTAGATCACGGAGGTCAGTTCCTGCCGCGACTGCTTTGACACGTTGCCCTCGGCGAGGAGCTGTTCACTTCGACCGTAGAGGTCCGCGCCCAAGCGCCGATCGTCAGCCAAGAGGCCCCGTCGTACGGCTAGCAGCGCCCACACGGTGTGGACGTTGAGGTCAATGAACTTGTGGTCGCTGGTCATGCGTTCAACCAGGTGGCGCAACAGCGGCGCGCCATGCCATTGCCCGCTACGACTCACCATGAACCTGTCGTTGTGCTGGCGCTCGGATCCTTCGCCGACCCAGTAGGCCCAGTAGTTCAGGCTGGCGAGCTCGCAGGTTTCGTCAGCATGAGCGTTGGAGATGAACGCTCGGAGAGGTTCAGCGTCGCCCTGTTGGGCGAGGGCGGTGGCGATCGATCGTGCATCGACCCACCTTGGTGACCACGCACGCGGCCGAACGAAATAGTCGGTTGGCTTGCTTCCCGTTAGCCAGCCAGCAGTGTCCAGCGCAGGGTCAAGACCGGACAGGAAGCACGCCTGGCGGTGCAGCAATACCGCGCGGTCTGTGTCGCCGGTCGCTCGGACAGCGGCCGCGCGCAAGCCGTCAAAGAACGCGTCTCGCTGGGCTGCGTTCAATGCCGGCCCATCGGCGACGGGGCCTCTACGGGCGGGCGTAGGAATCGCACGGCTGGCGATCGCAGTCGGGGTCTGCCCGGTAACGGGCCAACCGAGCATCTGAGTGAGCCCATGAGTCAGCACACGGTAGGCGAGGGGGTGCTCGTCGACGCGGACATCGCTTGGCCTCGTATCGACGATCTGGCTGAGCATGAAGTCAGCCTCTGCAGCATCACTCATGGCATGAAGCAGCGCCGGATCGGCGCCGAGCTGAACGAGCCGGTGCCGCAGCGCAACCGCCTGGCCGTACGGGACCGATGTGAACGGCCGCCGGCCGCTCTCCCAGCCCTGGACCGTGCCCCGATCGACGCCGATGGATTCGGCCAAGCGTTGCTGGCTGGCCGGGATGGATTCCCGGGCCAGTTTGAAGATGTAGCCGGTGACGAGCCCCCTGATCGGCCGTATGGCTGTCATCGAGCGGCCTCCACCACTGAACGCGTACTGGCAGTCAGCTTTCTTGCCCTATGTATCGCGCATGGCCCGTTACTGCCGCCGGAAACACGTACCGAAGGTCAGTGGGGGTATCGCAGCGGAAATCGTAGCGTTTCAGGTGACAGTAGTCAGGCCTACGACAAGGCTCCCCGGCGCCGTTGAGTTATGGCCGCGGCGGTGGGTGAACGGGCAGGGCGTGGCGGCGGGCTCCCGGTTCCCTCCGCCACGTCCTTCCTCGAGGCGGCTTGGCGGAGGGCGTTTCGGAGTGGCTGTTCTGTGGGGAGCCGCACCCGGTGTATGTCCTCCGCCAGGTCCTCGCGCACCGGCGAATGGAGAACGAGATTTCCAGCGATGACCAGCCAGGTCTGATCCTTGGTGATACCGAGCCGACCGCCGAGCGGTTGCGGACGGCCCGACGGCTACTCGAGTTGCACCGCCGCGCGTACATACCGGAGCCCACCTGCAACTGGTGCCTCAAACGCTGGCCGTGCGAGGACGTCGGCTGGTCGATGCGGGTGGCGCGGCGCGCTGATCTCGAGCGGGAGCCCCCTGCCTGAGCTCAGCCAGATCAGGTTGAACGGTGGACTGTCTGGAGTGAAATTTCCAGGGCGGCCATGGCCTAGACCAATCGCTCGCTTGGGGATAGATTTCTGCTGATTCGTCACAATGGTGCGTCGGGGGGCCTCGGAAGGGGCCGGCAATGGAGCGCACGTCGGTGCGGGTGGCGCTGCAGGCACGTCGGTTACTCATCCGGGAGGTCTTCGCGGCATGTCTGCGGAGCCGACCGGACTTCACGGTGGTGGGTCACGCCGCCGACCTGGTCGATCTCGCGGTGGTGTGCGACCTGCGCCGCCCCGACGTCGTCCTGGTCGACCTCCGGGACCACTTACCCGGGCTCACGGACTCCCTCCGTGAGCTACACGAGCGTTTCAAGGATGTCGGCCTGGTCGGCATCTACGACAGTGCCCAGCGACTCACGCTGCACGATCTGTGTGAGGCGGGGCTGACGGCCGCTGTTCCGGCGTCGCACGGCCTGGATGCCTTGCTGGTCACGTTGCGGCGCCACGCGGCTCAGCGCGCCCTGCCGCCGGGCGGCCGGCTGACCGACGGCGACCTCGACGTCCTGTGGCTGATGAACTCGGGGCACAGCGTGGCGGAGATGGCTAGCGTGCTGGGCATCAGTCCCGGCGCGGTGGAGAACCGGAAGCGTCGCATCTACGCCAAGTTGGACACTCACAGCAACAGCCAGGCGGTGGCGCGGATCGCGTCGCTCGGCATCGCCCATCACCGAAAGCGCAACGTCCGTGCCGCTGCGGAGGCGGGACGGGCGGCCGTCGTCCTGCTCCGTGGCCATCCTGGCCCGGTCATCGATCTCGTCGCGGGCACGCTGGTGACGCGCGGGGTGCCGTACGTCCACGACCGGTCGTGCGGCGCGAAGAACGACGAGTACCCGGCGTACTGGTACCCAGGGCCGGTGATCGGCGTCCTGGTCGATCCGTCCGAGGCCGACTGGACGGCGTGCGACGCCCTCGGCATCCCCGTCCTGCTGGTGTGCGACGGATTCCCGGAGCGCGGTGAGCTGCTCGCGGCCATGCAGCGCGGCGCGTGGGCGGTCCTGGCCGCGCAGGACGTGCCGGCGGACCTGGTCACGGTGATCGCGGTGCTGGTCGGCGGCTACGCGGCGATCCGGGCGGATCAGCTCGGATCCGACGCGGGCATGATGCTCGACGGTGGCGGGCTCCGCGTGTTACCGGAGCTGACCGTCCGGGAGACCGAGATCCTGTACTCCGTCGGCCGCGGCGACTCCGTACGGCAGACCGCCCGCGCGCTCGGCATCGCCACCAAGACCGTCGAGAACACGCAGGCGCGGATCTTCCGCAAGCTGGGCGTCCGCAACAGGGCCGCCGCTCTTTCGATCGCCTACCGATTGGGGCTGCTGACGGACGGACGAGAACCCCCTAGGGCCCGTGCGTAGATCGTGCCGGTACCTCCAGAATCGCCCCCGGGTCGACGCGCGCCCGCAACCGGCGGGCGCCGCTGGACAACCCGGAGGTGCGGCGATGGCATCACCCTCTGCACAGGACAGATCCAAACGAGGCTTGGGCCGACGGCGATTCCTCACCGGCATGGGGGCCGGTGTGGGCGCGCTGGCGCTCAATCCCGTGGATTCGGCGATGGCGGCTGTCGACGCTGGACCGTCGATCGCGACATCGCCGCTGAGGTTCGGCCGGATGTTCCCGTCACTGCCGTCGTTCGCGCAGCCGACGCCGCAGGTCATCGCGGCCATGAACGAGATCGGCAAGCCGGGCGGGATCCTCGACGCCAAGGACGACCTCGCGCGCGGTCCGATCGACCTGATCGTCGACCCGCTGCTGAGCGTCAACAACAAGGACAACCCGTTCCACACGGCGGGTGTCACGTTCCTCGGCCAGTTCCTCGATCACGACATGACGTTCGACACGACGTCAAGGCTGGCGGTGCCGCTGGACCCGGAGGCGGCGCCGAACACCCGCACACCGGTGCTGGACCTGGACACCGTCTACGGCGGCGGACCTGTCGCCAGCCCGCAGCTCTACAACCCGGCCGACAGGGCGAAGCTGCGGATCGAGAGCGGAGGGCTCTTCGAGGATCTGCCCCGGCTCCCGAGCGGCCAGGCGATCATCGGCGATCCGCGCAACGACGAGAACCTGATCATCGCGGGCCTGCACGCCGCGTTCATCCTCTTCCACAACCGCGCCGTCGACCGGGTGCGCGGGCAGGGCGTGCCGGAATCGAACGTCTTCGCCGAGGCGCGCAAGCTGCTGACCTGGCACTACCACTGGATCATCGTCAACGAGTTCCTGCCGATGGTGTGCGGCCACGGCACCATCCAGCACATCCTCCACTACGGACGGCAGTACTACCGGCCGCGCCAGGGCGAGCACTTCATGCCGGTCGAGTTCCAGGGCGCGTGCTACCGGTTCGGGCACAGCATGGTCCGGCCGTCGTACCGGGCCAACCTGGCCGGCGACAACGGCCAGCCGTTCTTCGGGATGATCTTCGACCCGAGCCAGGAGGGCGTGCAGGACCCGTCCGACCTGCGTGGCGGGAAGCGGGCCCGGCGTCGCTTCATCGGCTGGCAGACGTTCTTCAACTTCGGGGACGGAGCCGTCAGGCCGAACAAGCGGATCGATACCAGGATCTCGACGCCGCTGTTCCGGTTGCCACTCGGTGCCATAGCGAGCGGCGACCCGCCGACCTCCCTGCCGCAGCGGAACCTGTTGCGACACCTGACGTGGACGTTGCCGTCCGGGCAGGACATCGCGCGCCACATCGGCACGCCCCCGCTGACCGCCGGCATCTTCCCCGAGCTGGCGCGCTTCGGCGTGGGCCTCGATGCCAACACCCCGCTCTGGTACTACACGCTGAAGGAAGGGGAGCACCTCGGCGACGGGCTGACGCTCGGGCCGGTGGGCGGCCGGATCGTCGGCGAAGTCTTCATCGGACTGATGCAGCTCGACACCGGCTCCTACCTCAACAGGCAGCCGAACTGGAAGCCGACGCTGCCGAGTCGCACCGCGGGCAAGTTCACGATGGTCGACTTCCTCACCTATGCCCGCGTGGATCCGGCCAGTCGCGGCCAGTAGTCAGTGCAGTGACTAGCGGGAGCTGAGGAGTCGGCGGTAGGAGGCGAGGCGGGCCGCACTGGCGTGGCCCGCCTCGACCCACGCGTCGAGCGCGCACTCGCCGCCGAGGTGCCCGCAGCCGGGCGGGCATTCGACCGCGCCCTCGGCGAGGTCGGTGAAGCCGGCGAGCAGGCTCTCCGGCGACACGTGCGCCAGCCCGAACGAGCGGATGCCTGGCGTGTCGACGACCCAGCCGCCGCCGGCCAGTTCCAACGCCACGGCGGACGTCGACGTGTGCCGGCCCTTGCCGATCGCGCTGACGACGCCCGTCGTCCGGTGCGCGTCCGGCACGAGTGCGTTCACCAGCGTCGACTTGCCGACCCCGGAGTGTCCGACCAGGACGGAGACGCGGTCGGCGAGTGCGGCGCGCAGGGCGTCCGGGGGCTCGTCGTGCCGGCAGGTGACGGCGGCGAAGTCCAGCCCGTCGTAGTGGGCCAGCAGGTCCGGGAGGACGGTCGAGCCCTCGACGAGGTCGGCCTTGGTGAGGCACAGCAGCGGTTCGAGCCCGGCATCGTAGGCGGCGACGAGGCAGCGGTCCACGAAGCCCGTCCGGGGCGGCGGGTCCGCGAGCGCCGTGACGATGACGAGCTGCTCGGCGTTGGCCACGACCACGCGCTCGTACGGATCGTCGTCGTCGGCGGTGCGGCGCAGTACGGACGTCCGCTCGGAGATCCGCACGATCCGCGCGAGGCTGTCGGTACCGCCCGTGACGTCGCCGACGATGTCCACCCGGTCGCCGACCACGACGGCCTTGCGCCCCAGCTCCCGGGCCCGCATGGCGGTGACGGTCCGGTCATCGACCCGGCAGGTGAACCGGCCGCGGTCGACCGCGATGACGAAGCCGGCGACGGCGTCCTCGTGCTTGGGACGGGTACGGGTGCGGGGACGGGACGCGCGACCGGGGCGTACCCGGACGTCGTCCTCGTCCCAGTCGCGGCCCCGGCTCAGGCGTCCTCCCCGACCATGGCGCGCCACACCGTCGGGAACTCCGGCATCGTCTTGCCCGTCGTGGCGATGTTCGCCACCTCGATCCCGTCGACGGCGAGGCCGAGCAGGGCGCCGGCCTGTGCCATCCGGTGGTCGTCGTACGTGGCGAACACCCCACCCTTCAGCGGACGGGGACGGATCTGGAGGCCGTCGTCGGTCTCGGTCACGTCGCCGCCGAGCGCGGTGATCTCCGTGGCCAGCGCCGCCAGCCTGTCCGTCTCGTGGCCGCGCAGGTGGGTGATGCCGCGCAGCGTGGACGGCGTCTCGGCCAGCGCGCACAGGGCCGCGAGGACGGGCGTCAGCTCGCCGACGTCGCGCAGGTCGGCGTCCAGCCCGGTGAGCCGGTCGCCGGCCGTGACCGTGAGCCCGTCCGGACCGAGGGCGACGCGCGCGCCCATCTGGACGAACAGGTCGCGGAGCGCGTCGCCCGGCTGGGTCGTCCGTACGGGCCAGCGCGGCACCGTGACGGACCCGCCCGTGACCAGCGCGGCCCCCAGGAACGGCGCGGCGTTGGACAGGTCGGGCTCGATCGTGACCTGGAGCGGGCGGACAGGGCCGGGGAGGACCCGCCACGTGTTCGGTTCGTCGTCCTCGACGGTTACGCCGGCCTCGCGCAGCATCGCGATCGTCATGTCGATGTGCGGCTGGCTCGGCACCGGCTCGCCGTCGTGGACGACCACGACGCCCTGCTCGTACCGGGCCCCCGCGAGCAGCAGCGCCGACACGAACTGGGACGAGGCCGAGGCGTCGATCGTCACCGTCCCGCCGGGCAGGGCGCCGCCGCCGTGGACGGTGAACGGCATGGCCTCGCGCCCGCCGTCCTCGATCGTGGCGCCGAGCCCGCGCAGGGCCTGGATCAGCCGGCCCATCGGCCGCTTCCGGGCGTACACGTCGCCGTCGAACTCGACATCGCCCCGCGCCAGCACCGCGATCGGCGGCACGAAGCGCATGACCGTGCCCGCGAGACCGCAGTTGACGACCGCCGGGCCGCGCATCGCGCCAGGGGTGACCTGCCAGCCGTCGGCGACGTCCGTCACCTCGGCGCCGAGCGACCGCAGCGCCGCCGCCATCAGCTCCGTGTCGCGGGACCGCAGGGGAGCCGTGAGCAGGGACGGACCGTCGGCCAGCGCGGCGAGGACCAGTGCCCGGTTGGTGACCGACTTCGAGCCGGCCATGGGCACCGTGGCCTCGACCGGCCGGTGCGCGCGCGGCGCCGGCCAGGGATCGGCGGGTGTCTGCATGGGGACAGTCTGTCAGTCCCCGGTCCTAAGCTTGTGGACATGTGCGGTCGGTATGCCTCCACCCGTAGCGCCGAGGACCTCGTCGCCGAGTTCGACGCCGTCGACGCGACCGAGGGCGAGGACGTCCAGCCCGACTACAACGTCGCGCCGACGGACCGGGTCCACGTGGTGCGCCGGTCCCGCCGCGCCGCCGATCTGCTGGCCGACGGCGCGCTCGCCGGCGGGTCGCCGGTGCCTGACCGGGTCGTGTCGGTGGCGAAGTGGGGTCTTGTTCCGTCGTGGTCGAAGGACCCGTCCGGCGGCGCGCGGATGCTCAACGCCCGCTCGGAGTCGCTGCTGGAGAAGCCTGCGTTCAAGGCGGCGTTCGCGCGGCGGCGGTGCCTTGTCCCGGCCGACGGCTGGTTCGAGTGGGCGCCGAGGGAGAACGCGCCGGGCAAGCAGGCGTACTTCATGACGGCAGCGCCGGGCGTGGTGTTCGCCGGGCTGTGGGAGGTGTGGGGGAGCGGCGACGACCGGCTCTACACCTGCACGGTGGTCACCACCGAGGCGATCGGCGCCCTGACGGCCGTCCACGACCGGATGCCGCTGCTGATGACGCCGGATCGCTGGGCCGCATGGCTCGGCGAGGAGCCGGTCGCCGATCCGCGGTCGCTGCTGGAGCCCGGTCCGGTCGACTTCCTGGAGATCCGTCCGGTGGGGCCGGAGGTCGGAAACGTCCGGAACAAGGGTGCCGCCCTGATCGGCCGGGTGGGGTCCGATTCCGACCAGATCGGCGTGAACCCGACCCTCTTCTGAGGCGTACTTCATGCGGGTGCCGTAACGGTTCCGCTCCCGGCTCGTTGGCGAACACAGAGCGAGTTCGAATCATTGCTTTGCGTTGTCGTTTCCGTGGCACCCGCTGTTACGGGAGCGAGGCCGTATCCGCGAACGCGCTGCAGAGACAGCGCCGAAGAAAGGAGTGCACTCGTGACCCGGGCGAGACTGCCACGGCCCCACGAAGTGCAGGCGGCGAGCCGCGACCCGAGGCTCCTCCGGGCCCGTGGCGCGCGACCGCACGACCCGACCTGGCGGACACGGGGTCGTTGCCGCACGGTTGACCCTGAGACGTTCTTTCCCCTCCCGACCGAGCCGGCCGACATGGCGCTGGCTCTCTGCCGCGGCTGTGACGTGCAGGCTGACTGCCTCGCCGCCGCTCTCAACGCCGGCGACTGCGAAGGTGTGTGGGGCGCCACCACTCCTCGTGAGCGCCGCGCGATGCTTGTCGCATGGCGAAACTGCGGCGGAACGATCAACACGCCGGCCCACACGGCGACGCACTGAACCACCGGCGTTCCGCGCCGGACCCGAAGCCGGACGGTGGCTCGGTGGGCGAGCCGCCGTCCGGCACCCCGGTGCCGACGCCTCGGGGTGACGCGCGGATCGACGTCGACGTACCCGACGGGGCATCACGGTCCGTGCTCTTCCTGGGCCACGGTGCGGGCGGTTCGGTGGACTCTCCCGACCTCGTCGCCGTCCGCGACGCACTCGTCCCGGCCGGCGTGACGGTCGTACGGGTGACCCAGCCGTACCGCGTCGCCGGACGGCGGGCTCCCGCGCCTGTCAACCAGCTCGACGAGGCGTGGACGGCGGTCGTCGACGCGCTGCGCGAGCGGTGGCCCGACGTGCCGATGGTGTTCGGCGGTCGCTCGTCCGGCGCCCGTGTCGCGTGCCGGACGGCCCCGTCGCTCGGCGCCGTCGCGGTCGTCGCGCTGGCGTTCCCCCTGCATCCGCCCGGCCGGCCGGAGAAGTCCCGGGACAGCGAGCTGCGCACGGGCGTACCGACGCTCGTCGTCAACGGCGACCGGGACCCGTTCGGCATCCCCGATCCGTCGCCTGGCGTGGACGTCCGGATCGTCGCCGGGGACCACTCGCTGAAGAAGGAACCGGTCGGCGGCCACGTCCTCGACTGGCTGCGCGCCCGCGACCTCGCGTCACCCGCCTAGGCGTCGGGCGCGGTTGCCTCTTTTCGCGTCATGACAAATCCCGGTACCTACACCGACATTTGTCATGCTCGGAAAACATCTATGCGCAGCGGACGAGCGTTACGTCGCGTAGCGGGTCAGCCGCCCGCGATCGGGGCGACGTGGGCGGCGGTGAGGCGGCTCAGGTCGTCCGGAGAAAGCTCGACCTCCAGGCCGCGCCGCCCCGCCGAGACGAATACGGTCGGATGCTCCAGTGCGGTCGCGTCCAGCACCGTCGGCAACGCCTTGCGCTGCCCGAGCGGACTGATCCCGCCCCGGACGTACCCGGTCGTGCGTTCGGCGAGCGCCGGATCGGCCATCGCCGCGCGCTTCCCGCCGACCGCCGCCGCGAGCGCCTTGAGGTCGAGCGAGCCGCCGACCGGCACCACCGCCACGTGCAGGACGCCGTCCACGGCGGCCACCAGCGTCTTGAACACCCGGCCGGCGTCGGTGCCGAGCGCGTCGGCCGCCTCGCCGCCGTAGGACTCCGCCGCCGGGTCGTGGTCGTACTCGTGGACCGTGTGCTCCACCTTCGCGCGGGTCAGCGCCACGGTCGCGGGAGTTCCCCGTCCTGCCATGCCGGCAAGCCTATGTGACGGACCCGTAACCACCGTCCGGAACAATCGCCGGTCCCTCGCGTGTTGCACGCAGCGTCAGGGTACGTACGGGAGGAGCGAAAACGGTGATCCTCAGCGGAGCGAACCGCGCCGGCGCGGAGCGGGTTTCCAGGCTGCTCAGCGGCCCGGAATGGCCGGCGGCGGAGCCACTCCAGCCGGCGGCCGCCGGCACCGTGCACCCCCGGGGCGTATTCTCGGCTGGCGGCGCCTCGAAGGCCGGGGCCGGACGGACGGGAGACGTCTTGGCACGCGAGGAAACGGCTGAACAGCGCAACGAGCGGTTCGAACGGGACGCACTCCCGTTCCTCGATCAGCTCTACGCCGCGGCGCTCCGGATGACGCGCAACCCCGCCGACGCGGAGGACCTCGTCCAGGAGACGTTCGTCAAGGCGTACGCCGCGTTCCACCAGTTCGAGGACGGGACCAACCTCAAGGCTTGGCTGTACCGCATCCTCACGAACACCTTCATCAACAACTACCGCAAGAAGCAGCGGCAGCCCCAGCAGAGCCCGACCGAGCAGATCGAGGACTGGCAGCTCGCCGCCGCGGCGACGCACACGTCCTCCGGGCTGCGTTCGGCCGAGGCTGAGGCGCTGGACCGGCTCCCGGACAGCGACATCAAGTCGGCGTTGCAGGCGCTGCCGGAGGAGTTCCGGCTCGCCGTCTACCTCGCGGACGTCGAAGGATTCGCCTACAAGGAGATCGCGGAGATCATGGGCACGCCGATCGGCACGGTGATGTCCCGGCTGCACCGCGGCCGACGTAATCTGCGTCACATGCTGGAGCAGTACGCGATCGACCGCGGAATCCTCAAGCCGGAGGACGTCCCGGCCGGCCAGGAGGTGACCTCGTGAGCTGCGGGAAGCCACACGAGACCCCGTGCGACGAGGTCCTTGAGGACGTGTACACCTACCTGGACGCCGAGTGCGACCAGACGAGCAAGGCGAAGATCAAGCAGCACCTGCACGAGTGCAGCCCGTGCCTCCAGGAGTTCGGCATCGAGCAGGAGGTCAAGGCGCTGGTCAACCGGTGCTGCGGCGACGAGACGGCGCCGGTCGGCCTGCGTGAACGGCTCAAGGCCAAGCTGGCCGAGGTCCGCGAGACCTGACACAAGCACGCGAAAGCCCCGGCACCCGAGGACGGGTGGCCGGGGCTCTCTCGTGTCTAGATCAGGCGTTCGGACGGCGGCCGTGGTTGGCCTTGCTCTTCTTCCGAGCCCTCTTCTTGCGAGCCTTCTTCGCCATGTCGGCCTCCAGTCAGTGGTGATGCTTGCTCCAAGGGTCCCACGCCGCACCGGCGCGCCGCCGTCCCGGGGTCTTCCGCGGCTCAGGGGGCGGCATGATTTGATTCACCTGCGAGTGGCGTCCGTCACTAAAGAGCACCCGCTGACGCCCAGACAGGAGAGAGGTCAGATGGCCGACGAGATCCGGGCCGAGATGGTGGCGAACGTGTGGAAGGTCGTGGTCGCGGCCGGTGACACGGTCAACGACGGCGACACGCTGGTGATCCTGGAGTCCATGAAGATGGAGATCCCGGTGATCGCCGAGAGCGACGGCACCGTCACCGAGCTGGCCGTAGCCGAGGGCGACGTCGTGCAGGAAGGCGACCTGATCGCCGTCATCGGCTGAAACCGGCTAGGCGCGCTGCTCGCCGTGCTCGACGCAGCGTGCGCGCCAGCCGGTCGGCAGCACCTGGACGACCATCCGGCGGCGGCACGCCGTGCAGTACCTCGGCGGCTCCAGCCCGAGGGCGCGCACGCACGCGGTGTGGTCGCCGGTGGCGGCCGGTTCGCCGCAACGTCCGCAGTAGCTGGTCATCAGAGCTTCCGGGTGTAGGTGATCAGCGAGATGCCCGGCACCGGTTCCCAGTCCAGTTCGGGCGTGCGTTCGAACAGCAGCCGCTGGTAGATCCGGTGGGCACTGACCATCTGCGGCCGCGTGGAGATGGCGACGCTCGTGCAGCCCTTGCCTTCCGCGCGGTCCAGACACGCCCTGACCAGCTTCTCCCCGATGCCCTGGCCCCGGGCGGCGACGTCGACGGCCAGCATCCGGAACTCCGCCTGGCCGTCCCGGGACAGCTCCGCGTACGGCGAGCCGGGCATGCAGAACGTCACCGTGCCCACGACGGACTGGTTCTCGTCGACGGCGACCAGCAGGTCGGCGTGCTCGGCGCGGCGGGTCGCGTCACGGAGATCACGCGCGTAGTCGGAGTCGTCGTCGAGCAGCCCGTCGAGCGAGTAGGCGCGCAGAGTCAGAGCCCCGATCGCGTCGTACTCGGCCGGCAGCGCTGGACGAACGGAAACTCCCACGATGACTGTTTAGCAGAGCCTGACCATCGCGGTCCGTCCGGGCAGGCCTACAACGTGTCCGACAGCGCCTTGATCGGCATCTTGAGATCGGCCAGCATCTCCAGGTCCTGGGTGGCGGGCCGGCCGAGGGTGGTCAGGTAGTTGCCGACGATCACCGCGTTGATCCCGCCGAGCACGCCCTTGTCGGCGAGGTCGCCGAGGGTGATCTCCCGGCCGCCGGCGTACCGCAGGATCGTGCGCGGCAGCACCAGCCGGTACGTGGCCACGGTCCTCAGTGCGTCGTTGGCCGGCATCACGGGCAGGTCGCCGAACGGCGTCCCGGGGCGGGGGTTGAGGAAGTTCAGCGGTACCTCGTCCGGTTCGAGTTCGGCGAGCTGGGCCGCGAACTCGGCGCGCTGCTCGACCGACTCGCCCATCCCGACGATGCCGCCGCAGCACACCTCCATGCCGGCGTCCCGGACCATCGACAGCGTCTCCCAGCGCTCTTCCCACGTGTGGGTCGTCACCACGTTCGGGAAGTAGGAGCGGGCCGTCTCCAGGTTGTGGTTGTACCGGTGGATGCCCATGTCGGCGAGCTCGTCCACCTGCTCCTGCGTGAGCATGCCGAGCGACGCCGCGACCTGGATGTCGACGGCGGCCTTGATCGCGGCCACGCCCTCGCGCATCTGCTTCATCAGCCGGGCATCCGGACCGCGCACCGCCGCGACGATGCAGAACTCGGTCGCGCCCGTGGCTGCGGTCTCCCGCGCGGCCTCGACCAGCGACGGGATGTCCAGCCACGCCGAGCGGACCGGGGACGAGAACAGTCCGGACTGGGAGCAGAAGTGGCAGTCCTCCGGGCAGCCGCCCGTCTTGACCGACACGATGCCCTCGACCTCGACCTCCGGACCGCACCAGCGCATCCGCACCTCGTGCGCGAGCTGCAGCAGCTCGTCCAGGCGGTCGTCGGGCAGGTTCAGGCACTCCAGCGCCTGGGCCTCGTCGAGCCCCTTGCCACCGTCGAGAACCTGCTCGCGGGCCAGCTCAAGAATGTCGGTCACGGCTTAGCGGCCTCTCGGATCGGGGACGGGTCCACGGTCAGTCGGAAGTCTCCAGCATCGAACACGCCGCCGAGCGCCGGGGCGAGCCCGTGACGGGCAACCGACAGGAAGTCCGGCCAGGCGGGCGCGCCCTCGGGCAGCGCGCCGGCGAGCGGGCGCCCGCTGACGGTTTCCAGGTCGGCGACGTTGCACCGCGCGGCCAGATCCGGGCCGGACGGCCAGGACCCGATCACGACGCCGGCCGGACGGATCCCGCGCCCGGCGAGAACCTCCAGCGTCAGCGCGGTGTGGCTCAACGTGCCCAGGCCGGCGGCGGCGACCACGAGCACCGGTACGTCGAGCGTCCGGGCCAGGTCGGCGAGCGTCCAGCCGTCCTCGGCGAACCGGACCAGCAGGCCACCGGCGCCCTCGACCAGCACCAGGTCGTACCGGCCGGCCAGCGTCGCGATGTCGGCGGCGACCGGCTCCAGACGCAGCGGCGCCACGCCGGCCCGCCGAGCGGCGGCATCGGGCGACAGCGGATCGGGGTAGCGCGCGTACTCGACCTGGCGCACGCCCGGCGCGAGCCGCGCGATCTCGTCCAGGTCGCCTGGCTCCGTGGCGGAGACGCCAGTCTGGGCCGGCTTCACGACGGCGACGGACGCGCCGCGGTCACGGGCGAGCGCGGCGACAGCGGCCGTCACCACGGTCTTCCCGACCCCGGTCGACGTGCCTGTCACCACCAACACACTCATGAGCACGGACCCTACTTGGCTCCGCTCGAGCGCTGGTAAGTACTGTGCGTTTCCCCACGTGAGGAGGGTCAGTGAAGAGCGAGCACGGGCTGGAGATCGGCGACGACGACTGGTGGAAGGCCGCCGAGAAGCGCGTGCTCCGCGACACTCGGCGCGCCACGCGGCGGGCCAGGCTGAAGGTCGTCGCGCGGTGGCTCCCGCTGGTGCTCGTGATCGCGGTCGTGGGGGCCGGCGGCACCTGGGTGGTCCGCAACGACCGGCTCCCTGACCTCGCGGCTCTCGCCGACCGCACGGACGAGGCCGCCGAGGTGGTCGACCCCACCCTGTCGGACACGGAGTTACGCGAGCCGTTCGTCGGCACGCCGGCCGCGCCGCTGCTCATCGAGGCGGACGGCATCCTGCTGCCGGAGGCACATCGGGTCGGGCGGTACGGCGCCGCCGAGGTGGCCGCCCGGTACCGCGTGACCCGGGAACTGCTGATCCTGAGCCGGTTCGACCCCCGCATGGTGCTGCGACGGGACCCGTCGGCGCTGCTCGCGCGGCTGTCGCGCGCCGGCCGGGAGGACGTCGCGGCGACGCTGCGGCGCCCCGAGGAGACCGGGCACCTCTGGGTGACCCGGCTGGCGCCGGGCGCTTCCCTGCTCGCGCCGAGCCGGGTGCACGGGACGATGACCGCGCGGACCGGCAAGAACGGCGAGCTGGTGGTCGACACCGACTACGTGTTCACCTACGCGCTCAAGCCGCCCCACGACGTGTACGACCGGTCCCAGACGCACGTGATGGTCCGGGCGCGGGTCGCCTACAGCTTCCTCGACGACAGGCGGTTCGAGGCGAGGCACCAGGGCGTGTCGCTGGGCGACTCCGAGGGCTACGTCTTCAACATGGGCTGCGAGCAGCACGGGCGCGGCCTGCTGGCGCTGCCGTCGGACGGTGAGTACGGCGAGGGCGCGCCGATGCCGGAGGAGGAACGGGCGCGCCTCTACCGGGCTGACGGGCCGATGCCTCCCTCGGCGCAGGACTGTGGCCGGACGACCACGCCCAGCCCCACGCCGAGCGTTGCCGGCACACCGGTCTAGACCAGTTATTACGTCGTGATCTGGTCCACTGTGGGCGGTCGCAGCTTGGTGACGAACTTGTAACGATCACCACGGTAAATCGAGCGCACGTACTCGACCGGATTGCCCGAGGTGTCCCAACTGTGCCGGGACAGCAGGAGCATCGGCGAACCGACGTCCGTACCGAGAATCTCGGCCTCGCGCGGCGGGCAGAGGACGGTCTCGATCGTCTCCTCGGCCTCCGCGAGATGCACCCCGTAGACCGTCGCGAGCGTGGAGTAGAGCGAGCCGCCCTTCTCCAGATGCTTGCGGAGCCCCGGGAACCGGCGGGCGGCGAGATGGTTCACCTCGACGGCCATCGGCTCCGAGTTGGCGAGCCGCAGACGCTCCAGCCGGAGCACGCGCGTGCCCGCGCGGACGTCGAGCCGCAGCGCCAGATCCTGGTCGGCGGAGACCGGGCCGATCTCCAGCAGCCGGGACGTCGGCGCCAAACCTTGTGCCTGCATGTCCTGCGTGTAGCTGGTCAACTGCAGGACCTGCGCGACCTTGGGCTTCGAAACGAAGGTGCCCCGGCCCTGGATTCGCTCCAGCCGACCCTCGACGACGAGCTCGGTCAGCGCCTGGCGGACGGTCGTCCGCGACGTGGTGAACTCGACCGCGAGCTCGCGCTCGGGCGGCACGGCCGACCCGGGGCCGAGGCTCGCCATCATCTGCAGCAGTTGCTGCTTCACCCGGTAGTACTTCGGCTCCCGGGCCGCTGCGCCAGCACGCGCCGCCGCGGCTTCGGCGAGGACGCTCTCGGTAGCCATCAACTCCCCCTCAACGATCTTCCCAACGGCGCCGGATGCAGTGATCCTAGGAGACAGACTGGCACGTTCGGGCCACGCCACGGCGCGATCGGGGTGCTATTGACACCTAGACAGGTCCATGCCAATCTCCGCATTGGTCTAGTCCAATTGGCCGTTCGCGGCGATTGGACCAGGCTGATAGGGCATCTGCGGGTCTGTCCGAAGCGCCCTGTCTACCCCTGCGTCCGGATTGGAAAGGGAGCTTGCGGTGAAGGTTCGGCACCTGATGGCCGCCGCGTTGACGGCAGCCGTGGCTATCTCGTTGACGGGTTGTGGCGGCGACGACTCGACCGGCGAATCTGGCAAGGCGAAGGACCTCACGGTCTGGTTGATGACGGGCACCGTGCCCGACCCTGTGCTCGCGGAGATCAACAAGGAGTGGGAAGAGGCCCACGAAGGCGCCAAGGTGACCGTCGAGATCCAGCAGTGGGACGGCATCGGCCCCAAGACGACCACGGCGCTGGCCGGCAACGACGCGCCCGACGTCCTGGAGATCGGCAACACCCTCACCGCGGGCTTCGCCGACAGCGGCGCCCTGCAGGACCTCAGCAAGAAGAAGGGCGACCTCGGCGGCGACGACTGGAACAAGGGCCTCGAGGAGTCCGGCACGCTCGACGGCAAGCTGTACGGCGTGCCGTTCTACGCCGGCTGCCGCGTCGTCCTCTACAACAAGGACGAGTGGGCCGCCGCCGGTCTGAAGGACACCCCGAAGACCGTCGACGAGTTCACCACCGCCGCCACGACGCTCGCGTCGAAGAAGGCGGCCGTGAAGGACTACTCGGGCTTCTACGTCCCGGGCAAGTACTGGTACCAGACCCTGAGCTTCGTCTTCGGCTACGGCGGCAAGATCGCCGAGAAGGACGGCGACAAGTGGGTCGGCAAGCTGTCCAGCCCCGAGTCGATCAAGGGCCTGGAGGCGTACAAGGCGCTCGCCGACAAGACGTCCAAGGCCCCCAAGGACGCCACCGAGGCTGACCCCCAGCAGTTCAGCGCGCTCGCCCAGGGCAAGGCCGGCATGATCTACGACGCCGGCTGGCAGGTCGGGTCCATCGAGAAGGAGAACCCGAAGCTCGTCGGCAAGATCGGCAGCTTCGCGCTCCCCGGCCCGGCGGCCGACACCGCGATGCCCGCCTTCCTCGGCGGCTCGAACCTGGCCGTCGCGTCGAAGTCCGACAACCAGGACGGCGCGTACGACTACCTCAAGCTCCTCGCCGGTGCGAAGTACCAGCAGAAGCTCGTGGACGAGGCCGGCCTGATCCCGAACACCAACGCGCTGCTGGAGGCGGCCAAGACGAACCCGAAGGTCGCGGCCCCGGCCGCTGCCGCCGAGAACGGCTGGTTCGTCGTCAACAGCCCGAAGTGGGGCGACGTCGAGGCGTCGAACGCGCTCACCGACCTGACGGTGAACATCTTCACCGGCAAGAAGTCGGTGGCGGACGCCGCCAAGGACGCCGACAAGGCGATCGAGGAACAGCTCAACAACTGACCTCGCCCCCACGTTGACGCAGAAGAGGAGAACACGATGAGCGCCGGGACGGTCACGAAGGAAAGATCGTCCCGGCGCCCGTCGTGGCGCACGGTCGAGAAGATCACCCCGTACGCCCTGCTGGTACCGAGCCTGGGCATCATCGCCCTGCTGCTCGGCTACCCGCTCGTGCGGCTGGTGGTCATCTCGTTCCAGGAGTTCACCCGCAAGCAGCTGTTCAACCCGGACACGGTGTTCACGCTCCAGAACTACGTCGGACTGCTCGACGCCCGGTTCGGGTGGGTGCTGGTCCGCACGCTCGTGGTCCTGTTCGCGATGGTCATCGGGACGATGGTCATCGGGACGGCCGTGGCGGAGCTGATGAAGCGGCTCAGCAAGCCGGTGCGGACGGTCGTCCTCGTCGGCCTGCTCTTCGCCTGGGCCACCCCGCCGCTGGCCGCGACGGTCGTGTGGAAGTGGATGTTCAACAGCCGGTCCGGCATCGCCACCTGGGCGTTGCAGTTCGTCGGCGTCGACTGGTCCGGCGACAACTCGGTGCTGTTCTCGGCGCCGAAGGTGCTCGCCGTCGTCACGATGATCGTGATCTGGCAGTCGATCCCGTTCGTGGCGCTCACGCTCTACGCCGGGCTGACGCAGGTCCCGAAGGAGCTGTACGAGGCCGCCGAGATGGACGGCGCCAGCGCCTGGCGGTGCTTCACACAGGTCACGGTGCCGATGCTCCGGCCGATCTTCCTGCTGCTCGCGACCCTGTCGATCATCTGGGACTTCCGGGTGTTCAGCCAGGTGTGGGCGTTCAACCGGGGCGGGCCGGACAACGAGAGCCTGCTGATCGGCTCGTACTCGTACTTCGCCTCGTTCAGCCAGTTCGACTACGGCCGCGGCTCCGCCGTCGCCGTGGTGATGGTGCTGATGATGATCGGCATCACCGCGTACTACGTCCGCCAGATGGTTCGCGCCGGGGAGACGGCATGACGACGGTTGCAGGCCCGACGACCCCGGCCACCCCCGCCGCACCGAGCGGCCCCAAGTCCCCGGCCCGGGTGGGAAGACGGCGGTCACCCACCCGGGCCGGTGCGCCCGCCCGCATCCTCCGCAATCTCGCCGCGCTGCTCGTGTTCGGATTCTCGGTCTTCCCCGTCTACTGGATGGTGCAGACCGCGTTCACCCCGAACTCGCGGATCGGCGCCGCGAACGACAGCGGCCGGCCCGACCTGTTCCCGTCGCCGATCACGCTGGGCAACTTCGAGACCGCGTTCAACAAGGACCGCTTCGGCGAATACCTGGTCAACAGCCTGATCATCGCCACATCGACGGTGATCCTGTCGATGCTGGTGGCGTTCCTCGCGGCGATCGCGGTCGCGCGGTTCCGGTTCACCGGACGCGCCGTCTACCTGGTGCTGCTGATGGTCGCCCAGATGCTCCCGCTGGAAGCGCTGGTCATCCCGATGTACCTGGTGCTGCGCGACGCCGACGCGCTCGACAAGTTCCCGACGCTGATCCTGATGTACATGTCGTTCGTGCTGCCGTTCAGCATCTGGACGCTGCGCAGCTTCATCCAGGCGATCCCCGCCGACCTGGAGGAGGCGGCGATGATCGACGGCTGCAGCCGGATGGCCGCCTTCTGGAAGGTGCTGTTCCCGCTGATCGCGCCGGGCCTGGTCGCCACGTCGATCTTCGCGTTCATCCAGGCGTGGAACGAGTACATCTTCGTCCTCGTGCTGATGGGCGACGGCAACTACACGCTGCCGTACTGGCTCGGCTCGTTCACGGGCAAGGAAGGCACCGACTGGGGTGGACTCATGGCGGGGTCCACGATGTTCACGATTCCCGTTGTGATCTTCTTCGTCCTGATCCAGAAGCGCATGACCACCGGACTGGCCGCTGGCGCGGTGAAGGGCTGACATGGGAGAGACTGACGTGGTGACCGGATCCCCGACGCAGGCCGGCGCCCGCATGGCGCAGGACATGGCCGACCAGCCAGCGGTGCTCCGCTCGCTGCTGACCGAACGCGCGGACGCGATCGCCGAGGTGGCCGCCGAGGTGGCCCGGCGCCGTCCGCGCTTCGTGCTGTTCGCCGCCCGTGGCACCAGCGACCACGCCGCGCTGTACGCCAAGTACCTGGCCGAGATCCGTCTCGGGCTGCCGGTCGGGTTGGCGTCGCCGTCCACGCTCAGCGTCTACGGCAGCCGCCCGGACCTGTCCGACGTGCTGGTCGTCGGCGTGAGCCAGAGCGGCGGCTCCCCGGACCTGGTGAACTACCTCCAGGTCGCCGGCGAGTGCGGCGCGCTGACCGTCGCCGTGACGAACACGCCCGGCTCGCCGCTGAACGAGGTCGCCGCGCTGGAGGTGGACGTCGCCGCCGGCAAGGAGCTGGCCGTCGCCGCCACCAAGACCTACACCGCCGAACTGCTCGCGCTGCTGCTGCTGTTCGAGGGTGTCCGCGCCGGCGACGGCCGGGTCGACCCGGACGACCTGCCCGGCCTCGCGGCGCTGCCCGACCTGGCCGAGACGCTCCTCGCCGACCACGCCGCGTCCGCGCTGTCGGCCCGGTACCGGTTCGCGAACCGGCTCGTCGTCACCGGCCGCGGATACGCCTACCCGACCGCCCGGGAGGCCGCGCTCAAGCTCATGGAGACGAGCTACCTCGGCGCCCAGGCGTTCTCCGGCGCCGACCTGCTCCACGGCCCCCTCGCCATGGCCGACCCGGGCCTGCCCGTGCTGGCGATCGTCGGCAACGGACCGGGCGGGCGGGCCATGACGGACGTCCTGGAACGCGTCGTCGAGCGCGGCGCCGACCTGCTGGTCGTCGGTCCGGAGGGCACGGGCGTCACTGCCGCACACCGGATCGTCACCCCGTCCGTGGACGAGACGGTGGCGCCGATCCTGGACATCCTGCCGCTCCAGGCCCTGGCCCGACACCTGGCCGTGGCCCGCGGCGACGACCCCGACGCCCCACGCGGGCTACGGAAGGTCACCGAGACCCTGTGAGTTAGTCAAGTCTGGTCGGGGGCTCACCGCACGGGCTCCCGGCGTACCACCCAACGTCGGGAGGGCTTCATGGGTGAGCAGATCAGCGCGCTCGGCACCGAAGGATGGCGCCGTGACCTGTCCGATCTCGACCTGCGCGACACCGAGGAGATGGTCGCGGCGATGAACGCCGCGGACGCCGAGGTGCACCGCGCGGTCGCGGCGGCAGGGCTACAGATCGCGGCGGCCGTCGACGGGATCGCGGATCGTCTGCGCCGGGGCGGGCGGCTCGTCTACCTCGGCGCCGGCACCCCGGGGCGCCTGTGCGAGCTGGACGCCGCCGAGTGCGGTCCCACCTTCAACGTCGAGACTGTGATCACCCTCGTCGCCGGTTCGCGCCTCGGTGGCCGGGCACGCGAAGCCGCGGAGGACGACCGTGCCGCGGGCGAGGACGACCTGCGCGGTGTCGGCCTGATCGCCGACGACGTGGTCGTGGGCGTCACCGCCAGCGGCCGCACCCCGTACGTGCGGGGCGGCATCGCGTACGCCCGCTCGGTCGGCGCGCTGACCGTCGGCCTGGTCGCCAACACCGGCGCCACACTGTCGGCCGAGGTGGACCTGCCGATCGAGGTGCTCACGGGCGCCGAGATCCTGCTCGGATCGACCCGGCTCAAGGCCGGCACCGGGCAGAAGATGGTCCTCAACATGCTGTCGACCCTGTCGATGATCCGGACCGGCCGGACGTTCGGGAACCTGATGATCGACGTCCGCGCCGACAACGAGAAGCTGCGGGTGCGCGCCGCCAAGATGGTCGCCCTGGCGGCCGGGGTGGGCGAGGACGAGGCCGCCGAGGTGCTGGAGGCGTGCGGCTACGAGACACGTACCGCCGTCGTCGCCCTGAGCGCCACGCTGAGCCCCGAAGACGCCCGGGCGCGGCTCGCAGGGGCAGGCGGCGACCTCAGGGCCGTCGTGGGCCCCGTGATGCCCGGCGCCGCCGCCCGCCTGTAGCCCGAATCCGGGCTCAGATCACGGTCGCGCGGGCCCTCGCCACGGCGTGTAAGGCCCGCGCGGCCATGGACAGTTGGGCCTCGGTGAGGTCGGCGCGGGCCGTGATCCGGATGCACGAGCGCTCGTTCGGCACGGACGGCGGGCGGAAGCACCCCACCTTCACGCCGTGGTCGGCGCAGATCTTCTGGGCGTGCAGCGCCGTGTGCGGATCGCCGAGCGGCACGGCGAGGACGGCGGCGTCCGGCCGGTCGGCGGTGAGCCCGGCCTGGCGGACGAGCCACGCCAGCTCGTTGGCCTTCGCCCGGACGGCGAGCGGCAGATCGGGCGTGTTGACGAGGACGCCGAGGGCGGCCAGCGCGGCGCCAACGGACGACGGCGCGAGCCCGGTGTCGAAGATGAACGGCCGTGCGGTGTCGACGAGCGTCCCGATGATCTCGGGGGCGGCGAGGACGGCACCGCCCTGGGCTCCGAGCGATTTCGACAGGGTCAGCGTCCGGATGATGTCTGGTTCGTGTTCGAGGCCGACGGCGGCGACCGCTCCCCGGCCGCCGTCCCCGACGACGCCGAGGCTGTGCGCCTCGTCGACGACGAGCAGCGCGCTGAACCGGCGGGCCACGGCGTGCAGGGCGGGGATGGGCGCCAGGTCGCCGTCGACGCTGAAGACCGCGTCCGTGACGACGATCGCCTCCGGCTCCTGGCGGGTGGAGAGCGCGCGTTCGACGGCGTCGACGTCGCGGTGGCCCACCACGACGAGGCGGGACCGGGACAGCCGGCACGCGTCGATGAGGGACGCGTGGTTGCTCTGGTCGGAGACGACGAGGACGCCGGGCCCGCCGAGCGTGCCGACGGCGGCCAGGTTGGCGAGGTAGCCGGAGGAGAAGACCAGCGCGGCCGGTGCGCCCAGGAACGCGCTCAGGCCCTCTTCGAGGTCGGAGTGGAGCGCGGTCGTACCGGTGACGAGGCGGGATCCGGTGGAGCCGGCGCCCCAGACGAGGGCGGCCGTCGCCGCCGCGGACACGACCCGCGGATCCCGGGACAGCCCGAGATAGTCGTTGCTTGCCAGGTCGACGAGGCCGTCGCCGCCCGCCGGCCGTGGCCGGAGCCTTCGCGTGACGCCATTGAATGCCCGCAGTTCCGCGGCCTCGCGGAACCGCCGCAGCGGGTCGCTCATCGGTCAGGATCCTCCGGCAAGCCCTGCGAGACCCGACGGATCATCCCCGTCACCTCCTTGTACGTCCACTACTCACCGGCGCGGGCCCCTCACCTCGGGAGTCTTGCAGATCCGCCGGTCAGGGGGGTAATGACCGGGAAATAGACCGGGCCACCCGATTCCGGGTCGGCGCGCGCGGTGTGCGAGGCTGCGGACGTGTCCACGCTGCGCGATCTCGTCGAGGAGCACACCGCTCTCGCGGCGTCCGACGTCGACCAACTGCACCGCCTCGCCGGCGACTGGCAGCTGCTGTCCGATCTGTCCTTCGCGGACCTTTTGCTGTGGGTTCCGGTGGCCGACGGCGGGTTCCTCTGCGTGGCGCAGGTGCGGCCCACCACCGCCCCGACGGCCTACCACGACGACCAGGTCGGCCGGACGGCTCTGGGCCCCAAGGCCGCGCACCTCGCGACGGCGATCGCCGAGCAGCGCATCTGGCGCGAGGGCGACCCGGTGTGGCACGCGAACGTCCCCGCCAGGCACGAGGCCATCCCGGTGCGGCGCGGCGGCGAGGTGATCGGCGTCGTCGGGCGCGACACGAACCTCGCGGCGACGCGCGTCCCGAGCCAGCTGGAGCTCAACTACCTCCAGATCGCCGACGACCTGTGCCGGATGGTCGCCGATGGCACGTTCCCGCCCGCCCCGCACCCGGGGGAGACCACGTCGGCGCCGCGCGTCGGCGACGGGCTCGTCCGGCTGGACGCGGCCGGCCGGGTGACGTACGCCAGCCCGAACGCGCAGTCCGCCTACCGGCGCCTCGGGCTCACCGGCGACCTGCTCGGCGAGAACCTGCCGCAGCTCACCGGCGAGCTGACGTCCGATCCGCTCGAAGGCCGGGAGGCGTCGTCCAGGATCGCCGCGGCCATCGCCGGCAAGGCTCCTCCGCGCGGCGAGATCGAGGCGCGCGGCGCGACCGTCCTCGTCCGGGCGCTGCCGCTGCTGCCGGCGGGGCAACCGATCGGCGCGCTGGTGCTCGTCCGGGATGTCACCGATGTCCGGCGCCGCGACCGCCAGCTCATGACCAAGGACGCGACGATCCGGGAGATCCACCACCGCGTCAAGAACAACCTCCAGACTGTCGCCGCGCTGCTCCGGCTCCAGGCCCGGCGGGTCGGGTCGGCCGACGCGCGGTCAGCGCTGGAGGAGTCCGTGCGGCGGGTCGCGTCGATCGCCCTCGTCCACGAGACGCTGTCGCTCTCGCTGGACGAGACCGTCGAGTTCGACACGATCGTCGACCGGGTCGCGTCGATGGTCGGCGACGTCGCCGCGCCCGAGTCGCGCGTCCGGCTGCGGCGGGAGGGTTCGTTCGGGGTCCTGGCCGCCGAGGTGGCCACCTCGCTCGTGATGGTCGTCACCGAACTGCTCCAGAACGCCGTCGAGCACGCCTACGGGCCGAAGGACAGCGGCGACGTGGTGCTGGCCGCTCACCGCTGGCGCGGGCGGCTCCACGTCCGGGTCGCCGACACCGGCAAGGGGCTGCCGCCCGACTTCAGCCTCGAAGACTCCCAGCGCCTCGGGCTCCAGATCGTTCGCACGCTCGTGACAGGGGAACTCGGCGGCACTCTCGAACTCCGCCCGCGCCCGAGCGGCGGCACCGAGGCCGTCCTGGTTCTACCGCTCACGCGTACGCGCTAGGCGCACCGCCGCTCCCGCCCACTTTCGGACTTTTGAGGGTCAGCGGTCACGCGGAACCCTCAAAAGTCCGAAAGTCGGGGGGACGGGAGGGCCTGAGCGGCCCGGGAATGCGACCGGCCCGGCGCCCCAGGTGCGGGGCGGCCGGGCCGATGCGGAAAGATGTCAGGCGGTGCGAGCGCGCTGACGGGTGTTGCGGCGCTTGAGTGCGCGACGCTCGTCCTCACTCAGGCCGCCCCAGACGCCGGCGTCCTGCCCGGACTCGAGGGCCCACTGGAGGCACATCTCGGTCACGGGGCAACGGCGGCAGACCGCCTTGGCTTCCTCGATCTGCAGCAGCGCCGGCCCGGTCGTCCCGATGGGGAAGAACAGCTCGGGGTCCTCGTCGCGACAGAGGGCGCGGTGGCGCCAGTCCATGCCAGTACTCCTTGGTTAATAGTGAGTGGTCTATCAATCGCGTCGCTCGCCGGATTGGCGGAACGCGCAAAGTTCGTCGTGGTGTCTCGCTTGTGAATGCTTTCACGAGATACCGCTATGTCAAGAGGTTGTGAACCTTAAATCTATGGCTGGTGAGCAGGCTCACGGTCGGTTATACCCGACCCACGGCTTTGAAACCGTCCCGGCGATTACTTACCGTGCTATGAAGCTCTCGTAACGTGTCGATGTCGAGACCATTGCGGCGGATGGCTCAGACGACGACCCGGAGCGCGTCGGGCTCAGACCTGAACACGATCGTGTCGCGCTCGCCGATGTAGTCGCCGTCGAGCTGGACGGCGAGCGGCCGCTCGGACGTCAGCGTGAATTCTTCCAGATCGTGCAAACCGAATACCTTGCGTCCGCGCGGATCGGGGCTCGCGGACACGATCTGGGCCGCCGTACGCAGCGTGCTGGGCAGGTGGAGGGCGCGCATCGCCATGACGTCGAGGCCGGTCTCGAACGACGCGTCCGGGCACGCGTTGACCGCGCGGCTCCCGAAATAGGTCCACGGCGACGTGTTCTGCACGATCACCATCGACAGCTGTTCGACCTCGTCGGCGCCGGGCCGCTTGAGCGTGATCAGCGGGGCGGACCTGTCGGTGCCGGCGAAGTACTGCGACACGGTGGACCGCAGGAAGAGGTATTTCGTCGCGGTCTTACCGCGCGCACGGGCACGCTCGACCCGCCGGACGACCTCGGCGTCTAATCCCAGCCCGGCGCAGAACGTGAACCAGCGGCCGTCCGCCCGGCCGAGCCCGACACTGCGGGTCCGCTTCTCGCGCAGCGCCTCCAGCATCACACCGGTGGCCTCGATCGGATCCCTCGGCAGCCCGACGGCGCGCGCGAACACGTTCGTCGACCCGCCGGGGACGACCGCCAGGGCGGGCACGTGCTCGCCCGGACCGTCCGCCAGGAGGCCGTTGACCACCTCGTTCACGGTGCCGTCGCCGCCCAGGGCCACCAGCACGCCGACGCCTTCCGAGGCCGCCTTGCGGGCCAGATCGGCGGCGTGACCGCGGCGGCGGGTGTGCACGACCTCGAGATCCACCTCGGATCGGAGAGCGCGGGCCAGCACGTCACGGCTCCGCGCGTTGGTGGTGGTGGCGTTCGGGTTCACCACGAGGAGAGCGCGCATGAGCAGGACTTTACCGGCCGGTACCGTGGGCACCGTGAGTGACCAATACGCGAGCGACGACCACGGGCCCACGTTCCTGCGGCTGGCCGTGCTCCTGCTGTGGATCGAATCCGCCGCCCTCGGCGTCCTGACCGCCTTCGAGGTGTTCAAGCTGGTCACGGACTCGCCGGAGAAGCCCGAGCTGGCCGCCGTGCTCGCCGTGATGATCGCCGGGGCCGGCGCGCTGCTGTTCGTGCTCGCCCGCGCGCTCGTGCGCCGCCACGCCTGGGCCCGGGTGCCGGCGCTGTTCCTCCAGTTGATGGCGCTGCCCGTGAGCTTCTTCATGATCACCGGCGAGGGCGCGGTCCTGACGCGGATCGGCGGGGTGCTCATCGCGGCCGCCGCGCTGATCGGTGCGGTGCTCCTGTTCGCGCCGTCTTCCCGCGAGGCGCTCACGGTCCGTTAGTCGTCGACAGCGTGTGGACGACTACTCCGTGCTTGCCAGACCCTCACGCAAGCGTGCCAATGTGCGGCCCAGAAGCCGCGAGACATGCATCTGCGAGACACCGACCTCGGCCGCGATCTCGGACTGGGTCATGTTCGCGAAGAACCGCAGCAGGATGATCTGGCGTTCCCGTTCGTCCAACCGGCCGAGCAAAGGCCGCAGGGCTTCGCGGTTCTCGACGCCTTCCAGGGCGGCCTGCGCGTCGCCCGCGGCCGGATGCGGCCCGGCGGAGATGGAGGCCGGGTCGTCGAGTTCGGCGTCCAGCGAGACCGTCGTGTAGGCGTGGGAGGACTCGATCGCTTCGAGGACGTCCTCCTCGCTGAGCGCGCTGCCGGCAGCCAGTTCGGCGATCGTCGGCGACCGGGACAGCTTCCCGAACAGCTCCGCGCTCACGCGGGACACGGTGAGCATGTTCTCCTGCAGCCGGCGCGGTACCCGGATGGCCCAGCCACGGTCGCGGAAGTGCCGCTTCACCTCGCCCACGACCGTCGGCGTGGCGTACGTGCTGAACTCGATGCCCCGCTCCGGGTCGAACCGGTCGACGGCCTTGATCAGGCCGATCGTGGCGACCTGGACCAGGTCGTCCAGCGGCTCGCCGCGCCCCCGGAACCGCCGTACCAGGAAGTGGACCAGCGGCAGGTGCCGGCGGACCAGGTCGTCGCGCAGCGTCTGCCACACGGCGGTCCCGTGTTCGGCCTTGGCCAGCCTGGTGAACAGCTCGGCGGACGTGGCGGCGCCATTCCCGGCGGGTGTGGCCGGACGGGGGATCACGGCACCTGACCGGCGCGTCTGCTCAACCACCCCCGCGGGGAGCGTGACGCCGTCGGGCGTCATGGGTTTCGGCCCCGCCGCTTCGTCAACTCGATGACTAGTTGGCCGTCGTGATGGGACGCCTCGACCGAGCCGGCGAGCGCGGCCAGCACCTGCCAGGCGAACGTGTCCCGTGCCGGCAGCGCCGGACTCCCCGCCGGGACGCTGACCGTGACCGTGATCTGGTCCGGGGCGAGCACGAAACGGCAGTTCAGATCGGTGTCGACGGACTCGCCCTCGGCGAGCAGCATCGCGCACGCCTCGTCGACGGCGATCCGCAGGTCCTCGATCTCGTCGAGGGTGAACTGGAGGCGGGCCGCGAGCCCGGCCGTCGCCGTGCGCAGCACCGACAGGTACGCGCTGCTCGCCGGCAACGTCAGAACCACGACGTCGCCCTTCGCCGCTGGACGCGCCGGCGCGGCGGTACGCGGTGCGCCTGGATCGGCCGACGCGATCACACCGGGATCCGCCCCGGCCTCGTCGCGTTGGCCGCTGTTCCGCGCCGCCGTCCTGTTCACCCTCACCTCGCCAGAACTCGTGCACCGGGCTCCGAGCCGGACACCGTCCGCTCGCACTCTACGACGGTCGAGCATCGGACGGGGAGCCCACGGGGCCCCCCGGGCCACGGGCTGTGCCCGGCTGGGCACCATTTGCGAGGCTAACCAGCGCGTTTCCCGTCAGCCGGTACGGAATCCATTCGTCCATCGCTGTGCCGCCCAGCGCGTGGTACACGTCCCGGGCGGGCGTGTTCCAGTCGAGCACCCACCACTCGAGCCGGCCGTAGCCGCGGTCGAGGCAGATCTGCGCGAGGGCGGCGAGCAGGTCGCGGCCGAGCCCCGCACCCCGGGCTTCCGGACGGACGTACAGGTCCTCCAGGTAGATCCCGTGCACGCCCAGCCAGGTCGAGTAGTTGAGGAACCAGAGCGCGAAACCGACAGGCTCCTCGTCCGGACGGGCGGCGACGTGGCCGAACAGCGCGGGCGAGTCGCCGAACAGCGACGCGTGGAGCTGCTCCTCCGTGAGGTGGCACTCCTCCGGCGCCCGCTCGTACTCGGCGAGTTCGTGGACCATTTTCACCACGGCCGGCACGTCGTCCGGCGTGATCGGGCGGATCATCGGTGCTCCCTCTGGTTCCAGCGGACGATCACCGGCGTTTCGCGTTCGGTGCCGAGGACCGACACCGCCGCCGTGTCGAGCGCGAACAGCCGGCCGCAGTCCGGCGGCAGACCGAGCCAGCGCGCGGCCAGGATCCGCAGCAGGTGGCCGTGGGCGACGAGGACGGCACTGCCCTGGCTCGCACGGGCACGGGCGAGCACCCGGTCGGCGCGTGCGGCGGCCTGATCGAGCGTCTCGCCGCCCAGGATGGGATGGGTCCACACGGTCCACCCGGGGACGTGCTCGCGGATCTCCGGCGTCGTCAGGCCCTCGTAGTCGCCGTAGTCGACCTCGTGCAGGTCCTGGTCCACGGTGGCGGTCAGGTCGGCCAGCTCGGCGGTCTGCGCGGCGCGGGAGAGCGGGCTGGTCATGGCCAGCGACGGCGGTCCGGAGAGGAGGTCGGCCACGAGCGGGCCGAGCGCGACGGCCTGCGCCTTGCCGCGCTCCGTCAGGGGCACGTCGGTCAGCCCGGTGTGTTTGCCGCTGGCCGACCACTCCGTCTCGCCGTGCCGGACGAGGATCACGACGGGATCGCTGGCCATGCGCCCATCATCGCAGCCCCGGATGCCCTGACGCTCACGTGTACAGGGCACGCAGCGCGTCGAGCTCGGCCGGCCGGAGCGTCTCGTCGTCGACGGCCTCGTCGTACAGCGCGCGGACGTCGTCCACGCGGCCGTTGGCCATCAACCACGTCGCGTACGACATGACCGCGCCGTCGACCTCCTCGTAGACCGCCTCCTGGTACTGCTTGTCGATGTCGACCTCGTAGCCGAGGATCTCCAGGGTCAAGGCCGGGTGCTGCACGGCGATCTCCGCCTGCGCGAGGAACCCGGCCGGCACGTAGTTCTGTACCGCCCCGGCCGCGTACCGGATCGCCGCCGCCACGTCGCCGGTCCGCAGCTCGGCGAGGGCCAGGTGCGGCAGCGCGTCCTCGTCGTCGGCCGCCAGCAGGACCTCGATGGCCTCCTCGTGGCGTCCCGTCCTGAGGTACAGGACGCCGAGACCGATCAGCTCGCCGCCGCGGCGGAGCATCGTCTCGGCCTCGACGCGCCGGTTCGGGTCCTCCCGCAGGAACAGGCCGTAGCGGGCGTACGAGACCTGGGATCCGTCCGCGAGGGCGCGCCGGTAGTAGCCCTCCGCCTCCGCGCGGTCGTCGAGCTGAACGGCGAGGACGTCAGCAAGCAGGAGGCACCAGCGCTCCTCGCCGTTCTCCACCCGGCGCCGTAGATACCTGGCCGCCCACGCGGCCTCGCCCACCTGGACGGACGTCCGGATGAGCCCTTCGACGTCGTCGTCACGTCCCAGGGCGGCACCGATCCGGTACAGGATTCTCACGATCACGACCTTCCGCAGTTCGGGGCGGGCGAGGGTAACCCCCGCCGCACCTGGAACCCGGGAACGGCGACGCCCGGCCTGCCTTGAGTGGCGGGCCGGGCGTCGACGGAGAGCGCGTTACGCCTTCTTGGTCTCCCAGAAGATGTCGGCGATCTCGTCGATCTTGGCGAGCAGCTCGTCGGCGACCTTGACCTCGACAGCGCCCTTCGTGCCGCCGGCGCCGGCCAGCTTGGTCGCCTCGTTGAACAGGACGTGGAGCTGCGGGTACTTCTCGAAGTGCGGGGGCTTGAAGTAGTCGGTCCAGAGCACCCAGAGGTGGTGCTTCACCAGCTCGGACCGCTCCTCCTTGATGGCGAGCGCGCGGGTCCGGAACGCCGGGTCCTCGTTGGCCTCGTACTTCTCGATGATTGCCTTCACCGACTGGGCCTCGATCCGGGCCTGGGCCGGGTCGTAGACGCCGCACGGAAGGTCGCAGTGTGCCTGCGCGACCGTGCTGGGGGTGAAGAGGCGGGGCAGCCGCATGGATCTCCTCCGAAGGCTTGCGATGATCAGTCAACACTCAAATTGCCCTTAACCACGGACCCTACTCCCGCGATTCCCGCCGACAGGGAAAGGACGCACGTGCTGGCTCGCCGCCTCACGCCTGTGCTCGTGCAGGGCCCGTCGATGGTGCCGGCGCTGCGGCACGGGGACGCGGTCCTGGTGCGGCGCGGGGCACGTATCCGCCCTGGTGACGTGGTCGTCGGCGTCTTCCGCGAGCGGCCCGGGCTGCTCGTGGTCAAGCGGGCGGTGCGCCCGGTGGACGGCGGCTGGTGGCTGGAGTCGGACAACAGCGCGGTGACGGACGATTCGCGCCGGTACGGGGTGGCGGACGTCCACGGCCGGGTGGTGTGGAGGTACTGGCCGGCGAGTAGGCTGGGACCTGTGACGTCTTCCACTTCTGGACGTCGCCTCTAGCCGCGCACTAGTCCCACTGTGCGAGACTGCGTCTGAACCTCGGGCGATCCCCGGGCCGCTGTGCTGAGCCGCCATCCGCGACCGCGTTGGTCGTTTGGCACGCCTGTCGACCCCCGCCCCGAGCCGAGGAGCTCACCGCATGAGTGCCCTGCCTGTCGATCCGCCGTTGGACGACGATCCGGTCTTCGCCCTGCACCGGGGCGGCAAGATGGAAATCGCCTGCACGGTCCCGCTGGAGAACAGCGACGACCTGTCGCTGGCGTACACGCCGGGTGTAGCACGGGTCTGCACCGCGATCGCCGACGACCCCAGCCTCTTCGACGACTACACCTGGGCGTCGCGCACCGTCGCGGTCGTCACCGACGGCACGGCCGTCCTGGGCCTCGGCAACATCGGCCCCAAGGCGGCGATGCCCGTCATGGAGGGCAAGGCCGTCCTCTTCAAGAAGTTCGGCGGCGTGGACGCGGTGCCGATCTGCCTCGACACCACTGACCCGGACGAGCTGATCGAGACCGTCGTCCGGCTCGCCCCGTCGTTCGGCGGGATCAACCTGGAGGACATCAGCGCCCCCCGCTGCTTCGGCATCGAGGATGCCCTGAAGGAACGCCTCGACATCCCGGTCTTCCACGACGACCAGCACGGGACGGCGATCGTCGCCCTCGCGGCGCTGCGCAACGCCGCCGCGCTGACCGGCCGCTCGATCGCCGACCTGCGCGCGGTCGTGTCCGGGGCCGGCGCCGCCGGCGTCGCCGTCACGAAGATCCTGCTCGCCGCCGGCATCGGTGACATCGCCGTGGCCGATTCCAAGGGCATTGTCCACAGCGGGCGCGGCGACCTGACGTCGGTCAAGGAGGAGCTGGCGCAGATCACCAACCGCAGCGGCCTGACCGGATCGTTCGACTCGGCGCTGGCCGGCGCGGACGTGCTGATCGGCCTGTCCGCCGGCAAGGTCCCGGAGAGCGCGGTCGCCACGATGTCCCCCGGCGCGCTCATCTTCGCCATGGCCAACCCCGACCCGGAGGTCGACCCGGTCGTCGCCGCCCGGTACGCGGCGGTCGTCGCCACCGGCCGCAGCGACTACCCGAACCAGATCAACAACGTGCTCGCCTTCCCGGGCATCTTCCGCGGCGCGCTGGACGTGCGCGCCCGCAAGATCACCGAGGGGATGAAGCTTGCCGCCGCCGACGCGCTGGCCGCTCTCGTCGCCGACGACCTGCGTCCGGACCAGGTGATCCCGAGCCCGTTCGACGTCCGCGTCGGCCCGGCCGTGGCCGAAGCCGTCGCCCGCACCGCTCGCGCAGAAGGCGTGGCCCGGGCCTAGCGACTAACGAGGCGGTCCGGACATGGGTCCGGACCGCCTCTGTGTTTCAGCCGCCGAAGCCGCCGCTGATCGCGCCTCCGCAGCAACAGAGGAGGATCACCAGCAGCGGGATCACGACGAACAGGACGAGGCTCAGCACCTCGTGCGGCGGCTTGACCGGTTGGTAGTCGATCGCGCCGGGCACGAACATGATCGTCGGCGCCGCGTAGAACACATTGACGGGTGCGCCGTCGCGGTTGTCGACCTGGATCTGCGCCTTCCCGATGTCCCACAGGTACTTCACGTGTAAGTGGACATTGTGGACGCCTGGTTGCAGGGGGATCGCGTTGTCGCCCCAGCGCAGAACCATCTGGTGGCCGTTGATGGTGGCGATCGGCTTGCACAGCGCAAGCAGGAAGGCCATCCATGAGTATCTGGTGTGGAGGTTGAGCACAGGGCTCTGTCCCGGAATTGGATGCACGGCGAGGGAGGCTAGCGAACTCCGTCAACGGCGGTAGGCGTTATCGCCAAGCGTCCTATATGTGCCCTGGTGGAAGACGAGCGGTTCACCCTCGCCGCTGCCGAGATCCTGGACCCGACCGAGGACGAAATCGTGGTCGCCGGCCGGAATCACGTTCTCGACCGCGCAGTCGACCCACGCCGCGACGCCGTCCAGCAGAGGCGCGCCCGAGAACGGCGCCGGACGCCACCGCACCTCGCCGAACCGGTCGTCGTGCGGGGCGGCGAACAACCGCGCGACGTCCTCCTGGCCGGCGGCGAGGATGTTCACGCAGAACAGCCCGACGGACCTGATCCGCGGCCACGACTGCGACGCGCGCGCCGGCAGGAAGCCCACCAGCGGCGGTTCGAGCGAGACGGACGTGAACGAGCCGATCGACAGTCCGACAGGCCCGGTGTCGGTGAGCGCGGTGACGACCGTGACGCCGGTAGGGAAGTGGCCCAGCACGCGCCGGTACGCGATCCCGGCCGGCTGCTCGTCGGCGGGGGTCAGGGCGTCCTCGGTGAACGTGGGGCGGTCCGGCACCCTGCCATTCTTCCCCGGGATGGCCACACCGCGCTGAGACGCCCGTCACTTCGCGGGCCCGACCCCGCCGGTACGGTCGGACCATGCTTGCCGCCTACGCCGCCCGCATTGCTCCCGACGACCCGCTTTCGGCCCTTGAGGTGGGGGAACGTCCCGATCCGACCCCGCCGGACGGCTGGGCCGTCGTCGACGTGGTGGCCAGCGCGCTGAACCACCACGACCTGTGGTCGCTGCGCGGGGTGGGGCTCGGTGCCGAGCAGTTGCCGATGATCCTGGGCTGCGACGCGGCCGGCATCGGCCCGGACGGCACCGAGGTCGTCGTGTTCCCGGTCGTCGTCGAGGGCGGGTTCTCGATCCTGTCCGAGAAGCATCAGGGGACGCTCGCCGAGAAGGTCACCGTGCCGGCCGGCAACCTCGTCCCGAAGCCGGCCGAACTGTCGTTCGCCGAGGCGGCGTGCCTGCCGACGGCGTGGCTCACCGCGTACCGGATGCTCACCACGAAGGGCGGTGTCGGCGCCGGTTCCACGGTGCTCGTGCAGGGTGCGGGCGGCGGCGTGGCCACCGCGGCCGTGGCGATCGCCCACGCGCTCGGCGCCACCGTCTACGCCACCAGCCGGGACGCCGAGAAACGCGAGCGGGCCACTCAGCTGGGCGCCGTAGCGGTAGAGGCGGGCGCGCGGCTGCCCGAGCGGGTGGACGTCGTGATCGAGACGGTCGGCGAGGCCACGTTCGACCACTCGCAGAAGTCCGTGAAGCCGGGCGGACGGATCGTCGTCTCCGGCGCCACGTCCGGCCACCTGCCGAAGCTGGACCTGCGGCGGCTCTTCTACCACCAGGTTTCCGTGCTCGGCACGTCCATGGGCACGCCGGACGAGCTGGCCGCGCTCCTGGCGCTCTGCGCGGACACCGGCCTGCGCCCGGTCATCGACCACGTCTACCCGTTCGCGGACGTCCGCGAGGCGTTCGCTCACCTGGCGCGCGGCGACGTCTTCGGGAAGGTCGTGATCGACCACCGGGCCTGACGTTCCTACCGCAGGCGATCCGGGGCGTTCCGGACCCGATGGTCAGGGCCTAGAGCCGGATGGTGTCGGCCATCGCGCGCAGGCCGGCGTCGCCCGGGTGCAGGCCGTCGCCGCTGTCGTAGACGGGCAGCAGCGCGTCCGGGTCGGCCGGGTTGGCAACGGCCTTGTCGAAGTCGGCCACAGCGTCGTACTCGCCGCTGGCACGGATCCAGTGGTTCAGCGCGTCACGGACGGCCTCGTTGCTCTCCGAGTAGTACGGGGAGCCCTTGACCGGCGTCAGGGTGGCGCCGATGATCCGCACCCCGCGCTGGTGCGCGGCCCTGATCAGCGCACGGTGACCCGCGATCAGCGTGTCGGCGGTGGCCACGGGGGCGGTGCCGATGCAGTCGGGGTCCGGCGGGAACGAGCTGACGCCGATGTCGTTGATGCCCTCCAGGACGATCACGGTGCGGACACCGGGCCGGTCCAGGGCGTCACGCCGGAACCGCGTCAGGCCGCTCTCACCGAGGCACGGCGAGTCGGACAGGACGCGGTTGCCGCCGATACCGGTGTTGAGGATGCCCGTCGCGCGGCCGGAGGCGACCAGGCGCTCCGCCAGCTCGTCCGGGTAGCGGTTGTAGGCGTCGTGCGTGGAGCCGTACCCGTCGGTGATCGAGTCGCCGAACGTCGCCACGGCGCCGCGAGTGCCCGTGACGCCGCGCCCGCCGGAGACCTCGACGCCCGTGAGGAAGTAGGACGACTGCGAGGACTCGGTGAACGCGGCGCCTGACGCGTCGCGGCTGTGGTCGCCACGCGCGCGGTAGGACGTCGCGAGCGCCGCGTTGTGGTACGTCGCAGGCCCGGTCGCGTCCGCCAGGTACAGCGTGATGGCCAGGCGCTCCAGCGGTGCCGTGCGGAACAGGACCGGGGCACTGAGGCGGTCGTCGCCGGCCTTGATGGCGCGGCCGCCGAAGTCCAGCGGACGGATCGAGCCCGGACGGACCGTGGCGCCGTCGCCGGCCCGGCCGACCGTCGCCTTCGTGATGCGGAGTGGGCGGTCGCCGTAGCGGTTCGATACGCGGACCCGGAGCGTCGATCCGGTGGTCGTCGTCCGGATGATCTGGCGTACCGAGTGGTCGGCGAAGCCTGCCTCCGACCAGTTCGCGTCGCCCCAGGGAAGCGTGGCCGGACGCTGGACGGCGGTCGCCCAGGTGCCGGTCCAGCTCTGCTGTGTTGCTTGCGCCGGTGGGGCGGGTGTGGCGAGCAGGGCGAGGGCGGTGATCGTCGCCGGTAACGCCCGGCGGATCCAGGTGGTCTGCACTGTGAAGTTCCTTTCCCCGTGTTGGTCGTACGTCCGTGGCCAACACGGGCTGCCTCGCCCCGATTCCGTACTCGCGTTCTGGAAACTACTTGCCATGGAGGAAAGTGGAAAGTACTTTCCTCCTAGGAAACTGAACGGGGAGGCACCTTGACCGGCAACAACCTGTCGCCCGAGCAGGCGGCGCAGAACCTGGCGGAGATCGACGCCCGCCGCGAGCAGGTCGCGCGGATGGCAGGTCCGCCGCTGCCGTACTGGTTCATCCTCAGCATGGGCGGGCTCACGGTCGCCAGGTTCGGGGCCATGGACCTGCCGCATCCGGCGAGTTCGATCCTGGGGCTCCTGGGGATCCTGGCGATGGGGGCCTTGATGTGGCTCGTGTGGCGCCGCAGGAAGGTGGTCTTCCGCGGTCAGTTCGGCCCGGTCGTGGTCATGACCCTGATCGCGTGGGCGTGCGTGACGTTCGTCCTGGCGATTGTGCTCGACTTCGTGCTGATCGACTCCACCACGTCGCTCCCCAACACGAAGGCGGGGGTCATCGTCGCGGTGCTGCTGGTCGGCGGCGTGGTGCCGTTGAACCTGCTGATCGCGTGGCAGATCCGGCGCAAGGCCAGCGCGCGATGAGCGACGCGGTGCACAAGCGGCTTGGCGCGCGATGAATCCGCAGCCGGACCCGGTGATCGCCACGACCACCCGGCTGTCGATCGTCGCCATACTGGCCGCCGCGAAGGAGATCGAGTTCGCGGCCGTGCGCGACTCCGTCGAGCTGAGCGATTCGGCGCTGTCGAAGCAGGCCAGCGCGCTGGAGGCCGCCGGGTACGTGAGGATCCGGAAGGGGTACGTCGGTAAGCGGCCCCGCACGTGGCTCAGCCTGACGCCGCTCGGCCGGCACGCGTTCGCGACCCACGTCGCCGCGCTGAACGCGATCGTCGCCCGGGGCGGCGCCCGGATCGACCCACCTTAGAACGGCATTTGGGCGACATCTTCGTGGCTATAGCCACGAAGATGTCGCCCAAATCAGAGCCGCCTTACTCGTCTTCGTCGTCGGCGCGGGCCAGGAACGTCGCCAGGCGTTCGACCGGCGTCTCGAACTCCGGGTTGAGGTCGACGAAGTCCCGGAGCCGTTCGGCGAGCCAGCCGAGCGTCACGGTTTCCTCGCCGCGGCGCTCGGTCAGCTCCTCGATGCCCTTGTCGGTGAAGTACATGGCTCAGACCGGCTTGGGCAGGGACGCCTCGATCAGGCGGGACTGCTCCAGCTCGTGCACCTTGCCGGAGCCGGCGGCCGGGCTGGCCGACGACTTCCGCGACACCCGGCGCAGCGCCACGCCGTCGAGCTGCTCCAGCAGGTTGAGCGCGACGAAGCTCCACGCGCCCTGGTTGGCCGGCTCCTCCTGGACCCACACGTGGTCCTTGGCGTTCGGGTAGGCGGCGAGCGCGGCCTTCACCTCGGTCACCGGCAGCGGGTGCAGCTGCTCCAGCCGGATGATCGCGGTGTTGGTGAGTCCACGCTCGGCGCGGGCCGCGAGCAGGTCGTAGAAGACCTTGCCGGAGCACAGCAGGACCCGCTCGACGGCGGCCGGGTCGAGCGGCGCGCCGTTGACGCCCGGGTCGGCGAGCACCGGCTGGAACGTGCCGGAGGTGAACTCCTCCACCGCCGAGACCGCCGCGCGGTGCCGCAGCAGCGACTTCGGCGTGAACACGACCAGCGGACGGTGCTGGTCGGTCGTGATCGCCTGGCGCCGCAGCAGGTGGAAGTAGTTCGCCGGGGTCGTGCAGTTGGCGACCGTCATGTTGTCCTCGGCGCACATCTGCAGGAACCGCTCGATTCGCGCGGACGAGTGGTCCGGGCCCTGGCCCTCGTGACCGTGCGGCAGCAGCAGCACGACACCGGACTTCTGGCCCCACTTCGCCTCACCGGACGAGATGAACTCGTCGATGATGGTCTGCGCGCCGTCGACGAAGTCGCCGAACTGGGCCTCCCACAGCACCAGCGCGTCCGGGTTGGCCAGCGAGTACCCGTACTCGAAGCCCATCGCCGCGAACTCGCTCAGCAACGAGTCGTGGACCCAGAACCGGCCCTGCCCCTCGGCGAGGTGCTGGAGCGGCCCGTACTCGGCGCCGGAGGTCTTGTCGAAGATCACCGCGTGCCGCTGGACGAACGTGCCGCGACGGCTGTCCTGCCCGGCGAGCCGCACGGGCCGGCCCTCGATCAGCAACGAGCCGAAGGCCAGGATCTCGCCGAAGCCCCAGTCGATGCCGCCCTCGCGGGACATCTTGTGGCGGCGTTCCATCTGCGGCTTGATCCGCTGGTGCGGGGTGAAGGCCTCGGGCCACTGGACGTGCGCGTCGCCGATGCGGTGGATCGTCTCCAGCGAAACGGCGGTCTCGATCTTGTCGACGCTGGCCGCCGCCGGCATGAGCGGCTTCGGCTTCGGTCCGGAGCCGGCGTCCTTGGTGGCCCGGAACACCGCCTCCAGCTGCTCCTGGTAGTCGCGCAGGGCGGCTTCGGCGTCGGCCACGGTGATGTCGCCACGGCCGATCAGCGACTCGGTGTAGAGCTTCCGGACGCTGCGCTTGGCGTCGATGATCGAGTACATCTGCGGCTGGGTCATCGACGGGTCGTCGCCCTCGTTGTGACCGCGGCGCCGGTAGCAGACCATGTCGATCACGACGTCCTTGTGGAACGCCTGGCGGAACTCGAACGCCAGCCGCGCCACGCGGACGCAGGCCTCGGGGTCGTCGCCGTTCACGTGGAAGATCGGCGCCTGGATCATCCGGGCGACGTCCGTGCAGTAGAAGCTGGACCGCGAGTACTGCGGGGCCGTGGTGAAGCCGACCTGGTTGTTCACGACGATGTGGACGGTGCCGCCGGTGCGGTACCCGCGCAGCTGCGACAGGTTCAGCGTCTCCGCGACCACGCCCTGGCCGGCGAACGCGGCGTCGCCGTGCAGCAGCACCGGGACGACCGTGTAGCCCTCCAGGCCCTTGTCGATCAGGTCCTGCTTGGCCCGGACGATGCCCTCCAGGACCGGGTTGACGGCCTCCAGGTGGCTCGGGTTGCTGGTCAGCGCGACCGTGGTCGTGTGCTGGCCGTCGGGCGTCGTGTACTTCGCCTCGGCGCCCAGGTGGTACTTCACGTCGCCGGAGCCGCCGACCGTCTCCGGGTCGATGTTGCCCTCGAACTCGGCGAAGATCTTCTCGTACGGCTTGCCCACGATGTTGGCGAGCACGTTCAGCCGGCCGCGGTGCGGCATGCCGATGACGACCTCGTCCATGTCGTCCTCGGCGGCGGCCTGCAGCACCTCGCCGACGAGCGGGATGACGGACTCGCCGCCTTCGAGCGAGAACCGCTTCTGGCCGACGTACTTGGTCTGCAGGAACGTCTCGAACGCCTCGGCGGCGTTCAGCTTGGCCAGGATCTGCTTCTGCTTGTCCGTGTCGGGCTTGTCGTGCTTGACCTCGACCCGCTCCTGGATCCAGACGCGCTCTTCCGGGTCCTGGATGTGCATGTACTCGACGCCGATCCGGCGGCAGTACGAGTCACGCAGGACGCCCAGGATCTCCCGCAGCTTGAGCGTGCGGGCACCGGCGAAGCCGCCGACGGGGAACTCGCGGTCGAGGTCCCAGAGGGTGAGCCCGTGCTGGAGGATGTCCAGGTCGGGGTGGTTGCGGATCTTGAACTCGAGCGGGTCGGTGTCGGCCATGAGGTGGCCGCGCACCCGGTACGAGTGGATCAGCTCCAGCACGCGGGCGTTCTTGTCGATCTCGCCCTCGTGCATGACCGTGACGTCGCGGACCCACCGCACCGGCTCGTACGGCAGCCGCAGCGACGCGAAGATCTCGTCGTAGAAGCCCTCCTCGCCGAGCAGCAGGTGGTGCATGCGGCGGAGGAAGTCGCCGGACTGGGCGCCCTGGATGATGCGGTGGTCGTAGGTCGAGGTCAGCGTGATGATCTTGCTGATCGCGTTGGCCGCGAGGGCCTCTTCGGACTGGCCGGCGAACTCGGCCGGGTACTCCATCGCGCCGACGCCGACGATCGTGCCCTGGCCCTGCATGAGCCGCGGCACCGAGTGGACCGTGCCGATCGTGCCCGGGTTGGTGAGGCTGATCGTCGTCCCGGCGAAGTCGTCGGCGGTGAGCTTGCCGGCGCGGGCACGGCGGATGACGTCCTCGTACGCCTGCCAGAACTGCGTGAAGTCCATCGACTCGCAGCCCTTGACGCTGGCGACGACGAGCGAACGGCTGCCGTCCTTGCCCTTCAGGTCGATCGCCAGGCCCAGGTTGACGTGCTCGGGCGTGACCAGGGCGGGCTTGCCGTCGACCTCGGCGAACGAGTTGTTCATCTCGGGGAAGTTGGCGAGCGCCTTGACCAGCGCGTAGCCGATCAGGTGCGTGAACGACACCTTGCCGCCGCGGGCCCGGGCCAGGTGGTTGTTGATGACGATGCGGTTGTCCGCGATCAGCTTCGCCGGGACGGCCCGCACGCTGGTGGCGGTGGGCACGTGCAGCGACGCGTCCATGTTCGTGACGATGCGGGCGGCGGCGCCACGGAGCGTGGTCGACTGCGCGCCGGTGGGGGCGGCGGCGACCGGCTTGGCCTTGGCGGCCGGCGCCGCGGGGGCGGCGGCCGGGGCGGGCGCGGCCTTCGCGGCGGGGGCAGCGGCGGGCGCGGCGGCGGGGGCCGCAGCGGGTGCCGGGGCCGGGGCCGGGGTGGGCTTGGCCGCGGGGGCTGCCTTGGTGCCGTCTACCGCGGGCGCCGGGGCGCTGGCTGTCTCGGTGGGGGCGCCACCGGTCGGCTTGTAGTCGGCGAAGAAGTCGTGCCAGGCCGGGTCGACGCTGGCGGGGTCCGCGAGGAACTGCTGGTAGATGTCCTCGACGATCCACTCGTTGGGTCCGAAGCTGGCAAGGGGGTTGTCCGCTGAGCTGCTTTGGGTCGACACGGCCGGTCTATCGCCTCTTCTGCCGGGGGGTGATTGTGGCGCCTGCAACAGTTCAGGCTACGCGCCCGCGCGAGGCGTCGACACCCGGCCGCTACCCTGTGGGACCGCCTTCCGGTGGCATTCCTCACAGACCTGCAAAAACGCGCCGCCCGGTCACAGGCTGTGACCGGGCGGCGTCGTATTGAGTTCAGCTGATGTCGCGACGGGTGGTCACCAGGGTGCCGACGCCGGCCGCGACCGCGCCGTAGCCGAGCAGCGCCAGCGCTCCCTGCCACCAGGGCGGCACACCGACGACCTCGGTCGGCGAGACCATCACGGCGGAGGCGCCACCGGGCAGCCAGTACTGGATGTCCAGGATCCAGGTGGCCTCGAAGTAGAACGCCAGCCCGGTCAGCACCAGCGAGACGCCGAGCTGGACGAAGTACAGGGTCAGCGCGACGACGATCGCCACGACCTGGTTCTTGAGCAGCGTGCCGAGGCCCAACCCGAAGATCGCCCAGATCGCGAACGCGAGGGCGTTCAGCAGCAGCGAGGCGATGACGTCGCCGTTGGTGAGCTGCGTGCCCACGTCCCGGACGTTGCCGAAGTAGATCGCGCCGACCGGGACCGCGATGATGGCGGTGACCAGGCAGAAGAGAGTGCCCCAGATGATCGCGGTGACGAGCTTGGCCCCGATCACCTTGGTGCGGCGCGGCACCGTGAGGAACGTCGCGGTGGCCGTCTTGTGCCGGTACTCGTTGGTGATGATGAGGACGCCGAAGATCATCACCAGCAGGACGCCGAAGAACTGGCCGGACGTGTACACGTTGGCGGCCAGCCCGACCACGTTGCCGACCAGCGCGTTCTGCTGCGCGGCCTGCTGGTCCTCGACCTCGTTCCCGCCGGTGGACTGCACCGGGTCGGGATTGTCGAGGAAGTAGCTGGACTGCAGGATGTTGACCAGCAGCGCGAGCCCGGTGAACGCGGCGACGCCAAGCAGCATCGCCCACCACACGTTGGTGGTGCGGAGCTTCAGCACCTCCGCACGGATGAGCGCGATCACCGGATTACCGCCTTTCCGCTCGTGAGCTCCAGGAACACCGCTTCGAGGTCGGAGTGCTCGGCGACCAGCTCGTGCAGTTCGACGCCGGCCTTGAACGCCGCCTTGCCGACGGTCGGCGCGTCGAGGTGGTCGATGTAGATCAGCTCCGGGGTCTCTCCCTGCCGGACGGGGGCACCGTCCAGCGCGGCGATGAGCTTCTCGGCGTGCGGGGTCCGGACGCGGACCGACACCATCTGCTCGGTCCGCAGTTCGGTGACCTTGCCCTGCCGGACGCTCTTGCCGGCGGCGATGATCACGACCTCGTCGACGGTCTGCTCGACCTCGGCCAGCAGGTGGCTGGAGACGAGGATCGTGCGGCCCTCGTCCGCGAGGTCACGCAGGAAACCGCGCAGCCAGCGGATGCCCTCCGGGTCGAGGCCGTTGGCCGGCTCGTCCAGGATCAGCACGCGCGGGTTGCCGAGCAGCGTGGCCGCGAGGCCGAGCCGCTGCCGCATGCCGAGCGAGTAGCCGCGCACCTTGCGGTTCGCGGCGGCGGTCATGCCCACCTGCTCCAGCACGGCGTCGGCGCGGCTGACCGGGAGCCCGGCGGCCGCGCACATGACCCGCAGGTGGTTCCGGCCCGTCCGGCCCTCGTGGAAGCTCGACGCCTCCAGTGCGGCGCCCACGGTCTCCAGTGGACGCGGCAGGTCGGCGTAGCGGTGCCCGCCGATCGTCGCGGTTCCGGCCGTGGGCGTGATCAGGCCCAGCAGCATTCGCAGTGTCGTCGTCTTGCCGGCCCCGTTGGGACCGAGGAACCCGGTCACCGTGCCGGGTTCGACGGTGAACGAGAGGTTGTCGACCGCCCTGACCTTCTTGAACTGCTTGGTCAGGCCCGAGACGACGATCCTCCCCTCAGCCTCTGCCATTCGCTCCTCCTGCGCCTTGGGCATCCACCCGCACAGGGTGCCGCATCGCGCAAGGGCGCTGATCAGCGGGCAGGTCGGCGGGCCTCACCCAAGGACGGAACCGTCATCCCAGATCGGCCAGGACGGCCTGGGCGGCGTTGTGCCCGGCGGCGCCGATCACCGACCCGGCCGGGAAGCAGCCGGCGGCGCCCGCGTAAACGCCGTCCACGCCGATGCGGTACGGGGCCCGGTCCGTGAACGAGATCGCGTTGTCGATGTGGAAGATGTTCCCGCTCGTGATCCCGAAGTGGCTGGTGATCTCGGGCGGCGCGAGCGCGTTGACGTCGACGACCAGGTCCCGGACGCCGGGCGCGTACGCCTCGACGAGATCCAGCAGCCGCTCGACGTACCCGTCCTTCTCCGCGGCCCAGGTGGAGCCGGCCGGCTCGTGCGGCACACCCTGCACGAACAGCGCGGACGAGTGGTTGCCGGCGCCGTCCTGGAGCGAGGTGTCCAGGGTGGAGTGCAGGTACCACTCCAGCGGCGGGACGGCGTCGAGCCGGCCCACCTGCGCCGCCTCGAACGCGTCCCGGAGCGCGGTGAGGACGCTGCCGTCGGCGGCGGGCGGTGGGAGCAGGTGGACGGTCGTCCCGTGCTGGCCGCGTTCCTCGGGCAGGGCGGCGAAGACGGGCAGTCCGGCGAGCGCCAGGTTCACCTTCATCGTCTGGCCGGGGGAGCGCACGGCCCAGTCGTCCACCCGGGTCTGGAGTTCGGCCGGTGTGTGCTCGCCGAGCAGGCCGGGAATGCGGAAGGCGTCGGTGGCCACCAGCACGACCGAGGCGGCGAGGTGCTCGTCGCCGACCCGGACCCCGGTGGCGGTGCCGTTCTCGACGGTGATCGCGTCGACCGACGTGCCAAGCCTGATCCGGACGCCCGCCGCGGAGGCCCGCTCGGCGAGCTGCCGGGTCACGGTGCCCATGCCGCCCTTGACGACCATCCAGGTGCCGCCCGCTCCTGGCAGCCTGCACATGTTGTGGACGAGGAAGTTGTGCCCCGACCCCGGTGACCAGGGCGAACCGGTGAGTCCTGGCATGCCGTCCGTCACCGCGTACATGCCGACGACGGTCTCGCTGGCGAAACCGAACCGGTCGAGATAGTCCATGGCGGACCCGCGCACCATCGTCACGAACGTCTCGCGCAGCTCCGGACGGATGTAGCGCTCGGCGGTCTCCTCGACCGGCAGCGGCTCGGCGAGCCACGCGGGCGCCAGGTCGTCGCGGAGGGCGCCGATCTCCGCGGCCAGTGCCTCGTCCGCCTGGGCGTCCGCCTCGGTGAAGAACTCCGCGAACAGCCGGCGGGACGTCGCCCGGTCGCCGCCGAGCAGCAGGTGACGGCCGTCCAGGGTGGGCAGGAAGTAGTGCGGGTCGCGCCGGACGAGCGGCAGGTCGAGGTCGAGCAGCGCCAGCAACTCGGGCGGCATCAGCCCGAGCAGGTACGCGCCGGTGGACGCCTGGAGGTCCGGCGCCTTGCCGAACGGTTTCTCGGTGCGGCACGCACCTCCGACCACGTCCGCCTGTTCAAGGATCTGCACGTCGTGCCCCGCACGGGCGAGCAGCGTCGCCGCGACGAGTCCGTTGTGCCCGGCACCGATCACGATCACGTCAGCCATGTGTCGTTCCTACCCGGTCCGCCACGCGGATGACGAACTTCAGGCCACTCCAGGTCTCGTCGATCGCACACACCTTCACGTCGACCCGCCCGTGCGCGAGGCCGTACTCGCGGACGACGTTCCCGTCCAGGTCCGTGGGGATGTTCGCGGTGCGTTTCGGCCACGCGACCCACAGCGCGCCGGCGTCGGTCGTACGGCCGTGCAGGGCGTCCCACCGCCGGGCGAGGACGGCGAGTTCAGGGCAGAAGGCCACGACGACGTCGTACGGTTCGCGGCCGGGTCGCCGGTGCGGCGTGACGCCGTCGGGCAGCGGTCCGAGGACGAAGTCCGGCGGCGCGCCGTCGAGGAGAACCCGCGCGCCGGGCCCGATCCCGAGCTTCTTCGGCAGCGGCGTGCCGCTGTAACCGGCCGGTTGGCTCATAGCGTCCGACGGTAGTCCCACAGGGACCGGTACCAGCGGTTCCGATCTGGTATCGAACGGACGAATGCATCCCATCCGGCGCCGCCATCAGCCACCCTCTCCGCATGGAGCTCGGTTGGCAGCTGGAACTGCTGGGTGAGATGAGCGCGGCGGCCGCCGCGGACTCCCGGGTGCTGGCCATACAGGCGTACGGGTCGGTGGCGTCCGGCGAGGCCGACGTGTGGAGCGACCTGGACGTGGCGGTGCGCGTCACGGCCGGCGCGGCGGGCGCGATCGCGAACACGCGCTGGTTAGGCCGGTTCGGCGAGGTGTGGGCGAGCGACGCCTCGACGAACAGCAACCGCAGCGTCATGCGCGTGGTCTTCGCGGACGGCCGCCGTCTCGACCTGACCGTCGCGGACGCCGGACGGCTCGGCATGGTGCTGCCGCCTACGTTGGACCGGCTCGCGGCGCGGACGACCAGGGTGCGGTTCGCCGCCGCGCTGGCGGTCGTGAAGGCCGTGCGCGGCGACCTGCTCGTCGCCACCCACCTCACGCTCGGCCTGCTCCGGGACTGCCTGGAGCTGGCGCTGCTCGTCCGGGACCGGCGCGACCAGGTCTCCGACGCCCCGGCGCGGGCGGCGGCGCTGCTGTCCCAGGGGAGCGACACTGCCGCGTTGCTCGACGCGGTGGCCGGTGTCGCTCGGCTGTACGACGAGCTGGCGGCCGCGCAGGACCCCGCGTACCGGGCGGACTGGTCCGGGCTGGAGTCGTTGCTGGCCAGGGCACGGAGGGGGCTGGCGGCTGTCGGGAACCCGACGTGTCGGGACACCGGGGCTGACTAAGTACGAAACGGGTGCATAGCATCCGCGCCATGAGTCTCTTCCTAGGTCGCCGTGCGGTTCTCGGTCTCGCGGTCGCTGGTGGCGCGTCCCTGCTGGCGGGATGCGGCACGTCCGACGCCGCCAAGCCCTCAGCCGAAGCCAAGCCCGTGGCGAAGCGCCCGGACGGGCCCCTCACGCCCGACGACGCGCTCGCCGAGCTGGTCGAGGGCAACCGCCGGTTCGTCGACGGCAAGCCGGTCCGCGTCCATTCCGTCGCCGAGGCCAAGGGGTTGGCCGGCGGGCAGGAACCGCTCGCGTGCGTCCTGGCCTGCTCCGACTCGCGGGTGGCCCCGGAGGTGCTGTTCGACCAGGGACTCGGGGATCTGTTCGTCGCGCGAACCGCCGGCCAGGTCGCCGACCGGTCGGTGGTCGGGTCGATCGAGTACGCCGTCGAGCACCTGGCGGTGCCGCTGCTGATCGTTGTCGGCCACGAGCGCTGCGGCGCGGTGAAGGCCGCCGTCGAGACGCACGGCAAGGGCGGCCTCCACGGCGACCTCGCGTATCTCGTCGAGCAGATCGATCCGGTCGTCGGGCCGGCGGAGAAGGCCGGCGCCGACGTGGTCGACGCGGCCGTGAAGCTGAACGTGGAACGGGTGGTCGCCCAGCTCGCCGAAGGTGCCCGTCATCGCGGACCACGTCGCCAAGGGCAAGCTCCGCGTGGTCGGGGCACGTTACGACCTGGACGACGCCAAGGTCACGATCCTGGCCTGAGAACGGGGGCGGCGGCGGCCCCGTCCGGGGTCGCCGCCGTCGGCCGTCAGATCAGTTCGGCGGTCGTGATGTTGAGGACCTTGCCGAGACCGGTGTGTTCGAGGATGCGGACGACGTCCTCGCGCGGCGCGGCCAGGCACAGCCGCCGCCCGTTGCCGACGACGAGCTTGCGCAGCCGGACGAAGAACCGCAGCGCCGTCGAGTCCAGGAACGTCGTCTTGCTGAGATCCACGGTCACATCGGTGGGCGGCACGTCCGCGACCCAGTCGATGGCCGCTTGTAGTCGCGGCGCAGCCTCGATGTCGATCTCGCCAACCAGCGCGATGCTGAGGCGTGTCGCTTCCCGCCGGCAGTGCACAGCGGTGGCGTCGGCGTCGAGTACAGGCGCGTCAGTCATGGGACTCCGGGACTGTGGGCAGGGGAGGAGGAAAGGGCTGCGACGGTGATGATGGCTCACTTTCTCGACTCCGTGCAACCAGGGCACTACCAAACGCAATCGAGCGCGCTGCGTCAAGTGTTTGTTGCGGAGTGCAATGTCCGCTCGGTGCGGTTATGCAGGTATGCGCCGCAGAAGATACCCTGTGACCGCTCTGTCTACTGAATCCGACCCGCTCCGCTGGATCCCTTCATTCAACGGACACGGAGTAGAAATACCCCCGACCTGGACGCTCGGCTATGGCCTCACTACCGTGGGTTCTGAAAACGATTCCAGGACAGAGGGCGGCGACGCACGTGACGTTCGGCAGTGTTGATCAGTTACTCCCTGCTACCGACCTTCAGGAGCGCGCTGTGTCCACAGTGCCGACGCCACGCGACCGGCCTACGGATTCCGCACCGTCCACCACGAAGCACGAACAGGTGCACGCCTACCTCACCCGCCTGATCGAGACCGAACTGTCGATCGGCGACCCGATCCCGTCGGAACGCGCTCTCGCGACCCGGTTCGGCGTCGCCCGGATGACCGTCCGCCAGGCCGTCGACCGGTTGGTCGTCGAGGGCCGCCTCAAGCGGATGCGCCCGGTCGGCACGTTCGTCACGGCGAGGGCCGAGGACATCTCCCTCGGCTCCGGCACGGTCACCGAGACCATCGAGGCGCGCGGCCGCCAGCACCGGTACCGGGTCATCGGCCGGTACACGATCGACGCCTCCGAGGACGTCGCCGCCGCCCTCGGCCTGGCGCCGGGCGCGCGGGTCCATGTCGTCCGGCGGGTCCGGATGGCCGGCAACGACCCCCTGTCCGTCGAGTCCGTGCACATCCCCGCCAGCCTCTCGCCGACCGGGCCCAGGCTCGCCGACCACCAGGTGGACGACGTGCTGCGCCAGCGGTACGGGCTGGTCGTCGACCAGGTCGAGCAGGTCGTGGAGGCCGTCGTGCTGGAGTCGGGCAGCGCCCGGGTCCTCGACGTCCCCGAGTCGAGCCCCGCACTGACGCTGCGACGGCGCTCGATCGCGCAGGGCACGCCGGTCGCGTTCTCGATCTCGACGTACCGCGCCGACCGGTGCCGGCTCCACGTGGGACCAGCCGACTAGAGCCGGCTGTCTGGGGCCGGCCGACTAGAGCCGGCAGGCCGGCTCGGCGACGCCGCGCAGCCCGAGGTCCTCGACGACCAGCAGCGCGCCCGCGAGCGGGCCGGCGGCCAGCGCAGCGGGCGAGAGGTTCGTACGGGCCGACGTCACGTACAGGCGGTCGAGGTCCGCGCCCCCGAATGCCACGCAGCTCGGCCTCTGCACCGGCATCGGCAGCACCCGGTCGATCGTGCCGGACGGGTCGTACCGCACGACCCGCCAGCCGTCCCACTTGGCGCTCCACACGTACCCGTCGGCGTCGACGGTCAGCCCGTCCGGGTAGCAGTCGTCGTCGGTGGCGAACGTCCGCCCGCCCGAGATCTCGCCGGTCGCGGCGTCGAAGTCGTACGCGCTGATCGTCCGGGACGTCGAGTCGGCGTGGTACATCGTGGCGCCGTCCGGGCTCCAACCGATGCCGTTGGAGACGCCGAGCCCGGTCAGCGTCGGCGTCACCGTTCGGTCGGGGTCGATCCGGTACAGCGTGCCTGCGTCCGTCTTCTCCTCGGCGTCGTCCATGCTGCCGACCCACAGCCGGCCGCGCGCGTCCGCGGCGCCGTCGTTGAGCCTGTTCGCCGGCTGGCCCGGCTCCGGGTGGACCAGCAGTGTCACCGTCCCGGAGTCGGGGTCGAGCGCGTGCACGCCGGTGGCCAGCGCCACGACCAGCCCGCCGCCGGCGCGCAGCGCCAGGCAACCGGGCTTCGCCGGCACGTCCCAGGTGCGGACCACGCCGTCGCCGTCGAGCCGGTGGATCTGGCGCCCGGCGATGTCGATCCAGTACAGCGCCTGTTCGCCCGGCGACCAGAGCGGACCTTCACCCAGGACGCAGCGGATCTCGGACACGGGACGCGCGATGGCCATGCGCGCGAGCTTAGAGCGCCGGCCGCTCACGACAGCACCGGAACGGTGACTCCCCGCTCGTCCGTGGCCTTGACGGTCACGGGCGCCTTCGGCTTCGGCGCGGCGAACGGGCCGATCGCGACCAGCCCGTCGCGCCGGGTGGTGCGGCCCTGGAGCCCGGTGAGGCTGATGCGCGTGACGTTCTCGCTGCCGGCGGCCACCAGGTACCACTGCTTCGACGGCGCCTGCCACCACGTGACCACGACCAGGTCGCGGGTGAGGCGGCTGCACAGCCGGGTCGCCGAGACCGCGCCGGTCCGCACCGGCTTGGTGGCTTCGGGGGCGAGCAGTTCTCCGGTGACCAGGCTGGTCCCGCCGGGTGCGTCGGCGCGGGTGCAGATCCAGCGGGCGTCGGCGGATGTCTCGGGCAGCCGTCCCGACCAGACCTGCCATGTCGTCACGGTGTCCACGGTGATGCCGCGCAGCGCGCCGAGCGGGCACGCCAGCTTGGCCCAGGTGGTCCGGGCGTCGCCGCTGTCGATGCCCATCGGCTGGGCATCCTCGCCCGCGCCGAGGTACAGCGCCTGGGCCGGCGTCGCCGCGCCGAAGTCCGCCAGCGTGAACGACTTCCCCGCGGCCACCTCCGCGGCGGTCAGCCGGAGCGCCGGCCCCGACCAGCACGGCCCCGCCGCGCCGGCGACCGGCGCGGTCAGCCCGTCGGTCTGCTGGAGCGGACGCCACGCGGCGCCGGCCGTCGCCACCTCGCTGCGTGTCACCCACGGCGCGAGCAGGTAGCGCGCGGCGTCCTTGCCGGACGTCAGGCGGATCGCGCTGTTGTAGACGGCGTCCCGGCGCGGCTTCGGCGCCAGCGTGACGGACTCCTTGCCGCCGCTCACCTCGTACCGGGCGATGCGCGAGTCGTCGGTCAGGACGGCCACGGTCCGGCCGTCGACGTCACCGGCGTACAGCGTCCGGACGGGACCGGCCGGCGGGCCGACCGTCGTCCCGTTCAACGCGGTGGCCTTCTCGCCGCTCGCCCACGCCCTGGCCGCGGTGCCGCGCAGGGCCGCGTCGTCCTTGCGGCTGCCGCGCGTCGGCCAGGCATCCAGCGTGAGCTCGGACGTGGTCCGCCACGCGTTCGCCGGGACGACGTTGGCCACCGGCGCCGGCCGGGCCAGCTCCGTCGTCGGGGTCTCGCTCTCGGGGCCCGTCAACAGGACAGCGCCGAACCCGAGCGCGGCCACCGCCACGACGGCCGTCGCTACCTTGGCGCCCCGGCGGATCACGAGGTCCGGCGGGTGCAGCCGCGCGAGCGTGGGATCGAGCGCCGCGTCCTGGAGCAGCGTGGACTGCCGGTTGGGGTCGAGCCCGGACTCGTCCCACAGCTCGTCGTGCAGCACCTCGGCGGCGCCGATCGCCGTCCGGGGAGCCCGGATGCCGGCCTCGCTCAGCAGTTCGGTGACCTCGCGGTCCGGCGCGGCCTCGGCCACCAGCAGCGCGTACGCCGCCCGGACCATCGGCTCCGCCTCGGCCAGCGCGGTGTCGAGCAGCGTGTGCTCGGCGTCGCCCAGCGACGGCGCCGCGCGGAGCAGCGGGACCGGCCGGCGCGGGATCCGCAGCCACCACGGCTGGTCGACCGTGTTCCGGACCACCCGGACGAGCAGTGTCCGGTACAGCTCGGCCGGTTCGGCGTCGTGCGGCGTGCGCCACGGCAGCGCGGCCTGGACGACGCGGTGCGCCTTCGCGAGGCGGTCCTCGCGGCGTCGTTCGCCGGCGAGGATCAGGTAGGCGGTGCGTACCAGCTGCGGGTAGCGCTGGATGAGGACGGACTCGGCCCGTCGGGACATGACGACTCCGGAAATCAGCGTGCGGGGGCGGCTGGGGTAACACCGCATACCGCACACAACGCGCAAATCCGGGTCTAGTGACGCACCGCGGCCGGATCAGCGCCGGAGCAGCTCGGAGATCGTCACGAACTGGTAGCCGTCACGCCGCAGCGCCTCGACGATGCCCGGCACGGCATCGCGCGCATGCGGCCGCGCGAACATCGCGTGGAGCAGGATGATCGAGCCGGGCCGGGCGCGGTCCGTGACGTGCCGGACGATCCGGCCGGTGTCGCCGGCTACGGCCGGGTCGGAGTCCGGCTCGATGTCCCAGGTGATCGTCTTCCGGTCGTGCCGGTCCAGGTAGTGCGGCAGGACCAGCAGCTTCTTGCCGTAGGGCGGGCGGAACGTGATCTCGCCGCGATGGCCGGTGGCGCGGATCGCGGCGTCCGTCCGCTCGATCTCGCGGGCGACGAAGTCGTGGTCCTTGAGCACCATCCGCTCGTGCGAGTAGGTGTGGTTGCCGAGTTCGTGGCCCGCCGCGACGATCTGCCGGCCGTGCTCCGGCGCCTCCTCCAGCTCGCGGCCCGTGACGTAGAACGTGGCCTTCACGTTCAGCCCGGCCAGCGTCGCCAGGATCGCGGGCGTCTGCTCCGTCGGGCCGTCGTCGAACGTCAGCGCGACGACCTTGTCAGTCGTCTCCACCCGATCGGTCAGCCCGCCGAAGAACTGGAACGTCCGCGACCGGCTGATGTGGAAGGTGCCGGTGGTGACGATCAGCGTCGAGACGAGCAGCGCGGCGACCGCGCCCAGAGCCTTTCGCATGGGTCGGATCGTACGAACCCGATGCTCGTGCGAGGTCGCCGCGCCAGTGCTCCTAGAACCTCAGTCGCCAGACCTTCCCGTCGCTGTTCGGGATGCCGAACGCCCCGGTCTCGGGCGCGATCGACCACACGGCGACATACACGTTGTGCCACTTGTCGACGGCCACACCGGCCGGCGTCGGCACAGTGAGGTTGGTCCGCGCGCCATTCGTGCGGATCCGGGTCAGCTTGCCGGAGAACAGGTCCGGACCCATCGGCCCGAACGCCGTGAACAGCTGGCTGACATAGATCGTGCCGTGCGAGTCGACGGCGACACCCGTCGCGGCGGTGAGGTTGCCCCACGACCGCAGGACGGAGCCGGTCCACCGGTGCAGCTTCAGGACGCGGCCCGCGCCGGGCGCCTCGGCGCCGAGCAGGCTGACGTACACGTGCCCGTCCGGGCCGACGGCGAGGTTGGTCGGGACGGCGTCGCAGCCGGTGGTGCCGTTGTCGTTCGGACGTCCGGCGCAGGCGCCCGTCGTGATGTTGCCCAGTACGGCGAACAGGCTCAGCCGGCCGTTCTTCCACTGCAGGATGCTGTTGCCGGCCGCGTCCGCGATCAGCACCTTCTCCGGCAGGGCGAGGACGGCGTACGGGTTCGACTCGATGCCCTGCTTGTCAGGGTCCTTCGCCACCTCGAACGCCGTCGCGTTGGCGACCGCCCGCGGCGTGCCGAAGATCCGGCTGCGGAGCAGCTTGCCGAGCTGGTTCCTCGGAGTGTTGGGCGGGACGACCACGTCCGGCGGCGCGGACGTGACGATCGAGTAGATCTCGGCGAGCGAGCGGGCCGAGACACCGTCCGCGCCGAGGGCGAAGGTGCCGTCCGGACCGGCGGTCGAGATGAGGCCCCTGACGATGCGCAGCGGGTTGCTGTTGCGCTGGACCGACGGTGCCGGGACCCACGCGACCGAGCCGGTCGCGCCGAAGCAGCCCTCCGGGTCGCAGTTCGGTCCGCCCTTGCCCGCTTCGGCGATGAGCAGGCTGCCGCCCGTGGTGAGCGAGATCTGCCGGGGGTTGTTGAGCTTCTTGACCACCGTCACCGGACCGTGGCTGGACCCACCGACCGCGGCGCCACTGGTCCGGGCCGTGGCCGGCGTGACCAGCGCGGTGCTGGCCACAAGGCCGGCTACCGCGCCGAGGAGGACGGAACGTCTGATGTGCATGGGACTCCCCTCCCAGCAGTGGCCGCCCCCCAGGTGGCGGCCCGTTTCGGACCGTACGCCGGGCCGGTGACCAGCAGATATCCCCGAACCTCACGACCCGCGCCGGGCCTTAACGGCGAACTTCTCGACCGGTCGGACGACATGACGCTTGCCCCGGCGGCGATCGTGGCCTACCGTTCACTCCGAAATCGGATAGTACGAAGTCGTAGTAAGTTTCGTCTCTGGAGGTGTTCCGTGTCCCGTCGCTACCTCACCGCGTTCCTCGCGCTCGTCGTGTCCGCCCTCGCCGGCGTGCTCGTCGCCGCGCCCGCCGCCCACGCCGGCCGAGAGGTCGTCGACCCCTGCAAGCTCGGCAACGCCAACATCAAGCTCTGGTACCCGTGGGACTCCCCGTCCACGAGCAAGCTGCTGGACTTCGCCGCCTGCGCGCGGATGCAGGCCGGCAAGCCGTACGTGTGGGGCACGGACGGGCCGAACTCGTTCGACTGCTCCGGCCTCGTGCACTACTCGATGGGCCGCACCGGTTACGACGGGACCGACCGCACCGCACAGGGCTACTACAACCTCTACGCGGTGCCGCGGAACATCCCGCTCGCCCAGCGCCGCCCCGGTGACCTGCTCTTCTGGCGCGACGGCAGCGGCATCTACCACATCGCCATCTACCTGGGCATCAACCGCGACAACAACGTCGAGGAGATCATGGAGGCGCTCAACCCGAACGCCGGTGTCCGGGTCTCGCCGTACCGCGTCCCGTCCGCGCCGCTCGTGGGCCGCCTACCCTGAGCTGCCTGCCCTGAAGCTTGTCGGGCCCTCGCCGCTGCGGCGGGGGCCCGCTCAGGTCCAGGTGATCGCGAGATGGTTGCGCGGGGTCGCGAACGTGAACTGGCCCGTGATCCGGTGCTGCGCGAGATCGATCTGGACGGCACGTCCCCGGTAGTCGCGGTCCCAGGTGCGGATCTGCTCCACGACCCGGCGGACCAGAGTGTCGCCGCCCGGCCCGTGCCCGACGACGCCGGTCTCGTGCTCCGTGGCCCTGGTGTCGACGGGTCGCGACGTGAGGTACGCGAGGGCGCCGCGCTCGGCGGTGCCCATCGCACCCCACCGGAACGGCGGCCTGACCAGACCGTTCGTGACGGCGTCCGGGTCCACGTCCATGCGGCTCAGCGCGTTGGTCAGGGTGCAGGCCAGCCACAGGTCGAGCCATTCCTGCGACTCGGTGTTCCGGAACCGCACGCCCGTCCACTCCTCGCCGGTCGGCGCGTGGTCCAGGACCCCGGCGAGGGCGGCGCTGTCGGCCACCTGGTCCTGGTGGACGTGCAGGGCGACGGTGCCGTCGCCGGTCAGCGGCACGACGCGCCTCGGGTCGCCCGCGGCGCCGCGCAGCGGCATGAACCCGCACGGCACGTGCGTACGGCTCCGCCAGCGGACGCCGTCCCGTTCGAGCGCGAGCGACCGGCACGTGCTTCCGCGCAGCCGCAGCGGCACGACGAGTCGCCCGTGCGGAGCCAGCTGGTCCCACCAGGCCGGCGGGACGTCCCAGGCGGCGACGGTGGCGATCATCCGGTCGTACGGGGCGCCGTCCGGGTGGCCGAGCGCGCCATCGCCCTGGACGACCCGCACGTCGTACCTCGCCTCCCGCAGGTTCGCCCTGGCGCCGTCCACGATGTCGTCGTCGAGATCGATCGCGGTGACCTGCCCGTCCGGGCCGGCCAGATCCGCCAGCAGCGCCGCGTTGTAGCCGGTGCCGGCGCCGATCTCCAGGATCCGATGCCCCGGCTCCACCTGGAGCTGATCCAGCATCAGCGCGACGATCGCCGGCTGCGACGCCGCACTGATCGACACCCCGTCGCCGTCGAGCTTGGTGTAGACGACCTCGTCGGCGTACGCCTCCTCAAGCGACACCCCGGGCACGAACAGATGACGGGGCACGGCGCGCAGCGCCGCCTCGACCCGCTCGCCGCGGACGTCGCCGCGCCGGCGAAGCGTGTCGACCAGCTGCTTCCGGAGACGGTCAGCGGTCACAGGCCCATCCTCGCCGCGCGGGCCGGGTGCCGGCTACGGCGTGAGCGCGCCGATCGCCTTGGTGAGCCGCGCGGCGACGTCGCCGAGGAGCTGGTGCTCGCCGTCCCGGACCACGTCACGCCCGCCGACGATCACGTGCCGGACGTCCGCCGCCGTGGCGCCGAACACGACGGTCGCCTCATCGGGCCGACCCCCCGCCAGCCGGACGCTGTCCAGCCCGACCGTCACCAGATCAGCCGGCGCGCCGGGAGCGATCCGTCCGGCCTCCGGCCAGCCCAGTGCGGTGTGCCCGGTGCTGGTCGCGGCGGTGAGCAGCTCGGACGCCGTCCAGTGCCCGCGCACCTCCGTCCGCAGCCGCTCGTCCAGCTCGACGCCGCGCGCCTCCTCGAACAGGTCGATCACGGCGTGGCTGTCGCTGCCGAGCGTCAGCGGACTGCCGGCCTCGGTCAGCGCGCGGGCCGGGCCGATCCCGTCGGCAAGGTCCCGCTCGGTGGTCGGGCACATGCACACACCGGCCCGCGCGCCACCGAGCAGTCCGATGTCGTCGCTGGTCAGGTGCGTGGAGTGGACCGTCGTCGTGTCGGGCGTCAACGCCCCGGCGTCGGCCAGGACCTGGGTCGGCGTGCGCCCGTACATCGCCAGGCAGGCCTCGTTCTCGGCCCGCTGCTCCGAGAGGTGGACATGCAGCGGGGCGCCATCCGCCCGCGCGACGACGTTCGGCATCTGGCCCGCCGGTACCCCGCGCACCGAGTGGAGCGCGGCGCCGACCCGGGCATGCTCGCCGTCCGGCCGGAACCCCGCGACACGCTCGGCCCAGCGGGCGGCGTCCCCGTCGCCGAAGCGGATCTGAACCCCTTCCAGCGGACGTCCGACACCGCCGGTGAGATAGCAGGTGTCCAGCAGCGTGATGCGGATCCCCGCCTCGGCCGCGGCCCGCACCAGTGCCGCGCCCATCGCGTTCGGATCGGCGTACCGCGCGCCGCCGGTGTCGTGGTGCAGGTAGTGGAACTCGCCGACCGCCGTGATGCCGGCCAGGGCCATCTCGCCGTACACCGCACGGGCCAGGTCCAGGTAGCTGTCCGGCGTCAGGCTGGCGGCGACCGCGTACATCTGCTCGCGCCACGTCCAGAAGCTGCCCCGGCCGGCGTGCGTCCGGCCGCGCAGCGCCCGATGAAAGGCATGTGAGTGGACGTTGGCCAGCCCCGGAATCGTCAGCCCGGCGAGCCGCCGGGCACCGTCCGGGCTGCTGCCGGGCGTCACCGCGCCGAACCGGTCCCCGTCGATCTCGATCAGGACGTCGCGCTCGGTCGTGTCGCCGAGCCATGCGAGTTCCGCCCAGACCAGCGTCATCCCGCCAGCTCCTCGATCACCGTCGCGAGGGCTTCGATGCCGGCCGCGCAGTCGGCGTCCGGCGCGTGCTCGGCCGGCGCGTGGGAGACGCCGGTCGGGTTCCGGACGAACAGCATCGCCGTCGGGACGAACGCGCTGAGGATGCCGGCGTCGTGCCCAGCGCCCGTCGGCAGCACCGGCACGTTCCCGCCCAGGACCGCGTTCAGCCGTCCGGTCAGGTCGGCGCCGAACTCGACGATCGGGCTGAACGACTCCTCGGTGACGTCGGCGTCGGTCTCCGCCCTGACCGCCGAGACCAGGTCGTCCAGCGTGGCCCCGTCCGCCGCGCGGGCGTCCAGCCACGCCTGGACCAGCGACGGGATGGCGTTCGTGCCGTTCGGCTCCACGGACACGCGGCCGATCGTGGCCAGCGCGCCCGTGCGGACTGCGTGCTCGCGGGCGGCGAGGACGGTCCGCGCGAACGCCAGCATCGGATCGCGCCGGTCGGCGATGAGCGTCGTGCCGGCGTGGTTGGCCTCGCCCGCGAAGTCGAACCGCCAGCGCCCGTGCGGCCAGATCGCGGACGCGAGCCCGATCGGGGCGTCCAGGTGGGTCAACGCGCGTCCCTGCTCGACGTGCAGCTCGACGAACGTGCCGATGCGTTTTACGGCCGCGTCGTCGCGTCCGATGGCGTCGGGGTCGGCGCCGGCCCGCTTCATCGCCTCGGCCAGGGTGACGCCGTCGCGGTCGGTCAGGGCGCGGGCCTTGTCCGGGTCGAGGACGCCCGTCAGCAGCCGCGACCCCAGGCATGCGATGCCGAACCGCGCGCCTTCCTCCTCGCAGAACGCGGTGACCGCCACCGGACGCGACGGCGTGACGCCCCGCTCCCGCAACACGTCCACCGCCGCGAACGCGGACACCACGCCCAGCGGACCGTCGTACGCCCCGCCGTTCGGCACCGAGTCCAGGTGGCTGCCGGTGACGACCGCGTCCGGCCCCGGCTCTCCCCACCACGCCCACAGGTTGCCGTTGCGGTCCTGCTCGACGGCCAGGCCACGCTCGGCGGCCCGTTCGGCGAACCAGTCGCGGCACGCCATGTCGGCGGCGTTCCAGCCGTGCCGGGCGTAGCCGCCGCCCGGCGCCCTACCGATGTCGAGCAGCGGGGCCCACAGCGCCCGGAACCGGTCAGTCACCAGGGCAGTCTATGAGTTGCCTTCGATCGCTACGTTCGGCGAACCATCGGCGCCGCGTTCGCGGGGATTCGCGGCCCGTTCGCTGACCGGGAGGTAGCCCGTGACCGCAGAATTAGCCACCACCCCGCCGGGCGGGGTGCCCTCGACCCCCGCTGCGGTGCCGTCGACCCCGGCCGCAGAGCCCCCTGTCCCGGCCGCAGGGCAGTCGCTCCCGGCCGCCTCGACCTCGGCCGTCGTGCCGGCTCTCCCCGCCGCCGCGCCCTTGCCCCCGGCGGCCGTGCCGTCGGCGCCGGGCGGGGTGCTCGTCGTGGAGCGGATCCTGCGCGACAGGATCGGCCTGTGGACGCAGATCCTCGAGGAGCGGGGGCTGAACAAGCTCATCGGGCAGTTGCTCGTCAGCTCGGTGGCGGCGCTGGCCTGCTACGGGGCCGTTCTCGGCGCGTCGTCGAGCTTCCTGCAGGCGCTGTCGTCGGCGGTGAAGCTGCCGGTCCTGTTCCTGGTCACGCTGGCGATCTGCATGCCGACGCTGTACCTGTTCAACCTGGTGTTCGGGGCCAGGCTGTCGATCCGGCAGGCGGTCGCGCTGGTCCTGGTCGCGGTCGCGGTGATCAGCGCGCTGTCGCTCGCGTTCGCGCCGATCAGCCTGTTCTTCCTGGTCACGGCGCCGAACTATGAGTTCTTCAAGCTGCTCAACGTCGCGATCCTGGGCCTTACCGGCGTCGTCGGGGTGTCCGTCCTCCTCGACGGGATGCGCAGCCTGAACAAGCTCGGCGCCAGCGCGCACCCCCCGGCGGCTCCCCAGCCCGCCGCCCACCCCCAGCCGGGGCGCTCAGCCCCAGCCCGGGATGCCAGTTCCTCACCCGGCGGGGCTTCACCCCTCGGTGACGATGATGCAGCCCCCGCGCCCGGCCGAGCCCCGGGTGAACATGGGTTTGCTCCGCATCTGGGCGCTGCTGTTCGGGTTCGTCGGTACGCAGCTCGCGTGGACGCTCCGCCCGTTCATGGGCAGCCCGAGCGGCGAGTTCCAGATCTTCCGGACGCTGGAGGGAAACTTCTACGTGAACATCATCGAGACGATCGGCGCCTGGCTGTCATAGCCCGGTGACAGCCCGTGCCGGGGCGCTCGCAGCGCGACGCGGATGCGCCCCGGCTCGCGCCCGCCGCTTAAGCTTGGGTCCATGAAGTCTCCTGCTGCCCAGCGTGCGACCAATATCTCGTCTCTTCTGCTTTGCGGCCTTTTGGCCGGCGTCGTTGTCGCAGCGGCAGCATTTCCCCTGGTAGGAAGCGTGGGCCTGACCGCGAAGGCGGCCAGCGACTCGTTCGAGGATCTGCCCGGAGAGCTCAAGGCCGACCCGCCGGCGCTCACCTCGAAGGTGTACACGGCGAACAACCAGCTGATCACGACGTTCTTCGAGGAGAACCGCCAGCCGGTCAAGTTCGCGAATATGGCGAAGGTCATGCAGGACGCGATCATCGCCGCCGAGGACCACCGGTTCTGGACGCACGGGGGCACCGACCCGAAGGGAATCTTCCGCGCGGCGGTCGCCAACGTGGTCGGGTCCGGCGGCACCCAGGGTGGATCGACGCTGACCCAGCAGTTCGTGAAGCAGGCGCAGTACTACGCGGCCCGCACCGAGGAGGACCGCCAGGCGGCCATCGCCGGCACCGGCGCCCGGAAGGTGCAGGAGCTCAAGTACGCGGTCTCCCTGGAGCAGAAGATCTCCAAGCAGGAGATCATGGAGCGCTACCTCAACATCGCGAACTTCGGCAACGGCAACTACGGCGTCTCGGCCGCCGCCCGCGGCTACTTCAACACGACGTCCGACAAGCTCACGCTCGCGCAGTCCGCGCTGCTGGCCAGCACCGTGAAGAACCCGTCGAAGTTCAACCCGGTCAAGGGCGACAAGGAAGGCGCCAAGCAGCGCCGCGACTACATCATCGAGACGATGGCGAGCCTCGGCCTTGTCGACCGCAAGGCCGCCGACGACGCGATCAAGCAGCCGATCGTGCTGAACGTCCAGAAGCCCAGGCGGATGTGCGAGAACGGTGACCCGAAGTACGGCTTCTACTGCGGCTACCTGCTCGACTGGTGGAAGGCCAACGCGGCCTTCGGCAAGACCCCCGAGGAGCGCGAGGCGAACCTGTTCCGGGGCGGCTACACGATCACCACCGCGCTCGACCCCCGCATCCAGGCCGCCGCCCAGCTGTCCATCGACAACCGCATGAAGAGCGATCACAAGTACGCGCTCGGTGTCGTGCTGGTCGAACCGGGCAGCGGGCGGGTGAAGGCGATGGCGGTGAACCGTAAGTACGGGCTCAAGGCGCCCGCCACGACCGCTCCGATCCTGCACGGCAACGCCGACGTGCACGGGTACCAGGCCGGATCGACGTTCAAGATGTTCACGATGGTCGCGGCCCTGAACAAGGGCATGCCGCTCAGCACGAGCATCCACTCGCCGCAGCGGTACACGTCGAAGTTCGCGAGCGGCAGCTACAGCCCGAAGAACGCGTCGAAGTCGATGACCGGCGTGCAGACCATGTGGTCGGCGTTCGGCGAGTCGGCCAACACCTACTTCATCCAGTTGGAGGAGCGGGTAGGGGTGAAGGCGGCGATCGACTCGGCGGAGAAGCTCGGCGTCGTGTTGCGGTCTCCGGTGGACAAGCAGAACAAGAAGGACGCCCAGGTCGACGACGAGGCATGGGGGTCGTTCACCCTCGGCGTCGCCCAGACCACGCCGCTGGACATGGCGAGCGCGTACGCGACGGTCGCGGCGCGGGGCAAGTACTGCGCGCCGACGCCGCTGCTGAAGATCCTGGACCGCGACGGCAAGCCGCTGCCCTACGCCGGCGCGGCCTGCAAGCAGGCGATCCCCGCGCAGGTCGCGGACGCCGCTGCCGACGCGGCTCGCTGCCCCGTCGGCGACAACGCGGTCGGTCCGTGCACCCACCCGGGCGGCGGCCGGACAGCCGGCAGTGTGCAGGCCGTGCCCGGTCCGGTTGCCGGCAAGAGTGGTACGACCGACAACGGTAACCGTGGCGGGACACCGACCGCGTGGCTGGTCGGCATGACGCCCACTATGGCCGGAGCCGCGTTCGTCGCCGACCCGAAGAATCCCGACAAGGCGGATGTGAGCGCCTTCCAGTCCTACCCGGCGAGGGTCTTCGTCTCGGCGATGACAGCCGCGATGAAGGGCGTGAAGCAGAAGCAGTTCATCAAGCCGACCGACGCGATGGCGTGGGGCGTGCAGATCACCGTCCCGGACGTCGAGGGCGACAGCGTCGAAGAGGCGAAGGCCACGCTCACCGAGGCAGGCTTCACGCCGATCGTCCAGGAGCAGAAGGTTGGCTCGCGCCGTCCGGAGGGCACCGTCGCCCGGACGGACCCGCGCGGCGGATCGCGGTCGAACAAGGGTGGTGCCGTGACGATCTTCGTCAGCAACGGCACCGACCGCGACGACGGCGGCAACTCGCCGTTCCCAGGCTTCCCGACCCCGGGTAACGGGAACGGCAACGGAGACGGCAACGGGAACGGGAACGGGAACGACGGCCCGGGCAACGGCCGCGGCCCGGACGAAGAGGACGTCATCATCGGCGACTGATCGCCACCGACTCCCCGGCCAGCTCGATTCCGCCATCGATGACCGCGACGTCCGGTTCGCTGCTGAACAGCACGGACGTCGCGGTCACCGGCACCTGCTGGCGCTCGCCCGCCAGGTTGGCGACGACGGTGTAGTCGCCGCGACGGATGGTGAGCCAGCGCGCGTCCTCGTCGTACCGCACGTCGACGCGGTCCAGTCGCGGGTCGGTCAGCCCCTGGTGTGCACGCCGAACCGCGATCAGCTTTCGGTAGAAGTCGAGCAGGTCCGTGTCCTGCGCGGACCAGTCCAGTTTGGACCGCTCGAACGTCGCCGGGTCCTGCGGGTCGGGCACGTCGGCGTCGCCCCAGCCGTGCCCGGCGAACTCCTGCTTGCGGCCCACGGCGGTCGCGCGCGCCAGTTCCGGCTCCGGATGGCTGGTGAAGAACAGCCACGGCGTCCGGGCGCCCCATTCCTCGCCCATGAAAAGCATCGGTGTGAACGGCGAGGTGAGGATCAGTGCGGCGCCGACCTTGCGCAGGCCCGGCGACAGGGCGATCCGGTCGCCGGTAGCGCGGTTGCCGATCTGGTCGTGGTTCTGGAGGCACACCACGAACCGGTGCCCGGGGGTGTTGACCCGGTCGACTGGCCGTCCGTGGCGGCGCCGCCGGAACGTGGAGTACGTGTCCGCGTGGAAGAACGCGCCGGTCAGGACGGTGGCGAGGCAGTCCAGCGAGCCGAAGTCGGCGTAGTACCCGTGGCGTTCGCCGGTGAGCAGCGTGTGGACGGCGTGGTGGACGTCGTCGTCCCACTGCGCGTGCAGCCCGTACCCGCCGGACTCGCGTGGCGTGATCAGCCGCGGATCGTTCAGATCGGACTCGGCGATCAGCGACAGGGGCCGGCCGAGCCGGGTCGCGAGCACGTCGACCTCGCGTCCCAGTTCCTCCAGCCAGTGGATGGCGCGATGGTCCGGCAGCGCGTGGACTGCGTCGATCCGTAGGCCGTCGACGTGGAAGTCCGACAGCCACATCAGGGCGTTGCCGATGATGTACCGGCGGACCTCGTCCGAATCGGGGCCGTCGACGTTGACGGTCTGGCCCCAGGTGTTGCGGCCGTCGGTGAGGTACGGGCCGAACCGCGGCAGGTACGCGCCGGACGGGCCGAGGTGGTTGTAGACGACGTCCTGGATGACGCCGAGGCCCCGGGTGTGGCACGCGGCGACGAAGCGCTTCATGCCGTCCGGGCCGCCGTACGGTTCGTGGACGGCATACCAGCAGACGCCGTCGTACCCCCAGTTGTGCACCCCGTTGAACGCGTTGACCGGCAGCAGTTCGACCAGGTCGACGCCGAGGTCGACGAGATGGTCGAGACGGTCGATCGCGGCGTCGAACGTGCCCTCGGGGGTGAACGTGCCGATGTGCAGTTCGTAGATGACGCTGCCGGGCAGGGCGCGGCCGGTCCAGCCGGTGTCCGTCCAGGTGAACGCGGCGTGGTCGTACAGGCGGCTCGGCCCGTGCACACCGTCCGGCTGGCGCGCGGAGCGTGGGTCGGGCAGCGGCGTCGGATCGTCGTCCAGCAGGTAGGCGTAGTCGGTCACGCCGTCGAGTTCGAGCCGCCACCAGCCACCCTCGCCAGCGAGCATGTCGTGGTCAGCCCCGCCGCCCCGCACCCGCACCCGCCCCGCGAAGGGCGCCCACACCTCAAACGAAGTCATACCGGAATTGTCTCTTGATCGGGGCGGCGCCGGTTTCGGGTGGGATCGGGTAGTCAGGCTCCACATTCCCACCCCAAACGCGGCGGCGAGCGGCGGGCGGCCGGGCGGGCGACGCGGCGGCCGGGCGGGCGGCGGGCGGCGGCCGGGCGGGCAACGCGGCGGGCAGGGCCGCGCACCTAGAGTGCGGGGGCGCTGGTGATGCGCGGGCGCATCTCGGGCTCGAAGACCAGGTACCGGCCCTTGCCCTGGAGTTTGGCGCCGTACATGGCGATGTCGGCGTCGCGGAGGAGTTCGCCGACGTGGATGGTGCGGGCATCGTGGATGGCGACGCCGATGCTGGCGGTGACGCGTACTTCGTTGCCTTCGATGGTTTGCGGGGTGCCGAGCACGGTGGCGATCCGCCCGGCGAGGAGTTCGGCGTCGGATTCGCAGGTGATGTTCTCCAGGAGGACGGCGAACTCGTCGCCGCCGATCCGGGCGACGGTGTCGCCGCGCCGGACGCAGCTCAGGATCCGTTCGCCGACGGAGACGAGCAGGGTGTCGCCGGCGGCGTGGCCGAGGTTGTCGTTGACGGGCTTGAACTCGTCGAGGTCGATGTAGAGGACGGCGAGGAGCGCCGGCTCGTGGGCGGGACGGTTGAGCGCGCCTTCGACGCGGTCCTGGAACAGCGCGCGGTTGGCCAGTCCGGTGAGCGGGTCGTGGAAGGCCATTTCGCGCAGCTGCTCCTCGCGGGCGCGCAGTTCCTCGACGGTGGCCTCAAGGCGCTTGGTGAGGCACTGGTTGTCGCGGAGCATGACGAGCTGCCGGACGATGACGAGCAGCACGATCGCGATCCCGTTGAAGAACAGGAACGTGCTGATGGCGCCGGTGCTGACGCGGTGGACGACGGCCGTGCCCAGGGCGATCGTCAGCGGTATGTACGGGAGGGCGAGCTGGGTCCGCAGCACCTGCGCGGACGGTGCGGTCCGGGGCCGCACCTCGGTGGCCCACAGCGCTCCGAGCGCGACGAGCAGGAACCCGCCGATCCACGCCGTGTCGATGAGGTGGCCGGAGTGGTACGCGCCGCTCTGGACGAGGTACGCGAACCCGCTGTCGGCGACGGCGAGCGCGAGCAGGCCTGCGCCGACGAGGACGAGCGGCGCCCGTCGGGTCCAGCCGGCCTGGCTGAGCAGGATGAACACGACGCTGGCGATGACGACGTCGCCGAGCGGGTAGGCGAGCGAGACGAGCCAGGCCGTCCCGGTCTGCCCGGCGTCGGCCGACGTCGTTTCGAGGACGGCGGCCCAGCTCAGGAACAGCATGGAGCCGCCGATGATGAGTCCGTCGAGTACGGCGCGCAGGGCGTTGCCGGCGACGGGGACGACCGCCGCGGCGCCGGCCAGCGTCAGGGGCACGAGCCCGAGGTAGCCGATGTCCGCCGCGGACGGGAACGGGACCTCGCGACCGACGACGATCTCGTAGTACGCCCAGATCATCTCGCCGAGCGACCACGACGCCATGCCCGCGCCGAAGAACAGCCAGCCGCGCCGGAGCCGCCCGGTGGACCGCAGCCCGGCGGCCACGCAGGCCCCGGCGGCCAGCGCTGACACGGTGACCGCGAGCGCGTCGCTGACGACGAGTTGGACGAATGCTCCGCCTATGTCCAGCAGCAACCAGATGCCGAACGCAACTGTTATCGCGGCGGCGGCCACAGCGGTGAGGCAGCGCCAGCAGCGTCGTTCCATGGCCGTTCACGTCCTCGCGGTGTGCGGGGTCAGCGACACGTGAGCCGAGGAGTCAGTATCCGGAGCGGAGCCGGATTGCTGTCAATAGAGCGGTACGTCCCGTCGGTAAGTGGTCGGTTCTACGCGGTGATCTGCTTCTCGCGCGCAAGGAGCGCAACCGGGTAGGTCCCGAGGAGCTGGTCCATTCGCACCGGTCCGCCTGGCCGGGTGGCGCCCGTGAACTGGTCGGTCCAGTCGCCGTCCGGCAATGTCAGCGTCGCGTCGCCCCAGCCGCCGCTTCGCCGTAGCCCGACGGGGAGCCGGGTCGCGACGGCGATCGCGCCGCCCCGGTCGAACGCCACGGCGTGATCGCCGGCGCCGATGGGCGTGTACCCGGTGAACAGCTCGGGACGGTCGCGGCGCAACCGGAGCGTACGGGCGATGACCAGCAGCTTCGCCGCTCCGGACGGGTCGACGGGCGGCGTCCAGCCACCGTCGATCCGGGCCAGCATGGCGCGCCGGGTCTCGAAGTCCACAGGGCGCCGGTTGTCCGGGTCGACGAGGGAGAAGTCCCAGAGTTCGTTGCCCTGGTAGACGTCCGGGACGCCCGGGCCGGCCAGCTGGAGGAGCCGCTGACCGAGCGAGTTCGACCAGCCGTCCGCCTCGATCTGGTCGACGAACGCCGAGATCTTGCCGCCCAGTACCGGGTCGTCGTAGATCCGGTCGGCGGCGGCGTGCAGCGCGGACTCGAACTCCTTGTCGGGGTCCTCCCAGCTCGTCGCCGTGGTCGCCTCGCGCGCGGCCTTCTCCACGTACGCGTGGAGCCGGTCGCGGTCGATGGGCCAGGCGCCGACGACCGTCTGCCACAGCAGGTGCGCGATCGCGCCGTCCGGCACCGGTGCGGTGACCGTCCAGTGCCGTACCGACGTCGCCCACTCCTCCGGGAACTCGGACAGGACGGCGAGCCGCGCCCGGACGTCCTCGCTGCGCTTGGTGTCGTGGGTGGACAGCGTGGTCATGCTCGCCGGCCACCACTCCTGCCGGTGGGCGGCCGCGGCGTGGTACTCGGCCGGCGTGACGCCGAACCGCGATGGGCTGCCGCCGACCTCGTTCAGCGCGACGAACCGGTTCCAGCGGTAGCACGCCCGGTCCTCGACGCCCTTGGCCATGACCGCGCCGGACGTCTGCTGGAACCGGATCGCCAACTCGTCGGACGGGTTTCGCAGCCGGGGCAGGAGCGCGTCGAACGCCGCCTCCAGGTCCGGGCGGCGGCCGCGCGCGGCGGCCTCGGCCTTGTCGAGGTACGCGGTGCCGTCGGGCAGGTACGAGCGGTACACGGGGAAGCTGGCCAGCAGCTCGGCCAGCGCCTCCTCGGCGCCCGCTTCGTCGGCGAGGCGGACCAGCCGGCGCAGTTCCGCGCGCAGCAGCCCGGTCGCGACCTCCAGCTTGGACTGGTGGGCCATTTCCTCCCAGTCGGCCTCGACGCCGGTGACCTCGGTGTCGAGCGCGGTGAACGCAGGCTCGGCGGCCGGGTCGACGAACAGCCCGCAGATCTCGCGCAGCGAGTCGTACCCGGTGCCGCCGTCGATCTCCCAGGACGGCAGGTCCTCGCCGGGCTCGGTGATCTTCTCCGCGACCAGCCAGGTGCCGGCCGTCGCCTCCCGCAGCCGTTCGAGGTAGCCGGCCGGGTCGCGCAGGCCGTCGATGTGGTCGACGCGGATCCCGTCGACCTCTCCGTCGGCGCACCACCGCAGCACCTCGCCGTGGATCGACTGGAAGACCTCAGGATCCTCCACCCGGACGGCGGCCAGCCCGGACACCGCGAAGAAGCGCCGGTAGTTCAGCTCCGTCCGGGCGCGCCGCCACGACACCAGCTCGTAGTGCTGCAGGGTGTGGACCTCGCGCGGCGAGCCACCGCCGGTGCCGAATGCGATCGGGTAGCGGTGCTCGAAGTACCGCAGCTCGCCGCCCTCGATCTTCAGGTCGTCGAGCGCGTCCGGGGTGTCGGCGAGGATGGGGATCAGGATCCGGCCGGGCGTCCAGTCGATGTCGAACCAGTCCGCGAACGGCGACGCCTGGCCGAGGCGCAGCACGTCCCACCAGGCGGGATTGGCGTGCGCCACGGCGACGCCGACGTGGTTCGGGACGATGTCCGCCACGAAGCCGAGCTTGTGTTCCCGCAGCGCCGCGAGCAGTGCCTGCCGGCCGGCCTCGGCGCCGAGCTCCTCGTTGACCCTGGACGGGTCGGTGACGTCGTAGCCGTGGACCGATCCGGGCGCGGCCTGGAGCAGCGGGGCGCTGTAGAGGTGGGTCACGCCGAGCGCGGCCAGGTAGTCGGCGAGGTCGGCGGTGGCGTGCAGGTCGAAGTCCGGACGGACCTGAACCCGGTACGTGGAGCTCGGCGCCATGGTCACACCACCCTCGTCAGAGCCAGCAATGACCGGGCGGCGACCGTCACCCGCCCCCCGGCGTCGACCGTGGGCACATCGCCGAGTGCCGGCGTGTCGGTCGCGAGCACAGCCTGCCAGGTGGCCCCGTACTCCTGCGGCGGCAGGGTGAACTCGACCGCCTCGTGGTGCGCGTTGAAGCAGAGCAGGAACGAGTCGTCGGTGATCTGCCCGCCCCGCGCGTCCTTCTCGTGGATCCCGTCGCCGTTGAGGAACAGCCCGACGCAGCGGCCGAAGTCGGCCTCCCAGTCGTCCTCGGTCATCTCGCGGGCGTCGGGGGTGAACCAGGTCAGGTCCGGCAGGGGTGTGCCGGCCGGGCGTCGCACCGGGCGCCCGTCGAAGAACCGCCGACGCCGGAACAGCGGGTGTGCGGCGCGGAACTTCGCGAGCGTCGCGACCCACTCGATCAGCTCGGGGTCGGCGTTCTCCCAGTCGACCCAGCTGACCTCGCCGTCCTGGCAGTACGCGTTGTTGTTGCCGCCCTGGGTGCGGCCCAGTTCGTCGCCGTGGGAGAGCATCGGCGTGCCCTGGGACAGGAACAGCGTCGCGAAGAAGTTCCGGCGCTGCTGGGCGCGCAGGGCGTCGATCGCCGGGTCGTCGGTCGTTCCTTCGACGCCGCAGTTCCAGGACCGGTTGTGGCTCTCGCCGTCCCGGTTGCCCTCGCCGTTCGCCTCGTTGTGCTTGTCGTTGTACGAGACCAGGTCGCGCAGGGTGAACCCGTCGTGGCAGGTCACGAAGTTGATGCTGGCGACCGGGCGGCGGCCGTCGTCCTGGTACAGGTCGGCGGAGCCGGAGATCCGGGACGCCAGTTCGCCCAGCGTGCCGGGCTCGCCGCGCCAGAAGTCGCGGACGGTGTCGCGGTACCGGCCGTTCCACTCGGTCCACAGCGGAGGGAAGTTGCCGACCTGGTACCCGCCAGGACCCACATCCCAGGGCTCGGCGATCAGCTTGACCTGGCTCACCACCGGATCCTGCTGGATGACCTCGAAGAATGTCGAGAGGCGGTCCACGTCGTAGAACTCGCGGGCCAGCGTCGCGGCCAGGTCGAACCGGAAACCGTCGACGTGCATGTCGAGGACCCAGTACCGGAGCGAGTCCATGAGCAGCTGCATCGCGTACGGGCTGCGCACGTTCAGGCTGTTGCCGGTGCCCGTGTAGTCCATGTAGTACTGCGGCTGGTCCTCCACGAGCCGGTAGTACGCCGGGTTGTCGATGCCGCGGAAGCTGAGCGTCGGTCCGAGGTGGTTGCCTTCGGCGGTGTGGTTGTAGACCACGTCCAGGATGACCTCGATACCGGCCGCGTGCAGCGCCTTGACCATCGCGCGGAACTCCTGCACCTGCTGGCCGGCGGTGCCCGTCGCCGAGTAGCCGTGGTGCGGCGCCATGAAGCCGATCGTGTTGTAGCCCCAGTAGTTGCGCAGGCCGCGTTCGATCAGGCCGTGGTCGTGGATGAACTGGTGGACGGGCATCAGCTCGATCGCCGTCACGCCGAGTTTCTGCAGGTGGTCGATGATCGCCGGGTGGCCGATGCCGGCATAGGTGCCGCGCAGCTGCTCGGGCACGTCCGGGTGGCGGATCGTCAGGCCCCGCACGTGCGCCTCGTAGATCAGCGTCTCGTGGTAGGGGTGGCGCGGCGGACGGTCGTCCCCCCACTCGAAGTACGGGTTGGCGACGACGCACTTCGGGAGGTGCGGCGCGGAGTCCGTCTCCGACATGCGGTCCGGATCGCCGAGCACGTACCCGAACAGCGACGGGTCCCAGTCGATGTCGCCGTCGACCGCCCTGGCGTACGGGTCCAGCAGCAGCTTGTTGGGGTTGCAGCGCAGCCCCGCCTTCGGGTCGTACGGGCCGTGCACGCGGAACCCATAGCGCTGACCTGGGCCGATGCCGGGCAGGTAGCCGTGCCAGACGAACCCGTCCACCTCGGGCAGGGCGACGCGGGTCTCGGTGCCGTCCGCGTCGAAGAGGCAGACCTCGACCGAGTCGGCGACCTCCGAGAAAATTGCGAAGTTTGTACCGACACCGTCGTATGTCGCCCCGAACGGGTACCTCGTCCCGGCCCACAGCTGCATCAACGGCTCCAAATTCCTCAAATTGAGTTCGCCTCAGGCCGAACGGTATGCCATCTCCCGTACGTACTTCCTCTATGACCGGCTCGCGACCAGGTCTTCGGGAGGTACTTGTGGGGAGCAGGATCCCGGTGGGTTCAGACGACGGTGCGGCAAACGCACAAGGAGGCACGACACAGGAGGCAACAGCGACGGATCCGAGGCCGCACCTGGCCGACGGCCGGTACGTCCTCGACGAGCGGCTCGGCGGTGGGGGTACCGCCGACGTCTACCGCGCGCTCGACACCCGGCTGAACCGATCGGTCGCGATCAAGCTCTTCCGTCCCGGCGCGGGTACGTCGGCGGAACACCGGTTCCGTGAGGAGGCGCAGCTCCTCGGGCCGTTGGAGCACCCCTGCCTCGTCACCGTGTACGACGCGGCCGTCGAGAACGGGCGAGCGTACGTCGTCCTCCAGCTCATCGACGGCGTCACCCTCGGCCGGCGGCTCGTCCAGGGGCCGCTCAACCCCAAGCAGGTCGTCGAGGTCGGCGCGCGGCTCGCGGACGTCCTGGCCTACGTCCACAGCAAGGGCATCGTCCACCGCGACGTGAAGCCCAGCAACGTCCTCGTCGACGAGACGAACGTGTACCTCGCCGACTTCGGCATCTCCCGGCTGCTCAACGCCAAGCACAACACCGCGAGCGGACTGGCCGTCGGTACGGCCGCGTACATGGCTCCCGAGCAGGTACGCGGCCTGCGCGTGGGCCCGGCCGCGGACGTCTACTCCCTCGGCCTCGTCCTGCTGGAATGCCTCACCGGACGGGTCGAGTACCCCGGCAGCACCGTCGAGGCCGCCATCGCGCGCCTGTCCCGCCGGCCGCGCATCTCCGCCGGCCTGCCGGCGCCGCTGCGGCACGTCCTGTGCGCGATGACCGAGACCGATCCGGAACGCCGTCCGACGGCCGCGCGCTGCGCGAACGCGCTCGCCAAGGCCCGGATGCTGCTCGCCGGGACAGCCCCGCCGCCCCGCAGCGGCAGGGCGTCCGGGCATGTCGGCGACCGTCCGGAGCGGCAGGCCACGGACCGTGCGGGCCGGCACGGCGCCGCCCGCCACGCCGCCTACGACGACGAGCACGCCGAGACCGGTGGTGGCCGGCACGCGGCCCCCGCGGACGAGGCCTACTCCATGCTGCCCGTCCGGCTGGCCCTGCCCGCGGGGGCCGAGCCGGTCGCCGCCGAACCGGTGATCGCGGCGGAGGTGCTGGCCGAAATGCTGTCCGCCGCTCCGCCGGCCGGAACAGCGCAGGACGAGACCCCGGCGGACGGCGACTCGTCGCGAGCGCAGTCGCTGTCCGCCGCCGACCCCGGGCAGGATGCCGGGGGTGATGCCGCCGACGTCGGCGGCGCCTTACGCACGGGCCGCCGCCGCTTCGTGCACGGCCGTCGCCGCGCCGAGCCGGACTGCCTCGGGGCGCGGCTGGGCAGGCGCGTCGGTGTCCGTGGCCGGATCGGGCTGGGGATCGCCGCGGTGATCGCGGCCATCGTGGCCGGCGCGATCGTCAGCACGCCGACCCGTCCGCTCAGTTCCGCGACGCGTCCGGGGAGCGCGGTGCCGCCGGCCGCCCAGCCGGACGTGTCACCGTCCGCGGACGCGCCGGTCACGTTGCCGGTATCGCCCGACGACCTGGCGCCGCCCAGCTACCCGGCGGACCCGACCCAGAGCGCGGCCGTGCCGTCGGAGACGCCGCCGGCCTCGCCGACGCCGTCGACGTACGGCCAGGGCCTGCCGATCCCCACCCCGAGCGTCACGGTGCCGTCCGGCGGGCAGCTCACCGGGCCGGACCCGCTCGGCGGCGACCTGGCCGGCGACGACGACGGCGACTTCGCGGACAACGACGACGGCGACTTCGCGGACAGCGACGACGGCGGCAAGCCGGTCAAGGTGAAGAAGAAGCCTGGGCTGTTCGCGCTGTTCCTGGCCTGGCTCGCGAGCCACGACGACTGACCTCCGGCCCGTTGCGGATATCTGCAACGGGAATGGAAAAGCGGCCGGACACCGTAGCCGTCCGGGCGCCGCGGCCGGAATATCTCCGTCGGGTGCCCGACCGGGCGCCCGACTGGAACGGTCGTGCAACGGGGGTTCGATGAGTGCAGTGCATCGCTGGGTGGCCGGTGGCGCCGGCCTGCTCGCATTGACGTTAGGCGGCGGGGTGCCGGCGCAGGCCATCGGCGGGGGTGCGCCGTCGGCGGCCGGCGCGTACGCGTTCGTCGCGAAGGTCGACGTCGGTGACCGGAGCTGTAGCGGCGCGCTGGTGGACCGGCAATGGGTGGCCACGGCCGCGAGCTGTTTCCCGGAGAACATCGCGCCGGGGGAGACGGTCCCGAAGGGGATACCGAAGAAGGCCACCACCGCGACGATCGGCCGCACGGACCTGTCCGGCACGGCGGGCCGGGTGGTGCGGGTGACCGAGCTGGTCGGGCGGCCGGACCGGAACCTGGTGCTGGCACGGCTGGCCGAGCCGGTGACGGACATCGCGCCGGTGCGGCTCAGCACGACGGCGCCGGCCGCCGGTGACGTGCTGCGGGTCGCCGGGTACGGGCGGACGACCACGGAGTGGGTCCCGGACCTGCTGCACTCCGCGCAGTTCTCGGTGGAGTCGGTGGCCCCCACGACGCTGAACATCACCGGGCACACGCCGGCCGACGCGTCCATCTGCAAGGGCGACTCCGGTGGGCCCGCGGTCCGTGAGGTCGGCGGCGCGTTCGAGCTCGTGGCGATCAACCACGCGTCCTGGCAGGGCGGCTGCTACGGCGAGACCGAGACCCGGCGCGGCGCCGTCGAGACACGCGTCGACACCGCGGTGGACTGGATCCGGGACGTCACCGATCCGTCCAACGCCCGTACCGGCGACGTGACCGGCATCAACAACCTGTGCCTGGACGTGTCGGGCGTCGGCACGGACAACGGGACGCCCTTCATCCTGTGGCCGTGCCACCCGAAGTACGACCCGGTGAAGTTGGCGCAGACGTTCACCGCCACGAGCGACGGGTCGCTGCGGATCATGGGCAAGTGCCTGGACATGAACGGCCCGCAGACCGGACCGGGCCAGTTCGCGCACCTGTTCGAGTGCAACGGCACGCCGGCGCAGAAGTGGGAGGTTCGCGGCGACGGGTCGATCGTGTCGGTGCGCAACGGCCACTGCCTCGACGGCACGGATGGTCAGGCCGGGAGCAGGGTCAGCACCCACCCGTGTCACAGCGGCGACAACCAGAAGTGGACGATGCCCACCGAGCCGGTCAAGACCGGCCGGGTCGTCGGGGTCAGCGACCTGTGCCTGGACGTGTCGGGCGCGAGCTATGAGAACCGCACCAACTTCATCCTGTGGTCGTGCCACCCGGCGTACGACCCCGTGGAGCTGGCCCAGACCTTCTCGACCAACGCCGACGGGTCGCTGCGGGTCATGGGCAAGTGCCTGGATATGAACGGCCCGCCCGCCGAAGGGCCCGCCAAGTACGCGTACCTGTTCGAGTGCAACGGCACGGCGGCCCAGAAGTGGGAGCTGCGGGCCGACGGGTCGATCGTGACCGCGGTGAACGGCAACTGCCTCGACGGCACGTTCGGTCAGAAGGGCAGCCGGGTCACGACTCACCCCTGCCACGGCGGCGCCAACCAGAAGTGGACGAAGCCGACCACCACGGAGTGAGGCCCAGGGGCGAGCCGTGGTCACCCACGGCTCGCCCCCACCGCACCCGGTCAGAACTGGAGGCTCCACAGGTCGATACGGCCGACGTCGCCGCCCGCCGTGTCCTGGACCTGGAACCTCCATCCGCCGTTGGCCACCTCGGACGACGCGTTGACCGTGTACGTCGTGACCACGTCGTCGCCGGCGACGCTGTCGATCCACGAGCGGTGCGTGCTGGAGTCCACATAGATCGACGGACCCTGCCCGCAGATGGGTGAGATCCCGCCGCTGGTGGTGCCGGCGAGCCGCCAGACACCCCCGACTCGGATGACGGCCGGTCCGCCGGAATCGCCGTAGCAGGCCCCCCGCCACCCGTCGATGTTGCCGACGCACAGTTCGACCGTCCCCGTGCCGCACCGGCTGTCCGGTAGGACGCTGGTGTCGAGTCTCCCATCCGTGGCTGACCGGGGACGTGAGCTGGACCAGCGCGGCGCCGCAGAAGTGGTCACCGCTTCGGTTCTGCATCGACACGGAGAACGGGTATGCCTCGGTGGCGTTGACGCCGCCGATGATCGTGGTGGACGGGTCGGCGGCGGCGGGCGTGGTGCCTCCGGTCAGTGCCGCTAAGACGGCGACGACGAGCAACGGGGATCTGCGCATCACATCTCCTCGCGATGGCGTAATAACGTTCCTATTACCGGCGCGAATTCGGTGCAATGCGTAAAATTTCGCCTCATCCCGGCCGCTCGACTCGCCAGGGCAAGGCGCCTAAAATGGACTATTCTGTACCGCGTGACCGACGGTTCCGGCGCGGTTGTCCACACCGGGCCGTTCGACGCGTCGCTGCGGGCTGCCATCAAGTGCCGTGGCCTCACCCTCGAACGGCTCCAGTCGCGGCTGGCCGAACGCGGCATCCCGATCGGGCTGTCGAGCCTCAGCAACTGGCAACACGGCCACAGCCGGCCGGAGCGTGCCAACTCACTGCGCGCGGTCCGGGCGCTGGAGGAGATCCTCGGGTTACCGCCGTCCGCGCTGCTCTGCCTGCTGCACACCGACGGCATCAAGCGTCGCGACGGACTGGAGGAGAACGACGGCCCGCTCGGCGAACTCCTGGACCGCCTGCCCGGCTCCCGGCTCCGCGACATCGACGTGCTGAGCTGCCAGCAGAAGCTCGTGGTGAACGCCGATCGCCGGGCGCCGGTCGTCCGCACCCGGACGGTCGTCCGCGCGCTCCGCGACGGCGTCGACCGGTACGTCACGCGGTTCTTCGGCGACCCAGGCTGCGACATCGCCGACGTCACCGTGGTGGCGGGGGAGAACTGCCGGCTCGGCGCCGTCCACCGCCACCCCAGCCAGCCCGTCCTGGTCGCCGAGCTGCTGTTCGGGACCGTCCTGTCGGCGGGCGACACCTGGGTCTTCGACGACGAGGTACGGGAAGGCGCGTCGGCGCCGGTGTGCTCCGAGCACGCGCACGGCTTCCGGACGGCCGTCAGCCACTACCTGATCCAGGTGCGGTTCCATCCCGACGCCGTGCCACAGCAGTGCCACTCCTACGCCAGCGCCGGCCTGGACGAGCCGCCGCGCCGCACCGCCGAGCTGCCGCTGAGCCCGGACCACGACGTGCACCTCGTCGTCAACGACGTGACGGCCGGCGTCATCGGCATCGCCTGGACCTGGGACTAGCCCGCTTCCGGTTCGGTGCCTGAGCCGGGCTCGGCGAGGAAGTCGAAGTCGCAGCCGACGTCGGCCTGCATGACGTGCGCCGAGTACAGCGCGCCGTACCCCCGCTCGTACCGGGCCGGCGGGGCGGTCCACGCGCTTCGCCGCCGCTCGCGCTCGTCCGCGTCGACGAGCAGGTCGAGCCGGCGGGCGGCGACGTCGAGGGCGATCAAGTCACCGTCCCGGACCAGTGCGAGCGGCCCGCCGACGTGCGACTCGGGCGCGACGTGCAGGACGCAGGTGCCATAGCTGGTGCCGCTCATCCGGGCGTCCGAGATCCGGACCATGTCGCGGACACCGCGTTTCAGTAGCGCGTCGGGGATCGGCAGCATCCCGTACTCGGGCATCCCCGGACCACCCAGCGGCCCCGACCCGCGCAGCACCAGGACGGAGTTCTCGGTGACGTCCAGGTCCGGGTCGTTGATCCGTGCCTGGAGGTCCTGGTAGCTGTCGAAGACCACGGCCGGACCGGTATGCGTGAGCAGGGCCGGATCGGCGGCGATCGGCTTGATCACGGCGCCGTCGGGGGCGAGCGACCCGCGGAGCACGGCGAGCCCACCACCTGCCGCCAGCGGACGGTCGAGCCCCCGGATGACGTCGTCGTCGTGGACCGACGCGCCGGCCAGGACGTCGCGCAGCGGGTACCCGCTCACCGTCGGACGGTCGAGGTGGAGCCGTTCGCCGAGCCGCGCGAGAAGGGCTCTGAGGCCGCCGGCGTAGTAGAAGTCCTCCATCAGGTACGCGCCGGCCGGGCGCAGGTTCGCCAGCACCGGCACGTCCATCGCGGCCTTGTCGAACTCGTCGAGCGTGAGGTCGACGCCGCTGCGCCGGGCCATCGCGATCAGGTGGATGACGGCGTTCGTCGAGCCGCCCAGGGCGAGGACGGTCGTCACCGCGTCCGCGTACGCGCCAGGGGTCAGGATCCGCGACGGTCGCACATCGTCCAGGACCATGGTGACGATCCGGCGGCCCGAGGCGGCGGCCATCCGGGGGTGCGCGGAGTCGACGGCAGGGATTGACGCGGCACCCGGCAGCGACATGCCCAGCACCTCGGCGGCCGACGTCATCGTGGACGCCGTGCCCATCGTCATGCAGTGCCCGGGCGAGCGGGCCAGGCCGGTCTCCATCTCGGCCCAGTCGTCGGTGCTGATCGTGCCGGCGCGCTGCTCGTCCCAGTACTTCCAGAGGTCGCTGCCGGATCCGAGCGTCTCGCCGCGCCAGTGCCCGCGCAGCATCGGCCCGGACGGGACGAAGATCGCCGGCAGGTCCATGCTGATCGCGCCCATGAGCAGCGCCGGTGTGGTCTTGTCGCAGCCGCCCATCAGCACGGCGCCGTCGACCGGGTAGCTCCGGAGCAGCTCCTCGGTCTCCATCGCGAGCAGGTTCCGGTACAGCATCGCGGTGGGTTTCTGGAACGTCTCGCCGCCCATCGACCCGACCGGCAGCTCCACCGGGTATCCGCCGGCCTGCCACACCCCGCGCTTCACGGCCTCGGCGCGCTCGCGCAGATGCGTGTGGCACGGGTTGAGCTCGCTCCAGGTGTTGAGGATGCCGATGACGGGCTTGCCCAGGTGCTCCTCGGCGGCGAACCCCATCTGGCGGATCCGGGACCGGTGGCTGAACGCGCGCAGCCCGTCACCGGCGAACCAGCGCTCGCTCCGTAACCCGGTCATACCGGGGTGCCGTTGACCGTCACGTTCGTGAACGTTACCTCCGACGCGTTGCTGATCCTCGGCCTGCTCTGCGCGGCGTTCGTGAACGTGCTGTTCGTGACGGTGATCCGCCGCATCGTGGCGCCGCTGCGACCGTCCAGGTTGACCGCGTACCCCTTGATGTCGCGCATCGTCAGGCCGTCGATGTGGACGTTCTGGATGGTCGGCTGCACGGTCGGGCCCGGGCCGGGGCTGCTGTAGTTCGCGGTGACGAACACCGGGTCCTTCATGAACTTGGCGCCGGTGATGTCGCGCAGGTACACGCCGTCGGTGACGCCGCCCCGGAGCTGGTTCGTCTTGATGAACAGCGCGTACCAGAACGCGTCCGGCCGGTTCGCCGGGTTGACCCGCGAGTTCTCCGCGAAGATCTTCCGCGCGCCGCCCGACGCCTCGCTGCCGATGCAGATCGCGCCCCGGTTGCTGAACACGAACGTGCAGTCCTGGATGACGATGTTCTGGCTCGGGGCGTTGATCCGGCGCCCCTCGACGTCCCGTCCGGACTTGATCGCGATGCAGTCGTCACCGGTGTCGAACGTGCACCCGACGATGTGCACGTCCGTGCAGCTCTCCGGGTCGCAGCCGTCGTTGTTGCCGCCGCCGCCCCGGCTGTTGACCGTGACACCGCGCACCGTGACGTTGGTCGACAGCACCGGATGGATCGTCCACATCGGCGGTTTGACGATCGTGACGTCGGCGATCAGCACGTTCGTGCAGCGGTAGAACTGGATCATGTTCGGCCGCAGCGTGTGCCCGTCGCCGAACCGCCGCTGCGACACCGGCCTGTTCTCCTCGGCCATCTCCTGCAGCGACCGCCAGCTGGCCCCGCCGCTGCCGAGCGGCTTCCACGTGTCGCCCTGCCCGTTGAGCGATCCCTTGCCGGTCAGCGCGACGTTCGTCAGCCCGTGGCCGTACACGAACGGCGACCAGTTGTAGCACTCGATGCCCTGCCACCTGGTGAACACGACCGGCAGGTACTTCGCGCGGTCGGTGCTGAACAGGACGGTGGCGCCGCCCTCCACGTGCAGGTTCACGTTGCTGAGCAGGTGGATCGGGCCCGTGAGGTACGTACCCTTCGGCACGACCACCCGGCCGCCGCCCGCCTTGTTGCACGCGATCACGGCGTCGCGGAACGCCCGGGTGTTGTCGGCCCGGCCATCGCCCTTGCCGCCGTACGCCGTGATCGGGAAATCGCGTGCCGGGAACGTCGGCGGCACGATCCGGCGGAGGATCGCCGGCACCTCGTCCCACGGCGACGCGGCCCTCGCCGTGCCGGGCAGGGCCGCGCCCAGGAACGCGGCGGCCCCGGCCGCTGCCAGGAATTCACGACGGGACGTGCTCATGTCCGGTGCCTCCTCCGGCGCCCGCCCGAGTTTCGGACTTTTGAGGGTGGTCCGGCTCCCCGGACCCTCAAAAGTCCGAAACTCGGGAACGGCGGGTCAGGTCAGTTCGAGGTAGTCGACGTTGGGGCCGCCGGCGGCCCCGGTGGCGGTCGCCCGGACCGTGTTCGCGCCGGCCTGCAACGTCACGCTGACGGTGGTCGACTGCCAGTTCGGCCACGTCGTCGTGCTCGGGAAGTTCGTGGCGACGGGCGCCCCGCCGTTCACGACGATGTCCATCGGACGGTTGGCCGCCGTGCCGTTGGCGTACCGGAACGTGAGGGTCGCGGGTCCGGCGGTCGCCGCGTTCACCGAGAACTCGACGTAGCTGCCGGCGGCATTGGCGTAGTTGACGAATCCGGCGCCGCTGTAGCCGGCGTGGTTGGAGTCGACTGTGCCCTGGGCGATCGTCGCGGCCTCGGCCTCGTACCGGTTGGTCGGCGCCGGCCCGCCGCGCGAGACGCGGTAGAGGACGGTGGCGTGGGCCGGGACGCTGGCGCTGATCGCTCCGGTGGTCGTCCGGTTCGACTTGGTCCAGAGGTCCTTGAGGTTGTACGACGCCGAACCGCCGAGCCCGATGGCGGCGGCCGTCGTGCTGATCGTCTGGGTCGTGCCCATCTCGTTGAACAGCGCGACCGCGCGGTCGCCGTTGGCGAGCTGCTTCGACAGGATGTGCCGGCCGCCGGCCTGGCTGACGATCGTGGCCTGCTTGCCGAGCGTGTCCTGGTCGATCGCGACCACGTCGGTGTTCGTCAGGATCGTGAACGTGTCGGCGTTGACCTTGCGCAGGTCGGAGCCGATGAGCAGCGGCGCGGCCATGACCGCCCAGAGGCTGAAGTGGCTGCGGTACTCCGTTGCCGTCATGCCGCCGTTGCCGATCTCCAGCATGTCCGGGTCGTTCCACGCGCCGGGCTTGGCGTACTGGGCGAGGCTCATGTTCCGCTTCGCGATCGACACCATCTTGGCGTACGTGTCGTTGATGTCGCCGGTCGTGCGCCACAGGTTGCCGACGTCCTGCGCCCACGTCCACGGCTGGTTCTGGCCCCACTCGCAGATCGAGTAGACGATCGGCCGGCCGGTGGCGGCGAGCGCGTCACGCATCTTCGTGTACCGCATCCGCGCGTCCACGCCCTGGTTGTTGCAGTTGTCGTACTTGAGGTAGTCGACGCCCCAGCTGGCGAACAGGTTCGCGTCGCGCTGCTCGTTGTTCAGCGCGCCGGGGAACCCGGCGGTGTTGCACGTCTTGGTGCCGGCGCTGGTGTAGATGCCGAACTTGAGGCCCTTGCCGTGCACGTAGTCGGCGACGGCCTTGATCCCGTTGGGGAAGCGCTTGGGGTCGGGCACCAGGTTGCCCTGCGCGTTGCGCTGCGGGAGTGCCCAGCAGTCGTCGATGTTGACGTACTGGTAGCCGGCGTCCTTGAGGCCGCGCGACACGAAGATGTCCGCGATCCCCTTGACCATCGCCTCGTTGAAGTCGGCGCGGCAGTGCGTGGTGTTCCAGTTGTTGAAGCCCATCGGCGGTGTGCGGGCCAGGCCGTTCTCCAGCGCGAACGCGGGTTGCGGCGGCGCTGCGACCTCGGTGGCCAATCCGGCCGCGGCGCCGGCGAAGGCGGCCGTGGCGGTGAGGAGCGCGGCGGCCAGAGTTGCGGCCAGTCGGTTTCTACGCATGGTGGGCTCCAGGGGGTGGCGGGCTCCTGCGACGCTGGACCGGTCAGATCAATCCGACCATTAGGTGATCGCGCGGGTGGTGGTCACCCTCGCGAAACGTTGACGAAAAGGGGCAGTAACCGCATAGTCGCGACCAAAGGTAGGAGGTCTACACCTTTACGTCAAGGATCTGATATCTGGTATGCCAAGATATCAAGGCTGGGATTTGCGGTAGGGCGAGGGGAGGAATGGTGGAGGGACATACAGAGGAGGTCCGGGAGGCGTTGCGATCGGTCGTGGCCATCACGGTCACACCGTTCGACGGCGCCGGCCGGATGGACGAGAACGCGTACGCGGCGATCGTGCGGCGGATGGTGGCGGGTGGCGTCCGCGCCGTCACGCCGAACGGCAACACCAGCGAGTTCTACGCGCTGGCACCGTCCGAGCTGGACCGTGCCGTCCGGGTGACCGTCGCCGCGGTGGACGGCCGCGCGACCGTGATCGCCGGTGTCGGGTACGACGTCGCGCGGGCCGCCGACCAGGCGTGCGCCGCCCGGGAGGCCGGCGTGCAGGGCGTGATGATCCACCAGCCCGTCCACCCGTACCAGTCGGTCGACGGCTGGGTCGCCTACCACCGCGCGATCGCCGACGCGGTGCCCGAACTCGGCGTCGTCTGCTACGTCCGCAGCCCGCTCGTGCCGCCCGCCGCCTTCGCCGCGCTCGCCGACGCCTGCCCGAACGTCGTCGGCGTCAAGTACGCGATCCCGGACGTGTTCGCGCTCGCCGACGCCGTCGCCGCCGTCGATCCGGCCCGGCTGACCTGGGTCTGCGGGCTGGCCGAGACCTGGGCACCGTTCTATTGGCTGGTCGGTGCGCGCGGGTTCACGTCCGGGCTGGCGACGATCGCCCCCGAGCTGTCCGTGCAGTTGTGGCGCTACCTCGACGCGGGGGACCAGACCGCGGCGATGCGGCTCTGGGCCACCCTCAAGCCGATCGAGGACCTGCGCGCCCGCGACGGCAGCGCCGACAACGTGTCTGTCGTGAAGGAAGCCCTCGCCCAGCTCGGACTGTGCGGCCGTGCGGTCCGGCCGCCGATCACCGAGCTGCCCCCGGAGGGCCGCATCGATGTCGCACGGATCCTCCGTGCCTGGGATCTCGCGCCGCCCGCGCTGTCCATCGCGCCGTTCGCCAACTCGACGGCCAACACGGCGTAGCCACCGGCCGGCGCTCCACGGCGCCGGCCCCTCACCCGTGGCGCCGGCCCGCCCTCACCGTCACGGCGCTAGCTGTTGCGGGCCTCTTCGATGCGGCTCACGGACTGCTCGATGTGCCGGCGCATCAGCCGCTCGGCGGCCGCGGCCTGGCCCGAGTCGACCATCTCCAGGATCTCCTCGTGTTCGGCGTACTCCGCGCGCCAGGTGGGCCAGTGCTCCCACAGCAGGTTGACGGCACCGAGCGCCGCGAGATCCTGAAGGTCGTCCAGTTTGGCCGTGACCAGGTCGTTGTCACAGTGCGAGTACAGCGCGCGGTGGAACCGGCGGTTCGCCAGGCTGAGCTGCGTGTGGTCTTCGGCCGGCAGCAGGACGTGCGCCTCGTCGAGGGCGATCCGGGCGGCCGTGAGGTCCGGGGCCGGGTCGCGGCGGGCGGTGCGCGAGACAGCCCACGGTTCGAGCAGGAGCCGGACCTCGTAGCACTTGCGGATGTCGTCCAGGGTGAGCCGGCGAACCGTGACGCCCCGGTTCGGGTTCACCGACACCAGCCCGCTCGTGGAGAGCGCGATCAGCGCCTCGCGGACGGGCGTCTTCGACACACCGAGCAGGATCGCGAGCCGCCGCTCGACCAGCGTCTCGCCGGGCTTGAGCTGCCCCGACAGGATCGCCGCCCGGATGGAGTCGGCGACCAGATCGGACGCCGTCGTCGCGCGCGCCACCGGTTGCAGGGCCCCCGCCCCGCTTTCCCTGGCCACGCTCGCATCGCTCACTGCTCTGGTATACCAGCCAGGGGTAAGCCTGTGCGACCGAACACGATTTCCAACACCGGCTCACCCCTTGGCTGGCAGCGGCAAATCACCGCCGGCGGCGCCAACCCCCGACGCTGGCCGTACCGACCCCGGCCTGGTGCAGGGCGAGGAAGAGGAGGGCTGCGAGCGGCAACGTCCAGACGCTGAGCGGTGCCTTGATGGCGACGTCCGCGAGGTCGAGCAGGAGCGCGAGTCCGAAGAGGATCGCGGCGACGATGGCTAACATGGCGGCCGTCCTTTCTGGTCGGTCGGGAGCGCTGTCATACCCAGGACGGATGAGTTCTACGCCTCCGGATAGCGTGGCGGCATGGACGAACGCCTCGCCGCCGCACTCGACGCCACCGCCGCCGGGCCAGCGCGGTGCGGCTTCTTCTTCGACTTCGACGGGACGCTGGCGCCCATCCAGGACGATCCGGAGACCGTCCAGCCGGCGCCTGGCGTCCTCGAAGCGTTGGCTGAGCTGGCAGTGGCCGTGAACCGGGTCGCTGTCGTGTCGGCCCGTCCGGTCGAGTTCCTGCGGTCGCGGTTCGCCGGCGTCGCGCCGATCACGCTGTACGGGCTCTACGGACTGGAATCGAGCCGTGTCGACGGCCACGTCGTGACCGAACCGGACGCCCTGCCGTGGATCCCCGTCATCGCCGACCTCGCCGAGCGGGCGCGTGCCGAACTGCCCGCCGGATCACTGGTCGAGTTCAAGCGGCTGTCCGTCGCGTTGCACTACCGCACGGCGCCCGAGCTCGCCGGTGCCGTCGAGGCGTGGGCGGCCGAGCAGGCGGGCAGCCTCGGCCTCCGCGTCCAGACCGGGCGCATGGTCGTCGAACTCAAGCCGCCCGTCCAGCGCGACAAGGGCAGCGTCATCGCGGAGGAGATCGGCGACCTCGGCTGCGCCTGGTACTTCGGCGACGACGTGGCCGACCTCGCCGCCTTCGCCGCCGTCGAGGACCGGGCATCGCGCGGCGACGGGTTCGTCGGCGTCCGCGTCGCCGTGGCCAACCCCGAGACCGGATCGACCGTGACCGGCGCAGCCGACATCGTCCTCAGCTTCCCGGAGTCCGTCCCGGCCCTGCTCACCATGATCCTCAACCGCGTGGGGTAGGGCCGTGACCGCGGGCCGATAAACGCTGTTCACAAACTGGTGGGCGGGCAACTAATCCATGTCGTCCGTCACTCCGTACTGCATGACATGAAGGTGCACTCGCACTTCCCGTCGCCGGCTGCCGCTGGGCCCGACGACGGGTGAATGGGCGGGCACGGTGGCTACCGTTCCCGGTCGGTAGTCACCGTGCTCTGCCCTCGTCTCATCGCAGAAGGGGAGCACCATGGTCATGCAGCATCAGACGCGTCCGGCGATTCCAGCCGCGCGCGATCGTGGCCGACCAACGGCGACCGCCGTCGAGGCCGCGCGTCGAGTTCAGGCGATGCATCGTCGTGTGTGCGTGCCCGAGCCGGTGTGCAGGTGGTGCCTCCGCTCGTGGCCCTGCCCGGGCGACCGCTGGGCGACGCAGGTACTGCGCCGGCTCGCCGACGCCATGCGAAGCAAAGGCATCGGCCACTAGCGCGCTACTCGTGGACGTGCGCCGTCCACGATGAACCGTCCCACCACCGCAGCCGCGACTCCCCGTACGGGTCGGCGTACCAGGCCGCGACCTGGGACGTCGTCACCGTCTGCGGCACGGACGCCGACGCCGACGCCGACGCGGTGGCGGCTGCCCGCTTCGAGCGGCGCGGCATCGTGTCCGCGATGGCCTCGTCGACCTCGTGCTCGGGAACCTCCAGCAGCCTGCCGACGACGAGCAGGTCGTCCCGTTCGGCTTCGGTGAGCTGGTGGTCGGTCCACGCCGTCGAGGCGAGCGTGCGGAGGTAGGTGCGGTGCGCCTCTGCCTGCTCGGCCTCGAAGATCGCCAGCGCGGACGCGAGGTCCTTGAGGTGGATGGCCTCGGTGAACGACACGAGCCGGTCCGAGACCGCGTTGTCGATCGCGCCGAGGTACGTCGCCACCGTGTCGGACTCACCGGGCTGCCGCGGCGCGTTGTCGACCATCTCCACGACCAGCTCGGCCTGCTCGGAGTCCGGCTGGTCCTGCGCCGTGCTGGCGCTGCCGGCGGGCGCCGCACCGCCGCCGGCCGCCGTGCCGCTGGCGGGCCCGGCGTTGGCCGGTTCGGTCGCGGCAGAGCTGTCGGCAGAGTCGTCGGCCTTCGCCGAAGGGCGCGGCCGGGGCCTCGGACGCGGCTTGGGCGAGGGCCGGGCCGCGTCGCCGGTTCCCTCGAGCGCAGCCGCGCCGGCCTCGGACGCGGCGGTCCGAGGCGCGGTGGCAGACGGCGTGGTGGCCGGGGGTGTGGCGGCAGGGGGTGCGGCGGCAGGGTCGGGGGTCGTGCGGGCACCCGGACCGGGCTGCTCGCGGCGACCGGACGGGTGGCCCGGATCGACGGGACCTCGCGCACCGGCTCGGCCACCTGGGCGGGCTCCGGCCGGCGGACCAGCGGGAAGTCGCGCACCGGGATGTGCGGCCACGCCATCCGCTTGGCCTTCTCCAGGTTGTCGACCCACGGCGACGGCAGCGTCTCGCGGTGCGACAGGAACCGGGCGAAAAGGGTGCTGGCGGCGCGCGCCCGGCTCAGCGCCGACCGGGGACCTTCGATCGGGATGCCGGCGGCGGCGCAGCACTGTTCCAGCGTGCGGCCGGGGAGGCTGGGCAGGTAGCGGGGCGCGTGGGTCATCGTGCAGATGACCGGTACGTGCGGCATCTCGATGCCGATGCGCCGGTACTCCTCGTCGAGGAACGCAGTGGTGAACAGCAGGTTGTGACCGACGACCACCTTGCCGGCGAGCCAGCTCTGGAGCCAGCCGGCGATCGCGGCGAACCGCGGCGCGCCTTCGAGGTGTTCCGGCCGGATCCCGTGCGCCTCGACCGACCCGAGGTCGCCGCCTGGATCCAGCAGCGTGCTGGCGTCGCCGAGCGATCTGCCCTGCTGATCCAGGATCACCACCGCAAGCTCGACGATGCGGTGTTCGCGCGGACTCAGTCCCGTGGTCTCCACGTCGACGACCACCCACGAGGGGCCGCCGCTGTGCGTCGTCGCTGAAGTCATCGCCGCCGAGAATACGTGGCCGCGTTCAGGACGCCACCAGCGCCCGCCGCATATGTCCTAGCGGTTCAGCTCCTCGACGAGCGCGCGCGGGTTGCCGACCTCGACAAAGTCCACCGCGAGGAAGTTGGCCTTGCGCCGCGCCGCCGCCGCGCAGACCTCGTTCGCCCGCCACCGCAGCTTGGTGCCGTTGTCCGCGCCGGCGCCGATGCGGCTGGGGATGTCCCGGAACTGATTCATCACGAACAGGCGGCGGAACCCGGACTCCTCGCGGTTGAGTGGGACGTCGTCCCAGCGGGAGCGGCAGTCGGTGTCGTTGCCCGAGCCGCCGAGGCTCCAGTAGTTCTCGACGGTGTAGTCGTGCCCGGACATGACGCCGAAGTACTCGCGGTCGGACCGGTCGGAGAACATCAGCAGCCGCTTGTTCTGCGCCACCACGTCCGACACCGTCGGCCAGCCGTTCTGCTTCACCCCGAACGCGTCGGCCCGGAACAGCAGCTCGTTCAGCCCCGCGGTGCGGTCGAGGACGGCCTTGAGGTCGTGCGCGGCGACGTAGTCCTCCAGGAAGACCGTGACGATCTCGTTCCGGTTGGCCCTGAGGAACGTCACGATCGTTTCGAGGGCCCACTGCAACGACTTGCGCGGGTTTCCGTAGTGGATGCCCGGCGCCCAGCCGCAGGACGAGTCGTTCGTGTGGCACAGGTACGGCTCGTGCCAGTACACGTGCGTGTCGAGCATGATCCCGCGGGCGCCGGCGTCGAGCTGGCCACGCAGGCCGAGCGACTGGTTCGGCGCGATCCACCACGCGTCGCCGCTCGCCACGTGCGCGTTGTGCGCGGTGAGGAACGTGACGTCGTGCAGCCGCTTCTCGCTGCCGACCGGCTGCTTCCGGAAGTTGACGTCCGTCAGGTACCACTGCCCGCCCGAGTTGGTGTTCGCGCTGGTCACCAGGGTGCGGCCGCGCACGGGACGGGCATCCGCGGTGTTCAGGTACGCCTCGGCGGACGGGTCCTTGAGGCGGTACCGGTCGCCGCCGAGCGCGACGAAGTCCCAGTCGGCGAGCTGCGTGTCGCAGCCCTTGAGCAGGATCTTCGCGCCGCTGCCGGCGCGCTCGCGCGCAAGGCAGTACGCCCCGTTGACGTTGCTCTTGACCTTGTAGTGGCCACCGGTCTTCTGGAGCCACCACTGCTGGTTGCGGCCCGAGTTCTGCGACCACTCGCTGATCGGCTGGTTCTCGGCCATGTGCCCGCCCGCCACGTCGACCGTCTGCCCGGTCGCGACGCTGTGGAGGTACTGAACGCCGAGGTTGACCGGATCGTCGGCCGCCGAGGCCGACCCCACGAACGACGGGACGGCGAGGGCGCCCAGAGCGAGCGCGACGGTCGTGGCAGCGGTGATCGCGTACGTGCGGGCGCGAGGCAACGAGTCTCCTGCGAGTCTGAAGGGCCGGCTCGCGACGGGAGGTCAGCGCACGTCGCCGCACCAGTGTGGCGCAGCTCACCGCCCTAACGCGAGCGGTTCTCCAATTTCTCACTCCGGACGTACGGCCTCGGCACGCCACGTGACCTGGACTGGCAGGCTGTGCGCATGTTGCACCTCCGCCTCATCGTCCCCGCGGACCGCGCGACGGACGTCCTGAACTTCCTGCACGGCGACGCGGCCGTGACGAACGTCGTCGTCCTCCCCGGCGCCGCCCGGGAACCTGCCGGCGACGTCGTCCTGTGCGACGTCGCGCGCGAGGGGGCGAGCGCCGTCCTGGAGTGCCTGCGCGAGATAGGTGTCGACAAGGACGGGTCGATCGCCCTGGAGAACGTCGACGTGTCGCTGTCCGAGGTCGCCCGGGCGGCGTCCCGCGCCGCGCCCGGCCACCGCTCCGACGCGCTCGTGTGGGAGGAGGTCGAATCCCGCACGCACGAGGAGGCGACGCTCTCCGTCACCTTCCTGGCGTTCATGGTGCTCGCCACGATGATCGCGGGCATCGGCGTGATGTTCGACCTGCCGATCCTCATCGTCGGCGCGATGGTCGTCGGCCCTGAGTTCGGGCCGCTCGCCGCCCTGTGCGTGGCGCTGGTGCAGCGGCGCGCGGCGCTGGCGCTCCGGTCCGCGACAGCGCTGGTCGTGGGGTTCCCCGTCGGCATGGCCGGGACGATCCTGCTCACCTGGCTCATGACGTCCTGGGATCTGATGGACCGGATGACACTGATGAAGCCGCACCCCCTTACCAATTTCATCTGGCAGCCGGACGCCACCTCCTGGATCGTCGGCTTCCTGGCCGGTGTGGCGGGGATGCTCTCGCTCACGTCGTCCAAGTCGGGCGCGCTCGTCGGCGTCCTGATCTCGGTGACGACGATCCCGGCGGCGGCCAACGCGGCCGTGGCCATCGCGTACGGCGTATGGGACGAGGCGACCGGCTCGGCGATCCAGCTCGGCCTCAACGTGAGCGCGATCGTCGCCGCCGGCGCGCTGACGCTGGTCCTCCAGCAGCTGTGGTGGTCCAGCAAGGGCATGCGGGCGCCGCGCACCGCCCGCGCCGCCGCGATCGCCCGCCGCGCGGCCAGGAAGCGGTGATCCGGTGGGACCGCTGCACGGGGTGAAGGTGCTGGAGATCGCCGCGCTGGCGGCGGCACCGTTCGGGTGCATGGTCCTGGCCGACCTCGGCGCCGAGGTGCTGCGCGTCGACCGCGCCGCTCCCGGCCTCGGGGCGCCGCTCGGCCGGCACCGCCGGTCCGTGGTGGCAGACCTCAAGCATCCGGACGGAGTCGCAGCCGTGCTGCGACTCGCCGAGGCCGCCGACGTGCTGGTGGAGGGGTTCCGGCCCGGTGTCGTCGAGCGGATCGGCATCGGCCCCGACGCGTGCCTGGCCCGCAATCCCCGGCTCGTCTACGCCCGCATGACCGGCTGGGGCCAGACCGGGCCGATGGCGCCGCGCGCCGGCCACGACATCAACTACATCTCGATAGCCGGCGCCCTCGAACCGATCGGACGGGCCGGCGAGCGTCCGGTCCCGCCGCTCAACCTCGTCGGCGACTTCGGCGGCGGCGGGCTGCTGCTCGCGCTCGGCGTCGTCGCCGCGCTGTACGAGCGCGAACGGTCCGGCGCCGGCCAGGTCGTGGACGTCGCCATGCTCGACGGCGCCGCGCTGCTCACGACGTTCCTGCACGGGATGAAGGCGGGCGGCATGTGGTCAGAGCCGCGAGGCGAGAACCTGCTCGACGGCGGCGCCCCGTTCTACGACACCTACGAGACGTCTGACGGCAGGTACGTGGCCGTCGGCGCGCTGGAACCGCAGTTCTACGCCGAACTGCTCGCCGGCCTCGAACTGGACGGCGCCGACCTTCCTTCGCAGCGGGACAAGGCGCGGTGGCCGGAGCTGCGGCAGCGGTTCGCGGCGGCGTTCGCCAGCCGGACCCGCGACGAATGGGCGGCGCGCTTCGCCGGTACGGACGCGTGCGTGACGCCCGTGCTGGCCCCGGACGAGGCGGCCTCGCATCCGCACAACGACGCCAGGGGCGTGTTCACCGACGGCCGCCCGGCGCCCGCGCCCCGGTTCAGCCGTACGCCGCCCGAGCCGGCCGTTCCTGCTGGTGAGGCCTGGTCGGACTGGGGGATCGGCGCCGACGAACTGGCTGCGTACCGCGCCTCCGGCGCCGTTTCCTGACACCTGCCGGCGCGCGCACGATTACGGAGGTCCGCCCGGGTGGGTTCACCTTAAGGCGGGCTTTTCCGCGCAGCGACATGTGATCTGCGTCACATCACTTGACTTCTCAAATCGCCTGAACCTTTTCGCCTCGACCCCCCGTATCTCCCCATGACGCCGCCGGGTGGGACAGCACAAAGAGTCCCAAGTCGGCGAGACCGGGCAGAACCGAGAGCGAACGATAGGCATGGAGGACATCGTGACTCGACGCAACCGCAGGGCTATCGCCACTGTCTGCGGGCTGGCGGCAGTGCTGGCCATGGCCGCCTGCACCACGCAGGCGGGCGGGACCGGCGCCCAGGCCGGAGCGCCCGTTCCGGCTGCCGACGGCGCACAGGCCCCCAACGGCCTCGACCCCAACGCTGGCAACAACCTGAACGGCACCGAGGGTGAGGTCACCGCGGACAGCGCGCCCACCGGCTCGGTGGCAAAGCTGATCGGCAAGACCACCCCGAAGATGGGCGAGATCGTCTCCGACGGGGCGGGCAACACGCTGTACCGCTTCGACAAGGACGGCAACAAGCCGGCCAAGTCCAACTGCGACGGTGACTGCGCGGCCAAGTGGCCGCCGCTGCTCAGCGCCGAGATCCCCGAGCTCCAGGACGTGGACCCGAGCGTGGTCGGCACCGTGATCCGCTCCGACGGCAAGCAGCAGGTCACCATCGGTGGCTGGCCCGTCTACACCTTCGCGGCCGACGGTGGCCCGGGCAAGTGGAAGGGCCAGGGCGTTGGCAAGACCTGGTTCGTGATCCAGCCCGACGGCAAGAAGAACCTCCAGTGCCTGCCCCCGGGCGTCACTGGCAACGAGTCCGGCAACGATGGTGCGGCGGCTGCGCCGTCCAACACCGGCGGCAACGCGCCGGCCCCGAGCGGTGGAGACACCGGCTACAACTACTGATCCATCCCGGTCAGGCCGGCCGTGCCCTCCGGGGCACGGCCGGCTTCGCCGTGTCCGGGGGGCCGCGCGCGCATCGCGCCGCACCCCGCCACCCGACCGCCCTTCCAGCCCGGCCCGCCGCGCGGCCTGACCGCGCCGCCACCCCGCCACCCCGCCGGCAGGCCCCTGGCCGCCCCGCCGCCCGACCGCTCCTCCAGCCCGGCCCGCCCGACCGCCCCTCCAGCCCGCGCCTCCAGCCCGGCCCGCCGCGCGGCCTGACCGCGCTGGCCCGCCGGCCCCGCGTTTTGGGTCCCACGGCTATCCCCGCCGCCCGCTGGCCGTCTCGCTCCGCGTGGTCGGCCGGCGGCGGGGTCCAGGCGGCCGGCCCGGCGGCGGCCGGCTCTTAGGCGATTCCTAGGTTCCTCCGAGCTGCCTCACAGGTCCGCGGCGCACCGTGGAGTGAACGTCGACGGGCGATTCCGGTCCCGTCGCTCGGAGAGGAGCAGCTCATGGCCGACCAGCCAGGCGCAGGAACGGGCCGGCCAGCAGCCGGTCCGGGCGATCCGGACGCCGGCGCGCAGCCGGCCCCGGACGCCATCACCCAGCAGCAACCAGCGGCCCCGCCGGCCCCGGACCCGGTCACCCAGGAACAACCGGCCGCGTCCCAAGCCGCCCCGCTGGCGCAGCCAGACCCTGCCGCAGCGCCGGCCCCATCGGCCGCCGCCGAGGGCACGCCACAGACGGCTGCCCCACAGACAGCTGCCCCACAGACGGCCGCCCCACAGACGGCCGGACCCGCAACGGGTCAGCCGGCGGCGGCAGGGCCCGCAGCGAGCCCGCAGGAGGCGGCAGCGCAGGCAGGAGCGCCCGCAGCTGGCAAGGCGACGCGCAGACGGACACGGCAGGCCAGGCGGATGCCGTGGCGGCCGGGGCGGTGCCGCCGGGCGCGGCGCAGGAAGCAGCGGCGCCAGCGGCGTCGTGGGGGGCGCCGGGCGTTGCCGGCGCAGGAGCCGCCGCGGCGGCCGGACCAACGGGAGGACGGTGGCATGCGCGGCAGGCGGTACGGAGCCGCCCCTTACAACTCGTGGCGGCCCTGCTGATCGGCGCCGTGCTGGGAGGTGGGACGGTGGCCGGTCTGGCGGCCCTGGCGTCGTTCGGCGACGGGCACCGCCACGGCGGACCGTTCGTCGAGCGCGCCGAGAACCGGGGCGACCGGGGCTGGCCGGGCGACGGCGACCGAGGCCGGCACGGCGACCGCGGCCCCGGCGACGGTGACCGCAGCTGGCCGGGCGATCGGGGCCCGCGCGGGGAACAGGGGCCGCGCGGCGACCAGGACGGCCCCGACGCCGGCCCGCCCAGCTAGCCCAGACCAGAGCGAGCGGACCGCGGTGGGCACGGTCCGCACAAGAGAAGGCCCCGGACGCAACCAGCGTCCGGGGCCTTCGTGTCGTTCGGGTCAGGCGACCGGTACCCGCACCAGGGTCGCGCCGTCGGACGTACGGACCTCGAAGTAGCTGATCTCGGTCCGCTGCACGGCCGTTCCACCGTCGAGGCGGAGCGGTTCGGGCTGGTCGGGCGTGCCGTAGCCCTCGGGGGTGACGGTCCAGGTGGCGGCGGTGTCGGTCTGGCCGCCCTTGGACACGGCGACGAGCTGGCACTTGAGCGGGCCGCGCACGTTGCCGAGTTCCATCGAGACCTGCGTGCCCCACAGCTTCGGTTCGAGTCCGACCGTGGCCTTGACGTTGTTCGAGGGGTTGGTGCTCTCGAACGTCTCGCCGTTGATGCCGATGTTGCCGCCCGTGTCGGGGCTGGGGGACTGCGAGGGCGTCGTCTGGTTGCTGGGCAGCGCGACGGACGGCTTCTGGCCGTCCTGGAGCGCCGCGCCACCGGCGACGCCGCCGGCGATGCCACCGGCGAGGACGACGATGCCGGCCGCGACGGCGAACACGCGCCGGGCACGGGCCTTGCGGCGTTCGAACGTCACGACGTTCAGCATGCGGTCGAGGACCTGTGCGTCCTGGGTGGACTGCTCGGCGGCGACGATGCTCTCGGCATCGACGTGGGAGAGCAGGGTCGAGACCATCGTGAGTTGTTCGAGTTCGTCCATGCACTGCGCGCACTCGGCGAGGTGCATCTCGAACAGCTCGGACTCCCGGTCACCCAGGACACCCAGGGCATAGGCCGCGACGTCTCTGTGATCGACGTTGGCGGTCATGCCGTCACCCCCCGCTCTTCCAATGCGGTGCGCAGTGCGCGCAATGCGTAGTAAACCCGTGATTTGACGGTACCGACCGGAAGCCCGAGGGTCTCGGCGGCTTCCTGGACGGTGCGACCTCGGAAATATGTCTCGACGACAGCCTCGCGGTGGGCGGGGCTGAGCGTGCGGAGCGCGTCGGTGATGGTCATGAGCTGGAGCACCCGATCCATCTCATCGGCGGAGGGAATGTTCTCCAGGGGGCCGTCGTCCGTTTCCCACGGCCGGACGCTGCGGCTGCGGTGATCGTCGATCACGATACGGCGCGCGACCGTCACCAGCCATGGGCGCAGCGAGGCGGCGCCGTTCGCGCCGAGCTTGTGCGCGTTCTTCCAGGCACGGAGCAGGGTCTCCTGGACGACATCCTCGGCGCGCTGCCGGTCGCCACCGGTGAGCCGGAGCACGAAGACCAGTAGCGGCCGTGCGTGCTCCTCGTACATCGACCGGAGTAACTGCTCCTCGTCGACGCCGGGGGTCTCGGGCAGTTCGTGCCTGCCACGACGGGGGATCTGCCTACGTGTCACGGGCTCATCATTGCCGGACCGTGCAGAGCGGTCGACAGCCGGCCCCTGTTGCTGGGCAACTCCGCCGCGCCGTCCCGAGGAACGCGCGACAGACAGGGCGGGTCGTCCATTGCCTGCCAGACCTCCATGAACGCCGAGGGCCACGGTGCTCATCTCTAGATCGCCGCGAGGCGATCGGGCCGGATATCCACCGTGTTACCTCCGTGGGTTCGTCATCGTGCTGTGCGGTCGGGTACAGCGCCAGGCGCTGCTCGACTGGGAGTACGGGCACCTCGCCGATCCGGATCAACGGGCGGCGAGTTTCTTTCGGGGCCTTCTGCGGGTTGAACCGGGGTCGGTCACCTCGCGTACCCCCGGTGGAACGTCGCCCCATCGGAAGGAAGTTGTCATGCGTGCTCAACACCGGTCGTCTCGCGCCGGGCAGCACCGGCCAGCACACGGTGAGTACGGCGGTTCGCGGCAGAGTCGTCATGGCAGCGCGCCGCGTCGCCGCTGGGGCACGCTGGTGCCGGTCGCGGCATTCCTGGCAGCCGGCGCCATCGTGGCGGTGTCCATGGTCGGCTTCGGCTCGGACACCAAGCAGGCCGACGCGAGCACGCCCCGCGCGACGGACGGCGTGACGACGCCCGTGAGTGGCGGCAACATCGTCGCGCCGGTCGCCAACGCCACCCCCGGTACCGGCGAGTCGGCTCCGCCCAAGAACGACCCGCCCAAGGCGGGGGGCGTCACGGAGACCAAGTACGGCCCGCTGACGGCGGCCGACCGGGACTTCATGGACAAGGTCCGGCAGGCCGGCGCCTGGGAGGGTCCGACGGGCCGTCAGGCGCAGGAGCGGGCCGGCAGCCAGAAGGTCAAGGACGTGGGCCTCCAGCTCGTGGCGGACCACGCCCAGCTCGACCAGAAGGTGATCGCGGTCGCCCAGCTGCTCGGGCACGAGCTGCCCGACGGCCCGAGCACGCAGCAGCAGGGCTGGATGGACGAGCTGGGCAAGGTCGAGGGCGAGGAGTACGACAAGCTGTTCGCCGACCGGCTCCGCGCGGCGCACGGCAAGGTGTTCGCGGTGGTCGCCGACATCCGGGCGGGCACGAAGAACGGCATGGTCCGGCAGCTCGCGCAGACGACCAACGCGGCCGTCCTGAAGCACATGACGATCCTCGAAGGCACCGGCATGGTGAACTTCTCCGAGCTGCCGGACGCGAAGAACCCCGGGACCGCCGTCCAGCCGGGCAGCGGGACCAAGGTGCCGCCGGACCCGGCGGCGGGCAACAACGGCTCGAACGCCAACAACAACAACGCCAACCCGCCTGGCACGAACCAGTTCGGGCAGCCGTTCACGGACGAGCAGACGCAGAACTTCCAGCCGGCCGCGTCACCGTCGCGCGCCGACCGGGACGGCGGCCTGGACAACTCGATCATCGTCATCTTCATCGCGATCGCCGGTGTGATCAGCGCGATCGCCTACCGGCAGTTGCACCACCGCCGCAAGGCGTAACACCTCCCGCGCGAGGCCGGGGTCCCGTGCGGGCCCCGGCTTTGTGGTGCGCGTGGGGCCTGTGGGACAGATGACTAAATACTGGGACTTGTTACGCATATTTCCGCAGGGTTACCGTTGAGTAACCGTCGGGTCACCGCCCGGCGGTTCCTTTGCGCCTGCGGAGGTGTTCCATGTCCAGAAGACGTCTCCTCCCCCTCGCCGCCGCGACGACCCTCGTCGCCCTGCTGTTCAGCGCACCCGCCACCGCCGACCCCGGACCGCCACCCGGCTCCATGGCCGCGCTCGGCGACTCGATCACCCGCGGATTCAACGCCTGCGGCTGGTACGTGGACTGCGTGTCCCGCAACTGGAGTACCGGCACCGACACCGGCGTCACGAGCCACTACCTGCGGATCCGCGCCAAGAACAGCGCGATCAACGGCCGCAACCACAACGTCGCGCGGTCGGGCGCCAAGATCGACGCGTTACCCGGCCAGGCCCAGGCCGCAGTCAACCAGCAGGCCGCGTACGTGACGATCCTGCTGGGCGCCAACGACGCGTGCGCGTCCAGCGAGGCCGCCATGACGCCCGTCGCCACGTTCCGGGGCCGAGTGGACGCCGGCCTGGCGACGCTCAAGTCCGGACTGCCCGCCGCCAAGGTGTTCATCGTCAGCGTCCCGGACGTCAAACGGCTCTGGTTCGTCGGCAAGGACAGCGGGTCGGCGCGGGCGGCATGGTCGGCGTTCGGCATCTGCAAGGCGATGCTCGCCAACCCGACGTCGACGGCGGCCGCGGACGTCGCGCGCCGGGATCGGGTCCGCCAGCGCGTCGTCGAGTACAACCAGCAGTGGGCAGCCGCGTGTGCCGCGTACGGGCCGAACTGCCGCTTCGACGGCAACACGGCGTTCAACTACCCGTTCGCGCTGAGCCAGGTCAGCGGCTGGGACTACTTCCACCCCAACGCGGCGGGGCAGCGGGTACTCGCCCAGATCTCCTACGACGCCGGCTTCGGCTGGTAGTCCGGGTCGCGGCCGAACGCCCCCAGCAGGGTCGATTGCGGATCGTCGTCGGTGACCTCGACGCGGTCCGCGATCGCCCCGCCGGCGCGGTACATCTCCTCGTTGCCGGTGAACCACTCGGCGACGGTCGCCACCGCCTCAGGGTCGAGCCGCCGGTCGCCGCCTGTCGCGACGGCGAGGTCCCAGGCGTGGATGAGCAGGTCGGCGGCCACCTGGCGGGCGTACTCGTCGGCCGGTGTCTCGCCGAAGGAGAGCTGTACGGTCCGCTGCTCCTGCACCGCGGCGGGCACGGCGGCGTCCGCCTGCGCCGCGGCCGGTTCGGTCACGGCGGACGGGTCGTCGCCGAGCAGGTCGCCGTCGAAGCGGTCGCCCACCTCGTCGATCGTGACGCCCGACATCAGCGGCGGGAGCCACAGCTGCTCGCCCACGACATGGTTGACGAGCGCCCGGACGTCCCAGTCCTCGCAGGGCGTGGGGGCGTTCCACTGGTCGTCGCCGATGTGGCGCACACGGTCGGTCCACTCGGCGGTGGTGCGGTGGTACAGGTCGACGGTGTCCATGCCGTCAGCATCCCCCCGTAACCGCCCGTGGGGAACCCGGTACGGTGCCGGAATGCGCGCGGTGATCATCAGTCGGCACGGCTCCCCTGACGTCCTCCGAGTGGAGGAGCAGCCGGATCCGGTCGTGGGTCCGGGGCAGTTACGGCTCGACGTACGGGCCGTCGGCATCAACTTCGCCGACCTTATGGCCCGGGTCGGTATGTACCCGGATGCCCCTAAACCGCCGTCGGTCGTCGGGTACGAGGTCGCGGGCGTGGTCACCGAGGTCGGCGAGGGCGTCGACGGGTACGCGGTCGGCGACCGGGTCATGGCCGGGACGCGGTTCGGCGGGTACGCGTCCGAGATCGTGGTGGAGGCCGCCAACGCGATCCCGCTGCCGGACCGGCTCACGTTCGAGCAGGGCGCCGCGGTCCCGGTCAACTACGTCACCGCGTGGGCGGCGCTCGTCCGCTTCGGGTCGATCCAGCCCGGCGAGCGGGTGCTCATCCACGCCGCCGCCGGCGGGGTCGGCATCGCGGCCACCCAGCTCGCGAAGCGGTACGGCGCCGAGGTGTACGGCACGGCGTCGCCCGGCAAGCACGACGCCATCCGGGGGTTCGGCGTCGACCACGCCCTGAACTACGGCGACTGGGACCTGCCGCCGATGGACATCGTCCTCGACGCGATCGGCGGCGCCAGCTTCCGGCACGGCTACGACGCGCTGCGTCCGGGCGGGCGGCTTGTGGTGTTCGGGGCGTCGGCGGTCATGTCAGGGGAGAAGCGGAACCTGCTCGCGGCGGCCAAGGCGGCGCTGCGGATGCCCCGATTCAACCTGATCAGCCAGATGTCGATCTCCAAGTCCGTGATCGGGCTGAACATGCTGGCGCTGTGGGACTCCTACGGCACGCTCGCCCCGTTCACCGGCGCGCTGCGCGAGCTGCTGGACGACGGCACGATCGACCCGGTGGTCGCCGCCGCGTTCCCGTTCGACAAGGCCGCAGAGGCGCACCGGTACCTCGCCGAGCGCCGCAACGTCGGCAAGGTCGTCCTCGTCCCCTGAACGTCGTTGCGGCGTAACGCGACGATGGCCAGGTGGCAAGAAGGGGTGTGACGGACACCCACGTACTCCAGCAGGCGGCCGAGTTCGATCCTGAACTCACCCGCCGTATCGGCCAGGATCGGGGAGCGCTCGAAGCGTTCTACCGGGCTCGCTACGAAGCGTTGATGCGGTACTTCACCAGCCGCGTCGGCGACCCTCATGACGTCGCCGACCTGGTCGCCGACACGTTCATGAGCGCGATCACCTCGGCGGGCTCCTACGATCCGCGCCGCGGTCGGCCCATCGCGTGGCTCTACGGCATCGCGCACAACGTGCACCGCCGGTCGCACCGGACACGGGCGTCCGACCTGCGCGTGGTCGGCAAGGTAGCCGGCCGGCGGCTCCTCGACGGGGACGACATCGCCCGGATCGAGGACCAGATCGACGCCGCCCGCCAGGTCAACGGCGTCGGCCTGTTCGACCGGCTCTCAGCCGCCGAACGCGAGCTGAACGATGACAACGTCGACGACATCAACCGCGCACTCCGGGACGCGGGTGCGCGGGCGAAGGTGATCAAGCCTGGACCAGCCGGGAGCTGCCCGGCCCACCGGATAGGGAGCCGACTAGGCAGACTCGAAACCGTGCACAGGATTGATGACGATGCCGAGCGACTGGCCACGGGAGTGTTCGTCATTCCCCGGCAGGCCCCCGACACCACGTTGCTCCTCGTGCGCATGCGTCCGGGCAGGACGAGCGACGAAACAGGTCCGATCGTCATGATCGGCCTCGGCACGCAGGTCGTGCGCGGTCCCGCGCCGCCGTGCGTGGAACATTCCCCCTAGAAACGCCGATGGCCCGGCAGGCTGGATACCTGCCGGGCCACCGTCACGTGCGGTCTAGCCCTGGCTGAGCAGTTCGACCTCGGCGAGCGTGCCGGTGCCGACGAACTCCAGCCGGTAGTGCGCGTACGTGCCAGGCTTGGCGATCTTGAACGCCCTGGCCTGCGAGCGCCACTGGAACGTCTCGCCGTCGCGCTTGTCGAGCTCCTTCCACGTCGTCCCGTCGTTGGAGCCCTTGAGGACCCATCCGGTGGGATCGCCGGCCACGTCGGCCGACGTCAGCGTGTAGAACGTGGCCTTGGTGGCGGCCGCCGGTGCGAGATCGACCTGCGGTGTCACCTCGGCCTTCGTGCCGGACGAGTTGTCGAACAGCGGCCCGGTCGCCCCGGCGACGTCACGCAGCGGCTTCGCCACCTCGTTGCCGGTCGTGATCGACTTGGGCGCGTCGTCCTTGCCGGTGCCCCAGGTGGACGGCTTCGAGCCGAGGTCGAACTCGATCGTGCCGCCCTTCGCGAGGACGTCGTGCGGCAGGTAGGTCTTCGTGTACTTCTTGCCGTTGACCTTGAGCCCCTGCACGTAGACGTTCGTGCGGCTGTTCTTCGGCGCCTTGACGACCAGCTTCTTGCCGTTCTCCAGGTTCACGGTCGCCTTGGTGAACAGCGGCGAACCGATGGCGTAGTACTCGCTGCCCATCTGGAGCGGGTAGAAGCCGAGCGCGGCGAACAGGTACCAGGCCGACGTCTCGCCGTTGTCCTCGTCACCGGCGTAGCCCTGGCCGAGCTCGCTGCCGACGTAGAGCCGGGACATGACCTCGCGGGTCTTCTCCTGGGTCTTCCACGGCTGGCCCGCGTAGTTGTACATCCACGGGATGTGGTGCGACACCTGGTTGCTGAAGCCCCACTGGCCCATCCGGACGTCGCGCGCTTCGGTCATCTCGTGGATGATCCCGCCGTACGAGCCGGGGAAGGTCGCCGTCTCCGGGGTGGCGAAGAACGTGTCCAGCTTCTTCGCAAGCTCGGGGCGGCCGCCGTACAGGTTGGCCAGGCCCTGGCCGTCCTGCGGCACGTGGAACGCGAAGTTCCAGCCGTCCGTCTCGGTGTAGTCGTGGTCGTGACCCCAGACGCGCGGGTCGTACTTGTCCGGCGTCGACTTCCACGTGCCGTCCGCCGCGCGTCCCTGGAAGAACTTGATCGACGGGTCGAACATGTGGATGTAGTTCTGGGCGCGGTTCAGGTAGTACTCGGACTCGGCCTTGTACCGATTCTTCTCCGCCTCCGACAGGCCCTTCTGCTCCGCCAGCGCCTTCGCCATGTTCGCGATGCCGAAGTCGTTGATGTAGCCCTCCAGCGCCCACGACACGCCCTCGGACACGTCGCTGGCGGTGTAGCCCCGGTAGATCGAGGTCTGGAGGCCCTTGCGTCCGACGCTCGGGTTGTTCGGGTTGGCGCCCGGCGGGGCCACCGACGCGTTCTTCACGGCGGCGTCGTACGCGGCCTTGACGTCGAAGTTCTTGATGCCCTTGACGTAGGCGTCCGCGAACGAGACGTCCGAGCTGGTGCCGGTCATCAGGTTGGCGTAGCCCGGCGACGACCACCGGGACACCCAGCCGCCGTCCTTGTACTGCTGGACGAAGCCGTCCACCAGCTCACCGGCCTTCTTCGGGGTGAAGAAGCTGTACGCCGCCCAGGTGGTGCGGTACGTGTCCCAGAACCCGTTGTTCACGTACACCTTGCCGTCGACCACCGGCGCGCCGGTTTCGGTCGGGGTGCTCGGCGGGGTGCTGGTGGACGACTGCACCGCGTGCTTCCACACCGGCGCGGCGTTCGTGCCGACGTTCTCGTGCCCGGAGTTCGGGTAGAGGTACAGCCGGTACAGGTTGGAGTAGAGCGTCGTGAGCTGGTCCTGGGTGGCGCCCTCGACGTCGATCACGCGCATCCGCTCGTCCCAGAGCTTCTGCGCCTTCGCCCGGACGGTCTCCAGGCTCTCGCCGTCCGCGATCTCCAGGGCGAGGTTCTTCTTGGCCTGGTCGATGCTGATCAGCGAGGTGGCGATCCGCAGCGTGACGGACTTCGACGCGGACGTGTTGAACTGCGTGTACCCCGTCACGGCGGCGCCGCCACCGCCGGTCAGCGGGCCGCTGGCCTTGACGGCGTTGTCCAGGGTGCCGTAGACGAACATCCGGGTGGCGCCGTTCGACAGTCCACTGCGGACGTCCGAGAAGCCGGTGACCACGCCGTTCGCCTGGTCGATCGTCAGTCCACCGTTGTTGTTGACGTTGTCGAAGATCAGGCTCGACTCGTTGCCGGTGAACGTGAAGCGGAAGATCGCGGCGTGGTCCGTCGGCGCGACCTCGGCCTTGATGCCGTTCTCGAACTGGACGCTGTAGTAGTGCGGCGACGCCACCTCGTTCTCGTGGCGGAACGGCAGCGCCCGGGCGGTGCGGTTCGCGTTCGGGACGCCGGCCACGCCGGACGGCATCACCTGGAACGTCTGCCGGTCACCCATCCACGGGCTCGGCTCGTGGCTGGCGGCGAACGCCTGCAACGCCGGGAGGTTCTGGGCGTTGTTGCCCTTGTGGTAGTCGTACAGCCAGCTCGTGGTGCCCGCGTTCGTGACAGGCGTCCAGAAGTTGAACCCGTGCGGGACGGCCGTCGCCGGGATGTTGTTGCCCCGCGAGAAGCTGCTCGTCGACTGCGTGCCACGGGTCGTGATGACGTAGTCGGACTTGCGCTTGAACTGCTTCTTCGTCGGACTGCCGACGATGCGCAGGTCGTCGATCCAACCACGGAACGTCGCCGGGCCGTCGGGGTTGTCGTACGCGACGAGGATCCGGTCGATCGTCTTGCCCTCCGCGACCTTGCCGATCTTCGAGAGCTTGTGATTCCACTGGTTCGTGTACAGCGACTTGGACGCGCCCTGGCCCTGCGGGCTCAGCACGAAGCCGTGCTGGTCCTTGGCGCGCAGGTCACTCAGGTACGTGCCGTCGGTGAAGGCGAGGTCGACGGCCGCGTACGTGCTCGGGTACGACAGGTCGTCGGTCATGAACTCGGGGAAGATCCGGTACGACAGCTCGCTCTTCGCCGTGACGTTGACGTGGACGTCGAAGACCTTGTTGTACGAGTACCCGCGCTGCTCGGCCGTGTGCTTGCCGGCGTACTGGAGCGCCTTCAGGCCGGTGTAGCCGACGCTGGTCTTCGCGGCCGGTGCGCTCGACGGGCCCTTGTGGATGAGCGTGGTCATCTCGCCCGGGCCGGGCGGGGCCGGCGTGCCGTCGGAGAGCTGCAGTTCGGCGAGCTGCACCAGGTTGACGCCGCCGTTGCGGGTGACGTTCAGCCGGTAGTAGAGGTAGGCCGTCTCGTTCGTGATCCGGTATTCCTTGGTGAGGAACCGGGACGGGAACGCCTGACCGGCCTGCGTGTCCAGGGTGGTCCACGTCGTGCCGTCGGCGGAGCCCTGGAGCTGCCAGTCGACGGGGTCACGCTCGGGGGCGTCGTTCGCCGAGGTCAGGGCGTAGTGCACGACCTTCTGCGGGGAGCTGAGCTTGACCTGCACCCAGCCGGTGCTCTCGAACACCAGCCACTTGGAGTAGATGTCGCCGTCGGTCGCGTGGGTCGCGAGCTCGCCTCCGGCGGAGTTCTCGCCGTTGGCGGTCGTCTCGGTGACCTTGTCCATGATGTTGCCGGGGATTCCGGTGGGCGGAGGCCCGACGACCCCGTCGGACTTCTTGTTGCCGGCAGCGTCCGTCTCGACGGTGTTCGCCCAGTCGGGCTGCGCGTCCGTGGTCTCCAGCGAGGAGGCGAACTCGGTGCTGCCGGCCAGGCCGGCGCGGTCCGCCTCCGCCTGAGTGGCCGCCGGTTCGGTGGGTGGGGTGACCGGATGCACTGGTGCTGCCTGCGCGCTGGCTGGCACCACCAGCGCTAACGCGGCCGTGCAGGCCACGATCCAGGTTGCCCGACTACTCTTCATCAAGCCCGCCTCCAACTCAGTGGGCGCCCGGTATGAGCTGCGCCACACGTAAGCGCAGGTGTGACATCGTTGTCAAGAGGTGGTAACGCCGCGTTCATGTGACGCTCCTGGCTGGATCGGTGCAGACCATCCGAGGCCCCTCTCAATCCGGGCGATGTTGCTGTCGTTACAGCAACAGGAACATCGCCCGCAACACGAGAAGGGTTACGCGGATCGCTCGGCGATCGCGCTACTCGCTGGTTGTCGGCGGCGTGCGGAGGAACGCCAGTCCGACGATCAGGGATGCCACCGCGCCGGCGGCGCCGGGCAGTATCCACAGGACCCCGATCGATGAGTCTGTGCTCTGGCCTCCCAAGGACGCCGTGAGAATGGCGAGCGGGATGGTCAGCACCGCCGTGATCAAGGGGACGGCCGTCCACCGGGCCACGATTCCCCAACGTCGACGCGGGGTGGAGCCTATGTCGACGAGGGTACGTCTGGTCAGCGTGTGCGCGACGACCAACGCGATGCCGCCCAGGAGCACGATGATCATCGTCGTCGCTGCGCCGAGGAAGCTCACCGTGTTGGCGACCGAGCGGAGCCGGTCGTAGCCCGTGGGGTCGGTGCCACTGGTGGTGAACGAGCTCGGGGCCAGCCGGGTGGCCGCCGCTCGCATGAGGAACTGGTCATGTGCCGTCAGCCTGGAGAAATCCAGCAGCACCGCGCTGGTCCCCGCGGGAGTGAGTCCGAACTCCTTGGCGACGCTACCGTCTGACGGAATCACCAAGCCGCCCACGGCACCGCCGATCATCGGATCAGCCTGGGCACGGGTGTCGCCAAGTCGCGATGCGGTCTCGGCGCCGGTGGTGAACAGCGCCAGCCCGACCTTGCCGTTCTCCAACAGGGTCGGATCGGCGCGTGGTGCCGAGCCCGGGGCGCCGAGGAGCACTGTGGTGACCGGGGACCCCGTGGCCTCGAGTTCGCAGTCATCTACCTCGAAGGGGTTCATCGTGCGGCGCACCGACGCACACGTCGTGACGTTCGTCGTCGTCACCCGAAGGAGGGGTCGCCGATTCGACGGGAACCCCGAACTGAACAACCTCGTGGCCCCCGTGATCGCGGTAGAGCGCAGTCAAGGTCGGGATCGCGGCATCGGGCATTTCGCTGATCAGGAAGGAACCGGCCGGTACGTCCGGGCTATCACTTGCTTCGGCCCTGTTGGCTTCGGAGGTCGTCTGGGCCGACCAGATGCTGCTCGACAACGCGATGATCGCGCCGACAGCTGTGACGGTCCGGAGGCCGGCGAGGAGATGCCGCATCAGCGCCCGGGTGGCCGGGGGCAGTCGCCAACACAGCGCAGGCGCGATAACGAAAGGCAACGCGGCCGCGATGACCGCGGCGGCGAGCGGAGACAGCGCGAACGCATAGTCTCCGTTCTGCCGCAGCGAGATGTTGATCAGGACCAGCCAGGCAACGAGCCCTCCGGACCCAGCCAGCACTGCCGCGGCGGTCACCCACCGGTGCCGGGCGGGTCGCGGAGTCAGGCGCCCCGCCCACCGGGTGGCGAGACCCACCAGCGGCACGGCGGACAGGCCAGCCAGGATGGTCGCCCCCAGCACGACGGCCGGTTCCTGCCACGGAATCGCGATGTCCACCCAGTACTGCCCTACCCATGCTGACACCGGGTCACGCGCGAGCAGGAGGGCCAGAGCCGCGGCGCTGCCACCCAGGATGCCCACCAGCAGACCGCAGCCGGCCGGGAGGAAACCCATCGCGCCAAGAAACTGTGGCCGGTTCATCGCAGCTGTCTCAAGAAGGCTCGCGACAGACTGATAGCGCGCCGCGCGACGGTCGAAAATGGGCCGCAACACGGGGTCGGCGGAGAACTCGTCGTCGCTGAGCCACATCGTGGGGCGGAACTCCGCGGAGTCGTTCACCAGCCGCACCACCGTGCTCGTGGTCCGGTCGGCGGGATCCACGGAGAACCCGACGACCCGTCCCGGCGCCTCGACATCGTCGGCGCGCACCTGCACCGTGTCGCCGAGTGCGATGCCCAAGGACACCGCGGTCAACTCCGACAGCAGTACGTCGCCGGCGTGTTCGGGCCGCGTGCCTCGAACGAGGATCCCCAGGTCCAACGACGCATCGTTGGTCGAGCGCACCAGGACCGGCAGCGAGAGTCCGCCTGCGGTCACATCACCCATCTGGTCCTGGAGCGGCATGGCGCCCGCCGCATTGGGTAGGGCCTTGTTCGCGTCGGCGTCGGCCGTCTGCAGCGCGTAGGCCTTCTGGCCGAGGTCCGCGCGGACCGAATCCAGGATCGCCTGCTCCGCGCTGCTCCGTGCCACCGCCAGGCCGATGACGGTGCCGCCCAGCAGGAATCCCAACAGCAGCAACACGAGGATCTGCGCCATCCGGTGACGCGCGAACGCCACAGCGAGCCGCGCACCAGTGACACGCGGGCTCATGCGAGCTTCACCAGCTTGCCCCGAGCCACCTCGTAGCGATGATCCAACCGCTCCGCGACGCTCGGATCGTGCGTGGCGACCACGACCACCAGCCCGTCGCGCTGGCCGAGGTCGACGAGGATCTCGGTCACCCTCTCGGTGTTCTCGACGTCCAACGCCCCGGTCGGCTCGTCGGCGAGTACGACCGACGTCCCAGCCACCAATGCGCGGGCGATGGCCACACGCTGTTGCTGTCCGCCTGACATCTTCGCCGGCAGCCGGTCCCGCATCGACGAGGGCAGCGCCACGCGGCTGAGCACCGAGCCGATGTCGGCGCTCGATCGGCGGATGCCACGCAACTCCGCGGCGAGCAGCATGTTCTGCTCGACCGTCAAGAACGGCACTAGCCGATAGTCCTGATGGATGAGCGACACCCGTGGATCGCCTGCCGAACGCCATGAAGCAGTGGTCACGGCAGTGCCGGAGATGCTGACCCTTCCGGATGTCGGCGCCTGCATGCCACTGATGAGGCGCAGAAGCGTGCTCTTGCCGCTCCCGCTCGGGCCCATGATCGCGGTCGCACCGGGTTCCAAGGTGAGGCTGACCTCGTCCAGCGGCGTGACGTCCGGATACTCGACGGTCACGTTTTCCAGCGTGATCATGACGCTCCTCGTCAGGGCCTACGCGCAACTGTCCTGCTCAGGTGGGCGTAGATAGCGGGAAGTAACCGCTCCCAGCCTATCTGGCGCCAAACGGAGTGTATCGGCGCTAAGCAAGGTTCTTCGGAGACGACGACGCCGGTTCCCCGAAGATGCTGGGGAACCGGCGTAGTGATCCGCCGCGCTACCGGGCGATTACAGCCCCGGGATCGTGATGACGATCAGTTCGGTGTCGTCGGCCTTGCCGAGGATGCGGCCGTCGTTGCCGGGGAAGTTGTTGTCGTTGGCGACGAGGACCTTGTCGCCGTGCAGCGGCAGCACCGTCTCGACGGACTGCATCGGGAACGAGAACAGCGGGCCGACGCCGTACTCGCCGGGCCGCGGCGGGGACGAGACGCCACGCGGGTCCGGGATCCGCAGCAGGTCGAGGGCCGTGCGCCGGGGCAGCTGCGGGCCAGCGGACAGGTCCGTCACGACGAGGCGCTTGACCCGGGCGTCGACGCCCTCGGCGTTGTCCCGCTCGATCAGGATGAGCTTCTGCCCGTCGAGGACGGCGGCGTCGCCCACGACCAGATCCGGCGTGTCCACGCGGAACGACCAGGTGCGGCCCGTGTACTTCGCGCTGCGGACGTCGAACTCGTAGACGATCCGGCGGCGCTGGTCGGGGTCGTCGATGCGGGCGCCTTCCAGGATCGGGTAGAGCGTCCGGCCGTTCTCGCTGGTGGCCATCGCCTCGAAGCCGCGGCTGCCGCGGATGGTCGGCTGCTCGCCCGGTTTCAGGTCGGGCGACTGCGGCGACTTGCCACCGTCCGGGAGTGGGATCGGGGCCTGGAGGACCTTGCCGGTGCGGTCGGTCCGCACAAGGTACGGGCCGAATTCCTCGCCGATCCACAGATCGCCACGCGCATCGCGGGCGAGCGACTCGATGTCGAGGTCGGCACCGGTGAGCAACCGGTCCGGGGTGTTCTCGTTGACGATCGGGAACGGCAGCCTGCGGTCCGGGTCGCGGAAGCTGAGGAAGCCGTGGATCTTGACGGTGTGCTTCCGGTAGTCGGGCTCGATCGTGTACGCCCGGAGCAGGAAGTCCGCCGAGTTGGTCTTCGCGCCGAAGCCGTTGTCGGGCATCGCGAGCAGGCGGTTGCCGCCGGCCTTGATGATGGCCGAGAAGCCGGGGATCGGCTGGCCGGGGAACGGCGGCGTCACGCCGTTGACGGTCGTCGGCGGCAACTGGGTGCCGGACACCGGGCCCGGCTGGTACGCGGTCGCCGGGATGAACGCCCGGGCCTCCAACCGGGCCTGCGGGCGGAGCTTCACCGCGAGCCGGTACAGGCGGGTGGTCTGCGTGGCGGCGCCGTTGTCGTCCGAGAGCAGGTGCAGCTCGGTCCGCCCGCCCCGGAGCCGCTGGCCCAGGGCCATGCCCTCGACGTTGTCCAGCAGCGGGTTCGGTTGCGGCGCCTTCGCGGTCGCTCCGGACGGCGGGCAGTCCGCCAGGTCGAACAGCAGCTGCTTGCCGAGGAACGTGCGGGGATCGGTGACCGTGCTCAGCGACTCCGTGCCCGACACGTCCGGGGCGCCCGTGGTCGAGACCATGAACACGCGGATCGTGTTGCCGACGCCGGCCTTGAAACCGCGCTCCAGCGACAGCAACTGGTCGCCCCCGAGTGCGACCAGTTCGACCAGGTTCAGCGCCGGGTCGGTCCGGTACGCGTACTGGGCGGTGGGCACGCCCCGGTCGTACCGGAGGATGCGGTTGTTGCCTGCGCCGTCCGGCGCGAGGGCACCTTCCATGCCGGCGAAGACGGTGTCGCCGTCGGCCGTCAGGGCCTCGAACGTCTGGTTGACCGTGGCCTGACCGGCCGGCGCCACCTGGAACCGCGCCGGCACCGGCAGCGCGCCGACCTGCCGGCCGTCACCGCGGCGGAAGCGGCGGATCGTGGGCTCGGTCTCCGAGGTGATCAGGACCGTGCGACCTTCGACGACCAGGCCCTCACCGTCGAAGTCGTCGCCGGTGTAGGGCGTACCGTCGGCGCGGCGCAGGACCGTGACGCCCTTGACCTCGGCGTCGTCCAGGTCCAGGTCGTACATCCGGGCGGGCGTGCTGCCGATCCTGTCGACCACCGCCAGCGCCCGGCCGTGACGCGTCGGCGCCAGTGCGGACAGCCCCGCGACGGGCGTGCCCTCGAAGGTCGTCTTGTCGAGCGCGTCGGAGAAGTCGAGGAGCGCGGCGTCGCGTGAACAGTCCCCGCCGGTCGCGTGCGCGGCGGTCACGACCGTCATCGGCGCATGCAGGGCTGTCGCCCCCAGGACCGTCGCGGCCACCAGGGGCAGCGCCGCTGCCAGCCGTAAGCGAAGCAAGCGCCTACTGATCACCACAACCTCCAAGGCGGATCTGGCGGCGCCTTGGGCGCGGTGCCACCTGGCGCCGATACAAGCCCACCACCTCGCCCGCAACCGGGCGGCTGGGTGAACGCAAGGTGAACGCCACCGGTCCAGCGGGGTGGACGGGGCGCCGGCCCGTTGGACCGGCGCCCCGCACCCACTACAGCGTCCTGTCGGGGCGGTGCGTCACGCGCAGCGCGTTGACGATCGGCTTGCCGAATCCCTGGTGGGTGATGAACCGGACGTTGAGCTGACCGTCGACCACGCGGACGGTGTACGTCCGGCTGGTCGCCGTGAAGCTGCCGGCCTCCAGAGCGATGTCCATGCTCGGCAGGACCTCGACCCCTTCGACGAGGACGTCGAACACGCGCTTGTTCGGCCGCTGGGACTTCAGCTCGGCGAAGTCCAGTTCGACCGTGTAGACGCCGTCGGCGAGCCCGTCGAACCGGTATTCGTAGGCGTTCTCGCGAGCATCGGCGAACCGTCCCGGGTCGGTGGTGCCCTCGATCGGCTTACGGGTGCTCACGACCGTCGACGAACCCAGGTACCCGGACGATCCGGCCTTGTACGCCTTGTCGGGCGACCAGGTGTCGCCGAACGTGTCGACGTGGGTCCGCTGGCTGCCGCTGTCCAGCGCGGACAGGTAGCCGGGGACGACGATCCGGACGGGGATCGCCAGCACCGGGTTCCGTCCGCTCTGGGACGTGACCTTCAGCTCGACGACCTGCGTGGTGCCGGGCGCGAGGTCGGCCGCGCTGACGGTCAGCGTCAGCTTGGCCTTGGCGCCGGCCTTGAGCGTCCCGGTGCCGCCGAGGGTCCCGAGCCACGGCGCGTCCTCCGTCGTGGCGAACGCGGTGTCGACCCCGCCCGTGTTGGCCAGTTCGACCGTGCGGGTGCGGGTCTCGTCCGCCGGGACGATGATGTCGACCGCGCCCGGTGCCGCCGTGACACGCGCGGTCCGGAGTGCGGTGTCGACGGTCGCGACGGTTCCGGCGGCGAGTGTCACCGGGGCTGTCTTCGACTCGTACGCCGTGGCCGCCGTGGTGACGGAGAGATCACCGGCCGACGTCTGCAGCACGTACGCGCCGCTGGCGTTCGACGTGGTGGTGCCGACCACCGTGTCACCGGACTTCACCGTGACGGCGGCGCCGGCGACCGGCTTGCTGTCGTTGGCGTCGGTGACGGTGCCGCGCAGCACGCCGGACTTCGTCGTCCGGAAGGCGAGCGCGAGTCCGTCGGTCACGGCGGCGGTGTTGAACGAGTACGCGAACCCGACGGTGCCGGTGGCGTTCTCCAGCCCGATCGTGGCGCTGCTGCCGGCTTCGAGGCCGATGCCCGACACGTCCTTGTACCGGTACGTGACGGACCCGTCCTCGCCGATGGCCGCGACGATCGACAGGCGCTGGTTCTCGTCGGTGTAGTGCGAGACGTTGCGCCACTCGACGACGTACGAACGGTGCGGTGCCGTGCCGACGACGCCCGTGTAGATCGCCGAGAGGGTGTCGACGTCGAGGTCGTCCCAGAACGGGTAGAGCGCGCCGTTGGGGACGGCGGTCGACGGGATCGCCCCGTTGACGCCCGTGTTGGACGCGACCCCGAAGAAGACGGCGCCGTTCGTGCTGATCGTGGCCTTGTCGTACGTGACGCCGTAGTACGGCACCGGGAACGGCAGGTCGACGGGCTTCACGACGTCGTCACCGGCCAGGTCGAGCTTGGTGTCGAGGCTCGGGTACGGGCCCGTGGCCGAGCCGCACGCGTACCCGAAGGAGTCCGTGCGGTCAGGCAGGGTCAGGTCGAGCGTCGTGTCGCCGGTGAGGTCGAGCACCTGCGTGACCGGGTCGGCGCACCGGGACGAGTGCGTGGCCCTGACCTCGTACTCGCCGGTCGGCGCGGTCAGGGTGTAGCGGCCCGCGTCGTCGGCCTTGGCGGAGAGCGGGGTGTTGAGCAGTTCGACCGTCGCGCCGGCCGCCGGTCCCGCGCCGGTGCGGACGGTGCCGGTCAGCGTCGCCGACGGCGCCTGCGACACCGACAGGTCGAGCGTCGCGGTGCCGCCGTCGGTGACGGTCGCCGTGCCGGTCGCCGATCCGTACCCGAACTTCGTGGTCTTGACCGAGTACTCGCCGACCGACAGTGTCGGGAACGCGTACCTGCCGTCGGCGCCGGAGGTGACGGTGCGGTCGATCGGCCCATCGGCGGTGACGGTGGCACCCGCCAGGGGCTGGCCGCCGCTGGAGATCGTGCCGCCGAGCGCGCCGGTGGGGCCGCGCGGAGCCGCCGCGACCGCCCCGTACGCGTCGAGCCTGCCCTCACCGAACACGTTGTTGTCGGCCGCCGTGCCGCCGCAGGACGTGTTGTCCACGTCGATCGCGGTGGTGTCGAGCAGGCGGCGGGTGTCCGCGACGTTGCCGTGCAGCGACGCCGACGCCGACCAGATGAGCGCCACGGCACCCGACGTGTGCGGAGCGGCCATGGACGTGCCGCTCAGCGGGCCGAAGCCGGTCGGGATCGAGGAGCGGACGTTCGAACCCGGCGCGGCGATGTTCGGCTTGATGTCGCCGTTCTGCCCGGGACCGCGGCTGGAGAAGCTGGAGATCACGTTGTTGACGTCGAACGAGCCCGAGCTGTAGCTCACCGAGGCGATGCCGGGGGAGCCGGACGAGTTGCAGCCCGGTCCGGCGTTGCCGTTGGAGAACGACGGGAAGATGCCGGCCGCGACCCAGGACGAGACGATGTCGTCGTACCAGGGGTCGGGGAGGGCAGAGCCCCACGAGTTGTTGACGATGTCCGGGGCGAGGTCCGGTCGCGGGTTGGTGCCGGCGAGGTTCGTCGGTGCGACGACCCACTGCCCGGCCGCGAGCAGCGACGCGCGGCTGCAGCTGCTGGTCTCGCAGCCCTTGGCGGCGACCCACTTGGCGCCCGGCGCGACGCCGATCTGGTTGGTGCCGTCGTCGCCGACCATCGTGCCCATCGTGTGGGTGCCGTGGCTGTTGTTGTCACAGGGTGCGGGGCTGGGACACACGTTCGCCGGGTCGAACCAGTTGTAGTTGTGGTCGACGGTGCCGTCGGTGGCCCGACCGCGGTACTGGTTGACCAGCGCCGCGTGGTTCCACATGACGCCCGAGTCGATGTTGGCGACGACGACGCCCTCGCCGCGCACCCCGAACTCGCTCCACACCCGGGGAGCGTTCACCCGGTCGATGTTCCACTCGACGGTGTTGACCGAGGGAATCGCCTCGGCCTTGATCGGCTTCGGGAGGGCGACCGACTGGTCCTCCTCGATGCGCGCGACCTCGGGACGGGTCGCCAGCTCGCCCAGGAGCTTGGCGTTACCGGTCACCTTGATGCTGTTGGAGATCCAGAACGGGGTGTACTCCGCCTTGCGGCTGTCCAGGAGCTTGCGGACGCCGGCCTGGCTGTCCTTCGCGAACTCGGTCTTGGCCTTGTAGACGGCCTCGGCCTTGGCGTCCTTGTCGTCGGCGGCCGTCGCGGTGGCGAGGTTCGCCTTCTCGGCGAGGACGACCCAGAACGTCGCCTTGTCGTCGGCGGCGACCTCCGCGCGCACCGCCGAGGTCACCTTCTTCGCAATGGCCTTGGCGGCGGCCGGGTCCTTGGCAGGCGCGGCCAGTGCCGGCGTGGCCATTGCGGGGAGCGGTAACGCGACGCCGACGATGGCGCTCACCAGTAGCGCGCGCCATCTTCTTCCTGCGGTTCCTGCCATGGTGGCTCCTCTCCGTGGGACCGAACGGCCCTTGGCGGAATATGCCAATTAGCTAGGCATGTTTGATAGGTGCCAGATTCGGCGCACTTGCGCCATGTCGCAGTTGCGCCACGTGATCGTTTCTTAACACTGTGTTTCCGGATCGCCACGTGTCCACAGTGGATGTATGGATCTGCGTGGTTGGACCGGTTAACAGGTGTAACGCCCTGGCTTGCCACCACGACAGATCAACTGACAGGAGTGGCAGTTTCACGGGATGCTTGCGGTACCCGAGGCGGGGCAGCCGGTGGTGCGGCGGGCCAGTGCGCGGCGCACCTGCGCCAGGAAGGCTCGAGTGTGCTGGAAGCAGCTGGGCTCGGCACCGTCGAGGAATCGGCCTACCTCGACCTGGTGCGTCGCGGGCCCGCGACCGTCCCCGAACTCGCCGACCGCGCGGGCATCACCCTCCCGCGCGCCCGCCGCGCCGTGACCGGCTTGCACCGCAAAGGCCTTGTCCACCGGACGCCGCCCCCGCACGACCTCATCGTCCCCGTCCCGCCGGATCTCGCCGTCGACCACCTGATCAAACGTCGCCGCGAAGAACTCGAACGCGTACGGGACAGTGCGCAGCGGCTCGCCACAGAGAGCCACGAACGGGCCGCGAGCCGCAGCGCCGACCGGCTCGTCGAGATCGTCCCCCTCGGATCCGGTGCGTTCGAGCAGCTCCAGCGGGCCGCGCGCCAGGAGGTGCGGGTGCTGGTGGCGCCCCCGTACACGGCGACCGTCAACCCGATCCAGCTCAACCGCGGTCCGGACGGTGTCGCCTACCGGTCCGTGTACGGCAACGAGGCGCTGGAACAGCCCGGCTTCATGGAGTCCATCGCGACGTACCTGCGGTCCGGCGAGCAGGCCCGGCTCACCCACACGGTGCCGATCAAGCTGGCCATCGCCGACCGGACGCTCGCGCTGCTGCCGCTCGACTGGGCCGTGCAGACTCCGGACGCCGCCGCCGTCCTGGTCCACCCCTGCGGGCTGCTCGACGCCCTCGCCGCCCTGTTCGAGAGCATCTGGTCGCTGGCCACGCCGCTCATGCTCACCGGGTCCGACTCCGTGTCGGCGCTCGCGGAGATCTCGGCGGAGGACCATGAACTTCTGTCGTTGCTGGTCGCCGGCCTGACCGACGAGGCGGCGGGGGCGCGGCTAGGAATGAGCCGGCGGACCGTCGTACGGCGCGTCCAGCACCTCATGGCGCTCACCGGGGCCAGATCCCGCCTCCAGTTGGGCTGGCGCGCCCGCGACCGAGGCTGGCTCTGAATCGGCACAGATGGTGCGGATCGGTTGGTATCTGATATACGTCCGATGACTTCTCATCGGCTGGGGGTACCCCGTGAAGAGATCCGTGTTCGCCGTCGCCGTCCTGGTGGCCGCCGTCTTAGTACCGGCGCCGGCAGAGGCAGCGACGTTCAACGTCCGTGACTACGGCGCCACCGGAAACGGCACGACCATCGACTCCCCGGCGATCGACCGGGCGATCAACGCGGCGAACGCGGCTGGCGGCGGCATCGTCGAGTTCCCCGCCGGCACGTACCACTCACGCTCGATCCACCTGAAGAGCAACATCACGCTCCAGCTCAACGCGGGCGCGACGATCAAGGCGGCGGGCAGCGGCATCGACGCTCCCGAGGACAACCCATTTCGGCAGTACCAGGACTTCGGCCACAGCCATTACCACAACTCGCTCATGTGGGGCGAGAACGTCACGAACTTTGCGATAACCGGCACCGGCACGATCGAGGGCGAGGCGCTGGAGCGCGGCGACAACGTTCCGGCGGGCAAGGGCAACAAGGCGCTCGCACTCAAGATGTGCAGCAACGTGTCGATCCGCGACGTGACGTTCCGGCGCGGCGGCCACTTCGCGATCATCATGAACGGCTGCCACGACGTCGCGATCCGCAACCTCAAGATCCAGACGAAGGACGACCGCGACGGCATCAACATCATCAACAGCTGGAACGTCGAGGTCACCGACTCCGACATCCAGAGCAGCGACGACGCGATCGGAATCAAGAGCGACTACTCGATGGGCCGGACGTTCGAGAGCCACGACATCCGCGTCCGCAACTCGCGCATCCACTCGGAGGAGAACAACGCGCTGCAGTTCGGATCCGAGACGTGCGGCAACTTCCGGGACATCTCGTTCGAGAACCTGGACGTCACCGGCGCGGGCAAGGCCGGCATCGGCATCGTCTCGATGGACGGCGCCACGATCTCGAACATCAGGTACGACAACATCAGGCTGACCAGGACGGCGTCCGCGATCTTCATGAAGATCGGCAGCCGCGGCCGGTGCCCGGGCAAGCCGCCGGCGGGAAAGATCCGGGACATCACGATCAACAACGTGACCGGGACGAACCTGATCACCCCGGCGGACGTCGCCGGTGACGACGAGTACAGCCCGACGCTGGCCGGTGCCGTCGGCGCGCCGATCGAGAACGTCCGGATGACGAACGTGAAGCTCACGCTGCCCGGCGGCCACCCCGCCTCGGACGTCAACCGGGTACCGCCGGAGGACAACGGCGCCTACCCGCCTCGCGTGTACGGCGTGCGGCCCGCGTTCGGCTTCTGGATGCGGCACGTCAAGGGAATCGCGCTCGTTGACTCCGAGTTCCGGTTCGACCGCAACGACGGGCGGCCGGCGTTCATCGTGGACGACGCCGGGGCTTTCGCTGTCTCGGGTGTGAAGGTGCAGCGCGGTACGGGCAGCGCGTACGACGTCGGGCTCAAGGGCGTGCGTGGGTACGCGATCGAGAACAGCACGACGACGACCGGCGCCGCGCTGCGCGTGAACGCCTCGAACTCGACGCCGCTACCGGGCGGTGACCCGGTGAACGTGTACGTCGAGGCCGAATCGGCGACGTTGACCGCGCCGATGGGGGTGGCGGCCGACGCTGGCGCTTCCGGTGGTTCGTACGTGACGGTCGCCGCCGGCAACAACAGCCAGGCGGCGGCGCCCGCGACCGGGCACGCGGTGGCGAGCTTCACCGTGCCGAAGGCCGGGACCTACAAGGTGTGGGGACGGGTCATCGCGCCCACGACATCGGACGACTCGTTCTGGGTACGGGTCGACAACGGTGCGTGGATCCCGTGGAACGGCATACCGGTCGGAGCCGGCTGGCACTGGGACGACGTGCACGGATCGTCCGGAGCGTCGACGTTCAACCTGGCGGCGGGCGCGCACACCGTGACGTTCGCGTACCGGGAGGACGGGACGAAGCTGGACCGCATCCTCATCACCGACGATCTGACGACGACTCCCTAGCCATCCCTATTTGGGGTGGGATCGCGCACCCTGGCTCCCCGATCCCACCCCAAATCCCCCGGCTGCGCTTCTACGCCCACCCTTACTTGGCCAGCAGCTGCTCAACGTCAGACATGAAGGCATCGATCTCAGGTTCGGAGAGACCGTCCTCGGCAATGATCCGGGCGACGACGGTCACGATGGCCGGAATCGCCGGACCCAGGTAGATACCCTCGAGCAGACGCTGCTCGCCCAAGGTTGCTCGCACGGCCGCCTCGATGATCATGGGCGCAAAGTCCGCGTCACTCATCCCGGACTCGTCCTTGGTATCGAGGACGAGTCGAGTCACCTCGTCTGTGTCGCTGCCCGAGAACCGTCGCTTGGCTGCCACCGACAGGGCGGTCATCGCGACTTCGAGGAACTCTGCGGCACTCGCGCTTTCGTCCCGAAGTTCCACCGCTTCGCCGTCGTCACTGAACTGGGCCCGTAGCCAGGCGACCAGCAGTTTCGTGCCCGTTGAGCCCGCTTCCACTGCTGACTCCTAGACGTTTGACGCCATGGCGAGGGCCGTGACTTTTCCGAAGAAGGCATCCAGTTCGCCGGGTGTGAACTGCTCGTCGGTAATGATTCGCGCGATGATGGCCATCTGTGCCGGAATCGTAGGCACGAGGTCTATGCCTTCAAGGAGCCTCTCCTCCCCGAGGCCGGCTCGCACGATGGCTTCGGCGACGGCTGGCGGGAATTCCTCGTCGCTCAGTTCGACGCTGTCCTTTACGTCGAGAACGAACTTGGATATCTTGCGAGGATTGTCACCGGGCAGAAACCGTTCCTCCGCTGCCGTGAAGAGGGTAATGGTTACGACGTCGGCGAATTCTTGCATGCTGGCTTTCCCGGCCAAGTCTGCTTCGAGATCTGCCGAGCGTTCGGTCTCAGCTTCGAGAAGCGCGCGAACGAATTCAACCAACTCAGTTTTCACTGCCATGTGACTTCCTTTGTTTGAATCGATTAGTGATCCTCTTGATGCCCAGTGATGTCGCGTGGCCTATGAGAATCACACCCACGATCGCATTACTCGCCGCATCGGCGTAGCTTATCGTTGGGCCGGATTGCGGCGCCGAAGATGCCGAGGCCGTGTTTGTGGCTGTTGGCGGACCGGTCTTCTTGGCGAGGACGGATTTGACCTTGTCGGCCGTTGCTCCGAACTTCTCGGTCTTGTCCTTGATTCCCTCCACGTTGCGGACCGACCTACGCAGCGCGCGGTCTATCCGACTCGTCCGCGATGAATCTTCGAGCAACTGCTTGCCGTCCGGCTCCTGGATCGAGGTGTCAGGTGGTGTGAAGCCTGGATCCACTATCGATGCGTATTCAAGCACCTTCTCCTCGGCCGCCATCACAAGATCGATTGCCTTCGTGATGTCGGTATTGGCGGCTACTGCCATTCGTGCGGCCTCGGCTATCAATGCGTTGTTCGAACCCGTGGTTGCATGTGTCCACTTCTGGATCGCATCGGCCGAGTCGCCAGTCGCGCCGATCAGGGCGACGTGTGTGCCCCTGAGCCTGTCGGTAACCGCGACAAGTTCGGCTACGACTTCTCCCGCACTCATAGGCTTCTCCGATATTCCTTGGCCCTCCCGATAGAGATTGCCAGTATCGCGCGAGCGGTATGCAATTTGTCGACTGCGGCTTCCGCGTCTCGGATGGAGTCGTGCGCCAGTTGATTTGTTGCGCCGTTCGTGACACTGCGGAGGTGGATTATTGCGTCGTCCAAGGCATCGACGGTAGACAGGATGTGGGTGATCGAGCCACGGCACGCGCCGATACCTTCGTTGACCTGCTCGCGAACCTCCTCGATGCTCACGATCCTGCGCTCCACGGAGTCGGAAGGCGGATCACAGGATCGCGGCGTACTCGTTGGCTGACTCCATGGCGCTGCTGGCGACGGCGTTGCCTTCCTCGTATGCGGCCTTCGCGGCTTCGAGTTGTGCGATCGTCTCCTCGACCTTCGGGTTGTTGCTGCCGGCGGTGGCCGTCTGGAGGCGGGATATCGCCTCCTCGATCTGGGACGCCGCGTTCGCGCCGCTGGAGACCGCCGCGTCGGTGTCGTCGTTGGCAGCGTTGATCTGGGACTTGACCTCTTCGATGTCGGCCATGGGAACCGAGGGCCTTTCAGGTGAAGGGGATGAGCAGGTACTGCGCCGCGACGGAGACGGGGAACCAGACGATCGGTGGCAGCAGGTAGCAGATCGCGATGCCGGTCTTGGGCAGGTGGCGTGGCGCGGGCGGCGGCTTCTTCACGTGGTCCGGATGTGTCAGCCGTGAGGAGTGCGCGAAGTTGATCGTGAGACGTGCGGCGATCACAGCCATGAGCGGCATCACGCAGAACGACCACAGGCCGAGCGTCTCGTCCAGGCGGGTGTCGATCCCGTCCTTGACGTCCAGTTTCGGGAAGGCGGTGAGGATGGCGGGGATCAGCCCGATCGGCAGGGCCCAGAGCGCGTAGATGGCACCCGTCCGCGTGTACTGGTGGGCGTTCGGCAGGAACCGGGGCCGGTAGGCGCGCTTGTAGATGCGGTCGATCTGGCGGTCGGCGATGTCCTTGCTCTCGCCGGCCATCCGGAGCCCGTTCGCGGCGTCCAGGACGTCGGCCGCGTCGTGTGTGGACAGCGGCGGGCAGACGGTCCCGAGCTGATCGCACAGGTCTGCCAGGTCAGCGGCCTGTTCGTCGAGCTGGCTGGAGATCTCGCTCGCCTTGGTGGCGATCTGCGCGGTGACGGCGTGGTGCCGTTTCTCCGCCTCGTGGAGAGCGATCTGGCGATCGGCGAGCTGCCGGGCGAGGACGGAGTAGTCGGACCAGCGTGCGGTGCGGTTCATGCCAGCGCCTCGGCTTCGTCGTAGCGGCCGGGCCGGACGAACGGCACGATCGGCACCACGCGCTGGAGATGCCGGTCGACGAGCAGTGCCCGGTTCTGCCGTGCCTGCCAGGACAGCGAGTGGTCGCCGACCAGCGTCGCCAGTTCGCTCTCGCCGGTGTTGAGGGCGACCAGACACGCGACGTCCTCGCGCCCGGCCGATCCGCCGATGTCGTCGCTGAACCGCTTCACGATCCGCCACCAGCCGATCAGGTGCACGCCCCGGCCCGGGCCCGTTCTCAGCACCGCGCGCAGGTCGTCCAGGCCGCTGCGGCGGGTCTTCGGATCCTTCTCGGCGAGGATCGGACCCGCCACGTCGGCGCCGAACACCACCAGGTACGTCGGCTCGGACTCCCCGGCGGCGAGCGCGCCCAGCGTCTCCCGAAGGGCCGCCGGCGTGGCGATCTCCTCGTACGTGTGCCCGGCGGCGCGCAGTACCTCGACGGCGTCCGCTACGGCGGTGTCCGCGGCGGCGACCAGCGGTGCGAGGACGAACCGTGCCGTACCCGGCTCATGCTGGCGCGCGAGCCCGGCCACGGCGGCGTGCAGGATGTCGGCCCCGACCGGCGACGTGCCCAGGACGGCTAGGTGCCGGCCCGGCGTCGCGTCCAGGTCGAAGGCGGCGGTGCTCAGCGCCACGTCGATCGAGCGACCCACAACGAGCTGACGGCGGCGGCCACCCGGGCTCAGGGCCGCCAGACAGTCGTCCACGTGCTGTTCGGCGTACCCGACGAAGACCGCGGGCGGCGGCGACCCGTCGGCGCGGGCCTGCCACAGGTCGTGCCGCAGGGACGCGATCCGGTCGGGATCGGCGTGCGCGTCGGGGAAGCGGACGAGCCGGTTGTGCCCGACGATCCCGCCGCTGGTGTTGACCACGGCCGTCCCGATCGGCAGGCCCGCGGCGGCCGTGTTGAGCGGATCCAGGACGCCGGTCGCTCCGCCGAGTGCGATCCGCATCGGGAACTGCCCGAAGATCGAGTCCTTCTTCGCGTACAGCGCCTCCACACCGGACACGGTCTGCGACGCCAGCACCAGGTGGATGCCGTACGAGCGGCCCTTGCGGGCGAGATCCTCCAGCAGGCCCACCGCCTGCTTGGCGAGCTTGTCGTTGCCGGAGAACAGCACCTGGAACTCGTCGATGACGCAGACGGTCCGGGGAACCGGTTCGCCCGGCCGGGCGGTGCGCAGGTCGGCGAGCTTGGTGACGCCCGCCCGCTTCATGGCCTGCGCGCGGCGGCCCATCTCGGCGACCAGGTGGCGCAGGATCGCCACGCCGTACTCCCGGTCGGACTCGATGCCGACCGCCCGCGCGTGCGGGATCCACGACGGGTCGAGTTCGGTCGGCGCGAACTCGGTGAACGACACGCCTTCCTTGAAGTCGAGGAGGTACAGCGTCAGCTCGTCGGGGGAGTAGCGGGCGGCCAGCCCGTAGAGGACGTCGAGCAGGAACACCGTCTTGCCGGACCCGGAACGGCCGCCGACCATCCAGTGCGGCGTCACGTCGTCGAAGACCAGCTCAAGCGGGGACCGCCCGTCCCGGCCGATCACGGTGCGGAGCCCGTGGACGGACGAGTCGGCCCAGTTCACGGCCGGTAGGAGGTCGGCGAAGGACAGCGCCGAGTTGGCCTTGACCTCGCTGGCGATCGCCTTGGTGACCTGCGCGACGACCGACGGATCGGGGTCGTCGTCCAGCCGGACGGCAGCGGCCAGGTAGCCGCCGGTGCCGAACCAACCCGCGCCGGGCGGCGAACTCAGGATGTACAGGTCGTCCTCCAGGTCGAGGGACGACGCGCCGTCGAGCACCGGCGGGCGTTGCGTCGCCCCGGCCGGTGGCGGCCAGCCCGCCAGCAGGAGATGCAGCCGCGCGGCCGGACCGGCGTGCGCGAGCGCGGCGAGACGTTCCTGCTCGGCGCGGGAACCGCGGGGCGCCTCGCCGGCGATGACGAAGTACGGGACCTCGTCGAGCGTGCCGGCGCCGGCCGCCGCCTGCGCCCGGCCGACGTGCTCGGTCGCCTCGTCCAGCAGGTCGGAGAACGCGCCGGCCTCGATGGTGGGCGCGGGGACCATGCCGGCGTCGACCAGCGGACCGAACGGGGCGAACACCGCGCCGGCGGACGCCGTGTCCACGAGCCGGAGTTCCAGCTCGTCGGGGTGGACCGAGGCCACCACGCGCAGCAGCACGGCCCGGAGTAGCCCGGCGACCGCCGCCTCGCGCATCCCGGGCGCGATCGTCAGGTGACCACCGCCCAGCAGCGGGACGTACGCAGGGAACCGCCCGCCGCCGGCCACGGTGGCCTCGCCGACCCGCACCAGCATCGGCCGGTCGGTGCTCGGCGGCTGCACGCACAGGGGCGGCTGCTGCGTCGACCTGTCCAGCGGGAGCCCCCACCAGCCCGGCGCGAGTGACGGCGCGAGCCGGTCGAACTGCCCGGCCAGGTCTTCCAGCGCGCGGAAACACGCGTCGCGCTCGGCGGCGAGCCCGGCGGACTGCGCAGCGACCTTGTCGTGGACGCCGGCTAATTGCCCGCGCGCCGCCAAATGGGAGTTAACTGCCTGGTTGATCAACGTCCGAAGCCCCGCCATTACTGCGAACAACCCCCGCACCGTCGTATCAGCAAGCCGGCCTGAAACGACCCTAGCGCATGAGAGGTGGGGCCTTCGTTGGTTTCCGGTAGGTCCTGTGGATGCGGTCCGACACATCCTTGACTCATCCGACCACTCGGACCTAGCCTGGGCAATCCGGGCGGTGGTATACCGTATACCGCCACACCCGGCCAACCCTGCCGCTCCACGCCCCGCGAAGTGCCCCACGTTTGTGCCCCACGTTGTGCCCGCGAAGGGAGAGAGCTCGTGTCCGCATTACCGAGATCGCGGAGGCGCGGGTTGGCCGCGCTCGCCGTCGTCGCAGCGATGCTGATCGCCACCGACGGAACAGCCGTCCGAGCCGAAGCACCCGGCCAGACGGCACCAGAGCAGACCGCTCAGGCAGAGTCGACGATCCAGCCGTTCGACGTCCCAGGCCCAGGCGCGAACGCCGTCGTCATCGACGTCCGTGACCACGGCGCCACCCCGAACGACACGTCCAACGACACCGCCGCGATCAACCGCGCGGTCACGGCCGCCAGCAACACGGGCGACGGCATCCTGCGCTTCCCGTCCGGCACCTACCGGTCGTGCAACTCGATCCACATGAAGAGCAACGTGACGTTCCAGCTCGACGCCGGCTCGATCATCCGCGGGTGCACAGGCACCGGCTACGACGCGCCCGAGCCGAACCAGTGGGACGACTACCAGGACTACGGTCACAGCCACTTCCACAACGCGATGATCTGGGGCGAGCGCCTCACGAACATCGGCTTCGTCGGCACCGGCATGATCGACGGCGGCGGCGCGCTCATCACGGGCAACCCGAGCTCCGGCCAGGCCGACAAGATCATCTCGCTGACCCGCTGCACGAACCTCACGATGAGCGGGATCACGCTGCGCGAGGGCGGCCACTTCGCCGCGCTGATCAACGGTTGCACGAACGTCGTGTCCGACAAGCTCGTGATCGACACGGCCATGGACCGCGACGGCTGGAACATCATCAGCACCCGCAACGTCCGCATCACCAACATCCACGCGGACGGCAACGACGACGCGCTCGCGTTCAAGAGCGACTACGCCCTGGGCGAGAAGCTGCCCAACGGCAACGTCACGGTCGAGGACTCGTACCTGTCGGCGGGCTGCTGCAACGCGCTGATGTTCGGCTCGGAGACGTGCGGCGACTTCACCGGGTACCGGTTCTCCCGCATCACGATCGAGGGCTCGAACAAGTCCGGGCTCGGCATGGTGTCGATGGACGGCACGAACATCTCCGACGTCCACTACCGCGACATCACGATGACCGGCGTCCGCTCGCCGATCATGATGAAGATCGGGAACCGGCGACGGTGCGGCAACAGCCCCGGCATCGGCACGATCAGCAACATCACCTTCACGAACATCACCGGGCGCGGCGCCAGCCCGTCGTTCAGCCCGACGATCTGGGGGCACTCGGCGACGAACCGGGTCAGCAACGTGACGTTCAACAACGTCCACCTGACCGTCCCGGGCGGCAACGGCACCATGTCGACGAGCCCGCCGAGCAACGAGTCGACCAACTACAACCCGAACAGCATCGGCACGAGGCCGGCGTACGGCTGGTACATCCGGTACGCGAACGACATCAAGTTCCTCAACAGCTCGGTCAGGTTCGCGGCGAACGACGGGCGGCCGGCGGTCATCGCGAACAACTCGACGGGGATCCAGCTCAACGACTTCGTCGCCCAGCGCGGATCGAGCAGCCCGTCCGACGTCCTCTACCAGTCCAGTTCGGGGCAGTGCGCCACGAACGCCCGCAACACCACGGGCGGGGCGCTGCGGTACGACCCGTCCACGCCGCCGTCATGCGGCGGCACGGAACCTCCGCCTGGCACGAAGTACGAGGCCGAGAGCGCCACGTCGTCGGCGGGTAGCACGGTCGATTCCAACCACGCCGGCTACTCGGGCACGGGCTTCGTCAACACCCCGAACGCCGTCGGCGCCTATGTGGAGTGGACGGTCACCGCAGCCCAGGCGGGCACCGCCACGCTGACGTTCCGGTATGCCAACGGCGCCACCGGCGACCGGCCGATGGACGTCGCCGTCAACGGGGCCACGGTCCGGCCAGGACTGTCGTTCCCGAGCACCGGATCCTGGCCGAACTGGCAGAACGTCATCACGACGGTCAACCTCAACGCGGGTCCGAACACGATCCGGGCGACGTCGACCACCGCGAACGGCGCCGGCAACCTGGACTACCTCGAACTGAGCTGAACACCTGTCACGGGCGCCCGGGTTCTGGCCAGAACCCGGGCGCTCAGGCAGGCTGGGGCGATGCCGGCCCTCCCGACGCAGCTCGACAGCTTCGTCGGTCGTGACGACGAGCTGGCGGAAGTCGGACGGCTGCTCACCCAGGCGCGCCTGCTGACGATCGTCGGACCGGGCGGGGCCGGCAAGACGCGGCTCGCGATGGAGCTGGCGGCGCGGGTCGGCGCCGCCGGATCGGACCAGATCTGGCTGGTCGACCTGACCTCGGTCGGCGGCGACGTGCCGGCGCAGGTCGTGGCGGCGGCGATCGGCATCCGGGCGGCGCCGGCGGAGGGCCTGCTCGAAGCCGTGGCGGCGGTGCTGGACAAGCCTGGCCTGCTGGTCATCGACAACTGCGAGCACGTCGTGGACGAGGCGGCGGCCCTGGTCGACGCGCTGCTGCGACGGTGCCCGGCGCTGCGTGCGCTCGCGACGAGTCAGGAAGTGCTCGGCGTCCCGGGCGAGGTGGTGTTCCCGCTCGGCGGGCTGGCGGTCGTGGCCACGCCCCGGCCTTCCGGCGCGGTCCGCCTGTTCAGCGACCGGGCCAGGGAGAGCCGCCCCGACTTCGTGTTGACGCCCCTCGCCGCTGCCGAGGTCGCCCAGATCTGCGCCCGCCTCGACGGGCTTCCGCTGTGCGTCGAGCTGGCCGCGCGCTGGGTCCGGAGCCTGAGTACGACCGAGATCCTGCGCCGGCTGGACGACCGGTTCGCGTTGCTGACGTCGTCGGCCCGGACGGTCCCGGAGCGCCACCGCAGCCTGCGCGCGGTCGTCGAGTGGAGCTACCACCTGCTGGACGAGCGGGAACGCGCCGCGCTGCGGTGCCTGGCGGCGTTGCCGGGCGGGTTCGACCTGGACGGTGCCGCCGCCGTCATCGGGGACGCGGACGCGCTGCACCTCGTCGACCAGATCCAGGCGAAGTCGCTGCTGGTCCGGACGGAGACCGCGCGGGGTACCACGCGGTTCCGGCTCATCGAGTCGATCCGCCTGTACGCGGAGGAGCGCCTCGTCGCGACCGGCGAGGTCGACGCCGTGCACGAGCGCGCCACCGCCTGGCTCACCAGCTTGTGCGCCCCGCTCGCCGACGAGGTGTTCCAGAACGAGCCGCTGCTGAGCCGCATCGACGAGGAGCGCGACAACCTGGTGCCCGCGATCGAGCGCGCATTGGCGGACGGCGACAGCAGGGCGTCGATGCTGGCGACCGGTCTCGCGGCGTGCTGGCGCCGGCTCGGCTGGGTCGACCGGGGCCGCGCGCTGCTGGAACGGGTCCCGAACCGCGACGTCACCGCCGTCAACCTCGCCGCGTTCCTGGTGTACGACCAGGGCGACTACGAGCTGGCCAGGAAGCTGGCGAACGAGGTCGTCGACACCGAGCGCTCGCGCGGCGCGTCGGTGCCAGTGATCCGGGCGCTGCTCACGCTCTCGTTCGTCGCCGACGATCTGGGGGACTACGCCACGACCGAGCGGCATCTGGCCGAGTGCGTGCGGCTCGCCGAGAAGCTGGGCCGGCCGATGGTCACGATGATGCTCCGGCAGAACCTGGCGTGGGCGGTCCTCCAGTCCGGCGACATGGCTCGCGCGGAGGCGATGCTCGCCGAGCTGCTGCCGGTGTTCCGCCGCATCGCGCCCGAGCCCGCGATGCTCTCGGGCATGCTCCACACGCTCGGGGTACTGGCGCTCAAGAGCGGCGACCTCGACCGCGCCGAGCGGTACTTCCGCGAGGACGTGGCGGTGTCACCGAAGGATCTCCTCGGCATCCGGTACGGGCTGGACGGCCTCGCCGTGGTGGCCGCCGCGCGGGGCGACGGCGAGCGGGCGTTGCGGCTCGCGGCGGCCGTCGAGGCCCTCGCCGAAGGGTCGCCGCCCATGATCGGCGTCGGGTGGAAGCAGGAAGTGGAGGAGGCGATCGAGCGGGCCCGGGTGGCGTTCGGCGCGGCCCGCGCGGACGTCGCCTGGGGGGAGGGCGGCCGGCTGACCGTCGAGGAGGTCACCCGGTACGCGCTCCACGGAGCGTGGCCGGCGGGGGACGGCGGCGAACACGCGTTGAGCCCGCGCGAGCGTGAAGTGGCCCGTCTCGTCGCCGACGGGCTCACTAACCGTGAGATCGCCGGCCGGCTCGGACTGTCCTCCCGGACCGTCGACTCGCACCTCGAACACATCCGCACCAAGCTTGGGCTGCGATCTCGCGCCCAGGTCGCCGCGTGGGCGGCCAGCAACACCGCAGATTAGGTAGACCGACTGCGGCGATTACCGATGCCCCTCACCGTTGCCCTGAGTGATGCTCGGTTGTGTTCAGCCCCGGCTGTTCTGTTGGGACTGTGAATTGTCCGGGGGTACGTGATGGTTGTTGGCGAAGTCGGGACCGCCTGGCACGACGGCCCGCGGAGTGTTCCCTCCTCTGCGGAACCAGTCGACCGGGCCGAGTACGAGGTGCTGCTGCTGGAGCGGCTGCGTGCCGAGTACGCGCGGCTGCGTGAGCGCACCGCCACGGCGGTGGTCGGACCCCTCGACCTCCGTGCCCCGTTCTGAGCTGGCGCCCATCACGGTGACGGCGGCCACCGGAGTCCGGTGGCCGCCGTCGCCACGCTCACGGCCGTGAGCCGTTCGTAGTCAAGGGTGTCCGGCGTGTCGGTGGGCTGGTGGTAGTGCCGGTTCCGGAAGTTCGCCGTGCCGGTGAGCATCATCGCCGGGACGCGGCGGTTCCAGAACGGCGCGTGGTCGCTGCGGCCGAGGTTGTTCGCCGCCGGCACGAGAACCCCGGCAAGCATTCCGAGGACGCCGTCCGGCCGCGGATCGCGGACCAGCAGCCCGCCCAGCCCGACGTCGGTGGTCGCCGCCGCGTCCTGCCACAGCAACGCGGCATCACGGGAGGACCTGCGGTGCGCGACCACGGTGAAGTCGCCCCGGGATCCGCCGTCCCGGATGGACCGCACCGCCTTGCCGAACACCAGGCCGGCGCCGGCGGGGAGGCGCTGCGTCCCCGGCTCGGTGGCGAAGTAGCCCACGGACTCCAGGCAGATCATGCCCGTGACGCGGCGGCGTAGTGCCTGAGCGGCGACCCGCGCGCCGATCAGCCCCAGCTCCTCCATGTCGAACACGGCCAGCGTGACGCGCGGCGGCCCGGGCATCGGCCCGAGCAGCCGGGCGATCTCCAGCAGCGCGGCGACGCCGGACGCGTTGTCGTCGGCGCCGGGGCTGGTGTCGACCGTGTCCAGGTGCGCGCCGATCAGGACGGTCGGGCCGTCGTCGGCGCCGGGCAGGTCGGCGATCAGGTTCGCGCCGGCGAGCCGCCGGTGGAGGCGGATCTTGAGCGGCGGGATCCGGGTGCCGCGCGCGTCGGTGCAGCCGGGCTGCCACCGCACGTCGAACGGTTGCCGGTCGACCCGCCAGCCGGCCGTTTCCAGTTCCCTGGCGACGAGCCGTTCGGCCCGGTCCATGGCGTCAGGTGCCCGGCGGCGGCTGCGTGGGCCTACCGCGAGTGCCTCGACATCGCGGCGGATCCGGTCGGGGGAGGCCTGCTGTTCCAATGCCCGCACGAGTGTGGCGAGCGGCTCGGAGTACGTCAGCACGCGCCCCACCGTAGCGGGATCACCGCTCCAGCAGGCGCGCTCCGAGGACTGCGGTCTGGAGGACGTACAGGTCGTCCGGGCGCGAGGGGTCGTATCCCGTGAGGGTGGCGATGCGTTCCAGCCGGTACGTCACCGTGCGGACGGCGAGCCGCAGCGACCGTGCCGTCGCCGCGGTGTTGCCGCCGTGGGCGTGGTACGCGGAGAGGGTTTCGAGCAGCGGTCCCGCGCCGCCGCGGGCACCGCCGAGCGGGGCGAGGACGGTCCCTATCAGGTCGGTGATGGCGGCGCGGTCGCGCAGCAGCACCCGGTAGACGAGGAGGTCGACGGCGCGGGCGACCGGGCCTGGAAGGTCGAGGCGGGCGGCGATGTCCAGGGCGTCCCTGGCCTCCTCGTAGGAGCGCACGACGCCGGCGGCACCGGGGTAGGGCCGGCCGACGCCGAGGCGCCACGGTGTGGCGGTGACGCTCTGGCGCAGCGTCCGGGTGAGGCTGTCGACCGTGGCGTCGGCGGTCGCGGCCGGCAGGACGCACGCCAGCTGGCCCTCCTTCGTCGTCACGAGCGTGTCGCCGCCGCCCGACGCGCGGATCACGGCGTCCTCCACACGCGACACGATCGGGGTGGCGTCCGCGAACGGGGTGCCGGCCGTGGCGACGGCGAGGATGTGCGGCCCGGCGAGGTCCAGGCCGAACTCCTCGGACCGGGCGGCCAGTGCCCCGATGTCGGCCGTGCCGCCGAGCAGGTCGTCGACGAACTCGCGCCGCGCGGACTCCTCGCGCCTGATCGCGAACCGGCGCGCGGCCTGGAACCCGTCGGCCGCCGCGGCGACGGCGGCGTCGGCGGCCCGGAGCACGGCGGTGCCGATGGTCCGGACGGCGGCCGCGTCGGCGGCGGCGTCCACGGCGGGCAGGGACGGCCAGATGCGCCAGGCGGCGGAGAGGTAGATGTCGACGAGAGCCCGCAACGGGACGCCCGTGTCGGCGGCCCGTGCCCCCAACGCCCGGCAGGCGGCGAGCGCCCGCGTGGGAAGCGCGGATCCGGACTCCGCCACGGTGGCCAGCTCGTCCAGGAAGTCGCCGAGCAGGGCCGGGTCCACGCCGCCCGCCTCGTCGGCGGCCGCCCGCGCCGTCTCGTCGCGCAGCTGGGCGAACAGCATCGCGCCCCCCGGTCAGTCGGATTGCCGACAGTCGGCAATGTACTGACGTCGATTATGCCGATCATGGCGGCTCCGGCGGGCTCAGGCTGCCGAGATCATGGATTCCGAGCGAGGAGGTGGACGAGGTGACCAGCGGTCGGGTGATCCGGACGATGCGGGCGCGGAAGGTCGCGCCGGAGCAGGCACTACGGCTGCACGCGATCGTCGCCACCCTCGCCGCCGAGCGCGGCGTACCGATGCCGGAGGTGTACCTCAGCCCGACGTCCGCACCGAATGCCCTGGGGACGAGCCAGGTGGTGTGCGTGACGGAGGGACTGGTCGATCTCCTCGACGAACGGGCGCTGCGGAGCGTCGTCGCGCAGGTGATGAGCCGCGCGGACGGGCCGCTCGTATCGGCGGCCGTCGGACTCGCGGCCGGGTTCGGCGCCATCCGTGGGCACGGGGCCGAGGATGACGCCGAACCCGGACCGTTGGCGACGCTGTGGCTGGCGGCCGTCGCGCCGCTGGTGCGCCTGGCAGCCGGCCGGGCACGGGTGTTCCGGGCCGACGCGTCCGGCAACGACCCGGTCGTGCTCGCCCGCGCGTTGCGGACGATCGAGGTCGGCTCGGCGAGGCTGCCGATGGCGCCGAGCCGGCGACTCCTTCCGCTCGGCGCCCTGATGGTCGCCAATCCGTTCGCCAGTCCTGCCGCCGCCGGGCGGCTGGTCCGGTGGTTCGCCACGCACCCGCCGATGGCCGAGCGGGTCGCCCGGCTCGACGAGCAGTCCGGTGTGGACCGGGTGGTGAGGGGCCCCGCGCTGGCGGCGCGGAACCCCTCCCGGTCAGCCCGCTAGCTCCTTACGGGCAGCGCTTCCACGAGAAGTGGTAGATCGTGTTGATCGAGCCGTCCGTGGAGTCCATCGAGAAGAAGCTGGTCGTGGTGTTCGGGTTGGACGTGCCCTTGTTGACGCGGAGTTCGGTGTTGATGTTGAACAGCCGCTGCTCGCCGCAGGGGTGCCACACGACCGCCGTGATGTCGGTCTGGTCCGTGGTCTGCCAGTCGTCGCTCATCGGGCCGCGGAACGGGTGGTTGGAGTACACGGTCTGCGAGTGGCCCTGGAAGTAGTAGTTGGCGCGCTGCTGGGCCGTAGCGCCCCGCTCCAGGTGCCCGAAGCCGCGGAAGTCGGCCTGGGCAATCGCGTAGGTGAAGCCCTGCGGGACGTGCACTCGCAGGTTGAGCTGGCAGTTCTTGCGGAAGTCCGTCGGGCCCGAACCGACGCCGACCTGTGCCATGTACTCGCTGTACGTCACTGTGAACGCGGTGTTATCGGGTGAGACCGCAACCGCGGCGGTGCCGGGACGGCAACCCGAGCCGTTGACCGTGACGACGTCGATGATGATCTTGTCCGACGGTGGGTTGTCGGGCCAGAACTGGGTGCCGCTTCCGGCCGCGGCGTTGGCCGGTGCGGACATGACCAGGGCACATGCGGTGGCAAGACCAACCGCGATCGCGCGTTTCGCGCCGGTAAGGCGGAGTCGCATCAGATACCTCCCCAGGTAGCGTGACTTTCTGCGTGCCCCCGTGTCCCCGTTCACCTGCGGTCGGATGACTACTGGTGCCCACTCCAGCGCCGTCAGGTGTCCGTCTTAAGTGGACTGTGAGATCGATCTCGGACGGATGTTAGCGACGTGCGCAGTACTACGACAAGATTTTTCCGTATTTTTTAGGACTCAATAGTTTATGCCGCGGTAAGCGGTATTCAACTGAGTAATCACTAAGGGTAGTAAACAGCGTATAGTCGGTTTTGCCAGGTATTCGTAGGGGAAACTTCCCGTGTGACGATGGTTTGATAACGTTTGGTTTGCGCGGCGCTTGCCCTGGTATCGGCGGTTTGCCGATCGCGCGTCGCTGCGGGCCGTCACCCGCGTCTGCCGTCCGGTGCGCCTCGTGGCGGCCAGGTCCGCCGTGGACCTGCGGATAGGGCCCGTTCGGGCTGGCAACGCCTGACCGTGCACTGTCGCCATCCCGGTTTCCGTGCGTGACCGTCAACGCGTGGCACCCTGTTGGCATGGGAGTCGGCGCGTACGACTGGGTGTTCGACCTCGTCCATCCGGATCCCGACCGGCGCGGTGCGGCGCTCGACCGGCACCGCGCGTTGCTGACCGTCATGCGCGAGGGATTGGACGCCTACAACAAGATCTGGGTCGAGGCCGGTCCGCGGTGGCCCGACACCGGGCCGTACTCGGCGAGGTTGACGATGGCCGAGCGGGTCTGGCGGGTACCACTCGCCGAGACCGTGTTCGGCGCGCTCGGCGAGCTGGACACGCGCGACGAGGAGGCCTACCGGCTGCACGTCCCGTTCGCCGTCCTGTTCCTGCGCTGGGAGGCGGACTTCCCGGACGAGTGGGGTGAGGCCGGCGCGCTGACCTGGTCGCACTGGGGGACCAAGGAAGGGCTGCTGCGGACGCTCGCCGGCCACGGCGTCCCGGAGGACTCCCAGGGCGCCGTGCTCGACCTGGTCGCTGCCGCGCTGACCCGCGAGTACCGCTGCAAGGACTGGCGGTACGTGCCGCTCGCCCGCCGCGTCGACGGCCCCGACCTGCGGGATCTGCTCACGAAGATGGAGGGGCCGCGTGCCCGGTTCGTGCGGTACGTCCTGGACGAACCCGCGCTGGCCGTCACCAGGAAGACGTGGCGGCGCTGGCTCGACCGCACCGGCGATCCGGCGGTATCAGAGCCATGTCAGGGCGATGTAGGCCGCGATCTCTAGCATTGGCGCTTGCTCATACCTGCCGTGGTGATAGCCGGCCGTCGCGCAGGAATACGGGGAGATCCAGCGAGACATCAGGAGCCAGGCTCGTGGATATCGCAATAAGACGATCAATTCGCTCTCTCGCTCGCGGAGCCGTCCGGTGACCGTCGAGGCAACCCGCGCCGACCTGGACGTTTTACGTCGACACGCGCGCCATTCCAGCGCTTTTCTCGCGTTCAACGAGGAGACGCGGCATTTCTGCCGGCCGGACGTCGACGGGTTGGTGGCGTACCGACCCGCGGGCAGGCGGCACCTTCTGCAGATCTCGGAGGTATTCGCGGCAGCGGACGACAAGGCCGCGATGCTGGCCGGGTTCCGGGCATGGGCAAAAGAGGGTCGACGCAAGATAACGGCGGTACAACTGCCCAAATCCGATGCGTTGCTCTATGCCGAGAACAATTTCTCCGTGAACCAGATGGGCGCGTCGTACAGCATCGACCTCGACGGGTACGCGCTCAAGGGCCAGCGGTTCGTCAAGACGCGCAACATGATCTCGCGGGCGCGCCGCGAGGGTGTCGAGGTGACCGAGCTGGACACGGCGGCCATCGGCGCCGCCGGCGCCGACCTCGACAAGATCGACGGCGAGTGGCTGCGCTCGAAGGGCTGGCACGTCAAGGAGCTGTCCTTCATGATCGGCGAGCGCGGCGGGCCGGGTAGCCCGCAGCGGCGGATCTTCCTCGCGCGCCACCAGGGCGAGCCGGTCGCGTATGTGACGTATTCACCGGTTTTCGGGGAGCGGTCCGGCTGGCTCTACGACCTGACCCGGCGGCGGACGGCCATCCCGCCCGGCGTGATCGAGCTGATCTTCTTCACCGCGCTGACGGCGTTCCAGGCCGAGGGCGCCGGCTGGCTCCACCTGGGCTTCACGCCGTTCGTCCAGCTCGACGCCCAGCACGAGATCGCCGGCGCGGCGAACGCGAAGGTGGACGGCCTGCTCCGGAAGATCCGGGAGCGAGGCGCCTTCCTGTACCCGGCGGCGACCCAGGAGTCGTTCAAACTGAAGTGGTATCCGCAGCTCGTCGAGCCCGAGTACCTCGCATTCGAGGACGGATTCCGTTTCGGAGCCCTGTGGGCACTGCTCCGGGCTACCCGCACTATTTGACCTATTTCGCGGCAAACATCCTTGCTCGGTCGGCGTTGCCTTAACGCGCAACCTGCCGAGCCTTTCGGGCACCAAATGTGCGCGATATGTTTGCCGGTGGGCGGGCGGGATGAATTAGTCTAGGGTTGCCGGATGTCACGGAGGCCAACTTGACCTGCGGTTCAACAATGCCGCTGTCGGGCTGCTGACAATGCGTTGTGCATTTGCGCGGACAGACGAATATTGGTTCCCACCACAAGTTCGTTCCGTGGTTACCGCTGGACCGGTCCGGCCAGCTGGGCTGCGGTGGTGGTGGGTTCCGAATTGGGATTGTCTATCGGGGGATTTGTGAGAATCAGGATTCTCGGGCCGCTAGAGGTCTATCGTGCGGACGGCAGTTGCCAGGTGGCTGGCCAGAAGCTGCGCACGGTGCTGGCGGTCCTCGCTCTACACGCCAACAAGGTTGTGCCGCGGGAACACCTCGTCGAAGAGCTCTGGATGGACGCGCCACCGACGAGTGCCGAGAACGCGGTCCAAGCGCACGTGATGCGCCTACGCCGGCTGCTGGACGCCCACTTCGGTGGCGGTGCCGGCCGCCACCTCATCCAGACCGTCGGCGGCGGATACACGCTGTGCATCCAGCACGAGGACGTCGACGCGAACCGCTTCACGGCCATGGCCGAGCGCGGCGGCCTGATCAGCGTCAGCGACCCTGAGGAGGCCGTCCGGATCCTCCGCGAGGCGCTCCAGCTCTGGCAGGGTCCAGCGCTGCTCGACACCGGCGAGGGGATGCTCTGCCGCACGGCCGTGTCGCAGCTGGAGGAGATCCGGCTGGTCGCGCAGGAGGACCTCATCCAGGCCAAGCTGGCACTCGGGCTGCACCGCAGCGTGGTCGCCGAGCTGCGCCAGCTCGTGGCGCGGCACCCGTTCCGCGAGCGCAACTGCGAACAGCTGATGCTCGCCCTCTACCGCTCGGGCCGCCAGGCCGACGCCCTCGACGTCTACCAGCGCGTCCGCGACCGCATGGTCGAGGAGCTGGGCCTCGAACCCGGCCACGCCCTGCAGACGAGCTTGCAGCGCATTCTCGTTCAGGACGAGGCACTCGCCCGTAGGCGGGCCTGACTGACGTTCCACTGAAATTCGATAAACGTCGCGGCGCCCATTCCGGGGCGCCGGCGACACTATTTCCGTTTCCGCCGTAAGCCCGTGAACCCGCAGGTCACGGGCCTACTTCTCGTTGTCATCGCGATTGATTACGGCTGAGTGGACCATTTCAGCGGCGAATCAGAAAGGTGTAAGTGGCGGCTGGCAGTATTCCCCGGGTAATCGAGCAATTCTGATTCCGGGGAAAGCGGGTGGCGGGTGACGAGCGCACAGTTGTCGGATCGTGTCGGCTTCTACAGCTACCAGTCCTATGTGGGCGGTACCGACATGCCGGGCGGCAAGTGGGTGTACGTCCTGTCGTCGCGGTCGCTGCTCGACGACGCGTTCGCCAGCCTCACGCTGAAGCGCAAGCTCGAGCAGGGCGGCTGGACGGGCGACACGCTGCCGCCGAACGTCATCGGCCGGGTCGCGAAGGCGGACAAGGAAGCCGTCGGCGCCGCGCTGGAGGCCGCCGCCGAGGCGGCTCCCAGGTGGGCGGCGATGCCGCTGGCGACGCGGGTCACCGCGCTCGGCGAGGCCATCCGCGAGCGGCTGGTGGAGAAGGCCGACGAGCTGGTCGAGGTCCTCACGCAGGAAGGGCACCCGCTGGCGCTCGCCCAGTGGCAGGTGTCCGGGATGCTGGAGTGCTTCGGCCCCGAGTCGTGCGGCTTCTACCTGGCGCAGATGCACACCGAGTACGCCCGGGACGGGCGCCGGCTGATCGTGCGCCGCCAGCCCGACGGCGTCGTCTGCCTCAACCCGCCGCAGAACGCGCCGCTGTCGAGCGCGCTGCTCGGCGCGACGTCCCTCATGGCCGGCAACGCGCTCGTCGTGCGGGCGCCGCGCAGCGGTCCGCTGGGCGCGATGTTCGTGATGCGCGAGATCGTCGGCCCCGCGCTGGAGGCCGTGGGTGCCCCGGGCGGCACGCTGAACGTCCTGTGCGGAGACCCCGCGCCGATGCTCCGGGCGTGGCTGGAGAGCCCGCTGGTCGACGACATCATGTACTTCGGCAGCAGCGAGAACGGCCTCGCGTTCCAGGAGCGCTGCGTCGCCGCGGGCAAGAAGCCGATCCTCGAACTGGCCGGCAACGACGTCGTGGTCGTGTGGAAGGACGCCGACCTCGACTACGCCGCCGAGGCGCTGACCGAGAGCTTCTACGGATCGGGCCAGCTGTGCATGATCCCGAACCAGGTACTCGCGCACCCGGACATCGCCGACCGGCTCCTGGAGCTGCTGGCGCAGAAGGCCGCCGAGATCAAGCCCGGGTACGCCGACGAGGAAGGCGTGCTGCTCACGCCCGTCCTGCGCAACGAGAAGTTCTTCGCCTACGTGCAGGACGCCGTCGGCAAGGGCGCCACGCTCGTCTGCGGCGGCCACGCGATGCAGCTCGACGGCGTCCGCTCCCGCACCGGCATGTTCCTGGAGCCGACGGTCGTCCGGGTCGACGGCATGGACAACGCCCGCGACGTGGACGCGGTCCGCAACGAGACGTTCTTCCCGCTCCTGCCCGTGGTCGTGCCCGAGCCGGCGGACGACGCCGCGCTCCTGGAGCGGTTCATCGGCTACATGAACTCCAACGAGTACGGCCTGCGGAACTCCGTGTGGGCACGGGACGAGGCGGTCGTCGACCAGTTCGTCACCCGGATCACCAACGGGGGCCTGCTCAAGATCAACGACTCGCACATCGGCTTCCTGTCCTACCTGCCGACCCACGGCGGCACCGGTCTCACCGGCGGCGTCTTCGGCGAGGCCAACTACCCGATCCTGCGTACCTCCCACATCCAGGGCGTCAGCGTGTCGCCCGGCGCACGCCCGCGCGACGCCGTCTTCGGCGGCTGGGAATCGATCCGTAGCTCCACCTGACCAGTCCTCACCGCCACTCCTCACGGGGGAACCATGCGCTCACTAGACACCGCCCGCTCGACCTGCGAAGCCTTCCTGCCCGGGCTCTCGGCCCAGCTGCAGGAGATCCCGCTCGAGCAGCTCGAAGTGCCAGGAAGTCCGGCGCTGGAGCTGTTCCGCCAGCTCGGCGGGCCCGGGCTGGTCATTCCCAAGGCATACGGGGGTTCCGGCGCGGACCCGCTGCAGGCCGTGCAGGTCGTGCGGGCGCTCGCCTCGTACTCGCCGTCGCTGGCGGTGGCGACGACGATGCACCACTTCTCGGTGGCGACGCTGTTCACGCTGGCCGACAGCGTGAAGAACAGCGGCATGGAGTGGGCGCTGCTGGAGGGCATCGCCGAGCAGAAGCTGCTGGTGGCGTCCGGGTTCGCCGAGGGCCGTCCGGGTCAGGGCATCCTCACCCCGACGATGACCGCGAAGCCCGCACCGGACGGCTACCTCGTCAACGGCTCCAAGAAGCCGTGCAGCCTCGCCCGCTCGATGGACCTGCTCACGGCCAGCGTGGCGCTGCCCACCGAGGGCGGCGGATCGCAGATGGCGGTCATGCTCATCCCGTCCAGCACGCCGGGCATCAACGTCCACCCGTTCTGGTCGAGCTGGGCACTGGCCGGCGCCGAGAGCGACGAGATCCAGCTCACCGACGTCCTGGTGCACGAGCAGCTCATGATGCGGGCCGAGATGGGCGAGGGCGGGTCGCTGGACGAGCTCCAGACCACCGGCTTCATCTGGTTCGAACTGCTGATCTCCGCGTCGTACCTGGGCATGGCCAGCAGCCTCGTCGAGCGCGTCTTCGACAGCGGCCGCGGCAGCATCACGTCGCGGGCCGAGCTGGGCATGAAGCTGGAGATCGCCGCCGGCCTGCTTGACGGCGTGGCCCGGCTGCTCCGCGACGGCGAGTCCGACAACGACACGCTCGCCAAGTGCCTGATCGCCCGCTACGGCACCCAGGACGCGCTCGCCGACGCCGCCCGCCTCGCGGTGGAGCTGCTGGGCGGGATGGCCTTCATCAGCTCGTCCGACGTGGCCTACCTGGCCGCCGTCTGCCACGGCCTGGGCTTCCACCCGCCGTCCCGGTCGAGCGCCGCCGCGGCGTTCGTCGACTACTTCAGCGGCGAGAACGTCCTCGTCCTCAGCTGACCGGCACGCCAACGAAGGGAGGTAGCCATGACGACCGACGCACAGCACATCATCGACCTGTACCGGACGTGCGTGAGCAAGGGCCGCGCCACGCTCGGCGAGCTGTTCGGCGGGCACGTCGAGGTCGAGTCCCGCGGCGCCTGGGTCACCACGGCGAGCGGCCGTGACTTCCTCAACTGCGGCGGGTACGGCGTCTTCATCACCGGCGCCGGCCACCCGACGGTGATCCGGGCGGTGGAGCGGCAACTGCACCGCCACCCGGTCAGCACCCGGCTGTTCCTGGAGCCGCAGCTCGCGCTGGCCGCCGAGGCACTGCTCGGCGTGTGCCCGGAAGGGCTCGACCGCGTCTACCTCACCGGGTCCGGTGCGGAGGCCGTGGAGACGGCGCTCAAGCTGGCCCGCACCCAGGGGCGCAAGCGGATCATCTCGATGCGGAACGGCTTCCACGGCAAGACGCTCGGCGCGCTGAGCGTCACCGCCAAGGACGTCTTCCAGGAACCGTTCCGCCCGCTGCTCCCCGGCGTCAGCCACGTGCCGTACGGCGACGCCGCCGCCCTCGAGGCCGAACTCGCCAGCTCGGACGAGAAGGCCTGCGTGATCGTCGAGCCGGTACAGGGCGAGGCCGGCGTGATCGTCCCGCCCCCCGGCTACCTGCGTGACGTGGCGGCGCTGTGCCGCACCTACGACGCGTGGTTCATCCTCGACGAGATCCAGACCGGCATGGGACGGCTCGGGTTCTGGTGGGGCGCCGACCGCGACGGTGTCCAGCCGGACATCCTGCTGGTCGGCAAGGGTCTGTCCGGCGGTGTCGTGCCGGTGTCTGCGGTGGTCGCGACGAAGGCCGCGTTCGCCGTGTTCGACAAGGACCCGTACCTGCACACGTCGACGTTCGCCGGCGCGCCACTCGCCGCCGCGGCCGCGCGGGGCGCCATCCAGGCCATCCAGGAGGACGACCTCGTCGCCAAGGCGGCGCGGCTCGGCACGCAGATCCTGGCCGGCATCGACGGCATCGTCGCCGAACACCTCGGTGACTTCGTCGGCGAGGTCCGCGGCGCCGGCCTGCTCATCGGCGTCGAGTTCACCGAGCCAGGCCTGGCCGGCGACCTGCTGATCGAGCTGGTCGAGGCAGGCGTGATCGCCAACCACTCGCTGAACTCCCACCTGGTCCTGCGCTTCACGCCGCCCGCGGTGCTCACCGGCGCGGACGTCGACTTCCTGCTCGAGGCGACGGACCGGGCGTGCCGGCGCGTGGCCACCCGTTACTCCGCGTCCCCGGGGCGTGTCCCCGTGACAGCGAAAGGCTGAGATCCGCATGCGCAACGTCCAGCTGCGAGTCCGCACGGCGCGTGACGCCGATGCGGTGTTCGAGAAGGTCAGCGACTTCGCGTCGTATCCGGAACACGTCAAGGTGATCCGCGACGTCACGGTGCACCCGGCCGCGCCCGGTAGCGACGTCGCCAGCGACTGGGAGGTCTACTTCCGCAACGGCATCCTCCGGTGGTCCGAGGTCGACACCGTCGACCGCGCGGCGCGGACGATCGACTTCGTCCAGACCGAGGGCGACTTCGACGAGTTCTCCGGCCGGTGGAGCGTCACCGAGGCGGCGGGCTCCAGCGAGGTCCTGTTCGAGGCGGACTTCGACTTCGGCATCCCGAGCCTCGCCGGCATCCTCGACCCGATCGCCGAGCGGACGTTCAAGGAGACGATCGGCCGCGTCCTCGTCGGGCTGTTCGGCGACGTCACGGTCATCGGCGACGAGGCGACGGCCGCGATCCTCGACCTCCCCGAGGAGCCGGTCGAACTCGCGGCGGCGGGGGCGCTCTGATGGACGGCAAGAACCTGTTCGCGACGAAGACCACGTACCGGCTGATGCGGGTCGAGTACGGCGTGGCGCTGGTCGTCTCGTCCGTCCTCTTCTTCCAGCACCTGGGCGACATCCGCTGGCTGCCGGCGATCGGACTGTTCCTCTACATCGACCTGATCGGCTACATCCCCGGTGCGATCGCGTACCACCGCAGCAAGACCGGCGAGATCTCGCGCGTGTACTACGTGCTCTACAACGTGATGCACAGCCTGATCACCCAGGCCGCCGTCGCCGGCCTGTGGGCGCTGTTCATCGGGCCCGAGTGGGCGCTGCTCGTCCTGCCCATCCACCTGTTCGGCGACCGGGCGCTGTTCGGCAACTTCGTGAAGCCGTTCGCCGTGCACTTCGAGCCCAAGGCCCACCCGGCGTACGAGCGCCTGGTGGCGGAGCTGGACGAGACGCCGTCGCCCGCAGTCGCCCTGACATCCGTACCCCGAGAGAGGGAGAACGCACGATGACCGACACCGCTATCGCCGCCGAGGCCGGCTGGGACACCGCACCGTCGCTGGTCGACGGCGCGATGGAGCTGGACCTGACGCCGGCGGTCTGCAACCTGCGGTACTGGCTGAAGTCGGTACCGGAGGGCACCCTGCGCGGCCACGTCGCAGGCCACGCGCCGGACGTCGTCACGCCCGACTTCATGCGCGAGCCCGGCCCGCTCCGCGAGGCGCTCACCCAGGAGCTGGCGTTCCGCTCGATCGCCGAGGACAAGGCGACCCGCGCGATCGGCTACCTGGTCGCCATGGCGCCGGACGTCGACACGCTGGAGTTCTACTCGACCCAGCTCCTCGACGAGGCGCGGCACGCGATGGTGTTCCGCGGCCACCTGCTCGACCTGGGCGTGGCGGAGAAGGACCTGCACGCGACCGTCGCCGAGATCGCGACGGCCGACAGCGACCGCATCCTCGTCCCGCTGGAGAACCTCGGTCTCCAGTCCCTGCGCGAGGACCGCGACTTCATCGGCGGCGTCGTCGTGCTGACGATCCTCGTCGAGGGCGTGCTCGCGCCGGTCGCCGAGCTGAGCGAGCGCAAGTGGCGCCCGTTCGACCCGGCCGCCGCCGACATCGAGCGGGGCGCCGCGATCGACGAGATCCGCCACCTCACCGTCGGCAGCGCGATCGCCCGCGACTACCTCCGCGAGCACCCCGAGGAGAAGGACCGGATCCTCGACCTGATCACGCGCGGCCGCAAGCTGTGGACCGAGCTGCCGACGATCGAGGTGTCGATGCGGCGGGAGGCCCTGTTCCAGGAGGGCATGCTCCAGCACGCCGACGTCGCGGGCGACTACGAGATCTGGCCGGGGCGCCGGCTGCTCGACACCACGCCGGAAGAGCGCCTGATGACCGCCCAGGAGTGGTCGCAGCGGATGCAGGAGTCCCGCCTGGCCTACATGGGCCTGGAAGAAGCCATCGGCTGACGGGCGCTGGCGCCCCCGCGCCGGACACCCAACCCAGCAGCCACGACACAACGGAGCCACAGTGACCACTGAATCCACGGCCCAGGCCGTGAGCACGGAGACGGCGCCACCGGAGTTGGCGCTGGACAATGCCGGCGGCGGGTCCACCACGGACGCGAAGTTCGACGAGCTGGTGCGCCGCATGAACGACCGGAACCTCCTGGCGCCCCAGCCGATCTACTACACCTGGAAGATCCTGCTCAACGCCGTCATGCTCGCGGCGCCGATCGTGGCGTTCTTCGTGCTCGGCGACTCGTGGTGGCAGATCGTCGTCGCCATGGCGTTCGCGTTCGCCTGCACCCAGTGCGGTCTGATCGCGCACGACGCCGGCCACCGGCAGATCTTCCGCACCCGGCGGCCGAGCGACATCCTCGGCTACTTCCACGGCAACCTGCTGGTCGGGTCGAGCTTCGGCTGGTGGGTCATCCACCACAACCGGCACCACAGCAACCCGAACCACCTGGAGAAGGACCCGGACATCACCCGGCGCCAGGTGATCTTCTCGGCGTCCCAGCGGGCGCAGCGGACCAGCGGGTTCAACACGTTCGTGATCCGGCACCAGTCGTGGCTGTTCTTCGTGCTGATCCTGTCGGAGGGGATGCGCCTGCACCTCGCCGGCTTCATCGCCGTCGCGAAGGGCATGATCAAGCGCTACAAGGCCCTGGACATCGGCCTGCTGCTCGTCCACATCGTCGGCTACACGACCACCGTGTTCTGGGTGCTGCCGCCGGCCAAGGCCATCGTGTTCATCCTGGTCCACCAGATGCTGTTCGGCCTGTACATGGGCATGATCTTCGCGACCAACCACAAGGGCCTGCCGGTCCGTGGCGGCGCCGAGGAGTACAGCTGGCTGGAGCGCCAGGTGCTGACCTCGCGGAACCTGAAGTCGAACCTGCTCGTGGACTTCCTCTACGGCGGGCTGAACTACCAGATCGAGCACCACCTGTTCCCGACGATGCCGCGCAACAACCTCCGCAAGGCCCAGCCGATCGTCAAGGAGTACTGCGACGAGCGCGGCCTGAGCTACGCGGAGACCGGCGTCATCGCCTCCTACCGGCGGGTCTCCGAGTACCTGGGCGAGGTCAGCGCCGAGGTGCGGCGCAACGAACTCGCCACGTCGAGCACATGACAGGGCGGGCGGCGGTGGTCGCCGGAATCGGGTCGTGGCTGCCGCCGGACGTCGTCACCAACAACGACATCGCCGCCCGGCTGGACACCAGCGACGACTGGATCCGGTCCCGGACCGGCATCGCGCAGCGCCACGTGGTCGACGCCACGACCGCGACCTCGGACCTGGCGGTCGAGGCCGGCCGCCGGGCCATGAAGTCGGCGCAGGTCGACAGCGTCGACATGGTGATACTGGCGACCACCACGCCCGACCGGCCGTGCCCCGCCACCGCACCCGACGTGGCGTACCGGCTCGGACTGACCGGTGTGCCGGCGTTCGACGTCGCGGCGGTGTGCAGCGGGTTCCTCTACCTGCTGGCCACCGGCGCGGGGATGATCGCGGCCGGCGTCGCCGACTCGGTCCTGGCCATCGGCGCGGACGCGTTCAGCACGATCCTCGACCCGAACGACCGGACCACCACGGCGATCTTCGGCGACGGCGCCGGTGCGGTCGTGCTGCGCGCCGGCGACCCGGACGAGCTGGGCGCGCTGGGCACGTTCGCGCTCGGCAGCGACGGGTCGGAGAGCGAGCTGATCATGGTCGCGGCCGGCGGTTCGCGGGTCCCGGTCAGGTCCGGTCCGGTGGCCGAGCGGGACCGGTACTTCAGCATGGACGGCAAGCCGGTCTACCGGCACGCCGTGACCCGGATGGTGGAGTCGGCCCGGACGGTCCTCGACCGGACGGGCTGGTCCACCGGCGACGTCGACCGGTTCCTCGGCCACCAGGCCAACCGGCGGATCCTCGACGCGGTCGCCGACCGGCTCGACATCCCGCCGGAGCGGCGGGTCAGCAACATCGAGCACGTCGGCAACACCGCCGCGGCGTCGATCCCGCTGCTGCTGGCCGACGCGTCGGCCGACGGCACGCTGCGGGCCGGCCACCGGATCCTCATCACCGCGTTCGGCGGCGGCCTCACCTGGGGCGCGACCACCTTGCGCTGGCCCGACGTCGCCGTCGCCTGATTTTCGACACCTGACACCAAGTAGCAAACGGAGGGGCACCTGATGAACGAGGCAATCATCGAGCGCATCGAGAAGCTCATGGTCACCCGGCTCGGACTAGACGAGGACGAGGTCAGCCGCGAGCTGACGTTCGAGGAGATGGAGCTGGACTCGCTGTGGCTCGTCGAGCTGGGCCTGGTCGTCCAGGAGGAGTTCGGCGTCAAGGTCGGTGACGACGAGGTGAGCCCCAAGTTCACGCTCGCCGAAGTGTCCGACCTGCTGGAGAAGAAGGGCGTGACACTCTGATGTCGCCTGGCGCGGCCACCCCCTTCCACGCCGCGATCACCGGGCTCGGACTGGTCACCCCGGCGGGGATCGGCGTCGCCGAGAACTGGGCACGGGTGTGCGCGGGTAAGCCGGTCGCGTCGCGGGATCCGCACCTGGGCGGCCTTCCGGTCGACATCTCCTGCCGGGTCCCGGGCTTCGACCCGGTCGCCCTGCTGGGCAAGCGGAAGGCGTGGCGGCTCGACCGCTGCGCGCAGCTCGCCCTCGTCGCGGCGAAGGAGGCCCTGGCCGACTCCGGGCTCGACACCGCCACCTGGGACGGTGCCCGGGTCGGTGTCGTCCTCGGCAGCGGCATCGGCGGCGCCGAGACCTGGGAACGGCAGCACCGGACGTTACTGGAGAACGGTCCGCAGCAGGTGTCGTCGATGCTCATCCCGATGCTCGCGATCAACATGATCGCCGGGTACGTGGCGATGGAGTGCGGCGCCCGCGGCCCGAACCTGGTCACGTCGACCGCTTGCGCGTCGGGGGCGACAGCGATCGGCACGGCACGGGACCTGCTCCGCAGCGGCCAGTGCGACATCGTCATCACCGGCGGGTCCGAGGCGTGCCTGATCCCGTCGATCGTCGCGGGCTTCAGCCAGGCCGGCGCGCTGTCCGGCCGCGTGGACGACGCGCTCACGGCATCCCGCCCGTTCGACGCGTCGCGTGACGGGTTCGTCGCCGCCGAAGGTGCCGGGATCCTCGTGCTCGAACGGCTCGCCGACGCGCGGGCCAGGGGAGCGCGGATCCACGCCAGCGTCAGCGGGTACGGCGCCTCGGCCGACGCGCACCACGCCACCGCCCCCGACCCGCAGGGACGCGGCGCCGAACAGGCCGTCCGGACCGCGCTCGCCGACGCGCGCCGCGCACCGGACGAGGTCGACCACGTCAACGCGCACGGCACGTCCACCCCGATGAACGACGTCGTCGAGGCACGGATGCTGCACCGGGTCTTCGGCGACCGACCCTCGGTCACGTCGACCAAGGGCGTCACCGGCCACGCGCTCGGCGCCGCGGGGGCGATCGAGGCGGTCTACACCGCGCTGTCCGTCGAGGACGGCCTGGTCCCGCCGACCGCCAACACCGAGAAGCTGGACCCGGAGGTCGAGGTCGACGTCGTGACCACGTACGCCCGGGCGCAGCAGGTGCGGACGGCGGTCAGCGAGTCGTTCGGCTTCGGCGGCCAGAACGCCGTGCTGGTGGTGACGGCCGCATGAGCGCGCTGCCTGTCGATACGGGGTCCACGCCGAGCGTCCGGGACTACGTCGCGATGCTCGTCGACCCGGGCTCGTTCGAGGAGTTCGGCAGCGCGGCCCGCCACCGCGTCACCGCGTTCGGCATGGCGGGCAGGCGGCCGGCCGGCGACGGCGTCGTCACCGGCATCGCCCGGGTCGACGGGCGTCCGATCGCGCTGTTCGCCCAGGATCCGTCGGTACTCGGCGGGTCGCTGGGCGAGGTCCACGCGGAGAAGATCGCCCGCGTCTCCGCGCACGCCGAGCGGGCAGGGATCCCGCTCGTCGGCCTGCTCGACTCGGGCGGCGCCCGCATCCAGGAGGGCGTGGCGGCCCTCGACGGGTACGGGCGGATCTTCGCCGGCAACGTCCGCCTGTCGGGGCGGGTGCCGCAGATCAGCGTCGTCCTCGGCAGCTGTGCCGGCGGCGCGGTGTACTCGGCGGCGCTGACGGACATCGTCATCATGCAGCGGACCGGCGCCCACATGTTCCTGACCGGTCCGCGCGTGGTCAAGGCGGTGACGTCCGAGGACGTGACGGCCGAACAGCTCGGCGGATCGGCCGTCCACAGCAAGCAGTCCGGGGTCGTCCACCTGGTGGGCGACGGGCCGGAGGAGGCGCTTCGGCTGGTCGCGGAGGTCCTGTCCTACCTGCCGGCGTCGTGCGACCTGCCGCCGCCCGCGTCGGAGCCGCTGCCGCCGCGCGAGATGCCGGAGATCCCGGAGAGCCACCGCCAGGCGTACGACGTCCGGGACGTGATCGGCGGCATCGTCGACGGCGACAGCTTCCTCGAACTCCAGCCCCGGTTCGGCCGCAACCTCGTCACCGGGTTCGCCCGGCTGGAGGGGAACCCGGTCGGCGTGATCGCCAACCAGCCGATGTCGATGGCCGGCACGCTGGACATCGCGGCATCCGAGAAGGGCGCGCGGTTCGTGCGGTTCTGCGACGCGTTCGGGCTGCCGCTCGTGGTGCTCGTGGACACCCCGGGGTTCCTGCCCGGCCGTGGCCAGGAAACCGGCGGCATCATCCGCAAGGGCGCGAAGCTGCTCCACGCGTTCTCGGCGGCACAGGTGCCGCGCGTGACCGTGGTGCTGCGCAAGGCGTTCGGCGGCGCGTACATCGTCATGAACTCGCGTTCGCTGGGCGCCGACGCGGTGTTCGCCTGGCCCACCGCCGAACTCGCCGTGATGGGCGCCGAGGGCGCGGTCGACATCATCCACCGGCGGGAGCTGGCGGCCGACCCGGACCGCAGGGACGAGCTCATCGCCCAGTACCAGCGCGAGTTCATGGCGCCGACCGCCGCCGCCGAGCGGCTGGCCGTCGACGAGATCATCAAACCGTCCGAGACCCGGCGAGTGGTTGCCGCGACGCTGGCCTCGCTGGCCGGCGGCGTCCCGCGGTCCTTCCGCCACGACAACCTTCCGCAGTGAAGCGACCGGGGGACCCTGATGGAACCGCTCGCCATCACGTTCGACCAGCAGGACTACCGGCGCGCGCTCGGCGCCTTCGCCACCGGCGTCACGGTGGTCACGACCGCCGGATCGGACGGCCGGCACGTCGGCATGACCGCCAGCTCGTTCACGTCGGTCTCGCTGGATCCGCCACTGGTGCTGTTCTGCGTCAACCGGGGCGCGTCCAGCGCCCGGCACTTCGCGGCCTCGACGCACTTCGCCGTGCACGTGCTGACCGCCGACCAGGCACACCTGTCCCGGCGGTTCGCGAAGTCCCGGCCGGACAAGTTCGACGGCGTGCCCGTGACGGCCGGGCCGTCGGGCGTACCGCTGCTGCACGGGACGCTCGCCCGGTTCGTCTGCCGGACGTTCACGACCTACGACGGCGGCGACCACATCATCGTCCTCGGCGAGGTCGAGCAGTACGAGACGTCCGAGGGTGACCCGCTCGTCTACCACTCCGGCGACTACTGCGTCGCCGCCCACGCCCGGCGGTGGGCACGTGGCTGACCCCGAACAGAAGGAGAACACGGTGTCGGACATCCAGGGGCTGCGGGACCTGCCCCGCTCCGAGCGGCGCGACGCCCTCGAAGCGCTCGTGGTGACGGAGTTCAGGACCACGCTCCTGCTGACCGACGCCGAGGACCTGCCGCTGGACCAGAGCTTCTTCGAGATGGGCCTGACCTCGCTGCGGCTGACCGAGATCAAGCAGCGCCTCGAAGAGCGCCTGGCCTGCGGCATCAGCGCGAACGACCTGTTCAACAGCCCCACGATCGAGCAGCTGCTGGTCTACATCACCGACCAGGCCCTGCCCGACCTGTTCCACGCCCCGGCCGAGGCCACCACGGCGGCGGCGGAGGAGTCCACGGCGCAGAAGTCCGCGGTGGACGACCTGCTGGCGAACCTGTACCAGGCCTAGGAGGACGGCTCGATGCCCGACAACGCCGCGGAGCAGCGCGAACTCATCTCGCGACTGCTGCTGGAGAAGTACGAACCCATCGCCATCGTCGGCATGGGGGTGCGGTTCCCCGGCGGGAACGACACGGTGGACGGATTCGAGGAGTTCCTGCGGTCCGGCGGGTCCGGCATCGGACCGGTCCCGCCCGACCGGTGGGACCGCGGCGCGACGCCCCTGGTGCGGAGCGGGTGCGGCGGCTTCCTCGACGGGCTGGCGGACTTCGACGCCAAGTTCTTCAACATCTCGCCCAAGGAAGCCAACTACGTCGACCCCCAGCAGCGGCTCGTCCTGGAGACCGCGTGGGAGGCGCTGGAGAGCACCAACGTCGACCCGTCGACGCTGCGGCACAGCAACGGCGGCGTCTACCTCGGCGTCGGCTCGATGGACTACCTCCTGGAGACGGGCGCGCTCGCGGACGCCGAACTCGACGCCTACCTCGGCTCCGGCACGGCGCACAGCGCGGTCTCCGGCCGGCTGTCGTACTTCCTGGGGCTCCGCGGCCCGTGCATCAGCCTCGACACGGCGTGCTCGTCCTCGCTGGTCGCCGTCCACCTGGCCGTCGAGGGGCTGCGCCGCCGGGAGTGCGACTTCGCCCTGGCCGGCGGCGTCAACGCGATCCACCACCCGGCCACGTCCATCGTGTTCTCCGAGGCGAACATGCTCGCCCCGGACGGGTACTGCAAGACCTTCGACGAGACCGCCGACGGGTACAGCCGTAGCGAAGGCTGCGGTGTCCTCGTCCTCAAGCGGCTGTCGGACGCGAAGCGCGACGGCGACACCGTCCTCGCGCTCGTCCGGGGCTCGGCCGTGCGGCAGGACGGCGAGAGCGCCGGCCTCACCGTCCCCAACGGCACGGCGCAGGAGCAGGTCATGCGGGCGGCGCTCACCAGCGCCATGCTGAAGCCGGCGGACATCGGCTACGTCGAGGCGCACGGCACCGGCACCCCGCTGGGCGACCCCATCGAGATGGGCGCGATCAGCGACGTGTTCGGCGCCTCGCACACCAAGTCCGCGCCGATGGTCGTCGCGTCGCTCAAGACGAACGTCGGCCACATGGAGCCCGCTGCCGGTGTCGGCGGCATCGTCAAGACCGTCCTCCAGCTCAAGAACGCGACGATCTACCCGCACCTCAACTTCGACGCGCCGTCCGGGCGGATCCCCTGGGCCAGCTACCCCGTGACCGTGCCCACGACGTGCCAGGACTGGGGCGGCGGGCCGCGCCGCGCGCTGGTGAACTCGTTCGGGTTCGCCGGGACGATCGCGACGGTCGTCCTGGAGCAGGCGCCGCCGGTTCTGCCGCCCACGCCGCCGTCGGAGTCCGACCGGGGGCACGTGTTCACCCTGTCGGCGAAGTCCAGGGCGTCGCTGCGGCTCCAGGTGCGGCGGTTCCAGTCGTACCTCGCCGAGCGTCCGGACCTGCCGGTGCGCGACGTCTGCCACACGACCAACGTCGGCCGGGCCCACTTCAAGACGCGCGTCGCCGGGGTGGTCCGCACCCGCGACGACCTCGCCGGGCTGCTGGCGAAGCTGGACGCGGGCGACGACAGCGCCGGCGAGATCCGCAAGGTCGCGTTCCTGTTCACCGGGCAGGGGTCGCAGTACGCCGGGATGGGCGCCGCGCTCTACCGCCAGTACCCGGTGTTCCGCCGGCACCTCGACGAGTGCGACCGGCTGTTCGCCGGTCCGCTGGGGCTGTCGGTGAAGGAACTGGTCGTCGGGGACGGCGACGAGCTGATCCACCAGACCCGGTACACGCAGCCGGCGCTGTTCGCGCTGGAGTACAGCCTCGCCAAGCTGTGGCTGTCCTGGGGCGTACGGCCCAACGCGCTGCTCGGGCACAGCATCGGCGAGATCGTCGCGGCGACCGTCGCCGGGCTGTTCCGGCTGGAGGACGCGGTCACGCTGGTGGCGGCGCGCGGGCGGTTGATGCAGTCCGTGTCGCGGCCGGGCGGCATGGTCGCCGTGACCGCCGCCGCCGAGGACGTGGCGCCGCTCATCGAAGGCCACCCCGAGCTGTCGTTCGCCGCGATGAACGCGCCGCAGCAGTGCGTGGTCTCGGGGAGCCTGGACGCGCTCGATCCCGTCGTGGCGGCGCTGACCGAGCGGGGCGTGCGTACCCAGAAGCTCGCCGTGTCGCACGCTTTCCACTCGCCGCTGATGGCGTCGGTGTACGACGAGTTCCGCGACGCGATCAAGGACATCCGCTTCGGTGACCCGGAGTTCACGCTGGTGTCGGCGGTGACCGGGAAGGTCGCCAGGCCCGCCGACGTCGCCAACCACGAGTACTGGGTACGCCACATCGGCGAGCCGGTGAACTTCCTGGCCGCGATGCGCGCGGTCGAGAAGCGGGGCCGGCACGTGTTCGTCGAGATGGGCCCGTCGGCCGCGCTGACCGGCCTGGGCAAGCGGTGCGTGACCGCCGGCGACCACCGCTGGTTCGCCAGCCAGCGCCCGTCCGACGAGGACGGTTCCACCATCGCCGCCTCGGTCGCCGCGCTGTACGCCGCCGGCCTGCCGGTGTCGTGGAGCGGCTACCACGAGGGCCACGCCGCGCTGACGGTCGCGCTGCCGACGTACGCGTTCGACCGCCGCCGCCACTGGCTGCCGGTCGGCACCCGGCGCGCTTCTTCGGCCGCCGCGCCTTCGCTCCTCGGCGTCGAGCAGCCCACGGCCGACGGCCGCGAGTTCGTCGCCGCCCTCGACCCGGACCAGCCGGCGTACCTCGCCGGCCACCAGGCCATGGGCCAGGTTGTCTTCCCGGCCGCCGGGTATGTGGAGATCCTGCTCGCCCTGCAGGAGACCGTGTACGGCGAGACCGGACGTGCCATCACCGACCTGCGGATCCACCAGGCCCTGTTCCTGCCCGCCGAGATCCGCACCCGCCTGCGCCCGCGGCCGGACGGGAGCGCGTCGGTGGAGATCGTCAGCCGGGTGGCCGGCTCGGACGGGCCGATCGAACGGCTCCACGTGACGGCGACCATCGCCGACCGTGACGTGCCGGGTCTCGGCCTGGAGGCGCCGGAAGGTGCGCCGGACCGGGTTCTCGACGCCGAGGATGTATACGCCGGGTTCCGCGAGGTCGGCATGGACTACGGCCCCGCGTTCCAGAAGCTGGCGCGCGTCGCCAGGTACGGCAGCCTCGCGGTCGGCGACGTGATCAGCGAGGACACGCCTGTCGGCCAGCACCTGCCGCCGGCCATCCTCGACGCCGCGCTCCAGGTGGTCGGCGCGGTGGTCGAGACTGACGAGGCCCACCTGCCCGTCCGGTTCCAGGCCGTCCGGTTCCACCGCAAGCCGATGGGCGGCGAGCTGCGGTGCCTTCTGCGGGTGACGCCGTCCGAGCCGGACGACGTCGCGGACGCCGACTTCGGCGTGGACCTCGCCTTGCTGGCCGGTGACCGGCCCGTCGTCGCGCTCACCGGGGTCGGCTACAAGCGCGTGGCCGGCGCGGTCCCGGGCGCGCGCCGCCGCGTGATCCACGAGCTGGCCTGGGTATCGCGCCCACTGCCGGACACGGCCCGCGAGGACCGCCACCTCCTGGCCATCGGCGCTCCCGGCCCGCTCGCCAGCGCGGCGGGCACCACCAAGGTGACCTACGCGTCTTCCGCCGACGAGGTGGCGGCGGCTCTCGCGGACGGGCCGACGGATGTGGCCTGGTTCTGGCGGCCGGACGGCGCCGGCCTGCGGGACGAGTGCGAGCGGAACTACCGGGACCTGCTCGGCGTGCTGCGCGTCCTCGATTCGGGCGGGTTCGGCCGGAACCAGCGGTTGTGGCTGGTCACCGAGGGCGCCCAGGTGCTCGACGGGGACGCACCCGACGACGGCGAGCAGCTGGTGGCGGCCACCCTGTGGGGATTCGGCCAGACGCTGCGGACCGAGCACCCGCTGTACCGGGTCACCCTGCTGGACCTGGCCCCAGGCTCCGGCACGACCGCGCTGCTGGACGAGGTACGCGCGGCCGAGCCGGACGAGTTCCAGCTCGCGTACCGCACCGGCGAACGGCACGTCCGGCGCCTCCGCCCGTCCACCGCCGCCGCGCCGATCACCGTGACCGGCGACGAGACGTACCTGATCACCGGTGGTCTCGGCGCCCTCGGCCGGACGGCCGCGCGGACCCTGGTCGATGCCGGCGCCCGCCACCTCGCCCTCCTGAGCCGCCGTCCGGCCCCGGACGGCGAACAGCAGCGCTGGGAAGCCGAGCTGGGACCCGGCGTCCGGGTGACCGTGCTCCAGGGCGACGCCGGCAACCCCGAGGACGTCGAGCGGATCGTGGACGCGCTCAAGCAGCATCCGCACCCGGTCGGCGGGATCGTCCACGCGGCCGGCGTCCTGGCCGACGCGCCCGTCGCGGCGCAGACCTGGGACAGCGTCGACGCGGTGTTCCAGTCCAAGGTGTACGGCGCGTGGCTGCTCCACCAGGCGGCGTCGTCCCTGCCCGGGCTGCGGTTCTTCGTGGGCTACTCGTCCATCGCGTCCGTGTTCGGATCGCCGGCGCAGGCCAACTACGCCGCCGGCAACGCCTACCTCGACGCGCTGATGCGGTGGCGCGTCGCGCAGGGCCTCCCGGGTCTCAGCGTCAACTGGGGACCCTGGGCCGGCGCCGGCATGGCCGCGGGTCTCGACGCCGCGCAGGTCCGGGTGGTGGAGAGCCAGGGCATCACGTTCCTCAAGCCGGCAGACGGGATGCGCGCGCTGTTCACGAAGCTCGGCGGCACCACCGGGCAGGCGGTCGTCGGCCAGTTCGACTGGGACCGGCTGACCGCCGGGCGTCCGCTCGCCGACGCGCTGTACTCCGAGGTCGCGACCGGCGGCGGTGTTCCGGCCGTCCGCTTCGACCTGGAGGGACTGCTCGCCAAGCCGGCGGCCGAGCGGCGGTCCGCGATCAACGCGTTCATCCGCGCCACCATCGCCGAGGTGCTCCAGTTCGGCGACGCCGACGACGTGGAGCCCGACGCCGAGTTCCTGGGCCTCGGCCTGGACTCGCTCGCCGCCGTGGTGCTGAAGAACGCCCTCGAATCGGCGCTGGGCATCGGCCTGCCCGCGTCGATCACGTTCGACCAACCGTCCGTGCGGCTGCTCGCCGGATACCTCGACCAGCAACTCGTGCCCGAGCAAAGGACTGCGCAATGACCGACAAGACCCTCGCGGCGAGCCTCAGATTCCGCGCGACCGAACGCCCCGACGAGCCGGCGATCATCTGCGAGGACCGGCAGGTGACGTACGCCGAGCTGCACCGGGAGAGCAACCGGGTGGCCCACGCGCTGCGCGCCGCCGGACTGGGCAGGGGCGCCCGCGTCGCCTACCTCGGCAAGGAGTCGGAGCACTACTACGAGATCGCGCTGGCGTGCGCCAAGGCCGAGACGGTGCTCGTCCCGGTCAACTGGAGGCTGACGGCCAAGGAGGTCGACTACATCCTCCGCGACTCCGAGACGGAGCTGCTGTTCGTCGAACGCGAACTGGTCAAGGTGGTCGAGGCGCTGCCGTCGCTGAAGACTGTCGTCCACCTCGACACCGACAGCGAGCGCGCCGCCGGCCTGAAGGAGTGGACGTCGCCCCACCCCGACACCGACGTCACCCCGTCGACCGGTCCGGACGACGCGATCGTCCAGATCTACACGAGCGGCACGACCGGCCTCCCCAAGGGCGTCGTGCTGCCGCAGCGCAGCTTCTACACGTTCCTCGACGGACTGGTCAGCGAGGGCCTGGACTGGATGGACTGGCAGCCGGGCGACCGGAACCTCATCTCGCTGCCCGGTTTCCAGATCGCCGGGTTCTCGTCCGCGATGCAGGCGTTCATCGCCGGGGCGACCAACGTCGTCATGCGGATGTTCGTCAGCCAGGAGGCACTGGAGCAGATCGAGAAGGTGGGCGTCACGACGACGTTCGCGGCCCCGGCCATGCTGGCGATGATCCTGGCCGAGCCCGGCGCGACCCGGGACAGCTTCAAGACCATGCGCAAGCTCGTGTACGGCGGGTCGCCGATCTCCGAGCCGCTGCTCAAGCAGTGCATGGACATGATCGACTGCGACTTCCTCCAGATCTACGCCAGCACCGAGACGGGCAACGTGGCCGCGTGCCTGCCCCCGTTCGACCACGTGCCGGGCAGCCCCCGGCTCAAGGCGGCCGGCCGCGCGTACCCCGGTGTGGAGCTGAAGGTCGTCGACCGCGAGGGCAAGGAGGTCCCGACCGGCGAACTGGGCGAGGTCTGCGTCTACACCCCCGCGCACATGATCGGCTACTGGAACAAGGCCGAGGAGACCGAGAAGACGCTGGTCGACGGGTGGATCCACACCGGCGACGCCGGCTACCTGGACGACGACGGCTACCTGTACCTCGGCGACCGCATCAAGGACCTGATCATCGTGGCCGGCCAGAACGTGTACCCGGCCGAGGTCGAGGCGGCGATCGCCCAGCACCCGGCCGTCGCGGACGTCGCGGTCATCGGCGTGCCGGACGAGCGCTGGGGCGAGGCGATCCGTGCCTGCGTCGTGCTGCGTCCGGGCGAGGAGGCGACGCCTCGGCAGCTCACCCTGGCCGCGCGCGAGCACCTCGCCGACTTCAAGATCCCGTCCCAGTGGGACTTCGTGGCCGGACTCCCGCGCAACCCCGCCGGCAAGATCCTGCGGCGCATCCTGCGCGACAAGTTCTGGGAGCACATGGAGCGCAAGGTCAACTGATGAGCATCCACACAGGACGGTGGTTCCAGCCGGTCGGCGACCGCATGGACGCCCCCGCCCGGCTGTTCCTCTTCCCGCACGGCGGCGGCGCGGCGGCGTCCTACGGGCGCTGGTCCGCGCTGTTGCCGGCGGACGTCGAACTGGTGCTCGTCCAGCTGCCGGGCCGGCACGACCGCCGCGCCGAACCGGCGTTCACCGAGATGGATCCGCTGGTCGAGGCGCTGCGCGAGGCCATCGACGTGGAGCTGGACGGCCGCCCGTACGCGTTCTTCGGGCACAGCATGGGCGCGATGATCGCCTACCGGCTGACGGTGGCGATGGAGCGGGACGGCGAACCGCCGCCCGTCCTGCTCGGCGTCTCCAGCTGGGCGCCGCTCGGCCACCGGGACGGCGCCCTGGAACTGAGCAAGCTCTCGGACGACGAGCTCGTGGCGAACGTCCGCGACCTGGGCGCCGTGCCGGCCGCCATCGCCGACAGCCCGGACATGATGGCCGTCCTGCTCCCGGCGCTGCGGGCGGATCTCGCCGTGTACGCCGGCTACGAGCACGACGGTGCCCAGGTGTCGTGCCCGGTCGCGGCGTACGGCGCCAACGCGGACCCGCTGATCCTGCCCGGCGCGATGGAGCGGTGGTCCGGGCTCACGCCGTCGTTCCTGGGCGTCAGCGAGTACCCGGGCGGGCACTTCTACCTGGACGAGCACGCCGTCGGCATCGCCGGCGACCTGACCAGGCACCTCCGGCGATGCCTGACTTTCTCCGGTAAGTGAGCGCGGGGAGCGATAGTTTGCCCTGGATTGTTTGATACAGAGACAGGAGAGCGACGATGGTTGATACAGAGCCGACCCACCGTTTCGACACCGACACGGCGGTGACGTCGCTCGGCGAGAATCGCTGGTCGGCGGACGTCCGTCCCGGCTGGGCGGCGATCGGCGGGAACCCGAACGGCGGGTACGTGCTGGCCGTGGCGCTCGCCGCGGCGGCCGAGGCCGTGCCGGGCGCCGACCCGCTCTCGGTGAACGTGCACTACGTCCGTCCGACGATGGTCGGCCCGGCGGAGGTCGACGTCGACATCGCGAAGCTGGGCCGGCTCAAGAGCACGGTGTCGGCGAAGCTGTCGCAGGGCGGCGCCGAGAAGCTGCGGCTGCTCGCCACCTTCGGCAACCGGGACGCGCTCGGCTGGCCCGACTCGTTCGCCGTCGAGCCGCCGAGCATCCCCGGCCCGGACGAGTGCGCCGCGCCGCCCGTCACGGACGTCGGCGCGGGGGCCGACATCCTCGAACGGTTCGACTACCGCGTCACGCCGACCGCCCGCTGGATCACCGGGGAGCGCACCGGAACCGCCCGCCTCGACGGGTGGATCCGCTTCTCGGACGGGCGCGAGCCGGACCTCGCCTCGCTGCCGCTGATCGTCGACGCGTTCCCGCCGGCGGTCTACGAGGTGGTCGACGCGGCGATGGTGCCGACCCTGGAGCTGTCCATCCACCTGCGGCAGCGCCCTGCGGCGGGCTGGCTCCAGGCACGGTTCCAGACCCGGGCGCTCGTCGGCGGCGTGATCGAGGAAGATGCCGAGCTGTGGGACTCGAAGGGCCAGCTCGTGGCCATGTCCCGGCAGCTCGCGCTGGTCCAGCCGTTCGGCTGAGGCTGAGCACGTCGTGCCAGGGGCTCGGTCCGAACCCCTGGCACGTTCAGCGTGGTGTGAGCACCGACTGCGTCTGCGTCACCTGGGCGACGCGCCGCTCCTGCTCGTCCAGCAGATCGGTCTGGACGACGATCGTCGACCTGCCTACGTGCAGCGGCCGGCTCGTGCCCTGGACGACGCCGCTCCGCACCGCGCGGAACAGGTTGGTCTTGGACTCGATCGTCGCCGTGCCGGCCGCGCCCTCGGGCAGGTTGAGGAACGCGCAGATCGCCCCGAGGCTGTCGGCGAACGTCATGAGGGCACCGCCGTGCAGCACCCCGCCGACCGTGCAGCGGGACTCGTCCCACTTCATGTGGCCCTGGACCTCGTCCGGCTCCGCGGCGGTCAGCTCGATGCCGAGCGACGCGGCGAACGGCATGGCCGCGATCAGGTATTCCATTCCACTCCTAGGCCGGGACCAGCGATACGTACGCAGCATCGCAGGCTGTGCGCACCGCTTCGAGGATTTCCCCGATCGGCGGCCCCGGCTGGAGCGATCCGATCCGGATCACGATGTGCCTGGCGCCCGCGCGCACGTATTCGGCCACGGCCTCCGCGCAGTCCTCGGCGGTGCCGTGCCGGAACGCCTGCACGTACGACGAGATCTCCAGTGGGTAGCCGTAGTACGCCTGGACGTACTCCTCCATGTTCGCCTTGGCCCGCTCCCGGTCCTCGTCGACGGACAGGGTGATGTACATGGCCGGGTAGATCGCGCCGTCCGGACGGCCGCGCTCGGCGGCGATCTCCTGGATGCGGATCCACGCCGCCGCGTACGCCTCCGGAGTGGGGAGGAACGGCAGCCAGCCGTCGTAGAACTCGGCGACCCGTTCGGTGACGCGGGGCGTGTCGCTGCCGGCGTACCAGATGCCGGGGCCACCGGGGGTCGCCGGCCGCGCGAGCTGGTCGAGGCCGTCGACCTGCCAGTACCGCCCGTCGAACAGGGGGCCCTCCGAGCCGTCGGTGCGGCCGGGAGCGCTGGCGCCCCACGACTGCCGCCACAGGAGGAGCGCGTCGTCCAGCCAGCCCACCCGCTTGTCGAACGGGACGTCTGCGGCCGCGAACTCGTGCTGGACGACCGGGATGCCGAACCCGGAACCGACGGCCACCTGGAGGCGGTCGCCGACCGCGTGGTCGAGCGTGGTGATCATGTTGCCGGCGATCACCGGGTCGCGCAGGGCCGGGATGACGCACGCGGCACCGAGGGTGATCCCGGTGGTCGCGGCGGCGAGCCCGGCCATCACGAGGTACGCGTCGGGGCGGGGGCGTGCGAGCAGGGAGTCGCCGACCCAGAGCGAGTCGGCGCCGGCCGCCTCGGCGTTGCGGGCGAAGTCCAGGAGCGGTGCCATGCCCCAGGTGCCCTTGACGGCGTTCTCGCGGGTCGGGAGGAGCACGCCGATCTTGATCTTGTTCTGCTGCATGGGAAGGGTCACCTCGGGTCGAAGGCGGTACGGACCGCCGCGGCGAGTTCCTTGAGACGGGACGCCGGGTCGGGGGAGCCGATGCGGATCAGGATGTGGCGGGCGTCGGAGTAGCCGGCCAGCCAGGCGGCGCAGTCCTCAGCGGTTCCACTGTGGACGGCCTGGTCGCCGGGGATGTCGCCGCTGAAGTGCTCGGCGAGTTCCTGGCGGGCCAGGGCGGGGTCGGCGTTGATGGCGACCGTCGCGTACAGGGCCGGTGCGACGGTCCCGATCTGTTGCCACCTGTCCGCGAAGTCCTGCGGATCCGGCGGGCTCGCGAGCCAGCCGTCGTAGTGCTCCGCCGCGCGTGCCGGCACGTCCGGGTCGCCGTTGTCGGCCAGCCAGAGGCGCGGACCGCCGTCCTGCGCGGGCGGGGGCAGGCGGTCCAGCCCCTCGGTCTGCCAGTACCGGCCCGCGAAGTTCGCGTCGGCGTTCTCGGGCGGGGTCACGTTCGCGGCGCAGGTCCCGGTGCCGCCGGCCCGCCACGCCTGCCGCCACATCGTGACGGTCTCGTCGAGCCGGCCGGCGCGCTCGTCGAACGGCACCCGCACGGCGGCGAGTTCCTGCTCGGTCGCCGGACCGGGGAAGCCGGTGCCGACGGCGAGCGTCAGACGGCCCTCGCACGCGTGGTCGAGCGTGGCGACGAGGTTCGCGCCGATGACCGGGTGGCGGAACACGCCGTTGAGCGCCGCCGTGCCCAGGCCGATCCGGGACGTGACGGCGGCGGCGCCGGCCAGGACCACCAGCGGGTCCAGCCCGTACAGGGACTCGCCGGCCCACGCCGAGTCGAACCCGGCCGCCTCGGCGTCCCGGGCGAAGTCGAGCAGTGCCGGGAACTCGTGACCGTCCGGCAGGACGACACCGAACTTCGGACTGTGCATGGGGCCCACCTCACCTGTCGCCACCGGTTCGAGCCAGGATGGCAGCGGGCGCTGATGGACCCCTGAAGTCCGCCTGACGGGCGCCTATAGGGACGCGGTGCGCTCCGCGCGGCGGGCGTGGATCTCCGGACGCATCTCCTCCATCTCCCGCAAAACGGTCTTGCGTGCGCGGCCGTTGAGGAGGTCGATGTAGAGGCGGCCGTTGAGATGGTCGGTCTCGTGCTGGAGGCAGCGGGCGAAGTAGCCGGTGCCTTCGATCACGACCGGCGTGCCGTGCTGGTCGACGCCGCGCACGACGGCCTTGTCGGGACGGGCCAGCGGGCTGGACGGTCCGGGCACCGACAGGCACCCCTCCTCGGCCTCGTCCAGGAACCGGTCGGCCGGGTCGAGCTCGTCCATCACCGGGTTGAGGACGTGCCCGACGTGGCGCACGCCGTCGTCGTCGAAGCAGTCGTAGACGAACAGCGCCAGGTCGACGTCGACCTGGTTGGCGGCCAGCCCGCAGCCCTCGGCGACATACATCGTCAGGAACATGTCGTTGACCAGCTTCGACAGCTCGGCCGTGCCGAAATCCGTCACCGGCTTGCACGTGCGGCCGAGGATGTCCTCGCCCGTCTCGGTGATCCGCAGCACGGCGGCGCCGCGGATCTCCGCGGGCATCTCGTCCGGGTATTCGTCGACGGGCTCGCCCTGCACGAGGACTCGCTGGGTACCGGGATGGTCGACGGACATGGCTGCGGTGTTCCTCTCGGTTGGTTCGCCTCCGACCGTATCGCGCCTACCTACCCGGACCGGCTCCCGATCGAGCGGAGACGGGGCGATGTAGCGCGGTTCCGATCATGACAAATCCCGGTAGCCACATCGAGATTCGTCAACATCGACAACGACGTATGCCGACTGCGGCGCCACGCGGTCGCCGCTCGGAGCCGACAGCTGGATGTCAGAGACTGAGCTGGGTGCCGGCTCCCCGCTCGCGGGCGGCCGCCACGACCAGAGCCACCGCCGCCGCGTCCTGCACGGCCACCCCGACCGACTTGTACAGCGTGATCTGGTCCGGTGACGTCCGCCCCGGCCTCGTACCGGCGACCAGCTCGCCCAGCTCGGCGTGGACGTGGTCGGCGGTGATGACGCCGTCCCGGATGGGCGCGAGCAGGTCGTTGCTGCCGGCGGGGAACGGCGCCAACGCGGCGCTCCGCGACTCGACGCACACCAGCGCGTCGGCGATCGTGGCGTCGTCGACCTCCCGACCGGCGGGGTTGAACCCGACGGACGTGACGTGGACGCCGGGGCTGAGCCAGTCCCGCCGGACGACCGGCTCGACGGCGTGGGTCGTCGCGCACACGACGTCGGCACCGTCGAGCGCCTCGCGATAGGACGGCATCGCGTGGCCGGCCACCTCGCCCGCCAGTTCGGCGACCTTGCCCGGATCGCGGCCGGCGACGCGGATCTCGCTGATCGGACGGACCCGGAGCATCGCCCGGACGTGCGCCCGTGCCTGCACACCCGTACCGAGGACGGCCAGGACGGACGCGTCCTCCCGCGCGAGCAGCCGCGCGGACAGGGCCGAGCAGGCGCCCGTCCGCGTGGCCGTGATCGCCGAACCGTCCAGCAGCGCGGTGGGTTCGCCGGTGTCCGGGTCGAAGGCCACGATCAGGGCCTGGTGCGTCGGCAGCGGCGTGCCGGCGTTGCCGGGGAAGAGCGAGACGAGCTTGGCCATCAGGACGCCCGGCACGAAGCCCGGCATCGCCGCGAGCAGCCCGTCGCGCTCGGGGACGAGGGCGGCGATCCGGTCCGGGACGGACGCCCGTCCGGCGCTGAGATCGGCCATCGCCACGGCCAGCGCGTCGATCAGCGCGTCGAGGTCGAGCAGCTCCTCGACGTCCGCCCGCGAAAGAACCAGCACGCGGGCCAGCCTAGGCCCCGGGTGGGATCCCGGAGTCCGGCTCCCCGATCCGACCCGAAACCGCCGCCGGGCTGATGTCGATGAGCTGCCGGGCGATGTCGAGGACTAGCCGCTGCCACGGCAGGCGGGGATCGCGGCCGGTCAGCTCACGGACGCGCCGCAGCCGGTACCGCAACGTCTGCGGATGGACGCTGAGCAGGTCCGCGGCGGCGGTGGCCGACCCGGTGGCGAGGTAGGCGCCGAGCCCGTCGAGCAGGTGGGCGTTGCGGGCGTCGCCGAGCGGCCCGAGGACGCTCCGGACGACGTCGCGCGGCCGTGCGGTCGGCCGCGCGGACAGCAGCGCCAACACGTGCGCGTCGCCGTCGGTGAGGAGCCCGCCGTGGTCGTACGCGTGGACTGGCGCGGTGTCCAGGGCGTCGACCGCGAGCCGGTACGCCCGGGACGCCTCGGCGACCGGTTCCTCGCCGACGAGGCAGCCGTGCCAGCCGCGCGCGGACACGGCGGCGTCCAGGTCGGCGCGGTCGCCCGGCGGCAGCAGGAAGACGGCGCGCCGGCCCCGGTACAGCTGGAGGATCGGCGAGAGCCCGCCGGCGTCGGTCACCGACCGGTTCGGGTCGATGGGCTCGACGACGAGCAGCCACGGCGTCGCCGGCAGCGTCACCTGGAGCTGGCGGCAGCGGTCGGCGAGCGCGCCGGGGGAGGTCTGCCGTCCGACGAGGAGGTCGTCGAAGAGGTCGCGCAGCGCGCGCTCCCGGTCGCCGACGAGCCGTTCGGCCGCGAGCGTGTACCCGGTGAACAGCGCCTCGGACAGGGCGTCGATGCTGGCCAGCCAGACCCGGTTGAGGGCCAGCACGTCCTCGACGTCGAGCCGCCCGTGGCCGCGCCGGACGACCAGCTCGCTGGCGAGGCTGGCGGTGACCCGGTACGCGCGGAGCACGGCGGGCAGCGGACGGCCGTCCGCCGCGCGGGCCGCGCCGATGCTGCGGAAGCGGGCCAGGTCCTGGGCGTCCAGGGCACCGTCGCGGACCCACATCTCGACCGCGCGGCTCAGCGCCCAGGCGGCGATGCCCCGGACCTCGGTGAGCTGGCTGGCCTCAAGCGCCTGGTACGCGGGGATCTGCGCCCGGACCGCGTCGATCAGGGTCTCGCTGGCCTGCGCCAGCCCGGCCGCGAGCTCGCGCTGGACCGCCAGCCGTGCCGGCAGCGCCATTTATCACCCACTGATAGATCCGGTACTCCGTGACTACGCAGGTAGCTTGACGCCCTTGTCCATCCTTATCAAGCTGCGAGGGTCGTCACATCTTCAAGGAGCACCCATGGACGCGGACGTCATCATCGTCGGAGCCGGCCTGGCGGGGCTGACCGCCGCCGCCGAGCTCGCGGATGCGGGCCGCAGCGTGATCCTGCTCGACCAGGAACCGGAGACGTCGCTCGGCGGCCAGGCGTTCTGGTCGTTCGGTGGGCTGTTCCTCGTCGACTCGCCCGAGCAGCGCCGCATGGGCATCAAGGACTCGCGGGAACTCGCCCTCCAGGACTGGGCCGGTACGGCCGGCTTCGACCGGGACGAGGACAACTGGCCCCGCAAGTGGGCCGAGGCGTACGTCGACTTCGCGGCCGGCGAGAAGCGGGCCTGGCTGCACGCGCAGGGCCTGCGGATCTTCCCGGTCGTGGGCTGGGCGGAGCGCGGCGGCTACCTGGCGACCGGGCACGGCAACTCGGTGCCCCGGTTCCACGTGACGTGGGGGACCGGTCCGGGTGTGGTGGCGCCGTTCGAGCGGCGTGTCCGCGCGGCGGCGGAGCGCGGCATCGTGACGTTGAAGTTCCGGCACCGGGTCGACGAGCTGACCGTCACGGGCGGGGTCGTCGACGGCGTCCGGGGCGCGGTCCTGGAGGCCAGCACGGCCGCCCGCGGAGAGGGCACGTCGCGGGTCGTCGTGGGCGACTTCGCGCTGAAGGCCCAGGCGGTGATCGTCACGTCCGGCGGCATCGGCGGCAACCACGACCTCGTCCGGAAGAACTGGCCGAGCCGGCTCGGCACCCCGCCCAAGAACCTGCTGTCCGGCGTGCCCGCGCATGTGGACGGCCGGATGCTCGGCATCACCGAGGCCGCCGGCGGGCACCTCATCAACGGCGACCGGATGTGGCACTACACCGAGGGCATCCAGAACTGGGACCCGATCTGGGCCAGGCACGGCATCCGGATCCTGCCCGGCCCGTCGTCGCTGTGGCTGGACGCGCGCGGCCGGCGGCTGCCGGTGCCGCTGTTCCCCGGCTTCGACACGCTCGGCACGCTGGAGCACATCATGCACTCCGGTTACGAGTACACGTGGTTCGTCCTCACGCAGAAGATCATCGAGAAGGAGTTCGCGCTCTCCGGGTCCGAGCAGAACCCGGACCTCACCGGCAAGAGCATCAAGCAGGTGCTGAGCCGGGTGCTACCGGGTGCGCCGGGGCCGGTCGAGGCGTTCAAGAAGCACGGTGCGGACTTCGTCGTCGCGTCCACGCTCGGCGAGCTGGTGGAGGGCATGAACAAGCTCACCGACGAACCGCTGATCGACGCCGCCGACCTGGAGCGCGAGATCGTCGCCCGGGACCGCGAACTCGACAACACGTTCACCAAGGACCTCCAGATCACCGCCATCCGTGGCGCCCGGAACTACCGGGGCGACAAGCTCATCCGGACGGCGTCGCCGCACCGCATCCTCGATCCGAAGGCCGGCCCGCTCATCGCCGTGCGGCTGAACATCCTCACCCGCAAGAGCCTGGGCGGGCTGGAGACCGACCTGTCCGGTCGCGTCCTCCGTGCGGACGGCACCCCGCTGCCCGGCGTCTACGCGGCCGGCGAGGCCAGCGGATTCGGCGGCGGCGGCATGCACGGGTACCGCTCGCTGGAGGGGACGTTCCTCGGCGGGTGCCTGTTCTCCGGACGCGCGGCCGGCCGTGCCGCTGCCGAGGCCGTGAAATAGGGGTTAGCGTTGCCGGCATGGCGACCGAACCCGACGAGGTGACGTTCACCAACCTCGACCAGGTCCTCTTCGAGGGCGCCGACGCCACCAAACGCGATCTCGTCGACTATCTGGACGCCGTGCGGGACCGGATCATCCCGGTGCTGCGGGACCGTCCGCTGTCGGTCGTCCGGGTGCTGCGCGGCCAGGACTCGTTCATGCAGAAGAACGTGCCGAAGTACACGCCGTCGTGGGTGGAGACCGTGTCGGTGTGGGCCGAGTCGTCGAAGCGCGACGTGTCGTACGCGCTGTGCAACGACCGCCGCACCCTGCTGTGGTTCGGGAACCAGCGCGCCGTCGAGTACCACCCGACGCTCGTCCTGGCCGGCCGGCGCGACCACGTCACCGATCTGGTGATGGACATCGACCCGCCGTCCCCGGACGCGTTCGGGCTGGCGGTCCAGGCCGCGCACCTGGTGCGTGAGGCGCTGGCCGGCGCGGGTCTCGTGGGTGCGGTCAAGACGAGCGGCGCCAAGGGCGTCCACATCTTCGTACCGGTCGACGACGCGGCCCCGATCGACGACGTCGCGGCGGCGACCCGCGCGATCGCCGCCCGCGCCGAACGCATCGACCCCGTGCTCGCGACGACGGCGTACATCAAGGACGACCGCGGCGGGAAGGTGTTCCTCGACTCGACGCGGGCCGGCGGGGCGACCGTCGTGGCCGCGTACAGCCCGCGGATCCGTCCGGGCACGCCGGTGTCGTTCCCGCTGGCCTGGGACGAGCTGGATCAGGTGACGCCCAGGGACTTCACGGTCCGGACGGCGGTGGGCCTGCTGGGCGACCGCGACCCGTGGGCCGAGCACCTGCCCGCGCCGCAGCGGCTCAGCGACGAGCTGATCGAGGAGGGCCGCGCGATACCGATCGCACGGGTGGTGGCCATGCACGAGGGCAAACGCCGCGCCCGCGCCCGCCGCACCTGACGCGCCGGCCGTCACCAAGCCGCCGTCACGCCCGGAGGACGTACTTCCCGAAGATGCCGTCGTCGGTGTACTCGGCGGCCTCGATCGCGAAGCCGGCGCGCCGGATCATCGCCTCCAGGAGCCAGCTGAACGTCGAGTGCTCGTCGCGGACGTGCTCCTCGAGTTCCTCGCGGCTCCACCCGTCGATCTCGGTGGCGCACCAGGCTTCGATCCGGTCCTCGGCGTCGTCCGGGTCGAAGTCGTAGACGACGTCCCAGAGCCGCAGCACCCCGCCTGGCCGGAGCGTCCTGTGGAGTCGCGCGAGGGCGACGCCCTTCCAGAAGTCCGGAAGGTGATGGAGGGCGTAGCGGGAGTAGACGAGGTCCGCCGGGCCGCCCTGGTGCTCGTAGGTGAGGAAGCCGGCCTGGACGACCTCGACGTTGTCGAGCCGCGCCTGATCCACCTTGGCGCGTAGCGCGGCCAGCATCACCGGCGAGACGTCCACGGCGACGACACGGGCGCAGGCCGGCGCGACGGCGACCGCGAACTGGCCGGTGCCCGCCCCGATGTCGACGACCACGGACTCGCGCGTCAGGCCGAGGCCGGTGACGAACCGCACCTCCGCCGCGGAGTCCGCGTCCTCCTTCGCGTCGTAGCGGGAGACGTGGCCGGCGTCGAGGTTCTCCCGCCCGGCGCTGGCGACCTCGTCGAGCAACCAACCTGGGAGCGACATGGCCAACAGCGTGCCAGGCTGGTGGGGTGGAGAACACCGACACCGTCACCGTGACCGACGCCGCCGAGCGGAACAGATTCGAAGCGCACGTGGGCGGGGAGCTGGCCGGCTTCGCCCAGTACGTCCGCACGTCCGACCTGGTGGTCTACCCCCACACCGAGGTGGACGAGGCATTCGAGGGGCGCGGGGTCGGCGGCGTGCTGGCCCGGGCGGCGCTCGACGACGCGCGCGAACGTGGATTGCTCGTCCTGGCGACCTGCCCGTTCATCGCCGGCTGGATGCGCCGCCACCCCGAGTACGCCGACCTGGCCTACCAGAACCACAGCCGCGTCAGCGACTGACCCGCATCGCGCGGTCGGCGATGGCCCAACTGCGGAAATTTACATTCTTGACGAAGTTAATTAACACTCCTACGGTATCGCCATGCTTGCCGGCCAGCGGGTCCCCATCGCTAGCCCTGCGGCGGCGGCCGTCTTCACGATGGTGCTCACGCAGGGCCCTGTCTCCCGTGCCGAAGTGGCACGCCGGACCGGCCTGTCGTCGGCGGCGGTGACCAAGGCGGCCCGGCCGTTCATCGAGGTCGGGTACCTGGAGGAGTCGGGCGAGCTCGAACGTGGCGCCTCCGGCATCGGCCGTCCGGCGAACCCCCTCGCGATCCGCGCCGAGCGCGAGTTCTTCGTCGGCGTCAAGATCACCCGCGACGAGCTGATCGGCGTGGTCACCGACCTGCGGGCGCAGGTGCGGACCACCGTCCAGCGCCCGCTGCCCGGAACCAGCGTCATCGATGTGGTCGCCTCCGTCGTCACGCTGGTGGACGAGCTGCTCGCCGAAGACCCGGCGTACCGCGAACGGACCCACCGCGTCGGCCTCGCCGTCTCCGGCGACATCGACCTGGCCAGCGGGCTGGTGCGGTACTCGCCGTTCCTGCGCTGGCGCGACGTCCCGCTCGCCGCGCTGGTGGAGAAACGCACCGGGCTGGCCGCGGCCGTCGAGAACGACGTCAAGGCGCTCACCGTCGCGGAGCGCTGGTTCGGCGACGGCCTCGGCGCGTCGTCCTTCGCGCTCGTCACGGTCGGCGCCGGTATCGGCTGCGGGCTGGTGGTCAACGGCGCGCTGGTCGCCGGCGCCCGCGGGGTCGCGGGCGAGATCGGGCACGTCCAGGTGCTCGACGGCGGTCCGGAGTGCCACTGCGGCGCACGCGGCTGCGTCGAGGCCATCGCCTCCACCCAGGCGATCCTGGACGCGTCCGGGGAACCCGGGCTCACCATCGACGCCGCCATCGCGCGCGCCAGGGCCGGTGACGAGGCACTGCGGGCCGTGTTCGCCCGCGCCGGCCACGCCATCGGCCTCGGCCTGGCAGCCATGGCCAACCTCGTCGGACCCGAGCGGATCATCGTCTCGGGCGAGGGGCTGGCCGCGTACGACCTGTTCGAGGACCAGATCCGCCGGACGTTCGAAATCGGCGCGTTCGGCGCCGCACACTGCCCGCTCGTCATCCGTCCGCTGCCGTTCTCCGAGTGGGCTCGCGGCGCCGCGGCGGTCGCCATCCAGACCTTGTTCACGCCCGCCCGCGGGTAAGACCGCCTACCAGGAGGCGCCATGTCGACGTACCGCACCCTCTCCGCACTGGTGTTAGCCGGCGTGCTGGCCGTGACCGGCGCCAGCACGCCCGCCGCCGTGGCGGAGACAGCAGCCGCGCCCGCAGTCGCGCCGCCGACCGCGCCCGCCGCCAAGCCCTACCTGGGATGGACGAGCTGGAGCATGCAGTCGAGCAAGTACCCGGGGCTGAACCCGCGCGGCGACTACAGCTGGCTGCACGAGGCCAACGTGCTGAAGCAGGCCGACGCGATGGCCGCGAAGCTCAAGCCGTACGGCTACCGGTACATCAACATCGACGCCGGCTGGTGGATGAACTGGGAGTGGAAGCAGGGCTACGACGGCAACGGCCGCCCGGCGGCGGACAAGGAGAAGTTCCCGCGCGGCATGAAGTACGTGGCGGACTACATCCACCGCAAGGGCCTCAAGGCCGGCATCTACCTTCCGGTCGGCCTGGAGAAGGCGGCGTACGAGAAGGGCGACCTGCCGATCGCGGGCGCGCCGGAGTGCAGCCTGCACGACATCGTCTACCCGGACCTCCGCACGACCAACGGCTGGGACAGCTCCTACAAGATCGACTTCGCCAAGCCCTGCGCGCAGGCCTACATCGACTCGCTCGCCCGCCAGATCGCCGACTGGGGCTACGACTTCCTCAAGCTCGACGGGGTCGGCCCGGGCTCGGGCAAGTCGGGGCCGAACTACGACAACCGCACGGACGTCGCCGCGTTCAGCGCCGCGATCGCGAAGACCGGGCGCCCGATCCACTTCGAGCTCTCCTGGTCGCTGGACATCAAGTATGTCGAGGACTGGAAGCGTCACTCCAACGGGTGGCGCATCGACACCGACGTCGAGTGCTACTGCGACACCCTCGTGACCTGGACCAACTCGGTGGACAACCGGTTCGCCGACGCACCGGCGTGGGCGGCGCACAGCGGTCCCGGCGGCTGGAACGACCTCGATTCGGTCAACGTCGGCAACGGCAATATGGACGGCCTCACCAAGGCCGAGCGGCAGAGCTACATGACGCTCTGGGCCATCTCCGCCTCGCCGCTCTACATCGGCGACGACCTGACCAAGCTGGACAGTTACGGCCTGTCGCTGCTGACGAACCGTGAGGTCATCGCGGTGGACCAGCAGGGCCTCCCGGCGACGCCCGTGCGCAGCGGCGTGAATCAGCAGGTCTGGCGGGTCCGCAACACGGACGGCTCGTACACCGTCGCGCTGTTCAACCTGGACGGTGTGGCCCGGCCGGTCACCGCGCTCTGGAGCGAGGTCGGGTTCGACGGCAAGGCGTCGGTGCGGGATCTGTGGCAGCGCCGCGACCTGGGCACGTTCGACGGGTCGTACACCGCCACTCTGCCCGCGCACGGCTCGCGCCTGTTCACGGTGAAGCCGCGCGGCGCGAAGACCGTGATCGAGGCGGAGGCGGCGGCGAACACCCTTGCCGGCGGCGCCTCGGTCGGGAACTGCCGTGCCTGCTCCGGTGGGCGGAAGGTCGGCAACGTCGGCGGTACGGGGACGCTCGTCATCAACGGCGTGACCGCGGCGAAGGCCGGCGAGCGCGACCTGACCATCGGCTACGTGGACGGCTCGGACGGCCGCTGGGCGACGATGAGCGTCAACGGTGAGCCCGGCACGACGGTGAAGTTCGTCGGCAGCCGCGACGGCAACTGGGACCTGCTCCAGGCGATCACCGTCCGGGTGAAGCTGCGCGCGGGCGCCAACACGATCACGTTCAGCGCACCGGGCGGCTATGCGCCGGACATCGACTCCGTGACCTTCTGATCGTGGAGCCGACGACACGGCGGGACTTCCTGCTGCTGACCGGCGCGGTCGGGGTCGGCGCGGCGCTGGGACGGCCGTTCACCGCGCACGCCGACGTCCGGCGGCCGACGGGGGTGACGCTCGTCCCGGACGATGCCGCCACCACGCTCTGGTACCCGGTACCGGCGGTGGAGAGCAAGGTCATCGAGCAGGGCCTGCCGGTCGGTAACGGACGCCTCGGCGCCCTGGTCACGGGAGATCCGGTCCGCGACCTGCTCTACCTGACCGACGCGACCATGTGGACCGGCACCCTCAACGAGAAGCTCCAGGACGACGGCCAGTTCCCGTACGAGACCACCAAGTTCGGCACGTTCACCCGGCTCGCGACCATCGCGGTGGCGCTCCCCGGACACACCGCCGTCCAGGGGTACCGCCGCCAGCTCGACCTGAGCAACGGGATCGTGACCGCCACGTACGAGCACGGCGGCGTCCGGTACCGGCGCGAGGTGTACGCGAGCCACCCCGACGACGTGGTGATCGTCCGCCTCACGCAGAGCGGCGGCGGCACGCACACCGGCGCGATCACGCTGACCGGCGCGCACGACGAGGTGACGAGCGGCGACGTCTCAGGCCGTTCCGCTTCGTTCGGTGCCGTGCTGGGCAACGGTCTCCGGTACGGGGCCGTGGTGACGGCGGCCAGCAAGACCGGACAGATCGCGGTCCGCGGCGCCGAGGTGACGTTCACCGGCTGCGCCGAGGTCGTGATCGTGGTGAGCGCCGGCACCAACTACGTCCCCGACGCGGCGAGGGCGTTCATGGACGCCCGCCTCGACCCGCGCGCACTCGCCGCCCGGAAGGCGAAGGACGCCGCGAAGGTCAGCGGGTCGGCGCTGCTCGCCACCCACGTGGCGGACTACCACGCGCTCTACAACCGGATGGCGGTCGACCTGGGTGAGTCCTCGGCGGCGCAGCGGTCGCTCGACACCTGGTCGCGGATCAAGGCGCGCGGCGCCACCGGAGCCGCCCCGGATCCGGAACTCGAAGCGAGCTACCTGCAGTTCGGTCGGTACCTGATGATCACCGGCTCGCGGGACAGCCTGCCCATGGGGCTCCAGGGCTTGTGGCTGGAGACGAACACGCCGGACTGGATGGGCGACTACCACACCGACATCAACATCCAGATGAACTACTGGCTCGCCGACCGCGCGGGGCTCAGCGACTGCTTCGACGCGTACGTCGACTACTGCCTGTCCCAGCTCTCCTCGTGGACCGAGCACACCCAGCGGCTGTTCAACGATCAGCGGAACTGGTTCCGCAACTCGTCCGGGCGGATCGCCGGCTGGACCACGGCCATCTCCACCAACATCTACGGCGGCAACGGCTGGTGGTGGCATCCGGGCGGGAGCGCCTGGCTGTGCAACTCGCTGTGGGAGCACTACGAGTACACCCAGGACCGCGCGTACCTGAAGAAGATCTACCCGCTCCTCAAGGGCGCCTGCGAGTTCTGGGAGGCGCGGCTGATCTGGACGACCGTGATCGACCCGGTCACCAAGGGCCGGCACGAGGTGCTGATCGACGACAGCGACTGGTCGCCCGAGCACGGACCGCTCGACGCCAAGGGCATCACGTACGCCCAGGAACTCGTCTGGGACCTGTTCGAGCACTACCGCGCGGCCAGCGCGCTGCTGCGCCGCGACACCGCCTACGCCGAGAAGATCGGCTCGTTGCAGCGCCGGCTGTACCTGCCCAGGGTGAGCCCGAAGACCGGCTGGCTCCAGGAGTGGATGACGCCGGACAACCTCGGCGAGACCACGCACCGGCACCTGTCGGGGCTGGTCGGCTTCTTCCCCGGCGATCGGTTGCGCGTCGGCGCCAGCTCGCCGGAGCTGATCGAAGGCGTGCGCAACCAGCTGATCGCGCGTGGCATGGACAGCTTCGGCTGGGCCTGCGCGTGGCGGTCGCTGTGCTGGGCGCGACTCAAGGACGGGGAGAAGGCGTACCAGCTGATCCTCGGCGTGCTGCGCCCGTCGGTGGACAACAGCAACGGCAGCGCGCCGAACCTGTTCGACATGTACAGCTTCGGCCACCGGGCGATCTTCCAGATCGACGCCAACTTCGGCGCACCGGCGGCGATGCTGGAGATGCTGCTGTACTCCCGGCCGGGCGTGATCGAGCTGCTGCCCGCGTTGCCGGCGGCGTGGGCGCGCTCCGGCACGGTGACCGGCATCGGCGCGCGCGGCGGGTTCACGGTGGACCTGACCTGGCGGGACGGGAAGGTGTCGGCGGCGACCGTCCACAGCGTCCGGGGCGGGCGCACGACCGTGACGGCCGGTTCGTGGCGCCGCGAGGTCACCGTGCCGCCGGGTGGCCGGGTCACCGTCCGTCCCTAGGAGGTCGGCCGTGGCGTCTCCAGGTGGCCGATCGACCCGAGCCGTCGGCCGATACGACTCCTTCCTTCCGCATGCGGTCGAGGACGAGCCGGATCGTCTGGTCGCTGACGCCGGGCAGCGCAGCTCGCAGGTCGGCGACGCTGAAGATCCCGGGCGCGTGGCGAAGCACGTGCTCGCGCACCCTGTCCTGTTTCGTGCCGGGGCTACGGCTAGCCGCAGCGCGCTGCGCGAACACGGAGTAGACGCGGGCGAGCGTGTCGATGAAGTACGCGAGCCACGGCCAGGGGTCGGCGTCGCCGTCGTGCCAGTCGTGCGTGGAGTCCAGTAGCGCCTGGTAGTAGGCATCGGCCGAGTCGGCCACCGCCTGTTCGAGGCTGACGTATCGAGCCACCGTGTAGCCAGCGTCGGCGAGAAGGGCGTTCGTGACGGCCCGCGCGACACGGCCGTTCCCGTCTTCGAACGGATGGATGACCAGCAGATCCAGTACGAACAGCCCCGTCAGCAGGAGCGGATGATGGTCGCCCTTGTCGATGGAGTCGCGGTAACGCTCGACGAGGTCGTGAACGAAGTACTCGGTCTGCGCGGCAGGTACAGGACGGAAGCGCTCGGTGATCGTGCCGTCCGGCGCGCGGTCGATCACCACGTTGTCGTGAATCTTGAACTGTCCGCCGGACGAAGCGGTGTGCGCGAAGAGCAGACGGTGCAGGTGCAGCAACAAGCCGGCGTTCAGCGGCCGCCAGTCGTCCTGGAACAGGTAGTCCATCGCATCGCGGTAACCGGCGAGTTCCTGCTCGCTGCGCGTGCGCAGGGTTCGCACCTGCCCCTGAATGATCCGTTCGGCGCGCCCGGCGTTCGGGACGATGACACCCTCGATCGCGGACGACGCGGTGACGCTCGCGACGCGCGCCCGGTCGGCCAATTCGCTCAGCAGACCAGGAAGCTGGTCGCGGTACAACGCTTCAGATCCGCGACCCACGTCGATAGCGCTCAGCCGGGTTACCACTCGGGCCGGCACCTGCCCGATAATGCGGTCAAGGTCGCCGAAACTTCGCATATCAGCACCCACAAACTACCTAATCGCGAACCAGAATAGTTAGTTTAGCGGTCCATTGGCGGATTGGGCATCGAGTGGACGACCCGCGTGGTCGCCACGGCCCAGGCGTTGACGGCGGATCGTGATTGGTCTAGACATATCCCACTATTGGTCTAGACATCGCCGGTGCGCGGACCCGAGGAGCCACCATGACACGAGCACACCGATGGGTAGCCGCCGGAACTGTGCTCGCGGTGGCCGCGTCCTGGTCCGTGCTCGCCGGCGGCCACACGGCGCTCGCCGGCGGCAACACCGCGTCCGCTGTCGAGGAGGTCCTGCTGTCGCGTGGCCGGCCCGCGACGGCTTCGTCGGTGGAGAACTCCAGCCTGCCGGCGGCGAACGCGGTCGACGGCAGCGCGTCGACCCGCTGGTCCAGCCAGTTCAGCGATCCCCAGTGGATCCGGGTCGACCTCGGCGCCGCCGCCACGATCAGCCGGGTGAGGCTCAACTGGGAGGCCGCGTACGGCAGGGCGTACCGGATCGAGGTCTCCGACGACGCCACGTCCTGGCGGCAGATCCACGCCACCACCACCGGTGACGGTGGCGTCGACAACGTGACCGGCCTGTCCGGCACCGGCAGGTACGTGCGCGTCTACGGCACCCAGCGCGCCACCCAGTGGGGCTATTCGCTGTGGGACCTGGAGATCTATGGGGCCGGTGGCGGCCCGACCGGCCCGAAGTTCCGCGTGGCGCCGTACGTGGCGACGTTCATCGGCAACGATCTGGCCGGCATCGCGCGAGCGTCCGGACACAAGTTCTTCAGCTTGGGGTTCGTCAACGGCACGGGCAACTGCCAGCCGATCTGGTCGACGGACGACGCCACCCTGCGGCGCAACGTGGCCAGCCTCCGCGAGATGGGCGGCGACGTGATCGTCTCCTCGGGTGGCTGGAACGCGGACGACCTCGTCAGCCACTGCGCGAACGGCGCGGCGGTGGCGGCGGCCTACCAGCGGGTGCTCGACGCCTACGCCAGCGACCACCTCGATCTCGACCCCGAGCACGGCGATGTGCACAACAACCTGGAGCGGTCCATCGTGGACCGACGCAACGACGCGCTCCGGATCCTGCAGGACAACGCCAGGGCCAACGGGCGGACCCTGCGCGTCTCCTACACCCTGGGCGTCAGCCCCGATGCCGGCTTCAACGCGGAGAACCTGTACGTACTCCAGTCGGCGCTCGCCCGTGGTGTCGAGATCGACGTGGTCAACCCGATGACCATGGACTTCTACGACGGCACGTCCGGCGACCGGATGGGCGAGCGGTCCATCGAAGCTCTGCGGAAGGTGCACGGGCAGCTCAAGGCCCTGTACCCGGGCCGGACCGACGCGCAACTGTGGGGCATGCTCGCCGCGACGCCGATGATCGGCCAGAACGACGACCAGCGCGAGGTCTTCACCCTGGACGACGCGCGCAAGCTCGTCGCGTTCGCCAACCAGCAGCACATGGCCCGACTCACCTTCTGGGCGACCAGCCGCGACAACGGAGGGTGCCCAGGCAAGAAGGTGGCCGACGCCACGTGCAGCGGCATCAGCCAGCAGCAGTACGAGTTCACGCGCATCTTCCAGGGCTTCACCGGCTGACCCGCTGGCGCCGCAGGTTGTGCAGCGCGCGGATTGTCGGAGCTTGGTGGCGCGACGGGGACCGTCGCGGGTGAGGGGCCAATGCCACCGAAGTGGACATGCCGCACGGATGATGCCCAATGATAGTGGTTGGCTTTATTTCCCGAAAATACGCCAGTTAGTGGTGACGCTGTTTCCTGAAGCTGATGCCTGAGGCCATTGTCGTATACGGTGACCAGGTCGTGAGGCGGCCCCGGGGGTCGTATCAAGGGCCGCCCTGATCGGACTGAAGGGGGTCCGAGATGAGTAGTCAGTGGGGGGCGCGGAGACGGATTCTCAGGCGCATCGTTCCGGGGGCGATTCTCGGGTTAGTCGTGGCGGTGTCGCTGCCGGCACCGGCGGCGCTCGCCGCGCCGGGTAACGCGTGCGACCGCCGTACCAACAACACGTACAGCAAGCTCCTGGAGTGCGTGACGCTCGCGGGCGTACGGGAGCATCAGGAGCAGTTCCAGAAGATCGCGGACGGCAACGACGATCCGTTCTACCCAGGAACCCGGGCCGCTGGCACCGCTGGCTACGCGGACAGCGTCGACTACGTCGTCGGCCTGCTGGAGGACGCCGGCTACGACGTGACGCTCGACGAGTTCCAGTTCCAGTTCGTGTTCCCGGCTCTGCTGCGGCAGCTCACCCCGGTGGACGAGGTCTACGAGACGAGCGTCTTCACCGGCAGCCCGGCAGGCGACGTCACCGGCTCCGTGATCCCGGTCGACATCAACCTCGTCCCGCCGCGGGCTACGACCAGTGGCTGCGAGGCGTCCGACTTCGCCGGGCTGGACTTCAGCGGACCGAACGACATCGCGTTGATCCAGCGCGGAGTCTGCTTCTTCGCGGACAAGGCCCTGAATGCCGAGGCCGCCGGCGCCGAAGCGGTCGTCATCTTCAACCAGGGCAACGACCCGACGCGTGAAGGCGTGGTCCTCGGAACGCTCGAACCCGCCGATGTCGGCATCCCGGTCGTCGGCGCCAGCTTCGCCGACGGCGCCGCGCTCGCCCAGGCCGGTTCGACCGCCCATGTCCGGGTGCTCGAACCGGAAACCCGCACGGATGTCAACGTCCTCGCGGAACTGCCCGGCACCAACAACGGCAACGTCGTGATGGCCGGTGCGCACCTCGACAGCGTGACCGAGGGACCGGGAATCAACGACAACGGTTCCGGCTCGGCGGCCATCCTGGAGACGGCGCTGATGATGGCCAAGGTCAAGCCCGTCAACACGGTCCGATTCGCGTGGTGGGGCGCCGAGGAGGAAGGCCTGATCGGTTCCACCGCGTACGTCGACGGACTGGCGCAGGCCGAACGGGACCGGATCGCGCTGTACATGAACTACGACATGGTCGGTTCGCCGAACTACATCTTCATGGTGTACGACGCGGACGAGTCGACGTTCGAAGCGCCCGTACCGGTGCCTCCCGGCTCGACGGCGATCGAGGACCTGTACGAGTCGTACTACACGCTGCGAGGCGAACCGTACGACGACACCGAGTTCTCCGGGCGCAGCGACTACCAGGCGTTCATCGAAGCCGGCATCCCGTCCGGCGGGCTGTTCACCGGGGCCGAAGTGCTGAAGACCGCCGAACAGCAGGCGATCTGGGGCGGTACGACCGGAGCGCAGTTCGACCCGTGCTACCACCTCGCGTGCGACACCTCCGACAATGTCGACCTGCACGCGCTCGATGTGAACAGCGACCTGATCGCGTTCGCGCAACTCACGTTCGCGTTCTCGACCCAGTCGGTCAACGGCGTCCCCGGCAAGAACGTGCCAGGTCCGCCGGTCAACCTGCCGGCACCCGCCGGCCCGGAAGGCACCTTCGGCTCTGAGGATGGCGGGCACGGCCCCGGCCCCTCCCAGTCGTAGCCCGGTGTTCTGATCCTGCCGGGGTGACCAGCTCACCCCGGCACGGTCGGACCCCAGGCGCGGTGGCCGTTCAGGGCCAGCGCCAGCCGATGCCGACCACGCCGCTGCTGAGTCCGCCGGTCAGCAGGTGCACCGCGTGGTGCCGGTTGAGTACCAGGTCGCCGGTGCGCTGCCGGCGCTCGTACAGGTCGGTCTGCGCGAAGCTGTGGCAGTCGACCGGTAGCGCCGCTGGATCGAAGCGGACCTCCATCAGGTACTGCTCGTCGCGCATCCGGAACCCGTGCGCGCACTCGGTGGTCGGCTCCCCGGTCGGGTCGGTGATCTCGAACTCGAACACCCAGGCGTCGCCGGCGCGGAGCCGCTGGCCGAACTCGAGTTCCGCGACGACGATGCCGGTGGCCCGGACGACCTGGACTGTCTGGCAGTTGAGCAGCGGCCGCACGGTGACCTGGTCGGCGTCGCATCCGGGGTCGCCGAAGTAGCGCAGCACGTACCGCTCGACACCGTCGGCACGGGCCCGGATCACCTTCCGGCACCAGAGGCTGGCGAGCCGGCCGTCCGGTCCGATGGTGTACGCCTGATGGTCACTGACCATGTCGGACAGGGTGGTGGCGCAGGCACCGGGAATCCGGTCGAGCAGGCGGGCCAGGTCGCCGGACCGGTCGTCCAGGCCACGGCGCCGGTCGTGGGCGGCCGGCGCGGCGACCAGTTCGACCAGCGTCCCTGGGCGCAGGCGGAGGATGTCTTCGAGCGCCTGCACGGTCCGCAGTGAACCGGCGGCCGCCGGCCGGTACTTGCCGTGTTGCCAGTCGCTGAGGGTGGACAGCGCCACCGGTACGCCGCGACGGGCCAGGTGTGCGCGTAACCGGTCGAGGGTGAGGCCACGGGCGCGGACGGCCGCCTGGAGGGCCACGTCGAACGGGCCGATGGCCAGCACGGTGTCGAGCGTCGGCTTGGTCGTGTCCGGCTTGGTCGTGTCCGGCTTGGTCGTGTCCGGCATGGCCGCTCCGGCGCGTAGAGGTGGCGTTGATCAGTGTGTCTACTCCAGCGCCCGAAATTTCGCAGCGGAAATCCGGCCGGTGACCTTGACGTGACGCTCGGACCCGATGGCCGCAGGGATGTCGTTCGAGAAATGTGCTGGTCAGGACGTCCGCAGGCGTCGGTTCCCGTGGCCCGAGCCAGAGCGAGTGGGTGCCGTCTCGTAGGTGTTTATCCGGATTCGCGGCGTCCGAAATCTTTACTTACATCGATCAAGGACCTAAGTTGCCCCTATACGACGAAAGTTTTGCTTTCACGAGCAAAAGTACCCCTTGCAGCTACGGCCTCGAACAGCGGCGCGATGCGCTTTGACTGTGGACGGAGACGCATGGACGACGACCGGCTCCCGCTGTCCCGCCGATCCTTGATGACCGCCGGCGCGTTAGGACTTGCCGTACCGGCGATCGGGATCGGCTCGACCTTCGCGGGCAGTCCGGCACCTGCGAGGGCCGGCGCGTCCCGACGGATCACCCTCTACGCCGAGGCGTTACCCGGCGGCCTCTTCGGCTATGGCTTGAGCCCCGGCCAAGCGACTGTGCCGGGACCGGTCCTGGAGATGTGGGAGGGCGACACCCTCGAAATCACCCTGGTCAACACGACGAACCAGCGACTGTCCATCCACGCGCACGGGGTCGACTACACCACCGACTCCGACGGCAGCCCGCTCAACGCCTCCTTCAACAACCCCGGTGAGACCAGGACCTACGTCTGGCGGTCCCGGGAGATGTTCGCCGCGTCGGGCCGCCGCTTCATGCCGGGCAGCGCCGGTTACTGGCACTACCACGACCACGCGATGGGCACCGATCACGGCACGGGCGGCGTGGCCAAAGGACTCTACGGCGCGCTGATCGTCCGCCGCCGCGGCGACATCCTGCCGGAGAAGCAGTTCACGGTCGTGTTCAACGACATGCTCATCAACAACAAGACGGCGCCCCACACGCCGATGTTCGAAGCCAACCTCGGCCAGCGGGTCGAGTGGATCGCCATCGGCCACGGCGCCATGTTCCACACCTTCCACCTGCACGCGCACCGGTGGGTGGACAACCGCACCGGCATGTTGGAAGGCCCGGGTGATCCCAGCGCGGTCATCGACACCAAGGACCTGAACCCGGGGAGTTCGTTCGGTTTCCAGGTGCTGGCCGGTGAGGGCGTCGGTCCGGGGGTGTGGATGTACCACTGCCACGTGCAGTTCCACTCCGACGGCGGCATGGTCGGGCTCTTTCTCGTCCGCAACGCGGACGGCAGCATGCCGGCCGGCGCCGAGGAGGCCATCCACCGTTTCCGGGGCCACCACCCCCACGCAGAGCACCACTGACGCACGGCGGGACCTACCACGAAGGAGCTCGGGATGAGGCGAGAGTCTTCCATCGGCGGCGGACACCAGGGGTTATGCCGAGCCCTCGCCGCCGCCGCGATCGTCGTTGCCGGCCTGACGCCCCCGGCGGCGCCCGCCGTGGCGGCCGCCGCACCAAGAGCCCAGTTGTCGGTACTCGTCTTCCACGGCCCTGCCGCCGAGCAGCAGGACCCGGTCGCCCGCGCGACCCAGGCCGTCAAGGATCTCGGCCAGGCCAACGGCATGACCGTCACCGAGGCGACGGACCCTGCGGTGTTCACCGCCGCCGGACTTGCCCAGTACCGCGCCGTGGTGTTCCTGTCCGCGACCGGCGCCGTGCTCAACCGTGACCAGGAAGCGGCGCTGCAGACCTACGTGAAGGCCGGCGGCGGTTTCCTCGGCATCGCCGACGCCGCCAAGGCGCAGGTCGACTCCACGTGGTTCACCGGCCTGATCGGCACCCGGCCGGCCGGCGCCATCCCGATCGCCGAACCGGTCGCCGCGGTGACCGCGAGTGCGGAGAACCCGCCCGGCGAGACCAAGGAGAAGCTGACCGACGGCGACCCGGCCACCAAGTGGCTGGCCCGCGCCCCGACCGGCTGGGCGGCGTACGCGCTGAGTGCCCCTCGGACGGTCACCAGCTACGCGCTCACGTCCGCCAACGACGCGGCTGCCCGCGACCCGAAGGACTGGACCCTCCAGGGATCCGCGGACGGCGAGACGTGGTCCGATGTGGACCGCCGTACCGGACAGGTGTTCGCCGAACGGTTCCAGACCCGCCGGTTCGACGTCGCCACGCCGGCCGAGTACAAGCACTACCGCCTGGACATCACGGCCAACAGCGGCGATCCGCTGCTCCAGCTCGCCGACCTGCGCCTGTTCACGGGCTCCACGACGACGCCGGAGCCGCCGGCCGTCAACGAGGCGGTCGTGGACATCCTCGACCGCCAGCACCCGGCGACCAGGACGTTGCCGCTGACGGTCAAGCGATCCGACCGCTGGTACAACTGGGACCCGAACCCGATCGCCTCGGTGCACACGGTCGCGCAGGTCGAGGAGCGCTTCTACGCGCCCGGACCGGGCGCCAACGGGCCGTTCCACCCGGTGTCGTGGTGCCGGGACTTCGACGGCGGCCGGTCCTTCTACACCGGCATGGGCCACACCGCGGGCAGCTACGACGAGGACGCGTTCCGCAAGCACCTCACCGGAGCGCTCAAGTGGACCACCGGTGTCCTGCGCGGTGACTGCCAGGCCACCATCGCCGCCAACTACCGGATCGAGCGGCTCACCGCCGCCAACAAGGCGGGCGAACTGGACCAGATCGGCGAGCCGCACGGACTCACCGTGGCACCGGACGGCACCGTCTTCTACGTCAGCCGGGCCGCCTGCCCGACCGGGCCGGTCGTCGACTGGACCAACCCGAACGTGGGCCTCGGCTGCGGCACCATCCACTCCTACAACCCGTCCACCAAGCAGGTCAGGCTGCTGACCACGCTGCGGGTCATGGGCAACCGGGGCAGCGGCAGCGAACTGGTGAAGAACGAGGAGGGCCTGCTCGGCATCGCGCCCGACCCGAACTTCGCCGAGAACAGCTGGCTCTACGTCTACTGGATGCCGCACGAGTCGATCGACCGCGACAAGCGGATCGGGCAGCGCACGGTCTCGCGGTTCACCTACGACCGGGCCAACCAGACGATCGACCAGGCCACCCGCAAGGACGTGCTGCGCTGGCCGGCGCAGATCCACAGCTGCTGCCACGCCGGCGGCGGGATGGCCTTCGACAACAAGGGCAACCTGTACGTCGGTTCGGGTGACAGCAACTCCTCCGGCGGATCCAGCGGGTACTCCGGCAACAACTGGACGCAGGAGTACCAGGGCGTCTCGTTCCAGGACGCCCGCCGCACGGCCGGCAACACCAACGACCTGAACGGCAAGATCATCCGGATCCACCCGGAGCCCGACGGCACCTACACGATCCCCGCCGGCAACCTGTTCCCGCCGGGCACGGACAAGACGCGGCCGGAGATCTACGTGATGGGCGTCCGCAACATCGCCAGGCTGGACATCGACCCGGTACGCCAGTGGCTCACCGCCGGATGGGTCGGCCCGGACGCGTCGAATCCCAGTCCGGAGCTGGGTCCGGCCAAGTACGAGACCGCCACGATCATCACGTCGGCGGGCAACCAGGGCTGGCCGTACTGCATGGGCAACCGGCAGCCGTACCGGGACCGCAGCAACACCGACGCCACGGTGCTGACCGGCTGGTACGACTGCGACAACCCCAAGAACAACTCACCGCGTAACACCGGCCTCGTCGACCTGCCGCCGGTGCGGGACAACATGATCTGGTACGCGCCGGCCGGCGGCGGACCCGTCTTCCCGCCGCGATCGGACGGCAGCGGGGTACCGACGTACGTCGCCGCCGACGCCATCTACACGCAGCCGTACCTGCGTGGCGGCGGGCAGGCGATCATGTCCGGGCCGACGTACCACCGCCAGCTCGTCGACGCCGGCAGCGGCGTCGCCTGGCCGGCCTACTGGAACGACAAGTGGTTCATCGGGGACGAGACCAACTCGGTGAACCGGGTCGCCGTCACCGTCGATCCGGCCGGCGTACCCCGGCAGGCTCCGCCGGCTTTCGGCGAGTCGCTGCGGGCGATCATCCCCGGCGGCCCCGGCGACGACCGGCTGCAGAGCTGGATGGACGCGAAGTTCGGCAAGGACGGCGCGCTGTACATGCTCGACTACGGCGGCGGCTTCTTCACCCTGCACGCCAACCAGAAGCTGATCCGGGTCACGTACCAGGGCGGTGCCGCGACGCCCGCGCCGACCGCGACGTCCGTGGCCGTCCAGAACAGGGCGGTGACCGCCGCCTTCACGGGCGCCAGGTCGGGCGGCGTCTCGTACCGGTGGGAGTTCGGGGACGGAGCCACCTCGACCGAGGCGAATCCGCGTCACACGTACCCCCGTGCCGGCACCTACACGGCGACGCTGACCGTCACCTACGAGGACGGCGAGACGGCGACCACTCAGACCGGCGTCACGGTCGGCTGCGAGACCTCGGACAGCCGCCGTTCGGTGTGGATCGGCGACACCGACACCGGGGTGGCCAACCGCCAGGCCGGCGGGGGCTGCACGATCAACGACCTGATCGACGACGAGAGCACGTGGCCGGACCACGAGAGCTTCGTCCGCCACGTGACCGCGGCGACCCGCACCTTGCAGGCCGACCGGGTGATCACCGCACGGGAGTCCGGCATCCTCACCCGCGCGGCCGCCAACTCGCCGATCGGCACTCCGGGGCACTCCGGGTACCAGCCGATCTTCGACGGCACCGCCGAGTCGTTGCGGGACTGGCAACAGGCGCCGTCGGGCTCGTTCGCCCTTCAGCCGGACGGCTCGCTGCGGACCATCGGCGGGCTGGGCATGCTCTGGTACACCCAGCCGTTCGGCGACTTCTCGCTGAAGATGCAGTTCCGCGACGTGGCGACGGGCACCGGCCGCTCCAACAGCGGCGTCTTCACGCGGTTCCCCGATCCACGGATACCGGTGGAACAACGCCCGGCCGGTAGCTGCGGGACCCTCGGACCGGCACGCACGGCACCGGCCTGGGTCGCCATCTACTGTGGACACGAGATCCAGCTCTATGACGGCGAGAGCGGCGAACCTCAGAAGACCGGTTCGATCTACAACTTCGACCCGCTGAACCTGGACGCCGCCCGCCCGACCCCGAAGAACCAGTGGAACGACTACGAGATCCGCGTCGTCGGGCAGCATTACACGATCATCCGCAACGGCGTGGTGATCAACGAGTTCGACAACACGCCCGGCAAGCAGTCCTCGCGCCCCAGCGACCCGCCGACGGATCTGCGGCAGTTCGCGAGCGGCTACCTCGGACTGCAGAACCACGGCACCAACGACCTCATGGAGTTCCGCAACATCAGGGTGCGGAGGCTCTAGACATGTCGATCCGAGTGGCATCCCAGCACGCGCTGGTCATCGTCCTCGCCGCGCTGCTGACGGCGGTCCCGTTCGTGGCCTCGGCGGAGCCCGCTCCGCCGAGGGCCGCGGCCCAGATGCTGACGTGGACCGCAGACGACGGCATCACCCGTTACCGGTCCGCGCCCACCCAGGCCGAGGCCGGGGCGACGACGATCGTCTTCGAGAACAGCGCGGCCACCGGGAACACCACCGGCATGCCCCACACGCTCACCTTCGACACCACCACTCCGGGCTACAACCACGACGTCGACCTGAACATCCTGGCCGGTCCGTTCGATCCGAACGGCGGGCGGCACCAGGCGACGGTGACCCTCACCCCGGGCCGGTACCGCTACTTCTGCGCGATTCCGGGCCACGGTGAGATGGTCGGCGAGTTCGTGGTCGGCGGGGGCCCTGACACCACGCCGCCCACGGTGTCTGCCGAGGTGTCGGGCACGCGCAACGCCGAAGGGCACTACGTCGGCGCCGCGACGGTGACCGTCTCCGCGTCCGACGCCGGATCCGGGATCGACACCGTCGAGTACGAGGTGGACGACACCGGATTCCAGCCGTACACGACCCCGGTCCGGATCACGGCGGTCGGGGACCACGCGGTGCAGTTCCGGGCCACCGACAAGGCGGGCAACGTCTCTCCTGTCGGCTCGGTGCCCTTCCGGGTCGTCGCGCCGCCGGTCGAGGACACCACGCCGCCGACGGTGTCGGCCGAGGTGTCCGGCACGCGCAACGCCGAAGGGCACTACGTCGGCGCCGCGACGGTGACCGTCTCCGCGTCCGACGCCGGATCCGGGGTCGCCAGGGTGGAGTACTCGCTGGACGGCGCCGCGTTCGCGCCGTACACGGCGCCGGTCGTGGTGAACCGGGCCGGCGCGCACATGCTGCACTACCGGGCGGTCGACGTCGCCGGCAACGCTTCCGCCGAGAAGATGGTGGGCTTCACGGTCGTCGCGGGGTCCGACGCCTGTCCCGATTCCGACACGCGCCGCACCGTGATCATCCGCGACGACGACACGGGCGTCGCCAACGTCGACACCGGCAACGGCTGCACGATCAACGACCTGATCGCCGAGCGGGCGCCGTACCCCGACCACGCCACCTTCGTCCGGCACGTCGAGACGGTCACGCAGCACCTGGTGGTCCGCGGCACGCTGACCCCTCGGCAGCGGGGATCGATCGTCCGGGCGGCCGCCCGCTCGGGCGTCGGCACCTGAGAACCCATCCCCCTTCCGAACCGGGAGCACCGCGATGCCAAGACGCACCATCGCCACCCTCGCCACCGTGAGCACGTCGATCACCGTGCTCTCGGTCCTGGCGCTCGCGCCCAGCGCGAGCGCCGACCTGGTCACCCACTGCGTCGGTACGGGCGGCGCCGTCACGGTGCCCACCGACCTGTACGTCCCCCCGAGCCAGTCCTGCGCCCTGACCGGAACGATCGTCCTCGGCAACGTCATCGTCGCGCCGGGCGCGAACCTGGTCGTCGTCCGTGGCCAGTTCCGCGGGCAGCTGCGCGTCGCGAACGACGGCTACCTCGACGCCACCGACACCACCGTCGACGGCCCGGTCGACCTCGCCGCCGGCGGCTACGGCCTCTACCTCAGGAACACGCGGAGCGGATCGGTGACGGTCCAGCCCAAGGGATCCGCGACCATCGACAGCTTCCTCTTCGCCGAGCGGACGACCATCGCGGGCAACGTGGCGGCCAGCGCGGGCGAGGTCCGCCTCGACCGGACGACGCAGGTCCGGGGCGACGTCAGCAGCACCGGCACCTACTACACCGACGTCCACGACTCCTTCGTCGACGGCACGCTCACCGTCCGGGGCAGCACGACCGGCAGCGTCGTGTGCGGTAGCGCGGTGCGCGGCCTGGCGACGTTCGCCGGGAACCTCGGCGGCGTCCAGCTCGGACCGAACGGGCACCTCGACGGGTGCGCCTCGGGCGGCTACTGGGGACGCGACGTCAGCGTCGCGAACACCACCGGTGGTGTCATCGTCGACGACAACATCATCGACGGGCAGCTCATCGTGTCCGCCAACGATCCGGCCGCGCAGATCGCCGCGAACAACCGCATCCGGGGTGGCGTCGTCGGCCAGCAGACGGCCGCCGCCGGTGCCGAGGCCAAGGGCCGGTCCGGCGTGAAACGCGCCGAGGTTCGCCGGTCGGTGGCGCTCCGGCAAGCGGCCGGTGCGGGGCTCGCCCGCCTCGCCAGATAGCTCGATCCACCCAGAACGGAGGCGAGTGCATGCGGACGGGACTCTGGCTGATCGGCGCGCGCGGATCTGTCGCCACCACCGCGACCGTGGGGGCGTTGGCGCTGCGCGCCGGGCTGGCCGAGCCCGTCGGCTGCGTGACCGAGTTGCCGGTGCTGTGCGACGCGGCGCTGCCCGCCTGGTCGGACCTGGTCGTCGGGGGCCATGACATCGTCGCGACCCCGGTGCTGAAGAAGGCCGAGACGCTGGCGGACGAGGGCGTCCTGCCAGGCCGGCTCGTCGCGGTGCTCACCGACGAACTCCTCGCCCACGAGGACCGGGTGCGGACGGTGCCCGCCGCGGCGACCCAGGCGGAGACGGCCGAGCGCATGGCCGCTGACGTCACCGCGTTCGCCGACCGGCACCACCTGGACCACGTCGTGGTCATCAACGTGTCGACCACGGAACCGGCAGCCCGGCCGCATCCCGCGCACGCCGACATCGACGCGCTCCGGGATGCCCTGACGCGCGACGATCATGTGCTGCCGCCGAGTGCGCTCGCCGCCTACGCGGCGTTCATGGCCGGATCCGCGTTCGTGGACTTCACACCGTCGACCGGGGCGCGCCTGCCAGCCCTCGCCGACTACGCCGAGCTGCGGCGGGTGCCGTTCGGGGGCAACGACGGCAAGACCGGCGAGACGCTGGTCAAGTCGGTGCTCGCGCCGATGTTCGCGATGCGGAACCTCCGGGTGCACAGCTGGTCCGGCCTGAACCTGCTCGGCGGCGGCGACGGCGCCAACCTCGCCGACCCGGACGCGAACGCCGCCAAGGTCGCCAGCAAGCAGCGGGTACTGCGCGACACGCTCGGCTACGTACCCCAGGGCACGTCCCGCATCGACCACGTCGAGGACATCGGCGACCTCAAGGCGGCGTGGGACCTCATCGGCTTCTCCGGGTTCCTGGGCACCCGAATGCGGATGGAGTTCAGCTGGCACGGCTGCGACTCGGCCCTCGCCGCACCGCTGGTGCTCGACCTGGCCCGGATCACCGCTGCCGCCCACGCGGCCGGCCACATCGGTCCCCTGACCGAACTGGGCTTCTTCTTCAAGGACCCGCTGGGCGACGGACCCGCCGCGCTCGGCGAACAGTGGGCCGCCCTCACCGCGTTCGTGGCCGGACTGGGAGAGCGGCGATGAGGCTCATGGACCTCGTCCAGCTGGTACGCGCACCGGCCGCGCTCTCGGTGCCGGGCGACGTAGTGGCCGGCGCGGCCGCGGCCGGAGTGCTCGACCGGCGTGTGGCGGCACTGGCTGGCGCGTCGATCTGTCTCTACTGGGGCGGCATGGCCGCCAACGACTGGGCCGACCGGCAGCTCGACGCCACCGAACGACCGGAGCGTCCGATCCCGTCCGGCCGGGTCAGCGCGCGCGCCGCAGTGGGGATCGCGATAGGACTGACGGCCGCTGGCACGGCCATCGCCGCTGCGGCCGCCGGACGGCGCGGCCTCGCGGTGGCGGTCCCGCTGGTCGGCTCGATCTGGGCGTACGACCTCTGGGCCAAGAACACGGCGGCCGGCCCGGCGGTCATGGCCACCTGCCGGGCACTGGACGTCCTGCTCGGTGCCTCTCGTGGCGACGTCCGGGCCGCGGTCCCGGCGGCGGCGGTGATCGGGGTCCACACGTACACGGTGACCGCGCTGTCCCGACAGGAGGTCACCGGCGGCCGCCCGGGCGTCGCCGCCGCCACCCTCGCCACGACGGTCGCCCTCGCCGGAGCCGTCGCAGCCGGCCGCGCAGGTACCCCAGCCACAACCGGCCGCACCGGCGACCCGGCCGCTGCCGGCGCCACGGGCTCTGCCGGTCGTGCCGGTACCACGGCCGCGACGGTCGCCCGGGTGCTGGCGTCCGCGTACGCCCTGCGCTACGGCCGTGCGCAGGCGCGGATCCTCACCGAGTCGGCGGCGCCCACGGTGCGTGCGGCCGTCGCCGCCGGCATCGTCGACCTGCCGACCCTGCAGGGCGCCCTGACCAGCCGCGCCGGATCGGCCCGGGTCGGACTCGCGGTGGCAGTGGCCGCACCGCTCGGCCGCATGCTCGCGCGCAAGGTGTCCCCGACATGAGCGGGGGCGGGCTGAGGCTCGGGTACGGCACCAACGGCTTCGCGAACCACCGGCTCCGCGACGCGCTGGCGGTGATCGCCGGGCTCGGCTACGACGGCGTGGCGCTGACGCTCGACCACGACCATCTCGACCCCTTCGGCCCGGACCTGGGCCGCCGCGTGGCCCAGGCCGCCGACCTGCTCCGCGATCTCGACCTCGCGGTGGTCATCGAGACCGGGGCCCGTTACCTGCTCGACCCGTGGCGCAAGCACGCACCGACGCTCCTGCACGACGACCGCGCGGTACGCCTCGACTTCCTGCGCCGCGCCGTCGCGATCGGTGCCGACCTCGGCGCCGAGGCCGTGTCGTTCTGGGCCGGCGTGCGCCCGCCGGACGTCGACGACAACACCGCCTGGCACCGTCTCGTCGACGGCTGCGCCACGACCGTCGACGTGGCCACGGCGGCCGGCGTGACGCTCGGCTTCGAGCCTGAGCCGGGGATGCTGGTGCCCGACATCGCCGGCTGGCAGCGACTGCACGCCGATCTCGGCCAGCCGGCGTGCTTCGGGATGACGCTCGACATCGGACACTGCCGGGCCGTCGAGCCGTGGGACGTGCCCGACTGCGTCGGCGTGGCGGCGGAGCACCTCGTCAACGTCCAGATCGACGACATGTGCCGGGGCGTGCACGAGCATCTCGAGTTCGGCGCCGGTGAGATCGACTTCCCGCCGGTGCTGCGCGCGCTGATCGACAGCGGCTACCAGGGCCTGGTCGCCGTCGAGCTACCCCGGCACTCCCACGCGGCCCCAGACGTGGCCCGCCGATCCCTGCAATTCCTTCGCGACGCCGAACAACGCGCAACGGCGGCGGTGGAGCCGGTGGCGGCCGACCAACGCGCGGCGGCGCAGGAACACGCGGCGGGCGGCGAAGCCGTGGCGGGCAGCGAAGGAGCGCGGGTGTGACGAGCCTCGACGAGCTGCGGACCGCGTTGGCAACAGCCCCTGGGCGTGACTGGCTGCGCGACGCGGAAGCTGGCGTCCGCGCCAACCCCGGCCGCGTCTTCGCCCAGGCGGATCGGAAGCTGGGCCGCGACCCACTACCCGGAGCACCCGGCTGGACGGCCGGGCAAGCTGCCCGCGCGATCCTGCTCGCGGCACTTGACGACACCGACCAGCTCCTGCTCCTGTACCGCCACGGCGACGCCGCCGAACGGCTCGCGGTGCTGCGCGCCCTGCCGCTGCTCCCGATCGGCGACGCGGCCGTCCCGCTGCTGCACGACGCCCTGCGCACCAACGACCCGCGGCTGGTCGCGGCGGCGCTCGGCCCGTACGCGGCTCACCTCGACGCCGAGACGTGGCGGCACGGCGTCGTCAAGTGCGTCTTCATGGGCGTACCGCTGGACGCCGTCGACGGCCTGGACCAGCGCACCGACCGTGAGCTGACCACGATGCTCGCGGCCCTGGCCGTGGAACGGGGTGCCGCCGGCCGAGCCATGCCGGCGGACGCCGCCGCACTGCTGGAACGGACGAAGGAGCTGTGATGCGCATATTCGACCCGCACATCCACATGACCTCGCGCACCACCGACGACTACGCCGCGATGGCGGCGGCGGGCGTGCGCGCCGTCGTGGAACCGGCGTTCTGGCTCGGCCAGCCGCGCACCAACCCGGGCTCGTTCACCGACTACTTCGACTCGCTGATCGGCTGGGAGCCGTACCGCGCCAGCCAGTACGGCATCCGGCACCACGCCACGATCGCGCTCAACCCCAAGGAGGCCAACGATCCCCGCTGCCGTCCCGTGCTCGACCTGCTGCCGCGCTACCTGGAGAAGGACGGCGTCGTCGCGGTGGGGGAGATCGGGTACGACTCGATGACACCGGCCGAGGACGAGGCGCTGGCCGCGCAGCTCGCGCTGGCCGTCGACCACGAGCTGCCCGCCCTCGTGCACACGCCGCACCGGGACAAGGCCGCCGGCACCCGCCGCACGCTGGACGTCGTCAAGGAGGTCGGGATCGACACCGGCCGCGTCCTCGTCGACCACCTCAACGAGGTCACGGTGCCGCTGGTCCACGACACCGGCTGCTGGATGGGCTTCTCGATCTACCCGGACACGAAGATGTCGCCGCCCCGCATGGTCGAGATCCTCAAGCGGCACGGGCTCGACCGGGTCCTGGTGAACTCCGCCGCCGACTGGGGAAAGTCGGATCCGCTGCTCACCGTGGCCACCGCGACCGCGATGCTCGACGCCGGCTTCAGCGACGACGACGTCGACCTGGTGATGTGGCGTAATCCCGTCGCGTTCTACGGCCAGTCCGGCCGGCTCGATCTCACCGCCGACGCGCCCGCGGCCACGTTCGCCGGCAGCTCCATCCTGCGCGGAGGTGACTGATGCGGCTCCGTCACGCCGACGGCCAGACCCTGCACCTGTCGTACTGCACGAACGTGCACGCCGCCGAGGATCTCGACGGCATCCTGGCCCAGCTGGATACGTACGCAGTCCCGATCCGGGAGACGCTCGGCTGGGACGTGCTCGGCCTCGGACTGTGGCTCGCCGCACCCGCCGCCGCCGGACTGGCCGCGTCCGCTGCCGACCGCCGGCGACTGCGCGCCGCTCTGGACGCGCGCGGCCTGGAAGTGGTGACGCTGAACGGGTTCCCGTATGCGGCCTTCCAGCAGCCGGTCGTCAAACACGCCGTGTACCAGCCGGACTGGACCTCGCGGTTCCGGCTCACCTACACCCTCGACCTCGCCCGCGTCCTGAACGACCTGCTCCCGGACGAGGCCGCGCGCGGCTCGATCTCGACGCTGCCCCTCGCCTGGCGCACGCCGTGGGACAGCGGCCGTTCCGACGCCTGCCGCCACACGCTGGACACCCTCGCGCAAGAGCTCGGCAGGCTGGACCGCGACATCCGCATCGCGCTCGAACCGGAGCCCGGCTGCGTCGTCGAGAACACCGAGCAGGCCATCGACTGGCTGCGCGACGCCGATACGACCCGGCTGGGGATCTGTCTCGACCTGGCGCACCTCGCCTGCGCGTGGGAGAAGCCGACGACCGCCGTCGACGCGCTGCGCGCCGCCGGGGTGCCGATCGTCAAGACCCAGGTGTCGGCCGCGCTGGCCTGCGACGATCCGGCAGCCGAGCGGGACGCGCTGGCCGCCTACGTCGAGCCGCGTTTCCTGCACCAGACGCGCGGCCGCGACGGGCTGTCCACCGACGACCTGGACGAGGCGCTGGCATCCGGCGCGACCGCGCAGCCGTGGCGGGTGCACTACCACGTCCCGCTGCACGCCGCGCCGGTCCCGCCGCTGCGCTCCACCACCGACGTCCTGGAAGACGCGCTCGGCGCGCTGGTCGGCGGCCCGGAGGCGCTCTGCGACCACTTCGACGTCGAGACGTACACGTGGGGCGTGCTTCCACCGGAGTCGCGCCCGGACGGCCCGGCCCAACTGGCCGCGGGGATCGCCGCCGAGCTGGCCTACGCCCGTGCCCGGCTGGAGGGCGGGCCGTGACGCGCACGGTGGTCCTGAATGTCGTCGGCCTCACCCCGCGCCTGCTGGAGCACATGCCCCGGCTCCGACGGATCGCCGATCAGGGCTTCCGGGCGCCGATCGACACCGTCCTGCCCGCGGTGACGTGCGCGGTCCAGTCGACGTTCCTCACCGGAGAGACGCCCGCCGGGCACGGCATCGTCGGCAACGGCTGGTACTTCCGGGACCTCGGGGAGGTGCTGTTCTGGCGGCAGCACAACGCGCTGGTCGGCGGCGAGAAGCTCTGGCGGACCGCGCGGCGCACGAACCCGGACTTCACCGTGGCCAACGTGTGCTGGTGGTACGCGATGGGCGCGGACGTGAACTGGACCGTGACCCCGCGCCCGATCTACCACGCCGACGGCCGCAAGGACCCTGACTGCTACACCGATCCGCCTGAGCTGCACGACGATCTCACCGGCGCGCTCGGCACCTTCCCGCTCTTCCACTACTGGGGACCGACCGCCGGGCTCGTGTCGTCCCGCTGGATCTGCCAGGCCGCGCGGCGCGTCATGACCGCGCACGATCCGGATCTGACGCTGGTCTACGTCCCGCACCTCGACTACGACCTGCAGCGGTACGGCCCGTCGGCGCCCGAAGCCACCAGCGCCGCCGCCGAACTCGACGGCGTGCTCGCCCCGCTCCTCGACGCGGCAGACGCCCAGGGCCGCGCGGTTGTCGTCCTGTCGGAGTACGGCATCACCGATGTCGACCGGCCGGTCGACGTGAACCGGATGCTGCGTGCCGAAGGCTTCCTGCGGGTGCACACCCAGGCCGGCATGGAGTACCTGGACCCGTGGACGTCGCGCGCCTTCGCGGTCGCCGACCACCAGATCGCCCACGTGTATGTCCGCGACCCCGCCGACCTGGCGACCGTCGCCGCGTTGTGCGGCAAGGTCCCCGGGGTCGCCGAGGTCCTCGACAGGGCGGGCATGGCCGCGCACGGCCTCGACCACGCACGGTCCGGCGAGCTGGTGCTGGTCGCCGAGCCCGATTCGTGGTTCACCTACTACTACTGGCTCGACGACGACCGCGCGCCCGACTTCGCGCGGCTCGTGGACATCCACCGCAAGCCTGGTTACGACCCGGCCGAACTGTTCTTCGACCCGGCCGGCCCTTCGGCCGCCAAGGCCCGCGCGGGCGTGGCGCTGCTGCGCAGGAAACTCGGCATGCGGTACCGGATGAGCGTGATCGGCCTCGACGCGGGTGCCCGTGCCGTGCGCGGCTCGCACGGCCGCCTGCCGGCCGCCGACCGCGACGCGCCGGTGCTCCTCTGCTCCGATCCGGCCACCGCGCGCGACCGGATCGCCGCTGTCGAGGTCAAGGAGTTCCTGCTGGGGCTCAGCCTGGGGTGAGCGCGAAGTCGTCGATGTCGAAGAGGCCGCCACCCGAGCCGGTGAACGTGAGGAACAGCGGCCCGGTTCCGGAATTGATGGTGGTCGTGACGTCGACGAACGTGCTGTAGCCACCGGTACGGGGGACAGCCACGCTGCCCAGGATCGCGCCGTTGGCCGCGCCGGAACGGATCTGGATGGTCCCGCCGGGGCCGCCGGACGCGACGCGAGCGGTGAATCCGGTGCGCCCGTTGACGGTCACGGCGGCGAAGCCGAGCCAGTCTCCGGGGTCGATGTAGCCGACGCGGACCCCGCCGTGCGCGCCGGAGTCCGTCACTTTCCGCGTCCCCGACTGGGAACTGGACGACTCCGCCTCCACCCGACCGCCGCCGGTGGCCGGCGCGCAGTCGGCCTGCACCGCCCCGGCGGCGTACCGGATCCCGCCGAGCAGGTGGGCGCGGAACGCGGGCTCGGCATACGACTGCCGGGTGTGGCCGCTGCCGGTGTAGAACGACCGGCCACTCCGGACGGTCTTGCACCATGCGTGCGGATGATCGGCGCCCATCGTCCCGCCGGTGTACGACGACTCGTCGAGCGTGGCGAGCACGCGGGCGGTGGAGCGGGCGTTGGTCCGGTAGTTGTACCACTCGTCGGTGCGGCGCCAGGTCGGGTCGAGATGGCTGGTGGCCGGGTGTGTGCGGTCCTCGACCTGGATCGTTGCCGCCTGGATCGCCGGATGCGAGGCGAAGAGCGCCCCGACGAGATCGCCGTAGAACGGCCAGCCGTACTCGGTGTCGGCGGCGGCGTGCACGCCGACGAAACCGCCCCCGCCGTGGATGTAGGACTCGAACGCCGCCTGCTGGCTCTCGTCGAGGACGTCGCCGGTCGTGTTGAGGAACACGACCGCCTCGTACTGGGCGAGGTTGGCCGTGGTGAACGCCTGCGCGTCCTCGGTCGCGGTGACCGTGAAGGTGTTGGCGGCTCCGAGGTCACGGACGGCCTGTATCCCGGTCGCGATCGAGTCGTGCCGGAACCCGGCCGTCTTGGAGAAGACGAGGACGTCGAACGGGGCCGCCGCGTTCACCGGGTGTGCGGCCGCGCCGGTCAGCAGGATCGCGACGGTGGCTAAGGCGGTCGCGTGGATGCGTTTGATCACCTGTTCACCTCTGCTTCGTGGCGCGGTCCGCACCCAGCGCCGGTCCGCCCACGATGTCGCGCGAGCGACGACTTTATAGTTGGCGAGATTACTCAAATGTGAGTATTGGTGCAATAGTTCGGCTATGTCGTGATGAACTTTCGTCTGGTCCGCACGAAAGCTGTTAATCTGGCGAACATAACTGGGGGAGAGGCCACGCGATGGGTGATCTCGAAGGGTCGACACAGACCCGGTTGCTCCGCCTGCTTCGCGACCGTGGCGCGCTGTCCCGGGCCGAGCTGGCCGACAGGCTGGAGATCCCGCGCGCGCGGCTCCGCCTCGACCTGGAGAGGCTGCTGGTCACCGGGTTCATCCGGGAGGCCGGCCCGGCCGCGTCCCGGGGTGGCCGCCGGTCCACCCTGGTCGAACTCGACCCGGGGCTGCGGTTCGCCGCCGTCGACCTCGGCGCCTCCTCGATCGACGTCGAGATCACCGACGGGCGCCTGGAACCGGTGGCGAGCTACGCCGAACCGGCCGACATCAGGTCCGGCCCGAAACCGATCCTGCACCGGGTCAACGAGATCCTGGCGAAGTTCAAGGTCGACGGCGCCTACGAGCGGCTGACCGCGATCGGCATCGGGGTGCCGGGCCCGGTCAGCTTCCGTGACGGCGTCCCGGTGTCGCCGCCGATAATGCCTGGCTGGGACCGGTACCCGGTGCGTGAGGTGCTCGGGCGCGAGCACGGCTGCGCGGCCGTCGTCGACAACGACGTCAACATCATGAGCATCGGCGAGCGGTACGGCGGGGTCGCCCACTCGGTCGACAACCTGCTGTTCGTCAAGATCGGCACCGGGATCGGCTGCGGCGTCCACCTCAACGGCGCGGTGTACCGGGGTACCGACGGCTGTGCCGGCGACATCGGGCACATCCAGGTCGACCCGCACGGTCCGGTCTGCTCGTGCGGCAACGTCGGCTGCCTGGAGGCGGTCTTCGGCGGGGTGGCGCTCGCCCGCGACGCCACGGCCTCCGCGCGGGCGGGCACGTCGTCGGCCCTGGCCGATCGCCTCGCCGCGAACGACGTCGTCACGGCCAAGGACGTGGCCGACGGCGCGGCCGAGGGCGACGTGGTGTGCATCCGTCTCATCCGCGAAGGGGGCCAGCGGGTCGGCGATGTCCTGGCCGGCCTGGTCAGCTTCATCAACCCGTCGATGATCGTGATCGGCGGCGGGCTCGCCGGGCTCGGCCACATCCTGCTCGCCGAGATCCGCAGCGTCGTGTACCGGCGGTCGCTGCCGCTCGCCACCGGCAACCTGCCGGTCGTGCTGTCCGAGCTGGGACCGCGCGCCGGCGTGGTCGGGGCCGCCGTGCTCGCCAGCGAGGTCGCGTACCTCCAGCCGTCCTGAACCGCGCCGCCCGTTCCGGCTGCTCGGGCCCGTGTAGGCCGGTGAGCAGCCGGAACGGCCGGGTTTTCAGCCGAGCGGTTCGATCCAGATGTTGCGGTACCGGTTGTTCTCACCCGGGTCGCCATGGTCCTGCAGGCGGATCGGCCCACCTGCCGGCCCTTCGGACGAGCCGCCACCGGTCGGTCCGTCGATCGCCACGTTGTTGTGGACGGTCACCCCGTTCCACACCACCGTGACGCGGGCGTTCTCGATCTTGGTGGCGCCGTTGAAGCGGGCCGCGCGGAACGTGATCTCGTACGTCTGCCACGTCTGCGGCGCGGTCCCGGCGTTGCTGTCGGGCGCGCGCCTGCCGTAGATGCTGGCGGACTCGGTTTCGTCGAGGGTGGGCTTGCCGAACGTGTCGAGCACCTGGATCTCGTAGCGGTTCTGCAGGTAGACGCCGCTGTTCGCGCGACGTTGCCCGGTCTGGTCCGGCGGCAGGTTCGGCAGCCAGAACTCCACGTGGAGCTTGAAGTCGCCGAAGCTCTGCCTCGTCTGGATGTCGCCGCCGAGCACCTCGGCCGACCCGCCGGAGACCGGCCAGGGCGCGGCGCCGCCGCCGGATCCGCTCCACTGGGCGAGGTTCGTGCCGTCGAACAGCTGGATCCGGTTGGACGTCGTTCCGGCGTACGCCTCCAGTTCGTAGATGCGCGCCGCCCCGTCGCCGTTGCTGGTCGGTGCCGTGACGTTCAACCGCACGTGCCGTGCGGCGGCCGCGGCGATGTCGTGCGTCGTCGTGCTCGCCGTATTGCCTGTGACCGTCGTCCTCGTCGTCCAGTTGGAGCCGTCGAGGCTGGTCTGGATGGTGAAGTCCCGCGTGTTCCAGGCGGTGCTCTCGCCGCCCGCGCCGGCGTGCTTGACGACGAACCTGTTCACGTCGTGGTTGGCGCCCAGGTCGACCCGCAGGAACTTGGTGCCGCCGAGTGAGCACCACTTGTCGCTGTTGCCGCCGGAGACCGAGCCGTTGACCGCCTTCGCCGGGCCCTCGCTGGCCGCGCAGGAGCTGTCGGCCGTGGCCGGCTTGTTCAGCGCGACGTTCGTGGCCGCCGCGCCGCCCGGGATGGCGTTGAGGGTGTACCACGCCTCGGTGCTCCACAGCGACTGGCCGGTGTTCGAGGTGAAGGGCCGTGGCGAGCGCACGTACACGACCCGGCCCGCCTTGCGGCCACCGATGTCCAGGTTGACCTTCCTGCCGTCGGCCGACAGCGAGGCCGCGGTGACGGGCAGCATCTCCTCGTCGAGCTTCGGCCCGCCGTAGTTCGAGGTCGGCTGGTAGCGCCACTGCTCGACCGTGTACCGGGCGGCCAGGTTCGCCGCGGTCGCCGCCGACAGTGGCTGGGTGTACTCCAGCTCGAAGCCCGTCGCCGTTGCCCGCATCGCGCGGATGTCGAACGTGCTGGTGCCGTTCGGCGTCAGCTTCTGCAGGCCGTGCTGGAGCTTTCCGGTCTGGCCCCAGTTGCCGCTGGAACCGAGACCGCCGACGTAGATCGCGCCGTCAGGGCCCTCGTGGACCTCCGAGACACCGGCCTCCAGGCCCTGGGTGAGCCGGAAGAGCGCACCCTGGTACTCGCCGTTGACCTTCTCCACGAAGCCGCGCTGCAGCCCTCCGTAGGTGACATCGCCGATGAGGAACTGGCCGGCGTAGATCCCGGTGCGCAGGAGCAGCGGCGCGCTCGGGGAGTTGGCGATCTCGTTCTGCGGCATCCACAGCACCGGCGGGGTCGGCGACGCGGTGTCGTACGGGCCGTCCGGATTCATGTGGTGGTTGAAGAACCGGCCCTGCTTGACGTGCAGCAGCTTCGACGACGGCAGCCAGCCGCCCTGGTTGTCGGTGACGAAGACGCCGTCCTCTGGGCCCCAGCCGATGCCGTGCGGTGTGCGCAGCCCACCGGCCACGTAGGACACCTCGCCGGTGTCCTTGTTCACCTTGATCGTGGTGCCGCGGTTCGGCACGGGCTGCGGGTCCGTCGTCGAACCGCCGTAGTTGATCGACACCGACAGGTTCAGGTAGAAGTACCCGTCCCGGTACAGCAGGCCGAACGCGAACTCGTGGAAGTTGCCGCTGAACGGCCAGGTGGCGACGGTGTCGTACCGGTCGGTGACCTCGTCGCCGTTGGTGTCGACGAGCCTGGTCAGGCGCTGCTTCTCCGAGACGTAGACGATGCCGTCGACGACCTTCACGCCCATCGGTTCCCTGAGGTTGCCGGCGATCTTCTTCGTCGTCACCCTGCCCGGCTCCGTCGGCCCGCCCGTGTTGGCCAGGATGTACACCTCCCCGGCCGTCTGATTCGACTCGCCCCAGGTCGTGACGACGAGTCGCCCGTCGGGAAGCCAGTCCATCCCGGTGACCTTCGGCTGGAACCCGTTCGGCCGCAGGTTGGTCAGCGTGTAGCTGGGGTGCACGCCGGTCAGTGGCCGGCCGTCGCCGGCCGCGTCGTCGTCGGTCTCGCACTCCTTCTTGCCCGGTGCGGTCACCCGGACCACGCCCGCGTCGGTGCTCAGCGCCGAGTTGGGCACGAGGGCGAACGAGGACGACCCGGGGACCCGCCATTCGAGGGTGATCTGCTGGCCGCCGTCGCGTTCGAAGTGCTCGATGCGCAGCTCGTGGTAGCCGGCGCTGAGGGTGACGGCGCCTTCCTTGGGCGTCGGCCCGTGCAGGCCGTCGTGGTTGATGACGACCGTGTTGTCGATGCGCAGGCGCGAGCCGTCGTCGCTGGTGAGCCGGAACGTGTACGACCCGGCCGTAGGGATGCTGATGTTGCCGAGCACGTGCGCCACGAAGTGGTCCTCGAAGCCGAAGTCGGCGCTGGAGGTCCAGTTGACGGCGGGCATCAGCTTGTCGACGTTCGGCGTCTGCCCGGCTTTCAACGTGCAGATCGCGTCGAGCGGCGCCTGGACGTCGAAGACGCGCAGGGTCAGCCCGGGTTCCTGCGGGGGAACCGCGTCGGCGGGGGCGGCCCAGAGCCCGGTGACGAGGACGGTGGCGATCGAACCTAAGACGAGAGTGCGGAAGCGCCGCAGCGGCCGTGTGCCCATCGTGTCCTCCTTAGCGAAGGCGGATGTGCAGCGGCTGGCCGCGATGGGCGGGTCGTGGGGCGGCGGCGGCCGCTGATCCACAGCCGACGATGGACATCGGCGCCGACCGTGAGTGAGGTGTGACGGTAGGCACTTTCGTCGGTTAAGTCCATACCTTTCGACAGATCAGCCGAAAGTTCGGCCTAGATCATGTAAAGGTACTTTCGTCAGCCGAAACGCGGCGGGCCGGCCGCGTGGCTCGCGGCCGGCCCTGCCTCTGTCAGCGCGCTGCGGGTACCGGCAGCAATGGCAGCCGGACGCTGCTCGCGCCGGTGCGCACCCCGACCCGGGTACCGGCCGGGTAGCGCAGCGTGTAGTCGTGATCGGTGGACGTGATCAGCACGCCGATCCGGTGCCCGGGCTTGAACACGTAGTCGGCCGGTTCGAGTTTCCACCGGAACGAGTAGTCCTGGCCGGGCTGGATCGGGTCGGTGCGGCTGGCCGAGTGCCGGTTCCGGACGTCGAGCCAGCCACGGGTGACGATCCGGTACGGGGTCTTCTCGGTCACGTACTCGTAGAGGTCCCGGCAGCCGCTGTCGTCCGCGAGGCTGTCGCCGAAGCACCAGGTCTGGCCGGTGCGCCGTTCCAGCCTGGCCACGCGCGTGTCCTCGCCGTAGTCGACCAGGTAGGCGGTGAGGTACGGCGAGCGGCCGTCGACAGAGGCCCGGACCGTGACCTCCGGTGTGCCCGACAGTCGCTGCCCGTTCTTCAGCGTCGGCGTCAGGTACAGCAGCCGGTTCGGGTGGGCGGCGGTCGGATCGGCGGTCAGCTCTGCGGACGTCCGGGCCGGCATTAACCTGCCGCAGGTCAGCGTGCTTCCAGCCGCCGTGCGAGCTGTTCGATGGCGGCGAGGTCCTCCGGGGCGAGCCGGTCGATGAAGTGGTGCCGTACCGAATCGAGGTGGGCGGGCGCGGCGTCGGCGAGGGTGTCCAGGCCGTGCTCGGTGAGCGAGAGGAGGCAGCCTCGGCCGTCGGCGGGATCGGGAGCGCGTCGCAGGAGACCACGCGCTTCCATCCGGCTGGCGTGCCGGGACAGCCGGCTGCGCGACCATCCCATCTTGTCGGCCTGTTCCCCGAGGGTGCTGGTGTGGTCGGGCCGCTCCGACAGCGTGCTGAGTACCTCGTAGTCCGGCTCGGAGAGTCCGATCGCGGCCAGGTCGTGCGCCGTGCCCGTCCGGACGGCGACCATCACGCGCAGAAACGCCCGCCACGCCCGCTCCTCGTCGGGTTCCAACCAACGCACAGGCGGTTTCGTTGACATGTAATCAATCTAGCACCTACACTTCGTTTCCATGTCAACGAAACGGTCCCGCGTCCTTGTTCTGGTGTGCAGCACCCGTCCCGGTGCCCTCGGTCCCGTGGTGGGGGAGTGGCTGACCGATACGCTCACGCCCCGTGCCGCCGAACTCGGCGTCGAACTCGTGCCGGTGCTCCTCGGCGAGCTGAACCTGCCGTTCCTGGACGAGGAGGAACACCCCTCGTCGGGTATCTACCAGCACGAACACACACGTCGATGGAGCGCGATCGTCGACGCGGCAGATGGGTTCATCGCGGTCACGCCGGAGTACAACTACGGGATGCCGGCGACGCTGAAGAACGCGCTGGACTACCTCGGCCGCGAATGGGCGTGGAAGCCGATGGGCTTCGTCAGCTACGGCAACACGTCGGCGGGCACCCGCTCGGTCCAGCACGCCAAGCAGGTGGTGACCACGTTGCGCCTCGTGCCGTTGGGCGCCACCGTCGCGATTCGCATCGGTGACGCGGTGGAGAATGGGCGGCTCCGGTCGGACGCGGCCCGGGATGCCGCGGGTGTCGGCCTGCTGGAGGAGCTGGTCCGGCTAGCACACTCGCTGCGGCCGATGCGGGAACGTGCAGGGGCGCAGTCCGGCCCGCTGCCAGGGTCCTACGTGCGAAGGCTGACCCCTGACGACGCGCCCGAGGTCACCGTGCTCCAGCGGTGCTGCTGGCTGGACGAGGCTGTCGTCAACGACACCATGGCCATACCGGCTCTGCACGAGTCACTGACGGACGTGCGCGAGTGGCTGGCGACCTGGCAGACCACGGGCATCTGGCTGGACGGGCGTCTGCTGGGCATGGTCCGGACCCGTCGCACCGGCACCGACTGGCACGTGGGCCGGCTCGCCGTCGTGCCCGACCTGCGCGGCCAGGGACTGGGTCGGTGGCTGCTGCGCACCGCCGAAGCCGGCGTCGAACCGGACTGCCGCCGCATCCTGCTGTTCACCGGCGCGAAGAGCGTGCGGAACATCGACCTCTACCGCAGCGAGGGCTACCAGCAGGCGTCACTCGCCGGTCCTGACGCGGTCGCCCGCCTCGCCAAGGAGCTGTCCCCGACAGGTTGAGCGCGTCAGCGTTGCGCGGGGACGGGGGTAAGGTTCGCCGGCCCGGCACCGGTCAACGGCGCACCCGATAGCGGAGGTGAAGCACCCGGTTGCCCTGAATCACCACGTCCGGATCCTCCAACAGGTGCTGCGCGTCGACCGACCCGAAGTAGCGCTTGCCGGACCCGAACACCACGGGTACGACGTCCATGCGCACCTCGTCGACCAGGCCCGCGGCAAGCGCCTGGCCACCGACGTCGCCAGCGGCGACCTCGACCATGCGGTCACCCGCAAGCTCCTGCGCCTTGGCCACGGCTGCCTCGACGCCGTCGACGAAGTGAAACGGCGCCTCGGGGTCCCAGCCCTCGGGCTGCGGCCGGTGCGTCACGACGACCACGTGGTCGATCCCGCTCGGAGGCTTCCCGTCCCAGCCGTCCGTCAGGTCGAAGACGTGGCGGCCGGCGATTGTCACCCCGATCTGGTCCCAGTACGGCCGGGTGTAGTCGTAGGACGTCTGCGACACCTTCACCTCGCCGCTCTCGTCCAACGGGACGTCACCGCTGGACAACCAGTCGAACAGCGGTCCGGGCTGGTCGTGCTCGTCCGCGATGAAGCCGTCCACCGACACCGAGCTGTACATGACCACCTTGCCCACGGGGCTCTCCTCTGCCTTGGAGTGCCCCCAAATTAGCGCGTCGTGAGCTGTCGCTCTTGTAAGAAATCAATCGGCCGGCAGCGGCCAGCCGTCCAGCGCGTGGCCGGGATGTTCGCGCAGGAACCGCCGCCGGACTTCGACGTACCGGGTCGGCGTGAGCCCGGTGAACGCCCGGAACTCGTGGCCGAAGTGGGCCTGGTCGAAGTAGCCTGCGCCACCGGCGAGGTCGCCCCAGTCGACCGGTCCGGTGGGGTCGATCGCGAACACGGTGGCGGTGAAGCGGTAGGTGCGGGCCAGCCGCTTCGGCGTGACGCCGATGAGCTCCTTGAACCGCTGTGCCAGATGCGTGCTGCTGACACCGGCTGCCACGCTCAGGCCGCCGATCGCCACCGCCCCGCTGTTCGCCGCGATGACGCTGCTCGTATGGCGGACCAGCCCCAGGCCGGCGGTCCCGCACAGCCGTCGCATCAGCTCCTCCTCGAGCAGCGTCAGCATCTCGTGCGGTCCGTCCGCCGTGGCCAGCCGGTCCCGCAGCTCAGCAATGGCGGGCCGACCCCAAACCTGCTCTACCGTCACCGGCCGGTCACACAGCTCGGCCGCGGGCATCGGCAGGAACGGCGCCAGCCCCCACGGCTTGAAGTGCACGCCGACGGACCGGGTCTCCGGCGGATAGCCGAACTCGAAGGCGCGGGTGGGCATGGTGACCACTCGCCGGCAGCGTCAGCCGGGCGTACGGCGGCCCACCCTCCAGGTAGTAGAGGTCGTCGATCAGCCCGTCCAGCGGCGGTCGCGGCACTCTGGACACGTAGTCCACGCACACAGCATCGCCGATGCCCCGCCGGCATCGCGCGCCGGGATGGTCCAGCCGCTGCCGCCAGCATCGAGCCGGCGCCGATGCGCGTTAACCCGGCGACGGTGAGCCCCGTCTCGCTCGGCGTACCGGGAGCCGCGCCTGCTGCGCCTAGCGGGAACCTCGGCCACCATGAGAGAAGCCCTTGACGGCGTTCGCGCTGGTCAAGGGCTTCTTTGTGCTGGCGAGAGAGGGTGCCCCCGGCAGGATTCGAACCTGCGCACCCGCCTCCGGAGGGCGGTGCTCTATCCCCTGAGCTACGGGGGCTCGGGACCTCGGAAAGAGTATCAGTCCATCAAGGTCCCTCGCGCAGTGCCCCGTCGGCGCCGGACGGTTGTCAGGATGCCGGTTCGGTGCCGGTCGCTGTGGAGCCAGTTCCGCAGGTGGCGCCCGGTTCCATGGTCGCCGTTCGGGCGTAGGCGGTGATGAACTTGTCGATGTCGGCGTCGTCCGCGTCGTCGACCTTGAGCTGGTACCCCCATGCCTGGAGCGTGATCGGGCTGTCGAGTCCGGGGTAGGGGCTCATCATCGTGTAGTCCTTGCCGCGGATCTTGTCGGCGAGCTCGTCCACCTGGTCGGACGACAGACCCGGCTCGTACGTGATCCACACCGCGCCGTGCTCCATGCTGTGGACGGCGCGCTCGGTCGGGATCTGCGCGTCGTACACGTTGCCCTGGCAGTTCTGCCACTTGCCGTTGTGGTCGCCACCGGGCGGCGGGGTCACCCGGTACACGATCCTGCCCGGTTTGTGGTTCTGGGTGAGCAGGTCCGGGTCGGTCTCGCGGTAGTTCACGAGCCCGTCGATCGTGGTGGACGTGGCCTCGCCTGTCGACTCGTCCTCGCGCGTCGAGATCTCGTCCTTGGCGTCGGCGTAGAGCAGGTAGCCGGCCACGGCACAGCCACCGCAGATCACCAGCAGCGCGACGGTGGCGATGGACAGGCCGATCACCAGCCCCTTCGACATGCCACTGCGCTTCGGCGCCGCCGCCGGATACCCCGGCTGCCCACCGAACCCCGGCCCCGGCGGCACATACGCCCCGGGCGGCGCGACCCCGGGCGGCACATACGCCCCTGGCGGCACCGCCCCGGGCGGAGGTCCGTACGGCCCAGCCGGCGCGGGCGGAGGCCCGTACGGCCCAGCCGGTGGTCCGGGCGGCATCGGGTTACTCGGCTGGCCGTCCTGCGGCGAGTTCGGATCCACGCGCGGATTCTTTCAGGCGCCCCGCCCGCGCCCCACCCTGACTACCTCAGGGCGCCGCGCCGAGCGACGCCAGCTTGTCCTTGAACACCTGGACCTCGTACTGCTGGCCGTTCTTCATGGACTGCGCCAGGTCGCGGACCTGCGTGTTCTCGGTGCGTTCGAGGACGGCGTCGACCATGTGGATGCCGCCGAGGTGGTGCTTGATCATGAGCTGGCAGAACAGCACGTCCTTCGCCCGCCCTGTGGACTCGCGCAGCCTGGTGCGATCAGCGTCGGACGCCATCCCGGGCATCAGGTCGCCCGGGGGCACAGCCGCGCCCATCCACGCCATCGGACGGTCCGTGCTGTTCACTTCGAGCTTCCACGTTCGGAGCCAGGTCTGCATGACGCCGATCTGGCCCTGCTGGGTGAGCGCGATGTCGATGCTGAGCTGTTCGAGGCCGGAGTCGGTCGTGACGCGGTACTCCTCGATCGCCATCGAGACGGCCTGGCCGTGGTGCGTGGACATGTCGCGCGCGAAGCCAGCCTCGGCCGAGTCCTCACCGGGGTGCTGCGGCTTGCCCACGAACACGCCGGCCCCGAATCCGAGCGCCAACGCGAGCGCCCCGGCCAGGATCGCGGCGAACCACGTCCTGGCCAGGGGGCTCAGCGAACGGCGCTGGGCGTCGTCAGCCACCGGCCGGGGGCTGCGGCGCGCCGGCCTGGCCCTGCGGCTCGTTGCCGGTGGCGGTGGTGCCGCCCTGGCAACCGGCCTGCGGCTCCATCGTCGCCGCGCGGGCGAAGCCGGTGATGAACTTGTCGATCCGCGCGTCGTCGATCTTGTCCAGCTTGAGCTGGAAGCCCCACGCCTGGAGCGACACGGTGGTGCCGAGCCCCTCGTACGGGCTCATCATCGTGAAGTCCGTGCCCTTGATCTTGTCGGCGAGCTTCGCGACGTCGGCCTGCGACAGCTTCGGGTCGTACGCGAGCCAGACCGCACCGTGCTCGAGGCTGTGGACCGCGTGTTCCTTGGCGATCGGCTTGTCGTAGACGGCGCCTTCGCAGTTCTGCCACGTCAGGTTGTGGTCACCGCCGACGGGCGGGGACTGCTTGTACTCGAGCTTGCCGTCCTTGTGGTTCTGGGTGAGGGCGGCCTTGTCGGTCTTCCGGAAGTTCTTGACGCCCTCGATCTGCTGGGCGTTGCGCTCGCCGAACGGCTTGTCGGCGTCGCGGGCCGTGTACACGCCGTAACCGATGATGCCGACCGCGATGAGGCCCACGGTCGTGGCGAGGGCGATCATGCCCCACGGCAGCGCCGGCCTGATCGGCTTGATCGGCTTGCGGCCGGCGCCCTTCCTGGGGGGCTTGCCACCGGTCTTGCCGGTCGAGCGCTGGCTGGTCTTCGACGACATGGGAACCTTTCGGGCGATCCGGGCAGCCACAGCGCCCGTCCTAGTCAGTGGTACAGCTACCACGGTAGTCGCACGAGCGAGCCCTGCGATCTCGATAGCATGACGAGGTGACCCCCGCCGCACTCTCCGACGCTGTTCTCGCTGCTACCCGCAGTGTGTTCACGGCACACCAGCTGGATCCGGCCTCGTTGCCGGCCAGCGTGACCGTCGAGCGCCCGCGCAACCCCGAGCATGGCGACTATGCCACGAATATCGCGCTTCAGGTAGCCAAACGGGCAGGGGTCGCGCCGCGCGACCTGGCCGGTTGGGTCGCCGAGGAGTTGGCCGCCGCGCCGGGCGTCGCCCGCGTCGACGTGGCCGGCCCCGGCTTCCTCAACATCGTCCTGGACGCCGCCGCCCAGGGTGAGCTGGCCCGCACCGTCGTGACCAGCGGCGCCGCCTACGGGCGCAACGACGCGCTCACGGGCCAGCGGATCAACCTGGAGTTCGTCTCCGCCAACCCGACCGGTCCGGTGCACATCGGCGGCGTCCGCTGGGCGGCCGTCGGCGACGCGCTGGCCCGGCTGTTCGAGGCGAGCGGCGCCGAGGTCGTCCGCGAGTACTACTTCAACGACCACGGTGCCCAGATCGACCGCTTCGCCCGTTCGCTGCTGGCCGCAGCCAAGAGCGAACCCACTCCTGAGGACGGCTACGCCGGCGCGTACATCGGCGAGATCGCCGAGCAGGTCCGCCAGCTCGCCCCGGATGCGCTCGACCGTCCCGACGGTGAGGCCCAGGAGGTGTTCCGCAAGATCGGCGTCAACCTCATGTTCGACGAGATCAAGTCGTCGCTGAAGGAATTCGGCGTCGTCTTCGACGTCTACTTCCACGAGGATTCGCTGCACTCCACCGGCGCCGTCGAGCGGGCCGTCGAGACGTTGCGCAAGCAGGGCCACGTCTACGACTCCGAGGGCGCGATCTGGCTCCGGACCACCGACTTCGGCGACGACAAGGACCGCGTCCTCATCAAGAGCGACGGGGCGCCCGCCTACTTCTCCGGCGACGCCGCCTACTACCTGGACAAGCGTGGCCGCGGCTTCGACGTCTGCCTGTACCTGCTCGGCGCCGACCACACCGGTTACGTCGCCCGTCTCAAGGCGCTCGCCGCCTGCGCGGGCGACGATCCGGACCGCAACATCGAGGTCCTGATCGGCCAGCTCGTGAACCTCCTCAAGGACGGCGAGCCGGTCCGGATGAGCAAGCGCGCAGGCAACGTCGTCACGCTCGCCGACCTCGTCGAGGCGATCGGGGTGGACGCCGCCCGGTACGCCCTGGCCAGGGCCAGCGTCAACCAGACCATCGACCTGGACCTCGATCTGTGGACGCGTCGCAGCAACGACAACCCGATCTTCTACGTCCAGTACGCGCACGCCCGCATCTCTTCCGTCCTGCGCAATGCCGCCGAGCTGGGCATCGACCGGGGCGACCTGGATCCGGCCCTGCTCGACCACGAGCGTGAGGGCGCCCTGCTCGGGGCGCTCGGCGAGTTCCCCCGCGTGATCGCCAGCGCCGCCGAGCTGCGCGAGCCGCACCGGATCGCCCACTACCTGGAGTCGATCGCCGGCACCTACCACCGCTTCTACGAGGTGTGCCGGGTGCTGCCGCGCGGCGACGAGGAGACCACCGACCAGCACCGGGCACGGCTCTGGCTCTGCGAGGCCACCCGCACGGTCCTCGCCAACGGCCTCGCCCTGCTCGGCGTGAGCGCCCCGGAGCGGATGTGAGGGCGCACCCGGCTGGTCCCCGGCACGCGGATGTCATGCCGTCCGGGCTGGTCGCGCAGCCGGCCGCCGACCTGATCGCGCTCGATCCGCGCATCTGGCCGGTCAGTGCCAGCCGCGTCGACGGCGTCGTGCACCTCGCCGGGATGGACGTCCGCGACCTGGCGGCCGAGCACGGCACGCCGGCGTTGTTCCTGGACGAAGCTGACTTCCGGGCGCGCTGCCGCGGGTACATGTCGGCGTTCGAGGGCGCCGACGTGTACTACGCGGGCAAGGCGTTCCTGTCCAAGGCCATCGCCCGCTGGGTGGCCGAGGAGGGCCTGGGCCTCGACGTGTGCACCGGCGGCGAGCTGGCGACCGCGCTGGCCGCGGGCTTCCCGCCGGCCCGGCTGGCGCTGCACGGCAACAACAAGAGCGTCGGCGAGCTGCGGCGGGCACTCGCCGCGGGGGTCGGGTACGTGGTGCTCGACTCGTTCGCCGAGATCGCGCGCCTGGCCGACCTCGCCGCCGAGACGGGCGTCCGTCCGCGCGTGATGGTGCGGGTCACGGTCGGCGTCGAGGCGCACACGCACGAGTTCATCGCGACGGCCCACGAGGACCAGAAGTTCGGCTTCTCGCTCTCGTCCGGGGCGGCGGCGGAGGCGGTGCGCCGCGTCCTCAAGCAGTCCAGCCTGGAACTGGTCGGACTGCACAGCCACATCGGCTCGCAGATCTTCGACACCGCCGGCTTCGAGGTGTCCGCGCACCGGCTGGTCGGGCTGCTGACCGAGATCCGCGACGAGCACGGCGTCGAGCTGCCCGAACTCGACCTGGGCGGCGGCCTCGGCATCGCCTACACGCCGGAGGACGACCCGGCCGAGGTCAGCGTCATGGCCGCCGAGCTGCGCGAGATCGTCCGCCGCGAATGCCTCGGCGCCGGGCTGGCGCAGCCCCGCATCTCCGTCGAACCGGGCCGGGCGATCGTCGGCCAGGCCGGCGTCACGCTGTACGAGGTCGGCACGGTCAAGGACGTCGACGGCCTCCGGACGTACGTCAGCGTCGACGGCGGCATGAGCGACAACATCCGGACGGCGCTGTACGACGCCACCTACACGTGCGTGCTGGCGTCCCGGTCCTCGGACGCGCCGCCCATGCTGGCCCGCGTCGTCGGCAAGCACTGCGAGAGCGGCGACGTCGTCGTCAAGGACGTGTGGCTCCCCGCCGACGTCGTCCCGGGCGACCTGCTCGCGGTGGCCGGCACCGGCGCCTACTGCCGCAGCATGGCCAGCAACTACAACCACACACCGCGGCCGCCGGTCGTCGGGGTTCTCGACGGTACGAGCCGGGTGCTGGTGCGCCGGGAGACGGAGGACGACCTCATGCGCCTGGATCTCGGATGAGCAAACCGCTACGGGTCGCGATGCTCGGCTGCGGGACGGTCGGCAGCGAGGTGGTCCGGCTGCTGCACTCGCAGGCCGACGACCTCACGGCCAGGATCGGCGCGCCGCTGGAGCTGGTCGGGATCGGCGTCCGCCGGCCCGGCCGGGCCCGCGGTGACCTGCCCGTCTCGCCGGACCTGTTCACGACCGACACCGCCGCGCTGGTGGCCCGTGACGACGTGGACCTCGTCGTCGAGGTCGTCGGCGGCATCGAGCCCGCCCGCACGTGGATCACCACGGCGCTCAAGGCGGGCAAGTCCGTCGTGACGGCCAACAAGGCACTGCTCGCCGAGGACGGCGCCGTACTGCACGAGGCCGCTGCGGAGGGCGGCGCCGACCTGTACTACGAGGCCGCCGTCGCCGGTGCGATCCCGCTGATCCGTCCGCTGCGCGAATCGCTGCACGGCGACCTCGTCACGCGCGTGATGGGCATCGTCAACGGCACGACGAACTTCATCCTGTCCAGTATGGACTCGACGGGAGCCGGCTTCGCCGACGCGCTCGACGAGGCCACGGCGCTGGGCTACGCGGAGGCCGACCCGACGGCCGATGTGGAGGGTTTCGACGCCGCCGCGAAGGCCGCGATCCTGGCGTCGCTGGCGTTCCACACGCGAGTGACCGCCGCTGACGTCCACCGCGAGGGCATCACCGAGGTCACGGCCGCCGACGTGGCCAGCGCCCGTGAGATGGGCTGCACGGTCAAGCTGCTGTGCATCGCCGAGCGCCGCACCGACCAGGACGGCACCGAGAGCATCGGCGTCCGCGTCCACCCGGCGATGATCCCCCGGACGCACCCCCTGGCCGGCGTCGGCGACGCCTTCAACGCGGTGTTCGTCGAGGCGGAGGCCGCCGGCCAGCTCATGTTCTACGGGCGCGGCGCCGGCGGTGCCCCGACGGCGTCGGCCGTGCTCGGCGACCTCGTGGCGGTGGCCCGGAACCGGATCATCGGCGCCAGGGCCGCGGGGGAGTCGAACTACGCGGCGTTGCGCGTCCGTCCGATGGGTGAGGCGATGACCCGGTACCACGTCAGCCTCGACGTGGCCGACCGGGCAGGTGTCCTCGCGGCCGTGGCCTCGGCGTTCGCCGACCACGGGGTGAGCATCTCCACCGTGCGCCAGGAGGGGCACGGCGGCGACGCGATGCTGGTTATCGTCACGCACGTGGCCTCTGACGCCGCGCTCTCGGCCACGGTCGAGGAGTTGCGCGGGCTGGACATCGTGCGGGACGTCGTGAGCGTGATGCGAGTCGAAGGAGAGGTAGTGCGGTGAGACCGTGGCGGGGCGTGATCAACGAATATCGGGACCGGTTGCCGGTCACCGACGCGACGCCCGTGGTGACGCTGTACGAGGGCGGCACGGCGCTGCTGCCCGCACCGGTGCTGTCCCAGCGGACCGGCTGCGACGTGTACCTCAAGGTCGAGGGCCTCAACCCGACCGGGTCCTTCAAGGACCGCGGCATGACGATGGCGATCAGCAAGGCCGTCGAGGAAGGCGCCAAGGCGGTCATCTGCGCGTCGACCGGCAACACCTCCGCCTCCGCCGCGGCCTACGCCGCCCGCGCCGGCCTGGTCTGCGCCGTCCTCGTGCCGACCGGCAAGATCGCGATGGGCAAGCTCGCCCAGGCGCTCGTCCACGGCGCCAAGCTGCTACAGGTCGACGGCAACTTCGACGACTGCCTGACGCTCGCCAGCAAGCTCGCGCTGGAGTACCCGGTCAGCCTGGTCAACTCCGTCAACCCGTACCGGATCGAGGGGCAGAAGACGGCCTCGTTCGAGATCGTCGACGCCCTCGGTGACGCGCCGGACGTCCACTGCCTGCCCGTCGGCAACGCCGGCAACATCACCGCGTACTGGAAGGGCTACGTCGAGGCTTTTTCCGACGGTCAGGCCACCCGCAAACCGGTGATGCGCGGCTTCCAGGCGGCCGGCGCGGCGCCGCTCGTCACCGGGCAGGTCGTCCGGGAACCCAGCACGATCGCCACCGCCATCCGGATCGGCAACCCCGCGTCCTGGACGACGGCCATCGCCGCGCGCGACGAGTCCGGCGGCGCCATCGAGTCCGTCACCGACCGGCAGATCCTCGCCGCGTACCGGCTGCTCGCGCGCAGCGAGGCCGTCTTCGTCGAGCCGGCGTCGGCCGCCAGCGTGGCGGGGCTCCTCCAGGCGTCCGAGCAGGGCACGCTCGCCGCCGGCCAGCGCGTCGTCTGCACGGTCACCGGCAACGGCCTCAAGGACCCGGACTGGGCCATCTCCGGCGCCCCCAAACCCACGACGATCCCCGTCGACGCCGAGGTGGCGGCGAAAGCGCTGGAACTGTAGCCAGCGCCTCGGTCACCGGGCGCTCCGCGCCGGGCGACAAACCGGACTGTTCGGGATCCCGTCCTGTAGCCGGGCGCGGGATAGCCCGATAACCCCGACAGTTGCGGCCGACGGGCGACCGGCCGTCGGCGGCGCGTCCGGCCGGGCGGCGCGGCCGCCCGCAACTTATGACAGCGTTGTCCTGGGGGCTGAACTAGTGTCGGTCGGGTGAGGGCGTACCTGGATCTCATCCGCCGGAATCCCGATTTCCGACGGGTGTTCGGCGCTGACCTGATCTCCCTCGGCGGCGACTGGTTCGCCGTGATCCCGCTGCTCACCCTGCTACCGCAGCTCACCGGCACCGGCCTGTGGGGCGGCCTCGTCCTGGCCGTCGACACGGCGGTGCTCGCCGTCTTCGCCCCGTACGCGGGCACGATCGCCGACCGGTTCGACCGCCGCACGATCCTCATCACGTCGAACCTGGCGAGCGCCGCGTCCGTCCTGCTGCTCCTGCTGGTCCGCAGCGAGGCGACGGCGTGGATCGCGCTGGTGGCCGTCGGCGCGGTGGCGGTGTCGAAGGCGTTCTACGCGCCGGCGTCCCAGGCGGCGCTGCCGAACCTGGTCGACGAGGACGACCTGCCGGTCGCGAACATCCTGGCCGGCGGCGCGTGGGGCACGATGCTGGTTCTCGGCGCGTCGCTCGGCGGAATCTTCGCGCACTGGCTCGGCACGGACGCCTGCTTCCTGCTCGACGCCGCGTGCCTGCTGATCGCCGCGGCCGTGACCTGGCGGGTCAAGCGCCCGTTCCAGGCCGCCGGCCACGGCGAGAACCACAACGGGACCCTCCGCGCGGTGCGCGAGTCGATCGGCTTCATCCGGTCGAATCCGCGGATCGCGGCGCTGGTGACGGTCAAGTCCGGGGTGGGGCTGGGCAATGGCGCGCTGACCTTGTTCCCATTGATGGCGGTGTCCGTCTTCGGTGTCGGCCCGATCGGCGCCGGCCTGTTCTACGCCGCCCGTGGCCTGGGCGCACTGGTCGGACCGGCGCTGCTGCGCGGCACGTTCATGAAGCCGGGACGGCTGCTGCCCGGCCTCGCGCTGTCGATGGCGTCGTACGGCGTCGCGTACCTGCTGTTCGGGGTGGCGCCCTGGTTCTGGCTCGCGCTCCTGCTCTGCGCGGTGGCGCACACCGGCGGCGGCGCGAACTGGGTCCTGTCGAACTACGCGCTCCAGGCACAGGTCCCGGACAGCCTGCGCGGACGCGTCTTCAGCACCGACTTCATGCTCGCGACGCTGGCGATGGCGTGCAGCCAGATCATGGCCGGCGTGCTGTCGGACCACGTGTCGCTCCGGGTGCTGGCGTCCGCCGGCGGCGCGGTGACCTTGCTCTACGCGGTGGTGTGGGCTTCCCTCACGGCCCGGGTCCGGCTCGCGGACGCTCAACGCACCAGCTAGCCGTGCTGGTCGCGGCCGGCGTCCGGTGCGCGGGACGCCGCCGCGCCGCCGCCCGATCCGGACGCCGCCGGGGGATAGGGTGCGGCAGCCAAGAGGGGAGTTCCGCATGTTCCGTACCGGTGTAGTCCGGGTCCGCCCGCCGGCGAGCAGTGCCAACCTCGGCCCTGGGTTCGACGCCCTGGGCCTGGCGCTGGCCGTCCACGACGAGGTCGAGGTCGAGATCACCGGCTCCGGGCTGACGGTCGACGTCGAGGGCGAAGGCGCCGGCGATCTGCCGCGGGACGAGAACCACCTGCTCGTCAGGGCGTTGCGGGCCGGCTTCGACGCCCTGGGCGGGCAGCCGCCCGGCCTGCGCCTGTCGTGCGTGAACCGGATCCCGCACGCGCGCGGCATGGGATCGTCGTCCGCCGCGATCGTCGCCGGGCTGCTCGCCGCCCGCGCGCTGGTGACCGACGGCGGCATGGCGCTGGACGACCAGGCCGTCCTCGAACTCGCCACGGCGCTCGAAGGCCACCCCGACAACGTCGCAGCCTGCCTGCTCGGCGGGCTCACGATCGCGTGGACCGAGGACGGCGTCGCGCGAGCCGTCCGCCGCGTGCCGGCGCCGGGCGTCCGTCCGGTGCTGTACGTGCCGGAGCACCGGGCGCTCACCGCGACGGCCCGCAAGCTCCTCCCGGACTCCGTCCCGCACGCCGACGCCGCCGCCAACGCCGGACGGGCCGCGCTGCTGGTTCACGCAATCACCGCCGACCCGTCGCTGCTGCTGCCGGCCACGCGCGACTGGCTCCACCAGAGCTACCGGACGCCGGCGATGCCGGAAAGCGCCGCGCTGGTCCAGGACCTGCGAACGGCCGGGATCGCCGCCGTGATCAGCGGCGCGGGCCCGACCGTGCTGGCGTTCGACACCGGCGCCGTCCCGGAGTCCGTGCCGGGGTTCGCCGTGCTGCCCGTCGACATCGACGCGGGCGGCGCGATCGCCCATGTGACGCACGGCTGAGACGACCAGGGAACACGCCGAGGCAGCCAGTTGTTGCCCACGGTGTACAGGTGCGTCTACGCTGCTAGGCAGAACAGCCGCCCTCGGGCGTGCGATCGCCGCCGAGCCCAGCGTCATCCAGTTCGCTGATGGTAGGCACCCCAACCGTTGTTGCGGACGTTCGGCAACCGCTGAACACCCGCACGCAAGCGGGGCCCGTGAGCACCTGTGGCTGTCCCACCGACTCCCGTCCTAGCGACGGGTGAAACACCCGGCCGATGAGGCCGGTCGCTCCACATACCGGCCATCCGGGCCTACCGGGTCAGGCCGACGCAGGGAAGGACCCCCATTGAGCGAAACCACTGATATCGCGGCCGAGGCGCAGAACGCGCCCGAGACCGCGAGCCCCGCGGAGACCACCAAGCCCCGCCGGCGTGCCGCTGGCGGCGGGCTCTCCGCCATGCTCCTCCCTGAGCTGCAGAAACTCGCCGGTGAGCTGAGCATCACCGGCACCGGGCGGATGCGTAAGGGCGAGCTGATCGCCGCGATCCAGGCCAAGCAGAGCGGCGGTTCCACCGAACCGGCCGCCGCCGTGTCCGTCCCGGCCCCCCGCGTCGAGCAGGCCACCCTCCCCACCGGGGACGCTCCGGCCGCCGAGAGCACCGAGCCCGCCGCGCGGGCCGGTCGCCGCCGCGCCAGCCGACCCGCCGGTGCCCCCGTGGGCGGCGCCGTCGCCGCCGCGGACACGGCCCCCGCCGCGACCGCCGTCGTCGACGAGCGTCCCGCCGCCGAGGCCCCGGCCGACGAGCGCGCCAAGGACGAGCGCGCCAAGGACGAGCGCCCGCAGAGCGAGCAGCGCGAGCAGGGCCAGCGCGAGGGTGGCCGTGACGGCGAGCGCGGCCAGACCCGCGAGAACCAGGGCGAGCGCACCGACCGCCAGGGCGACCGCGACCGTGGCCGCGACCGCCAGCAGGGCGGCGACCGCAACCGTGACGGCGGCAACCGTGACGGCAGCCGCGAGGGGAACCAGAGCGGCGAGCGCCAGCAGGGCGAGCGCAACGACCGCGGTGGCCGCAACCGCGACGGGAACCAGGGCGGCGACCGCCAGCAGGGCGGCGACCGCAACCAGGACCGCCAGCAAGGCGGCGACCGCAACCAGGACCGCAACCAGGGTGGCAGCGACCGCAACCAGGGCCGTGACCAGGGTCGCGACCAGGGCCCGCGCGACTCCGAGGACGACGGCGAGGGCGGCGGACGCCGGCGCCGCGGCCGGTTCCGGGAGCGGAACCGTCGTGGCCGCGACAGTGGCGGCACCAGCAGTGGCCGCGAGCGCTTCGACAGCGCCGAGCCCGTGGTCGCCGAGGACGACGTCCTCATCCCGGTCGCCGGCATCGTCGACATCCTCGACAACTACGCGTTCATCCGGACCTCCGGCTACCTGACCGGCCCGAACGACGTGTACGTGTCGCTGTCGCAGATCCGCAAGTACGGCCTGCGCCGCGGTGACGCCGTCACCGGTTCGGTGCGCCAGCCGCGTGAGGGCGAGCGCCGCGACAAGTACAACGCGCTGGTCCGGCTCGACACCGTGAACGGCCAGGAGCCGGACGCGGCGAAGGGCCGCCCCGAGTTCCACAAGCTCACGCCGCTCTACCCGCAGGACCGCCTGCGGCTGGAGACCGAGCCGAACATCCTCACCACCCGGGTCATCGACCTGGTGATGCCGATCGGCAAGGGCCAGCGCGCGCTCATCGTCTCGCCGCCGAAGGCCGGTAAGACGATGGTCCTGCAGGCCATCGCGAACGCCATCACCACGAACAACCCCGAGTGCCACCTCATGGTCGTCCTCGTCGACGAGCGGCCCGAAGAGGTCACGGACATGCAGCGCTCGGTGAAGGGTGAGGTCATCGCCTCGACCTTCGACCGGCCGCCGTCCGACCACACGACGGTCGCCGAGCTGTCCATCGAGCGGGCCAAGCGCCTGGTCGAGCTGGGCCACGACGTGGTCGTGCTGCTCGACTCGATCACCCGCCTGGGCCGGGCGTACAACCTGGCGGCCCCGGCGTCCGGCCGGATCCTCTCCGGTGGTGTCGACTCGACGGCCCTCTACCCGCCCAAGCGGTTCCTGGGCGCGGCGCGCAACATCGAGAACGGTGGCTCGCTCACCATCCTCGCCACCGCGCTGGTGGAGACCGGCTCCACGATGGACACCGTCATCTTCGAGGAGTTCAAGGGCACCGGCAACGCCGAGCTGAAGCTCGACCGGAAGCTCGCGGACAAGCGGATCTTCCCGGCGATCGACGTCGACCCGTCCGGCACGCGTAAGGAAGAGATCCTGCTCGCGCCGGAGGAGCTGCAGATCGTCATCAAGCTCCGCCGGGTGCTGCACGCGCTCGACTCGCAGCAGGCGCTCGAACTGCTCCTGGACAAGATCAAGAAGACCTCGACGAACGTCGAGTTCCTCATGCAGATCCAGAAGACGACGGTCGGCCCGACCGAGTAGCACGAACCCGCCGAGCTTCGGACTTTTGAGGGTGACGGCCTTCGCCCGACCCTCAAAAGTCCGAAACTCGGTGCGGCGGCCCGCGCGGGAACAGGCGTCCCGTGCGGACAGTTACACTTGCACGGACATCCGGTACCGGTTCACGCCCGCGTGGCGACCCGGCGACCACAACGAAGAATGAGAGATCCGATGAAGCCCGACATTCACCCGAACTACGTCGAGACGCAGGTCACCTGCTCCTGCGGCAACACGTTCACCACCCGTAGCACCGCGAAGGCCGGCAGCATCCACGCCGACGTCTGCTCGCAGTGCCACCCGTTCTACACGGGCAAGCAGAAGATCCTCGACACCGGCGGCCGTGTCGCCCGCTTCGAGAAGCGGTTCGGCAAGCGTCCTGGCAAGGCCGAGGCCGACAGCAAGTAGCTTCCGCGCGGCGCCCGCCCGGGCCCTTTCAGGGTCCGGGCGGGCGCCGTTCGTGTGTCCTTACCCCGTTCGCACCCCGGAGGCCCGAGATGTCCGAAGCCCCTACCGACCGCGTGAGCATGCTCGTCGCGGAGTACGCGGACCTGGAACGGCAGCTCGCCGACCCGAGCGTCCACGCCGACCAGGCGCGCGCCCGTGACCTGGGGCGGCGGTACGCGGAGCTGGGCCCGGTCGTGGCGACCGTCCGGGAGTTGGACGCGCTCCGGGACGATCTCTCCGCCGCGCGGGAGCTCGGCGCCGATGACGCCGCGTTCGCGGACGAGGCCGCCGAGCTCGAAGCGGCGCTGCCGGCACTGGAGGAGAAGCTTCGCGAGCTGCTGCTGCCGCGCGACCCCATGGACGCCAAGGACGTGATCCTGGAGGTCAAGGCCGGTGAAGGCGGCGAGGAGTCGGCGCTGTTCGCGGGCGACCTGCTGCGGATGTACCTGCGGTACGCCGAGCGTCAGGGCTGGAAGGCCGAGGTGATCGGCTCGACCGAGTCCGACCTCGGCGGGTTCAAGGACGTCCAGGTGGCCGTCAAGTACCGGGGCGTGCCCGAGGCGGGGCGCGGCATCTGGTTCCGGCTCAAGTACGAGGGTGGCGTCCACCGGGTCCAGCGGGTGCCGGTCACGGAGTCCCAGGGACGGATCCACACGTCGGCGGCCGGCGTCCTCGTCCTGCCCGAGGCGGAGGACGTCGATGTCAGCATCGACCCCAACGACCTGCGGATCGACGTGTACCGCTCGTCCGGGCCGGGTGGGCAGAGCGTCAACACCACCGACTCCGCCGTCCGGATCACGCACATCCCGACCGGCATCGTCGTCTCCTGCCAGAACGAGAAGTCGCAGCTCCAGAACAAGGAGCACGCGCTGCGGATCTTGCGCGCCCGGATGCTCGCCGCTGCCCAGGAGGAAGCCGACGCCGCCGCCAGCGACGCGCGGAAATCGCAGGTCAGGACCGTGGACCGGTCCGAGCGGATCCGCACCTACAACTTCCCCGAGAACCGGATCAGCGACCACCGGGTGAACTACAAGGCGTACAACCTCGACCAGGTGCTCGACGGGGATCTCGACGCCGTCCTGGACGCGCTCGTCGACGCCGACACCGCCGCCCGCCTCGCCGGCGAAGCGTGACGTGACCGTACGGGTGGCCGTTGCCGGTGCGACGGCGCGGCTGGGCGAGGCCGGGGTCGCCAGTCCGCGGTTCGACGCGGAGGAACTGGCGGCGTTCGTCCTCGGCACGTCGCGCGGTGCGCTGATCGCCGCCGGCGACTTCACCCCCGACCAGGCCGATCGGTACGACGAACTGGTCGGCGAGCGCGCCCGGCGGGTGCCGTTGCAGCACCTCACCGGCGTGGCCGGCTTCCGGTACCTCGACCTGGCGGTCGGCCCGGGTGTGTTCGTCCCCCGGCCCGAGACCGAACTGCTCGCCGGCTGGGGGCTGGACGTCATCGCCGGGACCGACAAGCCCGTCGTCGTGGACCTGTGCACCGGATCCGGGGCCATCGCGCTCGCGGTGGCGAACGAACGTCCGGACGCCGTCGTGTACGGCGTCGAACGCGAAGAACACGCCCACGCCTGGGCACGGCGCAACGCTGACGCGCGGGTGGTCGCCGGGGACACCCCGATCACGCTGGTACGGGGGGACGCGACCGCGCCGGCGACGTTGGCCGAGCTGGACGGCACGGTGACGATGCTTCTCACCAACCCGCCGTACGTCCCGAACAGAGCGGTTGTCGCTCCTGAAGCGGGCGAGCACGATCCGGGCGCGGCGCTGTGGGGCGGGCCCGACGGGCTGGACGTGGTGCGGCGGCTCGTCACGCGTGCGGCGGCGCTGGTGAAGCCCGGCGGGTGGATCGGGATCGAGCACGCCGACGTGCAGGGCGAATCGGTGCCCGCCATCCTCGCCGCCACCGGCGACTGGGACGACGTCGCCGACCACCGCGACCTCGCCGACCGGCCCCGCTTCTCGACGGCCCGCCGCCGCTGAGCCCCCGGCCGGCGTCGGCGGCGCGCGCGGCGGGATACGGGGGGCGCGGGTCGGCGCCGGTGTGGCGGGCAGTGGAAAGATGTCGGCCGTGACACGGACCTACGACTGCCACGACCACGACGAGCGGGAGCAGGGCATCGCCGCCGCGATCGACGCGGTGCGCCGGGGCGACCTGGTCGTCATGCCGACCGACACCCTGTACGGCCTGGGGGCGGACGCGTTCGCGCCGACGGCCGTGCAGACGCTTCTCTCCGCCAAGCGGCGCGGCCGGGACATGCCGGTGCCGGTGCTGGTCGGGTCGTGGCACACGATCGACGGCCTCGTGACGACCGTGGACCCGACGGTGCGCAAGCTCATCGAGGCGTTCTGGCCGGGCGGGCTGACGCTCGTCGTGGAGCACGCGCCGTCGCTGGCCTGGGACCTGGGCGAGACGAACGGCACGGTCGCTGTCCGGATGCCGCTGCACCCGGTGGCGCTCGAAGTCCTCAACGCGACGGGGCCGATGGCCGTGTCGAGCGCGAACATCTCCGGAGAGCCGCCGGCCACCACGGCGGAACAGGCGCGCGGGCAGCTCGGCTGGCTGGTCGAGGTGTACCTGGAGGCGGGGGACTGCGGCGACCCGGTGGCGTCCACGATCGTCGACGTGACCGGCGACGTGCCGCGAGTGCTCCGGGCCGGCGCGGTGACCCTGGACCAGCTGCGCGACGTCGTACCGGACATCGAGGCGCCGGACCAGGACCAAGCGTGACGCGGTTCACAGTCCTGCACGTGTGCATGGGCAACATCTGCCGCTCTCCGATGGCCGAGCGCCTGCTCGTGGCCGCGCTGGGCGGCGACGATCTGGTGCGGTCGCACAGCGTCGGGACCGGCGGCTGGCATGCCGGCGACCGGATGAACCCGCCCGCCGCCCGCCAGGTGCGTGCCCGGGGCGGCGACCCGGACTCGTTCCGCGCGCGGCAGCTGGACGCCGCCCATCTCAAGGAGTCCGACCTGGTGCTGACGGCGACGGGCGAACAGGTCGGGTACGTCCTCGGTCTCGCCCCGGACGCCGCGGCACGCACGTTCGTACTGGGGGAGTTCGCCCGGTTGCTGGCGTCCGTCGACCTGACCGAGCTGCCGCCGTACCGGCCGTCCGTGGACGCCGTGGCGGCGCGCGGCCGGGCGCTGGTCGCGGCCGTCGACGCGGTACGGGACGGGGCTCGGCCCGGTGACGACCTCGACGACCCGTACGGGCGCGGCGACGCGTTCTTCAGCCGGACCGCCGATCAGGTCGAGGGCGCCCTCGCCCCGCTCGTCGCCGCGCTCAGCGGTCGACTCACTGGACGGCGCTCGTAACCTCGGAGGCGTGACCAACCGCCTCGTCGACCTCAGCAAGACCGTCTCGCACGCCCTGCGCCACAAGCCGTGGCTGTACGAGCTGGAACTCGACGCCGAAGGCTGGACGCCCGTCGCCGACGTGCTCGACGCCCTGCACGCCAAGCCGCGCTTCCGGGACGTCACCCGCGACGACCTCGTGGCGATGATGGCCGCCGCCGACAAGCAGCGGTTCGAACTCGACGGCGCGCGGATCCGTGCCCTGTACGGCCACTCGGTCCCCGGACGGATCGTGAAGCAGCGCGCCGAACCGCCCGCCGTCCTGCTGCACGGCACGGCGCCCGGGTCCGTCCCGGCCATTCTCGAGACAGGGCTGCTGCCGATGCGGCGCCAGTACGTTCACCTGTCCGCCGACCGGGCGACGGCCACGCAGGTCGGCGGCCGTCGGGCGGCGAAGCCGGTGATCCTCGTCGTCCGGGCCGCCGAGGCCCACGCCGCCGGGATCCCGTTCTGGCACGGCAACGAGATGGTGTGGCTCGCGGAGTCCATCCCGCCTGCCTTCATCGACGCGTAAGTGCGCTGACGGCAAGGGTTCACCCGGGCGCCGTCCGGGTCTGGCTGGGTAGTGGCAACCTTCCCACCACTCCGCTCCCAGGAGCCCCATGTCCATGGTTCAGAGGGTCGTCGGCGTCGGCATGCTCGCGTCAACGGGCATCGTCGTCGGCGCCACCCGCGCCGGGCCCATTCCCGGCGTCGACCTGCCGGACGGTCCGTTCGGTCTGTGGCGCGCGGCCACGGACGGCCGGGACGCCTTCGCCGTCCTGGTCGTGGTGTCCATCGCGGCGTTGATGCTGGCGTTCGTCCAGCTCTACAAGGCGGCGGCGCGGGGTGAGCTGGACGTCCGCTCGGCGGTGATCGCGGCGGCGTTCTGGTCGGCGCCGCTGCTGGTGATGCAGCCGCTGCTCAGCCTGGACGCGTACTCCTACGTCGCCCAGGGCCAGATGGCGGCCGCCGGCCTCAACCCGTACGCGGGAGGCCCCCGGCTGCTCGGCGAGGGTCCGCTGCTGGACGCGGTGGCCCCGGTCTGGCGCGGCACCCCGGCGCCGTACGGACCGCTCTCGCTGGCCATCCTCGGCTGGCTCGCCGAGCTGACGGGCGCCAGCCACGTGCCGTTCATCCTGGTCCTGCGGGTGCTGGCCGTGCTGTGCGTCGTGGCGTGCACGGTCGCGGCCATCAAGCTGGCCCGCCCGGACGAGGCGGCGGTCGCGGTCGTCCTGGTCGCGGCCAACCCGGTGGTCGTCGTCCACCTCATCGGCGGTGTCCACCTGGACGCGCTGCTGGCCGCGCTGGCGGCGTTCGTGCTCCTCGCCGTCCGGAGGCGGTGGTGGCTGCTGGCCGCGTTCGCGGCGGCGGTGGCGTTCGCGGTCAAGCTGCCGGGCGTCCTGCTGATCGGGTACGTGGTCCTGGCGCGGGTGCGCGGCGGGCTGCCCAGGCAGGTCGCGGGCACGGCCGGGATCGTGGCGGTCGCGGCCGCGACGACGTTCGCCTGCGCGGCGCTCGTCCCGGACGGCTGGGGCTGGGTAGGGGCCATGGGCATACCCGGCCGGACGCTCCTGCTCTACACGGTGCCGTCCGTGCTCGGCGGCCTGCTGTACGGGCTGGGCGCGGCGGCCGGGTCCGAGGTGCCGTTCCTGGAGGTACTGACCTGGGCTCGGGGCGCCTGCCTGCTGGCCGGTGCGCTCGTGATCGGCGGCCTCCTGCTGCGGGCCGGTGACGAGCCGAGCTGGCGGCGGGCGGGCGCGCTCGTCGGCGGGTCCTTCATGGTGGTCGTCGCGGCGGCGCCGGTGATCCACGCCTGGTACCTGGCCTGGGGATTAGCCCTCGTCGCCGCTTGTGCCGGCCAGACCGCCCGCCGGTGGCTGGTCGTGTTCAGCGTCATGGTGAGCTTCGCCTCCCTGCCCGACCCCCTCACCCGGACGCCCAGCGGGCTCGTGATCGTCGTCGCCCTGCTCGGTGCGGTCGTCGCGGTGACCGCGCGGTGGCTGACCCACCGCGAAGCCAGCCCCGGCGACCTGGGGCGGGTGGCCTCCGTGTTCCGGACTAGAGTGAGCCGACGCGACGCGGCGCCAGCGCCGCCAGGCTGAGCAGCTGACCGGCCGGGGAGGAACGAGGACCATGACGACGCCGTTCTGGGGACCCGACTTCGACGCCCTCCAGGCCGAGGATCCGGAGATCGCCGGCGTCGTCCTCGGGGAGCTGGACCGGCTCCGCGGCGGGCTCCAGCTGATCGCGAGCGAGAACTTCACGTCGCCGGCGGTGCTGGCCGCGCTCGGCAGCACCCTGTCGAACAAGTACGCCGAGGGGTACCCGGGCAAGCGGTACTACGGCGGCTGCGCGGAGGTAGACAAGGCCGAGGAGCTGGGCCGCCAGCGCGCCCGGGAGCTGTTCGGCGCCGACCACGCCAACCTCCAGCCGCACTCGGGCGCGAGCGCCAACCTGGCCGCGTACGCCGCGCTGCTCGTCCCGGGCGACACGGTGCTGGCCATGTCGCTGCCGCACGGCGGGCACCTCACGCACGGCAGCAAGGTGAACTTCTCGGGCCGGTGGTTCAACACGATCGGGTACTCGGTCCGCGAGGACAACGAGCTGATCGACTACGACGAGGTCCGCGACCTGGCGCGCGAGCACCGGCCGAAGATGATCATCTGCGGCGCCACGGCCTACCCGCGCCTCATCGACTTCGCCGCGTTCCGGGCGATCGCCGACGAGGTGGGCGCCTGGCTGATGGTCGACGCCGCGCACTTCATCGGGCTGGTCGCCGGCAAGGCGATCCCGTCGCCCGTCCCGTACGCGGACGTCGTCTGCTTCACCACGCACAAGGTCCTGAGGGGGCCGCGCGGCGGGATGATCCTCTGCAAGGAGGAGCTGGCCGGCAAGATCGACAAGGCGGTCTTCCCGTTCAGCCAGGGCGGCCCGCTCATGCACGCCGTCGCCGCCAAGGCCGTCGCGCTCCGCGAAGCGCTCCAGCCGAGCTACCAGGCGTACGCCAAGCAGGTGGTCGCCAACGCCCAGTCGCTCGCCGAGGGGCTGGCGGCCGAGGGGATGCGTCCCGTTTCGGGCGGTACCGACACCCACCTGGCGCTGATCGACCTGCGCGAGGTCGGCGTGACCGGCGCCCAGGCCGAGGCCCGCTGCGACGCCGCCCGGATCACGCTCAACAAGAACGCCATCCCGTACGACCCGCAGAAGCCGATGGTCGCCTCCGGGATCCGCGTCGGCACCCCGTCCGTCACCACGCAGGGAATGGGCACCGGGGACATGAAGGAGATCGCGTCGTTGATCGGCCGCGCCGTCCGTGACGCGGACGGCACCGCGGCAGCCGAGGTCGCCGCAGCCGTCGGAGTGCTCGTCGACCGCCACCCGGCGTACGCGCGTGCGTAAGCGGCTCATCCACCTGCGCCCGACGCTGCTCACGGCGGCCGTGACGCTGCTCGTCGCGGGCCTGGTAGGGCTGCTCACCAAGGGGGCGGTGGGGCTGGTCGGAGCGGCCGCCGGCGTGCTGCTGGTGATCGCCTCGTACACGGTGTCTTCGCTGATCATCGCCTACACGGACCTGCACGTCCGGCCGATGCTGCTGCCCGTCGGGCTGGCCACCTACGTGATCAAGTTCTCGGCCTTCGGCCTCTTGCTCTTCGTAGTCACAGAGTCCAAATGGGACGGTGCCCTGCCCATGGCGGGGGGCATCATTGCCGGCACTGTCGTCTGGGTCGCCACGCAGGCGATATGGGTTTATCGGTCAAGATTCCCTTACGTTGACTTGACCGAAGCATCGGGAGGGGGCGGTTCATGATGTGCGTACTGCGGCTGCTAGTGTCGGCCCCGTCATGACCGACGGTCAGCCCCCGAAGCACTCCGACGAATCCGCGGGTGCCAACACGGGCTGGACGGTCGTCGGATACCTGCTCAGCGGTATGGCTGTGTGGGGGTTCGTCGGCTGGCTCGTCGACTCATGGCTCCAGTGGGACGGCATCGCGACGGCGGTAGGCATCATCGTCGGGATGGCCGGGGCGATCTACCTGGTCGTCCGCCGGCTCGGCGTCTAGCCGGGCAGGCACGAACGTCAGGTCCGACTACTTCATGGAGGATGGTCCGGTGAGCGGACAGGCTGTCGCCTTCGCTGCGGAGGAGCTTCCCTGGCCCCCCAGCGTCAACGACGTCTTCCTGCCGAGCGTCGTCGAAGGCGCCGGTCCCTGGCTGACGAAGTTCACGTTGATGGTCTGGCTGGGCATCGCGCTGGTCATCGTCTTCTTCCTGGTGACGTACCGGTCGCCGAAGCTGGTGCCGAGTAAGGGGCAGTGGCTCGCGGAGTCGGCCTACTCGTTCATCCGCGACGGCGTCGGCCGTGACGTGATCGGCGGCAAGGAGGGGCTCCGGTTCGCGCCGTACCTCACGTCGCTGTTCCTGTTCATCTTCGTGCTGAACATCTTCGGCATCGTGCCGCTGCTGCAGATCTCGCCGAACGCGCACATCGCGTTCCCGGCGATCCTCGCGGTCCTGTCCTACGTGATCTTCAACTACGTGGGCATCCGCAAGCACGGCTTCGTCAAGTACTTCAAGATGAACCTCTTCCCGGACGCGCCGGCGTACATGTACCCGCTGCTCGTCCCGATCGAGTTCCTCTCCACCTTCATCCTGCGGCCGGTCACGCTGGCGCTGCGGCTCTTCGCGAACATGTTCGCGGGCCACATGCTGCTCCTGGTGTTCACCGTCGGCGGGTTCGTGCTCCTCGGCACCGACAACATCCTCACGCAGAGCGTGTCGCTGGTGTCGTTCCTGATGGCGATCCTGCTGACCCTGTTCGAGGTCATCGTCGCGCTGCTGCAGGCGTACGTCTTCACGATCCTGACCGCGAGCTACATCCAGGGCGCGCTTTCCGAAGCGCACTAATACAGCTCCACCCGTTCAACCCAAGTCGTCCCGCGTGAGAGTCACGCGTGATTCCCAGGAGGAACACAGTCATGAGCCTTGCGGTTCTCGCCTCTGACACGGCGTTCACCGGCAGCGCGAGCGCCATCGGCTACGGCCTTGCGGCCATCGGCCCCGGCATCGGCGTCGGCCTCGTCTTCGCGTCCTACATCCAGGCCACCGCGCGCCAGCCCGAGTCGGCCGGTCTCACCCGCCCGATGCTCTTCCTGGGTATGGCCCTCGTCGAGGCGCTGGCCCTGCTCGGTATCGCCTTCGGCTTCGTCTTCAAGTAAACCGAACTCGAAGCCGGCGAGGGACAGGAGATTCCCATGCTGAAGTACCTCGCGACAGAGGGCACGGTCGAGCACGACCCGCTCCTGCCCATCTGGCAGGAGGTGGTCATCGGCACGATCGCCTTCGCGCTGCTCTGCTTCATCCTGATGAAGTACGTCTTCCCGAAGATGGAGGAGACGTTCGCGGCGCGGGTCGACGCGATCGAGGGCGGCATCAAGCGGGCCGAGGAAGCTCAGGCCGAGGCCAAGGCAACGCTGGAGCAGTACAAGGCCCAGCTCGCCGAGGCCCGCACCGAAGCCGCCGCGATCCGCGAAGAGGCACGTGCCGAAGCCGCTCGGATCAGCGCCGACCTGCACGAGGAAGCGCGCGCCGAGGCCGCGCGGATCGTGCAGCGCGGCACCGAGCAGCTGATGGCCGAGCGCGAGTCGCTCATCGCCGATCTGCGGAGTGACATCGGTCGTCTCGCCGTCGAACTCGCCGGCCGGGTCGTGGGGGAGTCTCTCGCTGACGAGGCCCGCCGGGCCGGCACGGTCGAGCGGTTCCTCACCGAGCTGGACGCCGAAGGCGCCACCACCGCGGGCAGGCGCTGATGCAGGGCGCCAGCCGCGAATCGACCGCCGCCGCTCTGGAGAGCCTGGCCACGGTCGTGGCCGGTGCCGACCCGGCAGTGGTCAGCGCGGAGTGCCGCTCCGTGGCCGAGCTGCTCGGGCGCGAGCCCGTGCTGCGGCGCGCGCTGGCCGACCCGGCCCGCTCGTCCGCGGACCGGGCCGGGCTGCTCAAGGGTCTGCTCGGCGGCAAGGTCTCGGCCGAGTCGCTGACGGTTCTGCAGGCTCTCGCGGGTGGCCGCTGGTCGTCCGCGAGTGACCTCGTCGACGCCGCCGAGCTGCTGGCGATCCACGCCGAGCTGTCGGTGGCGGAGAAGGCCGGCAAGCTGGCCGACGTCGAGGACGAGCTGTTCCGGTTCTCCCGGGTCGTCAGCGGCGACCCGCGGCTGGCCGGCGCGCTCTCCGACAGCACCGCCGACGCCGACCGCAAGGCCGCGCTGGTGCGTGACCTGCTGACGGGCAAGGCCACCGAGTCGACCGTCCGGCTCGTCGAGCTGGCGGTGGACGGCATCGGTGGGCGGAGCTTCGACGCCGCCCTCCAGAAGCTGATCGAGCTCACGGCCGAACGCCGGGACCGGCAGGTAGCGTATGTACGGGTCGCCGCGCCGCTCACCGAGCAGCAGGAAGAGCGGCTGAGCACCCGGTTGTCCGGCATCTACGGGCGCGACATCTCCCTGAAGGTGACTGTCGACCCGTCGATCGTCGGCGGCGCGACCGTCCGGGTCGGCGACGACATCTACGACGGCAGCGTGGCGCGACGCCTGGAAACGGCCCGCGCGACACTCGCCAAGTAATCCCCACTTCGAATCACTGACCACTAGAGGACGAGGACGTAGACGATGGCCGAGCTGACCATCTCCTCCGAGGAGATCCGGGGCGCGATCGAGCGCTACGTCTCCTCGTACACCCCGGAGATCTCCCGCGAGGAGGTCGGTACCGTCTCCCTGACGGGTGACGGCATCGCCAAGGTCGAGGGCCTTCCCTCGACGATGACCAACGAGCTGCTCCAGTTCGAGGACGGAACGCTCGGCCTCGCGCTCAACCTGGAGGCGCGCGAGATCGGTGTCATCGTTCTCGGTGACTTCAGTGGCATCGAAGAGGGCCAGCAGGTCCGCCGCACCGGGCAGATCCTGTCCGTGCCGGTCGGCGACGGCTTCCTGGGCCGCGTGGTGAACCCGCTGGGTGACCCGATCGACGGCAAGGGCGAGATCGTCACCACCGAGCGGCGCATCCTGGAGCTCCAGGCGCCGACCGTGGTCCAGCGCCAGCCGGTGCACGAGCCGCTCCAGACCGGCATCAAGGCCATCGACGCCATGACGCCGATCGGCCGCGGCCAGCGCCAGCTGATCATCGGCGACCGCCAGACCGGTAAGACGGCCGTGGCGATCGACACGATCATCAACCAGAAGGCGAACTGGGCGACCGGCGACCCGAAGAAGCAGGTCAAGTGCATCTACGTCGCGATCGGCCAGAAGGGCTCGACGATCGCGGCCATCAAGGGTGCGCTCGAAGAGGCCGGCGCGATGGAGTACACCACCATCGTCGCCTCGCCCGCGTCTGACGCGGCCGGCTTCAAGTACCTGGCGCCGTACACCGGCTCCTCCATCGGTCAGCACTGGATGTACCAGGGCCAGCACGTCCTGATCGTCTTCGACGACCTGAGCAAGCAGGCCGAGGCCTACCGCTCGGTGTCGCTGCTGCTGCGCCGCCCGCCGGGCCGCGAGGCCTACCCGGGTGACGTCTTCTACCTGCACTCACGCCTGCTGGAGCGTTGCGCGAAGCTCTCCGACGAGCTGGGCGCCGGCTCGATGACCGGCCTGCCGATCATCGAGACCAAGGGCAACGACATCTCGGCGTACATCCCGACGAACGTCATCTCGATCACGGACGGCCAGATCTTCCTCGAGACCGACCTGTTCAACTCGGGTGTGCGGCCGGCCATCAACGTCGGTACCTCGGTCTCCCGGGTCGGTGGCGCCGCGCAGGTCAAGGCCATGAAGTCGGTCGCCGGCCGGCTCCGCCTCGACCTGGCCCAGTACCGCGAGCTGGAGGCGTTCGCCGCGTTCGGCTCCGACCTGGACAAGGCCTCGCAGGCCCAGCTCCAGCGCGGTGGCCGCCTGGTCGAGCTGCTCAAGCAGCCCCAGTACAGCCCGTACCCGGTGCACGAGCAGGTCGTGTCCGTCTGGGCCGGCACCACCGGCCAGCTCGACGACCTGCCGATCGGCGAGATCCGGCGCTTCGAGAGCGAGTTCCTGACCCACCTGCGGCACAACCGCAAGGAGATCCTGGACTCCATCGCCGTGACCGGCAAGCTCGAGGACGACAACGTCGAGGCGCTGAAGAAGGCTCTCGCCGACTTCAAGGCGCAGTTCCTCGCCCAGGACGACCACCTCAAGGTCAACGAGCCGCCGGCCGAGCCGCTCGCCGAGGGCGCCGAAGGGCACGAGACGGTGACCCGTCACCGCCACGCCGCCCCCGAGGCTGAGAAGAAGTAGGCCATGGGAGCCCAAATCCGCGTCCTTCGCCGACGGATCAAGACGGTCCAGTCGACGAAGAAGATCACGAAGGCGATGGAGCTCATCGCGACTTCGCGGATCGCCAAGGCGCAGCAGCGGGTCGAGGCGTCCAAGCCGTACGCGGCCGAGATCACCCGGGTGCTCACGGCGCTGGCCTCGAACACGACCAGCATCGACCACCCGCTGGTGGTGGAGAGGCCCGAGCCCAAGCGGGTCGGCGTCCTCGTCATCACCAGCGACCGCGGTCTCGCCGGCGGCTACAGCGCCAACGCGCTGAAGACCGCCGAGGAGCTGATGGCCCGCCTCCGCGCCGACGGCAAGACCCCGGTCCTGTACGTCATCGGTCGCAAGGGCGTCGGGTACTACCGGTTCCGCAACCGCGAGATCGAGGCGAGCTGGACCGGCTTCTCCGAGAAGCCCACGTTCGCCGACGCGCGGACGGTCGGGGACCTGCTGGTGCAGACGTTCATGGCCGGTGCCGACGACACGGTCGACAGCGACGACCACGACCACGGTCCGGACGACATCGCCGGTGTCGACGAACTCCACATCGTCTACACCCGGTTCGTCTCGATGATCAGCCAGACCGCGACCGCACGACAGTTCGCGCCGCTGGAGGTCACCGAAACCGTGGCCGAGGGCCCGCAGCCGGCGTACGAGTTCGAGCCCGAGCCCGAGGCGCTGCTCAACGGACTGCTGCCGAAGTACGTCAACACCCGCATCTACGCGGCGCTGTTGGAGTCGGCCGCCAGCGAGTCGGCGGCCCGCCGCCAGGCGATGAAATCGGCGTCCGACAACGCCGAGGAGCTCGTCAAGACGCTCACCCGTAGTGCCAACCAGGCCCGCCAGGCCGACATCACCCAGGAGATCAGCGAGATCGTGGGCGGCGCCAACGCCCTCGCTGCAGCAGGAAGTGACGACTGATGACTGCCACCAGTGTTGAGAAGACCGAGAGCAACGCTCCGGCCGGGGTCGGCCGCGTCGTCCGGGTGACCGGCCCGGTTGTCGACGTGGAGTTCCCGAAGGGTTCGATCCCCGAGCTGTTCAACGCGCTGCACGTCCAGATCGAACTGGAGGCCATCGCGAAGACGCTGACCCTGGAAGTCGCCCAGCACCTGGGCGACAACATGGTCCGCACCATCGCGATGCAGCCCACCGACGGTCTGGTCCGTGGCGCCGAGGTGACCGACACCGGCGAGGCCATCTCGGTCCCCGTCGGCGACGTCACCAAGGGCAAGGTGTTCAACACCCTCGGCGAGTGCATGAACCTCAAGGAGGGCGAGAAGCTCGAGGTCACCGAGCGCTGGCCGATCCACCGGCCCGCCCCGGCCTTCGACCAGCTCGAGTCCAAGACCGAGATGATGGAGACCGGCCTCAAGGTCATCGACCTCCTCACCCCGTACGTGCGTGGTGGGAAGATCGGCCTGTTCGGCGGCGCCGGCGTCGGCAAGACCGTGCTCATCCAGGAGATGATCACGCGTGTCGCCCGCAACCACGGCGGTGTGTCCTGCTTCGCCGGTGTCGGCGAGCGCACCCGTGAGGGCAACGACCTCATCCTGGAGATGACCGAGTCCGAGGTCATCGACAAGACCGCGCTCGTCTTCGGCCAGATGGACGAGCCGCCCGGCACGCGTCTCCGCGTCGCCCTGGCCGCCCTCACGATGGCCGAGTACTTCCGCGACGTCCAGAAGCAGGACGTGCTCCTCTTCATCGACAACATCTTCCGTTTCACCCAGGCCGGTTCCGAGGTCTCCACGCTGCTCGGCCGCATGCCGTCCGCCGTGGGTTACCAGCCGACCCTGGCCGACGAGATGGGTCAGCTCCAGGAGCGCATCACCTCCACCCGTGGACACTCGATCACCTCGATGCAGGCGATCTACGTCCCCGCCGACGACATCACCGACCCGGCGCCGCACACCACGTTCGCGCACCTCGACGCGACGACCGTGCTCTCCCGTGCCATCTCCGACAAGGGCATCTACCCCGCCGTCGACCCGCTGGACTCCACCAGCCGGATCCTCGACGCCCGCTACGTCGGCGACGAGCACTACCGGGTCGCGGCCCGCACCAAGGAGATCCTCCAGCGGTACAAGGAGCTCCAGGACATCATCGCCATCCTCGGCATCGACGAGCTCTCCGAAGAGGACAAGGTCCTCGTCGGCCGGGCCCGCCGCATCGAGCGGTTCCTGTCCCAGAACACCTACGCGGCCGAACAGTTCACCGGCATCCCCGGCTCGACCGTCCCGGTCAAGGACACCATCGAGGCGTTCAAGGCCCTCGCCGACGGCGACTTCGACCACGTCCCCGAGCAGGCCTTCTTCATGTGCGGTGGCCTCGACGACGTCGAGAAGAACGCGGCCGAACTCGCCAAGTAGCAGTCACCGCCGAGGGCCGGCATCCGCACCGGGTGCCGGCCCTCGTGCTAGGCAGTTGTATGCCTCGCTAAACTGATCGCACCCACCTCTGAAGGAGTACCCCGTGGCGCAGCTGCAGGTCGAGCTCGTCTCAGTCGAGAGCAAGGTCTGGTCCGGCGAGGCCGACGCGGTCTTCGCCCGCACCACCGAAGGCGAACTCGGCATCCTCCCAGGTCACGCACCCCTTCTCGGCCAGCTCGCCGACCCCGGCACGGTCCGCATCAAGACCGGCGACGACGAACTCGCCTACACCGTCAACGGCGGCTTCCTGTCCGTCACAGCGGAAGGCGTGTCCATCCTCGCCGAAACCGCCGAGCCGGCCGAAACCGCCACCGCCCACTGACGTCGCGGACGAGCCGGAGACGCCGATGAGCTTCCTCGAAGGAATCGGCCTCGCGCTGGGCATCGCCATGGTGCTGCTCATCGCCCTCTTCGCCCGCCGCCTCGCCATCTCCCGCGGCGGCACCGTCGACATGAGCATCCGGCTCTCCCGCCGCCAAACCGGCCGCGGCTGGGCACTCGGCATGGCCCGCTTCTCCGGCGACCAACTCATCTGGTACCGCCTCTTCAGCCTCTGGCCCCGCCCCCGCCGCACCCTCAACCGCGCCGACCTCGTCGTCGTCGGCCGCCGCAACCCCACCGAAATCGAACGCCGCGCCCTCATGACCGGCTCCGTCGTCGTCGAATGCCTCGCCGGCGGCGACATCCTAGAACTAGCCATGGACACGGCAACGCTCACCGGTTTGCTCTCCTGGCTAGAAGCAGCCCAGCGCGGCCGCGCCGCTTAGTGGGCGGCCCGCTGAGGCACACATCTCGCCACCTTCTCCGTCGCCTTGCGTGCCTGAGCACGCTCGGCTTCTGCGAAGGCGGCGATACGCGCACCTCAGCGGGCTCCAGGTTTAGATCTTTCAAGCTTTGGTTCGTTACGGGCGGCACGCGGCAGCTGACGGTCTCTGGCCGGCGGGATTCTCGGCCGCCGTTGCCGGTTACTTGGCCGCGCCGCCGGGCTTCCACTTCACGTCGCCGTCGGGGTTGGCGACCCGGGACAGGATGAACAGCAGGTCCGACAGGCGGTTCAGGTACCGCACCGGCACCGAACTCGTGTGCTCCGGATCCGACTCCAGCAGCACCCACACCAGCCGCTCAGCGCGGCGCGTGATCGTCCGGGCGACATGCAGCAGCGCGGCCCCCTTCGTCCCGCCCGGCAGGATGAAGCTGTCCAGCTTCGCCAGGCCGGCGTTGTACTCGTCGCACCAGCCCTCCAGCCGCTCCACCTGCGCCTCCGTCACCCGCAGCGGCGGCCACTTCGGATCCGGCGCCACCGGCGTGCACAGGTCGGCGCCCACGTCGAACAGGTCGTTCTGGATCTGCGTCAACACAACCACGAGACCGTCCGGCAGCTCACCCATCGCGACGGCCACGCCGATCGCCGCGTTCGCCTCGTCGACGTCCGCGTACGCCGCGATCCGCGGATCCGTCTTGCGGACCCGGCTCATGTCGCCCAGCGCGGTCGTGCCGTCGTCGCCGGTCTTCGTATAGATACGGGTGAGGTGAACGGCCATGCCTGGAGCCTACGGTGGTCACCCCGCGTAATGCCCCGCACCGGCTGGGTAGGGCCGCGCGGGCGCCCCCGACCAGCGTGCCACGCTCCCCTACAATCGCGCGGTGGAGCTATTCCGAGTTACTGGTGGGACCAGGCTCGTCGGCGAAGTCACCGTCGGCGGAGCGAAGAACAGCGTGCTGAAACTCATGGCGGCCGCGCTGCTCGCCGAGGGGCGGACGGTGCTCACCAACGCGCCGCGCATCCTCGACGTGACGATCATGAGCGAAGTGCTACGCCGGCTCGGCTGCACCGTCACGGTCGAGGACGACACGATCACGATCGACACGCCCGCCGAGCCCGGAACCGAGGCCGACTACGACCTCGTCCGGCGCATGCGCGCGTCCATCAACGTCCTCGGGCCGCTCCTTGCCCGGCGCGGTGAGGTCCGCGTGGCCCACCCGGGCGGCGACGCCATCGGCTCCCGCGGCCTCGACTACCACATCGCCGGCCTCAAGCGGATGGGCGCCGACGTCACCAGCGAGCACGGCTTCGTCATCGCCCGTGCCGAGCGCCTGCACGGCGCCACCATCTGGCTCGACTTCCCGAGCGTCGGCGCCACCGAGAACCTACTCATGGCCGCGGTCCTCGCCAAGGGCACCACGGTCATCGACAATGCGGCGCGCGAGCCCGAGATCGTCGACATCTGCGCGATGCTCACGGAAATGGGCGCCCACATCTACGGCGCCGGCACGTCCACGCTGGAGATCGAAGGCGTCGACCTGCTCCAGCCGGTGACGCACCGCACGGTGTCGGACCGCATCGTCACCGGCACCTGGGCGTTCGCCGCCGCCATCACGCGCGGCGACGTCACCGTCCGCAACGCCGAGCCGTCGCACCTGGAGATCGCCCTCGACAAGCTCAGCACCGCCGGTGCCGACATCGAGCTGTTCCCGCCCGGCGAGGGCTTCCGCGTCCGCATGGACGAGCGTCCCCGCGCCGTCGACGTCGTCACGCTGCCCTACCCGGGCTACGCCACCGACCTGCTGCCGATGGCCATCGCGCTCGCCGCCGTCGCCGACGGCCCGTCGATGATCACCGAGAACGTCTTCGACGCCCGGTTCATGTTCACGAACGAGATGGTCCGCCTCGGCGCCGACGTCCGGACGGACGGGCACCACGCCGTCGTCCGCGGCAAGGAGTGGCTGTCCGGCGCTCCCGTGCGGGCCACGGACATCCGGGCCGGCGTCGGGCTGGTCATGGCCGGGCTGCGTGCGGAGGGCGTCACCGAGGTCGCCGACGTCTTCCACATCGACCGCGGCTACCCGGACTTCGTCGCGCAGATGCGTGGCCTCGGGGCGCAGATCGAGCGGGTCACGATGCCGGACGACACCATGTCGCTCGACTTCTAGTCAACTCGACTTCTAGCGGGGCTCCACCAGCTGGCGGGCGCGGTCCAGGTCGCCGGCGAACACCAGCACCCGGACGCCGCCCGCCGGGGCGTTCGCCGTAGTCGACCGGATGTTGGCGTCGCCCAGCAACGCGCGCAGGGCGTTGGCGGTGTCCGCCGTCTCCACCACGGCCAGCTCCCGGAGAAGCCCGAAGTCCTCCGGCTGGCCCGGGACGGGTAAGGACGTGCGTGCGGACCCGTACGTCCACCGCAGCACCAGCGCCAGCGCGCCGAGCACGAGCAGGACCACGAGCGGGCCCGTCAGATATGTCACCGCACTAGTGTTACACCAGGCAGGCCAGCGCACGACGTTAACTGAACGCTCGATAAGGTCTGTCCGTCAGCAGCGTGCTCAAGACAGGGAGACGACAGTGGCTGGACGGCTGGCCGTCATCGGTGCCGGGTTGATGGGATCGGGCATCGCGCAGGTATCCGCCCAGGCCGGCTGGGACGTCGTGCTCCGCGACGTCACGGACGCCGCCCTGGAGCGCGGCGTCGGTGGGATCCGCAAGTCCTACGACCGGTTCGTCACCAAGGGCACCCTCGCCGAGGGGGACGCCGAGGCGGCGCTCGGCCGGATCACCACCACGACCGACCTGGAAGCCGCCGCCGACGCGGACATCGTCGTCGAGGCCGTGTTCGAGTCGATCGAGGTCAAGGCCGAGGTCTTCACCGAGCTGGACCGCATCTGCAAGGACGGCGCGATCCTCGCCTCGAACACCAGCGCCATCCCGATCACGCAGATCGCCGCGGTCACGAAGCGGCCCGAGTCCGTGGTCGGCACGCACTTCTTCTCGCCGGTCCCGATGATGCAGCTCTGCGAGCTCGTCCGCGGCTACAAGACCTCCGACGAGACGCTGGCCACCGCCCGCGCGTTCGCCGAGGAGATCGGCAAGACCTGCATCGTCGTCAACCGCGACGTGGCCGGCTTCGTCACGACCCGGCTCATCTCCGCGCTGGTCGTCGAGGCCGTGAAGCTCTACGAGTCGGGTGTCGCGTCCGCCGAGGACATCGACGTCGCTTGCAAGCTCGGCTTCGGCCACGCGATGGGGCCGCTGGCCACCACCGACCTCACCGGCGTCGACATCCTGCGCAACGCCACCCGCAACATCTACACCGAGACGCAGGACGAGAAGTTCGCGCCGCCGGAGATCCTCAACCGCATGGTGACGGCCGGTGACCTGGGCCGGAAGTCCGGCCGCGGCTTCTACCAGTACTGACCGGTGCGTCTACACCGTATGGGGGATTTCCCTGAGGGGCGGGTTCACTCTCAAGGCTGACGGCGGAGTGGACACGCGGTGGCAGGCTGGACAGCGCCGGGGGCGGCCATCTAGCAGGGGGCTGGGTCGGCCGCCACCCGGTCCACGCGTCAGGGCGAGCGCAGGATGCCGCGTTGCATGGCCACCGTCACGGCCGCCGTCCGGTCGTCGACGCCGAGCTTCGTGAACACCCGCAGCAGGTGCGTCTTGACCGTCGCCTCGCCGATGAACAGCCGGCGCCCGATCTCGGCGTTCGTCAGGCCCTGTGACACCGCGCCGAGCACCTCGATCTCGCGCGGCGTCAGGTTCTCGGCGGCGGGCGTCCGCATCCGCGTGACGAGCTTCGCGGCGACCGACGACGCCAGCACCGTCTCGCCCCGCGACGCGGCGTGCACGGCGGCCGCGAGCTGGTCCCGGGGTGTGTCCTTGAGCAGGTAACCGGCCGCACCCGCCTCGACGGCGCGCAGGATGTCCGTGTCCGTGTCGTACGTCGTGACGACCAGGACCCGCACCGCCGGATGGTCGGCCGTGATCCGCGCAGTGGCGGCGACCCCGTCCATGCCGGGCATCCGGAGGTCCATCAGGACGACGTCCGGCCGGTCGCGGGCCACGAACACCAGCGCCTCGTCGCCGCTGCCCGCCTCGCCGACCACGTCGATCGCCGGATCGGCCGCGAGCATGCCCCGCAGCCCCGTCCGCACAACCGGATGGTCGTCAACGACAAGCACTCTGATCACTGTGCCTCCTTGTTCGCTCGCTGCGCGGCGCCTCTGTGCGGTGTCGACGCCGGGCGCCACACCACGGCTCCGCCGGTGTCTCGCCCGGCTTTCGACACCGCGGCCCGCTCCACTCGCTCACGGGAGTTGCACCTTTACTGTCGTGCCGGTGCCCGGCTCGCTGGTCACGGTCATCGTTCCGCCGCTCTGCTCGACGCGGCGCCGCATGCCCCGCAGTCCGAAGCCGGTGCCGTTGGCGGACGGGTCGAAGCCCGCGCCGTCGTCCGACACGGCGAGCGTCACCCCGTCCGGCGCGTAGGCCAGCCGCAGCCGTACCCGGCCGGCGGACGCATGCTTGCGGACGTTCGCCAGGGTCTCCTGCGCCGCCCGGAGCAGCACGACGTCGGTTTCCGGATGCGGCGTCGGCTCCCCGCTGACATCGAGGGCGACGTCGGCGTGGGTCGCCTCCCGGTGCCCGTCGGTGAGCCGCCGCAGCGCCTCGGGCAGCGACGATCCGTCGAGCGCGGCCGGCGACAGGGCGGCGACCAGCGACCGCGCCTCGGCCAGGTTCTCCCGCGCGGTGCGTTCGATCAGGGTCAGCGACTCCTTGGTCGTGTCGGGGTTCACCTCGGCCGCCTGGGTCAGCATGAGGACGCTCGTGAAGCCCTGCGCGAGCGTGTCGTGGATCTCGGCGGCGAGCCGGGCCCGTTCGGCGAGGACCCCGGCGTCGTGCCGTTCGGCGGCCAGCTCCGCGCGGGTGCGCTCCAGCTCGGCGATGAGCTCCGCCCGCTTGGCGCTCTGCTGGATGATGCCGTGGATCCAGCCGCCGAACAGCAGCGAGACCGTCATCGAGATGGCGAGCGGGAAGGCGAGCTCGCCAGGGAGATCGTCCGGAGGGGCGATCAGGGCGTGGATGGCGCCGTACAGGACGTACAGGCCGACGACGGCGAGCGACGCGACGAGCAGCCGGTCGAGGAAGATGAAGAGCTGCGGTACGGCGAAGAACAGCATGTACCCGATGGAGGGATCGAGGGCGATCATCGCCCCGAACGCCGGAACCAGCCCGCACAGGTACAGGTGGCCGAGCCGGGGCCTGTCGTGGCCGAGCGCGCGGGCGCCGGTGGCCAGGTACCAGAGGGTCAGCGCCACGATGATCACCAGCAGCGCGATCCCGGTGCCTGACGCGATCCCGTGCCCGGTGTAGGCGCCGATCGCGGCGGTGATCATGCCGAGCGCGAACACGGCGTGCCAGACCGCTCCGGAACGTTCCCAGAAGTGGGGTTCGCTCCCGGCGGCCGCCGGTTCGCACGACGTCTGGCTCATCACCCGTCCTTACTGGTTTTCCACCGGAACGTCGACACCGCCAGGATCAGACCGCCGACGGTCCAGGCGGCCAGGACAGCGGCGACCTTGCCGAGTTCCCAGCTCCCGGCGACCTCGACCGTCCCGAACGAGTCTGGCAGGAACACGTACCGCATGCCCTGGCACATCCACTTCAAGGGGAACAGGGCGGCGACCTGCTGGAGCCACGGCGGCAGGTCCGTGTAGACGAAGAAGACGCCGGAGATGAACTGGAACACCAGCGCGACGGGCGTGACGACGGCCGGCGCGTTCTTGCCGGTGCGGACGAGGCTGGAGAACGCGATCCCGAGCAGCGTGCACGCGCAGGCGCCCAGCACGGCGACCCAGGCGAACGTGAACCACCGCACGCCGTCGGCCGGCAGCTCGATGCCGAACGCCAGCACGCCGACGACCATCAGCAGCGCGTCCGCGATCAGGGACGTGACCAGCACCATCAGCACCTTGCCGATGAAGTACGAGGACTTCGGCATCGGTGTGCCGGCGAGCCGCTTGAGCGTCCCGGCGTCCCGTTCGATCGGGATCTGGATGGCCAGGTTCGTGAAGCAGGCCCCGAGCAGCCCGGACGCGATCATCCCGGCGACGAAGTACTGCGTGAACGTGACGCCGGGCGCGATCTCCCGGTTGAACACGGCGCCGAACAGGCCGAGCAGGATGACGGGGAAGACGAGCGTGAACACGACGGCCTCGCGGCCACGGAAGAACTGCGTCAGCTCCAGCCGTCCGCGCAGGACCCCGAGGCGCAGGGGGACGGGCATGGTCATGCTTCCGCTCCGATCATCGTGAGGTACACGTCTTCCAGCGACGGCCGGGTGACGGTGAGCCCGGGGATCTCGCCGCCGAACTGCGCGGCGAGTGCCGTGACGGTGGCGGTGGGGGCGTCGGTGGTGACGGACTCGCGCCCGGCGGCGCCGGTCCACGTGACGGTGGCGCCGATCGTCGACCGTCCGCCCAATGTCTGTGGGGTTGCCACCTCGACGATCCGCCCGCCTGCGATGACGGCGACGCGGTGCGCGAGTGCTTCGGCTTCGTCGAGGTAGTGGGTGGTGAGCAGGATCGTGGTGCCGGAGCCGGACAGGTCCCGGATGAGCGACCAGAACTCGCGGCGGGCCTCGGGGTCGAAGCCGGTGGTGGGCTCGTCCAGGAACAGCAGTTCGGGGCGGCCGATGATGCCGAGCGCCACGTCGAGGCGGCGACGCTGCCCGCCGGAGAGGGTCTTCGTGCGCGCCTTCCGCTTGCCGGTGAGCCCGACGCGGTCGATCACCTCGTCGGGGTCGAAGGGGCGCGGGTAGTACGCGGCGAAATGGTGGACGACCTCGGCGACGCCCAGTTCCTCGAAGTCGCTGACGGACTGGAGGACGAGCCCGAGCCTGGCCTTCCACGCGGCCCCGCCCCGGCGGGGATCGACGCCGAGGACGCTGATCTCGCCCGCGTCGCGGTCACGGTGGCCTTCGAGGATCTCGACGGTGGTGGTCTTGCCGGCGCCGTTGGGCCCGAGCAGGGCGAACACCTCGCCCTGGCGCACGTCGAGGTCGACGCCGTCGACGGCCACGGTTCCCCGGTAGGACTTGCGCAGCCCGCGCACACTGATGGCGGTTTCGGTCATGTGACCACGGTCGCGCACCTGGGGTGGCGCGGCGCCTACCAGCCGGCGGGCGAGGGGGTCCACCGGTCGGTTGATATTGGTGGGCGGTCAGTTGTTTAAGAAAGTTTTTACTGGACAGCAACCTTTTCGCTGCTCAGAGTGTCTAAGTAGTAAAGCGACGGTACGCCGGGGGGTGGCCATGCGCGACGGCGGGCACGGTGACGAGCGTCTGCGGATCGGGACGATCATGCCGATCAGTGGACGTATCGACGCATCGACGGTGAGCCAGCTCCGAGAACAGCTGCACACCGCCGTGGACAGCGGGATCGGTGCCGTCGTGCTCGACCTGAGCGATGTCGAGGCCGTCGACGCGGTTGGCCTGGCGATGCTGGTGGGCACGCACCGCCGGGCCCTCCGCGCCGGGCGGATCGTCGTCCTGCGGCACACGCCGACCCGGGTCGCCCGCGTGCTCCACGCCACCGGCCTGGACCGGGTACTGAGGGCAGAACCACCGATGGCGGTCGCCTGACCCGGTGACCATCGTCACGGCCCAACCTGAGTTACCGCTAAGTAAACTCAGGGCACGCCGAAGCCGGAGGTCACCGTGCCGTACCCCTCGAGCCCTGACGAGCGTGACAAGCCCTGGGTGATGCGCACCTACGCTGGTCACTCCTCGCCGGCTGAGTCCAACGCGCTGTACCGGCGGAACCTCGCGAAGGGGCAGACCGGCCTCTCGGTCGCCTTCGACCTGCCCACCCAGACCGGCTACGACCCGGACTCGGAACTGGCGCGCGGCGAGGTCGGCAAGGTCGGCGTGCCGATCTCGCACATCGGCGACGCCCGCGCTCTCTTCGACGGCATCCCGCTGGAGCGGATGAACACGTCGATGACGATCAACGCCACGGCGATGTGGCTCCTCGCGCTGTACCAGGTCGCCGCCGAGGAGCAGGGCGCCGACATCAGCAAGCTCTCCGGTACGACGCAGAACGACATCATCAAGGAGTACCTGTCCCGGGGGACGTACGTGTTCCCGCCCGGGCCGTCGCTGCGGCTGATCACCGACATGGTGGCCTACACGGTCACGAACATCCCCAAGTGGAACCCGATCAACATCTGCAGCTACCACCTCCAGGAAGCCGGCGCGACGCCGGTCCAGGAGGTCGCGTACGCGCTGTGCACGGCGATCGCGGTGCTCGACGCGGTCCGTGACTCGGGCCAGGTGCCGGCCGAGCGGTTCGGCGACGTCGTCCAGCGGATCTCGTTCTTCGTCAACGCCGGGGTCCGGTTCGTCGAGGAGATGTCGAAGATGCGCGCGTTCGGCGCGCTGTGGGACGAGATCACGCGCGAGCGGTACGGCGTCACCGACGCGAAGCAGCGGCGGTTCCGGTACGGGGTCCAGGTCAACTCGCTCGGCCTCACCGAGGCGCAGCCGGAGAACAACGTCCAGCGGATCGTCCTGGAGATGCTCGGCGTGACGCTGTCGCGCGACGCGCGTGCCCGCGCGGTCCAGCTGCCGGCGTGGAACGAGGCGCTCGGCCTGCCCCGCCCGTGGGACCAGCAGTGGTCGCTGCGGCTCCAGCAGGTGCTCGCCTACGAGACCGACCTGCTCGAATACGACGACATCTTCGCCGGCTCGCACGTGATCGAGGCCAAGGTGGCGTCGATCGTCGACGGCGCCCGCGCCGAGATCGACCGCGTGCAGGCCGCCGGTGGCGCCGTCGCAGCGGTCGAGAGCGGGTACATGAAGGGCGAGCTGGTGCGGTCGCTCGCGGACCGCCGCGCCCGGATCGAGAGCGGCGACGAGATCGTCGTCGGCGTCAACCAGTTCACGACCACCGAGCCGAACCCGCTGACCGCCGACATCGACGGGTCGATCATGACCGTCGACGCGGCCGTGGAGGCCGCAGCGCAGGACAAGATCAGGACCTGGCGCTCGGGCAGGGACGGCGCGGCCGCCGACGAGGCTCTGGCGGCCCTGCGCGAGGCGGCGAAGACCGAAGCGAACCTCATGACGGCGACGCTGGCATGCGTCCGGGCCGGGGTCACCACGGGCGAGTGGGCCGGCGCGCTGCGGGAGATGTTCGGCGAGTACCGGGCCCCCACCGGCATCGCCGCGGCCCAGGTCACCGCCGAGGGCGCGCAGTCCTTGGCGGACGTCCGCCAGCGTGTCCGTGACACCGGCGAGGAGCTGGGCGGCCGGCTGCGGATGCTGGTCGGCAAGCCCGGCCTGGACGGGCACTCGAACGGCGCCGAGCAGATCGCCGTCCGTGCCCGCGACGTCGGCTTCGAGGTCGTCTACCAGGGGATCCGGCTGACGCCCGCGCAGATCGTGGCCGCCGCCGTCGAGGAGGACGTGCACGTCGTCGGGCTGTCGATCCTGTCCGGATCGCACCTGGAGGCGGTGCCGACCGTCCTCGAAGGGCTCCGCGCGGCCGGGCTCACGGACGTGCCCGTGGTGGTCGGCGGGATCATCCCGGACGCGGACGCCGTGACCCTGCGCAAGCAGGGCGTGGCACGGGTGTTCACCCCGAAGGACTACTCGCTCACGGAGATCATGGGCGAGATCGTCACCGTGATCCGGGAAGCGTCGGGGCTGGCTACATAGGTTGGGGCATGGTCCGCCGCTGGGAGCGGCGGCGCCACAACCATACGAACAACGCCACCAACCCCAGGACCGCCACCAGGACGAGCAGCGGAAGCACGATCGCGATCAGCGACATGCTCAGGCTGAACCCGTCCTCCACAGTGCTGACGACCGGCGCCCCGAGGCCCAGCGTGGCGGTGTTCACCACCGGACGGACCGCCGACTTCGCGCCGTGCACGACCAGCGCCAGCACCGCGCCGACCAGGATCGGCACCCAGTTGTTGTCGGCGAAGAACGCCGCCGGGTCGGTGACCATGACGGTCTCCGACGACGAGCTGGCACCGAACGCCAGGCCACCCGCCGTGGGACGGACGACGGTCTGGACGACGTCGTTCACGTGGTCGACGACCGGTACCTTGTCGGCGACCACTTCGATCGCCAGCAGCACGCCGAGGATCCCGAGCACCCACCCGTTCTCCAGCCACTGCCAGTTGCTGGGCAGCGACATCAGGTCGGTGTAGCGGGACAGCAGCCCGACCGTGAGCATCGGGATGTACGCGTTGAGACCAGCGGCCGTCGCCAGGCCGGTGCCGGTCAGTGCTTCGAGCATGTGTCCAGCATCGCACCTGGACGCTCGCTAACCGAGGAGGCTGCGTGGAACGGTTCGTCGGCGTGAAGAGCTACGGGTACGACTGGGCGCACGTGCACGGCCTGTCGATGACCGAGGCGGCGGACCGGCTGGTGCGCCACGGCGCCGACTGGGTGCTGGTCCAGAACGACCTCGATCCACTGCCCGGGAGCGCGGTGGATCAGCGCCCGCCCGTCGCCGGCTACTCCGACCTGCCGTTCCGTGAACTGCTCCGGGAGCGGGGGCGGCGGGTGTTCGAGACGACGTCCGTGTTCTTCACCCCGGACGAGCCGGGCCTCCGGCCCATCGGCGCTGACGGCCGGCCGTTCGAGCGCCGGTCCTGGTACGTCGGGATCTGCCCGTCCGACCCGGCTTACCTGGCGCGCAAGGCCGAGCGGATCGCGGAGGTCGTGGACAGGCTCGACCCGGACGGGCTGTTCGTCTCGTTCATCCGGTTCCCGGGCTTCTGGGAGCTGTGGATGCCCGAGACCCGGCGGTCCGAGATCGTCGAGTACTGCTTCTGCGAGCGGTGCCTGGGGCTGTTCTCTTCCTCGACGGGCATGTCGGCGTCCGTCGAGGAGCTGATGGGCGAGCTGCGTCCGCAGTGGACGGCGTGGAAATGCGGGCTGATCGCGGCGGCCGTGGCTTCGTTGCGCACGGCGGCCGAGGCGGTCAAGCCCGGCATCGAGGTGCTGGTCAACGGGTTCGGGCTCGGCGGCGACGACTACGGCAACGCGGTCGAGGAGGTCCTGGGGCAGCGCTTCGCCGACCTCGATCCCGTCGTCGACCACTACGAGCTGATGTTCTACTTCCAGATCCAGCGGCGCGACCCGGCACAGTGGATACCGCGCCGGCTCGCCGAGGCGCGGCGGTCCACCGGACGGACCGTGCTGGCCTGCCTCCAGGCCGGGCCGGAGTACCTGGAACCGGAGTTCGCGCCGGGGCGGCGGTCCCCGGAGATCACTCCGGTGGAGTGGCGCGCGGCACTGGACTCGGCTCGGGATGCGGATGGCGTCCTCGTGTACTCGTGGCGTGACCTGCTCGCGGACGAGGCGCGGGGCGGCGACCGGGTCCGTGCGCTGCTCGACTACCGCGCCGGCGTCCGAGTTTCGGACTTTTGAGGGTCGAGCGGGGCTCGGCACCCTCAAAAGTCCGACAGTGGGCGGGGCTGGGTGGGGTCGCTCGGGCGGCGGGTGTCGTACGGCGGTCCTATCCTGAGGGCAGGTCCGCCGACGAGGGGTTGAGCGATGCCGACGAAGCCCACCGAACCGCTCCCCGACGCACCGGCGCGGGCACCGGAGCGCGAGATCGTGGTCCGGATCGACAGGCGGCGCGGCCTGCTGACCGCTGCGCTCCTGGTCGTGGCCATCCTGGCCCTGTTCTTCGCCGGCCGCGCCCTCTTCCCGAGCTGGCCCAACCCGTTCGGCGACGAGACGGTGGACAGGAGCCAGCCGGCGCTGCTGGAGTCCGTCCAGGATCTGAGCCGGTACGAGGCCGCTGCCGGTAACTTCCAGATCGTCGTCGATGTCGAGAAGGACGCGAAGTTCATCCCGTCGGCGATCAAAGGCGAGCGGACGCTGTTCGTCGCGGCCGGCTCCGTCGACGCCTATGTGGACTTCGCCGGGATCAGCGGCGACGCCATGAAGGTCTCGGCCGACCGGAAGACGGTCGAGCTGCGGCTGCCCGGTCCGTCGCTGGAGAAGCCGAACCTCGACCACGACCGCAGCTACGTCTTCGCCCGCCAGACCGGCGTCCTGGACAAACTCCAGTCACTGGCCGACGGCGACGTCAACCGCGAGCAGCAGCTCTACCAGCTCGCCGAGAAGAAGCTGGCCGCCGCGGCCGCCGACAGCGACCTCGCCGCCCGGGCCGAGAAGAACACGACCGCGATGCTCGAAGGGCTGTTCAAGTCCCTCGGATTCACCACGGTGACGATCGCCTACGACGCCCCGTGACCGGTCTGACGGGGGCGATCGAGCTGCCGGACGGGTCATGGGTGCGGGGGCGGGGGCTGCGGCACGGGAGGCCGGCGGGTCCGCTGCCGGACGTCGGGCTGTACCTCGGCTCTGACCGCCTGCGACGCCGTCACGACGGCGAGCTGACGTGGACGCGGCGCTGGATCGACTGGCCGGACTTCCTGCTGCCCCGCGACCGCGCCGAGGCGATCGCCCAGATCCGAGCACTGCACGACGAGGCGCGGGCGGGGCGGCGGGTGGAGGTCGCGTGCAACGGGGGCGTCGGCCGGACGGGCACGGTCATGTCGTGCCTGGCGGTGCTGGCCGGGGTGCCGGCGGGCGAGGCGGTCGCGTGGACGCGGACGCACTACAACGCGCGTGCGGTCGAGACGCCGTGGCAGCGCCGCTGGGTCCGGAACTTCCCCACGCCGTAACCCCCGCCGCTGGCGTGCGCCGCTCACCCACGCCTTCCGCGCCGCCGCGCCCGTCCGGCTCAGGTGATGCGGGTGGGCGTGCCGAAGCGGGCGCGGACGCCGGGGGAGAACAGCACGCTCACCGGCGGACGGTTGATCTGGGGCAGACCCGCGGCCGCGACCAGGTCGTCGTCGAACGCGAGCAGTTCGGCGGTGTGCAGCGGCCATTCGGCGTGTTCGTTCGGCCAGTACGCGCTGTGGCCGAACTGGCTCAGGTGCAGGCCCCAGCGCGCGGTGAGGAACCGTTCCAGCGGGTCAGGGGCGGCGAGCGGCGCCCCCACCCGGACCATGACCCGGCACCGTGCCCCGCGCGGCGCCGGCCAGCGCCGGCTGCTCGTGTAGCTCCACACGTCGCCGGCGTGGGCGACCCGCATCCTCGCCCAGGTGTACGGGACGCCGAGCTGGCGCGCGCCGAGGACGGTCGCCAGCCGGGTGGACTCCAGGGAGCGGAACACGACGCCGCGGCGTCCGGCCTCGTCGACGGAGTACAGGCGGACGTTCGTCTCCGCGAAGTCACCGAAGTACGGGACGCCGGGGCCGCGGAACAGTCCGGCGGCACGCATCCGGAACGGGACGAGGCCGACGTACGTGGCGCCGTCGAACACGTCGGGGAAGACGCCGCGCGGAAGCAGCGGCGCGACGTCGTCCGGGTCGACGGCCCAGTGCAGGAACGTGACCTCGCACCATGCCTGCGTGAGCAACACGCGTCGCAGCGGGCGCGGGGTGGTCGTCGTCACCGGCTCGGCCGTCGTGGTCATGACGGTGGCGGTGCCGGTGGGGTCGGCCCCGGGACGGGGCTCGGCGGGTCGGGCGGCGGCATCGGGACCGGCGGGGGATCCACGGGCGGAACGGGCTCCGGCTCAGGCGGCCGCACAGGCCCAGGCCCCGGCGGTTCGGGCTCCGGCCTCGGTTCGGGCTCCGGCGGCGGCACAGGCCCAGGTGGTTCAGGTTCGGGACCCGGTCGAGGCGGTGGTGCAGGCACAGGAACCGGCGCGGGCGGCGGCTCCGGGCGCGGCCCCGGATCAGGCGGGCGCATCGGCGACGGCGGCGGCATCGGCGGCACGACGTCGGGCCCAGGATCACCCGGCAGCCGGTCACTCTGCGGGTACGTACGCATACTCTGACTGTGACACGCGCCCGCCAGGATCGCTCGGCGGCGCGCGGTCACGGCACCACCTCTGCGGGGATCCGTCCGGAGCGGACGGCCGCCAGCAGCGCGGCGTGGTCCCGCTCGGTCTGATCGGCGTACCGCATGGCAAACCGGGCCAGTGCCGTGTCGAACGCGACACCGTCCAGCTCGGACTGGCCGTCGCAGTAGCCGGACAGCCGCCGTGGATCGGTCGAGTCGCCGTGCGCGCGGGCCAGGACCGCGCCGACGACGCGGGCGTAGTCGTCCAGCTCGTCCGGTTTGAGGGCGGCGGGGTCGATGCTGCCCTTCATGTCGCGGAACTGGCGGACGAGGAACTCGCGCCCGTCGATCGTCGTCCAGCCGAGCAGGATGTCGCTGACGGTCTGCATCCACTGCTGGCCCTGGACGATCCGCTGGCCGTCGTGTCCCGTGTGGACGGGGTAGCCGGGCGGCAGGTGCGGCGCGACGGCCGAGTCGCGGGCTTCCTTGACCTGCATGACCAGCGCGTCCTCGCCGTTGCCGTGCAGCAGGACGACGTAGTTGCGCAGGCCGACGCTGCCGAGCCCGACGATCCGGGACGCGACGTCCTCGACCGAGAACCGGGACAGCAGGTACCGCAGCTCGGGGTGCAGCTGCCCGGCGTACGACTCCAGCCCGGCGACCACGTCGGCGGCGATGCCGTCCGGCACCGACGTGAGGATCGGCGGATCGGGCACGAACCGCCACTCGTCCCGCTCGATCCGCTGGGTGAACTTCGCGGCCACCTTGCGGCTGGTGTTCTTCTTCGCCTTCTTGCGGACCCGCTCGAACGTCTCGGTGATGTCGCCGACGTTGAAGTGCTCCAGGGTGTTGCGGTCCGTCGTGAGGTACCAGGCCTCCAGCACCGGCATGCCGGCCATCTCGCGCAGCGCCGCGCGGTAGGTGTCGACGCAGTCGCGGGCGGCCCGTTCGCACTGCTCGTCCGGGACGCCCGCCTCCCGGCCGGCGACGACGATGCTGGCGGCGAGACGCTTGACGTCCCACTCCCACGGTCCCTGGACGGTCTCGTCGAAGTCGTTCACGTCCATGACCAGGCGCCGCTCGGGCGAGGCGTAGAGGCCGAAGTTGGCGGCGTGCGCGTCCCCGCAGATCTGCGCGGCGATGCCGGTCACCGTGCTGGCGGTGAGATCGGCGGCCATCAGCCCGGCGGATCCGCGCAGGTACGCGAACGGGGAGCTGACCATCCGTCCGACCCGCAGCGCCGCCAGCTCACGGAGCCGGCCGGTGTTGACCCGCTCGACCTCGCCGACCGGGTCCGGACGGTCGTCCGCCGGCTCGTGGTGCGCGTGCGCCTCGACCGGAGCCCGCGTCCGGAGCTGCTGCCCGGCGACACGCACCTCCGACGGGTCCACCCAGGGCTGGAACACCCTGCTCTGCAGGCGGCGGGGCGCGGTCGCGGTCATGCCGCCACGGTAACTCCGCCGCGCCGCATGTCCGGTCCGAAGTCCGACACCGGATGAACTAGCCTTGGCGCCCGTGCGCCTCGTCATTGCCCGCTGCTCCGTCGATTACGTCGGACGGCTCACCGCCCACCTGCCCATGGCCACCCGGCTGCTGCTCGTCAAGGCGGACGGTTCGGTGTCGATCCACGCCGACGACCGCGCCTACAAGCCGCTGAACTGGATGAGCCCGCCGTGCCGCCTCGACGAGCACGAAGGCCGCTGGACGGTGGTGAACAAGACCGGCGAGGAACTGCGCATCACGATCGACGAGGTGATCCACGACAGTTCGTACGATCTCGGCGTCGACCCGGGCCTCGTCAAGGACGGCGTCGAGGCGCACCTCCAGGAGCTGCTCGCCGCCCAGATCGGGCAGCTCGGCGAGGGGTACACGCTGATCCGCCGCGAGTACCCGACGGCGATCGGGCCGGTCGACATCCTCTGCCGCGACGGATCGGGCCAGACGGTCGCCGTCGAGATCAAGCGCCGGGGCGAGATCGACGGGGTCGAACAGCTCACGCGGTACCTGGAGCTGCTCAACCGCGATCCGCTGCTCGCGCCCGTGGCCGGTGTCTACGCCGCCCAGATCATCAAGCCGCAGGCCCAGGTCCTGGCCGTCGACCGGGGCATCCGCTGCGTGACGCTCGACTACGACGCCCTCCGCGGCGTCGAGGACAGCTCGCTGCGCCTGTTCTGAGGCCCCCACCTTCGGACTTTTGAGGGTTCCGCGGGCCCCGCGACCCTCAAAAGTCCGAAAGTCGGCGGGCGGGTGCGGGCGGGTGGCGGGTGGGCGGGGCCGGCGCGCGCAGGAAACCGGCTTGGGGCGGCGCGGGATAGTGGACGGGTGCTACTGACCGTCACGACCACTCATGAACCAGCCGGCGACCTGTCGTACCTGCTCGTCAAGCATCCGGACCGGGTGCACGAGTTCGACCTGGCGTACGGCACCGCCACGGCGTTCTTCCCGGCGCCGGGTACGGCCGCGCTGCTGCTGGAGGTCGACCCGGTCGGCCTGGTGAAGGCGCGCGGCGCGGCGGGTTCGTTCGCGCTCGGCCAGTACGTGAACGACCGTCCGTACGCGGCGTCGTCGCTGCTCGCCGTGGCGATCAGCCGGGTGTTCAAGAGCGCGATGCAGGGACGGTCGAAGGACCGCCCGGAGCTGGTGTCCGTGCCGATCCCGCTGGAGATCGCCCTGCCGGCGGTTCCGTGCCGGGGCGGCGCCGACCTGGCCGAACGCCTGTTCGTGCCGCTGGGTTGGCAGGTCCGCGCCGAGCCGGTGCCGCTGGACGAGCGTTTCCCCGGCTGGGGCGCGAGCCGGTACGTCCGGCTCACGCTCACCGGCACCGCCACGGTCTCGGACGCGTTGCGCCACCTGTACGTGCTGCTGCCCGTCCTCGACGACGCCAAGCACTACTGGGTCAGCGCGGACGAGGCCGAGAAGCTGCTCGCCGCCGGCGAGGAATGGCTGGCCGGGCACCCGGAGCGGGCGCTGATCGTCCGCCGTTACCTGCGCCGGAGTGGTGGCCTCGTCCGCGAAACGCTCGCCCGGCTGGCGGAGTCCGACGACACCGACCCGGACGCCCTCGACAACGCAGTCCCTGCCGACGACGCGGCGCCGGACGAACGGCAGGAGCCACTGCGCGTGCTGCGGCGCCGCGCGGTGATCCGGGCGCTGCACGAGGTCCAGGCCGCGCGGGTGCTGGACCTCGGCTGCGGCGACGGCGTGCTCGTGGCCGATCTGCTCGACGAGCCGCACGTCACCCAGGTCGTCGGCGTCGACGTGTCGTGCCGCGCGCTGGCCCACGCCGAGCGCAGGCTGCGGCTGGAACGGATGCCGGAGCGCAAGCGGGATCGGGTCCGCCTGATCCAGGGCGCCCTGACCTACACCGACGACCGGCTGGTCGGGTACGACGCCGCCGTCCTCATGGAGGTGGTCGAGCACGTGGACCCGGGACGGCTGCCCGCGCTGGAACATGCCGTCTTCGGGCACGCCCGGCCGGGCACGGTCGTCGTGACGACACCGAACGTCGAGTACAACGTCCGCTACGAGTGGCTGCCGGAAGGCCAGGTCCGGCACGCGGACCACCGGTTCGAATGGACGCGCGAGGAGTTCGCGTCCTGGGCCGGGAGCGCCGCAGACCGCTACGGCTATGAGGTGCGGATCGCGCCCGTCGGCCCCGAAGATCCCGAGCTCGGTCCCGCGACGCAGATGGCGGTGTTCACCCGATGACGCTGGCCATCCCTGAGCTGTCGCTGGTCGTGCTCGTCGGCGTGTCCGGATCGGGCAAGTCGACGTTCGCCGCCCGGCACTTCGCGCCGACCCAGGTCCTGTCGAGCGACACGTGCCGTGGCCTCGTCGCCGACGACGAGAACGACCAGGCGGCCACCCCGGAGGCGTTCGACGTCCTGCACTACATCGCGGGCAAGCGGCTCCGCGCCGGCCGGCTCACCGTGGTCGACGCGACGAACGTGCAGGTCGAGTCGCGGCGTTCGCTGGTCGACCTGGCGAAGGAGCACGACGTCCTGCCGGTGGCGATCGTCCTCGACCTGCCCGAGGACGTCTGCCTGGCCCGGAACGCGACCCGTCCGGACCGTGACTTCGGCGCCGCCGTGATCCGCCGGCAGCGCTCGCAGCTGCGCCGGTCCCTCCGCGGGCTGGCGAAGGAGGGATTCCGCAAGGTCCACGTGCTCACGTCGCAGGCCGACGTGGACGCCGCCGCCATCGAGTACGAGCGGGCCTACAACGACAAGCGCGACCTCACCGGACCGTTCGACATCATCGGCGACATCCACGGATGCGCGTCGGAGCTGCGCACGCTGCTCGGCGAGCTGGGCTACGTCCTGCGCTACGAGCAGGGCCACGCCGTCGGCGCCCGCCACCCCGACGGCCGGACGGCCGCGTTCGTCGGCGACCTGGTCGACCGCGGCCCGGACACGCCCGGCGTGCTGCGCCTCGTCATGGGCATGGTCGGTGACGGCGACGCGCTCTGCGTGCCCGGCAACCACGAGAACAAGCTGGTCAGGGCGCTGCGCGGGCGCAACGTCCAGCTCACGCACGGGCTGCCCGAGTCGCTGGAGCAGCTCGCCGCCGAGTCCGACGAGTTCCGCAAGCAGGCCGAAGACTTCATGTACGGACTGGTCAGCCACTACGTGCTCGACGGCGGCTCGCTCGTGATCGCGCACGCCGGGCTCAAAGAGGCGTTCCACGGACGGGCGTCCGGCCGGGTACGGCAGTTCGCCCTGTACGGCGAGTCGACGGGGGAGACCGACTCCTACGGCCTCCCCGTGCGGTATCCGTGGGCCCGCGACTACCGGGGCCGCGCGATGGTCGTCTACGGGCATACGCCCGTCCTCGAACCGTCCTGGGAGAACAACACGCTCTGCATCGACACCGGGTGCGTGTTCGGCGGACGGCTCACCGCCCTGCGCTATCCCGAGCGGGAGCTGGTCTCGGTGCCGGCCGAGCGGGTCTGGTACGAGCCGGTACGGCCGCTCGCCCCCGTCGAGACGACCCGGGAGCCCGGCATGCTCGACGTCCGGGACGTCCTCGGGAAGCGGGTCGTCGAAACCGCGCACCACGGACGGGTGACCGTCCGCGAGGAGAACGCCGCCGCCGCGCTGGAGGTGGTGAGCAGGTTCGCCATCGATCCGCGCTGGCTCGTGTACCTGCCGCCGACGATGGCACCGTGTGCGACGTCCGCGCTGGACGGGCTGCTGGAACACCCGGCGGAGGCGTTCTCGGCGTTCGCCTCGGACGGCGTCCGGGAGGTCGTGTGCGAGGAGAAGCACATGGGCTCGCGCGCGGTCGTCCTGGTGTGCCGGGACGCGTCAGTCGCGGCGGCGCGGTTCGGCGTCGACACCGGCGAGACCGGGGTGATCTACACGCGCACCGGACGCGCGTTCCTCGACGACCCGTCCGCGTTGCTGGACCGGGTCGCGGGAGCCGTCGGCGCGGCCGGCCTGTGGGACGAGCTGGAGACCGGCTGGCTGCTGCTCGACGCCGAGCTGCTGCCGTGGTCGGCCAAGGCGGAAGGGCTGATCCGGACGCAGTACGCATCCGTCGGCGCGGCCGCCCGGGCGGCGCTGCCGGCGGCGGTCGCGGCGCTGGAGCGGGCCGCTGCCCGGGGGATCGACCTCGCGGCGCTCCGGGAGCGCGTGGCCCGGCGGGCCGCCAACGCCGACGCGTTCACCGACGCGTACCGGCGGTACTGCTGGCCGGTCGACGGGCTCGACGGGCTGGCGCTGGCGCCGTTCCAGATCCTCGCCGGGGAAGGACGGTCGTTCGCCGGACGGGACCACCGCTGGCAGCTCGCCGTCCTCGACCGTCTCGTCGCCGCCGATCCGGGGCTGCTCCGGGGCACGGACCGCCGCTTCGTCGACCTGTCGGACGCCGGTTCGGTCGAGGCCGCCACAGCCTGGTGGACCGAGCTGACCGGCGCCGGCGGCGAAGGGATGGTCGTCAAGCCGGTCGACGCCGTCGTCCGTGGCGCGAAGGGGCTGGTCCAGCCCGGAGTGAAGTGCCGTGGCCCCGAGTACCTGCGGATCATCTACGGCCCCGACTACACGGAACCGGCGAACCTGGCGCGACTCCGCCAGCGCGGACTGAACCACAAGCGGTCGCTCGCCCTCCGCGAGTACGCGCTCGGCCTGGAAGCGCTGGACCGGCTCGCCGCCGGGGAACCCGCGTGGCGGATCCACGAGCCGGTGTTCGCCGTCCTCGCGCTGGAGAGCGAGCCGGTCGACCCGCGCCTGTAGCCGCGCGGCCCGCCCTCCAGTTTCGGACTTTTGAGGGCTACGCGGCCCCCGCGACCCTCAAAAGTCCGAAACTCGGGGAGCGGTGGCCGGGAGCGGTGGCCGGGAGCGGTGGCCGGGAGCGGCGGCCGGGCTAGCGGCGACGGGGAGCGGCGGCCGGGAGCGGCGGCCGGGTTAGCGGCGGCCGTACAGGCGGCGGACGACCGTCTTGAGCAGGGCCTCGGTCTTCGCCGTCCGGTCGAAGCTCTGGATGGCCATCGGCAGCGAGAACCGCATCCGGGCGATCGACTTGGGGCGGGTGAACTCGCGCAGCCCGTCCTCGCCGTGGATGCGGCCGAAGCCGGACTCGCCGACGCCGCCGAACGGGAGCGCCGCGACCCCGGCGAACGCGATCACGCCGTTGACGGACGCCATGCCGGTGCGGAGCCGCCGGGCGATCTCCACGCCGCGCCGCTTCGAGAACACGGACGCGCCCAGCCCGTACCGGGTGGCGTTCGCCCGGTCCACCGCGTCGTCCACGTCGCGGACCTTCGACACGGTCAGCGTCGGGCCGAACGTCTCCTCCTGGACGGCCGCCGAGTCCTCGGGCACGTCCACGAGGATCACCGGGTCGACGTACGGCGGCCGGACGGACTCGGGCCCGCCGACCACCGCCTTGCCGCCACGCTCCAGCGCGTCGGTGATGTGACGGGAGATGATGTCGATCTGGCTGGGCATCGTGATGGCGCCGAGGTCGGCGTCCGGGCCGTCGCCCGCCTTGAGCTTCGAGGCCCGCGCGACCAGCTTCTCGACGAACCGGTCGTAGACGGGCTCCACGACGTAGACGCGCTCGATGCCGACGCACGTCTGGCCGGCGTTGCTCATACCGCCCCACAGCGCGGCGTCGGACGCGGCGTCCAGGTCGGCGTCGGCGTCCACGATCAGGACGTCCTTGCCGCCGCACTCCATCAGCACCGGCGTCAGCGTCTCGGCGCAGGCGGCCATGACCTTCTTGCCGGTCGCCGTCGATCCGGTGAACGCGATCTTGTCGACCCCGGACGCGCACAGCGCCGCACCCGTCGCGCCCAGCCCTGTGACCAGTTGGAGCACCGGCTGCTCGTCGACGACCTCCGCGAACCGCTCCACGATCCAGGCGCCGACGGCGGGGGTGTACTCGCTCGGCTTGAACACGACCGCGTTACCGGCGGCCAGGGCGTACGCGATCGAGCCCATCGGCGTGAGCACCGGGTAGTTCCACGGGCCGATCACGCCGACCACGCCGAGCGGCGGGTACTCCACGCTCGCGACCTGGTTGGCCATCAGCATCCCCGAGGAGACCCGGCGCGGGCCGAGGACCTTCTGCGCCTTGCGCGCCGCCCAGTCCAGGTGCTCCAGCGCGGTGACCGCCTCGATCAGGGCGTCACCGGCCGGCTTGCCGCCCTCGCGGTGCATGAGGTCGGTCAGCTCGTCCACGCGGCGGGCCATGGTCTTGCGCCACGCCGACAGCAGCACCTTGCGGTCGTTGAAGCTCAGGCCCGCCCACCAGCTCGCGGCGCCCCGGGCCCTGGCCACGGCGGCCCGGACCTCGGCCTCGCCGTGAACGGGGAAGCGTCCGACCTCCTCGCCGGTGGCGGGGCTGGTCGAGACGAGCACGCCGTCGAGGACGGCGGGAACCCCGGGAGCAGGGGTGACGGTCATGGTCGGCCTCCAGGCGGCGGGTCGGCGACGCGGCTCAGTCTAGGGCGTTTCCTACCGGCGGGTAACGCCCGGATGTGACCTAGTTCGCTCACTGCTTGTCATCCCGTCGCAACGTGCGAGACTCCCAGGCAACCCTGTGCCCGTACCAGGGTCACAGCTTGAGGAGGCTTTCCGTGGCGCGCGAGTTCACCAAGGTCGGAATCGTCGGACTTGGCACCATGGGTGCCGGTATCGCGGAGGTGTTCGCCCGTGCGGGCCTCTCCGTCATCGCGGTCGAGGCCGACGACGCCGCCGTCGAGCGCGGGAAGGCCCACGTCTCCGACTCCACCGGCCGCGCCGTGGCGCGCGGCAAGCTCACCGAGGACGAGCAGGCCACCCTGCACGGCAAGATCTCCTACGCGACCGGGCTCGACTCGCTCTCCGACGTCGATCTCGTCGTGGAGGCCGTCCCCGAGCACCTGGACCTCAAGCAGCGCATCTTCACCGAGCTGGACACGATCTGCCGGCCGGACACGATCCTCGCGACCAACACGTCCTCGCTGTCCGTCACCGAGATCTCCGTCTCCACGCACCGCCCCGACCGCGTCATCGGCATGCACTTCTTCAACCCGGCGCCCGTGATGAAGCTGGTCGAGGTCATCCGGACGGTCGTCACCGACCAGGCCGTCGTCGACGACATCGAGGCGCTGGCCGTCCGGCTCGGCAAGGTGGACGTCACGATCGGCGACAAGGCCGGCTTCATCGCCAACGCGCTGCTGTTCGGGTACCTGAACCACGCCGTGTCGATGTACGAGTCCCGGTACGCCACCCGCGAGGACATCGACGCCGCCATGAAGCTCGGCTGCGGCCTGCCCATGGGCCCGCTCGCGCTGATGGACCTGATCGGCATCGACACCGCCTACGAGATCCTCGACACGATGTACAAGCAGGGCCGCGACCGGCTCCACGCGCCCAGCCCGATCATCAAGCAGATGGTCACCGCCGGGATGCTCGGCCGGAAGTCCGGCAAGGGCTTCTACACGTACGAGAAGCCGGGCGCGCCGAAGGTCGTCGCGGATGTGCTGACCCCGGTGCCCGGCGCGGCCGCCGAGGGTGCGCGGCCCGTCCAGAAGGTCGGCGTGGTCGGCTCCGGCACGATGGCGACGGGCATCATCGAGGTCTTCGCCAAGGCCGGCTACGAGACGCTGTACGTCACGCGCGGCGAGGAGAAGGTCGGCAAGGTCCGGGAGGCGATCACGAAGTCCCTGGAGAAGGCCGTCGTCCGGGGCAAGCTCTCCGAGGCGGACCGGGACGCCGCCCTCGGCCGCATCACCGGCACCACCCGCCTGGACGACCTCGCCGACGTCGACATGGTCGTCGAGGCCGTCGTCGAGGAGCTGTCCGTCAAGCAGGCGATGTTCGCCAACTTCGACGAGATCTGCAAGCCGGGCACGGTGCTCGCCACGACCACGTCCAGCCTGCCCGTCATCGAGTGTGCCAAGGCCACCTCGCGGCCCGGCGACGTCGTCGGCCTGCACTTCTTCAACCCGGCCCAGGTGATGAAGCTCGTCGAGATCGTCAGCACGGTCTCGACCAGCGAGGACGTGGTGGCCACCGCTCGCGCCGTCTGCGACACGATCGGCAAGCACGCCGTGGAGTGCCGCGACCGGTCCGGGTTCATCGTCAACGCGCTGCTCTTCCCGTACCTGAACGACGCCGTGAAGATGCTGGAGGCGCACTACGCGACCGCCGACGACATCGACGCCGCGATGAAGGTCGGCTGCGGTTACCCGATGGGCCCGTTCGAGCTGCTCGACGTGGTCGGCCTGGACGTCTCGCTCGCCATCCAGAAGGAGCTGTACCTGGAGTTCCGCGAGCCCGGCTTCGCGCCGGCGCCGCTGCTGGAGCACCTGGTGACGGCCGGCTACCTCGGTCGCAAGGTCGGCCGCGGCTTCCGGGACTATTCGGCCCGGTAACCCGCCCCCCACTTTCGGACTTTTGAGGGTTCCCGGGCGCGCCCGACCCTCAAAAGTCCGAAACTCGCCGCACAACACCGCGCCTCCGGATCGCGTCTCTAGAACCGGAGACCCTGATACGGGGAAGGGGCGCGATGACGTTCGAGGAGTTCGCGGCGGTGCGGTTACCCGCACTGCTGCGGTTCGCGGTGATGCTCACCGGTGACCGGGAGCACGCGCAGGACGTGGTCCAGGAGGTCATGATCCGGGCCCACGCCCGGTGGCGGCGGATCCGCCGCGCCGACCGCCCGGACCTGTACGTCAAGCGCATGGTCACCAACGAGTTCCTGTCCTCGAAGCGCCGACGCGCCCTGCGTACCGTGCCGCTCGACGCCGATCCAGGCATTCTCGGCGGCCCGGTCCACCCTGATCACGCCGACAGCGCGACCACGTCCGACGAGATGTGGCAGCAGTTGGCCGACCTGCCACGGCAACAACGCGCCGTCCTCGTCCTGCGGTACTACGAGGGGCTCTCCGACGCCGAGATCGCGGACGTCCTTGGCTGCGGCCACGGCACCGTCCGCGGCTATGCCTCGCGGGCGCTCGCCACGCTCCGGCTGGAGCTGGTCGGGCCGTCCCCGGTGACCGGAGGAGACCAGTCATGACCGAAGCACCCGAACTGCTCGCGGCGGCGTTCCGCGAGCACGAACACCTCGCCCCGGACGTCGACGCGACGTTCGCCCGGATCAGAGCAGGCGCGGCGCGGAACCACCGCCGGCGGTTGCTCACCATGACCGCGTCGGCCGCCGCCGTCGTCACGGTGCTGGCCGCCGCGCCGCTCGCGCTGGGTCCGCTGATGGACCGGCCGGCGGCGTCCGCACCGGCGTCCGCGGTGGTGGGCGCTGTGGCGCCCGCGGTGGCGAGCGACATCGTCGCGGGGTGGATGCCGCCGGACACCTGGCGCCTGGATTTCGTCCAGCCGAGGCGGGTGGGGGTCACGATCTACGGCATGGCCACGAATGTCCACGGCACCGCCGAGCCGGCCCAGATCGTCGCCGTGGGCCAGGGCCGGACCGAGGAGGAGGCGTACATCCTGTTCCACCTCGGGTCGACGAAGAAGGACCTCGACATCAGGAAGGCGCCGGGCGCCCTGCCGGCCGGTGAGAAGGTCGACATCGGCGGCAAGCCGGGCACGTACCGGACGCACACGGACGGGAAGATCGCCTACGGCCACGTGACCTGGGAGATCTCGCCTGGCCAGTGGGTCGGCGTCAACCTCTCCACCGGAGCGCCCGGCGCCCCGGCGGCGTTCCGCGACACCGTGGTCAAGATCGCCCAGAACGTCTCGCTGAGGGACAAGTAATCTCGTGATGTGAGCCCGCGCCAGAACCGACGGCGCCGCGACGATCCTGCCGCGGCGCCGTCGCGCCGTGGTCTGGAGACGGTCGAGGAGTGGCCGGACGGCGAGTGGACCGTCCGGCACGTGACCGGTACGGCCGCCGGCAAGACGTACCGCTGCCCCGGCTGCGACCAGGAGATACCCGGGCGGATGGGCCACGTCGTGGCCTGGCCCGCCGACGGCCCGCGCGGCCCGGAGGAACGCCGCCACTGGCACACCCCGTGCTGGCAGGCGCGCACCCGGCGCGGCACGAACACCCAACGCTCTCGCAGCGCACCCCGATACTGACTACACGTTTTGGGCGGCTCGTGGCGTGTTCACAGTGAGCACGCGACGAGAAGGGGCAACGATGGCGACGTCGTTCGACGACTATGTGGTGGGGAGGGGACCGGGCCTGCTCCGGTTCGCCTACCTGCTCACGGGGGACAGGCATCTCGCCGAGGACCTCGTCCAGGAGGTGCTGGCGAAAGCCCACCGCAGCTGGGCGAGGATCGAGCGGCTGGACGCGCCTGACTCCTACGTCCGCAAGGCGATCCTGAATCAGTACCTGTCGTGGCGGCGGCGCCGCTCCAGCGGCGAGGTGTCGATCGGTGAGGTGCCGGACACGCCCGCGGGTGCCGACCACGCCAGCCGCCACGCCGACCGGGACGCGATCTGGACGATGCTCACCGGCCTGCCACGACAGCAGCGGGCAGTGCTGGTGCTCCGCTTCTACGAGGACCTCGCCGACGCGCAGATCGCCGAGCTGATCGGCTGTTCGGTGGCGACCGTACGGGCCCACGCGTCACGCGCGCTCACCCGGCTCCGCGCCGGGTTTCCTGCCGCGACGAGCCTCATCGGAGGACAGTCATGATCGACATCGACAGCCAGGTGCGTGACACCCTGGCCGACCACGCCTCGGAGGCGCCGGGCGGCGGCGATCTGCTCAGCGCCGTGCACGCCCGGTCGCGCAGGTACACGATCCGGCGCCGGACGGTTCTCGGCGGTGTCGCCGCGTCGGTCGTGGCCGTGCTGTCGACGGCCGTGATCGTGGCCAGCGCTGGTCCGCCGTCGACGCTGGAACCGGCGAAGTCCCCCGAGAAGAGCCGGATCGTGCTGGCGCCGTGGGCGGATGCGCCTGAGGCCACCAAGTTCCCGCTCACCCCTGGCTGGCTCCCGCCGGGCGCCAAGCCACCGGTCGTGCACGGCAGCGGCGACTTCATCGAACTGATCGTCGACGTGGGTGACACGCAGGCCTTCGTCCTCGCGATCGGGTCGAAGCCGGCGTCGCAGATCGACGGGACGAAGGACGCCGTCCGGAAGGCGCTCACCGTCAACGGCAAGAAGGCCGAACTGCTGACGCCGGAGATGCAGCCCGAGCAGGTCTCCCCGATCGCCACGCTGAGCGTCGAGCGCACGCCGGGCCAGTGGGTGCGGATCGTCGGGCTCGGCGAGAACCGTCACGAGGCCGTCCTGACCAGGGTCGCCGCGAACCTGCGCGACAAGCCCCTCGCCGCGAGCAGCAGGTTGACGTTCGCGGTGTACCCGGAGGGCTACCTGGTGTCCGTGAACACGCCTGCCCAGGTCGTGTTCCGGCGTGCGGACGCGTTCGCCGGCGCCGATCGTGTGGACGAGTTCCGGGTGCACTACCGCAAGCTGCACAACGACGACGGCCGGCGCCCGGACGCCGAATCAGTGCAGGTCAACGGGCGGCAGGCCTGGCTGCGGAAGACCGGGTTCGATCTGTTCAATCCCGAGGACCCGCCGCTGAAGGGCGCCGGCGAGCCGCACCGGTACCTGCTGGAGATCCACATCGAGAACGGCCAGTACCTGCGGGTGGAGGGCCCCGGTTCGCCGGAACTCAGCCGCGAGGACTTCCTGAGGTTCGCCGCGGGGATCACGGTGCCGCCGGGACTCACCGTCGGGACGTAGGGCCCGTTGCTCGGGGAAATCCACCCTTCGCGGCGGAAGGAAGCGTGGATTTCCCCGAGCGTGTGTTCAGAGCGGCTGGACGTTGCCGAAGCCGGTCGACGGGAGGTACGCGTTGTTGCCGTCGAACTGGGCGATGTACCCGCTCTTCAGGCTCGTGACCGAGGTGACGCTGCCGGTGTCGTCGCAGGCCGCGTAGCCGCTGCGGTTGGTCCGCGCCGTGCACATCAGCGACCCCTCGTGGGTCGTGAAGGCGATCGTCGCGCCCGGCACCGGATTACCCGTGTAGTCGGTGAGCGTGGCGTTCAGGTTCGTCACGGTCGGCGGGAGCAGCGACACCTTGGCCGCGCCGCCGCTCAGGACGGTGGCCCGTTTGCTGGTCGTCGCCGGCCCGGCGTGCGCGTGCACGGCCATGGCCACGATCCCGGCGACGGCGATCCCGGCGGTCAGGGCGGCGGTGATCGTCACGGGGCGCAGGGCACGCATGGACACAACACTCCTTCAGGACATTCCGGACTACGGACGCGTCACTGTAACGCCGCCCACACGCCGCGCGCGGCCCCGCGCCGTGCCCTCCGGCAGGCACGATGGCAGGATCGGTCTTCGTGGGTGACATCCTGGCGAACACGATCCTCCCGGCGAAGCGCGAGGACATCGAGCTGTATACCGCCGACGGCCTGACGCTGGTCGGCGAGCTGGCGGTACCGGTCGACCGACCACCGATCGCTACGATCGTCTGCCTCCACCCGCTGCCGACGCACGGCGGGATGATGGACAGCCACCTGTTCCGCAAGGCGGCATGGCGGCTCCCCGCCCTGGCCGGCGTGGCGGTGCTGCGGTTCAACCTGCGCGGGACCTCGTCCGAGCGGGGGACGAGCGACGGGGAGTTCGACGGCGCCGAGTCCGAGCGGTTCGACGTCGCCGCCGCCATCGAGTACGCCGAGTACAAGGACCTGCCCGTGCCGTGGCTCGTCGGCTGGTCGTTCGGCACCGACCTGGCGCTCAAGTACGGCTGCGACCCGACGATCGTCGGCGCCATCCTCCTGTCGCCGCCCCTGCGGTACACGACGGACGAGGACATGGAGCCGTGGGCGACGTCCGGGAAGCCGGTGATCGCGCTGGTCCCGGAGTTCGACGACTACCTGCGTCCGCAGGAGGCCGCGCGGCGGTTCAGCCGGATACCGCACGCCAAGGTGATCGCCGTCCAGGGCGCGCGGCACCTGTGGGTCGGCCACGCCGAGACCGCGCTGGACCAGATCGTCCGCCGGGTCTCGCCCAAGCGCTACCCCCTGCCCCGCGAGTGGGACGGCCCCAGCGAGACCGGCGACGCCAGCGCCTACGCTGATCGCACGCTCGCCGCCTTCGCGGACACCCCTCACCCCGCCGAGCCCCAGGAGTAACGCGTGCCCAACTTCGACCTCACCGGACGGACCGCGCTCGTCACCGGCGCCTCGCGCGGCATTGGGCGGGCCATCGCCGTCGCCTTCGCCGCCCAGGGCGCCGACGTCGCCCTCGGCGGACGTGACCTGGACGCGCTGGCGGAGACCAGGGCCGCCGTCGAGGCGCACGGGCGCAAGGCCGTCGTGGTCGCCGCCGACATCACCGACCCGGAGGCCGTCAAGGGCATGGTCGAGGCGGCCATCAGCGGCCTCGGCCACATCGACACCGTGGTCAACAACGCGGGCGGCAACAACTTCATGATCCCGTTCGCGCAGGTCCGGCCCAGCGGCTGGGACAAGGTCATGCGCCTGAACCTCGACTCGGTCGTCCAGGTCTGCCGCGCCGTCGCACCGCACCTGCTGGAGCGCAAGACCGGCTCGGTCATCAACGTCTCGTCCGTCACGGGGCTCATGGGCGTGCCGCTCATGTCGCACTACGCCACCGCCAAGGCCGCGGTCATCGCGCTGAGCAAGTCCCTCGCCGTCGAGTGGGCCTGGGCCGGCGTCCGCTGCAACGCGCTCGTGCCGGGCTGGGTCGCCACCGAGCTCACCGACTTCGCGCGCGGCGACGAGGGCATCGAGAAGGGCCTGCTGTCCCGCGTACCGATGCAGCGCTGGGCCACCCCGGAGGAGATCGCCCTGCCGGCCGTGTTCCTCGCCTCCGACGCCGCCTCGTTCATGACCGGGCAGGCGCTCACGATCGACGGCGGGTTGTCGGCCGGGTAACCGCTCTCGCGCCAGGCGGCCCGGCGTAAGTTCGCCGGCCTGCCGGGCGTCCTGAATGAAAGGTTTCAGGGGTTTACGAGGGTACGGTCACAGGATGACCGTTGCCCTTCACTACGAGGAAGCGGGCGAGGGGCTGCCCGTCGTCCTGCTGCACGCGTTCCCCCTGTCGTCGGCCATGTGGGCGGCGCAGCGCGCCGAACTGGCCGCGCGGTGTCGCGTCATCACCCCTGACCAGCGCGGATTCGGCGGCACCCCGGCTGGCGGTGACCCGGCTTCGCTGGCGAAACCGTCGCTGGCCACGGTCGCCGACGACCTGGTGCGGTTCCTCGACAAGCTCGGCCTCGACCAGGTGGTCGTGGGCGGCCTGTCGATGGGCGGGTACGTCGCGATGGCGCTCCTCAAGCGACACCCCGAACGGGTCAAGGCGCTGATCCTCGCGAACACCAAGGCCAGCGCCGACCCCGAGGCGGCCGCGGCCAACCGCGAGCGGATCGCGGCGGCGGTGATGGCGGCGGGGTCGTCCGAGCTGCTGCTGGACGAGGTGTACCCGAAGCTGCTCGGCGCCACGACGTTCGCCAGCCGGCCTGACGTGGCCGCTGGCGTCCGTGCTCTCGTGCAGCAGGCCCCGGCGAACGCCGTGGCGTGGGCGCAGCGGGCCATGGCCGCCCGGCCGGACTCGTTCGACACGCTGCGGGCCGTGACCGTGCCCGCGCTGGTCATCGCCGGCGAGGAGGACCAGCTCATGCCGCTGCCCGAAGCCGAGGCGATGGCGGAGGCGCTGCCGAAGAGCCAGCTCGTGACGCTGGCGGGCGCGGGCCATCTGTCGGCCATCGAGGACCCGGCCGCGTTCAACGCCGCCGTGACGGCGTTCCTGGCGGAGATCTAGGCGCCTAGACGGCGTCCTGGCGTGGGAAGACGACCTCGCGGACGATCAGCTGGACGGCGGCGCACACCGGGATCGCGAGCAATGCTCCGATGATGCCCAGTAGCGACGCGCCGATCAGCACGGACACGATCGCCGCGAGGTCGGACACGTTCACCGACCTCCGCATCACCCACGGATAGATGATCCAGTTCTCCAGCTGCTGGTAGGCGACGAAGAACACGAGCGCCGCGACGCCGACCGGCACCGACACGAAGAACGCCACGATCACCACGACGACCGCACCGAGCGTCGCACCGACCTGGGGGATCAGGTCCAGGATGGCCACGACCAGGGCCAGCGCGAACGGGTACGGGATGTCCGTGATCCACATGAACGTGAACGACGAGATGCCCGCGATGAACGCGATGATCACCGCCCCGGACAGGTAGCTGCCGACCCGGGCCAGCATCTCGTCGCCGAGCGCCTGGGTGCGCTCCCGGCGCGACGCCGGGACCAGCCGGTAGCCGCCGGCCTTGAGCCGGTCGAACGACGCCAGGAAGTAGAACATCAGGATCAGGCCGGTGATGATGTTGAACAGCGTCCCGAGGACGATGCCGACGCCGCCCAGCACGCCGCCGACCGCCTTCGACGCGTTCTCGCCGGTCGACGCCGTCTTGAGCTTGTCGAGCAGGTCGAACCGCTCGTTCAGGTCGTTGAGGACCTGGTTCTTCTTCAGATCGTCGATGTAGCCGGGGAGGGCCGTGCCCAGGCCGTCCGTCTGCTCCACGATCGGCGGCGCCAGGGCGAAGATCATGCCGGTGACCGCACCGACCGCCAGCAGGCCCACCAGCGCCACCGCGAACCCGCGGCGCATCCCCCAGCCCTTCAGCCGGACCACCGCCGGGTTCAGCCCGATCGCCAGGAAGACCGCCACCAGGATCAGCAGCAGGATCGACCAGACACTCAGGAAAGCCTTGTAGACCGTCCACGCCGCCAGCACGCCCAGCGCACCGGTGAATCCGACGAAGAACGGCGAGTAGCGGTCCAGCGGCTTGCCCCGCTTGCCGAACCTGCTCGCGGGGGCCTCCAGGCCCGGCTTGAGGATCGCCTCGCGCGCATCCTCGACCGCGTGCGCGATGTCGCCGAGGGCGTCGGCGGTTTCGGCGCGGAGGGCGCCATCGGCGGTTTCGCCGCCGACGTCGGCCGCGTCTTTCGGCGTGGGGCTGGCCGTCGCGCTGTCTTTCGGGGGAGCGTCAGGGTTGTCCGGTGCTGCCGTCGGCTCTTTTCCCTGCGCGGCCATTCCCGTCCCCCTCACGCTGCGTACCTGGCATCGGCAGCCTACGGGGCGGTGTCACGAGCGGTCGCGGGGCTTCTCCGAATTCCCGTCGGACGGGTCGTCGTCGATCAGGATCCTCGGCGTCCACCAGCTGGTGCCCTGGTCGGCGTCCCGCAGCCTGCTGCCCGGCTTGCTCGGGGTCTCGGGGGCGTCCTCGGTGGTGGCACCGGCTGCGGTTTCGCCGGCGCGCTGGCTGGCGGTGGGCGCGGTTCCGGACTGGTCGGCGCCGCGCGGGTCGGGGCCGCGCTGGTCGGTTTGGCGGTGGTCGGCGCCGCGCGGGTCGGAGGCGGCGGCGTCGTCGGCGGCTGCGCGGCGGCGGGGGCTCGGCTTCGGCTTGGGCCGCGCGTCCGGGATGGACTCCGCGCTGGTCGCCCGCGCCGGGATCTGCGGATGTGCCGTGAGCATGGTGCTCGGGCTCGTCGCGTGCCCGAGGCTCTGGGTGGTGCTCACGCCCTGCCCTGAGACGTCGGCGCTGACGTGCGCGGACGGGCCGGAGCGGCCACCGGGCTGGCTGGTCGGCGCCGGGTCGGCGAGGCTCGTGCCGTTCCCGTTCGTGCCGGTGCCGCTGTCCGTGCCGGTAAGAACCATGCCTGAGCTGCGGATACGACTCAGGAGCTGGCCCGGCTCGTCCGGGAGGGCGGCGGTCGGGCCGCCGGGACCGCGCCGGCCCCGTGGCTCGTCGTCCTCGCCGTCCGGGGGTTGGTCGGCGGTGCCGTTCGTCTGCTTCGTGTCGGTGGGCTGGCTCGGTGCTCCCGGCTGCGGCTTCCCCTGCGGCGGGGTCGGCGCCGGACGGGTCAGGCGGGCGATCAGCGACGCGAGGTCGGTGTCCTCGTCCGATCCCTTCGCCGTCTGCATGTACGGCAGCGCGGGCGTCAACGTCAGGCCGATGTCGGACAGCGTCGGGATCGATGTCGACGGCCGGTTCGTGTCGCCCTTCGGGGCGCCGGCCGAAGCGGTGGGGCCCGCCGGGGGTGGTGGATCTGACTTCGGGCCCGCTGGCGGGTCGGGCTTGTGGGCCAGGCCCTGCTGTGACGTCGAGCCTGCGTTGGCCGTGGGGCCGCCGGTGTCGGCCGGCGCGTTGGCCGTGGGGCCGGTGTTGGTCGTCGGGCCGGGCTTGGCAGGCGAGTCGGACTTGGCAGGTGGGCCGGGCTTGGGAGGCGGGTCGGACTTGGCTGAGGTGCCGGGCTTGGCCGGTGGGCCGGGCCTGGGGGCCGGTCCACCGGGCTCGGTGGGCTTCGGTGCGCTGCCCGGCTTCGGCGTGCCGGTCAGCTTGGGCAGGTCGGTCGGCTTGGGCAGGTCCGTCGGCTTGGGCTTGGCCGGCGGCGTCTCCGGGACCTCGTTCGCGGCGGTCACGATCGCCTGGGCGACCGGGGAGTCGTACTCGATCGTCTCCAGCGCGTCGTCACCCGGGGGCGTCTCAGCGCGGGCGGCCGGCGGTTCCTCGGCGTCCGCGGGCGGGTCGGCCATGACCGCGCTCAGGTCGAGCGCCGGCATCGCGAAGCCGGCGCCGCCGGAGAGCATCTCGCGCATCCGCGTGAGCTGCGCGGTGATGCCGTCACGCTGCTCGGTGAGCCGCGAGAGGTCGGAGCGGATCGAGTTCGCCTCGGACGTCGCCTCGCTGACCATCCGTTCGGCGAGCGCCTTGCTCGCGTCGAGGGTGGCCTTGCTGTTCTGGTTCGTGCTGGTGGTGAGCTTCTCCGCGTGCTGCTCGGCGTCCGTGCGGATGCGGGTGGCGCTCTCCTCGGCCTCGCGGGTGAGCCGTTCGGCGTAGTCGTTCGCCTCTGTGGTGACCTGGTCGGCCTCGGTGACGGCCTCCTGGATGATCCGCTCGGCCTCGGTGGCGGCGTCGGACGTGACCTGACGCGCGGCGTCCTCGGCCTCGGCGGTGAGGCGGGTGGCGGCGGCCACGGCGTCCGGGAGGACACGTTCGGCGGCCTTCTCGGCGTCCGCGCGGATGGTCCGTGCGGCCTGCTCGGCCTCGGCGCGTACCTGTTGGGCGTCGGCGTCAGCCTCGGACCTGACCCGCTCGGCCAGCGCCGTGGCCTCGGTCTTCACCCGGTCGGCGGTTTCCCGCGCGGTCGTGGTGACCTGCTCGGCCAGGGCGTTCGCCTCGGCCGTGACCTGGTCGGCCGCGGCCCTGGCCTCCGCGCTGACCCGCTCGGCGGTGGCGTCGGCCTCGGCCTTGACGCGGGTCGCGTAGCCGTCCGCGTCGGTGGTGGCCTGTTCGGCGTTGGTCGTGGCCTCGCCGGTGACCCGGGCGGCGTACGCGTCGGCTTCGGTCCGGACCCGGGTGGCGGCGTCGTCGGCCTGTGCGGTGACCCGTTCGGCGGTGGTCTCGGCGCTCACCGTGAGGCGGCGTGCCTCGGCCTCGGCCTTGGCCTTGACCTGCTCCGCCGACTGGGTGGCGTTGGCCGCGAGCTGCTCGGCGAGTGTGTTGGCGCCCGTCGTGACGCGCTCGGCCGTGTCATGAGCCTCCGCTGTGACGCGCTGGGCCTCGGCTGCCGCGTCGGCGACCAGCCGTTCGGCCTCGGCGTTCGCGGTCTCGGTGGCGATCCGGGCAGCCTCGTCGGCCTCCCGGGTGACCCGCTCGGCCTGCGCTTCCGCCTCGCTGGTGAGGCGGCGGACGGCCGCGTCGGTCTCGGCGCGGGTCCGCTTGGCGTGGGTGTCGGCGTCGCCGGTGAGGCGTTCGGCCTGCTCGGTCGCCGACCTGGTCGTGCGCTCGGCGACCTCCCGCGCTTCGGTGGTGACGCGGGCGGCGGTCGCTTCGGCCTCGGCCACGAGCGTGCGCGCGGTCTCGGCGGCCTCCGTGCGGACCCGGGTGGCCTCCGCCTCGGCCTCGGACGTCATCCGCTTCGCGGCGGCGGCGGCCTCGCTGGTGAGACGGGTCGCGGTCGCAGCGGCGTCCGCCTGGAGCTTTGCCGCTTCTTCGCGCGCCACGGCGGTGAGCTGTTCGGCGGCGGCACGCGGCTCGCGGACCAGCCGCTCCGACTCCGCGGTAGCCTCGGCGACCAGCCGCTCGGCCAGGTCGCGTGCTTCGGTCCTGGCGGTCGTTGCGGCCTGCTCGGCCTCGGTGACCAGGCGTTCCGCCAGCGCGTTCGCCTCGCTCGTCACCCGTGCGGCCCGGCTGTCGGCCTCGCGCGTGACCTGCTCGGCCCGGCTGTTCGCCTCGCTCGTGACGCGCTCGGCCGTGCTGGTCGCCTCGCGGGTGACGCGCTCAGCCTCGGCCTTCGCCTCGCTGGTGAGCCGCGTGGCCGTGGCCTCGGCCTCGGCGGTCACCCGGGCGACATAACGGTCGGCCTCGGTCGTGACCCGCTCCGCCCTGGCGTCGGCGTCGCCGGTGAGCCGCTCGACGGCGGCGTTCGCCTCGGCGGTGACGCGCTGCGCCGTCGCGTCCGCTTCGGCGGTGGTCTGTTCGGCGGCCGCGTTGGCCTCGGTCGTGACCCGCTCGGCCTGCGCCGCCGCGGTGCTGGTGAGACGGTCGGCCTCGGCCTGGGCCTCGGCGCGCAGCGTGACGGCCTGCTGCTCCGCTTCGGCGCGGGCCTGCTCGGCCGTCGTGATCGTGCGTTCGGCCGCGGCGAGGGCCTTGCCCGCCTCGGCCTCTTCCTCGTCCAGCTGGTCCCGCAGGGCCTGGAGCCGTTCCAGGAGGTTCTGCTCGGCGGCGGCCTTGCGGTCGGACAGGACGTCGTCGAGTTCGTCGGAGATCTGCTGCGCCTCGTCCTCGGCGCGTTCCACGATCGTCCGGGCCTCGGTGCGGGCCGTGGCCAGCTCCTCCTCGGCCTCGGCACGGAGCTGCTCGGCGTCGTCGCGCGCGAGCGTGAGCATCTGCTCGATCTTGGCGGCCGCCTGCGCCGCCGGGCCCTGGATCGCCGCGATCTGCTGGCGCAGCGCGTAGACCTCGCTCTGCAGCCGCTGAACCTGTGCCGCGTACGCCTGGGCCTGGGCGTACGCGGCATCGCGGTCTGCAGCCAGCGATTGAAGGTTCTGATCGACGTTGGCGAGGGTCTCTTCCACCTGCCGGCGGTCGTATCCGCGCAGCACGACATCGAACGACTGCGCCTGCGGGCTGCCGTCGTTCATGTGGAAGAGGTCGTACTCGTCCTCCTGCGCCATGCACTCATACTCACACGCTCGTGCGGCTCACTCGGGGTCGAGTGAGCCGCGCCCACCAGGAATGCTCTCCGGTCAGCGTTTGCCGCTGGTCCCGTTCGCGCTGGCCGCCGACGAATCGGTGTCGAAGTCGGCCGTGTCCTTCTCCACCGTGGCCATGGCCTTCATCGCAGCCGGGGCGGCGGCCGCGGCCGCACCCCCGCCGACCAGACCGGCGAGCATCTCCCGCAGCTGCCCCAGCTGGCTGGTGATGGCATCGCGCTGCTTGGTCAGCTCGGCGACCTGGCGCTTCGCGGCCGTCGTGGTCTGCTCCGCGTTGGTCTTCGCGTCGAAGACGAGCCGCTCTGCGTCGGACTTGGCCTCGCTGGTGGTCTTCTCCGCGAGCGCGCGGGCCTTGTCCACGATGTCCTTGGCCTGGGCCTCGGCGGCCTTGCGGCGGGACTCGGTGTGCGCCTCGACCTCGCGGGCGCGGGACTCGGCGGCGCGGGCGCGCTGCTCTGCCTCGGCGACCAGCTTCTGGGTCTCGGCGACCGCCGTGGCGTGCCGCTGCGACTCCTCCTGCTCGGCCTTCTCGCGCCGCTCGGCGAGGGTCAGGTCGAGGGCCTGGAGGTCGCGGTCACGCTTCTCGCGGGCCTCGGTGAGGATCTTGGTGGCCTCGGCGCGCTTCTGCTCGGCCTCGCGGGTCGCCTCGGCCTTGAGCACGTCGGTCTCGTTCTTGACCGTCACGCGGAGCTGGTCGGTCTCCCCCTTGACCTTCGCCCGCAGCTGTTCGGTCTCCGACTTGGCGGTCGACCGGAGCTGGGTGGCCTCGCGCTCGGCGGTGGCCTGCAGCTGGGCCACCTCACGGTGTACACGGGCCTTGAGCTCGGCGACCTCGTGGTCGGCGGTCGTGCGGCTCTGGCGGGTCTCCCGGTCGGCCGTGGCGCGCAGCGCGTCGACCTCGCGGGTCACCTCCGAGCGGATCTCGGCGGCGTCGCGCTCGGCAGCGTCCTTGGCGGCGCTGGCCTCGCGGTCGGCGGCGACCTTGACGGCGTCCGCCTCGGCGCGGGCCTTCTCCGTGAGCTCGCGCGCCTTGAGCCGGGCGGCCGACAGCGTCTCCTCGGCCTTCTTCTCGGCCTCGCTGCTGTGCTCGTTGGCCTGCTCCTCGGCGAGGCGCAGCAGCTGCTCGACGCGGGTGCCGAGCCCGGACAGCGTCGGGCGCTGGTTCTCCTGGAGCTGCTTCTGCTGGGACCGCAGCTGCTGCTGGAGCCCGCTGAGCTGCTGCTCGACGGAGCGGAGGCGGTGCTGGGCGTCGGTGAGACGCTGCTCCGCCTCCGCCTTGCCGGAGGTGGTCTGCGACAGCTCGGTGGAGAGCCGCTGCAGGTGCTCGTTGACCTGGTGACGGTCGTAGCCGCGAAGGGCGATGGTGAAGTCGGGATTGCCCGACGATGAGTCGAAGAACGAGATGGAGGACTGTTCGGAGGGTGGCTGCATGGCGTTCACTATCGCAGAACAGATGAGGCGCTTCTAGCCGTCCTTCGTCCCGTCTCAGACCGCCTGGAACCGGTTGATAGCGGTATCGTGCTGAGCGCGGAACTCCACGTCACGGACACCGAGGCCTGCTTCGGGCGCCAGCGCCAGCACGCCGACCTTGCCCTGGTGCAGGTTCTTGTGGACGTCGTAGGCGGCCTGGCCCACGTCCTCGAGGCCGTAGGTGCGCGACAGCGTGGGGTGGATCTTGCCCTTCTGGATCAGGCGGTTCGCCTCCCACGCCTCGCGGTAGTTGGCGAAGTGCGAGCCGACGATTCGCTTGAGGTTCATCCACAGGTACCGGTTGTCGTACTGGTGCATGTAGCCGCTGGTGGACGCGCAGGTGACGATCGTGCCGCCCTTGCGTGCCACGTAGGTGCTGGCGCCGAACGTCTCGCGTCCGGGGTGCTCGAAGACGATGTCGGGGTCGTCACCGCCGGTGAGTTCGCGGATCCGCTTACCGAAGCGTTGCCACTCCTTCGGGTCCTGCGTCTCCTCGTCCTTCCAGAACTTGTAGCCCTCGGCGGACCGGTCGATGATCAGCTCGGCGCCCATCTTGCGGCACAGGTCGGCCTTGTCCTCGGACGAGACGACGCACACCGGCGTCGCACCCGCGCCGAGTGCCATCTGCGTGGCGTAGGAGCCGAGGCCGCCCGAGGCACCCCAGATCAGGACGACGTCGCCCAGCTTGGCGCCCGCGCCGTTCTTGGAGATGAGCTGCCGGTACGCGGTGGAGTTGACGAGGCCGGGGCTGGCCGCTTCCTCCCAGGTCAGGTGGGTCGGCTTCGGCATCAGCTGGTTCGACTTGACCAGCGCGACCTCGGCCAGGCCGCCGAAGTTCGTCTCGAAGCCCCAGATCCGCTGCTGGGGGTCGAGCATCGTGTCGTTGTGGCCGTCCGGGGACTCCAGCTCGACGGACAGGCAGTGCGCGACGACCTCGTCACCGGGCTTCCACGCGTGGACGCCGGGGCCGGTCCGCAGGACGACGCCGGCCAGGTCGGAGCCGACCACGTGGTACGGCAGGTCGTGGCGCTTCGACAGCGGCGAGAGCCGGCCGTAGCGCTCCAGGAAGCCGAACGTCGACACGGGCTCGAAGATCGACGTCCAGACGGTGTTGTAGTTGATCGCGGAGGCCATCACGGCGACCAGCGCCTCGCCCGGGCCCAGCTCGGGCGTCGGCACGTCCTGGACGTGGAGCGACTGGCGAGGGTCCTTGTCGCGGCTGGCGACGCCCTCGAACATGCCGGCCTCTTCCTTGCGGACGACCACGCCACGGTAGGACTCCGGCACCGGAAGCTGACCGATCGTGTCCAGCTGATCGTTCAGGATCGCATCGAGAATTTCCTTCATCGGGACCTGCCTCCGTGCCGTTGGGGATGGCCGGACGTTACCGGCGAGTAACGATCAAGTGAAACGGAGTGTGAGCGACCGCACTCAGTGTGCGGCGGCGGGCTCCACGAGTTCGACCAGCACGCCGCCGGCGTCCTTCGGGTGGACGAAGTTGATCCGCGAGCCGGCCGTGCCCCGCTTCGGCTCGTCGTAGAGCAGCCGCAGGCCACGCTCACGGAGCGTCGCACTGGCCGCGTCGATGTCCGTGACGGTGTACGCGAGTTGCTGGAGCCCCGGGCCGGATCGATCCAGGAACTTCCCGATCGCCGAGTCCGGGCGCAGCGGCGCGAGGAGCTGGATGCGCGAGTCGGTATCGCCGACGGCCAGCATCGCCTCCCGGACGCCCTGCTCCTCGTTCGTCTCCTCGTGCACGACCGCCATGTCGAACTTCTCGGCGTAGAACGCGATCGCCTCGTCGAGGTCGGCCACGGCGATCCCGACGTGGTCGATCTTGGTGAACAGCATCTCGGCCTCCCTGCCCTGTTCGGCGGAGGGTATGTCCATGAGCGCCCCGCGCGCTGTGGTCCTAGTCACGACCCGCCGGAACGGACAGTGAGTACTGTGCTCCTAACCCCTGTCACAATGTTTTCTCGGAGGCACAGTCATGGCCGGTTCTGTGATCGTCAGCGGTGCCCGGACACCGATGGGCCGGTTGCTGGGCTCGCTTAAGGGCTTCTCGGCACCCCAGCTCGGCGGTATCGCGATCAAGGGCGCGCTGGAGAGGGCCGGTATCTCCGGCGACGCCGTCCAGTACGTGATCATGGGCCAGGTGCTGCAGGCCGGCGCCGGCCAGATCCCGGCCCGCCAGGCGGCGGTCGCCGGCGGCATCCCGATGGACGTCCCGGCGCTCACGATCAACAAGGTCTGCCTCTCCGGGCTCGACGCGATCGCCCTCGCCGACCAGCTCATCCGCGCGGGCGAGTTCGACGTGGTCGTCGCCGGCGGCATGGAGTCGATGACCAACGCGCCGCACCTGCTGCCGAAGTCCCGCGAGGGCTTCAAGTACGGCGACACGACGCTGGTGGACTCGATGGCCTACGACGGCCTGTTCTGCGCGTTCGACCAGCTGCCGATGGGCCTGTCGACCGAGAACCACAACGCGGCGTACAACCTCACCCGCGAGGCCCAGGACGAGTTCTCCGCGCGCAGCCACCAGCTCGCCGCCGCCGCGGCCAAGAACGGCCTGTTCGACGACGAGATCGTGCCGGTCGAGATCCCGCAGCGGAAGGGCGACCCGATCGTCTTCGACACCGACGAGGGCGTCCGCGCCGACACGACCGCCGAGTCGCTCGCCAAGCTCCGCCCGGCGTTCAGCAAGGACGGCACGATCACCGCGGGTTCGGCGTCCCAGATCTCCGACGGTGCCGCCGCGGTCGTCGTGATGAGCAGGGCCAAGGCCGAGGAGCTGGGGCTGGACTGGATCGCCGAGATCGGCGCGCACGGCGTCGTCGCCGGCCCGGACGCGTCGCTGCAGCTCCAGCCGGCCAACGCCATCCGGAAGGCGGCCGAGCGCGAGGGCATCGACGTGGCCGACCTCGACCTGGTCGAGATCAACGAGGCGTTCGCGGCCGTCGGCCTCGCGTCCACCGAGGCGCTCGGCATCGACCCGGCGAAGGTGAACCCCAACGGCGGCGCCATCGCCATGGGCCACCCGATCGGCATGTCCGGCGCCCGGCTCGCCCTGCACCTGGCCCTGGAGCTCAAGCGGCGCGGCGGCGGTGTCGGCGCGGCTGCCCTGTGCGGCGGCGGCGGCCAGGGTGACGCGCTCATCATCCGGGTGCCGAAGGCCTGACACCTTGCCCGAAGTCCCGTTCGTCTTCCAGGCCCTCGCGGTCTACGTGGGACGTTCCGCCGAAGCCGGCTGTTTCATGGTCGCCCTCGCGGACCATCCGGAGAACACCGACAACGCGTTCGTCCTCATGCTCCCCGACGAGTTCGACTCCGCGGGCGGCTTCCGGTCCGGTGGCGAGTACACGCTCGTCACCGGATCGGGGAAGACGACGCAGGGCGGGGTCGTGTCGGCCACCGTCGGGCAGGACGTCGTGGAGTTCACGCTCACCTTCGGCGCGGCGGCCGAGCTGGGCATCCCCGACCGGTTCGTGATCGGGATCGGCGACGGCAACTCCACACAGGTCAGGGGCGGGTTGGCGCGCGTGATCGGCGCCGACGCGGTCGGCTCGTATGGTTAGTCCGGTGAAGACGGTGTCGCGACGCTCCCTCGACGTGCCCACGCTCGTGGCCGGCGCGCGGGACGGCGACCCGCGTTCGGTCGCGCGGCTCATCAGCATGGTCGAGGACGCCAGCCCGGCCCTGCGGGACATCGCGGCCGCGCTGGCGCCGCACACCAACCACGCGCACGTGGTGGGCCTGACCGGCTCGCCCGGCGTCGGCAAGTCCACATCGACGGCGATGCTCGTCACCGAGTACCGGCGGCGCGGGCTGCGGGTCGGCGTGCTGGCGGTCGACCCGTCGTCCCCGTTCTCCGGCGGCGCGCTGCTGGGCGACCGCGTCCGGATGCAGGACCACGCCACCGACGCCGGTGTCTTCATTCGATCGATGGCGTCCCGCGGCCACCTCGGCGGGCTCTCCTGGGCGACGCCGCAGGCCCTGCGCGTGCTCGACGGCGCCGGGTGCGACGTGGTCCTCGTCGAGACGGTCGGCGTGGGGCAGGCGGAGGTGGAGATCGCCTCGCTCGCCGACACGACGATCGTCCTGCTCGCGCCGGGCATGGGCGACGGCATCCAGGCGGCCAAGGCCGGCATCCTGGAGGTCGCCGACGTCTATGTGGTGAACAAGGCCGACCGGGACGGCGCCGACGCCACCGTCCGGGACCTCAAGGGCATGCTCGGCCTCGGCGGACGCCACTCCGAGGCCGGCGCGTGGCGGCCGCCGATCATCAAGACGGTCGCCGCCCGGAACGAGGGCGTCGCCGAGGTCGTGGACGCCATCGAGAAGCACCGCGCGTTCATGGAGTCGCACGGCGAGCTGACGCGGCGGCGCGAAGCCCGCGCGGCGGCGGAGATCGAGGCCATCGCCATGGCCGAACTGCGCGGCCGCATCGGCGACCTGCGCGGCGGCACCGCGCTCGACGGTCTCGCCGCCCGGGTGGCGTCCGGCACGCTCGACCCGTACACGGCGGCGGACGAGCTGCTCGCCAGCCTCTAGCGCGCCCACTTTCGGACTTTTGAGGGTTCTGCGCGCGGCGCGACCCTCAAAAGTCCGAAGGTCGGGGCTGGCTGCCGGGGGATACCGTGCGAGTGGTGGCTCGGGAGGGGGCGGCGATGGCGGGGATACCGGTGTCCGTGCGCGGGCTGGTGCACATCTACCGGCTGGAGGGGTACGACGTCGTCGCCCTGGCCGGGATCGACCTCGACGTGGCCGCGGGCGAGTCGATGGCGCTGCTGGGGCCGAGCGGGTCCGGTAAGTCGACGCTGCTGTCCGTCCTCGCGGGGCTGCTCGTGCCCAGCGCGGGCAAGGTGCTGGTCGGCGACCACGACATCGTCCAGTCCACCCCGGCAGGGCTGCAGCGGATGCGCGCGGACGACGTGGGCGTGGTGCTCCAGGGCGCCGAGCGGAACCTCCTCCCGTACCTGACGGCCGCCGAGAACGTCGCGTACGCGCAGCGGGCCGCCGACAAGGCCCGGCGGGCGGGCCTGCACTCCCCGGACGAGCTGCTCGACCTGGTCGGCGTGAGCGCGGCGGAGGGCAGGAGCAAGCTCTCCGCGCTCAGCCCGGGGGCGCGGCAGCGGGCGGCGCTGGCGGTGGCCGTCGCGAACGGCCCCGGCCTGCTGCTGGCCGACGAGCCGACGAGCCAGCTCGACCACGACGCGGCGGTGACCGTCCTGGAAGCGTTGCGGGCCGTCAACGCCGAGCACGGCACGACGGTCGTCGTCGTCACGCACGACGCCGAGGTCGGCACCTGGATGGGGCGGACCGTCACGATGCGCGACGGGCGGGTCGGTGCCGAGGGGCGACGCGGCGAGGACTTCTCCGTCGTCGGCCGGGACGGGTCGCTGCACCTGCCGCCGGAGGTCCTGGACGCCGTCGGGCCGGGCACGCTGCTGCGCGTGCATCCCGAGGAGGACGGCAGCATCCGGCTGGTTCCGGAGGCCAGTGCGTAGCGTGCCGGCACGGTTGTCTACGATGTGTAGACGATCAACCGGAAGGAATCCCGTGCGCCTGTTCCGCGCCGCCGCGCTGCTGGAAGCCGTCTCGTGGGCGGCTCTGCTGGTCGGCATGTTCTTCAAGTACGTCGTCGTCCACAACGAGATCGGCGTGAAGATCGCCGGTCCGATCCACGGCGGCCTGTTCATCCTCTACGTCCTGTCCGTGCTGGTCGTGCGGGAGCAGCAGCGGTGGAGCGCGCGGACCACGCTGATCGCACTCGCCGCCTCCGTGCCGCCGTTCGCGACGGCCGTCTTCGAGCGCTGGGCCGTCCGCAACCAGCCTGAGCCCGTTTCGGTGTAATTGCCCGATTAAGCGTTCGGCAGGCCCCGCTAGCGCTCCGTTGTTAGAGTCACGACGGCGCCGGACACGGGGAGGCTGTCGTCGATGCGGGGTACAAGGGTCACCGGGTTAGGGGTAGTCCTGGCCGGGCTGAGTCACCGGGCCGGGCGGTCGCTGCTGATCTTCGCCATCGCCGCGTTCGCGGCCGGTGCCGCCGTGGCCGGTCCCGCCTACTCGCGCGCGTCGGACCAGTCGCTGCTCGCCGACCGGCTCACCGAGGCTCGGGAGAACCAGCGCAGCGTGGCGGTGTCGGCCGAGTCGGGCGAGTTCGAAGGCTCGGTGCCGGACGGGCTCCAGGCGCTGTCGCGGACCGCCGAGGCGGCGTTCGGCGGTCGCGGCGAGTTCGCCCGGCCTGTCGTCGGCGCCCGAGCCGCCGTCCGCCTGCCGTACCAGGACACCGTCGGCTATGTCGCCTCGCGCGACGGGTTCTGCGACCACCTCCGGATCGTCGCCGGCCGGTGCGCGACCGGCCCCGGCGAGGTCGTCGCCGCCGCCGCGTCCCGGCAGCGCGCGCCGATCGCGGCCGGTGCGAAGGTCGCGATCGCCACCTACGGACCGCCGGCCACGCTCACGATCGTCGGGCTGTACGAGCCGATCGACGCGACCGCGGGCTACTGGCACGACCGCCCGTACTTCTACGAGGGCAGCGAGGCGCGGGGCGAGGGCAGCGTCTACCGGCTCAGCACCTGGTTCGGGACGCACGAGACCGTCGAGACCGTGCACATGGTCGACGCGCTGGAGTATGTCGCCGACCTGCGGCTGCGCCCGGACCGCATCGACCAGGACAACGTCGCCGCGGTGGTGGCGCACGTCGAGGCCGGCCGGCGGCAGATCCGCAACGGCAAGAAGTCCCTGATGGTCGTCAACGCGCTGCCGTCGATCGTCGCCAAGGCCGAGCAGAACCAGCGGGCGATCGCCGTGTCCGTCCCGATCGCCGTCGCGCAGCTCGTCCTCCTCTGCTGGTTCGTGCTGTACCTGGTGGTGGCCCACGCCACCGACGACCTGTCGCCGGAGATCGGCATCGCGAAGCTGCGCGGGTTGCCCGGCGGGCTGAAAGGCGTCGGCGAATCCGTCCTGCTCGTGGTGCTCGCGGTTCCGGTCGGCTTCCTGGCCGGCGCGGGGGTGGTGGAGGCAGTCGCCCGGAGCACGCTCGCCGCCGGTGTCCACGTCGAACCGCGCCTGCCGGTGTTCGTGATCGGACTCGTCGCCGTCCTCGGCGGCGTGGGTGCCGCCCTCGCCGCCGCCCGCCGCACGCTCCGGCAGCCCGTCACCGCGCTGCTCCGGCAGGTACCGGTGCGGCGGTCCCGGTGGGGCGCGTCAGCGGCCGAGGCGATGATGGTCGCCCTCGCCGGTGCGGCGCTGTTCCAGCTGCTCACGACCAGGGGCGGCGACGACGAGCCGGCTCCGCTCGCGCTGGCCACGCCGGCGCTGCTGGCGATCGTCCTCGGGACGGCGGCCGCCAAGCTGCTGCCCGTCCTCGCCCGGTGGAGCACGGAGCGCGCCCGGCGCCGTGGCAACATCGCGCGGATGCTCGCGTCGGCGCAGATCGCCCGGCGTCCCGTCGCCACGCGCGTGGTGGCGATCGGCGGCGTGGCCGTCGCGTTGCTCGTCTTCGGCGCGCACGCCTGGGACACCGCCGACCACAACCGCAAGCTCGCCGCCGGCTGGCAGATCGGCGCGGACCGCATCCTCGCGGTCGAGGGCACGTCGGCGTCGGAGCTGGTCGAGATCGTGCGCAGGGCCGACCCGAGCGGCCGCCACGCGATGGCCGGCCTGCGGTCGCAACCCAGCAACGGCACCGGCCGCTCGATCGTGGCGGTCGACGCGACCCGGCTCGCGGCCGTCGCCACGTGGGACCGCGCGGTGACGACCGCATCGGCCACGACGGTCGCGTCGGCGCTCCGTCCGGCGACGCGGCCGGCGGTGATGCTGTCCGGGGACACGGTGACGGTGGACGTGACCGTCAAGGAGGACACCGCGACCAAGCCGCTCGTCCTCACCATGTTCCTGGACGACGGAAGGAACCAGCTGCCGGTCAAGCTCGGCGCCCTCACCGTCGGCCGCCACACGTACACGGCCGACCTGCCCCAGTGCGCGGACGGCTGCCGCTTCGTGGGGATCAAGGCCGCCCGCCCGGTCGGGCCGGAGGTCTTTGGCGGCGTGGCGTTCGTCGTCACGGGCGTGCGCGACGAGGACGGGCGCCCGGTGTCGCTCGACCTAGGTTCCCTGGACGCCTGGCGCAACGCGGACGGCCGCGGCTACAACTCGGTGAGCACCGTCGGCGTCGAGAACGGTGGCCTGTCGGTGGCGTTCCAGACCAGGAGCTATGACGAGAGCCTGGTCCGGCGCACCGACACGCCGTGGCCGCTGCCGGCGTTGGTGACCCGCGCTGTCGGCGACGAGAAGCGCGCCGACGCCGCGATCCTGGACGGCGGCGCCTTCGAGGACGCGGGCGCGTTCACGCCGAGGGAGATCTACCAGCTCGGCGGCGAGGTTCCGATCATCCCGAGGGGCGGCGACAACGCGATCCTCGTCGACATCTCCTACGCCGACATCATCGGGCGGAGTTCGTTCACGGGGCGCTACGCCGATGCGCAGCTGGAGGTCTGGCTGGCGGCGGGCGCGCCGGCCGAGATCCCGCAACGCCTGCGCGAGGCGGGGGTGGTGATCGTCCAGGACGAGACCTATGCCGAACGGCTCAGCGCCTACGAGCGCGAAGGGCCGTCGCTGGCGCTGATCCTCTATCTCGGCACCGCCGGGGCGGCCGCGCTGCTCGCCGTCGGGGCGGTCGGGGTCAGTGCGTACATCGGGGCGCGGAGGCGCCGGCAGGAGCTGGCGTCGCTGCGGCTGGCCGGGGTGTCTTCCCGCGCGTTGCGCCGCTCGATCGCGCTGGAGTACGCGGCGGTGATCGGCACGCTGCTCGTGGCCGGTGTCGGGGCCGGGGCGCTCAGCGTGTGGCTGGCCCTGCCGGAGGTGCCGATCTTCACCGATCCGCCCACCGACGGGCTCAGCCGGTTCGGTACGGAGCCGGTGTGGGCGGCCACGCTGCTCGCCGTGACGGTGGCCGGGCTGGCAGCGGTCGTGGTCCTGATCGTCCGCGGGCTCACCCGTGGCGGCGACGAGGAGGGGATGGCCTGATGGGCGTGGTCCAGGTCGACGGCGCGTCGCTGGCGTACGGGTCGCACGAGGTGCTGGCGGGCGTGTCCCTGCGGGCGGAGCCGGGCACGGTGGTCGCGGTGACCGGCCCGTCCGGATCGGGAAAGACGAGCCTGCTGCGTGCACTCGCCGGTCTGCTCACCCCCCGGACCGGCGCGGTCACCGTCGGCGGCGTGGCCGTGACCAGCCGCGAGCAGGCGGCGGCAGCCGGCGTCGTGCTCGTGCCGCAGGGCAACCGGTTGGCGCCGGTCCTCACCGCACGGGAGAACATCCAGGTCGCGCTGCTGGCGGCCGGCGTCTCCGTGGACGAGGCCAGCGAGCGCGCGCAGGACGCGCTGGACCGGGTCGGGCTGGCCGACGCGGCCGAACAGCTCGTCGAGGAACTGTCCGGCGGGCAGCAGCAGCGGGCCACGTTCGCCCGTGGGCTCGCCCGCGCCGGCTCGGTGTTCCTGGTCGACGAAGCCACCAGCGAACTCGACGCCGGCAACCGGCAGCGCGTCGTCGGCCTGCTCCGGCAGGAGGCCGAACGCGGACGCACGGTCGTGTTCGCCACCCACGACCCCGAGGCGGCCGCGGAGTGCGACGCGGAGGTGCGGCTCAGCGACGGCACCGCGACGCTCGTCCGGACCGGACGGGCCGAGGTGCCTACCGGCGGGTACGGTGCCGGCATGGCAGCCCCCACCGGACCGCAGCCGCTCGACCTGCCGTTCGACCCGATCGAGCGGGCGGGCGAGATCTGGGAGCGGCGCTGGGGTCCGGCGAGCGCCATGCGGGTGGCGACATCCGTCATGCGGGTCCAGCAGATCCTGCTCGCCCGGTACGACGCCGTCCTGCGCCGGCACGAGCTGACGTTCGCCCGGTACGAGGCGCTCGTCCTGCTGCGGTTCAGCCGCGCCGGTGCCCTGCCGCTCAAGGTCATCGGCGAACGGCTCATGGTCCACCCGACCAGCGTCACGAACACGGTGGACCGGCTGGTCACCGCCGGGCTCGTCGAGCGCAGGCCCAACCCGGCCGACGGGCGTGGCGTCCTCGCGGCACTGACCGTTCGCGGCGTCGAGGTGGTCGAGGCAGCCACGGCCGACCTGACCGCGATCGACTTCGGCCTGGCCAGCGTGGACGAGGACGCCCGCGCCGAGCTGTTCACCGGCCTGCGCCAGATCCGGCTCGCCGCGGGCGACTTCAGCTAGGGCTGTCCGGGGGCTGGATCGTCAGGATCGTGCCGAGACCGGTCACCTCGATGGCGCGGGCGACCATGCGGGACGGCGACTCGACGACGAACGGATGACCGGTGCCCGTCACGTGGGTGTGCAGCCGGACGAGGAAGCCGAGCGTGTAGGAGTCGACGTACGTCGCGGCCGACAGATCGGCGGTGACGGGACACGGAGCCGAGGCGACGACCTCGTCCTGGGCGGCGTCCAGCTGGGGCCAGCTGCTCATATCGATCTCGCCGATGAGGCGTATGACGATCCCGTCGAGCGTGCGGTCGCAACCGACGGTTTTGGAGTCTTGATCCGGGCGTAGAGCGTCAACCATGTGCAGCCATCCCGAGGGGTGGGTAGGGATAGGGCTGCCGCTGTGTGCTCAACGGCGCGTTACGCACCTGAGCTTAGTCGGTGGCGCTACGAAAGGGGAACGGATGGACGACGGACTGGGCGCGGAATTGCTCGACCGGATGCTGAAGCACCTGTGCGAGGTCGTGCCGGGCGCCGTGGGCGTCGCGGTGAGCGTGCTGATGACGGAGGAGCCGCCGGAGGTGGTGACCGGTTTCGGCCCTGCCGAGCGGATCGATCTTCTCCAGTGGCGTCTCGCGGAGGGCCCGCTGCTCGACGCCCGCCGGACGGAGCAGCCCGTCGTGACCGCGGACCTCGCGACGGACGACCGCTGGCCGCACCTGCGCCAGTCGCTGGGCGACGAGGACGTGGGCGGCGTGATCGTGGTGCCCGGCAGCTGGGACGACGCCGGCCCCATGCTGATCAGCGTCTACCTGCGTGGGGAACCGTCCGCCCGCGAGCTGGCGCAGGTGCTGCGGCTGGAGCCGCTGCTGGCGACCGTGCTGGGCTTCGTGGAGTTCTGCTCCGGCGAGGTGATGCGCGCCGACCAGATGTTGCAGATGATGCAGTACCGGCGCGTGATCGAGCAGGCCAAGGGCCTCGTCATCGGCGCACTGGGCTGCGACAGCAACCAGGCGTTCGACACGTTGACGCGCGCCAGCCAGCACTTCAACATCCGGCTGCGCGACGTCGCGATCGCCCTGGTCGAACACGTCGGCAGCGGGCCGGCCGAGCAGCCGGAGGACCCGTCCGCCATCGCCGATCCGTCCCCGCGTAGCCGCGCGGCGGCCGAGCAGGTCTGGACGGCCATCGTCCACCGCCAGATCGTCCCGCCGGGGAGCCGGCCGTAGTTGGGCAGATTTACTAGGACGTCCTACTATCGGGGTAGTGACGGGCGCCACCCCTGCCCGCACTCTGTCCCGACCAGGAGGATCCCTGATGGACGCCGAACAGATCGCCGCCGGCCAGGCCCGCTGGCAGGCGCGTTTCGACGCCGCCCGCACCCGGGACGCCGACTTCACCACGCTCTCGGGCGTGGAGGTCGCCCCCGCCTACGGCCCGACGGCCGCCGACGAGCGCATGGACAGGATCGGCTGGCCGGGCGAGTTCCCGTTCACCCGCGGCCTCTACCCGACGGGATACCGGGGCCGGCCGTGGACGATCCGCCAGTTCGCCGGCTTCGGCAACGCCCATCAGACGAACGAGCGCTACAAGATGATCCTGGCCGAGGGCGGCCACGGCCTGTCCGTCGCGTTCGACATGCCCACGCTCATGGGCCGCGACTCCGACGACGCCCGTTCGCTCGGCGAGGTCGGCCACTGCGGCGTGGCGATCGACTCGGCCGTCGACATGGACATCCTGTTCGGCGACATCCCGCTCGGCGACGTGACGACGTCGATGACGATCAGCGGCCCGGCCGTCCCCATCTTCTGCATGTACCTGGTGGCCGCCGAGCGCCAGGGCGCCGACATCTCCAAGCTCAACGGCACCCTCCAGACGGACATCTTCAAGGAGTACATCGCCCAGAAGGAGTGGCTGTTCGCGCCGGAACCGCACCTGCGGCTCATCGGCGACCTGATGGAGTACTGCGCGCACGAGATCCCCGCGTACAAGCCGCTGTCCGTGTCCGGATACCACATCCGCGAGGCCGGCTCGACCGCCGCGCAGGAGCTGGCGTTCACGCTCGCGGACGGGTTCGGGTACGTGGAGCTGGGCCTGTCCCGCGGCCTCGACATCGAGAAGTTCGCGCCGGGCCTCTCGTTCTTCTTCGACGCGCACATCGACTTCTTCGAGGAGATCGCGAAGTTCCGCGCCGCGCGCCGCATCTGGGCCCGCTGGCTCCGCGACGTGTACGGCGCGAAGACCGAGAAGGCACAGTGGCTCCGGTTCCACACCCAGACCGCCGGGGTGTCCCTCACGGCGCAGCAGCCCGACAACAACATCGTCCGGACGGCGCTCGAAGCGCTCTCGGCCGTCCTCGGGGGCACGAACTCGCTCCACACCAACGCCCTCGACGAGGTGCTGGCCCTGCCCAGCGAGCGCGCCGCCCAGATCGCCATCCGCACCCAGCAGGTGATCGCCGAGGAGACCGGCGTGATGAACGTGGCCGACCCGCTCGGCGGCTCCTGGTACGTCGAAGCCCTCACCGACGAGCTGGAGCGCCAGGCCGAGGAGATCTTCGCCCGGGTCCGCGACATGGGCACGGACGGCACGATCACGTCCGGCCTGCTGCGCGGTATCGAGGAGGGCTGGTTCATGGCCGAGATCGCCGACGCCGCCTTCACGTACCAGCAGCAACTGGAGAAGGGCGAGAAGCGGGTCGTCGGCGTCAACACCTACACCGCCGAGTACGAGGACCCGCTGGAGATCCTGCGCGTCAGCCACGAGGTGGAGCGCGAGCAGAAGCGGGTACTGGCCGACCGCAAGGCCGCCCGTGACGGTGCCGCCGTCGAGGCCGCGATCCGCCGCATGGTCGGGGTGTCGCGGACCGACGGCAACATGGTCCCGGCGATGCTGGACGCGGCGCGGGCCGAAGCCACCCTCGGCGAGATCTGCGACGCGCTCCGCGCCGAATGGGGCGTGTACACCGAGACGGCCCGTTTCTGAGCGGACCCGGATCTGGCGCCACTGATCCGTGACCGGGGTGCGAGACTGGATGCATGCAGCAGCCGAATCCGCGCATGACCGCCGCCTCGCTCGCCGGCGCCGTAGACCTGTCCGCACTCCGCCAGAAGCCGCAGACCGCGCCGGCCACGCCCGCCGCCGGCAACGGCGAGGCGCCCGCGACGAGCAGCTCGCCGTACGTCATCGACGTCACCGAAGCGTCCTTCCAGGCCGACGTTCTCGAACGGTCGCTGCAGACGCCGGTCGTCATCGACTTCTGGGCCGAGTGGTGCGGCCCGTGCAAGCAGCTCAGCCCCGTCCTGGAGAAGCTCGCCGCCGAGGCGGACGGCGCGTGGGTGCTCGCCAAGGTCGACGTGGACGCGAACCAGCGCCTCGCCGCCGCGTTCCGCGTCCAGAGCATCCCGATGGTCATCGCGGTCGTCGGCGGGCAGCCGATCGACGCGTTCGCCGGCGCGCTGCCCGAGAGCCAGCTCCGGCCCTGGCTGGACGCCGTCGTCAACGCCGCAGGCGGGGCAGCCCCGGCCGACGGCGCGGAACCCGAACCCGAGCTCGACCCCCGCATCGTCGAGGCCGACGACAAGCTGCAGGCCGGCGACTTCGACGGCGCCGAGGCCGCGTACAAGGCGCTCCTCGCCGAGACGCCGAACGACCCGCTACTCGTCTCCAGCCTCGCCCAGCTCGACCTGTTCCGGCGCCTGGAGAACACCGACCCGGCCGCCGCGCTGCCCGCCGCCGACGCCGCCCCGGACGACGTCGCCGCCCAGATCGTCGCCGCCGACGTCGAGTTCGCCTCCGGCGAGGCCGGCCGCGCGTTCGACCGCCTCATCGGCCTGGTTCGCCGCACGTCGGCCGAGGACCGTGACGCCGCGCGCGAGCACCTCCTGGAACTCTTCGCCATCGCCGCCCCCGACGACCCGGTAGTGGTGGCCGCCCGCCGCGCCCTCACCAACGCTCTTTTCTAAGCCGCCCGACTTTCGGACTTTTGAGGGTCGGGTTGGCCGCGGAACCCTCAAAAGTCCGAAAGTGGGTGGGGCTGGCCGGCCTCAGGCGGATGATTGTGCGCGGACGCCACCGCGTTAGGGTGAGTTGGTTCACCCACAATGGCGTGGGGATCGAGGGGAGAGAGACCCGATGAAGCCGCATGCCCTGGCGACGGAGGGCGAGCAGCCCTCACCAGCTCAGGCAGCCGACGTACCCACGCACCTGGCGCCGCTCGAGGCCGCTGAAGGCCAGGCCGAGCGGATCAAGCAGGAGCGGATCTCCGCCGCGGTCGAGCTGGCCGACGACGCCGAACTCGCCGCGCTGCTCCCCGCGTACTGGCGTTACGTGCCGGCGGAGGAGTTGCTGGACCGTACGGCGGCCGACCTCCTCTTCGCCACCCGCTCGCACCGCGGCCTCGCGGGCGACCGCGTACCCGGCCAGGTGAACCTGCGGGTCGTGACGCCGGAGCACCGCGACGACGGTTGGTGCGGCGGGCACAGCGCGATCGAGATCGTCACCGACGACATGCCGTTCCTGGTCGACTCGGTGACGGCCGAGCTGGCGCGCCACGACATCGGCATCCACCTGCTGGTCCATCCGCAGCTGGTGGTCCGGCGTGAGGTGCTGGGCAAGCTGGAGGAGGTCCGGTGCGCGCTCGACCCGGACGTCGGCGTGCCCGAGGGCGAGCTCGTCGAGTCGTGGATGCACATCGAGATCGACCGCCAGGGCGACCCGCGGGTGCTGGAGCGGCTGAGCAACGACCTGAACCGGATCCTCACCGACGTCCGCGAGGCCGTCGAGGACTGGGAGAAGATGCGGGGCAAGGCCCTCGCGATCGCCGACGAGCTGGCCCAGGCCGAGCTGCCGGTGCCGGACAAGGACGTCACGGACGCCCGTGAGCTGCTGCGCTGGCTGGCGGACGACCACTTCACGTTCCTCGGGTACCGCGAGTACACCCTCGGCGAGGGCGAGCAGTTGATGGCCGTGATGGGCAGCGGCCTCGGCATCCTGCGCAGCGACCAGTCGCACCCGCGCAGCCTGGGCCAGATGCCGCCGGAGATCCGGGCGAAGGCCCTGGAACAGCGGCTGCTGATCATCACGAAGGCGAACTCCCGGTCCACCGTGCACCGGCCGGCGTTCCTCGACTACATCGGCTTCAAGACCTTCGACGCGGACGGTCGCGTCACCGGCGAGCGCCGCTTCCTGGGCCTGTTCTCCTCGGCCGCGTACCTGGAGAGCGTCCGCCGGCTGCCGGTCATCTCGCGCAAGGTCGACGAGGTGATCGACCGGTCCGGCCTGAGCCTGCGCAGCCACTCCGGCAAGGACCTGATGTCGCTGCTGGAGACCTACCCGCGCGACGAGCTGTTCCAGATCACCGTCAACGAGCTGTACGACACGGCGATGGGCGTGCTCCGGCTCGGTTCGCGCCGCCAGCTCCGGCTGTTCCTGCGCCGGGACGCGTACGGGCGCTTCATCTCCTGCCTCGTCTACCTGCCGCGCGACCGGTACACGACGGCGAACCGGCTGAAGATGCAGGCGATCCTGACCGAGGCGCTGCACGGGATCGGCGTGGACTACACCACGCGCGTCACCGAGTGGGCGCTCGCGCGGGTCAAGTTCATCGTCCGGACCGACCCGACGGCTCCGCTCGGCGACATCGACGTCGCCGCGCTCCAGGCCCGCCTCGCCGACGCGACCCGATCGTGGGACGACGACTTCGGCGTGGCGATCCGGTCCGAGATCGGCGAGGAGCAGGCCGCCGCGCTCGTGCGCAAGTACTCCAGCGCGTTCCCCGAGGCGTACAAGGCCGAGCACACCGCCGAGGAGGCCGTCCGCGACCTGGCCCGGATCGAGGTGCTGGACGAGCCCGGCCAGCTCGGCATGCACCTGTACCGGGCCGACGACGGCGGCCTGCGCTTCACGGTCTACCGGCACGGCGAGGCGATGTCGCTGTCCGCCGTCCTGCCCGTGCTCCAGTCGATGGGCGTCAGCGTCGTGGACGAGCGGCCGTACCAGGTCCTGCCGGCCGACACGCCGCCCACCTGGGTCTACGACTTCGGCCTCACCGCGCCGGACGTGCTCAACGGCGACGCGCAGCTGGACAAGGTCCACGGGTCGATGGAGAACGCGTTCGCGTCCGCGTGGCGCGGCGAGTCCGAGGTGGACGGGTTCAACGCGCTCGTGCTGTGCGCGGGCCTCGCCTGGGACGAGGTCATGGTGCTGCGCTCGTACGCGAAGTACCTGCGGCAGGCCGGCACGATCTACAGCCAGGACTACATGGAGCGGGCGCTCGTCGCCCACCCCGACCTGGCCCGCCAGCTCGTCGACCTCTTCCTGACCCGGTTCGACCCGGGCTTCGCCACCTCCCGCCAGGCCCGCGCCGACGAGCTGGTCGCGGGGATCAACGCCGCCCTGGACGGGGTCGCCAGCCTGGACGAGGACCGGATCCTGCGGTCCTACCTCACGCTGGTCCTGGCGACGCTGCGGACGAACTTCTTCCAGCGCGGCGACGATGGCCGGCACAAGCCGTACCTGTCGCTGAAGATCGACCCGCAGGCCGTGCCCGAGCTGCCGATGCCGCGTCCGAAGTTCGAGATCTTCGTGTACTCGCCCCGGCTGGAAGGCGTGCACCTGCGGTTCGGCGCCGTGGCCCGGGGCGGCCTGCGCTGGTCGGACCGGCGCGAGGACTTCCGAACCGAGGTCCTGGGCCTGGTCAAGGCGCAGATGGTGAAGAACACCGTGATCGTGCCGGTCGGGTCCAAGGGCGGATTCGTCGTGAAGCAGCCGCCCGTCGGCGGCGACCGCGAGGCGGTCCTGGCCGAGGGGATCGCCTGCTACCGGGCGTTCATCTCCGGCCTGCTCGACGTGACGGACAACCTGGTCAAGGGCACCGTCGTCCCCCCGAAGGACGTCGTCCGCCACGACGGCGACGACCCGTACCTCGTGGTCGCCGCCGACAAGGGCACCGCGACGTTCTCCGACATCGCCAACGACGTCGCCCGGTCGTACGGGTTCTGGCTCGACGACGCGTTCGCCTCCGGCGGTTCGGTCGGGTACGACCACAAGGGCATGGGCATCACCGCGCGCGGCGCCTGGGAGTCGGTCAAGCGGCACTTCCGGGAACTGGGCGTCGACACGCAGTCCCAGGAGTTCACGGCCGTCGGCATCGGCGACATGTCCGGGGACGTGTTCGGCAACGGCATGCTGCTGTCCGAGCACATCCGCCTGGTCGCCGCGTTCGACCACCGGCACGTGTTCGTGGATCCCAACCCCGACGCCAAGTCGTCCTTCGCCGAGCGCAGGCGCCTGTTCGAGCTGCCCCGGTCCAGCTGGGACAACTACGACCGCGACCTGATCTCCGCGGGCGGCGGCGTGTGGCCGCGCACGGCCAAGTCGATCGAGATCACGCCCGAGATGCGGGCGGCGCTGGGCATCGACGACTCCGTGGTGAAGCTGGCCCCCGCCGAAGTGATCAAGGCGATCCTGCTCGCCAAGGTCGACCTGCTGTGGAACGGCGGGATCGGGACGTACGTCAAGGCGCACACCGAGACCAACGGGGACGTCGGCGACAAGGCCAACGACCAGGTCCGGGTCAACGGCCGCGACCTGCGCGTCGGCGTCGTCGGCGAGGGCGGCAACCTCGGCCTCACCCAGCTCGGCCGGATCGAGTTCGCGGTGGCCGGCGGCAAGATCAACACGGACGCGATCGACAACGCGGCCGGCGTCGACACGTCCGACCACGAGGTGAACATCAAGATCCTGGCCGGCCAGGCAGTGCAGGCCGGCGAGCTGGACACCGAGGGTCGCAACGCCCTGCTGGCCGACATGACGGACGAGGTCGCCACGCTGGTCCTGCGTAGCAACTACCAGCAGAACAACGCCCTCGCCACGGCACGGTTCCTCGCGCCGCGCCTGTTCACCGTCCACCGTCGCCTGCTCGCCGACCTCGAACGCGCCGGACGGCTCGACCGCGCGCTGGAGTTCCTGCCCGGTGAGGAGGAGTGCTCCGAGCGTTCCGCCGCCGGTGTCGGGCTCACGTCGCCCGAGCTGGCCGTCCTCATGGCGTACGTGAAGATCGGCCTGGAGGAGGACATCCTCGCCAGCGCGCTGCCGGACGACGGCTGGTGCTCGGACGTCCTGTTGAAGTACTTCCCGACGCCGTTGCAGGAGGGGTTCCGCGCCCACATGGACGCGCACCCGCTGCGGCGGGAGATCATCACGACCGTCGTCGTGAACGACCTCGTCAACCACGGCGGCATCTCGTTCGTGTACCGGGCGATGGAGGAGACCGGCGCCGACATCGTGGACGTCGTCCGGGCGTACGCGGTCGTCACCGAGGTGTTCGGCCTCCGCGAGATCTGGGCGGCCGCCGAGGCGCTCGACAACCGGACGTCGACGGACGCGCAGATGGCGGTGTTCACCGAGTCGCGGCGGGTCGTCGACCGGGGCGTTCGGTGGCTCCTGCAGAGCCGCAGCGGGACGATCGACGTCCTCGCGGAGACCGCCCACCTCAAGCCGGGTATCCAGGAGTTGTCGCCGCAGGTGCCGGACCTGTTCGTCGGGCGCGAGTCCGTGGCGATCCGGGCGCACATCGACGAGCTCGCCGAGCAGGGCGTGCCGATGGACCTGGCGACGAAGTCGACGTCCGCGCTGTACGGCTTCGGCCTGCTGGACGTCGTCGAGCTGGCGCGCAGGCTGAACCGGTCGCCGCGCTCGGTCGCGGAGACGTACTACGCGGTCAGCGAGCGGTTCGGCATCGACAACCTGCTCGACCGGATCTCGTTGCTGCCACGGGCCGACCGCTGGCAGTCGCTGGCGCGGATGGCGCTGCGGTACGACCTGTACGCGGCGCTGGCCGGGCTGACCCGGGTGGTGCTGGAGCGGACGCCGACCGATCTGCCGGTCGCCGCGCGGGTGGACACGTGGGCCGAGGCCAACTCCGGCAGCATCACGCGGGCGCTCAACACGCTCAGCATGTTGCCCGAGGATGCTCAGGCCGACCTGGCGACGCTGTCTGTGGTGCTGCGCCAGATCCGGACGGTCGTGCGGGCGAGCGCGGCCTAGGCGCTCTGGTGGGGCGGGGTGACGCTCAGGTCACCTCGCCCTCCTCCGGGAAGTAGAAGTACACGGTGAGGTGCGGGCGCATGCCGTTCGACTCGAGGTCGTAGTGCAGGACGAGATCCATCACGCCGACCGGACCGTCGCTCTCCATCTCGTCGAGCGTGTCCGCGATGTTGCGGAGCAGGTCCGGTACACGGTCCTGACCCGGCCCCTTGGGAAGGGCCAGGCTGAAGTGTCGGACCTTGTATCCCTGGCTGTAGCGGTTGTCGTCCATCGACGGTGATGATGGCACGTTCCGAAGCCAAGCTTGAACGTTTCCGAGCGGCGAGTCCCGAGATGTGGGCGGCCCCGTCCGATATCAGAGATTCGTGCCGCACCCGTTCCAACCCGGTGACGGTCAGTAGCGGCGGTGCCACCACGTGACGTATGCGGCCCAGGTCCAGTACGGCCAGTCATAGGACTCGAACTCAGGGTTCGGCTCCCCGTACTGGACACGCACGTACCCGGGCATCGAGTACGAGGGGATGGCCTGGTCGCGGAATCTCGGGCTCGCGCACGGGCCGTTCGACCGGCCGCGCGTGTAGTCCGACGCGCACGAGACGGCGTTGGCGCGTCCGCACGCGTGCCCGGCGGTGTGGTGGTAGCCACTGTCGATCAGGGTCGCCTCGACATCCTCGTACGGACCCTCCAGGTGGCGGTCCACCGCGCCGGCCGGCGCCGGGAACCGCCAGTCGCCGCACGGCTCCACCGCCGTCAGGTCCAGGGGGCTGTCCGGCTCCGGCCGCGCGCCGTCCCTCAGCTCGGCGACGGCCGCCCGGCTCGCCGCCGAGAACAGCCGCTGGACCTCCGGGTAGTCCTCGACCATCACCTGCGGCGTCACGACGCCCGTGTGCGCCTGACGGGCCTTCACCAGCAGCGCGTTCTGGTAACCGACGACCTCGTCCGCGAGCAGCAGGAGCGCGTCGTCGTGGCCGGCGTCGCGGGCAGCGGTGAGGTCGAACGACTGCGTCCGGTCCGGGGCGGTGTGCACGTATCGGGTGAGCGCCCGCAGGCGCCGGTTCAGCTCGCCGATGCGGGCCTTGGCGGCCGCGACCTCCTTGGCCGTCGGCGGCTCAGGTATGGGCTCGACGAACGCGGGCAGGGGCGGGACCTGCTGCTCGCTGGCCGTCGGCTCGGCGGCGCGCGGTTCGCTGGCGCCCACCTCGCTGGCGCCGACCGCCCCGGCGAGCACGGTCAGCGCGACCGCCGCGCCTACGACGCCTGCCGTGACCGTCCCGCGCACTACTTCCCCCTCGCACCCCGACAAAGGCCACCTTAGCGACAATTCGGCCACGGAGTGGGATGGTGCGGCGGGTCGGGGCGGACCGCGGCGGCGGGCGCGCCGACGGCGGGTCGGGGCGGCGGGCGGCGCTGCCGGAGAGGCCGAGTGTGCAGGCGGGCAGGCGGGCAGGGCGGTCGGGGGGCAGCCGGGCGGCTAGGGCCGGTGGCGGAGCCAGATCGTGCCGAGCGGCGGCAGCTGGACGACCGCCGACGCGGGCTGGCCGTGCCACGGCTCCTCGACCGCCGTGACGGCGCCGAGGTTGCCGACGCCCGATCCGAGGTAGACGTCGGCGTCGGTGTTGACGACCTCGTCCCACTGGCCGGCGTGGGGGAGCCCGATGCGGTACCCGCTGTGCGGTACGCCGGCGAAGTTGGCGACGCAGGCCAGCACCGAGCCGTTCGTGCCGAACCGGAGGAAGGAGAAGACGTTGCCGGCCGCGTCGTTGGCGTCGATCCAGGAGAAGCCCTGCGGGCTGGTGTCGAGTTCCCACAGCGCGGGCGTGTCCCGGTAGACCCGGTTCAGGTCGCCGACGAGCCGCTGGACGCCCCGGTGGTCGGGGTTGTCGAGCAGCCACCAGTCGAGCGAGCGGTCCTCGCCCCACTCCGACTCCTGGCCGAACTCGCTGCCCATGAACAGCAGCTGCTTGCCGGGGTGGGCCCACATGTACGCGTACAGCGCGCGCAGGTTGGCGAGCTGCTGCCAGCGGTCGCCCGGCATCTTGCGGAGCAGCGAGCCCTTGCCGTGGACGACCTCGTCGTGGCTCAGCGGCAGGACGAAGTTCTCGCTCCACGCGTACACCATCGAGAACGTCATCTGGTGGTGGTGGAACTGGCGGTGGACCGGCTCCTTCGACACGTATTCGAGCGTGTCGTGCATCCAGCCCATGTTCCATTTGAAGCCGAAGCCGAGGCCACCCAGGTGCGTCGCGCGGCTGACACCCGGCCACGACGTCGACTCCTCGGCGATCATCAGGGCGCCGGGGTGCCGCTTGTAGACGGTGGCGTTGAGTTCCTGGAGGAACGCGACGGCGTCCAGGTTCTCGCGGCCGCCGTGGATGTTCGGCAGCCACTCGCCCTCTTCGCGCGAGTAGTCGAGGTAGAGCATCGAGGCGACGGCGTCCACGCGGAGGCCGTCGATGTGGAACTCCTCCAGCCAGTACAGCGCGTTGGCGACGAGGAAGTTGCGGACCTCGGGCCGGCCGAAGTCGAACACCAGCGTGCCCCAGTCCGGCTGCTCGCCCCGGCGCGGATCGGCGTGCTCGTACAGGGGTGTGCCGTCGAACCGGGCCAGTGCCCACTCGTCCTTGGGGAAGTGCGCGGGAACCCAGTCCACGAGGACGCCGATGCCAGCGGCATGCAGCCGGTCGACCAGGTGCCGGAACTCGTCCGGGGAGCCGAAGCGGGCCGTCGGCGCGTAGTACGACGTGACCTGGTATCCCCAGGAGCCACCGAATGGGTGCTCGGCCACCGGCAGGAGCTCGACGTGGGTGAAGCCGTTGTCGACGAGGTAGCTGACGAGCTCGTCGGCGAGCTGCAGGTACGACAGGCCGGCGCGCCAGGACCCGAGGTGGACCTCGTACACGCTCATCGGCGCCGCGTGCCAGGCCGTCGCCTCACGGCGCTGGAGCCACTCGGCGTCGTCCCAGGCGTAGTCGGACGCGGTGACGACCGAAGCCGTCGCCGGCGGCGTCTCGGTGGCGAAGGCCATCGGGTCGGCCTTCTCGCGCCAGTACCCGTCCTGGCCGAGGATCTGGAACTTGTACTTCGCGCCCGGACCGATCGCCGGCACGAACAGCTCCCAGACGCCGCTCGATCCCAGCGACCGCATCGGCAGCGAACGGCCGTCCCACCAGTTGAAGTCGCCGCTCACCCGCACGCCACGCGCGTTCGGCGCCCAGACGGCGAACGAGGTGCCGGACGTTTCGCCGTACATCCTCGGGTGCGCCCCCAGGACCGTCCACAGCTGCTCGTGCCGTCCCTCGCGGATCAGGTGCAGGTCCAGCTCGCCGAGCGTCGGCAGCCAGCGGTACGGGTCGTCGACCGTGAACGTGTCGCCGCTCGGGTACGCGACCTCCAGGCGGTAGCCGCCGACCTCGCCCGGCACCGTGACGCCGTGGACGCCGCCCGGGTGGAGCTGCGCCATGTCGTGCCGGGCGTCGCCGGCGAGGAGCGTGACGCTCGTGGCGCCGGGACGCAGCGTCCGGACGACGGTGTGCCCGTTCTCCGGATGCGCGCCGAGGATCCCGTGCGGATCGTGCGCTTCCCCGCGCACGAGCGCGTCCAGCCCCCCATGATCCGCCACCGGCGGCTCGCTGGCCGCGGCCCGCTCGGCGGCGACCGGCGGTTTGGTTGCCACGGGCGGCTGGGGCGGCTGGGGCCGCTGGGGCCGCTGGGCGGCCGCGACGGACGGAGTCGGCTCGCCGGCAGGTGTGGCGGGTTGCGCGGGTGTCGCGGTTTCGACAGGGGCGGCAGGGGCGGCAGGGGCCGAGCCCGGCGGCCGGGGCACCGGCCCGGGCTTCGGCGACGACGCGGCCGGCTCCTGAGCTGGCGGGGCCGGCGTGGCCGAGCCGCGCGACGAGGTCTCGGGTGCGGCCTGATCCGGCGCATCGCCGGAGTCGGACCCGCCGGCGGTCGTCGCGGGCGGTGGTGCTGTACCTGGCTCCGGTGCTGGGGCAGCGGGCCGGGACCCGGTCTGCGCGGGCGTGCGGTCTGCGCTCAGCGGCTCTCGCTCCACCGCCCCAACCCTAGTAGCCGGTGGGCCGTGGCGCGCGCCACGGCACTTCGCGATCCGACCGGTGGGATCGCGAAGCCTGGGTACGTGATCCCACCGGTCGGATCGGGAAGTCAGCGGAGACGGGCGATCGCGGTCCGGACGGCGGCGACCACCTCGTCCGGACGTCTGGTGAGGTCGTCCCAGGTGAAGCGGAGGACGGTCCAGCCGGCGTTGACGAGCTGGTTCTGCCTCGTCCGGTCGTGCTGGAACTGGCCCGCGGCGGAGTGCCACGCCCGCCCGTCGATCTCCAGCGCCAGCTTGAGCCGGGGCAAAGCGAGGTCGACGAGCGCGATGGTCTCGCCGGCGAGTACGACGGCGTAGTTGGTGTGCCAACCCGTGAGCCCCGCGCCGGACAGCACGTCGACGGCGAGACGTTCCGCGACCGATCTCATGCCCGGCGTCACGTCGTCCAGGAACCGCTGGAGCTTGGCACTACCCGGGTAGCCGCGACGCGCGGCGACCCGGCTCGCCAGATTCTCCAGGCTGATCCACTTCTTCTGTAAGGCACGGTCGAGCAGCGCAGCCGCATTGCTCGGGGGCAGGACCCGGAGGCAGTCGAAGACCGTGCGATCCCGCCTGGTCACCAGCAGGTCGTCGACCAGGATCGTGTCCTGCTCGCCAGCGGACTCGCGGAGGAACCGCACGCCGGGCACGGACAGGTGTCGCTGGGCCGGAATCGTGACGCAGCTGCCGTTGCCGCTCACTCCCATGCCGTGCAGTCGTGCCGCGGACGGTCCGCTCAACACGGCGCCGGGGCCGCCCGCGAGGAGCGCGGCGCGATCCCGGACGGATGGCGGCAGTGACTCCACTGTGCTCAACACCGTCCCGAGCACCCGGTGCCAGCGACGGTCCTTGAGCCGCGACTGGATCTGCCAGCGTGAATAGCCGCAGCCGCGGGCCTGGCGCCACGTGAAGAGGCCTGATTGCCGCTGGGCGAGCGTCATGAGGGAGGGATGTTCCACCCACATAGCGTGGCGAACCCGCGAACACCGCCCCTGAAGTTGTCCACAGCTTCACGATCCCACCGGTCGGATCGTGAAGCCTGACTTCACAATCCCACCGGTCGCAGCGCGGCTAGCTCAGGAGGCGGTTGATCGAGCGCAGCGGGATCTCGACCCAGCCCGGACGGTTGTCGAGTTCGTACCCGACCTCGTACACCGCCTTCTCCAGTTCCAGCGCCCGCATCAGCACCGGGAACTCGCGGGGGTCTGTGCCGCCGGCGGCGTACCCGCGGCAGAAGGCTTCGCGGTTGCGGTCAGCCCATTCCATCGCGCGGTACTCGAGCTGGGACTCGCCGTCGGTCAGGTAGTGGTCGACGAGGAGGTGGTGGGCGGCGTAGTCGAACGAGCGGAGCATGCCTGCGACGTCCCGCAGCGGCGTCATCAGGGCGACCCGTTCGGCGAGCGGCCGCGCCGGTTCGCCTTCGAAGTCGATGACGACCCAGTGCGAGATCGTGCGGAGCGCCTGGCCGAGGTGCAGGTCGCCGTGGATCCGCTGGACCGGCACCTCGGTGTTCAGGGCGGCGACGGCGGCGAACGCGGCCCGGATCGGCTCCTCGAACCGGGACAGCTCGTCGACGCGGGCCAGCATCTCGTCGAAGCGCTGGTTCATCGGGTAGACCAGTGAGCTGGCCGGCACGGTGGACGTGCCCAGCGCGCGCGCCAGGTCCTGGTGGACGGCCGTCACGGCCTGGCCGAGGCGCTCCGCTTCGGCCGAGAAGTCGCCGCCGACCTCGTCCGGATGGAGGTCCGCCTCGGCGATCAGGTCGCGGACGCTGGTGGTGGCCATGGCCCAGCCGTCGGCGCAGTTCGCGAAGTACTCCTGGAGGATGCCGTAGCTGACGGGATCGCCGTCCAGGGTCCCCTCGATGGCGCCGTACGGCTCGGCGATGTGGTCGCAGCCGACCGAGCGCAGCGCCCGGTGCACCTCCAGGTCGGGGCTGGCGCCGCGCTGGAGCTTGCGGAACAGCTTGAGGATGTACTTGTCGCCGTACACGACCGAGGTGTTGCTCTGTTCGGCCGCGAGGGGCCGGCTGGTCAGGCCGGCGGTCACCGCGGCGCCGTTCTCGGACCGGAACTCGACCCCGTCGATGTCGGCGTCCTCGGCCATCAGGCGCAGCAGGACGGCGTTCAGATCGCTGTCGTGCGTGCCGTCGTACGCGACGAGGTGCTGCCCGTCGGTGTCGACGGCGCCGATCCTGCCGTACTCCAGCCGCTCCGGCAGGTAGCGGCGGAGCCCGACGAGCACCTGGTACAGCTCGTCGGGAGCGCCGTCCTGGTCGACGGCCACGACCAGGTGTTCCAGCCGTGGCCCGTCAGGCCCAGCGTCGTGCAGTGTGCGCCCCCGCACCAGCCGTACTCCGACGATCTCGCGCTGCTTGCCGCCGAACCATCGCTGGTGCGGCAGCCAGTCCGCCAGCAACGGCGTGATCGTCTCGGACAGGTGGTGCTGGGGGGAAATCACACGCGATCCTCTGGAGGTGTCAGCTGGAACCAGTAGAAGCCGTGGCCGGGCAGGGTCAGCAGGTACGGCAGCTCGCCGATCGGCGGGAAGTGCACCCGGCCGGTCAGCTCCACCGGAACCCACCCGTTGAACCGGCTCAGATCCAGCTCGACGGGTTGCGGGAAACGGGACAGGTTGTTCACGCACACCACGACGTCCGGGCCATGTCCTTCGGCTACCCGTTCTGGCGCGGAGTATTCGCGCACGTACGCGAGCACCGGCGGGTTGGACGATCCCAGCTCGGTGAACGTGCCGAGCGCGAACGCGGTGTGCTCCTTGCGGACCTCGATCATGCGGCGCGTCCAGTGCAGCAGCGACGCCGTGCTGTTGCTCTGCGCCTCGACGTTGAGGGCCTGGTACCCGTAGACCGGGTCCATGATCACCGGCAGGTAGATCCGGCCCGGGTCGCAGCTGGAGAAACCGGCGTTGCGGTCCGGTGTCCACTGCATCGGCGTGCGGACGCCGTCGCGGTCACCGAGCCAGATGTTGTCGCCCATGCCGATCTCGTCGCCGTAGTACAGAACGGGAGAACCAGGGAGCGACAGTAGCAAAGCGGTGAACAGCTCGATCTGGTTCCGGTCGTTCTCCAGCAGCGGGGCGAGCCGCCGCCGGATGCCGACGTTGGCGCGCATCCGCGGGTCCTTGGCGTACTCCGCGTACATGTAGTCGCGCTCTTCGTCCGTCACCATCTCGAGCGTCAGCTCGTCGTGGTTGCGAAGGAAGATGCCCCACTGGCAGCCGTCCGGGATGGCGGGCGTCTGGTCGAGGATCTCCGAGATCGGGAAGCGGGACTCCCGCCGCACCGCCATGAAGATGCGCGGCATCAGCGGGAAGTGGAACGCCATGTGGCACTCGTCGCCCGACTCCGGGTCGCCGAAGTACTCGACCACGTCGGCGGGCCACTGGTTGGCCTCGGCGAGCAGGACGCGACCCGGGTACTCGGCGTCGATGACCTTGCGGCAGTGCCGCAGGAACGCGTGGGTCCGCGGCAGGTTCTCGCAGTTCGTGCCCTCCTCCTCGAAGAGGTACGGCACGGCGTCCAGCCGGAACCCGTCGATGCCGAGGTCCAGCCAGAACCGCAGGACGTCGATCATCGCCTCCTGCACAGCCGGGTTCTCGTAGTTGAGGTCCGGCTGGTGGCTGAAGAAGCGGTGCCAGTAGAACTGGCCGCGGACCGGGTCGTACGTCCAGTTCGACGTCTCGGTGTCGATGAAGATGATCCGCGCGTCGGCGTAGCGGGAGTCGTCGTCGCTCCACACGTAGAAGTCGCCGTACGGCCCCTGCGGGTCGTTGCGGGACTCCTGGAACCAGTTGTGCTGGTCCGAGGTGTGGTTCATGACGAGGTCGGTGATGACGCGGATCCCGCGCTTGTGCGCCTCGTCGAGGAACGTCACGAAGTCCTCGATGGTGCCGAACTCGGGCAGCACCCCGCGGAAGTCGGCGATGTCGTACCCGCCGTCGCGCAGTGGCGAGTCGTAGAACGGCGGCAGCCAGATGCAGTCGACGCCGAGCCAGGCGATGTAGTCGAGCTTCTCGGTGAGCCCGCGCAGGTCGCCGGTGCCGTTGCCGTCGGAGTCGTTGAAGGCCCGGACCAGTACCTCGTAGAAGACCGCGCGTTTGTACCAGTCCTGGTCGGTGGGCAGCTCGCGGGCATGTCGGAAGTCACCGGCCTGGGGTTCGACCAGGTGGCCGGTTTCGTCGATCGGACCTGCGTGGCCGTCAAGCGGCGGGGCGAGGACGTCAGTGTCGTCGCGAAGGGTGTCGTATGCGCTCATGCTCCATACCGATGGACCGTGAAGAGGTGGGCGGGTTCGATGTGCGGGTCAAGCCGTACCGCGTTGTACTGGCCCCAGTCGTAGCTGGCTCCTGTCACAGCGTCCGTGACCTGGAGCCGTTCGTGCCACTCGAAACCGAGCGCCGGAAGGTCCAGCGCGACATTGCCCCAGTGCGCGTTGTGCGAGTCGAGCGAGCAAACGACCAGGACGGTGTCTCCGCTGGCGTCGTCCCGCTTGGAGAAGCAGGTCATCGCGTCGTTGTCGACGTGGTGGAACCGCAGGTTACGCAGCCGCCGCAACGCCGGATGGGCGCGGCGGAAGTGGTTCAGCGCGCCGAGGTACGGGGCCAGGCTGCGGCCCTCGGCGAGCGCGCGTGCGTAGTCGCGCGGTCGGAGCTGGTACTTCTCACTGTCCAGGTACTCCTCGCTGCCCGGACGCACGGCGACGTGCTCGAACAGCTCGTACCCGGCGTACACGCCCCAGGTGGGGGACAGCATGCTGGCGAGCACGGCCCGGATCTTGAACATCGCCGGGCCGCCGTACTGCAGGCTCTCGTGCAGGATGTCCGGCGTGTTGACGAAGAAGTTCGGTCGCATGTGATCGGCGGAGTGGGCCAGCTCCGTGGCGTACTCCTCCAGCTCCCACTTCGACGTCTTCCAGGTGAAGTACGTGTACGACTGGGTGAAGCCGACCTTCGCCAGCCCGTGCATCATCCAGGACTTGGTGAACGCTTCGGCGAGGAAGAGCACGTCAGGGTGCACCTTCTTCACCTCCCAGATCAGCCACTCCCAGAAGTTCACGGGCTTCGTGTGCGGGTTGTCGACGCGGAAGATCTTCACGCCGTGGTCCACCCAGTGGAGCACGACCCGGAGGATCTCGCCGTATATGCCCTTGCGGTCGTTGTCGAAGTTCAGCGGGTAGATGTCCTGGTACTTCTTCGGCGGGTTCTCGGCGTAGGCGATGGTGCCGTCGGGGCGGGTCGTGAACCACTCCGGGTGCTCGCGGACCCATGGGTGGTCAGGCGCGCACTGCAGGGCCAGGTCGAGCGCGACCTCCATGCCCAGTTCCTCGGTGCGGGCCACGAACGCGTCGAAGTCCTCGAACGTGCCGAGCGCGGGGTGGATCGCGTCGTGGCCGCCCTCCTCGGAGCCGATCGCCCACGGCGAACCCACATCCAGCGGACCGGCGCCGAGCGTGTTGTTCGGCCCCTTCCGGTTGACCTTGCCGATCGGGTGGATCGGGGGCAGGTAGACGACGTCGTAGCCGAGTTCGGCGATCTCGGGCAGCCGGCGCATCGACGACCGGAACGTGCCGTGCACGGGCGGGCTGACCGCGTCCGAGCCCGGATCCGGGACGACCGCGCCCTCGGACCGCGGGAAGAACTCGTACCAGGACCCGAACAGCGCCCGCTCCCGGTCCACGTAGACCGAGTACGCGTCGGACTTCGTCACCTGCTCGCGTACCGGGTACGCGTGCATGACCTCGGCCATCTTCAGCGCCGGGACCACACGCGCGTCCACGTCGAGCGTGGTGTCGCGCAGGACCGCCGCCGCCTCGATCAGGTTCGTCCGGCGCGGCTTCGGCGCGAACCGGGCCGCCTTGAGCAGCAGCAGCGCGCCGGATTCGAGGTCGTTCGCGAGGTCTGTCGGGCCCTGCCCGGCCGCGATCTTCACCTCGACCGCGTGCCGCCACGTCTCGTACGGATCGCTCCACGCCTCGACGACGAACGACCACCGGCCGGGCGCGTCGGGCGTCACCAGCGCGTGCCAGCGCTGGTTCTCGTCGCGTTCCATGCGGGTGAACGGCGCTCGGCGGCCGTCGGGGCCGGTCCACACCACGTTGGCCGCGACGGCGTCATGGCCTTCGCGGTACACGGTTGCGGATACAGGGATCGCTTCGCCCACGACAGCCTTGGCGGGGTGCCGCCCGCTGGAGATCGAAGGGGAGACGTCCTCAATGGGGATGCGTCCGGTCATCGCCGCCTACCGTAACGAGTCGATTGCCAAAGTATTGCCAGCTTCAAGCTTGTCACTTTCCGCGCCGGCCATGAAAATACTTGCAGTCAAGACTGGGAAAGGTTGCACCAGCGGCGCGAGGTCGCCAAAGGCTCGGTATGGTGCGGCGTCGTGAGAGCTCTTCGTCGATTCACCGTCCGCGCCCGGCTGCCGGAACCCCTGGTTCCGCTCAGCGAACTCGTCATGAACCTGCGCTGGTCCTGGCACCCGGAATCGGTCGACCTGTTCGCCAGTGTCGACCCAGCCCTGTGGCGGGTGTGCAACCAGGATCCGGTCCGCCTGCTCGGCGAGGTGGCCGGTCCGCGCCTCGACGCGCTCGCGCGCGACCAGGACTTCCTGGCCAGGCTCGCCGCCGCCCACGCCGACCTGCGCCGGTACCTGACCGAGCCGCGCTGGTACCAGTCCCAGGAGGACGCCCCCGCCTCGATCGCGTACTTCTCGCCGGAGTTCGGCATCACCGAGGTGCTGCCGCAGTACTCCGGCGGGCTGGGCATCCTCGCCGGCGACCACCTCAAGGCCGCGTCCGACCTGGGCGTTCCGATCATCGGCGTCGGCCTCCTCTACCGCTCCGGGTACTTCAACCAGTCGCTCACCCAGGACGGCTGGCAGGTCGAGCACTACCCGGCGCTCGACCCGCACGGCCTCCCGCTCACCCGCCTGGCCGGCCCCGACGGCCAACCGCTGCAGGTCGCCGTCGAGCTGCCCGGCGACCAGGTACTCCGCGCCCACATCTGGAAGGCCCAGGTCGGACGCGTACCGCTGCTGCTGCTCGACGCCGACATCGAGGACAACGCGCCCGCCGAGCGGCTGGTCACCGACCGGCTCTACGGCGGCGGCGCCGACCACCGGCTCCGCCAGGAACTGCTGCTCGGCATCGGCGGCGTCCGGGCGGTCCGGGCGTACTGCGAGCTGACCGGCGAATCCGCGCCCGAGGTGTTCCACACCAACGAGGGCCACGCCGGCTTCCTCGGCATCGAGCGGATCCGCGAACTCGTCGAAGGCCAGCGGCTGACGTTCGACGAGGCGCTGCAGGCCGTCCGCGCCGGAACGGTGTTCACGACCCACACGCCGGTTCCGGCCGGTATCGACAGGTTCTCCCGCGAGCTGGTCCGCGACGTGTTCGCGGCCGGTCCGCTGCCGGTCGACAAGATCCTCGCGCTCGGCGCCGAGGACGACCCGAACCTGTTCAACATGGCGCACATGGGGCTGCGTCTCGGCCAGCGCGCCAACGGCGTCAGCCTGCTGCACGGCGAGGTCAGCCGGGGCATGTTCAGCGGGCTCTGGCCCGGGTTCGAGCCCAACGAGGTGCCGATCTCGTCGGTGACCAACGGCGTGCACGTCCCCACCTGGGCGGCCCGCGAGATCGCCGAACTCGGCGACCAGCTCGGCGTCCAGTCCCGTGGCTGGGAGGTCGTGGGCGAGGTACCGGCCCAGCAGATCTGGTCGCTCCGCCGCACGCTGCGGGCCCGGCTGGTCGGCGAGGTCCGGCGTCGGGTCCGGGCGTCCATGCTCAAGCGCGGCAGCACCGTTGCCGAGCTGGCCTGGGTCGACTCGGTCTTCGACCCGGACGTCCTGACGATCGGCTTCGCCCGCCGCGTCCCGTCGTACAAGCGGCTCACCCTGATGCTGCGCGACAAGGCCAGGCTCAAGGCGCTGCTGCTCGACCCGGAACGGCCGATCCAGATCGTCATCGCCGGCAAGTCCCACCCGGCGGACGACGGCGGCAAGCTGCTCATCCAGGAGATGGTGCGCTTCGCCGACGACCCCGAGATCCGGCACCGGATCGTCTTCCTGCCCGACTACGACATCGGCATGGCCCGGTACCTCTACTGGGGCTGCGACGTCTGGCTCAACAACCCGCTGCGGCCGCTGGAGGCGTGCGGCACGTCCGGCATGAAGTCCGCGCTCAACGGCGGCCTCAACCTGTCCATCCGGGACGGGTGGTGGGACGAGATGTACGACGGCGAGAACGGCTGGGAGATCCCCACCGCCGACGGCGTCGTCGACCCGGAACGCCGCGACGACCTCGAAGCCGCCGCGTTCTACGAGCTGATCAAGACGCAGGTCAAGCCCGGCTTCTACGACCGTGGCCCGGACGGCGTCCCGGCGCGCTGGGTCGAGATGGTCCGGCACACCCTGTCCACGCTCGGGCCGAAGGTGCACGCCGGCCGCATGGTCGCCGACTATGTCCGTCAGCTGTACGCACCGGCGGCGCTCGCGTCGGCGCGGGTCGGTGCCGAGGACTTCGCGGGCGCCAGGGCGCTGGCCGCCTGGCGGGAGAAGGTCGTCGCCAACTGGTCGGACGTGAAGGTCGCCCACGTGGAGTCCTCCGGCGTCGGCGACGCGCCCGAACTCGGCAACGAACTGCACCTGCGTGCCGAGATCCTGCTCGGCGAGCTGGACACCACGGACGTGGTCGTCCACGCCTGCTACGGCCGGGTCGACGAGTACGACACGCTGCACGATGCCGAGTGCGTGCCGATGCGGTACGTCGGCGACGGCGGTGACACCCACCGGTTCGAGGCGGACGTGCCATTGCATCGGGCGGGGTCCTTCGGCTATACCGTTCGGGTGATCCCTCACCACGAACTTCTGTCCACTGTGGCGGAACTCGGGCTCGTCACCACGGCCTGATGGTCGACGAGCCGGATCCGGCGCTGCCGCCCGAGCAGCGCCGGATCGACGCCGAACTGCAACACGTCCAGCGGCGGATCGACGGCCTGCGCGCACGCATGCGCGCGGCCGTCGATCTCCTGGGCGTGCTGCTCCTCGCGCTGTCCGGTTCCGCGCTGCTCCTCGTCAGCGTCCTGGCGATCGTCGGCTTCACCGGCGACGATGCCGGCATCGGACTGCTGTTCAGCTCGCTCGCCATCGTCTGCCTGCCGCTCGTCGCCTTCGCCGGCTGGCGCGCGTTCCGCCCGCTGTGGCTGCTCAGCCGCGAACTCAACATCCTCCGGACCCGCGAACAGCAACTGCTGTCCCAGCTCGCGCCGCCGGTCGCGCCAGCGGCGAAACCGGCCCGTGGCGCACCAGCGCCGGTCCGTGGTGCGGCGGCCCGGAGCGCTACCAGCGCCGCGCCGGTCGATCCTCGCCTGCCACCGGGCAACACGCCGACGGGATGGCGCGAACCGCCCAGGCGCCAGATCACGTCCGTCCTGTCGACGCGCAAGGGCGGCTGGCGCGTCGCCGTGGCGGTCGGCCTGTTCATGGCCCTGTTCGTCGCTGGCGTAGTCGCCGGCGCCCTGGCCCGCTAACCCGCCCGCGCCCCGCCGCCCGCCGCCCGCCGCCCGCGCCGCCCGCCGCCCGCGCCCCGCGCCGCCCGCGCTCCGCCGCCCGCGCCCCGCCGCCTACCGCCCCCGCTCGCGCCGCCCGCGCCCCGCCGCCTACCGCCCGCCGGACCGCGCGCCCCGGCGCCGCCGGCCCGAACCGGACTGTTCGGGAAGGCGTCCTGTAACCGGGCGCGGGGTGCCCCGATAAGCCCGACAGTTGGTGGAGATCACGCGCGGGTGAGCGCGGTGGACACCTCGCGGACGACGGTGTCGAAGTCCTCGTGCATCCGGACGGCCGTCACATGGATGACCGTCCACCGGGCGGACACGAGCCGGTTGAGCCGGCGCCGGTCGCGATGGAACTGGCCGGCGCTCGCGTGCCACAGCCCGTCGTACTCCACCGCGACTCGCCGGTCCGGCCACGCCAGGTCCACGCGGGCGACGAATCGATGACCGTCGAAAACCTGGTACTGCACGTCGGGGCGGGGAAGCCCGGCGAGCACGAGCCGGACTCGAAGGCGAGATTCCTGCGGCGATTCCGCCCTGCGGTCCACGAGATCGAGCGCCCGGGCGACGCGCCTCCGCCCCCACTTGACGGTGCTCACTGTGAGCTTCTGGCTGATCGATTCGACCATCACGAGACGGGCGGCGACCATCGCGTCGAGGTACACCACGGCCTCGGTGGGCTCGTAGAAACGGGCGATGTCCCAGGCCGTCCGCTCGGGGGTGGTGATTCCCCCGATCACGTCCTCGGGCGGGAGGTCGGCGAGCCGGATCGTCAGGCCCTGGACCGGCCCGAACCGGTCAGTGCGGGGGACGATGACCTCGACGGGATCGTCCGGAGCGGCCAGCTCCACACCGTGCAGCCATGCTGCCGAGCGTCCGCCGATCGCAGCGGCGTCCGGGATCAACAGGCCGGCGCCCTCCGCGCGCAGGCCGTGCGTCAACGGCGTGGCCGCGTCGGCGTAGACGTCCCTGTGCAGGCGCCGCCAACTCTTGCCACGCAGCTGTTCGCCGCTCACCAGGCCACGGGCCGGCGGCTTCGATCCCCGGAAGACGGTTGCACGAAGTGTGTCAGGTTGCTTGGACATGAGGATGATAGTGACAGTTTGAATCGTTGAGCTGGCGTACGCATCCACAGCCTCCCGCAACTGTCGGGGTTATCGGGCTGTCTAGTGCCGGGTTACGGCACGGCATCCCGAACAGTCCGGTTTGTCCAGGGCGCGGGCCGGCGGCGCGCGCCAGGTTAGCGGTGGGCGCGCAGCAGGGTGACGGAGTGCGGGGTCAGCGGCAGCGCGCCCGTCAGCGTCTCGCTGCCGTCGAGGAGATCCGGGCGGGCCGTGTCGAAGACGACGGTGTACCCGTTCGCCCAGGGCCCGGCGGGGAGGGTGGCGGTGACCGGGCTGTCGCCCGTGTGGAGCCACAGCAGGTACGAGTCGTCGGTGATGCGTTCGCCGCGCGGTCCCCGGTGGCGGATCTGCTGCCCGTCGAGGTACATGCCGAGGGTGCGGACCTCCGCGCGGTGCCAGTCCTGTGGTGTCATCTGCTGGCTGTCGGGGCGGAACCAGGCCAGGTCGTACGCCTCGTGCCCGCGCCGTACGGGGGCGCCGACGAAGAACGACCGCTGCCGGAACACCGGCGCCGCCGCCCGCAGCGCCAGCAGCCGCCGGGTGAACTCCAGCAGCTCCCGCGCCGGCCCGTCGAGTGACCAGTCGACCCAGGACACCTCGTTGTCCTGGCAGTACGCGTTGTTGTTGCCGCCCTGGGTGCGGCCCATCTCGTCGCCGGCCGTGATCATCGGTACGCCGGTCGACAGGGTGAGCGTCGCCAGGATGTTCCGCACCTGCCGCTGCCGCAGCGCGTGGACGGACGGGTCGTCCGTGGGGCCTTCGACGCCGCAGTTCCAGGCCCGGTTGTCGTCCGTCCCGTCCCGGTTGTGCTCGCCGTTCGCCTCGTTGTGCTTGTGCTCGTAGCTGACGAGGTCGCGCAGGGTGAAGCCGTCGTGCGCGGTGACGAAGTTGATCGACGCGAACGGCCGGCGACCGTCGTCCTGGTACAGGTCGGACGAGCCCGACAGCCGGTACCCCAGCTCGGCCAGCCCACGGGCGCCGCCCCGCCACAGGTCGCGGACGGAGTCACGGTAGCGGCCGTTCCACTCCGTCCACAGGGGAGGGAAGTTGCCGACCTGGTACCCGCCGGCACCCACGTCCCACGGTTCGGCGATGAGCTTGACCTGGCTGACGATCGGGTCCTGGTGGACGACGGCCATGAACGCCGACAGCCTGTCCACGTCGTGCATCGACCGGGCGAGCGCGGACGCGAGGTCGAACCGGAACCCGTCGACACCCATCGCGACGACCCAGTACCGCAGCGAGTCCATCATCATCTGGACGACCGCAGGCTGGCGCGCGTCGAGCGTGTTGCCGCAGCCGGTGTAGTCGGTGTACCGGCTGGGATCGCGCGCTTCGAGCCGGTAGTACCCGCGGTTGTCGATGCCGCGGAACGACAGCGTCGGGCCGTGCGCGTCGCCCTCTGCGGTGTGGTTGTAGACGACGTCGAGGATGACCTCGATGCCGGCGGCGTGCAGCGCGGCGACCATCTCGCGGAACTCCGTGACCTGCCCGCCGGTGTCGCCGCTCGCCGCGTACCTGGCATCGGGGGCGAAGTACCCGAGGCTGTTGTAGCCCCAGTAGTTGGTGAGGCCCCGGTTGGCGAGGTGCGGCTCGGTCACGAACTGGTGCACGGGCAGCAGCTCGACGGACGTGACGCCGAGCGACAGCAGGTGCTCGATCGCCGCCGGGTGCGCCAGCCCGGCGTAGGTGCCGCGCAGGTCCTCCGGTACGCCCGGGTGCCGCTGGGTGAAGCCTTTGACGTGGAGTTCGTAGATGACCGTGTTCTCCCACGGCACGCGCGGGCGGGTGTGCAGCAGCCCGCCGGCGGGGGCGACGACGACCGAACGCGGTACGTACCGCGCCGAGTCGGCGCCGTCGGGGCGGCCACCGTACGGGTCGTCGTGGTGGGCGAACAGCGCCCGGTGGTGCGTGACCTCGCCCGAATATGCCCGCGCGTATGGATCCGCGAGGAGTTTCGCCGGGTTGAATCGCAGCCCGGAGGCGGGATCCCAGCGGCCGTGGACCCGGTACCCGTACAACTGCCCCGGGCCGACGCCGGGCACGTACCCGTGCCAGACGTGGTACGTGCTCTCCCGCAGCTGGATCCGGCGCTCGGTGCCGTCGCCGTCGAACAGGCACAGCTCGACGCCCTCCGCGCCGGCGGACCACAGCGCGAAGTTGACCCCGTCACCGTCCCAGCTCGCGCCGAGCGGGAAGGGCTGCCCAGGCCATGGCCGCGGCGACGTCACCTAGGCGACCTCCCGCCGGCGGAAGATCACCGCGGCCGCCACGAGCGCCACCAGCACGACGCCGCTCACGTACGCGGCGCCCTGTTCGAGCGTGATCGTGACTGTCCGCGAGGCGCAGCCCTGGACGCCGCAGTCGTCGTAGAGGTACAGCTTCATGCCGTCGTTCAGCCACGCCGCGGCGTGCGTCGACAGCATGTACTGGCCCCAGTGACGGTTGAAGAACGCCATGTCGCCGAGTTCCACGACGCCGAAGTACGCGATGAGGACGCCGAGCGCGGCGGCGGTCCGGCGCAGGGTCAATGCCAGCGCGTACCCGAGTGCGGCGGCGACCAGGGCCAGGCCGAGACCGCGCGCCGTCACCAGGGCGAGTTCACGCAGGAAGGGTTCCGTGAGGGTGCCGACCACGCCTGCGGTCTTCGCGACGGCCCAGTGACCCGTCAGGCTGGCGCCGTACGCGACCGCGCCCACTACCGAGACGCCGGCCAGCAGGCCCAGCAACTTGGCGACGTACACACGCATCCGGCGCGGCTCCCACACGAGCAGCGCCGCGAGCGTGCCGTGGTGCCATTCGGCGCCAATGGCCGTGGCGCCTACAAGGAACGCGAACAGGAGCAGGACGACAGTGAGTACGTGGGTCCGGCCCTCGATCTCCGTCACGAACCGGAACGGGTCGTCGACGAGGAACGTGTCCGCCGGGTACCCGACGATCAGCGAGCAGTCGGCGCCGTTCGGGAACTTCTCGGCCAGGTCGGGGGTCACCTCGCCGCCGGCGAGCCGGGTGGCTTGGACCTGCTGGCACAGCTGCTGGTCCTGCTCGGCCTGGACGGCCTGCGCGGTAGCCGCGCGCTCGGCCCGGGCGCGGTCGTCGGCGTCCGGGACCTCGGACTGGGCGAACGTGATCGCCATCGACACCGCGATCCCGACGAGCAGCACGATCGCGCCGATCCAGAAGAACCGGCGCGCGAACAGCCGGCGGATCTCGACGATGAGCAGCCTCATGCCTGCTCTCCTACCTGCTCGGGCGTGGGCACCGGCACCGGCTCCGGCTCCGCGCTCGCGCGGACCTCGCCGACCTGGAGGTGGGTGCCGGGCGTCGGCGTGGTGCCGGTGAGGTCGAGGAAGACGCTCTCCAGGTCGGGCGCCACGGGTGTCAGCTCGGAGACGAACAGGCGCCGGCGCGCGAGGGTCTGGGTGATCCAGGCCGGGTCGGCGATGTCGGAGACGACGATGTGGTCCGGCTCGCGCCGCACCGGCAGCCCCGACTCCGCCAGCAGCGACACGGCATAGTCCAGATCGGACACCTTCACCCGGACGTCGTGCGTGTCGCGGGTGGCCAGCACCTCGCTGACCGGGCCGGTCACGACGTGCCGCCCGCGCGAGATGATCGACACGGCGTCGCACACCGTCTGGACCTCGCCCAGGATGTGCGACGACAGCAGCACGGTCGTGCCCCGGTCGGCCAGCGCGCGCATGAGGTCCCGGACCTCGCGGATGCCGGCCGGGTCCAGCCCGTTGTTCGGCTCGTCGAGGATGAGCAGCTTCGGCGACTTGAGCAGCGTGGCCGCGATGGCCAGGCGCTGCTTCATGCCGAGCGAGTAGCCCTTCACGGCGTCGCCGGCACGGTCGCGCAGGCCGACGGTCTCCAGCGCCTCCTCCACCGTCCGGCGTTTCACCCCGGCGACGCCGGCGAGAAGGCGGAGGTTGCGGCGGCCGGAGAAGAACGGGAAGAACTGCGGCGACTCGACGACGGCGCCGACCTGACCGATGATCGCCGGGAGGCGGTGCGGGACCCGCTCGCCGAGCACGCGCATCTCACCGGCCTCGGCGTGGACGAGGCCCAGCAGCGCGCGGATCGTCGTGGTCTTGCCCGACCCGTTCGGGCCGAGGAAGCCGTGCACGCGGCCGGGTTCGACGACGAGGTCGAGCCCGTCCAGTGCGACCCGACCGCCGAACGTCTTGCGCAGACCGGCGATCTCGATGGCCGCGGTCATGTCGCCTCCCTCGTTCTTCCCGCCCGCGATCGGAAGGGTTATCACCCTAGGGGGTCGGTGCGACGTCCCGCCGGGATGGGACCAGTCCACCCGCAGGTAGCCGGCGTGCTGTTGGATAGGGGGCGTGTCGAAGCCCGTGACGCCGCAGCCCTTTCCCGCCGACCTGTCCTCGGACGTTGTCATCGCCGTCGAGGCCGTGACGATCACCCGCGAGGGCAACGATCTCCTGTCCGCCGTGAACTGGCGGGTCTCCCAGGACGAGAGATGGGTCGTGCTCGGCCCGAACGGGGCGGGTAAGACCACGCTGCTCGGCCTCGCGTCGGCACGGCTGCACCCGACCAGCGGGACGGCGGACGTCCTGGGCGAGCGGCTCGGCACCGTCGACGTCTTCGAGCTGCGGCCCCGCATCGGCCTGTCGTCGGCGACGCTGGCCGACCGGATCCCCGGCGGCGAGACCGTGCACGACCTCGTGCTCACGGCCGCGTACGCGGTGGTCGGCCGGTTCCGCGAGGAGTACGAGCTACTGGATGACGTCCGGGCCCGCGCGCTGCTCGACCAGTTCGGCGTCGCGCACCTGGCCGACCGGCGGTACGAGACGTTGAGCGAGGGCGAGCGCAAGCGCGTGCAGATCGCGCGGGCGCTGATGACGGACCCGGAAATACTGCTGCTGGACGAGCCGGCCGCCGGCCTCGACCTCGGCGGTCGGGAGGACCTGGTCCGCCGGCTCGGCGAGATCGCGCAGGACCCGGCGGCACCCACGCTCGTGCTGGTGACGCACCACGTCGAGGAGATCCCGCTCGGCATCACCCACGCACTGCTGATGCGGGACGGGGCGATCGTCGCGCAGGGCAAGGTCGGGGACGTCCTGACACCGCAGCACCTGTCGACCACGTTCGGGTTGCCGCTCGCCGTGCACGAGGAAGCCGGCCGCTACTACGCCCGAGCGGTGTGACCGCGCTAAAATACTTCTCGGCCAGACGAGGCTAAACCACCCATTCGGTGGATATCCGGGCGCAGGTTGGGCATCAGTTAATGCAGTGATGCGGCTACCGGCAGCGATGGTGCCGGGACATGGCGTACGCGCCACCCGGCCAGGACCCGTGCGCCTGGGGTTGGTGGCCCTGCTCGCCGGGGGCATGGCGCTGACGCCGTCCGGACCGGCCACCGCCGACACCCCGCTCGATCCGGTATTACCGCTGGTCACGGGCCTGTTGCCCGTGCTGGGTACGCCACCCGCACCGCCGGCACTGCCCGCGCCTCCGGCCACCGCGCCCGCACCTCGGCCTGCCGCGCCGCAGGCCTCTGGACCCGGTCCGGTGGCCGATGCCCCGGCACCGTCGGAGTCGGCAGAACCGTCGCCCTCGCCCGACGCGCCGTCGCCGTCGCCGGACGATCCGAGCCCGTCCGCCGACCCGGATCCGAGCCCGTCGGCCGAACCCGAGCCGACCCCGTCGCTTCCGCTGCCCACCCTTCCGCCGCTGCCGACCCCGTCGTTGCCGCTTCCGTCGCCGAGCCCCACGCCGCCGGAGCCGTCGCCTTCTCCGTCGCCCGAGCCGACCCCGTCGCCGCCCGCCCCGTCCGGGCCCAGGCCGACTCCACCTGCGGCCGATCCAGCCGCGTCGGCGCCGGCCAGACCGCCCAGCGCCGCGAGCCGTCCGGTCCCCAACCCGGAGTACGACCACTACCCGCAGGTGCCGTTCGACCCGGTCACGGGCCCGGACGCGGCACAGGTCCAGGCGCAGTACGCCGTCCTCAAGCGGATCCAGGCCCTCCAGAACACGATCGCGACGGCGAACACCACGCTCGCCACCAGGCAGAAGGAACTGGCGACGGCGCAGTCCGGGCTCGACGCCGCGCGCCGCGACCGTGACGCCGCCGGACGGCGGCTGTTCATCGACGGGACGGGCGACATCCCGCTGCTCACCGCGCTCGGCGCCGACGCCCGGTACCGCCACGAGAAGGACCTGGCACGGCTCGTCCGCGCGCTCGAAGGCTGGGAGGAGCAGGTCGGCGCCGCCCGCAAGGCCGCCATCGCCGCCAGTACCGATCTCGCCAAGGTCCGCCGGGACCTCACCGCCCAGCAGGCCCTGCTCGCCGCCCTGCGCAAGCCCGTCGCCCAGAACGCCGTCGTCGCCGTGACCGGCCAGGCGGCGCCGGGCTACACGGGCGGACGGCTGCGCTGGCCCGTCGGCGGGCGGATGTCCAGCCCGTTCGGCACCCGGTACGACCCGTACTACCACGTGTGGCAGCTCCACGCCGGGCTCGACCTCGCGGTGCCCGCCGGTACGCCGATCCGGGCCGCCGCCGGGGGTACCGTCCAGCGCGCCGGTTGGTGGGGCGGGTACGGGAACTACACGTGCGTCCTGCACGGCGTCGTCCGGGGACAGCGGTTGACCACCTGCTACGGCCACCAGTCCCGGACGCTCGTCCAGCCCGGACAGCAGGTGGCGGCCGGCCAGGTCATCGGCCTCGTCGGATCGACGGGCGCCTCGACCGGACCGCACCTCCACTTCGAGGTGCGCCTCGGCGGCCGACCCGTCGACCCCCGCCCCTGGCTCTGACCACCCGCGCCCGCGAGGGGGACGGCGCGCCGCGTGAGGGGCGGCGCGCCGTGGACGGTCGGCTAGTTGACGGTGAAGGTGCGGGTCGTGCCGGTGAACGGGTGGATCTTGCCGGTCCAGCCGTTCTTGTAGTCGCCGTGGTGGACGATCCGGTACGTGCCGGGTGTCGCGTTCGGCGGTACGGCCCAGGTGATGCGGGCGAGGGAGTTGGCGACGCCGTTGCGGGTCCAGCGGTAGGTGGTGTCCCAGTCGCCGTCGTCCGCGACGGTCTGCCATCCGCTGCCGACCTGGCGCTGTACCTCCAGGAACGTGCCGCCGCGACGCAGGTTGTTCTTCGGGTGCCCGGTCCAGAACTCGACGGCGACGGTCTGGCCGCGCTGGTAGCCGGCCGCCGGTTCGACGTTGGTGGAGCCGAAGGCCTTGAACAGGGGCTTGTCGTCGAAGACGACGCCGGTCTGGAAGTTGAGCTGCTTGCCGGTGAGGTCGCGCGGCGTGCCGTCCCCGGCGGGCGCCGGCTGGCCGGACTTGAGCGCGGCGGCGAGGCCGGCGAACTCCTGCTGGTACGCGGGGAGTGTCCAGCGTCCGAAGTGGGTGGAGCCGCCCTCGTAGTCCTGCTGGTCGTATTCCTCCGGCGTGGTGGTGTAGCCGGCGTAGGAGTTGGCGTACCCGGCGAGGATCACGTTCTCCACGGGGACGCCCAGCTCGGTGGCGATCGTCTTCCGCACGCGGTACCCGGAGACGATCGTGAACTCACCGGGCACGCCGGCCAGGTAGAGCTGCCCGATCTTCATCAGCTGGACGGGCAGCAGCTCGGGCGACCACGGGTACGGCTTGGTGGTGCCGTTGGCGACGATGACTTCCTTCGGCGCCTGGCAGGTCCGCAGCTGCGGCGAGATGTCGAACAGGGTGGCGCCGAGGGCCTTGAGGATCGGGTTGGTGTCGCCTTCCTTCACCCAGTCGAGGCCGACGCCGTCCTCGGTGCTGCCCGCCGCGAATCCGGTGCCGAGCGCGGCCGGGCACGTGGTGTGCGTCGCGCCGTCCCCGGTGAAGCGCGGCTGGACGGTGACGGCCGACATGTCGACGTACCGCGTCCGGTAGTCGATGCCGCCGGTCACGGGCGACGTCGCGGCGGCGGCGCGGCCCGCGGCGGCGCGCTGGCGGTCGCCGATGATCCGGGTGTTGTCGAACTCGTTCTCGGTCGGACCGGACGTCGGCTTCAGGTTCAGGTTGGGGCTCATGTCGCCCGCGTTGGTCTGGGCGAACGCCGCGACGAACTCGGGGTGGTCACCGTCCCGGTAGCGGACGCCCTTCTCCTGCTCCCACCTGTATCCGGCGTAGCCCTTGTTGTCGACGCTGATCAGCGTGTTCTTGTTCGACATCGAGGTGCCGTGGGTGCCGAACCAGCTGATCACGCCGGCGTCGCGGTCGCCCTGGCGCACGCTCAGCGCGGTCATGTTCGGGTCGATGCCGAGGGGGAAGACGGCCTTGTCGGCGGCGGGGTTGCGGTCGAACGCCCGCCGGGACCGCTGCGCGCTGGCGTCGGTGAGGAGGCTGCGGCCGAGCGCGAGGCTGCCCGGCTTGGCGTTGCCGTCGGCCTGGACGATCGACTCGACGATCCCGTCCACGACCGCGTTGAAGGTCTTCTCCTGGAAGCCGAGCACCGTCAGGTTGTAGAGCGCGTAGTGGCTCATGCCGCCCGGGCCGCCGTGCGTGTGGGTGGCGCTGATCATCGTGTTCTGCTCGGTGTACCGGTTGCCGAAGCGTGCGGCGAGCCGCTTGAGCACGGCCTGGTGGACGGACTGGAACACGCCCTGCAGGTCGGTGTTCACGACCGCCACCCGCTTGCCGGACGCGCGGTCGACGAACACGAACGCCCGCGACCGCTGCCGCTGGTGGATGCCGCTGGTCTTCTGGTCGAGGGCGCCGTACCCCATCATCCCGACCTCGGCGGCTTCGCCCGTGATGTCGGCGATGCCCGTTCCTACGAGGTACCCGGACGCTGGTTCGTCGGCTGACGCGGAGTTGTACAGCGCGGGTCCCACCCCGCCGACCAGGCCGGCGGCGAGGACCGCGGCGGCGAGCAGGCGGGCTCGGCGGCGTAACAGCATCGAACGCTCCTCAGCGGGAGAACGTTCCTGGTGGGAACGGTGTGGCAGATGGGTTACGGAAGCGTAGCCGACAATTGTGATACGCGACACACGCTCACGTTTCGATGTCGGGAGTCCGCCACCCGTGGGACGGCCGCCGCCGTACCCGTCGGTACGCTGGCCGCCTTGGCAGCACCGCACGCGAAGGAGCGAGGCGTGGGCGAGTTCGTACGGCTCGAAGTGGAGAACGGCGTCGGCACGATCCGGCTGGACCGGCCGCCGATGAACGCCCTCAACAAGCAGGTCCAGGAGGAGCTGCGCGCCGCGGCGCGGGAGGCGACGGAGCGCGCCGACGTCCGCGCCGTGGTCCTCTACGGCGGCCCGAAGCTGTTCGCGGCGGGCGCCGACATCAAGGAGATGGCGTCGCAGGGCTACGCCGAGATGGCGGAGCGGGCCGGTGCGCTGTCCAGCGCGTTCACGGCCGTCGCGCAGATCCCCAAGCCGGTCATCGCGGCCGTCACCGGCTACGCGCTGGGCGGCGGGTGCGAGTTGGCCCTCACCGCCGACTTCCGGGTCGCCGGCGACAACGCCAAGCTGGGCCAGCCCGAGATCGGCCTGGGCATCATCCCCGGCGCGGGCGGCACGCAGCGGCTGGCGCGTCTCGTCGGTCCGGCCAAGGCCAAGGACCTGATCTTCTCCGGACGGTTCGTCGACGCGTCCGAGGCACTGGCGATCGGGCTGGTGGACAAGGTCGTCGCCCCGGACGACGTCTACACGGCGGCCGTCGAGTGGGCGCAGACGTTCACGAACGGTCCGGCCCTGGCGCTGCGCGCGGCCAAGGCGGCCATCGACGGCGGCCTCGACGGTGACCTCGAATCCGGCCTGAAGCTGGAAAGCCACCTGTTCGCGGCCCTGTTCGCGACCGAGGACAAGAAGGTCGGCATGGAGTCGTTCGTCGAGAACGGCCCCGGCAAGGCGAAGTTCGTGGGGCGCTGACGTGGCTGAATCCAAGCGCGGCGCTGTCTCCAAGGAAGAGGTCGCGGCGGCAGCGTCCGACCCCAAGCAGGCCAACATCCTGTACCACGACTGGGAAGCGTCGACCTACGACGAGAAGTGGTCGATCTCCTACGACGAGCGCTGCATCGACTACGCCCGGCAGCGGTTCGAGGTCGTCGCCGGCACCGACGGCTGGCCCTACCCGACCGCGCTCGAACTCGGCAGCGGCACCGGCTTCTTCCTGCTCAACCTGATGCAGGCCGGCGTCATCAAGAAGGGCTTCGTCACCGACATCTCGCCCGGCATGGTCGAGGTGGCCAAGCGCAACGCCGAGGGCCTCGACCTCGACGTGGACGGCCGCGTCGCCGACGCCGAGTCCATCCCCTACGACGACGAGTCGTTCGACCTGGTCGTCGGCCACGCCGTCCTGCACCACATCCCGGACGTCGAACTGTCGCTGCGCGAGGTCATGCGCGTCCTCAAGCCGGGCGGGCGGTTCGTCTTCGCCGGCGAACCGACCAAGTACGGCGACGTGGTGGCGCGCAAGCTGTCCCAGCTCACCTGGTTCACCGCCACCAATGTCACGAAGCTGCCTGGCCTCACCGGTTGGCGGCGGCCGCAGGCCGAGCTGGACGAGTCGTCCGAGGCGGCGCGCCTGGAGGCCGTCGTCGACATCCACACGTTCGCGCCGGACGACCTGCGCCGCCTGGCGCTGCGCGTCGGCGCCACGGACGTCGAGGTCAAGACCGAGGAGCTGACCGCGTCCTGGTTCGGCTGGCCGGTCCGCACGTTCGAGTGCGCGGTGCCGCGCGAGAAGCTCGGCTGGAACTGGGCCCGGTTCGCCTACAACGGCTGGATGGCCCTGTCCGCAGTGGACAAGCACGTCTGGAGCAAGGTCGTTCCCGACGGCCTCTTCTACAACGCCCTGGTAACCGGCACCAAGCCTTAGTGGGCGGCCCGCTGAGGCACACCGCTCGGCTCCGTCTCCGCGGCTTGCGTGCGATAGCACGCGGCGCCTTGTGCGACGGCGCCGATCGGCGCACCTCAGCGGGCTCCAGGTTAGAGATCAGTACATTCGAGAGACGCTGGAGGTTGGTGCTGTCCAGGGGCTCTGTTCGACGGGGTGTACGTCGAACGCGATGTGGCGGACGGCGTCCCAGCGGGTGCGCATCCAGCGGGTGAACGGCGGCGCGACCTTGTTCTCGAACCTGTGCAGCAGCCACGACAGGACGGTGATCAGCGCGAGGATCCCGCCGGCCAGGACCCAGCGGGACACCTTGCCGTGCCCCAGCTCGAACAGGACGAAGCCGATGTAGTCGTGCAGCAGGTACAGCGGGTAGGTGAGCCCGCCGAGGAACGCGATCTTGCCGAGCCACCGCCACTGGAGCTTGTGCGAGGCGATCAGGGCGAAGAGGGCGAACGTCCCGAGCACGACACCGCCGACGACCCACGGCGAGAGTTCCGCGCCGTACGACTTCGACTGGAGCTTCGCCAGCGACGTCGCCAGGTGCACCGCCCAGCCGGCGGCCACGACGAGCGGCACCGCATACCGCACCTTCCACCCCTCCCGCGCGATGAGCGCGCAGAGGATGCCGCCGACGAAGTAGGGCGCCCACTCGGGGATCAGCAGTTCGTTGGCCGTCTCGGGGAGCGGCTCGAACTGGTCCCAGAGCGAGACCGCCAGCCAGGCCACGGAGAAGACCAGCACCCGGTTGAGCGTCATCCCGATCAGGCACAGGACGAGGATCAGCAGGTAGAACTTCAGCTCGATGAAGAGGGTCCAGTAGACGCCGTCGATAACGCCGACGTCCCAGACCTGCGGCATCATCGTGAGGTTGTAGGCCCACTTCTCGACGGAGACGTCATAGCGGCCGTTCGGGTCCCAGAAGGTGACGATCGCCGTGAGCGTCATCGCCACCCAGAACGCGGGGTAGAGGCGGCCGATCCGCGACGCCACGAACGCGCTGGGGCGCTTCTTCCACGCACTGTTGAGGATGACGAACCCGCTGATCACGAAGAAGAGGTCGACGCCGAGGTAGCCGTACCGGAAGACGCCGCCCGGATCCGAGAAGCCCGTGTGGGCGAAGACCGGCTCGGTGGTGCTGGCGCGGAAGAAGAAGTGGTACAGGACGACGGCCGTGGCGGCGATGAACCGGAGTACGTCCACCTCGTGGTAGCGACGCCTCGCGGGGCGTTCGGCGGGTGGCTCGACGGATCGCTCAGCGGGCCGGTCGGGGACGGGGGGCTGGATGAGGGTGGGAAGGACGCTCGTATGGCTGCCGCCCGGGGCAGGGCGGACATCCTCCTCTAGTACGGGCAAGGGCACTCGGCGACGTTACCCGGAAAATCTCAGGGCAATCCCGGCCTAATACGTGACAAACCTCACGATCGGGCGCAAGTCTGACGGTGTTCTCACCCACTCCTTAACGACTCCCGCGCCCGACCTTCGGACTTTTGAGGGTGCCCGGGGCCGCCCGACCCTCAAAAGTCCGAAACTGGGGGAGGGCGGTACGTTACTCGGCGTGTTGGGTAGTCGCCGTGATCCGCGCCAGGCGCGGTTCCTCACGCTCGCGTCGTTGCGTTGGGTGGTCCGGAACCGGGCATGGACGCCGTGGTACCTGATCCGCTACTGGCGCTTCTTCGTCCTGAAGCTCACCAAGCCGCACATCGTCACCGAGGGTTTCGTCTTCCTCGGGCCGCGCGTCCAGTTGCACGCGCGTCGTGGCTACGGGCGCATGATCATCGGCCGGTGGGTGCACATCGGCTCCGGCAACTCCCTGCGCGCCCACGAGGGCACGCTGCGCATCGGCGACAAGTGCGTGTTCGGCAAGGACAACACCGTCAACTGCTATCTGGACGTCGAGTTCGGCGAGGCCACGATCGTCGCGGACTGGGTGTACGTGTGCGACTTCGACCACGTGTACGCCGACATCCACGTCCCGATCAAGGATCAGGGCATCGTGAAGACACCGGTGCGCATCGGCCCGGACTGCTGGGTCGGCACCAAGGTCACGGTGCTGCGCGGGATCACGGTCGGCCGTGGCTGTGTCCTCGCGGCGCACACGGTCGTGAACAAGGACGTCCCGGACCACTCGGTCGTCGTCGGCGTACCGGGCCGCGTGGTGAAGAACCGGATCGAGGCGTACGAGCAGGCTGCCGTCGAGCGGGCGGCGATCGAGGACATGGCCCGCAAGCAGCGCGAGGCCGCTCAACGTGCCGCGACCCCGTGACAGCCTGGTTACTTGCGAGTACGGTTTCGCGGACCGGTGCTGAGGAGGGTTCCTGATGAGCGGCGCTATCGAGGGGCACGGCGGCGATCTCGCCCTTGCCGTCCTGCGTGACCACGGGGTGGACACCCTCTTCACGCTGTCCGGGGGGCACATCTTCCCGCTGTACGACGCGGCGCACACGACGGGCGTCCGGATCCTCGACACCCGCCACGAGTCGACCGCCGTCTTCGCGGCCGAGGGCGTGGCGAAGCTGACCGGCAGGCCGGGCGTGGCCGCGCTGACGGCCGGTCCGGGCGTGACGAACGGCGTGTCCGGGGTGACGAGCGCGCACTTCAACGCGTCGCCGGTCGTCGTGCTCGGCGGCCGGGCGCCGCAGTGGCGGTGGGGTGCCGGGTCGCTCCAGGAGTTCGACCACGTGCCCCTGTTCGCGCCGATCACCCGGCACGCGGCGACGGTGACCAGTCCCGAGGCGATCCCCGGTGACGTGCACACCGCGCTCAGGGCCGCGCTCACGCCGCACCGCGGCCCGGTCTTCCTCGACTTCCCGATGGACGTGATCTTCGGCCGCGCGACGGTCGAGCTACCCGCGCGGTTCGAACCGGCACCGCTCGAAGCCGACCCGGACGAGGTCCGCAAGGCCGCCGAGCTGATCGCCGCCGCGAGCAGGCCCGTCGTCATCGCCGGCTCGGACGTTCTCGGCGGCGGCGCTGCCGGCGCGCTCGTGGCGTTCGCCGAGGCCATGCGCGTCCCGGTGTTCATGAACGGGATGGGGCGCGGCTGCGTCCCGGCCGAGCACGAGCTGGCGTTCGCCCGTAGCCGCCGGCTGGCAACGACGGGCGCCGACGTGGTCATCGTGATCGGTACCCCGCTCGATTTCCGGCTCGGGTTCGGCGACTTCGGCGGCGCGACGGTCGTGCACATCGTGGACGCGCCGTCCCAGCGGGCCACGCACGTGACGCCCGCCGCGTCGCCGGCCGGTGACCTGGTCCTCGTCCTGACCGCGCTCGCCGACCACACCGGCCCGCGCGCCGACCACGAGCCGTGGCTCGCCGAACTCCGTACCGCCGAGGACGCCGCCCGCGCCAAGGAGATCGACGCGCTCGAAGCCGACACGGACCCGATCAAGCCGTCCCGGATCTACGGCGAACTGCGCCAGGTGCTCGACAGGGACGCCGTGGTCATCGGCGACGGCGGCGACTTCGTCTCCTACGCCGGCAAGTACCTCGACGCGTCGACGCCCGGCTGCTGGATGGACCCCGGCCCGTACGGCTGCCTCGGCACGGGGCTCGGGTACGCCATCGCCGCGCGGATCTCCCGTCCGGAGTCGCAGGTCTGCCTGCTCTTCGGGGACGGGGCGGCCGGGTTCTCCCTCATGGACGTGGACACGCTCGTCCGGCACCAGCTCCCCGTCGTGATGGTCATGGGGAACAACGGCATGTGGGGGCTGGAGAAGCACCCCATGCGCGCCCTGTACGGGTACGACGTGGCGGCGGACCTCCAGCCGGGACTGCGCTACGACGACGTCGTGAGCGCGCTGGGCGGCGCGGGCGAGACCGTGACGGCGGCGAAGGACGTCGGGCCGGCGCTGCGGCGCGCGTTCGACGCCGGCGTGCCGTACCTGGTCAACGTGCTGACCGATCCGGCCGACGTCTACCCGCGCGCCGCCAACCTCGCCTGACTCGGCGGCTCCGGGCTACTTGGCGATCCAGATCCCGAAGTCACGGGTCGCCGTGCCGAAGTCCTGGAAGCCGAGGCGGGGGCCGGCCGACCGCGTCACCGTGCCCTTCGCGACGACACCGCCGTTGGCGCCGTTCGAGTAGATCGGGCCGCCGCTGTCGCCGCCCCGGGCCGCCTGCTGCCCGTTCATCTGCTCGGCCTCGACCAGGTCCTCACGGTCGTCGTAGTAGAACAGCACCTTGATGTTGCAGACGGGCCCGCCGGTCTGGAAGGCGCTCGTCACGCCGGACTGGCACAGGTACTCGCCGACGAACGTCCAGTCCCAGCCCTCGACCACGCGGGTGGTGTTGCTGTTCGAGCCGCCGACGTAGATCTGGTCGTCGACATTGGACGTCGGGATCAGCGCGATGTCGTGGTCCTGGTGCCGGGGGCCGACGTCGCCGATCCATTCGCCCTGCCCGTCGGTGATGCGGTTGCCGGACTGGCCACAGTGGGCGGCGGTGAGGATGTACCGCGCGTTGGCGCTGTTGCGCACGCCGAACCCGGACGTGCAGTAGCTGCCGCCGTTGCGAATCTGCGCGCCGCCCGACCAGGGCGCCCAGTCGTTCTCGCGCGACACGGGCCGCAGCGGTTCCTCGTGGACGACCGTGACCGGGACGGCGACCTCGGGCACCGCCGCGGCCGTCCGGATGCCGACGGGCGCGGCGAGCACCAGACCGCTGCCGTCCGCCGGGATCTTGATCGCGTGCAGCGGGCCGGACGGGCTGACGTCTGTCGTGGCCCGGACCTTCGCCGCCGCGGCCCGCAGCTCGCGCAACGAATGAGCGGCGGCCCGGACCTTGACCGGAGCGTGCCGCCGCGCACGGGCGACCACTGTCGACATCCCAGTCGGCACGGCGCCCTTCCACCACAGCGCGACCTGCGCGTCCTCCAGGGCGATGCCGGCGAAGCCGGGATAGGCGTGCCGCTCGATCTCCCAGCGGACGGCGCTCGCCGCCGCGACGAGCGGCCGCTGCCGCGCCATACGGCCGGCTGCGTCAGCGGCTGCGGCAGCAGTGTCGGCGTCGGCGTCGGCCAAGGGGGCGGTGGCGGCCGAGGAGGCGGTGTCGGTGCGGGCCGGCGCGGCGGAAGCCGGGGCGACGAGGACGGTTCCGGTGAGCAGGGCAACGGCGACGGCGCCTAACGCGCGGTGCGGGAGCCTCATGGCAACCTCCGTGGTGGGCAGGTGAGCCGCGCCGCGACGTGGTCCGGGAGGCTCCTGGAGCCTGACAACGATGTCAGCCGAGCGGGACTGTAGGCCGGTCTGGGCCACTTTCACAAGGGTTGTCTGTTAAGTGAATGAACGCCGGTCGGGTTCGGGCTGCGGCAACTGGTCTAGACCGGTATGGTCGGCCGCGGACCCGCTTCGCCGCACCCCCGCCGTCCGATGTTTGGCCAGGTAGGAGACGCGCATGCGCACTCGATCGGTCAGGTCAGGTCTCGCCGCACTCCTCGTCGCCGTCGCAGTTCCCGGCGCGCCGGCGCTCGCGGCCGAGCAAGCCGCCGCGCCGCCGCCGCACACCATCCCGGCGCTGCGCGAGTGGGCCGGCGACAGCGGCTCCTACACCCTGACGGCGGCCAGCCGGATCGCCGTCAACTCAGGCGACAGTCCCCGGCTGATGACCACGGCCACGGTGTTCGCCGACGACGTCGCGAACCTGACCGGACTGCAGATCCGGACGACGAAGCAGAAGACCCCGCGCGCGGGCGACATCTACCTCACGCTGCGGACCAGCGACACCGGCCTCGGCGGGGAGGGCTACAAGCTGACGGTCGGTCCGGTGATCAGGCTGGAGGCCCGCACCGACGCGGGCATCTTCAACGGCACCCGCACCCTGTTGCAGTGGTTCAAGCAGAACCGGACCATCCCCGGCGGCACCGCTCGCGACTGGCCCACCAGCACGGAGCGCGGGCTGATGGTCGACGTCGGACGGAAGTTCTTCACGCTGGACTGGCTCAAGGCGCGCGTGAAGGACCTGGCCTACGCCAAGCTCAACTACCTCCACCTGCACCTCTCGGACAACCTCGGCTTCCGCCTGGAGAGCGCCACGCATCCCGAGGTGGTGTCCGCCGACCACTACACGAAGCAGCAGATGGCCGACCTGATCGCGTTCGCGGCGCGGTACCACGTGCAGATCATCCCGGAGATCGACGCACCCGGGCACATGGACCAGATCCTCGCCGCGCACCCGGAGCTGAAGCTGGTCGCGAACGACGGCACGGTCAGCAACGGCTACATCGACCTGTCGAAGCCGGCGGCGTACACGCTCATCCAGGACCTGATCACCGAGTACCTGCCGCTGTTCCCGGGCCGGTACTGGCACATCGGCGCCGACGAGTACGTCAGCGGCGGCTCCGGCGGCGGCACCTACGACAAGTACCCGCAGCTGCTGGCCTACGCGCGCGCGCACCACGGCCCGGACGCCACGGCGAAGGACACGTTCTACGGCTACGTCAACTGGGCGAACGACCTCGTCCGCCGGCACGGCAAGACCACCCGGATGTGGAACGACGACCTCCGGACCGGCGACGGCACGGTCGCCGTGAACCCGAACATCGTCGTCGAGCACTGGTACAACCGGGCGAAGCCGCCCGCGTTGACGCCCCAGCAGCTCGTCGACCGCGGGCACCGGCTCCTCAACGGCCACTACACCCAGACGTACTACGTGCTGGGCAGCAGCCGGAAGCCGAACCTGACGTCGATGTACGAGTCGTGGAACGTCAACGCGTTCCACGGTGGGCACTCGCTCACGCCGGCCACGGCCTCGATGAACCAGGGCGCCAAGGTGCACGTCTGGTGCGACCGCCCGGCGGCCGAGACCGAGACGCAGGTTGCCACCAATATCCGCAGTCCGCTGCGGGTGCTGGCCCAGCACACCTGGGGCACGGCCAAGCCGGTGCCCACGTGGGCCGAGTACGCACCGATCGTGGCCGCCGTCGGCGCCGCCCCCTAGGTCGCAGGTGCGACCGGTGGGATCGTGAAGCCTGGCTTCACGATCCGACCGGTCGGAGCCGGCGTCCGGCGCGCGTAAGGTACGAATCGGACACGTTCGTCACGGATGGCGATGCGCGTTGCGGACGACGCAACTTTGTCACGCGTAGGTCACGGTTTCCGCTTGGACAGGGCGTGCCTGGCATGATCCGCCCGAAGGCGTGCTGATCTTCAAACGGTCCGGCCTCGCAGGCCATCTCGCGTTCACCGCGGGTCCATCCGTTCGAGCCAGCCTCCGGTGGTCCGAAGACAACGACAGGAGTCCCTGTGAAAAGCACCTTCTTCCGGATCACGGCCGGTGCCGTGGTCCTGGGCCTCGCGCTGAGCGGCTGTGGAGATTCCAGCAAGCCGTCCGGCGACAACGAGGCGGCCACGGCGAAGTCGGCCAAGGACCTCGGTGGGCTGGACGCCCTGGTCACGGCGGCCAAGGAAGAGGGCGAGCTCAACGTCATCGCGCTTCCGCCGGACTGGGCCAACTACGGCGAGATCATCGAGGCGTTCAAGACCAAGTACGGGATCAAGGTCAACAGCGCCGACCCGGACAGCTCCAGCCAGGACGAGATCAACGCGGTGAAGTCCCTCAAGGGCCAGAAGCGCGCGCCGGACGTCCTCGACCTCGGCGCCGCGTTCGCCCTGTCCGGTGCGAAGGAAGGGCTGTTCGCGCCGTACAAGGTCGAGACCTGGGACGAGATCCCGGACAGCCTCAAGGAGGCGGACGGTCTCTGGTTCGGCGACTACGGTGGCTACATCTCGATCGGCTGCGACGCGAAGCGCATCACCACGTGCCCCAAGACGTTCGCCGACCTGAAGAAGCCCGAGTACAAGGGCAAGGTCGCGCTCAACGGCAACCCGACCAAGTCCGGTTCGGCGTTCGGCGGCGTCTACGCGGCGGCCCTCGCCAACGGCGGCAGCTTCGACGACATCAAGCCGGGCATCGACTTCTTCGGCGCGCTGAAGAAGAGCGGCAACTACATCCCGGTGGAGAGCACCCCGGCGACCGTCGAGAAGGGCGAGACGCCGATCTCGATCGACTGGGACTACCTCAACGCCGGCTACGCCGAGCAGTTCAAGTCGAAGGGTGTCGACTGGCAGGTCAACGTCCCCACCGACGGCATCTACGGCAGCTACTACTTCCAGGCCGTCAGCAAGGACGCCCCGCACCCGGCGGCGGCCCGGCTCTGGCAGGAGTTCCTGTACAGCGACGAGGGCCAGAACCTGTGGCTCAAGGGCAAGTCCCGCCCGGTCCGCCTGCCCGCGATGGAGGAGTCCGGCAAGGCCGACAAGACGTTCGCGGCGGCGCTGCCGAAGGTCGAGGGCGAGCCGAAGTTCCCGACGAACGAGCAGATCGACGCGGTGAAGAAGGTCCTGGCCGAGCAGTGGTCCGCCGCGACGGCCGGCTGAGCGTGGCCCAGACGCACGAGAGCGGCGCCGGGACACGACGTCCCGGCGCCGCCGCGCGCAGGCGGGGCACGGCGCTCGCCTGGCTGGGGGTCGCGCCGTTCTTCCTCGTGGTCGGCGCGTTCTTCTTCCTCCCGGCGGTCGTCCTGTTCCTCGGCGCGTTCCAGGTCACCGATCCGGACACGCAGGTCACGCGGTACAGCCTGGAGAACGTCGAGCAGGCCAGTAAGGGCGCCTACCGGACGGCGTTCGTCGGCAGCATCCAGATCTCGGCGGTCACGGCGGTGGTCGGCGCCGTCCTGGGCCTGCTGCTCGCGCAGGCGGTCGTCACGGCACGCCGCAGCTCGCTCCTGCGCCGGCTGGTGCTCACCGCGTCCGGTGTGCTGGCGAACTTCGGCGGCGTGCCGCTGGCGTTCGCGTTCATCGCCACGGTCGGCAACGCCGGTGTGGTGACGGCACTCCTCAAGGACTCGGTCGGGTACGACCTGGGCTCGTCGCTCTACACGTTCGGCGGCCTGGCCGTCGTCTACCTGTACTTCCTCATCCCGCTGATGGTGCTGGTGATCGTCCCGGCGCTGGACGGGCTGAAGCCACAGTGGAACGAGGCGGCGGAGAACCTCGGCGCGACGCGCTGGCAGTACTGGCGGCACGTCGGCGGCCCGATCCTGGCGCCGCCGGTGATCGGCGCGACGATGCTGCTGTTCTGCGGCTCGTTCGCGGCGTTCGCCACCGCCAACGCGATGGTCGGCAGCACGGTGCCGCTGGTGACGTTGCAGATCGGCGACGTCCTCTCCGGCAACGTCCTGGCCGGGCAGGAGAATGTCGGCAAGGCGCTCGGCCTCGGGATGGTGCTGGTGATCGCGGTCGTCATGACGATCTACGTGCTCGTGCAGAAGCGCACCTCGCGGTGGCTGCGGTGAGAGGCGGCAGGGTGAAGCGGGGGCTGTGGCGGTGGCTGGTGTTCGCCGTCCTCGGGCTGTACTTCCTGGCGCCGATGCTCGCGTCGTTCTGGTACACGATCAAGGACCTGCGGGCCGGCGGCTTCACCGGCGAGTACTACACGGGCATCCTCGGCGCGGAGGGCTTCCTCGACGCGTTCGGGCTGTCGATGCGGCTCGCGCTGCTGACGATCGTCGTCACGCTCGGGCTGATGATCCCGACGATCCTGGTCGTGCACCTGCGGCTGCCGAAGCTGCGCTCGGCGGTCGAGCTGATCACGTTGCTGCCGCTGGTGCTGCCACCGATCGCGCTGGTCGTGGGCGTCGGCACGGTGTTGCGGACCGGACCGAACGAGTTCGCCGGCACGCCGCTCGGCGACTTCCTGGTCGGGTTGCAGGACGAGTGGCTGCCCTGGGTCCTCGTCTTCGTGTACGCGGTGCTGGCGATGCCGTTCGCGTACCGGTCGCTTGACGCCGGCATCCGTGCGGTCGACCTGCACACGCTGGTCGAGGCCGCGCGCAACCTCGGTGCGTCCTGGCTGGCGGTCGTGTTCCGGGTCGTGCTTCCGGTGCTGCGGACGGCCGTCCTCAACGCGGCGTTCCTCACGCTCGCCCTGGTGCTCGGCGAGTACACGATCGCGCGGCTGCTGCTGTTCGAGCCGTTCCCGGTGTGGATCGTCGCCAACCACGGGTCGGCCGAAGGCCAGTTCAGCGTGTCCGTCTCCCTTCTCAGCCTGGGTATGACCTGGTTGCTGCTCATCGCTGTCTCGTCCCTCGGCGGTCGCCGGGGCCGGGAAGCCACCCTCAGGAGTCTGTGAATGTCTGCATTGCCCGTGACGGGTGCGGTGGAAGCGCTGCGGGAGCGCGGCGGGGTCGAGGTCGAGTTCCGTGGTCTGCACCGCGCGTTCGGCGAGGTCCGTGCCCTGGACGGCCTGGACCTGAAGGTCGCGCCCGGTGAGCTGATCGCGTTGCTCGGCCCGTCCGGGTGCGGGAAGACCACCGCGCTGCGGGTCCTGGCCGGGTTCGAGGTCCCCGACCAGGGCGAGGTGCTGGTCGACGGCACCGACATCCTCGGCACGCCGGCGAACCGCCGTGACATGGGCATGGTCTTCCAGGCTTACAGCCTGTTCCCGCACCTCAACGCCGTCGACAACGTGGCGTTCGGGCTGCGGGTCCGCGGTCGTGGCACGGCGGCGCGGCGCGCACGCGCCCAGGAACTGCTGGAGCTGGTCGGGCTGGCCGAGCATGGCCGCCGGTACCCGCACCAGCTCTCGGGCGGTCAGCAGCAGCGGGTGGCGCTGGCGCGGGCGCTGGCCGTGGAGCCGCGCGTGCTGCTGCTCGACGAGCCGCTCTCGGCGCTCGACGCGAAGGTGCGCGTCCAGCTCCGGGACGAGATCCGGCGGCTCCAGCTCGAACTCGGCATCACAACGGTGTTCGTCACGCACGACCAGGAGGAGGCCCTGTCGCTCGCCGACCGGGTCGGGGTGCTGCGCGCCGGGCGCCTGGAGCAGTGCGCGGCCCCGGACGAGCTGTACACCCGTCCGGCGACCCCGTTCGTCGCGGAGTTCGTCGGGACGATGAACCGGATACCGGGCGTCCTGCGCGCCGACGGTCAGGTGAGCGTCCTCGACCAGGCGCTCACGCCGCTGGACGGCGGCGAGCGGGCGCCCGGCACGGCCGTCGACGTGCTGGTCAGGCCGGAATCGGTCGAGGTCGTCGCCGCCGCCGACGGCACCGCCCGGGTCGTGACCAGGACGTTCCACGGCGCGAGTTCCCGCGTCCGGGTCGCGCTCGGCACGGGGACGGAGATCGTCGCGGACGTGGCCAGCGTCCACGCAGGCGAGATGGGGCCCGGCGCAGCCGTCACGGTGCGTTTGGCCGACCGTGCCGTGCTGATCGCGAACCATGAGTAATTCGTCGCGAATACAGGGAAATAAAGGGCAAATCGACCGTACAATCGGCAGTTGATCGGACACCCGCTACTCTCTGTACCCATGCCTGGAAGAGTTGCGATCGTCACGGACTCCACTGCGTCCATCCCGGCCGAGCTGGCGGAGCGCCTCGGCATCATCGTCGTGCCGCTGACCGTCAACGTCGGCGACAGCGGCTTCGACGAGGACAGGCTGGCGCCGGGGCAGGTCCTGGAGGCGCTGGAGCGCAAGGTTCCGGTCTCCACCGCGCCGCCGGCACCGCCCGCGTTCTTCTGGGCGTACCAGGACGCCATGGCGGCCGGCGCCGAGATGATCGTGTCGATCCACATCTCGGAGAAGCTGTCCCAGACGTGCGAGGCGGCGCGGCTGGCGGCCGCCCAGATGCCGATCCCGGTCCACGTGGTCGACGGGCGGTCGATCGCGATGGCGATCGGGTACATCGCGGTCGCGGCGGCGGAGGCGGCCAACTCCGGTGCCGACCTGCGCGAGATCGCCTCCGTCGTCGAGCACCGGCGTGCGCACTCGGACCCGATCTTCTACGTCGACACCCTGGAGTACCTGCGCCGCGGCGGCCGGATCGGCAAGGCCTCGGCCCTGCTGGGTACCGCGCTGGAGCTCAAGCCCTTACTGACGATCGAGGAAGGGCTCATCGCGCCGCTGACGCGCGTCCGGAAAGCGGACAGGGCGATCGGCAGGCTGGAGGAGATCGCGCTGGAGCGGGCCGGCTCGGCGCCGGTCGACATCGCGATCCACCACGTGAACGCGGCGGACGGCGCGGACGCTCTCGCGCAGCGTCTCCGGAAGCGGATCCCGAACCTCGGAGCGTGGTGCGTCCAGCCGGTGAGCTGGGTGCTTGGTGTCCACAGTGGGCCGGGGATGCTCGGCGTCGTCGTCTCGAAGCGTTAGGGCGTACCGGGATCGGCCCACGTGATCCATGACGGTTGCCGCATAGATCGCTACTTTCTGTAGTTGACATTTTGGGAACACGAGACGGGTTCACGTTCTCGCTGTGGTGATACCCGTACCGATCTGGTCTGAATTCGAAGCGGCCGTCCGCGAACTGAACGGCCATATAAGACAACGAGAGACAATTTCAGTAAACGCTGTTCATGGATGGTGACCGACGCGGGGTGAAGCCGTCCAGAACGGTCTTCTCTTGCGAGACGCGGTGCGTGAATTCGTCAAACCGGGCGCCGATTCGGTCATGTAACCGCTCTCTTCCGGTCCGGATCGCCGATATCGAAAACTGAGACCAGTTCATGTCTTGCATGACCGTGCGTGACTGATATCGTCCGGGCGTGGACGTGGTGGGAGCAGGCTTAGAGCGAGGTGGCGGCGTGCGGTCCGTCGACGCCATCTACGACTATTACGCCGAGGATCTCTACGACTACTGCCTGACGTTCCTGGAGCCAGAGCCGGCGGCAGACGCCCTGCACGACGCGCTCCTCGTCGCTCTCGCATGGCACAACCACCTCGAAGCCCGTGACCAGTTCGGGCTGTGGCTCTACGCGTTGACCCGGAACGAGTGCCTGCGCGTCCTGCGGCGCAGTGGCGCCGGGATGGTTGCCCACGGCGCGCACAGCGGCGACGCCGTCAGCCGGCGCACCGGCGACCTGGAGAAGGACCAGCTGCGCGAGGTCCACGACCTGATCCACCGGCACGCGTTCGACGCCAAGGAGGTCGCCGCCGTGCTCAGCGTGCCCGGTAGCCGGGCGCAGGCGCTCTGCGATCGCACCGACCGGCTGTTCGGCCGCCGCCGCGGGCCGGCGCCCTCGCGCGTCCAGCCCCGTAGCCCCGCGCCGCCCGAGCTGCGGGCACGCGTCCTGGCGTCGGCGAAGGCGCCGAGCCGGGTGGCGTACCGCGGCGACCTCGCTCAGCCGCGCCAGCGCACCGGGTACCCGGTTCCGCTCGACCGCATCGACGCGTTCCGGCGCCGCCGCACGCTGCGGATGGTCGGCATCGCCGCGGCGGTGCTCGCGGTCGTCGCCGCGGCGTTCGTGGTGCCGACGAACTCGCGCAAGAACGTGGTCGGGCTGCTCAACTCGAGCCGGCCGGCGTCCGAGCTGACCGGGTCGCCACTCGACGCGGTCACGCCGACCCCGACGGGCACGGCCAGCCCCGCGCCGCCGCGCTGGCAGCCGGTGCCCTCCGGCGACAGCCCCACCAGCACGACGGGGCCCATCAGCGGTGTCGGCGGCAAGTGCATGGAGGTCGCGGACGCGGCCGGCGCGGCCGGCAGCACCGTCCAGCTGTTCCAGTGCAACCGGCGCCCGTCGCAGGTCTGGACGGCCAGCAGCGACGGCACCCTCCGCGCGTTCGGCAAGTGCCTGTCCATCCGCAACGGCGGCACGACCGACGGCAGCGAGATCCAGATCGCGGCCTGCGACGGCACGCCCGGCCAGCAGTGGAAGGGGCAGCGCAACGGCGCGCTGCTCAACCCCGGGTCCAAGAAGTGCCTGGAAGCGCCCACGCTCAACGCGAGCGACGCGACCGTGCTCGTCCTGTGGCGGTGCACCGGCAGCGACCAGCAGTACTGGGCCCTACCCAGCTAGTGCTGTAGGCCGTGCTCCTGGGCGAGCATGGCGGCCTGGACGCGGCTTCGTAGGCCGAGCTTGCCCAGCACCCGGCTGACGTGCGTCTTCGTCGTCGCCTCCGTCACGCCGAGCCGGTCGCCGATCTCGACATTGGACAGTCCGGCGCCGAGGCACGCCAGGACCTCGTGCTCGCGCGGCGTCAGCGTCGCCAGCTCCGGCGGCGGCTGCGGTGCGTGCGCCGGCTGGCTGGCGAACGCCGCGATCAGCCGCCGGGTCACCGCCGGGGCGACGAGCCCCTCACCCGCCGCGATCAGCCGGACCGCGTCCACCAGCGACGCCGCGTCCGTGTGCTTGAGCAGGAAACCGGCCGCACCGGCCCGGAGCGCGCCGAACACGTACTCGTCCAGATCGAACGTGGTGAGCACCAGGACGTCCGCGACGCCGGCCAGCTCACGGGTCGCCGAGATCCCGTCCAGGCGGGGCATCCGGACGTCCATCACGACCACGTCCGGGCGGAGCGCGCGGGCCTGCTCGATGGCCTCCACCCCGTCCACCGCCTCGCCGACGACCTCGATGTCGGCCGCCCCGGACAGGATCATCACGAGCCCCGCCCGCACGGCGGCCTGATCGTCGGCCACCAGCACCCGGATGCTCATGCCGGCAGCTCCACGTGGACGCGCCAGGCCCCGCCGTCCGGACCGGCCGTGAAGGCGCCGCCGAGCAGCGCGGCACGCTCGCCCATCCCGACCAGCCCCGCCCCCGAACCGGGCACGATGGCCCCGTTCAGCGGTGGCGGCAGCGGGTTCTCGACGGTCACGGTGATCTGCTCCGGCTCGTAGGCGATCGTCACGTCGGCGCTCGTGGGGGCGGCGTGCTTGACGATGTTGGTCAGGGACTCCTGCACGACGCGGTACGCCGCCAGGTCGACCGCCGCCGGCAAGGGCCGCGGCTCGCCGTCGATCGTGACCCTGGCCGTGACGCCCGCCTCGCCGGCCTGGTCCAGCAGCGGGCGCAGCTCGTCCAGGCGGGGGGCCGTGGTGATCGGGTCGGCGTCGTCCGAGGCCCGGAGCAGGCCGATCATCCGGCGCATCTCCTCCAGCCCCTGCACGCTGTTCTCCCGGATCACGGTCAGCGCCCGCTGCCGCTCGTCGCCGCCGACCGCCAGCGCGGCGGTGGACTGGACGGCGATGGCGCTGAGGTGGTTGGCGACCACGTCGTGCAGCTCGCGGGCCATGCGGGTCCGTTCGGCCGTGACGGCGTTGCGGTGGTCGAGCTCGGCCAGGCGCGTGATCTGTTCGGCACGCTGCCGCTCCTCGTCGGCCCGCTCGCGGTGGTGCCGGACCTCGAACCCCGTCATCGCCGGCATGACCGTGAACGCGCCGAGCACGATGCCGAGCAGCACGCCGTCCTTGCCCGGAAGCCAGATCATGCCGGCGCCGATCGTGGCCAGCGTCACGACCACGGAGATGCGCAGCAGCCAGCGGGCGAGCGTGCGGCCGCCGTACAGGCAGGCGTCGTAGAGAATCTGGCTGTAGACCAGCGGCGTCGCCAGCGCGAGCTGGTTGGTCTCGCGCGGCACGAACTGGTCCGCGACGACCGCCACCGTGCCGAGCGCCAGGGCCAGCGTCGGCCGCGACCGGCGGAACGCCAGCCCGGCGCACGTCACCCCGAGCGGCACCAGCGACCACGCCGACAGGTCCCGCGGCATGCCGTACGCCACCGCCAGCAGCCCGGCGCCCACGACGTACGCGGCACCCGCGATCAGCAGGTCGCGTCTCATTCCCCGTTCCACGCCTCCCATCACACCAGGCCGGCCCGGCCGTGGCATCCGCCCACGCGGCTGGGCGCCGATGCGACGAACGATGTACGGCGGATTCGTCACCCACGCTGATTCGCCAGGCCCCGCCCGGCCGGAGGCTGGAGACACGACACGGGGAGAGGACACGACATGCTGGTCGCGGTGATCCTGGGCGGCGAGTTCGCCTTCTGGCTGTTCCTGGCGGCGGGGCTCGGCGCCCGTTACCTGCTGCGGATGCCCAGGCTGGGCCTGGCGTTGCTGTGCGGGACGGCGCTCGTGGACGTGGTGGTGCTCACCGCCACCGTCCTGCACCTGCGCGGCGGCGCCACCGCCGACTTCACGCACGGGCTCGCCGCGGCCTACCTTGGCTTCTCCGTCGCGTTCGGACACACGATGATCCGCTGGGCGGACGTGCGGTTCGCGCACCGCTTCGCCGGCGGGCCGCCGCCCGTGAAGATCCCCAAGGCCGGTCCCGTCCGGATCAAGCACGAATGGGTGACGTTCGCGAAGACGGTCGTCGCCTGGGCCATCAGCTGCGCCCTGCTCGTCGCCGGGATCCTGTGGGTCGGCGACGCCGGCCGGACGGAGGCGCTCGAAGGCTGGATCGTCCGGCTGACGTGGGTGCTCGGGATCAGCTCGCTGTGGCCGATCACGTACACGTTCTTTCCGGAGAAGGCTACGGCGAGCCGGTGAGGAGGTTGCCGTCGCGGACGACCATGCGCAGCGGCGCCTGCGCGCGGGCGACCAGCCCGGCCTGGAGCGCCCGCTCCTCGCGCACGGCCCGTTGGTACGCCTCGACGGTGCGGGCCGCGATCGTGGTCCACGAGTAGTCGCGGCGGAGCACCGCACGGGCGTCGCGGGTGAGCCGCCGGGCCAGGACCTCGTCCGACAGGACCGCTGTGACGGCGTCCGCGAGTTCGGCGTGGCTGCCGGGGGCGAACCGCAGGCCGGTGATGCCGTGCTCGACGATCTCGCGCAGGCCGCCGGTGTCGGCCACGACGAGCGGGGTCCCGGCGGCGGCCGCTTCCAGCGCCACCATCCCGAACGGCTCGTAGATGCTGGGGACGACCGCGCAGTCGGCGGCGGCGGCCAGGACCGGGAGCCGGCCGCTGTCGAGGAACCCGGTCCACGCCACGCTCCGGCCGAGCCGCAGCCGCTTCGCCTGGGCCCTCAGCTCGGCCAGGTGCGGGCCGTCGCCGGCGATCACTACGCGCAGCCCCGGATGCCGCCGCCGCAGCCGGGGGACTGCCGCGAGCAGGTCGTGGACGCCCTTCTCGTAGACGAGGCGCCCCGCGAACAGCACCAGCGGACCGTCGCCGTACTCGGCCCGGACGGCGGCTACCTCGGCCGGGTCGGCCTTCCACTCGGCCATCTCGACGCCGTTCGGGATCGCCTCGCCCTTGTCCGGCGGCAGGTCGAACAGCCGTGTCACCTCCCACCGCATGTACTGCGAGCAGGTGATCACGCGCCGCGCCTCGTACGTCAGCCACCACTCGATGGAGTGGATCGAGCGGTTCATGTCCTCGGGCAGCCAGCCCTGGTGCCGGCCGGCCTCGGTGGCGTGGACGGTGGCTACGAGGGGGATGTCGAGGTGGTGCTTGACCGTGGCGGCGGCGTGCGCGACGAGCCAGTCGTGCGCGTGGACGACCTCCGGCTGGACCTCCTCGGCGACCCGCAGCGCTGCCCTGGTCAGCGCGTGGTTGAACGCCATCGTCCAGGCCAGCAGCGTCTCCGACGTCAGGACGAACAGCGGCGGATCCTCCGGTACCCGGACGACCCGGACGCCTTCGAGGACCTCGTCGTACGACGCGCCCTCCGCGTGTCTGGACACCACGGTGACGTCGTGACCGGACGCGGCCAGCGACGTCGCGAGGGCGTGGACGTGGCGGCCGAGGCCACCGACCATCACCGGTGGGTACTCCCAGGACAGGATCAGGACGCGCATCGCAGGGATTGTGGCAGATGTCCGTCCGGGGTGTTACCACCCGGTAGCCAGTTTGTCAGCCCGGTGCTCCGTCGCCGAACGTCCGCTTGCCGACCGGCTGGTCGAGCCGCACGTCAACGGCCTTGAACACGGCGATCTCGATGCACGCCTGGTTCAGGCTGTCGCGCCCGGTGCCTTCGTAGATGGTCACGATGATCCGCTCGGCGAGGTAGTTCACCTTGACGTGGTCGAGCACGTGGCACGGCTCGACGCCGCTCGTGAAGAAGATCCGGACGCTCCGACCGTCGGGACCGGCTTTGGCCTCTTGCCACGCGATGGCGCGGGGCTTGATCGTGCCCGGCTTCGGCGTGACCACCTGCACGTTGTCGCTCGGCGACGTGCTGGGGGCGGGGCTGGGCGGCGTGGTCGGCGCGGTCGTGGAGGTCGGCTCGTCGGGGGAGCCGGGGCTGGCCGAGTCGGCCGCGGGTTCCCCGCACGCGGCGAGCAGGGCGGCTGCGAGCACGAGGGCGGCGAGTTGGCGCGTCATACCGGTCTGACGCGGCCGGCCACCGCACCGTTCCCCCTAACCCGGTTGCCGGCCGGTATTGGATGGTCGTATGGACTCGGCCGCGCTGCTGGCGCTCTTCGACGAACAACTGCGGTGTCTGGACGGTGTACAGGTCGGTGCCGTCGTCCGGGAATCGGGCCCGGCCGGCAACTGGATCATCCGCGCGGACGTGACCCCGGAGACCGTGGACGCGGTCATCGCCGAGCAACAGGCGTACTTCGCCGGTCGGGGCCAGCTGGAGTGGAAGCACTACGGGTACGACACCCCGGCGGACCTGCCCGAGCGCCTGGTCCGCGCCGGCTTCGTCGCCGAGCCCACCGAGACCGTCCTGGTCGGTGAGGCGACCAGTCTCGCCGACGCGCCGATGCCCGACGGCGTCGAGCTGGTGCCCATCGACGACGAGGCGGGGTTCGCGGCGATCGTCGAGGTGCAGGAGAAGGTCTGGGGGCAGGGCTGGCGCAGCCTCGGCCGGGGACTCGCCGCCGAGCACGCCAAGGACCCGTCCGCCATCGCGCTGTTCCGTGCGGTCGCCGGCGGGGAGTCGGTGTCCACCGCCTGGATCCGCTTCCACCAGGGCACCGACTTCGCGAGCCTGTGGGGCGGCAGCACCGTGCCGGAGTGGCGCGGGCGCGGCATCTACCGTGCGCTCGTGGCCCGCCGTGCGGCGCTCGCGGTCGAGCGGGGATTCCGGTACCTCCAGGTCGACGCCAGCGACGACTCGCGTCCGATCCTGGAGCGGCTGGGCTTCGTGCCGCTGACCTCGACGACCCCGTACGTCTGGGACGGGTCAGCCGCGGTCGACGGCGGTGCCGAGCAGGCCTAGCGGCGGCGAGCCCAGGTCGAGCAGGGCGCGGTGGAACCGGGGGAGCGAGAACCCGCCACCCCACTCCCGCTTGGCGCGTTCCCGCAGGTCCAGCAGGGCCAGCTTGCCCCAGGTGTAGCGGCCGTAGGTGGGGTCGAACGTCCCGCGGCTGGCTTCGCTGAGCGCGGCGGCGCCGGCCAGCAGGGCGTCCTCGGCGAAGCGGCGGGCCGCGTCGTCCACCGTCATGTCGCCGGTGTGCAGCCCGATCGCGCACGCCAGCCGGGTCACCCGGACGAGCCCTTCGAGCGCGACGCCGGCCGCGAACCGGGGATCGTGGGCCCGGTAGCCCAGCTCCAGCGCGACCTCTTCGCCGTAGTGCGCCCATCCCTCGATGAACGCATCGGACATGAGGGTGCGGCGGACGTCCGTCGAGGCCCGTCGCAGCGCGCGCCCGTGCGAGAAGTGGCCCGGCGCGACCTCGTGGACGGTGATCGCCGGCAGCGTCGTCCGGCTGAACACGCTGAGCCATTCGGCCTGCTCCTCGGCCGGCCACGAGGGGTGCGGCGGGGTGACGTGGTACCAGGACGGGCCGTCCTCCTCGTACGGCGCCGACCACGACATCATCGCCATCGCCCACTGCCGGGACTCCGGTGCCGGCCCGACCCGGCATTCGCCGTCGTCGTAGGGGACGAGGTCGTGCTCGGCGGTCCAGGCGATGGCCTCGGCGGTCAGCGCCCGCGCCTCGGCGAGCACGCCGTCCGCGTCCGGATGGTCGGCGAGCAGGGCCGTGACCGTGTCCTCGACGGGCTGGCCGGGCGCGATCCGCGCGCACGCGTCCTCCAGGATGGCGCGCAGCCGGTCGCGTTCGGTGTCGGCGCGGCGGCTGAGGTCGGACAGGTCCACGTCGATGGCCTCGGAGCTGCTCAGCAGCTTCGCGACGGCGTCGGCACCGAGCGCCGCGGACGGGGCGCCCTCGACCGTGGCCTTCTCCAGGTGGCTGATGAGGCGGGCGTGCGCGGCCAGGGCAGCGCGCTCGACGGGGTCGCGGTCGGCGTCGAGCCCGGCGGAGAGGCCCTTGGCCGCACCGATGGTCGCCACGGCGATCGGCGCGGGGACGGCGTCCAGCGCGGCGATGGCCGCGTCGATCGCCTCGGGCCAGGCGGCGAGGTGCCGTCGCTTGGCCGCCTCCCGCTCCGGCTCCGGCGCGTACGGACGGTCGTAGCAGGCCAGGTCGAGGTTCCCGACGTGGAACAGCGGGTTGACCCGGTACAGGGCCAGCTCGCCGTAGACGACCCGCGCGTTCGCCTCGAACGCGGCCAGGTGTGCCTCGTCGTGCGGGTCGGACTCCGGTTCCGTCCCCGGCGGGCCGCCGAGCGCGGCGAGGGCGGCGCGGACGCCGTCCGGAGACAGGTCCTGCACGACGCCGTCGTAGACGTGCAGACCGCAGCAGTCACGGGCGGTCGGCACCATCAGGTCGGTGAGCGCACGCAGCCGGGAGTTCATGAGAAGCACAGTAGGGGAACGGCGGGGACGTCCGATTGTCGGGTGGCCCGGTGTATTCGCGGATTACTGCGACTTCGCATTGGAAATACATCTTGCAGTTCGATTGAGGGGTTACTTGGCTGGCCCTACCTTTGATCCACCGGCCGGTACCCGCTAATGCTGATTACACGAGGGGACAGACGATGCGCTTACGCATGTTCGTTGGGATCACCGCCGCCGTGTTGTTGACGTTCGCGGCCTCGCCGGTCGCCGCGCACGCGGCCGGGACGACAGGGGCGACGACCACTGTCGCGGCCGACGGTTCGAAGGGATCGGCGCCCGCAGCCACCAACGCTGTCAAGCTCAGCTCGAACGCGCAGAAGGTGGCCAAGCCGCGGGTGAGCGCGACGAAGCCCGTGGGTTCGGCGGGCTCGTCCACACAGTTCGTCTACTGCTACAACCCTTACCTGGGCTACGACTACTACCACGTGGCCTGCAACAGCGACCAGTGGTACACCCCGTGGGTGCAGTGCTCCAACGGCTTCTGGTACGCACCGGCCAGCTACATAGGACACTGGGAGATCTGGACCTTCTGCCCGATCGGCCTCCAGGCCATCGCCGGCGTGGTGACCTACTGACCCGACCAGTTCCGACGCGATGCCCCCGGCACCAGCCGGGGGCATCCCGTGCTGTGCGGGAAATAATGGGTATTTCACGGTCGTCTTTCCGTGTGGCGGAATTCTCATAGACAGGCTTTTCCGTTGCCGGGTCCGCTAACCTTATTTGATAACGCCGCGACGGTGGGCCTACTGTGCGGCGCCTATTACCACTCACGCGCGCGGGCGCTTGTCCGCACCCTGCGAATTGATGCTGCCCTATCGCCAGAACTGCCGTGCACGTTTTGCGACTGAAGGAGTATCGATGGACGTGATATCCGGGTTGGCCACCGCCGAAGTGGTGGTCATCCGATGGCCCGCCGAATCCGACCGCCGGGACGAGTGCCACGCCCTCGGGCTGCCGCGCCTGCTCGTCGTCGAGGGCCACACCAGGGCGCCGATCTGCACCGACGTCCTGGAGGACTGGGTGCGGCCGCCGATGACGTCCGAGGACTTCTCGATCCGCGCGCAGACCCTGCACATCCGGGCGCGCTCCGGTGCGGTGCCGCGCGTCGATCCGAGCGACGTGCTGGCGTTCGGCGGGCGGTCCCTGCCGCTGTCGCCGGCGGAGGCCCGCATCATGCGGCCGCTGTCGGCCTCGTTCCGGCAGGTCGTCGCCAGGGACGTCCTCGCGGTCCACTGCTGGCCCGACGAGGCGGCCGCCCGGCGCAACGCCCTGGACCTGCACATCCTCCGATTACGCAGGCGCATCAGGCCGCTCGGGCTGTGCATCGCCACGGTGTGGTCGCGGGGCTACGTGCTGGAGAACTGCGAGGAGGGCCGGATCGTCCGCCAGCGCGGCACCGCGCCCTGACAACGTCAGAGCTGGCGCGCGTCCAGGTGGCCGAACGGGCCGTCGACGGCGCGGAGCTCGGCGGCGTACGCCGAGGCGTCCTGGCCGGTCTCGATCAGGTCGGCGAGCCGGTCGAACCGGCGCGCGTGGCCGGCGGCACGGTCGCGGGCGTAGCCGGCGGCGCTGTCCTTGGTGACCATGAACGCCCAGTCGCTCGACGCGACCAGCAGCGCCTCCCGGGCGAGCTGGTCGAGAACGGGGTTCCGGGTCAGACCGCGGTGCTTGTCCGCGATGGCGAGCAGCCGGTCCTGGACCCGGCGCGAGTCGGTGACGAGGTCGGCGACCTGCTCGCCGTCCCACACCCGCCAGTCCTTGCCGGAGCCCCACGAGCTGGCCGGCAGGTCACGCGGCTCCCCGACGTGCCCGGCCTCGACGGCGCCCGCGAGCGTGGTGACCCGGACGCCTGCCTCGGGCAGCCGCCGCAGCACGGCACCGAGCCACTCCGGCCCCTCGTGCCACCAGTGGCCGAACAGTTCGGTGTCGTACGCGGCGACCACGAGCCCCGGACGGCCGTGCTGGTCGCCCAGCTGGTGCAGGCGCCTGACCACCGTCGCGACGAAGTCGTCCGCGTGCTCACTGACCTTGTGGGCGGCGCCGGCGGGGTCCCACGGCTTCTTGTGCTCGGGCGCGATGTGCTTGCCCGTGACCCGCGCCGGGCGGAACCCGGACGGATGGTCGAACGTGTGGAAGTCGCGGTACTCGGCCGAGCCCGGGTAGCCGGCCTTCGGCGACCACACCCGGTACGTGACCTCGAGGTCCCGTCCGAACGCGACCACGCCCGACTCGCCGACCGGATGCCCCGCCGCCGTGTCGCCGTGGAACGTCGGGCCGTCCACCAGGAACCGGGTGACCCCGGCCGCCTCGTACGAGCGCTCCAGGCCGGGCGCGTACCCGCATTCCGGTGCCCAGATGCCGGCCGGCGCGGCGCCGAACCGCAGGCGGGCGTCGTCCAGGCCGGCGCGCAGCGCGAACGACTGGAACCGCGGGTCCAGCAGCGGCTGGAACGGGTGCGTCGCCGGGCCGCCCAGCAGCTCGATCACGCCCGCGTCCACCAGCGGACGGATCACCGCCGAACCGCCGCGCAGCCAGCGGGACTCCAGGTCGTCCAGGCAGGCCGTGGCCTCGCGGAACTCGTGGGTGGCCAGCGTCCGCAGGTGCGGTTCGCGGCGGCCGGCGAGCAGTTCGGCGCGCAGCCGCCAGTACCCGGCCCAGGTGTGCAGCTCGCGCAGGCAGTACGGGTCGTCGAGCATCGCCGCGACGGTCGGTGTGACACCCAGCGTCAGGACGTCCCGCCGGCCCTCTGCAGCGAGCTCGTCGAGTAACGCCACGACACGGCGCCAGGACCCGGTGAACGCCTGGTGCAGCCACTCCTCGCCGACCGGCCAGGTGCCTGCGTGCGCCAGCCACGGCAGGTGCGTGTGGAGGACCAGCGCGAACGTCCCGACGGGCTGGGTCATCGGCGGACCGCCACAGCGAACAGGTCCAGGCTGGCGTCGATCGCGTCCTCGTGGATGTCGAAGTCGCCCGCTCGCACCCCGGCGACGTCGCGGCGGAGGCGGGGCGACCAGTCGGCGGGCTCCGTGGCGAGCTGCGCGTCGATCAGGCTCCCGCCCCAGCGGCGGTCGAGCCGGCGGAGCCGCCGCCCGTGGTGCACCCCGTACATGCGGACGACATCGAAGTGCGGCGCCAGCAGCGCGGTCAGCTCGGCGGCGTCCAGCTCGCGCGTGTGGAACGGGTTGAGCGGGGTGTCGCGGCCGGGGGAGAACGTGATCCGGTTCGGCGTGGTGACGACGAGCGTGCCGGCGGGGCGCAGGACGCGCGCGCACTCGGCGATGAACTGAGGCTGGTCCCAGAGATGTTCGATGACCTGCAGGTTCACGACGGCGTCCATCGAGTGCGACCGGACGGGGAGGCCCGCGAGGTTGCCCCGGACGACGCCGATCTCCGGGTAGGTGGCGCCCGCGTGGCGGGTGGCGTCCGCGTCGTAGTCGACGGCCAGGACGCGCCGCGCGGACCGGGCCAGCATCGCCGCGCCGTACCCCTCGCCGGCGCCCGTTTCCAGGACGACCGCACCGCGGATCCACGGCGCGAGCGCCACGTACGCGCTCTCGTGGCGACGGAACCAGTAGTTCTCGACGTCGATGCCGGGGAGCGTCCGCTCGCCCGTGAGAACCAGCCCAGTCATCTGCGGGACCCTACCGGGCGGTAGTCAGGGGCCCGGAACGCCGCCCGGCAAGTGTGAGGCGTCTCCCAGCGGCATGCTGATGCGGAACGTGCTGCCCTTGCCGGGGACGCTGGTGGCCGTGGCGGAACCGCCGTGCGCCTCCACGAGGTGCCGGGTGATCGCGAGGCCGAGACCGCTGCCGCCGGTCTGCCGGCTGCGGGACTTGTCGGCCCGCCAGAACCGGTCGAACACGCGGGGCAGGTCCTCGGGGCTGATGCCGGCGCCGGTGTCGGTGACCTCGAACAGCAGCCGCTCGTCCTGCCGGCGGGCGGCGACCGTGACCTCCCCTCCGGGCGGCGTGTACCGGACGGCGTTCGCGACCAGGTTGCCGAGCGCCTGCCGCAGCCGCGCCGGATCCGCGACCAGCTCCAGGCTGCCCCGGGACGCCGCCCGCAGCGTCACGCCGTTCTGGTCGGCGGTGCCCTGGTGCGCGGCGGCGACCTGGTCGACCAGCTCGGCGGCGTCGACCCGCGCGAGGTGGAGCCGGAGCTGGCCGGCATCCGCCAGGGCGAGGTCCTGCAGGTCGTTGACCAGGTACTGGAGGACCAGCGTCTCCTCCAGCAGCGACGACACCAGCTCGGGTTCCAGCGTCGCGACGCCGTCCTGGGTCGCCTCCAGCCAGCCTCTGATGTTGCCCAGCGGCGTCCGCAGCTCGTGGGCGATGTCGCCGACCATCGTCTTGCGCTGGTTCTCGGTCTCCTCCAGGCGTGCGGACATGGCGTTGAACGCGACGGCGAGCTGGCCCAGCTCGCCCCTCGGATCGCCGCCGACGCGGATTCCCCGGTCGCCTGCGCCCATCCGCTGCGCGGCCGACGTCAGGGCACGGATCGGGCGGACCAGCCGGGTCGCCGCGAACGTCGACACCAGGGCGGTGAGGAGCAGGACGGCGAGCGCGGTCAGCGCGATCCGGGTGGTCCCGGCCGTCGAGAGGTCCGTCCGGGGCTGCTGCCTGCCGCCGGGGTTGGTGAGGAACAGCAGCGCGGCCGGCGCGACATGCGGGGCGAGCTGTTCGCGGCGTGCGGTGTCCAGGCAGTCTCCCGTCGCCTTGTCCGCGCGGGCGTAGTGGGGGATGTCGGCCGGTCCGGAGAACTTGTCCGGATAGATCTGTCGGGTCTTGCCGCCCTGCCTCGCGAGGCACGCGTTGGCGAGGGTGACCAGCTGCGCGCTGGCCCCCCGCTCCGACGGCTCCAGTTCCACGGGAGCGCCGCACCTGTCGGTCACGTCGTCCCACGCGTCGTCGAACTCGACGGTCGGGCGTGCGCCGTACCCGTCAACGACCTTGGCGTCGTAGCCGAGCTGGCGCGCGCAGGTGGCCGACCTCTGCACGCGTTGCAGGACCTTGGCGTAGACCTCGGGCGGCAGCTTGTAGGGGCCTACCGCCCGCTCGTCGATCCGGTCCGTGCCCGCCCCCGGTTTCAGCGTGAGGTCCACCGCCAGCGGGTCCACCACCACGGTCTGGTTGACGGGCAGCGGCGGCGCCGACGGCCCCGACGAGTCGGCGATGGGCCGCCGGTCCGGCGTGCTGAGCGCGATCCGGCGGCCGGTCCGCTTGGCGAGGGAATCGATCGTCGGACCGACGTCCGCCCAGCTCGCGTGCGTCGCCGCGTAGCCGAGCAGGCTGTCGTAGATCGTGGCGTCCGTGGCGAGGGCCTGTCCCTGGTCGCGCTGGATGCTGCCGGTCGTGCTCTGGACGGCCAGCCAGGCCGTGGCGGCGATCGAGCACGCCGCGATGACCGTCGAAATCGCCAGCAGGCGGACGAGCAGGCTATGGCGCATCGGTCGCCCCGGTGAGCTTGTAGCCGATGCCGTACACGGTCAGCAGCAGCCGCGGCTGGCTCGGTCGCGGTTCGAGCTTGCGCCGCAGGTTCATCACGTGGACGTCGATCGTGCGTTCGGTGATGAACCCGTCGACGCCGTACGCCCGCTGGAGGAGTTGGCCGCGCGTGAACGCCCGGTTGGGCTCGGCCGCGAGGGCGGCGAGGAGCCGGAACTCGGCCGGCGTGCAGTCGACGGGCTCGGCACTCAGCGTCACCTCGTGACGGACCGGGTCGACCACCAGGTCGCCGACGCGCAGGACGGTCGCGCCGCTCGTCCTCGTCCGCTGGACCCGCCGCAGGATCGTGCGGACCCGCGCCACCATCTGCCGCGGGCTGTACGGCTTCGTGATGTAGTCGTCGGCGCCGAGATCCAGGCCGAGGAGCACGTCGTCCTCGGTGGAGCGCGCGGTCAGCAGCACGATCGGCACGTCGGACTCCGCCCGGAGCACCCGGCACACGTCCATCCCGTCGACCTTGGGCATCATCACGTCGAGCAGCAGCAGGTCGGGGTTGCGGCGCCGCGCCTCGTCGATGGCCGCCCGCCCGTCGTGGACCACGACGACCGAGTGGCCGTCGCGTTCGAGGTACCGGCGGACGAGTTCCGCCTGCTTCAGGTCGTCCTCGGCGACGAGGATGAGGGCGCTCACCGGCACCAGTCTAGGTAGCTGTCGGTGACGTACACGGTGCCATGACGCCGCGCTCATAGGTTCTTCACATCTGGCGACGACCGTCCGTCCGCATGAAACCTCGCCATCGCGCCGCGTCGGGAGTCCGCACCGCGACCGTGCTGTCGGCCGTCGCCTGCACGCTCGCCGTGGGAGGTGTCGTGGCCGGGTTCCGGTTCGCCGGGCCGCCGCCCGACGCAGCGCGGGGGGTCGCCGGCGGCGTGGCGTTCTCGCCCTCGGCGGCGCCGCCGCCGACCACCGCTTTACCGCCGCCGCCCGCGCGGCCTCCAGCATCGAGCGCGGAGCTGCCTGCCGGGGCGCCCGTCCCGGCGAAGGGAACCGGCAACTGGCGCGTGGTGCCCGGCGGGTCGGCACAGGTCGGCAAGGGCTGGGTACGCACGTACACCGTCGAGGTCGAGAACGGGATCGCCGCTCCCGCCGATTTCGCCGACTCGGTGGTCGCCACCCTCGCGGACCCGAGGAGCTGGATCGGGCGCGGCGACATCGCCCTGCGCCGCGTCGACCACGGCCAGCCGGACCTGCGCATCCGGCTCGCGTCGCAGAACACCGCCCGGACGGTGTGCGGCTACGAACTCCCCGTCGACGTCTCGTGCCGGGACGGCGGCGCCGTGTACCTCAGCGCCGCCCGCTGGGTGCGCGGCGCGGTGGCCTTCGGCGACGACCTCACCGCGTACCGGCAGTACATGGTCAACCACGAGGTCGGGCACTTCTTCCGGTACGGGCACCGGCCCTGCGGCATCGACGGTGCGCCGGCGCCCGTGATGATGCAGCAGACGTTCAGCACGTCCAACGACGAGATCCTGAAGATCACCGCCGCGAGCCCGCAGGGCGTGAAGGTTCCGCGCGACGGCAAGACCTGCCAGCCGAATCCGTGGCCCTTCCCTTAGTGCTATGACCAGGCCTCGGGCCCACGAACGTCTGTGGTCATAGCACTAGCGTGAGGGCATGAGCCTTGACGTGATCGTCGTCGGTGCTGGGGTGTCCGGCTTGACCAGCGCCGTCTGCCTCGCCGAAGCCGGCCACCGGGTGGTCGTCCGGACCGCCGCGCCGTCCGGGGACACCACGTCAGCGGTCGCCGGCGCGCTGTGGGAGCCGTACCTGGTCGAGGCCGGCGGCCGGGTCTGGGACTGGTGCCGCGTCACCCTGGAAGAACTCAACGCCCTGTCTCCGGACGAGGGTGTGCGGCAGGTGAGCGGCATCGAGGCGTCCCGGACGCCGATCGACCTGCCCGCGTGGGGCGACATGGTCGGACTGGAACGCTGCGACCAGCTCCCCGACGGATACGTCGACGGCTACCGGTTCACGGCGCCGCTCGTGGACATGCCGGTCTACCTCGGCTACCTGGAGCGGCGGCTGCGGGGCGCGGGCGGCGAGATCGAGGTCCGTCCGGTGGGTTCGTTCGCCGAGCTCTCCGCCGACGTCGTGGTGAACTGCGCCGGGATGGCCGCCCGCGACCTCGTGCCCGATCCGGAGCTGGTGCCCGTCCGTGGCCAGGTCGTGCTCGTCGAGAACCCGGGCGTCACCGAGTTCTTCGCCAGTACCGACGACCAGAAGTTGCTCTACATCCTTCCCCACCCGGACCGCGTCGTCCTGGGCGGCGTGGCCGAGGAAGGCGCCTGGAGCCTGGAGCCGGACCCGGCCACCGCCGAGGCGATCATCGCCCGGTGCACGGCGGTCGAGCCCCGCCTGGCCGGCGCCCGCGTCCTCGGGCACCGGGTCGGACTGCGGCCCGTCCGGCCGACGATCCGGGTGGAACGGGAGCCGGACGGCCTCATCCACAACTACGGCCACGGCGGCGCGGGCATCACCGTCTCCTGGGGATGTGCCCGCGACGTCGCGGCCCTGCTCTAGAACACCTGAAGCTCAGCGACCCGCGCGTTCTGGCCCTGCGTCGACGCCGTCGTGCAGTCCGTCGCGTTGAGCGGGTCGTTGTCCTGCTCGCCGGCGTAGTCCGGCCCGCCGGTGCACTGGGTCTCCAGCACCACCAGGCGGACGTGGGTTGCCGCCGTGTCCGGCACGTCGAACGAGCGGATCGTCAGGTTCGGCGCCAGCGGCCTTGGTCTGACGCCGGGGAACGCGTCGGCGGCGGAGACGTAGATCCTCTTCCAGCCGGTCGAGGCGTCGGCCGCGCAGTCCTCCAGATCGGACTTCACGCAGGTGTCGAGCGCGAACTTCCGCAGCGCCGTGAAACGGTTCTGCGCGGCCGGGTCGAACCCCTCGCCGCCGGCTGCCGGGTGCAGCAGCGCGCTGACCCGCACCGAGCGGACGGTCCGCGCCGTGGTCCCGGCCAGGTCGACCGCCACCCTGGCGCCTCTCGCGTTGGGGGTCCGGGCGAGGACGGCCCAGTTCGTCGCCTCGGTGTCGTCGATCAGCGCGCCGAGGTTGCCGCCGTCACCTGTCGCGGTGGCGCCGTTGGTCGCCGACGCCAGATTGAGCGCCTGGGTGACGCTCTTCGCCACCGTCTGACCGGCGCCGACCGTTACCGACGACCGCGCAAGCCCATAGCCGCGCGCCCGGACGAGAAGCTGGTAGGTAGCGGGGACGATCGTCACCGTGTCCGGCAGTGGCGTGTCCGGGTCGGTGTCGGCCACCGGGCGCGACCGCGCCTCGTAGGCGCCGAGGTAGATCGTCGAGGGCGCGGTCGTGCTGAACCTGACCGTGCCTTCCGATGTTTCCACCGGGGTGGTGAAGTCGGGCTTCGGCGCAGTGTCGTCGCCGCCCGCAGTCGTGGCGCCGGCGCCGAATCCGCGCGCCGCGAACGCCCGCCACAGCTCCTTCTGGTTGGCTCCACCAAACCGAGCCAGGTCGGCCGCCAGCAGCGCGTCCCGGGCGTCCAACATGGACGTACCGGGCTGCTGGAGAAGGAACGCGTCGAACACGAGCTGCATCCAGCGCCGGTTCCCGGGGCAGGTCTCGACGGCACGCTTTCCGTCGGCGCACGCCCGCTGGAGCGCCTTGTCACCCGACGGGTACGCGGCGTCGTACTTCTTCATCAGCGCGGCGCGGATGTCGAAGTTCGTCGCGCTCCAGATCTCACCGTCGGCGTGGACCTGGGGCCCGGTGATGTCGTAGCCGACGTTGCCGAAGTGCAGCGGGCTGTCGTTCATCGCGTAGTTGCGGATGCCCGTCTTCTTGTTGCCGGTGGCATAGACGCCGACCGCGAACGGGTTGTCATCGTTGACCGGCAACAGGCCGTACTCCTGCTGATACTCCATCGCGACCTGGTCCGACCAGCTCTCGCCCATCGCGCCGCCCTGGTCGCTCGACAGGCCCTCGTCCGGGCCGCCGACCATGCGGTTGGAGATCGCGTGCGTGTACTCGTGGCCGACGATGCTCATGTCGAAGCCGCCGTCGGTGCACGGGGCGTAGAACCCGCCCGCGATCGGCTGGAACAGGTACTGGTTGGTGATACCTGGGATCCCGTCCTGGAGCGTGATCTGGTTGGCGTTGTCCCGGCCGAGGTAGCTGGGGGCGCCGCCGGTCAGGGCACCGGCCTGGGCCTGCCCGATCTCCGGGTCGCCGTCACCGGTCGGGTGCACGCCGGGTGTCCCCGGCTGGTTGCCGAAGTTGTTCGCCTGGAGGTTGTAGTTCCGCTCGGTGAAGCCGAGGTGGTACGACCAGTCGTGCATCCGGTTGTGCGCCGCGAACAGGCTCACCACCGAGGCCGGGATGTCGTTGCCGGTGCCGGGCGTGAACTGCGCAGGGTCGCACTTGCTCTTGTTCCACGCGTCGGTGAACGCCGGGGCGTACTCGCGGGTGGGCGAGACCGGCTGGAAACCGAACGCGCCCGGCGTGAGCGGCGTGGTCCACGCCTCGGCGGTGCGCGCCGCGTTGCCGGTGGTCGTGAACGTCGGGACATTCAGGCGGGTGTCGTAGTCCCACGGCGCGCGGGCGGCGGTGTTTTGGAGCGCCGCCTGGCAGCCCGGGGCGGTCTGGGCGATCCAGCAGCCCACCACCCGGTTGTCACCGGACGGGAATGCCGGGAAGTACTTCCAGCGCGCTGGCGGCTGGGCGGCGGACGGGGCGGCCACCTCGCTGGTGGTGATTGTGCCGGTGTAGGTCATCGGGGCGACGAACGGCACGGACGGGCTGTCGTACGGGCAAACCTGGACGCTGTAGTCGCCAGCCGGGACGCCCTCGTTGCGGGAGATCGTTGCGGCCTCGGGGCTGGTGCCCGTATCGCCGGAGACCGCGACCGTGCCGTCCGGGTTGAGGATCTTCACCACGATGTCGTTGGTCGTCACGGTGGCGAACGCGGTGGCGACGACCTGCTTGGTGCCGGCCGGCACGGTGAACGGGTGTCGCGGCCCGCAGCCCGTGGCGGTGAACTCACCGGAGTACGTGTTGGGCGCCTCGGCGAAGGCGGTGCGGCTCGTCCGCACCAGTACCGCGCCGGTGACGGCGTCCACGAACGATGTATAGGCGAGTGTCGAGCCGGCTTCGGCGTCGAGCACGTTGGCCTCGAACGCCGGCCGCACACCCTGCCCCGGTACGGGCAGCGCGACGAGCCGGGCGCGCTGCGGCTGGCCGAAGCCGGTGACGTTGAACGTCGTCCAGCCCTTGGCGGTCGTCACACCGGTGACCGCGCTGAGCAGCGTCGACCGTCCGACGTTCGCGGCTGCCTTCTGCCAGGCCGCGACCGCGCTGAGTACCGGTGCGGCGGGGGCTGCCCCGTCACCGACGGCGGACGACGAGACGAACGCGACGTCACCCCCGGTCACGGCGACGGTGATGAGCCCGTCACGGGCGGCCGGCAGCGCTCCGAACCGCTGCCGGAACAGCACCGCGTGCGCGTCGCTGCCGGTGAGCGTCGAGTCGTTGAGCAGTTCGAGGTCCGTGACGGCGTCGTCGGAGAGCCGGAAGAGGTCCCGCTCGGAGCGGATGAACGCCCGGGCAGCCTCAGCCGGCGAGCCGCTGAGCCCGGTGGCCAGATAGCCGTCCCGGCGGACCAGCGTCGACGGGGTGCCGAACCGGTTCCAGCGCGCCGTCGCGTCCAGGCCGGCGACACGGTCGAGCTGCGCGGCGCTCGGGGCAACCTGCCCGGCGCGCGCGTCGAAATCGCCGAGGCCGGGGGCTTCGCCGAGTAACGCGGACAGGATGGGAGTGCTCGGCGCGGCGTCCGCGACCGGAGCGGAGAGGGCCACCGTGGTCGCGGTGACGACCGCCGCGGCGAGCAGCAGACGGCGTCGTCTACCGCCTCGAGGCTGAATGGACATGCGGTGCTCCCTGTCAAGGGCTCCGCCCTACTCGTGGTGGGCGGAGCACGAGCCGCTCGGCCGTCAGCCCCCGAGGCAGCCGACCACGCCGGGCGGTCGCCCGGTCACACAGCAAAACGAACACGGGCCAGTCTGGTTACGGCCGTTTCGAGTGCGGACGGGTGTTTGCTGCCCGGACCCGCGGGGCCGTCGATGAGACCTCGCCCACACGATTCGGGTCTGTGCTAGGGCGCATGGTGAGATGACCCACAAGCGCAGATGTAGCCCTGCGGCTACTCGTCGGTAACATAGAGCCGGCACGGTCCGCTCGTCTAGCAGGAGGTCTTCCAGGCCCATGAACATCGTGGTGTTGGTGAAGCAGGTACCGGACTCGAGCAGTGAACGGAACCTGCGCGAGTCGGACAAGACCGTTGACCGGGACTCGGCGAGCCTCGTCATCAACGAGATGGACGAGTACGCCATCGAAGAGGCGCTGAAGCTCAAGGAAGCGCACGGCGGCGAGGTCACCGTCCTGACCGTCGGCCCGGACAAGGCCACCGAGACGATCCGCAAGGCGCTGTCGATGGGGCCGGACAAGGCCGTCCACGTCAGCGACGAGGCGATCCACGGCTCCTGCGCCGTGCAGACCTCCAAGGTCATCGCCAAGGCGCTCGGCACCCTGGAGTGGGACATCGTGATCTCCGGCGCCGAGTCCACCGACGGCCAGGTGTCCGCGGTGCCGGCGATGCTCGCGGAGCGCCTCGGCGTGGCCCAGCTGACCGGTGCCCGCAAGCTCGACGTCGACGGGTCCACGTTCACGATCGAGCGGCAGACCGACGACGGCTACCAGGTCGTCCAGGCCGCCGCCCCGGCGATCGTCAGCGTCTGGGACACGATCAACGAGCCGCGCTACCCGTCCTTCAAGGGCATCATGCAGGCCAAGTCGAAGCCGGTGAGCACGCTCACGCTGGCCGACCTGGGCATCGGCGCCGACGAGGTCGGCCTGGCGAACGCCACCAGCGAGGTGGTCGAGTTCGCGCCGCGCCCGCCGAAGGCAGCCGGCGTCAAGGTCACCGACGAGGGCAACGGCGGCGCGCAGCTCGTCGAGTTCCTCGCGTCGCAGAAGTTCGTCTGAGAAGGGCCGATCTGACATGGCAGAGGTACTTGTTCTCGTCGAGCACTCCGGTGGCTCCGCGAAGAAGGTCACGTTCGAACTGCTGACTGCCGCCCGCACGCTGGGTGAGCCGTCCGCGGTCGTCGTCGGCGCCCCCGGCACCGCCGACGCGCTGGTCGGCAAGCTCGGTGAGTACGGCGCCCAGAAGGTGTACGTCGCCGAGTCCGACGAGGTCGACGGCTACGTCGTCGCCCCCAAGGCCGAGGTGCTGGCCCAGCTCGTCGCCTCGGTGTCCCCGGCGGCGGTGCTCGTGGCCGCCACGGCCGAGGGCAAGGAGGTCGGCGGCCGCCTCGCGGTCAAGACGGAGTCCGGCATCCTGACCGACGTCACCTCGGTGAACGCCGACGGCACGGCCGGCCAGACGGTGTTCGCCGGTGGCACGCTCGTCACCTCGAAGGTCCGCACCGGCACGCCGATCCTGGCGATCCGCCCGAACGCCATCGCCGCCGAGCCGGCCACCGGTGCCGCCGCCCGTGAGGCCGTCGAGGTGTCGGTGTCCGACGCCGCCAAGGGCGCCAAGGTGCTCGAGCGCGTCGTCGAGGCCAAGGGCAGCCGTCCCGAGCTGGCCGAGGCGTCGATCGTCGTCTCCGGTGGCCGCGGTGTCGGCAGTGCCGACAACTTCAAGGTCATCGAGGGCCTGGCCGACTCGCTCGGTGCGGCCGTCGGTGCCTCGCGCGCCGCCACGGACTCGGGCTTCTACCCCCACCAGTTCCAGGTGGGCCAGACCGGTAAGACGGTGTCGCCGCAGCTCTACATCGCCTGCGGCATCTCCGGTGCCATCCAGCACCGGGCCGGTATGCAGACCTCGAAGACGATCGTCGCGGTCAACAAGGACCCTGAGGCCCCGATCTTCGAGCTGGCGGACTACGGCGTCGTCGGCGACCTCTTCGCCGTCGTCCCGCAGGCCACCGAGGAGATCCTCAAGCGGAAGTAGGTCCGCGGCGGCGGTAGCCGCACCTGATCACCCGGCCGGGCGCCTGAACAAGGCGCCTGGCCGGTGCTTTTCCCGGCCGCGTCACGGTCGGCCGGCAGCGCGGGGTCACCCCCAGCTCCAGCGGATGTCGGACGTGTCGACGTTCGCGTAGCTCCACCACACCCAGCGGTTCACGTTGCCTCCCTGGCTCGGGCTCTCGAGACAGGGATCCGCGGACGGGGGAGGCGCCAACGACTTTTTTCGGAGAAGTTGTCGGCGCTTTGCGGTACGTCTCTCGGCATGAAGGTGATCCAGGGCGCCGGCACGTACATCTCCGCAGGAAACTTCGTCGAACCTGGCGCTGGTGGTGATCTTCGCCCCGCGCTACCGGTCAACCTGAGCGGTACGCACAGGCCGCACTAAGCTGGACGCACCATGGCCTATCTCGATCACGCGGCGACCACCCCCATGCTCCCCGAGGCTGTCAGTGCGATGACGGCCGCGCTCGGCGAGTACGGCAACCCGTCGTCCCTGCACGCGAGCGGGCGGCGGGCGCGGCGGGCGGTCGAGGAGGCGCGGGAGCGGGTCGGCGCGGCGCTGGGCGCGCGTCCGTCCGAGGTCGTGTTCACCGCCGGGGGCACCGAAAGCGACAATCTCGCCGTTAAGGGCATCTACTGGGCGCGGCGGGACTCCTCTGCGGAGCGCACCGTCGTGCTCGCGTCCGCGGTCGAACACCACGCCGTGCTGGACGCCGTCGAATGGCTCGCCTCCCACGAGGGCGCCGAGGTGGTCTGGCTCCCCGTCGACTCGGCCGGACGGCTCGCGCCCGAGGCGCTTTCCGCCGCGCTGGACGCGCACGGCGACCGCGTGGCCCTGGCGACCGTCATGTGGGCCAACAACGAGGTCGGCACCGTTCAGCAGGTCGAGGCGCTGGCGGCGCTCGCCAGCGCGCGCGGCGTGCCGTTCCACACCGATGCCGTCCAGGCCGTCGGCCAGCTCCCCGTCGACTTCGCCAGCAGCGGCGCGAGCGCCCTCACGGTCGCCGGCCACAAGCTCGGCGGTCCGCACGGCACCGGCGCCCTTCTACTCGGCCGCGACGTCGCCTGCACGCCGCTGCTCCACGGCGGCGGACAGGAACGCGACGTGCGGTCCGGCACGCTCGACACCCCGGCCATCATCGCGTTCGCCGTCGCCGTCGAGGCCGCCGTCAAGGCCCAGGGCGAACGGGCCACGCACATCGCCGCACTCCGCGACGACCTGGTGGCCCGCGTCCAGGCCGTCGTGCCCGACGCCGTGCTGAACGGCGACCCGGTCGAGCGGCTCCCCGGCAACGCGCACTTCTCGTTCCCCGGCTGCGAGGGCGACGCCCTGCTCATGCTGCTCGACGCGCGCGGCATCGAGTGCTCCACCGGGTCGGCGTGCTCGGCCGGCGTCGCCCAGCCGAGTCATGTGCTCGTCGCCATGGGTGCCGAAGTCGAGCGGGCCCGCGGGTCACTCCGGTTCTCCCTCGGGCACACCTCCACCACCGCCGACGTGGACGACCTGGTCGACGCCCTCGCCGGCGTGGTCGAACGCGCCCGTCGCGCCGGCACCACCCGCTGACTTCCGCCCGCCCGCCACGTCCGGCGCCCTGAACGCCGCACCCTGAACCCGTTCAGTTTCGGACTTTTGAGGGTTCGCGGCCCTCGCCGACCCTCAAAAGTCCGAAACTCGGCGGGGCGGGGCAGGGCAGGGCGGGGCGGGCTCGGCGGGGCGGCGGCGGGGCGCTGGGTGGCGCCGCGCTGGGGCAGGCGCCGGCGGCGGTTCGAGGTGGGCGGCCGGGGCCGTTACCCTCGTAGGGGCGACTAGACGAGCAGGGATGGTGCACGACATGAAGGTGCTGGCCGCGATGTCCGGCGGGGTGGACTCCGCCGTGGCCGCCGCGCGCGCCGCCGAGGCCGGGTACGACGTGACCGGCGTCCACCTCGCGCTGTCGGCGTCGCCCCAGTCGCACCGGGTCGGTGCCCGGGGCTGCTGCACGCTGGAGGACTCGCGTGACGCGGGCCGCGCCGCCGACGTGATCGGCATCCCGTTCTACGTATGGGGGATGGCCGAGCGGTTCGGCGAGGACGTGGTCGACGACTTCGTCGCGGAGTACGCGGCCGGCCGCACCCCGAACCCGTGCCTGCGGTGCAACGAGAAGATCAAGTTCGAGGCCGTCCTGGACCGGGCTCTCGCGCTCGGGTTCGACGCGGTCGTCACCGGCCACCACGCCCGCCTGTCGGACGGTGTCCTGCGCCGCAGCGTGGACGAGGCCAAGGACCAGTCGTACGTGCTGGCCGTCCTGACCCGTGACCAGCTCGCGCACGCGATCTTCCCGCTCGGCGACTCGACGAAGGAGCAGGTGCGGGAGGAGGCGGCCGTACGCGGGCTGGCGGTCGCCGACAAGCCGGACAGCCACGACATCTGCTTCATCCCGGACGGCGACACCGCCGGGTTCCTCCGCAAGCGCCTCGGCGAGCAGCCCGGCGAGATCGTCGACGCGGAGAGCGGCGAGGTGCTCGGCGAGCACGACGGTGCGTTCGCGTACACGATCGGGCAGCGCCGGGGGCTCAAGCTCGGTCGTCCGGCGCCGGACGGCAAGCCGCGGTACGTCCTCGACATCAGCCCGGTGTCGAACACCGTCCGGGTGGGGCCCGCCGAGGCGCTGGACGTCGACGAGGTGCTGGCCGAGCGGCCGGTCTGGACGGACGGCACGACCCGTACCGGCCGCTTCGAGTGCCTGGCACAGATGCGCGCGCACGGCACGCCGATGCCGGCCACGGTTGAACTGGACGGACCGGTGCTGCGCGTCGAGCTGACCGCGCCCGCCCGGGGGATCGCTCCCGGCCAGGCCGTCGTCCTCTACGACGGGGACGTCGTGATCGGATCGGCGACGATCTCGTCGTCCCGCAACCGCGCGACCGCTCCCGCCTGACGCCGCCCGCCTTGCCCCCGGTTTCGGGTGGGATCTGCGAGTCAGGCTCCACATTCCCACCCGAAATTTCGGATGGGCCGAGCTGGCCGCTGACCCGGGATGCCCTATTGACGGCGTATTGCCCCATCGACTAGTAATGGTTGACAACGATGTCACGCCCCGATCCCGCTGTGCTCGCCGCTCCCGCGCCCACTCGCGGGAGCGGCGCTTCGCCCGCACCGCGACAACGTTGTCTGAGAAGGTGGGAACGTTGAAGAGTCCTGCGTTATCAACCCTCCTTACCGCCGGTGTCGCCGTACTCACCGGCATAGCCCTGACCGCCCCACCGGCGCAGGCCGCCCCCCAGGCCCCGGAACCCAACCCGGCCACCGCGGCCGCCGAACAGGCCGCCAAAGACCCGGCCGGCACAAGCCAGGCCGCGAAGGACCCCGCCGCGAGCGGCCCGGCCGCTCCGCCCGACGCCGGCGCGGCCCGCCCGGCCGCCAAAGACGTGGCCGGTCGGGCGACGGCGCCGGTCCGCGCGGTGAGTGCTGATCCGACCGACCACGTCGATCCGCTGATCGGCACGTCCAACCTCGGCAATGTCTTCCCCGGCGCGGTGGTGCCGTTCGGGATGTTCTCGTTCAGTCCGGAGAACTCGCGCGGCAACGCGTACCGGACCGCGGCCCCGGGCGGATACCGGTACGACGCGACGAAGATCCGGGGCTTCAGCCTCACCCACATGTCCGGCACGGGGTGTGCGGGCGGATCGGGCGACATCCCGATCTTCCCGCACGCCGGTGACGTGACGAGTTCGCCGCAGACGGACGCCACCGACGCGATCTACGCCAGCACGTTCAGCCACGCGAACGAGGTCGCGAAGCCGGGCTACTACAAGGTCGGACTGGACTCGGGCGTGACCGCCGAACTCGGCGCCACGACTCGTACCGGCTCGGCGCGGTTCGCGTTCCCGGCGGGCAAGCCTGCGAACGTGCTGATCCGTAGCGCCCATTCGGAGATCGGCAGCACGGACGCGAAGGTCGCCGTCGACACCGCTAAGCGCACCGTCTCCGGATCGGTGACCAGCGGAAACTTCTGCGGCTACCTGGCGAAGGTCGGTCAGCGCAGCTACTACACGCTGCACTTCGTCGCCGAGTTCGACCAGCCGTTCGCCAGCACCGGGACGTGGCAGGACGCGACCGTGACACCCGGCGCGACGAGCGCGAGCGGCGGCACGACGTTCGGCCCGAACGGCTTCATGCCGCCCGGCAAGGGCTCCGGCGCCTACCTGGGCTTCGAGAGCGGCAAGACGGTGAACGTCCGGGTCGGCATCTCCTACGTGAGCGAGGCCAACGCGCGGGCGAACCTCCGCGCCGAGAACCGGGCCGGCACCACGCTGGAGCAGGTCGCCAAGCGGGCGAAGAACCAGTGGCGCGCGCAGCTCGACAAGATCCGGATCGGCGGCGGCACGGCCGAGCAGCGCACGATGTTCTACACCGCGCTGTACCACTCGCTGCTCCACCCGAACGTGTTCAACGACGTCAACGGCGAGTACTGGGGCTTCGACCAGAAGGCCCACCGGGTCAGGAACGGTCACACCCAGTACGCGACGTTCTCGGGCTGGGACGTGTACCGCTCGCAGGTCCAGCTCGTCGCGCTGCTGGAGCCACGCATAGCCGGTGACATGGCCCAGTCGCTGTACAACCAGGCGAAGCAGAACGGCGGCGTCTGGGACCGGTGGACGCACGCGTCCGGCGGCACGGCCGTGATGACCGGTGACCCTTCCGCGCCGGCGCTGGCCGGGATCCACGCGTTCGGCGGCCGCGACTTCGATCTGCGCGGCGCCGTGCGGTCGCTGGTCAAGGCGGCGACGGTGCCGACGGAGAAGGACCTCAGCTCGGCGGGCCGTCCGGTGATGTCGGTCGGGCAGCGTCCGTCCCTCGACAAGTTCTTGAAGGTGCACTACGTGCCGACGAAGTCGAACGCGTGGGGCGGCGCGGGCGAGACGCTGGAGGTCGCCACGGCGGACTTCGCGGTCGGCCAGCTCGCCCGCCGTGCCGGCGACCGCAGGACCGCCGACGCGTTCGAGAAGCGCGCGCAGTACTGGCAGAACGTGTTCAACCCGGCGGCCGACCTGTCGGGCGGGTACATCCAGAACCGTGACGAGGACGGCGCCTGGCCCACCTTCAACCCGGCCACGACCAGCGGGTTCGCCGAGGGCAGCAGCGCGCAGTACACGTGGATGGTCCAGCACAACCCGGCCGGACTGTTCGAGGCGATGGGCGGCAGGGACAAGGCCACCAAGCGGCTCGACGGCTTCTTCCGCAACCCCGACGGGTCGTGGGCGCTGACGAAGGCCGGCGACCTGCACGCCGAGATGGACAACGAGCCGTCGATCAACGCGCCCTGGCTCTACAACTACGGCGGCCAGCCGTACAAGGCACAGGAGACGTTGCGCCAGGCCGTGAAGCAGCTGTGGCACACCGGCCACGGCGGCATCCCGGGCAACGACGACCTCGGCGCGATGTCGTCCTGGTTCGTCTGGACGACGCTCGGCCTCTACCCGCAGGTGCCGAGCCGCGCCGAGCTGACCGTGACCGGTCCGCTGTTCCCGACGGCCACGATCCGGCGGGCTCACGGCCGCTCGATCACGATCAACGCCCCCGCCGCTGCCCTGGACGCGCCGTACGTCCAGAGCCTGCGGGTCAACGGGAAGGCCACGACGAAGACCTGGCTGCCCGAGTCGTTCGTGGAGCGTGGCGGCCGGCTCGACTTCGCGCTCGGCACCACCGCGAACACCACCTGGGGTTCGGCTCCGGCCGACGCGCCGCCGTCGTGGCGTGCCGGCGAACTGCCGTACCAGTCGACCGCGTCCACCAGCCGGATCGTCGTCGCGCCGGGCACGACCGGCGAGCCGGTGAGCGTCACGGCGCACCGGCTGAGCGGTGCCGCGACGACCATCCGGTACGAGGTCAAGGCTCCTGCCGGCCTCACCGTCACACCGGCGAGCGGCGAGTTCCCGGTGGAGCAGCAGGGCAGCGCGCCGATACGGATCGCGGTGGCGGACGGCACGGCGCACGGGCGCTACCCCGTCCAGGTGACCATGCGGACGGCGTCAGGCACGGCATTGCCCCGGCTCGGCCTCACCGTGGTCGTCGGGCAACCGCACACGCTGCCCGTCCTCCGCGAGAGCGTCGGTGCCTCGGACGACAACGGCAACCACGAGGAAGCCGACTTCGACGAGGGCGGGATCAGCTACTCGAAGCAGGCCCTCGCCGCTGCCGGCCTGACCCCGGGCGGCACAGCGACGGTGGACGGACTGTCGTTCACCTGGCCGGACGTCCCGACCGGCGACCCCGACAACGTGCCGGCCGACGGTCAGTTGCTGAACCTGTCGCTGCCGGAGTCCGCGAGCCGGATCTCGTTCGTGGGCGCCGCGATCAACGGCAACCACCAGGGCAAAGCCACGATCACCTATGCGGACGGGACGACCGAGGCGATCGATCTGTCGTTCAGCGACTGGACGCTCGGCGGCGGCCGGGACCCCGTCCAGTACGGGAACCTGGTCGTGGCGAAGACGCCGTACCGGAACCAGCCGGGCGGCGGTAAGGAGCCGGTCGCGACCCACATCTTCGCGACCAGGCCGTTCGCGTTCCCGGCGGGGAAGCGGCCGGTGAGCGTGGTCCTGCCGGAGAACACCAACCTGCACATCTTCTCGGTGGCGGCAGGCTGACGGACCCGCGCCGGCCCGGCCGAACCCCGCACGGCCGGGCCGGCGCGCCTCAACCGATCTGGACCGCGTCCCACGGGTGCCCGGCGCCGCTGAGTGCTGTGACCAGCATCAACGGTGCGGCGGCCGCCCATGCCTGCGGCGCGCAGGAACTCGGGTACGGCACCGGTGCGGCGAACTCGTCACGGTCGAAGCCGGCGAACACCTCCGGCAGCCGGCCGTCGAACGCGCGGGCGGCGGCCAGCAGCCCGCCGGCGATCCGGACGGCGTCGGCGGTGAACCCGTACCGCGCCAGTCCGGCGACCGCGATCGCCGTGTCGTGCGGCCAGACCGAGCCGTTGTGGTAGCTGAGCGGGTCGTACCGGGCGGCGTGCGGGCTCAGCGTCCGGAGCCCCCAGCCGGTGAACAGGCCGGCCAGGTCGGCGGCGACAGCGCGCGCGGGTGCCTCGTCGAGGATGCCCGTCCACAGGCAGTGCGCCTGGTTGGACGCCACGGTGTCGACCGCGTGGCAGGTGCCGTCCAGGGCCAGGGCGAGCCGTCCGTCCCGCCAGAACCGCTGGTGGAAGGTCTGGCGGAATGACGTCGCCCGGTCTTCCCACGGGCGGGCGTCGTCGCCGTGTGCGCGGGCGATCACGGCGCGGGCCCGGTAGGCGCCGTAGACGTACGCCTGGACCTCACACAGCGCGATCGGCGGTTCGACGAGCGTGCCGTCGGGCCACGAGATGGCGTCCGGGGAGTCCTTCCAGCCCTGGTTGGCGAGTCCGCCCGGCCGGTAGCTGACGAACTCGTGGCGGGCGATGTGGCGGCCGATCCAGTCCAGGGCGCGGTCGGCGGCCGGGGTCAGGTCCGGTGCGGTGTGCCCCCGCCGGTACAGCTCGCCCAGGAGCATGACGAACAGCGGCGTCGCGTCGGCGGTGCCGTAGTAGGCGCCGGTCAGCCGGGATCCGGCGCCCCATTCGCTGCGGATCTCGTGCGGGATGCGGCCCGGTTCCTCCTCGGTCGCCGGGTCCGTCGTGGTGCCCTGGTGGGCGGCGAGCGCACGGAGCGAGCCGAGGGCGAGGCCCGGGTCGAGCGGCAGCGCCATCCACGACGTGAGGAGCGCGTCGCGTCCGAACAGGGCCAGGTACCAGGGTGCGCCGGCGGCGATCGTGTCGCCGATCCGCAGCGAACCCAGATCGGCGATGCTGCGTTCCAGCGTGGCCGCCAGCGCGGGATCCGTCGCCGTGATCGAGGCGCACCGGCTGCGCCACCGCGCGGCCCGCTCGGCAGGCGCGGCCATGCCGGCGGTCGGGCCCGCGCCGAGTGGGTCGGCGGGCGATGCCGCGCCGGGCGTTCCGCCGGGCGGTGCGGCGCCGGGCGTTCCGCCGGGCGGTGCGGCGCCGGGCGTTCCGGCGGGCGATGCCGCGCCGGATTGGCTCGGGAGTGTGGCCGTTCCCGCCTCCAGGCGGAGGTGCCACTCGCCGCGGGGCGGGATCGCCGCGTGGAACGTCAGGGCGGTGGACTCCGGGTCGGCGGTGATGACCGTCCGGTGGCGCGGTGAGGCGACCGTCCACTGGTGACTGTCGTGGCTGATCCGGAGCGGGCCGGGGTCGTGCGGCTCGCCGGCCTTGACGGCGAAGACCGGGGCGAAGTCGGTCGCGACGTCGATCGTCACGGTCACGTCCGCCTGGTCGGGGCCGGGATTGCGCAGCGCGATCTCCTCGGTCATCCCGGCGCTGACGGTCCGGTGCCGGAGCACCACCAGGCCGCCGGCCCGTCCGATGAACGTCGCCGCGTACGGCTCGCCGGACTGCACGGACAGGGGCTCGACGGGCGCGCCGTCGATCAGCACCACCCAGCGCGACAGCAGCCGGACATCGCCGTGGAACAGCCCCAGCGCCCCGCCCGTGATGTCGCCGGATGCCGCGCTGAGGCAGAACGCGCCGTCCTCGACGAGCATGACGACCCCGTCCGGCGCCGCCCACGCGGCGGCCGGACGGCTCCCGTCGAACGGATCCGTCATCACCCGACCGTAGGGCCTGCTTCCTGTGTCCGCTGCCCTACTGCGGCCCGCCCAGACGCCGACCGGACTGCGTTCTCGTCGTCGCGCATGCAACAACGGCATGCACTCCTCCTCGGCCTTGCCGGACCGACGCCTGGACGCGCCTCGCTACGGGCGGGCCACAGGAAACAGGCCCTTAACCCGCATGTGAGACTCACGGCATGGACTACCCCTGGCGGCCCGGCAGTGCGACCGGCGTCGGATCGATGCCCGGTGACGACATCGCCGAGGCGCTCCGTGCGGTCCTCGGAGAGCTGCCTGACCTGCCGTACCTGCCCGAACTGCCCGCCCGCGGCGCCGGCGCCGACCTCATCGGGCGCGGCGCGGGGTTGCTCGTGGACCTGCCCGTCGATCTGCAACCGTCCGGATGGCGGCTCGTGGACCGGCCCGGCCGCGACGTGCGCCGCACCAGGGACTTCCTCGACCGCGACCTCGACACGCTGGTCGAACTGGCGGGGGAGTACGACGGCCCGTTCAAGATCCAGGCGGCCGGGCCGTGGACGCTCGCCGCCGAGCTGGAGCTGCACTACGGCGACAAGGTGCTCGCCGACCCGGGCGCCACCCGCGATCTCGCCGCCTCGCTCGCCGAGGGGTTGGCCCAGCATGTAGCGGACGTCCGGCGACGGCTCCCGCGTGCCACGGTCATCCTCCAGCTCGACGAGCCGTCGCTGCCGGCCGTCCTCGGCGCGAGGGTGCGGACGGCGAGCGGCTTCGGCACGCTCCGTTCGGTCGAGGCGTCCGTGGCGGAGACGGCGCTCGCCGGGGTCGTGAAGGCGGTCGGCGTGCCGGTGGTCGTGCACTGCTGCGCGCCGGACGTCCCGTACGAGATCCTGCGCGGCACCGGCGCCGTGGCGGCGTCCGTCGACCTCACGCTCGTCGACCTGGACGACCGTCGCACTCTCGACGCGCTCGGCACCTCGATCGACGCCGGGCTGGCGCTCTGGACCGGTGTCGTCCCTGGTACCGACGCTGTTCTGTCGCCTCCCGCCGGTACTGTCGCCTCAGTACGAACGTTGTGGAGCCGGCTCGGCTTCGCGCCGGACGCGCTCGCTCGCACGGTCGTCGTGACGCCGTCGTGCGGGCTGGCCGGTGCGAGCCCGGCCTACGCGCTCGCGGCACTGGCGCGCTGCCGCGACGCCGCCCACACGTTGGTGGACGACCCGGAGTGAGCGAGTGAGGCGGCGCCGCGATGTCGAAAGTCGGGCGACACACCGGCGGAGCCGTGGTGTGGCGCACGGCGTCGACGTCGCATCGAGGCGCCGCGTCGCGAGCGCAGAGGGGGTCAGCGTGGACGAGGTCGAGCCGGCGCCGAGTGAGGCGAAGCAGCGGCACGCCGCGCTGAACGAGGAAGCCCTGGGCCACCAGTTCGCGTACCACGTGAAGGACGCGCCGACGGTCAGCGACGCCGAGTACGACGCGTTGATCCGGGAGCTGAACGCGCTGGAGGACCGGTACCCGGAGCTGCGGACTCCGGACAGCGCCACCCAGCTGGTCGGCGGGGCCATGTTCTCCACCGACTTCACGGCCGCCGACCATCTCGAACGCATGATGAGCCTGGACAACGCGTTCGATTTCGACGAGTTGTCGGCGTGGGCGGAGCGGGTGGCGAGGGACGCGGGCGGCGGTGCGTTCCACTACCTGTGCGAGCTGAAGATCGACGGCCTGGCCATCAACCTGCTGTACGAGCAGGGCCGGCTGACGCGGGCGCTGACCCGGGGCAACGGCGTGACCGGCGAGGACGTGACGTTGAACGTCCGCACGCTCGCCGACGTCCCGTCGCAGCTGGCGGGTGACGACGTGCCGGCGCTGGTGGAGGTCCGGGGCGAGGTGTTCTTCCCGGTGGAGGCGTTCGCCGACCTGAACGCGTCGCTGGTCGAGGCGGGCAGGGCGCCGTTCGCGAACCCGCGCAACGCGGCGGCGGGTTCGCTACGCCAGAAGGACCCGCGGGTGACGGCGAGCCGCCGGCTGCGGATGCTCGTCCACGGCATCGGCGCGCGCGAGGGCTTCACGATCACGAGCCAGTCGGGCGGGTACGAGCGGCTGAAGGCGTGGGGCCTGCCGGTCTCCGACCGGTACCAGGTGCTCGACACGCTGGACGAGGTCACGGAGTACATCGCCCACTACGGCGAGCACCGGCACTCGGTGGAGCACGAGATCGACGGCGTGGTCGTGAAGGTCGACGAGGTCACCGTGCAGCGCCGGCTCGGATCGACGAGCCGCGCGCCGCGCTGGGCGATCGCGTTCAAGTACCCGCCGGAGGAGGTGAACACGAAGCTCCTCGACATCAAGGTGAACGTCGGCCGCACGGGCCGGGTCACGCCGTACGGCCAGATGGAGCCGGTGTTCGTGTCCGGCTCGACGGTCGAGTTCGCGACCCTCCACAACGCCAGCGAGGTGAAGCGCAAGGGCGTGCTGATCGGCGACACGGTCGTGCTGCGCAAGGCCGGCGACGTGATCCCCGAGATCGTCGGGCCGGTGGTCGACCTGCGGCCGGACGACGCGCGCGAGTTCGCGATGCCGACCGAGTGCCCTGAGTGCGGCACGGAGCTGCGGTACGAGAAGGAGGGCGACGCGGACATCCGCTGCCCGAACTCCCGCTCGTGCCCTGCCCAGCTGCGCGAGCGGATCTTCTACCTGGCCAGCCGGTCCGCGCTCGACATCGAGGCGCTGGGGTACGAGGCCGCGATCGCGCTGACCGGTCCGGCGGTGCCCGACACCCCGCCGATCCGCGACGAGGGCGACCTGTTCCTGCTCAAGCCGGAGGACCTCGCCGAGGTGGCGATCCGGCGCGTCAACAAGCGCACCGGCGACGAGGAGCTTGTGCCGTTCTTCTTCACGAAGGCCACGGCCAAGGCGCCGGCCGTCCCGAAGAAGAACACCGAGAAGCTGTTCGAGGAGCTGTCGGCGGCTCGCGAGCGGCCCCTGTGGCGTTTCCTCGTCGCGCTGTCGATCCGGCACGTCGGCCCGACGGCGGCACAGGCGCTGGCGCGGGGATTCCGCTCGATCGACCGGATCGCCGACGCGTCCGAGGAGGAGCTGGCCGGCGTCGACGGGGTCGGCCCGACCATCGCCACGGCCGTCACCGAGTGGTTCGCCGTCGACTGGCACCGCCAGATCATCGAGAAGTGGCGTTCGGCCGGCGTCCGGCTGGAGGAGGAGGCGGTCGAGGAAGGGCCGCGCCCCCTCGAAGGGCTCACGGTCGTCGTCACCGGGTCGCTGGAGGAGTACAGCCGCGACTCCGCCAAGGAGGCGATCCAGGCGCTCGGCGGCAAGGTCAGCGGATCGGTGTCGAAGAAAACGGCGTTCGTCGTGGTCGGCGAGTCGCCGGGGTCGAAGTACGACAAGGCGATGCAGCTCGGCGTGCCGGTGCTCGATGAGTCCGGCTTCGGCGTCCTGCTGGCGGACGGCCCGGACGCGGCGGCGGCGGTGGCCCAGGCGCCGCCGGCCGCCGAGCCGCCCGCGTAGGTGCGGTGGGAGCTCAGGCGCGGCGCGGGTGGTGGTCGTTGGCGACGATCACGGCCACCATCGGCAGCAGGATCATCCCGATCATCAGCAGGCCGACCCACAGCGCCGCGTACGGCACGTCCGCCGCGACGATGACGACGGCCGCGACCAGGCACACCATCCGGATACCCATCATCACCGTGTACTCGACCTCGCGGTGCCGCAGGTACGCCGCGATCGACTCGCGCCGGCCCGGCGCCCGTTCGGGGCGGTCGAGGTGGTCGGTGTGCTCCGGCCAGGTGAGGCCGTGGTCGGTGAGAATCTGGTCGAGCGCGCGGTGCAGCAACTCCGGCGGGATCTCGTCGTCGGTGCTGCGCGGGCGGTCCGAGTACGTGATCTCGTCGCTCCAGCCGTGGCCGCCGTCGGTGAAGACCAGCACTTCACGGTGGTGACCCCGCTTGTCGCTCAGCGTCGTCGACCAGTAGTGCTCGGCCTCCTGGCCGGTGAGCTGGAGGACGGTCGAGCCGAGCTTGCGGCGGAGTCCGGGGCGGTCGGCGGCGTCCATCGCGGTCAGGAAGTCCCGGACCATCGCCGCGCGGGCGGCACGGTCGGACTCGAACGCGGGATCTTCGCGACGGAAGCCGGTGTGGATGAACGGCGCGTGGCGGCTGAGAGGATCAGGCGCGGTCATGATGCACCTCCGGCGGCGGAATGAGCCGCAACTATGACGTTACGCCTGGTAACGGTCGCTCGCTACTCGGGCGGGGTGCGGCGCAGGCGCTTGGTCTCGCCGCGCGCCTTCTTCTCGCTGAGGCGCCGCTCGACCACGCCCCGGGACGGCCTGGTGGCACGGCGCGCCCGGGGCGGCGGCGCGGTCGCCGCGGTCACGGCCTCGACGAGCCTGGCCAGGGCGGCCCGCCGGTTCTGGTACTGCGACCGGTGCTCGGACGCGGCCACGGTCAGTACGCCGTCGACGAGCCGTCCGGCCAGGCGTTCCAGCGCGCGGGCCTTGAGCGTCGGTCCGAGCGCGGTCGTGTTGGCCACGTCCCAGCTCAGCTCCACGCGCGAATCGGCGGTGTTCACGGACTGGCCGCCGGGCCCCCCGGATCGGGAGAACCGCCAGTTCAGTTCCGATTCGGGGATCTCCACCGTGCGCGCCATGCCCCCAGCATGCCCGAGCGCCTAAGCCCGCACCTGTGCCGGTGCCGTCGTGGCGATCCGGTCGGCGACGCGCTTGGCGTCCCGGCCCACGCCGCCCACGAGCATGGACGCGAACGCGTACAGGAACGGGAGCCCGACGAAGTACAGGCCGGGCGCCGCCTCGCCCCGCGTCTGCTCGGGCCAGCCGTCGGCACCGATCACGGGGACGTCGATCCAGGAGCTGTCCTTGTCGAACCCGGTGCACCAGACGACGTTCGTCACGTCGAGGGATCGCCCGTCGTCCAGCAGCGGCCTGCCGTCCAGGACGCCGACGACACGCGCGTCGGTGTGCTCGACCCCGGCCCCGTCCAGGTCGGCGCGCTTGATGCGGATCAGCGGTCCGCCGTGTGCGCGGATCTCGGGCCGGATCTTGCGTCCGATCGGCGTGCGCATGGTCAGGACGTGGTTGGCGAGGAACCACATGATCGGCAGCGCCACGCGAGCGCGCCTGCTGACCTGCGGGAACGGGATCTCGCCGCGGAACTTGCCGCTGAGCACCGTGCTCTGGCCACCGCGCGCGACCTCGTACGCGATGTCCGATCCGGAGTGGCTGGCGCCGACGACGAGCACCGCGCCAGGCTGGAGCTGCGTCGGGTTGAGGTAGTCGCCGGAGTGGAGCTGCCGGATCCGCGGGTCGAGCTGGCCGGCGAACTCGGGCCAGACCGGACGCTGGAACGTGCCCGACGCGACCACCACGTTGTCGGCCTCGTACATCTGGTCGCCGGCCTTGATGACGTACCGGTCGCCGTCGCGGCTGAGCCGCTCCACGCTGATGCCGGTGTGGACGGGCAACGCGAACTTCTCCGCGTACGTCTCCAGGTAGTCGCCCATCTCGTCCTTGGTCGGGTACGTCCAGCGCTCGGCGGGGAACGGCATGCCCGGCAGCCCGTCGTACTGTGCCGGGCTGTAGAGCTTCAGCGAGTCGAACCGCTTCCGCCAGACGTCGCCGACCCGCTGGTGCGCCTCCAGGATCACGAAGTCCCGGCCGCGGCGCTTGAGGTGGTATCCGGTGGAAAGTCCGGCCTGACCTGCGCCGATGATGACGGTCTCGACGTACATGGCAACCTCCCGAATCGTGTGGTGGTCACGCTAGGGAGTCGGCCGGTGTCACCGCGTCGGCAGATTCACGCAACTTGGAGGTCCGGTCCCGGGTGGGTAATTCTGTGTAGCGCGGCAGCAGCACGTACCGCACGTACCAGACGAGCATCAGGCCGGTGGACACCACGTAGAACGAGTGCAGTGCCCAGACCGGGCCGGCGGGCAGGTCGAAGACGTAGACCGAGTAGATGACGTTCCCGACGTTGCTCAGCATGATGTTGCCCGGGCTGTAGGACGCGAGATCCTTCGACCGCGCGGCCTTCAGGAGCATCGGCAGCATGCTGAGCGCGAAGATGACGGTGGAGATCGATCCGGCGACGACGGGAAGGCTCATGGCTGCCACCCCCTTTCGTCGTGAAGCTACGAAGAGAAGGGCGCGTGCCGCGTCGGGCGGACCGTGTAACTCGTGGGTGGGTGGCTGTCTACAGAGAACTGTGTAGTCAGACGAGGTCGTGCTCGTAGGCGTAGGCCGTGGCGGCCGAACGGGTGGACAGGCCCAGCTTCGTGAAGATGTTGGCGACGTGCCGGGCTACGGTCTTCTCGCTCAACACCAGGTCCGTGGCGATCGCCCGATTGGTCTTGCCGGCCGCGACCAGCCGCAGCACCTCGACCTCGCGAGGCGTGAGGCCGCTCTCCGCGCGCGCCGGGGTCAGCCTGGCCAGGTCCGGTGCGGCGCCGAGCTGCCGGAACACGTGGCAGGCAGCGTCGAACTCCATCCGTGCCGCGTCCTCGTCACCGAGCGTGCGGCAGGCGTGCCCGATCAGCACCCGCGCACGGGCGGCCTGGTACGGGGCGTCCAGCTCGCGCCAGGCCGACAGCGCGGGGCGGAGCGCGGCGAGTGCCTCTTTGGGCGAGCCCTCGGCGAGGAGCACCGCGCCCGTGGCGTGCGCCGCCGTCGCACGGAGCAGCGGCGCGTCGAATGCGCCGGTCGCGGCAGACAGTTCGTCCGCGGCGGCCCGGGCAGCGGGCACGTCGCCGGCGGCGAGCGCGATCTCGACGTACGCGGCGAGGATCCTGACCCGGAGCCCGCGCTCCTGGGTCTCGTCCAGCACCCGGCGGATCGCGGCGTCGGCCGCCTGGACCTGTCCCTGCGCCAGCCTGAGCAGTGCCAGTCCCGGCTGCGGCTCGCGGCCCCATCCGCTGGCCTCGCGGTACGCCGCTTCGGCCTTCTGGACCTCGCCGCGAAGCCGGTGTACCTCTCCCACCTGGTAGAACGCATCTCCCTTGGCGTGGTGTGGCCGGATCCGGTCGCACGCCTGCCGTGCTTCGTCCAGTGCGTCCGGCCAGGCACCGTGGAGTTGCAGCAGTTGGGCCCGGTGCACGAGGCACTGGCCACGGAACTGCGCGAGGCCCTGCTGCGCGTCGCACCAGCCGGTCAGCGCGGTGGTCCACTCCTGCGCCCGCCGCACGTCGAAGATCCCGTGGCACTCAGCGATGACGGTGCAGTACACGATCCCGGAGATGATCGGCGAGACATCGCCCGCCGTCACCGCGAGCATCACCTCGTCGAACAGCGCGACGCCCTCGCGTAGCTCACCCAGCGCGATCAGCGACTGACCGTGACCGAGCTGGCCGATCGTGACCAGATCCCGCTCGCCGAACCGGTCGCCGGCCTTCCCGGCCTGCACGAACGCGGCGTCCGCAGCGGCGTAGTCGCCCGAATAGAGAGCCTGGAGCGCGCTCGGCACCAGGAGGTAGCCCTGGACCGCGCAGTCCAGACCGGCTTCGTCCACCAGCCGGCGCGCCCGGCCCAGCCAGCCGCCGGCCTGCGCGACGTCCCCCCGGTGCATGAGCGCCAGACCCAGCCAGAACGCGCAGCGGGCCGCCGCCTCGATCTCGCCCCGGCGTACCAGCTCACGGTGTGCGCGCTCGCGGTACGTGCCGATGGCCTCGTCACGGCCGGTGAGCTGCGCGCACAGTGCGATGCGCTCCAGATCCTCGGGCTCCAGCGGCGATTCCGCGTCCGCGGTTTCGAGCTGGGAGAAGGCGTCCGACCACTCCTGGCGCCGGAAATGTTCGCGGCCCAGGTCGAGTGCTTCGGCACTGGTCATCTGTCCTCCCCCTCCTCAGGAAACTACCCCAGCGGGCGGGGGCAAATGTGCTGTCGCGGCCGCACTAGGATTCGCGGAAAGACTCGACTCGATTCAGGAGCCCCCGCATGCCCGCCATCTCCCGCGAGGAGGTCGCCCACCTGGCGCGCCTCGCTCGCCTGGCGGTGACCGACGATGAGTTGGACGTGTTCGCCGGCCAGCTCGACGTCATCCTCGGCGCGGTCGCCCGCGTCGGTGAGGTCGCCGCGGACGACATCCCGCCGACCAGCCACGTCGTCCCGCTGACGAACGTGCTCCGTGAAGACGAGCCGCGGCCGTCGATCGACCGCGAGGCGGTGCTGGCGGTAGCGCCGTCCGCCCAGGACGGACGTTTCCGGGTGCCGCGGATCCTGGACGAGGAAGCATGAGCGCCGACCTGACCCGGCTCACCGCCGCCGACACCGCAGCCAAGATCGCGTCCGGCGAGGTCACCGCCGTCGAGGTGGCGCACGCGCACCTCGACCGGATCGGTGCCGTCGACGAGCGCGTCCACGCGTTCCTGAAGGTCGACGCCGAGGGCGCGCTGGCCGCCGCCGAGGCCGTCGACACGGCCCGCGCGTCGGGCGAGGCCCTGAAGCCCCTGGCCGGCGTGCCGCTGGCGCTCAAGGACGTGGTCGTCACCAGGGGCCTGGAGACGACGTCCGGCTCGAAGATCCTGAAGGGCTGGATCCCGCCGTACGACGCGGAGATCACGACCCGGATGCGCGACGCCGGCATCGTGATCCTCGGCAAGACGAACATGGACGAGTTCGCCATGGGCTCGTCCACCGAGAACTCCGCCTACGGGGCCACGCACAACCCGTGGGACCTGGACCGCACGCCGGGCGGCTCGTCCGGTGGCTCGTCGGCCGCCGTGGCCGCGTACGAGGCGCCGCTGTCCATCGGCACCGACACGGGCGGTTCGATCCGCCAGCCGGCCGCCGTCACCGGCATCGTCGGCCACAAGCCCACGTACGGCGCGGTGAGCCGGCGCGGGCTGATCGCGTTCTCGTCCTCGCTGGACCAGGCGGGTCCGTTCGGGCGCACGGTGCTCGACGCCGCGCTGCTGCACGAGGTCATCGCCGGCCACGACCCGTACGACTCGACCAGCCTGGACGCGCCCGTGTCCCCGGTGGTCAACGCGGCGCGGGAAGGCGCGGCGGGCGACCTCGCCGGGCTGACCGTCGGCATCGTCCGGGAGCTGGGCGGCGAGGGCTACGAGCCCGGCGTCGAGGCGGCGGCGCGTGACACGTACGCGCGGCTGGAGCAGATGGGCGCCAAGCTGGTCGAGGTGTCCTGCCCGAACTTCACGTACGCGCTGGCCGCGTACTACCTGATCGCGCCGAGCGAATGCTCGTCCAACCTCGCCCGGTTCGACTCGGTCCGGTACGGGCTGCGGGTCGGCGACGACGGCGTGAACAGCCTCGAAGACGTCATGTCGCTCACCCGTGAGGCCGGTTTCGGCGCTGAGGTGAAGCGGCGGATCATGATCGGCACGTACGCGCTGTCGTCCGGCTACTACGACGCCTACTACGGCCAGGCGCAGAAGGTCCGGACGCTGATCAGCCGCGACTTCGCCGCTGCCTTCGAGACGTGCGACGTGCTGGTCTCCCCGGCCACGCCGACCGTCGCGTTCCGCCTCGGCGAGCGGGTCGACGACCCGATGGCGATGTACGCCGCCGACCTGTGCACGCTGCCGGCCTCCCTCGCCGGCCTGCCCGCGATCTCCGTCCCGTGTGGACTGTCGGAGGGCCTTCCGGTCGGGCTCCAGATCATGGCACCGGCGCTCGCCGACGACCGCTGCTACCGGGTCGCCGCCGCCGTCGAGGCGAACTTCGGCCACCCGCTCATCGACGACGCCCCGGAGTTCTGATGTCTGTGTCGACGCTGCCCATGTACGACGACGTGGTCGCCCGGTACGAGCCGGTCATCGGCCTGGAGACGCACGTCGAGCTGGGCACCCGCACGAAGATGTTCTGCGGGTGCCGCACCGGGTTCGGCGCCGAGCCGAACACGCAGGTCTGCCCGGTCTGCCTGGGCCTTCCCGGCTCGCTGCCGGTGGCCAACAAGGCCGCGATCGAGGCGACGATCCGCATCGGTCTCGCGCTGAACTGCTCGATCGCCGAGTGGTGCCGGTTCGCCCGGAAGAACTACTTCTACCCGGACATGCCGAAGAACTACCAGATCAGCCAGTACGACGAGCCGCTGTGCATCGACGGCTACCTCGACGTGGTCGTCGACGGGCGGGAGTACCGCATCGGGATCGAGCGCGTGCACCTGGAGGAGGACACCGGCAAGTCGCTGCACGTCGGCGGCGCCACCGGCCGCATCCACGGCGCCACGCACTCGCTCGTCGACTTCAACCGCGCCGGCATCCCGCTGGTCGAGATCGTGACGAAGCCGGTCCCGGGGCTGGGTGCGCGGGCGCCCGAGGTCGCGAAGGCGTACGTCACCGAGCTGCGGAACGTGATCCGCACGCTGGGCGTCTCCGACGTGCGGATGGAGCAGGGCTCGATGCGCTGCGACGTCAACACGTCGATCTCGCTGCCCGGCGCCGAATGGGGCACCCGCACCGAGACCAAGAACGTCAACTCGCTGCGGTCGGTCGAGCGGGCGGTCCGGTCGGAGATGATCCGCCAGGCGTCCGTCCTGGACGACGGCGGCCGCATCATCCAGGAGACCCGGCACTTCCACGAGGACACCGGCGTCTCCACGTCCGGCCGGAGCAAGGAGGAGGCCACCGACTACCGGTACTTCCCCGAGCCCGACCTGGCGCCGATCGCCCCGGACCCGGCCTGGGTCGAAGAGCTGCGCGCCGGCCTGCCCGAGGCGCCGTCCGTGCGCCGCCGCCGGCTCCAGGAGGCGTGGGGCCTCACCGACCACGACATGGACTCGATCGCCAACGCCGGTGCGGTGGAGCTGATCGAGGCCACCATCGCCGCCGGCACCACCAGCGAAGCGGCTCGCAAGTGGTGGCTCGGTGAGCTGGCCCGGCGCGCCAACGAGTCCGGCACCGAGCTCGACGCGCTGCCCGTGACGCCCGCGCAGGTGGCCGCGTTGCAGGGCCTTGTCGACTCCGGACGGATCAACGACAAGCTGGCGCGCCAGGTCCTCGAAGGCGTGCTGGCAGGCGAAGGCGACCCCGAGACCGTCGTCGTCGCGCGCGGACTGGAGGTCGTCAGCGACACCGGTGCCCTCGGCGCCGCCGTCGACGAGGCCATCGCCGCGAACCCGGACGTCGCCCAGAAGATCCGGGACGGCAAGGTCGCCGCCGCGGGCGCCCTGGTCGGCGCTGTGATGAAGGCGACCAAGGGCCAGGCCGACGCCCAGACCGTCCGCGACCTGATCCTGTCCCGCCTGAGCTGACGCCGCCCGCCGCCTGGGCCGCGCCCGCCGCGCTCCGCCGCCTGGGCCGCGCCCGCCGCGAGTTTCGGACTTTTGAGGGTTCCCGGCGTCCGCCGACCCTCAAAAATCCGAAGGTCGGCGGGTTGGCGGCGTGTCTAGGGTGGTTGGCATGGGGACTGACGCGTTCGATGTGGAGCCGGGGTACTTCAACACCGCCAGCATGGGGGTGCCGCCGCGCCCCGTCCTGGACGCCGTCCGCGAGGCGGTGGATCTCTGGCAGCGCGGCCGTGCGTCGCTCGCCGCCTACGACGATGCGGTGGACCGCTCCCGCGCGGCGTTCTCCCGGCTGATCGGGGTGGAGCAGGAGCGGATCGCCATCGGCGCCACCGTGTCGAGCGTGGTGAGCCTCGTGGCCACCGCCGTGCCCGCCGGCTCCGAGATCCTGGTCGCGGACGGCGACTTCTCGTCCGTCCTGTTCCCGTTCGCCGCGCAGGAGGCCCGCGGGGTGACGGTCCGGTCGGTGCCGCTCGCCGAGTTGACCGGCGCGATCACCGACCGGACGACGTTGGTCGCCGTCAGCCTCGTCCAGTCCGCGGACGGCACGGTGCTGGACCTCGGCGAGCTGACCCGGACGGCGCGGGCGCACGGCGCGCAGACCCTCGTCGACGGTACGCAGGCGTGCGGTTGGCTGCCGGTGGACGCCGCCGACGTCGACTACTTCGTCGCGGCGACGTACAAGTGGCTGCTCGGCCCGCGCGGCGCCGCGCTGCTGGCGGTCCACCCGGACCGGCTCGCCGACCTCACGCCGAACGCCGCCGGCTGGTACGCCGGTGAGGACGTCTGGGGCGAGACGATCTACGGCCTGCCGATGCGGCTCGCGGCCGGTACGCGCAGGCTCGACGCCGCGCCGGTGGTGCTGGCCTGGGCGGGCACGGCGCCGGCGCTGGAGTTCATCGAAGAGGTCGGCGTCAAGGCGATCAACGCCCACGACGTGGCGCTCACCAACCGGCTCCGCGCCGGCCTCGGACTCCCGGCCTCGGACAGCGCGATCCTCTCGGCGCCGCTGGATGAGGCGGCCCAGCGACGGCTCGCCGCGGCCGACGTCCGGACGGCGGTTCGGGCAGGTCAGGTCCGTTTCGCCTGCCACCTCTACACCACCGACGCGGACGTCGACCGCGCGCTCGACGCGATCAGCGGGTAGCCGGGAACTTCCGCCGCCGGGCGAGCAGCACCGCGGCGCCGCCGGTGAGCAGGAGCATCAGACCGGCCGCGATGCCCGTACCGAGGCTCGCACCGGTGACGGGCAGGTCGCCGTCCGACGCGGAACCGCCGCCCGGGGCCGGCGGGCACGGCGCGAACCCGCCGCCACCCGGCGCGGCATCGGGCGCGGCGCCGCCGCCACCGGGGGCGATGGCGTCGGTCGGGCTCTCGGTGACGACAGGCTCCTCGATCGGCGGCGCTGGCTCCGTCGGGCTGACCTCGATCTGCGGCACGACCGGCGCCGGCTTCGGCTTGGGCCGCTTCGTCTTCTCACCGGACGGCTCAGACGGCGGGTCGTCCGGCGTCGACTCGGACTCCTCAGGCGAAGGCGACTCCGACGGCGTCGGCGTCGGCGATGCGGACGGCGACGGGAACACCGGGGAGCGCGTCGGGGACGGGCTCGCGCTCGGGCACGGCGGGTTCGCCGGCTCGCCCGGCTGGTTCCCACCGCCGGGCTCGTTGCCGCCGCCGGGCTCGCGGTCCGGCCGGCGGGGTCGGCCTTCGCAGGCGATGCCGTCCTTGTCGCGGTCGAGGTGGCCCGCTGTGCCTCGGTGGGCGTCGAAGTACGCCTGGGCGTCTTCCTGATAGGCGAAGTCGTCGCAGGAAATGCGGGCGGCGGCCGCCGGGGAGGCGAGTGCGAGGGTGGTGCCGAGGGCCAGGACCGGTATTGCAACGAGCGCCGCGAAGTGGCGGTTCATGGTTTCCTCTCGGGCGGGGACGCATGTCTTGCCCCCGAGATCGCCCTCGGTGAATGCCCCGTTACCGATTGCACCGCAGTCTGGCTGAACGGCTGAGGGTAGTGGGGCCACTCCGGTGTGTAATCGCCCCTATTGGAGGATCTTGCGCTCCAGCTCCACTTTGGACTGCCCCGCGCCGCTCACCGTGATCTCGTCGTACGCCTGGAGTTCGCCGGTCGGCGTGAAGTAGAGCAGCGTCATCTGGAGCGGCGTCGGGTCCGTCTCGCCGATGCCGCGCAGGCCGCGGGCGCCGGTCGAGCCCTCGACCATCAGCGTCGTGTCGTCGTCCAGCTTGCTGACCTTGCGCTTGTGCGTGTGGCCGGCGAGCACGAGCGGGCCGGCGTCAGCCAGCGACTTCGCGGCGCGCGGGTCGTGGATCAGCATCAGGTCGACCTTGCCGTCGTCGCCGGCGCCCGCGTTGCCGTTCGGCGCCCCGGACGCGGACGGGGACGGCGTGGGAGTCGGCGGCGGCTCGACGCCGTTCTCGTCGTTGTACTTCTCGACCGTCTCGGCGAGCTGCTCGCCGGACGCGCGCACCAGGTCCTCGTCCGGGCCGAGGTCGTCCCCGGTCTTGTCGGGGGTGAAGCGCGGGTCGCGGATGCCGGCGAACGTCAACCCCGCCACCTTCTGGACGTTGTCGTCCAGCACCACCGCGTTCGGCTGCCGTGCCACCGCCGCGGCCGTCTCGGGCGAGTCGTGGTTGCCCCGGATGAACACGTACGGCACGCCGAGCTTGCCGATGCTCTGCGCGTACTGGTTCTCCACGTTGCTGCCCCAGTCGGTGAGGTCGCCCGTGTCGGCGACCGCGTTGACCTGGAACTGGTCGGTCAGGGCGCCGATGACCTCGTACGACGTGGGATTGAGGTGCAGGTCCGTCACGTGCAGCACCCGGATCGTGTTGGGGCTCTGCTGGTAGACGGGCAGCGACGACAGGTTCGTGTAGACGCGGCTCATGTTCGTGACGATGCGGATCAGCTCGCCCCGGTACTCGCCGTACCGGTCGTAGATGTTGTGGGCGTCGCCGATGACCGCCGGCACGTTCGTCAGCAGGCCCTCGTACTTCGGCTCCCGGATGCTCGTCGGCGTGTACGTCACCGCCGCGATCCCGATCACGCCGAGGACGATCGCCAGCGACATGAGCGCGCTCGCCAGCGCCCGCCGCACGTCACGGAACACCACCAGCCCGAGCAGCAGCCCACCGAGGATCGCGGCGAACAGCGTGTTCAGGGCCAGCTCGCGGACGGCCGTGGCGATGTCCGCCGCCGCCTCCTCGCTCGCGGCGTCGATGAGCTTCGGGTCGTTGATCAGCTCGCGCGTGCGCTTCTCGTCGAGGAGCCGGATCCGCGCGTTCAGCTCGGCCGGGCCGTCGTGGCTGTCGACCGTGATCGCGCCGAGCGGGGGGATCTGGACGTGCGCGTCGCCCGTCCAGGACGGCACGACGGCGAAGTCGACGCGGAACGGGCCGACGTCGTTGCTGGTGTGCCCGCCGAGCTGGACGCCGAGGAACACGCCGGCGAGGGCGACGAGCGTGATCGCCGCACCGCTGCGCAGCCACGCCGGCGTGCGGGCCGCCCGCGCCTGCACCCACCGCCCGGACGAGCGTCCCCACCGCGACACCGCCTCGACGGCAGGCCGGATCGCGCGCACGGCCGGACGCGCGACCGAGGCAACCCGCTGTGCGGCCTCGGTTACGCGTGGTGGCGTCGTGATCCCTCGCATGACCCGATCATGCCTTGGATTCGATTCAGTGTCGGGCCGACGCTCAGAGTTCGCCGGGCGTTAGAGCTTGCTGACGCCGGCCGATCCGGGCGGGAGGAGGCGGATGATCCGGTCGTCCTCGGGCTGCGGTTCGCCCCGTCCGTCGCGGTTCGAGGTCATGATCCAGACCGTGCCGTCCGGGGCCTTCGCGACGTGCCGGAGCCGGCCGAACTTGCCCTGGAGGATGGCCCGCGGCTGGCCGTCGACGCCGCCCTTGCCGTCCAGCGGGACCACCCACAGCCGCTGCCCCTTCAGGGCCGCCGCGAGCAGCACCGTGCCGGCCACGGCAGCGCCGCTCGGCGACGCCTCGTCGGTGCCCCAGACCAGCAGCGGGTTCGTGAGCTTCGGGTTCGTGCCCACGCCCTCGACGGTCGGCCAGCCGTAGTTCTTGCCGGGCTGGATCAGGTTGACCTCGTCGAAGCGGTTCTGGCCGAACTCGGTCGCGTACATGCGCTTCTGCGCGTCCCAGGCGAGGCCCTGGACGTTGCGGTGGCCGTAGGACCAGACCAGCGAGTTCGGGAACGGGTTGCCGGGCGCCGGCTTGCCGTCGGCCGTCATCCGCAGGATCTTGCCGCCGAGGCTCTTGAGGTCCTGCGAGCGGCCGGTCTGCGAGGCGTCGCCGGTGCCGGCGTAGAGGAAGCCGTCCGGGCCGAACGCGAGCCGGCCGCCGTTGTGGATCCCGGACACGGGGATGCCCGTCACGATCGGGGTCGGCTCGTCGCCGAGGCGCATCTTCGCGATCCGGTTGTCGGTCTCGGTCGTGTAGTAGATGAACAGCGTGCGGTCCGTGGCGTAGTTCGGCGAGGCCGCGATGCCCATCAGCCCGCCCTCGCCCCGGCTGTACGCCGCCTCGACGATCTGCGCCTCCGTCACCGCGCCACCGGCCGTGATCGTGTAGATCTTGCGGCTGTCCCGCTCGGTGAACACGCCGCTGCCGTCCGGCAGGAACGTCAGGCCCCACGGCGCTTCCAGGTTCTTCGCCAGCACCTGGACGCCGACCTCGTCCTCGGGGGTCTCCGGGCCCACGCTCGGCGAGGGCGGCGGCGGCAGGTTGGGCGGCTCGCCACCGTTGACGTCGTCGGCCGGACCGAACGCGCAACCGGCGGCGAGAACGCTCAGCGCCGCGAGCGCAGCGACCATCCGTGCACGCCTCATACCGTTGAGACTAGCCAGCCGTGCGGTCAGGTTCCCTAAGGGTTTCCACAGAAGTGCGTACGCTACTGCGCGTGAAGGTGTGGATCCCGCACGCCCATGGCGTGGACCTGCTCGGCGACGTGCCGCCCGAGGCGCGCGTCGAGGTGTACCCCGGCGACGACGACGTGCCGTCCGACCCCGGCGACGTCGAGTTCTGGGTACCGCCGTTCCTCTCGGACGGGCGCACGACCCTGCCGTTCGACAAGTTCCCCAGCCTGGCCGTCATGCAGCTGCTGTCCGCCGGCGCCGACTCGTGGGTCGACAAGGTGCCGGACGGCGTGCTGCTCTGCGACGCCGCCGGCGTCCACACGTCCTCGACGGCCGAATGGGTGGTCACGGCCGTCCTGGCCTCGGTACGCGAGTTCCCGCGCTTCGTCCGCGCGCAGGTCGAGGGCCGCTGGGACTACACCGCGACGGACGAACTGGCCGGCAAGCGGATCCTCGTCGTCGGCGCCGGCACGATCGGCGAGGGGCTGCGGCGCCGGCTGGAACCGTTCGAGGTCGAGCTGACCATGGTCGCGCGGCGGGCGCGCCCCGGCGTCCACTCCGTCGAGGAACTGCCGGCTCTGCTCCCGTCCGCTGACGTCGTGGTGTTGATCGTGCCCCTCACCGCCGCCACCCGCGGCATGGTCGGCGCGGACTTCCTGGGACGGATGAAGGACGGCGCGCTGCTCGTCAACGCCGCCCGTGGCCCGGTGGTGCGGACGGAGGCGCTGGTCGCCGAGCTGGCGTCCGGGCGGCTGCGCGCCGCGCTGGACGTCACCGAGCCCGAGCCGCTGCCTGCCGACCATCCGCTGTGGGACGTCCCGGGGCTGCTGCTCACGCCGCACGTGGCCGGGTCGGTCGCCGGGCTGCACCGGCGGGCGTACGCGCTGGTCGGCGAGCAGCTCACCCGGTACGCGGCCGGCGACCCCCTGGTCAACGCCGTCGCCGACGGCTACTGAGCTGTGAGTTCCTGGCCGCTCGCGGCGATCAGCGCCGGCAGCACCGTCGGAGTGACCGCCGGCAGCGGTAGCTCGTTGCCGTTGGCCAGCAAGACCCGCACCCGGTTGCGGATGGTGCGGAAGCCGGTCACGTCCGCCCAGGACACCGTGCGCGTCCCGAGCATCCCGTGGACGCGCAGCGAGTCGTGGTCGACGTCGACGCCCGCGCGGAACCCCCACCACATGAAGCCCAGGGGGATCAGCAGGATCGGCAGCAGCCACCAGCGCTGAAGGGTGAAAGCGAGGGCGCCCAGGAAGGAGACGAACCCGGCGATCGGGACGGCGGTGTTGTGGCGGAACTTGGCGGTCACCGCCGGATTGTCTCAGGCTGGCGATACCGTGCGATCCATGACCAGGCCCGGGCGCTTGATGAGGCTGGGCCTGCCGCGTGATCCGGAGGCCGGGCCGCACCTGGTCGCGTTCACGGTCGCGGCCGTCGCCGCGATCCTGATCACCCGCGCCCTGCTCGCCGCGACGGGCTACCCGCAGCTCGGCGGCGACGGCCTGCACATCGCGCACGTCCTGTGGGGCGGGCTGCTCATGCTGGCCTCGCAGGTGCTGTCGCTCTCGTTCGCCGGGCCGGTCGTGCGGCCGTACGTCGCGGTGGTCGGCGGGGCCGGGTTCGGCCTGTTCATCGACGAGGTCGGCAAGTTCGTCACGGACGACAACGACTACTTCTACCGGCCGGCCGCCGCGATCATGTACGCCGTCCTGGTCGCGCTGGTGCTGGTCGTGCACGCCGTGCACGGGCGGCGCCCGCACCACCCGGCCGAGCACCTGGCCGGCGCGGTCGACATCGCGGTCGCGGGCGTTGCCGGCGGGTTCACGCCCGCCGAGCGCGCGCGGGCGGCCGCACAGCTCGGGCTGGCGGGGCAGGGGCCGGCGGTGGCCGAGGCGGCGGCGCTGCTGGCCGCGATCCCCGGCGATCCGTACGAGGTGCCGAACCCCGTCCGCGCCCTGACCGGGAGCGTCCGGCAGCGGCTGACGCGTCTCGTCGACCGGCGGACCAACAGCGTCGCGACGATCGTCGTGCTGATCGTCCAGACGGCGTTCGCCCTGGTCAACGCGGTAGGGCTGGTGATACCGGGCCCGGTGGGCGCCGTGGGCGACGACACCGTCAGCGCGGCGGGTCTGGGGCTGGGCGGCGTGGTGTCGATGGTGTTCGTGGCGGGCGGCCTCGCGGTGCTGCGCCGCGACCGGTTGGTGGCGTTCCGGCGGTTCCAGCGGGCGGTGCTGACGAGCATCCTGCTCACGCAGGTCTTCCAGTTCGCGGCGAGCGAGTTCGCCGCGTGCGTGTTCGTGGTCGTCGACCTGGCGCTTCTGGTGCTGCTCGGCGCTGAACTCACCCGCCAGCGGAAGTTTCTGTCGCACCCCGCTGTGATGCTTGGACCCGATCCCGCACGGGGAGATACTGGCGCGGGTGCCCGATCGAGGGAGGTCGACCGCGATGTCCGAGGTCCTGCTCGTGGTGGGAACGGGTAAGGGGCTCTTCCTGGCCCGGAGCAGCGGCGGGCGTTCCGCCTGGAGCGTCAGCCCGCCGGAGTTCCTGATGAACGCGGTGTATTCGGTCGCGGTCGACACACGCCGGGAGACGCCGCGGATCCTGGTGGGGGCGCAGAGCGAGCACTGGGGCCCGTCCGTCTTCCACAGCGACGACTTCGGCGAGAGCTGGCAGGAACCCGAGCACGGCGCGCTCAAGTTCCCGGCCGACGCCGAGACCTCGCTGGAACGCGTCTGGCAGCTCCAGCCCGGCCCGGCCGACCAGCCGGACGTGGTGTGGGCCGGTGTCGAACCCAGCGCGCTGTTCAAGTCCACCGACGGCGGCGAGCACTTCGAGCTGGTCCGCCCGCTCTGGGACCACCCGCACCGCAAGGAGTGGACGCCCGGGTTCGGCGGCATGGCGATCCACACCGTCCTGCCCCACCCGTCCGACGCGGACAGGGTCGTCGTCGCGATGTCGACCGGCGGCATCTACCGCACGGAGGACGGGGGCAAGAGCTGGGCCCCGTCCAACACCGGCATCAAGGCGTACTTCCTGCCGGACAAGTACCCCGAGTTCGGCCAGTGCGTGCACAAGGTGGCCCGGAATCCGGAGCGGCCCGAGCAGTTCTTCCTCCAGAACCACCACGGCGTGTACCGGAGCGACGACGGCGCCGCGACCTGGGAGTCCATCGCCGAGGGGCTGCCGTCCGACTTCGGATTCCCGATGGTCGCCCACCCGCACCGGGCCGGGGTCGCCTACAACTACCCGCTCACCGCCGACGGGGCCCGGGTACCGCCCGGGGCGAAGTGCGCCGTCTACCGCACCGAGGACGAGGGCAAGAGCTGGACGGCCCTGTCCGACGGCCTGCCCGAGGGCTCGTACGGCACGGTCCTGCGCGACGCGATGTGCGTGGACGACGCCGACCCGGCCGGCGTGTACTTCGGCACCCGCAACGGCGAGCTGTACGCCAGCTCCGACGAGGGCGACCACTGGATGTCCGTCGCGAGCCACCTGCCGGACGTGATGTCCGTCCGCGCGCTCGTGGTGAGGTGAGTCCGATGGCCGTGGTCGTACACCTTCCCGGGGCGCTGCGCCAGTACACCGGCGGCGAGAAGGAGCTGACCGTCGAGCTCGCCGACGGCGGCGATCTGGGCGGGGTGCTGGACGAGGTGGCCGCGATCCATCCGGCGCTGGTGCGGCGGATCCGGGACGAGCAGGGCGCGCTGCGGCGGTACGTGAACGTGTACGTGGACGGCGAGGACGCCCGCCTGTCCGGCGGCATCGAGGCGCCCGTTCCGGCGGGCGCCGAGGTCCTCGTCCTCCCCTCCGTCGCCGGCGGGTAGCTCCTTGCATACCCTGCAAGGTAGATTGCAGGGTATGCAAGCTCCCCCGCTCCTGCTGCCGTTCCTGCGGTCGCCGCTGACCGGCGAACTGCTGGCGTGGCTGTTCCTGCACCCGGACGACGAGTTCGCGGGCGTCGATCTTGCCCGGCGGACCGGCGCGTCCGCAGCCACGGTCAGCCGCGAGGTCGACAGATTCGCCGCCGCTGGTCTGGTGGCCGAGCGCCGGACCGGCAACCAGCGACTGGTGCGCGCCAACGTCGACTCGATCATCGCTCGCCCGCTCGCCGATCTCCTTGCTTTTACGTACGGTCCACTCCCGGTTCTTTCTGATCTTCTTGCTAGCATGGCGAACATTGATGAAGCGTTCATCTACGGGTCTTGGGCGGCTCGGTACCGCAATGAGCCCGGGCCGGTGCCGCGCGACATCGACGTACTGGTCGTAGGCGAGGCGGACGAGGATGAACTGCACGAACGTGCGCGGAACGCCGAGGCACGCCTCGGTCGCGAGGTCAACATCAGGCGCGTGTCGGCGGAGCGCTGGCGCGACGATCGGCAGGATCCGTTCCTCGCCACGGTTCGCGCCCGACCTATGGTGGCCATCGCGCGGCCGTAGGAGCACAGCGCGATGAGGTGGGAACAGGGCCGCGCCGATATCGACGCACTGCTCGCCGCTGGTGAGCTGGAGCGCGTCGCGGCCAGCCGCGAGCACGCGGACCGCCTGCTCGCCCAGGCGAAGGCGCACGCCGGCGCGGTAGCGGTGATCGCGACGGTCGATCCAGTCGGCGCGTACCAGCTTCTCTACGACGCAGCCCGCAAGGCGCTCTGTGCGGTTCTGGAGAACCAGGGCCTTCGCGCGACGAGTCGCGGCGGGCATCTCGTGATCTACCGCGCGATCACAGCGCAACTCCAGCCCCCGATGGGCCAGGCGTTGCGACCGTTCGACCGCATGCGCCGTCGCCGGAACGAGGCCGAGTACCCGACGGCCGACTCTCCCATGCTGGTCGCCGGTGACGTCGTCCGTGATCTGCCGAAGGTCGAACAGCTCATCGAACTCTCCGGTCGCGTCCTCGACGAGATGGGCCCGTACTGACCGGCCGAAGGGCGGGCGGCGGTCTTCGGCGCGGACCTCATAAACTGGCGTCACCGCTCCTGCCCCGCTCGCTCGCCTGGCCGACAGACCTCGGCCGACGGGTGGTGCCACGTCTCTTCGTCGAGGACCCCCGAATGGTTGACCAGCCGAACTTGAAGCCCCGCAGCACCGATGTCACCGAAGGTATGGAGCGCGCGGGCGCCCGCGCCATGCTCCGTGCGGTGGGCATGAAGGACGAGGACTTCGCGAAGCCGCAGATCGGCGTCGCCTCGTCGTGGAACGAGATCACGCCGTGCAACCTGTCGCTGAACCGGTTGGCGAAGGCGTCGAAGGAGGGCGTGCGGGCGGCGGGCGGTTTCCCGATGGAGTTCGGCACGATCTCCGTGTCGGACGGCATCTCGATGGGCCACGAGGGTATGCGGGCCTCGCTGGTGAGTCGCGAGGTCATCGCCGACTCGGTGGAGACCGTGATGTTCGCCGAGCGGCTCGACGGGTCGGTGCTGCTGGCCGGGTGCGACAAGTCGCTGCCGGGGATGCTGATGGCGGCGGCACGGCTCGATCTCGCCGCCGTGTTCCTGTACGCCGGTTCGATCCTGCCGGGCAAGCTCAACGGCAAGGACATCACGCTGATCGACGCGTTCGAGGGCGTGGGCGCGTGCGCGATGGGCAAGATCACCCGCGAGGAGCTGGACGCGATCGAGCGCGCGGCCTGCCCCGGCGAGGGCGCGTGCGGCGGCATGTACACGGCGAACACGATGGCCAGCGCGGCCGAGGCCCTGGGCATGGCGCTGCCGGGCAGCTCGTCGCCGCCGTCGGTGGACCGGCGCCGCGACGACTACGCGGTCCGCAGCGGCGAGGCCGTCGTGAACCTGATCCGCCAGGGCATCACCGCCCGCCAGATCATGACCCGGGAGGCGTTCGAGAACGCGATCACCGTGGTCATGGCGCTGGGCGGCTCGACCAACGCGGTCCTCCACCTGCTCGCGATCGCGCACGAGGCCCGGGTCGAGCTGACCCTGGACGACTTCAACGTCATCGGCGACCGCACCCCGCACCTGGCCGACGTGAAGCCGTTCGGCCGGTACGTCATGAACGACATCGACACGATCGGCGGCGTGCCGGTCGTGATGAAGGCGCTGCTGGACGCCGGCCTGCTGCACGGTGACGTCCTCACCGTCACCGGGCGGACGATGGCCGAGAACCTGGCCGACATCGCCCCGCCGGACCCGGACGGCAAGATCATCCACTCGCTGTCCGACCCGATCCACCGCACGGGCGGCCTCACGATCCTGCGCGGCTCGCTCGCCCCCGAGGGCGCCGTCGTGAAGAGTGCCGGCTTCGACAGCGAGGTCTTCGAGGGCACCGCGCGCGTGTTCGACGGCGAGCAGGGCGCCATGGACGCCGTCACGCACGGGCAGCTCAGGGCCAACGACGTGGTCGTCATCCGGTACGAGGGTCCGCGCGGCGGTCCCGGCATGCGGGAGATGCTGGCCGTCACCGGCGCGATCAAGGGTGCCGGGCTCGGCAAGGACATCCTGCTGCTGACCGACGGCCGGTTCTCCGGCGGTACCACCGGGCTGTGCGTCGGCCACGTCGCGCCCGAGGCCACGGACGGCGGCCCGATCGCGCTCGTCGCCGACGGCGACCGGATCCGCCTCGACCTCACCACCCGTACGCTCGACCTGCTGGTCGACGCCGACGAGCTGGACCGCCGCCGCGCGGGCTGGAAGCCGCTGCCGGCGCGCTACGAGACGGGCGTGCTGGCGAAGTACGCCAAGCTGGTGGGCTCGGCCGCCACCGGCGCGGTCTGCGGCTGAGGCCGTCCGGCGCCGCCGACTTTCGGACTTTTGAGGGTGCTCCGCCTCGCGGGACCCTCAAAAGTCCGAAGGTCGAGAGGGGAGCTCCCATGCCACGAGCCGGCGGCGGTCCACATGATGGGATCACAATCCCGTAGAGTTGACGCGTGATCCGCGGGGAGCCTACGGTGACGCCATGCGCTTCGACGTCCTCGTACTCACCTAGCGCGCCGACCACACCGGTCGACGCGCTAACCCCCCGTGCTTCGCACGAGGGGTTTTTTGTTGCCCTCGCTCAGCTGAAGAAGAACATGAAGGTGCCGACATGACCCAGAGTGCTTCCGTCACCGGAGCCCAGTCGCTCGTCCGCTCGCTGGAGTCGGCCGGCGTCGAGGTGGTGTTCGGTATCCCGGGTGGCGCGATCCTGCCGGCGTACGACCCGCTGTACGACTCGACGGCGCTCCGGCACGTGCTGGTCCGCCACGAGCAGGGCGCGGGTCACGCCGCCGAGGGGTACGCGCAGGCGACGGGCAAGGTCGGGGTCTGCATGGCCACGTCCGGCCCGGGCGCGACGAACCTGGTGACGCCGATCGCCGACGCGTACATGGACTCGGTGCCGATCGTCGCGATCACCGGTCAGGTGCCGAGCGGCGCGATCGGCACGGACGCCTTCCAGGAGGCGGACATCTGCGGCATCACGATGCCGATCACCAAGCACAACATCCTCGTCCAGAACGCGGCGGAGATCCCGCGCGCCATCGCGGAGGCGTTCCACCTCGCGTCGACCGGCCGCCCCGGCCCCGTCCTGGTCGACGTGCCGAAGGACGTGCTCCAGGCGCAGACCACGTTCGCGTGGCCGCCGACCCTGGACCTGCCCGGCTACCGCCCGACGCTGCACCCGCACGCGAAGCAGGTCCGCGAGGCCGCCAGGCTGCTGACCACCGCGAAGAAGCCGGTCCTGTACGTCGGCGGCGGCGTGCTCAAGGCCCGCGCGGCGGCCGAGCTGAAGGTGCTCGCCGAGCTGTCGGGCGCCCCGGTCGTCACCACGTTGATGGCGCGCGGCGCGTTCCCGGACAGCCACCCGCAGCACCTCGGCATGCCCGGCATGCACGGCACGGTCGCCGCCGTGACCGCGCTGCAGAAGGCGGACCTCATCGTCGCCCTCGGCTCCCGCTTCGACGACCGGGTCACCGGCAAGCTCGACACGTTCGCGCCGTACGCGACGATCGTCCACGCCGACATCGACCCTGCCGAGATCTCCAAGAACCGCACCGCGGACGTCCCGATCGTGGGTGACGCCCGCGAGGTCATCGCCGAACTGGTCGTCGCGCTCCAGGCCGAGCACGAGGCCGGTCGCCGCGCCGATCTGGAGGGCTGGTGGGCGTCGCTGAACAACACCCTGGAGACGTACCCGCTCGGGTACGAGGAGCACGCCGACGGCACCCTCGCCCCGCAGTACGTCATCAAGCGTCTCGGCGAGATCGCCGGCCCGGACGCCATCTACGTCGCGGGCGTCGGCCAGCACCAGATGTGGGCCGCGCAGTTCATCCAGTACGAGAAGCCGTACACGTGGCTCAACTCGGGCGGCCTCGGCACGATGGGGTACGCCGTGCCGGCCGCGATGGGCGCCAAGATGGGCCGGCCGGACGCCACGGTCTGGGCGATCGACGGCGACGGCTGCTTCCAGATGACCAACCAGGAGCTGGCGACCTGCGCGGTCGAGGGCATCCCGATCAAGGTCGCCATCATCAACAACGGCAACCTGGGCATGGTCCGCCAGTGGCAGACCCTGTTCTACAACGAGCGCTACTCGAACACCGATCTGAAGACCCACAAGCAGCGCATCCCGGACTTCGTGAAGCTTGGCGAGGCCATGGGCTGCGTCGGGCTGCGCTGCGAGTCGGCGGCCGACGTGGACTCGACGATCGAGAAGGCGATGGAGATCGACGACCAGCCCGTCGTGGTCGACTTCACCGTCGGCGCGGACGCCATGGTCTGGCCGATGGTGGCCGCCGGTACCAGCAACGACGAGATCCTGGCCGCCCGCGACGTGCGGCCGGTGTGGAGCGAGGACGCGGTCTGATGACGACGACAACTACCCGGCACACCCTGTCGGTCCTGGTCGAGAACAAGCCCGGTGTGCTGGCGCGGGTCGCCAGCCTGTTCAGCCGGCGCGGGTTCAACATCGACTCGCTGGCGGTCGGCCCCACCGAGCACCCCGAGATCTCGCGGATGACGATCGTCGTCAACGTGGAGGGGCTGCCGCTGGAGCAGGTCACCAAGCAGCTCAACAAGTTGGTGCACGTGATCAAGATCGTCGAGCTGGACCCCACCAGCTCGGTCCAGCGCGAGCTGGTGCTGATCAAGGTCCGCGCCGACCTGTCGACCCGCTCGCACGTGCTGGAGACCGTCCAGCTCTTCCGGGCCAAGGTCGTCGACGTCGCCACCGACGCCGTCACGATCGAGGCCACCGGTACCGCCGACAAGCTCGAAGCCCTCATCAAGGTGCTGGAGCCGTTCGGAATCAAGGAACTCGTCCAGTCCGGAATGGTGGCGATCGGCCGGGGTGCCCGCTCGATCACCGGCCCGTCCGCCTCGCTCCGCAGCGCCTGACCCAACACCACGAAAGGTTCCACTGATGGCAGAGATCTTCCACGACGACGACGCCGACCTGTCGATCATCCAGGGGCGCACTGTCGCCGTGCTCGGCTACGGCAGCCAGGGGCACGCGCACGCGCTGTCGCTCCGTGACTCGGGCGTCGACGTCCGGGTGGGCCTGCCCGAGGGCTCGAAGAGCCGGGCGAAGGCCGAGGCGGAAGGGCTGCGCGTCCTCACGCCCGCCGAGGCGTCCGCCGAGGCCGACGTGATCATGGTGCTCGCGCCGGACACCGCGCAGCGCAAGCTCTACACCGAGGCGATCGAGCCGAACCTCACCCAGGGCAAGGCGCTGTTCTTCGGGCACGGCTTCAACATCCGGTACGACCTGATCAAGCCGCCGACCGGCGTCGACGTGGCGATGGTCGCTCCGAAGGGCCCGGGTCACCTGGTGCGCCGCCAGTTCGTCGACGGCAAGGGCGTCCCGTGCCTGGTCGCCGTCGAGCAGGACGCGACCGGCGAGGCGTTCGAGCTGGCGCTCTCCTACGCGAAGGCGATCGGCGGCGCCCGCGCGGGCGTCATCCGGACCACGTTCAAGGAAGAGACAGAGACCGACCTGTTCGGCGAGCAGGCCGTGCTCTGCGGCGGCGCGTCGGCGCTGGTCCAGGCCGGGTTCGAGGTGCTGACCGAGGCCGGTTACGCCCCCGAGGTCGCCTACTTCGAGTGCCTGCACGAGCTGAAGCTCATCGTCGACCTCATGTACGAGGGCGGCATCGCCCGGCAGCGCTACTCCGTCTCCGACACCGCCGAGTACGGCGACTACGTGTCCGGCCCCCGCGTGATCAACGCGGGCGTCAAGGAGGAGATGAAGAAGATCCTCGGCGACATCCAGGACGGCACGTTCGCCCGCAACTGGGTCGCCGAGGACGACGCCGGCCGCCCGAACTTCACCAAGTTCCGCGAGGAGGGCGCCAACCACCCGATCGAGAAGGTCGGCGCCGAGCTGCGCGGCATGATGTCGTGGGTCGACCGCCCGATCACCGAGACGGCGTAGCGCTGCTCCCGAGTTTCGGACTTTTGAGGGTTCCCGGCTCCGGCCGACCCTCAAAAGTCCGAAACTCGGCGGGATGAGGCATGCTGAGCGGCATGCCGCATGTCATCGCCGGGGACGGAACCCGGTTGCACTACCGCGTCCAGGGGTCGGGCGCGCCGCTGGTGTGCGTTCCCGGCGGTCCGGGCCGGTCGGGCGTCTACCTGGAGGATCTCGGCGGCCTCGACGCGCACCGGACGCTGATCGTCCTCGACCCGCGCGGCACGGGGGAGTCGGCGATGCCGTCCGACGCGACCACGCTCGCCTACCCGGCGCTGGCCGACGACGTCGAGGACCTCCGCATCCAGCTGGACCTGGACCAGTTCGACCTGCTCGGCCACTCCGCCGGTGCGGTGGTCACCGAGATCTACGCCGCCCGGCACGCGAAGCGGTTGCGCTCGCTGGTCCTGGTCACGCCGTCGGTACGGTTGCAGGCCGTCGTGCCGGACACCTCGTCGGTGCGCAACGCCCGGTTCGCCGAGCCCTGGTACTCCGACGCGGCACAGGCGATGGCGGCACTCGACGGCATCACGAAGCTCGAAGAGGCGGCGCCGCTGCTGGACCGGGTCGCCCCCTTCTACTACGGACGCTGGGACGACCGTGCCCGCGCGCACGCCGCCGGGTACTCCGAGCAGGTGACGCTCGGCGCGCAGGTGGGCTACTCGTCCGGACCACTCGCCCGCGATTTCGACCGGGTCGGCGCGCTCGCGAACCTCCTGGCGCTCGGCGTACGGACGCTGGTCGTCGCCGGTTCCCTCGACGGCGGCAGCGGCGTGCCCGGCGCGGACGTGGTCGCGCGCAGCATCACCGGCGCCGAGATGGCGGTGCTGGACGGCTGCGGCCACTACCCGTGGATCGACGAGCCGGCCGAGTTCGCCCGGGTCATCGCCCGCTTCCTCGGGGCGGCCTGATGCGCGTCCTCGTTCCCCTGCCGGACCGGGACTTCGACGTCACCGAGGTCGCCGTGCCGTGGCGGCTACTCACCGACGCCGGTCATGAGGTCGTCTTCGCCACCGAGCGGGGCGGTGCCGCGCCCGAGTGCGATCCGCTGCTGCTCACCGGCGTGATCCTCGGCCAGCTCGGCGCCTATCCGGAGCCGAAACGGTTCTACCGCCAGCTCGCCGCGTCGCCGGAGTTCCAGGCGCCGGTCGCGTGGGACGCGCTGGATCCGGCCGGGTTCGACGGACTGATCCTCCCCGGCGGGCACGCGCCCGGCATGCGCCAGTACCTGGGCAGCGCCGCGCTGCGGACGAAGATCGGCGAGTTCTGGGCGCTGGGCCGTCCGGTCGGCGCGATCTGTCATGGCGTGCTCGTCCTGGCGCGCGCCGGTGTCCTCGCCGGGCGCCGCACGACCTGTCTACCGAAGTACATGGAGCGCGGCGCCTACTTCCTGACCGCCTGGCGGCTCGGCCGGTACTACCGCACCTACCCGGCCTACGTGCAGGACGAGGTGGTCGCCGCCGGTGCCCGCTTCGAGCGCGGACCCCGGACGAACACGCGCGCGACGGCCACCGACGACCGGCACGCGTTCGTGGTCGAGGACGGCAACTACGTGTCGGCGCGCTGGCCGGGGGATGCGTACCTGTTCACGCGCCGCTTCGCCGCCCTGCTCGACAGGGCCGAGTCCCGGGAGACGTGAGCCCGCCCCCCTCGGCCGTGCGGCGGAGGAGGGCGGCCTGCCTTGCAACCGGGACTACAGTGCGCGCGCACCGTCCACGGTACCCCTGACAGACTGGGACGATGGCGAAACTGGCGCTGACGTTCGACGCTGAGTACCCCGACCACCCGCCGGGCCCACCGGACCAGTGCGGCGAGCTGCTCGACGTGCTCGCGGCCGCCGGTGCCCGCGCGACGTTCTTCGTCCAGGGCCGGTGGGCGCGGGCGTACCCGGCGCTGGCCCGCCGCATCGCCGACGACGGGCACCTCGTCGGGCTGCACTGCCACAGCCACGTGCCGTACCCGTGGCTGACGGACGAGGGCGTGGCCGGCGACCTCGCGGCCGGGCGGGCGGCGGTCGCCGAGACGTCCGGGGTCGACCCGGCGCCGTGGTTCCGGTTCCCGTACGGGCGGGGCGCGGGCGACGAGCGGCTGGGCGGGCTGGTCGAGGCGGCCGGCTTCACCAACATCCACTGGAGTCTCGATCCGGAGGACTGGTCGCCGTCCACCGACGTAGCCAGAGTGGTCGAGACCATTTCGGCCTCGAACGGCGACATCGCCCTCCTCCACACCTGGCCCGCCGTCACCGGCAGCGCACTCCCTGAGCTGCTGCGACGGCTCGCCGACCAGGGGGTCGAACTGGTCACCGTGGACGCCCTGAGCGATCGTTAAGGCTGGTAGGGAGGGTGACGGCCGTCGCACGTGACGGTCATCACGAGTGCCGCTTCAGGCAGGACGAAGGGGCGTCGCGTCCGTACGATCGGTCGCATTCACCGACAACCTCCCAAGGGATGCGAAGTGTCGAAGCCCGTAGTCCTCGTCGCCGAGGAGCTCGCCCCGTCCGCGCTCGACGTACTAGCGCACGACTTCGAGGTGCGTCACGTCGACGGCGCCGACCGTGCGGCGCTCCTGCCGGCGCTCGCCGACGTCGACGCGATCCTCGTCCGTAGCGCGACGAAGGTCGACGCGGAAGCCCTCGCGGCCGCGCCGAAGCTGAAGGTCGTGGCCCGGGCCGGTGTCGGCCTGGACAACGTCGACGTGCCGGCCGCCACCGCGCGCGGTGTCATGGTCGTCAACGCGCCGACCTCGAACATCGTCAGCGCCGCCGAGCAGGCCGTCGCGCTGCTGCTCGCGGTCGCCCGGCACACCGCGCCCGCCAACTCGGCGCTGCGCAAGGGCGAGTGGAAGCGGTCGAAGTACACCGGCGTCGAGATCGCCGACAAGACGGTCGGCGTCGTCGGCCTCGGCCGCATCGGCGTCCTGTTCGCCCAGCGGATGTCCGCGTTCGGCACCCGGCTCATCGCGTACGACCCCTACGTGCAGCCCGCCCGCGCGGCGCAGCTCGGCGTCCGCCTGGTGAGCCTGGAAGAGCTGCTCACCGAGTCCGACTTCATTTCGATCCACCTTCCGAAGACGCCGGAGACCCTGGGTCTCATCGGTGCCAAGGAGCTGACGCTGGTCAAGCCGAGCGTCCGGATCATCAACGCCGCCCGTGGTGGCCTCGTCGACGAGCAGGCCCTGGCCGACGCGATCTCCGAGGGCCGCGTCGCCGGCGCCGGCATCGACGTCTTCGCCAAGGAGCCGTGCACCGAGTCGCCGCTGTTCGGCCACGAGAACGTCGTCGTCACCCCGCACCTCGGCGCGTCCACCGTCGAGGCGCAGGACAAGGCCGGTCTCGCCGTCGCCAAGAGCGTGAAGCTGGCACTGCAGGGCGAGTTCGTCCCGGACGCCGTGAACGTCCAGGCCGGCGGCGTCGTCGCCGAGGACGTGCGTCCCGGCCTCCCGCTCGCCGAGAAGCTCGGTCGCGTCTTCACGGCCCTGGCCGGCGGCGTCGCGCAGAGCATCACCGTCGAGGTGCGCGGCGCGATCACCGAGTTCGACGTCAGCGTGCTCCAGCTCGCCGTCCTCAAGGGCGTGTTCGCGGACATCGTCGAGGAGTCCGTCACGTACGTGAACGCGCCGCTGCTCGCCAAGGAGCGCGGCGTCGACGTGGGCCTCTCCACCAGCCCGGACAGCCCGGACTACCGCAACCTCGTCACCGTCCGCGGCGTCCTTGGTGACGGCCGCACGGTGAGCGTGTCCGGCACCCTGACCGGCCCGAAGCGCGTGCAGCGCCTCGTGGAGATCGACGGCTTCGACATCGACCTCTCGCCGGACGGGCACCTGCTGTTCTTCCGCTACGTCGACCGTCCCGGCATCGTCGGCACGCTCGGCAAGTCCCTGGGCGACGCGAACGTCAACATCGCCGGGATGCAGGTTGCCCGGACCGACGCCGGCGGCGACACGCTCATGGGCCTGTCCGTCGACCAGGCTGTGCCGAGCGAGCTGCTCGACACGATCGCCGAGTCGATCGGCGCCCGCCGCGCCAGCGCGGTGGACCTGACCGAGGCGGAGTAACCCCGGGCGCCCGCGCCACCCCGCGGATTTGGGCGATCTTTCTGTTGCTATGGCGGCAGAAAGGTCGCCCAAACGCGTTGAGGGGGCCCAGTGGGTGGGACGCGCGTACCGGTCCGTGGGACCCGCGCGCTAGGGTGGCGGAACAACGGATGAAGGAGGCGCAGTGACCCGGCTCGCGGTGATCGGTGGCGACGGTATCGGCCCGGAGGTGGTCGCGGAGGGGCTGAAGGTCCTGCACGCGGTACTGCCCGGGGTCGAGACGACCTCCTACGATCTCGGCGCCCGGCGCTGGCACGCCACCGGCGAGGTGCTTCCCGAGTCCGTCCAGGCCGAACTGGCCGGGCACGACGCGATCCTGCTCGGCGCCGTCGGTGACCCCGGCGTCCCGTCCGGCGTGCTGGAGCGCGGGCTGCTGCTCAAGCTGCGGTTCGCGTTCGACCACTTCGTCAACCTGCGCCCCGCCCGGCTCTACCCGGGCGTGACCAGCCCGCTGGCCGGCGTGAAGCCCGGCGACATCGACTTCGTCGTGGTCCGGGAAGGCACCGAGGGGCTGTACTGCGGCGCCGGCGGCGGGCTCCAGGTCGGCACGCCGCACGAGGTCGCCACCGAGGAGTCGCTCAACACCCGGTACGGCGTCGAGCGCGTGATCCGCGACGCCTTCGCCCGTGCCGCCGCACGTCCGCGCAAGAAGCTGACGCTCGTCCACAAGAACAACGTGCTGGTCAACGCCGGCGGCCTGTGGACGCGCGTGTTCAATGAGGTCGCCGCCGACCACCCGGACGTCACCACCGAGTACCTCCACGTCGACGCCGCCTCGATGTTCTTCGTGACGCAGCCGCAGCGCTTCGACGTCGTCGTCACCGAGAACCTGTTCGGCGACATCCTCACCGACCTCGCCGCCGCCATCTGCGGTGGCATCGGCCTCGCCGCCAGCGGGAACATCAACCCGACCGGCGCGTTCCCGTCGATGTTCGAGCCCGTGCACGGCTCCGCGCCCGACATCGCCGGGCAGGGCATCGCCGACCCGACCGCCACGATCCTCTCCGTCGCGCTGCTGCTGGAGCACCTCGGCCACCCCGAGGCCGCTGCCCGGGTCGAGCGCGCCGTCGCCGACGACCTCGCCGAGCGCGGCACGTCCGACGTACGGACCGTCGAGGTCGGCGACCGCATCACGGCCCGAGTAACCGCCTAACCCGCCACCTCGGCCCGGCCACCACGCGCCACCCACTGGCCACTGCAACCCCGGCTACGCCGGCGCCACCCACCCTGGGCCCGACCCCGGCCAACACCAGGCTGCCCAGCCACCACCGTGGTCTTGGGACCACCCCCGGGCCGGGCCACCACCAGGCACCCCAGCCACCACCGTGGCCTGGGGGCCACCACCCGGCGAACCGCCGGCCGCGCCCGCCCGTTCGCGGGCGTCTGATGCCACCCGCATCGCCGCGTCACACTGTGCCGGATCCGACACTTGGCCCGCGGGGCCGTCGTGCGGAGGCGGGTCAGCGACGTCAGCACCGCCCGCTGGCCACACGCCGCAACACCCGAGGCGGGCCACGCAACGCCAGGGGCGGGCCTCGGCCCTGGCCGCCGCCCGGCATGCCGGAACGGCCTGCCGCGTGGGCTGAACGAACGGTAAGTTGCCCCTAGAACCGTCGCTTCCGGAAGGACCGTCATGAGCACTCCGCTGCCGTCGATCACCTTTGACCTGCGTCCCACCTCGGCGCCGGTAGGGGTCGAGGAGCGGGCCTCGCTGATCGCCAATCCCGGGTTCGGCCGCGTCTTCACCGACCACATGGTCACGATCCGCTACGCGGAGGGGAAGGGCTGGTACGACGCCCGCCTGGAGCCGTACGGCCCGATCAGCCTCGACCCGGCGACCTCCGCGCTGCACTACGGCCAGGAGATCTTCGAGGGCCTGAAGATCTACCACCAGCCGGACGGTGGGCTGGCGCTGTTCCGTCCGGAGCAGAACGCCCAGCGGTTCAACCGGTCGGCGGCGCGGCTGGCGATGGCGCAGTTGCCGGAGGAGCTGTTCCTGGAGTCGATCCGGGTGCTCGCCGAGCAGGACAGGGGCTGGGTGCCGTCCGCCCCGGAGACCAGCCTGTACCTGCGGCCGTTCATGTTCGCGACCGATCCGTTCCTGGGGGTCCGTCCGGCGCTGGAGTACCTGTACGTGCTGATCGCCTCGCCGGTCGGCGCCTACTTCCCGCAGGGCGTGAAGCCGGTGAGCGTCTGGCTGTCGACGGAGTTCACGCGCGCGGCCCCCGGCGGCACGGGCGAGGCGAAGTGCGCCGGCAACTACGCGGCCAGCCTGGTGGCGCAGGCCCAGGCCGCCGAGAAGGGCTGCGAGCAGGTCGTCTGGCTGGACGCCGTCGAGCACCGCTGGGTGGAAGAGATGGGCGGTATGAACCTGTTCTTCGTGTTCACCGCCGAGGACGGCACGAAGTCGCTCGTCACGCCCTCGCTCACCGGCACGCTGCTGCCCGGAATCACCCGCGACACGATCCTGACGCTCGCCGCCGACCTCGGCCTCAGTACCGAGGAGCGCCTGATCTCCACGGACGAGTGGCGTGACGCGGCGGCGTCCGGGGCGATGACCGAGGTGTTCGCCTGCGGGACGGCCGCCGCCATCACCCCCGTCGGGCACGTGAAGGGCAACGACGGCGAGTTCACCGTGGCGGACGGCGAACCGGGCGAGGTCACGATGGCCCTGCGCAAGCAGCTGCTCGACATCCAGCACGGCCTCGCCGAGGACCGCCACGGCTGGATGCACGCTCTTTGAGCCTGCCCCTTGGGGCGTTTATCCGAACGGACGGCGTCGCCGCTGGGCGCCGTCTGCCATCGTCGTACTGAAGGAGGCGTCATGACGACGGTGGTGGACATGCTCAGCGCGCGGCGGCCGGAGGACAGGGCGCAGCAGATCGTCGAGATTCTCGTGGAAGCGTTCGAGCCGCTGATCGACGCCGATCCGGCGGCGTTCCGGGCGAAGTTCCGCAAGATGGCCGCCGACCCGTTCGCGTTCTACCGCGGCAGCGCCTGCCTGTTCTACGCCGACGTCGCCGACGGCCGGGCCGGCGAGACAGACCGCTGGGCCGACGAGCGCACGAGCCGGGTGTGGATCCAGGGCGATCTGCACTGCGGGAACTTCGGTACGTACATGGACTCGTCAGGCGTGCTGGTGTTCGACGTCAACGACTACGACGAGGCGTACCTGGGCCACTACACGTGGGACCTGCAACGGCTCGCCGCCAGCCTGGCGTTGCTCGGGTTCGCCAAGGCGCTGTCGGACGGGACGATCGCCCGGATGATCCGCACGGTCGCCCGGGCCTACGTCGAGAAGGTCCGCCGGTTCGCCGCCCACACCGACGACTACCAGTTCCGGCTCACGCTCGATACGACGTCCGGGGTGCTGCGCGACATCCTGCTCGACGCGCGCGCCCGCACCCGGATCGCGCTGCTGGACCGGACCACGACGATCCGCGAGCAGGACCGGGTGTTCCGTGAGGGGCCGGGTGTCCGGCTGCTGGAACCGGACGAGCGAAAGCGGGTCGAGGCGGCATTCGCCGAGTACCTGGCGACGATCCCGAGCGGCAAGCTCAAGGACGTCACGAGCTACAAGATCAAGGACATCGTCGGACGCAGCGGCTTCGGCATCGGCAGCGCCGGGCTGCCCGCGTACAACCTGCTCATGGAAGGCGCCACGCAGGCGCTGGAGAACGACGTGGTCCTGTCGATGAAGCAGGGAAACATCGCCGCGGCCTCGCGCGTGGTGGACGATCCGGGCATCCGCTCGTATTTCGAGCACCAGGGGCACCGCACGGCCGTGTCGCAGCGCGCGTTGCAGGCCCACGCCGACCCGTGGCTCGGCTGGTGCTCGATGGACGGTGTCGGCCAGGTCGTCCAGGAGCTCTCGCCGTACGAGACCGACATCGAGTGGACGGACATCACCGAGCCGTCCGACATCCTGCCGCTGCTGTCCTTCCTCGGGCAGGCCGTCGCGAAGATCCACTGCGTGTCGGACGCCGGCAGCGACCAGTCGCTCGTGCCGTTCCAGACGGAGGAGGCGATCGTCGCGGCCATCGGCGACCGGGACGCCGAGTTCGCCGACGACCTGGTCGCGTTCGGGCTCGGCTACGCGGCGCAGGTCCGCGACGACCACCGCCACTTCGTGGACGCCTTCCGCAACGGCCGCATCCCCGGCGTAGACGGTGGATAACCCGTGAGCGAACGAAGCGCCGCCCCCGTGAGCGAACGAAGCGCCGCCCCCGTGAGCGAGTGGACGCCGCCGCGCTGTCGAAAGCCGGGCGACACACCGGCGTAGCCGTGGTGTGGCGCACGGCGTCGACAGCGCATAAAGGCGGCGCGCAATGAGCGAACCAGCAAGTACTGCCCTCTCTCGGTCGATGTTCCGGCCGATCCGGGACGGGAACGCGTTCGAGGTGACCGTCGAGCGCTTGGCGCGGGCGATCAAGCTGGGCGTGGTGACGTTGGGCGAGCGGCTGCCGCCCGAGCGGGAGCTGGCGGACCTGCTCGGCGTGAGCCGGATGACGTTGCGCGAGGCGATCAAGGCGCTGGCCGAGGCCGGGTTCGTGGAGTCGCGGCGGGGGCGGGGCGGTGGCACGTTCGTCACGTTCCAGGCGGGCCTGCCGACGCGCGAGCACGCGGCGGAGGTGGCCCGGTCGATGGGGGACCGGCTGCACCAGGCGCTCGACTTCCGCCGGGTCGTGGAGCCGGGCGCCGCCGCGCTGGCCGCGACCCGGACCCTGTCCGCGGCCGAACGGGCGTACCTGGCGGGCTGCCTCGCCGAGTGCACCGACGCCCCGGACGATGCCCAGCGCCGGGTCGCCGATTCGCGCCTGCACCTGGCGATCGCCAGCGTGACGGGCTGCGCGCCGCTGGTGACGGCGGTGGCGGACGTCCAGTCCCAGGTGGGCGAACTCCTCGCCGCCATCCCGGTCCTGCGCCGCAACATCGCCCACTCCGACGCCCAGCACACGGCCGTCGTCGAGGCGATCCTGGCCGGCGACGGCGCCGACGCCCGGACGGTCATGGAGGAGCACTGCGACGCGACGGCGGCGCTGCTCAGGGGCTTCCTGGCTTGATCCTGGCTCCGCTTGCCACGCCGGGCTGCCGGCTTCCGGTGCGGTGCCGGGCGTCCTCTAAAATGCACTTGCTTTAGACCATTGCGGCGGACCGCTCACGGCGCATAAGTTTCCCCCACGACATTTGGGGAGGTGCCGATGGCACACGGGAGCCGGCTCACCGTGGACCAGCTCAGGATCGAGATCGCGGACGGCACGGTCGACACCGTGCTCCTCGCGTTCACCGACATGCAGGGGCGGCTCCAGGGCAAGCGGCTCGCCGGGCCGTACTTCCTGTCGGACGTCCTCGGCCACGCCGCCGAGGGCTGCAACTACCTGCTCGCGGTGGACGTCGACATGAACACGGTCGACGGGTACGCGATGAGTTCGTGGAACACCGGCTACGGCGATTTCGTCCTCAAACCGGACCTGTCGACGCTCCACCGGGTGCCGTGGCACGACGCGACGGTCGGCATCCTGGCGGACCTCACCTGGCACGACGGCACCCCCGTCATCGCCTCGCCTCGCCAGATCCTCGGCAAGCAGGTCGACCGGCTCGCCGAACGCGGCCTGAAGGCCTACGCCGGCACCGAGCTGGAGTTCATCGTCTTCCGTGACTCCTACGAGGACGCCTGGCAGCGTGGCTACCGCGAGCTGACCCCGGCGAACCAGTACAACATCGACTACTCGCTGCTGGGTACGGCCCGGATCGAGCCGCTGCTGCGCCGCATCCGCAACGGGATGACGGGCGCCGGGCTGACCGTCGAGTCGGCCAAGGGCGAGTGCAACCTGGGCCAGCACGAGATCGCGTTCAAGTACGACGAGGTCACGCGGGCGTGCGACCACCACGTGATCTACAAGAACGGCGCGAAGGAGATCGCGGCCCAGGAGGGCATGAGCCTGACGTTCATGTCCAAGTTCAACGAGCGCGAGGGCAACTCGTGCCACATCCACCTGAGCGTGCGCGGCACCGACGGCGCGGCGACGTTCGCTGACGACGATGCCTTCTTCCAGCACTTCCTCGCCGGGCAGCTCGCCTACCTGCGCGAGATGACCCTGTTCCTGGCCCCCAACATCAACAGCTACAAGCGCTTCGTGGACGGCAGCTTCGCCCCGACCGCCGTCGCCTGGGGCCACGACAACCGCACGTGCGCGCTGCGCGTGATCGGCCACGGGCATGGGTTCCGTTTCGAGAACCGGGTGCCGGGCGGTGACGTGAACCCGTACCTGGCCTGCGCCGCCATGATCGCCGCCGGGCTGGCGGGCGTCGAGCAGGAACTGCCGCTGCCCGAGGCGTTCACCGGCAACGCGTACACCTCCGACGCGCCGCGCGTCCCCAAGACCCTGCGCGAGGCCCGCGACCTGTTCGCCGCCAGCGACTTCGCGCGGGAGACGTTCGGGGACGAGGTCGTCGCCCACTACGTCAACGCCGCCGATGTGGAGCTGACCGCGTTCGAGGCGGCTGTCACGGACTGGGAACGTTACCGGGGGTTCGAGAGGCTATGAAGGTACTCAATCCGGCGACCGAGGACGTGGTCGCCACGATTCCACCGTCCACGGTGGAGGAGACGGACGCCGCCATTGCCACGGCGCGGGCGGCGTTTCCGGCATGGAAGGCCGTGGCGCCCGGCGACCGGGCCCGGCTGCTGCGGCGGTTCGCCGCCGTCGTGGACTCCAATCTGGAGGAGCTGGCCCAGCTCGAAGTGACGAACGCCGGCCACACGATCGGCAACGCGCGGTGGGAGGCGGGCAACGTCCGCGACGTGCTCGACTACTACGCGGGCGGGCCGGAGCGGCTGTTCGGCCAGCAGATTCCCGTGAGCGGCGGCATCAACGTGACGTTCCGCGAGCCGCTGGGCGTGGTCGGCGTGATCGTCCCGTGGAACTTCCCGATGCCGATCGCCGGCTGGGGGTTCGTGCCCGCGCTCGCGGCCGGCAACACCGTCGTGCTGAAGCCGGCCGAACTCACACCGTTGACCGCTCTGAGGCTCGGCGAGCTGGCGCTGGAGGCGGGGATTCCGCCGGGCGTGTTCACGGTCGTCCCCGGCGCCGGGTCGGTCGTCGGGCAGCGGTTCGTCGAGCACCCCGACGTGGCGAAGCTCGTCTTCACCGGCTCCACCGACGTGGGCAAGAGGGTCATGGCCGGCTGCGCGGAACGGGTGAAGCCGGTGACACTGGAGCTGGGTGGCAAAAGCGCCAACATCATCTTCGAGGACGCCGACCTGGCTCGCGCGGCCGCTACCGCGCCCTACGGGGTCTTCGACAACGCGGGTCAGGACTGCTGCGCGCGGTCGCGGATCCTCGTGCAGCGCAGCGTGTACGACCGGTTCATGGAGCTGCTGGAACCGGCTGTCTCCGGCGTGGTCGTGGGCCCGCCCGGCGACGAGAAGACGGAGATGGGGCCGCTGATCAGCGCGGCGCAGCTCGCGACGGTTGCCAGCTTCGTCCCGGACGACGCGCCGGTGGCGTTCCGGGGCTCGGCCCCGGATGGCCCAGGTTTCTGGTACCCGCCGACCGTGCTGGCGCCGGTTTCTCTCGACGACCGGGCGGTGCGCGAGGAGATCTTCGGGCCGGTCGTCGTCGTGCTGCCGTTCGAGGACGAGGCCGACGCGATCCGCATCGCCAACGACAGCGAGTACGGGCTGTCCGGGTCGATCTGGACGCAGAACCTGGGGCGTGGCCTGCGCGTCGCCCGGGCGGTCGAGGCGGGGAACCTGTCCGTCAACTCGCACTCGTCCGTCCGGTACTGGACGCCGTTCGGCGGTTTCAAGCAGTCCGGCCTCGGGCGCGAACTGGGGCCTGACGCCCTCGACGCGTTCACCGAGGTCAAGAACGTCTTCATCGCAACGGAGGAGTGAGAGTGGGCAACGTGGTGGGGGCGCCCGGCGTGGCGCGGTTGCAGGACAGGGTCGCTGTCGTGACCGGCGGCGCGAGCGGGATCGGGCTGGCCACAGCGCGGCGGTTCGCGTCCGAGGGGGCCCGCGTCGTCATCGGTGACCTCCCGGGCGCGGGTGGCGAGGAGGCGGCGAAGGAGGTCGACGGGACGTTCTTCGCCGCCGACGTCACGTCCGAGGAACAGGTCAAGGGGCTGTTCCAGTCCGCTGTGGACACCTATGGCGGGCTGGACATCGCGTTCAACAACGCCGGCATCTCGCCGCCCGACGACGACTCGATCCTCACCACCGGCCTGGACGCCTGGCGCCGCGTGCAGGAAGTCAACCTGACGTCGGTGTACCTGTGCTGCAAGTACGCGATCCCGCACATGCAGGCGCGCGGGCGCGGCTCGATCATCAACACGGCCTCGTTCGTGGCCCGGATGGGTGCGGCGACCTCGCAGATCTCGTACACCGCCAGCAAGGGCGGCGTGCTGGCGATGTCGCGCGAACTCGGCGTGCAGTTCGCGCGCGAAGGTATCCGGGTGAACGCGCTCTGCCCCGGGCCGGTGAACACGCCGCTGCTGCAGGAACTGTTCGCGTCGGATCCGGAGCGGGCGGCGCGCCGCCTGGTGCACGTCCCGCTGGGACGGTTCGCCGAAGCGGAGGAGATCGCGGCTGCCGTCGCATTCCTGGCGAGCGACGACAGCTCGTTCATCACAGCGTCGGAGTTCCTGGTGGACGGCGGAATCTCCGGCGCCTACGTGACACCGCTGTAGCCGGGCTGGTCCGCCGCGCCGCGCCACCCGCGCCGGCCGCCCGGCGGCCGCGCCGCCCGCGCCCGCGCCGCGCCGCCCGCGCCGCGCCGCGCCGCCGGTCGCCCGCGCCGCCGGTCGCCCTGCCCGCCGCGGCCTCGCGCCGTGCCGCGCTGCCCGCCGCCGCCCTGCGGCCCGCGGGTTTGGGTGGGATTGTGGAGCCTGGCTACGTGATCCCACCCCAAATGGGATCAGGGCCGGGCGAGCGCTGTTCGGATTGTGGCGATCACGTCCGGCATGGACGTTTCCAGGTCGTGCCAGGTGAAGCGGAGAACGGTCCAGCCGGCGTTGACGAGCCGGTTCTGGCGGGTGCGGTCTCGCTGGAACCGGTCGGCGGCGCTATGCCAGGCCCGTCCGTCCACCTCGATCGCCACCTTTGCCGCGAGGAATGCGACATCGACGACCCCGATGAGGCCGGCGGCGTCGTGCACCTCGTGGTTGCCAACCCAGCCGGTCATGTCAGCGGTCCGTAGGCCGCCGTGCAGCAGCCGTTCGGCCTCGGACCGCGCGCCGAGCGACGCCTCGGACAGCAACGAACGGAGGCGTGGCGCGCCGTGCCGCTGGCCGTGTGCGGTCACCCGTCCGGACAGGCCGGTGAGCGTGACCCACTTCTTCTGCAGGGCCTGATCCAGTAAGGCCGTCGCGGCGTCGTGGGGGAGTATGCGCAGGCAGTCGAAGACCGTCCGGGCACGGCTCGTGACCAGCATGTCCGCGAGCAGGATCAGGTCGTCGCCGTCGACTGGTTCCCGCAGCAGGCGCACGCCGGCGATGGCCAGGTGCCGCCGCCTTGGCACAGTGACGCAGCCGGGTCCGTCAGGGACGTCCATGCCGTGTAGCCGTGCCGCAGAGAGTCCGCTCAGGACGGCGCCCGCACCGCCGGCAAGATAGGCGGCGCGATCGCGTGTCGACGGGGTGTCCGGTACGCCGGCGGCCCCCAACACCCGTCCGAGGACGACGCGCCATCGACCGTCCGCCAGACGGGTCCGGATCTGCCAGGCGGAGTAGCCGGCGTCCCTCGCCTGCTGCCAGGTGAACAGCTGGCCCTGGTCCTCGGCGACCGCGACCAGTTTTGGATACTCCATCCACTGAGGATGCCGGGTTCGGCGGTCCGCCCGTTTTGGCCGTCCACAGGGCCAGGATTTGGGGGTGGGATCGTGCAGCCTGGCTATGCGATTGCACCCCAAGTCGGGTGGGGGCGCCGTCCGGTCGAGGCGGTGAGGAGGGCGGCGAGCAGGGCCGCGGCCCCCAGCCCCGCGAGCGGACGGGCGACCATGAACACGTACCCGATCCACACCGGCACCGGTTCCGGCGCCGTGACGTACCCGGCGACGATCGCGACCAGGCTGTACGCCGTCGCCGGGAACAGCGCGATGACACCGCCGATGACGAGCAGGACGCCTCCCGCGCGGCGGGTCGGAGACGCACCCGCCGCGCGGCGGAACGCCCACGCGGCGAGCAACCAGCCGCCCAGCGCTCCGGCCAGAAGTCCCAGCGTGGTGAGCGGGAGGACGCCTGACGGTGCCGTCCGGGTGAGGACGACCACCAGCTCGTCGTGCGTGTCCGTCATGGTGAAGAGCTTGATCCGCAGTCCGTCCCGGTACGCGACGGTTTCGGGATAGGCGCCGCCGGTGGCCGGGCCGAGGCGCCAGCCCTGGGCGGCGAGCCGGGTGCGGGCGGCGTCGGCCGCGTTCTCAGCGCGAGGGTAGGTCGCCGCGACGTGGACGCGGCCCGCCTCGTACTCGTCGGTGCCGCCGAGCAGGTAGACCCAGTCCGGATCGGTGTACTTCGGACTGTCGGCGAACAGGAAATCCCACCTGCTCGTGTGGACGGACGCCCCGGCGGGCAGCGCCGGTTGGACGAGCCGCGCCGCCTCGGCCGGACCGGGCAGCGGCGGTGCGGACTGCCACCCCACGAAGCCGCCCAGCGCCCCGGCCGCCACCCCCGCGATGACGGCCATGCAGAGAGTGGCGAACACCGCGCCGGCGCCGCGCACCCGGAACCGGTAGGCGATGCCGCCCCGGATCAGGTCGAACGCCTCGGCCACCGTCGGACGGGTGCGCTCGGCAGGCGCCGCGTCCAGCAGCGTGGTGACGATCTCCGCGGCGCGCTCCCGACGGTACGAGCGCGGGTACGCCCGCAGCAGCGCGTGGTAGCGCCGGGCCAGCGGGTGGCGGTCGTTCGGCATCGGCCCTCCAGAGCGCGAATCGAACATTCGGGGCAAGCGTGGTTATGGGCGGGCGGTTACAGCACGCGAGCCCGGATAGTCCGGTTTGCGGGCGCGCGGGCGCGCGGGCGCGCGGGTGGGGGTAGGCGGGTAGGCGGGAGGCGGTGAGGCGGTGAGGCGCGGCGGTGCGAGCGGGTGAGGCGCGGCATGGGCGGGTGGGGCGGCCGGGTCCGGGCGCCTGGGCGTCAGCCCGGGGCGGGGTGGGGGATCCAGTGGGCGAGGCGTTCGGCCGCGGCATCGGCGTGGCGGCGGAGGGCGGCGGCTTCGTCGCGCAGGGCGGTGCTGCCGCTCTCGGTGAGCCGGTAGTACCGCCGGAGCCGGCCTTCGACGGCTTCTTCGCGGTCGACGGCGATCAGGCCGTCGGCGCTGAGGCGGTCGAGGGCGGCGTACAGGGTGCCCGCCCGCAGCTCGACCCGGCCGCCGGACAGCTCGGTGACCTGGCGCATCACGCCGTACCCGTGCAGGGCGGGCCCGGCCAGCGCCGTGAGGATGAGGAACGTCGGCTCGCGCATCGCCATGGCGAACAATATACCGATGACCGGTATATGCCGCTAGGCAGAGTCGGCGAGCGCCTGGAACAGCCGGTGGTCGGACGTCGCCTCCGGATGCCACTGCACGCCGAGATAGAACCGGCGCGCCGGATCCTCCAGGACCTCGATCGACTCGTCCGACGCCCATCCGGTGACGGTCAGCGCGCCGGGATCGTCCACCCCCTGGTGGTGGTACGAGTTGACCTTGAGGTTCTCGCCGAGAATCCCGGCGACGAGGCTGCCGGCCGCGAACCTGGCGTCGTGCCCGCCGTACGCGCCGACTTCGGGGCGGTGTTCCTCGGTGCCGACGATGTCCGGCATGTGCTGGTGCAGCGTGCCGCCCGCCGCGACGGCCATGAGCTGCATACCGCGGCAGACCCCCAGTACGGGCAGGTCACGGGCCTGGGCGGCGGCGAGCAGGACCAGTTCCCCGGCGTCACGCGTGGGCCGGATGCCGGCCGTCTGGGGGTGCGCGCCCGCGCCGTACCGTGCCGGGTCGATGTCGGCGCCGCCGGCGAGCACGAGCCCGTCGAGGACGGACACGACGTCGCCGTCGACGGCGTCCGGCGGCAGGATCAGAACCCGCGCGCCCGTGCCGCTGACGGCTTCGACGTAGGTGTTGAGGAGCAGCGCGGTCGGCTCGTCCCACGGCCCCCACTTCGCCTGTTCGACGTAACACGTGATGCCGATGAGCGGCCGCCTTGTACCCATGACCCCATTCTGCCTGGGTAAATACCGGGAACCCAAAGCGCGGGCGTCCACATCCTGGGAGCGGGGTACCAGAATCCGACGCGACTGTGTAATGCTCTGCCCGTGACCAACAGCGTCCTTATTAGCACCTAGCGCGCACGCGACCCGCCTGCGCGCAGACCTCCCACGTTCGTGGGGGGTCTTTTTGTTGGTCCGGATACCCGCTGAATTGAGGAAGGCCGAGATGGACGACAGCTTCCACGTCTTCGACACCACGTTGCGCGACGGCGCCCAGGGCGAGGGCATGTCCTTCTCGATTGCCGACAAGCTGGCCGTGGCCCGGCTCCTGGACGAGGTGGGTGTCGGCTTCGTGGAGGGCGGCTGGCCCGGCGCGCTGCCGAAGGACACGGACTTCTTCGCCCGTGCGCACAAGGAACTGGACATGCGCCACGCCAAGCTGGTCGCGTTCGGCGCGACCCGCAAGGCGGGCAAGAAGGCGCACGAGGATCCGCAGGTCCTGGCGCTGCGGGACTCCCTGGCGCCCGTCGTGACGCTGGTCGCCAAGTCCGATGCCCGGCACGTCGTCCAGGCGCTGCGCACCACCCACGAGGAGAACCTCGACATGGTGCGAGAGACGGTGGCGTTCCTGGTCGGCGAAGGGCGGCGGGTCTTCCTCGACTGCGAGCACTTCTTCGACGGGTACGCGTTCGACCGTGACTACGGCGTCCGCGTCCTGGAAGCCGCCTTCGAGGCCGGCGCCGACGTCGGCGTGCTCTGCGACACGAACGGCGGGCAGCTGCCGATGGGCGTCGGCAGGGTCGTGCGCGAGGTCGTCGAGCGCACCGGCTTCCGGATCGGCATCCACGCCCAGAACGACACCGCCTGCGCGGTCGCGAACACGCTCGTGGCGGTCGACGCCGGGGCAACGCACGTGCAGGGCACCGCGAACGGCTACGGCGAACGCCCCGGCAACGCCGATCTGTTCGCCGTCATCGGCGGCCTCGTCACCAAGATGGGCCGCGACGTACTTCCCGAGGGTTGCCTCGCGGAGATGATGCGCGTGTCACACGCCATCGCCGAGATCGCCAACAAGGCCCCGAATCCCCAACAGGCGTATGTCGGGACGTCAGCGTTCGCTCACAAGGCGGGCCTGCATGCCAGTGCGATCAAGATCAGCCCGGAGCTCTACAACCACGTAGATCCGGCGGTCGTCGGCAATGACATGCGCATCCTCGTCACCGAGATGGCCGGTCGGGCCAGTGTGGAGCTCAAAGGTCGCGAGCTCGGCATCGACCTGGCCGGCCATCCGGAGGCGGTGAGTCGCGTCGTCGAGAAAGTCAAAGACCTCGAAGCGGACGGATGGTCGTTCGAAGCCGCCGACGCCTCCTTCGAGTTGCTGCTGCGGTCCGAACTGGAGGAGGAGACGCCGCACTACTTCGATCTGGAGTCGTACCGGGTCACCGTGGAGCACCGCGACAACGGCGATGTCGTCAGCGAGGCGACCGTCCGGGCCAGTGTGGACGGTGAGCGGGTCATCGCCACCGCCGAGGGCAACGGTCCCGTCAACGCACTGGACCACGCGCTCCGCCAGGCCGTCGGCCGGGCCTACCCGGAACTCGCCGGCCTCGAACTGGCCGACTACAAGGTGCGGATCCTCGAAGGACGGCACGGTACGGACGCCGTCACGCGCGTCCTGATCGACACCACCGACGGGCACCGCGAGTGGACGACCGTCGGCGTCCACGGCAACGTGATCGAGGCGTCCTGGCACGCGCTGGTGGACGCGTTGACGTTCGGTCTGCGTCGCCAGCGGGCCCTCAGCGGGGTCTGACCCGAGCCCGTCGCCAACCCACTGCCGATCCGCCCCGGTGAATCCGGGGCGGATTGGTACTTGTTTAGACCGGATCTATCCGGTGTACTGCTTCCTTGCTGGGCCGTCTGGATCGGGGCAAGTCGTGACATCCCGTCGCGGCCGGCCCGGTATGAGGAGGCCCCTGTGGGACGACACCGGTGCGCGACCCGGTTACGCCGTCGCATCGCTCTCGCGCTCATCGTCACGCTCGGGCTGCCGACAGCCCTGGCCACCGTCGCCGGAGCCGCCGCGCCGCAGCTGATCGGCCCGGACACTCTCGAACCCGCAGATCAGGCGGGCGCGGTCACCGAACTCAGCGAACACAAACGCCTCGCCGACCGGCGTTCGCTCGTGGTGGGCGACCGCCTGTACGCGATGTCCGCCGCCGACGGCCGGTACCCGGCGATGGGGTGGCACACCCGCGGCGAGATGGGCGGCTTCTGGACGCCGCCGATCAAGCTGCTCGACGGCATCTGGTTCGGGACGGACGGGGCGTGGCTCGGTCCGGCGACGCGGGTCACGAACGGGCGCGGATACGTCCGGTACGACCTGCCGACGCGGAACGGTGTGCTCGCGAGCCGGCTCGACTTCGTGCCGGACGGCATCCGCGCGGGCCTGACCGGCCTCACGTTCACCGCGCCGACGAGCCGCACGCTCGTCCTGACCGTCGACGCCCATTCGGAGCTGATGTCGGCGTACCCGTGGGGCGGGACCAACCCGAGCCAGGAGACCGCGAACCTGCGCGACACCGGGGCGTTCGTCGACGGTGCGTTGGTGTTCCGCGACGCCGGTACGCCGCCCGGGCCGAACCAGCTGCCGCACGACTGGGCGGCGCTGGTGGGCGCGTCGATCCCGCCGAGTGGCGCCCAACTCGGTGCGGCGTTCCGGGGGCCGCAGCATCCGCCGGTCATCTGCCCCGTGTCCGGGGAGGCGCCGAAGCGGTGCGACGACTCCGGGTTCGGACGGGGTACCGGCGGCCAGCTCAGGTACCAGCTGACGCTGCCGGCCGGGCGTCCGACGACGATCTGGCTGGCCGTGGCCGGCTCGGACCGGGGGGTGGCGGCCGCGCGCCAGGAGCTGGACGCCGCGCTGGTGTCGCCGTCCGGCCTCTACGAGCGGAAGGTGACGGCGCGCCGGGCGGTCGGCGGCTGGACGGCCGTCGACCTGCCGGGCGACCGTCTGCTGGAGCGCAGCGTCGAGTGGAGCAAGCAGAACCTGGCGGACTCCGTCCAGGAGGCATCTGGCCTGCGGGTTCGGGTGACGAACCAAGGCACGGCGTACCCCGCGCCCGCCGGGACGGTGCCGTCCGCGCGGTGGTTCGGCGCGGGCTTCCCGGACTATCCGTGGATCTTCGGTACCGACGGCGAGTACACGGCCTTCGCCGCCGTGGCGGCCGGCCAGTTCGAGGCGGCGAAGGAGCACCTGCGGGCGCTGCGCGCGGTGAGCGAGATAGCGAACAAGGGGAGCGGCAAGGTCGTCCACGAGGTGACCCCGGACGGCGCCGTCTACTTCGGAGCGAACGACGAGGCCGGCAACACGGACGAGACCGCCAAGTTCCCGAGCGCCGTCGCGCTGCTGTGGCGATGGACGGGTGACGACGCGTTCCGGGACGAGATGTACGACTTCACCGTCCGGAACATGCGGTACGTGGCCTCCCTCGACGCGGACGGCGACGGCTGGCCGGAGGGGCTCGGCAACGTCGAACGTCCGGGGATGGGCGACGAGAAACTGGACAACGCGGTCTACACGATCCGTGGCCTGCGCGACCTCGCCGACCTGGCCGGCAGCCGCTACGACGAGGGCACCGCGACGTGGGCCCGCCAGCGCGCCGACCAGCTCATGCGGCAGTTCGAGCGGGACTGGTGGTTCGGCGCGTCGTCGGACCAGTACGCCGACTCGCTCCACGGCTCGGGCAACGAGAAGGTTTTCCAGCGGCACTGGATCGGCGTGACGCCGGCCGAGGCGCTGCTGGACGACGAGCGTCCGATCGCCGGCAGGGAACACGGGCGGACACTGCTCGCGCGGCGCGAACAGGACTGCTACACCGGACCGAACGGGCTGTACCACACCGGTACGGGCTCGACCATCGCTGAAGGCGGCAACCGCGGCCCGAGTTGTGACGAGGAATCGTCCACAGTGCAGAGTGAACGGGTCGTGTACTCGTTGAACACGGCGATCATGGCGGTCGGGGAAGGCAACTTCGGTCGCATGGGCCGTGGGCAGCAGCAGCGCTACACCCGGGCGAACGCGCGCATCCAGCTCGACCCGGCGCTGTGGGAGTCGCCCGGCGCGATGCCGGAGATCGCACCCGGCGGCGACGCGGGAGTGCAGATCGACAAGCCGTTCACCGACCGGGCGATGGTGTTGCAGGCGTGGGGCGCGTACGGCGTGCTGTGGCCGGTGGTCCGCCAGCAGCTCGGCGTGGCGCCGGACCTCGGCCGATCCGCGCTGACCGTCGTCCCCCGCATCCCGGACGGCCAGAACGCGATGACCGGACGGAACATTCGGATCGGATCGGGCAGCGTCGACGTGTTCGCCGTCCGGGAGGAGAACTCGCTGGTCACGACCGTCAACAGGCGCGTGCCGGCGGCGCTGACGATCGGCGTGGTGCTGCCGAGCGGCGCGAACGTCCGCTCGGCCCGGATCGACGGGCGGACCGCGAAGTACCGACTCCGCGACAGCGCGCGGGGCACCGAACTAGTCGTCGACGTGCCCGCCGGCGCGAGAACCAACAGCCTCGTCGTCCGCTACCGCTGACCGAGCTGCCGCTGACCGGACTGCCGAACCGGACTGCCGAACCGGACTGCCGAACCGGACTGCCGAACCGGACTGCCGAACCGGACTGCCGAACCGGACTGCCGAACCGGACTGCCGAACCGGACTGCCGAACCGGACTGTCCGGACTCGCGTGCTGTAACCGGGCGCGGGATACCCCGCTAACCCCGACAGTTGGAGGTGGGCATCACGAGGCGCTGGCGGAGGGCTGTCGCGCGGTCGGCGAAGGAGCGTTGGGCGGTCGCGTACTCGGCGCGGCCGTCGGGCGTCTCGATCAGCACCGGCGGGTAGCCGAGCGGCGCCAGGTCGTACGGGCTCGCGCGCATGTCGAGTTCGCGGATCTCGCGGGCGAGCGCGAAGCAGTCCGCGATCAGCTCGGACGGCGTGAGGGGCGCCAGCTTGTACGCCCACTTGTAGAGATCCATGTTCGCGTGGAGGCAGCCGCCCTGCTCCAGTTCGTGCTGCGTCTCGCGCGACGGCTGCAGGACGTTGAGTGGCCGGGCCGGGTCGGTGAAGAAGCGGAAGGCGTCGAAGTGCGTGCAGCGGACGCCGCGCTCCTCGACAATCGCCGCCAGCCGCTCGGGGGAGTGGCGCAGCGGCCAGGCGTTGTGCCGTACCTCGTCCGCGCGCTGGCGGTAGACCATCGCCCACTCGTGCATCCCGAAGCAGCCGAAGTGCGCGGGTCGTTCGGCGGTGCGCCGCAGCAGGTCGTGCACCCAGCGGACGGTGTCGCCGCGCCGGGCAAGGAACGCGTCGACGTCGATCGTGACGCCGTCCGGCGTTTCGGCGTAGAAGTCCCAGCGCAGGTACTCGCGCGCAGCCTCGCCCGCGAGCGTGACGCCGGCGCCCGGATGCCAGCGGCGCAGGTGGCTGGGCCGGTACGAGTAGTAGTCGAACAGGAAGTCCTCGACGGGATGCTTCTCGCCGCGCCGGCGGCGTTCGAGGTGCGGCGCCGTCCAGGCGTCGACGCGCTGCTCGTGGGCGGCACGGCGTGCCAGCCAGTCGTCTCGCCCGAGCAGTTCCATGCCGTCCAGCCTACGAAATGAAGCGGGGCGCCTCCGGATCGGAGACGCCCCGCTGCGGGGTGGGACAGAAACGTCAGGCGGTGGTGACCTGGCGACGGCGACGCGCGAGGATCGTCAGCGCGGTACCGCCGCCGACGAGCACGAGACCCGCCACGATGAAGCCGGTGATCGCGAGGCCGGTGTTCGGCAGCGAACCGCCGCCACCCGGGGCCGGGGCCGGCGTGTCACTGTCGTTGTAGACACCGGCGTCGAGGTCGGCCGTGGAGTCCTTGGTCACGGTCGCGTCGTAGACGCCGACGACGAAGTCGCCTTCCTCGTCCGCGATGGTGCACGGCTTGAAGTCGGAGTCCTTCGCGTCGTCCCCGACGTTCGGCCGGGTCAGGTTGAAGAGCTCACTGACGTCCTCCTCGTTCTCTTCGAACGCGGCCGGGACGATCAGGACGCCGTAGTGGCCCGGGGTGCTGACCTTGAGGCTGTAGTTGCCCTGCGCGTCGGTCACACCTTCGCCGCCGTCGGCCTCCTCGGCGCTCGCCTTGAAGCCCTTGTTGGCCTTCTTGGACTCCGCCTTGAGCGCGGCCTCCGGCTCCTCGTCCTCGTTGATGAGGTCGCAGAAGTTCGTGTCGGCCGGCAGCGCACCGGCAACGACCGGGATACCGGGGGCAGCGGGCTCGCCGGCGTCCTGGATGCCGTTGCGGTTCTTGTCGCGCCAGACCTTGCCGGTGATGACGACCGACTTCAGCTCGGGCTCCTCCGGGTCCGGCGACGTGCTCGGCGACGGCGAGGTGCTGGGAGAAGTGCTCGTCTCCGGGTCGTTCGGCTTCGGGTCTTCCGTCTTGGGCTCGTCCGGCTTCGGCGCGGGCGAGGTGCTCTCGCTCGGCGACGGAGACGGGTCCGGGGACGCGCTGGTCGAGGTCTCCGGGTCGGGCGTCGTGGGCTCGGTGGCGCCGGCCGGGGCCTGGAACGCCAGGGCGATCGCGCCGGCGGTCAGCGCGACGGTGATGCCGGCCGTGAGCCGTGCCCGGCTCGTGAGGTTGGTACGCACGCGGTGGGGTCTCCTGTTCGCGGTGAGCGTGGATGGGACCGTCGCGCGGCGATGGCCCCCGTGATGCTGTGCCGAGCTCGCTTCACAAGCCCTGGCGATGAAGCTTCACACGACTTTGTGATCGTACGTATCTTGTCAAGCTCAGTTGCTTTCGTTTTCGTATGTCGACCGTGCGATGCCCGACTGCGCGTCAACTGTCCGTTTTGCCGTCATCACCATGTCGTAGTCGACGAACGGTTATCGATGTGGAGTGACCGTGCGTTACACGCATCCGTTGCGCATTAACGCAATCGCGTGCTTATTTACCTGTGGTACACAAGATGTCGCACAGCGTAAGAAAGACAGGTCGCAATCGCCGCGGCGGCGGGCGATAGATTGAGGCGGTCGTTGCCGCAGGACGTGGGAGCCCCAGTGCGTATTGCCCGTTTTGTTCATCCCGGTGGGGCGGCGGCATTCGGCGTCGTCGAGGGCGGACCGGATACCCCGCTCGACGCGCTGACCGTCGCCGAGATCGAAGGCCACCCGTTCGGCCAGATCGTCTTCACCGGCCAGCGCTGGGCCCTGCCGGACGTGCGCCTTCTCTCGCCGATCCTGCCGAGCAAGGTCGTCTGCGTCGGCCGCAACTACGCCGCGCACGCCGCCGAACTGGGCAACGAGGTCCCGTCCGCGCCGCTGCTGTTCCTCAAGCCGTCCACGGCGGTGATCGGCCCTGTCGACGCCATCCGGTTGCCGCTCGACTCGAACCAGGTGGAGCACGAGGCCGAACTCGCCGTCGTGATCGGTGCCACCGGCGCCCGTGACGTCTCCAAGGAGCGCGCGCTCGACGCGGTCTTCGGCTACACCTGCGCGAACGACGTCACGGCCCGCGACCAGCAGAAGGCCGACGTCCAGTTCACCCGGGGCAAGGGCCACGACTCGTTCTGCCCGCTCGGCCCGTGGATCGACACCACGATCGACCCGGCCGATCTCGGCGTCCGGTGCGAGGTCGACGGCGAGCTGCGCCAGGACGGCCGCACCAAGGACTTCATCTTCGACGTCGCGACGGTCATCTCCTACATCTCGCACATCATGACCCTGCTGCCCGGTGACGTGATCCTCACGGGCACTCCGGCGGGCGTCGGTCCGCTGACGTCCGGTCAACAGGTGTCGGTGTCGATCGAGGGCATCGGAACCCTCACCAACCCGGTAGTCAGCCGCACCTAACCACAGGAGTCCATAGTGGAGCGCGATCCGTCGATCAGGGTGCGGTTCTGCCCGTCCCCGACCGGCAACCCGCACGTCGGCCTCGTCCGTACGGCGTTGTTCAACTGGGCCTACGCCCGCCATCACGGCGGCACCTACGTGTTCCGCATCGAGGACACGGATGCCGCCCGCGACTCGCAGGAGTCCTACGAGCAGCTGCTCGACGCGCTGCGCTGGCTCGGTCTCGACTGGGACGAGGGTCCCGAGGTCGGCGGCGAGTACGGCCCGTACCGGCAGTCCGAGCGGCGCCCGATCTACGACGACGTGATCGCGAAGCTCGTCGCGGGCGGGTACGCGTACGAGTCGTTCACGACCGCCGAGGAGACGGAAGCGCGGCACCGCGCGGCCGGTCGCGACCCGAAGCTCGGGTACGACAACCACGACCGCGGCCTCACCGACGAGCAGAAGGCCGCCCTCCGGGCCGAGGGCCGCGAGCCGGTGCTGCGCCTGCGTATGCCCGACGAGGACCTGACCTGGGACGACCTGGTCCGCGGCGAGGTGACGTTCGCGGCCGGCACGACCCCCGACTACGTCATCGCCCGCGCCAACGGCGATCCGCTGTACCCGCTGGTCAACCCGGTCGACGACGCGCTCATGCAGATCACGCACGTGATGCGCGGCGAGGACCTGCTCCCGTCCACACCACGGCAGATCGCGCTGTACCGCGCGCTCATCGAGATCGGCGTCGCGAAGGAGATGCCGCGCTTCGGCCACATGCCGTACGTCATGGGCGAGGGCAACAAGAAGCTCTCCAAGCGCGACCCGCAGTCGAGTCTCCTGCTCTACCGCGAGCGCGGCTTCCTTCCCGAGGGCCTGCTGAACTACCTGGCGCTGCTCGGCTGGTCGATCGCCGACGACCGCGACATCTTCACCCTCGCCGAGATGACCGAGGTGTTCGACATCGCCCGGGTCAGCCCCAACCCGGCCCGGTTCGACCTGAAGAAGGCCGAGGCGATCAACTCCGCGCACATCCGCCTGCTCGATCCGGCGGACTTCGCCGGCCGGCTCACCGGCTTCCTCCAGCGCGCCGGCCTGGTCGCGGACCCGCTCACGGCCGAGCAGGAGCACCTCGTGGCCGCCGGCGCGCCGCTCGTCCAGGAGCGGATCACGGTGCTGTCCGACGCCGTCGAGATGCTGCGGTTCCTGTTCACCCCCGACAACCAGTTCGCACCGGACGAGGACGCCGCCGCGAAGAACCTCGGTGAGGCCGGTGCCCCCGTTCTCGCCGCGGCCGTGGAGGCGCTGGAACCGCTGCCCGCCTGGGACGCCGCCAGCATCGAGGAAGCGCTCAAGGCCGCGCTCGTCGACGGGCTCGGGCTGAAGCCGCGCAAGGCGTTCGCGCCCGTCCGGGTGGCGATCACCGGCCGGACGGTCTCGCCGCCGCTGTACGAGTCGATGGAACTGCTCGGCCGCGACCGGTCGCTCCAGCGGCTGCGCGCCGCCCAGTAGGGCCCGGCCTCCGGGGCTGCCGTTCGCGGCAGCCCCGGAGTTGTCAGGGCAGCGGCGTGCACTGGTCGTGCAGCAAGAGCCAGACCCCATCCGTACGGACGAACACGAGCCCCACCAGGAACCGCGTCAGGATCGGCGCGCCCGTACCGTCGACGTCACGGTACGTCGCCTCGTACAGGGTCGAGACCGTGTCACCCGCCTCGACGAAGCGCACCTCCGCCATGTCCTGCGACCAGTCCGGATCCGCGAAGAAGTCCCGGTGGAACTCCACCACCGCCGCCTTCCCGTCGAACCGCGTGCCCGTCGGAAGGACCACCAGCACGTCCTCGTGCACCGACGCCGCATACCCGTCGAGGTCTCGATCGGCGATCGCGGCGAGATGGCGATCAACAGCAGAACGGGCGGTATCCACGCGGGCTCCTTCTTTCCAGGGCAGTGGCGGCAAGGTTAGGAAAGCCACACCCCGCCTGTCACCTGGGTTAACGCGCCGATCCCTCCGCGACACGGGGGTGCTGATTTGGGCACGCGCTGCCCGTCCGCTACAGTTACTCCCGGTGCGAGCGAGGAAACGAGCCCACACCAATGGGGTATGGGGTAATTGGCAGCCCGGCTGATTCTGGTTCAGCTAGTCTAGGTTCGAGTCCTGGTACCCCAGCTCACGCACGACCCTAGGGCCCCGTCGTCTAGCGGCCTAGGACGCCGCCCTCTCAAGGCGGTAGCGCCGGTTCGAATCCGGTCGGGGCTACAGAGAGTGAGAGACCTCTGTCCACGGAAAACGTGGACGGGGGTCTCTTTCGCATTTTGCTCCGGGGCCGAGCCCCGGGCCCCACGGGGCTGCGGCGGCCGCGCGGAGCGCGGCGCCGCCCTGCGGGCCCGGAGGGGCCGCTGTGGAAGAAGAGCGGGCGCGAAGCGCCTCGTTTGTGGTTCTGGGCGCGAAGCGCCTCGCTTTGTCTTTGGCGCAGAGCGGCTGCTGTGGAAGAAGAGCGGGCGCGAAGCGCCTCGTTTGTGGTTCTGGGCGCGAAGCGCCTCAGTTTGTCTTTGGCGCGGAGCGCCGCGCCTGTGGGGCCGGGTGCCCCGAACTGTCGGGGATATCGGGGTATCCGGTGCCCGGTTACAGCACGGCATTCCGAACAGTTCGGTTTGGGCGGCGGCGGTGCGGCGGGTGGTGCGGGCGGCGGCGGTGGTTCGGCGGGCGGCGGGTGGTACGGGCGGCGGGTGGTGGGTCAGGGGGTGGCGGTCGCGCGGGCGAAGCGGGTGGACCACTCGCGGACCTGCTCCGCCAGCTCCGGCGGCCCCACGATCTCGAACTCCGCCCGCACCGCGCCGAGCGCCAACGTCGGCCAGTCCAGGTTGTCCGCCGCCATGAACACCCGGCAACTACCGGCGTCCACCTCCTCGACCGTCCCCCACTGCCCGAGCACCGGACGCACATCCGCCGCCGGCGCGTGCACCAGCACCTCGGCCGTCCGCGGCACCGCCGGAATGTTGTCGATGCCTGCGCGCACGAAGGCGGCCGCATCCTCGGCCGGCAGCTCGCGCGGCCGGAACCGGGCCCCGGTCGTGCGCGGATCCGCCAGCCGATCCAGCCGGAAGCTGCGCCAGTCGTGCCTGTTCAGGTCGTAGGCGACGAGGTACCAGCGCCGCCCGAGCGAGACGAGCCGGTGCGGTTCGACCTCACGGTCCGTCTGCTCGCCGCTGTGGGCCGTGTAGGCGAACCGCATCCGTTCCTCGTCCCGGCACAGCTGGGCCACAGCCGTCAGCACCTCGGCGTCGACGCTGGGCCCGCCGCTGAACACGGCCGGCACGGTCACCGCCCGGAGCGTGTCCACGCGCCTCCGCAGCCGGGGCGGCATCACCTGGACGACCTTCGTCAGCGCCCGGACCGACGCCTCCTCGATCCCGCCGACCGACCCCTGGGACGCGAGCCGCAGCCCGATCGCCAGCGCCACGGCCTCCTCGTCGTCCACGACGAGCGGCGGCAGCGCGGCGCCGGCGGCGAGCTGGTACCCGCCGTCGACGCCCCGGTTCGCGTCGACCGGATAGCCCAGTTCACGCAGCCGGTCGACGTCGCGCCGGAGCGTCCGGGGAGACACGCCGAGCCGGTCGGCCAGCTCGCTGCCCGGCCAATACTTGTGGGTCTGCAACAGGGAGAGCAGCCGCAGCGTTCGTGAGCTCGTGTTCGCCATGTGTCCCAGGCTCCGCCTAATTCAGGTCAGAAAATGGCCGCAACAGATCTTAGTCTCGTTTTCGACCGGACGAAGCCGAGGAGGCGCACGCGCATGAGCACCAGCCTGACGTGGACCGATGTCGTCGCAAGGCGCCTCGAACGGCACCACCTCGCCGCGCCGGGGCACGCCCGGCCCGCCGACGTCGCCGCCGCGATGTCCGGTGCGCACGCCCAGGTGATCAGCGCGGCCGAACTGTCCATCGGCGTGCGGCTGTCGTACGGCACCCGCGCCGACGTCCGGGACGCTCTCTGGGTCGAGCGGAGCCTGGTGAAGACCCGTGGACCGCGCGGCACCGTCCACCTGCTACCGACCCGTGACCTTCCGATGTGGACGGGCGCGCTCTCCGCGCTGCCGACCGGGCGGAACCCGTTCCCCGAGAACGCCCGGATGACGCCGGACCAGGTCGAAGAGGTCATCGCGGCGATCACGATCGCGCTCAAGGACGACGAACTCACGGTGGACGAGCTCACCGATGCGATCGTCGCCATCGCCGGACCGTGGGCCGGCGACCCCGTCATGGAGGCGTTCCAGGGGCTCTGGCCCCGCTGGCGCCAGATCGAGCACCTGGCGGGGTACCGGGGCGCGCTCTGCTTCGGCCCGACGCGCGGTCGCAAGGTGACCTACACGAGCCCGCGCCGCTGGCTCCCCGGATTCCAGCCGGCGGATGGGCAGCAGTCGCTCGCGGAACTGGTCCGCCGCTACCTGCACTCGTACGGGCCGGCCACGCCGGCGCACTTCGCCAAGTGGCTGAGCATGCCGGTCCGCTGGGCCACGGACCTGTTCGACTCCCTCGGCGACGCGCTGGAACTGACCGAACACGGCTGGATGCTGGCCGGCGACACCGCCGCGCCCGACGGGCCGCCGCAGGGCGTCCGCTTGCTGCCGTACTTCGACGCCTACGTGGTCGGATGCCACCCGCGCGAGTTGGTGTTCCCCGGAAAGGCGTACGAGCGTGCCCTGTCGGGCGGGCAGGGCGGGAACTTCCCGGTGCTGCTCATCGACGGTGTCGCGGCCGGCGTCTGGCACCTGCGGCGGACCGGCCGCAAGGTCGATATCACCGTCGAGCCGATCGGTTCGCTCACCGCGCGCCACCGCCGGGAGCTGCATGACCAGGTTGACCGGATAGGTGAGTTCCTGGAAGGCACGCCAAAGCTCGAAATTGGCCCCATAACGGTCGGCGGGCATGCCTGAGCGCGCCGCGCAAGGGTCTAGACCGTAAATAAAGGTCTAGACCACTGGCGGATACCCGGCGCCATCGGGATTCCGCCATTGGTCTAGACCGCGAACACCGTTAGGTTCCGCCGCAGAACCGCTTCGCTCACGCACTTCGACCCGGCCGAAGGAGCAGCGACATGCGTTGGAGAACCCGTGCGGTGGTATGCGCGGTGGCCGCCGTGGTGGTCACCGGCTCACCGGCGAGCGCCCCCGCCGAGCCGATCGCCGCCCCACCAGCCGCCCCGTCAGTCGCCTCTCCAGCCGCGCCGGAACCCGCCCCGGCAGCCGCGGGTCAGGCGCGCACGGTCACGCTCGTCACCGGCGACCAGGTCACGGTGTCCGACGTGGCCGATGGGAAGCAGCTGGTGACCGTGGCCCCTGGCGCCGGTCGGGAGCGGATCGGTTTCGCGCGACGGTCCGGTCCGGACGGTGTACGCGTCGTGCCGGTCGACGCGCAGCCGCTGCTCGCCGCCGGTCGGCTCGACTCCCGGCTGTTCGACGTCAGCGCGTTGATCCGCGCCGGGCACCACGACGCGGCCGGAACAGATCTCCCGCTGACGGTCGACAAGGCGTCTCGTCGGGTCGCGCCGGGAGACAGAGGACGCTTCTGGGCGCAGGCACGGGACGGCGGCGCCCGGATCCGGCTCGACGGTGGATCGACGAAGGCCGTCGCCGACGAGCCCGAGTTCTTCGACGTCACGATCAACCTCGTGGACCGGGACGGCAAGCCGGCCAGCGACGACCTGCCCCAGTTCGTCGACATCCTCCCGCTGACCTACCCTCGCGACTCCTGGCCGCCCGAGGCCATCCCCGAGAACGGGACCGTGACCGTGCAGCTCGAAAAGGGCCGGTACGCGTTCGTCGGCGACATCTTCACCGGCCCGGACGCCGACTCCGCCAGCATCACCCGGGCCACGGCCCCGCCCGTCGACGTCGACCGGGACCTCACGCTGACGTTCGACGCCCGCGCAGGCAAGCGGGTGAGCGCGATCGTCGACGCCCGCGACTCGGTCCGTACCTACGCCGAACTCGACACACAGTTCATCGCCCACGGTTCGGACGGGTCGTCTTCGCCGATCTTCAACGCCATCGGCGCCGGCCCTGACAACGCGCTGTACGCCGTGCCGCTGCGCCTCGACCCGGCGGAGTTCACGTTCGGCTACACGTCGATCCTGACCTCGCCGAAGGGCGCCGCGCGGCCGTACACGTACTACCTGGCGTTCCCGGTGCCCGGCGCGGTACCGGCTGACCCGACGTTCCGGGCGCGCAACCGGGACCTGGGCGCCACCTACTCCCGGACCCGTTCGATGGGCGTCGACGAGGCGCTCGCCAGTCGGGCCGACGCTCCCATCTACCTGCCGGACCAGGCCTTCTTCAACGGGTACCTGCACACGATCGCGCTCCCCGAGCGGCGGCTGGAGTTCCACAGCACCGCCGGACACTGGAAGGGTCTGCTGGTCCAGCGGACGATCGACCAGCCCAACCCAACCCGTCCCGAGGGGGCGGTCTACGACGACGAGACCGCGTACACCGCGGGCACCGTTGATTTCCAGGAATGGAACACGGCGGTCCCCGGTCCGGACCTGTCCACTCACGACTTCGGGAACGGCGTCGTGCGGTTCGGGGACAACCTCCAGGTCGTGATCCCGATGTTCGCACCGGCCGAGGCGGGACACACCGGCGTGGCGGGGTACGACTTCAGCTACGTCACCGGCCGCACGGTCCTGTCCAAGGACGGCCATCTCGTCGGGTACAGCGATCTCCCCGGCCAGGGCTTCTTCCAGCTGGTACCCGGGCCCGCCCGGTACGCCCTCGTCGTCGACGCGAGGCGGGACGTCGGCTGGTCGGCGCTGGCTACCCGGGTGCAGACCGCGTGGACGTTCACCACCCAGCACCCGGACGAGTTCGACGTCGTGCCGCTGCCGACCGTCCGGATCGCGACGCCGACGCTGGACGACCACAACAGGGCCTCGAGGTCTGGGCTGACCCCGCTGGACCTGTCCGTACACCTCCAGGCTGATTCGACGCCCAACGGCATCGCCAGCCTGACCCTCGAATACTCCGGCGATGACGGCGCCACGTGGGCGCCCGTGCGTGTCGTCCGGGGCGACGGCGACACCTGGCGGGCGGCGGTGCGGAACCCCGACACCGACCACGTCTCGCTGCGCGTCAAGGCCACCACCACGCGTGGCGACACGGTCGACCAGACCGTGATCCGTGCGTACGCCCTCACCAACAGGAAGGGAACCACCCGATGAGCAGAGCCAGACGGCCGTTACGGGCCGCTCTCGTCGCCGCCCTGCTGGCCGCCGTAGCAGCAGTCTTTCCCGTGCTGACGGCGAACAGCAGTCCGGCGCAGGCGGCGCCGACCAGCGGCGGGGTGAAGATCGCGTACTTCACCCAGTGGGGGATCTACCAGAACGGGTTCTACCCGAAGAACCTCGACACCGGCGGCTTCGCGGCGAAGCTCGACTACCTGATGTACGCGTTCGCCAACATCCACCCGACCAACCACACGTGCTTCCAGGCGACGAAGGCCGCCGACCAGAACGAGGACAACCCGAACGCCGGTGACGGCGCGGGCGACGCGTTCGCCGACTACCAGAAGTCCTACGGCGCCGACATCAGCGTGGACGGCGTCGCCGACACCTGGAACCAGCCGATCGCCGGCAACTTCAACCAGCTCAAGAAGGTGAAGGCGCGGCACCCGAACCTGAAGATCCTCATCTCGATCGGCGGCTGGACGTACTCCAAGTACTTCTCCGACGCGGCGGCGACCGACGTCTCCCGCAAGAAGTTCGTCAGCTCCTGCATCGACATGTTCATCAAGGGCAACCTGCCCGTGGACGGCGGGTACGGCGGCCCCGGCACGGCCGCGGGGATCTTCGACGGCATCGACCTCGACTGGGAGTACCCGGGCGCGCCCGGCCACACCGGCAACCACTACGGACCGCAGGACAAGGCAAACTTCACGGCGCTGCTCGCCGAGTTCCGTGCCCAGCTCGACGCGCTCGGCGGCGGTAAGAAGTACCTGATGGCCGCGGTGCCGGCCGGCCAGGACAAGATCAGGCACATCGAGACCAACCGCGTCGGCCAGTACCTCGACATGGCCAACGTGATGACGTACGACATGCACGGCGGCTGGGAGAAGACCGGCCCGACCAACCACCAGGCGCCGCTGTACGACTCGCCGAACGACCCGATGACCCCGGTACCGCCGGGCAACGGGAAGTACAACGTGGACGCCGCGGTCACGGCCTGGACGACCGGCGACAGCTCCTACGGCATCCCCGGCGGCTTCCCGACGAACAAGATCACCGTCGGGTACCCGTTCTACTACCGGGGCTGGACCGGCGTGCCGAACAACGGCAAGAACGGGCTGTACCAGAGCGCGACCGCCCCCGCGCCCGGCAACCCGCTGTCCGGCAACGTGCCGGGCGTTTCGTTCTACAAGGAGATCCGGGACTTCGTCACCAGCCCGTCGAACACGTACTACGACGAGACGACCAAGGCGTCGTACTTCTACAACGGCACCACGTTCTGGTCGGGCGACAACCAGCGCTCGATCCAGGCGAGGGCCGACTACCAGCACTGCAAGGGCCTCGCCGGCGCGATGATGTACTCCCTGGAGGCGCTCGACCCGGCCGCCACGCTGTTCAACAACGTCGTCGACGCGACCAACGGCACCACGCCCGGCTGCGTCGGACCGAGCCCGACGGGTAGCCCGTCCACCACCCTCCACCAGCCCGACCGTCAGTCCGACCGTGAGCCCGACGTCCAGTCCCAGCCCGTCGCCGGGTGGCTGCACCGCTCCGGCGTGGCAGTCGTCGAAGGTGTACGTCGGCGGCGACACGGTGTCGCACGCCAACCACACGTGGCGCGCGAAGTGGTGGACCCAGAACGAGACCCCCGGCCAGGCCGACGTCTGGGCGGACCAGGGATTGTGTTCAGGCGGCCCCACCGCGTCGCCGAGCACGTCCCCGACCGGTTCGCCTAGCGCGTCGCCGTCGCCGTCCAGCGGTACGTACCCGGCGTGGGAGGCGAACAAGGCGTACGCGGCCGGCAACCGCGTCTCGCACGGTGGCCGCAACTACGAGTGCCGGCAGGCGCACACGTCGCTGCCGGGCTGGGAGCCGCCCAACGTGGCGGCGCTGTGGCTCGCGATCGCCTAGCTCCCCAGGGAGAACGCCGGTGGCTCCCCCGCCCGTCCACAGGCGGGGGAGCCACCGGCGCCCGATCAGCCGGCCACGGCTCCCAGGGTCTTCGTGGCGTCGGCCAGCCCGGCGCCGCATCCTCCGGCGCAGTTTCCAGGAAGGCTGCGGGCGTTGTTCTTGATGGTCGACTCGACCTCGGCCGGGCTCAGCGACTTCTCGGCCAGGATCAGCGCGACGAGACCGGCGATGTGCGGCGCCGCCATGCTGGTGCCGGCGTACGGCTTGTAGACCTCGCTTCCCGGCGACGTCGTGCCCGAGTTCAACGTGGACCAGACGCCGTTCTGCGGCGTGGTCGTCCCCGTTTCGCCCGGCTGCCGGGTCTCGCCGCCGGGTGCGGCGATGTCGACCTTGGCGCCGTAGTTCGAGTAGTGGGCCTTGTCGCCGCCCCGGTCGCTGGCCGCCACGTTGATGACGTTGGCGCAGCTGGCGGGCTGGAAGTCCTTGGTGTCGGCGCTGCTGTTGCCAGCGGAGACCACGACGGTCGTGCCGCGCCCCACCGCCGAGTTGATCGCGTTCTGGTACGTCGTGCCGCAGGCACCGCCTCCGCCGAGGCTCATGTTGATCACCTTGGCCGGCGTCTGGTTGGCCGGCACGCCCGAGACGGTGCCGCCGGACGCCCAGATGATCGCGTCGGCGATGTCGGAGGTGTTCCCGCCGCACTTGCCCAGCACCCGGACGGGCTGGATCTTCGCGTTGTACGCGACGCCGGCCACGCCCTTGCCGTTGTTCGTGAGCGCGGCGATCGTGCCGGCCACGTGGGTGCCGTGCCAGGTCGAGTTGTGCTTGGGGTTGCCGCCGATCCCGCACTCGAAGTCGCTGGTCGTCCAGTCACCGGGGTCCGCCGCGTTGCTGTCCCGGCCGTTCCCGTCGCGGGCGTTGCTGCTGCTGGTGATGAAGTCGTAGCCGGCGACGATGTTCGCGGCCAGGTCGGAGTGCGCGACGTACCCGGTGTCGATCACGGCGACCGTGACGCCGCTACCGGTCGACGTGGCCCAGGCACCCGGCACGTTCATGCCGGCCGCCGACTCGAACAGGTGCCACTGCCGGTTGTACTCGGTGTCGTCGGGAGCGGCGTGGGCGTACATGCGCTGGTCCGGCTCGACGTACGCGACGTCGGGGTCCGATCGCAGTGCCGAGGTCAGCGCGGCGATGTCGCCGCTGCCGGCGTCGACCAGGACCGCGCCGGTGGCGAGGCGCCGCTGGAGCTTCGCCGTGCTGCGCTTGCGGGTCAGATGGTCGGTCGCCGCGCTGTCGGAGCGGGCCGCGGACGACGCCTGCCGGTAGCCGACGATGAGCCGGGGCGATTCGGTCACCGCCGCCGCGGACCGGAGGGGGTCGGCGGCGGCGGGTAACACGCTGGGTAACAGCGCCATGCCGGCAAGGGCGGTGGCGCCGGCCAGTACCGCGGACAGCGTTGTCCGCCGTAATCCATTCACGGTAGCTCCTTCGGTTGGTGGGCGAACCGGTCAAGCGGACCGAACAGTGCCTAACCGGTCCTCCAACCGCAATGACGGTTTGCCGGCGCCGTCGGCATCCCGACACGCGCGCGTTGTCGCTGGTCAGAGGGGACGGCGATAACACCGGAAATGTGAGTACGCTCCGTGGTCGTCCTGTCTGCACTGTGTGACCGGACGCTGGAACATGCCTTCCTGACCACGAGAGGTACCACCGTGAACGAGTGGGTTCGACGGGCTCTGCCCGCGCTGTTCATCGCCACCGGACTCCTGTTCACCGGTGCCGTCGCGGCTCATGCGGCCGAGGGGGCAGGGAGCGTAGGCAATCCGGGTGTGGGCAACGGCAACCGGGTCGAGGCCCCGATCACCGTGCCCGTGAAGATCTGCGGCAACTCGGTCGGCGTTCTCGGTCATGCGAACGCCGACGCCGCATCCTGCGGCGAGGCCGCCCCGGTCAAGCCGCACAAGAAGCCGACGCCGTCGATGTCCGCCACGGCCACGCCGTCGACGTCGGCCAGCCCGCGCAACGGCGGCGGCGACGCACCGCCGAAGGAGGAGCTGCCGGTCACCGGCGCGTCCGTCGGCTGGCTGCTCGGTGCCTCGCTCCTGCTGGTCGGCGGCGGTATCTCGATGATCGCGCTGGCCCGCCGCCGGGTCCGCCGGGGCGCGCACGCCGCCTGACGCGTCGCCGCTCCGCTCTGGGCGACGTCTTCCCGGCTCCACGCGGGAAGATGTCGCCCGGGCCGAGTCGGGCCAGCGGATAGCCTTCCGGGGATGAACGCAGCGAACGTCGTCGTCGAGGTCATCGGGATCCGGCCGCTGCCGGACGGTGCGCTCGGGTACCGGGTGGTGCACGCCCTCTGGGAGCCCGGCACCACGCCCGACCGGCTCGCGCTCGACGCCATCGGCATCGCCGAGACCCCCGGCCCGTGGACGGTCAGCCACTCCACGTCGTGGCGGTTCGAAGAGCCCGACGTCGTCTACCTCACCTACGCCGTGATGCCCGACCTGGTGATGTCAGCGGACGTGACGATCCTGGAACGGACCGGCGTGGTGTCCTCCGGCGATCCGATGCTGCCCACGCCGCCCGAGCTGCACGAACACCACATCGCCGCGCACGCCGTACGGCACCTCGCCTACCTCGTCGAAACCGACCCGGCCGTGCGGGACGCCGCCGGCCGGTGGCCGCGCGCGTGGCAACCCATCAGCACGTACGCCGCGTCGGTGCCCGTCGGCACGCATGGAGAGGTGCACGCGCTGGCGGAGGCCGCCGATCGACGCCGGCCTGCCGCACGTCCTCAGTGAAGCTCTTAGAGGCCTGAAAGCCGTTGGCCCGCGCGGACGACCGACACCGCGTGGCGCTCGCCCGGACGGCGCCCCAGACGCTCTATCGGCCCGGAGATGCTGATCGCCGCGATGACCCGGCCGCCGCGGTCACGGATCGGCGCCGAGACGGACGCCACACCCGCCTCCCGCTCGGCGACACTGGCCGCCCAGCCGCGCCGCCGCACCTCGGCGAGCGTGCGGCCGGAGAACCGGCAGCGGGGGAGCAGCGGCAGCACCGACTCGGGCGGTTCCCACGCGAGCAGCACCTGCGCGCCGGACCCGGCGAACATCGGCAGCGCGGCGCCGACCGGCACCGTGTCGCGCAGCCCGCTGGACCGCTCGGCGGCGGCCACGCAGATGCGTTCGTCGGCGCGGCGCAGGTAGAGCTGGGTGCTCTCGCCCGTGGCGTCGCGCAGGGCGGAGAGCACGGGCGCGGCGGCGGTGAGGAGCACGTCGGGCGCCGCGTTGGCGAACTCGGCGAGCCGGGGGCCGGGTCGCCACCGGCCGGCCTCGTCGCGGACGAGTATCCGGTGCACTTCGAGCGCCTGGGCGAGCCGGTGCGCTGTCGCGCGCGGCAACCCGCTCCGGTCGACGAGTTCGGCGAGGCTGGCGCCGTCGACGGTCGCCTCGAGGATGGCAATGGCCTTGTCGAGAACGCCGACGCCGCTGGTAGTCTGTCCCACGAGACGAAACTACCATCCCACATCTCAGGACGCTACCGGTAAGGAAACGTGATGGGTCGCACACTCGCGGAGAAAGTCTGGGATGCGCACGTCGTGCGCTCCGCCGACGGTGAGCCGGACCTGCTCTACATCGACCTGCACCTGGTCCACGAGGTGACCAGCCCGCAGGCGTTCGACGGGCTCAGGCTGGCGGGACGCCCGGTGCGCAGACCCGACCTCACGATCGCGACCGAGGACCACAACACCCCGACGATCGACATCGACAAGCCGATCGCCGACCCGGTCTCGCGGACGCAGATCGAGACGCTGCGCCGCAACTGCGCCGAGTTCGGCGTGCGCCTGCACCAGCTCGGCGACGCGAACCAGGGCATCGTCCACGTCATCGGCCCGCAGCTCGGCCTCACCCAGCCCGGCATGACCGTGGTCTGCGGCGACAGCCACACCGCCACGCACGGCGCGTTCGGCGCGCTGGCGTTCGGCATCGGCACCAGCGAGGTCGAGCACGTGCTGGCCACGCAGACGCTGCCGCTGCGCCCGTTCAAGACGATGGCCGTCGAGGTGCGCGGGGCGCTCCCGGACGGGGTGACCGCCAAGGACGTGATCCTCGCGCTGATCGCCAAGATCGGCACGGGCGGCGGCCAGGGCTACGTCATCGAGTACCGCGGCGAGGCCGTCGAGGCGCTGTCGATGGAAGGCCGGATGACGATCTGCAACATGTCGATCGAGGCCGGCGCCCGCGCGGGCATGATCGCGCCGGACGAGACGACGTTCGCCTACCTCAAGGGCCGTCCGCACGCGCCGGAGGACTTCGACGCCGCCGTCGAGCACTGGCGCACCCTGCGCACGGACGACGACGCGACCTTCGACGAGATCGTGGAGATCGACGCGGCCGCGCTCGCCCCGTTCGTCACCTGGGGCACCAACCCGGGGCAGGGCCTCCCGCTCGGCGACGTCGTGCCGGACCCGGCGTCGTTCACCGACCCGGTCGAGCGGTCCGCCGCCGAGCGCGCGCTGGAGTACATGGACCTCACGCCGGGGACACCGCTGCGCGACATCCGCGTCGACACGGTGTTCGTCGGATCGTGCACCAACGGCCGCATCGAGGACCTTCGCGCCGCCGCCGGGGTGATCCGCGGCCACCACGTCGCCGACGGCGTACGGATGCTCGTCGTGCCCGGATCCGTCCAGGTCCGGCTCCAGGCCGAGGCCGAGGGGCTGGACAAGGTGTTCGTCGAGGCCGGCGCGGAATGGCGCCAGGCCGGCTGCTCCATGTGTCTCGGCATGAACCCGGACACGCTGTCGCCGGGCGAGCGTTCGGCGTCCACGTCCAACCGCAACTTCGAGGGACGTCAGGGCAAGGGCGGCCGCACGCACCTCGTGTCGCCGCTGGTCGCCGCCGCCACGGCGGTCACCGGACACCTCTCCACACCCGCCGACGTCTCGGGGAGCTGACCCATGGACAAGTTCACCAGCCACACCGGCCGGGCCGTACCGCTGCGCCGCTCCAACGTGGATACCGACCAGATCATCCCGGCCGTGTACCTCAAGCGCGTCACCCGCACCGGATTCGAGGACGGGTTGTTCTCGGCGTGGCGCAAGGATCCCGCGTTCATCCTGAACAAGCCGGAGTACGCCGGTGCCAGCGTGCTCGTCGCCGGCCCCGAGTTCGGCACCGGATCGTCGCGCGAACATGCCGTGTGGGCATTGGAGAACTACGGCTTCCGCGTCGTCATCTCGCCGCGCTTCGCCGACATCTTCCGCGGCAACTCGCTCAAAGCCGGACTGCTCACGGTGGAACTTCCGATCGCTGTCGTCGAATGGCTGTGGGCGACGGTCGAGGCCGATCCGAGCACCGAAGTGACCGTCGATCTCGTCACGCGGGAAGTGCGTGCCGCGGGTCGTGTCGAGGCCTTCGAGCTCGACGACTACAGCCGCTGGCGGCTGCTCGAAGGGCTCGACGACATCGGCTTGACGCTTCGGCACAGCGAGGAGATTTCTTCTTTCGAAGATCGCCGCCCGGCCTGGCTTCCGCGGACCCAACCGGCCTGACCTGCGGCGCGACCCTGCCTCCGAATCGGGGCGGAATCCCTTATATCGCAAGGGATTCCGCCCCGATTGGTGTTTTCGGATGCGCGAGAAGGGGCATTGAATCAGCGCCGCGAGTGAACAGCGATCCCTTGCGACACAAGGAATACGACGCTGTCGGGTGATTGTCTGATTCGCAAACGCGGCCTAACGTTCGCGCAAGGCCAACAGGCCGGAAACACTCTGGGAGGGGAACCGTGAACAAGGCCGAGCTCATCGAGACGCTGTCGAAGCGTCTGGGCGATCGCAAGACCGCGACCGCCGCACTGGAGAGCGTGGTGGAGGAGATCCAGCGCGCGGTGCAGAAGGGGGAACGCGTCGCGATCACCGGCTTCGGCGTCTTCGAGAAGCGGATCCGCAACGCACGTACGGCGCGCAACCCGCGCACCGGCGAAGCCGTGAAGGTCAAGAAGACGTCGGTACCGGCGTTCCGGCCCGGACAGGGCTTCAAGGACGTCATCACCGGCGCCAAGAAGATGGCGAAGGCCCCCGTCGCAGCCGCGGCAGCCGCCACCAAGACCACCGCGGCCAAGGTGACCGCGAAGGCGACGCCGGCCAAGGCACCGGCGAAGAAGGCGCCCGCCAAGACGGCGGCCAAGGTCACCAAGGCCCCCGCCAAGAAGGCGCCGGTCAAGAAGACCGTGGCGAAGTCCGCCCCGGCGAAGAAGACGACGACGGCCAAGGCACCGGCGAAGAAGGCGCCGGCCAAGAAGGTTGTCGCGAAGAAGGCGCCCGCCAAGAAGGCGCCGGCCAAGAAGGCCGTCGCGAAGAAGGCTCCGGCGAAGCGCGCTCGCTGAGAACTGGTGCGTGTGCCGGGGTTCCGTGGTGCGCAGGGGGCCTGCGCATCGACGGAGCTCCGGCACCCGCCGGCACTACGGCCCTAGGTTCGGCAGGTAGTCGGCGGCCAAAAGGGCGGTGCCACGGAACGACAGCGCCCACGCGCTCCCCTTGCGGCTGACGACCGCGCCGAGCACCAGCCCGCTCGTCGCCGCCAGATGCGCCACGGTCTCCGGGATCACCGCACCCTGGCTGCACACCACGACGGTGTCCCCGTCGCCGCGCGGCAGGGTCCGCAGCCGCTTCGCCGCCCGCTTCGGATCGTCGGCGTGCTGCTCCTCGCCGAACACCGGGTCGATCTCGATGTCGAGCCCCAGCGACGCCGCGAGCGGTTCGACCGTCTGCACGCACCGCGCCGGCTCGGCGCTCACGATCCGCGCCGGGTCGAACCACGGCAACACCCGGGCTATCCGGACGGCGTCCGCCTGGCCGTTGCTGTCGAGCGGACGGGTGCCGTCGGAGCCCGTCCACGCCTTGCGGCTGCCGGCCTTGGCATGGCGGATCAGTAGCACCGTCCCGGTCACCGGGTGCAGCGCCGTGAACGCGTCGATCAGCGGACGGTCGTGGTCATAGGTGAGCAGCGCCGCCGCGTCCGCCGGTGGGAGCCACCGGATCTCGTCCACCTCGCGGTTGGGCTCGAACCGGTCGTCGCCGGCGCGCGCACGCATCGACCAGTAGTCGACGACCTTCGGCTCCGGACCGTCCGGGCCGGGCACCTCGTAGCGCACGGCCGGCAGCCGGCGGCCGGCCGTCGGCGTCACGCCCGTCTCCTCCACGACCTCGCGGCACGCGGCCGTCAGCGGGTGCTCGCCCGGGTCCAGCTTGCCCTTCGGCAGCGACCAGTCGCCGTACTTCGGCCGGTGGACCACCGCGACCTCGGCCCCGGCGCTCCCCGGCCTCCACAGAACTGCTCCGGCAGCCCGGATCAGGGCAGCCATCCGGTGACCTTCGAGTGGGTCGCGGCATCCCACGCGGTGTCGAACGCCGCGCGGGCGCGGTGGACCGCGGACCGTTCGCGTTCGGCGAGGCGTCCGCAGGTGAGGGCCAGCTCAGGGTTGGCCGCGGCGATACCAAGCCAGACGTCGGCGGCGGTGGCGGCGTCCTGGTGCTCACCGAGGACGTCCTGCACGCCGGCGCACGCCTTCGCCAGCCGGGCCGCGTTCTTGCCCAGCGCGGGCGCCGTGGCCTCTGCGGCGTAACGGGCGCGCTTGGCGCGGATGCGCGTCTCGTGCCAAGGCTCGTCCGGGTCGTCGAGGTGCAGTTTCGTCGCGCGCTTGGCGAGCTTGCGCCACGCGGCACCGACCAGGGTCGGCAGCACATAGGCGGACGGCTGCGCGCCGAGATCGGTGAGGCGTGGGGCGCGGGCGGCGTCGACGAGCGCGTCCAGCAGGACGACGTACCGCTCGGAGTCCATGACCTCGGCCAGCTCCGCCAGCGCGGCCTCCTCCCTGGCCACGAGGACGGCGTCGACCTTCTCCACGGCCTCGGCATCGACGCTGGACAGCGGATCGGCCGTGGCCGTGCGGCGCAGCCGGGCGCGGAGCACCTCGGCGTCGCGCGGCCCTCCGAGCGCGGCGGCGAGCCAGCGCAGGTCGCCGTGCAGGCGGTCGGCCCAGTCCTCGTCGACCAGCGGACCGAACGTCCGCAGGTCGCTGCGGAGGCGGCGGCACCCCACACGCATCTGGTGGACGGCGTCGTCCTCGCCGCGCCGGACCCGGACGTCGTAGTCGAGCACCGTCCGGACGGTCTTGCGCAGCGCGTACGTCACCGCGTCACCGGAGCTGCCGAGCCGGCCCGGTTTCGCCGGCACGGGCACGTCCGGGGAGCCGGCCGAGCGGGCCCCCAGCGCCCGCATCACCTTCGGCGTGAACTCGCCGCTGACCGCGCCCGCGGCCTCCAGCAGCACGCCCACGGCCGGCAGCAGGTTCTCGTCGGCGGTGCCACGTTCGACCTCGACCTCGCGGAACTTCGACAGCACCTTCGTGCCGTCCAGGATCGAGACCGTGTCGTCGACGACCTCGGCCAGCTCGGCGCCGTCCGCGTCCAGGAGCAGGACCGTGTCGCGTTCGGTGCGCAGGGTGGCGACCGGCGCCAGTTCGGCGCCGCGCACCCACGCCGTGACCAGCTTCGTCAGCTCGCGCGGGACCGCGTCGGCGTCGCCGGCGACCGCCAGCTCGTCGCGGATGCCCGTCGTCCCCGTCGGCAGCTTCAGGTGCCACGGGTCGCCGGACTCGCCCGTGCGGTACCGCAGCGTGATGCCCATCCGGGCCAGCCGCAGATCAGGCGTGTCGTAGTACGTCGCGCGAAGTTCCCGGCGCGGTTGAGGCCGCACCTCACCGCCGTCCGTTAACGCCGGAGCGAGGTCGGGTAGCTCGAACAGACCGTGGACGGTGAACTTCAGCTCTTCTTCGCGCACGCCGGCCAGCCTATTTCACGCCCCGTTCGACCGTGCGGCGCAGGAGTTCCGCCTGGGGGTCCCGCAGCGGCTGCTCCGGGGTCGAGGTGCGGCGGATCCAGGTGCCGTCCGCCTGGAGCTCGAAGCAGGCGGTGTCCTCGGCCGTGGCGAGATCCATGACGTACCGCAGGTGCCCCCGTGCGTTCTCGTCGGTGACGTGCACCATCGTCTCGACGCGACGGTCGAGGTTGCGGTGCATCAGGTCGGCGGAGCCCAGCCAGAACTCCTCCTCGCCGCCGTTGCCGAACCGCAGGATCCGCGAGTGCTCCAGGAACCGGCCGACGATCGAACGGACCCGGATGTTCTCGCTCAGCCCCGGCACGCCCGGACGCAGCCCGCAGATGCCGCGGATCACCATGTCGACGTGGACACCGGCCTGCGAGGCGCGGTACAGCGCGTCGATGATCCCCTCGTCCACGATGGAGTTGGCCTTGATCTGCACCAGACCCTGCCGCCCCTCGCGGACGTGCGCCACCTCGCGGTCGAGCCGCTCCAGGATGCCCGCCCGGACGCCCAGCGGCGCCACCATCAGCGTCCGGTACTCCGTCTGGCGGGAGTAGCCGGTGAGGACGTTGAACAGGTCGGTGAGGTCGCGGCCCACGTCCGGGTCGGCGGTGAACAGGCCGAAGTCCTCGTACAGGCGGGCCGTCTTGTTGTTGTAGTTCCCGGTGCCGACGTGGGCGTAGCGGCGGAGCTGGCCGCCCTCCTGCCGCACGACCAGGCACGTCTTGCAGTGCGTCTTCAGGCCCATCAGGCCGTAGACGACGTGGCAGCCCGCGCGCTCCAGCGCCCTCGCCCAGGTGATGTTGGCCTGCTCGTCGAACCGCGCCTTCACCTCGACCAGCACCACGACCTGCTTGCCGGCCTCGGCCGCGTCGATCAGCGCGTCGATGATCGGGGAGTCGCCGGACGTGCGGTACAGGGTCTGCTTGATCGCCAGCACGTGCGGATCGGCCGCGGCCTGCTCGATGAACCGCTGCACGCTCGTCGCGAACGAGTGGTACGGGTGCTGGACCAGCACGTCGCCGTCCCGCAGCATCGCGAAGACGCTGCGCGGCGACTCGCCCTCCACGAACTGCGGGTGCGTGGCCGGGACGAACGGCTTGTCCTTGAGGTCCGGGCGGTCGACCGCGTACAGGGCCCACAGCGCCGACAGGTCGATGATGCCGGGGACTCGGAGGACGTCGCGCTCGTTGACGTCCAGCTCGCGGGCCAGCCGGTCGAGGACCTCGTCGCTCATCGAGTCGGCCGCCTCCAGGCGGACCACCGGCCCGAACCGGCGCCGCGCCAGCTCGCGTTCCATGGCCTGGAGCAGGTCCTCGTCGCGGTCCTCCTCGACGTCCAGGTCGGCGTTGCGGGTGACCCGGAACAGGTGGTGCTCGACGACCTGCATGCCCGGGAACAGCTGGGAGAGGTGCGCGGCGATGATGTCCTCGATCGGCAGGAAACCGCCGTCCGCGACCGCCACGAAGCGCGGCACGTTGTTCGGCACCTTCACACGCGCGAACCGCTCCACGCCGTTGTCCGGGTCGCGGACCATCACCGCCAGGTTCAGCGACAGCCCGCTGATGTACGGGAACGGGTGGGCCGGGTCGACGGCGAGCGGCGTCAGGACCGGGAACACCTGCTCGCGGAAGTACCGGTGGAGCCGGTCCTGCTCGCCGGCCGGGAGCGCACCCCACCGCACGATCCGGATGCCCTCGGCCTCCAGCGCCGGCTGCACATCACCCAGGAAGCACTGCGCGTGCCGCTCGACCAGCTCCGACGTGCGGTTCGCGACCAGTTCGAGCTGCTCGCGCACCGACAGCCCGTCGGCCGACCGCACCGACAGGCCCGTGCTGTGGCGGCGCTTCAGGCCGGCGACGCGCACCATGTAGAACTCGTCGAGGTTGCTCGCGAAGATCGCGAGGAACTTGGCCCGCTCCAGCAACGGGGTCGTGCGGTCCTCGGCCAGGGTGAGCACCCGGGCGTTGAAATCGAGCCACGACATCTCGCGGTTCAGGTACCGGTCCCTCGGAAGCTCGACCTCCTCCGGGACTGGCTGGTCCACGACCAGCAGACGAGTTTCCTGGTCAGCGGGGTCGGGAGCAGTTCCCTGCGTTGCGGCACTCACTTTCACATCATGGCTGATCAGGGTTAACAACGGACGAACTCCGGCCCGGTTGCTCACCGGGCAGGCGTCCTGGGGACCCGGCGGCGGGCCGCGCGGGCGCAGGCCCCGGGGGTCGGCCGGGGCCGTCGCGCGGGTTGGCCGGGGCCGGCCACGGGCCGCGCGGGCGCCGGTCGCGGGGTGGGCCGGTCGCGGGGTGGGCCGGTCGCGGGGTGGGCCGGTCGCGGGGTGGGCCGGGGTTTCCGGGTTTTGGGTGGGAATGTGGAGCGTGGCTCCTCGATCCCACCCCAAACCGATCGGGGCGGAGCTGAGGCCCGCGGTGGCGCGGGCCTACGGGAGGGTCAGAAGGGTCACGCGGGTGATCTGGCCGGTGGCGTCGGTGTCGAACCGGACGCGCTGGCCCAGGCGGAGCAGCCGCAGGCCGCCGGCGTCGAACGCGGCGGCGCCGAAGGCGAGCTGCGCCCCGCCGTCCAGGAACAGGTGCCCGGTACGCGTGTCCGGGTCGAAGTCGCGGACGGTGCCCTGCTGGATCGTCATACCGCCGACCCTACCGACGGCACGCCCCATCAGACCGCACCCTTCTGGGCTTCGGCCGGCCCAGCCCGACGCTGCCGCCTGGCAGCCCCGACCTGGACTCGGCCTCGGGCCCACGAAATCCGGACCGTGGACCAGGGTCTGTTTCGAAGTCCCTCTGCCGGCTGCGCCGCGTCCCAGACGACGCCCGGCGGCGTTGTCGCTCCGTCCGGATACAAGAAACGTATCCGGACGAACCTCCGCCTTGCCGGATCGCCGCCTGGAACACGCCTCGCTCGACCAGGGACTTCGAAACAGACCCTAGGCGCGCGGCCCCCGCCCGGCGCGCCTTTGTCTGGGGAGATATCCGGGGTGTCCGCATCGGACCGCCAGAGCGGCCGCCGTCGCCGCGTACTCGGAAGCGAGTGCCGCCGCTACGACCGGGTCGGTGGGCTGTTGCGATGCCGCCGCGGGCACCGTCCAGTAGGAAGCGGTCAACGCGAGCCCCGCGCATGTCCTTTCCTGCAATGCGTTCAGCCTCCTGCTCCGGCGTTACGGGGAATGACCGAGCGGCCACGGTACGGCCACGCCGCGCGTGGAGGACAGGGGAATAGTGACCACTGTCCACTTCCGGACACGGATCGTGAGGTCAGGTATGCCGCTAATACAGAGATTGCCAGGATCACGGCTTTTGTCGGTGCGACGTTTCCGCAGGTCGGAGCAGTTATGGCGGCAGTGCGGCCCGGTGTTATCAAGCCTACGGAATCCGTAGGTCTACTCCAGCTTTTCCGCCACGCAATCGATCGCAGCTGCGCTGCGCAACCGGACAGGTGCGGACAGTCAGGGACAGGTGGTCAGGGGCAGGTCGCCGCGCGCAGGTGCGTGGCCGTACGGGGTCCGAGCCCGATGCGGGCGGCCTCGTCCAGGTCGTCGCGCGTATCTACGTCCCGCCGCAGGGACGGCCAGCGCCCGGTCAGCTCCGCGGCGCCGGACGCGGCGTGGGCCGCCGCCGATCCCGGTCCGTACGCCGGCCGCAGGGGCACGCCCGGCACGGCCGCCAGCAGGGTGGTGCCGGTGCCGGCGGCGTCCGGGACGAACGCGCGGCCGGTCACGGCGGCGAGCGCCCCGGCCAGCTCGGACGGCCGCAACGCCGGCAGGTCGCTGCCCAGCACCGCGACGCCCCAGTCCGGAGCGAGCCGCACCGCTTCGTCGGCGCCGTGTTCGAGCGCGGGATTGAGCCCGGCGTCCGGCATGTCCGGGACGCAGACGGCACCCAGCGCGGTCAGGTCCGGTGCGGCGTGCTCGTCGTCGGTCACGACCACGACCCGGCCGACCGCGGGGCACGCCAGCGCCGCGCTGACCGTGTCGGCGGCCATGGCCAGCACGAGCGCGTCGTGGTCTGCATCAGGCAGCGACGCCCGCAGCCGCGTCTTCGCACGGTCCAGACGTTTTACCGGAACCACCACCGACCAGCGCTGCACCAGGTCATCCTCACAGATGGCGCGTGGCGAGCGCCTACCAGCGTGACGTGACCAGCGCCTCGTCCCGGTACGTGGACACCGGCCGGGGCGAGGGACAAGGATCGATCTCTAGGTTCCTGGGGAGGTGGAGACGGTGAAGCGGGGCAGCATCGGGTTCTGGATGAGGTTCGCCGAGTTCCTCGTGCGACCCATGCTGTGGTTCTGGACCAAACCGGACTGGCGCGGCCAGGAACGCATCCCGGCCAGCGGCCCGGCGATCCTCGTCTACAACCACATCTCCTACGCGGACCCGTTCGTCGCCGCGCACTTCGTCTTCGACCGGCCGCGCGACATCCGGGTCCTGGCGAAGGCGTCGCTGTTCAACATCCCGATCGGCGGGTACATCCTGCGCCAGATCCGGCAGATCCCGGTGTACCGGCACACGACGGACGCCGGGAAGGCGCTCGAGGCCGCCGTCGACGCGGTGAACAGCGGGGAGGCCATCGTCATCTATCCCGAGGGAACGTGCACGAAGGATCCCGACCTCTGGCCCATGCAGGGCAAGACGGGCGCCGCCCGGCTCGCGCTGATGACCGGCGCGCCCGTCATCCCGATCGCGCAGTGGGGCGCGCAGGCGATCCACCACCCGATCACCCGCAAGATCAGGCTGCGTCCGCGCACCCCCGTTATCGTGTCCGCCGGAGTACCGATCGACCTCTTGGCGTACGAGGGGAAGCCGCTGTCGCCGGAGGTCCTGCGCGAGGTCACCGACGTGATCATGCGGCAGCTCCGCGACGACGTGGCGGCCCTGCGCGGCGAGCCGGCGCCGACCGGTCCGCTGTTCGTCCCGCCCCCCAAGCCGCCCAAGAAGACCAGGCCCACCGCCACGACCCCGGAGGTCACTTCGTGATGTCCCCATCGCACACCGCGCCCCGCGCAGCCGTCCTCGGGGCCGGATCCTGGGGGACCGCGTTCGGCAAGGTGCTCGCTGACGCGGGCTGCGACGTCACGCTGTGGGCCCGCCGCGCCGAGGTGGCCAAGACCGTCCAGGAAGCCCGGGAGAACACGGACTACCTGCCCGGTGTGGCCCTGCCCGACCGGCTCCACGCCACGCACAACGCCGACGAGGCCCTGGACGGCGCCGACCTCGTGGTGCTCGCCGTGCCGTCCCAGACGCTGCGGGAGAACCTGGTCGGCTGGGTCGACCAGATCGGCGCCGACGCGACGCTCGTCAGCCTCATGAAGGGCGTCGAACTCGGCACGATGATGCGGATGAGCGAAGTGATCGTCGAGGTCACCGGCGTGCGGCCGGACCGTGTCGCGGTCGTGAGCGGCCCCAACCTGGCCCGGGAGATCGCCCAGGAGCAGCCCGCCGCCACGGTCGTCGCCTGCGCCGACCCGGCCCGTGCCGAGCTGCTGCAGCGCGCGTCCGCGACCAGGTACCTGCGCCCGTACACCAACGCGGACGTCATCGGCTGCGAACTCGGCGGCGCCGTGAAGAACGTCATCGCGCTCGCCTGCGGCATGACCGAGGGCATGGGCTTCGGCGACAACACCAAGGCCTCGCTCATCACCCGTGGACTCGCCGAGACGACCCGCCTCGGCGTCGCCCTCGGCGCCGACCCCATGACGTTCAGCGGACTCGCCGGGCTCGGTGACCTCGTCGCCACCTGCACGTCGCCGCTGTCCCGCAACCGGACGTTCGGCGAACGGCTCGGCCGCGGCGAAACCGTCGAGCAGGCCGCCGCCGCGACCCGTCAGGTCGCCGAGGGCGTCAAGTCGTGCCGCTCCATCCTGGACCTGGCGCGCGCCCACGGCGTCGACATGCCGCTGACCGAGCAGGTCGTGCGGGTATGCCACGACGGTGCGGCCCCGGCCGTGGCCCTCCTCGAACTGATGAAGCGGGAGACGAAGCCCGAGGTGGCCCGGTGAACCGGCCTGCGACCCGGCGCGCCGGGTGGCCGCGCTCGGCGAGGGCCGCGCGGTGACGGGGGACGGGACCCGGGCTGTCCATGCTGGAGCAGCCGCGCCCGTCGTGGGCGCGCCGCTGCTGGCAGGTCCCGTCTTCGCCGCGCCGTATCACCTGGCCGGCGCGCCGGGCGGCCCCGACCCGATCGGCTACGCGCGCGACGACAACCCCACGTACCGCGAGTTCGAACGGGCGGTCGGCGAGCTGGACGGCGGCGACGCGATCGTCTTCGCCACCGGCATGGCGGCCGTGACGGCGGTCCTGTTCTCCGTGCTGCGTTCGGGTGACACGGTCGTGGTGCCCGCCGACGGCTATTACGAGACCCGGACGCTGGCCCGCGACCACCTCGCGCCGTTCGACGTCACCGTCCGGGAGGTGCCGACGACCGAGATGTACGGCGTCGCGCTGGACGGAGCCGCGCTCGTCCTGGCCGAGACGCCCGCCAACCCCGGGCTCGACGTGTGCGACATCGCCGCGCTCAGCCAGGCCGTCCACGCGCGCGGCGGGCTACTCGCCGTCGACAACACGACCGCGACGCCGCTGGGGCAGCGTCCGCTGGACTTCGGCGCCGACCTGTCCGTCGCCAGCGACACCAAGGCGCTGACCGGCCACAGCGACCTGCTCCTCGGCCACGTGTCGACCCGCGACGCCGACCTGGCCCGCCGGATCCGTGGCTGGCGGCGCCGCAGCGGATCGGTTCCCGGCCCGTTCGAGACCTGGCTCGCGCACCGCTCCCTCGGCACGCTGGACCTCCGGCTCGCCCGGCACGCCGAGAACGCCCTCGCGGTCGCCACCCTGCTCGCCGGCCGTCCCGAAGTGAAGGACCTGCGCTACCCCGGGCTGCCCGGCGACCCCGCCCACGGCATCGCCAGCCGCCAGATGCGCCGGTTCGGCGGCGTCCTGAGCTGCACCCTGCCGGACGCCGCCTTCGTGGACCGGCTCGTCGCGGCGTCCGCCCTGGTCACGGCCGCCACCAGCTTCGGCGGCCTGCACACCACCCTCGACCGGCGCGCGCAGTGGGGCGGGGACGCCGTCGCCGAGGGCTTCGTCCGGATCTCCGCGGGCTGCGAGGACGCCGCCGACCTCGTCGCCGACCTGACCGCCGCCCTCGACGCCGCCGGCACCTGACCCCGCCCCCGCCCCGCCCTGACCGCGCCCGCCCCGCCCGCGCCGCCCGCCCGCCCCGCCCGCCGCCCGCCCGCCCCCGCCGCGCCGACCTTCGGACTTTTGAGGGTCCGGGCGCCGTCGCCACCCTCAAAAGTCCGAAACTCGGGGGACGGGACGGCGCGGCGCGGGCGGGCCACGGGGTGTGGTGGGCGGGTTACGGGGTGTCTGAGCTGGGACGCTGGTCCGGCCGGGATCGCCCGCACCGTCTAAGGTCGGGCGCGTGACCAGTGAGCATCAGAAGATCCGCGTGGCCCTCGTCTTCGGCGGACGGAGCACCGAGCACGGCATCTCGTGCGTCAGCGCCGGCAGCGTGCTGGGCGCGCTCGACCGGGACCAGTTCGAGGTGCTGCCGATCGGCATCACGCCGGAGGGCCGCTGGGTGCTGGCCTCCGACGACCCGGCCGCGCTCACGATCCAGGACCGGACGCTGCCCGGGGTGAAGGACGGGACGGCCGTCGTCCTGACCGGCGGTGGCTTCGTCGAGATGGACGCGACCGCGGGGATGGGCGCCCTGTCCGGCGTCGACGTGGTCTTCCCGCTGCTGCACGGCGCGTACGGCGAGGACGGCACGATCCAGGGCCTGCTGGAGATGGCGGACCTGCCGTACGTCGGCGCCGGGGTACTGGCGTCGGCGGCGGCGATGGACAAGGAGTACACGAAGAAGCTGCTGGCCGCCGAGGGGCTGCCGGTCGGCGAGTTCGCGGTGCTGCGGCGGGGCGAGTCGCTGTCGCTGGACGACCAGGAGCGCCTGGGCCTGCCCGTCTTCGTGAAGCCGGCGCGGGCCGGGTCGAGCACGGGCATCAGCAAGGTGACCGACTGGGCCGACCTGCCGGGCGCCGTCGCGTTCGCGCGCGAGATCGACCCGAAGGTGCTGGTCGAGGCCGCGGTGGTCGGCCGGGAGGTCGAGTGCGGCGTGCTGGAAGGCGAGAACTGGGGCGCGCCGGAGGCGAGCGTGCCGGCGGAGATCCGGGTCGTGGGCGGCCACGACTGGTACGACTTCGACGCGAAGTACCTCGACAACACCTGCGAGATCACGCTGCCCGCCGACCTGCCCGCCGGGGTGACGGAGAAGCTGCGCGCGATGGCGTGCACGGCGTTCACGGCGCTCGACTGCGCCGGCCTGGCCCGGGTGGACTTCTTCGTCCGTCCGGACGGCGAGCTGGTCATCAACGAGATCAACACGATGCCGGGCTTCACGCCGATCTCGATGTTCCCGCAGATGTGGGCGGCGAGCGGCCTGGCCTACCCCGACCTGCTGACCCGCCTGATCCGGACGGCGATCAGCCGCGGCACCGGCCTGCGCTGATTCAGCGCCGGGCGGTCAGGGGTTTGGCGAGCGGGCCGAGGATCTCGTCCCCGGAGAACTCGCGCGGAGCGCGGACCTCGACGGGAAGCGGCAGCGACACGGTCGTCCACACGATCGTGTCGCCGTCCGGCTCGTACACCCACTCGACGCCGTTGATGCCGAGGACCTGCGCGGTCGGGGTCAGCGCCTCGGGCTTGCCGACGCCGCAGCGCAGCACGATCGGCGGGTCGCCCCAGGCGACGACGCGGTGCGGCGCGTCGCTGACCTTCCGGGTGCCCTGGCCGGCGAGTTCACGGGGGAGGGCGCCGAGGATCCCGGCGCAGGTCTCGTCAGCGCCGGGAAGCGACGGTGGCGCCGTGACAGGCACCGGGTCGTCCGGACCAGGTTCGAATCCGCCCAGAAACCAGAACATCCCGGCGCCGGCGGCGAGTGCCACCGGCACCGAGGCGAGCGTGGCGATGAGTACGCCACGCCGGGCGGAGCCGTTCAGGGTTCTCAGAGATGGACGACGGAGCAGGTCAGCGTGCGGGTGATCCCCTGGACCGACTGCACCTTGCTGACGACGAGCTTGCCGAGTTCGTCGACCGTGCGAGCTTCGGTCAATACGATCACGTCGTACGGGCCGGTGACCGCTTCGACCTGGGCGACGCCGGCGATCTCCTTGATAGTGGAGGCCACATCACGGGCCTTGCCCACCTCAGTCTGGATGAGGATGTACGCCTGGACCACGGACACTCCTTCGTCGGACGGTAGGGCAACCAGATGAACGTACCGCACGGTGTCCGGAACGGTCGGTCCTGGTCAGGGAGGAGTCGCGGGTGACGGTGTCGGACGCTGGCGAGTTCGGACTTCTGGCCCGCATCTTCCCGCGCCTTCCACAAGGGCCGGTCAGCCTGCTCGGCCCCGGCGACGACGCGGCACTCGTCGCCGCGCCGGACGGCCGCGTGGTCGCCACCACCGACATGCTGATGGAGGGGCGCCACTTCCGGCAGGACTGGTCGAGCCCGTACGACGTCGGCCGCAAGGCCGCCGCGCAGAACCTCGCGGACGTGGCGGCGATGGGCGCCGTCCCGACCGCGCTCCTGGTGGGGCTCGCGTGCCCGCCGGAGACGCCGCTGAGCTGGCCCGAGCAGTTCGCGGACGGGCTGCGCGACGAGTGCGAGCTGGTCGGCGCGTCGGTGGTCGGCGGTGACCTGTCCCGGTTCGACACGATCGCGATCTCGATCACCGCGCTGGGCGACCTGGCCGGGCGGCCGCCGGTGACCCGGTCCGGGGCGCGGCCCGGTGACGTCGTGGCGGTCGCCGGGCGGCTCGGCTGGTCCGCCGGCGGGTACGCGGTGCTGTCGCGCGGCTTCCGGACTCCGCGTGCGCTGGTCGACGCGCATCGCCGTCCGGAGCCGCCGTATGCCGCTGGCCCGGCCGCGGCGGCCGCCGGCGCGACCGCGATGTGCGACGTCAGCGACGGCCTCGTCGCCGACCTGGGCCACATCGCGAAGGCGAGCGGCGTCTGCGTGGAGGTCACGTCGTCGGTGTTCGAGGTGACCCGGCAGATGTCCGACGCGGCGCTCGCGCTGGGCCAGGACCCGATGCGGTGGGTTCTCGCGGGCGGCGAGGACCACGCGATCGCGGCGACGTTCCCGTCCGGTACCGAGCTGCCGCCGGAATGGCTGGTCATCGGCCGGATCACGCGCGGCGCCGGGGTCCTCGTCGACGGCGAGACCTACAACGATGGTGGCTTCGATCACTTCCGCTGAAAATCCGCTGGCCCGCCGTGCGAGGCTCGGGGGCGTGATCGAGATCCGCGTCGAAACGTACGAGAGCCCCGTCGCGCAGGCGTTCATCGCCGAGCTTCAGGAGGAGTACGTGCGCCGCTACGGCGAGGGCGACGCGACCCCGGTCGATCCGGCCCAGTTCACCGCGCCGAACGGGGCGTTCCTCGTGGCGTACGTCGACGGGGTGCCGCTGGCGTGCGGCGGCTGGCGGGTCAACGGCGCCGACGCCGAGATCAAGCGCATGTTCGTCGTCCCGGCAGGTCGGGGCCGGGGTCTGGCCCGTCGCATCCTCGCCGCGCTGGAGGCGAGCATCCGCGACGCCGGCATCGACCGGGCCATCCTGGAGACGGGGACGAAGCAGCCCGAGGCGATCGCGCTCTACACGTCGTCCGGCTACACGGGCATCCCCGGATACGGCATCTACGCGGCCGAGGACGACTGCCGCTGCTTCGGCAAGCTCCTCAACGTGCCGGCCCGCACGCACTGACACGCCCGGAACCCCGGGACGCAAAAAGTCGGGCCGGCGTGACGCCGACCCGACTCGTGAAGCTTCGCGGGGTACTAGCCCCGGACGACCTTGCCGGCCTTGATGCAGGAGGTGCAGGCCTTGACCCGCTTGGTGTTGCCACCACCGGCCGGCGTACGCACGACCTGGATGTTCGGGTTCCACCGGCGGTTGGTGCGCCGGTGGGAGTGGGACACCGACATGCCGAAGCCCGGCCCCTTGCCACAAACGTCGCACACGCTAGCCACGGGAAACTCTCCTGGATGATCGCGGAACTCGCCCGGCTGGACTGCGGGCAACCACGACAGGGTACCTAGGCGGCGGTAGTAGCAGCAAACCGGGTCGGTCCGCCGCGGCGTGGCCCGTGTCATAGGGTTCTGCCACGGGTTCGCGGGAAGGGGTGGCGCTTGCTCTTGCGCTTCGACGCTGCCGACGCGCGGCGCTGGTGTGCGGCCGCGCTGGACGCGTTGCGCCATCACCAGCGGGAGATCGACGACCTCAACGTCTACCCGGTGCCGGACGGCGACACGGGCACGAACCTGGTCCTCACGTTCGCCTCGGCGGCGGAAGCCCTCGCGGCGGAGCCGGACGAGGGCGGCACCGAGCACGAGGTGACCCGTCTGGGCCGGGCCCTGCGCTGCATGGCGCGGGGCGCGCTGCTGGGCGCACGGGGCAACTCCGGCGTCATCGTGTCGCAGCTGCTGCGCGGGATCGCCGACGCGCTGGCCGCCCAGCCGGACGTGCGCGGGCGGGAGCTGGCCGGAGCGCTGCAACGCGCGGCGGACGCCTGTTACGCGGCGGTCGCCGAGCCGGTCGAGGGCACCGTCCTGACCGTGGCCAGGGCGGCGGCCGACGCGGCGAAGGCGGCGGACAGCGACGACCTGCTCGCGGTCGCGACAGCAGCGGCCCGGGGCGCGGCGGAGGCGCTGGACCGCACCCCGCAACAGCTCCCCGTCCTGGCCCGCGCGGGCGTGGTCGACGCGGGCGGGCGCGGTCTCGTCGTCCTGCTCGACGCCCTGGTCGGCGTGGTCGCCGGGACGACACCCGCCACCGCCCCGCTCGCCCGGATCGCCCGGGATCCGTCGCTGCTGGTCGTGGAGCGCGAGTCCGGGTCGGACGAGTACGCCTACGAGGTGCAGTACCTGCTCGACGCGCACGCCCCGGCGGTCGACGCGCTCAAGGGCGAACTGACCGGGCTCGGCGATTCGGTCGTGGTCGTCGGCGCGGGCGCGTACGGCGGCGAGATCGAGGTGTGGAACGTCCACGTGCACGTGAACGACGTCGGGGCGGCGATCGAGGCGGGCGTCGTGGCCGGGCGTCCGCACCGGATCTCGGTGACGCGGTTCGCCGACCAGATCGCCGCACCCCGCCCGGCGCTGGCCCAGCGGGACCCGGACGCCCGCGCGGCGGTCGCGGTGGCCCGCGGCGTGGGCCTGACCAACCTCTTCGCCAGCGAGGGCGCGGTGGTCGTGCGGGGCGGCGCGGGCGCCAACCCGTCCACGGCCGAGGTGCTGGCGGCGATCCGGGAGACGGCGGCGGGCCGGGTGGTCGTGCTGCCGAACGACGGGAACGTCCGGGCGGTCGCCGAGGCCGCCGCCGACGAGGCCCGCGCGGACGGCTACATCGTGTCGGTCGTGCACACCAAGTCGCCGGTACAGGCCATCGCGGCGCTCGCCGTCCGCGACCCGAACCGCCGCTTCAGCGAGGACGTCATCGCGATGGCCGAGGCCGCCGCCGCGACCCGTTGGGCGGAGGTCACGGTCGCCTACCGGGACGCGCTGACGCTCGCCGGCCCGTGCCACGCCGGTGACGTGCTGGGCCTGGTGGAGGGCGAGGTCGTCCTGATCGGCACCGAGCTGGCGGCGGTGGCCACGGAACTGCTCGACCGGCTCCTCGGCGGCGGTGGCGAGCTGGTCACGCTCGTGACCGGCGCCGACGCGCCCGCCGGCTTCGGCGACACGCTGGGCGAGCACCTCTCAGCCAGCTGGCCGTTCGCCGAGCACCAGGTCTACGACGGCGGCCAGCCGCACTACCCGCTGCTCATCGGCGTCGAATGAGCGCCGGATGACCCTCGACACGCTGCTGCGCTCCGTGGTCGGGCAGAAGACCGCGACGGCGCTCGCCGACGGCCTGGACCTGCACACGGTCGGCGACCTGCTGCGGCACTACCCGCGCCGGTACGCGGAGCGCGGCGAGTACACCGACCTGCGGTCGCTGGAGGTCGGCGAGCAGGTGACGGTGGCCGCGAAGGTGCAGAAGGTCAACGTCCGCCCGATGCGGCAGCGGCGAGGCAACCTGCTCGAAGTCACGGTCGGCGACGGCCGCAGCTCCCTCACGCTGACGTTCTTCAACCAGGCGTGGCGCGAGCGCGAGCTGACGATCGGACGGTGGGGGCTGTTCGCCGGCAAGGTGACGAAGTTCCGCGACACGCTCCAGCTCAACAGCCCGCAGTACCAGTTGCTGGCCGAGCCCGGCACCGAGGCGGCGGAGGAGCAGCTGGAGGAGTTCGCCGGCGCGCTCATCCCGGTCTATCCGGCGGCGAACGGGCTCCCCACCTGGGTGATCGCCCGCTGCGTCCGGGTCGCGCTGGACACCCTGGAGGAGCCGCCTGATCCCCTGCCGGACTTCCTGCGGGCGCGCCGGCACCTGGTCTCCCTCGGCGACGCGCTCCGCGACATCCACCGGCCGGCGTCCCGCGAGGCGCTCCAGGCGGCCCGCACCAGGCTCAAGTGGGACGAAGCGCTCGCCCTCCAGCTCACGCTCGCCCAGCGCCGCGCGGCCGCCAGTGCCCGTCCGGCGTTCGCCCGTCCCCGCCGGCGCGGACGGCCTGCTCGCCGCGTTCGACGCCGTGCTGCCGTTCACCCTCACCGACGGGCAGCGGACGGTCGGTGAGGAGATCGCCGCCGAGCTGGCCGCCGAGCATCCGATGCACCGCCTGCTCCAGGGCGAGGTCGGCAGCGGCAAGACCATGGTGGCGTTGCGGGCGATGCTGCAGGTGGTGGACGCGGGTGGCCAGGCGGCGATGCTCGCGCCGACCGAGGTCCTGGCCGCGCAGCACGCCCGCTCGATCCGGGCGATGCTCGGCCCGATGGCCCGCGCGGGCGAGCTGGACGGCGCCGAGACGGCCACCCGCGTCGCGCTGCTGACCGGGTCGCTCGCCGCCGCGCCCCGCCGTACCGCGCTGGCCGAGGCCGCCAGTGGGGAGGCGGGGATCGTCGTCGGCACCCACGCGCTGCTGTCCGAGGGCGTGGACTTCGCCGCGCTGGGCCTGGTCGTGGTCGACGAGCAGCACCGGTTCGGCGTCGAGCAGCGGGACGTACTGCGTGCCAAGGCCGGCGAACGCCCGCCGCACGTCCTGGTCATGACGGCGACACCCATCCCCCGGACGGTCGCCATGACGGTCTTCGGCGACCTGGAGACGTCCGCGCTGACGCAGTTGCCGGCGGGCCGGTCGCCCATCGCCAGCCACGTGGTGCCCGTCGCCGACAAACCGCACTTCCTCGACCGTGCCTGGCAGCGGGTCCGCGAGGAGGTCGCCGCCGGGCACCAGGCGTACGTCGTGTGCCCCCGCATCGGCGACGCCAGCGCGGACGAGGACGCCCCCGATGGCGAACAACGCGATGACAAGCGCCCGCCCGTCGCGGTGCTCGACATCGGTCCGATGCTGGCCGAAGGGCCGCTGTCCGGGCTGCGGATCGGGGTCCTGCACGGCCGGCTCCCGTCGGAGGAGAAGGACGCGGTGATGCGCGAGTTCGCCGCCGCCCGCCTCGACGTGCTGGTCGCGACCACCGTCATCGAGGTCGGCGTGGACGTGCCGAACGCCACAGCCATGGTCGTCCTCGACGCCGACCGGTTCGGCGTCAGCCAGCTCCACCAGCTCCGCGGCCGCGTCGGCCGGGGGAGCGCCGCCGGCCTGTGCCTGCTGGTCACCGACGCGGGCGCCGGGTCGCCGGCCCGGCAGCGGCTCGACGCGGTGGCGTCCACGACCGACGGCTTCGAGCTGGCCCGCCTCGACCTGGAACAGCGGCGTGAGGGTGACGTGCTCGGCGCGGCCCAGTCCGGCCGGCGTTCCCAGCTCAAGCTGCTGTCGCTCCTGCGCGACGAGCAGCTGATCTCCGACGCGCGCGACGAGGCGTCCGCGCTGGTGGACGACCTGGCCGAGTACCCGCTGCTGGCGGCCACCGTCGAGGCCCTGGTCGACGCCGAGCGCGCGGAGTACCTGGAAAAGGGCTGAGCCGCTGCCCGGCCGGTGGCTGCCGGGGGACAGAATAGTGCCGTGACACGCATCGTCGCGGGGACCGCGGGCGGGCGGCGACTCGCCGTACCGCCGGGGCGCAACACCCGCCCCACCTCCGACCGCACCCGCGAGGCGTTGTTCAGCTCGCTCGCCGTCCTGACCGATCTGGACGGCGCGCGCATCCTCGACCTGTACGCCGGATCAGGCGCCGTCGGCCTCGAAGCCCTCTCGCGCGGCGCCGTCCACGCGCTGCTCGTCGAGGCCGATCCGCGGGCGGCGCGCACCCTGCGGGACAACGCGGCCGCACTGGGTCTGACCGGCGCCGACGTCCGCGCCGACCGGGTCGAACGGGCGGTCGAGGGCGCCCCCGACGCGCCGTACGACATCGTCTTCGCCGACCCCCCGTACGCGCTCCCCGCCGACGAGCTGGCGACCGTTCTCAGCCGGCTCGCCGAGGGGGGCTGGCTGGCCCCGGACGCCGTGGTCGTCGTCGAGCGCGCCACCCGGGACCCGGGCTGGGTGTGGCCGATGCCACTCGTTCCCGTGCGTTCACGCCGGTACGGGGAGGGCACGCTTTGGTACGGTCGCGCATCGTGAGACGTGCTGTCTGCCCAGGCTCTTTCGATCCGGTCACCAACGGCCACCTCGACGTCATCGGACGGGCCAGTCGCCTGTACGACGAGGTCGTCGTCGCCGTACTCATCAACCAGGCGAAGTCCGGCCTGTTCACCATCGACGAGCGGATGTCGATGCTGCGCGAGGTCACGGCCTCGTACGGCAACGTCCGCGTCGAGTCGTTCCGGGGACTACTCGTCGACTACTGCAAGGCCAACGACATACCCGTGGTCGTCAAGGGGCTGCGTGCGGTCAGCGACTTCGACTACGAACTACAGCAGGCTCAGATGAACCACGGGCTGGCCGGCGTCGAGACGATGTTCCTCGCCACCAACCCCCTGTACTCGTTCCTTTCGTCGAGCCTCGTCAAGGACGTCGCGAAGTATGGTGGCGACGTCTCGGCGCACGTGCCGGAGGCCGTTCGCCTGCGACTCGTCGAACGATTGGAACCTCCGCAGTGAATGCCACCGCCGAACCGTCACTAGACCGGAGCCCCGCCATGGACCCGCTCGACCGCATCGACGAGATCAGTGCGTTCGTGGAGGCCGCGAAGGCCGTGCCCATGTCGGGGAACGTGCGGGTCAACCGCAGCGAGCTGCTGTCGATGCTCGACGAGCTGCGCGGCGAACTGCCCACCGAGGTCCGCCGGGCCCAGGCGCTCCTCGACGAGCGCGACAAGATCATCATGGCCGGCCAGCGGGAGGCCGAGCGGATCATCAGCGAGGGCGAGGCCGAGCACGCCCGGCTGGTGTCTGTGGCCGAGGTCACCGTCTCCGCCGAGCACGAGGCGTCCCGCATCGTCGCCGAGGCCCGCGCCGAAGCTCAGCGCCTGCGTGACGAGGTCGAGGAGTACGTCGACACCACGCTCGCCAACTTCGAGCAGATGCTCCAGCGCACCATGTCGACCGTCGAGCGGGGCCGCGACAAGATGCGCGCCCTCAGCGAGATCGGCAGCTTCGACCCCAACGCGGAAGAGAAGCCCCTCCCATTCTGATTCACATTGTTCGCTGGTCGGGCGCCTCTATGCGCTGTCGACGCCGTGCGCCACACCACGGCTCCGCCGGTGTGTCGCCCGGCTTTCGACAGCGCGGCGCCCTCCTCCCGCTCACGGGCGCGATTCCACTTCTGGCGGGGTCGTACGGTAGGCTTCGCGATGGCCTAGACAGGTCCGGAACCGATCATGCCCGAGAATAGGAAGACGCAGGCGCCGCACATCGACCCCCGATCGCCCCTCGTGCTGGACTCGCGCGAGCTGGGCCGCCGTCCCGGGTCGATGAAGCGCCTACGCCGCCCCGTTCCCGCGCCGGATGGTTTCGGGCTTGAGCTGATCGGCGTCCCGAAGGGGGCGACCGTCGAACTCGACCTCCGGCTCGAATCGGTCATGGAAGGCGTTCTCGTCTCCGGGACCGCGACCATGTCGGTGGAGGGTGAGTGCGGTCGCTGCCTCGACCCGATGAGCGAACCGGTCGACGTCAACGTCCAGGAGCTGTACGTCTACCCGGACAGCGCCTCGGACATGACGTCGGAAGAGGACGAGGTCAGCCGGTTGCAGGGCGATCTGATCGACCTGGAACCGGCGCTGCGGGACGCGGTGGTGCTCGCGCTGCCGACCAACCCGCTGTGCCGTCCGGACTGCCCGGGCCTGTGCTCCGAATGTGGTGAGCACTGGGACGAGCTGCCGGACGACCACACCCACGACCAGGTCGACCCGCGCTGGGCCGCTCTGCAGCAGATGAACGAATCGTCGCCGGAAGACTCGGCGACCCGGAGTCAGGAGAAGTAGCCGTGGCCGTCCCGAAGCGCAGGATGTCGCGTAGCAACACCCGCTCGCGCCGTTCGCAGTGGAAGACCACCGCTGTGCAGACGCAGCCGTGCCCGCAGTGCAAGTCGCCGAAGCTGTCGCACACCGCGTGTGGCGTCTGCGGTCAGTACAACGGTCGCCAGGCTGTCGTCGTCTGACCGGCTTCAGTCGGTGACGCGATCCGTCCGGTACGCCGCACGGATCGCCGCCGACCTCCCCGGCGGGGCATGTTCTCCCGCCGGAGTGGTCGACGGCGTTCTGGCCGCCAGTACCGAGTCCGATGAAGCTGTGCCGTCCCATGACCGTGCCCGGGGGGTGCAGCGATGAAGGACCGCCCGCCCGCGACCCTGCTGGCCGCGGCATTTGGTGTGGGGCTTGAGCCCGACCTGCTCACCCGCGCCCTGACGCACCGCTCGTACGCGTACGAGAACGGTGGACTGCCGACGAACGAGCGGCTGGAGTTCCTCGGCGACGCCGTCCTCGGCCTCGTCGTGACCTCCGCGCTGTTCCGCAACTACCCGGACCTGCCCGAAGGCCAGCTCGCGAAGCTGCGCGCCTCCGTGGTGAACATGCGGGCGCTGGCCGACGTGGCCCGCCAGCTCGGTCCGGGCGGGCTCGGCGCCCACCTGCTCCTCGGCAAGGGCGAGGAGGCCACCGGCGGCCGCGACAAGGCCAGCATCCTGGCCGACACGCTTGAGGCGATGCTCGGCGCGATCTACCTCGAACACGGGTTGGAGACGGCCTCCAAGGTCGTCCACCGGCTGTTCGACCAGGTCATGGACGACGCGGCGCAGCGCGGCGCCGGCCTCGACTGGAAGACGAGCCTCCAGGAGCTGACCGCCACGCACGGCTTCGGCGTCCCCGAGTACCGGGTGACCGAATCCGGCCCGGACCACGCCAAGATGTTCACCGCGACGGCTGTCGTCGGCGGCGACGAGCTGGGCAGCGGCGAGGGCCGCAGCAAGAAGGAAGCCGAGCAGCGCGCCGCCGAACTGGCGTGGCGTGCCCTGCGCGAGCGGTCCGGCGAGCCCACCGACGACCCGGTCCCCGGCCGCGCCACCGCCACCCAGAGCTAGGGCCGGTATGCCTGAGCTTCCTGAGGTCGAGGTTGTCCGGCGGGGGCTCGACCAGTGGGTCGTCGGCCGGACGATCGGCACCGTCACGGTGTTCCACGGCCGGTCGATCCGCCGGCACCTCCCGGGCCCCGAACACTTCGCCGAGCTGCTCGCCGGCCGCAAGATCACAGGCGCGCGGCGCCGGGGCAAGTACCTGTGGCTGCCCCTCGACTCCGGTGACGCCGTGGTCGGCCACCTGGGCATGAGCGGGCAGCTGCTGGTCCAGCCGGCCGAGGCGCCGGACGAGACCCACCTGCGCATCCGGTTCACGTTCACCGACGGCGGTCCCGAGCTGCGCTTCGTCGACCAGCGCACGTTCGGCGGCCTCGCCGTCGAAGCCGACGCGGCCGTCCTGCCGCCGAGCATCGCGCACATCGCCCTGGACCCGCTCGACCCGGCCTTCGACGACGACGCGTTCGTGGCCGGCATCCGGCGCCGCAGGACGGGCGTCAAGCGGGCGCTGCTGGACCAGACACTGATCTCCGGCGTCGGCAACATCTACGCGGACGAGGCGCTGTGGCGCGTGCCGCTGCACTTCGCCCGCCCCACCGAGACGCTGCCCCGCACGGTCGCCGCGCAGCTCCTCGGCCACGCGCGGGAGGTGATGTCGTCCGCGCTCGACCAGGGCGGTACCTCGTTCGACGCCCTGTACGTCAACGTCAACGGGCAGAGCGGCTACTTCGACCGGTCCCTCAACGCCTACGGGCAGGAGGGCGAGCCGTGCGGGCGCTGCGGCACGCCGATCCGGCGCGACCCGTTCATGAACCGGTCGTCGTATACGTGCCCGACGTGCCAGCCCCGGCCGCGACGGGGTCACTGGTAGCGGCTCGCCGCGCCCGCACCAGCAGGCCGCCGACGACCAGCATGAGCACGAACGTCCCCGCCGCGGACGTCACCAGGAACTCGTTCAGCTCGCCCCGCGCCAGGTAGGCGCCCAGTGCCAGCGCCACGAGCGCGCACACCGCACGGTCGATGATCGACTCGGCCGACAGCAGGGTCGCGCGGTAACGGGAGTCCGGAATCGCGGTGTTGAGCAGTTGACGTTGGACCGGGAACGACAGCCCCGACGCCAGCGCGAACACGCACAGCAGCACGACCACGCCGACAGCGCCCACCGGAACCACCAGCGCCAGGCTGAGCGCCATGACCGCTGTGAGCACGAATACGGCGCGCAGGTCGGTGACGTACCGGGTGAGCCACCCGACCCGCGCCGCGCCCGCCGCCTCGAACACCGTCATGGCGGCCAGCACCACGCCGAACGTCGTCACCGGCAGGTCCTTGGCGCCGAGGATCGGCTGGAACAGGTTGACCTGGCAGATCCGGACGAGCGTGAAGATCGCCACGCCCTGGACCATGATCAGCACCAGGACGCGCGAGTCGCGCAGGATCCCGAAGGCGTTGCCGAGCGTCGTCCAGATCGGGGTGCGCCGCGCGTCGACCGGCCCGGCGGGCAGCGGCGGCATGGCGAGCGCGAACCCGGCGGCGACCAGCGTGCTGGCCGCGCTCAGCCAGTACGGGGACGGCGCATGCCACTGCATGAGGAGGCCGACGAGCGGCCAGCAGACGACGCGTCCGATCAGGCTGTACGCGCGTCCGCGGCCCTCGGTCTGCCGGTACAGCTCGCCGGCGCCGGAGCGCCGCAGGTACTCGAACAGGTAGGCGCTGGCGGCGCCGGAGACCAGCGACCGGGCGAGCGCGATGAGCAGGAAGTGCGCCAGGAACCCGCCGTAGGAGGCGGCGCCGACCGGGATCAGGTTCGCGACCGTCAGCACGGCAGCGCCGGCGAGCAGGCAGCGCCGGTAGTCGAACCGGTCCGCGAACATGCCAGTCGGGATCTCGAACAGGCAGAACGCGATGTAGTAGATGCTCTGGATGCCGAAGATCTCGCTGTCGGACAGCCCGATCCCGCGCTGGAACTCGTAGAAGATCGGCAGCCACCACAGCAGGCCGAAGAAGAACTGGAACCCGTAGCTGAGGCGGACGACCCGCTGGACGCCGCTCACGACGCGTACGGGCGGAGCTGGAGAAGGTGGATCGTGCCCGCGCCGGCGGCCCACTCGATGTCGACGGGCGAGCTGAACGTGTAGTCCGGGGAGAAGTGCGCCTGGAGGAACCGGGAGGCGAGCGCGAAGTTCTCCAGCGAACGCTGGCCGGCGGCGTCGAGGTCGCTCGCGGCGTCGCCGAGGGACAGCGTCCGGCCGCCGCCTTCGAGCGTGTTGTAGAGGACCTGGATGGGCTGGCTCTCGCCGGCGACGACGTCCGTGACCTTGGTCGAGACGTTGACGTAGACCGTGCGGATGTCGGCCCGGTTGGTGGGGTTGGTCGTCACGAGGACGCCGCCCATGCGGGAGGAGACCTCCTCCTGGACGATCACGCCCATGTAGCAGTCGTCCAGGGAGATCCCGGCCTGCTGCCGCAGCCGCACCGCGCGCGGCGACACCAGCGACGCCCAGACCTCCTTGATGCTCGTGAAGATCGTGGCGGCGGTCGTGTTGTGGTTCGTCGACTCGTAGATGCCGGCGGCGGAGAACCCGGCCAGGTCCTCGGCGTTGGACGAGCTGCGGACCACGAAACTGCCCACGCCGCCGAGGTGCGTGAAGATCGCGGCGTCGATGTCGCGCTGCATCTCGTCGGTCATGCGGGCCGCGCGGATCATCCGCTGGAGCGACAGGCACAGCGCGTCGATCTCGCGGGCGTCCAGTTCGAGCGCCATCTTGAGCTTGCCGATGCCCTGCTGGATCGCCGGGGACGACTCCAGGAACCGCCGCTGGAACGAGAACGGGATCGCGATCCCGCGCGGCACCTGGACGTGCTCCTGGAGGAAACGCCACGCGGCATCGGTCGTCGCCTCGCCGCCCGGCAGCAGCTTCGTCAGGTAGCTGAGCAGGTTCGGACGGGGCCAGCGCGGCACGGAGTAGTAGCCGAGGAGCCGCTCGGAGCCGTACTCCAGGACGTGCGTCAGCTCGCCGAGGTTCGCCGCCTTGGTGCCGTACCGGTAGCGGTCGCCCATCCGCAGCGCGCTGAGCGGCGCGATCGTGGCGTGCTCGGCCTCGGGCGTCTCCAGGGTGATCTGCTGGACGCGCCAGGCGGGCGGGACGTCGGCCGGCTGCTCGATCGGGGTCAGGGTCATGCCGCCGGCGCCGACCGTGTACTCGACCCACTGGCCGTCGAGGCCGTCGGCGTCGATCTGGGCGAACACGTCGAGCTGGATCGCGTTGGGGATCTGCCAGCCGGTCGCGAGGACGTTCGTGTGCGACAGCGGCGTGGTGTGGTGGGCGTTGACGATGCCGGCGACGCGCGGGATGTCGTCCGGGACGCGGTGCATGACGACGATGTCATTCCATTCGAGCGGCGCGCCGGCCGTGCGGTACTCCTGCTCGGTCCGGAACGCGCGGATCCGTCCCCGCGCGGTGCCGGCGTTGAGCGGCACGAACTTCGCCGACGAGAACAGCTCGGCGGCGGACACGCACGGCACGTCGTCGCGGCCGGCCAGGCTGTGTTCCTGCAGGTGGTTGGCCGGCTTGAGCAGCAGCGGCAGCGCCGCGTCGGCATGCTCGCGCACGACGCCGTAGAAGTACGCGAGCATGTCCGCCGACATCGTGTCGGCCTCGGTCGTCTCCAGCGAGAGGAACCGGCGGTCCTGGCCGGTGTGCTCGTCGGCGCGCGCGTGCAGCGCGAGGATGCCCAGGTAGAAGCGGCGGTCCGGATCGACGTAGACGCTCTCGTTGAACGCCTCGATGCCGGCCTCCAGTTCGGCGTCCGGCATGGCGAGGATGTGGCGGGCGATGTACTGCACGTGGAACGCGGTGTGCTCGCTGTCGATGAAGTGGATGGTGCCCGTCTCGCGGTCCACCACGGTCTTCACGTACCGGTGGCCGGCGAGGACGCCGGAGAGGGCCTGGAACGCCGACAGCGTCAGCCTCTCGTCCACGAGCGCGTAGGCGACGTCATCCAGAGCTCCGGTGCCGGTTGCCATTCTTTTGTGCCTCCTCATTGAGGTTTCCGGCACGCAGAAAGGGAGCCGGCTATCGGGGATGCACCGAGGATGCCACTGAACAACAGTTCAGGACAATTCCCCGAGCCATTCGGATAACGTGCGCTCCGTCACAGGGCGTTCGGTGAGGGACCGCCTACGCCTTCGAATGTTAGCCACGTCGCTGTGCGTTGACACAGAAAGTGAACCCGCTTAGCGTCAGGAACCGGAAGATTCGGGGCCCCTACCGCTACGGCTGGTGCCCGCTCCGCCCCCGCCCAGTCGATGCGAATTGGATTCTCCGTGCCCGCGATTCTCGCTGATTCAGCCGCCACCACCACGCCGATCGACAGCGCGCTCGTCGCGATTGTCGACCCCTATTCGTCCGGCCACGGTTTCGCTCCCGCATTCCGCCAGGCAGGAATGAGTTCCATCGCGATCCGCACGGCGTTCTCCCTGCCGGCCATCGCGTCCGCCACCTGGGACCCGACCCACTTCGCGCACGTCCTCGACGGGTGCGCGCCGTTCGAGCGGCTCGTCGACGAGCTGCGCGCGCTCGGCCCGGTGCGGGTCGTTCCCGGTACCGACTCCGGGATCGAGCTGGCCGAGGCGCTGACCGACCGCCTGTTCCCCGGCACCGGCAACGAGCCCGCGCTCGCCGAGGCTCGGCGCGACAAGTGGGAGACCCACCGCGCGCTGGTCGCCGCCGACGTGCCCCGGCTGGAGCAGATCTGCGCCGCCGATGCCGCCGAGGTCGACGCGTGGCTCGACGCCACCGGGCTCCGCGGCGCGTCGCTCGTCCTCAAGCCGCCGCGCAGCGCCGGCGCCGACAGCGTGCACATCGTCCGGCCCGGCCAGGACTGGCGCCCGGTCTTCGAGAGCATGCTCGGCGACGTCAACAAGATGGGCGTCCGCAACGACGGCGTGCTCGTCCAGGAGTTCGCCGACGGTGTCGAGTACGCGGTCGACACCTACTCCGTCGACGGCCGGCACTCGCTCGCCCTGGTCTGCCGCTACCGCAAGCGCGAGGTCGGCGACCGGCTCGGCATCTACGAGGCCGTCGAGTTCCTGCCCCCGGACAACCCCGAGATCAACACCCTCTTTCAGTACGTCCGGCAGGTACTGGACGCCGTCGGCCTGGCGAACGGCGCGGCCCACGTCGAGGTGATGGACACGGCCCGCGGCCTGCGCCTCATCGAGGTCAACAGCCGGATCGCGGGCGGCCGCCAGCAGACGCTGCAACGGGTCGCCACGGGCGACAGCCAGATCGACCGGCACGTGCGTCACGTCGCGCACGGCGAGGTCGGGCCCGAGGTCTACACGCTGCGGCAGCACCTCACGCTCGTGTACCTGTCCTCGCCGGCCAGCGGCGTGTGGCACAACGCGGAGCTGCTCGCCGAGGCCGAGGCGCTGCCGACCCACCACAGCACGCACGTCGCGTGGCGCACCGGCGACCGCGTGGCGCAGACGCTGGACATCTTCTCGTCGCTCGGCCAGATCGTGCTGGCGGGTCGGTCCGCGGAGGCGGTCGCGGCCGACGTGGCGACCGTCCGCGCGATCGAGGCCCGCTTCGACGTCCGCTGAGCCCGCCGCCGTCCCGCCGAGTTTCGGACTTTTGAGGGTCGCGCGGTGCGTCAGACCCTCAAAAGTCCGAAGGTCGAGGCGGGTCAGGAGCCTAGGAGCTGGGTCCAGTACGGGGTGCCGGTACGGGTCCGCGCGATGCCGACGCCGATCGAGCGCGCGGGGCAGTTGACGATCGGCGCCCGGTGGGCCTTGCTCGCGACCCATCCGGACATGACCGTCTTCGCGTCCGGATAGCCGACCGCGATGTTCTCCCCGGTCAGGGACGGATACCCGGCCGCGCGAGCGCGCTCCCACGGATCGAGGCCGTCGAGTCCGTCGTGGCTGAGATACCCGCGGCGGGCCATGTCGGCGCTGTGGGCGAGCGCGGCGCCGGTCAGCCGGGCGTCCGGGCGGACGGCACCGCACCGGGCCTTGGCGCGTTCGGCGTTGACGAGCGCCACGACCTGGTCGGCGAGGGCCTGGTCACCGGACGGCATCGGTCCGGGCGTCGGATCGGGGCGCGGGGGTGTGGTGGGCGGTTGCGCGACGGGCGGCGGTTCCGGCGGCGCGGAGACGGCGCCGGTGTCGGTGTCCTGGTCGCGCCACGGGAACCACGAGATGGCCAGGGCCAGGGCGATCAGGGCCAGCACGATGATCGGGCGTAAGACGAGCTTCATGCGGGGCAGGGTCTCCGGGCGGTCGCCGTTCGGGCGGGAGGGATACGGCACTCTAAACCCATGACCGATCCGGTGAGGATGTCCGCGTGGGTGCACGGCCGTGTCCAGGGCGTGGGGTTCCGCTGGTGGACGCGCGCCCGGGCCCTGGAGCTGGGACTTGTCGGGTTCGCCCGCAATGCGGCGGATGGCCGGGTGGAGGTCGTGGCCGAGGGGGACCGGGCGTCCTGCGATCGATTGCTGGCGGCGTTGCGTGGCGGGAACACGCCGGGCCGGGTGGACACCGTCGTCGAGCGGTTCGGGCCGCCGAAAGGCGACCTGACCGGCTTCTTCGAGCGCTGAGCTGGGCACCGGTTGACGCGCCCGAGTGGCGTGGCGGCGCGGTGGCGTTGCCCCGTCCGTCCGTTAAAGTGGTGTTTCCGGGGTGTGTCGACACGCCGGGTGACGAGCTTCACGACGCGCCGGCACCTGCGCCACGCCGGAGCCATTGACCAGCGGCGACCCGCGCGGGAGTATGGGTGTACCGCTGCCCGGACTCGCCGGGGCAAGGCGCGCGTCACGCCGAACGACCCGGCATGAGACGCCCATACGAGGAGACACCAAATGGCTAAGGCCCTGTTCGGCCACGTCGGCACCGCTACAGATCAGCGTATGCGCGACGAGGTCCAGCGGCTGAGGATCACGGTGCAGGCACTGGAGTTCGAGGTAGCCCGCCTGAAGGCCGACAACGACCGACTCATGGCGGGGCTCGCCGCGCAGGACGACGACCTGCGTCGCATGACCTCGATCGAAGCGCCCGCACTCACCTGATTACCTGTACACGGAGCCGCTGACAGCGACGCTCCGTGGGTTCCGGCTGCCCAGCTTGACGCCGGTCAGCGCGGTATCGTCAGTTCCTCGCCGTGCGTGACCCGCACGGCATCGGTACCGATAGCGACCTCGCCGGAGTCCCGTGCATCTCAAGAGCCTCACGCTGAAGGGCTTCAAGTCCTTCGCGTCCGCGACCACCCTGCGCTTCGAGCCGGGCATCACCTGCGTGGTGGGCCCTAACGGCTCGGGCAAGTCGAACGTGGTCGACGCCATGTCCTGGGTACTTGGCGAGCAGGGCGCCAAAGCGCTGCGCGGCGGCAAGATGGAAGACGTCATCTTCGCAGGCACGGCCGGCCGTGGCCCGCTCGGCCGCGCCGAGGTGACGCTGACGATCGACAACCACGACGGTGCGTTGCCGATCGAGTACAGCGAGGTGTCGATCACCCGCCGGGTCTACCGGTCCGGTGAGAGCGAGTACGAGATCAACGGCGACTCGTGCCGCCTGCTCGACATCCAGGAGCTGCTGTCCGACTCCGGTATCGGCCGCGAGATGCACGTCATCGTCGGCCAAGGGCAGCTCGACGGCGTCCTGTCCGGCCGTCCGGAGGACCGCCGTGGCTACATCGAGGAAGCCGCCGGCGTCCTCAAGCACCGCAAGCGCAAGGAGAAGGCGCTGCGGAAGCTGGACGCGATGGAGGCCAACCTCACGCGCCTGACCGACCTCACCGGCGAACTGCGCCGCCAGCTCAAGCCGCTCGGCAAGCAGGCCGAGGTGGCCCGCCGCGCCGCCACTGTCCAGGCCGACCTGCGCGACGCCCGCCTGCGCCTGCTCGCCGACGACCTGCTCGGGCTCCGGACGGAGCTGGAGAAGGAGGTCGCGGACGAGTCCGCCATGCGGGCCCGGCGCGCGGTCGTCGAGAAGGACCTGGAGACGGCGCGCACCCGCGAGGCCACGCTGGACACGGCGATGGCCGCCGACGCGCCGATCCTGGCCCGCGCGCAGGAGACCTGGTACCGGCTGTCGGCACTGCAGGAGCGGTTCCGCGGCACCGCGCAGCTCGCCGGGGAGCGCGTCCGCTTCCTGTCCGCCGAGCCCGAGGACACCCGCCCGTCCCGCGACCCGGAGGCCCTGGAACGCGAGGCCGCGACGGTCCGCGCCCAGTACGAGGCGCTGGCCGAGGCGCTGGAGACCGACCGGTCCCGGCTCGCGGAGGCCGTCGAGAACCGCCAGTCGTACGAGCGTCGCGCCGAGCAGGCCGAGAAGGCGCTGGTCGCGGCCGTCCGCGCGGTCGCCGACCGGCGCGAGGGCCTGGCCAAGCTCACCGGCCAGGTGAATACCGCCCGCAGCCGCACGTCCGCGGCCACGGAAGAGATCGAACGGCTCTCCACCGCGTACGCCGAGGCGCAGGAGCGCGCGGCGGCGGCCCAGCGCCAGTTCGAGCAGCTCCAGGAGGAAGTGCACGGCCTGGACGAGGGCGAGTTCGGCCTGGACGAGCGGCACGTCGCCGCCACCGAGGCGTACGAGGCGATCAGCGCCCGCGTCAAGGAGTTGGCCGACGCCGAGCGCAAGGCCGAGCGGGAGGCGTCCGAGTGGAAGGCCCGCGAGGAGGCGCTCGCCCTAGGGCTAAAACGTAAGGACGGAGCCGGTGCCCTTCTCGCGGCGGGTGACCGGCTTCCTGGCCTGCTCGGCAGCGTGGCCGCGCTGCTCACCGTCGAGCCCGGGTACGAGGCGACGCTCGCGGCCGCCCTCGGCGGGCTGGCCGATGCCGTGGCCGTGGCGGCTCCCGCCGATGCCGTGGCGGGGCTCGAACTGCTGAAGTCCCAGGACGCCGGCCAGGCCCAGTTCCTCGTCGGCGGCGCGCCGCGCGTGGACGAGCCGTGGCCGGTGCTGCCGGCTGGCGTCCGCTGGGCGCTGGACGTCGTCCGGGCGCCGGACGCGCTGGTCCCCGCGCTGCGCCGCGCCCTGGACCGGGTCGCGATGGTCGACGATCTGGCCGCCGCGGAGGCGCTGGTCCGGGCGGAGCCCCGCGTGCGGGCGGTCACCCGCGACGGCGACCTGCTCGGCGCCGACTGGGCCGTCGGTGGTTCGGCGAGCGCGCCGAGCGTCATCGAGGTGCAGGCCGCCGTCGAGGAGGCGCAGGCCAGCGGGAACGCCTCCGCACAGCGCGCCCGGCAGCTCGCGGTGCAGCTCGGCGAGGCACGTGAGCAGGCCGGCGCGCGTGAGGTCGAGGTGGAGGCGGCGCTCGCGGCGCTGCACGAGTCCGACGCGCAGATGAACGCGGTCGCGGAGAAGCTGGGCCAGCTCGGTGCGGCCGCCAAGTCGGCACTGGCCGAGGCCGCCCGGGTCGAGCAGTCCCGCGCGAGGGCCGAGGAGTCCCGCGAATCCGCGCTCGAACAGCTCACCGCGCTGGAGGAGCGGCTGGCCGCGCTCGACGACGCGCCGCTCGACGACGAGCCGTCCACCGCCGAACGCGACGAGCTGAACGCCCAGGCCAGCCAGGCGCGGCAGAACGAGATGGAGGTCCGGCTGTCGGTCCGGACCGCCGAGGAGCGGGTCCGGGCGCTCGCCGGCCGGGCCGAGTCCCTGGAGCGGGCGGCAGCGGCCGAACGGGCGGCGCGGGCGCGGGCCGAAGCGGCTCGGGCCGCACGTGCGCGCGGTGCCGTGGTGGCCCGTGCCGTGTCGCTCGGCGCGCAGACGGCGCTGGCCAGGATCACGGTCTCCCTGGACGCGGCCGCCGAGGAGCGGGACGCCGTCCAGCAGGCGCGCGTCGTCCGCGAGGCGGAGCTGCAGGAACTCAGGGCATCGCTGCGGCAGCTGACGCAGGAACTCGACCGGCTGACGGACGCCGTCCACCGCGACGAGGTAGCCCGCGCCGAGCAGCGGATGCGCATCGAACAGCTCGAGATGAAGGCCGCCGACGACTTCGGCATCGACGTCGAGACGCTGACCACCGAGTACGGCCCGACCATCCCGGTGCCGCCGTCGCTGGCCGAACTCGCCGAAGCGGAGAAGAAGGAGGAGCCGGCGCCGCTGCCGCTCCCGTACCACCGGCCCACGCAGGAGAAGCGGGCGGCGCGCGCCGAACGTGACCTCGCCCTGCTCGGCAAGGTGAACCCCCTCGCGCTGGAGGAGTTCGCGGCGCTGGAGGAGCGCCACGCCTTCCTCGCCACCCAGCTCGAAGACCTCAAGGCCACCCGCCGCGACCTGCTGACGGTCGTCAAGGAAGTGGACGAGCGGATCCTGGAAGTGTTCGCGTCGGCCTACGAGGACACCGCGCGCGAGTTCGAGATCGTCTTCCGGACGCTGTTCCCCGGCGGCGAGGGACGGCTCATCCTCACCGACCCGAACGACCTGCTCACCACCGGCGTCGAGGTCGAAGCACGCCCGCCCGGCAAGAAGGTCAAGCGGCTGTCGCTGCTCTCGGGTGGCGAGCGGTCGCTGACCGCCGTGGCGCTGCTCGTGGCCATCTTCCGCGCCCGCCCGTCGCCGTTCTACGTCATGGACGAGGTCGAGGCCGCGCTCGACGACGTCAACCTCGGCCGGCTCATCGGGCTCGTCGAGGAACTGCGCAGCTCGTCGCAGCTCATCATCATCACGCACCAGAAGCGGACGATGGAGATCGCCGACGCGCTGTACGGCGTGAGCATGCGCGGCGACGGCATCACCCAGGTGATCAGCCAGCGCCTCCGCGAGGCCGAACCGGCCTAACGTCCCGGGTGCCCCCGCGACCGTCGGCGCGTTGGAGTGGATGGTCGGACGCGAGGACCTCGATCCGATCGTCGAGTATGTACGTCCACAGCTGGAACCGGACGAGATCGCCGGGCTGGACGACAGCGTCTAGCCCGTCGTCGGCGCGGGTGGCACGATGGAGGCACGGCGCCGTCCTGCGCCGGACCTCCTGATCGGGCACCCACGCGGCCCGGCGACGCGGAGGCGAAGGTGGCTCGTGCTGTCGGGGCGTCGCTGAACCGTGCCGTCCCTCTGGTCCGGTGGAGCGCCGATGGCGCGTGGGGCTGGGCGCTGCGCCGCGGAGGTTGACGATGACCCAGCAACGAGCCCTCAAACTGCGCGTCCGCGAGCGGATGGCGCGTACCGGCGAGAGCTATTCCACTGCCCGTCGCCACGTCCTGGCCCGGGCGGCGACGTCCTGGCCCGCCGCCGTGACCGGCTATGACCGATGCGGCGGCGGGGTCCACCACGACAGCGCGCTGCTCCACAACGTGCTCCGCGCGTCCGGGATCAAGGCGCCGCACACCGGCGAGCCGTGGACCGAGGCGATGCTCGCCGGGCTGGCCGGTGGCATCGGCTTCATGTACTTCGTCTTCGAGTACGCGGGCCACCACCCGACGATGACGATCGTCGCCCGCCACCACCCGGATCCGTACCTGCCGGCCGCGCTGCGACGGGCCGGCGTCGCGTTCGACCAGCTCCAGACCGGATCCGCGCGCAAGGCCGTGGCCGCGCTCCACTCGGTGCGTGGTCCGGCGATCTGCACGGTCGTGCGGGACCTGTTGCCGTGGAACGAGGCGCGCGGCGACATGTTCGGGCAGGACCCGTGCGACGTGGCCGTGATCGGCGCGGACGGCGACACCCTCTACGTCGACGACGAGCTGCCGGCGCCCATCGCCGTGGCCGAGGACGCGTTCGTCGCGGCCTGGTCGGCGTACAGGAAGGGGAAGCACTCGATGCTGACGATCTCCGGCGCGCGCGACATCGACCTGGGTACGGCGGTGGCGGACGCCGTGGCCACGACGTGCGCGCACCTCACCGGTCCCGTCCTCGGCAACAGCTTCGACGTCAACTTCGGGTTCAGCGGGGCGGACAAGTTCGTCGCCCAACTCCGCGACCCGCGCGGGAAGACGGGGTGGACGCAGCGGTACGCCCATCCGGAGGCGTTCTCGATCGCCCTGAACCGGCTGCACGACTGCCTGGAAGTGGAGTACGCCGGCCCTGGCGCGCTCCGCCCCCTGTACGCCGACTTCCTGGACGAGGCGGGCGCCGCGCTGGACCGTCCCGCGTATCGCGAAGCCGCCACCTTGTTCCGGCATGCCGGCGAATCCTGGACGGCAGTCGCCGGCGCGGCCCTCGCCGCCACGGGCGGGTCGCCTGACCGCCGCGCCGTCCTCGACGACTTGGCCGACCAAGCCGCGACCGCGATCGCCCACGAAAAACAGGCGATCGCCCTGCTCGCGGGCTGACGGCAAGCGTCGGTAGACGTGGTTTAGGAAAGTTTTCCTTCTTTTGGTACTCTCGTCGCGTGCTGGTGGCGTGGAGCCTCGGGGGTTCCACGCCGCCAGTCCTGTCTCGACCAAGCCCTTCGGAGGCCGCGGTGACCGGAGTACAGGTGTTCGTCGACGGGCCGGCGTATGTCGCGCTGCTCAACGACGAGTTCGCCAGGCTGGCCACGCCGGCCGGGCCGGAGCGCCGTATCGGGGCCGCGGCGCGGGCCGGTGATGAGCTGACGATCATCCGGCGCTCCCTCGCCGCTCGTCGGATCGCCGGTGGGACGGGTCGCGACTGGGACGCCTACCTCGCGCTTCAGACGTCGTCCACGCTCTATGCGGCTGGTGCTCCGCACGAGTTGTGGAGGCACTGGGCCGGTCTTTCCGCATTCGGGTACCTGCTCGACGGCCAGTACGGCAAGGCCTGCCCGCTGCTGGTACTGGCCGGCGAATGGGACTGTCTCGCGTCGCTCCGTGGCGCTGCGCCAGGCCGGTGCGCGCCACCCACCGAGGCGATCTGGCGGCTGGCGGTCGGTGAGATCGACGAGCCCCGCTGGCCCGACTCGGGCGAGGCGGGATGGCGCGACCTGCTCGCCGCCCTGCGCGCAGGTGACCAGTCCGAGATGGACGCTGCGCTGAACGAGATCGTGGCGTTCTGGATCCTCGAAGGCGAAGGCGACTGGGAGCTGTTCCACCCTGGATACGCGCCGGACTACGGCCCGGAGCCGTGCGCAGCCGCCGCGCTGGCGAAACGGGCGGGCCACGAGCCGGCCGGGTTGCGCGCCGACGTCGCGCGCTACCTCGACGCGGGCCTGGCTGAGGGCTATCCGGACCCTCTGTATCCCGCGCTGGCGCCGCTGGCTCCGGCGAGGCACTCGGCCAGAGCCGCCGACCTGGCATCGACCACTTAGGACAGCGTCAGTCGGCGGGGACGGGTTCCCGGGCCGTCGCGAGCGTCAGTGCGGTCACCGGCTTGAGGTGCGGCACGCCGACGTCGTCCGGTGCGGCTCGTTCGAGTTCGAACCGGGCGGAGCGGCCGTCGAGGTACAGCGTGGCGAGTTCGTTGCCGAAGTGCGGTCCGCCGATCCGGGACCATCGCACGCTGTGCGCCCGTACCCCGGCGAGCCGCCGGATCGGGCGGGACAGCGCGGCCGCGAAACGGCTCCACCCCGCCCGGAACCCGAACCGGATCCAGGCCGGCACGCTGTTGTGCACCGGCGAGCAGGTCAGCTGGTACACGGGGGAGACGACCGGATCGCCCCGGAACCGGGCGCGCGCGATGTACGCGTGGTGCACGTCGCCGGACAGCACGCTGATCGACGCGGGCGGCGGTGCGCCGTGATCGCCGGTCGCCACGGATCGCAGGATCGCCGCGAGCCGTTCGAAGGAGTCGTAGAACGATGCCCAGTGTTCGAGGTCGCCCGCGCGGCGCATCTTCTCGCCGAACGCGGCCAGTCTCGGGTGGGCGGAGATCGCCTCGTTCCAGTTCTCGATGTCGTGGATCGCCCACGGCAGCAGCCACGGCAGGGACGATCCGATCAGCAGGTGGTCGTAGTCGCCCTTGACCTGGTCGGCCAGCCAGTCGAACTCGGCGTCGCTCATCATCTGCCGGTGCAGCTCGGTGAGGACCCGCCCGCATCGGGTGTCGACCATCACGAGCCGGACGCGCCCGTAGTCGAGCCGGTAGCTCCACCGCAGACCCATACCGGCGTGCAGGTCGACCTCTTCGTCGGACCGCAGCGCGAGCCGGTCCAGCAGCGGCGCCGCGTCGTCCGTCTCATGGACGTGGCTGAAGAACGGATCCGTCGCCAGCTCGGCGGGGGTGAGGTTGCCGAGGTGCTGGTACACCCAGTACGACGCCAGCCCGCCGACGATCCGGTCGTGCCACCAGCCTCTCGCCTCGATGTCGCGGCGCCACGCGTGGGAGGTGTTCCAATCGTCCCGGATGTCGTGGTCGTCGAAGATCATCGCGCTCGGCACGTTCGACAGCAGCCAGCGGATGTCCGGGTCGAGCCACGACTCCCGGTACAGAGCGGTGTACTCCTCGTAGTCCGCCACCTCCAGCCCCGGCGGCACGTTCGTGTCACGGCGCGCGCGGATGAGTTCCTGCGTCGCCGGCGACGTCTGATCCGCGTACACCTGGTCGCCGAGGAGGATCAGCGCGTCCGGCCACGTCGCCGGATCTTCCCTGGTCATCCGCAGCGCGTAGGCGTCCAGGGCGTCCGGTTCGTAGCCGTGGAGCTGCCCGATCGCATCCGGCGTGCCGTGGCGGCACGACCCGAATATCAGCTTCACCGGACCGTCGGCGGCCAGCGTCCGGATGAGGCTCGGCGGGTAGGGCGAATCGGGCAACGGCCACACGGAATCGCCGTCCAGCCGCACCTGGTACTCCACGCACGTGCCCGGCGCCAGCCCGTCGACCACCACCAGCGCGTAGTGGTGGCCGTGGGCGGTGAACGTCCGCGCGGTGCGGCCGAGCACGTCGACCACACACGGAGCGTCGGTCTCCACCCACACGGTCACCGCTTCTTCACTGACATGCCGGAGCAGCGGTCCGAGCACGAGGCGCGCCATGGGTGCGTGTCTACCTGACTCGGCGGCGCGGTGCGAGGTTGATGGCGGCGTCTGAAAGGATTTCGGTATGGAGTTCGCCCAGTACGCAGTCATCGGTGCGGTCCTGCTCGTCCTGGTGCTCCTCGGCGCCGGCTACCTGGTCGTCTCGCGTCGCCGCGGCACGGTCGCGGAGGCCCCGCCGGCAACGGTCGAAGCCGCGCCGGCCACCCAGGCGCCGGTCGCCGCGGAACCTGAGGCCAAGCCCGCGCTGGACGTGCCGGAACCGACGGCCGGCAGGCTCGTCCGGCTCCGCTCCCGCCTGGCCAGATCCCAGAACACGCTCGGCAAGGGCCTGCTCGCCCTGCTGTCGCGCGACAAGCTCGACGCGGACGCCTGGGAGGAAGCCGAGGACGCGCTCCTCGGCTCGGACGTCGGCGTCTCCGCGACCACCGAGATCATCGGGCGGCTCCGCGAGCGGACGAAGGTCCTCGGCACCAGCAGCCCGGCCGAACTCCGCGCGATGCTCACCGAGGAACTGGTCGCCGCGATCGGCAAGGACATCGACCGGACCCTGCACACCACGCCGCACGACGGCCGGCCGGCCGTCGTCCTGATGGTGGGTGTCAACGGGGTCGGCAAGACCACGACCTGCGGAAAGGTCGCCCGGGTGCTCGTGGCGGACGGCCGCACCGTGCTCCTCGGCGCCGCCGACACGTTCCGCGCCGCCGCCGCCGACCAGCTCCAGACGTGGGGCGAACGGGTGGGGGCCACGACGGTCCGCGGGCCGGAGGGGGGCGACCCGGCGTCCGTCGCGTTCGACGCCGTGAAGACGGGCGTCGACCAGGGCGTGGACGTCGTCCTCATCGACACCGCCGGACGGCTCCAGAACAAGACCGGGCTCATGGACGAGCTCGGCAAGGTGAAGCGGGTCGCCGAGCGCCACGGCAAGGTGGACGAGACGCTGCTCGTCCTCGACGCCACGACCGGGCAGAACGGGCTGGCGCAAGCACGGGTGTTCACGGAGGTCGTCGACGTGACCGGCGTCGTCCTCACCAAGCTCGACGGCACGGCCAAGGGCGGCATCGTGATCGCCGTTCAGCGGGAACTCGGCATCCCCGTCAAGCTTGTCGGGCTCGGCGAAGGGGCCGATGACCTGGCACCATTCGACCCGGAGCAGTTCGTCGACGCGCTGCTCGGGGAGGCGTGAGGGGCAGCGTGACCCAACCGGAGATCCCGCTCGAGGGCGGCAACGTGAGCACGGTCGTCCGGGTGGGCGACACGGTGCGGCGAGGTGCCGGCCCCTGGACGCCGGCCGTCCACGCCCTGCTGCGCCACCTCGACGCGGTCGGGTTCACCGGGGCGCCCCGCGCGCTCGGTATCGACGAGCGCGGCCGCGAGGTGCTGTCGTACCTCGACGGCGAGTGCGGCGACTACCCGCTCGGCCCGCACTGGACCACCGACGAGGCCCTGGTCACCGTCGCCACCATGCTGCGGATGTTCCACGACGCGCAGGCCGGCTTCCGCCCGCCGCCGGGCACGACGTGGCGCGCGTTCGGTCCGCCGCCGCCCGACACCGAGGTGATCTGCCACCACGACGCGGCGCCGCACAACGTCGTCTGGCGCCCGGACGGCACGCTCGCCATGATCGACTTCGACCTGGCCAGCCCCGGCGCCCGCATCTACGACGTGGCGTACTCGGCCTGGACGTGGGTCCCGCTGTTCTCCGACAAGGACTCACGCACGCTCGGCTGGCGCTACCCGGACCGCGCGCGCCGGCTCCGCCTCTTCGCCGACGCGTACGGGCTGACGCTGCACGACCGCGCCCGGCTCGTGACGGTCGTCCGGAGCAGGATCGTCGACCACATCGAGGGCATCCGGCGGATGGCGGCCGCGGGCGAACCCGCGTTCGTGCGGATCGTCCAGACCGGTCACCTGCGCCGGCCCGTCCGTGACCTGCGGCTGCTCGACCACGAGCGCGACATGTGGGAGCACGCGCTCGGCTGACGCCCGGGCTACCGAGGCAGCACGTAGTCCGAGACCGGGCCGTACAGGTGCTGGTCGACGTTGTCGTCGATCGGGACGGTCACGCGTACCCGCCCCTCCGCCTCGCCCACGAACAGCGCCGGGTCGTTGCTGTCGGCGAAGCAGATGACGTCGAGACCGGCCGCGGCGGCCGCGCCGGCGAAGCCGTGGTCGGCGATGACGAGGGCCGGCGGGTCGATCCCCTCGCTGGCCAGCGCCTTGAGCATCAGCTCCATGCCGATCGGCGAGTGGCTGTGCACGTCGACGTCGAACCGGTCGGCGCAGGTCGCCACCGAGCTGACGTAGTTGAGGTGACGCTCCGGGTCCGCCTCGGTCTCGACCCTGAACTCGACCCCGTCGGCCGGCGTCAGGATCTCGCAGCCCGCCTGCCGCAGCACCGGGACGAGCGCCAGCTGGACCTCGATCACCCCGTCGGGATGGCCGCTCGCCAGCATCACCCGTTCCTTCCGCGCCACCGCCAGGGCCACGCGGTCGCGGAACGTGTCGAGGGCGCGGACGGTGAGGTCAGGGTCGATCGTGTCGGCGCCGGTCCGCCGCGACGCGTCGGGGTCGATGCCCACCCGCTCGGCCATCACGGCGATGACCTCCTCGTACGACCAGGCGCGCAGCGGCGGCAGGCCGAACTGGTACTCGTCATCCCCGTTGGCGAACTTTCTGGCGTGGCTCGTGTTCGACGAGCGCGGAGTTGCCACGTCGCCGGCAAGCCTGGACTCGATCAGATAATCGCGCATGCCCCCCATCATGCCGTCGCGATGTGAACGGCAGTCGTCGCCGCCGTGGCCCGAGGCGCCGGCCGCCTCCACCCGCCGCCCCCCACTTTCGGACTTTTGAGGGTGCTGCGGCTCCCGCCACCCTCAAAAGTCCGAAGCTCGGCGGATGGCCGGCGGGGCCGGCGAGCGGCAGGGTGCGGGCGGGGCTCGGTCAGCGGCGGAGGTGGTGGAGGCGGCGGGACAGCCAGGGGCGGCGGCGCGGTGGGGTGGTGCCGTCGAAGCGCCAGTCGGCCTCGCGGGCGGCGAGTTCCGGGACCGCTAGCGCCGGCAGCGTGCCGGCCTCGCGCAGGCTCCGGGCGAACGCGAACCCGTCGGCGAACGATCCCTGGGACGGCCGTCCGCCGGCCCACGCGACGAACCGTGGCACGTACCCGCTTCCCAGCCCTGCGGCGAGGAGCGGCCACGCCCGGGCCACCTCGCCGGCGCGTTTCCGCAGCAGCGCCGTGGCGGCGGCGCCGACCCTATCGGGGTTGAACCCGGGCGGCACCGGCCCGCCCGCGACCAGCGCGGCGACCAGCTCGGCCTGCCGCTCGGCCAGATCCCGCGCCGACTTCACGATCCCACCGGTGGGATTACGTACCCAGGCTCCACGATCCCACCGGTCGCAACGGGAGCCACGGCGGGTGACGTGGCCGGCGCGCCGGGTGCGGTCGGGGTGGGGTGGCCGGCCGCGGTGGCGATGGCGTCGAGTTCGCGGGCCAGATCGGCCGCCGGGGGATAGGCGCCGTCGCGTTCGAGCATGAGCCCGGGCGGCTGGTGGCGCTCGCACAGTGCGGTGATGAGGTCCAGCACCTCGGACGGGACCGGGTCGGTGTGGGTGTCGTGGTAGAGCCGGCCGTCGAAGGAGCCGCCGGCGACGTGCACGTACGCCACGCGGTCCAGCGGCAGCGCGTCGAGCAGATCGAGCGGGTCCTCACCCCTGTTCCGCGCGTTGGCGTACACGTTGGCGATGTCGAGCAGGAGCAGGGCGCCCGTTGCGTCCAGCAGCTCGGTGAGGAACTGGGCCTCGGTGAACTCGTCGTCCGGCCAGTCGACCAGCGTGGCGATCGGCTCCAGCGCGAGCGGCACGTCCAGTTCGGACTGGGTCCGCCGCACGTTCGCCACCAGCGCCGCCAGAGCCTCCCGGCTGCGCGGCACCGGCAACAGGTGCCCGGCCTCCACCCCGCCTGCCCGGACGAACGCCACGTGCTCGCTGACCAGCGGCGCGCCCACCAGCGCGGCGGCCGCCGCGAAGTGTTCGACCCGGTGCGGATCGACCGGCTCGGCGCCGCCCAGCGACAACCGGACCCCGTGCGGGATCACCGCGACGCCCCGTTCGATCAGGGCGCTGAGGCCGTCGGGCAGCGGCCCGCCCAGCGGCAGCGACTCGGCGATGACCTCGCAGAACCGCAGCCCCGGCAGGCCGGCGACGAACCCCGCGATCTCCGGCCGCCACCCGATGCCAACCCCGACGACGGCCGCCGGCCTTGCGGTGGTCATCCGCCGCACCCGCCTCCGCCGCCGCAGCTCGATCCGCTGCTGCAACTCGACCCCGAGCTGGAGCTGCCGCAACTGGAGCCGGAGGTCGAGCCGCCGCACCCCGAGCCGCTGGACGAACCGCCCGACGCGGCCCGGTGCTGCTCGATGTCCAGTTCGGACGCGAACGCGGGATCCGCGGACCACAGCGCGGCTGTGCCGAACAGCGCGATGCCCATAGCGGCGCTGTGGGGGCCGTAGGTTTCCCAGGCCGGGTTCGACCGGGGCGAGAGGTGGCTGTTCTGGAGCCGGATCGCCGACAGGGACTCCTTGGCCCGTGCGGTCACGGTCGGGACGCTCCACGCCACCAGCACGACCTCGATGACCGCGACGGCGATCAGGGCCAGGACGAGGAAGCCGATCGGGCGGCCGTTCGCGAACCCGGCGGCGAGCCGCACCAGCCCGAGGACCAGGACGGCGAGCAGCGGCCAGCTCGCCCGGCGCGCACGACGTGCGGCGTCGGGGCTGACGAGCAGTCCGGTGCGGGACAGGGTCTGGGCGATCGTGGCCAGCGACTGCTGGACGTGGCGCTCGTGGCGGAGCCTGTTGCCGGAGGTCGCGTTGCCGGACACGACGGCCTGGAGGATCGCCTGCTCCAGCGGGTGAGCGCTGGCCGGCAGGGCACGCTGCGCCGTCAGCTTCTTGTAGCCCGTGGTGCCGAGCACGCCCTGCTGGTGGAGTGCGGTGGTCGCGGCGACGACGGCCTGGTTCTCGCCGCCGTTGAGGTACGCGACCTCGTACGGGCCGAGGTGGCTCGCGGCGGAGCCGGTGTCCTCGCCGGCCAGCGCCCGCTGCCGCAGCACCAGGGAGACGACGATCGCGACGCCGGCCAGCGTCAGGTACAGCAGGAGGAAGTCGGGGCCGTCGATGCCCCAGGTGCCACTGTCCAGTGCCAGATAGGTCATGGGAGGTCCCTGTCTCTCGTGCGGAATGTCAGTGTGCTGATGCTGCCGCCGCCGCCGCAGCCCCCGCCCCCGCCCCCGCGCCACCCCCGCCGGAGCCGTCGCCCCCGCAGCCGTAGGTGCCGGTGGTGCCGCAGCTGGGGTCCCGCCAGCGCCCGCCGCCGCAGCAGGAGGGAGACGACCAGGGCGCAGGCCGCGGCCGCCACGTAGTACGCAAGGAAGTTGCCCATCAGAGACCCCCGTCTCTCGTGAGGAACTTCAGTGTGGCGACGGATCGCTGGTGTAACCGGCGAGTAGGTCACGAAAAGGTAACGGCGCCGGGTGGTCGCGAGACTGCCGCCAGAGGACTGCCGGTTACTGCCGGTAGCTGGAATCGCCAGGCGATCTTGTTGCAGGTCAGCGCAAACTAGCAGCGCAATCGGTGCCTCCACTGCCGCACATGCCGCGCGCGGGGTCGCCCTCCGTAGCGTTCTTCCCGTAAGCAGCAGTTCCACAGGGGAGGACGCACAGTGATTCGTAAGGCAGCGATCGTGACGCTCGCGGCGGGTGCCGCATTCCTGATCTCGTCGCCGGCCGAGGCGGCCAGTAGCGGGAACTGGACCCTTCAGGACGGCGTCCGCGGCGCCAAGACGACGGGCACCTGGAAGAAGCGTCCCGACGTCCGTCCGGGCTGGGTCGAGGTGCGGGGCGTCATCGAGGACACCGCCGCGGACTCGAAGCGCGCCTACGTGAAGGGCGTCGCCGACTACAACGGCGCCTCGGCGTCGGTGCACTTCGAGTACGAGGCGACCGGAGGCGCCCCGAACAAGAGGTCGTTCCTCATCAACGGTGACATCGCCTCGGTGTGGGCCCAGGAGTGTGTGGACAACGCCACGTCCTTCGAGGTCTGCAGCCCGGTGAAGTACATCTTCAAGAAGAGCTGGTGATCCACGGCCCGGCCGGCCGCGCGGCCGGCCGGGCCATCAGCTAGGCCACCGTCCCGGTGAGTCGCACCGCTCGCGCGAGGCCGGCGCGGGTGGCCGCGACGAACACCCGGTCGCCGGTGTCGATCCGCGCTTCCAGGGACGGCCGCCAGCCGACCTCACCACCCTGGACGTGCGCCAACACCCGGATCTCGCCCGGCTCGGCGATGCTGTCCAGCGTCTCGCCGGCGGCCACGCTGCCCGCGCTGACCGGCACGTCCGCCAGGAGCAGGACCCGCCGTCCGGCGGGCACCACCGCCACCACCTCGCGCCCCATGAGCGCCGCCGCGAACACCGGCGCGGCGATGAACGACACGCTGCGGGAGATCGTCAGGTCGAGCCGCTTGCCGACGCGGTCGGCGAGGCCGGAGTCGAACAGCCGCAGGACGACGCGCAGCTCGTCACGCAGCGCCCGGCCGGCGAGCCCGGCCTCCAGGTTCGCCACGTCGTCGTCGGTCACCGCGACGAGGCACCGCGCGGTCTGCACGCCGGCGGCGAGCAGCGTGGCCTCCTCGCTGGCATCGCCGCGGACCACCGGGTAACCGAGGCGTCGCATCGCCGCGAACGTCGCGGGCTCCGGGTCGTACTCGATGCCGACCACGTCGACCCCGGCGGCGTGCAGCTGCTCGGCGACCCGCAGCCCGACAGTGCCCAGCCCGCACACGACGACGTGCTCGGCCGGCTGCCCGACCGGAATGCCGAGCCCGTCCGCGATCCGGGCGCCGATCAGGTCGTCCACCACGACGGCCGTCAGGACCGCGATCGTCAGCACGCCGAGCAGCATCAGGAACGCGCCGAACACCTTCACCGGCGCGGACGCCCCCAGCTCGGCGAGGTCGCCGTTCCCGGTGGACGTGAACGTCGTCACCGTGAAGTAGAACGCGTCGACCCAGCCCAGCTTCGGCACGGCCGCGTGGAACACCACCGTGGACACCGCCACGAGCGCGGCGAGCAGCCCGGTGAGGAGCTGGAGCCGCTGGCTGAACAGGGTCCGTGCGATGCCGATCATCATCGCGACCTTGCCGGTGCGGCGCCGGCGCCGGATCAGCGGCATCTCCTCGGTGCCGGCGGCCGGGGTCTCGCCGCCGTCGTCCGGCCGGACGCGCGGTGAGCCGAGGACGAGCGTCGCCCCCGGGGAACTGGCCGGGAGCAGCGTCGGTGAACCGTCTGCGCCTGGGGCGGCGAGCGCGGCGAGGACGTCGTCCACCGCGGACGGCGGTCCCGCCAGCAGCGGACGCCCGCCGAAGCGGATCAACCGGCCACTGCGGTCGCCCAGGGCGGCGTCCACGAAGAACGGCGCCGCGATCGTGGACGCCGACAGGACGGTGCAGTCGTCGAACAGGTCGTCGATCCGGTTGCCGAGCCGCAGGTTGAACATGCGGACGACCAGCCGCAGCCGCGGATTGAGCTCCTGGGCGGCCAGCGCGACCTGGATGTTGCCGACATCGTCGTCGTCCACGAGCGCGAGCGCCCGGGCGGACGCGACACCGGCGCTGCGTAACGTGCGGACCTCGCCGGCCGGGCCGGTGACCAGACGGGCACCGAGCTTCTCCATGCGGCGGGCGTGGGGCGTGTCGGGATCGTCCACGACGACCGTGACCGGCTCCTCCATCCGGACCAGTTCCTCGACCAGCCGGAGCGCCAGCGAGTCGCCTCCACACACGATGATCGGACGGTCGCCCGGGGGCCGGGGGAGGCGCAAGCGCATGCCGGAATGCTACGTAGCGCCTGAATGCGCCCCGCGACCGCACGGAAAGTTCACAGTCCCGAAACATGCCGTCACAAGCGCGAAACCGCGGCGAACGTTCGTTGAAACAGGCCGCCGCCACGCTGCTCGCAACATCGGTACTGCGGAAGGAGGGACTGAACATGGATACCGGCGACACCGCGTGGATCCTGGTGAGCAGCGCGCTCGTCTTGTTCATGACGCCCGGCCTGGCGTTCTTCTACGGCGGCATGACGCGCGCCAAGAGCGTGCTCAACATGCTCATGATGAGCTTCGGGGCCATCGCTCTCGTGAGCGTGCTCTGGGTGCTCTACGGCTACAGCCTCGCGTTCGGGGCCGACTCGTTCGGGGGGCTGATCGGTAACCTCGATCACCTCGGCATGAAGGGCACCCTGCACGAGGTCAGCGGCACGTTGCCGGTCACCGTCTTCGCGTCCTTCCAGCTCATGTTCGCGGTGATCACCGTCGCGCTGATCTCGGGCGCGATCGCGGACCGGGCCAAGTTCGGCGCGTGGATGCTGTTCGCGGGCGTGTGGGCGACGGTCGTGTACTTCCCCGTCGCGCACTGGGTCTTCTACTTCGGCGACCTGTCCACCACCGAGGACGGCGGCTGGATCGCTGACACACTCGGCGCGCTCGACTTCGCCGGCGGCACCGCGGTGCACGTGAACGCGGGCGCGGCGGGTCTGGCGCTGGCCCTGGTGCTGGGCAAGCGCCACGGCTGGCCGAAGGAGCGGTTCAAGCCGCACAACCTGCCGCTCGTCCTCATCGGCGCCGGCATCCTGTGGTTCGGATGGTTCGGGTTCAACGCCGGTTCGGCCGTGGCCGCCAACGGACAGGCCGGCGTCGCGTTCCTGAACACGCAGGTCGCCACCGCTGCCGCCGTGCTCGGCTGGCTCGTGGTGGAGAAGCTGCGGTACGGGCACGCCACCACGCTCGGTGCGGCGTCCGGCGCGGTCGCGGGTCTCGTGGCGATCACCCCCGCGTGTGCCTCGGTCAACCCGCTCGGCGCCATCGTGGTCGGCCTGATCGCCGGTGCGCTCTGCGCGCTCGCGGTGAGCCTCAAGTACCGGCTCGGCTTCGACGACTCGCTCGACGTGGTCGGCGTCCACCTGGTCGGCGGCGCGGTCGGCGCGATCCTGATCGGGTTCCTGGCCACCCCGACCGTCACGGGCATCCTCACGCCGGAGACGACGGACGGCGCGGCGGGCCTGCTCTACGGCGGCGGCGTCACGCAGCTGGGCAAGCAGGCGCTCGCCGTGGTCGCAGTCGGTGCCTATTCGTTCGCCCTCACGTGGATCATCGGCAAGATCATCGACAAGACGATCGGGTTCCGCGTCGCCGTCGAGGACGAGGTCGCCGGGATCGACACCACCGTGCACGCCGAAACCGGGTATGACTTCAGCGGGGCAGCGGGCGGCGGGGTGTCCGGTTCGGCGGCGCCGCAGCGGACCCTCGTCGGCGCGGGCGTTGAGGAGGAGAAGCCGTGAAGCTTGTTACAGCGGTGATCAAGCCGTTCAAGCTGGAGGACGTCAAGTCCGCCCTGGCGACGCTGGGCCTCAACGGCCTGACCGTCAGCGAGGTCCAGGGGTACGGCCGCCAGAAGGGCCACACCGAGGTCTACCGGGGCGCCGAGTACACCGTCGACTTCGTGCCGAAGGTACGGGTCGAGGTCCTGGTGGACGGCGTGGACGTGGACAGGGTCGTCGACACGCTCGTCGAGGCCGCCCGAACCGGCAAGATCGGTGACGGCAAGGTATGGGTCACCACGGTGGACGAGGTGGTCCGGGTCCGTACCGGCGAGCGCGGACTCGATGCGATCTAGTGCACAACTGAGTGACGCCCACGACCGGTGGCTGGCAGAACTGCTGCCGCCGGTCGCGGGCGTCGCCCTCGTGGCGGTCGGGAGCCTCGGCCGCCGCGAGGTCGTCACCCACAGCGACCTGGACCTCGTCCTTCTCCACAACGGCCAACCGCGGGTGCGGGAGATCGCGGAAGCCGTGTGGTATCCGGTCTGGGACGCCGGCGTCGGCCTGGACCACGCCGTCCGGACCGTGGACGAGGCCGTCGCCGTGGCGCGCAAGGACGTGAAGGCCGCCCTCGGGCTGCTCGACGCGCGCTGCGTCGCCGGCGACCGGAACCTCGCCGACTCGCTCGGCCAGGCGATCCGGGACAACTGGCGGAGCAACCCGGCGCGCTGGCTCGGCGAGCTGCACGACCTCACGCAGGCGCGCTGGCAGGCCAACGGCGAGCTGGCGTTCCTCCTCGAACCCGACCTGAAGGAGGCGCGCGGCGGACTGCGGGACGCCGTCACGCTCCGCGCCATCGGGTACGCCCAGATCGTCGACCCGCCGCGTGGCGCGGTGCGGGAGGCGTACTGGTGGCTGCTCGACGTCCGCGACGCCCTGCACCGATCAGCCGCGCGGGGGCTGGATCGGCTGCTGCTGGCCGAGCAGGACCCGGTCGCCGAGACGCTCGGCTGCGAGGACGCCGACGACCTGCTCCGGAAGGTCTCCGACGCGGCGCGGACGATCGCGCACGCGTCCGACACCGGATGGCGCCAGGTCGAACGGTGGCTCGCCGGCCGGCGACGGCTGCGGCGCCGACGGCCGGCCCAGATTCGCCGTCCGCTCGCTGATGGGGTTGTCGAGCAGGACGGCGAGGTCGTTCTGGCCCGCGACGCCACGATCGACGGGCCCCTGGCCCTGCGGGTCGCGGCGGCCGCGGCGGGCGCCAAGCTGCCGATCAGCCGGGCGACCCTGGACCGGCTCAGCACCCACGCGCCGGCCCTGCCGGACGTGTGGCCCGAGGGCGCGTTGCGTTCGCTCGTCACGCTGCTCGGCGCGGGCAAGGACGCCGTCGAGGTGTGGGAGGCCTGCGACCGGCACGGCCTCGTCGAACGGTGGTTCCCGGAGTGGAGCCGGGTGCGGTCGCTGCCGCAGCGCAACGCCGTGCACCGGTTCACCGTCGACCGGCACCTGGTCGAGGCGGCGGCGGAGGCGTCGGCGCACACCCGGCGGGTCGGCCGCCCGGACCTGCTGCTGCTCGGCGCGCTCCTGCACGACATCGGCAAGGGACTGCCCGGCGACCACTCGGTCGTCGGCGCCGAGATCGCCGAGACCGTGTGCCGGCGGTGGGGGCTGCCGGACGCGGACCGGGCGGTGATCGTCCGGCTGGTGCGCCAGCACCTGCTGCTGCCCGACACGGCGACCCGCCGCGACCTGGACGACCCGGCCACGCTGGCCACGGTCGCCGCCGCCGTCGACAACGACCCCGAGGTCCTGGACCTGCTCCACGCGCTCACCGAGGCGGACGCCGCCGCGACCGGTCCCGCCGCCTGGTCGGCCTGGAAGGCGCGGCTGGTCGCCGACCTGGTCCGGCGCGTGCACGTGGTGCTGGGCGAGGGCCCGCCGCCGCCGGTCCGGGTCCTCACCGACCTGGGCCTGGAATCCGGCCAGGAATGTTCCGTACGGATCGTCGGCGACGAGGTGACGGTCGTCGCGGCGCCGGGGGACGGGCTGCTCAGCGCCAGCGCGGGAGTACTCGCCCTGCACCGGCTCGACGTGTACGCCGCCGACGCCGGCGATCTCGACGGCGGTGGCGCCGCGGTGGTGCTCAGGGCCTCGCCGCGATTCGGGTCGCTCCCCGACCCGGGCCTGCTGACGGCCGACCTCCGCCGTGCGGTCCGAGGGGGACTGCACGTCGGCGACGAGCTGGCACGGCGGGAGGAAACGAGCCCCGGGGGGCCGGCACCGCGCGTCCGCTGGCTGCACGACGTGGCCACCGACGCGACCGTCCTCGAACTGCGCGCCGCCGACCGCCGCGGCCTGCTGTACCGGGTGGCCGCCGCGCTCGAATCGGTCAAGGCCAGGGTCCGCGCGGCCCGGGTCAGCACATTCGGTGCGGATGCCGTCGACGCGTTCTACCTGGTCGGCTCCTACGACGAGCAGGTACGGCGCGCAGAGGTCGAACGGGCGGTGCTGGCCGCCGCGTCGGGGTGACCTACGCTGGAACGACATCCGACGACCCGTGAGGACTGACGCCGACCGTGTTCGCCACCCTCTCCGACCGGCTCTCCGCTGTCTTCACCACGCTCCGCTCCAAGGGGCGGCTGACCGACGCCGACATCGACGCGACCGCCCGGGAGATCCGGATCGCGCTGCTGGAAGCGGACGTCGCGCTGCCCGTCGTGAAGGCGTTCATCGCGAACGTCAAGGAGCGGTCGCGCGGCACCGAGGTGCACAAGGCGCTGAACCCGGCCCAGCAGGTCATCAAGATCGTGCACGAGGAGCTCGTCGCGATCCTCGGCGGCGAGACGCGCCGGCTCACCTACGCCAAGACGGCGCCCACCGTGATCATGCTCGCCGGCCTCCAGGGCGCCGGTAAGACCACCCTCGCCGGCAAGCTCGCCGTCTGGCTGCGCAAGCAGGGGCACACGCCGCTGCTGGTCGCCGCCGACCTTCAGCGCCCGAACGCCGTCCAGCAGCTCCAGGTCGTCGGCGAGCGCGCCGAGGTCGACGTGTACGCGCCCGAGGCCGGCAGCGGCGTCGGCGACCCGGTGCGTGTCGCCCGCGACTCGATCGAGCACGCGCGCCGGCAGGTCCACGACATCGTCATCGTCGACACCGCCGGCCGGCTCGGCGTCGACGCCGAGATGATGGCCCAGGCCGCGGCCATCCGCGACGCCGTCACGCCCGACGAGACCCTGTTCGTCGTCGACGCGATGATCGGCCAGGACGCCGTCAACACCGCCGAGGCGTTCCGCGACGGCGTCGGGTTCACCGGCGTCGTCCTCACCAAGCTCGACGGCGACGCGCGCGGTGGTGCGGCGCTGTCCGTCCGGCACGTCACCGGCCAGCCCATCCTGTTCGCCTCCACCGGCGAGAAGCTCACCGACTTCGACGTCTTCCACCCCGAGCGGATGGCGTCGCGGATCCTCGGCATGGGCGACGTCCTCACCCTGATCGAGCAGGCGCAGCAGGTCTTCGACGCCGACGAGCAGGAGCGGATGACCGCCAAGGTCCTCGGCGGCGGCGACTTCACCCTCGACGACTTCCTCGAGCAGATGCTCGCCGTCCGCAAGATGGGCCCGATCGGCAACCTGCTCGGCATGCTCCCCGGCATGGGCCAGATGAAGGAACAGATCGCCGAGATCGACGACAAGCACCTCGACCGGGTCACCGCGATCATCCGCGGTATGACGCCGCTGGAGCGGACCGACCCGAAGATCATCAACGCGTCCCGGCGGCTGCGGATCGCCAACGGCTCCGGCGTCACCGTCACCGACGTCAACCAGCTCGTCGACCGCTTCTTCGAAGCCCGCAAGATGATGAAGCAGATGGGCAACCAGATGGGGCTGCCCGGCTCCCGTCGCAGCGCGACCCGCTCGTCCAAGAACAAGCGCAAGGGCAAGAAGGGCGGCGGCGGTGGCGGCCGCGCCCGCTCGCCGTTCGGCCTGCCGCCAGGTGCCGGCGGCCAGCAGCAGCCGCAGCAGCTCCCCCCGGGCGGCCTCCCCTCAGGCTTCTCCATGCCGAACATCGACTTCACCAAACTCCACAAGCCTGAGTAGTGGGCGGCCCGCTGAGGCACACGTCTCGCCGCCTTCTCCGCGCCTCGCGTGCCTGAGCACGCGTCGGCTTGTGCGGCGATGGCGATACGCGCACCTCAGCGGGCTCCATGTCAGATCAAAAGCGTCAGCCAACTGCCTTGATCCGGACGTTCGGCAATGGTGAGCGTCGGCGCACTGGGCGGCGCGGGCGGGCTGGGCGGCGGCGCGGGCGGGCTGGGCAGCGCGGGCGGGCTGATGGACGTCGAGGGGCTGGGCGACGGCGTCGGCGATGCCGGCGGCGCAGGGTTCGGGCCGGCGGCGCGGGTTGATGGTGACGGGCGAAGTCGCGGCGCTCGTGGCGGTCCAGCCGCGGTAGACGGCCGTGACGCGGTACCGGTGGGAACCGTCCGGGGCGTCGTCCTTGCACTGCGTCTTCGTGATCGGCTTCGCGTCACACGCCGGCCCGGACCCGATCCTCGTCACGTAGTACCCGTCCGCCTTCTGCCCCGTGGAGAGCCGGGCCGCCGACCAGCGAATCGTGACGTGGCCGCCCGTGGCCTCGGCCGTGACGTCGTGCGGCGGGACGAACGCCGCGACACGCGTGGTGGCCTTGCCGGTGCCGTGCGCGGTCCAGCCCGCGAGTGCGGGCGGGATGCCCGCCACGAGCAGCACCGCCGTGCCCAGTCCGACGAGCCACACCTTCATCCCCGGCCTCCGTGCATGCTGTGGCCGGGCCGGCGGAGGGTAGGGAGGTCCCTCCGCCGGCCCCGCCCGTCAGTTGGTCGCGTACGTGATGGTGACGACCGCGCTCTTGCAGTCGTCCTGGTTCTCGCCGGGCTTGTTGTTGAACGCGATCGAGCCGCCGCTCCACGCGCCGACGTTGGTGCCGACCGGGATGTCCTGGGTCACCGAGGTCGGGGCCTGGAGGAGGAAGTCCGTGGCGTCGCAGCCTTCCTTGTCGGTCGTGACGGTCGCCGTGAGGCCATTGACGTGTACCGCACCGTCGCCGGTGACGGTGAAGTTGCCTTCGAGCGCCTGCGGGGCGGCGCCGGGTGCGATAGGTCCGAGGGCGCTGGTCTGGTTGACGGTGATCGTGCCGCCATCCCCGGTCGTGCCGGTGGCGGAGCCGGTGCCGGTAGTGGTCCAGTAGGCGACGGCGACGGTCGAGCCGCCGATGACTGTGAGGGCTGCGGCGGCGATGACGACGGCCCGCTTGGTGAACATGCGCATGGGTGGGGAACCCTTTCCGGGTCGGGGAAGAAGTGGTGAGGTGCGGGACAAATCCTGGCCGGATCCCGGCGGCGGCGCGATCAGGTAGCTGGCTGCGGTTGGCGGGCCGAGCTGGTATACCTGCGTGCTGTTACTCCATACTCACGTGGCGTTAGGAACGGGCCACAGTGGCCGGACGGCGGCTTGCGGTGCTGTAACGGTCCAACGAGACTCGGCTGTTGTGACGGCTTCCCTGCATGTGCGTGGCGTCCTGCTCCCTGAGGACGTAGAACGTGACGTCTGGATCACCGGCGACCGGCTCACCTTCGAGCCCGTTCCCGGTGCGGAAACGGTCGCCGCGGGCGGTTTCGTCCTCCCAGGACTGGTCGACGCGCACTGCCACCCCGGCATCGACCCGAACGGGCCCGTAGCCACAGTGGACGCCGCCAAGGCGCTCGCCCTGATCGACCGCGACGCCGGCGTGCTGACCATCCGCGACGCCGGCTCGCCGATCGACTACCGCGAACTGGACGACGATCCGGACGTTCCCCGGCTCATCCGCGCCGGGCGGCACCTCGCGCCGCCGCGGCGGTACCTGCCGGGCGTGGGCATCGAGGTGGAGGCGCCCGAGCTGTCCGCGCGGGTGGCCGAACAGGCGGCAGCCGGCACCGGCTGGGTCAAGCTCGTCGGCGACTGGATCGACCGCGCCACCGGCGACCTCAGCCCTACCTACGACGACGCCACGTTCGCCGCCGCCGTCGCCGCCGCGCATGCCGCCGGTGCGCGGGTAGCCGTCCACACGTTCAGCGAGTCGGCCCTGCCCGGCCTGATCGCGGCCGGCGTCGACTCGGTCGAACACGGCACGGGCCTGAGCCTCGACCTCGTCGACGAGCTGGCCCGGCGCGGCACCGCGCTCGTCCCCACGATGACGAACATCGAGAACTTCACCGGCATCGCCGCCCGGGCCGAGGCGAAGTTCCCGGCCTACGCGGAACACATGCGCCGGCTCCAGACCCGCTTCCCGGAGGTCGTCCGGGCGGCGTACGAGAGCGGCGTCCCGATCTACGTCGGCACCGACGCGGGCGGCGGCGTCCAGCACGGCCTCGCCGCCGGCGAGATGCTCCGCCTGCACGCCGCCGGCATGGCCCCGCTCGACGTGCTCGCAGCCGGGTCCTGGGGCGCCCGTGCCTGGCTCGGCCTGCCCGGCATCGTCGAAGGCGGCCTCGCCGACCTCGTCGTCTACGAGAGCGATCCGCGCACCGACCTCCGCGTGCTCCGGACACCGTCCCGGATCGTCCTGCGCGGCCGCGTCATCCGCTGAAACGGGGTCGGCCCGGTGGGCGGGCACCGCCTATCATCTGCGTCCATGGCCAAGACAACCGTCCTCACGCCGCAGGCCGAGGACTTCCCGCGCTGGTACCAGGACGTCATCTCCAAAGCCGAGCTGGCCGACAACGGCCCGGTTCGCGGCACGATGGTGATCCGGCCGACCGGGTACGCGCTGTGGGAGCGGATGCAGCGCGAGGTCGACGACCGTATCAAGGCCACCGGCGCGCAGAACGCCTACTTCCCGCTGTTCATCCCCGAGTCGTACCTCCGCAAGGAGGCCGAGCACGTCGAGGGATTCAGCCCCGAGCTGGCGGTCGTCACCCATGCCGGCGGCAAGCAGCTGGAGGAGCCGGTCGTCGTCCGGCCCACGTCCGAGACGATCATCAACGCGTTCTTCTCCAAATGGGTCCAGTCGTACCGGGACCTGCCGATGCTGGTGAACAACTGGTCGAACGTCGTCCGGTGGGAGATGCGGCCCCGCGTGTTCCTGCGGACGACCGAGTTCCTCTGGCAGGAGGGCCACACCTGCCATTCGACCCGCGGCGATGCTCGCCTCTATGCCCGGCGGATCCTGCACGAGGTGTACGAGGACTTCATGGTCAACACGCTCGCGCTGCCCGTCGTCGTCGGGCGCAAGACCGCGCGCGAGCGGTTCGCCGGCGCCATCAACACCCTGACCTGCGAGGGGATGATGGGCGACGGCAAGGCGCTCCAGATGGGCACCAGCCACGAGCTGGGCCAGAACTTCGCCAAGGCGTTCGACGTCCAGTTCACGTCGGCCGAAGGCGGCCGCGAGTACGCGTGGCAGACGTCGTGGGGCGTCTCCACGCGCATGGTCGGCGGCCTGATCATGGGCCACGGCGACGACAACGGCCTGCGGGTGCCGCCACGGCTGGCGCCCGTCCAGGCGCTCATCCTGATCGTGAAGGACGGCGACGGCGTGCGGGAGACCGCGCACAAGCTCGCCGACGAGCTGCGCGGGGCCGGGATCCGGGTCGGCGTCGACGACCGCACGGACACGCCGTTCGGTCGCAGGGCCGTCGACGCGGAACTCAAGGGCGTCCCGGTCCGGATCGAGGTCGGCCCGCGCGATCTCGCCGAAGGCAACGTCACGATCGCCCGGCGGATCCCAGGCACCAAGGCGCCGGCGCCGCTCGCAGGCGTTGTCGCGGCGGTGGACACCGCGCTCGCCGACGACCAGACGGCGCTGTACGACGAGGCGCTGGCCCGCCGCGAGTCCCGGACTGCGGACGTCCGCACCCTGGCCGAGGCCGCTGACGCGGCGGCGACCGGCTGGGCGCGCGTCCCCTGGTCGGAACTCGGCGAGGCCGGTGAGGCGACGCTGGCCGAGCAGTCGCTCAGCGTCCGCTGCCTGGTCCGCCCGGACGGCTCCGTCCCAGAGTCCGGCGACGAACCGGACCTCGTCGCCATCGTCGGGCGCAGCTATTGAGAGCGCACACCGATCGGCGCGCGCTCTGAGCGCCGAAGCGGTCCAGCACTGCTGGACCCCGGGTGACCAGATCGTCGTCCGGTACTTCCGCCGCGGACGGGTCCGCGAGGTGCGTCCGGTCACCGTGGTGGCCGACGACGACAACGGCACGGTGCTCTGGTTAGCGCCGCAGACGCCGATGATCCGCTCCGCGCTCGCCGACGGGCGGCGGTTCGCCGACGCGCCGCTGGACGAGCGGTACACGACGCCGGTCGTCCGGAAGCCCGGCGTGTGGAGCGGGACGGGCATCGTGATGATCGTGCCGCCGTCCGCCCCGTACTCGGTGTGGCTGTTCTGGGACGAGGCGCGGACGTTCCTCGGCTGGTACGGGAACCTGGAGGACCGGCACGTCCGCTGGGCGGGCGGCATCGACACCGCCGACCAGCACCTCGACGTGTGGGTCACGCCGGACCGTGCCGTCGAGTGGCGCGACGAGGACGAGTTCGCCGTCGCGACCGGCCTGCCCGGCTACTGGTCGGAGCGGCACGTGCCGGGTATCCGGGCGACCGGCGAGGAGCTGATGGCCCGGGCACGGGCGGGCGAACCGCCGTTCGACTGTTCCTGGACGGATTTCGTCGCTGATCCGTCCTGGAAGATTCCGAACCTTCCGGACGACTGGGACGCGCCACGCTTTCCGCAGGTCGCGGACGGGTTTAGGCTCGGCGGCTGACGCAGGCCGGCACCGGCGCCGGCCGAGGAGGCGGGTCATGGTCGACCGGCGGACGTTCCTGCAGGCGGCAGCGGCGACAGCGGGGGCAGCGGCCCTCGGCGGACCGTTCCAAGGCTTCATCGCCCAGGCGGCGCAGGCGGCGCCACCGACGCCGACGCTGGGCCCGATCCCGGACCTGCGCGACGGCCAGGTGCGGCTCTGGCTCCCGCCGGGATTCCAGTACCGCTCGTTCCACGACACGGAGTCGCCCGTCGTCCTCGACGACGGCACCGCGCTGCCCGGGCGGCACGACGGCATGGCGGCGTTCAGGGGGAAGCGCGGCAACGTGATCCTCGTCCGCAACCACGAGGTGAACGGACCGGGCGCGGCCTTCGGCCCGGGGACCCCGTACGACAGCGCGGCGCGCGGCGGCACGACCACCGTCGAGGTGACGCACCACGGCGAGGTCCTGCGGTCGTTCACCAGCCTCAACGGCACCCAGATGAACTGCTCGGGCGGGCCGATGCCGTGGGGGAGCTGGATCACCTGCGAGGAGACGATCAACGGGCCGGACGTCGGCCCCGACTTCACCGGCGTACCCAACGTCGCTCTCCAGCAGCGGCACGGGTTCGTCTTCGAGGTGCCGTCGCGTGGCCTGTCGGACCGCGAGCCGATCACCTCCGCCGGCCGGTTCGCGCATGAGTCGGTGGCGTTCGACCCGGAGAGCGGCGTGCTGTACCTGACCGAGGACAACTTCGGCTTCCCGTCCGGCTTCTACCGGTACCGGCCGCCCGTGCACCCGCTGAACTGCCGCCGGCTCCTCGACGGCGGACGGTTGCAGATGCTGGCGGTCGTCGGCGAGCCCAACGCCCACCTCGAACGGAACCAGCCGGCCGGCACCCGCTACCGGGTGCGGTGGGTCGACATCGACGACCCGGCGCCGACGTTCCCGTACACGCCCGGCCAGCCGGCACCGACGAAGAACGACACCGCGCTGTCGTACGTCGGCGACCAGGGCCGTGCCCAGGGCGCCGCGCACTTCTCGCGCCTCGAAGGCTCCGCGTACGAGGACGGCGTCGTGTATTTCACGTCCACCCAGGGCGGCGGCGCGGCCGAGACCGGCCCGGACACCGTCGGCGGCTACGGCAACGGAACCGGGCAGATCTGGGCCTACCACATCCACCACCGCAGGCTGGAGCTGCTGTTCCAGTCGCCGGGGCCGGCCACGCTCGACTTCCCGGACAACGTCACCACGAGCCGGCGCGGCACGCTCGTCGTCTGCGAGGACGGCACCGACAACAACTACGTGCGCGGGCTCACCCGGCGCGGCCACCTGTTCGACATCGCCCTGAACCGGCTGGTCAGCAGTACCGGCACGCCGCGCTTCAACGACGAGTTCGCCGGGTCGACGTTCAGCCCCGACGGCCGCACCCTGTTCGTCAACATCCAGGCGTCAGCCGGCATGACGTTCGCCATCTGGGGCCCCTGGCACCGCATCGGCGTCTGACCCCTGGAAGTCGCGCCGGTAGGCCTGGGGCGTTGTTCCGAGGACGCGGGCGAACTGCTCGCGCAGGGCTGCCGTCGAGCCGAACCCGCACCGTCGTGCGATCTGCTCGACCGGCAGCCCGGTTCCTTCGAGGAGCTGCTGCGCGGCGAGGACGCGCTGGTGGTGGAGCCAGCGCAGCGGCGTCGCGCCCGTCGCCTCGGTGAACCGGCGGGCGAAGTGCCGCGGTGACATGCGTGCGCGCGCGGCCAGCTCGGCCACGGTCAGCGGCTGGTCCAGACGCTCCCGCGCCCAGAACAGCACGTCGCCGAGGTCTTCGGAGCCGTCGTCGGCCGGGGTGGGACGGGCCAGGTACTGCGCCTGGCCGCCGCTGCGGTGCGGGGGAGTGACCATGCGGCGCGCGATCCGGGCGGCGATCTCCGCGCCGTGCGCCCGCCGGACCAGTTCGAGGCACAGGTCGATGCCGGCCGCCGTGCCGGCGGACGTCCACACGCCGCCGTCATGGACGAACAGGCCGCCTTCCTCCAACTGGACCTGGGGGAAGCGGTCCCGGAACTCGTCCGCGAGGAACCAGTGCGTGATGGCCCGGCGCCCGTCGAGCAGGCCGGCCTCTGCCAGCACGAACGCGCCCCCGCACAGCGCCGCGACGGGCGTCCCGCGCTCGTGGGCGCGCCGCAGCGCCCGCATCAGCGCCGGCGCGGCCGGCCGGGGCGGCACGTCGTTGCCGGGCACGACGATCAGGTCGGCGTCGGCGAGGGCGGCCAGCGGATGGGTCGCGCGGATCGTCGTCCCGTAGCCGCCGGTGACCTGGCGCCGCGCGGCGCACGTCATGAGCGTGAACGGGGGAACCCCCGAATCGGACCGGTTGACGCCCCAGACCTCGGCGATCACCGCGTAGTCGAACACCCGGATGCTGTCGTAGAGCGCCACCGCCACCGTACGCATGGCAGTAATCAGAGCACACGTGTCATTCCTGCCACTGTCCGGGCGGATGCCGGCCGGCAAGGCTGATGCGCATGGACAACGAGACCACCATCACCCTCCGCCCCGACAGCGTCCTCCTGCTCATCGACGTCCAGGAGGCGTTCAACGACCCCGGCCGCGGCCGCCGCGACAACCCGGACGCCGAGGCCAACATCGCCCGGATCGTCGAGCACTGGACGGCGTCCGGGCGCCCGATCGTCCGGGTCAGGCACGAGGCATCGAAGCCGGGCACCCCGTTCTCCGCCGACCAGCCCGGACACGCCTTCCAGCCGGTCGCCGCCGCCCTCGATCCCGCGCTGGACCTGGTCAAGAACGTGCACTCCGCGTTCTACGGCACCCCCGACCTGCACGCGTGGCTGACCGCTCGGGACGCGGGCCAGGTCGTGATCGCCGGAATCCAGACGAACCGGTGCTGCGAGACGACCGCGCGGATGGCCGGCAATCTCGGCTACGACGTCCTGTTCGCCTACGACGCCACGTTCACGTTCGACGAGGTCTCCCCGGACGGCATCCCGGTCCCGGCGGAGCAGCTCGGGCTGGCGACACGCACCAACCTGCACCGCGCGTTCGCCCGCTGCGTGACCACCGCTGAGCTGGTCGGCTCCTGATTCGGTCGCAGGGGGTGCCGTCTGGCACAATGTGGCGTTGAACTGGCCGTCGCGCGGCCCCTCTCACCCGCGGCAGGTCGAGTCCACCGAATGGCAACCGCCACAATCCCCACGTGGCCGGGCGCTGTTCACCCACGCGAAGACCAGGAGCACCCACACCCGTGGCCACCAAGATCAAGCTGATGCGGCTCGGCAAGACCCGCGCGCCGTACTACCGCATCGTCGTCGCCGACTCGCGCACCAAGCGCGACGGCCGTTCCATCGAGACGATCGGCAAGTACCACCCCAAGGAGGACCCCTCGTTCATCGAGGTCAAGTCCGACCGGGCGCAGTACTGGCTGGGCGTCGGCGCGCAGCCGACCGAGTCGGTCCTGCAGATCCTCAAGGTCACCGGCGACTGGCAGAAGTTCAAGGGCGAGCCCGCCCCTGAGCCGATGAAGGTCGCCCCGCCGAAGGCCGACAAGAGGGCCGCGTTCGAGGAGGCCTCGAAGGCTGCCGGCTCCGAGCCGATCGCCGACGCGACCACCCCGAAGAAGAAGGCCCCCAAGAAGGCCGAGGCCAAGACCGAGGCGAAGACCGAGGCCAAACGAGGCAAGAAGACCGAGGCGAAGACCGAGGCGAAGGCTGAGGCGAAGACCGAGGCGAAGGCCGACGAGGCCAAGGCCGAGAAGTCCGACGAGCCTTCGGAGTCCTGACGTGCTCGAAGCCGCCCTGGAACACCTCGTCAAGGGAATCGTCGACAACCCCGACGACGTCCGCGTCGACCTGGTGAACAGCCGGCGGGGCCGCATCCTCGAGGTGCGGGTCCACCCGGACGACCTGGGCAAGGTGATCGGCCGTGGCGGGCGCACCGCGAAGGCGCTGCGCCAGGTCATGGCCGGTGTCGGCGGGCGTAGCGTCCGCGTCGACGTGGTCGACACCGACCAGCACTGAGAGGGAACCACCGAGTGCAGCTCGTCGTCGGGCGGGTCGGCCGTGCCCACGGCATTCGCGGAGACGTCTTCGTGGATGTGCGCACGGACGACCCGGACATCCGGTTCGCCGCCGGGTCGGTGCTCTCCACCGACCCGGCAGGCGCCGGTCCGCTGACGGTCGAGCGCGCCCGCTGGCACTCCGGCAAGCTCGTCCTGACCTTCGCCGGCTTCCCCGACCGCACGGCCGTCGAACAGTTGCGCGGCGTCCACCTGGTCATCGACTCGGACGACCTCGAACCCCTCGACGACCCGGACGAGTTCCACGACCACGAACTCGTCGGCCTCGACGTCCTCACCACCGACGGGACGCAGGTCGGGACGGTCACCGAGATCATCCACGGCCCGGCGGGTGAGCTCCTCGCCGTGAAGCGCACCGAGGGTGGCGAAGCGCTCGTGCCGTTCTTCCGGGACTTCGTCCCCACCGTGGACGTCCCGGGCGGGAAGGTCGTCATCGACCCGCCCGAAGGGCTCCTCGACTTGTGAAGCTCGACGTCATCACGATCTTTCCCGGCTACCTCGCGCCGCTGGGGGAGTCGCTGCTCGGCAGGGCCCAGCAGCGCGGCCTGGTCACCGTCGGCATCCACGACCTGCGGCAGTGGACCGACGACGTGCACCGCACGGTCGACGACACCCCGTACGGCGGCGGCCCCGGCATGGTCATGCGCCCCGAACCGTGGGGCCGCGCGCTCGACGAGGTGTGCGCCGGCGACCCGCCGCCCCGCCTCGTGGTGCCCACCCCCGCCGGCCGTCCGTTCACGCAGGCGCTCGCCGAGGAACTGGCCCGCGAGCCGCATCTGGTCTTCGCCTGCGGACGGTACGAGGGCATCGACTACCGCGTCGTCGAGCACGCCCGCGAACGCATGACCGTCGACGAGGTGAGCCTCGGCGACTACGTCCTCGCGGGCGGCGAGGTGGCCGTCCTGGTCATGGCCGAGGCGATCAGCCGGCTGCTGCCTGGCGTGGTCGGGAACGTCCGCTCGGTGGAGGAGGACTCGTTCTCGGACGGGATCCTCGAAGGGCCGGCCTACACGCGCCCCGAGACGTGGCGCGGACGGACCGTCCCACCGGTGCTGCTGTCCGGCAACCACGCCGCGATCGACCGCTGGCGCCGTGACGAAGGTCTCCGCCGGACCGTCGCCCGCCGTCCGGATCTGCTCGCCGCGCTCCCGGACGACGTCCTGGACAAGCGTGACCGGGCCGTCCTCGACGAAGCCGGGTTTCACCTTCCCGACGGCGGTATGGCACAGTAAGAGGGTTGCCACGGGCAGCGCCATTGCCCGGTCGCCGACATTGTCAACCATCCAAAGCAGGCGCGTGGGTCGACCGCGTGCCGACAACGAGGAAGCGAAGACTCGCGATGAACACCCTGGACGCTCTGGACGCCGAGTCTCTGCGTTCCGACATCCCCTCCTTCCGCCCCGGTGACACGCTCAAGGTCCACGTGCGCGTCATCGAAGGCACCCGCTCCCGTGTCCAGGTCTTCCAGGGCGTGGTCATCCGCCGGCAGGGCTCCGGCGCTCGCGAGACCTTCACGGTCCGCAAGATCAGCTTCGGCGTCGGCGTGGAGCGCACGTTCCCGGTGCACACCCCGGTCATCGAGAAGATCGAGCTCGTCACGCGCGGTGATGTTCGTCGCGCCAAGCTCTACTACCTCCGTGAGCTGCGCGGAAAGGCCGCGAAGATCAAGGAGAAGCGGGACGTCCCGACCGGCTGAACGCCGATCGCAGACCACTTCGCCGTGGGCCGGCTACGCTCGTCCCTGAGATGAGTACAGCCGGCGACTGGAGTCGCGACCCGCTCGGTGACGCCGAGCGGCGTCGCGCGCGCGGCGCCGTGCCCTGGGGACGGGCGGAAGAAGCCGGCGAGGAGTGGCCGCCCCTGCGGGCGGCACCCCCGGAGACCCCGCCCGACCCCCAGGACGATGTCGAGACCACCAGTTATATCTCGTCTCTCCGTGATCGCCAGTCACCTGACGGTGAGTGGTACCGCGCGTCGCCCCAGTACGGCACCCGAGCGGCCCGGCGACGCGAGGCCAACCCGGCCGACGACTACGGCAACGCCGTAGGGCACGAGCCGGGCCCGGCGACCCCGCCGCCGCCCGCGCCGGTCAGCGGCTACCGGGGCGCCTCCGACACCAGCGGCTGGCTCCCGCCCGCCCTGCCGCCCACCACGTACCGCAAGGTCGCTCCCCGGGACGACGACAGCACGTACAGCACCGGCGCGCACCGTCAGGTCGACTACGACATCGACGGGCGCCCGATGGGGTACCGGGCCCTCCCGTCCGGTCACGAAGACCCCCCGCGCGATCTGAGCCTGGACGACGGCACCCGCGACGACGGCTCCTACGGCGCCACCACGTACGGCGCCAGCGGCACCACCTACACCGGCGCCGCAGGCACCACCTACACCGGCAACCACGTACGGCGGCGGCGACTACACGCCCGACGGGCGTCCCACCGCGTACCGGGCGCTCCCCTCCGGCAGCGGCGACGGTGGCTACGGCACGTACAGCGCCGGGACCCCGTTCGGCGGCGGGACCACCTACGGCGGTGGCAACACGTACGGCGCCGGGACCACGTACGGCGGTGGCTACCAGGACCAGGCGTACCAGCAGCAGCCGCCTCAGCAGCCCGCCTACGAGCAGCCGTACGAGCCGGCGACGTACGAGCAGCACGCCTACGACCCGCCGCGTCAGCCCGCCTACGAACAGCCGGCATATGAACAGCCGTACGAGCAGCCCGCGTACCAGCAACCGGCCTACGAGCAGCCGTACGAGCAGCCCGCTTACGAGCAGCCCGCCTACGAGCGGCCGTACGAGCGCGGGTACGACGAGCCGGCGGCCTACGACGAGCGCGGCTACGGACGCTACGACACCCGGTTCGCGACCACCGAGTACGGCGACGAGCCGTCGACGGCCTACCAGCGGCTCGGCCAGGACGACTACGCCGAACCGGCGTACGACCCGGACCGGTTCGACCCCGACCGCTACACCGGCGGCGAGTACGACGACTACGGCGCCTACGACGACCGTCCGACGACGATCTTCCGCTCGGCGCTCAACGCCCCCGCGTACGATGCCCCGCCGGCGTACGAGCAGGAGGAGACCGGCTACGACACCCGGACGCGCGGCCGCGTCTACGGTTCGTCGTCCGGCCGGCACCGCGCGGACCTCGACGAGGAGGAACGCCCGTCCCGCCGCGGCGCCACCAAGACGCGGCGGCAGGTGCCGCTGTGGCAGGAGCTGCCGCTGCTGGTGATCATCGCGTTCTCGCTGGCGCTCGTCATCAAGACGTTCCTGTTGCAGGCGTTCTTCATCCCGTCCGGGTCGATGGAGAACACCTTGAAGGTGGACGACCGCGTCCTGGTCAACAAGGTCGTCTACGAGTTCCGCGACCCGCAGCGCGGTGAGGTGATCGTGTTCCGCGGCACCGACTCGTGGGCACCGGAGACCGAGATCCAGGCGCCGCAGGGCTTCCTCGCCAACACCGGCCAGACCCTCGGCAGCCTGGTCGGTCTCGGCCAGCCCGGCGAGAAGGACTTCATCAAGCGGGTCATCGGCGTCCCCGGCGACGTGGTGCAGTGCTGCGACCCGCAGGGCCGGGTGCTCGTCAACGGCAGGGCGATGGACGAGGACGGGTACGTCTTCGACAACAACCCCATCGACCAGCGCGCGTTCGGGCCGATCACGGTGCCCCAGGGCCGGCTGTTCATGATGGGTGACCACCGCGGCAACTCGCAGGACTCGCGCGCCTACATCGGCGACGAGTTCAAGGGCACGGTTCCGATCGACGAGGTCATCGGGCGCGCGTTCGTGACGGTGTGGCCGGTTCCCCGGTGGAGCGACCTGCCGGTGCCCGGCTCGTTCGACGGGGTGCCCGCCGCACGGGCGATCGGGCCACCGGGCCCCCTTGACCGGCCCGTTCCCGCGCCGGTCGAGACACCGCTGGTCGGCGCGCTGCTCCTGCCGCTGTTCTGGCGTCGTCGAAGATCCCGGCAATCACGCTGACTTCGCCGGGCCAGCTGTGGCCTCGGGCGGCGGCTGGTGGCAACAAGGCCGTACGCTGGCGGATGTGATGGGGGATATGAAGAGCCGGAAGTCCTCGCGGTCGTTCTGGGTCGAGCTGCCAATTCTTGTCGTGGTCGCGGTGCTGGTCGCCGTGGTCGTCCGGACGTTCCTCGTCCAGACCTTCTACATCCCCTCGGAGTCGATGGAGCGCACGCTGCTCATCAACGACCGGGTGCTGGTGAACAAGGTCGTCTACGAGCTGCGGGATCCGGAGCGCGGCGAGGTCGTCGTGTTCGAGCCACCGGCCAACTGGGCCGCCGGGCCGGGCAAGGACGACTACATCAAGCGGGTCATCGGCATCGGCGGCGACCGCATCGTGTGCTGCGACGCCGACAGCCGGATCACCGTCAACGGCAAGGCGCTCGACGAGCCGTACATCTTCCCCGGGAACAAGCCGGCGGACCGGCCGTTCGACGTGACCGTCCCCAAGGGCCGGATCTTCGTCATGGGCGACCACCGCGCCGCCTCGGCCGACTCGCGTGCCCACCAGGACTTCGATTCCGGCACGATCCCGCTCGGCCGGGTCGTCGGCCGCGCGTTCGTGATCTTCTGGCCGCTGAACCGCGCCGGGTCGCTGTCGGCGCCGTCCACCTTCGCGGCCGTCCCGGAACCGAAGGGCTGATTCTGCCGACCGCGGATCTCACGCCTCTCCTGCCCGGCTCGCTGCCCCCGCCGGGCGCGCCGCCGCGGCCGTGGCGGCTGTCCGGCCGGCTGCTCCTGCTCGACTCGCACGACCGGCTGCTGCTCGTCCACTGCCACGATCCGGTGCTGCCGGCGCTCGGCGAGTGGTGGGAGGTGCCCGGCGGCGGCGTGCACGCCGGCGAGGACACCGTGTCGGCCGCGTTGCGCGAGGTCGCCGAGGAGACCGGGCTGCTGGTGCCGCCGTCCGCGGTCCTGCCCGGGCGCTGGGTCCAGGAGACGACGTACCTGTGGCTCGGCGAGCGGCGCTGGGCGCGGCAGGTGGTCCACATCGCCCGGCTCGCGGCGCCCGTCCCGGTGACCCACGTCCAGCCCACCCCGGACGAGCGCCGGTCCTTCCTCGGCGTCACCTGGGTTCCCCTGGGCGATCTGCGCGGGCTCCGGACGTTCCCCGACGACGTCCCGTCCCTGCTCCCGGCCCTGCTCGACGGCGCCCACCTCGACGGCGGCTTCGCGGTGTGGAGCTGACGCCCGTGCAGTGTCTAGGCTGGGCGTCAGCATGACCATCACCGATTACGACGAGCGTTCCGCGGCGCGCGTCCTGCTGCTGGACGCACGCGAGCGGGTCCTGCTGCTCCACGGCTACGACCCGGGCGATCTGCCGCGCGGGAGCTGGTGGTTCACCCCCGGGGGCGGCCTGGAACCGGACGAGGAGCCGGCCGTGGCCGCCGCGCGCGAACTGTTCGAGGAGACCGGCCTGCGCCTGACCGCCGCCGACCTGGTCGGGCCGGTGTACGAGCAGGTGATCGACTTCCCGTTCGACGGGCGCCGGTACCGGCAGAGCGAGGGGTTCTACGTGGCGCGGTGCACGTCGTGGGACGTCGACACCAGCGGGTTCACGGCGATCGAGGAGCGGTCCGTCGACGGGCACCGGTGGTGGAGCCTTGAGGAGCTGCGGACCACGTCCGAGCGGGTCTACCCCGTCTGCCTGCCGGATCTCGTCGCCGCCGCGCTGGCCGGGGAGGGCGCCTGAGATGTTGCGTCCGCCGCGCGCCGTCGTCCGCCGGGACGCGGGCCTCTACACGTTCGAACGCACCCTGCACCGGCGCGGATTCGTCCGGGTCGGCGGCGCAGACGAGGCCGGGCGCGGTGCGTGCGCCGGTCCGCTCGTCACGGCCGCCGTCGTCCTGCCCGAGGGGCGGCGCGGGGAGGTACCCGGGCTCGCCGACTCGAAGCTCCTCACCCCGCAGGCGCGTGAGCGGGTCTACGACGAGGTGCTGGCCAGGGCCTCGTCGTACGCCGTCGTGATCGTCCCCGCCGCCGAGATCGACGCGCGTGGCCTGCACAAGAGCAACCTCGAAGCGCTGCGACGGGCGCTCGGCCGGCTCGCGCCGCGTCCCGACTACGTCCTGACGGACGGGTTCAAGGTGGACGGCGTCGGCGTGCCTGGGCTGGCGGTCTGGAAGGGCGACCGGGTCAGCGCGTGCATCGCCGCCGCGTCCGTCCTGGCCAAGGTCACCAGGGACCGCATGATGGTCGACCTGCACGAGGTGTACCCGGAGTACGACTTCGCCCAGCACAAGGGCTACATCACGCCGACCCACTCGGCTGCGCTCGCCGCGTACGGACCCTGCGCCGAGCACCGCATGTCATACGCGAACGTCGCCGCGGTCGTCAACGGCGGCGTCGTGCCGGAGGGGGCCGTGCGGGTTCTGGAGGACGACGTGATCGTCGGCGGCGCGCCGGGAGGGGGGAACGCACTGGTGCCAACCCTCGTGCGCGACAATGGTCCGGTGGAGGACGTGGAAGCATGAGCGCCGAGGATCTCGAGAAGTACGAGACCGAGATGGAGCTACAGCTCTATCGCGAGTACCGCGACATCGTGCGGCAGTTCTCGTACGTCGTCGAAACCGAGCGGCGCTTCTACCTGGCCAACTCCGTTGACCTGCAGGTACGCAACGCCGACGGCGAGGTGTACTTCCAGGTCGAGATGTCCGACGCGTGGGTCTGGGACATGTACCGGCCGGCGCGGTTCGTGAAGAACGTCCGGGTTGTGACGTTCAAGGACGTCAACGTCGAAGAGCTGGAAAAGCCGGACATCTCGCTTCCGGACGCCGGCACCCCGCCGTTCAACACCTGATCCACCGGGTAGGGACCGGGTGACCTGAGGAGGTCGCCATGACCGCACCCGATCGCCCGCCGTCGCCGGACTCCCCGCCGCTGCGCCGTCCGACCGGCGACCTGCCGTTGCCCGACGCGCCGCCGCCGACCATGCCCGAGTCCGCCCGCACCGGCGGGCCGCCGCCCGAGCCGTCCGAGCCGCCCGGGCCGTCCGGCCGCGCCGCGAAGCGCGGTGATTCCGGGAACGTCCGTGACGACGACGACGGCGAGCGTGCGGCCGGCGGAATCCCGCCCGGCACCGGGCCGGACGTGCCGGCGCCGTACGGCACATCCGAGGACAAGCCCGCTGAGCAGGGCATCCACCGTCCGGACGTGGGGCCTGGCGGCGAGGACCTCGACACCGCGTCGCCACCGCTCCCCGGCCGCTCCGACAATGCCCGCTGACGCCGGTACGTCCCGGGCCCAGGCCCGCCTGCGGATTTCGGGTGGGATCAGCGACTCAGGCTCGCCGATCCCACCGCAAATTCGCGCGCGGCCGCTCCAAACCGCCCGTTGCGAACCGGACTTTCGGGGCTCGCGTGCTGTAACCGGGCGCCCGTGACCCCGCTAGTCCCGATAGTTCGGTTTGTCCCGCGCTCCGCCCGGCCCGCCTCCGCCCACGGCTCGCCCGGTGCTCCGCCGCCGCTCCGCCCACGGCCCGCCCGGCCCAACGCCGGTGCTCCGCCCGCGGCCCAACGCCGGCGCTCTGCCCGCGGCTCGCCCCGCGCTCCGGCCCGGTGGCCGGCTCGGCCGGCGCCGCCCCCGGCCGCCCGCCGGGCAGACTCGCGCTCTGCGGGTTACAGGTCGCCGGTGAGGTAGCGCTGGAGCGTCGGCGCCACGATCGTGACGACGGTGTCCGCGTCGGTGCCGGCGAGCGGTTCGACACGCAGGATGTAGCGGGTGAACGCGATCCCCATGAGCTGGGACGCGACCAGGTTGGCGCGGAGCTGCGGCTGGTCGACCTCCAGGGCGGCGGTGAGCCGCCCGAAGATGGCCGAGGTGACGAACTCCCGCATCATCGCGGCGGACTTCTCGTGGGTCATGGCGCTGCGGAGGAGGCCGAGGAACGGGTGGACGGCCTCGGGGGAGTCCCAGACGGACAGGAACATCCGGACGATCCGTTCGCCGAGCCCGTCGACGCCCGGGGCGATCAGCGCGGGGATGATCACGGCCGGGTCGATCGGCAGCTGCATGGCCGCGACGAACAGGTGCTCCTTCGTGCCGAAGTAGTGGTGCACGAGCGCCGGGTCGACGGCGGCCTCCCGCGCGATGCCCCGCACGGTGGCGCCGTCGTACCCGGTCTCGGTGAAGGCGGACCGGGCGGCGTCGAGGATCGCCTGTTGCGTCCCCGAGTCGCCCGGTCGCCGTCCGGTACGTGCCACGGTCAGCCGCTCCGCCGGCGCAGCGTCGCCGCGGCGAGCATCAGGACCAGGACTGCCACGGTCACAATGATGCCGAAGTCCTTGATGAGAGTGTCGGTGACCTGGTCGGTCCGGCCGACTTCACTGAGAGCTTCCACCACGTAAGTGAGCGGCATCGCGTCGCTGATGGCCTGGAGCCAGCCGACCATGGTGTCTCGGGCGGTGAACAGCCCGCAGAGCAGAACCTGGGGCAGGACGACGGCCGGCATGAACTGCACGGCCTGGAACTCGCTCTGGGCGAACGCGCTGACGAACAGCCCGAGCGCCATGCCGAGGACGGCGTTCGCGACCGCCACGATCACGACGAGCCAGGCCGGGCCGGCGGTGTCGAGGTCGAGGAGCCAGTACGCGGTGGCGCAGGCGATGCCGGCCTGGAGCGCTGCCGTGACGGCGAACGCCAGCCCGTACCCGAGGAGCAGGTCCAGCTTGGCCATCGGCGTGGTGAGCAGGCGTTCCAGGGTGCCGCTGGTGCGTTCGCGGAGCATCGCGACGCTGGTCACGAGGAACATCGTGGTGAACGGGAAGACGCCGAGCAGCGGCAGGCCGAGCCGGTCGAACACTGCCGGGCTCCCGTCGAACACGTAGCGCAGGAGCACCATCAGCAGGCTCGGTACGAGCATGAGCAGAGCCAGGGTGCGGCGGTCACGGCGGAGCTGGGTGAGTACCCGGTGGGCCGTGGCCAGCGTGATGCGGAGCGACATGTCAGGCCACCTTCTCGCGAGCGTCGATCAGGCGGAGGAACGCTTCCTCCAGGTCGTCGGTGCCGGTGCTGGCGCGCAGGTCGGACGGGGTGTCGTCGGCGATGATCTCGCCCTCGCGCATCAGCATGAGCCGGTCGCAGCGGTCGGCCTCGTCCATGACGTGGCTGGACACGAGCAGGGTGGTGCCGCCCCGGGCGAGGTCGTGGAACTGGTTCCAGAGGTCACGGCGCAGGACGGGGTCGAGGCCGACGGTCGGCTCGTCCAGGACCAGCACCTGCGGCGAGGCGAGCAGGGCGCAGGCGAGCGAGACGCGCGCCCGCTGGCCGCCGGACAGGTTGCCGACGAGCTGGTTCGGGCGGTCGGCGAGCCCGACGTCCGACAGGGCCTGGTCGGCGGCGCCCTTGCCCACGCCGTAGACGGCCGCGAAGTACCGGACGTTGTCGCGCACCGTCAGGTCGGCGTACACGGACGGGCTCTGGGTGAAGTACCCGACCTTGCGGCGCAGCGACGGCGAGCCGGCGGGCAGCCCCAGCACCGTGACGGTGCCGGACTTCACCTTCTGGACCCCGACGACGCAGCGCATGAGCGTCGTCTTGCCGCAGCCGCTCGGGCCGAGCAGGCCGGTCACGGCGCCCTGGATGGTGCTGAACGAGATGCCGTGCAGGACCCGGCGGCCGCCACGGTCAACGACGAGTGTGTCGACGGTCAGCGCGGCGGGGCCGGAGATGTCGGTCATCGCTCCTCCATTATTCATCGGCTGGTGAAATCAACGGTAGATGAATTCTGCGGCCGGCGTCAACCGGTCCGCTGAAAGGGCTTGACTTTGAGTGCGCTCTAAGGGGAAAAGTGTCGGCATGACAACGGGGCTGACAATCCAGGAAACGGCCGAGCGCACCGGCCTCACGGCGCACACGCTGCGGTACTACGAGCGGATCGGGCTGGTCTGGGAGGTCTGTCGCGACACCTCCGGCCACCGCCGCTACACCGAGGAGGACGTGAGCTGGATCGTCCTGCTCACCCGCCTGCGGGCGACCGGGATGAGGGTGCGCGACATGCTCCGCTACGCCGAGCTGGCGCGGAAGGGTCCGCAGACGTTCGGCGCCCGGTGCGACCTGCTGGAGGAGCAGCGGACCAGGGTCGTCGCGCGCATCGCCGAACTCCAGGCCGACCTCGACCTGCTCAACTACAAGATCGCCGCGTACCGCGCGGAGCAGACCGAACAGATCCCCGAGTCGGCGTGACCGACGAGAGCGTCCCGTTCGCGTCGAAGGACGACTTCGCGGCCTGGCTCGACGCCGAGCATGAGCGCTCGCGCGGCGTGTGGATCCTGCTGGCGAAGAAGGGCTCCGGCATCCCGTCGGTCACCTACGCCGAGGCGGTCGAGCTGGCGCTCTGCTACGGCTGGATCGACGGCCAGGCCCGCAGCGTCGACGACCAGGTCTACGTGCAGCGGTTCACCCCCCGCGCCGCGCGCAGCAAGTGGTCGAAGATCAACCGCGGCAAGGTGACGGACCTCATCGAGCGCGGACTCGTGCGGCCCGCAGGCCTGCGCGAGGTCGAACGCGCCAAGGCGGACGGGCGCTGGGACGCCGCCTACGACCCGCCCAGCACCGCCGTGGCGCCGCCCGACCTCGTCGCCGCGCTCGACGGGAACCCGGCGGCCCGCGACGCCTACGCCGGCCTCGACAGCCGCAACCGGTTCGCGATCCTGCACCGCATCGCCGACGCGAAACGTCCGGAAACACGGGCCAGCCGGATCGAGAAGTTTGTGGTGATGCTCGCCGAAGGGGGGAAGATCTACCCCTGAGTAGTTTCCGGACGCAGGGGAGAGCGGATGAGCGCGGCGAAGCCGCCGGCAGGAGACGCGGTCGCGTCTGAGACGGGCCCGAGCGTCCCCGAGCCGGGCCCGCGGAAGCGCGCCACCACGGCCGTGCTCGGCGGGATGCCGCCGTGGCTTCCGCGGGCGATGGTGATCGCCGTCCTGATCTTCGGCGCGTTCCTGGCCGCCTGGTGGCTGCTCGGCCGCCTGCGCGGGCTGCTGATCATGCTGCTGCTCGCCCAGTTCCTCGCGTTCGCGCTGGAACCGGCCGTCAACTGGCTCGTCGCGCGCGGCTGGCGGCGCGGCCTGGCCACCGGATTCGTGATGCTGGCCGTCACGGCCGTCCTGGGCGGGTTCGCCGTGGCGGTCGGCTCACTGGTGGTGTCGCAGGTGGCCACCCTCGCCGAGCGGGCGCCGGAGTACGCCGAGGACCTGCTGAACTGGGTCAACCAGACGTTCGACGCGAACCTCTCGACGGACAGGATCCGCGAGCAGCTCACCGCGTCCGACGGACCGCTCGCCAGCTATTCGCAGCGGCTCGCCGAGGACGCGCTCGGCATCGGCACGGCCACGCTCGGCCTCATCTTCCAGTTCTTCACCGTCCTGCTGTTCGCGTTCTACCTCTGCGCGGACGGTCCCCGGGTGCGGCACGGCATCTGCTCGATGCTCACCCCGGCCCGGCAGCGGGACGTGCTGCGGGCGTGGGAGATCGCGATCGACAAGACCGGCGGGTACCTGTACTCGCGGCTGCTGCTCGGCCTCGTCTCCGGACTCGCGCACTACGCCGTCCTGCTGATCCTCGACGTGCCGTTCGCGGTCGCGCTGGCGCTGTGGATCGGCGTGGTGTCGCAGCTGGTGCCCACCGTCGGCACGTACCTCGCCGCCGCGCTGCCCGTCATCGTCGCGCTCGTCAACAACCCGACGGACGCGCTGATCCTGCTCCTGTTCATCATCGTGTACCAGCAGATCGAGAACTACCTGCTCCAGCCGCGGATCACCGCCCGGACGCTGGATCTCCATCCGGCCGTGGCGTTCGGCGCGGTCATCGCGGGCGCCTCGGTGCTCGGCGCGGTCGGCGCGTTGCTGGCGATCCCGTTCACGGCGATCATCCAGACGTTCGTCGGGTCCTACATCCGCCGCTACGAGGTGGAGGAACACGCCCTCGTCGAGCCGGGCGAGCCCGCCGATTAGGCTCTGCTGGTGACTTCCCTGGATCCCGCCATCGCCGCCCGACTCAAGCGGGACGCCGCCGGCCTCGTCGTCGCCGTGGCGCAGCAGCACGACACCGGCGAGGTCCTCATGGTCGGCTGGATGGACGACGAGGCGCTGCACCGCACGCTCACGACCGGCCGCGTGACGTACTGGTCACGGAGCCGCCGCGAGTACTGGGTGAAGGGCGACACGTCCGGGAACCGCCAGCACGTCAAGTCGGTGGCGCTGGACTGCGACGGCGACACGCTCCTCGTCAAGGTCGACCAGGTGGGCGCCGCCTGCCACACCGGCGACCGCACGTGCTTCGACGCTGGTGAGTTGCCGGTCTCGGACCTGTAGGAGGATGGCGCGGTGACGACCGGTGCCTTTCACCCCGACCGTGACCAGTTCGCCGCGCTGGCGCGTACCCGCCGCGTGGTGCCGGTCACCCGCCGCCTGCTCGCCGACGGGGAGACCCCGGTCGGCGTGTTCCGCAAGCTCGCGGGCGGGCCGGGCACGTTCCTGCTCGAATCCGCCGAGCACGGACGCAGCTGGTCGCGGTACTCGTTCGTCGGCGTCCGCAGCGTCGCCACGCTCACCGAGAAGGACGGGCGTGCGCACTGGCTCGGCGAACCGCCGCCCGGCGCACCGACCGACGGCACGCCGCTGGAAGTGCTGCGCGACACCGTCGAGGCCCTGCGCTCGCCGCACCTGGACGACCTGCCGCCGCTGACGGGCGGGATGGTCGGATACCTGTCGTACGACGCCGTCCGCCGGTTCGAGCGGCTGCCCACCAACGGCGTCGACGACCTGCGCGTGCCCGAGCTGGGCATGATGCTGGCCACCGACCTGGCCGTGCTCGACCACAGCGACGGGTCGCTGCTGCTGATCGCCAACGCGCTCGTTCCTGAGGGGTCTACCGCGGAGGAGGTCGCCAGCGCGTACGACCGGGCCGTCGGGCGGCTGGAGTCGATGACCACGGCGCTGTCCCGTCCGACCCCGCCGAGCGTGGCGACGATGCGCCGCGACCGTCCGGCCGAGTTCGCCAGCCGCACACCCGCCGGCGAGTTCGGCAAGGCGGTCGAGGTCGCGAAGGAGGCGATCCGGGCCGGCGAGTGCTTCCAGATCGTGGTGAGCCAGCGGTTCGAGACGGAGACGGACGCCGACCCGCTCGACGTCTACCGCGTGCTCCGGACGACCAACCCCAGCCCGTACATGTACCTGCTGCGGTTCGACGGCTTCGACATCGTCGGATCCAGCCCCGAGGCGCACGTCAAGGTCACGGGCGACCGCGCGATGCTCCACCCGATCGCCGGTACCCGGTGGCGCGGCGCCACTCCCGAGGAGGACGCGAAGCTCGCCGCCGAGCTGATCGCCGATCCCAAGGAGCGCAGCGAGCACGTCATGCTGGTCGACCTGGGCCGCAACGACCTCGGCCGCGTGTGCGTGCCGGGCACGGTCGACGTGGTCGAGTTCATGGCGATCGAGCGGTACAGCCACGTCATGCACATCGTGTCCACAGTGGTCGGTCAGCTCACGCACGGGCGCACCGCGTACGACGTGCTGGCCGCCACATTCCCGGCCGGGACCCTGTCCGGCGCGCCGAAGGTCCGGGCGATGGAGATCATCGACGCGCTCGAACCGACCCGGCGCGGCCTCTACGGCGGCACCGTCGGCTACCTCGACTTCGCGGGCGACCTCGACATGGCGATCGCCATCCGGACGGCGCTGATGCGCGACGGGCGGGCGTTCGTCCAGGCCGGCGGCGGCATCGTCGCCGACTCCGACCCGGCCGCCGAGGAGCAGGAGAGCCGCAACAAGGCAGCGGCCGTCCTCGCCGCGATCGCCGCGGCCGAGACCCTGCGCCCCGCGCGATGACGTTGGCCGTGGCCGCCGGGGCGCGGGCCGTGACTGCCGCCTGCGCGGTGGCCGTGGCCGCCGGCGGCGCACTGGCCGGTGGGGCGGCGGAGGGTTGCGCGGTGGCTGGCGCGTGGCGGGCGACGTGGTGACCGGGGGGTCTGGCGTGGGGAGCGGGGCGCGGCGGGAGTTGACCGTCGCCGTGGTGCTGGCCGTGCTCGGGAGTGCGCTGGCGCTGCTCGCCACGAGCCGGGTCTGGGTGGAGATCGAGACGCCGAGGCCGCCGCTGCCGCCGGTACGGGAGGAACTGTCCGGCCGGGAGGCGGTGCCCTGGGCCGCGGCGATGGCGTTCGTCGGGCTGGCGGGCGGCATCGCCCTGCTGGCGACGCGCCGCATCGGCCGGACGGTCGTCGGGGCGCTGGTGGGGCTGGCCGGCGCGATCATGGTCGCGGGCGGCGTCTCGGGATGGACCACCACCGGCGAGTCCTTCGAACGCGTCGACGTGTCCGCGCTCTGGCCGGCGGCGATGGTCGTGGGCGGGGTGGCTGCGTTCGTGGCCGGCGGGCTCGCGGTGATCAGGGGGCGGCGGTGGTCCGGGATGGGCGCCAGGTACGACGCCCCGGGATCGGCCGCCGAACCCGCCGACGCCTGGGACGCCCTGGACCGCGGCGAGGACCCGACCACCTGATCCCGCCCTGCCCGCCGCCCACCCCGGCGGCTCGATTTGGGGTGGGATCGTGGAGCCAGGCTCGCCGATCCCACCCCAAGTTCCGCCAGGTCAGCGCCTCCAGAAGCGGCGTGACCGGGTTCCCGTCAGCGCCTCCAGGGCGTCGACGGTGTGCTGCCAGCGCCGGCCCATCTCGGTGTCGTCGGCCACGGGCCGTTCCAGCAGCGCCGCCAGATCGCGCAGCTCGTCGCTCGACGAGGTGGCGAGCCAGGCGCGAATCCGGGTGGCGAGCTCCCGCAGCGCGGTGGCACGGTCGCTCGCGGCCCGGAGCAGCGCCAACTGCTCGGTCGCGAACGCCGTCTGATCCTGGGCGCGGTGGACCCGCTCCTCCGCCGGCTCGGCGGCGGGTGCGGGGCGGCCGGCGGCGACAGGAGCAGCCGGGCCGCCGGTGGGCTGCGGTGCGGGCGGCGGCCCGGCGGCCACCGGCTGGTCCGCCAGCTTGGCCGTGCGGAAGCCACGGTCGTACCCGCCGTCGGCCTTCATCCCCTGAGCACCGGAGGTCCGGGGAGCCGATCGGGGCGCGACGCCGCCCGGCCGCTGGGCCGCGCCGCGCATCTGCATGGCCATGGGCGCCGGTTGCGCTGCGAAGGAGGCGGGCGCCGCGATGTCCCAGCCCTGCGGAAGGTCGACGGGCTGGGTGACGCGCCGGCTCTGGCCGCCGTCGGTCACGACCCGGGAGTCGACCGCCACGAACGCCGTGAACCGGCACAGCACGCCGAACCGCAGCGAGGTGGCGACGATCTCCTGCTCGTGCTGGGTCGCGCCGGCCGCGTACCGGTCCTCCAGGTCACGGACCCGTGCCCGCGCCCACACCGCCGCGAGCGCCGGGTTCGCGCTGGTCGTGGCCGTCACGTCGGCGCGCCAGGCGGTGCCGTCGGGGTGCTGGCCGGTCACGGTGATCGCCGTCGGCGCGGTGCCCCGGTAACGGCCGGTGATGACGGCCGGCGCACCCACGAACAGGTCCGGGAGCCGCGCCGGGGCGAGCGTGCCGGTGTCGATGCCGTCCGCGTGGACGGCCAGTCCGGTGACCAGCGGGCTGGCGATGCGGTGGTGGATGTTCTGCGCGGCCTCGTCCAGCCGGTCCTCGGACTCGACCAGTTCGCACCGCCCGCCGCCCAGCCCCACGCCCGCGAGCCGCCGCAGGAACCCCTCGTTGACGGCCCGGTCGATGCCCACGGTGTGCACGCGGACGTCGGCCAGCTTCGGCGACAGCGCCTGCATCAGCTGGTCCTCGCCGCCGACCTGGCCGTCCGTCACGAGGACCAGGACACGGTCGCGCGGACTTTCGTTCGCCAGCAGCTCCGCCGCCCGGAGCAGCGGCGCGACCATCTCCGTCCCGCCGCGGGCCTCCACGCTCGCCAGGTGCTCGACCGCGCGGAACCGGTTCCGGTCCGTGGCCTCGACGAGGTCGGCGCCGAGCGCGGGCGGGTACTCGACGGTGTTGTCGAACGCCAGCGTCGTGAACCGGTCCGTGCTGGTCAGCGTGTCGACGATCCGGGCCGCCGCGCGCCGGGCCGCGACCATCTTCCAGCCGGACATGCTGCCGGAGCGGTCGAGCACGATCACGACGTCACGCGGGCGGGCCACGACCGCCTTCGTCGGCGGCAGCACGGTCAGCGCGAACGTGCCGTCCTGGCCCTCGGCATCCGGCAGCACCGCGACGGACGTGGTCAGCGAGTCCTCGGCGCCGAGCGCGAGCCGCAGGACGAAGTCGCGGTCGGCGCGTTCGCCGGGCTGCATCCGTACGGTGAGGCCGTCGCCGTCCGTGGTCGTCACGTGCAGGCTCGACCGGACGCCCGTCAGCACCAGCCCCGCCGGATCGATCGTCACCTCGGTCGACAGCCGGACGGGGTTCGGGAACCCGGGCAGCAGCACGGGCGGGCTGATGCGGGACGCGTCCGGAACAGCGTCCGTGTCCGGCGCCGTGCCGTCGCCCACCTGCTCGCCGGGCAGCGGCGTACCCGGGTGGTACCGGGGCGCCACGACCAGCGGGAACCGGAACTCCGCCTCGCCGTCGGCGTAGGGGAGCGGCCCGACCACGGTCAGCCGGATGGTCACCCGCTCGCCCGGCAGGATGTTGCCCACCCGCATCGTGAAGACGCCGGGGCGCTCCTCCTCCGCGATGGACGCGCGTTGGCCGGCGTCGATCGCCTGGTCGTACGTGGCGCGCGCCTCGGCCCGCTCCTTCAGCTCGCCCTCGACGACCCGGCCGTCGGCCTCCATTCGCAACGCCGTCACGGCGCCACGGCTGGGCAGGGGGAAGACGTACGTCGCCTCCAAGGGCTCGTCGAACGGGTTCTGGAAGCCCTGGGTCAGTTCCGTGCGGGCCGTCAGGCCGGTGATCGCGGTGCGGACGTCGAGTTGGTGCAGCGGAAGGTTGCCCCGCGTGGTGCCGAGCGCGCCGAAGCCGGCGTCGTCGTCGCGGGTGATCTCGTCCAGGTCCAACACAGTGACTGGTGTGCTCATGATGTTCCCTCCGTGAGGTCGAGCCGGTGCAGCAGGTCGAGGAGCGGAGCGGCGGCGGTGCGTAGGGCGTCGATCTCGCCGGGGGTCGGGGTGCGGGTCGCGGCGTCGAGGACGACCGTCACGCCGCCCAACCGGATCGCCGGCACCACCCCGGCGACCGGTTCGGCAGTCTGCTCCCGGGTGTCAACGCCAGCGGGCCCAGCGGCGGCGGGCCCAACGGCGGCGGTGCGCAGCGGCGCGGCCGCCCAGAACCGCGCCCGCGCGGCGGCGGGCGGGGCGTCTACCTGCACGGCATCGGCTGGCACGGCGTCGGCTGGCACGGCGTCGGCTGGCACGGCGTCGGCTGGCACGGCGTCGGCTGGCACGGCGCCTGGCACGGCGCGTCGGCCGGCTCCGGCGCTCTCGCCGACGCCGGCAGGGACGCGAAACGCTCCAGGGCGCTGTCGTCCGCTCCCAGTAGTTGGTCTTGGATCTCCGCCAGCGACCGGCCGCCGGCCTGGAGCCGCTTGATCGCGACGAGCTGGAGGAGGTGGCGCCGCCCGTAGAGGGCGGTGCGGCCGCGCATGGCGGCGGGCCGGTCGACGAGCCCGATCGTGGCGTACCAGCGGATCGTCCGCCGGTCGGGGACCTCGCGGACCCGCCCGTTGGACTGCCCGGGATAGCCGGCGGCGAGCGCGTCGGCGACGCGCTCGGCCAGTTCCTCGATCGTCCAGGTCTCCATGGCATCGATAGTGACACTGTCATATGACACTGTCAACGGGAGCTGGCCCGAACATTCCTCGTACACAGCGCTGACTTTCCGGCGCGGAGAGGCGGCGTACCGTCCGGCTATGAGTGAGCCGAGCCGCGGCCTGGTCCTCGTCGCCGAGGACGAGGCGGCCATCGCCGACCTGCAGCGGCTCTACCTGACGCGGGAGGGATTCAGCGTCCAGGTCGAGTCGGACGGGCGGTCCGCGCTGGCGGCCGCGCGGCGGCAGCACCCCGTGGCGATCATCCTGGACATCGGCCTGCCCGAGATGGACGGCACCGAGGTGTGCCGGGCGCTGCGCGCGGACGGCGACTGGACGCCCGTCCTCTTCGTCACCGCCCGCGACGACGAGGTGGACCGCGTCCTCGGCCTGGAACTCGGCGCGGACGACTACATCACCAAGCCGTTCAGCCCCCGCGAGCTGGTCGCGCGGGTGAAGACGGTCGTGCGCCGCGCGGCCGGTCCGCCGGAGCCGGTGCTGGTCGTCGGTGACGTCCGGCTCGACCCGGCGCGGCGGCGGGCCTGGGCCGGCGACCGGGAGATCGCGCTGACCAGTACGGAGTTCGACCTGCTCGCCTACCTCATGCGCCGACCCGGACGGGTGTACGAGCGCGAGCAGCTCCTCAGCGACGTCTGGGGCTACGCCGCCGCGGCCGGCACCCGTACCGTCGACGTGCACGTCGCGCAGGTACGGGCGAAGCTGGGCGACGCGAGCCCGATCCGGACCGTGCGCGGCGTCGGGTACGCCGCGGAGCAGCCATGAACGAGGTCCGCACCGACGGCCGGGGCGGCCACGTGACGGAACCCCTGCCCGTTCCCGCGCGGCGGCGCAGGTTGCCCAGGGTCTGGCGGCCCGACACGATGGCCGGCCGGGTCGTGCTGCTCACCACGTCCGTCGCTGCCGTCGCCGTCCTGATCGCCGGCGCCATCTCCTTCGGGCTCGTCCAGGACGCCGCCGAGGCCGAGGCGCGCAAGAACCTGTCCCGGCAGGCCGACGTGCTGTCCGAGGGCGTCGGGACCAGGCAGGGCCGCTTCCCGCTCCGGACGGCCCAGACCCTGGAACGGCAGGGGATCGAAGTCGTCCGGACCGACCGCACCGGCGAACTCCCGGCCGTCCGCACGCCGCCGTTCCAGGCCAGCCGCCAGCACGCGACGGCAGTCCGGGCGGGCAGCGTCGTCTCCGCGACGAGCGTGATCGACGGCGAGACGTACCTCGTGGAGGCCCGGCCGCTGGACAACGGCGGTTCGGTCGTCCTGGTGCAGAGGGTGTCCGACAGCCGGGCGCTCGGCCGCCAGATCGTGGCGCGCACCGTCCTCGCGCTGATCATCGGACTGGCCGTCGCCGTGCTCGCCGCCTGGTGGCTCGCCCGCCGGTTCAGCCGCCCGCTGCGGCGAACCGCGACCGCCGCGCACGCCCTGGCCGGCGGTGAGCGTCAGGTGCGCGTGCGCGAGGACGGACCAGCTGAGGTCGCCGAGGTCGCCGCCTCCCTCAACGCGCTGGCCGCCGCGCTGGAGACCAGCGAGGGACGGCAACGGGAGTTCCTGCTGTCGATCTCGCACGAGCTGCGGACGCCGCTGACCGCGGTCAAGGGCTTCGCCGAATCCCTGGCCGACGGGGTGACCAGCGGCGGCGACGTGCGCGGCGTCGGCGGCACGATGCTCGCCGAGGCGGACCGGCTCGACCGTCTCGTCAGCGACCTGCTCGACCTGGCCCGGCTCGGTGCCCAGGACTTCCGCATCGACCTGGCCGAGGTCGACCTGGTCGAGCTGGTCCGCGCGGCCGGCGACGTGTGGAGCGCCCGGTGCGAGCCGCACGGGGTCCGCTTCGACGTCGAGCTGCCCGACGAGCCGGTGATCGTCCACACCGATCCGACGCGCGCCCGGCAGATCCTCGACGGGCTCGCCGAGAACGCGCTGCGGGTCACGCCGGCCGGTGCGCCCATCGTGTTCCGGGTCGGCGACTCGCCCGGATGGGGCGTCCTCGAGGTGAGCGACGGCGGCCCCGGACTCACCCCCGACGACCTCGCCGTCGCGTTCGAACGGAGCATCCTCTACGAGCGGTACCGGGGAGTGCGGCGCGTCGGGACCGGCGTCGGGCTGGCGCTCGTCCACGGACTCACGACCCGTCTCGGCGGCCACGCGTCCGCCGGCCGTGCCCCCGAGGGCGGCGCCCGCTTCACCGTGTGGCTCCCTGCCTCCCGAGTTTCGGACTTTTGAGGGTCGCGGCCGGCGCGACACCCTCAAAAGTCCGAAACTGAACGGGTATTCGGGACCACCGGGTGACCGGTCGAAGCCGTCCGATGCCTGCTGGGTAGCATTCCCGCATGGAACCCGGGGATGGGACGGCAACGTGAGCGTGCTGGACGAGATCCTGATCGGGGTCCGGGCAGACCTGGAAGAACGGCAGGCCCGGATCCCTCTCGAGCAGGTCAAGGCGGCTGCCCTCGCGGTCCCTCCGGCCCGTGACGCGCTCGCCGCGCTGCGCGCGCCGGGGGTCGGCGTCATCGCCGAGGTGAAGCGCGCGTCCCCCTCGAAGGGCGCGCTCGCCGACATCCCCGACCCGGCCGCGCTGGCCCGCGACTACGCGGACGGCGGCGCCCGCTGCATCAGCGTCCTCACCGAGAGCCGTCGCTTCGGCGGCTCGCTCGACGACCTGGTGGCCGTGCGCGCCGCGGTCGAGGTCCCGGTCCTGCGCAAGGACTTCGTGGTGAGCAGCTACCAGGTCCTGGAGGCCCGCGCGGCCGGTGCCGACCTGTGCCTGCTGATCGTCGCCGCGCTGGAGCAGAACGTGCTGATGGGGCTGCTGGAGCGGATCGAGTCGCTCGGCATGACCGCGCTGGTCGAGGTGCACGACGAGGCCGAGGCCGACCGCGCGCTGGAGGCCGGCGCGAAGGTCATCGGCGTCAACGCGCGGAACCTGCGCACCCTGGAGGTAGACCGGTCGATCTTCGAGCGGATCGCCCCCGGCCTGCCGTCGCACGTCGTGAAGATCGCCGAGTCCGGCGTCCGCGGCCCGCACGACCTCATCTCCTACGCCGCCGCCGGCGCGGACGCCGTCCTGGTAGGCGAAGGGCTGGTCACGGACCGCAGCCCGCGCCAGGCCGTCGCGGACCTGGTCACGGCCGGCTCCCACCCCGCCACGCCACGGCCGCAACGATGAGCGAAGAACTTCCCGACGCTGCCGGGCACTTCGGCCAGTTCGGTGGGCGGTTCGTGCCAGAGGCCCTGGTCGCGGCGCTCGACGAGCTGGCAGCCGAGTACGCGGCGGCGCGGGTCGATCCCGCGTTCACCGGCGAGCTGGCCCGGCTGCACAGCACGTACACGGGCCGGCCGAGCCTGCTGACGGAGGCGCCGCGGTTCGCTGCGTCGGCGTCCGGTGCGCGGATCTTCCTCAAGCGCGAGGACCTGAACCACACCGGCTCGCACAAGATCAACAACGTGCTGGCCCAGGCGCTGCTGACGAAGCGGATGGGCAAGCCGCGGGTGATCGCCGAGACGGGCGCCGGCCAGCACGGCGTGGCGACTGCGACGGCCGCCGCGCTGCTGGGTCTGGAGTGCACGGTCTACATGGGCGAGGAGGACACCCGCCGGCAGGCCCTGAACGTGGCCCGGATGCGGCTCCTCGGCGCCGAGGTCGTCCCGGTGAAGTCCGGCTCGCGGACGCTCAAGGACGCGATGAACGAGGCCATGCGCGACTGGGTGACCACGGTCGACCGCACGCACTACCTGATCGGCTCGGTCGCGGGCCCGCACCCGTTCCCGATGATGGTCCGCGACTTCCACACGCTGATCGGCGAAGAGGCGAAGCAGCAGCTCGCCGAGGTGACCGGTGGTCTGCCGGACGCCGTCGCCGCGTGCGTGGGCGGCGGCTCCAACGCGCTCGGCATCTTCCACACCTTCATCCCGGACGAGAGCGTCCAGCTGTTCGGCTTCGAGGCCGGCGGCGACGGCGTGGAGACGGGCCGGCACGCCGCGTCCATCACCGGCGGCGCGATCGGCGTGCTGCACGGCGCCCGCTCGTACCTGCTCCAGGACGAGGACGGCCAGACGATCGAGTCCCATTCGATCTCGGCGGGGCTCGACTACCCGGGCGTCGGACCGCAGCACTCGTGGCTCGCCGACACCGGTAGGGCCACGTACCGCCCGGTCACGGACGCGGACGCCATGGACGCGTTCTCGCTGCTGTGCCGTACCGAAGGCATCATCCCGGCGATCGAGAGCGCCCACGCGTTGGCCGGCGCCCTGCAGATCGCCCCCGAGCTGGTCGCCGAGCGCGGCGACGGTGCGGTGCTGCTGATCAACCTCTCCGGGCGCGGGGACAAGGACGTCGACACGGCCGCCCGCTGGTTCGGCCTGGTCAGCGGCGAGGAGAAGCTGTGAGCGGGTTCGCTGAGGGCGCGGACGCGCGAGCGGGGGAAGCAGCATGAGCAGCTCTACGGCGTTCGCGAAGGCGAAGGCGGAGGACCGGGCGGCGCTGGTGGGCTACCTGCCGGCGGGCTTCCCGGACGTGCCGGGCGCGATAGACGCGATCAAGGCGATGGTCGACGCCGGCGTGGACATCGTCGAGGTCGGTCTGCCGTACTCCGATCCGCTGATGGACGGCCCGACGATCCAGGCGGCGGCCGAGCGGGCACTGGCCGGCGGCGTACGCACGGCGGATGTGTTCCGCACGGTCGAGGCCGTCGCGGCGACGGGCGTCCCGGCGCTGGTCATGACCTACTGGAACCCGGTCGAGCGGTACGGCGTCGAGCGGTTCGCGGCGGCGCTGGCCGGCGCGGGCGGGGCGGGCCTGATCACGCCCGATCTCATCCCGGACGAGGCGTCCGGGTGGATCGCCGCGGCCGACAAGCACGACCTGGACAAGGTGTTCCTCGTGGCCCCCAGCTCCACGCCCGAGCGGATCGCGATGACGGCGGCGGCGTGCCGTGGCTTCATCTACGCGACGTCCGTGATGGGCGTGACAGGTGCCCGGACGAGCACGAGTGACGCGGCTCCGCCGCTGGTCCAGCGGGTGCGCGCGGTCACCGACCTGCCGGTCGGGATCGGTCTCGGCGTGAGCAACGGCGACCAGGCCGCCGAGGTCGGCGCCTACGCGGACGGCGTGATCGTCGGCTCGGCGCTGGTGCGGTGCCTGCTCGACGCGCCGGACACGGCGAGTGGCGTCCGGGCGGTCGCGGCGTTGACCGCCGATCTCGCGGCCGGGGTGCGCAGGGCCGTCCGCTAGCCTGTCGCCCGTGACTCTCGCCTCGATACCCAGCCCGGATACCTCTGTCTGGAACCTCGGCCCGTTCCCGTTGCGGGCGTACGCGTTGTGCATCATCGCCGGTGTCATCGCTGCCGTCGTGATCAGCGAGCGGCGCATGCTGGCTCGCGGTGGCCCCAAGGGCGCCATCATGGACATCGCGGTGTACGCGGTGCCGGCCGGCATCATCGGCGCCCGGATCTACCACGTGATCACGTCGCCGGAGAACTACTTCGGCGAGAACGGTCACGCGATCGACGCGCTGAAGATCTGGGAGGGCGGTCTCGGGATCTGGGGCGCCATCGCCGGTGGCGCGCTCGGCGCCTGGTGGGCGGCCCGGAAGATGGGAATCCCGCTGCGCGTGGTCGCCGACGTGGTGGCCCCCGGTCTCGCCGTGGCGCAGGCCGTCGGCCGGCTCGGCAACTGGTTCAACCAGGAGCTGTTCGGCAAGCCGACCGACCTGCCGTGGGCGCTGGAGATCGAGCCGGGCCGCGCGGGCACCATCCCCGGCGAGCTGACGTACCACCCGGCGTTCCTCTACGAAGCGCTGTGGTGCCTCGGCGTCGCCGCCGTCGTGATCTGGGCCGACAAGAAGTTCAACCTCGGCCACGGACGGGCGTTCGCCCTGTACGGCATGGCCTACGTGCTCGGCCGGGTCTGGATCGAGGCGCTCCGCATCGACGAGGCCAACGAGATCCTGGGGCTGCGGCTCAACATCTGGACGTGCGTCATCGTCTTCGCCGCCGCGCTCTGGTACTTCCTGACGCAGCGGGGCCCGCGCGAGCTGCTGGCCACCGACCCGGACGGGACCGTCCACGTCCTGCCGCCCGGCGACGCCCCGGTGACTGCTCCCGCCGACACCAGCGGGGACGCCGCGACCAGCACCGTCACCGCCACCGACGACGACGCCGCGGACAGCGCCGATGAACCTGCGGTCGACGAGCCGACTACCGACGAGCCGGCCGCTGACGAGCTGGCCGCTGACGAGCCGGTGGCCGCCAAGCCCTCTGCTGACGAGTCGGCGACCGACGAGCCGGCCACGGACACGCCCACGACTGACGAGAAGGCCGACGCGGGCACCTCGCCCGAGCCGAAGACGCCGTAGCACCGCTGACGAGGAGTACCGATGGCTGACCTGCTGCCCGTCACCGCGCGAGCGCTGTTCCACCGGCTCGCCGTCGAGCAGTCGGAGTCCCGCATCCCGTCGCTCGTCGCCGCGGTCGTCCGCGACGGCGAGCTGACGTGGTTCGGCGGGCGCGGGTCGGTCGAGGGCGCCGCGCCGACCGCCGACACCCAGTACCGGATCGGGTCGATCACCAAGACGATGGTGGCCGTCCTGGTCATGCGGCTGCGGGACGAAGGCAAGCTGGACCTGGCCGATCCGTTGGAGCGGTTCGTGCCCGGCACGTCGATCGGCGACCGGACGGTGGCCCAGCTCCTCGCCCACACGAGTGGCCTGCCGGCGGAGTCGCCGGGCGAGTGGTGGGAACGGACGCCGGGCCTGACGTGGACGGACCTGGCGGCGGCGATCGGCCCGGAGCCGCGGCGGCGCGGTCCCGGCTGGGACTTCCACTACTCCAACCTCGGCTATGGCGCGCTCGGTGAGCTGATCTCGCGGGTCCGCGGCATGAGCTGGTACGACGCCGTGCGCGCCGAGATCCTGCGGCCGCTCGGCATGGCCCGGACGACCGCGATGCCCGAGAAGCCGCACGCCCAGGGGTACGCCGTCCACCCGTGGGCGGACATCCTGCTGCCCGAGCCGGCGCACGACCACGTGGCGATGGCCCCGGCCGGGCAGCTCTGGTCGACGGCCACCGACCTGAGCCGGTGGTCGGCGTTCCTCGGCGGCGACACGGGCGACGTCCTGAGCACCGACACGCTCGACGAGATGCGGGCGCCGAGCACCACCCACGGCGCCGACCACGAGGCCGGGTACGGGTTCGGCGTCCAGCTCCAGCACGACCGGGGCCGGATCCTCGTCGGGCACGGCGGCTCGATGCCGGGCTTCCTGGCCTTCTCCTGGGCCGACCCCACCGAGCGGACGGCCGTCGCGGCCATGGCGAACACGACGTCCGGCATGAACGGGGAGTTCGGCGTCGACCTGCTCCGCATCGTCGCCGAACACGAACCCCGCACCCCGGACGAGTGGGCGCCGCTGCCGTCGGCCGACCCGGTCCTGCTGGAACTGGCCGGCCCCTGGTACTGGGGTCCCAGCCCGTACGGGCTGACCGTGCTGGCCGACGGCTGGATCCACCTCGGTCCGCTGCGGCGCGGCAGCCGGGCGTCGCGGTTCCGTCCTGAGTCCGACGGCACCTGGACCGGCCTCGACGGGTACTACACCGGCGAGACGCTGCGCGTGGTCCGCCGCCCGGACGGCACCGTCAGCCACCTCGACCTCGGCACGTTCATCTTCACCCGGACGCCGTACGACGCCTCGGCGGCCATCCCCGGCGACGTCGATCCCGACGGCTGGCGCCCCGGCCCGACCTGACCCCGCCCGCCGCAGCCTGCCACCCACCTCCCCGAGTTTCGGACTTTTGAGGGTCGGGCGGGCCCGGTCACCCTCAAAAGTCCGAAGGTCGAGCGGCGGCCGGTCGCACAAGCGGCCCGCGGCCGGCCCGGCGCTAGGCCGGCTCGGCGATGCAGGCGGTGGCGAGCTGGCGGAAGCCGATCCGGTGGTACACGCGGGCCACGTCCTCGTCCCCGGCGGACAGGAACACGACCGACGCGCCGTGGTCGAGTGCGTGCAGGGTGAGGGCCGCCGTCGCGGCCGCGCCCAGCCCCCGGCGCCGCGCTGACGGCAGGGTGGCGACGCCGGTGATCTCGACGACGTCACCGGCGCGCTGGTAGGAGCCGACGCACACCGGCCCGTCCGCGTCGTCGATGAGGACTCTGGCTACCCGTCCGCTGCGCAGCCCGTCCCGTTCGGCGGCGACGGCCGCGTCGGACGGTGACGGCAGCACCTCGTCCCGCTCGCGGGCGCCCGCGTCGCCGAGCGCGGTGCCGGGATTGCCGAACGCCACCTGCGCCACCGCCCGGGCGGCCGCGAAGTCCTCCGCGAGGCGGTCCGACGAAGGATCCAGCAGCCGCGGACGAGCCCCGGCGACAGGCACCAGCGAGGACAGCACCATCAGTGGATGCCGGGACACGGAGAGCCCGGCGGCGTCCGCGGCCACGGCCAGCCCGGGCGTCACTTCGTCCACCCATTCGAACGCCTCGGGCACGCCGAGTTCACGCTGCCGCGCCAGTACCCGGGTGACGTCCGATACCGAGGGTTCGCGGCCGAGCGTAGCTCGGGCGTAATACGGCCAACCGGGACCTTCCCGGACGAACAACGTCAGTCCGTCGAAATCCTCGGCGCGGGCGCCGGTGCGCGGGACCGCGTCGTAGAACCGTTCGATACAGGTCAGGAGCGTGATCCGGGTGACGTTCTTCACGGCCGCGTACGCTATCCGTAACCGGGGTGTTGTGTACCCTCGGTTCTACCTGCGGGCCGACGTCGTCCCCTCCCCATACAGCATTGCCCTGCGTGGCTTTCGACGTCGATAGGAGCCCGACACGTGACGTTCTCTGCTGTCCCCGCTGCCCAGGGCCTCTACGACCCCGCGAACGAGCATGACGCCTGTGGTGTCGCGTTCGTGGTGGACGCCCGTGGCCGGCGCACGCACGGCATCGTCGAGCAAGGTCTGACGGCGCTGCGCAACATGGAGCACCGAGGTGCTGCCGGCAGCGAGGCGAACTCCGGCGACGGTGCCGGCATCCTGGTCCAGATCCCGGACGCGTTCCTGCGCGCGGTCGCCGGCTTCACCCTGCCCGAGCTGGGCGCGTACGCGGTCGGTAACGCCTTCCTTCCCGCCGACGCCGCCGAGCGGGACAAGGCCAGGAGCGTCATCGAGCGGATCGCCTCCGAGGAAGGGGCCGCCGTCCTGGGCTGGCGTGACGTCCCGACGGACGCCGCCGGCGCCGACATCGGCCCCACCGCGCTCTCGGTCGCCCCGTTCGTGTCCCAGCTGTTCCTGACCGGCCCGGAGCCGGGCCTCAGCCTGGAACGGCTCGCGTTCGTGGTGCGCCGCCGGGTCGAGCGGGAGACGTCCGAGCGCGGCATCACCACCTACTTCCCGTCGCTGTCGTCGCGCACGCTCGTCTACAAGGGCATGCTCACGACCGACCAGCTGCCGAAGTTCTTCCCCGAGCTGAACGACGAGCGGCTGGCCAGCGCCATCGCGCTGGTGCACAGCCGGTTCAGCACGAACACGTTCCCGTCGTGGCCGCTGGCGCACCCGTACCGGTACGTCGCCCACAACGGCGAGATCAACACGGTCAAGGGCAACCGGAACTGGATGCGCGCCCGCGAGGCACTGCTCCGCAGCGACCTGATCCCCGGCGGCTTCAGCACCGAGCTGCTGGAGCGGATCTTCCCGATCTGCACGCCGGCCGCCAGCGACTCCGCCAGCTTCGACGAGGTCCTCGAACTGCTGCACCTCGGCGGACGGTCGCTGCCGCACGCGATGCTGATGATGATCCCCGAGGCGTGGGAGAACAACGCCTCGATGGACGCCGGCCTGCGCGCGTTCTACCAGTTCCACGCCTCGCTCATGGAGCCGTGGGACGGCCCGGCGTGCGTGCCGTTCACCGACGGCACGCTGATCGGCGCGGTTCTCGACCGCAACGGCCTGCGCCCCGCCCGCTGGTGGCGTACCCGTGACGACCTGGTCGTGCTCGCCAGCGAGTCCGGCGTGCTGGAGCTCGACCCGGCCGACGTCGTGGCCAAGGGGCGGCTCCAGCCCGGCAAGATGTTCCTGGTCGACACCGAGGCCCGGCGGATCATCGACGACCAGGAGATCAAGGCCGGTCTCGCCGCAGAGCACCCCTACGCCGACTGGCTGCACGCCGGCCAGATGCACCTCGACGACCTGCCCGAGCGCGAGCACGTCACGTACGGGCACGAGTCGGTGCAGCGGCGCCAGCAGACATTCGGCTACACCGAGGAGGAGCTGCGGATCCTCGTCACGCCGATGGCGAAGTCGGGCCTGGAGGCGATCGGATCGATGGGCACCGACACGCCCATCGCCGTGCTGAGCAAGCGCCCACGCCTGCTGTACGACTACTTCAGCCAGCTGTTCGCACAGGTCACGAACCCGCCGCTGGACGCGATCCGGGAAGAGATCGTCACGTCCGTCCGGGCGACGATCGGGCCGGAGCAGAACCTCCTGGAGCCGTCGCCGGCGTCGTGCCGCCAGATCACGATCCCGTTCCCGGTGATCGACAACGACGAGCTGGCCAAGATCGTCCACATCGACGACGACGGCGACAAGCCGGGCTTCAAGGCCGTCACGGTGTCGGGCCTGTACCGGGTGCGCGACGGCGCCGCCGGGATGAAGGGCCGGCTCGTCGAGATCTGCCGGCACATCTCCGAGGCGATCGAGGACGGCGCCCGGATCATCGTCCTGTCCGACCGTGACTCCACGGCCGAGCTGGCGCCGATCCCGTCGCTGCTGCTGACGGCGTGCGTCCACCAGCACCTGATCCGGGAGCGGACGCGGACGCAGGTCGGCGTCGTCGTCGAGTCCGGCGACTGCCGCGAGGTCCACCACGTGGCGCTGCTGCTCGGGTACGGCGCCGGTGCGGTGAACCCGTACCTGGCGTTCGAGTCCATCGAGGACATGGTCAACACGGGCACGCTGCCGGGCATCGACGCCCGCGCGGCCGTCCGGAACTACGTGAAGGCGGCCGGCAAGGGCGTCCTCAAGGTGATGTCCAAGATGGGCATCTCCACCGTGGCGTCCTACACCGGCGCGCAGGTCTTCGAGGCGGTCGGCCTGTCCGACGACCTCATCGCCCGCTACTTCACCGGGACGTCGAGCAAGCTCGGCGGCGTCGGCCTCGACGTGGTCGCCGCCGAGGTGGCCGCGCGGCACAAGCGCGCGTGGCCGGAGAACCCGACGGACCGGGTCCACCGCCAGCTGGAGATCGGCGGCGAGTACCAGTGGCGCCGCGAGGGCGAGCTGCACCTGTTCAACCCGGAGACGGTGTTCCTGCTCCAGCACGCCACTCGCAGCCGCCAGTACGAGATCTTCAAGAAGTACACGTCCACGGTGGACCAGCTCTCGGCCGACACCGCGACGCTGCGCGGCCTGTTCTCGTTGAAGGCCGGCGAGCGCGAGCCGATCCCGCTGGAGCAGGTCGAGCCCGTCTCGGAGATCGTCAGGCGCTTCTCCACGGGCGCGATGTCCTACGGCTCGATCTCGGCCGAGGCGCACGAGACCCTCGCGATCGCCATGAACTCGATCGGCGGCAAGTCGAACACGGGCGAGGGCGGCGAGGACCCGGACCGCCTCTACGACCCGTCGCGCCGCAGCTCGATCAAGCAGGTCGCCAGCGGCCGGTTCGGCGTGACCAGCGAATACCTGGTCAACTCCGACGACATCCAGATCAAGATGGCGCAGGGCGCGAAGCCCGGCGAGGGCGGCCAGCTCCCGGGTCACAAGGTGTACCCGTGGATCGCGAAGACCCGGCACTCCACGCCGGGCGTCGGCCTGATCTCGCCGCCGCCGCACCACGACATCTACTCGATCGAAGACCTGGCGCAGCTGATCCACGACCTGAAGAACGCCAACAACTCGGCGCGGGTCCACGTGAAGCTGGTGGCCGAGGTCGGCGTCGGCACGGTCGCCGCGGGTGTCTCCAAGGCCCACGCGGACGTCGTCCTGATCTCCGGTCACGACGGCGGCACCGGTGCCTCACCGCTCACGTCGCTCAAGCACGCCGGTTCGCCGTGGGAGCTGGGGCTCGCCGAGACCCAGCAGACCCTGCTGCTCAACGGGCTCCGCGACCGGATCGTCGTCCAGGTGGACGGGCAGCTCAAGACCGGCCGTGACGTGCTCATCGCCGCGCTGCTCGGCGCCGAGGAGTACGGCTTCGCCACCGCGCCGCTCGTCGTGTCGGGCTGCATCATGATGCGGGTCTGCCACCTCGACACGTGCCCGGTCGGCGTCGCCACGCAGAACCCGGAGCTGCGCGCGAAGTACAGCGGCAAGCCCGAGTTCGTCGTGACGTTCTTCGAGTACCTCGCCGAGGAGGTCCGCGAGCTGCTGGCCGAACTCGGGTTCCGCTCGCTGGACGAGGCGATCGGCCACGCCGAGCTGCTCGACACCCGCGCGGCGGTCGACCACTGGAAGGCCTCCGGGCTGGACCTGTCGCCGATCTTCGCCGTGCCGGAGCTGCCCGAGGGCGCCGCGCTGCACCGGACGACCGTCCAGGACCACGGCCTCGACAGGGCGCTCGACAACGACCTGATCGCGCAGGCCGCCGCGGCACTCGCCGACGGCACGCCGGTGTCGTTCGACGTGCCCGTCCGCAACGTCAACCGGACGGTCGGCACGATGCTCGGCGCCGAGGTCACCCGCAAGTTCGGCGGCAAGGGCCTCCCGGACGACACGATCGACGTCACGCTGACGGGTTCGGCCGGGCAGTCGTTCGGCGCGTTCGTGCCGCGCGGTGTCACGCTGCGGCTGTTCGGTGACGCGAACGACTACGTCGGCAAGGGGCTCTCCGGCGGCCGGCTCGTCGTCCGACCGGATCTCTCGGCGCCGTTCGTGGCCGAGGAGAACGTCATCGCCGGCAACACGATCCTGTACGGCGCCACCGGCGGCGAGCTGTTCCTGCGCGGACGGGTCGGCGAGCGGTTCTGCGTCCGGAACTCCGGTGCGACGGCCGTCGTCGAGGGCGTCGGCGACCACGGGTGCGAGTACATGACCGGCGGTCTGGTCGTCGTCCTGGGCACCACCGGGCGGAACTTCGCGGCCGGCATGTCCGGCGGCGTTGCCTACCTGCTGGATCTCGACCCGGCCCGGGTCAACCACGACATGGTCGACGTCGAGCCGCTGTCCACAGAGGACTCCACCGAGCTGCGGTCGCTCGTGGCCCGGCACTTCGCCGAGACCGGGTCGCCGGTGGCGGAGGGGCTGCTCGCGGACTGGCCGCGCCGGTCGGCGGGATTCAGCAAGATCATGCCCCGCGACTACAAGCGGGTACTGCAGGCGACCAGGCTGGCCGAGCTGTCCGGCAAGTCGGTGGACGAGGCGATCATGGAGGCGGCACGTGGCTGACCCGACCGGTTTCATGAAGCACGGCCGGGAGTTGCCCGCGCGTCGACCCGTCGATGTCCGGATCAGCGACTGGCGTGAGGTCTACGAAGATTTTGACCGCACGACCCTGCGCAAGCAGGCGAGCAGGTGCATGGACTGCGGCATCCCGTTCTGCCACAACGGCTGCCCGCTCGGGAACCTGATCCCCGAGTGGAACGACCTCGTCCGGACGGACGGCTGGCAGCCGGCGATCGAGCGGCTGCACGCCACGAACAACTTCCCGGAGTTCACCGGGCGGCTCTGCCCGGCGCCGTGTGAGTCCGCCTGCGTGCTCGGCATCAACGAGGACCCGGTCACGATCAAGCAGGTCGAGGTCGAGATCATCGACCGCGCGTTCGCCGAGGGCTGGGTCAGGCCGCAGCTCCCCGAGCGGCGCACCGGCAAGCGGGTGGCCGTGATCGGCTCCGGTCCGGCCGGGCTGGCGGCCGCGCAGCAGCTCACGCGCGCCGGCCACGAGGTCACCGTGTACGAGCGGGCCGACCGGATCGGCGGGCTCCTGCGGTACGGCATCCCCGAGTTCAAGATGGAGAAGCGCCACCTGGACCGGCGGCTCGCCCAGATGGAGGCCGAGGGGACGACGTTCGTCACCGGTGTCGACGTCGGTGTCGATCTTCCGGTGTCCGAGCTGCGGGACGCCTTCGACGCGATCGTGCTGGCCATGGGCGCGACCGTTCCGCGCGACCTACCCGTTCCGGGCCGGGAGCTGGACGGCATCTACGCGGCGATGGACTACCTGACCCCGGCGAACCGGGTCCAGCAGGGCGACTTCGCGGACTCGCCGATCCACGCCGCCGGCAAGCACGTCGTGATCATCGGCGGCGGCGACACCGGCGCGGACTGCCTCGGCACCGCGCACCGGCAGGGCGCCGCCAGCGTCACGCAGCTGGAGATCATGCCGGAGCCGCCCGGCGCGCGGCACGAGTCCACGCCGTGGCCGATGTGGCCGCTGCTGCACCGCACCTCGTCCGCGCACGAGGAGGGCGGCGAGCGGGTGTTCGCGGTCTCGACCGAGCGGTTCGTCGGCTCCGAGGGTTCCGTGAGCGCCCTGCGGCTGAACGAGGTGCGCATGGCCGGGGGCAGGTTCGAGACGGTTCCCGGCACCGAGCGGGAACTCCCCGCCGATCTGGTGTTCCTCGCGATGGGCTTCACCGGCGTCGAGCAGGGGCCCCTGCTGACCGGCCTCGGCGTCGAGGTGGACGGTCGCGGCAATGTCGTCCGGGACGCCGCCTGGCGCACCACCGCGCCGGACGTGTTCGTCGCCGGCGACGCGGGCCGCGGCCAGTCGCTCATCGTGTGGGCGATCGCCGAGGGCCGTGCCGCCGCCGCGGCCGTGGACGCGCACCTGACGGGCGAGTCGTCGCTGCCGGCGCCGATCGCCCCGACGGCTCGCCCGCTCGCACCCCGCTGATCCTGGTTTGGGCGGCATCTTCCCGGTTACGGCCGCGAGGATGCCGCCCAGTTACCGGCTGGTATAGACCAAGTCGCGGGATGGGTCTGCATCGGTTCACTTAAGGGCGATAGGTTGGCACCATGACGCGTCGCGCGAAGATCGTGTGCACCATCGGTCCTGCCACCGCCACCCCCGAACGAATGCGCGGGCTGGTGGACGCCGGCATGGACGTCGCTCGTCTCAACTTCAGCCACGGCACCCACGCCGACCACGAGCAGGCCTACAAGCTCGTGCGCGAGGCGTCGGACGCCAGCGGCCGCGCGGTCGGCATCCTGGCCGACCTCCAGGGCCCCAAGATCCGCCTCGGTCGGTTCGCCGACGGCCCCGTGGAGTGGCGTACGGGCGAGAGCGTGACGATCACGACCGAGAAGGTCCTGGGCGACCACGACCGCGTCTCGACGACGTACGACCGGCTGTCGCACGAGGTGGCGGTCGGCGACCGGCTGCTCGTCGACGACGGCAAGATCGCGCTGGAGGTCACCGGGGTCAACGGGCCGGACGTGCGGTGCCTGGTCGTCGAGGGCGGTCAGGTCAGCAACCACAAGGGCCTGTCGCTGCCGAACGTGAAGATCAGCGTGCCTGCGCTCAGCGAGAAGGACGCCGAAGACCTGCGGTTCGCGATGAAGATCGGCGTCGACCTGGTGGCGCTCTCGTTCGTCCGCTCGCCGGACGACATCAAGCTCGTGCACCAGATCATGGACGACGTCGGCCACCGCGTGCCGGTGATCGCCAAGATCGAGAAGCCGGAGGCCGTCGAGCACCTGGAGGCGATCGTCCTCGCGTTCGACGGCATCATGGTGGCGCGCGGCGACCTCGGCGTCGAGCTGCCCCTGGAGGCGGTGCCGCTGGTGCAGAAGCGCGCCGTCCAACTGTGCCGGGAGAACGCGCGTCCGGTCATCGTCGCGACCCAGATGCTCGACTCGATGATCGAGAACTCGCGGCCGACCCGCGCCGAGGCGTCCGATGTGGCCAACGCCGTCCTCGACGGCACCGACGCGCTCATGCTCTCCGGCGAGACGAGCGTCGGGCGCTTCCCGGTCCTCACCGTCCGGACGATGGCCAGGATCATCACCACCGTCGAGCACGGCGACCCGTCGGTCCCGCCGCTGCACCACGAGCCGCGGACCAAGGGTGGCGCGATCGCCGCCGCGGCCAAGCAGATCGGCGAGGTGCTGGAGGCGAAGGCACTCGTGTCGTTCACGCTCACCGGCGACACCGTGCGGCGGCTGTCCCGGCACCACACGCTGCTGCCGCTGATCGCGTTCACGCCGCGGCCGAGCGTCCGGAGCCAGTTGGCGTTGTCGTGGGGTGTGGAGACCTTCCTGTCGCCGTCGGTGACGCACACCGACGACATGGTCCGTCAGGTGGACACTCTGCTCCAGGAAGCGGGCCGCGTGCAGTCGGGTGACCAGGTGGTCATCGTGGCTGGTAGCCCGCCGAACACCCCGGGCTCGACCAACGCGCTCCGGGTCCACCAGATCGGCACCGCCATCGACATCCCGTGATTACCGGCGAGTAACCTGACATACCGTGACTGACTTCCTTGCCGGCCAGGGCGCCGTCGACCATCTCGTCGATCTGCTCGACCTCGAACAGATCGAGGTGAACCTCTACCGCGGACGCAGCCCCGAGCTGTCCCCGCAGCGGGTGTTCGGCGGCCAGGTAGCCGGGCAGGCCCTGGTCGCCGCCGGTCGCACGGTGCCGGCTGACCGGTTCGTCCACTCGCTGCACTCGTACTTCATCCGGCCCGGCGACCCGTCGATCCCGATCCTGTACAGCGTCGAGACGGTCCGCGACGGACGGTCGTTCACCACCCGCCGCGTCGTCGCCACCCAGCGGGGCAAGGCGATCTTCTTCCTGTCGGCGTCCTTCCAGGAGGCCGCCGACGGCCTCGACCACCAGGACGAGATGCCGGACGTCCCCGGCCCCGACGAACTCGGGACGATGGCCGAGCAGATCGCCGACCTCGGCGACCGGATGGGCATCTTCGCGAAGATCCCGCGCCCCATCGACCTGCGGTACGTCGGCAGCCCCGGCTGGGTCGCGCGCGGCGACCGGCCCGCCGAACCGCGCCAGCGCGTGTGGATGCGCGCGGACGGCAAGCTGCCCGACGACCCGATGCTGCACGCCTGCGCGCTCACGTATGCCAGCGACCTGACGCTGCTCGACTCGGTCCTGTCGACCCACGGCGCCGTCTGGGGGCCGGGCGGGTTCGCCGGTGCCAGCCTCGACCACGCCGTCTGGTTCCACCGCCCGTTCCGCGCCGACGACTGGTTCCTCTACGACTGCGAGAGCCCGTCCGCCTCGGGAGCGCGGGGCCTGGCGACAGGCAAGTTCTTCGCCCGGGACGGTCGCCATATCGCGACCGTGGTCCAGGAGGGCCTGCTCCGCCCCGTCCCCAACCGCTAGAATCTACTCGATACCAACGTCCTCTCGGAGTGGCGGCGGCCGTCGCCTGATCGTGGCGTCGTCGAATGGTTCGCGTCCGTCCCCGCCGAAGACCTGTATCTGAGCGTGGTGACGATCGGCGAGATCCAGCGCGGCATCGCCCTGCTGCAACGGCGCGGCGACCACCGGCAGGCCGCCCGGTACGAGGCCTGGCTCGCCGCCACGAAAAGCGGCTTCGCCGAGGCGGAGGAATGGGGCCAGCTCGACGCCCGCGATCCGGTGTCCATGGCGGACGGACTCATCGCGGCGACCGCGCGGGTACGCGGCTGGACGGTCGTGACACGCAACGTCAAGCACTTCGAGAGCACCGGCGTCCGGACATTGAACCCGTTCGCCGCCGACTGACCTAGAACACGACCCAGCGGACGACCGTCACGAGGCCGAGGCCGGCCAGCACGAACGCTGCCAGCCCGATCGCGATCGCCAGCACGTCCAGCGCGCTGGTCCGTTCCCGCGGATAGTTCGTGGGCGCCGCGTCCTCGTGCCAGTGGACCTTCGCCGGTCCGTCGACCGCCGCCGCGAGCGACCGGAGCCGCTCGGCAGCGGGAGCGGGCGCGTCCTCGATCGCGCCGGCCCAGCCGAGCACGCGCAGACGCAGCCACGGATCGGGGTAGGCCCGGACGAACGCCGCCTGCTCGTGGTCGACCTGGTCGCCGAGGAAGCTCCACCGCCCGGCCTCGACCGGATTGCCCGCGCGGCGGTACACCGCAGCGAGCCGCTCCCGGATGTCGAGATCCGCCGGTGCGTCGCGCAGCACCGTGCGGAGCCGGTTCTTCGCCCGCTCGTAGTCAGATCGGGCAATATCGGCTTCCACTCGGGCCAGCACGTTCTCTCGCGACATGACGCTGAGTATCGGGGAGCGGGCGGCGGCCAGCGAGTGAGTTAACGGTGGGGTGCCGGGAGCGGGATTCGAACCCGCACGCCCTTTCGGGCAGACGCTTTTGAGGCGTCCGAGTCTGCCGTTCCTCCATCCCGGCCGGATGGGCGCACCCAGCTTATCGCTGCCGGCCACCCGATTGCGGACGGACCCTATTCCTCCCTGGGGCAGGTCTTGAGCAGGGCGAGGATCCGCTGCTGGGCCTCCGGCGGCGGGATGATCGTGCGGTAGACGGGGTCGCCGGCGCCGAGCCGGGCGTACAGCGTGTACTCGAAGATCCGCTTGGCCTCGGTCAGCCCGTGCTTGTGACACAGGCGGACGGCGATCTCGACGGGCACCTCCGCCGTCCGGTTGTCGCCGTCGAGCCGCCCGGCGGGATCGCGGCCCGGCGGCACGGTGTCGAGGTCGAACAGGACGCTGCCGGCCAGGTCGGTGACCTCGACGGCCTCGTCACCGGTGCGGGTCAGGCGCAGCGCGCCCCGGAGCCGGTCCGCGCCGCCGGACGCCGGTACCTGGGTCCACGCGCCGTCCCACGCCACGGTGAACGCCGCCGCGAGCCGGTCCTGGTCGCATTCGAGCGCGCGGAGCCGGTCCAGGATCTTCACCGGACGGGGTACGTCGAGGCGCTTCTCCCCGGCGCCCGTGGCGAGCACCAGTGTCACGGCGCCGTCTTTGGCGTCGCACCGCGCTTTCCCGTACGCGATGGAGAAGTTGATCTGCCGCCCGGGCTCCAGTGTCCCGTCGACGACGGTCGGCGGCACCTGCGCGAAGTGCGGCGCGACGAGCTGGATGCTCTTCACCTGCGCGTCGCCGGGGCCGCCGTTGGTGAGGGGGACCGTGAGCAGGCGGCGGGTGGCGTCGAGACGGTCCTGCAGGAGCGGCTCGGCCAGGTGCACGCCGGCCTCGGGGGTGCTCGGCGCCGTGGTATCCGCCGATTTGTCACAGGCGGCGAGGACACACACGGCCACCGCGGCCACGGCCGTCCACCTCGATCGACCCCGCATGACAGCCACGCTAACAGCGAGTACGAGGGCGATCCTGGTAGTCGGAGAACCTGCCGGACGCGATCCCGGTAGGCTTCCCGTTCGGCGACGATCTGCGGCTGGTGCCGCGCGAGGACGACGAGGAGGCCACGTGTCCGAGGCCCCAGCCCGCCGCGTGCTCATCGCGGAGGACGAGGCGCTCATCCGCCTCGACCTCTCGGAGATGCTGCAGGAGGAGGGGTACGACGTGGTCGGCGAGGCCGGCGACGGCGAGACCGCCGTGCGCCTCGCCGAGGAACTGCGTCCCGACCTCGTGATCCTCGACGTCAAGATGCCCGTCATGGACGGTATCGCCGCCGCCGAGCGGATCGCCGGAGCCCGGATCGCGCCGGTCGTGATCCTCACCGCGTTCAGCCAGCGGGACCTCGTCGAACGTGCCCGGGCCGCCGGCGCCATGGCCTACCTCGTCAAGCCGTTCCAGAAGAAGGACCTGCTCCCGACGATCGAGATGGCCGCGTCCCGGTTCTCCGAGATCGTCGCGCTCGAAACCGAGGTCTCCGACCTCACCGAACGCCTGGAGACCCGCAAGGCCGTCGAACGCGCCAAGGGCATCCTCATGGAGCAGGGCATGTCCGAACCTGAGGCATTCCGCTGGATCCAGCGCACCGCCATGGACCGCCGCACCTCGATGCGCGCCATCGCCAACACCGTTCTGGAAGGTTTGGCGGGTTCGTCCGGTCGCTGACCTCGGCTTTGACGCTAGTCGTATTACGACACGGTCACGAGCGGGACTCAGGGCGTCATGACCCTGCCCGCAGGCACTAACGTCCAACACACCAAGGGGACCGAGCGTCGTCCGGTGTTCGGTTGTGGTCAATCAAGGAGATATGCATGGCTCAGCGCAGGCTCGTGCGTGCTGTTGCCGTCGCGTCCGCGGTGCTGCTCGCGGCAAGCGCCTGCGGCGATGACGGTGGCTCGGACACCGGCTCCGGCGACAGCAAGAAGCAGGTCAAGGTCTACGGTGTCGACGGCAACATGGGTAACGCTCTCGGTGAGAAGTTCACCGACCAGGGCGCTCTCGCCGGCATGCGTGGCACCACGCCGCTCACTGACCTCCAGGACGACTTCGAGAAGCGTCTTCTCGAGGTCGACAAGGCCCTGAAGGACTTCAACTACGCCGGTGAGTCCTATGACGCGGTGATCATCTCGGCGCTCGCCGCCGAGACCGGCCGCAGCAGCAAGGGCACCGAGATCGGCAAGTACATCAACGCCGTGACCGCCGGTGGCGAGAAGTGCACCGACTACAAGGCGTGCCTCGCCCTGGTCAAGGCCGGCAAGGACGTCGACTACGACGGCGTGACCGGTCCGCTGTCGTTCACCGACGCGGGTGAGCCCGCCCGGGCCAGCTTCGGCATCCTGCAGTTCGGCACCGACAACAAGCTCGACACGGCGAAGACGGAGTTCGTCCTCGCCGGTGACGAGGCCAACGCCAGCACCAAGACGGTCACGGCCCCGCCGCAGACCCAGGCGTTCGCCGGCGGCCCGCTCAAGATCGGCACCCTGCTGCCGCAGACCGGATCGCTCGCCTTCCTCGGCCCGCCCGAGTTCGCGGGTGTCGAGCTTGCCAAGCGTGACGTCAACGCCGCCACTGGCGTCGGCGGCCAGCCGGTCACCGTCCTGAACGGCGACTCCAGCGACGCCGCCACCGACATCGCCTCCGGCACCGTCGACAAGCACCTCCAGGCCGGCGTCGCCGTGATCATCGGCGCCGCGTCGTCCAGCGTCAGCCTCAAGGTGATCGACAAGATCACCAGTGCCGGCGTCGTCGAGATCTCCCCGGCCAACACGTCGGACAAGTTCACGACGTACAACGACAAGGGCCTGTACTTCCGTACGGCCCCGCCGGACACGCTGCAGGCCCGGGCGCTCGCCGACGCGATCATCCAGGACGGCGCCAAGAAGCTCGGCATCCTCGTCCTGAACGACGCGTACGGCACCGGCCTCGCCGACAACCTGGTCAAGAACCTGGAAGCGGCCGGCATCAAGTCCGACTCGATCGTCAAGAAGATCTACGACCCCAAGGCGACTGACTTCAGCTCCGAGATCGGCGCTGTCAAGCAGCTCAACCCGGACGGTGTCGTGGTCATCGGCTTCGACGAGTCGGCGACCATCATCAAGCAGCTCAACGAGCAGGCCATCGGCCCGAAGCGCTGAGCTGACAGCTAGTCCCACGAGGGGCCCGGTGGCTTCGGCCACCGGGCCCCTCGGCATGTCCGGCCCCTTCGGCCCGCCGGGCCCGGCCCGGCGCGGCGGCCTGCCCGACGCGCCCCGCGCCTGCCCGGCCGCCCCGGGCCGCCGACGCGCCCCGGGCCGACGCGCCCCGCCCGGCGCGCCCCGCCCGGCGGCCCCTGCGACCGGTCGGATCGTGAACCCTGGCTTCACGATCCGACCGGTGGGAACTGCCGGCCACCCGCGCTTCGCGAACCGCCGACCCGCGCTTCGCGAACCGCCGGCCACCCGCGCTTCGCGGGCCGCCCAGGGACATGACGAAGGGGGTGGCCGCCGGATCGGCGGCCACCCCCTTGGGCGTCAGGCGGGTCAGGCCTTGGCGAGGGTCCCGAGGTAGAGCTCGATGACCTTCGGGTCGTTCATCAGGCTGTCACCGGTGTCCGTGTACGCGTTACGGCCCTGGTCGAGCACGTAGCCGCGGTCGCAGATCTGGAGGCACCGGCGGGCGTTCTGCTCGACCATGATGATCGAGACGCCGGTGGCGTTGATCCGCTTGCAACGGATGAACACCTCGTCCTGCAGTACGGGGGAGAGCCCGGCGGACGGCTCGTCGAGGAGCAGCACGCTCGGTTCCATCATCAGCGCGCGGCCCATGGCGACCATCTGCCGCTCGCCGCCCGAGAGCGAACCGGCCTTTGTCTTGCGGCGTTCCCCGAGGAGCGGGAACAGGCCGGAGACGAACTCGAACCGCTCGGCGAACTTCTTCGACCGCAGGTAGATGCCCATCTGCATGTTCTCCTCGATGGTGAGCGAGGGGAACACGTTGTTGGTCTGCGGTACGAAGCCGACGCCGCGGGACACCAGGTCGTGCGCCGGTGCCGAGGTGATGTCGTCGCCACGGAGCTTGACGGTGCCGCTGCGGACGGGGATGAGTCCGAACAGTGCCTTGAGCAGCGTGGACTTGCCGGCGCCGTTCGGGCCGATGATGCCGACCAGCTCGCCGTCGTTGAGGTAGAAGTCGCAGCTGTTGAGGATGTTCACGCCGGGCACGTAGCCGGCGATGAGCTCGTCGGCCCGCATGAGGGCCTGGGTGGCGAGCTTCTCGTGCTCCCCGCGGGTGGCGGCCAGCTCGGCCGGGCTGAGCTCGGCCCGCACAGCCTCGCGCGGAACCTCCTCAACCTCCAGCGGCGCATCGGCGTCGCCGGCGGCCGAAGGGCGGGCGTCGTCGTCTGAGGTCGTCATCGCTTGTTTCCTCCGTCCTCAGGCGTGTCGTCCCTGCGTACCGCCTCGGCGGCAAGTTCGGCGTCGGCGGCCGTCGCCTGGTCGACGAGGATGTCGGCGTCGATGCCCGCTTCGGCGGCGAGGTGCGCCTCGGCCGCGGCGATCTGCGCCTGCTCCTCCTCGAACGTGAGGGCCTGGTCGTGGTGGGCGCCGAGGTAGGCGTCCACGACCTGCTTGTTCTGCGCGATGGACCACGGCGGGCCCTCGGCGATGATGCTGCCCTGCGCCATCACGACGACCCAGTCGCTGATGTCGTTGACCACGTCCATGTCGTGCTCGACGAAGATCACGCTCATGCCCTGCTCGCGGAGGTCCTTGACGTGGCCGAGCAGGCTCTGGGTCAGCGCCGGGTTGACGCCGGCCATGGGCTCGTCGAGCATGACGCACTTCGGATCGGTCATGAGCGCGCGGGCCATCTCCAGCAGCTTGCGCTGGCCGCCGGACAGGGTGCCGGCGAAGTCGTCCTTCTTCGTGTCGAGCTTGAAGCGGGCGAGCAGGTCCATCGCCTTGGCCTCGATCGCCTTCTCCTGCGCGCGCCACAGCGGCGGCACCAGCGACGTCAGGAACCGCTCGCCGGACTGGCTGACCGCGCCGAGCTTCATGTTGTCGAGCACGGTCAGCTTGGCGAGCGCCTTGGTGAGCTGGAACGTCCGGACGACGCCGCTACGCGCCACCTTGTGGGCGGCGAGGCCGCGGAGGCTCCGGGGCTTCCAGGCGCTGCCGTCCCAGGTGTCGTAGAACTCCCAGCTACCGGTGTTGGGCTTGTCGAACCCGGTGAGCAGGTTGAACAGCGTGGTCTTGCCGGCCCCGTTCGGACCGATCAGGCCGGTGATGACCCCGCGCTGGACCTCGAGGTGGTCGACGGACACCGCGTTGAGGCCACCGAAGGACCGGGTGAGCTTGTCGACCACCATGATCGGGTCCGGCTTGGCGATGCCGGGCGTCCACTCGAGTTCCTTGATCGCGGCCCGGTTCTGGGCGACCACGCTGGCCGGCTCGGGCATGGCACTCGTGCCACCCGTTGCCGTGGCGGTCGGTGCTGGCGTGTCAGCGGGCATCGAGCGCCACCTCCTTACGGTCGCCGAAGATCCCTTGCGGGCGGTACTTCATGAGCAGGATGAGCGCCACGCCGACCAGGATGAACCGGATCGCCGCGATGCCCTGGGAGCCGACGAGGTCGCTGGAGATGATCGGGTCGTCGCCCTCGGACAGCCGGCTGAGGATGCCTTCGGTGACCGAGAACAGGAACCAGAAGATCATCGCGCCGACGACCGGGCCGAACACCCGCGCCGTGCCGCCGAGGATGAGCGCGGCGTAGGCGAAGAACGTCACCGCGTTCTCGTACGTGTCGGGGATGACGCTGCGGGACGCGGTGGCCTCGAAGATGCCGCCGAGCGCGCCGATGACGCCACCGAGGATGAGCGCCTGCATCTTGTACCAGTAGACGTTCTTGCCGAGCGCCCTGGCGGCGTCCTCGTCCTCGCGGATCGACTTCTGGACGCGGCCCCACGGACTGCGCATCAGCAGCCACACGAGCAGGATGCAGAGGAACACCAGGATCCAGCCGACGGTGAGGACCCACACCTCCTGGCCGCGGAACTGGATGCCGAGCGGCCGGTACACCTCGCTGAGCGGGAACGGGCTGAGCGCGTAGAAGTCGTCGCTGAATCCGGACAGGCCCTGGGTGCCGCCCGTGACGTCGTTCAGCGCGTTGGTGCGGAACACCAGCCGCAGGATCTCGGCGGCGGCGATCGTGGTGATGGCCAGGTAGTCGGCGCGCAGCCGCAGCGTCGGTACGCCGAGGAGCAGGGCGAGCACGACGGCGGCCAGGATGCCGGCGAGCAGGCCGACCCAGTACGACGCGCTGAGCTGGACGACGGTCACGGCGACGCCGAACGATCCGACGAGCGCGAACCCGACCTGGCCGAAGTTCAGCAGACCGGCGTAGCCGAACTGGATATTGAGGCCGATCGCGAGGAGCGCGTAGTACACGGCCTCCTTCGCCACCAGCGCCTTGAGGGCGTTCTGAAGGATGTCCATGTGCTCAGCCGATCCGCTGTCGGGCGCCGAGCAGGCCGCTCGGGCGAACCAGAAGGATAAGGACGAGGACGAGCAGGCCAGCGACGGTCTTGATGTCGTCCGGGATCCACAGCGTGGACAGCTGAACGATCACACCGATGATGATGCTGCCGACGAGGGCGCCGTAGGCGGTGCCCAGACCGCCCAGCGTCACACCGGCGAACATCAGCAGCAGCAGGGTGAAGCCCATGTCGTAGCGCAGGTTCAGCGTCCAGCCGTACATGACGCCGCCGAACGCCGCGAGGCCGCCGCCGAGCATCCAGACGACCAGGATGACCTGGTTGACGTTGATGCCGGACGAGGCCGCGAGGTCGCGGTTGTCGGCGACGGCCCGCATGGCCTTGCCGATCCTGGTGAACTGCAGCATGACCGCCACGCCGACGAGGACGACGAGGCAGAGGCCCATCGCCTGAAGGTCGCGCGGCGTGATCGAGATCGGCCCGAGGTCGACGACGGTCTGGGACGGCACCTCGTAGAACTGCCGGTCGCCCTTGACGATGAGCAGCAGGACGTACCGCAGCGCCAGGCCGAGGCCGATCGAGACGACGAGCATCGCGATCAGTCCGGATCGGCGTTTCCGCAGTGGTCGCCAGACGACCAGCTCGTTCAGCGCACCGAGGATGACGCCGACGATGACGGCGAAGATCGTGGACAGCCACAGCGGCGTGCCGAGCCCGGTGTTGACCCACCAGGCGGCGAACGCGCCGACGGTGACCAGCTCGCCGTGGCCGAAGTTGGTGAGGCCGGTGGTGCCGAAGATGAGGCTGAGGCCGATCGCGGTGATGGCGATGATCAGGCCGTACCGGATGCCTTCGGCGACGCGCTGGGCCCAGACGATGTCCTGTTCGGCCTCGGCGACCTCGGAGCCGTCCGAGAAGTTGAACAGCGCGGCGGCGCGTTGGCCGGTCACGACGGTGACCTCGCGGCTTTCCGGCTCGCCCTCCTCGAGGCTGATGCCTTCGGGGATGCTGTCGGTGTCGAGGGTCACGGTGAAGACGCCAGGCCCGGGTAGTCGCGCGGAGAACCGCCCGTCCGCATCGGACTCGACGGCCGCGACCTCGCTGCCGTCCGCCTTGGAGGTGACCGTGATCTTGACGCCTTCGATCGGCGCGCCGGTCTGCGAGACCGTCAGCGTGCCGCCGATGGCCTCGTTTTCGGCGTACGCGGGAAGCGCGGCGCCCAGGAAGAGGGTCGCCAGGGCTGTCAGCCCTATCGCGACGATGCGGTGGAGCCAGCGCACTGGATGCTCCCTGCTCTGCGTGAGGTGGTTCACAACGCGCTGCACATTAGCTCACGGTGCGCAGGCGGCACGCAATGGCGGGCGACTGTTGCCTTTTCGTGAGCAGAGAGCGAAAGAAGGCTCGCGTTTCCGCAGGTAGATCAACCTAGATCGATTAAGCCTCAGGCTTTCCTCAGGTGTCTTGACGCCGGCCTGTGGCCGGTTCGTGTCCAACTGTCCGTGACTGGTCGGACTCAGGTGCGGCGCAGGAGCTGGCAGGTGATCCGGGCCGTGCAGAGGCGGCGCCCCTCGGCGTCGCTGATCACGATCTCGTAGGTGGCCGTGCTGCGCCCCTCGTGCAGCGGCGTGCAGACCCCGGTGACCAGGCCTTCCCGGGCCGACCGGTGGTGCGTGGCGTTGATGTCGACGCCCACCGGCACGGACTCCGGCCCAGCGTGCAGGCCCGCCGACACCGATCCGAGCGACTCCGCGAGCGCGCAGGAGGCACCGCCGTGCAGCAGGCCGAACGGCTGGCGGTTGCCGTCCACCGGCATCGTGGCGACCAGCCGGCCGGGGCCGATGTCGGTGAACTCGACGCCGAGGGACTTGTTCAGTTCGCCGGCCGACTCGTTGATGCGCCGCAACGCCTCCGCGCGCACGGCGGGATCGGCGAGGTCGATTGCGTACGTCACGGGGTACTCCCTGGGGCGTCGAGTTGTCAGGGGTCGAGACTAAGGTTCTGACCGTGACCGCTGCTGCTCCGGGTGCCCGGCTCCTGCTGCTCGATGGCCACTCGCTGGCCTACCGCGCGTTCTTCGCCCTGCCCGTGGAGAACTTCTCCACCAGTACGGGCCAACCCACGAACGCGGTGTACGGCTTCACGTCGATGCTGATCAACGTCCTGCGCGACGAGCGGCCCACGCACGTCGCGGTCGCGTTCGACGTGTCCCGGCATTCGTTCCGCACGGAGGCGTACGCGGAGTACAAGGCGGGCCGGTCCGAGACGCCGACCGACTTCAAGGGCCAGGTGAGCCTCGTCCAGGAGGTGCTCGCGGCGCTGAAGATCACCACGGTCGAGGCGCCGGGCTTCGAGGCCGACGACATCATCGCCACCCTCGCCACCCAGGCCCGCGAGGCGGGCGTCGAGACGTTGATCTGCTCCGGCGACCGGGACACGTTCCAGCTCGTGTCCGACACCTGCACGGTGCTCTACCCCATCCGGGGCGTGTCCGAGCTGACCAGGATGACACCGGAGGCGGTCCAGGCGAAGTACGGGCTGCCGCCGCACCAGTACCGCGAGCTGGCCGCGCTGGTGGGGGAGACCAGCGACAACCTGCCGGGCGTGCCGGGTGTGGGGCCGAAGACGGCGGCGAAGTGGATCACCCAGTACGGCAGCCTGGCCGAGCTGGTCGCCCACGTCGACCAGATCAAGGGCAAGGCCGGCGAGTCCCTCCGCGAGCACCTCGCGTCCGTGCTGCGCAACGAGCAGATCAACAAGCTGGTGTGCGACATGTCGCTGCCGGTCGGGGTCGCCGACCTGGCCTGGGCCGGCTGGGACCGCGACCAGGTCCACCAGGTCTTCGACACGCTCCAGTTCCGGGTGCTCCGCGACCGGCTCTACGCCACGTTGCAGACGAACGAGCCCGAGGCCGAGTCCGGCTTCGAGCTGGACGGTGTCTCGCTGGCCCCGGGTGAGCTGGCCGGCTGGCTTACCGACCAGGCGTCCGACGGGTCGCGGGTCGGCGTCGCGGTCGAAGGCACGTGGGGCCGCGGCACGGGCAGCCTCACCGGGCTGGCGTTCGCCACCGCCGCCGGCCGGGCGGCCTGGGTCGACCCCGCCGAACTCGACCCGTCCGACGATGCCGCGCTCGGCGCCTGGCTCGCCGACGAGAGCAAGCCCAAGGCGCTGCACGACGCCAACGGTCCGCTGCTGGCGATCGCCGCGCACGGCTGGACTCTCCGCGGCGTCACCGCCGACACGGCGCTCCAGGCCTATCTCGTCCGGCCCGACAACCGCACGTACGACCTCGCCGACCTGGCCCTGCGCCAGCTCCAGCGCGAGCTGCGCACCGAGACGCCCGACAACGGCCAGCTGACGTTCGACGGCGTCGACGACGGCGAGGCGCACGAGGGGCTGATGGCCCGCGCCGCCGCGACCCTCGACCTCGCCGCCGCGCTCGACAAGGAACTCGACGAGCGCAACGGCACCCGCCTGCTCGCCGAGGTGGAGCTGCCGCTCGTCGACGTGCTCGCCGGCATGGAGCGGGTCGGCATCGCCGCCGACACCGAGCACCTCGCCGAGCTGGAGTCCCACTTCGCCGCCGAAGTGAAGGCCGCCGCGCAGGCCGCCTACGGCGTGATCGGGCGCGAGTTCAACCTCGGCTCGCCCAAGCAGCTCCAGGGCATCCTCTTCGACGAGCTGGAACTGCCGAAGACCAAGCGGATCAAGACCGGATTCACCACCGACGCCGACTCGCTGCAGTGGCTGTTCGCCGAGACCGGCCACCCGCTGCTGGAACACCTGCTGCGGCACCGCGACGTCTCCCGGCTCAAGACCACGGTCGACGGTCTACTCAAGACCGTCGCCGACGACGGCCGCATCCACACCACGTTCAACCAGCTCGTCGCCGCCACCGGCCGGCTCTCCTCCACCGACCCGAACCTGCAGAACATCCCGATCCGCACCGAGGAAGGCCGCCGCATCCGCCGCGCGTTCATCGTCGGCGCCGGCTACGAGTCGCTGCTCACCGCCGACTACAGCCAGATCGAGATGCGCATCATGGCCCACCTCTCCAAGGACGAAGGCCTCATCGACGCCTTCGCCAGCGGCGAAGACCTCCACACCACCGTCGCCTCCCGCGTCTTCTCCGTACCCGCCGGCGAAGTCACCCCCGAGATGCGCCGCAAGATCAAGGCCATGTCCTACGGCCTCGCCTACGGCCTCTCCGCCTACGGCCTCGCCCAACAGCTCAACATCACCGCCGCCGAAGCCCGCGAACTCATGGAGGAATACTTCCAGCGCTTCGGCGGAGTCCGCGACTACCTCCGCAACGTCGTCGACGAAGCCCGCCACCCCGACCGCGGCTACACCGAAACCATCCTCGGCCGCCGCCGCTACCTCCCCGACCTCATCAGCGACAACCGCCAACGCCGCGAAATGGCCGAACGCATGGCCCTCAACGCCCCCATCCAAGGCTCCGCCGCCGACATCATCAAAGTCGCCATGCTCGGCGTCGACCACGCCATCCGCGACGCCGGCCTCCAATCCCGGCTCCTCCTCCAGGTCCACGACGAACTCGTCTTCGAAGTCCACCCCGGCGAAGCCGGACAGATCGAAGACCTCGCCCGCACCCAGATGGGCGGCGCCTACCAACTCTCCGTCCCTCTGGACGTGTCCGTCGGCACCGGCCTCACCTGGGATGCGGCGGCCCACTGAGGCACACGTCTCGCCGCCTTCTCCGCGCCTTGCGTGCCTGAGCACGCGTCGGCTTGTGCGAAGGCGGCGATACGCGCACCTCAGCGGGCTCCAGGTTTAGATCAAAGGCTTTCAGGCTTTTATCTGGACGTCCGGCACTGGCTGGCGTCGGCGCGGGGCCGTTGCGGGCCGGCGCGTCGCCCGCGGGAATCCGCTACGCGCGGCGGTTTAGTCTCGGGGGATGCGGCGGGTGCTGGTCGGGGGAGTCTCAGGCGCCGGCAAGACCACACTCGCCCGCGCGCTCGCCGCCCGCCTCGCACTGCCCTATGTGGAGATGGACGCCCTCTACCACGGCCCCGACTGGCAACCGCGTCCCTCGTTCGACGACGACGTCGCCGCATTCGCCGCCACCGACGCCTGGATCACCGACTCCCACGGCTACCGCAGCGTCCGCGACCTGCTCTGGTCCCGCGCCGACACCGTGATCTGGCTCGACTATCCGCGCCGGATCGTCATGTGGCGGGTGGTCCGCCGCACGCTACTCCGCCGGATCCGCCGCGAACGGATCTTCAACGGCAACATCGAACCGCCGCTGCGGACGTTCTTCACCGACCCCGAACACATCGTCCGCTGGGCGTGGAAGGTCCACACCCGGCGCCGGCACGACATGCTCCGCCGCCGCGACGACCCCGCCAACCGGCACATCACGCTCGTCCAGCTCCGCTCACCGCGCGAAACGGACGAATGGCTCGCGACGATCCGGTGCTGACGCGACCTGGGGTGGGATCGGCGACCCTGGCTGCGCGGTCCCACCCGAAATCGGCGGGCCGGCCCGGACAGTTACGGTGTTATCGGACTGGTTCCAGATACGGTGTTCACTCGTCGGTAACATCTGCGAAACTCCCGATCATGGTTGCTCTCCGTCGCCCTCTCGCCGGGCTCGTCGCGTCATTCACCGCTCTGGCCCTGCTCACCAGCTGCTCGGGATCCGAGGACAGTACGGCGAGTAATGAACGGAAGAGTCGCGATCTCTCCTTCACGAGCTGCGACAAGGCCGAGTGCGAGGGTGACCTGAACGGCGCCGAGTACCTCGTCCGGATGCCGAACACCTGGAACGGCACGCTGCTCCTGTACTCGCACGGCTACCGCGAGGCCGCCCCGACCCCGCCCGACTTCGCGCCCGTCGAGACCGACGCCGTCGTCGCGTCGACGCCCGAGACGGCCGACGCCCTGCTCCAGGCCGGCTACGCGCTGGCCGGCTCGTCGTACGGCAAGAACGGCTGGGCCGTCGCGGACGGCGTGAAGGCCGGCGAGGAACTGCACGAGTGGTTCCGCCGCAACGTCGGCAAGCCGGACCGCGTGTACGTCTGGGGCGACTCGCTCGGCGGACTCATCACCCAGACCCTCGCCGAGAAGCACCCGGAGTGGATCGCCGGCGCCGCCCCCATGTGCGGCGTCCTCGGCGGCCTGAACCTGAACCTCGACCTGGGCCTCGACCTCCAGTACGCCATCAAGACCCTGATCTACCCGGAGATGAAGCTGACCGGGTTCACCAGCCACGAGGAGGCGGTGAAGACCTGGCAGGAGGCGTACAAGCGCATCATGGCCGCGACCAAGGACGTCACCAACGGCGTCCCGAAGCTGCTGGCCATCGCCGCCATCGCGGACGGTCCGACCAAGACCGGCCGGTTCGACGGGTCGACGCCGACGTCACGGGTGTCCGCGTCCGTCGAGGCGGCGCTGACCGGCCTCGGCTACGCCACCTTCGGGCGGTACGAGATCGAGCAGCGCGTCGGCGGCAACCCGTCCGACAACACCGGCGCGAAGTACGCCGCGCGCGTGAGCGAGGCCGAGAAGTCCCTGGGCAACCTGGTCAACGCCGCCGGGTTCGACAAGGCCGTCAAGGCCCTGGACGCCGGCACGAAGGTCGCCGCCGACCCCGCCGCCCGCGAGGCCGCCGACAAGCTCGGCAACCCCACCGGCGACCTCCGCGACCCGACCATCACGATGCACACCGTCTACGACCCGCTCGTGCTCGTGCAGAACGAGACGGTGTTCGCCGACCGGGTGCAGAAGTCGACCAAGCGCACCGCGGACCTCGTCCAGCTCTACACGTCGCCGCCGGAGACGTACGCCGCCCCGGCCCCGTACGGCGCCGGCCACTGCAACTTCACCGTCGAGGAGCGCGTCGGCCTGATCAAGTCGCTCGACACCTGGGTCAAGACGGGCACCGCCCCGGCACCGGCCGAGATCACGTCCGCGATGAGCGGCGCGAAGGGCTACGTGCCGGACTTCAAGCCCGGACCGTGGCCCGCGAGCGCCACCGAGTAAGCAGCAGGCCGCCCACCGCCAGGATCGACATCGTGACGAACGCGGCGGTGACGATCGACGTCACCGACCCGTGGAACGCGAACGCGACGACGCAGATCAGGACGGCCAGCGCGCCGACGAGGACACCCGTGATCAACCGGTCACGGGTGGCGATGCCGGAGTAGAGCACGAGCTGGACGAGCGTCCCGGCGGCACCGAACGCGGCGAACAGTCCGAGCGTGATGCCGAGCGTCTTGTACTGGGGGCCGATCAGCAGGCCGAGGATCCACGGCCCGACGAGCGCCGTCGCCACGCTGGTGACGACGCCGAGCCCCAGTACGACGGCCGCGGCGCGCGCCAGCAACGTGTCGCGCTGCTCCGGGTCCGACAGGCGCGGGAACACGACCACCGCGACGGCCTGGGGGAACCAGAACGCGATCTTGCTGGCGACGGCGCCGGCCGCGTACAGGCCCGAGTCGTGCCGGGACAGGTAGTGGCGGGCGAGGATCACGTCGACGTTGGTCAGCGCGAGCAGCGCGCCCATGCCGGCGACGGCCGTCCACAGCTCGCTGTAGAACGCGCGGCGCTCGGCCGGCGCGTCGGCGTCCGGGACAGGAGCGGCGCCGAGCTCGCGGCGGACCATGACCAGCGCGATCACCAGCGCCACGACCGCGCCGCCCGCGATGCCCGCGAACGCGCCGCTCGTCCCGGAGGCCGCACCGGCCAGGCCGCCGCCGACGCGGGTCACCGAGACGATCAGCAGCAGGGCCGCGAGTGCCGTGAACCGCTCCTCACCCTGGAGCAGCCCCTGGACGGCGAAGAACAGCGTGGTCGGCGCCAGGGCCACCGCCACCCACAGCATCGGCCACACCGACCCGAGGTGCAGGAGCCCGGCCAGCGGCAGCGTCGCCAGGGCGGCGACCAGGCCCACGGCGACGGCCACCACGGCGGAGTGGACCATCAGCGCGCGGGCCTGTCCCGGGCGGGCGGCCGTGGCGACGTGCCGCGCGACAACGGCCTGCAACGCCATCGCCGGTACCTGCCCGACGATCGAGACGCCCAACAGCGCCACCGCGGCGCCGAAGTCGGCGGTGGTCAGGAGGTTCCCCAGCGCGATCGTCAGCACGAAGCTGAGCGCGTTCACCACCGCCGAGGTGATCGCCACCACGGCACCGGCCTTGACCAGTGCGGGTTTCGCGGCTTCTGCGGGGGCGGCGGTCATCGGTCACCTCGTGTAGTGGCTACAGAGCGGTTCGACGGTACAGCCTCTGTCGCGCCCGCAACCGGGGCCGCCACGTAGTGTTACCGGGCGTGACGACCGCGCGCCGTTGGCTACCTGAGTCGGCCGCCGCGGTGGCCGTCGTCCTCGCGGTGCTCGGGCCTGTGCTGCCGCGCGGCTTCGTGCTCCGGTACGACCTTGTCTTCGTCCCGGACCCCGCCGTGAACGACTTCGTGATCGGCGCCGACGGCGGACTGCCGCGCGCGGTGCCGAGCGAGCTGCTGGCGGTCGCGCTGGGATCCGTCCTGCCGGCGGACATCGCCCAGAAGCTGCTGCTCGCGGCGGTACTGGCGATCGCCTGCATCGGCGCCGCCCGGCTGGCGCCCGTCCAGCACCCGCTCGCCCGGGTCGCCGCCGGCGTCTTCTACGTGTGGAACCCGTGGATCTACGGGCGGCTCCACCTCGGCCAGTGGGCGATCATCGCGGCCTATGCGGGCCTGCCGTGGATCTTCGCGGCGGTCATCCGCGCCACCGCGCGGCCGGACGGCACCGCGCCGCAGGATGGCCCGGCGCGATCGGACGCCACCGCGCGGCCGGACGGCACCGCGCCGCCGGAGGGCCCGGTGCTGGAGGGCGGCTCGGCCCGACCGGAAAGAGCGCTGCGGCCGTCGACGGCCGTCCTGGGGGCGTTGCCGCTGGCCCTGGGCGGTCCGGCGCTGGCCGTGGCCGGTGCGTTGCTGTGCGCGCCGGCGCTGGCCCTCGCACGGCGCTGGCGGGCTCTGGCGTGGAGCACCCTCGCGCTGGTGGGGCTGTGCGCCGCGTGGCTGGTCCCGGTGCTGGTCCGGGGCGGGGGACTGAGCGCGGACGCGGACGGCATCGGCGCGTTCTCGTCCCGCGCCGACACTCCGCTGGGCGTCGCGGCGAGCGTGCTCAGCCTGGGTGGGATCTGGACCCGCAACGCCGTGCCGCCCGGCCGGGACACGTGGGCGGTGGGCGTGGCGGCACTGTTGCTGACGGCGGTGGCGTTCGCCGGGTATGTCCGGGCGCGGCGGACCTGGCCGGTCGCGGCGTGGCGGGGGCTGGCCGTCGCGGCGGCCGTGGGTGCGGTGGTCGCGATCCTGACGTCCGTCGAGGCGGTGTCGGACGCCGTCAGCGCCGTCCCCGGCGCGACCGTGGTCCGCGACGCCACCCGGCTGCTCGGGCCGCTCGCACTGCTCCAGGCCGTCGGACTGGGCTTCCTGGTCGAGTGGCTCAGCGGGCTGCGGTACCAGCGGGCGCTCGCGGTGCTGGCGGCGCTGGCCCCGGTGGCGATCATGCCGGCGCTGGTGTGGGGGCTCGGCGGCGAGCTGAGGACGGTGCGGTACCCGGACGAATGGACGCAGGTCAGGCGCGCGGTCGGCGCCGGCGACGAGGCGGTGCTGGCCCTGCCGTTCGCCACCTTCCGTGGCTTCGCGTGGAACGACCGGACGACGCTGCTGGACCCGGCGACCCGCGTACTCGACCGTCCGGTGGTCGCGGGGGACGACGTCTGGGTCGGCGACACGCGGATCAGCGGCGAGAACGCCCGGTCGCGCCGTGTCGCCGCCGTCCTGGCGCAGCCGGGTCCGCTGGACCTCGCCGCCCTGCGGGCCGAAGGTGTCCGATATGTTCTGGTGGAGCGGGACCAGCCTGGCGCCGAGGTGGAAGGGCGGATCGCCGGTGCGCAACAGCTACACGACGGTCGTGACCTCGGCCTATGGCGCCTGCCGGGTACGGTGGCGAACCGTGCCGACCCGGCGGTTACCGCTACCTGTTGGATTGGTCACATCACCACAGTGTCAACAGTGTTAACTCTTCTTGTGATCCCTCTCACCAGAACGCGAATCCGGATGCTACTGTCCGGTAATTCGCGTCAGGAGGACTCAACATGACAAGCGGTCTGCTCTCGGCTCTCGTTGCTGCGGTCGTAGGTGCGGCACTCGCCGGCCTTACGGTCGTAGGGGGCACTAGCCTGCTGGCGAACAACACGCCAGACCCAGTCGAGAAGCCAGTTTTCGAGTACGGCCCCAAGTGACCTGGCCGGTCAGATGAGCGGCGCCAGGCCCGCTGGAGCACCTCCAGTCCTCGACATCGTCGTTCCCGCGCGCAACGAGGAGTCCCGGCTACCGAAGACGTTGGCGGCGCTCCGCGCCGCTCTCGGTGAGCTCGGCGTCCCCTGCGTGATCACGGTCGTCGACAACGCGAGCACCGACGGCACCGCCGCCTTGGTGCTCGCGGAGCCGTCCGGCCCGGTGCCGGTGCGGCTCGTGCTCTGCGAGACGCCCGGCAAGGGCAACGCCGTCAAGGCGGGCGTCGCCAACTCGACCGCGACCTACGTCGGCTTCTGCGACGCGGACCTCGCCACGGCCCTCGACGGGCTACCCGAGGTCCTGCGGTTGCTGCGGAGCGGGCACGGCGCGGTCAGCGGCTCCCGGGCGCACAAGGACTCGGTCGTCCAGGCCCGGCACAGCCTCGCGCGCCACTGGGGCGCGGCGCTGTTCCGGTGGTCGACCCAGCGGGTCGTCCACTCGGTCACCGACAGCCAGTGCGGCTACAAGTTCTTCGCGGGCGACCTCGCGCGCCGGATCTTCCCGCAGGTCGAGTGCGGCGGGTTCGCGTTCGACGTGGAGGTCCTGGCGCGCGTGGAGCGGTCCGGCCACCGGATCGTCGAGATCCCCGTGACCTGGATCGACGTTCCCGGTTCGACGTTCTCGCCGCTCCGGGACGGCCTCCGCAGCTTCCTCGACGTAGCCGCCGTCGGCCGGCGACTACGTGCCGAGGAGCGGCGCCACCGCCGGCAGGCCCGGCGGGAGGCACGCACCAGCTCCCTGTCGCCGCCGCCCAGCAACGCGGACGACATCACGCACCAGGAAACGCGCGGCGCCGACCGTGATCCGGTCAGCGCCGTCGGAACAGGTGACGGTGCGTGAGGCGGTTGTCCGCGCTGCCGTAGAGGGGCGGCAGAACGCGCTCGCCGGCCGGCGCATCGCGGTACTCAACTGGAAAGACCCGTGGCACCCGGAGGCCGGTGGTGCCGAGGCCTACGCGTGGCGGATGTGCCGCCACCTCGTCGGGTTAGGAGCGCTCGTCACGTTCGCGACGGCGCGGCCGGAAGGCCACGTCGGGGCGGAGATCCGCGACGGCATCCCGATCGCCCGGGGCGGCGGTCGCCTCACCGTGTACCTGTGGATGCTGTGGTGGCTGTTCCGGCACCGCCGCGACTTCGACGCGGTGATCGACTGCCAGAACGGCATCCCGTTCTTCAGCCCGTGGGTGCTTCCGCGCCGCACTCCTGTCGTGTGCGTCGTCCATCACGTCCATGACAAGCAGTTCGATCTGTTCTTCGGACCGATGGTCGCACGCTTCGGCAAGTGGCTGGAGGGGCCGGCGTCGTGCTGGTCGTACCGCAAGGCGGTCACGGTGGCGGTCTCCCCGTCCACGGTGACGGCGATGCGGGAGCGCCTTAGCTGGCGCGGCCCGGTCGTGGTGGTGCCCAACGGCATGACCACGCCGCTGACGGCCGAGGAACACGCCGCGCGCGAGCGTGCGTCCGCGCCGGTGCTGCTGTGCGTCGGCCGGATCGCCATCCACAAGCGGGTCGAGCGGCTGCTGGACGTCGTCGACGACCTCCGCGACACGTGGCCGGGCCTGAGCCTGCACGTCGTGGGCGACGGCCCGGGGCTGCCCGCCCTGCGCGACGCCGTCGCCGAACGCGGCATGCAGGACGATGTCGTGCTGCACGGCTTCCTCCCGACCGCCGAGCGCGACGCGCTGGTACGCCGCGCGTGGTTACACCTGTCCGCGTCCCTCGGCGAGGGCTGGGGGCTGGTCGTCCTGGAGGCCGCGCGGGCCGGACTGCCGACGCTGGCCTACGACGTCGACGGGTTACGTGACGCCGTCCGCAACGGCGAGACCGGATGGCTGGTGCCGGCCGGCGGCGACTTCTCGGCGTCCGTCGACGAGGCGCTGCGCGTGCTGAGCGATCCGTCCCGGTCGGCGTCGACCGCGTGGTCGTGCCGTCGCTGGGCCTCGAAGTTCAGCTGGCACAGCTCCGGCGACCGGCTGGCCGCCATCCTCACCGACCTGCTGGAACCCGGTCCGACGGCATGGGGCGAGGAGTCGCTCGTCGCCGTCGCCGACATCTGCGACTGGTCCGCGGTCGAGCGTGTTCGCAAGATGCTGCCGTCGAGGTGTTGGATAACGTCTGTGGGTGCCCAACTGCGCGTCCTCGCGCCCGCGGCGTCAGTCACCGAACTGCGGACGGCGCTGGAGGACGCCGGGATCGACGCCGATTCGGTCACGATCCGAGCCGCCGGCCCGGCCGAGCTGCTCGGCGGATACGCATGAACCGGACGGAACTGCATGACTGAAGTCGCCGTCGCCCGGCGGACGACCGCTGAACTCGCCATCCCCGAATCGCCCGAGGCCCGGCGGGCCCGGATCGTGCACCGGTTCCGCCAGCTCGCGGCGTGCCTGGGGATCATCGGCCTGTGCATCACGCAGGAGCCGGGGCGGATCATCGCCGACACCAAGCTCGACATGGCGATCGATCCGCTGAGCTTCCTCATGCGGGCCGGCGACCTGTGGAACGCGCAGTGGCAGTTCGGCAGCCTCCAGAACCAGGCCACCGGCTACTTCTTCCCGATGGGGCCGTTCTTCCTGGGCGGCTCCGCGCTCGACATGCCGCCGTGGGTCATCCAGCGGCTGTGGATGGCGGCGCTGCTGTGCGTCGCGTTCCTCGGCGTGGTCCGGCTCGGCGCCAAGCTCGACATCGGCACCCCGAACACGCGCCTGCTGGCCGGTGTCGTGTTCGCGCTCTCGCCGCGCGCCCTGAGCCTCGTCGGCACCGTGTCCGGCGAGCTCATCCCGTACTGCCTGGCGCCCTGGGCGCTCGTGCCGCTCGTGTGGGGCGCGCACCGGGGCAACCCGCGTAGGGCGGCGGCACTCAGCGGGCTCGCGATCGTGTGCATGAGCGGCGTCAACGGCGCGGCCGTCGCGGGCGGCGTCCTGCCGTGCCTGATCTACCTGCTGACCAGGGCGAAGGGCCCCCGCCGGACCCAGCTGCTGCGGTGGTGGAGCGCCACGGTCGTGCTCGGCACGTTCTGGTGGGTGGCGTCGCTGGCGCTGCTGGCCAAGTACGGTTTCCCCTTCCTGCCGTTCACCGAGAGCGCGGCCGTCACGACCGGGACGACGTCGCTCTCGCGGGTCCTGCGGGGCGCCAGTCACTGGGTCGCCTACCTGGCGGTCGACGGGGAGACCTGGTGGCGCGCCGGTTGGACGATCGCCACGGTGCCGCTGCTCGTCGTCACCACCGCGGTCGTCGCCGGCTTCGGCCTGGCCGGTCTCGCCCGCCGCGACCTCGTCGAGCGGCGGTTCCTCGGCTACCTCGCCGTGACGGGTGTGGCGATCCTGTGCAGCGGATTCGCGGCCGAACTCGGCGCGCCCGGTGCGGAGTTCGTCCGTACGGCGCTCGACGGGCCGCTCGCGCCGCTACGCAACCTGCACAAGTTCGATGTCGGGCTGCGTCTCGCCGTGGCCTTCGGCGTCGCGCACCTGCTCGCCGTGTGGCGGGGCCGCGCCGCGCAACGCCCGATCGCGGGGTTCTCGGACTGGCGCCCGGCGCTCGCCCGGGTCGTCACCGCCGGGGCGATGCTGCTCGTGGTCGCCAGCGCCGGCCTGTCGGGGCTGCCCAATACAGGCAGCATCGAGAAGCTCCCGCAGTACTGGCGCCAGACCGCCTCCTGGCTCGACCGCAACGCCGCCGATTCCAGCACGCTGCTCGTCCCCGGTTCGAACTTCGGCGAGTACGTGTGGGGCCGCACGATGGACGAGCCCATCCAGCCGCTCCTGGAGGCGCGGTGGGCGGTGCGCGGGCTGGTGCCGTCCGGGTCGACGGGCAACGCGCGCATTCTCGCCGCGATCGACGAGCGGCTGGCGGCCGGCGCGGCGTCGCCGGGGCTGCCGGAGGTGCTGTCCCGGCTGGGCGTCGAGTACCTGGTCGTCCGCAACGACCTGTCCCGGCCGCTGTCGGGCGTCGCGTGGCCGATCCTCGTCCATCGGACCCTCGACGGCACGGACGGCCTGCGCAAGGTCGCCAGCTTCGGCCCGGAGATGGGCGCGGACGCCTTCTACGACGGCGTCTGGGACTACAACCTGCGCCGCAAGTACCCGGCCGTGGAGATCTACCAGGTCACGGACGAGGCGCCGCAGGTCGACACGCTCGACGCCAACCAGGCGCTGCGCCTCACCGGTGCGCCCGAGAGCATCCTGGACCTCGCCGACGTCGACCTTCTCGACGGCCGTCCGCTCGTGATGGACGGCGACGAGGGCGTGCCCGACACGGCGGTCCCCGTCCTGGCGGACAGCCTGCGGTGGCGGGAGATGGACTTCGGCCTGGTCCGCGAGAACACCTCGCCGACCCTGACGGCCAAGGAACGGCCGCGCCTCGACCGGGCCACGAACGACCTCGTCGAACCGGCCTGGCGCGACTCGTGGACCACCGCGAACTACGCCGGCATCCGCGACGTCAGCGCGTCGTCGTCGGCCGCGGAGATGGCCGGGCCGCCGAACCTGCGCGACGCCTCGACGCTGCCGTTCGCCGCGCTGGACGGCGATCCGGACACGTTCTGGCTCACCGACGGCGCCGAGGGCGTGCGCGGGCAGTGGCTCCAGGTGGAGTTCCTGATCCCCAGCGATCCGCAGAAGGTAACGCTGAGCATCGCGTCCGACGAGCTGCTCGGGCCGGGCATCACCGAGGTCGAGGTGAGCACCGAGACCGGCAGCCTCGTCAGCCCGGTGCCACCGGACGGCAAACCCGCCGAGATCCCGGTGCCGGCCGGCGACACCCGCTGGCTGCGCGTCACCGCGAAGGACGTCGACGGCGAGGACTCGCGTGGCGCCCGCAGCGGCATCCGCGAGCTGACCATCCCCGGCGTCCAGCCGGACCGGGTCCTCAGCCTCCCGCGTTTCGAGGTGCGCCCCGGTGCCCCGGCGCCGATGGTGGCGCTGTCGCGGCGTGCCGGTGACCGTCCGGCGTGCACGGTCGCCGACTTCGAGCGGATCTGCGCGCCGCCGCTGCTGCGCAACGGTGAGGAGGCGACGCTCACGACCCGCCAGTTCGTCCTGCCGCACAGCTACCGGCCGGCCCTGACCGGTCTCGCCGCGCCCCGGCCCGAGACAGCCGCCGCCATCTACGCCAAGCAGATGACGACGCCCCAGTTCACGGTGTCGAGCACGCGGTTCGCCGACCCGGTGGCGTCCGGGTTCGCGCTCGGCGACGGCGACGACGGCACGGCGTGGATCGCCGATCCGCGCGACCGGGAACCGTCGGCGAGCATCGCCTGGGGGACTCCCCGCAAGGTCGACAAGATCCGGATGCGGTTCCGCGGCCAGGTCGCCGCCTCGCCGGCCGCCACCGTCCGGATCTCGGGCGACAACCCCGCCACCACCTACGAGGGGCCCGCCGACTCGCAGGGCGTGGTCACGTTCCCGGCCATGACGACGAAGTCGCTCAAGATCACCATCCTCGGCGTGGTGCCCCGGTTCAACCGGTCGGCCGGCGCGTTCGACGAGGAACTGCTGCCGCTGGGCATGTCCGGCCTCGACGTCCCCGGCGTGCCGGGCATCAACAAGAGCCCCGAGATGGGCACGAAGATCTCGCTGCCGTGCGGCGGCGGGCCGAAGCTGCGGATCAACGGGCTCATCGTCCAGACGCGCGCCGAGGGCCTGCTGCGGGACATCCGCGACCTGCGTCCGCTGCGGTACTTCCAGTGCGAGAGCCAGTTCCCCGTGTTCCTCCGGGCCGGGCAGAACTCGATCTCGGCGCTGCTGGACGGCTTCACCGTCGAGTCGGCGGTCCTCGGCACGCCGGCGAAGCGGGCCGGGGACGGCGAGGGCGCGACCACCGGACGCCGCCAGGAGAGCCACCGGCCCGTGACGGTAGAGAAGTGGGGCAACGTCCAGCGGACGGTGAGCGTCGCGGCCGGCGGCCAGAGCTACCTCGTCGTCAACGAGAACGTGAACGCCGGCTGGCGCGCCACGCTCAACGGCAAGGACCTGGAACCGGCCCGTCTCGACGGCTGGCGGCAGGCGTGGATCGTCCCCGCCGGCGACGGCGGCCGGGTCCACATCACGTTCACGCCGGGCACGATCTACCTGTACGCGGAGGCCGTGGGCATCGCCGGGATCCTGCTGCTGCTCATGCTGGCGCTGTGGCGGCGCCGCTCCGGCGACGACCTGGCGCCCGCGCCGGCCGCCGCCTGGGACATCAACCGTGCCCGGATACTCGCGCTCGCGCTGGCGCTGTTCATCGGCGGTCCGGGCGGGTTCGCGGTCGCGCTGGCGGTCGTGCTGGTGTGGTGGCGCAGGCCGCCGCGCGCCTTCCTCGTGTTCTGGGCGATCGTCGCGGCCGGTGTCTGCGAGGCGGTCACCCGCTGGACGGCGCTGGCCGACCTGCTCGGGGAACCCGTCACCGAGGCGATCGGCGGGTACGGCGCCCAGGGCTTCTGCCTCGTGGCGCTGACGGTGATCCTGGTGCGGCTGCGCCGGTACTCGGCTGGCCTGTCGGGCTCGCGGTGGGGCTGGTTCCGCCGCCGCACCGAGGCGATCACGACCGGCCAACGCATGATCGAGGCCTGAGCGTCACCCCGCTTCCGCCAAGCGTGTGGCTTTTCGCGAGCTATAGGTCGCGAAAAGCCACACCCTTCACGGGCGGGCGGCCTAGCGGAGGCGCTGGAAGGGGCGCTCGATCAGGTAGTAGCTGGCGCTGGCGACCGCGACCGACCCCAGGATCGTCACGCTGTACGTGGCCCAGAACCGCCCGCCGAACTCCGGGGTGTCGGACACCCGCAGCCAGACCTCGATGACGGCCATGTGCCACAGGAAGATGCCGTACGAGATCTTGCCCAGGTACCGCGACACGGGGTTCGCCAGCACGGCCGTGGCCGCGCGCGGCACCTGCTCGCCGCCGACGAGCGGCAACACCAGGAACACGGCCGCGACCAGGTAGATCAGGTGCTTGACGATCGACTCGCCGGACGTCGGCGCCGGGTACACCGACAGCGGACCGGCGATCGGCGTGCTGGCGATCCACAGCAGGAACGCCGACACGGCCCAGCACGTCCACGGGGCCGACGCGAGCGCGCTGATCGTGGTCTGGAACCGGGTGATCATGTCGGTGCGGGTGGTGAGGATGGCCATCGCCATGCCGACCCCGAACCAGTCCAGGTAGGCGGGCAGCCACATGCCGCTGAGCAGGTCGAGGGGCCACCAGGACGAGTACACGCTGATCGTCCAGGCGATGCCGACCACGATGAGGACGCTGACGAAGCCGAGCTGCCGCCGCACCCGCTTCGCCGGTGTCTTCCCGCCCAGGAGGCGGGGGACGAGCGCCAGCAGCGGCAGGGCGGCGTAGAACGCCACCTCCGTGGCGAGGCTCCAGGTCTGCTCACCGGCGACGGGCAGCCGCAGCGGCTCGTAGATCTGGAGGAGCCCCATCGGGACGATCCAGTCCCAGGCGTCCTTCATGAACTCCAGGTTGAAGGCGAACAGGACGGTTGCCATCATCACCCAGTACGCGGGGAGCACCCGGAGCGCGCGTTTCCACAGGTACCGGAACGATCCGGGACCTTTCCGCCCGTTGATCGCCGCGCTGGCGAACGGCCGGTACAGCAGGAACCCGGACAGGACGAAGAACAGCGCGACGCCGACCTCGAGCCGGGCCATGAACGGGCCGATCGCGTCCCCGGACGACGTGATGCCGCTGCGGAAGCTGACGTGCGTCGTGAGAACGGCCAGGGCGGCGACCGCGCGGAGCCCGTCGAGGGCCGGCAACCAGGGCAAGGACCGCGATTCGGGCGCTGGGGCCGGCGCGGGCGCCTGCTGCACCTGAACTGCGGTCACGACACTCCTCTGAACCGGGGACGCCCCACTGTACGTCCTCGCGAACGGCGTTTACCCTGGCAGGCTACCGATCGGTAACGTATTGCAGGAAAGTTTCCCGTGGGGCTTGACGGTCTTGTATGTTCCGCCCCATCGCCTAGGGAGGAATATATGCGTCGTGTGGTGAGCACCGTGTTGCTGGTGCTCGGAGCGTTCATGCTTGTGTCCGCGCTCCTCTTGCCTGTTTATGCCGCACCATCGCTGGTCAAGGTGCAGCTGAACCAGTACACGCAGTCGGTCTCCGAGGCCAAGGGTGCGACCGTCTTCCGGATCAAGAAGCTGGAGGAGGAGAGCGGAGTCGACCTCCAGGCCATCCGTACGGTCCGGGGCGACGTCGATGCCGGTAACTCGGACCGCGTCGTGTTCGACGTCTTCCTCTACATCAAGGACGGCGAAGGCACCGAGGTCAGCTACTCGCGCGACCGCGTGGCGATGGACCGGCGAACCTCCGAGGCGGTGGCCTGCTGCGGTGAGAACGTCAACGGCAACCGCGTCCGGCACAAGGGTCTGACGTACAAGTTCCCGTTCAACACCGAGAAGAAGACGTACGACTACTACGACATCACGGCGTTGAAGACGTACCCCATCAAGTACGTCGACACCGAGACCATCAACGGCCTCGAGGTCTACAAGTTCGAGATGACCGTCGAGCCCGTCAAGATCGGCGACCAGGACCTGCCTGGCCGGCTGCTGGGCACGACAGCGGCGACCGAGCCCGCCGAGCGGTTCTACGGCAACACCCGCACCATCTGGGTCGAGCCGGAGACCGGCGTGATCATCAAGGGCCGGGAGCAGCAGAAGCAGACCTTCCGCAACCAGGCCGGCGAGGACAAGGTCACGCTGATCGACGCGCAGATCGAGTTCACCGAGAAGACGATCGCCAACGGTGTCGCGACCGCGAACGACACCAAGGACAAGATCGCGCTGCTCACCAAGACCCTTCCGTGGGTCCTGGGCGGCGTCGGTGTGCTGTTCATCATCATCGGGCTCGTCATCACGATCACGTCGCGCCCGACGGTCGCCAAGGTCTCTGGCCGGCGGCGCGCCAGGTCAGCGGCCAACGTCTGACGAAGGACCCTGCACGGCGGTCCCGGGTTCACCCCGGGGCCGCCGGTTTTTCGTTCCGGCGGCCGGCGCGCCGACCGGGGCCCGGCGCGCGGGCCCCAGCGGTGGCGGGCCTAGGCCTGGGGGCGGGTCGCGTAGAAACGGGTGAAGTCCCAGTGCGGGCCGTGCTCCGGCTCGTCGGTGGTGCCGACCACGGTCATCGCGGCCGCCGCGAAGATCTGCTCGACGGCGCCCCGGTCGAACGTGTGCATGCGCATCGGCGCCGGGTAGCCGAGCAGCCGCTGCTGGCTCCACCGCAGCACCCGGTGCGGCAGGAACTTGAACAGCAGGCCCTTGAACGTCCGGCGGACACCGGTCGGCAGCAGCACGACCACCGCACCGCCGGGCCGGACGATCCGGGTGAACTCCCGCAGGTACGTCATCGCCGGGCCGGGCGGCACGTGCTGGAGGACGATGCTGCTGAACACCAGGTCGACGCTCGCGTCCTCGAACTGGCCGAGGTGCGGCTCGTCGTTGAGGACGAACCGGCAGCGCCCGCCGGAGCGGTCCAGCTCCCGCGCCCGCGCCAGCATCGGCGCGGAGATGTCGACGCCGACGACCTCCTCGTAGTGGGCGGCGAGAGCCTGGGAGAGCCGGCCGACGCCGCAGCCGAAGTCCAGCGCGCGCTTGGGGCTGGTGGCACCGCCGAACCCGTCCAGCGACGCGAGCGCGCCGTCGACCTCGCGGCGCCCGGTGGCGAGGAAGTCCTCGATGTCCCAGGCGCCGTTCTTCGTGCTGGGGTCGACCAGGACTGCCCACAGCGGGTCGGCCGCGCCCAGCTCGGTCCAGTCGGCCCGCGTCTCCTCGAAGCTCATCGCGACAGAATAGGGGCACGTTGACGGTGGTAACAGGGAGGCACGGATGCGAAGGCGGTTAGTAGCGGCGCTCGCGATCCTGCTCGTGGCCGGCGGCGCGGCGGCTCCCGAGCGTGTCGGGACGGTCCGCTTCGGCGCGGCCGTCCCGGAGACCGCGCTCACGTCCGCCTGGCAGCGGTACGGCGACACCAGCGACCAGTGGAGCGGCGCGGACGGCACCACCTCGGTCAAGCTCCCGGACGGGCGCGTCGTCTGGCTGTTCTCCGACACGTTCCTCGGCACGGTCAACGCCGACCACTCGCGCCCGCGCGGCGCCCCGTTCGTCAACAACTCGATGGTCGTCCAGGACGGATCCGACTTCACCACGCTCACCGGCGGCAGCCCGTCCGCGCCCACGTCGCTGGTGCCGTCCGGGACCGCCGACGGCTGGCTGTGGGTCGGCGACGGGACGGTCGAGAAGGACCGGTTACGCGTCCTCTACAACCGGTACAGCCGGACGGGCGCCGGGCCGCTCGACGTCCGGCTCACGGGCACCGTCCTGGCGACGTTCAGCCTGCCCGACCTGAAGCTGACCGGGACGCGGCCGGTGCCGGGCGGATCCCGGGTCGCCTGGGGCTCGGCGATCAGCGAGAGCGGCGACCACACGTTCGTGTACGGCAGCGAACTGGGCCGCAACGCGAACTTCGCCCACCTGGCGCGGGCCCGGCGCGGCGCCGTCGCGAGCGCCTGGGAGTACTGGACGGGCCACGGCTGGTCCACCCGCGAGACGGACTCCGCCCGCGTGCTCAGCGGCGTCGGCACCGGATTCAGCGTGGACCGCGTCGGCGGCCGGTACGTCCTGGTGACGCAGGAGCTGAACGCGCCGATGAGCCCGCACATCGTGGCCTACCAGGCACCGGACCCGACCGGCCCGTTCGGCGAGCCCGAGTACGTCTACGTCGCGCCGGAGACCGGCTACAACCGCATCGTCTACGACGCCCGGCTCCACCCCGAGCTGTCCAGCGAGCGCGAACTGGTCATCTCGTACAACGCGAACACCCTCGACCCGGACGACGGGTACTGGGACGCGCGCATCTACCGTCCCCGCTTCGTCACCGTGCCGGTGCGCGCGGGCGCCCGTCCGCGCGGGCCCGCCGCACCCGGCCAGGTCGAGGCGCGGTCCGTGGGAGGGGTGGCGCAGGTGAACTGGCGGCCCGTGGCCGGCGCCAAGGGCTACTGGCTGTACCTGCGCGACGTCACCGCCGGCCAGCTCGGGTTCGGACGGTCCGCACGGCCGGTGACCGAGCCGTCGGCCCCCGTGGGTTTCCTGGCCGACGGGCACACGTTCGAGTTCCGGGTCACGGCGATCGACGGATCGGGGGAGAGCCGGCCGTCGGAGACCGTCCGGACGGCGATCGACGCGGACATCCCCGCCAGCCCCACCGGCCTGCGCGCCACCACCCGCCCGGACGGTTGGGTCGGCCTCGACTGGACGCCGTCGCCCGGCGGCAACCACTGGTACGTCCTCGAACAGCGGGACGTCACAGCCGGCGAGGCCACGTTCACGCAGGTCCCGTTGCAGGGCAGCGGCGGCGTGACGGCGACCGCGCGGCGGCTCGCGCACGGGCACACGTACGAGTTCCGGCTGTCCGCGCAGTCACCGGCGGGGAAGAGCCCGCCCAGCGCGCCCGCCCTGGCCCTTGCCGCCGCCCAGCCGCCGCCGTCCCCGGCCAACCTCCGGGTGACGTCCGTGGCCGGCGGCGCCCGGCTGGCCTGGGACGCCCCCCGCCCGGATCTGCGCTACTGGATCTTCCGCCGTGACGTCGGGACCAGAGATTTCCCGACCCGGCTGCCGCACCCGCTCGACGGCGTCACCGAGCTGACCGTCGACCGCCCGCGAGCCGGCGCGGAGTACGAGTTCGTGGTCGTCGCATCCACCTCCGGGGGCGACAGCGCGCCGAGCAACCCGGTTCGTGTCGGTTGATTCCGACTTCGTGCCGACGGGCTTTCTACCAGGGAGTAGCCTGGTCCGACCCGCGCCGACCGGCCACCTCCGACAGGAGCATCCCTGGTGGTTCAGACCGACACGCTCACGCCCGGTACGTTCCGGCGCTCGCTCGCGCTGTTCCGGGCGTTCCGGCTTGAGCAGACCGAGCCGGACAGGTTCTACGGCCTGCTCGCCAACGACTCGGCCACCCAGGTCGAGCAGTACGTGGATCTCGCCGACAAGGATGTGCTCGACGTCGGCGGCGGCCCCGGCTATTTCGCGGACGCCTTCCGCGACCGCAAGGCGCGGTACTACGCCATCGACGCCGACCTGGGCGAGCTGTCCGCCCGGTTCGAACCCGGCCAGGGCACGATCGTCGGCAGCGGCACGGCCCTGCCGATCCGCAGCGACTCGATCGACGTCTGCTACTCCAGCAACGTCCTCGAACACGTCGACGACCCGGAGCGCATGGCGGCCGAGATGGTCCGCGTGACCCGGCCCGGCGGCACGGTGTTCCTCGCGTACACGACGTGGCTCTCCCCGTGGGGCGGCCACGAGACGGCGCCGTGGCACTACCTCGGCGGGCACTACGCCGCGCGCCGCTACGAGCGCAAGCACGGGAAGCGCCCGAAGAACGTCTACGGCGAGAGCCTGTTCACCGTGTCGGTCGCCAGGATGATGCGCTGGGCCCGGACCTGCCCGGACGTCGAGATCGTCCGGCTCATGCCCCGGTACCACCCGAGCTGGGCGCGGTGGGTCGTGCACGTGCCGCTCGTCCGGGAACTCGCGGTGTGGAACCTGGCGCTGGTCCTGCGCGTCCGCTGAGTCAGGCCGGCCTGTGGCAGACGAAGATGGCCGTGCCCGGCATGAGCCCGCCGCGGAGCGGGCTCCACTGACCCCACACGCGGGTGTGGTCGGCCGGCCACTCCGGCTCGACGACGTCGGCCAGCACCAGCCCGGCGCCGACGATCTCCCGGATCCGGTCGCCCAGCGTCCGGTGGTGCTCGACGTAGGTGGCCTGGCCGTCGCCGTCGATCTCCACGTACGGCGTGCGGTCGAAGTACGACGTCTGGACGGTCAACCCGTCCGGCCCGGGGTCGTCCGGGAAGATCCAGCGCATCGGGTGGGTCACGGAGAACACCCAGCGACCGCCGGGGCGCAGCACCCGCGCGACCTCGCGCATGAGCCGGCCGGAGTCCGCGACGAACGGCACCGCGCCGAACGCCGAGCAGGCCAGGTCGAAGGCCCCGGACGCGAACGGCAGCCGCTCGGCGTCCGCCTGGACGAGCGGCACCGTGACGCCGCTGCGCTCGGCCGCTTCGACCGCGTGCCGCAGCATGCCGCCGGAGATGTCGAACGCGACGGGCCGCGCGCCCTGGGTTGCCAGCCACCGCGCGCACGGCGCCGCACCGCAGCCGACCTCCAGCACCCGCTTGCCGGCGACGTCGCCGAGCAGGTGCCCGTCCGCCTCGGTCAGGCCTTCGGGGCACCACATGAACTCGACGTCGCGCAGGAACTCGCCGTGGGTGCTCATGTACGCGTCGGCGTCCGCGTCCCACCAGAGGCGGTTCGCCCGGGCGCTCTCCGACGAGTCCGCGCCGCGCTTGGTGACACCCACGGTGCCGAGGCGGCTGGTCGCGCTCTCCATGCGTGGCACCCTACTGCCGCCACGCTCGCCGCCGCTGTGCTCGTCGGGGTTCTGACCGTCGGGGTTCTGGTCGTCGCGCCCGAGGCTGTCGCTGCTCCGGTGCCGTCCACCGCTCAGGCCTGGACCGAGGCGTTCCAGGAGCGCAACGACCACGCGTGGAGCGGCGCCGACCAGGTCGCGAGCTTCACCGCGTCCAACGGCGCCGTGTACTGGCTGTTCGGCGACACGATGCTCGGTGCCGAGGACGCCGCTACCGGCGCCTACGCGCCCGGCGCCCGGATGATCGCCAACACGATCCTGGTCCAGCGCGGCGGTGTGTTCACCCCGGCGACGCCGGCCGGCGCGCCGGCCATCCCCGATCCGGCCGAGTCCGAGAAGTACTGGGCACAGGCCGCCGTCGAGTCGGGCGGGATGCTGCACGTCTTCGCGCAACGCGTCCGGGTGAAGGGTGATGGGTTTGTGCCTGTGGGGGTGGAGATAGCCCGGTTCCAGTTCGACGGCGACGCCCTGGTCTTCGCCGGCACGACCCCCACACCCAGCAGCGGACGGGACCAGAGCGCGGCACCGCAGTGGTCCGGCGCCGCGCTCAGCCACGGCGGGTACGCCTACGTGTACGGGTACCGGCACACGGGCGACGCGTTCAACCCGCACACGGCGTACCTCGCCCGGGTGCCGCTCGCCGGCCTCGCCAGCCCGGCGGCGTGGGAGTTCTGGACGGGCAGCGGCTGGGGGAGCGACCAGTCCGTCGCCGCGCCGCTGTTCGACAGCCAGCCGTCGTCCGTGGCGATCATCGACGGGCGGTGGACCATCCTGGTGAAGCCGTGGAACGAGGAGGGCAGCGACGTGCTCGCCCGGACCGCCGACGCGCCGCACGGCCCGTTCACCAGCCGGGTCCTGTTCTCCTCGCCCGCCGGACGGACGCCCGAAGGGCGGAACTACATCACCTACTCGCCGCAGCTGCACCCCGAGCAGCCGCTCGCCAGCGGCGCCACGCTGGTGAGCATCGCGTGGAACGGCAGGGACTTCTGGTCGGACGTCCTCGGCGACGCCGACCTGTACAAACCTCGTTTCCACGAGGTGAACTTCTAGCCCTGCTGGGCCGCTTGCCTGGCCGGTGCGGGCTACGCTTGGAAGCCGGTCACCCAGTTGGACCTGGCCCCGCCCGACGCGGTAGTCTGAACCGCGCGTTGTGGGCTGTCGTGCCTCGGTAGGGAGAAGGCCCGCACTCGTCGCGTCGATGCCGGTTCCTGTGGTCGCTCTCAGCCTCTGGTCTTCTGCGCGGTGGGGGGCTCACAGCGCACGGCTCGACCTTCTGTCCACAATCCGGAGCATCCGCCCACATGACGAGCAGCACCGAGGCACCGACCACCCCGCAGGTTGCGGTCAACGACATCGGTTCGGTTGAGGACTTCCTCGCCGCCATCGACGAGACCATCAAGTATTTCAACGACGGCGACATCGTCGAAGGCACGATCGTCAAGGTGGACCGCGACGAGGTCCTGCTCGACATCGGCTACAAGACCGAGGGCGTCATCCCCTCGCGTGAGCTCTCCATCAAGCACGACGTCGACCCGCACGAGGTCGTCAAGGTCGGTGACGAGGTCGAGGCCCTGGTTCTCCAGAAGGAGGACAAGGAAGGCCGCCTGATCCTGTCCAAGAAGCGCGCCCAGTACGAGCGCGCCTGGGGCACGATCGAGAAGATCAAGGACGAGGACGGCATCGTCACCGGTACCGTCATCGAGGTCGTCAAGGGTGGTCTCATCCTCGACATCGGCCTCCGCGGCTTCCTCCCCGCCTCCCTGGTGGAGATGCGCCGCGTCCGCGACCTCCAGCCGTACGTGGGCCGTGAGCTCGAGGCGAAGATCATCGAGCTGGACAAGAACCGCAACAACGTCGTCCTGTCCCGCCGCCAGTGGCTGGAGCAGACCCAGTCCGAGGTGCGCAGCGAGTTCCTCAACAAGCTCGCCAAGGGCCAGGTCCGCAAGGGTGTCGTCTCCAGCATCGTCAACTTCGGTGCGTTCGTGGACCTCGGCGGCGTCGACGGTCTCGTGCACGTCTCCGAGCTGTCCTGGAAGCACATCGACCACCCGTCCGAGGTCGTCGAGGTCGGCCAGGAGGTCGAGGTCGAGGTGCTCGACGTCGACCTGGACCGCGAGCGCGTCTCCCTCTCGCTCAAGGCCACCCAGGAAGACCCGTGGCGCCAGTTCGCCCGCACCCACGCCATCGGCCAGGTCGTGCCGGGCCGCGTCACCAAGCTGGTGCCGTTCGGTGCGTTCGTCCGGGTCGACGAGGGCATCGAGGGCCTGGTCCACATCTCCGAGCTGGCCGAGCGCCACGTGGAGATCCCGGAGCAGGTCGTCAACGTCGGCGACGAGATCATGGTCAAGGTCATCGACATCGACCTTGAGCGCCGTCGCATCTCGCTGTCGCTGAAGCAGGCCAACGAGGGCGTCCCCGGCGCTACCTCCGAGGGCTTCGACCCCACCCAGTACGGCATGGCCGCCCAGTACGACGCCGAGGGGAACTACATCTACCCCGAGGGCTTCGACCCGGAGACCAACGACTGGATGGAAGGCTTCGAGAAGCAGCGCGAGGAGTGGGAGCGGCAGTACGCCGAGGCCCAGACCCGCTACGACGCCCACCAGAAGCAGATCGCGGAGGCTCAGAAGGCCGAGGCCGAGGCGGCAGCAGCGTCCTCGTACTCGTCCGCTCCGGCGGCCACCGAGGAGGCCAGCGGCACGCTGGCCACCGACGAGGCGCTCGCCGCGCTCCGTGAGAAGCTGGCCGGCGGCCGCAGCTAAGTTCACGACCCGAAGGCCCCGACCGCACCAGCGGCCGGGGCCTTCGGCATTCCCCGCCCCGGCCGTGCTGCGCCTGGCTGTCCGCGGCACCTGCCCGCGCGGCCTCGCCTACCTCGTGGGCCGTGCTGCGCCTGGCTGTCCGCGGCACCTGCCCGCGCGGCCTCGCCTACCTCGCGCGCCCTTCGCCGCCCGGCCACCCGCGCTGTGCTGGGTGTCCGAAACGGACATTCGGGGTTTGCGTGCTGAAGGCGGGCGCACGTAGCCACGCTTGTCCCGAACGTTCGGTTCGGGTGGGGGCAGGTGGGGCCGGGGTGGCGGCGGGATGGACGGTTGGCAGGATGGGCGGATGCGGATCGGGCTCACGGGCGGTATCGGGTCGGGAAAGAGTGCGGTGGCCAGGCTGCTGGCGGAGCGCGGCGCCGTGGTCGTCGACTCGGACGTCATCGCCCGCGAGGTCGTCGAGCCGGGTACGCCGGGGCTGGCGGCGGTCGTGGCCGAGTTCGGCGAGCAGGTACTCCGTCCGGACGGGACGCTCGACCGCGAACGCCTCGGCGCGATCGTGTTCGGGGACGAGCCGGCGCGTCTCCGGCTCAATGCGATCGTCCATCCGCTGGTCGGCGCGCGGAGTGCGGAGATCGTCGCGGCGGCGGCGCCGGGTGCGGTCCTCGTCCACGACATCCCGTTGCTGGTGGAGAACAACCTGGCGGGCGCGTTCGACCTGGTCCTGGTGGTGGAGGCGCCGCAGGCGGTGCGGCTCGAGCGGCTGGTCCGCGACCGGGGGATGACCGCCGAGGCCGCCGAGGCCCGGATCGCCGCCCAAGCGACGGACGAGCAGCGCCGTGCCGTCGCCGACGTGGTGATCAGCAACGACGGCACCCTGGACGACCTCCGCGCCCGCGTCGACACGTTCTGGTCGGAGCGGGTCGGCCGCTGACATCCCACCGGTCGGATCGTGCAGCCAGGCTTCGCGATCCCACCGGTCGCAGCGCGGCCCGGCGTGGCCGCGGGCCTGGGCGCCGGGCAAGGCGAAGCCCCTCCGGGGTAGATGCCGCCGAAGGGGCTTCTTGTGCAGGTGTGATGGGTGGCGATCGATACCGGCCTAGAAGGCCGTCACCGTGGGCTGGGCTCTGTTGCTGGTGCTCGAATGTATAGCCCAAACCGCGCCCGGAGTGCTGTCGCACCGGTCGCCCGGTTCGCTGGCTCCTCCTCCCGAGAGAGACTCTCTGTAATACCTGCTCCTTGAACGCTACGACTGTGACCTGCGGCACACAAGTGTTTCTGCGGGCGGTTTGCCGCCTCGTTGACCACTTTGCGTCACTCCTGCCACATTTCTCACCGCCGGTGACGCTACTGCCACGCCCCGATGATCGCGCCGGCGATCGTCAGTGCGCACACGTGGTAACCGCCGTCGATGAGCATGAGCTTCACCGGACGGTTCTCGAAGATGAAGGTGGTGACGATCGGCGCGGCCGACAGTCCGATGCCGGCGAGCAGCCCGGCGAGCGCTCCCGTGCCGAGTCCGGCGTCGTTGCCCAGGAACAGCGCCAGGACGAGGTTCGTGACGAACGCGACGACGAATGTGGACCCGAAGACGGCCGCCATGTTCCGGCCCGCCACGTCCTCGTCGCTGAGCCCGACGGTGGCCTGCCACTGCTTGGCGAACAGCACCGGCGAGTACCAGAGGCCGCCGACCGCGAAGAACGCGACGGTGCCGGCGAGGACGGCGAGGTAGTTCAGATCGCCGAGCGATGCGAGTGCGTCCATGATCCGCTCCAGCCAGGTCAGGTGTGATCTTGCACACACTGTGCCCTATGTGGAGACCGACGTGCGGGAACTTGCCACGACCGTTCCCGCACGTCGGTTCGACCGTTACCGGTCGACCAGGTCCCGCCGGCGGAACGTCGCCAGGCCGATCACGCCCAGCGCCACCGTCACCGCCGCCAGCGCGACGACCGGCGCGGCCGTCGCGTCCTCGGCGGGGTAGGCGGGGACGTGGCCGAACGGCGACAGGTTCAGCACCGCCTGCGGCAGCTGGAGGAGTTCACCGATCTGGCCGAGGACGAGGCAGATCGCCAGCCCGGACCATGCCAGCGCGGTCGAGATGCGAGGGACCAGCCCGAACACGGCCACGACGAAGGCGCCCAGCGCGAGCGCCGCCGGCATCTGCACGGCCGCGGCGCCGATGATCCGCGCCGAATCGCTGAAGTCGCTGGTGACCAGGCCGTACCCGAGCGCGCTGGTCACGCCGAACAGCATCAGCAGCCCGACGGTGCCGGCGAGCGCGCACGCGATGTGGCTCAACATCCACTCCGGACGGCTCACCGCCGTGGCGAGCAGGGGCTCCACCCGTCCGCTGGATTCTTCGGACCGCAGCCGGAGCAGGCTCTGCACCGCGTACCCCGCGACGCTGATCCCGGCGAAACCGGCCATCACGGCGAAGAAGGTGTCGGTGAGCGCCGCGCCGCCACCCATCTGCTCGATCGCCTCGCGCATCTGTTCGCTGGCGCTCAGGATCTCGTCGGCGGCATCCGCGATGACGCCCATCGTCAGGCCGAGGACGGCGACACCGGCCGCCCAGGCGATCAGCACGCCGCGCTGCAACCGCCACGCCAGTCCCAGCGGACTGAGCAGGCTCCGCGCCGCGGCGGCGGGGCCAGGGCGGGTCGGCAGCATGCCCGTCCCGAAATCGCGGTGGCTCGTTAGCGTGAACGCCACGCGCACGAGCCCCACGAACAGGATCGCCGGTAGCCCGAGCACCCACCACCGGTCGTCGTCGAAGGGCCGGGTCTGCTGTGCCCAGCCCACGGGGGACAGCCAGGACGGCCAGGCGCTGACCGCCCTGACCCCGTCGGCCGTGACCTCGGCGACCGTGTCGCCGATCGCCCGCAGCAGGAACGCGACGCCGAGCACCGCGAGGGCGAGACCGTTGGCCGCGCGCGAGCTCTCGGCGATCTGCGCGGTAACGGCGGCGACCGCCGCGAACGAGATCCCCGCGGCGGCGGCCGAGAGCGCGGCCAGCGCGGACGAGCCGAGCGGCAGGTCGTTGCCGACGAGGACCGCCGCGAACAGCGCGGCCAGCACCAGGTTGGCGCCGACGGCCACGATCAGCCCCGACGTGAGGCTGGCGTAGCGTCCGACGACCGTGGCGCCGATGAGTTCGGAGCGTCCGGTCTCCTCGTTCTGCCGGGTGTGCCGGACGACCGCCATCAGGCTCATCACGGGGATGAAGACGATCACCAGGAACGACGTCTCGACGGTGATGATCGCGCCGAGGCTCGAGCCGAGCGCCGGACCGTTGAACAGCAGCGAAACGGCGTTGCCGGCCTCGATCGCGGCCTGCGCGGCGCGTTCGCGGGCCGTCGGGAAGACCTCGGCGATGCTGGCGGCCTGGACCCACAGCATCAGCGTGAGCCCGAGGATCCAGACCGGGAGCTGGATGCGGTCCCGACGGATCGCGAGGCGGGTGAGCGCGAGCGTGCCGGTGAAGACGCTCATCGGGCGGGCTCCAGCTCCGCCTCGTAGTGGCGCATGAACAGCTCCTCCAGCGTCGGCGGGGTGCTGGTCAGGCCACGGATGCCGAACTGCGTGAGGTACTCGACCACCTCGCCGAGGTGCGGGGTGTCCACGTCGAACTTCGTGTGCTGTCCGTCGACTTTGAGATCGTGGACGCCGGGTCGTCCGGCCAACCCCTCCACCGGCTGGGTCGTCTCGACGGAGATCGTCGTGCGGGTGAGGTGGCGCAGCTCGGTGAGCGTGCCGGTCTCCACGGTGCGGCCGGCGCGGATGATGCTCACGCGCTCGCACAGCGCCTCGACCTCCGCGAGGATGTGGCTGGACAGCAGGACGGTGGCGCCGGCCTGCTTCACCTCGGACACGCACTCCCGGAAGACGGCTTCCATGAGCGGGTCGAGCCCGGACGTCGGTTCGTCCAGGATGAACAGCTCCACATCGGACGCGAACGCGGCGACCAGCGCCACCTTCTGCCGGTTGCCCTTGGAGTAGGTGCGGGATTTCTTGGTCGGATCGAGGTCGAAGCGATCCAGCAGATCCGCGCGGCGCTTCTTGTCGAGGCCGCCGCGGAGCCGGCCGAGCAGGTCGATGACCTCGCCGCCGGACAGGTTGGGCCAGAGGTTCACGTCGCCGGGGACGTAGGCCAGCCGGCGGTGAAGGCTGACGGCGTCCTGCCACGGATCGCCGCCGAGCAGGCTGGTGGCGCCGGAGTCGGCGCGGAGCAGCCCGAGCAGGACCCTGATCGTGGTGGACTTGCCGGCGCCGTTCGGGCCCAGGAACCCGTGCACCTCCCCGGTGTTCACGGTGAGGTCGAGTCCGTCGAGAGCGCGGGTCGGGCCGAAGGTCTTCACCAGGCCTGACACCGATATCACTGTCGTCATGGCTCCCGACCATACACTCAGTTCACACTTTTGTGAATCTTCAGAAACGTGTAAAGTTGTTGCGGCAACGGCCGGGACGGAAGGATGCGCGGCGTGGTTGAAGCCAGAAGACGTGAGGACCCGGAGGCGAATCCGGGCTCGGCGCGTGACCCGGGTCGGGACGAGGAAGCGGTGGCGCGGTTCGTGGAGCGGTTCGCGCTCCAGTGGGCCGAGGCCGGCTTCCCCCGGATGGCCGCGCGCATCTTCGTCGCCCTACTGGTGGCCGACAGCGGCCAGCTCACCGTTCAGGAGCTGACCACGCAGCTCCAGATCAGCCCGGCCGCCGTTTCCGGCGCGGTCCGTTACCTGACCCAGCTCGGCCTGGTCGTGCGCGGTCGCGACCCTGGCGAGCGGCGCGACCACTACCGGATCACGGACGGCATGTGGTTCGAGACGATCGCCCACAGGGACGAGCTGCTGCTCCGCTGGGAGCAGGATCTCGACGACGGGGTGCAGGCACTGGGCCCGGACACGCCAGCCGGCGCCAGGGTGCTCGAGACGCGCGAGTTCTTCGAGTTCCTCCGCGTGGAGACGCGCGGGATGATGGAGCGTTGGCGGGAGTCGCGGGCGGCCCGCTGAAGTTGTCGGTGGGCCGACGTACGGTGGATCCATGACCAGGGTCAAGGATGTCATCCGCCGCGAGGGGCGCTTCGAGGTCGTCAGCGACTATTCGCCGGCGGGCGACCAGCCGGCGGCGATCGACGAGCTGGAAGCGCGGATCCGCGGCGACGAGAAGAACGTCGTGCTGCTCGGCGCCACCGGCACCGGCAAGTCGGCGACGACGGCCTGGCTGATCGAGCGGTTGCAGCGGCCGACGCTGGTGATGGCGCCGAACAAGACCCTGGCCGCACAGCTCGCCAACGAGTTCCGGGAGCTGTTCCCGCACAACGCCGTGGAGTACTTCGTCTCGTACTACGACTACTACCAGCCCGAGGCGTACGTCCCGCAGACGGACACGTACATCGAGAAGGACTCGTCGGTGAACGACGAGGTCGAGCGGCTGCGGCACTCGGCGACGATGAGCCTGCTGACCCGGCGCGACGTGATCGTGGTCGCCTCGGTGTCCTGCATCTACGGCCTCGGCACACCGCAGGAGTACGTCGACCGCTCGGTACGGTTGCGGGTCGGCGACGTGGTCGAGCGGGACAAGCTGCTGCGGCACTTCGTGGACATCCAGTACACCCGCAATGACCTGGCGTTCGCGCGCGGCACGTTCCGGGTCCGCGGCGACACGGTCGAGGTGTTCCCCGCGTACGAGGAGCTCGCCGTCCGGATCGAGATGTTCGGCGACGAGATCGAGCGGCTGTACTACCTCCACCCGCTCACCGGCGAGGTCGTGAAGGAGACCGACGCGCTGATGGTCTTCCCGGCCACCCACTACGTGGCCGGTCCCGAGCGGATGGAGCGGGCGATCCGGGGGATCGAGTCCGAGCTGGAGGAACGGCTCGCCGAACTCGACCGGCAGGGCAAGCTCCTCGAAGCCCAACGGCTCCGGATGCGGACGGCCTACGACATCGAGATGATGCGCCAGGTCGGGTTCTGCTCCGGCATCGAGAACTACTCGCGCCACATCGACGGGCGCGAGGCCGGCTCGGCGCCGAACTGCCTGATCGACTACTTCCCCGACGACTTCCTGCTGGTCGTGGACGAGTCCCACGTGACGATCCCGCAGGTCGGCGGCATGTACGAGGGCGACATGAGCCGCAAGCGGACGCTCGTCGACCACGGGTTCCGGCTGCCCAGCGCGACGGACAACCGCCCGCTGAAGTTCGAGGAGTTCCTGGACCGGATCGGGCAGACCGTGTACCTGTCCGCGACCCCAGGCCCGTACGAGCTGGACCGCACCCAGGGCGAGTTCGTCGAGCAGGTCATCCGCCCCACCGGCCTGGTCGACCCCGAGGTCGTCGTCAAGCCGACCAAGGGCCAGATCGACGACCTGGTGCACGAGATCCGCACCCGGGCCGAGCGCGACGAGCGGGTGCTGGTCACCACGCTCACCAAGAAGATGTCCGAGGACCTGACGGACTACCTGCTCGAACTCGGCATCCGCGTCCGGTACCTGCACTCCGAGGTGGACACGCTGCGCCGGATCGAGCTGCTCAAGGAACTGCGCAAGGGCGACTACGACGTCCTCGTCGGCATCAACCTGCTCCGGGAAGGCCTCGACCTGCCCGAGGTGTCGCTGGTCAGCATCCTCGACGCCGACAAGGAGGGCTTCCTCCGCAGCGGCACGTCGCTGATCCAGACGATCGGCCGTGCGGCCCGTAACGTCTCCGGGCAGGTGCACATGTACGCCGACCAGATCACGCCGTCCATGGCGAAGGCGATCGACGAGACGAACCGGCGCCGCGCCAAGCAGATCGCCTACAACACCGAGAAGGGCCTCGACCCGCAGCCGCTGCGGAAGAAGATCGTCGACATCCTCGACGACATCTACCGCGAAGCCGCCGAGAACGAGGGCGAGCTGCTGGGCGGGTCCGGCCGGCAGCAGAGCCGGGGCAAGGCACCGGTGCCGGGCCTGTCGTCGAAGAAGGCCGGAGGGCCGGTCGCCGCCAAGCGCGACGGGATGCCCCGCGCCGAACTCGCCGACCTCATCCAGCAGCTCAACGACCAGATGCTGGCCGCCGCCCGGGAACTCCAGTTCGAACTGGCCGCGCGGCTCCGCGACGAGATCGGCGAACTCAAGCGCGAACTCCGCGGCATGGACGCCGCCGGCGTCAAATGACGGGTTAGTCGACGTCGGTGAAGTGTTCGACGCGGGGTGGGGCGGCGAAGTACGGGCCGATCAGGCCGCGCCACTCGCCGAAGCGGTCGCTGGCGCGGAAGTTCAGCTCGTGCGCCTTCACCGAGTCCCACTCGACGAGCAGGACGAACCGGCTGGGCGTCTCGATACCCCTGGTCATCCGGACGGACAGGCATCCGGCCGTGCCAGCGAGGATCGGCCGGGCCTTCGCGTAGGCGGACGCGAACTCGTCCTCCTGACCAGAGCGGACGTCGATGAGCGCGACTTCGAGAACCATGCGGGCAGCCTGGCACGCCCCGCCGTTCCAGGCGACGTCTTCCCGGCCACAACCGTCACGATGTCGCCCAGAACACAGGAGTTAGGGTGGGTGCCGTGACGGACGGGGAGTGGGTGGCGCCGGAGTGGACCCCGGCGAACGACGTCGAGCGGGCGATCCTGGACGCCGTCCTGCGCGGTGACGAGGCCGCGTTCGGTGCGGCCCTGACGGACGCCGAGCTGTACCTGCCGGTGTCCAGTGCCGCCGCGGCGGGTGTCGAGCCGCTGAGCTGGGCGACGGCGGCGGTCGGGGGTGCGACGCTGCTGGTCGCGTTCACGTCCGTCGACTCGCTGGCGGCCGCGACCCGGGGCGACGCTCCCCGCTACCGCACGAAGCCGTTCCGCGCGGTCGTCGCGGACTGGCCCGATCCGCGCTGGTACCTCGTCGTCAACCCGACGCTCCCGGTCGAGACGTGCCTGCCGGCGCCGACGATCGCCCGCCTCGCCGCGACGGAGCCCGATCCCGGCACGGACCAGGCGCCGACGGTCATGCAGAAGGTGCTCGCACCGGCCGATCTCGTCCGCTACCTGTCGTCCGGCGACGACCGGGTCGGCGGCTACGTCCACCGCCTCGGCGACGTCGGCCACCTCGCGTTCCCCGAGGACCTCGTGCGGGGGCTGGCGCCGTCCGCCGATCCGTCCGCGCTGTCCGTGGACGACGGCTCGGTGCACGTCCTGCGGTGGCCGCTCGTCGGGTCCAGGCTGTACCGGGTGCCGTTCGGCGGCATCGATCCGGACGCGATGCGCGCACTCGACGGATGGGTCGTCGAGGAACCGCCGTTCGCCGGCACCGGATTCGTGCCGAACCGCGAGCAGACGATCCAGGAGTTCAAGGTGGACAGTGTCCGGCTGCCGCACGGCGCCGAGATCCAGCGGATCGACCGGGACGGCTCCGAGACGCTGGTCGCCGCGTACAACACGGACGTGCAGCGGTGGATCGTCCAGGTACCGGCGGAGGCCCGGCCGTGAGCCGCGAGGGGTACGTGGCGCGCTGGCGCGGCGACGAGTACGAAGCCAGCCCCGACCACACCGAGTACGGCCTCCAGCTGCGGCTCTACCGCACAGACCCGGCGCCTGGCTTCGACGAGGTGGCCCCGAACAGGTACCGGCGGTCCGTCCCGATCGGCGACGTCGAGCAGCTCATGTACTCGACGGCCGTCTGCACGTGGCGCGGCGCGCCGTTCCGGGTCCTGACGGCGGACGGCGACCAGCTCCGCGTCGAGTACACCGGCGGGCAGGCGCCCGTCGCCGAACAGCTCGGCCTGGAGCGGATCGACCGCGGCCTCTACTTCGGCTGGGTACCCCGCGACGAGGTCCGTGGCCTGCGCGGCGAGCTGATCCTGCTCTAGCGCCCCGTCCGCGCGGGCTCTTAGCGCTGGGGGTCGCCGATGAGCTGGCGCTCCAGGTCCGTCGGCTCGACGAGCGTCCAGCGGACGGTGCCGTGCCCGACGAGCGTCACCAGGTCGGACCGGATGCCGCTGAGCGAACTCTTCATCTCGGTGAGTCCCAGGACGGACGCCGCCAGCCCCGCCTCGGCCGGTGACAGCGGCTGCAACAACGCGAGGTCGGCGACGCGCAGTACGTCGACGTCCCAGGCCGTGAGTTCTTCGCGGACGGCCAGCGTCGCCGTCCAGCCGGCGTTGGCCGCGTCGTCGGAGCCGCCCACGCTCGGGCCGCCGTCGACGACGAGCAGGCGCGGGCGCGAGGGTTGGGCCGGACGATCGATGGGGGTACCGGGCGGCACCAGCCGGATCGAGTCGTTCGGTGTGCCCGTCACCCTGGCGAACGCGCCCCACGCCGCCGGGCGGGCCGACTGGATCAGCACCTCGGCGCCGACGCCCAGCGCCCGGAACGCGACGAGCTGCGCGAACGTCAACGTGCCGACGGCGACGAGCCGGGTCGGCTCCGGACGGAACGGGTTCACGATCACGGACTGGCCGTGCTGGTTCACACCGAGGACGATCCCCGCGCCGCCGGCCTCGACCGTGATCGCGCCGAACGCGTCCGCCGAGGCGAAGTGGCTGCCGAGACGGCCAGCCGGCAGGACCGTGCCCGTCATGACGCGAAACCTCCGAACGGGAGCGAACCGGCGACACCGTGGACGTGCTCGCCGTCGAGCCGGTCCAGGCTCGCGCCACAGGCCGCTGCCGCGTCCGTGAGGGCGTCGGTGACCGTCGCGAGTTCGCGTCCGCCCACGGCGGCGACCTTGATCACGAGCTCGGCCTCGATGTCGGTACCGGCGCGGCGGGTCGCGAGTGCGATCGTCGTCGCGCGGCTCGGCACCATGCTGAGCCGCCCGAGCAGGTCGCGTCCGGCCGCACCGGCCAGGTCGGGCCACCGGCGGATGCGGAAGCAGGCCTGCGCCATGCCGGCCGCGTCCCAGCTGCGCCAGCGTTCGCGGAGTTCGGCACCGTCCGGCGCGGCGTCGGTGTGCGTGAGCTTGAGCAGGACGTCGGCCGCTTCGGCACGGTCCAGGACGCGCACCGGCGTTCCGTCCTTGTCGAGCCGGCGCCGCAACCGGCGGACAGCGCTCGTCAGGGACTGGCGCAGCTCGTCCTCGGAGTAGCCGTCGGCCGTCCGCATCACCTGGAGCGCGATCCACGCCCGCCGCTGCGCCGGCACCCGGCCCCCGGTGAGCTTCTGGTACGACGCTCCCGGCGCGCTCGCCTCCGAACCGAGCATCGGCGCGGGCGTGCAGTGCAGGACCAGCTGCGCCGTCACGACCGGATCGCCCGCCTCGGCGAACGGGAGCAGCGACACCGGCGACGGCAGTGCGGCGGAGTGCTCGCTCACCAGGCCGGCGTCCGTCGTGGCCGGTTCCAGCACGGCCGTGACCCCGCCCGCGTGGTCGATGATGCCCATCGGCTGGCCGTCCACCTCGAGGGACGAGACGGCGGCGCCCCCGGACACGGCGCCGAGCAGGCTGGTCGCCCGGTCCTCGCCGTAGTGCAGGTCGTGGCTGCGCGTGCGGAAGCCGTACCGCAGGCGCACGCCGATCCACTGGTACAGCCACCGGTGCCGCACCCGGACCGTCGTGACGACCAGCAGTGTCGCGGCCAGCGTCGCGGACGTCGCCAGCACCCACAGCGGGCGCCCCAGCGACGCCACGACGGCGGCGACCGCCACCTCCCAGCAGAAGATCTGGCCCAGGTGGACGCCGCCGACCGTCGCCGGGCGGCGCCGCGAGTGCGGACGGGTCGCGGGCGGGACGGACGCGTCGGGCTGGGCGGTGTGGCGGGTGGGTGCGGCGGCTTGTGCCTGCGTGTGGGGGGCGGCCTGCGCGGCGGATTGCGCTGTGGCCGCGTACGCGGCACGTGTCTGCGCGGCGGACGCCCGGATCGCCGTCGCCTCCGCGGCAGTCGCGTGGGTGGCTTGGGCCTGTGCGCTCACGGCGTGAGCCGAGGCTGCGCGCGCGCTGACCTGCGGACTGGCTGCGTAGGCCGCGTGCGCGGCCTGGGCCTGCGAGGCTGGACCTGCGGCGCGGCCGCGCGCGCGGGCTGCGCGTACGGGGCGCCGGAGGTCTGTGCCTGGGCGTACGGCGCGGGGGACGTCTGTGCCTGCGGCGGGCTGTGGTCGGGCGCGGGGGCCGCCTGCGGCGCGGCATAGCTGTGGGCCGTGTAGTCGGGGGCCGTCTGTGGCGGTGCGCTGACCGGCGGGTACGCCGCGGCGGCGCCTGCGTGCGGCGGCGCGCTGACGGGCTGGCTCGCGCTCTGCGGAGCCGCGCTCGACGACCCGTAGACCGTGCCGGACGATGGCCGGCTCCTGGGCTGGCTCGCCGCCTCGGGCAGGTCCGACGCGGGCAACGCCGACGTCGGACGGACCGACGCCCGGGCACGCGCCACCGGCCGCTCGCCAGCGCCCCCGGCCGGAGCCGCTGAGACAGCCGGCGGTGGCGCGGAGGCTCCCTGCGCCGGCGCCGGGTAGCTCGCCGATGGTGCGGCGACGGCAGGAGGCGGCGCGGTCGAGTAGTGCGCCGGTGGTGCCGCAGTCGCCGGCGGTTGCGCGACGGCGGGCGGCGGTGCGCTGGTCGAGTAGGTCGCCTGTGGTGCCGACTCGGCTCGGGACGGCGTGATGCCGGGTGGCGGTGCAGCCGCGGCCGGTGTGGGTGAGTAGCCGGGCGGGGGAGCGGAGACTCCCGGCGGTGGCGGTGGCGGGGCGGCGGCAGCGGGTGGCGGTGCGGCGGCTCCTGCGGGGCGGATCACGCCTGCGCCGCCGGTCGGGGCGCCCGGCACCCGCGCTGAGCCCTGCGGCCGCTCCATGCCGGGCACCTGCGCACTTCCGGCCGCATACCCGGCCCCGGAAACCTGCGCCGACCCGTATCCGCCGCCGGAGACCTGAGCGGCCCCGTGTCCAGCGCCGGAAACCTGCGCGGAGACCTGCGCCCGTGAGCGGCCCCGTATCCGCCGCCCGAGACCTGGGCCGCGCCGTGCCCGGCCCCGGAGACCTGGGCCGCACCGGATGCGCGGTCGGTGCCGGCCGTGCGGTCCTCGGCGGCCTGCTCGGGCGGCTGCCACGCCGACGCGTCGTCGGGCGCCTGCCGGCGAGGAGGTGGCGCGGCAGCGCCGTCACCGGCGGTCATCGTGGCTCCTCCTCACCTGTCGCCTGCGGGGCCCGTCGTTGCGGCCCCAGTCTCTCATCCGTCGGTACGCGTGCCACTCGGCGGAGGGGCGTCGCCGGCCGGCCGGCGCCACACCTCGGGCGACTCCGCCGCCCCGGCGCCAGCCCCCGGCCCGGCACCAGCACCTGGCGGCGGCCCGGCACCTGGCACCGGCCCAGCACCGGGCACCGACCCAGCACCGGGCACCGACCCAGCAACGGGCGGCGGCCCGGCACCGGGCGGCGGCCCAGCACCGGGCACCGGCCCGGCATCAGCGCCGGAGGCGCGACGGCGGCGGCGGAACCAGAGCACCGCCCACACGATCAACCCGATCGGCACCACGACGGCGATCAACGAATACAGCCCGGCGAGCCAGTCGACCTCGACCGACGTGTCCCCGTCGGCCAGCCCGGGCCCGGTCCGAGGCGACAACGACGGTTCGGCGCCGGCAGCCGCCGGATCAACGGGCGCTTCCGTGAGCGCGCCGACCACGTCGAGGACGCCCCACCCGTACTGCGGGTCGCGCCCGTCCGGACCGCGGTCGTCGGTGGTCCACGCAAGCCGTTGGAGCCGCATGTCCCAGCTGTCCTGCGGGTACTTGGCGTGAACGAGCGCGGCCGCGCCGGCGACGAGAGCGGCGGCGCTGCTCGTCCCGTTGATGGTCGCGTACTTCCCGCCCGGCTGGGCGACGGGGATGCCGACGCCCGGCGCGGCGAGGTCGAGTTCGATGTCCTCGACGGACGTCCGGGAGAAGGCGCCGGAGGCGTCGATGGACGACACCCCGAGCGCACCCTTGATCCGCGCCGGGTTGCCTGCCGTGACGTCGCCGGCGGAGGTGTTGCCGGCCGCGCCGACGACCACCACACCGCGCGCGCCGGCCTGCTTGACCGCGTCGACCTGGCTCGCGTCGAACGGGCTGCTCAGCGATACGCAGATGACGTCGGCGCCCTGGCCGATCGCCCACTTCATGGCCGTGCCGATGACGCCCGGGTCGATGATCCGCCCACCCGGGTCGAGGACGTTGACCGGCAGGATCTTCGCCTTGGGCGCGATACCGAGGACGCCGTCGGCGTTGCCCTGTCCGTGCCCGTGCCCGGCGATGAGCGACGCCACCTCGGTGCCGTGGGTGCTCCGGGGCGTGGTGCCCGGCTTGGACGGGTCGTAGGCGTCGGCGCCGGGCAGCACGTTGCCGCGCAGGTCCGGATGGTTCGCATCGACTCCGGAGTCGATCACCGCCACCGTGACGCCCTCACCCTGGGTGAGCTGGTGCGCCTCGGGCACGCGCAGCGCCTTCAGGTGCCAGGACGAGTCCCTGACCTGGTCGGCGTGCGCGGGCCCGGCGGGCAGGAAGGCGGCGGTGACCAGGCCGACTGCCAGCCCGGTCACCATCGCCCGCCGGGTCAAGACGTTGACCCGAGCGCGGGACCCGCCGGCTTCGCCACCTTCTCCTCGGGCGCGTCGATCACGGCCGGGGCCGCGGCGTCGGTCTCGTCCACCGACCACACGTCGTCCTCGTGCCGCCCGCCGGCCGGACGACCGGACTGGACCCGCCCGTGCTCGGAAGGAACGCCACTCGACCGCCCCTGCAACCCGGCGGGAACGCCCCGCTGCGGCTGCTGCGATCCGAGGTCGACCGTGCCCTTCTCGCCCGGGATCCGCCGTCCACCCAGCCCAGGCGGCGGTGTAACCGCACGCGGCGGACCGGAGGAGTTCGGTGCCTCGCCCAGCGCGGCCGGACGCACGGGCGGCTTCTTGCCCGGAGCGGCACCGCCGCGCGGTCCGCCGAGCGACGCGGGCGGCGCCGTCGGACCGGTCGGGCGGGTCGTGGGCCGGTTCCGTCCCAGTGGCGGCGGAGGAGTCGGCCCCGGCCGCATCGGCGGGGACCCCTGCCCTGCGCGCTTGCCCAGCGGCGGCGGGGCGGCGCCACCACGACCACCTGGACCACCCGGACCGCCCGGCGGCGGCCCAGGCGGCAGCCCCGGTTTCCCAGGCTGGTTCGTCGGGCCGAAAGTCGGCGAGATCGGCTTCGGACCACCCGGTGGCGCCGGCGCCGGGCCAGGCACGACCGGCGGCGGCGGAGCGATCGTGCTCGGCGGAGGCGGGGGAGGCGGCGGGGTCGTGACCGGCGGCGGGGCGGGCGGCGGCGGAATCACGCCGGCCAGCTCCGGCTCGTCGGGCTTGCCGACGCCGCCGATCACCGAGCCGACCTCCGGCCGCACGGGCGCCTCGGGACGGTCGGTCAGCTCAGGACGGGCCGGCGGCGGGGCGGGCCGGTCCGGACGGTTCGTCGGCGTGCCCGGACGGGTGCCCGGCCGCGTCGGACCGCCACCCGGGCGGCCAGGCATGCCCGGTCGCTGCGGGTTGAACTTGGGATCGTTCGCCGCGACGGCGTTGACCGGGCCCTTGTACTTGCCGCCGGTGCTCATCTTCTGGATGTAGGTGTCGAAGTACATCTTGGCGAGCGCCTCGACGTGCGGCTTCGCGCGGTCGGTGTAGCGCTTGCGGATGTCGTCGGCGTCCTCGCCGCCGTCGCCGATGTCGGCCAGCCAGCGGAACGACGCGTCGTCCTTGTCGCGCTTGTCCTTCTCTTCCTTGTCGACCCGGAGGAACTCCTCCCAGATCGGCTTGACGTTCTGCTGGGTCTGGGCGATGACGACGGCCAGGCTGGAGATGCCGTTGGCGTTGTTCGTCGCGATCTCGGCCCACTCGTCGAGCGAGTGCAGCGCGGCGCCGACCCGGCGGGCGAAGTCGTCGGCGGCCGGCGACTTCCACTTCTCCAGCAGCGAGTCGGTGTGCCGGCGCAGGTTCGTCGCCGTGGTCTCCAGGATCGTCGCGACGCGGCGCCAGTACTCGCAGGCGGCGAAGGCCTTCTCGTCGCTCTCGCTCCGCACCCACGTCCAGAACATCTGGATGTCGTTCTTCGAGTCGCCGAAGTCGGTGGACTGCCAGTCGACGGTCTCGCCGTAGGTGTAGGTGTCGTACTGGGCCATCGAGCCCACGTTCGGCTTCTCGTAGCCGTAGTTCTCGTCGGTCATGCGACTGTCCCCGAGGAGGAGCTGCTCCCACCGGTGGGGCCGGGGGCGAGGATGATCGGCTTGCCGTCGTTGGCGCTGGCCACGTCCGTGCCGACCGACTTCACCTTCTCGCTGTCCTCGTAGACGGTGTAGTCGCCGGCGCCTTCACCGAGCACGACCTTGCCGTCGTCCTTGTGGTCGTCGGTCTTGTCGCCACCGCTCACGGTGTCGGTGCTCTGGTCGATCTTGGGCTCCTCGGTCGCGCCCGGGCCGCCCTGCTCGCCCTTCTGGCCGCCGTCAGCGCCCATGAGATCGCTGAGCATCTTCTTCTTGCCGTCGCCGTAGAACGCGCTGTAGACGCTGTCCGTGGTGGCCTTGCTCATCGCGTCGCCGTCGGCGTACTCCTGCGCGATCGCGAACGAGGCCGACATGAAGGCCTGGAGGCCCTTCGTGACGTCGGCCATCATGTTCGTCGCCGCGGACTTGTTCCGGTCGTTGATCCCACGGAACGACTGGCCCTCGGCCAGCCCGCCGCCGCCGAACGGCACGTTGTAGTTGGAGAGCGGCATGATGGCCTGCTTCATGTTGGTTCCGAAGGCCATCAGCTCGGCCTGCACGGCCCGCCCGAACTCCTCTATCCGCGCGACGTCCACCTCGATCTTGGTGTCGTCCGCGATCCACGCCGGCGTCCCGTCGCCGTAGTCTTCGCGTGGCTCCGCCATCTCGCCCCCGTTCGCCTCGCTCGATCGGTTCGGAATCCGAACCTCTCCCCGTTCCTAGCCGAGGATAACCACCGTTCGCTTCTCAGTGCTCGGGAGGTAGCCAGGCGAGCTGGACCAGGCGGGCACCTTCGCGGCGGGTCACCATCCATCCGCGACCGGGTGGGAGGCGCTGCGGACGGACGTTTCCGAGCAGCACACCCTCGTCCCGGTCGCCGGACATCACGATGCCAGGCGAGCCGAGTTCGCGCAGCCGCATCATGAACGACTCGTACAGGGACCGGCTCGCGCCGCCGCTGCGCCGGACCAGCACGAGGTGCAGGCCCACGTCCCGCGCCTGCGCCAGGTAGTCGAGCAGCGGGGCGAGCGGGTTGGACGATCCGGCGGACACGAGGTCGTAGTCGTCCACCAGGACGTACAGGTCGGGGCCCTGCCACCAGCTGCGGTTGCGGAGCTGGTCAGGCGTGACGTCCGGGCCGGGCAGCCGGCTGGCCATGACGCCGACGACCTCGCGGATGATGCCCTCGGTGACCTGCGCGGACGTCCCGTACCCGATCTGGTGTTCGGTCGTGATGGCGCCGAGCAGGCTGCGGCGGTAGTCGACGACGATGATCCGGGCCTGGTCGGGCGTGTTGCGGGACACGATGCTCGCGGCGAGGGACCGGAGCAAGCCGCTCTTGCCGCTCTCGGAGTCGCCGAACACGATGAAGTGAGGGTCGCTGGCGAAGTCCAGGTAGACGGGCCGGAGGTCCTCCTCGGCGATACCCACCGGGATGCCGGGCGCGCTGTCGGAGCCCGGCAGCGGCAGGCTCTGGTACGGAACCACCGACGGCAGCAGCCGCACCGGCGGCGCCCCGGGGCCTGCCCACGCGTTCTGCGCGTCCCGGACGAGCTTCGCCACGCCCTCCGACAGGTCCTCGACGTCCTGGTGGCCGTCGAGGCGGGGGAGTGCGGTGAGGAGCTGCAACTTCTCCGGGGTGATGCCGCGGCCGGGGGACTTCTCCGGCACGTTCATCGCCGTACGGCGGTCGAGGTAGGAGTCGCTCGGGTCGCCGAGGCGCAGCTCGAGGCGGGTGCCGAAGAGGTCGCGCACCGCCGGCCGCAGGTCCATCCAGCGGTTCGCGCTGGCCACGACGTGGATGCCGTACGAGAGACCCCGGTTGGCGATGTCCGTGATGATGGGTTCGAGGTCGTCGTAGTCGTTGCGGATGGTCAGCCAGCCGTCGACGAACAGGAACACGTCGCCGAACGGGTCGTCGCCGAACCGGCCTTCGCGCCGCATCCGGCGGTACGTCGTCATGCTGTCGATGCCGTGCTGGGCGAACATCCGCTCGCGCTCCAGCAGCAGCGTCCGCATCTCGGCGATCGTGCGGCGGACCTCGTTCACGTCGAGGCGCGTCGCGACCGAGCCGACGTGCGGCAGGTCGCGCAGCGACGTGAGCGAACCGCCGCCGAAGTCGAGGCAGTACGCCTGGAACTCGCGCGGCGTGTGGGTCAGCGCCAGGCTGGCGACGATCGAGCGCAGGAACGTGCTCTTGCCGCTCTGCGGTCCGCCGACGACGACCACGTGACCGGCCGACCCGGCGAGGTCGAGCGTCAGCGGGTCGCGGCGCTGCTGCTTCGGACGGTCCACGACGCCGACGACCGCCTGCAACGCGCCGTGCATCTCCGGGTCCGTGACGGACAGGCCACGGTCGGGCAGGGCCGTGACCGGAGGCAGGAGCTGGTCCAGTGTCGGCGGTTCCTTGAGCGGCGGCAGCCATACCTGGTGGGCCGGGCTGCCGCGCCCCTCCAGGCGCCCGATCAGGATGTCGAGCAGGCTCTCGCCGATGCCCTCGTCCGGGTCCTCCTGGACGAGCGCCGGGGTCTCCTCCTGGAGCTTCGGCGCGTGGTACTGGGTCGAGAAGTCGAGGACGGCATCCAGCCCGCTGGCCGCGCCGCCCCGCCCGCCGACCACGTTGCGGCGGTACACGCCGGAGACGTAGGCGGCCCGGAACCGCACGAGGGGTTCGGTGCCGAACTTCATGTAGCCGTGGCCGGGGGCGCGCGGGAGGTCGTAGGCGTCCGGGGCGCCGAGCACGACGCGGCTCTCCAGCGCGGAGAACGTCCGGAGGCCGATCCGGTACGACAGGTGCGTGTCGAGCCCCCGCAGCCGGCCCTCCTCCAGCCGCTGCGACGCCAGCAGCAGGTGCACGCCGAGCGACCGGCCGACCCGTCCGATCTGCACGAACATGTCGATGAAGTCGGGCTTGGCCGACAGCAGCTCGCTGAACTCGTCGCAGATGATCAGCAGGCTGGGCATGGGCGCGAGCGGGGCGCCGGCCGCGCGGGCCTTCTCGTAGTCGCGCAGCGAGGCGTAGTTGCCGGCCTTGCGCAGCAGCTCCTGGCGCCGCAGCAGCTCGCCGTCGATGGCGTCCGTCATGCGGTCGACCAGCGGCAACTCGTCTTCGAGGTTGGTGATGACGGCGCTGGTGTGGGGCAGCCGGTCGAGCTTCGTGAAGGTCGCGCCGCCCTTGAAGTCGGTGAGGACGAAGTTCAGTGTTTCGGACGGATGGGTCGCCGCGAGCGCCAGCACCAGCGTCCGCAGCAGCTCGCTCTTGCCGGACCCGGTGGCGCCGATGAGCAGGCCGTGCGGGCCCATGCCGTCCTGCGCCGATTCCTTGATGTCCAGTTCGATCGGGGCGCCGTCCGGGCCGACGCCGATCGGGACGCGCAGCCGGTCGCGGTTGGGACGCGGGGTCCAGGAGCGGGCGGTGTCGAACTCGAACGGGTCGCCGAGTTCGAGCAGTTCGGCCAGGCCCAGTTCGGCGTTGAGGAGCTGCTGGTCGCCGCGCGAGGCCTGGGACAGCCGCAGCGGCGTCAGCTGCCGGGCGAGGGCCTCGGCCTCGATGATGCCGAGGGAGTCCGGGGCGCCGATCTCGTTGCTGCCGTCCATGGTCGTGCTGCGGAGCTGCTCGCCGTCTACGTCCAGGACCAGGGCGGCACGGTCCAGCGCGCGCGGCGGCCGGCTGGTCAGGTCGAGGATCGTGACACCCTCGACGCCGCCGTCCGTCATGAGGTGGTCGGAGCCGGCGACGTCGCCGCCGTCGAGGACGACCACGAGGTGCGGCCCGCCCACCTGCGGCGTCGTCGCGGCCGGGTTGAACCGGGGCCGGTTCGCGACCAGGTCGTCGAGCATCGCCTCCAGCGACGGGATGCCGGGCGCGACCAGCCGCAGCGGGCCGAGCGCGTCGGTGCGGTCGGGGTGCAGCGCGTGGGGGAGCCACTTGACCCACTCCCAGTCGGCGCGACGGTCGGGGGAGGCGCACACCGCGATCAGGACGTCGTCCGGAGCGTGGAAGGTCGCCACCTGCGCCAGCACCGCCCGGACGAGCGCCCGCGCGCGGTCCTCCTGCCCGCTCCCGGGCGCTCGGCCCTGGGAGCCGTCCTGCACGTACACGCGGCCGAAGCCGTTGAGCGCCATCGCCACGGGCAGGTCCGGGACCACGGCGTACGTCGTGAGGAACCGGCGCAGCGCCGCCGCGCACAGCGGCTCCACCGTCTCGATCGATGTGGTGTGCGGCGGGACCAGCGGCGTCGCCAGCTCCTGCGGGCCGAGGCCGATCCGGACGACCGCGAAGTCCGCGTCGCCGCGCCGCTGCTCCCACAGGCGGTGGCTGGCGACCGTCGACCAGAGCGTGTCCGGGTCGGGGTGCGCGTAGTACATCGCCTCGCGCTGCTTACGGATCGTGCGGCGGGCCTTGCGGCGCGCCTGCGACAGGTGCCGCATGTAGTCGCGGCGGGCGGTGATCATCTCCTGCTTGCTGGGCTGGCCCGAGCTGGCGCTGAACTGGCTGCCGAGCATGCCGATCGCGGACAGGCCGAACAGGCCGCCCGTGACGTACCCGAGCGTGCTGCCGCCCCGGCCGGCGAACATGAGCGCCATCGCCGCGGACCCGCCGAGCATCGGCAGCATCATCATCATCTGGCCCCAGGCGCGGCCCGTGGGCTCCGGGACGTCCGGGGGAGGCTGGAGCACCAGCTCGCCGGCCGGGTACTCCGGCGCTGGTCGGCGTGGTGGGCGCTTGACGACGATCGTGCCCAACGCGCGAACCTCCTCTGTCCCCCGGGAACTGCCGGGACCCATCGTAGGTAATGTGCCCGGGTACCCCGACCGGGCGGTCCACAGGGAGGCGTCGGTGAGCCCGATAGTGTGTGGGCCGCGGCGAACGGAAGTGGGGGAACACCAGTGAGCAGGCACGTCGGCACCGGACTCGCGCGCGTCACGATCGCGGCGCCCAACCGGCGGATCGACGTCGCGTTGCCCGAGCACGTCGCGCCCGCCGAGCTGCTGCCCGCGCTGCTGCGGCACGCCGGCGACGACCTCGCCGACGCCGGCCAGCAGCACGGCGGCTGGATCCTGCGCCGCGCGGACGGCACCCCGCTGGACGCCGGGCGGCCGCTGGGCGCGCAGAGCGTCCTCGACGGCGAGGTCCTGCACCTCGTGCCGCGCCGCACCGAATGGCCCGAACTGGACTACGACGACGTCGTCGACGCGATCGCCGCCGGCGCCCGCCGCCAGGGCCAGGCGTGGACCGGCGCCGCCACCCGCACGTGCGGGCTCGCCGCCGGCGCCGTCGTCCTCGTGCTCGGGCTGCTGGCGATCCTGCGGTCCGGGCCGTCGTGGCTGGTCCCGGGGCTCGTTGCGCTCGGCGTCGCGCTCGCCCTGACGGTCGCGGGCGCCGTCCTGTCGCGCGGCCTGTCGGACTCCGTGGCCGGTGCCGTGCTCGCCGCCGTCGCGCTCCCGTACGCGTTCGCGGGCGGTGCGCTCGTGGCCGGCGGTGACCGGGAGATCGGTGACTTCGGCGCGCCGCACCTGCTCGCCGGATCGGCGGTACTGCTGGTCGTCAGCCTCATCGCGTACCTCGCCGTCGCCGACCGCACCCAGGTGTTCGTCGCGGGCGCCACGGCCGGGCTGCTCGGCGGCGGCGGTGCGCTCGCCGCGTTCATGGGGGCGGAAGGGGCTGGTGCCACGGCGGTCGTCGTGAGCGTCGCGCTGGCGATGGTCCCCGCGTTGCCGCTGCTCGCGATCCGGATGGGCAAGCTGCCGATGCCGGCGCTGCCCGCCAACGCCGAGGAGCTGGTCAAGGCCGAGCCGCTGCCGCCACGGTCGAAGGTGTACGCGTCGGTCGTCCGCTCGGACGAGCTGCTGACCGGCATGCTGGGCGGCGCGTCGCTCGTGCTCGCCGTCGGGCAGGTGCTGCTGGTCACCAGCGGGAGCGTGGCCGGCGCGGTGCTGGTCGCGATCGTCGCCGCGGCGGCGCTGCTGCGGGCACGGTCGTTCCCCACGATCAGGCTCCGCGTCCCGCTGCTCGTCGCCGGGATCGTCGGGCTGACCGCGCTGGTGCTCGGCCCCACGTTCGGCTCGACGACCGTCCGGTTGGCCGTGCTCGTGCCGCTGCTCGCGGTGGCCGCCGCGTACGTCGTGTTCGCCGGTCTCACGTACAGCCGCAGGTCGCCGACGCCGTACCTCGGGCGCATCGCCGACGTCCTCGACGTCACGCTCGTCATCGCCGTCGTACCCGTCGCCTGCGGCGTCCTGGGGCTGTACGGCTACGTCCGCGGCATCGCCGGCTAAGTCCGCCGCGCCAACTCTGCCCGACACTGCGCCAACTCCGCGCCACCGTTTCCGACAGTCGGGCGCACCGCACTCATTATGTCGAATAAGTGCGGTATATCGGATCTTGTAGGGACCTATTAGGAATCGCTACGATTCCTTTTCCAGCTCGCGCTACGTGAGAGGTGTCCCATGAGGTCACGCGGAATCCGGGTCGCGGTAATGAGCGTGCTCATTCTTTGCTTATCGTCGCCGGCGTACGCCGACGATCCGGAGGAGACGCCGCCGCCCGAGGAATTGCTGTCCGTCAGCACGGCGAGCGCCAACGGCTCCGGGTGCAGGGGCGGCACCCACGAGATCGACACGCTGCCCAACAACCGGGGCTTCAGGATCAGGCACAAGGCGTTCAAGGCGACGGCGGGCGAAGGCTCCACGGCCGTCGACTTCCGCAAGAACTGCCAGTTGAGCATGCACGTGCGCGTGCCGGACGGCTACTCGTACGCGATCATCCGCACCGCCTCGTTCGGCACCCTCGACATCGGCGCGGGCGCGCGGGCGCTGCAGCGGGGGACGTTCTACTACTCCGGCTCACCGTCGACGGCCTACCGCACTCACCAGTTCGCGGGGCCACTCACAAGCGAGTGGGAAACGACCGACGAGATCGACATCTCCGAAAGGATATGGTCGCCGTGCCGTGAAGCGCGGTTGATCAACGCGAATTCGGAATTGCGCGTCACCAAGAGCACCGCCGCGCCGACCGACCCGATATTCATGGAGCTGGATTCGGCGATCTACCACATTTCCTGGCGCCGCTGCTAAAAGGTGCCGTCGCTCCGCACCTTGGGGAGGTCGGAGCCCACGCCACGGACCAGCGCGATGATCGCCTCGTCCACGGTCGGCGCGAGGAAGAAGCTGCCGGCCCAGTGATGGAGGAAGACGCGGCCGTCGGCGTCGACCACGAGGTGGCTGGGTCCGTCGTCCCGCCGGACACCGATCGGGAACACCGGCGTACCCAGCACTTCGCCCAGACCCGCGAAGTCCTCCTCCTCCGGCGCCGGCTCGGCGGGGTGGAAGGCGAACGGGAACTTCGGCTCGTTCGGTACCTCGACGCCGCCGAACTCGGTCAGGACCGCCTCGGCCGCGGTGAACATCGCGGTGCCGGGCGCCTCGCCCTCGACGTACACGGCCCAGCGCGCCGCTTCGCCCGGCACGGAGCGTCCGGGGAACCAGCCGGCGCGCCGCAGGGCTTCGCGGACATCGTCCGGGAACCTGTCCCGGGCCGACCGCGCCGTGCGGTACTGGTCGGCGACGGCCTCCGGCGGCAGCGCCGGCCACTGCGTCAGCTCGCCCGTGTCACGGTCGATCACCGCGCGGGCGTTACCGACCGTGTCCGGCGGCGCGGTCGGATCCGCCGGCGCCGGCTCGATCGCCCACACGACGTAGCCCAGGTCGAACTCGTGGATGCCGACCTCGGCGCCCTGCGCCCACGTCCGCGCCCGCTCCAGGGCTTCCTCACGCGTAGTCACCGGCTCTGTCCCCGCCTCGGCTCGTCGGTTCGCTCAGGCTTATGGTGTTGCCGTCCGCCTCATCGCCTGACGGGAAAGGTACATGGCGTCCAGAAGGGACCAGCTCCAGTCGTACCAGTTCCTCGTCCAGCGGGTCGTGTCCGCGCTGGTCCAGCGTGAGACGGACCCGCAGCAGGCTCCGTTCCGGCGGGCGCTCGGCACGGCGTTCGCCAGCGTGATGGTCGCCGCGCTCGCCCTGGCGGCCGTCGGCATCTACGGCGTGATCAAGCCGGGCGGCAAGAAGACCTGGAAGGACGGCGCGGCCGTCATCGTCGAGAAGGAGACCGGCACCCGGTACGTGTACCGCGACGGCAAGCTGTTCCCCGTCGCCAACTACGCGTCCGCGCTGCTGATCCTCGGTGCGCACGCCGACACCGTCTCGGCGTCCAGCAACTCCCTGGTCGGCACGCCGCGCGGGCCCCGCGTCGGCATCGCGGGCGCCCCGGATGCCGTCCCGGACAAGTCCCGCCTCCTCCAGACGCCGTGGAGCCTCTGCTCCCAGCCGCAGGAGGACAGCACGGGCAAGCTCGTCACGACGACCGTCCTCTCGGTGGGGCGCGAGCCCAACCGGGGCAAGCGGCTCGGCGACCGCGCGGTCCTGGTCGAGGAGGAGGGCGGCAAGCTCTTCTTCGTCTGGCGCAACCACCGGTACGAGGTCAGCGACACCGAGACCGTGCTGAGCGCCCTCGCGCTGCGCCAGGAACCGCGGATCCCCGTCGGGCGGGCGTGGCTCAACGCGCTGCCGGCCGGCGAGGCGTTGGGCCCGCTGGCCGTGGCCGGTCGGGGTGCCGAGTCCAGCGCGCTCGACGGCGCCCGCGTCGGCCAGGTGTACGTCGTGCGGAACCAGGGCGGCGAGGAGCAGTTCTACCTGGTCAGGGCAGACGAGCTTCAGCCCGTGACGGAGGTCCAGGCCGACCTGCTGCTGGCGGCCGCCGAGACCCGCGCGGCGTACCCGGGCGGGACCCCGGACGCCAAGGACCTCTCCACATCGGACGCCCGCAGCGCACCGAAGTCCGACCCGCCCGGCACCGGACCGGAGCAACCGCCGGCCACGCTCCCCACGATGGCGGACGTCACGGAGAGCTCCACGGCCGTGTGCGCGTCCTTCAGCGGGCCCAAGGCGGCGGCCGACATCCTCACGGACGCCGCGGCCGACGGCGCCGCCGAGGCCATGGAGACCAGCGCCCAGACCGCGGAGGGGACGGCCCTCGCCGACCGCGTCAGGGTCGAGCCCGGATGGGGCGCCGTCGTCGAGGCGATGCAGTCCCCGGACGCCTCCGCCGGCACGTACTACCTGGTCACCGACCTCGGCCGGCGGTACGCGCTCGCCTCCGCGGACGTGCTCGGCATCCTCGGCTACCCGAAGGGCGACGTCGTCCGGCTGCCCGCCAGCCTCGTCGCGCGGATCCCCGAAGGGCCGGCGCTCGACCCGGCGTCCGCGATGCGGCCGGTGCGCGAGGGCTAGGGCCGTCTCCAGGGGGCCGACGTGCCCGCGTTGACAGGCCGAGATACGGTGGCGAAGGCTGCGGTGTCGCCGGGATACCGCGGACGCCCCAGGTACGGGGGCGGAGACAACGAGCGGGGGTGGCTTTCTCCATGGGTGGACCGAGCATCAGCGGTGCACTGGGCGGCGGTGGCGGATCGACGGACGGCATGAAGACCGACACGGGTCTCATGGTCCAGACCGAGAAGGACGTCGACGGCGTCGCGGACCGGCTCACGAGCATGCTGTCCGCACTGATGAACGAACTCACGCCTCTCGCGTCCGAGTGGGTCGGTGGCGGTGGTGGCTCCTTCCAGCAGACGCGCGACCGGTTCGACCAGGACATGGCGAAGCTGAACCACTCGCTGCGTTCGCTCGCCGAGGCGGTCGGTTCGTCCGGACGTGACTACACCGTCAGCGACGACGAGATGAAGTCCGAGATGGAGCGCGCAGGCGCCTCCGCCGGCTCCATCACCGCCGCGCTCAAGCTCTGATCCGCACCGAGAAAGGGTAGACGCGGCAATGTCCGACATCATCGTCAAGTTCTCGTCGCTCATGAAGGCGTCCGAGGACATCGGCAAGGCCATCACCAACATGAACAGCGAACTGGAGGGCCTGGAGAAGGGCATCCAGCCGCTCCTCGCCACCTGGGACGGCGACGCCCAGGGCGCCTACCGCGTCCGGCAGGCCGAGTGGACCAGCGCTTCCAAGGACCTCACCGAGCTCCTGACGGGCATCAAGGGCGCCGTCATCCGGTCCGCCGAGATCATGCAGGCACGCGAGAAGGCGAACAAGCTCAAGTTCGAGGGCTGACCGCCCTGCCGAAGGGCCTCGCGCGCACAGCGCCGGGGCCCTTCGCCACGTCCGGGCCCGGCCGGCCCGCCGCCAGGGCGGCTGGCGCCCAGGTCCGCCCATCTGGGCGATGTTTCGGTCGCTGTAGCGACCAACATGTCGCCCAAATGCGAGAGTGCGGCCCGCGCGGTGAGGGCCGGGCCGGGGGGTCAGTGGCGGGGCGGCACGGTGAACAGGGATTCGGCGGCGTCCTGTTCGTCCGATGCCTCGTCGGTCTCGGGCGGCGTGACGATCGGCTCGGCCCGCCCGGCCGCCCATCGCCGCCGACGCCCGCGCGGCACGACGACCGCGCCGGCCACGAGCAGCAGCGCGACGACGGCGCCGAGGCCGCCCAGGACGGCCGCGATCCAGGTGCTGCGGCGGTCCTCGGCCGCGCGGGCGGCGGTGGCGGCGTCGGCACCATGAGCCAGCAGCGGCGAGGCCGCCTCCGGAGACGCCGACGCGAGCTGTTCCGTCACCGCCCGGTACGGGTCGACGACGCCGTGCCCGTACGCGGCGCTCGCCGGCCCGCCCGCCGCCGGACTGGCCGTCGCGAGGAGCCGCCGCGTCACCTGCTCGGCGCTGAGCTTCGGTTCGGCCGCCCGTATGAGGGCGGCGGTGCCGCTGACGAACGGTGCCGCGAAGCTGGTCCCGTTCCAGACGGCGTGCCCCCGGACGCGCGTCGCGCCGAGCACGGCACCGCCGGGAGCGACCAGGTCCACATAGTCGCCGACCTGCGACGACGGCAGCCGGGCGCCGGTCTCGTCGATCGCGCCGACGCCGATCACGCCGGGGTAGGCCGCCGGGTAGACCAGCGGGTCGGGCGTGCCGTCCTTGTGCCCGTTGCCGGCGGCGGCGACCACCACGACGTCGTTCGACACGGCCTGCCGGACGGCCTCGCGGATCGCCGGCACGTCCGTCCGGAGTACGACGGAGAGGTTGATGACCTTCGCGCCGCGCTCGACCGCCCACCGGATCGACTCGGCGAACCGGGCCGGGTCGACGGCGTCGCCGCTGGGCTCGCCGTCCGCCTTGATCTCCCGGTCGCTGACGACGACGGGCAGGATGCGTGCGTCCGGTGCGACGCCGTGGAAGCCGACGCCGGACACCTGGCGCCCCGCGATGATGCTGGCGACAGCCGTGCCGTGCGAGACGCAGTCGGCGGTGCCGCCGGCGGCGTTGCGGAGGAAGTCGAAGCCCGGTTCGACCGCGCCGGCGAGCTGCGGATGCGCCACGTCGGACCCGGAGTCGATCACGGCGACGGTGACGCCCGCGCCGGTGCTGAACGGCCAGGCCCGCTCGGGGGCGAGCGTCCGCTGCGCCCACGGTGTCTCGGGGACGACCTGGCCCGGATCCTTCGGGTTGTCACACACCGGAGCGGCCTGAGCGCTCGGAGTTACGGCCAGTGCGCCGACGAGCGCCCCCACCACCACAGCGAAGCGCCCCATCCCCATGTGAAGGATCGTATCCAGAGGCTTCCTGTGACTGCCTGGCCGTCCTTCAGTATCGTTTGGCCCGGGGGAGACCACGGGAGGGGAGTCGGGGGCGTGGACATACGCGGCGACGCGCGCGGCCTGCAGGCACGTGCCGACGAACTCATGGCCGAGTTCGAGCGGCTCCGCGCCGGCACCGCCGACCTCCAGCAGAAGTTGCAGGCGATCAAGGTCAAGGCCAAGTCGCCGGACGGGTACGTCTCCGTGACGGTCGGCCCCCGCGGGCAGCTCCTCGACCTGGAGCTGGACGCGCGCATCTACCGGCAGCCCAATTCCAAGGAACTGGCCTCGACCATCACCGCCACCATCCAGCGTGCCGCGACCGAGGCGGCGAACCAGGTGGCCGAGCTGTGCACGCCGTTCGTCCCGGCCGACGAGGTGAAGTCGCACCTCAACTTCGACCTGGACTCACTGTTCCGGCGCACGGACTCCGAACTGCTCCACGGGGGTGACTGACGTGACCGACGAAACCGATCTCGACTCGGCCGGCGCGAAGGAAGGTGCCCGCAAGCTGACGGCGGCGGGCTCCACGCTCGGCTCGGCCTGGCGGTCGGCGCAGGCGCAGATCAACGCGCTGAACGCCGAGGCGCCGTGGGGGACCGACAAGAACGGGCAGGAGTTCAACAAGCACTACCTGGAGGGCGGCGCCGAGTCGCCCGCCGGGCTGACGCTGAAGGCGGCCGGTGACCTCGTCGACCGGCTGGAGAAGCTCGGCCCCGACATCCAGTCCGCCGTCGATGGCACCGTGGACGCCGACGACCTCACCGCGAAGTGGTTCAAGGGCAACAAGGCGTAAGTCGACAACGGAAACGGGGAGGCCGACCGGATGGGGGTGGAGAAGCCCTCCTTTGGCGAGTACCAGTTCGTCTGGGACGCCATCATGGACGGCATCGCCATCGTCGGCGCCGGCGAGCCCTGGCCCGAGGGCGACGAGGACAAGCTGTGGGCGCTGTCCGACGCGTGGAACAACCTCGCCGACGCGGTCGGCACGGCCATCGAGGAGGCCGACCCGGCGGCGATCGACGTCCTGAACGCGTGGGGCGGCGACGCGGGTGGGGCCCTCCAGGCCTACTGGAACAAGGTCGGCGTCTCGCCGAGCAGCGGCCTGCCGGCGATCCAGCGGTACGCGCAGGCCTTCGGGTCGGGCGTGGACAACGCGGCGACGGAACTCCAGTACGCGAAGCTCACGATCATCATCTCCGTCATCATCACGGTGATCTCGGTCTTCATCGCCCTGCTGATGGCGTGGCTGAGCTTCGGCGCCTCGACGGCGGCGATCGGGCCGATCATCGCCGGCGGGCGGCACGCGGTCATGCTCGCGCTGCGGCAGCTCCTCACCCAGCTCGGCCGGCGCCTCGCGACCGTCGAAGGCCGCAAGCTCCTCGGCCGGCAGCTCATCACGAAGGTCGCGCCGCAACTGGCGCTGGAGATCGCCGAGGAGGTCGTCGAGGAGGTCATCCTCATCGACCTCGGCGCGCAGTGGCTCCAGAACCAGATGGGCACCCGCGACGGCTACGACTGGAAGAAGACCCAGGCGTCCCTCTACGGCAGCGTCATCGGCGCGCCGCTCGGCATGGTCATGGCGAAGCCCGCGCGGTGGGGGCGGCAGGGCCTGCAGAACGTCGGCCGCAACATGGGCGGCAACATGGGGTCCAACGCGTTCACCCGGTTCTCCCGGGACGCGTTCGAGGCTGGCCTGAACAACGCGATCACGTCGCCCGTCTCCAGCACGATCGCCAACGGGCTCGTCTACGGCCAGTGGAACCTGCCCGGCCTCACCGACGCCCTGAACGCGGGCATCGCCGGCGGCGCCCGTGCCCGGTCGGTCGGCCCCACGGGCTGGCCCGGCGCCGTCAACAGCATCGCGAACGGCCTCGGCAACAGCAACACGAACGCCCCGTCCAACACCAACGTCAACACCCCCAACCTCGATACGGACGGCGTACAAGCACCGGGAGTCGGCAGCGACACGTCATCGAGCGGAGACACGTCGCAATCCCCGGGCGGCCAGAACGACACGGGCGGCCCCTCCACCGGCAACAACACGTCGAACTCCCCCGGGCAGACGGGCAGCGACACGTCCTCGGACCCGCCCTCGCAGACCGGCACCGGCCCCGGCGGCGACGGATCGCTGGCGAGCGGGCCCGAGTCCGACACGTCCGACGCGCAGCCCGGCGGCAACCAGACGGTCACGCCAGGGCAGGACACGGCCGTGCCCGTGGCGCCCGGCGGCACCCCGGACACGGGGTCGAACCAGACGGGCGCCCCGCCCGGCGGCGGCCAGGTCAGCACGGGTACCCAGGACACGGCGCCCGCCACGAACCAGACCACGGGCGGCCCGCCGTCCAACACGGTGACGACCGGCGAGACGGCGAGCGGCCCGCCGACCCAGCAGGCGCCGTCGCAGCCGGCGGTGTCGCAGCCGGCGGTGTCCGAGCAGGCGCCGTCCGCCACGTCACCAACCAGCACGTCACCGGTCAGTGAGTCGATCACGACCGCACCGACTACGACCGCACCGACCACGACCGCACCGACTACTACGGCGCCGGTCGACAGCGGGCCTGGGCAGACCAGCAACTCGCCGTCCGTGGCGCCACCCGTCGGCGCACCAGCGGGGACGACAACAGCACCGGGCCAGCCGGCGGCCAGCCAGCCGGGCACGAGCCAGACGAGCACGGGGCAGTCCAGTACCAACCAGCCCGGCGCCGCCCGTCCGGGAACACCGCAGGCCCCGGCAGGCCCCAGCACGACGCCATCCAGCACGACGACGCCCGGCACGACGCCGACCAGCACCACCACGCCCGACGGGCGCCGGCCCGGCGAGGACACGTCCACGACGACCCCGTCCAGCACCACGACACCGGTCACGGACACCCAGTCCACAGCGGACACCCAGCAAGCCGCAGACACCCAGCAAGCCGCAGGCACCCAGCAGGAGACGGAGCCGCAGCAGCGGTCCGAGACCGTCGTGGTCCCGGTGCCGATCCCGTCGCTGTCGACGACCACCGATACCCAGCAGGACGCGCCGCGCCCGAACCAGCCGGACCAGACCCGTCCGGACACCCCGGGCAACACCCCGGACTCGCGCCAGTCGATGCCCCGCTCGCAGACCCCGACGGCGAACGGCACGCACAGCTACTCGGCGCCGGCGCGGCAGTTCGACGGGGACACGAACAGCGACGAGGCCGCGCAGGCACTGATCGCGGCGTCCCGGGACCTGGCCGACGCGGTCCGCGAGGAGATCACCAGCGAGGGCTGGACGAACCGGCGGCGCGACACCGAGGCGCCCCTCATGTCCGGCGCGATGATGATGCCGGACGGCACGACGCACGCCCACACGAGCATCAAGACCGACCCGCCGAACACGCCCGCCACACCGACGCTGCACCCGCTGCTGACGACGATCCTCAACGAGGTGGCGGCGCAGATCGAGGCCCTCGGCCGGGACGTCGGCGTCGGCCACGGGTTCTGCGCCGAGGTGGCGATCGTCTCGGACGTGCTGTTCGCGCTGGACGCCCAGTACGAGGGCGATCCGGCCGGCTTCCGCGCGCACGCGATCCAGGCGCTGACCGGCGCGACGATGACCACCCACCAGATCCGCAAGTCGGAGAACTCGCACGCGGCGTACCGTCCGCCGTGCTCGTCGTGCGGTCCGATGCTGAACGAGCTGGGCATCGTGCCGGTCGCCGACCCCGGCACGCCCGGACCCACCCCCACGACGCCCACCCCAACCACACCGGCGGCACCGGCCACGACGCCCACCGCGCCGACCACGACGGCGCCGACCGGCGATCGGCCGTCGTTGACCGACAGCCGGCCGCTCGGCCAGGACGGCGGGCTCGCGCCGGCGTCGGCGCAGGACCAGCAGGCGCTCGCGGACGCCGTACCGCGCTCCGAGGACGGCAGCCCGCGCCGCCATCCCGATCCGCGCCAGGGCCGCTGGTTCGGGCTGCTGAACGACGGTGGCCCGGAGGCCACTCCGTTCCGCGCGAACAACTGCCTCGACACGACACTGGCGTTCCTGAGCACGTGGTTCGGCGATCCGCAGGTGTCGGCTCCCCGGACGTCCGAGTACGGCCCGGACGGCACACCGACCCGGCAAGGTGAGGCGAACGGCGCTTCGCGCGCGGAACGCGTCCTCGGCACAGGTTTTCAGCATCGCGGCTCGACTGCGGACGCGTTCACGGCGATCGCCGACCAGCTCCGCGCGGCCGGCCCCGGTTCCGCCGCCGCGATCATCACCCGGCTCTCGCCGGAGCAGGGCGGCGGCGCGCACTCCTGGAATGCCGTCAACCACAACGGGACGATCCTGTGGGTCGACGCGCAGACCGGGCGGGTCGCCGAGAGTCCGATCTGGAGCAACGGGGTCAACGGGGTCTGGTCGGTGACCCTCGACGCGGACGGCAATCCGGTCACCGAACCCGGCACCAGCACGGACGCCCGCCCCGACGCCCCGGCCACCCGCGACGACCAGATGGATCCGCAGGCCGAGGAGCGGCGGATCCTGGACGCGCTGACCCCGGACGACCGGGCCGGCATCGTGCAGGCCGTCGCGGACGCCCGGGTGGACGCCGACGCGGTCATGGCCGATCTCCAGGCCATCTCCGAGGCCGTGAACGCGAACCTCCCGGCCGACCAGCAGACGGCGCTGCTGGGCGAGAACCACCGGGTCAAGGGCGAGGCGTCGCTGGCCCGGAAGTTCACGGGCGAGCAGATCCTCACGGGCGTGTCGCTGGCAGAGTTCCTGACCAGCGTCAACGACGTCGTGCGGTTCTCGCTGCGCACCCCGTCGGACGCCACCTACGGCCCCACCGCCGTGGCGGTCCTGAACCAGCTCACCGATCTCGGGTACCAGGTCGACGACGTCAAGAACTTCTGGTCCCCGAACAACCGCTTCTACGGCGTGAACGTGACGCTGCGGACGCCGGGCGGACGGATCTTCGAGCTCCAGTTCCCCACCGAGGCGTCATGGCGGACCGGCAAGCAGACCCACACGCAGTACGAGACCGTGCGGCTGGGCTCGGCGACCGCGCAGGAACGGATCAACGCGTTCCTGGAGATCCTGAAGATCAACGCCGACAACGGCATGGTCGGCGCGCTGCCCGGCACCGACGGCCTGCCGGCGCCGATCAACACGACGTTCGCGAAGTGGATCAGCAGGCAGAGCCAGCTCTGGACGGCGTACCTCGACGACCTCGCCGCGCAGGGCCGCACGTTCCGCGACGTCCTCGCCGAGCACGGCCTCACCGAGGCGGACGTACCCGGAGTCGACCTCCCGACCGATCGGACCGACGATGCTCCTCTACCGCGCGACGTACCGGACCAGCCAGGCGGAGCCCCCGGCCGGCCTGATAGTCCAGGAGCCCACGACGGGTCCGTTCCGGGCCGTCCTGTGGGACCACCGAGCGAAGGCGTGGGCGTCCAACCCGGACGTGGCGGCGAGCTTTCTCCTGGACGACCGGAACTCGGACCGGTGGACGGAAGTCGACCGGAGCCGAGCGGAGGAGATCGCGCGGACGCTCGGGACGGAGCTGCCGACGGAGGACGAGCTGTACCGGATCCTCGCGGCGGGCTGACCAGCCCCTACAGCCAGGAAGGGCCCCGCCAGTACGGCCGGTCGGTGCTGTCCCGGATCGTCGGCCTCGTCACCGGCCAGCCCGCGACGGCGCCGGCCGCCGACCAGCAGGCCTATGTGGACAACATCGCGGCCCGCCGGGACAGCGTGCACCAGGCGCTGAACCGTCCGGCCGACCAGGCCGCTGATCAGGCCCGCCAGCTCGCCCAGCAGGCCGACGCGATGCAGGACCAGGTACGGATCGCCCAGATCAACGCGCAGCAGGCCCGCGACCGTGCCGCCGCGCTGGCCGGGCAGGCACAGCAGGTCGCCGCGCAGGTCCAGCAGGCGCGTGCGGACGCCCAGCGCGCCGCGTCGTGGGCCACCTGGGCGCACGGCCAGTCGCAGCAGCTCGCGCAGAACGGCCAGGTCGACCAGGCCAACCAGCTCTGGACGCAGGCCACCCAGCAGCAGAACCACGCCGCGCAACTCACCGCGTGGGCTGACCAGTCCGAGCAGGGCGCGCGGCAGTTCGAGACGGACGCCCAGCAGGCCGTGGCGCTGGAGCAGCAGTACCGGGCGTGGGCGGCGGAGCAGCAGCGGCAGTCCGAGGCGTTGCGCGCGCAGTCGCAGGCGGCAGACACCCAGGCACAGGCGCTCCGGGCGCAGGCGCAACGGACCGCCGAAACCCTGGCGACGAGCCGTCCGGACATGTGGCGCTGGGTCAACCAGGACACCGGCGACACCATGCAGGACGGCGACCCGGAGGCGACGATCTCCGGGCTCACCGGGCAGGGCTACCCGCCGTCGTCCGACACGTACCGGCCGTACGACCAGTCCGGCGGGCTCCGCCGCCCGCGCCTCGCCGCCCAGCGCCGGCTCGAAGGCGCGATGCCGCGCAACCCGGACGGCAGCTTCCTGCGCGCGCCCGATCCGCGGTGGGGCTGGGTGCCGCTGCTCAACGACCTCGGCCTGAACGTCGACCCGACGCGCGGCGTCAACTGCGTGGACGCCGTCCTGTCGTTCTTCGAGACGTTCGTGCACGCGCGCCCCCGCGTGGCGGCCGCGCGGACCTTCGACGGGTACTCGCGGGGCGACGTCCGCAGCCCGCTCATGGGCGAGCACGACGGCGCGCTGCGGGCCGAGAACATCACCGGCGCGCGGTACCAGGGGTTGTACCGGGGCGACGCGACCACGACGAACGCGCAGCGCGAGAACGGTGTCCGCGACGCGTTCGCCACACTGGAGAACCGGCTGCGCCAGGGTGGCCACGGCTCGTTCGCGATCATCAGCACCGACTGGGTCGGCGGCGGCGCGCACGTCTGGGTCGCCGTCAACTACGGCAACACGATCATCTACGTGGACCCGCAGAGCGCGCAGGTCAGCGACTCCGGCCCGATCCACGCCATCCACACGATCGCCGCCGTCGAGGGGCTCGCCGTCGACCGGAACGGGCAGCCGCTGCCGTTCACGCAGCGCCCGATGGGCCGCTGGAACCGGCTGGCGCCGACTCCCGAATACGTGGCCGCCCTCCCGGCGCCGACCCCGGCGCCGACTCCGCCCCAGACCCCGGCCCCGGCCCCGCCCCAGACCCCGGCCCCGGCGCCGACTCCGCCGCAGACCCCGGCCCTGCCGCAGACCCGGGCCGCGCCGCAGGCCCCGCCCAGTGCCCCGGCCGTGCCGCAGACCGCGGCCGCGCCGCAGGCCCCGCCCAGTGCCCCGGCCGTGCCGCAGGTGCCGGCAACGCCGCCCGTCCAGGCGCCGGCGGCGCCGAGCGCGTTGCCGGCGTGGGCGGCCGTGCCGGACCAGGGGCGCCCTGGCGATCCCGCGCTCGCCGCCGCGGCGCTGGTGCGCCCGGAGGACTTCGCCGACGGGACCGTGGTCGGCGTGCACCAGTACGGCGAGGCGGTTCACGTGCGGACCGTCGACGGCAACACGCACGTGTTCCGCCCCCGGTTGGATCACACGCCGGGCCTGGTGGCGCAGACGTCCATGCAGGACGGGACGGCGCTCAGCCCGCACGTCCTGCGGATCGGCGCCGGCCTGACGTCCGACCAGCTCGCGCGGGTGTGGATCCAGGAGATCACCCACACGTTGCAGGAGCAGGCAGCGCGGCAGCGCACCGCGCCGCACGGGATCATCCGCTCGGCGTTGCACCGGGTCGCCGGGCTGCTCGGCCGCGCGGACGCGCAACCCGCCGCCGATCAGACCAGGCCCGCGCCCCGGCCGGACGCGCGGCTCAACGAGCGGCGGTTCCTGCTCCGGACGTACTACGCGGAGTTCGACCCGCACACGGCGGAGATGATCCGTCGCGAGATCGCCGCGATCGACCAGGACCTCGCGCGCCTCGGCGTCCGCACGGACGGGCTCCCGGCGCCGATGCCCACCTGGACGTCGTCGTGGGCCACGCCCGCACCGGCGCCGTCGTGGAACCAGGCACCGTCCCAGACACCGTCGTGGGGCCCGGATCCGTCGTGGAACCAGAGCCCGGCCTGGAACCAGGCTCCGCCGTCAAGCCAGCACCAGCCGTCAGACCAGCACCAGCCGTCGAACCAGGACCCGTCGTGGCAGCCGGTGACGGAGCCGGAGACCACCACGCCGGAGCCGGCGGCACCGCTGCCGCCCCCCGCCTGGGCCACGGACGGCCGCCAGCCCACGCTCGACGACCTCATCCCGCGCACCAACGAGCAGGCGGACCAGTGGGGCAGCCTCGTCGAGGACGCGATCACCGCTCGCCTCACCGGCACCGACTTCGCCGGCATGCGGACGCGCGTCAGCTCGATCGACATCGGCCGCAACTACGTGACCGCCCGCCTCGACATCCTGGCGCCGGACGGCCGCGTCGTCGGCCACACCACCCGCGTGTTCAACCGGGACCACGACGGCAGCCTGTACGTCGAGCACATCAGCCTGAAGATCGACGCGTCGATGCAGGGCAGCGGCTTCGCCCGGGAGTGGAACCGGTTCCTGGAGCAGTGGTACCGCGAGTCCGGGGTGGACCACATCGAGGTGCACGCCGCGTCGACGGTCGGCGGGTACGCGTGGGCACGCGCCGGCTACGACTGGGCGCCCAACACCGAGCACCGCTCCAACGCGTGCCTCGCCCGCCTCCGGGCCGAGCAGCGCCTGATCGACGACGCGGCGGCGCAGCTCCGGGCACACGTCGACGGCGATCAGTCCGTGGACGTGGTGTCCATCCTGGAGACCCACCACGCCACCGATCCGGCGCAGCTCCTCGCCGAGCTGGAGCGCCAGAGCGCGGCCGCCCAGGACGTTCTGGACCAGGCGCGCCGGCACCCGTTCGGCAGCGCGGGCTACCCGACCCCGTTCGACATCAGCCAGGCCGGCTGGAACGGCGAGCGCGGCGGCGACGCCACCTGGATCGGCAAGCGGGCCATGCTCGGCTCGGACTGGAAGGGCGTCAAGCCCATCGCCCCAGCCACCGACCCCCAGGCCGCCCCGCCAACCCCAACCACTCCCAACCACCGGGCCACCCCGGACGGGCAGGCCGCCCCCGGCCCGCACGCCACGCCGGACCGCCCGGCCGCCCCCGGCCCGCACGCCACCCCGGACCCCCAGGCCGCGCCCGATCGGCAGGTGCAGCTGCAGCAGGCCGGGCCGCCGCCCGGCGGCGGGCTGCCTGCGGATCTTCAGGGCGTCTACGACGGCTTCACCGACCAGCGGGCGCGGGAGCAGTTCGACACGCTGCTCGCGCGGGTCGGCGGCGATCCGGCGAAACTCCAGCGCACGCTCGACGGCATGGGCCGCGCGGCGGCTGCCCGGCGGCAGACCCTGGAGCAGATGCTGGCCGAGAAGCGCCAGCAGCAGCTCGACGCGGACGCCGCGATCCAGCCACCACCTCCCGAACTGGTCGCCGAGATCGACGGGAACCTCGCGGTGATCACCGACGCGCTGGCCCGGATCGGCGAGTTCGAGCGCGCGAACCCGGGGGTCCGGGGGACCGGCCACTGGCGGACGCAGCTCGACACCGAGCAACGAGCGCTGTACGCGGCGCGCGCCAACGGCGACGGCGTCACGGCGGAGAAGCTGGCGGTCCGGGCGAGGAGCGTCGGCGGGCTGGTGGCGGAGATCGCGCTGGCCGAGCGGACGCCCGGCGTCGTCCACATCAACCTGCCGATCTCGGTGACTCTCCCGGACGGCACGGTGATCGAGTCCGACGCGGACATCGTCGCCGACGGCGGCCGGCTCTGGCTCGACTCGAAGAACTACGCGCTGTTCGGTATCGACAGCCGCAACGTCGGTCACCTCGTGGAGCAGGTGCGGAACCAGCTCCGGATCGTGGCGTTCGGGCAGCATCCGGCCGGCACGCCGCGGCTCGTGTGGCACTTCTCGCGCGGCGTCGACGTCGAGGTCGCCGCGCTCCTGGAGTCGCTGCGGATCACCGATCCGGCGACGGGGCTGGAGCTGGACCAGCCGAGGCTGACGGTCAGCGGCGAGCGGATCGCCCGCCACCGCCCCGAAACCCAGGCCGGCCCCCCGCCGGCCCAGCAGGGTCGGCCGCCAGCTCCGGCCGGCACGCCACCGCCCGAGGGCACGCCGCCTGACGACACGCGGCCAGCCCAGCAAGGCGAGCCACCGGCCCAGCAGGGCCCACCGCCCGCCGACGGGGACGGGCTGTACCCGGCCGGTTGGCGCCGGTACGCGAACTTCGGCGACGACGAGGAGTGGGACGATTGGCCCGAGGGCGTACCGAGTTCGGGCCATCGCCCGCCGTCCGAGTGAGGGGGTGAACCGGTGCTCAAGAACGAGATAGCGGCGGCGTTCTACCTGCCCGCGTCCACTGCCGACCCGGTCGAGTGGGCACAGTCGCAACTCGACCGGATCGGCGTCGAGACGGTGTCGTCCGAACCGCCTGAGGTGACCGCGAAGTGGGCTGGCCTGTACTGCGAGGTCAGAGTCGTGGACGCGTGGGATCTCCGGGCGCTCGCGATGGTGTTCCGCCAGCGGGACCTGCTGGACCGCGTCGACCTCGACAACGCCGTGGACGTCGAGCGGGACGGCGCGATCGAGATCGCGAAGGCCTTCGGCGACGCCGCCCGGACGCTCGACGTGGACACGGCACTCATCGTGACCATGCCGCAGGTTGCCGAGAACGGCTTCCCGTCCACCGACGAGTACGTCGCCGCGCAGGCCGAACACGTGCTCACCCTCGATTCCGACCGTCTGGTCCGGGAACGGTTCGGCCTGCTCTACCTCAGCGAGAACGTCGCGCACGGCATCCGTCCCCAGGGCCGTGACGAGCTTCCCGTGCCCGGCGGCCGGCTGATCTTCGCCGGCACGGGCGAGAACCGCTGGATCGGCTGATGGCGCTGCGCATGGACCCGGAACGCCGCCGCAAGCTGGAGGCGTTGAGCAGGCTGCACGACGAGTGGTCGGAGCGGCACGGCGCGACCGCCGCCTTCCGCCCCGACGAGCACCCCGACTCGGACTACAACCTGCACCACGTCGACGTCGACCCGGCGCCCGACGCGGAGCGCGAGTTCCTGCGCCGCGCCCGGGAGATCATGGGCCTGGACCCGGACAGCGGCCTCCGCACCAGCGGATAGGGTGGGCAACCGTGACCTTGCCGGCAGCGCGGACGCGCGACGAAGCGCACCTCTACATGGATCTGCACCCGTGCGCGGAGTGCGGTGACGCCGACGTGCCGTGGGAGAACGCCATCGTGGACGATGCCGGCACCCCGGTCCGCCGGTACACGGGCACGTGTCCCGGCTGCGGCGCCGTCCGGGAGTTCGTGTTCGCCCTGCCGGAGCGGCCGGCGGTGCTCCCCGACCACGAGGTGTTGTCGTTCGGCGGTCCGGAGCGGTCTGAGCTTCTGGACGCGGGCGAGTGGCTGTGGGTGAGCGATCTGGCCGCGCAGTCGGCGACAGGCGTCGCGCTGGATCCGGAAGGCGTCCGGGTGGCCGACGCCGAGGCGCGGGAGGCACTCGCCGTCGCGGTCGCCGCGCTGAACGAGATCCTCAAGTTCGTGCCGGACGGCGCCGACGCCGTGCCGGACTCCGCGTTCTGGTCCGACCGGGGCCGTGAGCTGCGGCACGCCGCGCCGGGCCGGTTCGAGCGGCGCCGGCTCCAGGCCGTCCGGGACACCTATCGCGACCGCCTCGACGGCGCTCCCCTTCTGTAGGGCCGGCGTGACGGACCCGGGCCCCGTCGGGCCGTCGGCGGAGGCGCTGCGCGGGGCGTCGGCCGCCTGGCCTGATCTGGTCCGTTCGCTGGCGTTGCCGGCCGAGGCCCAGGAACGGTTCATCCCCATGCTGTCCGGGCTGCTGCGGCGTGCCACGTACCCGCATCCCGAGCTCGGCGGGGAGACGGGCGGCGCCGCGCGCGTCCAGCTCGGCGGGCGGGCGGTCCGGCTCCTGGCGCGGCACGGGTACACCGACGCGGATCTCGTCCTGACCGCGCTGCTTCTGCCGTGGTGCGACCCGGCGCTCGGCGGGCACCGCGAGTTCGTGGCGCAACGTCCGGTCGTCACGAGTTGGGTCGACGCGGCGGTGCTGGCGACGGTCTCGGCGCATGCCCGTCCGGGGCAGGACCCGCACGCGCACTGGTGCTCGTATCTACGTCATGTCCTGACGTTGCCCGCCAGTCTGCTTTCGGTGGTCGTCGCGGTTCGCCGAGCGTGGGTGGAGACGGCGTCGCCGGATCAGCGCGAGCGCTTCGACGAGCTGATCCACGGGTTGCTGCCGCTCGCCACGGCGGTGCCGGACGGTCTCCGCGCGGACGCGGCACGGCCGTTGTCGTTCGTCAAGCGCCTCATGCGGACGGAGCGGCAGCCCGTCTACCCGCCCGACCTCGTCGCCGATCCGATCACCCATCCGGACGCGGCGGTCGAACGTGCGCTCCACGCCGAACCGGGCTGGCGCCGGGACTCGCTCGCGGTCACCGAGCACGACGTCGGGTACCTGCTGTGGCAGGAACAGGTGCCGGACTTCGTCCCGTCGGTCGGCGGCCGGGTCGCCTCCCTGATCGTGGACCGTGAATCCCACGCGGTGACGTCGTGGTGGGAGTTCTCGCCGGGCATCGCGCTGGCCACGTACGAGCTGCGGCACCGGCTGTTCCCGCTGCCCCCGGGTTGGCGGCAGGGGCCGGTCGAGGACGGGCTGAGTACTGAACTCCCGGCGCTGGCCCCCGTCCGGGACGATCTCGCCGCCGAGTACCGCGACGCGCTGGCGTACGGAAGCCGCTGGCCGGAGTACGCGATCGACTGGCGCGTGGGCATGCGGACGGTGGCGCTGGTGCAGGCAACCGGCCTGAGCGACGCCGAAACCCTGCGCGCCGGCCTGCTGGCACCGTTCGTCGCCGGCCGCGAGCCGGCCGAGATCCAGGCCAGGCTGCGCCCCCTGTCGGTGACCGCGCTCACCGCACTGTCGGCGACGGTCCTGCTCGATGCCGCGCGCGTACCCGCCGTCCCGGTCGGCACATCGGCGGCGGCCACCTTCGCCGAGTACGTCCACCAGCTGGCGCGGACGCCTCAGAAGGCACGCGCGGTCGGTGTCGCGTACCAGATCGCGTCGGCCGAGGACGCCCAGTCCCGGTTCGGCGGGCTGTGCCCGCTCCGTCGCGCCGATCTGGCCCGGCTGGTGCCGCTCACCGCGGACCTCCCTGGCTTGCGGGTGCTGGTGACCGGGCCGTCGGTAGGGTGAGACGCATGGGGCCGATCACGCTCGACGAGGCGCGGCGCATCGCGCGGCAGTGGGTCACAGCGGACGGTTCGGCTCCGGACGCCGAGGTCGGGGTCCGCGAGTTCGGCGCGGGCTACGTGGTGTGGCGCGTCGACGAGCCGGAGGTCGGCGCCGGGCGCGGCGTGATCGACAAGGAGACCGGCGAGCTGTCGGTGTGGCCGTCGATCCCGGTCGAGGCCGTGGCCGAGCGGTACGCCGCGCGGCGCGAGTCCGAGCCGCCGGCCCCCCGCACCTGGGACCCGGCCGCGCAGGCACGCCGCGACCTGGACCGTACGGCGACGCCGTCCACCGTCACCCACCTGACCGCCGGCGGCCGCCTGCTGATCGCCCGCAGCGCCAAGGGCGACGGGGTGCTCAACCACCATCCGCTCATCGCGGCGTTCCTGGCCGGCGTCGAGCACCGCGAGCGGGGATACGACCGGTGCTCCGAGGCCGTCGCCCTGTCCGACGTCCTGCACGCCGAGGACGCCCGCCGTCAGCGCGCCGGTACCGCCCCGATCACCCTGGACGAGGCGCGGACCGAGCTGCTGCTCGGCGCCGACCTGGTCACCTACCGGGTACGGGAAGACGGCGACCCGGCGGCCGGCCAGCCGGCACCGCCGTGTGTGTCGTGCCTGCTGCTGCTCCAGCACGTCGGCTTCACGCTCTTCGTCGGGGACCAAGGGTCGGCCGGCGCGGGGGAGGACGCATGACACCGCACGTCGCCGAGGTGCTCCGCGCCCACGGCTGGCACGAGGGACGGCGCGCGACCGAAGCCACGGCCGAAGCGGTCCGGCAGGTGCCGTATGAGTCGTTCCCGGCGGCCGTCGCGGCCCTGGAGGAGTTCGGCGGGCTGTACGTCGACCAGGACGGACCCGGTGCCGACCTGCGCCTCCGCCCGTTCGCGGTGGATCCGACGCTCGTACCGCCGTGCGGGTCGGCGCTCGCTGACACCGGCCGCGTGCTCGGTACCCGGCTCTACCCGCTCGGCATCGAGGGCGACGCCGACGCGCTGATCGTCATCGACGAGTCCGGGCGGGTGTTCGCCTTGGACCACGCGGGCGAGTGGTTCCTCGGCGCGACCGCGGCCGACGCGATCACGACGCTCGTCACCGGCACCCAGCCGCCGCGCCTCACCGACACCGGCACCTGGTAACGGGCCGCGCGGACCGTCCACAGAGGAACACTCGGGGATATCCACGTCTCGACGCGCGAGGACACGTGGATTTCCCCGAGTAATCCATAGTGGACACCAAACGGCGCTTGCCGGCTCGAGCGGCGGCGGTGGCGGGCCCCTCGGGCGGCCCTGCGCGGACGTTCAGCGGTCGGCGGGGATGGGGTAGGCCCTCGGGCGGACGTTCAGCGGCCGGCGGCGTGGATGTCTTCGATGAGGAGGGTGCGGAGTTCGTCCAGGTCGGGGACGCGACCGAGCCCCCGTAGGCGCTGCGACTGCGCCTTGCGCGCCGCTTCGAACAGTTTGCGCGCCTCGCGAGCGTTGCCGAAGTTCTGGTCGCGTTCGATGGTCGCGAAGCGGGCGTGGAGGGCGTCGTCCATGCCGGGACCGCAGTGGTAGTCGTCGGCGGCGGCCATGCGGGTGACGATCGTGACGAGTTCGTCCGGTGCGTAGTTCTCGAACTCGATCGTCTTGGAGAACCGGGACGCGAGGCCGGGGTTGGCGTCGAGGAACTCGCTCATCTCGTTGGTGTACCCGGCGGCGATGACGGCGAGTTCGTGCCGGTGGTCTTCCATCATCTTGACCAGCGTGTCGATGGCTTCCTGGCCGAAGTCGCCGCCGGAGCCGGCGGACCGGGACAGGGTGTACGCCTCGTCGATGAAGAGGACGCCGCCGAGCGCGCCGTCGATGGCGGTGGCGGTCTTCTCGGCGGTGTGGCCGAGGTACTGGCCGACCATGTCGCGGCGGGACACTTCGCGGAACTGGCCCTTGGGGAGGACGCCGAGGGCGGCGAGGAGCTTGCCGTAGATCCGGGCGACGGTGGTCTTACCGGTACCGGGGGCGCCGGCGAAGATCAGGTGGTGGCTCATCGAGCTGACGCCGAGGCCTGCGTTGCGCCGCCACTCGTTGACCTGGATCTCGTCGATGACGGACCGCACCTCGGCCTTCACGCTGGCCAGCCCGACCATGTTGTCGAGTTCCGCGAGGAGCGCGTCGACGGTGCTGGAGTCCTTGGCGGAGCTGTCCGCGACCCCGGCCTTCGGACGGGCCAGATCGGTTGTCGTGACGGTCGTCGTGGCGCCCTCGTCGACGTGGATGCCGGGCGAGGCGGTGTTCGTGGCCGTGCAGTCCTCGATGGACCCGTGGCAGCCGGTGGCGACCGAGATCCCCAGGCCCTGGGTGTCGTGGATCTTGCAGCGACGCAGCGTCGGGGTGCTCTGGTGGACGACGGAGATGCCGTCGCCGCCGGTCTGGGAGATGTCGCACGCCTCGATGACCGGCTTGCCGAACTGGTAGACGTAGACGCCGCGGTGGCCGCAGCCCTCGATCGTCGTGTTGCGGATCTCCGGGTCGGCGCCGACCCGCACGATCACGCCGTCGTCGTCGATGCCGCGGATCTCGCAGTCGGTGACGGTGCCGCCGGAGTCCTCGAAGACGAGCCCGTACTGCCCGCCGAGGAACTTCGACCGCAGCAGCGTCACGGCGGCACGGTTGTTGGCGCTCACGCCGGCGCCGAACCCGGCGGTGACCTCGCACTGTTCGACGTGGAGCCGCCCGTCGTCGACGACCAGGGCGGCCGCACCGGACCGCACGGTCAGGTCGCGCACGGTGACGGACCCGCCCCGGCACACGAGCGTGGGCAGATCGCCGGACTCCAGGACGACCGTCCCGGGGCCGTCCGCGGCGTGCAGGGACACGCTCCGGCCTTCGACCGTCAGCGACTCCCGGTATTCGCCGGGCGCGACGGAGATGACCGCGTCGTCGGGTGCGGAGGCCAGCGCGTCGCCGATCGTCGGGTACGCGCCGTGCCGGTTCGGGGCGACTACAAGGGTGCGGGCCATGGCTCCGGAGGGGTCGGCGACCGAGGTGTCCCGACAGTACCGCAGGCACCCGAACGGTAAGGTCAGACCCGTGAGCCACCCCCCTTCCGTCGCCGCGGCGCTGCTGGCGGGTGGCGCGGTCCACACGCACACGTCCGTGAAAGGCGACGTCGAGCCGGCGCTGCATCCGCTGGTCGCCAGGTTCGTCGAGGATCTGCTCGCTGAGCAGCGCGAACGCTTCACCGGTCGCTGCGCGGAACTCGTCCTGGTGTCCGACCGCCTGTACGCGGCGAGCCCCGGCGAACTGACCGCCGGTGAAGCCCGCGCGGCGCTGTGGGGCGCCCGGATCACCGCGACCCGGATCCGCGAACACGGCGACCCGGCCCACGGCACCGTCCAGCCGCCGTGCCGCTCCTGCGCCGCCCTGCTCGACTGGTTCGGCATCGAGCCGGTCGCCACGCCCGACGACGACACGCCGCCGACCGACGCGAGCGACCTCGCCGAAGTGCTGGCAGCCGCCGGCCGCGACCCAGACCACCGCGACGAGGACCAGGCCCGCGCGTGGGGCCGCCGGATCGTCCAGGAGCTGTCGTCCGGCGGCAACCGGCACGCGTTCCACCCGGCCGCGCTGACCGCCCTGGCAGAACTCGGCGGCCTGGCCACCACACTGGAAGGTCCCGGCGAGGACATCGCCCGGTCCGGGTTCACGCTCGATCCGCTGCTGGCGCTGCACACCGTCGACACGCTCGCGGCGTTCGGGAAGCGGATCGACGCCGCGGTGGCGCCGCTGGGCGTCGACGCGGCGGGCCTGCTCGCGATCGACGACCGTGGCTGGGTATTCGCGCTGGACCACGGCGGCGACTGGTTCCTCGGCGACACCCTCGACGCCGCCCTGACCACCCTGGTGGCCGGCCAGCAACCGGCCCGCGTCCGCGACGACGGCACCTGGTAGACGCCGGCCGCCGACCGCACCACGGGCCCCGACGAACCCCGTAGACCCCGGCACCGAGCCCTGATTGCCCCCGTTAGGTCCCTACGCAGGGTGAATCCCGTCACCCCGGGTGGCGCGAACGGCACTTCTCGGGCAAGAATGGGCCTGCGTGGAGGGGAGTATTCCTTCGCGGCGGTGCCGTCATCACGGTCGGGAGTTCTCAGGCCCGGTGCCGCCGGTCGCAAATCCGGGTTACCCCCGGCGCGGCGGAAGAGACCTCCGGTCTGACGTCGTGTCTACCGGAAGGTCCGCAGCATGCAGGTGTCCACCTGGGTCTGGTTCGCCACGCTTGGCGGCTTGTTGGCGATTCTCCTCGCCGATCTGTTCGTGATCGGCAGGCGCCCGCACGAGCCCACCACCCGTGAATCGGCCCTGTGGGTCAGTCTCTACGTCGCGATGGCGATCGTCTTCGGGCTGGCGTGCTGTTCTTCAGCGGTCCGCGCTACGGCGGCGAGTTCTTCGCGGGTTGGCTGACGGAGTACAGCCTCTCGGTCGACAACCTGTTCGTGTTCGTGATCATCATGGCCCGGTTCCGGGTGCCGCGGGAGTTCCAGCAGAAGGTCCTGCTGGTCGGCATCGTGCTGGCGCTGGTGATGCGCGGCATCTTCATAGCGGCCGGCGCCGCGGTCATCCAGCAGTTCATCTGGGTCTTCTACCTGTTCGGCGCGTTCCTCATCTACACGGCCGTCAAGCTGGCGATGCACGGCGAGGAGGACGAGGAGGACTTCAAGGAGAACGTCCTCATCCGCTGGTCGCGCCGAGTACTGCCGGTCACGCAGGACTTCCACGGTGCGGCGATGACGACCCGCGTCAACGCGAAGCGGTTCTTCACGCCGATGCTCATCGTGATGATCGCGATCGGCACGACCGACCTGCTGTTCGCGCTCGACTCGATCCCGGCGATCTTCGGCCTCACCAAGGAGCCGTACCTGGTCTTCACCGCGAACGTGTTCGCGCTGATGGGCCTGCGCCAGCTGTACTTCCTGATCGGCGGCCTGCTCGACCGGCTCGTCTACCTGTCGATCGGCCTGTCCATCGTGCTCGGCTTCATCGGCGTGAAGCTGATCATGGAGGCCCTGCACGACAACAACCTGCCGTTCCTCAACGGCGGCGAGCACATCACGGCCGTGCCGCACATCCCGATCTGGCTGTCGCTCAGCGTCATCGTCGTCACGTTGACGGTCACGACGGTCGCCAGCCTGTGGAAGTCCCGCAAGGACGACAAGGCGCTCACCAGCGCGTGACCTCGGGGCAACGGGGCCACCCCGCGACCTACTAAGGTAACCCTTAGTAGGTCGCACAGAAGGAGTGGTCACGCGATGCCCCTGCCGGAATCGACGGCGGTGCTGGAGCGCCAGCGTGACCGGGAGTCCTCGGCGCGTTCGTACGCCCGGTCCTTCCCGATCGTCCCGGTCCGCGCCGACGGCATGACCGTCGTCGGCGCGGACGGCCGCAGCTACCTCGACTGCCTGTCCGGCGCGGGAACGCTCGCGCTCGGCCACAACCACCCGGTCGTGGTCGAGGCGATCCACAAGGTCCTCGCGTCGGGCGCACCGCTGCACGTGCTCGACCTCGGCACCCCCGTGAAGGACGACTTCACGACCGCCCTGTTCGACACCCTCCCGCCGGGCCTGGACCGCATCCACTTCTGCGGACCGTCCGGCGCCGACGCGGTCGAGGCGGCCCTCAAGCTCACCCGGATCGCCACGGGACGCTCGGGCGTCATGGCGTTCACCGGCGCCTACCACGGCATGACGGCCGGCGCGCTCGCCGTCACGGCGAACACCGAGTTCAAGACCGGCCCGGCCCTGGACGTCACCCGCGCCCCGTTCCCGTACCCGTACCGCTGCCCGTTCGGCATCGGCGGAACGATGGGCGCCGAGATCAGCGCCCGGTACGTGGAGACGCTGCTGACCGATCCGCACTCGGGCGTCGTGCCGCCGGCCGCGATGATCGTGGAGCCCGTGCAGGGTGAGGGCGGCGTGATCCCCGCGCCGGACGGGTGGCTGCGCGAGCTGCGCCGGATCACCGCCGACCAGGCCGTTCCCCTGATCGTCGACGAGGTCCAGACGGGCGTCGGCCGCACGGGCACGTTCTGGGCGGTCGAGGAGAGCGGCGTCATCCCGGACGTGATGGTCCTCTCGAAGGCGATCGGCGGCTCGCTGCCCCTCGCCGTGATCGTCTACCGCGCCGAGCTGGACGTCTGGCCACCCGGCGCGCACACCGGCACGTTCCGCGGCAACCAGCTCGCGATGGCGGCCGGCGCCGCGACCCTGCGGCACGTCGCCGCCGAGGGTCTGGCCGACCGCGCGCGCATCGTCGGGGACCGCATCATCGCGGAACTCCGCGGCATCAGTCGCTGTGCGGGCGACGTCCGGGGCAAGGGGTTGATGATCGGTCTGGAGATCGTCGAGCCCGACGCGTGCCCCGACGCCCTCGGCGCCCGCCCCGCCGCTCCCCATCTCGCCAGGGCCGTTCGCGCGGAATGCCTGGCCCGCGGCCTCATGGTCGAACTCGGCGGCCGGCACGACGCCGTGGTGCGCCTGCTCCCGCCGCTCACGATCACCGACGAGGAGGCGGCATCCGTGGTCGACCGCCTCGGCGACGCGCTGGCAGCGGTAACCCCGTGAAGAACTTCGATGAGGACGCCCGGCACGAACTGGCAGGTGGCCTGGCCGGCGCGGCATCGGTCGCCCCGCTGGTCACCGCCGTCCTGGACGCGCTCACCCGTGGCGCCGCCGCCCGGGGCGGCCCGATCCCGGCCGGCGGCCCGGCAGCGGGCTTCTTCGCTGGCGAGGTGCTCCCCGTCGACGGCGCCGGCTACGGAGCGCTCGCCGACCTGACGACGGCGCTGGCCCGGGGAGCCGCCGACCCGGCCGACCCGCGCTGCGCCGGCCACCTCCACGGGCCGCCGCTGGCCGTGGCCGTCGCGGCGGAGCTGGCCGTGGCGGCGCTCAACCAGTCGCTGGACTCGTGGGACCAGGCGCCGGCCGCGACGGAGCTGGAGCCGCGCGTGGTGGCCGCGCTGGCGAACCTGGCCGGCTACGGTCCGGGAGCGGCGGGTGTGTTCACCTCCGGCGGTACCGAGTCGAACCTGATGGGCCTGTTGCTGGCGCGGGACGCGGCGGTCCCGGACGCGTCGAAGCAGGGGCTGAGGGGTGCCCGGGTCCGGATCCTGTGCAGCGAGATCGCGCACTTCTCGATCCAGCGCAGCGCCGCCCTCCTCGGCCTGGGCGAGGACGCGGTCGTCGCCGTGCCGGTGGACGCGGAGCACCGGATGGACGTCGCCGCCGCGTCCGCGCTGATGGGTGACGACGTGGCGGCGATCGTCGCCACCGCCGGCACCACGGACTTCGGCAGCATCGACCCGCTGCCCGAACTGGCCGACCTCGCCGCCCGGCACGGCGCCTGGCTGCACGTAGACGCGGCGTACGGGGGCGGCGCGTTGCTGTCCGACACGCTCGCGCCGCTGCTGGCCGGCATCGACCGCGCCGACTCGATCGCGCTCGACCTGCACAAGCTGGGCTGGCAGCCGGTGCCGGCAGGGGTGTTCCTGGCCGCGCGGGCGGCGTCGTTCGACCCGCTGGCCCGCCAGGTGGCGTACCTGAATCCCGGCGACGACACCGATGCCGGGTACGTGAGCCTGCTCGGCCGCTCGCTGCGGACGACCCGCCGGGCGGACGCGTTCAAGGTCGCGGTGACGTTCCAGGCGCTGGGCCGAGCCGGGCTCGGCGCGCTCGTCGACGCGTGCCACGACCTCGCGCGGTACGCCGCCGAACAGATCGACGCCCACGCCGACCTGGAGTTGGCCGCTCGGCCGGTGCTGACGAGCGTCGTGTTCCGCTACCGTCCAACTACCGCTGAGCACGACGGGGTGAACGCCGCCCTGCGCCGGCGCCTGCTCGCCGAGGGCACCGCCGTCGTCGGGCGTACGGAGTCAGGGGGGCGGGTCTGGCTGAAGTTGACGCTGCTCAACCCGCACGCGACCCGCGCGGACGTGGACGCCCTGCTGGCGCTGGTGGTCGCCGCGGGCAGGGAGGAGGACGGATGACTCGGGTGTACGACCTCGCCGGGGTCGGGATCGGTCCGTTCAACCTGGGCCTCGCCGCGCTCGCCGAACCGGTCGCCGGCGTCGACGCGGTCTTCCTGGACGCGAAGCCGGCGTTCAGCTGGCATCCCGGGCTGCTGATCGACGGGACGACGTTGCAGGTCCCGTTCCTCGCCGACCTGGTGTCGCTGGTCGACCCGACGAGCCGCTTCTCGTTCCTCAACTACCTGCGCGAACACGACCGGCTCTTCCCGTTCTACTTCTCCGAGCGGTTCCACATGCCGCGCCGCGAGTACGACGACTACTGCCGCTGGGTCGCGGACGCGCTGCCGTCGTGCCGGTTCGGCGCGCCCGTGGACGCGGTGCGGTGGGACGGCGAGGCGTTCGTCGTGGAGTCCGGGGCGGGCACGGTCCGGGCGCGGAACCTGGTGCTCGGGGTCGGCACCGAGCCGGTCGTCCCGGACGCGCTCGCCGGGCTGCTCGGCAAGGAGGTGTTCCACGCCGGCCAGTACCTGCACCACGTCCCGGCGCTGGACGGGGCCGAGGACATCACGGTCGTCGGCTCGGGACAGTCCGGTGCCGAGGTCTTTCTCGACCTGCTGCGGCGCCAGCAAGGGGCCCGGCTGCGGTGGATCACGCAGTCGCCCGCGTTCGCGCCGATGGAGTACTCCAAGCTCGGGCTCGAACACTTCACGCCCGACTACACCCGGTACTTCCACGACCTGCCGGAACCGACCCGGGACACGCTGGTCGAGGACCAGTGGCAGCTCTACAAGGCGATCAGCGCCGAGACGATCGCCGAGATCCACGACGCCCTGTACGACCGGAGCGTGGGCGGCCACGAGGCCGACGTGGAACTGATCCCGAATGTCACCGTCGAGACGGCGTCCCGCACGGGCGAACGGTTCGAGCTGGCGTGCCGGCACACCCAGCTCGACGCGCCGTTCACGCTGGTCACGGACAGGGTCATCCTCGCGACCGGGTACGCAGCCCGCCGCCCCGCCCTGCTCGACCCGCTCGCCGATCTGATCGACTGGGACGACGCCGGCCGGTACCGCGTCGACGCCGACTACCGCGTCGCGCTCGCGCCGGACGTCACCGGATCGCTGTTCGTCCAGAACGCCGAACTGCACACGCACGGCGTCGGCGCGCCCGACCTGGGGCTCGGTGCCTGGCGCAGCGCCACCATCCTGAACGCCGTCACCGGCCGCACCGAGTACCGCCTCCCGGAGTCGGTCGCGTACACGACGTTCGGCCTCCCCAGGACCCGCCCATGACCCCCGCCGCCGGCGGCCCTCAGCCTCCCGCCGCCGCCGAGCTTCGGACTTTTGAGGGTCGCGGCGGCGCCGACGACCCTCAAAAGTCCGAAACTGGCGGGCGCGGGGCGGGCGCGGGCGCGGAGGCGGGGGCGGGCGCGGGCGGGGGTGCGGGCCAACGCGACGGGGCGTGGCGGGCGGCCGGGCGGGGGTTGCTCGCGCGGATGATCGGCGAGCTGGCGTACGAGGAGATGCTGGCGCCCGTCCCGGACGGCGACCGCTGGCGGCTCGACCCGCACTACACGTTCGCGGCGCGGCGCGGCACGTTCGGTGCCTGGCGGGTCGACGCCGACTCGATCCGCCGGGACGGGGAGCCGGCCGACGATCCCGCGCGGTTCGCGCTCGACATCCGTGACCTGCTGAAACTGGACGGCGCGTCGATGGTCGAGCTGGTCCGGGACCTCACGGCGACGCAGGCCGCCGATGTCCGCCTGCGGGCCCGCGCGCTGCCCGTCGAGGAACTGGCCGCGCTGTCCCACGAGGACCTGGAAGGGCATCAGACCGGCCATCCGTGTGTCGTCCTGAACAAGGGTCGGCTGGGGTTTTCGGCGGACGACGCCGCGCGCTACACCCCCGAGGCGGCCGGAGAGTTCCGGCTGGTGTGGATCGCCGTGGCGCCGACGCTGGCCACGCGCGCCGGGCTGGACGTGCGGGCCGACGAGGGCCCGGCGGAGATTCCGGACGGCTACGTGTGGCTGCCCGTCCACCCGTTCCAGTGGGACGAGGTGATCCAGCCACTGTTCGCGCCGCAGATCGCGAGCGGCGAGGTGGTGGTGCTGGGGGAGAGCCCGGACCGGTACCGGCCGTTGCAGTCCGTCCGGACGTTGACCAATGTGGACAGTCCGGGTCGCCGCAACGTGAAGCTGTCGATGATGATCCGGAACACGCTCGTCTGGCGGGGGCTGTCCGGTGCCGAGGCCGGGTGCGCGCCGTACACGACGGCGTGGCTGGAGGGGCTGCGCGAGCGGGACGCGTTCCTGCGGGACGAGTGCCGCGTCGTGCTGCTCGGCGAGGTCGCCTCCGTGACCGTGCGGCACCCGACGCTCGCGCTGCTGGACGACGCGCCGTACCGGTACCACGAGCTGCTCGGCGCGATCTGGCGCGAACCCGTGGCCGGCTACCTGGCGCCGGGCGAGCGGGCGCGGACGATGGCGTCGCTGCTGCTCACGGACCGGGACGGGCGGGCGTTCGTGGCCGAGCTGGTCCGCCGCTCGGGGCTCGACGCCCGCGACTGGCTGCGCGCGTACGTCCACGCGCTGCTGCCGCCGGTCCTGCACTACCTGTACCGGTACGGCGCCTGCTTCACGCCGCACGGCGAGAACGTGGTGCTGATCTTCGACGAGCGCGACGTGCCCGTCCGGATCGCGCTCAAGGACTTCGGCGCCGACCTGGAACTGCTGACCGACGACCTCCCCGAGTACGCCGAGATCCCGGACCGGGTCCGCGCCCAGCTGCACCGCTGGTCGGCGACGGAGCTGGCGCACTCGGTCCTGTCGGCGATCTGCGCCGGGGTGTTCCGGTTCCTCGCGCCGCTCGTCGAGGAGCAGCTCGGCGTGCCGGAGCCGGCGTTCTGGACGCTCGTCCGCGACGAGATCGTCGCGTACCACCGGCGGTTCGGGATCGTGGACGATCCGTTCGGGTTGCTGGCGCCCGAGTTCGGCCGGGTCAGTCTCAACCGCGAACAGCTGCTCGGCGGCGGGTTCCACGACCGGTCCGCGCGGGACGCCGAGTTCGACGTGATCAACGGCGTCGTCGCGAACCCGCTGCACCATGTCTGACGCTGATCCGCTGCTGCGCGCGTACGTCCGGGAGTTCGGCGTGGCGCCGGCGGATTCGCTGACCGTCGCCGGGCACACGGTGCCGGTGCTGTACCGGTCGGTGACGGGCTGGCACCGGTTCGGGCCGGCTGACCTGTCCACGCTCGCCCCGGCGCTGGTGCGCGCGGGCTGCGACCGGCTCGGGCTGCCGCCGGACGCGGGCACGGACGCGGTCACCCGCATCCTCGACTCGGCCCGCCGCACGGCCGTCTACCTGGCCGAGCAGTGCCCCGCCCCGCCCGGCACGACCCCGTTCCTCGACGGCGAGCAGGCGTTGCTGCGCGGGCATCCGTTCCACCCGATGGCGAAAAGCCGCGACGAGGACGGCCCGGCGGCCTACTCGCCGGAGCTGCGGGGATCGTTCCCGCTGCACTGGTTCGCGGCGCACCACTCCGTCGTGGCCGGCAGCTCAGCGGTCGGCGCGCCCGCCGGCCTGGCGGCCGCGGTCGCCGCGCTGGATCCGGGCCTCGCGCTGCCACCCGACACGGTCGCGGTGCCCGCGCACCCGTGGCAGGCCCGGGACCTGCGGTCGCGGCCGGGCATTCGCGAACTCCTGAGCGCCGGGCTCCTGCACGACCTCGGCCCGGCCGGCCCGGACTGGTTCCCGACGTCGTCGGTGCGCACGGTCTACCGGCCGGACTCGCCGGTCATGCTCAAACTGTCGCTCGGCATGCGGATCACGAACTCGCGCCGCAACAACCTGCGGTCCGAACTGGAGCTGGGCGTGCGGATCGCGCGCCTGCTGGACGCCGGGCTGAGCGCGCGGCTGGCGGCGGCCCACCCGGCGTTCGGGATCGTCCGCGATCCGGCGTGGATTTCCGTGGACACGCTCGGCGAGGGTGTGGAAAGCGGGCTGGAAACGGCGATCCGCCAGAACCCGTTCCGGGCCGCCGACCGGGTGGCGTGCGTCGCCGGGCTCGTCGACGAAGGCACCTCCCGGCTCGCCGGGATCGTGCGCGCGATAGCCACCCGCACAGGCCGGGCCACCCACGACGTCAGCGCCGAGTGGTTCGCCCGCTACCTGGGCGTCCTCGCCGCGCCACTGCTCTGGCTGCACCGCCGCTGGGGCCTGGGACTGGAGGCGCACCACCAGAACACGATCATCCGCCTGGACGCGGCCGGCTGGCCGGTCGGCGCCTGGTACCGCGACAGCCAGGGGTACTACGTCCGGGAGTCGCAGGTCGGCGCGGTGCGGTCGCTGCTGCCGGACGTGGACGAGGGCGCCGAACTGGTCTTCGACGACGCGCTCACGGACGACCGCGTCATCTACTACCTGGTCGTCAACAACCTGTTCGGGCTGGTCGGCGCGCTGGGATCGGCGGGCGTGGCGGACGAGGCCGCGCTGCTCGGCGTGCTGCGCGGTTTCCTGGCGCGGCTGGGCGGCCCGTTCGCGGAGCGGCTGCTGAGCGCCCCGACGCTGCCGTGCAAAGCCAACTTCCTCACCGGCGTGGACGGCCGCGACGAGCTGGTCGGCGACGTCGCGACACAATCGGTGTACGTGGAGATCCCGAACCCCCTGGTGGCCGTGTGACGTTGGACGAGTTGTTCGCCGGTGACGTGGAGAACGTCATCGTGGCCGTGCCGGACACGCAGGGCCGCCTGCAGGGGAGCCGGCTCGATCCCGAGTACTTCCGGGACCACGTCCTGGCGCACGGGTACGACGCCTGCGAGTACCTCTTCGGGACCGACGTCGACATGGAGACCCGCCCCGGCTACACCGACACCTACGCCGACATGGAGCTGGTCCCGGACCTGGCGACGCTCCGGATGCTGCCGTGGGATCCGGGTACCGCGCTGGTCCTGGCCGACGCCCGTACCCGTGACGGGCAACCGGTGCGGGTGTCGCCCCGCCAGGTGCTCCGTACGCAGCTCGACCGGCTCGCCGCGCGGGGCCTCGTCGCGCTGGCCGGTACCGAGCTGGAGTTCACGATCTTCCAGGAGTCCTTCCAGCAGGCCTGGGACACCGACTACCGGCGCCTCACCCCCGCCACCCGCCACAACGTGGACTACTCGATCGCCGGGGTGACGGAGATCGACCCGCTCGTCCGCCGGATCCGCACGGCCATGCGCGAGACCGGGATGCGCGTGGAGTCGGCGCGCGGCGAGTGCCATCCCGGCCAGTACGAGATCGTGTTCCGGTACGACGACGCGCAGCGGACCTGTGACAACCACGCCGTCTACAAGACCGGCGCCCGGGCCATCGCGGCGCAGGAGGGCGTGTCGCTCACGTTCATGGCCAAGTACGACGCGGGCGAGGGCAACTCGTGCCACGTGCACCTGTCACTGCGCACAGTGGACGGTGAGCCCGTGTTCGCCGGTCCCGGGGGCGACATGTCGACACTCATGGAGCACTTCGTGGCCGGACAGCTCGCGTGCATGGGCGAGTTCGCGGTGCTGTCCGCGCCGAACGTCAACTCCTACAAGCGTCTCGCACCGGACGCCTTCGCGCCGACGGTCATCGCCTGGGGACGGGACAACCGGACCTGCCCCGTGCGCGTGGTGGGCCGGGGCGATTCGCTGCGCCTGGAGTACCGGGTGCCCGGCGGCGACGCCAACCCGTATCTCGCCGTGGCGTCCATCGTCGCGGCCGGCCTGTACGGGATCGATCGGGAACTGCCGCTCCCGGATCCGTCCACCGGCAACGCGTTCACCTCCGGCCTGCCCCGGTTGCCGTCCTCGCTGGGAGAGGCGCTTGCGTTGTGGGGCGCGAGCCCGGTGGCCGCCGAAGCGTTCGGAGCGGACGTCGTCGCCCACTACGCCGCTGCGGGCCGCACCGAGATCGCGGCGTACCAGCGCGAGGTCACCGACTGGGAACGCCGCCGCGGCTTCGAACGCCTCTAGAACCCGGCCGTCCCCCCCAGTTTCGGACTTTTGAGGGTCGCGGGGCCCGCGGCACCCTCAAAAGTCCGAAACTCGGCGCGGGGGGTCAGACGGCAGTGCGGGTGGCCGGCGGATGGCCGAGGAAGTTCGGCATCGCGAACTCGTACCCGTAGCTGCCGGCCATGGGGAACACGACCACGTCCCCGACGCGGATCCGCTCGACGGTCATGTCCCGGGCGAGCGTGTCCTCCGGCGTACACAGCTCGCCGACGACCGTGACCTGCGCGTCCTTCACCTCGGGACGGTCGAACGGGTACGGCCAGTCGTCGACGGGCAGGACCGCGAACCGGTGCAGGATGTCCCACGACGTCGGCAGCTGGAAGTGGTTGATGCCGCCGCGCAGGATGGCGAACGTCGTCCCGTAGGCGTGCTTGAGGTCGGTGACCTCGGCGGCGTAGTACCCGCAGTCGGTGACGAGATACCGGCCGGGTTCGAACAGCACCCGGACGCCGTCCGGCGGGCGGATCTCGTCCAGCAACGCGCCGAACCGTGCCACGTCGAACGGCTCGCCGCCCTCGAACGGCACGCCGAGCCCACCGCCGACGTCCACGACGCGCAGGTCGATCCCGCGCGCCGCGCGCGTGGACCAGTCCAGGCACCAGCGCACGTAGTCGGTGTGCGTGGCGGCGTCGAGGTTGTTGCAGACGGCGTGGATGTGGAAGCCGACCAGGTCGATGCCGGGAAGGCGCTGCGCGAGCGCGACGGCGTCCGGGACGTCGGTTTCGGGGAGCCCGAACTGGGTGGCGGCGCCGCCCATGACGAGCGACCCGGAGACGCCGACCCGCTCGGGATTGACCCGGATCGCCACGGGCACCCGCCGCCCGGCCCGTTCGGCGACGTGGTTGACGCGGTGCAGTTCGAGGGGGCTCTCGACGTTGATCACCTCGACGCCACGATCGATCAGCGTGGTCAGCAGGGCGAGGCTCTTGCCGGGGCCGGCGGCCACGGTGCGTGCGCTGCCGGCCAGTTCGATCTCGGCCGCCGACGCGACCTCGAATCCGTCCACGTGCGGCCTGAGGGCGTCGAGGACCGGCGGGAAGGAGTTGGCCTTGACGGCGTAGAACACTTCCGCCCAGTCCGGAAGAGCCGCTTTGAGGTTCTTCGCCAGGGCGGCGGCCACGTCGAGGTCGTAGAAGAAGCCGCCGGACGTGATGGCCGCACGCACCCGTGGCGGCAGCGCGTCGGCGGGAAGCGCGGGCAACCCGGCGGCGGACGGCGGCAGCTCCATTACAGCGGGACCTCCTGGAGGATCCACAGGTTGCCGTCGGGGTCCTTGAACTCGGCGTACGAGCCGTACCTGGCGCGCTCCGGGTGGACGCCGGGCTCCCAGCCGGCGGCGCCCATGTGCTTGACGTCGGTCACCTCGACGCCGCGCCCGACCAGTTCCTCGCGTGCGGCCTCGATGTCGGTGACGACGAGGTGCAGGCCCTGCGCCGAGCCGGGCGGTGCGCTGGTGATCCCGATCCCCATCGAGATGGAGCAGGCCGAGCCGGGTGGCGTGAACTGGACGATGCGGAAGTCCTCGCTGGCCGTGTGGTCGACGTCGAGCCGGAAGCCGGCGTTGTCGGCGTAGAACGCCTTGGCCAGGTCGACGTCCGTCACGGGGACGAGGACGAGTTCCAACTTGAAGTCCACGGCGATGCCTCCTGACGTGCGTCTAGAGATCGAGGAAGTAGCGGAGGACCTTGCGGATCTCCGCCAGCTCCGGGGGGAGACCTCGCCCAACCGGCGGCGCAGCCGGTCGGTGTCGATGGAGCGGACGTCTTCAGGTCGGGCGAAACTGTCCCGGCTCAGGCCGGCGTCGGGGCTAGCGATCCTCGGTTGGGTGATCAGACCGCGATCCCGCGCGGTCAGCGGCACCACGATCGCCATCCGGATCGGCAGCGCGTTCATGCCGTTCGAGGAAACAACCACGACCGGGCGCCGACCGCCCTGCTCGAGGCCCACGACGGGGTCCAGCTCCGCGAGCCACACCTCGCCGGTGCGGATCGATGTCACTCCCACCAGCCCGGTTCGTCGTCGAGCGCCAGCGCGTCGCGATCGGTTGCCTGCTGCCAGGACCGGGACTCTTCACGGTCGCGGTCCCACGCCTGCGGGTCGGTGCTGCGGAGCTGCTCCAGCTGTTGGTTCGCGGAGGCGAAGAACGCGTCGCGCTCCATGAACTCGGTGGCCTCGGCGAGCAGAGCACCCATCGTCGTGCCCCGCGCGCGGGCGAGCGCGGCAAGCCGGTCGCGGACACGCACGTCCACTTTGATGGTGGTTGTCATACCCGGCAGTCTACCATCGGGTATACCAACGGAAGGATCGTGCGGTGGCACGGTATGCGGCGTTCCTGCGCGGTATCAACCTGGCGCGCGTCAACAGGCTGCCCATGGCCGACCTGCGCGCGATCCTCGACGGGCTCGGCTACACCGACGTGGCGACGCACCTCCAGAGCGGCAACGCCGTGTTCACGACCGGCGCGAAGCCCGCGAAGGTGGAGCGCGACATCGAGGCGGCGATCCGGACGGAGCGGGGCCTGGACGTGCCGTGCCTGGTCCGGACGGTCGACGAACTCCGGGCCGTCGTCGACGCCGACCCGCTCGGCGACGTGGCCACGAACCCCTCGCGCTACTTCGTCGTGTTCCTCTCCGCACCGCCGGAGGAGGTCACCGGCGACTACCAACCGGACGAGTACCGGGTGATCGGTCGCGAGGCCTACCTGTGGCTGCCGGAGGGCATGCGCGCGAGCAAGCTGGCCGCGGCGTTCACCAAGAAGTCGAGCAAGGTCGTCGCGACGATGCGCAACTGGAACACCGTGACGAAGACACTCGAGCTGGCTACGCGAGCGTGATGTCTCCTCCGGCGACGGTCACCGCGATCGACTTCAGCGGGGAGCCGGCGGGGCCGTTGACGACCGAGCCGTCCGCCGCCCTGAACCGGGAACCGTGGTTCGGGCACTTGCTGACGCCGTCGACCGGGTCGCCGATCACCGTCTGCTGATGGGTGCACCTCGCGTCGAACGCCTTGATGACGCCCGCCGTCGGCTGGACGATCAGCAGGCTCCGGTCGCTCATGGAGACGACCTTGCCGCCGCCGACGGGGATGTCGGCGACCTTCGCGATGGCGGCCTGGCTGGTGCGCGCCGTGCTGGTGGTCGTCGGCGCCGGTGCGGGTGCGGCGGGCTCCTCGGAAGACTCGCCGTACGTGTCGCATCCGGCGAGCGCCGCGACGCCGCACAGTCCGGTGAGGACGGTGCGGCGGGTCGGTCCCTGATCGGCCATGGGCTTCCTCTCAGAACTGCACGCCGACGGTGGTGAAGAACCATAGCGACGACGTGAGCCAGAGCGCGATCAAGGTGGTGAAGACCAGTCCGCCGGCCAGCGGCAGGATCCAGCCGGCGAGCCCCCGCCTGGTCAGCACCAGCATCTTGACGGTGAAGACCCCGAAGAACAGGCATCCCAGCAGTGAATGGACGAGCACGCGCGTGTCGTAGGACTCGAACCCGAACGCGTACAGGCAGTGGACGGCGACCGGGATCGTCAGCAGGAACGCGATGCGGCCGGGCCAGCGGTGGACCGCGCCGATCCACGACGGCGCCCTGACCCCGGGCACCTTGCCGTACATGACGAGCGCGGTGAACAGCTGGAGCAGCGCGAACAGGGCCGCGGCCGACGCCAGCCACACCTTCACCGTCAGCGGCGACGAGAAGCCGGCGACGCTGACCGCGATGCCGGTGGGCGTGTGGAGTTGCGCGTACACGCCGAGCGTGACCGACACGAGCGCACCGGCGACGACCGGGACGAGCACCTTCGCGGCAGCGGTCTGGGTCTGGACGGCGGTCATCGCGGCCCCCTCACAGTCCGGCGCTGGGATCGACGGGCTTCGCGGTCAGCTGCGTGCCGTCGACGGTCGCGCTGCCCGTGGCGGGATCGAGCCGGGGGGCGGCCGTGGGCACGTCGTCCGTGCTGACGATGCCGACCTGGGTGCCGTCCACGAGGACGATCCAGCCGCCGACCAGGTTCGCTCCCCGGACCATCGCGGTCGCCCGGTACAGGCCGGCCGGTGCCGTGGCGACGGGCGCCGAGAAGGTCCACCGCCTGCCGCCGACCGTCACGGTGCCGGCGGCCTGGCCGGCTGTGAAGGTGCCGGCGAGGGTCGCGCCGCGTCCGGCCAGTGCGAGCGTGCCGTCGACCGCGGTCCCCTGAAGCCACGCCTCGACGCGCTTGCCATCACAGAGGTACGCGATCGCCTTGCCGTCCCGGGTCGTGAGGGCCAGCGTGGCGCCGCCGCCCGCGACGCGACCGGCGTACGACGCGTTGACCCGCGCGACCGGAACCGGGCTCAGGCTGGGCGATGGGGATTCGCTCGGTGGCGGCGGCGGGTTGGCGGCCCGCTGGCGCGCGGTGTCCTCGGAGCGGGCGTTCATGCCCAGCCCGAGCAGGACGAGCGCGGTCACCAGGCCCACGAGCAGCGTGACGACCGGTCCTTTGGGTTTCATGGCGCCCCCCACGGCCCAGACCGGAAAACCCACTGCGGACCTTACGCTCCGTGCGCCCTCGATGTCAGCCAGGCACGACCAGGGTGAGCCCTCAACCCCGGCCGGCGCTCGACACGTCGTCGGCCTCGTCGAGGTCGCCGGCGAGTTCTTCCGGGGCGCGCATCCGCCAGGCGTCGGTGACGAGCTCCCCCAGGCGTTCGACGTCGACCTCCGCCAGGCGCAGCATCACGAGCGGCCAGCCGTCGTAGGCGGGCGTGGTGAAGAAGAGCGCCGGCTCGCCGAGCAGGAGGGCCTGCTTCTCGGCCTCGTCGCCGACGAACAGCACGGCGATGTCGGTCCGGATCACCCGCGGCCTGCCCGGCTCGCGCTCGGGGTAGGACCAGACGAACCCCTTGTCGGCCACCCGGAAGTCGAAGCCCTCGCTGTCGATCTCCACCACGTGCGGCAGGGCCAGGGCGAGGCGGCGTACGTCGTCGGCATCGGCCATACGCCAAGGCTAACCGGGCGTGACAGCTAGCCGAGGCGGTAGGTCTTCCATCCGGCGACGAGGTGGAAGCCGATGAGGGCGAAGACGCCGAGCGCGGCAATCGCGGACATCGAGTCGACCAGCATGACCGTCGCCGCGGCAAGCGCGACGGCACCGAGCCCCACGCTCACGTTCCCGGCGACCCTGCCGAAGGCAGGGTCCCCGCGCATCGCAAGACCGAAGAGGACGACGCCGACCGGCATCACCAGCAGCCCGACCAGCAGGAGCGCGTCGAACATGCCCTGATTCGCCTGCCACAGAAGCACGAGGGTCGCCTTCTCCTCAGGGGTCGCTCCGTCGGCGTGGTACAGGTCGGAGAGCCGGGACGTGACCACGTGCGGGATCGCTCCGGCGGCCAGCACGGCCAGACCGAGGATGTTCAGTCCGCTGCCGAACAGCGCGAGTGCTGGACGCGTCCGGCGGAGGCTGTGGAACAGGGCGAGTGCGAGCGGCACCCACAGCATGACCACTGCCAGGTAGAGGCCGTTCTCGACGATCCGAGCGACTCTGATCTCGGGGAACCGCGAGATCGGGCCGGCGGGACCGGCAGGTTCCGGCCCCGCGAAGATCGCCACGATCGCGAAGACCACGATGAACAACAGACTGCCGCCGATGCCGGCCAGACCGCCCCAGCGGGCGACGCTGCTCCGCCGGTCCTGGTGCACCACGCTGTCCTGTGCCATGTTCGCCTTCCCCTCATCCGGATGTGTCCGCGTTGTGCGACCCAGCATGCGGACGGGGCACAGCGTGCGGCATGTGCCGGAAGTACGCGGCGGCAGACTTCGGTCCGGCTCCGCTCCGTACTTTGGTCGGATGCCGCCGTACCCGGGCTGCCCCTATCGTTCGATCATGAACGTCCAGGCCCACGGCTCACCGCGCGACCGAGCGATCGACGCGCTGTGTTTCCTGGTGGGCCTCGGATTCACGGCGATGGCCTTCATCGATGCCACCGACCGGAACCTTCCACCGGAGCCGGCCGCTGTGGACGCCGCGCTCGGCGTTCTGGCCAGTCTCGGGTTGTGGTGGCGCAGGCGCTGGCCGATCGGTCTCGCGGTGATCGTCGGACTGCTCGGCATCTACTCGGTGAGCGCCTCCGGCGTGGCGCTGATCGTCCTGTTCACCGTCGCGGTGCACCGGCGCCTCGGCCTGGCGGTCGCCGTCGCGGCCGGGTACGCGCTGACGTCCTTCCTCCGGCCGCTGGTCCGGTCGGACGTGTCGCCGCCGAACTGGCTGGAGGGCGTGCTCGCGGTCGTCTGCGTCCTGGCGGCGGTCGCGCTGGGGATGTTCGTGCGGGCACGACGGGAACTCGCCGTCGCCGAGCGGGAACGGGCGGCGTCGGAACAGGAGCTCCGCGTCGCGCAGGCCCGGCAGTTGGAGCGCAACCGGATCGCGCGGGAGATGCACGACGTGCTCGCCCATCGCCTGTCGTTGCTGAGCCTGCACGCCGGAGCCCTGGAGCTGTGGCCCGACGCCTCGCCCGCCGAGATCGCGCGCGCCGCCGGGGTGATCCGCGGCAGTGCCCACGGTGCGCTGGAGGATCTGCGTGACGTGATCGGCGTGCTGCGCACGGTCCGGGCCGATGACGACCTGGAGCCGGAGCCGCCGCAGCCGACCCTGGTCGATCTGCCGATGCTCATCGACGAGTCGCAGAAGGCCGGCATGCGGGTGGCGCTGGAGTGCGAGGTGACCGATCTCGGCGCCGTGCCCGACGCGGTGGGGCGTACCGCGTTCCGGATCGTGCAGGAAGGGCTCACCAACGCCCGCAAGCACGCCGACCACGCCGATGTGTCCGTGGCCGTGCGGGGCGCGGTGGACGACGGCCTCACCGTCGAGATCCGCAATCCGTGGCCGGTCGGTGTCGCCGGCACCGCGCCGATCCCGGGCGCGGGAATGGGCATCATCGGGCTCGCCGAGCGGACCGCGCTCACCGGCGGGCGGCTGGAACACGGCCCCACGCCGGCGGGGGAGTTCCGGTTGAGCGCGTGGCTACCGTGGCCGACGTGATCCGGGTGCTCGTCGTCGACGACGATCCGCTGGTGCGGGCGGCGATGGCGATGATCCTCGGTCGCGCGCCCGGCATCGAGCTGGTGGCCGAGGCGGCCGACGGGGCCGAGGTCCTCGCCGCGGTCGACAGGCACGCGCCGGACGTGGTGCTCATGGACATCCGGATGCCCCGGGTCGACGGCCTCGCGGCCACCGAGCTGCTCCGCGCCCGGCCGCACCCGCCGGAGATCATCGTGCTGACCACGTTCGATACCGACGAGCACGTGCTGCGCGCCCTCCGGGCCGGAGCCAGCGGGTTCCTGCTCAAGGACACCCCGCCGGCGGACATCCTGAGGGCGGTGGCGCGGGTGGCGGCCGGTGAGCCGATCCTGTCGCCGTCGGTGACCCGCCAGCTCATCGCCCATATCGGCGACAACGGTGCGAACGCCCGCCGCCAGCACGCGCGCGCACTGCTGGCCCGGCTCAGCCACCGGGAGCGGGAGGTCGCCATGGCGGTGAGCCGGGGCAGGTCGAACGCGGAGATCAGCGGCGAGCTGTTCATGAGCGTGACGACCGTGAAGCAGCACGTGTCGCGGATCCTCACCAAGCTGGACCTCAACAACCGGACCCAGATCGCCCTCCTGGCCCACGACGCCGGCACGGCCTGACCCGCGGCCCCGCCACGCCGGCGCCGGCCGCGACCGTCAGCCGGCGGCCAGCACCTCGCGCAGCCTCACGGCGAACTCCTCGGGCTTGCCCGCGTAGCCGAACTCGCCACCGAGGAACCCGCCGTGGTGGCTCGGGAACACCGTGGCCTCCTGGCCGAGCAGCGCCGCCATGCCGAGGGCCGTCCGGGCGGTGTACGTTCCCGCCGACTCCTCGCCGACCGCGATCACGATCCGGGTCGGTGCCGCGGTGAGCGCAGCCGCATCGGGCTGGTAGTCGCTGATCGCCCACGAGGCCTTCGACAGCAGCGGATCGTCGCGGGTGCCGTCGTCGTCGGTCGGCATGCCGAACATCGCCGGGTCGGGCTCGGGCTGGGCGAAGTAGGCGTCGGTGAACTCCCCCTTCCAGGACGTCATCGCGATGAACGTGGCCATGCCCGCGCCGGTGCCCTTCGCCTGGTACGCCTCGTGGAAGCCGGCCCGGGCGCGCTCGGCGGCAGCGGCGTCGGGGAGCACGGCGTTGATCGGCGGCTCGTGCGCCACCAGCGTGGTGACGTCGCCGGGGTGGGCGGTGACCAGTTCGAGCGCGGTCACCGCACCGCCACTGCTCGCGAACACCTCGACCGGACCGGCACCGAGCGCCTCGATCAGCCGGTGCAGGTCGGCGGCCTGCTGCTGCGGCGTGTGGTCGGAGCGGCCGTCCGTACGGACACTGCGGCCGAGGCCGCGCGGGTCGTAGGTGACGACCGTGCGGTCGGTGAAGTGCTCGGCGAGCGACTCGAACCCCTCCGCCGACATCGGCTGGCCGACCATGAGCAAGGCGGGGAGCCCGCCGGACGGGGGGAGCGGGCCGCGGACGTCGTAGACCAGGTCGACGCCGGGCGCGGCGAGGGTATGTGTCTGCGCATTCGTCATGACGACGACACTACGATCCGGGCGGCACCTGCTACCAGCCTCGAAGGAGCGCCCAAACGTGATCCTCCCGAAGGTCCGGGACCCTCGTTTCATCACGCTTCGCCGCGGGGGGACCCTCACCGACTCGGATCATCACCTCCTCGCGCTGTGGGCGGCGTCGTGCGCGGAGCATGTCCTTCCCCTGTTCGAGGCGGTGCGGCCTGAGGACCCACGGCCACGTGAAGCGATCGAGCACGCCCGCGCCTGGGTACGTGGTGAGGTCAAGATGATGCAGGCGCGCGCGGCGGGCGGCCATGCGATGGGCGCGGCCAGAGACCTGCGCGGGGCCGCTCGGCACGCCGCCTACGCCGCCGGCCAGGCGGGGGTCGTCGCACACGTCGCCGCGCACGAACTCGGCGCGGCCGCCTACGCCATCAAGGCCGCACGTGCAGCCGCGCCGGAAGGCGAGAGCGACGCCGCGGGGCGACTCGAGTGCCGATGGCAGCGTGACCACCTCCCGGACGCGATTCGCGAGCTCGTGCTCGACGACCAGCGGTTGCGGAACGACATCTGCTGGTCGGTGTTCGACTGCTGAGCGGGCGGCGTGTCGTTGAGCAGGCGCCTCTCAAGGGGTCGGCGGATGGACAGCGGGAGTTGCTTTGCAGGTCACGTCGCTGGTGGGGAGCCGACCGGTGTTGAGATAGCCGAACGCGATGTCATGCGCGCACGTGTTTTCGCCGATCAGGACGATGTGGCCGCGTCCACCCTCGACGGAGACCAGCCGCGAACCGGTCAGCGCCCGGTGCATGCCGAGCCCGTTGGAGAGCGTGGTCGCGGAGTCCCACTGGTTGTGGAGAAGCAGGGCCGGAGCCGCGTTGTGGACCTTTGTCACAGGTTCGATGCGCTGCGGCTTCCAGAAGGCGCACGGCGTGATGTTGGCCCCAACGTCGCCGTACGCCGGGTAACGGACCCGCTCGTGGATCGCGTCGCGGCGATACTGCTCGGGATCGCGGGGCCAGGCTGCGTCATTGCAGTTGATGGCCCAGTGGAGCGACTCGTTGTTGTCGCCGTCGGCGAAGACCGGCAACCAACGCGGTGTGGGGCCGGAAGCGCCTGACGCGTCCTTCTTCAGCTGTTTCACTCGCTCGGCCGCGGTCTTGGGGGAATCGAAGAATGTGTCACGCAGCTGGAATCTGATCTCGGTTCCGGTCACGGCTCGGTCCGAGTACCGGATCGGTGTCCGGTCGGTTTCGGCGACGAGGCGGTGGAAGGCCCTCCGGACCTCGGCAGGTGTGCCCCCCAGCCCGTAGGTGTCGGGGTGCTTCGCGGTCCAGCTGGCCCAGTCCTGCAACGCCAGTTCCGAGCCCGGCGCTTGTGACTGCCACATGCCGCGCCACATGAGCGCGGGATCCACACTGGAGTCGAGCACCATCCGATCGCTGCGTCCGGGGAACAGCTGCATGTACACCGCGCCCAGGTAGGTGCCGTAGGACATGCCCCAGTAGGAGATCTTCGGCTCGCCCAGGACGCCACGGATCAGGTCCATGTCGCGGGCGGTGTTGCGGGTGGTGATGTACGGCAGGCGCTTGCCGACGTTGGTGTGGCACTTGTCAGCGAAGCTGCGGGACGCCGTGACGGTCTGCCCGAACGTCGCCGCGCTGTACGGGTGCGGGAAGCTCCGTTCCACTTCGCTCAGCCCGCAGACGATCGGCGTGCTCTTGCCCAGTCCGCGCTGGTCGAAACCGATCAGGTCGTACTGTTCGCGCACCTCGGCCGGCAGCACCTCGTCGAAGGCCAGGGGGTCGCCGAGACCGGCCACGCCGGGGCCGCCGGGGTTGGAAAGCAGCACGCCACGACGCTTGGCGGGCGTACCGGTCCGGATGCGGGAGATCGCGAGATCGATAGTCGTGCCGCCGGGATTCCGGTAGTCCAGTGGAACCTTGATCGTCGCGCACTCGAAGTTGGCCGGCTGCTCGGGGTCACATCGATGCCAGGTCAGTGCCTGGCGGTGGTACGTCTCCAGCGGATCGGTTGGTTGCTGGGCCACCGCGTTCGGCAACGCGGTCCCGAGCAGGACACCGACAGCGGCCGGCAACACCAGCCAACGGCTCTTCATCGGATGCCGGTCGCATTACTCGCAGCGGGTTCTCTCATGCCCTGGTAGACGCCGCCGCCCTCGAATCGGTTCGCGCCGCCCCATGACCCCGCTCACCCTCGGTTGCTATTCGAACAGGTGACGGTGTTGGCGGCTCCAGTCGATCCGCTCCACCACCAGGTCGAACGCGCCGCTTGCCAGCCACGTGAGCTGCGGTTCCCGCCCTTCTGCGGCGAGCTGCCGTTCCCGGTCGAACACGAGTTGCTGCTGATTGACGACTTCGTCGATCAGGCCAGCGGTGGAGGTCAACCCGTATGCCTCTGCGAAGCGTTCGATCCGTCGCGCGCGGTCGGGCGGCGAGGAGTAGCCGAGCCATCGCACGCACTCGCGGTCGTCCCTGAACGGCGCGACGTATTCCAGTGCGTAGGCGACGTCGTGGACCGTCCGGTGGGGCAACGCGTAGTCCCAGTCGAGGATGCCCACCGGCTGCGTTCCTCGCCACACCAGATTCCACGGTCCGAAGTCGCCGTGGCAGACCAGTTCATCACCCTCTGGCCGTCCGGTACGAGCCGCCCAGGCCGCCTCCTCGCTGGGACGGAACCCGCCCACCGCCTCGTGATATTCACGCAGCAGGCGGGCCATGGCCACCAGGCCGGCATCGTCGACGACCTTGGCCCAACCGGCGGGCCCGGAATCCCCGGCGATGTAGCTGAGAACTTCACGCCCGTCCTCGTCGATGCCGAGCACGCGAGGCGAGTGCGGGAAACCCACCGCCTCGAGATACCGCAGAAGCTCATGGATGGTCGCCGACCACGGGTGCATAGGGCGGCGGACAGTGTCGCCTACGCGGACGACCCTCCGGTGAGGGTTGTCCTGCAACACTTCGTATTCCGGCACGCGGCGGACGCTATCGCGGGGCTCGACGCAGGCAAACCAGGTTTCTACCAGCCGCGGGCGCGCCATTCCGGAATGGACGGACGCTCGGCGCCGAGCGTCGAGTCGTTGCCGTGGCCCGGGTAGAACCACGTGTCGTCGGGGAGCCACCCGAAGACCTTGGCTTCGAGATCGTCCATCAGGCTGGTGAAGTCGGTCGGGCTGGTGGTCTTGCCGGGGCCGCCGGGGAAGAGCGAGTCGCCGGTGAACAGGTGCGGGTGGCCGTCCGGGTCGCGGTAGAGCAGCGCCACCGAACCGGGCGTGTGCCCGACGAGGTGGATCACGTCGAGGGTCACGTCGCCGACCGTCACGGTGCCGCCGTCCTCGACCGGGTCGGTGGTCGGGACGGGCAGCGCCACCGCGTCGGCCGGGTGGGCAACCGTCCGGGCGCTCGTGGCCTCGACGATGTCTTCGAGCGCCTGCCAGTGGTCGCCGTGCTGGTGCGTGGTGACGACCGTCTTCAGCGGCGCGTCGCCGATCACCTCCAGGACGCGGTCGGCGTCGTTGGCGGCGTCGATCAGCAGCGCGTCGCCGGTCGCCGTGCACCGCAGCAGGTACGCGTTGTTGTCGAACGGTCCGACGGAGAACTTGGTGATCGTCAGCGCGGGCAGTTCGCGGGTCTGCGCGGGCCCGTGCGGGGTGACGGCTCCGGTGTAGTCGCTCATACCGGTCATTCCATCACCCCGCACGGGTACCGCGTCAGCCGGCGGGGAAGGTCGCGGTCCCGCGCAGGCGGATGTCGCGCGAGCTGGACCCGACCAGGATCGGGTACGTCCCGCCCGCGATCCGCCACCGGTGGGACGTGGAGTCCCAGTAGCTGAACGCGCGCTCGTCCAGCGTGAACGACACGCGCACGGTCTGACCGGGCGCGACGCGCGCCTTCGTGAAGCCCTTGAGCTGCTGCGGCGGGATCGGGACGGGCGAGCCCGTGGGGGCGCCGACGTACAGCTGGACGATCTCGCCGCCGAACTTCGTCCCGGTGTTGGTGACGTCCGCCGACACGACCAGGTTGCCGCCTTCACCGGGCGCGACGGTCAGTCCGGAGTAGGCGTACGTGGTGTACGCCAGTCCGTGGCCGAACGGGAACAGCGGCGTGACGCGGTTCTGGTCGTAGTGTCGGTAGCCGACGAACACGCCCTCGGAGTACTTCGCCGTCAGGTGCCCGTCGGCGCCCTTGACCCCCGGGTACTGCTCGACGGTCTTGGTCGGCAGGTCGGCCGCGCTGCGCGGGAAGGTCATCGGCAGCTTCCCGGACGGGTTGAAGTCGCCGTACAGCAGGCCGGCGACGGCGGCCCCGTCCTCCTCGCCCGGGTACCAGGCCTGCAGCACGGCCGGCACGCTCGACAGCCACGGCATCAGCACCGGGCCGCCGCTCTTGAGCACGACGACGGTCTTCGGGTTGGCCGCCGCGACCGCCCGCACCAGCGCGTCCTGGTTGCCGGCGAGCGCCAGGGTCTTGCGCTCATGGCTTTCGCCCTCGCCGGAGATCTCGCCGACCATCACGACCGCCACGTCGGACGACCGCGCGAGGTTGGCGGCGGCCGTGGTGTCCGTGCCGGCGTTGTAGGTCACGGTGGCCCCTGAGCGCTTCCGGAGGCCGTCCAGCGGCGAGACCGTGTACAGCGGACGTACCTTCGAACTGCCCGTCCCGCCGGTCACCGCCGCGCCGGCGTACGGTCCGATCAGCGCGATCTTCTTCACCGCCGTGGCGTTCAGGGGGAGTGCGGCGGCGCTGTTCTTGAGCAGGACCATGCCCTGCTGGGCGAGGTACCGCGCCTCCTTGCCGTGTTCCGCCGCGGGGATCGGCGTCTTGGTCGGCGTCCGGTCGAAGAGCCCGAACTCGATCATCTTCGAGAACCGCCGCACCAGCTTGTCGTCGATGGTCGCCATCGTGACCTTGCCGTCGAGCACCGCCTGCTTCAGCTTGCTGCCGCCCCAGTGGGAGCCGGTCGGCAGCTCCAGGTCGAGGCCGGCGTTCGCGGACGGCACCGTGCTGTGGACCGCGCCGTAGTCCGGCGTCATGAACCCGTCCCAGGCCCAGTCCTTCTTGGTGACGCCGAGCACGGCCGGGTTCTCGCAGGCATGCACCCCGTTGATCTTCGGGTACGAGCACATCGCGGAGGCGACCTTGCCCTCCTTGATCGCCAGCTCGTACGGCGGCAGGTAGATCTCGCGCATCGTCCGCTCGTCGATCAGCTCGTTGACGTCGAACCGGTCCAGCTCCTGGTTGTTGGCGATGTAGTGCTTCACGTTCGCCGGCACGCCGTGCTTCTGGGTGCCCTGGATGTTCGCGGCGGCGATCTTCCCGGCCAGGTACGGGTCCTCGCCGTAGCTCTCGAAGTTCCGTCCGCCGTACGGGGTGCGGTGGATGTTGACCGTCGGCCCCTGCATGAAGTTGCGGCCGACGTGCAGCGTCTCCTTGCCGGCCAGGGACCCGTACCGCTCGGCCATCGCCACGTCGAACGAGGCCGCCAGCGCGACAGGCGCCGGTAACGCGGTGGCGAACGGCTGGTTCTCCGGACGGCGGCTGCCGCCGGTGCTCACGCCGGCCGGCCCGTTGGTGGGCAGGAAGTCGGGGATGCCGAGCCGGGGGATGCCCGGGACGTGCCGGTAGATGTCCTTCGCGTCGTCGCGGATCCCGTGCAGCTGGGTGATCTTCTCGTCGAGCGTCATGCGGGCGACGATCGCGCGGGCGCGTTCGACGGGCGTCGCGGCTCGTGATTCAGGAGCGGCGGGCTCTGGTTGAGCGGCGGCAGGGGCTGCTCCGGGGACGGTGGTCGGCACGAGCAGTGCCACGGCGATCAGGGCGGCGCGGAAGCTTCTCACCATGGGCTCCTGGCTGTCGGGGGCGCGTCCCGCGCAATGCCGCACCGCGAGGCGGGACATTTCATCAGATGTTTATCGATGATCCTGCCCGAATGTCAATGCTAAACGGGGCATTAGCCACGTACTCATCTGAGGTGTTTACGCTCCCCGTGCGCGGTTACTAGTCGTCTTTCCGGATATCGAGGGAGACCCCATGCTGACGCTGACCGAGAACGCCGCTGCCGTGATCCGCGACATCACCGCCCAGGACGAGGTGCCGACCGGCGCCGGCCTGCGCATCGCGCCGGACGTCTCCGGCGAGCTGAACCTGAGCGTGTCCGCGGAGCCGCTGCCCGGCGACGAGGTCGTCGACAAGGACGGCGCCCGGCTGTTCCTCGACCGCGAGGCCGCGCCGATCCTGGCGGACAAGGCGCTCGACGTGTCCGTGGACGGGCAGGGCGGCGTGCAGTTCATGCTCGGGCAGCAGACCTGACGGCCTAGCAGTCTGAAACTCGCGCGACTTTGTCGTACCCCTGAGGCAATGTGTCAGGGGTGAACGCCGCACACACTCCTGACAAGGCCGCACTCCGGTCCTGGTTGCCCGGGTATCTGTTACTTGCCCTGATCTGGGGATCCAGCTTCCTCTTCATCAAGGTCGGCGTGCGTGAGTTGCACCCGATGTACGTCGCGCTCGGCCGGGTCGCGGTCGGGCTCATCGTGCTGCTCGCCGCACTGGCCGTCACCCGAGGCGCGCTGCCCCGGAGCCTGCGCGTCTGGGGGCACCTCACGGTGGTCGGCGTGCTCGGCGTGGCGGTCCCGTTCACCCTCTTCAGCTACGGCGAGGAGCGGGTGTCGTCGGTGCTCGCCGGCATCTGGAACGCGACCACGCCGCTGTTCGTGCTGCCGATCGCGGCGCTGGTGATGCGCACCGAACGGATGACGGCCCGGCGGACGGTCGGGGTCGGGCTGGGCTTCGTCGGCGTCCTCGTGGTCCTCGGGGTGTGGCAGGGCGTGGGCGGCTCGGCGCTCACCGGGCAGCTCATGTGCCTGGGCGCGGCGACGTGCTACGGCGTGGTGATCCCGTACGTCCGGAAGTTCCTCAACGAGCCGCAGGCGTCCCCGCTGGCCATTCCGGCCGGCCAGGTGCTGACCGCCACGATCGCGTTGTTACTGGTCGCGCCGCTGGTCGCGGGGGCGCCGCCGGCGCCTGCCGACCTGTCGTGGGAGGTACTGGCCAGCGTGGCGGCGCTGGGCGCGCTCGGCACCGGGCTGGCGTTCGTCCTGCACTTCAACGTGATCAAGAAGGCGGGCGCCAGCACGTCGGCGTCCGTGACGTACCTGCTGCCGGTCGTCGCCACCGTGATCGGCGTCGTGGTGCTGCGCGAGGAGCTGCACTGGTACCAGCCGGTCGGGGCGGTGGTGGTGCTCGCCGGCGTGGCGGTCTCCCAGGGCGCTGTCCGGCTGCCGTCACGGCGCTCCAAGCCCTCGCTGACCAGCGCTGACATCCCTCGGGACGAAACTGTCGTACAGCAAAGTTAGATTGGGTGTCCCATCTGTGCTTAGAGAGCGGAAGAGACACCGTGGCCGACCGGCTGATCGTGCGTGGCGCACGGGAGCACAACCTGCGCAACGTCAATCTCGACCTTCCCCGCGATGCCCTCATCGTCTTCACCGGGCTGTCGGGGTCGGGCAAGTCGAGCCTCGCCTTCGACACGATCTTCGCCGAGGGCCAGCGTCGTTACGTGGAGTCCCTGTCCGCCTACGCGCGGCAGTTCCTCGGCCAGATGGACAAGCCTGACGTCGACTTCATCGAGGGCCTGTCGCCGGCCGTCTCGATCGACCAGAAGTCCACCAACCGCAACCCGCGCTCGACCGTCGGCACGATCACCGAGGTCTACGACTACCTGCGTCTGCTGTTCGCCCGCGCGGGCATCCCGCACTGTCCCGTCTGCGGCGAGCAGATCCGGCGCCAGACCCCGCAGCAGATCGTCGACCGGGTGCTCACGATGGAGGAGGGCACCCGGTTCCAGGTGCTCGCACCGGTCGTCCGCGGCCGCAAGGGCGAGTACCTGGACCTGTTCGCGGAGCTCCAGACCAAGGGCTACTCCCGGGTCCGGGTCGACGGCACCGTGCACCCGCTCACCGACCCGCCGAAGCTGAAGAAGCAGGAGAAGCACACGATCGAGGTCGTGGTCGACCGGCTCGCGGTGAAGGCCAGCGCGAAGCGCCGCCTCACCGACTCGGTCGAGACCACGCTCGGGCTGGCCGGCGGCATCGTCGTCCTCGACTTCGTCGACCTGCCGGAGGACCACGCCGAGCGCGAGCGGCGCTTCTCCGAGCACTTCGCCTGCCCGAACGACCACCCGCTCGCCATCGAAGACCTGGAACCGCGGACGTTCTCGTTCAACGCCCCCTACGGCGCCTGCCAGGAGTGCACCGGCATCGGCACCCGCAAGGAGGTCGACCCGGAGCTGATCGTCCCCGACCCGGAACGGACGCTCGCCGAAGGCGCCATCCAGCCGTGGTCGTCCGGCCAGAACATGGAGTACTTCGGCCGGCTCCTGCAGGGCCTCGGCGACGCGCTCGGGTTCGACCTGGACACGCCGTGGCACAAGCTGTCGACGGCAGCGCAGAAGGCGGTCCTGCACGGGCACGACACCCAGGTCCACGTCCGCTACACCAACCGGTACGGCCGTGAGCGCGCCTACTACGCCAGCTACGAGGGCGTGATCCCGTTCCTTGAGCGCCGGCACAACGAGACCGAGAGCGAATGGGCCCGCGACAAGTACGAGGGGTACATGCGGGACGTGCCGTGCCCCGCGTGCGGCGGCGCCCGGCTCAAGCCCGAGGTGCTCGCGGTCAGCCTGAGCGGCCGCAACATCGCCGAGGTGTGCTCGCTGTCGATCAGTGAGTGCGCGGAGTTCCTGGCCGACCTCACCCTCGACGACCGGCAGCGGATGATCGCCGGCCGGGTGCTGAAGGAGATCAACGAACGGCTCCAGTTCCTGCTGGACGTCGGGCTCGACTACCTGTCGCTCGACCGTCCCGCCGGCACGCTCTCGGGCGGCGAGGCGCAACGGATCCGGCTCGCCACCCAGATCGGGTCGGGCCTCGTCGGCGTCCTGTACGTGCTGGACGAGCCGTCCATCGGCCTGCACCAGCGCGACAACCACCGGCTGATCGAGACGCTGGTCCGGCTGCGGAACCTCGGCAACACGCTGATCGTCGTCGAGCACGACGAGGACACGATCCGCACCGCCGACTGGGTCGTCGACATCGGTCCCGGCGCCGGCGAGCACGGCGGCGAGATCGTCGTGTCCGGCTCCGTCCACGACCTGCTGCAGAGCGAGAAGTCGCTGACCGGCCAGTACATCTCCGGCCGCAAGAAGATCCCGCTGCCCGAACACCGCCGGCAGTTCGACAAGAAGCGGCAGCTCGTCGTCAAGGGCGCCCGCGAGCACAACCTGCGCGACCTCGACGTCGCCTTCCCGCTCGGCTGCTTCGTCGCGGTCACCGGGGTGTCCGGGTCCGGCAAGTCGACGCTGGTCAACGACATCCTCTACACGGTGCTGGCGAACACGATCAACGGCGCGCGGATGGTGCCCGGCCGGCACCTGCGCATCACCGGCCTGGACCAGCTCGACAAGGTGGTCGGCGTCGACCAGTCGCCGATCGGCCGCACGCCGCGGTCCAACGCGGCGACGTACACCGGCGTGTTCGACCACGTCCGCAAGCTGTTCGCCGAGACCACCGAGGCGAAGGTCCGCGGGTATCAGCAGGGCCGGTTCTCGTTCAACGTCAAGGGCGGGCGCTGCGAGGCGTGCTCCGGCGACGGCACGATCAAGATCGAGATGAACTTCCTCCCGGACGTCTACGTCCCCTGCGAGGTCTGCAAGGGCGCCCGGTACAACCGGGAAACCCTTGAGGTCCACTTCAAGGGGAAGACGATCGCCGAGGTCCTGGACATGCCGATCGAGGAGGCCGCGGCGTTCTTCGAGGCGGTCCCGGCGATCAGCAGGCACCTCAAGACCCTGGTCGACGTGGGCCTCGGGTACGTGCGGCTCGGCCAGCCGGCGCCGACCCTGTCCGGCGGCGAGGCGCAGCGCGTGAAGCTGGCGTCCGAACTGCAGAAGCGCTCCACCGGACGGACGATCTACGTCCTGGACGAACCCACCACCGGCCTGCACTTCGAGGACATCCGCAAGCTGCTCGGCGTCCTGGACCGGCTCGTCGAGGCCGGCAACACGGTCGTCGTCATCGAGCACAACCTCGACGTCATCAAGACGGCCGACTGGGTCATCGACATGGGCCCGGAAGGCGGCAACAAGGGCGGCACGGTCGTCGCCACCGGCACGCCCGAGGAGGTCGCGGCGGTCGAGGCCAGCCACACCGGCCGGTTCCTGCGCTCCGTCCTGCCGGACGGTCACCAGCCGAGCGTCAAACCGTCCAAGGCCGCCAGCGGGCCCGCCCGGCAGCCCCGCAAAGCCAAGGCCACCGCCCGCCGCTAGCTCGACGGGATTCCGTCACCCGGCGTAGTCGCGGGTTGCCTGCCTGCTGCCGCCGTACGGCGCGCAACCTGGGAGTTCGCTGGGAACGTGAACCCCGCAGCGGCGGATGTCGTTGTTCTGCAGTAGGCAGTATCCAGACATACCGACAGCGTCGCGGCCCGCGCCGGGCGTAAATGGAGGGACGTTTGATGACGACGGACGAGCAGACCGCCGCGCTACCGCGGCGGCAGGTCCTGTGCGGGATCATGGCGATGGGCCTTCTCGGTACGACGGCGCTCACTGCCTGTAGTGGCAACAGCACGGAAGCCAGCGCGCCGCAGGACGCGGGAACGCCCACGACGGGCGGCTCCGCGCCGGCCGGCGGCGGGCTCGCGACGGCGTCCCAGGTGCCGGTGGGCGGCGGCACGATCGTGAACGGGGCAGACGGTCCGATCGTGATCGTCCAGCCGACCGCCGGCCAGTTCAAGGCCTACGACGCCGCGTGCACGCACCAGGGCACCCCGGTCGGCGCGCCCGTCGACGGCGTCATGACGTGCCCGAACCACCAGTCGCGGTTCAACGCGACCGACGGCAGCGTGGTCAACGGCCCTGCCGGCAGCCCGCTCAAGGAGATCGCCATCACCGTCAACGGCGACAGCATCACGCTGGCCTGACGTCCGCCCGGGGAGCGGTGGCCGGGAACGCCACCCGCACGAGCAGGCCGCCGCCCGGGCGGGAGTGCGCCGTCGCGGTGCCGCCGTGCGTCCGCGCGATCGACCGGACGATCGAGAGCCCCAGTCCGACCCCCCGGCCGGCGTGCCGCTCGTCGCCGAGCCGCCGGAACGGTTCGAACAGGCCGTCGGCGGCATCGGCCGGCACGACGGCGCCGGTGTTCGCCAGCTCCAGGATCGCGTCGTCGCCGTCGACGTAGGTCCGGATCGTGGCCTCGCCACCCGCGACGTTGTGCCGGGCGGCGTTCTGCAGCAGGTTCACCGCGAGCCGTTCCAGCAGGACGGCCGAACCGCGCACCGGGACGGTCTCCAGCCGCTGCCGCAACGTCACACCGGCGTCCGTGAACTCCCGGTCCAGGGAGTCGGCGGCGTGCTCGGCGACGGCCGCGAGGTCGACCTCGGCGGTGTCCGTCAGCTGGTGTTCGCTGCGCGCGAGGACGAGCAGCCCCTCGATGAGCTGCTCGCTGCGGCCGTTCACGGCGAGCAGCTGCCGGCCGACGCTCGTCAGCTGTTCGGGCGCGTCCGGGTCGGCGAGGGCCACCTCGAGAAGTGCGCGGCTCGTGGCCAGCGGGGTCCGCAGCTCGTGCGACGCGTTGGCGACGAACCGACGCTGGCTGGAGAACGCCGCGTCGAGCCGGTCCAGCATCTCGTCGAACGTGTCGGCGAGTTCCACGACCTCGTCGCGCGGTCCCGTCAGCCCGATCCGTTCGCCGAGGTTCTGGCTGGCGACGCGGCGGGCGGTCGCGGTGATCGCGTGGACCGGCGCGAGCGCGCGGGTCGCGATCGCGTACGCCGCGGCGGCGGCCACGAGCCCGACGAGGATCAGGGCGAGCGCCGAGTTCTTGAGGAGCGCGCCGAGCGTGCTGTCGCGCAGCTCCGACTCCGACTCCTCGATCGTCATGCGGCGGGCGATCCCGATCGACCCTTCTTCGGTCGGGAGCGGCTCGGCGTCGCGCTGCCGGTCGCGCTGCCGGTCGCGTCGACGGCGGCCACGAAGTCGGGGAGGCCGGCCTCCAGGCTCCGCGCCACGACGGCGTAGTTCACGATCAGCATCATGAGGCCGGCCGCGAAGAACACGGCGGTGTAGAGCAGGGTCAGGCGCGCGCGGAGCGTGAGACGGGTCATCGGATCCGGTACCCCGAGCCCGGCACGGTCTCCACCACGGGCGGGTCGCCGAGGCGCCGCCGCAGGTTCATCACGGTCACCCGGACGACGTTCGTGAACGGGTCGGCGTGCTCGTCCCACGCCTTCTCCAGGAGCTGTTCGGCGCTGACCACGCCGCCATCGGCCCGCAGCAGCTGTTCCAGCACGGCGAACTCCTTCCGCCGCAGCGCCGTGTACCGCCCGTCGCGGAACACCTCCCGGCGTAGCGGATCGAGCCTTATGCCCTGGCGTTCCAGGATCGGCGGGACACCGTTCGCGGGCCGCCGCGCGAGCGTCCGGATCCGGACGACCAGCTCGGCGAAGTTGAACGGCTTCGGCAGGTAGTCGTCGGCGCCGAGGCTCAGGCCGGCGATCCGGTCGGACACGTCGCCGGCCGCGGTGAGCATGAGCACCCGCGCACCGGCCCCGGACGCGACCACCTCACGGCAGATCTCGTCGCCGTGGACGCCCGGCAGATCGCGGTCGAGGACGATCACGTCGTAGGAGTTGACCGTGATCCGCTCACGCGCGGACTCCCCGTCGTACACGACGTCGACCGCCAGGGCCTCACGCCGCAGCCCGGCAACGATCGTGTCCGCCAGGAGCTTCTCATCCTCCACCACCAGTACGCGCACCACGCCATCGTCGCACCGCGGCAGGTAAACGCGGGTTAAAGCGCAGCGTTGACGCCTGCGTTAGCCCCCGCGCGGTGGACTCGACCTGCTCGCTGGAGACACTGGCGTGCGGAAGGAGTCGGTCATGCGACGCGGAGTGGCACTGCCGTTGCTGGTCGCCGCGCTGATCGCCGTGGCGGGATGCGGCCAGAAGGACGCCGAACCCGAGGTGGCGAGCGCGAACAGTGGCGCCAAGACGAGCGACACGGCGAAGAAGGAGCAGAAGGGCGACCAGGACAAGTTCATGAAGTGCATGCGCGAGAACGGCGTAGACGTGCACATCGCCGAGGGAGGCAAGGGCGACTCGGGTTCCGTGTCGGTGGAGGCCGGCAAGCCGGGCAGGGCAACCAGCCCGAAGAAGTTCGAGGAGGCGCACGAGAAGTGCAAGAAGTACGCGCCCGTCGGCGACGGCGCCGTCCAGCTCAGCGAAGCGGACAAGAAGAAGATGCTCGAGCACGCCCGGTGCATGCGTAAGGAAGGCATCGACATGCCGGACCCGACGTTCGAAGGCGGGATGGGCGAGGCGATCAAGATACCGGCTGACGAGAAGAAGTTCGAGGCCGCGCTCAAGAAGTGCGGCGGCGGCGACGGCGCGAGCGTGCGGATCGGGGGCGGCAAGTGACCGAGCGACCACCAGGACGGCGCCGCACGCGGTGGATCCTCGGCGGCATCTCGGTCGTCGCGGTCGCGGCGACGGCCACCGGGCTCCGGCTGGCGGACAGTGAGGCGGCGCCCCAGACCCGTCCGGCGACGACCGGCACCGCGGACGTGGTCCGCACCGACCTCACCGAAACGACGAGCGTCCAGGGCAAGCTCGGGTACGGGGACGCGCGCGACCTGCCGAACCACAAGCAGGGCGTGGTCACGGAGGTCAAGGCCAAGGGTGCGACGGCGAAGCGTGGCGCGGTGCTGTACCGCGTGAACGGCGAACCGGTCGTGCTCCTGTACGGGTCGCTGCCGGCGTACCGGACGCTGAGCACCGGGACCGAAGGCGCCGACGTGCTCCAGTTCGAGAAGAACCTCGCGGCCTTGGGCTACTCCGGTTTCACGGTCGACGACGAGTACTCGGCCAAGACGGCGGCGGCCGTGAAGGAGTGGCAGGACGACCTCGGCGTCGACGAGACGGGAACGGTGGAGCCGGGCGCGATCACGTACGCAGCCGGACCGGTCCGGATCGCGGACCACAAGGCGCCGGTGGGCGGGGAGGCCGGCGGGCCGGTCGTGTCGGTCACGGGCACGACGCGGATCGTCACGGTCGACCTCGCCGTGGACGACCAGCGCCTGGCGCGCGTCGGCGCGGCGGTCACGGTGTCGATCCCGGGCGGCGGTACGGCGACGGGCACGGTGACGTCGGTCGGGAACGTCGCGGAACAGCAGGAGGGCGAAGGCCCGCAAGGCGGAGAGGCCACGATCCCAGTGACGGTCACGCTCAAAGACACCAAGGCGGCCGGCAACCTGGACCAGGCTCCCGTCGACGTCGAACTGGTCAGCGAGTCCCGCAAGGGCGTGCTCGCGGTGCCCGTCGCGGCGCTGCTCGCGCTGCGGGAAGGCGGGTACGGAGTGGCCACTATGGACGGGGGTCAGCGGCGCGTCGTCGCCGTCGAGACAGGAATGTTCGCGGACGGTCAGGTCGAGGTCACCGGCGACGGCCTCACCGAGGGGACGAAGGTCGAGGTGCCGGAGTCATGACGTCGTATGTGGCCGAGCTCAGGGACGTGACCCGGGAGTACCCGGGCGTGCGGGCGCTGGCGGGGGTCAGCGTCGCCATCGGATACGGCGAGTTGGTCGGCATCGTCGGCCCGTCCGGGTCAGGCAAGTCGACGTTGTTGCACCTGCTCGGCACGCTCGACCGGCCGTCCGACGGCGAGGTCGTCATCGCCGGGCATCCGGTGAGCGGGCTCTCGGACAAGGAGCTGTCGGCGCTGCGGGCACGCAGCATCGGGTTCGTGTTCCAGCAGTTCCACCTGGCGGCGGGACGCAGCGCGCTGGAGAACGTCGCGGACGGGCTGCTGTACGCGGGCGTGCCCCGCGCCGAACGTCGCGAGCGGGCCGCGGTCGCGTTGCGGCGGGTCGGGCTGGGGCACCGGCTCGGGCACCGTCCGCACGAGCTGTCCGGCGGCGAGCGGCAACGTGTCGGGGTGGCGCGGGCGATCGTCGGCGGTCCGGTGCTGCTGCTCGCGGACGAACCGACCGGCAACCTCGATTCGGTCTCCGGACTGGAGGTCATCGAGGCGCTGCGGGACCTGCACAGCCAGGGGACGACCGTCGTCGTGATCACGCACGACCGTGAGATCGCGGCCAGCCTGCCGCGCCAGGTGGAGATGTGGGACGGGCTGATCCGGCGCGACACGGGGAGTAGCAATGCGGCAGCGTGAACTCCGTCCGGCACGGCTGTCCCCGGGGGACGTGCTGGCGGTCGGCGCGGTCGGGCTGCGGACACGTCCGCTCCGCGTGGTGCTGTCCGCGCTGGGTATCGCGCTGGGCATTGCGGCGATGGTCGCCGTCGTCGGGATCTCCGCGTCCAGCCGGGCCGATCTCAACGCCCGTCTCGACCGGCTCGGCACCAACCTGCTGACGGTGACGCCGGGCCAGACCCTCTTCGGCAAGGACGCCAAACTGCCGAAGGAGTCGGTGAACATGGTCCGGCGGATCGGGCCGGTCCTGTCGGCCAGTGCGACCGGGCACGTCTCGGCGACCGTGCGCCGGACCGACAAGATCCCGTCGCAGGAGACGGGGGCGCTGACCGTTGCCGCGGCCCGGACGGACCTGCTCAAGACCGTCGGCGGTGCGATCCGCAGCGGCACCTGGCTGAACGACGCGACGTCGAAGTACCCGGCGGTCGTGCTGGGCGACACGGCGGCCCGACGGCTCGGCATCGACCAGGCCGGCCCGGATGTGAAGGTCTGGCTCGGCGGCCGCTGGTTCACCGTGATCGGCATCCTCGCGCCGGTCGAACTGGCCGGGGAGCTCGACAGCTCGGCGCTCATCGGATTCGACGTGGCGGGGCGGCTGCTCGGCTTCGACGGGCATCCGACGCGGCTCTACGAGCGGTCGACCGAGGCGTCCGTGGACACCGTCCGGGCGGTACTGCCCCGGACCGCGAACCCGCAGAACCCGGAGGAAGTGCTGGTCAGCCGGCCGTCGGATGCCCTGGCAGCCCGAGCGGCCGCCGACACCACGTTCACCGGGCTCCTGCTCGGACTCGGGGCCGTCGCGCTCCTCGTCGGCGGGGTCGGCGTCGCCAACACCATGGTCATCTCGGTGCTGGAACGCCGGCAGGAGATCGGACTGCGACGCGCACTCGGCGCCACCCGTGGCCAGGTCAGGGTCCAGTTCCTCGCCGAGTCGCTGCTGCTGTCACTGCTCGGCGGGGTGGCGGGCGCCGTGCTCGGAGCCGCCGTGACCGGGATCTACGCGGCCACCCGGGACTGGCCCACGGCCGTGCCGCCCTGGGTTCTGGCCGGGGGCGTCGTCGCGACGCTCCTCATCGGGACCGTCGCTGGGCTGTACCCGGCGATGCGGGCGGCACGCCTATCACCGACGACGGCGCTGGCGGGCACGTGACCGTGCGGCGGCCGCCACACACCCCGGCCGGGTCGTGGCGGCCGCCGCACTCCTGCTCGCTCATGGCTACTGGCTGCTGTGCGCCCGGTCGGGGCTGTCCCAGCCGGAGGCGAACGGCTGGGCTTCGCCGGTGGCGGGGTCGTACGACCACCGCCTGATCGTGCCGATGTTGCCGCCGTAGACGTGGATCCCGACGGTGGGCTCGCTGCCGACGGCCGCGACAGCATGGACGTCGTCGTCGGTGGTGCAGCAGACGGTCACCTGCCCCGGCTCCCACCGCGCTTCGCCGGCCGGCGTCAGCGGCACGCCCGCGGTGGGCGCCGTCGGCTTGAGGTACCGGGTCTCGAGTTCGGCTCCCGCGTAGACCCCGACGACGCCCCACGTCTCGTGCGAGTGGACGCCGGTCCGCTGACCCACGTCCCAGACCACGGACGCCATCGACCAGCTCTCGTCGGGAGCGATGTAGAGCGGATAGTTCAGATGGCGCTCGGACGATGATCGCGTGACCTCCGGCGGAAGCCGGTAACCGCCGGCCAGTAGCGCCGACAGCCGCTCGGCGATCCGGGCCGTGATCTCGTGCTCGTCGTCGGTGCTGCTCACGACGACTCCGACGTCGTCGATGAAGGCCCGCAGGCGGTCAGGCTCCATGGGACACGACCCGGTACTTGATGTGGGTGACGCCGGGCGCTTCGACGGCCCGGACCTGTTCGAGTCGCACATCCGCGTCCCCGAGGTTGTCGACGAGGCGAGAACCGCCCCCGAGCAGGATCGGGACGACGTGCAGCTCGACCTCGTCCAGCAGCCCCGCCGCCAGGTACTGCTGAGCGACGTTGCCGCCGCCCCACAGCATGACGTCCTTGCCGCCTGCGGCCTTCTTCGCCTGATCGAGCGCGGACTCGAGCCCGTCGGTGACGAAGTGGAACGTGGTCCCTCCCTCCATCTCCAGCGGATCACGCGCGTGATGGGTGAGGACGAACACGGGGTAGTGGTAGGGCGGGTTGTCACCCCACCAGCCCGTCCACGGCTTGTCGCCCCAGGGACCACCGCCGACGGGGCCGAACATGTTCCTGCCCATCACCGCGGCGCCGATGTTCTCGATCGCCTCCTCGAACACCTGGGTGCTCGCGTTCACCTCGCCGCCCTCGTCGCCGTGGGACCGGCGCCAGGCGGCCAGCGGGACCACCCAGTCGTGGAGCTGCTCGCCGCCCTCGCCGAGCGGGTTCTCCTCGCTCTGGTTCGGGCCGGCGACGTAACCGTCCAGCGAGATCGAGATGTGACACCTGAGCTTGCTCATCGCGCCTCCTCAGTCGGCTCGGCGCCGTCCGGCGCCCTCACAAAGAGCATGGACGAGTCAATAGATGACGTCCAATGCCAATCCTTCGCTCTTCATATTGATATTCTTGATGTATGAATCTGGTCCATCTCAAGGTGCTGGCCGCGGTGGCGCGACACGGGTCCGTGACCGAAGCGGCGAGGGAGCTGCACTACTCGCAGCCGTCGGTGAGTCATCACCTGTCCCGCCTCGAGGCGGCCACCGGAGTCAAGCTCGTCCAGCGGGTAGGCCGCGGGATCCGGCTGACCCCTGAGGGCCAGCTGCTGGCCAACCGGGCCACCGAGATCGTCGGACGGGTCGACGCGGCCACCAACGAGCTGGCCGCGCAGGTTGGTCTGCGGACCGGGCGGGTTCGCCTCGCCGCCAACGCGTCCGTCCTGAGCACGATCGTGCCGAAGGCAGCCGTCATGCTGACCGAGGCGCACCCCGGCCTCGCGCTGAGCGTGATCGATCGCCATCCGGTCGAAGCGCTGCAGATGCTGCGGAACGGCGAGGTGGATGTCGCACTCGTGTTCCGGTACGCGCACGCGCCGCTGGAGGACGAGGGATTCCGCATGGTCCACGTCGCCGACGACCCGATCTACCTCGTGAGCCAGCGCCCGGACGACAGCGTCGCGAACCACCGCCACTCCGCCTGGATCGGCGGATGCGAACGGTGCCAGGGCGAGCTGACCGCCGTGTGCCGGCACCACGGCTTCACCCCACGCGTCGAGTCCGTCTGCGACGACATGGTCGTCGTGCAGGCGCTCGTCGCCGCCGGCACCGGGGTCACCACCCTGCCCGGACTCGCGCTCCGCGCCCACCGCCTGCCCGACGTCCACACCACCGAGATACCCGGTTTTCCGCGCCAGATCTACACCGTCACCTACGGCGATCCACCCGACCCGCCCGCCACCATGGCGCTGATCCAAGCCATCCAAGACTCCGCCCGCCAGCTGGGCAGCCCGGGCGGGCGGTGAGTACGGCGGCCGGTGGGGCCGGCTGGCGGTGAGCCTGGGGCTAGTCCTGGCCCCAGATGAGGCAGAAGGGGTGGCCGACCGGGTCGGTGTAGACGCGGTAGCCCGATTTCTCGCCGCCACCGTCGTGCAGGAGGGTCGCGCCGAGAGCCAGGACGCGGGGCTCGGCGGCGTCGATGTCGTCCACCTCGATGTCGAGATGGCTCTGCTGCGGCGCGGCCGGATCGGGCCAGTTCGGCGGGCGGTAGTCGGCGATCGTCTGGAAGGCGAGCCGGGGGAGGCTCCCGTCCGCCGGGCCGAGCGTCACCCAGTCGCCGTCGCTGTCGAGCACGGCGAGACCGGTCAACGCTTCGTAGAACGGTGCGAGCGCCTGAGCGTCCGGGCAGTCGAGAATGACCGAGTGGAGCCGGCCGATGGGGTCCGTCATGGCGCGGACGCTACGGGCCACCCACGACAAGATCGTCAGACCGTCACGAGAGGCACCCGATACCCGGCGGCGTCCGCCAGCTTGGCGATATCCCCAGGATCCGACGTGAGCACCGCCGCGCTGTGCTCCACCGCAGCGATGACGACTGCTGCATCCACCACATCGGTACCGCCGCCGCACGCGATGAGGCTGCCTACCTGTTCCGCAGTCTCTTCCGTGAACGGAATCACCTGGCACATGCGTCGGAGGATGCCCACTGAGTGCTGGCGCGGGCTCGCGCGCCAGACCTGTGCGAGCACCACCGCTGGAATGACGGGCTGGAATCCCTTCCGGAGCGCTGATCGGCACGCGATCAGGACCTTGCCTTGAGGATTTCCTTCCGCGCTGATCAGCGCGCCGGCGTCGAGCACAAGCTGGTGCCGGATCATCCCGCACGCCTCGTGTCGTCGGTGGAGGCTTCGCCTCTGAGTCGGGCGAGCACCGCAAGTCGTGCGGCCGCCTCGTCAGGTGTCTCGAACTCGCCCACACCTGCCGCCGCCAACTCAGCTTCCGTCGCCGCGACCAGGTCGGGGTCGGGCTCGCCGTAGATCTCGATGTACTCGGCCATCGCCGCGCGCGCCTCGGCCAGGCCCGCCGCTTCCTCGGCGGCCCGTGACAGCCACGTCGATAGCGGGATGCCCTCGGCCGCCGCCGCCCGCCGTGCGCGCTCGGCGACGTCGGGGCTCAGCGAAATGCTCATCTTCTCCACCGCCACACGGTCATGGTAGCCCTGGTAGCACCGCGGTACTACCGCGATGCGATGGCGAGCTTAACGCATTCTAGCGGCAGCTAACAATGGTAAACGCAGAACGGTCAGCGTGGGGCGCGCTTGGTGGACTTCTGCTCGACGGTGAGGATGAAGCCGAGCGCGCCGGACTGGAGCGAGGCGGCGAGGGAGACCGCCTTGGCGCGGGTGAACTTGCCGTGGATTTCCACGGCGCCGCCGGTGATCGGCTCCTGGATCGTCGGCGCGGACACGACCCGTCCGTCGAGGAGGATCGCGACCTGTTTCTGCACCGCCCTGCGGGTCAGGGCGGCGAACTTGTCCTTGCCGGCCGGGGTCATCTCGACGACGACGCCCCAACCGTTGGCGCCGTTGTCGACCGTCGCCTTCTCGACGTCGGTGCCCAGGACCTCGGCGGGGCCGAGCAGGTACTTGGTGCTGATCTCGCAGGCGACGACCTGGTCGCCGAGCGCTTCGGTCGCGGCAGCGGGACGGGCGTCCAGTGCCGCGCAGGTGATCTGCGGGAGCTTGAACTGCCACTCGGCCGGTAGGGCGCTCAGTTCCGCCGGCGTGAGTGTGGCCGCGACGGCGAACCGTTCGGCGACACCGGGCGCGAGGAGCTGTTCCGGGGCGGTGGCGGTCCTGACGATGGCGTCGGTCCCCGCCGGGAACCTCCCGATCACCGGCGCCTCTGCCTGCGACGGCGGCACGACGGGGTTCGGGCTCGCGGGCGGTGCGGGGGGCGGCGACGCGGTTCCGCCCGGCGCAGGGGGCAGGGGCTGCGGCTCCGCGGACTGGAGGACCTCGCGGAAGTGGAGGTGGCCGGCGCCGAGCAGCTGCGGCATCAGCTCGCCGCTCTTCTCTCCGGTGGCGGCGATCAGGAAACGCCCGTCCCCCTTGGGCTGGACGCCGATATCGGACAGTCCCGCCGTCCTGAGCCGTTCGACCAGCATGCGGCCGGTGATCGCCACGTCGCGGCTGGACGCGGGCTGCCCGTCCGGACCGGTGGCGCGCACGACGAGTTCGGTGCGGTCCCCGCGTCCTTTCCCGTCGTCGAGCGCCCGGGCCACGACGAAGATGCCGGCCGCGGCGCAGACCACGACGAGCGCGGCGGCCACGGCGATGCCGACGAGTACGTAGACGGTCCTGCGTCGCATCGCCATCCCCCCGGGCCCCCTGTGTAACAGCCACCGCATCGTCGCAGGCAGGGCGCTCGCGCGGCGGCCGGATCCGTCATGTCCGTTTTGTTTCCCGGCTACTATGTGCCGCCCTGACCTGTCCAGCCTGGAGCGTACGACGCATGTGGAACCCGCCTGACCCGAACGACCGCTCCGGTTGGCCCGATCCGAACCAAGGCCACGGCACCGGCTGGACCCCGCCACCCGCCAGCCCCTACGGCACGCCACCCGCCGGCCCGCCGGCCGGCCCCTACGGCACCCCGCCCGCGGTGCGGTACGGCACCCCGCCCGCCGGTGGGTTCGGTGGCCCGCCGCCCGGGATCGGCGACGGCGATCCGCTCGTCAGCCCGAACTACGAGGGCTGGTGGATGCGCTCGTTCGAGCTGTTCAAGCGCGGTTGGCGCCCCTTGCTGATCCTCCAGCTGATCGCCTTCGTGGTCGCCCTGCCGCTGACGGTGTACACGGCGATCTTCCAGGGGATCGTCCTGCCGGAGTGGGAGGACAGGATCAACGCGCAGATCGACGTGGGGGGCCCGCTGGCGCTGGCCGACTTCACGCCGCTGATCGTGCACGCCGTGATCCTCGTCGTGGGTGGGATCGTCGCGCTCCTGTTCTACTGGCTGGTCCTGCTCGCGAGCTTCCGGGTCGTCGCGACGGTGGCCGTCGGCGGCGAGGTGAGCCTGGGTGCGGCGCTGAAGCACGGCCTCCGCCGGCTCCTCCCGATGATCGGCTGGCAGATCCTCGGTTCTCTCCTGGTCCTGATCGGCATCTGCGCGTGCATCCTGCCGGGCGTCTACGTGATCGCCGTCCTCCTAGTGATGCCGGCCGTCGTGGCGTTCGAGCGCGGGGCCAACGGCGGGGCCATCGACCGGTCGTTCCGGCTGTTCCACGGTGACCTGGGCACCTCGGCCGCGCGGGTGGCCACGATGCTCGGCCTGTACGTGGTGGTGGCCCTCGTCGTCGGTGTCCTGGCCGCTGTCGTCGAGCTCGGCACGGGCACCGCCGACCAGGTCGGGGTCGTGGTCGCCGGCGCGGCCGTCTCGTCGCTGCTCCAGGTGGCGCTCCAGGCGGCGGTGACGGTCTGCGGCGTGCCGCTGCTGGTCACCACGTACGCGGACATGCGGGCGCGGGTCGAGCCGTTCTCCACGGCGGTCATGGCCGAAGAGCTGTCCCGGTGATGTCGTAGCCGCGGACTAGGCTCGGGAGCGTGCCCGATCCCTCCACCTACCGCCCGGCGCCGGGCACGATTCCCGACTCCCCGGGCGTGTACCGGTTCCGGGATCAGCGTGCCCGGGTCATCTACGTCGGCAAGGCGAAGAGCCTGCGCAGCCGCCTCAACTCGTACTTCGCCGACCCGGCGGGCCTCCACCCCCGCACGTACCAGATGGTCACGAGCGCGGCGGCGGTCGACTGGGTGGTCGTCGGCACCGAGGTCGAGGCGCTCCAGCTCGAGTACTCGTGGATCAAGGAGTACGACCCGCGCTTCAACGTGCGGTACCGCGACGACAAGAGCTATCCGTCGCTGGCGGTCACGCTGTACGAGGAGTACCCGCGGCTGCAGGTGATGCGCGGGGCGAAGAAGAAGGGCGTCCGGTACTTCGGGCCGTACGCGCACGCGTGGGCGATCCGGGAGACGCTCGACCTGCTGCTGCGCGTCTTCCCGGCCCGCACGTGCAGTGCCGGCGTGTTCAAGCGCGCCGGCCAGATCGGGCGGCCGTGCCTGCTCGGCTACATCGGCAAGTGTTCGGCGCCGTGCGTCGACCGGGTCAGCGTCGACGAGCACCGGCGGATCGTCGAGGACTTCTGCGACTTCATGGCCGGCAAGACCGACACGATGATGCGGCGCCTGGAACGCGAGATGCGCAAGGCGTCGGCCGACCAGGAGTACGAGCTGGCCGCGCGGCTCCGCGACGACCTGGGCGCGCTGCGCAGGGCCATGGAGAAGCAGGCCGTGGTGTTCGGCGACGGCACCGACGCCGACGTGGTCGCGTTCGCGGAGGACGAGCTGGAGGCGGCCGTCCAGGTGTTCCACGTCCGGGGCGGGCGGGTCCGTGGCCAGCGTGGCTGGGTCGTCGAGAAGGTCGAGGACGTCACGACCGGCGAACTCGTCGAGCAGTTCTGCCTCCAGGTGTACGGGGGCGAGTCCGGGGAGTCGATCCCGCGCGAGGTGCTGGTCCCCGCGCTGCCCACCGACGCGGGGGCGCTCGGCGACCTCCTCAGCGAGGCGCGCGGTTCCAGGGTCTCGCTGCGTGTGCCTCAGCGGGGCGACAAGCGCGCGCTGATGGAGACCGTCCAGCGCAACGCGCAGCAGGCCTTCACCCAGCACAAGCTCAAGCGGGCCAGCGACCTCACGGCGCGGTCCCGCGCGCTGGCCGAGATCCAGGAGGCGCTGTCCCTGGACGAGGCTCCGCTGCGGATCGAGTGCTACGACATCTCGCACGTCGCCGGCACCGACGTGGTGGGCAGCATGGTCGTCTTCGAGGACGGCATCGCCCGCAGGTCCGAGTACCGGCGCTTCGCCGTCCGGGGCGATGACGGGATCGACGACACGGCGTCGCTCGCCGAGGTGCTGCGGCGCCGGTTCAGCCGGTACCTGGACGCGCGCGCCGAGACCGGCGACCTGGACGCGTCGCCGGCCGAACCTGGCGAGTCCACGGTGGACAGACCAGGCATCGACCCCGACACCGGACGGCCGCGCAAGTTCGCGTACCCGCCCAACCTGGTCGTGGTCGACGGCGGTGCGCCGCAGGTGGCCGCCGCCGCGAAGGTCCTCGCCGAGCTGGGCATCGACGACATCGCGCTGTGCGGGCTGGCGAAACGGCTCGAAGAGGTGTGGATCCCCGGCGACGACTTCCCGCTCGTCCTGGGGCGCAGCAGCGAGGGCCTGTACCTGCTGCAACGCGTCCGCGACGAAGCGCACCGCTTCGCGATCGACTACCACCGGCAGAAGCGGTCGAAGCGGATGACGACGTCCGCGCTGGACGGGATCCCGGGCCTGGGGGAGGCCCGCCGCAAGGCCCTGCTGCGGCACTTCGGTTCGGTACGGAAGCTCAAGGCCGCGTCGGTCGACGAGATCGTCGCCGTTCCGGGCTTCGGGCGCCGTACCGCCGAGGCCGTCGTGAATGCGCTGGCGGGAGCTGGGGAGACTGGGGGTACAAAGGGTTGACGAGTGGGGGGCACGTGGACGAGCTGAGCATCGGACCGGCCGCGGTCGGTCCGCCGGCCGAGAGCACAGACAGAGCGGGCGGTGCCCGGTCCGGCCTGGACCGCGAGAGCATGGACCTGGTGATCGTGACGGGGCTCTCCGGCGCGGGCCGGAGCACGGTCGCGCGTGCGTTGGAGAACGTCGGCTACTACGTGGTCGACAACCTCCCGCAGGCGCTGATGGTGACGATGGCCGAGCTGGCGCACGAGTCCGGCGGGCAGGCGCGCCGCACGGCGATGATCCTCGACGTCCGTAGCCGCGCGTTCTCCACCGACCTGACGGGCGCCGTCGCCGAGCTGCGCGGTCGCGGGTTCCGGCCCCGCGTGCTGTTCGTCGACGCCTCGGACGACGTCCTGATCCACCGGTTCGAGAGCGTCCGCCGGCCCCATCCGCTCCAGGGCGACGGCCGGCTCGCGGACGGGATCGCCGCCGAACGCGAACTCCTGCTCGACGCACGCGGCGAAGCCGACCTGACGATCGACACGACCCTGCTCAACGTCAACCAGCTGCGCGCCCGGGTCGAGGAGCTGTTCGCCGCCGAGTCGCTGGCGTTGCGCGTCACGGTGCTGTCGTTCGGCTTCAAGTACGGGCTGCCCGCCGACGCGGACCTCGTCGTCGACATGCGGTTCCTGCCGAACCCGCACTGGGTGCCGGAGCTACGGCCGCTGACGGGCCGCGATCCGTCGGTCAGCGAGTACGTGCTGGGGCAGCCCGGCGCGTCGTCCTTCCTGGACCGCTACGCCGACCTGGTCGAGGAAGCGACCGAAGGTTTCCGGCGCGAGGGCAAGAGGTACCTGACGATCGCCGTGGGCTGCACCGGCGGCAAGCACCGCAGCGTCGCCAGCGCCGAGCAGTTGGCGTCGCTGCTGGCCCGTCGCGGGTTGCAGACCCACGCCGTCCACAGGGATCTGGGGCGCGAGTGAACGAGCGAAGCGAGCGAACCAATCGGCACAGCAACCCCGTTCGCGGGGTCGCCGAGCGGAGCGAGGGGCGCCCGTGAACGAGCGAAACGGCGCCGCGCAGCGAGAGAACCAGCAAGCACAGAGCCAGCTGGTGCAGACGAAGGTCGTGGCGTTCGGTGGGGGCCACGGGTTGTTCTCGGCGCTGCGGGCCTTGCGGCGGCTCGACGTCGACCTCACGGCCGTGGTGACGGTCGCCGACGACGGCGGGTCCAGCGGGCGGCTGCGCAAGGAGTTCGGTGTCCTGCCGCCCGGTGACCTGCGGCAGGCGCTGGTGGCGCTCGCAGGCGAAGGTCCGGACGCGGAGCTGCGGTCGATGCTGTTCCAGCACCGTTTCCCCGGCGACGGCGATCTCGGCGGCCACGCGATCGGGAACCTGGTCCTGACGGGGCTGGTGGAGGTCCTGGGCGGTCCGGTGGCGGCGCTCGACCACGCCGGCCGGATGCTCGGCGCGTGCGGCCGTGTCCTGCCGATGTCGGCGGAGCCGCTGGAGATCGTCGCGGACGTCGTCGGCCTCGATCCGACCCGTCCGGATGAGCGTTCGTTGGTGCGCGGGCAGGCCACGGTGGCGAAGACGCCCGGTCACGTCCTCGGCGTGCGGCTCGAACCGGCGGATCCGCCGGCCTGTGCCGAGGCGGTGGCTGCCGTCGGGGCCGCCGACTGGCTCGTGTTCGGTCCCGGTTCCTGGTTCACGAGCGTGCTGCCGCACTTCCTGGTACCGGAACTCCGGGCGGCGATCGAGAAGACCCGTGCCCGCCGTATCGTGGCGCTGAACCTCTCGGACGAACCGGGCGAGACGGACGGCTGGTCGGCGGAGGAACACCTCGCGGCATTGACCAGGCACGCGCCGGAGTTCACCGTTGACGCCGTGGTCGCGGATCCGCGGGTGGTACGGGACCACACACGCCTCACGAGTGCGGCAGAATCTCTCGGGGGGAGATTGGTGGTCGCGCCGGTCGCGGTTGCTGACGGCAGCCCACGGCATGATCCGGGGGCATTGGCGTCCGTGCTGCGTTCGGTGATCGACCGCGCAGACCTGGGGTGGGACGAAACGGCGAGGTGAGCGCATATGGCGATGACTGCTGCGGTGAAGGACGAGTTGAGCCGGCTGGTGGTCACAAAGCCTTGCTGCCGTAAGTCCGAAATGGCGGCTTTGCTGAGATTTGCCGGTGGACTGCACATTGTGAGCGGGCGGGTGGTCGTCGAGGCGGAACTCGACACCGGTGTGGCCGCGCGGCGACTGCGGCGAGAGATCGCCGAGGTGTACGGGCACGCGAGCGAGGTCCACGTGCTCGCGTCCGGTGGGCTGCGCAAGGGCAGCCGGTACGTCGTCCGGGTCGTGAAGGACGGCGAGGCGCTGGCCCGCCAGACCGGGCTGCTGGACGTGCGCGGCAGGCCGGTCCGTGGGCTGCCGCCGCAGGTCGTGTCGGCGGGGATGTGCTGTGCGGAGTCGGCGTGGCGTGGCGCGTTCCTGGCGCACGGCTCGCTGACCGAGCCCGGACGGTCGTCCGCGCTGGAGATCACGTGCCCGGGGCCGGAAGCGGCGCTGGCGCTGGTCGGGGCGGCGCGGCGGCTCGGGATCGGCTCGAAGGCGCGTGAGGTCCGGGGGTTCGACCGGGTCGTGGTGCGCGACGGCGACTCGATCGGTGCGCTGCTGGTCCGGATCGGGGCGCACGACAGCGTCCTGGCCTGGGAGGAGCGCCGGATGCGGCGCGAGGTGCGCGCCACCGCCAACCGGCTCGCCAACTTCGACGACGCGAACCTGCGCCGGTCCGCTCGCGCGGCCGTCGCAGCCGGAGCGCGCGTGGCGCGGGCCATAGAGATCCTCGGCGAGGACGCGCCCGAGCACCTGCTCGCGGCCGGGCGGCTCCGGCTCATGCACCGGCAGGCGTCCCTGGAGGAACTGGGCTCGCTCGCCGAACCGGTTCTCACGAAGGACGCTGTCGCCGGCCGTATAAGGCGTCTCCTGGCGCTCGCGGACAAGCGCGCCCACGACTCGGGCATTCCCGACACCGAGGCCAGCGTGACCCCGGAGATGCTGGCGCCGTAACGCCGCCGGGCCGCCGGGTTGCGCGGCCGGCGGCGCCAGCGGTGGGCGGCTTGCCCACGCGGCGCGGGGCCAGCGACCCGGCTCCGCGGGTGGCGGCGGCGCGGGTGGCGTGCGGCGGGCGGCGCGGGTGGCGGCCGGCTCGGGTGGCGCCGTAACGCCGCCGGGCCGCCGGGTGGCGTGCGACGGCGGTCGGGCGGCGGGTGGCGTGCGACGGCGGTGGGGCGGGCGCGGGGTGGGACGAAACGGGCTGGCCGGGCCGGTGCTGAACCGATTCTGACGGGACCCTGCGGACCGCCCCCGCCGACCAGATAGGGTCGCATCGGGGAACCCCGCGCGCAGCGCCGCCCGCGGCAGCATTCAACGCATACACATGTTGAGGAGATCGGCGTGACCATCCGGGTAGGCATCAACGGCTTCGGGCGTATCGGCCGCAACTTCTTCCGCGCCGTCCAGGCGTCGGGCGCGGATATCGAGATCGTGGGCGTCAACGACCTCACGGACAACGAGACCCTGGCGCACCTGCTGAAGTACGACAGCATCCTGGGCCGCTTCCCGGGTGAGGTGAAGGCCAGCGCGGACGAGATCACCGTCGCCGGCAAGTCGTTCAAGGCGCTCGCCGAGCGTGACCCGAACGCGCTGCCGTGGAAGGACCTCGGCGCCGACGTGGTCATCGAGTCGACGGGCTTCTTCACCGACGCCACCAAGGCGAAGGCGCACATCGACCAGGGCGCGAAGAAGGTCATCATCTCGGCGCCGGCGAAGAACGAGGACGTCACGATCGTCATGGGTGTCAACCACGACACCTACGACGCGGCGGCGCACACGATCATCTCCAACGCGTCCTGCACGACGAACTGCCTCGGCCCGATGGCCAAGGTGCTGAACGAGTCGGTCGGCATCGAGCGTGGCCTGATGACCACGATCCACGCCTACACCCAGGACCAGAACCTGCAGGACGGTCCGCACAGCGACCTGCGTCGCGCCCGTGCCGCCGCGCTGAACATCGTCCCGACCTCGACGGGCGCCGCGAAGGCGATCGGCCTGGTGCTGCCGGAGCTGAAGGGCAAGCTCGACGGCTTCGCGCTGCGGGTGCCGATCCCCACCGGTTCGGCCACCGACCTGACGTTCACGGCCGGCCGCGAGACGACGGTCGAAGAGGTCAACGCGGCGGTCAAGGCTGCGGCCGAGGGCCCGCTCAAGGGCATCCTCACCTACACCGAGGACCCGATCGTGTCGTCGGACATCGTCACCGACCCGGCGTCCTGCATCTTCGACGCCGGCCTCACCAAGGTGATCGGCGACCAGGTGAAGGTCGTCGGCTGGTACGACAACGAGTGGGGCTACTCCAACCGCCTCGTCGACCTGGTCAAGCACGTCGGCGCGACGCTCTGAGATGAAAACCCTCGACGACCTGCTCGCCGAGGGCGTGACGGGTCGGCGCGTGCTGGTACGCGCCGACCTCAACGTCCCTTTGGAATCAGGAAAACGATCGGCGACATCCATTTCAGATGACGGCCGCATCCGTGCGGTCCTCCCCACGGTCACGGCGCTGCGGGACGCCGGCGCGCGCGTCGTCGTCGTCTCGCACCTCGGCCGCCCCAAGGGCGCGCCGGAGCCGAAGTACTCGCTCGCGCTGGTCGCCGCGCGCTTCGGTGAGCTGCTGGGTTCGCCGGTCGCGTTCGCGTCGGACACCGTGGGCCCGGAGGCCCGCGCGGCCGTCGACGGGCTGGCCGACGGCGGCGTGGCGCTGCTGGAGAACCTGCGGTTCAACCCGGGCGAGACCAGCAAGGACGACGCCGAGCGGGCCGCGTTCGCCGCGGAGTTGGCGTCGCTCGCGGACGCGTACGTGGACGACGCGTTCGGCGCCGTCCACCGCAAGCACGCCAGCGTGTACGACGTCGCGAAGCTCCTGCCGGCGTACGCCGGTGGCCTGGTGCTGCGCGAGGTCGAGGTGCTGCGCCGGCTCACCGGCAACCCGGACACCCCGTACGTGGTGGTGCTCGGCGGCAGCAAGGTCTCGGACAAGCTCGCGGTGATCCGGTCGCTGCTGCCCAAGGTCGACCACCTGCTGGTCGGCGGCGGGATGTGCTTCACGTTCCTCGCGGCCCAGGGCCACGGCGTCGGCGGTTCGCTGCTGGAAGCCGAGATGATCGACACCTGCAAGGGGCTGCTGGCCGAGGCGGGCGACAAGATCGTGCTGCCCGTCGACGTGGTGGTCGCGAAGGAGATCAGCGACACCGCCGAGACGCGGATCGTGCCCGCCGACGCGATCGAGGGCGACTGGAAGGGCCTGGACATCGGCCCGGCCACGGCCGAACTCTTCGCGGCGAAGCTGTCCCCGGCGAAGACCGTGTTCTGGAACGGCCCGGCGGGCGTGTTCGAGTTCGCGCCGTTCGCCGAGGGCACGCGCGCGGTGGCGCAGGCAGTGTCCGCTGTGGACGGTCTGTCGATCGTCGGCGGCGGCGACTCGGCGGCGGCCGTCCGGGCGCTCGGCCTGGATGAGTCGGCGTTCGGCCACATCTCGACCGGCGGCGGCGCGTCGCTGGAGTATCTGGAGGGCAAGACCCTGCCGGGTCTGGCCGCTCTCGAAGCGGAGGCCTGAGATCGTGGCGAAGAAGAAGCCAGAGCTGCCCGAGGGGCGCCGTCCGCTCATCGCGGGCAACTGGAAGATGAACATGAACCACCTCGAGGCGATCGCGCTCACCCAGAAGATCGCGTGGAGCCTCAACGAGCAGCAGCTCACCGCCGTCGAGGTGGTCGTGCTGCCCCCGTTCACCGACCTGCGCAGCGTCCAGACGCTGATCGACGGTGACCGGCTGCTCATCGGCTACGGCGCGCAGGACCTGTCGCAGCAGAAGGCCGGCGCCTACACCGGCGAGATCAGCGGCGCGATGCTCGCCAAGCTGGGCTGCACGTACGTCGTGGTCGGGCACTCCGAGCGCCGCCAGTACCACCACGAGGACGACGCGCTGGTGAACGCCAAGGCCAAGGCGGCGTTCGCCAACGACATCGTGCCCATCGTCTGCATCGGCGAGGGGCTGGAGGTGCGCGAGGCGGGCGAGCAGGTGGCCTACACGCTCGCGCAGCTCGACGGCGCGCTGGCGAAGATCCCGGCCGAGCAGGCCAAGACGATCGTCATCGCGTACGAGCCGGTGTGGGCCATCGGCACCGGCAAGGTCGCCACCCCGGAAGACGCGCAGGAGGTGTGCGCCGCGATCCGTGGGCGCCTGCGCGAGCTGTACTCGGACGAGGTCGCCGACGCGGCCAGGATCCTCTACGGCGGATCGGTGAAGGCCAACAACATCGCCGGCATCATGGCCAAGGACGATGTGGACGGTGCGCTGGTGGGCGGCGCGAGCCTCGACGGCGACGAGTTCGCCACGCTCTGCCGATTCCCCGAGCACGCCGTGGTGGGCTGATCGACACCGTTCTGGTTGTCGCGGGCGGGGAGGAATCGGCGAGTGACGTGCTCGCCGGCCTCCCCGCCGACGCGTGGGTGATCGCCGCCGACGGTGGCATCGCCCACGCCTTCTCACTCGGACTGACGGTCGACGAGGCGATCGGCGACTTCGACTCGGCCAGTCTGGAAGACCTGGAGCGGGTGCGCGCGGCCGGCGGACGGATCGAGACCCACCCCGTCGCGAAGGACGCCACCGACCTGGAACTGGCGCTGGGGCTCGCCGTCGCGCGCAAGCCCCGTCGTGTCGTGGTCATCGGCGGCCACGGCGGACGGTTCGACCACTGGCTCGGCAACGCGTTCCTGCTCGCCGCGCCGCAGTACGCGTCGGTGGAGCTGGTGGCCCGCATGGGCGCCGCTACCCTGACCGTGATCCGCCGCTCGGTGGAGCTGCACGGGTCCTCCGGCGAACTGGTCTCGCTGCTGCCCGTGCACGGCCCGGCGGCCAAGGTCCGCACCGAGGGGCTGCTGTACCCGCTGGTGGACGAGGACCTGCCGATCGGCACGACGCGCGGCGTCTCCAACGTGTTCACGGGCGAGCGGGCGACGGTGTCGCTGGACGCCGGCGTGCTGCTCGCCGTCCAGCCCGGCTGACTTGGCTCGAGGTGGGGCGCGGCGCGCGCGGGTCGGGGGTCAGGTGCGCCAGGCGTAGCGGCGTTCGGGGCGGCCCTGGCCCCCGTACCGGAGCCGCACGTCCGCCTTGCCCAGCGTGGCGAAGTGTTCGAGGTAGCGGCGGGCGCTGACCCGGGACAGGCCGAGCACCGACGCGCACTCGGACGCGGACATGTCGCGCGTGGAGTCCCGCAGCGCCTGTTCGACGAGCTGGGCCGTCTCGACGCTCAACCCCTTGGGCAGGGAACGGTCCGGGGCGCCGGGCATACCGAACACGCGGTCGACGTCGGCCTGCCGGGCGGTGCCGGCCTCGGCGAGGGTGAGATGCGCCGACCGGTAGTGCTCCAGCCGCTCGCGCAGATCCTCGTACGTGAACGGTTTCAGCAGGTAGTGCACGATGCCGCCGCGCAGGGCCCGGCGCACGGTCTCGACCTCGCGGGCGGCGCTGATGACCAGGACGTCCACGTCGGGTGCCTGCTCGCGGAGCCGGGTGAGGACGTCCAGTCCGGTCATGTCGGGCAGGTAGATGTCGAGGAGGATCAGGTCGGGCTGGAGCGCGTGCGCGGCCTCCAACGCACCGGCGCCGGTGTGGACCGCGCCGACGACGGTGAACCCCGGCGTCCGGTCGACAAATCTACTGTGGACCTTGGCTACCATGAAGTCGTCGTCGACGACCAGTACCTCGATCACGGCGTGGCCACCCCCGCCCGGACAGGGATGCGCGCGGTGAAGACGGCGCCCTCGACGCTGATCTCGCCGCCGCGCCGGGCGCACACCAGCCGGGTGAGCGCGAGCCCGAAACCGCGCGTACGACCGTCCGCCGACTTGGTCGTGAAGCCTTGCCGGAACACCTCTTCGGCGAGTTCGGGGGCCACGCCGGGCCCGGAGTCCCGGACGACCACGGTCACGTCGCCACCCCCATCGCCGAGCCCCAGCTCCACCCAGCCCGGCGCCGGGCCGACGGCGTCCAGCGCGTTGTCGATGAGGTTGCCGACGACCGTCGTGAGATCCGCCGCGAGCTGGTCGTCGACGCGTCCCAGCCGCGAGTCCGGCGCGAGCCGCAGGTCCACGCCCTGCTCGGCGGCCAGGCTGGACTTCGCGATCACGAGCGCGGCGACCGCCGGGTCGGCGACGCGGCTGGTGACGTCCTGGTTGAGCTGGGCGCGGTTGCGGTAGAGCCCGCTGACGAACCGAACGACCTCGTCGAACTCTCCGAGCTGGATCAGTCCGGAGATCGTGTGGAGCTGGTTGCTGAACTCGTGGGTCTGGGCCCGGAGCGTGTCGGTGGCGTTGCGGGTGGCGCCGAGTTCGCGTTGCAGGGCGGCGAGTTCGGTGAGGTCGCGCAGGGTGGTGACCGAGCCGATCACCGTGCCGTGCGTGGAGATCGGCATCTGGTTGAGGGTGAGCACCCGTTCGTTCACGAGGACGATCTGGTCGGCGCCGCCGGCCGGTCCGGTCAGCAGGTGGTCGAGGCCGAGGTCGTCGAGGGTCCGGCCGACGCAGTCCTCGGGGAGGTCGAGCAGGTCGCGGGCGCCGTCGTTGGCCAGGGTGACGCGCCGCTGCGGGTCGAGCCCGATCACGCCCTCCCGGATGCCGTGGAGCATGGCCTCACGATGTTCCACCAGCCCGGCGATCTCGCGGGGTTCGAGGCCGAGCGTCTGGCGCTTGACCCGGCGCGCCAGCAGCCACGAACCGGCGATGCCGAGCGCGCTCGCCAGACCCAGGTAGATGAGGAGGTTCGGCGTCGCGTCGCGCAGACGCTCCCAGATGCTCGGGTAGTTCTGGCCGACCGCCACCAGGCCGACCGTACGCCCGTCCTCGGCGATCACGGGGACGTGCGCCACCACGGACGTGATGCCGTCGTGCGTCACCACGCCCGTCCACGACCGGTTCCGGGCCACCTGGCTCTCGCCCAGCGGCAGGCGCCGCCCGAGCTGGCGTGGGTCGGGTGAGGTGAGGATCGTGCGGTCCGGACGGGCGATGATCACGAACGACGCGCCCGACACGGACCGTGTCCCCTCGGCCAGCGGCGGGAGTGCCGTCTGCTGCGCGGGGTCGACGAGCCCGAGCCGCGCGACGCGGGTGGTGGCCACGTTCTCGGCGATGGACAGCATGCGGTGGCCCTGGTCGCGGCGGAACGTCTCGGCCGACTGCGCGAGCGACACAGCGGCCACGGCAATCAGCACGACAAAGCCGATGACCAGCTGAAACGCGAGGAACTGACCGGCCAGGGTCAGCTTGGGACGCATCGGTGGTCACCTCCTCGCTCCGCTTGACGGGTGAGCCTGCAGCACCCGCGTGGCCGGCGGAAGGGGCGCGGGCGTGACCACAAAGAACTCAAACTCCGTTGGTCACCTAACAGTGACTCACGCCACGCCGACCCGCACGATCTGCAACACCGCCGTAACCGTCATGAAGCGAGGATCACATGCGCAAGCTCATCGGGCCAAGGCTCGCGGCGTCCGGGTTGGCCGTGGCGCTGCTGGTGTCCGCGTGCGGCACGACCAGGGACGACGCGGACGCGACCGCCCAGCTCACCAACTTCCGGATCATGATCCCGACGGCTGCCGGCGGCGGGTACGACGTGACGGGACGTACCGCTGCGAAGGTGATGGAAGAGGGCAAGATCGCCCGCCGCATCGAGGTGTTCAACCTGGTGGGCGCCGGTGGCACGGTCGGACTCACCCGGCTGGTCAACGAGAAGGGCAACGGCGACCTGGCGATGCTCATGGGCCTCGGCGTGGTCGGCAGCGTCTACACGAACAAGTCCAAGGCGTCGCTTCAGGACACCACGCCGCTGGCCAAGCTCATCGAGGAGCCGGGCATCATCGTGGTGCCGAAGGACTCCCCGTACAAGACGCTCGACGCGCTGATCGCCGCGTGGAAGGCCGATCCGGGCAAGGTCACGGTCGGCGGCGCCTCCTCGCCCGGCGGCCCGGACCACCTGCTGCCCATGCAGCTCGCGCAGGCCGTCGGCATCGAGCCGAAGAAGGTCAACTACGTCGGGTACGACAGTGGCGGCGAGCTGCTGCCGGCCGTCCTGGGCAACAAGCTCAGCTTCGCCGCCTCGGGCGTGGGCGAGTACCTCGACCAGATCAAGGCGGGCGCGGTACGCGTCCTCGCGGTGACCAGCGCCGAGCGCCTCGACGTCCTCGACGCGCCGACCCTCAAGGAGCAGGGCGTCGACCTGGAGTTCGCCAACTGGCGCGGCATCGTCGCACCGCCCAGCATCGACGCGAAGTCCAAGGACGCCCTCATCGACGCGCTCGACCGCATGCACAGCTCGGACGGCTGGAAGGACGCGATCAAGCGCAACGGCTGGACGGACGCCTACGTCACCGGCGACGAGTACGGCGCCTTCCTGAAGGAGCAGGACCAGCGGGTGGAGAGCGTCCTCGACGAGCTGGGCCTCGCATGACGACTCAGGACCTGGACCGGCCGAACCCCCTTCGCGGCCGGTCCGAGCTGGGAGTGTCCCTCGCACTGGCCGTGCTCGGCGCGGTCGTGCTGTGGGACACCACCCGGATCGCCACCGACTTCGCCCAGCGCGGCCCGATCGGGCCCCGTGCCGTCCCGACAGTGGTAGGCGTGGCGTTGATCGTCTGTGCCGTGCTACTCGCCCGGGACGTCCTGCGCGGCGGCCGTGGAGAGCCCGAGGGCGGCGAGGACGTCGACCTCGGGCACCGCACCGACTGGCGGACCGTCCTGCTGCTCGTCGGCGCGTTCCTCGCCAACGCCGCCCTGATCGAGCCGGCCGGCTGGGTGGTCTCGGGCGCGGTGCTGTTCTGGGGCGCCGTGTACGCGCTCGGCAGCCGGGCGTACGTCCGCGACGCGCTGATCTCCATCGGCCTCTCCGTCGCCACGTTCTACCTGTTCGCCGTGGGCCTCGGCATCGCGCTCCCGGCGGGCGTACTGGATGGGATCCTCTAGATGGACACGTTCTCCGCGTTGCTCGACGGGTTCGCCGCTGTCGCGACCCCCACCAACCTGCTGTTCGCCCTGATCGGCGTCGTCCTCGGCACCACGGTGGGCGTGCTGCCGGGGATCGGGCCCGCGATGACCGTGGCGCTGCTGCTGCCGGTCACGTACGCGGTCAGTCCGACCAGCGCGTTCATCATGTTCGTCGGCATCTACTACGGCGGCATGTACGGCGGCTCCACCACGTCGATCCTGCTCAACACACCGGGTGAGTCCGCATCGGTCGTCACGGCCGTCGAGGGCAACAAAATGGCTCGCTCCGGACGGGCGGCGCAGGCGCTGGCCACGGCCGCGATCGGCTCGTTCGTCGCCGGCACGATCGGCACCGTCCTCCTCGTGCTGCTCGCGCCGCTGGTCGTGGTGTTCGCCGTCAGCCTCGGCGCCCCCGAGTACCTGGCGATCATGGTGCTGGCACTCGTGGCGGTGACGGCGGTGCTGGGCTCGTCCCGGATCCGGGGGTTCGCGGCGCTCGCGGTCGGACTGGCGATCGGCGTCGTCGGGCTCGACCCGCAGACCGGCCAGCAGCGGCTCACGTTCGGCGTCCCGCAGCTCGCCGACGGTATCGACGTCATCGTCGTGGCGGTCGGCATCTTCGCCGTCGGCGAGGCGCTGTGGGTGGCCGCGCACCTGCGCCGGCGGGCGTCCGAGGTGATCCCGGTCGGGCGGCCGTGGATGGGCCGTGACGACTGGCGGCGGTCCTGGAAGCCGTGGCTGCGGGGTACCGCGCTGGGCTTCCCGTTCGGCGCGATCCCGGCCGGCGGCGCCGAGATCCCGACGTTCCTGTCCTACGTCACGGAGAAGCGGCTGTCCCGCCGCCGCGACGAGTTCGGGCACGGCGCGATCGAAGGCGTGGCCGGCCCGGAGGCGGCGAACAACGCGTCGGCCGCTGGCAGCCTCGTCCCGATGCTGTCGCTCGGCCTGCCGGTGAACGCGACGGCGGCCGTCATGCTCGCGGCGTTCACGCAGTACGGGATCCAGCCCGGGCCGCTCCTGTTCCAGCGCGAACCCGAACTCGTCTGGACGCTGATCGCCAGCCTGTTCGTCGGCAACTTCCTGCTGCTGGTGCTCAACCTGCCGCTGGCGCCGGCCTGGGCCAGGCTGCTGCGGATCCCGCGCCCGTACCTGTACGCCGGCATCCTGTTCTTCGCCAGCCTCGGCGCGTACTCCGTCAACGCGCAGCCGCTCGACCTGCTGCTCCTGCTCGCACTCGGGCTGCTCGGGATGGGGATGCGGCGGTACGGGCTGCCGGTGCTGCCGCTCATCCTGGGCGTCATCCTCGGACCGCGCGCCGAACTGCAGTTGCGACGCGCGCTCCAGCTCAGCGACGGCGAGATCAGCGGGCTGTGGGACGGGCCACTGACCGCCGGCGTGTACGCGGTGATCGCCGTGATCCTGCTGTGGCCGCTGGTCCGGCGGTTCGTGCGGCGGCCGGCGCGTGCTGACGAGCTGGTCGGCGCCCGCTGAGTCCCGACCGGTCGGATCGTGAAGCCAGGCTTCACGATCTCACCGGTCGGAGGGCCGGCGCGGGTGGGCAGGTGGCCTTGGCCACCTCGGCGGCCGGTGAGAGCTGGCCGCCGCGGCGCCACGAGTCCAGGTAGCGCCAGGGGAATACCGTGCCCCGCCGGATCCACCAGTCGCCGGCACCGCCGCACACCGGGCTCACCGCGAAGTGCACGTGGCAGACGTTGTTCGCGTTGCCGGTACGGCCGACCAGCCCGATCGCCTCCCCGGCGCGGACGCGCAGCCCGGGCGCGATCGGCGCGTCCACCCGGCTGAAGTGCGAGCCGTAGTACCGGACCCCGTCGTCGCCGCGGATCGACACGAACAACCCGCCCTTGGCGGGGCCGAGCGGGCTCGCCTTGACGAACGTGTCGACCCGGCTCAGTTCCAGCACCACACCGTCCACAGGGGATCGTGCCGTGGCGCCGCAGCGGGCGATGATGTCCGTGGCGGGATAGAGCGAGTGCGTGCGGCCGTAGGACGTCTCGCCGTCCACCGGGAAGGCATACCTGACGGCCTTTGGCGTCGGACTGGTGCTGGGTGAAGCTTTCGGGCTCGGGCTCGGGCTCGTGGCTGGGTGTGGGTGTGGCGGATGGTGGCGCATCCGCATCCGAATCCGCTTCGGCCAGCGGCTCGTGACAGCCGGCCACCGCCAGTAAACAAAGCAGTGCCCCGACCAGAAGCCCCCGATTCATCCCACCATCGTGCCCCGCACCGTCAACCGGCCGTGAACGCCCGCAGCCGGTCCGCGATCTTCTCGACGTCGTAGAGTTCCCTGCTGGCGACCGCGATGACGAAGTCGTACGCCGGGTCGTCGCCCACGGAGACGTCGGTGCCGTTCAACGCGAGGAACACGACGGCCGCGTGCCAGGCGAGCCGCTTGTTGCCGTCCACGAGGGGATGGTTGGACGCGATCGAATGCAGCAGCGCGGCGGCCTTCGTCCAGAGGTCGGGGTAGGCGTCCTGGCCGAACACCGTCGCGCGGGGCCGGTTCACGGCGGCGTCGAGGAGCCCGAAGTCACGGACCTCCGGCGGAGAGCCGATGGCGTCCGGTGCGATCAGGCCGAGTACTTCCTCTGTGCTCAGGTAGTCGAACTCCGTCATTCGCCGAGCCGGCGCAGGAGATCCTGGTAGCGGTCGGCATAGCGCGTCGACACCTGCTTGATCCGCTCCGCGCGGCTGGTGCGGGCTAGGTACTCGTCCACGGCGGCGAGGACGATCTGCTGCATGCTGCGGTGTTCCGCGTCGGCGCGTTCACGCAGCGCGGCGGTCTGCTCGTCGGAGAGGCGCAGGGTCATGGCCATGCGCCAAATGGTATCAGAGGTGGTATCAACTCCGAGAAGCGTGTGGGGTTTTCCGCGTTATAGCTCAGAAAACCCCACACGCTTCGGTACGGACTTACGGGAGCGTCGAGACGCCCTTCGGGATGAACCGCTTGCCGTTGACCTTCTCGGAGATGCCGGTCCGGTCCAGGTACGGCGTGATGCCGCCCAGGTGGAACGGGTAGCCGCCGCCGGTGATCAGCGCCAGGTCGACGTCCTGCGGTTCGGCGACGACGCCCTCGTCGATCAGGCGCCGGACCTCGTCCGCCATGGCCTCCAGCGCGCGCTGCAGGATCTCCTCGGCGGACGGGCCGTTCTCGCCCGTCTTGTAGATGTCGAGGATCTCCGGCGGCGTCTTGCCGTCCGGGCCGAAGAAGCTGGTGATGCCGGCCTCGACCAGCTTGCCCAGGTTCTCCGACAGGTAGAACCGGTCCGGGAACGCCGTGTGCAGCGTCTCCATCACGTGGTACGACACCGCCGGGCCGCTGAACGTCAGCAGCTGGAGCGGGGTCATCGGCAGGCCCAGCGGGTCGAACGCGTGGTCGGCGACGTCGAACGCAGCGCCCTCGTCGATACCGCGGGTGACCTCGTTGAAGAACCGCATGAACAGCCGGTTCGCGACGAACGCCGGGGCGTCCTTCACGGCGATGCAGGTCTTCTTCAGCGACTTGCCCACGGCGAACGCGGTGGCGTACGTCGGGTCGTCGGTCGCGGCACCCTTGGCGATCTCCAGCAGCGGCATGATCGCGACCGGGTTGAAGAAGTGGAACCCGACGACCCGCTCGGGGTGCTTCAGGTCGGCCGCCATCTCGGTGACGGACAGCGACGACGTGTTCGTCGCCAGCACGGCCGTCGGCGAGACCACGGCCTCGACCTCGGCGAACACCTTCTTCTTCACGTTCAGGTTCTCGAACACCGCCTCGATGACGAAGTCGGCGTCGGCGAACGCGTCCTTGGTCAGCGATCCGGTGATGAGCGCCTTGAGCTTGTTGGCGGCGTCGGGGGAGACCCGGCGCTTGCCCGCCAGCTTGTCGATCTCGGCGTGGGCGTACGCGACACCCTTGTCGAGCCGCTCCTGGTCGAGGTCGGTGAGGACCACCGGCACGCCGAGGCGGCGGGCGAACAGCAGCGCGAGCTGGCTGGCCATGAGGCCGGCGCCGACGACGCCCACCTTCGTGACCGGACGGGCGAGCGACTTGTCAGGCGCCCCGACCGGCCGCTTCGCCCGCTTCTGCACCAGGTCGAACGAGTACAGGCCGGCGCGCAGCTCCTCGCTCATGACGAGGTCGGCGAGGGTCTCGTCCTCGGCGGCGGTGCCGTCGGCGAAGGACGCCGTCTTGGCGAGCGCGATCAGGTCCAGTGCCTTGTACGGGGCCGGCGCGGCACCACGCACGCGGGCGTCGGCGAACGCGCGGCCACGGGCGACGGCGTCGTCCCAGGCCTGGCCACGGTCGATCTCCGGACGGTCGACCGCGATGTCACCGCGGAGCACACCGGCCGCCCACAGCAGCGAGCGCTCGATGAAGTCGGCCGGCTCGAACATCGCGTCGGCGATGCCCAGGGCGTACGCCTGCTTGGCCCCGAGCATCTTGTTCTGGCTCAGGGCGTTCTCGACGATGACCGTCACGGCCTTGTCGGCGCCGATCAGGTTCGGCAGGAGCTGCGTGCCGCCCCAGCCGGGGACCAGACCGAGGAAGCACTCCGGCAGCGCCAGCGCGGCGGCGCCCGAGGACAGCGTCCGGTACTGGGCGTGCAGCGCGATCTCCAGGCCACCGCCCATCGCGGCACCGTTGACGAACGCGAACGTCGGGACGGACGCGTTCTTGATCCGCGCGAACACCCGGTGGCCGAGCTGGCCGATCTCCAGGGCCTGCGATCGGTCCGTCACGTGCGGGATGCCCGAGATGTCGGCGCCGACCGCGAAGATGAACGGCTTGCCGGTGACGGCGATCGCCCGGACGGCCGGCGTACGCGCCTCGATCTCGGTGAGCGCGTTGTCCAGGCTGGTCAGGCCGCCCGGACCGAACGTCGACGGCCGGGTGTGGTCGTGCCCGTTCTCCAGCGTGATCAGCGCGATCTCGCCGTCGACACCCGGGACGTTGACGTAGCGGACGAGCGCCTGGGTCACGACCTCGGCGGCGAATTCTGCGGTAGCGGTCACTTGCTGCTCCCGGTGTAGTGCGGGTTCTCCCAGATCACGGTGCCGCCCATGCCGATGCCGATGCACATGGCGGTAAGGCCGTAGCGGACGTCCGGCCGCTCGGCGAAGTGGCGCGAGAGCTGCGTCATCAGCCGGACGCCGGAGCTGGCGAGCGGGTGGCCGAGGGCGATGGCGCCGCCCCACGGGTTGACGCGGGCGTCGTCGTCGGCGATGCCGAAGTGGTCGAGGAACGCCAGCACCTGGACGGCGAACGCCTCGTTCAGCTCGAACAGGCCGATGTCGTCGATGGTGAGGCCGGCCAGGCGCAGTGCCCGCTCGGTGCTCGGCACCGGGCCGATGCCCATGACCTCGGGCTCGACACCGACGAAGCCGTAGCTGACCAGGCGCATCCCGATCGGGAGGCCCAGCTCCACGGCGACGTCCTCGGCGGCCAGGATCGCGGCGGTGGCGCCGTCGTTCAGGCCCGCGGCGTTACCGGCGGTGACCCGGCCGTGCGAGCGGAACGGGGTCTTCAGCCCGGCGAGGTCTTCCAGGGTGGTGTTCGGGCGCGGCGGCTCGTCGGCCGTGGCCAGGCCCCAGCCCTTGTCCTTGCTGCGCGTCGCCATCGGCACGAGATCCTGCTGGATCTTGCCGTCCGCGATGGCCTTGGCGTACTTCTGCTGGCTGCCCAGCGCGTAGGCGTCGCAGCGCTCCTTGGTCAGCTCCGGGAAGCGGTCGTGGACGTTCTCCGCGGTCTGGCCCATGACCAGCGCGGACGGGTCGACCAGCTTCTCGGCGATGATCCGCGGGTTCGGGTCGACGCCCTCACCCATCGGGTGCCGGCCCATGTGCTCGACGCCGCCGGCGATGGCCACGTCGTAGGCGCCGAAGGCGATACCGCCGGCGACCGTCGTCACGGCGGTCATCGCACCGGCGCACATGCGGTCGATGGAGTAGCCGGGGACGGTCTTCGGCAGCCCGGACAGCAGGGCGGCGATGCGGCCCAGAGTCAGACCCTGGTCGCCGATCTGGGTGGTAGCGGCGACGGCCACCTCGTCGACCCGCTCGGGCGGGAGTTCGGGGTGGCGGGCGATCAGTTCGCGAATGCAGCGGATGATCAGGTCGTCGGCGCGGGTGTCGGCGTAGATGCCCTTAGGGCCGGCCTTGCCGAACGGGGTGCGCACACCGTCGACGAAGACCACGTCACGGGCGGTTCGGGGCACGGGCCCTCCTCCGGAAGCGGGAATGCTTGTTTCCAGGATGCTACTTGTCAGTAACTAGATCGGGCACCCGGGCTGCCGTGTGACGTAGCGCACGCTTGGTTGGTCAGGATTCGTCGAGCGCCTTGGTCAGCGGCTCCGCGGTGAGCTTGATCTGCCACGGACGGGCGCCGAGGGAACGGAGAGTCGCGGCGACCGAATCCAGGTCGAGCGGCTCAGGTGGGGTCCACGACAGGCGGCGGACGCTGTCCGGAGACAGCAGGTTCTCGGTCGGAAGGCTGTTCTCGGTGGCCAGGGTCGCGATCTCCTGCCGGGCGCGCGCCAGGCGGGCGGCCGCGGCCGGATCGCGGTCGGCCCAGCGGTGCGCGGGCGGCGGGCCGTCGCCGCCACCCGTCGTGGCGGGCAGCTCGGCGTCGGCCAGGTCGCGGGCTTCCTGCAGGGCGGTGAGCCACGTCGAGGCGAGGCGGCGCGTGGCACGGCCGGAGAAGACGGGTAGTGCCAGGAGCGCGCGCTCGTCGGCCGGGTCGGCCTGGGCGGCGGCCACGATCGCGGAATCGGGGAGGACCCGTCCGGGAGCGAGGTCGCGGCGCCTCGCCAGGTCGTCGCGGGCGCCCCAGAGCGCGCGGACGCGAGACAGGCCCCGCGCGCTGCGCACCCGGTGGATGCCCGAGGTGCGGCGCCACGGCTCCGGACGCGGACCCGGCGGGCGGCTCGCGGCCAGCGCGGCGAACTCCTCCCGGGCCCACTCCAGCTTGCCCTGGCCGTCCAGCTCGTCGGCGAGGGCGTCGCGCAGCTCGACGAGCAGTTCCACGTCGAGGGCCGCGTACGTGAGCCAGGCCGCCGGCAGCGGTCGTGTGCTCCAGTCCGCCGCGGAATGGCCCTTCTCCAGCGTGTAGCCCAGGACGCGTTCCACCATCGCGCCGAGACCCACCCGCTCGAAACCGGCGAGCCGGCCCGCCAGCTCGGTGTCGAACAGCTTCCGGGGACGGAGGCCCAGCTCGTCCAGGCACGGCAGATCCTGGCTGGCGGCGTGCAGGACCCACTCGGCGTCGGCGATCGCGGTGTCCACGGCGCCCAGGTCGTCGAACGGCAGCGGATCGATCAGTGCCGTCCCGGCGCCCTTGCGCCGCAACTGCACCAGGTAGGCGCGCTGCCCGTAGCGGTAGCCCGACGCCCGCTCAGCGTCGATCGCCACAGGACCGCTACCCCGGCTCAACCGCTCCGCCACCTCGGCGAGGCCCCGCGGGGTGTCAATCGGCGGCGGAGTGCCGTCCCGGGGCTCGAGCAGCGGCTGTGCCTGCGGCTCGTCCGTGCTGGTCGTCGCGGCGTCGCGGTCGTGCGATGTCGCTGCCTGTCCCGTCGTCGCCGCTTCGTCCACCGGTCCACCGTATCGGTGTGCGCGTAGTGAGCGGGGGTCGGCACGCCTGGTGACGGCATCGACCGTCCTGGCATGCGGCGATAGCGTGGGGGTCTGCCGCCGGCACGCAGCGTGCCCGGGCGGGTCCGAGAGAGGTACGCGCGATGACCGAGCCCCAGGACGGGCACTGGCCGCAGTACGCCCCGCCAGCGCCGGTTACGCCGGTATCGGCGCCGCCGCTGCCTCCGCCCGTGCCGGTATCGGCACCGCCGCCGCTGCCTCCGCCCGTGCCGGCCCAGCCGGCGCCGGTGTCGCCGTCGTTCCCGCCGGCGTCGTTTCCGCCGGCTTCGTACGCTCCGGCGTTTCCGCAGCCGTCGGTAGCGCAGCCGTCCTACCCGCCGCAGCAGTCCTCGTTCGCGCCGCCGCCCCCGCCGACGCAGCAGCAGCCGTGGGTCGCGCCGCCGCAGCTGGAGTACGGCGGGGCGGTGCAGCACGGTCAGGTTCCTGAGTACGGCGCACCGCTGCCGGCCCGGCCCGCGCGGCAGCGCAACGTGCTGGGCTGGGTAGCGATGGCCCTGGGGCTGGTGCTGCTCGCGGTGGCGGTCGTCCAGACTGTGTTCCTCGTGAAGCTGTCCGACCGCGCCGACAGGCAGGCCGCCGAACTGCGCGAGACGAACACGACGCTGGCGGAGGCGCGGTCCGAGCTGGACGCCGCCACCAAGCAGCTCGCCGGGGTCGACGAGCGCACCAAGGGTTCGCTGGATTCGGCGACAGTCGCGAAGAAGGTGCTGCCGTCGGTGTTCCGGGTGCGGGCCGGCAACGCGACCGGGACGGCGTTCGCGTTCGGGACGTCCGGCAGTGCGACGTTGCTGGTCACGAACTTCCACGTCGTGGAGGGTGTAGTCCGGTCCGGGTCGCGGTCCGCGACGCTGGAGCGGGGCAAGGAAAGGCACCCCGTCCAGATCGTGAAGATGGACGAGCGGCGCGACCTCGCGGTACTCCAGTCGCCGAAGTCGTTCCCGAGGCTGAAGCCGGCCGAGGCCGCCGTGCAGCCGGGCCAGCCCGTGGTCGTCGTCGGGGCGCCGCTCGGGCTTGCCGACACGGTGACGACCGGCGTCGTGAGCGCGGTCCGCGCCGACGTGCCGGGGCTGGACTCCCGGGTCATCCAGTTCGACGCCGCGATCAGTCCGGGCAACTCCGGCGGGCCCGTGAGCAATGCCCAGGGGCAGGTCGTCGGGGTGGCGCAGGCCAAGATCGTCCGGGACGACGCCGACGGACTGGCCCTGGCGATCCCGATCAGCGAAGTCTGCGACGGGCTCGTCGACTGCTAATCGGTAGCGCGCGTTTGCTGGCATTCGCTAGAATCTTCGTGTACTCGGCCGCCCGGGCGGGTGCTTCCGTCGCCTGACGTCGAGGTTGCCCATGTCCGAGCCGCCGATCGGCCCCGCCCCGCCACCGCCCGACCAACCCGCCGCGCCGGCGCCGTCTGCCGCGCCCGTGCCGCCCGGCGCCACAGGGCCGGCGCTGTTCGCCAGCGCGGCCCCGGCACCCTTCGCCGGGATCACACCAGCACCAGCACCAGCACCAGCACCAGCACCAGCACCAGCACCAGCACCAGCACCGGACGCCGGCGCTTCTCCTGCACCGTTCGCCGCTCCGCCGCCGGACGCCGGCGTGGCAAGGCCGCCATTCGCCGGGGCGGCTGCTGCGCCGTCCGTGGGTTCGCCGCCGAACCCGGCTGCCTCGCGCGGTTCGCGGTTGGTGGTGGTGCTGTCGGCGGTGACCGCGCTGGCCGTCGTCCTCAGCCTGGTGTTGGCGGGGTTGTTCTTCGTGGCCTCGGGCGACCTCAGCGAGAACCGGGCGACGGTCGCCAGCCAGAAGGAGCAGCTGGCGGCGAAGGAGGCGAAGATCGTCAAGGTCGAGGACGAGCGGGACAAGGCCCGCCAGGACCTCGACACCCGGCAGGACGAACTGGGCGTCGTCTCCGAGGACAAGAAGACGATCGCCAGCTGCCTCAAGCTGCTGCTCCAGCTGATGACGGCCGCCGGAGCCGGCAACAGAGCCCAGGTGGAGAAGCTGGCCAAACAACTCGACCAGCCGTGCACGCGCGCCGAAGCTCTCGTGAGCTAGCCGCCGTTCGAGGCGAGCAGCGTGATCCCGGGGGGCGGCAGGCCGGCGGTGGACGCGAGCAGGATGCACCACGCCGACAGGTGCGGGCCGAGGTCCTCGTCCAGCGGCGTCCAGGAGGCGCGGAGTTCGATGTCGGCGGCGTCCGGCGGGCCGGCGAGGTCGCCGAAGCGCGTCGAGACGACCTGCGTGACCGTGCCGCCCGCCGCCGTGTACTTGGCGCCACCGGCGGCCAGCGCGTCGAGCAGCCAGCTCCAGCCCACCTCGGCGAGCATCGGGTCGCCGGCCATGTCGGATTCGAGCTCGGCGGTGACGTAGCTGACCACGCGCAACGTCCCGGACCAGGCATCATGCCCCTCCGGATCGTGCAGCAGCACCAGCCGCCCGGTGGCCACCTCGTCCTGGTCGCGCAGGACGGTGGCGCCGAGCGCGAAGCTGTACGGCGCCAGTCGCTGCGGCGCGGCGACCTCCTCCAGGAGGATCTCCGGGCGCGGCCGCACGCTGCGCAGGCCCGCGACAGCCCGCGCGAAGCTGTCCGGTAGCCCGGTGGACTCCGCCATGAACGAAGCGTAGGACTCCGGACCGGCGCGCCGGGCGCGGCACGCCGCACGAAAGCGCGCCGGGCCCACGACGCCGCCCCGGCGCGCGGCGCTCACGAACACCCGAGCGCCCAGCCCGGGCACGGCGGTTACGAACACCCGAGCGGCGGGCGGCCGTAGTGGGGTGGCGGACAGGTTGCGCGATCCGCGCGTAGGCATGGAAGCATGGGTGACTGTGAATGATCTCGCTTCGTCACCATTCCTGCGGGCGTGCCGGCGGGAGCCCGTGCCGCACACGCCGGTCTGGTTCATGCGCCAGGCCGGCCGGTCGCTGCCGGAGTACCGCGCGCTACGCGAGGGCACCGCGATGCTGGACGCGTGCCAGCGTCCGGACCTCGTCACCGAGATCACGCTGCAACCGGTCCGGCGGCACGGCGTCGACGCGGCGATCTTCTTCTCCGACATCGTCGTCCCGCTCAAGGCCATCGGCGTCGACCTGGACATCGTGCCCGGTGTCGGACCGGTCGTCGCGGAGCCGATCTCGTCCGCCGCGGACCTGGAACGGCTCCGTCCTCTTGAGCCGGACGACGTCGACTACGTGACCGAGGCCGTCACGACACTCGTCGGGGAACTGGGCGGCACACCACTGATCGGGTTCGCGGGCGCCCCGTTCACGCTGGCGTCCTATCTGGTCGAGGGCGGCCCGTCGCGCACCCACGGCCGGACGAAAGCCCTCATGTACGGCGACCCGGAGCTGTGGCACGCCCTGTGCGACCGGCTGGCCGAGATCACGCTCGGGTTCCTGCGCGTCCAGGTCGCGGCGGGCGCGTCGGCGGTCCAGCTGTTCGACTCGTGGGCCGGCGCCCTGACCGAGGCCGACTACCGGACGTACGTCCAGCCGCACTCCGCCCGCGTGCTCGCCGCGCTCGCGGGAGCCGGGGTCCCGAAGATCCACTTCGGAGTCGGCACCGGCGAACTGCTCACGGCGATGGGTGAGGCCGGCGCGGACGTCGTCGGCGTCGACTGGCGCATCCCGCTCGACGTCGCGACCAAGCGCATCGGCGGCGATCGGGCCGTCCAGGGCAACCTCGACCCGGCCGTGCTGCTCGCCGGCGAGGCCGTGATCGAGCCCCAGGTGCGGCGCATCCTCAACGAGGGTCGCACCGCACCCGGCCACGTCTTCAACCTCGGCCACGGGGTGCTCCCCGAGACCGACCCGGGCATGCTCACCCGGGTCGTCGAACTGGTCCACGAACACTCCCGGCGCTGACGCCAGGATCAGCGCGGTCAGCTTTCTGGGGCGGCCACGGGGATTGGCTCGGGTCGCGGCCGCCGGCGGCGCACGATCCAGACCAGCACCACGACCGGGATGGCGATCGCCGCGAGGAACGGCAGCATCGCGCCGAAGATGACCAGGGCCCAGTTGACGGTGGACGTGAACGCGTCCCAGCCCGCGGCGAGGCCACTGAGGAACGTCGGCGTGTCGTCCTCCACCTTGGGTGCTTCCGCCCGGGGGCCGATCAGGTGCAGCGTGATCGTCGACAGGGTGACCTGGTCGCTGAGGGCGCGCTTGCGTGCCTGGAGGCTGGCCAGTTCGCCTTCGCGGCGGGCCAGTTCCTGCTCGATCGTGACGATCTCGCCGATCTGCTGCGCCCGCGCGAGGAGGGCCCGGGTGCGGTCGACGCTGGCCTTCTGGCCGGCGATGCGCGCGTCGAGGTCGACGACGGCCTCGGTGACGTCCTCGGAGTTGAGGCCACGGTTCAGTTCCTCGCCGAGGTCCTTGCTGAGCTTGTTCACGGTGCTGTGGAACGCCGCGGACGGGACGCGCAGCACCAGGTCCGCCGTCTCGTTGACGTCGTTGCTCTGCCGGTTGTCGCCGGCGATCACGCCGCCCGCGCCCGTGGCGATCGTGCTGGCCTTGGCGGCGGCCTCGCTCACGTTCTTCGCCCGGACGGTCAGCTCGCCCTTGTAGACGATCGACCTCGTGTCGACGGGGGCGCCGACAGGGACGGCGAGCGCGTTGCCGGACTTGGCGTCCTGGGCGGGGGGAGCGCCCTCCTGCTGGGCCTGTGGCGGAGCGGCGGCGCCGCTGTCCGACGCGGTGCGCTCGGACGACGCGCCGCATCCGGCGGTCATGGCGAGCAGCAGCGCGCCGATGAGAAGTCTTGCCCGAACCGTCCGCATCGTGGCCTCCCGTGGATTGAGTCAGCCGGTGGGACGCGGCCCCGCCCGGCGTGGTTCCCCCACGATGGCGGCGGCCGGTCACGATCCGGCCACGGCTGGACACCAGGTCAGGGCGGTCGGCGCGCAAAGGGGGCAACGAGGCAGGATTGGGGGGTGACGAGTCTCCACGTGGTCGTGGTCGGCGGCGGCATCGCAGGGCTGTCGGCCGCGCTGCGGGTCCACGACGCGGCGCCGCCCGGAACCCGGGTCACGGTCGTCGAGCAGGCGGACCGGCTCGGCGGCAAGCTGCGCACCGGCGAGGTCGGCGGTGTCCAGGTGGAGGACGCGGCCGAGGCGTTCCTGTTCCGCCGCCCGCAGGGCGTGGCGCTCGCCAAAAGGGTGGGGTTGGGCGAGGCGCTGGTCCACCCGGCGACGCTGGCGGCCTCGGTCGTCGTCGAGGGCGAGCTACGGCCGCTGCCGTCCGGCACGCTGATGGGCATCCCGCCGGGCGCCGACGTGGTCGAGCGGACGGGCGTCCTCACCGGCGCCGCCCTCGCCCGGCTCCGCGCCGAACCGGACCTGCCCGGCGATCTGCTCGACGAGGACGTCACCGTCGGCGAGCTGGTCAGCCGCCGGCTCGGGCCGCAGCTGGTCGAGCGGCTGGTGGATCCGCTGCTCGGCGGCGTGTACGCGGGACGCGCGGCGGGCCTGTCGCTGCGGGCCACGGTGCCGGCGCTGGTCGAGCCGCTGCGGGAGCATCCGTCGCTGGTACGGGCGGTCCGCAGCATCCAGCAGGCGCCATCAACGGAGCCTGTGTTCGCGACCGTCGAGGGCGGACTGAGCCGGCTGGTCGACGCCGTCGCGGACGCCAGCGGGGCGACGATCCGGCGCGGGTTGCCGGTGCGGGAACTGCGTCCGACCCCGGACGGTTGGCGGCTCGTCGGCGGCTCCACCCGCGACCCCGAGACGATCGACGCGGACGCAGTCGTGCTCGCGGTGCCCGCCCGCGCGGCGGCCCGGCTGCTCGGCGGGGTCAGTGCGGGCGCCGCCGCGGAGGTCGGCGCGATCGACTACGCGAGCATCGCGCTCGTCACGCTCGTCCTCCCGCCCACGGATCTCCCGGCCGGCAGCGGCGCCCTGATCCCGGCCAGCTCCGGACTGGCCACGAAGGCCGTCACGTACGTGAGCCAGAAGTGGCCCGGCGAGCCCGGTCTGACGGTGGTTCGCGCGTCGATCGGACGCTACGGCGAAGAGGCGGTGTTGCACCGCGACGACAGTGAGCTGGCGGACCTCGTCCGCTCAGAGCTTGGTGCTTTTCTGGGGCCGTTGCCGGTTCCTGTCGCCACGAAGGTGAACCGGTGGGGTGGGGCGTTGCCGCAGTACGCGGTGGGCCACCTCGACCGGGTGCGGCGGGCACGGACAGCGCTCGCCGGGCATCCGACGATCGCGCTGGCCGGCGCGGCGTACGACGGCGTGGGCATCCCGCTGTGCATCGGATCGGGGGAGGCCGCCGCAGAACAAGTCGTGGCGGCCCTGGCCGCGCGCCCGGATCAGGACAGGAGAGAATCGAGCCATGGCTGACTCCGTGAACCCGAACGCCCAGCGGCTCCGCGAGCTGAACGAGACCGTGCGGTACACGATGTGGTCGGTGTTCCAGGCCTCGTCGCGGCTGCCGGAGGACCGGGCCGCGCTCGCGTCCGAGGTCGACGAGCTGGTCGAACAGCTCGCCGCGAAGGACGTCACCGTCCGGGGGATCTACGACGTCGCGGGCCTCCGCGCGGACGCCGACCTGATGGTCTGGTGGCACTCCGGCTCCCCGGACGCGTTGCAGGAGGCGTACGGCCGGCTGCGCCGCACCGGGCTCGGCCGGTACCTGGAGCCGGTCTGGTCCCAGATGGCGTTGCACCGGCCGGCCGAGTTCAACCGGAGCCACATCCCGGCGTTCCTGGCGGACGAGGAGGCGCGCGCGTACGTGTGCGTGTACCCGTTCGTCCGGTCCTACGAGTGGTACCTCCTGCCGGACGAGGAGCGCCGCGCGATGCTCGCCGAGCACGGCAAGATGGCGCGCGGCTACCCGGACGTGCGGGCCAACACGGTGGCGTCGTTCGCGCTCGGCGACTACGAGTGGATGCTGGCGTTCGAGGCCGACGAGCTGCACCGCATCGTCGACCTCATGCGGGAACTGCGCGCGTCGAGTGCGCGGCGGCACGTCCGGGAGGAAGTGCCCTTCTTCACCGGACGGCGCAAGCCCATCGCGGAGATCGTCGCCGCCCTGCCGTAGCGCCTGCCGGTTTCTGCCCTTTCCGCTGGTCAGCGCCTCGTGCGCCGGACGCACCGCGAGCTCGTAGCTTCGGTGGGTCCAGCGCAACGAGAGGTAGCACGAGATGACGAAGATCAGCACGCGTGTACTCGCCGTGGCAGCGGTTGGCGTGGCGGCGGCCATAGCCTTCCCGATGGCTCCCGCGTCGGCGGCGACCAACTGCAAGACCACTACCGAGGAGTTCCCGACGTCCGGTTTCAACGCGGACGTGAAGGTCGAGCTGTGCCACCAGCGGACGTACGGCGGTCCGGGCGGCAGCTACACCTACGACAACGCGTACGCCAAGGTGTCGTGGTCCGAGGCCGGCGGCAACAAGTTCGACAAGTTCTCGGTGCAGGTGCGGCTGGAGAAGAACGACGTCTCCGTCCAGAGCAACGCCTGTGACATCACGTCGCGGATCAACGGCAATGCGTCCGGCTCCTACACATGCCAGGGGACCGTGATCGCCAACAAGTTCCCCAACACGGCGGACGGCAAGGTGACGTACAACCTGAACGACGACGGCCTGGGTGACCTCCCGTGGGAGCTCGGCGGCACCGCGAAGATGTAGGTAGGCGGCTCGGGACCCGCGGGGTCAGGCTCGCGGGTCCCACCCCAGGTTCTTCTCCAGGTCGAGGCCGTGGGAGAGGACACGGCGTACCCGACCGAGCGTCGACAGGCCGAGCCGCCACCGCCCGGCGCTCCACACGACACTGCCCAGCGCGCGGTACCGGAGCAACTCGGGAACGGCCGCCAGCTCGTCCGGGCGCAGGTCGACGCACTGGCGGTACCCACGGAAGAACGCGGCCGTCGGGCCGTGGCCGTCGGCGGAGTTGAACGCGCCGGCGACCGGATCGGTGATCCGGAGATCGAGGCCGGCGATCTCGAAGTCGAGGACGGCGGAGACCCGTCCGGCGTCGACCAGGACGTTCGGGGGTGCCCAGTCGCCGTGCACGATCTGGACCGGCAGCCGCGCGCACAGCCGCGCGTACACCTCGTCGGCGGGGCCTGCATTGGCCGCCAGCCAGGCGACGCCCGGGTCGTCGCCGCATTCGCGGGTCAGATCGGCGACCAGGTCGTCGACGTCCGGCACGGCCGGGTGGACCTCGCTCAGCGGACGCCGCCAGTCGGTCGGCGCCAGCTCCTCGGGGAGTCGGGCCAGCGCCACGTCCAGCTCGCCGAGGGCCCGTCCGGCCAGTTCCAGGTGCTCCCCGTTCCCGAGGCGGACGCCCGGCAGGTACGGGAAGAGCGCGGCCTGGCCGACGACCGTCCGGCCGTCCGGCGCGGGGATCGGGACCGGCACGCGAAAGGGCAGGCCGGCGGCGTCGAGCGCGGCCAGCAGCCGGTGCTCCGCCTCGATCCTGGGTGGCGCCGCGTTCAGGTAGAGCCGCGCGACGTAGGTGTCGTTTCCGGCGTCGATCCGCCAGTTCGTGTTGTTCGTCCCGCCGGCGAGCGGGGCCGCAGCCACAGATCCGGGCAGCTGCCAGTGCTCGGCCACCTCGTACGGATTCACCGGGCAGAGGCTAGCGTGGTTCCCTCCGCACGGTGCCTGCTGCGCGTGTATACGGGCAGGAGGAGGTCGAGTGGATTCCGAAGAGTCGTTCCGAGCGTTCGTCCAGGCGCGGACGCAGGCCCTGTCCCGGGTCGCGTACCTGCTCACGGGTGATCGGCAGCACGCCGAGGACCTGGTGCAGACCGCGCTGTACAAGGCGGCGCTGCGCTGGCCCAGGCTGGTCAGCAAGGGCGATCCGGAGGCGTACGTGCGCCGGATCGTCTACACCGAACACGTCTCCGCGTGGCGACGGCGCCGGCTCACGGAGGTGCCGCACGAGCGGATGCCCGAGCCGTCCGGCGCCGAACCGGACCTCTCCCTGCGCGTGACGCTGCGCGGCGCCCTCGCCCGCCTCACGCCGAAGCAGCGCACGATCCTGGTGCTCCGGTTCTACGAGGACCTGAGCGAATCGCAGACCGCCGCCGTCCTCGGCATCCGGCTGGGGACGGTGAAGAGCCAGACCCGCCACGCCCTCGGACGGCTGCGCGAACTCGCGCCCGAACTCGCCGACCTGTGGAGCCCCGCGAAGGAGGTGGCCTCGTCATGACCGGACTGCACGACGCCCTCAGGGAACTGGCCGACGAGATGCCGCCCGCCAGGGTCGACGACGAACTGTGGACCCGTGCCAGCCGGACGCGCCGGCGCCGCCGCGTGACGAGCGTGGGCGCCGCATTCGCCGCCGTGCTGGTCGTGGTCGCCGGCGTGGCCTGGCTCCCCGGCCTGACCGGCGGGCCGCGGAGCCTCCAGCCGGCGACGGGAGACTCCGCCGGCATCCCGGACGAGATCCGCCGCCCGTGGGCGTGGACCCCGACCATCATGCAGTACCCGGGCGGCGCGGCGGCCGTGGTCGTGGACGGACCGCTCGTCCGGGACGCCGTCAGCGGCATCGGCGACGAGGGCCGGCTGGTGGCGATCGGCGCCCGCGACGACACGTACCGGACGCTGCCCCCGTTCGCGCAGACATCACCCGGCACCATGTCGCTGCTGTCCCCGGACGGCACCCGCCTCGCGTACGTGTCGGACAAGAACTACGACCTGTTGATCGTCCGTGACCTGCGGACCGGCCGCGCGCGTGTCTACGGCGACGGCCAGCATCCCCTCGCCTGGTCGCCGGACGGCCGCTCGCTCGCCACGTACGTCACGACGATCAGCGACACGAGCGCCGAAACCGGTGACGTCCGCAGGCTCGACCTCGCCACCGGCATCAGCACACCGCTGTTCAAGGGAGTGACGTCACCCCAGTTCGTCCGGGGACTCGCGGCCGCCTGGTCACCGGACGGCACGCGCCTCGCGTTCGTGGCCGGCAACCGGTTCCGGACGGTCGGCGCCGACGGCAGCGACCCGGTCGACCTGCCGATCTCGCCACGCACGCTGATCGCCGGTCCGGGGGCGTGGTCACCGGACGGGCGTGCGGTCCTGCTGTCGGCGTTCGTCCCGTGCGACGGTGCCTGCCGGACGTCGGAGAAGGGCGCATGGCAGCTGTACGGGGTCGATCCGGCGACCGGCAAGGAGGTGGACGGGTACCGGTTCGGCATCCAGGAGTCATACGGCGCCGTCCGGGTGATCGCCTGGCGCTCGTCCGACGCCGTCGTCACGGTCCGGTACCACCCGTCGAGCTTCGGGATCGAGGGGCTCTTCCGGACCGACATGTGGTACCAGTCGCTGTTCGACGCGACCGGCACCGAGGTCGCCGAACTGCGCCGGGGCGACGGGGACCGGATACTCGCCGGACCGTACGAGGACGTCCACAACATCGACGTCGCGGCGGACCTGGCGGCGACGGGCGCCGTCCGGGAGGCCGGCTGGCCCTCGCCGTGGCCGGTGCATCAGTACTGGGTGCCGGTGTTCGCCGTCCCGGCGCTGGTCGCGCTGCTGCTGCTCTGGCTGGTGGGCCGGTGGCTCAGGCGGAGGGCTCGAGCGTCAGGCTGACGGAGTTGATGCAGTAGCGGTCCCCGGTCGGGGTCTGCGGGGAGTCGTCGAAGACGTGGCCGAGGTGCGAACCGCAGTTCGCGCACAGCACCTCGGTCCGGACCATGCCGAGCGCGCGGTCCTCGCGCAGCACCACGTTCGCCTCGTCCGACGGCTGCCAGAAACTCGGCCAGCCGCAGTGGGAGTCGAACTTGGTGTCGGACCGGAACAGCTCGGCGTCGCAGGCGCGGCAGCGGTACACGCCGGTCGTGTTGGTGTCGACGTACTCGCCGGTCCACGGGCGCTCGGTGCCCGCCTCGCGCAGGACGTGGTACTCGTCGGGGCTGAGCTGGGCCCGCCACTCGGCCTCGGACTTGCTCACCTTCGGTTCCATGCCGCCAACGGTAACGCGGCGCGCCGTGTATATTCGGTATATACGCGACGGGAGGTGGGCATGAAGACTGTCATCGATCTTGACACGGAGCTGACCGCGGCGGCGGCCAAGGTACTGGGAACGAAGACGAAGAAGGACACGATTCACGCCGCGCTGGCTGCGACGCTCGCCGAGGCCGAGCGGAAGGCCGAGCGCCGGCGGCGCCTGCTGAACAGCGCGGGCGGCCCGGATCTCGATGACGGCACCGTGATGGCCGGCGCCTGGCGGTGACCAGCGTCTACCTGCTCGACAAGAGCGCTCTCGCACGTGTGCCGAGGGAACCGTCCGTGCAGGCTGCGTTGGAACTCCTCGATGAGTCCGGCACGCTGGCCACCAGCCCGATCGTGGATCTGGAGATCGGGTACAGCGCCCGGACTCTCGCCGAGTTCGACTCTGTCGCCGCCGATCGCCGCGCGATCTACCAGGAGCTTCCGCTCACCAGGGCCGTGACCGATCGGGCCCGCCAGGTCCAGCGGGAACTCGTCCGGACAGGACAGCACCGCGGGCCAGGCGTACCTGGCCTTCTGATCGCCGCGACGGCTGAGCTGCATGGTGCTGTCGTAGTGCACTACGACAGCGATTTCGATGTGATCAGTGCTGCCACAGGCCAGCCGACACAGTGGATCGTTCCCGCCGGAACCGTCTCATGACAGCGGCGCGCCGGAGGAACCGGCGCGCCGCGTCACAGAGCAGTCAGGTCAGGTCAGGTGAACGGCACCACGATCAGGCGCGCGACCTGCGGGTCGTGGTCGCTGACCTGGTCGACGAACTCGCTGTTCACGTGGACGATGTCGTAGTCGTTGAACAGCTGGTGGCCGAACCGGGGGCTGACCAGGATCTGGTCGAGGATCTGCGAGTTGCCCTCGAACACGTAGCTGTACCGCTCGGGCAGCGGGAGCTGGGTCGGCAACGCGACCAGCTTGCCGCCGCTGGTGAGCAGCCCGACGGTCTCGGAGAACTCGAAGTCGTTGATGTCCCCGAGCACGACGACGTTGGCGTCCTTGTCGATCGCGCGGATCTGGTCGACGAAGCCGCCCACGGCGCGGGCCTGGTTGTGCCGCGCCGTCTCGGAGCTGCGCGTCGGCGGCTGGAACCGCCCGTTGAGCGGCTGGTCGCCGCCCTTGGAGCTGAAGTGGTTCGCGATGACGAACACGGTGCCACCGAAGAACTTGAACTCGCCGGCGAGCGGCTTGCGGCTGTTGGCGAACGCCGTGTTGGCCGGGTCGATCCGTCCGGGGGACTGGGTGAGCCTGGCGTTGAAGCCGTTCTTCACCACGCCCACGGCGCTGTCGGTGCCGCCGCCCGGACGGTCCACGAACTGCACGCGCTTCGGGTTGAACAGGAACCCGACGCGGATGTTGCCGCCCGGCTCGCCGCCGTCGGTCTTGTTGCCCGGGTCGATCTGCCGGTAGTCGTACTTCGGTCCGCCGGCCGCGACGATCGCGGCGATGAACTTGGCGTACGTGGCGTCGGCCGCGACCGTGCCGTCGTCGGCGGCCCCGTTGTTGTCCTGGACCTCCTCCAGCGCGATCACGTCCGGCGCGGCCAGGTTCTTCGCGACGACGGCCGCGAGCGCGTCGAACTTCTCGGCCGGGTCGGTCGGGTCGAGGTTCTCCACGTTGAAGGTGGCGACAGCCAGCTCCCACGGGTGCTGCTTGCGCGTCGTCTCCCGCTTGAGGCCCTTGTCGGTGGCCGTCGGCGTCGCGAGCGCGAGGAGCTTGAAGTTGCCGAACGAGTAGTCGAGGACGCCGTCGACGTTGCCCGGGAGCACGTCGCCTGTGTTGACCTTCGGCAGCGGCGCGAGCAGGTCGTCGAGGTGGACCCGCTCGGTGTTGGAGTCGGCGTAGCTGTAGACGACGCCGCCGCGCGCGCTGCGCGGGGTGCCGGCGCCGCCCGGCAGCACCGGGATCTCGCCGAAGCTCGCGGTCGGGCCGGTCGCCACGGAGTCGGTGACCCGCAGCAGCATGCCTTCGAGGGACTCGTAGAAGTCGAGCCCGTTCGCGGACGGGTCGAACACCTCGGACAGCTCGACGTCACCGGGGGCGTCGGTGCGCACGGGAACCGGCGCGACGAGCCCGCCCGGGCCGACCAGCGCCGGCGCGATCGATCCGCTGCCCGTGACCGCGATGGTCGGGCGGGTCAGCTCCGTGGTGGCCAGGTTGTTCGTGCCGCCGCTGCCGCCCGGACGGAACTCCGTGACGGTGCCGGCGACGGTGACGGCGTCCCCGGCCTTGACCGTGGGCGCCGACTGCGTGAAGACGAACAGGCCCTCGCTGGTGGCCGGGTCTGCGTCCGGCTCGGGGTCCTGGAACCAGAAGCCGTTGCTCCCGACGGCGGTCACGACGCCCGGCACGCTCGCTACGGCCTTGCCGGCCAGGGGCGAGCGGTGCGCCTTGCCCTGAATCTCGTGGATGCGGGCCTTGGGTGCCGGCTCGGGGTCCGGGCCGGGACCGGTGCTGCCGCTGTTGCGCGGGGTCGGGGCGCCAACGGTGAAGTCGGCGGAGTTGTTGTCGGTGTCGGCGCCGCCGCGGAGGGCCGCCGTCGTGTTGGACAGGCCCGGGGTGGCCCCCGCACCCTCGAAGTCGTTCGCGGTGCCGAAGCCGACGAAGTCCCGGACGCCGTCGGCGTGGTCGCAGTCGGCGCCGCAGGTCAGCGCGGTCTGCGACGTGACCAGCGCGATCTTGCCGGCGCTGGCGCTCATCGGGATCGTGCCGGTGGCGTCCGGAGCCGGCAGCGGCGTGGTGCCGCCCGCGCCCTGCGCCTCCTGGACCAGGTAGAACCTGCCCGGCGCGACCGACCCGGTGAGCCGCGTGACCTGCCACGTGGTGCCGGCGGCGGACGCGTACTGGACGCTCCAGCCGCTGACGTCGACCGGCGCGCCGCCCCGGTTCAGCAGCTCGATGAAGTCGTGCGTGTAGGTGGCGCCGCTGTTGCCGCCCCCGCCGTAGACCTGGCTGATCACCAGGTCGGGAGAGGAGGCGGACGCGGACGGGGCGAGCGAGACGGCGGTGGCGGCGGCTAGCGCGCCCCCCGCGATCAGCGCGGTCACCCGTAAGGCAGGAGACGCGGGCACGAGGACTCCTCGGTACTGCGGAACATGGTGGACGGGCGTGTTCCTATCAGCTCTGCACGGTCATGTCTCGAACACGAGGCGAACTCTGCACGATGAGGCGCCGGAAATCGTCCTGTTCCACCGCACTTCGGCCGGCAGATGTGTCAAATCCCACCGGCCCCACGAGCCCCACGAGTTCAGCGCATGAGCCAGGCCGCGCGGGTCGGCGGGAGGCCGCTGTTGCCGTCCGGGTCGGGCCTCACGGCCAGCACCTGGTGGATGCTGATCGAACCGGCGTCGAACGACATCGCCGATCCGGTCATGTACAGCTTCCACACGCGTGCCCGTCCGGGTGAGGTGAGGCGGACGCACTCGTCCCAGTGCGCGTCGAGGTTGGCGACCCAGCAACGCAGGGTCCGGCTGTAGTGCTCGCGCAGGGACTCGTCGTCGCGCACCTCGAAGCCGGCGCTCTCCAGCCCGGCGACGACCTCCGAGACGGGCTGCAGCTCGCCGTCGGGGAACACGTACGCCTGGATGAACGTCCGCTCGTGCGGGATGAACGGGCCGGGACGGCGGGTGATCTGGTGGTTGAGCAGCCGACCGCCGGGCTTGAGCAGGCTGAACAGGTCGGCGGTGTACTCGCGGTACCGGGCCCTGCCGACGTGTTCGGCCATGCCGATGCTGGCGATCGTGTCGTACGGACCGTCCGGCACCTCGCGGTAGTCCTGGACCCGGATCTCGACCAGCGCGTCGAGCCCCGCGGCGGCGACCCGCGTGCGCGCGAGCCTGGCCTGCTCCTCCGACAGCGTGATGCCGACCACGCGGACGCCGTACTCCCGGGCCGCGTGCAGGGCGAGCGAACCCCAGCCGCAGCCCACGTCCAGGAGCCGCATGCCTGGTTCGAGCCCGAGCTTGCGGCAGACCAGCTCGCACTTGGCGCGCTGGGCCTCCTCCAGGGTGCGCGCGTCGTCGTCCCAGTACGCGCACGAGTAGACGAGCGACGGGCCGAGCACGTGCCGGTAGAACTCGTTGCCGACGTTGTAGTGGTGGCTGATCGCGGCCGCGTCCCGGTCGGGGCTGTGCCGTCGGCCGGGCAGGCGCCGGACCTCCTCGGCGGGCGGGGTCGGCGGCAGGCCGACCGCGCCGATGCCCGTGGCGACGCGCAGCACGTTGAGCTTTCCGCGCAGGTCCGACCGGATCGCGCTGCCCGCGGCCTCGACGAGCCGGCGGATCGCCCGCAGCCCGGTGAACAGGTCGCCGTCGATGTCGAGCTCACCGGCGACGAACGCCCGCGCGAGCCCGAGTTCGTTCGGCGACCACACGATGCGGCGGATCGCGCGTGGATCGCGCAGGACGACGAGCGGGCCGTTCCCGCCTGTCTCACTTCCGTCCCAGGCCCTGATCCGCAGCGGAAGCTCGCTGCCGAACAGGGAACGGATCATCGGTTGAACGCGGGTAGCGACATCGATACTGGTCGGCACGGTGACCCTCCCCATGGCTGACGTGCCCCGGATCCCCTCAGTACAGTTCTATCCTCTGTGGCTGCCATCTCACAACGAGTGAGGGTACGGTCGGCGGCATGGCGTCGCCCTTCGTGGAGATCGCGGTCGGGGAGCGGACGGTCAAGGTCACCAACCCTGACCGCGTCTACTTCCCCGCCCTTGGTGTGACAAAGCGGGATCTCGTCGACTACTACCTGTCCGTCGGGGACGGGATCGTGCGGGCGCTGCGGGAGCGTCCGTGCATGTTGCGGCGGTTCCCCGAGGGGATCGAAGGCGAGGCCGTCTACCAGAAACGGCTGCCGCACGGCGCGCCCGACTGGGTCGAGACCGTCCGGGTGAAGTTCCCCAGCGGACGGCACGCCGACGAGCTGTGCGTCACCGAACTCGGATCCGTGATCTGGTCCGTCCAGATGTCCACGATCGAGTTCCACCCGTGGCACTCCCGCCGCGCCGACACCGAACAGCCGGACGAACTCCGCATCGACCTCGATCCCCAGCCCGGCACCGATCTCGGCGACGTGAAGCGCGTGGCGGGCATCGTCCGGGAGGTACTGGGCGAGCTGGGCTGGGAGGGCTGGCCGAAGACGTCCGGGAACCGGGGCGTCCACATTGCCGTCCGGATCCAGGCCGCCTGGGACTTCACCAATGTGCGCCGCGCCGCGCTGGCACTGGCCCGCGAGATCGAACGCCGCGACCCCGACCGCATCACCACCAAGTGGTGGAAGGAGGAGCGCGGCGAGCGGGTCTTCATCGACTTCAACCAGAACGCTCGCGACCGGACGATGGCCAGCGCCTACAGTGTCCGCGCGCTGCCGACCGGGCCCGTGTCGGCGCCGGTCACGTGGGACGAGCTGCCGGACGTCGAAACCGAGGACTTCACGATCCGCACCATGCCGGCGCGGTTCGCCGAACTCGGGGACGTGTACGCCGGCATCGACGCCGTCGAGCCCGTCTCGATCGAGCCGCTGCTCGCCTGGTCCGACCGGGACCAGCGCGACCACGGACTCGGCGACGCCCCGTACCCGCCGAACTACCCGAAGATGCCCGGCGAGCCGCCCCGGGTCCAGCCGAGCAAAGCCCGGAGCACGTGACCTTTTTCGCTGACCGCCGTGCAGCCGGGCGTGAACTGGCCGGGCGGGTGGCGGCCGCGGAGCTGACGGCTCCGCTGGTACTGGGGCTGCCGCGCGGCGGCGTGCCGGTCGCGTACGAGGTGGCCCAGGCGCTCGGCGCCGAACTGGACGTCGTCGTGGCGCGCAAGGTCGGCGTCCCGTGGCGTCCCGAGCTGGGCGCCGGCGCGGTGTGCGGGGACGGGCCGCCGGTGTACGACGCGGGCGTCCTGCGCCTCGCCGGACTGACCGCGGACGACCTCGCGCCGGTCGTCGAACGGGAACGCGCCGAGGTGCACCGCAGGCTGGCGCGGTACCGGGGCGACCGTCCGCCGCTGGTGGTCGAGGGCCGGACGGTCGTCGTGGTCGACGACGGACTCGCCACCGGCGTTACGGCCCGGGCAGCGCTCGCCGAACTGCGCCGGCGGGGCGCCGCCTACCTGGTGTTCGCCGCGCCGGTGTGCGCCATCGAGCCGGCCGCCGCCCTGTACGGCCAGGCCGAGCTGGTGATCTGCGTCCACCGCCCGGACGACTTCGTGGCGGTGGGCCGCTGGTACGACGACTTCACCCAGGTACGGGACGCCGAGGTGGTTTCCCTGCTCGCTTAGCGGGCTGCGCAGGTGGTGCCGTCGGACGGGGCCTTCAGCTCGATGAGGTAGTCGTTCACCGCGTCCCGGACGCACTTCGTCTGCGGGTACGCCGTGTGCCCCTCGCCCTGCCAGGTGACGACGACACCGGTCCCGAGCATCCGGGCGAGCTTGGCGGTGTTCTCGTACGGCGTGGCCGGGTCGCCGGTGGTGCCGACGACGACGATCGGCGGCGCCCCCACGGCGGTGCCCGTCGGGTACGGGTCGTGGGTGCCCGGCCAGACCGCGCAGCTCAGCAGCGACATGGCCAGCGGGGCGCCGAACAGCGGGTACTTCGCCCGCCAGGTCGACTGGAGTTCCCGGACCCGGGCAAGGGTCTCCGGCTTCTCCTCGTCGGCGCAGTTGATGGCGCTGTTCGCGTCGATCTGGTTGTCGTACTCGCCGGCGGTGTCGCGGCTGTTGTACAGGTCGGACAGCGAGAAGACGCCGGTCGGATCGCCGCCGCGCAGGTCACCGAGCGCCTTGGCGAGGGTGGCCCACTGCTCCTGGGAGTACAGGGCGGCGACCACGGCGTACAGGGTGTGGCCGCTGGTGGCGGCGCGTTTCTCGCCGCCCTTGCCCGGTACCGGCGGGGCGGCGAGCAGCTGGCGCACGGTGGCGCGCGGGTCGGGGCCGATGGGGCAGCTCTTCTTCAGGCAGTCCGCCGCGAAGTTGTCGAAGGCCTTCTCGAACCCGGCGGCCTGGCCCTCGCTGGCCGTGGCGTTGTCCTGCTGCAGGTCGACGGCGCCGTCGAGGACGAGCGCGCGGATCTTGCCGGGGAAGAGCTGCGCGTACACCGCGCCGAGCGCCGTCCCGTAGGAGTAACCGAGGTAGGTGAGCTTCTCGTCGCCGACGGCCGCGCGGATGGCGTCCATGTCGCGGGCGGTCTGCTCGGTGTTGAACAGGCCGAGCGCGGCGCCGTGCTCGGTGGCGCACCCGTCCCCGATCTTGCGCGCGAGCGTGACCTGCGCGTCGAAGTCCGCCTGGCTCACCGGGTCGGGCGTCGCGGCGATGATCGTGTCCTTGTCCGCGTCGCTGATGCAGTCGACCTGCGTGGACCGGCCGACGCCGCGCGGATCGAAGCCGACGATGTCGAACCGCCGCCGGACCTCCGACGGCAGGAACAGGGCGCTGTACGCCGCCATGTCGACGCCGGACGCGCCCGGCCCACCCGGGTTGATCAGCAGCGACCCGATCCTGGGCCCCGTCGCCCGCACCCGCATCAGGGACAGCGTGAACGTGGGCCCGTCCTTCTTCGCCCAGTCCTGCGGCACCGCCAGCTCGCCGCACTCGACCTTCGCCCCGGACAGCGGCGCCCCGGCCAGTTCCTCCGCTTCGTCCTGGCAGCCCCGCCAGGTGACCTGGCCGGAGTCGGACGGCGGGGCGGCCTGATCCGACCAGGTGCCCTCGGCCGGCATGCTGCACGCGGCGAGCACCGCGGTCGTGAGCACGGCCAGAGCCCTACGGATGTGGCGGTACCGGTCGCCTGATCGCATCACACGACACTAATCCCCGAACCCGAAGATCTGGACAGCACCGCCACCGGTCGGGGGAGGATGCGGTCATGGACCTACCCGTCATGCCTCCGATCCTGCCGATGCTCGCCAAGCCGATCGGCGAGATCCCAGCTCAGCAGTGCTACGAGCCCAAGTGGGACGGCTTCCGCACGATCGTCTTCCGCGATGGCGACGAGGTGGAGCTGGGGTCCCGGAACACCAAGCCGATGACCCGGTACTTCCCCGAGGTCGTGGCGGCCGTGCTGGCGGAGTTCCCGGAGCGCGCGGTGATCGACGGGGAGATCATCGTCGCCGACACCGAGAACAACCGGCTGGACTTCGAGGCCCTGCAGCAGCGGATCCATCCGGCGGCGAGCCGGGTGAAGCTGCTCTCGGAACAGACCCCAGCCAGCTTCGTGGCGTTCGACCTGCTGGCGCTGGGCGACGAGGACCTGACGCAGCGGCCGTTCGCCGAACGTCGCGAGATCCTCGAGCAGGCGCTCGCCAAGGCGCAGGCGCCCGTGCACGTCACGCCGCTCACCCGGGATCTGGAGACCGCGCGGCGGTGGTTCGCGGAGTTCGAGGGGGCCGGCCTCGACGGGCTGATCGCCAAGAAGCCCGACCAGACCTACCAGCCGGACAAGCGAGTGATGAGCAAGATCAAGCACAAGCGGACGGCCGACTGCGTGGTCGCCGGCTACCGGGTACACAAGTCCGGCGACGACACGATCGGCTCGCTCCTGCTCGGCCTGTACGACGAGCGCGGGGTGCTGGCGTCCGTCGGGGTGATCGGCGCGTTCCCGATGGAGACCCGCAAGTCGCTGTTCACCGAGCTGCAGCCCCTGGTGACCACGTTCGAGGGCCACCCGTGGAACTGGGCGGCCCACGAAGGCGGCGAGCGCACGCCTCGCAAGAACGAGCAGAGCCGCTGGAACGCGGGCAAGGACCTGTCCTTCATCCCGCTGCGGCCGGAGCGCGTCGTCGAGGTCCGCTACGACTACATGGAGGGCGTCCGGTTCCGGCACACCGCCCAGTTCGAACGCTGGCGTCCCGACCGGGACCCCGAGTCGTGCACGTACGACCAGCTGGAGCGCCCCGTCCGGTTCAACCTGGCGGACGTCCTCACCGGCGGCTGATCAGCGGGTGTGGCGCAGGAACAGGTTGCCGTCCGACTCCAGCACGTGGGCCAGTGCGAGCTGGCGCGGATCGGGCACCGGCGTCCCGGCGGTGATCCTGCCCTCGCCCGGCCCGGCGAGCACCGGCGACACGGTGAGGCACAGCTCGTCCACCAGGTCGGCGGCCGTCAACGCGCCGAACAGGTGCGGACCGCCCTCGCACAGCACCTGCGTGAGCCCCCGCTCGGCGAGGGCCGCGAGCAGCACGTCCAGGTCGACCGTCTCGTCGCCGGTGACGAGCACGTCGGCGACCTCGGCCAGCGCCGCGCGGCGGTCGGGCGGCGACGCGGCGTGGGTGGCCACGACCGGCCGCACGGGGGAGCCCGCCAGCACCTCGACGGGGATGTCCAGACGGCCGCTCACCACGACCAGGGTGGGCTGCTCGGCGAGCCCGGCCGCGCGGCGCTTCGCAGCCCGGTCGGGGCCGAGCTTCAGTGCCTTGTATCCCTCGTGACGCAGCGTGCCTGCGCCGACGAGCAGGGCGTCACACCCGTCCCGCAAGAGCTTGAAGATCTTCTTGTCGGACGGACCGGAGAGCCCAGCTGAATAGCCGTCCACCGCGACGGCGCCGTCGAGGCTGGTCACGAAGTTGACCCGCAGCCACCGCCTCGACCGGTCACGCAGTGCGTATGCGCTCGTCAGGGCGGTGTCGTCGAGTTCGGGGGCGTCCGAGGACGGCCAGATCATGCGCATGGTTCATCTCATCACGGGGTAGGAGCGGAGATGTTCCTCACCCGTTCGGGGGAGCGTTGGGGAGGGCGTGTCGTTGTCCGCGTCCGATACCGTCAGTCCCCCATGGTGGTGCGCCCCGCACCGTGTACGGGAGAGGAACCCGATGTACCGGCTTCACTGTCCGGACTGCGAGCGGCCCGGTGTCACTGCCGGTGACCGGCGCGAGGTGCAGAACCAGGCCGACGCGCACAATGACCTGCTGCACCGTGGCCAGCCCATCGCGAGCATCCGGTGGACCCCGTTCCGCCTGCCCCAGAGCCTGACCCGCCGTGGGGGCGCGGCCTAACCGTCGAACACCAGCAGCGTCCGGGAGCTCCGTACCTCGGGCATGTCCTGAAGCCGTTCCAGCACCAGGTGGCGGAGTTCCGCGTTGTCCCTGGTGCGCACCAGCAGCAGCACGTCGAAGTCGCCGCTCACCAGCGCCACGTGTTCGACGTGCGGCAGGGCGTTGACGCGCTGACGTAGCGTCCGCCAGGAGTTCTGCTCGATCTTCAACGTGACGTACGCCGAGGTCAGGAGACCGGCGCGCACCGGATCGACCCGGACCGTGAAGCCCTGGATCACGCCGTCCTCGCGGAGCCGTTCGACGCGGGCGTACGCGTTGGGCCGCGAGATGTGGACCTGCTCGGCGAGCGTCCGCATCGAGATCCGGCCGTCCTGGCGCAGGATCGCGAGGATCCGCCGGTCGGTGTCGTCGAGCGGCCGTGCCATTTGTCCATCGTGAACCACGTCACACCTCTCCCGATGAGACGACTGGCCTGCCTGGCGACCGTTCACGACCAAACGTCTTGTCATTCGACCCCTGCGTGGACAGTTTACGGCGTACCGAGGATCGTCGGTGGACGACTGCGAAGAAGGAGTCGCCATGACGAGCACCGCCGACATCCCGGTGACCGCTCCGCTGCTGCCCGACCCGGTGCCGCTGCGCTACGTCGACGAGGACGGCCACACCACCCGCCTCCTGGACGTGGAACCCGCCGTCCTGCGCGAGCTGTACCGGCGCCTCGTCGTCGGACGCCGCTTCGACAAGCAGGCCACCGCGCTCACCAAGCAGGGCCGGCTCGCGGTCTATCCCTCCTCGCACGGGCAGGAGGCGTGCCAGGTCGGCGCCGTCCTCGCCCTGCGGCCCACGGACTGGCTGTTCCCCACGTACCGGGAGAGCGTCGCGCTCGTGAGCCGCGACATCGACCCGGTCGGCGTGCTCACGCTGCTGCGCGGCGACTGGCACTGCGGGTACGACCCGTACGCGCACGCCGCCGCCCCGCAGTGCACGCCGCTCGCCACCCAGACCCTGCACGCCGTCGGGTTCGCCCAGGCCGCCCGCGTCAAGGGTGAGGACACCGTCACGCTGGCCTTCACCGGCGACGGCGCCACCAGCGAGGGCGATTTCCACGAGGCCATGAACTTCGCGGCCGTGTTCAACGCCCCGACGGTCTTCTTCGTCCAGAACAACGGGTACGCGATCAGCGTGCCGCTGTCCCGCCAGACGAAGGCGCCGACGCTGGCCCACAAGGCCGTCGGCTACGGCATGCCCGGCGTGACCGTGGACGGCAACGACGTCGTCGCCGTCTACCTGGCCGTGCGGGACGCCGCCGAGCGGGCACGTCGCGGCGAAGGCCCCACGCTGATCGAGGCCATGACGTACCGGATCGACGCGCACACCAACGCCGACGACGCCACCCGGTACCGCAGCGACGACGAGGTCGAGCGGTGGCGCCGCGCCGACCCGGTCGCGCGGTTCGAGCGGCACCTGCGTCACGAGCAGCTGATCGACGACGCGTTCGTGGCCGCCGTCGCCGCCGAGGCCGAAGACTTCGCGGCGGACCTGCGCGACCGTATGAACGCCGACCCCGTCCTCGACCCGGCCGACCTGTTCGCGCACGTGTACGCCGAGAAGACGACGCAGCTGCGCGGCCAGGCCGCCCGCCTCGCCGCCGAACTGGAACTGTCGTGACCGCCGTGGCTTCGCGGTCTGCGGGTGCTGGTGTTGCCGCTCGTGGCGGCGCCGCCGTTTCCGGTGCCGCCGTTCCGGTCGCCGACGTGACCATGGGGCAGGCGCTCAACCGTGCGCTGCGGGACGCGCTCGCCGCCGACGAGCGGGTCGTGATCTTCGGTGAGGACGTGGGTCCGCTCGGTGGCGTGTTCCGGGTGACCGACGGCATCACCAGGGATTTCGGCGAGCAGCGGTGCTTCGACACCCCGCTGGCCGAGGCCGGCATCCTCGGGACGGCGATCGGCATGGCGATGAACGGGCTGCGGCCCGTCGTCGAGATGCAGTTCGACGCGTTCGCGTACCCGGCGTTCGAGCAGCTCACGAGCCACGTCGCGAAGATGCGGAACCGCACGCGCGGACGTGTCTCGCTGCCGCTGGTCATCCGGGTGCCGTACGCGGGCGGGATCGGCGGGGTCGAGCACCACAGCGACTCGTCCGAGGCGTACTACGTGCACACGGCGGGTCTGCACGTCGTGGCGCCATCCACTGTGGAGGACGCGTACGGGCTGCTCCGGGCCGCGATCGATTCGCCCGACCCGGTCGTGTTCCTGGAGCCCAAGCGGCTGTACTGGTCGAAGGCTCCCCTCGCCGGTTCGTCGGCCGTTCTCGGCCAGGCGGCGGTACGGCGGACGGGCACGTCCGCCACGCTGATCGCGTACGGGCCCACAGTGCCCACCGCGCTCGACGCCGCCCGCGAGGCCGAAGCCGAGGGCTGGGACCTGGAGGTCGTCGACCTGCGCAGCCTCGTCCCGTTCGACGACGAGACCGTGTGCGCGAGTGTCCGCAAGACCGGACGGGCCGTCGTCGTCCACGAAGCCCAGGGTTTTGCCGGATTCGGCGCCGAGATCGCCGCGCGCGTCACCGAGCAGTGCTTCCACCACCTGCACGCGCCGATCGGCCGCGTCACCGGCTTCGACATCCCGTACCCGGCGCCGAAGCTGGAACACCACCACCTGCCGAACGTCGACCGCATTCTCGACGCCGTCGCGGCCCTCCAATGGGACGAGTCGTGAACGCCGTATCGGCGGAGCCGTGCGTGTGGCGCACCGCGTCGACCGCGGCTGGGGGTACGCCGTGAACACCTTCCTGCTGCCGGACCTCGGTGAGGGACTGACCGAGGCCGAGATCGTGCGCTGGCTGGTCACCGTCGGGGAGACCGTCGCGGTGGACCAGCCCGTCGTGGAGGTCGAGACCGCGAAGGCGACCGTCGAGGTGCCATCGCCGTACGCCGGCGAGGTCGTCGAGCTGCACGGCGCCGAGGGCGCGGTGGTCGACGTCGGCGCCGCGCTCATCTCCATCGGCACCACCGCTGGAGTCGAGTCAGCGCGCGTCGTGGATGCCGGTGCTGGGTCTGCGCGTGGCGCGGGAGTTGGCGCTGGCGCGGCCGGCGCGGGCGCGGGTGTGATCGGCGCGGGTGCGGGCGCGGGCGCGGGGTCGGCCGGTGCCGGCGCGGCCTCGGCGGGGTCGGGTGCGGTGCTCGTCGGGTACGGCACGGTGGAGACGCCGCGCCGCAACCGCCGCCCCCGGCGCAGCGCCCCCGCCCCGGCCGCCGCCAGCACCGCCACTACCGCCGAGTTTCGGACTTTTGAGGGTTCCGGCGTCCCGCCGACCCTCAAAAGTCCGAAGGTCGGGGGCGCGGTACAGCCGGCGGTTGTTTCGCCGGTCGTGCGGCGGCTCGCCCGCGAGTACGGGCTGGACCTGGCCACACTGCACGGCTCGGGGCGCGGCGGGCTGATCATCCGCGCCGACGTCGAGCGCGCCGCCGCGGCCGCCCAACCGTCTGTGCCCGAGCCACTCGGGGCCGCCGAAGCCGCGACAACGCCGGGCACCCTGGCGACGCCCGGCGCGGCGAGCGGTGGGCTGGCGTCGAATGCCGCGCCGGGCGCCGGGTTGGCGTCGAATGCCGCGCCCGCCGCCGGGTTGGCGTCGAATGCCGCGCCGGCCGCCGGGTTGGCAGCCAATGCGGTGCCCGCTGCGGGGTTGGCGCCGAATGCTGGCGTGGCGCCCGCGGCGGGTCGCGGTGTGGGCGGCATGGTAGGGGATGAGCGGGTGCCGTTGCGGGGTCTGCGGCGCGTGGTCGCGGAGAAGCTCGGCCGCAGCCGGCGGGAGATCCCCGACGCGACGACGTGGGTCGACGTGGACGCCACAGGCCTGCTCGACGCGAAGGCGGCGACCGGGGTCGGGATCCTGGCGTTGATGGCCCGGTTCTGTGTCGCGGGCCTGCGGCGGTTCCCGGAGCTGAACTCGAGCGTGGACGTCGAGGCGTCCGAGCTGGTGCGGCACGCGCGGGTCCACCTGGGATTCGCTGCTCAGACCGACCGCGGCCTCGTCGTGCCGGTGATCCGGGACGCCGACCAGCGCAGCACCGCCGACCTGGCCGCCGAGATCGCGCGGCTGACGGCGGCGGCGAGGGCCGGCACGCTGGCACCGGCGGATCTGACGGGCGGCACGTTCACGCTGAACAACTACGGCGTGTTCGGCGTGGACGGATCGGACGCGATCATCAACCACCCGGAGGCGGCCATCCTCGGCATCGGCCGGTTGATGCCACGGCCGTGGGTGGTGGAGGGCGCGGTCGCCGTCCGTACCGTGACGCAGTTGTCGTTGTCTTTCGACCACCGCGTGTGCGACGGCGGCGTGGCCGGTGGATTCCTGCGCTACGTGGCTGACCTGGTGGAGAGCCCGCACCGGCTGCTCCCGGACGTCTGATGCTGGGGGTGGTCGGATGCGCGGCGGACGGTGTGCAGTCGCTGCGCACCGGCCTGGTCGAGCCCGCGCTGAGGGACGGATGGCGCGTCGGCGTGACCTTGACGCCGGCCGCGGCGCGTTGGCTGGAGCCGTTCGGCGAGCTGCCACGGCTTGAGGCGTCGACCGGGCTGCCGGTCCGGTCGTCGCCGCGCCTCCCGGACGAGGACCGTCCGCACCCGCCCGCGACCTGCTACGTCGTGGCGCCGGCGACGGCCAACACGGTCGCGAAGCTGGCGCTCGGCATCGGCGACAACCAGGCGCTGACCCAGGTGTGCGAGGCGATCGGCACCGATGGCGTCCGGATCGTCGTGTTCCCGCGCGTCAACGCGGCGCACGCGCGGCATCCGGCGTGGCGGGGGCACCTCGCCGCGCTGGAGTCGGCCGGGGTGCGGTTCGTGTACGGCGAGGACGTCTGGCCGCTGCGCGAGCCACGTGAGGAACCCGCGCGTGACCTGCCCTGGGCAGCGATTCTTGCGGCGGCCACTACCTAGGGCCTTGTACAACAGTGCCATGACGATCGTGTTGACGGTGCGCAGGTGAGAGAGCATCAGACGTGGGACGGCGTGACGCTGCGCACGACGTACAAGAACGGGATCGTGCACGAGCGTGACCGGCTCGCCGACGCGGCCCGCGCGGGCGACTGGCCGGCGGTGCTGGCCTACCTCGCCACCAACGCGGAGTGGGTGAACGCGACGCGGCTCGGCGGTGAGAGCGGCTTCACGCCGCTGCATCAGGCGGCGTGGCGGGGCGCCGACACGGGCACGGTGCTGCGGCTGGTCGAGCTGGGCGCCTGGCGGAGCCTGCGCACGACGGACGGCGAGCGGGCCGTCGACATCGCCGGGCGGCTGGGGCACCAGCACCTGACCGGTGCGCTGCGGCCGGTGATCCGCCGTCCGGTCGCGGACGACGTGCTCGCCGAACTCCAGGAGCGCTTCCACGCTCTGATCCGGGAACGCGCCGGTCAGCTCGTCGAGGAGCACGAGCTGCGGTTGCCGGATCTGGGGCCGCTCACGGAAGTGACCGATCCGCGCTTCTGGTTCCCGGTGCCGGGCATGTACGGCGGGTTCTCGTACCAGCTGGGGCACTCCGAACTGCTGGTGGAGAGCTGGTCGCGGGTGGTGGGCCGGTCGGGGCAGCGGCACCGGATCGTCGTCGGCGCGACCGAGCTGACGGAGTCCGGCCTGTACTAGAGGTCGGATCACTGCCGTTGTGAAACCGGGACAATCTTGGTTCACTTGCCCGGCTCTGTTGCTCACGGCGGGGAGGTCCTCCGATGCGACTGCTGGCTGCCGCGTTCACGTCCTTAGTCCTGGTGCTCGGGGTCGCGCCGCCCGTCCAGGCCGTGCCGCACGCGACGCTGGCGTCCGTCACGGTGGAGGCCGGCCGGACCGAGCTGGCGCTCGACGGCACGACGCGCCTGCGGGTCCGGGGGACGATGAGCGACGGACGCCGCGCCGACCTGCGCCGCGCGACCGTCGCGTACACGAGCGGCGACCCGGCCATGGCGGCCGTCGCGGGGACGACCGTCCGGGCCGGAACCGTCGGCGCCGGTTCCACCGCGATCACCGCGACCGTCACCCTGGACGGCGTCACCAGGACGGACGACGTCACCCTGACCGTGCTGCCGCGCCCGGCCAGGCCGTACCGGCTCGACTACCACCAGACGCTGACGATGAAGATGTTCATGGCCGACAACGCCGGCACGGTGTCGCTGACGTTCGAGCAGGGCCTGGACGTCGTCCGCAAGGTCGACAACCTGACGCGCGGCATCCCGAAGATCTTCTACCTCGTCGGATGGCAGTACGACGGGCACGACACCGGCTACCCCGCCTGGGATGTGGTGAACCCCAAACTCAAGCGCCCTCAGGACGAGTCGGCGCTGGCCAGCCTGAAGTGGTTCATGCGCGAGGCCCGCCGCTACGACACGACGATCAGCTTCCACATCAACATGCTGGACATCCGTCCGACGAGTCCGCTGTGGAACACGTACCTGGAGCGGGACGTGATCGCCCGCAACGCGGACGGCACGCTCAAGCAGTACCGCTGGGGCTACCCGATCAGCTACACGCTCGAATGGAACGCCGGACTTGCCCAGAAGCGCATCGACGCGCTGATCGCCATGGCCGACCTGCGCCGCGCGGGAACCGTGCACATCGACGCGTTCCACCAGTACATCCCTGGGTTCGGCACTGATCCGATCAGCCCGTACCACGGCGTCACGACGGACCAGGAGATCGCGACGCAGAAGAAGATCTTCCGGTACTGGCGTGACCGGGGCGTCGACGTCACGTCCGAGCTGACCTACTCCTACCGCAAGGACCCGATGCTCGGCCTCCAGCCGATGGCGTGGCACTTCCGCGACGTGGACCCGATGAAGGTGCCCGCCGCCCTGCACATCGGCGGGCGCGGCGGCGATCCGCGCTTCGGCACGAGCATGCAGGCGGAGTCGCTGATCAAGCGGGACCCGGTGACGCTCGGCGGCTTCCTGCCGGAGTTCTGCACGACGACGCTGCTCTGGTACTACCTGAACCGGCTCGACCGGCTGTCCTCCACCGGCGGCGTCGTGACCTTCTCGGACGGGGTGACCAGCGCGAACGTGGACGGCCGTCTGCTCGTCCGGCGCGGCGAGGAGATCCTGCGCGACGGCGACGACGTGTTCGTACCGGCGCTGTGGCGGCACGGGCGCGAGATCGTCGCGTACAGCCGGACGGGGTACAGCGGGCGGGCGTGGGCGCTGCCGTCCGAGTGGCGGCGGGTGCGGGCGGTGGACGTCCGCGCGATCGGCCTGGACGGCGTGACCGTCGTGGCCGGCGACGTCCCGGTCGTGGACGGCCGTGTCACGCTGACGCTTCCTGCCGGTGCGGCCGTTTCCATCGTGCCGACCCGGCGCTGAATCCGTCCACTGTAGAACAGTTCAGGCGGGCGGCTCAGCTGTTGATCGCGAGCCAGATCTCCCACGTGTTGCGGTTCTCTTCGACCCACTTCGCGGCCGCCTGCTCGGCGGTCATGCCTTCGTTGGTCATGTAGTTGGCGACCTCGTTCTGTTCCTGGTTCGACCAGGAGAAGTTCTCGACGAGCTCGTACACCTCGGGGTGTTTGCGCGCGAAGTCGGTGCGCATGATCTTGTCGAGGATGTACTCGGGGTAGCCGCACTTCACGAGTTCGGGCTTGGCGTCGCAGCCTTCGGTGTACTTGGGGAGGCCGACGCGGACGAACTCGGCCTGGGAGTGCAGCCACTGCGGTTCGTAGAAGTAGAACAGCAGGGGCTTGCGGTTCTTGGCGGCGTCGAGGGCGGCCTTGATGGTGGCGTCCTCGCTGCCGGAGTAGACGACCTTGTAGTTGAGGCCGAGGTTCTTGACGAGGGACTCGTCGTTGGTGACGAACGACGGGTCGCCGTCGAGCAGCTGGCCCTGGGCGCCCGAGGCGTCGGTGCGGAACAGTTCGGCGCGGTCGTTGAGGCCCTGGTAGCTCAGCAGGTCGGGGTAGGTCTCGGCCATCCACTTGGGCACGTACCAGCCGATGATGCCCTGGTTGCCGGTGTAGCCGACCTCGGTCGCGACGCCCTTCTTCGCGATGAACTCTTCCTTGAGGTCTTCGTGGCCCCAGTTCTCGACGATGAGGTCGACCTGGCCGGTCTCGAAGCCCTTCCACGAGTCGGCCTCGGCGAGCTTCTTCCGCTCGACCTTGTACCCGAGCTCGTGTTCCAGCAGGTAGGCGAGGACGGCGGCGTTGGCCTCGTAACCGACCCAGGGGTTGATCGCGATCTTGACGACGCCCTTGGTCGCGGCCGGGGTCGCGTCGTCGTTGTCGGCGAGCCCGCATCCGGCTGCTGCCAGGCTCAGCGCGACCAGGCTGGCGACGAGCCGGATACGTGTCCTCGCTCCCATGTCTGTGGAGTCCCTTTCACGGTGCGGCCGCCGGGTGGTGGGCTGCGGCCTGAGCGAACCCAACCTGCCGGTAGTTGCACAGCGCGGTCAAGAGGTGGTTGCGTGAGAAAGGTCGAATTCGTTGCGCCGGACGGGTTCAGTCCTCGCCGGCAGGCGGGAAAACGCTCTCGGAGGTCCGGGTAGGACAATCGGTAGTGGACGGTGTACCCGCAGCTCAGCCGGGGCGTGTCGGCGTGGCCGCGAGTAACGGGCCGGGAACTGCCGGTGCGGTCACGAAACCGTCACCGGATGCCGGATCGACGCGCCGAACTGGTAACCAAGGGTGTTGTGCGTAGTCACGCTCGGTTGTGTCTATCGGATTACCAGGAAAGCAACCCCCTAAAGTCTTTCGCGTGGAGCGCCTCGTTGACCGCCGTCCGGAGGTGGCGCCGGACCGGCTCGTCGCCGAGCTGGTGCCGCCGCCGCGTTTCGCGGGCGTCCGGTTCGACAACTACATCCCGGACGGGTCCGAACCCAGCCAGGCCGCGGCGGTCGCCGCCACGTCGGCGTTCGCCGAGCGGATCGCGCGGCCGGCCCGCCGCGCCTGGTTCACCCGGACGGTCCCCGGCCCCACCGGGATCTACCTCGACGGCGGCTTCGGCGTCGGCAAGACCCACCTGCTCGCGTCGCTGTGGCACGCGGCGCCGGCCCCGAAGTCCTACGGGACGTTCGTCGAGATCACGCACCTCGTCGGCGCGCTCGGTTTCGCCGGCACGGTCGACGCGCTCGGCGAGCACCGGCTGCTGTGCGTCGACGAGTTCGAGCTGGACGACCCGGGCGACACGGTCCTGCTGTCGACGCTGCTCACCAGGCTCGCGGAGCGCGGGGTCCGGCTGGCCGCCACCAGCAACACGCTGCCGGGCCGCCTGGGGGAGGGCCGGTTCGCCGCCCAGGACTTCCTGCGCGAGATCCAGGGCCTCGCCGCCCGCTTCGACGCCGTCCGCGTCGACGGCCCGGACTACCGCCACCGCGGCACGCCCGAGGCGCCGGCTCCGCTCACGTCGGACGAGGTGCTGGCCGCCGCCACGGCCGGGTCGACCGTCGACACCTGGCCCGACCTGCTCGGCCATCTCGCCAGCCTGCATCCGTCCCGGTACGGCGCCCTTCTGGACGGGGTGAGCGCCGTGCACCTGCTCGACGTCGCACCGGTCCCGGACCAGTCGACGGCGCTGCGGGTCGTCGTCCTCGCCGATCGGCTCTACGACCGGGCGATCCCGGTGCACGCCTCGGGCGTCCCGTTCGACCAGGTCTTCGACGCCGACATGCTCGCCGGCGGGTACCGCAAGAAGTACCTCCGCGCGATCTCCCGCCTCGTCGCCCTCGTCCGGGGAACCTAAGAAGCGTAGGTAACCTGTTCGCCTCGGACGTAGGGGTAGGCCGGCAGCTCGAACTCGTACCGGCCCGGCTCGCCCGGCAGCAGCCGGTGCAGCACGACGTGGCCCGCGTCGACGAACGCGCCGATCCGGTTGTACCGCGCCACGTGCACGTGGACCTTGCCGGCGGTGCCGGCGACCCGCCCGACGTAGCGCAGGCGCGCGCCGGCCACCGGGTACGGGACGTCCGGGCGGACGGTGAGCGCCGGGTCGCGGGGCGGCGCCGTCCGCTCCGTCCGGATGGCGAGGGTGTACCGGGTGGTGCCCGCCGGGCGGGCGGCGACGATGCGGAAGTGCCCGCGCTGGCGCGGTCCGAGGTACGTCTGGGCGGTCAGGCCGGTCGATTCGCCGAGGTAGGAGCCGTCCGCGGCGTAGAACCGGACGGTGACGCGGGGATGCCGGCGCCAGGCTCCGGTGTTGTTCAGCAACTGGCCGCTGACCGCGTACAGGCCGCCCGCGGTGTCCGGATGCGCGTCCAGCACGACCGGGCGTTCCGGCAGCGTACGGACGATGAGCCGGTACGGACCCGGCGCCGCCGTCGAACCGGAGCTGACCTCGGCGACGTACCGACCAGCGGGCAGCCGTACCTGAAGCTCCTCGAACGTCGTCCCCGGACGATCGCTGAAACCGCGACGGCGCCCCGCGTCGTCCAGCAGGGTGAGCCGGTGGTCGGAAGGGAGGTCGCCCGCGATGATCAGCACGGTCGTCGTCCGCGCGAGCCGGAACCGGAACCGGTCACGGTCCGCCGGGCCTGTGAGCTGCCCGGGGATCCAGGTTCCGACCCTGATGGCGGTACCCGGAACGGTCTCGGCCCGTGCAGTGGCCGGCAGCACCAGAACAACCGCTCCCGCAGTCAGTGCGGCGATTACCGGGAACACCCGTAAGCTGGCCAGCAGGCACGAGAACATGCAGTACCGATCGTCGGCAGTCGATGGGCAGGTGAGCACTGTACGCCGTGATGTCTGCGGTGCGCAGTGGTCCGCTGGGTCCCATGTGACGGCCCGGCTACCGTCAGCCGGACAGGGATTGTCGCAACGTTGTCACGACCTGTCCGCGGGCGGTGTCGACAAGGCAGTATGGCGGCGTGAGGAGCTTGTACCGCGGAGCTGGATCCGAGGAGGAAGAACTGGCCTGGGCTGATCAGCCCGTGTTGCGGGCGGGCGAAGTAGCGGCCACGTACGGCGCCACCGACGTTCTGGTGCTGCGCCGCGTGACTGACGACAAGTGGGCCCACCTCGGTGGTGCCGGGCTCGGCGAGGACTGGGTCGGGATCGTGGAACTCGGTCCCGACAGCGACGAGCCGGTTCTGATGGAGGCGCTGGGCAGTCGCAAGGTGATCCGTCACCGTGCCGACCGTCCCGTGCGCGTCGTCGGGCCGTACTACGCCCAGCAGTGGGCTGTCCTGCGCGTCGACGGCGACTACGTCATCGTCCTGGGCCGGTCCGACTGCGACGTGCCGCTCGCGGACGTCCGCGACGCCGAGCTGCGCGTCAAGTGCGCGACGCTGGTCAGCACGATGCCCGTGGTGTCCCCGGCGAAGCGGCTCGCGGACGAGATGGAAGTCCTCCACGCCATGCAGGCGATCTACCAGGTGCCGCAGGTGTCGTCCGAGGAGACGCTGCAGCGGGTCGTCAAGATCGTCACCCAGGCGCTGTCGTGCGAGATCGGCCTGCTCCTCACCGGCACCGGCCGTTCCGCCATCCAGTGCGACGACCCCCCGGCCGACTGGGACGAGGACGCGGCGCTCGCGGTCGTCGAGGCGGTGTTACCCCGTCTGGAACATGCCGCGGTCTGCGTCCAGGGCGCCGACAGGGACTCACTCCCCGCTCCGTTGGACTCGGACCACGGCATCTGCTCCTACTACATCGTGGCGCTGCCTGAACCGATCGGCGGCGCCTTCGCCGTCTTCCACACCGACAAGATGCCGCGCGGCTTCACGGCCGTCTGCCAGCAGCTGGGTCGCCAGCTCGCGATGGCCGCCGCGAGCATCGTGCACGCCGCCGAGCTGCGCGAACAGCTCCGGGCCGAGGTCGAGACGGCGCAGCAACAGGCGTTCCGGGATCCGCTGACGGGCGTCGGGAACCGGCGGTCCTGGGAGGCGGCGCTCGCCGAGGCGCAACGCCGGGTCGGGCTCGGGCGGCCGGCGTCCGTCATCGTCCTGGACCTCAACGGCCTCAAGGAGGCCAACGACCAGCACGGCCACCAGGCCGGCGACGAGGTGCTGTGCCGGTTCGCCGGCGCGGTCGAGCGCGCGGTCCGGGCCGAGGACGTCGTCTGCCGGATCGGCGGCGACGAACTGTTCGTCCTCCTCGTCGGCGCCGACGCCGACACCTGCCGCGACGTGGTCGCCCGGATCCGGCTCACGCTGGCGTCCGAGTCCCGCCGGGGCCCGCTGCCGCTGTCGGCCTCGGTCGGCTGGGCCACGACAGGCGTCGACGGCACGCTCGCCGACGCCGTCGTCACCGCCGACGGCCGCATGTACGCGGACAAGCGGCGTCAGCGCTCCGGCCGCGGCGTCGCGCGCACCGGCACGTAACCCCTACTCGCCGGCCGAGCCAGTAGCCGGTTCGACCGGTTTGGGTGGCTTGTGCTGGCAGAAGCACCAGGATTTGCCGCGACACTCCTCATGACGTCGCTCGCGGCACGCCTCGCAGATCACCACGTGATTCTCCCGCCCCACTGGGCCCGCCGGCCAGTCCTACGTCTGGCTTTTCCCTGGTCAACGCGTGTCAGGGCGGTCGCCTGCAGATGCGGAGCGCTCTGTTGGTTACTTCGCTCGACGACCGTTTAGGCTTGGCGCGTGCAGACAGGTTCCGAGGAGCGTGAACTGGTCGCGGGGCGGTACCGCCTCGGTGATCGGCTCAGCTCTGGCGGGATGGGCACGATCTGGCGCGCCGAGGACCAGTTGCTGGAGCGCACGGTCGCGATCAAAGAGGTGCGGATTCCCGGCGGGCTGCCGGCTCCGGAGGCCGACCGGCTCCGCCAGCGGTACCTGCGCGAGGCGCGGGCCGCAGCCCGGCTGCGGCACGAGAACGTGATCGTCATCTACGACGTGATCCCCGAGGACGCGCGGGTCTGGATCGTCATGGAGCTGTTCGACGCCCCGGATCTGGCCGCGTTAGTCCGCGCGGACGGTCCGCTCGGACCGCCGGCCACCGCCCGGATCGGACTCCAGCTTCTCGACGCGCTCGTCGCCGCGCACGAAGCCGGCGTCCTGCACAGGGACGTGAAGCCGGCGAACGTCCTGGTGTGCGGGAACGGCAAGGTCGTCCTCACCGATTTCGGGGTCGCGTCCGTCACCGGCGACTCGTCGCTGACGGCCACCGGGCAGCTGATCGGGTCGCCCGCCTACCTGGCACCGGAACGCCTCACCGGGGGCGTGGTCGGTCCGGCCAGCGACCTGTGGGCGCTCGGCTGCACGCTGTACGTCGCGGTGGAGGGCACGTCGCCGTTCTGGCGGGAGGAGCCGTTCGCGATCCTGTCGGCCATCACGGTCGAGGCGCTGCCGCCGCCGCGTCTGGCCGGCGCGCTCGCGCCCGTCCTCCACGGGCTGCTGGAGAAGGATCAGGGCGCGCGGTGGGACGCCGCCCGGGCCCGTGTGGCCCTGGCGCGTGTCGCCGCCGGTGAAGACGTCGACGAGACGCCGGCCTGGGGGGCTCCCTCATCAGAGGAGCCGGCGCCGTCGGAGCCCGAGCAGGACGCCCCTGACGCCGAACCGGAACCTGCCCCTCGACGCCGTCGCCGCTGGGTGCGGGCCGCGGTCGTGGCGGCCAGCATCGTCGGTGTGCTCGCCGTGACCGCCGCCGCCGGGCTGCTGTACCGGCCGTTCGGGCCGGCGATCGGCGAGATCACCAACCAGGCCGACGCCGACCCCTCGCCGCCGCCGGAGCCCGTCGAGTTCACCCACCCCACCGCCGCGTACTCGATCGTGGTGCCGCCAGGGTGGGGCGAAGCGCGGCAGGACGGCACCCTCTGGCGGTTCACCCAGCCGAACGACGGCTTCCTGCCCGGCCTGACGCTGGCCACGACGGTCGTCCCGGCGCCCGGCAACACCTCGCTGGGGCTGGCCCGCGCCGAACACACCCGGCTGGCGGCCGACAAGGCGGCGTGCCCGAAGTACCTCAAGGTGCGGATGGAGCCGATCATGTACGGCGAGTACCGGGGGACGGTCCACGAGTACATGTGTGAGGGCGCGGGCATCCACACCGCCGACTTCCGCACCGTGCATCAGGGCAAGTGCTACCAGATCTCGCTGACCGGGCCGTCGGCCAACTTCGACGGCGGCTGGGAAGCGTTCCTGTCGGTGGCCCGGTCGCTGCGACTGCCCGAATGATTTTCAGGTAAACACCGTATACCCGCTGTGCGTACCTTGTGATCATCTGTGACACAGTTGACGAGAGCGGTCCACGGGGGCCCGGAATCTGAGACGGTTATCACCGAACGCTATGGTTCGATAACACTCCGGAGTGGACCGCTACTTCGGAATGAACCGCTTCAGGGGACCGTGGGAGGGCAAGAAAGATGCCGTTAGGTACCGAACCAGCCGAGGGTGTCCGCAGCGCGCGGGCGTTGCGTCGGGTCGCGGACGGGGCGGCCAGAGACGGGGTGTTGGCGGCTCGGACTGTAGACCTGGCTGGTGAGCGGTGACGTTGGCCGCTGCCAGGTCACCTGAAACAGCTGTCGGATCGCGCTGGAAGAGGAACCCATCGATGACCGCACAGTCGACATCCCCGTTAGATCGGCGCCTCGCCGACCTACCTAGCAGCATGCCGCCCGTCACGGTGACGGTCCAGGTGACACTCCCCGGCGGCGACGGGGCCATGACGACCGCCGCACGACTCGCCGAACATCTGCACTCGCTCACCTCCGTCGCGACGAGCGACACGGCCCCGGTCGCCGACGTCTCCACGACCGTGGCCGTCCTCGTCGACCGGACCGGCCTCGCCGTCACTCCGTCGGCGCCGCCGCCTCCGCCTTCGCCGGACTCGGAGGCCGCCGAGTCCTGCCCCGGACTCGACACCGACCAGCTCTGCATCGACACCGGGCGCCGCGACGTCCGCCTCGACGGCACGCTGCTCAGGCTCACCCGCCGTGAGTACGACCTCCTCGTGTTCCTCGTCGGGCATCCCGGCCGGGTCTTCACCCGTCCGCAGCTGCTGAAGTGGGTGTGGGGGCACGACATCATCAGCGGGGAGCGCACCGTCGACGTCCACGTCCGGCGCCTTCGCCGCAAGCTCCGCAAGCTCGGTCCGATCATCACGACCGTGCGGGGCATCGGCTACCGCCTCGACGACGCGGCACGCGTGGCGCTGCTCGGCTGACCTCCTCGCGGGCGCCCGGTGGGCGTGTGCCCGCAGGGACTGCCGGACGTTTGAGCGGGCATCCGCCCTGGCCGCGGGTGCCCGCGCGAGCGGTAACATATTCCTATTGAACCGCTGGGAATTATAGGTTTTACTGGATGCATGAAGCCGGTGACCTTGGACCCGTTCTGGGTCTCCCGACGCCTGAACCTGTTCGACGGGATCTGTCCGTCGGGCTGCGCGCGTCCCGGCTCTGTCGACGGCGTCGCGTAGCCCCACCTCCGCGTAGACCCGGTCCCCGACTGCCGTCCAGGAGGACACCCATGTCGCCGTCACTGCTCGCCACGAGTCCCCGTTCGCACGCCACCACCCGGCCGACACCCACGCGCCCGCCCCAGCAGCGCGAGGCGAAACGCCTCGTGCCGGTCACGGAATCGCCCGCCGTGACCGTGACGCTCCAGATCACCCTGCCCGGGCAGTCCGGGGACCATGGCGAGGCGGTGAACACGGCCGCGCGGCTCGCCGAGCGGCTGCACGCCATCGCATCGACCGCCGCCACCGACGCCGCGTCGGGCGCCGACGTCTCGACCACGGTCGCGGTGCTCGCCGACAGCCACGGCCGCTTGCACCAGGACAGCGCGCTCCGCCCACCGTCCGCTCGCGTCGTGGAGCTTGTGAACGAGCCCGCGGCGCTGCGCATCCTCACGGAACGACGGGAAGCGCTGCTTGCCGGCACGCCGCTGGTGCTGACGCGCCGCGAGTACGACCTGCTGCTGTTCCTCGCGAGCCACCCGGGCCGGGTGTTCACCCGGCCGCAGCTGCTGAAGTGGGTGTGGGGGCACAGCATCATCAGCGGCGAGCGCACGGTCGACGTGCACGTTCGCCGGTTGCGTACCAAACTCGTGGACCTCGGACCGACGATCACCACGGTCCGTGGCATCGGCTACCGCCTCGACGACGTGGACCGTGTCGCGGTGGTGACCCATCGGCCGGCAGTGGAGCAGCCGGGCAGCGGTGTCCAGGCGGCGGTCGACTGACCTGGCCGAGGGAAGCGCGGGGCCTCCGTTCCTAGGGGTGGGAACGGAGGCCCCGTCCCGCTACTGAACCGACAGGTGGACGTGGTTCGTGTGCGCGGACGACGGTCCGCCGCCGCTCTCGTACGCGCGCCACCCGGTCGACGGCATCCAGATCCGCCGGTACCAGATCACGTAGAGGACGCCGAGCCGGTCGGCGTTGTTGACGCACCACGCCGCCAGGTTGTTGCCGTAGACCTTGTCGCCGCCGCTGGCGGCCACGTCCTTGAACCCGCTGGACGCCGCCGAGAAGTCACACGCGCGGCCCTTGCCGTGCTCGCCGGAGGACGCGTTCCGGAAGCACGCGGTGTACCGGCTGAAGCCGGCCAGGCGCGCCTCCTTGTAGGAGTGGTTCATCCGGGGCGTCAGGCAGCCGCTGGACGTGGGGTCGTTCACCGAGCACCCCTCGTCCGGCCAGGAGCCGTCGGAGTTGCGGGGCGCCGGCTGCGCGGCCGCCGAGTTGCCCGAGAAGCCGCCGGCCGCGCCGCCGCCGACCGCCGCGAGTGCGCGTTCGGCGTCCTTCTTGCGCTTGGCCATCGCCTGTTCCTGGGCCTTCTGGACCCGGATCTCGTTGACGAGCGTCTTCTTCTGCCGTTCGAGGTCCTCGGTCGCGGCGGCGAGCGCGGCGATCTTCGCGCTGTTCTGCTGCGACAGCTGGCTGATGAACTCCGACCTGTTGAGGAACGTCGGGATCGAGCCGCTGTCGAGGGCGGCGCCCAGGATGTTCATCCGGCCGCCCTTGTACGCCGACGCGGCGAGGACCTGGACATCGGCCGTGAGCTTGACGATGCGCGCCTCGGTGATCTTCTGCTGCCGGCCGAGCTCCGCCTGCTTCTTGACCGAGTTGGCGAGCTTGATCTTGGCGTCGTTGTAGCCCTTGGACGCGCTTTCGAGGGCCTGCCGCAGCGACGGCGTGCCGCCCTCGGGATCAGGCGCGTTGGTGTTGGTGCCGGGGGCCGCCTGCGCCGGACCGGGCATGACGGTGGCGACCAGGGCGGCGACGAGCGAGAGGGCGAGCGTGATCCGCCGGGGGGCGGAGCCTGCGAACGTCACGGTTCGTGAGTCCTTCTTCCGTTGACCGCCTCCCGGGGCAGCCAACGGGGCGTCGGGCGGGAAGAACGCCCTCGCTCACCCCGAGTGATCGGACACCCGGGCCCTCCCCGTGGACGGGGCGGCGGTGATCACCGACCGTGCCTGGGGGGCAGCAGGGAGCCGGCGAACAGGCGAGAGCTTACCGCAACAGCCAACACGCGCTAGAGCCCTATTTGCGACGATTCAATCACCCAGCGTGATGGAGTATCGGCCGCTGCACGGCGCGAACCTCGGCACCCTGCTCCGGACCTGCGACGCGGTCGGCGCCTGCCTCGCCGTACCGCCGTGGCCCTGGGTGGACGAGGCGCTGGCGCGGGGCAACACCCTGCGCCGGCCCATCTGTGTGCACCGCACGGGCGATCCGCTGCGGTGGCTCGCCGCCGAACGCGACGGCGGGGCGCGCATCCTCGGCGTCGAACTGGCCGAAGACGCGATCCGGCTTGGCGACCTGCCCGCGGCGCGCGCCCGCACCGTCGCGGTGCTCGGTCACGAGCAGTCCGGCATCCCGCCCGAGGCGCTGGACCTGCTGGACGCCGCCGTGGAGATACCGATGGTCGGCGCCGGCCACAGCCTCAATGTGGCTGTGGCCGGTTCGCTCGTCCTCTACAGGCTCGCGGGGCTCCTGTGACCCGCGAGCCCTGGCCTCAGGCTGCCGTGGGGACGGCGGCGTCGGCGGCTGGAGCGAGGGCGCGGGCGACCACGTCCGCGACGTCGTCCACGAGGTGCACGGTCAGCTCGTCGAGGATCGACGCGGGGACGTCGTCCAGGTCGGGCCCGTTGCGCGCCGGCAGGAACACCTCGGTCAGGCCGGCGCGGTGGGCGGCGAGCAGCTTCTGCTTGACGCCACCGATCGGCAGGACCCGTCCGGTGAGCGACACCTCGCCCGTCATGCCGACCTCGGCCCGCACGGGGCGTCCGGACAGCAGCGACGCCAGCGCCGTCACCATCGTGATGCCCGCCGACGGCCCGTCCTTGGGAACCGCGCCGGCCGGGACGTGCACGTGGATCCGGCGCGCGGCCAGGCCGTCGGCGTCGATGCCGAGCCGGTCGCCGTTCGCCCGCAGGTAGGACGCCGCGATCTGCGCCGACTCCTTCATGACGTCGCCGAGCTGGCCGGTGAGCGTCAGCCCCGCCTCGCCGGGCATCGCCGTCGCCTCGATGAACAGCACGTCTCCGCCGGCCCCGGTCACGGCCAGGCCGGTCGCGACGCCCGGGGCGGCCGTGCGCTCGGCCGACTCCGGGGTGAAGCGCGGACGCCCCAGGTAGGTGCGGAGCGTGTCGGCGTCCACCGTGACCGGTCCCGGTTCCGTGGCCAGCCGGGTCGCCACCTTGCGCAGGATCCGGGCGATCGCCCGCTCCAGCTGCCGGACGCCGGCCTCGCGCGTGTGCTCGGCGGCGACCGACCGCAGGGCGTCGTCCGTGACGGTCACCTCGTCGGCGTCCAGGCCGGCGAGCGTCCGCTGCCGGGCGAGGAGGTGGTCACGGGCGATCGTGACCTTCTCGTCCTCGGTGTACCCGTCGAGCCGGACGACCTCCATCCGGTCGAGCAGCGCGTCCGGGATCGCCTCGGCGACGTTGGCGGTAGCCAGGAAGAGGACGTCCGAGAGGTCCAGCTCGACCTCCAGGTAGTGGTCTCGGAACGTGTGGTTCTGCGCCGGGTCGAGGACCTCCAGCAGCGCCGCCGCCGGGTCGCCCCGGTAGTCGGCGCCGACCTTGTCGACCTCGTCGAGCAGGACGACCGGGTTCATCGAGCCGGCCTCGCGGATCGCCCGGACCAGCCGGCCCGGCTGCGCGCCGACGTACGTGCGGCGGTGGCCACGGATCTCGGCTTCGTCCCGGACGCCGCCGAGCGACACCCGGACGAACGTCCGTCCCAGGGCGCGCGCGACGGACTCGCCGAGCGACGTCTTGCCGACGCCCGGAGGGCCGACGAGCGCCAGCACGGCACCACTGCCGCGCCCTCCCACGACGTCCAGGCCGCGGGCGGCACGCCGGGCGCGGACCGCCAGGTACTCCACGATCCGGTCCTTCACGTCGTCCAGGCCGGCGTGGTCGGCGTCCAGGATCTCGCGCGCCGCGGCGACGTCCGCCGAGTCCTCGGTGCGGGTGTTCCACGGCAGTTCGAGGACGGTGTCGAGCCACGTGCGTATCCACGAGACCTCGGGGGAGGCGTCGCCCGTCCGTTCGAGCTTGTCGACCTCGCGCATCGCCGCCGCCCGGACGTTCTCGGGCAGGTCGGCGGACTCGACGCGTGCGCGGTAGTCGTCGCCGCCCTCGCCGGAGTCCTCGCCCAGTTCCTTGCGGATCGCCGCGAGCTGCTGCCGGAGCAGGAACTCGCGCTGCGTCTTCTCCATGCCCTCGCGGACGTCGTCGCGGATCTTCTCCGACACCTCCAGCTCGGCGAGGTGCGCGCGGCCCCATTCGATGAGCTGGTCGAGACGAGCGGCGACGTCGACCGTCGCCAGCAGTTCGACCTTCTGCGCCAGGTCGAGGTACGGGGCGTAGCCGGCGGTGTCGGCGAGCTCGCCGGGGTCGGTGATGCGCTGGACGGCGTCCGTCACCTGCCACGCGCCCCGCTGCTGCAGGATCGACAGGACCAGCGCCTTGTAGTCGCGGGCCAACTCGACCACGCGCGGGTCGGACTTGTCGTCGGCGAGGACCGTCGCCTCCACCCACAGGGCGGCGCCGGGCCCGTTCACGCCGTGGCCGATCCGGGCACGCGACACGCCCCGGACGACGGCGGCGCGCTCGCCGCTCGGCAGCCGGCCGACCTGCTCGACGGTCGCGAGCGTGCCGGCCTCGCCGTAGTTGCCGTCGATCCGGGGTACGAGGAGAAGTTCTGCGGTACCGGCGCCGCTGGCCGTGCTGGCGGCGTCCACGGCGGCCTGCGCGTCCCGGTCGAGTTCGATGGGCACGACCATGCCGGGCAGGACGACGGAATCGGTCAAAGGAAGAACGGGCAGTGTCACGGTTGTGGGCATTGCGTCACCTCGCGTCGGGCGGCCCTAAGTTGAGTCCAACTGGCTCAATGCTTGGGCGGTCCCGACAATTCCTTGGTCGGCCAAGTTTCGCCAGGGGCGAACCCGGCCGCGCTCGGCGCCCCCGTGGTGCCGAGCGCGGCCCGCCCCCTCGATCGCCGGCCCGCTGGGTGCGCGGCCGCGGCCGGCCGGTTAGAGGTGGAGCCCGAAGAAGGTGAGCGGGCCCGGGTCGGGGGTGTCGATGACGTGGAATCCCAGCCGGTCGTAGAACGCCCGTGCCGGATGGTTCCCGGTGACCATGCCGAGGTGCACCGCGGGTGCGCCGGCCCGTCGCAGCGCGGCCGTGAACGCTTCGACGAGCGCGCGTCCGTGGCCGGAACGCTGGTACTCCGGCAGCAGGTCGATGTGCAGGTGCGCGGGGTAGCCGGCCAGTTCCGGCACGATCATCCGTTCCGGCGTGTGCAGCAGGTTGGCCATGACCTCGTCCGGCGTGACCGGTTCGCCGCCGGGCGCCGGGTAGCGGTCCTCGACGCCGGGGAGCCACTCGGCGGCGAACCGCTTCACGAACGTGGCCGTGTCGGCGGTGCCGAGGATGTACCCGACCGCGCGGCGGCCGTCGGCGACGACGAAGGCGAGTTCGGGCTCCAGGTGGAGGTACGGGCCGGCGAAGATCTCCGGGAGCAGGTTCGGGTCCTGGTAGTACGGCCGGGCGTCGCCGCCGAGGTGCGCGGTACGGACGCAGACGTCGTACACGGCGTCGCGGTCGCGCGGTTCGTACGGTCGGAGCAGGACCATGCGCCCAGCATAGGTGAAAGCGCTACCAAGACGGCTGGTCGGCGGGTGCCTCCACGACGAACGTGACGGCGGCGGTCACGGTGGACGGGTCCCGCAGGATCCGCCGGTGCCCGAGCCCGGTCGTGGTGACCAGCGTCGCGCCGGGCCAGTCCGCGGTGAACGCCGCGCTGTCGGACCACTGGGTCTCCCGGTCGCCACGATCGTGGGCGACGAGGAGCCGCGGCCGTGGCGACAGCTCGCCGGCGCGACCGGCGAGGCTGAAGTGCGACATCGGACGGGAGAACCGCGCCTCGATGCGGTCCACCAGCTGCCGCCGGATCCGGTCGCCGAACCCGAGCCGCCGCGCGAACTCGTAGGTGTACGTCAGCGGATCGCCCATCGGCGCGATGAAGGCGAGGCGCTCGACCGGCGTGCCGTCGGCGACGGCGTGCATCGTGGCGACCGCGCCGAGTGAGTGCGCGATCACGGCATAGGCCGGACCTTCGGCCGCGACCACGGCCGCGAGCGCGGCGGCGAACTGGGGGATCGAGCCGCGCTTCGGTCCGTCCGGGCCGGGACCGGAGTCGCCGTGGCTCGGCGCGTCCAGGGTGACGACGTCGTGGCCGGCGTCGACGAGCGGCGCGACGAGCGCATCGAGGTCGGACCGCTGGCCGGCCCAGCCGTGCAGCAGGTAGACGATGCGGCCGTTGCCGTTGCCCCACCGGTCGCCGGCGATCCGTCCGACGGCGGTGTTCAGCGCGAACGTGCGGTCCGGCGCGGGCACCCGGCGCTGGATCCGGCGTCCGGCGGGAACGGAGAACCACAGCGCCTCTGCCCATCGCCCGCCGAGCGCGGGGCTGACCCGTTCCAGCATCGCGAACGTACGAACGATCGTGCTATTCCGAAGGCGCACTGCGAGCTTGCTCATCGTCACTCCTGATAGCGGTCGGGTCGGGCGGGTGGCTGCGGGCGGCGGGTGGCCGGGGTGGGCAGGTCGGGCAGGTGGCCGGGGTCAGCGCATGGCCGGGGCCGTGAGGGCGGAGCGGAGCAGCCGGTCGAAGGAGCGGCGGGCGCGCGTCTCGGAGTCGGGGTCCTTGAGCAGCCGGTCCGTGAGGTGGTAGGCGAGCAGGACGCCGTACAGGTCCTGCGCGAAGTCGGCCGGATCGGTGTCGCCGGCCAGGTCGCCGGACTCGACGGCATCGGTCACGATCGCCGCGATCGTCTCGAACCAGAGCTGCTGGGACTGTGCGATCTGGTCGCGGACCGGGCCGGGCTGGTCGTCGAATTCGATGCCCGCGCTGATGAAGATGCAGCCGCCGGGCAGGGAGGTGTCGACCCAGGTGATCCAGTGCTCGAACAGCGTCCGGAGCCGTTGCTCGCCACGCGGCGCGGCGAACGTCGGCCGGACGACACGCTCGCGGAACCGCTCGGCCGCATGCTCCAGCACCTGGACCTGGAGGGATTCCTTCGAGCGGAAGTGTGCGAACAGTCCGCTCTTGGACAGCTCGGTCTGCGTGGCGAGGGAGCCGATCGTCAGCCCGCCGAGCCCGACCTGGCTGGCGAGCCGGGCCGCCTCGTCGAGGATCGTCCGTTTCGTCGCCTCACCCTTACCCATGGACAGTTTTTAGCACGATCGTTCGTGCGCCGGCAAGGGGTTACAGGTGATAGGCGTACTCGCCGAACTCCCAGTCGGTGACGTACCGCTCGAACCGTTCCACCTCGTTGCGCTTGTACGCGAGGAACGGCTCGACGAAGCCCTTGCCGAGGACGTCCGTCAGCGCGTCGTCGCCGGCCAGGGCGTCGAGCGCCTCGGGCAGCCGTCGCGGGAGCCGCCGGGACCGGGACGCGTCGTACCCGTACCCCTCCAGCGGTGCCGGTGGCTCCAGCCGGTCGCGGATGCCGACAAAGGCAGCGGCGAGCAGCCCGGCGATACCCACGTACGGGTTGGCGGACGCGTCGCCGAGCCGCGCTTCGAGCCGGCTGCCCTGGCCGCGCTCGTGCGGGATCCGGAGCATCGCACTGCGGTTGTCGAGGCCCCAGTCGATCAGCCAGGGCGCCAGGCTGTCCGGACCGAACCGCTTGTAGGAGTTGATCGTGGGGTTGAGCAGTGCGGCGAGGGCGGGTGCGTGCGTGAGGACGCCGGCCACGGCGTGGAGCGCGACCGCGGACAGCCCGTGCGCGCCGCCGGGGTCGTCGAACGCGTTCCGCCCGTCGCCGTCCAGGCACGACAGATGGACGTGGAAGCCGGACCCGCCCTCGTCGTTGAACGGCTTCGCCATGAACGTGGCCCGCTGGCCCGCGCGCCGCGCGAGCTCCTTGACGGCCGCCTTGAAGAGGAACGCCCGGTCGGCGGCGTCGAGCGCGCCGGAGTGCCGCAGGTTGATCTCGAACTGGCCGCCGCTGAACTCGTGGTTCGCCGCCGTGACGTCGAGCCCGAGGTCACGCAGCGCGCGGAGCGTCGTGAGCAGGTGCCCGTCCGGGTCGCCGCGCCGGCCGGCGGTGTAGACGTCGCCGGGTGCGTCGGCGTACCGCGCCCATCCGGACCCGGCCGGCACCAGCAGGAAGTACTCCAGCTCCGGACCGACCACGGGGGACAGGCCGAGCTCGCCGAACCGCTCGACCACCCGGCGGACCAGGTTGCGCGGATCCTCGGGGCACCGCGTCCCGTCCTTCTCGTACGCGTCGCCGAGGCACCAGGCCACGCCCGGTTCCCACGGCAGCGGACGGATCGTGTCGCGGTCGGGGCGGATCGTGATGTCCGGCAGCCCGGCGTCCAGTCCGCCCGGCACCTTGACCACGTCTCCGCGCGGTGAGGTGTGGTAGATCGCCCGGCAGAACGCGACGCCGTGATCGGGCAGCTCGCCGGCCAGCACGTCGCGGCCGCGGTCGACGCCGATCAGGTCCGGATACACGATCCGGACGACGTCGATCTCCGTCACGAGCGCCTCCCTGGTAAGATCGTTTGGGAGCAAACAGTAGGATGATTGAGCCTGGTTCGCAAGGGTTCCGTGATATCGTGCGGGTCCAAACAAAAAGCAGGGGGCGCCGATGGAGGGGTTCTTCTTTCCCCGGACGGCGACGGGCGTCGCCTCGCTGATCCCACCACCGCCGTGGCACTACTCCGGCGACCTGCTCACCATTGAATACCGCACCGACCCGGCCCGCGTGGCCGAACTTCTCCCGCCCCCGCTGGAGCCCGCGCCGGACGATCCTGGCGCCGTCGCGCTCATCTGGGCCGACTGGCAGTCCTGCGCCACCGGCGGCGACGAACTGCTCGATCCCGTGCGGTCGCAGTACAAGGAGGCGTTCGTCGTCGTCCGCTGCGCGTTCCGGGGTGAGATCTTCTCGCGCTGCGTCTACATCTGGGTCGACAAGGACTTCGCGATCGCACGCGGCCTGCACCAGGGGTATCCGAAGAAGCTGGGCTCGATCCACCTCACGCGGCCGCATCCGTACGGCATGGCGCCGCGCATCGCCCCGGGCGGCCGGTTCGGCGCCACCGTCGCCGCCGGCGACCGCCGGCTCGCCCAGGCGGTCGTGACGTTGCGCGAGGAGTCCCCGACGGGCGGCTTCGTCAACGCGCATCCGATGGCGCACCACCGGGTACTGCCGTCCGTCGAGAAAGGACGCCCGGACACCGTCAACGAGCTGATCGCCTCCAGCGCGGCGAGCGTGGACGGCGGTCCGGCCTGGCGTGGCGACGCGTCGCTCGACCTGTTCGAGTCGCCCACCGAGGAACTCGCCCGGCTCCGCGTGGACGAGATCATCGGCGCCTATTACCGCCAGGTCGGCGTCGTCTGGGACGGTGGAACCACCCTGGACAACGCCGCGAGGAGCGCCCCATGACCGGACACCACACGCTCACGGAGACCGAGCGCGCCGTCACCGAACGCCTCGGCGGGCTGCCGCTGGACTTCCGGGCGATGGAGGTGGTGTCCAACCTGCACCGGGCCGCGGCGGCGATACGCAATCACGTCGAGCAGTCCGTCCTGCGGAGCTGCGACCTCACCTGGACCGGCTTCGTCGTGCTGTGGGTCATCTGGATCTGGCGCGAACCCGAGACGCGCCACGCCGCCGAGGAGGCCGGCATCTCCAAGGGCACCCTGACCGGCGTCGTGAAGACCCTCGAATCGCGCGGGCTCGTCGAACGGTCCACCCACCCGAGCGACGGGCGGCTCGTGCTGCTGCGGCTCACCGACGCCGGGCGGGACCTCATGGAGGGCCTGTTCCCGGCCTTCAACGCCGAGGAGGTGTTCGTCCTCGGCGACATGACGGAGCGTCGCGCGGCCGAGATGGCCGCCGGGCTGCGCCACATCCTCGCCCACCTGGAGGCGACCAGCGGGCCGCGCCAGGCCGCCGTCCGTGCCGAGGCGAGCTGACCCCACCCTTGACGATCGGCACTCCCCGCAATATCGTTTGGGTCCGAACGAAAGGGGTGCCGGATGACGACCGTGGCGGGCGTGACCGTCCAGACGGGCCACTGGATCGGCGGCGAGCGGCACCGATCCCCGACGACGTTCCCGGACGTGTCGCCGATCGACGGCACGGTGCTGGCCGAGGTCGCGCGGGGCGGCGCTGCCGAGGCGGAGGCCGCCGTGGCGGCAGCGCGCACAGCGTTCCCGTCCTGGGCGAGGACGAGCCGCGAGCAGCGGGCCGCGCTCCTGCACGCCGTCGCCGACGGCGTCGAGAAGCGCCTGGAGGACCTCGCCCAGGTGGAGACCGCCGACAACGGCGCGCTGCTCCGCTCGCACCGGCGCGGCGTGATGCCCCGGGTGGCGCACAACTTCCGCTTCTTCGCCGACCACCTCCTCGACCTGCGCCATCCGGACTTCGACACCCGCGGTCACCGCAACCAGGTCAGCTGGGACCCGGCCGGCGTGTGCGCGCTGATCACGCCGTGGAACGCGCCGCTCATGCTGGCGACGTGGAAGGTGGCGCCGGCGCTCGCGGCGGGCAACACGGTCGTGCTGAAGCCGGCGGAGTGGTCGCCGCTGACGGCGTCGCTGCTGGCTGACGTCATGGCGGAGGCCGGCGTCCCGGACGGGGTGTTCAACGTCGTCCAGGGGTACGGCGCCGAGGCCGGCGCCCCGCTCGTCGCCCACCCGGACGTCGCCCGCATCAGCTTCACCGGCTCGGTGCAGACCGCCCGGCGCATCGCCGCCGCCGCGGCCGCCAACCTGACCCCGCTGTCCCTAGAACTGGGCGGCAAGTCGCCGTTCCTCGTGTTCGCCGACGCCGACCTGGACCTGGCCGTCGCCAACGCCGTCGAGCAGTACGACAACGCCGGCCAGGTCTGCCTCGCCGGCACCCGCCTGCTGGTGGACGCGGCGATCGTGGACGAGTTCACCGCACGGTTCCTCGCCAGGGCGCGTCAGCTCCGGCAGGGCGACCCCCGCGACGAGGCCACCGACATCGGCCCCCAGATCCACGCCGACCACCTGGCCCGGATCGACGGCTACGTCCGGCGGGCCGTCGCGGCCGGCGCGAAACCGCTGCTCGGTGGCCGTCCGGAGGAAGGTCTGTACTACCAGCCGACCCTGCTCACCGGTGCCGCCCCCGGCAGCGAGATCCTCACCGAAGAGGTGTTCGGGCCCGTCCTCACGCTCCAGACGTTCGGGTCCGAGGACGAGGCGCTCGCGCTGGCGAACGACACCCGCTACGGCCTCGCCGCCACGGTGTTCACCGGGGACGCCGAGCGCGCCGAACGGGTCACCGCGAGGCTCGTCGCGGGGACGGTGTGGGTGAACTGCTTCTTCGTCCGGGATCTGCGGGCGCCGTTCGGGGGTGCCCGCCAGTCCGGTGTCGGGCGCGAGGGCGGCAACTGGAGCTTCGACTTCTACTGCGACGTCAAGAACAGCGTCTTCGCACCGGACGGGTGGTCGGGCCGTGGGTGAGATCGTCGGCGCCGGGCTGCTGTCGCACGTCCCGACCATCATGTTGCCGGACGAGGACCGGCTGGCGCTGAACGGCGGGCACGAGGGCAGCCTGGTGCCGGGCCTGCGCCGGCTGCGCGCTGACGTGTTCGACCGGCTGGACTACGACACGGTCGTGGTCCTCGACTCGCACTGGGCGACGACCGTGGAGTTCGTGGTCAGCGCGCACGAGCAGCGTGCGGGGCTCTACACCTCCGACGAGCTGCCGCGCGGCATGTCCCGCGTCCCGTACGAGTTCCCGGGCGATCCGGAGCTTGCGCTGGCCGTCGCCGCGCAGGGCGAGAAGCACGGCACGTGGATCACGGCAGTCAGCGACCCGTACCTGCCGATCCACTACGCGACCGTCAACCTGTGGACGTACCTCGGCGCACCCGGCAAGCCCTGGGTCTCGATCAGCGTGTGCCAGACCGCCGACGCCGAGGACAACCTCCGCCTCGGACGGGCGCTCGGCGACGCCATCGCAGGCCTGGACCGTCACGTGCTGCTCGTCGCCTCCGGCGCGCTGTCGCACACGTTCTGGCCGCTGCGGCAGATCCGCGACCACGAGATGAGCGACCCGTCGCACGTGTTCACGTCCGCCGCGCACGACGCCGACCTCGACCGGATCGCCTGGCTCCAGGCCGGCGACCACGCGCGCGTGCTGGGCACCATGGACGACTACTACCGCTTCAAGCCCGAAGCGCGGTTCGGGCACTACCTGATGATGGTCGGGGCGCTGGGGGAGCGGGAGTGCACAGCGAAAGCGCGGATGTTCAGCCAGTACGAGAACGCGGTCGGGACGGGCCAGGTGCACCTCTGGTTCGACCGTCCGGAGCTGGGGTGGCAGTGACTCTGGGGTGGCGATGATCGAGTACCGGCGGATCCTGCTCGACGGCGCCGCGGTGGAGGTGGTGCGGGACGGCGCGGAGCTGGTCGCCGGCGACGGTCGCCGCATCCGGGCGGACGACGCCGTGCACCTCCCGCCGGTCGTCCCCAGCAAGATCATCGCGGTGCACCTGAACCACGTGAGCCGGGTGCGTGAGTTCGGCGTGACGTTGCCGCCCGCCCCGACCTACTTCCACAAGCCGACGTCCGCGCTGAACGCCCACCGGGGCCACGTCGTCCGCCCGGACGGCTGCAAGTGGCTCAACTACGAGGGCGAGATCGCGATCGTCATCGGACGGACGTGCCGGAACGTGGCGCCCGCCGACGTGCCGGGCTTCATCCGCGGGTACACCCTCGCCAACGACTTCGGGCTCCACGACTTCCGCGACACCGACGCCGGCTCGATGCTGCGCGTCAAGGGATCCGACACGCTCTGCCCGCTCGGACCGGGACTCGTCGAAGGCTGGGACTTCCACGACCGCTTCCTCCGGACGTACGTCAACGGCGAGCTGGTCCAGGACGGCAACACCGCCGAGATGACCTGGGACATGCACTACCTGGTCGCCGACATCGCCCGCACGATCACGCTGTACCCGGGGGACGTGCTGCTGTCCGGGACGCCGGCCAACTCGCGGCCCGTCCAGCCCGGCGACCTCGTGGAGGTCGAGGCCGACGGGTTGGGCAGGCTCGCGAACACGGTCGTCGCCGGGCCGGTGCCGATCCGCACGGATGTGGGCGCCCAGCCGACGGAGAGCGACGAGGTGCTGTCCACGGCGCTGGGTGGCGACTGGCCGGGCCGCCGCCGCTGACCTCCGGCTGAAGTGTGTGGGATCTCGCGAGTTATAGGTCGCGAAATCCCACACGCTTCGGGCACTACAGCGCCGGGTAGTCGGTGTAGCCGCGGTGGTCGCCGCCGTAGAAGCTGGCACCGTCGGGCACGTTGAGGGCGGCGCCGGTGCGGAGCCGTTCGACGAGGTCCGGGTTGGCGAGGAAGCTCCGGCCGAAGGCGACGAGGTCGGCGCCGGCGTCGAGGGCGCGCTGGCCGTCGGCGGCTTCGGAGTGGTCGCCGCCGGCGGCGAACGGGTTGACGATCATGACGCCCGGGAACGTGGCGCGGAGCTTCTCGTGCACGGCCATGTCGGAGCGCTCGAGGACGTGCAGGTACGCGAGTCCGAGCGGGGCGATCGCCTCGACCAGCGCCGTGTACAGCTCGACGGTGTCGTCCTCGGCGATGTCGTTGAGGTCGTTCCCGGGGGAGACGCGCAGGCCGACGCGGTCGGCGCCGACGGCGGCCACGGTGGCCTCCGCGACCTCGACGGCGAACCGGATGCGGCCGGTCACGGACCCGCCGTAACCGTCGGTGCGGCGGTTGGTGTTGCCGGCGAGGAACTGCTGGATGAGGTACCCGTTGGCGCCGTGGATCTCGACGCCGTCGAGCCCGGCGGCGACCGCGCGGCGGGCCGCGTCGGCGTACTCGGCGACCGTGGCGGCGACCTCGCCGGTCTCCAGCGGGCGCGGCGTGGGGTGCGGCTTGAGGCCGTCGAGGGTGAACGCCTGCCCGGCGGCGGCGACGGCGGACGGCGCGACCGGCTGCTCGCCGTGGAAGTCCTGGTGGCTGATGCGCCCGGCGTGCATGAGCTGGGCGAAGACCCGGCCGCCTGCGCCGTGGACGGCGTCGGCGACACCGCGCCAGCCGGCGACCTGGTCGTCCGTGTGGAGTCCGGGGGTGGAGAGGTAGCCCTGGCCGACCGCGCTGGGCTGGGTGCCTTCGGTCACGATCAGTCCGGCGCCGGCGCGCTGCCGGTAGTACTCGGCGTTGAGTTCCGTCGGGACCGCGCCGGCGCCGGCCCGGTTACGGGTCATCGGCGCCATCACCACGCGGTTGGGGAGGGACAGCGGGCCGATATCGATCGGGTCGAAGAGCGTCGACATGCCTATGCTCCTTGTACGGAAGGGCTGGGGATAGTTGGCGGGCCAACTACTTTCATTGGTCAACCAACTAATGACCCGACCCTCACATTCCGGAAGGAGGCTTCAATGGGTGTGACCCACATCACACTTGATGGCGCGTGCCCGACCGGACGCAACAAGACCCTCGGCTGCCAGCTCCAGCACATCGCGCGGTTGCAGCGGTCCCTGCTGCGGCGTTCCCTGGAAGAGGCCGGGCTCCACCCGGGCCAGGAGACCGTGCTGAGCCACCTCTGGACGTACGGGCCACAGACCCAGGCCGAACTCGCCTCCGGACTGGAGATCGACACGTCGACGGTGTCCAAGACGCTCGCGCGGCTCGAACGCGCCGGATTCGTCAGCCGCGTACGGTCCGGCGACGACCGGCGCGCCGTCACCGTCACCACGACGCGGCATGGCGATGCGCTCCGCGTCCAGATCGACACGATCATCGCCAGCGTCGACGCCGGCCTCGCCGACGGACTGAGCGCCGACGAGCAGCACCTGCTGCAGGCGCTGCTCGACCGGGTCATCGACAACGCCCACGCGCACGCGCTGCGATGACCAGCCTGCCGTTCGCCTCCTCGGCCGATCTCGACACGAAGGCCGAGACCCTGGACGTGATCGGGGACGGCGTCTACGCGCTCACCGCCGAGGGCGATCCGAACGTGGGCGCGGTCGAGGGCGAGGACTTCCTCGTCTGCTTCGAGGCGCGGGCCACGCCCGTGGCGGCCCGGGACTGGCTCACCCGCCTGCGCGAACACACCGACAAGCCGGTGCGGTACCTGGTCCTCTCGCACTACCACGCCGTCCGGGTGCTGGGCGCGAGCGCGTTCGGGGCCGGTGCCGTCGTGGCCCACGAGCAGACCCGCGCGCTCATCGCCGAACGCGGTGAAGCCGACTGGGCGAGCGAGTACGCCCGCATGCCGCGCCTGTTCCGCGAGCCGGCTTCGATCCCCGGCCTGACCTGGCCGACCGTCACGTTCTCCGACCGGCTCACGATCCCGCTCGGCGGTGACCGCGGCGACCTCGTGCTCCAGTACTGCGGCCGGGGCCACACCGCAGGTGACATCGTGGCGTGGCTGCCCGACCAGCGCATCCTCTTCGCCGGCGACCTCGTCGAGTCCCGCGCGGCGCTCTACACCGGCGACGCCTTCCACACCGACTGGGCCACCGGCACGCTCGACGCCGTGTACGCGCTCGGCGCCGAGACGCTGGTCGGCGGCCGCGGCGCGGTGGCGCACGGCGCGGAGGCCGTGGCGTCGGCGATCGACCAGACCCGCGCCTTCCTGGTCGTGATGCGCGAGCAGGTCGGCGCCGTGCACGCGGCCGGCGGCACGGTCCGGGAGGCGTTCGGGCTGGTCCACGCCGCGCTGGCGCCGACGTACAGCAGCTGGCCGATCTTCGAGCACTGCCTCCCGTTCAACGTGCAGCGCCTCTGGGACGAGTTCGACGGCATCGACTGGCCCCGCGTCTGGACGGCCGAGCGCGACCGCGAAGTCTGGGACGCGGTCCACGGGTGACCGTTGTCGTCGTCGGCAACGGTCCGGTCGGGCAGACGACCGCGCTGCTGCTCGCGCGCTGGGGCGTCCCCGTCACGGTGCTGGACGCCCGTCCGGCGCGCGAGGTCGTCGGGTCCCGCTCGATCTGCCAGGCCCGGGACGTGCTGGACGTGTGGAGCACGGTCGGTGCCGGGGCGATCGCCGACGCCGGCGTCACCTGGACCACCGCCCGCACGTTCCACCGCGACCGCGAGCTGTTCTCCTGGTCCTTCGTGGACCGTGGGCACTCGCCGCTGCCCGCGTTCGTCAACATCTCCCAGTCCGACACCGAGCGGATCCTCGACGCGGCCGTCGCCGCCCAGCCGCTGATCCGCGTCCGCTGGGGGTGCGAGGTCGTCGGGTTCGACCAGGATCCGGACGGGGTGACCGCGCGGTGTGCCGGCGGCGAACCGGTCGAGGCTCGGTACGCCGTCCTGTGCGCCGGGGCGAAGGCCGACGGGCTCCGGGACGCGCTGGGCGTGGCGTTCCCCGGCCGCAGTTTCGCCGACCGGTTCCTGATCTGTGACGTCCGCGTCGACCTGCCCGGATGGGAGACGGAACGGCGGTTCTACTTCGATCCGGCGTGGAACCCGGACCGGCAGGTGCTGATCCATCCGTGCCCGGACTCGACGTACCGCATCGACTGGCAGGTCCCGCCTGACGCGGATCTCGGCTCGGACGCGGTGCACGCGCGGATCCGGCAGGTCGTGGGGGACGTACCGTACGAGCTGCTCTGGTCGTCGTCGTACACGTTCCAGTCGCGCCACGCCGACCGGTTCCGCGTCGGGCGGGTCCTGCTGGCCGGCGACGCCGCACACCTGGTCGCGCCGTTCGGGGCGCGGGGCCTCAACTCCGGTGTGGCCGACGCGGAGAACGCCGCCTGGAAGCTCGCGTACGTCGTGAACGGCTGGGCGCCGCCCGAGCTGCTGGAGAGCTACCACGACGAGCGGCTCGCCGCCGCGCTGGAGAACATCGAGGTCACCGGCGCCACGATGGACTTCCTCGTACCCCAGACCGCGCTGGCCTGGGACCGGCGCCGCGCGGCCCTGGCCAGCGGCGATCCGGCGGGCATCGACTCCGGCCGCTTCTCCGAGCCGTACTGGTACCTCGACTCGCCGCTCACCACACCCGACCCCGGCCGCACGTTCGGCGGGCGCCCGCCGCGCGGGGAGACGCCCGTCCCGGTGCCGGGCGTGCTGGTGCCGGACGCGCCGATCCGGGACGCCCACGCCGGCCGCTTCCGCGAACTGGTCCGCGACGGCTTCCTGGCCCTGGCGGTCGACGCCCGCTCGCCCGGGCCGGGGGCCGGGCCTGCGCGGGCCGGTGCTCGTCCGGCGGACGGCGCCGCGGCCAAGGTCGGGGCCGCCTCCGGCGCCGCCGGGGCCGAGGTCGTCGGGCAGGCGGGCGTTGCCGTGCGGGCGCTCGCTGAGATCGATCCCACGGGCGAGCTGCGCGACGCCCTCGGCGCGCGGGACGGCGAGATCTGGCTCATCCGCCCGGACGGCCACGTGGCGGCGATAGTCCGCACCGCCGACGAACTCGCGACGGCGCTCCGGCGCGCCCTCGCCATATTCCCGCCGTCCTGAACCGGACTGTCGGGGAACGCGTGCCTTAACCGGGCGTCCGTAGCCCCGCTTGTCCCGACAGTCCGGTTTGGCCGGGGGCTCCGGCGCGCGCTCGCTAGGCGGCCCGGGTCTCGATAGCGGTGACCAGGAGGTCGAGGCCGAACTCGAACTCGGCGTCGTGATCGCAGAAGTCGAGGTGTTCGGCGACCTCCCGCACCAGGGGAAAGGCCGCGGGTGGGAGATCGGCGACCCGGTCGGCGTACCCGTCGACAAGGCGCCCGCCGAGGACGGTCGTCGCGCCGACCTCGCGCAGCAGCGCCCCGGTGAGGTAGGCCAGCGCCGTCCGGAGGACGTGGACCGCGTCCGCACCGCCGAAACCGGCCGCGCGGGTGACCGAGAGTGCGGCCTCCACCGGCGGCAGCCCGTCGGACGAGGTGAGCCGCCGGCTCGTCGCCAGCGCGAACGTCCGGGGGTGCCGGTGCGCGAGCCGCCGGTACGACCGGGCTAGTTCGCGCAGGTCAGCGCGCCAGTCGCCGCTGGGCCCCGGATATTCCATGCGGGCGATGACGGTCTGCGCGATCCCGTCCAGAAGAGCTTCCTTGTCCCGGACGTGGTTGTAGAGCGACATCGCCTCCACGCCCAGCTCGCCGGCGAGCCGCCGCATGGACAGCGATTCGAAGCCCTGGGCTTCCACCAGGTCGACAGCGGCGGTGAGTACCGCGTCGCGCGTGAGCCGTCCCCGCATGTGGCCACCTTGACTTACTTACGGTGTAAGTGTTCTCCTGTGCCGCCAAACTTACACCGTAAGCCCTGGAGATTCGTGGAGAAGTTGGAAACGCCGCTGCGCGGTGGCCGGGACTGGGCGACCGTCCGGCTGCTGCCGATGCGCGTCGGTGAGGTGGCGCTGTCGACGGCGATGATCGAACGTCCGGGCGGCACGTGGGGCTCGTTGCGCGGACGGCTCCAGGCCGCGCGCCGGTCCGGCCGCGTGGTCGTGCCCGTGTACTCGTTCCTCGTCGAACATCCCGGCGCCGGGTACCTGCTGGTGGACGCCGGCTTCCCGGCGGGCGAGCCGCGGCGGGTGCTCGGCTGGCCGGCGATGATCGTCAACGGCGTCCGGCCCGGCGTACCGGCCATCGACCAGCTGGCGGCGCTCGGGATCGCCGCGACGGAGATCCGCACGATCGTGCTGACCCACCTGCACTGGGACCACGCCAGCGCCGTCGCCGACTTCCCCGTCGCCGACGTGGTGCTGGACGTGCGCGAGCACGCCGACAGCGTCCGGCCGGGTCGGCTGTTCCGTGGTCACAGCCCGATGCGGACGCCGTCCGCGCGCATCCGCACGGTCGACTACACCGACGCCGAATCGCACGCGGGATTCGCGCGGACGATCGATCTGTTCGGCGACGGTTCGGTCCGGCTCGTGTCTACGCCGGGCCACACGCCCGGGCACCAGTCCGTCCTGCTGCGCCTCGACGACCGGGACGCGCTGCTGACCGGTGACGCCGCGTACAACCGTGCGGTCATCGCCGCCGGCACGCTGCCGCTGATCGCCGCGGACGCCGGCCAGTTCCGTGATTCCCTCGGCGCGATCGCCGGCTACGTCGCCGCCAACCCCGACGCGCTCGTCATCCCTGGTCACGACCCTGAGGAGATCGCTCATGCCTGCTAGCTCGTTGCGGGAACGGCGCGAGGCCGTCGTCCGGGAACACATGGAGTCCGAGAACCGGCACGCCTTCGACGAGACGCTGGCCACCTTCGCGCACCCCCGGTACGAGCTGGTCGCGACCGGCGAGGTCCACGACGGCGAGGACGAGGTCACCCGCTACTACGCCGACACCCGCGCCGCCTTCCCCGACCAGCGCAACGAGGTCCACGCCCTGCACCACACGGACGAGGGCGTGATCGTCGAGTTCGACCTGCTCGGCACCCATCTCGGCACGTTCCGCGGGGTACCGCCGACCGGCCGGGCGTTCCGCTGCCGGATGGCCGCGTTCTTCCTGTTCGACGGCGACCTCATCGTCATCGAACGCGTCTACTTCGACGCCGCCACGATCCTGCGGCAACTCGGCCTGGCGAACGACCCGCTGACGCTGAAGGGCCGGCTCATGACGCTCGCCAGCCACCCGATCACGCTGGGCCGGGCATTCCTCGGCAGCCTGGTCCGGCGATGACCGTCTGCTCCGGGGTTGCCCGCTGCGGTGCCGAGGTGCCGCGATGATCGGCGACGCGCGGGAGCTGCCGGGCGTCGGGACGCCGGTCACGACGTTCGCGGGGCTGCACGAGCGTTCGTACGGTGAGCGGCTGGCGCGGATCCCCGCGCTGGCGGCGGCGTTCCGGGCGGAGTTCGCCAGCACCGGAACGCCCGAGCTGGTCACCACCCACGACCTCGTCACGCTGCCGTACCCGACGACGTTCGGGCTGTGGCGGGCCGCCCGCACGCTGGCGCCGTTCCTGTCGATCACGAACCGGATGCTCGTCGTCCGGTGGACGGAACCCGGCGGGCGTCGGCGCACGCTGTTGTTCGAGCCGAGCGACGTCGAACTGGGGGAGAACACCCCGTACTTCGCCGCGCTCGCCGCCAAGACGCCCAAGCTCCTGCAGTCGCTGATGGTGCGGCGCCACGCCGACGTGCCGACCCGGCTCGCGCAGGCCGGCATCGACCCGTCCGAGGTCGACTATCTCGTCTTCGACCACCTGCACACCCAGGACGTCCGGCGTTGGCTCGGCACCACCCGGACCCAGCACGATCTGGGCGACGTGACGCCGTTCTTCCCGCGCGCGAAGCTGGTCGTCCAGCGGCACGAGCTGGACGCGATGTCGCACCTGCACCCGCTGCAGAAGCCCTGGTACCAGCCGGCGACCTACGCCGATCTGCCGCCTGACCGCATCCTCGCCGTCGACGGCGACACCCTCCTCGGACCCGGCGTCGCGCTGCTGTCCACCCCCGGTCACGTCCTCGGCAACCAGACGCTGCTGCTCAACACCAGTACCGGGATCTGGGCCAGCAGCGAGAACGCCATCGCCGCCGAATGCCTGGCGCCCGAACACAGCCGCATCCCCGGCGTGGCCGGCTGGGCCCGGCGCTGGCAGCAGGACGTCGTCCTCAACGCCAACACGATCGAGACCACCGCCGAGCAGTACAACTCGCTGATCCTCGAGAAGCACCTCGTCGACCCCGCTCAGGGCGACCCGCGCTTCGGCCAGTTCTTCCCGTCGAGCGAGCTGACCCGCAACCGCCTCAACCCCGGTACCGGTCCGACCTTCACCCACCGCGCGATCACCCACCGGAGCTGACCCCGCGCCACTGGGCGCGGATAGCGCAGGTACGGTGCCGCGAGCGACTTGGGGAGGCACTGTGCGACGGCAGGTACGACCGATCGATTTCCGGGGCGCGCACGCGATCGTCACCGGCGGCTCCAGCGGGATCGGGCTGGAGACGGCAAGGCTCCTCGCCCAGCGCGGCGCCTCCGTGTCATTGATCGCGCGCGGCGCCGAGCGGCTGGAGAAGGCGGCGGCGAGCATCGAGGGCGACGTCCGGACGAGGGCCGTCGACGTTTCCGACCAGGCGGCGGTGACGTCGGCGATCACCGAACTCGGCCCGTGCGACGTGCTGGTGAGCTGCGCCGGCCTCGCCCGCCCCGGCCGGTTCCTGGAACTGCCCGACGACGTGTTCCGCCAGATGATGGAGGTCGACTACTTCGGCACCCTCCATGCGTTGCGCGCGGTCGTGCCGGGAATGGTCGAGCGCGGCCGGGGGAGCGTCGTCGCGGTGTCGTCGGCGGCCGGGCTCATCGGCATCTACGGGTACTCCGCGTACGGGCCGGCGAAGTTCGCGGTGCGCGGACTGATGGAATCGCTGCGGGCGGAGCTTGAGCCGCACGGCCTGCACGTCGGCGTGGTCTATCCGCCCGATGTGGACACTCCGCAGCTGGTCGAGGAGAACCAGTGGAAGCCTGCCGAGACCCGGGCGATCAGCGGCACGATCAAGCCGCTGCCACCGGAGCACGTGGCGCGCGCGATCATCGCCGGGATCGACAGGCGGCGGTTCCTGATCTGCCCTGACACCAGCACCAAGGCGCTCGCACGGCTGGGCAGCGTGCTGGCGCCGATCCTGAACCGCGACTTCGACCGCAAGGCAGCGCGCGCCACCGGCACGCGAAAGGACCTTCCGTGACCAGAACCTGGTTCATCACCGGCGGCAACCGCGGGCTCGGCCGAGCGTTCACGACAGCGGCGCTCACCGCCGGGGACAGCGTCGTCGCGACCGCTCGGGACCCGCGATCGATGGGCGACCTCACGCACGAGCGTCTGACCGTCCTGCCGCTGGATGTCCGCGAACGCGCGAGGGTGGTCGCGACCGTGGACCAGGCCTTCGCGCTGGCGGGCACCGTCGACGTGATCGTGAACAACGCGGGCTACGGCCTGGTCGGCGCCGCAGAGGAGCTGACCGAGTCGCAGATCCGCGACCAGATGGACACAAACTTCTACGGTGCCGTCTGGGTCTCCCAGGCCGCGGTGCCGCACCTGCGCGCGCAGGGCTCCGGGCACATCGTGCAGATCTCCACGGTCGGTGCCGTGGGCAGCCTTCCGCTGTTCAGCATGTACAACGCGAGCAAGTGGGCGCTGGAAGGGTTCAGCGCGTCGCTCGCCGACGAGCTTCGCCCGTTCGGGATCCGGGTCTCCCTGGCCCAGCTGGGTGGATTCGACACCGACTGGGCCAGGTCGAGCATGCGGTTCGGCGCTGCCATCCCGGCGTATGCGGACCTTCGCGCCGGCATCCTCGGCACGCCGGACTATCCGACGGCAGCCCCGGCCGAGTCCGATGCCGAGCCCGATGCCGAGGCCGACGCCGAGTGGGTCGACGCGCCCCCGGACGTCGCCGCCGCGGGCCTGCTCGAACTCGTGAACCTGCCGGACCCGCCACTGCGCAGGATCATCGGCCCCGGCGCGCACCAGATGGTGTCCATCGCGCTGGACCAACGCCGTCAGGACTACGCCACCGACCCCGACTTCGCCTGGCCCGCCGGCGATCCGTCCGATTCATAAGGTTTCTTTACTGTTGTTGCGCACGGTGCGTAATGGGGCGTCTGATGTCTGCCGGACCCGGTGCGGCGGTGTCCTCGGGGAGTTGTCGGCAACTCAGGAGAGTTCATGTCCGCACGTCGCACCACGCTCATCGCCGCGCTCACGGCGGCCCTGCTGGTCCCGGTCGGGGCCGCGGTGGCGCGGCAACAGGAGCAGCAGGCGAAACCGAAAGCCGCGGCGCCCAAGGCGTTCAACCATCCGGGAGTACTGGTCAGCCGCGCGCAGCTCGACGTCGTCAAGGCCAAGGTGAAGGCCGGCGCGCAACCGTGGAAGAAGGCGCACGACACGATGCGGGCCAGCAGGTTCGCGTCGCTCGGCTACACCGCGAAGCCCCGCGCGACCGTGGAGTGCGGGTCGAGGTCCAACCCGAACCACGGGTGCTCGGACGAGCGAGAGGACGGCATCGCCGCCTACACGCACGCGCTGCAGTGGTACATCACCGGCGACGCGCGGCACGCGAGGAAGGCGATCCAGATCATGGACGCGTGGTCGCCGGTCATCAAGCGGCACACCAACCACAACGCGCCGTTGCAGACCGGCTGGTCGGGCGCGAACTGGTCACGTGCGGCGGAGATCATCGCGCACACGGGCGGCGGCTGGTCGGCGGCCGGGATCAACCGCTTCAAGACCATGTTGCGGACGGTGTACCTGCCCACGGTGATCAAGGGCAGTCCGAACACCAACGGCAACTGGGAACTGATCATGACCGACGCCGCCATCGGGATCGCGGTCTTCCTCGACGACCGCGCGTCGTTCGACAAGGCCGTGACGACGTGGCGGGGACGCGTGCCCGCCTACTTCTACGTGAAGTCCGACGGTGCGCAGCCGAGGACGCCGCCCGGCAGCAACAAGAACACCAAGGCCAAGCTGCTGACGTACTGGCACAACCAGGCGCGCCTGGAGACGGGGCTCGCCCAGGAGACCTGCCGCGACTTCGGCCACACCGGCTGGGGACTCGACGCCGCCGCGCACGCCGCCGAGACCGCGCGGCACCAGGGCGTCGACCTGTACACGGGGGCGCGTGAGCGGCTGGTCAGCGCCATGGAGTTCCACGCCTCCTACGAGCTGGGCAGGCCGGCACCGTCGTGGCTGTGCAAGGGCAGCCTGAAGAAGGGGCTGGGCCCGACGCCCGAACTGCTCTACAACCACTTCCACAACCGCGCCAAGGTGACCATGCCCGAGACGAAGCGGCTGATCGAGACGCGGTCGCGCCCCACGGGCGCCGGCCACTTCATCGCCTGGGAGACGCTCACACACGCGCAGAACCCGTGAGCGCCGTCACGCCCGGCGCTCTGACCAGCTACGGAGCGTCGGGCGTGGCCGTATCCGTGAACCGTCCAGCACTCGATTGCGTACTGCCCCCTGTGTCCCGGTGCGGGGGCAAGGCGGGGATGGACGGAGGGACTTCTAGTGCGTCACGGCATGGATCTGAGCGTGTTCCGACAGGGCAGTCACAGCCCGTCGTACTTCAGTTTGACGCGTGGCGGCAACGGTGCGCAGAACGACCTGGTCGACTTCTGCATCCCGTGCAACCCGTACTTCCCGACGCCGGAGATGTTCGCCGAACTCGGCCAGAACCTGGAGACGATCCTCAAGTTCTACCCCAGTGACTCGTCGGCGATCACCGGCCAGCTCGCGGGAATCCTGCGGGTCCCGCCGCAGACAATCGCCATGGCGAACGGTTCGACCGAGCTGATCACCTGGATCGACCACCTGTTGATCAAGGAGAGCATGGCGACGCCCGTCCCGACGTTCGGCCGCTGGACGGACCAGTCCCTCGAAACCGGCAAGCGTGTCGACATGTACCCGCTCAGCGAGGCCGACGGCTTCGCGCTGGACGTGGACGACTACGTGCGGTTCGTCCGTGAGCGTGGTTCGCGGGTGGCGGTGATCTGCAACCCGAACAACCCGGACGGCGGGTACCTGCCGCGCCGCGAGGTCATCCGCCTGATGGACGCCCTCGCCGACCTGGACCTCGTCGTGATCGACGAGTCGTTCCTGGACTTCGTCGAGGAGGAGGCGATCCCGTCGGTCGCCGAGGAGGCGATGGTGCGCTCCAACGTCCTGGTGCTGCGGAGCCTGGGCAAGAACTTCGGGCTGCACGGCATCCGGTTCGGGTATGTCGTGGGCAACCCGGCGCTCGTCAAGAAGGTCGGCTCGCGGCTGCCCAAGTGGAACATCAACTCCATGGCCGAGCACGTCGTGTTCATGCTCAAGGACCACGAGGAGAGCTACCGGGAGAGCCTGCGCATGCTCGCGCGGGACCGATACCACATGGCGACCGACCTGATGCGCATCCCGGGGCTCACGGTCTACCCGTCGCAGGCGAACTTCGTCCTGGTGAAGCTGCCGCGGGGCGTCGACGGCGCCAAGATGCGCGACTACCTGCTCGCCCGGCATGGCGTGCTCATCCGCGAGTGCGGCAACAAGCTGGGCATCACCAGCCAGTTCGTGCGGCTCGTGGTCCGCCCGCGCAAGGACGTGGACCGGCTGCTCGAAGGCCTGCTCAACTACCTGTCGCCGTCGTCGCGGGACGAGATGGCACGTCCGTCCTATGAGGAGCCGAAGCGCTTCGAGGAGCCGACGAGGTTCGACGAGCCGAAGCGGTTCGAGGAGCCCCGGCGGTTCGACGAGCCCCGGCGGTTCGACGAACCGCTGCGGCCGCTGGACGAGCCCCTGCGCGCGTCCCAGCTCGACGAACCGCTCCGGGCCGACGACACCAGTTCCGACCTGGTCGTGCCGTTCCTGAGCCGATCCGCCGAACGCGCGGAGCGGACCGCCCGGGCCCGGTAGCACCGTCCCCCGAGACCCCGCCGCGGTTGCGTGCAGGTAGCCGGACGCCCTGCACGCGCGCCGAACCGTGGTGGCCTGGGCCGGCATCCGTCCCCACCCCCCTCCGGGGGACGGATGCCGGCCTTTTCCCTGCCTCTCGACTTTCGGACTTTTGAGGGTCGGCGGCCCGCCGCGACCCTCAAAAGTCCGAAGGTGGGCGGGCCCCGGCGGGCTTGTCCGGGCCCGGGGCGCCCGACGCGGGGCTGGGCAGGCCGGCGGCGCCCGGCGCGGGGCTGGGCAGGCCGGCGACGCCTCGGTCGGCGCCGGGCGGGCCGGCGGCGCGGTGGAGGCGGGTGGCCAGGCGTCGGACGTGCTCGACCAGCTCCGGCGGCTCGTGCACCTCGAAGTCGACGTCGAGCATCATCAGGCTGACGGCCAGCCAGTGGATCGTGTCGGCGCCGGCGGTCAGCAGGCAGCGGTCGTCGCCGAGCGGTTCGAGGGAGGCGGCGGCCGGTAGCCGAGCGGTGACGTCTGCGGCCGCGGCGTGCAGTGTGACGCGCGCCATGATGTGCCACATCGCGCTGGACACGCCGCTGCGGACGCGCGCCGCCACGTCCTCGTCCGTCAGGTCGCGCGGGGAGAAGCGCGGCCCGGTCGGGATCCGGGGCTGGATGCGGTCGACGCGGAACGTGCGCCAGTCGTCGCGGTCGACGTCCCAGGCGACGAGGTACCAGCGCTTGCCGCTCGACACGAGCCGGTGCGGTTCCACCGTGCGGACGCTGGCCTCGCCGCCGTGTCCCCGGTAGTCGAAGCGGAGCCGTTCCCGGTCCCGGCACACCGCGGCGAGGGTGCTGAGCACGGCCGGGTCGACGGTCGGACCGCCGCCGCCGAGCGGCACCGTGTACGTCTGGAGCGCGTTGACCCGCTGCCGCAGCCGCGACGGCAGGACCTGTTCTAGCTTGGCGAGTGCCCGCAGCGACGTTTCCTCGATCCCGGTTACCGTGCCGCCCGCGCCGGTGCGGAGGCCGATGGCGACCGCGACGGCCTCCTCGTCGTCCAGCAGGAGCGGGGGGAGCGCCGCGCCGGCGCCGAGCCTGTACCCGCCGGACACCCCGGATGTGGCGTGCACCGGGTAGCCGAGGTTGCGGAGCCGCTCGACGTCGTTGCGGATGGTGCGCGTCGTGACGCCGAGGCGGTCGGCGAGGTCCGGTCCGGTCCAGTCGCGCCGGGTCTGGAGCAGCGACAGGAGGCGCAGCAGCCGCGCGGATGTCTCCAACATTCTGCGTATTCTTGCAGCTATCGCGGAACGTACCTTTCCGCAATCGCTTCTACGGTGTGTTCATGACAAACATCGAGCCGTTCCGCATCGACATCCCCCAGGCCGACCTCGACGACCTCCGCGCCCGCCTCGCGAACACGCGCTGGCCCGCGCAGATCCCCGGCACGGGCTGGGAGCGGGGTGTCCCGACGGACTACCTCCGCGAACTCGCCGACTACTGGGGCACCAGCTACGACTGGCGCGAGCACGAGGCGGCGCTCAACGCCTACCCGCAGTTCACGACCGAGATCGACGGCCAGACCATCCACTTCATGCACATCCGCTCGCCGCACTCGGACGCCCTGCCGCTGGTACTCACCCACGGCTGGCCCGCGTCGATCGTGGAGTTCCAGCAGCTCATCGGCCCGCTCACCGACCCGAAGGACCCGGCCGACGCGTTCCACCTGGTCATCCCGTCACTGCCCGGGTTCGGATTCTCGACGCCGCTCCAGCCGGGCTGGGGCAACCTGTTCCGGGTCGCGGCGGCGTGGGCCGAGCTGATGAACCGGCTCGGGTACGAGCGGTACGCCGTCCAGGGCGGTGACGTCGGCGCCGGCGTGTCCGGGATGCTCGGCATGGTCGCGGCGGACAAGGTCGTCGGCATCCACCTCAACGGCCCCGGCCCGGCGCCGTTCGGTCCGCCGGTCGAGCTGGACGGTCTCAGCGATTCTGACCGGGTCCGCGGCGAGCGGTTCAACCAGTTCCAGACGGACGGGATGGGCTACCTCGCGCTCCAGTCGTCGCGGCCCCAGACCCTCGCGTACTCGCTCAACGACTCGCCCGTCGGGCAGCTCGCGTGGATCGTCGAGAAGTTCGGCGAGTGGACGGACCAGGCAAAACCACTGCCGGACGAGGCCGTCGACCGCGACCAGCTCCTGACGAACGTCAGCCTGTACTGGCTCACCGGTACGGGTGCCACCTCCGCGCACTTCACGTACGAGGGCATGCAGGCGTTCCGCGAGTTCGTCGCCCAGCAGGCCGAGCAGGCTGGTGACGGTGGTGGCTGGGAAGGTCCGGCCGGACCGCCTACCGGGGTGGCGGTGTTCGCGGCCGACCACAGCATCCGGACGCTCGTCGACCCGGCCGGCGCGTACACCCACTGGACCGAGTACGACCAGGGCGGACACTTCCCGGGCATGGAGACGCCGGAACTGCTCGCCGAGGACGTCCGCACCTTCTTCCGCAACCTCCGCTAGCATCCGCCGCCCGGCCGCCTACGGCGGCGGCCGGGCCCGCCGCCTACGGCGCCCGTCACTCAACGGCGGCCACCCTGCCGCCGCCGGCCATCCACCCGCGGCCGGCCATCCACCCGCCGGCCGGCCATCTACCCGCGGCCGGCGCCCACCCGGCGCCTAGAAGCGGCAGAGGGGGCGGATCTGGTCGGCGTGGTCGGGGTACTCACGGGCCAGGGCGTCAGCGAGTCCGAAGTCGACGCAGTCCTCGGTGTACGGCGGCGACACGAACGTCCCGAGCAGCGTCCACTCACCGAGCGTCTCGCACGCCTGCCACACGCCGGCCGGCACCGCCACCTGCGGACGTTGCCCGGCGGCGAGGTCGGCGCCGAGGACGGGGCGTTCGACGCGGCCGTCCGGATGGAGCAAGATCATCCGGGCGGCCGCTCCGGCGTGGTAGCTGAAGATTTCGAGGCGGTCGAGCCGGTGGACGGCGGAGAACTCCGGGGCGGCGAGCAGGTAGTAGATCGCGGATGCCGCCTCGTCGCGCCAGCTCTGGGACCAGAGCCCGCCCTCGACGTCGAGCTTCTGCATGCCGAGCGCGTCGACGATCTCGTCCGGCGTCACGCGGCACCCACCGCGGCCTGCCCCGCCCGCGCCTGCCCAGCTCGCGCCTGCCCTGTCCGGGCCTGCCGCGCCCGGGCCTCGGGGATGATGAGCGGCGTACCGGTCTGCGGATCGCTGATCACCTCGCAGCGGAGTCCGAACACGGTTTCGACGAGTTCGGCCGTGACCACATCGGACGGTGGCCCCTGGGCCACGATCCGCCCGGCGCGCATGGCGACGAGATGGGTGGCGTACCGGCAGGCCTGGTTGATGTCGTGGAGCACGGCCACCAGCGTGGTCCGGCGCTGTTCCTGCAGGTCGGCGCACAGGTCGAGGACTTCGACCTGGTGGGCGATGTCGAGGAACGTCGTCGGTTCGTCGAGCAGGAGGATCGGCGTCTGCTGGGCGAGTGCCATGGCGAGCCACACGCGCTGGCGCTGCCCGCCGGACAGTTCGTCGACGCAGCGGCCGGCCAGGTCGGTGACGCCGGTGGCGGACATCGCCTCGGCGACGGCGGCCTCGTCGGCGCGGGACCACTGGCGGAGCAGCCGCTGGTGCGGGTACCGGCCGCGCCCGACGAGATCTGCGACCGTGATGCCGTCCGGTGCGGTCGAGCTCTGGGGGAGCAGGCCGAGCCGCCGCGCGACCTCCTTGGACGGCAGCGCGTTGATGAGCTGCCCGTCGAGGTGGACGGCGCCGGCGCGCGGTTTGAGCATCCGCGCGAGCGCCCGGAGCAGCGTCGACTTGCCGCACGCGTTGGGGCCGACGATCACGGTGAACTCGTGGTCCGGGATCGTGATGCTGAGGTCTTCGGCGACGACCCGCGCGTCGTAGGCCAGGGTCAGGTTGCTGCCGCGCAGCCGGGCGTGGTCAGTCATTAGGTAAGCCTAACTTGTGGCCGGACGCGTTACCCGGAGAACCGTCCCGCTCGCCACGCCGAGCCGCTCGGCCGCGCTGCCCCCGTTGACCGCGATAGCGATGTGACCAGCGGAATCGAGGTACACGACCAGATCGCCGACGGGGACCGACCCGAATGTGGAACCGACCGGCACCCGGGAAGCGCCGATCGTCACCTGGCTCCCCAGCGCCGCGAGTTCGGCCGCGCCCGCCGCCAGCTGGACGTTGCCGAACCCGTCGACCGTCAGCACCTCGGCCTCCAGCCACCCCGACCCTCGCCGAACCACCGGGTCGCCGAGCCGGACCAGATCCTCGACGGGCGGACCCAACGCGGCGAAGTCGACGCCGCGCGCCAGGTGGGCCGCGACCGGGGCGAAGATGTCGCGACCGTGAAATGTCGGGGACACGTCCGCGCGGAAGTACGACGCCCGATTCAGCTCGACCGCGCCGCGCACCCCGCCGAGCGCGGCCGCCGCCGGCAGCAGCAGCCCATTGTCCGGACCGACGAGGACGGACCGCCCGGCGGCCACCGCGATGGCCCGCCGCTCGGTGCCCACGCCCGGGTCGACGACGGCGACATGCACGCCGTGTTCTGGCAGGTCAGCGACGGTCTGGGCGAGGACGAGCGCGCCCCGGCGCACGTCGCCACGGGGTACCAGGTGGGTGATGTCGATCGTCCGGACGTGCGGCGCGATCCGCCACGCGGCGCCGTGGCAGGCGGCCACGAACCCGTCGGCGAGGCCGTAGTCGGTCGTGAACGAGATGTAGTCGAACCCAGCCACGCCGCCAGGATAGTGGCTTCTGAACCGGTCCATCCGGACGAAAGTTACTCGCAGGTAAACAACTTTTGTGAAGTTGGTGTGTCTTGTGCCACAGGTGTGCCACTCTCCCGTTACCCACCAGTAACACGAAAGGGAGTTGTGTTACATGCGCAAAGCATCTCCCCGGCGTCGCCTGCTCCTCGCGGGCCTGGCGATCGCCATCGCAACAGGCACCACCCTGGCAACGACCACCGTTCTGCCCGCCTCGGCGGCCCGACCCACCGCGATCGTCGCGATCGGCGACAGCTTCGCCGCCGGTGAGGGAGCGGGCTCGTACGAGCCGGCGTCCGACCGGTTCGGCAACATCTGCCACCGCTCGACCGTCGGCCAGGTCAACCAGACCGCCGTGCCAGGGGTGAGCGCCCGCATCAGCATCGGCTGTTCCGGCGCGACGACCGACAACGTGCGGCTCGGCGGCGAGCCACGGTACGGCGAGGCGCCACAGGCCGAGCAGCTCCGCACGGTCGCGCGGAACTACCAGGTCAAAACCGTCGTCCTCACCGCAGGCATGAACAACATCGGGTTCGCGAACCTGGTCATCGACTGCATGCGCGCGTACTTCCTGCTCGGCCCACGGTGCCAGGACAGCTGGCAGCCGAAGGTCACGGCGGCGCTGGAGACGGTCCGGCCGAAGCTCACGCAGGTCGTGGCCGACATCCGCACGGTCATGCGCGACGCGGGCTACGCCGACGGCGACTACCAGCTGATCCTCCAGTCGTACGCGTCGCCGTTCACCGGTGAGAGCCGGTACTCGATCACCAAGGCGTTCCACGGCTGCGCGTTCCGCGACGACGACGCCCGCTGGGCGCGCGACGTGGCCGTGCCGCAGATCGCCGCGACGATCAGCGGCGTCGCCGCCGACACGGGCGCGCGGTACCTCGACCTGGGTCCGACCGTGTACGGCCGCGAGGTCTGCGCGAAGGGCATCACGCACAGCCAGGAGTGGGCCAACGGCGTCTTCTTCGACATCGCGCAGCTCCGCAACGGGCTGCCCGAGGGAGTCGTGGTCCAGTCCGCGCACCCGAACTCCAAGGGGTACGCGCAGATGGCCCGCTGCCTGACGGCGTTCCACGCCCAGCAGGCCGCGAAGGCCCGCTGCGTGCGGGGCGCCGACGGCAACGCGACGTCGGTCCCGGTGAGCGCGGTACCGCCGGTGGCACCGCACACCCTCCCGCGCGTCGCCGAACCGGCACCCGCCGAGGAGCCGATCCCCGGCGAGTCCTAGCACCGGGTTGGGGTGGGATCGCGCAGCCCTGCTCGCCGATCCCACCCCAAATCCGCGCGCCCGGCAGCGGCCGCCCCGCCGCCGCCCACCGCCGCCCCCACCGCCGCCCCACCGAAACGGACTGTCCGGACTAGCGTGCTGTAACCACACCCGAGATACCCCGATATCCCCGACAGTTGCCGCCACGGCCGCGCCGCGCGCTCGCGCGCCGCGCGCCGCGCGCCGCGCCGCGCGCTCGCGGGCCCGCGCCGCGCGGGATCGCGGCAAACAGTGTGGACACGCCGCTTACCGTGGAGATATGACGCGCCGATTTTTCCGCCCCCGGCTGGCACCGCCAGTCACCGGGGGCGCGGGCACGTCCTGAGCCAGGTGACCGAGGTCGGCCGGGGGATTCCCCGCCCGCCCCGTCACCGATCGGAGCTCAGCGATGCGCGACCTCACCGACCCCGCGCAGGGCCCGCACGCCCTGCAACTTCTCGTCACGGCCATCCTCGACGCGCTCGGGGGTGATCGGCGGCTCGTCCGCGCCGACCCGGTCGTGTCGGTCGAGCAGAACTACGACCAGCTCGGCTACTCCCCGGACGCCGTCACCCGGGACGCCCGCTACACCCGCTACGTCACCGACCGCACGATGCTGCGCAGCCACACGAGCGCCATGGTCCCGCCGGCGCTGCGCGAACTCGCGAGGCAGACCGGCTGGCGTGACGTCCTCATCGCCTGCCCCGGCATCGTCTACCGCAGGGACGCCATCGACCGGCTCCACACCGGCACGCCGCACCAGCTCGACCTGTGGCGCATCGCGACCGACCAGTCCCTCGACGCGATGATCGAGACCGTCGTGGCCGCCGTGCTGCCCGACCACGAACACCGCACGACACCCTCAACCCACCCCTACACAGAGGACGGTCGTCAGGTCGATGTCCTTGCGGACGGCCGGTGGGTGGAGATAGCGGAGTGCGGTCGCGCGGCCCCGCACGTCCTCCAGCGCGCGGGTCTCGGGCCGCACATCACCGGACTCGCCATGGGCCTCGGCCTCGACCGTCTGCTGATGCTGCGCAAGGGGATACCGGACATCAGGTTGCTGCGGTCGCCGGATCCGCGCGTGGCCGGCCAGATGCTCGATCTGGCCCTGTACCGGCCGGTGTCGAACCATCCGCCGATCGTCCGTGACCTGTCGCTCGCGGTGGCCGCCGGGATGGACGAGGAGACGCTCGGCGACCGCGTGCGCGAGTTGCCGGGCGCGGAGTCCGTCGAGCAGGTGGGCATCGTCACGACGACGCCCGTCGAGGAGTTGCCACCGGCCGCGCGTGACCGGTTGGGCGCGCGGCCGGGGCAGGTGAACGTCCTGGTGCGGATCGTGCTGCGGCATCCGTCCAGGACGCTCACCGACGCCGAGGCGAACTCCCTGCGCGACGACGTGTACGAGGCCCTCCACGAGGGCGATGTCTACAGAGCCCTCCACGAGGGCCGTGTCTCCACCGCCCTCCACGAGGGCGGCGCATAGGGTCTGTTTCGAAGTCCCTCTGCCGGCTGCGCCGCGTCCCAGACGACGCCCGGCGGCGTTGTCGCTCCGTCCGGATACAAGAAACGTATCCGGACGAACCTCCGCCTTGCCGGATCGCCGCCTGGAACACGCCTCGCTCGACCAGGGACTTCGAAACAGACCCTAGGGCAGGCCCCAGCGTGGGGACGTGCCGAGGGCCGGTACGTCGCGTGGGCGCAGCGCCGGGCGGGTGCCCCGGCGGGTGACGACCGCCGTCGCGCCGGCGCGCAGGTTGATCGTGATCCGGCCGCCGCCCAGGTCGGTCCAACCGAGCGGCTGCCCGGCCGTGTCCCGGACGTCCAGCGTCCCGGTGATGCCGTGCTGGAGGGTCAGCGGCGCGCCGGCGTCGCTGCGGATGCGGATCCACTCGGTACGACCGGCCCGGCGGGACGCGTCGACGACGAAGGCGCCTTCGGTACGGAGTCCGGCGATGGACGCGTCGCGCCAGGTCTCCGATACCGACGGGAACACCCGTACGACCCGGCCGTGGCTCTGCACGAGCATGTCCAGGACGGACTGTGCCGCCGACAGCGGGCTCTCGATCGCGAAGTTGGAGCCTTCGCGGTACATCGTGTTCGGGGTGAGCTGCGTGTTGTCGACGATGTTGCGGTCGAGGAAGAAGCGCAGGTGCTTGAGCGCGTCCTCGGGCCGGTCCATGATGGCGCACATCGTCGACGCGGCGGCGTAGCTGTAGCCGTGCCACGCGGTCTGCATGCTCGTCCAGTGGTCGAACGTGCGTTGCATCAGGGCGCGTTCGTCCGGACGGTCCCACTGGTACTCGTGCAGCGGATGCAGCCACAGCAGGTGCGAGAAGTGCCGGTGCGACGACGAGAGCGGCACGCCGTCCCCGATGAGCACGCCGGCCGCCGGGTCCTGGTGGTACGGCGTCAGCCGGGCCAGCACGTCGTACCAGCGCGGCAGGAGGACGTCGTCCAGCCGCAGCAGGTTGGCGGCGTCGATCATCGTCCGGCAGCCCCAGCGGATGAGCGACAGGTCGTAGGTCGCGTCGGCGGCGTTCGCGTACTCGGGCGAGCGGGTCTGCGGAAGGTGCAGCTTGCCGTCGGCGCCGGTCGTCAGGAAGTGCAGGTAGTAGTTCACGGCGTTGCGGAGCACCGGGTACAGCACGTCGCGGACGATGGAGAGGTCCATGCTGTGCCGGTAGGCGCGCCACACGTTGTGCATGCCCCAGATGAGGTTGCCGGCCTGGTCGTTGCCGTTGCCCGGCCCGGGGATGCCGACCGCGCGGGTGCCTCCTGGCCGCAACATCCGGTCGCCGGGGTGCGACAGGGCATAGGTCTGGCCGTCCCGGTGGGCGGGCGGGACGGACAGCGGCAGGTTGCGGTGGAAGTCGCGGAACGTCTGCGTGACGGCGTCCAGCTCGGCGTGGTTCGAGCCGTTGACCAGCGGGTACGCGACCTGGACGTTGAGGTTCCACCACACGGCCGTCCAGCTGTTGCCGACCTCGGGGAACCACGGGCCCCACTCGCTGACCACCGGCGCGTGCTGGCGCGTGGCCGACGCCATCTTGTAGAGCTGGATCCAGTAGAACCGCTGGACGAGCTTGTCCGGCACCGAGACGAGGCTGGCGGTGTAGAAGCGGTTCCACCACTGGCGGTGCTCGGTGACGAGCCGGTCGGGATCGGCGGCCATGGTCTCGCGCACCGTGCGGACGGCGTCCTCAGTGGACGTCGCCGTCGGGTGGCTGTATGCGACGGTCGCCGCGAAGAGCCGCCGGCTGCCGATCCGGCGTTCCTGCCAGGCGGTCGTGTAGCCGCCGCCGGCGATGAGTGACTGCTCGGCGTACCGGACCGGGCCGACCTCGCCCGGGGTCGCCGGCGGGTTGCCGACGTATTCCGGCGGCAGCCGGACGGTCCTGGTGGTGTGCGACGGCAGCGGCTGGAAACCCCACGCGGCCGTCTCCTCTCCGGCGCTCGTCCGCATCGAGACCAGGAGGACGCTCCGGCTGTTGTGCACGAGCGCCGAGAAGGCGAGGCTGCCGCGCGTCGTCGTGATCGTGCCGGACAGTTCGGCGTTCCACAGGTCGAGTTGCCAGTCCACGGCCGTGACGGTGCCGGCCAGGGTGAGCGTGAGGTACCCGATCGGCAGCCGCGAGTAGCCGATCGCCGCTTCCCAGTGCCCGCGCTGGTCCTGGACGTGGGAGTGGCTGAGCATGATCTTGACGACGTTCGCGGCGGGCGCGCGGTACACCTGCGCGCCGAGGTAGCCGTTGGCGAGGAACGGGCCGTCCTGCCAGCTCGTCGGGGGGCGGCGCCAGACCATGCGGGCGTCGTCGACGATGCTGCGGTAGATGTCGGGCGAGAGGGAACCGCTCTCGGGCGGGGCGGCCGCCGCGGCCCAGCCGCCGCCGAGGGCGCCCGCGGCGCCGGCCGTGAGGGTCGTCTGTAAGAAGGTCCTTCGAGAGATGTCAGCCATCACCGCGCCTTTGCCTAGCCGGGTCGGTGGACCGCGGAATCATACGATGTCTTGCACTGACCTGACCAGATTTCGTCGGTATTTCATGGGTAACGACCGATTGCGGCCTGTATTCGCATACCAGACCTTGAATAATCATCCGAAGATTGGCGAGCCCTGCTCGTTCTGAGCGGAGCGAACTGGGCAAACGTGCAGGTGGTCTATGCCAACTCGCCTGATCGCGCCGCGCCCCGCGACACGCCGGTGCAACCACCGCAGAGGCGGCGAAGTATTGACAAGCAGCGCATACGGCGGTTCGATTTTGAGTGCTAATCGTCTGACCATTCCCCAGGGTCGTGCGGAACCCTAAGGGCACTACCGCCGTCCCTGATGCCGAAGTCGACGAGAAAGCCAAGGCCTGACTCGGTGACCTACGCAACGGGTGCCGCAGGGGCGGTGCACAGCACCGTCTCGGCACCCGGACCCGGTGTGTTCCTGAGAAGGAGAGGCCCAATGCCCAAGCACAGAGCGCGTACGCGATTAGCGCTGCTCGCGACAGGTCTGCTCGTCGCCATGACGTTGCCCGCGGCGACCCCCGCGTCGGCAGCCCCGACCCGGTACGAGGCGGAGAGCGGGACGGTCTCGGCTGGTCTGGTCGAGTCGAACCACGCCGGTTTCTCCGGGACAGGGTTCGTCAACTACAACAACGCCGCCGGCAGCTACGTGCAGGTCAGCGTGAACGCGGCGACGGCCGGCGCGGCGACCGTGACGCTCCGGTACGCCAACGGCACGACGACCGACCGCCCGATGGACATCGCCGTCAACGGCACCGTCGTGTCGACGGCGCTGTCATTCCCCGGCACCGGCGCCTGGACGACCTGGGTGAGCAAGTCGATCACGACGAACCTCACCGCCGGGGCGAACACGATCCGGGCGACCGCGACGACGGCCGGCGGCGGCCCCAACCTGGACTACGTCGAGGTGGACGTCGCGGCACCGGTCGCTGACTACCAGGCCGAGAATGCCACGATCGTGCAGGGGATCGTGGAGTCGAACCACGCCGGCTACACCGGCACCGGCTTCGTCAACTACGACAACGCGGTCGGCAGCTATGTCCAGTGGACCGTGAACGCGGCGACCGCCGGCCAGGTCGGGCTGTCGATCCGCTTCGCCAACGGCACGACGGCCAACCGTCCGATGGACATCGCCGTCAACGGCACCGTGGTCTCGGCGAACGCGTCGTTCCCGGGTACCGGCGCGTGGAGCACCTGGTCCGAGGCGACGTTCAACGCCACCCTGGTGGCGGGCAACAACACGGTCCGGGCGACCGCCACGACCGCGAACGGCGGCCCGAACGTCGACCGGCTCACGGCCGGAGTCCCCGGTGACACCGAGGACCCGACCCAGCCGGGCCAGCCGAGCTGCTCGAACATCGGCGAGGACAGCCTGACGCTGAGCTGGGGGGCGTCCAGCGACAACGTCGGCGTCGTCGCGTACGACATCTACCACGACGGCAACAAGCTGTCCGAGGCCGCGGGCAACGTCACCACCAAGCAGCTCACCGGCCTGACCGCCAACACCGAGTACCGGCTGTCGGTCTTCGGCCGTGACGCGGCCGGCAACGCCTCGCAGAGCAGCGCGCAGGCGATCTGCCGGACGCTGCCGAGCAACGACACGTCCCCGCCGACCGCGCCGGGCAACTTCACCCACAGCAATGTCGCCAGCACGGCCGTCGACACCGCGTGGACCGCATCCACCGACAACCGTGGCGTCACGGCGTACGAGGTGCGCAGCGGTACGACCGTGCTGAAGTCCGTCTCCGGCACCACACTGAGCACGCAGGTGACGGGGCTGGCCTGCAACACCTCGTACACCCTGCACGTGGTGGCCCGCGACCTCGCCGGCAACACCTCGCCGAACAGCAACACCCGCACGTTCACCACGGGCGGCTGCGGCGGGGGCGTGCCGGGCACGATCACGCAGATCTCCACCGGGTACACGATCCCGTGGGACATCGCCTGGTCGCCGGACGGCCAGCAGGCACTGCTGACCGAGCGGGACCACTTCCGGGTGCAGCGCGTCAACCGCACCGGCGGCGCCAAGACGCAGGTCGGCACCGTCCCGAACAGCCAGACCACGGACGGCGAGGGCGGCCTCATGGGCGTCGCGTTCTCACCGACCTGGAACGGCACCACCGACCAGGACGTGTTCTTCATGCACACGTCGTCGGAGGGCAACCGGATCGCCAAGATGACGTACAACGGCACGACGCTGTCCGGCTACACGTCGATCCTCACCGGCATCGTCAAGAACCGGTTCCACAACGGCGGCCGGCTCCGGTTCGGCCCGGACGGCTTCCTGTACGCGACCACCGGCGACGCGCAGTCCAGCGGGCGGGCGCAGGACCTCAACTCGCTCAACGGCAAGATCCTGCGGATCACCAAGACCGGCGCGGCGGCCCCGGGCAACCCGTTCAACACCCGGATCTACAGCTACGGCCACCGCAACCCGCAGGGCATCGCCTGGGATTCCCAGGGCAGGCTGTGGGAGTCCGAGCTGGGTAACAGCAGCTCCGACGAGCTCAACCTGATCAAGCCGGGCCGCAACTACGGCTGGCCGACGTGTGAGGGCTCGTGCAACGTCGCCGGCATGGAGAACCCGAAGCGGACGTGGGGCGTCGCGCAGGCGTCGCCGAGCGGCATCGCGATCGTCCGTGACGTCGTCTACATGGCGTCGCTGCGCGGCACCCGGCTGTGGCGGATCCCGCTCGCGGCCGGCGAAGGCACCGGCACGCCGACCGCGTACTACGTCGGCACCTACGGCCGCCTCCGCGCGGTGACGAAGGTGCCCGGCGAGGACGCGTTCTGGCTCGGTACCACCAACGCCGACAACAACGGCGGCCAGCCGGACGGCTCCGACCGGATCTTCCGGGTCAACATCACCGGCTAGCCATCCCGCCCCCGGGCCCCGCCCACCTTCGGACTCTTGAGGGTCGGGCGGGGCCCGGAACCCTCAAGAGTCCGAACCTCGGCGGGCGGGCCGGGTGCAGAAGGAGGAGCCCATGAAGGTGACGGCGCTTGCCGCGGCCGGGCTGCTGGCGGTGGTGGCGGCCTGGGTGCTGCCTACGTCGACGGCCGCCGCCGCGGACTTCCAGGCCGAGAACGCGACGATCGTGCAGGGCGTGGTCGAGTCCAACCACGCCGGATACACCGGCACCGGTTTCGTCAACTACAACAACGCTGTCGGGGGCTATGTCGAGTGGACCGTCACCGTGGCGGGCTCGACGCCGACCGGCCTGCGGATCCGGTTCGCGAACGGCACCGCCGCGAACCGGCCGATGGACCTCGCGGTCAACGGCGTCCTGGTGGCGGACGAGCTGGCGTTCCCGCCGACCGGCGCGTGGAGCACCTGGTCGACAGTGGACCGACTGGTCACGCTCAACGCGGGCGGCAACACGATCCGGGCGACCGCCACGACAGCGGCCGGCGGGCCGAACGTCGACGCGCTCACGACGTTCGCCCCGACCTCGCCGTCGCCCACTGTGTCGCCCACCAGTTCGCCGCCGCCCGGTCCGGGGAACATGGCCGCGGCGCCGTACGAGTACCTCGGCTGGGGCAACCCGCAGCGCCCGACGGACGTGATGGCCGCCGCCGGCGTCAAGTGGTTCACGCTGGCGTTCATCCTGTCCGACGGCACCTGCAACCCCGCCTGGGACGGGTCGCGCCCGCTCACCGGCGGCTCGGACCAGTCCTCGATCAACGCGATCCGGCAGGCCGGCGGCGACATCATCCCGTCGTTCGGCGGCTGGTCCGGGCGCAAGCTCGGTGAGTTCTGCTCGTCCGCGTCCGCGCTGGCCGGCGCGTACCAGAAGGTCATCAACGCCTACCGGCTCAAGGCGATCGACATCGACATCGAGAACACCGAGTTCGAGACCGCGGCCGTCCGGCAGCGGGTCATCGACGCGCTGAAGATCGTCCGGACCAGCAACCCCGGCATCGTCACGTACATCACGATGGGCACCGAGAAGACAGGGCCGAGCGCCACCGGTGTCGACCTCATCAGGCGGGGCGCCGCGGCCGGGCTGCAGAACGACGGCTGGGTGCTGATGCCGTTCGACTTCGGCGGCGGCAGCACCAACATGGGCACCCTGTCGATCCAGGCGTCCGAGGCGCTGAAGGGACGCCTCAAGACCGCGTACGGCTACACCGACGACCAGGCGTACCGGCGCATGGGTATCTCGTCCATGAACGGCAGGACGGACGTCGCGGGGGAACTGGTGCGCATCCAGGACTTCCAGCAGATGCTCGCCTACGCCAGGCAGCACCACCTGGCGCGCTTCACGTTCTGGTCGATCAACCGCGACCGGCCGTGCGGCGGCGGTGGCGCCGGCGACTCGTGCAGCGGCGTCCCGCAGCAGCAGTACGACTTCACGAAGATCATCACCCAGTACACCGGCTGAGGGTTCCGCCCACAGCCCGCCCACTTTCGGACTTTTGAGGGTCGCGGGCACCGCGGCACCCTCAAAAGTCCGAAACTCGGGGAGGTGGCTAGCGGAGGCGGGCGGCGCACGCTCAGCGGAACGCGGCGATGACCTTGGCGGCGTGCTCCAGCGGAGCGGGATCGGTGAGGTCGGGGAGCCGGATCATGGCCTCCCGCACACCCGCCTCGGCCAGCGCCCGGTACCGTCCGATGTGGTCGGTGACGGTACCGGCGTTGACCGAGGCGGCGTAGCGGGCCGGGTCCTGGCGGCGCGGCCGCAGGCGTTCGGCCACCTCGGCGACGTGCCGGTCGTCGGCGCCGATCAGCGTGGTGGACAGGTGGGTCAGCTCGACGTCCCGGCCGGCGTCGGCGCAGTGCGCGCGCAGTACCCCCGCCTTGTGCCGGACGGTCGCCAGGTCGCCGAAGACGTTGGCCGCGTCGGCGTACCGGGCGGCGAGCGCCAGCGTCCGCTTCTCGCCGCCCCCGCCGACGATCATCGGGACGTGGTCCTGGAGCGGGCGCGGATAGCAGATCGCCTCGGGGATCGTGATGTGCCGGCCCTCGAAGGCCGGGCTGCCCGGACCCCACAGCAGCGGCAGCGCCTGGAGCGCGTCCTCCAGCAACGCGTACCGCTGTGACACGGGCGGGAAATCCCATCCGTACGCGGCGTGTTCGTCCTTGAACCAGGCCAGCCCGAGCCCGCACACGGCACGGCCGCCGGACAGGACGTCCAGGGTGGCGACGATCTTGCCGAGGTGCGCGACGTTGCGGTACGTGATGCCGGTGACGAGCGCGCCCAGCCGTACCCGTTCGGTGCACGCGGCCAGGTACGCGAGGGTCGTGTAGCTCTCCAGGAAGTTGTCCCAGGCGCGGCCGATCTGCGGGATCTGGCGGAAGTGGTCCATGACGTAGATCGCGTCGAAGCCGCTCGCCTCGGCGGCCGTGGCGATCTCGCGCAGGGCCGCGGCGGTGTCGCCGCTGTAGGCGAACGCGCCGATGTGCAGGCCGAAGCGGAGTCCGGTCGGCTGCTCCCGCTGGCGGCGGGCGGCGGTGCCCGCGTCGACGAACGCTTCCGGGACGACCCGCACCGCGCGCGGTGCCAGCACCTGGTCGTACCCCTCGGCGGCGAGCTGCCCGCGGACCGCCGGCCACGCGCGGAGCTGGCCGGTCAGGACGTCGGCGGGGATCCGTTTCGCGCGCTGCCGGTTGCGGGCGCGGCACTCCGCCGCCGGGACGTCGAACGCGACCGCGACGACGGGTAGGCCGTGCCGGCGGGCGAGGGCGACCCAGGCGGCGCGCTTGCCGGCATCCAGCCCGAGCGTGTCGATCACCGTGGTCAGGCCGCGACCGATCCGTTGGGCGACCACGGTGTCGAGGAGGGCGAACGCGTCCGCGCTGGCGGTGATGTCGTCCTCGCCGGCGCCGACGAGCGCGCGGAGCCGGTCGCTGGAGACGACCACGTCGGCGGGAAAGTGGGTGGCCGCCCACGTCGACTTGCCCGACGCGCCGGGCCCCACCAGCAGCACGACGCACGGCGAAGGCAGGTTCACCACCTCGTCCACGGGCACACAGTATCCGGATCTGATTGCGGTCAGAAACTGGCCGCATGGGCTTCTACCGTGGGTTCTACACAACGAGGGGAGCTCATGATGATCCGCGAGGCAGAGGTGTTCGTGCTGGCCGACGAGGCGGTCGTGGGGGTGTTCGGGCAGATCGGCGGCCAGCAGTGGGACTCGATGCTGCCGCCGGTGTTCGACATGGCCGGCGCCGACCAGCCGGTGCCGTTGCGGAAGGCGGTCAACCACCTCGCCTACGACGACGCGTGGGTGCCGGACCTGCTCGCCGGCCGCACGATGGACGAGGTCGGCACGGACCGCTTCGACGGCGACCTGCTCGGCGACGACCCGGCCGGCGCCGTGACCCGGATCGGGAAGGCCGCCACCGACGCCGCGCGCCAGGTCACCGACCGGGACGCCGTGGTCCACTGCTCGTACGGCGACGTGCCCACCTGGGACTACTTCTGGCAGCTGAACATCGCCCGGACGCTCACCGCCCACGACGTGGCCCGGCACATCGGCGCCGACAGCCCGCTCACCGAGGAGCTGTGCCAGGCGATGTACGAGGGCACAAAGCCGTCGGCGGAGATGTGGCGTTCGTACGGGATCTACCGCGCACAGGTCCCGGTGGCGGACGGCGCGTCCTGGCGGGACCGCTACCTCGCGCTCACCGGCCGCCGACCTTAGTCGCGCCGATGAACGACTTCGGTCGGGTTCGTCCACTCCCGATGATCGATGTGCCGTCGTGGGCGCCGGCCATAGCGTCGGCGCATGGTCGAGGAGACGGTCGTTCAGGCGAAGACGGTGGCGCGCGGCGGAGTCCGGGCCGGCGAACGGGTGCTGGCGCCGGACCTCGCGCGCGGGCTGATGCTGCTGCTGATCGTGGCGTCGAACACGGGGTTCCACCTGTGGGCGGCGAAGCACGGCCCGACGGGCTGGCATCCGGTGGACGGATCGGGCGTCGACAAGGTCGTCCAGTTCCTGATGATCACGATGCTGGACCTGCGGATCTATCCGCTGTTCGCGTTCCTGTTCGGCTACGGGATGATGCAGCTCTACGAGCGCCAGGTGGCGGCCGGCACATCCGCGAAGGCCGCCGTCGGGCTGCTGCGCTGGCGGAGCTTCTGGCTTCTCGTCATCGGGTTCGCCCACGCGGCACTGTTCCTGGGCAGCGAGATCATCGGCTTCTACGGTGCGGCGAGCCTGGTCATCGGCTGGATCTTCCTGCGGCGCAGCACGAAGACGCTGCTGATCTGGGCCGGGATCGTCACGGCGGTCGCGGTCCTGCTCAACGCGCAGGAGCTGTGGGCGCTCGTCGCCGGCAACCTGGACGCGTTCGGCACGCTGAGCACCGATCCGACCGTCAGCGTGGTCGGGACCGGCGACGAGAGCTGGGTCGACGCCAGCGGCCGGCGCCTGACGACGTGGGTGTTCCTGGTCGGCTTCGGAGCTGTCGGCGGGCTGGTCGGTCCGGAGATGCTGCTCGGGTTCTGGGCCGCGCGGCGGCGGGTGCTGGAGGAGCCGGCGAAGTACCTGCGGCTGCTGCGCTGGACGGCGGCGATCGGGATCCCGGTGGCCTGGCTCGGCGGGCTGCCGCAGGCGCTCGGGCATCTGGGCGTCATCGACGTGCCGCCGCAGGCGATCTCCGAGGGAGGCGTGCTGACCGCGCTGCACGGGTTGACCGGCACGGCCGGCGGCGTCGGGTACGTGGCGGTGGTCGCGCTGGTCGCGCACCGGATGTCGGCGCGCACCCGGAAGAGCATGCCGGTCGTCGCGGTGGCCGCCGTCGGCAAACGGTCCCTGTCGGCGTACCTGACCCACTCGGTGATCTTCGCGCCGATCCTCGCCGCCTGGGGCCTCGGACTGGGCGCCGAGCTGGGCAGCGCGACGATGGCGCTGTTCGCGCTCGGCGTGTGGCTGGTGACCGTTGTGGCCGCATATGCACTGGAACGGCGCGGGCTCCGCGGCCCCGCCGAGGTGCTGCTGCGCCGCCTGATCTACCCCCGCACCGTCCAGCGGGACCCGGGCTGACCTGTCCCATCGTCGCCGGCCCATCGTCGCCGGCCCGGTCGCGCCGGCCGCAGGCGGGCCCGGCAGCGGCAAAAGTTCTGGCGAAAAAGTTGTTGGCATCGTGTCGATTCGTGGCTCTCAGATTCGACGTACCAGTAGAAGGACCCAACGTCCTGGAGGCGAGAGCAATGACCACCACCCAGCTCACCACCCGCCGTTCCTCCACCGGCCAGACCGGCTGCCAGCACTTCCCGCTGTGCCCGGCCTCCGACGCGCCGGACCACGACGCGGCGCGCGTGGTCGCGAGCCACCCGGAGCAGGGCTGGAGCCTCCTGTGCAACGGCGTCGTCGTCTTCGAGGACACCGGCGAGATCCTCCCCAACCGCACCTGTGTCGCCCCGCACCGCCCGGCCACGCACCAGCTCCGCGCCGCCTGACCCTAGTTGCAGGCGTGGCGCAAGCCGATCTATGCCCGCGAATCGGCCCCGGCGCACGCGAATTCGACGCGGATCTCTGATTGTCCACTGTGGTCTGTCAACTACTTGACAGCTTCGGCACCGACCCTCGCGATCACTGGTAGGAATGTGCCGCTTACGGCACGTGATCATTCCCCACAGTGAGAGTGAGTCACCGATGAAGAAACGCACCGCCGCCAGCGGAATCGTGGTGTTGGTCGCAGGCCTGCTGGCCAGCACGCCCACGAGTGCGGCCGCCGCTCCGCCGTCAACCCCCGAAGCGCAGGCCAGCGCCTCGATCGCCGACCACCGGGCCGCCATCGCCGGATCGTCCGACGACGCGTACACCGTCGACCGGACCGTCAAGGAGTCCGACGGCCGCTCGCACGTCCGCTACCACCGCACGTACAAGGGCCTCCGCGTCTTAGGTGGGGACTTCGTCATCCACAACGCGCGCGGGGGCGGCTTCGCCGGGGCGACAACAGGTCTGACCTCCCCGTTGAAGCTGGCGACCAAGGCCACGGTGCCGGCGCCCGCGGCCAAGTCCGCCGCCGCGGCGCGTTTCGCGGGTGCGGTGCGATCCATCGACGCGCCCACGCTCGCCGTCGACGCCACATCCGGACAGGGCCGGCTCGTCTGGGAGACCGTCGTCCGCGGGACGAACCGGCAGACGCCGAGCGTCCTGCACGTCCTCACCGACGCGCGCACCGGAGCGGTCGTCCGCTCGTTCGACGCCGTCAAGACACTCGGCACCGGCAAGACCACGACCGGCGTCAGGCCCATGGTCGCCGGCACCGGCAACAGCATCTACTCCGGCACGGTCACGATCGACACGACCCTCTCCGGCGGCACGTACAGCATGGTCGACCCGTCGCACGGCAACGGCACCACGTGCGACATGAACCAGGGCTCGGGCGCGTGCGCCACGTTCCTCGACGCGGACAACGTGTGGGGCAACGGCGCGCAGTCCAACCGGCAGTCGGCCGGCGTCGACGCGCACTACGGCGCCGCGCAGACGTTCGACTACTTCCGGAACGTGCACGGCCGCAACGGCATCTTCGGCAACGGCGTCGGCGTGCCGAGCCGGGTGCACTACGGCAACGCCTACGTCAACGCGTTCTGGGACGGTTCGCGGATGACGTACGGCGACGGCGCGGGCAACGCCCGTCCGCTGGTCTCGCTGGACGTCGCCGGCCACGAGATGGGCCACGGCATCACCGAGAACATCATCCCGGGCGGGCTGACGTACTCGGGCGAGTCCGGCGGGCTCAACGAGTCGGCGAGCGACATCTGGGGCTCGATGGTGGAGTTCTACGCCGGCAACGCCTCGGACCCGGGCGACTACCTCATCGGCGAGAAGATCAACATCTTCGGCAACGGCAGGCCGCTGCGCTACATGCACGACCCGAAGCTCGACGGCGCCTCGAAGAACTGCTGGTACAGCGGGATCGGCGGCATCGACGTCCACTACTCGTCCGGCGTGGGCAACCTGGCCTACTTCTTCCTGGCCGAGGGCAGCGGCAGCACCCCGCACGGCAACGCGCCGCTCTGTGCGGGCGCCTCCGCCGTGACCGGGATCGGCCGGGCCAAGGCCCAGCGGATCTGGTACCGGGCGATGGACCTCTACTTCCTGTCCAACACGGCGTACGTCGCCCCGGGCACGAACGACTCCCGCGCGGCGACGCTGCGCGCGGCCACCGACCTCTACGGGCTGTGCTCGACGGAGTACCGGACCGTGCAGGCCGCTTGGACCGGCGTGAACGTCGCCGGCGAGGACGCCCCCTGCACCAGCACCGGACGGACCGTCGAACGCGACTTCAACAAGGACGGCCGTTCCGACGTCGCGCTGACCGGCGTCTCCGGCTGGAACACGCTGCCGGTGGCGCTGTCCAACGGCAACGGCGCGTTCTCCGTGGTCAACGGCTACGTCGGCGACTTCGCCAGCTGGGCCGCCACGCCGGGCGTGCGCGTGGTGAACGGCGACTTCAACGGCGACGGCCGCTCCGATGTGGCGCTGACCGGTGGGTCGGGATGGAACACCCTGCCGGTGGCCACGTCGAACGGCAACGGCACGTTCACCGTCACGAACACGTTCATCGGCGACTTCGCGTCCTGGGCGGCCACGCCGAGCGCGAAGGTCCAGGTCGGCGACTTCAACAACGACGGTCGCTCCGACATCGCGCTGACCGGCGTGGCCGGCTGGAACACGCTGCCGGTCGCGTTCTCGAACGGGAACGGGTCGTTCGCGGTGACGAACACGTTCATCGGCGACTTCGCGTCCTGGGCAGCGGGCGGCGGCGTCAAGATCCAGACGGGCGACGTGAACGGCGACGGCCGCTCCGATGTGGCGCTGACCGGCGGCTCGGGGTGGAACACCCTGCCAGTGGCGTTCTCGAACGGGAACGGGTCGTTCGCGGTGACGAACACGTTCATCGGGGACTATGCGTCCTGGGCGGCCACGCCGAGCGCGAAGGTCCAGGTCGGCGACTTCAACAACGACGGCCGTACCGACCTGGCGCTGACGGGTGTCGCCGGCTGGAACACCCTGCCCGTCGCGTTCTCGAACGGGAACGGGTCGTTCGCGGTCACCAACACCTTCATCGGCGACTTCGCGAGTTGGGCAGCCACCGGCAACGTCAAGATCTCCGCTCGGGACGTCAACGGCGACGGCCGGACGGACGTCGCCCTGACCGGCGGCGCCGGCTGGAACACGCTGCCGGTGGCGTTCTCCAACGGCAACGGATCGTTCGGCGTGACGAACACGTTCATCGGCGACTTCGCGAGCTGGGCCGCCACCCCGAACGTGAAGGTCGTGGCCCGCGACTTCAACGGTGACGGCCGTGCGGACATCGGCCTGACGGGCGGCGCCGGCTGGAACACCCTGCCGGTGGCGTTCTCCAACGGCAACGGATCGTTCGGCGTGACGAACACGTTCATCGGCGACTTCGCGAGCTGGGCGACCAGTCCGGGAGTCGTGGTTCTCTGACCGGTCGCTGATCGCCCCGCCTCTGACCGGGGTGGGGCGATCAGTCCGTGCCGAGCACCCCGGCGGCGGCGGCCGCCACGGCATCGGCCGTCGCGGCCAGCGCCGGGGAGTCGAGCTTCCACTGCTGCCAGAACAGGGGGACGTCGATCGGGCGGTCCGGGGCGAGATCGACGAGCGTGCCCGCGCGTAGGTGCGGTTCGGCGTGGACACGCGGCACCATGCCCCAGCCCATCCCGGCGACGACCGCGTGGAGGAACACGTCGGAGGCGGGTACGTGGTGGCGCAGCTGGCTCGCGCCGGATCCGCGCGTGAGCTGCCGGGCGAACCGGTCCTGGAGGGCGTCGCGGCGGTCGAAGACCACCACGGGCGCGTCGGGGAGCGTCCGCCGGAGCGGGCCGTCCAGCCACCGGGCGACGAAGTCCGGGCTGGCCACGGGCAGGTACCGCATGTGCCCCAGGTGGCGGACCGAGCAGCCCTGTACGGGATTCGCGGACGACGTCACCGCCGCCATCACCCTGCCCTCGCGCAGAAGTGCGGTCGTGTGGTCCTCGTCCTCGCGGTGCAGTTCGAAGTAGATCCGCAGTTCCGGCGGGACGCGCGTGAGCGCCCGGATGAGCCAGGTGCCGAGCGAGTCGGCGTTCACGGCGATCGGCAGGCGGGCGGGTTCGGCGGCCTCGCTGATGCCGAGTTCGGCGCGGGCGTCGCGCTCCAGACGGGCCATCTGCCGGGCAAAACGCACCACGACCTCGCCGGACTCCGTCAACCGCACCGGTTTCGTCCGCATCAGCAGCACCCGTCCGGTGCGTTGCTCCAGGGTCTTGACCCGCTGGCTGACCGCCGAGGGCGTCACGTGCAGGGCGGCCGCGGCGGCGTCGAAGGTGCCCTCGTCCACCACGGCGAGCAGCGTCCGGACGTGGTCGAAAGGCAGATCTGTCATCACAATCTCTAATCTTACGTAAGAATCTTTAGCTGTACTGGTGGAAGCCGAGCTCCTAGCGTTGGAGCCATGGGAGATGTCCTGCTCGCCGTGGCCGCCGGGTTCGGCACCGGCCTCTCGCTGATCGTCGCGATCGGCGCGCAGAACGCGTTCGTGTTACGGCAGGGCATCCGGCGCGAGGCCGTGCTCGTCGTGGTGGCGATCTGCGCGGTGTCCGACGCGGTGCTGATCGCGCTGGGCGTGGGCGGCGTCGGCGCGGTGGTGGAGGCCTGGCCGGCCGTGCTGCGCGTGGTCGCCCTGGTCGGTGGCGGCTTCCTGCTCTGCTACGGCGCGCTCGCCGCGCGGCGGGCGTTGCGGCCCTCGGCCATGCGGGCGGACGGCGACCCGGTCGGTTCGTGGCGCCGCGCCGCGCTCACCTGCCTGATGCTGACGTGGCTCAACCCGCACGTGTACCTCGACACCGTGCTACTCGTCGGATCGGTCGCCGCCGGTCGCGGGTCGCTGGCATGGGTCTTCGGGTTCGGCGCCGTACTGGCGAGCCTGTGCTGGTTCGCCGCGCTCGGCTTCGGCGCACGGCTGCTGAGCGGCTTGTTCGCGCGGCCGTCGTCGTGGCGCGTGCTCGACGGGCTCGTCGCGGTGACGATGGTCGGCCTCGGCGCGATGCTGGTGGCGGGCGCCTGAATCGGTACGGGGCATACCAGTACACGATATTCATCCGATGACTCTTGTTCTGAGCCGGCCGAATGGTCTATACCAACACGTGTACATCGACCCCCACGGCCTGGAGGATCAGATGCGTAGAGTCCGGCGAACACGGGCGCGGGCGTTGCTGGCCTCGCTGCTGTCGGTCGCGGTGGCTGTCGGGCTGGCTGTCGCGGCGGCGGGGGTGGTGAGCATCGCCGATCCGCCGCGCGCGGTCGCGGCCGACAACGGGTTGTCGATCACGCCGGCCATGGGGTGGAGCAGCTGGAGCTTCGTCCGCCGCAACCCGACGGCGGCGACGATCATCGCCCAGGCGAACGCGATGAAGAGCAGCGGCCTCACCGAGCGCGGCTACATCTACGTCAACGTGGACGACTTCTTCCAGAAGTGCGACGGCAACGGCTTCATGGTCGACGCGTTCGGCCGGTGGGCGGTGGACACGGCCAAGTTCCCCGGCGGCATCAAGCCGGTGGCCGACCGGGTGCACGCCAACGGCCAGAAGTTCGGCCTCTACGTCACCCCCGGCATCCCGAAGAACGCCGTCCTGCAGAACACGCCGATCGAGGGCACCAGCTTCCGGGCCAGGGACATCGCCGACACGACCCGGTCCCACAAGAACTACAACTGCAAGAACATGTACTACATCGACTACACGAAGCCCGGCGCCCAGGCGTTCGTCAACTCCTGGGCCAAGCAGTACGCATCGTGGGGCGTGGACTACCTCAAGATCGACGGCGTCACCGTCGACACCCCGGACGACATCAAAGCGTGGGCCGCCGCGCTCCGCAGCAGCGGCCGGCCGATCAACTACGCGCTGTCCAACAACATGAACATCAGCGGCGCGGCCCTGTACAAGCAGTACGCCAACAGCTGGCGCACGCAGGGCGACATCGAGTGCTACTGCCCGCCCGGCGGTGGCGGCAGCGGCGGCCCGTCGTACCCGCTGACCAGCTGGGCCAAGGTGTTCAGCCGGTTCGGCTCGGCGGCCGCCTGGCAGCCGCACGCCGGCCGCGGCGGGTGGAACGACCTGGACTCCATCCAGATCGGCAACGGCGCCAACGACGGCATCACCCCCGACCAGCGCCGTTCGCACTACACGCTGTGGGCGATGGCCGCCGCGCCGCTGCTGCTCGGCAGCGATCTCACCAAGCTCGACCCGGTCGACCTCACGATCCTCAAGAACCCGCGCCTGATCGCCGTCAACCAGGACGGCGTCGCCGCCAAGCGCATCTTCAACAGCTCCGGCGGGGGCGTCCAGCAGGTCTGGAGCAAGCGAGAGTCCAACGGCGACTACATCGTCGCCCTGTTCAACACGGGGACCAGCGGCAACCAGACGGTGTCGACCACCTGGTCGGCCGTCGGCATCACCAGCGGCCGCGCGAACGTGACCGACCTCTGGTCCGGGCGCAACGTCGGCGTCATCAACGGCTCGTACAGCGCGACCCTCCGGCCGGGCGAGACCCGCCTGATCCGCGCCGTACCGGCGTAGAGCCTCCCGCGGTGGCCCGCCGCACCGGGCCACCGCGGGGACCCCGCAGCTCAGACAACACACAACACACTGGGTTACCAACTAGGTTTACCAGCGTGACCCCTACCGTGCTGTTCGGCCGCGAGCAGGAACGGGCGTCGCTGCACGACCTCGTGGCGAGGCTGACCGCCGGACACGGCGGGGCGGCGCTGGTCGAGGGAGAGCCGGGTATCGGCAAGACCGCCCTGCTCGCGGCGGCGTCGGCCGAGGCGGCCCGGCGGGGCTGCCAGGTGTTCACGGCGGCCGCCGACGAACTCGGCTCGCGCTTCCCGCTCCAGGTCCTGCTGGACTGCCTCGACACCGCCACACGGTCGGCGATGACCGGGTCGGCCAACGGCGGATGGGCGCTCAGCGGCGACCCGGTCACGGCGACGATCGAGCGGTTCCTCGCGTTCGTGGACCGGGCCTGTGCCGTGTCGCCCGTGCTCCTGGTCGCCGACGATCTCCAATGGGCCGACGACGCCACGTTCCAGGCCTGGAGCCGGTTAGCCCATTCGACCGAGCAGCTTCCCCTCCTGCTGGTGGGTGCTCACCGCCCAGTACCGCGGAGGCCGGAGCTCGTCCATCTGCGGCGGGGCCTGCGGGACCGTGGCGCCGCCCTTCTCCAGGTTGGCGCGCTTCCGGCCGAGTCGGTCGTCGCGCTGGCCGGGGAACTGGCCGGAGCGCCCGTCGGACCACGGATCCGCGACCTGACGACCCGCGCCGGCGGGAACCCCCTCTACATCAGGGAACTGTTCGACGCGCTGCGTCGCGACAACAAGCTGGCCGTCCGCGACGGGATCGCCGAGTTCACCTCGGACGCCGCCGAGCCGGCGGTGCCCACGTCGCTCGTCGCCGCGATCGGCGAACGCCTCGACTTCCTGTCGGAGCCCACCGTCGAGGCCCTCCGGATGGCCGTCCTCCTCGGCACCGAGTTCTCGGTGGTGGATCTCGCCACGACCCTGGGCCGGCCGCCGACCGACCTCGTCGGGATCATCGACGAGGCGGCGGCGGCCGGCGTCCTGGTGGCCTCCGGCGAACAGCTCGCGTTTCGCCACCCGCTGCTGCGCCAGGTCCTGTACGAGGGGATGCCCGCCGGACTCCGTACCGCCCTGCACGGCCAGGCGGCGCAGTCCCTGACCCGCGCGGGAGCACCGGTGGATCGGGTGGCCGAACAGTGGCTCGCCGCGCCGGAGATCGTCGACACCGAGATGCTCGACTGGCTCCGCGCCTCGGCGCCGGCGCTGATTCAACGGGCGCCGCGCATCGCCACCGACCTGCTGGAGCGCACGCTCTCCGCCATCCCCGCAGACAGCTCCCACCGCGACCAGTTGGAGGCGTACCTCGCCAGCGTCTCGTTCCTCCTCGCGCACAACGAGCCGGCCGAGAAGCTGGCACGCGGCATCCTCGCCCGCACCAGCGACCCCGAACTGATCGGGCAGATGACCTGGACCCTCGTGTACTCGCTGCTGCGGACGAACCAGCACGAGCAGGCTCTCGACCTCGCGTCCAAAGCCGTGGTGGACCCACGACTCGACCCCGTGTGGCGCGCCCGGCTCGGCGCCGAGCGGGCCCTGCTCCTCGTGGTCAACGAGCGCCCCGACGAGGCCGTCGTGGCCGCCGAGGCCGTGCTCGCCGATCCGGATCAGGCCGGCGATCGCGCCGCCGCGGGATACGCGCACCACACGCTGAGCCTGGTCCACATGATCCGGCACGACACCGAGGGCGCCGCCCGGCTCGCCGGTGCCGCGCTGGACACCATCGGCGACGATCCGGACACCGCCGATCTGCGCCAGGTGGTCCTCACCCACCAGATCAACATGCTGCGGCAGCTGGACCGGCGGGCCGAGGCCGACGCGTGCGTCCACGAGGTGACCCTGCTCGCCGAGCGGACCGGAACGGCCCGGCAGTTCATGGTCAGCTCCATGTGCGCCGAGTGTCTCGTCGAAACCGGCCGCTGGGACGACGCCCTGACGACGCTCGAGTCGTTCTCGGACCACATGCCGTCGGAGGACGAGTGGCCGGTGCTGAACTGGATCGTCCACGGCATGTACGCCCTGATCGCCGGCCATCGCGACGACAGGACCGCGACCGCCGAGCACCTCCACGTCGACCGGGCGGACGGGCCGCGCGCCTTCGGCGACGAGAAGAGGTACCTGCTCAAAGCCCATGCGCTCGTGGCGGAACGTGCCGGCGAGCCCGAAGAAGCCATGGCGTTGCTGGCCGCCGAACTCGGATCCGGGCAGGCGACCCACGAGATAGCCCGGCACGCCTGGCTGCCGCAGCTCACCCGGCTCGCGGTCAGCTGCGACGATCAGCAGGTCGTCGATGCCGCGATCACGGCCTGTACCGCCGAGGCCGAGCTGGCGCCGACCCGGCGGCGGGCCGCCGCCGCGAGCTGGTGCACGGGCCTGGGAAGCGCGGATCCGGCGCCGATCCTGGTCGCGGCCGAGTACTACCGCGAGGTCAAGCTCCCCCTCGACTGCGGCCAGGCCCACGAGGACGCCGCGATACTGCTCGCCGAGCGCGGCGACGTGTCCGCTGCCCGGCGGTCCTTCAGCCAGGCGGTCGAGGTCTACCTGCAACTCGGCGCCGCGTGGGACCTGATGCGCGCCGAGTCCAGGATCCGTCCGCACGGGATCCGCCGCGGCCAGCGCGGACAGCGGCGCCGACCGACCGTCGGATGGGACGCGCTCACCCCGACCGAGGTCAAGGTCGCCCGGCTCGTCGCGGACGGGGGCTCGAACCCCGACATCGCCGCCCAGCTGTTCCTCTCACGCCGCACGGTGCAGACGCACGTCTCGCACATCCTCGGCAAACTCGGCGTCCAGTCGCGGTGGGAGATCGCCAGGCTGGCCGTGCCGCGCACGCCCGACCCTCGCCTGCGCGGCGACGGCACGGCGTGACGGTGGCCCGGCACCGGGTGCGGTGCCGGGCCACACGCGTTTAGCGGGACGCGCGGATCAACAGGCGCGCCGCCCGGGCCGGATCGCCGGAGAGCAGCGCCACGTCCGCGTCGGCGATGAGCGCCTTGGCATTGGCCGGCGCGCGACCGGCGATGACGGCTGTCTGGGCGCGGTCCCGGAGGATCGAGAGCCGGTCGCGCGGCGAGTCGGTCCGCAGGCCCCACCCGAACGGATAGTGCGGGTCGTACGTCGCGTCGCCGACGTTGATCGGTTCCTGCGCGGCCGTCCGCGGCCACGTCATCGACAGCTGACCGGTGAACGGACGGCGGCCGAACAGCACATCGGCGACGCCCGCGCCCTCGGTGCCCGGCAGCCAGGACGCGACGAGCGCGTCGACGCCCCGGTCGTCGATCACCTGCGGCCGCCCGGAGACGATCAGGACGACGCATTTCATCGCGCTACACACCCGGTCGACGATGTCGCGGTCGCCCTGCTTGAGTTCCATCGTCTTGGGCTCGCGCGGGATCCCGTTGTCGCCCGGATCCCACGGCCACTGCGGTCCGCCCACGTCGCCGTAGCCCTCGGCGTACGACGTCTCGCCGACGACCACGACGCCGACATCGCTGCCGGTCATCGGTGCCGACGCGTCGGCGCTGTAGGTGACGGCGGCTCCCGGCGCGACCTCGCGGATCCCCTCCAGGATCGACGTGCCCGGCTGGTTGTCGCCCGTACCGCCCTGCCACGTGATGGTCCAGCCGCCCGACTGGTTGCCCACGTTGTCCGCGTTGCGGCCGGCTACGTACACCTTCGCGTTGCGCCGCAGCGGCAGGACCTTGTCGTTCTTCAGCAGTACCTGCGACTTCGCCGCCGCCTGGCGCGCCACCGCGCGGTGCTGGGCCGAACCGACGTCGTCGAGGTAGCGGCGGTCCGTGTAGGGGCGCTCGAACAGCCCCAGCTCGAACTTCTTGACGAGGATCCGGCGTACGGCGTCGTCGATGCGCGACATCGGCACCCGGCCAGCGCGGACCTCGGCGAGCAGGATCGCCTGGAACTCCTGGGAGTTGTACGGCTGCATGAACATGTCGATGCCGGCGGCGGCGCCGAGCCGCACGTCCTCGACGCTCAGTCCGCCGATGTTGTCGTTGTCCTGGATGCCTTCCCAGTCGCTGATGACGAAGCCGTCGAAGCCGATACGGCCCTTCAGCTCGTCGGTGATCAGCTCGCGATGGGCGTGCATGTCGATCCGGTTGCCGACGCCGTCCTCGGTGTAGTCGACAGTGGAGTACGACGGCATGACCGAGCCGACGTCGTGGCGCCGGACCGCCGGGACGTACGGCGACACGTTGATACGGAAGAAGTCCCGCCGGCTGGCGATCGTGTCGCCCTGGTCGATCGTGTAGGCGCCCTCGCCGGTGCCGTACTCGGTGTCGCCGTCGCCGGCGTAGTGCTTCGCGGTCGCGAGTACGCGGTCGGGTTTGGCGAGCTGGCTCCGGCGCGTGCCCTGGAATCCGTCGATGGCGGTCTCCATGGCGATCACCAGCGACGGGTCCTCGCCGAACGACTCGTACGTGCGGCCCCAGCGCGCGTCGCGGGCCACGCACAGGCACGGCGCGAACACCCACGGGATACCGGTCGCGCGCGTCTCCTTGGCCGTCACGTGCTGAACCCGCTCGACGAGTCGCGGGTCGCGCGTCGAACCGAGTCCGACGTTGTGCGGGAAGATCGTCGCGCCGTGCAGGTTGCCGTTGCCGTGCACCGAGTCGATCCCGTAGATGAGCGGGATCTGCAGCCGGGTGGCCAGCGCGCGGGCCTGGAAGGTGTCGATCATGTCCGCCCAGGCTTCGGGCCTGTTCACAGGCGGTGTCGAGCCGCCACCGGAGAGCAGGGAGCCGAGCCGCCAGTCCGTGATGCGGCCGGGGCTGTCGAACACCGCGCCGCGCTCGGCCTGGGTCATCTGGCCGACCTTCTCCTCCAGGGTCATGCGCCTGACCAGGTCGCGGACGCGCGCGGCGACCGGCCGGCGCGAGTCGAGATAGGGGAGTCCGTGCGCGTTGATCACGATCCTGGGCTGCTCGGACGTGGCCTTGGCGTCCGTCGCGTCCAGCGTCAGCGAGACCGTCTCGGCTGTTTCCGGGGCGCCGGCCGCCCTGGTCGTGAGGGACAGGTGGCGCACGCTGCCGGACGGAGTGCCCGCCGGGAAGCGCAGGGTGCCGCTGACCGGCGTGTAGTCGGCGCCGGCCGTCGCGGTGTCGTCAGGTGACCCCGAGGCGTACGTGACGTCGACCGGCGTGCCGAGCGCACCGCCGCCCTCGACGGTGACGCGCACGCCGACCTGGACGGCACGGCCGCCGTCCGTCGTGTAGATGGCGCGTTCTGCGCTGATCTGGACGTCGCCTGGGGCGGCGGTCGCGGGGGACGCCAGGGCCAACGGGGCTAAGAGCCCGACGACCAGGGCTCGTGTCGTCCATGGGCGGTGTCGCGTCGAACGTCGGGAGTGGACAGCCATCACGGTATGCAAGATTGCCTCCGGGTAGACGGCCAACCGGCGCGTCACACGCCGGGGAGCGAGCGCTGATAGTGGCGATGCTTACCGGTATGCCAGCTTTGGTCAAGAGATATGTTTAGTCGCAGATATACAAAACCTCCCCGTTCGTATGGGCGCCGCCGTCCGGACATGTCGAATCTGCGCAACCGCGCCCCGGGTTGTGGGCCGGAGATACGGTGCCCGGCCATCGGGACCTGGACCTGGCCGGCCGGGATCGACGCCGACGGGCTGGCGGCGATCCCGGCCGACGCGGACCCGCCGTCGCGGGTCACCGCGACGTTGTCCTGAAGGACCGTGGCTACCGCCGGCTGTGGCGCCCCGCCAGGAGAAAGGCCGCCGCGTGGCGGGCGACGACCCGGGCGGATCCAGGCGGACGGAACAGGACCGACGGGCACGCCAGGCTCGTAGACGGCGATCCGGTCGAACACGGGGGACAGCCGGGCGGTTTCGAGGACGGCGAGGCCGCCGTAGCTGTGGCCGAACACGAGGCGCGCGCCGGTCTCGGCCTGTACTGCGAGCAGGTCCTCCGCTTCGCTACGCAGGGTGTAGTGAGGCCCCTGCGGACCGCTGGCCCCGCGCCCTCGCCGGTCGACCACGTGCACGGTGCAGGCGTGGTGTGCCAACGCGCCGGCGAGTGGCAGGTAGTCGCGCGCGGTGCGCAGCGCGCCGCCTACCACGATCACGCCGGGTCCGGCGCCGACCGTGTGGTAGCCGATCCGCGTGCCGTCAGGCGCCCCCGCTCGGGTCGCACATCACGTCGTCGCTGCCGTGCACGACGAGCGTCGGTACGTCGAGCCGCCGCAGCAGTTCGGTGCGGTCCCCGGACGCGACACACGCGACCGCCTGCCGCGCGATGCCGACCGGGTCGTAGCTCCGGTCGTAGGCACGCCCCGCCCGGTCGGCGATCTCGGCTTCGTCGGTGGGGTACCCGGGCGAGCCGACGACGGCGACGGCGCGGATCATCTGGTCGACGACCTCCTGGCGGGTGACCGCCTGCGGTGCGGAGAAGAGGGCGCGCAGCGTGTCCGGGGTCGCCTGTCCGACCGACAGGTCGCCCGTCGTGGACATCATCGAGGTCAAGGAGCGGACCCGCTCCGGATGCTCGATCGCCATGGTCTGCGCGATGTAGCCGCCCATCGACGCCCCGACGACGTGGGCCGTGCCGAGCCCGAGCGCGTCCAGCAGTCCGACGGCGTCGGCGGCCATGTCCGACAGGGTGTACGACGCCGACGACAGGTCGCCCGCCAGCGCGTCCGGCAGATCGGGCTCGGGCGCGTCGTGGACGTGCGTCGACCGTCCGACGTCCCGGTTGTCGTAGCGGATGACGTGAAAGCCGTGCCCGGCGAGCGCGGCGCAGAATCCGTCCGGCCAGCCGACCAGCTGCGCGCCGATGCCCTGGATCAACAGCACCGGCGGGTCCGCCGGATCGCCGATGCGTTCTTACGCCACCTCGATGCCGGCCGGGCCGACGTGCCGCGCGATCATCTCGCTCACAAGCTCCCCGTTTCATCCCCGCACTTGACGTGGCAACGCTAGCCAGCAGCCGGCTCCACAAAATCCGACTCTGTGCCGATGTATCGGGTGGCGCCCGTGGCTACCGTTCAAGTGGCGGGCAGGACAGGCCCCCTCGCGAGGGCCTGACCCGCACAGGAGCTGTCAGCAGTCGAGGAATACGGCATGGCTGCCGGCGCCGACCTCGACCGGGGACTCGTTCACGGCGTGGGCGACGGCGCGCACGCTCGCTCGGTACGTCCCGGTCACGCACGCCCGCGTGACGCTGCCATTGAGGAACCTGTCGTTCGTCACCTCGTAGTGCTTCGTGACGGGCCTGCCGCCGGCGAGTCCGATCGTCACGTCAAGGGTGAGCAGCCGCACGGGGACGTTGCAGGTGACGAAGGCGCGAGCGAACACCTTGGGGTTGAAGGAGCCCACGATCATGGGATCGGTGACGGTCGGGGAGGGCGGGAAGTCACAGACCGGCGGAGCCAGCTGAGCCGATGGCGACGCGTGCGCCGGGCTGACCGGGCCGGCCACCAGCGCGATCAAGGCCATCGCCACCACTAACGCGATGCTGGGACGGGACGTCATGGAGTGCACCCTTCTGCCGGCTGACCGCCCGGCCACGATGCGCGGCACCGGGCGACTGGATCGTCGGAACAACGACGGGCCGAAGGTAGATCGCCACAATTGGAGAAAAATTGGAAGGCACCGAACAATCGCGACAACCCCCAGCCGGCGCTCGCGTCCGGACGGGGGCCAGAGAACGGGAAAGGCCCCTCCGAAGAGGGGCCTGACCTGCACCAAACTGGTGGGCGATACTGGGATTGAACCAGTGACCCCTTCCGTGTCAAGGAAGTGCTCTCCCACTGAGCTAATCGCCCGAGGCGGAGGCGGGAATCGAACCCGCGTACAGGGCTTTGCAGGCCCTTGCCTAAGCCACTCGGCCACTCCGCCGGATGACATCAAGCCCCAACTTCAGGGTCCGGCTGAACGCCCGAGGGCGTCTGTCGAGCGGACGACGGGATTCGAACCCGCGACCCTCACCTTGGCAAGGTGATGCTCTACCAGCTGAGCCACGTCCGCGCGCCTCGCACTCCGCGGCTTGCGCCGCTCGCTGCGTTGCAGGGATGACTCTAGCTGAGCGAGGCAACCAGGTTCAAACCGGGGCTCGGCGAGTCGGCGCCGCAGCTCGCCGCGGTCTGCCGCGCCGGGCCGGCGGCGAACCGGACTGTTCGGGATCCCGTGCCGTAGCCGGGCGCCGGATACCCCGATATCCCCGACACTTCGCGGCATCGCGCGCGGCGGGTGTGCGCGGGCACCGGCCCGGCGTGGCGCCACGTTTAGGGGGTCGCGCTCAGGCCGGTACAGCCGCGGAGCTTCTGGTACTTCGCCATGATCCGGGTCGCTTCGGTGCCGGTCGCCGGCACAGGTTGTCCCGTCGAGGAGATGCGCGCCGGCGTCAGGACGGCCTTGGTGACGTCACGGCCGGTCAACGTCAACGTGAGGACGCCCGTGTCGTTGGAGAACGCGTCGTCCCACCACCACACGAAGTTGCCGAGTCCGTACTGGACGTACGTCCGGCCGAGGTAACCGTCGCCCAGCATCAGGTGCGCGTGCGTGGACACGATCGCGTCGGCGCCGGCCCCGGCAAGAGCGGTCGCGAGCGCCTTCATCCGCGCGGTGGGGCAGGACTCGCCTTCCTGGCCCCAGTGCAGGTAGACCACGACCACGTCGGCGACCTCGCGGGCTGCCTTGACGGCGGCCGCCGCGACGGCGGGGTCCAGCGCGGACGCCACCCCGGGCCTGTCCGGTTGGGCGCTCCACTGTGGAGCCCGTTCGCGGATCTGGCTCAGGCCGAGGAACGCGATGCGGGTACCGCGCACGTCCTTGACCCACGGCGCGAACGCTTCCTTGGCGGTACGGCCGATCCCCACGACCGGGTGCCCGGTCTCCTCGATGGCGGCGAACGTGTCGGCGAGCCCGGACTGTCCGTAGTCCAGCGCGTGGTTGTTCGCCATGGTCGTCACGTCCACGCCGGCCGCAGTCAGCGCGGTGAACGCGGTCTTCGGCGCCCGGAAATGGAACTGCTTCGGCTCGGGTACGCCGCCGCTCGTGACCGCCGATTCCAGGTTCACCATCGCGACGTCGGCCGCCGAGAGGAGCTTCGAGGTGGGCCCGATCGCGGTCGCCGGATCGTTCAGGAGCTTGCTGGTCCGCTCGGCGAAGTGCACGTCACCGCCGAACGCGAGGGTGATCTCACCACTGCCCTGGACAGCGGCGGGTTTCGTCTGCGGGAAAGACGGTCCGGACGCCTCGACGGTCGGGGGCGAAGGCCGCTGGTCGGCGTGACACAGGCCGACGGCGAGTGCCGAGACGAGCAGCACAGCCGGTAGTCGGACGTGTCGGATCACCGCCCCAGCCTACGGGGAGCGGTCACGCCGGGGGTTTTGCCCCGGTTCGATAGCGTGATGGTCATGGACATGCGGCCAGCTACTCAGGACGAGTGGACGGCCTGGCGCGCCGCGCGGTCGGTGCGCATGGCCGACACGATCACGCGGTGGTACGGCAGCGCCGACGGGGCCGCCGAGGAGGCGGAGGTGCTGCTCGCGCGGTACGGCGACGCGCCGGGGGAGCACCACGAGCTGCTGATAGGCGACGGCGTGCACGTCGCGGTCTCGGCCGTGGAGGGCCCCGCGCGCGGACTGATCGACGAAGTACGGGTCGACCACAGTCAGGGGAACAGGACAGCCGCGCTGGCGGCCGCAATCCGCTGGCTCGCGGCTGCCGGCTGCCGGATGGCCGTCATGACCGTCGACGAGGACGACGCGCCGTCGACGGAACTGACCCGGGGCTGGACGGACACCAGCCAGCGCATGGCCCTGACGCTCACGACCCCGCCGGAATTGCCGGCCGGATTTTCGATCCGACCGGTCACGCGCGACGAACTAGTGCCATGGATCCAGACCGGTATCGAACGGTTCGCAGCATCGCTCGTCGCCGCCGGCGCGTACGACCGGGCGGAAGCGCTCGCCAGGTCGGAGCGAGGCTGCGAGAGCGGCCTGCCCGGCGCAGCAGTGCCCGCGGACTCGTCGGTGTCCGTCGCCGAGTCCGCGGGGGAGCGGGTCGGCATCCTCTGGCTCGCGCACCACTCGCCCGGCACCCGGACGTTCGTCAACGACATCGAGATCGACGACGCCCAACGCGGACGAGGATTCGGCCGGACCACCATGCGCGCCGCCGAGCACATCGCCCTGGAACGCGGCGACACCTCGATCGGGCTGAACGTGTTCGGCGACAACACCGTGGCCCGCGGCCTCTACCGCAGCCTCGGGTACCGCATCACCGACCGGACGTACGCGCTGAGGCTCTAGCGGGGTTCGCTCCCGCTGGCGCCCAGCAGGTGCGCGAGCGTCGCATCGATGTCGAGGTGCTCGCTCTCACCGCCGAGCGGTACCTGCGTGTAGGTGCTGGCCAGGAAGTTCTCCAGGCTCTGGCGCGGTACCTCGAACAGCGCGTGCCCATCGGGCGAGGACAGCGCGAGCGCCGCGACCGGGCCCTCGTCGCTCGTCCACGGCCACACCCGGACGTCGCCCATGCCGGACGGCTCGGTCAGCCCGTCGACGAGCAACTGCCGCGCGAACGACCAGGACACCTCGGCGCCCGGCTCGTCGCCCGCGTGGAACACCACGTGCACCGCGTACGGATCGGTGGGTTCATACCGGAGGCTCGCTTGGACCGGTAGCGCACTTCCTTCCGGAACCACGAGGCAGAGCGACACTTCAACCTGGACCCGGGTCGGACGTGGGCTTCGCATCACGGCACCTTTCTGGAAACTCTCTGCGCCGGGCAGAGCCCGAGTCATATCCGTTGTACCCGCGATCACCGCCGGGCAAACCTGTCGCGGCACGCTAGCGTGAAGCGGAGCACCCCATGGGGGTGAGAAATCCGCTATGGGCCTGTGCTGCGAACGATGTATGTGAGGAGCGCCGGAGTGACCCAGCCGCCCGCCGCACCCGGCAACGCCGGTGTGCCCGACGGGAGTCTTGACGCCACGACGGGTGATGACAGCCTGGTCAGGGCGGTCGTGGCGCGGCGTCCCGAGGCGATCGACCTGCTGTACGCCCGGTACGGCCGGCCGGCGTTCGCGCTCGCCCGCCGGATCATCGGCGACGACGGGTTCGCCGAAGACGTCGTCCAGGAGGTGTTCCTCAGCCTTTGGCGCGATCCAGGACGATTCGACCGTTCGCGCGGCGGGTTCGCGAGCTGGCTCCTGTCGGTGACACATCACAAGGCCGTCGACGCGGTACGGCGCGAGGAGTCGTTCCGGCGGCGCCGCAACCAGGCGGCCGAGGAGGCGGCGGGCGCGCTGGACGACCCGTCCGCTCAAACAGGGGTTGACGAGGAAGTGTGGCGGCAGATGCGGCGCGAGCAGGTGCGCGGCGCGTTGAAGGATCTTCCCGAACCCCAGCGTGAGGCACTGGCACTCGCGTACTACGGGGGGTACACCCAGAGAGAGGTGGCGGCGCTGACCGGGGCGCCGCTCGGCACGGTGAAGACCAGGATGCTGCTGGGTATGCGGCGTCTCGCCGAAGCGCTCGGCGCCGCGCGACGGTCGGAAGGGGAGGAACGATGACGATGTACCCCCGACCTGAGCCGTCCGGCCACGACGACTACGAGGAACTGGCCGCGGGCTGGGCGCTGCACGCGCTGGAACCGGACGACGAGGCGCGGTTCGCCGCGCACCTGCCCGGCTGTACTACCTGCCAGGACGCGATCGCCGGCTACGAGGAGGCCGTCACCGAGCTGGCCTACCTGTCACCCGCCGCCGAACCGCCGGCCCGCCTCGGTGAGCGGATCCACGCCGAGGTCGCGCGGGACCTTCCAGCTCGTCCGGTCGTGGTTCCGCTGGCGCCGCGGCGGTCGTCGCCGGTTCGCTGGCTAGCGGCCGCGGCGGCGGTGATCGCGCTGGTACTGGGCGCCGGGAACATCGTGCAGTACCAGCAGACCCGCGACCAGGACGCCCGAGCCGACCGCCAGGCCGCCCGGCTGCGCGCGGACGCCGAGGTGCTCGAGCGGCTGCTACGGCCTGGGGCGCAGGTGTCCGGGCTGTCGCCGACCAGCGGCGGGCCGCCCGTCGCGTACGTGGTCGTGCACAACGGCACCATGGAAGTGATCAGCCACAACATGGACCGTAACGATCCGGACAAGAACCGGTACGTGCTCTGGATGGTCGGCGACAGCGGCGAGCCGACGGCGATGACCGCGTTCGACGTCCACCAGGCCGGCGTCTCGCTGGCTGGCGCCGGTCGGCTACCGTCGGTGGCAGGTGGAATTGACACGTTCGCGGTCAGCATCGAGCCCCGACAGGACGGATTGCCGGCGCGGCCGACGAACGTGATGGCACAGGGAAAGGCAGTGACCTGAGCGAGTCAAAGCACCGGATCCGCCCGGCGTTCGACGATTCACCGCACGACGACAGCGTGCTGGAGGTCGTCGCCGAACGGCTCGGCTTCCGGGACCGGATCCGCGCCCACCCCATCCTCGGCTGGGTCTACCGGATCGCCGTCGCCCTCGTCGGCGGCGCCGTCCTCGTGGCCGGCATCATCATGATCCCCGCGCCCGGCCCCGGCTGGGTCGTCGTGTTCCTCGGGCTCGGCATCCTCGGCACCGAGTTCGCCTGGGCCCGCCGGCTCCTCGCGTACACGAAGCGCCACGTGCTCGGCTGGACCGACTGGATCAAGAAACAGTCCCTTGCCGTACGGGGGCTCGTGGGGCTCGCCGGGTTCGTCCTGCTCGCCGGGCTTGTCGTCGCTGGCGCGTACAGCATGGGCTGGAGGGGATTCCCCTTCGCCTGACGGGATCAGGTAAGGTACTCCACGTTCCCGGGCGATTAGCTCAGCGGGAGAGCACTTCGTTCACACCGAAGGGGTCACTGGTTCGATCCCAGTATCGCCCACCCGAGAAGCGCCAGGTCAGAAGGCCCGTCCCGAACAAGGGACGGGCCGTTCGTCTTTCAGATGTCCGATTCTGGGAGCGATTTGGGAGCCGACTCCCATCACTATGCGTTGCGTTCGGGCTGTCGAGCGGTCAGCAACGCGTCGAGCGTCGGAACGATCGAGCGAGGCGCGATCGCCGCCCGGGCGTCAAGAGCCGACTCCCACAGTCCTTGCAGAACCGCCACCAGCTCGCGGCGCATCGCCGGACTCACGTGCGCGTACACACCGCGCATCCCGGGCACCTCATGACCCATCCGCTCAGCCTTGAGCACCTCCGGAGTCCGTGCCTCCTCCATCCACGTTTGGTGCCCGTGCCGCAGGCCGTGCGGAGTGAGTCCGGACAGCACAGGCGCCCACGAGGCGAGCTGGGCGTCGTCCGGAATGCGTCGGCGACCACGAGCGCGGGGCGGCTCGTACAGCGGCAGGTGGGATACGTTCGCCGGCCACGGCGGCATCGGCTGTCCCGGCCAGGCGCCGTCGAGGTCGACCAGGACGGGCATCGATGGGCGTGCGCGCGGACCCACCTTCTTCGGATACCAGCCATCAGCCGCAGGGCGCATCACTCGCTCGGCGTAGTTCGATCTGCGGTAGTGCCCCTGTTGCGGCCCCAAGAAGGCGAAGTCGCTGCCCGTGCACCAGGCAACGCGCGGGTCACTCCCGGGCCGCTGCTTGCACGTACAGTGGCGGTTCTCTCGCGCGTCGAGCTGCGCCTTCAACAGCGCCTTGAGAAACGGCGGAATGTCGACCGTGCGCATCGACCCGTCCTTAGGCGGACCAGCGTAGAACTGACTGCGAAGTTCATAGAGCTTCCAATGCACGTCGATCACATCGCCCTTGATGCACGCGGGTGGCAAACCCACGACCTCGCTCCACCGCATTCCGGTGTAGGCCAGCGTCGTCAACATGACGAAGTCCGTATCGTCCCCGGACAACGCCGCGCCCCGCTCGGCAATGAGCAGCGCCTGTAGCGGACTCGGCCAAGCCTTCTCCTGCTTCATGATGCGCTCTACTCTGCGATGCCCCTTTCGGCCCTTGCCCCGCTTTCGAGCCGCCGGATTCGTCTGTATGTGCTTAGGGATCGCATCGGACAGGGCAGCCGTGAAGGTGGATCGCGCATCGCGCGCCGTTCGCCGAGACAAGCCGCCTTCCACAATCGACAACTCCCAGACCGTGATCTCCTCGGTAGTCAGGCTGCCCAGCTCCCGGTTCGCAAACTCCGGCAGGATGTGCGTCTCAATCATGTAGCGGTAGTTCGAGAGGGTCTGTCAAACGAACGGTGTAACCGTGGGTATGGGATCTACTTGCGGCCTGCGGACAGGCGCCCTTCGAAGGTCATCTCGAAGGCGTTGAGGGCGGGTTTCCAGCGCATCGTCCAGCGCCGGCGGCCTTGCCCGGTCGGGTCCAGGCTCATCACCGCGAGGTAGACGCATTTCAGAGCGGCTTGCTCGTTGGGGAAGTGGCCGCGGGCGCGGACGGCGCGGCGGATCCGGGCGTTGACCGACTCGATCGCGTTGGTGGAACACACGACCTTGCGGATCTCGGCGTCGAAGGCCAGGAACGGCACGAACTCGGCCCAGGCGTTGTTCCCAGAGCCGGACGATCGCCGGGTACTTGCCGCCCCACGCGCTCGGTGAACTCGGCGAACCGTTCCCTGGCGGCGGCCTCGGTCGGGGCGGTGTAGACGGGCCGCAGTGCCTTGGCGATGGCGTCCCAGTGCTGCCGGCCGGCGTAGCGGAACGAGGCCCGGAGCAGGTGGATCACACACGTCTGGAGTCACCGCGGCCGGCCAGGTAGCCTCGATCGCCTCGGGCAGACCCTTGAGCCCGTCGCAGACGACCATACAGACGTCGCCCACGCCGCGGTTACGCAATTCGGTGAGCACCTGCAGCCAGAACTTGGCGCCCTCCCCGCCGTCACCGGCCCACAGCCCGAGGATGTCGCGGGTGCCCTCGACGGTGACCGCTAAGGCCACGTAGATCGGCCGGTTGGCGACCTTCCCGTCGCGGATCTTGACGTGGATCAGCGTCCAGGAACATCGACCGGGTAGACCGCGATCCAGGGGCCGGTTCTGCCATTCGGTCATCCCCTCGATGACCTTGTCGGTGATGGTGGAGATCGTCTGCCGGGATACGTCGGCGCCGTAGACCTCAGCCAGATGCGCCGAGATCTCTCCAGTGGTCAGGCCTTTCGCCGACAGCGACAGCACCATGTCCTCCACCCCGGCCAGGCGCCGCTGGCGCTTCTTGACGATCTGCGGCTCGAAGCTGCCGTCGCGGTCGCGGGGCACCGCGATCTCGACCGGGCCGACCTCGGTCAGCACCGTCTTCGGCGCGGTGCCCGTTGCGGGAGTTCCCGCCGTTGACGCCCATCGGGTCGTGCTTGTCATAGCCCAGGTGGTCGGTGATCTCGCCCTCGAGCGCGGACTCCAGGACCCGCTTGGTCAGCTGCTGCAACAGACCGCCCTCACCGGTCAGCTGCAGGCCCGTCTGCCCGGGCCTGCTCCACCAGCCGATCGACCAGATCCCGCTGATCGGCCACCGCCATGTCCTGCCGCCGGCGACCCGGCCCGTCCTTGTCCACCGCGGCAGTATCGGCCACCGTCATCGTCGTGTTCAGTGCATCAGGTGCATCTCCTTGATCAGGAGTTACACCGTTCGTTTACAGTCCCTTCTGCGGGAGTTGGTCAGTGTGTGGTCCGTAGTCGGAGTCGTTGTCGTCCTGGCCGGTGTCGCTCTTACTCGTCAGCGTAGGACTCCTGACCTATAGCTCTTGACTAGGCCAATTGCGGCTCCCATTGCATTGCGCGGGTCTACAATCCGTTGCGGAGTAGGGATACTCGACCAGAAAAAATGGATGGGGTGCCGATCGCGGGGTCGAACCGACGGCAGAGTAGATTAACACAGACCCCATCCTGATACCTGACGGACTCGACCTTGAAGTGGAGTATGGGCCTTGCGTCCTGAAGCACCGATGTACGTCGGCAAGATGCGCGAGGCCGATCGCTCCAAACTCGCGACACTTCTCCGCGCAGTCGGGCGGGAGCGCACTGCCGCCGAACTGGTTGGCGAAATCGATCTAGGCAACGCCACGCAGTGGCCTATGTATGTTGCCGTTCGTGGTGAATATGTCGCCGGTTATCTTGAGGGTAGGTTCGACGAGATGTATTGCGACTCCAGATGGGCTCCCCAGATAGGCGCTAAAGAAGGAGCGTGGGTTTTCAACCTGGCAGTGGACCCAGCCTATCGTCGCATGGGGATTGGCCAGCAGCTTATGAAGGTCTTCGCAGGTGACGCAGAGGTGGCCGGCGTTCGGTACCTGGCGCTCCAAGTGAATCACCACGGCGATCAGGGTCCACGTCGCCAATTCTTTGCTTCCTGCGGATTGCAACCGTTGTTGGATGACGACGTGCCGATTGTGTACGGAGCGCCCATTGCGACGGTAATCGAGCGGTGCTCGGGTGCGGCATAATTATTCGGTAAATTTCGCTCATGGCTGGGCTGGTCGAACCCTAATCGCCAAATTTCGCGGCTCCTCGGGAGAGTCATCCCCGAGGAGCCTCGAAATCGGCCTGGCCTCTATCCGCGTACAGTCCCATGCGGCAGTGCGCCAATGAAGTAGAAGATCGCGGCCTGCGCATCCTCCTCTTTGTCGAACTCTTCGTCCCACAGTACGTACCAGTCAGCAGGTTCGTCGCACGGAACTCTGACTGCCCAGAATGCCTTGTCCCCGCGATGGTTGCGAATCCGGTAGGCCTTCCCGGTCCCGTCATCCGTGTTGTCGCAAATCATCGTCAGTGTGTCAACGATGGCATTCCACAGCTTTTCGTTCTCCCCGATCTCAAGCTCATCAAGCAGCTTGCCTACAGCGGGGCGGTAGACGGGCACCAGGCCCATTGGTCAACTCCTGCGCTTGGGGATGCCACGACCTCGAACACTCGTTGAAGGGTCAGCCCTATGTGCGTCCACCTCAGCATCAAGTAGCGCACCTACCTCGGGATTTGCCCATAGCCGGACTTGCGCCTCCGTTACCACGATGGCCGGCTTAAGAACAATCGTCCCATCCGAGTGCGTCTCTGCGATGTATCGGCGATGCTCAGGCTTACCTACCTTTCCAAGTGCTACTCGCCTTCGGTCATCCAATTCAATTAGTTCTTCCACGGGATCGCCTCGCAGTCCAGCCGTGATCACTCTCCCCAGAGTGCAGGCGAGCCGGGCAACAAGCTCGCCATGATGCCACTTTACCCCAACTCGGCATGATGGCAAGATGCCGGCCACCGGCCGCCGTAGGTGCAGGTTGAAACTTTCCTTACGAGGTCAAGGCGCGCCGCTACGCGGCGCGCGGAGGGGGTGACCGAGGGGAAGGGGAGCTGGGGAGGAGGTTCGTCGGCAGCACGAAAAGCGCGAGCTGATGCCCGCGCGAGGATGAACGCTGATCGTGCCACGGTGAGCCGAAGCGGAACCCGGTGCCCGAAGACACGGTGAACCGTTCGCAGTGCCGGCGATGCTCTCCCTGATCATTCGTGTCTGTCCCGAACCCGTGCCGAGGTTGTCAGGGTCCGGAGCAGTTCACCTTGGGGTGACCTCGCTTCGCGGCACATCGTGCCGGAAGTCGCCTTCGCGCCCCCGCCGGCTCTCTGCTTCGGGCGACCCCGCTGCGGGGCCCCTACCCCACGCGGGGCCGCCCGGCAGGCCGGCGGGGCGAGGAGCTTTCAGGAATGCCAGGAGGCATCCAGTGCAGCTCTGCCCGCGCACCAGGCCAGGAAGGGGATGACCGACGCCCAGCTATGCGAGCCGGCCAGCGACGGTCACCAGCTCAGGGACCGGTCCGACTGGACCCGGGGCGACCAGGATTCTCGCCGGGGCAGCGCGACGACCAGGAGGAGGGGGAGGGTTAGGGAGTGAGAAGTTTGTTTGCTGACCCGTGGCTCATCTCGGCGGCCGTAAGGTGCCTGCATGGTTCTTGACGCGGCACCACTTGCACAGGTCGCTTCACAGCCCATGGTCGACTCGTAACAATCAGACAATTGCGCCCGGAGCGGGCGGGACCTGGCGCGCAGCGATTTCGGGCAGCTCGAAGCTTCGTTAGGGGCGTATATGGCACCTCGGCCGGAAGATCAGCGTCTAGCCTCGGCTCAGTTCGCTGAGCTCAACAGAAGATTCTACGGAGGAAATCCCGCAGCCTACTTTCGATCCAGATTGCATCTTCTCCTACTCGCCGCAGGGCGTTCGGAAGAACTTGATAGGCTCATGGTAGAAGGAGTGCAATACGGCAAGCTGCGCGCGCACATTCAGCCGGCCATCGACGCGCAAGACGATGAGCACGAACTCCTAGCCTACGTTGTGACCGACGCTGAAGTCTTACTGCATCATTCATGCGAGGCGCTTTTTCGGTTGCTTTTCGCTCATGCAGGACGCCCACCGTGCCCTTGGCTTGAAGCCGCTCGTCTCAGGAGTTTCGCCGAGTTCAAGAGGCGTCTTGCACAATTCACCGAACTCCCCACCTCCACGGAGAACGTCGAGAATGTGGCCCGCGTCTTCCTTGGTCGCGGTCTTGAGGCTGGTAACGATGAACTAGCCAAGGCGGCGGCGGAAATCTCGCGGCAGCTCGCGGTTCTAGCGGGCCACCTCCTGTCTGAAGGAAATCTCTACAATTCGGCTAAGCATGGTCTTGCAGTAGTTGCAGGTACGGTGGCGTTCGGTCTGGACGCTAAAGATGGCTCACTGCTAATCGAAGGTGAGGGGCCGGCGGTTGATTACCTCGAGGTGAAATCCGATCATTGGCACACGACGACTAGATTCGTGAACATCACAAAAGTTCTCCTGCTCATAAACCTTGCGGTCCGGTACATTGACACCATTTGGACCGTTGCCAGACATCACTACCTCAGGGAACCCGCAACCGCTGTTCAATACATGACCAAGGAAGGGTTTGACCTGCTCCTGAAGACAACAGTGAAGGACGCGCATCCCCTAGAGACCGTTAGCATGAGGCTTGCGTATTACAAGATCAGCTGATGTGAATGAACGGACCGCGATCGGTACCGAAGGAGGCAGAGGAGATCACTGTCCGGCGGGCGCGTAAGTGCTGGCTGACGTGAAGAGCCAAAGAGCTGCCTCCGGCGGGGGCCTCTAGCTCTGGGGATGGTGGGCTACCCGTCCCCGCCTGCCGACGACCCGGGCTACGCCTAGCAGACCGCCGCCGGGGCCGCCATCGACTCGTACGCAGGTGCCGGACGTGCTGTCAGGCGGCGGCCCCGGCGACGGTCCGCTCCCCAGAGGGCGGGTCGACGGCAGACGGGGATGGGCAGCAGGCGAGATGTGGCTGGGGGACAGCCATCCATTCCGATGCCCCATCCTTTAGCCCATTCAAAACGCTACGAGACGTTGAGAACCAACCGCGACCGGTCCGCACTCTCGCACGGCTCCGACCGAGGTCACGGGGGATATCGCGGAGTTCTGAGAAGCGGTAGGCAGTCTTGGCACCGAATCGAAGGGTTACTGGCTTTGAGCCCACTGGGCAGCGCGTCACCGGTGTAGATCGAGCTGGCCCGACCACAGCTGCGCCTGCTGGCCGAATATGCCGGTCATCCACGACCGGGAGATCAGTGAACACCACAGCCGCACTGACGTCTCAATAGCTTGGTTGACTTCCCTGCGAGCTACCTCCCACTGCTCCGAAGCCAGTTTGGGCACCAAGTCTGGCCGCGACCGCAACAGCGCCTGGTGCATTTGTTCCCACAGTTCGGCCGGTGAAGGTTCGATGTGGGCGTTGTCGCCGAGGTAGTCCAGGTTGTAGAAGCGTCCGTGTCTGGCGTAGCGCTCGAACGTCAGAAGGATTTGCCCAATATGCGGATCCTTGGCAACGTCAGCGAGAAGCTGATTTATATAGCCAGATGCGGTGCTTCGCGTAACGCCGGCACGGATCTGGTTTTGAACCTCGGCGTCGAGTTCGGTGATCTTGTGCCCGTACTCCCGTATCACAGCGGCGGGCCAGCGGCCGTTCACATCCAGTCCGTGGAGTCCAAGTGTCAGCTTGAGAAGCTTCTCGCTGCCGCCGGCGAGACAAACGAAGAGCGGGTCCGCATCGGTGGCAGCGAACTTATATCCCAGCAGGATCGAGAAGCCGTGTTTGAAGAGCGACGAGGCGGCGTCCACTTCATCTGACAAGGCCTTAGTACGTCGCATGTGAACGTCGGGTGAGTCGACCATGGCTTGATTGTCTCCGTACATTGACGAGCCACCCGGGAGACGCGCCAACAATCAGTGGAAGGCGAATCTCGCGCGGATGGGTCGTAGCCAGCTGCGCGCCAGCGCGGGAGCCAGAGTGGGAGCAGTGAACTCCCGGCAGGCGATGCCAGGCGCGGTCAGTCGATGCGCAGCGATGCCCCTGACCTGCGGAGACGCTGCCCACCAATGCCCCAGATTAGGAACCGGCCTTGTTCACACCGAAGGGGTCACTGGTTCGATCCCAGTATCGCCCACCGTAGTTGGCAGTGCGCGAACCGCATGGTTCGGTAGTTCGGCGTCGTGGGCTGGCCCTGTGAGGGCCAGCCCTTCGTCGTTCCCGGCGAGTGGGAGTCGGAAGATGGGTGTGACCGAGTCGTCGGTGTGGACCTCGATCTCGTGGATCAGCGCTTCGTAGAGGCCCTTGCGTGCCTGGGGGCTGCCGTGGGCGAGGACGTCGCGGATGTGGCTGCTGATCTTTTCCCGGTCGCCGGGGGTCAAGGGCTGGGGTGGCTGTTCCAGGTCGAACTCGAGCTGCGCCTTGTGCGTGCGCAGCTTCTTGATCTGGGCTTTCAGATCGGTGAGTCGGCGGCGGACGTCGGTCGGCGGTGGAACCTGCTCAGGTCGCTGCCGAGCAGCAGCGGCGCGGCGGCCATGGCCCACAGCGTGTACTGGGTGATTGTGAGCTGGCGGCGGTCCAGGTAGAGATCGACCCACCGCAGCGAAGACGTGGTCGAGGAACTCTTCGAGCTGCAGACGCCTTCGCGGTCGCCGAGAGGCGATGCCCGAACTCACATGCCCAGCGAGCCGAGTGCCCGACCGATACGCACTCCGGAGACCGTGAAGGGAATCTCCGGCGGCAGACCGGCGATGAGCTTGTCGAACTGCGAGTTGACGACCAGCACGCGGTCGCGGGCGAATGCGGCGGTGGTCGGGTAGCGGAAAGTGCGATCCGTGTACGTGTTCATACCCGTTGCGTCTAACGGACCGTCCAACCGTACGGTGTCCAGCGCGGCCCGATCGGGCACGTTGATGAGAAGCAGGTTGCCGCGGCGCAGCATGCCGTCGCCGCTAAGCAGATCGGCGCCGGTGACGCGTACGGGCGCAACCGTGCGTTGCGGCAGCGAGATCCGGAACAGCTTGCCCGTGTTGTACTGCACCGTGTACAGCGCATTGCCATCGGCGCTGCCGACGATCCCGTTGAGGTTGAAGCCCGGCTCGTACCTGACTGCGGTGCCGTCGAGGTCCAGGAACGCCTCGGCATCGCCGTCTGTGGCGGCCGGCCACACGGAAGCAGCCGGCACGCGCCACAGGACCGGCGCCAGGGAGTCGGTGAAATACGCGTCGCCGCGCCGGTCGAACGCCACGTCGTTGATGAAGCCATCGGTGCGGCCGGTGCCGAACTTGCGGATCAACGCTCCACTGCGGGTGTCGTAGACGAACATCATCCCCGATGCGCCGCCCGCCACGTAGAGCCGGCCACGGGCGTCGACCTTCAGCCCGTTCGCGTCGGTCCGGCCGTCCGACCCGCCCGGCAGGAACACCTCCAACGATCGGCGGTCCAGGCGGCCCCGATAGATGGTGCCGTCCAGCGCACCGCTGACGTAGAAGAACCCGGTTCGCTCATCGAACGCGACACCCTCGGGAAAGACCTCCTTGCCGGGCACCTCGTAGACGACCGTCGAACCGTGCCGCCCAGCCAGGCCAACACTGCTGGCCGAGGCCGGTGTGGCCGGACCGCCCACCAGCCCGAACAGGACGAAGATCGCCAGAATCCGCTGCTTCACCATCGCTAGCTCTCCGTTCTCACCGCCCAGGCAATGAGGTCCATCCGGTCTGCGTCGCGCGAGCACGCGAACCCGGCGGACCACCGAGAGATAGACGGTATGCACGACCGGGGTTGTCCTGTAGCGGCGCGGATATCGGACAAACAACCCCGGACAACCGACCGTACCGCTGCGCGCCGACGAACCACGGCGCGGGCCGCAGCGGCACCCGTCACCTAGACGGCTAGGTGCCAGAACAATCGACGGAGGCTCTCGGCAGGTTGTGCGGCAAGGAACGGACGGCAGGTGGGTTGCTCATTCCTGTCGGCTGAGGCTGCCGCTCGCCGCGCACACCCTGTTTCTCGCGGCGTCGTCGTCCAGCGTCCAGTGGAGGATCTTGCCGTCCTCGCCGCCCGAGATCATAACGACCGCTCTGGACCCGGCCCGTGAGGCGATCAGCGATTCCGACCGGCTCGTTGCCCCGGCTCGCCGAGGTGAGCTGGGAGATGCACGAGGCCGTCGGCGTGGTACCCGGACTCTCGCCGAGTGACCGGACGGCCTCACCGTATCGTCAATGGCCATGACGATCATCGACCGCCTGGCGCGTACCACGCGGATCGGACTGGGCCTGGCCGCCGTCGGACGCCCCGGGTACATCAACGTCGGGCGCGACGCGGACCTGCCGACCGGACGGTCGGTAGCGGCTCTGTGCGAACGAGCCCACGTCCTCCTCGACGAGGCGTACGCAGCCGGGGTGCGGTATTTCGACGTGGCCCGTTCCTATGGCCGGGCCGAGGAGTTCCTCGCCGACTGGCTCGCCGAGCGTGCCGACGTCCAGGACGTCGTGGTCGGCAGCAAGTGGGGCTACACCTACACGGCCGGCTGGCGGGTGGACGCCGATGTGCACGAGGTCAAGGATCACAGCGTCGCGGTGTTCGATCGGCAGCTCGCCGAGACCCGTGCGCTGCTCGGTACCCGCCTGCACCTCTATCAGATCCACTCGGTGACGCCTGAGAGCACCGCCCTCACCGACACCACCCTTCATCACCACCTCGCCCACCTCGCCGCCGACGGGGTCATCATCGGCCTGTCCACCAGTGGCCCGGGACAGAGCGCGGTGATCCGCGCCGCGCTTGACCTCCGCGTCGACGGAGCGCCCCTAATCCGCAGCGTGCAGGCCACCTGGAACCTGCTCGAACCGGCGGCGGGTGGGGCGCTGGCCGAGGCGCGGCAAGCCGGATGTCTGGTGATCGTCAAGGAGGCCCTCGCCAACGGCCGGCTCGCCGGACGCGAAGGCGGATCCGCCCCGGCAACCCTGACCGAGATCGCCGAGGAGTTGGCCACCACGCCCGACGCCGTGGCGCTGGGCGCCGCACTGCGTCAGCCGTGGGCCACTGTCGTACTGTCCGGGGCCGCAACCAGCGCCCAGCTGGCGTCCAACCTGGGAGCCGCGACCCTCACCATGGGATCCGACCAGCTTGCTCGCCTGGCCGCACTTGCCGAGTCGACCGCCCGGTACTGGAGGCACCGATCAAGACTGGCATGGACATAGCGGCCGGTGGGTGGGCGGCACGAGCTGAGGTCGCGTTGACCGCGCTCAACCGCAATCGACAGTCGAACTGGCCCGACCCGAAGCGGTTCGGCTCCCGCCAAGGACCGGAATCGGGTAACACGCGACTTGCGACAGCTCAGGTGCCGACGACCCGCTCACGGACCGCCGGAACAGCCATATCTAGCCCCTGAACCGGGAAAGCGCGGTTCTTGTTCTGCCACGTTAGGTCCACCCTGGTTACACAGCACGTCAGCCACGTAGAGGCGCCCTCCGAAGGGGGCGCCTCTTGTTGACACCGCCGCGCGGCTTAGACGACGGCTCGCCACCACACCCAGCCGAGGAGGCTGACGACGAGAAGGCCGACCAGCCACGCCGCCCCGATGGCCATGCCGTTCTTCGCGTCGTCGAGGTCGCCGCGTGTACCGCACGGTCGGGCGTGGTCCGGCTGGTGCGCGTCGATCTCCAGGCACGCACGGTCACCGGCCGAGGGCCTGCCGGGCAGCATGCGCAGCGCGACGCTGATGGGCCGGCCCTCGTACTCGTAGTCGACGACGTGCAGGTCGTCGTCCCATTTGCCGTCCCCTTCGCGTAGCCCGGCATACGTGCCCTGGACGCGCACCGTGTGGGCGTCGATGCCGCGTTGGATGGGGCCCTGCTGCTTCATCAGCACCAACTCGGACCCCAGTCCGTACAGCACTAGCGCCAGGATGGGCGCCAAGAGGAGGTACAGGGGTGCGCCGGATTCTGAACCTGTTCGTGTCCCCAAGCAGCCATCCTCCAGCCCATCATCCACGGTCACGGCCAGCGTGACAGAGGTCCGCCACCGGACCGATGATCCTTCGCGGGCGTCGCGGCAGCGACGGGTGTGGTGCGACGCGAGGTGCGCGTCAGAGGCGGGTGGCTGGCCGGACCTGCGTGGTGGATGCCGGGGCGTTGCTGGTGCGGGGCGGCGCGTCGGGCCGGATGAGGGCGTCGCGGAGCAGCCGGTAGGTGTGATCGGCCCAGTGCCGGGGCGTCCAGCCGTGCTCGACGACGAGGAGGTGGAAGGTGGGCGGTGCGGTGAGCGCCCAGACGAACGCGGTGGCGGTGTCGATGTCCCAGCCGTCGGCCAGGCGGTCCTCGGCGGCGATGCGGGCCACGACCGCGCGCATGCCGTCGAAGCGGCGCCGCATCCGGTCGGCGACGATCGCGTTGATGGTGGGGTCGTGGTCGCGGGCGTGTTCGGTTACCCGCGCCAACGTGTGGATCTGCGGCTCGAATGCGGCGCCGGCGTCGATCAACGCGCGTAGTGCCTCTTCGCCGGTCTTGGCGGCCCAGACCGGGGCGAGCAGCGAGCCGAGGTCGGCCTGTTCCTCGATCCAGGTCACCAGTTCGGTCAGCAGCTGGGCCTTGGAGGAGAAGTGCAGGTACACGGCCTGTCTGCTGATGCCGGCACGTTTGCCGATCTCGCCGAGCCCGACGTCGTAGCCGCGTTCCTCGATCAGTGACCGGGCCGCGGTGAGGATCCGCTGGCGGGTATCCGGGGCTCTGCTTGACATGGTGTCAACCACCGTACATGCTTGACAGGGTGTAAAGCACGCTGCGGGGGTCCACGCAGACCACGGAGGTGGGGCATGACCCGGATGCAGGACAGTCGAGCCGCGACCGCACCAGCAAGGCAAGAGGCGCCCTCCGAAGAGGGCGCCTCTGCGTCGCTCTAGGCGCGGGCGACCGCGACCAGGTAGCCCCACTCCGGCAGTGAGGCGATCGGCGACAGCAGCACGTCGAGGTAGGCCGCGCCCTCGTCGCCGTAGCGCTCGACGAGTTCGTCGTAGTGCTCGCGGGTGCCCTCGATGAGGCGGGGCATGGTCTTCCTGGTGTTCTCGCTGATGTCCTGCAACTCGACGAGCGTCAGACCTGCCTCGGCGATCAGCCCGCGGTAGTCGTCCGGGGTGGGGACGGGGCTGAGCGCGAACGTTTCGAGGGCCGGTCCGAGCGCCGCTCTGCTCTCCTCGCTGAGCGGGCCGCGCTGGATGATGTCGGCGATGACGACGAGTCCGCCGGGCTTGACGACGCGGGCGAGCTCGGCGAGTGCCTTGGACCGGTCCATGTGGAGCAGCGATTCGAAGGCCCACGCGGCGTCGAAGGAGCCGTCGTCGAACGGCAACGCGATCGCGTCGGCGAGCTGGAAGGTGGCACGGCCGTCGGCGCGCCGGTTCGCCTCGTCGATCTGCGGCTGGTTGATGGAGATGCCGACGACCTCGGCCCCGCTGACCTCGGCGAGCTGGATCGCCGGTGTGCCGATGCCGCACCCGAGGTCGAGCACGCGCTGCCCGGGGCGGGCCGCCACCTTCTCGATCATCAGTTCTGTGAGCCGCTGTGCCGCGACGCGGTTGGAGCTGTCGTCGTCGTCCGAGAGCCAGTACCCGTAGTGGAAGTTGTCGTCCCAGATCTTGGTCAGGACGTGGCTGTAGACGTCGTAGAACGTCGACACCTCGTGTGGCTTGTCGAGATTCACAGGCAGAGACTCCAATCCGCGTGTCAGTAGTGAAAGTCGCCACGGCAGTTCTTCGACCGGTGCCGCGAGCCGGAGGTTCGGGAAGCGGGCGAGCAGCTTGCCGAAGGTGACGACGCCTTCGAGCCGGGCCAGCGCGCCGCCGATGCAGAAGTGGATGCCGTACCCGAACCCGAGGTGTGACCGGTTCTCGCGGCCGAAGTCCAGCTCGTCGGGGTGGGCGAACTGCGCCGGATCCCGGTTCGCGGAGAGGAGCGAGACCAGGACGACCTCGCCGCTCGGGATCGTCGTGTCGCCGACGGTCACCGGCTCCGTCGTGAACCGGAGGGTCGACATGTGTACCGGGCAGTCGTAGCGGATCAGTTCGTCGACCGCGGCGGGCAGCAGCTCCGGGTTGTCCCGCAGCTCGGCCAGGCGCTGCGGCTGCTGCAACAGCGCGAGCGTGCCGTTGCCGATGAGGTTCGACGTCGTCTCGAATCCGCCGATGATCAGCACGGCGATCAGCGAGATCAGCTCGTCGTCGCTGAGCTCCCCTTCGGTGTCCCGCAGCTGGACGAGCGAGCTGATGAGGTCGTCAGCCGGCTCCGCGCGCTTGCGCGCGACCAGCGCCACGAGGTACTCGTGAAAGGCCGCGCTGTCCGCGGCGAACCTCTCCAGCGGGGCCGTGGACATCTGCACCATCGTCAGCGACCAGCGGAGCAGTCGCGGGGTGTCCTCTTCAGGCACGCCGAGCAACGCGCAGATCACCCTGGTCGGCACCTGGACACTCAGCGCCGGGATCAGGTCGACGGAGTCGTGCTCGGCCATCTCGTCCAGCAGCTCGTCGACGATCTTCTCGATGCTGGGAGCCAGCTGCTCGACCCGCCGCGCGGTGAACGCGCGGGCCACGATTCTGCGCAGCCGCGTGTGGTCCGGCGGGTCGATGCTCAGCAGGTTGTTCCGTATCGCGGCGGGCATGGACATGAGGTTCCGCGCCTCCGTGCTGTGCGGATCGATCACACCGCCGGCGTGTTCAATGGACTTGCTGAACCGCGGATCGGTCAGGACGACCTGGGCGTCCTCGTAACGGGTCACAAGCCAGACGTCCATTCCATTGGGCGTCGTTCCCCGGACCACCGGCATGCTCTCTCGGAGCCCGGCATAGGCCGGGTAGGGATCGCGGATGAAATCGATCCCGAACATTGCGCTTTCCATCAACAGTCTCCCGATTCGACGGCTCTCCCGGTCGGCCGTCGGACGGTGACACGCGATGGTCGACCTAGTGCGCGGTCGTTCCGTTCAACGGCACGGTCTGTTGCGGGGCGCTGCTGGGACTGTGATCCGTCGCACTGTCGGCGCGCTGCGAGGCGAGGTGCCGGGCGATGTGTCGCGCGTCCCTGCCGACGCCGCCGATCAACGACGAGGCCCCCGTGGACAGGAAGAACAGGCCGATGAAGTACAGCCCAGGCTCTGCGCGATGTTCGGGTCGAGCTCGGCGGCGAACGCCGGGATCCGTGGGGCCTGGTGGCCACGTTGTCCGCCCGGTACCGGCTCGGCCCAGCCGTGTGCGCATACGCGCCGTCCCTCCGGGAGAGCCCGTCAACGCGGATTCCCGTGCGGACCGGCATCCGGACCCGTGCCTGGCGGAGCCCGTAGCGCGGGCGCACGGTTCCACCACAGGGCGAGTCCGGCGCCGGCGAATGCCAGGAGCCCTCCGGCGAGGACGAACCAGGCGGTGATCTCGACGTCCTGCGTGTGCAGGCCGAACTCCCGAGGCAGGTCGGTGAGGACGTCGGACAGCTCGCCGGCGTCTTCCGCCCGGAAGTAGCGCCCACCGGAGACGTCCGCGACCTGGGTCAGCGTCTCCTCGTCGATCTCGCGGTTGCGGCCGAAGCCCCCGCCCGTGAAGCCGCGCGGGCCCTGGCCGAAGCTGGAGCCGCCACTGATCTGGTCGGGGGTGCACATCATCTGGGCGGGCTCGGTGGTGCCGAATCCGATCGTGTAGACCCGCAGGCCGCGGGCGGCGGCCTGCTCGGCGGCGGTCACCGGCTCGACGCCGGTGGTGTTGGAGCCGTCGGTGAGGACGACGATCGTGTCGGGCTGGTGGGTGACGCCGGCGTTGGGGGCGGCGTCGTCGAGGTCGACCCCGGTGGCGGCGACGTTCGGGTTGCTCTCGGCGATCGCGTCGATGGAGGTCAGGATCGCCTGGCCGATCGCCGTCCCCCTGGCGGTCTTGAGGTTGTCGATGGCGTCGAGCAGGGCGTCCTTGTCGGTGGTCGGGGGCACGAGGAGACCGGCGATTCCCGAGAAGGCGACGAGGCCGATCCTGGTGCCGCTGTCCTGGGCCTTGATGAACTCGCGGGCCGCGTCGCTGGCCACGGCGAGCCGGTTGGGCGCGATGTCGGTGGTGCACATGGAGCCGGAGACGTCGATCGCCAGCAGCATCGAGGTGTTGCTCGCCGGTACGGCCACGGACGCGTGTGGCCGGGCCAGGCCGCCGGCCAGCGCGAGCAGCCCGGCGAGGAAGAGGTAGACGGGGATACGGCGGCGCCACGACGTGGGTCCGGGCAGGGCGGCGCGGATCAGCGCGATGCTGGACACGGTGACCGCGGACCGCTTGCGGCGCCGGTTCAACCACCACCGGGCCACCAGCAGCAACGGCACGGCCAGCAGCGCGACGAGCGCCCACGGCCAGCTCAGCGACATCAGACGATCCTTCCGTGCCAGCGGACGCCCAGCAGGCCGCCGAGCGTCAGGAGCAGCAGGGCGGCGCCGGCGAACGGACCGGTCAGCTCGAGCGGCTGCTTCTCGGTGGTCAGACGCAGGTCGATCGCCTTGGTCGTGTCGGCCAGCGCGTCCGCGTCGCCGGCCTGGTGGTAGGTGCCGCCGGTGGTCTGCGCGACCGCGGTCAGCAGCCCTTCGTCGAGCGCGGTGGCCATCTGGTAGCCGTCGACCTCGACGGTGTCGCCCCTGGTGGTGCCGACCCCGACCGTGTGGATGCGGACGCCGGCGGCGGCGGCCAGTTCGGCGGCGGCCTCGACGTCCGGACCGCCGGTGTCCTGGCCGTCGGAGAAGATGACGATCGACGCCCAGGGCCAGTAGCCGAGGTCGTCCGTGGTGGCGGTCGTGCCGTCGGACGGCAGGCTGACCGGTTTACCGGTGATCGTGCCGAGCGCGACGAGGATCGCCTGCCCGAGCGAGGTACCGCCGCTGGCCGAGGGCCTGCCGATCGCGGCCAGAGCGGCGGCGTGGTCGTCGGTCGGTTCCTGGGTCAGCAACGCCTGTTCGCCGAAGATCAGGACACCGACGTCGACGGAGTCCGGCTGCCCCTCGACGAAGCTGGTCGCGGCGGCCTGGGCGGCGCCGAGCCGGGTCGGGGCCATGTCGTCGGCGGACATGCTGTTGGAGATGTCGAACGCGAGCATCACCGTGCCGGCGACCCGGGGGACGGCGACGTCGGCGTGCGGCCGGGCCATGCCGACCAGCAGGATCGGCAAGGCGGCCAGCAGCAACGCGTAGGGCAGGTGGCGCCGCAGCGCACCGCCACCGGTGAGGGTGCCGAAGCCGGCGGCGGCCAGCGCGGCCACGCGGCGGCGGTGGAGTGCGACGTAGCCGGCGATCGCGGCCGCGGTCACCAGCACGGCGGCGGCGATCACCACCGGGTAGAGGAAGGTCACCGGCGCCTCCGTCCCGAGCGACGGACCATGCCGACGAGCGCGGCGATCATGTCCTGGTCGGTGCTGACGTGGTGGGCGTCGACCCCGGCATGCCGCATGCCTTCCGCCAGCGCCTCCTCGCGGGCGCCCACCTGGGCGGCGAGCCGGCCGCGCAGCAGCGGGTCACTGGCGTCGACGAGGAGCTGCTCGCCCGTCTCCGCGTCCTCGACCAGGATCAGGCCGAGGTCGGGCAGCTCCCGCTCGGCCGGGTCGACCACGCGGACCACCACGACCTCGTGCCTGTGGGCGAGCCTGGTCAGCGGACGCTCCCAGCCGGGGTCGCCGATGAAGTCGGACATGACGAAGACCAGACTGCGGCGGCGGGCGGTGGTCGCGGCGGCCAGGTGCAGCATCGCGGTCAGGTCGGTGGTCGCGCCCGGGCCGGTGGCGGCCTGCGGGCGCATCAGCTCGCGCGCGATGCGGAGGACCTGGTCGCGGCCGGTGCGCGGTGGGATCACCTGGTGGGCGCGGTTGTCGTAGAGGATCGCGCCGACCCGGTTGCCGCCCTGCGCGATCAGCTGGCTCAGGCTGACCGCCAGCTCGGTCGCGACGGCCTCCTTGCCCTGACCGGCGCCGGCGGCGGCGGAACTGCCCGCGCTGGGCGACCGGCCGAAGCGCATCGAGGCGGAGCGGTCGACGACGAGCCAGGCGGTCAACTCCCGGTCCTCGGTGTACTGCCGGACGTACGGCTCGTCGAGGCGCGCCGTCACGTTCCAGTCGATGTGCCGGACGTCGTCCTCCGGCGTGTAGGCGCGCAGGTCGGTGAAGTCGATGCCGGCGCCGCGCCACACCGTGCGGTAGGTGCCCTGGAGACGCCCGTCGAGGCGGCGGCCCAGTCGCCATTCCAGGCGCCGCAGTAACCGGTCGGGGGGCGCAGTCATGGGTCAGCCGCTCCGGCCGGCGGTCTCCGGGACCGGCGCGTTGGCCAGGATCTTCGACAGGATCAGGTCCGCGGTCACCTCGTCGGAGAGGGCCTCGTAGGACAGGACGAGGCGGTGGCGCAGCACGTCCAGGGCGAGGTCGGTGACGTCGGCGGGAACGACGTAGTCCCGGCCGCGGATGTAGGCGAGGGCGCGGGCGGCGAGCACCAGGCTGATCGAGGCGCGGGGGCTGGCACCGTAGGACACGTAGCGGGCCAGGTCGGTGAGGCCTACCTGGCCGGGCTCGCGGCTGGCGTGGGCAAGCTGCACCGCGTACTCGATCAGCGACGGGTCGACGTAGACGCGGTCGGCCTCCTGCTGGAGCCCTACCAGCGTCTCCGGGTCGATGAGGGCCTGGATCGTGTGGGCCGGGGCGAGCGCCCGCTCGACGACGACGAACTCCTCGGTGGTGCTGGGGTACCCGACGACCACCTTCATCATGAAGCGGTCGATCTGGGCCTCGGGCAGCGGATAGGTGCCCTCGGACTCGATCGGGTTCTGGGTGGCCATCACCAGGAACGGGTTCGGCGCCGGGTGGGTTTCCCGTCCGATGGTGACCTGCCGTTCCTGCATGACCTCCAGCAGCGCGCTCTGGACCTTGGCCGGCGCCCGGTTGATCTCGTCGGCGAGCAGCAGGTTGGTGAAGACCGGTCCGAGCGAGACCTGGAACGTGCCGGTCGGCTGGTGGTAGACCCGGGTGCCGAGGATGTCGGCGGGCACCAGGTCGGGCGTGAACTGCACGCGGTGGAAATCCCCGCCGATGGCCTCTGCGAGGGACTTCACCGCGAGCGTCTTGGCCAGGCCGGGTACGCCTTCGACCAGGATGTGCCCGCGGGCGAGCAGCGCCACGATCAGCCGTTCGAGCAGCAGGTCCTGCCCCACGATGGTCTTCTTGACCTCGTAGAGCACCTTCTCGATCGGACTGGCCGACGCCGGCGCGGACTCGGCGCCATGCAGGTGCTGGGTCATGGATCCGTCCTCTGGGATGGTCACAGCGGGGGCACCCGTCCGTCGCCCTCGCCGGCGCCGATCGCAACCCCGATCGGGACCGCGAAGCCGATGCCGATGAACGTGCCCGCGTCCGTGGGGTTGGCCAGCGCCACGATGACGCCGACCACCTGTGCGCGGTCGTTGACGAGCGGTCCGCCTGAGCTGCCCGGGTTGACCGCCGCGTCGAACTGGATGAGTCCGGCGATGTCGCGGGTCTCGCCCCGGGCGACCCGACCGAGGCCGGACACGACGCCGCTCGTGGTGCTCCCGGTCAGCCCGAGCGGGTTGCCGATCGCCACCACGTCGTCGCCGACCGCGAGGCCGCCGCCGAGGACCGCCGGCACGACCGTCTCCGGCAACTTCGCCGGGGTCAGCGCGGCGATGTCCCGCTTGGCGTCCGCCATCGCGACCCGAGCTGCCGACGCCGTGCCGTCGGCATAGGTGACCTTGATGGCGTCGGCGCCCTCGACCACGTGCGCCGCTGTGAGGATGACCCCGTCCGCGTTGACGATCACGCCCGTGCCGGTCGCCGACGCGGCCATGGTCTTCGCGTTCGCGGACGTCCCGGCGCGGGCCGTGTGGATCAGCACCACCGAGGGCAGCAGCGTCTGGTAGACCTCGGGCACGGTCAGCGGTACGTCGTCCGCGGACGGCGAGGCCGACGGCACGGCGAGCGGCGACTTCGCGTCGCCGCCGCGGACGAGCACCAGGGCGGTGATCGCCAGAGCCCAGGCCAGGGCGGCGCCGACCAGTAACTTCCGCCGGCGCTTCGGCGCGGCCGGTTCCTCGGGCGCCGGTGCCCGCGTGCCATCCACGTCGATCGTGGTCGTCATCGCAGTGCCGCCAGACTCTGCATCTTTAGACCATAAGTTCGTTCGCCCTGAATTAGCCATGGATGGCGGCAGGGGCTTCTGAGCGGGCCACCTCGGCCGTGGTAAAGCAGTTGCCGCCGCCGTCGGGGATCTGTTGTCGTGACGGGCATCCAGGCGCGAGGAGGCCGTTCGATGTCGGTATTCGATGATCCCGCACTCTTCGGGCGGCAGTGGGCCGCCGACTACGACGCTGGCGCCAACCCAGACCCGGCGCCGGCGGCGGAGTTCCTGGCCGGGCTGGCCGAGGGCGGTCCGGTTCTGGAACTCGCGATCGGCACTGGTCGCGTCGCGCTGCCCCTGGCCGCACGCGGTGTCGTCGTGGAGGGCGTCGAGGCGTCCGAGGAGATGGTGGCGCGGATGCGCGCCAAGCCGGGCGGCACCGAGATCCCGGTGGCGATCGGTGACATGGCCGACGTGCCGGTGGCCGGCCCGTTTCGCCTGGTGTACCTGGTGTTCAACACGCTGTTCAATCTCGTCGACGCCGAGCGGCAGGCGGACTGCTTCCGCAACGTCGCCCGGGTGCTGGCGCCGGGTGGCGCGTTCGTCCTGGAGGCGTTCGTCCCCGATCCGGCCGACTTCGCTCGGGACGAGCAGGTCCAGGTGCGCGCCGTGACCGAGGATTCCGCCACCATCAGGCTGCACCGCTACGACCGGCCCGCCCAACGGTTCATCCGCCAGACCATCACGTTCGACAGCGAGGGTGTGCACCTGAAGCCCTTCGCCATGCGGTACTGCTGGCCGGACCAGATGGACGAGCTGGCGGATCAGGCCGGTTTCCGGCTCGCCGAGAGATACGCCGACTGGCATCGGCGCCCGTTCGACTCCGACAGCAAGGACCACATCTCCGTGTACCGGACGGTCAACGCCTGAGCGTCGCCAGGTAGCGGTCGAGGAGGGCGACCTGGCGGTCCGGGGGGTACGCGTCGGGGTCGAAGAGGGCGTGGACGACGAGCCCGTGGGCGAACGCGGCCGCGCCGGCCACGACGTCGTCGGTGTCCGCCGGCGGCAGTTCCCCGCGTTCCTGCGCGGCCACGACATGCGGACGCAACTGAGAGCGCCAGCGCTGGTACCGGGCGCGTTGCCCGTCGTGGCGGGCGGTGTCGGCGAGAGCGCCGTCCCAGGAGCTGACCCACACCTTGTTCATGGCCGCGCTGTCCGGCGTGAGCGGCAGGACGTCGAGCAGCGCCGCGCGGAGCGCCGCCAGCCCAGGAGCGCTCGGCGTCTTGCGGGGACGGGACGCGGTGCGTTCCTCCGCCACGTCGAGCGCGTGCCGCACCAACGCCTGCTTGGACGGGAAGTAGTGCGTGAGCAGGCCGGTGCTGGCCCCCATCTCGGCGGCGACCGCGCGCAGGGTCAGCCCGCCGAAGCCGTGGACGGCCAGCACCCGCCACACCGCTTCGGAGACGTCGCGGCGGCGGGCGTCGTGGTCGGTCCTGGCGGGCACGTGCCTATACTACGTACCGAACGTTTGTTATGTACCTCGGGGAGGGCACATGTTCACGGTTCCGCTCGGCGACGGCGCTGAGATCCGGCCCTTCGAGCCGTGGCAGGCCGACGCCTTCGCCGACCACATCGCGGCGAACCGCGACCATCTGGCGCCGTGGCTCCCCTGGGCGACCTCGATCACCGACACCGCGGGCGCCCGCGCCTTCCTCCAGAACTACGCCGACGGGCAGGCCGCCGGCACGCGCTACCTGTACTCGATCTGGCTGGACGGCGTCCTCGTCGGCGGGTGCCTGTTCCGCGTCTTCGACGTGCGGACCCGCACCTGCGAAGTCGGCGTCTGGCTGGCACCGGAGGCCGAAGGGCGCGGCATCGTCACCCGCGCGTGCCAGGCGATGATCCGGTGGGCGGTCCAGGAGAGGGGCATGAACCGGATCGAATGGCGTTGCGTCCCGCACAACAAGCGCAGCATCGCCGTCGCCGAACGACTCGGCATGACGCGGGACGGCGTACTGCGCCAGGCGTTCCCGTTCAACGGCAAGCTGCTCGACGCCGAGGTCTGGTCCCTCCTCGCCGACGAGCTGCCCGCCAAGGGCTAGGGTCTGTTTCGAAGTCCCTCTGCCGGCTGCGCCGCGTCCCAGACGACGCCCGGCGGCGTTGTCGCTCCGCCCGGATACAAGAAACGCATCCGGACGAACCTCCGCCTTGCCGGATCGCCGGCTGGAACACGCCTCGCTCGACCAGGGACTTCGAAACAGACCCTAGGCGCCGGCGAACGTCACACGGCTCGTCACACGGTGGCCCGCGACGGTGGCCCCGTTGTGCCACAGGAGTCGAGGAGACGAGATGTACACCGAAACAGTGGATTACGAGGCGATCAAGGCTAAGCAGCGGGCGGCGTGGGAGTCGGGCGACTATCCGCGGGTCGGCAACACGCTGCAGACCATCGCGGAGCGGCTGGTGGAGGCCACCGGCGTCCGTGCTGGTCAGCAGGTCCTGGACGTCGCGTGCGGGCAGGGCAACGCGGCGATCGCCAGCGCCCGGCGCTTCGCGGAGGCGACCGGCGTCGACTACGCCGCGAACCTGCTCGTGCAGGGCCGCGAGCGCGCCAAGGCCGAACACGTCCCCGTGACGTTCACCGAGGGGGACGCCGAGCAGCTGCCCTTCCCCGACCGGTCGTTCGACGCGACGCTGAGCACCGTCGGCGTCATGTTCGCCCCGAACCAGGCCCAGGCCGCGGCGGAGCTGATCCGCGTCACGCGGCCGGGCGGGACGATCGGCCTCGCGAGCTGGACGCCGGAGAGCCTCGTCGGCGGCATGTTCAAGGTCATCGGGGCGTACGCGCCGCCGCCGCCGGCCGGCGTCAGCTCGCCGATGCTCTGGGGTACCGCGGAGCGTCTCGCGGAGCTGTTCGGCGACACCGTCGAGTGGACCTCGCTGACGAAGCGGACGTTCGACTTCGTCTACCACTCGCCCGCGCACTTCTCGGAGTGGTTCCGTCTCTACTACGGGCCCATCACCCGGCTGGCCGGCTCGCTCGACGACGACCGCCGTGCTCAATTCGCCGCGGACCTCGCCGACGTGGCGGCACGGTTCAACCAGGTCGACGACGGCACGCTGCTCGCGGGGAGCGAGTACCTGGAGGCTGTCGGCGTGCGGCGCTGAGCAGCACACTGAGCGTAGAGGGGGTGCGCCCATGCTGACGATCCGGTTGCTGGGTCGGCCGGTCATCGAGCGGGACGGGCAGGCGGTCCGTCCGCCGCGCGGCCGCAAGGCATGGGCGCTGCTCGCTTACGTGCTGCTTGCGGACCGTCCGCCGAGCCGCAGGAACCTGGCCGAGTTGCTGTTCGGCGACGCCGACGATCCGCTCGGGGCGCTGCGGTGGACGCTCGCCGAACTCCGCCGGACGCTCGACCAGCCGGACGCTCTCACCGGCGATCCCGTCGTGGCGGGCTTCGGCGCGGACGTGGCGGTCGACCTCGACCAGCTCGGGGGAGATCCGGCGCTGCTCCTGGACGTCCGGGGTGAACTGCTCGACGGCCTGGACCTGGGGGCCAGGCTGGAGTTCGAGTCGTGGCTGCTGGTGGAACGGCATCACCTGACGGCCCTGGTGGAGGCGCGGCTGCGGGAGGCGGCGGTCGCGTTGCTCGCGGCGGGGCGGGCGGGTGACGCCGTCGCGTACGCCTCGCGCGTCGTGACGCTCAACCCGCTCGAAGAGGGCAACCACGAGCTGCTCGTCCGGAGCCTGGCCGTCGCCGGCGACCGGACCGCCGCGCTGCGCCAGGTCGCGGTGTGCGAGGACACCCTCCGGCGCGAACTCGGACTGGACGTCTCGGCGGCCCTGCGCGAGGCGGCGACCGCCAGGCCCGGCGCCGCGACGGTCTCGCCGCTGGGCGGGCGGGCGGCGGCGGTCAGCCAGTTGGAAGCGGGCCGTGCCGCGATCGTGGCCGGTGCCGTCGAGGCCGGGCTCCAGTGCCTGCGGCGGGCCGTCGCCGAGGCGGCCGGGTGCCACGATGTCGCGTTGCAGGGCCGGGCGCTCGCCGCGTTGGGAGGTGCGCTGGTCCACGCCGTCCGGGGGAGGGACGAGGAAGGCGCGGTCGCCCTCCACGAGGCGCTGGCGCTGGCGGCCGAGGCGGGGGACCGCGTCACGGCCGTGACCGCGCACCGGGAACTCGGCTTCGTCGAGGTGCAGGCGGGGCGCCGCCAGACGGCCAACACCTGGCTGGCCAAAGCCCAGGAACTCGCCGAGACGGACGACGAACTGGCCCCGATCCTCGGCGTCCGCGGCATGAACGCCTCCGACCGGGGCGACTACCCGGCCGCGTTCGACTACCTCGGCGAGTCGGCCGAACGGGCCGGCGCCTGCGGTGACCACCGGCAGCAGGCCTGGTCATTGTCGCTGGTCGGCCGCGCCCACCTGCTGCGCGCCGAACGCAGCCAGGCCGCGGTCACGATCGCGCGGTCCCTGGAGATCGTCCACGAACAGCGCTGGATGGCGTTCCTGCCCTGGCCCCAGACGCTCCGCGCCGAACTCGACCTCCAGTCCGGGAACGTCGACGGCGCCGCCGACGGGCTCGAACAGGCGTGGGTCCTCGCCTGCCAGCTGGGCGACCCGTGCTGGGAGGGGATGGCCGCCCGGGGGCTCGGGCTGCTCCACACCGGCCGGGGCGACCACGACGTCGCGACGAAATGGATGGCCGAGGCCGCGCACCGGTGTGAACGGGTGCCCGACCGGTACCGGTGGGTCCACGCGCACGTTCTCGACGCGGCGATCACCACCGCGCTCGACCAGGACGACCCCGACCGGGCGCGGCCGCTCGTCACCGCGCTCGACGCGCTGGCCGCCCGCACCGACATGCGCGAGTTGACCGTCCGAGCACACGTGCACCGGAGCCGACTCGGCGACACCAAGGCACTCGCGTCCGCCCGTCTGCTGGCCGCCGACATCGACAACCCCGCCCTCACCCAGCTGCTCCGCGCCGCCCCTTAGCCTGAGCCGCCGCCGCCCCCTAGCGCCCGCGGCCGGCGGTCCGCTTTGTCATACAGTGTCGGTATGGCGCACCGGGTCCTCGGGGTGGACGGTTGCAAGGGTGGATGGGTCGGCGTCGTGCTCGACGGGAGAGACGCGTCGGCATGCTTCGGCGCCACCATCGCGGCGCTCGTGTCGGCGGCGGAGTCTGCGGGTGCCGTCGAGGTCGTGGCGATCGACATTCCCATCGGTCTCAGCGATACGGGCCGGCGTCAGGCGGACGTGCAGGCAGCTCGGGCGATCGGCCTCCGGCGGAGTTCGGTGTTCATGACGCCGATCCGCCGCGCGCTCGAGGCAGCGGACCATGCCACGGCCTCACGGATTCATCGGGAAGTGGTCGGCGTCGGCATCTCCCAACAGGCTTACGCCTTGCGGGTGAAGATTCTTGAAGTCGACGCGTGGGTTCGGACTGAGAAACATCGGGTCGTGGAGGTACATCCCGAGGTGTCATTCGCCCGGATGGCGGAAAAGTTTCTCGACCATCGGAAGGCGACGTGGGCGGGCGTCGAGCAGCGCCGGGAACTGCTGGCGGCGGAAGGCATCGCCCTGACCGGCGATCTTGGCCTCGCCGGCAAGATGGCCGGCGTCGACGATGTTCTCGACGCGGCGGCGGCGGCGTGGTCGGCGCGACGGGTGGCGGCTGGTACCGCGGCATCCCTGCCGAGCCCGCCAGAAGACCTGAACGGGTGGCCCTGCGCGATCTGGGTCTAGCCGGTCAGCGGCGGACGCCGACGGTGTCGTGGGACTCCTGGAGCCAGCCCGCCAGCTCGTCGTCCAGATCGGACTCGGACCTGATCGGCAGGTAGTGCGCGCGCCAGAGTGGCCCGTAGTCCGTGATCTTGGCGATGCGGGGGCTGTCGACCCACCGGTGTAGCGCGAAGTTGGCCTGGAATCCGCTGCGGCGCGGTTCGAGGCCGGCGAACCGCACGCGGGCGACGCACACGAGCCGCGTCTTCTGCGGGAGCACCTGCACGTCGCCGAGGCTGTACAGCAGCGCGACATAGGACCGCGCCAGGTCGAGAACGCCCGGTTCGGAACCCGCGAACAGGTCTTCGAGCGTGAACCGTCCGCACGAGTGCCACAGGTTCCGGCTGACCAGCCGCGCGCCGCAGCGCGGACAGATCCAGAGGCCGGACAGCGCGTCAGGCATGGCCGGTCCCGGGGGCAGGTGTCGGTGCGCGGCCGGCGAGCGCCGGAGCGTCCGGTGTGGATGGTCCGTACTCGGACAGTCCGGCGGACACGTGGGCCGCACGGGCGTCGGTGAGCACCGCGGCGGCCCACGCGCGAGCTTCGGTAGACAGCGTGAAGGCTGCCGGTTCGCGCGGGATCAGCACGCGGACGAGGCCGGGCCGGCGCCGCGCGAGATCCACGCCGATCTCGCCGTCGATCACGGCGGTCCGCGCCGCGCAGAGGGTACGGAGCAGTGCCGCCGCGTGCAGCGAGGCGCCGCTGGCGTCGATCGTCGCCATGGTGGAAACGCTACGCCGATGGCCGCTATCGGTGTCAGATATCCGACTTCGGCAACCGTCGGCTTATTTGCACTGCCTTTGTCGCCACTTCTGAAAGGCGCAATCATGGTGGCGCTGGCGTGGTTGTCGGATGATAGTGGGCCGGTACTGCACTCCGACTATCAATTGATCTTACGGACTGTGCAACACGGGGGCTAGGAATGTCGGCGAAGATAGGATTTTTCGCGAAAGTCCAATTGCTGGGTCCGGTAGCACTCGAAATACCGGGCCGGGTACCGCGTGGATTGCCCGCCCAACTGCGCAAAGTGCTCGCCGTACTGGCCGTGACCAGGGAAGTTCCCCTGTCGGCCGAGCAGATCGTGAAACGCGTCTGGGACGGTGATCCGCCGGACAGCGCCATACAAATGGTGCGCAACCAGATCCGGACACTGCGCCAGTTGGTCGGCCGTGTCGGACGCGACGTCGTGCAACGCAGTCACGGCGGGTATCGCCTTGCGCCGCACGGACTGGAGATCGACGCCGAAGAGTTCCGACGTGTCGTGCACGAAGGCAGGACATTGCGGGCATCGGGCGATGTGGCCGGCGCTGTCCGCGCGTTGGAACATGGACTGGGCCTCTGGCATGGACCGGAGGCGCTGGTAGACGTCCGGGACGTGCCCGATCTCGACGTGGCGGCGGTCGGGCTGGAGGAACTGCGGTTCCAGGCCGAGGAGATGGTCGTCGACGGGCACCTCGCGCTCGACAACCCCGAGGACGCGCTGCCGATCCTGCGGTCGATGACGATCCTGCATCCGTCCCGCGAGGTGCCGTGGTTGCAGCTCATGGCCGCGCAGGCGCTGAGCGGCCGGCGGATCGAGGCGTCCGGCGAGACCTACCGGCTGGCGCAGCACCACCTGGTCGAGAAGACCGGCCTGGACGCGCCCCTGCTCGCGCGCGTCCACCAGGCGTTACTTCGTGGCATCCACGGCAGGGAACTCGTCACGATGATCCGTAGCGCCCGCTGATTCCCGGCGGCCGGAAATGCCGGCCCCTCCCGCGACATGCACAGGTGTCAGCCCGTTCCGGGATGAGAGGAGGCACCCGCCAGTGGACGACGAACGGACGGCCCGGTTCGAATCGCTCTACGCGGCCACGTTCGCGCGACTCCTCGGCTACGCCGTACGGCGGTCCGACTGCCCGGAGGACGCGGCCGACGTGGTGGCGGAGACCTTCGCCATCGCCTGGCGCCGGATGGACGTCGTGCCGGCCGGCGACGAGGCACGGCTCTGGCTGTACGGGGTCGCGCGCAACGTCCTCGCCAACCACCGCCGGGGCGCCGCCCGCCGCCGCGACCTCTCGCACGCCGTCGCGGCGGAGGTCGCCGATCTGTACGAGCGCAGCGCGGAGGACCACGCCGACCTGGGCGCGGTCAGCCAGGCGCTGCGCGACCTGCCGGACGGCGACCGGGAACTGCTGTGCCTTGTCGCGTGGGAAGGGCTCGACCACGCCGAGATAGCGACCGTGCTCGGGTGCTCGCGCAACGCCGTCCGGATCCGCCTGCACCGGGCCCGCAAACGCTTCGCCAGGCAACTCGCGACAGCCGGCGTCTCCACCGGCTGGTTGGCGATGTCAGGAGGGACCCCATGACCGAGCCGCTCACCAGGCTCGCCCGTGTCCGCGACGAGGACCTCGCCGGGCGCGACGCCCGCCCCGCCGCGCGTGCGCTCCTCTCCGCGATCCAGGCCGAGCCCGCGGAAGCCCAGGCCGACTTCACGTCCGCGGCCCCGAACCGCACCGGCCGCCTCGTCGCGGCCGCCGCGGTCGTCGCGGCGGTCACCACGGCGGTCGTCGTCGGGCCCAGCATGATCGAGGACGGCACCGGCCACGCGTCGTCGTACGCGAACTCCGCGATCGAGATCCGCCGCGACGGCGACTTCTTCGTCGCGCGGATCAAGGACCCGCTCGCCGACCACGCCAGGTACGTCGAGGCGTTCCGCGCGGTCGGCAAGGACGTCGAGATCCGGCTGGTGCCGGTCTCGCCGAGGCTGGTCGGCATGCGGATCCGGTCCAGCGGAGGCACGGGCAGCATGTCCAGCGAGGTCGTCAGCCCCGACCCGGCGCGGGTCGACTGCGGTCGGGAACCGGTCCGCTGCACGCTGGTCATCCGGGTCTCCGCGGACATGAAGGGCACCGCCCGCTACACGCTGGGCCGGGCGGCCCGACCAGGCGAGACGGTCCAGGACCCGACCGTCGAGCCGGGCCCGGGGAACTGATGACGTTCGACTTATGCGGCGCTTCCGTGCCGGCTTACGGTGCGCGCGCATGCTCCTCGTGGAGAGGAGGTGGCCCAAGTCGAGTTTGGGCCACCTCGCTCCCCACTGTAGAGAGGAGCATCGGATGTCGACGACATCGAGCACCAGGAGCCTCCGTACGAGGCTTCGCACCAAGGCAGGCGCCGGTCTGGCCGCTGCCGGCCTGCTCGTCGGCGGGGGCGTCGCCAGCCTCGCCGTCGCCAGCCCGGCCCAGGCCGCCTGCGCGTCCGACTACACGAACCACTCCACGTCGTCCTCGTACGCGGAAGCGCACACCGAGGACTGCGCGTACTGGAGCAACTCCTACGCCCAGCACGGCAGTGCGGCGATCTACTCCGGCTGGTACAGCGGATGGTCGTGGGCGCGGGCGGATGTCGGTTTCTCGTTCAGCCACAACGCCGACAACTTCTTCTCCCTCTGACGGCCGCACGGTAAGCGCGGGCCATGGCCGGGTTCGGCCGTGGCCCGCCGCCGTGCACGGAACAAGGACGTGAGCTCTGATGAAACGGGTGCTGGTGCTGCTCGCTGTCGTGCTGCTCGGCGCGACGGCCTGCGGCCAGGAGTCCTCGACCGAGGCTCTCCCGCAGCAGGGGACGGGTGAGCGCATGAAGCCGCTGGTCGAGCAGTTCAAGGATGCTCGTGAGCGGGCCAGGTCCGACTTCGAACGGGAGGCGCTGGACCGGGCGGTCAAGACGGGCAAGATCGACCCGGCGGACTACGAGGAGGCGTTCAGCCGGTACCGGCGCTGCGCCGAGGACGCCAACCTCGGCGAGACGTACACGAAGCTGCCGAACGGCATCTACCGGGTCAACCCGCCGTCCGGGATCAAGGACATCGAGGCCCACAACAACACGATGCGGGACTGCGCGGTCAACGCCGGGCTCGCGAGCCTCGAAGCGCTCTTCCGCACCCAGGTCGACAACCCGGACCTGCTCGCCGATCCCCGGCTGGTGACCGTGCGGTGCCTGATCAAGGCCGGTCTCGTCCCCGCCGACTACACGCCCGAGAAGCTCACCACGTTCCTCAAGGGCGACCTGGACAAGAAGACCGACTTCGACCCGTCCACCGCCGACGCGCAGCGGTGCCTGACCGCCGGCGGCATGGCCGTCCAGGTCGGTCCGAAGGGCGGCGGGTGAGGGTGGCGACGCGTCGGTCGGCGGGCACGGCGGCCATCGCCGCCGTGACGCTGCTCAGCACGGGCGGGGCGACGGCGTTCCTGCTCCGCCCCGCCGCCGCGCCGGCGGAACTGCGGCCGGCCACGGAGGTCACCGCGGCACCCGTCGGCCGGGAGGAACTGGGCGACGAACGCACGGTCAAGATCTCTCTCCAGCGGACGGCGGCGCCGCCGCTGCTGATCGGCTTCGCCGGCCGGGTGGTCGCGACATCGTGCCGGCCGGGAGAGGCGCTGACGTCCGGACGCGCGGTCGCCCGGATCAACAACGTGCCCCTGATCGCGCTGGCCACCTCGGCGCCGCTGTACCGGAACCTCGGCACCGGATCCGAGGGCGCCGACGTCGCCGCCCTGCAACGGGAGCTGGCCCGTCTCGGGTACGCCGTCCCGGTCACGGGCGAGTACGGCGCCCGGACGGCGGCGGCCGTGAAGAAGCTCAAGAAGGCAGCCGGTGTCGCCGAGCCGAGCGGGTCCGTCGACTTCGGACAGATCCTCTGGCTGCCGGCGCCGTCCGTCGTGCCGGACTCCTGCGAGCTGGCGCCCGGTCAGTACGTGTCCGCGGGGCACACGTACGCCAAGGTGCCGGCCCGGCTGGTCGCGGTCGCCGTCGAGTCGAAGCCGCCGAACGCAGTCGCCGGCGCGCGCGTCATCACCGTGATGGGCGTGACGGGCCTGCTCGGCAAGGACGGCGTCACGGCGACGGACCCGGCGTTCCTGCGGGGGATCGCGGCGACGCAGGAGTACCGGATGCTGGTCGCGAGCGAGAAGGACGAGGACCTGTCGGCGGTCGTCACGCTGAAGGCTCCGCTGCCGGCGCTGAAGGTGCCGCCGGGCGCGCTGTTCGCCGTCGACGGCGACCTGGGCTGCGTGCAGTCCGGCGAGAAGACGTACCCGGTGAAGATCGTGGGGTCGAGGCTCGGCGCGACGCTCGTGACGATGGCGGGCGAGGCGCCGAAGACGGTCAACCTCGGCAGGACGCGCACGGCGGAATCATGCTCGTGACGGCGACGAGCCTGGGACACCGCTTCCCCGGTACGGCGTCGCTGTTCACGGGCCTCGACTTCACGTTGCGTCCAGGGCAGATCGTGGGGCTGTGCGGGCCGTCCGGGTCGGGCAAGTCGACGCTGCTGTCGATCCTCGCGACCTGGGTCGTACCCACGGAGGGCACGGTGGAGATGACGGGCGTGGAGCGCACCGGCTGGGTCTTCCAGAACCCGTACGGCGTGCCGGGCCGGGCCGCGCTCGACCACGTCTGCCTGCCGCTGCTGGCGAAAGGACAGTCGCGGCGGGACGCGGAACGCCACGCGACGGGCGTCCTGGAGCGTTTCAAGCTGGCGAAGGTCGCCCGGCAGCCGTTCCGCGAGCTGTCCGGCGGCGAGGCGCAGCGGCTCATGCTCGCACGGGCGGTGTGCTCCGCACCGGACCTGCTCCTCGTCGACGAACCGACCGCCCAGCTCGACATCACCACGGCGGCGACCGTCAACGAGACGCTGGGCGAGGTCGCCCAGGACGGCACGATCGTCGTCATCGCCACCCACGACCCGCACACCCGGGCGGCGTGTACGCACGTCATCGACCTGGCGGCGGACCGGTGAACCCGCGCGAGGTCCTGTCGGAGGCGTACCGGAACGTCGTCAGCGGGACGGCGCGCGCGTTGCCGCTGGCCATCCTGCTCGCCGCTATCGCCGCCGGACTCGCGATCGTCGACGCCCGCTCGATCATCGGCATCGAGCGGAAGGCGGCCGACTTCGTGTCGTCCGGATCGTCGGTCCGCGTGATGGTCGCTCGGGGGACCACCGACGCGGCGGCGTGCGAGCGGCTCGGCACGGTCGACGGGGTGCGGTCAGCCGGGGCGCTCAGGGAGGCGGACGCGGTCGTCCTGCGGGCGATGATCGCCAACCCGATCCCCGCGTACGCCGTCACCCCGGGGCTCGTCGAGATCCTGGGCGGCACGGCCGCCGGGCCGTCGGGCGCCTGGCTGCCGACCGGACTCGCGAAGACCCTCGGCGTGAAGCCGGGCCAGGAGCTGGCGACGACCGCGGGCACGCTCACCGTCGCCGGGACGTATGACTACCCGGACGACGGCCGCGACAACCGGCTCACCTACGCCGCACTCCTGCCGCAGCCGGCGACCGGCCGGTTCGACGAGTGCTGGGCCGACGTGTGGCCACTGTCGGAGGAGCGCGACAACCTTCTCTACTCCGGACTGGCGGTCGACACGACCACGACGGATCCCGTCACGATCGGCCAGCTCAACACCAGCCGCGGGACGCGGTTCGACGGCGTCGGCGAGTTCTCCGGACGGACGACGCGCTGGGCACTGCCCGGCTGCGTCCTGACCGGCCTGCTGCTCGGGTTCGTGGCCATCCGGGTCCGGCGGCTGGAGATGGCGAGCGCGCTGCACATGGGCGAGTCCCGCCGCGCGATCCTGGCCACGGCGCTGATCGAGACGGCGGCCTGGGCGCTCGGCGCGCTCGTACTGGCGGCCGCCGCGCTGGCCGTCGGCGTCCGCGCTGCCGGCGACCCGGTGGCGGTGTACTTCGTGGACATCCGCGGCCCGGCCGCCGCCGCGCTCGCCGCGCTGATCGGGGCGGTGGTCGCCTTGTTCACCGTCCACGAACGGCACCTGTTCGCCTACTTCAAGAACCGCTGAACCTTCGGTGGTTCCGCCGCGAATGGACGGTGGTGCCGCCTAAGGTGATGGCCGTTCGTCATCCGACTCGCATGGGGAATTCCGTCGTCGATTCCGAGAGCGTTAGTCCGGTTCGCCGCGTCCACGATGGTCGCTGTCGTCGGTGCGGTCGGCGTCGTGGCCGTCCCGGCCGCGCACGCCGAGGGCAAGGCGTCGAACGGGTGCTACGCGTACTACGACTACTTCGACGAGAACGAGTGGGCCGGCAAGGCGATCGGCGGCTGCCCGAAGAGCGCCGAGGTCTGGTGGACGCTCGGCATCCTGTGCAAGAACAGCCGCACGGGCAGCTACACGGTGCTGACGACGCCGCGCCGCAGCGGCACGTCGACGAGCAACACCTGCCACAGCGGCGACACCGCGCACGACGCGTGGATCGGCTACTAGTCGCAGGCGTCTGCCCGCACGCCGTCGGGGATTGGCGGGCCCGGTCTCCGACGGTGAAAGCGTTCTGAAGGCAGAGTGAAAGCGTCCGGAAAGCGGTCTTTGCTCGAATAGTGGTGTTCGAGAGTCGAGACCGATTCTGGAGGAAAGATGCGTATCAAGCGTGCTGCCCTCGCCGCCGTCGCCCTGCTCGCCGGTGGGGTGTCGCTCGTCGCGGCGTCCCCCGCGGCGGCGGATCCGGTCGTACCGTGCTGGTCGAAGTCGACCTACATCCAGAGCGGGGAAAGGGGCTACTTCAACCTGACCTACAAGAACTGTGGCCCGTCCACCATCACCGTCCAGCCCTATGACGAGTTCTACGGCTGCTACGGCGACTTCAAGACCGTCCAGCCCGGTACGTGGGTTTCGTGGGTGGGCCTTCCGGCGCCGGCCTGGCACAGCGACTGGGTCGCTGGCTGCCGCTGATCCGTCCGGTGAGGACTACGGCGTCAGGACGATGCTGACGGTGGTCGCGCGGGAGGCGGCGTTCGTCGTGGCGACGAGGCCGCCGACCGTGCCCGCCGGGACCGGCGCGCCGCTGTCGGCGAGCAGGGCGGCGATCCGTCCGCTGCCGGTACCGGCCAGCTCGCTCCGCTGCCCGACACCACCCGGCGGTACCCAGTCCGTCGTGGTGGACGACTTGTCGGCCCAGTACGACACCAGCCAGCTCCCGGCGCCGGCAGCCACCACCGGCGTCGGATGGCTCGTGGTGTTCGCCGGGTCGGACCGGACGGCGAAGGCCGCGACGGGATCCGTGGCCGCCGTGCCCCCGTACGCGGCGAGCTGCACGGCGACCTTCGTGTAGGCGCCGAACCCGATGCTCACGGGACGGCCGGCGTCCCCGGCCACAGCGACCCGTTGCCACACGAACGTGCGTTGGGACCCGGTGACGACGTTCGCGACCTGCGTCCAGCCGGCCGGCGGCGTGACGGTCACGGTCGCCACGTTGAGGCTGGCGAACAGCAGGCTCCCGTCCCCGGGCTGGGTCGTGCCGGGCGTGACCACGGTCGCCGTCCGGACGTTGCCGGTGAACTGCGCCACTCCCCGGAACGCGACGGGGCTCGGCGGCGGCGGTTCCGCGTCGAGGCCCACGACGCGTTCGAGCGGGACGAACTTGAAGTTCTGGTTGCCGGTCGTCCCCGGCGCGAGGTTCTGGTTGTCCTGGCACACGAACATGCCGTTCGGGAACGCCGGTCCGAGGTTCGCGGCGACAGCGTCGATGCCGTCCGTCCAGCCGCAACTGTCGGTCTGGGGGCCGGCGACGACCCTGAACGTCCGCAGGAACGTGTTCGCGCCCTGCCGTTCGTACACGGCATAGAAGTTGTTGGTGTTCGAACCGGCCTGCGAGGACACCATCAGGTAGCCGGTGCCGCCCGGCTGGTAGACGATCGCCAGTCCCTCGATGTCGGGCAGCAGCCGGCCGCCGCCGGCCACGACCGCGTCGACCCGGGTCCGGGCGAGCCCGGCACCCGGGTCGGCGGCGTACTTCCAGATGCCGATGTCCTCCTCACTGACGTACAGCTGCCCCAGGCCGTCGTCCGCGACGCACCCCTCCACCTCGCCGCCGACGTCCCAGGCCCGGACCTGCTGTGCCTCCACCAGCCCGTCCGCGTCGGCGTCGCCCAGCACGTACTGGGCGATACGGCCGTCGCGGGCGTTCACGAACGCGTGGACCTGGCCGCCGCCCCCACCCCACAGGCACAGGCCCTCGCCGCCGAATCCGGTCGCGAAGCTGCCGCTGGCGTGGTCGGTGACGTTGGACAGCGTCCTGGTCACCGGGTCGATCCGGTACAGGCGGAGTCCGAGCCGGTACACCGCGACAAGGTCACCGCGCACGTCGACGTTGCCGAAGAACCCTTCGGCGATCCGCTGGATGCGGGCGCCGGACAGGTCGTACACCTCCAGCGCGCCGCCCTTGTCGTTGCCGATGACGACCGACCGGGCCGGGTCGGTCGGGTGTACCCAGATCGCCGGATCGTCCGCGGCGTCGCCGGAACTCAGTACGGGTGTGGTCTCGACCGTCGCCGTGGCGTCACCCACGGGCTGGGTCGCGGCGGTCGCCGGTGCGCCGGACAGAAGCATCAGTACGACGCACGCGCCGATCCGCCGCGACCTCATCTCCCCACCCCCACGGGACACGGTCCGCGCGGTGAACATCGGGGTCAACGGCCGTCCGGGGGAGCACCGGCGGCCGTTCGGACGAGGCGCTGTGGTAGTTCTAAGTCCAAGTCGGGACATTCTCAGGGGGACCCAGGTGACGACGGCAGACAGCGGCGCGGGCAGTGGCGCGGGGCAGCTCCAGCTGCTGCATTCCGGCAAGGTCCGCGACGTCTATGCCGCAGGCCCGGACGAACTGCTCCTCGTGGCGAGCGACCGGATGTCGGTCTACGACGTGGTGCTGCCGACGCCTGTCCCGGACAAGGGCGCGATCCTCACGCAGCTGTCGCTGTGGTGGTTCGACCAGCTCGCGGACGTCGTGCCGCACCACGTGGTGTCGACCGACGTGCCGGCCGAGTTCGCCGGGCGGGCGATCCGGGTGAAGCGGCTGAAGATGGTGCAGGTCGAGTGCATCGCGCGCGGCTACCTCACCGGCCTCGGGATGAAGCAGTACGAGGCGACCGGCGCGGTGTGCGGCGTCCCGCTGCCGGCCGGGCTGGTGGAGGCGGCGAAGCTGCCCACGCCGATCTTCACGCCGACCACCAAGGAGAGCGTCGGCGTCCACGACCAGCCGATGACGTACGCCGAGGTCGAGGGCCAGGTCGGCGCCGACGTCGCCGACGAGCTGCGCCGCATCACCCTGGAGGTGTACTGGCGCGGCGCCCGGATCGCCGCCGAGCGCGGCGTGATCGTCGCCGACACGAAGATCGAGCTGGGCTGGTCCGCCGACGGCGAGCTGACGCTGGGCGACGAGGTGCTGACCCCGGACTCGTCGCGGTTCTGGGACGCCGCCGAATGGAAGCCCGGCCAGACGCAGCGCTCCTTCGACAAGCAGTTCGTCCGCGACTGGGCGGTGTCCACCGGCTGGGACCAGCGCGCGCCCGGCCCCGAGGTCCCCGAGGACGTCATCGCCGCCACCCGCGCCCGGTACGTCGAGGTGTACGAACGGCTCACCGGCGAGACGTGGCGCTAGCGGACGTCGTCGACGTCCTGGCCTGCCCGCACTGCGGCGCCGGTCTGGCGCTTGACGAGCGGGTCCTGCGCTGCGCGAACGGGCACAGCCACGACCTGGCGAAACAGGGCTACGTGAGCCTCCTGCCCGCCGGGGCCCGGACCGGCACGGCCGACACCGCGGGCATGGTCGCCGCCCGGACGGAGTTCCTGGCCGCGGGCTACTACGCCGGCCTGGCCAATGCCCTACGCGCCGCGGCGGGCGGCGTGACCTCTCCGATGGCGGGCGGCCTGACCTCTCCGGTGGCAGGCGCCGTGGCGCGCGGAGCCGCGCCGGTGGCGGGCGCGGTGGCCGGCGACGTGGTCGTGGACGTCGGCGCCGGTACCGGCTACTACCTGGCTCAGATCTTGGACGCCCTGCCGGGCGCGACCGGCGTGGCGCTCGACGTTTCGAAGGTCGCCGTCCGGCAGGCGGCCAAGGCGCACGAGCGGATCGGGGCGGTCGTCGCGGACGCGTGGCGTCAGCTACCGGTCCGGGATGGCGCCGCCGACCTGGTCCTGAACGTCTTCGCGCCGCGCAGCCCTGCCGAACTGCGCCGGATCCTGCGGCCCGGCGGGCGGCTCGTCGTCGTGACCCCGCGCCCGGACCACCTCGCCGAACTGGTCACCACGCTCGGGCTCCTCACCGTGGACGAAAAGAAGGACGCCCGGCTCCGCGACCAGCTCGGCGGCGACTTCGCCCTGCTCGGCGCCGAACGGCACGCCGAGCGGCTGGCGCTGGACGCGGCCGCGGTGCGCGCGCTCGTCCTGATGGGGCCGAGCGCGTGGCACGTCGACCGCGCGGCGCTGGACGAGGCCATCGCCGCGCTGCCCGACCCTTACCCGGTGACCCTCTCGGTCACGATCTGGACGTTCACGCCGCGTTGATTCAGGCGCTCACGCCGCGTTGATTCTGGCGTTCACGCCGCGCCCGGGTTAGGCGCGAGCGTCGGGATCTCCGGCGCCGGGCCGAAGAAGTGGTGGAGCGTCCGCATCCACGCCCGGTTCCAGTCGCCGTTGAGGAAGACCATCGTCAGCGTCTCGTTGAGGAACGTCCGCATGTCGGTGTCGTCACGGGCGATCCCGATGCCGTACGGCTCGTCGCTGAACAGCTCCCCGACGAGGGACAGCTCCCCGAGGCTCGCCGCCGCGATGCCCGCGAGGATCACGTTGTCCGTGGTCACGGCGTCGTAGACGCCCTTCTGGAGCCCCTCTGTGCACTTCGTGTAGCTGTCGGTGGTCGTCACGAGAGCCTTGGGCTGGGCCTTCTTCAGCTGGTCGAGCGAGGTCGTGCCCGCCTGCGTGCACACCTTCTTACCGGCCAGGTTGCCGACGTTCTTGATCTGCTTGTTGCCGGTCTTGACGAGGATGTCCTGTCCGGCGTTGAAGTACGGCCCGACGAAGCCGATGATCTTGGCCCGCTCCGGCGTGATCGTGTATGTGGCCGCGACGAGGTCGACCGAGCCGTTCTTCAGGACCTCGGGCCGCTGCGCCGACGTGACCTGGATGAACTTGACCTTCTTCGGGGTGCCGAAGATGCGGATCGAGATGAGCCTGGCCATCTCGGCGTCGAAGCCCTCGATCTCGCCGGTCTTGGCGTCTCGGAGGCCGAACCCTGGCGCGTCGACGCTGATGCCGACCCGTAGTTCCCCGCGGTCCTTGATCTTCTGGACGGATCCTGGCAATTCCTCCGCGGGCAGGGTGCCGTAGCCGTTGGGGAGCGTGAAGTCCTCGGCGTACGGATGCGAACAGGCGGTCAGGGCTAACAGCAGTGCGGTGGTGACGGAAAGGAGTCGCGCCGGCATCGTCGATGGTGCCTTTCATCTCTTCCGGAAACTGCGGACAGTTACGGTCCCCGTCGCGGGGATAGCTTGCCCCGCGTGGAGACCAAGGTCAGCAGCTGTCTCATATGCTGGAAAAGGTGATGAATGCTCACGTTCGGCGACGATTGATATGGGGTCGGAGGGGAACCGCCCGCGCGGATACCATCTGCGGGACGTCTGTCCGACACCGAAGGAGCCCATCGTGTCCGCACCAGGTCCCGCTGCCGTGCCCACCTCCGTCGTGGTGCCCGCCGGGACGACGGCGGCCGACGCGCTGATCGCCGCCGGGGTCGCCCTCGACGGTCCGTCCGGCGCTGTCGTCGTGCGCGACCCGGACGGCCAACTCCGCGACCTGGCCTGGGCGCCGGACGCCGACACCGAGGTCACCGCGGTCCCGATGGACTCCGACGAGGGTCGCGCGGTGCTGCGCCACTCCACCGCGCACGTGCTGGCCCAGGCCGTCCAGGAGCTGTTCCCGGGCACCCTGCTCGGCATCGGCCCGCCCGTGGAGAACGGTTTCTACTACGACTTCCTGCCCGAGCGCCCGTTCACCCCGGACGACCTCGGCCAGATCGAGAAGCGCATGCAGCAGATCGTCAAGGCGGGCCAGCGGTTCAGTCGCCGTCCGATCAGCGACGACGACGCGCGCAAGGAACTGGCGCACGAAAAGTTCAAGCTGGAACTGATCGACCTGAAGTCCTCGGCGGGTGATGCTGCCGAGGGCGCGAGCGTCGAGGTCGGCGCCGGCGAGCTGACCATGTACGACAACCTGGACGCCAAGTCCGGCGACCTCGTCTGGACCGACCTGTGCCGCGGCCCGCACCTGCCGGCCACCCGCAAGATCCCGGCGTTCAAGCTGATGCGCAGCGCCGCCGCGTACTGGCGGGGCAGCGAGAAGAACCCGCAGCTCCAGCGGATCTACGGCACCGCGTGGGAGTCGCGCGACGCGCTCAAGGAGCACCTGCGCCTGCTGGAGGAGGCCGCCAAGCGCGACCACCGCAAGCTCGGCACCGAACTCGACCTGTTCAGCTTCCCGGACGAGATCGGCTCCGGCCTGGCCGTGTTCCACCCCAAGGGCGGCATCATCCGGCGGGAGATGGAGAACTACTCCCGCAAGCGCCACGAGGAGTCGGGGTACGAGTTCGTCAACACCCCGCACATCACCAAGGAACAGCTGTTCCTGACCTCGGGGCACCTGCCGTACTACAAGGACACCATGTTCCCGCCCATGGAGCTGGAGGGAGCCGAGTACTTCCTCAAGCCCATGAACTGCCCGTTCCACCACCTGATCTTCCGGTCGCGCGGGCGGTCCTACCGGGAGCTGCCGCTGCGGCTGTTCGAGTTCGGCACCGTGTACCGGTACGAGAAGTCGGGTGTCGTGCACGGCCTCACCCGCGTGCGCGGCCTGACCATGGACGACTCGCACATCTACACCACCAAGGAGCAAATGCAGGACGAGCTGAAGTTCCTGCTCGGCTTCGTCCTCGATCTCCTCAAGGACTACGGCCTGAAGGACTTCTTCCTCGAACTGTCCACTCGCGACGACTCCCCGAAGTTCGTCGGTGACCCGGCGGACTGGGAAGAGGCGACCGAGGCGCTGCGGCAGGCAGCCGAGTCGTCCGGGCTGGAGCTGGTGCCCGATCCGGGCGGCGCCGCGTTCTACGGCCCGAAGATCTCCGTGCAGGCGCGGGACGCCATCGGCCGCAGCTGGCAGATGTCGACCATCCAGCTCGACTTCAACATGCCGGAGCGGTTCGAGCTCGAGTACCAGGCCGCCGACGGCACCCGGCAGCGGCCGGTCCTGATCCACCGCGCGCTGTTCGGCTCCATCGAACGGTTCTTCGGCGTGATGACCGAGCACTACGCGGGCGCGTTCCCGGCCTGGCTGGCGCCCGTCCAGGTCGTCGGCATCCCCATCGGCGACGCGCACGTGCCGTACCTGGCGGACTTCGTGGCGCGGCTCAAGGCCGAGGGCGTGCGCGCCGAGGTCGACACCTCGGACGAGCGGATGCAGAAGAAGATCCGCAACGCGCAGAAGCAGAAGATCCCGTTCATGGTGCTCGCCGGCGACGACGACATGGGTGCCGGCACGGTCTCGTTCCGGTACCGCGACGGGTCGCAGCGCAACGGCGTGCCACTGGACGAGGCGGTCACCCACGTCCTCGACGTCGTCCGTTCCCGTACCAACGAAGGGCCCACGGCCTAGCCCTAGGATCAGTGGGCATGACCGGCCCGCAGATGGAACCTCAGGCAGGCGCCGGCGCGCCCGACAACTTCCAGCGCCTCTGGACCCCGCACCGGATGGCGTACATCAAGGGCGAGGGCAAGCCGGCGCAGGACAGCGACTGCCCGTTCTGCGCGGTGCCGGGCATGGCCGACGAGGACGGGTTGGTCGTCGCGCGCGGCGAGACCGTGTACACGTTGCTGAACCTGTACCCGTACAACTCGGGGCACCTGATGGTCGTCCCGTACCGCCACGTCGCCGACTACACCGACCTGAGCGGACCGGAAACCGCCGAGCTGGCCGCGTTCACCCAGCACGCGATGCGGGCCGTCCGGCTCGCCAGCGGTGCCCAGGGCTTCAACATCGGCATGAACCAGGGCCATGTCGCCGGCGCCGGCATCGCCGCCCACCTGCACCAGCACCTGGTGCCGCGGTGGGGTGGCGACACCAACTTCATGCCGGTCGTGGGTCACACCAAGGTCCTGCCGCAGCTCCTCGGCGAGACCCGCGCGCTCCTCGCCAAGGCCTGGCACGACGTCCGGTGAAGTCGCGGCGGGCCCGTCGCGAGGCAGTGCGACGGGCCAGGCCGGCGGCTAGTGCTCGGCGTCCTTGCGGACCTGGTCGGCGAGGTGCGACGGCATCGGCTCGTACCGCAGGAACGCCCGTGTGAACGTCGCCGTGCCGGACGTGATGGACCGCAACTCCGTCGCGTACCGCACCAGTTCCGTGGCCGGCACCTCGGCGCGGACGAGCGTCCGCTCGCCGGCGTCGGGCTCGGTGCCGAGAACCCGGCCGCGCCGTCCGGACAGGTCGCTCATCACCGATCCGACGTAGGCGTCGGAGACCCGGATCGTGACCTCGTCGACCGGCTCCAGCAGGGCGATCGGTCCGGTTGACGCCGCCTCCCGCAGCGCCAGGGCACCGGCGGTCTTGAACGCCGCGTCGGACGAGTCGACGCTGTGCGCCTTCCCGTCGACCAGCGTCACCCGGAGGTCCACGGCCGGGTACCCGGCGAGCAGCCCGCGTTCCATCTGGGTGCGGACGCCCTTCTCAACAGACGGGATGTAGTTGTGCGGGACGGCGCCGCCGACGACCTTGTCGACGAACTCGAACCCGCCGCCCGTCGGCAGCGGCTCCACCTCGATGTCGCACACCGCGTACTGCCCGTGCCCGCCGGACTGCTTCACGTGCCGGCCGTGGCCCTTCGCCGGGCCGGTGAACGTCTCGCGCAGCGCCACCTTCACCGGTTCGGTGTCCAGGTCGGCACCGCCCGCGCGGAGACGGTCGAGGACCACGTCGGCGTGCGCCTCGCCCATGCACCACAGGACGAGCTGGTGCGTCTCCGGGTTGCGCTCCAGCCGCAGGGTCGGGTCGCCGGCTACCAGCCGGCCCAGGTTCTTCGCGAGCGCGTCCTCGTCGCTGCGGGTCTTCGCCACGACGGCCACGGGCAGCAGCGGCTCCGGCATCTCCCACGGCGCGATCAGCAGCGGGTCGTCCTTCGCGGACACCGTGTCGCCGGTCTCCGCCGACCCGATCTTCGTCAGCGCGCACAGGTCGCCGGCGATGCAGTACTGCACCTCGCGCAGGGACGCGCCGAGCGGCGAGTACAGGTGCGCGACCCGCTCGTCCACGTCGTGGTCGGCGTGCCCGCGCTCGGCCATGCCGTGGCCCGACACGTGGATCGTCTGCTCGGGCCGCAGCGTCCCGGAGAACACCCGGACGAGCGACACGCGCCCCACGTACGAGTCGATCGTGGTCTTCACGACCTCGGCGACCAGCGGCCCGTCCGGATCGACGGACAGCGGGTCGTGCGGGCGGCCGTCCGTGCGGGTCACCGCCGGCACGTCGTGCTCCAGGGGCGACGGGAAGCCCTTGGTCAGCACCTCCAGGACCTCGGCCAGGCCGACGCCCGCCAGCGAGCTCGCGCACACCACCGGGTAGAACGTGCCACGGGCGACCGCGGTCTCCAGGTCGTCCACCAGCACGGCCTGGTCGATGTCCTCGCCTTCGAGGTAGCGGTCCATGAGGGTCTCGTCCTCGGACTCGGCGATGATGCCCTCGATCAGGCGGTTCCGGGCGTCCTCGATCAGCGGCAGGTGCTCGGGGTCCGGTTCGCGCATGACGGGCGGGAACACCCCGCCCGAGTAGTCGAAGATCCGCTGCGACAGGAGGCCGATCAGCCCGGCGACCTGCTCTGTGTCGTCCTGGCCGACGTGGTCGTGCATCGGCAGGTAGAGCGGCAGGACGCCGTCGCCGAACACGCGCTGGCAGATCGCGACCGCCTCGTCGAAGTCCGCGCGGGGATGGTCAAGCCGGGTGACCACCACCGCGCGGGGCATACCCACCGCGGCGCACTCCTCCCACAGCGCGATCGTGCTCGCGTCCACGCCGTCCACCGCCGAGACCACGAACAGCGCGGCGTCGGCGGCCCGCAGCCCGGCGCGCAGCTCACCCACGAAGTCCGCGTAGCCGGGCGTGTCCAGCAGGTTCACCTTGACCCCGTCGTACACCAGCGGCGCGAGCGCGAGGCTCACGGACCGCTGCTGCTTGACCGCGGCCGGGTCGTGGTCGCAGACGGTGTTCCCGTCGGCCACGGTGCCCGCGCGGCTCGTCGTGCCGGTCGCGGCCAGCAACGCCTCGATCAGCGTCGTCTTCCCTGCGCCTGAGTGGCCCACCACGACCACGTTGCGCACATTGGCCGGGTCGTCGGCCACCGGCCCCGCGCCGGTGGCCTTCTCCTGAACCTTCTGCGCCATCGGTACCGCCTCCCGTCGTCGCCTACCTCGCCGCGGTGGCGTATGTCTCGTAACGTCCCGGCCACGCAACGTTGAACTCCTGTGCGCCGATCCCACACCCATGCCGGGCGCCCGACAAGTCCTGGCGCGCCGCAAAGGTGAAAACTCGTGCGTCCCGACGGCGCCGCGACGGCCGCCCGATATCGTGATCACGCCCGCCGACCAGGTATGTCGACGTGAACGGAAGCTGATGCTCAACGTCCTCGCCCGCGCCAGGATTTCGCGCGTGCTCGATCCGATCGGTGCCGCGCTGGCGCGTGCCGGCGTGAGTCCGGACGTGGTGACGGTCGTCGGCACGATCGGCGTCGTCGCCGGCTCGCTCGTCTTCGTGGCCCGCGGCCACCTGCTGATCGGTGCGATCGTCGTCACCATCTCGGTCCTCACCGACATGCTCGACGGCGCCATCGCACGCGCCCGCGGCACGACCAGCAAGTGGGGAGCGTTCCTCGACTCGACCATGGACCGCATCGCCGACGGCGCCGCGTTCGGGTCGCTCGCCTTCTGGCTGGCCACCTCCGGCCGGAACGCCGCGGCCGCCGCGGCGCTGTGCTGCCTCATCGCCGGCGTCATCGTGTCGTACGCGAAGGCGCGGGCCGAGGGGCTGGGGCTGCGCTGCGACGTCGGGATCGCGGAACGGTCCGAGCGGCTCATCATCGCCGGGTTCGGCGCGTTGCTGGAGGTGGCGGGGGTGCCGTACGGGCTCGCGGTCGTCCTGTGGCTACTCACGGTGCTCGCCGTGATCACGGTCGGACAGCGGATGCACACCGTGTGGAAGCAGACCCGCGAGCACGCGGTGCAGGCGCCGTGACCAGCCTGGCCAGCCTCGGGTACGGAGCCGGGTGGCGGGTCGTCCGCGCGCTGCCGGCACCCGTCGCGCGCGCCCTGTTCCGCGCCGGCGCCGACATCGCCGTGCGTCGCCAGGGCGCCGGAGTCCGCCGGCTCGCGGCGAACCTGGAGCGCGTCCTCGGGGCGCCCATCCCCGACGACCTGCTCAGGGACGCGTTCCGGTCCTACGCGCGGTACTGGATGGAAGCGTTCCGGCTGCCGTCCCAGCCCCGCGACACGATCGTCGCGACGCTCGACATGGAGGGCGAGGAGATCCTGCGCGGCGCCCACGCGGCCGGCAAGGGCGCGATCGTCGCGCTGCCGCACGCCGGCAACTGGGACCACGCCGGCGCGTGGGTCTGCCTCACCGGCATGCCGCTCACGACCGTCGCCGAACGGCTCAAGCCCGAGGACGTGTACCGGCGGTTCCTCGCCTACCGCGAATCGCTCGGCATGGAGATCCTGCCGGCCAAGGGCGGCGCGCGGTCCCCGGTCGACATCCTCGAGGAACGGCTGCGCGAGGGCCGGCTCGTCGTGCTGCTCGCCGACCGCGACCTGTCCGCGCGCGGCGTCCCCGTCGAGTTCTTCGGCGGCCGTACCCGCATGCCGGCCGGCCCCGCCCACCTCGCCCTGCGGACCGGGGCGCCGCTCATGGTCGCCTCCCTCTGGTACGAGGAGAACAGGAGCAAGGTGCGGATCAGCGACCCGCTGCCGGTCCCGACCGACGGCGACCGCACCGAGCAGATCGCCACGATGACCCAGTCGATCGCGGACGAGATGGCGCGGGGGATCGCCGAGCACCCCGCCGACTGGCACATGCTGCAACGGCTCTGGCTGGACGAGCCGAGCCGGGCGGACGCGACCACCACGAGCACGTGATGCGGATCGGCATCGTCTGCCCGTACTCGTTCGACATGCCGGGCGGGGTACAGGCGCACGTCCGCGACCTCGCCGAGACGCTGATCGGGCTCGGCCACGAGGTGTCCGTCCTCGCGCCGGCCGACGAGGACGACGACCTCCCGCCGTACGTGGTCGCCGCCGGCCGGGCCGTGCCGGTGCCTTACAACGGGTCGGTGGCCCGGCTGTCGTTCGGGCCGCTGTCGTTCGCGCGGGTCCGGCGCTGGCTGCGCGACGGCGGGTTCGACGTCCTGCACATCCACGAACCGCTCGCGCCGAGCCTGTCGCTGCTGGCCTGCCTCGCCGCCCGGGGCCCGGTCGTCGCCACGTTCCACACCGCCACCACCCGGTCCAGGGCGCTCGCCGCCGCCGAAGGCATGCTCCAGCCCGTACTGGAGAAGATCAGCGGGCGGATCGCCGTCTCCGCGCTGGCCAGGCGGGTCCAGGTGGAACACCTCGCCGGGGGAGCGGTCGAGATCCCCAACGGCGTCTCCGTCGCGCGCTTCGCCGGCGCCTCGCCCCTGCCGGGCTGGCCCGGTGAGGGCGGCGCGGTCGGCTTCCTCGGCCGCTTCACCGAGCCCCGCAAGGGCTTCCCGATCCTGCTCGACGCGATCATGCGGCTCGACCGTCCGGACCTGCGGTTGCTCGTGGCCGGTCCCGGCGACGCCGAGGAGGCGCTGGCGGGCGTACCAGCGTCCGTCCGCGACCGGGTCGTCATGCTCGGGCTCGTCTCGGACGCCGACAAGGCCCGGATGCTGCGCAGCGTGGACGTCTACGTCGCCCCGAACACCGGCGGGGAGTCGTTCGGCATCATCCTCACCGAGGCCATGGCCGCCGGCACAGCCATCGCCGCGAGCGACCTCGACGCGTTCCGCCGCGTCCTCGACGAGGGCCGTGCCGGCGCCCTCTTCCCGACGGGTGACGCGGGCGCGCTGGCGTCGACCCTCGCCCTGCTGCTGGACGACCCGGCCGGCCGCCACGACCTGGCCAAACGGGCGTCCGCGGCGGTGGCCGAGTTCGACTGGCCGACGGTCGCCAGCCGCGTCCTGGACGTCTACAGCTCGGTCGTCGCCGCCCACCCCGCCGTCGTCACCGCCGAGGACGAGCCCCGGACGGACTGGCTCCCCAAGCCCCTCCGCGACCTCCTGCGCTGAGCGGCGTAGCCCCCGCCGCGCCCTCCCGCCCCACCCGCGCCGCCGCCCCGCCCCCGCGCGCCACCCCGCGTCCAGCCCCCGCCTCGCGTCCAGCCCCGCGAGTTTCGGACTTTTGAGGGTTCGGGGGCCGGGAAACCCTCAAAAGTCCGAAAGTGGGCGGGGTGGGGGACGGTGCGCGGGGGAGCTGGCCCCGGCGCCTACCATCCCGCGTGTGGAGTTGCTGGTCGGCCTCGTCGTGGTGGTCCTGCTCGTCTCGGCGTACGTGACCTGGCTGGCGGGCCGGATCGACCGCCTGCACGCCCGGGTGGCCGCCGCCCAGAGCGCCCTGGACGCCCAGCTCGTGCGGCGTGCGGCGGTCGCGGCCCAGCTCGCGGAGGACCGCGAGGACCAGATGGACGCCCGGGCGGGTGCGGTGCGCGCCACCGCGCACGCCGCCCTGCACGCCGACCCGGACCAGCGCGAAGCGGCCGAGAACGACCTCACCCGGGCACTGGAGGGGCTGCCGCTCGACCCGGACGATCCGCTCGTGGTCGAGCTGACGGCGGCCGGACGGCGCCTCGGCGTGGCCCGCCAGGTCCACAACGACGCGGTCCGGGACACGCTCGGGCTGCGGCGCCGGCGGCTGCCCCGGGCGCTGCGGCTCGGGCGCCGGTACCCCCTGCCGGAGTACTTCGACATCGCCGAGTCCGCCGTGACGACGTCCCCGACCGGCCCGGATGTCGGGGAGCCCACACCCGGTGCCGGCTGAGGCGTGACGCGCCGGCAGTAGGATGGGAAACGCCGTCCGACCTGAGAGAGGCTGATCCGCCGTGGCCGCCAGCAACACCCCTGCCGTCACCCCCGCCGTCCCCGCCGAGGTGGGCACCGCCCGCGTGAAGCGCGGCATGGCGGAGATGATGAAGGGCGGCGTCATCATGGACGTCGTCACTCCCGAGCAGGCCAAGATCGCCGAGGACGCCGGCGCCGTCGCCGTCATGGCGCTGGAGCGGGTGCCCGCCGACATCCGCGTCCAGGGCGGCGTGGCCCGCATGAGCGACCCGGACATGATCGACGGCATCATCGCCGCCGTCTCGATCCCGGTCATGGCGAAGGCCCGCATCGGCCACTTCGTCGAGGCGCAGGTGCTCCAGGCGCTCGGCGTCGACTACATCGACGAGTCCGAGGTGCTGACCCCGGCCGACGAGGCCCACCACATCGACAAGTGGGCGTTCACCGCGCCGTTCGTGTGCGGCGCCACCAACCTGGGCGAGGCGCTGCGGCGGCTCGCCGAGGGCGCGGCGATGATCCGCTCCAAGGGCGAGGCCGGCACCGGCAACGTCGTCGAGGCGACCCGCCACATGCGGTCGATCCGCGGCGAGATCCGTCGTCTCAGCACGCTCGACGAGACCGAGTTGTTCGTCGCCGCCAAGGAGCTGCGCGCGCCGTACGAGCTGGTCAAGGAGGTCGCGCAGACCGGCAAGCTCCCGGTGGTGCTGTTCACCGCCGGCGGCATCGCCACCCCTGCCGACGCCGCGATGATGATGCAGCTCGGCGCCGAGGGCGTGTTCGTCGGCTCCGGCATCTTCAAGTCCGGCGACCCGGTGAAGCGCGCCGAGGCGATCGTCAAGGCCACCACGTTCTACGACGACCCGGACGTCATCGCCAAGGTCTCCCGTGGCCTCGGCGAGGCGATGGTCGGCCTCAACGTCGACACGCTCCCGGAGAACGAGCGGTACGCGACCCGCGGCTGGTGAGCGTGAACCGTCCCCTCATCGGAGTCTTCGCACTGCAGGGCGATGTGCGCGAGCATGCCGCCGCGCTGTCCGCCGTCGGTGCCGACACCGTTCTCGTCCGCCGTCCGGAGGAACTCGCCACCGTCGACGGGCTCGTCGTGCCGGGCGGCGAGTCCACCACGATGAGCCGGCTCGCCGGGATCTTCGGCATGCTGGAGCCCGTCCGCGCCCGGATCGCGGCCGGCCTGCCGGTCTACGGCTCCTGCGCCGGCATGATCATGCTCGCCGAGACCGTGCTCGACGGCCGTCCGGACCAGCAGAGTTTCGGCGGCATCGACATGGTCGTCCGGCGCAACGCGTTCGGCCGGCAGGTCGACTCGTTCGAGACGGATCTCGACCTTGCCGGCCTCGACGGCGGTCCCGTGCACGCCGTGTTCATCCGCGCGCCGTGGGTCGAGAAGGTCGGCGGCGGCGTCGAGGTCCTCGCGCGCGTCAGCGGCGGAGACACGGACGGTAGGATCGTCGCGGTCCGGCAGGGAAACCTGCTCGCGACCTCCTTCCACCCGGAGCTCACCGGGGATCTGCGTGTCCACGGCCTGTTCGCCGGGATGGTGCGGGAGGCGGCGCGGGCCGCTGCCTGACACCGAGACATCCGCACCGAGGAGGAGTAGATGAGCGGCCACTCAAAGTGGGCGACCACGAAGCACAAGAAGGCCGTCATCGACGCCAAGCGCGGCAAGATGTTCGCCAAGCTGATCAAGAACGTCGAGGTCGCGGCCCGTACCGGCGGCGCGGACCCGGCCGGCAACCCGACGCTGTACGACGCCATCCAGAAGGCGAAGAAGAGCTCGGTCCCGAACGACAACATCGACCGCGCCGTCAAGCGCGGCGCCGGGCTCGAAGCCGGCGGCGCCGACTGGCAGACGATCACGTACGAGGGCTACGGCCCCAGCGGCGTCGCCGTGCTCATCGAGTGCCTGACCGACAACCGCAACCGCGCGGCGTCCGAGGTGCGGACGGCGATGACCCGCAACGGCGGCTCGATGGCCGACCCGGGCAGCGTGGCCTACCTGTTCACCCGCAAGGGCGTCGTCATCGTCGGCAAGGGCGAACTCTCCGAGGACGACGTGCTCACCGCTGTGCTCGACGCGGGCGCCGAGGAGGTCAACGACCTCGGCGACTCGTTCGAGGTCGTCAGCGAGGCCACCGACCTGGTCGCCGTCCGGACCGCGCTCCAGGCCGCCGGCATCGACTACGAGTCCGCCGACGCCAGCTTCATCCCCAGCGTGCAGGTCGAGCTGGACGAGGACGGCGCCCGCAAGGTCTTCAAGCTGATCGACGCCCTCGAGGACTCCGACGACGTCCAGAACGTCTACGCCAACTTCGACGTCTCCGACGAGGTCATGGAGGCCGTAGGCTGACGTCCTGGATATCCAGCTGCTGCGTGGATATCCTTGGGTGACGGAGGTGGGTGCATGGCGAAGACGCTGATCGACATCGACGAGGCGCTACTGGCGAAGGCCACGGTGGCGCTGGGCACGACGACCAAGAAGGACACGGTCACGGCGGCGCTGACGAAGATCGTCGACGAAGACCGCGAGCGTCGCCTGCGGGCATATGACGCGTTGCAGCGAGCGGCCGACGAGGGCGCGTTCGACTTCGACCGGCTTGCCGAGCTGGACGAGTGAAGTACCTGATCGACACGAGCGCGCTCGTCCGAATCCTCCGTCGGCAGGTTGACGCCGTGTGGCGGGAACGAGCTGGTGACGGCTTGGTCGCGGTGTGTGAGCCAGTGCTTGTCGAGACCATGACCGTGGCCGGCGTCAAGGAGCATCAGCAGTTGAAGCAGCAACTGCTGGACACGTATCCGTGGGTGACGCGGCCGGAGCACACCTGGGAGTCGGTATGGCGCGTTCATGACGCGCTGGCAGCTCACAGTGCCCACCAAGGGCTGTCGGTGGCGGACCTGCTCGTCGTGGCCACGGCGCTCCACCACCGGCTGACGGTGCTCCATCTCGACGCCGACTTCGAGACCGTGGCGCGGATCGTGCCCGAGTTCCAGCAGGAGCGGATCGGCTGACGTCGCGTGTCGGCGGTTGGGCGGTTGGGCCGGCGCGGTACGGTGTCGAACATCTGTTCGGGCGGTGTGGAGGGTGTTCGCGTGCGCGTGCTCGGGGTCGATCCTGGGCTGACCCGGTGCGGGGTCGGCGTGGTCGACGGGTCCGCGGGGCGGCGGTGCGCGATGGTCCACGTCGAGGTCGTCCGGACCCCGGCCGACGCCGAGATCGGTCCCCGGCTGCTGGCCCTGGATGAGGCGCTGTCCGCGCTGGTCGCCCGGTTCACCCCGGACGTGGTGGCGGTCGAGCGGGTGTTCGCGCAGCACAACGTCCGCACGGTCATGGGCACGGCCCAGGCCAGCGCGGTCGCGATCACGGTGGCGGCCAAGGCCGGGCTGCCGGTCGTGCTCCACACTCCGAGCGAGGTCAAGGCCGCCGTCACCGGGTCCGGGACGGCCGGAAAAGCCCAGGTCACGACCATGGTCACCCGGCTGCTCGGGCTGGCCGCCGCGCCGAAGCCGGCGGACGCCGCCGACGCGCTCGCGCTGGCCATCTGCCACCTCTGGCGGGCGCCCGTCCAGGCCCGCGTGGACGCCGCGGCCCACACCGGCGAGGCCCGGCCCACCCGCGCGCAGCAGCAGTTGGCCGAGGCGCTGGCCCAGTCCAAGTCCGCGCGGTCGGCGCGGGAACGCGCGGTGCTCGCCCAGTTGAAGAGGGGTATCCGATGATCGCCAGCGTCTCCGGCCGGGTCGCGGCCGTCGCTCCGGACGGTGCCGTCGTCGAGGTCGGCGGGGTCGGCCTCAGCGTCCAGTGCAGCCCGGCGACCATCGCCGGCCTGCGGGTGGGGGAGACCGCGCGGCTCGCCACGAGCCTGATCGTCCGCGAGGACTCGCTGACCCTCTACGGCTTCGCCACCGAGGACGAGCGCGGCCTGTTCGAGCTGCTCCAGACCGCCAGCGGCGTCGGCCCCCGCCTGGCGCAGGCCGTCCTCGCCGTGCACGCCCCGAACACTGTCCGGCGGGCGGTGGCCACCGGCGACATCACCACGCTGACCCGGGTGCCCGGCATCGGCAAGAAGGGCGCCGAGCGGCTCATCCTCGAACTCAAGGACCGGATCGGCGTCATCGCGGGTGACGAGCCGCCGGTCGTGGGCGACATCGAGCCGGCGTGGCGCGCGCAGGTCCGGCAGGGTCTCGTCGGTCTCGGCTGGTCGGCGAAGGAAGCCGAGGAGGCCGCCGCGGCGGTCGGCGCGGACGTCGACGGCTCGCCGGACGTCGGCGCCCTCCTCAAGCAGGCGATCCGCCTCCTGGGCCGGGCATGACGGCGCCAGCGGGCGTGACGGCGCCGGCGGGCGTGACGGCGCCGGCGGGCGTGACGGCGCCGGCGGATGCGGTCGGCGCCACGCCGGGGAACCGGACTGTCCGGACACCGGTCCCTAAACCGGGCCGCCGATACCACGAAAACCCCGACAGTTGCGCGCCGGCGCCCTCGCCCGCGGCGCCGGCCGCCGCGCGCCTGACGGCGGTGGCGGCGTGAGCGAGGTCGAGCCCGTCGTCTCCGCGTTCGTCGCGCCGGGCGAGCGCGAGGTCGAGCTGAGCCTGCGGCCCCGGAACCTGACGGAGTTCATCGGCCAGCACCGCGTCCGGGAGCAGCTCGAACTGCTGTTGCGCAGCGCGCAGCGCCGGGAACGGCCGCCGGACCACATCCTGCTCTCCGGCCCACCCGGACTGGGCAAGACGAGCCTCGCGATGATCGTCGCCGCCGAACTCGGGTCGTCGATCCGCATCACCAGCGGCCCGGCGATCGAACGGTCGGGCGACCTGGCCGCCGTCCTCACCGCGCTCGCCCCGGGCGACGTCCTGTTCATCGACGAGATCCACCGCATCGCCCGTCCGGCGGAGGAACTGCTGTACTCCGCCATGGAGGACTTCCGGGTCGACGTCGTCGTCGGCAAGGGCCCCGGCGCGACCGCGATCCCGCTGGACGTCGAGCCGTTCACGCTGGTCGGCGCCACGACACGGTCGGGCCTGCTGACCGGGCCGCTGCGCGACCGGTTCGGCTTCGTCGCCCACATGGACTTCTACGAGCCGGCCGACCTGGAACTGGTGATCGCCCGCTCGGCCGACATCCTGTCCGTGCGGATCGATCCCGACGCCGCCTCCGAGATCGCCGGCCGTTCCCGGGGCACGCCCCGGATCGCGAACCGGCTGCTCCGCCGGGTCCGGGACTATGCCGAGGTCCGCGCCGACGGCGTCGTGACCAGGGCGACCGCCCGCGCGGCGCTGGACGTGTACGAGGTCGACCACCTCGGCCTGGACCGCCTGGACCGGGGCGTCCTGGCGGCGTTGGTCGGCAAGTTCGGCGGCGGCCCGGTCGGACTGGCCACGCTCGCGGTGGCCGTCGGCGAGGAGCGCGAGACCGTGGAGGAGGTCGCGGAGCCGTTCCTGGTCCGCGCCGGGCTGCTCGCCCGCACCCCGCGCGGCCGCGTCGCCACCTCGGCGGCGTGGCAGCATCTGGGCCGGACGCCCCCCGCGGACCTCGACGTACTGTTCACCTGACAGGTCACGCTACGTTGCGGAACCACAACGACCAACCGGCCGTTGGCGGTGGAGTCATAGCATCCGGATAGACTCCCGCCGGTTGTCACCGTTACTGATGAAGGGCCCGTATCCGTGAACATCGCCGCGTCCGGTGGCTCGGGCGGCAGCAGTCTGCCGCTCCTGATCGTGCTCATCGGCTTCATGGGCCTGATGTACTTCATGGTGATCCGTCCGCAGTCGCAGCGTCGGAAGCAGATGCAGCAGATGCAGGCGGACGTCACCGCAGGTACGTCGATCATCACGATCGGTGGGCTGTACGGCACGGTCGTGGATCTCGACGACGAGTCCGTGACCCTCGAGGTGGCGCCGGGTGTGACGAACCGGTACGCCCGCGGCGCGATCGGCAAGGTCGTGGAGCCAGCGGCGGCGACCGAGGACGACTCGTCCGACGACGACGACGCGACGGAGAGCACCGACGCAGCCGACAGCACGACCACGGACGCGAAGGCAACAGACGGTAAGGACGGCGCAGGCAAGGCCTGACCGGCCGGCGCACGGACGAAAGGTCGACCGGGTGCGCCCCACGCGCCCGGCGGCACCACAGGACTAGGGAGAGACAGCAGTCGTGGCAGCACCCCAGGGACAGCTGAGGGTGTCGCGGTACTTCGCGGCCCTCGGCGCGATCATCGTGGCGCTCTACGCGCTCGTCTTCTTCACCGGCACCGGCAGCTACGCCGACAAGCTCAAGCCGAAGCTGGGCTTGGACCTCCAGGGCGGAATGACCCTGACGCTCCGCGCCAACGGCGTGGACGGCAAGGCGCCGTCGAAGGACCGCCTGGACGAGGCCCGGGAGATCCTGGAGAACCGGGTCAACAGCACCGGCGTCGCCGAGTTCGAGGTCGTGACCGAAGACGACCGGAACATCGTCATCAACGTGCCCGGCAAGAACGACGACGACGTGCGGAAGGTCGGCGAGCCCGCCGAGCTGCGGTTCCGTGAGGTCGTCGGCGAGCCGGTGCCGGACATCGGCGCGGGGCCCCCTCCGTCGCCGAGCCCGAGCCCGTCGGTGACGCCGTCCGGTTCCGCGAAGCCGTCCGCCACCCCCTCGACCAGCACGTCGCCGAAGGCGTCCGGGACCGGTGGCCTCGCCCCGACGCCCAGCGTGACGCCGTCGGCCAGCGCCAGCCCGTCCGCGAGTGCCGCGCCGGCCGACGCCGACCCGGGTCTGCCGAAGCTGGACGACGTCATGAAGAAGATCGACCCGGTCTTCCTGCAGAAGGCGCAGGCCGCGCAGAGCCCGACCGAGCTGCTCGCCCCCGAGTTCGAGAAGGCCGGCAAGATCTTCGAGACGTTCACCCCGGAGGAGATCGCCGTCCTCCCGCCGGCGATGCAGCTCAAGGTCCCGCAGATCACCTGCGAGATGCTCGACAACCGTCCCGCCGGCAGCATCCGCGACCCCAAGGCGGAGGTCGTGGCCTGCGAGGGGACCGCCAAGCTCCAGCTGGCCAAGGCCGAGGTCCTCGGCACCGACGTCAAGTCCTCCACCGCGAGCTTCGACACGCAGCGGGGCGAGTGGCAGGTCACCCTGGTGTTCAAGTCGGACGGCCAGAAGAAGTGGACGGCGCTGACCCGCAAGACCGTCCAGAAGCAGGTCGCCGCGGTCCTGGACAACCGCGTGGTGTCCGCGCCCGTGATCCAGGAGGTCATGCCCAGTGACGCCTCGATCACCGGCAAGTTCACCTCCGCGCAGGCACGTGACCTCGCCCGGACGCTGAACTTCGGCGCCCTGCCGCTCACGTTCACGACGGAGAGCGTCCAGTCCATCAGCCCGACCCTCGGCATCGAGTCGCTCAAGGGCGGCCTGCTCGCCGGCGGTATCGGCCTCGGTCTGGTCGTGCTCTACTCGCTGCTCTACTACCGGGCGCTGGGCATGGTGACGATCGCCAGCCTCGTCGGGTCGGCCGCGATCATCTACGCCTGCGTGCTCCTCCTCGGCCGCGAGATGGGCTTCACGCTCACTCTCGCGGGCGTGGCCGGATTCATCGTCGCGGTCGGCATCACCGCCGACTCGTTCGTCGTCCTCTTCGAACGCCTCAAGGACGAGGTGAAAGACGGTCGCACGGTGCGGTCGGCGGTACCCCGGGCCTGGGTCCGGGCCCGGCGGACGATCCTCTCCGCGGACAGCGTCTCGCTGCTCGCCGCCGTAGTGCTCTACGTGCTGGCGCTCGGTCCGGTGAAGGGCTTCGCGTTCACGCTCGGCCTCTCCACCGTGGTCGACGTGCTGATCGTCTTCCTGTTCACCTACCCGCTGGTGACGTTGATGTCGCGGGTCCGCACGTTCACCTCGCCGCGGGTCTCCGGCCTCGGCAACATCCAGCCCGACAGCAGCCCAGCCGCTCCGGCCAGTGGTCGCCGCGTCGCCGTGAAGGAGTCCTGATCGTGAGTCTCGTAGGACGCCTCTACCGGGGCGAGACGAACATCGACTTCATCGGGTCCCGGAAGCGCTGGTACCTCGCTTCAGCGATCCTCATCCTGCTCTGCGTCGCCCTGATCGTCTTCAAGGGCTTCAACTTCGGCATCGAGTTCTCCGGTGGCTCCTCGTTCACGGTGGCGAAGACGAGCAGCGCCACGCTGGTCGAGGCCGAGGAAGTCCTGGAAGCGAAGGGCATCGAGGTTGTCAGCGGCCAGGAGGTCGGCCAGGGCGGCAACACGAAGTACGTCTTCAAGACCGGCGACCTCAGCGTCGACAAGACCGCCGAGGCCAAGGAGGCGCTCGCCGACAAGCTGGGTGTCGAGGCGGCTGACGTCACCGACAGCTCGGTCAGCTCGTCGTGGGGCGGGCAGGTCACCAAGCAGGCGCTGATCGCGCTCATGGCGTTCCTGGTGCTGGTCAGCATCTACATCTGGATCCGGTTCGAGCAGAAGATGGCCATCGCGGCGATCCTCGCGCTCCTGCACGACCTGGTGCTGACGGCCGGCGCGTACTCGCTGATCGGCTTCGAGGTCACGCCGCCGACGGTCATCGGCCTGCTGACGATCCTCGGTTTCTCCCTCTACGACACGGTCGTCGTGTTCGACAAGGTCGAGGAGAACACCAAGGGCATCCTCGGCGGCGCCCGGACCGACTACGCCGAGGCCGCGAACCTGGCGGTCAACCAGACGCTGATGCGGTCGATCAACACGTCGCTGATCTCGCTGCTGCCCGTCGGCGGCCTGCTGTTCGTCGGTGCGGGCCTGCTCGGCGTGGGCACGCTGAAGGACCTCGCGCTCGTGCTGTTCGTGGGTCTCGCCGCCGGTGCCTACTCGTCGCTGTTCCTGGCGACGCCGTGGCTGGTCGACCTCAAGGAGCGCGAGCCCCGGTACGCCGCCCTCAAGCAGCGGGTCGCCGCCCGCCGCGCGGGGCTGGCCAAGGGCGGGAGCACCGAGACTGTCAGCGAGCTCGCCGACGCCGCCGAGGACGCGGAGCTGGAGCCGGCCGGCGCCAGCGCCAACGGCACCGCGGCCACCTCCCGCACCCAGCCGCGCCGCCGCACCACGGGCAAGCCCAAGGGCGGCCGTCCCAGCGGCAGCAAGCGCAAGCGTTGAGCAATACCGCCGGGGCGGCGACCGACGCGTCAGCGCTGGTCGCCGCCCACACGCGGGACATCCCGGACTTCCCGAAGCCCGGGATCGGCTTCAAGGACCTGACGCCGCTGTTCGCGGACGGTCCGGCGTTCCACGCGGTCGTCGACGCCATCGCCGGTCACTACCGCAGCGGTGACGATCTCGGCTTCGACGTGGTCGTCGGGATCGAGGCCCGCGGCTTCGTCCTCGCGTCGGCGATCGGCTACGCCACGGGCGTCGGCTTCGTGCCGGTGCGCAAAGCGGGCAAACTGCCCGGTCCGACCTACCAGGTCGCCTACGCGCTGGAGTACGGCGAGGCGACGCTGGAGATCCACACGGACGCCTTCGCCCCGGACGCGCGCGTCCTCGTGGTCGACGACGTCCTCGCCACCGGCGGCACCGTCGCCGCGACGCTGGAGCTGGTCGAACGGGCGGGCGGCCAGGTCGCCGGCGTCTCCGTCGTCCTGGAACTGGGCTTCCTGGACGGTCGCGCCCGCCTCGCGCCCCGCGACATCCACGCCCTCCACCGCGTCTGACCCCGGCGGCGCGGTCGGGCGCTGCCGCGCCCGCCCCGGCGGCACCCACGCCGTCCAGCGCGCCCAGACCGCGCGCGGGCCCGGCCGCGCGCTGCCGCACGTCAGCGGGGTGTGATCAACGCCACGCGGACCGTGACGGCGGTCAGTCGGGCCCGCGGCCCATAGGCCGCGGCGTACGATGGAGCCACATCCGACCACCTCACCACAGGAGCGGCCTTGTCCCCAGACGCCGCCTCAACGGTCGCGGGCGCGGGACACGACGCCACGCCCGTGACTGGCGCTGACCTGCCCACCGGCTCCCCGACGGGTGAGGTGACAGGCGCCGGCCAGAGCGGTGTCTCGGAACCAGCCGCACCACCCACCCCCGCGGGCCAGGCCCCGGATGCCGCGTCTGGAGCGAACGGCCGGCCGAAACAGGGCGGCCCGCTGAGGGAGCCGAAGGGCGACGCGAAGCCGCCGAAGGAGCCCAAGGGCCCGGAGAAGAAGAAGCCCAAGCGGGCCCAGCCGACGCTCGACGCGTGGTCCCACCCGCCGGCCGAGCCGGAGGCGGACGCGCCGGTCAGCCCCGCGCCCGTGATGACGACGCAGCCGGCCACCGCCGACGACGCGGGCATCACCGCGCCGACGGGCCGCCGGGTCCGGGCGGCGCTGGCCCGCTTCAGCGCCACGTCCTGGCAGGGCCAGGTGAATGTCGTCCTCGAACCGCTCGTGGCCACGCACCGCCGCGCGCACCCGAAGGCCGACGTCCGGCTGCTCCAGAAGGCGTACGACGTCGCCGAGCAGTTCCACCGCGGCCAGATGCGCAAGAGCGGCGACCCGTACATCACGCACCCGCTGTCGGTGGCGACGATCCTCGCCGACCTGGGCATGGACACGACCACGCTGTCGGCGGCGCTGCTGCACGACACCGTCGAGGACACCGGCTACACGCTCGAACAGCTCCAGGCCGACTTCGGCGGCGAGGTCGCCCACCTGGTCGACGGCGTGACGAAGCTGGACAAGGTCCAGTTCGGCGAGGCGGCCGAGGCGGAGACGATCCGCAAGATGGTCGTGGCGATGGCCCGCGACCCGCGCGTCCTGGTGATCAAGCTCGCCGACCGGCTGCACAACATGCGGACGATGCGGTTCCTGCCGCGCCCGAAGCAGATCCGCAAGTCCCGCGAGACGCTTGAGGTCCTGGCGCCGCTGGCGCACCGGCTCGGCATGAACACGGTCAAGTGGGAGCTGGAGGACCTGTCCTTCGCGATCCTCTACCCGAAGCGGTACGACGAGATCGCCCGCCTGGTCGCCGAGCACGCGCCGGCGCGCGAGCGGGCTCTGGCCGAGGTGACCGAGCAGGTCAGCGCCGATCTGAAGGCGTCGAAGATCAAGGCCACCACCACCGGACGGCCGAAGCACTACTACTCCGTCTACCAGAAGATGATCGTGCGGGGCCGCGACTTCGCCGACATCTACGACCTGGTGGGCGTGCGGGTGCTGGTCGACTCCGTGCGTGACTGTTACGCGGCCCTCGGCGTGATCCACGCGACCTGGCAACCGGTGCCGGGCCGCTTCAAGGACTACATCGCGATGCCGAAGTTCAACATGTACCAGTCGCTGCACACGACGGTGATCGGGCCCGAGGGCAAGCCGATCGAGTTGCAGATCCGCACCTGGGCCATGCACCGCACCGCCGAGTACGGCATCGCCGCGCACTGGAAGTACAAGGACTCGAAGGGCGCCGAGGTCGCCGGCCCGGCCGCGCAGGTCGACGACATGACCTGGCTGCGGCAGCTCCTGGACTGGCAGCGCGAGGCGGCCGACCCGGGCGAGTTCCTGGAGTCGCTGCGGTTCGACCTGGGCGGGCAGGAGGTGTACGTCTTCACCCCGAAGGGCGACGTCATCGCGCTGCCCACCGGGTCGACGCCGGTCGACTTCGCCTACGCGGTCCACACGCAGGTCGGGCACCGCTGCATCGGCGCGCGGGTCAACGGCAAGCTCGTGCCGCTGGAGAGCACGCTCGCCAACGGCGACACGATCGACATCTTCACGTCGAAGTCAGAGACGTCCGGTCCGTCGCAGGACTGGCTCGGGTTCGTCAAGAGTCCGCGTGCCCGCACGAAGATCCGCCAGCACTTCGCCAAGGAGCGCCGCGAGGACGCGATCGAGGCCGGCAAGGAAGCCATCCAGAAGTTCATGCGCAAGCAGGGCCTTCCGTTGCAGCGCCTGTTCGGCGGCGAGTCGCTGATCACGCTGGCCCGCGACCTGCACTACGCGGACGTGAGCGCTCTGTACGCGGCCGTCGGCGAGAACCAGATCTCCGCGCAGGCCGTCGTCCAGCGCATCGTCGCCGCCCTGGGCGGTGCCGAGGGCGCCACCGAGGACCTGGCCGAGATCACGCTGCCGACCAGGGAACGGGCCCGCCAGATCGGCGGCACTGATCCCGGTGTCGTGGTCGAGGGCCTCGACGACGTGTGGGTGAAGCTCGCCAAGTGCTGCACGCCCGTCCCCGGCGACTCGATCATCGGGTTCGTCACCCGTGGCGGCGGCGTCAGCGTGCACCGCGAGGACTGCACCAACGCCGAGGACCTGCACCGGCAGCCGCAGCGGATGGTGCCGGTGTCGTGGTCGCCCACGGCCGGGTCCGTCTTCCTCGTGGCCATCCAGGTGGAGGCGCTCGACCGGCACCGGCTGCTGTCGGACGTCACCCGGGTCCTCTCGGACGAGCGGGTGAACATCCTGTCGGCGACGGTCACGACGACCAGGGACCGCGTGGCGGTGTCCCGGTTCACGTTCGAGATGGCCGACCCGAAGCACCTCGGGCACCTGCTCGGCGTGGTGCGCAAGGTGGAGGGCGTGTACGACGCCTACCGGGTCACGTCCGGAGCCTAAGTCCTCAAAAGCGTGTGGGGTTTCCCGGTTCGGGAAACCCCACACGCTTCAGGTGGACGGATCAGCCCTTGGCGGCGGAGACCGTCACCTTCTCGAGCTTCACGGGCTGCTTCGGCTTGCCGCCGCCCGGCTGCGGGTCGAACGAGCCGTCGTGCCCGACCTTGCCGATCGCCGTCACGATGTCGAGGCCCTTCGTGACCTTGCCGAACGGCGTGTACTGCGGACCGAGCTGGCTGCCGTCCTTGTAGACGATGAAGAACTGGCTGCCGTTGGAGTCCGGCGAGCCGCTGTTCGCCATCGCGAGCGTGCCGGCGGGGTACGGGTTGGTCGGCGCGGTGGGCAGGCCCTCGACGCCGAACTGGTAGCCGGGGCCGCCGGTGCCGGTGCCGAACGGGTCACCGCACTGGAGGACGAAGATGCCGGCATCCGTCATCCGGTGGCAGGTCGAGCCGTCGAAGTACTTCTTGCCGGCGAGGAACGCGAAGCTGTTCGCCGTGCACGGGGTCTTCGCGAGATCCAGCGTGACCTCGATCGGGCCCTGGCCGAGCTGGATGGTGGCGGTGCGGGTGCCGGTGTGCGGCACGTTCTTGGTGGGCGGGAGGCCCACCTCCTTGACCTGGCCACCGCTCGACTTGTTGTACGCGCACTCGCCGGGCGCGAGCGACACGCTCGGGCTCGGGGTGGGCGTCGCGCTCGGCGTCGGGTTCGTCTGCGCGGTGTCGGTGTCCTTCTTCTTGTCGCCGTCGAACTTGGCGACGAGGAACACCGTGCCGGCGACGACCGCGGCCAGCGCGACGAAGGCCCCGAGGCCGGCCTGGATCTGCCGGCGCCGGCGGGCGGCGTGGGCGCGGTTGGCCATCTGGCGTTCGAGCTTGGCGCGCGCGAGTGCGCGCTGGCGGTCCTTGGAGGGCACGAGGTGCTCCTGTCGTCTACGTCCGGGGGTAGCCCGGAGTCTCCTCCGGTGACCGACAGAGTGTACGAGGAGCGCAATCGCCCCCTACGCGTCGGTACTGGGTCAACCGTCGTCACCGCCTCCAGTCGTCGGTAGGCTGACTGGCAGTCACCGACTGTCGGTGCCGAGAGAGAGGATCCGCCACGTGCTCGTCGCCGGGTTCCCCGCCGGACCACCCGGCACGAACTGCTGGGTGATCGCGCCCGGCCCAGGCCAAGAGTGCGTCGTCGTCGATCCCGGCATCGGCGCGCAGTCCCAGCTGGACGACATCATCAGCCAGCACCGGTTGCAGCCTGTCGCGGTCGTGCTTACCCACGGTCATTTCGACCACACGTTCTCCGTCGCGCCGGTGTGCGGCGCCCGGGACATCCCCGCGTACGTGCACCCGTCCGACCGGCACCAGCTCGCCGATCCGTGGAGCGGCATCGGCGCGCGTGCTGGCACGCCGCTGTTCGGGCAGCTCGCGTTCAGCGAGCCGGACGACGTGCGCGAGCTGGCCGACGGCCAGACCCTGTCGCTGGCCGGCGTCGACCTGTCCGTGCGCCTCGCCCCCGGCCACACCCCTGGATCGGTCGTGTTCGGCCTGGACACCCCCGACGAGCCGGTGCTGTTCTCCGGCGACCTTCTGTTCGCCGGTTCGATCGGCCGCGTCGACCTGCCCGGTGGCAGCGAGGCCGACATGGTCGAGTCGCTGCGCACGGTCGTGATGCCGATGGACGACGCGACGATCGTCCACCCGGGGCACGGCGAGTCCACGACGATCGGGCGCGAGCGGGCCACCAACCCGTTCCTGCGCATGGCCGCCGACCTCGGCGCCAGAACCAAGGGTGGCTTCCTCTGACCGTCACGGACGCCGGCCTCCCGTCCACCGCCGAGGCGATGGCGGCGGCGGAGGCGGCGTTGTCGGTGGCGTCCGGGCAGGAGTGCCGGCTCGTCGACCCCGTCTCTATCGGCGGCAGCGGCCGTTCGGTGGTGCTGCGCGTCCGCGTGGAGAACCGCGGCACGGTGATCGTCAAGGCGCACCGCCAGGAAGCGCGCGAGTCGTTCCTCGACGAGGCCGCCGGGCTGGCGTTCAGCACGGCCGGGCCGAAGCTGCTGGCGTTCGACGCCGAGGCGGGCGTCCTCGTCCTGGAAGACCTGGGCACGGGGCAGAACCTCGCCGACCTGCTGCTCGCCGACGACCCGGAGCGCGCCGCCGCCGCCGCGACCGCCTGGGCGACCGAGTTCGGCCGGCTGTGCGCCGAGTCGGCGGGGCGTCAGGCCGAGTTCGCGGCGCTGCGCCAGCGGTTCGGCGGCGACACCGCCAACCCCGACGACGCGACCTGGCTGCCCCGGGCGTTGCGCGAGATCCCGGCCCGGTTCGGCGCGCTCGGTGCCGACCTGCCGCCGGGCCTGGACACCGAACTGATCTCGCTGCTCGTGCACACCGAACCGGGCGAGTACGCCGTGTTCTCGCCGGGCGACGTCTGCCCGGACAACAACCTGTTCACCCAGGACGGCCTGCGCTTCCTCGACTTCGAGAGCGCCGGCTTCCACTCCGTGTTCCTCGACGCGGCGTACACGCGGCTGCCGTTCGCCACCTGCTGGTGCGTCTTCACGCCGCCCCAGGGCCTGACCACGATGATGGAAGCGGCGTTCCGGGCCGAGGTCGTCGAGGCGTTCCCGGAGCTGAGCGACGACGCGGTGTGGGACGCGGGCGTCCGGGGTGCCTGCGCGGTCTGGGTGTTGTCCATGTCGCTGTGGCTGCTGCCCGGCGCGCTGGACGACGCCGCCGAACTCGTCCCGGCCGGTGGCCGTGCCCCCCGCCGCCGCCCGTACCTCGTGCACCGCTGGCGGTGGCTCGCCGACGAACTCGACCGGGCCGGCGAACTGCCCGCTGTCGTGGCGCTGCTGCGGAGCGCGCTGACGGCGGCCGCGCGGCAGTGGGCGCAGAGCGACCTGGTGCTGCTCGGCTACCCGGCCTTCCGGGCGTCGGGCCGGCGGGTGCCCTGACATTGCGTCGCGGGCCCGGCGCGGCGAAATTGCGTTGCGGGCCCGCCACGGCCCGTGAGGGGATGGGCGGCGTGATGATCCGGGCCGAGCGGGCCGACGCCGACGATGTAGCCGCGATCCATGCCGTCCACCTGGCCGCGTTCGGCGGTGCCTTCGAGCCCGACCTGGTCGACGCGCTGCGGGGCGGTCCGTGGTGGCATCCGGAGCTGTCGCTGGTGGCCGAGCGCGTCGGGGAGGTCGTCGGGCATGTGCTGCTGACGGACATCACGCTCGCCGGGAAGCCCGTGTTCGCGCTGGGCCCCATCGGCGTCCTGCCCGCGCACCAGCGCGACGGCGTCGGATCGGCGCTGGTGCGAGCCGCTCTCGACGCCGCCGCCACGACCGACCGGGGCATGGTCACGCTGCTCGGGGACCCCGGGTACTACGGGCGGTTCGGCTTCACGGCCAGCACCGACCACGGCGTCGTCGACCCGTGGGGCGAGCGGCACGGCTACTTCCAGCTCGTGCGGCTGCCCGCGTACTCGCCGGAACTGGTCGGCGCCCCGGAGTACCCGTCCGCCTGGTACGCGGCCAGCTGACGCCAGCCCAGCAGTCCGCACAGGGTGTAGCCGAGCGCGTTGGCGACGCCGTGGGTGGCGGCCGTCCAGGTCATGGTCAGGTGCGGCACGTCGAACGCCAGCCCGGCCGTCCACCAGACGGCGAGCACCATCGGCACCAGCACCGACAGGCCGCTCACGGTGAGCAGCACGCCCGGACGGGTGCACAGGTGGGCCAGGGCCAGCAGCGCGACGCCGACGCTCAACGTCACCACGGCGGGTAGCTGCGCGGCGGGAGACACGAAGAACATGGCGCCGATGATCGCGGGGGAGACCACGACGGCCACGCACGCGAGATCGGTCCAGCGCCGGTCCAGGGCCTGCGCGGTACGGCCCGCGATCAGTACGGCGCCGAACCCGGCGAAGTGGAAGTGCACCGACGTCAGCGTCAGCAGGATCAGCTTGAACCCGAACAGCTCCCTGCCGCCCGTGGACGCGACCATCCCGAGCGCCGCCACCGGCAACGACAGCAGGGCGGCCGCCGGCGCCACCCCGACCGCCCACCGGCCAGCCGCCGCGAGCCGCCCGCCCGCTGCGCCCTGGCCCGCCACGTCAGCCGGGTCGCCGCCCGTGCCGGACCGTCGGAGGGCCCGGCCGATCAGCACGGCGCCCGCACCGGCGGCGGCGAGGCACCACACGCCGTACCCGCCCGCGAAGGCGGCGGCGACCGGCCCCTGCGGCAGCACCAGCGCGATCGTGGCGAGCGCGGCCGCCGGCCGTTGACACCAGCGGAGCACCCGTCCGCCCGGAAGGTCGTCGACGAGGCCCAGCCCGAGCGGCACGATCACCCACACGGCGAGGAGCTGGATCCAGAACAGCAGCACGTCCATCACGGCCTCCGAAGAATTGAACATGTTCAAATCCTAGCGCACGCGAGCCGGGGCCTGCCGTGACGCTCGTTACGGTGGGCCGAGATCGTCGGTACCGGGCGGTAGGGTCGCCACTGTGGAGCCGGAGAGCCTGTTCGATGCCGTCGGCGCCGAAGTCGCGGCGAAGTCGGCTCCGCTCGCGGTCCGGATGCGTCCGCGCACGCTCGACGAGCTGGTCGGCCAGCGGAACCTGCTGAACCCCGGCTCGCCGCTGCGGCGGCTGGTGGAGGGCGACGCGCCGCTGTCGGTGATCCTGTGGGGGCCGCCCGGGTCCGGCAAGACGACGATCGCGCAGATCGTGTCCCGCGCGACGCGCCGCCGGTATGTGCAGCTGTCCGCGCTCACGGCCGGCGTGAAGGACGTCCGCGCGGTCATCGACGAGGCCCGCCGCGAACTCGGCTTCTCCGGGCGGCAGACCGTCCTCTTCCTGGACGAGGTCCACCGCTTCTCCAAGACCCAGCAGGACTCGCTGCTGGCCGCCGTCGAGGACCGCACGGTCACCCTGGTCGCGGCCACGACGGAGAACCCCTACTTCTCGATCGTGTCGCCGCTGCTGTCGCGGTCGCTGCTGCTCACGCTCGAACCCCTCAAGGACGAAGACATTCTCTCGGTCGTACGGCGGGCACTGACCGAAGAGCGCGGGCTGGCCGGCGCGGTCACGGTCTCCTCCGAGGCGGAGGCCCACATCGTCCGGCTCGCCGCGGGTGATGCCCGGCGGGCGCTCACGGCGCTGGAGGCGGCTGCCGGTTCAGCGTCGGCGCTGGGCATGTCCGAGGTCGACCTGGCCACCGCCGAGGCCGCCGTCGACCAGGCCGCCGTCCGCTACGACCGCGACGGCGACGCCCACTACGACGTGACGAGCGCGTTCATCAAGAGCATGCGCGGCTCCGACGTGGACGCGGCGTTGCACTGGCTGGCCCGCATGCTCGTGGCCGGCGAGGATCCCCGCTTCATCGCCCGGCGCCTGGTGATCTTCGCCAGCGAGGACGTCGGCATGGCCGACCCCACGGCGTTGCAGGTCGCGGTCGCGGCGGCGCAGGCCGTCCAGCTGATCGGCCTGCCCGAAGGGAAGCTGAACCTGGCGCAGGCGGTGATCCACCTGGCCACGGCGCCGAAGTCGAACGCGGTCACCACCGCGATCGGGTCCGCCGAGGCGGACGTCCGGGCCGGGCGCACGGGCGCCGTCCCGCCGGCGCTGCGCGACTCCCACTACCCGGGCGCCAAGGGGCTGGGTCACGGCACGGGCTACCGCTATCCGCACGACGAGGACGCGGGCGTCGTGCCCCAGCAGCACGCGCCGGACGAGATCGCCGACCGGGACTACTACACGCCGAGCCGGCACGGTGCCGAGCGGCCACTCGTGGAGCGGGTCGACCGGCTCCGCACGATCATTCGGGGAGAACAGAAGAAATGACACGCACCACCCACGGCCCCGCCCAGCGGGGCCTGTTCCTGGCTGCCCTCCTGGCGCTCGTCGCGCTGTCCGGATGCGGCGGCGACGCCGGCCCGGCCGAGGCGCTCGCCGAGGTCAAGGCGCCGTCGTGGTTCGCCGGCGCCCAGGACACCGCCGACGAGGACGCCGACCCGCCACGGTGGACCCGCCGGTACGCGAAGTTGCCGAAATCGGCGTCCGATGTGGAGATGGTGTACGCCCAGGCGCTCGACCGCGCGGGCTGGCGCTACCAGACTGACTGCGACAGCGCGCCGCCCGAGAGCGGCGTCGACACCGACTGCTGGACGCGCGACGACCTGGTCCTGGCCTACTCCGCGACGCCGCTGACCAGCGACGATTCCGGTCCGTCGAAGCTGGAGATCGTGCTGCACGAGGCGGTGAGCCCGTCGCAGGCGATTCTCGACTGCCCGACTGTCCACTGCCGTGTCGATCCGGTACCTGGCCCGGGTCGGGTGTGAGAGTAGGGTCACCCGGGACGGGGTAGGACCCCCGTGCCAATCGACGAATCGAGGGGGACCCGGTGTCGGTGTCCGGTTGGGAGATCGCGGCCCTGATCGCGGCAGGCGCGTTCCTGCTGCTGGTCGGTGCGCTGATGATCCCGATCCTCAAGCTGCGCAAGACGGTTGACGCCGCGACCCGCGCGATCAACGAGCTGACGGACCAGGCCGGGCCGTTGCTGTCCAGCGTCCACGTCAGCGTGGACGGGGTGAACGAGACGCTCGTCGGCGTGAACGGCCAGCTCGCGAAGGTCGACACGATGACCGATCACGTCCAGCAGGTGACGACCAACGTGTCGGCGCTGACGTCGCTGTTCGCGGCCACGCTCGGCAGCCCGCTGGTCAAGGTCGCCGCGTTCACCTACGGCGTCCGGCAGGCGACGAACGCCCGGAAGCGTTCCGATGTGGAGCGCGAGGTCAAGTCCCAGATGAAGGAGCGGCGCCGGGCCCGGCACCGCCGTGGGGGTGCCTGATGAAGCGCCTGTTCTGGCTCGGGGTGGGCGTGGCGGTCGGCGCGCTGGTCGTGCGGAAGCTCGTCCAGACGGCCGACTCCTACAGCCCGTCCGGCCTGGCCGACTCGGCCCGTGGTTCGGCGGCTGGCCTGCTGGAGACGGTGCGCGAGTTCGCGGACGACGTCCGGGCCGCGATGGCCGAGCGGGAGGACGACCTGCTGGCCGCGCTGGCGACCGAGGGCGACATCGCGAGCCTGCTCGGCGAGGAAGACGACGAGCCCGGGCGCCGCTGAGCCCCGTTGTCCACAGGCCCGGAATGTGGGACGACCGGGCTACCGGCCGCGCGGTACTGTTCTTGGCAGGCGTTTCGGGCGGCTCAGGCTGGCCGCTCGCGTGCGGAGATGAGGAGTTTCAGCGTGTCTGGTGTCGAGATCGCTCGGCTGGCGCGAGCTATCCGGGAGGTCGCCGCGGTCGCGGTGCCCTCCTGACGACGCATGCCCTGACCCTGTTCCTCTCGCCATACAGACGGATGACCTCATGAAGACAGCCGAGATCCGCCAGCGTTTCCTCGATCACTTCGCCCGCAACGGGCACACCGTCGTCGACAGCGCCAGCCTGCTCGCCGACGACCCCAACCTGCTGTTCGTCAACGCCGGCATGGTGCCGTTCAAGCCGTATCTGCTCGGCCAGGTGACGCCGGCGTACCCGCGTGCCACGAGCGTCCAGAAGTGCATCCGCACGCCGGACATCGACGAGGTCGGCAAGACCACCCGCCACGGCACGTTCTTCCAGATGAACGGCAACTTCTCCTTCGGTGACTACTTCAAGGAGGGCGCGATCGCGCTCGCCTGGGATCTGGTCACCAAGCCGCAGTCCGAGGGCGGCTACGGGTTCGACGAGTCCCGCCTGTGGGCGACGGTCTACCACGAGGACGACGAGGCCTACGACCTCTGGCGCCACAAGATCGGCGTGCCGGCCGAGCGCATCATCCGGCTCGGCATGGGCCCGAACTTCTGGTCGATGGGCGTTCCCGGCCCGTGCGGCCCGTGCTCGGAGATCCTGATCGACCGGGGCGCCGAGTTCGGCCCCGAGTACGACATCACCAGCGGCGAGGAGCCCGACGGCGACCGCTACCTGGAGTTCTGGAACCTCGTCTTCATGCAGTACGAGCGGGGCGAGGGCACCGGCAAGACCGACTTCCCGATCCTGGGCGAGCTGCCGGCGAAGAACATCGACACCGGCATGGGCCTGGAGCGGGTCGCCTACCTGCTACAGGGCGTCGACAACCTGTACGAGATCGACGAGGTCTACCCGGTCCTCGACCGCGCGGCGCAGCTCACCGGCAAGCGGTACGGCGCCCTGTCCGGCCACAACCCGGGGGAATCCCATCCGGACGACGTGCGCCTGCGGGTCGTCGCCGACCACGTCCGCAGCTCGCTGATGATGATCGGCGACGGCGTCACGCCGTCGAACGAGGGCCGCGGCTACGTCCTGCGCCGGATCCTGCGCCGCGCGATCCGGGCGATGCGCCTGCTCGGCCACGAGGGCGCGTCGCTGCCGGAGCTGCTGCCGGTGACCCGCGACTGCATGAGCGCGTCGTACCCGGAGGTCGCGTCCGACTTCGAGCGGATCTCGCAGTACGCCTACGCGGAGGAGGAGGCGTTCCTCCAGACCCTCAAGCAGGGCACGACGATCCTCGACGTGGCGGTGGGCGAGACCAAGGCGAGCGGCAGCACGACGCTGCCCGGCGCCAAGGCGTTCCAGCTCCACGACACGTTCGGCTTCCCCATCGACCTCACGCTGGAGATGGCGGCCGAGCAGGGCCTGTCGGTCGACGAGGACGGGTTCCGCCGCCTCATGGCCGAGCAGCGCAAGCGGGCCAAGGACGACTCGCAGAAGAAGAAGACCGGCCACGCCGACATGTCGGCCTACCGAGCGGTGCTCGACAGCCGCGGCCCCTCGACGTTCACCGGGTACGTGGAGATCGAGCGCGAGTCCACGGTCACCGGCCTGGTCGGCGACGGGGGCGTGCTGACCGGCGCGGGCGAGGGCGACGAGATCGAGGTCGTCCTCGACGCCACGCCGTTTTACGCGGAGGGCGGCGGTCAGCAGCCTGACCTGGGCTTCCTCACGGTCGGCAACGGCCGCCTGGAGGTGCTGGACGTCCAGTCGCCGGCGCCGGGCCTGATCGTCCACCGCGCCCGGGTGCTGTCCGGCGAGATCCGCGCCGGCGAGTCCGTGCACGCGGCCGTCGACGTCGACCGGCGCCGCTCGATCTCGCGCGCGCACACCGCCACGCACCTCATCCACCAGGGCATCCGCGACGCGCTGGGCGAGTCGGCGACCCAGGCCGGGTCGCTCAACGCGCCGGGGCGCCTGCGGTTCGACTTCAACACGCCGTCCGCGGTGCCGGCGAGCGTCCTCACCGACGTCGAGGACCAGGTCAACGCGGTCCTGCTGGAAGACCTGGAGGTCCGCGCGTTCGTCACCTCGCAGGCCGAGGCGCGGCGGATCGGCGCGATGGCGCTGTTCGGTGAGAAGTACGGCGACGAGGTGCGGGTCGTCGAGGTCGGCGACTACGCCCGTGAGCTGTGCGGCGGTACGCACGCGGCCCGCTCCGGCCAGCTCGGCGTGATCAAGCTGCTCTCCGAGGCGTCGATCGGGTCGGGCGTGCGCCGGGTCGAAGCGCTGGTCGGGCTCGACGCGTTCCGGTTCCTCGCGAAGGAGCACGTGCTGGTCTCGCAGCTCGCCGAGACGTTCAAGGCCCGTCCCGAGGAGATCCCGGACCGGGTCGCCGCGGTGCTGTCCCAGCTGCGTGACGCCGAGCGGGAGCTGGACAAGCTCCGCGCCGCCGCCGTCCTGTCGAGCGCCGGCGATCTCGCGTCGGCGGCCAAGGACGTGGCGGGTGTCGCCGTGGTCACCACGGAGGTGCCGGAGGGCACGGTCGCGAACGACGTCCGCGGCCTCGCGCAGGAGATCCGCGGCCGGCTCGCGCAGGGCCGCCCCGGCGTGGTCGCCGTCGCGGCACGCGCGAACGGCAAGGCGTCACTCGTAGTCGCGGTCAACTCGGCGGCCAGGGACTCCGGCCTCAAGGCCAGCGAGCTCGTCCGCGGCGCGCTCTCCGGGCGCGGCGGTGGCGGCGACGACCTGGCGCAGGGTGGCGGGGTCGACGCCGCCATGGCGCCGGCGCTGCTCACGGCCATCGAGGAGCTTGTCGCCAGAACGGTGTCCGGGACCGCGTGAAGCGCGGCGTCCGGATGGGGGTCGACGTCGGCGCCGTGCGCGTCGGCGTCGCCCTCAGCGATCCTGACGGGATCCTCGCGTCACCGCTGGTCACCCTCAGTCACGATACCGACGGTGATTCTGACATCACTGAACTATGCCGTCTGGTGGAAGAACACCAGGTCATCGAGGTTGTCGTCGGGTTGCCGAAGACCCTGGCGAACCGGCGCGGGCCGGCAGCTATTGCGGCAGAGCGGTACGCCGCTAGGCTTGCGGACCGGGTCGCCGCTGTTCCCGTGCGCCTGACCGACGAACGGCTCACGACGGTGATCGCGAGCCGTACCCTGGCCGGCCGGGGAGTACGGGGTAAGCGGCAACGCGCTGTGGTGGACCAGGCCGCCGCGGTCGCGATCCTGCAATCCTGGCTGGATGCCGAGCGGAGCGGTGAGGCCCGATCATGAACGACCTCGACAGTCTGCCGTTCCACACGACCGAAGAGATACCCCGTAGCCGCGTCGCCCGGCATCGGCGCCGCCGCCAGGGCAGCAAGGACCGGCGCCGCTCGATCATCGCGTTCCTCGTCATGGTGCTCGTCTTCGGCGGTCTCGGCGGTGCCGGCTGGTACGGGTACGGCGAGGTCAAGGACTTCTTCACCGCTGAGGACTACGCCGGTCAGGGCACCGGCGAGGCGGTCGTCCAGGTCGACGAGGGCGACACCGTCACCGACATCGCGAACACGCTGTTCAAGGCCGATGTCGTCAAGAGCGCCAAGGCGTTCACCAACGCCGCCGAGGACAACCCGGCGTCGACCAGCCTCCAGCCCGGCACCTACTCCCTGCGCAAGCAGATGAAGGCGTCCGCCGCGCTGACGCTCATGCTCGACCCGGCCAGCAAGAGCGTGAAGAGCTTCCTGATCCGCGAAGGGCTCACGGTCAAGGAGATCCTGCCGCTCATCAGCAAGCAGACCGGCATCCCGGTGGCCGACTTCGACGCCGCCGCCAAGGACCCGACCGCGCTGGGCGTCCCCGACTGGGCCAGCGCGAAGGCCGGCACGCCGCCGCCGCTGGAGGGCTTCCTGTTCCCGGCGAAGTACGAGGTCGGCAAGAAGGACACCGCGAAGTCGATCCTGACCGCCATGGTCGCCAAGACGCTCCAGGTCATGGAGGACGACGGCTTCCTGAAGGCGGCGGAAGGGCTCAACCTCACGCCGCGCGAGCTGCTGATCGTGGCCACGCTGGTCGAGCAGGAAGGCGTCCAGGTCGACTTCGCCAAGATCGCCCGAGTGGTCTACAACCGGCTGAAGGAGGGCACCGAGCTGCGGTTCGACTCGACCACGCAGTACTGGCTGATCCAGACCGGCAAGGGCCGCAAGGCGATCGTCGGAGACAAGCAGCTGAAAGACCCGGCGAACAACTACAGCACCACGTTGAACGACGGCCTGCCGCCGACGCCGATCTCCAACCCGGGCAAGGCCGCCATCGACGCGGCCGCCAACCCGGAGGAAGGAAACTGGCTCTACTTCGTGGTCACCGAGAAGGACGGGCGCTCGTCGTTCACCGACGACCTCGCCGTACACCAGGGTCCCAACACGGCCAAATGCAGAGCGATCGGACGCTGCGACTGACTGGGAAGGGCACGCCCCGTCACGCGGCCGTCCTGGGCAGCCCGATCGAGCACTCGCTCTCGCCGGTGCTGCACACGGCCGCCTATACCGCGCTGGGTCTCGACGGCTGGACCTACACCGCTCAGGAGTGCCGCGAGGACGAGCTGCGCGCGCTGGTCGGCCGACTCGACGAATCGTGGGTCGGGCTGTCGCTGACGATGCCGCTCAAGCGGATCGCGCTGTCCGTGGCCGACGACGTGTCCGAGCGTGCCGCCGCGATCGGGGCCGCCAACACGCTGGTCCTCGACGGCGGGCGCCGCCACGCCGACAACACCGACGCCCCCGGCATGGTCGACGCGCTGCGTGAGGCCGGGTCTGGGTGAGGTCGAACGGGCGGTCGTGCTCGGTGCCGGCGGCACCGCACAGGCCGCGCTGGCGGCGCTCCGCGACCTGACGAGCGAGCCGGTCACCGTGGTCGTCCGGGACCCGGCGCGCACAGCCGACCTGACGGAGGCCGCCGAGCGGCTGGGCGTCACCGTCGAGCTGGCCCGGTTCACCGAGGTCGAGCCGCTGCTCACCGCCACCGACCTCCTCATCTCCACCGTCCCGAAGGGCACCGCCGACCGGTTCGCGGGCGCGGCGTTCGCCACGGGCGCCGTGATCTTCGACGTCGTCTACGACCCGTGGCCCACCCCGCTCGCCGCGAGCGCCGAGGCCGCCGGGTGCCGGGTCGTGTCCGGCCTCGACCTGCTCCTGCACCAGGCCGGCCACCAGGTCACGCTCATGACCGGGCAGCCGGCGCCGCTGGAGGCGATGCGCGCCGCCCTGGCGAACCGCCCGTGATCGTCGCCGCCTTCGTCGTCGCATGCGGCGTCCTCGGCCTGGTGGTGGGCGCGTTCGTCCCGGCGCTGGCCCGGTGGGCGGCGGCTCCCGATCCGGTGACCGCGCGGGCCGCCCTGACGGTGCCGCTGACCGGCGCGCTGTTCGCACTGCTGGCCTGGCGTACCGGCCCCGAACCGGTGCTCGCCGCGTACCTGTACCTGGCGGCGATCGGCGTCGCGCTCGTCACGATCGACCTGGCCGTCCACCGGCTGCCCGACCGGCTCACGCTCCCGTCGTACCCGGTGGTCGCCGTCCTGCTCGTCGCGTCCAGCCTGATCGGCGCCGACTGGGCGCGGTTGGGGCGGGCCGCGGTCGGCGGGCTCCTCCTGTACGGCGCGTACTACCTCCTCGCGGTCGCCATCCCGGACGGCATGGGCTTCGGGGACGTGAAGCTGGCCGGCGTCCTCGGCGCGGTCCTCGCCTGGGCCGGTTGGGCGCCGCTGCTGGTCGGCGCGGTCCTCGGCTTCCTCTACGGCGGCCTGGTCAGCCTCGGGCTGCTCGCCGCCCGCCGGGTCTCCCGGACGTCCCGGGTCCCGTTCGGCCCGTTCATGGTCGCGGGCGCGCTCACGGCCGTGGCCCTGGGCGACACGGCGGCCACCGGCTACCTCGCGCTCGCCGTCGGCTGAGCGCCCCACCTTCGGCCGAGCCGCCCACCTTGGGCCGAGCTGCCCGCCGTCGGCCGAGCCGCCCGCCGTCGGCTGAGCCGCCCACCTTCGGACTTTTGAGGGTTTCGCGGGCTCCGCGACCCTCAAAAGTCCGAACCTCGGGGCCGGCGGCAGGGGCGGAGCGCCCGGGCCTGGCGCGGGAGCGCTCGGAGGGTGGGACGCGCGGCGGCGGGTCCGGACGGGTCGCGGCATCGTGAAAGACTGACCGTCATGCTGCGCTGGACAACCGCGGGTGAGTCGCACGGCCCCGCTCTCGTCGCCATCCTGGAGGGCCTGCCCGCCGGGATCGCTGTCACGTCCGAGGAGATCGCCACCGAGCTGGCCCGGCGCCGGCTGGGCTACGGCCGTGGCGCCCGGATGAGCTTCGAGCGGGACGTGGTCGAGGTCCTCGGCGGCCTGCGGCACGGCCTGACGCTGGGTAGCCCGTTCGCCGTGACGGTCGGCAACACGGAGTGGCCGAAGTGGGAGCAGGTCATGTCGCCGGACCCGGTCGACGCCGAGGTGCTGGCCGGGCTGGCCCGCAACGCGCCGCTGAGCCGCCCGCGCCCCGGCCACGCCGACCTCGCCGGCATGCAGAAGTACGGCTTCGACGACGCCCGTCCGATCCTGGAGCGGGCGAGCGCGCGGGAGACGGCGGCCCGGGTCGCGCTCGGGACGGTCGCGCAGGCGATGCTGCGGCAGGTCCTGGGTGTGGAGATCGTCAGCCACGTGGTGGAACTCGGCTCGGTCGCCGCCGCGAACGACCGGCTGCCCACGCCGGAGGACCGCGACGCGATCGACGCCGACCCGCTGCGGTGCCTCGACAAGCAGGCGTCCGTGGAGATGGTCGCCGAGGTCGACGCGGCCAAGGCGGACGCCGACACGCTCGGCGGCATCGTCGAGGTCCTCGCCTACGGCCTCCCGCCGGGTCTCGGCAGCCACGTGCACTGGGAGCGCAAGCTCGACGCCCGTCTCGCGATGGCGCTCATGAGCATCCAGGCGATCAAGGGCGTGGAGATCGGCGACGGCTTCACGCAGGCCCGTAGCCGCGGCTCCTCCGCGCACGACGAGATCGTCAACTCGCCGGACGGCGTCCAGCGCCTGACCGGCCGCGCCGGCGGTCTGGAGGGCGGCATCACCAACGGCGAGGTGCTGCGGGTGAAGGCGGCGATGAAGCCGATCTCGTCGCTGACCCGTGCACTGTCCACCGTGGACGTCAAGACCGGCGAGACGGCGAAGGCGATCGCCCAGCGCAGCGACGTGTGCGCCGTGCCGGCCGCGGCCGTCGTCGCCGAGGCGATGGTGGCGCTGACCCTGGCCGACGCCGCCGTGGAGAAGCTCGGCGGCGACTCGGTGGCCGAGATGAAGCGCAACCTGGACGGCTACCTCGCCTCGATGGTGATCCGGTGAGCCGTCCCGTCGCTGTGCTCGTCGGGCCGCCCGGCGCGGGCAAGACCACGGTCGGCCAGCTCCTCGCCGCGCGGCTGGGCGTCCCGTTCCGGGATGTCGACCACGACATCGAGGCCATCGCGGGCAAGCCGATCTCGGACATCTTCGTGAACGACGGCGAAGAGGCGTTCCGCGCCCTGGAGGTCGAGGCGGTGGCCGCCGCGCTCGCGTCGCACGGCGGCGTGCTGGCGCTCGGCGGCGGGGCGGTGCTGTCGCCCGTGACGCGCGAGCGGCTGGCCGGGCACCGGGTGGTGTACCTGGAGGTCGGGCTGTCCGACGCGGTGACGAGGGTGGGGCTGGCGAAGGACCGTCCGGTGCTCACGCTCAACCCGCGGGCCACGCTGCGGCACCTGCTGGACCAGCGCCGTCCGCTGTACGAGGAGGTGGCGGCGGTGCGGGTCGCGACGGACGGCCGTCCGCCGGAAGAGGTCACGGACGAGGTGGCGAAGCAGCTGTGAGCACCACACGGATCCAGGTCGGCGGCGACGCGCCGTACGAGGTACTGGTCGGCACGGGGCTGCTCGGTGAGCTGCCGCCGCTGCTGGCCGGTGCCCAGCGGGTCGGGATCATCCATGCGCCGACGTTGCGGGTCAGCGCGGAGGCGGTCCGCGACGACCTGCGCGAGCAGGGCTTCGACTCCCACACGCTCGAGGTCCCGGACGCCGAGGAGGCCAAGAACCTGGAGGTCGCCGGCTTCTGCTGGGACGTCCTCGGGCGCGCCGGCTTCACCCGTACGGACGCTGTGATCGGGCTCGGCGGCGGGGCCACCACCGACCTGGCCGGGTTCGTGGCGGCGACGTGGCTGCGCGGCGTCCGGGTGATCCAGGTACCGACGACCGTGCTGGGCATGGTGGACGCCGCCGTCGGCGGCAAGACCGGCATCAACACCGCGAGCGGCAAGAACCTGGTCGGCGCGTTCCACCCGCCGGCGGGCGTCGTCTGCGACCTCGCCACGCTGGAGACGCTGCCCCGGCACGAGCTGGTCGCCGGGCTCGCCGAGGTCGTGAAGTGCGGCTTCATCGCCGACCCGGCCATCCTCGACCTGGTGGAGGCCGACCCCAAGGCGTCCGCCGACCCCGCCAGCCCGGTACTGCGCGAGCTGGTGGAGCGGTCGATCCAGGTCAAGGCCGACGTGGTGTCCCAGGACCTGCGCGAGAGCGGGCTGCGGGAGATCCTCAACTACGGGCACACGCTCGGGCACGCGATCGAGAAGCGCGAGCGGTACAAGTGGCGGCACGGCGCGGCGATCAGCGTCGGACTGGTGTTCGCCGCCGAACTGGGCCGCCTCGCCGGCCGCCTCGACGACGAGACCGCGGCCCGGCACCGCAGCGCGCTCACGCTGCTCGGCCTGCCCGTCTCGTACGAGGGTGGCGCCTGGTCGCAGCTTCTCGACACGATGCGCGTGGACAAGAAGTCGCGCGGCAACAGGCTGCGGTTCATCGTCCTGGACGGGCTGGCCAAGCCCACCGTGCTCGACGACCCTGATCCGTCCCTGCTGGTCGCCGCGTACTCCGAGGTGGCGCGTGACGAGACGCGCGGGGAGGTGCTGCTGTGAAGGCGTACGTGTTGAACGGCCCGAACCTGAACCGGCTCGGGCTGCGCGAACCGGACGTGTACGGCAATCAGACGTACGCCGACCTGGTCGAACTATGTGAGCGGACGGGCAAGGAGGCGGGGCTCGATGTCGAGGTCCGCCAGACGAACGACGAGGCCGAACTGATCGGCTGGCTCCACGCCGCCGCCGACGAGGGTGCCGCCGTGGTGCTCAACGCCGCCGGCTGGACGCACACGTCGGTCGCCATCCGGGACGCGTGCGCGATGCTGACCGGCCCGCTTCTCGAGGTGCACATCAGCAACGTGCACAAGCGGGAGGAGTTCCGGTCCCACTCGTACATCTCGGCGGTGGCCACCGGGCTGATCGTCGGGCTCGGCATCGACGGGTACCGGCTCGCGCTGCTGCACGTGGCGTCGCGTGGTTGACGTGCTCGTCCTGTCCGGCGGACGGGAAGGGCTGCGGATGCCGGACGTTTCGCTGGCGGACGCGAGCGGCGACCCGAGCCCGGCGCCGTTACGGCGGTTCGACCTGCGCCACTTCGGTCAGCGGATCATGGACGTTCCGGTGGATGAGGCGACCCGGCGGCGCTGGACGCGGTCGTGGCTGGTGCGGCGGGCGCAGATGTTCGCGTTCGTCCCGTTGACGCTGGTAGCACTGGTGCTGTTCGTGGTGTACCTCGCCGCCGACCGGGACGACGTGCTGCCGTTCCACGCGGCGTACCTGGCGATCCCGCTGGTGCTGGCGAACGGGGTCGCTGCCTGGATGATGGCGTCGCCGGCGCTGCCGCTCGCGCAGGTCACGCGCGACGGTGACGTGGTGGTCTCGGGCGTGGACCCGCGCGCGGCGGCCCGCTGGATGGCCGCCAACCCCAAGGGCACCATCACCATCCTCTAGGCCCGCCGTCCGCCCGCCGCCCCCCGCGCCGGCCCCACCCGCGATTCGGACTTTCGGGACTTGCGTGGCTACGCCCGCCCGCTTTAGGCACGCGTGCCGCGAAAGTCCCCCCGCCGCGCCGCGCCGCGTGCGCGAGATGCCGCAGCGGCGAGGGAGGCTAGGCGCGCGCTGCGCTGTGACGAGCCGCCGTCGCGCGAAGTGTGTGGGTTCTCGCGAGCTATAGCCCCCAAAACCCCACACACTTCGGCGGGCCCGCCGCCCGCGCGCGGAGCGCCGCGGCTGCTCTAGCCCCAACCCCCCGAGCGGCGAGCGAGGCCGAGTCCAGCCGTGCCCTGGCAAGGCGGCAGGCCCCGAAGTGGCCTCCCGGCCACGAGGGACCGAGAACGCAGCCAGGGTGCGGCTGGGCCGGCCGCAGCGACCGATAGGCAATAAAAAGGGCCCGCCGTCCGGGTGCGGCGGACGGCGGACCCAGTTTGTGGCGTCAGCCCTTGCTGGTGAGGGCGAACGCGAGCATTCCGGTGGAGGTGAAGTCGATGGCTGGTTCGCTGCTGGGCCATGCGCGGACGTCGTCAAGGTACCGGGATTCGGTGGTGTCGTACGGCGCGAATCGGTTGTTTCCATCTGCCGGACAGGCGTTGGCGCCGTCGGGGATTCCGATGAATTCGAAGTTGGCGGCGCCGTTGGGTCCGTTGACGACGGCGCCGGTGACGACGCGGGTTCCGCCGTTGAGCGATCCGGCGAGGTTGGCGACCTGGTGTTGGGGGCAGTGGGGGAAGGTGGTGCCGGCGCCGATGACGAGGGTGGTGCCCCAGGGGTTGGCGCCGAGGACGAAGTTGCGTTGTTGGGTGCCGAAGGTGTCGTAGCGGCGGTCGCCGGTGAGGGTGCGGTAGAGCTTGGCGGTGGCGGCGTAGCCGAGGCTGCGGGTGGCGACGTCGAAGTTGGTGGTGTCGGCGGCGTTGCGGAAGGGGCGGTCGGCCGCGGCGGTGACGCCGGTGTCGAGTTGGCGCCGGAGGTCGGCGATGAGGTCGGCGGCGGTGACGGCGTGGCCGCCGCGCGTGGAGCGCAGGAGGCGGATCAGGTCGGCGTGGCCGAGGGCGCTGGTGTCGTACAGGTTGAGGGTGTCGCGGTGTTCGCTGGCGAGGTAGGCGTCGGCCCAGTGTGCGGCGGCGCGGAGCCAGCCGGCGGCGCGGCGGTCGCCGAGGGCGCGTCCGGCGAGGGCGAGTTGGGTGGCGCCGAACTCGAGGTCGTCCTGCCAGGAGTCTTCGGGGTAGTAGGCGTGGGGGAAGGCGGTGATGAGTTCGCCGACGTCGGTGGTCTTCGCGAGGGCGAAGATCGACGCGCCTTCTTCCAGGTAGTGGCGGGCGAGGCGAGGGTTGCGGCGGGCTTCGATCTGGGCGGCGAGCGCGAAGGACGCCGAGATGCGGCCGGCGAGGTTGGGGCTGATCTGCCCGCCGGGCGCGGAGGCGCGGAACACCGGGCGGTGCTTGATGAAGTACTCGGGGTCGCCGGGCTTCACGTCGAGCGCGTCGTCGGCTTCGGGGAGGCGCCACACGTCGTGGTCGCCGAGGAAGCCGAACTCTTCGCTGCCGGTACCGATGCCGACCTGGACGTACAGCACCTTGCGACGGGCGTCCCACGCCTTGTCGAGCCAGCGGACGCCGTGCCGGGTCTCGGCGTCGAGCGCGCGGTCCGGCGAGAAGCGCTGGACGTACAGCAGCTCGGCGGTGGAGTACGCGGACGCGTGGGTGAACTTGACGAAGTCCCCGGCGTCGAACCAGCCGCCCTCGACGTCGACGGGGGCCTCGCCGGCGATCGGCTTGAGCGGTGCGGCGGGCACGTCGCCGCCGTCGCCGGCGAAGACGGGGTGCTCGTACACCGTGGCGGTCCGGTCGGCGAGGTGGGAGGGCTTGCGGTCCATGCGGGTCTTGACGACGTCCGCGCCGTCCCGCTGTACCTGGAAGAAGTGGGTGCTGTCCTTGGCGAGGGGCCCGAACAGCCGGTCGGTGCCGCCGATCTGGAACGCGGGCGACGTGGCGCCGGCGGCGCGGATCCGGTAGGCGCCGGGGTGGCGTAAGGCGGAGAAGTCGATCGGGTGGACGGCACCGAACCGCTCGTTCCACGGGCCACGGTCGGCGCCGACCCGTCCGCTGAGCACGGTCCGGCCGCGCGCGTCGACGACGGCGAACCGTGTGCCGGGGGAGGCCGCGTCGGCCATCAGGTACGCGTGCTTGGTCTCGGTGACCCCGTACCCGACCTGGTCCACACGCACGGCGGAAACACCGGCGGCGGCCGAGGGCGGCGCGGCGGCGGCAAGCCCTCCGGTCCCCGCCACCACCAGGGCGGTGAGGAGTCCGACTGCCCTGCGGGGTGCGCTCATGACGACTCCGGAAAGATGAATGGTTAGGAAAGTTTCCTAATTGCCGGCGACGCTAAGGCACGGTGCCCACGCCGTCAAGACTCGATTCGCGGCCAGGCACCACCTGACCGGTACACTCTGTGAGTCTTGGCGGCGGCGCCCCTGTGCCGCGCACACTCACGTTGACCACCAGCCGAGCCGGCGGGCGGCCCCGCACGGCCCCGGCAACCAAGGAGACAGACCAGGCATGGCCACCACCAACGACCTCAAGAACGGCATGACGCTGAACATCGACGGACAGCTGTGGAACGTCGTCGAGTTCCAGCACGTCAAGCCCGGCAAGGGTGGTGCGTTCGTGCGCACCACGCTGAAGAACGTGCTCAGCGGCAAGACCGTCGACCGCACCTTCAACGCCGGCACCAAGGTCGAAACGGCGAACGTCGACAAGCGCGCGATGTCCTACCTCTACAAGGAGGGCACCGACTTCGTCTTCATGGACTCCGACACCTACGACCAGATCCACGTTCCCACCGAGACCGTGGGCGACGGCGCGAACTACCTGCTGGAGAACGCCGAGGTCGTCGTCGCGCTGCACGACTCGACCCCGCTCTACGTCGAACTGCCGGCCAGCGTCGAGCTGATCATCAAGCACACCGACCCGGGCCTGCAGGGCGACCGGTCCACCGGCGGCACGAAGCCGGCCGAGCTGGAGACCGGCGCGACCGTCCAGGTGCCGCTGTTCGTCACCACCGGCGAGAAGATCAAGGTCGACACGCGCGACGGCCGGTACATCAGCCGCGTGAACAACTGACGTGCCGGCTAAGGGCGAACACCCCGAGCGCCGGTCCGCGCGCCGCAAGGCACGCAAGCGGGCGCTGGACATCCTGTACGAGTCGGACCTGCGCGGCACCGACGTGATGCTCACGGCCAAGGACCGGCTGGCGCAGGCCGACCCGCCGGTCCCGGAGTACGCGGTGACGCTGGTCGAGGGCGTCACCGAGCGGCGCGACCGGATCGACGAGCTGCTGACCACGTACGCCGAGGGCTGGACGCTCGACCGGATGCCGGCCGTGGACCGCAACATCCTGCGGGTGGCGATCTACGAGCTGCTGTGGCGGGACGACATCCCGGACGCCGTCGCCATCGACGAGGCCGTCGACCTGGCGAGGGAACTGTCGACCGACGAGTCCCCCCGCTTCGTCAACGGCCTCCTCGGCCGCCTACAACTCCTCAAAGCCGAACTGAACTGAGGGGCGGCCCGCTGAGGCACCACGCTCGCTGCGTTGTCGGCGGCTCGCGGCCCATATGGCCTACTCGCCGCCTCCGCCTTGCGATCGCGGCACCTCAGCGGGCTCCAGGTTAGATCTTTACCGGGGCGGGGCCGGCGGTTACAACGGCGGCTGCGGCGCCCCAGTGGCCTTGCCACCGCGACGCGCGCGGCGTAACCGCTGCGGGGGCGCCTACCGGGTCGGAGTCGCGACGAGGACGCCCCACTCGGTCAGGCGCTCGACGAGGCCAGCCGGGGAGAGGTCGTACACGATCGCGAGGGCCTGGAGGTCGACCGCGCGGATCGACAGGACGCGGCCGTTGTAGTCGCCGCGCTGCTGCTGGATGCTCCGCGCGAACCGGACGACGGGCCCGATCTCGTCGCCGGGCAGGTGGGCGAGACGCTCCAGGTCGATGACGACCTTGCTGGCGCCTTCGTGGCGGCCGGGGCCCTCGCCGGGGAGCAGCTCCGCGATCGGCACGCGGTAGAAGTCGGCGAGTTCGTTGAGGCGGGCCACGGTGACGGCGCGGTCGCCGCGCTCGTAAGAGCCGACCACGACCGCCTTCCAGCGACCGCCGGACTTCTCCTCCACGCCCTGAAGGGACAGGCCCTGCTGCTGCCTGATCGCTCGCAGTCGCGCACCGAGGGCCTTGGCGTAGTCGGACATATGTACTCCGGAGGGGTCGAAGGTTCAGACGAACTGCCGAGTCGCTACGGAGAGTGACCGTACGGCCATTCCATACACGCGGTCAAGAGGATGACGCGATTTCATTGCGTTCCGTGATCGCCGCACGCGCTGAGTGACGGGGCGACACGCCCGATGTGAGGTGCGTCGCTGGATTCGGAGCGGGCGCAAAGCCGCTGGTAGGTTGGGCCGCGACCGACGTCCTTTAACGACCCGTCCCGTGAGGCGGGGAAGGAGGTCTGGCGGTGACGCCTGCCCTCGGCATGTCCGCGGCTGACAAGCCCTCGGACGGAGCCCGTGCCATCCTCGACGCGGCCGATCTGGCCCGGATCGTCGACCGGATCGCGCACCAGATCATCGAGAAGACCGAAGGCGCGGCGGAGACCGTCCTTCTCGGCATCCCGACGCGCGGTGCCCATCTCGCCCGGCGCCTCGGCGACCGGATCCGCGCCTTCACCGAGTTCGACATCCCGGTCGGCGCGCTCGACATCACCCTCTACCGGGACGATCTCCGGCTGCGCGGCGCCCGCGCGCTGGAGCCCACGCACATCCCGCCGGGCGGCATCGACAAGCAGCGGGTGGTGCTGGTCGACGACGTCCTCTTCTCCGGGCGCACGGTCAGGGCCGCGCTCGACGCGCTCAACGACGTGGGGCGGCCGCGCGCCGTCCAGCTCGCCGTCCTGGTCGACCGGGGGCACCGCGAGCTGCCGATCCGCGCCGACTACGTCGGCAAGAACCTGCCGACCTCCCGCACCGAGAACGTGAAGGTGCTGCTCAAGGAAGTGGACGGGCGCGACGCCGTCCTCATCGCCGGGGAGGCTGCCTCATGATCCCGCACCTTCTCTCCGCGTCCGACCTCGACCGCGACACCGCCCTGCTGGTGCTCGACACCGCCGAGGAGATGGCCCGGCTGGCCACCCGCGAGGTGAAGAAGCTGCCGACGCTGCGCGGCCGCACGGTCGTCAACCTCTTCTACGAGGACTCCACCCGCACCCGGATCTCGTTCGAGGCGGCGGCGAAGCGCCTGAGCGCCGACGTCATCAACTTCTCCGCCAAGGGTTCGAGCGTCAGCAAGGGCGAGAGCCTGAAGGACACCGCGCTCACCCTCCAGGCCATGGGCGCCGACGCGGTGGTGATCCGGCACGGCCAGTCCGGGGCGCCGCACCGTCTCGCGCAGTGGGTCGACGGGGTCGTCGTCAATGCCGGCGACGGCACGCACGAGCACCCCACCCAGGCGCTGCTCGACGCGTTCACGATGCGGCGCAGGCTCGGCCGCCTCGAAGGGCTCAAGGTCACGGTCGTCGGCGACGTCCTGCACAGCCGCGTGGCCCGCTCCAACGTCCTGCTGCTGCACACGCTCGGTGCCGAGGTGACGCTGGTCGCCCCGCCGACGCTGCTGCCGGTCGGCGTCGACGCCTGGCCCGCCGCCGTCTCCTACGACCTCGACTCGGTGCTGCCGAAGTCCGACGTCGTCATGATGCTCCGCGTCCAGCGCGAGCGGATGAACGCCTCCTACTTCCCCACCGAGCGGGAGTACAGCCGCCGCTACGGCCTCGACGCCAGGCGGATGGGCGCGCTCCCCGACCACGCGATCGTCATGCACCCCGGTCCGATGAACCGGGGCATGGAGATCGCGCCGGAGGTCGCCGACTCCGTCCGCTCCACGATCGTCGAACAGGTCACGAACGGCGTCAGCGCCCGCATGGCCGTCCTCTATCTACTGCTCGGCGGCGCCGGCACCAGGGAGAACTAAATGAACTTCACGATCAAGGGCGTCTCTCCGGACGGTGGGCAGCGCACCGACCTGCACATCCGGGATGGCGTGATAGCGGAGTCCGGAGCCCCGAACGCGACGATCGTCGACGCGGACGGCCTCATCGCCCTCCCGGGCTTCGTCGACCTCCACACGCACCTGCGCCAGCCCGGACGGGAAGACGCCGAGACCGTGGAGACCGGCAGCCGTGCCGCCGCGCTCGGCGGGTACACGGCGGTGTGCGCGATGGCGAACACCGATCCGGTGGCCGACACGGCCGGCGTGGTCGAGCAGGTGTGGCGGCTCGGGCAGGAGGCGGGGCTGGTCGACGTCCAGCCGGTCGGCGCGATCACGGTCGGGCTGGCCGGTGAGCGGCTGGCCGAGCTGGGGGCGATGGCGGACTCGGCGGCGAAGGTCCGCATGTTCTCCGACGACGGGCACTGCCTCGCCGACCCGGCGCTGATGCGGCGCGCGCTGGAGTACGTGAAGGCGTTCGACGGGATCATCGCGCAGCACGCCGAGGAGCCGCGGCTCACGGTCGGCGCGCAGATGAACGAGGGCGAGCAGTCGGCCCGGCTGGGGCTGACGGGCTGGCCGGCGGTCGCGGAGGAGGCGATCATCGCCCGCGACGCGCTGCTCGCCGGGCACGTCGGTTCGCGGCTGCACGTCTGCCACGTCTCGACCGCCGGGAGCGTCGAGATCATCCGCTGGGCGAAGTCGAAGGGCTGGCGGGTCACCGCCGAGGTCACGCCGCACCACCTTCTCCTCACCGACGAGCTGGCGTCCAGCTACGACCCGGTCTTCAAGGTCAACCCCCCGCTCCGGACCAACGCCGACGTGCAGGCGCTGCGCGAGGGACTGGCCGACGGCACGATCGACGTCGTCGCCACCGACCACGCGCCGCACACCCGCGAGGACAAGGAGTGCGAGTGGGGCTGCGCCCGGCCCGGCATGCTCGGGCTGGAGACCGCGCTCGGGGTCGTCGCCGAGGCCATGGTCTCGACCGGCCTGCTCGACTGGGCCGGCGTCGCCGACCGGATGAGCCGCACGCCGGCCCGCATCGCCGGCCTGGCCGACCACGGCCGTGGCCTGGCGCCCGGCTCGCCGGCCAACCTCGTGCTCGTCGATCCGGACGCTCCCTGGACCGTCCGCGGCGAGGAGCTGGCGAGCATCAGCCGGAACACCCCGTACGCGGGGCTGCGGCTGCCGGCCCGCCCGGTCACAACCTTCCTCCGCGGCCGCCCGACCGTCCTGGACGGAAAGGCGCAGTCGTGAGCCGCGCCGTCGACGGAGCGAACCAATGAACGCAGTGGGGCCGGTTGTCGAGACGCACTGGCCGGAGCGGCTGGGGTTGACCGCGTTGACGCTCGCGGTGTTCGCGCTGGCCGCGTACGGGATGTTGCGGGCGTGGCGGCGCAAGGCCGCGCGGCAGTCGTACCTGTTGCCGCTGCCGGTGGCGCCTGCCGAGCGTGGCGCCGGGTCGCTGGCACCCGCGCGGGGCATGTACATCGGCACGACCGTCTCGGGTGACTGGCAGGCGCGCGTCGTCGCCGGTCAGCTGTCGGACCGGAGCGCCGGCACGCTGAGCCTCGTCCCGGAGGGCGTGTTCATAGAGCGGGACGGGGCACCGGAGGTGTTCATCCCGATCGGGTCGGTATGTGACGCTCGGCTCGACTCGGCACTCGCGGGCAAGGTGATGGGGGACGGGCGGTTGTTCGTGGTGACGTGGGAACACCGCGGCGAGCTGCTGGACACCGCGTTCCGCGCCGACACGCACACCGTCCACGTCCCGTATGTGCAGGCGGTCCTCGACCTGCGCCGGGGCGCCCCCACGACCACCGGGAGCGATTCGTGAAGCCCGCCCTGCTCGTACTGGAAGACGGCCGGACGTTCCGCGGCGAGAGCTACGGCGCCGTCGGCGAGGTGTTCGGCGAGGCGGTCTTCAACACCGGCATGACCGGCTACCAGGAGACACTGACCGATCCGTCGTACCACCGGCAGATCGTCGCGATGACCGCGCCGCACATCGGCAACACGGGCGTGAACGACGAGGACGGCGAGTCCGACCGGATCTGGGTGGCCGGCTACGTCGTCCGCGACCCTGCGCGTCGGGCCTCGAACTGGCGGTCCACGCGGGAGCTGGCGGACGAGCTGGCGGCGCAGGACGTCGTCGGCATCTCCGGTGTGGACACCCGCGCATTGACCCGCCACCTGCGCGAGCGCGGGGCGATGCGGGCGGCGGTGTCCAGTGTGGAGACGGATCCGGCCGCGCTGCTGGAGCGCGTGCTGGCCAGCCCGGGCATGGCCGGTGCGGATCTCTGTGGAGAGGTGACCACGTCCGAGCCGTACGTGGTGCCGGCCGAGGGGGAGACCCGGTTCCGGGTCGCCGCCCTGGACCTCGGGATCAAGCGGAACACGCCCCGGCGGATGGCCGCGCGCGGCATCGAGGTCCACGTGCTGCCGTCGACCTCGTCGCTGGACGACGTCCTCGCGACGAACCCGGACGGCGTCTTCCTGTCGAACGGCCCCGGTGACCCGGCGACCGCCGACCACGCCGTCGGGCTGGCCCGGGGGGTGCTGGAGCGGAACGTGCCGCTGTTCGGCATCTGCTTCGGCAACCAGATCCTCGGCCGGGCGCTGGGCTTCGGCACCTACAAGCTCCGGTACGGCCACCGCGGCATCAACCAGCCCGTCCAGGACCGGACGACCGGCAAGGTCGAGGTGACGGCGCACAACCACGGCTTCGCGGTGGACGCCCCTATCGACCGGGTGACGGACACCGAGTTCGGGCGGGTCGAGGTGAGCCACGTCTGCCTCAACGACGACGTGGTCGAGGGCCTTCAGCTGCTCGACCGGCCGGCGTTCTCGGTGCAGTACCACCCCGAGGCGGCGGCCGGCCCGCACGACGCCGACTACCTGTTCGACAGGTTCGTGAAGCTCATGGAGGGTGGTCGCTGATGCCGAAGCGGACCGACATTCAGCACGTCCTCGTGATCGGCTCCGGCCCGATCGTCATCGGGCAGGCGTGCGAGTTCGACTACTCCGGGACCCAGGCGTGCCGGGTACTGCGCGAGGAGGGCCTGCGGGTCAGCCTGGTCAACTCCAACCCGGCGACGATCATGACGGACCCGGAGTTCGCCGACGCGACCTACGTCGAGCCGATCACGCCGGAGTTCGTCGAGCTGGTGATCGCGAAGGAGCGCCCGGACGCGATCCTGGCGACGCTCGGCGGCCAGACCGCGCTGAACACGGCCGTCGCGCTGCACGAGCGCGGCGTGCTGGAGAAGTACGGGGTCGAGCTGATCGGCGCGGACATCGAGGCGATCCAGCGCGGCGAGGACCGGCAGAAGTTCAAGGAGCTGGTCCGGCGGATCGGCGCCGAGGTGCCCCGCAGCGCCGTCTGCCACTCGATGGACGAGGTCTACGCGACCGTCGAGGACCTGGGCTACCCGGTGGTCATCCGGCCGTCGTTCACCATGGGCGGGCTCGGCTCGGGCATGGCGCACGACCGCGCGCAGCTCGACCTGATCGCCGGCTCCGGCCTCGCGGCCAGCCCGGTGACGGAGGTCCTGATCGAGGAGAGCGTCCTCGGCTGGAAGGAGTACGAGCTGGAGCTGATGCGCGACCGCAAGGACAACGTGGTCGTCGTCTGCTCGATCGAGAACGTCGACCCGATGGGCGTCCACACCGGCGACTCGGTGACGGTGGCACCGGCGCTGACCCTCACGGACCGCGAGTACCAGCGCCTGCGCGACGTCGGGATCGACGTCCTGCGCGAGGTGGGTGTCGACACCGGCGGCTGCAACATCCAGTTCGCGATCAACCCGGTCGACGGCCGGCTGGTCGTCATCGAGATGAACCCGCGCGTGTCGCGGTCGAGCGCGCTGGCGTCGAAGGCCACCGGCTTCCCGATCGCCAAGATCGCCGCGAAGCTGGCCATCGGCTACACGCTCGACGAGATCCGCAACGACATCACCCGCGAGACCCCGGCCAGCTTCGAGCCGACGCTCGACTACGTGGTCGTGAAGATCCCGCGGTTCGCGTTCGAGAAGTTCCCGGGCGCCGACCCGGAGCTGACCACGACGATGAAGTCCGTCGGCGAGGCGATGAGCCTGGGACGGTCCTTCGGCGAGGCGCTCCAGAAGGCCATGCGGTCCATGGAAACGAAAAGCATCGGATTCTGGACCGTGCCCGACGCCTACGACGACCCGATCGAGGCGATGAAGACCCCGCACGACGGCCGGTTGTACGCCGTCGAGCAGGCGCTCAGGCAGGGCCACCCGGTGGCCGAGGTCTGCGCCGCCTCCGGCATGGACCCGTGGTTCGTGGACCAGATCCTCGCGCTGGTGGAGCTACGGGCCGACATCGTGGCCGCACCCGTCCTGGACGACGCGCTGCTGCGCCGGGCCAAGCGCGCCGGCTGCTCCGACCGGCAGCTCGCGGCACTGCGGCCCGAACTGGCCGGCGAGGACGGCGTGCGGGCACTGCGGCACCGGCTGGAGATCCGTCCGGTGTACAAGACCGTCGACACGTGCGCGGCAGAGTTCGACGCCGCCACCCCGTACCACTACTCGGCGTATGAATCAGACGGGGAGGCAGAAACAGAGGTTCGCCCCAGCGACCGGCCGAAGGTCATGATCCTCGGCTCCGGCCCCAACCGGATCGGCCAGGGCATCGAGTTCGACTACTCGTGCGTCCACGCCGCGATGGCGCTGCGCCAGGCCGGCTACGAGACCGTCATGGTCAACTGCAACCCGGAGACGGTGTCCACCGACTACGACACGTCCGACCGGCTGTACTTCGAGCCGCTCACGTTCGAGGACGTCCTGGAGGTCTGGAACGCCGAGAACACGTCCGGGACCGCGGCCGGCGGTCCGGGCGTCGTGGGCGTGATCGTGCAGCTCGGCGGGCAGACCCCGCTCGGGCTCGCGCAGCGCCTCGCGGACGCCGGGGTGCCGATCGTCGGCACGCCGCCGGAGGCCATCCACCTCGCCGAGGAGCGCGGCGCGTTCGGTGCGCTGCTCGCCGAGGCGGGGCTGCCGGCGCCGAAGTTCGGCATGGCGACCTCGTTCGAGGAGGCCCGGGACGTCGCGGCCGAGATCGGCTACCCGGTGCTCGTCCGGCCGTCCTATGTGCTCGGTGGGCGCGGCATGGAGATCGTCTACGACGACGTGACGCTGGAGTCCTACATCCGGCGGGCCACGGAGGTCACGCCCGAGCACCCGGTGCTGGTCGACCGGTTCCTCGACGACGCGATCGAGATCGACGTGGACGCGCTCTGTGATGGAACCAGTGATGGATCCGGTGTTTTCATAGGCGGGATCATGGAGCACATCGAGGAGGCCGGCATCCACTCCGGCGACTCGGCGTGCGCCCTGCCGCCGATCACGCTCGGCCGCAGCGACATCGACAACGTCCGCAGGGCCACCGAGGCGCTCGCCAAGGGCATCGGCGTGCGGGGGCTGATGAACGTCCAGTACGCGCTCAAGGACGACGTGATCTACGTCCTCGAAGCCAACCCGCGCGCGTCCCGGACGGTGCCGTTCGTGTCCAAGGCCACGGCGGTACCGCTCGCGAAGGCGGCCGCCCGGATCATGCTCGGCGCCACCATCGCCGACCTGCGCGCGGAGGGGATGCTGCCGGCGACCGGCGACGGGGGAGAACCCAGCCCCGACGCGCCGATCGCGGTCAAGGAGGCGGTGCTGCCGTTCAAGCGGTTCCGCACCAGCGAGGGCAAGGGCGTCGACAGCCTCCTCGGGCCGGAGATGAAGTCCACCGGCGAGGTCATGGGCATCGACCTGGCGTTCGGGCAGGCGTTCGCGAAGAGCCAGGCGGCGGCGTACGGGTCGCTGCCGACGTCCGGGCGGGTGTTCGTCTCCGTCGCCAACCGGGACAAGCGCTCGATGGTGTTCCCGATCAAGCGCCTCGCCGACCTGGGCTTCGAGGTGCTGGCCACGGCCGGGACCGCCGAGATGCTGCGCCGGCACGGCATCACGTCCACGGTGGTCCGCAAGCACTTCGAACCGGACGACGGTCAGCCCGACATCCTCCAGATGGTCGAGGCCGGCACGGTGGATCTGGTGCTGAACACGCCGTACGGCAACTCCGGGCCGCGCGTGGACGGGTACGAGATCCGCAGCGCGGCCGTGGCGGCCGACGTCCCGTGCATCACGACGGTGCAGGGTGCGGCGGCGGCCGTGATGGGGATCGAGGCGCAGATCCGGGGCGAGCTGACCGTCCGTCCGCTGCAGGAACTCCACCGGGCCATTCGTCCATGATCTATCGCCACGTCGCCCGGCCGGTGTTGTTCCGGATGGGCGCCGAAACCGCGCACGAACGGACCCTGCGCGCGCTGGCCTGGCTGGCGCGGCATCCGGGCATGGTGGCGGCCGGGCGGCGGCTCGGCGGGCCACGCCGTCCGGTGAGCGTGTTCGGGGTGGACTTTCCGGGCCGGGTCGGCGTGGCCGGCGGCCTGGACAAGAACGGGGTGGCGCTGCCCGCGTGGGCGGCGCTGGGCTTCGGGTTCGTCGAGGTCGGGACGGTGACGCGGCACGCCCAGCCGGGCAATCCGCGGCCGCGGCTGTTCCGGCTGCCGGCCAGCGAGGCCGTGATCAACCGGATGGGCTTCAACAACGACGGCGCCGCCGCGCTGGCGGAACGCCTGAAGGCCTGGGGCCCGCTGCCGGTGCCACTGGGCGTGAGCCTCGGCAAGTCCAAGGTGACGCCGATCGAGGACGCCGTCGCGGACTACGTCCACTCGCTGAGAACCCTCCACCCGTACGCGGACTACTTCGCGGTCAACGTCAGCTCGCCGAACACTCCCGGCCTGCGGACGTTGCAGGACCGCGGCCAGCTCGGCGCGTTGCTCGCCGCACTACGGCGGGAGGGGGACGGGCTGGCTGGCCCCGGCCGGCCCAGTGTGCCTCTCCTGGTCAAGCTCGCCCCCGATCTGACCGAGCCGGCCATCGCCGAGCTCCTGGACGTCTGTACGGAGCACGGCGTCGCCGGGATCATCGCGACGAACACGACCCTGTCGCGGGACGGCGCGGCCGGGCAGCACGCTGCGGAAACGGGCGGGCTGTCGGGGCGTCCGCTCGCCGCGCGTTCCCTGGACGTCGTCACGTTCATCGGCAAGGAGAGCGCGCTGCCGGTCATCGGCGTCGGCGGGATCCTCTCCGCGGACGACGCCGCCCGGATGTTCGACGCCGGCGCGAGCCTCGTCCAGCTCTACACCGGGCTCGTCTACCGCGGACCGGCCCTGGTCCGCGCCATCAATCGCACGTGAGCGAGCGGAGCGGCGCCGCGAAGAGGCGCCGCGCAGCGTGTGAACAAAATGAGCACAGCGCAGCGAACGAACCAGGAGGCACAGTGAGCACGTTCGGGGCGCGGTTGCGCGAGGCCATGGACACGCGGGGGCCGCTGTGCGTCGGCATCGACCCGCACGCGGCGCTGCTGACGTCGTGGGGGCTCGGCGACGACGTCACCGGCCTGGAGGTCTTCAGCCGGACGGTCGTGGACGCGCTCGCCGACCGGGTCGCCGTCCTCAAGCCGCAGTCGGCGTTCTTCGAGCGGTTCGGCAGCCGGGGGATCGCGGTGCTGGAACGGGTCGTCGCGGACGCCCGTGACGCCGGCGCCCTCGTCCTCGCCGACGTGAAGCGCGGCGACATCGGCAGCACGGCACAGGCGTACGCCCAGGCGTACCTGGAGCCGTCCAGCCCGCTGTTCTGCGACGCGATGACCGCCAGCCCGTACCTGGGCTTCGGCTCGCTCCGTCCGCTCGTGGACACCGCGCTGGCGAACGGCGCCGGGGTGTTCGTCCTGGCGCTCACGTCGAACCCGGAGGGCCCGCAGGTGCAGCACGCCCGCGTCGCCGACGGCCGGACCGTGGCCCAGACGATGCTCGACGCCGTCGGCGAGGTGAACGCCGGCGCCGACCCGCTCGGATCGATCGGCGTCGTCGTCGGCGCGACGATCGGCGACACCGGACACGATCTCGGCAAGGTCAACGGTCCGTTCCTCGCGCCGGGCATCGGGGCGCAGGGCGCGACGGCGGCCGACCTGCGCGCCGTGTTCGGGTCCGCGACGGGTGCTGTGCTGCCCGCTACGTCACGCGATGTGCTCATGGCGGGTCCGACTGTGGCGGGGCTCCGGGACGCCGCCGAGCGCGCGCTGGCGGGCTGCGCGGCGGTGCTGGGCCAGTCCTGACCCCGCCACGCTCCGGAAACGTCCTCGACACGCCTTTGCCGGAAACGTGATGTGTCGCACGCTGACCGTGAGGGGCCGACCCGCACGGTGTCCGAGATATGACATTGTGTGTCCTGGATCACCGGTCGACGAGGGAAAACAGCCCGATTCGCGCCTGATCATCCCCTACCGCGTCGTTCGTCCCGAGCGTTAAGTGGGGGGGCGCGTTGCTTCCGACCGACGAACCTCGCTAGGTTTCTGCGCGCTGGAATTTCGTCCGCTCACAAGACATTCGAGGTGACCTGTGGCTCTTCCCCCGCTGAGCCCCGAGCAGCGTGCAGCTGCTCTCGAGAAGGCGGCCGCCGCTCGCAAAGCACGTGCCGCGGTGAAGGACAAGCTCAAGCACGGGGGCCTGTCCCTCCAGGAGGTCCTCGACACGGCTGAGACGGATGACGTCATCGGCAAGATGAAGGTCTCCGCCGTGCTTGAGGCACTTCCGGGTATCGGCAAGGTGCGCGCGGTACAGCTGATGGAGAAGTTCAAGATCGCCGAGAGCCGCCGGGTTCGTGGGCTGGGAGACAACCAGCGCCGTGCCCTGCTGCAGGAGTTCGGTACCGACTCCGGTGGTCGCTGACTTTCCCGTGGGTACCGAGTCCGGACGGGCTCCGGCCCACTCCGGCTCGGACGTCGCACGTCTGACGGTCCTCTCCGGCCCGTCCGGCGTCGGCAAGGGCAGCGTCGTCGCCGAGATCCGCCGCCACCACCCCTCGGTGTGGTTGTCGGTCTCGGTCACGACCCGCTCGCCACGTCCCGGCGAAACGGACGGCGTGGAGTATCACTTCGTCTCGCGCGCGGAGTTCGACCGCATGGTCGCCGCGGGTGAGTTGTTGGAGCACGCCGAATACGCCGGGAACTGCTACGGCACGCCCCGGCAGCCAGTCGAGTACCGACTGGCTGCCGGGCTCCCCGCCCTCCTGGAGATCGAACTCCAGGGTGCGCGGCAGGTCAGGGCGGCGATGCCGGAGGCGCAGTTCGTCTTCCTCGCGCCGCCCTCCTGGGACGAACTCGTGCGGCGGCTCGTCGGCCGCGGCACCGAGGACGCCGAGACGATCCGGACACGGCTCGAAGCCGCGAAGGTCGAACTCGAGGCCGAAAAGGAGTTCGACGTCGTGGTCGTCAACGACCGGGTCGAGCGGGCTGCCAAAGAATTGGTAGCATTGCTCTAACCCCCGTCGTCGAGACTCCTTTTGAGGCTGATCCGCGTGTCCGGTACTGTCGCCGCTCCCGAGGGCATCACCAACCCCCCGATCGACGAGCTGCTCGAGAAGACCAGCTCCAAGTACGCCCTCGTGATCTACGCCGCCAAGCGTGCGCGCCAGATCAACGCCTACTACAGCCAGCTCGGCGAGGGCCTGCTGGAGTATGTGGGCCCGCTGGTGGAGACCAGCCCGCAGGAGAAGCCGCTCTCGATCTCCCTGCGCGAGATCAACGCGAACCTGCTCACGCACGAGCAGGTCGACAACTGATCGTCAACGTTCCATGACCGCTGCTCGCGTCGTCCTCGGCGTGGGCGGCGGCATCGCGGCCTACAAGGTCGCCGACCTGCTCCGCAGGTTCACCGAGGCCGGGCACGAGGTCCGGGTCGTCCCCACCGCCAGCGCGCTGCGCTTCGTCGGTGCCCCGACCTGGGCCGCGCTGTCCGGCCAGCCCGTCTCCACCGAGGTGTGGGACAGCGTCGAGGACGTGCCGCACGTCCGGATCGGCCAGGAAGCCGACCTCGTGGTCGTCGCGCCGGCCACCGCCGACCTGCTCGCGAAGGCCGCGCACGGCCTCGCCGACGACCTCCTCACCAACACGCTCCTCACCGCGCGCTGCCCGGTCCTGTTCGTGCCGGCCATGCACACCGAGATGTGGGAGCACCCCGCCACCCAGGCCAATGTCGCGCTGCTCCGGTCGCGCGGCTCGCATGTCCTGGAGCCGGCCGTCGGGCGGCTCACCGGGGCAGATTCCGGCAAGGGCCGCCTGCCCGAGCCCGCCGAGATCTTCGCCGTCGCCGCCGGCCTGCTGACCCCGCGCCGCGATCTCGCCGGCCGCCACGTCGTCGTCTCCGCCGGCGGCACCCGCGAATACCTCGATCCGGTGCGGTTCCTCGGAAACCGCTCATCCGGACGGCAGGGTTACGCGCTCGCCGCCACGGCCGCAGCCCGTGGCGCGAAGGTCACGCTGGTCGCCGCCAACACAGCGCTGCCGGATCCGGCCGGGGTCGACCTGGTCCGGGTGGTGTCGACCGCCGAGCTGCGCGACGCCGTCCTGGCCGCCGCCGAGCCGGCCGACGCCGTCGTCATGGCCGCCGCGCCCGCCGACTTCCGGCCCGCCGTCCTGGCCGGTTCCAAGATCAAGAAGCGGCCGGACGGGTCCGTGCCGGTGGTTGAGCTGGTGCAGAACCCGGACATCCTTGCCGAACTCGCCGCACACCGGTCGCGGCCCGGCCAGATCGTCGTCGGGTTCGCCGCCGAGACCGGCGACGAGACCGGATCCGTCCTCGACCACGCCCGCGAAAAACTTGCCCGAAAGGGCTGCGATCTGCTCGTCGTCAACGAAGTAGGCGACGGAAAAGCCTTCGAAGTAGCCGAAAACGCCGCCGTGATTCTCGGCGCGGACGGCACCGCCACCGATGTCCCGTTCGGTCCGAAAGAGCAGCTGGCGGACGTGATCTGGGACCTCGTCAACGCACGATTCGGTTACGGGACGTCGAACGACTGAACGCGCATTCGGCGATGGTGGCATCGCTCGATACACTCCCGTGAAACCTGTCGGCAGAAACCCTGGGAGTACCGTGTCGCGCCGCCTCTTCACCTCGGAGTCCGTCACCGAGGGCCACCCCGACAAGATCGCGGACGCGATCAGTGACGGCATCCTCGACGCGCTTCTCGCGCAGGATCCGCGCAGCCGGGTCGCCGTCGAGACGCTGATCACCACCGGCCAGGTCCACGTCGCCGGTGAGGTCACCACCAAGGCCTACGCCGACATCCCCGCGATCGTGCGCGACACGATCCTGGAGATCGGCTACGACTCGTCCAAGAAGGGCTTCGACGGCGCCTCCTGCGGCGTCAGCGTGTCCATCGGCGCGCAGTCGCCCGACATCGCCCAGGGCGTCGACGCCGCCTACGAGGCGCGCACCGGCGAGAGCGTCGAGGACGCCCTCGACCGGCAGGGCGCCGGCGACCAGGGCCTCATGTTCGGGTACGCGTGCGACGACACCCCCGAGCTGATGCCGCTGCCGATCGCCCTCGCGCACCGCCTCGCCCGCCGGCTGAGCCAGGTCCGCAAGGACGGCGTCGTCCCCTACCTGCGCCCCGACGGCAAGACCCAGGTCACCATCGAGTACGACGGCCACAAGGCCGTCCGCCTCGACACCGTCGTCGTGTCCAGCCAGCACGCCTCCGACATCTCCCTGGAGACGCTGCTCACCCCGGACATCGCCGAGCACGTCATCGCCCCCGAGATCGCCCAGCTCGGCATCGACACCGACGGCTACCGGCTGCTCGTCAACCCGACCGGCCGCTTCGAGATCGGCGGCCCCATGGGCGACGCCGGCCTCACCGGCCGCAAGATCATCGTCGACACCTACGGCGGCATGGCCCGCCACGGCGGCGGCGCCTTCTCCGGCAAGGACCCGTCCAAGGTCGACCGCTCCGCCGCCTACGCCATGCGGTGGGTCGCCAAGAACGTCGTCGCCGCCGGCCTCGCCACCCGCTGCGAGGTCCAGGTCGCCTACGCCATCGGCAAGGCCCAGCCCGTCGGCCTCTTCGTCGAGACCTTCGGCACCGAAACCGCCGACCCGGCCAAGATCGCCGAAGCCATCACCAAGGTCTTCGACCTCCGCCCGGCCGCCATCATCCGCGACCTCGACCTGCTGCGCCCCATCTACCAGCAGACCTCCGCCTACGGCCACTTCGGCCGCGAGCTGCCCGACTTCACCTGGGAGCAGACCACCCGCGCCGACGCCCTGCGCGCCGCGCTGTAGGCGGCCCGCCGAGGCACCACGCTCGCTGCGTTGTCGTCGCCTCGCGGGCCGGAGCCCTGCTCGGCTCCTCCGCCTTGCGATCGCGGCACCTCAGCGGGCTCCAGGTTTAGAGCATTTGGGTGGGATCTGCGAGCTGTGCTCGCGGATCCCACCCGAACTCGTTTCGGGCCCCGCTCCGCCACGCGAGCCGCTGCGGCCGCTCCGCCGGCCGACGCCCGCCGGCCGCTCCGCCCGCCGGCCGCTCCGCCTGGCCGACCACTTCCCTCCGGCGGCCCCCCGCGCCGCCGCGATGGTCGCGTTGCGCGCCGGGTGCGGGGCCGGAGCGCGGGGCGGGGCTGGTCGGTGGGGTCTGGTAGACCGTGCCTATGAACAGTCCTGAGTCCGTCGAGCCGCTGCCGCTCGATGGGCTCGACGCCGCCCAGGCACCGGCACCTGCCCGCCCAGCCAGCGCGGCGAAGAAGGCGGCCAGCAGGAAAGCGCCGGCCAAGCGGAAGCCGGCACAGGAACCGGCCGCCGAGCGCCCCATCGCCCGTGTCTGCGTCGACCTGCCGCTGCCGCACCTCGACCGGCCGTTCGACTACCTCGTCCCCGCGAAACTCGACAGCGAGGTCGTCCCCGGCGGGCGGGTGCGCGTCCGGTTCGCCGGGCAGCTCGTCGACGCGTACGTCCTCGACCGCGTCGACACCAGCGACCACGGCGGCCGCCTCGCCTACCTCGAACGCGCCGTCTCCGACGAACCCGTCATCGCGCCCGAGATCGCGACCGCCGCCCGCGCCATCGCGGACCGCTACGCCGGCACCCTCGCCGACGTCCTGCGCCTTGCCATCCCACCCCGCCACGCCCGCGCCGAAGACACCCCCTGGCCCGCCACCCCAGGCACCGCCGCCACCCCCCGCATCCCCGGCGCCGCCGAGGACCCGGTCGAGGGGCTCGGCGAGGGCGCGTCAGGTGGCCCCGCCGCGACGGCCGGCGACGGTTCGACCGGGGTTGCCGGCGAGACGGGCACTGGTGGCTCCGTCGCTGCGGCGGCCGGCGACGGCTCGAGCGGGGTTGCCGGGGAGACGGGCGCTGGTGGCTCCGTCGCTGCGGCGGCCGGCGATGGTGTAGGCGGGCGTGCCGGCGCGACAACGACCGTTGCGGCGGGCGGTGGGCCCGGCGCTGGCGGGGGATGGGGGGCGTATGTGCACGGGCCGGCGTATCTGGCGGCGGTGGCGGATGGGCGTTCGCCCCGGGCTGTCTGGTCCGCGCTGCCGGGCGAGGACTGGCCCGCGCGCCTCGCCGACGTCCTCCTCATCGCCGACGCCGCCGGCCGTGGCGCCGTGGCCGTCGTCCCCGACGCCCGGGACCTGGACCGTCTCGACGCCGCCCTCGAAGCCCGGCTCGGCCCCGGCCGGCACGTCACACTCTCGGCCGCGCTCGGGCCGCAGGAGCGGTACCGCCGCTGGCTCGCCGTCCGGCGCGGTGACGTGCGGATCGTCGCCGGTACCCGCGCCGCCTCGTTCGCCCCGGTCACCGATCTGGGCGTCGTGGCCATCTGGGACGACGGCGACGACCTGCACAACGAGCCCCGCGCCCCGTACTGCCACGCCCGCGAAGTACTGCTGACCCGCGCCCAGCTGGCCGGTGCGGCGGCACTCGTCGGCGCGTACGCCCGTACCTGCGAGGCGCAGTTGCTGCTGGCCACCGGTTGGGCGCAACCGCTGGTCGCCGACCGGACCGTCGTCCGCGACAGGGCGCCGCGCGTGACGCCCCTCGGCGAGGACGGCCAACTCGCCCGCGACGCCGCCGCTGCCACCGCCCGACTCCCTTCAGTCGCCTGGCAGGCCGCGCGTGCGTCCCTCGCCGCCGGCGCTCCCGTCCTGGTGCAGGTGCCTCGCCGCGGCTACATGCCGTCCCTGTCCTGCACGCGGTGCCGCGCGCCTGCCCGCTGCACGGCGTGCGGCGGCCCGTTGTCCCTGACGAGCGGGCACGCCATCGCCGGCTGCCGCTGGTGCGGCCACCTGTCGGGCGACTGGGCCTGCGGCACGTGCGGCGGGCGCGCGTTCCGGGCCGGTGTCATCGGTGCCCGCCGGACGGCCGACGAACTGGGACGGGCCTTCCCGCAGAGCACCGTGCGGACGTCCGGCCGGGACGCCGTCCTCAGCACCGTGCCCGCCGAGCCGGCGCTCGTCGTCGCCACGCCAGGCGCCGAACCCGTCGCGGACGGCGGGTACGGCGCCGCACTCCTCCTCGACACGTGGGCGCTGCTGACCCGGGCCGATCTGCGCGCGTCCGAGGAGGCGCTGCGGCGCTGGGCCAACGCCGCGGCGCTCGTCCGGCCGGCGAACCAGGGCGGCCAAATCGTCGTCACGGCCGACGCGGGGCTGCCCGTCGTCCAGTCGCTGATGCGCTGGGACTTCGCCGGCCACGCCGAGCGGGAGCTCGCCGAGCGGGCCGAGCTGGGCTTCCCGCCGGCCGTCCGGATGGCGAGCGTCACGGGCAGCCCGGACGCCGTCGCCGACCTGCTCGCGCTCGCCGACCTGCCGCCCGACACCGAGACCCTCGGCCCCGTCCCGATCGAACGGCCGCGCCCCCGCCCCGACGAGAGCGCGACCGGGCGCCCAGCCGCGGCGGCCGGGCGGCCAGGACCCGACGGAAAGCCACAAGGCCGGCGGGACGAGAACGAGGTGCTGGAACGGAGCCTGCTCCGGGTCCCCCGGGGCGCGGGCCGCGCGTTGGCGGCGGCGCTGCACGCGGCGTTGGGGGTGCGCAGCGCGCGGAAGGCACCCGATCCGGTCCGCGTCGAGATCGATCCGATCGAACTGTTCTGAGGATCAGGGGACGGGCAGCACGGCGCGACCGGCGATCGCGTTGAGGATCGTGGCGTTGCGGTACGGGTCGCGGTCGGGTGCGCTCGGGCGCTGGAGGAACAGGCTGCCGGTGACGGCGTGGTCGAGCGGCACGCGATAGTCGTCCGTGACGGCGAGCATGCCTTCCGGGGCGTGGATGACGCCGGCCAGCGGGCGCAGGAACCGCGGCCTCGTGGCGGCGACGCCCGAGCCCAGCACGACGTTCTTCGTCCGGACGGTGGCGCGCACCCCGTCCCCCTCGGTCCCGGACTCGTCGCGGATGGCGTGCGCGACCCGCGCGGTCCGCACGACGAAGTGGTCGCCGGCCCAGCTCACCGCGTCGACGCGGGTACCGAACCGGCAGTTGGGGATGGTGGTGGCGACCCAGCGGCAGTACCCGTCGTAGTCCGGTCGCGGCACCTCGAACCGCCGGTCGACGTAGAACGGGTGGATGCGGTGGTGGGCGCGCAGGTAGCTCAGGTACGACCAGCGGCTCGCCGGCTCGACGAGCGTGACCAGGTCGGCGAGGAAGCTCACCGGCCGCGTGTCCGGGGCGGGGGAGAACTTCGGGTGTTCGTCGAAGAAGCGGACGTTGAGGCCGGTCACGCCGTCCGCGAGCGCCGCCAGCCCGAGGTTGTCCAGGCCGAGACCGATCCCGATCGCGTCGAAGACGTCGACGGCCGGTTCCTTCCGCCGCGACGCGGGCTGGGGTTCCGGGCGGACCGGTTCGGGCAGCGTGATGTCCAGCGGCAGCGGCTCCTCGACGTGCACGGCGGTCCGTGCCGGCGCGGATCGGCGCGATTCCGTCGGCTCGCCGGTGAGGGTGAGGTACTGCCACAGCTCGGACATGGGGCTCCTATCGCGCTCCCGGATGGTTCAACCCCACCAAATCTATATATTCCGGACGTTCGTCGCGGGGAGGCGCCACGTGGCGTCGCTCAGGCGGTCCCCTAGACTTGAGCGGTCCACCCACGAAGCGAAGACCAGGAGCGCGCGTGTCCGTCAAGCCGATCCGCCTCTTCGGCGATCCGGTTCTGCGCACACCCGCCGAGCCCGTCGTCGACTTCGACAAGGAGCTGCGCGGGCTGGTCCGTGACCTCACCGAGACGATGCTCGACGAGGGCGGCGCCGGCCTGGCAGCTCCCCAGCTCGGCGTCGGTCTGCGGGTGTTCGCCTACGACGTGGATGACATCGTCGGCCACCTGATCAACCCGGTCCTGGAGTTCCCGGACGAGGAGGAGCAGGACGGTCCCGAGGGCTGCCTGTCGATCCCCGGCCTGTACTTCGACACGAAGCGCCGGATGAACGTCGTGGCCAAGGGGCAGGACATGCACGGCGAGACCGTCCAGCTGGTCGGCACCGCGCTCATGTCGCGGTGCGTGCAGCACGAGGCCGACCACCTCGACGGCATCCTCTTCGTCGACCGGCTAGACCCGGCCACGAAGAAGGAAGCGATGAAGGCGATCCGGGAGGCGGAGTGGAACAACCAGCCGGCGCCACAGATCAAGGTGAGCCCGCACCCGCTGTTCGGGAAGACCCGCTGAGGCTCGTCTTCGCCGGCACACCCGCGGTGGCGGTGCCGGCGCTGGAGGCGTTGCTCGCGTCCCGCCACGAGATCGTCGCCGTCCTCACCCGGCCCGACGCGCCCGCCGGTCGTGGCCGCACGCTGCACCGGTCCCCGGTGGGCGAGGTCGCCGACGCGCACGGCATCGAGGTGCTGACGCCGCGCCGGCCGTCCGAGCCGGAGTTCCTGGCGCGGCTCGCCGAGATCGCGCCCGACTGCGTCCCGGTCGTGGCGTACGGGGCCCTGATCCCGAAGACCGCGCTCGACCTGCCCAAGCACGGCTGGGTCAACCTGCACTTCTCGCTGCTGCCGGCCTGGCGCGGCGCGGCGCCCGTCCAGCACGCGATCCTGCACGGCGACGAGGTCACCGGCGCCGCCGTCTTCCAGATCGAGGAGGGGCTCGACACCGGCCCGGTCTTCGGCACGCTCACCGAGACGATCCGTCCGGACGACACCGCCGGCCACCTCCTCGGCCGCCTCGCCGACACCGGGTCCGGGCTGCTCGTCGCCGTCCTGGACGCGATCGCCGACGGCCGGGCACAAGCGATACCCCAGCCAGCGGACGGGGTTTCGCACGCACCGAAGATCACCGTCGACGACGCGCGCGTTCGGTGGCACGAGCCGGCGTTCGCCGTCGACCGCCGGATCCGCGCCTGCACGCCGGCTCCCGGCGCCTGGACGATGTTCCGGGACGAGCGGCTCAAGGTCGGCGCCGTCCGTCCGGTCGCGAACGTGTCCGACCTGCCCCCCGGCGGCATTCTGGCGGAGAAGCGCCGCGTCCTCGTCGGCACCGCCACGACCGCCGTCGAGCTGGGCGAGGTCCAGCCGCACGGCAAGCGGCCCATGAACGCCACGGACTGGGCGCGCGGCGTCCGCGTCGAGCCCGGCGAGGCCCTGGCATGACCGCCGCCGCGGGATCCGCGCGATCTGGGCGATCTTTCGGTGGTTATGGCGACCGAAAGATCGCCCACAACGGGATGGTGGCGCGGTGACGGGGGACAGGCCCAGGCGGCCCAGCGGGCGGGCGACGGAGCGGCCCGCGAAGGGCGGGAAGCGCCCCTACCGGCGGCCCCAGCCGGACGCGCCCCGGCGGGCGGCGTTCGACACGCTGTGCTCGGTCGCGTCCCGGGACGCCTACGCCAACCTGATCCTGCCCGGGATGCTCCGGGACCGGGGCATCACCGGCCGCGACGCCGCGTTCGCCACGGAACTGGCGTACGGCACGCTCCGCGCGCAGGGCACGCTCGACGCGGTGCTCGCCGCGTGCAGCAGCCGCCCGCTGGACCAGATCGAGCCGCGCGTCCTGGACATGCTGCGCCTCGGCGCCTACCAGCTCCTGCGTACCCGGGTGCCCGAGCACGCGGCGGTCAGCGCGACGGTCGAGGTGGCGCGGGTCGCGCTCACGGACGGGCCGGCGCGGTTCGTCAACGCCGTGCTGCGCCGGGTCGCCGAACGGGACTTCGAGGCGTGGCTGGAACAGGTCGCCCCGGCGCGGGACGCCGATCCGCTCGGCCACCTGGCGATGCGGTACGCGCATCCACTGTGGATCGTCCGGGCGTTCGGCGACGTGCTCGGCGGGGACCACGCCCAGATCGAAGCGGCGCTCGCCGCCGACGACCGTCCGGCCGCGGTGCACCTCGTCGCCCGTCCGGGGCAGATCACCCGGGACGCGCTCGTCGAGGAGACGGGCGGCCTGCCCGGCCTCTACTCGCCGTACGCGGTGTACCTGGAGGGCGGCGACCCGGGCGATGTCGACGCCGTGGCGGACGGGCGCGCCGGCGTCCAGGACGAGGGCAGCCAGCTCTGCGCCAACGCGCTCGCCGTCGCCGACCTGGCCGGCGAGGACTCCCGCTGGCTCGACCTCTGCGCCGGACCGGGCGGCAAGGCGGCCCTGCTCGGCGCCCTCGCCGCCCAGCGCGGCGCCACCGTCACGGCCGTCGAACTCGCCGAGCACCGCGCCCGGCTCGTCGAACGCTCCGTCGCCGGGCTCCCCGTCACCGTCGTCAACGCGGACGGCCGCGAGGTCGGCGAGCACCCCGCACTGCCCGAAGGCGGGTTCGACCGCGTCCTCGTCGACGCGCCGTGCACCGGCCTCGGCGCGCTCCGGCGACGGCCCGAGGCACGCTGGCGCCGCCTGCCGAGCGACATGCCGTCCCTGACCAAGCTCCAGCGCGAGCTGCTGACCGCGGCGCTGCGGGCCGTCCGGCCGGGCGGGCTCGTCGCGTACGTCACGTGCTCGCCGCACCTCGCCGAGACCAAACTGACCGTCGCCGACGCCGTCCGCCGCACCGGCGCCACCCAACTCGACGCCCGCCCGCTGTTCCCCGGCGTCCCCAACCTCGGCAACGGCCCGGCGGCCCAGCTCTGGCCCCACCGCCATGGAACCGACGCGATGTTCTGCGCACTCCTGACCCGCCCCTGACCCCGACTTTCGGACTTTTGAGGGTCCGGCGGGCCCGGTAACCCCCAAAAGTCCGAAACTGGGCGGTAGGGGTACGGGAGGGTCGGGCAGGCGCCCAGACGCACCCCTAGACTCCGTGGGCGTGAGCTCCTTTTTCGTCGCGCCGAGCATCTTGTCCGCTGATTTCGCACGCCTCGCGGAGGAGATGCGGGCCGTCGAGGGCGCCGACTGGCTGCACGTCGACGTCATGGACAACCACTTCGTGCCGAACCTGACGCTGGGCCTGCCGGTCGTGAAGAGCCTGCTCACGCACACGTCGATCCCGCTCGACTGCCACCTCATGATCGAGAACCCGGAGCGGTGGGCGCCCCCGTACGCGGAGGCCGGCGCGCACAACGTCACGTTCCACGCCGAGGCGTCGGTCGACCCCGCGGGCGTCGCCCGTGACATCCGCGCGGCAGGCGGGCTGGCCGGGCTGGCGATCAAGCCGGGCACGCCGCTCGACCGCTACCTCGACGTCCTCGGCGAGTTCGACACGCTGCTCGTGATGACCGTCGAACCGGGCTTCGGCGGGCAGGAGTTCATCGAGGAGGCGCTGCCGAAGGTCCGGCAGGCGCGGCGGCTGGTGGCGAGCGGCCACCTCCAGCTCCGGATCGAAGTGGACGGCGGCGTCAACGCCGACACGATCGAGCTGGCGGCGGAGGCGGGCGCGGACGTGTTCGTGGCCGGTTCGGCGGTGTACGGGGCGGACGACCCGGCGAGAGCCGTGGCGGCGTTGCGAGCACAGGCCGAGCGGGCGTGGACGGGGACGGCCGCACGGTGAGCCGGGACCGTGCCGGTCTCGTGCTCGTCGTGGACGACGATGCCGACATCGCACGGTTTATCGAGATGAATCTGGTTTTCGAGGGGTTCGAGGTCGCCGTCGCGCACGACGGGCAGGACGCCCTCGCGGTGATCGAGCGCCGCCGCCCCGACCTGGTCCTGCTGGACATCATGATGCCCCGGATCGACGGCGTGGAACTGTGCCGGACGCTCCGCGCGGACCCGATGACGTCCGCCCTGCCGGTGATCATGCTGACGGCGAAGGGCCTCTCGGCGGACAAGGTCCTTGGCCTGACCGCCGGCGCCGACGACTACATCATCAAGCCGTTCGACACCCTGGAGCTGATCGCCCGGGTGCGTTCGACGCTGCGCCGCAACCGGGAGATGCGCGACGTCTCGCCGCTCACCGGCTTACCCGGCAACACCCGGATCCTCGGCGAGATCGCCGACCGGTTCGCGGCGCGGCAGCAGGGTGGCATCGAGTTCGCCGTCTGCTACGTCGACCTCGACCACTTCAAGACCGTCAACGACGTGTACGGGTTCTTCCGGGGCGACCAGATGATCGCCACGCTCGCCGCCGCCCTGCACGAGTCGGTGATCGGCGCCGGCACACCCAAGCCGTTCCTCGGGCACATCGGCGGCGACGACTTCATCGTGGCCTGCACACCGGAACAGGTCGGACCGGTCACCGAACGCGCCATCGCCCTGTTCGCCGACGGCAGCCGCGACCTCTACGACGACGAGGACGCCCGGCGCGGCTACTTCGAGGTCCTCGACCGGCAGGGCCGCACCAACCGGCACGGCCTGCTCACGGTCTCGATCGGCGTCGCGCTGAGCAGCCAGCGCAGCTTCGGCGACCACCGCGAGGTCGTCGCCGTGGCGAGCGAGATGAAGCAGGTGGCCAAGCGCAGTCCCGGCTCGGTGGTCGCCGTCGACCGGCGCCGCGAACGGGAGCCCGGCCGCGGGCCCGCCGCCCGCCGCACCGGCCTCGAAGAGGTCACGCCTGCCCGCCGCACCGGCCTGGACGAGACCGCCACCCGCCGCACGGGCGGCGCCCACGCGGCCGACAGCCACAGCCGGCACGCCCCGGACGGCCACGGCCCCGGCCCGCACGGCCCCGACAGCCACAGCCGGCACGCGCCCGACGGCCACCCGCCCGGCGCGCACGGACCGGACGGCCACCCGCCCGACGGACATCGGCCGGAAACTACCTGGACGAGTGATCCCGGTCGCAGTCCGGCGGCGCATCCGTGGGAGACGTGACAGACTGACCGGTGAACAGCAGTAAGCACGCGCGCTCCGGGGTCGGTGAAACTCCGAGCCGGCGGTGACAGTCCGCGACCCGTCCGCAGCCAGCGGCCGGTTGACCCGGTGAAATTCCGGGACCGACGGTGAAAGTCCGGATGGGAGGCAGCGCGCGGGCAGCAACGGCGCCGCGTGCTACGCGTGTGCCGGCCCGCGCCGTGACGCCCCTTGCCAGCCCCCGGAGCCCCGAGGCGGCAGGGAGGGCAGTGGTGGCGTCGCAGGCAGAGCACGAGGCGATGCGGCGGGCGATCACGCTCGCGGCACGTGGCCTCGGCCGCACGAGCCCCAACCCCGTGGTCGGCTGCGTCATCCTCGACCCGTCCGGCGCGGTGGCCGGCGAAGGCTTCCACACCCGCGCGGGCAGCCCCCACGCCGAGGTCGAAGCCCTGCGCGAGGCGGGCGACCGCGCGAACGGCGGCACGGCCGTCGTCACCCTCGAACCCTGCAACCACACCGGTCTCACCGGCCCCTGCACCCAGGCACTCCTGGCGGCCGGGATCGCCCGCGTGGTCATGGCCGTCGACGATCCGAACCCTGTCGCCGCGGGCGGTGCCGCGACCCTGCGCGCCGCCGGCGTGGACGTGGAGAGCGGCGTGCTCGCGGCAGCGGCTGCCGAGGGGAACGCCGGGTGGCTGCATGCGGTGCGTGCCGGGCGTCCTCATCTGATCTGGAAGTTCGCCGCGACGCTCGACGGCCGATCGGCGGCGGCGGACGGGAGCTCCCGCTGGATCACGGGCGCCGAGGCCCGCGCCGACACCCACCGGCTCCGGGGCACCGTCGACACGATCGTGGCCGGCGTCGGCACCGTGCTCGCGGATGACCCGGAGCTGACGGTCCGGTTGCCGGATCACGACGGATTCCAGCCCCGGCGGGTCGTCGTGGACAGCCACGGCCGCACGCCGCCCGGAGCCCGGGTGCGCGACGCCTGGATCGCCACCGCCGCCGAGGTGGGTGCCGGCCCGGACGGCCGCGTCGACCTGCGGAAACTCATGGCGGCGCTGTACGAACAAGGCGCGCGGAGGGTGCTGCTCGAAGGCGGACCGACCCTCGCCGGCGCCTTCCTGAAGGACGGGCTCGTCGACCAGATCGTCGCCTATGTCGCCCCCGTCCTGCTCGGCGCCGGCCCGGCCGCGCTCACCGACGCGGGAATCAACACCATCGACCACGCGCTACGGCTCGACGTGACGGATGTGACGGTCGTCGGCGCGGACGTCCGCATCACGGCCACACCCAAGGAGGCATGAGTGTTCACCGGCATCATCGAGGAGCTCGGCGCGCTCGCCGGGTCGGTCGACCTGGGGACGGCGGCGAGGTTCACCGTGCACGGCCCCCTGGTCACCTCCGACGCGAAGCACGGCGATTCGATCGCCGTCAACGGCGTCTGTCTGACCGTCGTCGACGTGCGGGACGGCACGTTCACGGCCGACGTGATGAAGGAGACGCTCGACCGCTCCAGCCTGGGCGCGCTCGCGGTCGGCGACCCGGTCAACCTGGAGCGCGCCGCCACGCTGTCGACCCGGCTCGGCGGGCACCTCGTGCAGGGCCACGTGGACGGCACCGCCGCGCTGGTCTCCCGCGACCCCGACGAGCACTGGGAGGTCGTCCGATTCACGCTGCCGGCCGCGCTGGCCCGCTACGTCGTGGAGAAGGGCTCGATCACCGTCGACGGGGTGTCCCTGACCGTCAGCGGTGTGGGGGACGACTGGTTCGAGGTGAGCCTCATCCCCACCACCCTCGGGCTCACCACGCTGGGCAAGAAGGAACCGGGTGACCCGGTGAACATCGAGGTCGACGTCATCGCCAAGTACACCGAGAAGCTTCTCGCCGGAGGCCGTCAATGAGCGCGTTTGGAACAATCGAGCAGGCCGTCGCGGACATCGCGGCCGGCCGGGCGGTCGTCGTCGTCGACGACGAGGACCGCGAGAACGAGGGCGACCTGATCTTCGCCGCCGAGAAGGCCACGCCCGAGCTGGTGGCCTTCATGATGAGCGAGTGCCGCGGCCTGCTCTGCGTGCCGATGGAGGGCGAGGCCCTCGACCGGCTGCAGCTCGGCCAGATGGTCGCCGAGAACACCGAGAAGATGGGGACGGCGTTCACCGTCTCCGTCGACGCCCGCGAGGGGATCACGACCGGCATCTCGGCGGCTGACCGCGCGGAGACCGTGCGGCTGCTGGCGGACCTCGACACGCGGCCGTACGACATCGTCCGCCCGGGCCACGTGTTCCCGCTGCGTGCCAAGGACGGCGGCGTGCTGCGCCGGCCCGGCCACACCGAGGCCGCCGTCGACCTCGCCCGCATGGCCGGTCTGGAGCCGGCCGGCGTGATCTGCGAGATCGTGAAGCCCGACGGCGACATGGCGCGGCTCCCCGACCTGGAGAAGTTCGCGGCCGAGCACGGCCTCACGCTCATCACGATCGCCGACCTGATCGCGTACCGCAGCCGGCACGAGAAGCAGGTCGAACGGGCCGTCGACGCGCGCATCCCCACCAAGCACGGCGAGTTCCGGGCCGTCGGGTACCGCAGCTCCTTCGACGAGCGCGAGCACGTGGCGCTGGTCCGCGGCGACATCGGCGACGGGCAGGACGTGCTGGTCCGGGTCCACTCCGAATGCCTCACCGGCGACGTGTTCGGGTCGCTGCGCTGCGACTGCGGTCCGCAGCTCGACAGCTCCCTCGAAGCGGTCGCGCGGGAGGGGCGGGGCATCGTGCTGTACGTCCGCGGCCACGAGGGGCGCGGCATCGGCCTGCTCCACAAGCTCCAGGCGTACCAGCTCCAGGACGCCGGCGCCGACACCGTCGACGCCAACCTGGACCTCGGCCTGCCCGCCGACGCCCGCGACTACGGCACCGGGGCGCAGATCCTCGTCGACCTGGGCGTCCACACCATGCGGCTGCTCACCAACAACCCCGACAAGCGCGCCGGACTGGAGGGCTACGGGCTGACCGTGATCGGCCGCGAACCGCTCCCCACCCACGCCCACCCCGAGAACCTCACGTACCTCCGCACCAAGCGGGACCGGATGGGCCACCACCTCCCGGACCTCCCCGACCTGCCGGCCAGCGAGGCGGCGGCCCGATGAGCGGCGCGGGAGCACCCGAACAGGCGGTCGTCGACGCCGCCGGGCTCCGGCTCGGCATCGTCGCCACCCGCTGGCACACCCAGATCACCGAAGCGCTGCTCGACCGCGCGCTCGCCGCAGCGAAGGAATGCGGCGTCGTCGATCCCGTCGTCGTGCGCGTGGCCGGCGCCGTCGAGCTGCCCGTCGTCGCGCAGGCCCTCGCCCGGCGCACCGACGCCGTCGTCGCGCTCGGCGTGGTCGTCCGGGGCGGCACACCCCACTTCGAGTACGTCTGCGACGCCGTCACCGCCGGCCTCACCCGCGTCGCCATCGACGAAGGCGTACCCGTCGGCAACGGCGTCCTCACCACCAACACCGTCGAACAGGCCCTGGACCGCGCCGGCCTCCCCGACAGCGCCGAGGACAAAGGCTGGGAAGCCACCGTCGCCGCCCTCGACACCGCGCTCACCCTGCGGACCCTCCGCGAACCCCCGCAGAGGGCAGGCTTCTGAACCTGGCAGGATCACGGGCATGAAGAGCTTTGACGACCTGTTCGCCGAACTGTCGGCGAAGGCCGCCGCCGGCACCCCGGGATCCGGCACCGTCACCGCCATCGAGGCCGGCGTCCACACCATCGGCAAGAAGATCGTCGAGGAAGCCGCCGAAGTCTGGATGGCCGCCGAGCACGAGTCCGACGAGCGCACCGCAGAAGAGATCTCCCAGCTCCTCTACCACCTCCAGGTCCTCATGCTCGCCCGCGGCCTGTCCCTGAAGGACGTCTACACCCACCTCTGACCCGCCGCCGGGGCCTCGCCGCCTCGCCTCGCCGCCGGCCCGCCGCGCCGACTTTCGGACTTTTGAGGGTCGCGCGGGGGCCGGAACCCTCAAAAGTCCGAAACTGAACGCCGATGGAAGGTACGCATGCTGCGGATTGCGGTTCCCAACAAAGGGTCCCTGTCTGAGCCTGCCAGCGTGATGCTGCGCGAGGCCGGCTACCGGCAGCGCGCCGACCATCGCGAACTCGTGCTCACCGACGCCGACAACGACGTCGAGTTCTTCTTCCTGCGCCCCCGCGACATCGCCGTGTACGTCGGCTCCGGCGACCTGGACCTCGGCATCACCGGCCGCGACCTGCTCCTCGACAGTCAGGCCCACGCCGACGAGCTGTTGCAGCTGGGATTCGCCCGCTCCACGTTCCGGTACGCCGCCCGGCCCGGCACCGTCGAAAAGCTCACCGACCTCTCCGGACGGCGCATCGCCACCTCCTACGCCGGTCTCGTCGCCACGCACCTCGCCGAGAACAACGTCGAAGCGGACGTGATCCGCCTCGACGGCGCCGTCGAGACGTCGATCCGGCTCGGGCTGGCCGACGTGATCGCCGACGTCGTCGAAACCGGATCGACGCTGCGCCAGCAGGGCCTGGAGATCGTCGCGGACCCGATCCTGCGGTCCGAGGCCGTCCTCATCCGCCGCCGGGGCGTCGAGGACACCCCTCAGGTCGGACAGCTCCTGCGGCGGCTCCAGGGCGTCCTGGTGGCCCGCCAGTACGTGATGCTGGCATACGACGTCCGCGCGGAACTCGTCGAGGCGGCCTGCGAGGTCACGCCCGGCATCGAGGCGCCCACGATCTCGCCGCTGCACCGCGAAGGCTGGGTGGCCGTCCAGGCGATGGTCCCGCGCAAGGACACCAACCGGATCATGGACGAGCTGTACGACATCGGCGCCCGCGCGATCCTCGTCACCGACATCCACGCGTGCCGACTGTGAAGGCGGACCAGATGGTGAGCGCCCGGCCGCAGCGGCTCCGCGTCGTCTGCTGGATCAGCGCGGCCGTGATCGTCGCGTTCTTCACCGTCGTGGGCACGGCGCTGCGGGGGAGTACCGAGGGTGGCGGCGCGTTCTCGGCCGGCGACCAGGCCGCGATGGTGGGGCTCGGCGTGCTGTTCGCGGTCGGCGTCCTGATGCTGACCCGGCCCCGCGTCGAGGCCGACGCCGACGGCGTCAAGATCCGCAACGTCGTGGGCGGGTACGAGCTGCCGTGGGCGGTCGTCCGCGCGGTGCGCTTCGACAACGGATCGCCGTGGGCGAGCCTGGAACTGCTCGACGACGAGACCGTCGCCGTGATGGCGATCCAGGCGAACGACAAGGACTACGCCGTGCGTGCGGTGCGTGAACTGCGCCGACTCCTCGCCGAACATCAGTCCTGACGTAATTACGACGATGTCCCCGCGTTTGCACCCGGGGACATCTCTCGCGTCCTACAACCTACGAGCCGACGTTCGTGACGAACTGGCCGAAGCCGGTCGCCGCGCTCTCCAGCCCGCCGACGATGCTCTGGACGAGGCCCGCTGCGTTCTGCGGCTGGGTGGCCACGTAGAACACCAGTAGTGCGATACCACCCCATTTGAGGACCTTCTGCATGGCACGCCTCCTTGCCGGTTCGCTGCCGCCTCGATCGCTGAACACTCCCTGTAGTCAATAGTTGTACCAAGGGTCAGGTTCAGGGAACAGGGCGCACCGCGTATCGATTGTCAGTTCACATTGGGCCGGACGCCGCCTCGCGGTGGCCTCCGAGTAGATATTGGCTGGTCAGGGACGTTTCTTGATCGAACCCGAACGATCTCGACACTTTGTCAGCTTTATCGGTTCAGGATAGCTATACCCCTCCTTCGCAGGCCAGATCCGGAGCGTCAGGCTTCTGCCGCGCCGTCATCTAATGCCGTCACCGGCACGGTCGGCAACGGAACGACCGCGATCTCGCCGGCACCCGCAACCACCAACGGGTACGTGGGTTCCGCGACGGCCACCAGCGAGAAGTCCGGCAGCGCCAGCAGTGGCAGGCCGCCGGTGTGCTCGTCCACGACGCCCAGGTACCAGCGCTCGGCCGCGTCCCGGTAGACCCACCCGGGCCGGACGGAACGCAGCAACGCCTCGCCGTCGGCCAGCAACGTGCCGGCGGGTGAGTCCTCGGCGGGTGGCGCCTCGTCGGCCGGCTGCGCTTCCGTGGCCTGGGCCTGCGTGGCCGGCGGCACCGTGGCGGGCTCCTCGGCGGGTGGCGCTGGCTCGGCGGCCTGCGCTGGGTCGGCGGGCTGCGGCGCGGCCGCTGCCTCGGGCTCCGGTTGTTCCATGGGCACCGAGGCGGCGGGTGCGGGGGTGGGCGGCGCGGACACCGGGGTGGCCGGCACGTGCTGGGCGGCCGGCACCTGGGCGGCCGGCGGCGCGGAGGTGGGCGGCGGCACCGTGGCGGGGGGCACCGTGGCGGGGGGCGCGGAGGTGGGCGGCGCGGGAGGTACGGACCGGGGGACCGGCTGGACCGGCTCCGGGGCGCGGACCTGCCGGTACACCGGCGACGGCAGCTTGCGGGCCTTCGCTTCCTCGGCGAGGTCGCCGACGCGCGAGAACGCCGCGCCGGCCGCCGCGAAGAGCAGTACTCCGACGCCCACGGCCAGCACCGATCGCGCCGGACCGGCCACCGGCACCAGCTCCCGGACCAGCAGCCCGCCACCGCCCGCGATCAGCAGGAAGCCGACGAGCGCGCAGAACGCGGCCGCGTATTGGCGCAGGTCAGCGACCATTCGCCGATGCGTCGATCCGACATGCTTGGCCACGGCGCGGGCGGCGCCGAGCAGCAGTGTGCCCACCGTCCCCAACGCCAGACCAGCTGCGAGGCCCCCGATGGCCAGCAGGATCGTCCTGTTCACGCCTTACTCCTCCGATTTGCCGCGGAGTGTGGTAAGCCGGTGGGGAATGACCACCGTCCGCCCGCAGCGCCGCGACCGTCAGCACGCCAGAGGGTACCGGTCGACGCCCGCGACGGAATCGATACGCGGCGGTCCGGACCAAAGGGTGGACAGGAGGTTTCTGAGTAGCCGATCAGTACCGTAGCGTTACGGCGGCATGGGTCGTTTACGGGAGATACAGTCCCGACAACGCGCCACCGAAACGCCGCGTCACCGTGCGGGAAGGAAAGACCGATGTTCACCCAAGTGATCCACCAGGCTGTCGACGTGCTGGCAGTGACAGCCGCCGAGGATCCCGGGACGACCCTCAACACCACGGGAATCGTCACCTTCATCGTCTCGAAGATCGTGCCGATCCTGCTCGCGGTCGTCGGCGTCATCATCCTCAGCCGCTCCGGCAAGGGGCAGTGGTCGCAGGCCCTTACCACCGGTGGCATCGCGGTACTGGGCGTGATTTTCATTGCCGGCGCCGGTCTGCTCTTCGCGTTCGGCGAGAGCATCGCCAAGCTCGCACTGGGCGGCTAGACGATGCGGCTGCGCCCCGACGACGACATCTATCGGGCGAGGCTGCTGTTCCTCGGTCCGAAGGGGTTCACACTCCCCGTCCACCTGCCGTATGTGGCGTACCCGCTGTTCATCGGCGTGCTGTCGCTGATCGTGCTCGCGCGGTTCATCGTCACCGGCACCATCGACGTCTTCCCGGCCATCGAGATCGCGCTCTCGATCGTCGCCACCTCGCTGATCCTTCGCCAGGTCAGTCCCGACCGTCCCGTCCGGGCGGTCCTGCGGACGGCCGCGACCGACTGGCGCCGTGACAGGGAAGACTCCGAGCGCGGCATCCGTGTCCGCGCCAAGGTCCGAATCCGGGAGAGCCTCCGATGACCGGCCACCCCGCGCGGCCCCACGCCGCGCCTGACGGAGCCGCCACCGAACAGGAGCAGGACGCGCTCCCAGAAGGGTCACCCGCGGCTGACGCGGGTGCGAACAGGACGCGCTCGGCCGCCGCGCCCCCGGCCGCCGGATCCCCCGCCGCGCCGCCTGCCGGCCGTGGTGGGCTGCCCGTGTTCCGCGCGCCCGGCGCCCCACCCCGGACCGGCGCCCAGGCCGGCGAACCGGCCCGCCCCGTCGTTCCCCAGCCGACGTCGTCGGCCCCGTACTCGGCACCTCCGGCTCCGCCCCGGCCCGCGCAGCAAGCCTCCGCCCCACCGGCCCCGCCGCGCTCAGCCCCACCCGCTTCAGCCCCGCCCGCTTCAGCCCCGCCGGCGACGCCCCATTCCGCCCCGCCGGCAGCACCCCATTCCGGCCCGCCCGCCCAGCCGCGTTCCGCGCCCCCAGCGACGGCGCACTCGGCCCCGCCGGCCCGGCCGCAGTCGACTCCGCCGGCGCGCCCGGCATCCGGCCCACCGGTGAGCCAGGCCTCGGGGCCGCCCGCACCGCCCCGTTCCGCCCCGCCGGCTCAGCCGCATTCGGCCCCGCCAGCCACCTCTGGCCCGCCCGCAACGCCGCGCTCGGGCCCGCCGTCGCGGCCGCAGTCGACTCCGCCGGCCACCTCGGGGCCGCCCGCAACGCCGCATTCGGCGCCGCCTGCGGCGGGGACCCGCGGGCGCCACGCCGCGCCGCCGGCCGGGCCGTTGCCGCCGCCGAACCGTCCGCCTGAGCTGTTGTCGCCGTTGCGGCGGGGCATCACGGGCGCGCCCGCCTCGGCGCCGCCGGCATACGCCCCACCGACGAGCGCCTCACCCACGAGCGCCCCGCCGACGAGCGCGCCCCCTGCGAGCGCAACGCCGGCGCCGAGCACGGTGCTGCCGACAACCGCGCCGGCCGAAAAGCCAGCCGACAAGCCAGCCGACAAGCCGGCCAAGAAGGCCAGGCGCGTAAAGGAGCCGAAGCCGCCGCGCGGCACGCCGAAGTCCCGTCCGCCGACGCACAAGGACAAGGACGCGTTCGTCGACCTGGAGCTGCGTGAGATCGCCGGGCACCTGACGTTCACGCGGAACGACGTCACGGCCTGGTACCGCCTGCCGGACCTGCAGTGGGCGTTCCGGGGCGACAAGGAGCGGACGTCGATCATGCTGGGCATCGCGGCCCAGTACGCCGCGCTGGCCGGCTACCGCATCCACCTTCGCCGCACGACCCGCCCGTACCCGGCGGCGCAGTGGGCGCAGCGCCTCGACGAGACGACGCGCAACCCCCTGCCGGACGTCGCGGGCGCCCCGAGCTGGGCCGACCACCTCGAGGCGAGCCAGATCCGCCTGCACAACACGACGCTCGACGAGGGCGAGGTGTACCTCGGCGTCGTGTTCCAGCGGCGGACGATGCGCGAGCAGGCCGTCGAGCTGATGAACGCGATCCGCAGGCGTGGTGTGGGCGACGCCGAGCGGGCCCGCCTGGCGCAGCTGGTGAGCCGCTTCGACGAGGTCCTGGGCGCGTTCGGGATGCAGGCGCATCCGGTGACCGCGCGGCAGCTGGAGTGGCTGCTGCACCGGTCCGTCGCGTTGTGCATGCCGGCGCCGCTGGACCTGTCGCCGGTGAGCACCGACACGTGGGAGACGGGCGATCTGCTGGCGTTCACCGAGGCCACCCGCCGGTACCGCACGCGGTACGGCAACACGGTCCGGCTCGTCAGCGAGATGGGGGACCGGCTGGTCGAGCGGCACGTCGCGGTGCTCACGTTCGGGCGGATGGAGGAGCTGGTCATCCCCGAGCGGAACGAGCCGTGGTTGCACTACCACGAGCAGCTTCCGTGGAGCATGGAGCTGTCGTCGCGGGTCGACGTGCTCGGCCAGGGCGACGCGCTCAAGAGCCTCGAACACAAGCTGCTGGTGATCCGGTCCCAGCAGCGCGACTATCACGAGCACGAGATGGACCCGCCGGCCGAACTCGAACGGCTGGCCCAGCGCGCGCTGGACATCTCCGACGAGATGGCGACCGGTCTCGACCTCGACGCCGCCCGTGTCCACGGCTGGCACCGGATCGCCGTCGGCGGACGCACCGAAGAGGAGTGCATGAAGCGGGCCCGCGCCGTCGCGGACCACTACCGCAACATGCGGATCTCCGTGCAGCACCCGAAGGACCAGCTCCGCCTCCTGGACGAGTTCATCCCCGGCCAGCCCGTCGCCAACACGGGCTACCTGCGGCGGATGCCGGCGAAGTACTTCGCGGCGGCGGTTCCGCAGGCGGCGGCGGCGATCGGCGACCGGCGCGGCCCGGTGATCGGGGAGACGTGCGGCACGAGCCGGCGTCCGGTCATGTGGGACCCGCACTACTCGACCGAGGTACGTGAGCGGTCGGGCCTGGCGGTGTTCGTCGCGGAGCCGGGCGGTGGCAAGTCGACCCTGATGGGCGGCATCGCCTACCTGGCCGCGCGCCGGGGCGTGCAGACCACGATCCTCGACCCGTCCGGGCCCCTGGCCAGGCTGGCAGCCATGCCTGAGCTGGCCCCGTACAGCCGCGTGTTCAACCTGACGCGCGGCGAGCCCGGCACGCTCGCCCCGTACGCGCTGATCCCGACCCCGCGCCGCGAGCACTACCCGTCCGGCGAACCGGGCGCGGCCGAGTGGCGCAGCGCGATCGCGGCGGCCCGCGCCGAGCGGAAGGCGCTCGCGCAGGACATCTGCATGATGCTGCTGCCGCCGCAGGTCGCGAAGGAGCGGTCCACGCCGATCCTGCTCCAGCGCGCCGCCCGCCAGGTCGAACCGGCCGAGTCGACGTCGCTGGACGAGCTGGTCACGGCCGTCGGCGAGTTCGGCCACGAGGGCGCGGAACTCGCCGAGACGCTCAACGACGTCCGGGACATGCCGTTGTCGCGGTTGTTCTTCGGACGCCAGACCGAACGCGTCGGCGAGGACGAGGCCGTCCTCACGGTGATCACGATGGCCGGGCTCACGCTCCCGGACCTGACCATCGACCGCGAGTACTGGCAGCTCGAGGAGCGCATGGCGCTGCCGATGCTGCACCTCGCCACCGCGTTCACCACCCGCCGCGCGTACGGGCGCGGCATGTCCGAGCGCAAGCTCGTCGGGCTGGACGAGACGCACTTCCTGTCCGGCTGGGGGTCTGGCCGTGCGCTGTTCACCCGGCTCGCCCGTGACTCTCGCAAGTGGAACATCGCGGCGCTCGCCGCCTCGCAGAACCCCATCGACATCCTCGGCCTGGACGTCCAGAACCTCGTCTCGACCGTTTTTGTCGGACGCATCGCCGAGGATCCGGAGGTCGCCGCGCAGGCGTTGCGGATGCTCGGCGTCGAGCGTGGCGTCGGCTACGAGAACACCCTGGCGCAGCTGTCGGTCGCGGACAGCTACACCGACCAGCGCCTCGGGTACCGCGAGTTCGTGATGCGCGACGTGGACGGCAGGGTGCAGAAGTTCCGCGCCGACGTCTCGTACGTGCCTGGCCTGTTGGGGCACCTGGACACCACCGCCAACCCGCTGAGCACCGACAAGACTGGCGAGGGAGCGAGCTGATGAGGATCGACCGCATTGCGCGCCGCCGACGATGGATGTTCTTCCTCGCGCTGGCGGTCGGCGTCCTCGGCACGCTGTTCGTGCTCCCCGCGGGTTCCGCGTCGGCGGCGATTCCCGGGTTCGACAACGACCTGTGCGAGGAGGCACCGACGGCGATCCCGCCGGACGGCGGAATGGGCGGGTTCTTCCTGACCGAGCCGCGCGTGGCGCCCAAGGGCGATCCGTTCGAGAAGGACGCGAAGGTCTCGATCTACGACGTCTACGGGTACGGCCCGTACAAGTTCAACACGTACGACCTCGGCTGCGGCGGGTCGGTCCGCGACCCGGCGGCCTCGCCGATGACGACGTTCTCGAACGTCGTCTTCGCGCCGGCGCAGTTCCTGGTGGCACTCAACAACAGCGTCCGGGAGTTCGCCTACAAGCCGGACGCGATGTGGGGCTGGACCAACGGCATCGTCCAACGAGCCAGCGACGCTCTTCGCGAGCGGGTGTTCACCGTGTGGGGCGCCGTCGTGCTGGGCATCGTCGGCGTGTGGCTGCTCTGGGGCGCGCGCGGCGGCAACATGTCCAAGGCCGCGGTCACGGCTGGCTGGGCGATCATGGTGATGGCGCTGGTCACGGCGGTGGCGTCGTGGCCGGTGCAGGCCTCGACGGTCGCTGACAAGACGTTGACCGGCGCGCTCGGCCAGATCTCCGACGGCATGGCCGTCAACGACACCGCCGACTCGCGCCCGCCCGCCGTCCGGGCGAGCGGGGTGCTCACCGAGACCGTCCTCTACCGCCAGTGGCTCCGTGGCGTCCTGGGCTCCGCGGACAGTGACGTCGCGCGCAAGTACGGGCCCGACCTGTTCAAGGCGAGCGCGATCTCCTGGGACGAGAAGAAGCGGATGCGCAAGAGCGCCTCGGTCCGCAAGCAGATCATCGAGGACAAGGCGGAGCTCTGGAAGGACACCGCGAACAAGATCGAGGAGGAGGACCCGGACGCCTACACGCACCTCAAGGGCGAACGGGGTTCCGAGCGGATCGGCGCAGGCATGATCGGAGTCATCGCCGCGCTGGTCGTCACGCCGTTCGACATCATGGCGTCGCTGCTGATCCTGGTCGCGTTCATGATCATCCGGCTGGCGGTCGCGTTCCTGCCCGCGATCGGCACCATCGGCATCCTGCAACCGGCCGCCGGTCCGCTCAAGGGCCTGCTCCGGACGGTGGTCGCCGCGTTCATCAACTGCATCATCTTCGGCGCGGGATCGGCGGTGTTCCTCCTCGCGGTCGAAGTGATCGCCGGGACGGGGTCACTCGCCGGGTGGCAACAGATCCTGCTGATCTGGATCACCGGCCTGATCCTGTGGCTGCTGCTGCGGCCGTACCGCCGGCTGACCCAGTTGACCGGCGTGGACCCGTTCGGCGAACTGTCGCGCAACCTCGGCAACATGCACCGGACGTTCTTCGGCGACATCAAGCAGATCGGCATCGTCGGCGCCGGCACCGCGCTCGGCGACATCCCTGACGCGGCGCCGAAGGACAAGCCGGCCACGCGCGGCTCCGAACGTCCGGAGAACTTCAGCAGCCGGGTGCGCCGGTTCATGACGCCGGACCAGGCCTGGGAGCAGGAACAGGCGGAGCGGAAGGCCCAGGCGCTGGCCGAGGACGCCGACACCAGGGCCGCGCTCCGCGAGCAGTGGGCCGGCGGTGGGGCGCAGACCGGCACCCGCCCCGCGCCGGTACCGGTCAAGCGTCCGGAGAGCCAGCCGGTCCCGCAGGCCTCCGCCGCGCCGCCGGGGGAAATCAAGTCGGACCGCTACCTCCTCACCCACGGACAGGTCGCGCCCGAGCGTCTCGACCAGGAGTACGCGCCGGGAATCCCGCCGCGCGAAGTGTTCGACCGGGTGGGCATCGAGCCCGCCGGTGAACGGCGCATGGTGTACCGGCCCGGCGCGGGCATGGGTTCGGTGCGGGTGCCGCAGGAACACGATCCGTTGCCGGCCGGCGTCCATCCGGAGAGCAACGTCGTCCACGCCGACTTCGGCGACGAGGCGCGCGCCCGGTACGCGCGGCGCCGCAGCAGCTGAGCCCTGTCCCGCCCGACGACCTGACGACCTGGGAGGAAACCGATGCCCGACGCCAGCCGGTTCGCCGTGCGCCGGCTCGGATGGCGTGTCTGGGCGGCCGGTTCCCTGGCGGTCGTCGTGGTCGTGGTCGTCCTCATCGCGCGGTTGACCGGCGGTGACGCGGATTCCCCGTCTGGCGCGGACGCGGGCGATACCCCCGGCGCCGGCGTGACGGCGCCCGTCGAGCCCAGCTCCGAGCCACTGAACGACGGGCCGGCCGGACCCGAGGCGTCGGCCGAGCCGTCCGCTCCGGCCGCACCGGCAGCGGTCAGCGTGGCGCTGGCGTTCGCCCGCGCCTGGGCCACGCCGCCCCCGCCCTCTGCGCCCGGTAACTGGGCGACGGCCGTGAGCAAGTACACCGATCCGGTTCTCGCCCAGCAGTTGCGCGCGCTGGATCCGAAATCGCTGCCCGCCACGAAGGTCACCGGCCCGCCGGTGAGTGTCAGCGGCGGCGTCACCAGCGCGGAAGTGACCGTGCCGACGGACGCGGGCGACCTGCTCGCCGTCTGCGTCCTCGTGCAGGGGAAATGGCTCGTCGCCGACTACGAGTTCGACCGGAGGCCGTCGTGACAGAGCAGGTCGCCCGCCAGTACGCGCTCCGGTCCGGGCGCAGGCTCCTCTGGGTGATCGCCGCCGTCATGGCGGTCGGGTTACTGCTGTGCCTCGGCTTCGTCCCGGTGATGTTCCAGTCGCTGTTCTTCGGCGACGACAGCAACGACCTCGCGCTGAACTCGTGCGGTGCCGAGCTGGCGATCGAGGGCGTGGCGGACATCAGGGGCCTGTCGAAGGAGCAGGTCGCCAACGCGGCGATCATCATCGAGGTCGGCCACAGCATGAAGGTGCCGCCGCGCGGCTGGGTGATCGCGGTGGCCACGGCGTTGCAGGAGAGTTCGCTGCACAATGTCCAGGTGGCGGTCGACCACGACTCCCTCGGGCTGTTCCAGCAGCGGCCGTCCCAGGGCTGGGGCACGCCGGCCCAGCTCCTCGATCCCCGGTACGCGAGCCGCAAGTTCTACGAGGCGCTCGCTCGCAAGGCGCCGAACTGGCCGCGGATGCGCCTCTCCGACGCCGCGCAGGCCGTGCAGGTCTCGTTCAACGGCAGCCTGTACCAGAAATGGGAGCCACTGGCGACGGCCGTCGTCAACCAGGTCGCGAAGGGCGCGGCGAGCGGTGTCGCCGGCGGGTTCGGTGACCCGGCGCGGTGCGCGCGCGCCGGTGAGGTGAGCGCCTCGGGATGGACGCAGCCGTCTGCGGCGGCGCTCGGCAGCGGCTTCCGGACCGCGTCCCGCCCGACCCACAACGGTGTCGACATCATCGCCAAGCGCGGTACGCCGATCTTCGCGGCCGCGTCCGGGATCGTCGTCACGTCCATGTGCGACTCGTACAACTGCGACGTGGACGGCAGTCGCTCGGTGTCCGGCTGCGGCTGGTACGTGAAGATCCGGCACGCCGCCGGCCTGTCGACCCTGTACTGCCACATGCAGACGCGCCCGATGGTCTCGGTCGGCGACAGGGTCGAGGCCGGTCAGCAGCTCGGCGTGGTCGGCAGCAGCGGCAACTCGTCCGGTCCGCACCTGCACTTCGAGGTGCGGCTGCTGGGGCAGCCGATCAACCCGGTGCCGTTCATGGCCGCGCGGGGAGCCCGGTTCGCCACCAAGGCCTGACATGCCTTGCCAGGCATATGCCTGGGTGGTTATATGGGCAGGGTGATGACGTTCGACGTGCTGGCCGAGCCTGCCCGGCGCCAGATCCTCGATCTGCTGCTGGTCGAACCCCGGTCCGTCAACGACCTGGTCGAGCTGCTGGGCATGACCCAGCCGGGTACGTCCAAGCACCTGCGGGTACTCCGGGACGCCGGGCTGGTGAGCGTCCGCAAGGACGGGCCGCGCCGCTGGTACGAGCTGCGTCCGGAACCGCTCGTCGAGGTCGACGCCTGGCTCGCGCCGTACCGGCGGTACTGGGCCGGCCGGCTCGACGCGCTCGAACGCCACCTCGACGCGATGCCCGACGAACACGTCGATGCCCGACGAACGGAGTGGATCGTGAACGGCAACCTGCTGAGGATCGACGGCCGCAACGCGCTGCGGTTCGAACGCCGGCTCCCTCACCCGCCGGAGAAGGTGTGGCGCGCGCTCACCGACCCGGCGCAGCTGTCCCAGTGGTTCCCGGCGACCCCGGAGTGGGAGCTGGCGGCCGGCGCCAAGATCCGGTTCTCCTTCCCCGAGGAGGCGCCCACCGACGACTTCGTCGCCGCGGACTACGAGGGCGAGATCGTCACCGTGGACCCGCCGCGACTGTTCGTGTTCACCTGGTCCGGTGAGGTGCTGTCGTGGGAGCTGGCCCCGGACGGCGACGGCACGAGGCTCACGTTCCAGACGATCTTCGACGACGTCAGCCGGGCCTCCCGTGACGCCGCGGGCTGGGACGTCTGCCTGGAGATGCTGGACCTCGTGCTCGACGGCACCACCCCGCCCCCGCAGGCCGAGCAGATGCGGCGCTGGGACGAGCTGTTCGCCGGTTACGTCGGAGACTTCGGCCCCGAGGCCTCGGCGCAGGGCAGGCCCGAAGGCATGTGACCCGAAGGCATGTGACTAGAGGACGGGGCCGGTGAGCTTCTCGCCAGGGCCGTGGCCGGGTGCGTCGGGCTCGATCGAGGCGTCGCGGAACGCGCGCTGCAGCGCCTGGAGCCCGTCGCGCAGCGGCCCGGCGTGCGCGCCCAGGTACTCGGCGGACGACGTGACCAGCCCGGCCAGCGCGGTGATCAGCCGCCGGGCCTCGTCGAGGTCGCGGTGGGCGCTGCCCTCGGGCTCGTCGTCGGCCAGCCCGAGCCGCTCGGCGGCGGCGCTCATCAACATGACGGCGGCACGGCTGATGACCTCGACGGACGGGATCTCGGCGAGCTCACGGGCAGGGGCGGGCGCGGTTGGGTGATCAGTGGTCACACCTGGTAGCCTTACAGACCGACCAGCCATCCGTCGAAACGGGTGGCGATCAAGTGGAGTCCCGCTCCCACCCGCGTAGCCCTCAAGGCCGCCGGGTTCCGGTCGGCCACCGGCGCTTAGCGCCGATGGCCAGAGTGTCCGCGTACGTGGATTCTCACCGGTTAGAGCTGGGCCCCGGAGGCAATTGCTTCCGGGGCTTTCTGCGTGGTCTGGGTCGCCCGCAGAGGGAGTGGGCGCTCCGGGGTCAGCAACGAAGAGAGTACGTCCGAGGAGGTCCCATCAGCGTCGAGCTGCGTGTGAACGACCAGATCCGAGCTCGTGAGGTGCGCCTCGTGGGGCCGGAGGGGGAGCAGGTTGGCATCGTGCCGATCGGCGAGGCCCTTCGTCTCGCGCAGGACACCGACCTCGACCTGGTCGAGGTCGCGCCGACCGCGCGACCGCCGGTCTGCAAGCTCATGGACTACGGCAAGTTCAAGTACGAGAGCGCGCAGAAGGCGCGGGAGGCCCGGCGTAACCAGAGCCTCACCGTGATCAAGGAAATGAAGCTCCGGCCGAAGATCGACCCGCACGACTACGCGACCAAGAAGGGTCACGTGGTCCGGTTCCTCAAGGCCGGGGACAAGGTCAAGGTCACGATCATGTTCCGTGGTCGCGAGCAGAGCCGCCCCGAACTCGGGTACCGGCTGCTCAAGCGGCTCGCGGAAGACGTGCAGGAGCTCGGCTTCGTCGAATCGGCGGCGAAGCAGGACGGACGCAACATGATCATGGTCATGGCACCTCACCGTGTCGTGAAGCCCACGACGCCGAAGCCCGCCGCCGAGGCCGGGCCCGAAGGCGCCGAGGCATAACGCGACCGGGCGGCGACCCGCCCGGTCCACAACAACGCGGCGCCGGCCTCAAGCCGGCCGGCGCCACCAGGAGAAGGACACATGCCGAAGAACAAGACGCACAAGGGCACCGCGAAGCGGGTCAAGGTGAGCGGCAGCGGCAAGTTGCTCCGGCAGAAGGCCAACCGCCGCCACCTGCTCGAGCACAAGTCCAGCACGCGGACCCGCCGCCTCGACGGCACCACCGAGTTCGCCCCGGCCGAGACCAAGCGGATCAAGCGCCTGCTCGGGCTCTGACCGGCGCTCTTGCGCCCGCGTTCGAACAGCTAGTCCCAGACCACTCGCCGGCTGACCTCCTCAGCGGCGACCGCATGAGAGAACAGGTGTACCCGTGGCACGCGTGAAGCGGGCAGTCAATGCCCAGAAGAAGCGCCGGACCACTCTTGAGGCCGCGAGCGGCTACCGCGGCCAGCGCTCGCGGCTCTACCGCAAGGCCAAGGAGCAGCTCCTCCACTCCGCGACCTACGCGTACCGCGACCGCAAGGTCCGCAAGGGCGACTTCCGCAAGCTCTGGATCACCCGGATCAACGCGGCCGCGCGTCTCAACGACATGACCTACAACCGCTTCGTCCAGGGCCTTCGCCTGGCGGGCGTCGAGGTCGACCGGAAGGTGCTCGCCGACCTGGCCGTCAACGACGCCGCCGCGTTCGCGACCCTCGTCGAGGTGGCCAAGAACGCGCTGCCCGAGGCCGAGTCGCAGGGCGCGGCCTGACCGGCGCCAAGCACGACCAACGACCCGGGGTGACCCTCTACACGGAGCGGACGCCCCGGGTCGCTGCTGCGCGGCGCCTCACCCGCCGCGCCCGCCGCGACGCCGAACGGAAGTTCCTCGCCGAAGGGCCGCAGGCCGTCCGGGAGGCTCTTGACGTCCCGCGCGGCGAACCAGGCGCGGTCGAGGCGCTGTTCGGCACGCCCGCCGCGCTCGACCGGTACCAGGACCTGAGCCAGCGGGCCGTGCACCACGGCGTCCCCGTGTCGCTCGTGGACGACGCCGGCATGGCAGGGCTCAGCGAGACCGTCAGCCCGCAGGGCATCGTGGCGGTGTGCTCCTTCCTCGATGTGCCGCTCGCCGTGCTTGGTGGGGCCCGCCTGGTTGCGGTGCTGGCCGAGATCCAGGATCCGGGGAACGCCGGCACCGTCCTTCGCACCGCCGACGCCGCCGGCGCGGGCGCCGTCGTCTTCTGCCACGGCAGCGTCGACCCGTACAACGGGAAGTGCGTCCGGTCGTCCGCCGGCAGCCTCTTCCACCCGCCGGTGGTGCGGGGAGGGACGGCGGCCGAGGTGATCACCGCGCTGCGCGCCGCCGGGCTCCGGGTCCTCGCCGCGGACGGCGCCGGCGAGTCCGACCTCGACCAGCTCGCCGACGACGGGTCCCTCGCGGCCCCGACCGCCTGGCTGTTCGGCAACGAGGCGCGCGGCCTGCCCGAGGAGCTGGCCGCCCTCGCCGACGCGCGGGTGGCGATCCCCATCCACGGCCGCGCCGAGAGCCTTAACCTCGCCGCCGCGGCGGCGATCTGCCTGTACGCGAGCGCCCGCGCCCAGCGCTAGTCTTTCTTGTGGACAACTCCTTGTAGGCGTACGCGACCGTGGGAGGATCAATGCCATCGGAAGGAGGTGACGCCATGAGTGCGCAACCGGCCGAAGAGCCGCTGATCGAGCCGGAAAGGTTCGAACGCCTGCCGTACGCACAGGGCTGGTCCGTCGCCGACCTCGACCGGCTGCCCGAGGACGGGCACCGCTACGAGTTGATCGATGGAGTGGTGCAGGTGAGCCCGTCCCCGTCCCACAAGCACCAGGTGATCGGCAACCGGCTGTTGCGGTTGCTCGAGGACGCGTCGCCCTCGGGCTTTCAGGTGACAACGGCTGTCGGCGTCACCATCGCCGACGACCGGTACCTGATCCCGGACGTGCTCGTCGTGCGCGGCGATCATGTGCGCGAGAGCGACTTCCAGGCCGAGGAAGTGCTGCTCGCCGTCGAGGTGGTGTCGAAGTCGACGCGCTCGATGGATCGCTGGCACAAGCCTCATCTGTACGCGGCGGGCGGGATCCCGGCGTACTGGCGCATCGAGCTGGATCCGCTGCAGGTAGTGGCGTACGAACTGGACACCACGGGCACGGCCGGTGAGGACGCCGAGTACGTCGAGGTGGCGCGCGTCCAGGCCGGGGAACTGTTCCGGGCGGAGCGGCCGTTCGCGGTAGAGTTCGACCCGGCAGGTTTGCTGCCGTGAACCCGGTGGGAGGAGACGGACCGTGACGTTTCGGCACGAGTTTCGCCGGCCCGTCGGGGCGCCCGTTCTGAAGGGCTGAACCACCGGCGGGCTGCGGCACAGCCGCACGGCCAGTTCCCCAGCGCCGTGATCATCAACGTTCTAGGGCTTCGGCCGGCCCAGCGCGACGCTGCCGGCGTTGTCAGGTGTCACGACATAGAAGCGCATGCAACAACGGCATGCGCTTCTCCTCCGCCTTGGCAGCCTCACGCTGGACTCGGCCTCGGGCCCACGAACGTCAACGGCCACAGCACTAGACTTCGGCATCGAGCGTCCGCGCTCTTGATGCCGCCTGCCGCAGGACGGAAACGCATACCCATGTCTGGACCGAACGACCCGTACGACCCGAAACAAGTCGCCCTCCTCTCGCCGGAAGCGCTCGCCGAGGCCGTGGCCACCGCCGAGAAGGCGTTCGCGGAAGCGTCCGACCTCGACGCGCTCGCCGGTGTGAAGCCCTCCCACCTTGGCGACCGGGCGCCCGTACTGCTCGCCCGCCGGGAACTCGGCGCCCTGCCGCCGCAGGCACGCGCCGACGCCGGCCGCCGCGTCAACGAGGCCCGTGTCGCCGTCCAGGCCGCCTACGACGAGCGGCTCGCCGTCCTCACGGCCGAGCGCGACGAGCGCGTGCTCCGCGAGGAGACCGTCGACGTCACGCTCCCGTGGGACCGCCACCCGCGCGGCGCCCGCCACCCGCTCGCCACGGTCCAGGACCGCGTCTGCGACCTGTTCGTCGGCATGGGCTACGAGGTGGCCGAGGGGCCCGAGATCGAGGCCGAGTGGCTGAACTTCGACGCGCTGAACATCGGCCCGGACCACCCTGCGCGGTCCATGATGGACACGTTCTTCGTCGACCCGCCCGAGGCGGGCCTGGTCCTGCGGACCCACACGTCGCCGGTGCAGGCGCGCACGATGCTGCACCGCGATCCGCCCATCTACGTGATCTGCCCGGGCCGGGTGTTCCGCACGGACGAGCTGGACGCCACGCACACGCCCGTCTTCGCGCAGGTCGAGGGCCTCGTCGTCGACAAGGGCATCACGATGGCCCACCTCAAGGGCACGCTGGACCACTTCGCCAAGGCGATGTTCGGCGCCGACGCCCGCACCCGCTGGCGCCCGTCGTACTTCCCGTTCACCGAGCCGTCGGCCGAGTTCGACGTGTGGTTCGCCGGCGCCAAGGGTGGCCCGCGCTGGATCGAGTGGGGCGGCTGCGGCATGGTCAACCCCCGCGTCCTGATCGCCTGCGGGATCGACCCCGACGTGTACACCGGGTTCGCGTTCGGGATGGGCCTTGAACGGAGTTTGCAGTTCCGGCACGACGTGGCGGACATGCGGGACATAGTCGAGGGCGACGTGCGCTTCAGCGCGGCGTTCGGGATGGAGATCTGATGCGGGTCCCGGTGTCGTGGCTGCGCGAATACGTCGACCTCGGCGAGGCCACGATCGAGGAGATCGACGCCGCACTGGTCCGGATGGGCCTCGAAGTCGAGGCGGTCCACCGGCTCGGCGAGGGCGTCGAGGGCCCGATCGTGGTCGGCGAGGTCCGCGAGATCACCGAGCTGACCGAGTTCAAGAAGCCGATCCGGCACTGCCTGGTCGAGATCGGCGAGCCGGAGCTGGCGAGCATCGTCTGCGGCGCGACCAACTTCGCCGTCGGCGACTGGGTCGCGGTCGTCCGGCCGGGCGCGGTCCTGCCCGGCGGCTTCAAGATCGGCGCCCGCAAGACGTACGGGCACCTGTCCGAGGGCATGATCTGTTCCCTGCGCGAGCTGGGCCTCGGCGACGAGCACGACGGCATCCTGGTGCTCCCGCGCGTCGGCCTGCCGGACGGCATCGTTCCGGGCAGCGACGCGATCGGCCTGCTGGAGCTGGTCGACACGGTCTTCGAGCTGGCGATCACCCCGGACATGGGCTGGTGCCTGTCGATCCGCGGCATCGCCCGCGAGCTGGCCCACGCGTTCGGCACCACGCTCCGCGATCCGGGTGCGGCGGGGAGTCCGGCGGCGACGAGCGAACCGCCGTACCCGATCGAGGTCGCCGACCGCGTCGGATGCGACCGGTTCGCGGCCCGGGCGGTCACGGGCGTCGACCCGTCCGCGCCGACCCCGGTCTGGATGCAGCGCCGGCTGCTGCTCGCCGGCGTACGGTCGATCTCGCTGACCGTCGACATCACGAACTACCTGATGCTCGAACTCGGCCAGCCGATGCACGCCTTCGACCGGGCCCGCCTGACCGGCCCGATCGTGGTCCGTCGCGGCGTGGCGGGGGAGCGGGTGCGGACCCTCGACGGGCAGGACCGCAAGGTCGACCCCGAGGACCTGCTCATCACCGACGACACCGGTCCGATCGGGCTGGCGGCGGTGATGGGTGGAGCGACGACCGAGGTGTCGGGCACGACGAGCGATGTCCTCATCGAGGCCGCCCACTGGGACCCGGTGACGGTCGCCCGCACCGCCCGCCGGCACAAGCTGCCGAGCGAGGCGTCGAAGCGGTTCGAGCGGGGCGTCGATCCGGGGATCGCGCCGGTGGCCGCCGAGCGCGCGGTTCAGCTCCTCGTCGAGCTGGGCGGCGGTACGGCTGACGACCGCGTCCTCGACCTCGACTACCGGCCGGCCGTCGCGCCGATCACGCTCGACGCGAGCCTGCCCGGCCGGGTGATCGGCGTGGAGTACCCGCGCGCCGCCGTCGAGCGCTGCCTGACCGAGATCGGATGCGGCATCGCCAGCGACGGCGACACGCTGACGGTGTCCCCGCCGAGCTGGCGTCCGGACCTCACGGATCCGTACGACCTGGTGGAGGAGGTCGTGCGGATCTCCGGCTACGACCAGGTGCCGTCCGTGCTGCCGCCCGCGCCGGCCAGCCCGGGGCTGACGGCCGAGCAGCGTCGCCGGCGCAGCATCGCCCGGACTCTCGCCGAGGCCGGCTACGTCGAGGTGATCAACTACCCGTTCGTCTCGCCGACGTTCCACGACGCGTTCCGTCTCGACCAGGACGATCCACGCCGTGTGGCCGCCCGCCTCGCCAATCCGATCTCGGACGAGGAGCCCGAGCTGCGGACGTCACTGCTGCCGGGGCTGCTCAAGGCACTGATCCGCAACACCGGCCGTGGCCAGCGCGACCTCGCGCTGTTCGAGGTCGGCGTCGTGTTCCACCCCGACCCGGACGCCGGCCCGGCGCCCCGCCTCGGCGTCGACCGCCGCCCCACCGACGAGGAGCTGGCCGCGCTGTACGCGGCGGTGCCCGCGCAGCCGCGGCACGTCGCCGCCGTGCTCAGCGGCGAGTCCGACCCCAGCGGATGGTGGGGAGATGGGCGCGCCGCAACGTGGGCCGACGCGGTGGAGGCGGCGCGGATCGTCGCCAGCGCGGCGGGTGTGGAGCTGACCGTCCGGCAGGGCCAGTACGCGCCCTGGCACCCCGGGCGGTGCGCCGAACTCGTCGTCGGTGACGTCGTCGTCGGCCACGCCGGCGAGCTGCACCCCGGCGTCCTCGCCGCGCTCGACCTGCCCGCCCGGACCTGCGCGATGGAACTCGATCTCGACGCCCTGCCGGCGGCGACGATCCCGGTCGGCCCGGCGCTGTCGGCGTTCCCGCCCGCGCTGATCGACGTGGCGCTCGTGGTGCCGGCCGAGACACCCTCGGACACCGTCGCCGCCGCCCTCGCGGACGGAGCCGGTGAGCTGCTGGAGTCCCTGCGGCTGTTCGACGTGTTCACCGGACCGCAGCTCGGCGACGGCCACAAGTCGCTCGCCTACAAGCTGACGTTCCGCGCGCCCGACCGGACGCTCACCGCCGACGAGGCAGTGACCGCCCGCGACGCCGCCATCGCCGAGGCGACCCGTCGCACGGGCGCGGTGCTCCGAGCATGACAACGGGTGCGGTGCCGGCCCGGTGAGGCCGGCACCGCACCCACCCCGCACGCGTCACCCCCGCCTGTGCCCGCCTCCATCGCTACTTTCCGCGCCTGCGCGCGCTTCACCGCCACCTGCCGCGCCCGCGCGCGGCGCCAGCGGCCTCCCGCGACTGCGCGCGCCCCTTCCGCGCCTGCGCGCCTGCCGCGCGAGCCAGTTCTCGCGCCGGTGCGTGGCACGCGCCAGGCCCCTTTCTGGCGCATGGCCGGGTGCCCGCGCGGGCGTACTGCGCCGTCGGGGTTCGCGCCAGGGCGTGGCCGGAGCCGCCTAGGCTCGCGGCGTGACTGACTGCGTGTTCTGTGCGATCGTCGCCGGCCAGGTGCCGGCCAGCGTCGTGTATGCCGATGACGACGTCCTCGCGTTCCTGGACATCCGCCCCATCAATCCCGGCCACACGCTCGTAATTCCTCGCGCCCACGCCACCGATCTGGCCGAGCTCGACCCTGAGGTCGGTGGCCGGGTGTTCCAGGTCGCGCAGGCGGTCGCGGCCGCGGTCCGAGCGTCCGACCTGCCGTGCGACGGCGTCAACCTGTTCCTCGCGGACGGCGTGGCGGCCGGCCAGGAGGTGTTCCACAGCCATCTGCACGTCGTGCCGCGCCGGCGCGGCGACGGATTCCGGCTGGCCATCGACTGGCCGCCCGTGCCGGATCGTCCCGAACTCGACCGCATCGCCGCCTCCCTCACCTCCACCCTCCCGCCACGCTGACGCTCACCCCACCCCGTCCCGTCGCGCTGACGCTCGACCTCCCGTTGCGCCTACCCCGGCGGCCGCACCTCCGCGGCCTGGCACATGTCCAGACCTCGCAGGCTGCCGCGTGCCCTGACACCCCGCTGGCCGGGCGCCGGCGGGCCGGTGCGCACCCAGGCCGCCCGGCGCCCGCTCGGCGCGAGTCGAGATGCCCGAGCCGCGCGTCACACCCATTTCGCTTGCATGAGTATGCAGGGGTATGAATAATCAGTCCGGAAGCGTCGGAGGGGGAGTCATGGGTGTGCGGGTAGCGGTGGCCGGTGCGAGCGGGTACGCCGGTGGTGAGCTGCTGCGCCTGCTCCTTGCTCACCCCGAGGTGGAGATCGGCGCGCTGACGGCGGGCGGCAACGCCGGCTCGAAGCTGGGCGAACACCAGCCGCACCTCGTCCCGCTCGCCGACCGGGTGCTGGCCGAGACGCTGCCGGCCGAGTTCGACGGCCACGACGTGGTCTTCCTGGCCCTGCCGCACGGCCACTCGGGCGCGCTCGCCGCGCAACTGGGCCCGGACGTCCTCGTCGTGGACTGCGGTGCGGACCACCGGCTCGCCGACCCGTCCGCGTGGGAGCGCTGGTACGGGGGCGACCACCCCGGCACCTGGCCGTACGGCCTTCCCGAACTGCCCGGCGCGCGGGCGGCGCTCGCCGGCACCAAGCGGATCGCGGTTCCCGGCTGCTACCCGACCGCCGTGTCACTCGCGCTGGCGCCCGCACTGGCCAGCGGCATGGTCGAGCCGGAGGTGGTGGTCGTGGCCGCGTCCGGAACGTCTGGTGCCGGCAAGGCACTCAAGCCCAACCTGCTCGGTTCGGAGGTGATGGGCTCGCTGAGCGCGTACGGCGTCGGCGGCGCGCACCGGCACACGCCCGAGATGGTGCAGAACCTGAGCACGGTCGCGGACGGTCCGGTCAAGGTGTCGTTCACGCCGATCCTGGCTCCGCTGCCGCGCGGCATCCTCGCGACCTGCACCGCGCCGGCCCGCGACGAGCTGACGATCGAGGCGCTGCGGGCCGCGTACGACGCCGCGTACTACGACGAGCCTTTCGTCCACCTGCTGCCCGAGGGCACGTGGCCGACGACGGCCGCCACGCTCGGCGCCAACATCGTCCACCTCCAGGTCACCCTCGACGCGGACGCCGGCCAGGTGATCGTGGTCGCGGCCATCGACAACCTGACGAAGGGCACGGCCGGCGGCGCGATCCAGTCCATGAACATCGCCCTGGGCCTTCCCGAGATCACCGGCCTGCCGACCGTGGGCGTCGCACCGTGAGCCCGGTTCCCGCCGCGCCGACGGCGGCCATCGCGAGCACGGCCTCCACGCCGAAGGGCGCCGGCGTGACGGCAGCCACTGCCCCAACGCCGGCATGCGCCGCACCGACGGCTCCCGCGACGTCCATTGCCGCGGCCACGGCCGCCGTGAGCCCCGCGAACGAAAGGCCGGCACCGTGACCGTCACCGCACCCAAGGGCTTCCGGGCCGCCGGGATCGCCGCCGGGATCAAGGCGAGCGGTGCCCCGGACCTCGCCCTGGTCGTCAACGATGGTCCCGGTGACGCCGCCGCCGGTGTGTTCACCTCGAACCGGATCAAGGCGGCGCCCGTCGTCTGGAGCCAGCAGGTACTGAAGGCCGGCCGGCTCGGCGCGGTCGTCCTCAATTCGGGCGGCGCCAACGCGTGCACCGGGCCGCAGGGCTTCGGGGACACCCACGCCACCGCCGAACGGGTCGCCGCCGCGCTGGGCATCGGCGCCGGCGAGGTCGCGGTCTGCTCCACCGGCCTGATCGGCGAGCTCCTCCCGATGGACGCCGTCCTGGCCGGTGTGGACACTGCCGCGAACGAGCTCAACGCGACGGCCGGCGACCAGGCGGCGAACGCGATCATGACCACCGACACCCACCCCAAGACGGCCCAGTCCGCCGGCAACGGATTCACCGTCGGCGGCATGGCCAAGGGCGCCGGCATGCTGGCGCCTGGCCTCGCCACGATGCTCGTCGTCGTGACGACCGACGCCGTCGCCGACTCGGACACCCTCGACGCGGTCCTGCGGAGCGCGTCGGCGAAGACCTTCGACCGGGTCGACTCGGACGGCTGCATGTCCACCAACGACACGGTGCTGCTGCTGGCCAGCGGTGCCTCCGGAACGACGCCGCCGCTCGACGAGCTGCGGGACGCCGTGACGGCGGTCTGTCACGACCTCGCCATGCAGCTCATCGGCGACGCCGAGGGTTCCAGCAAGGACGTCGCGATCACGGTCGTGAACGCCGCCTCCGAAGGCGACGCGCTGGAGGTCGCCCGGTCGATCGCCCGGAACAACCTGCTCAAGTGCGCGCTGTTCGGCAACGACCCGAACTGGGGCCGGGTGCTCATCGCGGTCGGCACGACGGGCGCCGCCTTCGAACCGGACCAGCTCGACGTCTCGATCAACGGCGTGATGGTGTGCCGGGGCGGCGGCATCGGCGCCGATCGATCCACAGTGGACCTCGCTGGCCGGGCGGTCGACATCACCGTCGATCTCCACGCCGGCACGCACCAGGCCACGATCTGGACCAACGACCTGACCACGGACTACGTCCACGAGAACTCGGCCTACTCCTCATGACGCCGCCCCCCGCCCTGCCCACGACGGCACCGGCCGCCGCACGGCCCACGCCGGCGCCGGCGCGCTGGGCGCCAGCAAACGCCGCGCCGGCTCACGCCGGGCCAGCCCCCGCACGGCCCACGCCGGCCCACACGGCGACCGCGCCCGCCGGCACCAGGAGGCAGCACCTGTGAGGCTCGACAAGAACGCGAAGGCCAGCACCGATCCGGCCAGCCCGGTCATCGGCCGGCGGATGGGCGCCGCCCTGGCGAAGGCGACGACGCTGATCGAGGCGCTGCCGTGGCTGGAGCGGTTCCACGGCGCCGTGGTGGTCGTGAAGTTCGGCGGCAACGCGATGATCGACGACGAGCTGAAGCGGGCGTTCGCGTCCGACATGGTGTTCCTGCAGCGGGTCGGTCTCAAGCCGGTGGTGGTGCACGGCGGCGGTCCGCAGATCACGAAGATGCTGGGCCGGCTCGGGATCGACAGCGAGTTCCGGGGCGGGCTGCGGGTGACGACGCCCGAGACGCTGGACGTCGTCCGGATGGTGCTCATGGGCCAGGTCGGCCGCGAGCTGGTGAACCTGATCAACGAGCACGGTCCGCTCGCGGTCGGCATGTCCGGCGAGGACGCGCAGTTGTTCACCGCCGCGCGGCGGCACGCCACGGTCAACGGCGAGCAGGTGGACGTGGGCCTGGTCGGCGACGTCGCCGAGGTGGACACCGGCGCGGTCAAGGCGCTGATCGACGCCGGCCGGATCCCGATCGTCTCCACGGTCGCCCCGGACACGGACGGTCAGGTGCACAACCTCAACGCCGACACCGCCGCCGCCGCGCTGGCCGAGGCGCTGGGCGCACAGAAGGTGCTGTTCCTGACCGACGTCGAGGGCCTGTACCTGGACTGGCCGGACCCGTCGTCGCTGATCAGCGAGCTGACGACGACCGAGCTGGCGGAGTTGTTGCCGCGCCTGTCGGCCGGCATGGCGCCGAAGATGGAGGCGTGCCTGCGGGCCGTGAACGGCGGCGTGCCGCAGGCGCACGTCATCGACGGCCGGGTGCCGCACTCGATCCTGCTGGAAGTGTTCACGGAGGAGGGGTTCGGGACGATGGTGGTGCCGGCATGAGTGAGCTGTTGCAGCGCTGGCGGACGGCGCTGATGGACAACTACGGCACCCCGGGCGTCGCGCTGGTGCGCGGCGAGGGTGCGGTGGTCTGGGACGACTCCGGAAAGTCCTATGTGGACATGTATGCCGGGATCGCCACGACCGTGCTCGGCCACAGCCACCCGGCCGTCGTCGACGCGGTCAGCACCCAGATCGCGACCCTCGGCCACGTGTCGAACTTCTTCGCGACCGTACCGACCGTCGCGCTCGCCGAGCGGCTGCTCACCCTGGCCGGCCGGGACGGCAAGGTCTACCTCTGCAACTCCGGCGCCGAGGCCAGCGAGGCCGCGTTCAAGCTTTCCCGGCGCACCGGCCGCACGCACGTCGTCGCCGCCCAGGGCGCGTTCCACGGACGGACGATGGGCGCCCTGGCACTCACCGGCCAGGCGGCCAAGCGGGACCCGTTCCACCCGCTGCCCGGCGACGTGACGCACGTCCCGTTCGGCGACGTCGAAGCGTTGCGGAACGCCGTCACGGACCAGACCGCGATGGTCTACCTGGAGCCGGTGATCGGTGAGGGCGGCGTCCTCCCCGCCCCGCCCGGCTACCTCGCGGCCGCCCGGGAGATCACCACCGCGACGGGCACCCTGCTGGCGCTGGACGAGGTCCAGACCGGCATCGCCCGGACGGGCAACTGGTTCGCGTTCCAGTCCGAGGGCATCGCACCGGACATCGTGACCCTGGCGAAGGGCCTGGCCGGCGGCATGCCGATCGGCGCGTGCATCGCGTTCGGGGACACCGCCGACCTGTTCGGCCCCGGCAGTCACGGCTCCACGTTCGGCGGCAACCCGGTGTGCTGCGCCGCCGCGCTCGCTGTCCTCGACACGATCGCCGCCGAGGACCTCTGCGGACGTGCGAAGCAGCTCGGCGACCGCCTCCGCACGGGCGTCGAGGGGCTGGGCCACCCGCTCGTCGACGAGGTCCGCGGATCGGGCGCCCTGCTCGGGATCGTCCTGAAGGACGAGGTCGCCAAGGGGGCCGAACTGGCGCTGCGGCAGGCCGGGTTCCTGGTCAACGCCGTCGCGCCGGGCGTGCTCCGGCTCGCGCCGCCGCTGGTCCTCACCGACGACCAGGCCGACGCGTTCCTCGCCGCCCTCCCGAAGGCTCTGGATGAAGCGGCAGGTGCGGCATGACCAGGCACTTCCTCCGGGACGACGATCTCACTCCCGCCGAGCAGGCGGCCGTCCTCGACCTGGCCGCCGAGATGAAGGCCGACCGTTTCGCGCACCGTCCGCTGTTCGGTCCGCAGACGGTGGCGTTGATCTTCGACAAGCCTTCCACCCGCACGCGGATCTCGTTCGCGGTCGGTGTCGCGGACCTGGGCGGCAGCCCGCTCGTGGTCGACGCGCAGACGAGTCAGCTCGGCCGGGGCGAGCCGATCGAGGACACCGCCCGGGTGCTGGACAGGCAGTGCGCGGCGATCGTCTGGCGGACGGGCGCGCAGACGCGGATCGAGGCGATGGCGTCGGTCAGCCAGGCCCCGGTGGTGAACGCGCTGACGGACGAGTTCCACCCGTGCCAGATCCTCGCCGACCTGCTGACGATCCGGGAACGGCTCGGCGGCGTGCTGGCCGGACGGTCGCTGACGTACCTCGGTGACGCCGCTAACAACATGTCCCACTCGTACCTGTTGGGCGGCGCGACGGCGGGCATGCACGTCCGGGTCAGCGGCCCGGCCGGTTACCAGCCCGATCCGGCGATCCTGGACGCCGCCCAGGAACGGGCCGCCGCCACGGGCGGTTCGGTCAGCGTGGTCGCCGATCCGAAGGAAGCGTGCGACGGCGCTGACGTGCTCGCCACCGACACCTGGGTCTCGATGGGCCAGGAGGGCGAGGAGCGGGCCGACGTGACGTTCGGCGCCTACCAGCTCGACGCGGGCAAGCTGGCGCTCGCCGGTCCGAACGCGATCGTGCTGCACTGCCTGCCGGCGTACCGGGGCAAGGAGATAGCCGCCGAGGTGATCGACGGTCCGCAGAGCGTCGTCTGGGACCAGGCCGAGAACCGCCTCCACGCCCAGAAGGCGCTGCTGACCTGGCTGCTGGAGCAGCGGTGACGGCCATGACCCAGCCCAGCCCCGTGACCAAGGCCGCCCGGCACGCGCGGATCAGCGCGATCGTCCGGGAGCAGCCCGTGCGGTCCCAGTCCGAGCTCGCGCGCCTGCTGGCGGAGGACGGCCTCGTCGTCACCCAGGCCACCTTGTCGCGCGACCTCGAAGAGCTGAGCGCCGTCAAGCTGCGCGGCGCGGACGGCAACCCGCCCGTCTACGTGATCCCGGAGGAGGGCAGCGGTCCGCTGCGGGCCTCCGAGGCGGCACCGGCCCGGCTGGTTCGCCTGCTCGAAGAACTCCTCACGGGCGCTGATCACAGCGGAAACCTCGTCGTGCTCCGAACCCCGCCCGGAGCCGCCCAGTTCCTCGCCTCGGCACTGGACCGCTCCGGGCTTCCCCAGATCATCGGCACCATCGCCGGCGACGACACCATCCTCGCGATCTGCCGCGACACCGATGGCGGCGCCGCTTTCGCCCAGCAGATCCTCCGCTGGGCCCACCGGACTTAAAGACCCCAAGAAGGAGCACGAAGTGACCGACCGGATCGTTCTCGCCTACTCGGGCGGGCTCGACACCTCCGTGGCCATCGGCTGGATCGCCGAGGAGACGGGCGCCGAGATCGTCGCCGTCGCCGGTGACGTCGGCCAGGGCGGCGAGGACCTCGAAGTCATCCGCGAGCGGGCGTTGTCCTGCGGCGCGGTCGAGGCCGTCGTCGCCGACATGAAGGACGAGTTCGCCGACGAGTACTGCCTGCCCGCGCTGCAGGCCAACGCGCTCTACCAGGAGCGCTACCCGCTGGTGTCGGCGCTGTCCCGGCCGGTGATCGTGAAGCACATGGTCGCCGCCGCCCGGAAGTACGGCGCCAGCACGATCGCCCACGGCTGCACCGGCAAGGGCAACGACCAGGTGCGATTCGAGGTCGGCATCGGCGCGCTCGCCCCCGAGCTGAAGGTGATCGCGCCCGTCCGCGACTCCGGCATGACCCGTGACAAGGCGATCGCGTTCGCCGAGGAGAAGGGGCTGCCGATCGACGTCACGAAGAAGTCGCCGTACTCGATCGACCAGAACGTGTGGGGTCGCGCGGTCGAGACCGGCTTCCTCGAGGACATCTGGAACGCGCCGATCGAGGACGTGTACGCCTACACCCAGGACCCGGCGACGCAGCGGGACGCCGACGAGGTCGTCATCACGTTCGAGAAGGGCGTGCCGACCGCGATCGACGGCAGGCCGGTGACCGTCCTCCAGGCGATCGAGCAGCTCAACGTGCGGGCCGGCGCGCAGGGAATCGGCCGGCTCGACATGGTCGAGGACAGGCTGGTCGGCATCAAGAGCCGTGAGGTGTACGAGGCTCCGGGCGCCATCGCCCTGATCGCCGCGCACCAGGAGCTGGAGAACGTCACCGTCGAGCGGGACGTCGCGCGGTTCAAGAAGCAGGTCGAGCAGCGCTGGACCGAGCTGGTCTACGACGGCCTGTGGTTCTCGCCGCTCAAGTACGCGCTCGACGCGTTCATCGCCCAGACGCAGGAGCACGTCTCCGGCGACATCCGGATGACGCTGCACGGCGGCCGTGCCGTGGTCACCGGGCGGCGCAGCGGGTCGGCCCTGTATGACTACAACATGGCGACCTACGACGCGGGCGACACGTTCGACCAGACCCTGGCCAAGGGCTTCGTCGAGCTGTGGGGGCTTCCGAGCAAGATGGCGGCGATCCGGGACGCACGGGTGCAGGGGAGCGCCGGTGCCTGAGCTGAACGACGGCGAACCGACCCGCCTCTGGGGCGGGCGGTTCTCCGGCGGTCCCGCCGAAGCCCTGGCCAGGTTGAGCGTCAGCGTCCAGTTCGACTGGCGGCTCGCCCCGTACGACATCGCGGGGTCGCGCGCGCACGCCCGCGTGCTGAACCGGGCCGGGCTGCTGGACGCCGACGAGCTGGGCAGGATGCTCGCCGCCCTGGACGACCTCGAAGCGGCGTGCGCGGCGGGCGAGTTCCGTCCCACGATCGAGGACGAGGACGTCCACACCGCGCTCGAACGCGGCCTCCTGGAGCGCCTCGGCACGCTCGGCGGGAAGCTCCGTGCGGGCCGGAGCCGTAACGACCAGGTCGCCACCGACCTGCGGCTCTACCTGCGCGACCACGCCAGGGGAGTGGCCGCCGCGCTGGTCGAGCTGTGCGAGGCGCTGACCGTGCAGGCGGAGCAGCAGCTCGGCGTCCCCGCGCCGGGCATGACCCACCTCCAGCACGCCCAGCCGATCCTGTTCAGCCACCAGCTGCTGGCGCACGTCCAGTCGTTCCTGCGCGACCTCGACCGGTTCGCCGACTGGGACCGCCGCGCCGCGGTGTCCCCACTCGGCGCCGGGGCGCTCGCCGGCTCGTCGCTGCCGCTCGACCCCGAGCAGGTCGCCGTGGAGCTGGGCTTCACGTCGGCGGCGGCGAACTCGATCGACGCCGTCAGCGACCGGGACTTCGCCGCCGAGTTCCTGTTCGTCGCCGCGATGGTCGGGGTGCACCTGTCCCGGCTCGGCGAGGAGGTCGTGCTCTGGACGTCGCAGGAGTTCGGCTGGGTCGAACTCGACGACGCCTACGCCACGGGCAGCTCGATCATGCCGCAGAAGAAGAACCCGGACATCGGCGAGCTCGCCCGGGGCAAGTCCGGCCGGCTGATCGGCAACCTCACCGGACTCCTGGCCACGCTCAAGGCGCTGCCGCTCGCCTACGACCGGGACCTCCAGGAGGACAAGGAACCGGTCTTCGACGCGGTCGACACGCTCACGCTGCTGCTGCCGGCGGTGGCGGGCATGATCGCGACGATGACCGTCCGCGCGGAGGTTCTGGAGGAGTCCGCGCCGCGCGGCTACTCGCTGGCCACGGACATCGCCGAGTGGCTGGTCCGGGGCGGCGTGCCGTTCCGGGAGGCGCACGAGATCGTCGGCGCCACGGTCGCCCGCTGCGCCGCCAAGGGCTGCGAGCTGGAGGACCTGTCCGACGCCGAGCTGGCCGAGGTGTCGCCGCGCCTCACGCCGGACGTCCGCTCGGTGCTGTCGGTGGAAGGCGCCCTCCGCGCCCGGACCACCCCCGGCAGCACCGGACCGGGTCCGGTCGCGACCCAGCTCGCGAACGTCCAGTCGGCGCTGGGCACCTACCGGACCTGGTCCGCGGAGCAGGTCGTTCCCCGCTGATCACGCCGGAACGCGGTCGAGTGGCCTCGTTAGACTGCGCTGCCATGCCACTCGTCCGCCGTTCCGGCGCCGCGGAACTGCCGTGAACCTTCGGGAGCTGCTCGCCCAGCCGTCGCACCTGGCCGCGCCGGGCCTGCTCGGCTGCCACCTCACGGCCGGCGGCGTCACCGTCCGCATCGTCGAGGTCGAGGCCTATGGCGGCGTCGGCGAGGACCCGGCCTCCCACTCGCACCGTGGCCCGACCCGCCGCAACACCCCGATGTTCGGACCGCCCGGCACGCTCTACGTCTACTTCACCTACGGCATGCACTGGTGCGCGAACGTCACCTGCAGCCCGCCCGGCACGGCGTCCGCGGTGCTGTTCCGCGCCGGCGAGGTGGTCGACGGGCTCGACACGGCCCGGTCCCGGCGCGGACGGTCGTCCGACCGCGATCTCGCGCGGGGACCAGCCCGGTTGGCGCAGGCGCTCGGCCTGGACGGATCCGCCGACGGCACCTCGCTGCTGGACGGCACCGGCCCGGCCGTGCTGTCGACCGGCGACGCGCCGGGCCGTACCTGTTCAGGGCCGAGGGTGGGGGTGGCCACGGCGGCCGACGTGCCGTGGCGGTTCTGGATCGACGGCGACCCGGCCGTGAGCGTCTACCGGCCGCACGTCCCGAAGCGCCGCCGCCCCGCGTAACCCGTTTCGCGCCGGTGCAAGAATGCGGGCGTGACGGACATCATCGATGAGCTGCAATGGCGGGGGCTGATCGCCCAGTCGACCGACGAGGACGCGCTGCGGAAGCGGCTGGCCGAGGGTCCGATCACCGTCTATGCCGGCTTCGACCCCACCGCCGAGAGCCTGCACGCCGGCAACCTCGTCCCCCTGCTCGCGCTGCGCCGGTTCCAGCGCGCCGGTCACCGGGCGATCGTCCTGGCCGGCGGTGCGACCGGGCTCGTCGGCGACCCGAGCGGCCGCGCGTCGGAACGGACCCTGAACACGCCGGAACGCGTCCGCGAGCTGGTGGAAGGGATCCGTCCGCAGCTGGAGAAGTTCGTCGACTTCGACGGCGCCAACCCCGCGCGCCTCGTCAACAACCTCGACTGGACCGCGCCCATGTCCGCCCTGGAGTTCCTCCGGGACGTGGGCAAGCACTTCACGGTCAACCAGATGCTCGGCAAGGAGGCCGTGTCCGCGCGGTTGAACGGCGAGGGCATCAGCTACACCGAGTTCAGCTACATGCTGCTCCAGTCGTACGACTACCTGCACCTGCACCGCGAGTTCGGCTGCGAACTGCAGGTCGGCGGCAGCGACCAGTGGGGCAACATCACCGCCGGCCTCGACCTGATCCGCAAGGTCACCGGCGGCCACGCGCACGGGCTCACGGTGCCGCTGGTCACCAACGCCGGCGGCGAGAAGTTCGGCAAGAGCACCGGCGGCGGATCGCTCTGGCTCAACCCCGAGCTGACCAGCCCGTACGCCTGGTACCAGTACTGGATCAACGCGGACGACCGCGACGTCGTCCCGTGGCTGCGCACGTTCACCTTCCTGGAGAAGGAGGAGCTGGACGCCCTGGCGGCCGAGACGGCAGAGCGCCCGGCCGCCCGGTCGGCGCAGCGCCGCCTCGCCGAGGAGATGACAACGCTGGTCCACGGCAAGGACGAAACCCAGCGCGTCATCGCCGCCAGCCAGGCCCTGTTCGGCCGCGGCGAACTCGCCGCACTGGACTCGGCCACCCTGCTCGCCGCCCTCAACGAGGCCGGCCTGACCAAGGTCAACGGGGAGCTGCCGCCGGTCGCGGCACTGCTGCGCGACACCGGCCTGTGCAAGAGCCTGTCCGACGCGCGGCGCACGGTCGCGGAGGGCGGGGCCTACGTCAACAACGTCAAAGTCTCAGATTCGGACGTCGTTCCCGACGGCACCGCGCTCCTCCACGACCGCTGGTTGGTGCTGCGGCGAGGGAAGCGGAACGTCGCGGGCGTGGAACTTGTCCGCTGATCGGTAACCGCCTGTATGGGACGTTCTGCCGAGCGTGACATTCCGTTGCGAGGGTGGCCGTCCCGTACGGAGGGTCACCAGCGTTGCCCCAGGTCAGCAGGGTTGACACAGGTTTGCCCGACCGCGATTTGACTCTGCTGACGGACTCCCGTAACTTTCTCTTTGCCCGCGGGGCACCGGACAGACCGGGCCGCGCAAGCGGCCGGAAGTACGGCTCGCGGGAACTCCAGCTCGGAACAATCGGCCCCAGGGTCGATGTTGAAGGCTGGAGCGGGCGGAGCGGCTAGACCCCCGGGTCGAGCAACGCGAATCCGACCGGCTACTATGAACTGCAAGCCCCGAGTGAAAGCCTTAACCGGCCGATCCGGTGCGCGTGTGTTCTTTGAGAACTCAACAGCGTGTTTAAAAGTTAGTGCCATGTTTGTAATATCCCGTGGCCTGGACTTGCATTTTGGGGTTTGGGTCGGGATTCCTTTGGTAATTATCGACCTCTGTTTGTGGGGTTGGTTTTTGCCAGGATTTTCTCTAGTCAACTTTCCGCTTCGGCGGTTGGTTTTTTGACATTAATGGAGAGTTTGATCCTGGCTCAGGACGAACGCTGGCGGCGTGCTTAACACATGCAAGTCGAACGGTGAAGCCCTTCGGGGTGGATCAGTGGCGAACGGGTGAGTAACACGTGGGTAACCTGCCCCTTGCTCTGGGATAACTCCGGGAAACCGGGGCTAATACCGGATATTCACTTTTCCCCGCATGGGGTTTTGTGGAAAGTTTTTCGGCGAGGGATGGGCCCGCGGCCTATCAGCTTGTTGGTGGGGTGATGGCCTACCAAGGCGACGACGGGTAGCCGGCCTGAGAGGGCGACCGGCCACACTGGGACTGAGACACGGCCCAGACTCCTACGGGAGGCAGCAGTGGGGAATATTGCGCAATGGGCGAAAGCCTGACGCAGCGACGCCGCGTGAGGGACGAAGGCCTTCGGGTTGTAAACCTCTTTCAGCAGGGACGAAACTAGACGGTACCTGCAGAAGAAGCACCGGCCAACTACGTGCCAGCAGCCGCGGTAATACGTAGGGTGCAAGCGTTGTCCGGAATTATTGGGCGTAAAGAGCTCGTAGGCGGTTTGTCGCGTCGACTGTGAAAACCCGAGGCTTAACCTCGGGCCTGCAGTCGATACGGGCAGACTAGAGTTCGGTAGGGGAGACTGGAATTCCTGGTGTAGCGGTGAAATGCGCAGATATCAGGAGGAACACCGGTGGCGAAGGCGGGTCTCTGGGCCGATACTGACGCTGAGGAGCGAAAGCGTGGGGAGCGAACAGGATTAGATACCCTGGTAGTCCACGCCGTAAACGTTGGGCGCTAGGTGTGGGGGTCTTTCCACGATCTCCGTGCCGCAGCTAACGCATTAAGCGCCCCGCCTGGGGAGTACGGCCGCAAGGCTAAAACTCAAAGGAATTGACGGGGGCCCGCACAAGCGGCGGAGCATGCGGCTTAATTCGACGCAACGCGAAGAACCTTACCAAGGCTTGACATACAGGGAAATCCTCCAGAGATGGGGGGTCCGTAAGGGTCCTGTACAGGTGGTGCATGGTTGTCGTCAGCTCGTGTCGTGAGATGTTGGGTTAAGTCCCGCAACGAGCGCAACCCTCGTTCTATGTTGCCAGCGCGTGATGGCGGGGACTCATAGGAGACTGCCGGGGTCAACTCGGAGGAAGGTGGGGATGACGTCAAATCATCATGCCCCTTATGTCTTGGGCTGCACGCATGCTACAATGGCCAGTACAAAGGGCTGCGATACCGCAAGGTTGAGCGAATCCCAAAAAGCTGGTCTCAGTTCGGATTGGGGTCTGCAACTCGACCCCATGAAGTCGGAGTCGCTAGTAATCGCAGATCAGCAACGCTGCGGTGAATACGTTCCCGGGCCTTGTACACACCGCCCGTCACGTCACGAAAGTCGGTAACACCCGAAGCCGGTGGCCCAACCCGTAAGGGAGGGAGCTGTCGAAGGTGGGATCGGCGATTGGGACGAAGTCGTAACAAGGTAGCCGTACCGGAAGGTGCGGCTGGATCACCTCCTTTCTAAGGAGCATTCTGGCGGCGAAAGTCGTCCAGTGCCCGATGGTCGAGCGAACGTCTCGACACGGTGCTCGAGGGTGGAACACTAACTAGTTCGATGCCGGCAACGGCCTGAACGCCTAGTACAGCTCGGCTCCGGTGACGGGGTGGGGTGGGAACGGTGGTGAGGGTGCGGCTGGGGTCGTGGACACGCTGTTGAGTCCTGAGAGAACACGCGCTGCCCCACCTGTTGGTGGGGCTTGCCTGGCGAAGTGGGCCAGGGCGTGGGTTCGCTCTTCAGGCCCGCATCACATCAAACCGTCTCCGTTCTTTCCTCTCCGACCGGCCGTTTCTGGTCGACGTGGGGTGGGGGTTCGGGGGTAGGTGGTGGTTATGGTGTCGGGGTTTGGTTGTTGTTTGAGAACTACACAGTGGACGCGAGCATCTTTGTGGCCAAGTTATTAAGGGCGCATGGTGGATGTCTTGGCATCAGGAGCCGATGAAGGACGTAGGAGGCTGCGATAAGCCTCGGGGAGCTGCCAACCTAGCTGTGATCCGAGGGTGTCCGAATGGGGAAACCCGGCTGGAGTCATGTCCAGTCACCCACATCTGAACACATAGGGTGTGTGGAGGGAACGTGGGGAAGTGAAACATCTCAGTACCCACAGGAAGAGAAAACAACCGTGATTCCGTGAGTAGTGGCGAGCGAAAGCGGATGAGGCTAAACCGTGTACGTGTGATACCCGGCAGGGGTTGCGTATGTGGGGTTGTGGGACCGTTCTGACCGTTCTGCCGGACGGTCGGGGAGTAAGAAAACTGCGCGTTAGTCGAATGCTCTGGGAAGGGCAACCATAGAGGGTGAGAGTCCTGTAGACGAAAACGTGTGGTCTCCCGAGCGGTATCCCAAGTAGCAGCGAGCCCGTGAAATTCGCTGTGAATCTGGCGGGACCACCCGCTAAGCCTAAATACTCCCTGATGACCGATAGCGGACTAGTACCGTGAGGGAAAGATGAAAAGTACCCCGGGAGGGGAGTGAAATAGTACCTGAAACCATGTGCCTACAAGCCGTCGGAGCGTCGTCCATCCTTGTGGTGGGCCGTGACGGCGTGCCTTTTGAAGAATGAGCCTGCGAGTTTGCGGTACGTGGCGAGGTTAACCCGTGTGGGGTAGCCGTAGCGAAAGCGAGTCTGAATAGGGCGTTTAGTCGCGTGCTCAAGACCCGAAGCGAAGTGATCTACCCATGGCCAGGGTGAAGCGACGGTAAGACGTCGTGGAGGCCCGAACCCACCAGGGTTGAAAACCTGGGGGATGAGCTGTGGGTAGGGGTGAAAGGCCAATCAAACTTCGTGATAGCTGGTTCTCCCCGAAATGCATTTAGGTGCAGCGTCGCGTGTTTCTTGCCGGAGGTAGAGCACTGGATGGTCTAGGGGGCCCACAAGCTTACCGAAATCAGCCAAACTCCGAATGCCGGTAAGTGAGAGCGCGGCAGTGAGACTGCGGGGGATAAGCTCCGTAGTCGAGAGGGAAACAGCCCAGATCCTCAGCTAAGGCCCCTAAGCGTGTGCTAAGTGGAAAAGGATGTGGAGTCGCATAGACAACCAGGAGGTTGGCTTAGAAGCAGCCACCCTTTAAAGAGTGCGTAATAGCTCACTGGTCAAGTGATTCTGCGCCGACAATGTAGCGGGGCTCAAGCACACCGCCGAAGCTAGGGCATTCACACGTGACTCGGCAGTCCTCCTTGAGGGGGTTGTCCAGGTGTGTGGATGGGTAGGGGAGCGTCGTGCGGCGGGAGAAGCGGCCGAGTGATCGAGTCGTGGACGCCGCACGAGTGAGAATGCAGGCATGAGTAGCGAATGACGGGTGAGAAACCCGTCCGCCGAATGACCAAGGGTTCCTGGGCCAGGCTAATCCGCCCAGGGTAAGTCGGGACCTAAGGCGAGGCCGACAGGCGTAGTCGATGGACAACGGGTTGATATTCCCGTACCCGCGAAAGAACGCCCATGGCGAGCCCGGTTTGTGCTAACCACCCGAATCTTCCGTGATTGATCCCTTCGGGGTGAGACGTGGGAGGCTAGCGTGGGACCCCGGCCGGTAGTAGTCAAGCGATGGGGTGACGCAGGAAGGTAGTCCAACCCAGCGATTGGATGTGCTGGGCCAAGGGTGTAGGGCGAGACGTAGGCAAATCCGCGTCTCTTGTGCCTGAGACCTGATGGGGAGCCGATTTAGGTGAAGTGGGTGATCCTATGCTGCCGAGAAAAGCCTCTAGCGAGTTCTTAGCGGCCCGTACCCCAAACCGACACAGGTGGTCAGGTAGAGAATACCGAGGCGATCGAGCGAACTATGGTTAAGGAACTCGGCAAAATACCCCCGTAACTTCGGGAGAAGGGGGGCCTGAGACGTGAAGGCACTTGCTGCCGGAGCGTTGTATGGCCGCAGAGACCAGGGGGAAGCGACTGTTTACTAAAAACACAGGTCCGTGCGAAGTCGCAAGACGATGTATACGGACTGACGCCTGCCCGGTGCTGGAACGTTAAGGGGACCGGTTAGTCCTTCGGGGCGAAGCTGAGAACTTAAGCGCCAGTAAACGGCGGTGGTAACTATAACCATCCTAAGGTAGCGAAATTCCTTGTCGGGTAAGTTCCGACCTGCACGAATGGCGTAACGACTTCCCTACTGTCTCAACCATAGGCTCGGCGAAATTGCACTACGAGTAAAGATGCTCGTTACGCGCGGCAGGACGGAAAGACCCCGGGACCTTTACTATAGCTTGATATTGGTGTTCGGTTCGGCTTGTGTAGGATAGGTGGGAGACTGTGAAGCGGGCACGCCAGTGTTCGTGGAGTCAATCTTGAAATACCACTCTGGTCGTACTGGATGTCTAACCTCGGACCGTGATCCGGTTCAGGGACAGTGTCTGGTGGGTAGTTTAACTGGGGCGGTTGCCTCCTAAAATGTAACGGAGGCGCCCAAAGGTTCCCTCAGCCTGGTTGGCAATCAGGTGGTGAGTGCAAGTGCACAAGGGAGCTTGACTGTGAGACTGACAGGTCGAGCAGGAGCGAAAGCTGGGACTAGTGATCCGGCACTGGCTTGTGGAAGCGGTGTCGCTCAACGGATAAAAGGTACCCCGGGGATAACAGGCTGATCTTCCCCAAGAGTCCATATCGACGGGATGGTTTGGCACCTCGATGTCGGCTCGTCGCATCCTGGGGCTGGAGTAGGTCCCAAGGGTTGGGCTGTTCGCCCATTAAAGCGGTACGCGAGCTGGGTTTAGAACGTCGTGAGACAGTTCGGTCCCTATCCGCCGTGCGCGCAGGAGACTTGAGAAGGGCTGTCCCTAGTACGAGAGGACCGGGACGGACGAACCTCTGGTGTGCCAGTTGTTCCGCCAGGAGCACGGCTGGTTGGCTACGTTCGGAAGGGATAACCGCTGAAAGCATCTAAGCGGGAAGCCTGCTTCAAGATGAGGTCTCCCACAGGGTTAACCTGGTAAGGCCCCCGGCTAGACCACCGGGTTGATAGGCCGGATGTGGAAGCGTGGAAACACGTGGAGCTGACCGGTACTAATAGGCCGAGGACTTGACCTCAAACATGCTACGCGTCCACTGTGTGGTTCTGAAACCAACAACCAAACCAACCCCGCAAGCGGGGTGCACGGTTTGCTCGTTGTGTGTTTCATAGTGTTACGGCGGTCATAGCGAAAGGGAAACGCCCGGTCCCATTCCGAACCCGGAAGCTAAGCCTTTCAGCGCCGATGGTACTGCACTGGAGACGGTGTGGGAGAGTAGGACGCCGCCGGACTTAACTTGGAAAAGGGAGTCACCCTACGGGGTGGCTCCCTTTTTCGTTTTCACACCCCGAAACCGCGTCCACCGGCGGCGTTCGGGCGATGGTTCGCTGTCTATAGCGACCGAAACATCGCCCAGATGCGCGCACGGTCCCGGTTGGGGAGACATGTTGCCGGCTATCGCCGGCACCATGTCGCCCAAAGCTGGGGTGTCCAGATCAGTCGGCTAAATTATGTGGGGAGGTGTGACGTGGCCGGAGCAGACAGACGCGGTTCGCAGGATGGTGGCGGTGATCGCCGCCAACCCCGTGCGGGTGCGCCGCGTAACGGTCAGAGCCCGAGTGGTGGCCGCACGGGCGGCACCGCGGGTCGCTCGACGAGCGGTGGCCAGGGTGGTGCCCGGCGAGGCGGTCCACGCGACGACACTCCCCGCAGCGGTGGTTCCCGTGACGGCGCCCCTCGTAGCGGCGCACGAGGCGATGCCCCACGCAGCGGTGGCCCGCGCGATGCAGCTCCCCGTGGAGGCGGTTTCCGTGACGGCGCCCCTCGCGGTGGCGCGCGTGGCGACGGCCCTCGCAGCGGTGGTCCGCGCGATGCAGCTCCCCGTGGTGGCCCACGTGGCGATGCCCCGCGCACTGGCGGTTTCCGTGATGGCGCGTCCCGTGGTGGCGCGCGTGGCGACGGCCCTCGCAGCGGTGGTCCGCGCGATGCAGCTCCCCGTGGAGGTCCACGTGGCGATGCCCCGCGCACTGGCGGTTTCCGAGACGGCGCTCCTCGTGGCGGCGCGCGTGGCGACAGCCCCCGTGGCGGGCGCGACGGCGCGCCCCGCAGCAGCGGCCCCCGAGAGGGCGGCTGGGGATCGCGCGACAGTGCTCCCCGTGGCAGTGCTTCCCGAGACGGCGCGCCTCGCGGCGGAGCCCCGAGGGGTGGCGGCGGTTCGCGGGACGGCGGCGCTGGCGGCGGATACCGCCCGCAGGGCGCCGGCCAGGCTAGCGGCGGTTGGCGGAGCGATGGGCCTTCAGGCCGGCGCGGCGACGATGGTCCGCGACGTCCTGGCCGGAGTGACGGAGCCCAGCCGGAATGGCGTAGCGGACGTACCGGCGACGGTCCGCGCGGGGCTGGCCGTAGCGGCGAGGCACCCCGGTGGGACGACTCCCGAGGCGGCGATCGTCCGCGCGGGCCCCGCGCCGGCGAGCCCGGCAGCCACTCGGCCGGCGCCGGACGCGGACGCGTCGGTGGGCCGCGCGGTACCGGACGTCCGGCTGGCACACGTCCGACAGGTCCCCGCGACGGTGCGGGGCGGTCGGGCGGATGGCGCCCCGAAGGCGGCAGTTCCCGGACTGACGGTCCGGCTCGATCTGGTGGATGGCGCCCGGACGGCGGCGACTCGCGCGCGGACAGCGCCGGTCGTTCCGGTCGGTGGCGTCCGGAAGGTACGGACTCCCGGACGGGCGGTGCCGGCCGGTCCGGCGGGCACCGTTCCGACAGCGGCGGCTCCCGGGCCGACGGTCCGGCGCGGTCCGGCGGCTGGCGTGCCGAGGGCGGTTCCCGTCCGGACAGCGCAGGCCGCACCGGCGGATGGCGTTCCGAAGGCGGTAGCTCTAGGTCAGACGGCGCGGGCCGGTCGGGTGAGCGACGCGGCGACGGTGGTTCCCGGGCGGACGGTCCGGCTCGGTCGGGCGGATGGCGCCCCGAAGGCGGTAGCTCCAGGCCGGATAGTGCTGGCCGGTCGGGTGGGCGTTCTGAGGGCGGTTTCCGGTCCGATGGCGCGAGCCGGTCCGGTGGATGGCGTTCTGAGGGCGGTGGCTCCCGGGGCGACGGTGCTGGGCGCCCGGCCGGGCGCCGGCCCGATGGTGCGGGCTCGCACGGTGATCGCTCCGGGCGGCCCGGTGGTTCGCGGCCTGATGGTCCGGGCGGACGGCGCGACGGTGGACGCGGTGACATTGGACGCGGTGACGGGGGACGCGGTGACTGGCAGCGCGATCGGCGTGATGGGCCGCGCACCGGCGGCCGCGGTCCGGCCGATCGCGAGACCCGGCCGATGCGGCCGCCCCTGACGGACCGCGAGCTGAAGCGCCGCGACGAGAAGAGCCTGCTTCCGCCGGAAGACATCGATCCGCGCGAGCTTGACCGGGAGGTGCGCGGCGAGCTGCGGTCCCTGTCGAAGGACACCGCGGACGTGGTGGCCAAGCACCTGGTCGCCGCCGGACGCCTGCTCGACACGGACCCCGAGAAGGCACTCGCCCACGCCTATGCCGCCCGCGCGCACGCCGCGCGGATCGGCGCCGTCCGTGAGGCGGTCGGTATCGCGGCGTACCTCGCCGGCGAATGGCAGGTGGCGATCGCCGAGCTGCGCGCCGTCCGCCGGATGTCCGGCACCGACTCGCACCTCGCGATCCTCGCCGACTGCGAACGTGCCCTGGGGCGGCCCGAGCGGGCGCTCGAACTGGCCCGGTCGCCGGAAGCGGCGAAGCTGGCCACGCCCGAGCGGATGGAACTGCTGATCGTCGCGGCCGGTGCCCGGCGCGACCTCGGCCAGGACGATGCCGCGCTCGTGATGCTCCAGGTACCGGAGCTCGAACACCGGCGGCCGGCTGGCTGGCTGGCTCGCCTCCGGTACGCGTACGCCGACGCGCTGGAAGCGGCCGGCCGTGAGGACGAGGCCCGCGACTGGTTCGCGCGCGCGGCCGACGTGGACGACGACGACGTCACCGACGCCGCCGAACGGCTGCTCGAGCTCGACGGCATCCTCATCGAAGACGGCAACGACTTCGATGAGGATGACGAGAGCGACGACTACGACGCCGAGCACGATATGGATGACGACGCGGACGGCGAGTTCGACGACGCGGACGGCGACGGCGACCCCGGCACTGGTGATCAGCACGGCGCTGACACGGCCGGCGATGCCGAGCACAGCGGCGGGACGGATGCCGGTGCGCCGGACGCCGTAGTCGACGGGCCGGCGGCGGCGCTCGACGGTGACGATGACGGTGACGATGACAGCCTGACTGCTGAGCCAGTGGACGAGGAGTCGCGCCCGGAGGCGACTTCGTGAGCGCCTCGCCGGACGGGGAAGCGGGCCGCCCGAGCGGCGAGGCATACGACTGGTACGTGCGCGGCCAGGAGCTGCTCAAGGGCGGCAACCCGGCGGCGGCCGCACTACTGCTGCGGCACGCCGTCGAGGCCGAACCGGGTTCGCGGGCGGCGCGTGAGGCGCTGGCCCGCGCGCTGTTCGATGCCCGTCAGTACGCCGAGGCGCGTGAGGTTTTCGCGACGATCATCGCGGAGAACCCGTCCGACGACTACGCGCACTTCGGCCTCGGACTGTCCGCGTTGCGGTCCGGCGAGCACCGCGTGGCCGTGGAACACCTGTCGCTGGCGGTGGCGATGAAGCCCGGCCAGCATCACTATTCGACGGCCCTGCGCGCGGCGCGGGTCCGGCTCGACACGGAGCGGCCAGAGAGTGGAGAACCCGGTGCCGACGACTGAGGGTCTGCGCGGGAGCGACCGCCCGCTGACTGAGGTGTACGACACGGCACTGCTGGATCTGGACGGGGTCGTCTACCTGCAGGAAGAGCCGGTACCGGAAGCGGCGGCCGCGCTGGCCGAGGCCCGTGCCGCCGGGATGCGGCTGGAGTTCGTGACGAACAACGCGTCCCGCCGTCCGGATGCTGTCGTTCGCCTGCTGGACAAGGTGGGGGTGACGGCGCGGCCTGAGGAGGTCGTGACGTCCGCGCAGGCCGCCGCGGCGTTGCTGGCCGAACGGGTACCGGCGGGTGCGGCCGTGCTCGTCGTCGGGTCGGACGCGCTGGCGCAGGAGCTGAGCGACGTCGGGCTCACGCCGGTGCGGTCGGCGGACGACAACCCGGTGGCCGTCGTCCAGGGATACACGGCGGAGACCGGATGGACGCACCTCGCCGAGGCCACGGTCGCGCTGCGGGCCGGCGCGTTGTGGGTAGCCACGAACACGGACTCGACGTTCCCGTCGCCGCGCGGTCCGCTGCCGGGCAACGGTGCGCTGGTCGCGGCGGTGGCGACCGCCACCGGGCAGGTCCCGGACGAGATCGTCGGCAAGCCGCACCCCCGGCTGCATCAGGAATCGGTGCGGCGCAGCGGTGCGCAGCGGCCGCTCGTAGTGGGGGATCGGCTCGACACGGACATCGAAGGCGCCGTCCGGGCTTCGTGCGACAGCCTGCTCGTCCTGACGGGCGTGACCACGCCGGCCGGGCTGCTGGCGGCGCCGCCGGGCGCCCGTCCGACCTATGTTTCTAGCGATCTTCACGGGTTGTCACGGCCGCATCCGGCGCCGGAAGTGTTGCCGGACAACACTGTCCGGTGTGGAGGGTGGACGGCGGTGCCCACCGCCTCGATCGTCCGGCTGGCCGGTGAGGGCGCGACGATGGACGCCCTCCGAGCGTTGTGCGTGGCCGTGTGGCGCTCCGGTGTGACGGTGATCGAGCCGGACGGCACCGAGGCGTCCACCGCACTGTCCGTATTGGACCTCTAGAGGAGCGAGCGCAGCTTCAAGAGGTCGAAGACGCTCGCGTCGACCTTGATCCGGCTGGACGCCCACGCGCTCGCGAAGTTGAGATCGCCGTTGGTCATGGCCACCAGGTCGTCGCTGGACGCGCTCAACTTGATCTTCGCCTTCGGGTCGTGGCCGTCCGCGATGTCGCGCAGCTCGCCGCCTACCAGCCGGCCGTGGAAGCCGGCGTCCAGGTCGGTGAGGTAACACGACAGCGACCGGTCGAGCGACGGCGCTCCGCCGCTCTCACTCATCCGCTCGGCAAGCCGCCCCAGGGCCGCGCGGCACTCCTCGATCGTCGCCATGCCGGTGTCGCCTCTCCTCTTTGCCGCTGATCCGCGCAGCGGACCGTACCCGCCGGACGCTACAACACGTCCCCGTGACGGGACGTGCCAAGGCGTCGACCTGCGGGTAGCGTGACAGCGCGGGGCGGTCGGCCCCGCAGCAGCAGCGAGAGGTGCCACGATGCAGGAAGCGCTCAAGAACTACCTGGCGATCGCGACCGGCCTGTCCGAGGTCTCGAAGAAGAAGGCCAAGCAGGCGGCGAAGAAGCTGGCCAAGTCGGGTGGCGCGACGGCGACTCAAGTACAGGCGCTCACCGAGGACCTGATCGCGACCGGACTGTCGAACCGTGAGTCGCTGGTGAACCTGGTCCGGTACGAAGTGGACCGTGCGCTGGGCGCCGTCGGGCTCGCCACGCAGGACGAGGTCGAGCAGCTCACCACGCGCATCCGCGAACTCGAGCGGGCCCTGCGCGCCGCCGAGGTGGGCGCCGGCACGCCGGACACCGGCTCGGCGCTCGCCGCCGCCGCGACCTCCGCCCCGGCGAAGAAGGTCGCCGCCAAGAAGACGGTCGCCAAGAAGACCGTGGCGAAGAAGACGGTCGCCAAGGCAGCGCCGGCAGGGCAGGCCAAGGCGGCGTCGGCGGTCAAGCGGAGCGCCGCCGCCAAGAGCACCGCCACGGCGAGCCGGACCGCGCCCGCCCGCAAGGCTGCGGCGGCGAACGCCGGCACGGCGAAGGCCGGCACGGCGAAGGCCGCCACCAAGACGGCCAGCACGGCCCCGGCGAAGTCGGCGAGCGCGACGGCCAGTGCTGGCGCGGCGAAGGCCACGGGCGGCGGCGCGGCGAAGGCCCCGGCGAAGTCGGCCAGCAAGGCTGCGACGAAGGTCGCTGCGAAGGCCCCCGCCAAGGCGGCCACCAAGACCGCTGCCACGAAGGCGACCCCGAACGGCGCGCAGGCGCCCGGAGGCGGCGCGTGACCGACGAGTTCCGCGCTCCAACCCCGGGCGACCTGGCCGCCCGTCGGCCAGGGCCGTCGCCGGCCGATCTGGCGGCGGGCGGATACCGGGGCGACCCGGCGCCCGCCGGCTCGCCGGGCATCGACCGCTCGCCGGGCATCGACCGCACGCTGGGCGGCGATGCAGGTCTGCCGGACGCTGAGGATGACCACGCCGACCTGACCAGCGTCGAGGATGGCGCCGATCCGGTGGACGGCGACGTCGAGGACGGCGGCAAGGGTGGCGGCGACCGCGACGGCGGCGGTCCGCGTGGCGGCGGCGCCGAGAGTGGCGGCGGTTCGGTGGGCCGTGGGCCGCACAGCGGCGGTCTGGTGGACGGTGCGGGCGACGACAGCGCGCAGGGCGGCGACGTCGACGGCGGTGTCCAGGACAGTGGCGGTTCGGTGGGCGGCGTCCGCCCGGGCGCTGGCACCGGGACGGGCGACGATCGGGTCGACGCGGCGCTGCGCCGCCTGGACGCCGTCGACGAACTGCCGGTGAACGAGCACGTCGCCCAGTACGAGGCCGTCCACACCGCGCTGCAGGACGCGCTGGCCACGATCGACGAGGGCTGAGCGACGGGTGGCGCGTAAGGCACGCCTCGACGCCGAACTGGTGCGCCGGGGCCTCGCCCGTTCCCGTGACCACGCCGCCGAGCTGATCGCGGCGGGCGCCGTCCGGGTCGGGGGTCAGCAGGCGACGAAGCCCGCGACCGGCGTCGACGCCGGTACGCCGGTGGTCGTGGTGGAGACGGACACCGGGCCGAACTACGCCTCGCGGGGCGGTCACAAGCTGGCGGGTGCGCTGGCGGCGTTCCCGGCGATCGGCGTCGAGGGCAAGCGTTGCCTGGACGCCGGCGCGTCGACGGGCGGCTTCACCGACGTGTTGTTGCGCGCGGGCGCCGCCGAGGTGGTCGCGGTGGACGTCGGGTACGGGCAGCTGGCGTGGGCGCTCCGGACGGACGACCGGGTCACCATCCACGACCGGACGAACGTCCGCACGTTGACGCCGGAGCTGATCGGCGGTCCGGCGGCGCTGACCGTCGCGGACCTGTCGTTCATCTCACTGCGCCTTGTGCTGCCGGCGCTGATCGCCTGCACCGACCCGGACGGCGATCTGTTGCCGATGGTGAAACCGCAGTTCGAGGTGGGTAAGGAACGTTTGGGTTCGGGCGGTGTCGTCCGGGATCCCGCGTTGCGTGCCGATGCCGTGCTGGCGGTTGCGGCAGAGGCTGCGACGATGGGGGTGGGCGTCGCCGGTGTGGTGGCCAGCCCGCTGCCGGGGCCGTCCGGCAATGTGGAGTTCTTCCTGTGGCTCAGGCGGGGCGCACCCCCGGCTGACGAGGACGAAGTTCGCAGGATCGTCGAGGAGGCTGCTGGATGACCCGCGAGGCCCTACTGGTCACGCACACCGGTCACTCCGCCAACACCGAGCACGCCCGGCGCATCGCCGAGCTGCTGACGGCGAATGGCTTCGGGGTCCGGGTCCTGGCCGACGAGGCCGCCGACCTGGTGCTCGCCGAGGCGACGAAGGTCTCCGGGGCGGACGCGGCGGCCGGGGCCGAGATCGTCATCGGCCTGGGCGGCGACGGCACGCTGCTGCGCGCGGCGGAGCTGGCGCGTCCGGTCGGTGCGCCCCTGCTCGGCGTCAACCTGGGGCATGTCGGCTTCCTGGCCGAGGTCGAGGTCGACGACATCGAGGAGACCGTCCACAAGGTGGTCGCCCGGTCCTACAGCGTGGATGAGCGCCTGACGGTCGACCTGACGGTCTACATCGATGGCGAGGTCGCGGCGCGCGACTGGGCGCTGAACGAGGCGTCCGTGGAGAAGGCCCAGCGCGAGCGGATGCTGGAGGTGCTGGTCTCGGTCGACGGGCGTCCGCTGTCGCGGTGGGGTTGTGACGGTGTCGTCGCGGCGACGCCGACCGGGTCGACCGCGTACGCGTTCTCGGCGGGCGGACCGGTGGTCTGGCCGGCGGTGGAGGCGTTGTTGCTGGTCCCGGTCGCCGCGCACGCCCTGTTCAACCGTCCGATCGTGGTGGCGCCGACGTCGGTGATGACCATCGACGTCCTGCCGGAGACGATTCCGGCGGTCATGTCGTGCGACGGGCGGCGTACCGTCCAGCTGCCGCCGGGAAGCCGGGTCGAGGTCCGGCGCGGCGTTCAGCCGGTGCACGTGGTGCGCCTCCATCCGCAGCCGTTCACCGACCGGCTGGTGGCGAAGTTCGCGTTGCCCGTCGAGGGTTGGCGCGGCAACGGTGGTTCCTGACTTATCCACACGGCTCCGGCTCCATGTCGGGCCTGCGAGCTAAGGTCGGCGTCGTGCTGGAGGAGATCCGCATTACCGGGCTGGGCGTCATCGAGGACGCCACCCTCAGCCTGTCCGAGGGGTTCACGGTCGTCACCGGCGAGACCGGTGCCGGCAAGACGATGGTGGTGGCCGGGCTGGGCCTGCTCTTCGGCGGCCGGGCCGACGCGGCCAGGGTCCGCACCGGCACCGGCAAGGCCATGGTCGAGGGGCGGCTGCGTGTCGCCGGCGACGATCCGGCCGCCGCGGCGGTCCTGGAACGGGTCGCCGACGCGGGCGCCGAGGCCGACGAGGACGGATCGCTCCTGCTGGCCCGCACGGTCCACGCCGAGGGCCGCTCGCGGGCGCATCTCGGCGGGCGGTCGGTGCCGGTAGGGCTCCTCGCGGACCTGGGCGAGCTAATGGTCACGGTGCACGGCCAGTCCGACCAGATGCGGTTGCTGCGCCCCGCCGAGCAGCGCGCGGCCCTCGACCGGTACGCCGGGGACGGCGTCGCGGCGCTGCTCACCGAGCACCGCGACGTCTACGCCCGCTGGCAGGCCGTCGTCGCCGACCTCGCCGAGCGCACCAGCCGTGCCCGCGAACGCAGCCAGGAGGCCGACGCGCTGCGGTTCGGGATCGGCGAGGTCGAAGCCGCCGAACCCCAGCCCGGCGAGGACGACGAACTCCGCGACGAATCGTCCCGGCTGGAGAACGCCGACGCGTTGCGGATGGCGGCGCTGACCGCGCACGCGGCGCTCGCCGGCGATCCGACCGAGGACGGGGGAACCGACGCGGCGGCGCTGCTGGGGGCCGTCCGGGGCTCGCTGTCGGCGGTGGCCCACCAGGATCCGACGCTGGCCGGGTACGAGCGGCGCGCCGAGGAGGTCGCCGCGCTGGCCGCCGACCTGGCCGCTGACCTGGCGTCCTACGGCGAGTCGCTGGACGCCGACCCGATCCGTCTGGCCGCCGTGCACGAGCGGCGTGCCGTGCTGGCGAACCTCACCCGCAAGTACGCGGAGACGATCGACGCCGTCCTGGCGTGGGCCGAGGAGGCCCGCGAACGGCTCGGCACGCTCGACTCGTCCGAGGAGGCCCTGGCCGCGCTCGCCGAGCAGCGTGACGCCCTGGCCGCCGAGCTGGGTGGCCTGGCCGGGCGGCTCTCGGCGGCGCGGGTCGAGGCCGCCGAGCGGTTCGGCGTCGCGGTCACCGAGGAGCTGGCGGGTCTCGCGATGCCGCACGCGCGGGTGGTCGCGGTGGTGACCCAGCGCGCGCCGGCCACGGACGGTCCGGCGGTCGAGGTCGGCGGGCGGACGCTCGCCGTCGGCCCGGACGGCGTCGACGAGGTCGAGCTGCAACTGCTCGCCCACCCCGGTGCGCCGGCCCTGCCGTTGCAGCGCGGCGCGTCCGGCGGCGAGCTGTCCCGGGTGATGCTCGCGGTCGAGGTGGTCTTCGCCGGTGCCGGCGGTCCGTCGACGATGGTGTTCGACGAGGTCGACGCCGGAGTGGGCGGCAAGGCGGCGGTCGAGGTCGGGCGGCGGCTCGCCCGGCTGGCGCGCAGCCACCAGGTGCTGGTCGTCACCCACCTGCCGCAGGTCGCCGCGTTCGCCGACCGGCACCTCGTCGTCGTGAAGGACCACGACGGCCTCGTCACCACCAGCGGGCTCAAGGCCCTCGACGGCGCCGAGCGGCCGCGCGAGCTGGCCCGGATGCTGGCCGGCATGGAGTCCAGCGACCTGGGCGTCGCGCACGCGGAGGAACTGCTGGAACTGGCCAGCGCGGACAAGGCGCGGGTCGGCGCGTGATCGAGGTCCGCGCGCTCGATCCCGGCGACGTCGAGGCGGCGTACCGGCAGAGCCGCACGGCGTTCGGCGCCGGGAACCTCGAATGGACCCGGACGCGCGCCGAGATGGGTCTCTACATCGCCGCGTACGATGCCGCGCGGCTGGTCGGCGTGGCGGCCCTGCACCCGTACCGGCAGTGGTTCGCCGGCCGTGACCTGCCGATGACCGGTCTGGCGGGCGTGTCGGTGGCGCCGCACGCCCGGCGGCGGGGCGTCGCGCGCGCGATGCTCTCGTCCGCGCTGACCCGGATGGCGGAGGACGGCACCGCGATCTCGGCCCTCTACCCGAGCAGCCCGCCGGTGTACCGGGCGCTCGGGTGGGAGATGGCCGGTGTGTACGCCGGCGCCGACCTGCCGACGAGCGCGCTGACCCGGATCCCGTCGACGGGTGACGTGACGTTGCGTCCGGCCGAGAAGTCCGATGTGGATGCGGTCCACGCGCTCTACACCGCCGCCGTGCGACCGGCCGTCGGGCCGCTGACCCGCACGGGTCCGCTGTTCGACCTGGACGACATGCTCGAACTCGACGGGCTGCTTCTCGCCGAGCGCGCGGGCGCCCCGGCCGGGTACGTGTCGTTCACCCGGGGCGGCGATCCCGGGCTGAAGGTCCACGACCTGGTGGGCGGCGACCCGGAGGTGCTGTCGGCGCTGCTCCAGGCGGTCGGCTCGTGGGAGACCGTGACGGACACGGTGCGGGTCCGGACGGGCGATCCGTCCGTGCTGAGCATCCTGAGCCCGGCCAAGCCGCACCTGCGGTGGGACGAACTGTGGATGGCGCGGCTGGTCGACGTCCAGAAGGCCGTGACCGGCCGGGGCTGGCCGGCGGCGGTGCGCGTCGGCGCCGACATCGACCTGATCGATCCCGACGCGCCGTGGCACGCGGGGCGGTGGCGCCTGGAGGTGGCGGACGGTTCCGGTACGTTGGAGAGGGGCGGCACCGGCGCGGTCCAGCTCCACATCCGTGGACTTTCCGCGCTTTTCACCGGTTTCGCCTCGACCGTGTCGCTGCGCGCGACCGGTCTGCTCGACGGGGATCCCACCACCGCCGCGCGCCTGGATGCGGCTTTCGCGGGGCAAACGCCCTGGATGGTCGACTACTTCTAGACCGCTTCCCGACCGCGCGTCGCGGACAGCGGGGTGGGACAGAGGGTGAGAGGATGCCAGGGATGCGATTTGCAACCCTTCGCCGTAACCGCGTGTCGGACAAGCCCGCCGACGTGCTCGCCCCGGCACGTCTCGACCGCCGGACGAAGCGGCTGACCCAGCGGCTCAAGCCAGGCGACATCGCGATCATCGACCACGTCGACATCGACCGGGTCGCCGGAGACGCGCTGGTCGCGGCCGGTGCCGGCGCCGTCGTCAACGTCGCGCCGAGCATCTCCGGCCGGTACCCGAACCTCGGTCCGGAGGCCATCGTCGCCGCCGGCATCCCGCTGATCGACGCGGTGGGTCCGCAGGTGTTCGAGGCCGTCCGCGAGGGCCAGGAACTGCGGATCGACGGTGACACGCTGTATCTCGGCGACGAGCCGGTCGCCAAGGGCGTGCGCCAGGACGCGGAGAGCATCTCCGCCGCGATGACGGAGGCCCGCGCGGGCCTGTCACTCCAGTTGGAGGCGTTCGCCGCCAACACGATGGAGTACATGAAGCGGGAGCGGGAGCTCCTGCTCGACGGTGTCGGCGTGCCGAACGTCCAGACCGAACTCGACGGGCGGCACTGCCTGATCGTGGTCCGCGGCTACGACTACAAGGCCGACCTCGACGTCCTCGGCGCGTACATCCGCGAGTTCCGCCCGGTGCTGATCGGGGTGGACGGCGGCGCCGACGCGCTGGTCGAGTCCGGCTACACGCCCGACATGATCATCGGCGACATGGACTCGGTCTCCGACGACGTGCTGCGGTGCGGCGCCGAGGTGATCGTCCACGCCTACCCGGACGGTCGCGCGCCGGGCCTCGCCCGCGTGGAGAACCTCGGGGTCGACGCGATCACCTTCCCGGCCGCCGCGACCAGCGAGGACATCGCGATGCTGCTGGCCGACGAGAAGGGCGCCACGCTGATCGTCGCGGTCGGCACGCACGCCAACCTGGTCGAGTTCCTGGACAAGGGCCGGGCCGGCATGGCGTCCACGTTCCTGACCCGGCTGCGGGTCGGCAGCAAGCTGGTCGACGCCAAGGGCGTGAGCCGCCTGTACCGGCAGCGGATCTCCAGCATGTCGCTGGTGCTGCTGGTGACGTCCGCGCTGTGCGCGATGGCGGCCGCGCTGGCGGTGTCCACGATCGGCCGTACCTATCTCAACGTGCTCGTGGAGCAGTGGGACAATCTGGTCTTCCAACTGCAGAGGCTTTTCCAGTGATCAACTTCCGGTACCACGTCGTCTCCCTCACCGCCGTCTTCCTGGCCCTGGCCATCGGGCTGGTGCTCGGCACGGCGGCGCTCAACGGCCCGGTCGCCGACAAGCTGAGCAACCAGGTGTCGTCGCTGAACAAGCGCAACGGGCAGCTTCGCGAAGAGGCGAAGCAGCTGCAGAACCAGGTCGACTCGCAGGCCGACTTCGTCGTCGAGGCGGCGCCGATGCTGCTCTCGGGCCGGCTGACCGGCCGGTCGGTCCTGCTGGTGACGACGGACAACGCCGACGACAAGCACCGGGACGCCGTGAAGGAGGCGCTGGAGCAGTCCGGCGCGACGCTCACCGGCACGGTGCGCATCGACGACCAGTTCATCGACCCGAAGCAGGACGAGGCGCTCCAGGACCTCGCGACCAAGCTGATCCCGGCCGGCGTGACGACGCTGCCGAACAAGGGGGTCGGCGTCGAGACGGCGTCGGCGCTGCTCGCGACCGCCCTGGTCAACGGCGGCCCCGCCGTGACGGACGCCAGCCGCACCAGCATCGTCTCCGGGTTCACACGGCTCGGCGCGATCACCGTCGACGGCACCGTGACGCGCTCGGCCGACGCGGTCGTCGTCGTCGCCGGCCAGGCCGCGACCGAGGCGGACGCCGACAAGCGCAACGAAGCCCAGCTCGTCGTGCTGCGCGAGTTCGACCGGGTGGCGAAGTACATGGTGCTGGCCGGTCCGCAGGCCAGCGGCACGGGCAGCCCGATCGCCTCGATCCGGGGCGACGACTCGCTGTCCAACCAGATCGCGACCGTGGACAACGTGTCCTCGCCGGAAGGCCAGGTCGTGGTGCCGCTCGCGCTCGCCGCCCAGTTCGGCGGCAAGACCGACCACTTCGGCAGCGGCGACGGCGCGAACGGGCGCGTCCCCGACCTGCTGAAGTAGGTCCTCCCACTCCGCTCAGAGAGGCGAACCACGGTGAGTTCGGCTGCGAAGGTCTTCGGTCGGCTTGCGGTCGCGGCGGGAGCCGCCGTCGCCGCGCGAGCCCTGTTCTCCGGATCCCGGGCACTGCCCGAGTCGGTCCGGAGCGACCTGGAACGCACGAACCACCGCGGGGAGACCGTCAGCCTGACGTCCGGGCCGGTGCTCGCGGTCGCCGCGACGGCCGCCGCGACGGCGGCGGCTCCGAAGGGCCTGCGCACCGCGACCGCGGTCGCCGGCCTCGGCGCGGGCGCGCTCGGGCTGTACGACGACATCGTCGGCGCCCGCCCGGACCAGCGCAGCGACAAGGGTTTCCGCGGCCACCTCGGCGCGCTCAAGGAAGGCCGGGTCAGCGCCGGGCTCGTGAAGGTGGCCGGCATCGGCCTCGCCGGGCTCGTCGCCGGGCACCTGGCCACGCGCGGCAAGGGGTCCATCGTGGACTCGCTGCTCGCGGGCGGCGTCGTCGCCGGTACCGCGAACCTCGTGAACCTGCTCGACCTGCGTCCGGGCCGCGCGATCAAGGCCGGTGTGCTGATGGGTGCGCCGCTGGTCGCCGGGCCGGCAGGCGCCATCGCGGCCGGCGCGGTCGGTGCGGCGGGCGCGATGCTCCCCGAAGACCTCGACGAGCGGACGATGCTCGGCGACTCCGGCGCCAACGCGCTCGGCGCCCTGCTGGGCCTCGGCATCGCCGCCAGTACGGGCCGCAAGGGTCGCGCGGCAGTTTTCGCCGGGCTGGTCGCGCTGACGGCCGCGAGCGAGAAGGTCAGCTTCACCAAGGTCATCGAGCGGACGCCCGTCCTGCGCGAACTGGATGCCCTCGGCCGCCGCCCGGCCGTCCCGGCGGCACCACCCGAGCGCGAGCCTGTCGCCGCCGGCTCGCACTGACGCTGGGTGGTGGCCGCACCGGTGGCTGCTCCGTCCGGGACAGCACGCGCCGCTGGACTGATCGCGGCACTCACGCTCGCCGCCCGCATCGTCGGGTTCGGGCGCATATTCGTGTTCGCGTCGGTGGTCGGGCTCACCGTCCTCGGCAACCTGTACCAGTCGATCAACACGCTGCCGAACATCGTCTTCGAGATCGTCGCCGGCGGCGCCCTCGCGAGCGTGGTCGTGCCGCTGCTGGCGGGTGCGGTCGAGCGCCGCGACACCGCGACGGTCAACGGTACGTACTCGGCGCTGCTGACCTGGGCCGTCACGGTTCTCACGCCGCTGTCCGTCGCGGTGGCCGTCCTCGCCGGTCCGATCGTCACGCTCGTCCTCGGCGACCGGGCCACGGCCGCCGAGATCGAGGTCGGTACCCGGATGCTGTGGGTGTTCGCGCCGCAGCTCGTCCTGTACGGGGTCGGGATCGTCGTCACGGGCGTGCTCCAGGCCCACCACCGTTTCGCCGGCCCGGCGCTGGCGCCGCTGCTGTCGAGCGTCACGGTGATCGGCGCGTACCTGCTGTTCGGCGCGGTGGCCGGCTGGCACGTCCGGGACCTCGCCGGGCTGTCGCTACCCGCCGAGCTGATCCTGTCCGTGGGCACCACGCTCGGCGTGGCGGTCCTGGCGCTGTCCCTGCTCGTGCCGTTGCGGCCGACCGGCGTGCGGTTCCGCCCCACGTTCCGGTTCCCGGGCGGCGGCGCCGCGAAGGCCCGCTCGCTCGTCGGCAGCGGCATCGCGACGGTCGTCGGGCAGCAGCTCGCGTTGCTGGTCGTCGTGCTGCTCACGCAGAAGCCGGCGCCCGTCGGCGCGACACTCGCCTACACGCTGACCCAGACGATGTTCCTCCTGCCGTGGGCCGTGCTCGCGGTGCCGGTGGCGACCGCCGCGTTCCCCCGGCTCGCCGCCGCCCACGCCTCGGGCGACACGGCCGGCTTCGCGCGGACGCTGGCCACGAACACCCGCGCGGTCCTGCTGCTGTGCGCGGTCGCCGCCGCCGCGCTGGTGGCCACGGCGCGGCCGGTCGGCGAGGTCGTGTCGTCGTTCGCGGACGGCAACGACCCGGCCGCGCTCGGCTGGGCGATCGCCGCGTTCGCCCCCGGCCTGCTCGGGTACGGGCTGCTCGCGCTGCTCACCCGGGCGCTGTATGCCGCCGGGGTGGCCAGGGCCACGGCCGTGGTGACCACCATCGGCTGGACGGCGGTGATCGTCGCGGACGTCGTCCTCGCCGTCACCGTCCCCATCGAGCACCGGGTCGCGGCCCTCGCCGCCGGTCACACGGTCGGGATGACCGTCCTCGGCGCGGGGCTGCTCGTCCTCACCGCCCGCCGCTGCGGCGGGCAGTCACTCGCCGGCGCGGCCCGCACCGGAGCCGTCGCGCTGATCGCCGCGACGCTGGCCACCGTGGCCGGCATCGCAGCGGCGGGGCTCATCGGGGGGTCCGGTGTCGCGGCGTTCCTGGCACAGGGCATCCTCGGAGGCGTGACCGTGATCGTCGTGTTCGTCGCGGTCGCCGCACTGGGCGACCCGGACGATGTCCGGCCGCTGCTGCGGCGGGTCGCCAGCCGCATCCCTGGCGTGAAGATAGGAGACCGTTCGTGAGCGACCGCACCCCGATCCGGATCGCGCTGGCCCTGGCCACCAGCACCGGGGGAGTGGGGCAGCACGTCCGGTCCCTGGCCGAGCACCTGGTCAAGGCGGGGCACGTCGTCGGTGTGTTCGGGCCGGCGGCCACCGAGCGGCTGTTCGGCTTCACGGCGGTCGGCGCCCGGTTCCGCGCGGTCGAGATCGCCGCGGGGCTGGACCCTGTCCGGGACACGGGCGCGGTGCTCGCGCTGCGCGGCGTCACGGCCGGAGCCGACGTCGTGCACGCGCACGGGTTCCGCGCCGGGCTCCTCGCGTCGGTCGCGCGCACCGGCCGCTCCACCCAGCCACTGGTCGTGACCTGGCACAACACCGTCCTCGCGACCGGCCTCAAAGGCCGCGTCATGACCACGCTGGAGCGTCGGGTCGCGCGCGCCGCGGACATCACGCTCGGCGCGTCCGAGGACCTGGTGGCGCGCGCGCTGTCGATCGGCGGCCGGGACGTCCGGTTGGCGCCGGTCGCCGCGCCGCCGCTGCCGGCGCCGTCCCGTGACGTGGCCGAGGTGCGCCGCGAGCTGGGCGCCGTCGACGGGCAGCCCCTGATCCTCTCGGTCGGGCGGCTCCACCCGCAGAAGTCGTTCGACGTGCTGATCGAGGCGGCGGCCCGCTGGGCCGGGCGGACGCCCGCGCCGGCCGTGGCCATCGCCGGCAGCGGACCGCAGGAGTCCGAGCTGGCCGCCCTCGCCACCCGCCTCGGAGCGCCCGTCCGGTTCCTGGGCCGCCGCAGCGACGTCTCCGAGCTGCTCGCCGCCGCCGACCTGGCCGTCGTTACGAGCCAGTGGGAGGCCCGCCAGCTGTTCGCGCAGGAGACGCTGCGCGCCGGGACGCCGCTGGTCGCCACCAACGTCGGCGGGCTCCCCGGGCTGCTCGGCGACGGCGCGACGCTGGTCCCCGCCGGCGACGTCGACGCGCTCGACCGGGCCGTCACCCGCCTGCTCGACCACCCGGACGCCGCCGCCGAACTCGCCGCCCGTGGTCTACGGCAGACCGCGACCTGGCCGACCGAGGCGCAGACCGCCGACGCCGCCGAGGCCGTGTACGCGGAACTGCTCGGGCGAGACCTGTGAAACGGCTCCTGCTGGCGCTGACCGCCGCGCTTCTGGCGGTACCGGCGCCCGCCTCGGCCGCACCCGACCCCGGACCGGACGTCCGGAACGTCGTCGTGGTCGGCGCCGCCGGCCTGCGCTGGGACGACATCAGCCCCGAAACCACACCCGCGATGTGGCGGCTCGCCGAGGAAGGCAGCATCGGCGCCCTGTCAGTGCGTGCCGCCGGCGGCCTGACCTGCCCGGCGGACGGGTGGGTCACGCTCGGTGCCGGCAACCGTGCCGAGGGCCCCGAGCGTGAGGACGGCCAATGCCCGGAGGCGCTGCCCGTCCGGGAGCCGCGCGCCGGCACCGGCGTCGACGCCCGCCTCGCCGAGCAGGACGACATCTCCGCCCAGAACGAGGCACGCTCGTTCGGCACGAGGCCCGGCGCGCTCGCGGACGGCGTCAAGTGCGTCAGCGCCGTCGGTCCGGCCGGCGCGCTCGCCGGCGCGCACCCCAGCGGCCGGATCGACCGGTACGTGTCGGTCCTGCCCGCGAACCCGGCGCCGCTGCTGGCGTCCTGCCCGGTGACGATCGTCGGCCTGGACCCGGTCGCTGGCGACGGGGCTGATCGGACTGCCGCTGCCCGGCGGATCGATGCCGCCGTGGCCTCCGTCGACGCGTCCCGGCCGGCGTCGTCGCTGCTCATGGTCGTCGGGGTCGCCGACCTCGAGACGCCGCCGCACCTGCACGTCGCCATCCTCGACGGACCCGGCTTCGACGGCGCGTGGCTCACCGGCCCCAGTACCCGGCGCGAACCGTACGTCCAGCTCATCGACGTCGCCCCGACCGCGTTCGAATCGCTGGGGGTCGAGCTCCCGCCCGCCCTCGCCGGACAGCCGATGCAGGCCGGCGGCCAGCACCCGGACGACCTCCAGAGCGCGGTCGACGACATGGTCGACGCCGACCGCGCGGCGCTGGCCCAACGTCCGCTCGTGCAGCCGTTCTTCACGGTGCTCGTGCTGCTCAACCTCGCGTTCCTGGCCGCGATCGCCCTGCTGTTCCGGGCCAGGGCCAAGCGCGCCACGGCGCCCGCGCCGCAGCCGTTCCCGTTCGGGCTGTCGCCGCGCCGCTTGGCCGAGCGGGCCGCGATGACGCTCGCGGCGCTGGTACCGGCGAGCTTCCTGGCCAACGCCGTGCCGTGGTGGCGGTGGCCGGCGGCCGGGCTGCTGCACGTCCTGCTCGTCCTCGCGCTCACCGCCGGCATCGCCCGGCTCGCGTACGCCGGCCGGTGGGGGCGCACCGCTCTCGGACCGCCCGCGTTCGTCGCCACCCTCGCCGCCGGACTGCTCGGCCTCGACGTGATGCTCGGCTCGCACCTGCAACTCAACTCGATGGCCGGCTACTCGCCGCTCGTCGCGGGCCGCTTCACCGGCTTCGGCAACCTCGCGTTCTCGGTCTTCGCGGCCGGCGCGCTGCTCGCCACCGGCTACCTCACGGTCGGCCTGCGCGGACGAGCCCGGACCGCCGCCCTCGTCGCGGCCGCACTGGCCGCCGTCGCCGTGGTCGGCGCCCCGGGCTGGGGCGGCGACGTCGGCGGCATCATCGCGCTCACGCCGGCGTTCGCCATCCTCGTCATCCGGGCCAGCGGCCTGCGGCTGTCCGTCATGGCGATGCTCGGAGCCGCCGGGCTCGGGCTCGCGGCCGTCAGCATGTTCGCGCTGCTCGACTACAACCGGGCCGCCGAGGACCGCACACACCTCGGGCGGTTCGTCGCCCAGATCAGCGACGGGACAGCCGGCGCCGTGCTGCGGCGCAAGGCCGAAGCCAACCTCAGCCTTTTAGTCGACAGCCAACTCACGCTGCTCGTCATCGCCGTCCTCGTGTTCATCCCGATGGTGCTCATGCGCAGGTCAGGCGGCCTGCGACGGGTGTTCGGGCTGTACCCGACCGTGCGGGCGGCCACGATCGCGGTCATGGTCGTGGCGGCGCTCGGGTTCGCCGTCAACGACTCCGGCATCGCCGTTCCGGCGTTCGTCGCGGCGCTCGCGGTACCGCTCGTCGTGACGACCGCGCTGCGGGTGCTGGCCGGCGCCGGCCGGGGCGTGCCGATCCGGCTGGGCGTCCTGGAACCGGTCCCGACCCGGGACGCCGGGAAGCCTGTGGACGGCGGCGAGCCTTCGGATGCTGCCGAGCCCGCGCCGGACGGTCAGCCGGCGGCGGCCGACGAGCCGGCACCGGTCGGGAAGCCCGCTGGCGTCGAGCTGGTGGATTCCGCCGACGGCGGAGAACCGGCGGGTGGGGGGCCGGCGTCTAGCGGTACGGCGGCCTCGGCCGGCGAACCGGCGGACAAGGCCCCCGCCGGGACGGCAGGATCGACCAATGCGCCTCGGGGCGCGACAGGATCGAAGAAGGCCCCCACGGGGGCGACGGAAACGGACAAGGCCGCCGCCGGCACCGGCGGATCGGAGGACGGAGAACGGTGAGGCGCACCGCGGCCAGGCTCGTCGCCGTAGCCGGGCTGGTCGCCGGCCTGCTCGGCACGGCTGGAACGGCCGTGGCCGCCCCGCCGGCCCGCGACGGCCGTGCCGCCCCGCCGGCCCGCGATGGCCGCGCGGCCGCCGCCGGCGGACTGGCCGCGCCACCCGGTGCGCGGAGGCTCGTGGCTGAGCCGGCGCCGCCGTCCGTCGACCATGTGGTCGTGGTCGGGATCGCCGGGCTGCGCTGGACGGACGTCTCGCACGACCGGACGCCGACGCTCGCCGACCTGGCGGGCGACGGATCGGTAGGGTCGATGTCGGTACGGACGGCGCCGTCGGTGACGTGCGCGGGCGAGGGCTGGTTGACGGTCGGCGCGGGCACGTACGCGGCCGTCGAGGATCCGGGCGGGACGAAGGCGTCGCGGGGCTGCGGTCCGCGCAAGCCGCCGCCGGTCCGCCAGCGCGACGACGGCGGCGCGGAGATCGTCACGATGCCGCTGGTCGAGGAGGTCAACCACGCGCTGCGGTTCGGCGCCCAGCCGGGCCTGCTCGGCGGCGCAGTGCGGTGCGCGTCGGCGGTGGGTCCGGGCGGCGCGTTCGCCGTGGCCGACGAGTCCGGGTACGTGGCCGCGTACGAACCCACCCTGCCGGACGATCCGCGCCGCCTGTTCGCCCGCTGCCCGCTGACCGCCGTCGACCTCGGCGCCCTGCCTGACCGCGGACGGGACCGCGCCCTCGCCGCCATGGACGAGGACCTGGCGACCGTCCGCCGCAACCTCCCGCCGTCGACCGTCCTGATCGTGGCCGGCATCGCCGAGACGGACGCCCGCCGGCCGCGCCTGCACGTCGCCGTCGTCTCCGGTAACGGGTTCGACGGCGGCTGGCTCCATTCGGCGAGTACCCGGCGCGAACCGTACGTCCAGCTCGTCGACCTCGCGCCGACCGCCATGGTGCTGCTGGGCGAGGAAGCGCCCGAGGCGATGGCCGGACGGCCGCTCGTCGGCGGCGGCGACGGCCGTCCGCGCGGACTGGCCGGCACCACGCGCGTCCTCGCCGACACGGACCGCGCGGCGGTGGCCCAACGTGACGTCCTCGGCGTGTTCTTCTCCGTCCTCGGCCTGGTTTCGCTCTTCACGTACGGCGCCCTGGTGTGGCTCCTCCGCCGCCGGAAGACCGCGCCGCGGCCGGCCGCTTTGCGGTGGCTCGGCCACGTCGCGCTGGGGCTCGCGGCCGTGCCGGCGGCGACGTTCGCCGCCAACCTCGTGCCGTGGTGGCGCACGCCGTGGCCGGCGCTCGTCCTGACGGCGCTGGTGGCGGCGATGTCGGCGGCCACGGCGTTGCTCGCGCACGCCGGCCCGTGGCGGCGGTGGGCCGTGGGGCCGGTGGTCGTGGTGTGCGCGGTCACGACGGTCGTGACGCTGATCGACGGCGTCACGGGCGCGAACCTGCAGATCAACAGCATGCTGGGCTACAACCCGCTGGTCGCCGGACGGTTCGTCGGCTTCGGCAACATCGCGTTCGCCGCGTTCGGCGCGGCCGTGATGCTGCTGGCCGCTCTCCTCGCGCACGGGCGGCCCCGGCACATCGCTCTCGCGATCGTCGCGGCGGTGGCGATTCCGACGGTGGTCGTCGACGGCGCGCCGGACTGGGGCGCCGATTTCGGCGGCGTGCTGACGTTCGTCCCCGCGTTCGGGATCCTGGCGTTGCTCGTGGCACGGGCCAGGATCAACCTCACGCGCCTGGTGCTGGCCGGTGCCGCCGGGGTGGCCCTGGTCACGGTGATCGGCGTCCTGGACTATCTGAGGCCGGCGGAGGCACGCAGCCACTTCGGCCGTTTCGTGGCATCCGTCCTGGACGGATCGGCGGGCACGACGGTCTACCGCAAGATCATGACGAGCGTCGACCTGCTGCTGATCGGTCCGCACACGGTCCTGGCGATGGTCCTCGTCGTGTGGCTGGCCGTGCTGGTGTTCCGCCCGACCGCCACGCTGAGTGAGGTGTACGAGCGGGTTCCGCCACTGCGCACCGCGCTGGTCTCGGTGGTCGTCCTGTCCGCGATCGGCTTCGGCACGAACGACTCCAGCGTGGCGATCCCGGTCGTGGCCGGCATGGTGGCGCTGCCTGCGGTGTTCGCGGTCTGCGCGGCCGTCATCGCGGCGACGCCACGTGATGATGCTGGTACAGCAGGCGACACTCGCCTACCGGAGGCGGCGGAGCCCACGGAAGTGTTACCGTGAACTCCCGTGGGTGCGTGGCTCGTCGGAGCCGCGCCTGAGACCGCGGGAGCATCCCTTGGCGCAGTCGTCGCGGACGACCAAGCACGTGTTCGTCACCGGAGGCGTCGCGTCCTCCCTCGGCAAGGGGCTCACCGCGAGTAGCCTCGGCAACCTGCTGACCGCCCGGGGTCTCCGCGTGGTCATGCAGAAGCTCGACCCGTACCTCAACGTGGACCCGGGCACCATGAACCCGTTCCAGCACGGCGAGGTGTTCGTCACCGAGGACGGCGGCGAGACCGACCTCGACGTCGGCCACTACGAGCGGTTCCTGGACACGGAGCTGCACAAGTCGGCGAACGTGACGACCGGCCAGGTCTACAGCGAGGTCATCGCGAAGGAGCGGCGCGGGGAGTACCTGGGCGACACCGTCCAGGTCATCCCGCACATCACGAACGAGATCAAGGAGCGCATCCGGGCGATGGCCGTCCCCGGCGACGGCGCCCCGATCCCGGACGTGGTGATCACCGAGGTCGGCGGCACGGTCGGCGACATCGAGTCGCTGCCGTTCCTGGAGGCGATCCGCCAGATCCGGCACGACGTCGGGCGCGACAACTGCTTCTTCCTGCACGTGTCGCTGGTGCCGTACCTGGCCCCGAGCGGCGAGCTGAAGACGAAGCCGACGCAGCACTCCGTCGCGGCGCTGCGCAACATCGGTATCCAGCCGGACGCGATCGTCTGCCGCTCGGACCGCGAGATCCCCGAGGGTCTCAAGCGCAAGATCAGCCTGATGTGCGACGTCGACCAGGACGCCGTGGTGTCGGCCGCCGACGCGCCGTCGATCTACGACATCCCCAAGGTGCTGCACCGGGAGGGCCTCGACGCGTACGTCGTGCGCCGCCTCGACCTGCCGTTCCGGGACGTGAACTGGGCGCTCTGGGACGACCTGCTGGACCGCGTCCACCGCCCGCACAACACGGTGACGGTGGCGCTGGTCGGCAAGTACGTCGACCTGCCGGACGCCTACCTGTCCGTCACGGAGGCGCTGCGCGCGGGCGGGTTCGCCAACTACGCACGGGTGGACATCCGCTGGGTGACCTCGGACGAGTGCCAGACCCCGGCCGGAGCCGCCGCCGCCCTGGCCGACGTCGACGGCGTGCTGATCCCGGGCGGGTTCGGCGTGCGGGGGATCGAGGGCAAGATCGGCGCCGTCCGGTACGCCCGCGAGCAGGCCATCCCCACCCTCGGCCTCTGCCTGGGCCTCCAGTGCATGGTGATCGACGTGGCCCGTGACCTGGCCAGGATCGCCGGCGCCAACTCGGCCGAGTTCGACGAGAAGGCCCCCGACGCCGTGATCGCCACCATGGCCGACCAGCTCGACGTCGTGGCCGGTGAGAAGGACATGGGCGGCACGATGCGCCTCGGTTCGTACCCGGCCGCGCTCACGCCCGGCAGCCTCGTCGCCGAGGCGTACGGGTCGACGTCGGTGACCGAGCGCCACCGCCACCGGTACGAGGTCAACAACTCCTACCGCAAGCAGCTCGCCAAGGCCGGTCTCGTCATCTCCGGCACCTCGCCGGACGGCCACCTGGTCGAGTTCGTCGAGCTGCCCCGCGACGTGCACCCGTTCTTCGTCGCGACGCAGGCGCACCCGGAGTTCAAGTCCCGTCCGACGCGCGCGCACCCGCTGTTCCGGGCGTTCGTCGCGGCGGCGCTCGACCGGGCCGCCGCCCAGCTGCTGCCCGTCGAACTCCCGGACGCCGACCCGAAGCCGAAGAAGGCCGAGCTGGCCGGCGCGAAGTCGGCGGCCAACTGACGTGCCGGAGTTCGAGACGGTCAGCAGCAAGGAACAGTTCGCCGGCTCGGTCTTCCGGGTGTCGAGCGACGAGGTGCGGATGCCCGACGGCGGCACCGCCGTCCGCGACCTCATCGCGCACCTCGGTGCGGTCGGCGCGGTCGCGCTCGACGCCGAGGGGCGGGTGCTGCTCGTCCGCCAGTACCGGCACCCCGTGCGGCGGTACCTGTGGGAACTGCCCGCCGGGCTGCTCGACATGGCCGGCGAACCCGCGCTGGAGACGGCCAAGCGCGAACTGTGGGAGGAGGCGGACCTCCGCGCCGACCGCTGGGACGTCCTCGTCGACATCCTCACCTCGCCCGGGTACAGCGACGAGGCCCTGCGCCTGTTCCTGGCCCGCGACGTCACGGAGGTGCCCGAGCACGAACGGCATACCCGCGAGGGCGAGGAGCAGACCATGACGACCGAATGGGTCCCGCTCGACACCGCCGTGGAATGGGTGCTCGCGGGCGAGGTCGAGAACGCGGCGTGCGTGGCCGGCGTCCTCGCGGCAGCCCGGGCGCGCGACAACGACTTCGCCGGCCTGCGCCCCACCGACGCGCCCTGGCCGGCCCGCCCCGGCCGCTGACCCCCCCGCCGCGCCCCGCCCCCGCCGCGCCCCGCCCCCGCCGTTCGGGCGATCTTTCTGTCGCTATGACGCGCGAAAGATCGCCCAAACCGGAGAAGGCGCGCTCAGAAGCGGCCGGCGAAGAGGAGTTCTGCGGCTTTTGTCGTGGTCTGGACGCCGGCCACATAGCCGCCTTCGCCGCCGAGGTCGTTCATGAGCGTGACGGTGTACAGCTCACCGGGGCCGACGAACCCGACCGAGTTGATCACCCAGCCGTCGCCGTAGTCGTGCCAGCCGTTCTTGTTGCCCGGCGCCGCCGCCGGCCCGGCGCCCCACACGCCCCACTGCTGGTTGCCGGCGACTTCCCGTAACTGCTTCACGATATAGGCGCGGACGTCCGGCGGCAGCTTGTCGAGCACGTGGTTGATCAGGCGGTCCATGTCGTCGGCGGTGCTCTGCGCGGCGCCCCAGTAGACGCGTCCGGGGAATCTGAGCCCGGTCAGGCCGTACCCGGCGTAACGGGAGCGGGCCATCGAGCCGCCGTACCGGTTCCACAGCCGGGTCGCGGCGTTGTCGTTGCTGGTACGGAGCATGGCGGCGAGATCGGTCCGGTCGGAGGGCCGCAGGACGATCGTGCGGGCCCGCTCGCGCAGCAGGAGGTCGACGGCGATCGCCAGCTTGATCGTGGACGCCGTCCAGATGAGCCGTTGCGTGTGGGCGTTTCGCCAGGTCGCGCCCGTCACGCGGTTCCGCACGACGACGGCCGTGACGCCCGGGCGCGTCGCCAGGTACCTCTCGGCCACCGCGAACCGCCGCTGCTGGGCACACCAGAAACCGCTTTCTGGGTACGGGCATCCGGCACTCGGCAATGGCCTGGCCGGCGTCGGCGAGGGAGCCGGAACCCGCGCCGTGGTGGCCGGAAGCGCAGCGACCGGCACGGCCGGACGGGTGGCGCAGCGCGCGACGTCCGTCGGGGCGCTCGCGGCGGCGAGCGCGACGAGGACAGCGAGCACCGTCACCCGTGACACCGGACGGCGCTCCGCCGCCATCCACGCCCGCGCGGCCATGCATGGACAACGCGCACGCCGCCGAATTCGATCCCGCCCGCCCCGGTTCGCCGCCGTCTGCCGGCCGGGGCAGTATGGGACCTGGCACCCCACACGGCCGGCACGCTGGAGCTATCGATCTACACTGCCGTCGCCGCTGGCGGGTGCCGCGGGCCGACAAGGACGTCGGTCTCACCGCCGCAGGAAGGTTGGGTGCCGTGAAGGTCGGTATTCCTCGTGAGGTCAAGAACCACGAGTACCGGGTGGCGATCACGCCAGCCGGCGTGAACGAACTGGTCCGCGGCGGCCACGAGGTCTTCGTGGAGACGCAGGCCGGTGTCGGCTCGTCGATCCCCGACGAGGATTTCGTCGCCGCGGGCGCGCGGATCCTTCCCACCGCCGACGACGTGTGGGGCAGCGGCGACCTGATCCTCAAGGTCAAGGAGCCGATCGCCGAGGAGTACGAGCGGATGCGGGCGGGGCAGACGCTCTTCACGTACCTGCACCTGGCGGCGTCGAAGGAGTGCACGGACGCGCTGCTGGACCGCAAGGTCACCGGCATCGCGTACGAGACGGTGGAGCTGCCGGACCGGGCGCTGCCGCTGCTGGCGCCGATGAGCGAGGTCGCGGGCCGGCTCGCACCGCAGGTGGGCGCGCACTGCCTGCTGCGCGCGCAGGGTGGGCGTGGCGTGCTCATGGGCGGCGTCTCCGGCGTGTACGCGGCGAAGGTCGTCGTGATCGGCGCGGGCGTGTCCGGCATGAACGCCGCCGCGATCGCGCTCGGCATGCAGGCCGAGGTGCTGCTGCTGGACCGGAACATCGACAAGCTCCGCGCCGCGGACAAGATCTACCAGGGCCACCTCCAGACGGTCGCCAGCAACGCGTACGAGGTCGAGCGGGCGGTGCTGGACGCCGACATGGTGATCGGTGCCGTCCTGGTACCGGGCGCGAAGGCACCGACGCTGATCTCCAACGAGCTGGTGTCGCGGATGAAGCCGGGCAGCGTGCTCGTCGACATCTCGATCGACCAGGGTGGCTGCTTCGAGGACTCGCGGCCCACCACGCACGCCGATCCCACCTACAAGGTGCACGACTCGGTGTTCTACTGCGTGGCGAACATGCCGGGCGCGGTCCCGCACACCTCGACGTACGCGCTGACCAACGTGACGCTGCCGTACGTCCTGGAGCTGGCCAACCGCGGCTGGCGCGACGCCCTGCGCGCCGACGCGTCGCTGGCGCTCGGGCTCAACACGTACGACGGTCACATCACGTACGGTCCGGTCGCCGACGCGCACGGACTCGCCTCGCTGGACCTCGCGGAGGCCCTCCGCTGACCACACCGGCTCCAGAGGCCCCGGCCGCCGAACCTGACGCGGCCGGGGCACTGGCGCGGGCCGTCCGCGGGTACCTCGACCATCTCGCGGTCGAACGCGGACTCGCCGCCAACACCCTCGTGTCGTACCGGCGTGACCTGCGGCGGTACGTGGCCGTGCTCGGCGCGCTCGGCGTCGGGACGCTCGGCGACGTGTCCGCCGCCCACGTCACGGAGTACCTGGCGCGGATCCGCACGGGCGAGCCCGAGCACCCGCCGCTGTCGGCGTCGTCGTCCGCGCGGGCGCTCATCGCCGTCCGGGGGCTCCACCGGTTCGCGCTGCGGGAAGGGATCACCGCCGACGATCCCGCCCGTTCGGTCCGCCCGCCGACCCCGCCCCGGCGGCTCCCCAAGGCCATCCCGCTGGACGACGTCGAAGCGCTGCTGGACGCGGCGTCCGCGCCTGCCGGTCCGCTCGCCATCCGGGACCGGGCGCTCCTCGAACTGCTCTACGGGACCGGTGCCCGCATCTCCGAAGCCGTCGGACTCGCCGTCGACGACCTCGACCGCGACGCCCACACCGTCACCCTGCACGGCAAGGGCGGCAAGACCCGCATCGTGCCGATCGGCTCCTACGCCCTGCGCGCCGTCGACGACTACCTCGTGCGCGCCCGTCCGGCGCTGGCCGCCGCGGGCCGGGGGAGCGCGGTACTCCTGCTCAACGCACGCGGCGCCGCCCTGTCCCGGCAAGGCGCCTGGGCGGTGCTGCGCGCGGTCGCCGAACGCGCCGGACTCTCCGCCGACATCTCCCCGCACACCCTGCGGCACTCGTTCGCCACCCACCTCCTGGACGGCGGGGCGGACGTGCGCGTCGTCCAGGAGCTGCTCGGCCACGCCTCGGTGACGACGACACAGGTCTACACGCTCGTCACGGTCGACCGGCTGCGCGAGGTCTACGCGACGGCCCACCCCCGCGCCCGCGCCTAGCATCGACATGGCCGCCCGGCTCCGCCACCCGCCGCCCGCCGCCCGCCGCCCGCGCAGGACAAACCGAACTATCGGGACTAGCGGGGCTATCGCCGCCCGGTTTAGGCACGCGTTCCCCGACAGTCCGGTTCGGGCGGTCGGGTGGACGGCGGTCGGGTGGACGGCGGTTCGGGGGCGGGGCTCCGGTGTCGCGCCGGGCTGCCGGTTCACGGTGCGGTGCCGGGCGTCCGTACACAAAGGTTTTCAACACGCCCGACACGCCGAGTACGCAGCCAAATTACAACGGTGTTTGTTCGGATGGTATGGGGGTCGGTACGGTCAGCTCACCGTTCCGCCTGGTGCTTCCCCGACGTGGTGGCTGCGGTGTCGATTGGTCGACAGAAAGGCAAAGTGCTCATGACCATGTCGACAAATCCATTGGTAGAGGACGAATCCGACGGCATGGAACAAACTGCCCTGGATCTGGCCTCACTGGGGATCGTCGCTGCCCTGAAGAAAGAGCACGCAGGCCCTGACCTGCCCGAGATGAAGCCGAAGAAGCCGAAGCCGCTCGACGAGCACGGCCCGGCTCGCGTCATCGCCCTGTGCAATCAGAAGGGCGGCGTCGGCAAGACCACGACGACGATCAACCTCGGCGCCGCGCTGGCCGAAGCGGGCCGTCGCGTGTTGCTGCTCGACTTCGACCCGCAGGGCGCCCTGTCCGTCGGCCTCGGCGTCAGCCCCTACGAGCTTGACCTCACCGTCTACAACTTGCTCATGCAGAAGGGCGTCGGGATCGAGGACGTCCGGGTCAAGACCAACGTCGAGGGCCTGCACCTGCTGCCGAGCAACATCGACCTGTCGGCGGCGGAAGTCCAGCTGGTCAACGAGGTGGCCCGCGAGCAGACGCTGCAGCGGTCGCTGCGGCCGGTCATGGACTACTACGACTACATCCTGATCGACTGCCAGCCGTCCCTCGGCCTGCTCACCGTCAACGCGCTGACCTGCGCGCACGGCGTGATCGTGCCGCTGGAGTGCGAGTTCTTCAGCCTCCGCGGCCTGGCCATGCTGATCGACACGATCGAGAAGGTCCGCGACCGTCTCAACCCGGACCTCGAACTCGAAGGCATCCTCGCCACGATGTACGACTCTCGCACTGTGCACGCCAGGCAGGTACTCTCGCGGGTCGTCGAAGCGTTTGGCGACAAGGTCTACGACACCGTCATCTCCCGCACCGTCAAGTTCCCCGAGACGACGGTGGCGGGAGAACCGATCACCACGTGGGCACCCGGCTCCGGTGGGGCCAGGGCGTACCGCGCGCTCGCCCGGGAGGTACTTGCACGATGACCCGAGAGGCGAAACTCCCTGGTGTCGCCGAGCTGTTCCGGCGTACCGGCACGTCGTCGGAGCCGGTACTGCCCGCGGGCATCACGCCGCTGCCGTCCAGACGGAAGCGGCGCTCGACGGGGCGTGAACGGCACGACGAGAAGATCACGGTGTACGTGTCGTCCCAGGAGCTTCTCGACCTGGAGTCGGCCCGGCTGGCGTTGCGGGCCAACCACGGGCTCGCCGTCGACCGCGGCCGGATCGTGCGCGAAGCCATCGCCATGGCGCTGCACGACCTGGAAGAACACGGCGCCGACTCCGAACTCGTGCGCCGGCTCGACGACGACCCGAGCAGCCGTTGATCCTCGCGATCCTCCACCCGTTCGCGTTTCTCGGGCTGCTGGTGGGTTTCCTTGCGTCCGTCGTGCTCCGTGCGGTGGTGCAGCATCTGATCGCCAACCGGAGTCCGTTCGCGCGCCGGGAACGGCTGTTCGACCCGCGCCGCGACATCGACGTGTTCGGCGCGGTCGCGGCGGTGATCGGCGGCACCGGGTGGGGCCGCAAGGCCGATGACCAGGCGAGGCCGGCGGCGCTGATCGCCGGCCCGCTCGCGGTGCTGGGCATGTCCCAGCTCGCGTTCCTCGGATACGTGCTGCTCGGCGGCGACCGGCTGCTGCCCCAGATCCACGGCGTGGGCGACGCGTTCCGGGGCGTACCGATCGGTCTCGTCTGGGAGCAGTTCCTGTACTCGTTCGCGATCGCCACGCTCGCCTTCGGCCTGCTCGCGCTCGTGCCGCTGCCGCCGCTCGACGGCTGGGGGCTGCTCGCCCGCCGCGCCGGCAACCGTCCGAGCCAGGGGTTCGCCCGGGCGCACCACTGGCTCGTCGAGCAGAACATCGGCGTCGTGATCCTGCTCGTCGGCATGATCATCCCGCTCGCCGCCGGCGTGCCGCTGTTCGTGTTCCTGCTCGACGTCGTCGCCATCCCGTTCCGCGTTCTCTGGTCGTGACGCGCGCCGCCGTGCGCGTCCCTGCCGCACGCTGCGCTACCGTCAACCGGTGAACGTGGAATCCCAGGTCGCCGACGACGCGGCGCCCGCCGCTGTGCCGTCTGAGGCTGCTGAGGATTCTGCGCCGGCTGTCGAGGGCTCTGGTCAGGCCGAGGTGGCACCCGAGTCGTTGATGTTCGGCTCGAAGGCACCCGGCGGGGCGTTCCAGGTCCGGCTCGACAACTTCGAGGGGCCGTTCGACCTCCTGCTCCAGCTGATCAGCAAGCACAAGCTGGACGTGACCGAGGTCTCGCTGCACACCGTCACCGACGACTTCATCGCCCACATCCGCGCGATGGGCTCCGAGTGGGACCTCGGGCAGGCCACCGAGTTCCTGGTCGTCGCCGCGACCCTGCTCGACCTCAAGGCCGCCCGGCTCCTGCCCGCCGCCGAGATCGACGACGAGGAAGACCTCGCCCTCCTCGAAGCCCGCGACCTGCTGTTCGCCCGCCTGCTCCAGTACCGCGCGTACAAGCAGGTCGCCGCATTCCTCTCCGCGCAGGAGGCGACCGCCGGCAAGCGGTACCCCCGGGCGGTCAGCCTGGAGGCCCGGTTCGCCGACGCCATCCCCGAGGTGCTGCTCGGCATCGGCATCGAACGGTTCGCCGAACTCGCCGCGCAGGCGCTCACGCCGAAGCCGCCGCCCACCGTCTCGATCGACCACATCCACGCGCCGAAGGTCAGCGTCCGCGAGCATGCCGCGATCCTGCGCAGCCGGCTCATGCGCAGCGGCGCCGCGACGTTCCGGGCGCTCTGCTACGACTGCGACGGCACCCTCGAGGTCGTCGCCCGCTTCCTGGCGCTGCTGGAGCTGTACCGGGAGGGCGTGCTCGGGTTCGAGCAGGTCGAAGCGCTCGGCGAACTCCACGTACGGTGGGTCGGCGGCACGGACGCGACCGAGAGCTCGATCGAGATCGACGAGTACGGCGACGAAGAGGCTGAACCTGACGCCGATGCTGAACCTGAGGCCGACGTGGTCGTGGAGGACGAGCAGTGAACGACAAGACCGACCCGTTCGGATCGCTGTACAAGGTCACGTTCATCGACGACGAGGACACCACCGAGCCGGCGCCCGACCCGTCCACCGCTGACGCCCCGGCAGCCGAGCCACCGGCCGACGCCGCGCCCGAGCCGGCGGCCGAGCCCGCCACGGCCGCTGAGTCCGAGCCCGCCACGGCGCCCGAGCTGGCGGCCGAGCCCGCCACGGCGCCTGAGCTGGCTGAGGTGCCGGCGGCGGCCGCGTTCGTGCCGGGTGCCGCCGAGCACGTCACCGAGGAGCTGGACGAGGAGCCCGCGACGGACAAGCCGGAGGCGGCCAACGTCCGGTTGCCGTTGGAGGCGTTGCGCCCGGCGCTGGAGGCGATCCTGCTGGTCGTGGACGAACCCGTCGCCGAGGTGCTGCTGGCCCAGGTGCTGGAGCGGCCGCGCGAGGAGATCGTCGCGGCGCTGGAGGCCCTGGCGGCCGAGTACACCGAGTCCGGACGCGGATTCGACCTGCGGCGCGCGGCCGGCGGCTGGCGCCTGTACACGCGCGAGGAGTTCGCGCCGTACGTCGAGAAGTTCGTCCTCGACGGCCAGACCGCACGGCTCACGCAGGCCGCGCTGGAGACGCTCTCCGTCGTGGCCTACAAGCAGCCGGTGACGCGGTCGCGGATCTCGGCGATCCGGGGGGTGGCTGTGGACGGCGTTATCCGTACCCTGCTCACCCGGGGCATGATCGAGGAGTGCGGCGCCGAGCCCGAGACCGGCGCACACCTGTACCGCACGACCACGCTGTTCCTGGAGAAACTCGGCCTGGACAGCCTTGACGAACTGCCCCCGCTCGCTCCGCTCCTGCCTGATTTGGACACCCTCGACGATGTCATCTCAACCTCCTAAGAAGCTCTGGACCCCCGCCGACCCGTCGCAGGAGGGCGAGCGGCTGCAGAAGGTGCTCGCCGCCGCCGGGCTCGGTTCGCGCCGCGCCTGTGAAGAACTGATCGAGGCCGGGCGGGTGTCCGTCGACGGTGAGGTCGTGCGCACGCAGGGCCGCCGCGTCGACCCGAAGAAGGCGGTCATCCACGTCGACGGGTCGCGTGTCGTCCTCGACGACAACATGGTGTACCTGGCCTTCAACAAGCCCCGTGGCGTCGTGAGCAGCATGTCGGACGAGCGGGGTCGCACCTCGATCGCCGACTACGTCGCCGACCGGGAGACGCGCGTCTTCCACGTCGGGCGGCTGGACGCCGACAGCGAGGGGCTCATGCTCCTCACCAACGACGGCGCGCTGGCGCACCGGCTGACGCACCCGTCGTTCGGCGTCTCCAAGGTGTACCTCGCCGAGATCCCCGGCCCCGTCAAGCACACCGTGAAGAAGCAGCTGCTCGCCGGGGTGGAGCTGGACGACGGCCCCGTGACGGTCGACGCGTTCCGGATCGTCGACAACCTGCCCGGCAAGGTCCTGGTGGAGGTCGTCCTGCACGAGGGCCGCAAGCACGTGGTGCGGCGCCTGCTGGAGGAGGTCGGGCACCCGGTGTCGAAGCTGGTCCGGACGGCGATGGGGCCGATCCAGCTGGCGTCTCTCAAGCCGGGCAAGCTGCGCCGGCTTAGCCAGGTCGAGGTCGGACTCCTGCACAAGGAAGTCGGACTCTAAGCTTTCGTGGCAGGAGTGGCGAGAGGGGCTGGCGTGGCGGTGCGTGCGGTGCGTGGTGCGATCCAGGTGGACGCCGACGAGCGCGAGGCGATCCTGGAAGGCACGACGGAGCTGATCACGGCCGTCATGGACCGCAACGACATCACCCCCGACGACCTGATCAGCGTCGTCTTCACGGCCACGCCCGATCTCACGGCGGAGTTCCCGGCGTACGCGGCGAGGGTGTTGGGTTTCACGGACGTGCCGCTGCTGTGCGCGACGGAAATCGCGGTGCCGGGGTCGATGCCGCGGGTGTTGCGGCTGCTCGCGCACGTGGAGACGGAGAAGGCACGGGCCGAACTGCACCATGTGTACCTGCGGGGAGCGGCGGCGCTGCGGCGTGACCTGCCGCAGTGAGCGCCGGTTCGCCTTCGGAGGCGTGCGGCAGGCATGATGGAGCTGCAGCTTTCTAAAGGAGATCACGTGAGTACGCATTCCGCCGAGTCGGTGGCCGTCCCGTTCACGGGTGTGGTCGCGGTTGACGGACCTTCCGGCTCGGGGAAGTCGACGGTGTCACGCCGTCTCGCCACCGCCCTGGGCGCCCGGTATCTGGACACTGGCGCCATGTACCGGTCGCTGACCTGGGCGGTTCTGGAGGCGGACGTCGATCCGCACGATGTCGACGGCGTAGCCAAGGTGCTGGCGTCGGCGGAGCTGGTCATCACGACCGATCCGTCGGGCGTCTTCGTGACGGTCGACGGCCGTCCGGTGGACGCGGAGATCCGTGGCGCGGAGGTGACTGCGGCGGTCAGCGCGGTGTCGGCGGTTCCTGCGGTGCGGGCCGAGCTGGTCGCGCGGCAGCGGGCGATCATCGGGGCCGGCGGGATCGTCGTGGAAGGGCGTGACATCGGTACGGTCGTCGCGCCGGACGCCGACCTCAAGGTCTTCCTGACCGCGTCCGCCGAGGCGCGCGCCGCCCGCCGCACGGCCGAGCAGTCCGGCGCGGACGTGTCGGCGACGCAGGCCGACCTCGCCCGCCGGGACAGGCTGGACAGCTCGCGGGCGAACAGCCCGCTGGTGCAGGCCGAGGACGCGGTCGCGCTCGACACCACCGAGCTGGGCATCGACCAGGTCGTGGAGAAGCTGCTCGGGCTGCTGCCCGCCGGGTCCAGGCCGTGACGGCCCGCGACGCAGGCTGGGTCGAGTTCGCGGCCGAGTACGACGTCGATCCGTCCGAGCTGGGCACCGGCGACGCCGAATGGGTGGACGACGTCACGCCGCTGCCGGTGCTGGCGGTCGTCGGGCGTCCGAACGTCGGCAAGTCCACGCTCGTCAACCGGATCATCGGGCGCCGTGAAGCGGTCGTCCAGGATGTGCCCGGGGTCACGCGTGACCGTGTCGCCTACGACGCGCTGTGGAACGGCCGCCGGTTCACGGTCGTCGACACCGGCGGGTGGGAGCGGGACGCGCGCGGTCGCGCCGCAGCCATCGCGGGTCAGGCCGAGGTGGCCATGGCCACCGCCGATGCCGTCCTGCTGGTCGTCGACGCCGTCGTCGGCGCGACCGAGACCGAGCTGTCGGTGGCGCGGGTCCTCCAACGCGGCGGCAAGCCGGTGCTCGTCGTAGCCAACAAGGTCGACGACGAGCGGACCGAGTCCGAGGCGGCGGCGCTGTGGTCGCTGGGCCTCGGCGAGCCGTTCCCCGTCTCCGCGCTGCACGGCCGGGGCTCCGGCGATCTGCTCGACAAGATCCTGGAAGTGCTGCCTGAGGCGCCGACCGACAAGGGCGCCGGCACCGGCGGACCGCGCCGGGTAGCGCTCGTCGGGCGTCCGAACGTGGGCAAGTCGTCGCTGCTGAACAAGCTGACGAAGGAAGACCGCGCGGTCGTCGACTCGGTCGCCGGGACGACCGTCGACCCGATCGACAGCATGGTCGAACTCGGCGGCGAGACGTGGCGATTCGTCGACACCGCGGGGCTGCGGCGCCGGGTCAGCCACGCGAGCGGCGCCGAGTACTACGCCAGTCTCCGGACCCAGGCCGCCATCGAGTCGGCCGAGGTCGCCGTCGTGCTGCTGGACGCGTCCGAGGTGATCAGCGAGCAGGACCAGCGGGTCATCAGCATGGTCGTCGACGCCGGGCGCGCGCTCGTCATCGCGTTCAACAAGTGGGACCTCCTCGACGAGGACCGGCGGTACCAGCTGGAGAGCGAGATCGAGCGCGACCTCGCGCGCGTCCGCTGGGCGCCCCGGGTGAACGTGTCCGCCCAGACCGGACGGGCCGTCGACAAGCTCGCCCCCGCCCTCCGGACGTCGCTCGAAGGCTGGGAACAGCGCATCCCCACCGGACGGCTCAACAGCTGGCTCGGCGAACTCATCGCGGCCACGCCGCCGCCCGTACGGGGCGGCAAGCAGCCGAAGGTGCTGTTCGCGACCCAGGCCGGCACCAAGCCGCCGCGGTTCGTCCTGTTCACCACAGGGTTCCTGGAGCCCGGGTACCGGCGCTTCATCGAACGCCGACTCCGCGAAGACTTCGGCTTCGTCGGCAGCCCCATCGGAGTGTCCGTCCGGGTCAAGGAGAAGCGGTCACGCCCCGGCAAATAAAGGCTCGGGGACTACGGTAGTCTTACCCCGTCGCGGGCGAGCCCGTGGCGATCGGGCTGTAGCGCAGCTTGGTAGCGCACTTGACTGGGGGTCAAGGGGTCGCAGGTTCAAATCCTGTCAGCCCGACCGAGTGGTTCATGTTTTCGCAGGTAGATGCCCTGCCAGCTTTTGAGCTGGTGGGGCGCTTCTGTGTTGTGGGAGCGGTTGGGAGCGCCTGGGAGCAGCCGGCGGCGGGATCGTTAAGTGGCGCGCCTGGTCAGGGCAGGTGACCCCTTTATCTACGCGGCATGGGTACGTTGCCGCCTGTTGGGATACCGGCGATTGACGGTTCCCGAAAGGTGGTCATGGGTGTTTCCGCAGGTCGCTGTCGTGCACCCTTGACGCTATGTTGGCCGGTCATGCGGCGCGGGGCGTGTCGCCGTCGGGTTGGGCGTTGATCGCGGCGGTCCAGCGTTGTTGGAGCCTGTTGGTGAGTGCGGTGGTCATGGCGTCGGTGGTGTGGGAGTAGACGCCGCGGATTCCGTGCAGAGCGTGCCCGAGCCGGTCGCACTGTGCAATTTCGGGGATGGCGCCTCCGATCATCCACGTCTTGTGGGTGTGGGCGAGACGGAGTGACGGCGCGCTGCGGGCGAGAGGCGAACCGGGCCCCAGGAGGTGCTGATCCGGGGCTGTGGGCACCTTAACGGCAGACAAGCTAGCGGCCAGTGGCTGTGTGAGGATGCCGGGATGCAGACATTGCGTACGCCGGAGGATCGATTCGCGGAGTTGCCGGATTTCGGGTACGTGCCGCATTACGCGGAGGTCTCCGACGGCGAGGCTGGCCTACTTCGAATGGCGTGGGTGGAGGATGGTCCCGCCGATGGCCCGGTCGTGCTGTGCTTGCACGGTGAACCGAGCTGGTCGTTCCTATACCGCAAGCTGATTCCGGTGTTCACGGCGGCTGGGATGCGGGTTGTCTGCCCGGACCTGGTCGGATTCGGCCGCTCCGACAAGCCCGCCACGGTCGAGGACCACAGCTACGCCCGGCACGTGGAGTGGCTGCGTGAGCTGGTGTTCGACGTCCTGGATCTGCGCGCGGTGACCCTCGTGGGGCAGGACTGGGGTGGATTGATCGGGCTTCGGCTGGCCGCCGAACACCCCGAGCGGATTGCAAGGCTGGTCCCCACCAACACGGGCCTGCCTACCGGCGACCACCCGATGCCTGAGGTGTGGCACCAGTTTCGTGCCACCGTTCAGAGCGCGCCGCAGCTCGATATCGGCCGGTTCGTACAGGCTGGCTGCCGCACCCAGCTCCCACCCGACGTGCTCGCCGCGTATCAGGCACCGTTCCCCGACGACGCTTTCACGGCCGGTCCGCGTGCGATGCCGTCGCTGGTGCCGACCGTTTCGAACGACCCCGCAAGCGCGGCCAACCGCGCCGCATGGTCCGTCCTCGGCCAGCTGCCGTCGCCGACGCTCGTCGCGTTCAGCGACAGCGACCCCATCACTGGGCCGATGGGGCCGATCCTGCAGCGGCACATCGCCGGCGCTCGGGGCCGCCAACACCCCGTCGTCGCAGGTGCTGGCCACTTCCTGCAAGAGGACGCGGGAGCCGTGCTGGCCGGGCATGTCGTCGGGTTCATCCGCGAAACCCCGATGCAGTGACATGACCGCTCGCGGGCGATCTCAGAGCGGTCCACGAAGAGCAGCGCCTGTAGTCGGGTCAGGCCGCCGAGCGCTGGTGGCCGGCGGACTCGAGCTCGGACCTCGTCGCCGTCGGCCGCGGTCACGACCAGCAGTACTGGACGCATTTCCTGCAAGCACTGGCGAAGATCGACCCGGAGGACCGAGGAGGTCCCACCAGGCGAACGCTGTTCCTACCCGGGGGAGTGTCGGAGTAGTTGTTCGTGCGGATTGGCTGGTGTCGCGTTGAGGAGGTGCTTGGCGGCTTGGTGGGCGATTTCGATGCGGGATCGTGCGCCGAGCTTGGTGAGGATGTGGGATACGTGGGTCTGCACGGTGCGCCGGGACAGGAACATGGCGACCGCGATGTCGGGGTTGGAGCCACCGTCGGCAACGAGTTCGGCGACCCTCAGTTCAGTGGGGGTGAGTGCTTCCCAACCGGTCGTGGGGCGCCGTCGGGCGCCGCGTTGACCGCGGCGCATGCCGTACGGGCGCAGGTGGGCGTTGGCGCGGCGGATATCAAAGTCTGCGCCGAGGTCGCCGTAGTGCGTGAGTGCTTCGTCGAGTGCGGCGCGGGCGGCGTCGGCGTCACCGCGCTGGGCTAGGACCACCGCGGCGTCTTCGAGGGTGTTGGCGAGTTCCAGGGGGCGACCGACAGCCCGGTACCGGTCGGCGGCGGCGTGCAGGAGCTCTGGGTTCTGGTCGATGAGGCCGCGGCAGCGTTCGGCGGCGGCGATCCGGCTTGGTGTGGGGGCGGTGGTGGCGTCGGACTCCGCGGCGGCGAGCGCGGCTCGGGCTGTGGCGGCGTCGCCGGAGGAAGTGGCGAGGCGCGCCAGGTCCGGTAGCCAGATGCTGCGGACGAAGATTTCGGATTCCCAGTCGGGCGCCAGCGCGGCGGCGAGCAACTCGGTTGCGCGGCCGGTGTGGCCGTCGCGTTCGGCGACCAGCGCCCTGGCCCGGATGAGGGGGGTTGAGTAGTACCGCAGATCGCCAGGACCGAAGCTGTCGTCGGTGTAGGTGGCGAGCAGTTTGTCTACGCCGGCGCGGTCGTCGCGGTGTGCGGCGATCAGGGCACGGAGCCCGTCCGGGAACAGCCGAAAAAGCGGGTACAGCGCATCGACATTCTCGAGCTCGGCGATCGTGTCGTCCCACTGGCCAGTCATGTAGAGCAGCTCGCCCAGCATGATGCGTAGCTCTGCGCGCCGCATCCTGGTGCCGCCCTGCTCGGCCAACTGTGACGCCTCGCGGATGTCGTGCAGGGCCTCGGTGAGTCGGTCGACCTCTTGCAGCGCCGCAGACCGGTTCAGGAGGAGCAGCAGGCGCAGGTCCATGGTGTCGGGGCTCGCGGGCACGAGGCCGACCGCCCGGTCGAGATATTCCAGCGCGCCGGACTTGTTCGGGTCGCGCAGCCGCACACCGGCCAGTCCATGCAGGGCGTAGCCGGTGGCGACGAGATCCCCGGCCTTCTCCGCTTCGGCCAGCGCAACCTGGGCAACGTGGTCGGCCTCGTCGTTGCGGCTAGCGATCATCAGCGGTATCACGTGCAGCGCGCGTAGCCGCGCAGTCCAGGCGGCGTCAAGCCGGTGGTCTGCCAGGGCGTCGAGGACCACTGCGATCGCCTCGTCAGACCGGCCGAACCGACAGTGCACGTATGACAGCATCCACGCCACCTGCGCTTTTCGCATAGGGGCCGGGTCACCGGCGAGGATCTGCCGGGCACGCCGTTCTACCTCGGCGTCGCGGCCGTCCAGCCAGGCCGCGGTGACCAACTGGGCGCCAAGTTCCTCGTAATGCGGATGGGTGGAAGAGATGGTGTCCACGGTCTGGGCGAGCAGGTCAGCTGCGATAGTCGGGGCCCGGTAGACCAGCTGCGGCCCGGCCTCCACGAGCCAGTCGATGACCCAGCCATCGGTGACTGCCCTGGAATCGGTCGCGGCCAGCAGCTGCTCGGCGACTCGCTCGGTAGACGCGCGCGACGCGATCAACGCCTGCGCCGCCTGCAGATGCAGAGCAGTCCGCAGACCGGGCGGGATCTCTGCAGCGAGCGCGTCCCGGATCAAGCTGTGCCGAAACACCAGGCGCGTGCCCGACTCGGCAAGGACACCGGACGCCACACCCTCCTCGACGATCGGAATGAGCGAGGTCGCGCTGCGGCCGGTCACAACGGCGAGATCGGCCGCAGCGAACTCCGGACCGAGCAGCGCAGCGACCTGCAGTGCCTCGGCAGTGTCACCGGTCAGGAACTCAAGCCGGTCCGCGATAGCCGCCGACAGCGACGCGAAGGCGCCCCGCGTGCCCGTGACCACCTCGACCATCCCGCCGGTGACCGTTGCGCGCTCCTCGCGGACCACGGCATCGGCGATCTCGCGCAGATACAGCGGGTTACCACCGGCCCGCTCGGCCAACTCTCGAAGACCCGGCCCGGGCGCCCCGCCGAGCAGGCACGACATGACCTGCGCGGCCTCCCTGGAGCTCAGCGGCCCCAACGCCAGTATTGCCGCGTCCTGGGACTTCAACGACCGACGCAGCCCACTCAACGGGTCCCGCCGCCCGACCGGACGGCAAGCCCCGACCAGCAACAACGGCAGCTGACTCACAGAATGAGCGAGCCGGTACCAGACAGCCAGACTCGGCTCGTCCGCCCACTGCAGATCGTCCACCACGAGAACGACCGGCGCGCTGGCGCAGAGCCGGTCCACCAGCGCCAGCAGCCCCTCCGAAGCTGGAACTACCGGATCGCCCGCACCGACCTCCGAGCCCCTGGCACGGAGCATGCTCGCGATCTGTGCCCGCAACGGATCCTGCGACGCTTCGCTGACCTGCAGGCACTCCAGCAGCACCTGCAGCGGGAAGCGTTGCATCAGCTCGTGCGCGACGCCCCGAAACACCTGACACCCGCGCTGCTCGACCGTGCCAAGCGCCGCATCCAGCAACGCCGACTTGCCGATCCCCGCTTCACCCTCTACCCATACCGCCCCGCCCCGGCCGGCCACCACGTCGGCGACCAGTCCGTCCAGGTCTGCGAGCTGGCGGTCCCGACCGACAAACGGGGCAGTGACGGATCGTGTCGACACAGGCGTCAGCCTAGGTCGCGAAGACCTGCCTTGTCTGGCGCTGGGCTCGGCTTGTCGCTGGTTGGCGACCGCCTGCTCGACGAGGTCGGCGTCGACCACATCGACGAGCTACGGCACCGGCGCCGGTGAGGCTGGGTTCACGTCGCTGCGGACCGCGCCCCAGCACGAGCGCGGCGACCCACATGTGGGCGACGATTGCGCAGCCGCAGCGGAATCAACAGCTGCGGCCGCGCGCCCAATTCCTCAACCGTGACCTCACCGCGCTGTTGCGGCCGCCCGACCCTCCCAGGTCACACTCATAGCCGACACCGACTCATTCTGAAGGTTTGTTTAGCCGCTGGGTCTCCCGGCTGCACCGCTCTGGCGGCGCTGCACAGTGACCCCAGATGCAACAAGGAAGCCCAGTAGCGCGGCAGGAAACAACCCCACGGATATCTGGTCGGTCAGCCCCCAGAATGCAATCCCGGACAGAAGAGCCAAGCTCACCGTCAGGCTCCAGAGCGTGGCGATACTCATCACGGATCGGACCTGTGCATCCCACACCGCGGTCACAACGAAGGCCACCGACACCAGAGCGATGACTACGAACAAGGACATCGACGGCGAACCGATGTGCCTATCCAGGTGGCTCGTCGTCGTGGTGCCCTGCATCTGCGGTCCCCAGAGGAAGAAGGCCAGCCCGGCCAGCCCCGCCAAGCCAACCGCCGCGCCGCCGACTATCTCAAACACGCTCGAAAGTGGTCTTTCATTGGCAGGACCAGCCATATTTCAACTCCTTGGAGTTCGACGTGACGCACGAGCCGTTCTGCGTGCCCATACAACGGGTATCCGGCACCGGGGGTTCAGTCACTGTGAGCCACGCCCGCTGTGCATTGGCGGCGGCACCGGGTGCAGCCGATGACGCAGCCGGAACACGGCCACGTGGCTGGGGCAGCTGCTAGAGGCCAAGTGTTGTGCGGCGGAAGGCTGCGGCTCCGAATCGCAAGGCAGCGAGATCACCAGGGCGGATAACCCAGTGCAACCTGAAGTCGCCTCCATCGAGTTCGCGGCCGTCGATGCTGAACAGCAGGCGTCCCAACGGGCTTCCCGGGGCGGTCTGGTTCGCAGCGGTGCCTCGGACATGGTCATCCCGGAACGGGTAATCAGGCCGAGGCCACAACGCGCATTCTGGGGACGGCTGGCCAGGTGGGGCGTAACCGCCGAGCCGGTGGTGCTTCACGCTTTCTTGGAATACTCGCTCCCTGAACCCAGGAGGAAAGATCTCGGATACAGCGTCGGTGGCTTCCTTTATCCATTCCAGACCGGGCCCGTCGCCGAAGGCATAGTCTGGTTCGGGTCGCCAGAATGCTGCACCAAGGAAGGGCGAGTCGAAGGACGGCGCGGAGGCGACTAGCCGTGCGCGGAGTTCCACCGGTTCGTAGACCAGCGGTGGGTAGCCTGGGTTGGCGTGGGACGTCCGCGGCGCGGGCCGTTGCCGGACATCAGTGCCGGCCGGCACGTAGATAATCCGGGACCCCTGATGCTTGCCCGGCTCCTCCTCAAAGCATTCGTGGTGGGCGAAGAAGTGCAGGGTACCGGCCTCAGCTAGGGGCATGTCGAGCTGGTGCGCTGGGAGCGCGGCGCAGTCGATGCTCCCGAGGTAGGCAAGCGGAGCTGCCGGCTCTACGAGGCCCGAGGTCGGCCAGGGGACGTCCGTGGGCAGCATCGGAAGCCCGCCCAGCCGGCCGACTGTCGGTCCGTCGACGTTGGCACCGAGGGCAAAAGCCGGGCGCAGCAGGGCTATCCACCGCTGAGCGACGCTCGAGTAAATGCGCTCCCTCGCCAGTGAGGCAAGAGGGTCATTCCAATTCAAGCCCACATCACGAGCCTTGTCGCTTTCGGGTCCGATCGTCCAGCGGTGTTGAATCACGTGACAGATCTCCATCTGCTCAATGGTGACCGGTGCACACACAGCGTACGTGCGCCCGTCATAGTTCGGATAGGGATTTCACTGACACTCCACACCCAAGGCAACGCCCAACTGCCGACGGTCTGCGGATTCTGTGCGCATCTGGAGACAGCCATTCAAAGGCCCCTCGCGACGAGCAGCAGCATCACGAGCACGGCGATCGTCGGGCCCTGCACGAGCGTCAATTTGCCGTTCGCCGGGCTGATCATCACGCCGGTGATCGGATCGCGAGCTCAACGCTGATTCCCAGCTTGGCGGCGACCGCCGAGCGATAGCTGCCGCGTTACCCGCCGCTGGCGCTCGGTCCGTTCTACCCAGTCGATAAGTCGTGGCCGCTCACCGCTGGACCGTTCGCGCCATCGCCGACGCGGTGGATCAGCCAGGCTGACAACGCCATGACCATCGCGAGCACCAGCCCGAGACTCGTGTAACCGGAACCGGCGAGAAGGGCACCTCCAACGACGGCACCCAGGAGGTAGCCGAACTGTGTCGCGGCTGTCCTGGCGGCCATCATCGCGGCCGCATGGTTGGGCAGTTGCTCGAGACCGAGCCCGGCGGACGCTGGGGTGCGCACCCCAGCCAACAGTCCCATCAGGCAGAAGACCCCGACGGCCGCCGCCGCGTGCGACGACGTCAGCATCACCGGAAGAAGTACTGCCGTGGCGAGCGCTGTGACCGCGACCAGGCGTTTGCGCGGAACGCGGCGGACCAGCCGGCCCGACTGCGTCGAGGCCACGAAGAAGGCGGCGGCCGCGCCCGCTAGGAGCCAGCCCACGATGGACTGCCGTACGCCGATCCGTTCGATGAAGAAGCCTCCGGAGAAGGTCAGCAGCGCGGTCCACGAGGCGTAGCCGGCGATCTCGGCGCCGATCCAGCGTCGCGCCGACGGCACCGTAAGCGGGGCCCACAGCCCAGCGACGGGGCCTCCGCCAGGTACAGGTTCGGCGTAGCGCGCAGCCAACAAGGCGGCTACCGCGATCGCCGCGGGAGCGGCCTGGGCCGCACGCCAAGACAGCCATTCGGTCAGGTTCGCCGCGACGGGGTTGACCACGATCCACGCCGTGGCGCTGGCGGCTGCCACGTAGCCGGTCGCCCACGCGCGACGCTCGGGGGCGAACGCCGCCACGCCGGCGAAACCGCCCGAGAGCAGCAGGGCGACGGCGAGTCCGATCAGCGCGTGTGCCGCCAGGAATACCACCGCCGAGCGGGCTGCCGCCACCGCGCCGCAGGCTGCCACCGCCAGGGCGGAACCGAGGAGCAGCATCCGGGGGACAGGCAGCACATCGCCGCGCGCACTGAGCGCAAGGGACACTGCGATCGACACTGCCGCGGTGATCGACCGCGCCTGGCCGATGGTGGCCACCGAGGTGCCGAGGTCATGACTGATCGCGACGATGGTCGTCGAGAGAACCACCAGCAGGGCCTGAGACGCCATCGTCGCCAGCGCCAGCGGGGCGAGCGCCCGCCAGTGCGAGCGCCGCATGTCAGGGCTGGTCGACCTCACGCTTCCGCGCTCCGTTGAGGAAGCCGCAAGGGCACCGAGTCAGCCACTCGCCTCAAGGAGACCTCCACGCCAGGGGTGATCAGGGCCCCCAACTACGCAGCCTCATCAGAGTCGGTTCACCCCAAACAGCCACCAATCGTGGGCACGCTCACCACTCCGGCTGGTTGGACCACGGCCAAGAGGTGCCGTTCGCCGGGATCCGCACCTGTCGGGGGCTCTGCTGACGTCGACGCCGCGCACGGTTCACGGCTGGTGGCCAACATCGGGTACAGGGCTGCGGAAATAGAAGCCTTGTCAACAGCGGTTCGACCCAGACATTTCGGTCCTGTCAGCGCTGCCGGCGGCTCTTGTTCAGCTGTCGCAGAGCGTGAAGGTCGGTATCCGCATCGGCTCTGCCACCAGTCACAGAAGGCCACTGGCAACACTCCAGCGAGGTAGGATCTCTGCGGCATGTAACCGTGGGCGGACGCTGCGCAGTCCGGGGGTGGGATTGTGCTCTACGGGCGCGACACCGAACTGTCCGAAGCCAGAACGTTGACGGACCTCGCCAGAGACGGCCGTGGCGGCACGCTCCTGATCGAGGGTGAGCCAGGTATCGGCAAGTCCGCGCTACTGGCGGCGATAGCCGACCACGCGACGCACGTTGGCATGACGGTCCTACGAGGCACAGCTGAAGAAAACAGCCAAGAGGTGCCGTTCGCCGGGATCCGCACCTGTTGGGCCTCGACAGACCCGGACGCGGCCGAGATCGTGCGACTACTGCACGACGGCGAGGGTGAAACAGCGCATGCTCGCAGCCTCAACGCGGGGTACCGGGAATTCGCCGCCGCGGAGGCCCTCCTGGCGATAGTCGAGCGCCGATGCACCCAAGGTCCGGTTGCGCTCTTCCTGGACGATCTGCAGTGGACGGACACCGCGAGCCTCCTGATCGTGGATCGGCTCGTGCGGATGTGTCACCAACTCCCAGTGTTGATCGCGCTGGCACGCAGGCCCGTACCGAACCGTGACGCTCTCGTGCAGCTTCAGCGCGGCATGCGCAGCCAGGAGGCGCTCCGTCTCAGGCTCGGTCCGCTAACCGAACGGGCCGTCGTAGATCTCGTGGACGACATCGTCGGTGCGCGACCGGACGCCGGCTTGCTCACGCTGGTGGCGGGCGCGGGCGGCAACCCGCTCTACGTGAACGAGCTCCTCAAAGCGCTCAATGCCGGCGGCGGAATCGAGATCGTTGACGGTGTCGCGACAGCAAGCGGCGTCCCAGCCCCGCCCTCGCTTACAGCCACGATCCAGAGCAGGCTGGGATTCCTGTCCAAGTCGACCCGCGACATGCTCCGGGTGGCGGCGCTGACCGGAAGCCGCTTTGACGGCAGCAACCTGTCGACCATTCTCGGCACGCCGATATTGAAGCTGATCCCTTCGATCCGGGAAGCGCTCCAAGCCGAAGTCCTCACCATCGACGGACAGCACCTTGCCTTTCGGCATGAGCTGATCCGCCGCGCGCTTCACGATGAGTTGACGCCGCCCCAACGTGCCGCATTCCACAGTCAAGCGGGCAAGGCCCTTGCCGCTACGGGCGCGCCAGTAGATCAGGTAGCACAGCATCTGGTAGCCGCCGATGCGCTCGATCGCGCCAGCGTCTCCTGGCTCGGCACTGCCGCGGACTCGTTGATCGTTCAGACGCCCGCCCGCGCCGTGGAGGTGTTGCGTCGAGCTTTGGCAGAGCTCGACCACCACGACCCGGAGAGGAACGTGGTCGAGCTCAAGCTTGCGCGGGCACTGCTGTACGCAGGTCTGCCAGGCGATGCCCGGCAGGTTGCGCAATCAGCACTTGCCGCAACGGACGACCCTGCCCGCCAGGTCACGCTGCGGTGGATCCTCGCCCAGTCCTGCTTCCGGGCGGGCGAGCTTGACCAGGCCGTCGAGGAGACGGAGGAGGCGCTGGAGAAGACCGCCATGGACGCGGACGCCGCCGCCCGTTTCCACGGATTCGCGGCCCAGTGCCTCCTCTTGAGAGGACGACCCGATCGCGCGGAGACGAGCGCGGACAAGGCCGTGCGGGGCAGCGACGCATACGCCAGGGCCTACGCGCAGAACGTGCTGGCGAGCATACGCAGTTGGCAGGAGCGCCCAGCCGAGGCGTTGCAGCTCGCCGATCAAGCGATCGTCGGTGTGAGTCACCTCGGCCTCCGGCCGGACCTGCAGATGGCACCGCACCTCGCCCGTGGTCGCGCACTGATGCATCTCGACCGGCTGCCAGAAGCAGCCGAGGCATTCGAAGCCGGGATGCGCCTCGACGAGGCATCAAGCGGGACGTTCATCGCCGTCTTCCACATGGCCAAGACACTGGTGCGCTTCTGGGATGGGAATTGGGACGAAGCCCTCGTCGCGGCCAGGGCCGGCAGCGACGCCGTGGATCACCTCGGACTCACGCAGAGTCTGCAGGGCCTCGCGGCCCTGATCGCCGCGCACCGCGGTGACCCCCAGGCGGCCGCAGGACTGGTCGAGCAGCGCAAAGCAAACCTGGGCGGCGACTATTACGAGCTGTTCCGGGTGTGGACCAACGCATTGATGCTGGAGGCCCGGGGTAAAGCGGACGATGCGGTCGCGCTCCTGTTCGACCTCTGGCAAGGCGCCGCCACAGGCACGACCCGCGTCGACCGCTTCTGGCTGAGCCCCGACATTGCCCGGCTCGCCGCCACAACTGGCAACACCGTGCCGACCAAGAGCATTCTCGACGCCGCGACGAGGATGGCGCAGCAGTACGGAACACCCTGCCACCGCGCCACGGCGGCGTTCTGCCACGGCCTGCTCGACGGAGACGCCGAAGTCCTCATCTCGGCCGCGACGGACTACAGGTCAGCGCATCGGCCGCTGTTCGAGGGATACGCGCATGAGAGCGCCGCTGACCTGCTCGCTAAGAGCGGAGATGCGCAGCGCGCCCGCTTCCACCTGGAAGCCGCGCGGACCCTCTACGGCAACCTGAACGCAGTCTGGGACACGGCGCGAGCCGAGGCACGCCTTCGCGACTCCGGTATACGCCTCGGGTTCCGGGGCCGCCGGGGCCGACCGCAGTCGGGTTGGGCCGCGCTGACCGACACTGAAGCGCGAGTGGCCGAACTGGTTGGCCACGGCTACTCCAACCCCGACATCGCGGCGCAACTCTTCCTCTCCCGCCGCACCGTACAGACGCACGTCGCCAGGATCTTCACCAAGCTCAGCGTTTCCACCAGGGTGGCGCTCGCAGTCGCCGTCTCCGCACGCAAGACCCAGCAGGAACGCCAAGAGACCTGACGCTTTGGTGATCGCCCGCCGTGTCTTCGACGGGATTCTCAACGTCGGGCGTGCTCCAGTCTGGACAAGCTCAGTCCGCACACGCGGAGGCCGGTGCGTGGATGGCGTCGAGTGCGCTCGTACTTCTCCTCGCCGTGATCTTTGAAATTCTCGGTCTACCCAACGGCGATCGCGACCAGTTCAGGCAGTGAGCAGACCTGAACAGGGCACACGGACCACCGACGCCGACGTAGCGAAGGTCTACACCGCGATCCGCCACTGCATGGTCTGGCCCGTCGAGGCGAGGCTGAGCCGGTCCGGCGAATACGGCGACGACCTGCTGCGCGCTCTCGGGGGTCTTCAGCCACCCCGACCAGCTGGACCTGCCGCGAGCTCGGCGGCCACCTCGCGTGCGGGCGCTGGTTCACCACCGCCTCGATCGCCACTGGCGAGGTCGGTGTGAGGGGGTCGGTGAGCGGGGTCGCGCCAGACGTCGACGCCGCTGACGCCCGGTGGCAGGCCTATCCGCAGGTGGCCCGGTCGGTCTGTTCGGGTGGTCCCGCCGGGCTCAGGTGGCTAGCTGGGGAGACGGAATTCTCGCCCGCCAAGAGGCCGGGTGTTATGGCTGGGAGTTATAAGCCACCGGGCTGTTAAGCCTACGCGCCGTGGCGGATGTCTCTTATGCGGCCGGTGGCCAAACTCAGGAACCTGAGCAAGACGCATTAGGAGCTGAGTGCAATGAGCACACCACGATCTACTGCCGCATCAAGACCCCCTGTGATCTGGGCGTACACGCACGCCTAACCAGACCCGTAAGCCGCGACGCAACCTCCCGGTCGATACTCTCAAAGGAGAAGCCGTTGAACACCAACGAAACTTTGGCGGAGATCGATGCGCCCATTGTTGCCATCGATGATGTCATCCGCGGTGCCTATCAGGAGCACTATTCGGCGCTGCTTTCCTATCTGCTCAAGCTCACCAGAGGCGATCGAGGTTGGGCCGAAGAAGTCATCCAGGAAGTGATGATCCGCGCCTGGAACGGAGCCGACAGGCTCAACGCGACCGTCGCATCGATCCGGCCGTGGATGTTCACGGTAGCCCGCAACATCGTCATCGACCGGCAGCGTCGGAACAGCATCCGGCCTCAGGAGGTCGGCCCGACGCCCCTGGACTTCATCCCCGCCCATGACGAGATCGACCGCAGGCTCAACGAGATAGTCGTCGCGGATGCCCTCAGTTCGCTGTCAGAGGTTCACCGCAGCATCATCATCGAGCTCTACTACAATGGACTCACCGCAGCTCAGGCGGCCGCACGGCTTAATATCCCCGCTGGCACCGCGAAGTCTCGGATCTTCTACGCGCTGAAGGCCCTCCGCCTCGCACTGGAAGAGCGGGGTGTCACGCGCGGTCACTGAGGGCCCGCGTTCACCGCGGCCGTAGATCCTGCGGGCGTGCCGTTGTTCGCGCCAGCGCCCCGTGGGCCTTTCTATCAGCGCCAGCTGAAGTGGGCGACGGCGCACATGGCCGTGGCTCTGGGGAGCGTTCCCATGGTGTAGGCCCGCCAGTCCAGCATCGTCCACTGTAGCTGGTTGTCGCTGGTCGGATGGGCACCAGGAGCCCGGTTGTTTCCCACCCGTCAGGGATGTCTGTGTCCAACCGCGCTGCAACTGCTCACCGATGCGTCTTACGGCCTCGGCGAGGCGTGTTTCGGCAATGGTGCGGGGTCCGCTACCGCACACCGAACCTGTCTGTCAGAGAGGGTCAACTCCATGACCACGCGGCAGGCTCGCCGTCTGAGATAACTACGACGGCCCAGCCGTCCTCTCGGACCGAATCGATCAGAACGAGATCCACGGCGTCAAGCCGTTCCCGGGAACAGTAGTTGCAAGTGAGGCATCGGCACACAGCGTTCGTTCGTAGTGTCCGCATATGAACCCTCCCAGCAGGTTGAGCACATCGTTGCTCCCACAACGCAGCCTGGGCCAGTAGGGCTCAGTAAGCCTATTTCCAGTGAGTTTCAGCCGATGAGGATGAGGGGGGCCAGCCGGGTGTAGTCATCGATCGCGCAGTGCACTGCCACTCCTGCGCCACGCCGACCAGCTCAGCCGGCTTCGTCGTGACCCGCGACCTGACGATCAGCGAGGTGACGATTCGCGGCGGCGAGGTGGTCCTGTTGGTGCTGGGCTCTGTTGACCGCGATCTAGCGCAGTTCGCCGACCCGGACACGCTGGACCTCGCGCGCGAGCTCAGCGGACAGCGCGCGTTCGGGCACGGAGTGCCCTACTGCCTTGGCGCCGCTAGCGAGGTTCGTGGGCACGGTCGCGTTCTGGTCGCTGCGCCGATCTCGCGTTGGATGTCGACCTGGCTGACGTCCGTTGGCAGGTCAATCCGCACATGCGCGGCCCCGGTCAGTCTCCCGGTGAAGATCAGGTCGGTGGCAATAAGTTAGCCGGTGCTCGCTTACCGCACCTATGGCGGCCGGCAGCAACCGAGGAGTGGTGTCCGGGCCAGCTTCGCGCTGGAACCGACCATCATCAACGGGCACCTGCGCGACGAGGCTGGCGCGTGGCATGAGCTGAGCGCGAACTGTCCCGGCCGGACTGCGTTGCCGGCCGGGACAGAGCGTGGGGACGTGCATACATTCGCGACGCAGGTCGGGCGGGGTGAGGCCGTGGCACTCGTCGGCTCGTTGGTGGTGTTGCTCGACGCCGGGCGACGCCCCATTTACCCGCGTCTCGTGGCGGAACCGGCGAGGCTGTTCCGCTTCGATCAGCATCGCAGAAGCGGAGGCGCGTCGTTCCTCCGCTGGTCTCAGCGGGTCAACGAGGGATCCGTCGGGTACCGGGGCGAGACGTTATTGCAGGGGCCACTTCCGTGCTCAGTGCTGACGACGGCGGGCGACGAGCACAAGCAGACCGCCCAGGAGCACGAGGATGACGGCGACGGTGACCGTCGCGCTCGACGGTCCGGTCACCGGCAGCTCCGGCTTCGGCGCGCTCGGAAGCGTGGGCCTTGGAGACGCAGGCGCCGTCGTGCTCGGTGACGGTGACACGGTTGCCGACGGGGAGGGTGACGGCGATGGGCAGACGTCCGCGACCGTGTGGGTCCCGGTGATCGTCTCGGTGAAGTCGTCTGACCAGGTCAGGGTCAGGGCCATGGTCAGGGTGCCCGCAGTGTCCACGTTTTCAGTGAAGGTCTGGCTGGACTCGTGCGCGATGGTCGTGCCAACTGGAACAACGCCGCGGTCGGACGCCGTGACCTCCGCGTCGAGGTCCGTTTCCGTGTTCGACACGGTCCAGGTGACCTCCCACGTGCCGACCGCCCGATCCCGGAGCGCAGGTGCACAGTTCGAGCTCGACAAGCAGGACGGCGCGCTGCTTGGTGTACTCGGCCATGTCCAGCGCCGGGGACACACGTCCGCACGTCATGCAGACAGCCGCGTGTCGGTCATTCGAAATCGTTTGCTGACTCATTTCGGTCATTGCTCAACCCCCGACGCGGAGGGTAGTCGCCGTCTCCGCGATTCACCGCCCTGCGATCCACAGTGAAACGCACCCGCGTCGCCAGCCGCTGCATGATCGATATGTCCTTGTCTAGGTCTGCCGCGCATCAGGGCCAGCGGGCGCTCGGGTGACCTCCGGCCGCGCGGGGAAAGGTTAGGCAAGGGCCTCGGCGCAGACCTTTCTGGCCTTCGGCGCGACTTCGCGCGCGCCGTTTGTGCCTTCGGTCCGCGCCCGTGGGGCCGCCACGACATGTCCCCGCCCCGTGCTTCGCCGGCCGTGCATGGCCTTCCCGCCGGTGCATGGGCTGGAGGAACTCGCTGAACTCCGCCAGTCGGGATCGCAGCGGTCCTGCGGCCTCGTCTCGCTCGGCGGCACGCGCAGATTGTCACTCACAACCTGTCACGGTGTGATCACACCCTTGGTTAGCAACGCATTTGTCCACCGCCACGGGGTCGAAGGAGCAGGTATGTCAGTTGAGGGAACGTGTTCGCCGCAGTTCGACGGCGTGCGCGCGGAGTTCGAACGGAACTTCGCCGAGCGAGGTGAGGTCGGCGCGGCCGTACACATCACCGTCGACGGCGAAACCGTCGTCGATCTGTGGGGCGGCTCGACCGATCCCACCGGTCGGCAGGCGTGGACCGATGACACCCTGGTGCACGTCTGGTCCTGCACAAAGGGCGCTACGGCACTGTGCGCGCACATCCTGGCCTCCCGTGACGAGCTCGATCTCGATGCTCCTGTCACGACCTACTGGCCGGAGTTCGGCAAAAACGGCAAGGACAGCACGCTGGTCCGTCACCTTCTCAATCATCAGGCTGGGTTGCCGGCACTGCGCGAGCCGCTTCCGCCGGGTGCGTTCTACGACTGGGCTTACATGGCTGACGCTCTCGCCCGTGAGGAACCGTTCTGGCAGTCGGGTACCCAGCACGGCTACCACGGGCTGACTTTTGGCTTCCTCGTGGGTGAGATCGTCCGCCGGGTCAGTGGCCGCTCGCTCGGCACGTTCTTCCGCGATGAGGTGGCCGGCCCGCTGGGCCTGGACTTCTGGCTGGGACTGCCCGAGTCTCAGGAGCCACGTGTGGCCCCGATCATCGCGATTGACCCGACCCAGCCCGGGGCGTCGCTGCCAACCCTGTACCTCGTGGCGTTCGCCGACCCCGGATCCCTCCAGGGCCTGCTCGCGATGAACCATGGCGGCTACATGATGCCCGGAGAGGCGGACACCCGGCAGGCGCACGCCGCCGAAATCGGGTCCACCGGTGGCATCACGAACGCGCGCGGTCTGGCCGGGATGTACCGCCCGCTAGCGCTCGGCGGTGAGTACGACGGTGTGCGGCTCGTCGACGAGCCTCAGATCCGGCGAATGTCCACTGTGAGCTCGAGTACCGCGATGGACCCGGTCGCCCTGGTCGGCACTCGGTTCTCCCTCGGATTCATGAAGGCCACCGACAACCGGCACTTCGAGACGCCGGCGGACAAGGAAGGCGTCCTGATCGCAGAGGACGCGTTCGGGCACTCGGGCTTCGGCGGCTCAGTCGGGTTCGCCGACCCTGGAGCCCGCATGTCCTTCGGGTACGTCATGAACCAGATGGGTTCTGGCTCTGGAGGACTCAACGACCGCGGACAGTCCCTTGTTGATGCCGCATACACGGCTCTGGGCTACCAGCGGCCCGCTGGCGGCGGCATCTGGACCTCCTGACCGAGCCGCCCCAGCGCGGTTGGTCGGCGGCGGGTGTGGGCAGGCACGACTGCCCACACCCACCGGAAGGGCCATTTGTGGTTCGAGGGCGAGGCGGGGTCGGCCAGTCTGCACTGCTGTCCGCGGCGGGCCGAAGCCAGGTTGGTACCCGCTGCACGGTGATGCAATGGCCGGCCCCCGAAGCGCGATCGCCAAGGCAGGTATACCGCGCCGGGCACGTGCCGAAGCCAACCGGGTCCTCGAGGCCCTCACCCCGAAACTACGTGACCGTGGGCCGACCAATGTAGGCGGTTTGGCCATCGGGCGGGCGAGACTGCGGTTCGGGTTCGTCCATCTGCCACAGAGCTCTAAGTTGCCGGACGCGTGCCCGATCCGCGGACATCGCCTGCCAGGCGTTACGCCGGGCCTTGCGCTGAAGACCGTCAGGAAAGGCAGCTCCGAGCAGCGCCACGACGGCCCCACCTACGCTCCACCCACGGCGCTCTACAGACACAACTCATAGATACGCCCCGACTACCCAGAGCACAAGTGCCAGCACCGCAGAAGACCAGCGCGCCTCAAGACGCGGCCTGATCATCGCCGACGACCGTTGCGCACCGGCCAAGGCGCGGCGCCGGCTCAAGGCCAAGCAGCCGCTCGGCGAGAAATCCAGGGCCAGATACCTACAGACGGGTGCTCCGCCGCCCCACCCGTAGGCGAAGCAACATCTGACCTCGCCGAGATGGACACGTCCGGTTGGTGTCACGATGTCGCGGACGCTGGCACCATCCGGCCAGCAAGTATTCGGAAGCCCCACGCGGCCGCGCGTCGCTAGGTACCTGGCGCCACTGAACGCCGACGCCAGATTCATCCACGGGAACCTGGGCCGTCCTCTCTCATCCGCAGTGGCACACGATCACCGCGATGCAGCAATGAGCCTTTGCGGCCCTCGTCCGATGTGGTCGGGGCGGCCGCTGGCGGCAGCTCCTGATTTGACCGCTCGGGGCCTACATGCGCGAAGGAGAGATCCTCGCCGACCGGGCCTGCGGGTTCGTGTTCGCCGTGACGACCGTCGACCGCTACATCCAAGAAGGGCCGCGGCCTACACCTGTCGCTGGACTAGTAGCCGAAGTTCTGCGTCCACCATGGACCAGAGGTACCGAGGCACACGCCAACCCCAATGGCGGCGAACTCCGGGTTAAGGATATTCGCTCGGTGCCCAGGACTGTTAAGCCACGCGTGCATAACCTCATGCGGGCGTGCTTGGCCACGGGCAATGTTCTCGGCGCCGGGTGCGAGGTAGCCGTGGGCTCGCATGCGCGTGGCCGGCTCCACTCCATCCGGGTTCAGATGTGCGTGGAAGCGTCTGTGGGCCATATCTTGGCTGTGCCCTCGCGCTGCGCGTCGCAACTGCTCGTCAACGCGGAGCGGTCGCGCCCCATGCCGGGCCCGTGCCGAGTTGACGAGCGTAACGACTACGTCCTCTATTCGGGTCAGATGGGCGTCGGTGCCTATCGTCGTCGGCAGCCACGAAGTTCGGTTTGGTGACGTCGAGGCGGTTACCGGGGGACCGTGCTGCGGCTTGGACACTGGACCCGCAACAGCCGAGCTTTGATGCCGGAACGTGACGGCGGTACCGTCCCGCCGCTTGCGCCTCTTACTCTTCGGCATCTGCCCTCCTTCACCAAAATGATCCGCTAGTGCCCTCACAACGAGTTGCAGACCACCGGCAGCTCGGTCTGGACCACCTCGCCGCTCAGATGCATGTGTCGCACATCCTCGCCGCACTGGAGATGCGGTCGCGCGGGGAGATCGCCCGCCGATTCATACGCGGGCGGACACCCGCAAGGGATCAGGCGGCAAGCGCGCCGTACTCCAACAGGAGCTGTCGGAGCTGCTGCATGGCGTCATGCACGCGGACCTTCACGACCATGATCGGCAGGTCGAGGCGCTCCGCGGCATCCGCTGCGGTGCGTCCGGCGAAGTACACCTGCTCTAGGACGTCGCGGTGTACCGGGTCGAGCGACTCGACGGCCGCCCTCACCGCATCGGCGACCTGACCTTGCACCGCGTGGTGTCCGCGCGCGTCAATGATCCTGGTGTGCGCCGTCATGAGACCGTCCTTCCTCAGTACTTCGACACGTGAGATCACCATCCTCGGCTCAAGGGACCTCAGAAGAACATCCGCCAGCTGGCGTAACCGCAGGAACGCCACGCCGCCACTGTGCCGTCGGGCGGCACGCCCTGGCCGCAGCGTTGGGCTCGCGAGCCTGTGTTCTCGTCACGCAGCTCGAACCGAGGGCACCCTTGCGTCGTTCCGGCTTCGCTTGAGCCCGCTGTTACGGACGGCTGTGTGACGGCTCACTTCATCGAGCGAGTGGCTGAGCGACGAGTGTCGGCCTGAGGCCTCCGGCAGCCGATACCTGACCGAATCTCTGAGTCGAGCCAATCGGTTGAGCCGATTGCTACCTTCAGCGGCCTGCATGAGCGGCTGCCGCGAGCCACCGTAAGGGCATGTACAGGACCGAACTCAACGGCGCTCTCCTCTGGGGGCCCTGGCGAATCGTCGCCATCGAAGAGGACGGTCGGCGACTGCTGCTCATCACAGACGACGGCCACCACGTGGCCGAATGCCAGACCACCCAAGAGGCACTCGATGTGCTCAGCCGTCACAGAGTGCCCGTCGAGAAGCTCACTCGCGAGAAGCTGCGCCTCTGACTGCTACGAGGCGATGGCGAGAGCGGCGCCTGGGTGTACCGCTCGGGCAGGTTGGTGGTGGGTGAGATGGGATGTTGAACCGTCCGCAACACGCGGGCCGGCCGTTACGGGGAGTTCGGCCCGGTCGTTCGACCTACTTGTCCTTGCGGCCGCACGGTAGCCCGCGCTGGACACCGCAGGCGGTCGTGCATCCCCTCGGCGGTACACCGGATTCTGCGGTCTGCCGGATCGGGCGGCTCTGGCACGTCGTTCGGGGTGGGGGGAACGATCCGCCGCGACGAGTCCGATCGCGGCGGTGAGCTCGTCCACGTCGACGTCAACTCGGCGACATCCTCCGCTGAAGTCCGCGTCGCAGAGCAGGTCGCCCAAGGCTGTTCCAACCCCGACATCGCCACCGCGATGGTTCGTTCCGCCGCACCCGTCTAAACCCACGTTCCCCACATACTCGCCAAGCTCAATACTGTTCTCGCATCGAAATTGCCCGCCAAGCCGCCCACCTTGCCAGCAGCCGATCCGGACAATCAGCACCCCCGGCAGGGCATGAAGCCGTGCATCGTTCGGAGCACTTCGCCGCGGCGTCGCAGGCCGTGAAAGTCCAGCGCCGTCGCATCGCCCATGGCCGGGGCTTGGCGGCGCTGGTCGCACTCCCGCTATCGACAGGGTAGGGCCGGCCAAGCACATTGGGTGGATCTCAGGCCGATGTGTCGCTATCTGGTTGCCTACCGGACTCGTGGCGATGTGTTGCGCACACGGCAATGGACATGCCTCTGGTCCGCCGCTCGGCGATCTCGCCGCCGTGGAAACACTCCGGAAACGGCCTCCTCGCCAACCTGGTTCTTGTCACGCCAGAGGCGCAGGGAGCGCCGCACGAATAGGGAGATAACCATGTCCGTCCGCACGAAGTTCGTGAAGTCCGTTGTGGTCGCAGGGATCGGCGCCACCGTGTTCGCCGGTGCCGCCGGCGTAGCGCTCGCCGCCCAGAACACTGACACGACCGAGCGTCAGGTGGCGCCGAGCGTCAAGATGCACAAGTTCTCGGGCCCTGACGGCCTGGTCGAGAAGAGCACGCCGGGCCACACGTCTGTCGTGTGCAAGTCCGGCCCGGCGCCCAAGAAGGTCGGTCCGGGTAAGGGCACCGGTCTGGTCGAGCGGCGCACGCCGGGCCACACGTCTCTTGTGTGCAAGTCCGGCCCGGCGCCCAAGAAGGTCGGTCCGGGTAAGGGCACTGGCCTGGTCGAGAAGAGCACGCCGGGCCACACGTCTGTCGTGTGCAAGTCCGGCCCGGCGCCCAAGAAGGTCGGTCCGGGTAAGGGCACCGGTCTGGTCGAGCGGCGCACGCCGGGCCACACGTCTCTTGTGTGCAAGCCCGGCCAGGGGCCCAAGAAGCTGTAGCAGCACAGCTGACCCCTCGGGGCTGCGGATGCGTAGTGGGAGCGGCTGGGCGCGTGCCCAGCCGCTGCCGAGCAAGGGAGCGGAGATGCGGGTGCTCGTCGTTGAGGACCGCGAGGATCTCGCGCAGATAATCGCGCGGGGCCTGCGCCGCTGGGCGATGGCCGTCGACGTGGCGACGACGGGTGACGACGCGTGGGAGCGGATCGGGATCAACGACTACGACGTCGTCGTCCTCGACCGCGACCTGCCCGGCATGTCCGGCGACGAGATCTGCGGCAGACTCGCGGAGCAGGACGTGCGCAGCCGCATCCTCATGCTGACAGCCGCCGGGGAACTCGCGGACCGGGTGGCCGGGTTGCGCATGGGTGCCGACGACTACCTGGCCAAGCCGTTCGAATACGAGGAACTGGTGGCGCGGGTGCAGGCCTTGGGCCGTCGCGCGCAGAGCGCGCTGCCACCGGTGCTGTCACGGGCGGGCGTCACACTCGACGTGGCGCGCCGGTCGGTCACCCGCGACGGCCGGCCGATCGCGCTGGCGCCGAAGGAGTTCGCGGTACTGGAGGTGCTGCTCGCAGCGGGCGGGACCGTCGTCAGCGCGGAGGAGCTGCTGGAACGCGCGTGGGACGAGCACGCCGACCCGTTCACGAGCGCCGTGCGGATCACGATGAGCAAGCTGCGCGCCAAGCTCGGCAATCCGGGTGTGATCTTCACCCTGGCCGGCGCCGGATACCGGATCTGACCCATGCTGCGCCTCACGATCCGGACCCGCCTCACCCTCCTCTATGGCGGGTTGTTCGCGGTGATCGGCGGGCTCGCTCTGGTGCTCGTCCACCTGCTCAGGCGGCGGCAGTTCAGGGGCTGGGTCGCGTCGTCGGCGGAGGTTCGCGGCGTTGCCCCGGACCCTGTACTCGCGGAAGCGTCCCCGAGCGTCGAGGGGGCGGCCCCCATCGACGCGTCGCAGGGCAGCGACCTGTTCCTGACCATGATGAATTTGCGCGAGGACGCCCTGGAGCAGCAGCTCATGTTCTCCTGGATCTCACTCGTGGTGCTCACGCTGGTGGCCGTGCTGCTTGGCTGGTACGTGACCGGCCGGGCACTGCGACCGCTGCAGCACATAACGGAGACGGCCCGGCGCCTGTCTGAGCAGGATCTGCACCAGCGGATCGCGCTGCGCGGCCCGGACGACGAGCTCAAGGAGCTGGCTGACACGTTCGACGGTTTCCTCGCGCGGCTGGAGGCCGCGTTCGACAGCCAGCGCCGGTTCATCGCGAACGCGTCGCACGAACTGCGCACGCCGCTAACGATCCAGCGCGCCGCGCTCCAAATCGACCTGCCCGCAGCGGCGCCGGACGAGGTGGCGGCGATCGCCGCGCAGCTGCTGGAGGTCAACAAGCACACGGAACGGCTGATCGACGGGCTGCTGGCGCTCGCGCGCGGCGAGTGCGGCGTCGGCGAGCGGGTGGCGGTGGACCTGCACGCGACGGCGGAGGACGTCGTGGACCAGCTTCGCGACGAGGCGGCGGCAGCCGGTGTGTCTGTAGCTGTGCGAGCCGAGCCGTGCACGGTGCAGGGCGACCGGGCGCTGCTGCGCCAGCTCGTGACGAACCTCGTGCAGAACGGGGTCCGCCACAACTGGCCCGGTGGAGCCGTAACTGTTGCCTGCGCCGCGGGTGGTGCAATGAGCGTGCGCAACACCGGCCCGGCCGTGCCCGCCGAGCTCGTCGAGGAGCTGTTCGAGCCGTTCCGCCAGCTCGTCCCGGATCGCACCGGGCGCGGCAAGGGTGCCGGGCTCGGGCTCTCGATCGTGCGCGCGATCACCACCGCCCACGGTGGCTCGGTCACCGCCGCGCCCAACCCCGGCGGCGGGCTCGCGGTCGAGGTCAGGCTGGCGTGACGGGTCAGCCCGGCCCCAGGCGCGCCTTGACCACGCCTGCCGCGTTGCCGACCGCGGCCGGTGCTGGCCAACGCCGATCGACTTCGGCTCGATCTTGACCAGCTCGGCGAGCAGATCCTGGAGCTATTAGCTCGGTCCGGTCGTCCAATCTGGACTGCACCACGCGTCGTGGCTGGACACCCCGGGATGCAATCAATGGGGTCAGCTGACCTGAACCGGCACACACCCCTTCGCGCGGCAGGTCTCCGCCGCTGGCGTACCTCGCGCACCCGGTTACGTTCAAGCGTCGGGCATGGTGACCCGATCACCCGACGCGGCGCGTAGTAGCGGCATGTCAGGAATGCGAGAAGTGCAGGGCAGGCCGCCGCTCGATCTTTGCTACGTGGAGCTTCCGTTCAGCAGCGAGAAGGAAGCGCGCCTGACCAAGGAGCACGGTTTCCAGCGGTCGAGCGTTGCCGAGCTGCGACGTGACCGTGTGCGCATCCGTAGGGCACCGTACGGCACCCCGGCGACGATCGCGCTGAGTACGCATGATGCCGCCGCTGCCGTGAGCCGCGCAATCGCCGCGGGAGCAGCCGCGGCCGCTGCAGCCACCGACGGCCATGCGGTCGCCGTGGAGGCGCCGGGGGAGTTGCGGTTCGCCTTCGTAGAGGAGGAGCCTGGTACGTCTGCGCAGCCAGCTTCGACCTGGCAGCATGTGGCCGTGGAGGTGGCCGCCGGCCGCCTGGAGCCGCTGCTGGCTTTCTGCCGCGACGGCCTCGGCCTCGACCCGCAGGGCGGCGAGCACTTCGTCGCCGGAATCGACGGATTCCACACAGAGCTCGTCAGCAATCCGGCCGGCAGCACGATCGTCACGCTCGTCGCGCCGTGCGACGCGACCTGCGCGTCGCAGCCTCCATTGCCGCCGGATCTGGGTTGGAACCGCCCGCGGCTGCGTCGAGTCGGCCCAGCCGGCGCGCCGCTGAGGCGCACGGCACTGCTGCGGCAGGCGGTGGAGTCCAGTGCGGAGTGGGTCGAGTACGAGCGCGATCCAGACCGATATGCGCGCCTGATGCACGACCGCGGCTATGTCGGCTGGCGGGACTGGGTCAGCATGCCGCCGATCCACATCGCACTCTGGAAGGAGTGAACGCGGCGGCGTGGTCACGCCGCGGCCCTGCGGCGAACGAGCGCCTGTCCGGCGCTCGTGAGCAGCGAGCCGGGTCAAGAGAAACACCACCGCGGCTCCCGACGCCGACCATGCGCAGATGCTGGTCCGCATTGAACGCGGCGCGGTCGCGTACGTCCGTCGCCGGGACGGACAGAGCGAACTCAGGTCCCCGCTACAAACCAAGCCCGTTGTGTCGATATTTACGTGTTTCGACCATGCTTGGGCCGCATGTGGCGGGAGTCAGATCCACTACGGTTCGCGACCTCGGGCCGAGGTAACCCAGCGCGAATGCCGCCGCAGCACCGTGCGGCGGGTCTCTGTGCTGTGGGCGCGGACGAAATGCTGCCTGACCAACGCCCGGGCAGGGTCCGCACTGTGCCCAGCTATCCCGTGCGTCCAGCCACACGCCACGCCGACGATAGCCCGACTCACGGTCGGCATCGCGGCGTCACCCCGGACCCGGTTCGATGTCGACGCTCAGTCCGGGCTCAATCGCCGCTGGTGGAAGCGTCTCAGCGTCGATCTCGTAGCTGGTCCAGGCAGAAACATCTTGGAAACGGCCCAACTGGCAACCTGGTTCTTGTCGCACTACACAGCAGAGCGCGTAAGCGCCGACATGATGGGAGAGAACCAGTGTCTGAACGTTACAAGCTCGTCGAGAGCCCGGATTGTCAGCACCTGTTCGACCTCGAGGGCGCAGTAGACCTGGCCGCAGAGCTGCGCGACATCCAGGACTGGGCCGAGAGCACCCACATCATCACGGAACTCACCCGCTGACTGCTTGCAGCACCCGTCGCCGGTCTAACCGTGAACAGATCGCCCAGCGCCGGCGACAGACCGCGAGCGGTGTCACCGCTGTCCCGGACGGCAGCACTCATCCACGTTCCAACAACAATGCAGGAGTTGTCAGTCATGTACAGAATCGCCATCGCGCTTACCGTTTCAACAGCAGCCATCGCCAGCGCTGCAATGGGGGGCGCATGGTGGTCAACAGCGCTACTGGTCCTCGGCGTACTCACCGTGTGGTCCGTGACGCGATTCGCGAAAGCGCTCCGGATCTGGCGTGAACTAAGACCGATCCTCCGCGAGAGCCTGAACCACCACGTTCGGCAGATGTTCGACGACGTTGATCACCTCCTCGCGCGCCGCGCGGCCGCGTCTGTCTTCAACGTCTCCGTACTCGCCGTCGTTATCGGTGTGGGCGCGGCCTAGCCGCTGCCTCCGCCGGCTCCGTTCCAGCGCCTTCAACGCGCCAGCCGCTGCCGGGGATCCGGGGTAGCGGGCGGTGATCGATCGCGGTGCCGGTTGGTGCCGACGCGGACCAGCTACTGCGTCGTTCCGCTGAATCAATCACCGAACTCCGCGCGAAGTCCACGACTGCTACCAAACCGCCCGCCCGCATCAACCCTGTGTCCGGATTGGGTGGAACCTCACTACCACTCGTCCGAGTCTCCAAAGTCGATTTCGTGGGCGTCTTGCGTGAAAATCGTCACCGATTCGCCCGGATGGCGTCCGTCACTCGGGCCATACTGAACGGCCACGTCGCGCAAGTCGCCGGTCCAACCTTCGTCGGCTGCCTCGTCGTCTGTTACGTCTTGGTCGTGCTGCGTGTGTACGTAGTCAGCGTCGGTATCGGCCGCGTACAGCATGCCGGCCTCCTCCGCCTGGTACAAACCGCTCGTCTTGTGGTCAAACATGACTACCTCCTGAAATTGCGGTCGTCATTGTCATGGCATGGCTGCCACAGCGGCTGACCGCAACAGATCCACGTCATGTTCTTCCGCTGTCACTACGGATCAGCGGAACGTTGGGGTCGGGTCTGAACTCCGTCCATCGAGGTATCCGGAGGTCCGCTGGGACGACGCGGTGTTCGGGGCCGGCGCCGCGGCCAAACCCGAGCGCGCCAATTGGTGGTGCGCGCCAGGAGGCCTTCCTTCCTCAGCAGCGCCAACGTGGAACACGGCGGGCACGCGCATTCCGCCGCCGTGCCGCCGGGCGGTACGCACAGGCCGCATGCTGGACGGACGCGCCTTATCGTGCCGTCATGCAGCTCGAACTGAGACACCTCCGCATCGTCCTGGCCGTTGCCCAAGCAGGCAGCATCAGCCGGGCGGCCGCCGCTGTCCAGCTGACCCAACCCGGTGTCACATCGCAGCTCAGACGCATCGAGAAGGAGTTCGGCGGTGCACTGTTTCTGCGGGCTCGGGACGGAGTAGTTCCCACTGAGCTCGGCCAGTACGTAGTGCTGCAGACACGATGGCTGCTCGACGGCTTCGACGAACTGGTCGCCACATCGCGGATTCTCGGTCGGTCGGCGTCGCCGGTGGTGCCTATGCACATCGGCGGCGTGCCCGGCCAGTTGCTCCCGCTGCTGCTGACCGTGGTAAAGAGAGCGTTCCCGAACCGGACGGTCGCGGGCCGTAGCGAACTGATGACCGCGACTCTGCTTGAATCGCTGCGCGTCGGTGAATTGGACCTCGCCTTGCTGCACGAGTTTCCCTCGTTCCCGGCGCGCTTCCCTGTGAAGGTGCCGTCCGGTGTGGAGCAGCGGACCCTGCTGACGGAGCCAGTGTTCGTCGGGCTCCCCGCCGGTCATCCGCTCGCGAGCTGGCCAGACGTGCAGCTCGCGGACCTCGCGTCCGAGGAGTGGGTACTCCCGCGAGAGGACGACACGGGGCTGCGGGCGAGTTTCCGCCTCGCCTGCGAGGCGGTCGGCTTCACGCCGCACGTGCGGCACGTGAGCGACGAGTACGACACGGTGGGGGAGTTGGTCCGCACCAGCCAGGCCACGTGTCTGCTGTACCCGACCGCGAGTGTCGCGCCAGGCGTCGTCGCCGTGCCTCTCGCTGACAACCCGATCCATCGCCGGATAGCGCTCGCGTGGCCATCCGCGTCCCCGATCGCGGATCGGGTGGCCGACGTGCGCGACGGTGCGATCGCGGGCTACCGGCGTTTTGCGGAGGCCAGCCCGGTCTATGCAGCCTGGCTCGATCGGCACGGTGATACCACTCTGCTGGCTTCGTAGTCCGCGAACATTCGTCCCGATTACGGAAAGCAGTGACTGACCGCGGGAGCTGGCGCCAATAGCCGGCGCGATGTTGACTGTCGCTCGACGGGGCGAGTGTGGCTAGCCCCGGGCGCGCCCACTGCCCAGTCTCACGCTGCCGCCCCGACGCGGCCACCGGTTGGCATGAGTGGTGCGCGATTGCATTTCGCCAGCTCGTGAAACCGGTATCGAGGATGTGGGTGGCGGCTGATAGTTGAGGCGGCGCTGCAGCTGCCGATTTAGTAGGCTTTCCGTCTTATATCTGGAGGTTGCCGACTTTTGCAGGTAGCTGCATGGCACTTCAGCACCACAAAACGGGGCCTGCGTCCTAGGCTAGAGCCGTGCCGATGCCATCAGTGACTGCCCCGTTTGTAGGCCGGAATCGGCACCTCGCGCTTCTCGAGGAGTTGGTCGGTGACGTAGCGGCTGGGCGTGGCGGGGCGGTGTGGATCGAAGGCGAGCCCGGGATAGGCAAGTCCACCTTGGTCGAAAAGGCACTCGCCGGGGCGGAGGAGCTCGGGTGTCAGCTGTTCCGGGGCGCGGCCCACGAGCTGAGCAGGCGCTTCCCCCTGCGGGTGTTGTTGGAATGTCTGGAGGTGAGCACGACCTCGCCGGACCCGTTGCGGGCACAGATCGCAGCGCGATTGAGCGCACCAGCTCCCGAGATTGGTGCAAGCGATCCGGTAGTGCCAGCGTCGGAGGGGATTCTCGCGTTGGTTGACCACCTTTGCGCGGGAACTCCGGTGGTCCTGGTGGTGGACGACCTGCAGTGGGCCGATGAGGCGAGTGCCGCAGTGTGGTACCGGCTTGCGCGCTCAGTGGGCCAGCTGCCGTTGCTGTTGATCGCGGCTTCCCGTCCGGTTGGGCGGCAGGATCCGCTTCACGGGCTGCGACGGTCGCTGAAGTCACAGGGCGCGACGATTCTCCGGCTGGAACCGTTGACATCGAGCGAAACGGCGCAGGTGCTATCGAGTCTGCTGGGCGCAACTCCAGGCCCAGGACTTCGGGAGTTGGCGCAGCGAGCGGGCGGTAATCCACTCTACCTACGCGAGATTGTCGATGCCGTCATCAGGGAAGACAAGGCTACCGTCCGTTCTGGGATGGCCGAGGTGGATACGGCTGCGCACATGGCCTCCGCCTCACTGTCGGCGGCAATCGCCGACCGGCTGGGGTTCCTCAGCCGTGAGACGGCCGACGCGCTGCAAATCGCAGCTTTGCTCGGTCCCGACTTCGCCGTAACCGACCTCGCGGTCGTCACTGATCGCAGCGCGGCCAGCCTGATGTCCATCGTCGAGGAGGGCATCGCCTCTGGCGTCCTCGCCGAGTCCGGCACCAGGTTGACTTTTCGCCACGGTCTGATTCGGGAGGCGCTCGCTGCAGAGATCCCGGCGGGACTCCGAACCGCGCTACACCTGCAGGCTGCGCAGGCACTTATCGGTGCGCGCGCTTCCGCCGAGAGGGTTGCGGAGCAGTTGCTCTCCGTCAGCGATTCTGGGGCGGTGACGGAAGGTTGGGCGATTGACTGGCTGGTCGAGGCGGCGCCGCAGCTCGTCTACCGTGCGCCCGCTATCGCCTCCGATCTGCTCGCCCAGACCATCGACAGCTTGTCTTCTTCCGATCCGCGCCACGAGGAACTGGGCTGCTTGCTGATCACGTCGGCCTGGCTCGACGGCCGGGACGTCGAAGTGGAGCAGCGCGCCCGGCAGATCCTCGCTGGTGATCCGGCCCCAGAGCGGCGTGCACAGCTGGCATGGACGTTGGGTTATGCGCTCGGCCGGAACAGCCGCACCGACGAGGCGACCGGCGTGATCCTCGATGCACTCGCAGACAGCCGAATTGACGCCGCCTGGATCGCGCGGCTGCGCTGCCTGCACGCGATGGTGCTGATGACCAGCGGTCACACCATAGAGGCAGACGAGATCGGGCAGGCCGCGCTGGAGGCCGCCGAGAAGACCGGTGATCTCCTCGCGACCGGCTATGCGCTGCACGTGCTGTCCAACGTGCGGATGCGGAACCCGAACAAGTCCGGCGCGCTCGACTACCTCAACCGTGCGGTCGACATCGTCCGTGCGAACCCCGACACGATGGATCTGCGCTTGCTGCTCACCTTCAACCGGGCGACAGCACTGGAGGATCTCGACCGGCTCGCCGAAGCCCTGCATGACATCCGCGAAGGTGCCCAACTGGCCGAGAAGTTCGGCTCGCGGATGCGGCGTGCGCAGACGCGCTCGACGCTCGGCGAGATGCTGTATTCGGCCGGACAATGGGACGACGCCATTGCGGAGTTTGAGAACAGCGACCCGCCGTATCCGTATCTCCGCATGCTGTCCGATGGGGTCCTCGCGTTGATCGCTACGCACCGCGATGACCGCCTCGGCGCGGACAAGTTGCTCGCCGGCTACCCTGACGACTTCGCACCCGGCGAAGACCGGATGCACGCGGTGCAACTCATCCGGGCCCGGGCACTCGCCGCTGAACGGGACGGTAACCCGCAGCGCGCTACCGACATGCTCGCCGCCATGCTCGCGCCCGACTGGGCCGGGGACAGCTTCGCGCGCTGGACCTGGCTTCCCGGCCTGGTGCGCCTCGCGACGATCACCGGCGACTCCGCTGCCGCGGCGTCGGCCTTGGCGGCGGCCGAGGCCGACGCGGCCATCACCGCTACGTCGAGTCGCGTGGCGGCGGTCGAGCGTTGCCGAGGACTGATCGATGGTGACCCAGACGTGCTGCTGAGTGCCGCAGAGCGGTACCGCGCAATCGGGCGCCCTTTGGAGTTGGCTGCCGCTCTCGAGGACGCGGCCGCGCATCTCGCAGAAGCGGACGAGATCGAAGCCGCGCGTACCACCATCGATGAAGCGCTCACGCTCTACGGTGATCTGGGCGCCGATCTCGATGTCCGGCGCGCGAACGCCCGGCTCCGCCCCTACGGCCTGCGCCGTGGCCAGCGCGGGGCCAGGCGCCGCCCCACCAAGGGCTGGGAAGCGCTCACACCCACCGAGCTGCGCGTCGCCGAACAAGTGGCAGAGGGCAGCTCGAATCCCGACATCGCCGCCGCGATGTTCCTCTCGCGCCGCACGGTCCAAACTCACGTCTCGCACATCCTCACCAAGCTCAGCGCACGATCTCGCATCGAGATCGCCAACCAGGCCACGCACCACCGTCCGGACATGACGTCGGCCGGCGGCAACGAGCAGCGCCGGCTGGCGGATCCTTCATAAGGATCTGGAGTCAGCCTGTCTCCGCCGAGGCGTCCCCCGCAGTTTCATTTGCACAGTCCATTGTCGAGCCCGGAGATCGGTCCAATGCGGGCTTTCCGGAGCAGCAACACCGCTGAGTGGACGCAAAGCTGTCCGGATCGGAGGCCCCCGAGGCTCGACTACCCACAGTCATTCGATGATCGCGTACTGCCAAATCTCTGTCCTGCCGGAGTATTGACCCCTGGCATGCGGCGGATAGAGGGTTTCCCTGTTGAGCCGTGATGCACCCGGGGGGCGTGTGGCATCGCGCAACGGTTCGCGGCGTTTGGGTCGGTAGGGGCGGATCCAGTGGTTGGTGCTGTCGCGTCGCCAAGGGAGGGGACCGAAATGAACAAGGTGTCTGCCACGTTGTGCTCCGCCGCGCTGGTACTTGCGGTGGCCGGGCCGGCTCCTGCGAACGCTGGCCCAGGTGATGTCAAGCTGAGCGATCGAACGTATGTCCGGCATGACGGCGGTACCGATCCCGCGATCGAGCGGTGCTCGAGCAGTAACCTGCCGCAGAACGAGCCGACGGTCGCGATCGCGCCGCACAAGGGCAGGCTCATGACGAGTGGTGGGAACGACTTCTGCGCCGTTTCGGTCATCGGTGGCAACTGGGCGGGTTTCTACTACTCCTCCGACACCGGTCGGACCTGGACCGACAGCCTGCTCCCGGGCTATCCGTCCGATACGTCGGCCGAGGGCAAGGCCTCTCCGCTGTTCGGCTTCGTGAACAACGCTGCCAACGTCGTGCAGGCCTGGGACGACGACGGGCACCTCTACTACGCCGGTATCGGCTTCAACCGCAGCCCTGTGACTGGCGCGATCTGGGTGGCGCGGTACAAGTGGTCGTCCGGCCCGCAGCCTGACTACGAGTTCACGACCCTGCCTGCCGGACGAACCCCGCCCGAGCAGTTCGATGACAAGACCATGCTCGAGGTCGACCGTGGCGCGCGCAGCCGGCACGCCGGCAACGTGTACGTGTGCTGGGTCAGGTTCAAGGAGTTCAAGAACACGGTGCAGCTTGCCCGCTCGACCGATGGTGGGCGCACGTTTACGACGCAGAACCTCTCTGGGGCTCCCGGCCACAACCAGTTCTGTGACATCGCAGTGACCCGCGGCGGCGACGTGTACGTGGGCTGGCGACGGTTCGCCCACACCACTGAGGACGGCACCGCGTTGGGCGACGCCCTGCAGTGGGTGAAATCGACCGACGGCGGCGCTTCGTTCACTGAGCCACGCATCGCCACGGCCTTCACGAGGTCGGATCCGCGCGACGCACGGGTGAGTCCCGCCGGCACGGCGGAGGAGTGCGGCGACGGTCCGTTCGCGTGCCAGTCCGGCTTTGTGTTCTCGCGTTTCAACTCGCAGATGCGCATCGCCGCCGACCAGACCAAGTCTGGCCGCGACGGCGAGGTCTACCTGATCTACGATGCCACCGTGCCCGGCAGCGAGACCCCGACCGGCACCACGTACGGCACCGTCGCTCCCGGGATCGGCGGTCAGGGCGCGGTGTACGTGATCAAGACCAGCAACGGCGGCCGGAAATGGTCTAAGCCTGCGCGGATCGACCCCCAGCGCAAGGGCCATCAGTTCTTCGCCGACCTCACCGTCGAGCAGGGAAAGCTGCACGCCATCTGGCAGGACAGCCGCTCCGACACAGCGAGCGGTCCACCGTCGACGCCGTCGGGTGGCGACTTCCGGACTGTCCCGATCGCGAACCGGTGGGTGAGCGCCAACCCGCCCGGTGCTGTGTCGACCGGTCCAGGCGTCGACACCTTCTACGCGACTTCGTCCAGCGGAGGCAGGTCGTGGAAGATCTCGAAGGTCTCCAAGGTTCGGAGCATGGTGCAGTACGAGGTGCTCGGCAACCGGGACAACGCCTTCTTCGGTGACTACACCTTCATCACCGCCGCCGGGAAAACGGTCCTCATGGCGTGGACCGACAACCGCGACATCGTGCCCGGCACCGATCCGAGATACCCGGCCGACGGCACCGACGGCTTCGACATCCACCAGTGCCGCGCCCAGCAACCCGATGGCACGTTCGGCCCTGACACCTGCCCCTTCGACGGTGGCGGAGACCAGAACACCTACGGCCTCGTGAGCCGCGGCTAATCAGAGTCATCCACGGGGGCGCTTACGTTGCGTCGTCGAGAAGCAAAGAATAGCTGTCCTGAGGGCGTGTTTTCTGACGCTGCGTAAAGGCGTCTCTTTAGCCGGCACGCGACTGATGCCTACTGCGGATCTGCTCGCTTAGGGTGCCCGCAGTCGCCTCACCGGGAGGCTTTACGCCCAGGAGCCCAGCCAGTGACTGAGACCATCCTGTCGTCGTTCCTCACTCTCCGTCAGACCTTCCCCGATCGTCGAATCTTCACCTGGATCGACGAGCGAGGTCGCGACGAGATGTCGTTGACTGTGGCTGAGCTGGGCGCGGCCGCTGACCGCGTCGCTGTGGCGCTGCGCGGTTGGGGATTCCTGCCTGGAGATCGCGCGGTCCTGGTCTATCCGCCTTCTTTAGATTTCATCGAGGCGTTCCTGGGCTGTCTGGCAGCGGGCGTCATTCCCGTACCGGTGTATCCGCCTAACCCCTTCAAGCTGAAGAAGGATCTCGCGACTTTCTCAGCGATCACGGCGAACGCGGGTCCGAGCGGCGTGCTGTCCACTACGGCATACGACCGCTCCCGCACTGCGGCAGCGGTCACCAGCCTGTTCAGCAAAGGCACGCCAAGCTGGCCGGAAATGCCGTGGTACCGCACGGACCGGTTGCGTGACCCTCGTGAGTCAGTTACCTGGCACGTGCCGACCAGCCTGGATGAGCCGGCGTTCCTGCAATACACCTCAGGCTCGACCGCTGCCCCAAAAGGCGTGATCATGACGCACGGCAACCTCGCGCATGAGGTCGTGGCCAACGCGGCCGACCTCGGCCTGGGGCCCGAAACGCGCGGCGTGTTCTGGGTACCGCAGTACCACGATCTGGGGCTGATCAGCGTGATCCTGTCCACGATTGCCGGCAACTCCCGGACCACGTTGATGTCGCCGATGACGTTCCTGCAGCGCCCAGCCATCTGGTTCGAGGTAATGTCCCGAGTTCAGGCCACGCACACAGCGGCCCCGAACTTCGCGTTCGAGGTCGCCGTCCGGAAGACAACGCCCGAGCAGCGCTCCATGTGGGACCTGAGCGCGCTGCGTGCAGTCATGTCGGCGGCCGAGCCGATCCAGCCGTCCACTATGGAGGCCTTCTTCGCCGCCTTCGCGGATTCCGGCATCACTCCGGACGTGTTCTTTCCCGCATACGGCCTCGCCGAGCACACCGTCAGTGTTTCGATGGGCGGGAAGGCGATGCTGAAGCTCGACAAGGCCGGGCTGGAGTCCGGCCGTGTCGTCAAGTCCGACGACGCAAGCGCGGTCACGCATTACGGCTGTGGTCGTATCACCAAGGCTGGGCAACGGCTGCGTATCGTCGACCCGGTCACCTGCAGCCCGGTCGGGGCTGGTCAGGTGGGCGAGGTGTGGGTGGACTCGCCAACCAAGGGCGCCGGCTACTGGGGCATGCCAGAGCAGTCGCAGGAGACCTTCCGTGCCCGTATCGCGGACGACAACGACACCGCCGAGTATCTGCGGACCGGTGACCTCGGCTTCCTTCACGGCGACGAGTTGTTCATCACCGGTCGCTGCAAGGACCTGATCATCGTGCGTGGCCGCAACCTCTATCCGGCGGACCTCGAAGCAAGCGTCCGTGACTGTCACCCGCTGGTCCGCCCAGGTGGGCTGGCGTCCTTCGCCGTCGGCACGGAGGAAGGCGAGGCGCTGGTGATGTTCGTCGAGGTTCGCCGAGACACGCTGTCCATTCCCGAGGCGGACGAGGTGATCGAGTCGGTCCGGCGACAGCTCTACAAGGAGCACCACGTCGCCTGCCACGCGGTCGTCCTCGGCCGGGTAGGCACGGTGCTCAAGACCACAAGTGGCAAGGTCCGTCGGCTCGCGTGCCGGCAGGCCTACCTGAACGGCGAGGTCGTGCGCGCGCCGACCACGATCCGCGTATCAGTGCGGACACACGATCACAGCACGCAGTACGTGACGGATCAGCTCGGTGTTGGGGATGCGTTGTGAGTAACTGGTCGCCTGGGTGAACCGATTCCGGCGGGGACCCGTAGTGAGGTCTCTGACCATCTTCTGCGGGAGGCTCCCTTGAAGCGACCTGGCAGCTCGGTGCCCTTGCGGCGGTGGCGGTGATGTCGATCCTCGCCGCCATCCACGATTTCACTGAGGAGCCGCAGTGACTGCCGCGCACAGCCTCGACGTCGTCCGGGGCATCGCGACTGGGCAGGACCTTCGCGATCCCGTGCTGCGCCTCGAGTCCCTGTTCGACGCCGGCTCGCTGCGGATCATCGGGGAGCACGACGGCACGGGTGTGGTCGTCGGCCATGGCTTCATCGCGGGACACTACGTGGTGGCCTACGCGACCGATGGCGCCGTGATGGGTGGCGCGCTCGGCTACGCGGGCTGCCTACAGATCGTCGAGGCGATCGACGCCGCGGTCGTGCAACACGCCCCCGTTGTCGGTCTGTGGCACTCCGGCGGCGCACGGCTGGCTGAGGGCGTGGAGGCGCTGGACGGTGTCGGGCGGGTGTTCGCTGCGATGGTGCGGGCGTCCGGGCGGGTGCCGCAGATCTCGGTGGTGCTGGGCCCGTCGGCCGGTGGTGCCGCGTACGGTCCAGCGCTGACCGACGTCGTCGTGATGGGGCCTGGTGGGCGCGCGTTCGTCACCGGCCCTGATGTGGTGCGCAGCGTCACCGGCGAGCAGGTCGACATGGAGACGCTCGGCGGCCCAGGTACGCATGGCAAGTCCGGCGTCGTGCACGTGACGGAGTCCAGCGACGCTGCTGCGATCGAGCGCGCCCGCGAGCTTGCATCCCTGCTGGGGCATCGCGGCCAGTTCAGCCTCACCATGCTGGAGGACGGCCCGGACCTGTCCGCGCGGCTGCCCGAGCAGGCCAACCGCGCCTACGACGTGCGGCCGCTCGTACGCGGCCTCTACGACGGCACCTCGGTGGAGCTGCAGGCGAAATGGGCGCCGAACATCGTCACGGCGCTCGGCCGTCTCGGCGGCCACACCGTCGGCGTGCTCGCCAACAACCCGCTGCGCCTGGGCGGCTGCCTCGACTCGATCTCGGCGGAGAAGGCGGCGCGGTTCGTGCGGATGTGCGACGCGTTCGGCTTGCCGCTGGTGGTCGTTGTCGACGTGCCGGGTTACCTGCCCGGTCTTGGCCAGGAGATCGAGGGCGTGCTGCGCCGCGGCGCGAAGCTGCTACACGCGTTTGCGCAGTCGGTGGTGCCGCGCGTCACTCTGGTGACGCGCAAGGCCTACGGCGGCGCGTACATCGCGATGAACTCGCGCTCGCTGGGTGCCACGGCTGTCTACGCGTGGCCGGGCGCGGAGGTGGCCGTCATGGGCGCCTCGGCCGCGGTCAACATCCTGCACCGTAAGAAGCTGGCCGCTGCGCCGGAGGAGCACCGCGAGGCGCTGCGCGCGGAACTCGTCATCGAGCAGGAGCGCACCGCCGGCGGCGTGGACCGCGCCGTCGAACTCGGTGTGGTCGACGCGGTGATCGATCCGGCCCAGACGCGGCGGCGGCTCGCGGAGGCCCTCGCCGCCGCCCCGCCCGGACGCGGCCTGCACACCAACACCCCGCTCTAGCGGATCGGTCCGCATTGAGTGACGGTGGTTTCCGCTATTGCGGAAACCACCGTCATTTTGTCGGCGGGGGTCGTCAGCTACGAGGCGAGGGCCAGGATGAGGCGATTGCTAATCGCTTCGTCGACGATGTCGTCGACGAGCTGCCCGCTGGCCACGAAGGGCAGCGGGGGTACCTGGTCGGCCTGCACCGTGGCAGGGGCCGCGTCGGCAGTGCCGACGTTCTTCCTGTGGGCCACTATGGGCTTCGCTGTATCCATGCCTCCACTACGCACCAGCCAGTGCGGCTGGATCACTCAGGGTGGAAACGTGAGCCACACTACTCGCCCCACGGGACCTATCTGCCCCATAATGTAGCTGAATACGGCAATAAACAGGCGCCGAACGGCTACTCGCCGTCACCATGCTTGCGTCCGTGGCACGCTGGTACGACCTCCGACAATCAGACATCCGCGGCGGGTCATGGTTTCAGGCACCACCCACGGACGAGTGCGGGGAGTTCGATGTCGCGGTGCAGTTCGGTGCGCACCAAAGCGGGATGACGGCGCTCACCGTGCCCCGATGGCTGGTCTATTCGTTGTGATGGATTCATAACACCCGCCTATTCCACTGAGGGTTCAGGAGAGATACGTCACCTGACCGCGGTTCTCGTCCGCTACGTAGTGAGAGGGACAGCCGACGCGCTGAAACTCGGCGCCGGAATGCATCGGCATCCCGAAAGAGGGGATGTGCGCAGCCGACGAGAAGAGGATTGACATGTTCTGGACGTGGTGGAGACGTGCCATTCGCCCGGAAGAGAGCGCAGCGCATTCCGCTCAATGGCGGGGTCTGACCATGACGTGCGGGTTGGCGTTGGTGCTGGTGGTGGCCCTCGGGCTCGTGCAGCTCGCGCTGCCGGACGGCGAGAAATCCGCACGGGCCGCGACTGATACCCCCGACGTGCGCGCCACCCTGATTCCGGCTCTGAGCGTGTCGCCGACGCCGAGTATCAGCGCACTGATCGCACCTACGGCTCCGCCCGTCGAGGTGATCAAGAAGCCGACGGCGAAGAAGGTGGTCCCGAAGGGGGCCCCTCCGAGGAACGTCGCCAAGGCTCGGACGCGCGTCACGCGTAAGGCGCCGGTCCGCAAACCGACGACGCCGCTCGCCCTACCTGTGCGCGGGCCTATCTCCAGCCTTTTCGGCTACCGTCACGACCCCTTCTACAACGTCGACCAGCTGCACGCGGGCATCGACATTGTGGCAGGGAAGGGCACGCCGATCCGCGCTGCTGAACGCGGACGTGTCGTCAAGGCCGGCTGGAGCGGCGGTTACGGCTTCTATACCTGCGTCGACCACGGCAAGCTGCGTGGCCGCCGGGTCGTCACCTGCTACGCCCACCAGTCCAAGCTCGCCACCGAGGGCGGACGCCTGGTCCAGCGCGACCAGGTCATCGGCTACGTCGGCTCGACCGGCGCCTCGACCGGCGCTCACCTGCACTTCGAGGTGCGGGTGAACGGCTCCCCGGCCGACCCGCGGCGCTGGCTCCGCTGAACGGCTCTGAGTATTCCGCCGGTTGGCACTCCCCCTGCTGACCGGCGGAGCCCGTCCGCCAGTCGGCGCCCCTTTTCCTGGGCGTCCGGCTGGCGGACTTTTGCGTTGTTCGTGCGGAGCTTGCTCGGCCAGGCAGTCTCGGGCCTCCGCGGGAGTTGCACCCACGACCCCTGAGGCTGCGCGCTGCGGTGCGGAAGCGGTCCGCCCAAATCTGACCGGCCTATCGGTGTACGTGCACTCATGATCAGCCTGTTTGCGGGTGGAGCTCAAAGAAAGGCGCTCGGCTTGGTTCTCAGCCGAGCGCCTCTTCGTGGCTGGTCAAGCACAGGCTCGAGTACCCGCCAGCACAACTACCGCTCGGCGCGCCGTCGGGCCAGCTTCCGCATTGCCCGCCCTCGTCGGGCCCAAGTGTGCATGCGATGTCGACGGCGGCGAGCTGGGCGCCGGCGGCCCCGCCCTAAGGGAGCACTTCGATCCGCAGTCGCGTGGAGGGGTGGAGAACTCCCTGCCGATGGTGTCCACCTACTCGCCCCGGGCACGGCCGACAGCACCGAGGGCCACCACGGAGTCCGAATCGATCGCCGGACACCATGGTGGCCCTCGGGAGGACTACCGCCGCTTTGTTACGCGGCCATCTGCTCGACCGTCGCGGCAGCCGATCCACCTGCGAGCTCAACTCGCAGGGCACGGAGCGCGTAGTAGGCGCGGGACTTCACGGTGCCGACCGGGATGCCGAGCGACTCGGACACCTCGTTGACGCTGCGCTGGCGGAAGTACATCTCGATCAGGATCTCGCGGCGAGTGGGCGTCAGCTTCGCCATGGCGTCCCGCACGGTGAGGGAAGTGACGACCCGTTCGATTTCACAGGTCGGTTCCGCGATCTGCGGCAGTACGTCGCCGCTGGCCTCTTGCGGACGGCGACCGTTGCGGCGGAGGCGGTCGATGACGATGTTGCGGGCGACGGTCGTGAGCCACGCACGAGCGCTGTCGCTGCGGTCGTTGACCAGCTCCGGGGTACGCCAGGCGCGCAGGAGCACTTCTTGGAGGAGGTCTTCGGCTAGGTGCTGGTCGCCGAAGGTCAGTGTGAGTAGGTATCGGTGCAGCGTTCGCCCGTACCGGCTGTACAGCCTTTCCATCTGGGTGTCATCCATGACGCTATGACGCTGTACTGCTGGTGTCTCGACGTCCGCGCCTGTTCGAACGGAGGTGAGATGGGCGCGCTGGATGGTGGCCGTGATGGTCATGGTGGTCACGCAGCCTTCGCGTCGGTACCGAGCGCGGCAAGAGCCAGGGAGGCGGCGCGGGCCGCACGACGGAGCGGGGCGACGACAGTCGCCGGATTGAATCGGTCGGTCGGCCCGCTGATGGAGATGGCGCTGACAGCATGGCCATTTGTGTCGAGCACCGGAGCGGCGACGCAGCTGACCTCGTGATGCGTCTCCCGCCGGTCGTAAGCGGCACCTTCGCGCAGGACCCTGCGAAGTTCGGCGTCGAGCTGCAGGGGCTGTGTCACCGTCGAGGAGGTGTACGCGGGAAGGTCCAGGGCGAAGCACTGGCCGCGGACACTGCGTGGGGAGTACGCGAGCAACACCTTGCCCAGTGCGGTGGAGTGCATGGGGAGTGCGCTCCCGATGCGGGTTCGGAGCGGACTGCGGCGGTGGCCGTGGAGCTTCTCTGCGAGATAAACCTGGGTGCCGCGCAGAATGCCGAGGTGCACCGTTTCATGAGTCAGCTCGTACAGGTCCTGCATGAACGGGAGGACGTTGTCGCGTAGTTCGGGCTGGTGTGCTGGAAAGAGCAGCGGAGCGATGGTGTCGAGCCGCTTTCCGCAGCGGTATCCGTTACCGGCGCGCTCAATCACGGCGGACGACTCGAGGATGCGAAGGAGGCGATGTGCGGTCGACTTAGCGAGTCCGGTGCGGCGCGCGACCTCTGAGACGCCGACGATCTCGCGCTGATGCTCCCAGGCCTCGAGGATCATGAAGGCCTTTTCGACCACTGCCCGGCTGGCGGTGGCAGTGGCGGTCAGAGTGTTGTCTGTGTCGTAGTCCCGCAGGATAACCATGGTTGCTCACTCCCTGGCTGCTCGTTCGGCGTTCGTCGGGTCCCGCATATGCGCGTAGTTCGGTGTCACGCCGCCTCGGGCAGAACCGCGGGTCGGTGTGGGGCGATGGTGGTGCCGTTCGGGAGGATCTCGCCGGTGTCTTCGAAGATCACCACGCCGTTGCACAGAAGGTTCCAGCCCTGCTCGGGGTGGCTCGCGACGACTCGAGCCGCGTCGTGGTCCGGCGCGTCGAACGCCGGGCACTGCGGGCTGTGGGTGCAGGTGCTGGTGGAATCGCTGTGACGGTCTGCGGAGAGCTGTGTCGTGTTGGTCATCGCTCTCACCTCCTCGGTTTCTGACACCCCTGACTCTCGTCCGCATCCCCCCGGCAAGAACATCCGCCACGGCACGTAGCTTTAGCGGCACGCTCTGCTTAGGGGCGTGAAGTGATCTACGCCACTTGCAAGAGCGGCGAGAGCGCTGCTGCCCGAAATACGCCGATAAAGGAGTTAAAGCCCCCCAAGTGTCATGCTGGGTATGGCGTAGCGTGGTTGGGCGTATACGCTCAGTCACGCCGCAACGCCAGCCCCGATCATGCCTGTTTCCGCAGGTCAGAGCAGAAGTGGCGGATGACTGATCGGCGCTGGCGCTGGCGTTAGGCCATCAAGAGCTGGCGAAGGTCACTCCGGTGGCGTAAGCCGTCTCGATTCGGGGGTTGTACGCGATCTGGCTACTGCTCGTGATGAGCTTGCCCGCGATCTGTAGTCCCCGGAACTGCACACCGTTGACAAAATGGGTGCTGTCGTATCCGGTCACGATCACCGGCAGGGTGGTCGCACCGCCGGTCACCCGTACGCCCTTGACCACGACGTTGCTGAGCCGGCCGACGTTCTTCGTCGCGCTGGAGGAGTTCTTCAGGATCCGGAAGTTGACGAAGTTCTCCTGGCAGTCCTCGATCCGGATGTCGTCGTAGAGCACGTTGCTCACGGTCGCGCCGTCGACGATGTGGATGGCTAGGGCCGCCCGGTTGTTCGTGTCGGTGGTGCGGGCCCGTTTGTGAATGATGTCCAGGTTCCGGTACACGACGTCCTTGATGTAGCCGTTGTTGGTTTCCCAGCCGATCTCTACCGCGTTGCCCGCGTCGCCGTTCCACAGCACGGAGTTCTTGATGGTCACGCCGGCGACGTTGCCGGACCAGCCGAACTTGTCTGTCTTGACCGCGATCGAGTCGTCGTAGCTGCGCACGAACACGCCGTCGATGGTGACGTTCGAGCTGCCTACGATGTCGATGCCGTCGGGTGTCCCGGTGCTGGTCTCGCGCCAGTTGATCACCTTGATGTTGCGCAGCTGCACGTTTCGGGACTGGTTGGCGACGACGCCCCAGGCCTCGCGGCCGAGGAACACCGGGCCGTCGAGAGTCACCGTGTCGCTGGCGTTGATCCGTACGGGGCGACCGGGCGATGACAGGCCGGAGGAGTCGACAATGCCGCGGCCGAGGATCTTCACATTGGTCGCGCCGGCGGTGCCTGCCTTGAGCGCGCCGATCCTGAACCGCCCCCGGACGATTGCGCCGCCCGCGACATAGACGGTTTCGCCCGACTTCAGCGCCACGTCGCCCACATTGTGCACATTGCCGGCCGCGTAGTACCGCACGCCCGCCGTGCCCGCCTTCGGGACCGTGGTCTCCAACGGGTTGGCGAAGAGGAACAGCGGATTCGTGAGGTTGCCGTTCACCTCGAGGCTGAGATTCGCCGGCTTGGCCAGATCGAACTCGACGAGGCGGGCGGAACGCCGCACGGGCTTGATGCCGAGTGACGTGGGCCGGATGGCGATCGTCTTGATGTCCACATCGGTCTTGACCGCCACGCGGACCGGGCCGTTGCCGAAGGAGAAGGCGGCGAACCTGCCGACCGGCGTGCGGTGGGTAAAGGTGCGCGTGCCGTTCACGTCCACGGTGTACGACGAGCTCGCTGAGATGCCGGCCGGCGCGCCGTAGGTCACGACGGTGGCAGCCTGGGCCGGCGCCGCGGTGAGGGTGATGGCGCTTCCGAGCGTGGCTAGCCCGAGCAGCGAGGCTAAGAACCCGCGAAGCAGGGTGAACTGGGTGGTGTCTCGATGTGCGCGGATCATTGGCATCTCCCGGTAGCGGCCGTGCGCCGCGGAGCCCGTAGGGCGGGTCCGCGGCGCGTTCGTTGCGGCTATCACGGGGAATCGCTGCCGTCGGGTCACGCGATATCGGCGGCCGACCGGGATTCGTTCCGCGGCACGGAACGGCGAGCGGCGCCCTAGTTGTGGCTGGTCAGGCCGCGTTCTTCGGGGGCGCTACGCAACGCGGCGAGGGTGGCTGGATCGGTTCAGGGGGGCTGCCCGAGCGACCATGTGACCCCTGCGGGCGTCCCAGGCGTATGTAGGCGGTCCACCGCATCTCGACCGCCAGGAGGCTCCTCGATGGCGACCATCAAAGTAAAAGACTCATCCGGAAACCTGTTCTGGGTCGATCCGGAGTTTCTGGCGAAAATCGCCGACCTGCTCGACGAACCGGCAGCGAACGTCAAGAAGGTTGTGGAGCACGGGATCACGACGGCCAACTCGATCAAGGGGCCTGATGGCGGCCTGCCATGGGGCGACGGCGAAATCGGCGAAGCATTCCAGACTGAGTATCTCAAGTACAGCGATAAAGCTTTTCAGGGCGCACGTGGTCTCGCAGAACTCCTTGTGAAGCTGGCTGAGCGGTTCAAGGAGTCCGCCGCGGCGTATGCGGAGACGGAGAAGACGAACCAGACCTAGTGGTATCGAGATGGTGACTGTCCAGTAGTGGTTGTGCGAGGGGGAATCGGTCGTGGGCGTATCAGTGCCGCCGGCGTTGCAATGGGTGTTCAAGATCGCGGTAGGCGAGGAATGGCCTACGGGCGATGAGGACGCCATGTTTGCGGTGGCCAATGCCTGGTACGGCATGGCGGATGGGCTTGAGGGTCTTGAGGGTCAGCTCGGGGAAGTCCTCGCGTATGTGCCGAAGGCCGGCAACACGGATGGGATCACGGCTGCTCAGGACGCGCTTTCGAAGATAGTCTCGGCGGACGGCGGCGTAGGCGAGCTCCGCGAGGGCCTTCGCGCAATGGGCGATATGTGCCGCGTGTGTGCTCAGAATATTCAGCATGCCAAGATCATGATCATCGTGATGTTGATGTATCTCGCGTACGAGTTGATGGCGTTGATTTACGCGGCGTATTTCACCGGAGGTGCGAGCCTCTCTGCGGCGCCGGCGGCGGTCGCGGCCACGCAGGCCGGGATCCGGGTGATCCTGAAGAACCTGGCCAAGTCGCTGTTCATGTCGCTGGCGTTCAATACGGGCCTTGACGCCCTGTCCCAGTTCATCCAGATCGCGATGGGGGACCGCAAGTGGAGCGAGTGGGACCTCGAGAAGACGCTCATCGCACTTCAGGCCGGCGCGGTGGGCTGGGTAGCCGGCGGCATGATGAACAAGTTCCTGAACAAGTTTATGAAAGGGCAGGGAAACTTCACCACCCTGTTCAAGAGCATGGTGGTCGAGGGCACCGGCGAGGGCGTTCCCGAGGTCTTCCTTGCCTTCATCCATGGCGGCGGATTCGATGGCGCGTTGTGGGGCAGTATTTCCGGTGCATTCGTCGAAGCGCCCATCGGCTGGGGTCACAATAAGTTCAGCAGCAAAGACGCCTTCCTCACCAACAAGTACGACTTCATGGACATGGGAGGAGGCTTCGGCGACGCCCCGCCGCGGGACACGTTGGAGCTCGATCCTCCGGACGGCAACGACCCGTTCGACAGCAACAACAGCCCCTTTACGCTGGTGGATACTGACAAGTTCGCCAACCATCCTCCTCGCGACACGGACTCCATCGGTGGCCCCGATCCATTGACGCCGTTGGTGGGTACTGACGAGTTCGTCAACACTCCTCCTCGTGGCACGGACTGGTTCGACATCGTTAGTCCCTTTACGCCGGTGGGTACTGACGAGTTCGTCAACACTTCTCCCCGTGACACGGACTCGATCGGTGGCCCCAATCCCGATGCGCCGCTGCCCGCGCCCGGTGTTGACCATGTCATTGACGGCCCCCAGATCACGGCGGGCCAACCGGTCCCGATCACGCCGTCTATACCCCAGTCGCTGCCGACTCCGGTGGTTGTCCCGTCAAACCTGACCAACAGCGAGACGGAGATCGGGCCGGGCGGGGTCGAGGTCACGACGGTGACCGACCCGAGCACCGGGCTCACCTACACCACAACGGTCGACCCCAACGCGGTCACGACCGTCATCACCGTCAAGGACGAAGACTCGCAAGAGGTCCTCAAGACGGCGTACCAGCCGGACGCGACGGTGGTGACGTCGCGCGAAACCGTCGACCCGCAGACCGGCATCAAAACCATCATCGGCTACAACACCGGCACCGATACCACCGTGTTCAGCGTGAACGACACCCACAACGGCACCGTCACGCAGATCGTCGAAGCGCCACACCGCGGTATTGGCTCGGACCCGGAGACCACCACCACGATCCTCAACCGCAACGACCACACCGTCACGACGATCACCCGCACGCCGAACCTGGACACCGGCATGGTGGACGTGACGACGAAGACGGAGTACGTCGACACCGACCGGACTCACACCACGACAGCGCAGGAGCCCGGCCCGAACCAGTGGACGCTCCCGAGGCCGGACGCGCCCTTCCAGTTGGATGGACCGACGACCACTCCAGTAATGCTCACGACTCCGACAGTCACGCCGAGCACGCCGGTCCAGACGGACGCAGTCCAGGCGCCGCCGCAGCACACCGGGACAGGCCCCGCGCCGACCAGCACGGTGACGCCGCCCGTTACGTCGACCCCGGGCATCGTGCCCGATTCGATCGTCACCACGCAGCAGACCGACACGCCCGAGCCGACGGTCGCCACGAGTCAGGACAACACCGGCACGCAGCCCACGCAGCCCACGCAGAACACGCTGTCCACGCAGGACACCGGCACGGCCACCCCAACCGTGGTCACCCAACCCGGCACCGGCACGCCGCCGACCGGTGAGAAGAACGTGGGTACTCCGGCGACCACACCGGCACCCGCCCCGACCGGAACCAATACGCCCGCTCCCAAGCGTACAAAGAACAAGAGCAAGCCTTCCGCGCCGCCCACCGTCGACACGAAGTCCACCGTGGAGACCCCTGGCGTCGGAGACGCGGCCAACCTGACCGTGTCGCCATCCACAGACCGGACCTTGGAGGAAAGGTTCGCCGAACGGTTCCACAAACTGACGGACGAGCGTCTGGGGCATTTGAAGGCGAAGGCGATCGGGATCAACACCGGTCGGAACAAGTTCGGAGTGACCATCAATGGGCCGCAGTCGAACCAGGCGGCGTTCATCGACATCACGGTTGCGGTCGCGGAATTCCTGCTTACAAACCCGGACGGCCTGGTAGGCAAGGCACTTGACGATGCCGCGTCTGATTACGCGCGTGATCTGGGCATCAAGCGGAACCTCCCTCCGACCAAGGGCGCCGGCGGCATCCCCGAAAGTTTCAACACGGAAACAAGCACAGCGCCGCAGACCGCAGGCGAGGGCTCGGGTACGAGCGCGCCGGAGGAGACAGTTGTTGTGCTGCCGGTTGACGAGGCGCCGGTCGGTAGGACGGTGGGCCTTCCTGTGAGCGGTACTCCGCTGGGGGTCGTGTCGATTCCGTCGGACGAGCCGGGCATGCCGATAGGTGGTGGTGCTGTGTTGCACCGTGGTCCTGAGCGGATCACACCTGCGGCGGAGCAGGTTCCATTGGATCTGATCGCGGAGCCGCAGTCGGCGGATGTTCCTGCCGAGTCGTTGGAGGACGGCTTCGGGATGCCGGTGGTGAACCAGGAAAAGTTCCAGGCCATCGCGAACGGGCTGGGCGTGGTCATCGACGTCCGGCCTACGAACATTGAGTCGCTGGCGTGGTTGAAGGCTGGCGCGATGCCGAAGCCGATGGATATCAAGGCGAAGACAGTTAACGACCTTGATGTGCATCTTGGTGCCAATCCCGAGTCGAAAGGGCTGGTGGGCTACTTCGACCCGGTCATGCCTGAACGGACCGCCGACTTGGGAGAAGTGTGGGGGGAAATCGAGGCGCGCTTCGACCAGCGGAAGAACGAGTTCACTGAGTTGCAGCCGAAGATGGACAGCTTGGTGGAGTCCGGCCGGTTCATGGTGAGTGACGGCCTGGTGTTCGGTCAGACCGAGGACGGCTGGTGGCTGCCCGTCACTGGCGACCATGACGTGTTCAATATTTCCTTGCCGAACGGGGAGGTGTTGTCGGACGCGGCGTACTCCTATGTGGAGGAGGTGATGGTCGATTCGGACATGGGCGTGATGCATGGCGCGCACATGAACTGGCAGCCGCAGTCGGCCTTCGATCACCAGATCTTCGACAAGATCGTCGATGGTCACCGGCCGGGTAAGGAGCCCCTGATCCGGTTCGAGCCCGGTCGAGCCATGCCGACGGTGACGTGGGTTGACACGGAGTTCCAGGGCGTGAGTACCAGCGTGTTCCTGCACGACGGGCCGATGACGCACACCGTTCGAAAGGAGCAGCCGCCGGCCGGGCCGGTCGAGCCGCAGCCGGTGCCGGTGAAGACCGCGCCCGCGCGGGAGAACACCCAGATCACTAGTGAGGTGGCTGACGCGATACCTCCGGTCGCGGGTAACACGCCGGAGCGTGGCACCGACGTCGGTGCCGGTGAACCGTCCGACTCGACTGCCGGCAACACCAACTCGGTGTTGGATCGACCGGCGGCTGATGTGGTGCAGGATGACGTGGCTGGGCCGTCGGCCGATGCCTTCAGCGACGGCGGGCCTGTCAAACTGGACTCCACGCCCCCGAATGTGCCCCCGCCGGTGGTTAGCACGGACACGACACCGACCGCCGACGCGTCCCAGAACGAGTACACGGCCGACGCGCCGACGGCGCAAGGGAACACGAGCACCAGTACGAACGTCGGTACTGATGAATTCGTCGAGGCTGTGTCGGAGGAGACCTCTCCGGAGATGCCGGAGGGGGTCGCGCCTTCCGGTGTCACCGAGACGGCGAACGCGCCGGCGGACGGTGCGCCGTTCTACTCGACAGTGAAGCAGCTGCTGATCGACCTAGACACGCTGTTGTCAGGCCCGAACCTGTACGACTTCAGCGCGATAACGCCGGCCCCTGATTTCGTCACCGATGACGGAGTGCAGGTCGAGCTCAGCGCCGAGGAGACTCTCACGGTGGCGAAGCAGGTCACCCAGAACCTCGTGCGTGATCTCTCCGCGCGGAACGGTGACTTGCACATCATCGGTCAGTGGGAACTCCTCAAGAACCTGCCCGACGCCGACGCGGACCTCATCCTGGACGCTGCCATACGGTTCATCGCCGCCCGTCCGGAGTTCGCGTCGATGATCGAGAGCACGACGTTCACCCGCAGCGAGCTGGTGGAGGTCGACGGCGAGACTGACGAGGTTGATGCCACGCTGTACCTGCCCGAAGGCCTCCGCGATTTCGTTAATGCGCATTCGGATCGGGAGCCGCATTGGCGGCTGGGCGAGTACGTAACTCCGGTGACCTTTACCTTGCTGCCGGGATCAGCGTACGAGGACACCGACTACAGCTACCCCGTGGAAGCGGGTCAGGTACCGGGCCGCGCCGAGCCCGCCACGATAACGCTCGACTATGTGGTGAGTCATGGGGAGACACTGCCGTTCAGCCGGACGAACGGCAACGCCCAGGTGCATGACCGTGGTGACGGCCTTTTCCCCCGGTTCGTCGTTCATCGCCCCGTGGAGTTCGACACCCATCCGCCGATTTTCGTGTCGTCCGACGGGACGGTTGCGATGAACGCGACCGACGGCGGAAAGGTGAACGAGTTCTACGCCACCGAGGAGGTCGTGCAAGACACGAACAAGGCACTGGAGCAGGCAGGCAGCCACGTCCGCCTGAAGACCGTGCCGGAGAACACCCTGCAGGTGGCGGGTAGCGCCTCGAGCCTGGTGATGGTCCAGCCGCTCTTCCTCGAACAGCTGGCGGCCATCTGCCGGGACTTCGCCGCCGGTGTCATCGGTGGTCAACCGTCGCATGTGGTGATCCGCCCGAACGGCCAGCCGGTTCCGGGCCAGGCAAGCGTCGTGCAGATCAACCCGAACGACACGCTAGAGGTGACGGGGACCCACCATCTCGCCGAGAAGCTGGCCAACGTGGCGAAGAAGGGCGATGTCTCGAACGTCGATCCCAAGTGGGCTACGGAGGCCGTGGCACAGGATGGCCGCGGTCGTGGCCGTCACGACGGCGCGCCGCGTCCGGGCCGCGAGTACGGGGTGAACGTGTTCAACAACCCGGTCATGAACTCGGCCCTCGAGGCGATCGGCGTCAACCAGTACGCGTGGGCGCAGGTCGGCGAGGCGTACATGATCCAGTCGATCAGCGCTAACGGAGAGGGTACGGATACCGCGTTCGATACTGATTACTCCGGATTGGGCAAGCCTGTCCACCGCAACGGCGCCTGGGGTTATCACTTCGCTGGTGTAGTCGCGACCAGCGCCGACAACAACACGCAGCTCACCTTGGAGAACACGCGGTCACTCGATCTTGACGAAGTCGCGATCGAAGCGGCTCGGCTAAACGTCGAGCACTACGTCGTGAACGATGCGCCGATGCCAGTTGATTCGGCCGAAGCCAACGCGTACCTGGAGAAGTTCACAGGGCTCAGTGAGCACCTTTACACGCCTGATTTCGCCGAGCATGCGAAGTCGGTCAAGGACAACATCCTCCGTGACTCTCCGGATCTTGGCCGGAATGAGGACATGTGGGGCTTCCGCATGTTCGCCAACAACACGCCTGGGCAGTCTTTCCACGCGTCGTGGCACGGAAACTCCGCGTTCGTCAACCCGCTGACGCTGGTTGTCGTCGGCGGGCATGGGAGCGGTAAGCCGCTGACCATCGACTTCAGCGCCAAGTCAACGGCGGTCGACCCGAACTCGGTCAGCTTGTCGATGTTCGCCAACACCGCGATCAAGGTTGCCCGCTGGCGGGACGAGCAGGGGCTGAAGCCGCCGACAATCAGTGTCGAAGGCGGCGGTAACGGGATGACCGGTCTGAGTTTCGTGCCCGAGTCTGTGGCGTCGTTCCGTGCCAACCAGGTCGGGCAGGAGCGCGCGGACAACGTCGCCAACGTCATCCGAGAGAAGCTGACGCAGATCGACCCTGAGCTCGGGGCGCAGATTCACATCGAAGCGTCCTCGCGCGGCCGAATCCCGGCCCCGGCCAACGCCGAGAATGTGGGGGCGTCCTACGAGCAGCTGCGCAGCCGCACCACGGTCGAACTCGTGACGAGCGAAGTGGGTACGCAGGACACGACCGTCGCGAGCCCGGAGACGAGTGCACCGGGCAACGCAGAAGTCTCCGGGCACGACGCGTCGCTGCTGGAGGGTTTCGGGTTCGACTCGGCGGCGGTGACCAAGGTCCGCGGCGAATTGGAGGCTTTCGCCGGCTCCGGCACATTGGAGAACTACGCCTCTGACGTACTGACGTCGCCGCGGGTATCGGATGCGGTGGAGCGCATCAACGCCAACCTCGATCAGGTCAGCGCCGATGTCGCGAACCAGGTGACGGCGTTTGTGCTCGACAGCTTGGCGTCCACGTCATTGGTGCCGACGCGCGATGGCCACGAGGCCCGTCCATTCACGCCTCGCCAGTTGGAAAACGTGCTGCGCGATGTGGCGGAGCAGGTCGCGCAGGGCAACGACCCGTTCACCCAGCCCGGGTCGGTGTTGGAGGGCGTGACGTATACGCCGGGGGCGACGATCGGTCAGCGGCTGGCTGAGCTGTGGACTGCGAATCTCACGCCGCAGGGCCGCGCCCTGATGAACAACGACCCGTTGTTCATGCAGCTGCTCGGCTCGCCCGACGCGCTGGCGGCCGCGATGTTCGCCGCCGTGGGGCATGACGTGCAGCAGTTCCTCAACACGTGTGATCCGGCGAGCCTCAACACCGTGATCCGCTCTAAGGTGCCGACGATCGCGGGGCAACTCCTGGTCGGGCGCAACCTGGCTGACCAGATCGAGCAGACGCTGACCGACCTGCGCACGCGAGACCCGCAGCTCGTGCAGAGCACGGAGAACCGCTTCAGTGGCCGCACGGTCAACGACCTGGTCACAAAGCGTGTCGAGGAGGCGCGCAGCGAATTCGACCGGTTGCAGGCCGTTGCGAGCCAGCTCGTTACAGCCGGCAACCAGGATCCGGCGGCATGGTCAAAGCTCAGCGTGGACTGGGGACGCGCCATGCAGAAGCTGAGCGCGGTCGTCGATCCCAGCAAGGGGACCGCCTCAATCCCGGTGCTGACCAAGAAGGTCATCGACAGCTGGTCGGCGAGCGCCCTGATCTCCAGCCCCTTGAGCGTTGACCGGGGCACCCGTCGTTCGGACGCCATCAACGGCCTGGCCTACCTCGACGCCCTCAGCACCCTCCTGGACTCCAACGTTGTTCCGGAGCTGTCCGGTTCAGCGCCGTGGACGACTCGGCCGCTGGCCGACGGGGTCTGGAAGAGGCTGCTGTGGGCCGGACCGCAACAGGCGACGATGGACATCCCCGTCGGGCTCCACGCCGTCACGGTCGAGGCCATCCTCGTAGGCGGTGCGGAGGCGTTCAAGGTCGACAATCCGATGTACGCAGTGCCGACCGTTCTGAGCCCGACGGAGTTCCAGACCTGGCTCCAGAACAACAACGTGACGATCTCGCCGCTGCCGGACGTGCCGCCGCCGATGGGGTCTGACGCTAGGAATGTTGCCCTCCCGGAAATGGAGGTTGGCGGAGGCACGCCGTCGGTGCTGACGAACAATTCTCCGCCGTCCGGTGGGCCGGCCGAGGCGAATGTGCCGATTAACCCGAACACGACCGTGCCGGCCTCGAGTGTGCCGGTTGATAGTAGTGAGGCGGCATTTGTCGATGAGGCTTCGGCGGTTGTCGAGTTGTTGTCGGTGCGGGATCGGTTGGTGCTGAGGTTCGGCAAGTTGTCGGATGGGCGTTTGGCGGATTTGGAGGCGCAGGCGGTCTTCCTCAACTCGGGTCGGAACAGGTTCGAGTTGACGATTGATGGTTCGCGTTCTGACAGGGACGTGTTCAACGACATCACGTTTGCGGTTGCGGAGTTCTTGCAGGTCAACCCGGAGGCGTTGACGGGCGAGGCTCTTAAGTATGCCGCGTCTGATTACGCGCGTGAGTTGGGTGAGGCTGCCGGCCTTCCCGCAGCGGAGGGCGCCGGCGGTGCACCGGGGGGTGTCGGTAGCGAGACGGGCACTGTTTCGCCCTCGGCCGGTGGGCCGTCGCGGACGAACGCGCCGAATACCAGGAATCCGGCGGCGGACCCGAATACTTCGGTTGTGGGGTCGTCCGGCACAAGCACGCCATCAGGTCCGCAGCTTGGTGAGTTCTCGGGTACGAATGCGAATGAAGAAACGGTCGTCGAGTTGCCGGCAGATGGCCTGGTGTCCAACGGGCCCAAGTATCCGTCGGTTGCGGAGGATGTGACGTTTTGGCGGACGATGGCGGAGTTGGTGGCGACTAACGGTGATGGTGTCGCTGATCGTCGCAACGATTTCATTGATCGGTGGATTGCGCAGGCTGATCGCTATGTCACGGCCAGGGAATCGGGCCAGCTGGACGTCGAGGTAGCTGCCTATGAGGCAATGATCGAAATCCTCGACGATGTTATTCAGGATCCGGCGTTCGGTGGCACCGAAGTGTCGTCGTCGATCGGTGATGTGTTGGGGGATGTGCAGAGCACTAAGCCGGTTGGGCTGTCGGACACGGAGTTGGAGACACTGGCTCGGAACACTGGTCTCCACAAGGAGAGCGGGCTGTTCGGTAAGGCTCGTGGTCGGTTTACCAAGGTCACGCCGCACGAGATCGGTCGGATGCGAGACATCGTCGACGTGTATCAGGAAGTCTTCGGTTCCGACCAGCAGATCGACGTTGGTCACTTGACCGGCATCCGGCGAGTGGAAAACCTGGTTTTCGGCGCGGGGAACAAGCTGGGTCACTTCACGGTCTCGGACCTGGACGTGGTGGCGCGAGCGACGTTCAAGCTGCCCACTGACGCGGTGGTGACACCGGATCAGCGCAAGGACTTGGTCGATCTTGTGCCGGATGCTAAGGCGTCGGGGCGGCCGGTGACTGGGCTGGATCTTGCGGCGGCGTATGAGCGGACGGTCGGTAAGGGCAAGGGCGCAGAGGTCGGCATCCAGCTGCCAGGCAAGGCGTCGACATTGGTGAGTACGCCGGCGGCTTGGTTCGATGTTTCGGCGGAGTCGTCGCCGGAGTCGTCGGTTGTGGGCTCTGTGGCTGAGGACGAGCTGGCGGTGCGGGAGGTTCCGCGGCGTAAGTCTGAGGTGGTTGAGGTTCCGGCGGGTTTGGTTCCGCAGGCGTTGTCGGTGGATGTGGATGTGGATGAGTCTGACACTCACTCGAGCGGTGGAAACTCTGCGCCGGCCGACTATGACGCTGACGACTCCTCAAGTAAGGACACGCCCGAGGACGGTTCACCCAGCCAGGGCAGCACAGAAGGTAGTGAGGCGTCGGACCATGAGGTGGGTGTGGTTCGTCCGCGGCGGCCGAGTGCGTTCACGGGCGTTGAGGAGGCGGTCTATGACAGCCCGGATGAGGAGCAGTTGCCTGGTGAGGGCGGGTTGGGTGATGGGCGGCCGCCGGTTGGGTCTGTGCTGCCGCGTTCGTTGGTGGATGCCCATAGCGAGTACGCGAAGGCTGAGGAGAACGTCGCCGAGTTGGAGCGCACGCTTACCGATACGCGGGGCCGGTCTGGTCCGGCGATTGATTTCGGCGCGGCGGCCCGGATCAATCTTTTGCTTCAGCGGGCTCAGATGGAACGGCACTGGGCGAAAGAAAATGTGCAGTTCTGGGAGCATCACGACCGGTATACCAGCGACAGCGATGGTGGAAGCAGCCAGGGCGGTAGGAAATACGACACCGCGGCGATCCACTCGGCGTCGACGAAACTCTCCGACGTTCTTCCGGAGAGTGAATGGTGGCGGCTGTATATCAAGGCCCAACATCACGCCAATGCGCTGAAGGCGTTTCCGACGAATCCGGGGTCCTACTACAACAATAATGGCGCTCCGGGATATCAGGAAGGCATGATCGACGCGTTCCGTGAGGTACTCGATCATGCGGACATGTCGTCCATCCACCTCGACGCGGCCCTTTACCAGCATCTGCATGATCTGGTGAACTCTCACCTTCCGGTAAATGCGGCGGCCACCGGTTCTGAGCAGGCGGTGCAGGACGGGGTTCAGACGGCGCATCCGATTCGCTCGCACCACATAAGCAAGACGCTGTTGACCGAGACGATCAACGGTAAGCCGGTGGTGGGTGTATTCGGTCAGGAGGACGCGCTGACGTGGAGCCACGAGGGCCAGATCCTGTCGCATTTCACGGCCGAGGAGATGCCGCAGCTCGTTAACTCCATCCTTGACCGCTATTACACCGAGCTGTCCGCGGCCACCAGCGACAACGCCAAGTTCCGGGCGATCGGCCGGGTGGTCCGCACCCTGCAGACTGTGCATCCGTTCAGTGACACCAACTCGCGTCTGAACATTTACCTGTTGCTCCCGATGTTCCTGCTGCAAAACGGGTTCCGGCCGGTTGTGGCCACCGATACCCACGTGATGTTCCAAGGCGGCCGGTCGCTGGATGACATCGCCAAGACGCTGCAGGACGGGCAGGGCCTCAAGCTGATCTCGGACAGCCCGCAGACGATCATGACCACCGACGTCGAGTCGGGATCCGAGACAACCGGCCACAACCACGTCGAACCCACCAGGCCACGCGACGACCTTCGGGACGAGGAAGAGGTCATGGAATGGGACTCCCAGGACCTGGGCTCCACATCCGAGACGGGCTCGTCGCAGCCAGTCACGACAGAACGGGGAATCCCTTCTCCGGTCGTCGAGGCAGTGACGTCGACGTCACCAGTCGGATCGCAGATTCCACCCATGAGCGGTCGTGGCGAGCGTGAGGTGCAGGAGCACCTGGAGCTTCAGTATCAGAAGCTGACAAATGCGGGCGCGGACAGGTTGGTGGCGCGTGCGATCGAGATCAGCAGCGGCCGTAACAATTTCGGTCTGACCATCGATGGGTCGCGGCCGAACGTGGTGGCAGAACGCGAGATCACGTTCGCGGTGGCCGAGTTCCTGCATGTCAATCCGCGCGGCCTAGAAGGCGAAGCGCTTGAGATCGCCGCGTCCAACTTCGCCCGGGACCTGGGCAACGCGAGGGACATTCCAGAGGCTACGAACGCGGGCGGTGCACCGATGGGGTCGAGCACCCCGGCGCCGCAGTCCAGTGGGCAGGCCGAGGCGAATGTGCCCGCGGAGATCGTGGTCGAGTTGCTCGCAGACTTCTCACACCTCCACGTGGATGACGGGTCGACGGTTGTGCCGGAGGGTGTAGTTCCGGTGGAGTCGGCTGGTGAGGTGCAGGGTTCGGGTTTTGACGGGTTGGATGAGGTCGGTGCCATATCGGGGGAGGTTGCGGGTGGCGGCGAGGGTGCCGTGGGTGTTGGGGGGCCGGTTGAGTTTGTGACGGTGGAGCCGAGTGCGGGGGCGGCGAAGTTGCGGACGAAGGCCGAGAGGGTAGTTGGAGATCTGGGGAAGTGGTTGGGTTCGGCTGACAATAAGGCACAGTTGAAGTTGTTGCAGGGGGTGTGGGAGGACCTTCCGGCTGATGCTCAGGATGCCGATGAGCAGTCGACGTCGGATTTGGTTGCGGGTGTGATCAATTTGGTCTTCCGGCTGAGCAGTCTTGACGACGGACTGATGGGTGTGGGTGAGCAGCCGAAGGCTGCTGAGTATGCCGCGGAGTTGATGGACAAGGTCGTGCATCATTTGTACGATCGTTGGGTCGCGGCGCCGTCTGGGCAGAAGAATACGATCGCTAATGAGTTTATGCATGCGACGAACGATTTGGTGGATCGTAGTCTGATCACGGGGAAGCATCTGGGTGCGTTGGCGGCGCTCCGTGGTCACGGTTTGACGGTGACGTCGATGCTGTTGGGTGTGGATCACCCGAGTTATGCTCGGACCGAATTGCTGTGGTCCGGGATCGATACGATTAACCCGAACACGACCGTGCCGGCCTCGAGTGTGCCGGTTGATAGTAGTGAGACGGCGCTCGTCGATGAGGCTTCGGCGGTTGTCGAGTTGTTGTCGGTGCGGGATCGGTTGGTGCTGAGGTTCGGCAAGTTGTCGGATGGGCGTTTGGCGGATTTGGAGGCGCAGGCGGTCTTCCTCAACTCGGGTCGGAACAGGTTCGAGTTGACGATTGATGGTTCGCGTTCTGACAGGGACGTGTTCAACGACATCACGTTTGCGGTTGCGGAGTTCTTGCAGGTCAACCCGGAGGCGTTGACGGGCGAGGCTCTTAAGTATGCCGCGTCTGATTACGCGCGTGAGTTGGGTGAGGCTGCCGGCCTTCCCGCAGCGGAGGGCGCCGGCGGTGCACCGGGGGGTGTCGGTAGCGAGACGGGCACTGTTTCGCCCTCGGCCGGTGGGCCGTCGCGGACGAACGGGCCGAATACCAGGAGTCCGGCGGCGGAGACCGGAAACGATGGTGTCTTCCCCGATGCGGAGGCGCATGAATCGTCTGCGATCAATGGCGAGCGGGAGGTCTTGCCAGGAATGCTGCCGCTGTGGTCGGTGGAACCGCAGTCGGCTATAGGGATCGGTGCGTCGGTTTCGGTGCCGGTCGCGCACGAGTCGGTCGATATGGCGTCGCGAATCGCTGATCTCCTGGCGCGGCCGAGCGTTGATGTGGCGGAGGTCATGACTCTGCTGCATTGGATGGGTGGCAATCAGCCAGCGGTGTCTGCCTTGGAGACGGCACTGGCGGTTATGGGCTTCGGTTCGCTGGCGGACCTACTGGATACAGCGGTTGAAGAGGGGCGTCTGACAGTCGAAGAGTACGCGCGGATTATGGAGCCGCTCGGGTACGCGCAGGTCCTGACGATTGACCCGTCGTTGCCGCCCGCGCCGAGGACGGCGTCGGCCCCGTATTTCGAGCCGATGGCTCTGCCGCAGGTTCAGGCGTTCGCGCGCAATCTGCACGATTTGATCGATAGTGATCAGGTTGAGGTGGCGTTCGCGCAAATTGCGAAGGCAGATCGGTCGTTCCGGGTATTGCAGCCAGTGTCAGATGCGTACTCCACTCTGTTCAGTCGGGACCTAAAAGACGACCTGGTGCAGGCGGAGCCGTCGTTGGCCGGCTATGTGAGCTATCTGTTCGGGCACGCATCACAGCAGCCGGTGACGATGGAGCAGGCGCAGCAGTGGTTCGAGGCACTGGGTGAGGCGACATTCGACCACTATTCCGCGGGTGAGGTATGGATTCCGATCAAGCATCCCGAAAACGGATGTGATCTCCGAGCGCATCTCTGGTCGCTTGAGTTGATCAAGGCCGGTGCAATGCCGCAGAAAATATTCGTTGCGCGGCAAAATCCGCCCCTGAGCCTGATGTCTACGACTGCGGAGGGGGCGACTCAGGATAGTCCTAAGCCCGTGTTCTGGGATTTCCACGTGGCGCCGACGCTACAGGTGAAGGGGCCGAACGGCCTGCAGCAGATGGTATTCGATCTCACCATGGACAAGGGTCTACTCACATCTGACCAATGGTTGCACGAGATGGGCATCAATCCAGGCGATTACCGTACTATCGAGGGCTCGGTTGAGGACGTAGAAGCGGCGATCGAGCAGGATCAGGAGGCGAACCCTGAGCTGTGGGGCGGCGAGGGATATCCGTCGGGCGTACCGCTGGTCGTGCTGACGGAAGTGCACGCTCTGGACTTCCCGACTGCTGGCAGCCGACCGGCGGTACTCGCTGAAACCGACGGGATCGCACGGAAATTCGATGATGATCTGCTTGACTACGCGAAGGTAGCGGGCCGCCGAGAGTATGCGCGTGGTGTATGGGAGGAGATTCAGGCGGTCACGCGGCTGGAACAGATGAACAACGAGCAGTTGCTGTACGAGAACCTGATGAACTCGTTCGGCGATGACGCAGGGACGCTGCCGACATGGAAAGTGTTGGACAGCGAGCCGCAGCTGGTTGACACGCTGGTCGCCTTGATGCCGAATCGGTTCGTCGACGTGGCGAACCTGTTCGGATACGTCGGGATGGCCAGTTGGGTCGATTTGCTTGGCATGACCGCCGACCAGGTGGACGCGGCACGGGAGGAAGCGAAGTCCCTCTTCGGGGAGGCCCCAGTGGCCGGTTTTGGGGCAGTGGACGCGGCGGCGTTGAAGAACTTGAAGCTGTTGGTCGGGCCCGGGGGCCTGAGTCGCGACAATCTAGCGTCGCTCGTAGATTCGGTAGGCGTAGCGCATCAGGATGGCCTATTCAGTCGGGTGATGCCTGCGGGCCAGGCGCACGCTGC